>NZ_LMLZ01000026.1 GCF_001422735.1 Acidovorax sp. Leaf78 | reverse complement strand
TCATCACCTTCCGAATTCTGCATCTCTCGACACATCCTCCGTTCAGCGAAGCCTTGAATTATATACCGGTTTTTATCCCGCTTGCAACTCAAAACCAAACTTTCTTCACCACACACCCAGAAGATCCGCAGCAACAACGACCAGAAGTCCTCATCACCGCCAACCTCCGAACTTCAGCATCTCCTGCAATCTGCAAGACCGTCTCAGTAGCGAAGCCCTCGACTATAGCACCGTTTTGCAGGGCGACTGAGAAAAAACCAAAAAACTTGAATTCTTCTCCTCCCCCACCTTCCTACACCCGCCACTTCTCCAGCAGCTTGTCAGGACTCAGGCTGTCATAGCCTTCAAAAGGCTGATGGATCCATGGATTGGTAGGAAGGAACTCTACGGAATAGTCAGGGGTGAAGGTCGACAGCCCCTTGGTCCAGATCACCGCGCTGCGCATCTCGGAGATGGGCGCGTAGTTGGTCTTGAGCATGTTGATAACGGCATGCAGCGTGTGACCCGAGTCTGCGAGGTCATCGACCAACAGCACTTTGCCAGCGATTTCACCCTTGGGTGTCGTGATAAAGCGTGCGATATCCAGATGACCTTGCACCGTTCCCGCCTCAGCGCGGTAAGAACTAGTGGACATGATGGCCAAGGGCTTGTCGAAAATGCGGCTGAGGATATCGCCGGGGCGCAGGCCGCCCCGCGCGAGACACAGGATCGTGTCGAACTCCCAACCGGACTGGTGCACCTTGAGTGCCAGCTTCTCAATCAAGCTGTGGTACTCGTCGTAGCTTACGTAAAGGTGCTTGCCGTCTTCGGTCAACATGGAAATGGCTCCTGCTTATATAGCTATGGGTGTAACGATCGCACAACTTGCGCTGTGCGCTCAGCCCGCAACGTAGGGGTGACGCATCATGATCGTGTGATCACGATCGGGACTGGTGGAAATCAGGTCGATCGGAACACCTGTGACCTGTTCGATGCGTTCCAGATAGTTGCGAGCGCTCTGAGGCAGCTTTGCATAGTCGGTCACGCCCACTGTGGATTCAGTCCAGCCTGGCAGGGTTTCGTAGATGGGCGTGCAGCGGGCAATGTCTTCAGCACCCATCGGCAGAAGGTCGATGCGTTCGCCGTCAAGCTCATAGCCAGTGCACAGCAGCAGTTCGTTCAAACCATCCAGCACATCCAGCTTGGTGATGCACAAGCCCGACAGGCCGTTGACCTGGGCGCTGCGCTTGAGCAGCGCTGCATCAAACCAGCCACAACGGCGGCTGCGGCCGGTGGTCACGCCCTTCTCGGCGCCGATGGTGCTCATGTGATAACCAGGCGTACCGGGTGTTTCCCAATCGAGTTCGGTAGGAAACGGGCCCCCACCCACGCGCGTGCAGTAAGCCTTGGTGATGCCAAGGATGTAGTGCAGCATGCCAGGCCCCACGCCCGAGCCCGCAGCCGCATTGCCAGCCACGCAGTTGCTCGACGTGACATAGGGGTAGGTTCCGTGATCGACGTCCAGCAGAGTGCCTTGCGCACCTTCAAAAAGCAGGTTCGCGCCCGCTTGGTTGGCTTCGTTGAGTTCACGCGAAACATCCGCCATCATGGGCTTGAGCAATTCTGCGTGGTGCATGGCTTCGGCGTACACGACATCAAATTGAACCTTGCCGTCCTGGATGTAGGGCTTCAAAGCGTCGCCGAAGACGAATGAAGCAGAACGCAGATAGGTTGTCAGAACGTGGTTGTGCAGATCCAGCAACTCGCGCAGCTTGGCTGCGAAGCGCTCGGGGTACTTCATGTCCTGCACACGAAGGGCGCGGCGTGCAATCTTGTCTTCATAGGCCGGGCCGATACCGCGGCCGGTGGTGCCGATCTTCTCGGTACCGCCCTCTTCACGCGCAGCTTCCCGGGCCACGTCGATGGCAGCGTGGAAAGGCAGGATCAAGGGGCATGCCTCGCTGATGCGCAGGCGCGAACGCACTTCAACACCCGCTTTCTCAAGGCCTTCGATCTCCTCGAACAGCTTGGCCGCCGACAGCACGACTCCATTGCCGATGTAGCACTTGACGCCAGGGCGCATGATGCCGCTGGGAATCAGGTGTAGAGCAGTCTTCACGCCGTTGATCACCAACGTGTGACCCGCGTTGTGACCCCCCTGGAAGCGAACGACACCTTGCGCGCTTTCGGTCAGCCAATCGACCAGCTTGCCCTTGCCTTCGTCGCCCCACTGGGTTCCGACCACCACTACGTTGCGACCTTTGGTTGCTTTCATCTCTCACCCACTTCAATGATTCAATTGCTCAAACAGCCTGCACGACCCAGCGGTCCGCAATCTGCACCAGTTCCCGGTCACAGTGGAATTCATCCACTTCGCTTTCATGCCCCGGCAGGACACAGACCACCGTCTCCCCTGCCCTGCGCAATTGCGCAATGGCAGCATTCACGTCGGCCGCCTCGCCCCACGGCGCGCGGATCGCTGCCTTCAAGGCGCGGGGGGATACCACACCCACGACCTGCTTGATGTCCAGGCTGAAGCCCGCTGCAGGACGGTTGCGGCCAAACACGGCGCCGACTTCGTCGTATCGCCCGCCACGCACCAGGGCATCGGTCGCTCCAGGGGCGTAGATGGCAAAACGCGCGCCGCTGTAATAGGCATAACCACGCAGATCAGCCAAGTCGAACGTGACGGAGGCCTGGTCCAAGCGAGAAGCCAACCACTTCAAATTTGATAGCAGCTGGGGCACGCCAGGAAAGCGGTGGAGCGCTTTTTCCGCCTCATCCAGCACCTGATGGTCCCCATAAAGATGGGGCAACGCCAACAGCCCCTCTCGAGAATCCTGTGGAAAGCCCCGGGTCAACGACGCCAATTCGCTGGTGTCCTTGGCTGCGAGCGCTGCATGGATGGCGCTGAGCAGTTGCGCAGTGAGCGGGACATCCGCCAGCAGACTGCGCACGATGCGGACATCCGCCAAGTCGATCGTCGTATCCAGGACATTCGCCACGCGAAGGCACTCACGCGCCAGCTGCAAGGCTTCGAGGTCGGCTTCCAACCCAGCATGCCCATAGATCTCCGCGCCAAACTGCAGGGGTTCGCGGGTGGCATGTGGACGGTCGGGCCGGGTGTGCAAAACCGGGCCGCAATAGCACAGTCGTGTGATCCCCTTGCGATTGAGCAGGTGTGCATCTATGCGGGCCACCTGCGGCGTAGTGTCCGCACGAAGACCCATCGAACGACCTGACAGCTGATCCACCAGCTTGAAGGTCTGCAGATCAAGTGCCTCGCCAGTGCCGGTGAGCAAAGACTCCAGGTGCTCCAACAGGGGTGGCATGACCAGCTCATAGCCGTAGCAACGGGCTGTATCAAGCAACCCGCGACGCAATTCTTCGATGTGCCGCGCTTCGGACGGCAAGACATCGGCAATGTGATCCGGAAGGACCCAAGCAGACATGAGAAAAGGGGAGGCTGTTAAAACCGTGATTCTACCGGGAGCCGGGAACGGCCCCGAAAGACATCCAGTGAAGAGCGCTGGCAGGACTTAGAACCAGAGCATCGCCAGACCAGCCAGGATGACCAGCAGGGCGAAGAAACGGATCTGACCGTCCCGCAATTGCGCGATATGACTGACTGCGCGCCGCCAGCCCTGGGGCGAGAGAAAGGGCAATGCCCCTTCAATCACGAGAACCAGCGCCAGTGCAATCCAGAGGCTCTCGGAATTCACTGCAGGCGGCGAGCAGGCACAGTCGGAGACACGACTACTTGCGCGCGGCGGCTGGTGCAGCGGTGGAAGTACCGCCTCGAAAAGTCTTGAAGAACTCAGATGAAGAAGGATCCAGCACCATCACGTCGCTCTTCTTGCTGAAGCTTGCCTTGTAGGCTTCCAGGCTGCGATAGAACTGCGCGAACTGCGGATCGCGGCCAAAGGCCTCAGCATAGATGCGAGACGCTTCGGCATCGCCCTCGCCCTTAATCTTCTGGGCATCACGGTAGGCATTGGCCAGGGCCACTTCGCGCTGGCGGTCCGCGTCGGCGCGGATCTTTTCGCCTTCAGCGGCGCCTGTGGAACGCAGTTCGTTGGCAACGCGCTTGCGCTCAGCCTCCATGCGGCGGTAAACGGATTCGGTGATGGCTTCCACATAGTCGACGCGGGTGATGCGCACATCCACCACATCCACACCCCACGGCTTGGCACCACGCACCGTTTCCAGCACTTCGCGCTTGACGTCGGCCATCAGGGCCTCGCGCTTGAGGGACAACAGTTCCTTGACCGTCCGCTTGTTGATCTCTTCCTGGAATGCATTGCGCACCACGCGGTTGAGTTGCATCGCACCTGCGCTTTCGTCCAGGCCCACATTGCGGATGTACTCCGTGGGCTCCGAAATGCGCCAGCGGACGTACCAGTCGATGACCACACGCTGCTTTTCAGCTGTCAGCATGGGTTCGGTGTCGCTGCTGTCGAGCGTGAGAAGACGCTTGTCGATATACGACACGTTCTGGAATGGGGGCGGCAACTTGAAATTGAGCCCAGGCTCGGTGATGACTTCCTTGATCTGGCCCAGCGCATACAGCACACCAAACTGGCGTTGGTCCACGACAAAAAGCATGGAGCTCATTAGGGCAAGCACCACCAGCAACGTGGTTGCGATAAATCCGACTCTGTTCACGAGCAGCTCCTAGCGAGATTCACGATCGCGGGTGCGACTGCTGTCGCGCGCCCGGGGATCATTCGAAAAGGTGGACGACGGGACAGCAGGTGCTGCCGCAGGCGCAGCAGGACTCGTCGCTGCAGCCGCATCGGCAGGGCCGGTATTGCTTGCAACGCCCTGCATGATCTTGTCGAGCGGCAAGTACAGCAGATTGGAGCCTTGGCGCGACTCGACCAGCACCTTGGTCACGTTGCCGTAGATCTGCTGCATGGACTCGAGGTACATGCGATCCCGGGTGACCTGGGGCGCCTTCTGGTACTCGGCCAGGATGGACGAAAACCGCTGCGCATCACCTTGTGCTTGCGCGACGATGCGGGCCTTGTAGGCAGCCGCTTCTTCGTTCAAGCGCGATGCAGAGCCGACGGCACGTGGAATCACGTCGTTGGCGTAAGCCTGCGCTTCGTTCTTGGCGCGCTCACGCTCCTGGCCGGCCTTGAGCACGTCATCGAACGACGCCTGCACTTGCTCTGGCGGTCTCACACCACCCTGCTGCAGATTGATGCCCACGACTTCGACACCGACCTTGTAGCGATCCAGGATTGTCTGCATGAGCGCACGCACCCGGGGGGCGATCTGGTCACGCTCTTCGGCCAGGGCCGTATCCATGCGCATCTTGCCCACCACCTCGCGCACAGCTGTTTCTGCCGCTTGCACCACTGCGTCGGTCGGATTCTTGCTCTCGAACAACCAAGCGCGTGCGTCGCTCAGGCGGTACTGCACTGCAAACTTGATTTCAACGATGTTCTCGTCTTCCGTGAGCATGGCCGACTCACGGAGACCGGTGCTCTTGATGACCGTGTCACGCCCGACGTCCGCCGACCGGATCTGCGTCACAAAAACCAGTTCGTGGCGCTCGATGGGGTATGGAAGGCGCCAATTGAAGCCGGCGCCCACGGTGCTCTTGTACTTGCCGAACTGGGTGATGACCGCCTGCTGGCCTTCCTGAACGATGAAGAAGCCAGTACCCATCCAGATGACGAATGCGATGCCGACGATCAGTCCGACACCAACGCCTGCATTCTTCATGTCGGGCTGAAAGCCGCCTCCGGAACCGCCGCCACTGCCCGTTCCGCGTCCACCGCCATTCTTGCCGCCGAACAATCCACCCAGCTTGCGATTCAGATCACGCCAGAGTTCATCGAGGTCTGGCGGCTGCCCGTTGCTCGGACGCTGGTCGCCGCCACGATTGCCAGAGGGCTGATTCGACGGGCGATCGTCAGGCCGTGCGCCTTCATCGGGTTTGTTGTCATCGCCTCGCCCCCATCGGGGATCGTTCAAATTGAACATGCCCCGGATACGTTCTGGAAGCGAAGCCCAGCGTAGGGTGCGATTTTGAAAAGTCATGCGCAAAGTCTCTGGTTCTCTGATGGCATTGGTAATGCGGCATTGTGCCCAATCAGGGCAAAGCCCCCGGCAATTCAATGGCGTTATCAGGGGTCATGTCTTGCCGTGTCGCATCGATCACCTTGGCCGCCAAGGCACTGCGAAGCGTATCCACCCCTTCGCCGGATCGCGCACTGACAAACAGGCGGGGGAGCATGGCTCCGTCCACTTCATAGTGGTCCTGCAGCACCGCCGGGCGTTGCTCAGGCGAAAGTGCGTCCAGCTTGTTGAAAACCAATAGCTGCGGAATATCCGCCGCTCCGATTTCATGAAGCACCTTCTGCACCTGGGCCATCTGTTCCGGAAATCCAGGATTGGAGGCATCCACCACATGCAGCAGCAAATCGGCGTCTACGGCCTCTTGCAGCGTGGCCTGGAACGCGTCTACCAACCCGTGAGGCAAATCGCGGATAAAGCCGACGGTATCGGACAAGGATACCGAGCGACCCGCATCACCGAGATACAGCTGCCGCGTGGTGGTGTCCAGCGTCGCAAAAAGCTGGTCGGCCGCATAGGCCCGGGCTTTCACCAGCGCATTGAAAATCGTCGACTTGCCAGCGTTGGTATAGCCCACCAGAGATATGTTGAAGGTATCGCGCCGCTCGCGCTGCCTGCGCTGGGTGGAGCGTTGGCGCTTGACCTTGACCAGCCGTTCTCGAGTGCGCTTGATAGCGTCGCTGATCATCCGGCGATCGAGTTCGATCTGCTTTTCGCCAGGGCCGCCACGCGCACCAATGCCTCCTGTCTGTCGTTCCAGATGGGACCACCGGCGAACCAGACGCGTGCTGACATAGTGAAGCTTGGCCAGCTCGACCTGCAACTTGCCCTCGTGGCTGCGCGCACGCTGGGCGAAGATTTCCAGGATCAGCAAAGTACGGTCGTTGACCGGAAGCTCCAGATGGCGCTCCAGGTTGCGCTGCTGCGCCGGACTGAGTGACTGATCGAAAAGAACCTCCACCGCGCCGTGCATCTGCGCCAGCGTCCGAATCTCGTCTGCTTTGCCGCTGCCTACGAACAGCGCCGCATCGGGCGCTTTTCGTTTGCAAGTGATTTTTGCGACCGGATTCATGCCTGCCGTTTGCGACAGCAGGCCCAGCTCTTCGAGATCGCCATCGAAATGGGGAAGACCGAAGTCAACCCCCACCAGCAGCACCGGAGTGCCGCCTGGAGAAGAAGTCGTTGGCGAACTCAAGGAAGACGCCCTACCGGCAATAAGCGGGCAAAAAGCGAAGGCTGGTTCAGATGCAGAGTCTTAAGCGCTGGCGCTGTCTGCATCCGCAGTGTCGGCGGTAGAGAAGTTGACAGCGCGACCAGGAACGATGGTCGAGATGGCATGCTTGTACACCATCTGAGTGACCGTGTTGCGCAGCAGCACAACATACTGGTCAAAGGATTCAATTTGCCCTTGCAGCTTGATCCCGTTCACCAAGTAGATGGAAACTGGAACATGCTCCCGACGCAGTGCGTTCAGGAAGGGGTCTTGAAGAAGTTGGCCTTTATTGCTCACGATATTCTCCGTGTTCAGAAGTGTTGTTGTAAACCATCACCTTACCACACGCCAGAGGCCTCGCCAGCCTCGCAAGGCATGGCCCTTCAAGCCCCCGGCTTTTGCGTCACGCGTCGTCCTTGTCCGCAAAGGGGTTGTGGGACGTCTTCATTTCAATGCGCAGCGGCGTGCCAACCAGATCGAACTCCTTGCGGAACCGGCCTTCCAGAAAGCGCTTGTACGCATCCGTCACATGCTCCAGAGAATTGCCGTGGACCACGATGACCGGAGGATTCATGCCGCCCTGGTGCGCATAGCGCATCTTGGGCCGGAACATGCCGGCCCGCTTGGGGCTTTGGAACTGCACGGCCTCCAGCAGAAGGCGCGTGAGCACGGGCGTGGACATCTTGCAGGTAGCTGCCCTGTGTGCCTGCGCCACAGACGCCCAGAGCGGACCGAGCCCTTGCCGCTTCTTGGCAGAGATGAAGTGCATCGCTGCAAACTTCAGAAATGCAAGGCGGGTTTCGATCGAACGCTCCAGCAACTGGCGCTGGTAGTCGTCCACCGCGTCCCATTTGTTCACGGCCACCACCACCGCGCGCCCACTCTCAAGGATGTAGCCGGCGATGTGCGCGTCCTGGTCGGTTACGCCTTGAGTGGCGTCCAGCAACAGCAGAACCACGTTGGCGGATTCGATCGCCTGCAGCGTCTTGACCACCGAAAACTTCTCGATGGCTTCAAAGACTTTGCCCTTGCGCCGGAGGCCCGCGGTGTCCACCAGTTCAAACCGCTGGCCATTGCGTTCGAACGGGACCGAAATCGCATCGCGCGTCGTGCCTGGCATGTCGAAGGCGACCAAGCGCTCCTCACCCAGCCAGGTGTTGATCAGCGTCGATTTGCCGACATTCGGGCGCCCGGCCACGGCCAGCTTGATAACGCTCTTGTCCTGCTCGGCATCGGCCTCATCAGGGTCCGGAAGATTCAGAGGCTCAAGCGCCTTGTCCACCAGGTCGCGAATCCCCTGTCCGTGGGCCGCAGAGACGGGATACACCGAGCCAAGGCCCAGCTCGTAGAACTCGGCAAGCTGCACGCCTTCCAGCATGCCCTCTGCCTTGTTGGCGACCAGGATGCAAGGCTTGCTGAGCCTGCGAAGGTAATTCCCGATGTCGTGATCCTGCGCGGACAAGCCCGCACGGGCGTCCAGCACAAAAACCACCACATCGGCTTCTGCCACTGCCTGCTGGGTCTGCTTGGCCATCTCGCGGTAAATGCCGCTGGACGCATCAGGCTCGAAACCACCGGTATCGATGACGATGTACTCGTGCTTGCCCTGCTTGCCATTGCCGTAGTGCCGGTCACGCGTCAGCCCGGCGAAGTCTGCAACGATGGCGTCGCGGGACTTCGTCAGACGATTGAAAAGCGTCGACTTGCCGACATTCGGACGCCCGACGAGGGCGATAACTGGCTTCATTGAATAAGACCGATCAATCAATCAGGACGGAATCCGTAGATTCCGCCGTTACGCGTCAACACCACAAGGGTGTCAGCAGCCACCACAGGCGCTGCAGCAATACCGGAGCCGTCCGTGGTCACGCGGTTCAGGGGCGAGCCATCCGCACGGGACAGCAGGTGCACCAGTCCGGTGTCATCCCCGACCACCACGGACCGCCCCAGCAACAAAGGAGCCGTCAACTTGCGGTGCTTAAGCCTGTCGGTCGTCCACAACCGCGAGCCATCGCTGCGGCGCCATGCGACGACAGCGCCATTGCTCTCAGAACCGAAGATCGCGTCACCGTCGCCGTGCACGCCCTCGGCACCACTCGCCGGCTGCGTCCAGGTAGTCGATCCGCGAGCGACATTCACACAGCCGACGGCTGCCTGGAATGCACGGGCGCAAATGCTGTCTGCAACCCGGCTCGTGCGGCCGACCAGTTCCACCAGACGCTCCACATCGTTGGTGCCGCGCGAACTGCCCAGCGGGGCCTCCCAGCGGACACTGCCGTTGTCAGGATTCAAACCCACCATGCGGCCCGAGAAACCCACCACCAAGGTATCGCCGACGGCCAGCAGCACACCGGCCTGCCGAAGCACCAGTGCCTCGCCGGGCCGCTGCTGGTTCCAGAGCTTGCGCCCCGTGGCACCATCGTAGGCCGCCACGGACCGGTCGGCGGACATCACGAACACACGACCGCCAGCGACCAGCGGTGGCGTGAAGACCTGTGCGGCCAGCGGCTGGCGCCACCGCTCTTTTCCGGACTCCAGCAGAACCAGCGCATTGCTGCGCAGGACCACGGCGGCAGACTTGCCATCGCTTCCCACGCCCGCCGACAGAGGCTCTGCCAGCGTGGCCCGCCACAGATCACCGCCGGTGCGGGCATCTACAGCCGCGACCACACCGTCCGCCGATGCCAGCGTGACAACGTTGCCAGCGACATGCACATCCAATGGCAGGGTGCCCACGTTGCCAATGCGCGCCGTCCAGGCCTGCCGCACGCCGAGAACAGCCACATTGGCCCCGAGGTCTGCCGGCACAGGCTTGGAGCTGCCACTGTTCCAGAGCGAGCAACCCGCCAGCGTGGCCAACAGCATCACCGCAGACACACTGCGCACAAAAGAAACGCCGCCCACAGGGCTGTTGCTACGGACGAGCTTCATGATTACTTGGCCCCTTCGACAGGTGCAGTTGCCGGTGCGGTTGCTGCAGCCACCGCTACGCCTTGCGGCGCAACACCCAATGCACCCAGCTTGATCTCGACCAGGCGGCGGTACTCGACGCCCTCTTCCAGGCCCTTGTAGGCCTTGGTGTACTCGGCAACCGCTTCAGCGCGCTTGCCCTGCAAAACCAGGATGTCACCCCGCCGATCAGCGAACACGGCATCGAACTCGGCAGGAACGCTGCCAGTGACAAGCTTGAGGGCTTCGTCGTAGTTCTTTTGATCCATCAGCACACTGGCCAGGCGCAGCTTGGCGATGGCCTTCAAGCCTTCGTCGCTGGCATGTTCCGCCACCCAGCCCAGCGCTTCCTTGGCAGCATCTGGATTGCCTGCATCCGCTGCCGTTTTGGCCAGGGTCAACCCGGCTTGAGCGGCCTGCGCAGTGCCTGCGTACTTGCTCTTCAGATCGCCGAAAGCCTGGGTCAGGCGTGCCTGGTCGCCCGCGCGAGCGGCCACGTCCACGGCATCGAACAAAGCTGCAGCCTGGGTGGCCTGGCGGTTCTGCCAGTACTGATAGCCCTGCCAAGCAGCGAGAGAGCCTGCCACCACCAGCAGCACCGAGCTGATCAGAGTGCCCCAGGTATTCCAGAAGTGCTTGAGCTGGTCAAGCTGTTCTTGTTCTTCAAGGTCGAGATGTTTTGCCATGGATGTGTTCGGTTTAGCTGTTGGATTGTAGGGTGGACGCCCATTGAGCGACTGCGGCCAGGGGATGCTCGGCCTGCGCACCGCCCGCGCCATCGCGCAGCGACTTGACCACGACCATGCCTCTGGCGAGCTCATCCTCGCCAAAAATGAGTGCATAGCGTGCGCCGCTGGCGTCTGCCCTCTTGAATTGCGACTTCATGCTGCCCATGCCCTCGCCTCCCGCAGGGGCGGCGTGCATCTGGACGCTGATGCCCGCAGCGCGAAGACCCTCGATGGTGCTGACCGCCACAGGCAATGCGGCAACGCCGGGGATCACTGCATAGGCATCGGGGACCAACGCGGGCACCGCGCTGGCCTGCTCCTTCAGGAGTTCCAGCACACGCTCCACACCCAGCGCCCAACCGACGGCCGGTGCCGCTTTGCCACCGATCTGCTCGATGAGATAGTCGTAGCGGCCGCCGCCGCAGATCGTGCCTTGCGAGCCCAGTTGGTCCGTGATGAACTCGAACACGGTCAGGTTGTAGTAGTCCATGCCGCGCACAAGACGGGGATTGACGGTCCAGGCAACTCCGTTGGCAGTGAGGATGGCTTTGACCGCATCGAAATGCGCGAGGGACTTTTCGCCCAGGAAATCGATCAGGCGCGGTGCGGCCTCTACCAGCCTCTGCATGGCGGGGTTCTTGGTGTCCAGAATCCGCAGGGGATTGCTGTGCAGGCGCCGACGTGCCTCTTCGTCCAGCAGCTCGGCATTTTTTTCAAAATAATCAATCAACGCAGCGCGGTGCGCCTTGCGCTCGTCCGGCTCGCCCAAGCTGTTGAGTTCCAGACGCACGTTCTGCAGGCCCAGTTCACGCCACAGCGACTGGGCCAGCAAGATGAGTTCTGCATCGACTTCTGCCCCCGGAAATCCGAGTGCCTCGGCACCGATCTGGTGGAACTGGCGATAGCGCCCACGCTGCGGGCGCTCGTGGCGAAACATCGGGCCCATGTAGTAGAGCCGCTTGCCCCCGTCGTACAGCATCGAATGCTCGGCCACCGCACGGACCACACCGGCGGTTGCTTCGGGACGCAGCGTCAGGTGTTCGCCATTGAGCCGGTCTTCGAACGAATACATTTCCTTCTCGACGATGTCCGTGACCTCACCCAGCCCCCGTACAAAAAGCGGTGTGGGCTCCACGATGGGCGTACGGATGTTTCGGTAGGCGTATCGGGCCATCAGGCCGCGGACCTTGGCCTCCAGCCACTCCCACCGGGCGGACTCGGGCGGGAGAATGTCGTTCATGCCTTTCACGGCCACCAGCTTTTCGGCCTTGGGCGGCGCGGCGATTTTTTCGTTACTCACAACTGTTCTTTTCCTGGATCTTGCACAACGGAAGAGTGCCACTGCAGCGCATTCCACACGGGGGCCGTGTGGAATGCGCCAGGCGGGCTGTCAGCTTGCAGCCACCGCAGCGCCGAAACGCTTCTCGATGTACTGCTCGACAATTCGATGGAATTCGTTGGCGATGTTGTCGCCACGCAGGGTCAGGGCCTTTTCGCCGTCGATGAACACGGGGGCCGCAGGCGCCTCGCCGGTGCCCGGCAGGCTGATGCCGATGTCCGCATGCTTGCTTTCGCCAGGGCCATTGACGATGCAACCCATGACCGCCACCCGCAAGCCCTCGACGCCGGGGTAGCGCACGCGCCACACAGGCATCTGGGCGCGCAGAAAATCGTCGATCTGCTTGGCCAGCTCCTGGAACGTAGTGCTGGTGGTGCGTCCACAGCCTGGACATGCGGTCACGCTGGGCACGAACACGCGCAGGCCCAATGCCTGCAATATTTCGGACGCGACGACCACTTCCTGGGTGCGTGCCTCGCCGGGTTGGGGCGTCAAGGACACACGGATGGTGTCGCCGATGCCTTCTTGCAGAAGCACCGAAAGGGCAGCAGCAGATGCCACCGTGCCCTTGGTGCCCATGCCCGCTTCGGTCAAACCCAGGTGCAACGCATAGTCGCAGCGGCGCGCCAGTTCGCGGTACACAGAAATCAGGTCCTGCACGCCGCTGACCTTGCACGACAGAATGATCTGATCGCCATTGAGGCCCATCTCTTCAGCGCGGCGCGCCGACTCGATGGCCGACGTGATCAGCGCCTCGTACATCACTTGCCGCGCTTCCCAGGGAGTGGCGCGTCGGCTGTTGGTGTCCATGAGGTCGGCCAGCAGTTCCTGGTCCAGGCTCCCCCAGTTCACGCCGATGCGCACCGCCTTGTCCCAGCGCATGGCGGCTTCGATCATCTGGCCGAATTGCTTGTCCCGCTTGTCTCCCTTGCCGACATTGCCGGGGTTGATGCGGTACTTGGACAACGCCTGGGCACAATCTGGGAAGTCCGTCAAAAGACGGTGGCCGTTGTAGTGGAAGTCGCCCACCAGAGGAACGCTCTCACCCATGCGGTCCAGCTGCTCGCGAATGTACGGCACGGCCGCCGCGGCCTCGGGGGTGTTCACGGTAATGCGAACGAATTCCGAGCCCGCCTG
Organism: Acidovorax sp. Leaf78; assembly: GCF_001422735.1. Taxonomy (GTDB): domain Bacteria; phylum Pseudomonadota; class Gammaproteobacteria; order Burkholderiales; family Burkholderiaceae_C; genus Acidovorax. Next base: position 178,387 of record NZ_LMLZ01000026.1, on the reverse strand, counting down.
GGCCAGTTCCTTGACCTGGATGGCAGTGCCGATCGCATCCACCGTGTCCGTGTTGGTCATGGACTGCACACGGACCGGGGCATCTCCGCCCACGGTCACCACCCGCGAACCCCACACAACCTTGGCTTGACGGGACCACCGGGGCAACGGAGACGCGACCGCAATGGGTCCGAATTCACCTGGGAGCTTTTCCACTATTTCACCTCGAAACGGGCTACGTTCTCACGCGATACACCCGTCAAATCAAAAGGCTTGCCGCGCACAAAGACTTCCGTCGCATCGGCACGGCCCACCACCACCGCCAAAGGCGCCGGCGCGCTCACGGAGACCGACTCGTCGGCGGCAAGATTGCGCTGAAGCACCACAGCACCCGCGGCGTCCTTGACCTGCACCCACGACTGGCTGCGCGCACGCAACACCAACGTGCCAGCCGCTGCCGCCGCGGCACTGGCCGGTTCGCTGGCTGCTGCGGCAGGCGCAGGCGCCATCGCCTGGCCAACAGTTGCCTCAGGCGCCGAGGCCGCTGGCCTCACGGTGGCGGGTGTGGCCGCAGTGGCTGACCTATCGGTCGGCGCTGCCGCTGGATTCACCGGCACCGTCTCCACCACTGAATTGGGCGGGGCTGGCGGTGATGCCGACACCGGCTCGCCTGCACCGGGTTCAGGTTGCGTTGTAGACCCGGATGACAAAAGAGAGAGGCCGCCCGGTTGGTGCGGAAAGAAGAACACAGCCACGGCCCCGACGAGCAATACCAGCACCACCAGCGACACGGACCGTGACCATGTGTTGGAGTTCGACGAAAACGATGCGGATGACGACGATGACTTAGCGGCGCTCGGCTTGACCGGCGCATTCAACCCCGCGCTGTCGGCAGACAAGCGTGGGCTCTGACTCTGCGGCAGCAGCGAGAGGATGGGGCCCGGGTCCACCTTGAGCGTCCGGCACACGCTGGAGGCCAGCGCACGCACGAAGACAATGTCCGGGAGTGCCGCATAGTTATCGGCTTCCAGCGCCTCGAGCTTGTTGACAGGTACCTTCAACGCCACGGCCAGAGCTGCAATGTGCAGCCCTGAAGCCTCGCGTGCCTCTCGCAGCAGTTGCCCAGCCGTCACTGTCACGGCACCACCCTCCACAACCTCACTCATTGAAAGCCCCGCGTTCGTATGCGCCCAATTCACGGGATTCCGGGAACCGCTTGCGCAATTGGTCCACCAACTGCCGCATCGCCACTGTGTCGCCCAGGGCGCGCTCCACCTTGATGCCCAGCCACAGCGATTCGGAATTCGCAAACTGGCCGTTGTTCAGGCGACGGATATAAAACTGGGAACGGGTGAGCTCATTGCGCCGCAGGAGCAACGCAGCCAGGTGATAGCCGACTACGGGATTGGCGGCATCCAGTTCGTAAGCCTTCAGCATCGACTGTTCGGCCTCGGCAAACTGCCCAGCGCCAGACTGGCAAAGTCCACGCGCCATCAAAGTTTTTGCCCGGGCGGGATAGGACGGAATGGCCAGCGCACGCACAAAATACTGGTCCGCATCCGAATACTTCTGCTGCTGGCACAGCAACCAACCGTAGTTGTGCAACAAATTAGCGTCGTTACCACGCAACGCCAAGGCACGGCGGAAACTGTCGTCGGCCTGCCCCAGATCGTTCAGGCGCATGTAGATCAGACCGCGGAGATTGAAAGCATCCGCGTAGTTCGGGTCCGAGACAAGCGCCTGCTTCACCTCGTCCAGCGCCACGGCTGTCTGGCCATTTTCGAAATAATTGGATGCCAATTCCAGACGGATGCGCGCGCGGCGGCGCGTTTCGGGCTCGTCGGAAGGCGTGACCATGCCCGCGTTGGAATCGCTGGCGCCACTGCCAGGATTGGTTGCGCAGCCCTGAAGCACCGCCAAACAGGCGACTGACCCACACGCCACAAGTGTCCAGCGGCCCCATTGCTGCCAGCGTCCAACCAATCCCACCATGTAGCGCCTCCTTGAAGTAAGCCGTTGTCCGTCGATCAAGTCACCGGTTTGAGAACGATTGTGCGCTGCTTCGCCATGCGTTCAGCGGCACGTGTGCGGTCCTTGACATCACCCGCCAGTTGCCCACAGGCGGCGTCGATATCATCGCCGCGGGTCTTGCGCACTGTCGTGACGATACCTGCGTCGCTCAAGACTTTGGCAAAAGCCAGCACCTGATTCTGCGGCGAACGCAACAGCCCTGATGCCGGAAACGGATTGAAGGGGATCAGGTTGAACTTGCAGCGTACACCAGCGCCTCGCGCCGGCCGGACCAACTCGATGAGCTGGTGCGCATGCTCGACCTGGTCGTTGACCCCGTCCAGCATGCAATATTCAAAAGTGATGAAGTCGCGGGGCGCGTGCGCTAGATAGCGGTTGCAAGCCTCGAGCAACTCCTTGATGGGGTACTTGCGGTTGAGCGGCACGAGGTTGTCGCGCAGCGGATCGTTGGGTGCATGCAGCGACACCGCCAAGGCCACAGGACAATCCTGCGACAGGCGGTCCATCATGGGCACCACACCGGACGTGGACACCGTGACACGCCGGCGCGACAGGCCATAGCCGTGGTCGTCCAGCATGGTGCGCAACGCAGGCACAAGCGCCGAGTAGTTCTGCAGCGGCTCGCCCATTCCCATCATCACGACATTGGAGATCACCCGCTCGCCGGTATTCAGGCGCTTGCGCAGCGCGTGCTCAGCAAACCAGAGCTGGGCGATGATTTCGCCGGTGGTCAGGTTTCTGCTGAAACCCTGGTGCCCTGTAGAGCAAAAGCGGCATCCCACAGCGCAACCCGCCTGGGATGAAATACACAGCGTGCCACGGTCGTCCTCGGGGATGAACACGGCCTCCACGGCATTGCCGTCACCCACATCGAACAGCCACTTCACCGTGCCGTCCGACGACACATGTTCAGAAATGACCGGTAGCGCCTCGACCCGTGCACAGCCTTTGAGCTTGTCGCGCAAGGCCTTGGCGAGGTCGCTCATGGCGTCGAATTCGCTGGCGCCGCGCTGGTGGATCCAGCGGAACAGCTGGGTGGCGCGAAACCGCTTTTCCCCCAGTTGCTCGCAAAAGGCGGCCAGGCCGTCGAGATCGAATTCGAGCAGGTTCGTGGTCATCGCAACGACCTCCCATGAGGTCGGGCGCAGTGCTCCCCATGGCGCAGACATCCCGCAGCGGGAACAGGCATGGGGATCACCATATCAACGCGAGTAAACGTTCAGGCCAGGGAAGAAGAAAGCGACTTCCGCAGCAGCCGTTTCGGCAGCGTCGGAGCCATGCACTGCATTGGCGTCGATGCTGTCAGCGAAGTCAGCGCGGATGGTGCCGGCTTCTGCCTTCTTGGGGTCGGTGGCGCCCATCAGTTCGCGGTTCTTGAGAATGGCGTTTTCGCCTTCCAGGGCCTGGATCATCACGGGGCCGGAGATCATGAAGTCCACCAGGTCCTTGAAGAAAGGACGCTCTTTGTGCACGCCGTAGAACTGTTCGGCTTCCAGGCGCGACAGGTGCACCATGCGGGCGGCCACAACCTTCAGGCCAGCAGCTTCAAAGCGGGCGTAGATCTGACCGATGACGTTCTTGGCCACTGCGTCGGGCTTGATGATGGAGAGAGTGCGTTCGATTGCCATGTTGATTTCCTGAATGATGAATTAGCTGTGATTCGTTTGCCCAGCGGACAAAGCCCTCGATTCTAACCGGGGCCGCCGCCGGATCGATGTGTCAACGTCCGCCGCGCCGAGGGCCACCGCCGCTGCTGCCGCTACCACCGCCACCGGGACGGCGCTTGTCCTGGCGTTGGCGCGCGAGGCTGTCGGTGCCGATATAGCCGACCGAGGTTTTCATCGGGTCGGGTTGCGCGCTGCCTCCCGAGCCGTTGCCGCGGCCGCCCTGGCCGCCGCCATCACGGCGCGGTTTTTGTCCGCGTGCAGGGGCTTGTCCGCCAAATGCTCCCGTAGGATTCGGAAAGCCGTCGCGGCGGGGGCCGCCGTTGCCGCGGGACGCGTTGCGGCCTCCACGCTGGCGTTTGTCACCATTGCGGGCGCCAGCATCGCTGTTGGCACCTGAGAACGCATCACCACGCGCCGGCGCACCCTCTGAGGCACCGGCGTCGGCAGCCCGGACCAGCGCACGTATATCGCTGTCGTCGAGCTCCAGCCAGGCACCCCGCTTGAGCCCACGCGGCAAGACCATGGCGCCGTAGCGGATACGAATCAGGCGGCTGACGGCATGGCCCACCGCTTCGAGCATGCGACGCACTTCGCGGTTGCGCCCTTCGGAGATCGTGACGCGGTACCAGCAGTTGGAACCTTCGCCACCGCCATCTTCGATGGAACCAAAAGCGGCCATGCCGTCGTCCAGGCGCACGCCGTCCAGCAGTTTTTGCTTTTCTTCGTTGCTGAGTGCACCCAGCACGCGCACCGCGTACTCGCGCTCCAGCCCGAATCGGGGGTGCATCAGCTTGTTGGCCAGCTCGCCAGAGCTGGTGAACAGCAGCAACCCCTCGGTGTTCAGATCCAGACGGCCCACGGACTGCCACTTGCCCTGCATCAGGCGCGGCAACTTGCGGAATACGGTAGGCCGGTTTTGCGGGTCGTCATGCGTGACCACCTCACCCACTGGCTTGTGGTACGCGATCACGCGGGCCGGCGGGGGATCGATACGGTATCGGATCGGCTTGCCGTTGACCTTGACCTGGTCGCCGTACTGAATGCGCTGGCCGATGTGGGCGGGTTCGTTGTTGACGGAGATGCGCCCCTCAAGGATGAGTTGCTCCATCTCTAGCCGGGAGCCCAGACCTGCCTGCGCCAAGACCTTGTGCAGCTTGGGGGTTTCTACCTGGGGCAGCAGCACGCGCTTGGCGGGCGCGACCTCGTCAGAGGTTTCCTCGTCGTCAAAGCGGCCCGACACCACGTCTTCGAACTGATAGCCCTCCACCGCCAGTGCAGGCCGGTTGCCCTTGGGGCCACGGCCCTCGCCATCGGGGCGCGGAGGGCGCTGACCGCGGGGTTGGCCCTGGGACGGACGGCGGTCGCCACGCGAAGGCACGTCGGCCGCCCTGGCAGCATCAGGCACATCCACCGCTGCGTTCGAATCTTCAACAGGGGCGGTTTCGTTGCCGGGATGCGATGGAGACACGTCCGGTTCTGCGGGCTGCTCCGATGCCTGTGGCACAACGGCGGACGCCGCGTCCACGTGCACCGGATCCACCGTTGCATCCGCATCCACCACGGCAGGGGCCGCCTTCTTGCGGGGCGCGCGCTTGGCTGCAGGCTTCTTGGCCGCTGCGGCGGGTTCTGCCTCCGGCTCGGCTGCCGGGTTGTCGGGGGTCGAATCGTTCATCAAGTTTTTCCCTGGATACCACCCTGGGTATCGGCATCGTCATCGTGGAGACCTGTCTCCACATCGTCAAAAAAATTGTCCGTCTGGGGCACGGGTTCTGGTTCCAGCACCGAGGCTGGCTCTGGCTCTGGCTCTGGCTCTGGCTCTGGCTCTGGCTCTGGCTCTGGCTCTGGCTCTGGCTCTGGCTCTGGCTCTGGCTCTGGCTCTGGCGAACTCGGCGGTTCGGCCTGCGCCAGCCCGGGGGCCGCAGCCGCAGCCTCGTCCGCCAGTACCACTGCTGCAGGCGCCGGCTCGCTCGGGACTTCCGGCTCGGGCTCGATGACTCCCTGCGCCGCTGCAGCCATGGCCTCCAGCACATTGGCGTTGCCCGACGGGTCGTCCAGCACGGGCAACTGGTCGAGCGACTGCAGGCCCATGTCGTCCAGAAACTGCCGCGTGGTCGCAAACAGCGACGGCCGCCCCACGGTCTCACGGTGGCCGATGACCTCGACCCAGCCCCGGTCCTCCAACTGCTTGATGATCAGGCTGTTGACCGTCACGCCCCGAATGTCTTCGATATCGCCCCGCGTCACGGGCTGGCGGTACGCAATGATCGCCAGGGTCTCCATCGTGGCCCGGGTGTAGCGCGGCGGCTTTTCGGGGTGCAGCCGGTCCAGATACTCGCGCATTTCCGGGCGGCTCTGAAAACGCCAGCCTGTGGCCACCTGCACCAGTTCGACGCCACGCTGCGTCCACTCCAGCTGCAGATCCTGCAGTAGCAGCTTCAAGGTGTCGGACCCCAGTGCGTCGTTGAACAGCACACGCAGCTCGCGCAAAGGCACAGGCTGCTGCGCGCAGATCAGCGCAGTTTCGAGGACCCGTTTGGCATCCACCGTGTTCATGGTTTGGCGATTCCTGGAAAAGTGGCACGCGTCGCGACGGGTGTCACATCAACAGCAGGGGGCAATCAATAGCAATGGCGCACTGTGCAAGGCGCCGGCGCGACGCAAGGGCCCGGCGGGATTCCGTCTTCGGGCGGGGGCCTGTCTGGCCCGTCAGGGCGCATTGTAGCCCAGGCCCCATGCAGCAAGGGCTTGGCGCATATCCTCGGGCACCGGGGCCATGAACTCCAGGGCCTCGCCCGTCACGGGGTGGGCGAACGCCAGGCGGTAGGCATGCAGCGCCTGCCGCTGCATCGCCTTCACGGGCGCGCCGCCGTACAGCACATCCCCCACCAGCGGGTGTTTCAGGGACGCCATATGCACGCGGATCTGGTGCGTGCGGCCTGTGTGCAAGGTGCACTGCACCCAGCAGCCCTGCTCGGCACCGTCCAGCCAGCGGATGTCCGTGCGCGCTGCCTTGCCAGCGTGTACCGCCAGGTCCACCACCGCCATCCGCAAGCGGTTGCGCGGGTCCCGGCCGATGGGCGCGTTGACCGCGCGGGTTTTCGGCCCGCTCCAGGCACCGTGCGCCAAGGCCACATACTGGCGCTTGACCTGGCGCTCGGCGATCAGCGCCACAAGGGCGTCCATGGTGGCGCGATCCCGGGCGACCACCATCAGGCCGCTGGTGTCCTTGTCGAGTCGGTGAACGATGCCTGCGCGCGGCACCAAGAGCGCCTTTTCGTCGCGCGCCAGCAACCCGTTGAGCAGGGTGCCGCTCCAGTTGCCTGGCGCCGGGTGCACCACCAGGCCGGCAGGCTTGTTCACGACCAGCAAATGGGCATCTTCGTAGACCACGTCGATGTCCATCGGCTCGGGCCGGAAAGCCTGGCTCTGCAGCGTGGGCCGCATCTCCAGCACGACCTGATCGCCTGCCTTCACCTTGGCCGATGCCTTCAGCGCCGGCGCTCCCTGCAGGCTGACCATGCCTTGCGACAACAGTTGCTGCAGGTAGCTGCGCGAGAACTCGGGCACCAGCTCCACCAGTGCCCGGTCGAGCCGCGCGCCATGCTGCGCAATGGCGACGGTCATCGTGCGAAGTTCGCTGGCGACGTCTTCCGCCAGCCCCCCCGAGTCTTCGGACTCGTCGGTCTCCTCGGCCAGCAGATCGCTCTCACCGGCCTGTACCGCCTGCACAGCGGAGCTCATACCGCTGGGCGGTGGGGTAACCACGGTTTTAACGCGCTGGCAGGTAGCGGGACGGGTCGACAGGCTTGCCCTGGCGGCGGATCTCGAAGTGCAGCTTCACGCGGTCGGCGTCGGTGCTGCCCATCTCGGCGATCTTCTGGCCCTTGCGCACGGCTTGGTCTTCCTTGACCAGCAGCGTCTGGTTGTGTGCGTAGGCGGTCAGGAAGGTGTTGTTGTGCTTCAGGATCACCAGGTTGCCGTAGCCGCGCAGGCCGGCACCGGCATAGACCACGCGACCATCGGCCGCGGCCAGCACGGGGTCGCCCGCCTTTCCTGCGATGTCGTAGCCCTTGTTGCGCGCCTCGTCAAATCCTGCGATCAGCGAACCCGGTGCGGGCCAGATGAAGGCCAAGTCATCTTCACCACCCGCAGCGGCTGGAGCGCTGGGCGCGGCAGGCACAGGTGCTGCGGCGACCACCGCGCCGGACGCAGCTGGCGCTCCAGGCTTGGCGGCACTGGCAGGCGGCACGGGGCCGCTGGCAGGAGTGGCGGGTGTCACCGAGGACGAGGCCACCGGGCGCGTGACCACGCCGGTATCGGACGCCACCGCTTGCGACACAGCCCCGGGAGCCACTACGCGCAGCACCTGGCCGACTTCGATCAGGTTGGCGTTTTCCAGATTGTTCCAGCGGGCGATGTCCTTCCAGCTCTGGCCGGATTCGAGCCCGATGCGAATGAGGGTATCCCCAGGCTTGACGGTGTAGTAGCCGGGTTTGCCAGCGTTTTCTGCGCCGGGCAATGGCTTGATGGGTGTACCCACCACCACGCCGGACTGCGCACCCGCTGAAGGTGCAGAAGACTGGGACGAGGTGCCCCGGTCTTCCACTGGAGCCCTGTTCAGCCGGGTGCCGCAACCGGTGAGGGCAAGCCCCGCCAGCGCCACGGTAAACCCGACCACAAGACCACGCGATACGAACATAAGCATTCCCTTTGAACCGTGTTGTGCACTCGTGTGCTCACGAAAACCGGTAAAAGGCCCGGCAACAAGGCGCACGATGCGCCAAGAGATGAATACCGCAAGCGGGCTGCAGAGCAGCAGCCGGACCTTTTCCCGGCTTTCCCAATGCGCTGGGCCATGAGGTCAACGTTTGTGCAATGACAATCGCTGACCTCATGGCCCAAGGAGGACACGCGCAAGAAAACTGCGGCCCTCTAGGCAACCCCCGATTTTAGGGGGACAAAATGTACGGGCTCCAGCACGTTTTGTTTCAATCCGTGCGGGGTTTTGTCGATCACAAGCAACATCTGCTGGCCGCCTGACACGGCCATGGGTGCCACCAGCCGTCCACCGACCGCCAATTGTTCGCACCACGCCTGCGGCACGGCATCACCGCCTGCCGCCGCGATGATGGCCGCGTACGGCGCACCCTTGGCATAGCCCAGCATCCCGTCCCCAAAGAGCAGATGGACATTGGCCAGACGAAACGGCCGCAGGTTGCTGCGCGCCTTGTCGTGCAACCCGCGCAACCGTTCCAGGGTGTAGACCTCCCGCGCCAAGTGGCTGAGCACTGCCGCCTGGTAACCGCATCCGGTCCCGACCTCCAGCACCCGGCCCAGCCCGCCGGAGCGCGCGATCTCAGCGCCCAGCAGCAACTCGCACATGCGGGCCACCACATTGGGCTTTGAAATGGTCTGGCCGAGCCCAATGGGCAGGCTGGTGTCTTCATAGGCCTGGTTGACCAGCGCGCTGTCCACGAACTGGTGGCGCTGCACGGCCCCCATGGCCTGCAGCACGGCCGTCGACGTGATGCCGCCGGCGGCCAGTTTTTGCACCATGCGTGCGCGCACGGCCGCGGAGTCGAGCCCCACACCCGACGGCGAAGGCGCCTGCGATCGACCGCCTGCCGGGGCAGCTGGCGCCGGTCGGGCGGGCGCGGGCGCCGCTGTACCCGGCAGACGGGCCGGGAATCCGGGGCGGCGCTGCTGCATCGTCACGCCTTCGGGGCGTGGGCCGCCCCTGACGCCAGGCGCGACGCCGTCTGCGCCCAATAACCCAGGTTGTCGTGGTCGGTCAGGTCCACCTTCAGCGGGGTGATCGACACATGGCCTTGCACGGTGGCGTGGAAGTCCGTGCCCTCTGCATCGTCCTTGGCAGCGCCCGCGCTGCCGATCCAGTACATCGCCTCACCCCGCGGGCTTTCCTGCACGATGACGCGCTCGGCCGCATGGCGGCGGCCCAGACGGCACAGCTTGATGGGCTTGAGCACATCCAGGGGCAGGTTGGGAATGTTCACGTTCAACAGCCACGGTGTTTCATTGACCAACTGCTGCGCGCGCATTTGCTCCACGATCTCGCGGGCCTTGGCCGCAGCCGCCTCGATCTCGCCCCAGCCCTTGTCGACCTGGGAGAACGCGATGGCCGGAACGCCGAACAGATAGCCCTCCATCGCCGCACCCACGGTGCCCGAGTAGATGGTGTCGTCGCCCATGTTGGCGCCATTGTTGATGCCGGAGACCACCAGGTCGGGCCGGTAGCCCAGCAGCCCCGTGAGCGCAATGTGCACGCAGTCGGCCGGCGTGCCGTTCACGTACCGAAAGCCGTTGTAGGCCTTGGTGACGGTCAGCGGCGAGTGCAGCGTCAGCGCATTCGACTTGGCGCTGTTGTTGTGCTCTGGCGCGACCACCTCCACCTCGACCCCGTCAAGGGTCTTGAGCGCGTCGTGCAATGCCACGATGCCCGGAGCCTGGTAGCCGTCGTCGTTGGAGATCAGAATTTTCATGGGTTGCAGCAGGGGGTTGCAACCGATTGTAGGTCGCAGTGCCCCGCCCGCCCCGCCCTCGCGCGCCAGCCAAGGCCGTCGCTCGTGGGACAACGCGCGCCCGGGCCCCCCACATATCATGCGTCTCACAAAATTGACCGGAGACCCATTCCATGCACGCTTGGCTTTGCACCAACCCCGTCGGCGTCGACGCCCTGGCCTGGACCGAACTGCCCACGCCCACGCCCCAAGCCGGCGAGGTGCTCATCGAGATCAAGGCCGCCAGCCTGAACTTTCCCGACCTGCTCATCGTGCAGAACAAGTACCAGATGAAGCCGCCGCTGCCCTTTGTGCCCGGCTCCGAATATGCCGGCGTGGTAGCGGCAGTGGGTGACGGCGTGACGCACTTGAAGGTCGGCCAGAACGTGGCCTGCCTGTCCGGCACAGGCGGCTTCGGCACGCACACCATCGCGCCCGCTGCGCTGTGCATGCCCCTGCCTGACGGCTTCTCGCATGTGGACGCGGCCGCCTTCATCATGATCTACGCCACGTCCTACCACGCGCTGGTCGACCGCGCCGCGCTCAAGTCCGGCGAGACGGTGCTGGTGCTGGGCGCCGCCGGCGGCGTGGGCACCTCGGCCATCCAGATCGCCAAGGCCATGGGCGCGCGCGTGATCGCAGCGGCCTCAAGCGACGAGAAATGCGCGCTGTGCACCTCCATCGGGGCGGACGCCACCATCAACTACAGCAAGGACAACCTGCGCGAGTCCATCAAGGCACTGACCGACGGCAAGGGCCCCGACGTGATCTACGACCCGGTGGGCGGCGACTTTGCCGAGCCCGCGTTCCGCTCCATCGCCTGGCGCGGCCGCTACCTGGTGGTGGGGTTTGCGTCCGGCCCCATCCCGGCCCTGCCCTTCAACCTGGCGCTGCTCAAGGGCGCGTCCATCGTGGGCGTGTTCTGGGGCGACTTCGCCAAGCGCGAACCCAAGGCCAACGCCGCCATGATGGGCGAGCTGGCGCAGTGGTACGCCCAAGGCAGGATCAAGCCGGTGATCGACCGCACCATGCCCATGGCCGAGCTGCCGGCCGCCTACGCGCACATGGGGTCGCGCGGCGTGATGGGCAAACTGGTCATGGTCAACTGACAGCGGCAGGGCGCATCAACCCGCGCCCGCCACCCCGGGTCACCGGCGTTTTTGCCCTCCGGGGGCGGCACCCAAACAGCGGCTGCTGTGTCACACTTGGGGACTTAGCCCCCTCAGACCCTGGTGTCAGCACATGGCCGACCGTCCACCCTCCGAAATCGCGCGCGAGACACTCAAGCAGCTGGCCATACGCCGCTTGCAGCCCACGCCCGACAACTACCTGGCGCTGTATGACGAGATCGCCGAAACTCGCAGCCCGCAGCCATTTCCCGAAGGACCGCTGAGCCAGATCCTGCGGGTGCTGCCGGGGCAGACCCCGGCGCAAAAGCGCCTTTTGGGCCAATTCGAGCGGGCGATCATCCAGAAGGACTGGTCGTCGTTGCAAAGCACCATGGTCGGCTACGCCAACCTGGGGCTGAACCCCATGTCGGCCACGGCCACGCCCATCGAGACGGCTGCGGACGCCGCCCCGCCCGCCGCCATCCTGCCCGACGAATTTGCGCAGCTCCTGGCGCGCCTGGTGGACAACGTGCTGCCCGCACTGGGCGATGACGACGCCCGCGTGATCGAGATGGCGCAGCAGCTCGTCACCTTCCTGCGCGAGCCCGCGCCCCCCATCTCCACCGCCCAGCTCATGCTGGGCAACTTCACCTATCGGCTGTCTTTTGCCACCGAAGAGCAAGGCGCCATCCGCAGCGGCCTGCTGAATCTGCTGCACATGGTGTTCGAGAACATCGCCGTGCTCAGCGCCGAAGACCGCTGGCTGCAGGGCCAGGCCCAGGCGCTGATGGCAGCATCCACCCCGCCGCTGACCCTGCGCCGGCTGGACGACGTGCAGCGCCGCCTGAAGGACGTGATCTTCAAGCAGGCCGAGGCCAAGGCCCGCACGGTCGAGGCGCAGGAGCAGATGAAGGAGATGCTCACCACCTTCATCGAGCGCCTGGCGCGGATCACCGCCTCCAGCACCACCTACCAGGGCACGATGGAGCGCTGCGCCGACCTGATCGGCAAGGCCAACACCATCGAGGAGATCGCCCCGGTGCTGCAGGAAGTGATGAGCGCGACCCGCTCCATGGCCCTGGACAGCCGCGTGACCCACGACGAACTGCAGGACCTGCGCGAGCGCACCGAAGCCAAGCGCGCCGAGGTGGCCAAGCTGCAGGAAGAGCTCGACCGCGCCAGCGCCCAGGCACGGCACGACCCGCTGACCGGATCGCTCAACCGCAAGGGCCTGGACGAGGCGATGGAGCGCGAGATCGCCCGATCGCGCCGCCTGGGCTCGCCGCTGTGCCTGGCGCTGCTCGACGTGGACAATTTCAAGACCATCAACGACCGCCTGGGCCATTCCGGCGGCGACGCGGCCCTGGTGCACCTGGCACAGGTCACGCGCGAGGTCATGCGACCGCAGGACCTGCTGGCGCGCTATGGCGGTGAAGAATTCGTGCTGGTGCTGCCCGACACCACGGTCGACAGCGGCGTGGCCGCCATGACCCGGCTGCAGCGCGAGCTGACCACCCGGTTCTTTTTGCAGGGCACCGAGAAGGTGCTCATCACCTTCAGCGCCGGCGTGGCCCAGCTGGCAGACAGCGAAAGCAGCGCCGACGCCATCCGCCGCGCGGACCAGGGCATGTACCTGGCCAAGCGGTCGGGCAAGAACCGGGTGATGCCGGCCTAGTCACTCCCCCCTGAGTCGCCTGCGGCGCCTTCCCCCCAGGGGGACGCAGAGCTTGGAAGCCCCCCTGATTCGCCTGCGGCGCCTTCCCCCCAGGGGGACGCCACCCGTGGCCTGGCAGAGCCAGTTCCACGGTGGCACTGGCCTGGGGGCGCGCCGGTATCGACGTCCGCTTGATTAGGATGCTGCTCAAAGCAGCGCCTGCTCGGGCTGCTGTTGCCCATCACCTGAAACGTCACCGACCATGGACCGCCGCGCATTTCTACAACTCGCCGCCTACGCGGCCGCAGCGACTGCCCTGCCCCGCTGGGCGTGGAGCAACGCGCCGTCGCTGTCCACCCACCCGTTTGCGCTGGGCGTGGCCAGTGGCGATCCGGCGCCGGACGGGGTGGTGCTGTGGACGCGCCTGGTGCTGGCCGATGCGGCGCAGCTGCAGGCCGCCCACACCGTGCGGTGGGAGGTGGCGCACGATGCGCGCTTTGCGAAGATCGTGCAAAAGGGCGAGGCGCCCGCCCTGCCGCAGCTCGGCCACAGCGTGCATGTGGAGCTGCGCGGCCTGGCACCGGGGCGTTGGTACCACTACCGCTTCATGCTGGGCGATGCGGTCAGCACCGTGGGCCGCACGCGTACCGCGCCCGCAGCGGGCGACCTGCCGGGCGCGCTGCGGGTGGCCTTTGCCTCGTGCCAGCGGTGGGAACACGGCCACTACGCCGCGTGGCGCCACCTGGCGGCCGACCAACCCGACTTGGTGCTGTTCCTGGGCGACTACATCTACGAATACGCCACGCCCAAGAATGCATCGGACCTGGCGCGCACCCACAGCCTCAAGCTGGCGACCACGCTGGCCGACTACCGCGACCGGTATGCGCTGCACAAGAGCGACCCGGCCTTGCAGGCCGCCCATGCCACCTGCCCCTGGGCCGTGACCTGGGACGACCACGAAGTGCAAAACGACTACGCCGCGGGCGCAGGCCGGGGCGACACACCGCACTTCCTGGCGATGCGCGGCGCCGCGTGGCAGGCGTTCTACGAGAACATGCCCCTGCGCGCCACGAGTCTGGCCCGGCCCTTCCCCGACACCCGGTGGGACGCGCTGCAGGTCTACCGATGCCTGCGCTGGGGCCGCCTGGCCCATCTTCATGTGCTGGACGCCCGCCAGTACCGCACGTGGCAAGCCTGCCGCACGCCCGAATCCGCCAGCGCGGGGGCCGTGCGTGGCGGAGGCTGCGCCGAGCTGGCCGACCCGGCCCGCACCTTTCTGGGTGCGGCACAGGAGCAGTGGCTCGATGCCGGCCTCGCCAGCGACGCGGCTACGCCCAACGACACCCGCTGGAGCGTGGTCGCCCAGCAGACGCTGTTCTCGCCCCGCCATTACCCGTCGGGCACGGTGACCACCGACAACTGGGACGGCTACCCCGCGGCCCGCGCGCGCCTGCTGCAATCGGTGGCCCGCCACGCGCCCCGCAACACCGTGCTGCTGGGCGGCGACATCCACCAGAACTACGTCTGTCGCGTGCACGCTGACGCAGACCGCCCCGACTCGCCCGTCATCGCCAGCGAGTTCTGCGGCACCTCCATCAGCTCGCGCTCGGGCACCACGCAGGACAAGGTGGACGCCGTGGCGCGGCACAACCCCCACGTGCTGCTGGCCCGCTGCGACCTGCGCGGCTACGGCATTGCCGACATCACGCCCGAGCGCTGGACCACCACCCTGCGCACCGTGGACGACCCGATGCGCGCGGACAGCGGCGTCAGCACCCTGGCCAAGTTCGTCGTGCAAGACGGCCGCGCCGGGCCCGTGGCGGCGTGAACGCTCCTCTTTTGATAGCTGGTAGCGCTTATCCAGACAGCGGCAGGGCCGTAAAAAGCTTCAAGCCGTGCGCCTGTAGCGCAATGTAACGGCAAGCCCGTACGCGGACTGGGCACCGTACGATGGCCGCTTCTTGCTTGCCACGAAGGAGAAGCCCATGTCCCCCATCGTCTCGCCGGCCCCGGCATCGTCCCGGCGTTTGCGCCCTGGCCTGATCACCAGCACCGCGCTCGCTGCACTGCTGGCGGGCTGCGCTGGCACCATCAGCCCCTCGCAGTTCGCCTACACCGTGCCGGCACAGCCGGAGGGCTCGTCGGGCTACACCGAAAAACCAGGCTGGGCCACCGAGAAGTTCGCCGTAGCCGCCGCCAACCCGCTGGCCACCGATGCGGGCTACCAGGTCCTCAAGGCCGGGGGCTCGGCGGTGGACGCGGCCATTGCGGTGCAGATGGTGCTGACCCTGGTCGAGCCGCAGTCCAGCGGCATCGGCGGCGGCGCCTTCTTGCTGCACAGCAACGGCAAGGCGGTGGAGGCCTACGACGGGCGCGAGACCGCCCCCGCCGCTGCGGACGAAAAACTCTTCCTCGGCGCCGACGGCAAACCCGTGCCGTTCTACGACGGCGTGGTGGGCGGCCGCTCGGTCGGCGTGCCCGGCACCGTGCGCATGCTGGAGCTGGCGCACAAGCAGCACGGCAAGCTGCCCTGGGCCACGCTGTTCCAGCCCGCCATCACCCTGGCCGAGGGCGGCTTCAAGATCAGCGCGCGGCTCAATACCCTGGTGGCGGCGGACCCGCACCTCAAGAAGGACCCGGTGGCCGCCGCCTACTTCTACAAGGCCGATGGCGATGCCCGCGACGTGGGCGTGAACCTGCGCAACCCCGAACTGGCCGCCGTGCTGCGACGCATCGCCGCCGAAGGCAGCAAGGCCTTGCACGAGGGCGAGATCGCCCAGGCCATCGTCGACAAGGTGCAAAAGCACCCCACCAACCCCGGCAAGCTCAGCCTGGCCGACCTGGCCGGCTACCAGCCTAAAAAGCGCGAGGCGCTGTGCCACGACTACCAGGTCGCCACCAAGGACTTCCGCGTCTGCGGCTTCCCGCCGCCCAGCTCGGGCGCCATCGCCATCGGGCAGATCCTGGGCATCCTCAAGAACACCGACGCCGCCGCCAAGCCGCTGCAGGACGGCATCCCCTCGGCCGACTGGCTGCACCTGTACACCGAAGCCGCGCGCCTGGCCTTTGCCGACCGCGCGCAGTACGTGGCCGACCCCGACTTCGTGCAGCCCCCCGCGGGCAGCTGGAGCAGCCTGCTCGCCCCCGCCTACCTGGCCGACCGCGCCAAGCTCATCGGCGCGCAGAGCTTGAAGGTCGCGCAGCCCGGCAACCCCGGCGCGGTGAAGACCAGCTACGCGCCCATGCCCGACCAGCCCGAGTACGGCACCAGCCACATCAGCATCGTCGACGCTTTCGGCAACGCAGTGGCCATGACCACCACCATCGAAGACCAGTTCGGCGCGCGGCAGATGGTGACCACCAGCGCCGCACGCAGCGGGGGCTTCCTGCTCAACAACGAACTCACCGACTTCAGCTTCGCGCCCGCCGACGCGCAGGGCCAGCCCATTGCCAACCGCGTGCAGCCCGGCAAGCGCCCGCGCTCGTCCATGGCCCCCACGCTGGTGTTCGACAAGGCCACGGGCGAGCTCTTGATGAGCGGCGGCAGCCCCGGCGGCGCGGCCATCATCCACTACACCGCCAAGACGCTGTACGGCGTGCTCAACTGGGGCCTGATGCCGCAGCAGGCCATCAACCTGCCCAACTTCGGCTCCATGAACGGGCCCACGCTGCTGGAGGAAAAGCGCTTCCCGCCCGCCACGGTGGAGGCCCTGCGCGCCCGCGGCGCCGAGGTGCGCGAGATGAACATGACCAGCGGCCTGCAGGCCATCACCCTGGGCAACGCCCATGGCAAGAAGCTGTGGATGGGCGGCGCCGACCCGCGGCGCGAGGGTGTGGTGATGGGCGACTGAACGCGGACCACGGCGCACGCACGATGAACAAATCACTCGCCCGAATTCATCTCGGGTTGGCCATCTTCTACGGATTGATGGCGGCACTGTTGAGCGCGATCCACCTCACAGGCGACAAGGCCAGCGCTACCGGCGTGCTCATTTTTGCAGCCGTGTTCGGCACACCGCTGGTACTCCACGCCCTGGCATTGAGGGGCGTTCGCAATGGGCTGCTGTGGGGTCGCAGCTTGTCTCGGACCCTGGGAATCCTGCTGCTTTTTGCGGTACCGATCGGCACGGTCCTCGGGGCTTTCGTGATCATGCGGACCGGTCCAAAGGATTGGGAAAATTCGGCGAGCGGCTAGCCAGCCATATGGATGCGCCCAGGGTGGCACGCAATCCCAGGAAAAAGTGCCGCTACCGCGCACTGGACAAGCGCCAGCAGCTATCAAAAAAAGAGCATTCTGCCATCCACTGTGCAGAACGCTCTTGGTGCCGTCACCCGTGCCATCAAAGCACCGCCGGCGCTGGCGTCACTGCTCGGCGATCACATCCACAAACACCAGCGGCTCGGTGCCGGTGTTCGCAAGGCCATGGGACTCGCCCTTGCGCACGATCGTCACGTCGCCCGGTTTCACGGCCACGTCCTTGCCGTCCTTGTCGCGAAAGGTTCCGCGGCCGGAAATGATGATGTAGGTATCTTCGTTGGTCGTGTGCTTGTGAAAACCGATGGAGTCGCCCGGCTGCAGCGTGAGCCAGCTGATCTCCTTGATCGCGTGGTCCTTGAGCGCCTTGTCGCGCGTGAAGGCGTATTCGCCGACCAGCGTGCCCTTGCCGCCGCCTGCAGCCTCCTTGTTGGCCTTGATCAGCTCTTCCTTGGTGAACACGTCGGCCAGCGCCGGCGCGGCAACCAATGCCAGTGCGACGGCGGCGCCTGCAGCGCGGGCCAGGGTTTTGCTGTGTGTTGTTGTCATGAAGTCTCCTCGGTGGATGAAGCCGCGGCTGCGGTTGCTTTGACGTTGGCGTTGACGTCGATGCAGCCTGGTGCGGCGGCCACGCCTGCGTGCATCGGGGCGTGTGCCGGGGAGCATGTTAGGCCCGAACGCGCGGCCGCGCTGCCAGGCCGTCAGGGTTCTGACGGTGTGTCACTACAGCCACCGCGCCAGCACCTTCGGCACGCTCGCCACCAGCATCGCCACGCCCGACAGCGTCAGCATGCCCAGCACGATCTGCCGGAACCTCGCGTCGCTGATGCCGTGGTACAGCCGGGCGCCCAGCAGCGTGGGCAACAGCATGGCGGGGACCACGATGGCCAGCAGGGGCAGGGCCTCGCGGTTGATCAGGCCTGTGGCCGCGTAAGTCCCGAAGGTCACCAGCAACATCGCCAGGTTGAAGTTCTGGATGATGGCGCGCTGCACGTCCTTGTCCATGCCGCGCAGGGTGCACCACAGCGTGGGCAGCACGCCGGTGAAGCCGCCCAGGCCGCCCATCACCCCACCGGCCAGGCCGACCACCGCGTCCGCCACACGCCCGCCGCGGGTGATGCGGGGCAACTGTTTGGCCATCAGCATGGCCGGGCACCACAGCACCAGCAGCGTGCCCAGCACGAGCTTGAAGGCGTCCATGTCCAGGCGTGGCAGCACGGCCACGCCCAGCGGAATGCCCGCCAGGCCGCCCAGCACGAAGGGCAGCAGCCGCGCCTTGTCAAAACCCCGGCGCACCGAGAACGCCGCCACCAGCTGGCCGGTGAGTGCGCCGCACACCGTCAGCACCGCGCCCAGGCGCGGCTCCAGCGTCCAGGCCCAGAACGACATGGCCACCATGCCAAAGCCAAAGCCCGACAAGCCCTGCACAAAGCCCGCCGCCACGGCCCCCAGGGCCACCACCCACACCACTGATGAGTCCATCACCTTCCCCTCCGTTGTTGCCGTGCATTGTGGAGAGTTCTCATAAGCAAAGCATCAGCAATTAATATCAAACCATATTGATTTACTAATAGCCCGAAACCAGCCATGCCTGCGCATCTGCCCCTCGACCCCGACGCCATCCACGCCCGCTTGGCCTCGCGCCTGAAGATGCGCCACCTGGTGCTGCTGCAGCAGATCGAGGCGCATGGCACGCTCACCCGCGTGGCGCACCACATGGCCACGAGCCAGCCGGCCATCACCCATGCGCTGGCCGAGCTGGAGGCGATCTTCGGCGCGCCGCTGTTCGAGCGGTCCACGCGCGGCATGGTGCCCACGGCGCTGGGCACCGTGGCGCTGGCCCGCGCGCGCACCCTGCTGCAGGACCTGGGCCACTGGGCACGCGACATGGAGGCCGCCAGTGCTGGCCGCGCGGCGCACCTGCAGGTGGGGGTGATCCCGTTCGTGCCGGGGCGCCTGCTGGCTGCGGCCATCGGTCAGACGCGGCCCCGCGGCCTGCGCGCCACGGTCAGCATCCACGAAGGCACCAGCGACCATTTGCTGCAGCGCCTGCGCGGGCATGAGCTCGACTGCGTGATCGGCCGCACCTCCGCCGTGCTCGACATGGACGGGCTGGTGCACGAGGTGCTCTACCACCAGGAGCCGCGCCTCATTGCCCACCGCCGCCTGTCGGCGCGCCTGGCCCGCAAGCCCCTGGCCTGGGCCGAGCTGGCCGACCTGGACTGGGTGCTGGGCGCGCGGCAGACGCCCATGCGCGAGCAGATCACCGACTTCTTCCTGCGCGCGGGCGTGGTGCCGCCGCAGCCGTATGTGGAAAGCCTGTCGTCCAAGGTCATCGGCGAACTGGTGGCGGCCAGCGAACGGGCCGTGTCCATCGTGCCGGCAGACATTGCCCAGGAGCTGGTGCGCATCGCCGGCGTGGCCATCGTGCCGCACCGCTTCGGCTGGACGCTGCCGCCCATCACGCTGTTCCAGCGGCAGCGGGACGCGCAGCATGCCGAGGTGGCGCTGCTCGTGCAGGCACTGCGAGACGCGGCTACGCGGTTTGCAGCAGAGCAGGCATAAGAAAATACCTATCTCGCGCGCCAATTGCGCCTTGACCTGCGATAGCACCGACCCGACGGTTCTCAGTGACGAACCACTTTGCGCTCGTGCATACACCGACACTAGGCCACCAGTCTTGCTGACTTGGGTATGGTACAGGCGCCCCAGTTGGAGCTTAGGCTTCAGCAGCACCTCGCGCACTGGACACTGGTAGAAGTGTTGACGAATCTGCAGGCACCGCCCCTGCCTTTGCCGCTGTCGTGGCGCATCGCCTTGGCCTGCCGCGCAGGGTGCGCGTGTTTATGGAACGGCTGAAAAGCTTGCTCGAGCAGCACCTGGAGCAGCCATCGCGCAAAGCGCGGTCTATGCGGGCTGCAGCCACAGCATTGACATACGCCTTATGTGACCGGAAATCCCCTGTCACCGACCAGAGCATATAGTGTTCGAGATGGAACCTTTGTAGCCGGCTTGTGACTTACAGGCCACCACTACAAGGAGTACCAGCTTGATTCATCCTCAATTCGAATTCGTGCTGTCTGCTGTGCGCACGGCACTCAACCTCCCGGGCCTGCAGCCCGCCGATGATGGAACGTGCCAATTGGTGGTCGACGACGAGATCGTGGTCAACCTTGGGTGGATGGAGGCGCAAGCCCAGGTGGTTTGGTTCGCACCCGTGGGTTCGCTGAAGGGCGCGGCGGACCGCAGCCGCGCATTGGCGGACCTGTTGCGTGCCAATTTGTTCTGGCAGGAAACCGGTGGTGCGACACTCGCGCTGGCGAAGGATGATGACACGGTCGTGCTGGCTTACCAAACGCCCGCGCACAACATCACCGGCGAAGAGGTGCTAGCTGTGCTGCAATGGTTCATCGACATGACGGCCGCGTGGGTGGACAAGTTCGACGCGCTGGTACGCCCGCCAGAGGAGGCAGCCGCTCCGGGCATGGGAAGCTTTACGCTTGGCGCGTTCGCATCCGGCATGCTGCGCGGTTGAGGAGCACGCCATGCCACCAGTCGGTATCCAATCCTTCATCAATTATTCCGGCGGTGCTGCGCAAAGCGTCAGCTTGGCCAATGCTGGCAACGCGCTTCGCGCTGTCACCGGGTCGCTGGGCGAGCGTGTGTCGCTGTTCTTCACGCGTGCCACCACGATCCAGGCGCAGAATCAGGCGGTACGGCAAGAGTTTGCCAACGCGCTCACAACCCAGTATGGCGCGGCCGTAGCCAACCGCGTGTTCACGCCCGCGCACGTCAACCAGACACCGCTGTCCGCTCGCGAAGTGCGCACCGCCCTGGGCCAGGCCGCCTTGGAAAACCACCGGAACACCGCGCTCGCCGGCCAGCCCCCCATCGGTGCCTTCGCCACACAAAAACTGGAGGCGCGAGAAACCAGCTTCCTGCGCAACAACGCGGGACCCTTGCAGGCCAACGTTATGACCGGCCAGGTCGCCACGCAGATCGTGAACGCCTACCAAGCATCGGGCGCCATGGCCCTGGACCAGGAAGCCACACGCATGGCAGCCAGCGCGGCCCTTGGCACCGCGGCCGACGTTCAGGCTACCGCGGTGGTCAACCACGCCGTGGCCAACATGGCCACGCCCAACGCGGCGCGACAGCCGATGTACGAGGCCTTCCTGCGCACTGCGCTGGCGAACATGGCCCCGCGCGCCATGGCGGCCGACCCGCGCCCCAATTGCCCGCTGCTCACGCAACTGGCGGGCAAGCTCGCAGAGTCGCTGGACAACCACATCGGCATGATGATGAGCACACAGATCATGGCCCACCCGAACCATGACGCGCTGGCTCTCCAACTGGCAGCCGACCCGGTGGCGCTGTTCGCCCAGAACCCCAGCATGCTGCAAGCGCTGGACACCGAAATGGTGGCCTTTACCCGCAACATCGACGACATGCTGCAGCGCGCGCAGGCCGACATCGCCGGCATCGAGAACACGTTCTTCGCGGGTGCGGCAGCGGGTGATGTGACCGGCATCCACGTCACCGGCAGTGACCCGCACCATGGCGGCCAGCGGGTGATGATCATGACCTTCGCCAATTTTCCGAACGATCCTGTGGTCTACAAACCACGCGACTGCCGGGTAGACGCCTGCATCGCGGGCGAAGGCGGCGCAGGTGGCGTACCGGGCAGCGTGGCCGACATCGTAAATAATGCCGTCGGCGCAAACACCATACCGACCTACCGCTACATGCTGGGTGGCTTGAACGGCGACGAATACGGCTTCGTGCAGCACCTTTCGCACCAGGCGGCGGATTTCGATTGCGGCGCCAACGCCGCCCTGGCCGGCAATTACTTCCGCGACATGGGTCGCCAGGCGGCCGTGGCCTATCTGTGCGGCGTGACCGATTTGCACCAAGGAAACTTCATCGTCTCGGGCGGGAGGCCGCACATGACCGACCTCGAGATCGCCTTCAGCCGCTCGGTGCTCGACCGTACCGGCGCGCTGCCCAGTGTGGGCGCCACGGGTCTCGACCGGGCGCTGACCAGCGTGGACGAAAACGAGTTCCGCCTGCCCTTCATGGTGGGCGGAGGCGGTGCGTTCGTTCCCCAGCATAATGTCGCGCCGAGCGCCACCGCGAATTTCGTCAATTTCAATGGGCATCCTGCGCGGCTGGACGATCCCATACACGGAGCCGCGTTCCAAGCGGAAGCGCAGACAGGCTTTGACGAGGTGCTCGACGCCCTGGCCGCCAACCCTGCCAACGGGCAACTCACCACGCTACTGCACAACCACTTCGGCGGCATGAACGTGCGCTACCACCCCATCACGACCCTGTCGCAGCTGCAGACGCTCGAAGTGCGCAAGCTCAACTCCGATTTGGCGCCTGACCGCGCCGTGGCGGGCAACCTGACCGTCGGCGACGTGGACCAACGTTATGCTCTGGGAGATGTACAACACCGTTTCGACGCCGTGGCCAGACAGGACTTCGCGATCGGCGACGTGGCGTATTTCACCCGACAGCTCGGCAACGCGCAGGACGTGTTCCACCACGACCGCAACGGTGCAGCCGTGGTGCCCGACGTCGGTCACGTCTTCGGCTATGACGGGCTTGGCGATGCACTGGCCCGCATCGCCGATATCCATAACAACCCCGCGACGGTTTTGGCGATGAAAGCCAGCATGGCGAACTTGGTAGGGTAAACCTACATATGCACGGTGCTGGGCATTGGCTCGGCGCCGTTCCAAGGAGGCTCTAGACCCCGCTTGAGCCAGAGGCTTCATCGACAGGGAACGCATCCAGTGGCTGAACGAAGCGCGCGACCCCGAGGACATCGCGCAGCATTACGAGCGTGGGCCGCAGCTGACCTTGAAAGCCAGTTGGGGACGAACCTTCGGATTGGATCGGCGTAGCTTCAGGCATCGCAGTCGAGCACGCACCCCAGCGGGAAACTGCATCTGAAATGGCCGAGTTCCGGAAGCACACCGCGCTGAGGGTGCGAGCCCATGCGACCGACGGCGACAACGCGAAAGCAATCAAGCGCGGACCTAGCGCGGCTCTCCCCTCAATACAAGGTAGCCTGCTGCCGCGTTGGCAGCGCTTCGTCATACGCAGCACCATCAAAAGCGTCGTGCGTGATGGCCGCCAGGATCGCGCCCGGCGTGGGCACCGGGCGCGGGGTGCCGGCGGGCACGGCGTCCCACAGGCGCGAGCGCTGGATGGCCCGCGCGCACTGGAAGAACACGGTGTCCACGTTCACCACGATCACGCATTGGGGCGGCTGGCCGTTGACCACGAAGCGCGCGAGCAGCTCGGGCGCCACGCTGATGCGGGCGCGGCCATTCACCCGCAGGGTTTCGCCCACACCCGGAATGAGAAACAACAGCGCCACGCGCGGGTCGGTCAGGATGTTGCGCAGGCTGTCGGCGCGGTTGTTGCCGCGGCGCTCGGGCAGCAACAGGGTCTTATCGTCCAGCAGTTGCACAAAGCCCGGCGGGTCCCCGCGCGGCGATGCGTCGAGCCCGCCGGGGCCGGTGGTGGCCAGCACGGCAAACGGTGCGGCCTCGATCATCGCGCGGTAGGTGGGGTGCACGTAGGGCACCTCTTTGTGGAGGGAGGCATCGCCGGGCTGGCCCATCAGCGCCTCCAGGGCGGCCAAGGTGTCGATGGCATGGGGGTCCGCCTGCGCAAGGGCGGGGCCTGCGGTGGCGGCGGTTTCGGTGGCGGGATGAGGTGGCATGGCGGTCTTGGTCGGTAGGTGATGGCAAGGATCAGGGCCGGGGTCCATGGTGCGCGAGACGGCCGCCGCTGGCAAATCACATTGGACATTGGACATTGCAGCGGAGCATGCGTGACAACGTCTCCCCCATGCCGCCCGCCATGACGCCTCCAATGTCACCGCGCCGCCTCCGCTCCACGCTTTGCGGCGTGGCTTCAGCTGCAGCAGCAACTGCACAGCCGAAAGCCCTGAAGCCAGCGCTGACCCGTGACGCCTCACTGTCAGCGCAGCGCCTCAGCGCCTCAACGCGCGGGGCGCAGCTTCACGCCCGGAAAGTCCACTGGCACCGCCAGCGCCACGTTCACGTAGTTGGTGTACAGGTTCAGCGCCACGTGGGCGACGATCTCGACGATGTGCTCGTCGTCCAGGCCCTGGTCGCGCAGCGCCTGCACGTCGGCGGCGTCGACCTGCCCGCGCTCGTTGACCAGTTGCAGTGCAAACCGCAGCACGGCGGCGGTGCGCGGGTCGGCCGATTCGCCCGACTGCGCGGCGGCCAGCGCGTCGCCGCTCACGCCCGCCTTGCGACCCAGCGCCGTGTGAGCGGCCAGGCAGTAGTCGCAGGCATTGCGGTTGGCCACGGCGACGGCGATCTGCTCACCCAGCGCGGCACCGATGACACCACCTCCCAGGGCGCCGAAAGCGCTCCACATGCTCTGCAATGCCGCCGGTGAGTGGGCCACTGCGCGGAACATGTGGGGTGTGGCGCCGAAAGCACCGTGGATCTGGTCCAGCAGCGCGCGGGCCGGGCCGGTGGCGGTGGCGCGGTCCACGAGGGGAATGCGGGGCGAGGCGGAGACAGCAGCGGTCTGGGAGGTCATGGTGGTTTCCTTGAAGTGTTGGGAAAGAGGTTGCAGGCCGGCGCCCAGGGGGTTGGGGCACCGGGTGCTTGATGAACTCAGCACCCCTGCAGTGTCTGGCCGAGAGCCGCACCATTGGGAATGAATCATCTACAATTCATACCCATTCATCCAAAACCACGGCCATGACCCAGAGCGACTCCACCCCGCAGCCCGCGCCGTTCGACCGGCTGTCGTCGCTGCTGGAGCGTTTTCGGGTGCGGGCGCATCTCTTTCACACCGGCCCGCTGTGCGGGGTGACGCACTTCGCGGCCGCGCCCGGGCGGGGGTTTTTGCATGTGCTGCGGCGCGGCGAGATGGTGGTCACCCACCAGCCGCTGGCCGGCCCGCCCGAGCGGCTGGAGGTCTGCGAGCCCAGCCTGCTGTTCTACGCGCGGCCGCTGGAGCATTTTTTTCACAACGCGCCGGTGGACGGCTCGGACTTCACCTGCGCCGCGCTCGACTTTGACGGCGGCGCCAGCCACCCGCTGGCCCGCGCCCTGCCCCCGCTGGTGCTGCTGCCGCTGGCTGACGTGCCGGGACTGCAGCTGTCGCTGGACCTGCTGTTTGCCGAAACCGACCACCTGCGCTGCGGCCACCGCGTGCTGGCCGACCGGCTCTTCGAGGTCGTGCTGCTGCAGTTGCTGCGCTGGCTGCTGGACCACCCCGGCAGGGCGCAGATGCCGCCCGGCCTGCTCACCGGGCTGGCCGACCCGCAGCTTGCGCGCACGCTCACGGCCCTGCACGAAGCGCCCGGCGAGCCGTGGAGCCTGGAGCAGATGGCCGCGCAGGCCGGCATGTCGCGCAGCGCGTTTGCCGCCCGCTTCAAGGCAGTGGTGGGCGAGACGCCTGCGGACTACCTGGCCCACTGGCGGCTGACGCTGGCGCAGGCCCACCTGCGCGGCGGCCGGTCGATCAAGTCGATGGCGCAGGAGCTGGGCTACGCCAACCCGTCCGCGCTGTCGCGCGTGTTCGCGCAAAAGCTGGGGCTGTCGCCACGCGCGTGGCTCGATGCCATGGGGCAGCCGTGACGGACGCCAGGGCGCGGTGATGCGGTAGGAAGGCGGTAGGAAGGCGAGACGGAGGCGTGCAGGCCTGGCGGGCGCGGGCACTGCAGCAGCGTACAGGGCGCTTTTCATAAATGAAAAATGCCTCTACCGCTCTCTGGACAAGCGCGAACAGCTATCAAAACAGTAGCGCCTATCACTTTCAGCACCCGGGGACAGTGGCCCTGAGTGGCAACGCGTGTGCATCCCCCCGCACCGCTCACACGCGGCGGCGATGGCTTTGCTTGGTGCGGTACATCGCCGCATCCGCGTTGGCCAGCAAGGTGTGCGCGTCCTGCGCATCGCGCGGGAACAGGCTCACGCCGATGCTGGGGCGCACGGGCAGCGGGCGGCCTTCGATGCTCAGGGGCACGTGGAAGGCGCGCTCGAGCTTGGCGGCGATCTGCAGCGCTGCGTCTTCGGAGTCGACGTTCTCGCACAGCACCGTGAACTCATCGCCCGCCAGCCGCGCCACCGTGTCGGACTGGCGCACCGCCCCCACGATTGTGCGGGCTGCAGCCTGCAGCACCAGGTCGCCCACCGCATGGCCGTGCGCGTCGTTGATGCGCTTGAACTCATCGAGGTCCACGAACAGCAGCGCGCAGGCGCGGCCGCTGCGGCGCGACAGCTCCAGCGCCTGGGCCAGCCGCTGCTCGAACATGCGGCGGTTGGGCAGGCCGGTGAGCGCATCGTGGTGGGCCAGGTGGGCCATGGCGTCGCGGCTGGCGTTCAGCTCGGTGATCTGGCGGCCGATCTGCTGCTCCATGTCGTGAAAGCTGCGCGCCAGCTCGCCGATCTCGTCCTTGCGCTGCAGCGGCAGGTCGCTGTGGGGCCGGCCCTGCGAAAACGCCTGCGCGGCACGCACCATGGCCTGCAGCGGCTGCGTGACCAGGCGCGACACCCCTGCGGCCAGCAGCACGCCCACCGCGCTGAGCACCAGCAGGATCTTGAACACGCTGCGGCCGAGCTCCAGCACCTCGCCCTGCACCGCAGCCAGCGGCTGCGACAGCCCCACCACCATGAACCGGCCCTCACCCTCCCGCCCGAACGGCATGCGCACGAACGAGAACGCGCGCGCCTCCTCGTCGTCGTCGGTGGCCGGCTGGCTGAACACGGCCTCCGTGCGGGCGCCGCTGATCAGCGGGGCGGCGGGCGCAAAGGTGTCCTGCACCAGAATGCGCTGCCCGCGGTCGAAGCCGAAGGCCTGGGTGGCATCCGGGTGCACCAGAAAGTCGCCCCAGCGGTTGCTCAGGAAGAAGCCATACGGCGCGGGCAGCGCTGCATGGAAGCTCTGCAAGAACCGCTGCGCCGCCACCCGCACCACCACCACGCCCCGCACCTGGCCGCCGCGCACCACCGGAGAGGCCATGCTGAAGACCGGCAGCGCCTCGGCATCGTCCGCGCCTTCGTGGTTGATGCCGAACTCCGACACATACACCTCGCCCGCGCCCAGCGCCAGGGTTTCGAACACGAAGGGGAAGTGCGCCTTCTCCTGCAGCTCGTCGTCGCCAGCGCGTATCCAGGCGTCACCCTTGCGGTCGATGCGCACCTGCTCGAGGCCATAGTCCTGCGCCGCGATGAAGCGGATCTGCAGGTAGCTGGGGTGGGTGATCAGGCTGGCGCGGAACACATCGGCCAGCACGTTGCGGTCCTGCTCGATGCTGGCCACGCTGGCCAGGAAGGCGGCGTCCCGCGCCACTGCGCCGAAGCCCGCCTGCAGGTGCCGCGCCAGCACCTGCGTGGTGGCCAGCAGCGCCTGCTCCGCCCGCCCCTGCAGGCGCGTGCGGCTGGACTCGAAGGTGTAGTAGCCCGCCAGCAGCGCGGCCAGCACGCTGAAGGACGCGAGCAGCACGGCCAGGCGCAGCGCAATGCCCCAGGTCACGCCGCGGCTGTGAGGCGACGCCATCGTCAGAACCTCGCGGGCCGGTCGCCCGACAGGATGCGCCGCCACAGCTGCGCGCGGCGGGCTTCGTCCTCCACCGGCTGCAGCCACACGATGGTGCCGGCGGGCGCATCGCCCGACAGCGCGGGCGGCTCCTCCAGCGTGTTGGCCAGGCCCTGGCGCCGCGTGAGCTCGCGGCTTACGGCCGGCTTGAGCATGTAGTCGATCCACTGCGCCGCCAAGCCCGCCTGCGTGGAGCGGCGGGTGATGGCCCAGCAGTCGAGCCAGGCCAGCGCCCCCTCGCGCGGCACCACGTAGCCCACGTCCAGCCCCGCGTCGCGCAATTGCTTGAGCTGCTGCTGGCCGTAGTTGGCATGCATGACCGCGATGCGGTGCTTGCGAAACAGCTCCAGCGATTCTTCGGGCAGGCTGTAGAACGAGCGCACGTTGCGCCGCAGCGCCACCAGGTCCCGGGCCAGCGGGCCGAACTGGCTGGCGGCGATGTGAAACGGCGGCAGCCCCCGGTACATGGCCGCCAGCGAAAACCCGTGGCTGCTGCCGTCGAACGCCAGCACCCGGCCGCGCCAGCGCGGCTCCCACAGCACGCCGATGGACTGCGGCGGAGTCGTGAACTGCTGGCGGTCGTAGATGAGGCCCATCTCCGAATAGGTGTAGGGCATGCCATAGACATCCATGCCCTGGGCCAGGCCAGCGATGGCCTGCAGGTTGCGAAAGCGCGGCAACTGGCGCTGCGTGTTGGGGATGTTGTTGAGCGGCAACGGTGCCAGCAGGCGCCTGGCCACCAGCCGGGCGATTTCCGCCGTGTTGGCGGCCACCAGGTCAAAGCCCGGCGCTGCGGTGCTGGCCAGTTTGGCGCGCATCACGTCGTCGGACGCCACGGTGGTGATCTCCACCTTGACCCCGTGGCGCTTTTCAAACGTCGCCACGATGTCGGGGTCGGCATAGCCCGGCCAGGACAGCACGCGCAGCACCGTGGCGGCCCGCGCGGGCACGGGGACGAATACTGCAGCAGCCCAAGGCAGCAGCGCAGCCAGGTCCCTGCGCCGCAGCGCAGAGGTGCTGGACGCGTGCGTCGCCCGCCACCGTGCCATTGCCACCATGCCCGAAAGCCTTTTTTGCAATACTTGGTAACAAACAGTTTACGCGGACAATAGGCTGGTGACGATCCCCCAGTCTTTCATCCAGGAACTGCTTGCCCGCGTCGATGTGGTCGACATCGTGGGCCGCTACGTGCAGCTCAAGAAAGGCGGGGCCAATTTCATGGGGCTGTGCCCCTTCCACGGCGAAAAATCCCCCTCCTTCAGCGTGAGCCCCGCCAAGCAGTTCTATCACTGCTTTGGCTGCGGCAAGAACGGCAACGCCATCAGCTTTCTGATGGACCACGCGGGCATGGGCTTCGTCGAGGCGGTGCAGGACCTGGCCCAGCAGGTGGGCCTGCAGGTGCCCGACGACGACATCTCCCCGCAAGAGAAAGAGCGCGCCGCCGCCGCCCGCCAGAAGCAGGCCACGCTGACCGATGTGCTGGAGAAAGCGGGCGACGCGTACCGCCGCCAGCTGCGCGAATCGCAGCGGGCCATCGCGTACTTCAAGGGGCGTGGCGTCTCGGGTGCCATCGCCAAGCGCTACGGCCTGGGCTACGCGCCGGAGGGCTGGCGCAGCCTGGCGAGCGTGTTCCCGCACTACGACGACCCGCTGCTGGAAGAAAGCGGTCTGGTCATCGTGGGCGAGGACGGGCAGGACAAGCGCTACGACCGCTTCCGCGACCGGGTGATGTTCCCCATCCGCAACGTCAAGGGCGAATGCATCGGCTTTGGCGGGCGCGTGCTGGGCGATGACAAGCCCAAGTACCTGAACTCGCCAGAGACCCCGGTGTTCCACAAGGGGCGCGAGCTGTACGGCCTGTTCGAGGCCCGCACCCCCATCCGCGAGCACGGCTACGCCCTCGTCACCGAAGGCTACATGGACGTGGTGGCGCTGGCACAGCTGGGGTTTCCGAACGCGGTGGCCACGCTGGGCACGGCCTGCACGCCCGAGCATGTGCACAAGCTGCTGCGTTTTACCGAATCGGTGGTGTTCAGCTTCGACGGCGACGCCGCCGGCCGGCGCGCAGCGCGCAAGGCGCTCGATGGCGCCCTGCCCCACGCCACGGACACGCGCAGCATCAAGTTCCTGTTTCTGCCGGCCGAGCACGACCCGGACAGCTTCATCCGCGAAAACGGCACCGACGCCTTTGCCAAGCACGTGAGTGAGGCGGTGCCGCTCAGCCGCTTTCTGGTCGAATCGGCCAGCGACGGCTGCGACCTGGCCACCGCCGAGGGCCGCGCCCACATGGCCAGCAACGCGCGCCCGCTGTGGACGGCGCTGCCCGACGGCGTGCTCAAGCGCCAGGTGCTGGGCGAGCTGGCGGACCTGACCCAGCTCAAGGCACAGGACCTGGCGGACCTGTGGGGCCAGGCCACGGCGCGCGAGACACCGCGGTCCTCCCACTCCGGCCATGGGGGCACAGGCAATCCACAGCCCCGGCAGGCCCCTGCGGCCTACGACCACGAACCGCCTTCCTGGGACACCCCGCCCGACGGGGGGGCGTGGCCGCCCCAGGGCGAACCAGCCGGGGGATATGACGGTGGCTACCAAGGCGGTTATGGCGGCGGGGGCGGCGGTGGCACGGGACAGGGCGGCCAAGGCGGCAGCTACGGCAACAAGCCCCCGTTCCGCAAGGGCGGCGACTGGAAAAGCAACTGGAAAAAACGCGACAAGGACGCCCCCTGGCCGCCCCAGCCCCGCCTGCCGCGCACACCCACCGCCAGCCGCACGGACCACGCCGCGCGCCTGCTGCTGTCGCACATGGCGTTTCTGGAAGAGCTGACGCACGACGACCACACCACTCTGTGCGCGTTGCAGCCGCCCCACGGCCCGCTCTTTGGCTGGCTGGAGGCACAGTTCCATGAACACGGGCCCCTGGCCTGGGCGGTGCTGCGCGAAAGCCTGCGCGATCACGAGTGCGAGGCGCTGGCCGTGAAGGTGATGACCGGCTCGCACGCCCAGACCGAAGGCGATTTGCAGGAGCTGCGCACGGAACTGCGCGATTTACTGAACCGCATGCAGGTCGAGGACATCGAAGAGCAGCAAAAACTGCTGATGCTGCAGGCCGCCACCGACGCGACCGCCCTGGAGCGCTACCGCGAGCTGGAACAGAAACGCAGGGTTTTGTTGGGCGTGGGCGCCAAGACCGCTTGAAATACTGCCAAGAGGTATAATGTAGGGTTAGTTAGCGGCAAGAGCGACAGCAGCACCTCCGAACCGGGCCACCGTGACAAACGCGCACAACAGCCCAATCATCGCAAGGACTGCACACCAAATGATCGCCCAGACATCTTGCCCCTGAGGGTTTCCCCTCAAAAAGCGCATGCCTTTCGGGGCTCGCTTTGCCACCCGCGCCGGGATCTGTGGCGTTTGCGTTTTCTTTGTGTCCGTTTTTGATTCTGAGGTGCCCATGCCCGCTCAAAAGTCCGCGAAGCCGCCCAAGTCTGCTCCAGCTACCGCCGCGAAGGCCGTCTCCACCCCTGCTGCCAAGGCGCCCGCGAAGGCCGCGGCCAAAAAGTCCGCCCCCGCACCCGCCACAGCGGCCAAGAAAGTCCAACCAGTGCCCGTGAAAAGTTCTGCCGAGCTGACCAAAGCTGCCGATGAATTGCTGAAGAAGAAGCCTGCCCGTGCCAAGGCAGTTGCTGCATCCGACGAAGACGATACCCCCAAGAAGCGCCCTGGCCGTCCCGCCAAGGCCGCTGGCGACGCCGAAGCCAAGGCGCCCGCCAAGCGTGGCCGCAAGCCCAAGGCCGCCGCAGGCGCCGAGGAAAGCGGTGACGACACCGACCTGTCCGACATCGAAGCGGACCTGGAAGGCGAAGTCGAGGACACGCCGGAGGCCACAGCCACGGTCGAGAAGGTCAAGCCGCTGCGCATGAAGATCAGCAAGGCGAAGGAACGCGCCTTGATGAAGGAATTCGGCCTGGACGAGACCGTCCTGTCCGAAGAAGACATGGCCAAGCGCCGTGCGCGCCTGAAGGCACTGATCAAGCTGGGCAAGACCCGCGGCTACCTCACGCACGTTGAAATCAACGACCACTTGCCCGACAAGCTGGTCGATGCCGAAACCCTCGAAGCCGTCATCACCACGCTGAACGACCTGGGCGTGGCGGTGTACGAGCAGACGCCCGACGCCGAAGCGCTGATCATCACGGACAACGCCCCCGCTGGCGCCACCGAGGAAGAAGCCGAAGAAGCCGCCGAAGCCGCACTGTCCACCGTGGACTCGGAATTCGGCCGCACCACCGACCCGGTGCGCATGTACATGCGCGAAATGGGCACGGTCGAGCTCTTGACCCGCGAAGGCGAAATCGAAATCGCCAAGCGCATCGAAGGCGGCCTGATGGCCATGATGGAGGCGATCAGCGCGTCGCCCGCCACCATCGCCGAGATCCTCAACATGGGTGAAGAGATCCGCGAAGGCAAGGTCGTCATCTCGACCATCGTGGACGGCTTCTCCAACCCCAACGAGGCCGACGACTATGTGGCCGAAGAAGACTTCGACGAATTCGACGAAGCCGACGACGACGACGGCAAGGGCGGCTCCAAGGCGCTGACCAAGAAGCTCGAAGAACTCAAGAAGCAGGCGCTGGAGCGCTTTGACAAGCTGCGCGAGCTGTTCGAAAAAGTGCACAAGGTGTACGACAAGGAAGGCTACGGCACGCCTGCGTACGTCAAGGCGCAAGCCGCTTTGTCGGCCGAGCTGATGACCATCCGCTTCACCGCCAAGACCATCGAGAAGCTGTGCGACATGGTGCGCGGCCAGGTGGACGACGTGCGCAAGAAGGAACGCGAGCTGCGCCGCATAATCGTGGACAAGTGCGGCATGCCGCAGGAAACCTTCATCAAGGACTTCCCGCCCAACCTCTTGAACCTGCAGTGGGTCGAGAAGCAGGCCAACGCCGGCAAGCCCTGGTCGTCCATCATCGCGCGCAACATCCCGCCCATCCAGGACCTGCAGCAAAAGCTGATGGACCTGCAGTCGCGCGTGGTGGTGCCGCTGACCGAGCTCAAGGGCATCAACAAGCGCATGAACGAAGGTGAAGCCACCTCGCGCGATGCCAAGAAGGAAATGATCGAGGCCAACCTGCGCCTCGTGATCTCGATCGCCAAGAAGTACACGAACCGCGGCCTGCAGTTCCTGGACCTGATCCAGGAAGGCAACATCGGCCTGATGAAGGCGGTGGACAAGTTCGAATACCGCCGCGGCTACAAGTTCTCGACCTACGCCACGTGGTGGATCCGCCAGGCCATCACCCGCTCGATCGCCGACCAGGCGCGCACCATCCGCATCCCGGTGCACATGATCGAGACGATCAACAAGATGAACCGCATCAGCCGCCAGCACTTGCAAGAGTTCGGCTTCGAGCCCGATGCGTCCATCCTGGCGGCCAAGATGGAGATCCCGGAAGACAAGATCCGCAAGATCATGAAGATCGCCAAGGAGCCGATCTCCATGGAAACGCCGATCGGCGACGACGACGACAGCCACCTGGGCGATTTCATCGAGGACGGTGCCAACACCGCCCCGATCGAAGCCGCCATGCAGGCCGGCCTGCGCGACGTGGTCAAGGACATCCTGGACGGCCTCACGCCCCGCGAAGCCAAGGTGCTGCGCATGCGCTTCGGCATCGAGATGACCAGCGACCACACGCTGGAAGAAGTGGGCAAGCAGTTCGACGTGACCCGCGAACGCATCCGCCAGATAGAAGCCAAGGCGCTGCGCAAGCTCAAGCACCCCAGCCGCTCGGACAAGCTGCGCAGCTTCATCGACTCGCTGTAACACGGCGCACAAGACGCGGCATTCAATGCCGCGAACCCCTCAAAAAGCCCTGGCCGCGTTGCGGTGCAGGGCTTTTGCCATTTTTTCTGCTGTTTCCACCACAGACCCGCGTTAACCCGGACGCTCTAGACAGCAAAATGACAGGTTGTAACGCGACTATTACACACCGCTGAGGGAGACTGTCATGCAGTTCGGCAATCTCCAGGAGCAGGCCTTGTGTTCCGAACCGGATTCCGGTTCAGACACCTGCCCCCTGTGCATCCTGCGCGTGCCCGTTCAACGACCTGCCACCTTTTTGCGAGACACCGCATGACCACATCCTTCAACCGCCGCGACATCCTTGCCCGCGCCGCTGCTGCCGGCGCCGTGGGCGCCCTGGGCGCCACGATGGCGCCCGCTGCCTGGGCGCAGGCCACAGGTGCGGCCGCACGCAACGCGCACGCCAAGGCGCCCAAGCTGGCCCCCACGCTGCGCATCGTGATCCCGGCCAACCCCGGCGGCGGCTGGGACCAGACCGGCCGCGCGCTGGGCGCGGCCCTGGTGGGCGTGGGCGCAGCCGACCAGGTCGAGTACGAGAACATCGGCGGCAAGGGCGGCACCATCGGTCTGGCCAAGTACGCCGAGAAATACGGCAACGACGCCAACACCCTGCTGATGGGCGGCATGGTGATGGTGGGCGCCGTGGCCCTGCAAAAACCGGCCGTGGACCTGACCCAGATCCAGCCGCTGGCGCGCCTGACCAGCGACTACCTGGTCGCCGCCGTGGCCGCCAAGTCCCCCATTCAGAACACCAAGGATTTGACCGACGCCCTGCGCGCCGACCTGCGCGCGGTGCCCGTGGCGGGTGGCTCGGCCGGTGGGGTGGACCACATCTTTGCCGGCGTGCTGGCCCGCGCCTCCAAGGCAAACCCCGAGAACCTGGTCTACAAGCCCTTTGCCGGCGGTTCGGAAGTGGTCGACGCCGTGCTGTCGGGCAACGCCGCACTGGGCCTGTCGGGCTACAGCGAGTTCAGCGATGCGATCGCCTCCGGCAAGCTGCGCGCCATCGGCGTGTCGTCGCGGCGCAGCGTGTTCGGCCTGCCCGCTTTTCGCGAACAGGGCCTGGACGCCACCATGGCCAACTGGCGTGGCGTGTTCACCGGCAAGGGCGTGTCGGCCGCTCGCACGGCGGACATGCTGACCGCCGTCGAGGCCGCCACCGGCCACGAGTCGTGGCTGCGCACGCTCAAGACCAACCGCTGGGACCCGTCCTGGCTGGCGGGCAAGGACCTGGCGGAGTTCATGGAGCTGGACCTGACCACCGCGCGCGTGATGGTCTACCTGCTCAAGCTCAAGGCCTGAGCCTTGCGGCCCAAGGCAAGACCCCTGCTGATCTCTGGAACTGACCCATGAAGATGTCCAACCACTCCATCGGCGCCCGCATGGCGACGGCGCTCGGCCTGGTGCTGGCGCTGATGATCGGCGCCGCCCTGTTCGGCATTGCGGCGCTGTACCGCACGCTGGGCACCTACGACACCACGGTGCAGGAACGCGTGGCGCAGGAGCGCGCCGTGAGCCGCATGGAAAGCGACTTCAAGACGCAGGTGCTGGAGTGGAAGAACACCCTGCTGCGCGGCGAGGACTCGCGCAAGCGCGAGCTGCACTGGGCCGCGTTCCAGGCCAGCGAAAAACGCGTGGCCGAAGCCGCCAAGTCTTTGGAGCCGCAGCTGACCGACGCGCAGGAAAAGGCTGCGCTGCAAAAATTCACCCAGGCCCACACGCAGATGGCGCAGGGCTACCGCAAGGGCTTCGAAGTGTTCCAGTCGCTGGGCTTCGTGCCGTCCGCGGGTGACGCCGACGTGGCCGACATCGACCAGGGCCCGGCCAAGCTGCTGACCGAACTGAGCCAGCAGGTGGCGGCCAGCAGTGCGGCCATTGCCCAGCAGGCGGCGCAGGACGCGCGGCGGGCCCTGGTCAGCAGCCTGGTGGCACTGGCGCTGGTGACGGCGCTGGGCGCCTGCGCCGGCTGGCTGCTCACCCGCTCGGTGGTGCGCCCGCTGGGCGTGGCCGTGTCGCTGGCCCACAAGGTGGCGGCGGGCGACCTGACCACCAGCATCCGTGTCGAAGGCCGGGACGAACCCGCGAAGCTGCTCGAAGCCCTGCGCGCCATGCAGGACAACCTGGAGAACGTGGTGGCCGGCGTGCGCAGGAATGCCGAAGGCGTGGCCAGCGCCAGCGCCGAGATCGCCCAGGGCAATGCCGACCTGAGCATGCGCACCGAAGAGCAGGCCGCCTCGCTGGACGAGACCTCGTCGTCCATGCAGCAGCTGCAGGCCACGGTGCAGCAGAACGCGTCGAACGCACAGCGCGCCAACGAACTTGCCCGCAACGGCGCCACCGTCGCGCAGCGCGGCGGCGACGTGGTCACGCAGATGGTGGAAGTGGTCCAGGGCATCCAGGACAGCTCGCGCCGCATCTCGGACATCATCGGCGTGATCGACGGCATTGCGTTTCAGACCAACATCCTCGCGCTCAATGCCGCAGTGGAGGCCGCACGCGCGGGCGAACAAGGCCGCGGCTTTGCCGTGGTGGCCAGCGAGGTGCGCAACCTCGCCACGCGCAGCGCCAGCGCTGCGCGCGAGATCAAGGCGCTGATCCAGACCAGCGTGGAGCGCGTGCAGGCCGGTTCCGACCTGGCGCGCGACGCGGGCACCACCATGGCCGAAGTGGTGTCCTCCATCCGCGAGGTGAGCAGCCTCATGGAAGAGATCAGCCAGGCCAGCGCCGCGCAGACCTCGGACATGCAGCGCGTGACCCAGGCCATCGTGCGCATGGACGACGTCACGCAGCAGAACGCCGCGCTGGTGGAAGAAAGCGCCGCCGCCGCGGGCAGCCTGAGCGGCCAGGCCCGCCAGATGGTGGAGGCCGTGGCGGTGTTCCGGGTGCGGCAGCACCACGCGGCGCTGCCAGGTCCAAAGGCTTGATATCTCGCACGCCGGACCTTTGATACGGTCTTGGCGAGGGTGTGGTTAGAGCCTGAGATAGGCCAAGTGTCCTGCCCGCCCGCCCCCACCCGTTCGGGCTGAGCCTGTCGAAGCCGGGGCACGACCTCAGTGCAGCCCTTCGACAAGCTCAGGGTGAACGGTTCAGGGGCTAGGGACGGGTTGGGATCCACATCCACATCCACCCGTTCGGGCTGAGCGTGTCGAAGCCGGGGCAAGACCTCAGTGCAGCCCTTCGACAAGCTCAGGGTGAACGGTTCAGGGGCTGGGGACGGGCTGGGATTCACATCCACATCCACCCGTTCGGGCTGAGCCTGTCGAAGCCGGGGCAAGACCTCAGTGCAGCCCTTCGACAAGCTCAGGGTGAACGGTTCAGGGGCTGGTGACGGACTGGGATCCACATCCACATCCAAATCCGCCCGTTCGGGCTGAGCCTGTCGAAGCCGGGGCACGACCTCAGCGCAGCCCTTCGACAAGCTCAGGGTGAACGGTTCGGGGCAAGGGATGGTGAGGGGTACAGCCGCTTCACGCCACCCGCGACGCATGAAACTGGCACGGCCCAGGCCAGCGCACCCGTGGAACTGGCTCTGCCAGGCCACCGGGTGCGTCCCCCTCCCGCGCAGCGAGAGAGGGGTGAAGGCGCGAAGCGACTCAGGGGGTGTTTCAATTTAATCCACCTTCACATTCGCGTTCTTCACCACCTGCGCCATGCGCGCAGCCTCGCTCTTGAAGAACGCCGCGGCCTGCTCGGGCGGCGTGAGCTTGATCTCATAGCCCTGTGCGATCAGCGCATCGTGTGCCTCGGGCATCTCCATGGCGGCCTTGAAGCCGTTGTACAGCCGCGCCAGTTCGGCCTTGGACAGCCCGGCCGGTCCCACCGGGGCGATCCAGCCGTCCAGTTCGAAGCCGGGGAGCCCCTGCTCGGCAATCGTGGGCACACCGGGCAGCGACGCCACGCGGCTGCCCGTGGTCACACCCAGCGCGCGCAGGGCACCCGACTTGATGTGCGCGGCCGCAGGCGCCACCGCCACCACGCCCAATTGCACCTGGCCGCCCAGGATGTCGTTCATCAGCGGGCCCATGCCGCGGTATGGGATGTGTTTGATGTCCAGCCTGGCCTGGTCCACGAACATCGCAGCCCCCAGGTGCAGGATGGTGCCGTTGCCCGACGAGCCGTAGTTCAGTACGCCGGGCTTGGATTTCGCATAGGCGATCAGCTCTTGCACCGTCCTGGCGGGCACCCCGGGGTGCGCCACCAGCACGAAGGGCGTGGCGCCAAGGATGGTGATGGGCGTGATGTCGGCGAGCGAGTCGAACGGAATGTTCTTGTAGACGCTGGGGTTGACCACGTGGTTGTTCGACACCACACCGATGACCGAGCCGTCCTTGGGTGCGCGCACGATCTGCGCCGTGCCGGTGATGCCGCCCGCGCCCGGCAGGTTCTCGATGACCACCGGCTGGCCCAGCGCCTTGGACAGGCTGTTGCTGATGGCGCGGATGGCGCCGTCCGCCCCCGAGCCCGCCGACAGCGGCAGGATCACGCGCAGCGGCTTGCCGTCGCCCTGGGCGCGGGCGGTGCGCGGCAGGCACCAGGCGGCGGCACCCAACGCAGCGGCGCTGGCGGCCAGGGCCTGGCGGCGTGTGAACAGGCTGCGGGACGAGGAAATGGCGGGGGCAAGGGTGGTCATGGGTTTGTCTCCAGTCGTTGTCATGCAATCCCGGGGCTGCGGTCTGCGCCGCGTGGGTGCCCCGGGCCGTCGAGAAATAAATCAGGCAATCGCGCCCGCGGCGTGCAGCGCCGCCACGGCCTCGGGCGTGTAGCCCAGGCTGTGCAGCAGCTCGGCCGTGTGCTGGCCCAGGCGGGGTGGGTCGCAGCGCACATCCAGGCGCTGGCCGTCCATGCGCAGCGGCATCAGCGTGACCTGCGCGGTGTGGCCCGCACACTCGCCATCGGGCAGCGTGATGTCGGCGAGCCCCCCTGTGGCTTTGAGGTGCGGGTCGTCGAACAGTTCTTCGGGCCGGCGGATGGGTGCGAATGGCAGACCGTTGCGCTCGAAGATCGCGGCCAGTGCGTCGGCCGGGTGCTGCGCCAGGCGCTCGCGCAGCACCGGCATCAGCGTGGGCCGCGCGCGCACGCGGTCGTTGTTGGTGGCCAGCTGCGGGTCGGCCCTCAGGTCGGCGTAGCCCATAGCGTCGCAAAAAGTCTGCCACTGCGCGTCGCTCACCGCGGCCAGGAAGATCTGCCCGCCGTCCTTCACGCTGAACACGTCGTACACGGCCCAGGACGAGATGCGGTCGGGCATGGGCGCCGCTGGCTGGCCGGTGACGGCGTACTGCATCATGTGCTGGCCCACCAGGAAGACGTTGTTCTCGAACAGGGCCGAGTCCACCTCCTGCCCGCGCCCGGTGATGCCGCGCTGCATCAGCGCGGCCATGGCGCCGATGGCGCCGAACATGCCGCCCATGATGTCGTTCACGCTGGTGCCCGCGCGCAGCGGGTCGCCGGGCCGGCCGGTCATGTAGGCCAGGCCGCCCATCATCTGCACCACCTCGTCGAGCGCCGTGCGGTGCTCGTACGGGCCGGGCAGAAAGCCCGTGTGGTTGACGTAGATGAGGCGCGGGTTGAGCTGGCTCAGCGCCGCGTAGTCCAGGCCGTATTTGGTCATCACGCCGGGCTTGAAGTTCTGCGCCACCACGTCGGCCGATGCCGCCAGCTTGCGCGCGGCCGCCAGGCCCTCGGGGCTGCGCAGGTCGATGGCGATGCTCTTCTTGTTGCGGTTGAACATGGGGAAGAAGCCCGCGCCCGCGCCCAGCAGGTGGCGGGTGCGGTCGCCGTCCACGGGCTCGACCTTGATGACCTCGGCCCCCAGGTCGGCCAGCACCATGCCGCAGGTGGGGCCCATGACCATGTGGGTGAACTCGACCACGCGCATGCCCTGCAGGGGCAAGGCGCGGGGGGCCGGAGTGTCGGGCGGCGTGGGCGGGGCAAAGGAAGAATCGGTGTGGGAAGTCATGGGGTGACGATACGGGATGGAAGGACGCGCGGCGGTGGATCAGGTCAGTGGGTGGCGGCCAGGGAGGTGGCTCCCGCGCCGGTGCGCGGTACCCCGGCCTGCCAGAGCGTGCCGTGCAGCGTCTCGCCAGCCAGCCAGCCCGCCACGCGCTCGCGCAGTGCCAGCAGCGCGGCCACGTCGATACCGGTTGCCACACCCATGCGCTCCAGCATGAACACTAGGTCTTCGGTGGTGACGTTGCCGCTGGCGCCGGGCGCGTGCGGGCAGCCGCCGATGCCGGCCAGGCAGGCGTCGAAGCGGGTAATGCCTGTCTGCCACGCGGCATAGACGTTGGCCATCCCCATGCCGCGCGTGTCGTGAAAATGCGCGCAGGCCAGCCGGTCGCCCACCAGCGCCCGGGCCTTGCCGAACAGCCGGGCGACCGAGGCCGGGTCGGCGTAGCCCACGGTGTCGGCCAGGCTCACGCGGTCAGCACCCGCGTCGAGCAGGGCCTGCATCAGGCGCAGCACCTCGCTCTCGGCCACCTCGCCCTGCAGCGTGCAGCCAAACGCCGTGCCCACGCCCCCTTCGATGAGCGTGCGGCTGCCGCTGGCATCGCGCAGCGCGCGGATGCGCGCCACCTCCGCCACCACCTCGTCCGGCGTCTTGCGCAGGTTGGCCAGGCTGTGGGCGTGGCTGGCCGACAGGGGCACGACCATGAGGTCGGCGCCACATTCAAGCGCGCGTTCCGCCCCCTTGTAGTTGGGCACCAGCACCGAGGCGACGAGCCCCGGCAGCGTCTTGGCGTGGGCCAGCACCTCGGCGGTGTCGGCCAGTTGCGGCAGCAGACGGGCGGGCACGAAGGAGCCGACCTCGATCTCGCGCTGG
Organism: Acidovorax sp. Leaf78; assembly: GCF_001422735.1. GTDB lineage: Bacteria > Pseudomonadota > Gammaproteobacteria > Burkholderiales > Burkholderiaceae_C > Acidovorax. The sequence continues at coordinate 137,886 of NZ_LMLZ01000026.1, read as the reverse complement.
CCCGCCGCGTAGGCCGCGTCCACCCACTCGATCTTGCGGGCCGTGGAGACGATGGTGGCAATGCTCTGCAGGCCATCGCGCAGGCCGACTTCGCGCACCAGGGCGGCGGCTGCGGGGCGCGGTGCCCGCGGCAGTTCGAAAGAGGCGCCTGTCGATGGGGGGCTGCTCACGGGACGTCTCCATTTCTTGTGTCTGCGACCTATGGCGAATTCTAGGAATTCCCATTTGAATCAGAAAATACATTGTGGAAGCTCTATGATTCCCAAACGGAATATCTCAGCATCCATGCGCGACCTCGACCTTCAGACCCTGCGCCTCTTCGCCGCCGTATGCGAGCACCGCAGCATTGCGCGCGCGGCCGAGCAGGAGGCCATCGTGGGCTCGGCCATCAGCAAGCGGCTGGCGCAGTTGGAGGACACGGTGGGCACGCCGCTCTTGGTGCGCAAGCGGCGCGGCGTCATCCCCACCCCGGCGGGCGAGACGCTGCTGGAGCACGCGCGCACCATGCTGGCCAGCGTGGGCCAGATCGAGCGGGACATGGCCGCCTACGCCACCGGCACGCGCGGCCATGTGCGCATGCTGGTCACGGCCTCGGTCATGGCCGAGTCGCTGGCCGACGACGTGGCGGCGTTTTTGCAAGACCCGGCGCACCGCGACATCCAGGTGAGCCTCGAAGAGCGCGTCAGCCCGGACGTGGTGCAGGGCATCCGCGACGGCAGCGCCTCCATCGGCATCTGCTGGGACGCGGCCGACCTGTCGGGCCTCGAAGTCTGCGGCTACCGCCACGACCACCTGGCGGTGGTGGCCCACGCCTCGCACCCGGTGGCGCAGCACCAGAGCGTGCGTTTTGCCGACGTGCTGGACCATGAATTCGTCAGCATGCCCGCCCTGAGCGCCGTGCAGGTGCTGCTGGCCCGCGCGGCGGCGGTGGAGGGAAAGATGCTCGCCCACCGCGTGCTGGTGTCCAACTTCGACGCTGCGCTGCGGGTGGTGCGCGCCAACCTGGCCATCAGCGTGGTGCCGCAAGAAGTGGCCCAGCCCTTTGCCGACATCGCCCCGGTGCGGGTGATTCCGCTGTCCGACCCGTGGGCGCGCAGACGCTTCGCCATCTGCTTTCGCAGCGCCCAGATGCTCACCCCGGCGGCGCGTCTGCTGGTAGACCATCTGGCCCGGCTGGGAGCCGGCGGTCCGGACTCCGGCGGCGTGGCCGCTCCGCAACAGTTTGATATGTAACGCCGTATTTTTGGTGTTTAGCGCATATGTGCTGTGCGTTCTGAGCTACCAAACTTGTAGCAAATTAGGTTCCGAGCTATAGTCAACGCACATCGTCGGGCCGGTCTCGCATCCGCCCAGAACGAACTTTCGAACCAACACTTGCGCGAGGAGAAGCGTCCATGAGCTCCAAAGAAAATGCCGCCATCAACCAGTTGTTCGAGCGGCTCGAATGCCGTTACGCACTGCGCGTGCTGTGGGCCCTGAAGGACGGCCACCCCCAGACCTTCCGCCTGCTGCAGGACAGCGTGGGGGGCATCACCCCCAACACGCTCAACACCCGCATCAAGGAACTGCGCGAGGCCGGCTTCGTGGACCACGGCAGCGACGGCTACACCGTCACCCCCTCGGGCGCCGACCTGCTCAAGCGCCTGTCGGACGTGCAGGCCTTCGCCACCCGCTGGGTCGCCGGCCGCGCCAAGAAGCAAACGCCCTGAGCCCCGGGGCTGCCAATTCCCCCTGCCCCGCACCAGCCCTGCCGCTCTGCAGGGTCTGCAGGGCCTCTTGGCAGGCTCACCCGGGGCAGCCGTTAAAATGACAGTCTGAACAGCTTCTAGCGCCCATCCACAAAGCGCTAGGAGCTATATTTTTAATAGCACTCAAGGAATCACCATGGCATTGACCACCACCGCATCCGGCCTGCAGTACGAAGACACCACCGTGGGCGAAGGCGCTGAAGCCGCCAAGGGCCAGAACGTGTCGGTGCACTACACCGGCTGGCTGTACAACAACGGCGAGCAAGGCGCCAAGTTCGACTCCAGCCGCGACCGCAACGACCCCTTCGAGTTCTCGCTGGGCGCCGGCATGGTCATCAAGGGCTGGGACGAAGGCGTGCAGGGCATGAAGATCGGCGGCCAGCGCACCCTGATCATCCCCGCAGCCCTGGGCTACGGCGCCCGCGGCGCCGGCGGCGTGATCCCCCCGAACGCCACGCTGAAGTTCGACGTCGAACTGCTCAAGGTCGGCCGCTGATCCAGCCCTCCTACGGCGCCTTGGCGCAAAAGCAAAAAGCGGCCTCCGGGCCGCTTTTTGCTTTTATCGATCCCGCTGTCCAAAACTGGCGCGCCCCCAACGCCAGTGCACCCGTGGATCTGACTCCGCCAGGCCACCGGGTGCCTCCCCCTCCGGCGGAAGCCGCAGAGCGGCTCAGGGGGCATCACTAGTCAAACAGTGCCTGGTCCAACCGCTCGAATTTCGCATCGCCCACCGCTTCGCGGATCTTCGGCGCCAGCGCTGCCAGGTCGTCGAAGCTGCCTGCACCTTCGACGGCCAGGTTCAGCCGAAAGCCGCGCAGGCCCAGGCCCGCAGTAAGCTCTGTGGCAATCGGGTAGGCCGCCTGGTAGCGCTCCTTGGGCGTGCGGCCCGAGCCCTCTCCGGCGGTAGCCACCGTGCCCAGGTCCATCGCGTCTGCCAGTGACGCTGCCGCCACATCCGGCGTGCCAGCCACCGCTACGGGACCTGATGCGGACTTGCCTGACAGCGGCTCCAGCAGGCCCTGCGCGAGCATGGCCTGCACGTCGTCCTGGGTGATACCCATGGCTGCGGTGGCTGCAAGGATTTCACCCGTCGTGCGCTTGCCGTCAAAAAGTATGAAGGCCGAACGCTGGCGAGAACTGAGGCTGCCACGCCGGTCCTTGAGTGCTTCCTGCCCTGCCTGCGTCTTGACGAGAACCATGAATCTCCTTGAGGTTGCGCACGCGGCCGCCCATCGGCCGCACATGCTTTCCCAGACTCTCACGTTTTGACACAGTTGAATATCGGGGTTTTCACATAAACCACGGCATTCCGTGCTCCTGGGAAGCCACAGGGCAGCGCTACATCTCGGAGCGGATGCGCGGCAGCTCGGGCGCGGGCCGGGTGATCCAGCTCACCACGGTCGCCACGGCAGCGCCCGCGGGCACGCCGAACACGCCAGCGGATATCGGCTGGATGCCGAACCACAGGCCATCCGCCAGCAGCCAGGGCGGCAGCGTCGCACGCAGGGCGGGCACGTGCGACAGCATGTAGTACACCGCCACACCCAACCCTGCCACCATGCCGGCCACAGCCCCCTGGCGTGTGGTGCCGCGCCAGAAGATGCCCAGCACCATCACCGGCACGAAAGCCGATGCCGCGAGCGAAAACGATGCGGACACCATGGGCAAAATTTCCGACGGCTTGAGAGCGGCCACGAAGGCGGCGGACAAGGCCACCGCCAGCAGCGTGAACTTGGTCAAAATCACCCGCTGCTCGGGCGAGGCCCGCCGCGGCGCATCGTGAAAATACAGGTCGCGCACCAGCGCGTTGCTGATGGTGAGCAGCAGGCCGTCTGCGGTAGACAGCGCCGCCGCCAGTCCGCCCGCGGCGACCAGGCCCGACACCACATACGGCAGCCCGCCCAGCTCGGGCGTGGCCAGCATGATCAAGTCGGCCCCCAGGCGAATCTCGCCGAACTGCACGATGCCGTCGCCGTTGACGTCCTCGATCGACAGCAGCGAGCTGTCCACGCGCGCCCACTGGGCCATCCAGTTGGGCAGCGCCTCGAAGCTGCTCCCCACCAGGTTCTGCATGACCTCGAACTTCACCAGCACCGCCAGCGCCGGGGCGCTCAGGTACAAGAGCGCAATGAAGAACAGCGACCACGCCACCGACGCCCGCGCCCCGCCCACGGTGGGCGATGTGTAGTAGCGCGTGAGCAGGTGCGGCAGCCCCGCGGTGCCCACCATCAGGCAGAACATCAGCGCGAGGAAGTTGCGCCGCGTGAGTTCATAGTCGCGCTGCTCATCCGGGGTGCCGTCCGGGTCGCCCACGTAGGCCTGGCTGTGCAGCGGCAGCCCGCCCAGGGGGCGGGCGCGCTCGTAGTTCTCGCGCATCTCGCGGGTCCAGCGCTCGCGGGCAGCAGCGGCGTCGCGCGGCAGCGCGGCCAGTTCGCGGCTGGCGGTGACGATGAGCCCCACATCGGCGTTCTGGGTGCGCAGCGTGCGGATGCGCTCGCGGCCCTTTTCGCGCTCACGCTCCAGCGCGCCCTCGACGTCCTGCAGGCGCGCCTCGTAGTCCTTGGCGCGCTGCAGGTAGGTCTGCACCACCTGGTGCTCGGCGGGGGAGTCAAGGAGCTGCGCTTCCAGGTCCGCGATCTTGCTGATCTGCGTGCCGTAGACCAGCGGCGCGAGCGGGCTGCCCAGCTGCTTGTAGGCCAGCCAGGACACGGGTATCAAAAAGGCCAGCAGCAGCACCACGTACTGCGCCACCTGCGTCCAGGTGATGGCGCGCATGCCGCCCAGGAAAGAGCACAGCAGCACACCGCCCAGGCCCAGCATGATGCCGATCTCGAACTGCACCCCGGTCAGGCGCGAGGCAATCAGCCCCACGCCGTAGATCTGCGCAACGACATAGGTGAACGAGCACAGCACCGCCGCCAGCGCCGCGATCACGCGCGGCCAGCGGCCGCCGAACCGCACGTGAAAGAAGTCGGGCACGGTGTACAGGCCCATGGCCCTGAGGTGCGGGGCGATCAGCATCGCCACCAGGCAAAAGCCCCCGGTCCACCCCAGCAGGTAGGCCAGGCCCCCCGCCTGCCCCGGCGTGCCCGAGAAGCCCTGCAGGTACAAGGCCCCGGACAGGCTGATAAACGACGCCGCACTCATCCAGTCTGCCGCTGCGGCCATGCCGTTGTACATGGGCGGAATGCGCCGCCCGGCCACGTAGTATTCCTCGGGGTCGCTGGTGCGGCCGTACACGCCGATGCCGGCGTAGGCCATGACGGTGATGAACAGAAAGATCGGCCCGATCCAGTGGCGCGACAGGCCCTGGTGTTCGGCCCAGGTCATCAGCGCCAAAAAGGCCAGCACCCCGATCACATACAGCGCCAGGATGCGGTGCAGACGCCACAGGTAGGCCGGCCCCGAGGTCGCCCGCCCGTGTGCGTCGGTGCTGTGGGGGCCAGCGCCTGGGTCAGCCATGGGTGCGCGCGCCGTCGGCAGCCGGCCCCTGCGCGTGGGCTTGCGCGGGTGCCGAGGCCTGAAGGTCAGCGTCCTGCCGCTCGAAGCGGTTCATGGCCCAGCAGTACGCCACCACGATCCCGATGAACACCACCACCGCGCCCTGCGCTGCGATCCAGTAGCCCAGTGGCCAGCCGCCCACCACCAGGGACTGCAGGTCGCGTGCGAAGTACGTGGCCACGAACGACACCAGCGCCCACAGCAGCAGCAGGCCTGCCTTGAGCTTGAGGTGGCGCACGTCGTGCAGGTCGGGCGGGAACGGGCCCGCCATCTCGGCCTCCGCAGGGCGACCGGGCTGGTGCAGGTGCTGCTGCGGGAGCGGCATCACAGGCACCACGGCGCCGACACTGCGGCAGGGAATGCAAACAGTCCGCGCATACCGCCGTGCCTGAGGGCCTGGGCCTTCAGCTCGCCAGTTGCTGCCAGGTGGCGATCACGCTGTCAGGATTGAGCGAGATCGACGAAATGCCTTCCTTGGCCAGCCACTGCGCAAAGTCAGGGTGGTCGCTGGGGCCCTGGCCGCAGATGCCGATGTACTTGCCCTCGGCCAGACAGGCCTTGATGGCCTTCTCCACCAGCGCCAGTACGGCGGGGTCGCGCTCGTCAAAGTCCTGCGCCAGCAGCTCCAGGCCCGAATCGCGGTCCAGGCCCAGGGTGAGCTGGGTCAGGTCGTTGGAGCCGATGGAAAAACCGTCGAAGAACTCCAGGAAGCGCTCGGCCAGGATGGCGTTGCTCGGCACCTCGCACATCATGATGACCTTGAGGTCGTCCTTGCCCCGCTGGAGGCCGTGGGTGGCCAGCAGCTTGGTCACGCGCTCGGCCTGGCCCAGCGTGCGGACAAAGGGCACCATCACCTGTACGTTGGTCAGGCCCATGTCGTTGCGCACGCGCTTCAAAGCCTCGCACTCCATCGCAAAGGCTTCGCCGAAGTCTTCGCTGATGTAGCGCGCCGCACCGCGAAAGCCCAGCATCGGGTTTTCTTCCTCGGGCTCGTAGCGGCTGCCGCCGATGAGCTTGCGGTACTCGTTGGACTTGAAGTCCGACAGGCGCACGATCACGGGCTTGGGGTAGAACGCGGCGGCGATGGTGGCCACGCCTTCGGCGACCTTGTCCACGTAGAACGCGCGCGGGCTGGCATGGCCGCGGGCCACCGACTCCACCGCTTTCTTCAGGTCGGCATCGATCTGGGGGTAGTCCAGGATGGCCTTGGGGTGCACGCCGATGTTGTTGTTGATGATGAACTCGAGCCGCGCCAGGCCCACGCCTTCGTTGGGCAGCTGGCAGAAGTCGAAGGCCAGCTGGGGGTTGCCCACGTTCATCATGATCTTGGTCTTGATGGCGGGCATCTCGCCGCGCTGCACCTCGGTGACCTCGGTCTCGAGCAGGCCGTCGTAGATGTGGCCGGTGTCGCCCTCGGCGCAGCTCACGGTGACCAGCGTGCCGTCTTTTAGCAGCTCGGTCGCGTCACCGCAGCCCACCACGGCCGGAATGCCCAGCTCGCGCGCAATGATGGCCGCGTGGCAGGTGCGCCCGCCGCGGTTGGTGACGATGGCGCTCGCGCGCTTCATCACGGGCTCCCAGTTGGGGTCGGTCATGTCGGTGACCAGCACGTCGCCGGGCTGCACCTTGTCCATCTCGGAAATGTTGTGCACCAGGCGCACGGGGCCGGTGCCGATCTTCTGGCCGATGGCGCGGCCTTCGGCCAGCACGGTGCCCGAGCCCTTGAGCTTGTAGCGCATCTCGGCCTGGCCCTTGGACTGGCTTTTCACCGTCTCGGGGCGGGCCTGCAGGATGTAGAGCAGGCCGTCGGTGCCGTCCTTGCCCCATTCGATGTCCATCGGGCGGCCATAGTGCTGCTCGATCACCAGCGCGTAGTGCGCCAGCTGCTGCACGTCGGCGTCGGTCAGCGAATAACGGTTGCGCTGCTCGGTGGCCACGTCGATGGTCTTGACCAGCTTGCCCGAAGCGGCTTTTTCTTCGGCGGTGGAGAACACCATCTGCAGCAGCTTGCTGCCCAGGTTGCGGCGGATCACGGCCTTCTTGCCGGCCTTGAGCATGGGCTTGTGCACGTAGAACTCGTCGGGGTTCACGGCGCCCTGCACCACGGTCTCGCCCAGGCCGTAGCTGCTGGTGATGAACACGACTTCTTCAAAGCCCGATTCGGTGTCGATGGTGAACATCACGCCAGCGGCGCCCAGGTCGGAGCGCACCATGCGCTGCACGCCGGCGGACAGGGCCACCACGTCGTGCTCGAAGCCCTTGTGGACGCGGTAAGAAATGGCGCGGTCGTTGTACAGCGACGCGAACACTTCCTTCATCTTGTGCAGCACGTCGTCGATGCCCACCACGTTCAGGAAGGTTTCTTGCTGGCCCGCAAACGAGGCGTCGGGCAGGTCTTCGGCCGTGGCGGACGAGCGCACGGCGAACGATGCGGCGGGGTTGCCGGCGCTCAGCGTGGCGAAGGCTTCAGCAATGGCGGCCTGCAGGTCGGCCGGAAAGGGCTGGGCCTCGACCATGGCGCGGATTTCGGCGCCCACCGTGGCCAGGGCGCGGACGTCTTCGGTGTCCAGGCTCTTGAGCTTGGCGCTGATCTTGTCGGCCAGGCCGTCGTTCGCCAGGAACTGGCGAAACGCGTGCGCTGTGGTGGCAAAGCCCGTGGGCACCCGCACGCCCTCTGGCAGTTGGGAGATCATCTCGCCGAGGGAGGCGTTTTTACCGCCTACGGCCTCGACATCGGTCATTCTCAGGTTTTCAAACGGTACGACCAGGGCGGTCGGGCTGAAAAGTGCAGACATGGGAAAGCTCCAGAAGTTGAAACCGGGTCTGCGCGCCTGCCCCTTGCTGTACGTGGGAGCGATGGGCGAGCTGCCATGCACGGCGGGTGGCTTTGTCGTTGTGGTTGTAGGCCGACGAAGTGCATGGTGAGAATTTGGATAATTGTCACAATTGTAGGCCTGCGGCACTGGCGGCAGGCTGACGCACTGAAAGGCACCCTGCTCCATGCACACGCGCACCGTATTTTTTGTCTCTGACGGCACCGGCATCACCGCCGAGACTTTTGGCAATGCCATCCTGGCCCAGTTCGAGATGAAGCCGCGCCACGTGCGCCTGCCCTTCATCGACAGCGTGGACAAGGCCCACCAGACGGTCCGCCAGATCAACCACACCGCCGAGATGGAGGGCAAAAAGCCCATCGTGTTCACCACGCTGGTGAACATGGAGGTGCTGCGCGTCATCCAGGAAGGCTGCAAGGGCATGCTGCTGGACATGTTCGGCACCTTCGTGCACCCGCTGGAAGAAGAGCTGGGCATCAAGTCGCACCACCGCGTCGGCCGTTTCAGTGACGTGAGCCGCAGCAAGGAATACACCGACCGCATCGAGGCCATCAACTTCAGCCTGGCCCACGACGACGGCCAGAGCAACCGCGACCTGGCCGGCGCCGACGTGATCCTGGTAGGAGTGAGCCGCAGCGGCAAGACCCCCACCAGCCTGTACCTGGCCATGCAGTGCGGCCTGAAAGCCGCCAACTACCCGCTGATCCCCGAAGACTTCGAGCGCCGCCAGTTGCCGCCCGCGCTGGTACCGCACCGCGCCAAGATCTTCGGGCTGACCATCCAGCCCGAGCGCCTGTCCGAGATCCGCAACGAACGCCGCCCCGGCTCCAAATACGCCGACCTGGTGAACTGCCGCCACGAGGTGGCCGAGGCCGAGGCGATGATGCGGCGATCGGGCATCCGGTGGCTGTCGACCACGACCAAGTCGATCGAAGAGATCGCGACGACGATCCTGCAGGAGATCCGGCCGGAGCGGCTGGTGTACTGACAGGGAAAGGGACAGCGGCAGCCTTCAGTCCCAGGAGTCGGTCCAGGCCTTGAATCCGGCGGCGAGGGCGGGCGGGTTCAGGCGTGCCACCCACCCGTTCAAGACCATGGCAGGTTCGTCGCCATCCGAGACCGAGACCTGCAGCATCAGGGATTCGCGGCCGAAGGCCGGGTCTTCGCGACGCAGGCGTTCCAGCACCTGGACCATGGTTTCGAGCAATTGCGCGCGAAAGGCCACGAAGGCGGCCTCGCCCCCTTCGTCCTCCAGCCCGTCCTCCAGCGCCAGTACATGCTCACGCACCAGCGTGCACAGGTCATTGAATGCGCCGTTGGCCCCCTCGCCCTCCAGCGGCCATTCCGAGGCGCTGTAGCGGTAGTAGCTGGCATCGTCCGGATGGCGCTCGGTCAATGCGCGCTCTTGCGATTCGGTCAACAGGGCCGGGCAAACGGTCATGGCCCCGTCGTCGGTGTAAAGAGTGAAGGCACACACGGGGTCGTGCGGGCCGCAGCGCCCGGAGATGTCGGCCAGTGCGGCGCGGCTGGCCTGGGCGATGCCCTCGGCCAGCGCGGCGAAATCGAAGTCGGTGGAATCAGACATGGGCGCATGGTAGGCCAGCCAGGGCCGCCAGCAGCCAGCGCCGCCGCCAGACGCGGTTTTGACGACGCTTTTCGCGCTGGCCTGCGTGGGTGCCTGCTTACTTCACCGCAAACCGCACATTCGCCGGCTTCTTGCCCGGCAAGGTCACCAGCGCCACCACCTTGGTGCCCGCTGCCACCTTGAAGGTGCCCTTGGCTTCGAGCTTGCCCTCGCCCGCTGGCGCCAGCACGGCTTCGGATTTCTCCGTGCCGTTGAGCAGCGTGAGCTTGGCGGTCACCCCCTCGGAACTGGCGGCCTTGCCGTGGTCGCGCAGGTACAGCGTGATGGCGTTCGGCTTGGCGACCAGCTCGTAGTCCATGTCGTTGGTGCCGGCCACAATGCCGCCGTGCTGGGGCTTGTGGTCGTCGCCATGGGCATGGTTGCCGGCGGCAAACGCAGCGCCGCTCACGGCCAGTGCGAGCGTGGCGATGAAATATCGGGTGTTCATGAAAATCCTTTCAAAGGGTGGTCAAAGGGTGGTCAAAGGGTCATTGAGACAGCGACAGAAATCAAAAAGCCTCGGCGTTCTTGTCGTCCAGCAGGCGCTCGGCATCGCGGCGGCCAAACAGCCAGAACAGGGCCGGGGTGAGGAAGGTGTCGAGCAGGGTCGAGCTGATCAGGCCCGAGAAGATCACCACCGCCACCGGGTGCAAGATTTCGGTGCCGGGGCGTTCGGCCTCCAGCAGCAGCGGGGCCAGCGCAAAGGCGGTGACCAGGGCCGTCATGAGCACAGGGGACAGGCGCTCCAGCGAGCCGCGCACGATCATCGCGGTGTCGAAGTTCTCGCCCTCCACGCGCATCAGGTTCAGGTAGTGGCTCACCTTCAGGATGCCGTTGCGCACCGAGATGCCCGCCAGCGTGATGAAGCCGATCAGCGCCGCCACCGACAGCGGCTGGCCCGAGATCCACAGCCCCAGCACCGCCCCCACCAGCGCCAGCGGGATGTTGGCCATGATCAGCGCCGACAGCGTGGCCGAGCGGTAGCGCGTGTACAGCACCACGAACATCAGCACCAGCGAGACCACGGCCAGCATGCCCACCAGGCGGCTGGCCTCTTCCTGCGCCTGGAACTGGCCGCCCAGGGTGATGAAGTAGCCATCCGGCAGGCGCGTGTCGCCCACCACCTTGCGGATGTCGGCCACCACGTCGGACAGCGCCCTGCCCTGCGCGTTGGCCGAGAGCACGATGCGGCGCTTGCCGTCGTCGCGGCTGATCTGGTTGGGGCCGTCGCCGTCCTCGATGCTCGCCAGGCGCGACAGCGGAACGCGTCCGCGTGGGGTCTCGATCATGATCTGCGCCAGGCCGTCCAGCGAGCGCGCGCTCTCGGGCAGGCGCACCACCAGCGCAAAGCGCCGGCTGCCCTCCACGATCTGCGTCACCTTTTCGCCCTCCACCAGGCCCTGCAAGGTGGCCAGCACCTGCGCTGCGGGCACACCGTACTGGGCGGCCGCGGCATGGTCCACGCGCACGGTGATCTGCGGCGCCAGCACCTGCTTTTCCACCTCCAGATCGGCCAGGCCGTCGATGCTGGCCAGGCGTGCGCGCAGCGCATCGGCCTGCCCGCGCAGGGTATCGAGGTCCTCGCCGAAGAGCTTGATCGCGATCTGCGAGCGCACGCCCGAGAGCATGTGGTCGATGCGGTGCGAGATCGGCTGGCCGATGGCAATCGCTGCCGGCATCTGCGCCAGACGGCTGCGGATGTCGGCCTGCACCTCGGCCATGCTGCGTTGGAGCTCGGCCGCGGGCAGCAGGCCCACGTCGAGCTCGCTCACGTGCACGCCCTCGGCATGTTCGTCCAGCTCGGCCCGGCCGCTGCGCCGGCCCACGTGCGTGACCTCGGGCACCTGGCGCACCAGCACCTCGGCCTGGCTGGCCAACGCGGCCGATTCGGCCAGCGTCACGCCCGGGTTCAGGCGCATGCCGATGAGCAGCGTGCCCTCGTTGAACGGCGGTAAAAAGGTGGTCGGAAAGAACGGCACCGCCGCCACCGACAGCACCACCGCCACGGCACCCACCGCCATGGCGACGCGCGGGTGCGCCAGCACCCGGGTGAGCCCGCCGCGGTAGCGCGCCTTGAGCCAGGCCACCACGCGCGTGTCGCCGTGGTCCAGGTTCTTCATGCGTGGCAGCAGGTAGAAGGCCAGCACCGGCGTGACCGTGACCGACACCAGCAGCGACGCCACGGTGGAGACGATGAACGCGATGCCCAGCGGCACGAACAGCCGCCCCTCGATGCCTGGCAGCGCGAACAGCGGCAAAAACACCAGCACGATGATGGCCGTGGCGTAGAGGATGCCCGAGCGCACCTCCATCGACGCGAGCTTGACCACCTCCAGCGGGTGCAGCCGGTGCTGGGGGTGCTTGGCGCGGTCCATCTTCAGGCGGCGCAGCACGTTCTCCACGTCCACCACCGCATCGTCCACCAGGCCGCCGATGGCGATGGCCAGCCCCCCCAGCGTCATGGTGTTGATCGACAGGCCGAAGTACTTGAACACCAGCGCCGTGATGAAGATCGACACCGGGATGGCTGTGAGCGCAATGACCGTGGGGCGCAGCGTGCCCAGGAAAACGAACAGGATCACCGCCACGAACACCGAGGCGCCCATGAGCTTGCCCTGCAGCGTGGTGACCGAGGCCTCGATGAAGCTGGCCTGGCGGAAGGTGACGCGCGGCGCTTCCATGCCCGCGGGCAGCGACTTCTTCAGATCACCCAGCGCCGACTCGATGCTGCGCGTGAGCGCGATGGTGTCGGCCGTGGGCTGCTTCTGAATGCCCAGGATCACGGCCGGCTTGCCCTCGAAGCCCGCGTCGCCGCGCTTGAGCGCCGCAGCAAACGTCACCTCGGCCACCTGGCGCAGCAGCACCGGCTGGCCGTTCTTCGCGGCGAGCGCCAGGTTCTGCAGATCCTCCAGGCGCGAGGTGCGGCCCAGGTGCCGGATGAGGTACTCGCGCCCATTGAGCTCCAGGAAACCGCCCGAGGTGTTGCTGGAGAAGCCCTTGAGCGCCCCCGTGAGCTGGTCGTGCGTGATGCCCAGCTCGGCCATGCGCGCCGTGTTGGGCTGCACCTGAAACTGGCGCACCTCGCCGCCGATGGGGATCACCTGCGCCACGCCGGCAATCGCCAAGAGGCGCGGGCGCAGCACCCAGTCGGCGTACTCGCGCACGGCCATGGGCGTGGTGCGCTGCACGTCGATGGGGATCGCCACCTGCATGATCTCGCCCATGATGGAGCTGATGGGCCCCATGCGCGGCGTGACGCCCGTGGGCAACCCTTCCTCCATGGACGACAGGCGCTCGGACACCATCTGCCGGGCGCGGAAGATGTCCGTGCTCCAGTCGAAGGTGACGTAGATGAAGGACAGCCCCGCGCTGGAGGTGGAGCGCACGCTCTCCACACCGGGCAGGCCATTCATCGTGGTTTCCAGCGGGAAGGTAATGAGCTGCTCCACCTCTTCGGCGGCCATGCCGCCGGCCTCGGTCATCAGCGTGACGGTGGGCTTGTTGAGGTCGGGGAACACGTCCACTGGCGTGCGCGACAGCGTGAAGGCCCCGTAGGCCATGAGCACACCGGCGGCGATGAGCACCAGCAGCCGGTTGGCCAGGCTGCTTTCGAGTAACCACTTGAACATTGCGGCACTCCCTTCAGCGGACCTGGTTGATCAGCGTGGCGCCCTGCGTGGCCACGCGGTCACCGGCCTTCAGGCCCGAGGTCACTGCCACCGAGGCGCCGTCGAGCGGCACGAAGGTGACCACGCGCGGCACAAAGCGCTCGGGCGACTCCTTGACCCAAACGATGGTCTGGTTGGCGGGGTTGCGCAGCAGCGAGGCCACCGGTACCTGCACGCCCACGGCCTGCTCGGTGGATTGCACGAACACGCGCACCGGTTGCCCCAGGGCCAGGGTGCCCAGCACCGCCGAGTCGCCCGCAAACTGCAGCGGCAGCGCCTGGTCGCGCAGGCTGCGCGCCGCACCCAGAAAGCGCAGCGGCACGCGCTGCGCACCCACGGCCAGCGCGGCACCGGCCACGCTGTGGGCCTGCGCGGTGTCGTAGGCCAGGGCCTCCACACGCAAGCGCGCAGGGTCCACCACCTCGAACACCAGTTCGCGCGCATCCACCACCTGCCCTGCCACCGCGTTGGCCGAGGCGATCACGCCAGAGACGGGTGCCACCAGCGCATCACGCGTGGACAGGCCCGCCCCCACGGCGCCCAGGCGCTGGGTGAAGCTTTGCAGCTCGCTCTCGGCCGCCTCGATCTCCTTGCGCGGCACGGTGTCTGACAGATCCTTGAGGCGCGCCACACGCCGCGCCGCCAGGTCGCGCCCCGCGCGTAGCTCGGCCTGCTGGGCCAGTTGGTTGGAGCGCTCGATGGCGCCCGCCGTGGGCACCACATAGGCCAGCACCTCGCCCTTACGCACCGCCTGGCCCACGCCGGGCAGACCCTTGGGGCCTGCCTCCAGCCGGCCGGCCAGCGCGGCCTGCACCTTGCCACCGGCGTTGGGGTCCATCACCACCGTGCCGGCCAACTCGAAGGCCTTGGGGTGCTGGCCTTCGGCGGCCACCAGGGTGCGCACGCCCAGTTGGCGCTGCGCGGGCTTGGGCAAAAACACGCTGCCATCGGGCTGGCGCTTGGGGCCATTGCCATCGGCGGCCGGTGGGGCATCGCCATGGTCATGGCCTTCGCCAGCGTGCGCCATCAACGGGGCGCACAGCGCAGCGGCCATCAACAGGGCCGTCACGGAATGGTGAGAGGTCAGCCGCTTCATGCTGCACCTCCCAGACGCTGCGAGCGCGCGGCGCGGCCACGCCGCAAGCCCCAGACCGCTGCCAGGGCCAGCAGCACGGCGGCCACGGCGCCGGCTACCAGCGCATTGCGCCGGCCCGTGGGCTCGGCATGGGCATGCGCTGCGGCATGGATGTCGACCTCGCCGGCCAGCAGGTCGGTGTCTTTGCCAGCCACCACGGTGGCGGTGATGGGGCTCACGCCCTCGGCCAGTGGTGCAGCCAGCGCGGCCTGGAACTCGCCGTCCGCCACGCGGGTGACGGGCACGCGCGTGCCGGCAATGTCGAGCTCGAGCTGCGCCTCCTTCACCGGGCTGTTGTCGCCCGCATGGTCGAGGTAGAGCGCCAGCTTTTGCCCATCGAGCACACCGACCAGCTCGAACAGGTCGGAGGTGGCGGCAAAGCGCGGGATGGCGGGGCCGGCTGCGGCGGTGGGGGCTTCGCCATGGTCATGCCCCGCATCGGCAAAGGCTGCCGGCGGCACGAGGCCCAGCACCAGGGCAAGGCCCAGTGTGGAAAAGAGAGAGAGGAGTTGCATGGTGATCACAAAAATGAGGTGGTGATAAACAGCGCGCTCACTGCGGCAACAGGCCCAGGGCCTGGCGCAGGGTGGAGACGGCGGCGGCGGCATCGATGCGGGCACGTGCCCACTGGCGCTCGGCCTGCACGGCTTCGAGCTCCACACGCAGGCGGGTGGGCCAGTCGGCCTCGCCCAGGCGAAAGGCCTTGTCGATGAAGCCGCGCGTGTCGCGCGCCAGGGCTGCATGGCGGGCCATGGCCTCGCGCTGGGCCTGTGTGGCCTTTACACGGGCCGTGGCGGCGGCCACGTCGGCGACCAGGCGGTCCTGCTCGACGCGGGCGCGCACCTCGGCGTCGAGGGCATCGGCGCGTGCAGCCGTTTCCTTGGCGCGGGCACGGTCGCCACCGCCCAGGGGCACGCGCACGCCGACGGTGAAGCTTTGCAGGTAGCGCTCACCGGCCTGCTCGCGCCCGCGCGTGGCGGCCACCGTCAGCTCGGGGTTGGCCCGGGTCTGCACGGCGGCCAGGTCGGCCGCGCGGCGCGCCACTGCGGCCTGGTCCTGCCAGTCGGCCACGGCCGGGTGGTCGGCGGGCAGGCCGGGCGCTGGCAGGGCTTCGGCCTCGGGGTCTGTGCCGTCGGCCAGTACCACGTTGCCGCCCCAGGCCGCCAGGGCTGCCTGCGCCACATCGCGTGCGCCCGTGGCCTCGGCCACCGCGGCCTCGGCCTGGGCCACGGCGGCGTCGGCCTGGGTCTGGTCGGCACGCGACATGTCGCCCGCCTTGAAGCGCCGCGCCACGTCGGCCGCCAGGCGCTGCGCGTTCTGCAGCCGGTCCTGCGCCAGGCCGAGTTCTGCCTGCGCGCGTTGCAGGGTCCACCAGGCTTCGCGCACGGTGGCGGCCAGTTGCAGCTGCGCGGCCAGGCGGCGGCTTTCCACGGCCTTGATCTCGGCGTCGCCCAGCGCGGCCTTGCGCGCGCGCTCGCCGGGCAGCCACAGCGGCAGGGCCACGCCCACTTCGTATTCCCGGCTGCCCTGGTTGCTGCCGGGGCGGTCGCTCTTGCGGGACAGCTCCAGCGCGGCAGGCTCGGCCGTCCAGGACGATGCGCCGCTGCGCGCGGCCTGTGCAGACTCGCGCCGCAGCGCCGCGGACTGCGCCTCGGGCTGGCGCTCCCAGGCTCGCTCGAACAGCGATTTCAGGGTGAGTGGTGGTGCTGCTTCCGTTTCAGCCGGTGACTGGGCATGCGCACCGCCCACGGCCAGTGCGTACCCCAGCGCCACAGCGGCCAACAACGGCCGTGGCAGGTGGTTCTTGTTTGTCGTTCTTTGCATCCGATTCCTCTGCAGTGGCCCAGGGCCACGGGGTTGAAATCGGCGAGGCACGATGGCCGGCGCATGCGCTCGCGCGCAGGCACTGCAGCAGCCTGCATGGGCCGCTTCACATCGTCAGGACAGGGGTTGCCCGCAACCCGCCTCGCCGCTCAGGCGAGGACGGACCACTTGGGGCGTTCGGGGCGGGTGAGCGGGGGATGGACCCAGGCCGGTGCCACCAGGGCGGCAGGCGCAGCGACCGCGACCACGATGGCCTGACCACTCGCACTCAAGGCCATGCCGCTGCCCACACCATGGCAGGCATGGCAGTCCATGTCCGCCGTGGCGGCGGTGGCCAGTGCCTTGTGGTCAGGGGTCTCGCTGGCGGCGGACGGCTGCGCTTGCGCGGCCGGCCCATCACCGTGGTGATCGTGCGCATGGTGGCCGAAGTGCGATGCCTGCGGCGCCGTCTCGTGCTTGCAGTACGGCGATGCAGCCGCCCAGATGGACTGGAGCGGCATGAACAGCAGCAGGAAGACGAGGAGCAGGCGGCGCATGGTGTGCGCGCATTCTAGTGACAAGATGGCGCGGTGCAGCATCCGCCCACGCCCATGTCCCCACGCGGTCAAGGGCAAGGCTTGGAGGGATGACCGCGTCGTCATCTGCGCATCATCCCGCTGCCACCAAAAACTGCGGCACGCCGTCGCTGGCGCGCACTTCGGAACACTCCACGCCCCACACGCGTGCAATCGCCGCGGCGTCCAGCGTCTGCTCCACGGGCCCCACATCACAGCGCCCCGCCCCCATCAGCACCACGTCGTGCGCGTACCGCAGCGCCAGGTTCAGGTCGTGCAGCACCGCGACCACGCCGATGCCCTGCTCCGCTGCCCAGCGGCGCACCAGGGCCATGGCCTGGTGCTGGTGCGCCAGGTCGAGCGCGGCGGTGGGTTCATCGAGCAGCAGCCAGCGCGTAGCGCCGTCGGGCCGGGGCTCCCAGATCTGCGCCAGGGCACGGGCCAGGTGGGCGCGGGCGCGCTCGCCGCCAGACAGGGTGTTGACGCCGCGCTGCGCCAGGTGGGCCACGCCGGTGGCCTCCATCGCATCGCGGGCGATGCGCGCCTCGCTCCGGCTGGGCGACTGGCGGTGCGGAAAGCGCCCCATCTCCACGACCTCCTGCACCGTGAAGTCGAAGGCCACCGCCGTCTCTTGCGGCAGCACGGCACGCAGGCGCGCCAGTTCCAATGCGCCCAACGCAGAGAGCGCCCTGCCCCCCAGGCTGACCGAGCCCGACCGCGGCGCGCGCTGGCCCGACAGCATGGACAGCAGCGTCGACTTGCCTGCGCCATTGGGCCCGAGGATGGCGGTGAATCGGCCAGGTGCCAGGCGTGCATGCACGGTGGCCAGCAAGGGCCGGCCCGGCAGGCCCACACCCAACTGATCGCACACCAGCGGATCGCCGGCATGGAGCGAGGCGGCGTTCATACCTTGCTCCGGAACTGGCGCAGCATGGCCAGGAACAGCGGCACGCCGATAAAGGCCGTGAGCACGCCCAGCGGCAGCTCCGCCGGCTTGACGATGGTGCGCGCCACCACGTCGGCCGCCAGCACCAGCGCCGCACCCAGCAGGGCCGAGCCCGGCAGCACCACGCGATGGTCGGGCCCGGCCACCAGGCGCACCCAGTGCGGCGCCACCAGGCCGATGAAACCGATGATGCCGGTGGCGGCAGTCACCGCGCCCACCGCCAGCGCGGTGACCAGCACCGCCAGGCGCTTGGTGCGCTCCACCGGCACGCCCAGCAACGCCGCCTGCGCCTCGCCCAGGGCAATCGCATTGAGCGGGCGCGCGAGCGCCAGGCCCAGACCGCAGGCAAAGGCCACGATGGAGCCGACCAGGGCGACAGCGCTCCAGCGCGCGCCGCCCAGGCTGCCCAGCAGCCACATCTGGATGTTGCGCAGTTGCTCGTCGGTGGAGATGAAGTTGAGGTAGCCCAGCCCCGCCAGCGCCAGCGCATTGACCGCCACGCCGGCCAGCAGCATCAGCCCCATGCGCGTGCCGCCATCGGCCTGCGCCAGGCCATAGATGAGCGCCGTGACCAACAGGCCGCCGCCAAACGCCATGCCCACCAGCGTCCAGCTGCCCAGCGTGCGCGGCAGGTCGGGCAGCCAGTGGCTGCCCAGCACTATGGTGAGCGCAGCGGCCAGCGCGGCCCCGCTGCTGACCCCGATCAGGCCCGGGTCGGCCAGCGGGTTGCGGAACAATCCCTGCATCAGCGCACCCGCCAGCCCCAGGCCTGCACCAGCCGCCA
Source organism: Acidovorax sp. Leaf78 (assembly GCF_001422735.1). Classification (GTDB taxonomy): domain Bacteria; phylum Pseudomonadota; class Gammaproteobacteria; order Burkholderiales; family Burkholderiaceae_C; genus Acidovorax. Next base: position 119,268 of record NZ_LMLZ01000026.1, on the reverse strand, counting down.
CGCCCATCAGCAACCGGGGCAGCCGGATGTTGATGAACACCAGATATTCAGGCGCCTGCTCGGCCGACGGCACCGCGCCCACGGCCTGCAGCAGCACCTGCCACAGCTGGGCCGGCGCAATGGCGTATGCACCCTGCGTGCTGGCCCACACGAACGCAAGGCCCACCAGCGCAACGCCCCACAGCAGCGCCGCGCGGGGCGACAGGCGCCGCAAAGACCAGCGCGCAACCGGCTGCGCCACGGCCACGCCGCTCACGCCGTGATCGCCTGCGTGCGGGTGTGCAGCTCGCGCACGGCCCCGGGCAGGCGCGGGCCAAAGCCCAGCAGGTGGCTGGCCTCCATGGCCACCAGCGCCTTGCGGCGGAACGCGGGCGTGAGGGCCAGTTCCGGCCGCTGCCAGAAGGCTGCCTCGCCGCCCAGCGCCTCGATGCCCTGCGTGCTGTTGAGCAGCACCTCCGGCGCGGCGCTGGCCATGGCTTCGGCCGTGAGCGGCCGGTAGCCTGCGAACTGCGTGATGGCGTTGGTCGCGCCCGCAAAGCGGATCAGCGCATCGGCCGCCGTGCCGGTGCCCGCCACCATGGGGCTGCCGCCGTGCGACAGGATGAAGATCGCGCGCGGGCGGCGCGTGGACGCGGCCACCAGCTTTTGCACCGCGGCCCACTGCGCATCCAGGTCGGCCTGCAAGGCCTGCGCCTCGCGCTCGCGGCCGGCCACGCGGCCCACGGTGGCGACCTTGCGCTGCACCTCGTCCCAGGTGTGGTCGGCCTTGACCAGCTCCACCCGCACACCGGCGCTGCGCACCTGGTCCAGCACCACGGGCGGACCGGCCTCGGTGGTGCCCACCACGGCGTCGGGCTTTAGGGACAGCAGGCCCTCGGCCGACAGCTGGCGCATGTAGCCGACCTTGGCGGTCTTGAGCGCGGCCTCGGGGAACAGGCTGGTGGTGTCGGTGCCCACCAGTTGGCCCTGTGCGCCCAGTAGGTAGACCACCTCGGTCAATGCACCGCCCAGCGAGACGATGCGCGCCGGGCCGGCCGCCAGTGCGCGCTCGGCGCCCAGAGCAGGCAGCAGCGGCAGTGCGGCCAGCCCGCGCAGCAGTTGCCTGCGGCCCTGTTGCGCATCGATGCATTCGTCACGCGGCATGGGCTGTCTCCTGCGCTTGCATATCCCCTTGCTCCTGCAGCTCGGGCAGGCCCGCCACAAGGTCACGCCAGCCCTGCAGCTCCGGCTTGCCGGGCTTGCGCGCACCGAAGAACATGGCCATCAGCTCGCCCGCGTGGTCGAACGCTTCGACAGAGGTGACCACGCCATCGGCGGTGGGTTTTTCGACTACCCACACACTGGCGATCATGTCGGTGCGCAGGTGCAGGTTGAAGCCTTCGTCCAGCACGTTGATCCACTGCGCGTGCGGCGTATCGAGCGGCTGGATGTTGCGCACCGGCCCGGTGTGGATCTGAATGCAGCCGCCGCTGCCCACGAACACCATGATGGGCAGGCCGTCCACCGCGGCCTCGTCCAACAGGCGCGGCACGGCCTGCGGCGTGGCACGCCACGCGAACTGGCCTTCGACCAGGCGAAAGCTCTGCTGGCGCTCCACGCCGAACTTCTTGGTGATGCCGAAGAACTCATGCGTGTCCTTCATCGCGGCCCAGGCCTCGCGCAGCGCGGTGGCATCGATGTCAGCGTCAGGCAGCACTGCCGCTGGCGCAGGTGCGGCGCCAAACACATAGCCGGCGCTGGGCTGTGCAAAGCGGTGGATCACCGCATCGAACGCAGCCAGATCGGTCGCGTCGCGCGTGAAGATCTTGTGCACCGCACGGCCCTGCGCGTTGTAGAACTGCAGGCTGCGCGATGGCGGCTTGGCGGGGTCGTTGGCCAGCTCGGTCACGGCAAAGCCGGCATGCCACTGCGCAAAGAACAGGCGCAGGTCGATGTCTTCGCCCAGCGCAATGCCCACCGGCCCGGTGGCCGAGACGTGCGTGTACACGCCGGTCTTCTCGTGCACCGTGCCTTCGTTGCGCGTCAGCGCCATCAAGGGGCCGCAGGCTTCGAGCGCCTGCAGAAGGTGCAGCCACGAGCCCTGCAGCGGTACCACCTTGAGCGGGTGGTCGTGCTCGCCCGCGTGGGCCGCCACTGCAGCGCCTTCCGACAGCCCGATGCTCTCGGCCGCATCCTTGGCGCGTTTACCCGTTGCGCGTGCAGCGGCGAATTGCGCGCGGATGTCCGGCGCGGCAATCGGCGCAGCAGCCGCCGCAAAGCCTTGTGCGGTCGTCACGGCGGCGATCATTGCATGGCCTCCGGCGCGGTGTGCCACAGCACGCGGCGCTGCTCGGCGGCCACCATGGCGGCCGTGGCAGCAGTGTCCTGGCGGGCCTTGCACTGCTCTTCCCAACGCCCTTGCAGGCTCCAGACCACCGTGCGGAAGTGGGCGGTAAAGCCGTCGGCGTCCGCCAGCATCTGCAGGTTGGCCGATATCTTGCGGCCCATGGCGTCGCGGTGGCTGTCGCAGCAGGCCTGCACGTAGCCCGTCATCAGGGCGAGCGTGCCGGCCAGCAGCGCCTCGGCGCAGGGCAGGCTGTATTCCTCGTCGGTGTGGCTGCCTGCATCGGGCAGGTCGGGAGCGTGGCTCATGGTGGTCTCCTGGGGTGGGTGCCTGGGATTGAAAGCGGAACTCAGAAATCGGCCACCAGCGACACCCGCACGGAGCGGCCGGGCTGGCTGTAGGCGTCGATGAAGTTGGCGTTGGCGGCCAGGCCGCGCACGTCGGCCCAGCGCCAGTGCTTCTTGTCGGTCAGGTTGTAGATGCCGAGGTTCAGGCGCAGGTCCTTGCGGATGCGCCACTGGCCCGACAGGTCAAGCACCGTGTACGACGGCGTGAGGTACTGCGTGCTGCCCGTGGCCAACGCCACGTCGCTCGGCTTCTTGGCGGCGGCGTGGGTGGCATCCAGGCGCGCCATCCAGCCGCCGGTGTCGTAGCGCAGGCCCGCCGCAAGGCGCGATGGGTCCACCGTGTTCACCGGCCTGCCGGTGGCGGTGTCGCGCCCGCGCGTCTGGCCGTAGCTGAAGGGCGATGTCCATTGCCCACCGGCCCACTGGCCCCAGCGCATCTCGCCCTTGACCTCGAAGCCGTTGAGCTTGACGCGGCCGATGTTGACCGACTGGAACACCAGCGGGTTGCCCGGCGCACCGGTGCCGCCGACCTGGCGCAGGTCTTCGATGAAGTCCTTGTAGCGGCCCGTGAACGCTGCAGCCTCGACCGACAGCGCGTCCAGCCGGCCGCGCACGCCCAGCTCGAAGTTCTGGCTCTTTTCAGGTTTGAGGTTGGCGTTGGGCACCGTGCGGTAGTTGCTGACCGGGTTCTCGAAGAAGGCGTTGACCTGCCCCGCGTTGGGCGCACGGAAGCCCGCCGCGTAGTTGCCGAACACGCTCCACTGCTCACTGGCGCGGTAGAGCACGCCGAACTTGGGCGAAGTGGCGTTGCCCGACAGGGACACGGCCTGCGCGCCGAAGCCGGCCTGGTCGGCCTTGATGCGGAAGGTGTCGAAGCGCACGCCCGGGGTGATGCTCCAGGGGCCGGTCACGAACTCGTCCTGCACGTACAGCGCGGCGCTGGTCTCGGTGGTGTCCGGAAAGCGCTTGAGCGGGAAGGTCTCGCCCACCGGCGGGGTCACACCGGTTTGCAGGTTCTCGACCTTGGCGGACGTGTAGTCAAAACCGTAGGTGATCTTCTGCACCAGGCCGCCAGCGCCCGCGCGCAGCACCTTGCTGCCCTGCAGGTTGGCCTGCCAGGTGCGCTCGTCGTAGGTCACGTCGCGCACGCGGTCGGCAGCGGTGTTGCGGTCTTCGGTGACGTATTCGCGCGAATGCGAGTCCTGAAAACTCAGCGTTGCCTTCAGGTCGTCGGCCAGCGCCGAGTTCACTCGCCACGCGCCCTCCCACGTCGCACGGCTGCGCTGCATGTCGGTGAACGAGGTGGAGCCCAGCACGGACGTGGCGGCCAGCGGCGGCTTGGAGCGCGCGGTCAGCAGCTCGTAGTCGGAGGTCTTGTCCACATGCTCCAGCGTGAACACATGGCGCTGGCCGCCGCCGGGCGTGAGGATGACCTTGCCCAGCAGCGCGCCGCTTTGGTCCTTTTGCGGATTGGGGCGGGTGCGGTCGGCATTGGCCGCGCTGTTGGTGCCCATGTTGTCCAGCTCGCTGGCGCGCGTGACGTTGCCGCCCAGCAGCCACTGCACCGTGTCGCCCGCCTTGCCCGCCACCGTGGCGCCCACGCGCTTGCCGTGGTCGTCGCCGTCGTAGCCCAGGCTCACACGCCCGCCGATGCGCTTGTCGCCGTCGAGGAAGGCCGATGGTTCGGCCGTGATGAAGTTGACCAGGCCCGCCATGCCGTCCGACCCGTACAGCGCCGACGTGGCGCCGCGCACGACTTCGATGCGCTGCAGCAGGCCGATGTCCAGGTAGTCGCGCCCGAACGCATTGGCGCTGAAGACATAGCTGCGCGGCAGGCGGATGCCGTCCACCATCATCAGCACGCGGTTGCCGTCCAGGCCGCGGATGTTGAAGCCCGCGTTCTGCTCGCGTCCCGTGGAGCCGCTGGCCAGCGTGAAGCGCGCGGGCGAGCGCGCGACCGACACGTTGGGCAGATCGCGCGCCACATCGCGGATGTCGCGCACCTGGCCTTCTTCGATGGCCTGCGCGTTGATCACGTCGATGCTCATGGGCAGCTCGCCCGGGTCCTGCTCGCTGCGCGAGCCGCTGATGACGACCTCCTTGAGCGCCGGGCCGGCAGCGATGAGCTGCCCTGCACCCAGCGGGCCTGGCGCGCCCTGGGCCTGGGCGTTCCAGGCGGTGCCCAGTGCACAGGCCACGAGCCAGGCCACGGGATGGAGGTTGAACGTGCGGGAGCGGAGTGCGGATGCGTGCGCCACGGGGGGGCCCTTCTTCTCTGGTCGAAATCAATGACAGGAAGCTGGCTCTGCGCGCCGTTTCACCGCTCGGGTGCTGGCACGTCCGCTGGCAACGAAGCGGTTATTCTATATGAGAATAATTATCAATACATATGTTGCAAATTATTCCTTGTAGCGTCTTGGGGTTTGGGCACCCACCCCGGGCGCAGCAGTTTGCACCAGGCGGCATCCATCGGCCGCACCATGAAAAAAGGGAGCCCGAAGGCTCCCTGGATCTGCACGGCAATAGCTGGCGATTTGCTATGAAATCAATAGCTTCTAGCGCTTTACTATCAAGCGGCAGCGGCCATTTTTATGCCCGTTGTCACACTGTTTCTGCCACCGCCGCGGCTGCGGGCGCCGCAGCCACAGGCTGGGCCACCACCGGCATGCGGATCAGGTGGTCGAACGCGCTCAGCGCGGCCTTGGACCCATCGCCCGCTGCGATCACGATCTGCTTGAACGGCACCGTCGTGCAGTCACCCGCCGCGAACACGCCGGGGATGTTGGTACGGCCGTGCGAGTCGACGATGACCTCGCCGAACTTGGACAGCTCCACCGTGCCCTTGAGCCATTCGGTGTTGGGCACGAGGCCGATCTGCACGAACACGCCTTCGAGCTGCACCAGGTGCTCCACATTGGTCGCGCGGTCCTTGTACTTGAGGCCATTGACCTTGCCGTCAGCGCCAGTGATCTCGGTGGTCTGCGCGTTGGTGTGGATGGTCACGTTGTGCAGGCTCTTGAGCTTGTTGACCAGCACGGCGTCGGCTTTCAGCTGGTCGGCAAACTCGATCAGCGTGACATGGGCCACGATGCCGGCCAGGTCGATGGCGGCCTCGACACCGGAGTTGCCGCCGCCGATGACCGACACGCGCTTGCCCTTGAACAGCGGGCCGTCGCAGTGCGGACAGTAGGCCACGCCCTTGTTCTTGTACTCGGCTTCGCCGGGCACGTTGACATTGCGCCAGCGCGCGCCGGTGGACAGGATCACCGTCTTCGACTGCAGCGTGGCGCCATTGGCCAGCTTCACACCGATCAGGCCACCGGGCTCAGCCGCGGGGATCAGCTGGTCGGCGCGCTGCAGGTTCATGATGTCCACGTCGTAGGCACGGGTGTGGGCTTCAAGCGCGGCGGCGAACTTGGGTCCGTCGGTTTCCAGCACCGAGATGTAGTTCTCGATGGCCAGCGTGTCGTTGACCTGGCCGCCGAAGCGCTCGGCCGCCACGCCGGTGCGGATGCCCTTGCGGGCGGCATACACCGCGGCTGCGGCGCCTGCAGGGCCACCGCCGACGATGAGCACGTCGTACGGTGCCTTGGCCGACAGCTTGGCCGCGTCACGGGCGGCAGCGCCGGTGTCGAGCTTGGCGATGATCTCTTCGACCGACATGCGGCCCGAGGCAAACACCTGGCCGTTCATGAACACCATGGGCACGGCCATGATCTCGCGGTCGGCCACTTCCTGCTGGAAGGCGCCGCCTTCGATCACGGTGGTCTTGATCTTGGGGTTGACGATGGCCATGAGCGACAGCGCCTGCACCACGTCCGGGCAGTTGTGGCAGGTCAGGCTCATGTAGACGTCGAAGCTGAAGTCACCGTCGAGCGCGGCGATCTGCTCGATCACCTCGGGCTCGATCTTGGGCGGGTGGCCGCCGGTCCACAGCAGGGCCAGCACCAGCGAGGTGAATTCGTGGCCCAGGGGCAGGCCGGCAAAACGCAGGCTGTTGGTGGCGCCCACGCGCTGCAGGGTGAACGACGGCTTGCGCGCATCGTTGCCGTCGGTGCGCAGCGTGATCTTGTCGCTGCGCAGGGATTGAATGGTCGTCAGCAGGTCCAGCATGTCGCGGGCGGTCTCGCTGTCGTCCAGGGACGCCACCAGTTCGAACGGCTGCTGCACGCGCTCCAGGTAGGCGGAAAGCTGGGTCTTGAGTTGTTCGTCGAGCATGGTGGTGTCCTTTGCTTTGAATTCTTGGGTGGTCGTCTATTTAGGGTGTGGCAAACACCGGCGTTTGCAATGCCTGTCGCCTCGGCCCGCGTAAAAAGTACGAGCGAAAAGTACGGGCGAAAAAAAGCCGGACGGCATGGCGCACACGCGCCATGACGCTGTCCGGCTCTGGAGCGCCCGGGCTAGGGCGCTCTGCCGAATCGGTGGCGGCTTAGATCTTGCCGACCAGGTCCAGCGATGGGGCCAGGGTCTTGGCGCCTTCGTTCCACTTGGCGGGGCACACCTGGCCGGGGTTGGCGGCGGTGTACTGGGCAGCCTTGAGCTTGCGCACGGTTTCCTTGACGTCGCGGGCGATTTCGTTGGAGTGGATTTCGGCCGTCTTGATCACGCCATCGGGGTTGATCACGAAGGTGCCACGCAGAGCCAAGCCTTCTTCAGGGATGTGCACGCCGAAAGCGTTGGTCAGCTGGTGCGTTGGGTCGCCGACCAGGGGGAACTTGGCCTTGCCCACGGCGGGGGAGGTTTCGTGCCACACCTTGTGCGAGAAATGCGTGTCGGTGGTGACGATGTAGACCTCGGTGCCGGCCTTCTGGAACTCTGGGTAGTTGTCGGCAGCGTCTTCGATTTCTGTGGGGCAGTTGAAGGTGAACGCTGCAGGCATGAAGATCAGCACAGACCATTTGCCCTTCAGATCGGCTTCGGTCAGATCGATGAATTCGCCCTTGCCGTTGCGGTTGACGAAGGCGGTGGTCTTGAAGGGCTGAACTGCGGTGTTGATCAGGGACATTGCTGTTTCCTTAATGGTTGGTTGACTGAACAAGGCTGAAGTCTAGGCCCATTGAGCCCATGAATCCAATTAATTGATTGCATTGAATCAATTGACTGTGACTATACAAAGCCTGCATGGCAGGGTGATGAAAAGCCCCCCGCGCCACCCCACCTGCATCGCCATCTCCGCGGTCATTGTGTTTCCGTTTGAAACGGCGTGAGCTCTGGTGGCCCCTCTTTGCGCTTCTTACAAAGCCATGCATCCCTTGCCCCCAAAGGGCAGAGGCCATGGCAGCACAACTCATCAACTGAACGAGAGGGTCGTTTTAATGAACACCACCAGATCTTTAACCCGCGCAGTGGCTTGCGGGACGGCCGCTTTGGCCCTGGCCGCCTGTGGCGGCGGGGGCAGCGACACCGCCAGCACCGCCGCGGACATGCGGGCCGCCAGCTCGGCCCAGGCGCAGGCCGAGGCCGCCAACCTCGTGGTGCGCGCCCGGGCCAGCCTGCTGGCCAATGTCGGCGCGCTGATGCAACTGCGCGTCAACGGGGTGGCCGTGGCCGACACCGAGGTACGCGAGACCACCTACCAGAACTACAGCTTCTCGGTGCCGGCCATCGGCAGCGGCGACAAGGTGGACGTGGTGTTCACCAACGACCTCAATGCCAACGGCCAAGACCGCAACCTGTATGTGGAGTCCATCACGGTCAACGGCACCACCGTGGCCGCCACGGCCGAGGGCGTGACCCTGGACCGCGGCATCGGCGACAAGGCGTTCGACGGCCTGGACGTGATCCCCGGCCAACGCTCGGTGTTGTGGAACGGCGCGCTGCGCTTTGCCGCACCGGGCGGCTCGGCCGTCGCATCCGCCCTGAGCCCCGGCTGCAAGGCCTTCTATGACGCGCGCCCTGCCTTTGCGCTGAGCACCACTCGCACCCTGGACACCGCTGCTGCGCTGGCCAACCCCGCCAAGGGCACCGCCCTGGCCGAGCCCAACTACCAGACCTGCCTGACGCGCGCCACGAACCACACGGCCGACGGCGTGTCGACCTTCGCGCGCAACGACTATTCGCGCCGCCAGCCCTTCAACGCCGACAGCACGCGCCACCTGGTCTACGCGCTCGACGGCCACTGGCATCTGTACGACGCCCACACCCATGCCCGCCTGAAGGTGCTGCCGTTCCTGGCCGCCGACGCCGAGCCGCAGTGGCACGCCACGAACCCGGACCTGCTGTACTACCTGCCCACCAACGGCGTGGGCATGCAGATCCACGAGCTCAACACCGCTACTGGCACCACGCGCGTGCTGGGTGACCTGGCCGCGCGCCTGAAGGCCCGCTGGCCCGGTGCCAATGCGGCATGGACCCGCTCCGAAGGCTCGCCCTCCAAGGACGGCCGCTACTGGTGCCTGATGGTGGAAGACGCCGCCTGGAACAGTCTGGGCGTGGTCACCTGGGACCGCGACACCAACACCATCCTCGGCACCAAGAACACCAACGGTGTGCGCCCCGACCACGTGAGCATGAGCCCCAGCGGCAACTACTGCGTGGTCTCGGGCGACGATGCCAGCGGCACCGTGGCCTACTCGCGCGACTTCAGCCAATCGAAGAAACTGCTGCACAAGTCCGAGCACTCGGACCTGGCCATCGACGCCAACGGCGACGACGTGTACGTGTCGGTGGACTACCAGGCCAACGTGGGCGACATCTTCATGGTCAACCTGCGCACCGGCGTGCGGACCTTCCTGCTGCCCAGCTACCTGAACGGCTCGGCCACGGCACTGCACCTCTCGGGCAAGGCTTTCAGCAAGCCGGGCTGGGTGCTGCTGAGCACCTATGGCGAGTACGGCGGCCGCCAGTGGTTCCACCGCAAGCTCATGGCGCTGGAGCTCAAGGACAACCCGCAGGTGCACAACCTGGCGTTCACCCGCGTGGTCTCCAACGGCTACTGGTCCGAGCCGCACGCCGCCGTCAACCGCGACTTCACCAAGGTGCTGTTCAACTCCAACTGGGGCACCGGCAGCGCCACCGATGTGGATGCCTACATGGTGCAGATCCCGGTGGGCGCCTTAAAGTCCACCGGCCTGCCCGGCACCGGCACGCCCCCTGCCACCCAGACACCGCTGGCCGTCACCGTGGGCACCGTCACCCACGCGGGCTACAACGCCAGCTACGTGCTGGCCACCAACCAGGCCGCCGCGTGCCGGGCGTCGTGGACCACGGGCAACAGCTACGGCGCGCTGTACGACGACATCGCCGCCACCGCCAACGGGCTCAGCCACTCCAAGTCGCTGTCGCTGGGCACCACCGCCGCGCAGACGGTGTACGCGGTCTGCAAAGCCACGGCCTCGGGCGCCGAGAAGGAAGTGGCGATCGTGCTGCCGTGAGCGCGTGATGGCTTGATGCCTGCGTGAGGACAACCGGCGCGCCATGCGCCGTGAAAGGCTGGTTGCCAGAGGGCGGCCAGCCTTTTTTTGCCTTGCAGATGCGAACACAACTCAGCATCACACGCAGACAGAGCGAAGACACAGGGGTTTGGCTTGCGGTGATTGATCGAGGTCACGACAATCGGGCCCGAATCCACAGAACAAACAAGGAGTCCCCATGAAAGGTGACGCACAGGTCATTGGCCATCTGCAGGCCCAGCTGAAGAACGAACTCACTGCCATCAACCAGTACTTCCTGCACTACCGCATGCTCAAGCACTGGGGCTTCGACAAGCTGGCCAAGAAGGAGTATTCGGAATCCATCGGTGAGATGAAGCATGCCGACTGGCTCATGGACCGCATCTTCACGCTGGACGGCCTGCCCAACCTGCAGGACCTCGCCAAGCTGCAAGTCGGCGAAGACGTGCCGGAGATCCTGGCCTGCGACCTGCGCTCCGAACAAGGCGCCCAGGCGACGATCAAGGAAGGCATTGCCCACTGCGAAACGGTGCGCGACTATGTCTCCCGCGACCTGCTGCAAAAGATCCTGGACGACACGGAAGAGCACATCGACTTCCTGGAAACCCAGATCGACCTGATCGACAAGGTCGGCCTGCAAAACTACCTGCAATCCCAGATGGGCGAGGCAGAGTAAGCAAGACCTCAAAGACTTCAGTTTTCTCAGAGCGCTCCACGAAAAAAGCAAAGAAGAAATCAGGAAAACGGGCTTCGGCCCGTTTTTTTGTGCCTGCTCAACCAAGTTTTTTCGTTAGGCTCCTGACTTATGCAAGCGTCCCACCAGCTCGTAGCACAACGCATACGCAACCGCCTGTTCGAATGGCTGGGAGCGGCTGCGCACGCAGACAAAGACGAGGATCTGGCAGAGCTTGTCAATCAATGGAGCGATTGGACCAACGACGCGCCTGTGGCTGAAAGTTTCGGCGCCCCGGCTTTTACGCTGCGTGAGTTGAACGCACTGTCTCGGGTTCAAGCCGATATAGACGAGTTTTGCAAAGTTACGCCTCAATTTTTGCGGCCCGAAGATGGGGTGAGGTGGTCCAGCGTCAAAGCTTCAGCAGCTGCCGCATTTTCCGTTTTCGGTGACAGAGGCTTGCTGCCGGAGAACGAGCCTGTCGCCTGATATTTGGGCCCCAGTAGATTGCTAAGGGGGCCGGCCATGCCCCCAAAGACACGCGACCGCGTCACAGAATGTTGCAACCGCACATCAAGACAGCAAAAGTCTGGACCCAACGAATGCGAATGCTTCTCAACAAAAGTAGAATGCGTTCTTACGACCAGCGTTGACCCCTGCGACGCCCGCCTGATGCTCAGGCCATGGGCATCCAGTGATCGCCGCACGCTGGCCTGAATCTCCTGAACACCAGCCAGCCAGTCAGCCGGGGCCTTGCCGCCCCGCCGCTGCAGCCAGCGTTTGACCGTTTTCGCCTGCAAACCTGCCTGGAGCCATCCCTGATGCTGCGCCGCACCGCCAGCCCCTGCCTGCCCGGGGCCTCCCCTTCGTCGCCTTCGTCGCCTTCGTCCCCACCGATGGGATCACCGCTGGCCCGCTGCCGACCTGCGGCAGGCACGCCATGAAGGCCGCGCGCGTCGATTGGCGCTACCGGCTGGCCATCACCTCTCGCGCTGTGGCGGCCATTGGCGGCGGCTATGCGCTGGCGGCGGGGTTCGCGGCGGCGTTGTCGCTGGGGCTGGCGCAGTTCATGCCGCGGGTGGAAGCCGTGCTCACCGCCACCATGCTGGCCTGGCTGGCCTACGCCATGGCCGCGGGCTGGGCGTTCTATGCCCGCACCGCCCTGGGAGCCTGGGCGGGCACGCTGCTGCCAGCGCTGGTGCTGGGCGCCTGCGCCATGGCGCCGCAATGGATGAAGGCCGCCGCATGAACACCACCACACTGACACCCGACGCGTCCGCAGACATTGCAGCGGGCACGCCCACGGCGGCTACTGTGAACGCCAAGGCCAAAGCCGCCAGGACACCCAACGACCGCGAGGGCTTTCGCCAGGCGATGTCGTGGCTGCACACCTGGGCCGGGCTGATCCTGGGCTGGCTGCTGTTTGCGATCTTCCTCACCGGCACGCTGTCGTTCTTCAAGAACGAGTTCAACCTGTGGATGCGCCCCGAGATGCACGGCCTGCCCGCGGCGGATGCGCAGGTGGCCCAGAAGTCGCTGGATGCGCTGGTGCGCAAGTCGCCCGAGGTCACGCAGTGGATCATGCACCTGCCGGACGAGCGCGACCCCGCCGTCAACCTGCTGTGGCGCGGCACCGGCAATGGCCGGTTCGAGACGCTTCGCATGAACCCACAGACAGGCGAAGCCATCGAGGCGCGCCAGACCATGGGCGGGGACTTCTTCTACCGCTTCCACTTCGAGCTGCGCACGGCCCAGAAGGGCCGCTGGACCCTCGAAGGCCGCTGGGTGGTGGGCGTGGCCACGATGCTGATGTTCGTCGCGCTGATCACGGGTGTGATCACGCACCGCCGCATCTTCAAGGACTTCTTCACCTTCCGCCCCACCAAGGGCGGGCAGCGTGCCTGGCTGGACGCGCACAACGTCACCGGCGTGCTGGTGCTGCCGTTCTATTTGATGATCACCTTCAGCGGGCTGATGATCTTCCACACGCTGTACATGCCCGCCGGCATCGCCACCACGTACAAGAATGAAAAAGGCGTGGACTCCAACGCGTACTTTGCCGACCTGCAGGGCGAGAAGGCCGAGAGCCGCCCCCGCCGCGGCGCGGGCGACAAGGTGGAACCCCTGCCCGCCATCGCGCTGCAGCCCATCCTTCAGGAGGCCCGCACCCGCTGGGACGGCGGGCGCATCGGCAGCGTGCAGGCGCGCCGCGATGCCAAGGGCCGCGCAGTGGTCGAGGTCACGCGCCACGAGGGTGACCGCCTGCAGTACCGCCCGCCGCGCCTATTGTTCGACGCCACCACCGGCCAGTGGCTGGACCAGGCCGACCCCACCGGCCCGGCCGCCAAGACCTACGGCGTGCTGTACGGCCTGCACCTAGCGCGCTTTGCCGATGCGGGCATGCGCTGGGCCCTGTTCGGCTTTGGCGTGCTGGGCAGCCTGATGATCGCCACCGGCATGGTGCTGTGGACCGTCAAGCGCAGCGCCCTGTCGCAAACCAAAGCCGGCCGCCAGGACGCAGCCGCAGCGCGCACCAAGGCGCCGTTCGGCGAGCGCCTGGTGGCCGCCATCAACATCGCCACGCTGGCGGGCCTGCCGCTGGCCTGTGGCGTGTACGTGGCCTCCAACCGGCTGATCCCCGTGGGCATCGAGGGCCGGGCCGATACTGAGCTGGGCTGGTTCTTCAGCGCCTGGGGCATCGCGCTGCTGTGGGCGCTGGCGTGCGCTGTGGTGCGGCCGAGCCGCATGGGCTGGTCGGTGCCGCTGGGGGCCGCGGGTGTGGTGTGGACGGCCCTGCCGCTGATCAATGCGCTGACCACCCACACCCACCTGGGCATCACGCTGCCCGCGGGCGAATGGATCTGGGCCAGCATGGACTTGTCGTTCCTGGCCACGGGCCTGCTGCTGTGCTGGCTGTCCTGGCGGCTGCGCCCGGGGCGCGTGGCCAAGGGCCGGGCGGCGGTGTCCCAGGCACCGCGCCACGCCGCAACCGGCAACGCATCGGCCCCGCAGCCCGCTGCACCGGCGCTGTCGGCCACGCCCGACGTCTCCACTACGGGGGCCTGATCCATGTCCGCTTTTCTGCTGTGTTTTGCCGCATGGTCGGCCATCGCGCTGGGCATGGACCGCCACCACGAAGACGCCCTGGGCCAGGGGGGCACGGCGCGCCGCCTGCTGCACCTGCGCCGCGCCGGATGGCTTTTGCTGTTGCTCTCGCTGTGGCTGGCGGCGCGTCCGTCGGGCGACGCACCGGCCTCGCTGGGCGTGACAGCGTGGACGGTCGCGCTCTCGGTTGCGGCTGTGGCCGTCACCGCCATGGTGACCTGGCAGCCGAAGCATGCGGCACCCGCAGCGGGCCTGGCGCTGGCAGCCGGCCTGCTGGCATGGGCCGGCGGATGGTGATGGAGCACGGCGCCGCACGTTGCTGAGCAGCTGACGCAGCCGTAAGACCTGCGCAGCCGCGCATCAACGCGACGGCCCTTTCTGCCTGCCCTCCTTCCTGGCGATTGCCCGTCTACCGCGTTATCCGCTGCCACTCGTTCTCCTGGCTCTTCCGGTTCTTCTGGCTCTTCTCGTTCTCCTCGCTCCCTTCGGTCTCCCGCGTTTCCTCTCACCGCTTCGCACACCTCCCAGCCAAGGCCGACCACCGGCCCCAGCCAGGCACGAGGCGCGAGCTTGTCTTCACCTGCGCTGCGCACACAACCAACGGAAAAATCATGCACGCATTTCAGCGATCTCTCACGCTCAGGCCCCTGTCGGCCGCCCTGCTCGCTGCGCTCTGCAGCGCTGCGTGGGCCCAGAGCCCGCCACCCGGCACCGCACCGCAAACGCTGGGCGAGGTCACGGTGCAGTCCACCACGGGCGACGACGGCTATTCGCCCGCCGCCAGCACCTCGGCCACCAAGGGCAGCGCGCCGCTGCGCGATGTGCCCCAGGCCGTGAACGTGGTGCCCGAGCAGCTTATGCGCGACCAGGGCGCACGGTCGATGGAAGACGTGTTGCGCAACGTGCCCGGCGTGGCCATGAGCCACGGCGACGGCCAGCGCGACCAGGTGGTGATCCGCGGCTTCACGGCCATTGCGGACCAGTTTGTCGACGGCGTGCGCGACGATGCGCTGTACTTCCGCGACCTGGCCGACATCGAGCGCGTGGAAGTGCTCAAGGGCCCCGCCGCCGTGCTGTACGGGCGCGGCTCGTCGGGCGGCCTGATCAACCGCGTGACCAAGAAGCCCAAGTTCGGCGAGACCTCGGGCGAGGCGTCGCTGGGCCTCGGTAGCTTCGATTACCGCCGCGCCACGGCCGATGTGAATGTGGGCATCAGCGACACCGCGGCCTTTCGCATCAACGCCGCGGTGGAGGAGTCGGGCAGCTACCGCGACCAGCAGTTCGTCAAGCGCCACAACTTCGCTCCATCGCTCGCGCTCAAGCTCGCGGCGCAGACCGACCTGCTGCTGCAGTACACCAACGCCCGCGACAAGCGGCTGACGGACTTCGGGATTCCGGCGCTCAATGGCCGGCCCGTCAACGTGCCCGCCAGCACCTACTACGGCTCCAGCAATGCCGCGCGGGACGACACCACCACCAGCACCATGCAGTCGTTCGCGGCCACGCTGAACCACCGCTTCAACGACGACTGGTCGGTGCGCAACGTCACGCGTCTGTACGACTACGCGCTCGACCGCTACAACACCCTGCCCGGCGGCACCACCGACCCGGTGAACCTGACGGTGGGCCGCACGCGCTCGTTCATCCTGCGCGATGAAAAAGGCTTCTTCAACCAGACCGACGTCACCTGGCGCAACCAGCTGGGCGGCTTCCAGCAGGAATGGCTGATGGGCGTGGAGCTGGGCCAGCAAAAGAAGCGCGCCGAGTCCGTCTCGGGCGGCGCGGACCGCGTGCCGATCTTCAACCCCGGCAACCGCCCTGCCCCCGCCATCCCGGCCGCCAGCTTTGCGGCCGACGGCGCCATCCCCAGCCACACCACGCAGGACACTGCCGCGCTGTACTGGCAAAACCAGATCACGCTGGCACCACAGTGGAAGGCGCTGGTCGGCGCGCGCTACGACGTGTTCGGCCAGGAGACCACGTTCGACCGCAAGCTCGCGGGCCTGTCGCGCACCGACAAGAAGTTCAGCCCCCGCGCGGGCCTGGTGTGGCAGCCCAGCGATGCGCTGTCGTACTACGTGTCGTACAGCAAGTCGTTCCAGCCCTCGGCCGAGACCTTTGCACTGGCCGCCAACAACACCGGCGCCGAGCCCGAGATCACCGAGAACAAGGAAATCGGCGTGAAGCTCGACGTGCTGGACGGCCGGCTGAACTTCACCGGCGCGCTCTTCAACCTCGAGCGCACCAACATCAAGAACACCGACCCGACCAACCCATCGCGCCAGATCAACGTGGGCACGCAGCGCACCAACGGCCTGGAGCTGACCGCCAATGGCCGCCTGCCCGACCGCTGGGACGTGAGCGCGGGCTACGCGTGGCTTGATGGCCGCATGACCCGGTCGCTGGCCACCACGGGCTCGCTGCAGCTGCCCACGGCGGCCATCGCGGCGCAGGGCAAGGTGGCTGCACTCACGCCGCGCAACTCGGCATTTTTGTGGGCCATGAAGGACCTGGGCCACGGCCTGCGCGCGGGCGGCGGCGTGAACTACGTGGGTGCGCGCTTCACGTCACTGACCAACCTGGTCACCCTGCCCGGCTACACCACGCTCGACGCGGCGCTGCAGTACACGGTGGGCCAGTGGGACCTGGACGTGAACATCAAGAACCTGGCCAACCGCAAGTACTACGTGTCCGCCCACGGCAGCAACGACAACCTGATCCTGCCCGGTTCGCCCCGCGCACTGCAGGTGACGCTGCGCACGCGGTTCTGACGCGCCAGGCCATCTGCCTGCTGCGAATTTTCAATAGAAATGGCTGCTGCCGCTTGACAGACAAGCGGTAGCAGCTACTAAAAACATAGCGTTTTACACACCGAGGAGGAGAAGCACCATGCGCATGCACCCACTGGCCCTGGCGGCCTCGCTGCTGGCCACGCTGGCCACAGCCCAGGCCCAGACCGCCGCCACCACTGCCGCCACGGCCGCATTGCCCGAGGTCAAGGTGACCGACGGCGCGGACGGCGCCACCACCGAGGGCAGCGGCCAGTACACCGCCCGCGAAGTCAGCGTGGGCAAGCTGCAGCAGGCCCCGCGCGAAACGCCGCAGTCCATCAGCGTGGTCACGCGCCAGCAGCTTGACGACCGCAACCTGACCAAGGTGGAAGACGCGATCAAGCTGAGCACCGGCATGACCATCACCCGGCTGGACGGCGCGGGCAACTACAACTCGTTCCAGTCGCGCGGCTTCGATCTGGGCGCGATCCAGCTCGACGGCGTGCCCATTCCGCAAGGCAACTACAGCACGCTCGACACCGCCATGTACGACCGCATCGAAGTGCTGCGCGGCCCGGCCGGCCTGCTGCAGGGCGCGAGCGAACCCGGCGGCACGGTGAACCTGGTGCGCAAGCGCGCCCCGTCCAAACTGGCCATCGGTGCCGACGCGGCGGTGGGCTCGTTCGGCCTGCGCCGCGGCACGGTGGATGTGGGCGGCGGCCTCAACGCCGAAGGCACGATCCGCGCGCGCGCCGTGGCCGTGGTGGAAGACCGCGACAGCCACATCGATACGCTGTTCAACAACAAGCGCCTGGGCTACGGCACGCTGGAATGGGACATCGCCCCGTCCACCACCGTGTCGGTGGGCGCAGCGCAGCAGCGCGTACGCGCCGCCATCGACCAAGGCCTGCCCACCTATGCCGATGGCCGCCTGGCCGACCTGCCCCGCAGTTCTTTTGCCGGCCTGCGAGCCAACCGGCAAGACATGGAGACCACCGACGTCTTCGCAGAGCTGGAGCACCGCCTCGCCGGCGGCGGCGTGGTGCGCCTGTCCGCGCGGGACATCGACCGCACGGCGTTCTACCGCTCGGCCCGCGCCAACAGCGCGCTGGCCGCCAACGGCAGCTTCACCATGGAGACGGTGGACGGCGACTTCCACGTGCGCACCCGCAACTACGACGCCTTCCTGGCCACGCCGGTGCAGGTGGCAGGCCGCACCCACAAGCTGCTGGTGGGCGCGAGCCACAACGAGGGCAAGACCTGGGACGGCAACTACGCCTACGGCCAGCCCCGGCCCTTCAATTTGCTGCGGCCCAACTACGACCTGGCCTATCCCGACATCCCGCTGCCGGGCTTCACCTCCCTCATCACCCGCCGCGAGAACGCGCTGTACGGGCAGGCCCAGGTCAGCCTGGCCGACACCGTCAAGCTGCTGGCCGGCGGCCGCCTGTCGTGGGCGGAGGTGGTGACGCGCAGCACCAGCACCGGCGCAGTCACTGCCGCCGCAGACCCCGGCCGCCAGTTCGTGCCGTCGCTGGCGCTGATGTGGGACTTCCACCCGCAGTACACCGCCTACGCCAGCTACGCCGAAACCTTCGTCGTGCAAAGCCAGCTCACCACCGCCAAGCAGTTGATCGAGCCGCGCACGGGCAAGCAGGTCGAACTGGGCGTGAAGGGCGAGTTTCTGCAAAAGCGCCTGCAGGCGCATGCAGCACTCTTTCGCATCATCGACGAGAACCGCGCCATCGCCGACCCGGTGGTGACCAACGCATCCATCGCCGGCGGCAAGGTCCGCGCGCAGGGCTTCGAGGCCGAGGTCAGCGGCCAGCCCCAGCCCGGCTGGGACCTCGTGGCGGGCTACGCCTACAACGACACCCGCTACCTCAAGGCCCCCGTGGCCCAGCAGGGCCAGGTGTTCAGCCCCATCACCCCGCGCCACAGCGTGAACCTGTTCACCCGCTACGCCTTCACCCACCCCGCGCTGCGCGGCTTCAGCGTGGGCGGCGGCATGTCCTGGCGCAGCGAGTTCTTCGCGCAAAGCGGCGCGTTGCGCATCAACGCACCGGGCTACGCAGTGTTCAACGCGCAGGTGGGCTACCAGATCACCGACCACCTGTCGGTGAATCTGTCGGTGGACAACCTGCTGGACAAGACCTACTACGAAAAGGTGTCGGGCGTCAGCCGCCAGAACTTCTATGGCGAGCCGCGGCGGGTGAC
This sequence comes from Acidovorax sp. Leaf78, assembly GCF_001422735.1. Taxonomy (GTDB): domain Bacteria; phylum Pseudomonadota; class Gammaproteobacteria; order Burkholderiales; family Burkholderiaceae_C; genus Acidovorax. The sequence continues at coordinate 100,441 of NZ_LMLZ01000026.1, read as the reverse complement.
GGTGGCGCTGAAGGCCAGGTATTGAGCATGCAGGCATGCACGCATCCCGCCATGGCTGCGGCACACAGGCAGCGGGCTCGCCCGGTGCTTGTGCGCGGCCAGGTCACATCGACTGTAAATGCTGGCGCGCATGCCAGCCAGACAGGTAGCGCATCACGGCCTCGTGCATGGCGTCCATGTCCATGCCCTTCGCCTTCGACATGCCCACCAGCAGCTTGTTCTTGGCCGGCCGGTAAGTGATGCGGCGCAGGTTGGAATGCGGCGCCTGCAGCCGCGGGGCTGCGGGGTCCAGGTCGAAGGTCATCACCATGTTGGAGCCGTTGACCACCGTGCACGAGTAGTCGCTGACCGAAGACCAGGGCACGATCTGCGGCCAGCCGGGCACGACCATGCCTTCGGCGGTGAGCTGCATCACCATGACGACGGACCGCCGCCAGAACCACCAGGTGATGCCGATCAGCATGACCGTCAGACCCGCCGTCATCAGGATCAGCGTCTGAAACCCGGCAAACGACTTACCCGGTGAGAAGCTGTGCACCACCAGTGCGGCGCAGGCAGCAAAAGCGATGGCGGTAAAGCCGGCAAAAAGCCAGACATTTGCCTTGCGCTCGAACAAGTCGACAGAGCCTTGCGCCTGCTCCACCGTATCGGCCAGGTTCTTGCGCACCTGCTCGTTCTGTTCACGTGCCAGGCCTTTGAAGTCGGCCAGCAACCGCGCCTGCAGGCCCTGGCTGTCGGCGAACAAAGAGCGCACCCACACCATGGCCTGGTCGTCAGGCAACACCAGCACGCGCTGCACCATGGCGTCGGTCACCGGGGCGTTCACGGCCTTGGCACGCTCCAGCGTGGGAGGATGGGTGTCGCTGGGGTGCATCGTCGCCACTTCGGTCGCAAAGTCGGGGGCCTTCAAGCCTGCTTCCCGCACGGCATCGTGCAGCATCTGCACCAGGTCGCTGCCCGCCTCCTGCGGGCGGCGGCCGATCTCGTTAAGCACGGTGTTCACGACGTCGTGCAGCGCGGTGACGCGCACCAGCGATCGTGCGACCGCCTCGCCGCTGACCAGCCGGGCAGCCACCTGGTCGGCCGCGAATTCGCGCACACGGCTCCAATGCTTGACCGCCAGGTCGAAGCGCTCCAGCAGGTATTCGATGAAGGTGGTGGCAGGCAGATCCGCCCACGAGCCGCTGTTGTTGCGGCCGTAGATGGCGTGCAGGCTGGCCACCAGCCGCTGGTAGATGGGCGAGAACTGCAGGCTGTACGCCGTGTCGGCGCCTGCGAAGTGCCCCAGTTCGTGCGCGAGGATGGCGCTGATCTCGTCGCGCTGCAGCAGCGTGAGATAGGTCAGCGGCAGGTACATGGTCTCGCCTGTCAGCTGCTGGCCGCTGGGCACCAGTTGCATGGCGTGGCCGGTGACGTAGAAGCCATCGGTCAAGCCCACTACCAGATGGGCGGGCGCTGCAGCCCCGGCGGCCTGGGCCAGCGTGTCCACATAGGCCCACAAGGCGGGCGCTTCTTGCCGCGACACCGACACGCCCATGACTTCGTTGGGTTCGTCATGCAGCACCTGCAGCGATGTGTACAACGCCCGCAACAGCGTCGCGCCCCACCACAGCACGAGGCCTGCGACCAGCAGGATGACCATCTGGAACTTGGCCTCGCCCGATCCCGCGCGCTCCAGAATCACCACCTGGTACGCCACCCCCAGGCGCGCCACCAGCAGGCCAGCCACCGTGGCCATCAGCAGGCCCATGTGCACAGTGAGGTAGGTGGGCAGCAGGTTGCGCCAGCGGACAAAAAGCCGCATCAGCGCATCGCGCGACTGCAGTGCCTGGCGGCCCGCTGCGCTGACCCCGTACAGCCCCGCCAGCGCGACCAGTGCAGTCAGCACGCCCGCCACCATGGCCGCGATACTGGCCGGGCGCACCACCGCTGCTACCTGGGTGCGGGTTGCCGTGTCGCCCCGAATGCTCTTGGCGATCTGCTGCAACCTGAGGGATGCAGAAAACCCGCTGTGCTGTTGCCCGTCGATGGTGATGACGGTGCGCGGGTTCTCACGCACGGCCTCCAGCGCATCCGTCACCTCGGCCAGCATTTGCTGCTGCTCTGCAGACAGCCCCGTCTGGGCGTACTGACGGTATTCCCAATAGCCGATGCCCGAGAGCAGCAGGGGAATACACACCGCCCACAGCACCAGCCGCGCACTGCTGGGCAGGGCCTGCAAGGCACTGGATATTTTTTGACCGAACGAAAAAGCCATGAGGGTTGGAATAGTTGGTTTTTGATGGATCCGCGTGCGGGCCGCACGCCGGGGTTGCCGCGCAGCCACGGGCCACTGCCTCCGCGTCAGTGGCCGCGCCTGAACGACTCCCGCCGAAAGCCTTGCAGCGACCGGCATGCACCGGCGTGAAGGGCAACGGGCTCACAAGGCGTTGTTTCAGGCGGTGCGATTCTGCCGCCGCCCACGCCGCACAACGCGATGGCAGGGCTACCAAGAAGCAACCGTTTGTGTTTTTGGCAGCGCCGGTGCCTCGCTGCGGTGCTGTGAACCACGGCCGCCGCAGCATGTGCTGTTGCAAAAACGCACGCGCACAAGAAAAAGAACCATTCTCATTTAGAATGTAACCATTCATACCGCAAGCCAGTCGCGGGGAGCATCCCTCCTTCGGACCAGCCAGCACTCGCCGTCGCCCCCTTCCCTTTTTATCGAAGAGGGCGACCGTCTGGACCCAAGCCCATCTGGCTCGCTGTAGCGGCCGCCGTGGCCGCTGACCGCAGCGGCCTGTCGGCAGGCATGCCCGCGAGGGGGCCGAGGCCAGGATCACCTGCTGACCACCACCCGCCATGTTTTCGCCCACCGCCCTGCGCCGCTGGTCATGGACCCACAAGTGGTCCAGCCTGGTCTGCACCGTCTTCATGCTGCTGCTGTGCCTGACCGGCCTGCCGCTCATCTTTCACCACGAACTCGGCCACCTGCTGGGCACCGAGGTCGAAGCGCCTCCCATGCCCGCCCACACTCCGCGCGCCAGCCTGGACAAGGTGCTGGCCGCCGCGCAGGGGCTGCACCCCGAGCGCGTGGTGCAGTTCGCCTCGCAGCCCGAGGACGACGACGCCCTGTGGTTTGTGACCCTCACGCCCACACCCGCGCCGACCGAGGATTTCAAGTCCATCGCGGTCGACGCGCGCACCGCCGCCGTGCTGTCGCAGCGGCCGGTGGACGAGGGCTTCATGTACATCATGTTCCGCCTGCACGTAGACCTGTTCGCGGGCCTGGCGGGCAAGCTGTTCCTGGGGTTCATGGGCTTGCTGCTGCTGGTGGCCATCGTGACTGGCGTGGTGCTGTACGCGCCGTTCATGCGCAAGCTGGCCTTCGGCGAGGTGCGCCGGGACCGGTCCACCCGCGTGAAGTGGCTCGACCTGCACAACCTGCTGGGCATCGTCACGCTGGTGTGGGCCTTCGTGGTGGGTGGCACGGGCATGATCAACACCTGGGCCGACCTGATGATCAAGTACTGGCAGTACGACCAGCTGTCGACCCTGCTCAAGCCGTACGAAGGCCAGCCCACCGTGCCCGTGGCCGAGCGCGGGCCGCTGCAGCAGGCGCTGCAGGCCGCGCAGGCGCATGCGCCGGGCATGAAGCTGTCGTTCATCGCCTTCCCGGGCACGGCGTTTTCCAGCCCGCACCACAACACGTTCTTCCTGAAGGGCAACGAGCCGCTGACCTCGCGGCTGCTGCAGCCCGTGATGGTGGATGCGCGCACCGCAGAGGTCACCGCCGCACCAAAGCTGCCGTGGTATCTGACGGCGCTGCTGGTGTCGCAGCCGCTGCACTTTGGCGACTACGGCGGCATGCCGATGAAGATCATCTGGGCGCTGCTCGACATCGCGACCATCGTCGTGCTGGGCAGCGGGCTGTACCTGTGGCTGCGCAAGGGCGTGCAGGCGGGCAGCACCACCGCAGCCGCCACAGCGCCCGCGCCTACCGGCCTGCCCAATGCCTCTACCGCCATCCCTGCCGCACGCACCGGCACCCCGCTGTCCCGCACGGAGGGCCGCGCATGAAGCCGAACCCGTTCTGGTCGCTGTGGGGCTGGCCCATCGTGGTGGGCGTGCTGACCACCACGGGCCTGATCACCGCCCTGGTGTCCGACACCTGGGGCGACTGGTGGTCGTGGGTGGGCCTGGGCGTTCCGGTGGCGGTGATGGGCTGGTTCTCATGGCCTTTTTCACAGCAGGCACACCATGCACGCCGCGCCCTCCGTGACACCCCGGCACCGCAGACCACCCCGGGCCGCGCCGGCGACCCCGTCGACACCGACATCCACAGCAGCGGCACCACTTCGGCGCCGCGCTGACACCTCCTTCAACTTCATTTTTCACACCACGACCATGCGCCCAGCCACATCGTTCCAGCCAGCCCCGCTGCGCCCCGTTTTTGCCGCCACGCCGGTGGCCATTGCCGCCGCCGTGATGTTCGCGCTGGCAGCGCCTGCCGTACTGGCCCAGCAGGCTGCGCCAGCCGCCGCCGCGGAAGGCAAGGCGCTGTCCACCGTCACGGTGAACGCCAGTGCCGACGCATCGGCGCAAGGCCTGTCGCCGGCCTACGCTGGCGGCCAGGTGGCCCGCGGCGGCCGTGCCGGCGTGCTGGGCACCAAGGACGCGATGGACACACCGTTCTCCATCACCAGCTACACCAACGAGTTCATCCAGGACCGCCACGCCCGCAGCGTGGGCGACGTGCTGCAGAACGATCCCACGGTGCGCGTGGCGCGCGGCTTCGGCAATTTTCAAGAGGCGTACTTCATCCGCGGCTTCATCCTGGACTCGGACGACACGGCCTACAACGGCCTGTACAGCCTGCTGCCGCGCCAGTACATCGCCACCGAGCTGTTCGAGCGCGTGGAAGTGCTGCGCGGCGCATCGGCCTTCTTGAGCGGTGCCAGCCCCAACGGCGGCGGCATCGGCGGCTCGATCAACCTGCTGCCCAAGCGCGCGCCCAACGAGCCGTTGAACCGCGTCACATTCGGCGTCTCCAGCGGCGGGCAGACGCAGCTGGCGGCCGACATCGCGCGCCGCTTCGGTCCCGACGGCAACACCGGCATCCGCGTGAATGCGGCCACCCACAACGGCGGCACGGCCGTGGACCATGAAGACGTCAAGCTCGGCCTGGCAGCCGTGGGACTGGACTGGCGCAGTCGCGACGTGCGCCTTTCGGGCGACATCGGCTGGCAGGACCACAAGCTCAAGAGCACCCGCACCAACGTGACGCTGGGCGCCACGGCCACGCAGATGCCCACGGCACCCGACGGCGGCACCAACTTCGCCCAGCCCTGGACGTATTCGAACGAGCGCGACACCTTCGGCACGCTGCGCGGCGAGTGGGACATCACGCAGGACATCACCGGCTGGGCCGCGGCCGGCGCACGCCGCAGCTCCGAGGCCAACTCCCTGGCCAACCTGACGGTGAGCGACAGCAGCACCGGCGCGGGCTCTACCTACCGCTTCGACAACACCCGCAAGGACAGCGTCAACACCGGCGAGCTGGGCCTGCGCGGCAAGCTGCAGACCGGCAGCGTGGGCCACGAGTGGGTGGTGGTGGCATCGCACTTCAGCGCGGACAAGAAGAACGCTTACGCGATGGACTTTGCCAACACGCAGTCCACCAACCTCTACAACCCCGTGTACAGCCCGCTGCCAGGCTTCAGCGCAGGCGCATTCCGTGGCGGCGACCTGGCCGACCCGCGTCTGACCGGCAGCACGCGCCTGACCAGCTTCGCCATCGGCGACACCATCTCGCTGTTGGACAAGCGCCTGCTGCTCACCGGCGGCTTGCGCCACCAGAAGCTGGAGATCGCCAACTACGCCTATGGCACGGCCGCCGAGACCGACCGCTACGACCAGAACCGCACCAGCCCGCTGCTGGCGGCCGTCTACAAGCTGGACAAGAGCCTGTCGCTGTACGGCAACTACGTGGAAGGCCTGAGCCAGGGCGCGACCGCGCCCTCCACTGCCGCCAACCGCGGCGAGATGCTGTCGCCCTACGTCGCCAAGCAAAAGGAAGTGGGCGTGAAGTTCGACGGCGGCCGCTTTGGCGGCAGCGTGGCGCTGTTCTCCACCACCAAGCCGCGTGCCTATGTGGGCAGCGACAACATCTTCCGCAGCAACGGCAAGGACCGCCACCAAGGCATCGAGCTGGCCGTGCAGGGCGAGGCGACCAAGGGCCTGCGCCTGCTGGGCGGCCTGACCTGGCTCGAAGCCAAGCAGCTGAACACGGGCACCGCCAGCACCGACGGCCGCCGCGTGATCGGCGTGCCCAAGCTGCAGGCCAACATCGGCGCCGAGTGGGATGTGCCGGGCGTGAACGGCCTGGCGCTGGACGGCCGCCTGGTGCACACCGGCTCGGTGTATGCCAACGCCACCAACACCATCAGCGTGCCCGGCTGGAACCGCCTGGACGTGGGCGTGCGCTACCTGACCGAGGTGCAAGGCCGCCTCGTGACTCTGCGCGCCCGCGTGGACAACCTCACCAACCGCAACTACTGGGCATCGTCGGGCGGCTACCCCGGCGCAGGCTACCTGGTGGTGGGTGCGCCGCGCACGCTGTCGGTCAGCGTGGGCGTGGACTTCTGACGCCACCGGCTCTCCCCACCCTGCACCACAGCCCCTTGCCCCAGCGGCGCGTTCATCCGGACGCTGCACCCTGCACATCGCCGCACAGCCACCCAGCGCCTGACCACCGGGCGTAGGCAGCCACTCCCTTTCGCACCGCGTTTCGCCCCCTCGTCCTGGGGCGCGCAGCGCTGCGCGCTCGCCGATTTTTGTTGAAACCACCGAAAGGAAACTGCCATGTCCTCGTCCCTGCGCCCCAAGGCCCCCGTGCTTGCCGCCCTGCTCGCCTGTGCATCCCTCACCGCCGCCCACGCCCACCAGGTGTGGCTGGAAAACGCGGGCGGCCAGGCCCGCCTGCACTTTGGCGAGTTCAACGAGAACCTGCGCGAGACCTCGCCAGGCTCGCTGGACAAATTCAAGGGCGTGCCCGCGCTCGAGCAGCGCACCGGCACGGCCGCGCAGCGCGTGGACGGCCAACTGGGCAAGGACGGCTTCCACTACACCGTGGCCGGCACGCCCGACACACTGTTCGCCGCCGCCACCTACCCGCTGATCGACCGCAGCAAGCGCAACCTGCCCGCGATGTACTGGCAGCCCTCGGCCCGCTGGGTGGCGGGCCTGACGCAAGCCGTGGCGCCCACCGCGCCGCTGGACCTGGTGCCCACCGGCAAGCCCGGCGAGTTCAAGGTGATCTACAAGGGCGCGCCGCTGCCCAAGGCCAAGGTGCAGCTGGCAGCCCCCTCGGGCTGGACGCGCGAGGCCGAGGCGGCTGAAGACGGTACCGTGACCTTCGTCACGCCCTGGAAGGGCCAGTACGTGGCCGAGGTCAAGCACAGCGACAAGACCCCCGGCGAAGCCCAGGGCGAGAAGTACGGCGAAGCCAGCTACGTGACCACGCTGACCTTTGTGCTGGCCGACGGCATGGCGTCGCCCGCCCTGCCCGCGCCCCCCAAGGCCCACTGAGCCTAGGCCGCCGCCGCCCGCTGCACGCCCGCTGTGGCGTGCGGCAGCGGAGCCAGCAGCCAGGTTTCCGCCGGTGCGGCGTGTCGCCCGGCGCAACGGCACCTGGCCCGCGCCATGCGCAGTTACCTCAGTGCGAGCCGACGGCACACATTGCAACAGCCAGTCGATCACGCCAGCCATTCACGCCAGCAGTTTCATGCCGGCCGCTGCGGGAGCGCTGCTTCTGCATCCAAAGGTCTGGTGGGGTACTTGCCTCAGATCCACCGTGCGCCCTGAGCCTGTCGAAGGGCTCTTCGCAGACAGCGCCTTGGCTTCGACAGGCTCAACCCGAACGGACAAGAGCGTGGATGAGGCCTGTAGCCAACCCAATCCAATTGCCGCCTACCGCTTGATAGACAAGCGCAAGCAGCTATTAAAACCATAGCATCATGATCCAACCGATTTTTTTGCGCACCGCCGTGGCCCACGCCGCCCTGCTGGCCCTGTGCAGTACAGCCCTGGCGCAAACCAGCGCAGCGCCAGACCCCGCCGACGCGCCCGCAGCGGCGCCATCGTTGCGCCAGGTGGATGTGGTCGATTCGACCGCTGGCGCGGCCGCCACACCCGCACGGCGCGCGCAGAGCAGCTCGCGCCTGGGCCTGTCGGTGCTGGAGACGCCCCGCTCGGTGAGCGTGATCGACAACGCGCTGCTGGAGCAGCAGATGGCCACCACCGAGCGCGACGTGCTGCGCAACGCTTCGGGCGTGTCCATGCGCAGCGAGTACTACGGCTCGTACTCGCAGTTCTCCATCCGCGGGCTGTGGGCCAACAACACCTTCAATTTTCTGCGCGACGGCGCCAAGTTCGTCCACCTGCTGGACCCGCCACTGTTCAACATCGAGCGGGTCGAGGTCATCAAGGGCCCCGCCGCGCTGGAGTTCGGCCAGGTCGCGCCCGGCGGCCTGGTCAACTACGTGAGCAAGCGGCCCCAGGCCGAGGCGCTGCGCAACGTGAAGGTCGGCGTGGGCAGCGACGGCTGGCGCAACGCGGAGTTCGACCTCACCGGCCCGCTCAACGCCGACGGCACGCTGCGCTACCGGCTCGATGGCGGCGCCAGCCGGGGAGGCAGCTTCGTGGACGGCAACACCCCGCGCAAGCAGGGCATTGCGGGCAGCCTGGAGTGGCAGATCACGCCCGACACCGTCTGGCGCGCGCAGGCCGAATACCAGGGCATCGACGGCGTCTCCACCGTGGGCCTGGCGGTGCCCGACCCCAAGAACCCGCGCAGTGCCGACGTGCTGCCGGTGGGCGCGTTCTACGGCGAGCCGTGGCTGACCACCGACGGCCGCATGCGCTTTTACTCCACCGAACTGGAGCACCGCTTCACCGATGTGCTGCAGGGCCGCGTGCACCTGTCGCGCAACGAGACGAACCGCAATGTGAACCTGCCCTCCCCCATGGGCCCTGCGGCCAACGGCCGGGTCCCGCGCGGCTACTGGCTGGCACCCGGGCAGGAATACACGTCGGACACCGCGCTGGCCGAGCTGCGCGCCAAGGTGCAGACCGGCCCGGTGCAACACACCCTGCTGGCCGGCATGGACTGGCGCACCATCCAGGGCGTGTACGGCGCGCGCGCCACCGGCAACCTGGGTGCCGTAGACCTGTACAACCCGGTGACCGGCCTCGTGCCGGCGGCAGCGTCCACCGGCGTGTCCCGGCTGTCCTCGGACGCGCGCAACACCGGCGTGTTCCTGCAGGACCGCCTGGTGCTGGGCGACTTCGGCCTGCTGCTGGGCCTGCGCCACGACCGCTTCAAGGACGCGTACTCCACGCCCGTCACCGACCTGAGCAAGACCCAGCCGAGTGCGGCGATCAGCTGGGAGCCGCGCCCCGGCACCATGCTCTACGCGAGCCACGCGCGCTCGTTCCAGGCCAACACCGGCACGCTGCTGTGGGGCGACCGCGGCGCGCCGCCGTCGGAGGGCAAACAGCTGGAAGTGGGCTGGAAGCAGGAATGGCTGGACAAGCGCCTGATGACCACCGTGTCGGCCTTCGAGCTGGAGCTGACCAACGCGCCCGCCACCGACCCGCAGCACGCGGGCTACTCGGTGCTGACCGCGCGCCAGCGCATCCAGGGCGTGGAGCTGGAGCTGCAAGGCCGCATCACCCCCGGCTGGACGGTGACGGCGCAGGCCAGCTTCCAAAACCCCAAGGTGCTGGCCGACACCACCGCCGGCGCCAACGTGGGCAACCGCGTCGCACTGGCCACGCGCCGCAACGCATCGCTGTGGACGCAGTACCGCCTGCCGCAACTGCCCGGCCTGTGGGTCGGCGGCGGCCTGGTGCACCAGGGCGACAAGTTCACCGCCAACGACAACAAGTGGCGCCTGCCGGGATTCACCACGGTCGACCTGGCCGTGGGCTACCAGTTCGCAGGCGGCGTGCGGCTGCAGGCCAACCTGAAGAACGCGGGCAACCGCCGCTACTACCTGGACGGCACGGCCACGGCGGCCGGCTTTGGCACCGTGGTGCCCGGCCAGCCGCGCACGGTGCAGGTGTCGCTGGATTACACGTTCTGACGGCAAGCGATTCCCCCACCCCACCCGACCCACCACCGGCCCGCAGGCCAGCGCTGGCCCACGCAAGCCTGGCGCCTCGGGCCGGACAAGTTTTCAACCATCGGAGAAACAGCACCATGAGATCTGGCACCACCGCCTGCCGCACCGCCATCGCGCAGGCCGCATTGCTCGCCCTGTGCGGCGCCGCCCACGCCCAGCAGGCCGCCACCGAAGGCACGGCCGCGCCCACGGCCGACAAGGCCCTGGCCCCCGTCACCGTGAGTGCGGGCAGCGAACAGGAAAGCCCCACCGCCCCGGTCACCGGATTCGTCGCCAAACGGGCGCTGAGCGCCACCAAGACCGACACGCCCCTCATCGAAACCCCGCAGGCCATCAGCGTGATCACCCGCGACCAGATCGAGGCGCAGGGCGTGCAGACGCTGCGCCAGGTCACGGCGTACACGGCCGGGGCGGTGTCGAACTACTTCGACAGCCGCGTGGACAGCTTCGCCGCACGCGGCGGCACCGTGTCGCAGTACCAGGACGGCCTGCTGCGCACCTACGGCACCTACAACACCAGCCGGCCCGACCCCTACACGCTGGAGCGGGTGGAGTTTCTGCGCGGGCCGACCTCGGTGCTGTACGGCCAGGGCAGCGTGGGTGGCGTGCTTAACCTCACCAGCAAACGCCCGCAGGCCGAAACGCAGCGCGAGGTGCAGCTGCAGCTGGGCAACAACGCCCGCAAGCAGATCGCGGCCGACCTGACCGGTGCGCTCGACCAGGACGGCCAGTGGCTCTACCGCCTGGTGGCCGTGGGCCGCGACAGCGGCAGCCAGATCGACCATGTGGATGACGACCGCCTGGTGTTTGCGCCCTCGCTCACCTGGAAGCCCAGCGCCGACACCTCGCTCACGCTGCAGGCGCTGCACCAGAAGGACCAGAGCGGCTCGATCATCGGCTTCTTCCCGTGGCAAGGCACGCAGCTGGCCAGCCGCTACGGCCAGATCCCGCGCAACACCTTCATCGGCGAGCCGGGCTGGGACGCGTACGACACCACCAACAACTCCTGGGGCTACCTGTTCAGCCACCGCGTGAACGCCGACTGGACAGTGCGCCAGAACCTGCGCCGCACCGTGAGCGAAGTGGACTACCGCACCATCTACACCAGCTTCACCGCCAACGCCGCCACAGGCCGCCCCGCGCGCCCCGTGTTCAACAGCGACGCCCGCACCGTGGTGCGCGACGCGGTGTGGAACATCAACACCGGCCGCATGCTGCTGATCGACACGCAGCTCGAAGGCAAGCTCAAGACCGGCAGCGCCGACCACACCCTGCTCGCAGGCCTGGACGTGCAGCGCAACCACACCGGCCAGCAGGCCTGGCGTGCGGTGGCGCCGGCCATCGACGTCTACAACCCGGTGTATGGCAACTTCACGCCACCCACCACGGCACAGCTGGTGCGGCAACCGAACGTGGTGCAAAAGCAGCTGGGCTTTTACCTGCAGGACCAGATCAAGTGGGACCGATGGACCGCCACACTGGGCCTTCGCCACGACAGCGCCCAGACCGACACCGTGGGCCGCCCCGCGGCCGCGGTGGACGACAAGGCCTGGACCAAGCGCGCAGGCTTCACCTACCAGATGGACGGCGGCTGGGCCCCGTACGCGGGCTATTCCGAGTCCTTCCAGCCTTTGGGCGGCGTGGACGCGTATGGCACGGCCTTCAAGCCCCAGCGCGGCGAACAGTGGGAGGCCGGCGTGAAGTGGCAACCCGCCGGCCAGGGCATCAGCGCCTTCGCGGCGGTCTATCAGTTGCGCGAGAAGAACCGCAAGACCAACGACCCCGGCAACCCGCTCAACAGCCTGCAGATCGGCGAAGTCAAGGTCCGGGGGTTCGAAGCCGAAGTGCAGGCCAGCCTGGCCCGCCAGTGGGACTTCACCCTGGGCTACGCGTTCACTGACGCGAAGATCAGCCGCAGCAACGCCGGCGACCAGGGCACGCCCGTGGCCAGCGTGCCCAAGCACACAGCATCGGCCTGGCTGAGCCACCGTTTCGCCAGCGAAGGCCGCGGCGGCTGGACGGTAGGCGCCGGCGTGCGCTACACCGGCTCCCAGTGGAGCGGCACCAGCGCCATCAGCACCCCGGCCGCCACCCTGGCCGATGCGATGGTGGCGTACGACGCGGGCGACTGGCGCGTGGCCTTCAACGTGGTGAACCTGGCGGACAAGGTGCACATCACGCAGTGCCTGGCGCGCGGGGATTGCTTCTATGGGCAGGCGCGGACGTATACGTTGACGTCGACGTACCGGTTCTGACGGCGGCATGCGTGTTGGCGGCGCTGTCGTTGACGCTACGCCTGCATGCCTGGCACTCACGGACTGCACGCAAGTGCTGCAGGCGTTTGATCGAACCGCAGCAAAAGCCAGCGCTGCCGCTTGACGTTCGGTCTTTGTAAGCTATCGAAAAAATAGCAAAAGCCAACGGCCCCTGCCGCATTGCGGACAGGGGCCGTCTTCATGGGCGCACGGTGCAAAGGCGCACCCGGTGTGAAGTCAGCGGCGCACCCAACCACGCCCGTGGCCGGCTCGCCGGGTGCGCCAGGCATTCAGCCCTGCAGCAGCCGCGACCAGCAGGGACAACAGCAGAACGCCCCACTGCGACAGCGTGGGAATGCCGATGGCGCCAGCACCCCCGCCAACGGCCAGCGCCAGTGCCACACCGCCTGGGTCGGAGATGGTGCCGTTGAGCGACAGGTCATCATCACCCGAGCCGCCATCGGTGAGCACCAAGGTCACGGTGTTGCCGGTGATGGTCGCACCAGGGAAGGCGTACCAATGGGGCGCGTTCTGGCTTGGCGTGGGGCCGTACTTCATGTACACGGCGCCCGGCGGAAACGGTTGCGGGTAGGTCAGCGTGACCGTCACCGCCGCCCCGTTCGGGCAACCGCCCACCACCACATCGAACAAGCCCTGGCTGAAGGTATAGCCCGAAATGCTACCGGCCGGAGGCGAGGCCGCCGCTCCCGTCAAAGGAATGAAATCCGCACGGTCGAAACCGCAGCCCGCAGGCCCTGCCAGGCTGGCGTTGACGGCGCCGCCGCCGCCGGGGACGGTACCCGCGGCCGTGGTGGGGCGCAAACGCGTCACGGTGACGGTGTAGGTCCGGGTGGTGCTGTTCTGCGCGGTGACGACGACGGTGATGGTGTTGGCGCCCACGTTCATGGCGATGGCGCCCGATGCGGTGCCGCTGGCCACGGACACGCCGTTGACCGTGACGGTGGCGCTCGGATCATTCACCGTCGGCGTCACGGTGACGCTGGCGGTTGCGGCTGCAATCGACATCGTGTAGCCCGTGGTGCCCGGAGCAAACGCTGGAGCGATGCTGCCGCCCGACACGACGAGGGCCGACAGGTTGGCATCACCCGAGCCCGCGCGGGTCACCGTCACCGTGTAGGTCTTCACCGTGGTGCCGTCCTGCGCCGTGACTACCGTGGTGATGGTGTTGCTGCCCACGTTCAGCGCAATGGCGCTCGACGCATTGCCGCTGGTGGTGGCCACACCGTTCACCATGATGCTGGCGGTAGCGTCGGCCACGGTCGGGGTGACGGTGAGCGACGTGGTTGCGTTGCCGACGCTGGCCGTGTAGCTGGTGGTGCCGGCCGCGAAGGCGGGCGACAGGGTGCCGCTCGACAGGGACAGGGCCGACAGGTCGGCATTGCTGGACGGCGCTGCGCGGGTGACAGTGACGGTATAGGTTTTGGTCGCGCTATTCTGTGCTGTCACCACCACGGAGACCGTGTTGCTGCCCGTGTTCATCGCTACCGCGCCAGAGGCAGCGCCGCTGGTGACAGCCACACCATTGACCGTGATGCTGGCGTTTCCGTCGGCCGCCGCAGGGGTGACCGTGATGCTACCGACGCCGGCACCGATGGCCGCCGTATAACTGGTGGTGGCCGGGTTGAAAGGCGGGCTCAAACTACCGCTGGACAGGCTCAACGCAGACAGATTGTTGTTGGACGACGCGGCACGGGTCATGGTCACGGTGTAGGCCTTGGTGGTCGCACCGTCCGCCGCCGTCACGACGGTGGTGATGGTGTTGGAACCCACTGCCAGTGCAATAGCGCCTGATGCATTGCCGCTGGTGGTGGCCACGCCGTTCACGGTGACACTGGCGCCACCGTCGGCGACCGTGGGGGTGACGGTGATCGACGTGGTGGCGTTGCTGACGCTGACCGTGTAGCTGGTAGTGGCCGCCGCAAAAACGGGCGCCAGGGTGCCGCTGGACAACGACAGTGCAGACAGGTTGGCATTGGCCGACGCAGCCCGCGTCACGGTGATGGTGTAGCTGAGCGGCGTGCCGTTCTGCGCAGTCACCGTGGCCGTGATGGTGTTGGACCCCACCGCCAGCGCAATGGCGCCCGATGCGTTGCCGCTGGTGACGGCCACGCCATTTACCGTGACACTGGCGGTGGCGTCGGCAACGGTGGGCGTGATGGTGATCGACGTGGTGGCATTGCTGACGCCGGCCGTGTAGCTGGTGGTGCCAGAAGCAAACACGGGTGCCAGGGTGCCACTGGACAGGCTCAGCGCGCTGAGCTGCGCGTTGCCCGACGCAGCAGCGCGGGTGACCGTGGTGGCGTAGGTCTTGGTCGTGGAGCCGTCTTGGGCGGTCACGACGGTGGATATGGTGTTGTTGCCCACCGCCAGCGCAATGGACCCCGACGCATTGCCGCTGGTGGTGCTAATGCCATTGACGGTGACAGTCGCTGTGCCGTCAGCCACGGTGGGCGTCACGGTGAGCGATACCGTGCTGAACGGTACGCCGGCGGTGTAGGACGTGGTGCCCGAAGCGAACGCAGGGCTCAGTGTGCCGGTCGACAGCGCCAGGCTGGAGAGGTTGGCATTGCTCGATAGCGGAGCAGCGCGCGTGATGGTGATGGTGTAGGTCTTCGTGGTGGTCCCATCGGTTGCCGTGGCGATGGTGGTGATGGTGTTACTGCCCACATTCAGGCCGATGCTGCCCGAGGCGGCACCGCTGGTGACGGGCACACCATTCACGGTCACGGTGGTGCCCGGGATATCGACGGTGGGCGTGATGGTGGTGCTGGTCGTCGCGTTGGACACCGCGATGGTGTAAGACGTGGTACCTGCCGCGAACGCAGGCACGAGAGCCCCTGCCGTGGCAGAGAGCACGCTCAGGTCTGCATTGCTCGTCGGGTCGATGAACACGAAACTGTTGAAGCCTTCTTGCCATAGCTTCGCACCCACCGTGCCAGCAGCAATTCCGCCATTGCTGGTGATGCGGATTTCATCGACATTCTTGAACTGCACCGGCAATGTGACAAGTACCTGGTTGAAGCTGCCGCCGGTCGAAAAAGTAAATGGCACGCCGACCGTCACGTTGTTGCGGTACGCGGTGGCGGTATAGGTGGCGGCGAGCGCTTGCGCATCTTGAATACGGAAACTTGAGAAGCCGAACATCCGGGTGGCCTGGCTTTTGATGATCAGTGCGCCTACCGGATCGAACTGAGAAGTCCCTGTATTGAAGTACGTCAGCATGGAGCCTGTGCCGCCAGCCAGATCGATGTTGATGACCCGGCCGACGGGCGTATTGCCGGTATTGGCAAAGTAGAACTCATAGACGATGCCGGGGATATTGGTCGTACCGGTGTTTGCCTGCCCATCCAGCATTTTTTGAGTGGGAAAGGAGTCGTCTGGGTGGGCGAATGGAATCGCCACCGTTCCAGCGACAGTGGCCAGGACCTGGTGGTAAGCAGGAAAGGCCAGCGGAGCACTGCGCAGCGCTCCGGTGCGACTCTCCAGCACCCAGTCGCCGCCCAGTTCGCGCGCCCCGGTAAGGTTGGTCGAAGCGGCCACATGGGCTCCTGTCGTCTCGCCCAGCAGAGTGATGAACCGCTGCCCCTCACTGCCCTGCGCCACTTCGCAGCCGTACAGAAGCAAGTCAGCATCAGGTCGCAGCGATGCGCGAATACGCGCCAGATCGGCACTGCGCTCCATCAATGTCATCCCATCCAACGTCAGTGAGCCCAGGTCCAGCGCACCGCGGGCACCGTGTGAAATGAGATGCACCGCACCCACCTGCTGGCGACCCTGCAGCGCATCGGCCATCTGGCGCAAACCGTCGCCCCGAGCATCCAGCACAACGACTTCCAGCAAGGAACTCGCGCTGGCCTCCAATTGCTGATAGTCCGGCACATTGTTTGCGATGAACAAGATGCCGGAGGATTCAACGCCTGGCGCTTTGCGCGCCGCAGCGTTTGCGGATGTGGCGCCAGCAAGCAGCACTCCCAACAACGCCATGAAACACATTGCCCGCCAATAAGCGAAATTCCGGGTGATTTTTGTCATGGAGTGTGCGTTGCAACAATCAGTAAGTGCACGCAGTACATCACGGTATTCCAGAAACACCCACCATTTAATTTTGCAACAGCGACGGCAGTTTCTACGGCGCAACGCCGCAGGCGACCGATCGCAGCATTCCATTTCAAGTCACGGCCTTACCTGTTTTGGACTTGCATACCCACCGCACCGACTTGCCAGTGCGGATGCCATACCTGAGCGAAAGGCGGTTGGCCGGTTTTTTTTGATCGCTCGCCGTCCACGCCGACGCACGCCAAAGCCACTGTCCACACCACCTCCTACCCATTGCACCTGTCAGCAAAAAACCGCTCTGTGGCCGCCACAGTATTTTGTGCACTGCTACCCATGTCCGCCTTTGCCGCAGATTGTGTCAACGGCGTTAACACGGCCAACTGCACAGTGCCGGCAGGAGCCGTGTCAGTGCTTATCGAGGCCTGGGGGTCGGGGGGTGGCGGAGGGGGCGCAGCCAACGGGAGCGGAATGTTCGACGGGGGCGGTGGTGGCGGTGGGGGCTCCTACTGCGCGGCAAGCTTCGCTGTGGCGGGTGGCACTGCGCTCACGGTGAACGCAGGTGCGGGGGGCGCCGCGGGCCCCTTCCAGACCGCAGGCACCGCGGGACCCTCCTCCTCAGTCACCGGCGCTGGCATTGCGGGGTTGACTGCCAACGGCGGCTCGGCGGGAGCCCCCACCAGGGTGGCGGGCGCTGGGGGCACCACTGCGGCGTGCACGGCCCCCGGAAACACCTCTTTTGCTAGGGGCAACGGCTCGGGCTCGTCCGTCGGCGGCGGTGGTGGCGGCTCCGCCACGCCGGCGGCCAATGGCGGCAATGCAATTGGAGCGACTGGCGGGACAGGCACAGGCGCCGGGGGCGGCGGCGGCGCCATGACCAGCAATGACGGCCTGCCGGGCGTCGCGCCGGGCGGCGGGGGTGGGGGTGGCTATGACCTGGGCAACCGCGCCGGCGGTGCGGGTGGCGCCGGCCAGGTGCGCATGACGTTCACGGTTGCCGCCATGGCGGCGCCAGCCGCCATACCTACGCTGCAGGTCTGGGGCGCGGGTTTGCTCTCCACCCTGCTGGCGCTGGCAGCGTGGGGCACGCTGCGCAAGAAAACCTGACTGCGAAACGGAAAGGACGAAGGGGCTGCAACCCTCCACGGTGGAAAGCGGCAGCCCCTCGATCACAGGATCACTGAATCACAAGTCACACGTTCATGATCGACACCAGGCGCGTGTTCAGGTGCGCTTCGATGGCTTCGGGGCCGCCTTCGGAGCCGTAGCCCGAATCCTTCAAGCCGCCGAATGGCAGCTCTGCGGCAGGGGCTGCAGCCTGGTTGATCCAGAGCATGCCCACTTCCAGGCGCTGGGCCAGCAGGTGCGCATTCTTCAGCGAGGTGGTGAAGGCGTAGCCGGCCAAGCCGAACGGCAGGCGGTTGGCTTCGGCAATCGCGTCCTCGATCTTCTCGAAGCCGCGCACGGCGGCCACGGGGCCGAAGGGCTCTTCGTTGAAGATGCGGGCCGACAGGGGCACGTCGTTGAGCACGGTGGGCTGGAAGAAATTGCCTTCGGTGCCGATGCGCTCGCCGCCGGTGGCCACTTGCGCGCCCTGCTGCACCGCGTCGGCCAGCAGGTCGGCCATGGCGGTGATGCGGCGGGGGTTGGCCAGCGGGCCCATCTGCGTGCCGGCCGTGAGGCCGTCACCCACCTTCAGGCCCTGCGCGTACTTGGCAAAAGCTGCCACGAAGTCGGCGCGGATGCTCTCGTGCACCAGGTAGCGGGTGGGCGAGATGCAGACCTGGCCCGCGTTGCGGAACTTGGAGCCGCTGCTGATCTTGATGGCCAGTTCCAGGTCGGCGTCTTGCGCCACGATGACCGGCGCATGACCGCCCAGCTCCATCGTCACGCGCTTCATGTGCTTGCCCGCCAGGGCCGCCAGCTGTTTGCCCACGGGCGTGGAGCCGGTGAACGTGACCTTGCGGATGATGGGGTGCGGGATGAGGTAGTTGGAGATTTCAGCCGGGTCGCCATAGACCAGACCGACCGTGCCGGCGGGCACGCCCGCATCGGCAAACGCGCGGATCAGCTCTGCGGGGCTGGCCGGGGTTTCTTCGGGCGCCTTGACCAGGATGGAGCAGCCTGCGCCCAGCGCGGCAGCCAGCTTGCGCACGACCTGGTTGATGGGGAAGTTCCACGGCGTGAAGGCCGCCACGGGGCCCACGGGGTCCTTGAGCACCATCTGCGTGGCCTTGAGGTTGCGCGAGGGGACGATGCGGCCATACACGCGCAGGGACTCGTCGGCAAACCATTCGATGATGTCGGCAGACGCCATGGTCTCGACCTTGGCTTCGGCCAGGGGCTTGCCCTGCTCCTGCACCATGATGGCGGCGATCGCATCGGCGCGCTCACGCATCAGCCCAGCGGCGCGGCGCATGGTCTTGGCACGCTCGGCGGCAGGGATGTCGCGCCAAGCTTCAAAGCCCTTTTGTGCAGCGTCCAGCGCACGGTCCAGGTCGGCCTTGCTGGCGTGGGCCACGCGGCCGATTTCCTTGCCGGTGGATGGGTTGAACACGCCGATGGTCTTGCCGTCGGCGGCGTCCTGCCATTGGCCGGCGATGAAGAGTTGGGTACTGGGATAGCTCATGCAAAGGCTCCTGATGACGAAACGGTGGGACGGAAAGCGCTGGACCGGCCCCGGGGCCGTGCCGCGCGCGAAACCAGACACTATAGGCGCCAGCGCGGCACGCCGCAGAAGGAGCGCGGGAACCCCGCCCTGCTGGGCTGGCTATTGGCCAGGCACAGCTGCAGAGACTATTGGGACACCGCGGCCACCCTGGCCTGCGCGTCGTCACCCCAGCCCCCACCCAGCGCGCGGATCAGGCCCACCGTGGCCACGTACTGCGCGGTGCGCACCTGCAGCTCTTGGCGGCGGTTGCGCAGCTCGCTGCGGCGCGCGTCCAGCAGCTCCAGCTGGCTCACCAGGCCGTTGCGGTAGCGTGCATCGGACAGCTGCGTCGCTCGGCGCGCGGCCGTCACGGCGCGGGCCTGCGCCTCGGCCTGGCCGGACAACAGGCGCAGCGAGCTGAGCTGATCTTCCACGTCGCGGAAGGCGTTGAGCACCTGGCCACGGTGGTCCGCCAGCGCGGCCTCCAGCCGGGCCTTGGCGCCCTGCACCTGCGCATCGCGCTGGCCGCCGTCGAAGATCGGCAGCGACAGCAGCGCGCTCACGCCCCACGCACGGGCCGACCACTTGAACAGGTCGCCCAGCTCGGGCGATGCATGTCCCGCATTGCCGGTGAGCGTGACCGCCGGGAACCACGCGGTCTGCGCCACGCCCACGCGGGCCTGCGCGGCCAGCACAGCGAACTGCGCGGCCGACACATCGGGGCGCCGCGCCAGCACGGTGCCAGGCACACCGGGCGGGATGACCGGCAAGGCGGCATCGGTGGCCGCCGCCGGCAGCGTGAAGCCGCTGGCCACATCGCCCACCAGCACGGCCAGCGCGTTGGTCAGCAAGGCTTGCTGGCGCTGCAGTGCCAAGGATTCGGACTCGGTGGAAGACACCTCGGTCTGCACGCGGGCCACGTCCAGCTCGGCCACATCGCCGGCCTGCAGGCGGCGCTGCGTGAGCCGCAGTGTGTCCTGGTAGGCACCCAGGCTCTCGTTCACCAGGATCTGCTCGGCCTGCACCGAGCGCAGCTGCAGGTATGTCTGCGCCACATCGGCCTGCACCATGAGGCGCGTGCTCTGCAGCAGGGCGTCGCGGGCATCGGCATCCAGGCGCGCGGCATCGCTGGTCTGCGACAGGCGGCCGAACAGGTCCAGTTCATACGATGCGTTGAGGCCTGCCGTGCCCAGCGTGGACGGCGATGAGCTGCCCGTGCTGCTGGCACCGGCCTGGCGCGACACGCCCGCCGACGCGCCGATCTGCACGGACCGTGCTGCGTCGGCCGAGCGCAGCAGCGAGCGCGCTTCGGCCAGCCGCGCGGCCGCCTGCTGGATGCTGGTGTTGGCCGTGCCTGCGCGCTGCACCAGGTCGGCCAGCACGGGGTCCTGAAAGCCCAGCCACCATTCGCCGCGCGGCTGTGCCTCGGCGGGTGGGGCCACGGTCCAGGGTGCGACGGGCAGGGCCGCGCCGCCGGCGCTGAAGCTCTCGGGCACGGCCACGCCGGCATGGGGCGCGGGAGCCACGGGCTGGGTCATGCAACCGGCCAGCACCAGGGCTGCGGCCAGGGGGGCCAGCAGGCTGAGCCTGCGCGAAGGCGCTGGCGCTGCCGCCGTCACCGCGTTGGCGGCATCAGCGTTCTTGTTCGACAAAAAATCCATCATGGTCGGTCTCCTGCCCGCCCTGCTGCCAGAGGCAGCGCGGCGCGGACGGTGGTATTGAAAATGGCCAGGGAGCCCATCATTCGTGCTCTTGGCGGGGCGCTGCCAGCACGGGGTGGGCGCTGCCGCCGCCGTGCGGGTTGTGCGAGATGGGCGCCACGTGCGTGCCGTGCTCCACCAGCGGGCGGTTGCCAGCCAGCTTGCGCAGCAGCACGTAGAAGACGGGCGTGAGGAACAGGCCGAAGGCCGTCACCCCGATCATTCCGGAGAACACCGCCACGCCCATGGCGCTGCGCATTTCGGCGCCGGCACCGGTGGAGAGCACCAGGGGCAGCACACCCATCACGAAGGCCAGCGAGGTCATCAGGATGGGGCGCAGCCGCAGGCGGCTGGCCTCGATGGCGGCCTGCACGGGGGTGCGCCCGGCAAACTCCAGCTCGCGCGCAAACTCCACGATCAGGATGGCGTTCTTGGCCGACAGCCCCACCAGCACGATGAGCCCGATTTGCGTGAACACGTTGTTGTCGCCCTTGCTCAGCCACACCCCGGTCATGGCCGCCAGGATGCCCATGGGCACGATCAGGATGATGGCAATGGGCAGCGTCAGGCTTTCGTACTGCGCGGCCAGCACCAGGAACACCAGCAGGATGGCCAGCGGGAACACCAGCACGGCGGAGTTGCCGGCCAGGATTTCCTGGTAGGTCAGCTCGGTCCACTCGAAGGTGATGCCCTGCGGCAGCGTCTCTGCCGCAATGCGCTCGATGGCGGCCTGGGCCTGGCCCGACGAGTAGCCGGGTGCAGGGCCGCCGTTGATGTCCGCGGCCAGGTAGCCGTTGTAGCGCATGGCACGCTCGGGGCCGAAGCTCGGCTCCATCTTCATCAGCGCCGACAGGGGCACCATCTCGCCGGTGGCAGAGCGCACCTTGAGCAGGCCCACGTCTTCAGCCCGCGCGCGGTAGGCCGCATCGGCCTGCACACGCACGCTGTAGGTGCGGCCAAACTGGTTGAAGTCGTTGGCGTACAGGCTGCCCAGGTAGATCTGCAGCGTGTCGAAGATGTCCGTCACCGGCACACCCAGCTGGCGGGCTTTGGTGCGGTCGATGTTGGCGTACAGCTGCGGCACGTTGACCTGCCAGCTGGTGAACAGGCCGGCCAGCTCGGGCGTCTGGTAGGCCTTGGCCATGAAGGCCTTCACGGCGCCGTCCATGGCCTGAAAGCCCAGCGACGCGCGGTCTTCGATCTGCAGCTTGAAGCCGCCGGTGGTACCCAGGCCCGCCACGGGTGGCGGCGGGAACATGGCGATGAACGCATCCTGGATGCTGCCGAACGACTGGTTCAGCTGCCCTGCCACGGCGCCGCCGCTCTGGTCGGCGCGGGTGCGCTCGGCAAAGGGCTTGAGCGTGGCGAACACGATGCCCGAGTTGGAGCTGTTGGTAAAGCCGTTGATCGACAGGCCGGGAAAAGCGATCGCGTCTTCGACGTTCGGGTTCTCCTTCATGAGCTCGCCCATGCGGCGGATCACGTTCTCGGTGCGGTCCAGCGTGGCGCCGTCGGGCAGCTGGGCAAAGCCGATCAGGTACTGCTTGTCCTGCGCGGGCACGAAGCCGCCGGGCACGATCTTGAACAGGCCCACGGTGGCACCCACCAGCGCGAGGTAGATCACGAACATCAGCGCCTTGCGGCCGATGACGCGCTTGACGCCGCCGCTGTAGGCCTCGGAGCCGCGGTGGAACAGGCGGTTGAAGCCGCGGAACAGCCCACCAAACACCTTGTCCATGCCACGCGTGAGCGCGTCCTTGGGCTCGTTGTGGCCCTTAAGCAGCAGCGCGCTGAGCGCGGGCGACAGGGTCAGCGAATTGATCGCCGAGATCACCGTGGAGATCGCAATCGTGACCGCGAACTGCTTGTAGAACTGGCCTGTGAGCCCGCTGATGAAGGCCAACGGTACGAACACCGCCACCAACACCAGTGCGATGGCGATGATGGGGCCAGACACTTCCCGCATGGCGCGGTAGGTGGCCTCGCGCGGGGTCAGGCCCGCCTCGATGTTGCGCTCGACGTTCTCCACCACCACGATGGCGTCGTCCACCACGATGCCGATGGCCAGCACCAGGCCGAACAAGCTCAGAGCGTTGATTGAAAAGCCCAGCAGGTGCAGCACCGCGAACGTGCCCACCACCGACACCGGCACGGCCAGCAGCGGGATGATGGAGGCGCGCCAGGTCTGCAGGAACAGGATCACCACGAGCACTACGAGGGCGATGGCTTCAAGCAGCGTGTGGATCACGGACTTGATGGAGGCACGCACGAACTGCGTGGGGTCGTACGCAATGCGGTACTCCACGCCTTCGGGCATGTTCTTCTGGATCTCGTCCATGGTCTTGCGCACGTTGGACGAGATGTCCAGCGCGTTGGAGCCCGGCGCCTGGAACACGCCCATGCCGACGGCGGGGTCGTTGTTGAGCAGCGAGCGCAGCGAGTAGTCGGCCGCGCCCAGCTCCAGGCGGGCGATGTCACGCAGGCGCGTCACCGCGCCGTCGGCACCGGTCTTGACGATGATGTCGCCGAACTCTTCTTCGGTCTGCAGACGGCCCTGGGCGTTGATGGACAGTTGCAGGTCCACGCCGGGCAGGCCGGGCGATGCACCCACCACGCCGGCGGCAGCCTGCACGTTCTGGCCGCGGATGGCGGTCACCACATCACTGGCCGACAGGCCGCGCTGCGCGACCTTTTGGGGGTCGAGCCACACACGCATGGAGTAGTCGCCGCCGCCGAAGATCTGCACCTGGCCCACGCCGCCGATGCGGGCGAGACGGTCCTTCACATTGAGCACCGCGTAGTTGCGCAGGTAGTCGATGTCGTAGCGGTTGTTGGGCGAGACCAGGTGGACCACCATGGTCAGGTCCGGCGCGCTCTTGACGGTGGTGACGCCCAGGCGGCGCACTTCCTCGGGCAGGCGCGGCTCGGCCTGCGACACGCGGTTTTGCACCAGCTGCTGGGCCTTGTCGGGGTCGGTGCCCAAGGCAAAGGTCACGGTCAGCGTCATGACGCCGTCGGTGGTGGCCTGGCTGCCCATGTAGAGCATGCCTTCCACGCCGTTGATGGATTCCTCCAGCGGCGTGGCCACGGTCTCGGCGATCACCTTGGGGTTGGCGCCCGGGTACTGTGCGCGCACCACCACGGAGGGCGGCGCGACTTCAGGGTATTCGGAGATAGGCAGACCGCGCAATGCGATGAGCCCCCCGAGGAAGATGAGCACCGACAGCACCCCGGCGAAGATGGGGCGGTCGATGAAGAAGCGGGATAGATTCATGGATGCAAAAAGCTCGTGTTGGTTCACCCCCTGAGTCGCTGCGCGCCTTCCCCCTCTCCTTCGTTAGGGGGACACCCCCAGCGCGGCGGGGCGGCCCTTGCGCGGGGATGCTGGCGAAGTCATGCCCGTTGCACAGGCTTAGGAGACGCGCAGCGTTAGGGAACTGAAAAGGTGTTCAGACGGCGGGCGACTTGGTGTTGTTCTTGGCTTCCTTGCGATCACCCGCAATCTCGGCCTTGGCGGTCATGGGGACCGACTGGGGCGCCACCACGGCACCGGGGCGCACGCGCTGCAGGCCGTTGACGACGATGTTCTCGCCCGCCTTCAAGCCCGACGTGACCACGCGCAGGCCGTCGATGGGCGCGCCCAGCGTGACTTCGCGGTACTCGGCCTTGTTGCCCTCGCCCACCACCATCACGAACTTCTTGTTCTGGTCGGTGCCCACGGCACGCTCGTTGATCAGCAGGGCCTGGGTGTCGCGCGCCTGGCCCATGCGGATGCGGGCGAACTGGCCGGGGATGAGAGCGCCGTCTTCGTTGTCGAACACGGCACGCACGCGCACCGTGCCGCTCTTGGCGTCCACCTGGTTGTCGATGAGCTGCAGGCGGCCGGTGTGCGGCGTGCTGCCCGCGGTGCCAGTGCCCATCTGCACAGGGATGCGCTCGATGAGTTGGCGCGCGCTGTTGCCCCGTTGGCTGCTTTGCAGGTCGGCCAGCGCCTTCACCACAATCTGCTCGTCGGTGTCGAAGCTCGCATAGATGGGGCTCACCGACACCAGCGTGGTCAGCACCGGCGCGCCGGCACCGGCAGCCACCAGGTTGCCCACGGTGACTTCGATGCGGCCCACGCGGCCCGCCACGGGGGCGCGCACCTGGGTGTAGCCGAGGTTGAGCTTGGCGGTCTGCAGCGCGGCCTGTGCTGCGCGCAGGTTGGCGTCGGCCTCGCGCTGGGCATTCAGGCGCTCGTCGTGCTCACGCTGGGCAATGGCGCGTTCTTCGAGCAGGCGCGTGGCGCGCTCCATTTCGCTGCGGGTGTAGGACACGCGGGCCTGGGCGGCGACCACCTGGGCTTCGGCGCGGTCGACCTCGGCCGCATACGGTGCGGGGTCCACGGTGACGAGCAGGTCACCCTGCTTGACCAGCGAGCCTTCGCGGAAGTGCACGGCCTGCACGGCACCCGAGACGCGCGGTCGCACGTCCACACGCTGCACGGCCTCGAGGCGGCCGGAAAATTCATCCCACAGCGAGATGTCCTTTTGCACCACGGCAGCGACCGACACCGGCATGGCGGGCGGCGTGGCGCCTTCACCGTTGGCCTGGGCCGTGGGCGCCTGGAAGACGAGGATCAATGCAGCCACGGCAGCGGTGACGGCGGTGGCGATGGTGGCCAGGCCCAGAGGGCGGTTCTTGGAGAGCGGGTTGGTGGTCATGGTCGTTTCAATCAATCGTTGAGGCGGGCGTTGCGGGCGCGCCAGGGAAGTTGTTGTCTGCGCCACGCGGTGCAGACGCGGAAGAGGCAAAGGTCACGGCGGGATGGACGGGCAGTCTCGGCAATGACACGGTGGAAAGGTCAAGGCCCCGGCCGGCACGCCCGGGGCATCGGCCCGCCTGTGTCACAAGACGCTGCGGCGCAGCGTTCTGTGACCGGCGGGGTGGCTGCTGGCAGCCGTTGAAAAGTGCGTTGTGTTGTTCACGTTGTTATTTCCTCCGTATCGTTGACATCAGTAGCTCCGCCCGCCGTCCAACCCTCACGGGTACAGCGTGCAGAAATGCGCAGGCAAAGCCTCTCCCTCCGGCACGGCATGCCGGAAAAATCAGCGTTGAAAACCAGGGATTCGGTAGAGAGGCTGCAGTATCAAACCTCAACTTATGTTGAGGTCAACACCTTTTTGCAGCCCGGGGTTGTTGTCAGGAAGGCACCGGACATCGGGTGGCTTCGAAGAACAAACGGAACTGCTCTTGCGCCCCCGCAGCGCAAGGGCACTCGTTCGGGCCCGTTTGCGTCTGCAGCAGGGCATCGGGCCACTGCGCGGCCTTGGCAAACACATGGCAAGTGACCTGCAGCCCGGCGGCCTCGAGCCGGGCGGCGTAGGCCACCGCTTCATCGTGCATGGGGTCGGTGTCGCCCACCAGCACCAGCGTGGGCGGCAGCCCCGCCAGGCGGCGCGCTGCACCGGGCACGGCGTAGGGGTGGTCGGCATCGCGCGGGCAGCTCAGGAAATTGCGCCAACCCTCGGACCACTTGCAGCCGGTGGCGTCGCCCGTGGCTTCGCGCACCGACGCGGTGCCCACGCACGGGTCCAGCATGGGCGACAGCAGGATCTGCCCGGCCAGCGGCGGGTGCGACTGGTCGCGCGCCACCAGACTCACGGCGGCGGCCAGGTTGCCGCCAGCCTCTTCACCGGCCAGGTACACCAGCGAACCCTGCCCGCCCAGTTTGGTACGGTTGCGGTGCACCCACTTCAAAACGTTGTAGCCTGTATCCACCGGCTGGGGGAATGGCGTGAGGGGGTAGGCCACCGACACCACCACCGCGCCGACGCTCTCCAGCAGCGACGCCACCGTGCAACCATTGTCCAGATCGCCCGAGGTGAATGCGCCGCCGTGAAAATGCACGACCACGGGCGACACCTTGCCCGTCTTCTTGCGGCCATACATGCGCACGGCCACGTCCTGCCCCGCGGCCACCTCAATGGTGGAGTCGGTGCACACGGACGCCGCCTTGGACACCTTGGAAGGTGCGGCGTCGGACTGCGATGTGAAAGAGGACGAAGACGGTCTGTCGGGCTGCATGGCATGTACCCAGTAAATTGAGGATGGGATAAATGTAGTGGTTGCCGCCGGCCGGATAAACAGGTCAAACACCACTGCACTGTTTCCAAAAGCTCAACAATCAAACGGCAGCTTGCGTGTGAGAATTCCTCAGCACCCACTGGTGGGTGCTGCAGTTCCGGATTGCAGTTTCAGATTTCAAGGAGAAGCCATGGACCAGATACAGGCCATGCGCATATTCGTGCGGGTGGTGGAGGCCGGCACGTTCACCCGGGCAGCGGATTCGCTTTCGCTGCCCAAGGCCACAGTCACCAAGCACGTTCAGGCGCTGGAGGAGCGCCTGCGCGTGAAACTGCTCAACCGCACCACCCGCCGCGTGACGGTGACGCCCGACGGCGCCGCCTACTACGACCGCACGGTGCGCCTGCTGACCGACCTGGACGACATCGAGGCCAGCATGACCAACGCGCGCGCCAATCCGCGCGGGCGCTTGCGCATCGACGTGGGGACGTCGGTGGCGCAGTTGCTGCTGATCCCGCACCTGGCGGAGTTCCACGAACGCTACCCGGACATCCAGCTCGACCTGGGGGTGAGCGACCGCATCGTGGACCTGATCGGCGACAACGTGGACTGCGTGATCCGCGGCGGCGAGCTGAGCGACCAGTCGCTGGTGGCGCGGCGCATCGGCAACCTCGAATTCATCACCGTGGCATCGCCCGACTACCTGGCGCGCAAGGGCACGCCCGCGCACCCGCTGGAGATCGAGGAAAAGCACACCAGCCTGCTGTATTTCTCGCCGCATTCGGGCCGGCATTACCCGCTGGAGTTCCGCAAGGATGCCGAGTCCATCGACGTCTCCGGCCCGTACCAGCTGAGCGTGAACGAGGCCAACGCATACGTGACGTCGCTAGTGGCGGGCCTCGGTATCGGGCAGATCACGAGCTTTCAGGCCGAGCGGCATTTGCAAACCGGCACCCTGGTGCAGCTGCTGCCCGAATGGACGCAGCCCCTGCTGCCGGTGTATGTGGTGTACCCGCCCAACCGCCACCTGAGCGCCAAGGTGCGCGCCTTTGTGGACTGGGCCGCCGAGCTGTTCCAGCGCGAGGCGCAGATGCAGCGCAAGAACTAGGCTCCCGTGCCAAGCCGCGGCGCACCGCGCCGCCCCCTGAGGACGCGACACCGCGAGCATGGCGAAAGGCAGGCCTGCAGCGGTGGCAATTGCCAGCCTGCCGGTTTGCGCGACGCGGGTGCCTGCAGTCGGTATGCTTCGGGGCATGAGCACCCCAGAGACCACGCCATCCACGCCATCCACGCCAGCCGCACAAGGCGCAATAGCCGCCGCGCCTGACAGTGCACCCAACAGCACACCTGACAGCCCCGCCGAAAACACGCCCGAGAGCGCTCCAGCCAAAGCCGCCCAGCCCCGCAACCCG
Organism: Acidovorax sp. Leaf78; assembly: GCF_001422735.1. Lineage (GTDB taxonomy): Bacteria > Pseudomonadota > Gammaproteobacteria > Burkholderiales > Burkholderiaceae_C > Acidovorax. The sequence goes on along the minus strand of NZ_LMLZ01000026.1, from coordinate 72,118 downwards.
CTGCACGGCGTGAAGCTGGAGACCATGGTGGTGGCCCTGGCGGATTATTTCGGCTGGGATGAGCTGGGCCAGCGCATCCAGATCCGTTGCTTCCAAAGCGACCCCAGCGTAGGGTCCAGCCTCAAGTTCCTGCGCAAGACCCCTTGGGCGCGTGAAAAGGTCGAGAGCCTCTACCTCTTCATGCTGCGGGACCAAAAGCGCAACAACGAGGGCTGAGCCGGCTGGGGCTCACGCCCCTCCCACGTCCCACTTCCCTGCACGCAGACGCATTGAAAGAAGCCGCGGCGAGCCAGCAGCACAGCGCCGATGGCTGGGCCCCGTCACGGTGCCCATTACGGTGCTCGCTGCTTGATCTTCAATGCGCTTGTCAGTCGCCCGCCGCGACCAGAAAGTCGCGGCTGATGCCGCCGCCCAGGTCGTTCACCCGGTCGAGGAACTGCGTGAGAAACGCGTGCAAGCCCGTCGACAGGATTTCGTCGATGCGCCCGTACTGCAGATCCGCCAGCAGGCGGCCCGCGCGGCGCTGGGTTTCGGCCGACTGCTGGTTGGCCACCACGCTCAGGTTGTCCACCACCTCGCGCATGCAGGCGTGCAATGACCGCGGCATGTCGCGGCGCAGCACCAAAAGGTCTGCCACACGGCCCGGGGTGATGACGTCGCGGTAGACCTTGCGGTACACCTCGAACGCCGAGACGCTGCGCAGAATGGAGCTCCAGTGGTAGAAGTCGGCCTCCTGGTTGCGCTCGCTCGCGCGGCCGAAGAAGTCGTTCTCCACCGCGTGGAACTTCACATCCAGCAGCCTCGCGGTGTTGTCGGCGCGCTCCAGAAAGGTGCCCAGCCGCAGGAAGTGAAAGGCCTCGTCCTGCAGCATGGTGCCCAGCGTCACGCCGCGCGACAGGTGCGAGCGGTATTTCACCCACTCGAAGAACTGGCCGGGCTCGCGCTCGAAGGCGCCGCTCTCCAGCACGCGGTGCAGCTCCAGCCAGGTCTGGTTCTGCGTCTCCCACACCTCGGTGGTGAGCGCACCGCGCACGGCCCGCGCGTTTTCACGCGCGGCGCGCAGGCATGACAGGATGGACGACGGGTTCTCGCCATCGCGCACCATGAACTCCAGCACGTTGTGGGGCGTGACCTTGCCGTGCTTTTCGGTGTAGGCGGGGATCAGCTCGCTGATGGACAGCAGGCCTTCCCAGCCCTCCTGCACCACGTCGGCAGACTGGGGCAGCAACGAGGTCTCGTAGCTCACGTTGAGCATGCGGGCGGTGTTTTCTGCCCTTTCGGTGTAGCGAGACATCCAGAACAGGTGATCGGCAGTGCGGCTCAGCATCTCAAAATCCTCCCTCTGTTTGCGTCATCCCACCCATCGACTGTGATTGGGTCTGCAACTGGGATTGCGACTGGGTCGCCGCACCCGCCGCGTGCTCGCCCAGCACCCAGGTGTCCTTGGTGCCCCCGCCCTGCGACGAATTGACCACCAGCGACCCCTCCTGCAGCGCCACGCGCGTGAGGCCGCCTGCGGCCATCTGCACCTCGCGGCCGCTGAGCACGAAGGGGCGCAGGTCGATGTGGCGCGGTGCGATGCCGGAGTCCACATACGTGGGGCAGCTCGACAGGCTGAGCGTGGGCTGCGCGATGTAGCCGGCCGGGTTGGCCAGCAGCGCGCGGCGGAAGTCTTCGATCTCGGCATGGGTGGCTGCAGGGCCGATGAGCATGCCGTAGCCGCCCGCGCCATGCACTTCCTTGACCACCAGGTCTTTCAGGTTGGCCAGCACGTACTGCAGGTCGTCCTGCTTGCGGCACATCCAGGTGGGCACGTTCTTGAGGATGGGCTCCTCGCCCAGGTAAAAGCGGATCATCTCGGGCACGTAGGGGTAGACGGACTTGTCGTCCGCCACGCCCGTGCCCACCGCGTTGCAGATGCCCACGTTGCCGGCGCGGTACGCCTCCATGAGGCCATGGCAGCCCAGCGTGGAATGGCGGCGGAAGACCTGCGGGTCGAGGTAATCGTCGTCCACGCGGCGGTAGATCACGTCCACCCGCTGCAGGCCACGCGTGGTGCGCATGTAGACGAACTTGTCCTTGACCACCAGGTCCTGCCCTTCGACCAGCTCCACGCCCATCTGCTGCGCGAGGAAGGCGTGTTCGAAGTACGCGCTGTTGTGCATGCCGGGCGTGAGCACCACCACCGTCGGCTCGTCGGCCGCCGCGGGCGCGCTGGCGCGCAGGGTCTCGAGCAGCATGTCGGGGTAGTGGGCCACCGGCGCCACCTTGTGCAGGCTGAACAGCTCGGGAAAGAGCCGCATCATCATCTTGCGGTTTTCCAGCATGTAGCTCACGCCGCTGGGCACGCGCAGGTTGTCTTCCAGCACGTAGTACTCGCCTTCGCCCTGCGCATTGGCAGCGCGCACGATGTCGATGCCGGCGATGTGCGCGTAGATGTTCTGCGGAACGCTCAGGCCGGCCATCTCGGGGCGGTACTGCGCGTTGTTGAGGATCAGGTCGGTGGGCACGATGCCGGCGCGGATGATGTCCTGGCCGTGGTACACGTCGTGGATGAAGCGGTTGAGCGCGGTGACCCGCTGCACCAGGCCCTGCTGCATGCGGCTCCATTCGTGGGCCGGGATGATGCGGGGGATCAGGTCGAACGGAATCAAGCGCTCGTTGCCGGCGCCGCCCTCGTCCTTGGCGCCGTAGACGGCGAAGGTGATGCCCACCCGGCGGAAGATCATTTCTGCCTCGGCCCGGCGGGCCTGCATCACGTCAGGGGGCTGTTTGCTCAACCACTGCGCATAGCGCTTGTAGTGTTCCCGCACGTCGCTGCCATCAAAAGGCAGCATGGCGTACATCTCATCAAATTTCTGCATGGACTGGCCTCCTGCACGCAGGATAGCAAGTTGTGAGCCCATCTCCGGCGTCGCCGCCCTTCGGCACGTGGTGCCGTCGCAAAAAGTCAACTCAATCGGGCCGCGGCGCAATATTGTGCTGCCAGTAGTGCCTTGCACCATCGCGTTCGCACCCCACGTCGCCCGGCTGCGCGGACGACCAGGTGGCCGCGCCGCAGCGTGCGGATTCCACCACCTGGATGCCTCGCTCACGGTAGCGGTCGAACACGTCGGGCGCCGGGTGGCCGAACCGGTTGCGGTAGCCGGCCTGCACCAAAGCAGTGCGGGGCTGGACCGCCTCCAGAAAGGCAGCGGTGGACGACGTCTTGCTGCCGTGGTGGGGCACCAGCAGCACGTCCGCCCGCAGCGGAGCGCCGCGCGCCAGCAGGGCCTGCTCCTGCGGCGCTTCGATGTCGCCCACCAGCAGGGCCACCGGCGCGCTGTCGCCGGCGGCCGTGATGCGCAGCACGCAGCTCAGTGCATTGGGGCGGCGGGCCTGCGCGGCATCGCCCGCCAGCGGGTGCAGCACCTCGAAGGCCACACCATCCCAGGTCCACTGCTGGCCCTGCAGGCAGGGCTTGACAGGGCGCAGCGCCTGCAGCGCGTTGTCGGCTTCGATGGACCCGGTGAGTTCGGCCTGCGGCTGCTGCGCCAGCACGGCCGGTGCGCCACCCGTGTGGTCGATGTCGCGGTGGCTGAGCATGAGCACGTCCACCCGCTCGCCCAGCGCGCGCAGCAGGGGTACCAGCACGCGGTGGCCGGCATCGCTCTCGCGGCTGAAGCGCGGGCCCGCGTCGTACAGCAGCGTGTGCGTGGCGGTGCGCACCAGCACTGCATTACCCTGGCCGATGTCGGCCGCCAGCAACTCGAACTGCCCTGCCGCGGGCCGGGCCGGCTGCCACGCCAGCAGCGGCCACAGCAGGGGCAGTGCCAGCAACCGCAGCCGCCACGGCAGCCGCGTGGCCAGCAGCGCGCCGCCCGCCACCGCCGCCACGCCGGCCCACAAGGGCGCCACAGGCAGAAAGACCACCGCCCAGGGCCAATGGGCCAGCCACTGCAGCAAGGCGGCCAGCGGCTGCAGGGAGAGCGCCGCCAGGCTCCACAACGGAGCCCAGAGCACGCCGCCCAGCGCCAGCGGCGTGACCACCAGCGTCACCCACGGTATCGCCACCAGGTTGGCAGCAAAACCGACCACCGACACCTGGCCGAACAGCAGCACGCCCAGCGGTGTGAGGGCCAGCGTCACCACCCATTGCTCGCGCAACAACGAACGAAAATGTCCTCCGCCGCTTGATCCGCCTGCGCCACCAGCTATCGAATTAGTAGCAAACAGCACGCCAACGGCCACAAAGCTCAGCCAGAAGCCCGCCTGCGCAAGCGCCCACGGGTCCGCCACCACCACGGCCGCGCAGGCCAAGAGCCACACCTGCGGCCACGGCCATCGGCGGCCGCTGAGCTGCAGCAGCGCGATGGCGGCCAGCATGATCACGGTGCGCTGGGCCGGCACGCCCCAGCCGCTGAACAGCGCGTACGCGGCGGCCAGCAACACGCCCGCTGCCAGCGCCACCGACTGCGCCGGGGCCCGCAGGCACAGCCGGGTGGAGCGGCGCCACAGCGCGCGCACCGCCAATGCCGCCAGCCAGGCGAAGAGCGTGATGTGAAGCCCCGAGATGCTCATCAGATGGGCGACGCCCGTGGCGCGGAACACGTCCCAGTCCGCACGGTCGATGGCGCGCTGATCGCCCGTCACCAGTGCCGCCACCACCCCGGCAATGCGGGCACGGGTCGGGTCGTCACCCTGCACATCCCTCACCAGCCGCTCGATGATGGCGTCGCGCACCGCCTGCCGCGCGCGCTCCACGGGGTGCTGCCAGGTCGAGCCGAGCAGCACCGGCGCCTCGTCCTTGGGGCCGGCGCGCACATAGCCGGTGGCCTGCACGCCCTGCTCCCACATCCAGAGTTCGTAGTCAAACCCGTGGGGGTTGCGCAGGCCGTGCGGCGCTTTCAACCGCACGGTCAGGTCCCAGCGCTCGCCGGCACGCAGCGCGGGCGGCGGGCGCTGCAGGTCGGCCACGCCCGCCGCATCGCGAAAGGCGCCGCCGTACCACGCGATCTCGATGCGCGGCGGCAACTGCACGGGCGCGCCCTGCAGCAGAGCAGACTCCACGTCCAGGCGCAGGCGGGTGCCGGCTTCGTTGCTTTGCGGCATGGCGGCCACCATGCCGGTGACGCGGATATCACGCCCCTCCAGTTGCGGCGCGAGGGCATCGCCCAGGTAGTTTGCGGACCGCAGGCCGCCCAGGGCGAACAGCGCCAGCCCACCGGCCGCAAAGGCGATCGCCAGGGGCGCGAAACTCATCCATGCGTTGGCCCTGGCGCGCATGCGGGTGGCCGTCAACGCCCCCAGGGCCATGGCGATGGCTGCCACCAGCACACCGCCGTACGTGCCGGCCCGCCACAGCGCGGGTTGCTGCAACTGCAGTGCAGAGCCCACCACAGCGCCCAGCAGCAGGGCAGGCAACAGCCAGGGCCGGGGTTGCTGCGCCACCCGTTTCTCCATCTCCGTACTCTGTGGAGCGCCGATGCCAACGCTGCCTGCGATGCTGCCCGTGCTGCCCGTGCTGCAAGCCGCCAGCGCGGAGGAGCGGGCCGGTGCGGCATTAGAAGCGCTTATGTGGGACATAGGCTGATGCTAATGTGCCGGCAGCGTGCCGCGCCGGTGGCAAGCGCAGCAGGCTGTGTAACACTCGCGGCCACCCCGGGCACCGTCTGCAGGCCGCAACGCCAAGCGCATGCACCTGCGCACGCACGACCTCCCCAACGTCCACCCCTTCACACCAAGGAACCACCATGAGCGTTTACGACAAGCTGACAGAACTCAACATCACCCTGCCACCGGTGTCCGTGCCCGCCGCCGCCTACGTGCCGTTCGTGCAGACCGGCAACCTGGTGTTCCTGTCCGGCCACATCGCCCGCAAGGACGGCAAGCCCTGGGCTGCGCAGTTCGGCCGTGACATCGGCACCGAAGAAGGCAAGACCGCAGCACGCGCCGTGGCCATCGACCTGATGGGCACACTGCAGGCCGCCTGCGGCGGCGACCTGAACCGGGTCAAGCGCATCGTCAAGCTCATGAGCCTGGTGAACTCCACCGGCGACTTCACCGAGCAGCACTTGGTGACCAATGGCGCCAGCGAACTGCTGGGCCAGGTGTTTGGCGACAAGGGCGTGCACGCACGCAGTGCGTTCGGCGTGGCACAGATCCCGATGGGTGCGTGTGTGGAGATCGAGCTCATCGCAGAACTCGCCTGATCCCCTGAAGCGCTTCGCGCTGTCCCCGTTGAAGCGGGACGCCACCCGTGGCCCGGCGTAGCTGGTTCCACGGTGGCGCTGAAGCAGCCGCAGGCTGCGGCTGCTTCACAGGGCGAGCCGCATGTCTGCTCCCTGGGAGTCACCTGCGGCGCATCGCCAAATAAACGGAGCCGGTCGACCGACCGGCAGGCCACCTCACGCGCCGCTGGCGTGGTGCGGGCGGCACGACACCCGCAGCGCCGCGCCGCGATCCAAGATTCAGAAAGATTCCCAGTCTTCGTCGGCACCCTGGGCCACCTGGGGTTTGCGCGGCGCTGGCGCGGGCGCGGTAGACAGCTTGGGCGCGGCAGGGGCTTTGGCGGCCAGGGGGCGGGCTGCGGGCTTGGCCGCTGGTTTTGCGGCTGGTTTTGCGGCTGGTTTTGTGGGCGGCACAGCAGTGGCTGCCGACGCCCGCGCCGCACCGATGGCGGCCTGTGCGGGCACATAGCTCGCAGCATTCACCTTGAAGCGAGAGACCACCTGCGCCAGCTGGTCCGCCTGCTCGCGCAGGCTTTGCGCGGCGGCGGCGCTCTGCTCCACCAGGGCCGCGTTCTGCTGCGTCATCTGGTCGAGGTTGCCGATGGACTGGTTCACCTGCGACACGCCGGCGCTCTGCTCCGAAGACGCTGCCGTTATCTCGCCGATCATGTCGGTCACGCGCTGCACGGACTGCACGATGTCGGTCATGGTGGTGCCCGCGTCGGACACCAGGCGCGAGCCGGTTTCCACCTTCTCCACCGATGCGCTGATCAGCTCCTTGATCTCCTTGGCGGCAGAGGCCGAGCGCTGCGCCAGGTTGCGCACCTCGCTGGCCACCACGGCAAAGCCGCGGCCCTGCTCGCCCGCGCGCGCCGCCTCCACCGCGGCATTGAGCGCAAGGATATTGGTCTGAAAGGCGATGGAGTCGATCACGCCGATGATGTCGGCGATCTTCTTGCTGCTGTGGTTGATGTCTTCCATCGTGGCCACGACCTGCGTTACCACGGCGCCGCCCTTGCGGGCCACGCCGGTGGCACCCGCCGCCAGGCTGCTGGCCTGCTGCGCGCTGCCCGCGCTTTGCTGGATGGTGCTGGTGAACTGCTCCATGGCCGCCGCGGTCTCCTGCAGGTTGCTGGAGGTTTCTTCGGTGCGGGTGGACAGGTCGTGGTTGCCGGTGGCGATCTCGGCGCTGGCGATGGCGATGCTGTCCGTGCTCTGGCGCACCTGCTGCACCATGCGGCCCAGCGCGTCGCTCATGGTGTAGAGCGAGCGCAGCAGGTCGCCGAACTCGTCACCCCGGGTCACCGATTCCTGCATGCTCAGGTCGCCACTGGCAATGCGCTCGGCCAGGCCGCTTGCCTGCTCCAGCGGCCGCTGGATGCTGCCGATGAGATAGTACGCACCCACGATGATCGCCAGCAACAACAAGCCCACGGCCACGGCGGCGATTTTCACGGTGAGCATGCGCGATGCCCCCATCTCTGCCTGGCTGGCCATGGCGGTGTCCTGTTGCTGCTTCACGAAGTCCCGCAGGGTCTGCAGGTACGCGGCCACTGCGGGGTTGTACGACTGCTTGACCAGCACGACGGCCTGGTCCTGCTGGCCCGCGCTCTTGAGCTTGCGCGCCTCGCCGCGCAGGTCGATCATCTTCTTGCGGGCATCGGCGATCTTGACCATCTGCGCCTTGTCGGCCTCCGACAGCGCCATGGACTCCAGCGACTTCTGCACTTCGGTGATCTGCGCCGACGTGGCGGCGATCACGTCCTTGAACTCTGCTTCGACCGAGGCGTCGCTGCTCACGATCAGCGCCTGCGTGCGGGCTGCGTTGGTCTCCGTCAGGCCCGACCAGCGGATGGCGGCCTGCACGCGCGCCTCCATCTCCTTGGCCACGGCATCGGCCTGGGCCTGGACCTTGGCCGAGCGGTAGCCCGAGAACCCCACCACGGCGGCCAGCAGCACCACGATCAGAATCACTGCCAACCAGAGTTTGTGGGCCATGCGGACTTGCTTGGGCAGCATGATGTTCTCCTGCAGTGTTGTCTTTGTGTGCAGATGTTGCGCCCTTTCCAGGAGCGGCACAACCCGGAATGCCCCGCATAAGGAGGATTTCCGTGGGATAACAACAGCGTGCGCACCGGGCGGCAGGCCCAGATGTGAACGGCATTTCGTTGCGGCAGGGCGACCTTGGGACCAATCGGCGCACAGCGACAGGACGTTGTGCCGGGCCACCGAGGCGAATAACCTGCTGCAGCCCAGCTATCAATGGCAGCAGGATCGTCTGACCCGCAAACGGGTAATGTGGCGCAACAGACTGCGAACAGCGGCCCAAGAACGAACAGGTCGCCGCAAGAGGAATACAGACGAGGGCAGGAGGAAGGCGCCGACGTATCAGCGGCCTCTGCCCTACCCCGTCACTCCACGCGCGTGACGGCCGACGGCTTGAAGCCCAGGTCCGCCGCCTTGCCCTTGCGCCCCCGCGCAGCGCGGGCGTTGTTCAGGGACCGGATCTCCAGCGTCTCGTCGCGCTGCTTGCCGCCGCGGCCGATGCCGTCGATGCGGATGCTGCGCGTGTACGCCGCGGCGCCCGCCAGGGTGTCCTTGTCTTCCAGGTCGATCAGCATCAGGCCCCGGCCGCCGTTGGCCATGGTTTTCAGTTCAGCGATCTCGAAGGTGAGGATGCGCCCGCCCGCCGAGGCGCAGGCCACGTGCGTCGCCGGCGCCAGGGCCGGAACGCTGGTGCTGGACGTACCTGCCGCATGCGAGGGCTGGCACAGCGTCTCGCCCTCGCCCAGGGTGATGAACGACTTGCCGCCCTTCTGGCGCGAGACCATGTTCTCCACCGACGCCAGAAAGCCGTAGCCGCCCGAGCCGGCCAGCAGCAGCGAGGCCTGCGCCGGTCCGGCAAAGTAGTACAGCAGCTGCGTGCCCGACTCGAGCTCGATCAGCGTGGTCACCGGCTGGCCGTCGCCCCGCGCGCCCGGCAGCGCCGACACCGGCACGGAATACACGCGCCCGTTGCTGCCGAAGGCCAGCAGCGTGTCGACCGTGCGGCATTCGAAGGTGTTGTACAGGCCGTCGCCGGCCTTGAAGGCAAAGCTGGCGGACTCGTGGCCATGGCCGGTGCGTGCGCGCGCCCAGCCCTTTTGCGAGACGATCACCGTCACCGGCTCGTCCACCACCTTGACCTCGGCCACAGCCTTTTTCTCGGCCTGGATCAGCGTGCGGCGCGCGTCGGCAAAGGTCTTGGCATCGGCCTCGATCTCCTTGACCATCAGGCGGCGCAGCGAGCTGGGGTTGTTCAGGATGTCTTCGAGCTTGCCCTGGCTTTCGCGCAGCTCCTTGAGCTCCTGCTCGATCTTGATCGCCTCCAAGCGCGCCAATTGGCGCAGGCGGATTTCAAGGATGTCTTCGGCCTGCCGGTCGCTGAGGTTGAAGCGCGCGATCAGCGCGGCCTTCGGATCTTCCGCCTGGCGGATGATGGCGATCACCTCGTCGATGTTGAGCAGAACGATCTGCCGCCCTTCGAGGATGTGGATGCGCTCCAGCACCTTGCCCAAACGTTGCTGCGTGCGGCGGGTGATGGTGGCTTGGCGGAAGGCAATCCACTCTTCCAGCATCTGCCGCAGGGATTTCTGCGTGGGCTTGCCATCGAGCCCCACCATCGTGAGGTTGATGGGGGCCGACGACTCAAGGCTGGTGTGCGCCAGCAGCGCGGTGATGAGTTCCTGCTGCGGCGTCTTGCCGGTCTTGGGCTCGAACACGAGGCGCACGGGCGCGTCCTTGCTGGACTCGTCGCGCACGACGTCCAGCACGGCCAGCATGCTGGCCTTGAGCTGCGTCTGGTCCTGCGACAGCGCCTTCTTGCCGGTCTTGACCTTGGGGTTGGTGATCTCTTCGATCTCTTCGAGCACCTTCTGCGTGCTCACGCCCGGGGGTAGCTCGTTGACCACCAGTTGCCATTGGCCGCGCGCCAGGTCCTCGATCTTCCAGCGTGCGCGCACCTTGAGGCTGCCGCGGCCGGTGCGGTAAGCGTCTGCAATGTCGGACGCCGCGCTGATGATCTGGCCGCCGCCCGGGTAGTCCGGGCCGGGCACCAGGGCCAGCAGGTCTTCCTGGCTCAGTGCGGGGGTCTTGATGAGCGCGATGCACGCATCGGCGATCTCGCGCAGGTTGTGGCTGGGGATCTCGGTGGCCAGGCCCACGGCGATGCCGCTGGCGCCGTTGAGCAGCGCGAACGGCAGGCGTGCAGGCAGCTGGCGCGGCTCCTGCACGCTGCCGTCGTAGTTGGGCATGAAGTCGACCGTGCCTTCGTCGATCTCGTCGAGCAGCAGGCTGGTGATGCGCGACAGGCGCGCCTCGGTGTAGCGCATCGCCGCAGCGCCATCGCCGTCGCGGCTGCCGAAGTTGCCCTGGCCGTCGATCAGCGGGTAGCGCTGGGCAAAGTCCTGCGCCATGCGCACCAGCGCGTCGTAGGCCGACTGGTCACCGTGCGGGTGGTACTTGCCCAGCACATCGCCGACCACGCGGGCGCTCTTGACCGGCTTGGCCGCCGTGGTGCGCGTAGGGCCGCTGTAGCCCAGGCCCATGCGGTCCATCGAGAACAAGATGCGCCGCTGCACGGGCTTGAGGCCATCGCACACATCGGGCAGCGCGCGGCCCTTGACGACCGAGAGTGCGTACTCCAGGTACGCACGCTGGGCGTAGCCGGCCAGGCCCTGGGAATCGCCGCCGTCGTCGGAGGCCGGAAAATCGAGAGTGGGTTGGTCGCTCATTCGTTCTTGTTGGAGTCAGATTCAATCGGTGGGGGCGTCTGCGCCACCCGCGTGGGCGGCAGGTTGCCCCGGTTCACGGCGCCGCCCGACAGTTCCATGCGCACGCGGCCCGGCGCGGCGCGCTGGGCCAGCACCGGCGCCGGCGGCTTGAGCTGGTGGTACAGGCCCATCACGGTGCGCACATAGTTTTGCGTTTCCTTGTACGCCGGCACCTGGTTGCCGGCGCGCTGCACCGCGCCTTCGCCCGCGTTGTAGGCCGCCAGTGCCAGGTCCAGCCGCTCGGGAAACATGTCGATCAGGTGGCGCAGGTAGCGCGTGCCCGCGGGCACGTTCACGGCCGGGTCGGCCAGTTTCTTCTCGACCGAGCGCTTGGCGTCGGCACTGACCCCGAAGCGCGTGGCGGTGGCCGGCATCACCTGCATGAGCCCCACGGCACCCTTGGGCGACACGGCGCCCGCGTCGAACCCGGACTCGGTGGCGATCAGGGCCTGGAGCAGTTCATAGTCGATGTCATGCCGGGCCGCTGCCGCGCGCAGATGGTGCTTCACCCGCTTGTAGTCCGGCGCGATGTCGAAAAAAGCCAGCAGCCGCGCGCCTGCCGGCGGCAGCGCATTCGGCATGGGCGGCGCACCTGCGGGCACATCGCGCGTGGAGTCGAACTCGTTGCCCTTGAAGAACAGGTGGTAGTTGGCGTCCACCTGCTCCGGCGCAAAGTGCGTCACGCCACGCGCGTCGACAAAGGCCCACAGGTCGGCGTGGGCCGCGCCGTGCGCCAGGCACAGCAGCAGGCCCGCGCACGCCAGGCGCAGGCGGTCAGATGTCGATGTCGACCGCATCGCCATGCAGCTCCATCAGCTCGCGGCGCGAGGCGGCTTCACCCTTGCCCATGAGCTTGGTGATCAGCGCCTCGGTCGCGGCGAAGTCCATGTCGCCCAGCTGCACCGGCATCAGGCGGCGGGTGTCGGGGTTGAGCGTGGTTTCCCACAGGTGCTCGGCGTTCATCTCGCCCAGGCCCTTGAAGCGGCTGACCTGGCACTTCTCGCGCGCCACGCCGTCCTTGGCGCATTTGTCGAGGATGGCGGTGAGCTCGCCCTCGTCCAGCGCATACATCTTGGCTGCGGGCTTCTTGCCGCGCGCCGGCACGTCCACACGGAACAGCGGCGGGCGCGCCACATAGATGTGGCCGGCCTCAATGAGCTTGGGAAAGTGGCGAAAGAACAGCGTGAGCAGCAGCACCTGGATGTGCGAGCCGTCCACGTCGGCGTCACTCAAGATGCAGACCTTGCCGTAGCGCAGGCCCGAGAGGTCGGGCGTGTCGTTCGGCCCATGCGGGTCTACGCCGATGGCCACCGAGATGTCGTGGATTTCGTTGTTGGCGAACAGGCGGTCGCGCTCCACCTCCCAGGTGTTGAGCACCTTGCCGCGCAGCGGCAGGATGGCCTGGCTTTCCTTGTCGCGGCCCATCTTGGCGCTGCCGCCGGCCGAGTCACCCTCGACAAGGAACACTTCGTTGTGGGCGATGTCGCGGCTTTCGCAGTCGGTGAGCTTGCCGGGCAGCACGGCCACGCCGGAGCCCTTGCGCTTTTCGACCTTCTGGCCGGCCTTCTGGCGGGTCTGCGCGGCCTTGATGGCCAGCTCGGCCAGCTTCTTGCCGTAGTCGACGTGCTGGTTGAGCCACAGCTCGAGTGCCGGCCGCACGAAGCCGGACACCAGACGCACCGCATCGCGCGAGTTGAGCCGCTCCTTGATCTGGCCCTGGAACTGCGGGTCCAGCACCTTGGCACTGAGCACGTAGCTCGCGCGGGCGAACACGTCTTCGGGCAGCAGCTTCACGCCCTTGGGCAGCAGGCTGTGCAGTTCGATGAAACTCTTGACCGCGTTGAACAAACCGTCGCGCAGGCCGCTTTCGTGCGTGCCGCCGGCGCTGGTGGGGATCAGGTTGACGTAGCTTTCGCGCATGGGCTGGCCGTCTTCGGTGAAAGCCACGCACCACGACGCGCCCTCGCCCTCGGCAAAGCTCTCGTTGTGGCGGTCGGCAAAGCCCTCGCCCTCGAACAGCGGGATCACCGGCTCGCCGTGCAGCGTCTGCATCAGGTAGTCGCGCAGGCCGCCTTTGTACTGCCAGGTTTGCGTGTCGCGGGTCTTTTCGTTGACGAGCTGCACCGTGACGCCCGGCATCAGCACGGCCTTGCTGCGCAGCAGGTGGGTGAGCTCGCCCATGGGCAGCGCGCTCGACTCGAAATACTTGGCATCGGGCCACACGCGCACCGAGGTGCCCTGCTTGCGCTCGCCCACTTCCAGCGCACGCGCCACCAGGGGCTCGATCACGTCGCCGGCAGAAAACACCAGGCGCGCCATTTTGCCTTCGCGGTAGCTGGTGGCCTCCAACCGGGTGGCCAGTGCGTTGGTGACCGACACACCCACACCGTGCAGGCCGCCCGAAAAGCTGTACGCGCCGCCCTTGCCCTTGTCGAACTTGCCGCCCGCATGCAGGCGGGTGAACACCAGCTCGATCACCGGCGCCTTTTCTTCGGGGTGCATGCCGAACGGGATGCCGCGGCCGTCGTCCTCGACGCTCACCGAGCCGTCGGCGTGCAGCGTGACGCGGATCTTCTTGCCGTGGCCGGCCAGGGCTTCGTCGGCGGCGTTGTCCAGCACTTCCTGGATGATGTGCAGCGGGTTGTCGGTGCGGGTGTACATGCCCGGGCGCTGCTTGACGGGCTCCAGGCCCTTGAGCACACGGATGGACCCTTCGGAATATTCACTACTGGTGGACACGGAAGACGGTTTGGCAGACATAGCGGCGGATTGTAGTGCGGCAGCGGGCCAATAGCTGGATGGAAAACCAGTGACGACAGCACTGTCAAAGGCGGTGGTGGCGGTCCACGCGGTGCCGGGCCGCGAGAACGGGCCTGCGTTGAAATGAACAGTGGGGCCGTTGGGGCCCGTTGCAACACACAAGGGTACTGCCGTGCTGACGGCGGGCCGCAACCCCGCTGCCAACTGTATTGGTTACCGGTGTATCAGCGCGTTTCGTGCAATCTGGCTACATTCCTGCGCATGCATATGAATACTCCCAAACTGTCCATGTTCCAGGTGCTGGCCTGCGGCGCGGCCATCGTGACGCTGTCCATGGGCATCCGCCATGGGTTCGGGCTCTGGCTGCTGCCCATCACCCAGGAAATGGGCTGGACGCGCCAGTCGTTCGCGCTGGCCATCGCGATCCAGAACCTGTCCTGGGGGGTGATCGGCATCTTTGCGGGCATGGCGGCCGACCGGTTCGGGGCGTTCCGGGTGCTGATAGGCGGAGCGGTGCTCTACGGCCTGGGCCTGGCGGGCATGGCCCTGTCGCCCACGCCCACGCTGTTTGCGCTGACCGCAGGCGTGCTCATCGGAGCCGCGCAGGCCGGCACCACCTACGCCGTGATCTACGGCGTGCTGGGGCGGCAGATTGCGCCGGAGCGCCGGTCCTGGGCCATGGGCGTGGCAGCCGCGGCGGGCTCGTTCGGACAGTTCCTCATGGTGCCGGTGGAGGGCTGGCTGATCGCAGGGCTGGGCTGGCAGCAGGCGCTGCTGGTGCTGTCGATGGCGGTGCTGCTCATCGTGCCGCTGGCCTTCGGCCTGCGCGAGCCGGGCTTCAAGGGAAGCGCCCCGGTCAAGCGCGAGCAGACCATCGTGCAGGCGCTGGGCGAGGCGTTCCGCTACCCCAGCTTCAATTTGCTGATGGCGGGTTATTTCGTCTGCGGCTTCCAGGTGGTGTTCATCGGGGTGCACATGCCCAGTTACCTGAAGGACCACGGCCTGTCGCCCCAGGTGGCCAGCTATGCGCTGGCGCTGATCGGCCTGTTCAATGTGCTCGGTACCTACGTGGCCGGCACGCTGGGCCAGCGCATGCCCAAGCGCTACATCCTGGCCTTCATCTACTTTGCCCGCGCGGTGGTGATCACCGTGTTCCTGATCGTGCCGCTGTCGCCAATGTCGGTCTATGTGTTCTCGGCCGTGATGGGCACGCTGTGGCTGTCGACCATTCCACCCACCAACGCCACCATCGCCCAGATCTTCGGCGTGCAGCATCTGTCGATGCTGGGCGGCTTCGTGTTCTTCAGCCACCAGATCGGCAGCTTTCTGGGCGTGTGGCTGGGTGGCTACCTCTATGACGCGACGGGCAGCTACGATATCGTCTGGTACATCGCCATCGGGCTCGGGGTGTTTGCCGGCCTGGTGAACCTGCCGGTCAAGGAAAGCCCCATCGCGCGCAGCGCGCCCCAACCCGCCTGACCATGACACCACAAGCCGCTGCCCCCACCCCCGCGTCTGCCGGCGCCCCGGCCAAGCCCGCGCGTGCGCTGCGCTGGCTGGCCGGCGTGGTGGCGGTGCTGGCTTGCCTGGCGGTGTTCGGCCTGTACACGGCGCCGGACTTCATGGTGATGCTCGCCGACCAGATGTGGGCCTGCTTCTGAGCTGCGCAGACCGGGCCCACCCTAGGGATTCAAGTCTTTTTGGCTGCTACCGCGCTCCAGATAAGCGCTAGCAGCTATTATTTTTATAGCATATGCACGGTCATGAACTGGCGTCCGAATGGGTTCGCCGCTGGAGCCACCTGATCACCCCTGGCAGCACCGCCCTGGACGTGGCCTGCGGTGCGGGCCGCCATCTGCGCTGGCTGCGCGGCCTGGGTCACGCGGTGGTGGGCGTGGACCGCTCGGTTGAGGCCGTGGCGGCCTGCGAGGGGCTCGGCGAGTTGCTGCTGGCGGACATCGAAGCAGGGCCGTGGCCCTTGGCGGGGCGCCAGTTCGGCGCCGTGGTGGTCACCCACTATCTGTGGCGGCCGCTGCTGCCCGTCATCGTGCAGAGCGTGGCGCCGGGCGGCGTGCTGATCTACGAAACCTTTGCGCAGGGCAACGAAACCGTGGGGCGCCCTGCCCGGCCTGAATTCCTGCTGCAGCCGGGCGAATTGCTCGCGGCCTGCGCGCCGCTGCGCACCGTGGCTTACGAGGATGGCTTCCTGCAAAATCCCGACCGTTTCGTGCAGCGCATCACGGCAGTGCGAGAACTCCCGCACGCGGGGAGTCCGCCCCGGCACCCTTTGGTCCCGCCGCCTAGTTAGAATGCTCTTTTACCGTTTTACAACGCGGACATGACCCTCCCCAGCGCACCCCTTACCGGCAGCATCGTCGCTCTCGTCACCCCCATGCACGAGGACGGCAGCGTGGACTACCCCACACTGCGCAAACTGATCGACTGGCACATTGCCGAAGGCACCGACTGCATCGGCGTGGTGGGTACCACGGGCGAGTCGCCCACGGTCAACGTGCAGGAGCATTGCGAGATCATCCGCGTCGCCGTGGAGCAGTCTGCCAAGCGCGTGCCCATCATGGCCGGATGCGGCGCCAACTCCACCGCCGAAGCGATCGAGCTGGCCAAGTTCGCACGCGGCGTGGGTGCCGACAGCCAGCTGCAGGTCGTGCCCTACTACAACAAGCCCACGCAAGAGGGCCAGTTCCAGCACTTCAAGGCGATTGCCGAAGCCACGGGCGACCTGCCCATCGTGCTGTACAACGTGCCCGGCCGCTCCGTGGCCGATATGCTGCACGACACCGTGCTGCGCCTGGCCGAAGTGCCCGGCATCATCGGCATCAAGGAAGCCACCGGCAACATCGAGCGCGCCCAGTGGCTCATCCGCGACGTTCCCAAGGGCTTTGCGGTGTACTCGGGCGATGACCCGACCGCCGTGGCCCTGATGCTGTGCGGCGGGCACGGCAACATCAGCGTGACGGCCAACGTGGCGCCGCGCCTGATGCACGAGCTGTGCGTGGCCGCCCTGGCGGGCGACGCCAAGCGCGCGCTGCAGATCCAGTTCCAGCTCATGCCCGTGCACAAGAACCTGTTCGTCGAAGCCAACCCCATTCCGGTCAAGTGGGCCATGACCCGCATGGGCCTGTGTGGTGGCACCATGCGCCTGCCCATGACGCCGTTGTCCGCTGGCAATGAAGCCATCGTCGAATCCGCGCTGCGCACGAGCGGCCTGATCTAATCCGGGCCGCGCCCGCACCTGACACTTCAAGGATTTCCGCGTGAATGCTGCTACCACCCGCCTGAGCCTGCTGGCCATTGCCATGGCTCTGTCTGCCTGCGCCGCCCTCGAAGGCGACAAGATCGACTACAAGAGCGCCACCAAGGGCTCGACCCTCGAAGTCCCGCCCGACCTGACCCAGCTGTCGCGCGACTCGCGCTATGCCGTGCCTGGCGGCGCCGTCTCAGCCGCTGCCATGCAGGCAGGCCAGGCGGCTCAGCCTTCCGGCACGGCCAACGCCGCTGCCCTGCAACTGGGCGACGTGCGCATCGAGCGCGATGGCAACCAGCGCTGGCTGGTGGTCAACCGTCCGGCCGACAAGCTCTGGGAACCGGTGCGCGACTTCTGGCAGGAAAGCGGCTTCAACCTGGAGCAGGCCGACGCCAACGTGGGCATCATGGAAACCGACTGGGCTGAAAACCGCGCCAAGCTGCCGCAGGATTTCATCCGCTCGACCCTGGGCAAGCTGCTGGACTCGCTGTACTCCACTGGCGAGCGCGACAAGTTCCGCACCCGCCTGGAGCGCAACGCCAACGGCGGCACCGAAATCTACATCACCCACCGCGGCATGATCGAGGTCTACGGCACCGCCACCAAGGACAACACGGTGTGGCAGCCCCGCCCCTCCGACCCCGAGCTGGAAACCGAATTTCTGCGCCGCCTGATGGTCAAGCTCGGCGTGAGCCAGGAGCAATCCAAGGCCGTGGTGGCCTCGCCCGCACCGCGCGCGCAGTCTGCCCGCATGGCCACGGTGGACAACAAGCCCGTGGTCCAGCTGGATGAGGGCTTCGACCGCGCATGGCGCCGTGTGGGCCTGGCGCTGGACCGCACCGGCTTCACCGTGGAAGACCGCAACCGCAACGAAGGCACGTACTTCGTCCGCTACGTGGCCCCCAACACCGACAAGAAGGAACCCGGTTTCTTCGGCAAGCTGTTCAGCGGCTCGTCGTCGGCCACGCCACCGCTCAAGTTCCGCATCGTCGTGCGCAGCCAAGGCGAGTCCAGCACCGTGTCTGTCCTCAACGAAGCCGGTGTGCCCGAATCGTCAGCCAATGCCGAGCGCATCGTGCGCGTGATTGCGGACGACCTCAAGTAACCAGCCGCTTCGCCGTGGAGTTGGGGCGGGCCTTCATGGCCCGGCCTGCTCCACAGGCCGCCTGACCGGGATAGCCATCTCGTCCGGGCACGAATCCAATAACTCCCCTCCCCATGCTGCGTTTCAAAAACCTGGGGAGTGGCAGCACCGGCAATGCCACCGTGGTCGAAGGCCGCAGCGACACGCAGGTGCGCCGCCTCCTGATCGACTGCGGCTTCGGCATTCGGCAGCTGCAGGGCCGCCTGGCCCAGGCGCAACTGCAGATCGAAGACCTGGACGCGGTCTTCATCACCCATGAACACTCCGACCACATCGGCTGCGCGCAAACCGTGGCCATGCGCTACCGCATTCCGGTGTGGATGAGCCAGGGGACGCATGCAGCACTGGGCCAGCCGGACTTTGGCGACATGCTGCGCATTGCGCACGACATGACACCCATCGACCTGGGCACTTTCGAGGCCCGCCCCTTCACCGTGCCCCACGACGCCCGCGAGCCGCTGCAGCTGCGCTGCTCCGACGGCGCCGCCCACCTGGGCGTATTGACCGACCTGGGCCATGCCAGCGACCATGTGCTGCAACAACTACAGGGCTGCCACGCGCTGATGATCGAAGCCAACCACGACCCGGCCATGCTCGAAGCCTCGCGGTACCCGCTGTTCTTGAAACGCCGGGTCGGCGGACCCTTTGGCCACCTGGCCAACCGGGTGACCGCAGACATCCTGCGCGCGGTGCGTCACCCGGGCCTGCAGACCATCGTGGCCGCACACCTGAGCTCCAAGAACAACGCGCCCTCCATCGCAAGAGAGGCGTTGGCGCCCGCACTCGACTGGCCGGTGGAGGCCATTCATGTGGCCTGCCCCACAGCGGGAACGCCCTGGCTCTCGGTGGCGGCAGGGCCTAGCCCTGGCTACGGCCTGATCGCAGCCTGAGCGGCCGGGCTTCACACAATGCTCATGCTGCGCGCACGCGCTAGCGCCAATACGCGAACTGAAAGAGGCTTTGGCGTTGCAACGCGCCCCTCAGCCAACGCAGTATCACTGGGCGGCCACCGCCTTTATGCCACCCTGTCGAAATGAGCACCGAAGCTGAGCCTCCACGGATGGATTGGGATGGCTGAGCTCAGCGAAACTGCAACGGATCGGACTGCAGCCGATTGGAGGGCAGCGGATGACCTGGGCGGAATGGGTGTATGGCTGGAGTGAATGGACTTGAGTACGCTGGCCAGGGCGCAGAAACAAAAAAGCCCCGACCTTGCGGTACGGGGCCTTTGCGGCAACGGCCGGTTTTTCAACCGGCCAGAGCCTGCAGCGAATTACTTGGCTGCGGAAGCGGCGGTTGCAGCAGCGGCGGCAGCGTCAGCAGCAGCCTTGGCAGCGTCAGCAGCAGCGTCGGAAGCAGCAGATGCGGCTTCGGAGGCGGCGGGAGCGGCTTCGGAAGCAGGAGCCACGGGTGCTGGAGCAGGAGCTTCCACGGGAGCTGGAGCTGGCACAGCAGCGGGTTCTTCCTTCTTGCCGCAAGCGGCGAGGGCTGCAGCAGCGATCAGGGCGGCCAGAACGAGGGAGTTCTTCATTGGATGTTCCTAGTTGGACAAAGTATCTTGAAAAGCCACGGCGTCAGGCTCCTGGAAGCCGCTGTACGCGTTGGCACAATGCACTTGGCTTGCACCTTTTTGGCGCAGCCGCCGATTATATTGGTATTTAGTCAATACTGACTAACACTGACGAAAGCTTTACAAGCCATTGACATCTGTGACCGCCGGGTCACGGTCGGCCACCCCACTCATAAACCCAGGGTGGATGCGGGGAAACCGGGGGTGCTTTTGCCGCGAAGCCACTCATTCAGGGTCTCGCGCAGCAGCACGCGGCGGTCGGGCTCAGGCCCCGTCACGCCGACACTGCGCTCGGGGTCGAGCCGGTGCATCACCCAGTGCGGCGACCACAGCACGCTGGGGATGTCGAGCGGGTCCGCCGACGCGCTGCGCCGGCAGGTGATGATGTGGTCCCACGTGCCGCGCCATCGCACGAAGCGCGCATGCCGGCGGATCACATCGTCGAAGTTGCCAGCCAGCATGGTGAACCTGCGGCTGCCATGCGCCCATTCCTGCAGCAACTCTGCGACGCTGCGCTCTCCCAGCGGCCAGTCATGGAAGTTCGCGTCGCTGATGACGATCTCCTGCCAGCCGTCACGCACCGCCGTCGCCAACGCGTCCCGCACCATCTGCCGAAAATCCTCGCGGCTGCTGAACCGGCCCGAAGGCAGGCTGAGCGGCACAGTGGGGGGCAAGGTGGGGGGCACAGGGGATGAAGGCGTGTCGCTCATGCGGATCTCCGTTGAATGGCTCGATCAATCAGCCAGCGTGCTCCGTCCAGGAATGCGCCCATCCGGCATCGCACCAGGACGACAGCAGCTCCAGCGCATCGTCGCTGGCCCGGGCCAGATCGCGCGCCGTCAGCTGGCGCTGGTCGGCCAGGCGGCGCATCAGGGTGGCGTCCCGCCCTGCAGCGCGGTAGCTCTCGCCATTGATGAACACATGGTGCGCGTCGTACATCATGCGGCTCTTGCGGTCCAGGCGCACGCCTTCCAGCATCACCCGCGTGTCGCCGGGTTCGAACCATACGCTGGCCTTGGGTTCGGTCAGGTACTCGCCCAGCGCCCGCTCCAACACCAGGGGCTCGGCCAACGCCTTGGACAGCGCTTCGCGGGCAAAGTCAGTCAAGCCTGCAGGGATGGCCGCAGGTTGTGCAACAGCCTCTTGCCCGGTATCGCGGTACAGCGATGGCGGCCCCTCCACATCGCCCGCGTCTTCGGCAAGGCGCACCAGCAGCTCCTGGGCCAGCTCGGCGCGTGCAGGGGCCCGGAATCCGATGGAATAAGTCATGCACTCGCCTTCCGCCACGCCATCGTGGGCATAGCGCGGGGGCAGGTACAGCATGTCGCCGGGCTCCAGCACAAACTCTTCCTCGGGTTCGAACTGGGCCAATACCTTGAGGGGAATGCCGTCGCGCAGGCTCAGATCCTTCTGGCGCCCGATGCGCCAGCGGCGCTTGCCGTGGGCCTGCAGCAAGAACACGTCGTAGCTGTCGAAGTGCGGACCCACGCCACCGCCGTCGGAGGCATAGCTGATCATGAGGTCATCGAGCCGCGCCTCGGGCACGAAGCGGAACTGCTGCATCAGTGCATGCACGGCATCGTTGTGCAAATCCACGCCCTGCACCAGAAGGGTCCAGTCGGGCTGCTGCAGCGCAGGCAAAGCCCTGCGGCTGAAGGGCCCATGGCGCAGCTTCCAGGCGCCCTTGACCAGTTGCACCAGGCGCGACTCCACACCCTCCTGCGCAGCCAGCGCGAACAGATCGGCCCGCAGCACGGGCGGCTGAAACTGGGGAATGGCTTGGCGTACCAGCAATGGCTTTTTTTGCCAGTGGCGGCGCATGAACTGCGCGGGGGTCAGACCGCCAAGCAGGGAGAGGGGTTGCTGGATATCCATTGGAGCGGTCCGCCCTGGGCGACAGGGCCTTTGATCAAACTGCGACAATTCTCCTATGGAAATTACCCAACAATGCGTGGTCGCGCTGACCTGGACACTGAAAGACACCCTGGGCGAAGAACTTGACGTTCTGGACGAACCGGTGGAATTCTTGGTGGGCGGCGAGGACCTTCTCCCCCGTATCGAAGAAGCACTGCAGGGCCACGGCCCCGGCGCTACCCTGCAACTGCACCTGGAGCCTGAGGACGCCTTTGGCGACTTCGACGACCAGCTGCTGTTCCTGGAGCCTCGTTCATTGTTCCCCGACGAAATTGAAGAGGGAATGACATTCGAAGGCACGGCATTGCCAGAGGGGTGTAACCCGGACGCCCCGCGCAATGTTCTGTACACCGTCGCGGAAATCTATCCGGAGCATGTGGTCTTGGACGGCAACCATCCCCTGGCAGGGATTGCTTTGCGCCTACAGCTCACGGTCCAGGCCGTGCGGGAGGCCAGCGAAGACGAAATCGGCCGAGGGACTGCCGGCACAGGGTTCTTCCGCGTACAGCCCCAAGCCCCCGGCAGTTCCATGCTGCATTGAGCGGAGCGGATAGGTGGCCGCACCGGGTGCTTGAGGCTCAAGCACCCGGGTTCCATCGATCTTTAGATGCGCGAAATTTGACCGTTGTACAGGCGTACACGGTCGCCGATGCGCAGGTCGCCGGGTGTGCCTACGTCATACACGCGATAGCCGCCTTGGTCCAACTGCACCGACAGGCGGTAACCCTGGGCTTCTTGATTGCTGTTGTTGCGGCCTTCGATCGCATTGCCGGCCACTGCACCGCCGACGATGCCGACACCGGTGGCTGCAGCGCGGCCGGAGCCCTTGCCGATCTGGTTGCCCAGAACACCGCCCACCACCGCACCGATCACCGCACCTGCGCCGGAGGTCTGACCCTGCGAGCGACCTTGCAGCACTTCGATGTTGGACACACGGCCGTACTCGGTACCCTGTGGATTGTTGGGGTATGCCGGAGCGGTCTGATAGCCGCCCGAATAGCCACCCGAGTACTGGGGCGCAGGGGCGGACTGGTTGTGGCCGCACGCGGTGAGGGAAGCGGCCAGCACTACGGCACCAGCAACGGCGAAGGAACGGGTCATTTGCAACATGTTTATCTCCTAAGATCAGGTTCGGGCTCGTGCAAGGCGCACAGGATGGGGCCTTGCGACACACCACCATTGGAACAACGCTCCAAGACTACCCACCGTAGACGCAGAGATAACGCTCTTGTGCGTAACAGACCCTTAGAAAAGTAAGCGCAGTCTTACATCTTGCCTCCAGACACAGACGTTCACTCACGACTTACCCGTCGATCCGTAGCCCCCCTCGCCCCGCTCGGTCGCAGCGAATTCCGTCACCACATTGAACTGCGCCTGTACTACCGGCACGATGACCAGCTGCGCAAGGCGCTCCATGGGCTCCAGGGTGAACGCAGTGCTGCTGCGGTTCCAGGCGCTCACCATGAGCTGGCCTTGGTAGTCGCTGTCGATCAGCCCCACCAGGTTGCCCAGCACGATGCCGTGCTTGTGGCCCAAGCCAGAGCGCGGAAGGATCAGCGCCGCGTAGCCAGGGTCCTTGAGGTACACCGAGATGCCGGTGGGCACCAGTTGCCACGCGTTAGGCTGCAGGGTCAAGGGCGCATCCAGGCAAGCCCGCAGGTCGAGCCCTGCGCTGCCGGGCGTGGCATAAGTAGGCAACTGGTCCGCCATGCGCGGGTCGAGAATCTTGACGTCAATCTTCACTGCGGTTTCTTCTTTCCTGTTTGGTTGCGTTGCTGGGCTACCCGCCGCAGTCGGTCTTGCAATGCGTCGGTGCCGAAGCCCGCCGCATCTTTACTCGTGGCGATGATCTTCGGCGCCGACTCGATCAACCAGCCAAGCCCCCACCAGATGCTCGCCATGACCACGAGGCCCGGCAGTGAGCCCTGGCTAAAAATGAACAGCGCAATGCCGTGGATCACGATCAGCAGCAGCAGCACGGGCCGAACTACACGCAGCAGACCTAGGAACGGCAGCATCGCCTGGGCCACGTCCGGGGGCACGATCTGCCCCGCTGCGCGTGCGGCGTCCGATGCCTGGGATTTGCTCGCGGCGGTGCTTCGGATAGAGGTCACCGGCACCGCTCTCGCCGCCCTGGCAGCGTTCGCCGCGGCAGGCGCGGTGAGGCGCTCCACGTAGCTTGCAAAATCGCCATCAGGCGGCGTGTCCCACTCGGGTTTGGTGGCACCAGTCTTCATACAGCCTCCTGAATGGCAGTGTCAGAACGTGTTCGCTCTCAGGCCCGCGCAGGCGACAGGCGCGCCGCAATGTCCTGGATGAGCTGCTGGGCCAGCACGCGTTTGGAGGCGCGGGGGAGCTCCCTGTGTCCCTTCTCATCGACCAGCAGCAAGGCATTGTCATCCTGCCCGAAGGTCGCCGGGCCGATGTTGCCCACCAGCAGCGGCACGCCCTTGCGCGCGCGCTTGGCGGTGGCGTGGGCCAGCAGGTCGTGGCTTTCTGCCGCGAACCCCACACAGAAAAGGCTGCCGTCCACAGCGCGTGCAGACTGGGCCACGCGGGCCAGGATGTCGGCGTTCTCGACGAAGCCAAGGGTCGGCGTCTGGCCGGAGCCATCCTTCTTGATCTTCTGGGCCGATGGCGCAGCGGGGCGCCAGTCGGCCACGGCAGCTGTTGCTATGAAAATAGAAGCATCCTGCGCCCGCTGCTCCACCGCCACGAGCATGTCCTGGGCCGACTGCACATCCACACGGCGCACGCCGCGCGGCGTGGGCAGGTGCACCGGGCCGGCCACCAGGGTGACGTCAGCACCCGCCTCGCGCGCAGCGCGTGCAATGGCAAATCCCATCTTGCCGCTCGAAAGGTTGGTGATGCCCCGCACCGGGTCGATGGCTTCGAAGGTGGGGCCCGCCGTGACCAGCACCTTGCGGCCCGCCAGCACCTTGGGGGCGAAGAACGCGATCACTTCTTCGAGCAATTCGGCCGGCTCCAGCATCCGGCCGTCGCCCGTCTCGCCGCAGGCCTGGTCGCCATTGCCCACGCCCAGCACCACGGCGCCGTCCTGCGCCACCTGGGCCAGGTTGCGCTGTGTGGCGGGGTGGTCCCACATTTCGCGGTTCATGGCGGGCGCCACCAGCAGCGGCACGCGCTGCACCGGGCGCGCCAGGCACATCAAGCTGAGCAGCTCGTCCGCCCTGCCCTGCACCAGGCGGGCGATGAAGTCCGCGCTGCACGGCGCAATCAGGATCGCGTCGGCCTCGCGGCTCAGGTTGATGTGGGGCATGTTGTTGGGCTCGCGCGCATCCCACTGCGAGCTGTAGACCGTGCGGCCGGACAGCGCCTGCATGGTCACCGGGGTGATGAACTGCTCTGCCGCCTCGGTCATCACCACCTGCACGGTGGCCCCTGCCTTGATGAGCTGGCGGCACAGATCGGCCGACTTGTAGCAAGCCACGCCTCCACTCAGACCCAGAACCATGTGTTTGCCAGCGAGCTCATTCATGCGGCGAATTTAGCAGACGGTATGCCCCCCTGCCGGCGGGGGGCTGGCGGGGGGGCATCTATAATCCCAATTTCCCACCACCAAAAAAGACATGACCAAATTTGTCTTCGTCACCGGCGGTGTGGTGTCTTCCCTGGGCAAGGGAATCGCCTCAGCCTCCCTTGCCGCGATTCTCGAATCGCGCGGACTCAAAGTCACCCTCATCAAGCTTGACCCCTACATCAACGTAGATCCGGGCACCATGTCGCCGTTTCAGCACGGCGAGGTTTTTGTGACCGACGACGGCGCTGAAACCGACCTCGACCTCGGCCACTATGAGCGTTTCATCGAAACGCGCATGAAGAAAACCAACAACTTCACCACGGGCAAGATCTACCAGTCCGTGTTGGAGAAGGAGCGTCGCGGCGACTACCTGGGCAAGACCGTGCAGGTCATCCCACACGTGACCAACGAAATCCAGGAGTTCATCAAGCGCGGCGCCGGCATCGGCACGCCCGATGCCGTGGATGTGGCCATCGTTGAAATCGGCGGCACCGTGGGTGACATCGAATCGCTGCCGTTCCTGGAAGCCGTGCGCCAGATGAGCCTGCGCATGGGCCCCAACAACACGGCCTTCGTGCACCTGACCTACCTGCCCTGGATCGCCGCGGCCGGGGAGCTCAAGACCAAGCCCACCCAGCACACCGTGCAAAAGCTGCGCGAAATCGGCATCCAGGCCGACGCCCTCTTGTGCCGTGCCGACCGCCGCATTCCCGAGGAAGAGCGCGCCAAGATCTCGCTGTTCACCAACGTGCCCGAATGGGGCGTGATCAGCATGTGGGACGTGGACACCATCTACAAGGTGCCCCGCATGCTGCACGAACAGGGCCTGGACGGCCTCATCTGCGACAAGCTGCGGCTGAACACGCCGCCCACCAGCCTCAAGCGCTGGGACGACCTGGTGCACGAAACCGAGCACCCGCAAGGCGAAGTCACCATCGCCATGGTCGGCAAGTACGTGGATCTGTCGGACAGCTACAAGTCCGTGAACGAAGCCCTGCGCCACGCCGGCATGCGCAACCATGTGCGTGTGAAGATCGACCACGTCGACTCCGAGACCATCGAGAGCGCCGACGCTGCCGCAAAGCTGGCAAAGTACGACGCCATCCTGGTGCCCGGCGGCTTTGGCGCCCGCGGTGTGGAAGGCAAGATCGCCACCGCCCAGTTCGCCCGCGAGCACAAGGTCCCTTACCTGGGCATCTGCCTGGGCATGCAGGTCGCCACCATCGAGTACGCACGCCACGTGGCGGGCCTTGCCAACGCCAACAGCACCGAGTTCGACGCCACCACCCCGCACCCCGTGATTGCGCTGATCACCGAGTGGAAGGACGCCGACGGCACCATCAAGACCCGCAACGAGAACTCCGACCTGGGCGGCACCATGCGCCTGGGTGCTCAGAGCTCCGACGTGTCGGCCGACACCCTGGCGCACAGCATCTATGGCGACGTCGTGACCGAGCGCCACCGCCACCGTTACGAAGCCAACGTGAACTACCTGGACCAGCTGCGCAAGGCCGGCCTCGTGATCTCCGCGCTGACCCAGCGCGAGCAGCTCACCGAGATCGTCGAGCTGCCACAAGCCGTGCACCCGTGGTTCATTGGCGTACAGTTCCACCCCGAGTTCAAGTCGACCCCGTGGAACGGCCACCCGCTGTTCAACGCCTTCATCAAGGCGGCGGTGGAACACCAGCAAGCGGCTACCAAAGCCTGATTGGAGACCTATGCAGCTGTGCGGATTCAACGTCGGCCTCGATCAGCCGTTCTTTCTGATCGCGGGCACCTGCTCCATCGAAGGCCTTGACATGTCGCTCGACGTGGCCGGCCAACTCAAGGAAGCCTGCGCACCGCTGGGCATTCCGCTGATCTACAAGGGCTCGTTCGACAAGGCCAATCGCTCGTCTGGCAGCAGCAAGCGCGGCGTGGGGCTGGATGCGGGCCTGAATATCCTCGATGAAGTGCGCCGCCAGCTGCAGTTGCCCATCCTGACCGACGTGCACGACGCCTCGCACGTGGCCGAGGTGGCGAGCGTGGTCGATGTGCTGCAGACCCCGGCCTTCCTGTGCCGCCAGACGGACTTCATCCGCGCGGTGGCCCAGTCCGGCAAGCCGGTGAACATCAAGAAGGGCCAGTTCCTGGCGCCCTGGGACATGAAGAACGTCATCGACAAGGCCCGCGCTGCTGCCAGCGAAGTGGGCCTGTCGGAAGACCGCTTTCTGGCCTGCGAACGCGGCGTGAGCTTTGGCTACAACAACCTCGTGGCCGACATGACCAGCCTGGCCGAAATGCGCAACTCCGGCGCGCCGGTCGTGTTCGACGTGACCCACTCGGTGCAAAAGCCGGGCGGCCTGGGCGCCGTCAGCGGCGGCGCGCGCGACATGGTGCCGGTGCTGGCCCGTGCCGGTGTGGCGGCGGGCGTGGCGGGGCTGTTCATGGAAACCCATCCCCGTCCCGCCGAAGCGTGGTCGGACGGACCGAACGCCGTGCCTTTGAAGCACATGAAGGCGCTGCTGGAGACGCTGGTGGCACTGGACCGCGTTGTGAAAGCACAGCCTCTGCTCGAAACGAATTTCGAGTGAGCTGATTTTTCAAACCGCACTTCACGGGCCTGTCGCCAGCCTAGTCATTCAGCAGCACCGAGAACCCATGAGCGCACTTCAGGTCGACCTTCCTGAACAAGATCAGAAGGCAACTTCGAACATGGCAAACGGGAGCGCCGTCATGCGCACTGCCGAAGAAAGAACGCCGGTGTGGCCGCTATGGAGAATCGTGCTGTTTGGCATGTATGCGGCGGGCTTGTTCCTGCTGGTGCTGTTTGGCGGAAACGAACACGACTGGATGCTGCAGATGGACCCGAGCATTCAGAAAGGCTCCATCGAAAGCAACGGCAACCGGCAAGTCTTTACCGGGCTGGTCCTCGCCTCCATATGTGTGACGCAAGGTTTTGCCATCGCCACAGCGGCATCAACGGGCCAAAAAATTCTCTCTGGATCATTGATCGTTCTCGCATGCGCAATCTGGTTTGTTTTGTCGTTCAACGCTTGATATGAATCAGAGCGCCCTGATGGACTGCGGCAGAATCCTGCGCTTGCTATTTGCAGGTCCTGTCACCCGTATTTCTCCCACAAGCAACTTTGGAGCTTGAGAACATGAGCAGTGGTTACGTCATCGCATCCGTCACCGTCACCAACCCCACACAGTACGAGGAGTACCGCAAGTGGAGCACGTTGGCCATGCAGGCCCACGGTGCCGAAGTGTGCGTGCGCGGCGGCAAGGTCGAGGTGCTGGAAGGCGACTGGAACCCGGGCCGGACCGTGATCCTCAAGTTCGCCAGCTTCGACGCGGCCCGTGCCTTCTACGACACGCCCGAATATCAAAAAGCCAAGGCGGCGCGTGAAGGCGCAGCCATCATGCGCATGGTGTGCGTCGAGGGCGTCTGAAAACGCCTGGGCGATCTGATCGCTGGTCGGGTTGTACCCTGTTCGTACCTGCCCGGCAGACCACTATCAAATCAGTAGCATAGAATGACCACAGACGTGCCGCAGCGGCCATCCAGCGCTTGGACATGCTCCATCTTGCCCGTCTGAATGAATTTCAAAAACCTCAAGGAAAATCATGAGTGCCATTGTTGACATCGTAGGCCGCGAAGTGCTGGACAGCCGCGGCAACCCCACCGTCGAATGCGACGTGTTGCTGGAGTCGGGCGTGATGGGCCGCGCCGCTGTACCGTCGGGCGCCTCTACCGGCAGCCGCGAAGCCATTGAAATGCGCGACGGCGACAAGAGCCGCTACCTGGGCAAGGGCGTGCTCAAGGCTGTGGAGCACATCAACACCGAGATCTCCGAAGCCGTGCTGGGCCTGGATGCCTCTGAGCAGGCTTTCCTGGACAAGACGCTGATCGACCTCGATGGCACCGAGAACAAGGGCCGCCTGGGCGCCAACGCCATGCTGGCCGTCTCCATGGCCGTGGCCCGCGCCGCGGCCGAAGAGTCCGGCCTGCCGCTGTACCGCTACCTGGGTGGCATGGGCGCCGTGCAGTTGCCCGTGCCGATGATGAACGTGATCAACGGCGGCGCGCACGCCAACAACAGCCTGGACCTGCAGGAATTCATGATCATCCCCGTGGGCGCTCCCACGTTCCGCGAAGCCGTGCGCTGGGGTGCCGAAGTGTTCCACGCCCTGAAGAAGATCCTGCACGACAAGGGCATCAGCACCGCCGTGGGCGACGAAGGCGGCTTCGCCCCCAGCGTCGAGAACCACGAAGCAGCCATCCGCCTCATCCTGCAAGCCATCGAAACCGCCGGCTACACCGCCGGCGAGCAGATCGCTCTGGGCCTCGATTGCGCTGCCAGCGAGTTCTACAAGGACGGCCACTATGTGCTGGAAGGCGAAGGGGGCCTGAAGCTCACCGCCGAGCAATGGACGGACATGCTGGCAGCCTGGGTCGACAAGTACCCGATCATCAGCATCGAAGACGGCATGCACGAAGGCGACTGGGACGGCTGGAAGCACCTGACCGAACGCCTGGGCGACAAGGTGCAACTGGTGGGCGACGACCTGTTCGTGACCAACACCAAGATCCTGAAGGAAGGCATCGACAAGGGCATCGCCAACTCGATCCTGATCAAGATCAACCAGATCGGCACGCTGACCGAAACGTTCGCCGCCATCGAGATGGCAAAGCGCGCCGGCTACACCGCCGTGATCTCGCACCGCTCGGGCGAAACCGAAGACAGCACCATCGCCGATATCGCCGTGGGCACCAACGCCGGCCAGATCAAGACCGGCTCGCTGTCGCGCTCGGACCGCATCGCCAAGTACAACCAGCTGCTGCGCATCGAAGAAGACCTGGGCGAGATCGCGCACTACCCTGGCCGCGCTGCGTTCTATAACCTGCGATGAGACACGCCCTGAGCCGCTCCGCGTCTTCCCTCTCTCCTGCGGGCGGGGGATGCCCCTCATGGCCCGGCCAAGCCGGTTCCACGGGTGCGTTGACCTGGAGCGCGCCCAGAGCGTCCGTTGCGCCTTTGCGCGCAGCGAGTGGACTGTGCCGCCCTGGCGGCCCGTCAGCGCCACACTGACCTACCCACCCCCTGAGTCATGGGTTCACGCGTCGTGCCTGTCATCCTGCTGGCCTTGCTGGCAGCGCTGCACGCCCAGCTTTGGCTGGGGCGTGGCAGTGTGCCGCGCGTCAACGAGATGCAGCGGCAGATCGATGTGCAGAAGGCCGCCAATGACCAGGCCCGGCAGGCCAACGAGCGTTTGTCCTCCGAGGTGCACGACCTGAAGGAGGGCCTGGACATGGTGGAAGAAAAAGCACGCAGCGAACTGGGCATGGTCAAGCCCAACGAGGTGTATGTGCAGTTCACGCCGCGCTGAGCCCACGCTGCGCCCACTGTAGTGCCGGTGATGCCGGTGATGCCGGTGGTGACTGTGTGGGTGGTTGGAGCTTTTACCTGCAGAGGGGCACGCACTGCAGACCTCGCGTGCACCGCTCAAGAACTGTCTGCGCACGCTCCCCTTGGCTGTCTTTATCCTTCCCGCCCATTACCCCAAAGCTGCCGCATGACGGGCGGCATCCACCCCAGGCCCATTGCACCGTGACTTCTCCGCCTTCCGTCATCCTGCTGGGCGCGCCCGGTACCGGCGTGCAGGCGCTCTGTGCAGCGCTGGAGCGGCACCCAGCCACCACATCGGTGCGCCTGGCGTGGGGCCACATGCTGGATGCCACGGCAGACCCGGCGGCGGCCGCCGACGCGGCGGGCACCACGGTGTTGCTGATGGGTTTGGATCAACCCTGCCCGGACAGCGACCGGCGCGCCCAGGAGGCCGCCGACGCGGAGCTGCGATCAGCACTCGCACGCGCGGGCATCAGCTACCGGGTGGTGTATGGACAGGGTGCACAGAGAATCACCAGTGCACTCAACGCTATAAAAAGCATAGCGACAAGCGCTTATCCATCAAGCGGTAGCGGCCATTTTGAACCCGATACGGACCCATCCGCCACCCGCACGGCAAGGCTGCGGGCGTGGAACTGCGAGAAATGCAGCGACCCGGAATGCGAGCACCGCCTTTTCACTGCACTGACGGGGCGCGACAGCCAGAGCGGCTGAGGCAACGGCCGCCCATCTTCCACACGGGCGGTTCAGCGGTCAGCGTCGGCCCCTGCATGAAGGGCAGCACCCGCGGCTGGACGCAGCCTCCGTCCGATGCCCATCGGCGCCAGCCCCTCAGGCCTGCGGCTGCTGCACCAGGCCCCGCTTGAGTTCCTTGAGCAACAGCACCACCTGACCCGACCCGTAACGGTAGCCGCCGTTGAGCACCTGCACTGCCTTGTCCCACTCGCCCTGCTGAGCCAGTTCCACCAGCAGCGCCGCCTGTTCATGAAAATACTGGTGGCGCGCCATCAGCACGGCATAGGCGGGCTGGTCGCTCAGCAGTTCGCCGCCCAGGCCGTGCAGCCACCGCCCCAGGGCGCCTCGGTCGCTGCGGCGCACTTCGGCGGGGTCCAGGCCGTGGGTCGTGCGGCCTTCCAGGTAGTCCATGAGGTGGGTCTTCCAGCGCTCGTGCGCGTTGATCGCGGCGTCGATATCCAGCGCCGCCAGCAGGGTGTCGGCGCGCAGGGAGTCGCGCCCCGAGGCGCTGTCACCCAGCTCCAGCGACGGCGCCGCAGCGCGTCGTGCCCCACCCCATACCCGACGAAGAATATCCATAACCCCTCTTGCAACACCGCCCGAAGTCCCCACGAACCCGAGACGATGCCCGGAGTACGCCCTGAAAAACGATAGCCACCAGCGGCAACGCCGGCCACCCTCGCGCAAAGAAGGCCGATCTTAGGTGTGCGCCTGCGGGCGGCGCAAGAAAAAAAGGCGCGCGATTGTCAACGATGGTCAGGGCGGGTGCGCGAGCGGGTACGCCGCGTCACATAAATCGCCCAATGCCCTTGCCAAGTGCGCAACGTCAGCCGCACCAGCCAAGCGGCACCCGGCCCCACGGCGTAGGTAACCCGGCGACTTGAAGCTGGAGATGCCCCAGCAACGACCGCATGGACGTCAACGGGCCGGTTTACTGGATCCCGCTCGGCCCCGGAGGCTGGCTGGCTGCGGGCGACACAAAGATCTGCGCTGCATCCACCGCGTCGAAGCGGTACTGCTGCCCGCAGAACTCGCAGCCCACCTCGATGTCCTCCCGCTCGGCCAGAATGCTCTCGGCCTCCTCGGGGCCCAGGCTACGCAGCATGCTGCTCACGCGCTCTCGGCTGCAGGTGCATGCGAAGCGGGGGCCTTGGTCACCCTGCTGCGGCTCGAAACGCAGCAGTTTTTCTTCCCAAAACAGACGGCGCAGGATGGTGTCGACGTCCAGCGTGAGCAGCTCTTCGCGCGTCAGGCTGGACGCCAGATGTGCAATGCGGTTGTAGTCCTCGTTGTGGCCGATCTGGTCTTCGTTTTCGCTGTGGCTGAGGCTGGTGGCCAAGTTGCCCTCGCCCTTGATGGGCATGCGCTGGATCAACACGCCTGCGGCCACCTGGTCGTTAGCGGCCAGCACCAACACGGTATCGAGCTGCTCGGACTGCAGCATGTAGTGCTGCAGCACGTCCGACAGGCGCTCGAGCTTTTCGCGGTGGTCGCCATGCAGGGGCACCACGCCCTGGTAGGGCTGCTGGCCGGGGTGGCGGTCTTTCGGGTCGAGGGTGATGGCGCAGCGCCCGCCGCCGGCCACGTTGACCATGTGGCTCAAGCGTGCGCCGTCGGGCAGCTCGCCGTTCACCGTGGCCGTGGCGCGCAGGCTCAGATCGGACTGCACCTCCGCCACCGCCAGCTTCACCGGGCCGTCGCCGAAGATCTGCAGCACCAGCGCGCCGTTGAACTTGATGTTGGACTGCATCAGCACACCGGCGGCGGCCATCTCGCCCAGCAGCTCGCTCACCGGCGCGGGGTAGGCACCGCCGCTGGTGTTGTTGGCGCGACGGCGCAGGATCTCGGTCCACGCATCGGTCAGGCGCACGATCATGCCGCGCACGGGCAGACCGTCGAAAAGAAACTTGTGAAGTTCAGACACGCAAAAAATTCCCAAAAATTACCGGCACTTAGAAGGTGCCATCCATCACATTGCGCACCACCAGCCAGCCGCTAAACCGGCGCGGCCCAGTGAGTGCCCCCTGCAACTGGTGTCGCCAGGCCACCCGGGTGCGCCGCCTCCCGCAGCGAGAGAGGCGGACAGCCGCGAAGTGGCTCAGGGGTTCGTCAATCTTTTCAGCCGATTTTATGCAGGCCGTTCTGGAAACGGCGCGCATTGTCGATGTAGTGCTGGGCGCTCTGGCGCAGGCCCTCGATCTGCTCGGGGGTGAGCTCGCGCACCGCCTTGGCGGGGCTGCCGATGATCATGGAGCCATCGGGAAATTCCTTGCCCTCGGTGACCAGCGCGCCGGCCCCCACCAGGCAGTGCCTGCCGATCTTGGCGCCGTTCAGGACCACGGCACCGATGCCGATCAGCGTCTCGTCACCGATGGTGCAGCCGTGCAGCATGACCTGGTGGCCCACCGTCACGCGCTCGCCCACCACCAGCGGCTTGCCGATGTCGGCATGCAGCACGCTGGCATCCTGGATGTTAGAGCCCGCGCCGATGGTGATGGTCTCGGTGTCGCCCCGGATCACCGTGCCGAACCACACGCTGGTGTCTTCCCCCAGTACAACGTTGCCCATCACCTGGGCACTGTCGGCCACCCACGCCGATGCCGCCAGCTGGGGCACCATGCCATCGAGTTCGTATATCGCCATGCAAGAGTCTCCGTGATGGTCGGCACGCCCAGCCGCCCTGTGTTGGTGCCCACACGCCCCCGGCCGGCGTTACAAAAGCGTGCACGATGGGCCCGGTGGCAAGGCCTAGAATTGTAAGGATGGAGCTTCGCCACCGTGCACTGCAGGTCTTGTGCCTTGCGGACCCTGAACAAAAAGCGGCTGCCGCGCTGGACCTGCATGCGCAAGCAGCTACGCTTTCGATAGCAGATAGCACCCCTACCCTGCCGCACGGCACCCACGACCGGGACCTGCCGGGCCGTCCCGAACGGCCGGAGCTGCGGCGCCACACCGACATGGCGCGGCGCTCTCCGGCCACGCCCGAGGGCCGCGCCGTGCTGATCCACGCCATTGCGCACATCGAGTTCAACGCGATCAACCTGGCGCTGGACGCCGTTTGGCGCTTTGGCGGCATGCCGCGCGCCTACTACCTCGACTGGATGCTGGTGGCGGCCGAAGAGGCACGGCACTTCAGACTGCTGCGCGACCACCTGCGCAGCCACGGGCATGACTACGGCGACTTTCCGGCCCACCAGGGGCTGTGGACGATGTGCGAGAAGACCAGCCACGACATCCTGGCCCGCATGGCGCTGGTGCCGCGCACGCTGGAGGCCCGGGGGCTCGATGCCACGCCGCAGATCCAGGCCAAGCTGCGCCAGGTGGGCGCACCCGACGCCCTGGCGGCAGTGGCCATCCTGGACATCATCCTGCGCGACGAGGTCGGCCATGTGGCCATCGGCAATCACTGGTACCGCTGGCTGTGCGAGCGCGAAGGGCACGACCCCGAGACCCACTACGGCACACTGGTGACCGAGTACGAGGCGCCGCGCCTGAAGCCCCCCTTCAACGAGGCCGCACGCCGCAAGGCAGGCTTTACCGACAACGAACTTCGCTGGCTGCAGCAGATCTGACCCCGGCGCACGGGGCCGTCCGGCGTAGCCTCCTACAATCCGCCGCGCCGGCGCCTTTGATGTCAGCCCCTCTTTCTTTCATACTCTACCCATGACCTCACCCACTGCTCCCGGCGCTACCCTCACCCCCCCGCCCCCTGGCAGCCAGACGTCGGTCGCCATGATCGCGCGGCAGGCCATCGTGAATGCGCAGCAGGTGGTGGTGGGCTACGAGCTGTTCAACCGCTCGCGCACCGGCGCCGCGCACACCGCGGCCACCGATGTCATCCTGGTGTTCACCGCGCTGTCGCACGCGGGCACCGAAGAGCTGGTGGGCAAGAAGCTGATCTTCGTCAACTGCACCCACGAGAGCCTCTCGGGCGGCCACCTGGAGTTGCTGGACCCGGACAAGGTGGTGCTGGAGATCCCGCCGCTGGGCCACACCGCGGCCGAAGAAGTCGCCACACGCATGCCCATCCTGGCCGAGCTGCGCGACCGGGGTTTTCACCTCGCGTTCAACCACACGGTGCTGCAGTCGGCCTACGCGCCGTGGCTGCCGCTGGCGGACTACATCAAGCTCGACCTCTCCGTACTGGCCCCAGACCAGCTGGCCGTGCTCATCAGCTACGCGGGACGCAACTCCAAGGCCGAACTGATCGCCGAGAAAGTCGAAACCGCCCAGCAGTACGACATGGTGTCCAGCCAGGGCGTGCAGTTGTTCCAGGGCTACTGGTTCGCGCGGCCCGCGCTGGTCGAGGCCAAGCTGCTCACCCCGTCGCAGGGGGCCATCATCGAGCTCATCAACCAGGTGCGCAAACAGGCCAGCACGGACGACATCGAAGAGACGCTCAAGAAGGATGCGGGCCTGGCCTTCAACCTCATGCGCCTGATCAACTCGGCGGGCTTCGGCCTGTCGCGCGAGATCACGTCCTTCCGCCAGGCGGTGATGCTCATGGGCCTCAAAAAGCTGTTCCGCTGGGCGGCGTTGCTGCTCACGGCCTCGCGCGCTGGCGGCACACCGTCGTCCGTGGGCCAGACCGCCGTGGAGCGCGGCCGCCTGATGGAGCTGCTGGCGCTGGAAACCCTGCCCCCGGAAGAAGCCGACCAAGCCTTCGTGGTGGGCATCTTCTCGCTGCTGGACGTGATGCTGTCCATGACTATGGAATCCGCGCTCGGCCTGCTCAACGTGCCAGAGCCCGTGGCCGCGGCCTTGCTGCGCCGCGAAGGCTTCCTGGGCGACCTGCTCACGCTGGCCGAGGCGTGCGAGTCGAGCGACGACGCAGCCTTCGACCGCACGGCCGGCCTGCTGCACCTGAGCAGCCAGCAGATCAACTTCGCCCACCTACAGGCCCTGGCCTGGGCGGACCAGGTCACGGCGTGACGCAGCGGCCGCACACCTGCAAACCAGTGCTGGGCTGCGGCGGCTGTGGGGTCTAGAATCAACGCAGCCCCGCAAACCCTACCGCAGACCCCATGTCCAGCTCACCCGAACAAGACGCCCCCGAAGCAGTTGCTCCTGCGCTCGAACCCGTCGACGAGAACATTGCCATCATTGCGCGTCAGGCCATCGTGGACGAAACCCGCGCGGTCTATGGCTACGAGCTGTTCGACCGCTCCACCGCCTCCGACGCGCACACCGCCGCCAGCGATGCGGCCCTGCTCTTCAACGCCCTGTCGTACGCGGGCACCGAAGCGCTGGTGGGCAAGAAGACTGTCTTCATCAACTGCACGCACGACAGCCTCTCGGGCGGCCACCTGGAACTGATCCACCCTGAAAAGGTGGTGCTGGAGGTGCCCCCCCTTCCCGACGGCGCCACGGCCGAAGAGATCGAAGGCCGCCTGCCCACGCTCGAAGCCCTGCGCACACGCGGCTTTCGCCTGGCGTTCGACCAACAGGCCCTGCGCCGCGCCTACACCAGCTGGCTGCCGCTGGCCGCGTTCGTCAAGCTGGACATGATGGCCTTCAAGCCCGAACTGGCCACGCCGTTGGTCAAGTTCGCCACCACCCACAGCAAGGCCACCCTGGTCGCCGAAAAGGTGGAAACCGCCGAGCAGTACGAACTGATGCGCGGCCTGGGTGTGAAGCTCTTCCAGGGCTATTGGTTCGCCAAGCCCGCGCTGGTCAAGGCCACCACCATCCGCCCGTCGCAGGCCACCATCATCCAGCTGATCAACCTGGTGCGCAAACAGGCCACGACGGCCGAGATCGAAGACCTGCTCAAGAAAGACCCCACGCTGTCTTTCAACCTGCTGCGGTTCATCAATTCGTCGGGCTTTGGCCTGTCGTGCGAGATCACCTCGTTCCGCCACGCGGTGATGATCCTGGGGCTCAAGAAGCTGTTCCGCTGGGCGGCCCTGCTGATGACCACCACCCGCGCGGGCGGTGCGCCGCCGGCCGTGGGCCAGACCGCCGTGGTGCGCGGCCGCCTGATGGAGCTGCTGGCTGCCGAGCTGCTACCGCCCGAAGAATGCGACAACGCCTTCGTGGTGGGCGTGTTCTCGCTGCTGGACACCATGCTGGGCGTGCCGCTGGAAAAGGCCCTGGAGTCCGTGGCCCTGCCCGAACCCGTGATGGACGCGCTGCTGCGCCGCACGGGCGTGTTCGCGCCGTTCCTGGAGCTGACCATCGCCTGCGAAAGCGGCGACGAAGTGGCCTTTGCCAAGAATGCAGATGCGCTGCACCT
The DNA here is from genome assembly GCF_001422735.1 of Acidovorax sp. Leaf78. Classification (GTDB taxonomy): domain Bacteria; phylum Pseudomonadota; class Gammaproteobacteria; order Burkholderiales; family Burkholderiaceae_C; genus Acidovorax. The sequence continues at coordinate 34,541 of NZ_LMLZ01000026.1, read as the reverse complement.
GTCCAACCGCCAAGTCAACTGGGCCCACTTGCAGGCACTGACCTGGGCTGAAGGCTTGAACGACGAGTAGGCAGATCAACCGCTGCGTGAGCGCTTCAGCGCCGTGACAAGCGTTTGCCCCTGCAAAAAGCCCTGCTCGACAGGGCTTTTTTCATTTTGCTTTCTGCTTTGTGCGATGTATTCCGGTGCATCTCGCTGCGTGACGCGTAGCAACCGCCGCAGCGCCGCCACGTGACCCGCAAGCACCGCCGCCGGTCCGGCGGCGTGCAGCTCGCCAGTTCATCCAGTCATCAACTCATCAATCCATCAATCGAGTTCCAGCTTGCGCTCGCGGATGAGCTTGGCCCATTTCTCGTTCTCACCCTTCACGAAGCTGAAAAACTCCACCGGGCCCAGTGAATGCACTTCGGAGCCCGTGGCCGCGAACTTGGCCTTGATGTCCGCTTGCGCCAGCACCTTGGCAAGCTCGGCGCTGAGTTTGTCCACCACCTCCTTGGGCAGGCCCGCAGGCCCGACCAGGCCCTGAAAGCCCACCGACTCCATCGCCCCCAGGCCCAGCTCGCCCACCGTGGGCACATCGGGCAGCTGCGGGTCGCGCCGGGGCCCGGTCACGGCCAGCGCCTTGAGCTTGCCGCCCTTGATCTGCGGCAGCAGCACCGGCCCCGCATCGATGAGCAACTGCGTCTGGCCGCCGATCAGGTCTTGCACCGCCGGCGCGCTGCCCTTGTACGGCACATGCGTCACATCTAGTCCGGTGGCCTGGTTCATGAGCTCGCCGTTCAAGTGCGTGGACGTGCCCGCGCCGCCCGACGCGAAGTTCACCTTGCCGGCGTTGGCCTTGGCCCAGGCCACCCAGTCCTTGAGGTCCTTGGCAGGGTGGTCCAGGCGTGTCACGGCGATGTAGCTCCCCTGGCTGATCTGGCCGATGTAGCTGAACTGCTTGAGCGGCTCGTAGGGCATCTTGCGCTGCAGGTAGGGCGCGATGGCGAACGGTCCGGTGTTGGCCAGCAGGATGGTGTAGCCGTCCGGCGCTGCGCGCGTGAGCTCGGTCGCGGCCAGCATGCCGCCCGCGCCCGGCTTGTAGTCGACCACGATCTGCTGCTTGAGCGCTTCCTGCAGCGGCACCTGCACCGTGCGGGCGGCAAAGTCGATGCCCCCGCCGGGCGGGTAGCCCACGATGAGGCGGATGGGCTTGGCCGACGGCCAGCCCTGGGCCATGGACAGGGTGGCCAACCCCAGCAGCAATGCGCCTGCCATCAGTTTCTTCTTCATGCTTTCGTCTCCTTGTGTTGTTGTGTGAAATCAGATCTGGCACCGCACTACCACGCACCGCAGCGCTGCGTCACCCGCGCGGATGGTGCTCCGAATGCAGCACCTTGAGCCGCTCCCGCGCCACGTGGGTGTAGATGGTGGTCGTGGAAATATCGGCATGCCCCAGCAGCAGCTGCACCACGCGCAGGTCGGCGCCGTGGTTGAGCAGGTGGGTGGCAAACGCATGGCGCAGCGTGTGGGGCGACAGCGGTACGGTGATGCCCGCCACGGCCGCCCATTTCTTGACGATGACCCAGAACATCACCCGCGTCATGCCGCTGCCTCGCTGGGTGACGAAGAGGTCGTCCGTCTGCTGACCGCCAAGGATGGCGCCGCGCGCCTCCTGCAGGTACTGGTTCAGCCACTGGCGGGCCACCTCGCCAAAGGGCACCAGGCGCTCCTTGCCACCCTTGCCCATCACGCGCAGCACGCCTTCGGCCAGGCCCAGCTGAAAGGTCTTGAGCGTCACGAGCTCGGTCACGCGCAGGCCGCTGGCGTACATCAGCTCCAGCATGGTGCGGTCGCGCACGCCCAGCGGGTTGCCCAGGTCGGGCGCGTTCAGCAGCGCCTCCACCTGCGTCTGCGACAGGGTCTTGGGCACGCGCAGCGGTTGGCGGGCGGCGGTGAGGCGCACCGTGGGGTCGGCCGTGATGCGGCGCTCGCGCAGCGCCCAGTGAAAGTAGCGGCGCAGTACCGTGAGCCGCCGGTTGGCCGTGGTGGCGCGGGTCTCTGCGTGCCGCGCCGCAAAGTAGCCGTTCAGGTGGTGCTCGGCCGTGTCGTCCAGGGCCACGGCAGGCTGCTGCGCGGCCAGCCACTGCGCATACAGCGTGAGATCGCGCCGGTAGGCCGCCAGGGTGTTGCGCGAGAGGCCGTCCTCCAGCCAGAGGGCGTCGACAAAGGCATCTATCGCATTCAGGCTGGCATCGGACATGGAAAAACGATAGCACGTAAAACCGCGGCGCTGTGCCGTACCGAGGGCCGGGAATGCCCGCCCCCAAAAACAAAGCCGCCCGGGTGAGCGGGCGGCTGGGGCAAGGCTGCGCGAGGCACCCCTGTCAGTGGTGCGGTGTGCTTATTCCAGCGTCAGCTTCTGCTTGACGACCACTTCCTTGTACACAGCAAACTCAGCCTTGATCTGCTCGGCAAACTGCTCGGGCGTGTTGCCCAGCACGATGGAGCCCGTCTCTTCGATGCGCTTCTTCACGGCCGGGTCTTCCAGCGCCTTGCGCACGCCGGCGTTGATCTTGTCCACGATGTCCTTGGGCAGGCCCTTGGGGCCGACGATGCCGTAGTAGGCCATGCGGTTCACAGGCTCCAGGCCCAGTTCCTTGAACGTTGGCACGTTGGGCAGGGCTGCCACGCGCTGGGGCGCTGCCACCACGATGGGCACCAGGCGGTTGTCCTTGATGAACGGCAGGGCCGAGGGCAGGTTGTCGAAGATCATCGGCACCTGGCCGGCCACGGTGTCGTTCAGCGCAGGGCCAGCACCACGGTAGGGGATGTGCGTGACGAAGGTGTTCGACAGGCTCTTGTACAGCTCCATCTGCAGGTGGCCGATGCCGCCCGTGCCCGACGACGAGTACGAGTACTTGCCGGGCGACTTCTTGAGCTCTGCCACGAAGGCCTTGTAGTCCTTGGCGGGGAAGTTGGGGTTCACCGCAATGATGTTGGGCGTGGCCGCGATGTTGATGACAGGCGTGAAGTCCGTCAGCGGGTTGTACGGCGTCTTGGGGTTGATGGCGGGGTTGGCCGCCGTGGTCGACACGGTGGCGATGCCCAGCGTGTAGCCGTCCGGTGCCGAGCGGGCGGTTTCCGACGCGCCCACGATGCCGCCGCCACCGGCCTTGTTCTCCACGATCACGCTCTGACCCAGGGCACGGCCCAGGGGGTCGGCGATCACGCGCGCAATGATGTCGGTGGTGCCGCCGGGTGCAAACGGCACCTGCAGCTTGATCACCTTGTTGGGGTATCCCTGGGCGGCGGCCGATCCGGCGGCCGCGGCCAGTACAGTCAGAGCAAGCCATTGACGACGATGCATTCGAGTTCTCCTTCGTGCGGGGGTACAGACAGACAGCGCCGATGGTATGCGCAATGCGTGCTGCGGCAGCCTGCGGATTCCACATAAGGGCTAACCCCAAGTCCTGTCCGGCATCAAGTATTCTCAGGCGGTGAACTACGCCCAGCTCCTGCTCCCCGACTTTTCTCTCATCCTGTGCGGCTACCTCATCTGCCGGTACACCGCGCTGAACCGGTCGGTGTGGCAACCGGTGGAGAGCCTGGTGTACTACCTGCTCTTTCCGGTGCTGCTGTTCCAGTCCATCGTGAAGAGCCCGGTGGACATCGGCGCCGCCTCGGGCCTGATCGCGGCGGGGCTGCTGTCGGGGCTGATCGGCATTGCGCTGGCCTACAGCCTGCCGCACTGGCCCTGGGTGGGCAAGCGCATCGATGTGCGCGACCATGCGGCCAGCGCGCAGGTGGCGTTCCGCTTCAACTCCTTCATTGGCCTGGCGATTGCCGAGCGCCTGGCGGGCACCGAGGGGCTGCTCATGATCGCCGTGCTGATCGGCGTGTGCGTGCCGCTGTTCAACGTGGCCGCCGTGTGGCCCATGGCGCGCAACGGCAAGCACAGCTTTCTGCGCGAACTGGCGCGCAACCCGCTCATCGTGGCCACGCTGTCGGGGCTGGTGGCCAACCTGCTCGGTTTTCAGATTCCCGATTGGGCGGCGCCCACCGTGGGCCGCATCAGCGCGGCGTCGCTGGCGCTGGGGCTCATGGCCGCCGGCGCGGGCCTGGAATTTGGCTTGCTCACGCGGGGCAAGACGCTCAGCGTGGCCGTGCTGTCCATTCGGCACCTGGTGCAACCACTCATCGCCTTCGGCATGGCGCGCCTGTTCGGGTTGAACCCGGTGCAGACCACGATGCTGCTGGCGTTCTCGGCCCTGCCCACGGCCTCCACCTGCTACGTGCTGGCCGCCCGCATGGGCTACAACGGGCCGTATGTGGCCGGCCTGGTGACCATGTCCACCTTGCTTGGCATGGTGAGCCTGCCATTTGCCCTGGGGTTCCTGCGATGACCGATGCCTGCCCTGCCGCACCTGGCACCCATGCCAATCCCACCCTGGCGCGCCGCCGCGCGCTGATGGCGGGCCTGGCTCTGCTCGCCGCTGCGCCCCTGGCCGCCTGCGGCCGCAAGGCCCCGCGCGGCCAGGCGGTGCCACCCGATGCCACCGTGCTGGCGCTGGGCGACTCGCTGACCTCCGGCGTGGGCGCATCGGCCGATACGGCCTACCCTGCCGTACTGCAGCGGCTGACGGGCTGGAAGGTGGTCAACGGCGGCGTGTCGGGCGACACCTCGGCCCAGGCGCTGGAGCGCCTGCCCGCACTACTGCAAAAGCACCAGCCGGCGCTCGTGATCGTCGGCATTGGCGGCAACGACTTTCTGCGCCGCCAGAGCGCCACCGCCACACGCGCCAACATCCGCAGCATCTGCACGCAGGCCCGCGCCAGCGGCGCCCAGGTGGTGCTGGTGGCCGTGCCCGAGCTGTCGTTTCTGGCAGCCTCGGCCGGCCTGCTGAGCGACCATGCGATGTACGAAGAGATTGCCAGCGAGCTGAAGATCCCCCTGCACAGCAAGGGCTGGTCCACGGTGCTGGCCGACGCGAGCCTGCGGTCCGACCAGATCCACGCCAACGCTACAGGCTACGAGCGGTTTGCGCAGGGGCTGGTGGAGACGCTCAAAAGCGCGGGGCTGCTGGTGCGTTGATGCGTTGATGCGTTGATGCACCAACTATCATTTTGATAGCTGCTAGCGCTTACCCATCAAGCGGCAGAGGCCCTTTTCATTCAAACTCCCGACCCAGCGCCCACGCCACGTGCTCGCGCACCAGGGCGCTTTCATGGTCCGCCCGCGACTGCAGCGCCGTCCGCAAGCTGCCATCTCCCGTGGCCTTGAGCGCATTGCCCAGCGCCACCGCCACATTGCGCAGCCAGCGCTCGTGCCCGATGCGCCGGATGGGCCCACCCTCGGTCATGCGCAAAAAGGTGGCCTCGTCCCACGCGAACAAATGCACCAGCTGCTGGCCCGACAACCCCTGGCGCTCGTCGAAATCGGGGAGCCGGCTGACCTGCGCGAACTTGTTCCAGGGGCAGATGAGCTGGCAGTCGTCGCAGCCGTAGATGCGGTTGCCCAGCAGCGGCCGCAGCTCCAGCGGTATGGCCCCGGCGTGCTCGATGGTGAGGTACGAGATGCAGCGCCGCGCATCGATGCGGTGCGGCGCGATGATGGCCTGCGTGGGGCACACGTCGATGCAGGCACTGCAGCTGCCGCAATGCGCGGTGACGGGCGCGCTCTCGGGCAGCGCCATGTCCACGTAGATCTCGCCCAGGAAGAACATCGACCCCGCCTCGCGGTTGAGCACCAGCGTGTGCTTGCCGCGCCATCCTTGCCCGCTGCGCGCGGCCAGCTCGGCCTCCAGCACCGGGGCGGAGTCGGTGAACACGCGGTGGCCGAACGGGCCGATGGCCTCGGCGATGCGGTCGCTCAGCTTCTGCAGCCGGGCGCGCAGCACCTTGTGGTAGTCACGCCCCCGGGCATAGACCGAGACGATGGCCTCGTGCGGGCGGGTCAGCCGTGCCAGCTCGTGGGCCTGCCAGGCGGGCCCCGCGCCTTGGCTGCCTTCTTCCGCCGAACCCTGGCCCGCCGCCTGCCCGGTGTACCGCGGCAAATAATCCATGCGCGCCGTGATCACGCTCACCGTCCCGGGCACCAGCTCGGACGGGCGGGCGCGTTTGAGGCCGTGCGATGCCATGTAATGCATCTCGCCATGGAACCCCTGCGCCAGCCAGGCCGAAAGCCCGGGCTCTGCAGCGGACAAGTCCACCCCCGCCACGCCGATTTGGGAAAATCCCAGTTCGCGGGCCCACTCCTGCATTTGAGGAACGAGTTGACTGTTGCACCACATACCGGCCAGATTGTAGAAAGCGGCACGCCCGGCGCCGCCGAACCCGCCCGCCATTTCACCTGGCACAGCGAGGACGACACCGCCGCCTTTGCCCGCCGCCTTGCCGCGCAGCCCCAGTTGGCCAACGCGTTTGTCACGCTGCACGGCGACCTGGGCGCCGGCAAGACCACGCTGGTGCGCCACCTGCTGCGTGCCCTGGGCGTGGAGGGCCGCATCAAGAGCCCCACCTACGCCGTGGTGGAGCCGCACGAGGCGCCGGGCCTTGCGCCGCATGCGACCACGGTCTGGCACTTCGACTTCTACCGCTTCGACGACCCGCGCGAGTGGGAAGACGCCGGATTCAGGGACATTTTTGCCAACCCCGGCCTCAAGGTGGCAGAATGGCCGGAAAAGGCTGCAGCGCTGACGCCGCCTGCAGACCTTGCTATACACATTGAAGCAATTGACGATACCGAAAGGACCGTCACGGTGCACGCCCATACGGCCTACGGCCTCCACCTGCTGCAAGGACTCTGAACGAATGACTCTGCCCCCCCGCCCGGCGCCGCGCCAGCCATCCCGCCGCACGCTGCTGCAGGCGGGCAGCCTGGTCCTTTTGCTGGGCACGCAGCAGATCGCCCGTGGCGCCACCATCCTCGCAGTGCGGGTTTGGCCCGCCCCTGAATACTCCCGCGTGACCATCGAATCCGACGGCGCGCTGGTGGCCAAGCAGTTCTTCGTGACCACGCCGCCGCGCCTGGCCGTGGACATCGAAGGCATCGACCTGAGCCCCGAACTGCGCGAGCTGGTGGCCAAGGTCAAGCCCGACGACCCGAACATCGCCGGCATCCGCGTGGGCCAAAACGCGCCCGGCGTGGTGCGCCTGGTGGTGGACCTGAAGCAGGCCGCCATGCCCCAGGTGTTCACCCTGCCGCCCGTGGCCGCCTACCAGCACCGCCTGGTGTTCGACCTGTACCCGGCCGCCCCGGTGGACCCGCTCGAAGCACTGATCGCCGAGCGCCTGCGCGACGTACCCGCCGCCGGCAAAACGCTGCCTGCGCCGCCCACCGTCACCGCACGCACCGGCCCCCAGCCGCCCGCCGAAACCGACCCGCTGGGGGACTTGATCGCCCAGCGCAGCCAGCGCCCTGGGCCGCCCGGTGCACCGCCACCACCTGTGGTGGCCGCAGCGCCGCCACCGGCCGAGCCTGCGCGCCCCACAACCAATAGGGCCACTTCGACGCAGACCGACCGCATCATCATCGTGGCACTGGACCCCGGCCACGGCGGCGAAGACCCCGGCGCCATCGGACCGGCCGGCACGCGTGAGAAGGACGTGGTGCTGCGCGTGGCCCACCTGCTGCGCGACCGCATCAACGCCACCACGGTGGGCGGCAACCCGATGCGCGCCTTCCTCACGCGCGACGGCGACTTCTTCGTGCCGCTGGGCGTGCGCGTGCAAAAGGCCCGGCGCGTGCAGGCCGACCTGTTCGTCTCCATCCATGCCGATGCCTTCACCACCCCGGCCGCACGTGGCGCCAGCGTGTTCGCACTGAGCCAGGGCGGCGCCTCCAGTACCGCCGCGCGCTGGCTGGCCAACAAGGAAAACCAGGCCGACCTGGTGGGCGGCATCAACGTGCAGTCCAAGGACCAGCATGTGCAGCGCGCGCTGCTGGACATGAGCACCACTGCGCAGATCAACGACAGCCTGAAACTCGGCAGCGTGCTGCTGGGCGAGATCGGCGGCATGGCCAAACTGCACAAGCCCCGCGTGGAGCAGGCAGGCTTTGCCGTGCTCAAGGCCCCCGACATCCCCAGCGTGCTGGTGGAAACCGCCTTCATCAGCAACCCCGAAGAAGAGCAGCGCCTGCGCAGCAGCGCCTACCAGGAGCAGCTGGCCGATGCGCTGATGCGCGGTATCACGCGCTACTTTGCCAAGAACCCGCCGCTGGCGCGCAGCCGCTCGGTGTAAGAGCCTGATGACAATCTCGCAGGGGATGGATGGAGATCGTCAACAGACTCCAGGTCCCCTGCCTTGCGCGGACCGCCAAGAGCGGGCAAAGTAGCCTGCATCATCCACACCGCGCGTGCAGTCCCGCCCCTCTGTGCAGACCCGTGCGCCACGGCCCCCAAGGAGACATGCCATGGCACTGCCCCACGCCCAATCCGGCCAGATCGTCAGCGTTCGCCCACTGGGTGATCACCTGCCCGAATCCATCACCACCGCCATCCTGAAGGCGGGTCAGCTCGAGGTCATCCGCGTGGTGCTGCCGGTGGGCAAATCCATGAAAGAACACCAGACCCCGGGCGAAGCCACGGTGCAATGCATCGAAGGCGTGGTGGAGTTCATGAACGAGGGCACGGTGCAGCAACTGCGCGCCGGCGACTTCGTGCACCTGGCGCCGCGCATGCTGCATGCACTGAAAGCCGTGCAGCCTGCGTCGCTGCTGGTCACCCTGTGCCTGCAGCCGGGCGAGCGCTGAACACCTGGCACACGTTCCGCTCTTTCGCCCAGCCCTTTAAAGCTACACGCGGAACACGCTCACCACCTGGGCCAGCCGCGAAGCCTGGTGCTTGAGGCTGTCGGCCGCTGCGGCGCTTTGCTCTACCAGCGCGGCGTTTTGCTGAGTGACCTGATCGAGCTGGGTCACCGCCTCGCCCACCTGGCTGATGCCGATGGTCTGCTCGCCCGTCGCGCTCGAAATCTCGCCGATCAGATCGCTCACGCGTTTGACCTGTGTGACGATGTCTTCCATGCTCTGGCCGGCATTGCTCACCAGCTGCGTGCCATCGTCCACCCTGGACACGCTGGCGTTGATCAGGGCCTTGATCTCCTTGGCCGCATCGGCGCTACGCCCGGCCAGGCTGCGCACCTCGCTGGCCACCACCGCGAAGCCCCGGCCCTGCTCGCCCGCGCGGGCGGCCTCCACGGCGGCATTCAACGCCAGGATATTGGTCTGGAACGCGATGCCATCGATCACCGCGATGATGTCGGTGATCTTGCGCGACGCGGCCGAGATGTCTTGCATGGTGGCCACCACCTGGCCCACCACTTCGCCGCCCTTCACGGCCGCGGCCGATGCCGTGCCCGCCAGCACCGCGGCGCGCTGCGCGGTGTCGGAGTTGTTCTTCACGGTGCTCGTGATCTCTTCCATCGACGCGGCGGTCTCCTCCAGGTTGGCCGCCTGTTCTTCGGTGCGCTGGCTCAGGTCGGCGTTGCCCGCGGCGATCTCGCTGGAGCCCGTGGCAATGCTGTCGCTGCTGTGGCGCACGTCGCCCACGATGCGCACCAGCGAGGCCTGCATGGTTTGCATCGCCTGCATCATCCGCGCCACCTCGCCCCGGCCCTGCGCATGGATGGGTTGCGACAAATCGCCCTCGCCGATGCGCTGGGCCACAGAGGCCACTTCGTTCAGTGACCGGCGGATGCGCTGCACGACCACCACCGACAGCACCACCAGCAGCGCCAGCCCGGCCACGCCCGCCACCAGCACCGTCGTGCGGTACGAACTGATCAGCGAAGCCGCCTCGCCAGCCTGCTCGGCCGAGCGCTGCACCTGGTAGGCCACCATCTTGTCGGCCACGGTGTTGTACTGGTTGAGCACCGGTGCGAACGTGCCCAGGGCGTAGCTCTTGGCCTGCGCCATGTCGCCCGCCTTCTTGAGGGCCAGGGACTTGTCGCGGGCCTCCAGGTAGTTCTTGCGCACGGCGGCCAGCTCCTCCTGGATGCGCAGCCCTTCGGGACTTTTCTCGAGCTCGGTGTAGCGCTTTTGCACCGTGCTGGTGTCTGCCGTGGTGGCGGCCACCATGTCCTTGAAGTAGTTCTGCAGGTCGTCACCGTCGCTCTGCGCAATGGAGAACACACGCGTGGAGTTGACGGCGATGTTGCTGCGCCAGCGCAGGGCCAGCTGCAGCCGCTCGACCTGCTCGGTCGCCAGCTGGTCGACGGTGCGGCCCAGGGTCTGCACCCGCACCAGGCTCAGCGCCAGGACGATCACCAGCGCCAGCACCGCCACCCCGACGATGAGGCTGATCTGCTGCGCGACGGTGAGCTGGGGGCCTTGCCCCGCGGAGTTGGTGTGCTGGCCCATCGTGGTATCCCCTGGTTGGCCGCGTTGTGTTCGCGGCTTGTGTTCATGACCGATCAATGATCTGTCTGCGCCGCAGGCTTGGCAACGGGGGCGACGCCTCGTAAACCCTAAGAAATGAAGCAAATCGACGCTGCGGTTCATCCCCTGCCATCACCTCGCCACGGGCAATGCTGCGGCATTGCTGCGCGACGTACGGGCCCCAGCGGATCACGCCTGGCCGTCAGGCGCGGCGCGGCATGTCCTACAGGCTCCGCCCCAGCTTGCCTACGCCAGCAGCACGGTGCGCGGGGGATATTTCAGTCACAGGTCGAGTTGAGCAGAACCCGCTGCACAGCTGCAAGGCCTGAATCCACACCACAAAGGACTCTTGCCATGAAAATCCGTCACATCCTCCTTGCGACCACTTGCACCGCGGCCCTTGCCCTGGGTGGTTGTGCTTCCAACCCCACCAATGCCCAAGTGGGTACCGGCGTAGGCGCCGTGGTCGGCGGTGCCGCGGGCAATGCCATCTTCGGCGGCCCCGTGGGCACCATTGGCGGCGCAGCAGCCGGCGCGCTGGTGGGGCATGAAATCGGTGAAGACCGCGACCAACGCCGTGGATATCGCCGTTAATTTGCTTCACAACCACCATCACCGCCCGCCCGGGCGAATGATGGCGGCGTAAAAAAACTCCTGGCACTCGTACACCGAGCGCCAGGAGTTTTGCTTTGAGGGCCCTGTGGGCGATGCTTCAGGCGGCCTTGGCAGCCCGCCCGGCGCGCCAGGCACCGAAGATCGCGATCAGCCCGGGGATGAAGATCATGGCCCAGATGATCTTGTCTAGGTTGTCCTTCACCCAGGCAAAGTTGCCGAAGAAGTAGCCTGCGGTGCAAATGCCCAGCACCCACAGCAGCGCACCGCCCACATTGAAGGCGGTGAACTTGGCACGGTTCATCTCGGCCACACCCGCCACGAAGGGTGCGAAGGTGCGGATGAAGGGCATGAAGCGCGCCAGGATGATCGTGACGCCGCCGTAGCGTTCATAAAAATCATGCGCCTGGTTGAACGCACGGCGGTTGAACCAGCGCGAGTCCTCCCACTGGAACACCTTGGGCCCGAAGTACCGCCCGATCGAGTAGTTGCACTGGTCGCCCAGGATGGCCGCCGCGATCAGCACCACGCACGCGATGGGCAGGCTCATCAGCCCCGCCCCGCACAGCGCCCCGACGATGAACAGCAGCGAGTCGCCCGGCAAGAACGGCATGACCACCACGCCGGTTTCCACGAACACGATGAGAAACAGCAGCGCGTACACCCACGGGCCGTACGCTTGCACGAACGCCTCGAGGTACTTGTCCACATGCAGGATGAAATCGATGAGAAAGGTGACAAGTTCCATGGGGCTGGTGTTGAAAAAAGCAGCGGGCATTATCCCCAGCCCGCCGGGGTGACCCGCAAAGCCCCTGCGCGAGCCCGGCCCTAAAATCCACCGGGTGAACGACACCACCGCCCCCCTCGCCACGGCCCTGCCGGCCAGCGCCCCCATCCCCCCTCGCCGCCCCATCCGCGACCTGCCCGACGAGCTGATCAGCCAGATCGCGGCCGGCGAAGTGGTGGAGCGCCCCGCGTCCGTGGTGCGCGAGCTGGTGGACAACGCGCTCGATGCCGGCGCCACGCAGATCACCGTGCGGCTGTCCGCAGGCGGCGTGCGCCTGATCACCGTGGAAGACGATGGCGGCGGCATTCCGCACGAGGAACTGCCTGTGGCGCTGCGCCGCCACGCCACCAGCAAGATCACCAACCTGAACGACCTGGAAACCGTGGCCACGATGGGCTTTCGGGGCGAGGCGCTGGCGGCCATCGCCTCGGTGTCCGAGATGTCCCTGCTCTCGCGCCCTGCCGCGCAAGCCAACGCCTTTTTGCTGGACGCGCGCAGCGGCGAGCTGCGCCCTGCTGCCCGCGGCACGGGCACCACGGTGGAGGTCAAGGAGCTTTTCTTTTCCACCCCGGCGCGCCGCAAGTTCCTGAAGACCGATGCCACGGAGCTTGCGCACTGCATAGAGTCCGTGCGCCGCCACGCGCTGGCGCGGCCCGATGTGGGCTTTGCCATCTGGCACGAAGGCAAGCTGGTGGAGCAGTGGCGCGCGACCTTCGTGCCGGGCAAGGCCAGCGCCAACGGCCTGCAGGATGCGCTGGCGCGGCGCCTGTCGGACGTGCTGGGCGAAGACTTCGTGGCGCAGTCGGTCGCCGTACAGCACCGCGTGGGCCCGGTGGTCGTGACCGGCCGCGCGGGCCTGCCCGACGCCGCACGCTCGCGCGCCGACCACCAGTACTGCTATGTCAATGGCCGCTTCGTGCGCGACAAGGTGCTGACCCACGCCGCGCGCAGCGCGTACGAAGACGTGCTGCATGGCCACAAGCAGCCGGTGTATGCGCTGTATGTAGAGATCGACCCGGCGCGCGTGGACGTGAACGTGCACCCCACCAAGATCGAGGTGCGCTTTCGCGACAGCCGCGAAGTGCACCAGGCGGTGCGCCATGCGGTGGAAAACGCGCTGGCCGCACCACGCGCCGCAGCGCTGGCCGCGGCAGCCGCCGCAGCCTCTGCCGAGGGCGATGCGAGCCCCGCGGACGACAGCGCTGCCGTTGTGACGTCAAAACAGGCGCTACCGCGCACCTGGCAAGCGCAATCCGCTATCAGATTTGAAGAACGTGGCCACCAGGTGGCCGACCTGCAGGCACTCTGGGGCCCGCGCAAGGACCCTGCTGCGGCCAGCGCGCCAGGCGGCCAGGCCCTGTGGCAAGGCACGCAGGGGCCGCTGGGGCAGCCAGGACAGGACAGGCCCGCTGGCGAATCGGCCGAGGCACCGCCCTGGAGCTCTCCAGCTACCGCGTTCCCGCCGCCAGCCGCTGCACCACTCAGCGCCAATGCCATGGCAGGCAGCGCACCCGCCGGCACCGGCCGAGACACCCCAGAGACCACCTGGCCCCTGGGCCGCGCCGTGGCACAGTTGCACGGCGTGTACATCCTGGCCGAGAACGCGCAGGGCATGATCATCGTGGACATGCACGCCGCGCACGAACGCATCGTGTACGAACGCCTCAAATCCCAGGTGGACAGCGGCGCGCGCATTGCCAGCCAGCCGCTGCTGATCCCTGCCACTTTCGCCGCCACGGCCGAAGAAGTCGCCACCGCCGAAGAATCCACCGAGGTCCTCGCCCTGCTGGGCCTGGAGGTGGTGCCGTTCTCGCCCAAGACCCTGGCCGTGCGGGCCGTGCCCACCACGCTGGCCACCGCGTCGGGCTTTGGCGACCCGGTCGAGCTGGCCCGCAGCGTGCTGGCCGAACTGGCCGCGCACGACGCGACCACCGTGGTGCAGCGCGCCCGCAACGAGATCCTGGGCACCATGGCCTGCCACGGCGCGGTGCGGGCCAACCGCCGGCTCACCATCGACGAGATGAACGCGCTGCTGCGCCAGATGGAGACCACCGACCGCAGCGACCAGTGCAACCACGGCCGGCCCACGTGGCGGCAGTTGTCGATGAAGGAACTGGACGCGCTGTTCCTGCGCGGTCGGTAGGTCCCTTCCCAGAACCACACTGCTGTTCCCCGCGCTATTCGCATAGCCAGAGTCTTCCAGCCAATGCAGCCGTCCCACCACCGCCAGCCCCATCCCGCCATGTCCGCAGTGCCCGCCGTACTGGCAGCGCTCTGCCTGGCCTTGCCCCCCGCCCACGCAGGGCGTCCGCTCACCGTGGACGATGCGGGTGTGGATGAGGTGGGCCAGGGCCACATCGAAGCCTGGTGGGAAGGCCAGCGCGGGCAGCGCGGCACCGTCTATGCAGCGCCGGCCTTCACGCCCATCGAAGGGCTGGAGCTGGGCGCCCTGCTGGCGCGCGACTTGGGAGAGCGCCACACGCTGCAGGGGGTACAGGCCAAGTGGCTGTGGAGCCCCGCGCAGACCGACGGCTGCAACGCCGCCAGCTCCGCAGGCATCACCCACCGCAGGCAGCCCGGGGGCCACAGCGGGGGCAGCGTGGTGGCGCTGAACCTCATCGGCACCTGCGCCGCGCCGTGGGGTGTGGCCAACGCCAACCTGGGCACCCTGCGCGAGCGCGGCCAGTCCTGGCGTGGCACCTGGGGCGTGTCCCTGGAGCGCAGCTGGGGCGCCATCACGCCGCATGTGGAGGCCTTCGGCGTCCAGCACAGCGCGCCCGTGTTTCAGGCGGGAGCGCGTTGGGAATGGGCACCGGGTCGCCAGCTGGATGCCACGGTGGGCCGCCAACAGGGTCGCACGCTGCTGAGCGTGGGGTTCGCAGCGGGCTTCTGACGGGCGCGCCGGACAGGCCCCTGGGGCCCACCTTTGGCTGCCGTTAAGCCGCGGGCCGCCGTTTGCCGGCAGAATCGCCCGCCCTGCTGGAATGGAAGCGCCCGCCATGATCGCCCTCGACCCCCACTTCATCGCACAGACCACCCCCACGGGCGAAGCCATTGCGCGCGCCGTGGAAGCCGGCTGGCCCCTGGGCCCTGTGGCGCACTGCGTGCTGCTGCGGCGCGGCTTCAACCAAGTCTATGAACTGCGCTTTGCCAGCGGACTCCACGCCATCGCCCGGCTGAGCGCCGAACGGCCCCGCGGCGACCCCAACATCGCCTACGAAACCGCGCTGCTGACCCACCTGCGCGCGCACTGCATTCCGGTCGCCGCGCCGCTGCCCGCGGCAGATGGGTCCTTCAGCGTGGTGCTGGCACTGCCCGAAGGTGCCCGGGCGCTGCTGCTGTTCGACTTTCTACCGGGCGACCCGCCCGGCGAATCGCTGGTGGATATCGAAGCCACCGGCCGGGGCCTGGCCCAGTTGCATGGCGCAGCACAGAGCTACGCAGGCCCCGAAAGCCACTACACGCTGGACCTGCCGCTGCTGCTGGAAGCATCGCTGCAACGCATGCTCACCGCACCCACTGTGGATGCAGCTCTGGAGCGCGAATTCACGGCCTTGGCCGAGAACCTGCGTTCGCGCTTTGCGGCCCTGCCGAACCTCACCCGCGTGCATTGCCATGGCGACTGCCACGGCAGCAACAACTTCATGGCCGACAGCCACGACAACCCCGAAGGAGCCGAGCGCAGCCGCGTGGCCGCGTTTTTTGACTTCGACGACGCAGGCCCGGGCCTGCTGGCGTACGAGCTGAGCGTGTACCTGTGGGTGCTGCTGCCGCGCAGTCTTGAAACACCCGCCACTGCCGCGGTGATGGAACGCTGGCACCGCTACCTGGCCGGTTACACCGGAGTACGCGCCATACACGCGGCGGACCTGGCGGCCATCGCCCCGTGCCTGGCGCTTCGGCAGTTCTGGGTGATGGGTGAATACGCCGGCCGCATCCCCGTCTGGGGCACGCAGGCCATGCCCACGCACTGGCTGCGCAAGCAGCCTGCGCTCATGCGGGCATGGATGGATTTGCCGCCCGCCGACCAGCTTGCAGCCCAGGAGCCCGCCAAAGCTGCAACTGCACCGGCATCATCAACGGCATCATCAACGGCAGCAGCAACGGCGTGACAGCGCACCGAACACACAAAAACAAAGCCCGCGGTCGCGGGCTTTGTTTTTGCAGCAGTGGCACGGCACAAGGTCGCCGTGTCCCCGTCGATCTGCCGATCAGTTGTCCCGCGCCGCCTTGGCCGTATCAGGGAAGTCGCTGAACACGCCGTCCACCCCCAGGTTGTAGAACAGCTTGTACTCGGCCTTGGGGTCGCCCTTGAAGTCCGATGACAGGCGCTTGGCTTCGCTGCGGAAGGTGTAGGGGTGCACCATCAGGCCCACGGCATGGGCGTTCTTTACCACGTCGGTGGGCGCCATCATCACGCGGTCGCGCTCGTCGATCGCGCCGTCGCCATTGAGGTCATCGGGCTTGCCGTCCTTGTTGGCGTCCACTTGCTTGGAAGGAATCAGGTACGGCTTCCAGGGGCCGATGCCGTCGGCGTAGGTCTTGACTTCCTTCAGGCCATCGGCGGTCAGCAGGCTGGCGAAGGTGCGCTTGTCGCCCGCCACGGCAAAGTCGTACGGCTTGTCGTAGGGGGCCGTCAGGTCTATGCTGCCGTCGGCGTTCACGTCGTTCGCATCCACCAGTTGCACCAGGCGGATCTGGGTCTTGGTGCGCAGGTACTTGAGGTTGGAGACCTCGAACGACTGCACGATGACGGGCGACCCCTTGGTGGTGTAGCCGTACTTGGCCAGGATGGTGAGCAGGCGGTCTTCCAGCGGCAGGCCCAGGTTGACGTGGTACGTGGGGTGCTTGGTCTCGGGGTACACGCCGACGGTGCGGCCCGCCTTGGTGCCTTCGTTCTTGGCCAGGTCCAGCACTTCTTCCAGCGTGGGGATCTGGAATTTGCCGTTGAACGACGGGTCGCGGTCCGACAGCGGCTGGATGGCGCGCAGCGTCTTGATCTCGGCCAGGGTGAAGTCGGACACGAACCAGCCCTCTTCCTGCACGCCGTCCACCATTTTCTTGGTCTTGCGGTTGGCGAACTCGGCGCGGGTGGACACATCGGTGGTGCCGGTGATGTTGGGTTCGTGGCGGGCAACGAGCACGCCGTCCTTCGTGGCCACCAGGTCGGGTTCGATGAAGTCGGCGCCCATCTCAATGGCGCGCTTGTAGCCTTCGAGCGTGTGGTCGGGCAGGTAGCCTGCGGCACCGCGGTGGCCAATGACCAGAGGGCGGTCGCCGTTCAGGGTGGGGTACGGGCTGTCGTTGTCGCCACCACAAGCTGCCAGCGTGGCCAGCAAAGCCACTGCGCCCAATTTCGCACCAGAAATGTGCATGTTCTTCTCCTCGTTGTGTTTAGAACCGCCGAACTGTGGGCTGACCTTGTGACAAGGCCGTGACGCCCTTCCCGCCAACCGGTGACGGCGTTTTGCCGCCCACCAGACGCACCAACATGTGGCATTTCATGGGCCACATTCCCCACCATTGTGCAGAGACATCCGCATGAACGTATAACTTTTGAACATAATGTCGTGTTGCAGTGCGCTCTTGCCTGCCTTTTTTGCTTCAGAAAGTCTTGAGAAACATGAAATACGAGTCCGCAGACAGCTTCCTTTCTCACGTGGCCCACCGCAATCCGGGTCAGCCCGAATTTCTGCAGGCTGTCACGGAAGTCATGGAGAGCCTGTGGCCTTTCATTGCCCAGCACCCCCGCTATGCCGAGCACGGCCTGCTGGAGCGGCTGGTGGAGCCCGAGCGCACTGTGATGTTCCGCGTGTCGTGGGTGGACGACCACGGCAAGGTGC
Source organism: Acidovorax sp. Leaf78 (assembly GCF_001422735.1). Taxonomy (GTDB): domain Bacteria; phylum Pseudomonadota; class Gammaproteobacteria; order Burkholderiales; family Burkholderiaceae_C; genus Acidovorax. The sequence continues at coordinate 16,939 of NZ_LMLZ01000026.1, read as the reverse complement.
AGGTGAATCGGGGCTACCGCATCCAGCACAGCATGGCCATCGGCCCGTACAAGGGCGGCATGCGCTTTCACCCGTCGGTGAACTTGTCGGTGCTCAAGTTCCTGGCGTTCGAGCAGACCTTCAAGAACGCGCTGACCACGCTGCCCATGGGTGGCGGCAAGGGCGGCTCGGACTTCGACCCCAAGGGCAAGAGCGCCGGTGAAGTGATGCGCTTTTGCCAGGCCTTCGTGTCCGAGCTGTTCCGCCACGTGGGTGCCGACACCGACGTGCCGGCTGGCGACATCGGCGTGGGCGGCCGTGAGGTGGGGTTCATGGCCGGCATGATGAAGAAACTGAGCAACCGGGCCGACTGCGTGTTCACCGGCAAGGGCCTGTCGTTCGGCGGCTCGCTGATCCGCCCCGAAGCCACCGGCTACGGCACGGTGTACTTCGCGCAGGAGATGCTCAAGCAGAAGGGCCGTTCGTTCGACGGCCTGCGCGTGTCCGTCTCGGGCTCGGGCAACGTAGCGCAGTACGCGGTGGAAAAAGCCCTGGAGCTGGGCGCCAAGGTGATCACCGTGTCCGACTCCAGCGGAACCGTCATCGACGAAGAAGGCTTCACCACCGAGAAGCTCGCCATCCTGATGGACGTGAAGAACCACCACTACGGCCGCGTGAGCGACTATGCCAAACGCACCGGTGTGAAGTTCGAAGCCGGCGTGCGCCCCTGGCATGTCCCGGTGGACGTGGCCCTGCCCTGCGCCACCCAGAACGAGCTGGACGCCAAGGACGCGGCCACCCTCATCCAGAACCGCGTCATCTGCGTGGCCGAAGGCGCCAACATGCCCTCCACCATCGACGCAGCCAAGGCCTTCGAGGCGGCGGGCGTGCTGTACGCCCCCGGCAAGGCGAGCAATGCCGGCGGCGTGGCCACATCTGGCCTGGAAATGAGCCAGAACGCGGCCCGCCTGTCCTGGCCGCGCGAAGAGGTCGATGCGCGCCTGCTGCAGATCATGCAGGGCATCCATGCCGCCTGCCTGCGCTACGGCAAACATGCTGATGGCCGCGTGAGCTATGTGGACGGCGCCAACATCGCCGGTTTCGTGAAGGTGGCGGACGCGATGCTGGCGCAGGGCGTGGTGTAACCACAAGCTGGCCCCACCCTGGGGTGCAAAGCGGTGAAAAGAAGGGGAGTTGCAGGGCATTTGGCGGCCTCTCCTGGGAGATAGGCACAAACCCTGCTTGCCGTGTCAGAACTTTCCGACACGATGGCACTCAGTCCTTCTCATGAAACGCACCCCCCTCCTGATCTCCCTGGCGCTGGCCATCGCCGTCTCGGCGGGCTGCGCCACCCTCGATGCCAAGCAGCGCGAGTGGATTTTCCAGCCCAGTGACCGCAGCTGGGGTGGCTCGCAGTCCACCGACGACATGGCGGACGTCTGGATCGACTTCCGCTCGAGCGACAGCGGCAAGGCCGAGCGGCTCCATGGTCTGTGGCTGCCCAACGACCGGGCGGACGCTCCGGTCCTGCTGTACCTGCACGGCGCACGCTGGAACGTGGCGGGGTCGTCCGGCCGCATCCGGCGCATGCAGGAGCTGGGCTTTTCGGTACTGGCCATCGACTACCGCGGTTTTGGCCGCAGCAGCGCGGGCCTGCCATCCGAAGCCACCGCGGCCGAGGACGCGCGCGCGGCGTGGGAGTGGCTGGCACAGCACCAGCCGGGCAAGCCCCGCTACATCTTCGGCCACTCGCTGGGCGGCGCCATCGCCATCGACCTGGCGCGCCAGGTGAACGATGAGCAAGGCACCATCGTCGAAGGCACTTTCACCAGCATCCCGGAAGTGGTCAGCACCTTCAAATGGGGCTGGCTGCCAGTGTCGGCCTTGATCACGCAGCGTTTTGAATCCGTGCGCAAGGTGTCCGAGATCGGCTCGCCCCTGCTGGTGGTGCACGGCAGCGACGACAGTCTGATCCTGCCCAGCCTGGGCCGCAAGCTGTACGAGGCCGCCCACGAGCCCAAGCAGTTCGTGCTGGTGGAGGGTGGGTCGCACCACAACACCAATTCGGTGGGGCAGAGTCTTTATCGCGATGCGATGGTGTCGCTGTTCAAGCTGAAATAGACAGCCCACAAGATCTGGCTTGCGGTCTGCCAGAGCATCAACACCAGGGCATCAATGCCACCTTGGCAGGGGCGCGGCGGCAGCCCTTGGCGCAGGTCAAGGCAGCCCCATCTGGTACCCTCAGACAGATATGTCTGCCCCCTCTGCCACCGCCGTGCCCACGGCTTCCAACGCCACGGTTGCGCCCGGCCTGGCCATCCTGGTGCTGGCCCTGCTGCTCAGCATCCAGCCCGTCACCACCGACCTGTACCTGCCCGCCCTGCCCGCGCTCACCCGCAGCCTGGGAGCACCCATGGCGTCGGCCCAGCTCACGCTCAGCGGGCTACTGCTGGCGTTCGGTTGCTCGCAGATGGTGTGGGGCCCGCTGTCGGACCGTTACGGCCGGCGCCCCATCTTGCTGGCGGGTTTGAGCATTTATACCGTGGCCTCCGTGTGCAGCGCTTTCGCGCCGACGATGGCGCTGCTGATCCTGTGGCGCATTGCCCAAGGCGCTGCGATGGGCGCGGTGGTGATGTGCGCACGCGCCATCGTGCGCGACCTGTACACGCCGCTTGATGGAGCGCGCGCCATGTCCAAGGCGCTCACGGGGCTGGGCATCGTGGCCTGTATCTGCGCGCCCATGGGCGGGCTGCTCAGTGAATGGCTGGGCTGGCGCGCGGCGCTGATGGCGCTCACGGTGTATGCGGTCGTCACGCTGGCCCTGGTGGCGCTGCGCATGCCCGAGACGCTGGCCCGGCGCAACCCCCACGCACTGCAGCCGCGGGTGCTGCTGGGCACCTGGGTGCAGGTGCTGCGCCACCCCACGTTCTGGGCGTTTTCGCTGCAGACCACGGCCACCTACAGCGGCCTGTTCACCTTTCTGGCGGCGTCGTCGTTCGTGTACATCGACGTGCTCGGCCTCACCCGCACGCAGTACGGCTGGACCATGGCGTCGGCCTGCCTGGCCTACTTTGGCGGCACCTTTCTGTGCCGCAGCCTGCTGGCCCGCTTCGGCCTGCAGCGCACGGTGGCTATCGCGGGGGCGCTGAGCATCAGCGGCGGCACGCTGATGGCGCTGGTCGCGCACCTGGGCTGGCACCAGCCGTGGGCGCTGACGCTGCCCTTCTACCTCTTCATGCTGGGCCACGGCATCCACCAGCCCTGCGGGCAAAGCGGCGCCGTGGGCCCGTTTCCGCAGGCGGCGGGCGTGGCGTCGGCCCTCAATGGTTTCATGATGATGCTGGCCGCCTTTGCCATTGGCGGCTGGCTGGGTGCGCGCCTGGACGGCACGGTGTGGCCCCTGGTCAACGGCATCTGGTTCTGGTCCACCGTGCTGGCAGTAATCTCCTGGACGCTGGTGCAAAAATTCGGAGCCCGCGCGTGACCCTGCCCGATCAACAACCCCCCCACCTGCCCGCCATCGCCCTCGCTGGCCCCACCGCATCCGGCAAGACCGCGGGCGCCCTGGCCCTGGCCGCCGTGCTGGGCCGGCAAGGCGTGCCGGTGGAGATCATCAGCGTGGACTCGGCACTGGTCTACCGCGGCATGGACATCGGCACTGCCAAGCCCACGCCCGAAGAGCGCGCGGCCGTGCCCCACCACCTGATCGACATCCGCGACCCGCTGCAGGCCTACAGCGCGGCCGAATTCGTGCAGGACGCCACGCGCCTGATGGCCGAGATCCGCGTCCGCGGCGCATTGCCGCTGCTGGTGGGCGGCACCATGCTGTACTTCAAGGCGCTGTTTGATGGCATCGACGACATGCCGGCCGCCGACCCCGCCGTGCGCGCGCGGATCGAGGGCCAGGCGGCCGAACTGGGCTGGCCTGCGCTGCATGCAGAACTGGCGGTGGTAGACCCGGTGACCGCGGCCCGCCTGGCGCCCGGCGACAGCCAGCGCATTCAGCGAGCGCTGGAGGTATGGCACGTGTCCGGCCAGCCACTGTCGAGCTTTCACACTACAAAAAAAGGAGCTGGTAGCGCCCTGCCAGCGGGCGACAGCGCCCTTTTTTCCTTGGAACCTGACGACCGGACCTGGCTGCACGGGCGCATCGCCCAGCGCTTTGACGCCATGCTCGCAGGAGGACTTGTCGAGGAGGTGCAGTCCCTGCGCGCACGCGGCGACCTGCACCCGGACCTGCCCTCGATGCGCTGTGTGGGCTACCGCCAGGTATGGGATGAGCTTGACTTTCAGGCCGCCCGCACACCGGGCGCCCCGGGCACGCCACCCAACCTGGCCCACCTGCGCGAGCGCGGCATCGCCGCCACGCGCCAGCTCGCCAAGCGCCAGATCACCTGGCTGCGCAGCATGCCGCAGCGCCAGGCCATTGCCTGCGACCAGCCCGACGCCGTGGCCGCCCTGGTGCGGGCCGTGCTGCAGCGGTTGGACCTGCGCGCACCATGACGCAGCCCGCAGCAGTACACGCGGCACAGGGCACGGGCTCGCCATCGGCCAGCCCCAACCCTGCCGGGCTGCGCGTGGAACAGCTGGGCAAGCACTACGGCGATACGACGGTGTTCGCGCAGGTGAGCTTCACCGTCGCGCCGGGCGAGTTCGTGGCCATCGTGGGCGACTCGGGCGTGGGCAAGTCCACGCTGCTTAACTGCCTGGCGGGCCTGGACACCTGGGACACCGGCCACATCACCCATGGCAGCACCGACCTGGGGCCGCTCGACGATACGCAGCGCGCGCTGTGGCGGCGCGCGAACGTGGGCTTCGTCTTTCAGGCCTTCCACGTGCTGCCGCATCTGGACGTGGCGCAGAACGTGGCCCTGCCGCTGATGCTGCTGGGCCGCCCCGACCCTGCGCGCATCGGACGCATGCTGGATGCCGTGGGCCTGGCCGACCTGGGCGGCCGACTGCCGCAGCAGCTCAGCGGCGGGCAGCTACAGCGCGTGGCCATCGCCCGTGCGCTGGTCCACCGCCCTGCCCTGCTGCTGGCGGACGAGCCCACCGGCAACCTCGACCCCACCACCGCAGCCCGCGTGATGGACCTGCTGCTGGCGCAGACGCGCGAGCACGGCGCGTCGCTGGTGCTGGTGACGCATTCGGACGCCGCTGCGGCGCGGGCCGACCGGGTGCTGCGGCTGCGCAGCGATGGGATGAACACCGCGTAGTGGTTGCCTACACAATGCCGCGCAGCCAGACACTCGTCACTTCAGCTCATAAGACAGGCAACCGCCCGCTGTGACAGTGAAGGTGCTAGGCCCCCAGGTCATATTGCCGGCCGTCGCCTTCAGCGTATGGACGCCAGGTGTCAGCGTTTTGGTGACTCCCCCGCTTTCGCCACAGGCAGGCTTGCCAACGGTGAAATAGCGTGTCAGCGTCCCTGCAAGGCTGTTGTCGATCGTGACGGATATCTGCGAGCTGGATGCATTGCTGGTCCAGACAACGACCTGGCCTGTGGTGGCTGTTCCGGTTCCGGTTCCCGTTCCAGTTCCCGTGCCTGTGCCTGTGCCGGACCCAGTGCCTGCGCCCTGCTCATAGGTGGACACCGTGAACGTGCCCTCGTGCCAGCCCTTGGTGCCGCTGTTGAGCCCGGTCTCCGACCGGTACGTGCCGCCCGTTGGGGAGGTGAACGTCAAGGTGTCGTTGGCATAGCCCACGGCATACACAAGTTTCACCGTGGCCACGTTGCCGTTGAGGCCGTAGCTCCAGCTCGTTGTGGGATGGGTGAACAGGCCCTCTCCGCGGATCGTGTTGGCGTCGATGAAGCTGTAGGTGATTTTCTTGCCCACCCCGATCACGTTCGGCGATCCGTCGTTTCTCTGCACGGTTTGCACGAGCGTCTTGCCAATGATGGAGGGCGGCGCGCCGGCGCTGCTGGCTCCGCTGGGTGGTGGAGAGTCTTCGCCCCCTCCGCCGCCGCCACAAGCAGTCAGGACGGCCAGACCAGCCACAAACAAAAGCGCTCTCACGCGGTGCATCGACGATTTCATGGGAATCATTGCCTTTAGAAGTTTTTCAAGGAAGGCTCCGCTCGCATACCCGACATGGAAACACCAGCGCCCTCACTCACCGTCGATGCTATGAATGACACTAAAGATACAAAATGATTCAAATGAACTATTTTTGTACACTGTCTGGGCCTCCGACGTCGCTATGCCACTCCAACAAAGCATGTCCACTACCGTCCCGAGCGATTACAACGATTTGCTGCTGAACCTGTACCGGTTGAGCCACGAGCTACCAATCGATCAATTTCAGGACGGGGCGCTGGCACTGCTCAAGCCAGCCCTTCCCTTCGACTCCGCGATGTGGGGCTCTGCCACATTGACTGCCAGCGGCATCGACATCCACACCATTCACCTGCACAACCAGCCCGTGGAGATGCTGCAGGCCTATGAGGAACTCAAGCACCTGGACACGGCGGCCATGGATGTTTCCAGCCAGCCCACGTCCACGCTGGCATTTCATGCCGACTCCTGGTTCAAGGACCCCTCGCAGAAGCCCTTGCGCGACTACGGCCGTCGGTTTGGCCAGTGCCACTTTTTCATCAGTGGTGCCGTCACGTCCGAGACCCGGTTCACCCGCTGGTTGACCCTGTTCCGCGCCAACCCGAGGGCCTATTGCACCGAAGCCGAACGTCTGCGCCTGGCCTTGTTGATGCCGCACTTTCATCAGGCGCTGGATTTGAGCCGGCGGGTGCATCTGCAACAACTTGGCGGCCAGGGCCGCGACGCCCACATCGGCTCGGCCATCGCCGACCGTCGCGGCGTGTTGCACCACATGGATTCGGTGTTCAAGCAAGCGATGCTGGCTGAGTGGGACAGCTGGCGAGGACAGGTGCTGCCTTCAGCAGTGATGGCGGCGGCCAACAGTGCGCTCCCGCGTGTCATCGGGCGTACCGTGGTCGTCACGCTGCGTGTTGAGCACCACTTGCTGTTCATCAAGACACGCCCCCGCTGCGCGGCAGACGGCCTGACGCCGCACGAATTTGCGGTGGCGCATTTGATGGCCAAGGGCTACACGCACAAGCAGATCGCAGGGTTGCGGCAGCGGTCTCCTTCCACCGTGCGCAATCAGATCCGGTCGTTGTACGACAAACTGAAAGTGAACAACGTCGCGGAACTCATCGACGAGCTGCGGCAGGCGGAGTAGCGCGGGGGCGCGCTGGATCGATCGGCTCGTCCGCAGGCGCTCGGGACATCACAGCAGTGCACTGCACTGCACTGCACAATCCACACGATGCGATTGTTGCTGACCACTTTCTCGTTGCAGGACCTTCGCCACCATCCCTGGCGCAGCGCCGCGGCCGTTGTGGCAGTGATGCTGGGGGTTGCGCTGGCGTTTGCAGTGCATGTGATCAATGCTTCGGCGCTGGACGAGTTTTCGCAGGCGGTGCGGGCGGTGAACGGGCAGCCGGACCTGGAGCTGCGGGCAATGCAAGGCTCTTTGCCCGAGGCGCTGTATGGGCAGCTGGCCACGCACCCGCAGGTGGCGCGTGCCAGCCCGGTGCTGGAGCTGTCGGCAGTCGCGCGGGCCGTTCCGCAGCCACCCACAACGCAGGCACCGCAAGCCAATCCCTCAACGCCTGGCGCGGCATCGGCATCGGCATCGGCATCGGCATCGGCATCGGCATCGGCATCGGCATCGCCTCAGCGCACCGCGCTCCGTCTGCTGGGAGTGGACGCACTGCTTTTGCCTGGCATGGCGCCAGCGCTCATGCCGCGCCTGTGGCCTAGGGAAGATCGGTTGGCGCTATTTGCGCCGGCGACCGTCTTTCTCAACGCGGCAGCTCTGCAGGCCCTGGGCTTGCCCGCCACGCCGCGCAACCCGGCCGAGTCCGTGCCGTACATCCTGCTGCAGGCAGGCCTGCAGGAGCTGCCAGTGCGGGTTGCCGGGACGGTGGCCGCGGGCGGTGCGCCGCTGGCGGTGATGGACATTGGCGCGGCGCAGGACTTGTGGGGCCGCGCGGGGCAGTTGAGCCGCATCGACATCCAGCTGCAGCCCGGCACAGACCGCAGCGCGTGGCAGCAGTCCGTGCGTGCGCTGCCCGGCTGGCCTGGCCAGTTGGTGTTTGCACAGCCTGGCGATGCGGCGCAGCGCATCAGCAATTTGTCGCGCGCTTACCGCGTTAACCTGACCGTGCTGGCGCTGGTGGCGCTGTTCACAGGGGCATTCCTGGTGTTCTCGGTACTGGCGCTGAGTGTGGCGCAGCGTGCGCCACAGTTTGCGCTGCTGGCCGTGCTGGGCGCCACGCCACGGCAGCGCCTGGCGCTGGTGCTGGCCGAATCTGCCGTGCTGGGCCTGGTGGGCAGCACCGCAGGCATTGCCCTGGGCACCGCCCTGGCGGCCACCGCGCTGCAGTTGCTGGGTGGCGACCTGGGCGGGGGCTATTTTTCAGGCGTGCAGCCTGCGCTGCAGTGGAGCGCGACAGCGGCTCTGGCCTATGGCGTGCTGGGTGTGCTTGCAGCGCTGGTGGGTGGCTGGTGGCCGGCGCGCGCAGCGCAGGCCTTGCCGCCCGCGCAGACCCTCAAAGGCCTGGGTGTCGCATCCGCGCAAGCAGGCCGCAGCATGGTGGGTGTGGTGCTGATCGCAGCGGGCGCGCTGCTGACGCGTGTGCCACCGGTGGCGGGCATTCCGCTCGCGGCCTACGTCGCCATCGGGCTGCTGCTGGTGGGCGGCATCGCACTGCTGCCCTGGGGCATGGCCTGGCTGCTGCATCGCCTGCAGCCGCTGGCCGCGCGGCATGCCTTGACGCTGCTGGCGCTGGAGCGCGCGCGCCGCATGCGCGGCACCGCCGCCATCGCCGTGGGGGGCGTGGTGGCCAGCCTGAGCCTGGCCGTGGCGCTCACAGTGATGGTGTCGAGCTTTCGCGGATCGGTCACGCAATGGCTGGACGCGGTGCTGCCATCGCCTTTGTACGTGCGCTCGGCGCTCAACGCACCGGGCAGCGACGCAGCGCTGCTGCCGGCGGGCTTTGCAGAGGCTGTCGCGCAACTGCCGGACCTGGAGCGCACGCAGCCCCTGCGTGCCAGCCCGGTGCAGCTTGACGCCACACGTCCTGCGCTCATGGTCATCAGCCGGCCGCTGGGGCCCGACCCGGCGCGCAACCTGCCGCTGGTGGGCGACGCTTTGCCGGTCCCCGCAGGACGCACGGGCGTCTACGTGAGCGAGGCGGTGGTCGACCTGTACGGCGTGCGCCCAGGCATGGAGTGGCCGGCATTGTCCAAGTCTTTTTCGCCTCTACCGCTTGCTCAGCAAACGCAACCAGCTATATTTCTTATAGCAGGCGTCTGGCGTGACTATGCACGGCAGTCCGGTGCCGTGGTGATGGACCGCGCGGTGTGGCTGCAACTGACGGGCGACGCCCGCACCAGCGACTTGGCCCTGTGGCCGCGTGAGGGCGCAGACCTGGAGGCCTTGCAGCAGTCCATCCGGGCGGTGGCAGCTGCCATCGCTAGAGGGGCGGTGGACAAAGGCGGGGCACCTGCCGCGGCGGGCGCTTCGCCAGCATCGGAATCCACGGCCATGACCACGACCAGATCCACATCGACATCCGCGGCAACATCAACAGCAACGTCAACATCAATGTCGGCAGACAGCGCAACAGCACTGGTGGAGTTCGTCTCGTCCGGCACCATCCGCGAGCGCTCGCTGCGCATCTTCGACCGCAGCTTTGCCGTCACCTACTGGCTGCAGGCGGTGGCCATCGGCATCGGGCTTTTCGGCGTGGCCGCAAGCTTCAGCGCGCAGATCCTCGCGCGCCGCAAGGAGTTCGGGCTGCTGGCCCACCTGGGACTCACGCGCCGGCAGATCCTGGCCGTGGTCGCCGGCGAAGGCGCCGCGTGGACTGGCGTGGGCGCTGTGGCGGGCGTGCTGCTGGGCCTGGCCGTGTCGGTGGTGCTGGTGCATGTGGTGAACCCGCAGAGCTTTCACTGGACGATGGACCTGGAGGTGCCGCTGTGGCGCCTTCTGGCACTGAGCCTGGCGGTGGTGGCATCGGGCACGCTCACAGCATGGGTCGCAGGCCGCGCTGCAGCGGGCAGCGATGCGGTGATGGCGGTGAAGGAAGATTGGTGACGTGATGGGCTGCGGCGTGACCGGCTGTGCAGACGGCGCTTGCCTCCGCTCACTGCTGCCACCGTTGTTCAGATGCCCGTTACAGGGGCCCAATTTCCGCAGTTTTGGATTGCGCATACGACGCTCCAATCAACGTCAAATGCCGAAAAACAGGCCCTCGGCGCCACTTAACCCGTGGCTCCGTAAGAGTTGTTTTGAAACGCAAACTGGGGCGCGCCGCAGCAGGTTTTTAACGACCCTCACCCCTATCATGCCCGTCGATTTCGCGGCCCCTCAGGGTACGCGGCTACAACAAATATTCGAGGGCGAAGACGATGGGCAGGCCAGCAATGAGGCGGGGAGATTCGACGGAATCTGAAGGGGCGATCACACAGAGATCGCTCACGGTACTGGCAGGCCCACACGGGTTGACGTGTGCCCAAGCGGATCAAAACGCATGACCCGCCGCGTCACGATCCAAACCCCTTTGGGCGAACAACTGCAGTTTCGCAAACTCGACGGCACCGAGTCCTTGAGCGAGCTGTACTCGCTGGACATCGACCTGGTGAGCCAGAGCAAAAGCATCGACCCCAAGGCACTGCTGGGCAAGNAAACTCGACGGCACCGAGTCCTTGAGCGAGCTGTACTCGCTGGACATCGACCTGGTGAGCCAGAGCAAAAGCATCGACCCCAAGGCACTGCTGGGCAAGGCGGCATCGGTCGTGGTCGAGATCGAAGGCCTGGGCAAACGGTATCTGAGCGGCCTCGTGACGCACTTTGGCATGCAGGGGCAGGACCACCGCTGGGGGTCCTACCGGATGCGCCTTCGCCCCTGGCTGTGGGTGGCCACGCGCAAGACCGACTTCAAGATCTTCCAGCACANTGCAGGGGCAGGACCACCGCTGGGGGTCCTACCGGATGCGCCTTCGCCCCTGGCTGTGGGTGGCCACGCGCAAGACCGACTTCAAGATCTTCCAGCACATGACCGTGCCGGACATCATCATGGAAGTGCTCGGCAAGTACGGCTTTCCCATCGAGAAAAAGCTCACCCGCASCTACCGCACCTGGGACTACTGCACCCAGTACGGCGAGAGCGACTACCAATTCGTGGCGCGCCTGCTCGAGCACGAAGGCGCCTACTACTACTTCACCCACAGCGCGGGCAGCCACACCCTGGTGCTGGCCGACGACATCGTGGGCTCGCACAGCCCGCTGCCCGGTGGCCACGTCATCCCGTTCTACCCACCNACCCACAGCGCGGGCAGCCACACCCTGGTGCTGGCCGACGACATCGTGGGCTCGCACAGCCCGCTGCCCGGTGGCCACGTCATCCCGTTCTACCCACCGGGCAAGGCGGCCGTGGCAGAGCGCGAGCACTTCCACGCCTGGGAGCTGACCCAGGAAGTGCAGCCCGGACGCCACTACAACGACGACTACGACTTCAAGAAACCGCGGGCCGACCTCTCCAACATGCGCCAGAACCCTCCGGGGCACGAGCATGACAAATACGAGATCTACGAATGGCCCGGCGGCTACACCGAATTCCCGGACGGCGAGACCTACGCCCGGCTGCGCCTGCAGGAACACTTGGCCAAGCAAAACCGCGTGCTGGGCCGCGCCAACAAACGCAACCTGGCGCCCGGCTACACCATCAACCTGGAAAACTACCCGCGCGAAGACCAAAACCGCCAGTACCTGGTGCTCACTTCGAAGAAAACCCCGAAGTGAGCAGCGCCAAGGCAGGCGGCGCCACGGCGACCAAGAACACGCAAGAGGCCGGCTCCATCCAGCAATTCGTGATGCGGGCACAGCCCACCAGCAGCGACTACCGACCCCCGCGCACCACAGAAAAGCCGCGCACCCGCGGCCCGCAGACCGCGGTGGTGGTGGGCCCGCCCGGAGAAGAAATCTGGACCGACAAGTACGGCCGCGTCAAAGTGCAATTCCACTGGGACCGCATCGGCGCGATGGACGAAAACTCCAGCTGCTGGGTGCGCGTGTCCACCAGCTGGGCCGGCCCGCAGTTCGGCGCCGTGTTCATCCCGCGCATCGGCATGGAAGTCATCATCGACCACCTGAACGGCGACCCGGACTACCCCATCCTCACGGGCTGCGTCTACAACGCCGTCAACATGCCCCCCTGGAGCCTGCCGGGCAACGCCACGCAAAGCGGGATCCTCACGCGATCGAGCAAAGGCGGCGCGGCGGGCGCGGGTATGAAAAACGGCCCGGGTGATGCCAACGCCCTGCGGTTTGAAGACAAGGCGGGGCAGGAACAACTGTGGCTGCACGCGCAGAAAGACCAGCTGACCGAAGTCGAGAACGACGAAGAAAAGNGCCAACGCCCTGCGGTTTGAAGACAAGGCGGGGCAGGAACAACTGTGGCTGCACGCGCAGAAAGACCAGCTGACCGAAGTCGAGAACGACGAAGAAAAGTGGGTGGGCCGCGACCGCGAGAAGACCATCGACCGGGACGAGACCAACACCATCCACCGGGACCGCACCGAGACGGTGGACCGCAACGAGAAGATCACCGTGCACGGCTGGCGCACGGAAGAGGTCGATGGCGACGAGACCATCACCATCCACAGCAACCGCAAGGAGCGGGTGGACCACAACGAAAAGATCAGCATCGGCGACAACCGCAAGGAAAGTGTCGGCAAGAACGAGACGGTGAACATCGGCCTGACCAAGCGGCACACCATCGGGATCCTGTCCATGCTCAACGTGGGCGTGGTGCGCATGATGAACGTCGGGGTGGCGTACAGCCAGAACATCGGCGTGATGATGTCCACCATCGTGGGCAAGAGCCAGACCACCCAGGTCGGGCAGACCCAGAAAACCACCGTGGGCAAAGACTACGTGCTGGAAGTCGGCGCAGGTGCGGGACAAAGCGCGGCAGGAGACGGCGCGCCGACCGCAGCGGGTGCGGGAGTCAAGAACATCGTCGCGCCCACGGGTGCACCGGCGGGCGGAGGTGGCGGTGGTGGGGGCGATGCGCCCAGCTGCATCAAGATCGATGCGACCCAGATCTTCCTGGAGTCCAAAAAGATCCACCTCAACGCCAAGGACGAGATCTTGCTCACCTGCGGCAGCAGCACCATCAAGCTCACCCCGGGCCAGATCGAAGTGCTGTCACCGCTGGACAAGCTCAATTGTTGATTTGAGCTGAGCTGAGCCGAACCGAGCAGGCGCAGCACCTGTTCGCCGCACCAGCACGGCGGCAAACAGGTGCGCACGCGCAGCTCGATCCTCCACAAAAAACGTATTCATTCATAAAGAGAAGAGGGAATCACCATGGGCAAGCCGGCAGCAAGGCTGGGAGATCTGACGAAGTCAGGAGGGCCGATCACGCAGGGATCGCTGACCGTGCTGATCGGCTCGCAAGGGGGCATCGCCTGCTCTACCTGCCCGGGCGGCAAGGCCATCGGCAGCCCCGTCAACCCCACGCTGGGCGCCAAGGTGCTGGTGGGTGCGGAGGACCTCGACTTTGCCCTGCCCGGCCCCATGCCGCTGGTGTGGCAGCGCCAGTACAGCAGCTACGTCAACGCAGAGCACGGCGGCGACTGCGGGCTGCTGGGCTACGGCTGGAAGCTGCCGCACGAGCTGAGCATCGAGCTCCAAGCCACACAGACCCTGCTGCGCGATGCGGGCGGGCGCGTCATCACGTTCGACGAAGCGCTGGAGCCGGGCCAGACGCAGCACAGCGACAGCGAAGGCCTGCTGCTGATGCGCGGAGGCGGCATGGGGATGGCGCAGACCCTGTCCACACTGTCCGGCAGCAATGCGGCTACGGATGCGACGTCCATGTCCACCGTCACTGCGAGCGCCACACCCCATCCCAACACCGCAGAAGAACTCCTGCCCTGGCACCAGCAACAACGCTGGACCCACGTGCCCGCTGCCGCCAAGGCCGGCGCCGACTACGTCCTGGCGGCCAGCCAGGGCGGACGCACCGTGTGGCTCTTCAAGGTGCAGGCCGAGGGCTCTTCCAAAGGTTTTTGCCGGCTCATCGGCCTGATGGACGCGTACGGGCGCAGCCAGCACTACCAGCACGACGAGCACGGACGCCTGCAAGGCATCACCGACGGGGCGGGCCGACGCTATGCCCTCTTGTACAACCAGCGCAGCGGCGCAGCAACGGCAACGTCCACTCAGACCTCCCTACCAGGCCTGAACCCCGACAGCGGCCTGCGCCTGATCGGCGTGGATTGCACCTACAACCCGCACGACCCCGAGCATGCGGTTTCTGGCTCAGGCTCAGGCTCCGGTGCGGGCACACAGCGGCACGACCCCATCCCCCTGGTGCGCTACCACTACAGCCCCCTCGGTGACCTCATCGCCGTGCACGCCCGCGACGGCCGGCGCACCCGCCAGTTCACCTACGACAGTGCCCACCGCATGGTCGCCCACCGCGTGGGCAGCGGCCCCGAGCACACCTATGTCTACGAAGATCAGCGCCAAGGCCATAAACTCCCCGGCGCCCGCGTGGCCGAACACCACAACGAAGAAGGCCTGAGCTACTACTTCGGCTACGAAGACGCCCACTCCCAGGACCCCCGGGCCGCCAACTGCACCACCGTGCGCGACAGTCTGGGGCGCGTGAGCCGCTACCACCACGAAGGCACCGGCGGCCTCAAGCGCATCACCCGCGAGGTGCACCCGGACGGCAGCGAAGCACACTACCAGTACGACAGCGCAGGCCGGCGCATTGCCGCCACCGACGCCCTGGGGCGCACCACCCACTGGCGCTACGACGGCCAGGGCCACCTGCTCGGGGTGCAAGGGCCCGACGGCCGCAGCAGCCAGCAGCGCTGGGGCCTGCCCGGCACCGCCGCCNACCCACTGGCGCTACGACGGCCAGGGCCACCTGCTCGGGGTGCAAGGGCCCGACGGCCGCAGCAGCCAGCAGCGCTGGGGCCTGCCCGGCACCGCCGCTGACGGCCTGCTGCTGCACAGCACCAGTGCGAGCGGCATCCACACCCACTACGAATACGACCCCTGGGCACGCCTCGTGCAGACCACCGTGGTCGCAGGCGACATCGCCCTCACCACCCGACTGGGATACCTGAGCGGCCCGCCCCACGCCGCCGCAGGCAACGCCCGCGCCTGGGTGGACCAGCCCATGGCGATCACAGACCCCCAGGGCGGGCGCAAGACCCTGGGCTACAACGCCATCGGCCAGCTCGCGAGCTACACCGACTGCTCGGGCCACACCAGCGGCTGGCAGCACGACGCCTGGGGCGAGCTCATCGAAGAGACCGATGCCCTGGGCCAACGCACACGCCACCAGCGCGACATCATGGGCCGCCTGCAGCAGACTGCTCAGGCCGACGGCACCCTGGTGCAATACCGCTGGGGCAGCAACGAACAAGTCCAGGCCATCACCCTCGGAGCGCTGGCCAGCCCGGGACCAAGCTCACCCAGTACATCGGTCCAGACCACCACCATCACCTACGACCACGACCTGTGGGGCCGCGTCACCGCGCAGACCCAAGCGGGAGCCAGCTTGCACCTGCGCTACGACGTGGCCGGGCGCCTGACCGAGCTGATCAACGAGAACCATGCAGTTACCCGCTTTGCCTACGACAGTGAGGACCGCCTGGTCCGGGAGACAGGGTTCGATGGGCGCAGCCAGAGCTACCGGTATGACGCGGCAGGCCAGCTGATCGAGAAGACCGATGCGCAGGACAGCGGCATAGGCGCGCCTGGCCAGAGCCCAGGAGACAGCCCCGGCACGGTGCGCAGCCGCTACCACTACGACAGCGCAGGGCGGCTGATCTACCGCGTGACCGGCAAGCTCGGTAGGGCCGGTGCAACAGCAGAGACAAAGTCAGCAAAACCAACAACCCCATTCACCGCAGACACCGATCTACAGATCCACCGGTTCGGCTACAGCGACAGCGGCGAGCTCAAGGACACCCAGGGCTCGCAGTTGGATTGGCCTGATCAGGCCGGCCAGAGTGATACAACATCTGCCGCCGTGATTGCCGCGTGGCTGGAGATCAACACCCAGCAGCTTCACAGTGCCCTGAGCCAACAGCACGACGCCCAAACTCTGGCGAGCAGTCCCCTACTGCAAAGCCTGCAAGTCCACCGGCTGCACAAGAGTAGCCGTGTGGACTTGCAGCGCGATGCCCTGGGGCGCCCCACTGGCGAAGTGCAAACGCTGTATTGCGGCTCCAGCCGTGCCCCCGCCATTGAATTCGAACACCGCATCCACCACCGCCTGGGCGCCCTCGGCCAACGCGAGACCAGCGAACTGCAGGGTATCGGCCAGCTCGACTGGCTCAGCTACGGCTCGGGCCACGTGCATGGCGTGCTGCTCAACCAGATGCCCCTGGTGGCGCTGGAGCGCGACAAGCTGCACCGCGAAGTGGGCCGCACCCTGCACCTGCTGCCCGGCGAGATGGCCAGCACAGCGCCCACCCAGAGCCGCCAGCTCGATCCCCTGGGGCGCCTGCTGCACCAGCGCTGGCAAGGCCTGCCCGGACAAAGNGCCCGGCGAGATGGCCAGCACAGCGCCCACCCAGAGCCGCCAGCTCGATCCCCTGGGGCGCCTGCTGCACCAGCGCTGGCAAGGCCTGCCCGGACAAAACAGTGCCCCCGCCAGCGCAGCGCCCCTCATCGGCGGCCTGCGGCAACGCCGCTACACCTACGACAGCCTGGGCCAGCTGGTGGGCATCCAGACCCCGACCCACGCAGACGCCTACCAATACGACGCCCGCCAGCGCCTGACCGGGCAGCGCAGCGCCAGTGCCCAGGGCGAGCAGCAAGCGCGCTGGAGACTGGACCCGGCGGGCAACCGGCTGCCTGACCCAGTGCCCGGCAAGAACTCGGGCGGCAACACCGCTAC
>NZ_LMLZ01000025.1 GCF_001422735.1 Acidovorax sp. Leaf78 | reverse complement strand
ACGCTCAGGGGCGGGGTGGGGGCTATCTTCGCCAGTCGGTCAAAGCCGATAGCCGGTATTCAGGCCCTCCACCCCAACACCTCCACCATACAAGCCGGTTCCACGGGTGCACTGGCGTGGGGTGTGCCAGTTTCATAGATGGCGTGCCGGCTTCAGGGCGCCTCTTCCGCTTGCTATCTTAACGATAGCTGCTAGCGATTTACCATCAAGCGGCAGCAGGCAATTCACCCACACAGCGCTCGCGCCATGCGCACGGCCTCGATGAGGCTGGCGGCGTCGGCGACGCCCTGCCCTGCGATGTCGAACGCCGTGCCATGGTCGGGGCTGGTGCGCACCAGGGGCAGGCCCAGGGTCACGTTCACGCCCTTGTCCACGCCCAGGTACTTCACGGGGATCAGGCCCTGGTCGTGGTACATCGCGATGACCACGTCGAACTCGCCGGGCCGCGCGGGCGTGTGGCGGGCGCGCATGAAGACGGTGTCGGGTGCGAACGGGCCGTGGGCATCCAGGCCCTGGGCGCGGGCTTCTGCGATGGCCGGGGCGATGACCTCGATCTCTTCACGGCCGAACAGGCCGCCCTCCCCTGCATGGGGATTGAGCCCCGCCACCGCCATGCGCGGGGCGCGGCCCAGGCTGCGGGTCAGCGCGGCGTGCGTGATCTGCAGCGTCTGCAGAATGTTCTCGTGCGTGACGGCTGCCAGGGCCTCGCGCAGCGAGACGTGGATGCTGACCAGCACGGTGCGCAGCTCGTCGCTGGCCAGCATCATGCGCACGGGCATGGCCGACAGCGCAACGCCCTGGTGGTGGGCCGCCTCGGCCTGCAGCAATTCGGTGTGGCCCGGGAAGGTAACGCCTGCGGCCGACAAGGCCTCCTTGTGCAGCGGCGCCGTCACCAGCCCCGCCACCTCGCCCCGCAGCGCCGCGCGTGTGGCCCAGACCACACAGTCCGCTGCCGCGCGCCCTGAAGCGGCGCCGATCTGCCCCCAGGGTTGCGGGCCCGGAATGCCGGCCAGTTGCAGGACCGGAATGCAGCGGGGCGGCATGTCGACCGCCTCTGCGGGCGCGCCGATCTGCGCCACGGGCACCGATGGCACGCCACGGCGCGCAATGGCCTGGGCAGCGCGGCGCAGCGTGGCGGTGTCGCCCACCACGAAGCAGCCCTTGAGGTCGCCGGGCGCATCGCGAAAGGCCTTGGCCACGATCTCGGGGCCGATGCCTGCGGGGTCGCCTTGGGTGATGGCCAGTGTCTTCATGGAAGTCCGCGTTTTGAATGAAATCACTGCCTGCCGCTCTATGGACAAGCGCAAGCAGCTATGAATTTAATAGTAGACCACCCTGCTACCCGGGCGCGCAGGCTCAGCATGCCAGCGCTCCTGATCATGGGGTGGAGCGCGCGCAGGCTCAGCATGCCAGCGCTCCTGATCATGGGGTGGAGGGGTCGATGCCAGTGCTGGGGACACGGATGTACACGTCATGCACTTCATGCACTTCATGCACTTCATGCACTTCATGCACTTGATGCGCGTCATGCGCTTCATGCCGGATTGTCAATCTCGATGAACGTGTGCTCCAACCCCAGTTGCTTCGCCACATGCCCGGCCACGGCCGGCGCGCCGTAGCGCTCGGTGGCATGGTGCCCGGCCGCGATGAAGCACACGCCCATTTCACGCGCCAGGTGGGCCTGCGGCTCCGAAATCTCGCCGGTGATGAACGCATCCGCACCGGCTGCGATGGCCGATTCGAAGTATCCCTGGGCGCCGCCTGTGCACCAGGCCACACGGCGGATGGGCTGCGGTGCACCATCGGGCTCGGGCTGCACCAGGGTCACGGCACGGCCCAGGGCGCCCGCCACATGGTCTGCCAGCGCCTGGCCATCGGGGAAGGCCGCGGTCGCCACAAAGCCCAGGTCCTGCTCGCCAAAGCGGGCGTCGGCCGTCCAGCCCAGCACGCGGCCCAGTTGCGCGTTGTTGCCCAGCTCGGGGTGTGCATCGAGCGGCAGGTGGTAGGCGAACAGGTTGATGTCGTGCGCCAGCAGCCGCTGCAGGCGCTGCTTCATCCAGCCGGTGACGCGGCCGTCCTGACCGCGCCAGAACAGGCCGTGGTGCACGAAGATCGCGTCGGCCTGCGCGTCGATGGCCGCGTCGATCAGCGCGCGGCTGGCAGTCACGCCGCTCACGATGCGGCGCACCTCGGGCTTGCCCTCGACCTGCAGGCCGTTGGGCCCGTAGTCCTTGAAGCGTTCGGGTTGCAGCAGGCTGTCGAAGGCCTGCAAAAGCGCGGTGCGGGAAATGCTCATGCGCCTATTGTCGCGCGCGGCCGGCGCCCATAGTTTCAGCCTTGGGGGACAATGTGGCCAGGAGGAAGCGCAGCGGTCCCGCACACCGGATCCCGCCCGGCTTCTTCGATTTCAGACCATTCGACAGGACCCCATGAAGCGCATCTGGCTGCTCTTTTCCCAGGCCGTGACCGTGTTTGTTGCCGCCTACTTCGTTGTTGCCACGCTGCAACCCGACTGGCTCCACCGCGGCGCCACGCGCTCCGGCGCAGGCATCGCACTGCTGGAAGCCCCGTCTGCGCCCTCGTCGCAGCCAGTGGCTGGCAGTTTCAGTGCCGCAGCGCGCAAGGCAGCGCCCGCCGTGGTCAGCATCAACACCAGCAAGGCGGTGCGCCATCCGCGCAGCAACGACCCGTGGTTCCAGTTCTTCTTTGGCGACCAGGGCGCACAAGCCCAGGCCGGGCTGGGCAGCGGCGTGATCGTGAGCCCCGACGGCTACATCCTGACCAACAACCATGTGGTCGAAGGTGCCGACGAGATCGAGGTCACGCTCACCGACAGCCGCCGTGCGCGGGCGAGCGTGATCGGCACCGACCCCGACACCGACCTGGCCATCCTCAAGATCGAGCTCGACAAGCTGCCGGTCATCGTGCTGGGCAATTCCGACGGCCTGGCCGTGGGCGACCAGGTGCTGGCCATCGGCAACCCGTTCGGCGTGGGCCAGACCGTGACCAGCGGCATCGTGAGCGCGCTGGGCCGCACGCAACTCGGGATCAATACCTTCGAGAACTTCATCCAGACCGATGCCGCCATCAACCCCGGCAACTCGGGCGGCGCGCTGGTGGACGTGAACGGCAACCTCATGGGCATCAACACTGCCATCTACTCGCGCTCGGGCGGCAGCATGGGCATCGGCTTTGCGATCCCCGTGTCCACGGCGCGGCTGGTGCTCGACGGCATCGTGAAGGACGGCCAAGTCACCCGCGGCTGGATCGGCGTGGAGCCCAACGAGCTGTCGCCCGAACTGGCCGAGACCTTCGGCGTGAAGGCCACCGAAGGCGTGATCATCACCGGCGTGCTGCAGGACGGCCCCGCCGCCCAGGCCGGCATGCGCCCGGGTGACGTGATCGTGAAGGTAGAAGGCAAGAACGTGGGCAATGTGTCGGAACTGCTGACCGCCGTGGCAGGCCTCAAGCCAGGGACTGCGGCACCGTTCAACGTGCAGCGCGCCGACAAGATGGTGGAGCTGAACATCACGCCCGGCGTGCGGCCCAAGCCGAAGAGGCGCCAATAAACGCTGGCCGCTGAGCCGCCGCCAAGCCGTTCAGCGGCTGACCTGCCGAGCCGTCCGTCGAGCGGTCCGCCAAGACAAGGCGGGTACTGCGGGCGGTCTGGACGGGTCAGATCCAGATCATGCGGTTGGGGTCGCGCGCCGGTTTTGCGAAGTACCCCAACCGCAATGCCATTGCCATTGCCATTGCCCACGTCCAGCGTGCTATCAAAAAAATAGCTGCCAGCGCCCGTATATCAGGCGGTGGCAGCTATTTTTTTGGGCAACTTCTGGCGGCGTGCAGTACCTGCAACGTCGTTGCTGTCGCTGCCAACCAGCCGCTACGGACTGCGGATCACGAAGCCGAAGGGGATTCCCCCGCCTCTTCCGGCGCCTTGGTGTGCTTGATGAAGATCTGCGCGGCCCAGATGCCCACTTCGTACAGCAGGCACATGGGGATGGCGAGCGACAGCTGCGAGACCACGTCCGGCGGCGTGACGACCGCAGCGATCACGAAAGCCATCACGATGAAGTAGCCGCGGAACTCGCGCAGCTTCTGCACGCTGACGATGCCCATGCGGGCCAGCACCACCACGGCAATCGGCACCTCGAACGACAGGCCGAACGCCAGGAACATGGATAGCACGAAGCTCAGGTACGCCTCGATATCAGGCGCGGCCGTGATGCTCTTGGGTGCAAAGCTCTGGATGAACGCGAAGACCTGCCCGAACACCAGGTAGTAGCAGAACGCCACGCCGATGAAGAACAGCAGCGTGCTGGAGATCACGAGCGGCAGCACCAGCTTTTTCTCGTGCGAGTACAGGCCCGGCGCCACGAAGGCCCACACCTGCCACAGCACGAAGGGCAACGCCAGCAAAAACGCCGACATCAGCAAAATCTTGAGCGGCACCATGAATGGCGAGATCACGGATGTGGCGATCAGCGTGGCGCCCTTGGGCAGGTGGGCCACCAGCGGCGCCGCCAAAAAGTCGTACAGCGCGCCAGGGCCGGGAAAGAAGAACAGGATTGCCGCCGCGATGGCGATGGCAATGAGCGCCTTGACCAGCCGGTCGCGCAGCTCCATCAGGTGCTGCACGAAGGGCTGCTCGGTACCGGCCAGCTCGTCTTCTTTGGAAGGGGTTTCGGACATAGTGGGTTTTCAGGGCGTAGGGGCCGCCCAACCAGCGCACGGCGACGCCGGCTGCTTGCTGGCGCTTTCGGATCAATCAGTGGAATTTCTGGGGACGGTAGCGCGCCACGCGGGCCGCGCCGGACTGCGCCTTGGTGCGCACGCCGCTCTTGGCCTTGTACCACTGCGGCACGGCACCGCGCTTCAGGCGCCAGTTCTTGCCAGGGTGCTTGTACGCAGGCACCACAGCCGCCAGGGGCTCGTGCAGGTCGGCGTTGCTGGAGTCGGTGACGCTGCTGGCCCAGTCTTTTTCGAACTCGCTGGCGTTGGTCTGAATGGACTGGTGAACGTCACGCGCCGCGTTCTCCACCGTGTCCTTCATCTTCTTGAGCTCATCGAGCTCCATGGACCGGTTGACCTCGGCCTTCACGTCGGACACGTAGCGCTGGGCCTTGCCGAGCAAGGTGCCCACCGTGCGGGCCACGCGGGGGAGCTTTTCGGGGCCGATGACGATCAGCGCCACGGCGCCGATCAGCGCCATCTTGGACAGGCCAATATCAATCATGGGTGTCAGTCAGCGCACAGCATGCAGGGAGCAGGGTCACCCGTGCAGCCAGCTCAGCTTTTTTGCTTGGCTTCGACATCGATGGTGGTCTTGTCGGCGGCCTGGTTGTTGGCCACATGGCCTGCGGGCGGGGTGGCAGCCGCGTCGGCCGAGCCGTCCTTCATGCCGTCCTTGAAGCCCTTGACGGCGCCCCCGAGGTCGGAGCCCATGTTCTTGAGCTTCTTGGTGCCGAACACCATGACGACGATCAGCAGCACGATCAGCCAGTGCCAGATGGAAAAAGAGCCCATGGAATATCTCCTAACGAATTGCAATCATTTTAGACGGGGGGCGCGACAAGAGTTCACAGCCCATGACGGACCGCGGGAATCTCCCTGCACCACCCGTCAGCCTGGTTCAGCCTTTAAGCCACGGGCGGGGGCCGCCCATCACGTGAATATGCAGGTGGTGGATCTCCTGCCCGCCTTCCACCCCGGTGTTTACCACGACGCGAAAGCCACCCTCGGGGTACGGGTTGCAGCCCTGCTCCGCAGCCAGCCGCGGCGCCAGCGTCATCATGCGCCCGAGCACGCCCGCATCGTCGGCGGTGACCTGCGCCATCGAAGGGATATGCCGCTTGGGCACCATCAAAAAGTGCACCGGCGCCCACGGGTGGATGTCGTGAAAGGCGAAGATTTCTTCGTCCTCGTAGACCTTCTTCGAAGGAATCTGGCCCGCGATGATCTTGCAGAAAAGGCAGTTCGGATCGTGCATGAGAAAAATGTCAGAACAAAATTAGCTGTGAACAACTCGCTGAGCACTGCTCACCACCGTTGAAACCGGCGCGGCCGATGCCAGCGCCACCGTGGAACTGGCTCCGCCAGGCCACGGGTGGCGTCCCCCTGAGGGGGAAGGCGCCGAAGGCGACACAGGGGGGGCTTCAAGCATTCTCAGCGATCTTGATGGTCGGCCGCACGCCCACATCCTTGCGGTGCGCGTGCAGCCATTCCTGCCCCGCCGTGCGCCCCAGGGCAAAGAGCTTGCGCACGAAGGCCAGGTCCGCGCGCGTCTTGCTGTCGGCGCCGAAGGGCGCCAGCACCGAGCCGCCGTCGATGCGGTGCATGCGCACGTTCTTGTAGCGGCGCGGGTCCAGCTTGCCTTCGGCCAGCAGGCGGCGCACGAACTCGATGGCGCGCATCTCGGCCAGCAGGCTGGCGTTGAAGGTGACCTCGTTCATGCGCTCCATGATCTCCTGGCCCGAGTGGGGCAGCTCGAGGTGCTCGATGGGATTGATCTGCACCAGCAGGATGTCGGAGGTCTCGGTCTGGTAGATCAGCGGGTGCAGCGCGGGGTTGCCGGAGTAGCCGCCGTCCCAGTAGTGCTGGCCGTCGATCTCCACCGCCTTGAACAGCAGCGGCAGGCAGGCCGACGCCATCACCGCATCGGCGCTGAGCTTGGGGCCCGAGAAGATTTCACCGCGCCCTGTGCGCACATTGGTGGCGCAGACGAACACCTTGGGCCCGCCCGCGGCGGTGACGGCGCGCCGCGAGGTGCACAGCAGGTCGAAGTCCACCTCGCGCTCGAGCAGGCGGCGCAGCGGGTTGATGTCGAGCGGGTTGGTCTGGTAGGGCGACAGCCACTGGCGCATCAGCCCCATCATGGGGTTGGCCGCCGACAGCGGCGAGCCCCACATCAGGCTGCCCAGCGTGCCCACGCCTTCCCACAGCCGGGTGAGCGTATTGCGCGCCTCCCGGCAGCCGGCCAAGTGGGCTTCGTGCGGGTGCTTGTGTTCGTGGGCCGCCTTGGCAAAGCCATGCGCCAGGGCCACGGCGTTCATAGCGCCGGCACTGGTGCCGCTCACGCCGTCGAAGTGCCACTGCCCGTCTTCGAGCAGTGCGTCCAGCACGCCCCAGGTCAGTGCGCCATGCGAGCCCCCACCCTGCAGGGCCAGGTTCAGGCGCGGCAGGGGCTGCGGCTGCGCGGGCGGCGCTGCGGGTTCTTCTTCAGGCATCCACAGCCTGGTTCTTGCTCATGGCCAGCATGCCGCGCACGATGCGGTACAGGAACCAAATGGAGATCAAAACCCAGGCGGGATTGAACAAAAACAATCCCAGCAGGAAGAACGGGAAGGTCACCACGTACAGAACACCTGCCCAGATCGTCGAGCGGATGCGCCACGAGAAGTGGTTGGCCTGCCACGTGCCTTCGGCGTCGCTGCGTTTGACCAGGTCGATCACCAGCGCAATGACCAGCAGCAAGGCACTGGCCTGCGCCCCGGGCACCACGGCGCCCACGGCCACGATCAGGTGCAGCACATAGCTGACCCAGCCGATGTTCTTGAGCCCCTGGGCCCGTTGCTCGTGGGAGGTCACGTCGATGATGTCGCTCATGGAGATCCTTCTTCGTCGGCTGCACGCGCAGTGGCCTTGCGCAAGGCTTTTTCCTCGATGCCGCTGGTGCCTTCGCGGCGCTCCAGCTCGGTCAGCACGTCGGCTGGCGTGAGGCCGTAATGGGCCAGCGCCACCATGGAGTGGAACCACAGGTCCGCCACCTCGTACACCAGCTTGGACTTGTCGGCGCCATGGTCTACGTCTTTCGCCGCCATCACCACCTCGGTGGCCTCTTCGCCGATCTTCTTCAAGAAGCTGTCGGGGCCCTTGTGCAGCAGGCGCGTGACGTAGCTCTTGTCGGGGTCGCCACCGTTGGCCGGCTTGCGGCTTTCGATCACTTGCGCAAGGCGGGCGAGGGAATCGTTGGAACTCATGGTTCTCTTTATTTGTAGATGGATTCGGGGTCTTTCAAGACCGGATCGACAGGCGTCCAGGCGCCGTCCTTGAGCACGCTGAAAAAACAGCTGTGGCGGCCCGTGTGGCAGGCGATGCCCGGCTCGTGACCGAGCTGGGTGACCTTGAGCAGCACCACGTCGTTGTCGCAATCGAGCCGGATCTCGTGCACCGTCTGCACGTGGCCGGACTCTTCGCCCTTGAACCACAGCTTGCTGCGCGAGCGGCTGTAGTACACGGCGCGGCCAAGTTCAGCGGTTTTCTCCAGCGCCTCGCGGTTCATCCACGCAAACATCAGCACGTCGCCCGTGCCCTGCTCTTGCGCAATGACGGGCACCAGGCCCTGCGCATCCCATTTCACTTCGTTGAGCCAGTTCATGAAAGGGATTGTCGGCGATTTGCATTCCGGGACGGGGCCATCCCGCCCAAAGTTTGACGCCTTTTCAGGGCCTGTCGCAGGCTGAACAAGCGGCAGCAGCTATATTTTTAATAGCAATGACCCTAGAGCCGCACGGGAATGCCGCGCTCGGCCATGCGGGCCTTGGCTTGGCCCACGGTGTATTCGCCGTAGTGAAAAATGCTGGCCGCCAGCACTGCGTCCGCCCCGCCCTGCTGCACGCCGTCGGCCAGGTGGTCGAGGTTGCCCACACCGCCCGAGGCGATCACGGGCACGGTCACGGCGTCGCTCACCGCGCGGGTCAGCGTCAGGTCGAAGCCCGCCTTGGTGCCATCGCGGTCCATGCTGGTCAGCAGGATTTCGCCTGCGCCGCGGCGCGCCATCTCGGTGGCCCAGGCCACGACGTCCAGGCCCGTATTCTTGCGGCCGCCGTGGCTGTAGACGTCCCAGCCTTCGCCCACAGGCTGGCCGTGGGCGCCGATGCGCTGCGCGTCCTCGGCCGAGCGGCGCTTGGCGTCGATGGCGACCACGATGCACTGCGCGCCGTACTTGGCGGACACGGCATCGATCACGTCGGGGTTGGCAATCGCGGCCGAGTTGAAGCTGGTCTTGTCAGCGCCCGCGTTCAGCAGTCGGCGCACGTCCTCGACCGTGCGCACGCCGCCACCCACCGTGAGCGGAATGAACACCTGGCTGGCCACGGCTTCGATGATGGGCAGGATCAGGTCACGCCCGTCGCTGGTGGCGGTGATGTCCAGGAAGGTGAGCTCGTCGGCGCCCTGCGCGTTGTAGCGTGCGGCGATCTCGACGGGGTCGCCCGCATCGCGCAGCTCCAGAAAATTGACACCCTTGACCACGCGGCCTCCAGTGACGTCGAGGCAGGGGATGATGCGTTTGGCGAGCATGTCGGTCAGTCAGTCAGCGATTCGTGGATGGGGCGCTGCCGAGGCCAGCAGACGCCGTGGAACTGGCTTCGCCAGGCCACTGGCGTCGTCCCCCTGGGGGGAAGCGGCGCAGCCGCTCAGGGGGGTCACCCATTCAATTCGTCGGCACGGGCCTGTGCGGCCGCAAAGTCGAGGTCGCCGCTGTAGATCGCACGGCCGCAGATCACACCCTCGACGCCCTCGCTCTCCACGGCACACAGCTGCTCGATGTCGGCCATGTTCGACAGGCCGCCCGATGCGATCACCGGGATGGACAGCGACTGCGCGAGCTTGACCGTGGCATCGATGTTGATGCCCGACAGCATGCCGTCGCGGCCGATGTCGGTGTAGATGATGGACTCGACGCCCCAGTCCTCGAACTTCTTGGCCAGGTCCACCACCTCGTGCCCCGTGAGCTTGCTCCAGCCGTCGGTGGCGACCTTGCCGTCCTTGGCGTCGAGGCCCACGATGATGTGGCCGCCGAAGGCGCTGCACGCGTCCTTCAGGAAGCCGGGGTTCTTGACCGCCGCCGTGCCGATGATCACGTAGCGCAGGCCGCCGTCGATGTACTTTTCGATGGTGTCCAGGTCGCGGATGCCGCCGCCGAGCTGCACCGGAATCTCTTCGCCCACCTCTTTGAGGATGGACTTGATGGCGGCGAAGTTCTTGGGCACGCCCGCAAAGGCACCGTTCAGGTCCACCAGGTGCAGGCGCCGCGCGCCCGCCTCCAGCCACTTGCGTGCCATGGCCGCCGGGTCTTCGCCGAAGGTGGTGGATTGGTCCATATCGCCTTGCTTGAGGCGAACGCAATGACCGTCTTTCAGATCGATGGCGGGAATGAGCAGCATGGTGGTGGTGGAAGGGTTCGCGAAAAAGGACGAGTCAGGGCTCGGACCGAACGGGCTGGTGAAAGAAGCAAGGAGTGCGCGGAAGGATCACGGATTCCAGTGCAGGAAGTTGCGGTACAGGGCCAGGCCGTGCTCCGCGCTTTTCTCTGGGTGGAATTGCGTCGCGAAAATATTATCGCGCGCAATGGCCGCTGCGAACAAACCGCCGTAGTCGGTCTGCCCCGCGCAATGCGCCGCATCCTGCGGCTGCGCGTAGAAGCTGTGCACGAAATAGTAGTAGCTGCCGTCGGGCACGCCCGCCCAGACCGGGTGCACCGCGCCCGCACGACCTGCGTCCGGCATCTGGTGCACCTGGTTCCAGCCCATCTGCGGCACCTTGTAGCGGCTGCCGTCGGGCTGGGTGCGGCCGATCAGGTCGAACTTGCTCACCTGGCCGTGGATCAGGCCCAGGCCCGGGGTACCGCCATTGGGCCCCTCGGCGCTGTGGTCCAGCAGCATCTGCATGCCCACGCACACGCCGAACATGGGCTTGCTGGCAGCGGCTTCGAGCACCGATTCCTGCAGGCCCGATTCGCGCAGCTCACGCATGCAGTCGGGCATGGCGCCCTGCCCTGGCAGCACGATGCGCTGTGCGGCGCGCACGTCGTCGGGGCGCTGGGTGACGACCACGGTCCAGCCGGTGCCCTCGGCAGCGGCCTGCACGGCCTGCGACACCGAGCGCAGGTTGCCCATGCCGTAGTCCACGACGGCGACGGTTTTTGCTTCCATATTCATAGCTGCTAGCGCTTATCCATCAAGCGCTAGCGCTTGATTTGATTCAAAAAACTCACAAAGAACCCTTGGTGGACGGGATGACGCCTACCGAGCGCGGGTCGCGCTCCAGCGCCGCGCGCAGCGTGCGCCCGAACGCCTTGAAGATGGTTTCGCACTGGTGGTGGGCGTTGAAGCCCTTGAGGTTGTCGATGTGCAGCGTGACGCCCGCGTGGTTCACGAAGCCCTGGAAGAACTCGTACACCAGCTGCGTATCGAGCTGGCCGATGCTGCCGGCCGTGAACTTCACGTCGATGTGCAGCCCCGGGCGGCCCGAGAAATCGACCACCACGCGCGACAGCGCTTCGTCGAGCGGCACGTAGGCGTGGCCGTAGCGGCGGATGCCCTTCTTGTCGCCCACGGCACGCGCAAAGGCCTGGCCCAGCGTGATGCCCACGTCTTCGACCGTGTGGTGGCCGTCGATGTGCAGGTCGCCTTCGCAGTCGATGTCGAGGTCGATCAGCCCGTGGCGGGCGATCTGGTCGAGCATGTGGTCGAAGAAGCCGATGCCGGTGTGCAGCTTGGCCTGGCCCGTGCCGTCGAGGTTGATGCGCACGCGGATGCGCGTCTCGGCGGTGTTGCGGCTGACTTCGGCGATGCGGTCGGCCATCGGGTCGGGCGTGGCGCCGGACGGATTGGAGGTTACGAGTGCGGAGGAAGTCATAGGGAGGCTTGCAGGGCGGCCAGCATCTGGGCGTTGTCGTCGGCATTGCCGACCGTCAGGCGCAGGCAGTTGGCCAGCAGTGGGTGCATTGTAGAAACGTTCTTGACCAGGACCTTGCGGTTTTTCATGCCGTCATAGGCCCGGGCGGAATCCGCCACGCGGATGAGGATCATGTTGGCCTCGCTGTCCCAGCATTTTTCGATGCCGGGCATCTGCCGCAGGGCCGCCAGGACCTTGGTGCGCTCGGCGCGGATCTCGGCGGCCTGCTCGGCGAACACCTCGGCGTGTTCCAGCGCGAACAGCGCGGCCTCGCAGTTGAGCACGCTCACGTTGTAGGGCGGGCGCACCTTGTCGATCTCGCTCACAAAGGCAGCGGGGCCGATGAGGTAGCCCAGGCGCACGCCCGCCAGGCCGAACTTGCTGAGCGTGCGCATCAGCAGCACGTGGGCGTTGCGCGCAGGCTCGGCCCGCATGCGGTCGATGAAGGTGCGGCTGGCAAACGGCTGGTAGGCCTCGTCCATGACCACGATGCCGCCCTGCGCGCCCGCGGCGTCGATGATGCGCTGCACTGCGCCTTCGTCCCACAGCGTGGCCGTGGGGTTGTTGGGGTAGGCGATGTAGGTGATGGCGGGGTTGTGCTGCGCGATGGCGGCCAGCATGGCGGGTTCATCCAGCTCGAAGTCGGGCGTGAGCGGCACGCCGACAAATTCCAGGCCCTGCAACTGCGCCGACAGCGGATACATCACAAAGCCCGGCATGGGCGCGAGCATGGTGGCGCGCTGGCCCGTGCCGGGTTGCGCGCAGGCCAGGGCCAGCAAGGTGATGAGCTCATCCGACCCGTTGCCCAGCACGATGCCGTAGCCCTCGGGCAGGCCGGCGTATTGGGCCAGCGCCGCCTTCAGGTCCAGCAGGCGGTCGCCGGGGTAGCGGTTGAGCGCCAGCGCGCCCAGGCGCTGGCCCAGCGCGGCCTGCAGGTGCGCGGGCAGGCGAAACGGGTTCTCCATCGCGTCCATCTTGAGCATGCCGGTGGACGGCTGCACGCCGTACGCGTGCATGGCGCGCACGTCGGCGCGAATGCGGGCCAGGGCCTGGAGCGGTGAAGATGGAGCGGCGTTGGTCATTCGGCGGTGTCCAGTTCGTTGGGGGTGGTGAGAAACGGGTTGATGGGGCGCACGGCGTCCAGCGGCTGGTCGTGTGGCAGCGCCTCGGTCAGCAAATAGCGGCAGCCCTGCTGGTGGGCGGATGAGAGGATGAGCGCATCCCAGTAGCCGAGGCGGTAGCGGTCCTGCAAGTCCCAGGCGCCGTCCACGGTGTAGGAGTCGAGGTGCGGCGGCAGCCACACGCGCAGGCGGCGCACCTGGGCGCGCACCTGCTGCAGCACCTGCGGGCCGTCAAAGCGCTGGATTGCCTGGTTGTACAGCTCGTTGAGCACCTGCGAGCTGATGCGGCCACTGCGCGTCTGCCAGCAAAAGTTCATCCACTCGCGGGCACGCGCCTGGCGCTCGGCATCGCGGTCGTCCACGCTGGCCAGCAAAATTTCAGTGTCGACAAAGATGGGGACGGTGCTCATAGGGTGTCCACCATTCAGCGCAGAAACAAGGTCTCGCGGGGCACGTACGGCCCGGTGGACGCGCCCCAGGATTCAAAGCCCAGCGCCTCGCGCATTGCCTGGGCGTAGGCGTCCTCCTGGCGCATCTTTTCGGCCAGCCATTCACCGAGCAAGCGCGACACGCTGCTGCCGCGCTTGGCGGCTTCCACGCGCACCCATTCGGCAACGGTGTCGTCCATGGTCACGGTGACGTTTTTCATGCGGTTGATATTACACGAAGTTCGTGCACCACGAAGTTCGTGTATTCAATTTGCCTTGTGCCTTTGAACTACGCAGCCTGCCGCTGGCTTTGCAGCATCTGCGTGGCCATGTCGCCCACGGTGCGCAGCGCCTGCAGGTGGGCGGGCGACCAGTCGCCCCCCACACCGATGCGCAGGCAGTTGCGAAACCGTCCGCTGGTGCTGAACACCGTCCCGGGCGCGATCAGGATCTTCTGGTCCAGGCAGGCCTCGTGCAGCTGCACCGAATCGAGCGCGCGCGGCAGCTCCAGCCACATCAGCAGGCCGCCGGGCGGGTCGCTCACCCGGGTGCCCTGCGGGAAGTGCGATGCGATCACCCGCCGCGCCTCGTCCATGCGCGCCGCCACGCCCGCGCGCAGCTGGCGCATGGCGGCGGCGTGGCCGGCCTGGGTGATGAGGTCGGCCAGCGCCAGCTCCAGCACGGCCGACTGGCCGCCCGCCTGCAGGTCCTTGATGCCACGCACCTTGTCGCTCCAGCGCCCGGCCTCCAGCCACCCCAGGCGCAGGCCCGGCGCCAGCGTCTTCGAAAACGAATCGCACAGCATCACGTGGCCCGTGGTGTCGTACGACTTGACGGTGCGGCGCATCTCGTCGACCTCCACCAGGTCGTTGTAGATCGCGTCCTCGATGACTGCCATGTCGTGCCGCGCCGCCATCTGCGCCAGTCGCTTGCGCTCGGCCTGCGGCATGCAGCTGCCCAGCGGGTTGCTGAGCGTGGGGACGATCATCACGGCCTTGACCGGCTGGGTGTCCAGCGCCAGCTGCAGCGCATCGAGCGACAAACCGTGGCGCGGGTGCGTGGGGATCTCCAGCGCGCGCAGGTGCAGGCCCTGGAGCACCTCCAGAAACGAAAAATGCGTCGGCGACTCCAGCGCCACCACGTCGCCCGGCTGGGTCACGGCCCGCAGGCACAGCGCGATGGAGTCCATGCAGCCGCCGGTGACCACGATGTTCTCGGGGTCCAGGCTGCAGCCCATGCCGACGGCGTAGCGGGCCAGGGCGCGGCGCGCATCTTCGTGCCCGGCCGACGTGGGGTAGGTGCACAGCAGGTTGCGGTGGCGCTGCGCGGCGCGCACCACGGCGCGGCGCACGCGGTCGGGGTTGAACAGCTCGAAGCCCGGGGTGCCGCTGCTAAAGGAGAT
This sequence comes from Acidovorax sp. Leaf78, assembly GCF_001422735.1. Classification (GTDB taxonomy): domain Bacteria; phylum Pseudomonadota; class Gammaproteobacteria; order Burkholderiales; family Burkholderiaceae_C; genus Acidovorax. Next base: position 194,127 of record NZ_LMLZ01000025.1, on the reverse strand, counting down.
CATGTCCTCGGGCTGGTTGCGCCCCAGGATGCGCTGGCCCAGCCAGTCCACAGACACCTCGCGCGGGCGGCGCATGGGGCGCGGCGTGCTGGGCTCGGGCAGGCTCACCGGCCGCGCTGCCACGAAGAAGCCCGAGCGCGGGCGCGCGGTGACCAGCCGCGCATCCTCCAGCCAGTGGTAGGCCTGCACCACCGTGGTCTGCGCCACGCCGTGCTGGCGGGCCAGCTCGCGCACGGACGGCAGCTTTTCGCCGCGCGCCAGCGTGCCATTGCGGATCAGCTGCGCGAGCTGCTCGGCGATCTGGAGGTAGAGCGGGGGTGCGTCGTCGGTGGAGGCCATGGCTGCATTCTGTACTGGCAGCCGCAAAAACAGCCAGTACAGAGCAAGTGCACCCCGTACAGTACAGATGGCCAGTACAGACCATCTGTACTGGATCAGGTCGTGCGAGCCTGTCCGTGGCGCCGCGCGCGGCCTGGCCGCACAGTGGAGGCATGAACACGCTGCACCACACCCCCACCCCGCCGTTGCCCACGCTGCCCGCCCAGCTTGCGGTGCCCCTCACCCTGCAATGGAAGCGTCAGCCGCTGCCGCCGCTGCAGGCCGTCCAGGTGCTGGACTTCCGCGCGGGCGACATCGCCCTGCTCGAGGTCGAGCAAGGCCGCGTCTGGGTGACCTGCGACGGCCTGCTGGAAGACTATTTTCTGGAGGCCGGGCAGCGCCTGTCGTTCGCTGGCCCGGTGCGGCTGCGGGTGAGCGCCGAAGGCAGCCGGCCCGCGCGGCTGAACTGGGCGAAGCACCGAGCGGTGCAAGACGCTGCGTATCCGCCTGTGCCCTCGGCAGCACCCCTGGCCCTGGCCGTGGTGCCGCACACCGGCAGCGCGGCGGGTGGGGCGGGCGGGGCCCTGCCTCTGGGCCCGGTCGGCGCCGTCAGCGCGGCTTGAGGGGGGTCTTCAGGCGCATCTCGGCCGCCTGTGCGTGGGCCTGCAGGCCCTCGCCGTAGGCCAGCTCGGCGGCGATTTTTCCAAGCACCTGGGCACCGGCTTCACTCACCTCGATGATGCTGCTGCGCTTTTGGAAGTCGTACACGCCCAAGGGCGACGAAAAGCGGGCCGTGCCGCTGGTGGGCAGCACGTGGTTGGGGCCCGCGCAGTAGTCGCCCAGGGACTCACTCGTGTAGGCCCCCAGGAAGATCGCGCCCGCGTGGCGCAGCAGCGGCTCCCAGCGGTGCGGGTCGGTAGAGCTCACTTCCAGATGCTCGGGTGCGATGCGGTTGCTGATCGCGCAAGCTTCTTCCATGTCCTTGGTGAGGATCAGCGCGCCCCGGCCGTTGAGGCTCTTGGCGATGATTTCGGCGCGCGGCATGGTGGGCAGCAGGCGGTCGATCTCGCGCTGCACGGCGGCGATGTAGGCCGCGTCGGGGCACAGCAGGATGCTCTGGGCCAGCTCGTCGTGTTCGGCCTGGCTGAAGAGGTCCATCGCGACCCAGTCGGGCGGCGTGCTGCCGTCGGCCAGCACCAGGATTTCGCTCGGGCCCGCGATCATGTCGATGCCCACCGTGCCGAACACGCGCTTCTTGGCGCTGGCCACATAGGCGTTGCCCGGGCCGGTGATCTTGTCGACCTTCGGAATCGTGGCCGTGCCGTAGGCCAGCGCGGCCACGGCCTGCGCACCGCCAATGGTGAAGGCGCGCGTGACGCCCGCCACGTAGGCAGCCGCCAGCACCAGGTCGTTGCGCTCGCCCTTGTCGGAGGCAAGCTGCGCGCCCGAGCCACCCGTGGCCACGCTGCCGCGCACGGGCGTGGGCACGACCATGATGATTTCCTGCACGCCGGCCACGTGGGCCGGGATGGCGTTCATCAGCAGGCTGGACGGGTACGCCGCCTTGCCACCGGGCACGTAGATGCCCACGCGGTCCAGCGGCGTGACCTTCTGGCCCAGCAGGGTGCCGTCCTCGTCACGATAGCTCCAGCTTTCGCCCGAGGCTTTTTTCTGCGCCTCGTGGTAGCTGCGCACGCGCTTGGCGGCGGCCTGCAGCGCGTCGCGCTGGGCCTGCGGAATGGCGTCGAAAGCGGCTTTGAAGTCCGCCTGGGTCAGCTCCAGTGCCGCCACGTCGGGGGCCGCGAGGCCGTCGAAACGGGCGGTGTACTCCAGCACGGCGTCGTCGCCCCGCTTTTGCACATCGGCCAGGATGTCGGCCACACGCTGCTCGATGGCGGCGTCGGTGTCGGCAGACCAGTGCAGGCGCTGCTGAAATTTTTGCTCAAAATCGGCTTCAGCCGTGGACAGGTAAGCGGGGGCAGCTATTGATTTCATAGTCATTCTTCAGTCGGTGGCCTCATCCGGCTGTCAGGGTGGATTTGTCCCGCCAGCGGTGCGACTTTTGCGGGGCAGCACGGTGCGCTCGAACGGAGCGGTTTTGAATCGCCGCTCCAGCGTCCCTTGCCCTGCACCGCACGCAGACGCAGGTAGTACTCACGTTTTTCGGGGCGTGGCTCTGGCCCAGGATGACGAGGTGATGCGTCCAGGGCCATTGTGTCAGCAGCGCTGACACAATTTCGCGGGCGGGATCGGCCTCGTAGAAATGCCGCATTCTGAACAGGTTGCGGTAGGTGAACCCACGCAGTCCTGGCTGCGTCTGCGCCAGATAGCCCGCCAGTTGCGCCACCACCCCATCGCCCCCCAGCAGGATGTTGACCGTCTGCACGGCCTGCTGCCGGCTGGCGGCGATCAGGCGCGCAATGTCGGCGAAATCGGCGGGCTGCTGCGGGACGCTCGTCACGGCGCTGGGCGGGGGCAATGGTCAGTCTTTGGGAATGGCACCCGCAAACGCATCGATGATGCGGCGCAGTGGCGCCTGCTTGAGCTTGAGCGCGGCCTGGTTCACGACCAGGTAGGAGCTGATGTCCATGATGCGTTCGACCTCCACCAAGTGGTTGGCCTTGAGCGTGTTGCCGGTGGACACCAGATCGACGATGGCGTCGGCCAAGCCGATCAGCGGGGCGAGTTCCATGCTGCCGTACAGCTTGACCATGTCCACGTGCACGCCCTTGCTCGCAAAGAAGTCGCGGGCGATGCTGGTGTACTTGGTGGCCACCTTCAGGCGCGAGCCCTGCTTGACGGCGCGCTCGTAGTCGAAGTCGCTGCGCACGGCCACGCTCACGCGGCACTTGGCGATGCGCAAATCAAGCGGCTGGTACAGGCCCTGGCCGCCGTGCTCGATCAGGGTGTCCTTGCCGGTCACGCCGATGTCGGCACCGCCGTATTCCACGTAGGTGGGCACGTCGGTGGCGCGCACCAGCACCACGCGCACGTCGGGCTGGTTGGTGGTCAGGATGAGCTTGCGGGATTTTTCGGGGTCTTCCAGCACCTCGATGCCGGCAGCGGCCAACAGCGGCAAGGTTTCGTCGAAGATGCGGCCTTTCGAAAGGGCCAGGGTAATCATGCTGCTGCTCATGCTGTGATCCGTTCAATTTGGGCGCCGATGCCGCGCAGTTTCGCTTCCATGCAGTCGTAGCCACGGTCCAGGTGGTAGATGCGGTCCACCATGGTTTCGCCGTCGGCCACCAGGCCGGCGATGACCAGGCTGGCCGACGCACGCAGGTCGGTGGCCATCACGGTGGCGCCCGACAGGCGGCTGGATGTGGTGCTCAGGCCCTCGATGATGGCGACCTTGCCGTCGGTCTGGATCTTGGCGCCCAGGCGCACCAGTTCGTCGACGTGCATGAAGCGGTTTTCGAAGATGGTCTCGGTCACGGTGGCCGTGCCCTGCGCGATGCAATTGAGCGCCATGAACTGGGCCTGCATGTCGGTCGGGAAACCCGGGTATTCGGTGGTGCGGAACCCCTGGGCCTTGAGCGTGGCGCCGCCTGCGCTCTTCACGCGGATGCCGCCGTCCACTGCCTGCACCTCGGCGCCGGCTTCGCGCAGCTTTTCGATGACAGCGTCTAGGTGGTCGGCGCGGCCGTGGCGCAGCGTGACGTCACCGCCCGTGGCAGCCACCGCGCACAGGAAGGTGCCGGCCTCGATGCGGTCGGCCACCACGCGGTGGGTGCAGCCGCGCAGCTTGTCGACGCCCTGGATGCGGATGCGGCTGGTGCCGTGGCCTTCGATCTGCGCGCCCATGGCGATCAACATCTCGGCCAGGTCGATGATCTCGGGCTCCTGAGCGGCGTTCTCGAGTACCGTTTCACCCTCGGCCAACGCCGCGGCCATGAGGAAGTTCTCGGTGCCGGTCACGGTGACCATGTCGGTGGTGATGCGCGCGCCCTTCAGGCGCGTCCAGCCGGCGGGCAGCTTGGCGATCATGTAGCCGTGCTCGACCACGATCTCGGCGCCCATGGCCGTGAGGCCCTTGATGTGCTGGTCCACCGGCCGCGAGCCGATGGCGCAGCCGCCGGGCAGCGAGACCGTCGCCTCGCCAAAACGCGCCAGCAGCGGGCCCAGGGCCAGCACCGACGCCCGCATGGTCTTGACGAGCTCGTACGGTGCCTCGGGCGTGCTCAGCGCACTGGCGTCGATGAGCACGGTGCCGTCATCCGAGCGGCTGGCCGTGACGCCCATGTTGCGGATCAACGTGAGCATGGTCGCCACGTCCTGCAATTGCGGCACGTTCAGCAGGGTCACCGGCTCGGCGGTGAGCAGCGCCGCACACAGCTCGGGCAGCGTGGCGTTCTTGGCGCCGGAGACCAGCACCTCGCCCTGCAGGCTGCGTCCACCGCGGATCAGGAGTTTGTCCATCTCGAAAAGAACCAGGAATAGGGGTAAAAAATGCCGCTACCGCGCTCTAAGCAAGCGGTAGCAGCTATAAAAATCATAGCTACCGAGATTATTTCGGCTGCGCTGCCCACTCGGTGGGCGTGAAGGTCTTCATCGACAGCGCGTGCACCTCGTCGGTCTGCATTTTGGCGCCCAGCGTGGCGTACACCCGCTGGTGGCGCTGGATGGAGCGCTTGCCTTCGAACTCGGCCGAGACGATGGTCGCGTACCAGTGGCGGCCATCGCCTTCGAGCGTGATGTGTTCGCAGGCCAGGCCGGCGGTGATGATGTTCTGGAGTTCTTCTGCGGTCATGTCATGGGTCCGTTGCTGGGGGTAGCGCTCACGCCGCTGAACCATGCCAGCGCAGGCGCGAAGCGACTCAGGGAGGTGCAGCTAGTTTCTGATTTTGTAGCCGGTGCGCAGCAGGTGCACCGCCAGCGCGCTCACCAGCAGCCAGGCCACGCCCACGATGCTCAGGCTCAGCCAGGGCGAGGTGTCGCTCTGGCCGAAGAAGCCGTAGCGAAAGCCGTCGATCATGTAGAAGAACGGATTCAGGTGGCTCACCGTCTGCCAGAAGGGTGGCAGCGACTGGATGGAATAGAACACGCCCGACAGGAACGTCATGGGCACGATGATGAAGTTCTGGAACGCAGCCATCTGGTCGAACTTGTCGGCCCACAGGCCCGCCAGCAGCCCCAGCGTGGCCAGCAGCGCCGCACCCAGAAAGGCGAACGCCAGGATCCACAGCGGCGCGGCAAACTCAGGCCGCGCAAACGCCAGCGTGACGATGAACACCCCCAGCCCCACCGCCAGACCGCGCACGATGGACGAGCCCACATAGGCACAGAACCACGCCCAGTGCGACAGCGGCGTGAGCAGCACGAACACCAGGCTGCCCATGATCTTGCTCTGGATGATGCTGGACGAGCTGTTGGCAAACGCGTTCTGCAGCACGCTCATCATCACGAGGCCGGGCACCAGAAACGCGGTGTAGCTGATGCGGTCGTAGACCTTGACGTGGTCTTCCAGCACATGGCCGAAGATCAGCAGGTACAGCACGGCGGTGAGCACCGGGGCGGCCACGGTCTGGAAGCTGACCTTCCAGAAACGAAGCACCTCTTTGTAGAACAGGGTCTGCCAGCCGGTCATATCGCGATCTTGTCCAGGGAAATATTCGATGCGGATGTGCCGGACATGACCTGCAAAAACACGTCCTCCAGGTCAGGCCTGCGGATCTCCATGTCGTTCACATCCACGCCCGCCACGCGCAGCGCGGCCAGGTGGCTTTCGATCTCGGCGGCGTCGTGTGCGGGCAGTTGCACAATGCGGCCCGTGACACGCGCCACAGTGGCCAGCGATGGCGGCAGCACAGCGTCGGTCTTGAACTGCAGCACGCTGCCCGAGGCCGCCTGCAGCAGCTCGCTGGTGCGGTTGAGCGCCACGATCTGGCCGGTCTTGAGCATCGCGATGCGCCCGCACAGCGCCTCGGCTTCTTCGAGGTAGTGCGTGGTCAGCAGCACGGTGTGGCCTTCCTTGTTCAGGCGCGCCACGAAGTGCCAGAGCGTCTGGCGCAGCTCGACGTCCACACCGGCGGTGGGCTCGTCCAGCACGATGATCGGCGGCTTGTGCACCAGCGCCTGCGCCACCAGCACGCGGCGCTTCATGCCGCCCGAGAGCTGGCGCAGGTTGGAGTTAGCCTTGTCGGTGAGGCCCAGGTTCTCGAGCAGCTCGTCGATCCAGGCGTCGTTGTTCTTCACGCCGAAGTAGCCCGACTGGATGCGCAGCGATTCGCGCACGTTGAAGAACGGGTCGAACACCAGCTCCTGCGGCACGATGCCGAGCTTGCGGCGCGCGTCGGCATAGTCGGCCTGCACATCGCTGCCCTGCACCAGCACCCTCCCTTGACTGGCGCGGGCCAGGCCCGCCAGGATGCTGATGAGGGTGGTCTTGCCTGCGCCGTTGGGGCCCAGAAGGCCGAAGAACTCGCCCTCCTGGATATCCAGGCTGACGTTGTTCAGCGCCTGGAAAGGGCCCTTGGGCGTGGAGAAGGTCTTGGAGACGGCTTGGAATGAGACTGCGGGCATGGAGCCCCTGATTTTACGGCCTAGCCCCGAACTGCGCCCGCGTGGGGCCGCACCAGAGACGCCACGGCTGCGCGACGCGGCATGGCGACACCGCAGGATCAGGACGCCGGAGTGAGCAAGGTGCCCACGCCGTACAGGCCCGCCATGCCCCGCAGCGCGGTGGGCAGGCCCTGCACGGAGAACGTCTTGCGCATGGCCAGCGCCTCGCGCCGGCACTCGAGCAGCACGGCGAGCGCCGACGTGTCGAACACGGTGAGCGCATTCGCATCGACCACCACCCCCGGCTCGCGGTGCACCTTCAGGCCCTGCAACAGCATGTGCAGGCAGGCCGTGGCCTGGCGGTGGGTGAGTTCGGCAGGCAGGACGAGCATCTCAAACTCCCCAGACTTCAAACGCAACCCCTGACCGTTGCAACCGGCGCGGCCCAGCCAGTGCACCCGTGGAACTGGCTCTGCCAGGCCACCGGGTGCGTCCCCCTCCCGCAGCGCGCAGCGCAGCGAGAGAGGTGGATGACGCGAAGCGGCTCAGGGGGAGCATCACTTATTTACTTGCGTTGCTCTTGTTGCGAGCCACCAAGGTCTCGATGAGGCCGTCGACACCCTTGGCATTGATCTCTTGCGCGAACTGGCCGCGGTAGGTTTCCACCAGCCACACGCCCAGCACATTCAGGTTGTAGATCTTCCAGCCAGCGCCGTCGCCAGGGGTCTTTTCCAGGCGATAGTCGAGCTGGATGGGGTCGCCACGGCCGACGATCTCGGTGCGCACCAGCACGTCCTTGTCCTCGGGCGCGGCCCGCAGGGGCTTGACCTGGATGGTCTGATCGTTCACCTGGGCCAGCGCGCCGGCATAGGTGCGCACCAGCAGGATCTTGAACTCGTCCTGCAGGCGCTTTTGCTGCTCGGGCGTGGCCTGGCGCCAGCCGGGGCCCACGGCAGCGGCGGTCATGCGGCGGAAGTTCACGTTGGGCATCACGGTCTTGTCGACCAGCGCGATGATCTTGGAGAGGTCGCCGCCCTGGATGGCCTTGTCGGACTTTACGGTGGTCAGCACGTCGGCCGACAGGCGCTTGATCAGCGCGTCGGGCGCTTCGTCCGCCGCCAGCGCAGCGAAGGGCAGGCCCAGTGCGGCCACAGCGGTCAGGCACAAGGCGGCTTGGCCCAGGGTGCGTCGGTTCATCATGATGTGTCTACTTTCTAGTCGAAGGCTGCGGGCGCCGGTGGCGCCCTGCATTCATTTCATTGTGTGCGGAGCGCGATGGCCCTGTGCGTCGCCCGGGTTGCGGGTTGCAAGCAAGTGCAACCAACGCGCCGCGGCGACTGACGCCACAGCGCGGCGCGCAATCAGCGCGGAGGCTCCTGAGGCAGCACGCCGTCGTTGCCGTTGCGGTCTTCCTTGTCGTCACCGTTCACTGCCGTGCTCACCAGCTGCTGGCTGCGCACCTGCAGGAACACGTCACGCGTGAAGCTGTACTTGTCCAGCGCGGCGCTGTCGAGCACCGAGCCCGCGCGCAGCAGGTTGGCGCGCACGTCCACCGCACGCAGCGCGTACAGCGAGTTGCGGGCCGACACGGGGTCCACATAGCTGACCACGTTGCCCTTCATGTCCACCGGCAGCGCCAGCGTGTCGCGCACGGTCGATGGGCCCAGGATGGGCAGCACCAGGTACGGCCCCGTGTCCACGCCCCAGTAACCGAGCGTCAGGCCGAAGTCCTGCTTGTAGCGGTCGATGCCCAGTTCGCTGGCGATATCGAGCACGCCGCCCAGGCCCATGAGGGTGTTCACATTGACCCGCATGAAGGTGGATGCGGCCGCCTCGCCGCGCAGCTGCAGCACGTTGTTCACGAACGACCACACATCGCCGATGTTGGCGAAGAAGTTGCTCACCCCGGTGCGCACCGGCGCTGGCGTGACGTCCTTGTAGGCAATCGCGACCGGCCTGAGCACCAGCGAATCGACCTGCTCGTTGAAGTTGGTCATGCTGCGGTTGTACGACTCGAACGGATCGCGCGGGTCGGGGTTGGCCACGGTGGCGCAGCCGGTGAGCAGCACTGCGCCCAGCAGGAAGGCCAGCCACGCGGCGGCGCGGGCGGTAGGTTGGGAAAGCTTGGTCATCGTCGTCATTTCTTGTCACCTGCCCCTGCGGGCTTGCTGTTGCTGCCGTCTTCGGCCTTGTTGTAGAGGAATTGTCCGATCAGGTTCTCGAGCACCACGGCGGACTGCGTGGAAGTGACCATGTCGCCGGCCACGAGATTCTTTTCGTCGGCACCGGCCTGGATGCCGATGTACTGCTCGCCCAGCAGGCCGCTGGTGAGGATCTTGAGCGAGCTGTCCTTGGGGAAAGCGTAGCGGTTTTCCATCGCCAGCGTCACGCGGGCCTGGTAGGTCTTGTCGTCGAACGTGATGGACTCCACGCGCCCGACCACCACGCCGGCGCCGCGCACCGCGGCCTGGGGCTTGAGGCCGCCGATGTTGTCAAAGCGCGCGGTGATGCGGTAGCCGGACTGAAAGTTCAGGCTCAGCAGATTGGCCGCCTGCAGCGCCAGAAACACCAGCGCCACGGTGCCGAGCATGACGAAGAGCCCTACCCAGAGGTCGTTTTTGGATGGTTGCATTGTTTGATTCCTCTTTGCCAGCTGCTGCGCCGGCCTCAGATACTGAACATCAGGGCAGTGAGGATGAAGTCCAGCGCCAGTACGGCCAGGGACGCCATCACCACGGTGCGGGTGGTGGCGCGCGCCACACCCTCGGGCGTGGGCTTGGCCGCAAAGCCCTGCAGCAACGCCACGAAGGTGACCGTGACGCCGAACACCACGCTCTTGATCACGCCATTGCCCACGTCGCGCCACACATCCACGCCGCCCTGCATCTGGCTCCAGAACGCGCCATGGTCCACCCCGATCATGACCACACCCACGATCCAGCCGCCGATCACGCCCACGGCGCTGAACACCGCCGCCAGCAGGGGCATGGTGATCACGCCGGCCCAAAAGCGCGGCGCCAGGATGCGGCGCACCGGGTCGACCGCCATCATTTCCATCGCGCTGAGCTGCTCGCCCGCGCGCATCAGCCCGATCTCGGCCGTGAGCGATGTGCCCGCCCGTCCTGCAAAGAGCAAGGCCGTGACCACCGGGCCCAGCTCGCGCACCAGCGACAGCGCCACCAGCAGGCCCAGCGCCTCGGACGAGCCGTAGCGCTGCAGCGTGTAGTAGCCCTGCAGGCCCAGCACAAAGCCCACGAACAGGCCGGACACCGAAATGATGGCCAGCGAATAGTTGCCCAGGAAGTGGATCTGGTCGCGCACCAGCGCAGGCCGCATGAAGGCGGCGCCGCCCAGCTGCAGCAGCCGCACGAACAGGCGCGCTGCCATGCCGATGTCGGCCAGCTTCTGGCGCACGGCAAAACCCACGTCGGACGGCTTGTACCAACTCATAGCACCTTGCCTCCGAGCGGGCCGAAGTCTTCTTCGGCAGAGGGCCCCGCGTAGTGGAAAGGCACAGGCCCTGTGGGCAGCGCGTTCACGAACTGGTGCACCAGCGGGTCGGTACTGGCACGCACTTCATCGGGCGTGCCCTGCGCCGCCACCACGCCGGCGCCCAGGATGATCACGTGGTCGGCCAGGCGGAAGGTTTCTTCCAGGTCGTGCGAGACGATGATGCTGGTCAGGCCCATGGCGTCGTTGAGCTGGCGGATGAGCTGCGCGGCGGTGCCCAACGAGATGGGGTCCAGCCCGGCAAACGGCTCGTCGTACATGACGAGCTCGGGGTCCAGCGCAATGGCACGCGCCAGCGCCACGCGCCGTGCCATGCCGCCCGATATCTGGCTGGGCATGAGGTCGCGCGCGCCGCGCAGACCCACGGCGTGCAGCTTCATCAGCACCACGTCACGGATCAGTGTTTCGGCCAGGTCGGTGTGCTCGCGCAGGGGGAACGCCACGTTCTCGAACACCGACAGATCGGTGAACAAGGCCCCGAACTGGAACAGCATGCCCATGCGCCGGCGCGCGGCATACAGGCCGGCCGCGTCGAGGCCGCCCACGTCCTGCCCGTCGAACAGCACCTGGCCGCTCTGTGCCTTCTGCTGCCCACCGATCAGGCGCAGCACTGTCGTCTTGCCGCCGCCGGAGGCGCCCATCAGGGCCGTGACCTTGCCGCGCGGCACGGACAGCGTCACGTCGCGCAGGATCGTGCGGTCACCGTATGAAAACGTGACGTTGCGCAACTCAGCGAGGAAGGGGGACTCGGGCATGCAAAAAAGGGACGGATCTCAGCGATCCAAGGCTGGCCGGAACCAGGAAACAGGGGGAAGCGAGTGCTGCGATGGTAGCCGAAGACTTAAACATACATTCATGTATGTTTGCAAATGGGGTCTCCGGGATGCAGGCGGCGAACCTTGGCTCCTAGGTACTCACCCCCTACCGACACAGCCCCCGATTGTGCCAAGAAAGGCCAAACCGGGTGGAGGCAAGGCTTGCGCGGCAGAAAATGCGGGCTGGATGGTCAGGTCGGGTGGTACGGGAGCAACGGGGACTCTGCGCTGGCTTGTGATTCAGGGCGTCCAGGTCGGGACGACACCCAGGCGGTCGAGGATCGTTCAGCCTTTCTTTGCCTCTGCCAACCGAGGTTCTTGCTGACCGGCTCACCAAGTGACTGACTGGCTCCAGCTGGCACCAATCGCTTTTGCGGCCGCACCATAAAAAACGGCGCCAGATGGCGCCGTTTTTTATGGGACGGAGGCCTGTGCAAAGCAGGCTTTGAGCGGTGGACCGCTCAGCGGGGCAGGTCCGAATAACCCATCAGGAACTCGTCCACAGCCCGGGCCGCCTGGCGGCCTTCGCGGATCGCCCACACCACCAGCGACTGGCCGCGGCGGATGTCGCCAGCGGCGAACACCTTGGGCACGTTGGTGACATAGCCGCCGTCAAACTCGGTGGTGGCGCGTGCGTTGCCGCGGGCGTCCTTGTCCACGCCAAAGGCTTCGAGCACGGCAGCCACCGGGCTCACAAAGCCCATGGCCAGCAGCACCAGGTCGGCCTTGAGCACCGTCTCGGAGCCCGCCACCTCGACCATCTTGCCGTCCTTCCACTCCACGCGCACGGTCTTCAGACCCGTGACCTTGCCCTTTTCGCCGATGAACTCCTTGGTGGAGATGGCGAACTCGCGCTCGCAGCCTTCGTCGTGGCTGGAGCTGGTGCGCAGCTTGATTGGCCAGTAGGGCCAGGTCATGGGGCGGTTTTCTTCGGCGGGTGGCTGGGGCATCAGTTCGAACTGCGTGACGCTGACGGCGCCGTGGCGGTTGCTGGTGCCCACGCAGTCGCTGCCGGTGTCGCCGCCACCGATCACGATGACGTGCTTGCCGTCAGCGCGCAGCTGGCCCTTGAGCTTGTCGCCCGCGTTGACCTTGTTCTGCTGGGGCAGGAACTCCATCGCGAAGTGGATGCCGTCCAGGTCGCGGCCAGGCACGGGCAGATCACGCGATTGCTCGGCGCCACCGGTCAGCACCACGGCGTCGAAGTCTTTTTGCAGCTGCTCGGGCGTGATGGTTTCCTTGGCCCAGTTGGTGACCTTGGAATCCTTGCCCAGGCCGTCCTTGGCAGCACCGATGAACACGCTGGTGCGGATGGTCACGCCTTCGGCTTCCATCTGCTTGGCGCGGCGGTCGATGTGCGACTTCTCCATCTTGAAGTCGGGGATGCCGTAGCGCAGCAGACCGCCGATGCGGTCGTTCTTCTCGAACAGCGTGACGCTGTGGCCGGCGCGTGCCAGCTGCTGTGCTGCTGCCATACCGGCAGGGCCGGAGCCCACCACGGCGACCTTCTTGCCGGTCTGGTGCTTGGCGGGGCGCGGCAGCACCCAGCCTTCTTCCCAGGCACGGTCGATGATCGCGTGTTCGATGGACTTGATGCCCACGGCGTCGTCGTTCACGTTCAGCACGCAGGCGGCCTCGCAGGGCGCGGGGCAGATGCGGCCGGTGAACTCGGGGAAGTTGTTGGTGCTGTGCAGCACCGCGATCGCGCTCTTCCAGTCCTGCTGGTACACCAGGTCGTTGAAGTCCGGAATGATGTTGTTGACAGGGCAGCCGCTGTTACAGAACGGCGTGCCGCAGTCCATGCAGCGTGCACCCTGGATCTTGGCCTGCGAGTCATCGAGGCCGATGACGAATTCCTTGTAGTGCTTCAGGCGCTCGCCGACGGGCTTGTAGCCCTCTTCGATGCGCTCGAATTCCATGAAGCCGGTGGTCTTTCCCATGACGGTGTCCTTGAATCTTGTGTCTATGAACGGTGTACGTGTCGGTTGCGGCTCGCCTTACTTGGCGGGCACAGCTACCTTTTCAGGAGCTGCTACCGCAGGGGTAGCGGGCTCTTCCAACACTTTTCGTTCATAAATCTCAGCCAGTGCGCGCTTGTACTCGGTCGGGAAGACCTTGACGAACTTGCCGCGCGACGCGGCCCAGTTGTCCAGCAGCTCGCGGGCGCGCTTGCTGCCGGTCCAGCGGTTGTGGTCTTCCAGCAGCTTCTTGAGCTGCGCTTCGTCGCTCTGGCCACCGTGCCAGATGGCGCGCGGCATGGTCGCTTCTTGCTCGGACGCCGGCAGGATGCGCTCCAGCGTCACCATGGACATGTTGCAGCGCGTGTCGAACTGGCCGTCTTCGTCGTAGACGTAGGCCACGCCGCCGCTCATGCCCGCCGCGAAGTTGCGGCCGGTCTTGCCGAGCACCACCACGGTGCCGCCGGTCATGTATTCGCAGCCATGGTCACCCGTGCCTTCGACCACCGCAGTGGCACCCGACAGGCGCACGGCAAAGCGTTCGCCGGCCACGCCACTGAAGAAGGCCTCGCCCGTGGTGGCGCCGTACATCACCGTGTTGCCCACGATGGTGTTGCGCACGGATTCACCGCGGAAGTCGATGCTGGGGCGCACGATGACGCGGCCGCCCGACAGGCCCTTGCCCGTGTAGTCGTTGGCGTCACCGATCAGGTACAGCGTGATGCCGCGCGTGAGGAACGCACCGAACGACTGCCCGCCCGTGCCTTCCAGCTGGATGCGGATGGTGTCGTCCGGCAGGCCTTCGGGGTGCACGCGCGTCACAGCGCCGGAGAGCATGGCGCCCACGGAGCGGTTGACGTTGCGGGCCACCTCGATGAACTGCACGCGCTCGCCCTTGTCGATGGCAGGCTTGCTGCGCTCAATGAGCTTGCGGTCCAGGGTGTTGGTGATGTTGTGGTCCTGCACGTCCACGTGGTAGCGCGGCACATCGGCGGGCACATTGGGCTGGGCGAACAGGCGGCCGAAGTCCAGGCCGCGCGCCTTCCAGTGGGCAATGCCGGAGCGCGTGTCGAGCAGGTCAGAGCGGCCGATCAGGTCGTCGAACTTCTTGATGCCCAGCTGGGCCATGATCTGGCGCACTTCTTCGGCGATGAAGAAGAAGTAGTTGACCACGTGCTCGGGCTTGCCCGAGAACTTCTTGCGCAGCTCGGGGTCCTGCGTGGCCACGCCCACGGGGCAGGTGTTCAGGTGGCACTTGCGCATCATGATGCAGCCCTCGACCACCAGCGGCGCGGTGGCGAAGCCGAACTCGTCCGCGCCCAGCAGCGCGCCGATGGCGACGTCGCGGCCGGTCTTCATCTGGCCGTCGGCCTGCACGCGCACACGGCCGCGCAGGCGGTTGAGCACCAGGGTCTGCTGGGTTTCGGCCAGGCCGATTTCCCACGGACCGCCCGCGTGCTTGATGGACGACCAGGGCGATGCGCCCGTGCCGCCGTCATGGCCGGCGATCACGAGGTGGTCGCTCTTGCACTTGGTGACGCCCGCGGCGATGGTGCCCACGCCCACTTCGGACACCAGCTTGGTGCTGATCGTGGCGTGTGGCGCCACGTTCTTCAGGTCGTGGATCAGCTGGGCCAGGTCTTCGATGGAGTAGATGTCGTGGTGCGGCGGGGGCGAGATCAACCCCACGCCCGGCACGCTGTGGCGCAGCTTGCCGATGTAGTTGGACACCTTGCCGCCCGGCAGCTGGCCGCCTTCACCAGGCTTGGCGCCCTGGGCCATCTTGATCTGGATCTGGTCGGCCGACGACAGGTATTCGGCCGTGACGCCGAAGCGGCCCGACGCGACCTGCTTGATCTTCGAACGCAGCGAGTCGCCGTCCTGCAGGGGCAGGTCGACCTCGACGTTGGCGGCTCCGATCACGCTCTTCAAGGTATCGCCCTGCTTGATCGGGATGCCCTTGAGTTCGTTGCGGTAGCGCGCAGCGTCTTCACCGCCTTCGCCGGTGTTGCTCTTGCCGCCGATGCGGTTCATGGCCACGGCCAGCGTGGCGTGTGCCTCGGTGGAGATGGAGCCCAGCGACATGGCGCCGGTGGCAAAGCGCTTGACGATCTCCTTGGCAGGCTCGACCTCGTCGATGGAGATGGCCTTGGACGGGTCGATCTTGAACTCGAACAGGCCGCGCAGCGTGAGGTGGCGCTTGCTCTGGTCGTTGATGATCTGGGCGTACTCCTTGTACGTGTTCCAGTTGTTGGCGCGCGTGCTGTGCTGCAGCTTGGCGATTGCGTCGGGCGTCCACATGTGGTCTTCGCCACGGGTGCGCCAGGCGTACTCGCCGCCGGCGTCCAGCATGGTTTCGAGCACGGGGTCGTCGCTGAAGGCGGCCTTGTGCATGCGGATGGCTTCTTCGGCGATCTCGAACACGCCGATGCCCTCCACTCGGCTGGCGGTGCCGGTGAAGTACTTGCCCACGGTGTCGGTGTTCAGGCCAATGGCCTCGAACAGCTGCGCGCCGCAGTAGGACATGTAGGTGCTCACGCCCATCTTGGACATGATCTTGGACAGGCCCTTGCCGATGGCCTTGACGTAGTTGTAGATGGCCTTGTCCGGCGACAGGTCGCCAGGCATGTCCTTATGCATCTCGGCCAGGGTTTCCATGGCGAGGTAGGGGTGCACGGCCTCTGCGCCGTAGCCGCCCAGCACGGCGAAGTGGTGCACTTCACGCGCGGTACCGGTCTCGACCACCAGGCCAGCCGTGGTGCGCAGGCCTGCGCCCACCAGATGCTGGTGGATGGCCGACAGGGCCAGCAGCGCGGGGATGGCCACCTGGGTGGCGCTCACGGCGCGGTCGCTGACGATGAGGATGTTGGCGCCGCCCTTGATGGCGTCCACAGCCTGTGCGCACAGCGACGCGAGCTTGGCCTCCACGCCTTCACGGCCCCAGCTCAGCGGGTAGGTGATGTCGATGGTGGCGCTCTTGAACTTGCCCTGCGTGTACTTTTCGATGTTGCGCAGCTTGGCCATGTCGGCGAAGTCCAGCACGGGCTGGCTCACTTCCAGACGCATCGGCGGGTTGACCTGGTTGATGTCCAGCAGGTTGGGCTTGGGTCCGATGAAGGACACCAGCGACATCACGATGGCTTCGCGGATCGGGTCGATGGGCGGGTTGGTCACCTGCGCGAACAACTGCTTGAAGTAGTTGTACAGCGGCTTGTTCTTGCCCGAGAGCACGGCCAGCGGGCTGTCGTTGCCCATGGAGCCGATGCCTTCTTCCCCGTTCTTGGCCATGGGGGCCATCAGGAACTTGATGTCTTCCTGGGTGTAGCCGAAGGCCTGCTGGCGGTCGAGCAGCGGCAGGGGCGCGGCGTCGGGAGTGGACGCGGTGTCGGTGCCGACGCTGTCGAGCTTGATGCGCAGGTTTTCGATCCACTGCTTGTAGGGCTTGGTGTTGACGACGTTGGCTTTCAGCTCATCGTCGTCGATCATGCGGCCCTGTTCCAGGTCGATCAGGAACATCTTGCCGGGCTGCAGGCGCCACTTGCGCACGATCTTGTTCTCGGGGATGGGCAGCACGCCGGATTCCGAGCCCATGATGACCAGGTCGTCATCGGTGATGCAGTAGCGCGAGGGGCGCAGGCCGTTGCGGTCCAGCGTGGCGCCGATCTGGCGACCATCGGTGAACACGATGGAGGCGGGGCCGTCCCAGGGCTCGAGCATGGCGGCGTGGTATTCATAGAAGGCGCGGCGGCGCTCGTCCATGGTGGTGTGCTGCTCCCACGGCTCGGGGATCATCATCATCACGGCCTGGCTGATGGGGTAGCCGGCCATGGTCAGCAGTTCGAGGCAGTTGTCGAACGTGGCGGTGTCGGACTGGTCGGCAAAGCTGATGGGGTAGAGCTTTTGCAGGTCGGCGGCCAGCACGGGCGAGGCCATCACGCCTTCGCGCGCCTTCATCCAGTTGTAGTTGCCCTTGACGGTGTTGATTTCACCGTTGTGCGCCACGTAGCGGTACGGGTGGGCCAGCGGCCACTCGGGGAAGGTGTTGGTGGAGAAACGCTGGTGCACCAGGCCGATGGCCGAGACGCAGCGCTCGTCGGACAGGTCCTTGTAGTACACGCCCACCTGGTCGGCCAGCAGCAGGCCCTTGTAGACCACGGTGCGGCTGGACATGCTGGGAACGTAGTATTCCTTGCTGTGCTTGAGCTTGAGGTTCTGGATGGCGGCGCTGGCCGTCTTGCGGATCACGTACAGCTTGCGCTCCAGCGCGTCCTGAACGATCACGTCGTTGCCGCGGCCGATGAAGACCTGGCGCAGGATGGGCTCCTTCTTGCGCACGGTGGGCGACATGGGCATGTCGAGGTTGACCGGCACATCGCGCCAGCCCAGCAGCACCTGGCCTTCGGCCTTGATCGCGCGCTCCATCTCCTGCTCGCAGGCCAAGCGGGAGGCGTGTTCCTTGGGCAGGAAGATCATGCCCACGCCATATTCGCCGGCGGCGGGCAGCGTGACACCCAGCTTGGCCATCTCTTCACGGTAGAGCGCGTCAGGGATCTGGATCAGGATGCCCGCACCGTCGCCCATCAGCGGGTCGGCACCCACGGCGCCACGGTGATCGATGTTCTCAAGGATCTTGAGGGCCTGCGTCACGATGTCGTGGCGCTTCACCCCCTTGATGTGGGCGACGAAGCCGAGCCCGCAGGCGTCGTGTTCGTTACCGGATGAATACAAACCGTGTTGTTGCAGATGCTCGATCTCGGCGGCCGTCGTGGTCATGGCGCACTCCTCATGTTTTTCGCAGGGAGTTGGAGATTAGTGCATTGCAACATGCGTTGCAAGCATATTAATTGGGGTCAGATTCTCTTTTATTGTCCTACTAAATAAATGTGGAATTTATTGGGGACATGTCAAAAATGATAGCGAATAGCGCGCTCCCATCAAGCGGGGGAGCCTAAATTTCTTCTGAAATCGGCGCCAATGCCGGCCGCCCGGCCTTTCCGCGCACTACACGGCGCAGCGTCTGCTTTTGCAATTCGGCGACAAATTCTGGGTCACCCAGCGCCCAGCCGCTGAGGGCCGAGGTGGTCAACGCCGCTTGCTCTTGCGAACTGATTCCCGCCTGCACTGCAGCGCCATAGGCCGCTTCACGCGCGAACGGCGTGTTGCCCAGTGCCCAGTACAGCGCGTGCGGGGTCAGCAAACGGTCGACCCGCAGGCCCAGCCAGTGCGCATGGCTGGACCACGGGTAGTCGACGGCTTGCACCACGGTGCCCGAGCGGACCGGATTCAGGTCGAGGTACACCATGCAGGGCAGCAGGTACCGCTCGGGCTGCAGCACCGTGGAACGGTAGCGGCCCTCCCACAGCGTGCCGGTGCGGCCGTGCCGGCGGTTGAAGTACTGCACATAGCGGCGCCCCACCGCCTGCATCATCTGCGGCAGGCCGTCCGCGGTGGAAGGCGTGGCCACCAGGTGGAAGTGGTTGTCCATGAGCACATAGGCATGGACGGCGACCGCATGGCGCTGCGCGTTGTCGGCCAGCAGGGCGAGCATGGTCTCGTAGTCTTCGCGGTCGACGAAGATGGGCTGGCGGTTGTTGCCGCGCTGGATGACGTGGTGTAGCTGACCTGGCAGGGTCAGGCGCGGCAGGCGGGCCATGGAAAAATCTCGGGGTGGTTGTTGGGGTTGTCCGACACGCGAGCGTACCGCGGGACGACATGGCCCAGGGCGGTGAGCACCGACCATCCGGGCAGACCAACAACACGGAGAAGACCCATGTCTTTTGCACTCTACATGCTCGGCTTCCTGATTTTTCTGGCCGGCGTGATCTGGGCTGCGGTGACTGCCGGGGTACCCCAGCTCTACATCGGCATCGGCGCACTGATACTGCTGGGCATCGGCATCTTCAGCGCGGTCAGCAAGACGCGGTCCAAGGACCCACCACAGCCTTGATCGGTGACGCGCCACCGCGGGGACCAACAGTCCCTGCGGCGGCCAATGCCAGGTAGCTACGCGGCTGGCAAGCCTGGATAGCGCAGATCCTCCAGGGACTGCAGGCCGAACTCCCCCAGCAGCGCTCGCAACCGTTCTGGGGCGCTGCGTTTCTTCTGCCCGATGTAGCGCGCAATGATGAGTTCGTTCTTCATACTGTGCTCCCACCCCACCAGTTCCGTCACCGTGACCTGGTAACCGTTGGCCTCCAGGTACAGGCACCGCAGCACGTTGGTGACCTGGCTCCCCACTTCACGGGTGTGCAGCGGATGGCGCCACAGCTCGGCCAGCGGCGTGCGCGTAAGCTGCAGCGCCTTGCCTTGGCGCAGGCATGCGGCCATCTCGGCCTGGCAGCACGGCACTAGCACCATCGCCCGCGCTTTTTTCTGCAAACCGAAGGCAATGGCATCGTCGGTGGCGGTATCGCATGCATGCAGGGCGGTCACCACATCGATCTGCGGTGGCAGTTCATTCGCATCGGTGGATTCAGCCACCGACAGGTTGAGGAACGACATGCGTTCGAAGTCCAACTTGTGCGCCAGCACACGGGATTTTTCGACCAACTCCGCGCGCGTCTCCACCCCATAAATGTGCCCGCGACCCAATGGCTTGAAATACAGGTCGTACAGGATGAACCCCAGGTAGGACTTGCCGGCCCCGTGGTCGGCCAGCGTCGGGCCTTGGTCGCTGCTGGACAACTCGCCCAGCAGGGGTTCGATGAAGTTGAACAGGTGGTACACCTGCTTCAGCTTGCGGCGCGAGTCCTGGTTCAAGCGACCCTCGCGGGTCAGGATGTGTAGCTCCTTTAGCAGCTCCACGGACTGCCCGGGCCGCAGTTCGGAGAGCTCCGAAGCTTGCGCTGCAGCATTCGATGCCGCCCTGCCGTTCGTGTTCTTTTTGCCACCGGCCTTGCCACCTTGCACTTGCGGTGCTGCTGCGCTGTTAACCATTGCTTGATCTTTCTTCATGGCGCGACCGCGCGCGTTGCTGTGGCGACAACATCACTACCCTCATCACTGCCACCATCGCCAGGCCCCACCCCCAGCTCTTCCCACCCCTTCGTGCCCAGTGCTTCCAGCACTTCCATGTTGCGCTCGAAGATGCTTTCCGCTTCCGGAAACACTTCGACCGCACGGTCGATGCTCTCCTCGCGCAGCAGGTGCAAGGTGGGGTACGGTGACCGGTTGGTGCAGTTGGTGACGTCGTCCACGTCGGTGCCGGCAAACTGGAATTGCGGGTGGAAACTTGCGATTTGTACGGTGCCGGCCAGCTCCATCTGCTCCAGCAGCGCATCCGCCTGGCCCAGAAAGTCATTGAAATCGAGAAAATCCTGCAGACAGTGCGCCAGGATGAGCAGCGACGTGTCGCGCTCTTGCGCCGGCGTGGCCACTAATGCCGCCAGCTCTTCGCGCAGCAGCTCAAGGACCTCGTCCACATGGGGCGTCAGCGCCACGGCATAGTGGATCTGGCCTTTGACGTGCACACCCTTGGCAAAGGGGCACAAGTTGAGGCCGATGACCGCACGCTCCAGCCAGCGCACAGTGTCTTGGATGAACGGGGAAGGGGCAGCAGGATCTGAAGATCGCGCCGCAGTGGAAGCAAGAGGAAGCGTCATGAAAAAGCAAGCAGCGCGAGGGATGCGTCGATTTTACGTGCGTGGCCTTTGGACACCGCTGGGGTCAGCATCGTCGCTATGTATTGAGCCGGCTGAGCAACAAGTGTCCCAGCTTCTTTGGCTCGACTGCGGCCCGTCCGAAGGACCATACCCGAATCCTGCGCAAGCGGCGGATCGGGGGCAGCCGCCATGGCGCTGCCGCTCATTCAACCAGAAGCCGCAGCCCTGTCAGTCGCTCGTGCTCACGCGCTGCAAAACGGTCAGTCATGCCCGCAATGAAATCGGCAACTGCCCGCGCCCGCAGCGGCCCTTGGTCCATGGAGGCCTGCTCCGCGAACGCGGCTTTCATCTCTTGGGGCGCTGCGGTGTATGCCGCAAACAGCTCTCGCACCACCTGCTGCGCCCGCCCGGTGGTTTCCATCACCTGGGGGTGTCGGTACAGGTTCTTGAAGAGAAACCGCTTGAGCACCTGCGAACGCTCGCGCATGGCATCGCTGAACATCACCAGGCCTGGCGCACGGCGCACGGCATCCACCGTCTCCGGCGCGCATCGCGCGATGGCAGCTTGCGTGGTATCGATCACGTCATACACCTGATCGCTCAACATGCGGCGTATGGCCTCGTAGAGCAGCCGGCGCTGGCTGGACGATTGCGCCAGTGCCGGGTGCTCAGCCAGCGCCGCCGCCCGGTATTGCTCGAACAGGGGGACCTCCTGCAGCTGCGCCATCGATATCAGCCCGGACCGCACCCCATCGTCAATGTCGTGGGCGTTGTAGGCAATCTCGTCGGCTAGATTGCACAACTGCGCCTCCAGGCTCGGCTGCTCGCGGCGCAGAAAACGCGCTCCGACCCCGTTGGGCTCCTCAGCTTCCAGCTGTTCGGCATGCACGCGCGAGCAATGTTTGAGCACGCCCTCTCGCGTCTCGAAAGTGAGATTCAGCCCATCGTATTGCGGATATCGCTCTTCGAGTTTGTCTACCACCCGCAAGCTTTGCAGGTTGTGCTCGAAGCCACCAGTTTCAGCCATGCAGGCATGCAGCGCGTCTTGGCCGGCATGGCCAAACGGCGTGTGGCCCAGGTCGTGCGCCAGAGAAATCGCCTCCACCAGGTCTTCATTGATGCGCAGCGATCGCGCGATGGAGCGGCCCAGTTGCGCGACCTCCAGCGAATGCGTCAGGCGGGTGCGGAATAGATCGCCTTCATGGTTGAGGAAGACCTGCGTCTTGTAGACCAGCCGGCGGAATGCGGTGGAATGCACGATGCGGTCGCGGTCGCGCTGGTAGTCGGTGCGGGTGGGAGCCGGGTGTTCGGTATGGCGGCGTCCACGCGTGAGTGCGGGGTCGCAAGCGTAAGGAGCCAAGAAGGACATGGTTCGCGATGCCACTGCGCGGTCTATCGGCGGGCGCCCGGCGCCGTCTCGATCACAGGGCGCAACAGTCATCGATCACAGCACGCACCAGTGCATCCGGCGCAGATCGAACCACCGCCCGGCCAGGCCCATCGATCACTACAAAGCGAATCTCACCACCCTCCGCCTTCTTGTCGACGCGCATGAGTTTCAGGTACCGGCCCGCATTGTCGTCAGCATCCAGGATCGCCCCCCGCACGGGGAGCCCCGCCCGCGCAATCAGTGCTGTGAGGCGCTGTACAAAAGCAGCATCCACCAGCCCCAGGCGATGCGACAGCTCGGCCGCCATCACCATACCCGCCCCTACGCCTTCGCCATGGAGCCACGCACCATAGCCCATGCCAGCCTCGATCGCGTGGCCAAAGGTGTGACCAAAATTCAAAATGGCGCGCAACCCGGATTCGCGCTCGTCCTGCCCGACCACCCAGGCCTTGATCTCGCAACTGCGGCGCACGGCGTGGGCCAGGGCGTCAGGATCGCGCGCCACCAGCGCATCCATATTTCCTTCCAGCCAATCGAAAAATGCCATGTCGGAAATGGGCCCGTACTTGATGACCTCCGCCAGTCCAGCACTCAACTCACGTGCTGGCAACGTGCGCAGCACGTCCAGGTCGCACACTACCAGTTGTGGCTGGTAGAACGCGCCGATCATGTTCTTGCCGAGCGGATGATTAATCGCCGTCTTGCCGCCGACGGACGAATCAACCTGCGCGAGCAACGTGGTCGGCACCTGCACGAAGGGCACGCCGCGCATGTAGCTTGCTGCGGCAAAGCCGGTCATGTCGCCTACGACTCCGCCGCCTAGCGCGAACATGACAGTCTTGCGGTCGCAATTGTTTTCCAGTAACGAATCGAAAATCTGCTGGAGGGTCTGCCAATTTTTATGGCTCTCTCCATCTGCCAGTTGCACCACCTCTATCCGCGCATAGCGAGTTTGCAGCGCGGACATCAAGTGAGCTGCGTACAGCGGCGCCACGGTTGTGTTGGTGACAACCAGCGCGACGCTGCCCAACGGCAAGGCTTCGAATGTTTGTGCACTAGACAACAAGCCGCTGCCAATGACGATGGGATAGCTACGCTCGGCCAAATCGATCGAGACGGTATGCCTAGCGGTAGTTTTAGATGGGCTCATATCTCGATCATTGCAAAGTAGAGTCGCTACATAGGGGTGCCGAAATCCGGTCTAGCCGCTGGAACTCCATCCCGCCGCCAGTGCATTTTACGAAGGCACGTTCGGGGTAAATCAGGTGATAGGTCAAAAAAATCCCCGGCAAGCCGGGGACTGATTTGGTGAGAGGATAGACCCCCCCTCCCTCTCTCTATTAAGCTGTGGCATTTATGCCCGGCAAGTACCTGCTCCAGTGCCGAAAGACATCAAAACCCTGCGTGTGGCAGTCTGCCCGCCGCGGTTTGCATTGATCGTAAACGCCGCACTCTTACAATCCTCGAGCTTGGGCACAGTTTGCGTAGCAGTGTAAGTGATGGTCAGAATGCCGTCTGCAGAAAGACTCAACCACGTCGGCAGTCCAGTAGCTGTCCATACAGCGCCACCTGTCCCAGGACCAGTCACAGTCAGAGCATATTGGTAATGAATACCGTTGACAGGCGCTACGGCAGCTGGATTACTAACTGGCAAGATACACAGATCAGAGCCGCAACCACTGTTAGTAATAGACAGCACATTGTTTGCCGGGTCCACCGCCGCATTGGCCGCAATCACCAACGGGAAGTTGCCGGTAATGGAGCTACCTTGGCTATCAGTGAGTCGCACCGCAATTTGAAACGTACCCACTTGTTTAACCGCAGGCGTGCCACTCAAGATACCATTGGCACTGAGAGTCAGGCCTTCTGGAATGCCGCCCAAAGCTGTCCATGTATATGGTGCAACA
This sequence comes from Acidovorax sp. Leaf78, assembly GCF_001422735.1. Lineage (GTDB taxonomy): Bacteria > Pseudomonadota > Gammaproteobacteria > Burkholderiales > Burkholderiaceae_C > Acidovorax. The sequence continues at coordinate 170,127 of NZ_LMLZ01000025.1, read as the reverse complement.
CCTCCTGTCGCACTAAACGCATAACTGTAGGGCAGACCGTTTGTACCCGCTGGTGGGGTCGCGGCAACAAGCGTCAACGCCGGAGCAGGTGTGCCAGCTACTACGCCCGAATCTACAGCAACTGGATAAAGCTGAACAATGGGGTCCTGTATCCCATTGGTTACATCATTATCTGCCCGATCAGTAGTCATTTCCAACAATATAGTTCCTACACTAGTGCCGCTTGCTAGTGAAAACAACCCAACTCCACCAATCGTACTTACTTGCAGTACGCTGCCGCTCTGCGATCCCGAGAGCAACCGAGCGCCATTAGACGCGCCGCCCGATATGATCGCCACCTGCAAATTAGCCTTCGACGACACTGGTACCGGCTGATTTGCATCATCCAACACATAACCATTGATCGCAGTGCTAGTGCGCAGATTCGCAGTATTGCTTTGGACCCCAAGGACAGGGAATTCTGCAACACCCTTGATACTAGAAGCCTTACCAGTTGCAGCCCCAACGACGATATCTACAGCTGTAGATACAACCCGATTAGCACTTGGATCAGTAATGGAGCAAGTAATTTGAACCGGCCCCGCCTGATTTCCAGAATGGAAATGAAAAGAATTACCACCGGAGTTGGACGCAAGCGAAATACTTCGATAGGCGTTGGGGACTTTGGTCGTTACTCCGCCTACAGTTACGTCAGTTTCGTGCTCGGCTTTACCATCGAGGTAATATAGAGATCCTGAACTCAAGCCACCCGATATATTGCAGCCAAATACTTCAGCAGTACCTCCAGGGATAGCAACACTACCCTTACGTGCTTCCACATAAAGCGTTGTGGTATAGGGCGAGGAAACTCCTATGCCTGGGCGGGCACCGGCAATATTCAATGGCAACTGAACTTTATCTGCACGAAGTGAAATACTGTAAGGCTCAGTAGTTGTACCTGGACTACCCCCTCCGCCACCACATGAAGCGGCAAATGATGCCAGCAAAATTGTAGATAATTTATAAAATTTCAACATTTGTTTTTCCTGTTCATTAATTATAAATTACCGAGCAGCGGTCCGCTCAGTCAAAATCTTAGGGGTGATAAAGATCAACATTTCTTGCTTATTGGCTTGTTTGGTTTTGGTCTTGAAGAGATTCCCAACACCAGGAATATCACCTAAGAGTGGAACTTTCGCCTCAGACTCGTCTTCGAACAACTCGAAAATACCGCCGATAACTACAGTTCCACCGTTTTCTACCAGGACCTGAGTCTTGATATGCTTGGTATTGATAGCACGGACATTGAGAAGAATTTCCCCCGGACTATCCTTATTCACGTCCAAATCAAGAATGATGTTCCCTTCAGGAGTAATTTGAGGCTGCACTTCCAACTTGAGTACTGCCTTCTTGAAGGCGATAACAGTTCCGCCATTGGGAGCGGTTACAGGATAAGGAAACTCAGTTCCTTGCTCAATGGAGGCTTTGGTTTGATCAGCTGTAACTACACGCGGACTCGAAACAATCTTTCCTTTGCCATCTGCCTCCATTGCAGAAATCTCCAAGTTGAGAAATCTATTCGCGGCGGAGTTAAAGATGGAGATCGCAAAGCTGGCAGGATCAAACCCCCCTTGAGCCTGAGCGGGAAGATTCACGAAGTTACCCAAAGTGTTGGTAGATCCGCCCGCTCCGGTTGAAGCGACTGCATTGTTATAACTTGTACCGAAAGCCAAACTATTACCCCCTCCGAGAGCGTAGCCACCAGTCCCCCCTCGATTGGCGCGCAAATCGGTGGCGCCTAATCTGACTCCAAGCGAGCGCCCAAAGGTGTCAGACGCCTCGACGATTCGGGCTTCAATCATCACCTGCCGCACAGCCACATCCAGCGTAGACAACAGTTTGCGCACTTCTTCCAGCTTGCCACCAGTATCAGTAACAAACAGCTGGTTGGTTCTGGGCTCTGCAATAGCGCTGCCGCGCTCTGACAAAAATCTGTTACTTGTGCCACTGGCACCGCCACTGGATGTTGTAAGCTGATTAACCATATCAGCCGCCTTAGCATAATTCATCTGAAAGGCTTGAGTTCGCAACGGTTCGAGCTTTTGAATCGCTTGAACAGCCTCATAATCTTTTCTCAAACGATCATCAATTTCATCCTTTGGGGCAATCCACAAAACAGTACCGGTTTTGCGCATACCCAGACCTTTCGCCTCCATAATTATCTGCAGCGCTTGATCCCAAGGCACGTCTTTCAAGCGCAGCGTCAGCGATCCGGTGACCGTATCTGAAGTCACAATATTGAAATTCGTAAAGTCAGCGATAACTTGAAGCAATGAACGAACTTCAATATTTTGAAAATTGAGTGATAACTTTTCACCGCTATACCCTGGCCCCTGCGTCAGTTTGTTCAGGTCTATTTTTTTCTGACGAATCTCGACAACAAACTGGCTATCACTCTGATATGCGCTGTGCTCCCAATCACCGACAGGGTCAATAACCATTCGCACTCGCTCACCCTGTTGCGTCGTTTTTACCGTTTGGACTGGAGTTCCAAAATCAGCAACATCTAAATTTCTACGAAGGCCCTCTGGCAGCGAAGACTTTAGAAAGTCAACAACGAGTCCTTTTCCCTGCTGCTGAACATCTACACCTACCTGACTAGACGGTAGCGTTACTATAACTCTACCGGAGCCATCCGCACCCCGACGAAAATCAATATCGCGTAGAACTTGCACATCAGAACTTCCCACATCAGCAAATGTCTGTGTGGAGGGTACCCCCTTGGCTGCCGCGCTGGCAATCGAACCGCTTGATCCTAATGAGATAAACAGTGACTTCCCCTGAATTTCCGCTTGATAGGAAGTCGCTTGCTTTAGATTAAGCACAATTCTGGACAAATCGCCAGCTTGCACGATGTTCACCGATCTGACATTACCTTGATTAATTTCAAAGATATTTTTGCCGCTACCATTAACGGTCCCGGGAAAATCCAACGCAACACGCGGCGGTGTTTGAACAGCAAAACCTCGAGGCAGCTCTGCCAATGGCTGCCCGAAATCAATGCGAACGACGTCTACGCCATTTTGAACACTGCTGACAACAGATTCCAGAACACCCTGGGCATACGCACTTACCGGGACCAATACAGCCAAAGAGGCTCCAGCGAAGAAGCTCCAGATTTTAGAGCTACATACTTTAGAATTTTTCATTTCTTAACCTCTTGCAGATCCAAGGACGTCGTACGCTCAACCCAATCACCTGTAGCATCCTGCACGATTTCCCGCAGTTGAATTGAACTTTCCGATACGCGAATTATTTTCCCATAATTCTGGCCGATGTAGTTTCCAACGCGTACTTGATATAAAAGGGTGTCGACTTTCAGCAAAGCTGTTGGCGTACCTTTTTTATCCAGGCTACCGACCATTGTCATTACGTCGAGTGGATAGGCTTCAAGTGGCTCTTTCCGTCTAGCCATCTCTGGAGCAATGAGCGCCGCGTTAGATGCAAGTTGACTGGAGTCTTTACGCAAAGCCTGGGTCAATTTGACCGCATTAAAGGGCTCCACCCCAGCCTCCATAGTATAAGCTTGTGGCTGAAACTGTTTAGGCTCACTTAAAGGAGTCACGCGGGGTTTTGTTGTTGCGCGTAACTCTTCCATCCACAGCCGAAGATCATCGTCCTGTGAGAAACCGCAACTCCCTAAAAATAGAGTACAAAACAAGAAAAGCACCCGGGGATATCTCATTTCTTAGATCCTCCTGCTTTTCTTTGGATTTGAATTTCTTCATTATCAAGATATCGAAATGTACGTGCGGTTGCATTCATGGTAAGCATTCCCGCATCTTTGCCTGCATCCTTAGGAATTGGGGCGATCGAAATGTTGTTAAGAGTGACAATACGGGACAATTGGGCGATATCAGCGGCAAATGCTCCCATATCGTGATACTTTCCCGTGACTTTCACATCAATAGGAAGTTCCGCATAATACTCTTTCACTACAACAGCTCCAGGGCGAAACAAGTCGAACTGCAAACTTCTCCCCAAGCCAGCTTGATTAATATCCGAAAGCAGCGCAGCCATTTCAGCTTTACTTGGCAGTTGCTTCTCGAGTTGAATTACATACTGCTGAACTTGTTCACGCTGTCGCTTAAGAGCATCTAAACTAACAGCCTTAACCAATTTTGTTTGATAATCAGCTCTTAACGATTGCTCTTTAGCCACCTCCGCCTGCAACTCTTCCTCATATTCTTTGATTTTTGCAAACCAAGACACAACGGCAACTGCGGTCGCTATCAAAACACACAAGAGGACTTTCGGGGCAACTGGCCACAGCGAAGGATCCTTAGCATCGAGATTTCTAAACTGTCTGGCAATGACATCTTGCGCGGCAACGAAATCAATCTGCTTTGTTGATTTTTTAGCCATTTTATTTTCCCTGCGAAGCACTGGCAGGAGCACTCGCTCCTTTGACATCAGCCGTGCGCATTAACCGAAAACGCAAATTGAAATTTGCTACTCTCCGCAAGTCCTTTTGAGTCAAAGGAATATTACCTGCCACAATATCAACCAACTCCGGCTTGGACAGCCATGGGGTGTTGTCAGTCAAATTTCGCAACATCTCCGAAACTCGTTCGTTAGACTGAGCAACCCCTTGCATAGAGATGACACTTTCAGTTTGCTTGATATTGTTGATATAGACACCCTCAGGAATCTGTTTCACCAACTCGTTGAGCAAATGCACTGGCAAGTTGCGATCAGATTGAAGGTCTTCAACTGCCTTCTGCCGTGCTTTTAATGCTGCGATCTCATCTTCAATGGTGGCAATTTCTTTTATCTGATCTTCTAAAATCTTGATCTCGCCCTGAAGAAAATTATTTTTTTCTTGCTGCGTGGTGATCATCATTTGAAACCACCAATAAATAGCACCGGCAATTACCAAGCCAATTAGAAACGACCCAAACATCGTCGCCTGAAAAATCTCTTTACGACGCTTGCGAGCTGCTTCACGATGAGGTAGAAGATTGATGAGAATCACTGCAAAAATCTCCGCATTGCTAAGCCACAAGAAGTCAGATAGGAAGGCGCTTCACGTACCATTTTCTTCAATCGAACGGAACTTCCAATTTCCATGCCGTCAAACGGATTCACTGTAGTGCAGGCAAACCCGGTTTGTTGAGTTACCGCTTCAGTTAGTCCTGGCAACGGCGCCGATCCCCCAGCAAGCATGATGTGATCGACACGGTTGTGGGGGGTGCTGGTGAAGAAAAATTGCAGCGCTCTGCTTATTTCTTGAGCCATGCTATCCACAAACGGACGCAGTACTGCAGCCTGATAGTCTTCGGGCAAGTCGCCGCTTCGTTTTTTGCTTTCAGCCTCTTCCAGCGAAAATCCGTATTGGCGCACGATTAGTTGTGTTAATTGAGCCCCACCAAATGCTTGATCTCGGTCATAAAGGACCTCTTCGTTACGGATCACTTGCATACTGGTTGTGAGTGCGCCCACCTCAAAGAGAGCCACAATAGAGTCCACTCCTTTATTGGGCAAGCTCTCTATCAATCGCCCCGCAGCCAAGCGCGATGCGTGAGACTCAATATCAACAACTATCGGCTTCAGACCCGCAGCCTCTGCCAGTCCCTGGCGGTCTTGTACTTTTTCGCGGCGTGATGCGGCAATCAGCACTTCCACATCACCAGGCGCGCTTTTACTTGGTCCTATGACACAAAAATCCAGACTGACCTCGTCTAGAGAAAAAGGGATGTATTGGTTGGCCTCCGATTCAACCTGAACCTCAAGTTCTTGCTCAGTCATTCCCCCGGGCAACGTGATCTTTTTTGTAATGACAGCCGACGGAGGCAGTGCCAGGGCCACGTTTTTGGTCCGCGTGCCGCTTTTCTTCACCAGACGGCGCAACGCGTCAGCCACCTCATCGAACTTTTCGATGTTTCCGTCGCTGATCCAGCCGCGCTCCAGCGGCTCGATTGCGCAGCGCTCCAGAACCAGCGCGCCGGACTTGTCGCGCGCAAGCTCCACGAGCTTGACGCTGGACGAGCTGATGTCGATTCCCAGCAGCGGCGCCGACTGGCGATTGAACAAAGACCCCATTGAGCTCAAGATTGGTCCCCTGTAACTTGCCAAAATGAGGCAACAAAACTTAACACTTCACATGAATGCTATCAGTAAGGTACTTCTCCAGCAAAGATTTTTCCCCCTGTAACGTTCCTCAAGCGTTGCCAAAAGCAGACGATTTTTGGTGGTTGCGCAACACCGTTCAGCGGCAGCGTCCCACCTTTCGGCGGGCGACGAGACGACAGGGGCAGAGGATTTCGCCCTACAGGAGCTGCATTTTTTATAATGGACGGTCTTACCTCTCCGGAGCGATATGTCGCCCTCTCCCTCGAAGCCTTCCGACAAGTCGGACTCCCCTGCCCCTCGCGCTCGCCCCACTTGGCTTCGCTGGATCTTTCTTGCCTTCGCGTGGACCGCAGGGCTGGCGCTGGCCGGAGCTTTCGGGCTTGCCTTGACCATCGCGGTGGCGCTGGCCGTGGCCTACCCGAACCTGCCCGACATCTCCGACCTTGCGGACTACCGGCCCAAGCTCCCCCTGCGGGTCTACTCTTCGGAAGGTGCCTTGCTGGGAGAATTTGGTGAAGAGCGCCGCAACCTGACGCCCATCCAGGACATCCCCACGGTCATGAAGGACGCCGTGCTGGCCATCGAGGACACACGCTTCTTTCAACATGGCGGCGTCGACTACAAGGGTGTGGTGCGTGCAGGCTTGGCCAACCTCGGGCGTGTGAAGAGCCAAGGTGCCTCAACTATCACAATGCAGGTAGCGCGAAATGTTTATCTGTCTTCAGAGAAAACATTTACACGCAAAATTTACGAAATCTTACTAACGTTCAAGCTTGAGCATTTACTGACCAAAGATCAGATTCTCGAGATTTACATGAACCAGATTTATCTGGGGAATCGTGCATATGGTTTTGCTGCAGCGTCCGAGGCGTATTTTGGCAAACCACTGAAATCAGTATCCGTTGCCGAAGCGGCGATGCTGGCAGGGCTGCCAAAAGCCCCGTCCGCTTACAACCCGATCAGCAACCCCAAACGTGCGCGCTCACGGCAGCTCTACATCATTGAGCGCATGCAGGAGAACGGCTTCATCACCGCCGACGAAGCCATCGCCGCGAAGAAAGAAGACCTCAAGATCCGCTCCGGCCCCGACACCACCCGGGTACACGCGGAATACGTGGCTGAAATGGCGCGCCAGCTCATCTTCACGCAGTACGGCAACGAGGCCTACACCCGCGGCCTGAATGTGTACACAACCCTCAATGCTGCAGAGCAGGAGGCTGCCTATGCCTCGCTGCGCCGGGGCATCATGGACTACGAACGCCGGCAGCAGTACCGCGGGCCGGAGAAGTTTGTCGCCTTGCCTGCCAGTGCTCAGGATGTGGAGGACGCCATCGACGATGCGCTGGCCAATCATCCCGACAACGGCGATGTGCTGTCGGCAGTCGTTCTGGAGGCGTCGGCCCGCAAGATCGTCGCAGCGCGCGCCAACGGCGACATGCTCGAGATCACCGGCGATGGCCTCAAACCGGCCCAGTCGGGCCTGAGCGACAAGGCGCCGCCCAACATCAAGATCCGCCGGGGCGCGGTGATCCGCGTGGTGAAGACGCCCAAGAATGCCTGGGAAATCACGCAGCTTCCTGAAGTGGAAGGCGCCTTGGTGGCCCTGGACCCTCGCACCGGTGCGATTCGCGCCTTGGTCGGCGGCTTTGACTTCGACAAGAACAAGTTCAACCACGCCGCGCAGGCGTGGCGCCAGCCAGGCTCGAGCTTCAAGCCCTTCATCTACTCCGCCGCACTGGAGAAAGGTTTCACGCCCGCCACGGTCATCAACGACGCACCGCTGTTCTTCGACGCGGGCACCACGGGCGGCCAGCCCTGGGAGCCCAAGAACTACGACGGCAAGTATGACGGCCCGATGAGCATGCGCACCGGTTTGGCCAAGTCCAAGAACATGATCTCGATCCGTATCCTGCAGGCTGTCGGCCCCAAGACCGCGCAGGAATGGGTGTCGCGCTTCGGTTTCGACGCGGAAAAGCACCCGGCCTATCTGACCATGGCCCTGGGCGCTGGCTCCGTCACGCCGCTTCAGATGGCGACGGCTTACTCGGTGTTCGCCAATGGTGGCTACCGCGTGAACCCCTGGCTGATCGCGAAAGTGACCGACCACAAGGGCCGCGTGATCTCTGAAACCACGCCACCCGAGACCAGCGAGCAGCCCCGCGCCATCGATGCCCGCAATGCGTTCATCATGAACAGCTTGCTGCAGGAGGTCACACGCTCTGGCACGGCAGCCCGCGCGCAGGCCACGCTCAAGCGTCCGGACCTGTACGGCAAGACCGGCACGACGAATGACTCGGTGGATGCGTGGTTCGCGGGCTATCAGCCCACGGTGGCGGCCGTCACCTGGATCGGCTACGACACGCCACGCAACCTGGGCAGCCGCGAGACCGGTGGGGGTTTGAGCCTGCCGGTGTGGATCAGCTTCATGGAACGGGCGCTCAAAGGCGTGCCGGTGATGGAGGCCAAAGTGCCGCCGGGTGTCGTGAACGTGGGCGGCGAGTGGTTCTATGAAGAGTACGCCCGCAATGCGGGTGTGGCGAATGTGGGGCTGGATGACCGGTCTGCCGCATCGCCCGCTGGTACAGCCCCCCACGCGCCACCGCCGACCGAAGAGCGAAACCGCATCCTCGATCTGTTTCGCAACTAGCAGGGTTCAGTAGGCTCCTTGTTGGGCTGGCCGGTTAGCGAACGACCGCCGGCCCCAGACCTTTATCCCTGCGATACCTGAGGTCAACGCCGTGCGCTGCACCCAGCGTTCGCTAAACAGCCACTCCCTGTTAGGCGGAGAACTGCAGCGCCATCCCTGACTGCTGCGTGGCATCACGGGTCAGGCAGGCAAAGAAGTCTCCGGCGCCCTTAGTGTCGTGCCAGGCGGTGCCATCAAACTTGTAGTGATAGCCGCCGGACTTGGCAGCCATCCAGACCTCGTGCAGCGGCCTTTGCAGGTTGATGACGATCTGGGTGCGGTTGGGGAAGGTCAGGGTCACCATGCCGCCCGACCGCTGGGCATCCACGTCGGCGTCCGTGTCGTCGTTGATGCGATCACAACTGCGCTCGACGGCGAGAAGCAGTTTTTCGGCGTGGTCGAGAAATTCAAGGTCGGTCATTACAATTTGCGCATGTTGAAAGCTTCCCAAATTCTAGTCAGGACGCTTGTCCTTGCTGCCAGTGCGGCAGCCCTTGTCGGTTGTGGTCAACGGGGGCCGCTGTTTTTGCCCACGGGTCCGGCGGCCGCGCAGCGGGCCACTCTGCCTGAAACACTGACGCCCAACAGGGACCGCACCGGGAGCAGCGTCGACAACAGCACCCCCAGCGCATCGGTGCCGCCCGCTGCAGCAGCGCCTGCCGACGCCGCCTCCGCACCGCGCTGAAGCGCCAGCAGCGACCGCGCCAGCCGCTGCCCATCAATCCCTTCACCCTTGATTTCTATCAAGAACGTTGGGCAGGGGCCATCGTAGATTCGGTGCTTTATTGCACTGCAGGATGGCCATGGCCCTGGAACTCTACCGCGACAAGAATCACGCTTGTCTGATGTTTACCGACCTCATCGAGGAAGACGGCCAGGCCGTGCAGGCCAATCAGTTCCTGATCGTGGACGACGACACCGGGGCCATCATCGACCCGGGCGGCAACCTGGCGTTCAACGAGTTGTTCATGGGGATGACCAAGCACTTCCCACCCCATAAGCTGTCGTACCTGATCGCCTCGCACGCAGACCCGGACATCATCGCTTCGCTGGACCGCTGGATGACCAGCACCAAGGCAGACCTGGTGATCTCGCGCGTGTGGGAGCGGTTTGCACCCCACTTCACCAAGGTCGGCAAGACCGAAAACCGCGTGATCGGCGTGCCTGACAGCGGCGGTCACCTGCCGCTAGGGCGCCATGAGCTGGTGCTGTTGCCGGCGCACTTCATGCATTCCGAAGGCAATTTCCACTTCTACGACCCGGTCAGCCGCATCCTGTTCACGGGCGACCTGGGGGTGTCGATGATGTCGGGGGCCGAAGCGCGCGTGCCGGTCACCGACCTCAAGCCCCACATCCCGCGCATGGAAGGGTTCCACCGGCGGTACATGGTTTCCAACAAGATCCTGCGGCTGTGGACGCAGATGGCGCGGAAGCTGGAGATTTCCATGCTGGTGCCGCAGCATGGCGCCCCCATCATGGGCAAGAAGGCCATCGGCGACTTCTTCGACTGGATCGAGAACCTGATGTGCGGCATCGATCTCTTCGATGACCGTGCCTACCAGATCCCTACGGCCTACATCGACCCGGTCAGCCGGCAGATGCGCGCCCAGCCTGTGCGGTAGACGGCTACCTGTTGTGAATAAAAAAAGGTGCTACCGCTTTTCCAGCAAGCGCTAGCAGCTATTAATTCAATAGCATCGGGTGCGAGGACCTGCCACTACCTCGTCCGTGCGGCAGCAGGTGATGCCTGCACCGCGGCACCACGCGCCGCCTTGCTTTTGCGCAGCCGCTGCCACAGGCGCCACCCCAGCAACGCGGCCAGGATGGCGGCGTACACGGCCACTTCACCAAAGTCATTCTTTCCGGCGCGCATCCAGAAGAAATGCAGGATGGCCAGCCCGGCGACGACGTAGACCGTGCGGTGCAGCGCCTGCCAGCGCTTGCCGCCCATCGCCTTGATGGCACGGTTGAACGACGTGGCGGCCAACAGCGTGAGCAGCAGCAACGCCAGCGAGCCCACCAGGATGAACGGCCGCTTGGCGATGTCGCGCAGGATGTCCGGCAGATCGAACCCCATGTCGAACCAAGCGTAGCTCAGCAGGTGCAGCACGGCGTAAAAGAACACGAACAATCCCAGCATGCGCCGAAACCGCGCCAACTGCGGCGTAGCGGTGATGACGCGCGCGGGCGTCACGGCCAGCACCAGGCACAGCGCGCGCAGCGCCCAGTCGCCGGTGGCGCGGATCAGTGCCTCGGCGGGGTTGGCGCCCAACTGGTTGGTGGCCGTGGCGTAGACGAGCCAGGCCAGCGGCAACAGGCACAGCACGAACACCACAGGCTTGGCGGCCGGATGAAGCAGGAGTTTTCGCATGGGGTGCCCAGGCTGGGGGATCGGCGTGAAGTCGGAGGGCGATGGATGGCCGAGTAGGCGCAGGTCAATGGCCCTGCCCGGCACACCCAGGCTCAGTAGAACTTCTTGAGGTCCATGCCGGCGTACAGCTGGCCGACCTGGGCTTCATAGCCGTTGAACATCAGCGTCTTGCGCTTCTTGGCGAACAGGCCGTCTTCGCCGATGCGCCGCTCGGTGGCCTGGCTCCAGCGGGGGTGGTCGACCTCGGGGTTCACGTTGGAGTAGAAGCCGTATTCCTGCTTGGCCGCCTTGTTCCAGGCCGTGCCTGGTTCTTTCTCGACGAAGCGGATCTTGACCAGGCTCTTGGCGCTCTTGAAGCCGTATTTCCACGGCACCACCAAGCGCACCGGTGCGCCGTTCTGGTTGGGCAGCACCTCGCCGTACATGCCGAAGCTCAGCAGAGTCAGCGGGTGCATGGCTTCGTCCATGCGCAGGCCTTCCACATACGGCCAGTCCAGCACGCGGGATCCGACGAACGGCATGGTCGCCTTGTCGGCCAGCGTCACGAACTCCACGTACTTGGCGCTGCCCTGGGGCTCCACGCGCTTGATCAGCTCGGCCAGCGAATAGCCCACCCACGGCACCACCATGGACCAGCCCTCCACACAGCGCAGCCGGTAGATGCGCTCTTCCTGGGCGCTCAACTTGAGCAGGTCTTCGATGCTGTACTTGCCGGGCTTCTTGACCAGGCCCTCGACTTCCACCGTCCAGGGGGTGGTCTTCAAGGTGTGGGCATTGCGGGCAGGGTCTGCCTTGTCGGTGCCGAATTCATAGTAGTTGTTGTAGGTGCTCGCGTCCTTGTAGTCGGTGAGCTTTTCCATGGTGACGGCCCCAGCCACCGTCGACCGGGTGCTGGCCAGCGCGGCCAGCTTGCCGGGCTTGGGCACTGCCGCCGCCTGCGCCATGGCCTCGCGCCCTGCCCAGGCCGCCAGGGCAGCGCCTGCGGCACCACCGGCCATCAGGCGCAGCATCTGGCGCCGGTCCTCGTAGACCGAGCGCGGCGTGATCTCCGAGGAGTGCGGGTGGTTGAAGCCTTTGTCGCGGGGCGGGATCAGCATGGCGGTCTCCGGTGTTCTCGGGTTGAAACAGTGTGACGATAGAGCAGAACAACTGCTAGTTCGTTCCCTGTACCGCTCAGGTTACACCGAAGACGCAATAGTTTCTGTTTCTGTCGCGCCGACCCCACCACCCTGTTCGCACGCGTCCGCATCCGTCCAGCCGCCCGGGGAATGGCGCCCCGGTGTTCTTACAGCGTGCCGTAGCTGTGCAGCCCCGACAGGAACATGTTCACGCCCAGGAAGGCGAACGTGGTCACTGCCAGGCCGACCAGCGCCCACCAGGCCGACAAAGTGCCCCGCAGCCCCTTCATCAGGCGCATGTGCAGCCAGGCCGCGTAGTTGAGCCAGACGATCAGCGCCCAGGTCTCCTTCGGGTCCCAGCTCCAGTAGCCGCCCCAGGCTTCGGCCGCCCACAGGGCGCCCAGCACGGTGGCGATGGTGAAGAACGCGAAGCCCACGGCGATGGACTTGTACATCACGTCGTCGAGGATCTCGAACGACGGCAGGCGTGCCGCGATTCGCTTGCGGCCCAGCAGGATGCCCGCGACGATGAGCGCGGAGATGCCGAAGTACACCATCCAGTAGCTGCCGCCGTTCTCGGTGGCACCCTGGCGGAAGACGATGGGCTCGAAGCACAGCACCACGCCCAGCAGCCACAGCGGGGCCAGCTTGTACCAGCGGGTTTCGCTGGCCTGCTGCTTGATCAGGTAGGCAAAGGCCACCATGGCGGCCAGCGCAAAGGTGCCGTAGCCGATGAAGTTGGCGGGCACGTGCAGCTTCATCCACCAGCTTTTCAGGGCCGGCACCAGGGGCTGGATCTCATGCGCCTCGCGCACCACGGTGTACCAGAGCAGAAAGCCCACCGCCGCGCTCACCACCAGCATCACGAAGCCGCCCAGGGCGCGCGTGTCGTACTGCTGCTCGTAGTACAGGTAGAACGCTGCGGTCATCCAGCAGAACAGCACGAAGACCTCGTACAGATTGCTCACCGGGATATGGCCGATGTCCGGGCCTATCAGGTAGCTCTCGTACCAGCGCACCAGCGTGCCGATGAGCGCCATGGCCACCGCCACCCAGGCGATGCGCGAGCCCAGCAGGCTCATCGTGCGGCCCTCGCCGCGCGAGAACATGCCCACCCAGTAGAAGATGGTGCTCATGAAGAACAGCATGCTCATCCACAAAATCGCGGACTGGCTGGACAGGAAGTACTTGAGCCCGAACACCGTATCGGCCCGCGCCAGGCTGCCCGCGCCATCCTGCTGGTACAGGCCAATGGCCATCAGCGCCACCGCCGCCACCACCAGCAGCAGCACGCGCAGCGGGCGCCAGAACCAGCACAGCCAGATGGTGCACGGGATGGCGCCCAGCAGGATGCCCTTCTCGTACACATCCATGAAGCTGCCGTAGCGCTGCAGCGCATACAGCCCCCCTGCGACGACGATGGCGGCAAACAGCCAGTCGAACCAGTTGCGGCGGGCGAAGAACCCCTCGTTCAGGGTGATCACGGTGGTCGTGTTGCGGGTGGCGGTGTTCATGCGATGCCTTCCGGTGCCTTGTGGACGGCCCCGATCAGTTTTTGTGCGAGCTCTACGAACTCTTGGTCGCCGTCCATCGTCTTGCGATTGGTCGACAGGGCCATGGTGGCGTGGGTGTGCGCGCCATCATCGCACTCACGGGGTGCTAGCCAGACCCATACGCGGCGCTCGCGCACGTACAGCATGGCAAAAACGCCCAGAATCAGCAAGGCGCAGCCCAGGTAGACAATGTTCTTGCCCGGGGCGCGCGCCACCTGGAACACGCTGGCCTGCACCTGCGTGAAGTCCTTGAGCTCGAACACCAGCGGTGCGGGGTAGATCTGCGCATCCGAGAGCGACAGCACGGCCTGCGTCATGAAACCCTGCGTCTTGTCGTCCTGCGGCAGCGCCGGCAGGCTGGCGCGCTGGCGCGACAGCTGCGCCAACTCGAACAGCGTGCCGTTCAGGATGCGCACCAGCACTTCGCCGGCGCGCGCGCGCTCGGCCTCGGGCACATTGGCTTCCATGAAGTCCGACACGGCCTGCAGGCCGCCGGTGGGCTTGCCGTCCACCATGCCCCGGCCTGCAAACAGTGCCAGCGCGCGCGATGCGGACTGGCGCAGCTGCTCGGCCAGCTCGGGACGCGATGCATCGATGGCCTGCGCCACGTAGCGACGCACTGCCACCTCGCGGGCTTCAGGGTCGGCCAGGGCGGCCTTCATGCGCAAAAAGCCATCCATGCTGCCGCTGTCATCGGCCGGCACGCGCAGGTAGCGAAACGGCTCGGACGGCGTCTCTCGCACGCCCAGCAGAAACACGGGCGCGCCGTCGCCAGTGTCCACCGGCAGCATGTAGTTGTGGAATTCGCGGGCCTGGCCTGCGGCGTCGCGCAGCTTGTAGCTCACGCTGGGGCCTACGTTGCGCAACTCTTTCTTGGTCACCGTCTTGTTGGCCGCGCCTAGGCGCGACTCCACCGATTCGCGCAGGTCGACCTTGCGGACGTCCACGCCCGTGCTGCCGGGGCCGGCGCCTGCAAAGTTCTCCACGTTGATGGTGCGCAGCGCGGTGAATTCGAGCGTGAGCTTGTCGCTGCCCGGGCCGCCGCCCTTGTTGGTGAGCTCGGTGGAGTTGCCCACCACGCCTTCGATGTCGAACGGCTTGGCGCCCGCCACCATGGGCACGGCACGCAGCTTCAGGTGCGAGCCGCCGTCGTCAAAGCTCGACTGGTAGATCTCGATGCCTTTGTAGCTGGCCGGGTGGTTCACCTCGACGCGTGCCGGGGTCTTCTCGCCCGTGGCCTTGTCGTGGATGACGATCTCGCTGGCAAACAGCTTGGGCATGCCGGTGGAGTAGTGCTCCACGATGAATTTCTTGAGCTCGATGGCAAACGGCAGGTCCTGCAGCAGCACGCCGTCGGACTGGTTCAGGATGGCCGTGCTCGACTGCGTGCCTTCGGCCACCAGCAGGTTGCCCCGGAACGTGGGGTTGCGCTCGGACAGGCGATGCTCGGGCTTCACGTCGGCGATCAGACCGCCGCCCTGGTACGGCGTCTTGCCGCCCAGCAGCATCTGGGCGCGCACGATCAGGTCACCATCGAGCAGCCCGCCCAGGCACACCAGCACGATGGCGCTGTGCGCCGCGATATAGCCCAGCTTGTTGGCCGCACCCGCCTTGGCCGCCACCATCCAGCCCGTGCCAGGGCCGGCAGCCGTGTCGCGCTGCTGCAGGCGCACCTTCCAGCCGCCGCCCGCCAGCATGGTGCCGATGCGGCGCGCCTCGGCTTCGGCCGACTCGTTCAGGTCGGCCTCGGCCTTGTGGTGGAAGGCCTTGAGGCTCTGCTCGCGGATGTTTTCCTTGTAGACCTTGAGGTCCGTAATGATCTTGGGCGTGTTGCGCGCAATGCACAGCGACGTGCTGGTCACCAGGAACGCCAGGATGAGCAGGAACCACCAGGCGCTGTACACCGCGTTGAGCTGGATGGCCCCAAACAGCTCGGCCCAGAAGGGCCCGAACTGGTTGACGTAGTTGACCGCGGGCTCATGCTGCTTGAGCACCGTGCCGATCACCGAGGCGATGCAGATCACCGTCAGCAGCGAGATCGCGAACCGCATGGAGGACAGCAGCTCGACCCCGGCGCGCAGGGCTGCGGAGCCAGACTGGACACGAAGGCCCTGGGTGTTGTCGGACATGGAGTGTTAGAAGAGGAAAAGCGGGTGCCCGAAAGCGCGAGAAAAGAAAGAAAGCAAAAAGGGCGGGGCCATCAGTGCGATGGACCCGCCCTTTTTGGGGTTGTTATTGGCGGTAGGTTCCGTGCGGCCCTTAAAAGAGCCGCCGTTCATTGACGAGGATCAATCAGCGCAGGCCGGCGATGTAATCCGACACGGCCTTGATTTCCTTGTCGTTGAGCTTGGCCGCCACTTGCGTCATCTGGATGCTGTTGGCGCGCTTGCCGTCGCGGAATTCCACCAGTTGCTTGGCGGTGTAGTCGGCATGCTGGCCCGACAGGCGGGGGTACTGGGCAGGGATGCCCGCGCCATTGGGGCTGTGGCAGCCGGCGCAGGCGGCGATGTTGCGGTCAGCGATGCCGCCGCGGTAAATGCGCTCGCCCATCGAAACCAGTTCCTTTTCCTTCGCAAAACCGGGCTTGGCGGTTTTGGATGTCACCCAGTAGGCGATGTTCTTCATGTCCTCGTCCGACAGGGCCGAGGCGAAGCCCTTCATGACGGGGTCGTTGCGCTTGCCGGACTTGAACTCCTGCAGCTGCTTGACCAGATATTCGGGGTGTTGCTGCGACAGCTTGGGGTTGGCTGCGATGGCCGAATTGCCATCGGCGCCGTGGCAGGCTGCGCACACGGCCGTGAAGCTGGCCTCGCCTTTGACCAGATCGGGCTTGGCCGCCTTGGGCGGTGCCGCAGGAGCTTCCCCCGCTGCAAAGGCCGAGAAAACAGGTGCTGCCAGTGCGGCAGCTGTCAACAAGGAGGCGAGCAACTTCATATCGAGGGTCTATGTTTATGTGCGCAAAACCTCGCGATTCTACAATGAGGCTCTCTCGCAACCCAATACTCCATGACGACCTCCCCCACTGTGCCAGTTGCTGGCTCTCTTTCGCCCGCACCCGACGCCAAGATCGCCATGGGCTGGATGCACACGGCCAGGTTCCTGACCACGGCCGCGCAGTTGCACCACCTGCCGCCTATTCACGTGCCCGAGATCGCCTTTGTGGGCCGCTCCAACGCCGGCAAATCCACCTGCATCAACACGCTCACCCAGCAAAAGCAGCTGGCGTTCGCGTCCAAAAGGCCGGGGCGCACGCAGCACATCAACCTGTTCTCGCTGGGCAAGCATGGCGTGACCGATGCGGTACTGGCCGATCTGCCCGGCTACGGCTACGCAAAGGTGTCGCGGTCGGACAAGCTGCGCTGGCAGCAGGTGATGGTCAACTACTTGGTCAGCCGCCCCGGGCTCACCGGCATCGTGTTGCTGTGCGACCCGCGCCTCGGGTTGACCGACTTGGACGAAGCACTGCTCGAAGTGCTGCGCCCCCGGGTCGAGGAAGGCCTCAAGTTCCTCATCGTGCTGACCAAGGCCGACAAGCTCACACGTTCCGAGCAAGCCAAGATCCTGTCGATTACGCGACTGAACGCGGCCGGCGGAGATGTGATGATGTTTTCGGCCCTCAAGAAGCAGGGCGTGGACGAGGTGGCGCAGCTGCTGTGGCAGTGGGCGCACCCGGCGCAGGCGGCTGACGCCCCAGCCGCATTGCCAGGCGACGGCTCCGACCCCGCCAGTGACGACTCCACGCCGGACGCGCCTGAGGATTCTCAGCAAAACTAGGCCCTAGCGCTTATCCATCAGGCGCTATCAGCTATCAAATCAGTAGCGCCATGATTCAGACACACCCCGTCGCCCTGCCCCACGGCATCACCCTGCACTGCCGCGTGAGCGGCGTGGCCGGCCGGCCCGTGCTGCTGTTTCTGCACGGTTTCCCCGAAGGCGCGTTCATCTGGGACGAGCAGCTGGCGTACTTTGCCCGGCCGGAGAACGGCGGCTACCGCTGCATCGCGCCCTACCTGCGGGGCTTCGGTGCCTCCAGCAGCCCCGCCGAGGTCGAGGCCTACCGCGCCAAGCACCTCGTGCAGGACCTGGTGGCCCTGATCGCCGCTGAGTCGCCGCAGGCACCGCTCGAATGCCTGGTGGCGCACGACTGGGGTGGCGCCGTGGCCTGGAACCTGGCCAACCAGCAACCGCAGTTGATGAAGCGCCTGGCCATCGTCAACTCGCCGCACCCCGGTGCCTTCGTGCGCGAGTTGGCACACAACGCTGCGCAGCAGGCCGCCAGCCAGTACATGCATTTCCTGTGCAGGCCGGACGCCGAAGCCCTTCTGGCCGAGAACGACTTCCGCCGACTGTTCGGCTTCTTCGATGACCCTCAAGGCCGCGCCCCGGCGTGGCTCACCGATAGTGTGCGCGCCCAATACCGCGCGCTGTGGCAGCAGGGCCTGACCGGCGCGTGCAACTACTACCGCGCCAGTCCCATCCGTCCGCCGCGGGACGGGGAGCCCGGCGCGCAAACGATCACGCTGCCCGAGTCCATGCTCACGGTCGACGTGCCCACACTGGTGCTCTGGGCCATGGACGACCCGGCCCTGCTTCCGGGCCTGCTGGATGGCCTGCCGGGCTGGATTCCGCAGCTGCAGATCCACGAAGTGGAGCAGGCCTCGCACTGGGTCGTGCACGAGCACCCAGAGCGCGTGGCGCTGGAGTTACGCCGGTTCTTGCAATCCAATTGATAGCTGCCAGCGCTTTGCAGACAAGCGCCAGAGGCCATTTTCAAAAGCATCTGCCATCTTGCCAAATGGCGCACCCCAGGCCAGTGCCACCGTGGAACCGGCTCTGCCAGGCCACGAGTGGCGGCCCCCGGAGGGCGAAACGCCGCAGGCGGCTCAGGGGGGAATCAATACAAGCCTGGCTCGCCCTCGGGCCGCGTCTTGAAGCGCTTGTGCACCCAGTAGTACTGCTCGGGCATGGTGTCGATCACGGCCTGCAGCTCGCGGTTCATGCGCTCGGTGTCGGCATCGACGTCATCGGTGGGGAAGTTCGCCCACGCGGGCGACACCTCGGCCACGTAGCCAGTGGGCGTCATGCGCGAATACACCCCGACCACCTTGGCACGCCCCAGCCGCGCAAAGCGCGACAGCGACGGGATGGTCGCGGTGGTCACGCCGTAGAACGGCACGAACACCGAATCGTTACGGCCATAGTCCATGTCGGGCAGCAGGTACAGCAGGCCGCCCTGGCGCAGGTTGGCGATGATGGGCTTCACGCCGTGAGACCGGTTGAGCATGCGCACATCGCCAAAACGCTGGCGCCCGGCCATGAACCAGGCGTCCACCGCGGGGTCTGGGTGGGTGGCGAAGATGGAAGTGAACGCGCGCGTCGAGTGCAGCGGTAGCGCCAGTCCTCCCGCATCCATGCCGTAGAAATGCGGCGCGAACAGGATGGTGGGCGTGTCGCCCTCCAGCTCGTGGATGGCGCCGGTGAGCACCACACGCCGCTCCACCACCTCGCGCGGCGCGGCCCAGAGCCAGCTGCGGTCGAGCCAGGTCTGGCAGAACGCCACAAAACTCGCCCGCGCCACCGCGCGGCGGCGCGCCTCGGTCCAGTCCGGAAAACACAGCGCCAGGTTGCGCAGCGCCACCCGGCGCCGGGGCGCCGCTAGCACAAAGGCCACTTGCCCCAGCAGCCAACCCACGCCCCGCAGCACTGGCAACGGCAGCAGCGCCAGCACCCGCATGAACCACACACCCAGGCGGCCGATCATGCTGCGGTCTCCGGAGCCGGTGCAGCCGGCGGCGCGGCCTCGGCACGGGGCTGCTTGTAGCGGGCGTAGCCCCACAGGTACTGCTCGGGGCACTGGCGGATGAGGTGTTCCATGGCCTGGTTGATCTGCAGCAGGGCCTGGTCCATGTCGCTCGACAGGGGTGCCGCCAGCGGCTCGAAATGCGTCACGTAGCCACGGCCCCAGGGCAGCCGTTCGCAGCGCGCCAGCACCACTGCCGCGCCCGTCTGCTGCGCCAGCCGCGCGGCCAGGGTCATGGTGTAAGCGTCACGGCCAAAAAAGGGCGACCACAAACCCTGCCCGTCGGGCGGCACCTGGTCGGGCAGCAGGCCCACGGCCTCGCCGCGGCGCAGGGCCTTGATCATCTGGCGCACACCCGCCAGCGTGGTGGGCACAGCCAGCATGCCGGGGCGGTTGCGGGCGGTTTCCATCACCTTGGCCAGCCAGGCCTGGCGTGCGGGGCGGTACAACACGGTGATGGGGCCGCGCTCGGCACTGAAGCGCCGGGCCGCTGCCTGGGCCGACAGCTCGAAGCACCCCTGGTGCGGCGTGAGGTAGACGATGCCCTTGCCAGCCGCATAGGCCGCCTCGACACAGGCCTCGCCCTCCAGCCGGCAGGGCATGGGCGCGCCCAGCCACAGGCGGGGCAGCTCGGTCACCATGCGGCCCGCGTGCGCCACGGCGGCACGCACCGCGCCGAACGGATAGCCCGCCATTGCCACGTTGGCCAAAAAGCGCCGCCGGTACGTGGGCGACGCCGCAAACGCCACCCAGCCCATCGCCGCGCCGAGGGCGTGCAGCAACCACAGCGGGAACACAGAAAAGAAACGGAACACGACTGGCATTAAAATAACGGGGTCGCTGAGTTAAATGAGCAACTTGCAGGGCGACGTTAAAAAAATCTGCTAAAGCGTTCGCCAAAGCTCCTTCGGGGTGAGGGCAACGCCCCAAATGCCGGAACACAGGAGTTTATTCAAATGGCGAACGACTTTCTCTTTACCTCGGAATCCGTGTCCGAAGGCCACCCCGACAAGGTGGCCGACCAGATCTCGGATGCGATCCTCGATGCGATCTTCAAGGAAGACCCCCGCTCCCGCGTCGCCGCCGAAACGCTGACCAACACCGGCCTCGTGGTGCTGGCGGGCGAGATCACCACCAACGCCCATGTGGACTACATCCAGGTGGCGCGCGACACCATCAAGCGCATCGGCTACGACAACACCGACTACGGCATCGACTACAAGGGCTGTGCCGTGCTGGTGGCCTACGACAAGCAGTCCAACGACATCGCCCAGGGCGTGGACCACGCGTCCGACGACCACCTGAACACCGGCGCTGGCGACCAGGGCCTGATGTTCGGCTATGCCTGCGACGAAACGCCCGAGCTGATGCCCGCGCCCATCTACTACGCGCACCGCCTGGTCGAGCGCCAGGCCCAGCTGCGCAAGGATGGCCGCCTGCCCTTCCTGCGCCCCGACGCCAAGTCGCAAGTCACCATGCGCTACGTGGACGGCAAGCCCCACAGCATCGACACCGTGGTGCTGTCCACCCAGCACCACCCCGACCAGAGCGAAACCCAGACCAAGATGAAGGCCTCGTTCACCGAAGCCATCATCGAAGAGATCATCAAGCCCGTGCTGCCCAAGGAATGGCTGCAGAACACCCGCTACCTGATCAACCCCACCGGCCGCTTCGTCATCGGCGGCCCCCAGGGCGACTGCGGCCTGACCGGCCGCAAGATCATCGTGGACACCTACGGCGGCGCCTGCCCCCACGGCGGTGGTGCCTTCAGCGGGAAAGATCCAACAAAGGTGGACCGCTCGGCCGCCTACGCTGCCCGCTACGTGGCCAAGAACATCGTGGCTGCCGGCCTGGCGCGCCAGTGCCAGATCCAGGTGGCCTACGCCATCGGCGTGGCCGAGCCGATGAACATCACGGTCTACACCGAAGGCACGGGCGTGGTCCCAGACGAGCGCCTGGCCGAATTGGTGCGCGAGCACTTCGACCTGCGGCCCAAGGGCATCATCCAGATGCTCGACCTGCTGCGCCCGATCTACGAAAAGACGGCAGCGTATGGTCACTTCGGCCGCGAAGAGCCAGAGTTCAGCTGGGAACGTACGGACAAGGCTGCTGCACTGCGTGCAGCAGCGGGGCTGTAAGCCCCCCGCGCGGTACGCGCGGCTTTCCGTACGTGGGCGAAGCTCATATCGCGCTAGCGAAGTGAGCGCAGACCAAAAGACCGATAAAGCTGCCGCACTGCGTGCGTCAGCCGGGCTGTAAAGCCCGCCGCGCAATAGCGCGGTTTTCGGTCTTCGGGCGTAGTTCATATCGCGCCAGCGATGTGAACGGAGACCAAGGGACGGACAAGGCTGCTGCACTGCGTGCAGCAGCGGGGCTGTAACCCCGCAGCACCTAACGCATCCAATATCCCCGCAAAGCCGCAACGTCCCCACGTTGCGGCTTTTCTTTTGCCCGCTTGCCTGTGCACGCACCTGACCCGCACCCACCCAGCACCCCAGCGACTCTCTCCTACACCCGCATCCCGCCCGTGCTGACGGCTGTGCCCAGGCCCCGCCGGTATCGTTCCAGCACACCCTCACGCAGCCCCGGGCTGCTCTTCAACCCTCGCTAGGAGCGACCATCATGCTGAAGTACGCCATCATTTTTGCCCTGATCTCCCTGGTTGCAGGTGCACTGGGCTTCACCGGTGTGGCCGCTGGCGCCGCAGGCATTGCCAAGGTGCTGTTCGTGATCTTCCTGATCATCGCCGTGGTGTTCGTGATCCTCGCCGTCGTGGGCGTGGGTGCAGCGCGCAAGGCGCTGAAGTAACCACCCCGGTTGGTTTCATCACCCCACGATCAGACACATAAAACCAGGACTCCCATGGCACTCAACATCTTTGAAGCACTGCGCGAAAGCCACGAACGGCAACGCGAGCTGTGCAAGCAACTGGTCGAGACCAGCGGCGACACGCCCGAGCGGCACGACCTGTTCGAGCAGCTCAAGACAGAACTGCTGGCGCACGAGTTGGCCGAAGAGCGGCATTTCTACATTCCGCTGATGGCTCACGACGCAGGCGTGGATTTGTCACGCCACGCGATCTCCGAGCACCACGAGCTCGATGAAATGGTGGAGTCGCTGGAAGATGCCGACCCCGCCACGCCCACCTGGCTGCCCCTCGCGAAGAAACTGGCTGAAAAGGTCGAGCACCATTTGAAAGAAGAGGAGCACAAGTTCTTCCAGATGGCGGGCAAACTGCTGACCGAAAAGCAGAAAACCCAGCTGGCCAAGGAATACCTGGCGACCTACGAAGAAGCCAAGACCACGACGGCTTGAGAAGCGACCACGGCGCAGGATTCAGGCGGCGACGAAACCAGTCCCGCTACTATTGCTCGTCGCGCCCGACACCAACCCGTCAAATGCGCCTTAGGCAGCCGCTTCCTCGGCCTGCACCACGCAGTTGCGGCCCTTGGACTTGGCCACATACAGCGCAGTGTCTGCGCGCTTGATGAGCGCGTGGGCATCCTCTTTGTGGTCCCAGGTGGCCACGCCAAAACTTGCGCTCACATGCCCCACCGAATCGAACGGCGCCCCGGCAATGCGGGCGCGCACGGCCTCGGCCATGGCCATGGCGGCGTCGACCGGGGTTTCCTTGAGCAGGATGATGAATTCTTCGCCGCCGAAGCGTGCCGCGCAGTCCGACGACCGCAGCAACTCGCGCACGCGCAGCGCTGTGCTCTTGAGAACCACGTCGCCCGAGTCGTGGCCGAACGTGTCGTTGATGCGCTTGAAGAAGTCGATGTCGAACATCACCACCGACAGGTGGCTTGTCTTCACGCGCGTGTCGGCCATTTCCGTTTCCAGCCGCTCGAAGAATCTGCGGCGGTTGACCAGGTCGGTCAGGAAGTCCTTGGTGGCCAAGTCTTCCAGCTTGGTATTCAGCCGCGCCATGGGCTCGATGACCAGGGACGACAGCGACAGGTTGAGCACCACGAACAGCAGCACGAAGCTGCCGATGAGCGCGGCCATTACGGTGTAGAACGTCTGGCGCGCTTTTTCGAGCGGGAAGTACATGGGCACCTTCACCACCTGGATGCCCACCGTCTCGTTCATACCCCAGCCAAAGCCGTTCTTGTCGCCATAGATCTTGAGCATGGTGGGCGGTGCAGCCGCCGGCGTGCTGTGGCAGGCCATGCACTGCGCCTGCTTGATGGTGATGGGTCGGGCCACGTACATGGCGCGGTGCATGCCTTCACCCACCTCGCCCGTCACCTCTTTCTTCACGTCCACGCGGCCTTCGCGGAAGTCGCTGATGATGCGCTCCTCCCATTCGTTGGCGCGGTCGCGCAAGTTGGTGGGGTTGAGTACCGCCTCCTTGTATTCGTAGCCGGCAAACCGGCCCTGCAGGCGGCGCAGCGTCTCGGTGGCGGCATACGCGGGCACGGTCTGCGGGAGGAATTTCTCGGCCAGCGTCACGTCCAAATGCGGCTTGACCAGCTCGGTGGTGTAGTCGCGAATGGCCATGGCGGCGTGCATCATGATCTGCGAGTTGTGCTGCACCTCCTCGATGGCCGACTGCTGCAGGAAGCGGTGCACGTAGGCCCCCGCACCGACCACGGCCAGCAGCAGCACGGCAGCCAGCACCAGGTTGAATTTCAGCCGCAAAGACATGGATTTCCCTCGGGCGCCAGCGTGGGCTGCTGGCTTGTTGTTGGTGTGGCGTGGGCCGCCGCTGCACGCGGGGCGGCTGCGAGCGCACGCCACTCCCTCGTCAAAGCCTGCGTTTGTGCCAGATTTTGCAGGGGCGGTCCAACACTTTCTGCCACCGTGCCCCAGCGCAACACCCGCGGCACACCGATGGCCCGGGCCCGCAGTTTGGCACTGGCAAAAAACTGCCTACAGGCCGCGCGCGCTGAGCGACAGGCTGCGCCGGTACGCCGGCCGCACCCGGTACAGCTGTGCGGGCCGGTGCGCACCACCCGTCTGCAGGGCGCCGGGCACGGGCTCCAGCATGGCCAGCTCGTCCACCTTGCGGCGAAAGCTCACCTTGTTGATGGGCTCGCCCAGCAGCGCTTCGTAGACGGCCTGCAGCTGCGGCAGCGTAAAGGGCTCGGCACACAGGTGCACCGGCAGCGACGAATACTGACTCTTGCTGCGCACGCGCTGCACGGCGGTGTCGATGATCTGGCGGTGGTCGAACGGCAGGGGCGGCAGTGCATCCACCGCCACCAGCTCCACGCGTCCCTCGGCCTGGGCCAGCGTCTCGGGCGGCACCAGCGCGCAGTACGCCACCGCCACGGACCAGCCCCGCGGGTCCCGCACCGCGCCCGAGAAGGTGGCCAGCTGCTCCAGGTACGGGCTCTCCAGACCCGCCTTGTCGCGCAGCACCCGCGCGGCGCTGGCCTGGGCATCGACATCGTCCTGCGCGTGGATGTAGCCGCCGGGCAAGGCCAGCGCCTGGGCGAACGGCGCGCGGTCCCGGCGCACCAGCGCCACCTGGAGCAGGCCCTGCTGCAAAGTCAGCAGCACCACATCCACGGTGCAGATCACGGCGGGAGCACTGTCGCTGGTCATGGTTCGATCGTTGAGTTCATTGCAGAGATATACGAACAAGGCTAACACTGCACCTTCAAAACCCCAAGTATTCAGAGCAAAAGCTCTCTGGAATCCGACACATCGTGTTGCATCTTAGTTAGTTGCATTTTTGTATTAACAAACTTACACTGCATCCAACCCAAGGAGAAGACCATGGCCCGCAACATCCAGCTTCTGGTGATCGACCCGCAAAACGACTTCTGCGACCTGCCCGCCGACTGGCATCCTGCGCAGACCGGCCAGCCCCCAGGCAGCCGCACAGCACCCAGCCTCCCGGTTGCTGGCGCCCATGCCGACATGCAGCGCCTGGCCGCGTTCATCCGCACGCAGGGCGCACGGTTTGACGCCATCACCGTCACGCTCGACTCGCACCAGCGCTTCGACATCGCGCACCCCGGGTTCTGGCAGCAGGCGGGCGGCTCAGCCGTCGCACCCTTCACCCCCATCACGGCGGCCCAGGTGCGCAGCGGCGCGTTCACGCCCCGCAGCGCTGCCGCACTGCCGCGCACGCTGGCCTACCTGGATGCGCTCGAAGCCCAGGGCCGCTACACGCTCATGGTCTGGCCGGTGCACTGCGAGATCGGCAGCTGGGGCCACGGCGTGCATGCCGACGTGCTGTCCGCCTGCGGCGACTGGCAGCTGCAGCAACAGCGCGCGGTGCACAACGTGTTCAAGGGCACCAACCCCTGGACCGAGCACTACAGCGCCATCCAGGCCGAGGTGGTCGACGCCGCCGACCCGGACACCGCCCTCAACACCCGCCTGCTCGCGGCGCTCGACACCGCCGACCTGCTCCTCATCGCCGGCGAAGCCAGCAGCCACTGCGTGCGCTCCACCACCGAGCACATCGTGCAGCACCTGCCCCGCCTGCAGGCGGCCGGCGCGCGGCCCAGCCACATCGTGCTGCTGACCGACTGCATGAGCCCCGTGGGCGGCTTCGAACCACAGCACCAGGCCTTCCTCGACGCCATGCGCGCCCAGGGCGTGCAACTGGCCACCAGCACGGAAATCAGCCTCTAGGAACCCTCTGCACGAATCATCGCGCCGTGTGCATCTGCGGTCTCGGGCGGCCTGCGGCGTTGCAAATACTCGCAATAGCTACGGCTATTGCTGCGTTTTGGATTCGTGCAGAGGATCCCTAGCGCTTGCTGAACAAGCGCAACCAGCTACAAAAACAGGAGCATCACCATGACCCGCATCATCACCAGCCTGCTCGACACCGACCTGTACAAGTTCACCATGTGGCAGGCCCTGCTGCACCGGCACCCGCAGACGCAAAGCGAGTACCGCTTCGTGTGCCGCAACCAGCCCATCTACCCGCTGGTCGAGCTGCTGCCCGAGGTGAACGCCGAGCTCGACCACCTGTGCTCGCTGCGCTTCACCAAGGGCGAGCTCGACTACCTGGGCGGCCTGCGCTTCATCAAGAGCGACTTCATCGACTTTCTGCGCATCTTCCAGTTCCAGCGCAGCTTCATCGAGGCGCGGGCCGAGGGCGACACGCTGACTATCATCGCGCGCGGTCCCCAGGTGCATGTGATGGGCTTCGAGATCTTCGTGCTGGCCATCGTGAACGAGCTGTACTTTCGCCGCTTCGACGCCGCAGCAGCACTGGCCAGCGGCCGCGAGCGCCTGGCCGCCAAGGTGCAGCAGCTGCAGGACTTGGCCAGCCAAGCCACGCTGCGCCACCCCTTTGAGCTGTTCGACTTCGGCCTGCGCCGCCGCTATAGCGGCGACTGGCAGCGCGAGGTGGTCAAGACGTTTGCGGAGCAGACGCCCCAGTGGTTCAAGGGCACGAGCAACGTGCTGCTGGCGCGCGATTTGAACCTGGTGCCCATCGGCACCATGGCGCACGAATACCTGCAAAGCTACCAGGCGCTGGGCGTGCGGCTGCGCGACTTTCAAAAAGCCGCACTCGAAGACTGGGTGCAGGAATACCGCGGCGACCTGGGCATCGCGCTGACCGATACCGTGGGCATGGATGCCTTCCTGGCCGACTTCGACCTGTACTTTGCCAAGCTGTTCGACGGCCTGCGCCACGACTCGGGCGACCCGGTGGCCTGGGGTGAAAAGGCCCTGGCGCACTATGCCAAGCTGCGCATCGACGCCAACACCAAGCGCCTGGTGTTCTCCGACGGCCTCACGCTCACCAAGGCGCTGTCGCTGTACCGCCACTTCGGCGACCGCACGCAGCTGGGCTTTGGCATTGGCACCCACCTCACCAACGACATGGGGGACACACCCGAAATGAAGCCGCTGAACATCGTGATGAAGCTCACCCATGCCAACGGCCAGGCGGTCGCCAAGCTGTCGGATACGCCCGGCAAGACGCTGTGCGACGATGAAACCTATCTGGCCTACCTCCGCCAAGTCTTCAACGTTGCTAACTGAGCGGCTGAGAAAACTCTCCTGGCGTCGTTGTTCAGTCTTGCCGTACCTGCAGTACTGTCTGCGACTAAACGCCTAGCCAGGACCGCTTCGCTGAGTTTTTCAGCCACTCCGTATCGCTCTGCGCACTCAAGGGAAACGCAATGCTCCGTATTACCATCGCTCAATTGAATATCACCGTTGGCGACATCGAAGGCAATGTCGATCGAATGGTGGCCGCCGCACGGCAGGCCGCGGCCGAGCAGTCCGATATCGTCGTGTTCAGCGAACTCTCGCTGTGCGGCTACTACCCCGGCGACATGCTGGATGAGCCCGAGTTCATGCAGCGCGTGGAGGCCGGGGTGGCTGCGCTGCAGGCCGCATCGGCAACGCTGCCCGACCTGCACTGGGTGGTGGGCACGCCCACGCGCGCCAGCGGGCCCGGCAAGCGGCTGCACAACAGCCTGCTGGTGCTGCACGGCGGCCAGGTGCGCCTGTCGTATGCCAAGCAGCTGCTGCCCACCTACAACATCTTCGACGAGCGCCGCCACTTCGAGCCCGGCCCCGACGTGGCCAAGGTGCTGCGCGTGGGCAATGCCCAGGTGGGCCTGCTGGTGTGCGAAGACGGCTGGAACGACCACGGTGCCGACTACGTCACCAACCCCTTCGTGCGCCTGCGCGATGCCGCACCGGACCTGGTGATCAGCATCAACGCCAGCCCCAGCCACGTGGGCAAGCGCGAGCAGCGCCACCAGATCTTCGGCGGCTCATCGCGCCGCCACGGCCTGCCCATCCTGTACGTCAACCAGGTGGGCGGGCACGACCAGCTGGTGTACGACGGCGCATCGTTTGCGGCCGAGCCCGATGCCGGCATCGTCTTCGAGGCGCCCCGCTTCGTGGAGGACGTGCGCACCCTGCAGTTCGACAACGGCCACTTCTCCATGGGCGACGGCCAGGCCCCGGCCCCCGTGCCGGCCGAGGGCATTCCCACCATGGAGTTCTACCGCCAGCAAATCATGCTGGGCCTCAAGGACTACGCGCGCCGCTGCGGCTTTCGGCAGGTGGTGGTGGGCAGCTCGGGCGGCATCGACAGCGCGCTCACCCTGGCCCTGGCCGCACAGGCGCTGGGCCCTGAGAACGTGGTCGGCATCACCATGCCCTCGCGCTACTCCAGCAGCGGCTCGGTCGACGACTCGGTGGCCCTGTGCCGCAACCTGGGCGTGCAGCTGTTCACCCACCCCATCGCAGACCTGGTGGCGGGCTACGCGCAGCAGTTCGGGCAATCGTTCGACCAGCCGCTGGCGGGCCTGCCGCTCGAGAACCTGCAGGCGCGCATCCGCGGCACGGTGCTGATGGAATACTCCAACGCCTTCGGGCACCTGCTGCTCACCACCGGCAACAAGTCCGAGATCTCGGTGGGCTACTGCACGCTGTACGGCGACACCAACGGCGGCCTGGGCCTCATCGGCGACCTGTACAAGACCGAAGTGTTCGCGCTCTCGCGCCACGTCAACGCGCAGGCCGGGCGCGAGCTGATCCCCGTGGCCATCATCGACAAGGAGCCGTCCGCCGAACTGGCCCCCGGCCAGCGCGACGTGGACAGCCTGCCGCCCTACCCCGTGCTCGACGAAGTGCTCAAGCTCTTGATCGAAGGCGAGCGCCTGTCCACCGCCGAACTCACGGCCGCGCAGACCTTCGTCTCGACCCTGCAGAACGACGACGCCGGCCGCGCCCTGGTGCAGCGCGTGCGCATGATGGTGGCGCGCAACGAATACAAGCGCCGCCAGGCCCCGCCCATCCTGCGCGTGCGGCCCCGGGCCTTCGGCAGCGGGCGGCAGATGCCGATCGCCGCAAAATATGTCTGACGGCATGCATATGGAATGCACTCCCATCCGCTCGGGCTGACCTGGCCGAAGCCCGGCGCCGCGCTTCGACAAGCCTGCCGTGACATGCCGAAAGGCCCGGCGTGAACGGATGGACTTTTCAGCAGCCGCCGAGCAGCCCCGCACGCCCTTTTACAATCGCTATCAAAACAGTAGCTGGCAGCGCTCTCCCATCAAGCGGTAGAGGCTCAAATCACTTCAACCGCCTGGAGACACATGCACGACACCGCCATCTACATCGGCCGCTTCGAGCCCGTCCACACCGGCCATCTGGCCCTGCTGCAACGCGCACTCGACAGCGCGCAGAACGTGATCGTGGTGGTCGGCTCCGCCTGGCAGGCCCGCTCGCCCAAGAACCCCTTCACCTGGCAAGAACGCGAGGCCATGCTGCACGAAGTCCTGCCCGCGGCCGACCGCGCCCGGGTGCGCGTGCTGCCCGTGCGGGACTACTACAACGAGGCCGTGTGGGTGCAGGCCGTGCGCCGCGGCGTGGCCGAGATCGCCGGTGCCGATGCCAACATCGGCCTGGTGGGCCACTTCAAGGACGCCACCAGCAGCTACCTGAGCGCCTTCCCCGGCTGGCAGCTCATCCACGTGGAGCGCCAGGGCCGCATCGACGCCACCGCCATCCGCGACGCCTACTTCGGCGCCACGCCCGCCACGGTGCAGGCAGCGCTGGCCCCGCTGGCGGCCGAGATTCCGCCCAGCACACTGACCGCGCTGGAGCGCTTTGCCCACACCCCGCACTACCCGGCCCTGCAGGAAGAATGGCGCATGCTGCGCCGCTACCGAGAGGCCTGGTCCGCTGCGCCCTACCCTCCCGTCTTTGTGACCGTGGACGCTGTCCTGCGCTGCCAGGACCACGTGCTGCTCATCCGCCGCGCCCACGCCCCCGGCAAAGGCCAGCTGGCCGTGCCGGGCGGCTTCATCGAACAGCGCGAAACGGTGTGGCAGTCCTGCCTGCGCGAGCTGGTGGAAGAAACCCACTGCGACCTGCCCGAAGCCACCATGCGCGCCGCGCTGCAGGCCGTGGCCGTCTTCGACCACCCCGACCGCAGCCAGCGCGGCCGCACGCTCACGCATGCGCACTATTTCGACCTGGGCAGCGCGCCCTTCCCCAAGGTGCAGGCGGATGACGATGCGCTGCAGGTGCAATGGACGCCGCTGTCCGAACTGGCAGGCATGGAAGAGGAGTTCTTCGAGGACCACTTCCACATGCTGGACCATTTCCTCGGACTGACGGATCTGAACGAGCCCTCGCGCTCCCTAGCGTGACCGCCGTGCGCAATTTCAACCACGTGACACACTGAGTTTCAGTACTGCCTACGCACATGCACCACCGCCGTCGCATGCCATCTATCACCCAGAAACTCCCCCTCCTCGCGGCGCTGCTCTTGATGTCGCCAGCGTGCTTCGCTGGCGAAAAACCCATCGAAGTCCCCGCCTACAAGAATGAGAGCCTGATTACGCAATACCGCAACATGACCGTCGAGACGGTGTTCGCCGCCCTCATGAGCGACGATGTGGCGCAACGAAGGCTTGCTCAGATGTACGTGGTGGGGGTCGTAGACAGCAGTGAAGGAGAGACTTGGTGCAACTTCAAAATGATCTCGCCCTCTACGATCGACGAACAGGTGCATATCGGCTTGAAGGCCGCTCTGGAAAAGACTCCCAAAGCACGCGCAGCCACCGTCATAGAGGCCCATCTCAAAGCTTGGATTCCTTGCCGTAGGCGTCCCTGACGCCACCGATTTGCGCGCGAACTATCAACGGCCGCGGGGCCTGCGATGGATGTGTTGTTTGCCACCGCATTCAAGCCCAGCAAGCAGGCTCCAGACTCATACATTGAACACCGCTGCAGCCGCAAATCCGCCGCGACTACTGAGCTTGCAGCCTTCGGTCAGCCCGGCGGGTGCACACGCAGCCAGTCGGTGAATTCCCGCACCGGCATCGGCCGCGCATACAGATAACCCTGGTACTGCGCGATCCCGCGCCCGGCCACCCAGTCGAGCTGTTCCTGGGTCTCCACGCCCTCGGCCACCGCCGTGAGCTTCATCAGTGTCGACAGCGACACGATCAGCTCGGCCAGCGAACGGTTGGCGTCGGTGTCCTGGATGAAGGTCTTGTCGATCTTGAGCGTGTGGACCGGGAACCGCTGGAGGTAGGCCAGGTTGGAATACCCCGTTCCGAAGTCATCGAGCGCAATGGTCAGGCCCAGCGCCGACAGCTCGCGCAGCACGTTGAGCACGTGCTGGTCTTCGCCCAGCAAGATGGACTCGGTGATCTCTAGCTCCATGCGCGCGGGGTTCACAGCGGCCTCGCGCAGCACGCTGGTGATGTCGTGCAGCAGGCTGGGCGATGCGAACTGGCGGGGCGACAGGTTGACCGACACCACCAGGTCCCAGCCCTGCGCGGCCCAGGCCACCTGTTCGCGTGCCGCCTGCGCCAGCACCCACAGGCCCAGCGCGCCGATGAGGCCGGTGGTCTCGCAGGCCGGGATGAAATGCGCGGGCGACACCACGCCCAGGCGCGGGTGGTTCCAGCGCACCAGCGCCTCCACCGCGCGGATGGTGTTGGTGGCCACATCCACGCGCGGCTGGAAGTACACCTCGAACTCCTCGCGCTCCAGCGCCAGGTGCAACTCTTTCTCCAGCTCGGTGCGGCTGCGCACCGTCTCGGCCATGTGCCGGTCGAAGTAGGCCAGCGCGTTGCGCCCGCGCTCCTTGGCCGCGTACATGGCCAGGTCGGCGTTGCGCAGCAGGATCTCGATGGACTCGCCGTCCTGCGGGTACAGCGCCACACCAATGCTGGACGTCACGCGCAGCTGCGCCCCGGCAATGGACAGCGGCGCCGCCATGGCCACGGAGATGCGCTCGTGCAGTGCATCCAGATCTTCGCGGATGCGCGGCGATGTCAGCAGCACCAGGAACTCGTCGCCGCCCCAGCGGGCCAGCACCTCGGTGCCGTGCCGCGTGTGGCGCAGCCGTTGCGACATGGCCACCAGCAGCTCGTCGCCCGCTGCATGGCCCAGTGTGTCGTTCACGTCCTTGAAGTGATCGAGGTCGATCAGCATCAGCGCAGCTTCGAGCGACTGGGCCTTGGCCTCCTCCACCGCACGCGCAAAGCGCTGCGTGAAGTGGGCCCGGTTGGGCAGGCCAGTGAGCACGTCGTGCAGCGACTGAAAGTTGGCGCGCTCTTCGGTGTGCTTGATGGCGCTGATGTCCGCCTCGCTCACCAGCACCGCGTCCTGGCCGGTGACGGCGTCGCTGCAGCGGCGCGCCGACAGCTCGTGCCAGCGGTCGCCCTGCGGCGTGCGCACTGCCAGCGTGAGCGTTCCCACCCCGTGCTGCTCCAGGCTGCGCGAGAGCGCAGCAAACACCGCGGCATTGCCCACGCGCTCCTGAAGCCGCTCGCCCGGGCTGAGCACGGCGGCACGCGCGGCGGGGTTGCGGTACAGCGCCCCACCGTTGCCGTCGTACAGCGTGATCATCACCGCAGTGTGCAGCAGGGCCTCGACCGAGCGCAGGGACTCGGGCAGGGCCGCACCCGTGGAGTCGGCCTCGCACAGCATGCCCATGCGGCCGTCGGGCAGGCGGTGCCCGGCAAAGCGCACATTGAGCGACACCGGCACACCGCCAGGGTACAGGGTCCACTGCTCGGCAAAGCTTGCGTCGGCCCGCAGAACGAAGTCGCTCTGGTACTGCGCCAGCCGCTGCGCCACCGACTCGGACATGTCGTGCCCCATGTCCCGCCCGCACAGCTCGGCCAGCGTCGTGGCGTGCCACACCTTCAACGCCGCGGCATTGGCCCAGTACACACACCGCCCGTCAATGTCGAAGAGCCAGACGGGCCGCGACAGCCACTCCAGCGCCGCGCAGCGCAGGCCGCGCTCTGCCAGGTCGGCGTCGGTGGGCAGGCGGTCCGGCGACAGGCGCGCTGCCGGAACGGGGGCCATGACGGTCATACGGGCCCGCAGCACAGCACCAGGCCAGCGGCCTGCGTGTGCAAGAAGGTCAGCGAGAGACAGTCAGACATGGAATGAAGACGGTGTGACGGCAGCGCAGCGCAGAGAGGAGAAGATGTGCGCCAGCGGCATCGCTCCATCAGCGATGCCTTGGCGCGCCCGGCCGTGGACGCAATGGTCGGCATCTTCGCACAGCCAGATGGCTTGTCCAGCCAAGTTTTGCCACCCGCAAAACGCTGCCGGTACGGGCGCGAAACCTCTCAGGAGACGCGGAACTGGCCCACCGTCTGCGACAGCGCCACCGCCTGCTGGCTCAGCGACTGCGCTGCTGCCAGGGCCTCTTCCACCAGCGCCGCGTTCTGCTGCGTGCCCTGGTCCATCTGCGACACGGCCTGGTTGACCTGGGCGATGCCTCTGCTCGGCGCTGGCCGAACTGATCTCGGCCACCATGGTGGTCACGTTCTTCACGCCATCGACCACCTCGCGCATGGTGGCGCCGGCCTGCTCCACCAGTTGGGTGCCCGCACCCACCTTGGCCACGGAGTCGTCGATCAGGCCCTT
Source organism: Acidovorax sp. Leaf78 (assembly GCF_001422735.1). Lineage (GTDB taxonomy): Bacteria > Pseudomonadota > Gammaproteobacteria > Burkholderiales > Burkholderiaceae_C > Acidovorax. The sequence goes on along the minus strand of NZ_LMLZ01000025.1, from coordinate 136,142 downwards.
GATCTCCTTGGCCGCTGCGGCACTGCGCTGCGCCAGGCTGCGCACTTCGCTGGCCACCACCGCAAAGCCGCGGCCCTGCTCGCCGGCGCGCGCGGCTTCCACCGCGGCGTTCAGCGCCAGGATGTTGGTCTGGAACGCGATGCCGTCGATGACGCTGATGATGTCCACGATCTTGCGCGAGGACTGCTCGATGGAGCCCATGGTGCCCACCACCTGCTGCACCACGTCGCCGCCGCGCACGGCGGTGGCCGAGGCGGCGCGCGCCAGCTCGTCGGCTCGGCGGGCGTTGGCGGCGTTCTGCTCCACGGTGGAGGTGAGTTCCTCCATCGACGCGGCGGTCTGCTGTAGCGCGCTGGCTTGCGATTCGGTGCGGGACGAAAGGTCGCCGTTGCCGGCAGCGATTTCGGCCGATGCCGTGTTGATCGAATCGGTGCTGTCGCGCACCTGGGTCACCAGGTGCGCGAGGTTGTCGCGCATGGCGCGGATGGCAAACAGGATGCTGGAGGTGTCACCCGGGCGTGTCTGTACATCCACCGCCAGGTTGCCTTCGGCGATCTGCGTGACCACCTGCGCCGCGTACTGCGGCTCGCCGCCGAGCTGCTGCACCAGCGTGCGCAGCATCTGCCAGGCCATCACCGCCACGATGAACATCAGCACCGCGCCGATGGACAGCAGGATGGCCGTGTTGCGCCAGAACGCATCCTCGATGTCGTCCACGTAGTCGCCAAAGCCGATGATCCAGTCCCACGGCTCGAACTTGATGATGGCGTAGAGCTTGTCCACCGGCTCCTTGGCGCCGGGGCGCGTGCCCGGTGCGGTCACCGTGCCGATGGTCTTGCCCTGCAGCGCAGCGCGGTAGCGCACGCCGGCTTCCTTGCCGCCCTTTTCGTCGACGATGCCGATGCGTTTGGGGTTGGGGTGCACGTAGTTCACATCGTTGGTGAAGCCGCGCACGAAGAAATACTTGTCCTTGTCGACAAAGCTGCCGATGGTGCGCTCGGCCTCCTTGATCGCGTCCTCGCGGGACAGCGCGCCGCTCTTTTCCTTGTCGTGCGCCTTCTGCGCGGCGGCGTGGGCCAGGATGACCAGGTTGGACAACTGCGCCGTGCGCTCGTTCATCATCGACCGGTACAGCGTGGTCAAGGCCACGGCGGACAGGACCACCAGGCCCAGCAAGGTGGCAGCACACAGCCACAGGATTCGGGTACGCAATTTCATGGAAACGTCTTCGGGAAACGGAAAAAGTAACCAGAAGATACAGGGACCGCCACGTAGTTACCCTCAAGACCGCCAGAAAGTCACGGTCTCTTCATCCCATTGTGGTAATCGCATATCGGTGTGCAGGCCGCACGGGGGCACGACTTGGCGCCTGCCGGGACCCAGGTGTAACAGCGGGGGAGCTGTGGCGCAACCACAACGGGACGGGCGGCTTGCGCTGCCCGGCGCAGGCGTTGGCTGGCTGGCAGGCCGGCACCGAGCCCGCGTCCACCCGGCGTTGCGGGCGTCAGGTCCCCGCCCGCTCCAGCATCGCGTGCAGCAGCACGTTGCAGCCCGCCGTGATGTGCTCGGGCTTGGCGTCCTCGATCTCGTTGTGGCTGATGCCGTCCTTGCAGGGAATGAAGATCATGCCGGCCGGCGCGAGCTTGGCCATGTACACGGCATCGTGCCCCGCGCCCGAGACCGCGGGCATGTGGCTGTAGCCCAGCTTGGCGGTGGCGCGGGCCACGGCCTCCACGCATTCGGCGTGGAACACCTGCGCGGGGTAGCTGGACACCATCTCGATGTGCACCTGCACGCCGTGCTCCTGCGCCACCTGCTCGGCGCGCGCCTTCACTTCGGTGGCCATCTGGTCTACGAGTTCGTCGGTACTGTTGCGCAGGTCGATGCTGAACTTGACCCGGCCGGGGATGACATTGCGGCTGTTGGGGAACACCTGCACCATGCCCACGGTGCCACGGCCGTGCGGCGGGTGCCGGTGGGCGGCCGCGACCACGTCCTGCATGATGTGCGTGGCGGCCAGCAGGGCGTCCTTGCGCAGCGCCATGGGCGTGGGGCCCGCGTGGGCTTCCATGCCGGTGACGGTGCAGTCGAACCAGCGGATGCCCAGCACGCCGCTGACCACGCCGATGGTCTTGTCGTTGTCTTCCAGCACCGGGCCCTGCTCGATGTGGGTTTCAAAATACGCACCGATGGGGTGGTCGCCCGGCTCCTGCTCGCCGACGTAGCCGATGCGTTCCAGCTCGCCCTTCACCGTCTTGCCCTCGGTGTCGGTGGCGGCGTAGGCGTGCTCCAGCGTGAAGGCCTTGGCGAACACGCCCGAACCCATCATCACCGGCACGAAGCGGCTGCCTTCCTCGTTGGTCCAGAAGGCCACCTCGATCGGTGCCTCGGTCTCGATGCCGTGGTCGTTGAGCGTGCGCACCACCTCGATGCCGGCCAGCACGCCATAGTTGCCGTCGAACTTGCCGCCCGTGGGCTGGGTGTCGATGTGGCTGCCGGTCATGATGGGCGGCAAGCTGTTGTTGCGCCCGGGGCGGCGCATGAAGCCGTTGCCGATCTTGTCGATGGTGACGCTCATGCCGGCCTCGCGCGCCCAGCGGGTGACGAGGTCTCGGCCCTGTTTGTCCAGGTCGGTGAGCGTGAGGCGGCACACACCGCCCTTGGGCGTGGCGCCGATCTGCGCCAGTTCCATGAGCGATGCCCACAGGCGGTCGCCGTTGATGCGCAGGTTCTCGATGTCGGGTTTGACTTTGGTGTCCATGGTGTTCTCCGTGGGATGTCTGGGATGCTGGGTGCTTCCATCACCGTTCGGGCTGAGCCTGTCGGAGCCAGGGCCGGTGACGGCCTTCGACAGGCTCAGGCTGAACGGGCTGTGAAAGTGCAAAGCCGGATGGAATGCTTCAATAGCGCCCGCATCAACCGCGCGCCACCGCCGTGGGCGCAAGCTCCTGCGCGCGCTTTTGCACGGCCTGGAAGTTGGGGCCGAACGCGGGGCGCTTGATGTAGCGGCCTGTACCCACCTCGGCCCGCAGGTCGCCATTGGCAAACACCACGCGGCCCTGGCTCACGGTGTGGGTGGGGATGCCGCGCACGGTGCGGCCCTCGAAGATGTTGAAGTCGCCCTTGCTGAACTGGGTCTTGGCCGAGAAGGTCTTGGTGCCCTCGGGGTCCCACAGCACCAGGTCGGCGTCGGCGCCCTCGCCGATGAAGCCTTTGCGCGGGTAGATGTTGAACAGCTTGGCCGCGTTGGCCGAGGTGATGGCCACGAACTCGCTGGGCGTGAGGCGCCCGGTGTTGACGCCGCCGTCCCAGATGGCGGCCATGCGCTCTTCCACGCCGCCCGTGCCATTCGGGATCTTGGCGAAGTTTTCTTGACCCATCGCCTTTTGCGCGGCGCAGAAGGTGCAGTGGTCCGTCGCCGTGGTGTGCAGCTGGCCGGACTGCAGGCCGCGCCACAGCGCCTCCTGGTGCACCTTGGGGCGAAACGGCGGGCTCATCACGTACGCGGCGGCCGTGGCGAAGTCCGGGTCGCGGTAGACGCTCTCGTCCACCAGCAGGTGCCCGGCCAGCACCTCGCCGTACACGCGCTGGCCGCGCGCGCGGGCGCGGGCGATGGCGTCGGCCGACTCCATGCAGCTCACGTGCACCACGTAGATGGGCACGCCCAGCACATCGGCAATCGCGATGGCGCGGTTGGCGGCCTCGGCCTCGACCATGGGCGGGCGCGACAGCGGGTGGCCCTCGGGGCCGGTGATGCCCATCTTGGCGACCTCCTGTTGCAGCAGGTACACCAGCTCGCCGTTTTCGGCATGCACCGTGGGCATGGCGCCCAGCTCCAGCGCGCGCTTGAAGCTGTTCACCAGGGTTTCGTCGTCGCACATGATGGCGTTCTTGTAGGCCATGAAGTGCTTGAAGCTGTTCACGCCCTCCTCGTGCACCAGCGTGCCCATGTCGGCGCGCACCTGCTCGCTCCACCAGGTGATGGCGACGTGAAAGGAATAGTCGGCCGCCGATTTCTCGGCCCAGCCGCGCCACTTGCGGTAGGCGTCCAGGATGGGCTCCTGCGGGTCGGGAATCACGAAGTCGATGATGCTCGTGGTGCCGCCCGCCAGGGCTGCCGCCGTGCCGGTGAAGAAGTCGTCCATGGTGACCGTGCCCATGAAGGGCAGCTGCATGTGCGTGTGTGGGTCGATCCCGCCGGGCAGCACGTACTGGCCGCTGGCATCCAGCGTCTGCGCGCCGGCCGGGGCCTGCGCCGCCGCACCCTCGCCCACGGCCACGATGCGGCCATCGACGCAGAGGACATCGGCCTGTTGTTCACGGTCGGCGTTGACCACGGTTCCACCGCGGATCAGAAGGGCTTGGGTCATGGAGATCTCCTTCAGGGATGCAGATCAAAAAAAGCAGGCCCGGCACCGGCACCACGGCCGGGCGGGGTCCCAGGTCACTTCTTCTTGGCGGTCAGGTAGTAGTAGGTGCCGGCCACGGCCAGGCTGAAGAACCAGCCCGAGTCGAACAGCGTGAGCCAGATGGCAGGCATGCCCGCCTTGTCCACCACGCCGGACACCGCCAGGTATCCCGGCAGGCAGGGCAGCACGCCCAGGGCGAAGGCGATGAGCGCGTGCAGGTTCCAGCCATTGCTGTACTCGTAGTCGCCGCCGCGCCGGTACAGGTCGTCCACTTTCAGCACGCTCTTGCGCACCAGGTAGTAGTCCACCAGCAAGATGCCGGCAATGGCGCCCAGCAGCGTGCCGTAGCCGCCCAGCCAGGTGAAGAGGTAGCCACCCGATGTGGCGAGGATCTTCCAGGGCATGAACACGAGGCCGATCAGCGCGGCGATGACGCCACCCATGCGAAAGCTGATCTTGGACGGTGCGATCTGGCTGAAGTCGTACGACGGCGACACCAGGTTGGCGGCCACGTTGGTCGTCAGGTTGGCCAGCAGGATCACCAGCAGGCCCAGGCCCGCCGCCACGCTGCCCATCTGGGTCAACAGGCCATCGGGGAACAGCTGCGCCTTGCCATACAGAATGGCCGATGCCGAAAAGCCGATGACGCCCACCATGGAGAACAGCGCCATGGGCAGCGGCAGTCCGATGGCCTGGCCCACGACCTGGTCCTTCTGCGACTTGGCAAAGCGCGTGAAGTCCGGGATGTTGAGCGCCAGCGTGGCCCAGAAGCCCACCAGCCCCGTGAGGGCCGCCCAGGTCTTGGGCCCGCCTTCCACCACCTTGGCGGGCAGGTTGAAGAGCTGGCCCGACGGCACCTTCATAACCAGCACCACCACGAACAGGATAGATGCGCCGATCATCAGCGGCGCGGCGATGACCTCCAGAAGGCGGATGGATTCCGGCCCCTTCCAGATGAAGTAGATGTGCACGGCCCAGAACGCGAGGAAGCACATGAACTGCGAGGTGCTGATGGTCTCGCCCTGGGCGGGCCCCGCGAGGTTCATGCCCACGATGTTCAGGAAGCCGTGGAGCGCCAGCGCACCGAAGTAGCAGTTGATGGAGAACCAGCCGCACGCCACCAGGCCGCGCAGCACGGCCGGCAGGTTGGCCCCCTTCACGCCGAACGACGCACGCGCAAGCACCGGGAAGGGCACGCCGTACTTGGGGCCCACCCGGCCGATGAGCACCATCGGTATCAGCACGATGCAGTTGGCCAGGAACACGAGCCACACCGCCATCTGCCAGGTGAAGCCCTGATCGAGCATGGAGCTGGCCATGGTGTACGTGGGCACGCACACCACCATGCCCACCCAGAGCGCGGCAAAGTCTTTCCAGGTCCAGTGCCGCTGCGCCGCGGTGGTGGGGAGCAGATCTTCATTGGCGAGCGAATTGGATGCTCCGCCGGGCAGTTGCCCTGCCACATGGGCAGCGCTGCCGGTACTGTTGGTCATGCCTGTACTCCTGTCAAAGACGTCGTGGGGGTGGAACACAACCCGCAGCCTGGTCCGGCGTTCTCACGCTGGCAGATGGCGGGCCAAAGGAAGCAAGCGATGTGGCCGATGTTGAGGGTTACGCAATAAATGCACCAGATGCAGTGCAGCATGCAAGGCCGATCCACACGTCGCAAACGCACAGCCGCTGCTTGGCAGACCCTGCAGCGGATGCACACGGAGAGCAGCCCGTCACACTGCCGCCGCCGCAACGCTGTGCGGGTTGTTCGGGTGCGTGGTCCAGTTGGCGTATTCGCCCGTCACCGGCTTGCCCGTGCGCGCATCGACCTCGCCGGGCTCCAGGGCGCGCATGGTGATGCACTCGGGCACGGGGCAGATCGACACGCACAGGTTGCAGCCCACGCACTCGGCCTCGTTGATCTCGAACTTGCGCACGCCGCCGTCCTTGGTGAAGGTGATGGCCTGGTGCGAGGTGTCTTCGCACACCACATGGCAGCGGCCGCACTGGATGCAGGCATCCTGGTTGATCACGGCCTTTTCGATGTGGTTGAGGTTCAGGTTCTTCCAGTCCTTCACCGTGGGCACGGCCTGGCCCTTGAAGTCGTCGAGCGTGGCGTAGCCGTGCTCGTCCATGAAGTTGGACAGCCCGTCGCACATGTCCTGCACGATCTTGAAGCCGTACACCATGGCCGCCGTGCACACCTGCACCGTGCCGCAGCCCAGGGCGATGTACTCGGCCGCGTCGCGCCAGGTGGTGATGCCGCCGATGCCGCTGATGGGCAGGCCCGCGGTCTGCGCGTCGCGCGCGATCTCGGCCACCATGTTGAGCGCGATGGGCTTGACGGCCGGGCCGCAGTAGCCGCCGTGCGACCCCCAGCCGTCGGTGCTGGGGCTCATGACCATGCGGTCCAGGTCAACGCCCATGACGGAGTTGATGGTGTTGATGAGCGACACCGCATCCGCCCCGCCCGCCTTGGCCGCCCGCGCGGGGTGCCGCACGTCGGTGATGTTGGGGGTGAGCTTCACGATCACCGGCAGGCGGCTGTAGTGCTTGCACCAGGCCGTGACCATCTGGATGTACTCGGGCACCTGGCCCACGGCCGCGCCCATGCCGCGCTCGCTCATGCCGTGGGGGCAGCCGAAGTTGAGCTCGATGCCGTCGGCGCCGGTGTCTTCCACCAGGGGCAAAATGCTCTTCCAGCTCTGCTCTTCGCAGGGCACCATGAGCGAGACGATCATGGCCCGGTCGGGCCAGTTGCGCTTGACGCGCTTGATCTCCTCCAGGTTGGTGTGCAGCGGACGGTCGGTGATGAGCTCGATGTTGTTCAGCCCGATCACGCGGCGGTCCTGGGACAGGAGCGTGGAGTAGCGTGGCCCGTTCACGTTGACGACCGCCGGGTCCTCGCCCAGCGTCTTCCAGACCACGCCGCCCCAGCCTGCCTCGAAGGCGCGGGTGACGTTGATCTCCTTGTCGGTCGGGGGTGCGGAGGCCAGCCAGAAGGGGTTGGGGCTCTGGATGCCCAGGAAATTGCTGCGGATGTCTGCCATGGATGTGCTCCCGTCAATTGCAGTCAGGTTGTGCGGTCAGGATGTGCCGACGATGCCGTCAGGCCACGAGCGCCACCGGCACGCTCATCGCTTCATGGATGGAGATGGCCGCCAGCTTGCCGTGCTCCACGGCCTCGACCGTCAGGTCGCGCCCGCCAGCCCGGCAGTCGCCGCCCGCCCAGACCCTCGCCAGGCTGGTGCGGCCTGCGGCGTCGGTGGCGATGCGTCCGCCCTCCAGCGCCATCGCCTTGCCAGCGGGCTCCGCCACGTAGGTCTGGCCGATGGCCTTGAGCACCACGTCCGCCGCGAGCGTGAAGGTCTCGCCGGTGTTCACCAGCTTGCCCGCCGCATCGAGCGCCGTGGCCGCAAAGCGCACGCCGGTCACGGCGCCGCCTTCGCACAAGACTTCTTGCGGCGCCGCCCAGTGGCGGATGGTCACGCCGTTCGTCTGCGCCCATTGCTGCTCTACCTTCGACGCAGACATGGCGTCGGCTCCCCGGCGGTAGACGATGGTCACCTCTTCGGCGCCCAGCTTGCGGGACTGCACGGCGGCGTCCACCGCCGTCATGCCGCCGCCGATCACCACCACGCGCCGGCCCACGGGCAGGGTGGACAGGTCGCTGCTCTGGCGCAGCTCGGCGATGAAGTCCACGGCGCTACTCAAGCCCTGCACGCCAGACACCGCAGGCTCGGCCACGCCCAGCGCATTCACGCCCTGCAGCCCCAGGCCCAGGAAGACCGCATCGTGGCTGGCCAGCAGGCCGTCGAGCGTGATGTCGCGGCCCAGCTGCTGGCTGGTGCGCACCTCGATGCCGCCCACCGACAGCAGCCAGTCGACTTCCTTCTGCGCGAAGTTGTCCGTGGTCTTGTAGCTGGCCAGGCCGTATTCGTTGAGCCCGCCCAGCTTGGGGCGCGCCTCGAACAGCACCACGTCGTGCCCGCGCAGCGCCAGCCCGTGGGCGCAGGCCAGGCCAGCAGGCCCCGCGCCGACCACGGCCACGCGGCGGCCGGTGGGTGCGGCGCGCTGGAACATCGGTGCGCCGGGTTTGGCAAAGAAGGCGTCGGTCGCGTAGCGCTGCAGCGACCCGATCTCCACCGGCTTGTCTTCGTTGGTGTTGCGCACGCAGGCCTGCTCGCACAGCACCTCGGTGGGGCAGACCCGGGCGCACATGCCGCCCAGGGGATTGGCCTCCAGGATGGCGCGCGCCGCGCCCCGGTTGTTGTCCTGCGCGATGCGGTGGATGAACGACGGGATGTCGATGCCCGTGGGGCAGGCCGTGGCGCAGGGCGCGTCGTGGCAGTAGTAGCAGCGCTCGGCCTCGATGAGGGCCTGCGGCCGGGTCAACGGCGGGTGGGCGTCGCTGAAGTTGACGGCGTAGTCGGCCAGGTTCAGGCGTGCGGCATGAATGCCGCAGGCACGGCTTGCGGGTGTGTCCATCAGATGTCCTCCGAAAGGTGCGGGGTGGGGGTGCAGGCCGTGCCCTTGCTCGCTGGTTCGGCCGTGGTGGGCGCGGGCGCCCGGTGCAGGTGGCGCGCGCCGCTGCCGGGGCGGCGGCAGCAGGCAGCCGATGCGGCGCAAGCGAGGGTGCGTGCGCCCGCAAATGTCGGAGGTTTCATCGTGGTCCTCGCTGTGGGGGTGCAGGTGCCCACGGCTTGATGTGCCGCGGTGCCCTGCGTTGGGGGCCAATTTACCAACCCGTAAAAATTTACCAATTGGTAAAATCCCTAGAGCAAACCCCATGCCAGCCAATTGCCAGTTTTCAGGCCCCGGCTTGTTCCACAATGGTGCAATGACCGACGCCCGCCAGTCCCCGGCTGCCACCTCCGCCCCCCGCCCTGCCAAGCCGCCGCGTGCAGCCGGCGCCATCCGCAAGCCCGCTGCCGCGGTAGCCCCTGAAGCCGCCGAAAGCACCGACGACACCGGCGCCCGCGCCCCCAAGGCCTCGCGCCTGCGCAAGGAGCAGGCCATCCTGGCCGAGGCGGAGAACCACTTCGCGCAGTTCGGCTTCGAAGGCGCGTCGCTCGAGAACATTGCCGCGGCCATCGGCATCAGCCGCCACAACCTGCTGTATTACTTTCCGAGCAAGGAGGCGCTGTACCAGCGCGTGCTCGACGATGTGCTCACCCAGTGGCTCGAAGGCATGGAGGCGTTGTCGCACAGCGACGACCCCGAGCAGGCGCTGCGCCGCTACATCCGCGCCAAGATGCAGTACTCGCGCATGCGCCCCCAGGGCGCCAAGGTGTTCACCAAAGAGGTGATTGCCGGTGCACCACGCTATGGCACCGCCATCGCCGAGCGGGTGGGCCCGCTGCTCAAGACCGAGGTGCGCACCTTCGAGCGCTGGGCGCGCGAGGGCCGCATCGCCAAGGTCAACTTCACCCACCTGATGTTCATCATCTGGTCGGTCACGCAGGCCTATGCGGAGCAGGAGGCGCAGTTTGCGCTGCTGCTGGGCAAGCCCGCGCTGACCGAGCGCGACTACAACAATGCTGAGGAACTGATCGTGCGCATGGTGCTGAGCGCGCTGGGGCCCGGCGCCACCGCCTGATGCACCCCAGGCGCTGCGGCCGGTCAGTCCCGCAGCCGAGAACCGCAAATGCTATCAAATATATAGCTGCTTGCGCTTTGCAGATGAGCGGTAACGGCCTGTTTGGCCCAAAAATTCGATCTATTCAAGCCTGGCGCTGCTGCCACAGCACATCCAGCACGTGCTGCGTGGCGCGCTCCACCGGGCCTTCGCGGTGGGCGATGCCCAGCGGCCGCCACAGCGCGGGGCGCAGCGGCAGCATGCGGATGCGCGGGTCGAGCGGCGTGGTGGACGTGGCCTCGTGCGGCAGGAGCGTGGCGCCATAGCCTGCGGCCACCAGGCTCTTGATGGCGTCGTTGTAGTTGAGCTGGATGCGCGCCTTGGGGTGTTCGCCCGCCAGCGCGAACCATTCGGCCGTCAGCCGCGACAGGCTGGTGCCGACGTCGTTGAGGATGAGCGGCTGCCCCGCCAGCCACTTCGGCGTGGCGCGCTGTGGCGCAGGCCAGGCCGACGGCACGAACGCCATTACCGGGTCCCGCCGCCAGGGCTGCACCTTCACGCCCTGCACGGTGGCCTGCGGCAGCGCCACCAGGCCCACATCCAGCGACCCGCCGACCAGGCGCGCCATGGTGTCCTGCGTGGTGAGCACGGCCACCTGCACGTCGATACCGGGGTGGTGGTGCCCCAGCACCTCCAGCGCCTGTGGCAGCAGGTGGGCAATGGCACCGGTGGACGCCCCCAGCCGCACGCGGCCCGCGAGCCCCTGCACCTGGCGCTGCACCACATCGAGCGCCTCGTCCGCATCGGCCAGCAGGCGCCGCGCGCGCTCGATCAACGCGTCGCCCACACCCGAGGGAGTCACCTCGCCGCGCTTGCGCACCAGCAGCGGCGCGCCGAAAAGCGCCTCCAGGTCGGCGATGTGCAGGCTGACCGTGGGCGCCGCCAGGTGCAGCACCCGCGCGGCTTCGGCGAACGAACCCAGGTCTGCGATGGTGACCAGCGTGCGCAACCGGTCGAGGTTGAGTTCGCGCATGACGTTCAGTGAATCTGATGCTGATGTTTGTGAAATTCAACTTTTCAAATTCTAGGGCGCGGCCGAAGATTCGTCATTCCTTCGTTTTTTCTTCAGCCATTCCATTCATCAGGAGCACCGCATGAGCGCACCCTTGGTTTTCATCGACGGCGATCAGGGCACGACCGGCCTGCAGATCCATGAACGCCTGCACGGCCGCAGCGACCTGCGTCTGCTCACGCTGCCCGAGGCCGACCGCAAGAACGCTGCGCGCCGCGCCGAAGCGATCAATGCCTGCGACATCGCCGTGCTGTGCCTGCCCGACGGGCCTGCGCGCGAAGCGGCGGCGTCCATCGTGAACCCGGCCGTGCGCGTGATCGACGCCAGCTCGGCCCACCGCACCGATGCGGACTGGGTCTACGGGTTCCCTGAAATGAGCGCCGCGCAGTCCGCCCGCATCGCCTCGGCGCGCCGCGTGACCAACCCCGGCTGCTACCCCACGGGCGCCATCGGGCTGCTGCTGCCGCTGGTGCAGGCAGGCCTGGTGCCTGCGGACCATCCGCTGGCCATCCATGCCGTGTCGGGCTACTCCGGCGGCGGCCGTGCGCGAGTGGATGAGCATGAAGGTGCGGGTGCATCGCAAGCCTCCGCGTTCCAGGTGTACGGCCTGGGGCTGGCCCACAAGCACACGCCAGAGATCCAACAGCACGCGGGCCTCACGCAGCGGCCTTTCTTCCTGCCGGCCTACGGCTCTTTCCGCCAGGGCATCGTGCTGACCATTCCGTTGCTGCTGCGGCAACTGCCCGCGGGCGTGACTGCCGACCGGCTGCACGCCTGCCTGCAGCAGCACTACGACGGCGCGGCGCATGTGGAGGTGGTGTCCCGGGCAGATGCGCAGGCGGCGCAGCACCTGGACCCCCAGGTGCTCAACGGCACCAACCAGCTGCGGCTCTCGGTGTTTGCCAACCCGCAGCACGGCCAGGTGCTGCTGAGCGCGGTGTTCGACAACCTGGGCAAGGGCGCGTCGGGCGCTGCCGTGCAGAACCTGGACCTGATGCTGCAGCACGCTGCATAGCGGCTCAACAGCAGCTGCGTGGCGAGGTGAGAGCGCCAGGGTTGGCAGCGGGCTGGCATTGCGGCGATGGGGGGCCAGGTCGGGCCTCCGGGCCACGGTGCGCGCCACGGGTACTCGCCGTGTGGTCACAGATTTCAGGCGGCTGCAACCGGCTGTGCAGAGGCCCTGCACCAATGCAAGGGCATGCCACCGCGGTGCGTGGGTCCTTCCTAGAATCGGCCGCTTCTCCAGCTTTTGCAACGGACCCGCACCATGATCCAGTGGACCGCCACCACCACCAGCTACGCATTGCTGGGCTTGGCCATCGTGGCCGAAGTGCTGGGCACCAGTGCGCTGAAGGCGTCCGAGGGCTTCACGCGGCTGGTTCCCAGCGCAATCACCGCCGTGTGCTACGCGGTGTCCTTCTACCTGTTGTCGCTCACGCTGAAGACCTTGCCCATCGGCATTGCCTACGCCATCTGGTCGGCGGTGGGCATCGTGCTGATCTCCACCGTGGGCTGGCTTTATTACGGACAGCGGCTGGACGCACCTGCGATCGCCGGGCTGGGGCTCATCGTGGCCGGCGTGGTGGTGGTGAACCTGTTTTCCAAGACCACGGGACATTGACGCCGCACGTTGCACCGCACGCGCCACGCCACGGCCCAGCCACCATTGCAGTCACCGTCCCATGATCACAGCATCCACCCCACTCACCAGCACCAGCACCAGCGGTACGGTCCTCGTGCAAGAGCAGCAGATCACCCGCGCCGACCTGCTGGCGATGCTGGCGGACACCCCGGCGCAGCGCCTGCACTTCGAGCACTGCGATTTCGACGGCGCCGACCTCTCGGGCCTTGCGCTGCAGGGCGCGCAGTTCACCGGCTGCAGCCTGGCCGAGGCCTCGCTGGCACGCGCCCAACTGGGCGACACGCGGTGGCTCGGCTGCAGGGCGCGGCAGGCGAGCTTTCACCTGGCGCACCTGACCGACGCACGCTTTCACCACTGCGACCTGAACAACACGCTCTGGACCAAGGCCACGCTGGCGTCGGCCTTGTTTGCCGAGGTCAAGCTGACCGCCGCGCAGTTCCATGAAGCGCAGACGCTGGGCCTGAGCTTTCACGACACGCTGCTGGTGGGCGCGGACCTGCGGGGTATTTCGTTCCGCAAGCAGACCATCGAACAGCTCGACATGTCCGACGCGGACATTTCTGGCTGCGACTTCCGCGATGCGGTGTTCGAAGGCGGAAGCCTGCGCGATGCGCACCTCAAGAACGCCCGCTTCGACGGCGCCGACCTGCGGTCGGTGGACCTGGGCGGGCTGCGGCTGGCCCAGCTGGCGCAGTCCTTCAAGGGGGCGATCCTCTCCACCGACCAGGCGGCCCTGCTGGTCAGCGAGCTGGGCATCCGCGTGATGTAGCAACCCAGCCGGTGCCGCGGACCGCCGGCTAGCGCCCGCCGCGCTCAGCCGCGCGGCTTGTACGCCGTGACGTCGATCTCCACCTTGGCGTCGATCATGAGCCGCGACTCCACCGTCGAGCGCGCGGGCCGGTGCTCGCCAAAACACTCCATGTAGACGCGGTTGAAGCTGCCGAAGTCGCGCGCGTCGGCCAGCCAGACGCTCACCTTGGCCACATCGGCCAGCGTGCAGTCGGCCAGCGCCAGCGCCTGCGTGAGGCGCAGGAACACCTGGCGCGTCTGCGCCTCGATGCCCCCGGTGATGACTTGGCCCTGGTCATCGGTGGGCACCTGGCCCGACACAAAAACGAAGTCCCCGGCGCGCGTGGCGGGGGAAAGTGGACGGGCCTGCCGGTCGGAGGCAAGCGGGGACTGACCGAGGGTTTCTACTGGCATTGAAAGTGCTCCTTTGAGTAAAGATATTACATACAAAACGCCCAAAAAGCACAAATCGAGCAGATTTCTGGCATCGAAAGTGCTTATCAATGTAATCCTATTACTTAGAGGTGCACGATGCAAACTTCTGGAACCAATGTGGTGCGGCTGGCGAACTCCCGGCCGGCGAACGTGGCGCGGCGGGGGCTGGTGGGCCTGGCCGCGCTGCTCGCACTGTGGGGCGCAGGCCCTGGTGCAGCGTCGGCGCAGCAGGCCGGCGCACCGGCCAAGGGCGGCGCCGCCAACCTGGCCATGGTGGGCGAGCCCCAGGGCCTGGACCCGATGGTGAGCACCGCCGACCTGGTGGGCACCATCATGCAGCACGTGTACGAGCCGCTCTACACCTTCGACGGCAACTGGAACATTGCGCCCATGCTGGCCGAGGGCATGCCCACCGTCTCCAAGGATGGCCTCAACTACACCATCGCCCTGCGCAAGGGCGTGAAGTTCCACAACGGCCGCGAGATGACAGCCGAGGACGTGGTGGCCTCGCTGCAGCGCTGGATGGAGCTCTCGCCGCGGGGCAAGGCGGTGGGCAAGGAAGTGGTGGCGCTCACAGCCAAGGGCACGCACGGCGTGGAGCTCAAGCTCAAGAACCCCTACGCACCGCTGCTGGCGCAACTGGCCCTGCCCAGCGGCATGGCAGCCATCCTGGCCAAGGAAAGCATCGCGCCGCAGCTCAAGGAATTCATCGGCACCGGACCCTACAAGTTCAAGGAGCGCCGGCCAGACCAGTTCACCGTGCTGGTTCGCTTTGACGACTATGCCGCCCGCAAGGAAGCCCCCAGCGGCTACGCAGGCCGCCGCGAGGCGCTGCTCGATGAGCTGCGCTTCGTGCCCGTGCCCAGCGCCAACACGCGGGTCGAGGGCGCGCTGTCCGGCCAGTTCCACTATGCCGACCTGCTGCCGGTGGAAGCCATCGGCCGTGTGGAGAAAGGTGCGCCCGCCGTGGTGCCCATCGTCACCAAGAACTTCGGCTTTCCGTACATCGTGTTCAACACCAAGGAGGGCGTGCTGGCATCGCAGCCCCTGCGCCGCGCGGTGCAGACCGCGGTGGGCACGGGCGAGCTAATGGCCGCGGGCTTTGGCGACAACCGTTTCTTCATGGTGGAGCCCAACTTCTTCCCCAAGGGCACGCCCTACTACTCGGACGCGGGCGCCAAGCTGTACAACGAGCGCAACCCTCAGGCGGCCAAGGAGCAGGCCGCCAAGGCGGGCTACAACAACAGCCAGCCGGTGCGCATCATGGCCAGCCGGCAGTACGAGTTCCACTACAACATGGCGCTGGTGATGTCCGAGCAGCTCAAGAAGGCGGGCTTCAAGACCGACCTGCAGGTGGTGGACTGGGCCACCCTGGTGCAGCGCCGCAACGACGCCAAGCTGTGGGACGTGTACTTCACGCATTCGGGCCTGTTCCCCGAGCCCATGCTGTCGCCGCCGCAGTTGGGTGACGGCGCACCGGGCTGGTGGGAGTCCGACGCCAAGAAGTCGACCCTGGCCGCGTTCAACCAGGAGACCGACCCTGCCAAGCGCGGTGCGCTGTGGGGCAAGGTGCAGCAGGTGGTGTACGACGAGGTGCCGTTCATCGAGGTGGGCAAGTTCAACGGCCTGTCGGCGCGATCGGCCAAGCTGTCGGGCTACACGCCGGCGGTCTGGCCGTTCTTCTGGAATACATGGATGAAGTAACCCCCCGAAGCGCCTGCGGCGCCTCCCCCGAGGGGGCGCCTCCGGTGGCCCGGCAAAGCCGGTTCCACGGTGGCACTGGCTTGGACCGGGGGTGTGGTGCGAGTGGGGACTTTTTAAGAGACAAGCAAGCATGCGATTTCTATTGAAGCGGCTGGGTGGAGCGGCGGTGGTGCTGGTGCTGGTGGCGGTGCTGGTGTTCTGCCTCACGCGGCTGGCCTCGGGCGACCCGGTGGCGCTGCTGCTGGGCGACCAGGCTACTGCCGCCGACATTGCGCAGGCGCGCGCCCAGTACGGGCTGGACAAGCCCTTGCCCACGCAGTTCGTGCTGTGGGTGGGTGAGCTGCTGCAGGGCAACCTGGGGCAGTCGCTCTTCCTGCAGCGGCCCGTGGCGCAGGCGCTGCTGGAGCGGGCCGAGCCCACGTTGTTCCTTGCGCTGTTCGCGGTGGGCATCGCGGCGCTGGTGGGCATTCCGTGCGGCATGGCGGCGGCCATCTGGCGCGGCAGCGCGGCCGACCAGGCCGTGAGCGGCGTGGCCATGCTGGGCGCGAGCGTGCCCAGCTTCTGGCTGGGCCTGATCCTCATCCAGCTGTTCGCGGTCAAGCTGGGGTGGTTTCCGGCATCGGGCTATGGCGACCCCCGCGCCACGCTGGGCGAGCGGCTGTCGCACCTGCTGCTGCCCGCGCTGGTGCTGGGCCTGCTCAACTCGGCGCTGATCATCCGCTTCACCCGCGCATCCATGCTCGACATCCTGGGCGAGGACTACGTGCGCACCGCACGCGCCAAGGGGCTGGACGAGGGCACCATCATGGTCAAGCACGTGCTGCGCAATGCGCTCGTGCCCATCGTCACCGTGCTGGGCCTGACCATGGCGCTGATGATCGGCGGCACCGTGGTGACCGAGACCGTGTTCAACCTGCCCGGCGTGGGCAACCTGGTGGTGCGGGCGGTGCTGCGGCGCGACTACCCGGTCATCCAGGGCACGCTGCTGGTCATCGCGGCCATCTACGTGTTCATCAACCTCGCCATCGACTTCATCTACACGCTGGTGGACCCGCGCATCCGGCTGGAGGCACCATGAACGGCCACGTCTCTTCGGCATCTTCGCCCTCCTCCCCTTCTTCGTGGCAGCGCTTTGCGGCCGTGCTGCGCCGGCTGTTCGCGCGCAAGGTGGTGCTGGCCTCGGCCATCGCGCTGGCGCTGGTGGTGGGCATCGCCGCTGTGTATCCCGCCCTCTCGGACGCCGACCCCAATGCGCTGTCCATCAGCGAGCGGCTGCGCGCGCCGTCGGCCACGCACTGGGCGGGCACCGACGAGCTGGGGCGCGACGTGATGCTGCGCATCGTGCACGGCGCGCGGTACTCGCTGCTCATCGGCTTCGTGACGGCGGCCGGCGCGGTGCTGCTGGGTACGCTGCTGGGCATGTTCGCGGGGTTCTTCCGGCGGCTGGATGCGCCGCTGATGCGGGTGGTGGACGCCATGATGTCCTTCCCCGACATCCTGCTGGGCATCGCGCTGGTGTCCATCCTGGGGGTGTCGCTGTGGAACGTGATGCTCGCCCTCGTCATCGTCTACACGCCGCGCGTGGCCCGCGTGGTGCGCGCCACCACGCTGGTGCTGCGCGAGCTGCTGTTCGTGGACGCAGCGCGCGCCCTGGGCGTGCGCACCCCGAAGATCTTGCTCAAGCACATCCTGCCCAACCTGATGTCGCCCATCCTCGTGCAGGTGACCTTCATCTTCGCCTACGCCATCCTGGCCGAGGCCGGGCTGTCCTTCCTGGGCGTGGGCGTGCCGCCCGACATCCCCACCTGGGGCACCATGATCGCCGGCAGCCTGGACTATGCGGACAAGGCGTTCTGGACCATCTTCGCGCCGGGCATCGCCATCGTGCTCACCGCGCTGTCGCTGCAGATGCTGGGCGACGGCGTGCGTGACCTGCTCGACCCCAAACTGAAGAAGACTGTATGAGTGCCGCACCTTTGACCGACCCCACCGCGGCCCGCCTGGAAGTGCACGGACTGTCGACCTCGTTCGCCACCGACGGCGGCCGCATCCAGAGCGTGGCCGACGTGTCGTTCACCATCCACCCCGGCGAGACGCTGGCGCTGGTGGGCGAGTCCGGCTCGGGCAAGTCCGTCACCAGCCTGTCGCTGATGGGCCTGCACGCGCGCACCTCGCAGGCCGAGGTCAGCGGCCAGGCGTGGTTCGTGCAGCGCGACGGCCGCCGCGTGGACCTGCTGGCCCTGAAGGAGGCTGACAAGCGCGCCCTGCGCGGCAACGAGCTGGCGATGATCTTCCAGGAGCCCATGACCAGCCTGAACCCAGTGCTCACCGTGGGCGAGCAGATCGCCGAGTCCGCCCGCCTGCACCTGAAGATGGACCGCCGCACCGCGCATGCCCACGCCCGGCGCATGCTGGAGCTGGTGGAGATACCGGCCGCCGCCCAGCGCGTGAACGAGTACCCGCACCAGCTGTCTGGCGGCATGCGCCAGCGCGTGATGATCGCACTGGCCATGGCCTGCAACCCCACGCTGCTGATCGCCGACGAGCCCACCACGGCGCTCGATGTGACCATCCAGGCGCAGATCCTCGCGCTGATGGGCCGGCTGCAGAAGGAGACCGGCATGAGCATGCTGTTCGTCACGCACAACCTGGGCGTGGTGGCGCAGTACGCCGACGCCGTGGCGGTGATGTACGCCGGCCGCATCGTCGAATCGGCCCGCGTGCACGACCTGTTCGCGCGGCCCGAGCACCCCTACACGCGCGGCCTGCTGGCCTGCCTGCCCGGTGTGGCACGGCAGCAGGGCGGCGCAGCGGCCGCCCCCGGGCGCCGCAAGCTGGTGGCCATACCGGGCCAGGTATCGAGCCCGCTGGCACCGCCCCCGGGCTGCGCCTTTGCACCGCGCTGTACCCGCAAGCTGCCAGCGTGCGATGCGCAGATGCCGCCGCTGGAAGCCACCGGCGCCCGCCGCATGGTGCGCTGCATCCACCGCGAGGTGACCGCATGAGCGCCGTGCTGCAACAACCCATGGCATCCCCCACCGGCAGCCTTGCGGAGGCCCCGCTGCTGGAGATCCAGCACCTGCGCAAGTACTTCGGCAGCGGCGCCCACCCGGTGCGCGCGGTGGACGATGTGAGCTTCACCATCCGCCAGGGCGAGACCCTGGGCCTGGTGGGCGAATCGGGCTCGGGCAAGAGCACCATCGGCCGGCTGCTGACGCGCCTGGTGGACCCGACCGGCGGGCAGATGCTGTACCACGGCGCGGGTGCCGTGCAGGACCTGGCAGCGCTCTCGCAGGGGCAATACCGCCCGCTGCGCTCCAAGATCCAGATCATTTTTCAGGACCCGTACGCCAGCCTCAACCCGCGCATGCGCATCCGCGAGGTGCTGGCCGAGGCGCTGGATACCCATGGCCTGGCCAAGGGCCGCGCGCGCCTGCCCCGCATCCACGAGCTGCTGCAGCAGGTGGGCCTGCGGCCGGAGCATGCGGACCGCTTTCCGCACGAGTTCTCCGGCGGCCAGCGCCAGCGCATCGGCATCGCCCGCGCCCTGGCCGTGGAGCCGAATTTCATCGTGGCGGACGAGCCCCTGTCGGCGCTGGACGTGTCCATCCAGGCCCAGGTGGTGAACCTGCTGGGCGAGCTCAAGGAGCAGTTGGGCCTGACCCTGCTGTTCATCTCGCACGACCTCGACGTGGTGGAATACCTGTGCGACCGCGTGGTGGTGCTGTACCTGGGCCGCGTGATGGAGATCGCCCCCACCGAGGCGCTGTACGCCCACCCCCAGCACCCCTACACGCGCGCGCTGCTGGCGGCCGCGCCCATCCCCGACCCGGCGCAGCGGCGTAGCATCCCGCTGCTGCAGGGCGACCTGCCCAGCCCCGCCCACCCACCCTCGGGCTGCGTGTTCCGCACCCGCTGCCCCCTGGCCGAAGAGCGCTGCGCCAGCACCGATATGCTGCTGCGCGAGGTGCAGCCGGGCCATCTGCATGCCTGCTGGAAAACAGCGCACCACCCCACTTCCCCATGACCGACGACTTCATCCTCGACCACCGCAGCAAGAGCTTTCCGCAAACCGCTGCGCCCTGCCGCGCGTCCGACCTGGCCGCCAGGGGCTGGAACCTGCTGGCGGACGACCTGGCCTACCCGCTGGCCGTCATCCGGCGCTCTGCGCTGACCCACAACCTGGCCTGGATGCAGGACTTCGCGGCGCGCAAGGGCGTGGCGCTGGCGCCGCACGGCAAGACCACCATGTCGCCCGAGCTGTTTCGCCAGCAGCTCGCGGCCGGCGCCTGGGGCCTGACGTTCGCCACCATCTACCAGCTCTCGGTGGGTGTGGAGGCCGGCGCGCGCCGCGCCATCATTGCCAATCAGGTGGTGTGCGATGCCGACCTGGACGGCCTGCAGGCGCTGCTGCAGCGGCATGCGGACCTGCGCGTGTGGTTCCTGGTGGACTCGCTGGCGCAGCTGCGGCTGATCGAGGACTGGGCCGTGCGCCGCCAGGCCGCAGGGCAAGCGGCCCGCCGCTTCGACACGCTGCTGGAGATCGGCATCCCCGGCCAGCGCACCGGCTGCAGGACGCTGGAAGAAGCCCTGGCGCTGGCCCGGGCCATCGCCCGCTCGCCCGCCGCGCAACTGGGCGGCATCGAGTGCTACGAGGGCGGTGTGGCACGCTGCGACAGCGAGCACGATGCGCGCGAAGTCACTGCCCTGGTACGCCGCGTGACCGAGGTGGCGCGGCAGTGCGACGCCCACGGCTTGTTTGCCGACCCCACCGTGCTGCTGACAGCCGGTGGCTCCGCCGTGTTCGACCTGGTGGTGCCGCTGCTGCGCACACAAGGCCTGTCGCGCCCGGTGGACGGCGTGCTGCGCTCGGGCTGCTACATCACGCACGACCACGGCAACTACATGCGCTTCTTGCGCCATGTGGAGCAGCGCGAGGGCCTGGACGCATCGCTGCGCCCCGCGTTGGAGGTGTGGGCCATGGTGCAGTCCGTGCCCGAGCCGGGCTTGGCGCTGCTGACCTGCGGGCGGCGCGATGTGTCCTACGACCTGGAGATGCCCGTGCCCGTGCGCTGGGCGCCGCGGGGCCAGCGCACTGCGGGCGATGTGCCGCAGGGCTGGACCGTGAGCGCGCTGAACGACCAGCACGCCTACCTGCGCTTCGACCCCGCGGGCAGCCCGCCCGCCGTGGGCGACCGCGTGGCGCTGGGCATCTCCCACCCCTGCACCACTTTTGACAAATGGCGCTGGCTGCCCCTCGTCGAGGACGACTGGGCAGTGACCGGCGCCATCAGCACCCGTTTCTGAGCATGGCCATCACACACACATCCCAAAGCTTGCTGCAGCAGTTGCGCGAGCGCCAGCCCGACCTGCCCGAGGCTCAGCGCAGCGTGGTGCGCGTGGTGCTGGAAGACCCCCGCGCGGCCGTGGTGGCCACCGTGGAACAGTTGGCCCAGCAGGCGGGCGTTTCCATGCCCACCATCGTGCGCACCTGCCGCAGCTTCGGGCACGACTCGGTGCGCGAGTTCATGGTGGCGCTGGCGCAGGACCTGGCCGTGTCCGGCTCGCACCTGCACCGCAGCGTGCTGGCCGACGACAGCGCGCACGACGTGGCCAGCAAGATCGTGCACGCGGCCGTATCTTCGCTGACCGAGCTGGGCCGCAACCTCGATGCCCAGGTGCTCGACCAGGTGGCCGAGCGGCTGGCCGCGGCGCGCCGCATCGATTGCTATTCGGTGGGCGCTGCGTCAACCTTCATGGCCAGCGAGCTGCAAAGCCGGCTGTTCCGCCTGGGTTGCACGGCCAACGCGATCTTCGATGCGCACCAGCAGCTGGTCTCGGCCAGCACGCTCGGGCCCGACGGCGTGGCCTTTGTGATCTCGCACGTGGGCCGCATGCCCTACACGCTGGAGGCCGCGCGCTTCGCCCGCTCGCAGGGCGCCACCGTGGTGGCCCTGACCCAGCCGGGCACCCCGCTGGCCGAGGCGGCCGACCTGGTGCTGGCCGTGTCCGTGCCGCAGGACGCGGTGATGCGCGTGGGCACCGAGGCTTACCTGGCCCACCTGGTGGTCATCGAGATCCTGATGGTGCGCCTGGCCCAGAAGCTCGGCCCGGTGGCCGCGCGCGGGCTGCAGCAGTTCAAGCAGCTGCTGCACAAGCACGGCTTCGACAGCGCGGAGTACGCGGGGGCGCTGGAAGGCGGCGCGCACAAGCTGCCGGCGCGGGAGGAGTGACATGGCGCCCGCAACGCTGCTCAAGAATGGCTTGATCGTGGACGGCACCGGCGCGGCCGGCTGGCAGGGCGACCTGCTGATGCACGGCGACCGCATCCTGGCCATCGCGGCGCCGGGCCAGATCGCACCGGCCGACCTGGCCGCCGCCGGCACGCCCGAAGAAATCGACTGCACCGGCCTGGTGATAGCCCCCGGCTTCATCGATGTGCACACCCACGACGACGCGGCCGTGCTGGACGGCCCGGCCATGCTGCCCAAGCTGTCACAGGGCATCACGACGGTGATCGTGGGCAACTGCGGCATCTCGCTCGCGCCCGTGGTGACCGAGGCGCCGTCCGCGCCCCTGTCGCTGCTGGGCCGCCTGCAGTTCCGGCATGCGAGCATGGCCAGCTACGCCGATGCCGTGAACGCGGCCCAGCCCGCGGTGAACGTGGCGGCGCTGATGGGCCACACGGCATTGCGCATGCGGCATCTGGCGGACTTGCGCCAGGCGGCCTCGCCGGCCGAGCGCGCGGCCATGGCCACCGACATGCAGGAGGCCATGGACGCCGGTGCGCTGGGGCTGTCGTCCGGCATCTTCTACAGCGAGGCCTACGCGGCCGACCAGGACGAACTCGTGGCGGTGGCCAGCGTGGCCGCACGCAATGGCGGTGTCTACGCCACCCATGTGCGCGACGAACTGGCAGGCATCCTGCCGGCGCTGCAGGAGGCCGCGCTGACGGCCCGGCAGTCCGGCCTGCCCCTGGTGATATCGCACCACAAATGCGCGGGCCCGGCCAACTGGGGCCGCACCCGCGAGACACTGCCGCTGCTGGAGGAGCTGGCCCGCGGCCAGGAGATCGGCATGGACGTGTACCCCTACACGGCGGGCTCCACCGTGCTGCGCGAGGACCTGGTGGACGGCATCATCGACATCCTCATCACCGGCAGCCAGCCGCACCCGGAGATGGGTGGGCGTTACCTGGCCGACATCGCGAGCGAATGGGGCGTGTCGCAGCAGGAGGCGGCTGTGCGGCTCAAGCCCGGCGGGGCGTGCTACTTCCAGATGCGCGAGGACGACGTGGAGCGCGTGATCGCGCACCCGCTGTCCATGATCGGCTCCGACGGCCTGCCGCACGACGAGCGGCCCCACCCGCGGCTGTGGGGCGCCTTTCCGCGCGTGCTGGCCTGCTACTGGCGCGAGAAGGGCTTGCTACAGCTGGAAGAAGCCGTGCACAAGATGACGGGCCTGTCAGCCCGGCGCTTCCGGCTGGGTGCGCGCGGCACCCTGCTGGCGGGCCATACGGCCGATGTGGTGGTGTTCGACCCGGCGCGGGTCAAAGACGTGGCCACGTTTGAGCACCCGCAGCAGTTCAGCGAAGGCATCGAGCGGGTCTGGGTCAACGGCATGCTGAGCTACACGGCCCGGCTGCGCGCCACCGGCGCACGTGCAGGGCGATTTGTGCGCAGAGGCTAGTTGTTATCCATGGCCTGACGCGTGCCCTGGCACAAGACCCATGAATCCGGGGCGAGGCTCAGTGCACTGCCAACTGCCTCACCGGACTGGCGTCACAGACTTCATCTCTCCTCATCTTCCTCATCTCTCTGTTTCCAACGGCTTGGGAGTGCATTTTTTTCTCGCTTCCAAAACGCTGCCTATAGGCCTCATGACCGCAGGCCGAGGGGTCATAGTCCTACTAAGCCTGATCGCGCACGGTGGCACTGTGAATTTGCCGGTGATCAGGCACCGGTAGATGAAGCGTCTTTGGGCCCGCTGCGTGCGGGCCCTTTTTTTGGGCCCATCGCCTATTCATGTCTGCGGCCCCGAAGCAGCCTTGTCCTACAGATGGCTTTGGTCGCCAATGCTATTTTTTGCTGCTTCATCAAGGAGCATTTCATGAGCGACGACAAGAACAAAACGGCACAGGACCGCAATTTCATCAACCTGAGCGAACCCTACGAAGTGCGCGACTGGACCAACAGCCTGGGCGTGACCGAAACCCAATTGCGCGATGCAGTCGCTGCGGTCGGCCGCTCGGCCGACAAGGTCCGCGAGTACCTCGCCACGCACTGAGGTTGCCGACGCAAGCCAAGGCCTCCAAATTCACCCTGTCCCGCCAACAAAAAGGGCTCCCATCAGGGAGCCCATTTTGCTTGGGACAGCTGCGATCAAAACACTCCCCATGGCAGCAGCACCCGCGGCACATGCCGCCAATGCCACCACCATGGGAAGGCCCGCAACTGCGTCAATTACATCGCGCTGATTTCGCCCGAAGGGATCGTGCCAGCACGCACGGCTTCAGCAGCCTGGGCGCGTACCGCAGCGCGGTCAGCCGTGGACTTGTAGGTCACGACGCGCGAACCAGCGGGCTCGATGCTGCGGGTCTGGGCAACGGTGGAGGCTTCGGCAGCCACTTCGGCGCGGGTGCGGTTCGTTTCGAACTTGGTGGCGAATTGCGAAGCGTCGGCTTCGTCAGCGTGGGCACCGAAGGCAGCGAAAGCGGACACAGCGGCGATGGAGAGGAAACGTGCGGTCTTGTTCATGATGAAAGTCCAGTGTATTTTTTAGAAATCAGGTTTTTTATAGAGAGAGTCAGGAAGCTGAATCCGTCGGATTCAGCTCAGCCTTGCTCACCCGAAGGAATCTGGCCGGTGCGCACAGCGTCAGCAGCCTGGGCACGCACAGCAGCGCGGTCAGCGGTGGACTTGTAGGTCACCACGCGCGAACCTGCGGGCTCAATGCTGCGTGTCTGGGCGACGGTTGCAGCTTCTGCAGCCACTTCAGCGCGGGTGCGGTTGGTTTCGAACTTGGACACATATTGCGAAGCATCGGCTTCGTCGGCTTGTGCACCGAAGGAAGCGAAAGCAGCGACAGCGGCGATGGAGAGGAAGCGTGCGGTGTTGTTCATGATGAAAGTCCTTGAAGTTAAAAAAGCGTCTCAATAAAGCCGGGACAAAAACCATTCTTGAACCGGGTTCGGTGAGTCGCCTTGCGGGTTCGGCTCANGATGAAAGTCCTTGAAGTTAAAAAAGCGTCTCAATAAAGCCGGGACAAAAACCATTCTTGAACCGGGTTCGGTGAGTCGCCTTGCGGGTTCGGCTCATCGATGGGTTGAACTGTACGCCGGTGGTGTTCAGAGAAAAACCACCTGGTCGCGAACTGACTGTTCCAGTATTGAGAACAATCATTTCAGGCGATGCGCGCTCGGGATGCGGGCCCGTGAAGTGCGTGTTGTCCGACAGAGACGGCCAAAGGCATCGACTCAGAATCGTTTTTTCCGAATAACGATCAAGGCCCCCATGTCCCACCCGATCACGCTGACGATCAACAGTTGGAAGCGCGAATTCGACGTCGAGTCTTCCGTGACATTGCTGGACCTTTTGCACGACAAACTCGGTCTGACCGGCGTTAAAAAAGGGTGTGATCACGGCCAGTGCGGCGCCTGCACCGTGCTGGTTAATGGAGAACGCATCAACGCCTGCCTCACGCTCGCCGTCATGCGCGACGGTGCCAGCGTGACCACGGTGGAAGGCCTGGCCACCGCAGGCCAACTCCACCCTCTGCAGCGGGCTTTCATGGAGCACGACGCATTCCAGTGCGGCTACTGCACGCCCGGCCAGCTGTGTTCGGCAGTGGGCTTGATCAACGAAGGGCACGCACAAACGCGGGATGAGATTCGCGAGCTCATGAGCGGAAACCTCTGCCGCTGCGGGGCGTATGTGCAGATCCTGGATGCCGTGGCCGAAGTTGCACTCGAACAGCAGGCAGCGCCATGAAACGCTTCACCTATGCAGCAGCCAGCGATGTCGCGGCGGCGGTCGGCTGGGGTGGCAAGGGCGCCTTCATCGCCGGCGGAACGAATCTGCTGGACCTGATGAAAGAAGGGGTGGCACGGCCAGAGCATGTGATGGACATCAATGCGCTGGCGCTCCACGATATCGAGCCGTCCGAAAGCGGTGGCCTGATGCTCGGCGCTTTGGCGCGCAACGCCGCCACCGCACATCACCCGCTGGTGCAAGAGCAATATCCCCTTTTGTCCGTCGCGATTTTGTCTGGTGCATCTCCGCAGATCCGCAACATGGCCACGGACGGGGGCAACCTTTTGCAGCGCACGCGGTGCTACTACTTCTATGACACCGGCACGCCGTGCAACAAGCGCCAACCCGGCAGCGGATGCTCGGCCATCGGCAACCTGGCGCGCCAGCACGCGATATTGGGCGCCAGCACGGAGTGCATCGCCACGCACCCTTCCGACATGTGCGTGGCACTGGCGGCGCTCGATGCAGTGGTGCATGTCGAGTCGTTGGGCGGTCGCAGAAGCATCCCGTTTCTGGAATTTCATCGCTTGCCGGGTGACCAGCCGGACGTGGACAACACGTTGATGCCGGGCGAGCTCATCACGCACATCGAACTGCCGCCCGCGCCCGATTTTGTGGAGCATTGCGCGTACCTCAAGATCAGAGAGCGGGCGTCTTACGCCTTCGCGCTGGTGTCCGTCGCCGCGGCCCTGCACATCGGCGACGGCGGCCGTATCGCCGAGGCCCGCATTGCGCTGGGAGGTGTGGCGCACAAGCCCTGGCGCCTGCCGGATGTGGAGCGGCTGCTGCACGGGAAGCGGCCAGACCGTGCGGCTTTTTCTGAAGCGGGATCGGCTCTGATCGCTGGCGCCCAGGCCCAGGGAAGCGCCCTGGGCAGCAATGCTTTCAAGATTCCGATGGCGCAGCGTGCGGTAGTGCGCGCACTTGAAATGGCCATGGCCAAGCACACCAGCCTGCTTCCGGGCAGAGCGAAGAAAGGGCAAGCCCTGTGAACCCGTCCATCATTCCCGCCACCCAACAGCCGATGGCCGAAGCGGGCACAGGTTACGTCCAGCTTGGCGACTCGCTGTCACGCACCGATGGGCCCTTGAAGGTCACCGGCCAGGCGCTGTATGCGGCAGACCATTTCGTGCAGGGCATGCTCTTTGGCGTGGTGGTCAACAGCACCGTCGCCCGCGGCCGTATCGCCCGCCTGTTGCTGGACCGGGCGAGGGCCGTGTCCGGCGTGCGGGATATCCTGACCCACGAGAACCGTCCGCGGACCCGGTCCATGGATATCTTCTACAAGGACATGACTGCGCCGGGCGGATCGCCGTTCAAGCCGTTGTACAGCGACGCCATCCTGTACAGCGGCCAGCCCATTGCCCTGGTGCTGGCCGACACCTTTGAAGCCGCTCGCGAAGCGTCACAACTCGTGCAGGTGGAGTACGACACCGAGCCGCATGCCACCGATCTGCGCGCGGAAGTCCATCGCGCCCACGAGCCCAAGGGATTCAAGGCCGGGTATGTGCCGCCCCCCAAACCCAAGGGCGACGCAGACGCCGCGTTTGTAGCGGCGCCCGTGAAAATCGATGCCAGCTACTACAGCGGTGCAGAACATCACAACCCCATGGAGATGCACGCAACAACCGTCGTCCGTGGCGACGAAGGGCACCTCACCATCTACGACAAGACGCAGGGATCGCAGAACAGCCGCTGGGTGGTCTCCCGCGTCTTCGGGCTGGGCAAAGACAAAGTCACCGTCAAAAACCCGTTCGTGGGTGGCGCTTTCGGGTCGGGGCTTCGGCCGCAATACAACCTCATTCTTGCGGTCATGGCCTCGCTGCATACCGAGTGCTCGGTACGCGTGGTGCTGACGCGCCAGCAAATGTTCACCTTCGGCCATCGGCCCGAGACCACGCAGCGGGTACGGTTGGCTGCCGACAGTGATGGACGGCTCAGATCGATCATTCATGAGGCCGTTGCAGAGACTTCGCGCCTGGAAGACTACGTCGAAGTCGTCGTCAACTGGTCCGGGCAGCTGTACCGCAGCGACAACGTGCGGCTGGAGTACAAACTCGTCGATCTCGACCGCTTCAGCCCCATCGACATGCGGGCGCCGGGTGCTGCACACGGGGTGCACGCGATCGAGGTGGCCATGGATGAGCTGGCCCACGCGCTCAAGATGGATCCGCTCGCGCTGCGCTTGAGGAACTATGCAGAGTTCGACCCCACCACCGACCTGCCCCATTCCACCAAGGAACTGAAGGCCTGCTACGCGCAGGGCGCCGAGCGCTTTGGCTGGTCTCGCCGCACGCTGGAGCCGCGCTCCATGCGGGACGGCAACGAATTGATCGGCTGGGGCATGGCGACCGGCGTGTGGGACGCCATGCAAATGTTCGCCCGCGCCCGCGCGGTGCTGCATCCCGACGGGCACCTGGAAGTCAGCAGTGCGGCCAGCGACATCGGCACCGGCACCTATACCGTGATGGCGCAGATTGCAGCCGCTGCCCTGGGGCTGCCACTGGAACACGTGACCTTCAAGCTGGGAGATTCCACCTTGCCCGTAGCGCCCATCGAAGGAGGGTCTTCCCACGTTGCCACGGTCGGCTCGGCTGTCGAAGGGGTCTGCGAGAAGCTGCAGAAAACGCTCTTCAAGATGGCGCGGGGGCTGAAGGGTTCGCCGCTGGCCAAGGCACGTTTTGCAGACGTGGAGTTTGTCCGCGGCGCATTGCGCCTGAAGGGCGTGGCGGGGGCGCATGTCCCGCTTGCCACGGTCCTTGCGTCGATGAGCGCACCGCTGGAGGAGAAGTACTTGATGCTTCCCCACATGCTCAAGCAGCGCAAGTATTCGCGGGCCACGCACTCGGCGGTCTTTTGCGAGGTGCGGGTCGACGAGGAGCTGGGCACGGTGCGCGTGACCCGCGTGGTGAGCGCCATCGCGGCCGGCCGCATCATCAGTGCCAAGACCGCGCGCAGCCAGATCTACGGCGGCGTGGTCTGGGGAATCAGCCAGGCCCTGCATGAGGAGGCGCACTCAGACAACACGCTGGGCCGCTTCATGAACCACAGCTTCGCCGAGTACCACATCCCCGTGCAGGCGGATATCCACGACATCGACGTCATCTTCGTCGACGAGGACGACAGGATCGTGAGCCGCCTGGGAGCCAAGGGCGTGGGCGAGATCGGCCAGGTCGGCGTGGCCGCGGCCATCTGCAACGCCATCTTTCACGCCACCGGTAAGCGCATCCGCAGCACGCCCATGACGCCCGACAAGGTCATGCAGCTGTCCGACGCATCGCAACAGACGGATGCGCCCTACAGCCCTCCGCATTCTTGACGTCGTTGCGTGGCCCGTGTGGGTGCCCACCCGCCACACGCAGCTCCGGACAACAGCCCACATAAATCCTCACGCCACCATTCTTTTCAACCTACCTGACCGATGACGACTTCCATTCCCTCCCTGTCCCCCGACATCCGCCTGTTCGGCAACGTCAATGAGCTCATGCTGTCAGAATTTTTCCGCCAGCAATCGGAAGCAAAAACCAACGGCCCGATCGTGTTCGAGTTGAGCACGTCAGGTGGAGACGCAGAAGTGGGGCGCCGCATCGCCGAAGAGTTGAGGCTGTGGCAACTCGAAGGCAGAGACATCTACTTTCTGGGCAAGACCTATGTGTACTCCGCCGGCGTCACCATCATGTCTGCGATACCCAAAGCTCGGCGCTTCCTGACGCGCGACTGCGAGCTGCTCATCCATGAGCGCAAGATGACCGCCACCATCACACTGGATGGTGCCTTGCGAAGTTGCAGGGCCAAGGTCAACGACGTGCTGGCTGAGATCGAATCCGGACAGCGCCTGCAGAGCGAGGGTTTCGCGAAGCTGGCGGAGGGGACCTCGCTCACCGCGCAGCAGATCGAGCAGCAGGTGCTGGACAAGGACTGGTACCTGACTGCGCCAGAGGCCGTGGACCGAGCACTGGTGGCTGCGGTCATCTGACATGCACCACTGCAAGTCCCATGACTGATTGGGTCGACCTCATCCAGTGGCCGGCGTTTGCCGCGTCGGTCTTGGCGGCCTGGCTGGTGGGTTCGCGGGACCCGCACCGGCGCAAGATCGGGTTCTGGGTGTTTCTGGCCAGCAATGTCTTGTGGGTGGGCTGGGGAATTCCGGCAGGTGCCAACGCCGTGATTGCCCTGCAGGTGTGCCTGGCGGCCATGAATGTGCGCGGCCTGTTCAAAGCCGATGACCGCTGAGCGAGCACTCATCGTTGTCTGCGCAGAGACTGCGCGGCAGCGGCCAGACGCTGCGTATCTTTCTAGCGGCTGATCGGCAGTCGCGCAGTGAAGCAGGTGCCGCCCTCAACGGTCGAGGTGGCCACCAGCTCACCGCCATGCGCTTTCACGATTTCAGAGCAGATGTACAGCCCCAGTCCCAGGCCCCCGCCCGGCTTGCTGGTGGCGGGGCGCCAGTACGGCTGGAAGATCTTCTGAAGGTCTTCGGGCGGAATGCCGCCGCCGCGATTGCGCACGGAGATTTCTAGCGTACCGTGGTCTGTGAGCGCGCTCACAAGAACAGGTTGCTCCGCATCGCCATGGTGGCACGCGTTGCCCAGCAGATTGGACAGCAGTTGCTGAATGCGGGGCGGGTCGCAGGCCACGGGCGCATCGACGCGGATGTGGTCCTGGATGACCATCTGCGGGTGGGCGGCGCGGGCCTCGTCGACCACTGCAGACAGCGCGGCAGTCAGATCGACCGCAGATCGAATCTCTACACCGATGCCTGAGCCCAGACGGGCGCGCGCAAAGTCCATCAGGTTGTCGATCAGCCCGCTCATGCGGCGTGTGCTGCTGCGCAGCCGCTCGGCGAGCTTCTGGTCTTGCGGCTGCGGCCTGCGCGCGAGCAATTCTGCCGTGGTGGCGATGGCCGCGAGCGGGTTGCGCAGGTCGTGCCCCAGCACCGCAATGAATTGCTCCCGCAGGCCGGCCGTCGCCCGCTGCTCGGCCACTTCCTGGTGCGCGGCCTCGTAGGCTTCATCGATCGACAGCTGCAGCGCGATCATGTCCGCCAGCGCCGTGAACATGTTCACCGTGCGGACGTCAGAGACCTGCGCAGGGTTGGGATCGATAGCGCACAGGTTACCGAAATAGGACCCGTCGGGGCGGATGATGGGCACCGAGATGTAGCTCTCGAGCTTGTAGATTCTGGGCGTGTGGTGATCGCGAAAGGTGGGGTCTTCGCTGGCGTGATCAAACGCGATCGGCCGCCGAATTTGCCGGGATTCGTAGCACAGGGTGGTTTTCAGGTCGAGCTGCCCGCCCGGGCCAAGACCGAACTGGATGCGGTCTTCCACCGCACACGCGGTCCAGGTCTCATCGGTCACCCGCGCTATGGCGGCGTATCCCATGCCGGTGTTGTCACACAAAAGCTTCAGCAGGCGAGGAACAATGCTGAGCTTTCCCACGGCAGCAATGTCCCGCGCAATCGCTTCCTCGCTATCCACGGACGGCTCGGAGATAACGGACGTGACCAGGTTCATTGCGATTAATGTACGGTACAGGTCCACCCCGGGCTGTCGGCGAGGTTCCACATCACAAGGGCGGGCCCTGTCCATGGCAACGGAGGGCGCCGGCTGGTAGCACAAAGGCCGAATCCGGGGTGGGGACGCGCGCATTTCGGGGTTTCAAGGCGGGCTGCCCTGCATCCTCTGGTTACCTCTCAGATCGGGCAAATGCCGGCCCCGTCTTGAAACCGCCACAATTGCCCGTATCATTAGCACTCACCCCAGACGAGTGCTAACACGCGTGTCTGCCGGGAATTTTGTAGCGTCTGGTCCGCCGGGCGCTGGAGTCCTCAGCCTTTTTTCACTGACAACAGGAGCATTGCAATGAACCTTCGCCCTCTGCACGATCGCGTGATCGTCAAGCGTATCGAAAGCGAAACCACGACCGCCTCCGGCATCGTGATCCCTGACAACGCCGCTGAAAAGCCCGATCAAGGTGAAGTGCTGGCCGTCGGCCCCGGCAAGAAGAACGACAAGGGCGAAGTACTCGCCCTGAACGTGAAGGTCGGTGACCGCGTTCTGTTCGGCAAGTACTCGGGCCAGACCGTCAAGGTGAACGGCGACGAGCTGCTGGTCATGAAGGAAGACGACCTGTTCGCCGTTGTGGAGAAATAAAGCTACTGCGCAGGCGCCAGGCGTCGTTGCGCGGTGCTCGCAATCCTCACGTACTAGGCAAGTACGTTCCGGTTGCTGCGCTGCGTGCGCCTGGCCTGACACCTGCTCGCTACGCTTTCTTTCACCACAACCCGTTATCCGTTTAACGAATTTCTGAATTTAGGAGCCAAACATGGCAGCAAAAGACGTAGTTTTCGGCGGCGAAGCCCGCGCACGCATGGTTGAAGGCGTGAACATCCTGGCCAACGCGGTCAAGGTCACCCTGGGCCCCAAGGGTCGCAACGTGGTGCTGGAGCGCTCGTTCGGCGCCCCTACCGTGACCAAGGACGGTGTGTCCGTGGCCAAGGAAATCGAACTCAAGGACAAGCTGCAGAACATGGGCGCCCAGCTCGTGAAGGAAGTGGCCTCCAAGACCAGCGACAACGCTGGTGACGGCACCACCACCGCCACCGTGCTGGCTCAAGCCATCGTGCGCGAAGGCTTCAAGTACGTGGCCGCCGGCATCAACCCGATGGACCTCAAGCGCGGTATCGACAAGGCCGTGACGGCCCTGGTCGCCGAGCTGAAGAAGGCTTCCAAGCCCACCACCACCTCCAAGGAAATCGCCCAGGTCGGTTCGATCTCCGCCAACTCCGACGAAACCATCGGCAAGCTGATCGCTGACGCCATGGACAAGGTCGGCAAGGAAGGCGTGATCACCGTGGAAGACGGCAAGTCCCTCGAGTCCGAACTGGACGTCGTGGAAGGCATGCAGTTCGACCGCGGCTACCTGTCGCCCTACTTCATCAACAACCCAGAAAAGCAATCCGCGATTCTGGACAACCCCTTCGTGCTGCTGTTCGACAAGAAGATCAGCAACATCCGCGACCTGCTGCCTACGCTGGAGCAAGTCGCCAAGGCCGGCCGTCCCCTGCTGATCATTGCCGAAGAAGTCGACGGCGAAGCCCTGGCTACGCTGGTGGTCAACACGATCCGCGGCATCCTGAAGGTCGTGGCTGTGAAGGCTCCAGGCTTCGGCGACCGCCGCAAGGCCATGCTGGAAGACATCGCCATCCTGACGGGCGGCAAGGTCATCGCTGAAGAAGTGGGCCTGACCCTCGAGAAGGTGACCCTGGCCGACCTGGGCCAGGCCAAGCGCATCGAAGTGGGCAAGGAAAACACCATCATCATCGACGGCGCCGGCGCTGCTGCTGACATCGAAGCCCGCGTCAAGCAAGTGCGCGTGCAGATCGAAGAAGCCACGTCCGACTACGACCGCGAAAAGCTGCAAGAGCGCGTGGCCAAGCTGGCTGGCGGTGTGGCCGTGATCAAGGTCGGCGCTGCCACCGAAGTCGAAATGAAGGAAAAGAAGGCCCGCGTGGAAGACGCACTGCACGCCACGCGCGCAGCTGTGGAAGAAGGCGTTGTGGCTGGTGGCGGCGTGGCCCTGCTGCGTGCCAAGCAAGCTGTCGGTGACTCGATCAAGGGCGACAACGCTGACCAGGAAGCCGGTATCAAGCTGGTCCTGAAGGCCATCGAAGCGCCCCTGCGCGAAATCGTGAACAACGCCGGCGGCGAAGCCTCGGTGGTGGTGAACGCAGTGTTGGCCGGCAAGGGCAACTACGGCTTCAACGCCTCGAACGACACGTACGGAGACATGCTCGAGCTGGGCATTCTGGACCCCACGAAGGTCACCCGCACGGCCCTGCAGAACGCTGCCTCCGTGGCATCGCTGCTGCTGACGACCGAAGCCATGGTTGCTGAAGCACCCAAGGACGAGGCCGGTGCTGGCGGCGGCATGCCCGACATGGGCGGCATGGGTGGCATGGGCGGCATGGGCATGTAATTGCCCACCGGACCTGCGCGGGGTGGGCCACGATCCTGCCGCGCGCAAGCTTCCACAAAAAACCCCGCAGGCTGCGAAGCCTGCGGGGTTTTTTACTGGGTGGCGCCCTAGGGATGGCACTTCAGGTTGTACTCAGCGCTCCTGCCGTTCGGGCTGGGCCTGTTGAAGCCTTGCGCGGCGCTTCGACAGGCTCGGCGTGAGCGGTTCCACGGCGTGCTAATAGCTACAGATTGATGCGTTGACGTGCTGTGCCAGCGATCAGAACCGGTACGTCGCGCTCAGCACCACGTTGCGCCGGGTGGCCCACCAGCAGTCGCCGCGCGCCAGGCAGGTGCTCATGTACTTCTTGTCGGCCAGGTTGCTGATGTTGAGCGCGTAGCGCCAGTCCTGCGTGTCGTAGGCCAGCAGTGCGTCGACGACGCTGGCGGACGGCACCTCGGGCCCGGTGCGGTCGCGGAACGACGACAGCCAACGGTACCCTGCCCCGACCGAGAAGCCGCGCACATTGCCGACGGCAAATCGGTACACGCCCCACACGGCAGCCTGATGGCGCGGCAGGCCTTCGAGCAGCGGGTCTGCATCGGTGTAGTTGTAGTGGGCGGTCAGATCGAACGCGGTGGCGACGCGGGCCTTGTATTCCAGCTCCAGGCCCTTGTTGCGGGTCTGGCCCACCTGCAGCACGTTCTTGGGGTTGGTGGGGTCGGCCACCTGCTGGTTCTTTTCCTTGAGGTCATACACCGCGGCTGTGAACTGGGTGGAGCTGCCCTCTGGCACGTACTTCACGCCCACCTCGATCTGCTCGCCCTCCAGCGGCTTGAAGCGCTGGCCATAGGCGTTGGTGCCGCTGACCGGGCTGAAGGACTCGGCGTAGCTGATGTAGGGCGTCCAGCCTCCGGCCAGTTGGTACATCACGCCCAGGCGCTTGGTGGTGTCACTGGTGCGGTCATCGGCCGAGCCAGCCAGACCGTTCACGGCGCGGTCGTGGCGCAGGCCCGCGATGAAGATCCAGTTGCCCCACTTCATCTGGTCCTGCACATACAGGCCGCTCTGGCGCTGCACGTTCTCGGGTTTGACGGCCATCGCAGGGTTGATGCGGTTGCCGTACACCGGTGCGAACGCGTCGATGGGCGCGTTGTACGAGTCATCGGCTTCGGTCTTGTTCTCGGTCTGCCGGTTCCAGTCCACGCCCAGCAGCAACTGGTGGCGCACCGCGCCGGTGGTGATGTTGCCTTGCAGGTGCGTATCCACCGCGGCCATGCGGGTGCGCGTGACGTTCTTGCCGTACAGGCGGCCGACCAGGCGCTGGTTGACGGGGTCTATGCGGGGGTCAGAGAAAAAGTCGGCGTAGTGATAGCCGCCCCGGTTCTCGTTGCGCGCCAGGCGCAGGTTCTGGCGCACGGTCCAGGCGTCGTTGAAGCGGTGCTCGAACAGGTAGCCGATGGATTCGCGGTCGGTGTCGTAGTAGTCACCCGGCTCGCCGATGAAGCGGTTGATGGGCAGCTTGCCATTGGGGTTGGGCAGGAGCGTGCCCGACCACGGCAGGAACTGCGCCGTGCTGCCGGTACGGTCTTGCTGCCAGTGGGCCTGCAGGACGAGCGACGTAGCGCCATTGGGGCGCCAGGCGAGCGATGGTGCGATCAGGCGCCGGTCGTTTTTCACGTAGTCGGTTTGGGTGTCCGCATCGCGCGCCACGGCCACCAGCCGGTACGACCATTCGCCGTCTTTGGTGAGCGGGCCCGTCAGGTCGGCCTGCAACTGCTTGCGGTTCCAGCTGCCGAACTGCACGCCCACTTCGCGCTGCGATTCTTGCAGCGGGCGCTTGCTGACCATGTTGACCACGCCGGCCACGGTGCCCGCACCGAACAGCATGCCGGACGGGCCGCGCAGCACTTCCAGGCGCTCCAGCGCGTAGGGGTCGGACGCGATGGTGCTGGTGTAGTAGTTGTAACTCTGGCGCAGGCCGTCGAGGTACGTATCGGGCGAGCTGCCGCGCACCCGAACGCTGTCGGAGCGGCTGTCCAGCCCGTAGGCATCGCTGCGCACCCCGGCTGCGTAGAGCAGTGCCTCCTGAAAGGTCGTGGCGCCCTGGTCCACCAACTGGTCGCGGGTGACCACCGTGACGGACTGCGGGGTTTCCGACAGCGGGGTGTCGGTCTTGGTGGCGGTGGCCGCATTGCGCGCGCGGTAGCCCACCACGGGGGCGGTGGCGGACTCTTTTTCGGCGTTGGCGTCCACGCGCACTTCGGACAATGTGGCTGTGGCGCTTTGTGCCATCACCCCCGCAGGCACGGCACCGAAGGCCAGGGCAATGCCTATGCAGACCGCGGTCGGCCGGTATGGAAATGTCATGATTTCTCGATAATAGAAATAAGAATGATTTCTATTCTAAAAATCAAAACGCCATACTGGTGGCCTTGAGCGCAGGATGTCGTACATCGGCAACATCCGGGCGTCCGTGGCTACAGGCCTTTGCTCCTTATTTGATAGCTATCAGCGCTTTTCTATCAAGCGGCAGGCCCGTTTTTTGATGCTTTTCCGCCCCATTGCCCGTTGTCCCAGCGCGCAGCGGGCGGCCTGCGGATCCCCCCCGGCCCGCAGCCGCCAACAAAAAGCCCGCTGACCGTGAGGACAGCGGGCTGCGAAAGCAGGCCCTGAGCCCGCCGCCTGAAAAGATCAGCCTTCGCTCGGCTGGGCCCACCAGAACAGCAGCAGAAAGAAGCCGATACCGGTCAGCAACAGCAGTTGCCACCAGCCACTGCGGCCGATGTCGTGCAGGCGGCGCGTACCCACGGCCAGCGCAGGCAGCAGCAGCGCGATGGACACAATGCCCGAGACCACGTCACCCAGAAAGCTGGCCACGACCACCGCCAGAATCTGGGCCAGGAAAAACCACCAGAACTCGGAACGCACAGCGCGCCCAGAAAAAGTGGCGTACTGGGTGAGGCAGCTTTTGACAGCCGAAACAAAATCCATAGTGAACTCCCTCTCTTGGAAACATGAACGTCTGGGAGCATTCGCATGCATCGCTGCAGCGTCTGCGGGCGCTTGACGCTCGGCGCTTCACGCATTGAAGAATGCAAAGGCTCCCTCTTGTGTGGGGCCCGAAGCCCCTGCGCATGATAGGAGGAAGCGGCGTGCTTCCGCCACGCGCCCACTCGCCGCGTACATGACCACGCCTCAGGCGGCGCACTATGTCACATGGATCGCTAATTTTTTGATAGCTATTGGCGCTGATACGACAAGCTCTAGCAGCGCATCGGGGCTGATATTGCCCCGACATCCGCTGGATTCAGGCCGCCTTGCGCAAGCCTTGCGTTTCGCGCGCCAACTGCGTGATGCGCGCCCAGTCGCCCGCGCGCACGGCGTCGATGGGCGTGAGCCACGAGCCGCCCACGCAGCGCACATTGGGCAGCGCCAAGTAGTGGGACGCAGTGGCGTTGGTGATGCCACCCGTGGGGCAAAAACTCACCGCACCGAACGGGCTGACCCAGGACTTGAGCAGCGGAATGCCGCCCACCGCCTCGGCCGGGAACAGCTTCAAAAACGAGAACCCATCGGCCAGCGCCGCCATGATCTCGCCCGAAGTGGCCACGCCCGGCAGCAGCGGCAGGTTCAGGCCCTTGCAGGCACTGCCCACGGCCGAGGTGTAGCCGGGGCTCACGGCAAAGCGGGCGCCGGCCTCACTCGCGCGGCGCGCGTCGTCGGCGTTGAGCACCGTGCCCACGCCCACCACGGCTTCCGGCAAATTGCGGGCGATGGTCTCGATGGCCGGCAGGCCGGCAGCGGTGCGCAGCGTCACCTCCAGCACCTTCACGCCACCGGCGAGCAAGGCTTCGGCCAGCGGCAACGCGTCTTCCACGCGGTCGATCACGATGACGGGGATGACGGGGCCATGGCTGGCGATATCAAGCGGATTCATGGTTTTTCCTTGTGACTGTGTGCCGAAAGCGGCGGATGAAACTGGCGCGACGCCCTACCAGGGCCACCGTGGAACTGGCTCTGCCAGGCCACCGGTGGCTTTCCCTTTGGGGCAGGCGCGAAGCGGCTCAGGGCGAGACCATTACAGCCATGTGCAGGCGCCCTGCTCGGCACCGCCCGCATGGCGGCGGAAGTTGGTGAACAGTTCGCGGCCAAAGCCGATTTGCGAGGCCGCGTGGTAAGGCGCCGGCACGCGTGCGGCCCAGGTGGCCTCATCGACCAGCACGTCGAGCGTGCCGGCCACGGCGTCCACGCGCACGATGTCACCGTCCAGCACCTTGGCCAGCGGTCCGCCGGCCAGCGCCTCGGGCGTCACATGGATGGCGGCGGGCACCTTGCCCGATGCGCCGCTCATGCGGCCGTCCGTCACCAGCGCCACCTTGAAGCCCTGGTTCTGCAGCACGGCCAGCGGGGGCGTGAGCTTGTGCAACTCGGGCATGCCGTTGGCCTGCGGGCCCTGAAAGCGCACCACGGCCACCATGTCCTGCTGCACCTCGCCCGCGCTGAAGGCTGCCAGCAACGCCTCTTGCGAATCGAACACGCGCGCGGGCGCTTCGATGATGTGGCGGTCTTCCGGCACGGCCGAGACCTTGATCACCGCACGGCCCAGGCGCCCCTGCAGCAGGCGCAGGCCGCCCGTGGGCGAGAACGGCTCGCTCACCGGCCGCAGCACCGACACATCGCCGGACACCGCCGGTGCGGCCTGCCCGCCTTCGGCGATGCCGCCTGCGTTCACGCTGAGCACGTCGCCGTGCATGAGGCCGTTGTCCAGCAACTCGCGCAGGATCCAGGGCGGGCCGCCCGCGGCCTCGAACTGGTTCACATCGGCATCGCCATTGGGGTACACGCGGGCCAGCAGCGGCACCACGGACGACAGCTCGTCAAAGTCCGTCCAGTCGATCAGGATGCCTGCGCTGCGCGCAATCGCCACCCAGTGGATCAGGTGGTTGGTGGAGCCCCCGGTGGCCAGCAGCGCGGCCATGGCATTGACGATGCAGCGCTCGTCCACCAGGCGCCCGATGGGCGTGAAGCGCTGGCCGCGCTTGCCGATGTCGAGCACCGTGCGCACCGCCTGGCGGGTGAAGGCCTCGCGCTCGCCCGTGCCGGGTGGCGCAAAGGCTGCGCCGGGCACATGCAGACCCATGGCTTCGAGCAGCATCTGGTTGCTGTTGGCCGTGCCGTAGAAGGTGCAGGTGCCGGGGCTGTGGTACGCGGCCGACTCGGCCTTGAGCAGCTCTTCGCGCCCCACCAGACCCTGCGCGTACTGCTCGCGCACCTTGGCCTTCTCCTTGTTCGGCAGGCCCGAGCCCATGGGGCCGGCGGGCACGAACACGCAGGGCAGGTGCCCGTAGTGCAGCGCACCGATCAACAGGCCCGGCACGATCTTGTCGCACACGCCCAGCAGCAGCGCGGCGTCGAACACGTCGTGGGACAGCGCTACCGCCGTGGCCATGGCAATCGCGTCGCGGGAGAACAGCGACAGCTCCATGCCGGGCGTGCCCTGCGTCACGCCGTCGCACATCGCCGGCACGCCGCCGGCCACCTGGGCCGTGGCGCCGTGGCGGGCGGCCTCGTCGCGCAGCAGCGCGGGGTAACTTTGGTACGGCTGGTGGGCCGACAGCATGTCGTTGTAAGCCGTCACGATGCCGATGTTGGGCGCCTTTTCGACCGTGACCTTGAACTTCTCGGCGCCAGGCAGCGCCGCGTACGCGTGGGCCAGATTGGCGCAGCCCATGCGGTCTTGCGGGGGCTTGCGCTGGATCATGGCGTCGACACCGGCCAGATAGGCGGCCCGCGTGTCCACGCTGCGCTGGATGATGCGAGCCGTCACGCGCGCTACGACTGAATGCATGGGATGCTCCATCGGTGGGGAAAGGAGGGAAAAGGCCTGTGCACAGGCCCTGTTCTGGGCCCTAGAATGTAACTCGATAACCACCGCACTTCAACCCATGACCCTTGAGCGCCTGCCCCTTCCGCCGTCCGAACTGGGCGAATCCCCTTTCTGGCACCCCGAGGAAAAATCCCTTTACTGGTGTGACATTCAGGGACACACGGTGAATGCCTGGAACTCTGCGAACGGAGAGCACCGCCAGTGGAAGACCCCGAGCGAGCCCGCATGCTGCGCGCCCTCGGCAGGCGGAAACATCGTAATCGGGTTACGGGACGGCTTCTACCAACTCGACACCGCCAGCGGCGACCTCACCCTGCTGGCGCTGCTGCCGCCAGACCAGCACGACACCCGGCGCCTGCGCCTGAACGACGGCCGCTGCGATGCGGCAGGCCGCTTCTGGGCGGGCTCGATGATCACCCCGCGCACCGCGCCCGACGCGGCCCTGTGGTGCCTGTCAGCGGCTGCAGATGGCACCGGCTACACCGTGCGGCACATGGCCGGCGACAACTTCACCGCCAACGGCCTGGCCTTCAGCCCCGACAACCGCGTGATGTACTGGTCCAACACGCCCGAGCACCGCATCGACCGCTTTGACTTCGACCTGGCCACCGGTGCGATCACCCACCGCCGACCCTGGGTGCATTTCGACCGCAAGGTGGACGGCCAGCCCTACGGAGGCCGGCCGGACGGCGCGGCGGTGGATGTGGAGGGCAACTACTGGGTGGCGATGTACGAAGGCGCCTGCGTGCTGCAGCTGTCTCCGACAGGCGATGTGCTGCAGCGCATTGCGGTGCCGGTGCAGTGCCCGACCATGGTGTGTTTTGGCGGGGAGGACTTGCGCACGCTGTACATCACGTCGGCGCGGGCCGGGAGGCCTGCGGAAGAACAGGAGGCTGAGGTGCCGGCGGGGTCGCTGTTCAGCGTGGCAGTTGATACGACTGGACTCGCTGTTCAGAAATTTACTGCTTCGACTTTTTGACTGTTGCCCTGGCGGTCAGTTGATCCAACTCTTTGCTGTGAAATAGATCAATGCATTTCATGGTCTTGAACTCAGAGGGCACTGACCCGCCATATTGGAGCGCAACATACTTGGCAACCAGTGCCCTGATCTGCTCATACACCACCAAATCTTGGTGGCCAAACTCCAGGTAGGCGCCAGCCGTTGACGCGGCGTCCTGCGCAGTGCGTTCATCTTGCGCCACCTGCGCCAGACAAATGCTGAGGGCCCAGTTCTTCAACAGTGTTTTCTGGGAATATTGACTCGTCTGCGCCAAAGGCCGTGCAGATGCCGGCGGCGTTATCCATGCTATCAGCGCAAGCGCAAGAAAAAGTGCTTTCATGACAAGATCCAGAGCAATCCAATATCAG
Organism: Acidovorax sp. Leaf78; assembly: GCF_001422735.1. Classification (GTDB taxonomy): domain Bacteria; phylum Pseudomonadota; class Gammaproteobacteria; order Burkholderiales; family Burkholderiaceae_C; genus Acidovorax. The sequence continues at coordinate 95,274 of NZ_LMLZ01000025.1, read as the reverse complement.
GCACAAACGGACCATTGTCAGGGTCTGCCATCAAATGGCAACTATCAGAACATTTGACCCCATCCCACAGCGTGATATGCCCCACAGCATTGGCCCAGCCCTGCCCTTTGACGACGATGATGCCCTTCAGCCCATGAAAGTCGGTCGTCTTGGGCGCCCGCACAGACTTGTCAGGTCTGCCAAAAGTCTTTTCCAAATAGGCCATCATCTCTGACACACGGTACAGATACTGCTGACCATCTGCACCGCTGACTGACTTGTATGACTGCCCCTTGGGGATGGGAAAGCCAGTCATATTCAGAACATAGCTCATTCTGATGGCACAAGCATTTTGAAAGCCACCGAGCTTTGGATCAAGCTCAGTGTTTTTGTAAACCATACCGCCAATCTTGCGCCCTACCTCTTTGACGGGAACGCGAACCGTCATGAAAGCGCGCCATGCATGATTAAAACCCGGTCTTCTAGGGCGTGTCATTGAACTTGATTTTCAAAAAATGCGCACTCTAGCAAACCACTGGCAGAGGAGAAGAGAAAAAATCTTCAGATTTTCAAACTCAGCACTTTCGTCCAACTTCGGCCACAGAATTAATCGATACCTTCATAATCAGGAGTGTTGAAAAATTAACTTTCACACTCCGACACGGTTAACCGATCGCCAACAACACGTCATAAACCGCTCCCATGTTGTGATAGTCCACCTTCCCCGCGTTGCTCTTTTCACGCGTGTGGTTGCGGTTGGCGCCGTCGAGGATGCGGAACCACGCGCCGTGCTCGTGGTCCACGAAGTGCTCCCAGCAGTAGTTCCAGATGCGGTCGTACCAGTCCCAGTACCGCGGCTCGCCGGTGCGCACGGCCAGCACCGCGGCGGCGGCCATGCTTTCGGCCTGGACCCAGTGGTACTTGCCGTCGTCGCAAACACTGCCATCCGGCGCCATGCCGTAGACGATGCCGCCATGCACGGCATCCCAGCCCTTGGCCAGGGCGTCGTCGAACAGGAATCGTGCGCAGGGCAGGTGCCAGTCGGCGGGCGCCAGGGCGTCCAGTTGCAGCAGCAGCTTGGCCCATTCGGTCTGGTGGCCGACCTGGTAGCCCCAGGGGCGGAAGATATTGGTGCGGTCGTGGCGGTTGTATTCCCAGTCCACCGACCAGTCAGCCTGGTAGTGCTCCCACACCCAGCCTTCGGCGGCGGAGGCCGATGCGCGGTCCGACAGGGCCGCTTGCCGCTGGCAGATGCCTTGCGCGAGCTGCTCGGCGCGCTCGATGTAGCGTTGCTCGCCCGTGGCGCGAAAGGCCGAGATCATCGCCTCGCAGGCGTGCATGTTGGCGTTCTGGCCGCGGTAACCGGTCAGCGCCCAGTCGGGCGAGGACTCGTCGGCATAGAGGCCTTGCGAGGGCTGCCAGAAGTGGCGCTCGGCCGTGTCGAAGGCCTCGGCCAGCCAGGCGCGCGCCTCGGGCACACCCGCCTCGAACGCGCGCGCGTACGCCAGCATCACGAAGGCCATGCCGTAGCAGTGCCGCGTGGCATCAAGCACGGTGGCGCGGCCATCGTGCCAGTCGATCAGCCATGCGTAGCCGCCCGTGGCAGGGTCCAGAAAAGCGTCGCGCACGAACTGCAGCGCGTGCCGCATGCCGGCCTGGTAGCGCGCCTCGCCGGTGGTGCGGTACAGCATGGCGTGCGTGACCACGAAGCGTGTGGCGCTGACGAGGTGGCGGGTGCGCGTGTCGTACACCGTGCCGTCGTCCAGGAAGAAGTGGTACAGGCCGCCGCTCGGGTCGGTCGCCACCGGGTCGTAGAACGCCATGGTGTCGCGCAGATGCTGGCGCAGAAAGGTGGGCGATCGGAAGTCCGGCAGGGGGGCAGTCATGGTGAAAATCTCCTGGACCGTTCGGGCTGAGCTCGTCGAAGCCTTGGCCCATCGCTTCGACACAGCGCGGCGTGAACGGATGTTTGTTTTGAGGGGTGGGGTTGCGTACTGGATGAAGCGTTGCGCGGGGCTTCGACAGGCTCAGCCTGAACGGGATGGGAATGGTCGGCAAATGGGCGGCCGTGGGAGGCAATGGGCGGCGATGGAACGAAGGCAGGGCGCGTGCGCCCTGCCCTGCCCTGCACTTCGGATCACATGCCGCTGCGCAGGCGGCCCAGCAACCCGGCGGTCGAGCCATCCAGCCCCGTGGTGTCGCCACTGGCCAGGCGCGCCTCCAGGTCCTTGGCCAGCACCTTGCCCAGCTCAACACCCCACTGGTCGAAGCTGTTGATGCCCCACAGGCTGCCGCTCACGAACACGCGGTGCTCCTGCAGCGCGATCAGCGCGCCCAGTGAAGCGGGGGTGAGCGCATCCAGCAGCAAGAAGGTGCTGGGGCGGTTGCCCGGAAAGTGCCGGTGGCCGTCCTCGCCCTCTTTGCCCACCATCAGCGCCTGGGCCTGCGCCAGGGCGTTGGCCAGCAGCTTTTCGTGGTGGCCCTTCAGGGGGTGCGTGGCCTGGCGCACGGCGATCAACTCCAGGGGCAACACGTCCGTGCCCTGGTGCAGCATCTGAAAGAACGCATGCTGGCCGTTGGTGCCCGGCTCGCCCCACAGCACGGGCGATGTGGCATAGGGCAGCGGCGTGCCATCGAGCGCCACGCGCTTGCCGTTGCTCTCCATCTCCAGTTGCTGCAGATAGGCGGGCACGCGGCGCAGCGCCGCATGGTAGGGCGCGATGCAGCGGCTGGTGAAGCCGTGGAAGTTGCGGTACCAGACGTCGAGCAGCCCCAGGCGCACCGGCAGGTTCTGCGCCAGCGGTGCGGTGCGAAAGTGTTCGTCCATGGCGTGCGCACCCGCCAGCAGGTCGCGAAAGCCTGCCGAGCCGATGGCAATCGCAATCGGCAAGCCGATGGCCGACCACAGCGAGTAGCGCCCGCCCACCCAGTCCCAGAAGCCGAACGTGGTGGTGATGCCCAGCGCCCGGGCGGCATCGACATTGGTGGTGAGCGCCGCGAAATGGCGCCCCACATCCTGCCCGCCCTGCGCCGCGAACCACGCCAGGGCCGAGCGGGCGTTGGTCATGGTCTCGGCGGTGGTGAAGGTCTTGGAGGCGATGAGGAACAGCGTGTTCTGCGGCCGCAGCGACTGCAGCACGGTGTGCAGCTCGTGGCCGTCCACATTGGAGACGAAGTGCAGTTGCTTGCCCTGGGCGCGGAACTCTTCGAGCGCCAGCACCGCCATGTGCGGCCCCAGGTCCGAGCCGCCGATGCCGATGTTCACGATGTCGGTGATGGTGCTGTCGGCCCGCACCGTATCGGCATACGCCAGCATGGCATCGAGCGTGGCATGCACGTCGGCCAGATGGCCGGCGATGCTGCTGTCGTCCCCGGGCAGTGCCAGGCCCGCAGGGCGGCGCAGCAGCGTGTGCAGCACGGCGCGGCCTTCGGTGCTGTTGATGGGCTGGCCGCTGAACATCGCGTCGCGGTGCTGCGTGAGGCCGGTGGCCCGGGCCATGTCCAGCAACAGGGCTTCGGTGGCGCTGTCCCACAGGTTCTTGGACAGGTCGGCAAACACATGCGGAACCTGCTGGCTGAAGTGGTCGAACCGCCGCGCATCATCGGCGAAAGCCCGCCGAAGGTCCAGCTGGCGCCCGTGGGTGGAATAGGCAGCCTGCAACTGAGGCCACTGCGGTGTCTGGTCGCAACGGAGGGACATGGTGGAATTCACGAGAGGTAAAAGAACACGCGGCGAGATAGTAACTTGATTACCTAATTTGTTCGATACCTTTTGGTAGCCGAACTGTCATAAATCGTTCTACGGCCTTTGCACCTACACATTCCGATGTAACGAGATTACAATTTCGAGCCTGCACATGGCCCTCAGCAGGACTGCGTGCACACCACCCACACCACTGATACGGAGACCCCATGAGTTTTGACCTCGTCCTGTTTGGAGGCACCGGCGATCTGGCCTGGCGCAAGCTCATGCCCGCGCTCTTTCAGGCGTTTCGCCACGGGACCTTGCCCGAGGGGGGCCGCATCATTGCGGTGGCGCGCGACGAGCTGAGCGACGAACAATACCGCAGCCTGATCCAGTCCCGCTTCGACAGCGTGGACCTGGCCAAGCGCCCCACCCCGGACGAGTTCGAGCGCTTCGGCGCGCTGCTGCATTACCTGCGCATGGACCTGTCGCAAACGCAGGACTACGCCCGCCTGGCTGGCGTGCTGCAGGAACGCGGCGCCGACACGGTGGTGATGTACGTGGCCACGGCCCCCAGCCTGTTCACCAACGTGTGCGAGCAGATCGCCGCCGTCGGCCTGAACGGCCCCAGCACCCGCGTGGTGCTGGAAAAGCCGCTGGGCCACGACCTGAAATCGAACCAGGCCATCAACGACACGCTGCGCCGCGTGCTCAAGGAAGAGCAGGTCTTTCGCATCGACCACTACCTGGGCAAGCCGTCGGTGCAGAACCTGTTTGCGATGCGCTTTGGCAACGCGCTGTTCGAGCCCCTGTGGCGCCGCGAGCACATCGCCAACATCCAGATCACCATCGCCGAAGAGCTGGGCGTGGAAACGCGCGGCGCCTTCTACGACCAGACCGGCGCATTGCGCGACATGGTGCAGAACCACGCGCTGCAGCTGCTGTGCGCCATCGGCATGGAGCCGCCCATCAACTCCAGCGCCAACGCGATCCGCGACGAGAAGCTCAAGGTGCTGCAGTCGCTCAAGCCCTGGAGCATGGAAACCATCGGCCAGCACGTGATCCGCGGCCAGTACGCCGCAGGCAAGACACACGGGCACAACGTGCCGGGCTACCTGCAGGAAAAGGGCGTGGCCGGCAGCAGCACCACCGAGACCTTCGTCGCGCTGCGCACCGAGATCTCCAACTGGCGCTGGGCGGGCGTGCCGTTCTACATCCGCACCGGCAAGCGGCTGGCGGGGCGCGACGCGCACATCGTCGTCAACTTCCGCCCCGTGCCGCACCCCATCTTCAAGATGCCCACCGGCGCGGTGAACCGTCTGGTGATCAACCTGCAGCCCAAGGACGGCCTGGAGTTGCACCTGCTGGCCCAGGGCGCCCCCCAGAACCAGACCGAGCCCGCGCTGTCGCAGGTGGCGCTGAACCTGGACTTCGACCAGCGCTTCGGCACCGAGCGCGTGGGTGCCTACGAGCGCCTGCTGCTCGACGTGATCGCAGGGCGCCTGAACCTCTTCGTGCGCAGCGACGAGCAGGAAGAAGCCTGGCGCTGGGTGGAGCCCATCCTGCAGCACTGGAGGAACGACCCCGCCGGCCCGCGCCCGTACGCACCGGGGAGTTGGGGCCCCAGCGCTGCCAGCGCGATGATCGCGCGCGATGGGCATTGCTGGAGTGAGGAAATGTGATACCGGTGGGGGCGCCAAAAACCCGGATATTTCATTTTGTCCATTTTTTTATAAAATGGACAAAATTGGAGCGCCACCATGCAGCAAATTTCGGCCACCGACGCCAAGCAGTCTTTCGGCCATCTCCTTGAGGCCGCCGAACGTGGCCCTGTGGCCATCGAAAAGCATGGCAAGGTCAAGGCCATCATGGCTGCGCCGGAATACTTCTCTTCAGTCGACAAACGGCAAGCAGCGTTGTCCGAACGCAAGATGGCACGGCTGGCCCAGACCCTGCGCGAGAACGAGCGCCTGATCAGGCACCAACAGCTGGCCGTCGACCTGGCAACACTGCCCCCCGCGCAGGGCCGGCAACTGGTGAAAAAGGCAATGGCCGTCGTGGAGCAATGGCGCACGCACCAGCTTTGCAGCAGCGACTACATCGACCGGTGGCAGGCCCTGTTGGAGCTGCCCTTGCCAAAGTTGGCCCAGGCCATGGTGTCTGACGCCGATAGCTGGGGGCCCGCGCTGCGCCAGAACTCACCCTGGCCGGGGCTCGCGCCATGAACCTCGACCAGGTGGTCGTGGCCCTGCAGCGCGCCCGAGAGCTCAGCGGACATTCCGACTACGTCGTCATCGGAAGCCTGTCCGTACTCGGTGTGGAAGATGGGGTTCGCATTCCTGAAGCAATGTCGATGTCCATCGACATCGACTGCTACACCAAGGCAGACCCTGGCCGCATCTTCGACCTGGGGCCCATGCTGGGCGAGGAGTCGCCTTTTCGCATGGAGCACGGCTACTACCTGGACCCGGTCTCGCCCACCTTGCCGAGCCTGCCCGACGGTTGGGAGGCACGAATGCTCTGCGTGCACCGTGATGGGCTGCGCATCTGGTTCCTGGACCCCAACGACGCAGCCGTGTCCAAGTACGCCCGCAGCGAGCCCAGGGACCTCCGATGGGCCCGCGCCGGGATTGCCTGTGGTTTGGTTTCGTTGCCCGTCGTCAGAAGCCGGCTGCGAAGCACCACGTTCCTGGACGACGAGGAAGAGCGGGTGGTTCGCAAGCAAGTGGAAGAAGACTCGGAATGGATCGAGAAGACCACTGCTGCAGCGCGGGCCGAGTTGGCTGCGACCTCATCGAAACCGAAGTGACCTGACCATTGATCGCTCGCCGAGCGCTGCGGGCGTGGAGAGGCTCAATCTCCGCGTCCAGCCCGCCCCACCAGTTCGATCGGCAACCCATCCGGGTCCGCAATGAACGTGAAGGGTACGCCCGTGAACGAGTCCGTGCGCACCGGCTCCACGGCAACACCGTGCAAGGCCAGCACCTTGAGGCTGGCATCGAGGTCCGCTACCCGCAGCGCCAGATGGCGCAAGCCGCAGGCCTCCGGGTACGAAGCGCGCGCTGGCGGGTGGGGAAAGGAGAACAGCTCGACTTGCGTTCCGTCGGGCAACTCCAGGTCGAGCTTGTGCGACTGCCGCTCTGCGCGGAACACCTCGTTCACCACCCGCAGACCCAGCACCTCGGTGTAGAAGCGGCGCGAGCGCGCATAGTCGCTCGCGATGATCGCCACGTGGTGGATGCCGCTCAGCTGCAGTGCAGGCAGCGCAGCCTGCGAGGGTGGCGCAGGCGGATCACTGCCGCCCACCGTCACCCTTCGGAGCCCGCGATATCGAGTGCGCGCGATGCGCCGTACAGCGCGGGCGTGGCGCTGGGGTCGATGATCCAGCAGGGGATGTCTGCAAGATACGACTTGAAGCGCCCCTTGGCCTCGAAGCGTGCGCGGAACGAGGATTGGTCGAACCACTCGCCCAGGCGTGACACCATGCCGCCGCCCAGGTACACGCCGCCGCGGGCGCCCAGCGTCAGGGCCAGGTTGCCGGCCACGCTGCCCAGAAAGCCGCAGAACAGATCCAGCGCCTCGAGCGCCAGGGCATCCTGGGACTGCAGCGCCAGTTCCGTCACCTGCGCGGCGGAGCTCACCTCTTTACCGCCGCGCTGCGCCAGGCGGCGCACCGCGTGGTACAGGTCCACCAGGCCCGCGCCGCACACGGCGCGCTCGGCGGACACGTGGCCGTAGCGCTCCTGCAGGATGGCCAGCACGTCGAATTCGCGCTGCGTCTGCGCGGCCAGCGTGACGTGGCCGCCCTCGCCCGACAGCGGCACGCCGGCGCTGGAACCCGGCGGGAACACCAGGCCGGACACCCCGAGCCCCGTGCCGGGCCCGACGAGCGCGATGGCACTGCCGGGCACCGCCTGGCCGCCGCCCACCTGGCGCAGCAGGTCGGGCGTGAGCAGCGGCAGCGCCAGCGCCAACGCCGTGAAGTCGTTGATGACCACCAGCCGCTCGAAGCCGAACGCCTCGCGCACCGCGCGCTGCGAGAAGCTCCAGCTGTGGTTGGTCATGCGGATGGCGTCGCCCGTCACCGGGTTGGCAATGCCGAAGGCAGCCTCGCGCGGCGTGGGCACGCCCACTTCCTTCAGGTATGCCGACAGCGCGGCATCGACGGTGGGGAACTGCGCGCAGGGCAGCACGCGGGTGTCGTTGAGCGGGCCGGTGGGCGAGTCCTGCCAGGCCAGGCGGATGTTGGTGCCGCCGATGTCGGCGAGAAGGCGCTGCGGGTGCGTGGAGTGCATGGGCTTGAAGAAAAATGTTCTGCAGCTATGAAAAATATAGCTGCTTGCGCTTGATGGACGAGCGGTACAGGCAGTTTTTACCTGAAATACAAAGCCCCGCAAAGACCTAAGTCTCCGTCCGAAACATCCTGGACGTTTTGATGCGCGCAGCGAGCGCGGTCGTGGAACCGGTGCCGCCCGGGCATCGGGTGCGCCCCCTGCCCTCGTCGGAAGAGGTCGCGAGAGCGAGGCTACAGCAGCGCCGCCAATCCCAGGGCGCTGTCGCTACACCTCAGCCCAGCCTCTCTTCGGTCTTCGCGTCGAACCAGTGCGCATTGGCCGGCGCCACGGTCAGGCCCACGTGGTCGCCGGGCTGCACGCGCGTTTGTGCATCGGTGCGCAGCGTGACGTTGCCAGCGGCGGTATCGACCATCACGTAGGTGTCCGGCCCGGTGGGCTCGACCACGCTCACCTGGCCACGCCAGGGCGCGTCGTCCTGCATCTGCAGATGCTCGGGCCGCACGCCCAGCAGCATCTCGGGCACGGACCGGGGCGGTGCCAGGCTCAGCGACGCGCCCTCGATGCCGAACTGCCCGGCCGGCTGCACGCCGCCGCGCAGCAGGTTCATGGTGGGCGAGCCGATGAAGGTCGCCACGTACGTGTTGGCCGGGCGGTTGTAGATCTCGTCGGGGGTGCCCAGCTGCTGCACCACGCCGCCCTTCATCACCGCGATGCGCGAGCCCAGGGTCATGGCCTCGACCTGGTCGTGCGTCACGTACACGCTGGTGATGCCGCTGGCCTGGTGCAGGCGCTTGATCTCGGCGCGCATCTCCACACGCAGCTTTGCGTCCAGGTTGGACAGCGGCTCGTCGAACAAGAAGAGCTGCGGCTGGCGCGCCAGGGCCCGGCCCATGGCCACGCGCTGGCGCTGGCCGCCCGACAGCTGGCTGGGCCGGCGGTCGAGCAGGTGGGTGATCTGCAGCATGGCGGCGACTTCGTCGATGCGCTTTTGGCGCTCGGGCTTGGGCATCTTGCGCATCTCCAGCGCAAAGCCGATGTTGTCGGCCACCGACAGCGTGGGGTACAGCGCGTAGCTCTGGAACACCATGGCGATGTCGCGGTCGCGCGGGGGCATGCCCACCACGTTCTTGTCGGCGATGCGGATCTCGCCCTCGGTGGGCTCGTCCAGCCCCGCGATGATGTTGAGCAGCGTGGATTTGCCGCAGCCCGAGGGGCCCACCAGGATCAAAAATTCGCCCGGTGCCACGTGGATGTCCACCTTGCGCAGCACCTCCACGCTTTTGTCGCCCTTGCCAAAGCGCTTGTTGATGCCTGCGATGTCGAGTGATGACGCCATTTTCTTGATTACCCTTATCCCTTGACTGCGCCGGCCGTCAGGCCGCGCACGAAGAACTTGCCTGCGAGAACGTAGATCACCATGGTGGGCAGGCCCGCGATGATGGCGGCGGCCATGTCCACGTTGTAGGCCTTCACGCTGGAGCTGGTGTTGGCCAGGTTGTTCAACCCCACCGTCACCGGCTTGGAGTCGGTGCCCGAGAACACCACGCCGAACAGGAAGTCGTTCCAGATGTTGGTGAACTGCCAGATCAGCGTGACCATCACGATGGGCGTGGACAGCGGCAGCACGATGCGCCAGAAGATCTGGAAGAAGCTGGCGCCGTCCATGCGCGCCGCGTTCACCAGCTCTTTCGGGATGGCCGCGTAGTAGTTGCGAAAGAACAGCGTGGTGCCCGCCAGGCCCGCCAGGCAGTGCACCATCACCAGGCCGGTGATGGAGCTGGACAGCCCCAGCCAGCCGAGCACCTGGCTCATCGGCAGCAGCACCACCTGGAAGGGCATGAACACGCCGAACAGCAGCAGGCCGAACAGCGTGTCGCTGCCGCGAAACTTCCACAGGCTGAGCACGTAGCCATTGAGCGCGCCCCAGACGGTCGATATCAGCACCGCCGGCACCGCCATGGCCACCGAGTTCATGAAGAACGGGCGCAGGCCGTTGCAGTCCACACCGGTGCAGGCGCTGGACCACGCCGTACCCCAGGCCGACCAGTTCAGCGCGGCGGGCAAGGCCAGCAGCGACGTGCTGCGGATCTCCTCCGCATCCTTGAACGAAGTCACCAGCATCGCGTACAGCGGCAGCAAGAAGAAGGCGGTGGCCAGGGCCAGCACCGCGTAGACCAGAAAGCGGCCCACGGACGGGAGCAGAGAGGGCTTAGCGGTCATGGGGCTTGGTCCGCAGTTCGCTATAGAGATAGGGGATGACCAGGGCTGCCACAGTGGCCAGCATCATGGTCGCGCTGGCTGCGCCCAGGCCGATCTGGCCGCGCGAGAACGACATGGTGTACATGAAGGTCGCGGGCACGTCGGTGGCAAAGCCCGGCCCGCCGGCCGTGAGCGCCATCACCAGGTCGAAGCTCTTGATCGCCAGGTGCGACAGCACCATGAGCGTGGAGAAGAACACGGGCCGCAGGGCCGGCAGCACGATGCGCCAGTAGATGCGCGGCAGCGATGCACCGTCGACCTGCGCGGCCTTGATGATGCTGTCGTCGATGCCGCGCAGTCCGGCTAAAAAGAGCGCCATCGCAAAGCCCGCGCTCTGCCAGATGCCGGCGATCACCACGCAGTAGATGGCCATGTCGGTGTCGACCAGCCAGCCGAATTCAAAGTTGGGAAAGCCCCAGTCGCGCACCATTTTTTCGATGCCCAGGCCCGGGTTCAGCAGCCACTTCCAGGCCGTGCCCGTGACCACGAAGGACAGCGCCATGGGGTACAGATAAATCGTGCGCAGTGCGCCTTCGGCACGGATCTTCTGGTCCAGCAGCACGGCCAGCACCACGCCGATGGCGAGCGACCCGCCGACGTAGCCCACGCCGAAGATGCCCAGATTTTTGAGGGCCACCCACCAGCGGTCCATCTCCCACAGGCGCTCGTACTGCGCCAGGCCCGCCCAGTCGTAGTTGGGCAGCATGCGGGACACGGTCAGGCTCAATACGCCGTTCCACAGCATCAGGCCGTAGATGAACGCGAATCCCAACACAAAAGCCGGTGTCACGACCAGCTTGGGCAACCATGTCTCAAACGAATTCTTGGTCATCGCCGGGCCACCCCCGAATGAAAAGCCACGGCCTTGCGATCAGCGGCCCGCGCAGGGGCAAAGGCGAGGTGAAAGGCAAAGCGTGGGAGCCATCTTGGACGGCTGCGAAAAATGTGTGGCATGTGCCTGCAATATGAAAAAAGGGGGGCACGCACAGAGTGCCCCCCAACCGAACAAAGTAACCTCTGACTAACTCGCTAACTCACTCACTTCACCATTCCATGCCCAGGCCGCCGGGCGGCGCAGCCAAGGCGCAAACCTTGGCAACACGTCCTGCGGCCCGGTGTGGAATTGCTTACCACCAGACCTCGTACTGCACGCCCACCAGCGTGCGCGAGGTCTTGCCGTTGGCGCCGAACGTGGCGGCATTCGCCACGGCCGCTGCCTGGTTCCAGTTGGCCTTGGTCACATACAGGCGCAGTTCAGGGCGTGACCAGAAGTCTTCCGACAGCGCCAGGGCGCCGGCCAGCGTGACCTTGGACAGGCGCTGGTCAGGGCCCGTGTTGCCCTTGCGGGTCGTGGTCGACAGCTCGGCCAGCATCTTGAAGTTCTGCGTGAAGGCGTACGAACCCCGGCCGCCCAGCGAGAAGTCCTTGGTCTCGACACCGGTCAGGTCAGCCTTGTTGGTCTGGTAGCCAATGAGGGCCTGGCCGCCGAAGGGGCCGCTTTGCCAGTTGATGGAGTCGGCGATCCGCGTGGAGCGACGGCCGGCACGGGTGCCGTCGATGGACTCGAACTCACCATCGATGCGGGCATGGCCGCGGGACGTCTGCAGGTACAGCGTGTTGCTGATGCTCGGCAGCAGGAATTCCTTTTGCGTGTGCATCAGCGACACACCCGAGCCGGAGCCACCGCCGACCTGGTTCTTGCCGCCCACCGCCGTGAGCAGCACGCGCAGCTTGCCGCCGGGGTTGGTGTTGATCTCGGACAGGTCGGCGTTGATACGGTGCGCCTTCACGTCGTTGGGCAGGTTGCCGTCGAACTTGTCGCCCGAGAACACGCCCACGCCCAGCTTCATGCCGCCGATCGGCACGTCGGTCACGCCCGCGCCGACGTTGTCACCGTAGTTGAGCAGGAAGTAGTCGACGATGTGCACGTCCTGGATACGCAGGCGGCGCTGGCCGGCCCAGAACTTGGCTTCGGGCGAGAACGAGAAGCCGCTCATTTCCACGAAGGCCTGCTCGGTGCTGATGTCGCCGCTGCCCCACTTGGCGGGCATGTAGTTGATCTTCCACTTGATGCCGTTGGTCTCGAAACCCTTGGCAAAGTTGACTTCGATGCCGTTGTCGCCTTCGTTGCCCAGGCGGTATTTCTGCAGCTCGCCGCCGAGCGTCAAGTTGCCCTTGACGCCGTCGGAGTGGTTGAACACCGGGCCGCCCCGCGAGTAACCGTTGAACTCGAAGCCGGCAACATCCATTGCCATGGCACTACTCATCGCGCATGCGGCGGCCAAAGCCACCGCCGTCAGGCGGTTTCTTTTCATCATGATGGGATCCCTCTGGGGTTTGGTTTACTTCGGACTTACTTGGTCTTCGCGGCGGCCGCGATCTTCTTCACCGCATCGGCAACGCTCACCTTGTCGTCGTTCCAGAATTGGCTGACGACGTCCTTGATGGCACCTTCGGTCGCGGGCGCGATCGCCATGCCGTGCGCCACGCTGGGCAGCAGGCTGCCGCTCTTGGCGGTGTCGATGAAGTCCTTGGCCGAGGCCTTGGCGCAGTCGTCGAACTTGTCCATCTTCTGGCCGGCGCGCACCGGGATGGAACCCTTGTTCAGGTTGAACACTTCCTGGAACTCGGGGCTCATGATGGAGCTGGCCAGGTCGCTCTGCGCCTTCTGGGCGGCGGCGTCCTTGAGCTTGAACAGGATGAAGGAGTCCACGTTGAAGGTGTAGGCCGTGGTGGTGCCCGGTGCTGCTGCGCACAGGAAGTCCTTGCCCGGCACCTTGTTGGCCGCCAGGAACTCGCCCTTGGCCCAGTCGCCCATCAGTTGGAATCCCGCCTTGCCCTGGATCAGCATGGCCGTGGCCAGGTTCCAGTCGCGGCCGGGGGCGCCAGCGTCGGTGTACGACTTGATGCGGCGGAAGGTCTCGAGCGACTTCTTCATCGTGTCGCTGTTGATGGCCTTGTCATCGAGCTTGACCAGGGCGTCCTGGTAGAACTTGGCGCCACCGACACCCAGCACCACCGATTCGAAGGTGGTGAAGTCCTGCCAGTTCTGGCCGCCGTGGGCCACGGGCACCAGGCCTGCGGCCTTGAGCTTGTCGGCGGCTGCGAAGAACTCGTCCCAGGTCTTGGGCATGGCGGCCACGCCGGCCTTCTTCAGGGCCTCGGAGCTGCCCCACATCCAGTTGACGCGGTGCACGTTGACCGGGGCGGCCACGTAGGCGCCCTTGTACTTCATGACATCGGCGACCACCTTGGGCAGCAGGTCGTCCCACTTCTCGGCCTTGGCCAGTGCATCCATGTTGGCCAGCACGCCTTCGGACGCCCATTCCTGGATCGCCGGACCCTTGGTCTGCGCGGCAGACGGTGGGTTGCCCGAGATCACGCGGCTCTTGAGCACGGTCATGGCGCTGTCGCCACCGCCACCGGCCACGGCAAAGTCGCGCCACGTGTGGCCCTTGGCCTGCATGATCTTCTTGAGCTCGGCGACCGACTTGGCCTCACCGCCCGAAGTCCAGTAATGCAGAACCTCGACCTCACCCGCGCTGGCGGACATCGCTGCCGCCAGGCCCACCGCCACAGCGGCGATCTTCGTCATCTTCCACATACCCTTGTCTCCTCGATGTTTGAATCCGTTTACGCGCCACATACCGGTGACGTTCAGCGCAGTCGGTACTTTAATTACAATAATTAATGAACATATCAGGGCTTTCCCGGGTTGTTGGTTACATGCCAGTCTCCTAGCCCGGTTATCGAATTACAACGTCGGCTGGGCTCAGCCATGGGCTCGGGTGCAGGCTCTGCATCCACCGCAGGCGGGATGCTTTGCTATGCTCACAGACCATGCCCACCCTACTGATCGTTGAAGACGATGCCCTGCTGCTCGACGCCCTCACCGGGCAGCTCAAACAGCTTGAATACGATGTCTGCACGGCGTGCAGTGTGGCCCAGGCCACAGCGCTTTTGCAGACCCAGGCGGTGGACGGAATCATCCTCGACCTGGGCCTTCCGGGTGGGGCCGACGGCATGGAGCTTCTGACCTGGGCCCGCAGCCACATCGCCGGCTTGCCGGTGCTGATTCTCACCGCCCGCGACGGCATCGACGACCGGGTGGCGGGGCTCAACGCCGGGGCTGACGACTACATCACCAAGCCCTTCAACATGCAGGAGCTGCAGGCCCGCCTGCAGGCCATGCTGCGCCGCGCGCGGCAGCCCGCCTTTACGCAGCCCAGCAGCGCATCGGGCGGGCCCAGCACCACCATCGGCGCGCTGCTGCTGGACCATGCCAGCCAGACCGCCACGCTCGACGGCCTGCCGCTGGAGCTCACGCAGCGCGAGTGGGAACTGCTGGAACTGCTGGTCAACCGCTGCGGCGAAGTCGTCACGCGCGACGACGTGCTGGCCGCCTGGCGCGCCGGCCCACCGGAGCCCGGTCAGTCGGCACCGCCGCTCGCCTCCAATGCGCTGGAGGTGTACGTGCACCGGCTGCGCAAGAAGCTGGACGAAACGAGCCTGAACATCCGCAACATCCGGGGCCTGGGCTACATGCTCGAAAAGCCATGAAGCGAATGGGTTTGCGCTGGAGACACTTCGCACCTTGCCCTCAGGTGGACACCGCCCTTGCTGCGGGGCGGCCCTTGCTCAGCGGCCTCGGCGTGGCACATGCCGGCAACGACTGACATGCAGCCCATCCACGGCGTCTCTCTGCAGCGCAAGCTGCTGCTCTGGCTGCTGCTGCCGCAACTGGTGCTGTGGCTGTCGGGCGGCTTTCTTGCGTGGCGGGTGGCGTTGCAAAACGGCGAAAAGGGCATCGACCAGACGCTGACGCAGTCGGTGCGGGCGCTGGCGCGGCAGATCAAGCCCATCGGCGACGGGCTGCTGGTGGACTTCCCCAAGGCCGCGCAGGACATCCTGGAGCAGGACCCAGCCGACCGCATCACCTACATGGTCTCGTCCCCGCCCGGGCGCTTTCTGCTGGGCAACGCGCAGCTGCCCTCGCCGCCGCCCGTGGACGTGCGCGTGGGCGAACCGTACCTGTACCAGGCCCGCGTGGACGACAAGCCCGTGCGCGTGGCGCTGCTCGATGTGGACTACGGCACGCCCCAGACCCGCCAGACCCTCCGCGTGCAGGTGGCGCAGAGCCTGACGGTGCGCGAGCGCATCGCGCAGGAGCTGCTCGAACAAATGCTGCTGCCCATGGGCCTGATGGGCCTGGCGCTGAGCGCCGTGGTCTACGCCGGCGTGCTGCGCGGGCTGCAGCCGTTAAAGCGCCTGGAGGCGCAGATCGAGAAAGCGGGCGCGCGCAAGCACAACACCGCCGACCCGCTGCCGCCCATCGAGCTCACGTCCGCGCCGCAAGAAGTGCACTCCCTGGCCAGCACCATCAACGGCCTGCTGGAGACGGTAGCGCGCGGGCAGCGCAAGGAAAAGCGCTTCTTGAACGACGCCGCGCACCAGCTGCGCACGCCCCTGGCCGGCCTGATCGGCCAGACCGAGCTGGCCCTGCACGAAAGCCACGAGCCCGCCGTGCAGGAGCGCCTGCAAAAAGTGCTGGCCGCCGCCCAGCGCAGCGCCCACTTGGTGCACCAGCTGCTGCAGCTGGCGCGCTCCGAATCGAACGTGGAGATGCAGGCAGTGGACATTGCCGCGCTGGCCCGCGAGGTGGCACGCGAGTGGGCCGCGCGCGCGCTGGCGCAGGGCATGGACCTGGGCTACGAAGGCGACGACTACCTGACCGTGCAGGGCCACCCGCTGCTGCTGCGCGAGGCGCTGAACAACCTGATCGACAACGCGCTGCACTACGCCGGCGCGGGTGCCACCGTCACCGTGCGGGTGAATGCTGCCCCGGGCCTGTGGGCCACGCTGGTGGTGGAAGACGACGGGCCGGGCGTGCCACCCGCGAACATGTCGGACCTGTTCGCACGTTTTTGGCGTGGCTCGGACAAGCCCGGGGGGTGTGGCCTGGGGCTGTCCATCGTGGAAGAAATTGCACTGCGCCACGGTGGCCAGGCTGTGGCGGAAAACGTGGAGCCGCACGGGTTGCGTGTGGGGCTGCGGTTGCCGGCGGGCTGAGCATTGACGCCTTGGCGGGTGCCTGTGTCGGGTGCGACCGGTGCGAGGATAAGACCTGTGGGTAGCAGACCGAAGGGTCAGCGGGTCAGCAGCGCTGCGGCATCACACACACCCTGAATTCACATAAAAAAGCTGCTACCGCTTGATGGACAAGCGCTAGCAGCTATGTTTTTTATAGCAACCTGCTTAAGCGGATCTCACGCGGCCTGAATGAGCTTGTCCAGCTTGACCGCATCCGCCGCAAACGCGCGGATGCCTTCCGCCAGCTTTTCAGTGGCCATGGCGTCTTCGTTCAGCGCAAAGCGAAAGCCCGCTTCGTCGTAGCTCACGGCAGCCAGGTCCAGCGTCTTGGCGGCCTGGGCGTCCAGTGCGGGCTGCAGCGGCGCGTCGCTGGCGGCCAGCTGGGCCAGCAGCTCGGGGGCGATGGTCAGCAGGTCGCAGCCGGCAAGCGCCGTGATCTGGCCCACGTTGCGAAAGCTCGCGCCCATCACCTCGGTGGCAATGCCAAAGCGCTTGTAGTGGTTGTAGATCTGCGTGACGGACTGCACGCCCGGGTCGTTGGCACCGGCGCGTGCGGCTTCGTCCCACTGGGCGCCAGCCTGCTTCTTGTACCAGTCGTAGATGCGGCCGACAAAGGGCGAGATCAGCTGCACCTTGGCCTCGCCGCAGGCCACGGCCTGAGCGAACGAGAACAGCAGCGTGAGGTTGGTGTGGATGCCCTTGCGCTCCAGCTGCTCGGCGGCCTTGATGCCTTCCCAGGTGGCGGCGATCTTGATGAGCACGCGGTCGATGTGGATGCCTTCGGCCTGGTACAGCTCGATGATGCGTTCGGCGCGGGCGACGGTGGCGCTGGTGTCGAAGCTCAGGCGGGCATCCACTTCGGTGGACACGCGCCCGGGGATGGTCGCGAGGATCTCGCGACCGAAGCGCACCAGCAGGCGGTCGATGATCTCGTCCATGGCGCGGCCGCGGAACTGGGCCACGGTGTCCTGCAGCAGCGGCGCGTACTCGGGCTTTTGCACGGCCTTGAGGATCAGCGACGGGTTGGTGGTGGCATCCTGGGGCTGGAATTGCGCCAGTTGCTTGAAGTCGCCGGTGTCGGCAACCACGGTGGTGAACTGTTTGAGGGCGTCGAGTTGGTTCATGGCGTCATTATTGAACATCAGCGTCCGCTCAGTCGGTACTACCAACCACCGATACCCCGTGCACGCCCAGGCCGAGCCGCACGTCCTCGCCCGGCGTGAGCACGTCGCTCAGGTCCGACGACACGACGAAGATGGGCCCCAGCTCTGTGGCAAAGGTGTATTCGTGCACCGCGCCCAGGTACGCGGCCTTCTCCAGCCGCGCGGGCATCAGACCCTCGCCCTGGCGCTCGATGCGCCATGCCTCGGGCCGCACCGCGACCTTGACCGCGCCTTGCTGCTTGCAGGCCCGGGGGCGGATCGTGAGCGGCCCCACGGTCACCGTGCCATCGGCGCGGGCCGTGGCGGGGAACAGCATGGCCTCGCCCATGAAGCCGGCGACGAACTCGCTGCCCGGGGTTTCGTACAGCGCGCGGGGCGATCCCTGCTGGGCGATCAGGCCCTGGTTCATCACGATGATCTGGTCGCTGACGGCCATGGCCTCGCTCTGGTCGTGCGTGACGTAGGCCACGGTGAGCGACAGGCGCTGCTGCAGCGCGCGGATCTCCTCGCGCATCTCCCGGCGCAGGCGGGCGTCCAGGTTGGACAGCGGCTCGTCGAACAGCAGCACCTCGGGCTCCAGCACCAGCGCGCGGGCCAGCGCCACGCGCTGCTGCTGGCCGCCAGACAGCTCGCTCGGCAGGCGGTCGTCATAGCCCACCAGGCCCACGCCGCGCAGTGCCTCGACCGCCTTGGCGCGCGCCACCTCGTCACGCTGGCCGGACATGCGCAGGCCGTACATCACGTTCTCTGCCACGTTCATGTGCGGGAACAGCGCGTAGCTCTGGAACATCATGCTCACGTTGCGCTGCGCCGGGCCGAGCGTGGTCACGTTCTTGCCGCCGATGAAGATCTCGCCGGAGGTGGGCGACTCCAGCCCCGCGATCATGCGCAAGGTGGTGGTCTTGCCGCAGCCCGACGGGCCCAGGATGGTGGCCAGCGTGCCGCGTGGCACCTCGAAGCTGATGCCCTTGACGGCCAGGCCCGACGAGGCGTCGCGGCCATAGCGCTTGGTGATGTTGCGGAACACGATGCCCGCATCTTCGATGTTGTTCATGGTTGTCTTTTCAATGGACGATGACGCGAATTAACGGGTGTGGCGCATGCGCGGGACGCCGAGCAAGGGCCGCCCCGCAGCGAGGGCGTCGTCCCCCTTGAGGGGGAAGGCGCCGAAGGCGACTCAGGGGGTGCTTCCTCTTCGGCCCAGCTTGCGCTCGCCCACCACCAGTTGGATCAGGCCGATGGAGGCCGACATCAGCACGATCAGCACCGTGCAGTACGCCAGCGCCACGCCGTAATCGCCGTTGCCCACGCGGCCGATGATGTAGGTGGTGGCCAGCTCGTTCTCGGCGGTGACAAGGAAGATCACCGCGCTCACCGTGGTGATGGCCCGCACGAAGCTGTAGACCAGCGCGGCCACCAGCGCCGGCTTGAGCAGCGGCAGCACCACGTGGCGCAGCGTCTGCACGCTGCCGGCCCGCAGCATGACCGAGGCTTCGTCCAGCGACCGGTCGAGCTGCTTGAACGCCGCCGTGCCTGCACGCACCCCCACCGGCAGATTGCGGAACATGAAGCACAGCACGATGATGAGTGCGGTGCCCGTGAGCTCGAACGGCGGCACGTTGAACGCCAGGATGTAGCTCACGCCCAGCACCGTGCCGGGGATCGCAAAGGCCAGCAGGGCGGCGAACTCGAAGGCGCCCTGCCCCCGGAACTCGGTGCGCGCCAGCAGCCAGGCGATGCCGATGCCCAGCGTGGCCGTGAGCGGCGCCGAGATGGCTGCGAGCTTGAGCGTGGTGAACAGCGAGCTCCAGGCGGTACCGGCCCATACGATGCCGAACTCGCCCCACTCCATGCTGAACGCAGTGCGAAAGTGCGCCAGCGTGATGGTGTAGTCGCGGCCCCAGGTCTGCACGAAGCCGCCGGCCAGCGCAAACAGGTACACGATGAGCGTGAACGCCATCCACGGCAGCGCGATGGAATGCACCACGCGGCGCACGCCGGTGGGCAGCGGCATGGCAATGCCCGCGTCGCCCTTGCCCGACACCGTGGTGAAGTTCTGCTTGCCCAGCAGACCGCGCTGGATGGCAAACACCGTGAGCGCAAAGAACGTGAGGATCCACGCCAGCGACGCGGCGCGCCCCTGGTCGTACTGCGCACCCACGATGGCGAAGAAAATTTCGGTGGAGAGCACCGAGAACTGCCCGCCCACCACGATGGGGTTGCCGAAGTCGGCCATGCTCTCGATGAAACCCACCAGGAACGCGTTGGCCAGGCCCGGCTTGAGCAGCGGCAGCGTCACGCTCATGAAGGTCTTGTGGGGGCTGGCGCGCAGCGTCTGCGCGGCTTCTTCCAGGCTGGGCGCCACGCCCTGCACCACGCCGCGCATGATCATGAAGGCGATGGGCGTGAACGCAAATGTCTGCGCCACCCACACGCCGAACCAGCCGTAGAACCAGCGCGAAGGCGTGATGCCGAACGCGTATTCAAGAAACTGGTTGAACACGCCCGCACGGCCGAACAGCAGGATCAGGCCCAGGCCCACCACGAAAGGCGGCGTGATGATGGGCAGCAGCGCCACGATGTTCAGCGGGCGTGCATAGCGGCGCGAGGCGCGCTCGGCCATCAGCGCCATGAAGGTGCCCAGCAGCGTGGTGCTGGTGGCGGTCATCAGCCCGAGGAACAGCGTGTTCCATGCCACGCCGCAACGCTGACCGCCGCTGACACACGACAGGCCGAAGTTGCGCTCGTGCGCAATGCGCTCCCACAGAACGCCCAGCGAGAACGGGCCGTCTTCCAGGAAGAACGCCGCCGACAGCGCCTTGAGCACCGGGAACACGATGAACAGTGCCAGCAGGCTGCCGCACGCCAGCACGGCGGCTGCGACGAACAGATCGCCCTTGAAGAAACCGCGCCGCGCCACGCCGAAGGCCGTCAGCACCAGCAGCGCCGAGAGCACCACGAACCCGCCCCAGCCGATGCCCGGCTGCCGCGCGCCCAACTCGCCCAGCATCTGGTTCAACCAGTCGAAGGCCCAGCCCCGCCCGCCGATGGCAAAGCCGCTGAGCAGCAGCGCCAGCAGGCCCACGGCCCCGCCCACTGCCAGCACCGCGCCCTGCCGCCGGCCTGCAGGCAGGACGGCGCCTGCGGCTGCGATGGCCAGCCCCACCAGGCCCAGCCACAGCCAGGGGCGCCCCAGCAGCGCGGCCTGCATGAGCCCGTTGCCCGCCTGCTCGCTGCTGAAGACCTGGCCGATGGCCAGAAGGCCGTTGGAGTCCTGCTGGGCGTACCAGGGGAAGGCCAGGTAGCCCAGCACGCCGATGGCCAGCCACACCCACAAGGGTCGGTTGACCGAGGCGCGGGTTGCAGGAGATCGTGAAATTGCGCTGTTCGCCGCCGCGGTCACCGACACCACCAGTCCTTAGCGCGCAGCGTTCTGCACGTCCTTTTCCCAGCGCGCGATCAGGCGGCGGCGCTCGGTGCTGGCGCCGTACTTGGCGTAGTCGTAGTTGATGAGCTTCATCTTGGCCGGGTCCGTCATGCGCGGGTCCTTGGGCACCTGGGTGTTGCTGGGCAGCTGGAACTGCTTGGCTGCCAGGCCGAACTGCTGGCCGCCGGGCGTGAGCGCCCATTCGTAGAACTTCTTGGCCGCCTCGGCGTTGGGGCTGTTCTTGACGATGCTCATGGAGCCGACCTCGGCACCAGTGCCTTCGGACGGCGTGATGGACGCCACGGGAAAGCCGTTGACGGCCTCGGTGGTCACGTCGTGCACGAAGCTCACCGAGATGGTGGTCTCGCCGCGCGCCGCCGCCTTGACCGGGGCCGTGCCCGAGCGCGTGTAGGTGCTGACGTTGGGGTGCAGCGCCTTCAGGTATTCGAACGCCTTTTCCTCGCCCATGATCTGCACCAGCGTGGCGATCATGGTGTAGGCCGTGCCGCTCGACGCGGGGTTGGCCATCTGCACCTCGCCCTTGAACTCGGGCTTGAGCAGGTCGGCCCACGACTGGGGCGGGTTGAGCTTGCGCTTGGCCAGCAGCTCCTTGTTGTAGCCAAAGCCCAGCGGGCCCAGGTACACGCCCACGGTGCGGTACTTGGAGTCGGCGGCCTGCTTTTGCGCCCAGGGGTACAGCTGCGCGAGCTGCGGCGACTTGTACTCGAGCGTGAGGCCCTGCTCCGCGGCCTGCAGGTGCGGGTCGCCCGTGCCGCCGAACCAGATGTCGGTCTTGGGATTGGCCTTCTCGGCGTTGAGCTGCGCCAGCGCCTCGCCCGAGCCCTTGGCCGTCATGTTGACCTTGGTGCCGGTGGTCTTGGCGTACACGGTGGACATCAGGTTGCACCACTCGGCCTGCACGGAACAGATGATGTTGACCTGGCCCTGGGCCCAGCTGCCGCAGGCGGCGGTCGTCAGAGCCGCACCGGCCAGTAGTTTCAGCAGAGGTTTGCGCATGGAAGGCTCCTTGGTATCGGAATTACAGAATGAAAGGATGCTATCGCCCGTCCCCCACAGGGGCCAGGGGGGAAGCCCGCAACCCCGCTGCAAGCATGATGAAAGGGAGGAATCACCCGGGTCCGGAATGTTGGGAACCAAGTTACATTAGTCGAACAACGCCCCCGCGCCGCCCGCCAGCGCGGCGCACACCGAGCCCCCATGACAGCCCTGCCCCGCCCATCGTCGATGCACCGTGAGCCGCCCGGCGCCGGCCTGGGCTGACACACACCTACCGACATGCTCGAACGCATCACCGCATCCCTCCCCTCGTTGGCGCCCGCCGAACAGCGCGTGGGCCGGCTGGTGCTGACCGACCCCCGCACGTTTGCGCGGCTGCCGGTGCGCGAGCTGGCCGAGCGGGCCCACGTGAGCAAGCCCACCGTGGTGCGGTTTTGCCGCAGCATGGGCTATGACGGGCTGGCGGATTTCAAGCTCAAGCTCGCAGGCAGCGTGAGCGAGGGCGTGCCCTTCATCCACCGCAGCGTGGATGCGGACGACAAGACCGGCGACGTGCTGGTGAAGGTGGTCGACAACGCCGTGGCGGCCTTCTTGCAGTACCGCAATGCAGCCAGCACCGTGGCGCTGGAGCGCGCCGCCGAAGCCATTGCAGCCACGTGGAAAACCGGCAAGCGCATCGAGTTCTACGGCGTGGGCAACTCCGGCATCGTGGCGCAGGATGCGCAGCACAAGTTCTTTCGCCTGGGTGTCACGTCCATCGCCACCAGCGACGGCCACATGCAGGTGATGAGCGCCACGCTGCTGGGCCCCGGCGACTGCGCGGTGATCATCTCCAACTCGGGCCGCACGCGGGACCTGATGGACGCCGCCGACATCGCGCGCAAGAACGGCGCCACCACCATTGCCATCACCGCCAGCGGCTCGCCCCTGGCGAGCACCTGCCCCATCCACCTGGCGGCCGACCACCCCGAGGGCTACGACCGCTACAGCCCCATGGTGTCGCGGCTCATGCACCTGCTCATCATCGACGTGTTGGCCACCTGCGTGGCCCTGCGCATCGGCAGCCCGCTGCAGCCCATCCTGCAGCAGATGAAGGACAACCTGCGGGCCAAGCGGTACGCTTGATCGGCGTACGGCGCGGCGCTGACCGCGCAGCCAGGCTTCACACACCGCACTGAGCGTGAGTAAGAGCGGGGTCAGGCGCGCAGAAAGCCGCTCAGGGGCACGCTCATCATCCCGCCGGGCATCAGGCCCGAACCTGCCGACGGTACCGGGGATTCAGCACCGCCGCCCGAGAGCAGCAGCTTTTTCCAGTCTTCGGCCACAGCCACGAAGCCCTCTACCAGCCGCACGAATGCGGGCCCGCCGGTCTCTTCGACGTCCACGGTGCGGCACAGCACCACCTCCTGGGTGTGCCCGTCCACCGCCAGGGTAGCGCCGGCGGTGGCAGCGCCGAACAGATTGGCTTCCAGCAGCCGCCGGTACAACGCTTCCCGCCCCTGGGCGGGCAGCGGCCCGAGCACGCTGTAGACCTGCAGGACCCGCGCGTCGTCGTCGCGCTCGAAGTCGATGGCCAGGCTGGTGTCGAACACCAGGCGGGCGCAGCCCTGGGCGTCGAATCGCAGCGTCTGCGACAGCCCCGCGGTCTGGCCCAGATCAAGAAGAAGTTGGTCGGCGGTGGACATGAATGATGGATCGCTTTTGCAAAAGAGGAAGAGGTCGTCAGGACACGATGCGGGTCACACGACCGCCGGGGCAGCGTCGTAGGTAAAGCGCACGGGCTCCTGCACGCTCACTGCCAGGTCCGCGCCGATGTGCAGAGCAAAGGCGAACTGCCCGCCGCTCTGCGCCGCATCAAGCTGCACGGGCGTGCCCACGCCTTCGTGGGCGTTGCGCGGCGCGGGCAGAAAGACATCGGCGCCTTGGACCGCGTAGTTCACCTGCAGCACGATGCCGCCCTCGCCGTCGCTCGACAGTGCGTACTCGATGCGCTCCGGCCCCATCAGCCGGCCTGGGGTGCCGTCGGGCAGGCGCAGCGGGCTCTGCTGCGACATGAGCACCTGCTGCACGCCGGCCAGCACGTTCTGGTTGGCCAGGCGAGACACCTTGAGCGCCAGCGCTTCGTTACCGCCCGCCAACTCGCGCAGCTGCGCGGCTGCGGAGCGGACGCTGCCGGCTTTGTCGGGGTTGTCCTTGTCGATCATGGGGCGAGCAACGCCGCTCGCATCGGCCACGGTGTAGCTCGCACGCGTCAGGTCCTTGACGAAGCCTTCGCTCACACCGCCCACCTCGTGTTCGCGGTCCTTGCCGGGCGCTGCCAGCATGCCGTCGAGGTTGTCCTGCACGGCGCCCTGCACCGCCGGGCCGCCAGTGCCCGAGCGCACGACCACCGCGTTGTCCTCCACACGAACGGCGCTGAACACGTCGCGCACCACGCCCGCCGGGGCCGGTGCTCCGTCCCAGGCGGGCGCGGGCACTGCGGCCCCCAGCTCGCCCAGCCGCTGGTCGACGCAGTGCTTGAGCATGCCCAGGTCGGTGGCCCGGTCGAACATCTGCCGGCCCAGGCCGCTGTCGTAGGCCTCCATCGCATCCGAGCCGCCCAGCAGCGGCATGGCGGCCGACGCGAGTTCGTCGGACAGGGCTTCGGCGGCCGGGCTGCCCAGCCGCGCGGACAGCGCCTGCAGCGCCGGGGTGTCCAGGTCCTTGATGGCGTGGCCCACCAGCTTTTCGCGGAAGGCCATCACCTCGTCCGCGCCCTCGACCTTCATGCCCAGGCGGATGTGCACGTCGAGGGCCGCATTGGCCGCGGGCTGGGCCGTGCCCAGGCCGCGCAGCAAACCTGCGGTGTCGCCCTGCGCGAGCGCCTGCAGCGCGGGCTGCATGGCCTGCGCGCCTGCGTCCATCGCTTCGGAGCGGCGGCGCGTGGCATCGGCCGCGATCTCGGCCTGCCCCGCCTGCACGCCCAGGCCGCGCAGGCCATCGCCCAGGCTGTGCAGCTGTCCGGCACTCAGCTCGGGCAACTGCGACAGGTGGGTCGGGTTCAGGTAGGCCTGCAGATGCCCTTGCAACTGTTCCACGGGCGCCTCCAGCGCCGCAGGAAAGTGCATGCCGTGGATGTCGCAGTGCGCGCGCAGCTCTGCCAGCGCACTGCCGGTGGTGGCGATGTCGCGCGCCACGGCCTGCGGCGCATGGAGCATGCCACTCGGGTCGTCCTCGGACGGCAGACGGCGTGCCAGCAGCGCGGCCGAGCCGTCGGCCACGGCTTTCTCGAGCTTCTCGGCGCGCACGCCGATGGCGCCGCTCACCACGAAGCGCGCGGCCGTCGGGTCTTCCGGTCCGATCTGGGCGGTGGTGTGCATCAGCGCATGCAGCTCCTTGCTGGGCAGCAGGTTGATGACCTGCGCCATCGGCACCACCTGGGCCGGGTCGCCGTCGCCCACCCGCGCCTCCACGGCCTGCAGCACCAGGGCGCGCTGCATTTCCTTGAACTCCTTGTCGGGCAGGTGGCCGAAGCCCTGGTCGCGCAGCACCTCGCGTGCGGTGTCGTAGACCTGCTGGAAGGCCCGGCCCGTGATGCCGGTGTCCTGCGCCTCCTTGGCGGTCATCGCGATGGCCAGGTCCAGGTCGCCCTGCAGCGCGGCCATGCCCTGGTCGATGGCATGCTGCTCCATGGCCGAGCGCACGGCGGCGAGCACGGGGTCGCCCTTCAAGGCGCTGTTCTCCGCCATGACGAGGCCCTTGTGCAGGGCCTGGCGCTCATCCGGGGTCATCTGCTGGAGCTGGGCGGTGGTGCGTTCGCGCACGACGGTGTCCAGGCTGACGCCGCGGCTGGTCACCGGAGCGGCCACGTCCCGCAGACCACCCAGCAGCTTCTGGGCGGCCGCGCCGTCGGCCTGGTGCGTGGAGGAATGCGAGATGGCGCCCAGCAGGTTGCCCATGTGGGCGCTGGTCGCTTCCAGGCCCGCGCGG
Source organism: Acidovorax sp. Leaf78 (assembly GCF_001422735.1). Classification (GTDB taxonomy): domain Bacteria; phylum Pseudomonadota; class Gammaproteobacteria; order Burkholderiales; family Burkholderiaceae_C; genus Acidovorax. The sequence continues at coordinate 69,390 of NZ_LMLZ01000025.1, read as the reverse complement.
AATTTGCTTTCGGTGCGCACGCCGTGCGGCGTGACGGCATTGAGGGCCCGCGATGCCAGGCTTTGGATGCCACGCCCGATATCGGACAGCACAGTGCCCAGGCTGCGCGGAGGCTGGGCAGGCGCCTGCTGCACCGTGCGGCCCCCGAGGCTGCCCACGGGGCTTTGCTGAAAATTGTGCTGGAGCGAAATGCCGTGCAGCTGTGCACCGGCGTTGACGGGGGATGACATGGCAGGAGATTTCCTTTCATGCCGTGAGTAACCGGCTCGGCACGGACGTTCCATGCGGCAGGCAGAAAATGTCGGGACCTGGAAGGGGCCTGAGGGGACGCAGCCCCTTTGCCCGCAGCGAAGCCTGGTGCCGCGGAGGACTGACTGCTACCAAGCGCCATGCACACGCATCAAGCACGACGCTTTGTACAACGCGACGCACAACGCACAAGGGCTCCGTGAGGAGCCCTTGTCAAATGATGGGATGCGTCGCGGCAGCGTTCGTATTACCGCTGCACCACGGCCCACGGTACTAGATTCGCCCTTCCTCCACCGCGTGGCAGGCAATGCGGATGCCGCCGATGTTCAGCAGCGCAGGCCGCTCGGCACGGCAGCGCTCGTTGACGTGCGGGCAGCGCGGGTTGAAAGCGCAGCCCGGCGGGGGGTTCAGCGGGTTGGGCACTTCGCCCTGCACCGGCGTGCGCGCCTTGCCGGTGTCGTGCATCTTGGGGATGGCATCGAGCAGCATGCGCGTGTAGGGGTGGCGCGGCGTGTTGAACAGCGTGTGCTTGTCGGCCAGCTCCACCAGGCGGCCCAGGTACATCACGCCGACCTGGTCGCTCACGTGGCGCACCACGGCCAGGTTGTGGCTGATGAACAGGTACGTGAGCTGCCGCTCGCGCTGCAGGTCCTTCATGATGTTGAGCACCTGTGCCTGCACCGACACGTCAAGGGCGGAGGTGGGCTCGTCGCACACCAGGAACTCGGGCTCGGTGGCCAGGGCGCGGGCGATGGAGATGCGCTGGCGCTGGCCGCCGGAGAACTGGTGCGGGTACTTGACCATGTCGAGCGGCGACAGGCCCACGGACTTGAGCAGCTCGCCCACGCGTTGCTTGAGCTCGGCCTTGTCGGTGATGAGGCCGTGCTCCTTGAGCGGCTCGCCGATGATGCCTTCGACCAGCCATCGGGGGTTCAGGCTGGCGTACGGGTCCTGGAAGATCATTTGGATGCGGCGGCGCATGGCGCGGGCATCGTTGCCCTTGAACGCGGCGTGCGCATCCTGCTTGTCGAACGTGAGGCCGCCGCGCGTGGGCTCGTACAGGCCCACCAGCAGGCGCGCCACGGTGCTCTTGCCGCAGCCGGACTCGCCCACCAGCGCCAGGGTCTTGCCCTTCTCGATCTCGAAGCTCACGCCGTCCACCGCGTGCAGCAGCGTGCGGGGCTTGCGTTCGATCACGCGGTTGAGCCAGGGGGCCGATACGTCGAAGGTCTTGGCGAGGTCGTGCGCCTGCACCAGGGCGTTGCTTTTCACCGGTGTGGACGCTGCGGCGGCGTGGGTCGTGGTGGTGGCGGCGCTCATGCGGTCACTCCGGCGGTGGCGGCAGCAGTCGTCGCGGATGCACCGGCGTGCAGCCAGCAGGCAGCGCGGGTGGAGCCCGCCGGCATCAGGTCAGGGCGTTCGGTCATGCAGCGGTCAAAGGTCTTGGGGCAGCGGGGGTTGTAGGCGCAGCCCTTGGGGATGGCGTTCAGGCGGGGCATGGCACCGTCGATCTGGTTGAGGCGTTCGCGGTCCTGCTCCATGTCGGGGATGGAGGCCATGAGCCCGCTGGTGTAGGGGTGCGACGGCTTGTTGATCACATCGTGCACCGGGCCGATCTCGGCCACGCGGCCGGCGTACAGCACGGCCACGCGGTCGCAGGTCTCGGCGATCACGCCCATGTCGTGGGTGATCAGCATCACGGCGGCGCCGCGCGATTTGCAGATGTTTTTTAGCAGCGTGATGATCTGCGCCTGGATGGACACATCGAGCGCCGTGGTGGGCTCGTCGGCGACGATGAGCTTGGGCTCGGCCGCCAGCGCCAGGGCGATCACCACCCGCTGGCGCATGCCGCCGGAGAACTGGTGCGGGTAGTGGTCGATGCGCTCTGCCGCAGCCGGAATGCCGGTGTCCTGCAGCAGCGCAATGGCGCGCTGGCGGGCCTCGGCGGGCGTCACAGGCAAGTGGGCCAGGATGGTTTCGGTGAGCTGGCGGCCCACGGTGTACAGCGGGTTCAGCGAGGTCAGCGGGTCCTGAAAGATCGCGCCAATGCGGCGGCCGCGGATGTGGCGCATCTCTTCATTGCTGAGGTTGTCGATGCGCTGGCCTTCGAGCAGGATCTGGCCCGAGGCGACGCGGCCCGGCGGCTCCAGCAGGCCGATGATGGCCGCGCCGGTAAGGGATTTGCCGGCGCCGGACTCTCCCACCACGCCCAGGATCTCGCCGGGTGCGATGGAAAAGGAGATGTCGTCCAGCGCACGCAGGGTACCGCGGCGGCTGGGAAATTCGACAACGAGGTTTTTGACTTCGAGAAGACTCATGGGTGTACCGTTTTTATCTTTGGAGGCACGAGGCGGTGGTTTCGCCGCCGGGCCGCCCCAAGGCGAAACCTGCCCCCTTGGGGGCCAGCGACGACACGACAGTGCGGAGCGTGGGGGCCATGTGCTCAGCGCAGGCGTGGGTTCAAGGCGTCGCGCAGCCAGTCGCCGAGCAGGTTCACCGACAAGGCGATCAGCACCAGCATGGCGCCGGGGAATACGGTGATCCACCATTCGCCCGAGAACAGGTAGTCGTTGCCGATGCGGATCAGCGTGCCCAGCGAGGGCGATGTGGGCGGCGCGCCCACGCCCAGAAAGGACAGCGTGGCTTCGGTGATGATGGCCGTGGCGACCTGGATGGTGGCCAGCACCAGCACCGGGCCCATGACGTTGGGCAGCACGTGCTTGCGCATGATGCGCAGCGACGACACGCCCGTCACGCGGGCGGCCTGCACGTATTCCTTGTTGCGCTCGACCAGCGTGGAGCCACGCACCGTGCGCGCGTACTGCACCCAGCCGGTGAGCGAGATGGAGATGATCAGCACGCCGAAGGCGAGCGACTCATGGGCGTTGGGGAACAGCGCACGGCCCACACCGGCGATCAGCAGCGCCACCAGGATGGCGGGAAAGGACAGCATCACGTCGCACAGGCGCATGAGCACGGCATCGATCCAGCCGCCGCGAAAACCCGCGAGCAGGCCGAAGGCCACGCCCACCACGACGGACAGCACCACGGAGGCCAGCCCCACGACGAGCGAAATGCGTGCGCCGTAAATCACCGCGGAAAGGATGTCGCGGCCCTGGTCGTCGGTGCCCAGGGGGTATTTCATGGAGCCTTCGGCGCTCCAGGCGGGCGGCAGCCGCGCGTCGCTGAGTTCCAGCGTGGCAAGGTCGAACGGGTTGTGGGGTGCGACCCATCCGGCAAACACCGAACAGAACACGCAGATCAGCGCGATCGCGGCGGCCACCATCGCCACCGGAGAGGTGCGAAAGCTGTAGCCGACATCGCTGTCAAACCATCGGGCAAGGGTTGTTTTCATTGTGGGGAACCAGTAAACAGTCACCACCGCAGGGCCCGGGTAGCGGCCGCGCGGTGGTGTGGATTGTCAAAAGAAACGGTTGTCGTTCTCTCGATGTCTTTCGCTTGACGTACAGACTTCTTTGCTTCGTGGCCGGCGGCTTACTTGGTGATGCTCATCCACTTGAAGTACATGAAGTTGTCGGCCATCTGCACGAGCTTCACGTTCTTGTTCACGCCCCAGGCCAGGGCCTGCTGGTGCAGCGGCAGGTGGCCGATGTCGGCGCTGTGCAGATCGAACGCTTCCTTGATCATGGCGTCGCGCTTGGCCTTGTCGGTCTCGACCAGGACCTTCTTGGTCAGCTCATCCAGCTTGGGGTTGCAGTACGCGCCCAGGTTGAACTGGCCCGCGCCACCCTTTTCGTCCGGACAGATCATGAGCGCATTGAGCGCGTTGTGCGAGTCGTAGGTCGTGGGCGTCCAGCCCAGCATGTAGAAGCTGGTGTCGCGGCGCAGCACCTTGGGGAAGTAGGTGCCCTTGGTTTCGGCCTGCAGGTTGATCTTGACGTTGATGCGTGACAGGTTGGCGGCCACGGTCTGGCAGATGCGGCCGTCGTTCACGTAACGGTCGTTCGGGCAGTTCATCGACACTTCAAAACCATTCGGGTAGCCCGCTTCGACCATCAGCTTCTTGGCCGCTTCGACGTCGTACGGCAGGCGCTTGGTCTCGGGCTGGAAGCCGTTGATGCCAGGGCCCACCATCAGCGCGGAAGGGTTGGACGCGCCACGCATCACGGTCTTCTTGATGCCTTCGATGTCTATGGCCTGGTAGAAGGCCTGGCGCACGCGCTTGTCCTTGAAGGGGTTCTTGCCCTTGACGTTGGAGTACAGCAGCTCGTCGCGCTTTTGGTCCATGCCCAGGAAGATGGTGCGCAGCTCAGGGCCGGTCACCGCACGGGTGTTGGCGCTGCTGTTGACGCGGTCGATATCCTGCACCGGCACGGGCTCCATCACGTCCACTTCGCCAGACAGCAGGGCCGCCACGCGCGTGGCGTCGTTGGAGATGGGGGTGAACACCACCTCGCTCACGTTGCCTTCGATCTTGCCCCAGTAGGAGCCGTTGCGCACGAACACCGAGCGCACGTTGGGCTGGCGCTCGCGCAGGCGGAAGGGGCCGGTGCCGTTGGAGCGGAACGAGGCTGCGTTCTCGATGCCCTTGCGGCGGTCCACGGGCGTCACGGCCTGGTTGGTCTCGCACCACTTCTTGCTCATGATGAACGAGGTCGTGATCACGTCGGGCAGGATGGGCTGGGGCGCCACGGTTTCGATTTCGACGGTGTGGTCGTCGATCTTGCGCACCTGCTTGATGTCGCTGTTGGTGGCCTTCATGTCCGAGCCTTCACCCTTCATGCGGCCGAAGCTGAACACCACGTCGTCGGCGGTGAAAGGCGTGCCGTCATGGAACAGCACGCCCTTGCGCAGCTCGAAGCGCCACACGGTGGGTGCCGTCTGCTTCCAGGCCGTGGCCAGTGCAGGCGCCACGCTCAGGTCCTTGTTGCGGCCGACCAGTGGCTCGTACACGTTGCTGGTCACGCTCAGCTGGAGCGATTCGTTGAGCGAGTGCGGATCCATGGAGAGCGCGTCACCCTGGTTGGCGATCCGGATGGTCTGCGCGTTGGCGACCATGCTGCCTGCAGCCATCGCGGCAAACAATGCAGCCAGGACGGCTTTTTTCTGGAACTTCATGGAAATCTCCTCGTGGTGAAAAAGGATGCGGAAGGGGTGTACATCCAGGGGAATGGGATAAGGCAGTGCGCGAAGCGGCCAGCGCTCAGGGCATTGCCAAAGGCATCGACTGCTCGATCAGGCTTGCGTGCAGTGCAGCACCGAGCGGCAGGATGTCGTCGTTGAAGTCGTAGCGGCTGTTGTGCAGCGCGCTGCCGCTGGCACCCGTGCCCTGGCCGATGCGCAGGTAGGCACCGGGGCGGGTCTGGAGCATGAAGGAGAAGTCTTCCGCGCCCATGCTGGGTTCGAGGTCGCGCACCACATGGTCTGCGCCCAGCAGCGATTCGGCCACATCGCCCGCGAAGACGGCCTCGCTCTCGCTGTTGATGGTGGCGGGGTAGATGCGTTCGTAGTGCACGGTGGCGGTGGCGCCGAAGCCCAGGGCGATGGCGTTGCACAGCTCCTTGAGACGCTTTTCCACCATCTCCTGCACGACAGGGTCGAAGGTGCGCACGGTGCCCACCAGCGTGGCGGAACCGGGCAGCACGCTGAAGGCGCCCAGGTCGCCCGCCTGCGCCGCGCAGATGCTGACCACGGCGCTTTCGATGGGGCGCACATTGCGCGACACGATGCTTTGCGCCGCCGTGATGATGTGGGCCGCCACCACGAGCACGTCCACCGTCTGGTAGGCATGGGCGCCATGGCCGCCGCGGCCTGTGATCTCGATGGTGAAGCGGTCGGCCGCAGCCATCATGGGGCCGGAGTTGATGCCCACCGTGCCGGGCTTCATCGCGGGCCAGTTGTGCATGGCGTAGATGGACTGCACCGGAAACCGGTCGAACAGGCCGTCTTCCATCATCACGCGTGCGCCCGCCAGGCCTTCTTCGCCGGGCTGGAACACCAGCACTGCCGTGCCGTCGAAATTGCGGCTCTCGGCCAGGTAGCGCGCAGCGCCCACCAGCATGGCGGTGTGGCCGTCGTGGCCGCAGCCGTGCATCAGGCCGGGCTTGCACGACTTCCAGGAGAAGTCGTTGTGTTCGGCCAGGGGCAGTGCATCCATGTCTGCGCGCAGGCCGACCATGCTGCCGCTGGAGGTGCTGCGCCCCCGGATGGTGGCGACGATGCCGGTGCGACCGATGCCTTCGTGGATCTCGTCCACGCCGCACACGCGGAGGGCTTCCTTGACCCGGTGCCCGGTGTAGATCTCTTCAAAGCCCAGTTCGGGGTGCGCATGCAGGTCGCGGCGCAGCGCGGTCAGCTCGGGGTGGAACTGCGCGATCTGCGCGAACGCCCGGCCTCCGGCTTTGTATTTCAGCGACTGCATTTCAGGCGTCCAGAAAGTTCGTGCAACACCCACAGCCGGCGAAACCGGCGCGGCCCAGGCCAGCGCTCCCGCGCAAGGGCCGCCCCGCCGCGCAGGCGGCGTGTCCAGCCCTTGCGGTGCGGGCGTCCCCACTCTGGGGAGATGGCGCGAAGCGACTCAGGGGAAAGTTCATCAGTGCCCCCCTGCCTTGCCCACGCGCAGACGGGGGTCCACGGCGAAATACAGCAGGTCGACCACCAGGTTGATCACCACAAAGATGAGGGCGATCAGGCACAGGTAAGCGGCCATCACGGGGATGTCGGCGAACGTCACGGCCTGGATGAACAGCAGGCCCATGCCGGGCCACTGGAACACGGTCTCGGTGATGATGGCAAATGCGATCAGGCCACCGAGCTGCAGCCCGGTGATGGTCATCACGGGCACCAGCGTGTTCTTGAGCGCGTGGCCGAAGTGGATGGCCCGGTTGGACAGGCCGCGGGCGCGGGCAAACTTGATGTAGTCGGTGCGCAGCACTTCCAGCATCTCGGCGCGCACCAGCCGCATGATCAGCGTGAGCTGGAAGATCGCCAGCGTGATGGCCGGCAGCGTGATGTGGTGCCAGCCCTTGGCCTTGAGCAGGCCCGTGCTCCACCAGCCCAGCTGCACCACCTCGCCCCGGCCGAAGCTTGGGAACCAGCCCAGCGTGACCGCAAACACCAGGATGAGCAGGATGCCGATGAGGAAGGTCGGCAGCGACACACCCAGCAGCGACAGCGTCATGAACAGCTGGCTGGCGAAGGTGCCGCGCTTGAGCGCTGCATACACACCCATGGGCACACCAATGACCAGCGCCAGCACGGCCGCCACAAGCGCCAGCTCCAGCGTCGCCGGAAAGCGTTCTGCGATGAGGCGGGACACTTTGGCACCCTGGCGCAGACTCAGGCCGAATTCGCCCTGTGCTGCGTTCACGAGGAAGTGCCAGAACTGTACGAAGAAGGGTTTGTCCAGGCCCAGGGAAGCGCGCAGCTCCCGGATCTGGTCAGCGGTGGCATCCTGCCCCAAAAGGAACACCACGGGGTCGCCCACATACTGGAACAGCATGAAGGAGATGAAGGCCACCGTGACCATGACAATCACAGCCTGGATCAGGCGGCGCAATATAAAGGCGAGCATCGGGAAGTCGAGTGAGTGTTCGATAGGGACGCCGCAGCCACTTTTGATGGCGGGGACGCCGGTGGGCAATACGTCGTCAAACTAAACCAAAGAGAGCAAGGGCCCTGGGGCCCTTGCTCTCAGTGTGTCGAGAATAAATCAGTTCACCTTGACCGTACGCATATCCACGCGGTTATCGGCGCGGTGGACAAGCTCCACGTTCTTCTTCATGGCCCATGGGATCACCTGGTCATGCAAAGGAAGGTGGGACACGGTGTCGTTGGACAGCTGCAGCGCTTCGGTCAGCATGCGGGTGCGCACAGGTGCGTCCGTCTCTGCCTTGATGCGGTCGACCAGATAGTCCATGCGCTGGTTGCTGTAGCGGCCCACGTTGTAGTTGCCGTCGCCGCCCTGGCCCACCGAGCGGGTGAGCGATTGCAGGCTGTACAGCGCGTCGAAGGTCGGCACGCCCCAGCCCAGCATGTAGATGCTGGCTTCGTAGCGCTGGATCATCGGGAAGTAGTTGACCAGCGGCAAGGTGCGCAGCTTGGCCTTCACGCCCACGCGCGACCACATCGCGGTCACGGCCTGGCAGATAGCTTCGTCGTTGATGTAGCGGTTGTTCGGGCAGGCGAAGTCCACTTCGAAGCCATCGGGGTAGCCGGCTTCGGCCAGCAGCTTCTTGGAAGCCTCGACGCTGTACGGGAAGCGCTTGCCCACGGCTTCGGTGTAGCCCGCCACCTGGGGTGCCACGATGGTGCCAGTGGGCTTGCCCAGACCGCGCATGATGTTGCGCGAGATGGTGTCCGCGTCGATGGCCTGGTACAGGGCCTTGCGCACGCGCACGTCCTTGAGCGGGTTCTTGCCCTTGATGTTGGAGCCTGGCAGTTCTTCGCGGAACTGGTCCATGCCCAGGAAGATGGTGCGGTTCTCGATGCCGTCGATCACCTTGAGGTCAGGGCTGGCGCGCAGGCGGCCCAGATCCTGGGGTGTGGGGTCAAGCACCATGTCGACTTCGCCAGAGATCAACGCGGCGATCCGCGTCGCATTGGACTTGATCGGCGTGTAGGTGATCTCGGTCACGTTGCCGTCCATCTTGCCCCACCAGTTGGGGTTGCGCTTGAACACCATCTTCACGTCAGGCTGCCACGAGTCCAACGTGTAAGGGCCGGTGCCCATGGCATTGCGGTGGGCGAAGTTTTCGTCCGAGCCCTTGATGTCCTTGGGTTCGACCGACTTGTTCTTTTCGGCCCAGGCCTTGCTCATGATGCGCAGCTCGGTCATCTGGCGCAGCAGCACGGGGTTGGGTGCGGACAGGATCACGTCGAAGGTCTGTGCGTCGACCTTGTTGACCTTGCTGATGCCCTGCACGTAGGGCGTGAAGTTGGAGGTCTTGGCCATCGCGCGCTGGATGGAGTAGACCGCGTCGTCGGTGGTCAGTGTCGACCCATCATGGAACTTGACGCCCTGGCGCAGGGTAAAACGCACCTGCGTGGGGCTCACTTCCTTCCAGGAGGTGGCCAGCACGGGCTCCACATCAAACGTCTTGCTGTTGTAGTAAACCAGGGTCTCGTACACGTTCGCGTGAATGCCGTTTTGCAGCGCGTTGTTCTGGGAATGGATGTCCCACGTCGAGATCTCTCCCTGGCTTGCCCATTTGAATGGCTTGGCATGCAACGCTGGCGACGCCAGCACGGCTGCAGCCGCAGCCACCGACAAAAGACTGTATTTGAGTTTCATGGAACCCTCTAGATTTAAAAGTTTTACTATGCAGTAAAGGTTGCTCTATAGCCAACGGGAAATCCCTGAATCCCGGGTGTCCTGAAGGGCCTATGAAAGCCGTTTCGACCCTGTACTGCATGCAAAGATGGTGCCAAGAAATACGTGACAGCCATATCAAGTCGCGCGGCGGCTGCGAACCCGTCGAATGCTGCGGATGGAGGGGCCAAATCAACCGGGTTGTGCCGCTTTGGCCGTCTTGATGTGCACGGAGTTACCACTGATATCCGACGAAGAAACCAGAGGCTCTGCGGACTTGATGGATGGCCGTGGCGCAGCAGCATCCATGTGCAAGCTTGTCGAGCGGTCTGGGCACCAGACAATAGCCGCGATGCCCCAATAACGGGACAGGGTGCGCAGCCTCTTTGCGATGTGCTCTGACCCCTCGCTGATCGCACGACTCACGCACTCACGTGTTCACATGTTCACGTATTCACGTATTCACGTATTCACACTCAAGCACGCACTGTCTTTCGCAAGCTTTTCGAGCAGACAAAAAAAAGCCACCCGAAGGTGGCTTTTTCTTTGCTTTGATATCTCAACTGGCCATAAGCCAGTTTTGATATTAGAAGCTGTGGCGGATACCGAAGTCGTAACCGCTGGAGTTGCGGCCAGCTGCGGTCACTGCGTTGTTCAGAGCGATGGCGGAGCCATTCTTGTTCTTCACAGCAGCAACAGTAGCGTACACAGCGGTGCGCTTCGACAGGTTGTGGACATAGCCCAGAGCGAACTTGTTCGCACGTGGATCTGCACCGGGAACTTCGATTTCGTACGTGGAGTACGACAGGCGGACTTCGCCGGCGCCAACAGGAACCAGACCACCGATCAGGAAGCCCTTGCCTTCAGGTCCGTTCTTCACGTCGTCTTGGTTGTAGTGAGCCATGATCTTGGCAACGCCCAGATCGTACTGACCACCCAGGTTCCAGGACTTGATGTCTGCATTCAGGAACTTGGTTTGCGAGAGAGCCAGGGCCACATTGATGGGGCCGTTAGCGTAACCAACGCGAGCTGCCAGGCCGTTGCCGTCCTTCTTGTTGGCAGCGTTGCTCAGGTTTTCACCCATGTAGTACTGTGCTTGGCCGTAGAAGCCGCCCAGATTGCCTGGCAGGAAGTAGCCGATGGCGTTCGAAGCGCGGGTGTTGGTTGGGCCACCCAGGTTAGCCGTTTGGGTCACGGTCGTGCCAACGCCGTTCGTGCCGAACGGATCGAACACGGTCAGGTTCCAGAATTGTGGGGTGTAGTCACGGCCCAGACGCACTTCACCGAAGCCGCCGTTCAGGCTGACCGTCGAACGACGGTTGAAAGTCAGGCCGCCGCCAGAGCTGGTAGCCGCTTGGTTGTTGGTGTTGGTAACGCCGCCGGTGCCGTTGTCGTTGTTCAGACCAGCTTCCAGCCAGAACGAAGCGGACAGACCGCCACCCAGATCTTCAACGCCACGGAAACCCAGACGGCTGCTGTTGTAGCCGGAGTTCGTCAGTTGCGAACGGTTAGCGACGCTGCCGTTACCGTAAGCGTAGGTTGCATCAACCACGCCGAACAGGGTCACGGAAGATTGAGCCATTGCAGCGCCGGAAGCAGCCAGCACAGCCAGGGCAATCAGGGATTTTTTCATTGCGAGTTACTCCAAGGTTAAACATAGGGCGCCGGTACGGGGGGTCTATGGTGAATGCACACCTGCACAGTCCCGCCGGTTCCCCGGGCCAACCTCCTGGTGGGGAAGTTGTTCTTATTGCACCAGACCCAGCCGGGTTTCGCAAAGGAATTCACCCACAATCGGCCCGAAAGGGGAAATCCGTTGCAGTGTTGCAACATTTAAGTGCGCACCGGCAAAATCGCTTCTTCGCCTTGCGACAAGCCCAAAAACAAGAGCGCGCACATGTATCCATGTGCAACTTGTGTTTCCAGACCCTTGTCATTCCGAAAGCAACCATGGATTCTTTGCTCACTGCGGCCGATAACGCGCTCCGCACACTTTTCGCCAAGCCCCGCGCAGGCGCACCGACGCCGGCGCACGGCCTGGCTGAGCCCTCCCTGAGCCCTGCCGACAAACGGCTGGCGGGTGCGTTGATGCGCGTCAACCATGTGGGCGAAGTGTGCGCCCAGGCGCTCTACACCGCCCAGGCGGCGGTGACGCGCGACGCCGCGCTGCGCGCCCATTTGCTGGAAGCAGCGCGTGAAGAGACGGACCACTTGGCATGGACCCAGCAGCGGCTGGATGCCCTGAGTTCGCGGCCCAGCCTGCTCAACCCCCTGTGGTTCACAGGGGCATTTGCGCTGGGACTGGTGGCGGCCAAGATCAGTGACCGCGCCAGCCTGGGGTTCGTTGCAGAAACGGAAAAACAGGTGGCGGCGCATCTGGCCAGCCATTTGCACCGGCTCCCGGTGCAGGATGTGCCCTCACGCGCCGTAGTGGCCCGGATGAAGGACGATGAAGAGCGCCATGCCGCGCAGGCCCGCGCCTCCGGGGCCGTGGAGCTGCCGTTCCCAGCCCGCGCGGCGATGAAGGTGGCGGCCAAGGTGATGACCACGACGGCGCACTACCTCTGAGCCAGATCGACTCGGCCCGGCCGGGCCGATCAGTCAGCCAGCCAGCCAGTTCACCCTGGCCGGGAGAATGGCCGGTCCATGAGGTAACAAGGGGGACCAGGGGGCCGGCCACCCCCCCGCCAGTGGACCGGCAGCGCTTCAAATCAGGCCTCCAGCACCTCGAACCCGGTCGTGATTTCAGCCGTCTTGCCCAGCATGATGCTGGCCGAGCAGTACTTGTCGTGGCTCATGGCAATGGCGCGCTCCACGGCCACGGCCGGAATGGCCTTGCCCGTCACCGTGAAATGCATGTGGATCTTGGTGAACACCTTCGGATCGGTCTGCGCGCGCTCGGTGGTCAGCTTGACGCTGCAGCCACGCACGTCGTGGCGGCCGCGCTTCAAGATCAGCACCACGTCGTAGGCCGTGCAGCCGCCCGTCCCCGCCAGCACGGTCTCCATGGGCCGGGGCGCCAGGTTCTGGCCGCCGTTGGCCGGGTTGGCGGCATCGGGCGCGCCGTCCATGGTGAGGACGTGGCCGCTGCCGGTCTCGGCCACGAAGCCCATGCCCGAGCGCGTTCCTGCGCCACCGGTCCAGCTGACTGTGCATTCCATTGATGTTTCTCCTTGATGACGTGGTTTTTTTCGCACGGATTGACCGCGCGGCGGGAATTTGCTGCAGATTTTGCTGCATCGCAACAAGTCTCGCGGTAAACTTCTGGACATGCGCTGCTTTTTTCAGTGATTGCTGAAGATGCAGACGGCACGGCCTGAAGTGCTCCGCGTTCACGGCCTGCCACGCACCGATTGTCTCCTCCATCTCCTCAAAGGATGGATTCAGCCCCTGGCCTTACGGCCCGGGGCTTTTTTTTGCCCGGCTGCGTCTGGCCATGGGCGGCACACAGCACTGGTCCAGCCCCCAAAGGCCCACCCTCTATGATGTGAGCCCCGCCAACCGGCGGCGCTCCACAGCCTGCCTGCCCGCCATGACCCAGCACCTGACTCCCGCCGACTACCTCAAGAAGATCCTGACCGCCCGCGTGTACGACGTGGCCGTCGAGTCGGCGCTGGAGCCTGCCAACAACCTGAGCCGGCGCCTTCACAACAAGGTGCTTTTGAAGCGCGAAGACCAGCAGCCGGTGTTCAGCTTCAAGCTGCGCGGTGCTTACAACAAGATGGCGCACCTCACGCCGGAGCAACTGGCGCGCGGCGTGATCTGCGCGTCGGCTGGCAACCACGCCCAGGGCGTGGCCATGAGCGCCCACAAGCTGGGCACGCGCGCGGTGATCGTCATGCCCACCACGACACCGCAACTCAAGATCGATGCGGTCCGCACCCTGGGCGGCGATGTGGTGCTGCACGGCGAGAGCTACTCCGACGCCTACGAACACGCGGCCCGCCTGCAACAGGAGCAGGGCCTGACGTTCGTGCACCCCTTCGACGACCCGGACGTGATCGCAGGCCAGGGCACCATTGCGATGGAAATCCTGCGCCAGCTGCAAAGTCTGGGCAGCAACCAGCTCGATGCGGTGTTCGTGGCCATCGGCGGCGGCGGGCTGGTCTCGGGCGTGGCCAACTACATCAAGGCCGTGCGGCCCGAGATCAAGGTGATCGGCGTGCAGATGAACGACTCGGACGCGATGATCCAGTCCGTCAACGCCCACCAGCGCGTCACGCTGCCCGACGTCGGCCTGTTCTCGGACGGTACGGCCGTCAAGCTCGTGGGTGAAGAGACCTTCCGCGTCGCCAGCGGCCTGGTGGACGAGTTCATCACCGTGGACACCGACGCCGTCTGCGCAGCCATCAAGGACATCTTCGTGGACACGCGCAGCATCGTCGAGCCCGCCGGCGCACTGGCCGTGGCCGCCATCAAGCAGTACGTGGCCGAGCACAAGACCACGGGCGAGACCTACGCCGCCATCCTGTGCGGCGCCAACATGAACTTCGACCGCCTGCGCTTCGTGGCCGAGCGCGCCGAAGTGGGCGAAGAGCGCGAAGCCCTGTTCGCCGTCACCATCCCCGAGGAGCGCGGCAGCTTCCGCCGCTTTTGCGAAGTGGTGGGCGGCCTGCCCGGCGGCCCGCGCAACGTGACCGAGTTCATCTACCGCATCAGCGACGAGTCCCGTGCGCATGTGTTCGTGGGCCTGACCACCAACGGCCGGGGCGAGTCGACGGAGATCGCCGGCAACTTCGGCCGCCACGGCTTCGAGGCGCTGGACCTCACCCACGACGAACTGGCCAAGGAGCATCTGCGCCACCTGGTGGGCGGCCATTCGGCACTGGCGCAGGACGAGCGGCTGATGCGCTTCACCTTCCCCGAGCGCCCCGGCGCGCTGCTCAAGTTCCTGAGCCTGATGCAGCCCACCTGGAACATCAGCCTGTTCCACTACCGCAACCAGGGCGCCGACTATGGCCGCATCCTCGTGGGCATGCAGGTGCCCGCCGAGGACAAGGCCGCGTTCGACGCCTTCCTGGCCACGCTGGGCTACCCGTATGTGGAAGAGACGCTGAACCCGGCCTACCGCCTGTTCCTGCGCTCCAAATAATGCACAAAAATGGCCTCTACCGCTTGATAGACAAGCGCTAGAAGCTATAAAAATTGTAGCAAACCCCCACCGCACTCCAGGTCACGCACGCCATGCAAGCCCTGCGCCACTACCTGCTGGCCGTGCAGTTCTTCACCCGCATTCCGGTCACCGGCCGGCTGGCCGACTGGGTGGGCTTCAGCCCCGCCATGTTGCGCGCCAGCGCGGCGCACTTTCCGGGCATCGGCTGGCTGGCGGCGCTGCTGTCGGTGGCCGTCTATGCGGCCCTGCACTGGGCGCTGGCTCCCAGCCCGTGGGCCCCCGCCGTGGCGGCGGTGCTGTGCACGGTGGCCACCGTGCTGATGACGGGCGGCTTCCATGAAGACGGGCTGGCCGATGTGGCCGACGGCCTGGGCGGCAGTGCCGACCGGGAGCGCGCACTCGACATCATGAAAGACTCGCGCATCGGGGCCTACGGCGCCATGGCGCTGGTGCTGGCCCTGCTCGCCAAGCTCAGCCTGCTGTCGCTGCTGGGCGCCCACAGCCTGCTGGCCGCCACGTCGGCCCTGGTGGGCGCGCATGTGCTGTCGCGCCTGTGGCCGCTGTTCATCGTGCGCAGCCTGCCGCATGTGGGCGACACGGCCCGCTCCAAGAGCAAGCCGCTGGCCGACCAGATCTCGGGTGGCGCATTGGCCGCTGCCGTAGCCTGGTGCCTGGTGCCGCTGGCGCTGGTGGCGTATGCCCAGCCAGCGGTCTATCTGACGGCCTCCATCGCATTGAGTGGCGTGTCGGCGGCCTGGATGGCGCGCTGGTTTGCGCGCCGGCTGCAGGGCTTTACCGGCGACTGCCTGGGCGCCACGCAGCAGGTCAGCGAGATCGGCTTTTACCTGGGCGCAGCGCTGGCCCTGCGCTGGATGTGAAACATCCACAGACCGGCACGGCCGCCGTGCGCGGCCCCCGCCTCTGGCTGGTGCGCCACGCACAGCCGCTGGTGGCACCCGGCACCTGTTACGGGGCGCTGGATGTATCTGCCGACGCCGCAGCGACACACGCCGCGGCAGCACGCCTGGCGGCCGCCCTGCCCGGCCAGGCGCGTGTGCACCACTCCACGCTACAAAGATGTGAGCAGCTGGCGCGGAGCCTGCAAGCGCTGCGGCCCGATCTGGCATCAAAACCCGACGCGCGGCTGGTCGAAATGGATTTCGGCGCCTGGGAAGGACGGGCCTGGGACACCATCGCCCGTGCGGAGATCGATGCGTGGACCGCCAGCTTTGCCAACTACCGGACGGGCGGCGGCGACAACCTGGCCTCGGTGCTGCAACGCGTGGCCGCGGCGCTGGACGCCCATTGCAGTCCAGCCGCCAGCCTTGCCGCCCAGGCCCCATTGGCGGGCGGCACCGTGCCGGATGTGGTGTGGATCACGCACGCCGGGGTGATCCGCTGCGTTGCCTGGCTGCGTGCCCATGGCAGCGCGCTGCCGCGGTCGGAGGAATGGCCCGTGGCAGCACCCAGCTGGGGCGAATGGGAGACATTGGGATTGACCTGAGCGACTGCGCCCAGGTGCTTGAGGGGAAAACGGGGACACTGGAACGCTTTTACGCGTTCTTACACCCGGGTCAGTTCTTGAGCGGCATGTCCAGCGTGAGCGTGGCCGGGCCATCCATCGAGCCGCCGAGCTGCGCCTGGCGCGGGCCCAGCGCCTGCAGCACCAGCCCTTCGTCCACCGCGGCCCCCACCCGGAAGGGCTTGGCGGGCTTGCCATCCACCACGATCAGCGCCGCACCGCCGCCACTGGTGCGGCCCGACAGAACCCCGATCAGCGCGAACCGGCTGGCCAGTGTGGGCACCGGCGCCGCAGGTGCCGCCCCTGCCACCGAAGGCACGGCGCCGAGCAGACGGGCCAGCGCTTGCGCGTCGGGCGCCACGGCCGCCGGGAGCACCACGGGCGCCGCCGTACCCGCGGCCGGAGCTGACAGGCGCAAGCCCCAGAACACCACGCTGGCGCCCGCCGCCGCCCAAAGCGCCAGAGTCCCCAGGCGTACGCCCCATTTGCTGTGTGAATTGGTCACCATGCGGGGATTATGATTCACGCGATCCGACCATCCGAGAGACCGCCAGCAGTGAACACCTCCTTTCCTCTCCTCTTGCGCTCCGCCCGCCGCAGTCTGGCCCGGGGCTTCACCCTCATCGAGCTGATGGTGGTGCTCGTCATCATCGGCGTGCTGGCCGCCCTCATCGTGCCCAATGTGCTCGAACGCGCCGACGACGCACGTGTCACTGCCGCCCGCACCGACATCACCAACATCATGCAGGCGCTCAAGCTGTACCGCCTGGACAACCAACGCTACCCCACGGCCGAACAGGGCCTGCAGTCGCTGATCATCAAGCCCTCGGCCGGCCCCGTGCCCAACAACTGGAAGCTCTATCTGGAGAAGCTGCCCAACGACCCCTGGGGCCGCCCCTACCAGTACCTGAACCCCGGCATCAAGGGCGAGATCGACGTGATGTCGTTCGGCGCCGACGGCCAGTCCGGTGGCGAGGGCAAGGACTCGGACATCGGCAGCTGGCAATAGTCATGTGGGCCCCCACGGTCGCGCACTGCGTGTCGCTCCCTGCCCCCCGAGGGGGCCGCGTTCCGCCTTGGGGCGGCCCGGCGGCGGAGTTCACACAGCGTGACGTGCATCGCTAGGTCCTGACTCCATGTCTCTTCGCTCGCGCGGCTTCACGCTGCTGGAACTGCTGGTCGTCGTCAGCATCATCGCCCTGGCCACGGCAGGGGTGGGCATTGCCATGCGCGATAGCGGCCAGACGCTGGTCGAGCGAGAGGCGGCGCGGCTGGCCGCACTGCTGGAGTCGGCCCGCGCGCAGTCCCGCGGAGGCGGCATACCGGTGGTGTGGCGTGCCAACCCGCGCGGCTTCCAGTTCGAAGGCCTGCCGCCCAGCGCACAGGCCACGCTGCCCAGTCAATGGCTCGACTCCGGCACGGCGGTGCGCGGCAATGGCGTGCTGGTGCTGGGCCCGGAGCCGCTGATCGGCCGGCAGCAGGTGTTGATCACGCACCAGGCATTTCCTGAGCGCACGCTGAGCGTCGCCACTGACGGCGTGCGGCCCTTCACCGTCGAGACCGTGCAGTGAGTGGCGATCCAAGGCAGGTTGCACGGCGCCCGCAGCCGCAGCAACACCAGCAGGGCTTCACGCTGGTCGAGGTGCTCGTCGCGCTGAGCATCGTGGCCATCGCCCTCATGGCGGGCCTGCAGGCCACCACGGCCCTCACGCGCAATGCGCTGCGCCAGTCGGACATCGTGCTGGCCCAGTTGTGCGCCGAGAACGAGCTGGTCAAGGCCCGGCTGTCGCGCCAGATGCCCAGCGTGGGCGACAGCACGCTCACCTGCGAGCAGGCGGGCCGGCAGCTCACCGTGGCCGTGATCGTGCGCCCCACGCCCAACCCGAGCTTTCGGCGGGTGGATGCGCAGGTGCTGGATGGGGACAACTCCATCCTGCGGGTCTCGACCATCATCGGAAGGTATTAATGCCCCCCCTGAGTCGCTTCGCGCCTTCCCCCCGTGGGGGGGACGCACCCGGTGGCCTGGCAAAGCCAGTTCCACGGGTGCCCTCGCCTTGCGCCGCGCCGGTTGCGACGTCTGCACGCAGCTTCACGTTGGCAGGGCTCCCGATTCGCTTTGCGCCTTCCACCCGTTGGGGGGGCGCACCCGGTGGCTTGGAGAAGTCAGTTCCACGGATGCCTTTGCCTTGCACTGCGCCGCTTGCATGCGGCCCTGTATCCCATACGCCCAAACCGTTCGGGCTGAGCTTGTCGAAGCCTCGCGCAGCGCTTGGATCAGCTCAACGTGAACGGTTCCGTATTTCTCAACGCAGATCGGCCTCGAAGACTGCGCGCGGCTTCACGCTGGTCGAGCTGCTGCTCGCGATTGCGGTGATGAGCCTGCTGGCCATCCTCAGCTGGCGCGGGCTCGATGGCATGGTGCGGGCGCAGGAGATCACGCGGCAGCGGGCCGATGAGATGCTGGTGCTGCAGTCGTCCCTGGGCCAGTGGGGCACGGACCTCGATGCACTGATGCCGATTGCCAACACCACGCCGCTCGACTGGG
This sequence comes from Acidovorax sp. Leaf78, assembly GCF_001422735.1. Lineage (GTDB taxonomy): Bacteria > Pseudomonadota > Gammaproteobacteria > Burkholderiales > Burkholderiaceae_C > Acidovorax. The sequence continues at coordinate 50,690 of NZ_LMLZ01000025.1, read as the reverse complement.
ACGGCCAGGTGCTGCGCCTGACGCGCCGCACCAGTGCCGTGCCCGACGAGGGCGCGCTGGTGGTGGCCTGGACGCTGCGCGGCGCGCAGGGCGCGGGCCAGTGGGTACGCTGGCAATCGCCCCCGGTGCGCACGCGCGCTCAGTGGCAAGAGGCCTGGGCGCTGGCCGCCCAGTGGGCGCGCACCCCTGGCGACGCGGAGCGGCGCTACGAGATGGCGCTGCTGCCGCTGCAGGACTGGCAGATCTTCTACTACCGCGGCGGTGCCTGGTCCAACGCGCAATCGAGCAGCGGCTCGACCACCGCCGAGAGCACCACGGCCGCCATCCCTGACGGCGTGCGCCTGCAGATCACGCTGCCCCCGGGCCAGGCGCTGGTCGGGCAGCTCACGCGCGACTGGGTGAACCCCCTGCTGGGCGGAGGCAGGTCATGACCGGCCACCTCAGCGGTCTCACCGCTCGCCCCACAGCCAGCGCCACCCCGTGCGCTGCGCAGGTCACCCCAGCCCCACGGCGGCATCGGCCCCTGGCGGGTGCGCGCCGCTTGCACCAGGCGCGCGGCGCGGCGCTGCTGCTGGCCATGCTCACCGTCACCCTCGTGGCCACGTTCGCTGCGTCGGCTATGTGGCAGCAGTGGCGGGCGGTGGAGGTCGAGACGGCCGAGCGCGCGCGCGTGCAGTCGGCATGGATCCTCATCGGCTCGCTCGACTTCTCGCGCCTGATCCTGCGCGAGGACGGCCGCTCGGGCGGCGCGGACCACCTGGCCGAGCCCTGGGCCGTGCCGCTGCAAGAGGCCCGCCTGTCCACCTTTCTGGCGGCCGACAAGAACGTGAGCCAGGTCGACGATGCCAGCACCGACACCACAGAGGCGTTCCTCTCGGGCCAGATCACCGACGCGCAGGGGCGGCTGAACCTGTCCAACCTGGTGGTCAACGGCAAGGTGCAGGACGTGGGCCAGCGGCAATTCATGCGGCTGTTCGAGCGGCTGGGCCTGCCGCAGCAGGAACTGAGCGCACTGGTGGACGGCATGCAGCGCGCCCAGGCTGCAGGCAGCGGAGACAGCGGCAATGCCCCGTTGATGCCGCCATCCATCACGCAGTTGGGCTGGCTGGGCCTGTCGCAAAGCACCGTTCTTGCGCTCACGCCCCATGTGTCGTTGTTGCCTCCCAACACTCCCGTCAACATCAACACGGCCGGCATCGACGTGCTGCTGGCGGCCATCGCCGGCCTCGACATGGCCAGCGCCCAGAAGATCCTGCAGGTCCGCGAGTCGCGCCACTTCCGCACGCTGTCCGAGGTGCGCGAACTGCTGGGCGCCACCATCGACATCCCCGAAAGCACGCTGGCCGTGGCCTCGTCGTACTTCGAGGTGCGCGGCCGGCTGCGGCTGGGCGATGCCATGGTGGACGAGCGCTCGCTGGTCCGCAAACAGGGCATCGAGGTCACCACCCTGTGGCGCGAACGCGGGGCCTTCGACCGTGAATCCGGCCCCGGCACGGCCCAGGTGCCGCGATAGAACCCGCGCCCAGACGCAGCGGATTGGAGACACCTGGGCGGCGTTGGCCCGACAGTGTCAAGTCCGCCCTCTAAAATGGCCCGCAAAACCCCTCCATGAGCACCCTCATCCTTTTCCTGCCGCCGGCCCGTCCGGGCCCCGCCACCGAGTACAGCTACACGCTGACGGCGGACGGCCACACTGCCATCCGACACGCCACCGCCCCGGCGGCCCTGCTGCCTGAACCCACGCGCCCCGGCGGCGAGGTGGTGGCCGTGGTGCCCGCGCGCGCGCTGTCGTGGCAACGCGTGCAACTGCCGCCGGGCATCGCGCTCGGTGCCGGCCAGCAGACGCCGCGCCTGCGCTCGGTGCTCGACGGCCTGCTGGAAGACCGCCTTCTGGACGACGCCAGCCAGCTGCATTTCGCGCTGCAGCCCGGCGCGCAGGCGGGCGAGCCTTTGTGGGTGGCCGTGTGCGACCGCGCCTGGCTGCGCGAAAACCTGCAGGCCCTGGAGGCCGCGGGCCGCCGCGTGGCGCGCGTGGTGCCTGAATTCGCGCCCGGCCCCACTGCCAGCGGCCGCCCCGAACTGTGCGCACTGGGCACCCCCGAAGACGCGTGCGTGGTGCTCACCGGCCAGGGCCCAAGCCAAGGCGTGGCCGTGCTGCCCCTGTCGAACATGGCCCTGGCGCTGGCCCGCGCCGGCGCCCCCGGCACACCCCCTGCGCCCGGCGACGAGGACGATGCCCTGGTGGTGCGTGCCGAGCCCGCCGTGGCAGCGCTGGCCGAGCGCACCCTGGGGCAGCGCGTGGCACTGCACACCGCCAGCCAGCGCGCGCTGGATGCCGCGCGCAGCGACTGGGACCTGGCCCAATTCGACCTGGCCAGCACCGGCCGCACACGCGCCCTGCGCAAGGCGGGCAGCCTGGCCAGCGCGCTGCTGCATGCGCCGCAATGGCGCGCCGCACGCTGGGGCGCCGCGCTGCTGGTGGTGGCGCATCTGGTGGGCCTCAATGCCTGGGCCTGGCAGGAGCGCCAGGCCATGGTGGCCAAGCAGGCCGCCGTGCGCTCCACGCTGACGCAGACCTTCCCCAAGGTGCAGGTGGTGGTCGACGCACCGGTTCAGATGGAGCGCGAACTGGCGCAGCTGCGGCAAGCCGCCGGCAGCGTGTCGACCCGCGACCTGGAGCCCCTCTTGGCCGCCGGGGGCGCAGCACTGCCCGCCGGCCGCCAGCCCACCGCCATCGAATACACCCCGGGCGAGCTACGCCTGCGCGGCGTGACCCTGGGCCCGGACGAAGAAACCGCACTGTCTGCCAGCCTGCAGGCCGCGGGCTACCAGGCCCGGGTGGACGACGGCAGCCTGCTGCTGCGCGCCGCCGAAGGCCGCTTGCCACCGACTGCGAAAGGCGCACCATGAGCACCCGCCCGTCGTCCAGCGCCGCGCTGCGCGCCCGCTGGCAAACCCTGGCCCCACGCGAGCAGACCCTGGTGCTGGCCGCTGGCGGTCTCGTGGCGTTCGCGCTGCTGTGGTGGGTGGCCGTGGCACCGGCCCTGGCCACGCTGCGCGCCGCCCCTGCGCGCCATGCAGAGCTCGACGCCCAGCTTCAGCAGATGCAAAGCCTGCGCGCAGAAGCGCAGCAGCTGCAGTCCACCCCCCGCAACACGCGCGGCGACTCGGTGGGTGCGCTGCGTGCCGCACTGGCGCAGCGCCTGGGCAACACGGCACAGATCAATGTCATCGGCGACCGCGCCACCGTCACACTCAAGGGCGCCCCCGCCGACGCGCTGGGCCAGTGGCTGGCCCAGGCCCGCAGCAATGCGCGCGCAGCGCCCATCGAGGCGCGCCTGGCACGCAGCGCCGCGGCCGCACCCGCAACCCCCAACGGGGCGGCAGCACCCGTGGTGCTGGGCAGCGCCCGCGCCATGCCGCGCTGGGATGGCACGCTGGTCCTGGCCCTGCCGCCCGCCCAGCCCTGACCAGCACTGCCTGCACGACTTCACGCACTGAACGCACCCCCCAACCCCGTGGCCACTTATTCCCGACACCGACCACCTGCTTCGCAAACGCCCCGCTCTGCCTGGGGCTGGGCGCTGGCGGGCGCCCTGGCAGGCGTATTGCCCGCCATGGTGGTGTTTGCGCCGGCGCAGTGGCTGGCCCACAGCGTGACTGACGCCACCGGGGGGCAGGTGCAGCTGCTGCAGGCGCGCGGCACGGTATGGACCGGGTCGGCGCAACTGGTGTTGACCGGCGGCAGCGCCAGCCAAGACCGCGCCGCCCTGCCCGGCCGCCTGGACTGGCGCATACGCCCCAGCTTCAGCGGCCTGCGCGCGCAGATCCATGCGGACTGCTGCACACCCCAGCCGCTGCAACTGCAGATCGGCGCGGGCCTGTACGGTGCACAGCTCACCGTGATCGACGGCGAAAGCCTGTGGCCCGCGTCGGTGCTGACGGGGCTGGGCACCCCCTGGAACACCCTGCAGCCCCAAGGCCAACTGGTGCTGCAGACCCGTGGCCTCACCGCCCGCTGGAGCGCGGGCCGCATGGCGCTGGCAGGCCAGGCGCAACTGGACGCACGGGCGATGTCATCGCGCCTGTCCACCCTGCGCCCCATGGGCAGCTACAGGCTGGCGGTGCAGGGCGGCGAAGTGCCCACGCTCACGCTGAGCACGCTCGACGGACACCTGCAGCTGAGCGGCTCGGGCCAATGGGTGGGCCAGCGCCTGCGCTTCACGGGCGAGGCCAGCGCCGCCCCCGAGCGCGAAGCGGCCCTGGCCAATCTTCTGAACATCATTGGACGGCGCAGCGGCGCGCGCTCCATCATCACCGTGGGTTGACCCTATGACTTCCTTGCTCTCACCCCGCCTCGATTTTGCTCTCAAAGCGATAGCTGCCAGCGTCCTGCTGGCTTGCGTCAGCGGCCAAATCAATGCACAAACCGCGATCGACACCCGCACCGGCAGCGTGCGCTCCGGCGAGCCGGTCACGCTGAACTTTGCCAACGCCGAGATCGAAGCCGTGGCCCGCACCATGGCCACCATCACCGGCCGCAACGTGGTGGTCGACCCCCGCGTCAAGGGCCAGCTCAACCTCGTCACCGAGCGTGCCGTGACCCCGGCAGCGGCCTTCCAGCAGTTCCTGGCCGCGCTGCGCCTGCAGGGCTTCACCGTGGTCGAAGCGGCGGGCCTGTACAAGGTGGTGCCCGAGGCCGACGCCAAGCTGCAGGGCGGCAGCGTGAGCGTGGTGCAGGGCAGCTCCGGCAGCGCGCCCGGCGGCGGGCAGATCGTCACGCAGATCTTCAAGCTGAACTTTGAAAACGCGGCCAACCTGGTGCCCGTGCTGCGCCCCCTGATCAGCCCCAACAACACCATCAACGTGAACCCCGGCAACAACTCGCTGGTGATCACCGACTACGCCGACAACCTGCAGCGCCTGGCACGCATCGTGGCGGCCATGGACGTCTCCAACGCCAGCGACGTGGAGGTGATCCCTCTGCGCAACGCCGTGGCCACTGACCTGGCGCCGCTGGTGGCGCGCCTCATCGACGGCGGCAGTGCCGCCGTTGGCGTGCCGGCCGCTGGCCAGGGGCAATCGGACACGTCGTTCAAGACCACGCTGATCGCCGAGCCGCGCAGCAACTCGCTGATCCTGCGCGCCGCCAACCCGGCCCGCGTGGCGCAGGTACGCGCACTGGTGGACCGGCTGGACCAGGCACCCGTGCCCGGCAGTAGTGCGGCCACGGGCAACATCCATGTGGTCTACCTCAAGAACGCCGACGCCACCAAGCTCGCGACCACACTGCGCGCTGCCATGGCGGCGATGGGCACTGGCAACAGCTCGGGGGGTGCCGCCGTCGGCGGCGGTGCCAGCAGCCCCGCTGCGCAGAGCGGCAGCCTGAGCGGCGGCAACAACAGCGGGAGCATGCTGTCGACGGGTACGGGCCTGTCAGCCGGCAATAACGGAGGGCTGGGCGGTGGCAACAACACCATGGGCACCGCCAGCACCAACAACAACCAGCCGTCCACCGGCGGTCAGATCCAGGCGGACCCCACCACCAATTCGCTCATCATCACGGCGCCCGAGCCGCTATACCGCCAGCTGCGTGCCGTGATCGACCAACTCGACGGGCGGCGTGCACAGGTGCTGGTGGAAAGCCTGATCGTCGAAGTCGCGGCCAACAAAGTGGCGCAGTTCGGCATCCAGTGGCAGGGCATCCTGGGCAAGCAGGGCGATGGCACCGTGGGCGTCATCGGCACGAATTCCGGCGCTGCCGGAGCCAACATCCTGGGCGTGACAGCGGCCATCGCTTCGGGCAACGCCACCACCATCGCCACGGCGGCGGCCGGCCTGGGCGGCGGCCTGAACCTGGCCCTGGCGCCGCGCATCAATGGTCAGTACTACCTGGGCGCACTGGCCAACTTTCTTCAAAACAGCGGCGATGCCAACGTGCTGTCGACTCCCAACATCATGACGCTGGACAACGAAGAGGCCCGGATCCTCATCGGCACCAACGTGCCGTTTGTCACAGGCTCGTACGCCAACTCCACCGGCAGCAGCACGGTGAACCCCTTCACCACCGTGGAGCGCAAGGACGTGGGCCTGATGCTCAAGGTGCGTCCGCAGATCGGCGAGAACGGCACCGTGAAGATGGCGATCTACCAGGAAATCTCCAAGATCGACGATGCGACCCGCAACAACGTCAACGGCCCCAGCACCAGCAAACGCTCGGTGGAGTCGAACGTGCTGGTGGACGATGGCAGCATCATCGTGATCGGCGGCCTGCTGGAGGACACCTACTCGCAGGGCGAAGACAAGGTCCCCGTGATGGGCGACCTGCCCGTGGTGGGCAACCTGTTCAAGAGTGAGAACCGCAAGCGCAGCAAGACCAACCTGATGATCTTCCTGCGGCCGATCGTGGTGCGTGACAACGCCACCAGCGAAGCCTTGGTGGTCGACCGCTACGAAGCCATCCGCGCGCTGCAACACTCCACCCAGCCCGCACCAAGCTTGGTGATGGGCTCGGTGTCCGGGGCACCAGTGCTGCCGGCACTGGCCGAGCGCGCGGCTCCCGTGGCACGTCCAGCCCCTATCCCTCCATCCGTCGTGCCCGTACCTGCGCCGCTGCAAGAGCTGACACCAGTGACGCCGCCAGCGCAGCCCGTGCCGGGTACCACGCCGATGAGCAGCACTGTGTCTCTGTACTACGTCAACGTCGGCACTTTCGGCGATGACGCGCAGTCCATGGCCTCGATGGCCCGCCTGCGCAATTCGGCGCTGCCGCTGGCGCTGCAGTCGGTGGAGACCAACCGCGGCACAGCCACCCGCGTGCGCGTGGGTCCCTATGCGACCGAAGAGGCTGCCCAGGCTGCCGCAGCCACTGTGCGCGGCAAGCTGGCGCTGAACGCCACGGTGGCGGCGCAGCCGCTGTAAGCCAGGGACCGCCCACACCATGCGCCACCCCCTGCCCTACGCCTTTGCCCGCACCGCCCAGTTGCTGCTGGAGGATGACGGCCACCAGCTGGTGCTGTGGCACGGCCCGGCCCCCGACGCTGGCGCGCTGTCCGAAGTGCTGCGCAAGCACGCGGTGCAGCAGTTGCTGCCGCTGGACGCGCCGGGCCTGGCGCAGCGCATCAGCGCCGCGTACTCGCACAGCGAATCGAGCGCCGCCACGGTGGTGAGCGAGGTCGAGAGCGATGCCGACCTCTCGCGCATGATGCAGGAGCTGCCCGCGGTGGAAGACCTGCTGGAATCCGCCGGCGACGCGCCCATCATCCGAATGCTCAACGCCCTGCTCACGCAGGCCGCGCGCGACGGCGCGAGCGACATCCACATCGAGCCATACGAGCGGCACTCGAGCGTGCGCTTTCGGGTGGACGGCACGCTGCGCGAGGTGGTGCAGCCCAACCGCGCGCTGCACGCCGCGCTGATCTCGCGCCTGAAGATCATGGCGGACCTCGACATTTCGGAAAAGCGCCTGCCGCAGGATGGCCGCATCAGCCTGCGCCTGGGCACGCGGGCCATCGACGTGCGCGTGTCCACCCTGCCCAGCGCCCATGGCGAGCGCGCCGTGCTGCGCCTCTTGGACAAGAGCGAAAGCAAGCTGAGCCTGGAAGCCGTGGGCATGCAGGGCGACACCCTGCGCCGCTTCGAAGGCCTGATCTCGCAGCCGCACGGCATCATCCTCGTGACCGGGCCCACGGGCTCGGGCAAGACGACCACGCTGTATGCGGGCCTGGGGCGCCTGGACGCCACGCGCAACAACATCATGACGGTGGAAGACCCCATCGAGTACGAGCTGCCGGGCGTGGGCCAGACGCAGGTCAACAGCAAGATCGAGCTGACCTTTGCCAAGGCCCTGCGCGCCATCCTGCGGCAGGACCCGGACATCATCATGATCGGTGAAATCCGCGACTTCGAGACCGCGCAGATCGCCATCCAGGCCTCGCTGACGGGCCACCTGGTGCTGGCCACGCTGCACACCAACGACGCGGCCAGCGCGGTGACGCGGCTGACGGACATGGGCGTGGAGCCCTTTCTGCTGTCGTCGTCGCTGCTGGGCGTGCTGGCGCAGCGGCTGGTGCGCAAGTACTGCAGCCACTGCCACGGCAGCGGCTGCGAGCACTGTGGCCAGACGGGCTACACGGGCCGCACCGGCGTGTTCGAGCTGCTGGTGACCAACGACGCCATCCGCGCGCAGATCCACAACCAGGCATCCGAAGCCGACATCCGCACTGCCGCCATGGCCGACGGCATGGCGCTGATGCGCGACGATGCGGAACGCCTCATCGCCGCGGGCATCACCAGCCGGGAAGAAGTGCTGCGCGTCACGCGCGACTGACAGAGCTCCGTGGCGGGTGGCCCGTGGTGGGGCCCGGGCTCGCGCGGCGTTGACGCGCCCTGCCCTTTCGTCTGCGCTGAGCCCGCGCTGCGCTCTGCCCACGCTACCTCTGCACCGCTGACGGCCTCTCAGCGATTGCTGGCCCGGCCTTGCACTTGCAGCGATTGCTATGCTTTCAATAGCTGCTAGCGCATACCTAACAAGCGGTAGAGGCCTAAAAATCCCAAAATCCTCCGTCACCTGACGTCAACGTCCCGTCACACTGCGGCCCCGCGTGACTTCAGGCTGATACCGAACAGAGCACCCCGGCGCCCGCTGTCAGCGATGTCCGACAAACCCACTGGCCCGTGACCGCTGGAGCGCAGGGCCCGCTTTGAGAAGAATGACAGGCTTGGCAACCTGACGGTGCACCCGCTGCATCTGCTGCATCCGCCGGTGTTGCTCCGCCTTCATCCATCGCCGACAGCGCCCGAACCTTCATGCACCCAACCACCACCCAGCCCCACCCATGGCAATTCTTCCGCGCCGGGGGCGTGGACCAGGTGATCATCCGATCCGGCCAGGACATCGCCCGGCTGCCGGAGCTGGACCAGAAACTGTGGGTGGCGCTGGCCTGCCCCACGCGCGGCATCGAGTTCGACGAGCGCACGCTGGACCTCATCGACACCGACCACGACGGCCGCATCCGCCCCCCCGAGTTGCTGGCGGCCTGCGCCTGGGCCTGCGCGCAACTGCGCAACCCCGACGAACTGACCCAGCCCGGCGACACGCTGGACATTGCGGCCATCGATGACAGCACCGAACCTGGTGCAGCGCTGGCGAACGCGGCGCGGCGCATCCTGTCCATGGCGGGGCAGCAGGACGCCAGCGTGATATCGCTGGCCGACGTGGTCGCGCGCAGCGAACACCTGAGCACGCTGCGATTCAACGGCGACGGCATCATCACCGTGGAGACTGCGCAGGACGACGCGCTCGCCCGCAAGGCCATCGAACACATCCTCAAGACCCAGGGCAGCACCGCGCCAGTGGGCGACCCACCGCTGCCCGGCATCGACCGGGCCCGCGCCGAGGCGTTCTTTGCCGACCTGGACAAGATCTCCGCCTGGGCCGCCAAAGCCCGGGGCGCAACGACTGCGCTCGCGCTGGGCGAACACACGCTCCAGGCCACCCAGGCCATGAACGCGGTCGCCCACAAGGTCGAGGACTTCTTCGCCCGCAGCCGCCTGGCGGCCTACGACCTGCGCGCAGCCACGGCCCTCAACCCGTCGCTGGAGGAATACACCGCCATGGCGGGCACCCAGCTGGATCTGTCGTCGCCCTCCATCACGGCCTTGCCGCTGGCGCCCATCACCCCCAAAGCCGTGCTGCCGCTCAACGAGGGCGTCAACCCGGCCTGGGCCCGCGCGCTGCGCGACTTTCGCGACCACACGGTGGCGCCGCTGCTGGGGCGACAGGCCGATGCGTTGACGCAGCAGGAATGGCACACCATCGGCCAGGCGCTGGCACCTTGCCAGCAATGGCTGGCGGACCGGCCTGCCACGCCGCTGGATATGTTGGGTGACGAGGTGCTTCACACGCTGTACAGCAGCGACGCCCGCCAGCGCGTGATGGATTTGATCGCCGAGGACGAGGCCGAGCAGAAGCACAACGAGCACACCAAAGACCTGGAAAAGCTGCTGCGCTTCAAGCGCGACCTGCTGGAGTTGCTGAACAACTTCGTGTCGTTTTCGGCGTTCTACCAACGCCGGGGTGCGATCTTCCAGGCCGGCACGCTGTACCTGGATGCGCGCAGCTGCGACCTGACAGTGCAGGTGGCTGACGCCGCGCAGCACGCCAAGCTGGCCGGTTTGGCCAAGACCTACCTGGCCTATTGCCAGTGCACGCGCAAGGGCCAGAAGATGGGCATCGTGGCGGCGTTCACCGCCGGCGATGTGGACTTCCTTTTCGTAGGCCGCAATGGCGTGTTCTACGACCGCAAGGGCCAGGACTGGGATGCCACCATCACCCGCATCGTCGAGAACCCGACCAGCATCGCCCAGGCCTTCATGTCGCCGTACAAGAAGTTCGTGCGATTGATTGAGGAGCAGGTGGCCAAGCGCGCCGCGGCCGGCGAGGCACGGGCGCAAAAGTCGCTGGGCGCCACAGCGGGCGCGTTGGCCAACACGCCCCTCAAGGCCGCAGGCACCACCACTGCCGACACCATCACCGCCGCCGCCCCTCGCCGTACCGATGTGGGCACCGTGGCCGCCATCGGCGTGGCACTGGGCAGCATCAGCGCAGTGCTGGTGGGCGTGTTCGCCAAGTTCGTGGACCTGGGTGTGTGGATTCCGCTGGCGCTGGTGGGCATCGTGCTGGCCATCTCGGGGCCCAGCATGCTGATTGCCTGGCTCAAGCTGCGCCAGCGCAGCCTGGGGCCGCTGCTGGATGCCAGCGGCTGGGCCATCAATGGGCGCATGCGCATCAACACGCGGCTGGGCAGTTCGCTGTCGCAGACGGCCAAGGTGCCGGCCAATGCGCGCCGCACGCTGCACGACCCGTTTGCAGAGTCGAAGGCACCGCTGTGGTGGAGCGCGGCGGCGCTTGTGGTGGTGGTGGCGCTGGGCGTGGCTGCATGGCGCCTGCAGTGGTTTGACCGATGGAGCACAGCGCCTGCGCGGCCCGCTGCAGCGACGGCCACCGCGCCTGCTTCGCCTGCGGCCACAACACCCCCCACCAACAGCAGCACGACGCCCTTGAACCCTGCCACTGCGTTACCGGCCGCCACAGGCGCTGCGCCGGCGTCCACCGCACGCTGATGCACCCGCGCGCAGGGGCTTGATCCAAAAGCAAAAGGCCGGTCACCCGGCCTTTTGCGTGTGTGCTGTGCCCCGCAGGGGTCAGCGAATCTGCAACGCAGGCCGGTGCGGTGCCTGGGCCACAGCCGGGGCCGAGGGCGCGCCGGGTGCGCTGAAGGCCGACGGTGATCCCGCAGCACCCTCCTGCAACCGGAACTGCCGCACGGCGCTGGTCAGGTGCACGGCCTGCTCGCGCAGCGATTCGGACGCGGCGGTGGACTGCTCCACCAGCGCGGCGTTCTGCTGCGTCATCTGGTCGAGCTGGGTGACCGACTGGCTGATCTGGCCGATGTTGTCGCTCTGCTCGGCCGACGACGCGGTGATCTCCGCAATGATGTCGGACACGCGGCGCACGCTGCTCACGATCTCGGTCATGGTGGCGCCCGCCTGGCTCACCAGGCGCGAGCCGTCTTCCACACGCTCCACCGAGGAGCCGATCAAGCCCTTGATCTCCTTGGCCGCCGCAGCACTGCGCTGCGCCAGGCTGCGCACTTCGCTGGCCACTACGGCAAAGCCCCGGCCCTGCTCGCCCGCCCGCGCGGCCTCGACCGCAGCGTTGAGCGCCAGGATGTTCGTCTGGAAAGCGATGGAGTCGATCACGCCCGTGATGTCGGCGATCTTGCGCGAGCTGGTGGTGATCTGGTCCATGGTGGTCACCACCTGCGACACCACGGCGCCGCCGCGTGCGGCCACTTCGGCGGCCGACGATGCGAAGTCACTGGCCTGGCGCGACGACTGCGCGCTTTGCTGCACGGTGCTGGTCAGCATCTCCATCGACGATGCGGTTTCTTCGAGGTTGGCCGCCGTCTGCTCAGTGCGGTGGCTCAGGTCGTGGTTGCCGCTGGCGATCTCGGAGCTGGCGGTGGAGATGTTGCCTGCAGAGTCCTGCACCTGGCGCACCAGGCCGCGCAGTGCGTCCTGCATGCGGCCCATGGCCACCACCAGCTGGCCCACTTCGTCGTGGTTCATCACCACCACGTCGCGCGACAGGTCGCCGCCAGCGATGCGCTCGGCCAGCTCTTGTGCCTGGTCCAGGGACTTGGTGATGGAGCGCACGCTGAAGAACGTGAGCGGAATCAGCACCGCCAGGCCCAGCAGCAGTGCGACGCCGATCAGCGCCGACATGGCCTTAGCGCGCGACTCCACGCCCGCGCGGGCTTCGTCCATCTGGGTGCGGGCCGACGTGGCCAGGCTGGAGAACAGCTTGTCGGTGGCCTCCATATGCACCTTGAAGCGGTCGGCGTAGGCACCGCCGCCCGCGCCGTCGAGCTGGGCGCGCTCGATCTGCTCGAAGATGGGGGAGATGCCGGTTTCGTACTGCTTGATCTCGGCCAGCGACTTGTCGATGGACTCGACGAACGCTGCATCGCCGGACTGCACCTGGCGCACATCGGCCAGGCTCTTGCGCAGCGCGGCCAGGGTCTTGGCCCAGGTCTCGCGCAGTGCGGAGACTTCGACCGAGTTGTTGAAATTGATGATGATGTCTTTTTCGGTGCGGCGCAGATCACCCAGTGTGGTGCGCAGCTCGGACATGTCGGTCAGGGTCTGCACCCGCTCCGAGAACAGCACCTGCAGCGTGCCGCGCGTGCGGTCCAGTGCCACATAGCCCATGGCGCCAATGACGACCAGCAATATCAGCGAAAAGACGGTTCCGAAGTAGAGGCGGGTGCGGATCGAAAAGCGGCCCAGAGCGTTCATGGCTCTTCCTTACAATTTTTAACAGACAACTCAGCATAGCAAATTTGGTGCCACACCACCACCCTGCCTTCTGGGCCGGGTGTGGGCGCGACTATATGCTGTGCAGGCCTGTCAAAAGCACAGGGAAAGCCCCGGCTCCAGGGCCACAGCAGGGAAACCCTGGAGCCAGTAGCCCGGCTAATGGGAATGCGATCTACGGGAACACCCCTACTGATACGACGACCAAAAAAAGACGCATGGAGCGTCCTTTTTCGGGCGCCCTTCTTCCCTGTCGAGCGCGCCCGCGCTGTCAGGCCTTGCCCTGCCCTGGCACCGCGCCTTCGGCCACGATGGGCACATACAGCTGGCCGCCCTGGCGCTGGAACTCCACCGCCTTGGTCTCCATGCCCTTGGCGAGTGCTTCCGACTCGGCCATGCCCTTTTGCGCGGCGAACTCGCGCACCTCCTGCGTGATCTTCATCGAGCAGAACTTCGGCCCGCACATGGAGCAGAAATGCGCCACCTTGGCGCTGTCTTTCGGCAGCGTCTCGTCGTGGTATTCCTTGGCGGTGTCGGGGTCCAGGCCCAGGTTGAACTGGTCCTGCCAGCGGAAGTCGAAACGCGCCTGGCTCAGCGCGTCGTCGCGCGCGCGGGCACCCGGGTGGCCCTTGGCCACATCGGCCGCGTGGGCGGCGATCTTGTACGCGATGATCCCTTGCTTCACGTCGTCGCGGTCGGGCAGGCCCAGGTGCTCCTTGGGTGTCACGTAGCACAGCATGGCCGTGCCCATCCAGCCGATCATGGCCGCGCCGATGGCCGATGCGATGTGGTCGTAGCCCGGTGCGATGTCGATGGTCAGCGGGCCCAGGGTGTAGAACGGCGCTTCGTGGCAGGTCTTGAGCTGCTCGGTCATGTTGGCCTGGATCATGTGCATGGGCACGTGGCCGGGGCCTTCGATCATGGTCTGCACGTCGTGCTTCCAGGCCACCTGGGTCAGCTCGCCCAGCGTGTGCAGCTCGGCAAACTGGGCCTCGTCGTTGGCGTCCGATGCGCAGCCGGGGCGCAGGCCGTCGCCCAGGCTGAACGACACGTCGTACGCCTTCATGATGTCGCAGATGTCCTCGAAGTGCTCGTACAGGAAGCTCTCGCGGTGGTGCGCCATGCACCACTTGGCCATGATGGAGCCGCCACGCGAGACGATGCCCGTGCGCCGCTGCGCCGTGAGGTGGATATACGCCAGCCGCACGCCTGAGTGGATGGTGAAGTAGTCCACGCCCTGCTCGGCCTGCTCGATCAGCGTGTCGCGGAAGATGGCCCAGGTCAGGTCCTCGGCCACGCCGCCCACCTTCTCCAGCGCCTGGTAGATCGGCACCGTGCCGATGGGCACGGGCGAGTTGCGCACGATCCAGTCGCGCGTGGTGTGGATGTTCTTGCCGGTCGACAAATCCATCACGTTGTCCGCGCCCCAGCGGATCGCCCAGACCAGCTTTTCGACCTCTTCCTCGATGCTGGAGGTGACGGCCGAGTTGCCGATGTTGGCGTTGATCTTGACCTTGAAGTTGCGCCCGATGGCCATGGGCTCGACCTCGGGGTGGTTGATGTTGGCGGGGATGATGGCGCGGCCCCGGGCCACCTCGTCGCGCACGAATTCGGGGGTGATGATCTTGGGGATGCTCGCGCCCATGGGGTTGCCCATCAGCCGCTGCTCGCGGCCTGCGTCCTGCATGTACTGGGCCATCCACTCGCGCTTGCCGTTCTCGCGCAGGGCCACGTACTCCATCTCTGGCGTGACGATGCCCTTCCTCGCGTAGTGCATCTGGGTTACGTTGGCGCCGCTCTTGGCACGCAGCGGCGGGCGCTGCAGCGCGGCCGCTTCGGTGCGCAGCTGGGCCAGGCGCGCCGCGTCTTCGCTCTTGCTGCCGTCGTCCAGCGCCACACGCTGGCGGCCGTCGTACAGCTCGGTGTCGCCGCGCGCGGCGATCCAGCCACCGCGCACGCTGGCCAGGCCCTGGCGCACGTCGATGGTGGCCGTCGGGTCGGTATAAGGGCCGGAGGTGTCGTACACGCTGACCTGCTCACCATTGGTGAGCGCGATGTCGCGCACGGGCACGCGGACATCGGGGCGGCTGCCGGTCAGGTAGCTCTTGGTGGAAGCGGGAAAGGGTTCGCGGGTGAGCGCGAGCAAATGGGCGAACTTGTCGGGGGCATTCATGGCGGGCACATTCCTATCGGTGGGATGGATCTGTGCTCCGCAATAGGCCGGCATGGACCGCACGCCCCCTGGCGGGTGCCCGGGCGCACCGCCAAGGCCTGGGCAGGCCCCTGCTGTGCGCACGTTGCGCACCAACGCTGCCCGGTGGGCGTGGTGTTGGTACTCAGGTGCGGAAAATTCCGACTGCAGCTCTTCTTACGCTGGTACTAACCAGATCAAGTTCGCGGTTCCGGCGGTAAGGTCCGCCGTCTCAGCACGCCCAGCAGCCTGTTCGATGTTGTCGAAGCAGGCCCCTACGTGCACCCCGGAGCAGGCGCGAGTATAGGCCACTGTGCGGGCTGGGGGAAACCGCGGCGGTACAGGGCAGGAGCTGTCAGGTCACGCGGTCGATCAGCACCACCGCAAAAAACACCACGGCGGCGATCACCGTCCATTTCAGGATGGCCAGGCCGATGCGCTTGTAGTGGGCCTGGCCTGTGCCCACGTAGAAACCGAAGGAGACAGCCGCTGCCAGAAGCAAAAAGATGGCGAGCCAGCGAACGATGATCATGGGGGACGTGCCTTTCAGCAGTGCGCAACAGGGCCGGTCCGCCGGCCAGCCAGACCCGCGGTCACCAGGCGCGCGCCGGCTGCGCAAAGCCGCCCGGGGCCTGGCGCTCGTCTTCGAAGGTCACCACTTCCCAGGCATCGCGCTGCGCCAGCAGCTCGCGCAGCAGCAGGTTGTTCATGCCGTGGCCCGAGCGAAACGCGCTGTAGGCCGCCAGTAGCGGCTTGCCGATGAGGTACAGGTCGCCCATGGCATCAAGAATCTTGTGCTTCACGAACTCGTCGTCGTAGCGCAGGCCGTCGCTGTTGAGCACCTTGTAGTCGTCCATCACGATGGCGTTGTCGAGGCCGCCACCGAGCGCCAGGCCGTTGGAGCGCATCATCTCCACATCGCGCGTGAAGCCGAAGGTGCGGGCGCGCGCGATGTCGCGGCTGTAGTTGCCAGCGCCCATGTCGAACTCCACGCGCTGGCCGGTGGAGTCCACCGCAGGGTGGTCGAAGTCGATCTCGAAGCTGAGCTTGTAGCCGTGGTAAGGCGCCAGGCGTGCCCACTTGGTGTTGGCACCCTCGCCCTCGCGCACCTCCACCGGGCGGAGCACGCGGATGAAGCGCTTGGGCGCGTTCTGCAGCTCCACGCCCGCGCTCTGCAGCAGGAACACGAACGATGCCGACGACCCGTCGAGGATGGGCACCTCTTCGGCCGTGATGTCCACGTACAGGTTGTCGATGCCAAGCCCCGCGCAGGCCGACATCAGGTGCTCCACCGTGTGCACCTTGGCACTGCCCACCGCGATGGTGGACGCCAGACGGGTGTCGGTCACGGCCTCGGCGCGGATCGGAATGTCCACCGGCTGCGGCAGGTCCACCCGCCGGAACACGATCCCGGTGTCCGGCTGCGCAGGCCGCAAGGTCAGCTCGACCCTCTGACCACTGTGCAGGCCCACGCCCACGGCGCGGGTGATCGTCTTGAGGGTGCGTTGCTGGAGCATCCGGCGATTTTAGTGGGGCGACCCCGCGAAAACCATCCGCAGCTTCCTATGACCTTGATAGGAAACGGATTGGTTCAATTCAGTTAGTGAGAGCAAGTTGAGTCACTGCGCAATTGGACGTTTAACAGCTACGCCTCTGAACGCTGTGCTTGAGGTGCCTGACGAAAGGACCGCTCAATCGGACAACGGCGGACCAAAACTGGCGCGACCCAGGCCAGAGACACCGCGCAAGGGCCGCCCCGCCGCGCTGGTGTCGTCCCCCCTCCCGCGCAGCGAGAGAGGGGGTGAAGCGGCGTAGCCGCTCAGGGGGGAGTACCGAATCAATCTGCTTGTTTACGCAGGAAAGCCGGGATCTCCAGATCGTCCATGCCACCCGACGACAGTGCGTCCACGCGGGCTGCCGCCTGCGTGCGGTTGGTGCGCCACACGCTGGGCACCGACATGCTGCCGTAGTCGGCCTGCGTGCTGCCGGCGTGGCCGCCTTGCACGCCCATGGCCGAGCCCAGGGTGCCCGCACCGGTCAAAGGCATTTGGTAAGCCACGTTGTCCGTGCCGGTGCGCAGGCCGCCCTGCACCACCGAAATCGGCTGGCGGCGCGCGTTGGGGCGCGACAGGCCGGTAGCGACCACGGTCACGCGGATCTCGTCGCCCAGGCTGTCGTCGTAGGCGGCGCCGTAGATCACGTGCGCATCGGGCGAAGCGTAGGCATTGATGGTGCTCATGGCCAGGCGCGATTCGGACAGCTTGAGGCTGCCCTTCGCGGCCGTCACCAGCACCAGCACGCCCTTGGCGCCCGACAGGTCGATGCCTTCGAGCAGCGGGCAGGCCACGGCCTGTTCGGCAGCGATGCGGGCGCGGTCCGGGCCGCTTGCGGTGGCCGTGCCCATCATGGCCTTGCCGGGCTCGCCCATCACGGTGCGCACGTCTTCGAAGTCGACGTTCACGTGGCCGTATTCGTTGATGATTTCGGCAATGCCGCCCACGGCGTTCTTGAGCACGTCGTTGGCATGGGCAAAGGCTTCGTCCTGGGTGATGTCATCGCCCAGCACTTCCAGCAGCTTCTCGTTGAGCACGACGATCAGCGAGTCGACGTTGGCTTCGAGTTCGGCCAGGCCGTTGTCGGCATTCGTCATGCGGCGGCCGCCTTCCCAGTCGAAGGGCTTGGTGACCACGCCCACGGTGAGAATGCCCATTTCCTTGGCCACGCGGGCGATCACGGGTGCAGCACCCGTGCCCGTGCCGCCACCCATGCCGGCGGTGATGAACAGCATGTGCGCGCCGTCGATGGCCAGGCGGATGTCGTCCACTGCGGCTTCGGCGGCTTCACGGCCCTTGTCGGGCTTGCTGCCGGCGCCCAGGCCGCTGCCACCCAGCTGGATGTGGCGGTGGGCCGAGCTGCGGGTCAATGCCTGCGCGTCGGTGTTGGCGCAGACAAACTCCACGCCCTGCACGCTGCGGGCAATCATGTGCTCGACGGCGTTGCTGCCGCCGCCGCCCACGCCGATCACCTTGATCTGGGTGCCCTGGTTGAATTCTTCGGCTTCGATCATTTCGATGGTCATGTTGGAGCTCCTGTTTCTTTCGCTGAATTCGTTTGCAATCTCGTGTGCAACTGCCAATGGGTTGTTCGGTATGTCATCGTGAGCAGTGGGGGCGGCGGTCCGGTACATCGTCGCCATCGCCCGCGCAGTGTTCGGTGCGGGCTGCCTCGCGCTAGCCAAAGAGGAAATTTCATGGTCAGAAATTCCCCACGATGAAGTCCTTGAAGCGGCCAAAGGCCGTCTTCATGGACCCGCTTTTCTGTGCCACCTTGAAGCCGCGTAGGCGTGCCAGACGCGCCTCTTCCAGAAGGCCCATGACGGTAGCAGCTCTGGGCTGTGCCACCATGTCAGACAAAGCGCTGGAATACTTCGGAATGCCACGCCGAACGGGCTTCAAGAAGATGTCTTCGCCCAGCTCGATCATCCCGGGCATGACCGAGCTGCCGCCGGTGAGCACGATGCCCGACGACAGCACTTCTTCATACCCCGACTCGCGCACCACCTGCTGCACGAGCGAGAAGATCTCTTCGACCCGCGGCTCGATCACGCCCGCCAGAGCCTGCTTGCTCAGCATGCGGGGGCTGCGGTCGCCCAGGCCGGGTACTTCCACCTGCGCCTCGGGATCGGCCAGCAACTGCTTGGCGTAGCCGCTTTCGACCTTGATGTCCTCGGCGTCCTTCGTGGGCGTGCGCAGCGCCATGGCGATGTCGCTGGTGATGAGGTCGCCCGCGATCGGGATCACCGCCGTGTGGCGGATCGCGCCGCCGGTGAAGATCGCCACGTCGGTCGTGCCCGCGCCGATGTCGACCACCACCACGCCCAGCTCGCGCTCGTCGTCGGTCAGCACCGCCTGGCTGCTGGCCAGCGGGTTGAGCATGAGCTGCTCGACCTCCAGGCCGCAGCGGCGCACGCACTTGATGATGTTCTCGGCCGCGCTCTGGGCGCCGGTCACGATGTGGATCTTGGCCTCCAGGCGGATGCCGCTCATGCCGATGGGCTCCTTCACATCCTGCCCGTCGATCACGAACTCCTGCGGCTCCACCAGCAGCAGGCGCTGGTCGCTGCTGATGTTGATGGCCTTGGCCGTCTCCACCACGCGCGCCACGTCGGCCGAGGTGACTTCCTTGTCCTTGACGGCCACCATGCCGCTCGAGTTGAGGCCGCGGATATGGCTGCCGGTGATGCCGGTGTACACGCGCTGGATCTTGCAGTCGGCCATCAGCTCGGCCTCTTTCAAGGCCTGCTGGATGCTCTGCACGGTGGCGTCGATGTTGACCACCACACCGCGCTTGAGGCCATTGCTCGGAGCCACCCCCAGGCCTGCCAGCTTGAGCTCTCCATTGGGCAGCACCTCGGCGACCACGGCCATGACCTTGGCCGTGCCGATATCGAGCCCCACCACAACGTCTTTGTATTCTCTTGCCATATCAGTCTCTGCCCTTCTCTGTTCTGCCTGGCCGCCCCTCGGTCGGCACCACACCCTGGCCCGTACGCTTGCGCACCTTGATCTGTTGCTGCATGCCGTTACCTCCTGCGCACCGCGGCCGGTGCACCCGTGCCATCCGCCGCCACCGTGGTCACGCCGCGCATGCGCAGCGCGTAGCCGCCGGTATGCCGCAGGTCTGCGGACTCCAGCGCATCCACACGGCGGTGGTACTGCGCCGCCACCTGGGTGAGCGTGCGCGTGAACCGCTGCGTGCGCTGCACCACCTCCGCGGGCGTGCCGCCACCGAGCTCGACCACCGCGTCGCTGTCCAGCGTCACGCGCCAGCCGCCGCGGCCGGTCAGCTCCAGCGTGTCGACCTCCATCCCCAGCGGCTTGAACACCGGCGCCAGCAAACCATGCATCTGCAGCACCTCGGGGGAGCTGCCTGCCGGGCCCAGCAGGCGCGGCAGGCCTTCCTGCTCCACGTCGCCCACGTTGGCCTCGAACACCTCGCCCTGCGTGTTGACCAGGGCGGAGCCGCTCTCGGGGCCCCAGTACGCCACCGCGTCGTGCTCCTGCAGCTGCACATGCAGGCTGCCCGGGTACACGCGCTGCACTTCGGCGCGGCGCACCCAGGGCACCTGCTCGAATGCCTCGCGCGCTGCGCGCAGGTCCACCGTGAAAAAATTGCCGGCCAGGTGCGGTGCCACATTGGCCCGCAGCGTGACCGCGTTGTTGTGCACCAGGTCGCCCTGCACCACGATGCGCGACACCGCAAAGCCGGGGTAGCGCAGCACCCACCACGTCCCCGCCACCAGCACGCCCGCAGCCAGGCACACGAACAGGGCCGAGGCGGTCCAGTTCATGAGCTTGACGTCCAGCGGTGCCGGCAGGGTGGAGGTCATGGGTGGGCGGCTCCTTGTGCGGCACGCGGCGCATCCAGGGCTGCCCCGGCCAGAATGCGCAGGCACAGCTCCTCGTAGCTGATACCGGCCGCACGCGCAGCCATGGGCACCAGGGAGTGGCCCGTCATGCCAGGGGATGTGTTGATCTCCAGCAGGAAGGGCTTGCGGTCGCTCGCGCGAATCATCAAGTCGGCACGGCCCCAGCCGCGGCATCCCAGCGCGCGGTAGCTCGCCAGCACGATGCGCTGTATTTCCTGCTCTTCGTCTTCCGGCATGCCGCTCGGGCACTCGTACTTCACGTCGTCGGTGAAGTACTTGTTCTGGTAGTCGTAGCCCGCTTCGGGGGCAAGGATGCGGATCACAGGCAGTGCACGCGCATGCGCGCCCTCACCCAGCACAGCACAGGTGACCTCCTCGCCGTCGATGAACTCTTCGCAGAGCACGTCGGGGTCGTACTTCGCAGCCAAGGCAACCGCGTCCTGCATTTCAGAGTAGCCGCGCACCTTCGATACGCCGATGGACGACCCTTCGCGTGGTGGCTTGACGATGAGCGGCAGGCCCAATTCGTCCGGCACCAGGCGCACATGCTCGCGCGCCTGCAAGTCAGGGGGAAGGCGCACATAGCGCGGCGTTGGCAGGCCCTCGGCAATCCACATGCGCTTGGTCATGACCTTGTCCATCGCAATGGCCGAGGCCAGCACGCCCGGGCCGGTGTACGGAATGCCCAGCAGTTCCAAAGCGCCCTGCACAGTGCCATCCTCGCCCCGGCGGCCGTGCAGCGTGATGAAGCAGCGCGCATACCCGTCGCGCTTGAGTTGCGACAGCTCGTTCTGCGCCGGGTCGAACGCATGCGCGTCCACGCCGCTGGAGCGCAGCGCCTGCAGCACGCCGCTGCCGGACATGAGGGACACCTCGCGCTCGGCAGAGTCGCCGCCCATCAGAACGGCGACCTTGCCCAGGGCCTTCACATCGATATCGAGTTCAGAAACAGTCATACCGCGCTCCCCTCCAGCGCCTTCAGCTCATTGTTTTGTAGCAAATCGACCACCTTGCCGGGCACGGCCCCGATGGAGCCTGCGCCCATGCACATCACCACATCGCCCGCCCGGGCGTTGTCGGCAATGGCCTGCGGAAGGTCGGCCACGTTGTCGACAAACACGGGCTCCACGCGGCCGGCCACCCGCAGCGCGCGGGCCAGCGAGCGGCCGTCGGCGGCCACCACGGGTGCCTCGCCGGCGGCGTACACCTCGGTCAGCAGCACGGCGTCGGCGTTGCCGATGACCTTCACGAAATCTTCGAAGCAGTCGCGCGTGCGGCTGTAGCGGTGCGGCTGGAAGGCCAGCACCAGGCGCCGCCCGGGGAACGCGCCGCGCGCGGCCGCCAGCGTGGCGGCCATCTCCACCGGGTGGTGGCCGTAGTCGTCGATCACGGTGAACGCGCCGCCGCCCTTGGCCGGCATGTCGCCGTAGTGCTGGAAGCGCCGACCCACGCCCTTGAAGCCCGCCAGCGCGCGCTGCACGGCTTCGTCGGGGATGTTGAGCTCCACCGCGATCGCGATGGCCGACAGTGCGTTGAGCACGTTGTGCTCGCCCGCGAGGTTGAGCACCACCTCCATGTCGGGCAGCGTGACGCCGTTGCGACGCTGCACGGTGAAGCGCATCTGCCCGGCCTCGGCGCGCACGTTGATCGCGCGCACCTGGGCGTCTTCCGAAAAGCCGTAGCTGGTGATCGGGCAGGTCACGCTGGGCATGATCTCGCGCACCGCGGGGCTGTCCACGCACAGCACGGCCGTGCCGTAGAACGGCATGCGGTGCAGGAAGTCGACGAACGCACCCTTGAGCCGACCGAAGTCGTGCCCGTAGGTTTCCATGTGGTCGGCGTCGATGTTGGTCACCACGGCCATCACCGGCAGCAGGTTCAGGAACGACGCGTCGGACTCGTCGGCCTCGACCACGATGTAGTCGCCGCTGCCCAGCTTGGCGTTGGCGCCCGCGCTGTTGAGCTTGCCGCCGATGACGAAGGTCGGGTCGAGCCCTGCCTCGGCCAGCACGCTGGTCACGAGGCTGGTCGTCGTCGTCTTGCCGTGCGTGCCCGCGATGGCGATGCCTTGCTTCAGGCGCATCAGCTCGGCCAGCATGAGCGCGCGCGGCACGACCGGGATCTTCTTCTCGCGCGCGGCCAGCACCTCGGGGTTGTCGGGCGTCACGGCGGTGGACGTGACCACCGCATCGGCACCGTCGATGTGCGCCGCGGCATGGCCCAGGCAGGTCTTGATGCCCAGGCCCTCCAGGCGCCGCAGCGTGGCGCTGTCGGCCAGGTCGGAGCCCGAGATGCGGTAGCCCAGGTTGAACAGCACCTCGGCGATGCCGCTCATGCCGGCGCCGCCCAGGCCGACAAAATGGATGTGGCGAATGGCGTGCTTCATGCCAACTCCTCGCAGGCGGTCACCACTTCGCGGGTGGCATTGATTTTTTGCATGTTTTTGGCTTTCAACGCTGTATCTACCAGCGTGGAGCGCTCCATATTCAATAGCATCTGCGACAGGCCTTCGGGCGTCAGGTCGCGCTGCTGGGTGAGCCACCCGCCGCCTGCATTCACGAGGAACTGGGCGTTGGTGGTCTGGTGGTCGTCCACCGCCGAGGGGAAGGGCACGAACAGTGCGGCTGCCCCCACGGCCGCGATCTCGGTCACGGTGCTCGCGCCCGCGCGGCAGACGATGATGTCGGCGTCGGCAAAGGCGCTGGCGGTGTCGTCGATGAACGGCGTGCATTCGGCCGCGACACCTGCCGCGGCATAGTTGGCGCGCAGCGCGTCGATCTGCGTCGCGCCGCTCTGGTGGATGACCACCGGGCGCTGGTCCGCAGGCATCAGCGCCACGGCCTGCGGCACGATCTCGTTGAGCGCACGGGCGCCCAGGCTGCCGCCCACCACCAGCAGGCGCAGCGGCCCCGTGCGCCCGGCAAAACGCTCCGCCGGTGCGGGCTTGCTGGTGAAGGCGGTGCGCAGCGGGTTGCCCACCCACTGGCCCTTGGGGAACACATTGGGGAACGCTGTGAACACACGGTCTGCCACGCCCGCCAGCACCTTGTTGGCCATGCCGGCCACCGAGTTCTGCTCGTGCAGCACCAGCGGCTTGCCGGCCAGCACGCCCATCATGCCGCCCGGAAAGGTGATGTAGCCGCCCAGGCCCACCACCACGTCGGGCTTGACGCGGCGCACCACCGCCAGTGCCTGGCAGAACGCGCGCAGCAGGCGCAGCGGCAGCAAGGCCAGCGTGATGAGGCCTTTGCCGCGCACGCCTGAAAAATCGATGAGTTCGAGCGCAAAGCCATGCGTGGGCACGATGCGCGACTCCATGCTGCCCGGCGCGCCCAGCCAGTGCACGCGCCAGCCGCGCGCACGCAGTTCTTCCGCCACGGCCAGGCCCGGGAAGATGTGGCCGCCGGTGCCGCCGGCCATGATGAGGGCAGTCTTCTGCGTCATACGCGCCCCCCTCTCATGAGGAGTTTGTTCTCGTAGTCCACCCGCATCACCACCGCCAGCGCCACGAGGTTCATCAAGATCGCCGACCCGCCAAAACTCATCAGCGGCAGCGTGAGCCCCTTGGTGGGCAGTGCGCCCAGGTTCACGCCCATGTTGATGAAGGCCTGGAAGCCGATCCAGATCGCCACGCCCTGCGCGACGAGGCCGGAGAACACGCGGTCGAGGGCGATGGCCTGGCGGCCGATGTGCATGATGCGGCGCGTCATCCACAGAAACAGCACGATGAGGATGACCACGCCCACCAGGCCGAACTCTTCGCCGATCACGGCGAGCAGGAAGTCGGTATGGGCTTCGGGCAGCCAATGCAGCTTCTCGACGCTGCCGCCCAGGCCCACGCCGAAGATCTCGCCGCGCCCGATGGCGATCAGCGAGTGCGAGAGCTGGTAGCCCTTGCCCAATGCGTGCTCTTCGCTGAACGGGTCGAGGTAGGCGAACACGCGCTCGCGACGCCAGGGCGAGCTGGCGATCATCACGCCGAAGGCCGACACCAGCACGCCCGCGATCAGGAAGAACATGCGGGCGTTCACGCCGCCCAGGAACAGGATGCCCATGGCGATCACGGCGACCACCATGAAGGCGCCCATGTCGGGCTCGGCCAGCAGCAGCACGCCCACGATGGCCACGGCGGCGCCCATGGGCAGCACGGCGCGAAAGAACCGCTCCTTCACCTCCATCTTGCGGACCATGTAGTCGGCCGCGTAGATGAGGACGGCGAACTTGGCCACCTCCGACGGCTGAAAGCCGATGGGACCGAGCGACAGCCAGCGCCGCGCACCGTTGACCACCTTGCCCACACCCGGGATCAGCACCGCCACCAGCAGCAGCAACGCTGCCACGAAGAGCCAGGGTGCCACGCGCTCCCACAGCGCCATCGGGATCTGGAACGCCAGCAGCGCGGCGACAAAGCCCACCACCAGGTACATCACGTGGCGGGTCAGGAAATGGGTGGAAGCGTAGTTGGCAAAGCGCGGGTTGTCCGGCATGGCGATGGAGGCCGAATACACCATCACCAGCCCCCATGCGAGCAGCGCCACCACCACCCACAGCAGGGCCTGGTCGAAGCCGAGCACGCTCGCGGGCGTGCTGGTGGTGCGGGGGCGGTAGTCGGTGCCGCCCACGCGCACGGGCAGCACGTCCACGGCCTTGCCCGGCAGGCCGCCGAACCAGCCGGTCACGCGCTGCAAAAGGCTGCTGGCGGGTGCGCTCATGCCACACCTCCCATCGCGTCATCGGCCAGCGCGCGCACGGTGTCGCAGAACACCTGTGCCCGGTGCTCGTAGCCGCGGAACATGTCAAAGCTGGCACAGGCGGGCGACATCAGCACGGCGTCGCCTGCGTGTGCGCGCTGCGCGGCCAGCTCCACGGCCTGGGGCAATGTCTCTGCATCGACCAGGGCCACGCCGCTGTCGGCCAGCGCGGCGCGGATCAGCGGCGCGTCGCGCCCGATCAGCACCACGGCGCGCGCGTAGCGCGACACGGGCGCTGCCAGCGGCGAGAAGTCCTGCCCCTTGCCGTCGCCGCCCAGGATGACGACGATGCGGCGCTCCGCACCCAGGCCGGTCAACGCAGCGACGGTGGCGCCCACGTTCGTGCCCTTGCTGTCGTCAAAGTATTCGACGTCGCGGATGATGGCCACCGGCTCCACGCGGTGCGGCTCGCCGCGGTACTCGCGCAGCCCGTACAGCAGGGGCGCGAGCGTGCAGCCCGCGGCCGATGCCAGCGCCAGCGCGGCCAGCGCGTTCACCGCGTTGTGGCGGCCCCGGATGCGCAGCGCGTCGGCGGGCATCAGGCGCTGGATGTGCAGGTCTTCGGCGGCCTCGTTGCGGCCGCGCTTGCGGGTCTCGTCGGCGTCCATGGCGCGCACCAGCCAGGGCATGCCGCTCACGACCTCGATGCCGAAGTCGCCGGGGCGCTGGGGCATGTCGGCGCCGAAGGTCAGGTGCTCGCGCACCTGGGGCTTTTGCAGCTTGACCTTGATGGGTGGCGGCAGCATCTGCATCACCGCCGCGTCCTCGCGGTTCAGGATCATCAGGCCGGTCTTGCCGAAGATGCGGGCCTTGGCAGCGGCATACGCGGCCATGTCGCCATGCCAGTCCAGATGGTCCTGCGTGATGTTGAGCACCGTGGCGGCCGTGGGCTCGAAAGCTCCCTCCCCCACAGTCACGTCGTCCAATTGGAAGCTCGACAGCTCCAGCACCCACACCTGCGGCAGTGTGGCCGCGTCGATGTGGCCCGCCAGCGTGTCGAGCAGCGTGGGGCCGATGTTGCCGGCCACGGCCACGGTCTTGTCCGAGCGCTCCACGAGCTGGCCGGTGAGCGAGGTGACGGTGGTCTTGCCGTTGGTGCCGGTGATGGCCAGCACGGCCGGCGCGTAGCCGTGGGACGCCCGCAGCGTGGCCAGGGCCATGGCATACAGGCTCAATTCGCCCCCCACCGGCAGTCCGATGGCGCGAGCAGCTACAAAAACAGGAGCAACCGTATCGGGGCTCAGGCCTGGCGACCGGTAGACCGCGTGCAGGCCTCGGCCGTCCACCAGGGCTGCGTCGAAGGCGCCGGCCACAAAACGCACCCCGGGCAGCTCGTGCTGCAGCGTGGCGAGTTGCGGAGGCGCTTCGCGCGTGTCGGCCACAGTGACGTCGGCGCCGCAGCGCACGCACCAGCGCGCCATGGCCAGGCCGGAGGCACCCAGGCCCAGGATGAGGATGTTCTGGCCCTGCAGTGGCGTCATGCCCTGGCCGGGGGGGCCCAGGGGTTCGGTGGGCGCATCAGCTGCAGGCTCCGCGGCGGCATCGGCGTTGTCCTGCTGTGCCACAGGCTCTGGGTCCGCAGGTGCGTCGGCGGCCACCACGTCGGCAAAGATCTGCGCGACGAAGTCGGCAGCAGCCTTGGCAGCGGAGATGGCCGGGGGCTTTTCGGGGTCCCACGCAGCGGCGGCGGCTGCTGCCGCGCGCGCGCCGGGGCCGGCGGCTGGAGCTTCGGCCTCGGGCTGGGGGTCTACGGATTCTGCTGATGCCTCGGCATCGACCAACGACTGCGTGGGTGCACTGCCGGACGTGCCGGACATGTCGGGCACGGTTGATGCGCCATCCGCCGGATCGGCAGTGCCTGCACCTGCCGCGTCGCCAGCGGACTGCGACACCGCGCCCTCCGCCGCTGGATCGGCAGGCACGGCCCCGCCTGCATCCGTGTCTGGAGGCAGCTTCACCACCGAGGGGGTGGTGGTCGCGGGGATGAGGGGATCGTCCGGGTTCATCGCAGTTTCAGGGTCGACAGGCCGACAAGGCACAGCAGCATGGTGATGATCCAGAAGCGCACGACCACCTGCGTTTCCTTCCAGCCGCTCTTTTCGAAGTGGTGGTGCAGCGGCGCCATCTTCAGCAGACGCCGGCCTTCGCCATAGCGGCGCTTGGTGTACTTGAACCAGGTCACCTGCAGCATCACCGACAGCGCCTCGACCACGAAGATGCCGCCCATGATGGCCAGCACGATTTCCTGCCGCACGATGATGGCGATGGTGCCCAGGGCGCCGCCCAGCGCCAGCGCGCCCACGTCGCCCATGAAGACCTGGGCCGGGTGTGCGTTGAACCACAGGAAGGCCAGGCCCGCACCCGCCATGGCGGCGCAGAAGATCAGCAACTCGCCCGAGCCGGGGATGTGCGGGAAGAACAGGTACTTGGAATACACCGAGCTGCCGGTGACGTACGCGAACACGCCCAGGGCCGAGCCCACCATCACCACGGGCATGATCGCCAGGCCGTCCAGGCCGTCGGTCAGATTCACTGCGTTGCTCGAACCCACGATCACCAGGTAAGTCAGGATCACGAAGCCCAGCACGCCCAGCGGGTAGCTCACTTCCTTGAAGAACGGCAGCTGCAGGCCCGCCTTGGGCGGCAGGTCGAGCGAGAAGCCCGACTGCACCCAGCCGACGAACAGCTCCCACACCTTGGCGTTGGAGCTCTCGGAAATGCTGAACACCAGGTACAGCGCGGCCGTGAGGCCGATCACCGACTGCCAGAGGTACTTCTCGCGCGAGCGCATGCCCTCGGGGTCCTTGTTGACCACCTTGCGCCAGTCATCCACCCAGCCGATGGCGCCAAAGCCCAGCGTGACGATGAGCACGATCCAGACGAAGCGGTTGGACAGGTCGAACCACAGCAGGGTCGAGATCGCGATCGACAGCAGGATCAGCACGCCGCCCATGGTGGGCGTGCCGCTCTTGGACAGGTGCGACTGCATGGCGTAGCCCCGGATGGGCTGGCCGATCTTGAGCGAGGTCAACACGCGGATCACCTTGGGCCCCGCCACCAGGCCGATGAGCAGCGCCGTCATGGCCGCCATCACCGCACGGAAGGTGAGGTACTGGAACACGCGGAAGAAGCCGAACTCGGGCGACAGGCCCTGCAGCCATTGGGACAGGACTAGCAGCATGCGGCACCTCCGGCAGGTTGCCGCACCGCGGGGATGCTGGAGGCGGCCTTGAAGGCCCGCACGTTCTTACTGCGTTGCACCATGGTGTCCCTCCAGTACCTGCGCGGGCGGTTGTCGCTCTTGTTGTTTGGGGTCGTCCTGCACTTGTGCGGCAGAAGCGATTGCCTCCACCACCTGTTCCATCTTCATGAATCGAGATCCCTTGACCAGCACGCTGCCCACGGTGGGCAGGGCCTGGCGCACTGCATCCAGCAGCGCGCCCCTATCGTTGAAATGCCGGGCCACACCGCCTTCGCCTTCGCCGTTGCCGAACGACGCGGTGGCGTGCACCGATTGATCCCCCAGCGCGAACAGGCGCGGGATGCCGGCCGAGCACGCATGCGCACCGGCCTCGGCGTGAAACTGCGGCCCCTGGTCGCCCACCTCGCCCATGTCGCCCAGCACCAGCAGTTGCGGTCCGGGCAGCTCGGCCAGCACGTCGATGGCGGCACGCATGGAGTCGGGGTTGGCGTTGTAGGTGTCGTCCACCACGGTGACCTCGCGGCCCGCGATGCGCACGCTGAAGGCGCGCGAGCGGCCCTTGACCGGCGTGAAGCTGGCCAGCCCCTGCGCGATGGCGGCCAGGGGCGCGCCTGCCGACAGGGTGCAGGCGGCGGCGGCCAGGGCGTTGCTCACGTTGTGGCGCCCGGCGATGTGCAGCTGCGTGGCGACTTCGCCCTGCGGCGTGGCCATCGTGACAGCCCAGGCGCCCTGCTCCCAGGCCGCGCTGCGGCAGGTCACATCGCCGCCGTCGCCAAAGGTGACGGTGCGGCGGCCCTGCGCGAGCGATTGCCACAGGCCGCTGTACGCATCGCCTGCCGGGAACACCGCCACGCCATCGGCAGGCAGGCTGGCAAACACCGAGCCGTTCTCGCGCGCAACAGCCTCCACGGTGTGCATGAACTCCAGGTGCTCGCGCTGGGCATTGTTGACCAGCGCCACCGTGGGCTGCGCCATGGCGGCCAGGAGCGCGATCTCGCCGGGGTGGTTCATCCCCATTTCGATCACGGCGGCGGCGTGGCCGGCGCGCAGGCGCAGCAGCATCAGCGGCACGCCGATGTCGTTGTTGAAATTGCCCTGCGTGGCAAACGCGGCCTCGCCCTTCCAGGCGCGCAGGATGGACGCGATCATCTGCGTCACGGTGGTCTTGCCATTGCTGCCCGTCACGCCGACGAGCGGCAGGCCGAACTGCGCGCGCCAGCCGGTGGCCAGCGCACCGAGCGCAGCCAGGCTGTCGGGCACTTCGATGCCCGCAAGGCCGGCGGCTTCGAGGCCGCCGTGGGCGATGGCCGCGGCAGCGCCACCCGCACGGGCATCGGCCAGGAAGGCATTGGCGTCGTAGCGCTCGCCCTTCAAAGCCACGAACAAGTCGCCCGCCTGCAGCGTGCGCGTGTCGGTGTGCACGCGGGCCAGCGGCGTGGCGCCGTCGCCCACCAGGCGCGCGGCGGGAATGCGCGGCTGCACGAGGTCGAAGGCCTGCTGCAGGGTCAGCATCGTGGCGGCGCTCATGGGCGGGCCTCCCGGGCCTGCAGCGCAGTGCGTGCATGGGCCTTGTCGGAGAACGGCACGCGCACGCCCGCGGTCTCCTGGGTGTCTTCGTGGCCCTTGCCGGCGATCAGCACCACATCGGCCGGTGAGGCCTCGGCCAGTGCGAGGGCGATGGCGGCGGTACGGTCGGGCTCGGCGCGCACCGTGCGACCGGCAATGGTGCCTTGCAGGATCTGGTGCACGATGGTGGCGGGGTCTTCGCTGCGCGGGTTGTCGCTGGTCACGACCACATGGTCGGCCTGGCGCTGCGCCACCGCGCCCATCAGAGGGCGCTTGGCCGCGTCGCGGTCGCCGCCGCAGCCGAACACGCACCACAGCTGCCCGCCCCGCTCGGCCGCGATGGGGCGCAGCGCCTGCAGGGCCTTTTCCAGCGCATCGGGCGTGTGGGCGTAGTCCACGGCCACCAGCGGCTGGCCGGGGCTGTGGATTTGTTCCATGCGGCCGGGCACCGGCGTGAGCTGGGCACACGCATACAGCGCGTGCTCCAGCGGCACGCCCAGCGCCCGCAGGCCGGCCAGCACCCCGAGCAGGTTGGAGACGTTGTACAGCCCGATCACGCGCGTTTGCAGCACATGCGTGTGCGCGCCCTCGGCCACGGTGAAACGCAGGCCGCCATCACCCATGCCGATGTCGCGTGCAGCCAGCCGTGCGGGGCCGGATATGGACACGCTCCAGAGGTCCAGCATGCGGTCTGCCAGCGATGCGTACAGCTCGGCGCCCCGCAGGTCGTCGATGTTGACCACGGCCGCCTGCAGGCCGGGCCACTCGAAGAGCATGCCCTTGGCCTGCCAGTAGGCGGCCATGCTGGGGTGGTAGTCCAGGTGGTCCTGCGTGAAGTTGGTGAACAGCGCCACGCGGATGCGGCTGCCGGCCATGCGGTGCTCGGCCAGGCCGATGGACGAGGCCTCGATGGCGCACGCCGTGCGGCCCGCGTCGGTGAACTGCTGAAAGGCGTGCTGCAGCCGCACCGGGTCGGGCGTGGTCATGCCGGTGGTGGTGAGCGCAGGCGGAACGCCGATGCCCAAAGTGCCCACTACCGCGCATCCACCGTGCGCAATCAGCTCACTTCTTGATAGCACATTCAGGGCTTCGGCCAGCCACCAGGTGGTGCTGGTCTTGCCGTTGGTGCCGGTCACGGCCAGCACGTCGAGGCGCTGCGTGGGGTGGCCGAACCAGTCGGCCGCGATCAGCCCGGTGGCGGCTTTCAGGCCGTGCAGGGCCGCCACCGGCCAGCCGTCGAGCGGGAAGGCCTCGACGCCTTCGTGCTCCACCAGGCACGCCACTGCACCGCGTGCCAAAGCGTCGCCGATGTGCGCGCGGCCATCGGTGGCGGCGCCGGGCCAGGCGATGAAGCCATCGCCCGCGCGGACCAGGCGGCTGTCGGTCTGCAGCGTGCCGGTGACGCGTTCGCGCAGCCAGGCCACGGCGTCGTGCACCGAGGCCAGCAGGGGCAGCGTGCTTGCCGTCATAGCGATTCCTCCACCGTGTTGGCCACGATCTGGGGCTTGACGGCCATGTCCGGCTGCACGCCCATCATGCGCAGGGTCTGCTGCACCACTTCGCTGAACACGGGCGCAGCCACGGCACCGCCGTAGAACACGCCGTTGCTGGGCTCGTCGATCATCACGGCCACGATGATGCGCGGCTTGTCGATGGGCGCCATGCCGGTGAACCAGGCGCGGTACTTGCCCGATGCGTAGTTCTTGCCGACCTGCTTGCGCGCCGTGCCGGACTTGCCACCCACCGAGTAGCCCAGGGTCTGCGCCTTCTGGCCCGTGCCGCCGGGGCCGGCGGCCATCTGCAGCATCTTGCGCACCTGGTCGGCCGTGCGCTCGGAGAACACGGGCACGCCCAGCGCAGGCTCGGACGTCTTGAACATGGTGGCCGGGATCACGCGGCCGCCGTTGGCGAACACGGTGTACGACCGCGCCATCTGGAACAGGCTGGCCGACAGGCCGTAGCCGTAGGACATGGTGGCCTGCTCGACAGGGCGCCAGGTCTTGTAGGGCCGCAGGCGCCCGGTCACGACGCCGGGGAAGTGCAGCTGCGGCTTCTGGCCGAAGCCCGCGGCCGAGAAGGTCTCCCACATCTCGCGGGCAGGCATCTGCATCGCGATCTTGGTGGTGCCCACGTTGCTCGACTTCTGGATCACGCCCTCGACCGTGAGCAGGCCGTAGTTGTGCGTGTCCGAGATGGTGGAGCCGGTGATGTTGATGCGGCCGGGGTTGGTGTCCACCGGCGTCTCGGGGCGCACGCGCCCGCTCTCCAGGGCCAGGCCGATGGTGAAGGGCTTCATGGTCGAGCCGGGCTCGAACACGTCGGTGAGCGCGCGGTTGCGCAGTTGCTCGCCGGTCAGGTTCTGGCGCTTGTCGGGCACGTAGCTCGGGTAGTTGGCCAGCGCCAGCAGCTCGCCGGTGTGCGCATCGAGCACCACCACGCTGCCCGCCTTGGCCTTGTGCAGCGCGACCTGGTCGCGCAGCTTCTGGTATGCGAAGAACTGCACCTTGCTGTCGATGGACAGCTGCATGTCCTTGCCGTCGACGGGTTGCACCGTCTCGCCCACGCCCTCGACCACGCGGCCCAGCCGGTCCTTGATCACGCGGCGCGACCCGGCCTTGCCGGCCAGGTCCTTGTCGAAGGCCAGCTCCATGCCTTCCTGCCCGTGGTCTTCCACGTTGGTGAAGCCCACCACGTGGGCGGCGGCTTCGCCTTCGGGGTACTGGCGCTTGTATTCCTTGCGCTGGTAGATGCCCTTGATGTCGAGCGCCGCGATCTCGCGGCCCACATCCCAGTCGAGCTGGCGCTTGATCCAGACGAAGGTCTTGTCTTCGTCGGCCAGCTTCTTTTGCAGCTCGGCCAGCGGCATGTCGAGCAGCTTGGCCAGCTGCTTGAGCTTGGCACGCGTCTCGGGCTTGTCTTGTTCCACGTCTTCGGGGATGGCCCAGATGCTGGCCGCCGGTACGCTGGACGCGAGGATCAGGCCATTGCGGTCCAGGATCTTGCCGCGGTTGGCGGGCAGCTCCAGGGTGCGCGCAAAACGCACCTCGCCCTGGCGCTGAAAGAACGCGTTGCCGAACACCTGTACATAGGCTGCGCGCCCGGCCAGCGCCAAAAAGCCCAGGGCGATCATGGCCACGATGAACTTGCTGCGCCAGACGGGCGTCTTGCTGGCCAGCAAGGGGCTGGCGGTGTAGACCACGCTGCGGCTCATGGCTGCACTCCCTGCACCGGTGCGGGTGCGCCACCCGTCGAGGCGTTAGCGGCCGCTACTGCGGAAGCCGCCACACCCTGCGGGTCGGACACGTACTGCGTGATGGCCGGCGTGGCCGTACGCATATTCAGCTGCGCCCGCGCGATTTTCTCGACGCGCAGCGGCGTGGCCTGGGCACGCTTTTCGACCTGCAGGCGCTGGTGCTCGGTCTCCAGGCGACGCGCCTCGACCGTTGCGCGGTCGAGCTCGGTGAACAGGCGGCGCGACTCGTACTGGGTGTGCACCAGGTAGATCGCGCTCGCCAGCACCGCCAGCAGCAGGACGATATTGAGCCGGGTCATGTCAGCGGCTTTCCCGCACGCAGGCGAAAGCCGCGGCCTGGCCCAGGTCAGTGCGCAGGTGATGACTCATGTCATGCCACCTCGGTGCGTTCGGCCACGCGCATGATCGCGCTGCGCGAGCGCGGATTGCCGGCCACCTCGGCAGCGCTGGGCTTGATGCGGTCCAGCGCCAC
The DNA here is from genome assembly GCF_001422735.1 of Acidovorax sp. Leaf78. Taxonomy (GTDB): domain Bacteria; phylum Pseudomonadota; class Gammaproteobacteria; order Burkholderiales; family Burkholderiaceae_C; genus Acidovorax. The sequence goes on along the minus strand of NZ_LMLZ01000025.1, from coordinate 16,948 downwards.
GAGCTTCATGGCCTGCGGCGCGGCAAACGGCGCGCGGCGGTCATACACCTCTTTGGAGTGCTTGGCGATGAACTGCTTGACGATGCGGTCTTCCAGCGAGTGAAAGCTGATCACCACCAGGCGCCCGCCCGGCTGCAGCACCGACAGCGTGGCTTCTAGCGCCTGTTGCAGTTCTTCAAGCTCAGCGTTGATGAAAATCCGAAGAGCCTGAAATGTGCGCGTTGCAGGGTTCTGGCCCGGCTCGCGGGTTTTGACCGTGCCAGCCACGAGATCGGCCAGTTCGGCGGTGGTTGCAAGAGGGCCCCGTTCTTCGCGCCGAGCAACAATCGCCTTTGCAATGGGGCCAGCAAACCGTTCTTCACCGTAGTCACGTATCACCTCCGCAATCTGTTGAACCTCGGCAGTGGCCAGCCACTGGGCCACGCTTTCGCCGCGCGTGGTGTCCATGCGCATGTCCAGCGGGCCGTCGAACCGGAAGCTGAACCCCCGCTCCGGGCTATCGATCTGGGGCGAGCTCACCCCCAGGTCCATGAGCACACCCGCAGCGCTGCCGGCGGGCAGGTCGGCGATGTGGCTGAAACCTTCGTGCCGAATGGAAAAACGCGCATCGGTGATGCGCGTTGCTTCGGCGATGGCTTCGAGGTCCTTGTCAAAGGCTACAAGGCGCCCTTGGGGCCCTAGCCGCAGCAAGATGAGCCGCGAATGCCCTCCGCGGCCGAAGGTGCCGTCCACCCAGGTACCGGCAGGTTCGGGGCCCGCGCCGCCCAGCAGCGCGTCCACGGCTTCGTCCAGCAGGACGGTAGTGTGTTGAAGAAGGGAAGGGGATGTCATGGTCAGAAGGAGAAGTCCTTGAAGACATCCGGCATCTCGCCCTGCATGGCCTTGGCCTCCTGCTCGTCGTAGGTGGCCTTGTCCCAGAGTTCGAAGTGGTTGCCCATGCCCAGCAGCATGGTGTCCTTGGAGATACCGGCCGCCTGGCGCAGCTCGGGCGAGACCAGCACGCGGCCGGTGCCGTCCATCTCCACATCCATGGCGTTGCCCAGGAAGATGCGCTTCCACCACTGGGCCGACATGGGCAGCTCGGCGATGCGCTCGCGAAACTTCTCCCACTCGGGGCGGGGGAACACCATCAGGCAGCCGTGGGGGTGCTTGGTGATCGTGAGCTGGCCCGCTGCGGTGGCCGCGAGCACGTCACGATGCCGGGTCGGCACGGACAGCCGACCCTTCGCATCGAGACTTAGCGACGAGGCACCTTGAAACACGGAGGATTTTCCAGTTCGGAATCTTTTGATCCTTCAGAGCCCGAAACAGGCTTGAAGGGCACTTTTCACCACTTAATTGCACTTTTTTGCACTGTAGCAGGAAAAGCACGCCGAACAAGAGGGCGTCCACCAAACTTTTGTAATGAAATCAACAACTTAGGCGCGACTCTGCAGCCGACAGAACGCTAAAAGTCGTTGAAAAATAAGAACTTACGGCGGGCTATGAAAGTGACCTCTCAAGCCCGGCCCGGTTCTACCGTGTCGTCACAGGATGTAGCGCGACAGGTCCTCGTCCTGGCTCAGCGTCTGCAGGCGGCCATCCACATAGGCCGCGTCGACCGTGATGGTTTGGCCCGAGAGCTTCGTGGCGTCGAAACTCACCTCGTCGAGCAGACGCTCCATCACCGTCGACAGGCGGCGCGCACCGATGTTCTCGGTGCGCTCGTTCACTTCGAAAGCGATGTGCGCCAGCCGCGTGATGCCTTCGGGCGCGAATTCAAGCGTGACGCCTTCGGTGGCCAGCAGCGCCTGGTACTGCTTGACCAGCGATGCGTGGGTCTGCGTGAGGATGGCCTCGAAGTCCTGGACCGACAGCGACTCCAGCTCGACGCGGATCGGAAAGCGCCCCTGCAGCTCGGGAATCAGATCGCTGGGCTTGGACAGATGGAACGCGCCGGAGGCGATGAACAGGATGTGATCGGTTTTGATCATCCCGTACTTGGTGGTCACGGTGGTGCCCTCCACCAACGGCAGCAGATCGCGCTGCACGCCCTGGCGCGACACGTCGGTGCCGCTGGATTCCTGGCGGGTGGCCACCTTGTCGATCTCGTCGATGAACACGATGCCGTTCTGCTCGGCATTGGCCACCGCGCGGGCCTTGATCTCTTCCTCGTTGACGAGCTTGCCGGCCTCTTCGTCGGTCAGCAGCTTGAGCGCCTCGGCGATCTTGAGCTTGCGGGTCTTGCGCTTGTCCTGGCCCATGGAGCTGAACATGCCGCGCAGCTGCTCGGTCATCTCTTCCATGCCCTGGGGGCCCATGATCTCGAGCGGCTGCCGGTTCTCGGCCACGTCGATCTCGATCTCCTTGTCGTCGAGCGCGCCTTCGCGCAGCTTCTTGCGGAACACCTGCCGCGCGGTGTTGTCCGCTGCAGGCTCCGTGCCTGCAGCGGCGCGGGCGGGCGGGATCAGCACGTCGAGGATGCGCTCTTCGGCAGCGTCGACAGCGCGGTCGCGCACCTTTTTGGTTTCGGTCTCGCGGGTCTGCTTGACGGCCATCTCGGCCAGGTCGCGGATGATGGAGTCGACGTCCTTGCCCACGTAGCCCACCTCGGTGAACTTGGTGGCCTCGACCTTGATGAAGGGCGCATCGGCCAGTCTGGCCAGGCGGCGCGCGATCTCGGTCTTGCCCACGCCGGTGGGGCCGATCATGAGGATGTTCTTGGGCGTGATCTCGTGGCGCAGGCTGCCTTCGACCTGCTGGCGGCGCCAGCGGTTGCGCAGCGCGATGGCCACCGCGCGCTTGGCGCTGGCCTGGCCCACGATGTGGTGGTCGAGTTCGGAGACGATTTCCTGGGGGGTCATGGAGGACATGCGGGGCCTGCCTTCAAAATTCTGAGCAAAAACAGCCGCTACCGCTTTCTGTACAAGCGCTAGCAGCTATCAAATTGAGAGTAAATCACCATCGACGCTCACAGCGTCTCGATGGTGTGGTTCATGTTGGTGTAGATGCACAGCTCGCCCGCGATCTCCAGCGACTTCTTGACGATGTCCTGGGCCGACAGGTCGGTGTGGTTGAGCAGCGCCTTGGCGGCCGAATGGGCGTACGCGCCGCCCGACCCGATGGCCACGATGCCCTGCTCGGGCTCCAGCACGTCGCCGTTGCCGGTGATGATGAGCGAGGCACTGGCGTCGGCCACCGCCAGCATGGCCTCCAGGCGGCGCAGCACGCGATCGGTGCGCCAGTCCTTGGTGAGCTCGATGGCCGCGCGCGTCAGGTGGCCCTGGTGCTTTTCGAGCTTGGCCTCGAAGCGCTCGAACAGGGTGAACGCATCGGCCGTGGCGCCGGCAAAACCTGCAAGCACCTTGCCGTGGTAGAGCTTGCGCACCTTGCGCGCCGTGCCCTTGACCACGATATTGCCCAGGGTGACCTGGCCGTCGCCGCCAATCGCGACCTGGATGCCGTCAGGGGTCTGGCGCCGCACGCTCAGGATGGTGGTGCCGTGGAACACCGGGGTGTTTTGAGATGAATCCATAGCTGCCGCATTTGGGGGCGCGGGCGCGGCTTTCAAGCAAGGCCGGGACCCTTGAGAGCCCACGCGCCCATCACGCAACGCCACACTCCATTCAGCCCCGCGACTATCCACCGTGCTTTATCGCGTTCCATTGCGCCATGCGGCGATCTGTGCGCCTGCAACGCGTGCACTGGCAAGACACCACCCGCCACGCAGAAGCGCAACGCACCACAGCGCACCTCAGGCCGATCAGTTCTTGCGAGGGATCACCCAGGCGTGTTCATTCACGCCGATCACGTTGAAGAAGATCGCAACCAGGCGCTGCAGGTTGTGGAACTGCACCACATGGCCCTGGCCCTGTTGCTCGGCGGCCCAGTTGAGCACCGAACCTGCGGCCGCAAAATCCACCCGGATGAGCTTGTCGCACGCGATGGTGAGCGGCACGCCCGCCTTCATGAACGCCTGGAAGGGCTCCAGAAGCGGCGCGGCGTCGCCTTCGATATGGCCGCTCAGCACGGCCACCGGGCCGGCGTCGAGCGATGCAGGCACCGAGACGTCGCCGGACAGATCCGACGCTGCGAAATCACTGTCTGCCGCCAGTGGCGCGGCACCCGACGAAGCGCCTTCGTTGTCCGAGTACCCGCAGCGCGGCGACACCCAGGATGGCGGCGAGACTTCATAGGTCACGCAGTAGTCGAGCGCCACCAGTTCGAACTCGTCGGGCTTGCCCATGAGGCGCAACGCAGCCATGCGCAGGCGCCACCACTCGGGGCTGGTGGCACGGTCGCCCGACTGGGTCTTGGCGTCCAGCAGGGCATTGAGTTTTTCGACACCCGAAAACACCAGCTGGCCGTCGCGCTCCGCCCACAGGCTGAACTGGTCGGCCAGCAGCGGCACGGCGGCGTCGTCGATCGACGCGATGCGCGACCAGGACAGGGTCCATGGCGAGGCGGACCGCGCCAGCGATGCCTGCAAGGCCGCCACGGACGACACGCCCAGCGCGGCCGGGGCATTCCAGCTGAAATCCTTGCGCGCCGGCATGGCGGGTGTGGCTGCTGCAGAGGCTGGCGACGCGGGCGCCAGGCCCAGTTGCTCAGGGATCGAGAACCACAGCGGGGCCGAGCGGCTGTACTGCGCGGCGTAGTCGATGGCCAGGGTTTCGAAGCGGTCGTGCTGCCCCGTTGCGCGGTACAGGTCGAACAGCGTCATCCAGATTTCCTGCTGCTCGGCAGGAGGGTCCTGGCGGTGCTGGGCCAGTACATCCATGAGGCCCGCCTCCGCGCCGGCGTGGTCACCGTTGGCAAACCGGATGGCGGCTTCTTCTAGGTCGGGTTCGTGCACAAATTCCTCCGGTTCAGGTGCCGGCGCTGCCGTGGCAGCCGCGGTCGCGTCAGGGCTGAAGGATGCCTCCTCTGTGCCGCCCGCCCCCATCTGTGCGTCCGTGCTGCCAAATCGTCCCACGGCCATGCTGTCGTCGGCAAACAGCGGCTGTACGGCCGGCTTGTTGTCCAGCTGGGCTGGCAAGCTGCCCGGCGCGGTGGGTGCATAGGCGCGTGAATGCGCGGAATCGGGGGTGTCGGAGCCCGACGGGGGCATGACGCCGGGCTGGGTGGGAGCGTCAGCGCCTTGCTTGCTCTTCCACCACTGCTGGGACATCTGCGCTTCGATCTCGTCGATCTTCTTGAGCGTGACGGCGCGCTCGTCGGGCGAGGCCATGCTGCTTTGAAAGAACGAGGGCCGTGCGGTGGGGTCTTCCGTGCGGTGACCCTGCAGCACCTCGCGCTGGCGCAGTTTGCGCAGCTGATCGAACTCGCGGCGCCGCACGAAGTCGTTGCGGCGCTTGCGCTCGATCATCTCCTTGAGCATCTGCTTGCTGTACTGGCTTTCGCGGTCGTCCTGGATGGAGTCGAGCTCCGTCCAGTTGACCGTGGGATTCTTCACGAACCGAACCACCTTGGATAGCAGGCCGCCCGGGGTGGTGTCTTCCTTGCTCATGACTCAGGGGTACAGGTACAGAGATTGCGCAGCGGTGATCAGCATCAGGCCGGGGCCCGATCAGTCCCCGAACATCTTCTGCTTGAGTTCGCGGCGCTGCTGCGCTTCGAGCGACAGGGTCGCGGTGGGGCGGGCAATCAGGCGCCCCGTACCGATGGGCTCGCCGGTTTCGTCGCAGTAGCCATAGTCGCCAGCGTCGATGCGGGCGATGGACTGCTCGATCTTCTTGAGCAGCTTGCGCTCGCGGTCGCGCGTGCGCAGCTCCAGGGCGTGCTCTTCTTCGATGGTCGCACGGTCTGCGGGGTCGGGCACCACGACGGTGTCTTCACGCAGATGTTCGGTGGTTTCGCCAGCGCTGTTGTGGATGTCCTGCTTGAGCTGAACGAGCTTCAGGCGGAAAAACGCCATCTGCTTGTCGTTCATGTATTCGCTGTCAGGCATCGCCATGACTTCGGCATCCGTCAGCTCGGCGGCGGACTTGGTCTTCCAGTTGTTCGCCAGCTTGGGGTCTTTTTTGGCAGCCGTGAAAGTGGGGTGCGCTTGCGCAGTCGTGGGCATGGTATGTAGATAACTGGCTTTGGCAGCGGTGGAAGCCACTGCCTGTGCCATGGATGGTACGGTCAATTGGGCCAATCGGGAAGAAGGCCGGGTCGTGCGCGCGGGTACCTGCGTCGCGGCGGGAGCAGCGGGGACGGGCGCTGGCGCGGGGGCGACTGCGGGGCTGGCGACCTTGGCAACAACAGCCTTGGGGGCGGCAGCGGTCTTGGCCACTGCGGCTTTCGCAGCAGCCTTGGGCGCTGGCGCCGGTGCAGCCGTGCTCTTGGCGGCGGCGGGCTTGGTTGCCTTGGTGGCGGCCTTGGGTTTGCTGGTGTCGGCTTTCACTTCCTGGTCTCCTCGCTGTACGGGCGGGCCCTTGACTGCAGTTGCAGCCAACGGGCGGATGGCAAGCCTTCCGGGGTTTTACCGGGGCGCGATTGTATCGACCTGGGCTGACGCAAACGGAAACGTTGCGGATACAACACAAATCGGGTCGGGATCGGCGCCCCGTCCTACGGATGGATCAAACGAGGCTCTGCTCCAGCCCTTGCAGAAAGATGTCCTTGGGCAGGTCGATGCCGATGAAGACCATCTTGCTCAAACGCTGCTCGCCCTCGGCCCACTGGGGGCCCAGGTCGCTACCCATGAGCTGGTGCACACCCTGGAAGATCACCTTGCGCTCGGTGCCCTTCATATTAAGCACGCCTTTGTAGCGCAGCATGCGCGGTCCGTAAATATTCACGATGGCGCCGAGAAAATCTTCCAGCTTGGCCGGATCGAACGGCCGCTCGGAGCGAAAGACGAAACTCTTCACGTCGTCGTCATGGTGATGGTGGTGGCCGTGCCCATGGTCGTGCTGGTGCGAGGGGTGGCTGCAGTGCTCGCCGTGCTCGTGGTCATGGTCGTGGTGGTCATGGCCGTGGTCATGACCATCGCCCTCTTCCTTGAGGAACTCGGGGTCGATATCGAGCTTGGCATTGAGGTTGAAACCCCGCAGGTCCAGCACTTCCTTCAAGGGCACCTCGCCGAAATGCACGGCCTTGATAGGTGCGCGGGGGTTCATGTGCTTGAGGCGATGGATCAGCGCGTCGGTCTCCTCCTGGGAGACCAAGTCCGTCTTGGACAAAAAGATCTGGTCGGCAAAGCCCACCTGGCGGCGCGCTTCCTGGCGGTCGTTGAGCTGCTGGGACGCGTGCTTGGCGTCCACCAGCGTGATGATGGAGTCGATGAGGTAGGTCTCGGCGATCTCCTCGTCCATGAAGAAGGTTTGCGCCACAGGGCCGGGGTCAGCCACGCCGGTGGTCTCGATGACGATGCGCTCAAAGTCCAGCAGGCCCTTGCGTTTCTTGGCGGCCAGCAACTGCAGCGTCTCGCGCAGGTCTTCGCGGATGGTGCAGCAGATGCAGCCGTTGCTCATCTGCACGATCTGCTCCTTGGATTCGGTCACGAGGATGTCGTTGTCGATGTTCTCTTCGCCGAATTCGTTCTCGATCACGGCGATCTTCTGGCCGTGGGCTTCGGAGAGCAGGCGCTTGAGCAAGGTGGTCTTGCCCGAGCCCAGGAAGCCGGTGAGGATGGTGACGGGGATCAATGCCATGTTGTGTGTCCTTCAAGGGATGAACCCATGCGCTGCACCCGGCACTGCGGGCCGGGTGTGCGTGGCGCAAGGGGTTGTTTTCAGTGTACCGACGCTGTCAAGCCCTTGCCGCGTTCAGCCCTTGCGCATCACCACCAGGCCCTTGAGGTACTCGCCTTCGGGGAATTCGAGGGTCATCGGGTGGTCGGGCGCGCCGCCCAGACGCTCCAGGATGAAGCCGTCCACGCCCGCATCGGCGCCCGCTGATGCGACGATCTTGTGGAACAGGTCGGCGCTGATGCCGCCCGAGCACGAGAAGGTGAACAGCACGCCGCCGGGCGAAAGCAACTGCAGCGCCAGGCGGTTGATGTCCTTGTACGCGCGTGCCGCGCGGTCGGCGTGGGCCGCAGTGGGCGCAAACTTCGGCGGGTCGAGCACGATGGCATCGAAGCGCCGGCCTTCCTTGAGAAACTGGCGCAGCGACGCGTTCACGTCCGCATCCATGAAGCTGGCGTGGTTCAGGTCGAACCCGTTGAGCGCCACATGGGCGCGGGCGCGCTCCAGGGCCGGGCCCGACGAGTCGATGGACGTCACATGCCCGTCCGCCGATGCGCCGCCGGCGCGCATGCCCGCGAGCGCGGCCACGCTGAAGCCGCCGGTGTAGCAAAAGCAGTTGAGCACGTCCTTGAAGCCCAGGCGCTGCGCGTAGTCGGCAAAGCGCTTGCGGCTGTCGCGCTGGTCCAGGTAGAAGCCGGTCTTGTGGCCTTCGGCGATGTTCAGCGTCAAATTCCACTGGTGTTCGTGGATGGTGAGCTCGAGCGGGGGGCCTTCGCCGTCGCCCGGCGTACCCGTGGGGCCGCCGCGCAGCCAGCCGGTGGCGGGCTCGAGGCCCTCGAGCGCGCGCACACTGGCGTCCGAGCGTTCATACAGCTTGGCCAGGCCCGTCTCGCGCAGCAGGGCATCGGCGATCACGGCTTTCCAGCGCTCGGTCCCGGCGCTGGTGAACTGCGCCACCAGGGTGTCGCCGTAGCGGTCCACGATGAGGCCGGGCAGGCCGTCGGACTCGCCGTGCACCAGGCGCACACCGTCGCTTTGCACATCAAAACGGGCTCTGGCGATGATGGAGCGTGCGCAAGCAGCTATGAAAAAAGGAGCATCAATGCGCTGCGCCTCGTCAAAGCTCCACACCCGGGCTCGGATGCGCGAGCTGGGGCTGAACGCAGCCCAGGCCAGGAACTGGCCCTCGTGCGACTCCACGCGCACGGTCTCGCCGCTGTCGGCGCCGCCTTTGGCGATGGCCGATTCAAAAATCCAGGGGTGGCGGCGCAAGAGCGAGCGCTCTTTGCCAGGGCGAAGGCGAAGGGTTTTCATGATGGGGCGATTGTCGCGTGAATGAACGGCCCCATCGCCCACCGCCGCCACGCCAGCTCAGCGCCAGGCCTCAGAGCGGGTGGCCGATGCGCCCGATGCGGGGCGCCCAGTTCTCCAAAATGTCGGCCGACACCAGCACCCTCCGCGCCTGGCCGATGAGCAGGTGCCGCGGCACGAAGCCGATGTAGCGGGAGTCCGCGCTGTTGTCCCGGTTGTCGCCCAGCACCAGGTACTGGCCCGCGGGCACCGTCACCGGCCCGAAGCTGCTGTGCGCCGTCACGCCCTGCAGCCACTGCACGCGGCGCTCGTGACCGTCCAGGTGCTCCGTCCAACGCGTGGCGGACACCTCAGCCCCCAACTCGGCCAAGTGCTCGGTCACCGCCTCGGGCGCGTCGTAGCGCGCCGCCTGGCCGTTGAGGTACAGCACCTCGTCGCGCATCTCCACCGTGTCGCCCGGCAACGCCGCAATCCGCTTGATGAGCCGCGCGCCGTCCAGCGGCGACGAGAACGTGACCACATCCCCCCGCGCCGGATCCCCCAGCCGCGCCACCACCACATCGGTCAGCGGCACCTTCAGGTCATAGGCCAGCCGGTTGACGAACACCACATCCCCCTCCAGCAGCGTAGGCCGCATGGACCCCGAAGGAATCGGATTCCAGTCCGCCACCGCCGTGCGAAAGATGCCGAAGCACAGCAGCAACACGATGAACCCACGGTTCGATTTGACCCATTTCAGCAACATGGCACAACACTCCAAGGCGCCCTACAACAAGCACCCCCTGCTCGGATGCACGGCCTCACATCTTGGTTCCATGACCCCAGACAACGAGAACCACCCCGACCCACCGGCATGCCCGATCAGCGCCAGACACCGGCCCCGCAACCACCAACGCCCGCAGCGCGCGCCGCCCCCACCAGTGCACCCGTGGAGCTGGCTTTGCCAGGCCAGGGGGTGCGTCCCCCTCGGGGGAAGCGGCAACGCCGCTCAGGGGGCGACCCATCCTTCCCGTGGAGCCGGCTTTGCCAGACCAGGGGGTGCGTCCCCCTCGGGGGAAGGCGCGCAGCGCCTCAGGGGGGCTACTTTTTTCTAGCGCGAGGATGCGCCGCGTCATACACCTTGGCCAGGTGCTGAAAATCCAGCCGCGTGTACACCTGCGTGGTGGTGATGTTGGCGTGCCCCAGCAGCTCCTGCACCGCGCGCAGGTCGCCGCTGCTTTGCAGCAAATGGCTGGCGAACGAGTGGCGCAGCATGTGCGGGTGCACCGGCGTGGTCAGCCCCGCCTGCTGGCTGCGCTGGCGCAGGCGCAGCCAGATCGACTGCGCCGTGAGCCGGGCGCCACGCTGGCCGACGAACAGCGCAGCGTCGAGCCGCGCGGCACCCTCGCCGCCAAACGGCGTGGCCCGCAGCTGCAGCCAGGCCTGCAGCGCCTGGGTGGCGGCGCGGCCCACGGGCACGCTGCGGCGCTTGCTGCCCTTGCCGAACACATGGGCCTCGCCCGCCTGCAGGTCCACCCAGCCGCGGCCCAGGCGCTGGGTGTCGGGGCCGGGCACCGCGTCCAGCCCCGCCAGCTCGCCCACGCGCAGGCCGCAGCCGTACAGCAACTCGACCATGGCCGCGTCGCGCGCCTCCAGCCACGGGTCGGCACCGGTGTTGTCGAACTCGGCCAGACGCACCGCGTCGTCCACCCCTAGCGCCTTGGGCAGCGGCTTGGGCGCCTTGGGCGCGCGCACGTCCTGCACCGGGTTGTGATCGATCAGGCCTTGCCGCCCGGCCCAGATGAAGAACCCGCGCCACCCCGACAAAATGAGCGCAATCCCCCGCCCGCTGCGCCCCGCACTGTGCATCTGCGCCACGAAGCGGCGGATGTGCGCACTCGTCAGCTGCAGCAGCGGCAGATTCACCCCGCGCGCGAACTGCGCCAGCCGCTCCAGGTCCAGCGTGTACAGCGTGAGCGTGCGGTCCGCCAGCCGCTTCTCCACCCGCACATGCTCCAGATAGCGCAGCACCTGTGGGTCGGTGGGCTGCGATGAAGTGGCCGGAGCGTCGGACATGGTGGTAACGCCAAACAGAACGGCAGCAGCCTTGAAGCTCTAAACCACCCGCGCGAAGGCCGCAACCGGCGCGCCCCCACGCCAGCGCCACCGTGGAACCGGCTTCGCCGGGCCACGGGTGGCGTCTTCCCTCAGGGGCTGAGGAGCTGCGGCTCCAAGCCTGCCTGCGCAGGCTTGGACAGCTCTGAAGAGCCGCTGCCTCAGGCAGTGGCACCGAGACCCAAAGCGGCTCAGGGGGGAGCTCATTTCAGGCGGATGAGCGCCGCACTGGCCAGCTCGGCCATGCGCGCCAGAAAGTCCGTGCCCATGGTCGCGTCAAAGCGGTGCGCATCGGGCGAGCCCAGCACCAGCAGGCCGAACGCCGGCGTCGCACTGTCGATGGCCCCCGCGCGCAGCGGCAGCAGCGCCAGCGACTGGGCGGGTTCGCCCGGCTCCTGCGCCAGCCAGCCGGCCGGCTCGAAGCCCAGGTTGGGGCCGCAGAACGGCATGGTCAGCGACGAGGCGAACGCGCGCGCGTCCTCGCTCGCGCCCTGGGTGAAGTCGGCATCGATGTACGGGCCGGCCACGTCCCACACGCGCACCGCCGCCTGGGGCACGTCGAACAGCGTGCGCAAGCCGTCCACCACGGCCTGGGGCAGGTCGAACGGGTCCTTGACCTCCAGCAGCGCGCTGGTCCACTGGTGCACCTTGTGCGCGATGGTCGCGTTCTCGGTGCTGTTGCGCACCATCTCCATGATGCGCTGCTCCAGGCCCTTGATCTTCTCGCGCAGCATCTCGGCCTGGCGCTCCTGCAGGCTCACGGCGCGGGCACCGTGGGGGCTGGTGATCTGCACGCTGGCCAGTACCTCCGCATGGCGCTCGAAGAAGCCCGGCGTGTTGGTGAGGAACTGGGCGATGTCGTCTTCGGTGATCGGTGGAATATGGGACGTCGTCATAGGAGGGTGTCGGGAATGTCGATCTGGCCTTCGAACACCGTGGTGGCCGGGCCGGTCATGAAAACGGAATCGGCCGCCTGGCCGCTCCAGGCGATGGTGAGCGTCCCGCCGCGGGTCTCGACCTGCACTTCGGCGTCCAGCAGGCCCAGGCGGATGCCCGAGGCCACGGCCGCGCAGGCGCCGGTGCCGCAGGCCAGGGTCTCGCCCACGCCGCGCTCGAACACGCGCAGCCGCACATGGCTGCGGTCCACGACCTGCAGGTAGCCGGCGTTCACGCGCTGCGGAAAGCGCGCGTGGTGTTCGATGAGCGGGCCGGTCTGCGCGACGGGCGCTGTGTCCACGTTATCCACCAGCTGCACGGCATGCGGATTGCCCATGGAGGCCACCGCTACAAAAACAGGAGCTGCTTGCGCTTGCCCATCGAGCGACAGCGGCCATTTTTGCCCCGAACCCTGGTCCACGGGCGTGAGGCCGGCGGGGTCGAACGGCACCTTGGCCGGGTCGAACTCGGGGCGGCCCATGTCCACCGTCACGCGGCCGTCGGCCGTGAGGCGGGGGGCGATCACGCCGCTCCTGGTTTGCACGCGGATCGTGTCGCGGCCCGTCAGGCCCTTGTCGTGCACAAAGCGCGCAAAGCACCGGGCGCCGTTGCCGCACTGCTCCACCTCGCCGCCGTCGGCGTTGTGGATCACGTATTCGAAGTCGATGCCGTCGCCGGGCGATGGCCGCACGGTCAGGATCTGGTCGGCGCCCACGCCGAAGTGGCGGTCCGCCAGAAAGCGGTACTGGGCGGTGGACAGGCCCAGGCGGCCCTGGGTCTCGTCGAGCACGACGAAATCGTTGCCCGCGCCCTGCATCTTGGTGAAGCGAATCTGCATCCCCGGGATTATCGTCGCAGGACCGGGTTGGCCGCCATGGCACACCCCACCGCACGCACCACAACGCCGGGCTGCCGTGCGGCGCACCCACGGCGCAAGCCCCTGGCGTGCACCGATTCGTACTCCGGTTTAGGCTTGCGCTTTTTCCGGCCCGCACGGCCGCTACCACCACCACTTCGAAGGATCTTTCAGCATGGCCCAGCCCGATCTCTCCGCCTTCACCATCACCCGCAAATGGCCCGCGCAGCACCCGGAGCGCATTCAGCTGTACTCGCTGCCCACGCCCAACGGCGTGAAGGTGTCGATCGCACTCGAAGAGCTGGGCCTGCCCTACGAGCCGCACCTGGTGAGCTTCGAGACCAACGACCAGACCTCGCCCGAGTTCCTGTCGCTCAACCCGAACAACAAGATCCCGGCCATCCTGGACCCGAACGGGCCGGACGGCCAGCCCCTGGCGCTGTTCGAGTCCGGCGCCATCCTGGTGTACCTGGCCAGCAAGAGCGGCCAGCTGATGCCAGAGGACACGGCCGGCCGCTACGAGACCCTGCAGTGGGTGATGTGGCAGATGGGCGGGCTGGGGCCCATGTTCGGCCAGCTCGGCTTCTTCCACAAATTCGCCGGCAAGGACTATGAAGACAAGCGCCCGCGCGACCGCTACGTGGCGGAATCGAAGCGCCTGCTCAAGGTGCTGGACGAGCGCCTGAAGGGCCGCCAGTGGGTGATGGGCGACACCTACACCATTGCCGACATCGCCATCCTGCCGTGGGTGCGCAACCTGGTGGGTTTCTACGGCGCGGGCGACCTGGTGGAGTTCGGCCAGTTCAAGGAGATCGAGCGCGTGCTGGCAGCGTTCGTGAAGCGTCCGGCCGTGGCCAAGGGCCTGAACATTCCGGCGCGCGGCTGAGCCCGGCCGGCGCAGTGCATGGGCTGCCGCGTCAGCCCATGCGCTCCTGCAGAAAGTCCAGAAAACACGCAATGCGCGCGGCCAGCTGCGTGTTGCGGTAGTACACCGCGTTGATGGGCTGGCGCACCTCCACCGTGTCGCGCGCCAGCACCTGCACCAGGCGGCCGCCATCGCGGTCGCCTGCGGTCATGAAGTCCGACAGACACACCAGCCCCACATGCGCGAGCGCCAGCTGGCGCAGCGTTTCACCGCTCGACGCGGTGAGGCTGGGCGCGATGGGCCACTGGTCCCCATGCGCGCCCCGCAGCGGCCAGCGGTTGAGCGACTCGGGCTGGTTGAAGCCCAGCAGCGTATGCCCCGCCAAATCCGCCACGCTTTTGGGCCTGCCCGCGCGCGCCAAGTACTCGGGGCTGGCCAGCACCCTCAGGCGGGTGGTGCACAGGGGGCGCGCGTGCAGGGTCGAGTCTTGCAACTGGCCGATGCGGATCGCCACGTCGGTGCGCCGCTCCAGCAGGTCGATATAACCCTCGTCCGTGTCGAGCTCCAGCGTGATCTGCGGGTAGGCGCTGCGAAACGCCGGCACCAGCGGCACGACAGCGTGCAGCATGAACGGCGTGGCCGCATTCACGCGCAGCCGCCCTGCGGGCTGCTGGCGGCGTGCGGCCATGTGCTCTTCGGCGTCTTCGATGGACGCGAGGATGACGCGCGTGCGCTGCAGGAATGCCTGGCCCTCCTCCGTCAGCTCGGTGCGTCGGGTGGTGCGGCGCAGCAGCGTGGTGTCGAGCTTTTTCTCCAGCCGCGCCAGCGCCCGGCTGATGCCCGAGACCGTCTGGTCCAGGCGGTCCGCGGCGGCGGTGATGGAGCCGCCGTCCACGACGGCGACAAAGGCCTGCAGCTCTTCGAGCGTGGTTTTCATGGAATGCACCTCGGTTCAGACAACCCGCCATTATTGATTTGGCAGCAAGTATCTTCTGCTGATCACCGTCTTTTTCTGCAAAGGACAAGCACCCACACTCCAGGCATTCAACCATTGCCTACCAGGAGTGTTCTTCCATGCCCATTGCCTTGCTCGCGCTGACGCTCAGCGCATTCGCCATCGGCACGACCGAGTTCGTGATCGTCGGCCTGCTGCCCACCGTGGCAGCCGACCTGGCCATCAGCATCCCGTCTGCGGGCCTGCTGGTCAGCCTGTACGCCCTGGGCGTGGCGGTCGGCGCGCCCGTGCTCACCGCCCTCACCGGCCGCGTGCCGCGCAAGGCACTGCTGCTGTCGCTGATGGCGCTGTTCACCGCCGGCAACCTGCTGGCCTGGCAGGCCCCGAGCTACGAGACGCTGGTGGCCGCGCGCATCCTCACCGGCCTGGCGCACGGCGTGTTCTTCTCGATCGGCTCGACCATCGCCACCGGCCTCGTGCCGCGCGAGAAGGCCGCGAGCGCCATCGCCATCATGTTCACCGGCCTCACCGTGGCGCTGGTCACCGGCGTGCCGCTGGGCACCTTCATCGGCCAGCATTTTGGTTGGCGCGAAACCTTCCTGGCCGTGGCGGCGCTGGGCGTGGTGGCCTTCATCGGCAGCGCGTGGTTCGTGCCGCGCGGCATTGCGCACACTCCGCCTGCGTCACTGCTGCAACAGGCCCGCGTGCTGGCCGAGCCACGCCTGCTGCTGGTGTACGCCAAGACGGCGGTCGGCTATGGCGGCACCTTCATCCCCTTCACTTTTCTCGCGCCCATCCTCACGGACATCTCGGGCTTCAGCGCGGGCGCCGTGGGCTGGGTGATGCTGGTGTACGGCGTGTCGGTGGCGGTTGGCAACATCTGGGGCGGCCGCCTGGCCGACCGGCTGGGGCCCATCCCCGCGCTGCGCATCATCTTTGCGCTGCTGGCTACGGTGTTGTTGTTGCTGCAGTTCACCGCGCCCTACCCCTGGCTGGCTTTGGTCACTGTGCTGTTGTGGGGTGCTGTGGCATTCGGCAATGTGCCGGGGTTGCAGGTCTATGTGGTCAAGCAGGCGGAGCGGTTCACGCCGCAGGCTGTGGATGTGGCGTCGGGGCTGAACATTGCGGCGTTCAATCTGGGGATTGCGGGGGCGGCATGGGGTGGAGGGTTGATCGTGACGCATCTGGGGTTGATGCATACGCCGTGGATTGGGGCGGTGGTGGTATTGGTGTCGCTGGGGTTGACGCATTACAGCGGGGTGCTGGATAGGCGCAGTGGGATACCGGTGCGGGGTGGTGGGGCGGTGGCTGTGGGGCATTGAGGGAGGTTGGCTTCGAGTGCTTCCATCACTTTTTTTTCTGGGCGCGGAAACTTCACAGCCGTTCGGGTTGAGCTTGTCGAAACCTGGGCGCTCAACCCACGCCCGTTCGGGTTAAGCCTGTCGAAACCGGGGTGCGCTCGCAGGCTCGCTGGTTTGTACCGCGTGCCTGGTTCAAGGGCGGAGGCCGGGAGTCGCCCGGCGTGCGAGTAACTTTCTTTCGCGTCGCCGAAAGAAAGTCACCAAAGAAAGGGCGACCCTACAGCCTGCGTCCCNAGGGCGGAGGCCGGGAGTCGCCCGGCGTGCGAGTAACTTTCTTTCGCGTCGCCGAAAGAAAGTCACCAAAGAAAGGGCGACCCTACAGCCTGCGTCCCCACTCGCCCTGCGGGCGAGTGGGGCAACCTGCGGTGCTCGGTCGTGGGGTGCGCTGCGGAACTCGCTGCGCGCTGCCGCGCTACGCTCAGACATCCGCAGCGAGTCAGTTCACGATGCGTGTGTCCTTCGGCACACGCTCACCCCACGCCCTGTGCTCCTCGGCGCATCCTGAAGGGATGTGGGAGAGAACATCCACACGGGCCATCGCGTTGCTCGGCCCCGAACGCGCAGGCGCTGCGCGCCGCGACCGCGCGGCCGAGCGAAGCAATKGCCCGTGTGGCTGTTCGGAGGTTGGCTGTTCGGCTGCCCCCCCTGTGGCTGCGCCTGCGTCGGGGCGGTTGCGGGGTGAGCATGCGCGTCGAAGCGCGCATGCTTCGTTATCTAGCTCGCCGTGGCTGTCTGAACGTAGCGCCGCAGGCGCGCAGTGAGTTCCACGGCGCACCCCGCAACCGCCCCGACGCAGGTTTGCCCCGTAGCGCAGCGAAGGGGTCGCAGACTTGGGGTCGCCTTCTCTTTGGTGACTTTCTCTTGGCGAACCAAGAGAAAGTTACCGCGCCGCCGGGCGCGCACCCCGGCTCC
>NZ_LMLZ01000024.1:285000-287881 GCF_001422735.1 Acidovorax sp. Leaf78 | reverse complement strand
GTCGGTTTGGGCTGTAAGAGCCTGACGATGACCTACTTTCACACGGGAACCCGCACTATCATCGGCGCAAAGTCGTTTCACTGTCCTGTTCGGGATGGGAAGGAGTGGTACCAACTTGCTATGGTCATCAGGCATAAAGGGTTGCCATACTGAACGYCRYKTTTGGAGTTCAGTACAACGAATTCATAGAGTTAAATCAGCTTTTKGTGTTTTGACTGCGTCAACTTGGCATAACAATCTTTGAGCTTGGCACACATTCATTTCTGGATGCATGTTGGCTATCAAAGTTATAGGGTCAAGCCGCACGAGCAATTAGTATCAGTTAGCTTAACGCATTACTGCGCTTCCACACCTGACCTATCAACGTCCTGGTCTTGAACGACTCTTTAGGGGGCTCAAGGCCCCGGCAGATCTCATCTTGAAACGAGTTTCCCGCTTAGATGCTTTCAGCGGTTATCTCTTCCACACTTAGCTACTCGGCAATGCCACTGGCGTGACAACCGATACACCAGAGGTGTGTCCACTCCGGTCCTCTCGTACTAGGAGCAGGCTTCCTCAAATCTGCAGCGCCCACGGAAGATAGGGACCAAACTGTCTCACGACGTTTTAAACCCAGCTCACGTACCTCTTTAAATGGCGAACAGCCATACCCTTGGGACCGGCTACAGCCCCAGGATGAGATGAGCCGACATCGAGGTGCCAAACACCGCCGTCGATATGAACTCTTGGGCGGTATCAGCCTGTTATCCCCAGAGTACCTTTTATCCGTTGAGCGATGGCCCTTCCATACAGAACCACCGGATCACTATGTCCTGCTTTCGCATCTGCTCGACTTGTCAGTCTCGCAGTTAAGCACGCTTATGCCATTGCACTATCGTCACGATGTCCGACCGTAACTAGCGTACCTTCGAACTCCTCCGTTACGCTTTGGGAGGAGACCGCCCCAGTCAAACTGCCTACCATGCACTGTCCCCGATCCAGATAATGGACCTAGGTTAGAACCTCAAACACACCAGGGTGGTATTTCAACGTTGGCTCCATGACATCTAGCGACGCCACTTCAAAGCCTCCCACCTATCCTACACAGATCTGTTCAAAGTCCAATACAAAGCTACAGTAAAGGTTCATGGGGTCTTTCCGTCTTTCCGCGGGGAGATTGCATCATCACAAACATTTCAACTTCGCTGAGTCTCAGGAGGAGACAGTGTGGCCATCGTTACGCCATTCGTGCAGGTCGGAACTTACCCGACAAGGAATTTCGCTACCTTAGGACCGTTATAGTTACGGCCGCCGTTTACTGGGACTTCAATCAAGAGCTTGCACCCCATCATTTAATCTTCCAGCACCGGGCAGGCGTCACACCCTATACGTCCACTTTCGTGTTTGCAGAGTGCTGTGTTTTTATTAAACAGTCGCAGCCACCGATTTTTTGCAACCCCGTTGGGCTCGCCTTGTACAGGTTCACCTACTTGGGGCATACCTTCTCCCGAAGTTACGGTATCAATTTGCCGAGTTCCTTCTCCTGAGTTCTCTCAAGCGCCTTAGAATACTCATCTCGCGCACCAGTGTCGGTTTGCGGTACGGTCGTCAATAGCTGAAGCTTAGTGGCTTTTCCTGGAAGCAGGGTATCACTCACTTCGTCTGCAAGCAGACTCGTTATCACCCCTCATCTAAGCCCGGCGGATTTGCCTACCAGGCACGACTACAGGCTTGAACCAACATATCCAACAGTTGGCTGAGCTAACCTTCTCCGTCCCCACATCGCACTATTGATCGGTACAGGAATATTGACCTGTTTCCCATCAGCTACGCATCTCTGCCTCGCCTTAGGGGCCGACTCACTCTACGCCGATGAACGTTGCGTAGAAAACCTTGCGCTTACGGCGAGGGGGCTTTTCACCCCCTTTAACGCTACTCATGTCAGCATTCGCACTTCTGATACCTCCAGCATCCGTCACCAGACACCTTCACAGGCCTACAGAACGCTCTCCTACCACGTGCAATAAATTGCACATCCGCAGCTTCGGTAACTGGCTTAGCCCCGTTACATCTTCCGCGCAGGACGACTCGATCAGTGAGCTATTACGCTTTCTTTAAATGATGGCTGCTTCTAAGCCAACATCCTGACTGTTTTAGCCTTCCCACTTCGTTTCCCACTTAGCCAATTTTAGGGACCTTAGCTGGCGGTCTGGGTTGTTTCCCTCTTGAGTCCGGACGTTAGCACCCGGTGCTCTGTCTCCCAAGCTGTACTCGTCAGTATTCGGAGTTTGCATAGGTTTGGTAAGTCGCCATGACCCCCTAGCCTAAACAGTGCTCTACCCCCGACGGTAATACTTGAGGCACTACCTAAATAGTTTTCGGAGAGAACCAGCTATTTCCAAGTTTGTTTAGCCTTTCACCCCTATCCACAGCTCATCCGCTAGTTTTGCAACACTAGTCGGTTCGGACCTCCAGTACCTGTTACGGCACCTTCATCCTGGCCATGGATAGATCACTTGGTTTCGGGTCTACACCCAGCGACTGATTCGCCCTATTCGGACTCGATTTCTCTACGGCTTCCCTATTCGGTTAACCTTGCCACTGAATGTAAGTCGCTGACCCATTATACAAAAGGTACGCAGTCACCCTTGCGGGCTCCTACTTTTTGTAAGCATGCGGTTTCAGGATCTATTTCACTCCCCTCCCGGGGTTCTTTTCGCCTTTCCCTCACGGTACTGGTTCACTATCGGTCGATTACGAGTATTTAGCCTTGGAGGATGGTCCCCCCATATTCAGACAGGATTTCTCGTGTCCCGCCCTACTTGTCTCTACCTTAGTACCACACGTCTGTTTTCGCATACAGGGCTATCACCTGCTATGGCCGGACTTTCCATTCCGTTTT
>NZ_LMLZ01000024.1:0-280000 GCF_001422735.1 Acidovorax sp. Leaf78 | reverse complement strand
AGCTCGAGCAGCTGCCCGCACGTATCGCTGCACTTGAAGCGGAACAAAAAACCCTGCAAGAAGGACTGGCCGATGGCAGCTTGTACAGCACTGACCCTGCCCGCGCAGCCACCATGGGCGCACGCTCCAGTGAAATTGATGACGAGTTGATGGCGGCGCTGGAGCGCTGGACTGCGTTGTCCGCCTGAGGAGCATGAAGAACCCGAGGCGCTGGGCGCCTGGGCGAATCAGCCGGCTATTGGGATTGGGGACCGGCGAAGCGCCTCGGTGCTGAGCCTGGCATTCCAAGCGCCCCCGCCCTCCATCCATCCATCAAATACGATGGTGCAGCCTGTCGGTGGCCCCGCGCAAGCGGCTGATCAGCGCTGGCGCAATCTGCCCCAGTGGCAGCACTTCGTCCGCTGCCCCGTGCGCAATCGCTTCGCGCGGCATGCCGAACACGATGCAGGTCGCTTCGTCCTGCACGTAGTTGTAGCTGCCCGCATCTTTCATTTCCCGCATGGCTGCGGCGCCGTCGTTGCCCATGCCCGTGAGCATGATGCCAAACGCGTTGCGCCCCACCACCGCGGCAGCGGACTTGAACAACACCTCGACCGAGGGTTTGTGGCGGTTCACCGGCGGGCCGTCGTCCACCACAGCCACGTAGTTGGCGCCACTGCGCGCCACATGGAACTGCGTTCCCCCAGGAGCAATGTAGGCGTGGCCAGGCAGGATGCGCTCGCCATTGACCGCCTCTTTAACCGTGATCTGGCACAGGCCGTTCAAGCGCGCGGCAAAGCTGGTGGTGAAGCCGGGCGGCATGTGCTGGGTGATCACAATCGCCGGCGAGTCCGCCGGCATGTGCACCAGGACCTCCTTGATCGCTTCGGTGCCGCCTGTCGACGCGCCGATGCAGATCAGCTTCTCGGTGGACAGACGACCCAGCAGTGCCGACGCGGACGGCGGCGCGGCGGCGGCACTGCCAGCGTGACCGGGAACCGCAGCCTCCCGCACCGGCGCACGGCGCACCTGCGCAACCGCGGCGACGCGGATCTTCTCCACGATCAGCGATGCCAGATCATTGAGCCCGCTGGCCAGGCCGACACGGGGCTTGGCCACAAAGTCGACGGCGCCCAGCTCCAGCGCCTTCATAGTCACTTCGGCTCCGCGCTCCGTCAGCGTCGAGATCATCACCACCGGCATGGGACGCAACCGCATGAGCCGACCCAGAAAATCGATGCCGTCCATGCGGGGCATCTCGACATCCAGCGTAATGACATCGGGGTTGAGCTCGCGAATCATCTCGCGGGCTATCAAGGGGTCATTGGCAGTGCCGATGCACTCCATGTCCCGCTGCCGGTTGATGATCTCGGACAGCAGACTCCGCACCAGTGCCGAATCGTCCACCACGATCACCCGGATTTTCCTGCTCATTCACTCACGCTTTCTTTAAAACAGATCCACAGAACCGCCAGAGGTGGTCTTGGCCACGGTAGCCGCATTGCCCTTCACTTCCTGGGCCACCAGGGCCTCCGGATGGGCGTGGGCCAGCCGCTTGACCATGGCTTTCCCGGTCACGGGAAAGAAGACCACCTTGCGCGGATAGATGTCCAGCACGTCCTCGGAGACGATGGGAATGCGCTCGGTATGCAGGTAATTCAGAACAAAGTTGGTGTTGCGCTCGCCGACGTTCATGGTCGTGAAGTTGTGCATGACCTGCGCACCGCCAAAGATCTTGGCCTGCATGGTCTCGCGCCGGGCACCCTGCTTCATCATTTCGTTGATGAGCAGTTCCATCGCGTACGAGCCGTAGCGCCCCGATGCATCCGCGATATCGCCATCGGGCAGCATGAAGTGGTTCATGCCACCGATGCGCGCCCGGCTGTCCCACAAACATGCGGCGATGCACGAGCCCAGCACCGTCATGATGACCATGCTTTCGTCGGCAACGAAATACTCCCCGGGCAGCACCTTTACTGCGTTGTGCTGAAAGTGATGGTCCAGGTAGAAGAACGACGCTTCGCCCGGCTTGCGGCTGCGCGCCTTGAGGTCCTGCAGCGAAGACTCCCGCGCAGGAGCATTGCCGGGCGAATAGATGTCCGCGCTCAGCGGGGCAATGCGCGGTGCGCGGCGCCGCTCTGCGGAGCCGCTCGCGGCTGCCGCCAGAGAGGGGGATGATCCTGCTTGGATGTTGGTCATGGTGCTAGGTGCGGTGCGACAACATGGACAGGTCAACGGCGCTCGTACACCGTCTTGCCACGCAGCGTAAACAGGTCTCTGGATTCACTGAAATTCTCTGCATGGCCCACAAACAGCATGCCACCGGGCTTGAGCACCCTGTGGATTCGTTCCAGCACACGCCGCTGGGTGGGCGCATCGAAGTAGATCATGACGTTGCGGCAAAAGACCACGTCGAACGGTTCCTTGAACGGCCAGTCGTCGCGGATGAGATTGACGCTCATGAAGTCGATGGCGCGGCGCAGTTCGGGCTTGGCCCGCACCATGCCGGTGTTGCCCGCCTTGCCGCGCAGAAAGAACTTTTGCAGGCGCTCGGGGCTGAGGCCCTTGAGGCCATCCAGCCGGTACACGCCCTGCGCCGCCGTCGCCAGCACCCGCGAGTCGATGTCGCTGGCCGTGAGCTTGAACGAACCGTTGGCCCCCAGCGCTTCGAAAGCGGTCATGACGATGGAATACGGCTCCTCGCCCGTGGACGCAGCATTGCACCAGACTCGCCAGCTGGTGCCCGGCTTGCCCCGCAGGTGCGAGGCAAAGATTTCGAAATGGTGCTGCTCGCGAAAAAAGGCCGTGAGGTTGGTGGTAAGCGCGTTGATGAATTCCTGCCACTCGGGGCCGTCGTGCGTTTCCAGCCAACCCAGGTAGTCATGAAAGCTCGAATGGCCGGTATCCCGCAGCCGCCGCGACAGGCGGCTGTACACCATGGCGTGCTTGCCATCGTGCAGGCTGATGCCCGCGCGTTGATAGATCAAGGCCTGGACGCGCGCGAAGTCGGCATTGGTCCAGACGAACTCACGCCCCTGCGCCAAAGGCCCCGATGGAGCCCCGGCCATGGCGGATTCCGCCCGGGACGCGGGGGATCGGGCTGAAGCAGATGCGCTGGTGGGTTGGGCCATATTGATCATCCGACGGGAAGTTCTGTTCACTCCAAGAGATCTGCAAGCCACAGTGGCGACGCGGCCCACTGCCGCCGTCGCCGGTCCATGCGGGTGTGGCCTATTCGGTGGCCGCCACCAGCCCCATGTCTACGCCGGACATGAGCTTTTCGATATCCAGCAGGATCAGCATGCGCTCACCCACCGAGCCCAGGCCCAGGATGCAGCTGGCATCGATCGCGCTTTCGATATCGGGTGCGGAACGGATGCTTTCAGGCGTCAGCTCCATCACATCGCTCACCGAGTCCACCACGATCCCGACCACCCGGTTGCGCAGGTTCAGGATGATGACCACCGTGAAACTGTTGTAGTCGGCCTGCGCGCAGTTGAACTTGATGCGCATGTCCACGATAGGCACGATGGTGCCGCGCAGATTGACCACACCCTTGATGAAGCTCGGGGCGTTCGCAATGCGTGTCGGGGGCTCGTAGCCCCGGATCTCCTGCACCTTCAGGATATCGATCCCGTACTCTTCCTGATCGAGACGGAACGTGAGGTATTCCCGCGTACCGGTTGGCACCGCTTCTGCTGTCTTTCCAATCACACTCATGGTGCACACTCCTTTTTAAGCCGCGCCGCCCGCTGCAGGCTGGCGCGCTCGAATCGCTTGAAATTAGTGGCGCGCCCTGCGCACCAGACCGCCCGTGTCCAGAATCAGGGCCACCGTGCCGTCGCCCAGAATGGTCGCGCCAGACACGTTGGGCACCTTGCGGTAGTTCGACTCCAGGTTCTTGACCACCACCTGGTGCTGGCCCAGAAGCTCATCCACCAGCAAAGCCACGCGGCTGCCATCGGCCTCCACGACGACCATGATGTTGCTGGACTTGTTGGGGTCGAAGCGCGGTACCTGGAAGATCTTCTCCAGGGCGATCACCGGCATGTACTCGTCGCGCACCTTCACCAGCTGGGAACCTTGCGCCACGGTGCTCACGTCGTCCGAGTTGACCTGGAAGGACTCCACGACCGACGACAGCGGCAGGATGTAGACCTCGTCGCTCACGCCCACCGACATGCCGTCCATGATGGCCAGGGTGAGCGGCAGGCGCACGGAGACCTTCATGCCGTAGCCTTCGGCGGAATCGATCTCGACCGAGCCGTTGAGCGCTGCGATATTGCGCTTGACCACGTCCATGCCCACACCGCGGCCGGACACGTCGGTAACTTCGTCGGCGGTGGAGAAGCCCGGCGCGAAGATCAGCTGCCACACCTCGGCGTCGCTCATCTGCTCGGACACTTCCAGGCCACGCTCCTGGGCTTTCTTCAGGATCTTGTCGCGCGACAGCCCGCGGCCGTCGTCGCGCACCTCGATCACGATCGAGCCGCCCTGGTGGGACGCCGACAGGGTGATGGTCCCGTGCTCCGACTTGCCCTTGGCCAGGCGGTCGGCCGGCATTTCGATACCGTGGTCGCAGCTGTTGCGCACCAGGTGGGTCAGTGGGTCGGTGATCTTCTCGACCAGGCCCTTGTCCAGCTCGGTGGCTTCGCCCAGCGTGACCAGCTCCACCTTCTTGCCCAACTTATTTGCGAGGTCGCGCAGCATGCGCGGGAACCGGCTGAACACGATGGACATGGGGATCATGCGGATCGACATGACCGATTCCTGCAGGTCGCGCGTGTTGCGGTCCAGATCGGCCAGGCCTGCCAGCAGTTGCTGGTAGGCGCCGGCATCCAGGCCACGGCTGTTTTGCGCCAGCATCGCCTGGGTGATGACCAGTTCACCCACCAGGTTGATCAGCTGATCGACCTTCTTGACGTCCACCCGGATGGTGGTGGATTCCATTTGGGCCTGGATGGCGGCTTTGGGCTCGGCAGCCTTGGGAGCCACAGCCTTGGCCTGAGAGGGGGCCTGTGCGGCAGCCTGCGGCGCGTCAGAAGGCGCTCCGGGCGCATCGTTGAAGAAACCGTACGGCGCCTCGCTGCCAGACGGGTCGACAGCGACCAACACTTCCTCGTCGTCTGCCAGAGGCTGAGCGCTGTCTGCTGCTGCCGCTGCATCGCGGATGAGCACCTGTTCCTTGGCCACATGGAAGGCAAACAGGTCCAGCAGGTCGTCGTCGGTGGAGGTGGTTTCCACTGCGAAGAGGCGGGTGTTCGGCTGCGAACTCTCCAGGTCCTGGATCGCGCCCAGGCCTGGAATGTCGCGGAACAACTCCTTGATGGCATCGGCTTGCTGCAAACGCTCCAGCGGGCCGATCTGAATCTGGAGTTTGCGTGCCTGCCCTGCCACGGCTGGCGTTGCGGCCTTGGGCGCAGGTGCAGCTGCTACCGGAGCAGGCGCTGGCGCTGGTGCCGGTGCTGGGGGCGGCGGTGCCGCTGCAGCGGCAGCCTCGCCAGGCACTTGCCCGGCCGCCAGGTCGCTGATACGGCGCACCAGCGATGCGGTGGACACCGCCTCGCCCTGGCCACCTGCCTGGTGGCGGGCGAGCAGACTGCGCGAAGCGTCGGCAGACTCCAGCAACACGTCGACCATCTGAGGAATCGGCTGCAGCTCGTGGCGGCGCAGCTTGTCCAGCAGCGACTCCATCTGGTGCGTCAGCTCCGCCACATCCGAAAAACCGAACGTGGCTGAGCCGCCCTTGATCGAGTGAGCGCAACGGAAGATCCCGTTGAGTTCCTCGTCATTGGCATTGACCAGGTCCAGATTGAGGAGCATGTGCTCCATCTGGTCGAGGTTCTCGCCGGCCTCTTCAAAGAAGATCTGGTAGAACTGGCTCAGGTCGAAGTCAGCGCCCCCGCCCGATCCTTCTTGGTAGGTATCCGCCATCGTAGGCTCCTGCTGTGTACTGGGTAGTCCGGGCCGACTGGGCTCAGCGGATCACTTTTTGGATGACTTCGATCAGGCGATTGGGGTCGAACGGCTTGACCAGCCAGCCCGTTGCGCCTGCGGTGCGTCCTGCCTGCTTCATCTGGTCGCTGGACTCGGTGGTCAGGATCAGAATGGGAATGGTCTTGAACTTGGGGTTCTCGCGCAGTTTGCGGGTCAGGCCGATCCCGTCGAGCCGCGGCATGTTCTGGTCGGCCAGCACGAGATCGATATCGTGACTCTCGGCCTTCTCCAGGGCATCCTGCCCATCCACCGCCTCCACAACGTGATAGCCGGCGCCCGTCAGGGTGAACGACACCATTTTCCGCATGGAGGGTGAATCATCTACGGCAAGGATCGATTGCATGTATGGCTCCAACTGACTTGAATATATAGGTTAACCAGCGGTGTAAAGGTCAGAACAGGTCCACCGAACCTGCATCCATCTCGCTCTGAGTGACCGGGTTCGGGCGGTCTGGCGCCATTTCGGCGAAAGGCGCGGCCTCTTCCCCATCCTCGTGTCCCATGGCCTCCGAGGCCAGCCGGAAAGCGCATCCCTGCAGAACCTTGGTGGTGTGCCAGATCAATTGGGACGCCATGTCCTGGAACTGGAGCTCGGTCACGGCGTTGCGCAGCGCAGCCCGCGCCGCCACCAGTTCCGGGGAATGGGCCACGGTCTCATCGGTCAGCACCGCATTGGCCTCGCCAAAGCGTTCCATGAGGTTGTCGGTGGCATGGCTCAGCAGTCCCTCCAGCCGATGGAGGTCGTGCATGACAACCAGCAGGGAGTCTTGCAACTCTGCCGCCACCATGACGGGAACCTGGACAGCAGGTCCTCCAGAGGTTGTTAGCGTAGATTGCATCGTTTCTCCATCGCAGCACGCAGCAGCACAGCACGCAAAAAACACAGGACTACGATACACGCACAACAGCCAAAACCGGTGCACGCACCGCGGCGTTATCGCCCATTGGACGCGTACGCTGAAACCGCCCCAACCGGACAAACACCCTTGTTTGTTCCAATTTGTATCCTATGATAGCGCCCCTATGGTCACCATAGCATCAGACCAGACCCTGAACATCCTGCATCTTGAAGATTCACTGACAGATCACGACCTGACTGCCAGGATATTGCGGCGATCCGGCCTTCAATGCCACCTCCAGAGGGTGGATTCGCTTCCCGAATTTCAAAAGCTTACCGATCAGCAGTCTTTTGACGTCATCCTGGCGGATTACCGACTGCCAGGCTTCACCGCACTGGACGCCTGGTCACATGTGGCGCAAAAGCCGCAACATCCCCCCTTCGTGCTGCTTTCAGGGGCTATTGGCGAAGCGGCAGCGGTGGATGCGATGCGCCTGGGGATCGCCGACTACCTGCTCAAAGATGACCTCCAGCGGCTTCCGCACGTGATTGCACGCGCGATCGAGGTGCACGAGGCCCGCCGGGCGCGCGAGCAGGCCGTGGCGGACCTGGCCGCATCGGAGCGCAGGCTCGCAGACCTGACCGAACACCTGCAGCTGTCGATCGAGCAGGAGCGCGCATCGATAGCCCGCGAGATCCACGACGACATCGGCGGCGCGCTGACCGCGGTGCGATTTGATGTGGCGTGGATCGGACGCCACAGCTCGGACCCGGCCATGCAGGAGCACGCCCAGTCCGCCACCGACATGCTCCAGCACGCCATTGGCGCCAGCCAGCGCATCATGATGAACCTGCGCCCTCCCATCCTCGAGCAGGGTCTGGTGGCTGCCGTGCAGTGGCTGGCCGCCGGTTTCGAACGCCGCACGGGCGTTCCGGCCCGGGTGGTCAGCAACAGCGAGACCGTGCACACGCCCCCGGAGGTCCAGCTGGTGGCCTACCGCACCGCACAAGAGGCGCTGACCAACATTTCCAAGCATGCCCAGCCCCGCAAGGTGGACATCGACCTGTCTGACAGGGAGGGAGTGTTGACCCTGGAAGTGACCGATGACGGCAAAGGTATCGACGCTCAAATGCTCGACAAGCCCAAGGCTTTCGGCCTCAAGGGCCTGCACGAGCGTGCCCGGACCGTCGGGGGATGGCTGGATATCAGCAGCCGGCCGGGCCACGGAACCTCCGTGATCCTGTCCATACCGCTAACATCACAGGCCATACCACCCGATTCTGGAGATGCTCAGTGATTCATGTGGTCCTGTGCGATGACCATGCCGTGCTGCGGCGTGGGATTCGCGACACACTGGCCGATGCGCCGGACATCGAGGTCACGGGCGAAGCCGGGGGGTATTCCGAGCTCCGGGACGTGCTGCGCACCGCCACCTGCGACGTGCTGCTGCTCGACCTGAACATGCCGGGCCGCAGCGGCCTCGAAGTACTCACCAGCCTGCGCGAGACCCACTCGGCCATCAAGGTCCTGGTGGTGTCGATGTACCCCGAAGACCAGTACGCCCTGCGCTGCCTCAAAGCCGGGGCCCAGGGCTATGCCAACAAGGCCGGCGACCCGGTCGAATTGATTGCGGCCGTGCGCACCGTGATGCAGGGCCGCAAGTACCTCACGGCGGAGGTGGCGCAGATGCTGGCCGACAGCTTGGCGCAGCCGACTCCGGAGCTGCCTCACACCACGCTGTCAGAACGGGAGCTGCAGACCCTGGTCAAGATCGCCTCCGGCAGGCGCCTGTCGGACATCGCCGAAGAGCTGATGCTGAGCCCCAAGACCGTGAGCGTCTATCGCTCCCGGGTGCTCGAAAAACTCAAGCTCTCCAACAACGCGGAACTGACGGTCTACGCCATCCGCAACGGTTTGGTGTAGCGCGCCACGGTGCCGCCTACCTGGCGAAAAGATCCACCGCCTTTTGCATCAGCGCCAGCACGGGTTGCTCCAGCAGGGGCAGTGTCGCCGCAATGCCCAGCATGCCCACCGTCAGCGTGACGGGAAATCCCACCGAGTAGATGTTCATCTGCGGTGCGACCCGCGAAATGATGCCCAGGGTCAGGTTGACGAAGAGCAGCAGCGCAATCATGGGCAGCGCAATCCACAGCGCACTCGAGAACAGCGCCGAACCCATCTCGTGCAGTCGCATCTGGCCTAGTGCCTGCATGAAGTTGCCGTTGACCGGGAACCGCTCGAAGCTCTTCACCACGGCCATGAGAATCAACAGATGCCCGTTGATCACCACGAACAGCAGCAAGGACATGTGCCCGAAGAAACGCGCCACCGCGCTGATCTGCGTGTTGGAGGACGGATCGAAGAACGACGCGAAGTTGAGCCCCATCTGCAAGCCGATGAGTTCGCCTGCCAGCTCCACGGCGGCAAACACCAGCCGCACCGCAAAGCCGATGGCGAGCCCTACGACCACCTGCTGGGCCACCGCCGCCATCGCTTCGCGCCCATTGACGCTGATGACCGGCTGCTCACCCAGCACGCCTTGCGCGCACACGGCCACCAGAAACGCCAGGCCGACTTTCACCCGCATCGGGATGACGCGCATGGAGAACACGGGCGCCACCGTAAACACCGCCAGCACCCGCAGAAAAGGCCACAGGATGGGCGACAGCCACGCCATCAACTGGGCTTCCGAAAAGGTGATCACGCGCGGTCCTCAGCGGGGCAAAACAGGCAGGGCCAGACAACCGTCGCCGGGTGGGGACGGCAGATGCGTGGCCTAGCCGATCATCGACGGAATGGACTCAATCGTCCGGCGGATGAAATCCACCAGCGTGCTGATCATCCAGGGGCCAGCGATGGCAAACACCACCATGGCAGCGATCAGCTTGGGCACGAATGCCAGCGTGGCTTCATGGATTTGCGTGACGGCCTGGAAGATGCTCACGACCAGGCCGACAGCCATCACCACGCCCAGCACGGGCATGGAGATCATCAGCAGCAGCGTCAGGGCATCGCGCCCGATGGTCAGCACCATTTGCGAGGTCATTGCGGACTCCTTCAGGGTACGAAGCTGGCTGCGAGCGAGCCGATCAGCAGGTTCCAGCCGTCGGCCAGCACAAACAGCATGAGCTTGAACGGCAACGCCACCAGCACCGGCGACAGCATCATCATGCCCAGCGACATCAGGATGCTGGACACCACCATGTCGATCACCAGAAACGGGATGAAGATCATGAAGCCGATCTGAAACGCCGACTTCAATTCACTGGTGACGAAGGCCGGCACCAGCACGCGCAGTGGTGCCGTCTCGGCAGTGACCTTCGGGTCCAGGCGGGCCAGACGGGAGAACAGCGCAAAGTCCGACTGCCGGGTCTGCTTGAGCATGAAGCTGCGCATCGGCGCCTCGGCTTTTTCCAGGGCCTGATCGAACGTGATCGCATTGGTGGTGTACGGCACATATGCGTCCTGGTACACCCGGTCCAGCGTGGGCCCCATTACAAAGAACGTGAGGAACAACGACAGCCCGATGATGACCTGGTTGGGCGGCGCCGACTGCGTGCCCAGCGCCTGCCGCAGCAACGACAGCACGATCACGATGCGCGTGAAGCCGGTCATCATGAGGAGCACGGCGGGCAAAAAGGACAGGGCCGTGAAGAAGAGCAGTGTCTGGATGGGCACCGAGTAGTTGGTGCCACCAGGGCCGCTGCCCACCACCAGAGGCAATGACCCACCCGCAGCCTGCGCAAACGCCGGAGCTTGCAGCGCAAGGCCCAGAGCCGCCAGCGCTCCCCAGGCCGCCAGGCGGCGCACAGAGCGCCCTTCAACCATTGGACGGCTTTCCTGCACCAGCCACGGCGATAGCCACTTCCTGTGCGAATGAAGGCTCTGCGCGTGCGCTGCCCACCACCGGAGCGGCACCCACCGCGGGGGCGCCCAGGCCCGTGGCTGCGGGAGCGGTCGGCAACACATGCAGGCAGCTCACGTTCTGAGCCGTCACCCCCAACACCAGCCAGGTGCGCGCATGCTCGGGTCCAACCTCTACCGTCACCACCCGCTGCTGCGGACCGACCGCCACCACCGACAACACGCGCGACGCGGTGCCTGCGGCCATCGAGCTGGCGGCATGCCGCTGCTGCAAACGCTTGATCAGCCACGGCAGGCAGGCCATGGCGCCCACGAAGAGCACCACCACCAGCAAGGTCTGGGTCATGCCGCTGCTATCCACGGCTGACACGGCGCAAGCGCTCCGAAGGCGTCACCACATCGGTCAGGCGGATACCGAACTTGTCGTTCACCACCACCACCTCGCCCTGGGCGATGAGGTAGCCGTTCACCAGCACATCCATGGGCTCGCCGGCCAGCGCATCGAGTTCGACGACCGAGCCCTGCGCCAGTTGCAGGATGTACTTGATGGGCACCTTGGTGCGCCCCAACTCCACCGACAACTGCACCGGAATGTCCAGCACCATGTTGATGTCGTTGATGGTGTCGCCACCACCGCCAGCACCAGAGAAAGGCCGCACGGGCTCGCCCGACAGCGGCCCGCCCTGCTCGCCATCGGCGGGCTTGCCGTCCGTGCTCTTTTGCTCTTCGAGCGCCTCGGCCCAACCCGCAAACGGATCTTCCGCGGCCGCGTCCTTGTTGTCTTCTTCAGTTGCCATCTTTTTCTCCCAGCCAGCTCATGTCCGAATTGCGCAGGCACTCTTCAATGCGAATGGCGTACTTGGAATTGTGGGTTCCGTACTGGCATTCAAAAATTGGAACTCCGCCGATCGACGCGCGGATGCGCGGCTCACGGTCGAGTTCGATGAAATCTCCCGGCTTCATGGCCAGCAGTTGCTCCACCGTGGCATCGGCCTTGGCCAGCTCTGCCACCAGCGTCACCTCGGCCGCCTGGATCTCGCGCGTCAGCACCCGCACCCAGCGGCGGTCCACCTCGATGGAGTCGCCTTGCGTGGAGGAGTACAGCACATCGCGGATGGGCTCCAGCGTGGCGTACGGCATGCAGATGTGGATCGCGCCGGAGAGGTCGCCGATTTCGAGCTGGAACGCCGTCGACACCACGATTTCGCTGGGCGTGGCGATGTTGGCGAACTGCGGCTGCATTTCCGAGCGCTGGTATTCGAGCTCCAGCGGGTAGATGCCCTGCCAGGCTTTCTTGTACTCGGTGCAGATCACCTCCACCAGGCGGTTGATGACCCGCTGCTCGGTGGGCGAGAAATCCCGGCCTTCGATCCGCGTCTGGAATTTGCCCACGCCGCCATACAGCGTGTCGATGATGCCGAACACCAGCGACGGCTCGCACACGATCAGCCCGCTGCCGCGCAGCGGGCGGATGGCCACGATGTTGAAGTTGGTGGGCACCGCCAGCTCGCGCAGGAAGGCGCTGTACCGCTGGACCGACACCGTGCCCACCGAAATCTCGGGGCTGCGGCGGATGAAGTTGAACAGGCCGATGCGGAAGTTGCGCGCAAACCGCTCGTTGACGATTTCCATCGTCGGCATGCGGCCGCGGACGATGCGCTCCTGGCTGGAGATGTCGTAGTTGCGGACCGACCCCGCCTCGGCCACTTCCTCGACCGACTTCTGGCTTTCGCCCGTGACCCCTTCCAGAAGGGCGTCGACCTCTTCCTGCGAAAGAAACGAATCACTCATGACTGGTCCTTGCCCGGGTCATTGGATGATGAAGTTGGAGAAAAGCACGCGGCGCACGGGGTTGCGCGGTTCCGCGCGGCGGCGCGCGGGGCGGTCGTCTTCATCATCGGCAGACTCTTTCTCGCGGGCGCGCTCGCGCTCACGTTCACGCTCTGAGGGCACCGAGTAGCCCAGGGGGCGCGAGACTTCGCGCAACACATCGGTGGCCAGCTTTTCCTTGCCCTCGCGCTGCAGCAGCTCGGCAGACGTGCGCTGCGACACCAGCATCAGGATGCCGCTGCGGATGGACGGAAGGTACTGCTTGACCTGCTCGGCCGTCTTCGCATCTTCCACTTCCAGGGTGATGCCGATCTGGGCGAACCGGTCGCCGCCAGGATCGGCCAGGTTGACCACCATGTTCTCCAGCGGCAAAAACGTGGGCGCGACCTTGGGGGTCTCTTTTTCCTTGTGCGCCACTTTTTCACCGCCGTCCTCTGCATCGGCGTGCGAGCGGCTGGAGATGAACCACGCCGCAGCACCGCCACCGATCACCAGCACAGCCACGGCTGCAATGATGATGATGAGCATCTTCTTGCTTTTGGCCGGAGGTGCTGCTGCAGGAGTATTGGCTGACACGATGCGGATTCCTTGCGGTAGTGAGCAAGCCGCGCCTGCGCCATCAGGGGGCGGGCAAAGCTGGAAGGCCCATTATTGGACGAAGAGGCAGCCCATAATAGCCAGAATAAAAGCCATAAACCATGGCATTCGGCCCGCTCGACCTGCCCTGGGGCTCAGACTGTGCGTGGCACCCTGCCTAGGCCCGGCCCCGCACGCCCCGGGTAGCGTTACACGAAGACATCGACCGCACGGTCCGGTGAGCCGCCGCTGCGCTGCAGCGACGCGGTACCCACCGGCGCTGTCGCCACCACCTGCGCCTGGCGGGTGCCGCCGCCGTCGCGCTGACGCGGCTGCTCGCCGGAGCCTGCGCCCTGGCCGGCAGACGTACCCACGGACATGCCCGAGAGCACCAGCCCCTCGCTGCGCAGCAACTCGCTCAACTGCGCCATGCTGCGGTCCAGCATGTCACGCGTTTGCGCCTGGTCGCTGCGAAAGGACACATGGGCTTCGTTGCCCGACAGCGTCACCGACACCTCCACGGGCTGCCCGTCACGGTTGAGCGTGAGTTCGGCGTTCTGGGTCTTCTGGTGGACCCAGTAAGCCACCTGGTCTGCCACCTGCTCTTCCACCCCGGCCTGGGCCGGGTCGGTGAACACGGACCCATCCACATTGCCGGCCTCTTGCGGGGCACTGGCCGACAGGCCGTCGGACCACGCTGCTGCACCCTGCTGGCCATCGCCCGAGCGGCCGCCCGAGGACTCTCCGCCGCGGGACGATGCCGTCGCTGCCAGCAAGCCGTCGACCGCCGGCGCGCCCGACTCCATGGCCGACATCCCCGGCACGCCGGTAAAGGAACGCTCACCCGCGCCGCCACCGGCCATGCGCGGCTCGCCCATCGCCTGGAAGCTTGCGCCCACCGTTGGCGTGAAAGCCTGCAGCGTCGACTGCAGCTTGCCGCTGTCTCCCGCCGCCGTCCGGCCGCCGAGGGCCTCCAGCGAATCGGCTTTCTGCGCCAGTGCACTGCTCTGCAACCGCGAGAACGCACGTCCGAAGCCTTGCCCCACTCCAGGTTGCGGGCCGCCTTTGAGGTCGCCAGAGGTATCGAGCATCGCGGTCTCGGCCACAAGGCCTTGAGGCATGCCGTCCACGCCCACCAGCGCGCTGTTCAGTGCGCTGGCGCGCCCTCCACCGCCCAGGACCCCGTCTTGCGCAAGCGTTGCCGTATCGACGCCAGAAAGCCCCGGGGCCGATGGCGCCAG
Source organism: Acidovorax sp. Leaf78 (assembly GCF_001422735.1). Taxonomy (GTDB): domain Bacteria; phylum Pseudomonadota; class Gammaproteobacteria; order Burkholderiales; family Burkholderiaceae_C; genus Acidovorax. The sequence continues at coordinate 265,674 of NZ_LMLZ01000024.1, read as the reverse complement.
CAACCCCTGCCACGCAGCCATCGCGGCGGCATCTGCGGCATCCGTGCCCGCGTCAGGCAGCAAGGCCACCGTGGCATCCTGCTCAGCACTCCCCAAGTCGAGCGGCGCACCGTCCAACGGTGAAGATCCGTCCCCCAGCGCTGCCAGCAGCGCAAGGAATCCGCCCGAACCCGCAGCGTCGGCGGTATCGGTCGCTGGTGCGGAAGAACGGGACCGTACAGCGTGGGCCGGCTGCGTTCCCTGTGAAGAAGAAATTTTTGTCTGTTCCATAGTGCTTACTCCTGGCCCACCGAGTTGCGGCTCACATTGCTGTACTGCAACGAGGCTCGCTCATCGGTTTGTTTCTGTTCTCGTCGTGTCTGCACCAGCTCCAGGTCATGGCGGCGCTTGTCGATGACCTTGCGCAGGCTGGCGAGCCGCAGTTCGGCCTCCAGCAAGGCGCGCCGGGCGGTCTCGACCCGGCCGGCATGGTCGCCCACTACGCCCGTCTGCATGCCGGCGGCGTGGCCGAGGCGGTCCATGAACTGGTAGTGGTGGTACATCACCTCGGGCTGCATGGCCGTGTCGGCCTTCATGCCCCAGCGTGCCTCGGTCTCGCGGGCGTAGTCTTCCAGCTGGTCCAGCTGCGCACGTGCAGCCTGTTGCGCAGCCAGGGTGTCCTGCAGCACCTGGCGGGCTGCGTCACGCTTGCGCTCGGCGACGTCGATCGCGATGGCGAGGGAGTTGAGGTTGGACATGGCGGATTACGGGGTATGACGCCGGGGCGGTCAACGGTCCAGCACCGAAGCCATGCCGGCGATGCTGTCGTCCATCGAGGCGGCCTCGAACATGTCCTGCTGCAGAAAAGCCGCCATCTCCGGCTGCAGGCGGATGGCCTCGTCCAGCGCCGGGTCCGAACCGCTCATATAAGCACCCACCTGCACCAGGTCGCGGCTCTTCTGATAGCGCGAATACACCGCCCGAAAGCGCCGCGCCAGGTCGAAGTGGCCGCGCGACACGACGTTGTGCATCACCCGCGATGCGGACTGCTCGATGTCGATGGCGGGGAAATGCCCCGTTTCGGCCAAAGCGCGCGACAGCACGATGTGGCCGTCCAGAATGGCACGGGCCGCATCGGCGATCGGGTCCTGCTGGTCATCCCCCTCCGACAGCACGGTGTAGAAGGCCGTGATCGAGCCCACGCCGTGCAGGCCGTTGCCGCTGCGTTCCACCAGCTGCGGCAGCTTGGCAAAGCACGATGGTGGGTAGCCTTTGGTGGCCGGCGGCTCGCCAATGGCCAGCGCAATCTCGCGCTGGGCCATGGCGTAGCGCGTGAGCGAATCCATGAGCAGCAGCACATGCTTGCCCTTGTCGCGAAAGTGCTCGGCCACGGCCGTGGCATAGGCCGCGCCCTGCATGCGCAGCAGCGGCGGCGCATCTGCCGGGGCGGCCACCACCACCGAACGGGCCCGGCCTTCTTCGCCCAGGATATCCTCGACGAATTCCTTGACTTCGCGCCCCCGCTCGCCGATCAGCCCCACCACGATCACGTCGGCGCGGGTGTAGCGGGCCATCATGCCCAGCAGCACGCTCTTGCCCACGCCCGAGCCGGCAAACAGCCCCAGGCGCTGGCCGCGCCCCACGGTCAGCAGCGCGTTGATGGCGCGCACGCCGGTGTCCAGCGACTCGCGCACCGGGTCGCGGTCCATCGCGTTGATCTGGCGGCGGCCCATGGGCTCGGCCACCACGTCCTGCACGGGCCCGCCGTGGTCCAGTGGCAAACCTTGAGAATCCACCACGCGCCCGAGCAGGCCCTCGCCCATCGGCAGGCGCAGGACGCCGGCGCGCTGGATGGCCCGGGCAGGCTCGCCCAGGCGCGGAATCGGTATGTACGGTGCTGCAGGCACCACGCTCGCGCCGCTCGATAGCCCATGGATATCGCCCGCAGGCATCAAGAACGCGCGGTCGGCAGAAAAGCCCACCACCTCGGCCAGCACAGGCTCGGCCCCCGGCATCTGCACCATGCACTGCGACCCCACCGGTACGCGAATGCCCACGGCCTCCAGCACCAGGCCGGTCAGCCGCGTCAGCGTGCCGCGGGTTTCCAGTGGCGCTGGCTCGGCCACGCGCTCGCGCGCATCGTCGATGAAACGCGTCCAGTCAGAGGGCGATTCAACGGTCATCGCCGCCGTCCTCTTCCTGCCAGGGCGACTGCAGGCCCAGCGCCGCAATGGCGCGCTGCCAGCGTTTGTCCAGGCTGCCGTCCACCACCGTGCCTGCCGACTCCACCAGGCAGCCACCCGGCGCCACAGCGGCGTCTGCCACCCACTGAACGCCAGGCCCATCCATCTCTGCGCGCAGCGGCTGCGCCAGGGATTCCATGTCGGCAGGGTTCAGCCGGACCATGGCGGGCCGGCCTTCGGCAACCAGCATGTTGACGGCCTCGCGCACCACCGGCTGCAGCGTGTTCGGGTTGACCGAAAGCTCCTGGCGCACCACCTGGCGTGCAATGTCGCAGGCCAGCTCCAGCAGTTGCTGCGCCATCACCTGCTGCATGTCGATCAGGCTTGCATCGAAGGTCTGCATCGTGGCCTGCAGCCGCTGCGCGGCGTCTGCACCCTGCTGGGCGATGTAGTCGTCCATGCGCCGCTGCCACTCCAGGCCCGTTTCGGCCTGGCCCTGGGCAAAACCTTCGGCGTAGGCATCGTCGCAGGCCTGTTGAACCAGCGCTTGCTGGGCGGCTTCGTCCACTTCGGGGGGGAGTTCAGGGACCGCCTCGGCGGGCTCGGGCTCGACCAGGTCGGAGCCATCCACAGCGCCGAACTTCCATTGGACGAAGTCGCCCACCTCTTCGCTGGGGATGAAGCGGGAGTACGAGCGGCTAGACGAATGCATCATCACCACCGCCTCCGATCACGATCTGGCCTTCGTCGGACAGGCGACGCACGGTCTTCAGGATTTCCTTTTGCTGCGCCTCGACCTCGGACAGGCGCATCGGGCCGCGCGACTCCAGGTCTTCGCGCATGGCCTCGGACGCACGGGACGACATGTTGGACAGAAACTTCTCGCGCAGCTCGGGCACTGCGCCCTTGAGCGCCACGATGAGCGTCTCGGACGCCACTTCCTTGAGCACCGTCTGGATCGCCTTGTCGTCGAGCTTGAGCACGTCGTCGAACACGAACATCTTGTCCATGATCTTCTGGGCGAGGTCCGGGTCGTAGCCGCGGATCGACTCCAGCACCACGGCATCCATGTTGCCGCCCAGCAGGTTGATGATCTCGGCCGCGGCCTTGACGCCGCCCAGCGAGCTCTTGCGGATCTTGTCGCCGCCGGCCAGCACCTTGAACAGCACCTCGTTGAGGTCCTTGAGCGCCGTGGGCTGGATGCCCTCCAGCGTGGCCACGCGCAGCAGGATTTCGCTGCGCTGGCGGTCCGTCAGGTGCATGAGGATGCCGGATGCCTGGTCGCTGTCGAGGTGCACCAGGATGGCCGCCACGATCTGCGGATGCTCGTTGCGCAGCAACTCGGCGACGGACAGCGGGTCCATCCATTTCAGGCTTTCGATGCCCGACACATCGCCACCCTGCAAGATGCGGTCGATCAGCAGCCCGGCCTTGTCGTCGCCCAGCGCGCGCTTGAGCACGGCCCGCACATAGTTGCCGGTGTCGGACACCAGCAGGCTCTGCGCAGATGCGGCGTTGGAAAACTTGTTGATGACCTGGTCGACCTTCTCGCGCGACACCGACCGCATGCGGGCGATGGTCTCGCCCAGCTTTTGCACCTCCTTGGGCGAGAAGTGCTTGAAAACCTCGGCAGCCTCTTCTTCGCCGAGGGACATCAGCATGATGGCGGCGTCGTTGAGTCCTTGCTCGTCCATGGTGGTCGTCCGGAATAGGTAGTTTTAGGCAGGGTCGCCGTTGAGCCAGGACTTCAGGATGTTGGCAACGGCCACAGGATTTTCCTTGGCCAGCACGCGGGCATCGTCCAGGCGCAGCTGCTCGGGCGTCGCAGGGAGCACCTCGTCCTTCTTGTTGGGCGCAGGCAGTGCGGCCCGCTCGGGGGTTTCCGACTCCAGGGCATCGAGCTGGGCACCCGCTGCGGTGACGGGCTGCGGCTTGGCGGAAGCACCGCCCTTCAGGGCAGGCCGCACCAGCCCCAGCAGCACGAGGGCTGCGAACAGCACCGCACCCACCGGCCAGGCAAAGGTCTTGGCCAGGTCCATCACCTCCGGCTGCTTCCACAGCGGCACGTCGTTCGAGGGGGTGGCATCGACCTGGAACGGCGTGTTCATGAGGTTGACCGAGTCCCCGCGCTCCTTGTTGAAGCCGATGGTCTCGCGCACCAGCGCCGTCATCTGCTCCAGCTGCTCGGGCGTCAGCGCCTTGGTGATGGGCTTGCCCTTGTCTTCGCCCGTCTGGTAGTTCACCACCACGGCGGCGCTCAGGCGCTTGACGTTGCCGGTGCTGCCGCGGGTGACTCGCACGGTCTTGTCCACCTCGAAGTTCGTGGTCGACTCGCGCTTGCTGGTCTGCTCTTCGGTGCCCTGCTGGCTGTTGCCGGCTGTGGGTGCGGGGTTGGCGCCATTGACAGGGGCCGTGGTCGGGGCCGGGGGCTGGTTCGACACGGCACCGGGCACGCCCGTGGCGGTCTTGTTCGCGCTGCCCTTGCTCTCGAGCACCTGCTGGCTGCGGATGGCGGTGGAGTCCGGGGTCTGGTTGGGGCGGAATTGTTCCGACGTGGACTCGGTCTGCGTGAAGTCCACCTCGGCCGTGACCTGGGCCTTCACGTTGTTGCGGCCCACCACGGGCTCCAGGATGTCCATGATGCGGCGGGTGTACTGCTGCTCCAGCTGCTGCACGTGCAGCAGGTGCTGCGCGTTCACTTCGGTACCGGTGCCGCCGTCGGGCGACTGCGACAGCAGCTTGCCGGTGTCGTCGAGCACGCTCACGGCGGAGGGCGACAGCTCGGGCACGCTGGACGCCACCAGGTGCACGATGCCCGCCAGTTGCGCGCGGTCCAGGATGCGGCCGGGGTGCAGGCTGACCAGCACGGACGCCGATGGCTTTTGCTGCTCGCGGAAGAAACCATTCTGATTGGGCAGCGCCAGATGCACGCGGGCACCCTGCACCGACGACAAGGCCTGGATGGAACGGGTCAGTTCGCCCTCCAGCCCGCGCTGGAAGTTCAGGCGTTCCTGGAACTGGGTCATGCCGAACTTGCTGGACTCCATGAGCTCGAAGCCCGTCACCGAGCCCTTGGGCAGGCCCTGGGTGGCCAGGCGCAGGCGCACGTCGTGCACACGGTCGGAGGGAATCAGGATGGCGCCGCCGCCATCCGCGTACTTGTAGGGCACGTTCATCTGCGACAGCTGGGCGACGATGGCGCCGCCATCCTTGTCGCTCAGGTTGGCAAACAGCACGCGGTAGTCAGGCTGGCGACCGAGCACGATCGCCGCGATGGCCGCCACCACCAGCAGCGCCACACCCACACCCAGCCGCATGCGCTTGGCTCTGTCCAGGGTAGACAGCCGCTGCAGCAAGTTCGGGCTGGCGGGGGAATTGAGGGGTATTTCAGCAACTGCAGACATCTTGCGTTCCAGTAAGGAAGGCCCGACGAGGGACCAAAGCGTGGGGTCGATTATTCGGTCCCGCCTCCAAAATGTTCGCTGAATAAGCCGCCCGTTTGGCCATCAATTCAAAGCGATGGGTCCCGGCGCGATGGCTAGGATACGCAGCATACCCCTATTCCCCACGGAACCACAGCCATGGACCTTCGCATCTCCAGCTCTACCGCCCCCCTGACGGGCGCAGGCGTGGCGCGCCGTGCTGCAGCGCCGCAAAACGACGCCAACGACGTGGGGTTCTCCGGCGCCCTCAAGGGCGCGCTGCAGTCCGTCAGCGCCGCACAGAACAAATCGTCCAACCTGCAGACCGAAGTGCAGATGGAAAACCCCTCCGTCAGCCTGGAAGAGACCATGGTCGCCATCCAGAAAGCGCAGATCGGCTTCCAGGCCACGCTGCATGTGCGCAACCGGATGGTGCAGGCGTATACCGACATCATGAACATGCAGGTGTAGCAGGGGCACTCCCCTGAGGCGCTGCGCGCCTTCCCCTCGCTCTCACAGCGCTGCGCGCTGTGGGCAAGGGGACGATGCCCTCGCTGCGGGGCGGCCCTTGCTGGGCATCTCTCGCCTGGGGCGCGCCGGTATCGAACCGTGGGGGCCTACTCCTGATTTCGTAGCTGCTTGCGCTGGTTGGATAAGCGCTGCGGTCACTTTTTACCTCCCAAAATACACGCCACGCTCTTGGTATCGGGGACTTCGTTGCCCGTGGAGCCTTCGCGCCAGGAGTCAGGAGCCAATCGCTCTTAATTTGATAGCTGCTTGCGCTTGATAGACAAGCGGTAGCACCCTATTTGGCCCATGAAAAAGCCGACCTCGTAGGGTCGGCTTTGTCTTGGACGTCAGCGCAGGGCTCAGTGCATCATCTGCGGCTGGCCTTCGAACAGGTGTTCGAACTGGGCCAGCCAGGGTTCTGCCAGGCAGCGGATCTGGGCATCGTTGCGCAGGATGCGCTGCATGATGCGGCTCTTTTCGCGGCGGTGTTCGGGGAGCAGCTCGTGCTCTTGCGACTTGAAGCGCAGTTGCTCGATCAGCACAGCGCAGGCGCCTTCGTAGCGCACCACGCCATCCCAGTCCTTGAGCCTGGCGGCTTCCAGCATCTTGGCGCTGCTGTCTTCAATCGCCTTGTAGTAATCAATCAGCATGTGGGACATGACTCAAGCCTCCACCAGCACAGGCTGGCCAGCGGCAGAAGAATAGGCAGATGGCGCGTTGGTGGCGCCGGTTTTCTTGATCTCGTTCCAGCCCTGGGCCACGGGTTCGATCAAACGCATCACTTCCAGCATGATGGCGTCGTCGTTGCGGGCATTGGCCAGAATCAGGCGGCGCATGCAGTAGTCATACAGCGCACCGAGGTTTTCGGCCAGTTCGCCGCCGTCCACCTTGTCGAGCGACGTGCTCAAACCCTCTTCGAGGATGCGAACGGCCTTGCCGATGGCGTTGACTTTGCCCAGCACATCGCCGCGGGCCAGAGACCCGCGCGCGGTGGCGATGGAGTTGAGGACACCTTCATACAGCAGGCTGACCAGCTGGTGCTGGTCCATCGTGTGCATGCTGGTCTCCACATTGATACGCTGATATGCGTTGGCTGCACGGGGGCTGTAGGCGCTGAACATGCTGACAATCCTTCCGAGGTATTACTTAAGTTATCGGCCTGCGCCAGAAAAACTGAAGCCTCTTTAACCCGTCGATTTGTTCCAGGCGGCCACCTGCTGCGAGATATAGGTGTTCAGGCCGTTCAAGCTGCTCAGCTGCGTATCGAGAGCGTTGTAGCGCCGCGTGATCCGCTTCTCGAATGAGTCGACCTTCTCGGCCACGCGGGTCTGGTCCTGCGAATTGCGCTTGAGGTTCAGCTGCAGCGTGTCGTCCTTGGATTTGAAGAAACCGTCGTTGGACAGCAGGTTGGTGGTCAGGGCCTTCAACTGCACGGCGATGCCATCGGCCTTGCCGCCGCCGGTGCTGCGAAACAGGTCCTTCACGTCGTCCGGCTTTTCGGTCAACGCCTTGTTCAGCTTGGCGGTGTCCACCGCCAGATTGCCGCCCAGCTGCTGGGTGATGCCCACATCGGCCAGGCGCTGGAAGGCGCCGCCACCCGAGGTGACGGACTGGATCGCATTGCGCAGCGAGTTCTGCAGCGCCACCGCGGTCGAGTCGCCTTGCAGCAAACCGGCCGACTTGGTCTTGGCGTCGTACTTGGTCGCGTCCTGCAGTAGTTCGTTGATGGCGTTGTAGGCCTTCACGAACCCGTCGATGTTCGACTGGATCGCAGACTGGTCCTTGCCCACCGCGATCTCGATCGGTGCGGTGGTGACCTGCTCGGCCTTGAAGGTCACGCCGGACACGGTGGATGCAAACGTGTTCGTCGCGGACGACACGGCAATGCCGTTCACGGTCGCCTTGGCGTTGGCGGCCACCTGCGTCACGGTGGAGCCCGCCACCAGGCGCGACAGCCCGGAGGCGTCGGTGTTGCCTGCGCTCTGCGGATCGGTGTCCGCGCCCTCCGTCACGCTCAGGCGAAAACCGAATTCTTCGCCCGTGCTCTTGCTGCGCAGCAGCAAACGCTCGCCCGAAGCATCCGACAGGATGGACGCGGTCACACCCGCATTGGAGCCATTGATCTTGCTGGCCACATCAGAGAGCTTGTCGCTGGCGCTGACGGTGATGTCCACCGGCTGGCCGGCGCCGGGCGTGAAGGACGCCGGGGAGACGCTCCACTTGCCCAGTTCAAGCCGCAACGTGCCTGCGCCCAGGGCGCCGCCCACCGGCAGCAGCGCCGCCGAGGCTGTAGCCTGCGCCTTGGCCAGGCTTTGCACTTCCACGCTGAACGTGGTGGGCAAAGTGCCGCCGACGGCGGTGGCCGATACAAATTTGGAGTCAGACGATGTGGTGGAGACACCGTTCCAGCCGGTGACGCTGGTGAGCTTGCTCGCGGCGTCCTGCAGCGTGGACACCATCGACTTGATCTGCCCGTAGGCGGAAATCTTGGTCTTGACCGTGGCGGCCTCGACACCCAGCTTGGTCAGCGGCGCTTTTTCCAGTTCGACCAACTTGGAAATGATGTCTTTGACATTAAGTCCGTTCGTGCCGACACCTACGGATGAAATCGTGGCCATAACAACCTCCTGAACTGGTCCAACGGAAATTATGGCGCCGAATGGTCGCCAGCATCGTCCGTATTCACACCAGGAAACCCGTCTTATCCAGCGGTCCTGGCACCCGCTGGCTTACAGAGCCCGCTGGCGGCACCACCATCTGCCGCCAAAAAGCCAAATGGCGGCGACAGAAATCTGCCGCCGCCTGGTCCTGCCGGAGCGCTGCAACGCCCCGGCCGCCTTACCCGCCGCTTAACGCAGCAGGGCCAACACACCTTGTGGCAGCTGGTTGGCCTGGGCCACCATCGCCGTACCAGCTTGTTGCAGGATCTGCGAGCGCGACAGGTTGGCTGTTTCTGCGGCGAAGTCGGCATCCAGGATGCGGCTGCGCGAAGAAGACAGGTTTTCCGAGGTCACTTGCAGGTTGCTGATCGAGGTTTCGAAGCGCGATTGCAGAGCACCGAGCTTGGCACGCTCACCGTTGATGAAGGACAGGGCGGAGTCCACCGTCTTCAGGGCGTTGGTCGCGTTGCCGAACGTGGTCACGTCCAGGTTGGCCACCGTTTGCAGCGACGAGCCGCCGGCGTCCAGCTGGTTGCTGGCGGAGGTCAGGGCGAACGACTTTTCCGAGTCCAGGGTGATGTAGCCACCGGTGGAGACGTTTTCTGCCGTGGTGTCGGCGGTCAGCGTGCGGGCCGTGCCGTTGCTGGCGCCGGCAGCGTCGTAGCCCGTGACCGTCACGGCGGCAGCGTTGGCGTTGGCGGTGTCGCCCACCACGATGTCATTGCCGGTGGCGTTGGTCAGGATCACTTGCGTGCCGTCCGAGCTCAGCGAGGCGTTGATACCGGTCTTGGCGGTCTGGTCGTTGATGGCGGACACAGCGGCGGACAGGCGGTCGGTGCCGGTGGCGGAGGTCAGCGTGAACGACACGGTGCGGGCGGCACCGGCGTTGTCGCCTTCCAGCGTCAGCGAGTAGGAGCCGGCCGATGCCATGCCGCCCAGGCGCACTTCGGTACGGGCCGTGGCGGTCACGCCGGTGGTGGCCTTGATACCGTTGATCTGGTCGGCCGTGGCCTTGGCAGTGGCGCTCGACGCCACGGTCAGGCTGCCGGTGCCCAAGTAGCCGCTGATGGACACAGCGCCGCTGGTCACGCCGTTGTTCACGGCGGTGGTGCCGCTGGCTGGGGCTTGTGCGCCGATGCCGGAGCCGTTGGAGGCGACGTTCTGGTTGTTACCGTAGACGCTGGTGCGCAGGTTGCCGGTGGCAGCCACGATGGTCTGGTTGGCGTTGGCGCCCACTTGGAACTGTTGCGTACCGAACGAGCCGTCCAGCAGCTTGGCGCCGTTGAATTCGGTGGTTTGCGAGATGCGGTCCAGTTCGGAGACCAGCTGGCCCACTTCCTGTTGCAGGGCTTGGCGGTCGCCGGCGCTGTTGGAAGCGTTGGCCGACTGCACAGCCAGTTCACGCACACGTTGCAGGATGTCGCCGGAAGCCTTCAGCGCGCCTTCAGCGGTCTGCGCCAGGGAGATACCGTCGTTGGCGTTGCGAACCGCTTGGTTCAGGCCGCGGATCTGGCTGGTGAAACGCTCGGAAATCGCCAGGCCAGCAGCGTCGTCCTTGGCGCTGTTGATGCGCAGGCCCGAGGACAGGCGTTGGATGGACGTGTTCAGCGACGTTTGGCTGGTGCCCAGGTTGCGCTGAGCGGTGAGCGAGGCGATGTTGGTATTGATGGTGGAAGCCATTGCAAATCTCCAGAAAGAACTGACTGAATATGGCGTTGCCGCCAGCCGGGGTTGCCAGCACCACGCTGGCCTCCTGGGTTCGCCAGCGCTTTTGCTACCTGGTGAACGGCGGGCCGCTTACGGACCGTTGCAAATGTTTTCGGGTTCCCGCCGGAAAACTTGAGGGTCAAACGCACAAGTTGTGCGACTTTTTTGCCGCTTATCTCCCCAACGCCAAAAAGTGGCATCTCCACAATTCGTCCATCGTTCCCCCATTGACAGCCGGACGGGTGCGCTTGAACCGGCAAACAGATCCGTCTTGCGACGTTAAGGAGTTTCGCCATGGCAGCAACCATCAATACCAACATCAGCTCGCTCACAGCACAGCGCAACCTGGGCACCAGCCAGGCGTCGCTGAACACGGCGATCCAGCGCCTTTCGTCGGGCTTGCGCATCAACAGCGCCAAGGACGACGCCGCGGGCCTGGCGATTTCCGAGCGCTTCACCAGCCAGATCCGTGGCCTGAACCAGGCTGTTCGCAATGCGAACGACGGGATTTCCCTGGCCCAGGTGGCCGAAGGCGCCATGGGCTCCGCCGGCAACATCCTGCAGCGGGTGCGTGAACTGGCTGTGCAATCGGCCAACGCGTCCAACAGCGCCGGCGACCGCCAGGCCCTGCAACAGGAAGTCGGCCAATTGGTGGCAGAACTTGACCGTATTTCGCAAACCACCGAGTTCAACGGCCAGAAATTGCTGGACGGGACCTTTGGTACGCAGCAGTTCCAGGTCGGCGCCAATGCCAACCAGACCATCGTGGCCGCCACGGCCAATCTGCGCACCAGTGTGTACGGCAACAACCAGAACATTGCCTCCAACGGCTCCGGCATCGGCGCGCAGGCTGCCGTCAGCGGCACCACGCCCGTCTCCAACGGCGTGACCAGCGGCGCGGTGTCCATCAGCGGCTACCTGGGCACCGGCACCATGACGGTGGCATCGAACGCCACGGCCAAGGCCACGGCCGACCAGATCAACTCCCTGCAATCGACCACCGGCGTCACCGCCACGGCCCGCACCGAAGTGCGCCTGGCCGGCATGGCATCGGCCGGCTCGTACTCACTGACGCTCGAAGGCGACAACGTGGGCGCCTCCCGCACCGTGTCCTTCACGCTGACGTCTGCCACCGGCACCGACCGCCTGTCGCCCGCGGTGTCGGCCATCAACGAGCAATCGGCCAAGACCGGCATCAACGCCTCGCTGAGCTCGGACGGCACGCAGATCATCCTGACCAACGCCACCGGCAACGACATCGTGATCGGCGACACCCTGAACGCCAATGCGGCAGCGGTGACCGTGACCGGCTACGACGCTGCAGGCGCCAGCAACGGCACGGCCCGCACGCTGGCCGCCGACACCACGGCAGAAAACGTCTCCACCGGTGGCTACATCACCCTGGACTCGGAAAAGTCGTTCGCCCTGACGTCGACCAGCAACCAGCTGGACAACGGCGGCTCGTCGCTGCACACGGTGGCCAACCTCGATGTGACCACGTTCACCAACGCGACCGACGCCCTGAAGACCGTGGACTCCGCGCTGGCCTTCATCAGCGGTGAGCGTGCCAAGCTCGGCGCCATGCAGTCCCGCTTCGAGACCAGCATTGCCAGCCTGCAGATCACGTCCGAGAACCTCTCCGCCTCGCGCTCGCGCATCCAGGATGCCGACTTCGCGGCCGAAACCGCCAACCTGTCGCGCGCCCAGATCCTGCAACAGGCCGGCACCGCCATGGTGGCCCAGGCCAACCAGATCCCGCAGGGCGTGCTCTCGCTGCTCAAGTAAGCCCCCCCGCTGGTGGTGGACCGATGACGACGACAAAGGGGCCCCGACGGGCCCCTTTGCCTTGGTGCATGGCACACTGCCGCATTGACGCCCCTTTGCCCGGAGATCGGCCGCAACGTGCAACCCAAACACACCGAACAGGACGACGCCCGCCTGCATGCGGCGCTCACCGCCGCTGACTGGCCCCTCCTCACCCGCCTGTGCCGCCAGGCGCTGCGCAAGAACGGGCGACACCTCACCGCGCACCGCCTGCTGGGCTTCTCGCTGAACAAAGAGCGCGATTTCGATGGCGCGCTCAAGGCCTACAAGCAGGCGCGGATCTACTGGCCGGACGATGCCGAACTGCTCGTCAACTACGCCAACATCCTGATCGAGCACGCCTACAACATCGATGCCCTGCCGCTGCTGGAGAAGGTGTGCGCCCTGCGCCCCCTGCAGGCCATTGCCTGGATCAAGCTGGCCGAGTGCTGCTACCTGATCAACCTGCACGACAAGGGCTTTGCCGCCAGCCAGGAAGCCGCCAAGCTGGCGGACACGCTCCACGACCAGGTGGCGGCCCTGATGCAAAGCGCCATCCACCGGCGCGAACTGGGCCAGGTGCGCGAGGCCGTGCACGACTGCGAAAAAGCCATCGCGCTGCGCCCCAACGACCCGGGCAACTACACCAACCGGCTGCTGTTCATGCTGGCGGACCCCCAGGTGGATGCGTCCCAGTTGTCGGTGGCGGCACGCCACTTCGGCAGCGTGTTCGAGCCCCCGCTGCGGCCCGAGTGGCCCCATTTCGACGCGCACCGCGGCCCGCCGTGGCGGCGCCTCAAGATCGGGTTCCTGTCGCCCGACTTCCGGGTGCATGCGGTGATGTACTCGGTGGAAGGCCTGCTCGCACAGCTCGACCGCCGGCAGTTCGAGGTCTATGCCTTCTTCCTGTTCCCCCGGTCCGACCATGTCACGGACCGCGTGGAGCGCCATGTCGATCATTTCGTGCGGCTGGCCGGGTTCACGCCGGAGCAGCAGGCGAAGGCCATCCACGCGCACGGCATCGACATCCTGATCGACCTGGCCGGCCACACCGGCAACAACGGGCTGCTGGCCCTGGCGCACAAGCCGGCACCGGTGCAGGTGTCGTGGCTGGGGTTTCCGGCCACGACCGGCCTGGAGGCCGTGGACTACAAATTCTCCGACGAGATCACCGACCCGCCCGGAGCCGAGGCGCAGTACACCGAGCACCTGTACCGGCTGCCGACGTTGTTCGCGTGCTATCGGCCCATGAGCCGCAACCCCCTGTGGCGCTACCAGCCGCGCTACCAGGTGCGCACCTCGCCCGCGGTGGGCAACGGCTTTGTCACCTTCGGCAGCTGCAACAACCTGGGCAAGCTCACGGACGAGGTGCTGGCGCTGTGGGGCAGGATTCTTGCGGCCGTGCCTGATTCCCGATTGCTGATCGAAGGCAAGAACCTGGACCGCCCCGAGTTCGCGCAGGCCTACCGCGACCGGTGCGAGCGGCTGGGCCTGCCCCCGGCGCGCGTAGACCTGGTGGCGCTCAGCCACGACAACCAGTACCTCACCTACCACCGCATCGACATTGCGCTGGACCCGTTTCCGCTGACGGGCGGCACCACCACCTTCGACGTGCTGTGGATGGGCGTGCCCATCGTCTCCATGGTGGGCGAGAGCTTCAAGAGCCGCATGGGCGTGGGCATGCTCACCTACCTGGGCCGCACCGAGTGGCTGGCCGAGACGCCCGACGACTACGTGCGCATCGCGGCGGGCCTGGCGGCCGACGTGCCCGCGCTCAACAACCTGCGGCTCAACCTGCGTGGCGAGACGGAGAACTCACCCCTGATGCGCGAGGACCTGTACAACCAGCTCTTCGGCGAGGGCCTGCGGGTGATGTGGCTGCAGTGGCTGGCCCGGGCCGAACACCCGGACGACCCCGAGGCGCAGGAGCAGGCCATCCAGGCCTGGGTGCAGCAATACCCGCCGGAATGGACGCAGCCCCCGGTGCCCGGCGTGGGCCTGAAGCCCGGCCAGCGGGTGAGCCTGCACGAAGCCCACCAGCTCCTGCAGGACCTGGTGGAAAAGGCCAAGGCAACGCCGGCCGCATCGTCGGCCTCACCCTCCCCGGCCGGGGCACCGGCGCAAGCGGTCATGGGCAGCCACTGGGTGGCCGTGACCGAGCTGGCAGAGCTGGTGCTGAGCGCCGTGCCGCACGACCCCGTGGCCCTGGCCTGCCTGGCCGAGGTGGAACATGCCCACGGACACACCGAGTTTGCGGTGACCTACCTGCAGCACGCCACGCAGGCGATGGGGATGGGCGTCACGGCCGGCTGACGCGCGCTGGCGTGTCAGAGCCGGAAGATGTCCTGCAGTGCGTCGCGCCGGGTGGGCTTGAAGCTCACCTTGCCGGCCTGTGCCGGGTACACCGTGCAATGCCCCGGCGTGTCGGTATTCACGAGGCTCGTGCCCTGCGACAGCACCGTGGCATCGCCCACCTGGCAGCCCCCGATGATGGCGGTGCCGGGGTACATGACGACGCCCTCTCCCAGCACCGGCGCCACACCGTGGTTCTTGCCCACCGTGGAGTTCTGATAGATCACCAGGTAGTTGCCGTAGGTGGCCTTGGCAAAGACGATGCCGACGGAATGGCCGATGAAGAACACCGGCGGCAGCTCGATTTCATAAAAGAGATCGATGCCGTTCAGCGCCTTGTTCAGCAAGAAGAGCCGCGTGGGCGTGTCGGCGTTGCCGGTGCTGCGCCAGATGGTGTGCGCCAGAAAGTACAGAAAGCTGCAGTACTGCGTGGAGTGCAGCGGGTCGAAGCAGTCCTGCCGCCAGGGCCGCACGGCATTGATGCACGTGTGCAGCCGGTGCAGCGCCTCGTCCAGGTGCGCATCGATGTCCGGGCGCGGGTCGAAGTCGTCGGGCAGGGTGTTGTGCAGTTGCTGCACCACGTAGCGCAGCAACCGGTCGCGGTCCATCCGCAAGATGTCCATGGTGGGTCTCCCAAGGCGGTGCGCCGCAACCGCTCAGTCAGTCAGTTATCCAGTCATTCATTCAGGCCGCGGGCAGCTGCAATTGCATGTACACGAGGCTGGCCGGCGCGCCGACCGCCGCAGGGTCTTCGTTCCAGTCCACGCCACCCGGCACGGTGGTCGCGACGATGGGCACGCGCTGGTATTCCTGAAAACCCACCTTGCGGTAGAACTCGACCGCCGGGTTGTCCGAGCGCACCCGCACGGCCAGGGTCTGCAACCCCAACGCGTCGCGGGCCCAGCGCATCAGCACCAGCAGCGAGGCCTTCATCAACCCCGGGGGCGACGCCCCGCCGCTCACGATGGCATCGGCTTCGCCATAGCCCCGCTGCCAGTCGATGAAGCCCAGGCCCACATGCCCCACGCGCTCGCCGTCCAGCGTTTCCACCATGAACAGCATCTTGCCGGGGTTGTCATGGACGGCTCCCGCCAGCCAGGCCGCCGTGCGCTCGGGGGTGGAAACGAATTCGGTCAGGAAGGATTTGACATGGCGATTGCGCCAGTCGGTCAGGAGTTGCGCGTCGAGGGCGTCGGTGTGTCCGGGGACGGTGGCAATGGGCCGCACGACCGCCGCCAGCGGCTGCCCCACCGGCAGCACCAGGCCGGGCTCGCCAGCGCGGGCCGTCTGCTTGATCGCTGCGAAAAGCTGCTGTCCAGGAGTTGGTGCTTGCATGGCCGCCCCCCGTTCGTCAGATTTGCTCGAAGTAGCGGCGCACCTGCTCGGCCACGGCGTCCACCGTGTCCAGCGACATGCGCGAGTGCAGGGGCAGCGAGAGAATGCCTTTGCCCACGCTGTCCGTCACCGACAGGTCGCCCGCGCGGCAGTCCTTCCACAGCGAGAACCAGTGCCCCGGCTGCCAGTGGATGCCCGTGTCGGCGCCGTTGGCCTTCAGAAAGTCGCGCAGCGCATCGCGGTGCTCCGCCGGCACGCGGATGTAGTACAGGAACGGGTTCACATCGGCAAAGTCGGTTGCCGGCGTGCGCACCTGTGCGATGCCCTGCAGCTTTTCGTTGTAGCGGCGCGATGCCGCCTGGCGGCTCGACTTGATCACGTCGAGCTTGCCCAGCTGGGCCAAGCCGATGGCGGCGTGCATGTTGAGCATGTGGTAGCGAAAGCCCACCCGCTCGACGTCGAAAGTCCAGGCGCGTTTGTTCTGGTACATCACCTCGGCGGGTTGCTGCATGCCGAGCAGGCGCAGTTCGTGCACGCGGCGCAATTCCTCTTCGGTGCGCACGACGACGGTGCCGCCGTCCAGGCAGGTCACGGTCTTGACCGGGTCGTGGCTGAACACGCAAATGTCCGAAAAGCTGCCGACCATGCGGCCTTTGTAGCTGGAGCCGAACGAGTGGGCCGCATCGTGGATGACGCGCAGCTTGTGGCGCTCGGCAAACGCGGCGATGTCTTCGTGGTTGCTGATGATGCAGTCGTAGTCCATCACGATGATGGCCTTGGTGCGCGGGCCCACCAGGGACTCGGCCTTGGCGAGGTCCAGCTCGAGCGTGTCGTCGGTGCAGTCGCAGAACACGATGTCCGCCCCCACCCAGGTGATGGCCTGGTAGTCGGCCGAGCAGTTGAAGGCCGACACGATCACCTCGTCGCCCGGGCCCACGCCCGCCAGCAGCAGCGCGATGTGCAGGCCTGCCGTGCCGGTGCTGACCGCGGCCACATGGCGGTCCGGCGCCTGCAGGATCTCTTTCACCTTCTTTTCAAAGCCGGACACATAGCTGCCCATGCCGAGCCATCCCAGCTCCAGCGACTCTCGGCTGGCATCGATTTCTTCCTGTTCGATCAAGGGCTTGAACATTGGGATCATGGTGGTCTCCTTCGGTTGTGTACGGTTCAGATGGGCGTGGCGGGTGCGTTGCTTTGCGTAGCGGGTGCGCTGTGCGGCTACCAGACTTCAAGGCGGGGAACGGCCGTGACGAACTGCCCTCCCCATCCCCGTATGTCGCTCAGCTGCGCGCTGACTTCGTCCCGCAGGTTCCACGGCAGGATCAGCACGCGCTGGGGCCGGTGGGCGTGCAGGTGCGCCTCGCTCACCACCGGGATGCGGCTGCCGGGCAGGTACTGGCCTTGCTTGGCGGGGTTCTTGTCCACCACGTAGGGCAGCAGGTCGGGCCGCACGCCCGCAAAGTTGAGCAGGGTGTTGCCCTTGGCGGCTGCGCCATAGGCCCCAACGGTGATGCCGTCCGCCTGGCATTGCAATAAAAAAGTGAGCAGCTCGCGCTTGATGCGCAATGCCTGGGCCTGGAAATCGCCATAAAAATCAGCGCCCAGCATGCCTGCAGCGGCCTCGTCGGCCAGCAACTGCCGCACGCGGCTGGCGCCGTCGGCCGTGGCGTGCGGGTGGCTGGCTGCATCGGCCCGGCCCGCGAACACGCGCAGGCTGCCGCCGTGGGTGGACAGCTCCTGCACGTCCAGCACCGCAAGGCCGTTGGCCGCGACGATGCGCTGCACGGCAGTGAGCGACAGGTACGAGTAGTGCTCGTGGTACGCGGTGTCGAACTGGCAGCCCTGCACCATGCGCAGCAGGTGCGGAAACTCGAACGTGGCCACGCCGTGGGGCTTGAGCAGCCGCGCAAAGCCGCTCACGAAGTCGTTGATGTCGGGCACGTGCGCCAGCACGTTGTTCGCGGCGATCAGGTCGGCCTGTCGGCCGGCCCGGGCCAGTTCGTCGGCCAAGGCCACGCCAAAGAAGCGCTCGACCACCTCGATACCCTTGGCGCGGGCGGCAGCCGCCGTACTGGCCGTGGGCTCCACGCCGTAGCAGGGGATGCCTGCGGCCTGCACGTACTGCAGCAGGTAGCCGTCGTTCGAGGCGACCTCGACCACGCAGCTGTCGGCATTCAGCGCCAGGCGCTCGCGCATCGCACCGACGTACGCATCGGCGTGGGCCAGCCAGGACGACGAGAACGAGCTGAAGTACGCGTAGTCGTCGGTGAACAGCGCCTCGCGCCCGGCGTGGTCTTCGGTCTGCACCAGCCAGCAGGTCTCGCACACCAGCAGGCGCAGCGGGAACCAGGTTTCGGGCGCGCGCAGGGCGGCCTCGGGCAGGTAGGCGTTGGACGGGGGCGCGCTGCCCAGGTCCAGAAACGGCAGTTGCAGCGGGCTGCTGCAGTGTCGGCACTTCACAGGCGCACTCCTTCGAATTCGGGGCCGGGCCCGTCGGTCAGCCAGGGCTGGCCCGCGTCGCGCGGCGACAGGCCCACGGGCGGCAACGGCCAGGCGATGGCCAGGCGCGGGTCCAGCGGGTTCAGGCCCGCCTCGGCCCCCTGCACATGGGCGGCCGAGTGGCAGTACAGCAGCTCGGCCTGGTCGGACAGGGCCTGAAAGCCGTGCGCAAAGCCTGGCGGGATGAGCAGCGCCGTGCCGTTGTCGGCCGACAGGCGCTCGGCATGCCACTGCAAGAAGGTGGGCGAGCCGTGGCGCAGGTCCACGGCCACGTCCAGCACTTCGCCGCGCAGGCAGGTGACGAGCTTCATCTCGGCATGCGGCGGGCGCTGGTAGTGCAGACCGCGCACGGTGCCGGCCCGCGCGGTATGGCTGTGGTTGATCTGCGCGATGGGTTGCGTCCAGCCGGCGGCGGCCAGCTCGTCCGCGCAGAACAGGCGGGCGAAGAAGCCGCGCTCGTCGGCCAGCGGCTGCCGCTCTATGCGGAACAGCCCGGCCAGGGGCAAGGGTGTGCGGACTAGGCGGCTCACGCCTGGGCCTCCCAGGCGGCGATGTCGGCCAGGCACAGCGTGCGGGCATCGGCGCCGCCGTGCTGCTGGCGGTACCAGTTCATGGTGCGGGCCACCGAGGTGGTCAGCGCCCAGCGCGGGGCCACGCCCAGGGCTTGGCGGGCGTGGGCGGTTTCCAGCGCCAGCCAGCCGGCCTCGTGCGGGCCGTCACTATCATTTTCATAGCTTACAGCGCTGGTTAGATAAGCGCCAGAGGCCATTTCGATCACATGTTTGACGGTGGCTGCCTCGTGCGGCAGTGGCCCGAAGTTGTAGGGGCCTGCCAGCGACGGGGCATCCCACAGGCGCTGCGCCAGCCGCAGGTAGGCGGCCAGGGGTTCCAGCACGTGCTGCCAGGGGCGGGTGGCCTCGGGGCGGCGGATGTGCAGCGTCTCGCCCTTTTCCCAGGCGCGCACGGCGTCGGGCAGCAGGCGGTCCTGCGCCCAGTCGCCGCCGCCGATCACGTTGCCCGCCCGGGCCGTGGCCACGGCCACGCCCTGCGGCGCCAAAAAGGCGTCGCGGTAGCTGGCGGTGACCAGTTCGGCCGCGGCCTTGCTGGCGCTGTAGGGGTCGTGCCCGCCCAGCGGGTCGTCTTCGCGGTAGGGGTAGGCCCATTCGCGGTTGCGGTAGACCTTGTCGGTGGTCACCACCAGGGCCACGCGCGCCTCGGGCAGGCCGCGCAGGGCATCGAGCACGTGGGCCGTGCCCATGATGTTGGTGCCAAAAGTGGCCAGCGGGTCGGCATAGCCGGGCCGCACCAGCGCCTGCGCGGCCAGGTGCAGCACCACGTCGGGCCGCGCGGCGCGGATGCGCATCGCCAAGGCCTGGGGGTTGCACACGTCGCAGAAATGGCTGTCCATGCCCTCGTCTACCCGCGCCAGCGTGAACAGGTTGGGGTCGGCCGGGGGCGGCAGGGCCACGCCGGTGACCTGGGCGCCCAGGCGCTGCAGCCACAGGGCCAGCCATGCGCCCTTGAAGCCGGTGTGGCCCGTGAGCAACACGCGCTTGCCGCGCCAGAAGTCGGGATCAGGACGCATGGTGCTGCTGCCTTGTAGGGGTCGTCGTCGGGACTGGCACCATCACCAGCGCTTCCAGGGTGCCTGGCCGCTTTGCCACAAGTCTTCGAGCAGGTTTTTCTCGCGCAGCGTGTCCATGGGCTGCCAGAAGCCGTGGTGCTCGTAGGCCATCAGCTCGCCGTCGCGCGCCAGGGTGTCCATGGGCTCGGCCTCCCAGGGGGTGGCGTCGCCCTCAATCCGGCTGAGCACCCGGGGGGACAGCACGAAGAACCCGCCGTTGATCCAGCCGCCGTCGCCCCGGGGCTTTTCGACGAAGCCTTCGACCCGGTCGCCGTCGCGCATCAGCGCGCCATAGCGGCCGGGGGGCAGCACGGCGGTGACGGTGGCCAGCTTGCCGTGCGCGCGGTGAAAGGCGAACTGGGCGGGCATGTCGATGTCGGCCACGCCGTCGCCGTAGGTGAAGCAGAAGGGCTCGTCGGGCTCGAGGTATTCGCCCACGCGCTTGAGGCGCCCGCCGGTCAGCGTGCTTTCGCCGGTGTCCACCAGGGTCACGCGCCAGGGCTCGGCGTGGCGGTGGTGCACTTCCATGCGGTTGTTGGCCATGTCGAAGGTGACATCGGACATGTGCAGGAAGTAGTTGGCGAAGTATTCCTTGATGACGTAGCCCTTGTAGCCCAGGCAGATGATGAAGTCGTTGACGCCATGGGCGGCATACATCTTCATGATGTGCCAAAGGATGGGCCGCCCACCGATCTCGATCATGGGCTTGGGACGCAGGTGCGACTCTTCCGAGATGCGGGTTCCCAGTCCCCCCGCGAGCAGTACGGCTTTCATGCCCGCAGCATAGTGCAGCCCCCGCAGCGCCAAAAGGCCCTGTGGGCGCCCAAAAGCGCCCCAAATGCAGCGATTGATGCCGGCCGCCGGGAGCGACGCTGGCCGTGTTTCCCACCAAATGCTATTAAAATATAGCTGCTTGCGCTTGTTGATCGCGCGGAAGAGGCCTTTTTCATTCAATTTCGGGGGCTGCTGCCGTTGCGCCGATGCCTCGTCGCGAGCTCAGCGGGTCTGCAGATCCTCTGCTTCTCAAGTGTTGCCGCCATTCCCGGCTGCACCCGAAGTCCGCACGCGGGTCGCAGGGGGCTGACAGCGGGTCGCGGCCTGTCGCTCTGGCTCCATTTGCCCAAGAAGCGCTGTGATGTCCGCTCTCTTGACGCCATTTGGCACTCTTCAATCCGATACATTTGCAGTAACCTTCGGTAAGCTGCATTGCCAGCAGCCGTGCCCAACCCGCCGTTCCCGGCCTCATTGCAGTTGCCGCCCAACACGTCCAAAGCATGTTTGTCATCATCGGTTACGTCGTCTGCCTCGGCTGCATCTTCGGCGTGTACATCGTGCACGGGGGGAACATCAGCGTGATCCTGAAGGCACTGCCCTTCGAGATCATCACCATTTTGGGCGGCGCCCTGGGCGCCTTCGTGGTGAACAACCAGCCCAAGGTGATCAAGGCCACCATGGCCGCGCTGCCGATGGCGCTCAAGGGCTCCAAGTACACCAAAGAGCGCTACATGGAGCTCATGGCGATGCTCTATGACATCCTGCAAAAGGCCCGCAAGGAAGGGCTGATGGCGATTGAAAAGGATGTCGAGGCGCCCCACGAGTCTGAGATCTTCAAGAAATACCCCACGGTGGGCAGCGACCACCACGTGATCGAGTTCACCACCGACTACCTGCGCATGATGGTGTCGGGCAACCTCAACTCCCACGAGATCGAGGCGCTGATGGACAGCGAGATCGACACCCACCACCAGGAGGCGCACGCCCCCGTGGCCGCGCTGGCCCGTCTGGCCGGCGCCCTGCCCGCCTTCGGCATCGTGGCCGCCGTGCTGGGCGTGGTGAACACCATGGGCTCGGTGGGCCAGCCGCCGTCGGTGCTGGGCGGCATGATCGGCTCGGCGCTGGTGGGCACATTCCTCGGGATCTTGCTGGCCTACGGTGTGGTCGAGCCCCTGGGCGGCCTGGTCGAGCAAAAGACCGAAGATGCGGCCAAGGAGCTGCAGTGCATCAAGTCCACCCTGCTGGCCAGCATGCAGGGCTACAACCCGGCCACCGCCATCGAGTTCGGCCGCAAGGTGCTGTTCTCCAACGTCCGCCCCAGCTTCTCCGAGCTGGAGGGGCATGTGAAAGGCAAGAAGTAGCGGGAGCGGCACGCTCCCTCCCCTGATTCCCGAGCGCCATGGCAGAAAAGAAACTCCAGCCCATCATCATCAAGCGCATCAAGAAAGGCGGCCATGCAGTGCATGGCGGCGCCTGGAAGATCGCGTACGCCGACTTCGTGACGGCGATGATGGCGTTCTTTTTGCTGATGTGGCTGCTGGGCTCCACCGCCAAGGGCGAGCTGCAGGGGATCGCGGCGTACTTCTCTTCGCCGCTCAAGGTCGCCATGACGGGCGGCGACGGCTCGGGCAACAGCTCCAGCATCATCCCGGGCGGCGGCAACGACCTGGCCAAGGTACACGGCCAGGTGCGGCGCTCGGACGTGGAAGAGGCCAAACAGCGCCGAATGAGCATCGACGCGGCCAAGGCCGAGCGCGCCAAGCAGGACCTGGCCCGCATCAAGGCGCTGGAGGCCAAGATCGACGCGCTCATCACCGAAAACCCGCGCCTGAACGAATACAAGTCGCAGATCCGCATCGACATCACCCCCGACGGGCTGCAGATCCAGATCATCGACGACCAGAACCGCCCCATGTTCGACAGCGGCAGTGCGTTGGTGAAACCCTACATGCGCGACATCCTGCGCGAAATCGGCGCTGCGCTGAACGGCGTCGAAAACCGCATCAGCCTGGCCGGCCACACCGACGCCGTGCCGTATGGCAACAGTGATCGCGGCTACAGCAACTGGGAGCTGTCGGCCGACCGGGCCAACGCGTCGCGGCGCGAATTGGTCTCGGCCGGCATGCCAGACGCTAAACTGGGGCGTGTGGTGGGCTTGGCGGCCAGCGATCTGCTGGAGCCAAAGACCCCGCGTGCCCCTGCCAACCGGCGCATCACCATCACGGTGCTGACCCGCGAAGCCGAAGAACGTCTCATGGGTAAAGGGATCCCCGAAATCACTTCCACAGAACTGTTGAATGAAAAGCGGGAAAATCCCACCCCTGGCAGATAACGGTTACGACTTGTCACCAAAGCTGCCGCCCATGACAATACTTACAGATACTTCCGACCGAAAGGGTCCCACGTGACCACAGCCCTTCGTTTTTTGATTGTTGACGACTTCTCCACCATGCGGCGCATCGTGCGCAACCTGCTCAAGGAAAGCGGCTTCGCCGACGCCGACGAGGCCGAGGACGGCGTCGCTGCCCTGAACAAGTTGCGCAACAGCAAGTTCGACTTCGTGGTCACCGACATCAACATGCCCAACATGAACGGCTTCCAGTTGCTGGCGGAGATCAAGAAGGACGACAAGCTCAAGCACTTGCCCGTCCTGATGGTGACCGCCGAAGCCCGCAAGGAAGACATCGTGGCCGCCGCCCAGGGTGGCGCAGCGGGTTACATCGTCAAGCCCTTCACCAAGGCCACCCTGGAGGAAAAGGTGACCTTGATCCTCAAGAAGATGGGGCTATGACATCATGGATGCCACACCGGACCACAGCCAACAGCCTGCCGAAGTCCACCAGAAGATCGGCCTGCTGACCCGGCAACTGCACGACTCGCTCAACGAACTGGGCTACGCCGACAAGCTGCGCGGCTCCATGGGCGAGCTGCCCGACGCGCAAAGCCGCCTCTCCTACATCGCCCGCCTGACCGGCGAAGCGGCGGAAAAGGTGCTCAACCGCGTCGAGCAGGCCAAGGCGCAGCACGACTACATCGCGGCGGAAACGCGCCGGGTGGTGACTTCATTGGTCAAGGACCCCGTGGCCGCCGTGGCCAAGGGCGAGATCATGAACTTCCTGACCGACGTGGAGCGCGTGACCAAGGAAGCGGACACGCACCTCACCGAAATCATGATGGCCCAGGACTTCCACGACCTCACCGGTCAGGTGATCGCGCGCGTGGTGAACCTGGCGGCCAACATCGAAGAGCAGCTGGTGCAGCTGCTCATCCAGACGGCGCCCCCCAACGCCCAGGTGCCGGTGGTCGAAGCCAAGCCCATGCACCTGCAAGGCCCGGTGGTCGACCCCGAGAACACCGCGGACGTGGTCACCGACCAGTCCCAGGTGGACGACCTGCTCGCCAGCCTCGGGTTCTGATCTCCCCCTGAGTCGCCTTCGGCGCCTTCCCCCTGAGGGGGACGCACCCAGTGGCCTGGCAAAGCCAGTTCCACGGGTGCGCTGGCTTCGGGCGCGCCGGTTTCGGAGAGCGTGCGTGTAGCTGGTCGCGCTGGCGCTCAAGGAGCCCTCCAAAGGCCTCGCGGCACGGAAAAGCGGGCATCGACGCCCCCTTATCCACCTTTAGATTTCCGGGTCGCTCACGACAATGGCATGGCACCAGCCGTCATGCCATCATGGAATCCAGCCAAGAAAAAAACCTACCCGCGTCAGAGCGCAAATTGCAAAAAGCGCGCGAAGACGGCCAGGGTGCGCGCTCTCGCGACCTGTCGCACCTGGCGATCCTGGGCGCGGGTGCGGCCTGCATGCTGATGATGGCCCCGGCACTGATGGACCACATGCAGCTGGCCATGAGCCGCCAGCTGGCGTTCGACTCCGCCATCGTGATGGCGCCCGGCACCATGCTCAAGCGCCTGTCGGACATGGTGATGATCGGCCTCATCGCCAGCGCCGTGTTCGCCATCCTCACCAGCAGCGCGGCCCTGATCAGCGCCATCGGCGCAGGCGGCTGGATCATGAGCAGCAAGCCCATCACGCCCCAGTTCAACCGCCTGAACCCGATCTCGGGCCTGGCCAACCTCTTTTCCAAGCAGCAGATGGCCAACGTGGCCAAGATGGTGCTGATGACCGTGATCCTGAGCTACGTGGCCTGGAAGTTCATGGGCAACAGCATCGAGACCGTGGCCATGCTGGTGCTGCAGCCCTCGCCCATCGCCATCCGCCAGCTGGCGGACTGGCTGACCTCGGGCATGAGCCTGCTGCTGCTGGTGGTGTTCCTCGCAGCCCTGATCGACGTGCCGCTGCAGGCGTATTTCTTCAAGTCGCGCCTGAAGATGTCGCACGAGGAAATCAAGCAGGAGCACAAGGAGTCGGACGGCAACCCCCACATCAAGGGCCACATCCGCCAAAAGCAGCGCGAGATCGCCGAGCGCGCCAGCGTCGGCGCCGTGCCCAAGGCCGACTTCGTGGTCATGAACCCCACCCACTATGCCGTGGCGCTCAAGTACGACGAAAAGACCATGAGCGCCCCCCAGGTGATCGCCCGCGGTACCGACCTGATCGCCCTGCGGATCCGCGACGTGGCCAAGGAGCACGAAGTGCCCGTACTGCAGTCCCCCATGCTGGCACGTGCGCTGTATGCCCACGCCGAGCTCGACCAAGCCATCCCCGCCACGCTGTACACCGCCGTGGCGCAGGTGCTGGCCTACGTGTACCGCCTGAAGGCCGCGCTGCGCGGCGAAGGCCGCATGCCCGACAGCCTGGAGGAGCCCTTCGTTCCGCCAGAGCTTGATCCGCTGAACCGCACCACCGTGCAAGGCGCCGCCGTATGAATACCTCTGTAAAGTCTGTCCGACTCTGGGCGGGCAACCACTCGAGCGCCCTTCAAGGCATGTCGGCGCCGCTGCTGGTGGTCGCCATCCTGGCGCTGATGGTGCTCCCGATCCCGCCGTGGCTGCTGGACGCGTTCTTCACGCTGAACATCGCTGTCGCCCTGATGGTGATGATGGTGGCGGCATACATGCTGCGCCCGCTGGACTTCGCGGCATTCCCCGCAGTGTTGCTGCTGACGACGCTGATGCGCCTGTCGCTCAACGTGGCCTCCACCCGGGTCGTGCTCCTGGAAGGCCACACCGGCCCCGGGGCGGCCGGTGCGGTGATCGAGGCCTTCGGCCACTTTCTGATCGGCGGCAATTTTGCCGTGGGCCTGATCGTGTTCGCCATCCTGGTGGTGATCAACTTCGTGGTGATCACCAAGGGCGCGGAGCGCATCGCCGAAGTGTCCGCGCGCTTTGCCCTCGACGCCATGCCGGGCAAGCAGATGGCGGTGGACGCCGACCTGAACGCCGGGATGATCGACGAAAAGGAAGCCAAGCGCCGGCGCGCCGAAGTCGCTGAAGAAGCGAACTTCTTCGGATCCATGGACGGTGCTTCCAAGTTCGTGCGCGGGGACGCCGTCGCCGGCATCCTGATCCTGGTGATCAACATCGTCGGCGGCTTTGCCATCGGCATGCTCCAGCACAACCTGTCGGCCGGGCAGGCCGCCGACAGCTACATCTTGCTGGCGGTGGGCGATGCGCTGGTCGCGCAGATCCCCGGGCTGCTGATCTCGGTGGCCGCCGCGATGGTGATCTCACGCGTGGGCAAGGACCAGGACATGGGCCGCCAGATCGTGGCGCAGCTGTTCATGTCGCCCCGCGTGGTGGGTGTGACGGCCGCCATCTTGCTGCTGCTGGGCATGATCCCCGGCATGCCGCACCTGGTGTTTTTGACCATGGGCGGCATGATGGCCTATGGCGCCTGGCTGCTCTACGAGCGCCAGAAGGCACCGCCCGAGGTCGAGGCCCCGCCCGCCCCTGTAGCCGACGGCGAAGCCACCTGGGACGACCTGCAGCCCGTGGACCTGCTGGGCCTGGAGCTGGGCTACCGCCTGATCAGCCTGGTGGACAAGAGCCGCCAGGGCGACCTGCTCACCCGCATCAAGGGCGTGCGCCGCAAGTTCGCGCAGGAGGTGGGCTTCCTGCCCCCGGCCGTGCACGTGCGCGACAACCTGGAGCTCAAGCCCAGCGGCTACCGCATCACCCTGCGCGGCGTGGTGGTGGGCGAAGGCGAGGCCTTCCCCGGCATGTTCCTGGCCATCAACCCCGGCGGCATCACCACGCCGCTGATCGGCACGCCCACCACGGACCCCGCGTTCGGCCTGCCCGCGCACTGGATCGACGATCGCCAGAAGGAAGCGGCACAAATGGCGGGTTTTACCGTCGTTGATTCCGAAACCGTGATGGCCACCCATTTGTCACACTTGATGCAAGTGCAAGCCGCCAAGCTCCTCAGTCGCACGGAAACGCAGCAACTGGTGGAACACGTGGCGAAACTGGCCCCCAAGCTCATCGAAGAAGTGGTCCCCAAAATGGTCTCCATCGCAACGTTCCAGAAAGTTCTCCAGCTGCTGCTGGAGGAATCTGTGCACATCCGCGATATCCGCACCATCATCGAGACGCTGGCCGAATTCGCCGGTGGCATCAGCGACCCCGTCGAGCTGGCCCGCCGCGTGCGCATTGCGCTGTCGCCCGCCATCGTCCAGCAGATCTACGGCCCGACGCGCGAGCTCAACGTCATCGCCATCGAACCGGGCCTGGAGCGCCTCCTGGTGCAGGCCCTGGGCAACGCCGCTGGCCCGGCCCTGGACCCCGGCGTGGCCGACATCCTGACCCAGAAGGCCGCCGAAGTAGCCCTCAAGCAGGAAGAAATGGGACTGCCAGCGTGCCTGCTGGTGCCCGACCAGATCCGCAATGCCATCTCCCGCCTGGTGCGCCGCGTCGCGCCCCGCCTGCAGGTGTTGGCGCACAGTGAAATCCCCGAGACCCACACCATCCGCATTGGGCCGATCCTTAGAGGTGCATCAGCATGAACATCAAACGCTTTACCGCCCCCACATCCCGGGAAGCTCTGGCCAAAGCGCGCATGGCCTTCGGGGACGGCACACTCATTTTGTCCAACCGCCCCACGGCCAACGGCGTCGAGGTGGTGGCCACGGCGGAAGACACGCTCTCGGCCCTGGACGGCAGCGGTGCGGGCGGCGGCTCGTCGCAGTCCGCCAACCCGCCCCTGCTGGCCCCCACGCCGGCCCGCAGCGCACCGCAGCGCGCCAGCCAAGGCCAGAGCCAAAACCACAACAACCAGGCCGCCATGGCAGCCCTGTCGGCTCTGAACCGCAACCCGGTGGAAGAAGACACCGAGCAGCTGGCGATGAGCACGCTGTCGTTCCAGGACTACGTGCGCGAACGCATGCTGCGCCGCCGCCATGAAGCCATGAACGGCCCGTCGGACCCGCCCACGCTGTCCGAGCGCAGCCGCGACGAAGCGCCCGAGCGCGAGCGCATCGCCAGCGCACCGGCCGTGGTGCGCCACAACCCGCTGCGCTCCATCCCGATGGACCTGCCGCCCGAGCAGCCCCGCCGTCGGCCAGAGCCCGCGGTGAGCCACGCCGTGCAGTCCGCCGCCAACCAGCAAAGCGTGATGTCCGAGCTGCACGCGATGAAGGACCTGATCGAAGACCGCTTCAACACGCTGGCGTGGCTGGGGCAGGCGCGCCAGAACCCCATCCAGTCCAACCTGATGCTCAAGATGATCCGCGGCGGCTACTCGCCCTCGCTGGCCCGCGCGGTGCTGGAACGCATGCCTGAAGAGCTGTCGGCCGCCGAGTCGGTGCGTTGGCTGATGGAAGTGCTGGAGCGCAACCTCAAGACCGACCTGGCCGAAGCCCCGCTGTACGAGCAGGGCGGCATCTTCGCGCTGGTAGGCTCCACCGGCGTGGGCAAGACCACCACCACCGCCAAGCTGGCGGCCATGTGCGCCCGCATCCACGGCCCCGGCAGCGTGGGCCTGATCACGCTGGACACCTACCGCGTCGGTGCCCACGAACAGCTGCGCACCTACGGCCGCATGCTGGGCATCGTGGCCCACCTGGCCCACGACCGCGCCGCGCTGCAGGACCTGCTGGGCCTGCTGTCCGGCAAGAAGATGGTGCTCATCGACACCACCGGCGTCGCCCCGCGCGACCCGCGCAAGCGCGACATGCTCGACGTGCTGGACCTGCCGCACGTCAACCGCCTGCTGGTGCTCAACGCCGGCTGCCATGGCGACACGCTGGACGACGTGCTCACCGCCTTCAAGACCGACGGCTCGCAGCAGGCCATCCTGTCCAAGGTGGACGAAGCCGTCAAACTCGGCCCCGCGATCGACGCGCTGATCCGCCACCAGATGGTGCTGCGCGGCGTGACCAACGGCCAGCGCGTGCCCGAAGACTGGGAGCGCGCCGATGCGCACAAGCTCATCAACACCTCGATGCGCGCTCCGGTGAAGTCGGCGTTCGACCCCAAGGCCAGCGACCTGAACTTCTTCTTCTCGCACTCGCCAGACGGCATCAACGAGCGAGGGATGGTCGATGCTTGATATCGGATTTCACCAAGGCGCCAGCCTGCACAGCTTCACGCCGCAGTCCGAACTGCGCGTGGTGGCGGTCGCCAGCCAGGACAACGCCGGCACGGGCCTCGAAGCGCTGTGGCAGGTCTGCGCCATCCTGCAGCGCCTGGGACACCCGGTCGTGGTGCTGGACGGCACCGCGCAGGAGACCGACGACAGCCCCGGTTTGCTGCACCTGCTGCAGCAGGCGCCGTGGAACGACGGCGCGCACCTGAACATGGGCGCTGCGGCCTCGTCGCTGGCCGTGATCCCCGCCGCGCGGGGACTGCAGCTCACCACCCGCCGCGCGCTGGCGCAGGACACACCGCCGCTGCAGGGCCTGCTGCCCTACTTCAGGACCTACGGCCTGATGGTGCTGCACGCGCCCGCGTCCACGCTGGGGCCCTTGCTCACGCACACGGCGACCATTCCGCTCGTCGTGATGGGCAACGATGCCGCAGGCGTGCTCAAGAGTTACAAGAGCTTGAAGCAGATTGCGCTGCACACCGGCCTGCCCTGCATGGTGGCCGGCCTGCTGCACGGCAACACCGCTGCCGAGCGCCGAAAGACCCAGGGCGCCCTGCAAACCCTGCAGGAGTGCGCCGAACAGCACCTGGTCGGCCCCGTGCGCACGACGACCATCGCCACGCAAAACCCGCAGGACCTGCAGCGCCTGGCCTTGCAACTGCTGGAAAATGCGGGCACTATCAGTGAATCGATGACGGCTCTCCCCACCCACAATCTGACAGGTGCGCCTGTCCATTTTGCCCGGAGCCACTGATCTGATGTACACCGCCAAAGGCCAGCTCGATCGTGACGCGATGATCCGCCAGCATGTTCCGCTGGTTCGCAGGATCGCGCACCACATGATCGCCAAGCTGCCCCCCAATGTGGAGCTGGACGACTTGATCCAGGTCGGCATGATGGGCCTGGCGGAGGCGCTGTCGCGCTATGAAGTGGCGCAGGGTGTGCAGTTCGAGACCTTTGCCACCCAGCGCATCCGTGGCGCCATGCTCGACGAGCTGCGCGAGGGCGACTGGATGAGCCGCAGCTCGCGCAAGAGCCAGAAAGACATCGAGCACGCCGTGCACCGCCTGGAGCAAAAGCTCGGCCGCAGCCCGCTCGAATCCGAGATCGCCGACGAAATGGGCATGGAGCTGTCCGACTATCAGAGCTTGCTGGGTAAGGTGCGCGGCACCCAGCTGGTGTATCTGGAGGACATGACCCACAACGAGGACGACGACGGTTTCCTCGACCGCCACGTCGCGGACGGTGACGCCGACCCGATGGAGATGCTGCGCGACCAGCGGCTCAAGGTGTCCCTGGTCAACGCCATCAAGAGCCTGCCCGAGCGCGAGCAGCACATCATGGGCATGTACTACGAGCACGACATGAATCTCAAGGAGATCGCGGCCGTGCTGGGCGTCACGGAATCCCGGGTGTGCCAGCTGCACAGCCAGTCCATCGCCCGCTTGCGGGCGAAAATGCGGGCGCACTAGCGCTCCCCCTGAGCGGCTGCGCCGCTTCCCCCTGAGGGGGACGCCACCCCTGGACTGGCGGAGCCAGATCCACGGTGGCACTGGTATGGGGCTGCGACCGTTTCGACGGGCATTGCTCAAGGCTAACTCCCGACGTACTGACCCGCTTTCGCCATCGCTTCTGCTATCGATAGGATAGCTGCTTGCGCTTGGCTGACGGCAGATCGAGCCGGTTTATCCATTCCAACCCAGGCGAGGCAAGCGTCAGCAGCTATCTTTTTTGAGTTGCGACTCAACCCGCCGACTTGTAGATGCGGGCCACGCCGGGCTTGCCGGGCTGGGTGCCGCGGCCATCGCCGTAGGTGGCGGGGGTGCCGGACTGAGGGATGAGGCTGGCGACCTGGCGGTCGGCGTTGGCGGACAAGCGGGCCAGGCCTTCGCGGTGGTTGGCCAGCGCGTCGCGGATGGCATCCACCCGCTGTTGCAGCTGTGCGGGCACGGGGAGCCCGCGCTGCGCCGTCTGCTCCAGCGCATAGGTGAACTGCGCCGCAGCATCGCGCAGGGCGATGCTGTTCTTTTCCAGGATTTGGGGATCGGCCGCAAGCAGCGCGGCGGAGACTTTTTCGATCAGCTGTTCAACAGCCGAGAGGGATTCTTCCAGCGACATGGCGCATTGTGCGATGAACCGTGCTGGTCTGCCAAGGAAAGTTCAGGACTCGAGAAACGCGCGGTCTGTCCGATAACAAGTCAGGTCAGCCGCGTGAGCGGGACAGGATTTCCTGGGCGTTGGTGAGCATCTTGTCGGCAATGGCTTCGGCGTTCACCGAGAAGGTGCCTTTGTCGATCGCCGCGCGCACGGCTTTGACCTTGCCGGCGTCGAAGTCGCCCGTGGTGCGGGCCGTCTGGTCCAGGGCGCGGGCCGCGGTCGACACCGTGACAGGCACACCGGCGGCTGACGCCTTCAGCGCGTCTTTCGTGGCTCCTTCAGCAGCCGTGGCAGGGCTCTTGGCTTGCTTGGCAAGCGCTGCCTGCGGCAACCCGCCCGGGAGTTCCGGTTTTTGACCAATCTTCATCGCTCTCTCCACCACCCCTTCGATGTGGGGCACAGTAGCAATGGTTTCGACCCATTTGACGGGGACTTTAGCGATTTATCGCAGTCCGGTCATCAAAGAGTGACGTCGATTGTCCCGTTTTCGCTCACAGTGCCGCTAACGATGCGGCCATTGTCCATTCGGATGCGGACAATCTGGCCTGCAGCACCTGAAGACATCGCCTGCCCAGCGGAGGTGACCGCGTAGCCCGGCCCCTGCGCCACCACCTTGACCTGGGCCCCGGCACGGAAGAGGTTGGGCGCGCGCACCATGCTCTGGCGCAGCGCCTGTCCGGGCACCAGTTGGCGCGCCGCAATCTGTCCTACCCACATTTCCGGGTTGGCCATGACGGCGGCAGATTCTGCTGCCCAGTCGACCTCCGACTCGGTGGCGTCGGCGGCGGTCAGGACGGCCCCCGGTGCGACGGCGCTGGTCAGCACCCAGGCAGGGCCGAACGCCTTGACCGTGACCGGAAGGTACACGTTCCAGGCGGTCTGCCCCTCTACGCAGCGCAGCCCCAGGCGGGTGCGGCCCCACAGCCGCGAACCCACCGGCAAGTAAGGCTCGACCCGCGCACAGGGCGCCAGCCGCAGGCGCGAATCCAGAGAGCCCACGCTCACTTCCATGCGCAGCGGCAAGCCCGAAGACTGGTTGCGCGTGAGGGCATCGTCCAGCCAGCGCTGGGTCAGCGGCCCCAGGTCCGCCGCAGGGTCCGCAGCGGCCTGGGCGCGCGCGGAGCCCATGGTGCACAGCGCCGCGCCCAGCAGCAGCGCGGCCGTCAGGGCACGGCGGGTGGCGGCACGGGGAGCGGAGAAGGAACGAGGGAACGAGATCGATGGCATGGGGCCTCCTGGGGCATCGCGGGGCGGGTTCGCAAGTCGTCGCACGTCGTCGAGTCGTCGCGGGTCTTCCCGCACAGGGCGGCAAAGACTATTTCACGACTGGAACTATAGGCAGGCCCGGCCCGGGCAAAACCCGAAACTGCGCGCCCATTTCCGCGTTCTTCGCGCTTTAGAAAAAAGCCACGCTCTCCACAATCGAGCCACGCCGGAAAACCCCCTGGACCGGCGTCTTTGCACTCCAGGGCACGAGGCAAACATGCTCGACAAGATGACCAACCGGCTGGACTTCCACGGCAACGCACTGATCCTGCGTTCCGAGCGCCAGCGTGCCATCGCCAGCAACATTGCGAACTCGGACACCCCCGGCTACGTGGCGCGCGACTTCAAGTTCAGCGAAGCGCTGAAAGAGGCCACGGGCGAGAGCAGCACGGGCACCGGCTCGGGCTTCACCACCAAGCTGACCGCGGGTTCCGTGGGTACGGCCGGCACCACCGACGCGCGCCACATGCCCCTGCCCACCAGCCGCATGAGCGGCGAGCTGGGCGCCAAGGGCTCGCTGGGCTATTCGGTGCAGACCCAGCCCGCCCTGGACAACAACACGGTCGACCTGGACCGCGAACGCGCCAATTTCGTCGACAACGCCGTGCGCTACGAAGCCACGCTGCGGTTCATCAACGGCAACGCCAAAACCATGCTCAGCGCCATCCAGGGCCAATAAGCAAAACGCCCCCGCATCGAGCGCAGAAAGCGAGTCACCCCATGTCCATGTTCTCCATCTTCAATGTGTCGGGCAGCGCCATCAGTGCGCAGTCGCAGCGGCTCAACGTGGTGGCCAGCAACCTGGCCAACGTCGATGCCGTGGCCGGCCCCGATGGCAAGGCCTACAAGGCACGCCAGGTGATGTTCCAGACCGAGCCCATGGGCGCGGAAAGCTCTGCCGGCGTGCGCGTGACGGGCATCAACGAAAGCAACACGCCAGGCCGCAAGGTGCACGACCCCAGCCACCCGTCCGCCGACGAGCAGGGCTACGTCACGCATTCCAACGTCAACGCGGTGGAGGAGATGGTCAACATGATCTCCGCCTCGCGCTCTTACCAAAACAACGTCGAGGTCATGAACACGGCCAAGTCGCTGCTCCTCAAGACCCTGCAGATGGGCCAGTAACTCAAGGACCTCACCATGATCCTCAACTCCACCACCAGCGCGCCCACCGTCACCGACGCCACCGGCGGCACCAAGGCCAACGCCGCCACGGACCCCGCAGCCGCGCAGGACCGGTTCTTGAAGCTGCTCGTCGCGCAGCTGAACAACCAGGACCCGATGAACCCGCTGGACAACGCCCAGATGACCTCGCAGATCGCGCAGATCAACACGGTCACCGGCATCCAGCAGCTCAACCAGACCATGCAGAGCATGTCCGAGCAGTTCAACTCGCTGCAGGTCATGCAGGGCACCACGCTGATCGGGCGCAACGTGCTGACCGAAGGCGCCTCCATCGCGGTGGCCGACAAGGTCGGCAAGGGCGGTTTCGAGCTGCCGTCGGCGGCCACGAACGTGAAGATCGAGGTCACCACCGCCGGTGGCCAGGTGGTGGACACGATCGACCTGGGCGCCAAGGGCGCAGGCCGCCACACCTTCGAGTGGGATGCCAGCAAATACACCGGCGCCACCGATGCGCTGCAGTTCCGCGTCAGCGCCGTCAACGGCTCGGCCAAGCTGTCGAGCACGCCGCTGGCCCTGTCCAAGGTCACCGCCGCGGGCGCCGAGGACGGCCAGCTCCAGCTGACCCTGTCCAACGGCAAGACCATCAGCTACAGCCAGATCAAGGCCCTGGTGTAACGCCGGCCCGCCCCCCCTTTTCTTCGCGTCCATAGGAGAACACCATGAGTTTTCAGCAAGGCCTGTCGGGCTTGAATGCCGCCAGCAAAAATCTCGATGTCATCGGGCACAACATCGCCAACTCCAACACCGTGGGCTTCAAGGCCTCGCGGGCCGAGTTCGCTGAGATGGTGGCCTCGGCCATCGGCTCGGCTGGCGGTACCAACGCCGGCATCGGTGTGGAAGTCGCTGCGGTGTCGCAGCAGTTCACGCAGGGCAACCTCACCATCACCGGCAACAGCCTCGATGTGGCCATCAACGGCAACGGCTTCTTCTCGCTGACCATGCCCGATGGCACGCCTGCCTACACCCGCTCCGGCAACTTCAAGCTGGACAAGGAAGGCAACATGATCACCAACGACAACGCCAAGGTGATGGGCTTTCCGGTGGACCCGGCCACGGGCCTGCGGTCGGGCACCGACCCGATCCCGATGGTGTTCCCGACGACCGAACCCATCCCTGCCAAGCAGACCACCAAGATCACGGCAGCGTTCAACCTGGACGCACGCGCCACCGACGCAGCAGGCAACCCCACGGCCACGCCGCCCGTGCCCGCCACGCCGCGCGCCACCTACGGCACCTCGATCAACGTGTACGACAGTCAGGGCGTTGCCAAGCCGGTCAACCTGTACTTCCAGAAGACCGCCACCGCCAACACCTGGGACGTGTACGACGCGCTGGACGACCCCACCGCCACGCCGCCCGTGGTGGCCACGGCCATCGGCCAGATCACCTTCGACAACAACGGCGCCATAGTCGGCCCGGCCGCCACGCCGCCTGCCACCGGCTTTTCGCTGCCGCTGACCGTCAACCCGACGCCCCCGAACCCCAACAACCTGACGCCCTACACGGTGGATGTGGCGCTGGACAAGGTGACGCAGTTCGGCCAGAAGTTCTCGGTGTCCACCCTGAGCCAGGACGGCTACACCTCCGGCGAGCTGACCGGCATCAACATCGAGAACAACGGGATGATCATGACCCGTTACTCGAACGGCGTGACCCGTGCCGAAGGCCAGGTCGCCCTGTCGAGCTTTCGCAACACGCAGGGCCTGGCCTCGGTGGGCGGCAACAACTGGGTGGCCACGTTCGAATCCGGCCAGCCGGTGGTGGGCACCGCCACCGATGGCAACTTCGGCTCGCTGCGCTCGGGCGCGCTGGAAGACTCCAACGTCGACCTGACCGCCGAACTCGTGAACATGATGACCGCGCAGCGCGCCTACCAGGCCAACGCGCAGACGATCAAGACGCAAGACCAGGTGATGTCCACCCTGGTGAATTTGCGCTGATCGACCTGATCGACCTGATCACACGCCACTGACCCTGCACTGGACTTCGGAAAGCACTTATGGACCGCATCATCTACACCTCGATGACAGGCGCCAACGCGGCCGCCCACCGGCAGGCCGTGCTGTCCAACAACTTGGCCAACGCGTCCACCCAGGGCTTTCGCGCGGAGATGTCGACCTTCCGCTCGGTGCCCATGCAGGGCGATGGCTCCAAGACCCGCGTCTTCGCGCTCGAAGCCACCTCGGGCTACGTGAACACGCCCGGCCCGGTGCAGCGCACCGGCCGCAATCTCGACGCCATGGCCGCCGGCAATGCATGGTTTGCCGTGCAGGGCCTGGACGGCACGGAGGCCTATACCCGTGCGGGCACCTTTGAAGTGTCGGCCGCCGGCCAGCTGATGACCCCTACGGGCCTGCCCGTGCTGTCCGACGGCGGCGCACCCATCGACGTGCCGCCGGGTGCCGAGGTTTCGCTGGGCGGCGACGGCACCATCACCGCCAAGATCCCGGGCCAGGCCGCGCAGAACATCGGCCGCCTCAAGCTCGCCACGCCCGCACAGGAAGACCCGCTCAAGCGCAGCGACGATGGCCTGTTTCGCACCACGTCGGGCGACCCCATGCCCAACGATGCCAACGCCCGCATGCTGTCCGGCGCAGTGGAAGGCTCCAACGTGAACCCGGTGGAAAGCATGGTCGGAATGATTGCCGCATCGCGCCAGTTCGAGCAGCAGATGCGCCTGCTGCAGACCGCCGAGACCAATGACAAGACCGCCAGCCAGTTGCTGAGCATGAACGGCTGAAGCGGATCGCACGCTGACACGCCATAAGGAAGCACCATGATCAACTCCCTCTGGATCGCCAAGACCGGCATGTCTGCCCAGCAGACCCAGCTCGACGTCGTCTCGCACAACCTGGCCAACGTCTCCACCACCGGCTACAAGCGCAACAACGCGGTGTTCGAAGATCTGATCTATCAGAACCTGCGCCAGGTGGGCGCTGCCACCACCGAGCAGAACCAGCTGCCCACCGGCCTGCACCTGGGCCTGGGTGTGCGCACCGTGGCCACCAGCCGCAACTTCGTGCAGGGCAGCCTGCAGGAGTCGAAGAACAACCTGGATGTGGCCATCAACGGCAACGGCTTCTTTGAAGTGACCATGCCCGACGGCACGCTGGGCTACACCCGCGACGGCTCGTTCCAGGTCGATGCGCAAGGCCGCATGGTCACCTCCAGCGGCCTGCCCGTGGCCAACGGAATCACCGTGCCCGCCAACGCCACCAGCGTGACCATCAGCGCCGACGGCGTGGTGTCTGCCACAGTGCAGGGCAACACCCAGCCCCAGCCCCTGGGCAACCTGGCGATGGCCGCGTTCATCAACCCGGCGGGCCTGGAGCCCATCGGCCAGAACCTGTTCAAGGAATCCGCCGCGTCCGGCCAGCCCCAGCAGGGCACGCCCGGCACCAACGGCCTGGGCATCCTGAAGCAGGGTTTTCTGGAAGCTTCCAACGTGAACGTGGTGGAAGAGCTGGTCACCATGATCCAGACCCAGCGCGCCTACGAAATGAATTCCAAGGCCATCCAGACCTCCGACCAGATGCTGGCCAAGCTCGCACAGCTGTGACGATGACGATGACGACAGGAGCCTTTGCCATGCTGCAGTTCAACCGCTTTCTCGCCCTGCCTGCAGCCCTCGGCGCGCTGGTGCTCACCGGCTGCGCCACCATGTCGCCGCCCCCGCCCGTGGACATTTTGCCCACCACGCCGCCGCCCATCGCCGCAGTGCAGCGCACACCGCCACCGGTGACCGGCAGCCTGTTCCACAACGCCAGCTACCGGCCTGCGTTCGAAGACCGCCGTGCACGCCTGGTGGGCGACAACGTGACGATCATGATCGTGGAGAACGTGACGGCCAGCCAGAAGTCCACATCCACCGTGGACCGCACCTCCAACGCCAAGGCCGGCATCACCAACCTGCCCTTCGTGAAGAAGTCGCTCAGCGACGTCACCACGCTGGGCGCGGGCTCGGAAAACACCTTCTCCGGCAAGGGCGGCACCGAAAGCGCCAACACCTTCACCGGCTCGATCACCGCCACCGTGGTGGACGTGCTGCCCAACGGCCACCTGGTCGTGACGGGTGAAAAGCAGATCGGCGTGAACCAGAACGTGGACGTGCTGCGCTTCTCGGGCACCATCGATCCGCGCGCCCTGCAGCCCGGCAGCATCGTGAATTCCACCCAGGTGGCCAACGTGCGCGTCGAATCGCGCGGCCGCGGGGCGCAGAACGAAGCCCAGGCCATGGGGTGGATGAACCGGATCTTCAATACCGTCACGCCGTTCTAGAGTTTCACCCCCTGAGGCGCTGCGCGCCTTCCCCCTCTCTCTACGCGCTGCGCGCTACGGGGAGGGGGACGCCGCCAGCGCGGCGGGGCGGCCCTTGCGCGGCGGCCCTCGCCTGGGGCGCGCCAGTTTTTACGGGGGCGGGCTCGGGATGCGCCGGGACTCCAAATACCGGGGGCATGAGACTTTGTACGTCTGGGGGCTGTGGTGCTCCCTCGCCGTCATTGCTACATAATTTATAGCTGCTAACGCTTACCTATCAAGCGGTAGATGCTGTTTTGAATCATATTTTTCCCCGTAGCGCGGCACCAGCGTCTGCCTGGTTTTCTGCGCGCCACTGGCCGCGCCCCACCCGCCCGGGAACGCACGCAATAAGCCGGTGAACCGGCTTCTTTTTGGGTTTTAGTTCTTGGCGGGGCCGACCACAATCGATGCCATGAAAGCCTTGTCCCACTCCTTCCTGCCACGCACTTCGCGCGCTCTCTGGCTGCTGCTGGCCCTGGTGGCCGCTGGGGTGGCGCTGCCCGCCCATGCGTTGCGCATCAAGGAAGTGGCTGCGGTGCAAGGCGTGCGCAGCAACCAGTTGACGGGCTACGGCCTGATCGTGGGCCTGGACGGCACCGGCGACCAGACCACGCAGATGCCCTACACCACGCAGGCGATGTCGAACTACCTGCAGCAGATGGGCATCAGCCTGCCGCCCGGCGCGGCCAACCAGCTGCAGCTCAAGAACGTGGCGGCCGTGATCGTCACGGCGCAGCTTCCGGCCTTTGCGCAGCCCGGGCAGATGATCGACATCAACGTGTCCTCCATGGGCAATGCCAAGTCGCTCAAGGGCGGCACGCTGATCGTCACGCCCCTGCGCGGTGCCGATGGCGAGATCTACGCACTGGCCCAGGGCAACGTGGTGGTCGGTGGCGCAGGCGCC
Organism: Acidovorax sp. Leaf78; assembly: GCF_001422735.1. Classification (GTDB taxonomy): domain Bacteria; phylum Pseudomonadota; class Gammaproteobacteria; order Burkholderiales; family Burkholderiaceae_C; genus Acidovorax. Next base: position 226,532 of record NZ_LMLZ01000024.1, on the reverse strand, counting down.
TCCGCCGGCGGCAGCAAGGTCCAGATCAACCACCTGAGCGCTGGCCGCGTGCCGCAGGGCGCACAGGTCGAGCGGGCCGTGCCCACCCCCCTGAACGAAGGCGCCACCATCAACCTGGGGCTCAATGCCTCCGACTTCCAGGTGGCGCGCCGCGTGGCGCAGGCCATCAACGGCAAGCTGGGCAACGGCCTGGCCACGGCGCTCGACGGCCGCACCGTGCAGGTCCGCGCGCCCATCGACCCGGGTGCCCGCGTCGGCTTCATCGCCGACCTGGAAGAGCTGCAGCTCGAAGCCATGACACCGGCCGCCAAGGTGGTCATCAATGCCCGCACCGGATCGGTGGTGCTCAACCAGGCGGTCACGCTGGGCCCGTGTGCCATCGCACACGGCAACCTGTCGATCACCATCAGCTCCACCCCGGTCATCAGCCAGCCCAATCCGCTCTCGCAAGGGCAGACCGTGGTGGCGCAGCAAAGCGACATCCGCATCAACCAGGAGCCGGGCAACATCATCCAGATGCCGTCGTCGCCCCAGTTGGCGGACGTGGTCAAGGCGCTCAACTCGCTGGGCGCCACGCCCGGCGACCTGCTGGCCATCCTGCAGGCCATCAAGGCCGCGGGCGCCCTGAACGCCGAACTGGAAGTGATTTGACATGAAGCACCCCCTGAGTCGCTTCGCGCCTTCCCCCTCTCCTTCGGGATGGGGACGCACCCGGTGGCCTGGCAAAGCCAGTTCCACGGGTGCACTGGCCTGCGCCGCGCCCGATTCACGGCCAGTGGGTAGCCCAACGCAAGAGGCTTGACCATGGCCCTCACCCTCCCTTCGTCCGGTAGCACCACCAGCAAGTCGAACGCGCTGGCGGTGGACATCCGCTCGCTGAACTCGCTCAAGTACGACGCGGGCACGGCCAACAACGCGCAGACCACGCGCGAGGTGGCCAAGCAGTTCGAGTCGCTGTTCATGCGCGAGCTGATCAAGAGCATGCGCGACGCGACGATGAAGTCCGGCCTGATGGAGGGCGGCCAGGCCGACCTGGGCCAGGACATGCTGGACCAGCAGCTGTCGGTGAACATGGCCGGCATGCAGGGCGGGCTGTCCGAGGCCATTGCGCGCCAGCTGTCGCGCCAGATGGGCGGGGCCGACACCAACTTCTCCGTACCGTCCACGCTGAGCCTGCAGCGCTCGCTGCCCGGCGCTGCCGCGGCTTCGGGCAGCGCGCCGGCCGAGTCCACCATCCAGGCGCCCAAGGGCCGCGAAGGCTTTGTGCAGCATCTGTCCGGCACCGCCGAGCGCGTGGCGCAGGACAGCGGCATTCCGGCCAGCTTCATGCTCGGCCAGGCCGGCCATGAAACCGGCTGGGGCAAGAGCGAGATCCGCCACAAGGACGGCTCCAACTCGTTCAACCTGTTCGGCATCAAGGCCGGCAAGGGCTGGACGGGCAAGGTCGCCGAGATCACGACCACCGAATTCATCAACGGCAAGCCGCAAAAGGTGACGGCCAAGTTCCGCGCCTACGACTCGTACGAAGACTCCTTCCGCGACTACGCACGGCTGATCAACGACAACCCCCGCTACGAAAAAGCCCAGGCCACCGCCAAGACCGGCTCGGCCGTGGCCTACGCCGCCGAGCTGCAAAAGGCCGGCTACGCGACCGACCCCGACTACGCCAAGAAGCTCAGCGGTGCCATCAACAGCGCGCTGCGCACTCAACGTGCCCAAGCATGACAACGCGAGGTAAGCCATGAGCCTGCTCAACGTCGGCGCCCGCGCGCTGCTGGCCAACCAGGTGGCCCTGCAAACGGCGGGCCACAACATCGCCAACGTCAACACGCCCGGCTACTCGCGCCAGACCGTGGCGCTGCAGACCGTGCAGGGCCAGTTCACCGGCGGCGGCTACATCGGCCAGGGTGTGGACGTGCAGACCATCCTGCGCAACCAGAGCGAGCTGCTCACGCGCCAGTCGGCTACGGCCGGCTCGGTGCAGGCGTCCGACATCGTGCGGGCCGAGCGCCTGCGCCAGCTGCAGGAAGTCTTCAGCGGCGGCACCGCCGGCCTGGGCGCAGCCATCAACGACATGATGAACGCGTTCTCCGACGTGGTGAGCGCGCCCACCGACATCACCGCCCGCACCGTGGTGCTCACCCGCATGGACGAAACGGCTGCGCGCATGCGCTCGGCCGCGGACCGCCTGACCGAAATCCAGTACACCGTCACCGAGCAGCTCAACAGCAGCGTCACCGCCGTGAACAGCCTGGCCAAGCAGATGGCCAGCATCAACGAGCAGATCGCCCGCGCCAAGGGCAACGGCCAGACGCCCAACGACCTGCTCGACCAGCGCGACCAGGTCATCCGCGACATCAACCAGTACATCCAGACCACGCAGATCTACGCCGACGACGGCACCGTGGGCCTGTTCGTGGCGGGCAGCCAGCCGCTGGTGCTGGGCACCACCGCCACCAGCCTCTCGGTGGACGACGCCACCGCCTTCCCGGGCAGCGGGCAGATCAAGCTGTTCTTCAACCGCCCCGGCTCGCCCTCCATCGAGATGGACGAGAACGTGCTGGGCGGTGGATCGATGTCGGGCCTGCTGCGCTTCAACAACACCGATCTGGCGGAAGGCCGCAACCTGCTGGGCCGCATGGCTATGGCCATCGGCACGACGATGAACGACCAGCACAACCTGGGCCTCACGCTCGACGGCGCGCTGGGCAAGGACCTGTTCTCGCTGCCCACCAGCATGCCCGGCCACACCAACGGTGCGGGCGTGGGATCGGTGGCGTTCACCGGCCCCACGCAGTTCGCTGCATCGGACTACGAGATCCGCTTCACCACCGGCACCGCCGGGCAGGTAGTGCGCCTGTCGGATGGCAAGGCCACTGCGTTCACGAGCGCCGCCAACCTGGCCACGCTGCAGATCGACGGGCTCAACTTCAACCTGACCACGCCGGGCAACCCGGGCGAGCGCATGCTGTTCAAGCCGTTCAGCACGGCCGCCAGCAACATCCAGGCGCTGGTGTATTCGCCGCGCGACCTGGCCGTGGCCAACCCGGTCAACGCGGCCATGGGCACGTCCAACGGCGGCACCATGCAGCTGGCAGGCCTCAAGGCCACCGGCCTGCCCAACCCGCCCGGCCTGGTGCTGCCGCCCAACGCCAACGCGGCTGCCGTGCCCCCCATCCTGGGCGGCATCCAGCTGCGCTTTACTGCCGGCCCGCCGACCACCTACGACGTGCTCGACCGCGGCACCGCGCCGCCCACCACCGTGGCGGCCGCGCAGCCCTACACGCCGGGTGCACCCATCACCATCAACGGTTGGGAGATCAAGCTGCAGGGCACGCCCAACACCGGCGACACGGTCGTCATCGGCAATGCGTCGGACCCGCAGTACGGCGACACCTTCACCCGCAACTCGGGCAACGCCAGCGCGCTGATGGGCCTGCGCGACGTGAAGATGTTCGACGAATCCACTCTTTCGGACGGCTACGCCGGCGCCATTGCGCAGGTGGGCACCCGCACGCAAAGCTCGCTGTTCGCGGCCGAGCTGTCCACCACCATCGCCTCCAACCTGGAGCGCGACCGCACCGCGATCTCGGGCGTGAACCTGGACGAAGAGGCCGCCCGCCTGATCCAATACCAGCAGGCCTACCAGGCATCGTCCAAAATGATCCAGATCGCGCAGAACATCTTCGACTCGCTGATCCAGGGCATGGGCCGCTGATGACCGCACCGTACAGAGCTAGGAGCCTCCCATGAGCAGCAGCATCTACCGCATTGGCACCGCCAACATGTACGACAACGCCCTGCGCAACCTGGGCACGCGGCAGACCAACCTGTCCAACCTGCAGGAGAACCTCACCTCCGGCAAACGCGTGGTGCGCGCCAGCGACGACCCCGTGTCGGCCGCGCAGGCCGAGCGCGCCATCAACCGCCTGTCGCGCATCCAGACCGAGCAGCGCGCGCTGGAAACACAGCGCAACGCCATCGCCCAGGCCGAATCCGCACTGGGCGACGCGGTCGACCTGGTGCAGAACTTCCGCGAGCTGGTGGTGAACGCCGGCAGCGCCGCCCTGACGCCCAACGACCGCGCCACCATTGCCAACCAGCTGCAGGGCCTGCGCGAGCAAATGGTGGAGGTGGCCAACCGCAAGGACACCAACGGCATCCCGCTGCTGGGCGCGCTGGGCAGTGCCCTGGCGCCCTTCCTCGGCCCGCTGAGCAGCTCGCCCGACTACGGCTTCAACGGCCTGCCCGGCCAGGCGGCGAGCTCTGGCGTGACCATTCCCGGCACGCTGGACGGCGAGGCCGCCTTCATGTTCGACCCGCAGCGCGACGGCGTGTACACCGCCGGCGTGAGCGCCATTCCGAGCAGCCGCTTTCTGAACACCACGGCCATCACCCCGGTGAACCCGAGCCTGGTGACCGGCAACAACTACTCGATCGCCTTCAGCGCCGTCGGCCCCGGCGCCACGGCGGGCACCACGACGGCCACCTACACCATCACCAACACCACCACGGGCGCCGTGTCGGCCCCGGTGACGGTGCCGGACTTCCCGTCCGACAAGCCCATGAACGTCACGGTCGCCAGCATCCCGGGGCTGACCTTCGACATCAAGGGCACCCCGGCCAACGGCGACACCATCACGCTGGCACCCAGCCCCAGCATGTTCAGCGCCATGGACGCCGCCATCCGCGACATCCGCAACGCCCCGGACAGCAATGCGGCAGCGCAGGCCGTGGGGCAGGCACTGGGCAACATGGACATCGGCCTCGAACGCATGCACAACATGCGCGGCTATGCCGGCGAGCTGCTCAACCGCGCGGACCGCATCACGGGCGACCAGGACAAGCGGTCCGTGCAGCTCGAAGGCGACCGGTCACGGGCGGAGGATCTCGATATGATCCAGGGGATATCGGACTTCCAGAACCAGCAGGTCGGCTATGAGGCTGCACTCAAGTCCTACGCGCAGGTTCAAAAGCTGTCCTTGTTCAATTTCATCAGCTAACGCGGGTCTGCCCACGGCTCCACGCATCCCCAAGCCGGGGATGCCGGGGAATGCTGGGGAACAGACCCCATGAGACAACGCCTGAGAGCACATGGTCCAATCTGTCCTTGGCAGCCTGATTCTGGGCTACCGCCCCCTGTGGAGCCGGGCCCGCAAGCTCGCGGGCATCCAGCTCTATGCCCACAACGATGCGTCGGTGGTGGTCGACGCGGCGCATTTGCTGCGCACGCTGCAGGAGCTCTGGTCCGCCAGCTCCCCGCCCATCCTCCTGTCACCCCAGAACCGCCAGCTGCTGTGCGACATGCTGGAGCACGCCCCCCGTGGCGCACCGTGGATCGAGGTGCGCGGCGAGTGGCTGGCCGACTCGGCCATCTACACCCGCGTGAAGGCAGCCCACCAGCGCGGCCTGCGGCTGGTGTGGCGCGGCGAGCTGGGCAAGCTGCCCGAGCCCGACGTGGCCCAGTGCTTTGACAACAGCCTGCTGAGCCTGCGGCCCGAAGACGCGGTGGCAGCCCTGAAGCCCCCGGCCCCCGGCCGCCCCGGCGCCGCGGGCGCGCGCTCGGGCCCGCCGATCCTGGCCGGGCAGATGTACGAAGGCATCGCCAGCCGCGCCCTGATGGAGCGCTGCCTGGACGAGCACAACGCGATGGCGCTGGCCGGCTGGCCCGCCGAAGACGTGCTCTACAGCCTGCGCCACCACCCCCAGCAGCCGTCGCACGCGGTGATCTTCAAGCTCATGAAGGCCATTGACGCGGAGCAGTCGCTCGAGACGTTTGAAGCCATCATGGGCGAAGACCCGCTGTTGGCCTACCGCTTCATGGTCTACACCAACTCGGCGGCGCTGGGCCTGCGCACGGGCATCGACTCGCTGCGCCGGGGCCTGGTGATGATGGGCTACGGCTCCATCAAGCGCTGGCTGTCCGACCAACTGCCGCACGCCAGCACCGACCCCAACATGCAGCCCGTGCGCGAATCCATGGTGATGCGCGCCGAACTCACCGCCCACCTGCTGGACGCAGGCATCGAGAACGACCTGCGCCGCGAGATCTATCTGTGCGGCCTGCTGTCGCAGATCGACGACCTGATGGGCGAGCCCCTGGGCACCATCCTGCGCCGCCTGCCGCTGTCCGAACGCATCTACGACGCCACCGTGCTGCACACCGGCCCGTACGCCGCCGGCCTGCAGATGGCCTGCGCGCTGGAGACCGACGACGCCAGCGCCATCCGCCAGCTGTGCGAGACGCACGAGATGGACCTCGAGGAAGTCAACCGCGCGCTGCTGCGGGTGCTGGCAGACCTCGAAGTCGAGAGGAAATAAGTTTCCCCTCTGCGCCGCTTCGCGCCATCCCCCGAGGGGGACGCCACCGGTGCCCGGCAAAGCCGTATTCACGCTGGCACTGGCCGTGGCAGCGCCCATGCACACGATGGCCGGGTTCCGGGTTTCGGGTTCCGGCTTCGTACTCGTTGGTGGTGCGGTGGGGCCTCGCGCCAGCCCTCTCTACCGGCTCAGCGCCCCTGCTCATCGCGCACGCGCGCAAACGTCTTCCAGAACGCCGCCTCCTGCGTGGTCGCGAAGTTGATGCGCATAAGTGTGCTCGGCTTGCGCTCGGCATGGAACAGCGCGCCGGGCGCCAGCAGGTAGCCCTCGTCCAGCATGCGCTGCGCGAGCGCGTCGGTGTCCACCCCAGTCTCCACCCAGCCGAACAGCCCCACGGGCTCGGCGGCGAAGGTGCAGCCTGCGCCCAGCGCCAGCTTCACGCTGCGTGCGCGGGCGGCGTCCAGGCGGGTGCGGATGCGCTCGGCGTGGCGGCGCAGCTGGCCCTGTTCGATGCACAGCGCCAGCGCTTTTTCCAGCAGCGCGGGCGTGGTCAGCGTGGCCAGCAGCTTGGTGTCCAGCAGCTGCTCGATGAGTGAAGATGGCGCGGCCAGGAAGCCGATGCGCCAGTTGGGCGCGAGGATCTTGGCGAAGCCGCTCACGTAGATGGTGCGCTGCAGCCCGTCCAGCGCGGTGAGGCGCGTGGCGTGCTCGGGCGCGATGTGGCTGTAGGTGTCGTCCTCGACGATGTGGAAGTTGTGCTGGTTGGCCAGCTGCAGGATGCGGTGCGCGCTGCCCGGCGACAGGCAGTAGCCCGTGGGGTTGTGGAACACGCTCACGCTCACATACAGCTTGGGCTGGTGCACCTCGCAGTACCGGGCCATGACCTCCAGGTCGGGGCCATCGGCGCGGCGCGGCACGGGCAGGATGTGCATGCCCAGGGCCGCCAGCCGCGCAAACTCCACGGCCCAGCCGGGCTCCTCCACCATCACCGGGTCGCCCGGGCGCAGCAGCGTGCGACTCACGATGTCGAGCGCATGCGTGGCGCCCACGGTGGTGATGATGTTCTCGGGCGTGGCATGCACGTTCAGCGTGGCGAGTTTTTTGGACAGCACCCTGCGCAGCCCCGTGTCGCCCAGCGGCTCGCCGTACTGCAGCGAAAACTCGTTCAGCGCGCGGGTGCTGGTCACCTTGCGCACCGCGGCGGGCATGAAGGTGGACTCGAGCCAGTCGGGCGGGAACACGCCCATGCCGGGCTGCGGCTTGTCGCTGATCTTGTGGAACATGCCGCGGATCAGCGCCGTGGCGTTGACGAGTGGTGCGCCGCGCGCCGCGCCGCGCCCGGCACCCCGGGCTGCAAACCAGTGCGCGGTGCTCCAGTTACCCATGCCGCGCTCGGCCTCGGCGGAGGTGGCTTCGTCCTCGGGCGCTCGTTCGACCTGGCCGGTGGTGGCCTCGCGCACGAAGAAGCCGCGGTTCTTGCGCGCCTCCACCAGGCCCTGCGCCAGCAACTGGTCGTACGCCGCCACCACGGTCGACGGGCTCACGCCGTGCTGCTGCGCGCACTGCCGCACCGACGGCAGCCGCGCACCCGGTGCCAGCAGCCGGTTGCGGATGCGCTCGCCAAAGCGCGCCGACAGCTGTTCGGTGAGCGACTGGGTGGTGGTTTTCATCAGCATGGCGGGGTCCTTGCAGTGTGCGTACAGCGTTCTTGCAGTGCGCTTGTGTACTGTTATCGCGGCCAATACAGATTGCGAACTGCGCTGCTGAACTGTATTGGTTGTGTACTGGCAGCCAAGATTACATTGAAGCCTCGGCATTGACAAGTCTCCCCACCAGAACACCGCACCTCCCGCACCATGAGCGCCACCGAACTGACTGCCCTGCTGCTGTTCTGCACCGCGATGAGCTTCTCGCCGGGGCCCAACACCACGCTGTCCACGGCGCTTGCGGCCAACCTGGGCCTGAAGCGCGCGCTGCGATTTTGTTTTGCGGTGCCCACAGGCTGGACGCTGCTCATGCTGGCCAGCGGCCTGGGCCTGGGTGCACTGATCACCGGCGTGCCCGCCCTGCGCTGGGGCGTGACGCTGGCAGGCGTGGCCTACATGCTGTGGCTGGCCTACAAGCTCAGCCGTGCGGGCCAGCTGGCCGAAGTGGACAGCGCCCGCCTGAACGTGACCTTCTGGCAGGGCGTGGGCCTGCAGTTCGTGAACATCAAGGCCTGGATGCTGGCGCTCACGCTCAGCGCGGGCTGGGTGGTCAACGCCGCGGGGCAGCCCGCCGTCAACCCCGGTGAGCGCCTGGCGATCATCTGCGTGGTGATGATGCTGTTCGCCTTCACCAGCAATTTTGTATACGCGCTGATCGGCTCGCTGCTGCGCCAGTGGCTGGCCCAGGGCACCCGCCTGCTGTGGTTCAACCGCGCGCTGGCCCTGGTGCTGGTGGTGACCGCCGTGTGGATGCTCACGCTATGAACCGCGCGCAAGAGCGTGAAGCCCTGGTCTGGGGTCTGGTGGGCGTGACTTTGTTCGCCGCCACGCTGCCGATGACACGCTTGGCCGTGGGCCCGGTGGACGCGCCGCAACTGTCGCCATGGTTCGTCACCTTCGGCCGCGCTGCGGTGGCGGGGCTGCTGTCCGTCGCGTACCTCGCGTGGCAGCGCAGCCGCGGGCAGCTGAACGTGCCGCGCCGCCCGGATTGGCCGCTGCTGGGCGTGACCGCGTTCGGCGTGATCGTCGGCTTTCCGCTGTTTCTGGCGCTGGCGCTGCGGCATGTGCCCAGCACGCACGGCGCGGTGGTCACGGCGCTGCTGCCCTTGTCCACGGCGGTGCTGGGTGCGCTGTGGTACCGCCAGCGGCCCTCGGCGGGCTTCTGGGCGTGCGCGGTGCTGGGCAGCGGGCTGGTGCTGGGCTTCATGGCCTGGCGTGCGGGCGGCTTCTACCTGGGCGCGGCCAACATCTACCTCATCATCGCGATGACCACGGGTGCCTTCGGCTACATCGGCGGTGCACGCCTCACGCCCAGCCTGGGCGCCGAGCAAGTGATCTGCTGGGTGCTGGCCTTGAGCCTGCCGCTCACCCTGCCCGTGGCCTGGTGGTTTGCACCCGCCGTGCCCGGCGCGATCAGTGCGATGGCCTGGACGGGGTTCGCCTACGTGGCGCTGTTCTCGATGTGGATCGGCTTCTTTGCCTGGTACCGCGCGCTGGCGCTGGGTGCCGTGCGGGTCAGCCAGATCCAGCTGGTGCAGCCCTTTCTGAGTCTGCTGTTCGCGGTGCCGCTGCTGGGCGAGCGCCTGGACCTGGTCACCGCGTGCTTCGCACTGGCCGTGATCGCCACCGTTTTTGCGGGCAAGAAGATGCCCGTTCACCAGGGAGCCACCGCATGACCGCCAGCACACTGTGCGCGCCGCGATCCAGGCCGTGGTGCGTTTGAAGGAGTCCCGAAGATGCAGATGCACAACATCCCGTTTGCCACCACCGACTGGTCTGCCCTGCCCCGCGAGGAAAAGAGCGCGCAGGCCGGCCAGGCGTTTTGGCGCACCCAGCAGTTCGGCGACCTGCGCGTGCGCATGGTCGAGTACACGCCGGGCTATGTCTCGGACCACTGGTGCGTCAAAGGCCACGTGCTGCTGTGCGTGAGCGGAGAATTGCACACCGAGCTGGAAGACGGCCGCACATTCACTTTGACGCCCGGCATGAGCTACCAGGTGGCCGACAACGCGGAGCCCCACCGCTCCGAGTCGCCCCAGGGCGCCACGCTGTTCATCGTGGACTGAGCCACACAACGACGCACGAGGCCCTGTGAAATACTCCGTGGATCAAGGTTTGCAGCAACTGCCCGGCCCTGCCGGAGAGCGGTTCGTGGAACTCCTGCGCCATGGCAGCATGCGCACCGAGCTGTATGCGCCCCGGGGCCAGGACCCTCAGCAGCCCCACGCGCAGGACGAGCTGTACTTCATCCAGCGCGGGAGCGGAGAATTCGTGCAGGACGGAACCCGCCACCGCTGCGCTGCTGGCGACGCCTTTTTTGTACCGGCGGGGCAAGTGCACCGCTTCGAGAATTTTTCTGACGACTTTGCAACATGGGTGGTCTTTTGGGGACCGCCCGGAGGAGAACGACAATGAAACTGAACGACCTTCCACCCACCAGCACCTGGACCCTGGCGCGCCGCGCCGAGCGCATGAACCCTTCGGTCATCCGCGAGATCCTCAAGGTCACCGAGAAGCCCGGCATCATCAGCCTGGCAGGCGGCCTGCCCTCACCCAAGACCTTCCCGGTCTCGGCCTTTGCCGAAGCCTCGGCCGCCGTGCTGGCCAATGACGGCCCGGCCGCCCTGCAGTACGCGGCCAGCGAAGGCTATGCCCCGCTGCGCCAGGCCATCGCCGACTTCCTGCCCTGGGATGTGGATGCCGACCAGGTGCTGATCACCACCGGCTCGCAGCAGGCCTTGGACTTGATCGCCAAGGTGCTCATCGACGAAGGCAGCCGCGTGCTGGTCGAGACGCCCACCTACCTGGGTGCGCTGCAGGCCTTCACGCCCATGGAGCCCACCGTGGTGTCCGTGGCCAGCGACGATGAAGGCGTGCTGGTGGACGACCTCCGGGCCAAGGTGGGCACCGGCGCCGACAAGGCCCGCTTCCTGTACGTGCTGCCCAACTTCCAGAATCCCACCGGCCGCACCATGAGCGATGCGCGCCGTGCCGAGCTGGTCAAGGCCGCGGCCGAGCTGAACCTGCCGCTGGTCGAAGACAACCCCTACGGCGACCTGTGGTTCGACAATCCGCCGCCCGCACCGCTCACGGCCCGCAACCCCGATGGCTGCATCTACATGGGCTCGTTCTCCAAGGTGCTGGCCCCCGGCCTGCGCCTGGGCTTCGTCGTGGCCCCCAAGGCCGTGTACCCCAAGCTGCTGCAGGCCAAGCAGGCGGCCGACCTGCACACCCCCGGCTACAACCAGCGCCTGGTGGCCGAGGTGATGAAGGGCAACTTCCTGGACCGCCACGTGCCCACCATCCGCGCGCTGTACAAGCAGCAGTGCGAAGCCATGCTGGCTGCGTTGACGAAGGAGATGCAGGGCCTGGACGTGCACTGGAACCGCCCCGACGGCGGCATGTTCCTGTGGGTGCGCCTGCCCGACGGCATGAGCGCCGTGGAGCTGTTGCCCAAGGCGGTGGAGCGCAACGTGGCCTTCGTGCCCGGCGCTGCCTTCTATGCCGACAACGCCGACCCGCGCACGCTGCGCCTGTCGTTCGTGACCTCGAGCGTGGAGCAGATCGCCACCGGCATCGCGGCGCTGGCCGCGGCCGTTCGCGACCTGCTGGCCGCGCAGGCCAAGGGCTGACGCATGCTGCGCTTGTGGGGACGCATGTCGTCTATCAATGTGCGCAAGGTGGTGTGGGCCGTGCAGGAGCTGGGCCTGCCGTCGGTGCAGCGCACCGATGCGGGCGGTCAGTTCGGCATCGTGCGCGAGCCGCGCTTTCTGGCGCTGAACCCCAATGGCCTGGTTCCGCTGGTCGAGGACGAAGACACGGGCGCGGTGCTGTGGGAGTCCAACACCATCGTGCGCTACCTGTGCGCCCGGCATTCGCTGGGCAACCTGTACCCCGAAGACCTGCCCGCGCGCTTTGTGGCCGAGCAGTGGATGGACTGGCAGCAGACCACGCTGAACCCCGCCGGGCGCGATGCCTTCCTGCAGTGGATTCGCACCCCTGCCGCGCAGCGCAACGATGCGCTCATCGCCGCATCCGTGGCAGTGACCGAACCGCTGATGGCCCTGCTCGATGCCCACCTGGCGCGCCAGCCCTTCATGGCCGGCGAGCGTTTCACCATGGCCGACATCCCCGTGGCGTGCGAGATCCACCGCTGGTGGGGCCTGCCGCAAGAGCGCCCCGCGCGCCCGCACCTGGAGCGCTGGTACCTGGCAGTGAGCAGCCGCACGGGCGCTATCGGCGTCCTGGACCAACCTCTCTCCTGAGCGCAGGTTGCCATGCACCAGCGCCCCTTCAAGCAGATCGACGTGTTCAGCGACCAGCCGGGCTACGGCAACCCGGTCGCAGTGGTGCTGGATGCACAGGACCTGAGCGAGAGCGACATGCGCCGCTTTGCGGCCTGGACCAACCTGTCGGAGACGACCTTCCTGCTGCCGCCCACCGAGGCTGGGCGTGCGGCGGGTGCGGACTACCGGGTTCGCATCTTCAGCCCCAATGGCGAGCTGCCGTTTGCCGGCCACCCCACGCTGGGCACCTGCCACGCCTGGCTGCAGGCCGGCAACGCACCGCGCGTGGCGGGCATGGTGATGCAGGAATCGGCCCTGGGCCTGGTGCGTGTGGAGCACAGCGGCAGCACGCTGGCCTTTGCCGCGCCGCCATTGGCGCGCAGCGCGCCCAGCCCCGCGCTGGTGCCGCTGATTGCCAGCGCGCTGGGCGTGCGCCCGCAGCAGATTCGCGGCGCACAACTGCTGGACAACGGCCCGGTGTGGCTGGGCCTGCTGCTCGACAGCGCAGAGACGGTGCTCGGCCTCAAGCCCGACCACGCGCGCCTCAAAGACCTGGGCCAGGACGTGGGCGTGATCCACGTCGGCCCGCAGGCCAGCGACATGCGCCAGCCCGGCGCCGTGGTGCGCGCCTTTGCCGCGCCCATGGGTAACCCGGAAGACCCCGTCACCGGCACGCTGAACGCGAGCCTGGCCGAATGGCTGATCGCCGACGGCCTGGCGCCGCCAAGCTACCTGGTGGCACAGGGCGAATGCCTGGGCCGCGCCGGCCGCGTGCACATCCGACAAGACGATGCCGGGCAGATCTGGGTCGGCGGCCAGGCCGTCACCTGCATAGAAGGGACCGTGCTGCTGTGAATTCACTGTCCATCGCCCCGCCCCCCACCGGTTGATCCACCCCGGCCCCAAGGGCCGACCGAACCCACAGCAGCAACGCCGCGAGAGTGCCGGTCGCACCCCCGGCGTTTCCGTCCTCTGCCCCCTCTTCCATTTTTTTCATCACCCATCGACACCAGGACTTTGAGCACCATGCACCAGCGCCCTTTCAAGCAAGTCGACGTCTTCACCGACCAGCCCTACCGCGGCAACCCCCTGGCCGTGGTGCTCGATGGCACCGGCCTGACCACCGAGGCCATGCAGGAGTTCACCAACTGGACCAACCTGTCGGAAGCCACCTTTTTGCTGCCGCCCACGCCCGAGGGCCGCGCGGCCGGCGCGGACTACCGGGTGCGCATCTTCTGCCCCGGGCGCGAGCTGCCGTTTGCCGGCCACCCCACGCTGGGCAGCTGCCACGCCTGGCTGCAGGCCGGCGGCCAGCCGCAGGTGGCGGGCACCGTGGTGCAGGAATGCGGCGTGGGCCTGGTCACGCTGCGGCAGGACGGCGAGCGCCTGGCGTTCGCAGCGCCGCCCCTCATCAAGAGCGGCCCGCTGCCTGAAGACGATGTGGCCCTGATCGCGCGCGGCCTGGGCGTGGCGCGCAGCGACATCCTGCACCACGCCTGGTGCGACAACGGCCCCAACTGGCGCGGCGTGATGCTGCGCAGCAGCGAGCAGGTGCTGGCGCTCAAGCCGGATGCGAGCATCCTGGGCAAGCTCGATGTGGGCGTGGTCGGACCACGCGGAAAAGTCGGCGTCATCGGCAGCACGGACGCGGACGGCATTGCCTTCGAAGTGCGCGCCTTCTTCCCCGGCAACAACGGCCTGGCCGAAGACCCGGTGACGGGCAGCCTCAACGCCGCGCTGGCCCAGTGGCTCATCGGCGCGGGCCTGGCCCCCGCCCAGTACGTGGCCAGCCAGGGCACGTGCCTGGCCCGCGCGGGGCGCGTGCTTGTGGAGCAGGACGGCGACACCATCTGGGTCGGCGGCAGCTCGGTCACCTGCGTCTCGGGCGAGGTGCTGCTGTGACGGCCGCCGCAAGCTCCCCGGCCAGTGCGGCACGGCCGCCGTGCGTGGACCACCTCGTCGTGCTGGCCGCAGACCTGGCGTCGGGCGTGGCCTGGTGCGAACGCACGCTAGGTATCACCCCCACGGCGGGTGGCGAGCACCCGCTGATGGGCACCCACAACCGCATTGTCAATGTCTCCAGCCCAGCGCACCCGCGCGCCTACCTGGAAGTCATTGCTATCAATAAAGGAGCTACTAGCGCAATACCATCAAGCGGTAGGCGGTGGTTTGACATGGATGATGCGGCCCTGCAGCAGCAGGTGGCAGACCACGGGCCGCAGCTCATCCACTGGGTGGCCGCGGTGCCTGACGTCGAGGACCGGTGCGCCGCCCTGGCCGCGCAGGACCTGGACCGCGGCGAGATCATCGCCGCCAGCCGCCCCACCGCACAGGGCCTGCTGCAGTGGCAGATCACCGTGCGCGAAGACGGCCTGCGCCTGATGGACGGCTGCCTGCCCACGCTCATCCAGTGGGGCCCCGTGCACCCGTGCGACAGCCTGCCCGCCAGCGGCGTGCAGTTGCAATCGCTGGCGCTGCAGCACCCGCAGGCGGCCACGCTGCAGGCGGCGTGCGAGGCGATCGGCGTGGCAGCGCAGGTAGCGATCGCCGCAGGTGGCGCCCCCCGCCTCACGGCGCAACTGACCACGCCACGCGGACCGGTCGCCGTATCGTCATTCACACCGGAGTAACCACGATGCTTTTTTCTGCACAGGAACTGCTGATCTTTGCGCTGGCCGCCCTGGTTCTGGTGCTCACGCCCGGCCCCAACATGGTCTATTGCGTCTCGCGCAGCCTCACGCAGGGGCCGCGTGCGGGGCTGGTCTCGCTGGGCGGTGTGGTGCTGGGTTTTCTGGTGCACTTGCTGGCGGCGGCACTGGGCCTGACCGCGCTGCTGGCCGCCGTGCCGCTGGCCTTCGACGCCATCCGCTACGCCGGCGCCGCCTACCTGCTCTGGATGGCCTGGCAGGCCGTCAAGCCCGGCGGCGCCGCGCCCTTCGAGGCCCGCAACCTGCCGCACGACGGCCCCCGCACGCTGTTCCTCATGGGCTTCATGACCAACCTCTTGAACCCCAAGGTCGCCATGTTCTACCTGTCGTTCTTCCCGCAGTTTTTGCACCCAGAGCGCGGCCAACTGCTGCTGCAGAGCCTGACGCTCGGCAGCGTACAGATCGCCACCAGCGCGGTCGTCAACGCACTGCTCATCCTGTGCGCCGCGCGCGTGGCGCTGTTCCTTAACCGCAACGCCGCCTGGATGCGGGCGCAGCGCTATGTCATGGGCACCGTCCTCGGCCTGCTCGCACTCCGACTCCTCACCGAAAAGAAAGCCGCCGCATGAACGCCCGCCTCGACCCCGCCACCGCGCTGCTGCCCACCCTGGCCGACATCGAAGCCGCCGCACAGGTGGTGTACCGCGACTTCCCGCCCACGCCGCAGTACCGCTGGGGCCTGTTGAGTGAACGCCTGGGCACCGACTGCTGGCTCAAGCACGAGAACCATACACCCGTCGGCGCCTTCAAGATCCGCGGCGGCCTCACCTACTTCGACCAGCTCGCAAAGCGCGGCGCCATGCCCCGCGAAGTGATCAGCGCCACGCGCGGCAACCACGGCCAGAGCATGGGCTGGGCCGCGCGCAGCCATGGCGTGGCTTGCACCATCGTCGTGCCACAGGGCAACTCGGTCGAGAAGAACGCCGCCATGCGCGCCCTGGGCGTCACGCTCATCGAGCACGGCGCGGATTTTCAGGAAGCGCGCGAATTCGCGATCCAGCTGGCCGCCGAGCGCGGCGCACACATGGTGCCCAGCTTCCACCCCGACCTGCTGCGCGGCGTGAGCACCTACTGGTGGGAATTCCTGCGCGCCGTGCCGCAGATGGACGTGGCCTACGTGCCCATCGGCCAGGGCTCGGGTGCCTGCTCGGCCATTGCCGCCAAGCTGGCGCTGGGCCACGGCGTGCGCGTGGTGGGCGTGGTCAGCAGCCACGCCACCACCTACGCCGACTCGCTGGCCGCCGGCCGCGTCGTCGAGGCGCCCGTGACCACCCACCTGGCCGACGGCATGGCCTGCCGCGTGGCCGACGCCGAGGCCTTGTCCATCATCGCCCCGCACATCGACCACATCGTGCAGGTCAGCGACGACGAGGTGGCCGCAGCCATGCGCGCGATCTTTACGGACACGCACAACGTGGCCGAAGGGGCGGGTGCTGCTGCGCTGGCGGCGGCGCTGCAGGAGCGCGGTGCATTGAAGGGGAAGGTCGTGGGGCTGGCGTTGACGGGGGGCAATGTGGATGCGCCCATGTTCAGCGGCGTGCTGAGCGGTTGATGCTCTGCGCGAATAAAAAAAAAGGGGCTTGGAAGCCCCTTTGTTCCTTTTAAGCGCCGGATGAACGGCTGCGGAGCCTACCGATCATTTGGCGGGAGGACTGCATTTCCCGCCCTCGGCCATTTCCAGCTTGGCGACGTCTGCCTTGCCTTGCGCCTCAGGCACCTGCTCCAGGTCTGCACCGGCCACGAACACGCCCATCTTGATGAACTGCCGAATGAAGTAGTTCTTGCCCGATTCAAACGCGATCTCCAACTTGTTCGGGGAGAATTCAGAAGCAGTTTCTACCGTGTGGTTCTTGCCACCATCCACCTGGGTGTAGAAAAAAACATCGGGGGCGCTGGTGCCCACACAAGCGCCATCAATGCGAAGGTCTTTTGTCACGGCCTTGCCCAACACACTGTTGCGATAGAGATAAACACCCGCTTTGCCTTCAGGTGGTTGCTGAAACTCCTTGGCCTTGGCGGACTGCTCTTTGGAAGCCATGTTGACCGACGCGCAACCGGTCATCAGCACGGAAAGTGCCAGCGCGAGATAAATTGTTTTCTTCATGATTTTTGAGTGACGAATAAGCAAAGCCGCTGGCCGAACGTCAGTATGTTCAGCCTCCCTCTGACTCTGCGCTATAAATTTTAGCCAGCGCCAACACGCTCCACAGACACACTGTTGCACCGCCGCCATCAATGCTGCACGGCAGCAAGAAACTCACAATTCGATAGCACCAGTCGCCCCAGTGACAAGCGGCCACGATGTTTGTTTCCACAATCCGCCGCATGGGAACCCTCTACCTCGTGCGCCATGGCCAGGCCTCGTTTGGCGCCGATGACTACGACCAGCTGAGCCCGCGCGGCCGCGAGCAGGCCGTGCGCCTGGGCGAGTACTGGCGGGCGCGCGGCCTGCGGTTTGACGCGGTCATCACCGGCACGCTGCGCCGCCACACGCAGACACTGGAGGGCATTGCCGAAGGCCTGCAGATCGCGCCCGAGGCGCTGCAGCTGCCGGCCCTCAACGAATACGACAGCCATGCGCTGATCGCCGCCATCCACCCCCAGCCCCTGGGCCCTGCCGATACGCCCGAGAAGTACCACCAGCACTTTCGCATCCTGTGCGACGCGTTGGCGCAATGGATGGCCGGCGTCATCAGCCCGCAGGGCATGCCCAGCTGGAACGATTTCTCGGCCGGCATCCGCGCCACGCTGGACCACGTGCGCCACCACCATGCGGGCCAGAACGTGCTGATGGTGAGCAGCGGCGGGCCCATTTCTGCTGCGGTGGGCGAGGTGCTGGGCACAGCGCCCGAGGTCACCATTGCGCTCAACATGCGCATCCGCAACAGCGCAGTGACGGAGTTCTCGATCGCGCCCAAGCGGCTGATGATGCAGACGTTCAACACCCTGCCGCATTTGAATGAAGGCCCGCACCTAGACTGGATCACGCACGCCTGAGCATTGCGCGGACTTGCAATAAATTTCTGTAAAACAATAATTTTTTACTGTTTAATAGCAACTCTCAAACAACGGGAGTTGCCATGCGCCGTCGCGAAGTCCTGGGCCGTGCCCTGGCGGTGTCTTCTTTTCCGCTGGCGGGCTTGAATGGCTGCGGCGGATCGCTGGGCCTGGGCGCTGAGGCGGAGGTGGTGCCGCCGCCCGGCCCCTTCACCGTGCCCCTGGAGCGCCGACAAACCCATATGTCGCTGGCCGTGCGCGTCAACGGGCAGCCCCTGCGGTTCTTGCTCGACACGGGCGCGGACCACAACGTGCTCACGCCCCGCACCGCACAGCTGCTGGGCCTGCCCCTGTCCACCGAGCGGGTGCCCAGCTCGGGCGCCGAAGCCTCCGACGAGCCCGTTCCCTGGACGGTGGTGGATGACCTTGCCGTGGGAGAAGCGCTGCACCTCAAGCGCGAGATCGCGTTCGTCGTGCCCATGCCAGTCGAGTTCGACTACGACGGCATCCTGGGCGCCACGTTCTGGCGCGCCTTCTCGGTGCGCCTGGACTAAGGCCGCGCGCAGGCCACGCTGGCCGCACCCGGCCGTCTTGCCCCATCGCCTGCAGCCGTGCTGCTCCCGCTGCGGGTGCTGCCGGGCGGCAAAATGCTGGTGCAAGCCACCGCAGCCGGGCAGGCAGGCTGGTTTTCTGTCGACACGGGCGACGCCGGGGCCGTGACGCTGTTTCGCCCGGTGGTGGAGCGGCTGGGCCTGCGCGCTGCGCTGCAGCCCTCGGTGCGCATGCTCACCGGCGTGAGCGTGGGTGGCACCACCTGGGCCGATGTGGCCCGCCTTCCCACGTTCGACATCGGACCCTGGCAACTGCCGCGCGTGCCGGTGCACCTCTCGCTGGCCACGGGCGGGCTGTTCGGCAGCGATGCCTGGATGGGCAACCTGGGTGGAGAGCTGTGGCAGCGCTTCGCCGTCACCATCGATGCGGCGGGCGGTGCTATGTATCTCGAGCCGCAGGCCGCCCTGGCCGAACCCTTTGCCGGACCCCGCAGCGGCCTGGTGGCGCGGTGGACGGGCGAGCGGTTCGATGTGCTGGACGTGGTGGGCGGCAGCCCGGCCGACGAAGCGGGCGTGCGCCGGGGCGAATCACTGCTGGCCGTGCAGGGGCGTGAACTTGCAGCCACCGATGCGATCTGGCTGCGCACCCAACTGGCGGGCGAGCCGGGCACGTCCGTTGCGCTGCGCCTGCGCGGTGCCAGCGCGCAGGAGCGGGTGGTGACGATGGTGCTGCGGGAGTTGGTGTAGCCGCCGGTGCGGCCTTTCATGCTCCCGGCGGGCGGCACCCCGGTGCGAGAATCTCGCCCCATGCTCACAGCGACCTGCCACGACAACCTCCTCCAACATATCGCGGAGAGGCGACCCGCATGACCTGGGCAGACATTGCTTTTCGGTTCGGACCTGCAGAATATGCGGCCACCTTGACCCTGCTGCTGATGGGGGTCTGCCTGGCTGCGCCACAGCCACTGCCCCGCTCCAGCGGTATGGCAGTGGTGGGCCTGTTGCTCGGGACTCAAGGACAAGACCCAGCCGGTGATCTGCGCGATATGACGGGTCTTGCACTGCTGCACGAAGACCCGTCCGTGGTTGTGGCCTGCCTGGGAATTTTCGCACTGCTCGTTCCCCACATCGCGCAACACCTCATCCCCAGACCGGACGCCCCACCGCCGCCACCGCATTCCAAAGCGCCCCCCCGAAGCACAAGGCTCTGGAGCACGGTGTATCTTTGCCTGGGCTTTTGGCCTGCTTCAGGCGCTTTCATTGCCACCGCGGGATGGCTGCAGCGCCCGGCCTGGACGGGCCCTTTCGCGACAGCGTGGTGTGCAGGGCTGCTGGCATGGTATGGGTTGACGCCCGACCTGCTGTGGCCCTGTGTAGCGCTGGCGGCCTTGGGCATGCTTTTCTTGCAACTCGACTGCCCCGTCGTGCCCCTGCTGGTCGGCCTGTCTGCATCTGCCATGCTGGAAGAAAACCTGAGGCGAGCGTTGCTGCTGAGCCGGGGTGAATGGTTGCCACTGGTGCTGGACCGGCCCATCGTGGCCAGCATGTTCGCTGTGGGTATGCTGGGGGTGACAGTACGTCTGCTTTTGCTGAGGCGCGGAAAAAGACCTCGCCCAGCGCAAGAGACTTGGGAACCAGCACAAGGTTGAAGCTGACAGGCGCTACAGGCGCAAGGCCCAAAGACCCATAAAGCGTTTGGGCTGCAACGACATCGGGCGACACGTGCAGCTCATGTCGCGCGTGCTCAGCGAGGCGGAGCCCGGACAACCCCAGCTTTTGGTGACCCATTCCATGCCCCGTTAGGTACCTTGGCGCAAACAGGGTCAGAAAAAAGAAAATCGCTCATGAATCTCAACCAGATCACGTTGCCTGTCGCGGACCTCGACGACGCTGTCGCGTTCTATCGCAACATGGGTTTCCTGCTGATCGTTCACGCGCCACCCCGGTACGCCCGCTTCGAGTGCCCGGAGGGCGACGCTACGTTCTCGCTGCACGCAGACCATGGGGGCCCACGTGAGACGGGCGTTGTCGTGTACTTTGAATGCGCGGACCTCGACGTGAGGGTGGCGGCTTTGCAAGCCGCGGGATTCCAGTTCACACAGCTACCCAAAGACGAGCCTTGGCTTTGGCGCGAAGCACGCTTGGCGGACCCGTCCGGCAATGTGATCTGCCTGTTCCGGGCCGGTGACAACCGCAAGAACCCGCCCTGGCGCTTGGCGTAGCGCGGCATTTGCAGCTCTCTACCAACTGCCTCACACACCCAGCAGACAGAACGCCACCGGTGTCTGTGCAGCGGCCGTCCCACCGCCACGTTAGGGCGCGCCCGCCTCGTTCACCAGCGTTGACAGGGGAAGCGCATGCACCTCTTGCAGCAGCGCCACGAGCTGCTGCGCCGCAGCGGCCACCACAGCCTGGCCCTTGGCGGCAGAGGCCCCGGCAGCATTGCCGACCGCGCCGGCGGGGTGGTAGTCCTGCATCTGCCAGCCCAGCTTGGCGCTCTTGCCGTTGCCCAGAATGGCGTACTGCTCCGACCGGTCCTGCGAGGTGGAGCGGAAGTCGCGCGCGTGCTCCATGTGCACGGTGCCAGGCGCCAGGTGCAACATCATTGACGTCTCGATCTCGCCGGCGTGGATGCCGAAGCGGTGCTCCTGCGCGCTGAACTGCCCGGCCACCGCATCGGGCAGCGGCAGGCTGAACCAGCTGGCGCTGTAGACGATAAGGTCGCAGCGGGTGCGCAGCTCGCGCGCCACGATGTCCATCACGCTGACCTGGCCGCCGTGGCCGTTGAAGAGCAGCAGCTTACGGATGCCCGCGCGCGCCACGCATTCGCCGATCTCGGTCCACAGCGCGATCACCGTGGCGGGCGACAGCGTGAGCGTGCCGGGAAAGCGGATGTGCTCCGGGCTCAGGCCCACATTCTGCGGGGGCAAAAACAGCACCGGCAGGTCAGCGGGCAGCTGCGGCAGCGCGGCGTCGATCACGCCCTGCAGAAGCGTGGCATCCACCGACAGCGGCAGGTGCGGCCCGTGCTGCTCGATGGCGGCCACGGGCAGCACCGCCACGGTGTGCGCGGCCTGGCCGGAAACTTTCAACTGCGCGAAGTCGCGTGTCGAGAGGTCGGCCCAGAAACGCGAGGGCAGCGGAGGCAGTGGGGCGGTGTTGGGAACGGCAGTCATGCCCGCCATGGTAGCCGTGCAGGGACATGGCGGTGCCGCGGCGCTACCATGGAACCCATGACCCACGACCTCTTCCGACAAGACGCCTACCTGCGTGAATGCAGCGCCCACATCACCGCCATCACCGACGCCGGCATCGTGCTGGACCAAACGGTGTTCTACCCCCTGGGCGGTGGCCAGGCGGGAGACAGCGGCGTGCTGGCGCTTGCCGACGGCACCGAGATCGCCATCGCCGACACCCGCAAGGGCAAGGACGCCGATGGCAAGCCCACCAGCGACATCGTGCATGTGCCGGCGCCGGGACAAGACGACCGCCTGGCGCAGCTGGCCGCCGGCACTGCGGTCACGGCCCGTATCGACTGGGAGCGCCGCCACCGCATGATGCGGCTGCACACCACGTCGCACCTGCTGTGCCATGTGGTGCCGCAGCTGGTCAACGGCTGCTCCATCACTCCCGACTATGCGCGGCTGGACTTTGCGATGACCGACCCGCTGGACAAGGACCAGCTGACTGCCGCCATCGCCACGCTGGTGACTGCTGCGCACCCGCTGACCGTGGCCTCGATCAGCGACGAGGAACTGGACGCGAACCCCACGCTGGTCAAGAGCATGAGCGTGCAGCCCCCGCGCGGCACGGGGCGCATCCGCACCATCCGCATCGGGGGTGACGGGGGTGATGGCGGCACACCGCTGATCGACCTGCAGCCCTGCGGCGGCACGCACGTGGCCAACACCGCGGAGATCGGGGCCATCGTGGTGACCAAGATCGAAAAGAAGAGCGCCACCACCCGCAGGGTGGTGCTGGGGTTTGCCCAGTGAGGCCACGCCAAAAGCACGCCCGGTGAAGCTGCTTCGGATGCCCAGCACCCGTTGACCCCGCTGCGCGGTGCAGGGGGCTTCGACGCGCGAGAAGGCCCAACGTCAACAATCTTGAACCGGGCCCGCGCCTTCGTTGCAATGGCTTACCCAGGCTTTTGCACAACAGGGACAATAGCGACCCACGCGCGCGGCTGTATTGCCTGTTGTCTGTCTTGCCTTCCAGGCCTCTGCCTGGGCCGCGGCGCCCCCTGAATCTGCCGCCATGCCGCCTGCCCTGCGCCCCGCCTCTCTCGCTTCCATCCGCCAGCACCGCTGGTTCCGCCCTGCGGCCTGCACGCTGGCGGGGTTGATCGGCGTGTGGGCGGTGGCCTGGCTGGCCGTGCCGCCGCTGCTCAAGGGCCCGCTGGAGCGTGCGGCCACCGCGCAGTTGGGCCGTGCCGTGACGGTGGGCGCCATCGATTTCAAGCCGTGGACGCTGGAGCTGGCCCTGCGCGACGTCGCGGTGGCAGGCGCTGCGGGCGCACCGCCGCAGCTCACCATCGGCCGCATCTACGCGGATGGCGAAATGCAGTCGCTGCTGCGCTTGGCACCGGTGGTGGACGCGTTCACCATCGAGAACCCGGTGCTGCGCGTCACGCACCTGGGCGACGGCCGCTACGACGTGGACGACATCATCGCCAAGGCCACAGCCCCCAGCGACAAGCCAGCCACCGGGCCTGCACGCCTGGCGCTGTACAACCTGGCGCTGACGGGCGGCAGCGTCGACTTCACGGACCAGGGCGTGGGCAAGACCCACGAGGTGCGCGACCTGGCGCTGAAGGTGCCGTTCATCAGCACGCTGCCCACCCAGCAGCAGGTCAAGGTCGAACCCCACTTGTCTTTTGCGATCAACGGCAGCCGCTTCGACTCGTCCGCCGAGGGCACGCCGTTTGCGCAGACGGGCCGGGGTGACGCGAGCATCCGCCTGGACGGCCTGCGGTTGGCCCCCTACCTGAGCTACCTGCCCGCCAGCCTGCCGGTCAAGGTGCAGGACGCCACGCTGGACGTGGATGTGAGGGTGGCTTTCGAGCAGGCGCCGCGCATGTCGGTGAAGCTGACCGGCACGGTGCAGGCGCGCGATGTGCGCCTGACCGACCGCCAGGGCGGCGACCTGCTGTCGTACGAGCGCCTGAAGGTCGACATGGCCGACGTGCGCCCGTTGGAGCAGGTGGTGCACCTGAGCCAGGTGGAGCTGACCGCGCCCGTGATCACCGCGGTGCGCGATGCATCGGGCCAGATCAATCTGGCGCAATTGGCCCCGAGCCCTGCAGCGACACCCACGACAACGACAATACCCAACCCGGCAACCGCAGCCTCGGCCACCGCGGCAGCCGAACCCTCTGCCGCCCCAGCCTCGGCAGCCGAGACCACCGCCAGCGCTTCTGCCGCCCCGTCCAGCGCTGCGCCGCCAGCGAGCGCAGGCATGGCGGCGTCCAAGCCCCGCGCTGGCGCCAGCCAGGCAGGCAACAAGCCCCCCGCGGCACCCGCCTGGGCCGTGCGCGTGGACCGCGCCGCGGTGCGCGGCGGCACCGTGCGGTGGTCGGACCAAGGCACCCGGCCCGCCGCCACGCTGCAGGCCACGGACTTCACGCTCGACATGGCGGACCTGGCGCTGCCGCTCGTCAAGCCCTTCAGCTTCAAGGGCGGGCTCAAGCTGCAGGACGGCGGCTTGCAGTTCACCGGCGAGGCCACCGACCAGAAGGCGCAGGTGAACGCGTCGGCGCAGGCGCTGTCGCTGCAACTGGCCGCGCCTTACCTGGCGCAGGTGCTGGAGCCCACCGTGGCAGGCCTGATCACCGGCGACCTGGGCGTGGCGTGGGAGGCGCCCGGCGCCAAGGCGGCGCAGGCCGGCGCCACGGGCGTGACGCTGACCGCGGGCCCGCTGGCGCTGGAGCAATTGGCAGTGAAGCAGGGGCGCACCACCGTGGTCGGGCTGGGCAAGCTGGCCGTGGAAGGCGTGCAGGTGCCGCTGGATGCGCGCACGGCCACGCTGGCCAAGCTGACGCTGTCCCAACCCCTGGCGGCGGTGGAGCGCGGCGCTGATGGGCGGTGGATGTTCGAGCGCTGGATGAAGGCATCGGCACCCGCCACGGCCACTGCTCCAACGGCCAACGCCACCATTCCCGCGCCCGCCACCGACAACGCCCCGCCGTGGAAGCTGCGGGTGGCCGACCTGGCGGTCGAGGGCGGCACCGTCACCTTTGCTGACAACGCCCAGCAGCGGCCCGTGGCGATGGACCTGTCAGCGCTGAACATCACCGCCAAAAACCTGGCCAGCGACGGCAGCAAGCCCGAGGCGTTCCAGCTGTCCGCACGCGCTGCCGCACCAGGCAAGGGCGGCGGCAAAGGCAGCACCAAACCCGAGGCCGGCAAGATCGACTACCAGGGCACGCTGGCCCTGCAGCCGCTGGCGGCGCAGGGCAAGCTCGACCTGGCGCGGGTGCCGCTGCATGCGCTGGATGGCTACCTGGCCAGCCAGCTGTCGGTGGAGCTGCTGCGGGCCGATGTAGGCTTCAAGGGCCAGGTCGCGCTGGCTCTGAGCGACAAGGGCCCCAGCCTGCGTCTGGCGGGCGATGCCGCCATCGACGAGCTCACGGCCAACAGCACCGCTGCATCCACGCCCAAGACCGAGGCCCAGGTGGGCGAGGAACTGCTGGCCTGGAAGAGCCTGAACCTGCGCGGCCTGTCCGTGGCCACCGCGCCCGGCACCGCGCCGCGCGTGGAGGTCAAGGAGACCAGCCTGGTGGACTTCTTCGCGCGCATCACGGTGAACGAGGCGGGCCGCATCAACCTGACCGACATCGCCAAGACGCCCGCCGAGGCGCAGGCAGCCAACGCGGCCAGTGCAGCGAATGCGGCCACCGCCGCAGCCTCGGCCAGCGGGCCCGCCGCCGCGTCGGCAGCCGCTGCCAGCACACCCGCCAGCGCTGCCGTCGCCAAGGCCGACCCGCTGGCACCGGTGGTGCAGTTCGGGCCGGTGAGCCTGGTCAACGGCAAGGTGCTGTTCTCGGACTTTTTCATCAAGCCCAACTACTCGGCGGATCTGTCGGAGCTGACCGGCAAGCTGAGCGCCTTCTCATCCGAGACGCCCGGCGGCGAGCCCGTGCTGGCGGACCTCGAACTGCGCGGCCGGGCGGAAGGCTCGGCGTCGCTGGAGATCACCGGCAAGCTCAACCCGCTGGCCAAGCCGCTGGCGCTCGACATCGTGGGCAAGGTGCGCGACCTGGAGCTGCCGCCGCTCACGCCCTACGCCGTGAAGTACGCCGGCCACGGCATCGAGCGCGGCAAGCTCAGCATGGACGTGAACTACAAGGTGCTGCCCAGCGGCCAGCTCACCGCCAGCAACCGGCTGGTGCTCAACCAGCTGACCTTTGGCGAGCCCGTGCAGGGCGCCCCCAACAGCCTGCCGGTGAAGCTGGCCGTGGCCCTGCTGGCCGACCGCGACGGCGTGATCGACCTGGACCTGCCCATCAGCGGCTCGCTGAACGACCCGCAGTTCCGCCTGGGCCCGGTCATCGGCCGGGTCATCGTCAACCTGATCGGCAAGGCGCTGACTGCTCCGTTCAGCCTGCTGGCCAACGCCTTTGGCGGCGGCAGCGAGATGAGCCACGTCGCTTTTGCGCCCGGCAGCGCGGCGCTCACGGCGGACGCGAAGCAGAACCTGGACAAGGTGGTGAAGGCCCTGGCCGACCGGCCAGCGCTCAAGATCACCGTGACCGGCATGGCCAGCCTGAAGGACGAGCGCGAAGGCCTGCAGCGCGAGCGCCTGCAGCAACAGGTGCTGGCCGAAAAGCGCCGCGCCAACCCTGCCGACAGCAGCCCGGTGTCGGCCGCCGAATACCCCGCCCTGCTCAAGGAGGTGTACCGCCGCGCCGACATGGCCAAGCCGCGCAACCTGGTCGGCCTGGCCAAGGAGCTCACCGTGCCCGAGATGGAAGCCCTGCTGCTGGCCAACCAGAGCGCCACCGAGGCCATGGCGGCCGACCTGGCCCACGACCGCGGCCAGGCGATCCGCAGCTATCTGGTGGCGCAGAAGCTGCCGGCCGAGCGGCTCTTCGTGGCGGCGCCCAAGTCGGGCAACCAGCCCGACAAGTGGACGCCGCGGGCGGATCTGAGCCTCGAGGCTCGGTAGCCTCGCTGAGCCGCTGCGCGGCTTCCCCCTTCATAGGGACGTCCCCGGTGAACCGGCAGCCAGATCACAAGGTGCACTGGCGGTGGCCCAGCGCCGGTTGGAAGGGGGATGACCGGGGATTACATCCCCCCAGCACATCGGGGCCGTGGCGCGCCGATTTTCAACGGCCGGGCTGCCCCGCGCACAATGGCGGACCACCGGAATCGACGGAGCGGGCCGGAACCAACGGCGCCGCGCCCGCTCCCACACTGCAATCATGCCTTCACGCCTGCTCAACCGCCTTGCAGTCACTCTGCTTTTGATAGCTGCCAGCGCTTTCTGGACAAGCGCCAACGCCCAATTCAGCCCCAAAACGACAGGCCAGGGGACCAGCGTGGTCACCACGCCGTACGTCCGGGCCGAGCTGATGGCCCATGCGCCCCAGGGCGTCGCACCCGGCCAGCCGCTATGGCTGGGGCTGCAGATCACCCACCAGCCCGAGTGGCACACCTACTGGAAGAACCCGGGCGATTCCGGCCTGCCCACCGACCTGGCCTGGACGCTGCCCGCCGGGCTGGACGCGGGCGAGATCGCCTGGCCTCTGCCCAGGAAGATCCCCATCGGCACGCTGGCCAACTACGGCTATGAAGGCACGGTGCTGCTGCCCGTGCCCGTCACGGTGGCCAGCACCTTTGCCGCCGGCCCGCTCGCCAAGGACGCCATCATCCAGCTGCGCGCCTCCTGGCTGGTGTGCCGCAAGGAGTGCATTCCCGAAGAGGGCGAGTTCACCCTGCAATTGCCCCTGCGCAGCACCACGGCGCTCAACGGCGCCGCGTTCGAGGCGGCGGCCAAGGCGCAGCCCCAGCCGGTGCTGGCGGGCACCAACGGCATCGTGCCAGACAGCCAGGCGCAGATCGCCGACGGCAACGCGCTGCAGGTCAGCGTGCACGGCCTGCCGGTGGCGCTGCGCGGCAAGACCCTGGATTTGTTCCCGGAAACCAGCGAAGTCATCGAGAACGCCGTGCAGTGGACGCAGGCCTGGAACGGCAGCGTGTGGACGGCAAAAATTCCGCTGGCCGCCCAGCGCAGCAGCAGCCCCAGCCTGATGCCCGTCGTGCTGGCCGAACGGGCCGCGGAGCAAGGCGCAGCCGCCCACGGCACGGGCCCCGACACCCGCACCGGCTACCGGGCAGAACTCAAGGTACTGGGCACCTGGCCGCAGGGTGCCGCGGTGGCCAGCGTGTCGCCCGCGCTGGACGCGGCGCTCAAGGCCAATGCCGCACAGGCAGCCCAGGCTACCGGCGGCGCCGGGGCTCCGCTGGCGGGCTCCGGCGCATCCACCCTCACGCTCTCGGCCGCGCTGCTGGGGGCCTTGCTGGGCGGGCTCATCTTGAACCTCATGCCCTGCGTGTTTCCGGTGCTGGCGATCAAGGTCGTGGGCTTTACCCAGCACGCGCAGGACCGCCGGGCGCACCGCCTGAGCGGCCTGGCCTACACGGCCGGCGTCGTGCTGTCGTTCCTGTTGCTGGGCGCGCTCATGCTGGGCCTGCGCGCTGCGGGCGAGGCGGTGGGCTGGGGCTTTCAGCTGCAGTCGCCCGCCGTGGTGGCGGGGCTGGCCGCACTGTTCACCGTGATCGGGCTGAACCTGGCGGGGGTGTTCGAGTTCGGGCACTTTCTGCCGTCGTCCGTGGCCAGCCTGCAGGCACGCCACCCGGTGGCCGACAGCTTTCTGACGGGCGTGCTGGCCGTGGCCGTGGCGTCGCCCTGCACCGCGCCGTTCATGGGTGCTTCGATGGGCCTCACGGCGACGCTGCCGGTGCCCCAGGCGCTGGCGGTGTTTGCAGTGCTGGGCCTGGGCCTGGCGCTGCCCTACTTGGCCGCGAGCTTCATCCCCGCCGTGGCGCGCGCCCTGCCCCGCCCCGGCGCGTGGATGGACACCTTCCGCAAGTTCATGGCCTTCCCCATGTTCGCCACCGTGGTGTGGCTGGTGTGGGTGCTGGGGCAGCAAAGCGGCATCGACGGCGCGGGCGCGCTGCTGATCTTGCTGGTGGGCGTGGGCTTGGTGGCCTGGTCGCTGTCGCTGGCGGGCCGTGCACGCCGCTGGATGGCCACCGTGTCGGTCGCCGCGTTCGCGTTGCTGGCCTGGTCGTTCGGGCCGCACATCACCAACGCATCGCCCGCACACACCGCAGAGGCCACCCGCGCCGGCGGCGCGCAGTGGCAGGCCTGGGCGCCGGACGCGGCCGAGCAGATCGTGGCCAGCGGCCGCCCCGTGTTCGTGGACTTCACCGCCGCGTGGTGCGTGACCTGCCAGTACAACAAGAAGACGACGCTGGCCGATAGCGACGTGCTGGCCGACCTGTCTGCCAAGAATGTGGTCCTGCTGCGCGCCGACTGGACGCGCCGCGACCCGGCCATCACCGCCGCGCTGGCCCAGCTGGGGCGCAACGGCGTGCCGGTGTACGTGTTCTACCGGGCCGGCAAGCCGCCCGTGGTGCTGACCGAAGTGCTGAGCGTGCAGGAGGTGCGCGCCACCATCGCCCAACTGTAAAGGCCATGAAGAGCGCGGCCACGAGGCTGCGCTGGGTTCCGTGCGGCGCGTTGTTCGTCGTGTTGTCGTTGTTCACCTTAGCCATCTACCGAAGGAGATTCCGCCATGAAGTTGCTTCGCCGTACGCTGATTGCATCCGCCGCCGCGCTGTTCGCCACCGGCGCCGCACAGGCCGCCACCACCGTGGGCCAGCCGGCGCCCGACTTCACCCTCAAGGACGCCACCGGCAAGACCGTGAAACTGTCGGACTTCAAGGGTAAACACGTGGTGCTGGAGTGGACCAACCCGGGCTGCCCCTTCGTGCGCAAGCACTACGACAGCGGCAACATGCCGGCCACGCAAAAGGACGCGACTGGAAAGAACGTGGTGTGGCTGGCGGTCAACTCCACCGAGAAGGCCAGCAGCGACTACCTGGAGCCGTCCAAGCTCACGGCATGGCTCACCGAGCGCAAGGCCCAGCCCACCGCGGTGCTCATGGACGAGGAAGGCACCGTGGGCAAGAGCTACGGCGCACGCACCACACCGCACATGTACATCGTCAACCCGCAGGGCGTGCTGGTGTACGCGGGCGGCATCGACAGCATCCCCTCGGCCCGCCCGGCCGACATCGAGAAGGCCACCAACTATGTGAAGGTGGGGCTGTCCGAGGCGCTGGCGGGCAAGCCGATTTCCGCGGCGACGACGCAGCCGTATGGGTGCAGCATCAAGTACAAGTCGTAGGCGCCGCCCGAATCGACAGGCTTCAGAGTCCAAGCTGGATTCATCAATGCATGGCCAGCTTCGAGCACCCCGCCTCCAGTGCTTTGAACAGGTCTTTGGACGTTTCCACTTCGCCTCTCACGTCCATGTACTGAGCGGCGATCCGCTCGCCATCTTTTGACGAGAAGAACAAGACGGGCTCGTTGCTGATATTGACTGTGCCGTCCAGCATTTCTATTCGACCCAGGAATATGGGGAATAGGGTCGTCATGTCCTTGGCCTCGACCAATTTTTTGGGCTTGAGGGAGGACATTTGCTCAATGAAGCCGCCCAGATCCGGGCTGCCGAGGCAATGTTTGGATTTTCCATTGGCAACTACATGCAGATAAAAGGGATCATCGTTGTTGGCTCGGTGCGCCACCAGTGAAATGCGATCACTTTTGAAGTAGTACACCAGCCCGGGAGATCTCTCGAAATTCAAGACTTCCATGTCGCCAACCCCGGGATATCCGCCCGGCCACATTGCAGAATAGAAGACCATGGAACCCGCGCCAAAGGCAAAGCCAAAAAGAAGCAAAGTCGGGTAAACAAGGTATTTTTTCACAAAAATATGCACAATGGTGCGCACATAATCCAGAACAACTCGATAGCTTACCTCTTCGCCAGCTCCGAACATCCCGCCTCCAAGGCGTGAAATACACTCTCTGAAATACTTATCTCCCCAGCTATACCTGCATGTTGTGCCGCTATTCTTGAACCATCGACCGAAGAGTAAAAGTAAATTGGCTCGATATCATATTCAATTATTTGATCTTGAATTTCAATTTTCCCAATGAATTTTGGAAATTTATCTCTCAGGTATTTTTTTTCGATAAAATTATTGGAGTGAAAAGATGATATTTGATGAAGATAACCACCAAAATCATTACTCACATTGCAATGCCGTGATTTCCCACCCGAAATAGTATGCAGATAAAAATCATCAGCATCATCTTTTCGATGAGCAACGAGTGAGGTTTTAGGGCTTGTAAATACAAACAACAGAACTCCACTCGCAGAAATATCGAATGATTTTTCCCGGCGAAGCAACAAATCATCAAAAATCGCTGAAAATAAAAAACACCCACACAACAACCCAGCAACAAAAAGAGCACCGCATTTCAGGAAATTTTTATCAATAGAAATCATCAGAATATATGCACCATGGTACCTTCAGGTGCCCAATCATACAAAGCTCTTGCATTTGCCTGCGTCAATCTGACGCAGCCGTGCGAACCAAACCAATCACTCATCGAACTTTTTGCAGATCGAACCACTGACAGTGGGATGCTTCCGTGATACTGATGGAATGCTTTGCCATCAGCTGTAAAAAACATTGCATAATCCATTTGAACATCATATGTCTTACTTCTGTAAGGATGTGCCTTACGCGATATTCTAAAGCTTCCTCGATTAGTTGGATGCCCCTTATCCCCAGTAACACAATCAAAAACAAAAACCCTTTTCAAACCTTCCATCGCCTCAACAATCTGAAGCGACAAATTGACTTTGATTGTTTTTGAAATTTTATTGGCATTCTTTTTTGGCAGCACTATTCTCACCCTCGAAATTTGAGTACCTGAGTTTAGACACAGACCGAACAGAACGCACAGCTTCTCAAGCCAACATTTACACAGATCCAGCCATCTGCTAATTACTGCCTTTTCATAGCAACCATCCGCTTGAATTGCGCTTCAAGTTCAACTTAAAAAGAATAATATTTTCTAGCCAGTTACAGCAGTCCCAAGTCGCTGCGACAAACTCCGAGCAGCCTCGCGCAAATGCTGCGCCGCCGCGCTGCTTGGCCCCGTCTGCAGCGTGGCACTGGGTCCGATCACCGCCAGGCACAGCACCAACTGGCCGAACCCGTCGAACACCGGGGTGGCCAGCGCGCTGATGCCGGGCAACAACTGATCGGTCACCTGCGCCACCTGGTGCGCGCGCACCAACTCCAGTTCGGCAGCAAACGCCGGTTCGTCCAGCGCCCCTGCAAACCCCTCGGCCGCCAACGCAGCAGCAGCACGTTCGCGCGGGCCGAAAGCCGCGAACACCTTGCCCGTGGCCGTGTGGCGCACCGACGCGGTGGTGCCGTGGCGCATGGCCACGTACACCGCGGTGGGACCTTCTTCCACGCGGATGATGGTGGGCCCGTTGTCGCCCCAGACCGAGGCCGACACGGTGTAGCCGATGCGCTGGGCCAGCGCGGGCAGCTCGGCGATGGCCAGGCGCACCGGGTCCACCTGCTGCAGGCTGATCAGGCCCAACTGCATGGCCAGCGGGCCCAGGCCGTAGTGGCCGCTCACGGCGTCTTGCTCGATGAGGCCCAGCTTGCCGAAGCTCACCAGGTACGGGTGCGCCTTGGCGGGCGTCATGTCGGCGGCGCGGGCCAGGTCCTTGAGCGCCATGCGGCGGCCGGTGCGGGCCAGCACCTTGAGCAGTTGCCCGCCCACTTCCACGCTCTGAATGCCGCGTGGCGTGCGCGGGCTGGTGTCGTCTTCGTCGTCGGGGCGGGGCGGGTCGATGGGGAAGGAAGGCATGGCTGCGATTGTCCACGGCAAGCGCTGGCGTATGGATCTCCGGGTTTTCACCTAAGCAAATGCGTTAGACATTGGCGAATTTATTGCCTAACATCAAAACATTCCGTTTAGATAAACGCATTCACCCATAACGAATTTCACACCATGACCACCAAGACCTTTGCCTCCGCCGCCGACCTGGACGTCAAGAAGGTGAGCTTCGACAAGCTTTCCGACCACGCGTATGCCTACACCGCCGAGGGCGACCCCAACACCGGCATCATCATTGGCGACGACGCCGTGATGGTCATCGACACCCAGGCCACGCCCGTGATGGCGCAGGACGTGATCCGCCGCATCCGCGAAGTGACCGACAAACCCATCAAGTACGTGCTGCTGTCCCACTACCACGCGGTGCGCGTGCTGGGCGCGAGTGCCTACGGGGCGGAGCACATCATTGCCAGCGAGGACACGCGCGATTTGATCGTCGAGCGCGGCCAGTTCGACAAGGACAGCGAGATCGGCCGCTTCCCGCGCCTGTTCCAGAACGTGGAGAGCGTGCCCGATGGCCTGACCTGGCCCACGATGACCT
Source organism: Acidovorax sp. Leaf78 (assembly GCF_001422735.1). GTDB lineage: Bacteria > Pseudomonadota > Gammaproteobacteria > Burkholderiales > Burkholderiaceae_C > Acidovorax. The sequence continues at coordinate 193,421 of NZ_LMLZ01000024.1, read as the reverse complement.
TCAACAAGAAGATGACGCTGTGGCTGGGCACGCTGGAGGTGCAGATCCTGCAGCTGGGCCGCGGCCACACCAAGGGCGACACCGTGGCCTGGCTGCCGCAGGAAAAGATCCTCTTCAGCGGCGACCTGGTGGAGTTCGACGCCACCCCGTATGCGGGCGACGCGTACTTCCAGGACTGGCCGCAGACGCTCGACAACATCGCGGCCCTGAAGCCCGAAAAGCTCGTGCCCGGCCGCGGCGCCGCGCTGCAGACGCCCGACCAGGTGCAGGCCGGGCTGGCCGGCACGCGCGCCTTCATCAGCGACCTGTACGAGAGCGTGAAGGCCAGCGCCGCCCAGGGCGAAGACCTGCGCAAGGTGTACGAGGCCACGTTCGCGAAACTGCAACCCAAGTACGGCCACTGGGTGATCTTCAACCACTGCATGCCGTTCGACGTGACCCGCGCGTACGACGAAGCCACGCAGTACCCGGACCCGCGCATCTGGACGGCCGAGCGGGATGTGCAGATGTGGAAGTCCCTGGAAGGTTGAATAGAGAACAACACCCTGAGGCGCTGCGCGCCTTCCCCCTTCTCTAGCACCGCTGCGCGCTGTGGGACGGGGGACGACGCCCTCGCTGCGGGCCAGCCCTGGCTTGGCGTCCCTCGCTGGGGGGCTGCGCCAGTTGCACAGGTCCGTTCCCAGAGCAGCGCCCGGTTCGATCCAAGACACAAAGGTCATGACGCCATGAACCCCAGAGACATCCCTCCCGAGGCTTTCCACGCCAGCGGCGCCGAGGTGCAGGCCATTGAATTCGGCTACGTGCGCTCGCCCGACCAGGACAGCGCCACGCCCGCGCAGCACCCCGTGGTCATCGTGGGTGCGGGCCCCGTGGGCCTGTCGCTCGCCATCGACCTGGCGCAGCGCGGGCAGCGCGTGGTGGTGCTGGACAACGACCACAAGCTCTCCACCGGCTCGCGCGCCATCTGCTTTGCCAAGCGCACGCTGGAGATCTGGGACCGCCTGGGCGTGGGCCAGCGCATGGTGGACAAGGGCGTGTCGTGGAACGTGGGCAAGGTCTTCCTGCAGGACGAGCAGCTGTACGAGTTCAACCTGCTGCCCGAGGCCGGCCACGAGCGGCCGGCCTTCATCAACCTGCAGCAGTACTACGCCGAGGCCTACCTGGTGGAGCGGGCGCTGCAGCTGCCGGGCATCGACATCCGCTGGCACAACCGGGTTACCGCCGTGGAGCAGCACGGCGACGGCGCGCTGCTGACCGTCGACACGCCCGAGGGCGACTACCGTATCGGCGCGCAGTGGGTGGCCGCGTGCGACGGCTCACGTTCGCCCCTGCGGCAGGCCCTGGGCCTGGAAGCCAAGGGCCGCATCTTCAAGGACCGCTTTCTCATCGCCGACGTGAAGCTCGCAGGCGGTGCGGAGTTTCCGACCGAGCGGTGGTTCTGGTTCGACCCGCCGTTCCACCCCGGCCAGAGCGTGCTGCTGCACCGCCAGCCCGACAACGTGTGGCGCATCGACTTCCAGCTGGGGTGGGACGCCGACCCCGAGGAAGAAAAGAAACCCGAGAACATCCTGCCCCGCGTGCAGGCGCTGCTGGGGCCCCACGCGCAGTTCGAGCTGGACTGGGCCAGCGTCTACACCTTTGCCTGCCTGCGCATGGACCGCTTCGTGCACGGCCGCGTGGTGTTCGTGGGCGACAGCGCCCACGGTGTCTCGCCCTTCGGCGCACGCGGCGCCAACAGCGGCGTGCAGGACGCGGAGAACCTGGCCTGGAAGCTCGACTGGGTGCTGCAAGGCCGGGCCAGCGCCGCGCTGGTGGCCACCTACGGCCCCGAGCGCGAATATGCGGCCGACGAGAACATTGCCAACTCCACGCGCGCCACCGACTTCATCACACCCAAGAGCGAGATCAGCCGGCTGTTCCGCGACGCCGCACTGCACCTGGCCCGCGACCATGCGTTTGCACGGCGCATCGTCAACAGCGGGCGCCTGTCGGTGCCGGCCACGCTGCATGCGTCGCCGTTGAACACGCCCGACACCGACGCCTTCGCGGGCCTGCAGGTGCCGGGCGCCGTGCTGCTGGACGCGCCGTTGACGCGGCAGGGCCAGCCCACCTGGCTGCTGCGCGCTCTGGGGCCGCAGTTCACGCTCATCGTCTTTGGCGCGGCGCCTGGCTGGGCGCTCGAATTACCGCAGGTGCAGGTGCTGCAGATCGGCGTGGAGGTGCAGGACAGCGAGGGCCTGGCCACGCAGCGCCTGGACGCCCTGCCCCACACCGCCTACCTGGTGCGCCCCGACCAGCACGTGTGCGCGCGCTGGCGTGCACCCACTGAAGCCGCCGTGCGCGCCGCCCTGGCCCGCGCCACGGCCGCCCACGCCTGACACCACGGAGCCCCCGACCATGCTCAACACCCAGCCCCACCTGCAGGCCTGCGACGATTTCTACGAAGCGCTGATCAACGCCCACCAGGGCCTGTCCACCCCCGAGAGCCACGCCATGAACGCACGCCTGGTGCTGCTGCTGGCCAACCACATCGGCGACCACGCCACGCTGTGCGACGCGCTGCGGCTGGCGCGCGGCACGGCAGGCCTGAAGACGGCCACGGCCACCGCAACGCCAACCGCAACACCCACCGAGGCAGACCACCAAGCCATCACACCGGTCCTGCCTACGCACGCCATGGCCTGAACGCCGGCCCGCCCCGTACAGCGACACATCCGCACCGTTTCCCCCGGCCGCAGCAGCATCGCAAAGACGGTGCACTGCAGCCTCTGCCCCGACCACATCACAACAACCCGGAGACAAAACCATGCTGCGCAAACACTTCCTCGCCACCCTCGGCGCCCTGGCACTCACCACGCTGGCCCTGCCCGCCACGGCCCAAGACACCAAGCCGCTCGAATGGGTGGTGGGCTATGCGGCCGGCGGCGGCTCCGACATCGTGGCGCGCACGATTGCCGAGTCGATGTCGGCCACGCTGGGCCGCCCCATCATCATCAACAACAAACCCGGCGCGGGCACCAACATCGCGGCCGAATACAGTGCACGCCACAAGGACTACGGCAACCTCATCTTCTCAGCCGACTTCGCCACGCTGGCGGCCAACCCGTTCCTGTTCAGCAAGCTCAGCTACAACGCCGAGAAGGATTTTCAGCCCGTGGGACTGCTGGTGCGCTTCCCCATGTTCCTCGTGGTGTCCAACAACGTGCCCGCCAAGAACTTGAAGGAGTTCATGGCCTGGGCCAAGGGCCTGCCGGATGGGGTGAACTGGGCGTCCGCCGGGCCGGGCAGCCCGCACCACCTGGTGGGCGAATTGTTCCGCGAGCAAAGCGGCCTCAAGCTCACGCACGTGCCCTACCGGGGCGCTGCCCCGGCCATCCAGGACGTGATCGGCGGCCAGGTGCCCGCGATGTGGATCGACAGCGCCACGGTGTACCCCTTCCTCGCGACCGGCAAGGTGAGGGCCATTGGCGTCGCCAGCCCGCAGCGCGTGGGCACCATGCCCGACGTACCCACCATTTCAGAGCAGGGCCTGGAGGGCTTCGAAGGCTATGCCTGGCAAGGCGTGGTCGCACCTACCGGCACGCCGCCCGAGGTGGTGGCGAACTTCAGCAAGGCCCTGCAGACGGCGTTGGCCGACACTCGCACGAAGGCGCGGCTGCAGGCCCTGGGCGTGGAGCCCATGCCCGGTACCGCGGCGCAGATGGGCAGCTTTGCGCGTGCCGAGCGGGAGAAGTGGGGGCGGGTCATCACCAAGGTGGGCGTCAGGCTGGATTGAGCCCCCTGAGCGGCTGCGCCGCTTCCCCCTCAGGGGGACGCCACCCGTGGCCTGGCGGAGCCAGTTCCACGGTGGCACTGGCGATGGCCGCGCGCCGGTTTCGCAGCCTGTGGACTTCAGGATCTGCGGGGTTTAGCGCTTCGGAAAGTGAGCAGCGCCGATCCGTGCTCTACGCAGCGGAAGCACGGCAGCGCGCCAGGCGGCGCTTGCGCTGCAAAGCAGGGGCCAGCCACATCAGTTGCACTGCGGCGTAACCCAGCGCCGCCAGCATCAGGCCCAGTGTGGGCAGGCCGACGAGCAGTGGCGTGCCCAGGGCCTGGATCCACGCCGCCATCGCCTGCACCGAGAAATCGCCGCCCGGTGCGACGCTGCTCCACGGCGGCAGGGTTTGCGTGCCGGGCATCGCCAGCGACCCCAGGTAGAACGCCAGCGCATACAGCGGCACGGTGGTGAACGGGTTGGTATAGAAGGTGGCCACAGACCCGGCCACCACGTTGCCGCGAATCCCGGCGCACACCACCAGCGTGCCCGGGATCTGCAGCGGCCCGGGGATGAGCCCGCAGAACATGCCGGCTGCCACACCGCGCGCCAGCGGCTCGCGCTGGAAGCGGAACAGCGCGCGCTGCTCCAGCCAGGGCCGCAGGCTGGCGAGCCAGCTGCGGTCCAGGTGCGTGCGGGCCCGGGGTTCCAAGCCGCGCAGCCAGCGGCGCAGGGTGCACAGCATGGACATCATCGCGCGGTCAGTTCCATGCAAATGCCGCTGCCGTGCCCGCGCCGCACAGGGCCGACAGCCCCATCAGCAGGCGCACATCGCGCTTCTCGTTGCCCGCCCGGTGGGCGATGACGGTGGCGGCGACAAGGCCGCCCAGGAGAAACAACAGTACAGAGTCCAGCAGTTCCATGGTGTGTGTTTCCTTGCGGTCAGTCCTTGGGTGGCAGGGCTGGCGCGGGCTGCTGGGTGTTGCCACCCGAGCTGCGCAGCGACAGGAAGATGGAACCTGCGATCAGGCCGGCCGTCACCAGCAGTGCATAGCCGATCGGGATCTTCACCAGGTCGATGAGCAGCATCTTGCCACCGATGAAGATCAGTACCAGCGCCAGGCCGTAGGCCAGCAGGTGGAAGCGGTCCGCCAGGTCGGCCAGCAAGAAGTACAGCGCACGCAGGCCCAGGATGGCGAAGATGTTGGCCGTGAGCACGATGAACGGGTCGTTGGTGATCGCGAAGATGGCAGGGATGCTGTCGACCGCGAAGATGATGTCGGTGGTGCCGATGAGCACCAGCACCACGAACAGCGGGGTGTAGTGCTTCACGCCGTTGACCAGCGTGGAGAGCTTCTCGCCGTCGAACTGGTCGGTGATGCGGATGCGCTTCTTGAGGAACTTGAGCACCGGGTTGGTCGCGATGTCAGGCTCCTGGCCTGCAGCGAACCACATCTTGGCACCGGTGACGACGAGGAACGCGCCGAACACATACAGCAGCCAGTGGAAGGTGGCCAGCAGCCAGGCGCCCGCCAGGATCAGCAGCGTGCGCAGCACGATGGCGCCGATGATGCCGATGATGAGCGCGCGCTTTTGGTACTGCGGCGGCACGGCGAAGTAGCTGAACAGCATCAGGAAGACGAAGATGTTGTCGATCGACAAGCTCTTTTCCACCAGATAGCCGGTGATGAACTGCATCGACACCGTGTTGGCCACCTCGCGCCCCTGGCTGCTGTCGAGGTACCACCAGAGGATGGCGACGAACACGAACGCCAGCGAGAACCACAACAGGCTCCAGCGCAGCGCCTCTTTCATCGTGACCTTGTGCGCCCCCTGGCGCTCCATCACCAGAAGGTCGACGCCGATGGCGACGACCACGAAGACGGCGAATCCCGCCCACATCCACCAGGTTCCTATTGTTTCCATGAATCTTTGCTCCGAAGGGAATTGGTTCGTCTGCCGGGCGCCCCACCCGACAACAGCCCGCACTGTAGGGACGCAAGAGATTCTTAAAAACCTGTCATATTGATACCATTGGTTCGGTTTTTACGAACCTTTGCGATTTCTCCCAGGAAACCCCATGAGCCAGAGCTTCAACTACCGCCATCTTTTCTACTTCTGGGTGGTGGCCAAGGAGGGCGGCATCGCGCGCGCCGCCGAGCGGCTGGACATGGCCGTGCAGACCATCAGCGCGCAGGTGCGCGAGCTGGAAAAGGCCTTGGGCGTGAGCCTGCTGCGCTCCGAGGGCCGCAACCTCGTGCTCACCGACGCAGGCGTGGCCGCGCTGCACGAGGCGGACCACATCTTTGCCCTGGGCGAGCTGCTGCCGGTGCGCGTGCGCGAGGCCGCCACCGGCCAGACGCTGCGGCTGAACCTGGGCATCTCCGACGGCATCGCCAAGCTGGCCGTGCACCGGCTGCTGACCCCCGTGCTGGACGAACCCCACCTGCGCCTGCTGTGCCACGAGGGCGAGTTCCAGCCGCTGCTGGGCGAGCTGGCGCTGCACAAGCTCGACGCGGTGCTGGCCGACCGCGCCGCGCCGCCCAACCGCGCGCTGCGCACCACCAGCCAGCTGCTGGGCACGAGCGCCATCGCCTGGTACGCCCCGCCGCTGTGGGCCGAGGCGGCGGCGACGGACTTCCCGCACAGCCTGGCCGTGGTGCCCGTGCTGCTGCCCACCGACCACGCCGCCATGCGCGCCCGCATCGACCACTGGCTGGAACGCGAACGCATCCGCCCGCGCATCGCCGGGGAGTTCGAGGACAGCGCCCTCCTGAGCACCTTTGCCGCCACCGGCATGGGCGTGATGCCCGCCCCCGTGTCGCTGGGCGAGCACCTGGCACACACCCACGGCCTGGTGCAGGTGGGCACCACGCCGGATGTGCAGGAGCAGTTCCACCTGATCTACAGCGCCCGCAAGGTGATGCACCCGCTGCTCACGCGCCTGCTGGAGGCGGGGAAGAGCGGGACGCTATTGAATCAATAGCTGGTGGCGCTTGTCTATCAAGCGGTAGGGGCCTAAAACGCTTAAAAACATGCTCCATCCATGTCATCCCATCCGTTCGGGCTGAGCCCGTAGAAGCTAGGGCATGGAAGGGGACAGCCCTTCGGCGAGAGCAGCACGAACGAAGTTGGGATTAGCTTCGAAGATTTCGCAGGTCGTGCAAGGCGTCGACAAACTCAGCCCGAACGGTCGTTGGTTGCGCGGCGCTCCGGCCGCCAAAACTGGCGCGCAATCATCCCAGTGCCACCGTGGAACCAGCTTTATCGGGCCACCGGTGGCGTCTCCCTCCGGGGCTGAGCTGCGGCTCCAAGCCTGCCTGCGCATGCTTGGACAGGCCGAAGAGGCCGCGCCTCTTGGCGCGTACCACCGAGGCGCGCAGCGACTCAGGGGGCTTTACCTCCCCGGCATGTCCTTTACCGAATAGCCGAGGCTCACTGTCGCGTCCTCGGGAATCGCAGGCATCGACGCATTCCACGCCTCCCACGCCGCGCGCATGGACTGCAGGCGCGCGGGCTCCAGCAGCGCGCGGTTGGCGCGCTCGCGCTCGTCCTGGGCCAGGTTGAAGAGGTAGTCGTTGCCGTCCACGCGCAGGTACTTCCAGTCGCCCTGGCGCATGGCGCGCTGGCCGCGATGGTTCATGCGCCAGAACAGCGCGGGCTCGTCCAGCACCGATGGGTCGCGCAGCAGCGGCATCAGCGAGCGGCCGTCGAGCGGGTAGTCGGGCGCAGCGGCCGCACCTGCTGCATCGAGCATGGTGGCGGACCAGTCCATGGTCATGCAGGTTTGCGGGCTCACGCCGCCCGGCGCGATCACGGCGGGCCAGTGGGCGATCCAGGGCACGCGGATGCCGCCTTCGGTCAGGTCCATCTTGCCGCCGACCAGGGGCCAGCTGTCCGAGAAGCGCTCGCCGCCGTTGTCGCTGGTGAAGACGACCAGCGTGTCGCGCTCCAGGCCCTGCGCCTGCAGCAGCGCCATGATGCGGCCGATGCCCTCGTCCATGTGGTGGATCATGCGGCGGTAGGTGTCGATGTTGCCGCCGTGCAGGTGGAACAGGTTGCCCTTGACCTCCTGCGCCAGCGCCTCGTCGTCGCGCGTCTCCCACGGCCAGTGGGGCGCCGTGTAGTGCAGGCTCAGGAAGAACGGCGTGCCGGCCTGCGCGCCCGGGGCCATGCGCTCCACGTAGTCGAGCGCGTGGTCGGTGATGAGGTCGGTGAGGTAGCCGTCCTGCTGCTTTTCCTCGTCGCCCAGGTACAGGTCGTGCTGACCGCCCGAGCTGCAGTGCGTGAAGTAATCCACCCCGCCCGACATGGGGCCGAAGAACTCTTCGTAGCCCGAGCGCAGCGGCCCGAAAGCGGGCGGGTAGCCCAGGTGCCACTTGCCCATCAGCGCCGTGCGGTAGCCCGCTGCGCGCAGCAGCGACGGCATCGTGGGGTGATCGGGCGGCAGGCCCAGCGTGGTGCTGCCGCGGCTCTTGCTGTTGATGGGCTCCTCGGCCGCGCCGCGCAGGCGGTACTGGTAGCGCGCGGTCATCAGCGCAAAGCGCGTGGGCGAGCAGACGGGTGAATTGGAGTAGCCCTGCGTGAGCTTGAGGCCGCGTGCGGCCAAGCCGTCGAGCACGGGCGACACGGCGCCGAAGCTGGCGTCGCGCCCGCCGTAGCAGCCCAGGTCGGCATAGCCGAGGTCGTCGGCGACGATGAAGATGATGTTGGGGCGCTGGGGCATGGGGCGGGTCCGAGGGGTCGAGTGATCGGTTGGCTCTCACCACCACCCAAGTCCGTTCGGGCTGAGCTTGTCGAAGCCTTTGCGCAGCGCTTCGACAGGCTCAGCGTGAACGGATTAATGGCGTTTGAAGGTGGCGGCGAAGGCGAAGGTGGTGGCAGAGGCAGGGTGTATGTGGGAGCTTGTCGGTAGCGCTCGGCGACATCGTCAATACCGTTCGGGCTGAGCTTGTCGAAGCCTTGCGCGGCGCTTCGACAGGCTCAGCGTGAACGGTTGGTGGTGTGTGGTGCGCAGCGTTTGGCGATTGACGATTGAAGTTTGGCGCTGACGAAAGCGCGGCGCGTCAAGGTTTGAAGCCCGAGCGCTGCACCACCGGCGCCCACTGCGCGCGGTACGCCTTCAGCATCGCTTCGGTCTGCGCCATGGTCGCCACCACCGGCTCCATCTTGGCCGCCTCGAACTTGCGCTGGGTGTCCGGGTCCTTCATCACCTCCACAATCAAGCCGGCCAGGCGTTCGGCCTGGGCCTTGGGCATGCTCATCGGTGCAAAGAAGGTGTTCCAGCCGGTGGCGGCCAGGTCCATGCCGCTTTCCTTGAAGGTGGGGATCTTGGGGTCCAGCGGGCTGCGCTTGGCGCTCGACACGGCCAGGATGCGGATCTTGCCGGCCTCGTGCTGGGGCAGCAGGGTGTCGAAGGTGTCGAACGCCACGGGCACCTGGCCGCCCAGCAGGTCGTTGAGCAGCGGTGCCGAGCCGCGGTAGCCCACCACCTCGGCGCGCACCTTGGCGGCGTCGCCCACCATCAGGCCGAAGAAGTGCGGCAGGCTGCCGGTGGCGGGCACGCCGAAGTTGGCCTTGTCGGGATTGGCGCGCAGCCAGGCCATCAGGTGCGGCAGTTCCTTGACCGGCACGGCGCTGGCCACGGCCACGCCGAACTCGTAGCTGTTGACATGGCTCACGGGGCGGAAGTCGCGCTCGGGGTCGTAGCCCGCGTCGGGGAACACCAGGGGCGCCACCAGCATGACGGCGGGGTTGGCCAGCAGCAGCATGGGCTGGTTGGCGGGGGCGGCCTTCACAGCCTGGGCCGAGAGGCGGCCGCCCGCGCCGGTCTTGTTCTCCACGATGACGGGCGTGCCGAGCTTGGAGCCCAGCTTGTCGGCCACGATGCGGGCCACGCGGTCGGTCGCGCCACCTGGGGCGTACCCGACCACGATGCGCAAGGGCGTGTCCTGCGCCTGGGCCAGGGTGGCGCACAGGGCGAGCGCGGCGGTCAGCACGAGGGCGAGGGGTTTTCGCATGGTCGGGTCTCCAGGCAGGGGCAGTGGCAAAGGACAGGCAGGCAGGCATCGAGCAAAAGAGCGTCGCCGCGCGGCCCACTGTATTGGGCCCACAATCGATTGATCTAATCAATTCATGCCCGGAGATACCCTGATGCCCGCGCCCTCCCCGGCCACGCCAGCGGCCAGCCGGCTGGCCGACCCGCTGGTGGCCCACGACCTGTTGATGTACCGCCTGAACCGCCTGCTGGCGGTGGCTGGTAGCCTGGTGGTGCGGCTGTGCGAAGGCGGTTACGGCATCACCCGGCGCGAATGGGGCCTGCTCATGGTGCTGGCGCAGCACCCGGGCCTGCCGCCGGCGGAGCTGGCCCTGCGCCTGGGGCTGGACCGGGCCCGCACCTCGCGCGCCATCACCTCGCTGCTGGCCAAGAAGCTGCTCATCCGCGAGGCCATGCCGGGCGACCGCCGCCAGGCCGTGCTGTCGCTCACGCCTTCCGGGCAGGCGGTGCACGATGGGCTGTTCCCGCAGGTCAAGGCACTCAACCAGGAGCTGTTGGCCGGGCTGGACGCGCACGCCGTGCAGAGCCTGGACCAGGCCCTGGCCGACATGCAGCAGCGCGCCGAGGCGCTGGTCGCCACCCGCACCGACGTGCCCCGCACCTACCGGCTGCGCGGCGGGCGGCACACAGATTGAAGGGGATGCGCGCGGAACCGCCCTAAAACGGGGAACCGACGATATCCTCCAGAGCGGGACTCGCGGCCACAAACTGCTGAGCGCACCCCACGACGACATACGACCGCACCACGACGAACCCGCGGCCGACCCCGGCCCACACCCACCGCCCCACCATCCATTCATGTCGCAGCCATCAACCTCTTTGTGGAGCCCCTTGCGCCAACCAGCATTCCGGGGCCTGTGGGTCTGCGGTGGCGTGTTCTTCATCGGCAGCGGCATGCAGACCATGGCCGCGGCCTGGCTGATGGTGGAGCTCACGGGCTCCTCGTTCCTGGCGGCGCTGGTGCAGACGGCGGTGTTCATGCCGATGTTCCTGCTGGCGCTGCCGGCGGGCGTGCTGGCCGACACGACGGACCGGCGGCGCCTGATCTCGGGCGCGCTGCTGGCGCAGGTGGGTGCCAGCGTGCTGCTTACGCTGCTGGTGCTGGGCGGCTGGGGCGGGCCGGCGTCGGTGCTGTTCCTGGTGTTCATCTGCGGCTGCTGCACGGCGGTGCTGACGCCGGCGTGGAACTCGTCGGTCATCGACCCGGTGCCGCGCGACGAATGGCCGCAGGCCATCACCGCCGTGAGCATTGCCTACAACGCCGCGCGCGCCATCGGGCCGACGCTGGCGGGGCTGGTGTTTGCCCAGCTGGGCGCGGGGTGGGTGTTTGCCGTCACCGTGACCACCACGCTGGTAATGTGGCAGTCGATCCGCCGCTGGCCGCCCAAGGCCCACCCGCCCTCCAAGCTGCCCGCCGAGCGCCTGTGGGGCGGCACGCTGAGCGGCCTGCGCTTTGCCTGGCACTCGCGCATCATCCTGGCGCAGCTGGTGCGCGTGATGGCGTTCAGCGCCGCGGGCTCGGCCCTGTGGGCGCTGCTGCCCGTCATCGCCCAGCGCCTGGGCACCGGGGCGCCGGGCTTCGGCCTGCTGATGGGCTGCCTGGGCACCGGCGCCGTGGCGGTGGGCCTGGTGCTGGGGCGGCTGCGCGCGCGCTTTGGCATGGAGATCATCGTGGGCGCAGGCGGCGTGGTGTTTGCCGCCGCCATGCTGGTCGCTGCCATGACCAAGATCGCGTGGGTGGTGTACATCGCCATGCTGTTTGCGGGCGCGGCCTGGATGTCGGCCATGTCCACCTTCAACACCGCCACCCAGGCCAGCGCGCCGCAGTGGGTGCGGTCGCGCGCAGTGGCCATGCACATGGTGGCGGCGCTGGGTGCGTTTGCGATGGGCTCCGCCTTCTGGGGGGCGGCATCGGACATCGTGGGCCTGGCCCCCACGCTGTACACGGCCGCCGCGCTCATGGGGGCGGGGCTGCTGCTGGCACGGCCCATGCCGCTGCGCATGGGCGCGCTGCACGAAGTGACGCAGGCCACGCCCTGGGACGAACTCTTCATCGAGGCCGAGCCCCTGCCCGAGGCCGGCCCGGTCGCCGTGGAGGTGGGCTACCGCATTGCGCCCGGCTCGGACGCCGAGTTCCTGGACACCATCAGCCGCATGAAGGCCCCGCGCCGCCGCGACGGCGCCACCTTCTGGCGCGTGTACAAGGACCTGGGCGAGCCCTCGCGCTACGTGGAGCGCTTTATCGTCGAGTCCTGGGCCGACTATTTGCACCAGCGCGCCCGCGCCACCATGGCCGACCAGGCGCTGGAGACGGAGGTGCGTGCATTTTTGGCACCCGGCGAGGTCGTGCGCATGTCGCACTACATCGCTGAGAGATAGTTAGCTCCCGCTGAGCCGCTTCGCGTCTTCCCCCTGAGGGGGACGCCACCCGTGGACCGGTAAAACAGGACCCACAGTGGCGCTGGCCTGGGGCGCGCCAGGTTCAGCCGCAGCACACCGTGCCGGGCCTTGCCGTCCACCCTGCGACAATTGCAGGATGAGCTTTGCCCCCCTCTCCAACGACACCTTCCTGCGTGCCTGCCGCCGCCAGGCCACCGACTACACGCCCTTGTGGCTCATGCGCCAGGCGGGGCGCTATCTGCCGGAGTACAAGGCCACGCGCGCCAAGGCGGGCAGCTTCATGGGGCTGGCCACCAATGTGGACTACGCCACCGAGGTCACGCTGCAGCCCCTGGAGCGCTTTCCGCTCGATGCGGCCATCCTGTTCAGCGACATCCTCACCGTGCCCGACGCGATGGGCCTGGGGCTCTCGTTCGCCGAGGGCGAGGGCCCGCGCTTTGCCAAAGTGGTGCGCGACGAGGCCGCTGTGGATCAGCTGGCCGTGCCCGACATGGACAAGCTGCGCTACGTATTCAACGCCGTCACCAGCATCCGCAAGGCCCTGAACGGCCGCGTGCCGCTGATCGGCTTCTCGGGCAGCCCCTGGACGCTGGCCTGCTACATGGTCGAGGGCAAGGGCAGCGACGACTATCGAATGGTCAAGAGCCTGATGTACGCGCGGCCCGACCTGATGCACCGCATCCTGGCCATCAACGCCGACAGCGTGGCCGCCTACCTCAATGCCCAGATCGACGCGGGTGCCCAGGCCGTGATGGTGTTCGACAGCTGGGGCGGCGTGCTGGCCGACGGCGCCTTCCAGGAGTTCAGCCTGGCGTACACGAAACGGGTGCTGGCACAGCTCAAGCGCACCGGCGTGGACGGCACCGACGTGCCGCGCATCGTCTTCACCAAGGGCGGCGGCATCTGGCTGCCGGACATGAACGACCTGGACTGCGAAGTACTGGGCCTGGACTGGACGGCCAACCTGGGCCATGCCCGTGCCATCGTCGGCGGCCAGGCGGGCGGCCCCGGCAAGGCGCTGCAGGGCAACATCGACCCGAACGTGCTGTTTGCGCCCCCCGCGCAAATCGCCACCCAGGTGCGCCACGTTCTGGACAGCTTTGGCAAGCCCCACACCGACCGCACCACCACCGGCCCCACGCACATCTTCAACCTGGGCCACGGCATCAGCCAGTTCACGCCGCCCGAGCATGTGTCGGCCCTGGTCGAGGCCGTGCACAGCCACTCGCGCGCGCAGCGTCAGGGGTGAAGGCGGGGGTTGCTCTGGCAGCAGGAGCCGCCCGCGCGACGTAACACATTTTTGTGTGCCGGACCGGAAGTCGGGCACGACTTATGCACAAATCTGGAGCAGCGCAAGCGTGGAGTGTGCACGTCTGAGCCAATGGGTGGAAGGAGCGAAAAAATTCTCAACCACTGCGTAAGTCGTTGATTTCAAAGGGGCGCGGCGGTCTGCGTTTTTTGCAGGCAATCCACCAAAAGCACGGCGCTTCAAGGGCTTGCGAGGCAAACACAGGGGATATCAACAAAGTTATCCACAGAAATTCTGGATTTCTTACAAATCCCCAGTCAAATCAAGCACTTGCAGGCCAAACCGCATAAAACGTCGAACATGCGCGGGGGCAGCTAGCACAAATTGGGGGCCGTTCCGGGGCTTGACGCCACATCGATGTTCGACTTATGCACACAAATCGTGATGCGGCGCAACATCGCGCAGTAGCCAGGCCATAGCACAGAAAATGCGCTCAAAAATCTTCAGATGATTGATTCATAAGGATTTTTTGCCGCTGCCAATTTTGTGGGCATTTTGTTCCGGGCCAGCATTCATGCGGCTTGGCGGGGTGTCGCAGCAGGATGTCAACAAAGTTATCCACAGAAACACGGGATTACTCCCTGCGCACATCAAATCAAGCACTTAGCCGCCAAACCTCTACATCGCCTGCACAAGCACCTGTAACTGTCCAAAGCCCGTGATCACCCCCTCCACCATCGTTCATGTTGCGCTGCACACGCCGTCCCACAGCGGCGTGGGGGACTTGCTCAGCTATGCCAGCGAGCGGCCCTTGCCGCCCGGCACGCTGGTGCGGGTGCCCCTGGGCAAGCGCGAGGTGCTGGGTGTGGTGTGGGATGCCCTGGATGCCACCGGCGAGCTGCCCGAAGGCGCGGCCATGCGCTCCGTTGCCGGGGTGCTGGAGGGCGTAGAGCCACTGAGCCTGCCCTGGCGCCGCCTGGTGGCCTTTGCGGCACGCTACTACCAGCGCGCCCTGGGCGAGGTGGCACTCGCAGCCCTGCCGCCGCAACTGCGCGACCTGCAGCCCGATCAACTGGCGCGGCGGCTGCGGCGCCCGCCCAAGGGCACGGCAGGCGGCGACGCTGCCAACGCTATTAAAACCATAGCGCTTACCGCAGAACAGGAAAGCGCCAGGGCCAGAATTTCATCCGAATCCGGCCCCTTCCTGCTGTTCGGCAGCACCGGCAGCGGCAAGACCGAGGTCTACCTGCGCTGCGTGCAGGAGGCGCTGGAGGCCGACCCCACCGCCCAGGCGCTGGTGATGGTGCCGGAGATCAACCTCACCCCGCAGCTCGAAGAGCGCTTCACCTCCCGCTTTGCGCCGCGCTTTGGCAGCCAGGCGGTGGTGTCGCTGCACAGCGGCATGACCAACCCGCAGCGCCTCAAGAGCTGGCTGGCCGCGCACAGCGGCGTTGCCCGCATCGTGCTGGGCACGCGCATGGCGGTGTTCGCCAGTTTGCCGGGCCTGAAGATCATCGTCGTGGACGAGGAGCATGACCCGAGCTACAAGCAGCAGGAAGGCGCCCGTTACTCGGCGCGCGACCTGGCCATCTGGCGCGGGCGCGAGCAAGGCGCCAAGGTGCTGCTGGGCTCGGCCACGCCGTCGCTCGAGACTTGGCACGCCAGCCGCCCGCCCACGGCGGAGGACCCCGAAGGCGGGCGCTACGTGCGCCTGGCCATGCCCAGCCGGATCGGCGCCGGCTTAGGGACAGATGGGGGCGCAGGCGCCCCGGCCCGGGTGCGCCGCGTGGACATGAACCAGCAGCCGCGGCGCGCCATCTTCAGCGCGCCGCTGCTGGCCGCCATCACTGAGCGCGTGGCGCGCGGGGAGCAGAGCATGGTGCTGCTCAACCGCCGGGGCTACGCGCCCGTGCTGCACTGCGCCGACTGCGGCTGGAAGAGCGACTGCCCGCACTGCAGCGCGCACCAGGTCTTTCACAAGGCTGACCGCACCCTGCGCTGCCACCACTGCGGCTACACGGTGCGCGTGCCCCGCGCCTGCCCCACCTGCGGCAGCCCGGACATCCATTCCATGGGCCGGGGCACCGAGCAGCTGGAAGAACAGCTCGGCGACCTGCTGTCCGAGGTGCTGCGGCCCGACCGCACCCCCGCCCGCATCGCCCGCATCGACGCCGACACCACCAAAGCCAAGGGCTCGCTCGAGGCGCAACTGGCGCAGGTGCATTCGGGCGAGGTGGATGTGCTGGTGGGCACGCAGATGATCGCCAAGGGACATGACTTTCGGCGCATCACGCTGGTGGCCGCGGTGCAGCCCGACGGGGCGCTGTTTTCGAGCGACTTCCGGGCGCCGGAGCGCCTGTTCGCACTGCTCATGCAGGCCGCCGGCCGCGCGGGGCGCGACGCAGCCTACATGGCCGCCCAGGGCACGCAGTGCGAAATGTGGGTGCAAAGCTTTCACCCGCAGCACCCGGTGTACGAGGCGCTGCGCACCCACGACTACCCGGCCTTTGCCGCCCAGCAGCTCCAGGAGCGCGAAGAAGCCGCCATGCCGCCGTTCGCCTTCCAGGCCCTGGTGCGCGCCGATGCCCGCACGCAGGAGGTCGCGCAGGGCTTTCTGACCGCCGCCACGGCTGCCGCCCATGCCGCCGCCCTGCCGGGGCTGGAGGCTGTGACGCTGTTCCCCCCGGTACCCCTGACCATCCAGCGCGTGGCCAACGTGGAGCGCGCCCAGATGCTCATGGAAAGCAGCAGCCGTGCTGCCCTGCAGCGCTTTCTGGCCGCGTGGCAGCCCGTGCTGCAGACCACGCGCAGCGCGCCGGAGCATAAGGGGCTGGTGCGCTGGCTGGTGGATGTGGACCCGCTGGTGATCTGATTGTTCATATTTTTATTTTGTTCACGTTTCATGTACATCAATTCATATTGAACAAAGCAGCGTGTTCAGCTATGCTGGACGTTCAATTTCCGTGAACAAATGCGAAATATGAACAACCAGACGACCCTGAGCGACGCCATCGCCGCACTCCAAACAGAAACAGGGGTGCGCATGGAGCGGGCTGCCATCCACCAGGTCAGGGAAGAAGCCCCCGGCGACGCAGCGCCCGACGCCTGGCTTGACGTGATCACGCCCCAGGCCCTGCCAGTCCGCTTTGCGGCCGAGATCAAGGCCGTCGACCGTTTCCACACACTGGGCACGCTCCAGGCCAGGGCCCGCCAGCGGCGCGAGCCGACGGTGCTGGTCGCACCGTTCGTCACCGCCGAGGCCGCCCGGCAATGCCGCAGCCTGGGCCTGAACTTCATCGATGCGGCAGGCAACGCCTACCTCGACGTACCGGGATGCTTCGTGTACGTGACCGGCAAGCCCCGCCCCGAGAGCGCGCGGCCTGTGGGGCGTTTCAAGTCACTCACACCAGCCGGGCTGCGCATCGTCTTTGCGCTGCTGACCCGCACAGGCCTTGCAGCCGCGACCTACCGCGACATCGCGACCGCCGCCGGCGTGGCGCTGGGCACCGTGGGGGACGTGCTGGCAGACTTGCAGGCGCGCGGGCACCTGGCGCCGACCGAGCCGCACCGCATGCTGGCGCCAGACGCACTGCAGGAAGAGTGGGCCACGCACTTTCCAGTCAAACTGCGGCCCCGTTTGAATGCGCGACGCTTTGCAGCGCCAGCGGCAGACTGGTGGAAAGGCGTGGACTTGCGCACACAACAGGCCGTGTGGGGTGGCGAAGTCGCGGCCTACCACCTGACCGGGTATCTCGACCCCGAGCAATTGACTATCTACACCGCCAAGCCCGAAGCGCTGATCCTGAAACACCGGTTGCGCCCCGACCCCACCGGCGCCATCGAAGTGCTCGACACCTTCTGGCCCCTGACCGAAGAGTCCGACGCTGCGAGCGCCACGGTGCCACCACTGCTCGTCTACGCAGACCTGATGGCCAGCGCCGACCCGCGCAACATCGACACCGCCCAGCGCATCCGAGCGCAGTATCTGGACACCGGCCGCGATGCTCAAGATATCGCCTGATCGCCCCATCGACCCGCTGCTGCGCGACATCCTGCAGCAGGCCAGCGCCGCAGCGCACAGCCTGGGCATCGACTTCTTCGTCGGCGGTGCGCTGGCCCGCGACCTGATGCTGTGGCACGTGCACGGCCAAAATACGGGTCGCGCCACACGCGATGTGGATCTGGGCCTGCACCTGACCGACTGGGCCGCCTTCAGCGCCATCAAGGACCGGTTGCTATCACAAGGCAGCTTCCACCCACAGCCTGGCGTGGCCCACCGGCTGATGTACCGCCCGGCAGACATGCCCCACGGCGTTCCGCTCGACCTGCTGCCCTTCGGCGCCGTGGCAAGCCCGCAGGCCACCATCGCCTGGCCGCCGGAGCATGCGGTGGTGATGAACGTCGCGGGCTTTGCCGAAGCGCACCGGGCCGCCGTCGAAGTGGAGCTGGACGGAGCCTTGGTGGTGCGCGTGGCTTCGCTGCCGTCGCTGGCGGTGCTCAAGCTGATCGCATGGCGCGACCGGCATTTGGACACCTCCAAGGACGCCACCGACTTTCTGCTGATCACACGCCGCTATGCAGAGGCGGGCAACATGGACCGCCTGTACGAGACCGGCACCGCCCTGCTGCAGGCCTGCGACTACGACCCCGACCTGGCAGGCGCCATGCTGCTGGGCCAGGACGCCGCTGCGGCCACAACGCAAGCGACCACCGCGCAGGCCGTGGCCGACATCCTGGACCGACGAGGACGCTGGCGCCAACTGCTGGACGACCAGCTGCAAAGAGCCCTGCAACTGGCGGGCACCATCCCTGAGCGCGGGCCGCACCCGCTGCGGCATGTCGATGCGTTCCTGCAAGGATTTCTGCAAAGCCAGGGCCCGGCGCCGGATTGACCAACGCTCCGGCAGACACGCATCGCCAGCGTTGTGCGACGGCCCCCCGACTGCCTACACTGGGGGCCTCCCCACACAGACCAGAGACATCGATGGACCACACCGATACGTTCACCCGCGCCCTGGCCGATGAAGGCTTCGAGCCCCCAGTCACCGTCACACGCGAGCCCGATGGCAGGCTGGACGACCACACGCACCCGTTCGAGGCCAAGGCGCTCATCCTGTCGGGCGAGATCCGCATCGTGACCGCAGGGTCGGACCGGCTGTACGGCGTGGGCGATGTGTTCCACCTGCGGGCGCACGAGCCGCATTCGGAGTTTTACGGCACTGCCGGGGTGAGCTACCTGGTCGGGCGCAAGCCAGTACTGCCCTGATGGGAGGGCACGCGAAGGCAACCAAGACGTACAGGCATCGACGGATGCTGGGCCAGAAGGGGCCCCTTCATTCACAGATCGAACAACGTCCAAGCGTATCGTTCTGCGCTACCGCCAGTAGCCCCGAGCTGGCCGGGCCCTGAAAGCCCGCGGCTTTGGCGCATTGGCCGCCACACTCCAGGGCACCACCACAGTACATACTCCGAACGACCTTCGCCGCCGGCCCCCATGAAGCTCTACACCACCCTTCTGCCCCCTCTGTGGACCACCATCGCCGTCGCAGTGGCCACCCTGGCGACCAACTGGATCTGGGCATCGTGGTTCCTGAAAGCCAAGGGCACCGGTCTCGCGGTGCTGCTGATCTACAGCATCTTCGGGTGGCCGCTGATGTTGGCAGTGATCTATCTGGCCCTCGGATATTCCCTCAGATTGTGCGAAGGCCTGTCATGGCTTCGCATGGCCATCGTGCTGGCAGCGATCGGTGCGGGCTGGGCTGTGTACGGTATGCCTGGTCCGTGGAACCTGCTGCTGTGCATCGCCCTCACCATCCCCGTGGCTTTGCAGTCCAGGCGCACCGCGCAGGACGATGCCGACCTGGAGCACCTGTAGATGGCCGTCAAGGAGAAGCCGCCCTGGGGCCTGCTGGACAATTTTTCGGCGCCACTGTGGGAGCGGCTCGGCCTGACAGGCACTCGGCCTCAATGGATCGTGAAGGGGCAGCACCGAGGCTACGACTGGATGGCCATCGAGCTGGACCACCAGCCCACGGGAATGTTCCAGAGCACCTACGTCACCACCACGGTGTTTGTAGTCTGGCTACCGCGCCAGTCCGACGACTGGTACCTGCCCGGCAGCCACATCACTCCCGACAAACAGGTATGCGTCGACGACACCTGTGTCTACGCCGCCGCCCTGGGCCAGCAACCCCGTATGCGCACATGGATCCAATGGCTGGACCTGGCGGTGGATACGGCCGAAGAAGTGATCAGCACCGAAGGCATGCGCCGCGACGAAAGCCCTGAGCAGAAGGCCGAGCGGGCCGACGATGCCAGCTGGAACACCCTTGATGTGAACCTGGTCCTTTTCTGCCTGGTAGCGATGGCGGTTTTCAGCTTTCTGAACGCGATGATGCTGTGGGAGGCCTACGGCGACTGGCAACGCCACGGCGCAGTCATCCGATGCCATCCGACGGTTCCGATCGGCACCTATCTTCAAGGCTGGAAGGCCGTGGCATATACCGCGTCGCTGGCAGCGCCCATGCTGATCGTGCTCAAGGCGGTGTACACCAGTGTCACGCGCATCTACAGGCCGGATTTTTTCGTTGACCTCTTTTTGGAAGGATTGGTCTGGGTAGGGGCCATGTATGCGATGCACCACGCACGCGAGGCGCTGGTTGCATCGGTAAGCCAGGCCTGCAAAGCCTATTGATAGAAAAATCTGCCCCTCCCGCTCACCCCGCCTTGCAAGCAGCTATACAAACAATAGCATTCAGGTCAGTAGCGCCACCGCAGCCGAAAAGCTGAGAAACGCCAGCGCCGTCGACACCAAGATGATCCGCGCCACGCGCCCGTTGTTGGCGCCGAACTTCTCGGCCAGCAGCGAGACATTGCTGGCGCTGGGCAGCGCGGCCAGCAGCACCAGCACCGAGAGCGCGAACGGCGTGAGCGGCACGCCCAGCGCGATGGCCGCCGTGCCCACAGCCCACACCAGCAGCGGGTGGATCAGCAGCTTGGCCAGCGCCAGGGGCACGTAGTCGCGCGGGGGCACCTGTTCGTGCTGGTTCATCTGCGAGCGCGCCAGCACCGCGCCGATGGTGAACAGCGCCACGGGCGAGGCCGCGTCGGCCAGCATGGCGATGGTCTTGTCCACCGGGCCAGGCAACTGAAAGTGCAAGGCCGAGGCCAGCGCGCCCAATGCGATCGACCAAGGCATGGGGTTGGTCGCCATGCCCTTGAACGCACTGCGCAGCGCCACGCCCACACCATGGGTACCGGCACCATCCAGACGCGACAGCGCGATGCACAGCGAGCTGGTAACGACCATGTCCACCACGATGGTCACGATGGCCGGGCCCGCACTCTGCGCGCCCAGCAGCGCCACCAGGAGCGGCACGCCCATGAAGCCGGTGTTCGGAAAGGCGGCCACCAGCGCGCCGAAGGCCGCGTCGTTCCAGCCGATGTGCGCCTTGCGCGTGAGCGCCACCGAGGCCCCCACCATGACCAGCGCGCACAGCACGTACACGCCCGCCACGGCGGGGTCGAGCAACTGGCCGATGGGCGTGCTGGCGCCAAAGCGGTACAACATGCAGGGCAGCGCGAAGTACAGCACGAAGGCGTTGAGCCCCGGTATGGCCGGCTGCGGCAGCACGCCGCGCCGCGCGGCCAGGTAGCCGCACAGCACCAGTGCGAAGAAGGGGAAGGTGATGAGAAGGACGGAGAGCACGGGGGATATTGTCCGTGCAGCGCCGCGCGGCCGTGCCGGGCGCCCGCGCGGTGGTCAGCGCAAAGTCAGGCGGGTGCCATCACGCGCGGCGAATGCGAAAGCAGCTTGAGAGCGGATCACAAAGCTCAGCGAAGCGGTTCTGGCCAGGCGCTGCGTCGCAGGCAGTACGAGTAGTACGACAAGACGCGGCAACACCGCCAGCAGAGTTTTGTGAGCCGCTCTCACTGCTTGCGCTGGATGATCAGGTTGCGCTTGGCGTCCTCGGGGTAGGCAAACGTGATGGCGCCGTTCTTGACCATGCCGATCACCAGCATGTTGCGCGTGATCGCATCCTTGTCCTGCAGACTGAAGGGCTTGTCGTAGGTGGCGACCACGCCGTAGTAGGTCTTCATCTTGCCCTCCAGCGAATCCTTGACTGCCTGGCCCGACAGGTTGCCGTCGCGGATACCGAGGAACGAATACATCAGCAAATAGGTGGCGTCGTACGCGTTGGCCGCTGCCATGGGCACCGCCACCTTGCCCTGGTACTTGCGGGTGTAGCTCGACAGGAACGAGGCCCGGCGCTCGTTGCTGGGCTCGGCGATGAAGGTCTGCACCATGAGCGCGCCCTCGGCGGCGTCCTTGGCGCCTTCGAGGAAGAACGGGAACGACAGCGGCCAGGCGCCCACCTGGGGCACCTTCCAGCCCATGGCCTTCTTGCCGTTGGCGATCGTCGCGTTCTCCGGCCCTACCGTGTAGCTGTAGACCACGTTCGCGCCCGCGGCGCGGGCGGCCGTGAGCTCGGCCGTGAGGTCCTTCACGCCCAGGTCGAACCGCGCCACATGCACGGGCTTGAGGTTCTTGGCGGCCAGCGCGGCCACCACGTCGTTGTAGCCGCCCTCGCCGTAGCCGGTCTTGTCGGCAAAGATGGCCACCTTGTCCCAGCCGCGCTTGACGATGTCGTCCACCATGAAGGGCGCCTGCAGCGCGTCGCGGGCCTGTACGCGGAAGATGTAGCTGTCGGCCGCCGGGTACTTGGTCGTCACCGCCGTGCCGGTGGAGCACGGCACGATGAGGGGGCTTTTGGCGTCCTGGAACAGGTCGATGGCCTTCATCGCCACGCCGGTGTTGCAAAAGCCGATGGTGGCGACGACCTTCTCGGCCAGCAGCTCCTGCGACACCTTGCGGCCCTGGTCGGGGTTGGCGGCGTCGTCCTTCACCACCAGCTCCAGCGGCCGGCCCAGGTAGCCGCCCACCGCGTTGATCTCGTCCACCGCCAGCTTGATGCCGTTGAGCATGGGCACGCCAAAGTCCGCCGACGGCCCGGTGAACGGCCCGACCACGCCGATGCGCACGGCTGCGTTGTTGCCGGACTGGGCCCGCGCAGGCTGTGCCAGGAAGGCCCCCGCCAGCAGGGTGCCCGCGGCCATCAGGTACAGGGCGCTGGTGCGCGTACGCAGAGACAGGGACGGGAACAGGGACGCAGGGGTCGATGCAGAGGGGGTCATGGTGTGGGGCTCGTGATCTGATCGGTGGGTGGAGCTGCCGCGCCAGTATCAAAGTGTGTGCATGCGCGCCCTAGCGGGGTTTCCCGCAGCCCGCGGGCCTGGCGGGGCCGGGCGCAGCTGCCCGTCAGGGCCGTGTCAGCCGCGGCGGTGGCCCCGCCCTCCCGGGACGGCCGGTATCATTGCGGCCCTGGCCTGCGCATTGCGAGGCCCAGCCCCGCGGCGGCCCCCGTGCCCCCTTCTCCTGGTTTTTCTTCGCCCCCCTCCCTCCCCATGTCGTTCGGTCTCAATCTCGCCCAGCTTCAGGCTGTCCACTACACCGATGGCGCGTGCCTGGTGCTGGCCGGTGCGGGCTCCGGCAAGACGCGGGTGATCACCCAGAAAATCGCCCACATGATCGAAAAAGGCATGGAGCCCAAGCGCATCGCGGCCATCACCTTCACGAACAAGGCGGCGTCCGAAATGCGCGAGCGTGCGCAGCACCTCATCGGCAAGCGGGCCAAGGAGGTGCTGGTGTGCACCTTCCACGCCCTCGGGGTGCGCATGGTGCGCGAGGACGGCAGCGTGCTGGGCTTGAAGCCCCAGTTCAGCATCCTGGATGCCGACGACGTGACGGGCATCCTGAAGGAAGCCTCGGGCGGCACCACTGACATGGCCACGGCGCGCCAGTGGCAGTGGGTCATCAGCAAGTGGAAGAACATGGGCCTCACGTCGGAAGAGGCGCTGGCCCAGGCGGCGGACGACAACGAGCGCATCATCGCCACGCTGATGGCGCGCTACGAGGAGCGCCTGGCCGCCTACCAGAGCGTGGACTTCGACGACCTGATCGGCATGCCGCTGCGCC
This sequence comes from Acidovorax sp. Leaf78, assembly GCF_001422735.1. Taxonomy (GTDB): domain Bacteria; phylum Pseudomonadota; class Gammaproteobacteria; order Burkholderiales; family Burkholderiaceae_C; genus Acidovorax. The sequence goes on along the minus strand of NZ_LMLZ01000024.1, from coordinate 169,924 downwards.
TGCTGCGCGACTTCCCCGAAGTGCGCGCCAAGTGGCAGGCACTGCTCAGCCATGTGCTGGTCGATGAATACCAGGACACCAACGCCACGCAGTACGAGCTCTTGAAGCTGCTGGTGGGCGAGCGCGGCCACTTCACAGCCGTGGGCGACGACGACCAGTCCATCTACGGCTGGCGCGGCGCCACGCTCGACAACCTGAAAAAGCTGCCGGTGGACTTTCCGCAGCTCAAGGTCATCAAGCTGGAGCAGAACTACCGCTCCACCAGCGCCATCCTGCGCGCGGCCAACAATGTGATCGGGCCCAACCCCAAGCTCTTCCCCAAGACGCTGTTCAGCGAACTGGGCGAGGGCGAGCCCGTGCGCGTGGTGGACGCCGACAACGAAGAGCACGAAGCCGACCGCGCCGTGGCCCGCATCCAGAGCCTGCGCGCGGCCAGCAACCCGCCGCCGGACTGGAAGAATTTTGCGCTGCTGTACCGCGCCAACCACCAGGCCAAGCCGTTCGAAAAAGCGCTGCGCAAGGCCAACATTCCGTACAAGGTGTCGGGCGGCACGAGCTTTTTCGACCGCGCGGAAATCAAGGACCTGTGTGCCTGGTTTCGCCTGTGGATCAACAACGACGACGACCCGGCGTTCTTGCGCTGCATCACCAGCCCCAAGCGCGGCATCGGCCACACCACGCTGGCCGCTCTGGGCGCGTTTGCCACGCAGCACAAGCAAAGCATGTTCGGCGCACTGTTCAACGGCATGCTGCCCGCCGCAGTGCCCAAGCGCGCCATGGACGGGCTGCACGAGTTCGGCCGGTACATCAACTACCTGGAGTACAGTGCGCGCCGCGTGCATGGGGCCGAAGACTCGCGCACGTTCCTGAACGAGTGGCTCAAGGAAATCGGCTACGAGCAGCACCTGTACGACAACGAAGACAGCGAGAAGGTGGCGGCCGCGCGCTGGAGCAACGTGATGGAGTTCTGCGACTGGATGGCCCAGCGCGCAGGCGGCCAGATCGACGACACCGCCGGCGCCGTGGTGGCCAAGGAAACCAAGAGCCTGCTGGAGGTGTCGCAGACCATCGCGCTGCTGTCCACCATCAGCGAGCGCGAGAAGGACCAGGACATGGTCACGCTGTCGACCCTGCACGCCAGCAAGGGGCTGGAGTGGCCGCACGTGGTGCTGGTGGGCGTGACCGAGGGCATGCTGCCGTTCAAGCTCGACGACGACGAAGGCCGCCAGCAAAAGGTGAGCGACGACACCCTGCAGCGCCTGCAGGAAGAGCGCCGCCTGATGTACGTGGGCATCACCCGCGCCCAGCGCACGCTGGCCGTCAGCTGGACCAAGAAGCGCAAGAAGGGCCGCGAGATGGTGTCGGCCCAGCCCAGCCGGTTCATCGCCGAAATGGGCCTGGACAAGACCACCGTGCGCGAAGACCCGCGCGAAAAGCTCAAGGCCCTGCGCGCCGAATTTGCGGCCAAGAAGGCCCTGGCGGACAGCACGCCGCCCGTGTCCTGAAAGGCCCCGCAGCGAAGCGAGCCCTCACCGCAGCGCCGTTGCGGTACCGCCACACACCGGCAGACTGGCGCCGGGTGCTTTGCTTTTGATAGCTATCAGCGCTTATCCTACAAGCGCCAGGAGCCGGTACCACCCACAATCCAGCCCGGCCCGCCCGGCTGCTGTGGACAGGAACACGGCACCCGCGAGGCCGCTGGCACGCATCGGACACCTGGGAAAAGCACCCGCCACACCGCCACCAGACTTGGCCATTGACCACCGCTAGCGAAAGGCGGGAGGTTCGGGAGCGGAGGGCAGAAGGTGCGACGTGGGGGGTGCGGCACAAGATGCTGTGTACGGGGCTGGCACAGGACGTGCGTGGTACCGTACAGCGCAGAAACAGCGGCAGTGGCGGCGGCAATTGGAATTGCAATTGGAATTGCAGCGGCACGCAGCACGGACCTCTTCAGGTAGCCATGCAGGCAGCGATGCAGGCGGATGGCCCGGGAACCCGCGCTGTCGCGGACATGAATGAATCGATCAACGGCACTTGCACTGGTGCCACCCGGACAGGCTGGGTGGCGGTGGAAGTTGCGGCAAGGAAACAAGCGGACCATGGAACACAGCGCACACCCCTCCCCCGGCTCCAGCAGCCCTCTGCGCGGCGCTTGGCGTTCTGCGCCGGCACGCACCGTGGCCCCGGGACAGACCGCTGCCGCAGCACCCGGCCGCTGGGCACTGCACCGCACTGCGGCGCTGGTGATTGCCACGCTGGCACCGGCCGGCGCAGTTTGGGCCCAGGCCGCGCCCGCAGCAGCCCCCGCGGCGGCAGGTGCCGATGCTGGCTGGCGCCGCTGCGCCGCGCTGTCGACCGACAACCAGGCGCGCCTGGCCTGCTTCGACCAGTTGTCGGCCGAGCAGACCTGGAAGGCGCCCGGCGCCTCGGCAGGTGCTGCAGGCGCGGCCACCGATGCCGCCGCCGTGCCACCCCCCGTGGACAGCACGCTGCCCGCCACCCGCATCATCGACGTGGCCAAGACCGACGGCTGCCGCGACGCGCAGTACAGCGACCTGTCGCGTTTTTGGGAGCTGGAGTCGGGCACCGACTGCGGCACCTTCCGCTTCCGCGGCTACCGCCCGATCACGCTGTCGGTGGTGGCTGGCAGCAACGTCAACCGCCAGCCCACGTCGGACGCGGCAGACCACTCGGCCACCGAGTCCACCCCCTACCGCCGCGCCGAGAACCGCATCCAGCTGTCGGTGCGCACCAAGGTCGCGCAGGGCCTGCTCACGCAGGGCCACCCCACGCTCAAGGATTCGGTGTGGTTCGGCTACACCCAGCAGTCGTACTGGCAGCTGTTCACGCCCGAGATCTCGCGCCCCTTCCGCGCCACCGACCACGAACCCGAAGTCATGTACGTCTACCCCACCACGGCCGAGCTGCCGTTCGGCTGGAAGTGGCGCTACAGCGGCGTCGGGCTGGTGCACCAGTCCAACGGCCAGAGCAAGCCCCTGTCGCGCAGCTGGAACCGCGTGTACATGATGACGGGCCTGGAGCTGTCCAACAGTGTGAGCGTGAACGCCCGCATCTGGAAGCGCATTCCTGAAAGCTCGGGCAGCGACGACAACCCCGGCATTGCCGACTACATCGGCCGCGGCGAGCTGTCGGCGTTCTGGAACGTCAACAAGGACAACACGCTGTCCGCCACCGTGCGCCATTCGCTGTCCAGCACCGACCGCGGCTCCGTGCGCGTGGAATGGCTGCAGGCCGTGGGCTCGACCCTGGGCGGCAAGAGCAACCTGCGCCTGCACACCGCACTGTTCAGCGGCTACGGCGACAGCATGATCGACTACAACCGCAAGCGCACCGTGTTCAGCGTGGGTGTGAGCTTGGTGGACTTTTAATTCCCCCTGAGTCGCCTTCGGCGCCTTCCCCCTGAGGGGGACGCCACCCGTGGCCTGGCAAAGCCAGTTCCACGGTGGCGCTGGCTTGGGCAGCGCCAGTATCAGGCGCTGCGCCGCTCGTGCGGGCTGGCTTTCCTTGGCAACGGCATGGGTTGCGCAGCTGACCGGCGAGACCCATCACAACTCGTTACCAGAACTCTCTCAAGTTTTGCGCCATGCTGCCGGCGCGCCGCCACAATCGCACGCGCACCGACGCTGGCATGGTGGCCGCCGCAGCCTGCGATAAGGGCGGCTTTTCAGCCGTTTTACTGGGCACTGCCCTGCGTGTGCACCCTCGAAAATGCCGACAGAGAGGAACACCCATGGACATGCAATACCAGCTCAAGGCAGGCAGCTACTACCTGTACGACATGCGCGACACGCCAAGTACCGTCACGGGTGAGCGCAGGTTCAAACTCAAGACCGACACTGTCGCCATTGCGTTCGATGTGCACACGGGCGAGGTGCACCAGCACGGCAGCCCCACGCGCATCCAGTCCTGGGCCAACAACACCCGCCGCCGCCTGCGCGCAGCGGGTGCCCAAGAGGCCGCCAACGACATCGTCGTGGTGTCCGGCCCGCTGCCGGTGGACGAGCTCAACAAGTGTTTGTGGATCAGCGGTTATTGCCGCCGCATGTTCACCCGGCTGGCCACGCTGCCGCACGGCAAGCTGCAGCGGCCTTCGGAGCCGTTTCGCAAGGCAGCCTGACGCGGCACGCCGCGGGGTAACGCGGCCTTCTTTGCCAAACTGAAGCCATCCCAGGGCCGCAGCACGCGGCCCTTGCTGTTTCTGCCAGGCGCTTCCGCCCGGCCTGCAAAGCCATCAGGCCTGTGCGTCTTCCACCAGATCACCGTCCACCGTTTCCAGCACGTCGGCATGCTTGACGATGGTCACGGGTACGGGGCTCGCGTTGGCAACTTGCTGCGACACCGAGCCGAGCAACGCCGTGGTGATCGCGCCCTGCCCCTTGGCGCCAATGACGACCATGTGGCAGCCCGAGCGCTCGATCATGTCGACGAGCGTGTGGGCCACGTCGCCCACACCGATGTCGGTTTCGTACGGCACGCCGGCGGCATCGAGCAAAGTGCGCGCCGACGCCATCAGGTGCTCGCCCGCCTCCAGGCTGGCCGCGGCGATGAGGTCGGGGTCGCGCGTGGTCACCAGCTCGTACAGCGTGGCGGGCTCCTGTACGTTGGCCAGCACCACGCTGGCCTGGAGGCCCTGCCTCACCAGCGCCAGCGCATGGTGAACGCCATCCAGAGCGAGTTCCGAGCCATCCACGGCGATGAGGATCTTGAGCATGAAGGTCTCCTTTGAGCGGGTTGTCCGCGTGTTACGGATCAGTGTAGCCACGCACCGCGCCAGCGCCAGCCCTTGTCCCTGCGTGCCGATGGGGCGTCTGCCACCCGATGGAAGCCCCCTGAAAACGCCGTGGGCCGTGGCGGCCGCCGGGCAACCGTAGATCGCCGCAGGCCGTCTGGGACAATACGGCCCATCATGCTGCAGTTTGACCTTCTCAAGACCGACCCCTCCAGCCACGCACGCCGTGGCACGCTCACGCTCAACCATGGCGTGGTGCAGACCCCCATCTTCATGCCTGTGGGCACCTATGGCACCGTCAAGGGTGTGATGCCGCGCAGCCTGCACGACATGGGTGCGCAGATCATTCTGGGCAACACCTTCCACCTGTGGATGCGCCCGGGCCTCGACGTGATGCAGAGCTTCGGCGGGCTGCACGGGTTCGAGAAATGGGACAAGCCCATCCTCACCGACTCGGGCGGCTTTCAGGTGTGGAGTCTGGGCGCCATGCGCAAGATCACCGAAGAGGGCGTGACGTTCGCCAGCCCGGTCAACGGCGACAAGCTCTTCATGTCGCCCGAGGTGAGCATGCAGATCCAGACCACGCTCAACTCCGACATCGTGATGCAGCTCGACGAGTGCACGCCGTACGAGACCAAGGGCCACCTCACCACCGAGGCCGAAGCCCGCAAGAGCATGGAGATGAGCCTGCGCTGGGCCCAGCGCAGCCACGACGAGTTCCATCGCCTGAACAACCCCAACGCACTCTTCGGCATCGTGCAGGGCGGCATGTTCAAGCACCTGCGCCAGGAGTCGCTGGAGCGCCTGGTCGAGATGGACTTCCCCGGCTACGCCGTGGGCGGCGTGAGCGTGGGCGAGCCCAAGGACGAGATGCTGGACATCATGGCCCACACGCCGCACCGCCTGCCCGCGCACAAGCCCCGCTACCTGATGGGCGTGGGCACGCCCGAAGACCTGGTGCAGGGCGTGGCCGACGGCGTGGACATGTTCGACTGCGTGATGCCCACGCGCAATGCGCGCAACGGCACCATCTTCACGCGGTATGGCGACCTCAAGATCCGCAACGCGCGCCACAAGGCAGACCACCAGCCCCTGGACACCAGCTGCACCTGCTACGCCTGCGCGGGCATGTCGGGCGTGTCGTGGGAAGACGGTGGCCGACAGGGCTTCAGCCGCGCCTACCTGCACCACCTGGACCGCTGCGGTGAAATGCTCGGCCCCATGCTCACCACCGTGCACAACCTGCACTACTACCTGAACCTCATGACCGAAGTGCGCGAGTCGCTGGACGCCGGCGCCTTTGCGCAGTTCCGCGCGCAGTTCAAGGCCGAGCGCGCGCGCGGCGTCTGACGCCCTCGTTCAGCAACCCCACCGGCACCCACCATGGCACAACTCCACAAGCTCGCGGCACTCTCCCGCCCCTTCGGCCGCAGCAACCGTGCCGCGTTGTGCGCGCTCCTGGCGGTGGTGGTGGCTGCCAGCGGCTGCGCCACGCGCATCGGCCGCGATGCGGACAACGGCCTGCCCACGCTGCAGCTGCAAAACAGCAGCCTCCTCACCCCCGCGAATGGAGGGCAGTCCATCAGCGCGCAGGATTTGCGGGCCGGAGACATCATTCTGTCGGCCACCAACGGCATCAACTCGCTGGGCATCCGCGCCATCACGCTGTCGCCCGTGAGCCATGCGGCGCTCTATCTCGGTGACGACCGGATCATCGAAGCGGTGGGCTCGGGCGTGCGCATGCGCAGCACGGCCGAGTTCGTGGCCGATGAAGCCACCATCGTCGCCTTTCGCCACCCGGGCGTGACCGACGAGCACGCCACGGCGATGCGCTCCTTTGCGCAGGCGCAGGACGGCAAGAAGTACAACACCACGGGCATCGTGCTGCAGGCCCCCTTCACCCTGCAGCGCAAGTACTGCGAGCTGCCGCTCGTGCCGGGCAGCGTGCGCGACGCCTGCATCCGCGGCATCGCTGCCATCCAGCTGGGCGCGGCCCGCAACGACCGCTTCTTTTGTTCGCAGCTGGTGCTGGAGGCCTACCGCGCCGCCCAGCTGCCGCTGACCGACGCCTCGGCACTGCTAATCAGCCCCGCCGATCTGCTGCACATGCGCGAGGGCGACGTGCCGTCGGTGCAGATCAAGCAGGCCCTGCAGTACGTAGGGCACCTCAAGGGCGGCCAACCAGCCACCGACGTGGCAGCCGCCGGGCAACCCTTGCCCTGAGGAATCGCGGCGTCAGCCGCCCACGTGCATGGTGAACAGCGCGCCGTTCGACAGGCGGCACGACCCCATGCCCAGCGTGGACGAGTTCATCGAATACTGGCAACTGAGGTAGCTGCCCCGGCTGCCCGCGCCACTGGCGAGCCCTTCGCGGGACGACCCGGCCTTGCGCGTGGCCTCGCCCATGAACGATTCCCCCAGAATGTTGGCCTGAAAAGTGCCCCGGCCATGCAGATCGTTGGTGACCACCGCGTGCACCACGCCCAGCGCGGTTGCCTGGTCGTTGGCGGGGTACAGGCGCACCGCCAGCGTGACAGGCGCAGGCGCAGGTGGCGCGGGGACCTGCACCATCACGGGCGCCGGCACCGGCTGGATGGGTGCCACGTAGCACCCGCTGAGGGCCGCCACGGCAGCGGACAGGGCCAGGCCCGTCACGGCGCGTTGGCGGATCGAAGGCAAAGAAAGCAAGCCCATAAGGCTCCTTGAGACACAAGCACATGCTCGTGGCGCCGATGATTGGCGCACTGCGCTGCATGCCAGCGGCATTTCGGGGGCGGTGGCATGGCACGGGTCTGGCGGTATCGTTGGCGGATACTTCAGCTGCCCGCGGCAACCAAGAGAATCACAAACCGGAGTCACCAGAGCCGCTGCGCCCACAGCGGTATGCTGCTGCGCAAACGCAGTCCATGAGTGTGCGGGGCTTTCACGCCCATCACGCCGGGGGGCAAACCCACCACCGGGCACATCAACCATAGCGACCAGGGACCGGCTCACCTGGCGCTGGAGGCCAACATCATTTCAAACCTGCTGCACCAATTGCTTCGCTGGCCCGGCCGCATGGTGGCCGGCCTCGTCAGCGGCCTGCTGGCGCTCGTGATCCTGTTCGAGGAATGGGGCTGGGTGCCGCTGCAACACCTGCTGGCACGCATCGGGCGCTGGCCGGGGCTGCGCTGGATCGAGGGCTGGGTACGGTCCCGGCCGCCCTGGGCGGCGGTGGCGCTGTTCGCACTGCCCACTGCCTTGCTGCTGCCCGTGAAGCTGCTGGCACTGTTGGCCATGGGGCAAGGGCACGTGGTGCTGGGCATGCTGGTGATTGCGCTGGCCAAGGTGGTGGGGACGGCCGTGGTGGCGCGTTTGTTCACCCTCACCCAGCCCGCGCTGATGCAGCTGCGCTGGTTTGCCTGGGCCTACACCCACTGGATGGGCTTCAAGCACCGAGTGCTGGAGCGCGCCCGTGCGTCGTGGGCCTGGCGCGTGGCGCGCGTGCTGCGGCGCCACTGGATGCAGCGCTGGCGCAGACGCTAGCCGCCGCCGCGCACCATCCGCGCGAAGGCCTGCCGCACCTGGCTGGCTTGCACATTGCCGCGTGCTTGGCAGCGCACCTAGCACAGCAAGACGACCGCCTGCAGACCCTCCACACTGACGTTACATATTGTTGGAGAATGTCAACAGAAGTTTCTGATAGGTGCGAAGAAATGGTCTGTAAGCCTGCTGACAGAGACAATCGAGTGGACGCCGTCGTCCTGCCGCGCCCCCCCATTTCCACGCATGTTCCGCACCCTTGCCCCCGCCCGGCCCCTGTCACCGGCGCTTGTCTGGTCCGGCCTGGGACTGCTGGTTTTCGGCGCCTGCCTGGTGGGCATCTTCGCGCGGCCCATCGGCTTTTTGTCGGCCTTCTGGCCGGCCAATGCACTGCTGCTGGGCCTGCTGGTGCGCTACCCCACCCTGGCACGGCCCCCCGCCTGGATTGCCGCCGGGCTGGGCTATGTGGCGGCCGACCTGCTCACGGGTAGCCAGTGGGGCATGGCGCTGTGGCTCAATGCGGCCAATTTGCTCAGCGCCACGGCGGGCTGGCTGGTACTGCGCCGGCTGGACGAGAACACCCTGCGCCTGCGGCGCACGGTATCGGCCTTGTACCTCCTGCTGGCCGCCCTGACGGCCAGTGCCGTGGGCGCGCTTGCAGGCTGCGGCGCCGCACCGGTGTACTTCAACGCGCCGTGGTCCGACCTGCTGTCGCTGTGGTTCAGCACCGAGCTCATGAACTACATGCTGATCGTGCCCGTGGTGCTGGCCGCCCCGCGCGCCGACGACCCCGCGCCGCTGGTGCCTGCGGCCACCGCAGCACAGGGCACCACGTGGACATCGATGTTCTGGCGCGTGGCGCCCGTCAGCTCGCTGCTGCTGGCCGAAGGCGTCCGCACCGTGATCGGCGGGCCCGGCATGCTGGCTTTTGTCGTGCCCGGGCTGCTGTGGTGCGCCCTGAGCTACAGCACCTTCACCGCCAGCCTGCTGTCGCTGGTGGTGTGCCTGTGGACCATGGCGGGCGTGGCCACCGGGGTGCTCAACTTCACGCCGGCCCATGCGGGCGACGTGTTCTCGCTGCGCGTGGGCGTGACGCTGCTGGCACTGGGGCCGCTGGCCGTGGCCTGCGCCAGCGCCGCCCGGGCACAAGCGCTGCGCCGCATGGACCACGCCAAACGCCACGACGACCTGACCGGCGTGCTGGCGCGCCGCGCACTGCTCAAGCAGGGCGACCCGCTGGTGGCGCGCCACCAGCGCGGCTGCGCCGGCGCAGCGGTGATGATGCTGGACGTGGACCATTTCAAGCAGGTCAACGACCAGAACGGGCATAGCGCGGGCGACCAGTTGCTCATCGGCATCACCAAGATCATGGCCACCGCGTTGCGCCCCGAGGACCTGCTGGGCCGCATGGGCGGGCAGGAGTTCGCCGCAGTGCTGCCCGGCGTGTCCCCCGCCGAGGCACACGCCATCGCCGAGCGCCTGCGCATCGCCGTGGAGCAAGAGCCTTTCGCCACGGGCCAGGGATCACCGCAGCACGCCACGGTGAGCATCGGGCTGGTGCACAGCGCCACCCTGGGTGGAGATGCCGACCTGGAAGTGCTGCTGCTGGCCGCCGACACCGCGCTGTACCGGGCCAAGGCCGAGGGGCGCAACCGGGTGGTGGTGGGGTAGGGACGGCTCCCCCCTGAGCCGCTGCGCGGCTTCCCCCTGAGGGGGACGCACCCAGTGGCCCGGCGGAGCCGGTTCCACGGGTGCTCTGGCTTAGAGCGTGCCTATTCCCAGGCCTGGGGCACCAAACATTTGCGGGGAGCCCCGGTATTGGCGCATCGTTCTTCCAACCACAACCCTCCAACCTCTCCGCACTCGAAGTAGCGTCGCCGCTACCTCCGCCACCTCACTCCTGCGCCAGCTTGACCCCTGCCCCGCTGCCGCAGGCATGGCAGAACCTGGCAAACGCGCTCTTGCGTGTGGTGCAAGTGCCGCAGTGGTCGAACAGGCCGATGCCGCAGTGCGGACAAAAGTCGATTTTCTCGTTCTTCAGGTCCACCGGCCGCTCGCAGCCGGGGCACACGCTTTTGGCCAGGCGGGCCAGGGCGAGGTCGTAGCTCAGTTCCTTGCGGCGCTCCTGGTCGGGCAGGGCCTCGGCCTGCTTCTGGCGCTCCAGGTAGCGGTTGAGCGCCAGGATGGCGTAGCGCCCCACCAGCGCCGTGACGCCGATGCCCACCACGTAGCGCACATAGCCGCCGTAGCTCGGCAAGTAGGGCACCAGCTCCACGAAGAACGCGAACAGCGCGAAGAAGATGAAGCCCCACACGAACGGCCAGTACGTGCCCTTGCGCTTCTTCAAGAACAGCCAGCCCGCAATCACCAGCAGCGGCAAGGTGAGCGCCAATCGGTACAGAAACACGCGCAAGTCGACCTTGCGGCGCTCGGCCTCGAGCTTCACGTAGCCCTCGGCCTCCAGGGTGTTCAGGCGCTCCTGCGTGGCCGCAGCGGCTTGGCGCGCATCCAGCGCAGCCTGCTGCTGCCGCTCCACGGCGTGCTGCGTGGTGCGTTCTGCGAGCTTGAGCCCATCGAGCGCCTGGGTGCGGGCGATGACCTCGGGGTCCTGGTCGGCGCGCTGCGTGGCGGAGCGGGTGGCGAGCCAGTTGTTGAACGTCTCGCGCGCGGCCTGGGTCTCGCTGCGGGCCTTGCTGCGCTGCAGCTGCGCCTGCTCCAGCGCGGTCTGCGCATCCTGCTCGGCTTGGCGCGCCTCCTTGACCTGCGCGCGCAGCTTCTCGGCGGCGGCGCGGTCGAGGAAGTCGTCCACCTGCAGCGGCGTCTCGACCTTGGGCAGGTCGCCCACGATGGTGCCGCCCAGCCCGATGAGGAAGCTGGCGAACACCACCGCCACCAGCCACAGGCCGCGGCGAAACCACTTCTCCGATAGTCGCAGGGATTTGCTCATGGTCGTTTGCTCCTCACGGGTGCCTGAAGCGTAACGCTTCTGTTTTGATAGCTGCCAGCGCTTGACCATCAAGCGGTAGCAGCACTTTTCATTCAATTCTTGATGGTCACCGGGGCCGACGCCAGCTGCGCACGCTGCAGCCACGCCAGCACCGAATCGACAGTGACGGTCTCGATGCGGTCCGAGAAGCGCTTGTCGCTGGGGTGGTCGTCGAACGCGATGTTGGCCGAGCCCACGCGCCCGCCCATGCGGGTGAGCGGCCCCAGCTTGAGCGTGGTGGGCTCGTAGCCCTTGAACTGCAGCCAGGCCTGCGCCTGCTCGCGGCTGCGCACCGTGGCGGGCTCCATGGCCACGGCCAGGGTCTCCAGCGCCCACTGGTTGGACTGCTGGTACTTGCGGCCCCACGCGTAGCTGACCATGCTGTAGGGCGGGTGCTGCAGCGTCTTGGTGCGGGCGGTGTCCAGCAGCACGGCCAGCAGGCGCTGCTGCACCTCGGGCGTGGGCACGGCGTAGACGGCCTCGTAGCGCCACAGGTCGTCCAGGAAGAACTCGCCCAGCCCCTGCCGGTACAGGTAGCCCACGGCCGTGCCGCATTCGTTGAGCTTGTGGGCCACGCGCCAGGGGCCATCGGGCGTCTTGTAGGCCCAGCCCAGGTGCGAATAGCGCAGGCCGTACTTGGAGAGGTCCTGCCCCGCGCGGCCGAGCACCACCACCTGCGCGCCGGACTTCGCATGCTCCGCATCCAGCGCGGCCGAGGTCTGCTGGGCCAACTGCATGCCGCGCTCGATCACCTTGGCCGGCACGGGCTTGGCGGCCTCGCAGGAGCGGCCTGCGTGGGCCGCAGGCGCAGCCAGCAAGGCCGCGCCCGCCACCAGGGCCAGGCCGAGCATGGCAGGGTTGAAAGAAGAGCGCACGCGGGCCTGCGCCGGGGTCGTCACGGTCATCAGCTGCATATTCATGGCGGTGCCCTTACAGACGCTCGTTGTGCAGCAGCGCACGGCCGATGGCGTTGGGCACAAAGGCGATCGCCTCGCCCGCCACCGACAGCACCACGCCCGTGCCGATCACGCTGCAGGTCACCACGGTGCCCACGCCATGGGCCGATGCGCCCACGCCCCGGCCCGCCACCTCGACGCTGACCCGGGCGCCGTCCGATGCGCGCTCCAGCAGGTACACCGTGCCGGTGGCCGATGCCTCCACCGTCTTCACCGTCAGCACCGCACCGGCGACCGACAGCGCAGCAGGCACCGTCACGATCGCGCCAGCGGCGGCAGACGCCACCGAGGCCGTGCCCACCACCGACGCGATGGGCAGCAGCGACAGCGCGGCCGAAGCCTCGCTCTGCGCCCGTGCGGGCAGGGCAGCCAGCGTGCACAGCAGGCCGGCGGCCAGGGCAAGGGTCAGGATCTTGGGCAATGTCTTCATGGTTTCACTCCTCGCGGGAGGTGCTGCGCAGTAGCGCTACAGCACCGGATTTTTCAGGGCAACCTCCGAGCATCCGCCATGGCTTCATGGCGAAAGACGGAAACTCAGCTGGCGTTGTTACCAGACGTAGCAGGATGTGCTGCGGTAGCTTCGCGGCGGCCTTGCAGGCGCGCTTCGAGCAGGTCCGCCTCGTGGCGGTCGCGCAGCATCTTGGCCAGCGTGAAGGCGGTGGTGATCAGGTACAGCCAGCTCACACCCAGAAAGGCCTTGTAGGTCACGTTGATCTCCATGCCGAACAGGCCCCAGCCGGTGAGGCCCATGGCCACCACGAAGCCGCCCCAGACCACCAGCTTCCACATCGGTGTATCGCCCGCACCGCGGCGCGCGGCGCTCTCGTTGTCCCGCACGAACTTGGCCAGCACGAACGCGGCCGAGAGGCAGAACACATAGCCCATCACCATGAACGCCTGCTCCAGCTGTTCGCCCGGCAACCAGGCCAGCCCCACGGCGCACAAGAAGACAGCCAGGCCGAACGAGACCCACACCTGGAGCTGCCATGCACGGGTGTCACGCTGGATGAGGGTGGAAGAAGACGACATACAAGTGGGGTGGCCTGAAAGGGCCGTGGTTGAACACGCAGCGGATAGTGCCGCGCCCGCCCGCCGCCACCGCCAGCGGGTTGCGCCAGTGGCGGCTGCCCGGCTCGTTGGTATCGGATAGCGATACTTTTACCGCATAGACCGGGGCACCTGGGCGACATGATTGCACCCGCTTGTCTTTGACAATCGCAGCCTTTGACTGCTGCAACGCCCGCACGGAGACCGCCCCATGACCACCGCCAAACCCTTTGACATCGTCGTCCACGGCGCCACCGGCTTCACCGGCCGCCTGGTCGTCGAATACCTGCTGCAGCGCTACCCCGCCGGCAGCGGCCTGCGCTGGGCCATGGGCGGGCGCAGCGCCGACAAGCTGGCCGCCGTGCGTGACGAAGTCGGCGCCCCCGCCGACACCCCGCTGATCGTGACCGACAGCACCGACGCCGCCAGCCTGCACGCCCTGATGGCCCAAACCCGCCTGGTGCTGACCACCGTGGGCCCCTACCAGATGTACGGCAACGAACTCGTGGCCGCCTGCGCCGCGGCCGGCGTGGACTACGTGGACCTGTGCGGCGAGCCCGCCTGGATGCGCCAGATGATCGACGCGCACGAAGCCGCTGCCCAAGCCAGCGGCGCGCGCATCGTGTTCTCGTGCGGGTTCGACTCCATCCCGTTCGACCTGGGCGTGTTCCTGCTGCAAAAGGAATTCGGCCAGCGCTTCGGCCACCCCGCACCGCGGGTACGCGGCCGGGTGCGCAAGATGAAAGGCACGTTCTCGGGCGGCACCGCGGCGAGCCTGAAGGCCACCATGGCCGCCGCCGCCGGCAACCCTGCCGTTCTGGACCTGCTCAAGAACCCGTTCTCGCTGACGCCCGGCTTCGAAGGCCCGCGCCAGCCCACCGGCCACAAGCCCATGCTGGACGAGGCCCTGGCAGGCCCGGGCGGTGAGGGTGTGTGGGTCGCCCCCTTCGTGATGGCCGCGATCAACACGCGCAACGTGCACCGCTCCAACTTCCTGCTGCAGCACGCCTACGGCGCCGATTTTGTCTACGACGAGATGCTGATCACCGGCACCGGCGAAAAGGGCGAAGCGATCGCCAACGCCGTGGCGGGCGACAAGTCGCTCGGCTCCGACAAGGGCCCCAAGCCCGGCGAAGGCCCCTCGCGCGAAGAGCGCGATGCGGGCTTCTACGACGTGCTGTTCCTCGGCACCGACGCGGCAGGCAACACCCTGCGCGTGGGCGTGAAGGGCGACCGCGACCCGGGCTACGGCTCCACCTCCAAGATGATCGCCGAGGCCGCCGTGTGCCTGCTGCAGGACGCGCCGGACACCCCCGGCGGCATCTGGACCACGGCGCCCGCGATGGGCGATACGCTGATCGCGCGGCTGCAGGCAAACGCGGGTCTGAGCTTCGCCGTCGAGGCAGGCTGATACCGCCCACCGGGCACGTGCAGGGCGTGTCCGTTTCTGACCGAAATCCGGCCGGCCACGCGCGGCGCGGGCCCCGTGGCTGTCGGACAATCACAGCCACTGCTGCCGTTGCTGTTGCTGCCCCCGCTGCCACCCTGCCATGAACACCTCCCTGCGCCCCCGCGACCTCTGCCTGGCCTTGCTCGTCATCGTGGTCTGGGGGCTGAACTTCGCCGTCATCAAGGTGGGCGTGGCCGACATTCCGCCCATGCTGCTGGGCGCGCTGCGCTACCTGTTGGCGGCCTTCCCGGCGTTGCTGTTCGTGCGGCCGCCCAAGGTGCCGCTGCGCCTGTACCTGCTGTACGGCATGACGATGGCGGTGGCCCAGTTCGCGCTGCTGTTCACCGCCATCCACATCGGCATGCCCTCGGGCCTGGCGTCGCTGGTGCTGCAGGCGCAGTCGTTCTTCACCTTGCTGCTGGCCGCGTGGTGGCTGCGCGAGCCGTGGCACGGCAACCAGGTGGCGGGCCTGGCGCTGGCGGCCGTGGGGCTGGTGCTGATCGGCAGCGCGCACGGCGCGTCCATGCCACTGGCGGGGTTTGCGCTCACCGTGGCGGCGGCGGCGATGTGGGGCTGCGGCAATATCGTGACGCGCGCCGTGGGCCGGCATGGGCCGATGAACCAGTTCGCCTTCATCGTGTGGTCCAGCCTGGTGGCGCCCCTGCCCTTCGTGGCGCTGTCGCTGTGGATCGACGGGCCCGGCGCGGTGCTGGCGGCCGTGCAGCACCTGTCTTGGAAGTCGATGGCCGCAGTGGCGTACATCGCGTGGATCTCCACGCTGCTGGGCTTCGGGCTGTGGACGTACCTCATGTCGCGCTACCCCGTGAACCGCGTGGCACCCTTCACACTGCTGGTGCCGGTGGTGGGGCTGACCACGGGCTGGCTGGTGTTTGGCGAGGCGCTGCAGCCGGTGCACTTTGCGGGCGCGGGGCTGCTGATGGCGGGGCTGGTGGTGAATGTGTTCGGTGGGGCGGTGTGGGCCCGGCTGACGGGGCGCGCGCGGGAGTCAGCGCGCTGAGGCCTTCCGATTGCCGCAACAATCCCAGAACACCACTACCCGTTCACGCTGAGCCTGTCGAAGCGCCGCGCTAGGCTTCGACAGGCTCAGCCCGAACGGTATTGTTTTTTGGGGGGAGAACTCTGGCAGCGCGAGTTGGCGAATCACACCGCCAGCGGCAACTCCGTCGTCGACAGCACATTGCGCAGCACCATGAACGACCGCACCTGGCGCACGCCCGGCAGGTACAGCAGCTGCTCGGCGTGCAGGCGGTTGAAGCTGTCGTTGTCGCGCGTGCGCACCAGCATGAAGTAGTCGAACTCGCCGGTGACCACATGGCATTCCATGCAGCCGGACACCTTGGCCGCGGCCTTCTCGAACGCCGCGAACGAGTCGGGTGTGGAGCGGTCCAGCACCACGCCGATCATCACCAGCATGCCCGCGCCCACCGCGCGAGGGCTGAGCAGCGCCACCACCTTGTCGATCAGCCCCAGGCGCTTGAGCCGCTCCACGCGGCGCAGGCAGGCGGGCGGGCTCAGGTGCACTTTGGCGGCCAGCGCCACGTTCGACAGCGATGCGTCGCGCTGCAGCAGCCGCAGGATGGCCTTGTCGGTGCGGTCCAGGGCCTCCAGCGTTTCCTCCATGGCATCCACATTCTTTGCACGAACTTTTGTTGCGCTCATTTGTTCATCACCAAAATTTCCATCATCCATTATTCATTGAGCAGCATCAAAACGCCAAATTTCACGCAGAGTTCACAACCCCGTTAGGTGCGTGTTTTCCTACGATGGATGCACGGCAGACGCCCCGGTCTGCGCCCCATCACCGCTTGAGGAAACCGCCATGAACCTGCAGAAATTCGCCCGCCATCCGCTCACCTTCGGGCCCTCGCCCATCACCGCGCTGCCGCGCCTGTCGGCCCACCTGGGCGGCAAGGTGCACCTGTACGCCAAGCGCGAGGACTGCAACTCGGGCCTGGCCTTTGGCGGCAACAAGACGCGCAAGCTCGAATACCTCATCCCCGAGGCGATTGCGGGCGGCTACGACACGCTGGTCTCCATCGGCGGCATCCAGTCCAACCAGACGCGCCAGGTGGCCGCGGTGGCCGCGCACCTGGGCATGAAGTGCGTGCTGGTGCAGGAGAACTGGGTCAACTACTCCGACGCGGTGTACGACCGCGTGGGCAACATCGAGATGAGCCGCATCATGGGCGCTGACGTGCGCCTGGACGCAGCGGGCTTCGACATCGGCATCCGCCCCAGCTGGGAGCAGGCCATGGAAGACGTGAAGAAGGCCGGCGGCAAGCCCTTCCCCATCCCGGCCGGGTGCTCCGAGCACCCGTACGGCGGCCTGGGCTTCGTGGGCTTTGCCGAAGAAGTGCGCCAGCAAGAAAAAGAGCTGGGCTTCCAGTTCGACTACATCGTCGTGTGCTCGGTCACGGGCAGCACGCAGGCCGGCATGGTGGTGGGCTTTGCGGCCGACGGCCGCGCGCGCAAGGTGATCGGCATCGACGCCTCGGCCAAGCCCGAAAAGACGCATGCCCAGGTGCTGCGCATCGCACAGAACACGGCCAAGCTGGTGGAGCTGGGCCAGGAGATCACGGCCGAGGACGTGGTGCTGGACACGCGCTACGGCGGCCCCGAGTACGGCTTGCCCAACGAGGGCACGCTCGAAGCCATCCGCCTGTGCGCGCGCCAGGAAGGCATGCTCACCGACCCGGTGTACGAAGGCAAGTCCATGCACGGCATGATCGACATGGTGCGCAAGGGCGAATTCCCCGAAGGCTCTCGCGTTCTGTACGCGCACCTGGGAGGGGTGCCGGCGCTCAACGCCTACAGCTTTCTTTTTCGCAACGGCTGACGCGCCGCGCGAGGAGACGGAGCAGCAACGCCTGTGCCGGCTGGCCGGGCTGTCGTTGATCTGAGCGCCTCTCCTTTTTCGCCTTTGCATTCCCTCGGACCCGAGCACGCCGCCGGGTCCCACCGCCATGGCACCGGGCCTTCCTGGGTCCATGGCGGCTGATCGAACTTCCGTGGTAGCGACAGGCCCTGGCGGGCCGCCAGAGCGAAACGAAGACTGGCGCATCCTGGACCCTGTCCGCAGGTAGCAATGGCTGAACACAACCAGCCCTCATCCGAAGGATCGCCGAATGAACCGCTTGCCTCTGACGCGACGCACTGGCGTCGCCCTGTCCATCGCTGCGATCGCAGCCACCGCAGGCCTGGGTCTATCGCCCCTGGCCCGCGCAGACGGCTACCCCGCCAAACCCGTCCAGCTCATCGTGCCCTTCCCGCCGGGCGGCGCGGTGGACATCGTGGGCCGGCTCATCAGCAAGAAGCTGGGCGAGCGCCTGGGCCAGGCCGTGGTGATCGAAAACAAGGCGGGCGCGGGCACCATCGTGGGCGCATCGTTCGTGGCCAATGCACCGGCGGACGGCTACACCCTGCTGATCAGCTCGGGCTCCACCTTCACCGTCAATCCGGCGCTCAACAACAAGCTGCCCTACGACCCGGTCAAGAGCTTCGAGCACGTGGGCATGGTGGCGCGCGTGCCGCTGATTTTGCTGGCCCACCGCGATGCGCCGGTGAGCAACCTGAAGCAGCTGATCGCCGCGGTGAACCGCGCGCCCGACAAGTTCTCGTACGGCTCGTTCGGCAGCGGCACTACGGGCCACTTCGCGGCCGAGCTGATGTGGTCGGCCACCGGCGTCAAGCTGATGCACGTGCCCTACCGCGGCAGCGCGCCCGCCATGAGCGATTTGATCGGCGGGCAGATTCCGTTCACCATCGACACGGTGGCCGCCGCGCTACCGCAGCTCAAGGGCGGCAAGATCAAGCCCATCGTGGTCACCGGCGCCACGCGGGCCACGCAGCTGCCCGATGTGCCCACGGTGGCCGAAAGCGGCTTTGCGGGCTTTGCCGCGGACTCGTGGCTGGCGGTGGTGGCGCCGCGCGGCCTGCCCGCCGATGCCAAGGCCAAGCTGGGCAAGGCGCTGGCCGAGACCATGGCCGATGCAGAGATCCGCAGCAAGCTCATCGCCAGCGGGCTGGAGCAGGCCTACGCCAGCGGCGACGCGGTGCAGGCCCAGATCGAGGACGAGTTGCCGCGCATGCGCGCGATTGCGCAGCGCGCGAACATCAAGGCGGAGTGAGCGTGACCGCGGCCCGCATGCCCACCGTGGGCGCGGGTGCGGTCCGTTGACGGCAAACCAGGCTCAGAGCAGGCGCGCCACCTGCTCGCGCAGCGTGGCCGGCTGTACGTCGCGCGCAGCGATGGGCGCACCCACATTCAAGCCCACGCGGCTGTAGAACCCGCGGCGGAACGGCCGCACCATGGCGCCGCCTTTTTCGATGCGGCTGAAATACGAGCCCCACAGGTTGGTCAGCGCCATGGGAATCACGGGCGCCTCGACGCCCTCTTCGCGCGCACGCTCGATGATCTTCATGATGCCGCCCTTGAACTCCTGCAGCTGGCCGTCCTTGGTGATGCCGCCCTCCGGGAAGATGGCCAGCAGATCGCCCTCACGCAGCACCTGGGCCGCGCGCTCGAAGGCCGCGTCGTAGGTCGCGGGGTCTTCCTTGTACGGCGCGATCGGGATCGCCTTGGCCAGGCGGAACAGCCAGCCCAGTACCGGCACGCGGAAGATGCGGTGGTCCATCACGAAGTAGATGGGGCGCGGGCTGGCGGCCATGAGCAGCACCGCGTCGATGAAGCTCACGTGGTTGCACGCCAGGATGGCCGCGCCGGTGGTGGGCAGGTGCTGGTCGCCGTGCACCTTGAAGCGGTACACGAAGCGCGAGGACACCCAGGCCACGAAGCGCAGCAGGTACTCGGGCACCAGCATGAAGATGTAGAACGCCACCACCGCGTTGGCCAGGCCGGTGAACAAAAAGATCTGCGGCACCGTGAAGCCCGCGCCCAGCAGGGCCCCGGCGATCAGCGAGCTGCCGATCATGAACAGCGCATTCAGGATGTTGTTGGCCGCGATGATCCGCGCCCGGTGCGTGGGCTGGCTGCGCATCTGGATCAGCGCGTACATGGGCACGCTGTACAGGCCGGCGAACAGGCTCAGCAGGGCCAGGTCGATCATCACGCGCCAGTGCTGGCTTTGCGACAAGAACGTGGCCAGGCCCATGATCTCGGACGCAGGCAGGCTGCGCGACGCGAAGTACAGGTCGATGGAGAACACGCTCATGCCGATGGCCCCAAGCGGCACCAGGCCGATCTCGACATGGCGGCGCGAGAGCACCTCGCACAGCAGCGAGCCGATGCCGATGCCGATGGAGAACACCACCAAGAGCAGCGATGCCACCTGCTCGTTGCCGTGCAGCACCTCCTTGGCCAAGCTTGGAAACTGGCTCAGAAACACCGCACCGAAGAACCACATCCAGCTGATGCCCAAGAGCGAGCGGAACACCACGACGTTCTGCCGCGCCAGCTGCAGGTTGCGCCAGGTTTCGGTGAAAGGGTTCCAGTTGATGGTGAGGCCCGGGTCGGTGGCCGGCACCGACGGGATGAACTGCGCCACCACCCGCCCCACCAGCGCCAGCGCCACACAGGCGATGGCCACCGTCGTGTGGCCGATGCCGGGCAGCGCCACCAGCAGGCCGCCCGCCACGTTGCCCAGCAAGATGGCCACGAAGGTGCCCATCTCGACCATGCCGTTGCCGCCGGTGAGCTCGCGCTCGCTCAGCACCTGGGGCATGTAGGCGAACTTGACCGGCCCGAACAGCGTGGAGTGCACGCCCATCAGGAAGGTGCACAGCAGCAGGATGGGCACGTTGCCCGCAACGAACCCGGCGGCCGCCACCAGCATGATGGCGATCTCCAGGTTCTTCACGAAGCGGATCATCTTCGTCTTGTCGTACTTGTCGGTCAGCTGGCCCGATGTGGCCGAGAACAG
Organism: Acidovorax sp. Leaf78; assembly: GCF_001422735.1. Lineage (GTDB taxonomy): Bacteria > Pseudomonadota > Gammaproteobacteria > Burkholderiales > Burkholderiaceae_C > Acidovorax. Next base: position 149,313 of record NZ_LMLZ01000024.1, on the reverse strand, counting down.
CAGGAACGGCAGGATGAACAGCGCGCCGATCACCAGCCCCGCCATCGCGGGCGGCAGCCAGCCCACGCTGAGCTGGTAGGTCACCATCACGGTGAAGGCGAACTTGAAGAGGTTGTCGTTGGCCGCGCCGGAGAACTGCGTCCAGAAGAACGGGGCGAAGCGCCGCTGGCGCAGCAGCGCGAACTGGTTCGGGTCCTCATGACCCTGTGGCCCATGTTGCCCGTTATGCCCGTGGGCGGGGTGGCCTGCGGCCTGCGCAGGGGGCACGCTCGATGCGGTGGACTCGGCGGGGGTCATGCGTTTCTCCTCGTAGCCGATGGGTCGGCGGTGGCAGCTGCTCCTGTCGCGGCGACAGGGGCAGTGGCCGTGTTCTGGCAGGTACCGGCGCGCACAGTGCGCGCGACACCCACGGTGTGGGCGCCATTCTGCCCGGTGCGGATGATGAACATGGTGCCGGTCGTTGCTTTGTGGCGCAAAGCCTCCACCGCCATCAGCACCGGCCAGGCTGCACCCGCAGCCAGCACGTGCTTGAGGCTGTGGCCCGACACCCATTGCGCCGTGGCGTCGAACACCGCGTGGTCGGCCGCTTCAAAGAGCTTGGCCAGCCCATACATCGCGATCACCGCCCCCAGGTGCACCGGCAGCGTGCCCGCGCGCCGGGGCAGCAGGGCCAGCACCAGCACGACCAGCATGCCGCCCAACTGCACCACCGCCCAGGGCAGCAGGTTGGCGGTGTGCCACCACCACAGCACGGCGGCAGGGCCCGCCAGCAGCACCGCGCCCATCGCGGCCCAGCCAGCGCGGCTGCTCACCCGGCCCGCTGCGGCCAGGCCCAGCAGGCCCGCGAAGGGCAGCACCATGCCCAGCCGGTCCCACAGCAGGCCCGCATCGTTGGGCAGCAGGTGGTACAGCGTGGAGCCGATGGCCGTGAACACCAGGCCGGCGAAGAAGAGGTGTGCGCCAGCGCGGGAGGCACCGTCGATGGCGCGCCGCTCCACACCGCGCAGCCACCACAGGCCCCACACGCCCGCAGCGGCGAACGGCAGGTTGCTCAGCACATCGATGGCACAAGGGATGCCCCAGAGCACGCGCTGGTCGGCAAAGTCGTGCTGGTGCACGCTGGCGGGCAGCACCGGGCCGAACAGCGCCAGCGCCGCCAGCAGCACGGCCAGCCCGAGCAGGGCCGCTTCAGTGCGCGACAGGCCGGGCCTGCGCGCGGGGGATGACAGGTAGGAGGGGGACATGCGGGACCGTCTTTCAGGAGTTGGTGGAACGAGATGGAGCGCAGTGTCGGGAGCCCTGCCCCGTCACCCACCCGAAAGTCGCGCAAGGCGCCACCCCGACCACTCTGGGTATTGATAATCGATACCCCGGAGGACCCCCACCCATGAGCACCACTGCCGACCTCGTCACCGCCCTGAAGAAAGAACTCAAGAGCGCCCAGATGACCTATGCCGACCTGGCGCAGGCCCTGGGCATGGCCGAATCCAGCGTCAAGCGCATGCTCGCCAAAGGCGATATGCCGCTGTCGCGCATCGACGCCATCTGCCGCGCGCTGGCGCTGGACTTTGCCGACCTGGCGCGCCGCGTGGCCGAGAGCCAGCCGCTGCTCAAGGAGCTGACGCAGGAGCAGGAGCGCGCCGTGGTCGCGGACAAGAAGCTGCTGCTGATGGCGATCTGCGTGCTGAGCCAGTGGACGCTGGAGCAGGTGACCACCACGTACCGCCTGTCGGAAGCCGAGGGCATCAAGTACCTGGCGCAGCTCGACCGCATCGGCATCATCGAGCTGCGGCCGCTGAACCGCTACCGCCTCAAGCTCGCCAAGACCTTCCGCTGGCGGCCCCACGGCCCGGTGATGAACTACTTTCGCGAGCACGCGCTGCTCGACTACTTTGCGGGCAGCTTCGACGGATCGGGCGAAGGCGTGCTGCTGGTGCACGGCACCATCAGCCGGGGCCTGGCGCCCGCGTTCATGGAGCGCATGCAGCGCGTGGCGCAGGACTTTGCGCAGCAGCACCTGGCCGACCAGAAACTGCCGCCCCGCGAGCTGGAGGGCTACACCCTGCTGCTGGCGATGCGCAGCTGGGAGTTCGAGGCGTTCACGAGCATGAGGCGGCTGCCCCCGTGAAGGGTTGCCCCCTGAGCCGCTGCGCGTCTTTCCCCAAAGGGGGACGCACCCGGTGGCCCGGCGAAGCCGGTTCCACGGGAAGGATTGGTAGTCCCCCTGAGCGGCTGCGCCGCTTCCCCCGAGGGGGGACGCACCCGGTGGCCCGGCAGAGCCGGTTCCACGGGTGCATTGGCGTGGGGGCGCGCCGGTTTCTGGGGGTAGTGAGCGTCGCACGGCGGGGAGCACGGGTCAGACACTACGTTTGCTATATTTTTTATAGCTTCTTGCGCTTTACCAGTCGGCGGTAGAGGGCAAAAAGATGCTCAAAACGCTGGTTCTGACAGCACTGGATGCCCATTTCGGGCGCTGTTGACTCTTTAATGTGAATCCACTATTCTTTAAATCGTCAATTCGACGAATTTAAAGATAGCAAATGAAAACCACCCGCCAGCAGCAAGACGCCACCCGCCGCCAGATCGTGGCCAGCGCGGTGGACCTGATGACCCGCCAGGGGTTCGACGGCACGACGATGAAGGACATCGCCCGCGCTGCCGGCATTGGCGACGCCACGATCTACAAGTACTTCCCCACCAAGGACCGCATTGCGCTGGGGTACCTGGACGAGGTGGTGCATGCGTCGCTGGCCGACACGCTGCAAGCGCCCGGGTTCGCGAGCTACAGCCTGCAGGAAAAGCTGCAGCGCCTGACGGACGCGGTGCTGGAGCGCCTGCTGGCCGACCGCGAGTTCGTGGCCGAGATGCACAAGGTGGCCCGGCGCTCGCCGCTGGCGCTGATGGCCGAGCCCCTGCCGGCGCGTGCCGCGCTGCGCGATGCGGTGGCGAGCTTTCTGGAGGCCGCGGAGGCCAGCGGCGAGATCGAGCCCTGCGACTTCAAGGGCCTGGCGGGTGGGCTGTACACCGACTACCTGGGCGGTGTGGTGGCCTACTGGCTGGCCGACGAGTCCGACGGCTTTGCCGACACCACGCAGCTGGTGGACCTGTCGCTGGGGGTGCTGGTGCTGACGCTGCGCACAGGGCTGGTGGGCCGGGCGCTGCAGCTGGGCGGCTTTGTGCTGCGCAGCCAGATGGCGCGCTTCATGCAGCGCGGCAGCGGGCTGGTGGGCGTGCTGCGCGCGGCGCAGCAGACGCTGGACGACATGGGCACCGTGCCCGTGCGCCGCGCAGCTGCCACGGCGCCCGCAGCGCCGCCTCCACCCGAGACGGCTGCCGAGCCGAAGCCCCGCAAGGCGCGCACCAAGGCCGGTGGCCCGTCACCCGCGGCAGCCACCCCGGCAGACGTTGCCCCTGCAACCGCCGCCGCCCCAGTCCGCCGCACCCGCAAGGCCGCACCATGAGCACAACCGCCACTCTGCGCACCGTGCACGCGGTGCCCCTGCCCGAAGGCACCGTGATCCACGCCGCCCTGCCCGGCGCGCAGTACGCCGACGCATACCAGACACCCGACCCGCACCCCAACGCCAGCGCGCTGCAGGCATGGCTCGACATGGTGGCGCGCACACCCCACTGGACGCGCGCGCTCATGGCGGTGCGCAACCGGCTGGTGCGGCTGGTGGGCCTCAAAGACGTGGGCCAGCTGCACGATGTGCACGACCAGCGCAGCGGCCCACACGCCGACCCGCGCAACGCCGCCAGCTACCGCCAGGGCGACCGCGTGGGCATCTTCATCCTGCGCCACCTGGGCGAGCGCGAGGTGGTGATGGGCCAGGACGACAAGCACCTCGACGTGCAGGTGTCGCTGTGCAAGCGGCTCGTGGGCGGCCAGCCGATGCTGGTGCTCAGCACCGTGGTGCACATCCACAACACGCTGGGCCATGCGTACATGGCGGTCATCACGCCGTTCCACTGCGCCATCGTGCGGAGCATGCTGCGTCGCGTGGCGGCCGTACCCACACGCACCGGGCACTGACATGGCCCGCAACACCCCGCCCCGCACCAGCCGCCTGGCGCGCGGCGCCATCACCAGCGTGGCCGCGGCGCGCATCGGCCTGGCACGCATCGGGCACAGCGTGCGCGCGCCGTCCGAGCAGGCGCAGGCCGACCATGAAGCGGCGCTGGGCCGCATCCTGTTCGGCGCGCTGGGCCAGCTGCGCGGCACCGCCCTCAAGGTGTCGCAGATGCTCAGCATGCACCCCAGCCTGCTGCCCGAGGGCGTGCGCCGCGAACTCGCGCGCGGCCAGCACCAGGCGCTGCCGCTGAACCGCGCGCTGGTGGGCCGCGTGTTCCGCCAGGCGTTCGGGCAAGAGCCCGAGGCGCTGTTCGACCACTTCGAGCCCACCGCGTTTGCCGCGGCCAGCCTGGGCCAGGTGCACCACGCCCAGCTGGCGGGGCACGGGGCCGTTGCGGTGAAGGTGCAGTACCCGGGCATCGCCGCCACCATCGCCAGCGACATGCAGCTGATGCGCACGGCGCTCAGGGCACTGGCGCACACCGACATGCCCCTGCCAGCTGCAGGCATCGTGGACGGCGTGATGGACGAGATCGAGGCCACACTGCTGCGCGAGGTGGACTATCTGCAAGAGGCCGAAGAGCTGGCCTGGTTTGCCCAGCACGCCGCGTGGCCCGGCGTGGCGATGGCGCGGCCCATCGCGTCGCACACGCGCGCCCAGGTGCTCACGCAGCAGCATTTGCCCGGCCTGCACCTCGATGCCTGGCTGGCCACCGGCCCCACGCAGGCGCAGCGCAACCAGGCCGGGCAGCGGCTGTGGGACTGGTACCTGCACTGCATCTTTGCGCTGGGCCGCGTGCACGCCGACCCGCACCCGGGCAACTTTCTTTTCCTGCCGGTGGGCGATGGCGACTGCCATCTGGGCGTGCTGGACTTCGGCTGCACGCGCGCGCTGTCACCCGCATTTCGCGCCGGCGTGCAACAGGCCTGGTCGGCGCTGCTGCATCCTGCCAGCGCCGAGCGGGACCTGCAAGTGCTGCAGGCCTACCAGGCGCTGGGTCTGGTCGGCAGTGGCCTGAGTGCACAGGAGTTCAGCACCACCATGCCGCTGCTCGCAGGGATGCAGGACTGGCAGCTGGAGCCCTTCACTGCCGAGGTCTTCGACTTCCGCCACAAGCAGCCGCCGCCGATGCCCACCGCCGAACAGCAGCGCGTGCTCGGCCGCCACATGGCGGGCGTGCCGCCCGAGATGCCGTCGTTCGAACGCCTGTGGATGGGGCTGATGCACCTGCTCACGCGCATGGGCGCGCAGGTGCGCACCACCAACCCCTGGGTCCACAGCCTTCCCCTCACTACAGGCCACGCACATGTCACCACCACTCGCCGCTGACGGCCCCGTGCAACCCTCGCTGCGCCACCGCTGGAAGGGCCCATGGCTGCTGGCCGTGGCGGCCCTGCACATGGGCTATGCGTTCGTGGTGTTCACCGAGCCCCTGCGCGAAATCCTGCGGCGCGGCGTTTTCGCCAGCGTCCGGAACGACCCGCTGCTGGGCGCCGTGGTGTGGTTCGTCCTGTTCGGCGTTCTGTTTGCGCTGCTGGCCTGGGTCGTGCTGCAGCTCGAACGCCATGGCGGAGCAGCGGCCGCCGCCACGCAGCGCCCGCTGGGCTTTGGTTTGTTGGCGCTGGCATTGCTGGGCATCGTGCTGATGCCGCCGTCCGGCTTCTGGCTGGTGCTGCCGCCTGCGCTGGCGCTGTGCGCAGCGCAGCCTCTGCCGCCAACGCCGTCCACCGTTTTCACGCCGGACTCACGAAAGACCGCTTCATGAACATCCTCTTCATTGTGGCGGCCGGGGTGCTGGCCGTGGTGGCCCTGGCGCACTCGGTGCTGGGCGAGATCATGGTGTTTCGCAGCCTGCGAACGCGGGGCGTGGTGCCCACTGCGGGCCGCCCCGTGCTGCGCGAGCCCCAGGTGCGCATTCTCTGGGGCACGTGGCATCTGGCCACGGTGCTGGGCCTGGCCCTGAGCGCCCTGCTGTGGCGCCTGGGCACCTCGCCCTGGACCGACGCCGCACTGGCCGCGTGGGTGGCCGATGTGGCGGGCGTGGCCACCCTGGCCAGCGGCCTGCTGGTGTTCTACGCCACACGCGGCAGGCACCCCGCGTGGGTGCCGTTGATGGCGGTGGCCGCACTGGTGTGGTGGCGCTAGCGCGCAGGGTGGGTGCACTGCACAAACCTCGCAGCGTGACGTGGTTCACGCTGCCCGTACTGCAGCCCGAGACAGGAAACACAACTTCACAAGACTTCGCAAATGGACTACACCGGCTTGACGCAAGTTGAGCACTATGAAGTCCTCGGTTCCGCAAGGAATCATTTTGAGGAGATCGTCATGGCCCGTAATGCACTCGCCGCTGTTTCCATCGCCCTGTTGTCGCTGGGCGCCGCAACGGTAGCGCAAGCACAAAACAGTGCCACTGTTGTCTTTCAATCGGGGCAGCACCAGTACCACTCAGGTGCGCCCGTCGTGGTCCACGGCGCGCCCGTCCTGGTCCAATACGGCCCCCCACCACCACCCCGCCACGAAGTCGCGCCGCACCCCCGCCGCGGCATGGCATGGGTGCCCGGCCATTGGGAATGGCGTGGCAACCGCCACGTGTGGATGCAGGGCTACTGGGTGAAGGCCCGCCCCGGCTACGCATACCGCGAACCCCGCTGGGAGCAGCACGGTGACCGCTGGGAAATGCGCCGCGGCGGCTGGGACCGCGATGGTGACGGCATCCGCGACCGCCGAGACCGAGACCGCGACGGTGACGGCGTACCGAACCGCCACGACCGCCGCCCCGACAACCCCAACCGCAACTGACCGGTAACCCATCCTCGGTAAATCATCCTGCGTGACGCGACCTGCGCCACCCAGGATGTCCCACCCCGATCCACAGCATTTTTGTGGCCGGTGTGTGCCCCCCACAACGCGGATATCTACAACGCCGCGATGTGCATCACCGGCATGCCACCGTCCACCCACCGGAGAACAACAATGAAACATACCAAGACACTGTCCGCCGCTTCCATCGCCCTCGCATCGCTGATGACGCTGGCCACCGCCCATGCTGCCACCCCTGGCGTGGTGGTGGCGCAGGGCCATTCCGACCGCGGGTACCAGCAAACGCAGACCTACCAGGTCATCCCCGCGCCCCCAGCGCCTCGCCGTGAAGCCGTGCCACGCCCCCGCCGTGGCCAGGTGTGGGAAGAAGGCCATTGGGAGTGGCGTGGCAACCGCTACCAGTGGGTGCGCGGCCATTGGGTGCAAGCCCGCTCTGGCCACCAGTACCGCCAGCCCCAATGGGCCGAACGTGATGGCCGCTGGGAATTCCAGCGCGGTGGCTGGGACCGGGACGGTGATGGCGTGTCCAACCGCAATGACCGGGACCGTGATGGAGACGGCGTCTCCAACCGCCGCGACCAGCAGCCCGACAACCCACGCCGCAATTGATGGACGACGGACCGCTGATCCGCTGATCCACTGACCGGCTGATCGCAGCCCCGCAGCGCGGCGTGCCTGGCACGTCGCGCTGTTGCGTTTTCAACGGCACTGCGCAGCCGCCCGGACTGTGCTGCCATATGCATATACGACGTCGCACATGTTGGATTTCCCACAATAGCGCATCCCTGCTGCACACCCCATTGAAGGATTTCCCCATGCGCGCCCTGCCCTCTCTCCGCTGGATTCCAGCCGTCGCGCTCGCCTGCGCTGCGTTGCTCGCCACCACTGGCGCACACGCCGCCGGCCCCGCCACCTGGCCCCAGCAACCCATCACGCTGATCCTCGGATTCCCGGCCGGGTCGGGCGTGGACGTGATCGCCCGCTCCGTGCAGGAGCCCCTGGCCCAGCGCCTGGGCCAGCCGGTCATCATCGACTACAAGTCCGGCGCGGCCGGCAACATCGCCAGCGAATACGTGGCGCGCGCCAAGCCCGACGGCTACACCTTCGCCTTCGGCACCGCGGCCACGCACGGCAGCAACGCCGCGCTGTACAAGAAGCTGCCGTTCGATGTGGAAGAGGACTTCGTGCCCGTGGCGCCGCTCATCGATGTGTCGAACGTGCTGACCATCAACCCCACCGTCATCGACGTGAAGACGCTCAAGGAGTTCGTGGACCTGGTCAAGGCCAACCCGGGCAAGTACAACTTTGCGTCTACCGGCAACGGCGCGGGCACGCACATGGCGTTTGCCGAGTTCAACGCCCGCTTGGGCCTGAACATGGTGCACGTGCCCTACAAGGGCGGGCCCGAGGCCATCGCGTCGGTGGTGCGGGGCGAGACCTGCTGCATCATGAACCAGGTGCAGACGGTGTTGCCACACTACAAGGCCGACAAGGTGCGCCTGCTGGGCGTGACCACCGCCAAGCCGGTGAACGCCGTGAAGGAAGTGCCGACCATCGCATCGAGCGGCCTGCCGGGCACCAAGGGTTTCGACAGCTCGATCTGGTTCGGCATCTTCGCGCCCAAGGGCACGGACGCGGCCATCGTGAAGAAGCTCAACACCGCCGTGCGCGAAGTGCTGGAGCTGCCGGACGTGCGCGCCCGCTTCGAGGCCAACGGCAACACAGTGCGCATCGAAACACCCGAGCAATTCCGCCAGACGGTGCACACCGACCGCAACAAATGGGCCCAGGTGGTGAAGGACGCGAAAATCAGCATCGACTGAACTGCGGGCTTCGCACTGCGGCACCACCGCCGCGGGCAAGCCTTTGACTCCATGCCACTGAACGAAGAAACCAACCACACCTCCCCAGCCGGCACCGGCCTGGCTGTGCTGGAACAGCGCCTGAAGGACGACCTGTCCATGCTGGGCTGGCCGGCACGCAGCTGGGTGCCGCAGCGCACCTACGCAGGCCATGCCGTGGTCGATGTGCTGATCATCGGCGCGGGCCAGGCGGGCCTGGCGGCAGCGGCCGCGCTGGCGCAGCTGGGCATCCGCGCCGTGCTGCTCGACCGCGCGCCGCGCGACCATGAAGGCCCCTGGGCCACCACCGCGCGCATGGAAACCCTGCGCTCGCCCAAAGAGCTGACGGGCCCTGCGCTGGGCCTGCCCAGCCTGACCTTTCGTGCCTGGTTCGAAGCGCAATGGGGGCGTGCCGCCTGGGCTGCGCTCGACAAGATTCCGCGCCTGCAGTGGATGGACTACCTGCGCTGGTACCGCCGCGTGACCGGGGCCGACGTGCGCAACGAGCACGCCGTCACCGCCCTGCGCCCGCGGGCCGATGCGCTGGTCGAGGTGGATGTGCACAGCCCCGAGGGCGCCGCCACTTGGCTGGCGCGCCGCGTGGTGCTGGCCACCGGCCGCGACGGCCTGGGCGGCCCGCAGATCCCGGCCTTCATGCAGGGCGTGGACCGCAGCCGCTGGACGCATTCGTCGGACGTGCTCGACTACGCCACACTGCGCGGCCTGCGCGTGGGCGTGGTGGGCGCGGGTTCATCCGCCATGGACAGCGCGGCCACGGCGCTCGAGAGCGGCGCCGCCAGCGTCGACCTGCTGGTGCGCCGCACCGACCTGCCCCGCATCAACAAGTCCAAGGGCTCGGGCGTGCCGGGCCTCACGCACGGCCACCACGACCTGCCCGATGCCTGGAAGTGGCGCCTGCGCCACTACATCAACGTGCAGCAGGTGCCGCCGCCGCACGGCAGCACGCTGCGCGTGTCGCGCCACCCCAATGCGCATTTCAACCTGGGCTGCCCGGTGGAGCGTGTGGAGCAGCAGGGCAACACCCTGCGCGTGGCCACGCCCAAGGGCACCTTCGTGCTCGACTTCCTCATCGTCTCCACCGGCTTTGCCATCGACTGGCTGCAAAAGCCCGAGTTCGCGCACATCGCACCGCACGTGCGCGCCTGGAGCCAACGGTATCAGCCTGCACCGGGCGACGAGGACCAGGAGCTGGCCGACTCGCCCGACCTGGGCCCGGTGTTCGAGTTTCAGCAAAAGGCCCCCGGCAGTTGCCCGGGCCTGGAGCGCATCCACTGCTTTTGCTACCCCGCAGCGCTGTCGCACGGCACGGTGTCGGGCGACATACCGGCCATCAGCGACGGCGCGCGGCGCCTGGCGCAGGGTCTGGCCAGCCTGTTCTACCGCGAAGACATCGAGCAGCACTTTGCCAACCTGCAGGCCTATGCCGAGCCCGAACTGGTGGGCGACGAATGGACGGTGACTGATACGGCGCAGCGCGTCGAGCAGCTGCAGACGCAGCCCCCCGCTGCGCCAAACGTCCAGCCCCTGTCCCAAACCGACCGCGCCTGACGCGCCCGGCCGCCCGCGGGCGGTCTTATCTTCTGGATTGCACACCCCATGACCACCACCGCTCCTGACACCACTGCCACCACGTCCAGCGAAGACACCATCGACACGCTGCTTGCCCTCACGCCCGAGCGGCCCGCGTTCGCCACGCGCCATGCGCGCGACAAGGTGGCTGTGGCCACGCAGGGCTGCTACGACGCCCTGTTCAGCGCCGACCTGTCCGGCACGCTGACCCACACAGAGCGCCTTTGGGTGGCCAGCGATATCGCCGAGGCCAGCGGCATGCCCCTGCTGGCAGCGCACTACCGCGACCAGGTGCTCAAAAGCACCGCCCACACCGTGCTCTCGCAGCCGCTGCAGGAACTGCTGCAGCACCCCGGCAGCACCCCCACCGACGCGCGCCTGCAGGCGGTGGCGCAGTTCACCCGCACCCTCGCCACCCACCCGGACCGCAGCGACCGCGCCGCCCTGCTGGCCCTGCCCGCCGCCGGCCTGTCGGTGGCGGACACGGTGCTGCTGGCGCAGCTCATCGGCTTTGTCACGTACCAGCTGCGCTTGGTGGCGGGCGTGGCGGCATTGGACGCGCTGGGTGGCGAGGGCGATGCGCCTGCCGCACCTGCAGCGGTCGACGCTGCGCCCTTTGTGCACCCCGCCAACCTGCCCGCCCCCGGCGAGCCGCTGCGGCTGAACGGCTACACCAGCGAGACGCTGGGCTGGGCCTCGTGGCTGCCCGTGGTGGACCCCGCCACCGCCACGCCCGAACAGCAGGCGGTGCTGGACCTGAGCCACCCCAAGGCGCGCAGCTCGGATTTTTACCTGCTGCTGGTGCACCAAGCGCGTGTGCTGTCGGAGCGCTCGCAGGCCTTCAACGCCATCATGTACGCGCCCGGCGGCCTCTCCCGCGCCGAGCGCGAGGTGGCCAGCACGGCGGTGTCGCGCGCCAACGGCTGCGTGTACTGCGCCTCGGTGCACGCCCAGCGATTCGAGCAGTTGGCGCGGCGCAACGACGTGATGGCGCAGATCTTTGCCGACCCCGACCAGGCAGGCACCAACGCCCGCGAGCGCGCCATCGTGCAGGCGGCCCTGGCGCTCACGCGCAGCCCCGGCACCTTCGGAGCACAGCACCTGCAGCCGCTGCGCGCGGCGGGCCTGTCGGACCTGGAAATTCTGGATGCGCTGCACGCCAGCGCCCTGTTCGCCTGGGCCAACCGCCTCATGCTCAATCTGGGCGAGGCCGTCTTCCCGCAGAACGCCTGAACCGCTGCGGGCCGGCTTCAGCGGCCCGTTGCATCAGCAAACGTTGCGGTGCATTAGCGCTCGCGGCCTGGCCATGTGCGCGGGGCCGCCCCTAGAATCCGCCCAGCAGGAGAGCACGGCGGGCACCACCCGCTGCTGCACCGAAGGCGCAAACTCCCATACACGCTCAGGTCCCGTACTGCACATTCATCAAAGCCGTCTGGAGAGCCGCCCTACCCCTTATCGGCGTGGTGGCGCACCGAAGGAGCAAACCGCACGCCATGTGGGCGCGGCGGTGAATCTCTCAGGTACCAAGGACAGGGGGAGCGGCAGCCTGGCAGACGTGCGCCAGCTGCATTGCTATTGAATTCATAGCTGGTAGCGCACGCCTGGCAGGCGGTAGACCCTTCAAAGGTTCTGAACCATGCGCGTGATCGTTCTCGGCGCCGGCTTGCTCGGCGTGACTTCGGCTTATTTCCTCTCGCAACTCGGCCACGACGTGACCGTCATCGACCGCCAGGGCGCGCCCGGCGCCGAGACCAGCTTTGCCAATGGCGGGCAGATCTCGGTGAGCCACGCCGAACCCTGGGCCAACCCGAGCGCACCGCTCAAGGTGCTGCAATGGCTGGGCCAGGAAGACGCGCCGCTGTTGTTCCGCCTGCGCGCCGACATGCGCCAGTGGCTCTGGGGTCTGGCCTTCTTGCGCAACTGCACGCCGGCGCGCACGCGCCACAACATCGAGCAGATCGTGAGCCTGGGCACCTACAGCCGCAGCGTGCTGCAGCAGCTGCGCGCGGCCACCGGACTTCAGTACGACCAGCGCACGCAGGGCATCCTGCACTTCTACACCAACGCCAAGGAGTTCGACGGCGCCCTGGCCCCGGCCGAGCAGATGCGCGCCCTGGGCTGCGAGCGGCAGGTCATCAGCGCCGACGAGGCCGTGCGCATCGAGCCCGCCCTCGCCCACATCCGCCCGCAGCTCGCAGGCGCCACCTTCACGGCCGAGGACGAATCGGGCGACGCTAACCAGTTCACGCGCGCGCTGGCTGCCCTCTGCGAGGCGGCGGGCGTGCAGTTTCGCCTGGGCCACCACATCACCGCGCTGCGCGAGGCCGGGGGGCGCATCGACCATGTGGAGGTGACCACGCCCGAAGGCCGCTTCGAGCGCGTACAGGGCGATGCCTTCGTGCTGGCCATGGGCTCGTTCAGCCCGCTGCTCGCGCAGCCGCTGGGCATTCGCCTGCCGATCTACCCGGCCAAGGGCTATTCGGTGACCATGCCGGTGAAGGACGCGGCCCGGGCCCACCAGGTGAGCCTGACGGACGACGAGTTCAAGCTCGTGTTCTCGCGCTACACCAGCGCGCAGGGCGACCGGCTGCGCATCGCAGGCACGGCGGAATTGAACGGCTACGACCGCCACCTGAACGCCGTGCGCTGCGACGCCATCGTGCGCCGCGTGGAGCAGTTGTTTCCCGGTGCGGGCGACGCCAGCCAGGCGCAGTTCTGGACCGGCCTGCGCCCCGCCACGCCAAGCAACGTACCGCTGATCGGCAAGACGAAGCTCGCCAACCTGTTCCTCAACACCGGCCACGGCACGCTGGGCTGGACGCACGCCTGCGGCTCGGGCCAGGCGCTGGCCGACATCGTGAGCGGGCGGGTGCCGCAGGTGGACTTCGATTTTCAAGGGGTGGAGCGCAGCACGCGCCCTGCGGCGCTGCTGCCGACGCGCACCACGGCCTGAGCACAGAATGACCACGGCGCGCGGCCCGTTGAGGCCGCGCGGCAGTCCTGTACGGCCATGAAAAAGCACTGAGGGCTACAACCGAATGCCGCCGTACCTCGTCTACTTGGCAGCCCCGGTGGCATGCGCCACAAAGCTCGCCACGGCCTTCATGTCCTTCTCGCTCATGCGCTCGGCATACGACGGCATCACGCCGATGCCCGCCTTCAATGCCCGCAGCACGCGCGGCGCATCGGGCTTGAGCTCGTCGAGCACGGGGCCCACCTGGCCTTCGGCACCGGCGGCCTGCAGCGTGTGGCACACGGCGCAGGCGGGCTGGATCTTGGTGAACAGCTCTTTGCCGCGCGCCAGCTCGGCGGCATCGGCGGCCCAGCTGGTGCCTGTCGACAGCAACAGCAATGCCAATGCGAGGTCGCGCCCCAAAGCCAGTGCCGCCGTGGATCTGGCTGCGCCAGTCCACCGGTGGCGTCTCCCTCCAGGGGGGAAGGCGCGCAGCGCCTCAGGGGGGAGCTTTTTCATGCTGCCGTGATCGTCACGGCGTGGTCGCGCCAGCTGGCGTTGTTGTAGCCGCCGACGTTCTCGTCACGCTGCTCACCCTGCACCGTGCCTGCCATGTCGGTGGCGCGGCTGGCCAGTACATGGGTGCCCGCGCCCAGTTGCACGGGCAGCACGAACTGGCGCCAGGCGAACTTGCCCAGGTCGGGGCCGATGAGGCGTGCGGCCTGCCAGGTCTTGCCGCCGTCCACCGACACCTCCACGCCCTTGACGGCCTGCGTGCCGCCAAAGGCCACGCCGTGCACCTGCACCAGGCCGGCCTTGAGCGTGCCCTTCTCGGGCAGGGGGCCGTTGATCCAGGATTTGACGCCCATCTCCCACACCGAGGGCTGGTCCGGCGCGGCCTTGGTGCCGGGGGGCGACATGCGGTAGCCGTGCGACATGATGCGCGCCTGCGACTGGGCGCTGGTGAACGCCACGCGCTGCACGTACTTGATGTTGTTCACGCCCTGGTAGCCCGGCACCACCAACCGCAGCGGGCCGCCGTGGGCCAGCGAGATGGGCTCTCCGTTCATCTCCCAGGCCAGCAGCGCGTCTTCGGTCGCCTTGACGGGCACCGATCGCTCCACCACCACCGACAGCGGGTCCACGCCCTCGGGCAGCTTCTCGCCGCCCGTGCCGGTGAGGTACACCGCGCCATCGGCCAGCCCGCCCAGGGCGGCCACCACGTTGCGCAGCGGCACGCCGCTCCACACCACGCAGCCTGCAGCGCCCACGGCCCAGGGCGTGCCGCTGGGCTTGCTGGGGAAGAAGCCGCGCCCGTTGCCCGAGCACTGCAGCACGGTGGCCACGGTCTCCACGCCCAGGGTCTTGAGCTCGGCCAGCGTGAGGCTGCGCGGGTTCTTCACCCCTTCAAAGGCCACGGTCCAGGCGTCGCGGTCGTTCAGGATGGCCGCGTCGGGCGCGGGCAGGTTGTTGCGCACGTACAGCTGGTTCGACGGCGTGATCACGCTGGTGCCGAACGCGGAGCGCTTGGTCTCCAGCGTGCTGCTGCTGTGCACGATCAACGCGTCGGAAGACTTCCACCCCGCGTAAGCCGGCAAGGGCTTGGGGGCCGCAGCCTGGGCCGCGGCACGCCCGCTCCAGCCGGCAAGGCCCAGTGCACTCAGGGCGGCGGCACTCCCGGCCAGCAGGTGCCGGCGCGGAAGGGTCATGGAATCTTTCATGGGTTCGGTCTCCGGGAAGTTGTAAGTCGAACAACACAAACAGCAACACACATGGCGGGGAGCGCACGCCTCCTGCTGCGGGCCTTTGCGGATGGAAGCCGCATTCTGTGCGCCTAAACCCCACCCCAGCCATCCGATACATTGTCAAAAGATGTAATAGTAATAAGCATATGGAAACATTCGTGCATCCCGAGATGGCCTGAGGCATATTGGCCTTTCCAAGGAAAGGAGAGGGCGCCATGAACCACGGGCGAAGATCGATCGGAACCTGCATGCTCTGTGCGGCCTGGCTGCTGGCCACCGCTGCATTCGGCGCCCAGGCGCAGCTCACGGCACTGGTGGCCGTGGAGCCCACCGCCAAGAAGGCGGCGAACACCATCCTGCGCAGCGCGGCCGAGTCCGGGCTGGCCAAGGCCGCCGGCCAGGCCGTCACGGTGACCACCAGCGAAGACCTGTCCGACGTGATGCGCGCCACGCGCAGTGCGGGCTTCGACATCTTCATCGGGCCGCCCCAGGTGGCTGCGTCGGCCCTGCAGCGCGGCTACGAGCTGGTGGGCGCCACGCAAAAATCCGACAAGTACCTGCTGGTGGGCGTGCAGCAGGTCGACGCCGTGGCGGCCATGAAAGGCCGCCGCCTGTACCTGCCGCAGCAGGACTCGGTCTACACCTACATGGCGCGCGGCATGCTCAACGAGGCGGGCTTGTCGTTCCAGGACCTGCGCAGCGTGCAGTACGAAAAGTTTCCCCAGGCGGGCCTGACCGCGCTGACCCTGGGCTCGGCCGACGCCACCGTGGTGCGCGAGGACGAATGGGCCGAATGGTCGGCAGCCCACCCCAAGACCGCCCGCGTGCTGGCCACGTCGCAGCCGGTGCCCGGCGGCTTCTCGGTGGTGGTCAAGAAGGACCTGCCCGCCGACACGCGCAACAAGCTGGCGCAGTGGTTCGGCACATCGTCCGCCAACGTGGGCCTGCCCGCCGTGGCGGTGCGGCCTGAAAACACCGAGTACAAGCGCCTCGCCGAGCTGGGCCTGTTCACGCCCAGCAGCCTGCCGGGCGTGAACCGGGTGAGCGCCAAGGAGGCGCGCGACCTGCTGGCGCGCGGCGCCACGCTGGTCGATACCCGCACCGAAAAGGAATACAAGGCCAAGCGCATCCGCGGCGCGGTGTTTGCAGCCTATGTGGAAAAAAGCCTCAAGGACGTGGCCTTCAACGCCGCGCAGGACGACTTTGCTGCCCTGGACAAGGTGCCGCAGCTGGACAAGGGCAAGCCGGTGATCTTTGCCTGCAACGGCGCCGAGTGCTGGAAGTCGTACAAGGCCGCCAAGGTGGCGGCGGGCAAGGGCTTCACCTCGGTGTACTGGCTGCGCGGCGGCCTGCCCGAATGGGATGAAAACGGGCTGCCCACCGAGGGCGGCTAGCCCCGGCGCAGCGCCCGAAACCGCCTGCTGCGGGCCGCTGCACAGGCATCTGCACAAGCACCTGCAGGCCACGCGACGGGCCAATGCCCCACGGTCCTGCCCCACCATCTCCGGGGTGTCACCGGTTGTGTCCCTACAATCGTCAGCTTCTCAACACCCAAGGGCGCGCAAGGCGCCCTTTGTATGGAAATAGCAATACTGTTCGCCCTCATCTGTCTTAACGGCCTGTTTGCCATGTCGGAGATCGCCCTGGTCACCGCACGCAAGGCCCGGCTGCAAAAGCTGATAGACGAGGGCGATAGCGGCGCCGCCGCTGCCGTGAAGCTGGGCGAAGACCCCACGCGTTTTCTCTCCACCATCCAGATCGGCATCACGTCCATCGGCGTGCTCAACGGTATCGTGGGCGAGGCCGCGCTGGCCGCACCACTGGCGTCGTGGCTGTACTCGCTGGGCATGCCCCAGCCCTACGGCAACTATGCCGCCACCGGCTTGGTGGTGGTGCTGATCACGTACTTCTCGATCGTGGTGGGTGAACTGGTGCCCAAGCGCATCGGCCAGTCGTACCCCGAGACCTTTGCCCGCCTGGTGGCGCGGCCCATCAACTTTCTGGCGCTGGCGACCAAGCCGTTCGTGCTGCTGCTGTCCACGTCCACGCGCACCCTGCTGCGTTTGCTCGGCGTGAAGGAAACCAGCGGCAGCCCCGTGACCGAAGAAGAGATCCACGCCATGCTGGTGGAGGGCACGACGGCCGGCGTGATCGAGTCGCACGAGCACACCATGGTGCGCAATGTGTTCCGGCTGGACGACCGCCAGATCGGCTCGCTGATGCTGCCGCGTGGCGACGTGGTGTGCCTGGACATCGAAGCGACGTTCGAGGAGAACCTGGCGCGCATCGAAGAATCGGACCACGCGCGCTTCCCCGTGGTGCGTGGCGGCATGGACAACATCGTGGGCGTGATCAACGCGCGCCAGTGGCTGTCGCGTGCGCTGCGCGACCGCCAGCAGGGCCTGGCCGACCAGCCGCTGCAGACGGCGCTGTATGTGCCCGAGACCATCACCGGCATGGAACTGCTGGACAACTTCCGGCTGCAGGACGTGCACATGGCGTTCGTGATCGACGAGTACGGCGAGGTGCAGGGCATCGTCACGCTGCAGGACCTGATCGAGGCCATCACCGGCGAGTTCCAGCCGCGCGACCCGGAAACATCCTGGGCGCTGCAGCGCGACGACGGCAGCTGGCTGCTGGACGGCCACATCCCCGTGCCCGAGCTGAAGGACCGCCTGAACCTGGACACCGTGCCCGAGGAAGAGCGTGGCCGCTACCACACGCTGAGCGGCATGATCATGCTGCTGACGGGCCGCCTGCCCAAGGTGACCGACACGGTGAAGTGGGAGAACTGGAAGCTCGAAGTGGTGGACATGGACGGCAAGACCATCGACAAGATCCTGGCCACCAAGCTCACCGACGAAGAGCGGGACGAGCCTGAAGGGCTGCCCGCAGGTTGATGCTCACTGAGGCGCACCCATGACGAAGGCGACCCGCGGGTCGCCTTTTTCTTTGGCTTTGAGCAGCCTGGGCTCGGCGTCGGGGCCTAGTCCCCCACGAACACCGTCAGCACGCCGGTGTAGCCGTACAGGTGGTGGTGCGCGATCTCGCCTCCGGCAAAAAAGCCCACCAGCGGCACGTCGCCCAGGGCATGGCGCACGATTTGCAGCTCGGCGCTGGGCCCGCCGAAATGCGGCCCCCCGCGGCCGGAGCAGCTCACGTAGATCGCGCCGCAGATGCGCTGCCCGGCCTTGGGCGATGCGCCCTGGCCTGGCCCCGTGCTGGGGGCCAGGGACGCGGGCAGTGTATCGCTGTCGGCGTCCGACACCAGGTGCATGGGCTCCAGTTCTTCGGGCTCCAGTTCTTCGCGGATCTCGGCGCAGATCCGCATCAGGTCGGCGCGGGCGGCGGCCACATTGCGCTGGCAGAACGCCAGGTGCATGCCGGTCTCCACCCTGTCTGCCAGGGCCACGCCCCGGCGCGAGCCGTCGAGCCCCACGATGTGGCGCACGCGCGTGTCGGTGCCGAAGTGGCCGGTGCGGCGCTGGCCCTGGGGCTGCTCGCCCGCGTTGACCAGCCCCGCCAGCGTGGCACGCACCTTGCGCAGCGCGGGCTGCGGGTCGCCGTCCAGCGAGACCTCCAGTGTGTCCAGCAGCACGTCGAGCGCGGGCTCGCCGTCGAGCTCGAGCACCACGTTCTCCTGCGCGGCGGTGACTGCGCGCAGTGCACCCACCGGCTGGCAGCCCTGGGTGACGCGCGACACCAGCGCCACGCCGGGCCCGAACGCCACACCCGACAGGCCGCCGTCGAACACGCCGGTGGCCGCGCCCTGCCCCGCCAGGTTGCCGTTGCCGCCGACCGCGAACTGCACGCTGGCGCTGCGGCTGGCCGTCAGCCCGCCGAAAAGGTAGCCGGTGTCCGTGCGTTCGGCCATCTCCAGGATCAACTCGGCCAGCTCGGGCGTGTGGCCATCGGCATGGACCAGCGCCGTGTGCGCGGTGAAGCCGCCGCCCCCGTGCGCAGGGTGCGCCGGATGCGTGGGCAACGGTGCCACGCCCGAGAACACGCGGTACTGGTCGGCCGGCACGTCCAGCAGCATGACCGACAGCGCGGGCTCGTCGAAGTATTCGGCGTTGTTGGCCGACACGCCCACGCCCACCGTGCCGCTCCAGTCGGTGACCTCGGGCAGTTCGCCGCTCAGGTAGTCGAGCAGCGCCTGCGCTTCATCGGCGTAGTGGTCGGTGATGTACAGCAGGCCCAGCGTGGGCGCCGCGGCGTAGCCGGGCAGCGCCATCTGGGCGCGCAGCTGGGCCAGCACCAGCGCGGCGGCCATGCGCCACTGCGGGTGTGTGGCATGGCCGGAGGGAAATAGTTTCATCATGGTCTCTCTGGGGGCAGGCCAGCCGGCGAGCGGGTTCGTTGCACCCGCCGCGCCCGGCCCCGTCAGCCCGCGCGCTTGCGCGGCGAGGCGCTGGTGCGGGAGGTGGATTTCTTGGCCGCGGGCTTGGCGGCGGCCTTGCGGGGCGCGGGCTTTTTGGCAGCTGCCGGCGCGGCTTTCTTGGCGGCGCTGGAGGCGGAGGCGCGTTTGCCAGTGCCCTGGACGGTCTGCAGGCCCTTGGCGGCGAACTGGCTGGCCATGCCCGACGCTGTCTTGAATGCTTCTTTGGCCAAGCCGGTGGCCATGTTCTTGGTGGTGTCGATGGCCGTCTGCTTGGCGGCGTCCTTCATCGCGTTGGTGGCGATCTGCTGGAACTGGCTGGTGAGCGCGCCCCACCATTGCATCGGGTCGACCACATTGGGCTCGGCGGCACTCGCGGCCTTGGCTTTGCCGGCCTTGTCTGCCTTCGACTTGGGGGCCGCTGCGGGGGCGTCATCTTCCTCTTCGGCTTCTTCCGCCTCATCCGCCTGCGCGTCGGCAGCACGGCTCGCCACGCGGGCTGCGGCACCTGCCACGGCGTCGGCCGCACCGCTCACGGTGCCGGCGGCCTTTTGCACGCCGCTCATCACGGTGTCGGCGGTCTTGAGCTTGAAGGCATTGGCCACGTCGCCCATGCTGAAGTTCATGCCCTTGAGCGTGGCCAGGGTCATCTTTTGCACTTCCAGCGCCTGGATGGTCGCGGCCAGGGCGCGCGAGTTCTGCTCCAGCCAGAACTGCACCGCCTTGAGTTCATCGATGCGCTTTTCCAGCTCTTCCACGCTGATGGTGGGCGCCACCCAGTTGGAGAGGTTGGGCAGCTGGGGAATGCTGCTCGATGCGCCCTTGGCCAGGCTTTGCAGAAAGTCGAAACCGGGGACGAGTTTGCCGAAACCGAAGTTGGATGTGTCGCTCATGGCCGCTCCGCAAGAGGTGGGACTGGGTGATTCTGTGGTGGGAGCACAGCTTACTCCAATGCCTGCCCTGCGGGCGTACGGTCTTTTCCGGGGTGCGCGCCGGGCTATCGGGCCGCGGCGCACCTCAGGCGCCCAAGAAAGGACGGCAGCAGCGCGTCGCGACGGTCAGTGCTTGTGTCCGTGTGCCGCAGGTGCGGCGCCCGGTGCCGACGTGCCCACCGGCACGCTCAGGTTCAGCTTGCTCTCGGCGCCCTTGGCGTCCTGGAACACCAGGGTGATGGGCACGGTGCTGTCCTTGGCCAGCGGAGCCTTCAGGTCGAGCAGCATGACGTGGTAGCCGCCGGGCTTGAGCTCCACCGTCTTGCCCGCGGGCAGGTCCAGGGCGGGCACGGCGCGCATCTTCATCACGTCGCCTTCCATCTTCATCTCGTGCACTTCGGTCACGCCCGCGGCCGGCGACTCGGCGCGCACCAGGCGGGCGCCGTCCTTGGCGGTCAGCTGCATGAAGGCGCCGGTGCCTTTTTGGCCTTGCACGCTGGCGCGGGCCCAGGCGCCCTCGACCTTGACGGCGGCAGCGGTCTGTGCCCAGGCAGAGGCGCCAGCGAGCGTGGCAGCCAGGATGCAGGCCTGGGCGGCGGTGTGAAAGCGTGTGGATGTCATGGTGTCTTGTCCTTCAGTTCAGAAGAGGTGCAGCGCCACGCATGGTGCGGCGTGGCAGGGAGAAAGGGATAGCTAGCGACAAAGATGAGGAACGCGGCCACTGTCAGTGATTGTGGCCACCCGCGCTGCCGCCGGGAAGAATCTCCAGTGCGGCCGCAGGGGACTTCAGGTCCGACAGCTTCTGACCGGGCTTTGGCACCTCGGTCCAGTCGCTGCGGCCCTCGGTGCAGACCTGGCGCACGGGCCAGTACACGGTGCCCGCCTGCTCGGGCGTGGTCGCTACCACCACGAACTCGTCGTAGTGCGCGCTTGGCAGCACGTCGTCCGGCGTCTTGGCCGTCCAGGTGATGCGCACTACGTCTTCGGTGACGCTGCGGCCATGGCTGCTATACGGCTGCGCGAGCTTGTCGCGCTGCACGTCCAGCACCCAACCCGGCTTGGGCATGGGCCGCGCACCGCGCATGCCGGCCGGAATGTCCACCACGATCTGCCGCGTGGGCGCCGCGCCGCAGCCATGGCCCACCTTGAAGGTCGCCTTGTAGCTGCTGGCCGCCGGGGCCACCTGGTATTCAAGCACCACGTGGGCGGATGCAGGTGCAAAAAGGGCGCTACCGCTGATCCATAAAGCGCCAGCAGCTATCTTTTTCATAGTATTCACATTCATTTCCGTAACCTTTCTTTCTCAGGGGGTGACCTTCAGTTCAGCCATGTACGTCCGCTGCGGATACGGATGGAAATTCCAGTAGCGGTAGTTGTTGAGGTTGTCGATGCCCACGGCCACGCTGACCTGCTGGCTGACCTGGTAGCGCACGCGCACGTCGGTGGTGAAGTAGCGGCTCGTGCCCTGGTAGGCAAAGCCGTGGGAGTCGGTGTTGTCCAGCGTGCCGTACTGCTTGCCGCTGTAGCGCGCGCCCAGGGTGTACGACCAGGTGGCGTTGGGCCGGTAGGTGGCCACGGCACTGGCGCGCCAGGCGGGAATGCGCGGTTGCCACTTGCCGACGCTGGCTGGGAACTTGTCGTTCCTGGTGATCTTGGAGTCGGTCCAGGTCAGGCTGCTGCCAATGTCCAGGCCGCGCACGAACACGTTGGCGGCCTGGTAGGACGCTTCCAGGCCCTGGGTGCGGATGGCGTCCACGTTCTGCACATTGGTCACGTTGGGGGTGACGAGCACGTTGGTCTGCGAGTACAGCGCGTCGCGCGTGCGCTCGAAGAACGCGGTCAGGCGCAGCAGGCCCTCGCCGCCCCAGCCGGCCAGGTCGCGCTCGGCGGTCAGCTCGGTGGTCCAGGACTTTTCGGGCCTGAGGTTCGGGTCGTTGTTGACCAGCACCCCGCTGCCGCTGATGCCGCCCTGGTAGAGCTCGGACACCGTGGGCATGCGCACCGCGCGGCCGGTGGAGGCCTTGAGCACCCACTGCGCGCTGGCCTGGTAGGCCACGGCGGCCTTGGGCGAGAGGTAGTTCTCGGTGCGCTCGGGGTGGCCCAGCACCGTGCTGGCATTGGCCGTCTGCCCGTGGCTGGTGCTCCAGCGCTCGGCGCGCGCGCCCAGCACGGCCTTCCACCGGGGCGCGATCTTCCAGGTGTCCTGCGCCCACAGGCCGATTAGCTGCGTGTCGCCGTTGAACGCCTGGTTGCGCGCACCGGCGGCGCCGTTGATCCAGTTCGTGGTGGCGTTCTCGATGCTGCGCAGCTGGTAGCTGTCGCGCTGCAGGCCGAAGTCCACGATGTGCGTGCCCTGCATCCCCTCGGGACGCCAGGTGCCCTTGGCGGCCAGCGTGGTCCAGCCGGTGCCCTTGCCGTCGACGATGCGGCCCGCGCCGCCGTTCAGTGCGGCGGGCAGGGCCACGGTGGCGGCGCGCAGGGTGTCCTGGTGGTAGTCGTAGCGGCTGGCGGCGACCTCCCAGTCGAACACGCCCTGCGTGCGGCTCTTGACCGACAGGCCGTGCATGAAGTGCGTGAGCTCTTCGTTGGACACATTGAAGTCGGTCGGCATGAGCATGAACGCGCGGCCATTGATGTTGACGTTGCCGCTATAGACCGCGTTGCCGCCCGCATCGCGCAGGTAGCTGGCGGGGCGGCCTTCGGACTCGTTGTGCCACCAGCCGAAGGTGTAGGCCGCGCGCACCGTGGGCGTGACGTCGTAGGCGAGCTTGGCCTTGATGTGGTCCTGCTGCGTGCGGTACTGCGTGGCGGTGCCCAGCAGGTACCACGGCTGGTTGCTGCGGTTGCTGCCCGCCACCGCGCCGGTGACCGGTGTGCCCGCGTTGCCGGATGTGCCCGCTCCGCTCGGTGTGCCGGCAGCAACCAGGCGCGTAGGGAAGGTCAGCGGCTGGCCTTCGCTGTCGGTCTTGCTGAAGTTGAGGAACCACGACCAGTCGCCGTTCTTGTTGCCGACCGACGCGCTGGCCTGCTGGCCGCCGTAGCTGGCGCTGGTGCTGTACAAATCGAACGGCTGGTGCTGCACGCTGACCTTGCCGTGCGCCTCGAACCGGGTGGGCATGCGCGTCACGTAGTCCACCACGGCGCCCACCGAGTTGCCGGCATACGCGGCCGAGAACGGGCCGTAGAGAACGTCCACCCGCTCGATCTCCTCGGGCGTGACCAGCATCCAGCGCGGCGCGTTGGTGGGCCCGTTGCCCAGGTAGTTGCTGAGCAAGATGCCGTCGGCAAACACCATCGACCGCGCCGGGTTGCCCGTGCCCGAGGCGCGCGTGGACAGCACGGCATGGTTGTAATCGCCGATGTAGCGCTTGCGCACCAGCAGGCTGGGCAGGTATTTGAGCGCGTCTTCGCTGTCGGTGGCGTTGATCGAATGCTCGATCTGCTCGCGCGTCACGCCTTCGATGGTGGTGGGGATCTGCGTGGGCAGCGAAGTGGGCTGGCCGCCGGTGATGGTGACGACGCCCAGCGCCTTGACGGGCGCGCCGTCGGCGGCCTGGGCCTGCGCGGGCGCAGCCGCGAACAGGGCGAGAGGAAAGGCACCGGCCACGGCCAGCACCCTGCGGCTTTTGCGCATGGAAACTCCTGAAATACAAGCCAAACAGGCTGCTACCGCTTGATGGACAAGCGCCAGCAGCTATTGAATCAATAGCAAATCAGGAGAGTACGGGCGGCCCGCGCGGCGGCAGCGGCGCGGCCGTGCGCGCAGCGATGTGCGCGGCGGGGATGGGGCGCAAGGCATGCGCGAGGGGATGAACGACCGGCAGCGGGGCCTGCGCGGCGGGCGGCGGTGCGCCGACGTGGGCGCACAGCGGGCAGTCGAGCGCGTGGCTCGTCACTTCCTGCACGCCGTCGTCGGTCTTGACCAGCAGCTTGATCGCGCCGGAGCCCGAGCAGATCAGCTCCATGGCCTGCGGGCTGACCAGCGGCGACGCCACCGCCACCCCGAGGGACAGTACAAACCACGCCAGCACACAGCGGGCGAGCCAGCAAAGGCTGCGGAGGGTTTGCAGGGACGGCACCATGGAGGCCCGATTGTAGATGCCGCACCTGCAGCGGCCTTGACGGGGGTCATCTGGGCGACGGGCGCCCTGGCGGGCCGGGCCTACGATCCGGCCTGGCGCCTGCCTGCACCGCCCCCTGCCTCAACGACAACAACGGAGACACCACCATGCTCACGCTCTGCGGCTTTTCGGCCAGCAACTACTACAACAAGGTCAAACTCGCCCTGCTCGAAAAGGGCCTGTCCTTTACCGAGGAGCTGGCCTGGGTCGGCGAGACCGACCGCAGCGCGTCGCCCCTGGGCAAGGTGCCCTACCTGCGCACGCCGCACGGCACGCTGTGCGAGTCGGCGGTGATGGCGGACTACATCGAGTCGGCGTACCCCGAACACCCGCTGATCCCGGCCGACCCGCTGGCCGCGGCCAAGGTGCGCGAGCTGATCACCTTTCTGGAGCTGCACCTGGAGCTGGTGGCGCGCAACCTGTATCCGCAGGCCTTTTTCGGCGGCACCGTGAGCGAGGCCGCGCGCGAAAAGGTCGGTGCGCAGCTCACCAAGAACATCGCTGCGTTTGCCCAACTGGCCAAGTTCAGCCCTTACGTTGGCGGCGACACCTTCACGCTGGCCGACTGCGCGGCCATCGTGCATTTGCCGCTGGTGAGCTCGGCCACCAAGATCGTCTACGGCCGCGACTTTTTGGCCGACCTGCCGGTGCGCGACTACCTGGCCCGCATGGCCGAGCGCCCGCATGTGCAGCGCGTGAATGCGGACCGCAAGACCAATACGGCAGAGATGTTGGCAAGGAAGTGAAGCCGTCAAGTGAAGCCCCCCTGAGCCGCTGCGCGGCTCGGTGGCACGCGCCAGAGGCGCGGCCTCTTCGGCCAGTCCAAGCCTGCGCAGGCAGGCTTGGAGCCGCAGGCCTCAGCCCCGGAGGGGGACGCCACCGGTGGCCCGGGGGAGCCGGTTCCACGGTGGCACTGGCGTTGGCGGTGTGCCAGTAGTTGGGGCTGGTGGGTTCAAGGCAAGGGAGTGTTGGCGGGGCGGTCGACGCGGGCCGGCTCTGATTAGCTCTGGCCAGCTATAGAAGCTCTGGCCGCCCGCTCTGACTATCTCGGGCTCACTCGGGCTGAGGCGACGTGTAGAGGTGTGCAGGCAAGGAGTGCTGTGATCGCCTTTCGCGAAGCGGGGCCCTTTGGGTGCATTGGAGTGCAGCGGGGCGCTGCGCAGCATGGGTTGAGCGTGGACACTTGATCAGCGGGATTGGTCAGGTCGGTCGTCGTCGATGCCGGTGAGCAAGATCCGCTGCCGCAGGGCCAGTCCCGCTGCTATCCTGCTCGGCATGCGCAGCCTCTTTCATCTTGCTTTTCACGTCACCGACCTCGATGCCGCGCGCCGCTTTTATGGCGGCGTGCTGGGATGCGAGGAAGGCCGAAGCACCGATACCTGGGTGGACTTCGATTTCTTCGGGCACCAGATCTCTTTGCACCTGGGCGAGCCGTTTGCCAGTGCCCGCACCGGCCATGTCGGCGACCATCTGGTGCCCATGCCGCACTTCGGCGCCATTCTGGAGCTGCCCGAGTGGCATGCGCTGGCCGCGCGGCTCAAGGCGGCAGGCACGACGTTCGCGCTGGCGCCGCAGGTGCGGTTCAAAGGCCAGCCCGGCGAGCAGTGGACGATGTTCTTCCATGACCCCAGCGGCAATCCGATCGAGATGAAGGGCTTTCGCTCGCTCGACGAGGTGTACGCGAGCTGAGGCACACCCTGCTTGGCCGGCACTGAGCCGCAGGCGCGCGGCGCGCGCCAATGTCGGCTGCTGACAGATGTGGCCCGCGCATGCTCGCAGCGCAGGGCCTGCCGTACGGATCAAACCCGGCTGCGCGATCTAGCGGGCATCTTCACACCCTGTATGCGCACCTGCCGAAGTACTCAACCAGGTACACCGGAACGCTTTTGCGCGACGCCACCGCGCGGCGCCCCCCGTCTTCAGTGACGTCATTGGCCTCCTGCGGCGGCTGGGCGACAAGGTCTCATCCTGGCCCAACGGGCATGCATGACGCCATCCTCCGCAGATCGCCTGCGGAGGTCGCGCGTCAGCGGCGTTGCAGCAGCGGGATGGTGCCGAGTGCAAACACCGAGTTGGGCACACCCACACGCGCCATCAGCGGGCGCGGCTTGGCGCTCAGCTTGGGGCGTGGCGCGGCTGCAGGTGCGGCGACTTCTGCCACCACGCCCTTTTCGATCTGCTCGGCCACCAGGTCCTGCAAGGTCACGGACTGCAGGTAGTCCATCACCCGTGCGTTGAAGGTGGACCACAGATCACCGGTCATCGACTTCACCTGGGCAGCCTGGCCGGCACCGAGGTTCTGCAGGTCGTCGGCCTTGAGGTTCTCGACCGCCAGGATGATCTCGGCCACCGACACCTGGTCGGCGCGCCGGGCCAGCGTGTAGCCGCCACCGGGGCCGCGCGTGCTGTCCACCAGCCCCGCACGGCGCAGGGCGCTGAACAGCTGCTCCAGGTACGACAGCGAGGTGCCCTGGCGTGCGCTGATGGTTGACAGCGCCACCGGGCGAATCTTCTGGCGCAGCGCGAGGTCGGTCATCGCCGACACCGCAAGTTGTCCTCTGGTAGTGATTCGCATCGTTGTACTCCTTGTGTGAACACGACAATTTCCAAGCCGGGCACTTGCCACGGAATGGGGCCAGGCGTTCAATGTAGAGGCTTTGACACTTCGCGTATATTCGTTTTATCGATTCAAATAGATCGGTTTTTTCGAAGCATCGGAGCACCCATGAACTTCAAGCACCTGCGCTACTTCTGGACCGTGGCCAAGGCGGGCGGCGTGATGCGCGCCGGCGAACAGCTGCACACCGCCCCGCAAACGCTGTCCGGCCAGATCAAGCAGCTGGAGGAATGGCTGGGGCACGACCTGTTCCGCAAGCGCGGGCGGGGCCTGGAGCTGACCAGCGAAGGCCGGGTAGCGCTGGGCTACGCCGAGCAGATTTTTGCGCTGGGCGACGAGCTGGAAAAGTCGGTACGCCTGTCCCGCGGCCAGGTCAAGCCGCTCGAATTTCGGGTCGGCGTGGCCGATTCCATCGCCAAGTCGGTGGCGTACCACCTGTTGGAGCCGGCGCTCGGCATGCCGCAGCAGGTGCACATGACCTGCCAGGAAGGCAAGTTCCCCGAGCTGATCGCCCAGTTGAGCCTGCACAAGCTCGACCTCGTGCTGGCCGACGAGCCCGTGTCCAAGAAGATCGGCGTGAAGGCTTTCAACCACCCGCTGGGCACCAGCGGCATGAGCTTTTTGTGCGCCCCCGGGCTGCGTGCGGAGCTGCAGGGCGACTTCCCTCAGTGCCTGCAAGGCGCGCCCATGCTGATCCAGGGGCCCATGTCATCGGTGCGCCAGCAGCTGGACCACTGGTTCAACAAATACCAGCTGCAGCCCCGCCTGGTGGGCGAATTCGACGACAGCGCGCTCATGAACGCCTTCGGGCGCGAAGGCCGGGGGGTGTTCACCTCGCCCACGGTGCTGGACGATGAAACGACGGCGCAATTTGGCGTCGAGGTCATCGGTCGATCGAGCGAGCTGGTGGAGGAGTTCTTTGCGATCTCGGTGGAGCGGCGCATCACGCACCCCTGCGTGGCGGCCATCACCAAGGCGGCGAAAGCAGATCTGTTTGGGAAGTGATTGGCTGGTCGGCGCGTCGCTGTGCAACCGTATGGAGGTCGGAAACACCGTCTTGGTGAGCTTGGCAGCGCTGACAAGCGAGGCGCCAGGCCACATGTGGGCCAGAGGGGCGCACCGTATCGCAACGCCGTGAGAGGCTGGGTGTGGCTTGCAAGCGCGGCCAACCCAACAATGGATCGCACAGTCAGCCGGTCAGCCAATCAAGCAACCCGCTACACCGTCAGCCAGGAAAGAAGCACTCAAGCCCACTCGGCAACACATCAGCTCGGCACTTCCAGCGGCAACGTTGCGCAGCCAACCGGGCACCGATAGCAAGCCCACAAACAAAAACGCCCACATTGCTGTGGGCGTTTTGCTTTGACTGACTGAATCAGCCAACATTTTGGTTGCGCGAGAAGGATTTGAACCTCCGACCTTTGGGTTATGAGCCCAACGAGCTACCAGACTGCTCCATCGCGCGGTAAGAAATAAATTATACCCTATTATTCAGCTGCTGCCGAATTATTTTCGGTTTCTGCAGCGCGGTCGACCAATTCGACCAGGGCCATAGGCGCATTGTCGCCCACGCGGAAGCCCATCTTCAGAATGCGGGTGTAGCCACCGGGACGCGCGTTGAAGCGTGGGCCCAGGTCGTTGAACAGTTTGGTGACGCTGTCACGGTCGCGCAGGCGGTTGAAAGCCAGGCGGCGGTTGGCGACGGTGTCGACCTTGGCCAGGGTGATCATGGGCTCGATCACGCGGCGCAATTCCTTGGCCTTGGGCACCGTGGTCTTGATGGCCTCGTGCTCGATGATCGAGTTCATCATGTTCTGCAGCATCGCAAGGCGGTGCGAGCTGGTGCGATTGAGTTTGCGGAGTCCGTGTCCGTGGCGCATGGTGCTTTCCTTCTACTGTCTATGTAATTAAATCGGGCAGCCGTGTCAGGTACTTCCCGAGGCACTTGTTTCCCCTCGGCAGCTTGCTTCCGGGGAACAAAAAGTCCCCCTTGCGGAGGACTTGGAAACCGGGCTCCCCTGTTCGGGGAACCCAGGATTATAACGGTTGCTTAGCGCTTGTCCAGACCGGCTGGCGGCCAGTTTTCAAGCTTCATGCCCAGCGTGAGACCACGCGAAGCCAGCACTTCCTTGATTTCGTTCAGCGACTTGCGACCCAGGTTAGGCGTCTTGAGCAGCTCGTTCTCGGTGCGCTGGATCAGGTCACCGATGTAGTAGATGTTCTCGGCCTTCAGGCAGTTGGCGGAACGCACGGTCAGTTCCAGCTCGTCCACAGGGCGCAGCAGGATCGGATCGAACGTGGCATTGCCACGTGGGCCTGCAGGTGCGTCGAACGCAGCCAGCTCGCCACCTTCCAGCTGTGCGAACACAGCCAACTGTTCCACCAGGATCTTGGCCGATGCACGGACTGCGTCTTCGGCAGTGATGGCACCGTTGGTTTCGATCTCGACCACCAGCTTGTCCAGGTCGGTACGCTGCTCGACGCGGGCGCTTTCCACGGTGTAGCTCACGCGCTTGACGGGCGAGAACGAAGCATCCAGCACGATGCGGCCGATCGACTTGGTCGATTCGTCCGCATAACGGCGCAGGCTGCCGGGAACGTAGCCACGGCCCTTTTCCACCTTGATCTGCATGTCCAGCTTGCCGCCTGCCGACAGGTTGGCAATCACGTGATCGGGGTTGACGATCTCGACGTCATGGGGTGTCTGGATGTCGCGCGCGGTAACCACGCCTTCGCCATCCTTGCGCAGGCTCAGCGTGACTTCATCGCGGTTGTGCAGCTTGAACACCACGCCCTTGAGGTTCAAGAGGATGTTGACCACATCTTCCTGAACGCCATCGATGGACGAGTACTCGTGCAGAACGCCTGCAATGGTGACTTCCGTCGCTGCGTAACCCACCATGGACGAGAGCAGGACGCGCCGGATGGCGTTGCCCAGCGTGTGACCGTAGCCACGCTCGAACGGCTCCAGTGCGACCTTGGCACGATTGTGGCCAAGCTGCTCGACATTGATCGCCTTGGGTTTCAGCAAATTGGTTTGCATTCAGACTTCCTCTCAATACCCCCAGCTCGTTACACCGGTAAGGCTGGTGAAGCGCCTAAACCGCGATGCCTCGCGGTTCAGGGACGGTTTCTTGAATTACGTATTCGACCGATTAGCGCGAGTACAACTCAACGATCAGCGATTCGTTGATGTCGGCACCGAACTCATCACGGTCAGGCGTCTTCTTGAAGATGCCTTCTGCCTTGTCGGCATTCACTTCCACCCATGCAGGCATGCCGACTTGGGCAGCCAGTTGCAGGGCTTCGACGATACGTGCTTGCTTCTTGGACTTTTCACGCACGGCCACCACGTCGCCGGCCTTGACCAGGTAGGACGCAATGTTCACGGACTTGCCGTTCACGGTGATCGCCTTGTGGGACACCAGCTGACGCGCTTCAGCGCGGGTCGAGCCGAAACCCATGCGGTACACCACGTTGTCCAGACGCGATTCCAGGAGGAACAGCAGGTTGGCGCCGGTGTTGCCCTTCTTGCCGTCAGCGGCTTCGAAGTAGCGGCGGAATTGCTTTTCCAGCACGCCGTACATGCGCTTGACCTTCTGCTTTTCACGCAGTTGCAGGCCGTAGTCGGACGTGCGCGCACCGGAGGTACGGCCGTGTTGACCTGGCTTGGAGTCGAACTTGGACTTGTCGGCGATCGAGCGGCGGGCGCTCTTCAGGAACAGGTCCGTGCCTTCACGGCGGGAGAGTTTGGCCTTGGGGCCGAGGTAACGTGCCACTTGAGCTTCCTTTGTGTCATCTACCGCAAACCATTGCGGGAGCCGCCTGAGGCGCTTGCGCGTTCACAGGCGGCGGTGGGCTTAGAGAGATTAGATACGGCGGCGCTTTTGAGGGCGGCAACCGTTGTGGGGCACCGGAGTCACGTCGGAGATCGACGTGATGCGGATGCCCAATGCGCCCAGAGCGCGCACCGAGGATTCACGGCCAGGACCAGGACCCTTGATTTCGACGTCGAGGTTCTTGATGCCTTGGTCGATGGCAGCGCGGCCAGCCACTTCCGATGCCACCTGGGCAGCGAACGGGGTGGACTTGCGCGAGCCCTTGAAACCTTGGCCACCGGACGATGCCCACGACAGGGCATTGCCCTGGCGATCGGTGATCGTGATGATGGTGTTGTTGAACGAGGCGTGCACGTGAGCGATGCCGTCGGAAACGTTCTTGCGAACCTTCTTGCGGACGCGCTGGGCTGCGTTATTGGCAGGAGACTTAGCCATGATGATCTTTCAATCTCTTTATTTCTTCAGTGCAGCGGCGCCCTTGCGCGGACCCTTGCGGGTGCGGGCATTGGTACGGGTGCGCTGACCACGCATTGGCAGACCGCGGCGATGGCGGAAGCCACGATAGCAGCCGATGTCCATCAAACGCTTGATGTTCATCGTCGTTTCGCGGCGCAGGTCACCTTCAATGGTGAACTGCTCGATTTGCTCGCGAATTTTTTCCAGATCGCTGTCCGTCAGATCTTTGATCTTCTTGGAGTAAGCGATACCAGTTGCTTCGCAAATCTTGCGAGCGCGGGTGCGACCGATACCAAAAATGGAGGTCAAACCGATTTCCGCGTGCTTGTGGGGCGGAATGTTAATGCCAGCGATACGTGCCATATGCGTCCTCTAATACTTTCCAATCAACCTTGGCGCTGCTTGTGACGCAGATCCGTGCAGATCACGCGCACCACACCCTTGCGGCGGATGATCTTGCAGTTGCGGCAGATTTTTTTGACCGAAGCCGAAACTCTCATTGCATTCTCCTAAAACTTTTCCATCCGTCCCGGCTGCATGCACGGAACACAATTTGTGCCCGCAAAATCGTGGGGCGTCGACGTAACCGATATCCAGCTTGCAGGCAGCGCATCGCAGTGCGATCTCTGCCTTCCTTATCCTCAACCGCCCGCGTTGCCTTTGAAATTGGCTTTCTTGAGCAGTGATTCATATTGCTGCGACATCATGTAGTTCTGTACCTGGGCCATGAAATCCATGGTCACCACCACGATGATCAGCAGCGACGTTCCACCGAAATAGAACGGCACGTTGTACTTCAAGATCAGGAACTCCGGCAGCAGGCACACGAATGTGATGTACACAGCACCCGCCAGCGTCAGGCGAACCAAAATCTTGTCAATGTAGCGCGCAGTCTGCTCACCCGGGCGAATGCCTGGAATGAACGCACCGCTCTTCTTCAGGTTGTCTGCAGTCTCGCGGCTGTTGAACACCAACGCCGTGTAGAAGAAGCAGAAGAAGACGATGGCCGCAGCGTAGAACATCACATAGATGGGCTGACCAGGGGTCAGAGCACCAGAAATGTCCTTCAACCAGCGCATCGACTCACCAGCACTGAACCAGTTCACCACCGTTGCCGGCAGCAGGATGATCGACGAGGCGAAGATCGGAGGAATCACACCGGCCATGTTCAGCTTGAGGGGCAGGTGCGACGATTGACCGCCATATACCTTGTTCCCCACCTGCCGGCGAGCGTAATTCACCAGTATCTTGCGTTGACCGCGCTCCACAAAGACCACGAAGTAAGTCACGAGACCCACGACGATGACGATGAAGATGGCAGCCAGGATGCTCATCGCACCCGTGCGGACCAGTTCCAGAAGACCACCGATGGAGCTGGGCAGGCCGGCAGCGATGCCAGCGAAGATCAGGATCGAGATCCCGTTGCCGAGACCGCGTTCGGTGATCTGCTCACCCAGCCACATCAGGAACATCGTTCCAGCTGTCAGGCTGACCACCGCCGTCAGGCGAAAGCCAAAGCCAGGGCTGATCACCAGGCCAGCAGAGCTTTCCAGCGCCACAGCGATACCCAGCGACTGGAACAAAGCCAGACCGAGCGTGCCGTAACGGGTGTACTGCGTGATCTTGCGGCGACCTGCCTCGCCTTCCTTCTTCAACTGCTCGAAGCTCGGCACCACGTAGCCCATCAGCTGCATGATGATCGATGCCGAGATGTACGGCATGATCCCCAGAGCGAAGACTGTGAAACGCGACAGCGCGCCACCCGAGAACATGTTGAACAGGTTCAGGATCCCGCCTTGCTGGCCACTGAACAGCTGCTGGAGTTGGGCTGGATCGATACCGGGCACAGGGATATGAGCCCCGATGCGGTACACGACCAGCGCCATCAACAGAAAAACCAGACGACGACGCAGGTCGCCGAACTTGCCGGTCTTTGCGATTTGAGCCGCGCTAGTAGCCACAGATGCCTTCCTTCGAAGTCAAACTCAGGCGACGCTGCCGCCGGCAGCTTCGATCGCTACCTTGGCACCCGCCGTGGCACCGATGCCATTGAGCTTGACAGCCTTCGTGAGCGAACCGCTCTTGATGACCTTGACCACCTTGGCCAGCTCGCCGATCAGGCCAGCTTGCTTGAGTGCCAGCACGTCCACTTCGGCCAGGCCGAGTTGGTCGAGTGCAGTCAGCGTGACTTCTGCATTGAACTTGAGCAGGTGCGACTTGAAGCCGCGCTTGGGCAAGCGACGTTGCAGAGGCATTTGACCGCCTTCGAAGCCGACCTTGTGGTAGCCACCGGAGCGAGACTTCTGACCCTTGTGACCACGGCCAGCGGTCTTGCCCAGGCCGGAGCCGATACCACGGCCTACGCGGCGCTTGGCATGCTTGGCGCCGTCTGCGGGCTTGATGCTATTGAGTTCCATGATCTATCTCTCAGAGGACTTTGACCAGATAGCTGATCTTGTTAATCATGCCGCGCACTTCGGGCGAGTCCTGCAGTTCGCTCACGCTATTGAGCTTGCGCAGGCCCAGGCCACGGACGGTGGCGCGGTGCGATTCCTTGGTGCCAATAGGGCTGCGCACCAGTTGAATCTTGACGGTTTGTTGCGTAGTCATTTCCAGCTTCCTATCAGGCGAAGATGTCTTCGACCGTTTTGCCGCGCTTGGCTGCCACGTTCGACGGGGTGGTCGAATTGATGAGCGCATCAAAGGTGGCACGGACCATGTTGTAGGGGTTCGACGAACCATGGCTCTTGGCCACGATGTCGGTAATGCCCACAACTTCGAAAACAGCGCGCATGGGGCCGCCAGCGATGATGCCGGTACCCTTGGGAGCTGGGTGGAGTTCCACCGAAGCCGCACCGTGGTGACCCTTCACCGAGTGGTGAATGGTGCCGCTCTTGAGCGAAACCTTGACCAGGTTGCGACGGCATTCTTCCATCGCTTTTTGCACAGCTGCAGGCACTTCCTTGGACTTGCCCTTGCCCATGCCGACGCGGCCGTCACCGTCGCCAACCACAGTCAGTGCAGCGAAACCGAGAATACGGCCGCCCTTCACGACTTTGGTCACGCGGTTGACCGCGATCATTTTTTCGCGCAGACCGTCGTCTTGACCTTCGGTCTGCACTTTGGGTTGAAATTTAGCCATTTTGTATTCCGCTCCGCTTAGAACTGCAGGCCGGCTTCACGGGCTGCGTCGGCCAAAGCCTTGACGCGACCGTGGTAGGCAAAGCCTGAGCGATCAAATGCAACCTTCTCAACGCCAGCAGCCTTTGCTTTTTCAGCAATGCGCTTGCCGATGGCCGTGGCTGCGGCGGCATTGCCACCCTTGCCCGAACCACCGAGTTCCTTGCGCACATCGGCTTCTGCGGTGGAGGCACTGGCCAACACCTTGCTGCCGTCGCCGGAAATGACGCTGGCATAGATATGGAGGTTCGTACGGTTCACCGTGAGACGCGCCACGCCTTGCTGTGCAATGCGGATGCGGGTCTGACGCGAACGACGAAGACGCTGCTCTTTCTTGGTCAACATGTTGCAGCTCCTTATTTCTTCTTGGTCTCTTTGATCGTGACTTTTTCGTCCGCGTAGCGGATGCCCTTGCCCTTGTAGGGCTCGGGTGGACGAACAGCACGGATCTCAGCAGCGATCTGGCCGACGCGCTGGCGGTCGGCACCCTTGATCACCACTTCCGTGGGAGTCGGGGTAGCCACCGTTATGCCGGCGGGCATTTCGATGTTGACCGGATGCGAATAACCGACCGCCAGGTTCAGCTTGGAACCGGACGCTGCAGCCTTGTAGCCCACGCCGATCAGGCTGAGCTTCTTTTCAAAGCCCTTGCTGACGCCGACCACCATGTTGTTGACCAACTGGCGAATCGTGCCGCTCATGGCATTGGCTTCGCGGGAATCGTTGGCGGGCTCGAAGCTGAGCTTGCCTTCGTTGTTCGACACCTTCACCAGCACGTTTTGTGCGAGCAACAGGGTGCCGCCAGAACCCTTGACAGAGATCTGGTCATCTTTCACGGACACATCCACGCCAGCGGGGATGGTCACGGGCATTTTTCCTACTCGGGACATTTCAGTTTTCTCCTCAATGCCGCGGTTAGGCCACGTAGCAGAGCACTTCGCCACCGACACCGGTAGCGCGCGCTTTGCGATCAGTCATCACGCCCTTGGGCGTCGTGACAATTGCCACACCCAGACCGTTCATGACTTGTGGAATGGAATCACGGCCTTTGTAGACACGCAGACCAGGGCGGCTGACGCGCTCGATGCGCTCAATCACTGGACGGCCTGCGTAGTACTTCAGGGCAATTTCGAGTTCCGACTTGCCGTCTTCGGTCTTAACCTGGAAGCCGTCAATGTAACCTTCGTCCTTCAGCACTTGGGCGATGGCAATCTTCACTTTGGAAGAAGGCACCAGCACCGTGGCCTTGGAGACCATTTGTGCATTGCGGATGCGGGTCAGCAAGTCAGCGATGGGATCACTCATGCTCATGTTGTATCTCTCCTGCCTGCTTACCAGCTGGCCTTGGTGACACCGGGGATGTCGCCTGCAAAAGCCAGTTCGCGGATCTTGGCGCGAGCCAGACCGAATTGACGGAAGGTGCCACGTGGACGACCGGTGATTTCGCAACGGTTGCGCTGACGCGTGGGGTTTGCGTTGCGGGGGAGCTTTTGCAGGCCCAGACGGGCTGCATCACGCTCTTCATCGCTACGCTTGGCATCGCCAGCGATTGCCTTCAGTTCCGCATACTTGGTTGCGTACTTGGCAGCCAATTTTTCGCGCTTCAGTTCGCGCTGGATCAAAGCTACTTTAGCCATGCTTCGCCTCAGTTCTTGAACGGGAAACGGAAACCAGCGAGAAGCGCCTTGGCTTCTTCGTCGGACTTGGCCGTCGTGGTGATGCTGATATTGAGACCGCGCAAGGCATCCACCTTGTCGTACTCGATTTCAGGGAAAATGATCTGTTCCTTGACGCCGATGTTGTAGTTGCCACGGCCGTCGAAAGCGCGACCGGAGATACCACGGAAGTCACGGACGCGGGGCAGTGCCACGGTCACGAAACGGTCCAGGAACTCATACATCTGCACGCCACGCAGCGTGACCATGCAACCGATGGCCTGGCCTTCGCGGATCTTGAAACCGGCGATAGCCTTCTTGGCCTTGGTGACGACGGGCTTTTGACCAGCAATCTTGGTCAGGTCAGCCACAGCGTTGTCCATCACCTTCTTGTCCGAGACTGCCTCGCTCACACCCATGTTGAGCGTGATCTTGGTCAGACGGGGAACCTGCATCGGCGAGGAGTAACCGAACTGCTTGATCAGTTCGGGAGCGATTTTGTCGCGGTAGATTTCTTGGAGTCGTGCCATGTTTACCCCTTAGGCCGCCTTGATTTCAGCGCCGCTGGACTTGAACACGCGAACGCGCGAACCGTCGGCTTGCACCTTGATGCCCACACGATCAGCCTTGCCGGTAGCCGCATTGAAGATGGCTACGTTGGACTGGTGGATAGGCATGGACTTTTCAACGATGCCGCCCGTCGTACCCTTCATGGGGTTCGGCTTGGCGTGCTTCTTGACGACATTGATGCCGTCGATCAGCACATAGGAATCGTCCTTGCGCGACGACACCGTGCCGCGCTTGCCCTTGTCGCGCCCTGTCAGCACGATGATTTCGTCGCCCTTGCGAATCTTGTTCATGGCGCGTCCTTAGAGAACTTCAGGAGCCAGGGACACGATCTTCATGAACTTTTCGGTACGCAGTTCACGCGTCACGGGTCCAAAGATGCGGGTGCCGATAGGCTCCAACTTTGCATTCAGCAACACTGCTGCGTTGCCGTCGAATTTGACGAGCGAGCCATCACCGCGGCGGATACCCTTTGCGGTACGAACCACCACTGCGCTATAGACCTCGCCTTTTTTGACGCGGCCACGCGGAGCGGCTTCTTTGATGCTCACCTTGATGATGTCGCCAACGCTTGCATAGCGACGCTTCGAGCCACCCAGCACCTTGATGCAAAGGACGGACTTGGCGCCGGTATTGTCGGCAACCTCTAACCGAGATTCTGTCTGGATCATTTCAATATTCCCAACTTGCACCAGAAGACAACAGCCCCAGAGAACTTCTCAAGGGCTGCAGATCAGCCAGTCAGTCTTGGGCCCGTCGTCCGCACCGCAAACCATTTGCAGCACTTCCCGCTGGGCAGAAACTTCACGTAG
The DNA here is from genome assembly GCF_001422735.1 of Acidovorax sp. Leaf78. Lineage (GTDB taxonomy): Bacteria > Pseudomonadota > Gammaproteobacteria > Burkholderiales > Burkholderiaceae_C > Acidovorax. The sequence continues at coordinate 111,734 of NZ_LMLZ01000024.1, read as the reverse complement.
GAAACGCGAAGCCCTCGATTATTGCAAAGGCATGCCGCGAAGTCAAGCGCCTTGGAACCTGTTCCTACACCGGGGCATGCAAATACTGCTCGGCCAGTGCCAGGAATGCATCAAGTTGCGGGTCTGTGCCCAGCTCTTCCTGCAGGATGACGGCCACCGCAGGGGCGCAGACGATGGCCTGGCGGGCGTCGAGAAACAGCATGCGCGAGCGGCGTGCAAGCACGTCCTCCACGGTGCAGGCGTACTCGAAGCGGGCCGCGAAGCGCACCATGGCTTCGGTAAGCCCTCCGCCCAGGGCCTTGGCAGCTCCTGGCAACAGCTGAACGGAAGGCGCCTCCCCGCCATAGGAATGCAGGCCCTGGGCGTCGCTGATGCGGTGGCGCACCGGCTCGGAGGGCGTGCCCACCAGGGGCAACCGGTTGGTGACACCCGCGGCTTTCTCCGGCAACAGCCCTACCGTGAAGCATTTTTGCAACACATCCTCGGCCATGGCGCGGTAAGTCGTCCATTTTCCGCCGGTCACGGTCACCAGGCCGCTCTTGCTGGCCAGCACCGTGTGTTCGCGGCTGATCTTCTTGGTGTTGTCGCCGTCGTCGTCCTGCGGCTTCACCAGCGGGCGCAAGCCCACCCACACGCTGCGGATGTCTTCGATCTTCGGCGCGCGGGTCAGGTAGCGGGCGGACTCCTCCAGGATGAAGCGGACTTCCTCGCGGAAAGGCAGGGGCTCGCGAACGATGTCCTGGCGCGGGCTGTCAGTGGTGCCCAGGATGAGCTTGCCCAGCCACGGCACCGCAAACAGCACGCGGCCGTCTGCGGTCTTGGGCACCATCAGGGCGTGATCAGATGGCAAAAACTCCCTGTCCACGACGATGTGCACACCCTGGCTGGGCGCCACGATAGGCTTGACCGGGCGGCCGATGGCCTCGCCGTCCATCTGGCGCAGGGCATCCACCCAAACGCCCGTGGCGTTAACCACCGCACGCGCGCGCACCGTGAATTGCCGGCCCGACTCGGAGTCTTCGCAGACGAAGCCCGCCACCTTGCCGTCTTCATGAATGAGCGAACGCGCCGGGCAGTAGTTGACCAGCAGCGCCCCGCGACTGGCCGCCGTGCGCGCCAGCGCCAGCGCAAGCCGGGCATCGTCGAACTGGCCGTCCCAGTACTTCACTCCGCCCTTGAGCCCTTCGGTACGGGCGGTGGGCAGGCACGCCAGGGTGCGGTCCCGGCCCAGGAACTGCGTGGCACCCAGGCCCGCCTTGCCGGCCAGGGCGTCGTACATCATGAGGCCGATGCCATAGAACGGCGTCTCCCAGAACCGGTAGGACGGCATCACGAAGGGCAACGGCTGCGCCAGGTGCGGCGCGTTGTTCAAGAGTGTGGTGCGCTCGTGCAGCGCCTCGCGCACCAGGGCGATGTTGCCCTGCGCCAGGTAGCGGACGCCGCCGTGCACCAGCTTGGTGGCGCGCGACGACGTGCCTTTGGCAAAGTCGTGTGAATCCACCAGGACCACGCTGAAGCCCCGCGCCGCCGCATCCAGCGCCACACCCAGCCCCGTCGCCCCCCCGCCGATCACGGCCAGGTCATATTGATGGGGCTGTGCCAGTCGCGCCAGAAGGTCGGCACGCCGGGTGGGAAGGGGAGCGGGGACGGAAGCGGGGGCAGAAGCAGAAGCGGTGGTCATAGGGCGATTGTCCATGGGTGGGACAAAATTTAAGGGTTAACCCTTAAATTCTTGACATATCGGGGAGAGATTCCACAGCGCACCGCGGGGGTGGCCGGAATGCTCCCGCGCCAGTAAAAAGGGCAGCCGGGGGCCTTGTGGGCTCCGGCTGCCGGTGAAGACCGCCGCACTGCAGCGCAGCGCGGCGGCAGGAGAGCCGGATCAGCGGGCCTTGCCGTCCTTCCAGGCCTGCAGCAGCTTGTCGTAGGCAATGGTTTCGCCCTTGGGCTTCTCGTTCGCCAGCTTCTTCCAGGGAGCCTGCTTGTCGCTCAGCCACTTGTTGGGATCACCCTTGGCGTTGAGCTTGGGCGCGCAATGGGCCATGCCGGCGCGCTCCAGGCGTGCCATCACCTGGTCCATCTCGTCGGCCAGCGTGTCCATGGCGCCCTGGGGCGTCTTTTCACCCGTGACGGCCTGGGCCACGTTCTTCCACCACAGCTGAGCCAGCTTGGGGTAGTCGGGCACGTTGGTGCCGGTGGGCGACCATGCCACGCGGGCGGGGCTGCGGTAGAACTCTACCAGGCCACCCAGCTTGGGGGCCGCGTCGGTCATGGCCTTGGACTGGATGTCGGACTCGCGGATCGGGGTCAGGCCCACCAGGGTCTTCTTGAGCGAGGTGGTCTTGGCCGTCACGAACTGGGCGTACAGCCAGGCAGCGGCCGTCTTGTTGGCGTCGTGGCCGTTGAAGAACGACCACGAACCCACGTCCTGGTAGCCGTTTTGCATGCCCTGCTTCCAGTACGGGCCGTTCGGGCCGGGGGCCATGCGCCACTTGGGCGTGCCGTCGGCGTTCACCACGGGCAGGCCGGGCTTGACCATGTCGGCCGTGAAGGCGGTGTACCAGAAGATCTGCTGCGCGATCTGGCCCTGGGCGGGCACGGGGCCGGCTTCGCCGAAGGTCATGCCCGTGGCTTCCTTGGGCGCGTACTTCTTCATCCAGTCCACGTACTTGGTCAGCGCATAGACGGCGGCAGGCGAGTTGGTCGCGCCGCCGCGGGCCACCGAGGCGCCCACCGGGGTGCACTTGTCGTCCGCCACGCGGATGCCCCATTCGTCGATCGGCAGGCCGTTGGGCGCGCCGATGTCGGCCGTGCCGGCCATGGACAGCCAGGCATCCGTGAAGCGCCAGCCCAGCGATGGGTCCTTCTTGCCGTAATCCATGTGGCCGTAGATGGCCTTGCCGTCGATGTTCTTCACGTCGTTGGTGAAGAACTCGGCGATGTCCTCGTACGCGCTCCAGTTGAGCGGCACGCCCAGGTCGTAGCCGTACTTGGCCTTGAACTTGTCCTTGATATCCTTGCGGTCGAACAGGTCAGCACGGAACCAGTACAGGTTGGCAAACTGCTGGTCGGGCAGCTGGTACAGCTTGCCGTCGGGCGCCGTGGTGAACTTGGTGCCGATGAAGTCCTTGAGGTCCAGACCCGGGTTGGTCCATTCCTTGCCCGTGCCGGCCATGTAGTCGGTCAGGTTCATCATCTTGCCGTAGCGGTAATGGGTACCGATCAGGTCCGAGTCGGAGATCCATCCGTCGTAGATCGACTTGCCCGACTGCATCGAGGTCTGCAGCTTTTCGACCACGTCGCCTTCCTGGATCAGGTCGTGCTTGACCTTGATGCCGGTAATTTCCTCGAACGCCTTGGCGAGCGTCTTGGATTCGTATTCGTGGGTGGTGATGGTCTCGGACACCACCGAGATTTCCTTCACGCCCTTGGCCTGCAGCTTCTTGGCTGCGTCGATGAACCACTTCATCTCGGCCATCTGCTGGTCTTTGCTCAGCGTGGATGGCTGGAACTCGCTGTCGATCCACTTCTTGGCTTCCGCCTCACCCGCCAGGGCGGACTGCCCCGTCATGACCGCCACTGCCAGTGCCAGCGCTGTGTACCGCGTCTTCATAGTGCCTGTCTCCTCATAGTCATCTCCCCTTTGGATGCAAGGGTTGCGCAGCTCCGGGGAAGGGTTGAGCCGCGCAACGGGAATCTACGGATGGGTGGCTGTGTCGGCGGCTCAGCCCTTGCGCAGGATCAGCGCCAGCAGCGCCATCGACAGCACGAAGCTGATCCACACCGACGGCTCGGCCGACAGGCTGAACCACTGGACAAGCTTGCCGCTGATGCCGACAAAGATCAGGTTCACGTACGCCGCCGACAGCAGCCCGATGAAGAGCCGGTCGCCGCGCGTGGTCTCCAGCGGCAAAAAACCCTTGCGCATCGATGTGGGCGACTTGAGCTCCCACACCGTCATGCCCACCAGCATCAGCACGATGCATGTAAAGAACACTGCCACGGGCAGGGTCCAGGCCATCCAATCAAACATGGGTACCCCCCTGAGCGCCTGCGGCGCTTCCCCCCAGGGGGACGCAGCGGGTGGCCGGGCGAAGCCCGTTCCACCGCTGCTGCTGGTCTGGGGCAGCCTGCGCACTCTGCGGCGAATTGGTGTAGTTCATGGTTCTGCTCCCTCTCTCGTCAAACGCGGCCCATCGCGAAGCCCTTGGCGATGTAGTGGCGCACGAACCAGATCACGATGGCGCCGGGCACGATGGTCAGCACACCGGCGGCGGCGAGCGTCGCCCAGTCCATGCCGCTGGCGCTCACGGTGCGCGTCATGGTGGCCACGATGGGCTTGGCGTTCACGCTGGTCAGCGTGCGGGCAAGCAGCAGCTCCACCCAGCTGAACATGAAGCAGAAGAACGCCGCCACGCCCACGCCGGCCTTGATCAGCGGCAGAAAGACGGTCATGAAGAAGCGCGGAAAGCTGTAGCCGTCGATGTACGCCGTCTCGTCGATCTCGCGCGGGATGCCGCTCATGAAGCCCTCCAGAATCCACACCGCCAGCGGCACGTTGAACAACAGGTGCGCCAGGGCCACGGCCAGGTGCGTGTCCATGAGCCCCACCGTGGTGTACAGCTGAAAGAACGGCAGCAGAAACACCGCGGGCGGCGTCATGCGGTTGGTCAGCAGCCAGAAGAACACATGCTTGTCGCCCAGGAACTGGTAGCGGCTGAACGCATAGGCCGCCGGCAGCGCCACGGTGAGCGAGATCACCGTGTTGATGGCCACGTAGATCAGGCTGTTGATGTAGCCCGAGTACCAGGACTCGTCGGTGAAGATGGTCTTGTAGTTGTCCCAGGTGAAGTTCTGGGGAAAGAACGAGAACGTCGACAAAATCTCCGCGTTGGTCTTGAAGCTCATGTTGACCATCCAGTAGATGGGCAGCACTGCAAATGCCAAGTACAGGATCAGAAAGACCGACCGCTTCTGAAAGCGCTTTTCATTCATGGCCGGCCCCTTCGTTGCTGGCGGTGCCCACGCGCTGCATCCAGTTGTAGAGGATGAAGCACAGCAGCAGGATGATGAAGAAATAGATCAGCGAGAACGCTGCCGCAGGGCCCAGGTCGAATTGGCCGACCGCCTTGGTGGTGAGGTACTGCGACAGGAACGTGGTCGCATTGCCCGGCCCGCCGCCCGTCAGCACGAAGGGCTCGGTGTAGATCATGAAGCTGTCCATGAAGCGCAGCAGCACCGCGATCATGAGCACGCCCCGCATCTTGGGCAGCTGGATGTAGCGGAACACCGCGAACTTGCTGGCGCCGTCGATGCGCGCGGCCTGGTAGTACGCATCCGGGATGGACCGCAGCCCGGCAAAGGCCAGCAGCGCCACCAGCGGCGTCCAGTGCCACACGTCCATCAGCAGCACGGTGAGCCAGGCGTGGGTGGCATTGCCGGTGTAGCTGTACTCGATGCCCGCCTGTTGCAGCAGGCGCCCCATGAGGCCGATATCGGCACGGCCATAGATCTGCCAGATGGTGCCCACCACGTTCCACGGGATCAGCAGCGACAGCGCCACCACCACCAGCACGGCGGACGACTTCCAGCCCTGCGCGGGCATGGACAGCGCGAGCATGATGCCCAGCGGAATCTCCACCGCCAGCACCGCCAGCGAGAACGTGATCTGGCGCCACAGCGCGGCATGCAGCTCTTCGTCGCGCATCACCTGCACGAACCACTCCGTGCCCACGAAGACGCGGCGCTCGGGCGAAATGATGTCCTGCACCGAGTAGTTCACCACCGTCATCAGCGGCAGGATGGCCGAGAAGGCCACGCACAAAATCACCGGCAGGATCAGGAACCAGGCCTTCTGGTTCACGGGTTTGGTGGTGGTGCTCATTGGAAACCTCCGTGCTGCGCACTGCGGTGCTGAGCGCCTTCGGGCGGCCGGGCGGCGCTCATGGGGCGACCTCCGCGGTCAGCAGCTGTTCGTTCTGATAGAAGCAAGTGTGTGCACCCAGCACCTGCAGCCACACCGCGTCGCCGGCCGATGGCAACCGGGCCTCTGGTGCGAAGCGCGCCTTGAGCGTGTGCTCGCCCACCTTGGCGGTCAGCATCAGGTAGGTACCGATGTCCTGCACCTGCACCACCGTGCAGGGCAGCGCGCCGGCCTGCTGCGGCTGGGCCAGTGCCAGGTACTCGGGCCGTATGCCCACTTGCAAGGCGCCTTCGGGCAGCGTGCGGCCCGCAGCGCCCGCCAGGGCGTGTCCAGCCACCGACAGATTCGCGCCGTCGCTGTGCGCGGGCAAAAAGTTCATGCCCGGAGAGCCGATGAAGTGCCCCACGAACACGTGCGCAGGCCGCTCGAACAGCGCATCGGCCGAGCCCACCTGCACCGCCTTGCCGCGCGTCATCACCACCACCTGGTCGGCAAACGTGAGTGCCTCGACCTGGTCGTGCGTCACGTAGATCAGCGTGAGCTTGAGCTCGTGGTGGATCTGCTTGAGCTTGCGCCGCAGCTGCCACTTGAGGTGCGGGTCGATCACCGTGAGCGGCTCGTCGAACAGCACGGCCGCCACGTCCGAGCGCACCAGGCCACGGCCCAGCGAGATCTTCTGCTTGGCATCGGCCGCGAGGCCCGCTGCGCGCTGGTTGAGCTGGCCGCTCATCTCCAGCATCTCGGCGATGGCGCCCACGCGCTGCTTGATCTGCGCCTCGGGCACCTTGCGGTTGCGCAGCGGAAAAGCCAGGTTCTCAGCCACCGTCATGGTGTCGTAGATCACGGGGAACTGGAACACCTGGGCGATGTTGCGCTCCTGGGGGCTCGCGCGGGTCACGTCGCGGCCGTCGAACAGCACCTTGCCATGCGAGGGTACGAGCAGGCCCGACATGATGTTGAGCATGGTGGTCTTGCCGCAGCCCGAGGGGCCCAGCAGCGCGTAGGCGCCACCGTCGTCGAACTCCATCTTCAAAGGCATCAGCGCGTAGTCGCTGTCCTGCTGCGGGTTGGGCTTGTACGAATGCGCCAGGTCCAGACTGATGCGTGCCATGTCAGCGGCCTCCTTGTGCCAGGTGCCGCGCAGGCGCCCAGACCAGCCGGCCATCGGCACCGAACACATAGACCTGCGCAGGGTCCAGGTGCAGGGTGACGGCCGCGCCCAATTCAAAGTAATGCACGCCGGTGAGCTGCGCCACCAGGTCGCCCCAGGGCGTGGACACGTGCACGAAGGTGTCTGAGCCCGAGATCTCGGCCAGCTCCACCACGCCGCTCACACCCACATCGCCGGGCCGGGCCTGCACACGCAGTGCACTGGCCCGCACGCCGACCGTGAGGCCATCGGCCGCCAAGCCTTGCTGCGGCAGCGGCACGGCGAACTCGGCACCGCCCTGCAGGCGCACGCCCTGGGCCGTGGCCGATGCGGCCATGAGGTTCATCGGCGGGTCGCTGAAGGCACGGGCCACGCGCAGCGAGTTGGGCGCGTGGAACACCTCCGCCGTGGGGCCGTACTGCAGCAGCTCGCCCTCGTCCAGCACGGCGGTGTAGCCGCCCAGCAGCAGGGCCTCGCCCGGCTCGGTGGTGGCGTAGACCACGGTGGACTGGCCGGCGGCGAACAGCTGGGTCAGCTCTTCGCGCAGCTCCTCGCGCAGCTTGTAGTCCAGGTTGACCAAGGGTTCGTCCAGCAGCATCAGCGGCGCGCCCTTGGCCAGGGCCCGCGCCAGCGCCACGCGCTGCTGCTGGCCGCCCGACAGCTCGGCCGGGTAACGGTCGAGGAACATGTCGATGTGCAGGCGGGTCGCGATTTCGCGCACCCGGGCGTCGATGTTCTTTTCGCCGCGCAGCTTGAGCGGCGAGGCGATGTTGGCCGCGACCTTCATCGACGGGTAGTTGATGAACTGCTGGTAGACCATGGCGACGTTGCGCTCGCGCACCGGGGTGCCGGTCACATCCACGCCATCGACCGTCACGCGGCCGGCGGTGGGTGTATCCAGCCCCGCCATGATGCGCATCAGGCTCGTCTTGCCCGCCTGGGTGGCGCCCAGCAGCACCGTGACGGCGCCGCTGTGCAGTGCCAGGCTCATGTCATGGAGCCAGGTCTGCGGTCCTACCTTCTTGCTGATGCTGTCCAGTGCCAGCTGCATCCCGCAACCTTTCTGTTGTTGTTGCCCGAAGGGCGTTTGTTCTGTGGAAACCCTGCGCTGCTACGCTGCCGGGCACCAGCCACAGCAAACCCTCTCGGTTTCGATTGCGTTCATTTTTGTTCTTTTGTGATCGTATTGAATCAAGGTTTACCCTTAACAGGTTCCTTTTTGTTCGATTTAAAGTACCCACACACTCTGACTGCCCCAACCGCGTGAATACGAACCCCCGACAACTGCTGCTCCTCGAAGAAGTCCGCGCGCGCAAGTCCGCCACCGTGGAACAACTGGCCGACACCCTGGGCGTGACGCTGCAGACCGTGCGCCGCGACGTGCAGCGCCTGGCCGAATCGGGGCTGCTGACGCGCTTTCATGGCGGCGTGCGCGTGCCCAGCTCCACCGTCGAGAACTTGGCCCACACCCAGCGCGAAACGCTGCACGCCGAAGGCAAGGCGCGCATCGCGCGCGCCGTGGCAAGCCAGGTGCCCAACGACTGCTCGCTGATCCTGAACATCGGCACCACCACCGAAGCCATCGCCAAGGCGCTGCTGCACCACCGCGGCCTGCGCGTGATCACCAACAACCTGAACGTGGCGGCTATCCTGAGCGGCAACCCCGAGTGCGAGGTCATCGTGGCCGGCGGCGTGGTGCGCACCCGCGACCGCGGCATCGTGGGTGAGGCGGCGGTGGACTTCATCCGCCAGTTCCGGGTGGACATCGCGCTCATCGGCATCTCGGGCGTGGAGCCCGATGGCTCGCTGCGCGACTTCGACTACCGCGAGGTGAAGGTGGCCCAGACCATCATTGCCCAGTCGCGCGAGGTGTGGCTGGCGGCCGACCAGAGCAAGTTCAACCGCCCGGCCATGGTGCAACTGGCCACGCTGAACCAGATCGACCGCCTGTTCACCGACGCGCCGCCACCGGAGCCGTTTCCAGCGCTGCTGCAGGATGCCGAAGTCCTGTGCACCGTTGCGGCATGACACCCCATACGCCCTCTCTTTCAACAACACACAACCGTTCACGCTGAGCCTGTCGAAGCGCTGCGCAAGGCTTCGGCAGGCTCCGCCCGAACGGTCTTCATGAGTTGAACGCAAGCCCCCACCACCCCTTTGCGGCAGTGCGCTGCTGACTTATCCTTGCCCGCCATGACCTACCTGCTCGCACTCGACCAAGGCACCTCCAGCTCCCGCAGCATCGTCTTCGACGAAGGCGGCCACATCGTGGCGCAGGCGCAGGTGGAGCTGCCGCAGATCTACCCGCAGCCCGGCTGGGTGGAGCATGACCCGCTGGAGATCTGGCGCACGCAGCTGGCCACCGCGCGGGACGCGCTGGCCAAGGCGGGCATTGCGGCCGACGCGGTGCGCGCCGTGGGCATTACCAACCAGCGCGAAACCACGGTGCTGTGGAACCGCAAGACGGGCAAGCCCGTGCACCACGCCATCGTGTGGCAGGACCGCCGCGCCGAGCCGGCCTGCGCGCAACTGCGCGAACAAGGCCACGCCGGCACCATCCAGGCCAAGACCGGGCTGCTCGTCGATGCGTACTTCTCGGGCACCAAGCTGCAGTGGCTGCTGGACAACGTGCCCGGCGCGCGCGACGCGGCCGAGCGCGGCGAGCTGGCCTTCGGCACGGTGGACAGCTGGCTGATCTGGCAGCTGACCCACGGCCAGGTGCATGTGACGGACGTGAGCAACGCCTCGCGCACCATGCTGTTCAACGTGCACACCAACCAGTGGGACGATGAGCTGCTGGCCCTGCTGCGGATCCCCAAATCCTTGATGCCGCAGGTGCAGCCGTCGAGCTCGCACTTCGGCGACATCGCGCCTGACCTGCTGGGCCACGGCATCCGCATCGGCGGCGTGGCGGGCGACCAGCAGAGCGCGCTGTTCGGCCAGGCCTGCTTCACGGCGGGCATGGCCAAGAACACCTACGGCACGGGCTGCTTCATGCTGATGCACACCGGCCACAAGTTCCAAACGAGCCAGAACGGCCTGCTCACCACCAGTGCAGCGCAGGCATCCGCAACGCCCGAGTTCGCGATGGAAGGCAGCGTCTTCGTCGGCGGCGCCGTGGTGCAGTGGTTGCGCGACGGCCTGCGCGCCATTCCGTCGAGCAGCGAGGTGCAGTCCCTGGCCGAGAGCGTTCCCGACTCGGGCGGCGTGATGATGGTGCCCGCCTTCACCGGCCTGGGCGCCCCGTACTGGAAGCCCGAGGCGCGCGGCACCATCACCGGCCTCACGCGCGGCACCACCATCGCCCACATCGCCCGCGCGGCGCTGGAGAGCATCGCCTACCAGAGCGCGGCCCTGCTGCAAGGCATGAGCCGCGACGCCACCGCGGCGGGCGGCGCGCCGGTGAGCGAGCTGCGGGTGGACGGCGGCGCGTGCGTGAACGACTTGCTGATGCAGTTCCAGGCCGACCTGCTGGGCATACCGGTGGTGCGCCCTGCCGTCATCGAGACCACGGCGCTCGGTGCCGCGTACCTCGCGGGCCTGTCCTGCGGCGTCTACAGCAGCACGGCAGAGCTGTCGAAGCTGTGGCGCGCGGACCGGCGCTTTGTGCCCACGCTGGGCAATGCGCGCGCGCAGGAGCTGATGGCGAAATGGGAGCACGCGGTGCGCCAGACGACCGCTGAATGAGCCCGGAACATCGCCCTGCGCAGCAATACTACAAAAACAATAGCAAACTATGAGACAGGGCAAGCGGTAGCGCCCCATTTGGCTAAAACCTGCAGTGTGCAGCTGGGCGGGCGCTACCATCATCGCCCCAGTTGTCGCCACCTTGCAGCCACCTTGCTACCACCATGAGCCTGAACACCGCCGCGTCCTCCCCCTCCTCTGCCCCCCTGCCCACCATCGCCTTCATCGGCGGCGGCAACATGGCCAGCGCCATCATCGGCGGGCTGATCCGCCAGGGCCACCCGGTCGGGCAGATCGAAGTGGTGGAGCCCTTCGAGCCCACGCGCGCAGCGCTGCTGCGGAACTACGGCCTGGCCGCGCAGCCTGCATCGGGCCCTGCCCTGCAGCGCGCCAGCATCGTGGTGTGGGCCGTCAAGCCGCAGACCTTCAAGGACGCCGCAGGCGAGGCCAAGGCCCACACGCAGAGTGCCCTGCACCTGAGCGTGGCCGCCGGCATCCGCTCGGACAGCATCGCCCAGTGGCTCTCCAGCGAGCGCATCGTGCGCACCATGCCCAACACGCCCGCGCTGGTGGGCAAGGGCATGAGCGCGCTGTACGCCCGCCCTGCCGTGGGCGCCGACGAGCGCGCCCAGGTCGAGGCCATCATGGCCTCGACCGGCGAGTTCCTGTGGGTGGACGACGAAAAGCAGCTCGACGCCGTCACCGCCCTGTCGGGCTCGGGCCCCGCCTACGTCTTCTACTTTTTGGAGGCCATGACCCGCGCCGGCACCGCCATGGGCCTGAGCGAAGCGCAGGCGCACCAGTTGGCCGTGGGCACCTTCGTCGGCGCGTCAGAGCTGGCGCGCCGCTCCGATGAGCCCCCGGCCGTGCTGCGCCAGCGCGTCACGTCCAAGGGCGGCACCACCTACGCGGCGCTGCAGTCGATGGAAGCGGCTGGCGTGGGCCCTGCGTTCGAGCGCGCGATGGAAGCCGCCCGCCAGCGCGCGGACGAGCTGGGCAACGAGTTCGGGGCAGCTGCCTGAGCAGCAGCTGCGCTGGTGTGTCCTGCGCTGGCAGCTATCAGTGGCTGAGCAGCGAGCGCACCAGGTAGCTGCCCGCGATGCCGGCAAACACCGTGGCGCCCAGCCAGTGGTTTACCCGGAAGGCCTTGAAGCAGCCCTCGCGGGTGCGGTGGCGGATCAGGCTCCAGTGCCAGGCCACCTGGGCGAGTGCGGCGGCAATTGCTACATAAAACATAGCGCCTAGCGCATACGGGACCAGCGCAAGGGCCCAAACGGCCAAGAAAATCAGGTAAAAAGCCACGATGGCGGGCACGTCCCAGCGGCCCAGGGTGATGGCCGATGTCTTGATGCCGATCTTCAGGTCGTCGTCGCGGTCGACCATGGCGTATTCGGTGTCGTAGGCCAGCACCCAGCACAGGTTGCCCAGCCACAGCCACCACGCCACGGCCGGCACGGTGCCCTGCACGGCGGCGAACGCGATCACGATGCCGAAGTTGAACGCAATGCCCAGCACCGCCTGGGGCATGGAGATGACGCGCTTGGTGAAGGGGTAGGCGATGGCCACCAGCAGCGCGGGCACCGACCAGGCAATGGCGGCCGCGTTGGTGGTGAGCACCAGGCCGAACGCCAGCAGCGCCAGCACGGCACCCAGGCCCAGGGCCTCCTTCACCGACACGGCGCCGGTGGTGACAGGGCGCTGCGCGGTGCGCTTGACGTGTTTGTCGAAGTCGCGGTCGGCCACATCGTTCACGCAACAGCCGGCGCTGCGCATGAGGATGGTGCCCAGCACGAAAACCGCCAGCAGGTGCCAGCCCGGGAAGCCGTCGGCCGCGATCCACAGCGCGCCCAGGGTGGGCCACAGGCACACCAGCCAGCCGGCGGGCCGGTCCCAGCGGATGAGGTCGAGGTACAGGGCGAAACGGCTGCGGGGGGCGGCGGTGGACATGTGAAAACAGACGACAAGCTGCGGGACAAACCTGCGAAGACCTGGCAAAGCCGGGGACGATCTGGAATAACCCGGGAGAACCTGGGGAACCCGAGCAAGACCCGGCGGCAACCGGCCAACGGCGGGGGCCAAAGACCGGGCGGTTGCTGCCCCGGCCCGGCCGCCCGGCGCACGGGCTGTGCGAATGTAGCAGCCGGCTGGCGGCGCGCCCCCGGCATGCCCCGCAAGCCGGTGGCCACAAATTGGCCGCGCGGGGATGGCCCTCCCTGTAACAAGCGTCTCAAACCCGGTAAAGTCCCCGGGTCATCCCACCCTAAGGACCTGCCCCGCATGCCCAGATCCTCCAGTACCCAGGCCACCACCCGTTTTGCCATTCCCCGCACGCTGATGGCGGGTTTCGTCGTGGCGGCTTTGGCCACCCTGGTCATCGCCCTTGTGAATTTCCGCGCGTCCGAAACGCGGGGCGAAGCGGTGGCGGCGATGGATCGCACCACCCTGGCCATGCGCCAGCTCAACCTCTTCAGCTCCGCGCTCAAAGACGCCGAAACCGGCCAGCGCGGCTTTTTGCTGACGGGTGAGGTGTCCTACCTGCAGCCCTACCAGCTGGCATTGACGTCGCTGGAGCGCCAGATGACGGCGCTCAAGGCCAGCACCAACGAAGAACCCATTCACCGGCGCCTGGTCACGCAGATCGATGACCTTACGCGCCAGAAGCTGCGCGAACTGAACGAGACCATCGAGCTGCACAAGGGCGGCAACCGGGACGCCGCCATGGCCCTGGTGCGCACCGACGCGGGCAAGAACCTGATGGACCGGGTGCGCGACCTCTCGTCCGACCTGTTCACCCTGCAAAGCCAGCAACTGGAAGCCCGCCGCCAGGCCTGGGTGGATGCCGCCACGATGTCGGCCTACTACTCGTGGGGCGGCTCGATCGTGCTGCTGGCGCTGATCTGCGCCTCGGCCGCCATGACCTCGCGGGAATACCGCTCCAAGTCGCGGCAGTCGTGGGTGTCCGCCGGCCTGACCGGCCTGGGCCAGCGCCTGCAGGGCGACCACCGGCTGGAAGACATCGGCAAGCTGGCCCTGGAGTACCTGGCCGGGTACCTCAAGGCCAACGTGGGTGCAGGCTACGTGGCCGAGTCCGGCGGCGGGTTCTCGCTGTTCGGCGGCTATGCGCTGCCGCGCGAGAGGCTCACCCAGACGCTGCTGGCCGACGAAGGCCTGGTGGGCGAGGCAGCGCGCACCCGCACGCTGCTGCACGTGCGCGATGTTCCTTCCACCCACCTGCTGGTGTCCTCCAGCACCGGCCAGTCGAGCCCGGCCGAGCTGCTGGTGGCCCCCGCGGTCGAAAACGGCAAGGTGTATGCCGTGATCGAGCTGGGCTTCTACCGCGCGCTGGACGATGCCGAGCGCAACCTGATGGAGCGCGCCTCCGAGATGCTGGCCATCGCCATCCGCTCCGGTGCGGACCGCACCCGGCTGGAAGCGCTGCTGGAGGAAACCCAGCGCCAGTCCGAGGAACTGCAGACGCAGCAGGAAGAGCTGCGCGTGAACAACGAAGAGCTGGAGCAGCAAAGCCGCATCCTGCAGGAGTCGCAGGCGCAGATGGAGGTGCAGCAGACCGAGCTGGAGCAGACCAACGCCCACCTGGAAGAGCAGACCCAGCAGCTGGAATACCAGCGCGAGCAGATGCTGCGCGCCCAGAGCGCCCTGACCGACAAGGCGCGCGAGCTGGAAACGGCCAGCCAGTACAAGAGCGAGTTCCTGGCCAACATGAGCCACGAGCTGCGCACCCCGCTGAACTCCACGCTCATCCTCGCCAAGCTGCTGGCCGACAACAAGCCCGGCAACCTCTCCGGCGACCAGGTCAAGTACGCCCAGACCATCTACTCCGCAGGCAACGACCTGCTGGCGCTGATCAACGACATCCTCGACCTGGCCAAGATCGAGGCCGGCCAGGCCACCGTGTCGGTCGAGCCCGTGCAGGTGGGCAAGGCGGTGCAGGCGCTGGTGGAGCCGCTGCGCCTGCTGGCCCAGGAAAAGGGCCTGGCGCTGTCGGCCACCGTGGCGGCCGACGTGCCCACGATGGAGACCGACCCGCTGCGCCTGGGCCAGGTGCTCAAGAACCTGCTGTCCAACGCGCTCAAGTTCACCGAAAAAGGCTCGATCACCCTGCAGGTCTCGCGCGGCACGGGCGACACGGTGGTGTTTGCGGTGCGGGACACCGGCATCGGCATCCCGGCGCACCAGCAGGAGTTGATCTTCGAAGCCTTCCGCCAGGCCGATGGCAGCACCCACCGCAAGTACGGCGGTACGGGGCTGGGCCTGTCGATCTCGCGCGACCTGGCGCAGCTGCTGGGCGGTGCGATCTCGGTGGAGAGCAGCGCGGGCGAAGGCAGCGTGTTCACATTGACACTGCCCGCGCGGCTGGCGGCGTTGCAGGCTGATCCTGCAGCGGTTTCAAACTCCCCGCACACAGCACAAACAGCACACACGGCCAACGCAGGCCACACCGCCCATGGGGCGACGCCGTCAGCGCTGGCGCCAGCCGCGCCCCAGCTGGCAGGCGTGGTGCAGGCACTGAGTTCGATCGCAGCGCCACCAGCGGCCCAGGCAGGCGGCAGCGCCACCGCGGTGGTGCCCCAGCGGGCCAGTGCCCGCAGCATCCTGGTGGTTGAAGATGACGAACGGTTTGCCAACATCCTGTGCGAGCTGGCCCGTGAAATGGACTTTGAAAGCCACATGGCTGCCAACGCGGCGGACGGGCTGGCCATGGCCGCGCAGCTCTTGCCCAGCGCCATCGTGCTCGATGTGAACCTGCCCGACTTCTCCGGCCTGGGCGTGCTCGACCAGCTCAAGCGCAACCCCGCCACGCGGCACATCCCTGTGCACGTGGTGTCGGTGGCGGACTATTCACAAGAGGCCATGGGCCGTGGCGCCGTGGGCTACGCGCTCAAGCCCGTCAAGCGCGAAGAGCTGGTGCAGGCCCTGCAGCGCCTGGAGGCCAAGTTCACCCAGAACCTGCGCCGCGTGCTGGTGGTGGAAGACGACGAGCGCCAGCGCGAGAGCGTGCGCCACCTGCTCAGCCGCGACGACGTGGAGATCGTCTGCGCCGGCACTGCCGGCGTGGCGCTGGACCACCTGCGCGGCTCCACCTTCGACTGCATGGTGATGGACCTGAACCTGCCCGACCTGACCGGCTTCGAGCTGCTGCAGCAGATGACCGAGCAGGACGGCGTGTCGTTTCCGCCCGTCATCGTCTACACCGGCCGCGCACTGTCGCGCGACGAAGAGCAGCAGCTGCGGCGCTTCTCCAAATCCATCATCGTCAAGGACGCCCGCTCGCCGGAGCGCCTGCTGGACGAGGTCACGCTGTTCCTGCACCAGGTGGAGTCGGAGCTGTCGGTCGAGCACCGCCAGATGCTGCAGTCCGCGCGCAGCCGCGAGACGGCGCTGGAAGGCCGCAACGTGCTGGTGGTGGAAGACGACGTGCGCAACGTGTTCGCGCTCTCGAGCATCCTGGAGCCCACGGGCATCAAGCTGCAGATCGCCCGCAACGGCATCGAGGCGCTGCAGGCGCTCGAGCGCGCCGACGCCAGCGGCCCTGCGGTGGACCTGGTGCTGATGGACATCATGATGCCGGAGATGGACGGCTACACCGCCATGCGCGAGATCCGCAACCGCCCCGCGTGGCGCCGCCTGCCCATCATCGCGCTGACCGCCAAGGCCATGAAGGACGACCAGGAAAAGTGCCTGGCCGCCGGTGCCAACGACTACATCGCCAAGCCGCTGGATGTGGAAAAGCTCCTGTCGCTCGTGCGCGTCTGGATGCCGAAGTAAACCCTGCAGCGAGCCCCGACGCCCGGCCCATGTCCCTCCTGAAGAAAGCGAAGACCGCAGACATCGAGCAGCACCTGCTGATCGATGCGATCTACCACCGCTACCACTACGACTTCCGGGGCTACTCGCCCGCATCGCTCAAGCGCCGGCTGAACACGGCGCTGATCGAGTTCCAGTGCAAGACCCTGTCGCAGCTGCAGGATCGCGTGCTGCACGAGCCCCACGTGTTCCCGGCGCTGCTGGAATACCTCACCGTGCAGGTGAGCGACATGTTCCGCGACCCCACGTACTTCCGCTCGCTGCGCGAGGAAGTGGTGCCGCTGCTGCGCACCTACCCCTCGCTCAAGGTCTGGGTGGCCGGCTGCAGCGCGGGCGAAGAGGTGTACTCGCTGGCCATCCTGCTGCAGGAAGAAGGCCTGCTGGACCGCACCCTGATCTACGCGACCGACATCAACCCCCACGCGCTGCGCCTGGCCGAGTCCGGCGTGTTCGACCTGGCGCGTGTGGCGGCATTCACCGAGAACCACGCCCGCTCCGGCGCGCGCAGCTCGCTGTCGGACTACTACACCGCGCGCTACGGCCGCGTGGTGTTCGACAAGTCGCTGCGCGAACACGTGGTGTTCTCGGACCACAGCCTGGCCACCGACAGCGTGTTCGCCGAGGTGCACCTGGTGTCCTGCCGCAACGTGTTGATCTACTTCGAGCGCGACCTGCAAAACCGCGCGCTCGGGCTCTTTCGCGAGGCGCTGTGCCACCGGGGCTTTCTGGGCCTGGGCTCCAAGGAGTCGCTGCGCTTTTCGGCCGAGGCCCCTGCGTTCGACGACTTCGTGCTGGAAGACCGCATCTACCGCAAGAAGGCCGGCCTGTGAACGCTGCAACCATGTCTGCGGCCACCGCCCCCGGCACCTCGTCCTCATCCGCGTCGGGTTCCTCGTTCGCGTACGACGCCATCGTGGTGGGCGGCTCCTCGGGCGGCGTGGAGGCCCTCGTGGCCCTGCTGCCCGCCCTGCCGGCCACGCTGCAGGCCGCCATGGTGGTGGTGCTGCACCTGCCGCGCGACCGGCGCAGCCTGCTGGCGGACATCTTCCGCCAACGCTGCGCCCTGCCGATGCAGGAGGCCGGGGACAAGGACCGGATCGAGGCCGGCACGGTGTACTTTGCGCCGCCGGACTACCATCTGCTGGTGGATGACGGGCCGCGCCTGTCGCTGTCGGTGGATGCACCGGTGCACTTCTCGCGGCCTTCCATCGATGTGCTGTTCGAATCCGCCGCCGACCTGTACGGCCCGCGCCTGGTGGGCATTCTGCTGTCAGGCGCCAACGAAGACGGGGCGCAGGGCCTGGCGGCCATCCGCTCGGCCGGGGGCCTGGCCATCGTGCAGGACCCTGCCAGCGCCCCCATGCCGACGATGCCGCTGGCCGCACTGGCCCGCACGCCCGTAGACCACTCCCTGCCCCCTGCGGGCATTGCAGCATTGCTTGCGCAACTGCACCAACAAAGCCTGCTGTGACGATGATGTACCCCGACCGCCCGATGAACGACCTGACATCACCGCCCCAGCCCCCGCCTGCCGAGCGCATCAAGTGCCTGCTGGTCGACGACGTGCAGGAAAACCTGATCGCGCTCGAAGCCCTGCTGCAGCAGCGCGAAGGCATCGAAATCCTGAAGGCCCAGTCGGGCCCCGAGGCGCTGGAGCTGCTGCTCAGCCACAGCGATGTGGCCCTGGCGCTGCTGGACGTGCAGATGCCGGAGATGAACGGGTTCGAGCTGGCCGAACTGATGCGCGGCAGCGAGCGCACGCGGCACATTCCGCTGATCTTCATGACCGCCGGTTCACGCGAGCAGAACTGGCAGTTCCGGGGCTACGAAAGCGGGGCGGTGGACTTCTTGTACAAGCCGATCGACCCGCACATGCTGGCCACCAAGGCCCAGGTGTTCTTCGAGCTGCACCGCCGCAAGCAGGCGCTGGCCCACGAGCTGCACGAACGCACGCAGGCGCTGCGCATCAACGAGATGTTCATGGCCGTTCTGAGCCATGACCTGCGCACGCCCCTGATGTCGATCACGGCGGCAGCCACCGTGCTCAAGCGCCAGCCCGACGCGGACAAGATCGACGCGATGGCGGACCGTTTGCTCAGCAGCAGCCAGCGCATGAGCCGCATGATCGAGGACCTGCTCGATGTCACGCGCATCCGGCAAGCGGGTGGTCTGGGGCTACAGCCGGGCCCCACCGACATGCAGGCGCTGGTCCAGCGCATCCTGGCCGAAATCCAGGCCAGCTACCCGGAACGCCGCATCGACTCCACGCTGCAGGGGGACCTGGCGGGCACCTGGGACGGCGAGCGGCTGTGCCAGGTGGTGACCAATCTGGTGGGCAATGCCGTACACCACGGCACCGAGACCGAGCCGGTGCGGGTGCTGCTGGATGGCCGCCGTGCCGACACGCTGGTGCTGCAGGTGTCCAACGGCGGCACGATTGCGCCCGACCTGCTGCCCCACCTGTTCGACCCATTCCGTGGCCGCGAACGTGCGCCTGGACGGCAGCAGGGCCTGGGGCTGGGCTTGTTCATCGCAAACCAGATCGTTCTGGCGCATGGCGGGAGCATCGAGGTGTCGTCGCAGCAGGGCGTCACGCACTTCCGGGTCGAGCTGCCACGTGCGGCCCCGTGCCCTGTGAGGGATCGGCGGGCCTGAAGCGAGGCACCGCTTGAGTCGCCAGCTGCTGGTTGGTAGCTTGCTGGTTCGCAGCTTGCTGGCGAGTAGGTGGCAGCCGCCAGTCGCCAGTCGTCGCCTCGCACCTCGGCACTACCGCCAGAGGCGATGGCTCCGAACGCGAGTCCGTATCAGGCGGCGGTGCCGTGAACCGCGGCGCGGATCGAGCCCAGCAGGCTCTCCAGGTCTTCCAGCTCGAAGGGCTTGAGCAGCGTGCGCACATTGGGGCCCCACGCCGAGGCGTAGTCGCCCAGCTCGTAGCCGGTGCACAGCACCACCCAGCGCTGCGGGTCCACGGCCAGCACCTTGCGGGCCAGGTCCGTGCCCGACATGCCGGGCAGGCTCACGTCCGAGACGAGCAGGTCGAACGGATCGTCGGCGTCCAGGACCAGCGCTTCCTCGGCCGTGGCGCACGAGGTCACTGTCTGGCCGTCGCCTTCCATCAGCATGCCGATGGTCTCGCGCAGCTCGGGGTTGTCTTCAACGTACAGAATTCGCATAGATCACCGGTTGGTCAAGCCGCCATGCCACCGCCACGGGGGCAGCACGACCAAAACTCGCATCATCCGTACAACTGCTCACACATGTTGTAGGACAAAACGCACTTTGACGGGCCTGGGTACCGGGACGGCCCTGGGGGCCGCCCTCCGGTGAGCTCCCACAATCAATCTTCCAGCAGGGAGCGCAGCATCCACGCCGTTTGCTCGTGCACCGTGAGGCGCTGGGTCAGCAGATCGGCCGTGGGCTCGTCGCTGGCCTTGTCGGCCACCGGGAACAGGCTGCGGGCCGTGCGAGCCACGGCTTCGTGGCCTTCGACCAGCACACGCACCATGTCGAGCGCCTTCGGGGGCTGGCTGGGCGCGTCGGGCACGGTGGCCAGCTTGCCGAATTCGGCGTACGAGCCGGGAGCGATGTGGCCCAGCGAGCGGATGCGCTCGGCAATCGGGTCCACCGCGTTCCACAGCTCGGTGTACTGCGCCATGAACATGGTGTGCAGCGTGTTGAACATGGGGCCCGTCACGTTCCAGTGGAAGTTGTGCGTGGTCAGGTACAGCGTGTAGGTATCGGCCAGCAGGCGCGACAGGCCCTGGGCGATGGCAGCGCGGTCCTTGTCGCTGATGCCGATGTTGATGCGGGGGGCGGTGGTGGAGACGGCGGGGGAGATGGTGGTCTTGGGGGCCTTGGCCATGGGGAGCTCCTTCGTTGGATGAGGGTCAATCGATGGAATCCGCCGTGTGCTGCGGCCCCGGTGGGCCCGGGGCTGCAGCGCACGGCGGCTGACGGATCACTTTAGCGCAGTGCCAAAGCCATCACTGCATCTGGCTCAAATTCCCGATGCGCACCAGCATCTCGGTGAACATCTGCATGTCCGCGTCCAGATCCACCACTTCCTTGAACTCCTTGGCGTTGTGCGCCGTGTACTTCTTGCCGGGCATGGCGGGGCCGAAGTTGATGGCGTTGGGCATGAGCTTGGCCGTGGTGCTGCCGGCCGTGGGCACAGGCTTGGCTTCCAGGCCCGTGGTGTCGCCGAAGGTATTGAGCAGCGTGGAGAGCCAGGCGCCCTTGGGGTCGCGCGCCATCCAGTTGCCCTGTTGGTGGTCCACCTCCACCGCCACGCCGGCCTGGGTGCCCCAGGCCTTGATCTTGGCCGACGTGGCCTGCGAGAGCGCCTCGGGCGTGCTGCCGCGGGGCATGCGCACGTTCACCAGCACATCGACCTTGCCGTCCTTCTCGCGCACGAGGTTGGGCGACATGGTGAGCGGGCCCATGAAGTCGTCGGCATACGCCAGGCCCAGCGTGCGGCCCAGGTAGTCTGTGCCGTACAGGTCGTTCAGGTAGCGCACGGCCTGCGCGTAGCCGTTGGGCGCCAGCGCGACGCCGGACTCCTTCAGGAACAGCGCCAGGCGCGGCAGCGGGTTCACGCCTTCTTCAGGGCGCGAGCCGTGGGCCGATGCGCCGGTGACCTTGATCTGCACGGCGGCGCCGTCCTGGGCCACGTCGATGCTGAAGGGGCCGCCCTGCGGCTTGTACTTCTCGACGAACGCAGCCTTGGCAGCGTTCAGGCGCGCCGCCACATCGGCCGTGGTGCCGCCTTGCAGCCTGGCCGTGGCAGTCTGCGGCACGGCATTGGTCGACGCAGCACCTGCCATGGCGGTGATGGCGGTGGCGCCAGCACCGGCTGCCGACCCCAGCGCGAACGAGGCGCGCAGTGCGCCGGAGCCCTTTTCGGCCACCACGGCGGGGTACTTGCTGTCCAGCACGATGTTGTACTCGGGCAGCGCGGTCTTGGCGCGGTAGTACTTCATCGCGTCGCCACCAGTCTCTTCGGTCGTCTCGATCATGAGGCGGATGGTGCGCGACAGCGGCAGGCCGCTTTCCTTCACGGTTTTCATGGCGTACAGCACGGCCGCGATGGAGCCCTTGTCGTCGATGGAGCCGCGGCCGTAAAGGTTGCCGCCCACGCGGGTGAGCTTGAAGGGGTCCAGGCGCGTGCCGTCGTCCAGCACCCATTCGTCGGCCACCACAGGCACCACGTCGGCGTGGGTGAGGATGCCAAACTCTTCTGCGCTGCTGCCGGGCAGCTTCACTTCGAAGATGCGGTTGTCCACGTTGCGGTACACCAGGCCGAAGTCGCGGGCCATGCCCTCCACCAGCGTGCCGAAGGCGATGATGTTCTTGTCCTCGTGCGGCGGCACCTTGTCGGCGCGCACCGTGGGGATGGCCACCATCTTCGCCGTGGCATCGATCACCGCCGCCTGGTTGTGCAGGCGGTTGTACAGGCCCAGCAGCCGGCTGATGTTGACGAGGTCATCGCCCGCCAACGGCTGCTTGGCTGCATAGGCGGCCACGCTGGCGCGCAGCAGCGGGTTCTCGCGCGCGGCCTGGGCCAGGAACTCGGTGAAGCTGCCTTGGGCTGCGGCGGGCAGCGTGGCCACCAGGCGGTCCATGTCGGCCTTCTTGACCGTGCCCGCCGAGGGTGCGTTGGTGGGCATGCTCGTGCACGCGGCCAGGCCCACGGCCAGGCTGGCGGCCATCAGAATCTTCTTCATTGCTTGTTGTCCTTGGGTTGTGGAAGGCGCACGGCGCCTGCGGGCCGCATATCGCTCGGCCCGCAGTCCGGGCAGCAGGTTGTTGCCGCCCGTGGCGGGCCCCTGAAAGACTGCACGCCATGCGGGGCGAAAGTGTAGCCCTTGCCGCCCTGCTCGGGCGGCGATCGAAACTGCCGTCGAAGCAATGTTCAGGACAGGCGCTTGACGCCCGGCAGCTCGCACGCGTACACCGCGTTGCGCAGCGCGGCAATCGCCTCGTACCGCGTGAAGCTGCGCCGCCAGGCCAGCACCACGCGGCGCATGGGCGGTGGGCTGCCGTCCTCCTCGCGGATGGGCAGGTAGCGCACGTAGGTTTCGTCGCTCTTGCGGCGGCGCGACACCGTGAGCAGCGCATCGCGCGGCACCGACAGGCGCGGCACCAGCGTCACGCCCATGCCTGCCGCCACCATGTGCTTGATGGTCTCGAGCGACGAGCCCTCGAACGACTTGCGGATGCCCTCGGCGTTGCTGGAAAAGCGCGCGAACTCGGGGCAGACCTCGAGCACATGGTCGCGAAAGCAGTGGCCCGAGCCCAGCAGCAGCATGGTCTCGCTTTTAAGTTCTGCCGCCGTGATGGACTTCTTGCCCGCCAGCGGGTGCGAGCTCGGCACAGCCGCCATGAAGGGCTCGTCGTACAGCGGCGCCATCGCCAGGCCGGTGTCGGGGAACGGCTCGGCCAGGATGGCGCAGTCGATCTCGCCGGTGCGCAGCATCTCCAGCAGCTTGACGGTGAAGTTCTCCTGCAGCATGAGCGGCATCTGTGGCGAGCGGCCGATGGCCTGGCGCACCAGGTCGGGCAGCAGGTAGGGGCCGATGGTGTAGATCACCCCCAGGATCAGCGGGCCCGCCAGCGGGTCCTTGCCGCGCTTGGCGATCTCCTTGATGGCCGCGGCCTGCTCCAGCACGCTCTGCGCCTGCCGCACGATCTCCTCGCCCAGCGGCGTGACCGACACCTCGCCCGCGCTGCGCTCAAAGAGCTTCACATCGAGCTCTTCCTCCAGCTTCTTGATCGCCACCGACAGCGTGGGCTGCGAGACGTAGCAGGCATCAGCCGCATGGCCAAAGTGCTTCTCGCGCGCCACGGCGACGATGTATTTGAGTTCGGTCAGGGTCATGGTCTGTTCCTGGGCTGGGGGTGAATGGCAGTCCCCTGCCCGTGGCGGCTTCGGGGGAATGCCATCTTCATGCCTTCAGATAGTCCGATTTTCCACCCAACCAGCGCGCCACGTGTTTCGCCGCCAGGTCCGGGTAGCGGTCCAGCATCACCGGCGCCAGTTCGCGGGCCCAGTCGAGCAGCACGGTGTCGGTGGCCAGGTCGGCAAAGCGCAGTAGCGCGTCGCCCGACTGGCGCGCGCCCAGGAACTCGCCGGGGCCGCGGATCTCCAGGTCGCGGCGGGCGATCTCGAAGCCGTCGTTGGTCTCGGCCATGGCGCGCAGGCGTTCCTTGGCGGTCTCGCCCACGCGGCCGCTGTCGTTGGTGGCATACAGCAGCACGCAGGCCGACGCGGCCGCGCCGCGGCCCACGCGGCCACGCAACTGGTGCAACTGCGACAGGCCGAAGCGCTCCGCATGCTCGATGACCATGAGCGAGGCATTGGGGACGTCCACCCCCACCTCGATCACGGTGGTGCTGACCAGCACGCCCATCTGGCCGCTGGTGAACAGCGCCATCACCGCCTTCTTCTCGGCCGTGGGCATGCGCGAGTGCAGCAGGCCGACCATGCAGCCCGGAAGGGCCTCGCTCAAGTCGGCGTGGGTGGCGGTGGCGTTGGACAGGTCCAGCGCCTCGCTTTCCTCGATCAGCGGGCACACCCAATACACCTGCCGGCCGGCCTGCACCTGGGCGCCGATGCGGTCGATGACTTCGTCCTTGCGGCTGTCGGCGATCAGCTTGGTGACGATGGGCGTGCGCCCCGGGGGTAGCTCGTCGATCACCGAGACGTCGAGGTCGGCGTAGTAGCTCATGGCCAGCGTGCGCGGGATGGGCGTGGCGCTCATCATCAGCATGTGCGGCTCCATGCCGTGCTCTGCCAGCTTTTGCCGCAGCGCCAGCCGCTGCGCGACGCCAAAGCGGTGCTGCTCGTCGATGATGGCCAGCGCCAGGTTCTTGAACCGCACTTGGTCCTGGATCACGGCGTGGGTGCCCACCACCAGCGCGGCCTCGCCGCTCTCCACCAGCGCGAGCATGGCGGTGCGGTCCTTCTTTTTCTGCCCGCCCACCAGCCAGGCCACCTTGCGGCCACGCGCGGCCAGCAGCGGTTCGAGCCAGCCGATCATCTTGGCGAAGTGCTGCTCGGCCAGAATTTCAGTGGGTGCCATCAGCGCGCACTGCCAGCCCGCGTCCATGGCCAGGCACGCGGCCAGGGCGGACACCACCGTCTTGCCCGAACCCACATCGCCCTGCAGCAGCCGGTGCATGGGCACCTGGCGCGCCAGGTCGGCCGCGATCTCCTCGCCCACACGGCGCTGCGCGGCGGTCAGGCTGAAGGGCAGCACGGCCATCAGTTGCTCGTGCAGCGGCAGCGTGCCGTCGGTGGGCCGGCGCACGTGCAGCACGGGCGCCCGCAGCATGTCCCGCGCGCGGCGGGATTGCTGCTGCGACAGCTGCTGGGCCAGCAGTTCTTCCACCTTGAGCCGCTGCCAGGCAGGATGGCTGTGGTCTTCGAACGTGGACATCGCCACATCCGGCGTGGGATGGTGCAAAAAAGTGAGCGCCTCGCGCAAGCTGAACAAGCGCGGGAGGCCATTTTGGCTATTGAACCGCGCATACGGCGGCTCGGTGCCAGGGGGCAGTGTGTCCGACAGGTCCACCCGGGCCAGCGCACCGACCACCGCGCGGCGCAGGTAGGGCTGCGGCAGGCCGGCCGTGGTGGGGTAGACGGGCGTGAGGGCGGCGGGCAGCTCGCCGCCCGCCAGGCGAAACGCCGGGTGCAGCATCTGCCGGCCCCAGAAGCCGCCCTTGACCTCGCCCCGGATGCGCAGGCGCGCGCCCACCGACAGGGTCTTTTGGTGCGAGGGGTAGAAGCTGAAGAAGCGCAGTTCGCAGGTGCCGGTGTCGTCTTCGACCTGCACCAGCAGCTGGCGGCGCGGGCGCAATTGCACCTCGCTGGCGATCACGGTGGCTTCGACTTGCACCATCTGGCCGTCGCGCGCATTGGCCAGCGGCGTGATGCGGGTCTCGTCCTCGTAGCGCAGGGGCAGGTGCAGCGCCAGGTCGATATCGCGCTTGAGGCCCAGCTTGTGCATCGCCTTCTGCGCTACCGACGCGCCGCCTTTGGCCGCGCCAGCAGGCGCTGCCGCGGCTTTGGGGCTCAGGGGAACGCGGGGGGCAGCGGCGGGCATGGAGCAGGGTGGTGCGAACGAAGCATCGAATCAAAAAGGCTACCACGGTTACCCTGGCCAGCGCCTGAAGGCGGGCGTCTTTTCCCCGGTCCCGGGCCTTGCGCAGCCGCATCGCCATCCGGCACGGACCGTAGCGCGTGGTGCAGGAGGGCGCATGGGACAATCGCACCCTTCTTTCTCCGACCTTCGCCTTTCTTGGCACGGGCCCGTCCGGCCCTCAAGCACCATGACCGACATCGACCCCGGCGCGCCGCGCGCCTACACCCTCAGCGACTTCGACTTCTCGCTGCCCCCCGAACTCATCGCCCAGCACCCCGCCGCAGAGCGCAGTGCATCGCGCCTGCTCGACGGCCGCGCCATCGAGCCTGCCGACCGCATCTTCCGCGACCTGCCCGGCCTGCTGCGCGCGGGCGACCTGCTGGTGTTCAACGACACGCGCGTGGTCAAGGCGCGCATCTTTGGCGAGAAGGCCAGCGGCGGCAAGCTGGAGCTGTTGATCGAGCGCGTGCTGCCCGCCGAAGCCGACAACCCGGGCAATGAAGTCGTCGCCCACATGAAGGTCAGCAAGAAGCCCCTGCCCGGCAGCACCGTGCACATGGCCGGCGGGCGCCACGGCGGCGGCTTCGACGCCACGCTGCTGTCGCGCTGGCCCCATGAGGACGGCCCGCTGTTCCGCTTTGCGCTGCACGGCCCTGCGGGCGAATCGCCCTGGGAGCTGATGGAGCGCCACGGCCACCTGCCGCTGCCGCCCTACATCGAGCGCCAGCAGAACGCCGACCACGACCCCGACGAAGCCGAGGACACCCAGCGCTACCAGACCGTGTTCGCCCGCAACCCCGGCGCCGTGGCCGCGCCCACGGCCGCGCTGCACTTCGACGACGGCGTGCTGGACGACCTGGCGGCGCGCGGCATCGAGCGCGCCAGCGTCACGCTGCACGTGGGCGCCGGCACCTTCCAGCCCGTGAAGACCGAGAACCTGGCCGAGCACCAGATGCACAGCGAGTGGTACGAGGTGCCGCACGCCACGCTGGCAGCGCTGGAGCGCTGCCGCCAGCGCGGCGGTCGCGTGGTGGCGGTGGGCACGACCACGGTGCGCACGCTCGAATCATGGGCCCGCTCGGGCCAGGCGTCGGGCGACACCAGCATCTTCATCACGCCGGGGTTTGCCTTTCAGGTGGTGGACGTGCTGATCACCAACTTCCACCTGCCCAAGAGCACGCTGATGATGCTGGTGAGCGCCTTTGCCGGCTACGCGCATGTGATGGGCCTGTACCGCCACGCCATCGCACAGAAGTACCGCTTCTTCAGCTACGGCGACGCGATGCTGCTGGAGCGCACGCCCGCGCGCTGACCGGCGATGCGGCCCGGCGGCCCCAGGGCAATCGGCGGGATCAAGGGCAGTTGGTGACGGGCGCTATGCGCGGTGCGGCGCCCGCATCGGGCAGGCGATTGGCCGACGGCAACCGCACGCAGTAACTGCTGCCGCCCAGGCCCTGCACCTGCGCCACGCGCGCCCCATCGCCCCCGCGCCATTCACGGGTCGCAACCGCGCCACCCCAAGGCATGGCAGCACCTGCGCCTGCGCCGGCCGCCCGTTGCGCCGCCGGAACCTCACCGTGGCGACGCTGCCATTCGCGCTCCTGGCGGTCGGCACGGCCCACAGCGTCGGGGCTCCAGCGCAGCGGGGCATCGGCCATCCGGCTGTCGGACGCAGGCAGCTGCGGCGCGGGCGCTGCGGCAGTCGCGGCCTGTGCAGGGGGCTGCTGCACGGCGGGTGGCGGGCCGCCGATGACCGTGCCGGTCACTGCCTCGGCGGGCGCGTTGGCGCTGCGGGGGCGCTCTGCCGCACGCACCGGCCGCGATGCAGATGCGGGAACGGAACCCTGGGGGCGAGCCTGCGCACGCTCCGGGTCGCGCACCGCCGTGGCGGGCTGCAGCACCTCGGCAGGCGTGATCCACTGCACCTCCATCGCCTGTCGCGGTGATGCGGGTGGTGGCGGTGGTGGCGACGGGAAGATGCGGCTGCTTGGCAGATTCCACGCGGTCAGGATGACGCCGTGCAGCAGCACGGAGGCCACCACGGCCACCGCCACGCGCCTGCGCCGGCTGACGGGAGCGGCACCCCAGCCCCACTGGCGCACTTACACGCCTTCTTGCACCGCGCCGTCGTCGGCGCCATCGCCGCCGCTGTCCACCCACGCCAGCAGGTCGCCGGGCTGGCACTGCAGGTACTCGCAGATGGCCGACAGCGTCTCGAAGCGCACGCCCTTGACCTTGCCGCTCTTGAGCAAGGACAGGTTGGCCTCGGTGATGCCCACATGGGCCGCCAGATCGCGCGACTTGACCTTGCGGCGCACCAGCATCTCATCCAGGGTGACAACAATCGTCATGGTGTGGCAGTCGCTCTCGGAACCTGTTTTCAGACAAACGCATCGGATTCGGCCTTCAGGCGTCTGCCCTCGGCGAGCACGTGGGCCAGCAGCAGCATCATCAGCCCGACCACCACCACACTCATCTCGAACGAGCTCACGCCCAGCACGACCATACCGCCCTTTTGCCCCGACGCGAGCCACGACAGCAGCGCCGAGACGCCGACCTGGTAGACCAGCGACGCCACGAACATCGCCAGAAAGCCCCAGCCCACGCCCCGGAAACCGCGCACGACCTCCGGGCCGAACACCTCGCCGCGCAAGAAGGCGCGGCAGATGCGGTGCACGCACAGCACGGTGTACAACAGGGCCAGGCCGGGTATGCACTCCAGCGCCACGCCCAGCCAGCGCCAGGCCGTGTCCATCGTTGCCGGCGCGACCACGCCCGCCACCATGGCCTGCGCAGGCACCACGGTCACAGGCAGCCAGCGCCCCCAATCCATCGCATGCCCGATGGCGGCCCAGCGCGCCAACGACAGCCCGATGGACACCAGCGCACAGGCCCAGCTGGCCACGAGCAACCCCCAGGCCAGCCGCCGAAAGGCGGTGCTGTGGACCGATGAGCGCTGCAAAGCAAGGGAATGAGGCATCTGGACACCTGGAATTTTCTGTAAAACAATAATAGCATGCCGTTTTACAGTAATTATTTCCCCATGCAACGCAGCTCCCTGTCTTCCCCGAGCAAACCTGAACCCGCACCCGCACTGCTGCGCGCTGCCCACTCAGCTTTTTCCGGCAGCCGCCGGGCACTGTGGAGCAGACCCTTGCTGCTGGCTGTGTGCGCCGCGGGGCTGCTCGCCGCATGCGGCAGCGTGCCGGTGTCGTCGCTCTGGAAGCTGCGCAAGCTGCAGATCGAAACCCTGGACCCCGCGGCGCTGCGCGCAGCCGTGGTGCACAGCCCGAGCCTGCGGCTGCACGGTCAGTCGCTGGTGCTGTCGGTGGGCGTGTCGCGCAAGGTGCGCCTGCCCGGTGGCCGCGACACGGTGGAACGCCTGGAAGAAAAGCTGCCGCTGCAGGAACTGCGCAGCATCGCGGAGCGCAGCCCGCTGGCGCCCTACGAGTCCACCCACACCGTGGTGCAGGTCTGGCGCATCGAGCCCGCCGCCCTGCCGCGCCTGCAGGCCTTGCGCGCCAAGGCCCTGGCCTGGAAGGCCACCGACGACGGGCCGCGGGAACTGAGCCTGGGCCTGGAGCTGGCCGGCTGCCAGAAAAATGGCTTGAGGAACCAAGTGGTGAGCACCCTGATGCGCTTCACCGACCCGGGCGAGTACATCCCCCTCGTGCGCAACATCGACGTGGCCGAGACCATGCCGGCGGCCGAGTTGCAAAAGCGCTTTCCGGACTGCGCAGCGGGCTGACACGCGCGCCGCGGCCGTGGACGGCCTGCGCCCCCGCCGCCTGCGCGCCAGGGCCGGTGGTCAGAAAGCGACCGCGTGCCCGTCCTTGCGCGGGTCGGAGCCGGCGATGTAGTGACCGCCCTCGCGCAGCACGAGTTGCGCGCCGCCGAAGGCGAACACGCCGTTGCCCTCTTCCACCGTGACCTCGTGGCCCCGCGCACGCAGCGCCGCCACCACGGCGGGGTCGAACGCGGGCTCCACGGCCACGCCCTTGCCGCCGGTCACGCGCCAGCGTGGCGCGTCGGCGGCGGCCTGGGGGTTCTGGCCGTAGCGCAGCACGCGCAGCGCCATCTGGGTGTGGCCCTGGCTCTGCATGGGGCCGCCCATCACGCCAAAGGCCATCTGCGGCGTGCCGTCCGCGTGCATCGCAAACGCCGGGATGATGGTGTGCGAAGGGCGCTTGCGCGGGCCCACTTCGTTGGCGTGGCCGGGCCTGAGGTTGAAGCCGTGGCCCCGGTTCTGCAGGCTGATGCCCGTGCCCGGCACCACCACGCCCGAGCCGAAGCCCATGTAGTTGGACTGGATGAACGAGACCATCATGCCGGACGCATCGGCCGCGGCCAGGTACACCGTGCCGCCCGGACGCGGCGCGCCGTGGCCGGGGTCGCCGGCACGCTCGGGGTCGATGAGCGCCGCGCGGCTGCGCAGGTAGTCGGCCTGCAGCAGGTCGCGGGGAGTGACCGGCATCGCGTCGATGTCGGCGTTGTACTGGTCCAGGTCGGCCAACGCGAGCTTCATGGCCTCGATGCTGGCGTGCACCGTCTCGACGCTGTCGAGCGGATGCTTGCCGACACCGTGCGCGTCGAGCATGCCGAGCGCCATCAGCGCGGCGATGCCCTGGCCGTTGGGCGGGATCTCGTGGATCACCGATTTGCCGAAGCGCTGCTCGATGGTGCCCACCCAGTCGGCCTGGTGGGAGGCCAGGTCTTCGAGCGTCATCGCGCCGCCGTGGGCCTGCGCATGGGCCACCATGCGCTCGGCGATGACGCCGCGGTAGAAGGCCTCGCCCTGCGTTTCGGCGATCAGCTCCAGCGTGCGGGCATGCGCCTCGCTGCGGAAGATCTCGCCCGCCTGCGGCGCACGGCCACCGGGCAGAAAGCATTCGGCGAAACCGGGCTGCGCGCCCAGCTTAGCACCGCCCAGCGCCCACAGGCGGGCGATGGTGGGCGACACCGGAAAACCATGGCGCGCGTAGTCGATGGCAGGTTGCGCCAGCTGTGCGAAGGGCAGCTTGCCCAGGCGTTTGGACAGCGCCACCCAGGCCGAGACGGCGCCCGGCACGGTGACCGCGTTCCACCCCGTCTCGGGGATGCCGCCCAGCTTCTCAAAATACTCCGGCGACCACGCAGCCGGCGAGCGGCCCGAGGCATTGAGGCCGTGCAGTTCCTTGCCGTCCCACACGATGGCAAAGCCGTCGCTGCCGATGCCGCAACCCGTGGGCTCGACCACGGTGAGCGCCATGGCGGCGGCGATGGCGGCATCCACCGCGTTGCCGCCCGCCAGCAGCATGCGCAGCCCCGCCTGCGCGGCCAGCGGCTGCGAGGTGGAGACCACATTGCGCCCCATGACCGCGCTGCGGTGGGAGGCGTAGGGAAGGGACCAGTCGAGGGTTGGGTTATTCATAGCGTTCTGACTCCGTGGCTCGCAAGGGTTGCGGTGCGTGGAAACTGGCGCGGCGCAAAGCGAGGGGCGCCGAGGAAGGGCCACCGCGCACCGAGGGCGTCGTTCTCTAGGGGAAGGCCGAAGTCGGCTCCTGCGGGTTCGCGTTCAATAATTCAATACCCAAGCCGTTCGGGCTGAGCCTGTCGAAGCCTTGCACGGCGCTTCGACAAGCTCGGCGTGAACGGTGCTGTAGTTGTTTGACAGCAAT
Source organism: Acidovorax sp. Leaf78 (assembly GCF_001422735.1). Classification (GTDB taxonomy): domain Bacteria; phylum Pseudomonadota; class Gammaproteobacteria; order Burkholderiales; family Burkholderiaceae_C; genus Acidovorax. Next base: position 80,348 of record NZ_LMLZ01000024.1, on the reverse strand, counting down.
CGGATGACGGGGGATATCACTCCACCGTGATTTTGTGTTGCCGAATCACCGTCGCCCACCGGTTGCTGTCGGCCTGCACCATCGCACCGAACTGCGCGGGCGTGCGCGGCGCAGCGGGCTCCACGCCCAGCTTGGCCAGGCTCTCGGCCACTTCGGGCGCCTGCACCGCCTTGGCAAAGGCCTTGTGCACCTTGTCGACCAGTGCGGGCGGTGCGCCTGCTGGCAGGTACACGCCGAACCAGGTCACCGACGAATACCCGGGCAGGCCGGACTCGGCCAGCGTGGGCAGCTCGGGCGCCAGCGTGCTGCGCTTTTCGCTGGTCACGGCCAGGGCGCGCAGGCGGCCGGCCTTGGCGTGCGGCATGCCCGTGGGCAGCGAATCGAACAGCACATGGGTCTGCCCGGCGATCAGGTCCGGAATGGCCAGCGCCGTGCCCTTGTAGGGGATGTGCGTCATCTCCACGCCAGCCTGCGCGCTGAAGGCCGCGGTGTTCAGGTGCACGATGGTGCCGTTGCCGCTGGTGGCGTAGTTGAGCTTGCCGGGATGGGCCTTGCCGTAGGCGATCAGCTCGGCCACGTTCTTGACGGGCAGGGAGTTGGTCACCAGCAGCACGCTGGGTGCGTCGGCCACGTGGGCCACCGGCGTGAAGTCCTTGCGCGGGTCATAAGCCAGGCGCGGCATCAGGTGGGGCGAAATGGCGTGCGTGCTGCTCGTGGTGAGCAGCAGCGTGTAGCCGTCCGGCGCGGCCTTGGCGGCCTCGGCCGTGCCGATGGTGCCGCCCGCGCCGGGCTTGTTGTCCACCACCATCTGCTGGCCCAGGTCGGCCGCCACGCGCTGGGTGACCACGCGCGCGACCAGGTCGGTCGCCCCGCTGGCCGGAAACGGCACGATCACGCGCACGGGCTTGTCGGGCCACGCGGCCTGCGCCTGTGCGCTGGCGCCGCACACCATCAGCCCGGCCATGAACAGAACACGACGGCTCCACGGAAAAAGACGCATACAGGTACTCCAGAAGAAGAGGAAAGGCGCACGGTGCCGCACACACAGGTCACAGGTCATAGGCCGCAGGTGGCGGGCACGCAGGCAAGACCGGCGGCTGCACAGCACACGCATTGATGACCAGTCAACCATCTTAGAAAGCCCGCGCCCGCAACACCAACGCCAAATAGGCAAGCAGCTTTGCCGCGGCGGCAAACCACTTCATACTTTGGGCTGCCCAACGGCAAAACACTGCAAACCCCATACCCGCTCGTTGCCCCATGCGCCCCCAGCTTCTGCAAGACACCGCCCTGCGCTACTTCCTGGAGGTGGCGCACAGCGGCTCGCTCACCGAGGCATCGGCCCGCCTGCACGTGGCCGCCTCGGCGTTGAGCCGCCAGATCGCGGGGCTGGAGGCGCAGCTGGGCACGCCGCTGTTCGACCGGCACCCGCGCGGCATGGTGCTGACCGCCGCCGGGGAGATATTGGCCGTGCACGCCCGGCGCACGGTGCTGGACGCCGAGCGCGCGCTGGGCGAGATCGGTGCGCTGCAGGGCCTGCGCGCGGGGCAGGTGCGGCTGGCCACATCGGACGCGTTTGCCAACGAGCTGGTGCCGCGCCTGTGCGTGGAGTTTCAGCGCACGCACACCGGCATCCAGTTCAGCGTGATCTCACTGCCCACCGCCCAGGTGCCCGACGCCGTGCGCAGCGGCGCGGCCGACATCGGCCTGTGCTTCAGCCGCGCGCCGCACAAGGACGTCGAGGTGGCCTACCGGCAAAACGCCCCGGTGCTGGCGCTCGTGCCGCCCGGCCATGCGCTGGCGGGCGCGGCCAGCGTCACGCTGGCGCAGATGGCCGCCTACCCCCTGGCCCTGCCGCCGGCCGAGACCACGGTGCGCCAGATGATCGACATCGTCTGCAGCCGCCAGGGCCTGCAGCTCGAAGCGGTGCTCATCAGCAACCACGCCAAGACGGTGCTCAACTTCGTGGCGCACGGTGGCGGGCTGTCGGTGGCCAGCGAGATCGCTGCGCGCCACCTGGTGGCCGCCGGGGCCGTGGTGGCCGTGCCCATCAGCGACGCCGGCATGGACCTGCGCGACCTGGAGGTGCAGACCCTGGCCGGCCGCAGCCTGCCGGTGGCCGTGCAGGCGTTTCTGGACCTGCTCAAGGAGCGGCTGCCGGGTCGCTGGTAGGTGCGCCGCCCTCCTCCGCACGGGGCAGGCCCAGGCGGATCGGCCCGCCGGGCGCTGTCGCATCGACCGGCACGCCGCCGCGCGTCACGCGCAGGCGCTGGTGCTGCGCCAAGGCCTGCGCGACCTGGCGGACCTGCAGCATGTGGTCGCGCCACGCGCCATCCTCACCCACCAGTGACCGCGCCACCTCCGACGGGCAGATGGTCACACTCGCTTGGCGCAGCGCCAGCAGGGCGAAGATGCGGTCTTCGATGTCAGCGTCCGTCATGGGTGGTCCCTTCGTACCGCAGAAACTGTCACGGCCATGTGCAGCGCTGCTGGGGCATGGTCACAAGGCCGGCAGCCAGTCGGCCTGCACAGTCAGTCAGTACCCGTGCTGCGCCCGGAAGTCCCGCGCCTGGCTGAAATGCCCGTTGCCGATGAAGGGCACGGGCGGGCGCAGGGCGGACAGCGGCGAGGGGTGGTTGGACGTGAGCAGCAAGTGCCCACGGTCCTGTGGGATCAGGGCGCGCTTGGATTGCGCATGCGAGCCCCAGAGCATGAACACCACCGGCCGCTCGCCCTCTGCCACGTGGCGGATGACCGCGTCGGTCAGGGCCTCCCAGCCTTTGCCGGCGTGGCTGGCGGGCTGGCCCTCTTCCACTGTGAGGCCGGTGTTGAGCAGTAGCACGCCCTTTTTGGCCCACTTCACCAGGCTGCCACCGGGGTCGGGGAAAGGCGGAAACGGCGTATTCAAATCGCGCTGCATCTCCTTGAAGATATTCTGCAGCGAGGGCGGCAGGCGCACGCCCGGCGCCACCGAGAACGCGAGCCCCTCGGCCTGGCCGCGCCCGTGGTACGGGTCCTGGCCCAGGATGACCACGCGCACCTCGTCCGGCGGCGTGAGCTCCAGCGCCCGCAGCGGGCGGGGCGGGAAGATCACCGCACCCGCGTCGAGCCGCGACTGCAGAAAGGCGAGCAGCGACCGGCCGCGCGCTCCGGCAAAGAAGTCATCGACCAGCGGCTGCCAGCCGGGTGCTACAGGCCAGTCCGCGGGGTCGGCGGTCTGCAGTTGGGTGGGGTTCGCAGCGGCGTCATTCATGGTCAAAAAGGCCTCTACCGCTTGATGGACAAGCGCAACAAGCTATCAAAAAAGGAGCAGACGCAGAATCAGGCGAACAGCTTCGCCAGCGCTTCACCCGGCTCCGGCGCGCGCATGAACACCTCGCCCACCAAAAACGCGTGCACTCCGGCATCGCGCATGCGCTTCACGTCGTCGGGCTTCAGGATGCCCGATTCGGTGACCAGCAGCCGGTCGGCAGGCACGTCCTTGAGCAGGCCCAGGGTGGTGTCCAGCGTGACCTCGAAGGTGCGCAGGTTGCGGTTGTTGATGCCCACGAGCGGCGTCTTGAGCTTGAGCGCGCGCTGCAGCTCGGCGCCGTCGTGCACCTCCACCAACACTGCCATGTCCAGGCTGCGCGCGATGGCTTCGAAGTCGGCCATCTGGGCGTCGTCCAGGCTGGCCGCGATCAGCAAGATGGCGTCGGCGCCCATCGCCCGCGACTCATAGATCTGGTACGCATCGACCATGAAGTCCTTGCGCAGCACGGGCAGCTGGCAACTGGCACGCGCCTGCTTCAAGTAATCCACGCTGCCCTGGAAGAACTGCTTGTCCGTCAGCACCGACAGGCAGGCCGCGCTCACCTTGCCGTCGCCATCGGCATAGCTCTGCGCGATGTCGGCGGGGATGAAGTCGGCGCGCAGCACGCCCTTGCTGGGGCTGGCTTTCTTGACCTCGGCGATCACCGCCGCCTGGCCTTTGGCGATCTTGGCGCGCAGCGCGCCTTCGAAGTCGCGCGTGAGCACACGGCTCTCGGCATCGGCGCGGATGGCGTCGAGGGGTGTGCGCTTCTTGGCAGCGGCCACTTCTTCGTGCTTGACGGCCACGATCTTGTTGAGGATGTCGGACATGTTTAATTCTCACAAAAATGGTTAGTCAGCGTCACCAACGGTCGGTGCAGATCAGGATCTTGTCGCTTCAAAAGTTACGACGTTTGTCGTGTTTTGGTCGGCCCCAACAAAGAACCCGAGCGTCGGATACCCAGCCGCTCGGCGAGTCGATCCACGCAGCGGTCCATCATCCTCGCGTCACCGACGCCGCGACCTCCAACAGGGACCATCATCAACGTTGCGACCGGCCCCCGGCGAACGTGGCGCAACTCCAGTAGCCATGCCGGTTGTTGATCTACATCGCTACCCAAATAACAGCCCAAACTGAAATCTGGCCCCAATGAGATCGTGGAATATCCAGACAACCACACAGGGGTCAACGTCCGTTGCTCAAAGTTCACTTCCCAGCCTCGGTGGCGGTTCGGAGGCCACGTACGCTGCACATTCCTTGTGGCAACAAAGACACCGCATCCAATCAGGCAAATCCCCTGCAATAAAAGGCTCCCATCATTCTCCGCCGAGGCAACGTGGAGCAGCCACAGGCCCAGCCCTGCCATTGCCGCACCCACCAGCACAGAGAAAAGCATCGAACCGCCCGTCGCCATTTGCAACGGCAGCCACACACGGGACTGCTGCTCAACAGCAGCGACGAGCCCGTGCAGGGTCCTGGGGTGCGCCAGTTGCCGCATGACGGCGCTCAAACCTCATCCTTGAACGCGAGCTGGGACGGTTCGCAGTAATGCGCACCGGCCGGCTTGACCATGCGGTGCGCGAAGCCCAACGCCCCGAAGAACAACACCGAAACGCCCAATGCCATCCCAGTATCACGGTCGCGCCACATGGCTGCTTCAGGCCGCCGTTGCCAGCGCATGCGTGCGCGTGACCATCCGCTCAAGCTTGACCAGCGCAGCGCCCGAAGCGATGGCGGCCCGGGCCTTATCAAGCCCTGCGGGCACCGAGTCGACCACGTTGGCCGCATACAGCGCCACGCCCGCGTTCAGGCAGACGATGTCCTGCGCGGCGCCGGGTTCTCCCTTGAGCACGCCGATCAGCATCTCGCGCGACTGCTCGGGGGATTCGACCTTCAAGGCGCGGTTGCTGGACATCGACATGCCGAAGTCCTCGGGGTGGATTTCATACTCGGTGATCTGGCCGTTCTTCAGCTCGCCCACCAGCGTGGCTGCGCCCAGGCTGACTTCGTCCATGCCGTCGCGGCCGTAGACCACCATGGCGTGTTCGGCGCCCAGGCGCTGCAGCGCGCGCACCTGGATGCCCACGAGGTCGGGGTGGAACACGCCCATCAGGATGTTGGGCGCGCCGGCCGGGTTGGTCAGCGGGCCCAGGATGTTGAAGATGGTGCGCACGCCCAGCTCCTTGCGCACCGGGGCCACGTTCTTCATGGCCGGGTGGTGGTTGGGTGCGAACATGAAGCCGATGCCCACCTCTGCGATGCACTGCGCGATCTGCTCGGGCTTGAGGTTGATGTGGATGCCCAGCGCCTCCATCACGTCGGCACTGCCGCTCTTGCTGGACACGCCGCGCCCGCCGTGCTTGCTGACCTTGGCGCCCGCCGCTGCGGCCACGAACATGGAGCACGTGGAGATGTTGAAGGTGTTGGCGCCGTCACCGCCCGTGCCCACGATGTCCACCAGGTGCTTGCTATCGGGCACGTGAACCTTGGTGGAGAACTCGCGCATGACCTGCGCGGCCGCCGTGATCTCGCCGATGGTTTCCTTCTTCACGCGCAGGCCGGTGACTATGGCCGCGGTCATGACGGGCGACAGCTCGCCGCTCATGATCATGCGCATCAGGTGCAGCATCTCGTCATGGAAGATTTCGCGGTGCTCGATGGTGCGCTGCAGCGCTTCCTGGGGGGTGATGGACATGGTGATAGATCCTGTCTGCGTTAATTCTTCAATGGCGCGTGGCAGCCGGCGCATTCCACAGTACGGGCGCTGCCAGGGCGGGTGCACCCGTGGATCCGGGTTTGCCGGTGCTTCATTGCGACGGTTGGTCGGTGAAGGCGAGCTTGAGGCCAAAGCCGATGAACATCGCGCCTGCGATGCGGTCCAGCCAGTGCATGCCGCGCTGCACCGCGCCCATGCGGCGCGCCATCCAGCTCGCAGCCAATGCCCAGCCCGTGTTGACGGGAATCGCGTTCACATTGAACAGCACGCCCAGCAGCACAAAGGCCAGCGCCTTGTTCTCGGTGCCCGGCGCAATGAACTGCGGCACGAACGCCAGGAAGAAGATCGCGACCTTGGGGTTGAGCACGTTGGTCCAGAAGCCGCCCATGAAGATCTTGGACAGCGGCGTGGCAGCAGCACCGGACGATGCCCCCGCCTGCGCCGCCGCGATGGCCGCTGCGCTGCCTCCATCGCCCGACGGTTTGGACAGCAGCATGCGCACACCCATCCACATCAGGTAGGCAGCGCCCACCCACTTGAGCACGGTGAACGCCGTGGCCGACGTGGCCAGCAGCGCGCCCACGCCCACGGCGGCCGCAAAGATGTGCACGAAGCACCCGGCGGTGATGCCCAGGCCGGCGACGATGCCCGCGCGGGTGCCGGACTTGAGGGCGTTGGAGACGATGTACAGCACGTCCGGGCCGGGCGTGAGGTTCAGCAGCCAGCCGGCCGCGATGAACATGAGCAGTTGGTGGCTGTCGGGCATGGTGTTACGACCAGCGTCGCTCCGGTTGCAGGCGGTGCAGGAAGGTGGTGAGCGAGTCGCGCGGCAGCGGCACCGCATGCCCCGCCAGGATGCGGCCGGCCGCGCCCCGGTGGTAGGTGCCGTGCACCACGACGTGGTTCAGGATCTCGGCCCGCGTCATGGCGCCGGTGTCGCCGTCGGTGAAGCGGAACTGCACGGGCTCGGCCAGCTGGTCCGCGCCGAGGCCGCCGGCGTACTGCAGGTACCAGTCGTCCGACGCGCGCACGGCGTCGCGCAGGGCGGGCAGTGCAGGCGTCTCGTCGGTGTTGGTCGCCGCGTAGCCGGTCTGCGGCAGGCCCTGCAGGTGGCTCGCGAAGATGCGGTCCACCACGTAGGTGTGGTTCAGGATGCGCACGAAGAGCCGGTGGTCGTCCTCGGGCAATGCCGCCTGCGACGCCTCGCCCAGCGCGAGCAACTCCTGGTTGGCCCAGCGCTTGTACTGGAACAGCTGGGCGAACGAGCCCGACGCTGCCGCAGCATCGGCCGGCGCCGTCATGCGCGCTGCTCCAGAAAGTTCTTCAGCATCGCGTGCCCGTGTTCGGTGAGGATGCTCTCGGGGTGGAACTGCACGCCCTCAATGGCCAGCTCCTTGTGGCGCACGCCCATGATCTCGCCGTCATCCGTCCAGGCGGTGACCTGCAGCACGTCAGGGCACGCGGCGCGCTCGATGGCCAGCGAGTGGTAGCGGTTGACCGTGAACTTCTCGGGCAGGCCCGCGAACACGCCCTGCTGCGTGGTGGTGATGACGCTGGTCTTGCCGTGCATCAGCTGTTGCGCACGGACGATGGTGCCGCCGAACGCGGCGCCGATGCTCTGGTGGCCCAGGCACACGCCCAGGATGGGCAGCTTGCCCGCGAAGTGCTGGATCGCCGCCACCGAGATGCCGGCCTCGGCGGGCGAGCACGGGCCGGGGGAGATCACCAGGCGGTCGGGGGCGCGCTGCGCGATGCCTTCGAGGGTGATCTCGTCGTTGCGGAACACCTCGACCTCGGCACCCAGTTCGCCGAAGTACTGCACGATGTTGTAGGTGAAGCTGTCGTAGTTGTCGACCATCAAGAGTTTCATGCTGCGCTCCCTGCGGTCTGTGGTGCGGCCGCGTCGCTGGCGTGCCCGGCGCGCAGGCGCGCGAACTCGCGGTGTTCGTAGGCAATGGAGGCTTCCATGATGCCGCGGTAGATGGCTTCGATCAGGTCGGGTTGGCCACCTTCGGCCTGGGCCGTGGCGCGCACGCGGCGCACGATGGCCTCGATGCGGGCCACGTCGCGCACCTGGGCGTCGCTTTGCTTGATGCGCGCAGCCTGCGTCATGTAGGCGCTGCGCTCCACGAGCAAGGGCACTAGCACGTCGTCGAGCGCATCGATGCGCGCACGCACCTCGGCCATGGTGGTGCAGTCCTGCACCTTGTCGATGGCTTGGGGTTTCGTGGGGGCGGTCATTCCAGGCCCTCCTCGACGAGTTCTGCCGCGCGCAGCAAGGCGCGGGCCTTGTGCTCGGTTTCCTTCCATTCCAGCTCGGGCACCGAGTCGGCCACCACGCCGGCTGCAGCCTGCACGTAGAGCGTGCCGTTCTTGATGATGCCGGTGCGGATCGCGATGGCCACGTCCATGTCGCCCGCGTAGCTCAGGTAGCCGCAGGCGCCGCCGTACAGGCCGCGCTTGGTCGGTTCGAGCTGGTCGATGAGCTCCATCGCATGCACCTTGGGCGCGCCGGTGAGCGTACCGGCCGGGAAGGTGGCCTTGAGCACGTCGATGGCCGTCATGCCGTCGTTGAGGATGCCTTCCACGTTGCTCACGATGTGCATCACATGGCTGTAGCGCTCGATGGCAAAGGCCTCCGTCACCTTCACGGTGCCGGTCTTGGCGATGCGGCCGATGTCGTTGCGCGCCAGGTCGATCAGCATCACATGCTCGGCACGCTCCTTGGGGTCGTTGATGAGCTCGACCTCGGCCGCCTTGTCCTTCTCCAGCGTGGCACCGCGGGGCCGGGTGCCGGCCAGCGGGCGGATGGTGACCTTCTGGCCGTCGGGCGTGTTCTCCTGGCGCACCAGGATCTCGGGGCTGGCGCCCACCACATGGAAGTCGCCGAAGTCGTAGAAGTACATGTACGGCGACGGGTTCAAAGATCGCAGCGCGCGGTACAGCGAGAGCGGGCTTTCGGTGTAGCGCTTGTGGATGCGCTGGCCCACCTGCACCTGCATGAAATCGCCGGCGGCGATCAGCTCCTTGGCGCGGTCCACGGCGGCCAGGTAGTCGGCCTTGGAGAAGTCGCGCTGCGCGGGGTGGCTTTCGGTGGGCTTGACGATGGGGGCACTCACCGAATACTTGAGCTGCTCCTTCAGGTCACGCAGGCGCTTCTTGGCCTTGGCATACGCCTCGGGCTGGGCCGGGTCGGCGTAGACGATGAGGTAGAGCTTGCCCGACAGGTTGTCGATGACGGCCAGTTCCTCGCACTGCAGCAGCAGGATGTCGGGGCAGCCCAGCGTGTCGGGCGGGCAGGTGTCTTCAAGCTTCTTTTCGATGTAGCGCACCGCGTCGTAGCCGAAGTAGCCAGCCAAACCGCCGCAAAAGCGCGGCAGCCCAGGGCGCAGGGCCACCTTGAAGCGCTTTTGGTAGGCCTCGATGAAGTCGAGCGGATTGCCCGCTGCGGACTCCACCACCTGCCCATCGGTCACGACCTCGGTCTTGGCGTTGGCGCCGAAGCCGCTGGCGCGCAGCAGCGTGCGCGCCGGCAGGCCGATGAAGCTGTAGCGCCCGAAGCGCTCGCCGCCCACCACGGATTCGAGCAGGAAGCTGTGCTTGCCGCCGTCCTTGCTGTGCGCGAGCTTCAGGTACAGGGAGAGAGGGGTTTCGAGGTCCGCAAACGCTTCGGCCATGAGCGGAATACGGTTGTAGCCTTCGCCGGCCAGGCTTTTGAATTCAAGTTCTGTGATCACGGGGAGAGCTCCCAGCATTTCGCAGCGCGTGTCCCGGCTTTGTCAGCAAGCAGATAGATCAACGGGGCGCTACGGTCCATTCGGTCGGCCCGCCGCTGCAGGCTGCAGGGCAAGGGCCACGGGTGCACGCTGGGGCGAGAGCCCAGGTGCCATCAGGCGTTCAGGCAGACAGGCGGACGCCAGGGCCAGGCTCCCCGGTCGCTGCAACCTGTGATGAACACGTGATGAATGAACATGGGCCAAAGTGTAGCAAAGGTTTTTTGCCGATCCATTTTCGACGGGCCTCCCTACAACGCCGCAACCACTCGAAAACCCTGTTGCGGCAAAAGTCGAGCGCAGCAACAATTTGAAACGAACGACCGTTCTTTTTTAGGAGTTGCGCATGAAGTTCTGCAAGCGTTGCGCGGTGACATTGGCTGCCTGGGTACTGGCGGCCAGCGCGATCGCCCAGCCCGTGACCGTGGCCGACGTGAAATACGCGGAGACCGCGACCGTTAGTGGCAGCACCCTGCAGCTCAACGGCGCAGGCGTGCGCTACAAGGCCGTGTTCAAGGTGTACACCGCGGGCCTGTACCTGGAGAAGAAGGCGCAGTCGCCGCAGGAAGTCGCAGCCCTCAAGGGCCCCAAGCGCGTGAGCATCACCATGCTGCGCGAGATCGACTCCACCGAGCTGGGCAAGCTGTTCTCGCGCGGCATGGAGGACAACATGGACAAGGCCGCGTTCTCCAAGCTCATCCCGGGTGTGCTGCGCATGAGCCAGATCTTCTCGGAGCACAAGAAGCTGCGCGCGGGCGACCAGTTCATGATCGACTGGATTCCGGGCACCGGCACCGTGATCACCGTCAAGGGCGAGCCGCAGGGCGAGCCTTTCAAGGAGCCCGAATTCTTCAACGCGCTGATGGGCATCTGGCTGGGCAATGCGCCCGCGGACTGGAAGCTCAAGGACGCCATGCTGGGCAAGCCCGCGGGCTGACAGCATGCCAGAGGGTCCGGGTCCAGCCCCGGGCAAACCCCCACGCGATGAGACCACTTCTTGTCGCGCGGCCGACAGATGCCGGCCCTGCTGGCACGTAACCTTCATGCAGCGTTTTTTACAGCGCTGCACCACCCACGGACCCGTACTGACCTACACCGACCCGCTACTGCACATCCCCTGCAGCGCGGCGGGCCGCAGCCTCCTCCCCGCTACCCGCGCCCCGGAACGAGCTGTCTGCAACGCAACGACCTCCCGCCTTTCACGACGACCTCTTCTGCGCCGGACACCACCATGACATTCAGCAACCTCTCCGTCGGCCTGCGGCTGGGCGCCTCGTTCGCCGCCATCCTGCTCATCACCGCGCTCATCGCTGCCATGGGCATGTGGCGCATCGGCAGCCTGCACCGCGCGAGCGAACGCGTGGCCACGCAGGAGATCGAACAGCAACTGCTGGTGGAAGACTGGGCGGCCGACATCCGGCTGAACTGGGTGCGCACCGAAGCCTTCCTCAAGGCCATCGACCGCGACTACATGGACAAGCTCACGGCCGACACCACGGCCACCGCCAAGGGCATGGACACCAAGGTGCAGCGCATCGAGGCGCTGGCGCAGGGCGAGCAGGCACGCACGCTGCTGGCAGCCATTGCCGCAGCCCGCACGGCCTACAACGACAAGCTGACCGAGATCCGCGAACTGCACCGCGGCGGCGAGCCCAATGTGCCGGCCCTCGTGGACAAGGACCTGCGGCCGCTGGCGGACAAATACCTCAAGGCCCTGGACGACCTGCGCAAGGCCATGGCCGCGCAACTGGCCGAGGGCCAGGCCGACACCGGCACGCTGGCCACGGCCAGCCAGGTGCTGCTGGGCGTGGGCACGCTGGTGGCCGTGGCGCTGGGCGCGCTGCTGGCCTTCACCGTCACCCGCTCCATCGTGCGGCCGGTGCAGCGCGGCCAGCGGGCCGCCGAGAACATCGCCGACGGCGACCTGACACACCCCATCGACACCGGCCGCAACGACGAGACCGGGCAACTGCTGCAGGCCCTGGCCACCATGCAGGCCCGCCTGGCCACTATCGTGGGCAACGTGCGCCACAGCGCCGAAGGCGTGGCCACGGCCAGCGCGGAGATCGCCTCGGGCAACAATGATTTGTCGGCGCGCACCGAGCAGCAGGCGTCGGCCCTGCAGCAGACCGCCGCGTCGATGGAGGAGTTGGGCTCCACCGTCAGCCAGAACGCGGACAACGCGCGCCAGGCCAACCAGCTGGCCATGACCGCATCGACCGTGGCCGTGCAGGGCGGCAATGTCGTGGCCGAAGTCGTGGACACGATGAAGGGCATCAACGACAGCAGCAAGAAGATCGCCGACATCATCAGCGTGATCGACAGCATCGCATTCCAGACCAACATCCTCGCGCTGAACGCCGCGGTCGAAGCCGCCCGGGCCGGCGAGCAAGGCCGGGGCTTTGCGGTGGTGGCCAGCGAAGTGCGCAGCCTGGCCGGCCGCAGCGCCGAGGCCGCCAAGGAGATCAAGGCCCTGATCAGCACCAGCGTGGAGCGCGTGGAGCGCGGCACCGTGCTGGTGGACAAGGCCGGCGCCACCATGACCGAGGTGGTCAGCGCCATCCGCCGCGTGACGGACATCATGGGCGAGATCAGCGCGGCCAGCGGCGAGCAGAGCCAGGGCGTGTCGCAAGTGGGCGAAGCCATCACGCAGATGGACCAGACCACGCAGCAGAATGCGGCCCTGGTGGAGCAAAGCGCGGCAGCGGCCGACAGCCTCAAGACGCAGGCAGGCCTGCTGGTGGATGCGGTGGCGGTGTTCCGCCTGGCGCCGGGTGCTTCGGGCACTTCGGGGGCTTCGGGTGCGTCCACGCGGTCGGCCACTGCCGACCCATCGACACCTTCGGGCGGCGCCCGCCTGGGCTACGGCAGCGGTGCTACGACGCGGCAACTCCCGGCGTGACGCTGGCTGGCCCAGCAGCCCGGATCGACCGCCGGGCGCGGGCATTGAGGATCGAAAGACGCTAGCGCAGCGCGGCCAGGGAATCCACAAAACCGTCGGCATCCACGCCGCGCACCGGCTGGCCATGGTTGTAGCCGTAGGTCACCAGCACCACCGGGCAGCCCGCCGCGCGTGCGGCCTGCGCGTCGTTGCTGGAGTCGCCCACCATCAGCGTGCGCGCCGGTGCCGTACCGAGGGCCTCGCAGGTCTTGAGCAGCGGCAAGGGGTCGGGCTTTTTGCGCTCGAACGCATCGCCGCCGAACACATGGTCGAAGAAGCCGTCGAGCCCCTTGGCCTTGAGCAGCGGCACGGCAAAGTCCGTCGGCTTGTTGGTCAGGCAGGCCAGGCGCAGACCGGCGGCGCGCAACGCCTGCAGACCATCCACCACGCCCGCATAGACTGCCGAGTACTGGCCATTGATGGCGAGATAGTGGCGCTGGTAGCTGTCCCACGCGGCGGGGTACAGCGCATCGATTTTGATAGCAGCCAGCGCTTGGTCATCCTGCGCAAGGACGTGCTGAAGCACTGAACGCAGCAGGTTCTCCGAGCCCTTGCCTACCATGGGCTCGATGCGGGCGGACTCGATGGGCGGAAGGTCCAGATCGCGCAGCATGCGGTTGATGGCCTCGGCAAAATCACCCATGGTGTCGACCATGGTGCCGTCCAGATCGACGATGGCGGCGTCCAGTTGTTTCTGGTTCAGGGGAAGGAAGTTCAAGGCAGCACGATGAAGTGAAAAATGCCTTGGATGGTAACGGGGCGCCGCCCTCGGACACCCCATGCGGACTGAGCCGCCGGCTTTGCTACCCTTGCAAGGGAATCACCGGCTTGGCGTCGCCGGCCGAAACAGACGCAGCCTCTGCAGGTGCGGCTGTGGAGCCCGACAGCACTTGCTGCGCTTTGGCGGCCGAGACGGCGCGGGGGCAGGACTTCTGGCACGAAGTCAACGCCCGAAAGCTATCGCAGACCAGCAACTGGCTCGAAAAGCATTGGTATTGAAGGCTTTGCATGGACGACGGCTGAACAGCCAGTTTCAAACCGGACCATTCCGTTTTGGTTGCCCGTAGGCTCGCCGACCGCCGGGCACCAGCGCGTAGGCGGACAGCGGTCGGGGTGTGTAGGCCGCCATCTGGACTGGATGCGCCAGCGCCGCATGGCAGGCTCGGGGCAGCAGGATCTGCGGTACTGGGGCTCTGCATGGGTGGAACGTGCCGAGGCGCAGACAGCACACACGGCGACGCCATGCGCTGGCGGCCACTGCCCAGGATGGCGCCCCTCTCACCGCCAGAAAGACTACGATTCGGATGCGCCCTGTCAGATCTGCCAGGTGCGTGCTTCGTTGCGATTGGATAGAACACCGGCCATGCTCACGCTGCCCCGCTACCTTCACTCCCTGGAGCAATTCCACAGCGTGCGCACGCCGCAGGAGCTCACGCAGTTGCTGTCGAGCGTCGGCCAGGCACTGGGTTACGACAGCATCGTGCAGGGCCTTCAAAGCTACTCGCGCCAGGGCGGGCTGCATGTCGACTCGACCTCGGTGATCTCCGACAAGTGGCACAGCCACTACCTGAAGAAGAACTACTACAAGGTCGACCCGCGCGTGCACCACTGCGCGCGCCACACCACCCCGCAGCGCTGGAGCAGCGCCGACCTGTACGACCACCCCCGCGCCGCGCAGATGATGCAGGAGGCCCACGACTTCGGCGTGCGCGCGGGCATCTACGCGCCCACGCACAGCATGGATGGGCGCTTCAGCCTGCTGTGCCTGAGCTTGCGCCATGTGCCCGTGGCCGAGGCCCAGGACCTGGTGCTGCACACGGCCCCGTTGATACCCGCACTGGCGGCGCATGCGCACGAGGCGGTGCTGCGCATCTTGCGTGCGGACGCCGAGCAGGAGCCGGTTCTCACGCGGCGCGAGTGCGAATGCCTGCAGTGGGCGGCTGCGGGCAAGACGTCGTGGGAGATCGGACTGGTGCTGAACATCGCCGAGCGCACGGTGAATTTTCACCTCAGCAATGCGATGGCCAAGCTGGGCTGCCACAGCCGGCAGCACGCCATCGTCAAGGCGCTCATGCAGGGGCTGGTCGGCCTGTAAGAACAGCCAGTTCAAGCCGCAGGGCCTGTGCGCTGCAATCGCCCCACTTCATGCGCTGTGCGTGAAGCCATTCATTGGGGAGTTTCACTTTGCGCACTGCACCTGCCACCTTTCTTTTCATGCCACGCCTGACCGTGGTCGCCTGCATCGCCGCCATGCTCACCGCTTGCGGTGGAGGGGGCGACGACGATACCGGCGGCGCGGCGCCCCATGCCATCGGCGGCACGGTGACCGGGCTGGCCGCCAACACCGAGCTGGTGCTCAACAACAACGGCGGCGATGCCTTGCGCATCAACGCCAACGGTGCTTTCCAGTTCGCCCAGCCGTCCACCGGCTACCGGGTCGAGGTCGCCACACAACCGGCCGGGCAAAACTGCAAGGTGGCCAACGGCAGCGGCACCGCCACGGCGCCCGTCGCCGATGTGCAGGTGAACTGCGCGGCCGGCACGGGCGGTGGCGACACGGGCCCGGTCATCACCGCGGGGATCGCAGGCCTGCTGGGCGAGTGGCAGCAAAACAGCTGCGTGGCCGCGGGCGGCGGCCAGTGGGCCCGCAACTACCTGCGCCCCGTGCAGGTCAACGGCACCACCCTCTCGCACGTGCAGGGCTTGCGGCTCTTTGGCAACAGCCAGTGTTCGGGTGCCGGCACGGTGCTGGGCGGCACGTCGCTGGGCCAGGTGGCGTTCTCGCGCTCCGAGTCCAACGCCAGCGTGGCGGCCAACTGGGGCACGTTCCGGCAGATCACGGGCCTGACCAGCCAGGCCATCTGGGCCAAGCGCGGCGAGAACACGCTGTGCCTGCTGGGGGATGAAAACCCGTCCATCCTGCCGACCCTGGCCCGTGTGGCCGCAGCGCTCGACACCCTGCCGGCGTCGGCCTGCTACAGCCGGCTGTAGAAACGCCCGCTCCCCCGCTGAGCACCAGCAGGGGAGCGTTGCGTTCAACGCAGGCTCAGCGTCTGGCGCTTCCAGCCCGCGTCCTGCCAGCGCTGGAACAAGGGCAGCGATGCGACGTCACCCGTCACCCGTTCGGTGGCCAGGCCGTCGATGCGGACCACCTCGAAGCTCTTGCGGTAGCGGCCCTGGCCGCGCGCCTCGCGGGCCACCAGCATCTGCTGTCCGCCGGGGACCCAGCCGGCGAATTCGGCATAGCCGGTTTCAGGCGATGTGGCTGCAGGGGGCAGCACGTCCACCACCCAGGCATCGCCCGCCTTGCGCATCACCCACAGTTCGCGCCAGCCTTCGAGCGGTTGTACGGCCAGGGCCACGGCAGTGCCTTCGCGGTTGACGGTGGCGGACGCCGCCCACACCACGCCGTAGGTGCAGCGGCGCACCAGCGGGTCCTTGGCGCCGCGCTGCGCATCCACCAGCAGCACGCAGCTCTCGCCAGGCGCACCCGGCTGCACCACCACGGCGGGCCGCTTGGCGTCGGCCACCGGTGCGGCGGCGGGTACCAGCGCCCAGCGCACCGCGCTCACGCGCATGGCGGCGTCGTTGTACGCAACCTGGTCTTCGTCGGGCAGATCGTTGCGGCTCACGCCCGCAAACTCCGCCAGGGCCCGCGACGCAGCAGCGCCCGCGGCGGGGCCGCCGTCCTTGCGCGCCTGCTGGAAGGCCACGGCGCTCCACAGCCCCGCCCGGCGCATCTGCACCCGGTTGCGCAGGTAGCTGGGCAGGCCGGCCACGTCGACTTTTTCCAGCAACTGGGCCTGCCAGTCCTGCAGCTTGGCGCGCTCGTGGGCGGGCAGGTCGGGGTTGGTGCATTCGGGCCGCGTGAGCGCCAGCGCCGCACGGGCACGCTGGTCGGCATCGGCCGAGGGCATGGCCAGCACGCGGCGGAAGGCCTCGCCGTCGTAGCAGATCTGCATGCGGCCTTCGACCTCGTAGGTGGTGAACCGCACGCCGTAGCCGTTGGCTACGTCGAGATGTGCGGACAGCGTGGCGCCGTTGGCCTTGCCTGCCGCCGTGCTCGACGGTGCCAGCGATGCCCTGCGCGCCAGCCGGTCGGCGAACGTGCCCAGGGCATCCAGGGCCTGCGCACCGCGCTCGCCCGACAGCGCTGCCGCAGGCGCTGCCTGCAGGTAGGCGGCGGTCAGGCCGATGCCCAGCGCTTCGGAGCCGGGCGTGTCCCGCATGAAGCGCAGCACCGACAGCAGCGTGGGGCCGTCGGCCTCGGTCAGCGAGACCCGGCGCACGTCGCTGGCCCGGATGAACCCGCCGCGCTCGCGCTTGTGGTCCCACACCTGCAGGTAGTCCATGCGCTCGCCGCGCACTTCCAGCACCTCGCCCTGCCACAGCAGCGTCTGCTGCTGGGCCGAGTCGCGCGGCGCGGCGCGCAGGCTGGCCTGGTCCTGCACCACGATGGCACTGCCGAAGTCGCTGGCAGCTGCGCTGCTGGATGCGCTGGCCGCTGCGCCGGTGGGTGCGCTGGCGGTGGCAGGGGTGGCGGCAGCGGTAGCCACCGTGGTGGCGGCCGAAGCGATGGCCGTGATGAGCGTGAAGAGAGTGCGCTTCATGTTCATTGCTCCACAGCAGTGGTGGTGGATGCGTCGTCGGTACCGGCGCCTGCGGCAGCTTGCGCGGCAGCGGCCTGGGCATTGCGGTTGCCGCCCAGCAGCGCTGCGCCGATGAAGTCGCCATTGGTGGGCGGCGGCGCGATGATGACCTGGATCTTGTCCGAGAGCTTGTCGGCCAGCGTCTTCTGGATGAGCAGCGGGTGGCGTGTGACCAGGGCGCCCTCGCGGGCCATCTGCTCGGCGTTCACCTTGCCGATGCGGTCCATGCGGTAGGCCTCGGCTTCGGCCAGTTTCTGGCGGGCGTCTGCCTCGCCGTTGGCCTCGATGCGGCGGGCCTGGGCGTTGCCTTCGGCGGCCTTCACACGGGCCACGCGTTCGGCTTCGGCTTCCAGCTGGCGCTGCTCGATCTGGCGCTGCTTGAAGGGCAGCACGTGTTTCATGGCTTCTTCCTGGGCGCGCGCGGCGATCACCTGTTCGCGCGCTGCGGCTTCGGCGGCCACCTCGCGGCGGACCTTGTCTGCCGATGCGTCCAGCTCGGTTTCCTTCACGCGCTTGTCCTTGAGCTCCAGCGTGTAGCGCATCTTCTCGGAGGCCAGTTCTTCGGCCAGCAGGCTGTCCATGCCACGGCGGTATTCGGCGGGCAGGTCCACCTTGCCGATCTGCACGCTGCGCAGCACCACGCCATCGGCCGCAAGGCGGGTGCGCAGTTCGGTCTCAATGATCTGTGCGATCTCGGCGCGCTTGGACGAGAAGATCTCCCGCACCGTGTAGCGGGCGAACACCTTGTAGACCAGGCCCTGCACCGCGGGGGCCACGACGTCGCCGTCCACGTCGTCGGGCAGGTTGCCGGACTTCACCGCGTTGGAGGCCGGGTCCAGCGCATAGCGCACGCTCAGGTCCAGGCCGAACGACAGGCCTTCCACCGACTGCAGGGGCGCGCTGCCGGTGGCCTGGCGCATGGCTTCGGGGCGGTAGCTCTGGTCGCGCAGAGAGAGCACCCGCACGCTGTGCACGCCGGGCAGCACCCACACGCCGCCATCGCGCCACTGGGTGACCGAGCCGGTGAACTGGTTCGTGCGCAGGCCCAGCTCGCCCTGGTCCAGATGCCGCACAGGCGGGTTGCGCACCACCGCTACGCCAGCAGCCACCACCACTGCACCCAAGGCCAGCCAGCGCACGGTGCGTGCCGTGGGCAGCGCATAGGCCCGGCGGGCGGGACGGCGGTCTTCGGCGGTGGCCCAAGGATTGACTGCTGCGGCTCCCACTGCTTCGTCGTATGGAGCGTCTGCGGCAGCGCCAGCGTCGGTGGCGGAGGGCGTGGCGGCGGAGCGGCCGCGCAGGGCTTGGACGATGCGGTTCCAGGTGAATTTCATGGTGTTTCTCTCTCTCGGATGGGTTGAATTTGTTGTCTTGGCCTGAACAACCTGCGGGCTGTTCATTGGTAGGTGATTCTTCGGAGAACACCCGGAAGCAACAACGCGCACCACAGCCCAGAGTCCGCCCACCCGCCGAGCGAATGCTCCGGCCCCGGAAGAAAAACTCACACCGCCCCCCGGTGGCGCGCCGGGATAATCCGGACACCACCACTGAAAAGCGCTTTCATGACTCTCAACGCACGCATCGCACGCATCGCCGTGATCGAAGACGACCTGCCCACCAGCAACCAGCTGGCCGGCTGGATTGCCAGTGCAAAGAGCGGCATCGTGATCGACCAGTGGTTCACCCGCGACGACGCCGAGGCCGCCCTGGCGCGCGAGCACTACGACGCCGTGGTGCTGGACATCGAACTGGGGCGCGAGCGCCATGCGGGCGTGGCGCTCATCAACGCGATCAACAAGCTAGGCCAGGGCACGCCCGTGCTGGTGGTGTCGGCCATGCCCGCGGCCATCTACCGCAGCATCATGAAAGCGCTGGACGCGTGGGACTACCTTCAGAAGACGACCTTCGAAGAGGCGGACTTCATCGAGACCTTTCTCGACATCCTGCGCACCACGCAGACATCCCCCGCCCAGGCCGCGCCCGCTGCGTCGCCGGGCGACGCGCTGGTGCTCGACCCGCTGTGGCAGCGCACCCCCACTTGGCGCGGCGAGCGCATCAACCTGCCGCTGACCGCCCAGCGCATCCTGGCCACGCTGCACCAGCGCAGCGGCGAGGTCGTGTCGTACGACGAGCTGTTCGACGTGGTCAAGAGCGGCCGCAACCGCGACAACGTGCGCAAGCATGTGAGCACCATCCGCGAGGCGCTGCGCGAGGTCGATCCGTCGTTCGAAGGCATCGAGAACGTCCCCATGCGCGGCTTCCGTTGGGTAAAGCAGTGAAGCATCCCCCTGAGCGGCTTCGCCGCTTCCCCCTTCTCTCGACTGGCTGCGCCATTCGGGAAGTGGGACGTCGCCAGCGCCCGCAAGCTAAGCGCCGCCCGGGCAGCTTGGCGGCCCTCGCGCGGCGACCCTGGTCTAGGCCACGCCCTGTTCATTCGCCATCTGCCGTGCGAAGTGCCTTTGATGAGGGGAGCTGGCAATGAAGCGCCTGCTGCGGCGCCCGGCGCTGGAGATGCCGCGGCTCGAAATGCCCCGCCTGGGCCTGCCGGCGTTTCGCCTGCGCATCCTCGTGCGCAGCGTGTTCCTGCTGCTGGCAGCGGCCACGGTGGCGCTCAGCGTGGTGCTGCTCAAGGAGGAAAAGGAGCGCGCCTGGCAGAGCTACCAGAACGGCTTCAAGCGCAGCCAGTCCGAAGTGATGGCACGCCTGCGCCATCCGTCCGGCCAGTTGGCGCTGCTGAATGCACACATTCAGGGCCAGGGCGCCACGCCGCTGGCGCCGCTGCTGCTGCCCTACGCCGCCATCGATTTCGACGACCAGAACAAGGCGCAGCAGGCGGTGGAGATGGCGGGCTGCGCGGTGCAGTACCCGGACGGCGCCTCGGCCTGCGCGGCCATCGGCAACAACCCCTATGCGGGCGGCTTCATCTACCTGGTGGGCAGCTTCTATGCGGGCGAGCTGGTGCCGCGCGAACGCGGCGCGCTGGACCTGGCCGCCGTGCACCGCGCCCGGGTCACGCTGGACATGCGCGGCACCACGTCGCGCTGGGTGGCGCCGTTCGAGGCGCTGCCGCCGCAAGGCAGCATCCAGACCCGCGGCCGGCTGACCGGCTTTGCGGACGTGGGCGAAGAGACGCTCGACGTGCGCGCGCGCCCGGTGCGCGACTTCCGCGGCTGGCTGTGGCAAAGCAATGCATGCCGCGACCCGGCGGGCACCGCGCCCGGCTGCCTGCGCCGCACGTTCTATTCGATCCGCCTGCCCGTGGAGCTGTTTCGCGAGGCGCTGTTCGGCAAGCAACCGCTGGTCTGGCCGCCCGAGGACCTGGGCAGTATGCGCGTGCGGGTGGAGATGCTGGGCCCTGCGGCCGACGCCGGCAGCGGCCCCACCCGCACGCCTGCGCTGTTCGACAGCAACACGCCCGGCGCGCAGCCCGCCGCGTCGCTGGCCGACGTGGCCCGCTCGCTGCTGCCGGGCGAGAAGGTGCAGATCCGCAAGCTGGGCAGCAGCGAGCAGGACGCCCTCACGCTGCGCGGCACCGAAGTCGAGGCGGGACCGACGGCGCCGTGGCTGATCCGCCTGATCAGCTGGCTGCCGCTGGAC
This sequence comes from Acidovorax sp. Leaf78, assembly GCF_001422735.1. Classification (GTDB taxonomy): domain Bacteria; phylum Pseudomonadota; class Gammaproteobacteria; order Burkholderiales; family Burkholderiaceae_C; genus Acidovorax. Next base: position 59,380 of record NZ_LMLZ01000024.1, on the reverse strand, counting down.
CTGCAGGGCCCGGGTGAAGCCAAGGTGCAGGAGGTGCCCGCAGGGCTCGACATTCTCGACACACCGCTGGGCAACTACGCCGTCACCTTCACCGGCAACCTGCGTGGCGTGGAGCAAGGCCTGGCGGTCGTGGCCACGCGCATGTCGTGGTACCTGGGGGCGATGCTCGCAGCCATCGCGCTGGCCTGGCTGGCGGTGGAAGTCGGCCTGCTGCGGCGCGTGACCGCGCTGACGCGGCGCGCGGCCGCCGTCTCGTACAACGTGCAGGACGGCCACATCGGCCCGCGCCTGGGCGACCTGGATGTGTCGGACCTGCGCGGTTCGGACGAGCTGGGCATTCTGGCTGGCGGCCTGGCCGACCTGCTGCAGCGCGTGAAGGACGACATCCAGCGCGAACAGCTGCGCGCCCAGCAGGAGCGCGACATGTGGCACGCCGTGGGCCACGAGATCATGTCGCCGCTGCAGTCGCTCATGGTGCTGCACGGCGGGCCTGGCGACCCGGGGCATCGCTACGTGCAGCGCATGCAACAGGCCGTGCACGTGCTGTACGGCACGGCATCGCCGGCCGAGGCGCTGCAGGCTGCCGACCTGCCGCAGGGCCGGCTGGACCTGGACGCCTTCTTGCGCCACGTGGCCGACAACGCGCATTTCGCGGGCATCGGCAACGTGGTCTACCAAGGCGGCACAGGGCCCGTGGTCGTGCGCGCCGATGAGTTCGCTCTGGAGGACGTGGTAACCCACATCCTGGGCAACGCAGACCGCTACCGCCCGGCGGGCACGGCGATCACGCTCACGCTCAAGGCGTCGGAGTCCACGGCCAGCGCCACGCTGCACAACCAGGGCTCCACCATCGAAGAGGACTTGCTCGGGCGCATTTTCGAGCTGGGCGTGTCCGACCCCAGCCTGCCCACACCGCCGGGCGGCTCGGAGCACCGCGGCCAGGGCCTGTTCGTCGCCAAGACCTACATGGCCAAGATGGGCGGCACCGTCAATGCGCGCAATACGGAGGACGGCGTGGCGTTCACATTGACCTTCCAGCGCCTCGGCTGAGTCAGGTTTCGCGCACCCGCCAGGGCGGCAGAGAAGGCACCTGCGCGCACGGGGTCGGGGGGTGCCGTCCGACAGCGGCGCTACGGCCCGCGCCCTACGCTGCAGGATTGCACCGCCCTCTGGTGCGCCCTGTCACAACCGCGCAAGGAGACCTACCCATGCCACGCTTCGCTTTCATCACCCCCGCCCTCACCGCTGTCCTTCTGGCAGCTTCCGCTTCGGCCATGGCACAAGCCCCCGCCCCTTCGGGCGACGCCCGTGCCCGCTACGAGCAAGAGCGCGAAAAGTGTATGACGAACAACACCCAGGATTCGCTGGCGACCTGCCTGCGTGAAGCCAACAACGCGCTGGACGCGTCGCGCAAGGGCCAGCTGAGCAACCCCGGCCCCGCCGCTTCGGAGAACACCACTCAGCGCTGCGAAGCCTTCCAGACGGCAGCCGAGCAGGCCGAGTGCGTGCGCCGCACCCAGTCGTCGTCGGTGAGCGGCTCGGTGTCTGGTGGTGGCGTGCTGCGTGAATCGGTCACCACCACGGTGATCCCGGCCAAGTAAGCGCTCCGGCGCTTTATACAACCGGATGAAAATGGGCACTACCGCTTGCCCATCCAGCGCCAATAGCTATCAATAAAGTAGCAAATGCCCGCAGCGACGGGTGCTCACCCTGACCAGCGCACCCGTGGAACTGGCGATGCCAGCCACTGGGGTGCTTCACCTCGGGGAAAGCGCGCAGCTGCTCGGGGGTTAGGCCAAAGCTTGACGCATCGCGTCGATGACGCCCTTGTAGTCTGGCTTGCCAAAAATGGCGCTGCCAGCCACGAAGGTGTCGGCCCCGGCATCCGCCACGCGGCGGATGTTGTCGGTCTTGATACCGCCATCCACTTCCAGCCGGATGTCCTTGCCCGTCGCATCGATGCGGCGGCGCACGTCCTCGATCTTGCGCAGGGCCGAGTCGATGAAGCTCTGGCCGCCAAAGCCGGGGTTCACGCTCATGATCAGAATCAGGTCGATGTCGTCGATAACCCAGTCCAGCACGTCCAGCGGCGCCGCGGGGTTGAACACGAGGCCGGCCTTCACGCCTTTGGAGCGGATGGCCTGGATGCTGCGGTGCACATGGCCCGAGGCATCGGGGTGAAAGCTGATGTAGTCGGCGCCCGCATCGGCAAACGCAGCGGCCAGCGCGTCCACGGGCTGGATCATCAGGTGCACGTCGATCGGCACGGCCACGCCATCGGCCGTCTTGGCATGCGGCTTCAGGGCCTGGCAGATCATCGGGCCGAAGGTGAGGTTGGGCACGTAATGGTTGTCCATCACGTCGAAATGAATCCAGTCCGCGCCAGCGGCAATGACGTTGCGCACTTCTTCGCCCAGGCGGGCAAAGTCGGCAGAGAGGATCGAGGGGGCGATTTGGAATGTGCGGCTCATCCCCCGATTGTCTCAAAGCGGGCGGCCTGTGGCGATGTGGCGGATGAATCCGCGGGTTTTACGGGCCGCCACGGTTACCATTCCGCCATGCCAAAGTACCAGTTTGACGTGACAGTGCTGCCCGAGTACCTGCCCGAGCAGTCCGCGCCGGACACCGGGGTGTTCAGCTTCGCCTACACGATCACGATCACCAATGCAGGCGATACGCCGGCCCAGCTCATTGCACGCCACTGGATCATCAGCGATTCGCGCGGCCACACCGAAGAGGTCAAAGGCCTGGGCGTGGTGGGGCACCAGCCGCTGCTCAAGCCGGGCGAATCCTTCCAGTACACCAGCGGATGCCGCCTGCGCACGGCCAGCGGCACCATGCACGGCACCTTTCATTGCGTGGGCGAAGAAGGCGAGCCCTTCGACGCCGTCGTCCCCTTGTTCGTGCTGGAAGCTTTGGGCCACGGCCCCGCGGGCCAGCCGCTGACCGGTCGGGTGCTGCATTGAGCGCTGGTAGCCCCCACGCGCCCCACCCTGTGGGGGCGTGGCCCCACTGCGGGGCAGCGCGATGAGAAACCGCAGTTCCTCCGTCGTCGACCTGCCAGCCCTGCTGGCCCGGCTGGACCCTGCCGCCGACCTGGCCCACCGCCACCTGTGGCTCATCCACCTGCTGGACTGGGTGCGCGGCAAGAGCGACTCCATCCCTGCCGCCGTGGGCCGGGTGCAGCTCTTCCTCGATGCCGTCGAAACGCGGCCGGACGTGCAGCTGCGGCTGAGGGCGTGGTGGGCCACGCTGGTGGACCAGGTGGACGTCACCACGCTGCTGGCCGACTTCGGCTTTGCGCCGCGCACCGCGCTGGTCAGCGAGATCTCCGAGCGCCTGCGCACCAAGTTCCTGCCGGGCAGCCCCGAGACCATCGATGCGTCCGAGCTCTTCATGCTGGCGCTGCCCGGCGAGTTCGATGCCCAGTGGCTGCTGGCGCTGGACGAAGCGCAGCTCGCCCGCCTGGTGGCCTTGCTCGCGCCCGCGGACCCCGATGTCCACACCGGGCCCTCGCGCTGGCACAAGGCGCTGCTCGATGCCATCACCTACTGCGCCGGCCAGATCCTGTCGACCGGTTTTGCGCCCGAGCTGCGCCTGCGGATGAGCGAATCGGCACGCGATGCCCAGCCTTTTCATGCGCTGATCCACGATGTGGAGAGCCTGCGCGTGGAAGTGTTGCTGGCGCTGCGCACGCCCGACCGCCTGAACGACGCCGCCCAGCGCCTGCGCGAGCGGCTCGAAGCGTGCCGCGCAGCGGCCTCCACCGTGTACACCCACTTCGAAGACAACGGCATTTCGGTCGGCCTGGTGTTTCGCCTGCGGCAGCTGCGCGAGCGCATTTTGCGCGTGCGCGAGCTGCTGGACTGCCTGCTCTCGCCCAAGCCTCCGGTCACCGCTGCGCGCCTGCTGGCGCACCTGGTGATGGTGGGGCAGGAGCGGCGCAGCCTGCGTGCGCTGCTGGCCTCCAACTCGTCGCTGCTGGCAGCCAAGGTGGCCGAGCGCAGCGCGGAAACCGGCGAGCACTACATCACCCGCAACGCGGCCGACTACCGGTCCATGGTCGGCAAGGCCGCAGGCGGCGGCGCGCTGATGTCCGTCACCACGCTGGTCAAGTTCGGGCTGCATGCGCTCGCGCTGTCGGCGTTCTGGGGCGGCTTCATCGCGGGGGTGAACTACGCCGTCACCTTCGTGCTGATCCAGCTGCTGCACCTCACGGTGGCCACCAAGCAGCCCGCAATGACCGCACCCGCCATGGCCGCCAAGCTCAAGGAGTTGGGAGGCAGCGGTGCCATCGAGTCCTTTGTCGACGAGATCACGCACCTGGTGCGCTCCCAAGTGGCCGCCGTGCTGGGCAATGTGCTGGTGGTGTTCCCGGCCGTGCTGCTGCTGGCCACGGCCATCGCGCTGGCCACGGGCGCGCCGGCCATCAGTGAGAAGCAGGCGCAGCACGTGCTCGAATCCCTGCACCTGCTGGGGCCGTCACTGTTCTTCGCGGCCTTCACCGGTGTGCTGCTGTTCGCGTCGAGCATCATCGCGGGCTGGGCCGAGAACTGGTTCGTGCTCAACCGGCTGGACTCTGCCCTGCACTACAACCCGCGCATCACGCGCTGGCTGGGCGCCGAGCGCGCGGCGCGGTGGGCGCGCTTCCTGCGCGAGAACCTGTCGGGCTTCGCGGCCAACATCTCGCTGGGGTTCATGCTCGGTCTCGTCCCTGCCTTCGCAGGGTTTTTCGGGCTGGGCCTGGATGTGCGCCATGTCACACTCTCCACGGGCCAGGTGGCTGCGGCCAGCGCAACGCTGGGGATCGGCGTGTTGCACATGCCGGCCTTCTGGTGGGCGGTGGCATCGCTGCCGCTGCTCGGTGCACTCAACGTGACGGTGAGTTTCTACCTCGCGTTCAGCCTGGCCTTGCGGGCGCAGAACGTGAGTGGCTTGGACCGCTCTCACATCTACAGAGCGATCCGCGTGCGCCTGCGCACCGCGCCCCTGAGCTTTTTCGTGCCCGCCCGCCGCGCAGCCTGACGAGAGACCCGGAAAGACGGGCCCGGCGGCAGCGGCAAGCCCCGCCCCTGTCCTACATGGACGGGATGTTTCGGCCTGTAAATTCAGGCAACGCTGGTGCGTCCCTGATTTTTCAGGGTTTCTGCGCACCCGCTTCTTCACTCCCGGCGGGGCCTGTCCCCGTCAGACGCAGAGGTTCCAGACATGAATGAAATCCTGACCTTCTGGGCGCAGTGGCTGCGCCCCTCGGCCGGGTTGCCCACGGTCCAGTGGTCACTGCTGTTGGCAGTGGCGGCCATGGCAGGCTATCTCACCCAGCGCCACACCGGTCTGCCCAAGGTATTGGGCTATTCGCTCGTCGGCACCGCAGCGGGTCTGGCCGGCTTCAGCGGCGCCGTGTGGCCGCTGCAGGGCATCGGCCTGTTCCTGTTGGAGCTGGGCATTGCCATTGTGCTGTTCGAGTGCGGCGGCCGCATTCCGCTGCGCTGGTTCCGCCACAACCCCATGGTGCTGGTGCAGAGCATTGCCGAATCGGTGTTCACCTACTTCGCCGTGTACTGGGTGCTGGTGTGGCTCAACCTGCCCACGCAGGTGGCCGGGCCGCTGGCCCTGGTGGCGCTGGCCGCCTCGCCCGCGGTGCTGACCCGCGTGGTGGCCGACACCCGCGCTGCCGGCCCGGTGACGGAACGCGCCATCGTGCTCACCACGCTGTCCACGCTGTACGCGCTGACACTGGGCAGCGCCAAGGCCGAACTCATCAACCGCCAGGGCCTCACCTTGATGGAGACCATGTCGCCCGTCGTGGTGGTGCTGGGCGTCTCCATCGTCGTGGCCGCCGTGCTGGCGCTGGTGCTGCGCATGGCGCTGCGCGTAATGAGCCCCACGAGCGAGAACACCTCCATGCTGTTCCTCGCGCTGGTAGCGGCCGGCACGGCCGTGTCGGCCCACATGGGCGGCTCGGCCCCGCTGGCGGCGCTGCTGGGCGGCATGCTGCTCAAGCAACTCAACCCCCGGCCCTGGGCCTGGCCGCGCCAGTTGGGCAACGCATCGTCGCTGCTCACCATGCTGATGTTCGTGCTGGTCTCCACCGTGGCCGCGCAGGCCGACTGGAGCGCTCCCGTGGCCGGCGTGGTGCTGGCGCTGATCGCCGTGCGCCTGGTGGCCAAGGCCACCGGCGTGGCGCTGGGCAACGTGGGCAGCGGCGCCAGCTGGAAGCAGGCGCTGTGGGTGGGCTGCGCGATGACGCCGATGTCCTCCATCGCGCTGCTCATCGCCTCGCAGTTCGTGCTGGCCTCGCCTTCCACCGGTCATGTCATCGCCGGCGTGGCCCTGCCCGCCATCTTGCTGATGGAAGTGATGGGCGCCGTGATCGCCACTGTGGCCATCTACCGCGCGGGCGAAAGCTCCAAGCCCTGGGCGGCCCTGACGGCCCGCGGCCAGAACGGAGACACCCAGCCATGAGCGGCGCCGCGCCAGACCGCGCGCAGCCCGCTCACACCGCACCGCACCGTACAGAAGAGGCCCTTTGATGTCCCTTGAAGCGTTCAACCATTCCGAGCCCCTGACCCTGGGCGTCGAGCTGGAGCTGCAGCTCGTCAACACCAACGACTACGACCTCGCGCCCTATGCCGAGGACATGCTGCGCCTCATGCACAAGACCCCGCTGCCCGGCAGCGTCGTGCCCGAGATGACGAACAGCATGATCGAGATCTCCACCGGCATTTGCCACTCGAGCAGCGAAGTGCTGGGCCAGCTCACGCCGATCCGCGATGCGCTGGTCAAGAGCGCGGACAAGCTCAACATCGCCGTGGTCGGCGGCGGCACGCACCCGTTCCAGCAGTGGCACGAGCGGCGCATCTACGACAAGCCGCGCTTTCGCGAGCTGTCGGAGCTGTACGGCTACCTGTCCAAGCAGTTCACCATCTTCGGCCAGCACGTGCACATCGGCTGCCCCGATGCCAATGCCGCGCTGCTCATGCTGCACCGCATGTCGCGCTACATCCCGCACTTCATCGCGCTGTCGGCATCGAGCCCCTACGTGCAGGGGCAGGACACGGCGTTCGACTCGGCACGCCTGAACTCGGTGTTCGCATTCCCTCTGTCGGGCCGCGCGCCGCTGGCGCTCACGTGGGACGACTTCACCGTCTACTTCGACAAGATGACGCGCACCGGCGTGGTCAAGAGCATGAAGGACTTCTACTGGGACATCCGCCCCAAGCCCGAGTTCGGCACCATCGAGATTCGCGTGTTCGACACCCCGCTGACCATCGAGCGCGCCGCAGCGCTGGCGGGCTACGTGCAGTCGCTGGGCGCCTGGTTCCTGGCGGACCAGCCCTTCATGCCCACCGAAGACGACTACCTCGTCTACACCTACAACCGCTTCCAGGCGTGCCGCTTCGGCATGGACGCGGTGTATGTGGACCCGGCCACCGGCGACCACATGCCGCTGCGCGAGCACATCCTCAAGACCATGGACAAGATCGCCGGCCACGCGGCTGTGCAAGGCTCATCGAGCGCCATGCACATGCTGCGCACCGAGGTCGAAGCGGGCCAGAACGATGCGCGCTGGCTGCGCGAGCGCCAGCGTGAAGAACAGCTGCTGGCCGAAGTCAGCCGCCAGGCGGCGCAGCGCTTTCGCGGCGCCATGGCCTGACCGCGCGGTATCCCCTCGCAATTCCACACCCCATCCGTCACACCGGCAGCGCCTGCCTGCGCGCCAGCTGGGTGACGCCGCCGTAGCCCCAGTCCTGAGCGGGCAGCTCGCGCACCACCACGTAGCTGGCGCGGGCGAGCGCAGCGCCCGGGGCCAGCTGCTGCGCCAGCTCGGCAAACGCGGCGGCGATGAAGGCCGCCTTTTCCTGCGGAGTGTTCGTGCCCTCGGTGATGCTGATCTCCAGCAACGCCGTGGGCTGCGCAGCGGGCTCGCCACCGATGTGCCACTGGCCGGACGGTAGCTGGTTGATGGCCACCGCAGTGACCTCACGGCGCTTGCCCAGCCGTTGCACGGTGAGGTCGGTGAGCGCACGGGCCAGGGCTTGGCAGCGGTCGGGGGTTTGCGGTGGAGTCAGTGTGAGGATGAGGGTGGGCATGGATCAGCTCCTGGGGGTGGGTGACAAAGTGAATGAACTACTGCGGGTGTCGTGGTGGTGGCGATGACGGCACGGTGCGAGAAAGCAACCTTTGCAAGCCCCGCACGGCCGCCGATACTGCAGCCCGCACCGACGCCACTGCAGCGCAGGCCAGTGCGCGCGTGGCCGCGTCGGGAAAATCCCGCAGCGCTTCACGGCGCAGTTGCCGCGCCAGGCGCTCTGCGTCCTGGTGCAGTCGCAGGGACTCTGCAGGCGTGATGTCGCGGGGCATTGCAGCGTCCTTTCGTGCAGACCTTCAAAAGTTGGAGCGACTGTAGGCACGCCACGCGGCCACGGAAACAGCGCACACGGCAACAGCGTTTTGCACGGCTGCAAAGGGCCCGGCGCCTTGATGTGGCCGAGCGGCGCCCCGGCGAAAAGACGTCTGCCGCCGTTACCATTGCCCGATGCGCGACCTCCGCCTCGAAGACCTGCACCTGTTCGCCCGCGTGGCGGACCTGGGCTCGCTGTCGGCCGCGGCGCGCGAGCGCACTGTGCCGGTGAGCCAGGTCTCCCGCACGCTGGCGCGCATAGAGCAGGCCAGTGGCGCACGGCTGGTGCACCGCACCACCCACGGCCTCACGCTCACGGCGGAGGGGCTCACCTTTCTCGACTACTGCCGGCGCATCACCGGCACGCTGGACGAGCTGGAGGGCGAGTTCGCCCACCAGAGCGGCCAGCCCAGCGGCTGGGTGCGCGTAGCAGCCAGCTCGGTGGTGGCCGAGCACCTCTTGATCCCCAGCTTTGAGAGCCTGCAGCAGGCGCACCCGCAGTTGCGCGTGGAGCTGGTGGTGGACGACCGCATCGCCGACATGGCGCAGGGCGGTATCGACATCGCGATCCGCACTGGCGCGCCGCCCACCGACACCGTGGTGGCCCGCCCGCTGGGCACGCTGGCGCGCCGCCTGTACGCCACGCCGGGCTACCTGCAGCTGCACGGCGCGCCGCAGCACCCCGAGGACCTGCACCAGCACCGGCTCATCACCAACAACGCCGTGGCGATGCTCAACCGCTGGCCTTTCGTGGTGGAGGGCCACGCGCATGTGGTGGCGGCCGAAGGCCACTGGCGCTCAGGCAGCACCGGCATCACCGCCCGCCTGGCGCTGCAGGGCCTGGGCATTGCGCGCCTGGCCACCGTGGTGGCCGAGCCGCTGGTGCGCCAGGGGCAGCTTGCGCCCGTGCTGGCCGCGTGGGTGGACCCGCAGCCCAGCCCCATCCATGCCATCACGCTCACGCGCCGGCACCGCCTGCCCAAGATCCAGGCGTGCATCGACCACTGGGCGCAGTGGTTCACCGAACAGGAAAGCGCTTCGTGACACATCCATCTGCCCTGCCCCTGACAGCCGACCTGCGCCATGGGTGAGTTCGACCTGATCGCCCGCTACTTCACGCGCCCCGTGCGCCCCGATGGCGCTGCCGTGCTGGGCGTGGGCGACGACTGCGCGCTGCTGGCGCCCGCGCCCGGCATGCAGCTGGCCATCTCCAGCGACATGCTGGTGGAAGGCCGCCACTTCTTTGCCGACGTGGACCCCGAGGCGCTGGGCCACAAGGCGCTGGCTGTGAACCTGTCGGACCTGGCGGCCTGCGGCGCGCGGCCGCTGGCCTTCACGCTGGCGCTGTCGCTGCCGCGGGTGGACGAACCCTGGCTGGCCGGCTTCTCGCGTGGGATGTGGAAGCTGGCCGACGCGCACGGCTGCGAGCTGGTGGGCGGCGACACCACGCAGGGCCCGCTCAATATCTGCATCACCGTGTTTGGCGAGGTGCCCCCGCGCCAGGCCCTGCTGCGCAGCGGCGCGCGGCCCGGCGACGACCTGTATGTGAGCGGCACGCTGGGCGATGCGCGGCTGGCGCTCGAAGCCCTGCTCGGCCACATCACGCTACCCGCCGACGTGCTGGCCCGCGCCCGCCAGCGGCTGGAGCGCCCCACACCACGCGTGGCCCTGGGCCTGCAGCTGCGCGGCGTAGCCAGCAGTGCGATGGACCTGAGCGACGGGCTGGTGGGCGACGTGTCGCACATCCTCAAGGCCTCGGGCGTGGGGGCGGTGATCGATGTGGACGTTACTACTAATTTAATAGCTGCTAGCGCTTACCTATCAAGCGGTAGAGGCCATTTTGATGCTGAATTGATGCGTCGCTGCGTCCTATCGGGCGGCGACGACTACGAGCTGGCTTTCACCGCCCCGCCTGCGCAGCGCGGTGCTGTGGCCGCTGCGGCCGCGGCCAGCGGTACAGCGGTGACGCGCATCGGCTCCGTGGTGGCTGAGCCAGGCCTGCGCCTGGTGGACGGCCAGGGTCAGCCGGTGGAGAACCGGTATGCCTCGTTCGACCACTTCGGGTAAGGGGCGCGGCAACCGCACATCTGCCAAGGGGGCAGCACCTAAAAATATTTGCCAACGCATGAATCCTTTGTCGAATTCGGCGGCTCTTGGTAGGTGAGGCGCGCAGTGAGTGCGCCTCGCTGTCCATCCATCCACCGATTCCCAGGAGCTTTTCACCATGCTGTACCGCAAGAACATTACCCGCCCCGAAAGCCTGTTGCGCATCGTCGGCGGCATCGCCCTCGTCGCCGTCGGCCTGTGGTGGCAAGGCGCATCGCCCCTGGGCCTGGTGCTGGCCGCATCGGGCGTGGGCAGCGTGCTGAGCGGCGCTTTCGGCTACTGCCCCGCCTGCGCGCTGGTCGGCCGCAGGCCGGTGGAGTGAACCGACGGCCCCTGAGTCGCTTCGAACTGAGAATACCCATCCATGCCACTCCCCACGCTCGCCCAACTGCTGCCCGCCGCCCGCGATGGCGACGCGCGGGCCATGGAACAACTGCTGGCGCTGGCACGCCCGGACATCCGCCGCTACGCGCTGCGCCACTGCGCCGCCACCACAGCCACCGACGACGTGGTCCAGGAGGCGCTGATCATCGTGTACCGCCGCGTGGGCGCGCTGCGCGAGGTGGCGGCCTTTGGCGGCTGGGTGGTGCGCATCGTGCAGCGGCTGTGCATGCGCCCGGTGCTGGGCTGGCTCAAGGGCGAGCCGCTGGCGCAGGTGGAAGACAACCTGGCCTGGTCGCACAGGCCAGACCACGAACTGCGCCACGACCTGGCCCTGGCCATCGACTCGTTGCCGCCCATCTACCGCGATGCGCTGCTGATGCGCGACTTCGAGGAACTGACCATTGAAGAGATGGCGGAGCGCCTGGGCACCACGCGCGAGGCGGCCAAGAGCCGGCTGCACCGCGCCAGAGCCCTGGTGCGCGAGTACCTGCTGCCCTCTGGCACCACTGGCACCACTGGCAGCGCCGTCACGCCGTGAGGAGCACCGCCGCGGCAGCGATCACGGAATGCAGCGCTACTTCGCAATGATGGTCAGCAGCTCTTCCCGCGTGGTCGGGTCGGCCATGTATTTGTTGTAGAGCGGCGCCATGCGCCGCACGAAGGGCGAGACGTCCTTCACGCGCACGAACTGGGAGCCCTGTTTGGCCGTGGTCTCCAGCGCCTGCGCCACGCGCTTGTTCCACAGCTCGCGCATCAGCAGGGCCGACTGGGCACCCGCGTCGGCAAAGGCCTTGCGGTCTTCGGCCGAGAGCTTGGCCCACAGCGCGGCGGACACCACCAGCGCCTCGGGCGAGATCACGTGGTTGGTCACGTAGACGTTCTTGGCCAGCTTGTGGTGCCCCGTGGATTCGTACGAGGGCATGTTGTTCTCGGCGCAGTCGATGGCGCCTTTCTCGAAGCCGCCCAGCACTTCCTTGAAGGGCAGCGCCACGGGCTTCGCGTCCAGCAGCCGGATCATCTCCGTGAAAATCTCCGACTGCTGCACGCGGATGGACGCCCCTGCCAGATCGCGGATGGTGGCGGGCGAGCGGTTGGCGCAGTAGAACGATCGCCCGCCGCCGTCGTACCAGCCCAGCACCACGAAGCCGGCCGACTGCAGGTTGGCGGCAAAGCGCTGGCCCAGGGCACCGTCCAGGTGGCGGAACATGTGGGCCGAGTCGGTGAAGAGGAACGGCAGGTTCAGCACCTTGATGCCGGGCACCGCGTCGGACAGCGGGCCCGAGCTGAACTCGGCGATGTCGATCTCGCCGCTCTTGAGCATTTGCACCGCTTTGGGTTGGTCGCCCAGCGTGGCGTTGGAAAACACCTCGATCTGGTAGCGCCCTTGCGTGGCCTTGCCCACCTGCTGCGCGAAGCTTTTCATGGCCTCGGTGACGGGGTAGCCGTCAGGGTGAATGTTCCATGCGCGCAGCTTCGTTTGCCCCCACGCTGCGCCCGCGCACAGCAACGCTGCCGCCACCAGACAACTGGCTTTCCATCTCTTGAGCATGCTTGTCCCCCATCGTGTTGTTCTGTGTGCATTGTTAACGTCATCATCTGACGTCATACAAATAATCACAAATTTTTAGAGCTTTGATCGCGCGGCATCAGCACCTTCTGCGGCGCACTGCGCGCCGCAGAAGCGGACCTCCGCAAATCCCGTGAACCTGAGGTTCCATGCGGATTTCAAGGCTTTTATTCTTGTAAGCACCGCGCTCTCGCGCCCGATTCTGCAGCGGCAAGTGCGACAGGCCGATTGGGGTTAACGCCAGTCGCAGCAGGAAATCACGCGCCCAGAATTCGCGACAGTTGTACGACGTCATTTGTCATGGCGCAGTACGGCCTGGGGCCGGGCCGCCGGGGTGGCAGCCGGTGCACCCGTTACGGCCCCTTTCAGACCCACTGCCATCCAACGAGGAGACATTCCATGCTGACCATGAAGCGCAGAGACTTCACCCTGAGTGCCCTGGCCCCCCTGCTGCTGAGCGCCTGCGGCGGCAGCGACGACCCCGCGCCCACCTTTCCGCCCGGCCCCAGGGCCGACGCTGCCGACGCCCTGAAGCGGGCCACGCACTACATGGACGACACCGTGTCCTACCAGGGCGGCTACGTGTGGTCGTACTCGCCGGACCTGAAGCAGACCTTCGGAGAGATGGAGGCCTACCGCACCATGTGCTGGATCCAGCCGCCGGGCACGCCGTCGGTGGGCCATGTGTACCTGGACGCCTACCACGCCACCGGCGACGAGCGCCATTGGCGCGCGGCCGAGCGCACCGCCACGGCCATCATGGCCGCGCAGCACAGCTCGGGCGGATGGAACTACATCCACGACTTCGCAGGCGAGGCGTCGCTGAAAAAGTGGTACGACACCATCGGCAAGAACGGGTGGCGGCTCGAAGAGTTCCAGCACTACTACGGCAACGCCACGTTCGACGATGCGGGCACGGCCGTGGCATCGCAGTTCCTGCTGCGCATGTACCTCGAAAAGCGCGACGCCCGCTACCTGCCAGCCGTGCAGAAGGCCATCGACTTCGTGCTCAACGCGCAGTTCGGCCCCGAGTACGGTGTGGCCAATGGCGGCTGGCCGCAGCGGTTTCCACACTTCCCCGGGGCGATCAGCAGCATGCCGCTGCCCAACGCGTCGCAGCTGCCCGCCGGTGCCAAGGCCGGCATGGACGACGGCGATTACACGCTGCACGTGACCTTCAACGACGACGTGATGGGCGAGAACATCAAGTTCCTCACGCTGTGCGTGATGGCGCTGGGCGAGACGCGCCTGCTGCCCAGCATCACCCGCGCGATGGAATGCATGCGCCTGATGCAGCAGCCTGGCCAGCAGGCGGGCTGGGGGCTGCAGCACCTCTCGCGCGCCAAGGACGGCCGCCCTGCCGGGTCGCCCGCCGGCGCCCGCAGCTACGAGCCCCGGTCGCTGGCCACGCACACCACGCAGACCAACATCCGCCAGATGTTCAACTACTTCCAGCTCACCGGCGACCGCAAGTACCTGGCGCGCCTGCCCGAGGCGATCGCCTGGCTCAAGAGCTGCCCGCTGCCGGCCGACGCCGCCACGGTGAACCCGCTGCTGGGCGGCGGCCGCACCCACCCCACGTTTGTCGAGCTGGGCACCAACGACGGCCTGTACGTGCACCGCTACGGCTCCAACATCCACAACGGCGCCTACTACTACGACAAGAACTACACCAACACCGTGAGCCACTACTCGGCCGGCCGTCCCATCGACATCGCGGGGCTGGAGGCCACGTACGCCAAGCTCAGCGGCATGACGGACGCGGCCGTGGCCGAGATGGCCGCGCGCTCGCCGCTGAAGGTGGCGGGCGGCGGCAAGGCGCTGCCCAAATACTTCTCGATCCGCGAGGTGGACTTTCCGGACCTGTTCACCGGTGCAGTCATGGCCACGCCCGCGGTGCCCGAATCCGAAGTCGCCACGCTGCTGACCGAGCTGGGCACGCGCAACTACTGGACATCGCCCGTGCCCGAAGTGGTGAACCCCTACCAGGGCGACGGCCCCACCGCGCCGTACACCGGCACGGCCTACCGCAGCAAGCACGTGGGCGATGTGTACGACACCTCGCCCTACCCGGCCGACAACCCGCCCGAAGTGCCGCCGTACGTGAAGAAGGACAAGCCCCAGTTCATCGTCACGGCCGAGTGGATACGACGCATGGGGCGGCTGATTGCGTTCGTGGCGCCCGTGGCTTGATTCCGATGGTCTCGATGGGCTGGTGGAACCTCACCCGTTCACGCTGAGCCTGTCGAAGCGCTGCACCAGGCTTCGACAGGCTCAGCCCGAACGGCTCTGTGGCATTGGAGCGCCGATTCTGGTCAACTCCCGGCGCCTGAAACCCGCTCCGCCCCAACCGGCCCGCTTCACGCCTGCACGAACTGCCGCAGGGGCCGGCGCGGCGTGGCAGGCACCTCGTCCTGCGGATAGCCGATGCGGCAGAACATCTGCACGGTGGCATCCTCCGCCGCGCGCGGCGCGGGCCGGCCCAGCACCAGCTGGTGCACCTGCTCGTAATGCGGCGCCATCTCGGCAAACTCTTGCAGCGCCTGGCTCATGGGGTGCATGCCCACGCCCAGCGCCGTGGCCTGCAGCTG
This sequence comes from Acidovorax sp. Leaf78, assembly GCF_001422735.1. Taxonomy (GTDB): domain Bacteria; phylum Pseudomonadota; class Gammaproteobacteria; order Burkholderiales; family Burkholderiaceae_C; genus Acidovorax. Next base: position 44,328 of record NZ_LMLZ01000024.1, on the reverse strand, counting down.
CAAGCGCACATAGGCGCGCCCGGCGTCGATCTGGCCAGCGCGTGTGTTGCCGCCGGTAACCCACACAAAGCCCATCGCCGTGCGGCTGTGGCCCTCGAAGCGGCCCATGGCGCTGTTGTACGCGGCGCTGCCCTCGGCGGGTGGCGCGGACCGGTCGAACAGGCCCAGCGCCGACATCGCCCGCACGAACGGTGCGTTGAGCGAGATACCGTCGCGGTGGCGCAGGATCTCGGCCGGGCCCACGCGCGTGAGGTGGATGCTCTCCATCATCGTGCGCGGGGTCAGCAGCTCCACCTGCGCGGACTGCCAGCACAGCGTGCGCAGCGGCTCCAGGCGCGCAGCGTCGACCGTGCCACCCACCTGCAGCCCTGCTGCGGGCCGCTGGCTGGACAGCAGCGCGGCCAGCACATCGGGCGCCACGGGGCGGGCCATGTCGAAGTCGCTCTTGGGCGTGTGGCGCTGCAGGACCTGGGCAAACAGCGCATCGGGCCGGCCCGCGGGCTTCAAGGTGACACGCGCCACCGGCCGGTCATCCCAGTCCGCCAACGCCGCAGGCAGCGGGCCCTGCGGCCACACCAGCACGTCGCTGCCCACGCCCTGCTGCGCCAGGGCCAGCACCAGCAGCTCCAGAAATGCGCCGTGGCCGATCAGTATCTGGCGGCCCAGCGGGTCGGTGTGCGGCAGCACGCGTTCGCGGTCCGTGCGCAGGGTGATCACGCCGTCTTCGCGCAGGTCCACCACCCAGGGCTGCAGGTTGTGCGGGTTGGGGGCGGTGATGGCGTAGGCCACGGCGCGGCGGCGCACCTCGGTCTCGCCCACCGGGCCTTGCCACGCCTCCACCGCTTCGGCGGGGTAGTTCGGGCCGGCCACGCCACAGGCGGCCAGGGTGCCGGCCGTGGCGGCGACGACGGTGCCACCGCCTGCCAGGCGGATGAAATTGCGACGGTTCATGGCGGGTCCTTCTGGCACTGTGGGCCGGTGGGTGGGTGTCAAAAAAAAGCGGTGAAGACAAGGTGGTGAGGCCAGACGCGCGCGCCAGCTCGCCACGACCGCCGTTGGGTTGGGTGGGGCGGTGCAGCGGCGACAGGCCCGTGGGCGCCGCGCCTTCAGGCCAGCGCGGCGCGCAGGGCGGGCGCAGCACCCAGCGCCAGGTCGTTCAGCGCCTGGCGCGCTGCCTGGTCGAACGGCGTGTGGGGCTCCTCGCCGATCAGCGCGCGCAGGCGGGTGTTGTCCAGCCGGTGGGGCTCGTGGCGCAGATATCGCATGGCGGCCAGCGACGCGAGCATGGGCATGAACACACCCGCCACGCGCAGCAGCGTCCAGTTCAGCCGCTTCACGCGCAGCGTGCCGGCATCGGGCAGCCAGCCGCGCTCTGCGGCCAAGGTGGAGAGGCTGTGCAGCCAGGGCTGCGCGCTCACGGTGTGGCCCTGGAAATGCAGGCAGTCGAACGCGGCCAGCCGGTGGCGTTCGTCGGCGACGCGCACCAAGGTGGCCGCCAGGTCGGGCAGGTACGCCCAGGGCGTGGCCACGTTCAGCGGGCCGGGCCAGGTGACGCGGCCCCGGTGCAGGTCCTTGGCGATGGACTGGTCGAGCCAGCCACTGGCGCCGCTGCCGAAGAAGTCGCCCGCGCGCACCACCACCGCCCGCATGCGCCCGCCCAGCGTAGCGGCGGTCAGGCGCTGCTCCATCGCCACGCGCACCAGCCCCTTGCCGCCAGCGGCCGCCTGGGGCGTGTCTTCGCGCAGCACGGCGGGCATGCCCTCGCCGAAGTTGTAGACGTTGCCCGGCAGCATCAGCGTGGCGCCGAGCTGCTGCGTAACGTCGATGGCAGCGTCCAGCAAGCCGAGCGCCTCCAGGCGCCATGCCTTGTCCGTGTACGCAGGGCTGATCGCATGCACCACCACCTGTGCGCCGCGCGCCTGGCGCAACAGCTCCGCCGTGTCATGCACCGCCACCGGCATCCACCACACACCGCCCATGGCGGGCAGCGCGTGGCCGCCCGCAGCGGGCCGCACCTGCGCCAGCACCTGCCAGCCGGCCTGGGCAAAGGCCCGTGCGGCAGCCAGCCCCAGGCGGCCGCGCGCGCCCAGGATCAGCACGGTGGGCTGAGCGGCTGGTGCTGCCTGTGGTGCGGCAGGAGCGAAGGGAGTGTTAAGCGGTGCGGTCATCGGAATCTCCACGGCGGGAAAGGAATGGACCGATTGTGAAAACGCACCGACAACCACACAATTGCCTAACTATCCATACCAGTAATTCATTTTTGAATAGCTAAACACCGCCGAACCGGAGCACGCTACCGCCATGAATCAGACCTTCGACTGGAGCCTGGTGCAGTCCTTCCTGGCCGCGCTGGACCAGGGCAGCCTGCTGGGCGCGGCCCGTGTGCTGAACGCCAGCCAGCCCACCATCGGCCGCCACATCGCCGAGCTGGAATCACAGCTGGGCGTGGTGCTGTTCGAGCGCACCGGCCGCGGCCTGCTGCCCACCGCCACGGCACTGCAGCTGGCCGAATCGGCCCGCGCCATGGAGGCAGGCGCCCATCAACTGGCGCGCAGCGTGTCGGGCGCCGAGGCCGGCGTGAGCGGCACCGTGCGCATCACCGCCAGCCAGCCCGTGGCCTGCGTGCTGCTGCCGCCGGTGCTCGCGCGCATGCGGCAGGCGCTGCCTGAGGTGCAGGTGGAACTGGTGTCCAGCAACGAAGTCACCAACCTGCTGCGCCGCGAAGCCGACATCGCCCTGCGCATGGTCCGCCCCGACCAGGCCAGCCTGGTGGCCAAGCGCATCGGCGCCGTAAAGCTGGGCGCATATGCCCACCGCGACTACCTGCGCCGCAAGGGCACACCGCGCCAGCCGTCAGACCTGCTGCAGCACGAGCTGATCGGCAACGACCGCCACGAGGACATCCAGCAAGGTTTTGCCGCCATGGGCTACCCGGTGGACCGCGAGCGTTTTGCCTTCCGCACGGATGACTTGATCGCCTGCTGGGAGGCCGTGCGCGCCGGCCTGGGCGTGGGCTTTGTCGGCGACTACATGGCCCGCACCGACCCCGACGTCGTGCCCGTGCTGCCCATGCTGCCTCTGCCCGAACTTCCGATCTGGCTCACGGTGCACCGCGAGATCCGCACGAGCCGCAGGATTCGTGCGGTGTACGACTTTTTGGCGCGGGAGGTGCCGCAGGCGTTGGGGTGATGGTGGTGGGTGGAGGGCGTTGGGTGTGTAGAAACGGGGGAAACGGTGGAAGGGTAGCTGATGACAGAATACGGCCAAAAGCGGGCACCGAAATAAACATCACGACGACAGCCCCACTAGAAGACTCCAACTCTATGAAACTTCCATCGATTGCTCGTATTGCAATGGCTGACGTCCTGCGTGACGGAGGCTCTTACTTCCTGCTGCTCGAAGGAAAAGGAGGCCAAACCTTCACTCTCAGGTTGCCAGTAAAGCTAAGCGAGTTGGGGGTACGGACCGCATACGGAACTCCCTCGTTTTCCGAGCAGGCTACAGGTAAGTCTGACTCGTTGAATTGGAATGATGCGGCTTATCTGGCTCGAATGCTGGAGGAGATTTGCAGGGGGGAAATCGCCGAAGGAGGCATACGACGCGCCAATGAATGCATTGCACTGCTCGCCGGGGCTGGTTCATTGAGCGCTCTGCCGACAGATGCAGGGCATTAATTTCGCGCCAGCCAAGCGCCCGGTCTGAGCGGCTGCTTTGAGCCCTAAGCAGCCGGTGGACGAAACGACCCCAGAGCTGCCGTTGACTGTTTGCTTGCCCTCCAAACCGCGCTGCCTCACTGTCCGGTGCCTGCCTACTGGCAAGCTATAGTCAGGCGCTGCTATTGCCCAATCTGCAAAGAGTCGTAGGCGCCGCACGAGTCACCGACTCCGTGGTGAAAACGCCTAACCCCGCGTTCGAGGCGACCTCTGCGAAAAGCCGCGCAGGCACCTCAACTCCACGTTATGCCCCATGAACGAGGCCCCCTTGGACATCAAAGCGCTACTCACTTCCGCTGAAGAGGTGTTCCTCGAAGAGACAGGTTGGCTGGACGACTGCTCTCCTGAGGAACTCGAACGGACATACACCGACTTCGCAAGCCGTTTTCGTACATGGCGGGCGAGACTGGCGGAGAGCCTTGGCCCGCCCAGCGTTACCCGTGAGCGTGCGCCCGATCTGGCTGAGGAGCTCTACTTCGAGGCCTTTGAATTGGCGGCTTGGCCAAAGGACCACGGGTACTTGGTCCTCGCCTGCGGCCAGCACGATCGGGAGTCCCCGATTTTCGTCTCATTTGGCTACAGGGAGCCAAATGGTGCATGATTTCACATGGAGTGTCCGCTTTCGTACGCCGCCACAGACCGCTCCTGGCCGATAGCCGTCCGAGTACCAACCGCTCCAACGCCCCAGCTCCTGTCATCTCGAATCTGGCCTATGAAGGTGTGACAGCCTCTAGCTTGCGCCTGCCACATGGCAAGCACCCTACTCCCCCTCCCGCTTCGGATTCCCCCGCACCACGAAGTGCCGCGAGAACCCCACGGGCCGACTCACACCCATCGGCTCCGACCACAGCGGAACCCGAAAGCCAGGCTCTGCCAGCACCTGCACGCTCCAGTCCGTATCACCGATGAAACGAAACCGCAGCGTGTCCGGCTCGGGCGACGGAAGCAGCGAGAACGAGCCCGTGGAATACATCGCCCCCAGCGTTGCAGTGTCGATGCACTGCAGGTCCGCATCGAGCAGGTGGATATGCAAAAACTCCTCCGCCGGGACGTCGTCGGTCGTCAGCAGCAGCGTGAAGCCTTGCCATTGCGCAGCCGCCTCCAGCACCGCACCGGGCACATGGCGACCTGTGGCCTGGCCGTTGCGCAGGATGTGGCAGTGGGCGGGTGCGTCGTCGGGGCGGCCTGCCAGGCGCTCGACCGACAGCTCTTGGGGGGTGAGCAGGTGCATGGGCGCTGCGTCCTTACCAGAAGTAGTCCACGCCGAAGGCCGCCAGCGCGCCGCCGACAAAAGCCCCGACGGTGACGCACACGGGCGCCCCGGGGCCGCAGGCCAGGCCGGCCAGGGCGCCGCCGGCGATGCCGCCGCCAATGCCGGCGCCGGTGACAGCCACTTCGCGGCGGGCGGCGCCGGCCTTGTCTTCGGCCTTGGCGATGGAATACACGGACAGGGCGATCGACAGCACCAGCAGGCCCCGCCCTGCGCGCGAGAGGTTGCGCATGGTGGCGGTCACGCGCGGGTTCGACGTGCCGGCGGATTTGACGATCTCGGCATACACCGCGTTCTGCTGGGTGGTGGAGAGCCGGCTGAAGTCCGCACCGGCGCCGTGCAGTTGCTGCGTCTTGCGTGCGATGAGTTCGTTGAGCGTCTTGCCTTCGCGCTTGAGCCGCTCGGCCATCGCGCGGCCCACCGGGGTGCTGCGGCCGCGGATGACTTCCATGATGGCGTTGCGGGCCTCCTGCGCCTGCTGGGCGGCCTGCGCCCAGGTCATCCGCCCGCTGCTCACCTGCCCGCGCAGCTCGTTGGCCATCGCCTGGATCTGCATCGAATACGCCTGGCGCGCGGTGGCGTCGATGGTCAGGTGCGTGCCGGCGTTGGCGATCTCGAACTCCAGCGCCCGGATCGCGGAGTCAAAGGCGGTCTTGTCGTTGTCCTGCACTCGGTGCTCCTCGTGGTTGGATGGATGGATGGATGGACCGTGCGGCGATGGCGGCCAGGCCGAGCCCTGCGCGGCGTGCGCCGGCAGGCGGCCCCCTGGCGTTTTAAACGGAGCGGGCGAACATGCCCCTAGGGCACTCCCCGAAAATCGTTACAAGAAGTGGCTGCAGCGACGGCGCCAACCCCCTGAATCCACCGCTGCCTGCCGCACCGGGCCTGCTAGCATCCGGCACCCGATCCACACCCCTTCGAGGAGCCTGCGATGCCCAGCCCCACCGCGTTGCGCCCACGCGCTTTTGTCGTCCACCGCGCCTTGTGGATGGCCTGCATCGTCAGCGGGGTGGGCGCGCTGCCCTTCGTCGCCATGGCGCAGGACGCGCCACGCCCCGCGGCCGGCGACACATCACGCATCGCCCGCGTCACCGTGTACCCCGGCAGCGCCACCGTGGAGCGCGTGGCCCGCGTGCCAGCCGGTGCGCGCAGCCTGACCATTGGCTGCCTGCCCGCATCCATCGACGCGCAGAGCCTGCAGATCAGCGCCGACGCCGCCGTGCGCGTGGGCGAGTTCAACGTGCTGACCGAAGACCGCGATGTGGCCGCCGCCTGCGCGAGCCCGCTGGACGGCCGCATCCGCGAGCTGGAGGACCAGATCGCCGGGGTGAAGGCCGAGGCCTCGGCGCTGCAGTTGGTGGACGGCTACCTGCGCGGCGTGGCCGGCGTGGGTGGTGCGGTCACGGGCGACGACGCCACGGCAGCGGCCACCACGGCGACCGCCACCAACACCCGCATCGCCAGCCCCACGCCCGCCCAGATCACGGCCACGGCCGAGGTGCTGCGCAAGTCCGGGCAGGACGCGTTTGCACGCACGCACCAGCTCAAGCGCAAGCAAGAGGCGCTCGAACTCGCCTTGAAGCCCCTGGTGGCCGAGCGCGACCGCGTGGCCAGCCAGCGCGCACGCGTGGTCTCCGTGAGCATCAACCTGGCGGCAGAGCGCGACGCCGAGCTGCGCCTGTCCTACCAGGTGCGCGGCCCGGGCTGGCAGCCCACGTACCGCGCCACGCTGGATGGCGCCAAGTCCACCGTGCTGCTGGAGCGCCAGGCGCTGGTGGCGCAAAACAGCGGCGAGGACTGGACGGGCGTGCAGCTCACGCTGTCCACCGGCCAGCCCGGCCGCGCCACGCAGGGCCGCCTGCCGCGCGCCTGGACGCTGGATGTGGCACCACCGCCGCAGCCCGTGGGTGCTGTGGCGCCCGTCATGGCGATGGCTGCGCCCGCGCCACCAGCGGCTCCTGCCCCCCTGGCTCGCGCGCGCATGGCCGAAGACGCCATGCCCAGCTTCGACGTGAGCTCCATCGACAAGGGCTTTGCCACCGAGTTCGCCGTGCCGCAGCGCATCACCGTGCCGTCCAGCGGCCAGCGCGTGACGCTGGCACTGGGCAGCCAGACGGCCCCCGCCACGCTGATCACGCGCACGGCACCCGCGGTGGAAGAAGCCGCCTACCTCGTCGCACAGATGGCGCAGCCTGCGGGCGTGTGGCCGGCGGGCACAGTGGGGCTGTACCGCGACGGTGCCTTCGTGGGCACCGGGCGCATCGACTTCGCGGCGGCCAGCGCGGGCGCGCCTGCGGGCAGCACCAGCCTGTCGTTCGGCCGCGATGAACTGGTCACCGTGCGCGCCGAGGCGGTGCAGGACCTGACCGGCAGCACGGGTTTCACCGGCTCGCGCACCGAGCGCAAGACGCGCCGCGCCTACAGCGTGGACAACCGCCACAAGGCCGCCATCACGCTGCAGGTGCTGCATGCGGCGCCGGTCTCGCGCAACGAGAAGATCGAGGTCGAGTCGCGCTACCAGCCCCAGCCCGCCGACCTGGCGTGGGACCGCACGCCCGGCACCGTGGCCTGGCAGCAGAGCCTGGCGGCAGGCGCCACGGCGCAGTTCAGCGCCGAGCACACCATCCGCTACCCCAAGGACGTCCAGCTCCAGGAACGGCAGTAACGCGGCGGATGCAGCAACCCCGAGGCTGCCGCAGCGTGACACCACCCACCGGGGCGCACCGGCGCCGCTGGGTGACAATCCAAGGGCAGGCACCACGACGGGCCTGCCCTTTCTTTTTTTGCTGCCGACATGCCCTCCGCCCCAGACGCCCTGCGCCCCACCGTGCGCTTTTTGCTTGCCCACCCGGCCCACTTCATCGCACTCGGCTTTGGCGCGGGCCTTTCGCGCAAGGCGCCGGGCACCGTGGGCACGCTGTGGGCGTGGCTGGCCTACCTGGTGCTGCAGCAGTGGATGACGCCGTGGCGCATGGGCCTGCTCATCGCCGGCGGCACGCTGGTGGGCTGGTGGGCCTGCACCACCGCGGCGCGCAACCTGCGCGTGGCCGACCCCGGCAGCATCGTGTGGGACGAGATCGTTGCCTTCTGGCTGGTGCTGTGGCTGGCCATGCCCATGGGCTTCTGGGGTCAGCTCACGGCGTTTGCGCTGTTCCGCTTTTTCGACGCGGCCAAGCCCGGGCCCGTGGGTTGGGCCGACGGCCTGTTCAAGGGTTTTGGCTGGCGCGGCGGCTGGGGCATTTTGTTTGACGACTTCGTGGCGGCGTTTTGCACGCTGCTGGTCATTGCGCTGTGGCGCTTCTGGTGAACCGCCGCGGTGGCCCCGCGGGGTTGCATCTGTACCGCGCCGCCGGTTTGTGGCAGCCTTGTGAACTTGCCGACAGGCGCTGCGGAGACTCCGATGACCATGACGTCACTATCAAAAAGTGAGCTGATAGCGCTTGACAGTACAGCGCTGGATGCCAATTTGACGCAGATTTCGCTGCGCCTGCTGCAGCACCGCCACATGCTGGCCACGGCCGAGAGCTGCACCGGCGGCATGATCGCCGCGGCCTGCACGGACCTGGCGGGCTCCAGCCAATGGTTCGAGCGCGGCTTCGTCACCTACTCCAACGACGCCAAAACCGACATGCTGGGCGTGCCCGCCGCGCTCATCGAGCAGCACGGCGCGGTGAGCGAAGCCGTGGCCCGCGCCATGGCCGACGGCGCGCTCACCCACTCGCAGGCCCAGGTCAGCCTGGCGGTGACCGGCGTGGCCGGCCCCACGGGCGGCAGCGACGAGAAGCCCGTAGGCACCGTGTGGTTCGCCTGGTGCGTGGGCGGCGAGACGCACAGCGAAATGCAGCACTTTGCAGGCGACCGCGGCACCGTGCGGGCGGCCACGCTGCGCTATGCGCTGCAGCGGCTGCTGGGGTGGTTGCCAGCGTGACCGCGCCAGGGGCAGTGATCACGATGCACTGACCACCTCGGCGCCTGCCGGGCTCGCCGGCCCGCGGTGCAGCCCCGGGGTGCAGCCCGATCAGCGCCTGCGCAACCCCATCAGCCCTTGTCGGCTGCCATGCGGTCGATCAGCACGCCGCTGGCTTCATTGAGGCCCAGCACCTGCACCGTGCAGCCGTGGTGGCGCAGGCGCTCCGCCACCTTGTCGAGCGCGGCCACGGCGGTGATGTCCCAGAAGTGGGCGTGCGTGACGTCGATGACCACGGCGCGGCCCTCGGCGCCCAGCACGTCGAACGCCTCGATGAACGCGTCGGCCGAGGCGAAGAACACCTGGCCCGTCACGCGCCAGGTGCGCATGCCGGTGGCGTCGTCGTCGTGCACCTGCACCGCCAGCATGCGCGATACCTTGAACGCAAAGAACACGCCGCTGAGCAGCACGCCCACGGCCACACCCGCCGCCAGGTTGTGCGTGGCGATGGTGACCACCACCGTGGCCAGCATCACCGCGCTGGACAGGCGCGGGTGCCGCACCAGTGCGGACAGCGACTTCCAGTCGAACGTGGAGGCCGACACCATCACCATGATGGCCACGAGCGCGATCACCGGCACCCGGGAGACCCAGTCTTTCAGCGCCACCATGAGGATGAGCAGGAACACGCCCGCGAACAACGTGGACAGCCGGCCGCGCCCGCCGTACTTCACGTTGCCCACGGCCTGGCCGATCATTCCGCAGCCCGCGATGCCGCCGAACAGGCTGGCCGCAATATTGGCCACACCCAGGCCCGCGCACTCGCGGTTCTTGTCGCTCGGAGTATCGGTCATCTCGTCGACCACGGCGGCCGTCAGCACCGATTCGAGCAGGCCCACCATGGCAATCGCCAGGGCCGGGAGCAGGATGATGCGCAGCGTATCGAGCGACAGCGGCACGCCGGGCCAGCCGAATACGGGCAGCGAGTCCGGCAGCTTGCCCAGGTCGGCCACCGTGGGCAGTTGCACGCCCAGGCCCTGCGCCAGCAAGGTCAGCGCCACCACGCAGATCAGTGGCGACGGCACGGCGCTGAGCGCGGGCAGCCGCAGCACGCCGCCCAGCCACGGCAGGCCGTAGATGATGGCCAGCCCCAGTGCCAGCATGGCCCAGGTGGCCGCGCCCTGGCCCTGCAGGTGCGGCAGCTGCGCGGCAAAGATCAGCACCGCCAGCGCGTTGACGAAGCCGGTGCGCACCGAGCTGGAGACGAACCGCATCAACACGCCAAGCTTGAGCAGGCCGAACACCAACTGCACCAGCCCCGCCAGCAAGCCCGCCGCCAGCAAATAGCCCAGTCCGTGCGACTGCACCAGCGGCGCTGCCACCAGCGCCACCGAGCCCGCAGCGGCGGACACCATGGCCGGCCGTCCGCCCACGAAGGCGATGACCAGGCTGATGACGAACGAGGCGAACAGCCCCACCGACGGATCGACCCCCGCCACGAACGAGAACGCGATGACCTCGGGGATGAGTGCAAACGTGGCGACGGCGCCCGCCAGCAGTTCGCGCGGAATGCTGGGCGCCCATTCGGCGCGCAGGCGTTGCAAGGAAACAGAGAGGTGGTGGGCCATGAACAAAAAAGCCCCGGAGCGCGCTGCGCACCGAGGCCTCGACAAGGAGGAACGGCAATACCGAAGAGGTGCCGATTATCCGCGCTTGCGGCGCATGCCGTTGAGGGCCGAGGCAGCCATGGCCAGCACCAGCAGGATCAGGCCCCATTCGCTGAGGGTGGGAATACTGGCAGCCGCCACCGGTGCGCCCAGCACGTTGAGCACCGCAGATGCCGTCAAAAGGGTGGGAAAGCCGCTGTCGAACAAGGTCACAGGTGGCAGCGCGTGGCTGCCCAGCACCGCGCCTTGTATGCGGACGGAAACGACGCACCCGAATGAACGGGGCCCCATAAACGGCCCGTCGTACACCGTGGTGGTGTTGGCGTTGGCCAGCTGTACCGTGGTGGAGCCTGGCACTGCCGTGATGGTGGGGAGCAGCGGCCCCGGCACCGCACCGCAATCGGTGGCGGCGCCATTGGGCGTGGCCACGACCAAGCCGGCAGGCAATGTGGTCGTGAAACCGAGGTTGCGAAAGTTATCGTAGGCGGTCAGCGTGTACGTCAGTGTGGACGTGCCATTGATCGGCACGGTCGTCGGGTTGAACACCGTGCCGAAGGTGCCTGCGGCGCCCGCATGGGCCGCGGATGCGACCACCCACCCTGCCAGCACGGCAGCGATCTTCCACCCACATTTTTTGATCATTTGAACAGGTCAATCCACGGACATTGCAAGGCATGGCTGGCACTGCACACCGTCTGCCGGCGGCGGCCGTGCTCTACAGGGCCTTGGCGGCCCCGAGCCTGTGTTTCTCGGTGCGTATCACCGTGTCCGCGACTCTAGTGAGACCGTCCGCGCAAACCTTGCCAAAGCTTGCCTTCGCCGGGCAAGCGTGGCAAACGCCGCACAGGACCGGGCAATCCCTGCTTACCGGATGTGCATGCCCATGCACAGCCGGTAGCCCTTGCCGCGCAGGGCACGGATGGGAGCGGCTGGCGCACCGTGGGCCACGAGCTTGCTGCGCAGGCGGGAGACCAGGACTTCGAGCTGCGCCTTGCCCTGCTCGTCCACCGATTTGTCGAGCTGCTCGAGCGCCTGGAAAATTTCCAGGGTGTGGTCGGGGGCCAGGGCCAAGGCGCGCAGCAACGTGGCTTCGGCGCTGCGCAAGGCCAGCGGGCCCAATGGCGTGTGCAGGCGCTGCGCCGCGGTGTCGAGCGTGAAGTCGGCAGGATGGGCCGCAGCGCTGTGCCGCACGCGGTGCGCCAGCGCCAGCACGGCGGCCCGCAACTCCTCGGGCGCGGTGGGCTTGATCAGGTACAGGTCGGCGCCGTGCTCGTAGCCCGCCACTTTTTGCTCCACGGCACGCAGCGCCGTGACCATGATGATGCCGATGCCGGGCTGCACCCGGCGAAGCCGCTGGGCCAGGCTCAGGCCGTTTTCACCGGGAAGGTTCAGGTCCAGCACCGCGATGTCGGCGACAAAGTCGCGCGGCAGCTCGTCGATGGCCTCGGCGCTGTCGATGCCGATCACGTCGTGCCCGGCGGCCGTCAAGGTCTCTACGGTGACGTCGAGCAAGGCCTGGTGGTCTTCGACCACCAGCAGCCTGAGCGGTGGATGAAAAGTCACAGTGGCAGCCATAGCTCAAAAATGACGAGAGGGTGGTCGGTGCGGTAGGCCAGCGTGCCGCCCAGCTGCACGGTCAGCGCCTTGGCGATGTACAGCCCCAGGCCCGAACCACTTTGGTGGTGGGCGCCGGGCGCCCGGTAGTACTTTTCGAACACGCGCTCCGGGTCCGGCAGGCCGGCGGCGGCGGCGCGGTTGTCCACGCGCACGCACACGCCGTCGGTGCCTGACTGCATGCTGCGCGCGACGCTGATCTGCACCGGCGAGTCCGCAGGCGAGTACTTGATCGCGTTGTCGACAAGGTTGCTGAGGATGGTGCGCAGCAGCAGCGGATCGCTGTGGACCGAGAGATCGAGCGCGTCCTCCGCCACCTGCATGACAACGCGTTGCTCGGCCCGCTGCAGGGTCCGCACTTCGTCCAGCAGGTCGTTGATATGGCACGGTGCCCGCTGCACCGTACCGGGCCCGCCATCGATCTGGCTGACCAGCGCGCAGCGCTCGACGATGGCATCGATGTCTGCCACGGCACGCGTGGCATGGTCCTGCATGCGCTGGGTCGGTGCAGCCGCCCCCAGGCGCATCCGGATCACGGACAGCGGCGTCTTCAGCTCGTGCGTGAGCATGGACAGGAAATGCCGCTGGTGCTCGTACGCGGCGCGCTCTTGATGGGCGATGGTTTTGGACACCTCGATGTTCACGCTGGCCTGGGTCAGCTGGGCCTGGATGGCCCGGACATGGTTGGCCAGCATCAGCTGCAGCACCAGCAGCGCAGCCACCGACCTCAACTGAAAGCCGTAGATCAGCCAGAACTGGCCTGGTAGCAAACCCAGCAATGCCGGAAAAGCGGAGAAACTGCCGCCCAACGCAAACAGGTGGGCCAGCAGCAGGATCTTGCCGTTGCCATTGCCTTGCCGCCACAACTGGATGCTGCGCACCGCACCGGTCGACAGCATGACCAGTGAGACGGACAGCAGAGCCTGGATCATTTCCGGGTAAATGCCCAGAAAGGACGCAGGCAGGCAGCAGACGGCCAGCCACAGCTGAATGCGATAGACCCAGCGCATCCACGGCGCGGCATGCGCGATGTCGAGCGCGAGCATGTAGAACCGCGTGCCAAAAAATGCCACCAGAACGATCCCCAGCGGGACCCACTGGTTGGCCCAGTACGGCGCCTCGGGCAACAGAAACTCGCCCGCCAGGCCGTTGATGCCCAGCAGGTTGAGCAGTGTGGCGAGCAGGTAGGCAATGTAGCGCCGGTAGATGCTCTCGCTGCGCCACAGCCCATGCCAGATGTTGGCCAGCAGCCCGGCGAGCATCAGGCCCAACAGCACGCCGAACAGGGCGTACTCGCGCGACATCTTTGCAAGAAACTGGCCGGGCTCCCACGCCTTGACGATGAGCACCGAGCTGCTGTGGGTCTGCAGGCGCACATAGGCGGTGCGTGGCCGGTCGTCCTCGAAGACAAAGCGGTACACGTAGCCGCGGTACGCAATTTCCTTGGCAGACTGCGGCTGCAGGTCTCCGCCCCGCCGCACGTCGAAGGGCTCGCCTGCGCTCTGGGACACGTAGATCTGCAAGTCGTCGATGTAGGGCGGGTGAATCTCCAGCAGCATCTCCCGCTTGCCATCGGCATTAGCAGGCGGCGCATGCAACGTGAAGCGCAGCCAGTGCACGGCCCGCGTGTAGCCCCCGGAGAACCCGTCGGGCACGGGCTCGAAGTCGGCGGCGCGGCCGGGCTGGCTGATGCTGGCAATGGTCTCGCCGCCCGCAGGATCGGCCACGACTGCGAGGTCGTCGATGCGCCATGGTTCACTGGCGGCACCCGCCGGTGTGGCCTGCAAAAAAAGGCACGCCACCACCAAAAGCCACAACAGCCACAGCGGGCCGGCGAGCGCCGCCACCAGCTGGGCCCACCGCGCCATCAGCGCCATGGTGCCGCGCCCACGGTACGGCTCACCGCGGCGGCCTGGTGAACGGCTGCCACAACGAGGTCCACAGTCCCGATCTGCGCGGCACATCTCCGGCGGCAAGTGTCTGCTCCTGCGCCAGCCCCAGCCGCATGCGTTCGCTGCCGTCTTGCGGCTGCGCGCAGTAGGAGCGAAACAGTTGGTCCCACCACGGAAACACCATGCCGAAGTTGCGGTGGCCCTCGTCCATGCGGACGGAGTGGTGCACCCGGTGCATGTCCGGCGTGACGCTGAACCAGCGCAGAGCCCGGTCCACCCCCGCAGGGATCGCCACATTGGAATGGCAGAACAACGAATGCGGCGCGAGCAACAGCGCGTAGATCAGCAGCGACAGCAACGGCACGCCGAGTGCGGCGCACAGCATCAGGTTCAGCCCCGTCAGGGCCAGCACTTCCAAGGGGTGGTGGCGGACGCTCGTCGACACGTCGAACGCTTCGTCCGAGTGGTGCACCTGGTGCAGCTGCCACAGCAGCGGAACCGCGTGGCACAGTCTGTGCAGGCCGTACTGGAGGCCATCCACCAGCAACACGCCCAGCGCGACCTTGAGCGCATCGGGCAGCGGCGCGGCGCCCAGCCCACCCCAGCCGGGCAAGGACCCGATGCGGATCGCGGCGGTTTGCAGGGGCTCTACCACCAGCGCCAGCAACAACAGCCCCAGGGCGTACAGCCCCACGTTGACGACCCAGCGTGCCCGCGTCTCTGGTTGCCCGGGGCGCCGGGGCCACGCACGCTCCACACCCACCAACGCAGCGCCCACCACCAGCAGCACGACATATTGCAGCCAGGGGAAGGACTGCGCCAGCGCATCCATCATGTGCGGCGGCCCGGGCCTGTGCGCATCACGCGCCGTGGCACTTCTTGTACTTCTTGCCGCTGCCGCAAAAGCAGGGGTCGTTGCGGCCGGGCTCAGGGGCCTTGCGCAGGGTCTCCACGCGCGGGCCCATGCTCTTCCAGATCTGGCGCAGGTCGTACACCGCCCAGATGGCTTCGCCGAAGGCTTCCACACGCGCCTGGCTGGTGCTGGGCGGGCCGTCTTCGCTGTACATGCAGACTTCGGGCTTGCCGGTGTCGTCTTCGGTCAGGGTCACGATGCTGCCGAGCGCATCGTCCAGCCAGCGGGCGGCTTCCTTGTCGCGCGGGGCGGCCCAGTCCTCGGGCCAGTTCTCCACGGCGAACATGAAACCCAGCGCCCAGACCTGGCCGAAGGACGGCACTTCCTGGTCGTCGTCCATCTCGGCGCGCTGCTCGTCGGTCAGGCTGGCGACGGCGCCGCGCATGTCCATGGCTTCGGGCTGGAAGGTGCGCTCGTCGTCCAGCGACTCCACCTTGGCGTCGAGCTGAGCCTCCACCTCGGTCCAGCGGCGGTTCCACAGCTCCAGAAAACGCGCCTGCTGTGCGGCGTCGGCAAAGGCGGACAGCAGCGGCAGGGGCTCACCGTCTGCAACATCGAGCTCGGCACCGTCGCCCAGCAGCATGGGCAGGTACTCGGCCGGGGCGATGGGGCGGCGGCTGCAGATCACGGCGGTCAGGAAGCCGTCGCAGAACTCCCACTGGGGGATTTCCTCGCCGCGCGAGCGCAGGTCGTCGAGGATGTTGTCGATCTCTTCAAGCTCATCCGGGCCGAGGCCTTCGGGGAAGCCGGCAGGCAGCGCGCCCAGGTCGGCGTCGGTTGTGGCTGGGGTGAAGGGGGTGGCAGGCTGGGTCATGGGGGCTCCGTTCGTCGGTGCGGGTCGGTATTCAGGGGGCAGGGTGCGGTAGGCCAGTGGGCAGCCAAGGCGGCGCCGAAAGCTCCTGGACGCAATTTTTTACTTCTATGATGCGCGTGCGGCAAGCGCGTCGGGTGCTTCAAGGCCGACGCCCGCAGGCTGGCGGCGCCGTGCACCACGGTGCAAAAAGGCGGCCAGTGTAGCCCGCTGCCGCTTTTTGCAGAACCAGGACCCCCATGATCCACCAGCTCAACTCCCTGTACCCGGTCCGCTACACCGCCTTTGCGCTCAGCGTTTTTGCACTGCTGCTGTCGCTGTTCACGCTGGTGGCGTTCAACGTGGGGCTGCCGGTGGTACTGGTGTGCGCAGCGCTGGTCGCGCTGGGCGTGTACGACCTGCAGCAGACGCGCCACGCCATCCTGCGCAACTACCCGGTCATCGGTCACCTGCGCTTCATGCTGGAGTACATCCGGCCGGAGGTGCGCCAGTATTTCATCGAGAGCGACAGCGAAGCCGCGCCGTTTTCGCGCGCGCAGCGCTCGCTGGTGTACCAGCGTGCCAAGGGCGACCCGGACAACCGGCCCTTCGGCACGCACCTGGATGTGGGCGCGCAGGGCTACGAATGGGTGAACCACTCGCTCGCGCCCACCGAGCTGCCGTCGCACGACTTTCGCGTGTGGATCGGCGGCAGCCCGGACAAGCCCTCGCAGTCCGTCTCGCCCTGCACCCAGCCCTACCACGCGAGCATCTTCAACATCTCGGCCATGAGCTTTGGCGCGCTGTCGGCCAACGCCGTCCTGGCGCTGAACCAGGGCGCACGCAAAGGCGGCTTTGCGCACGACACGGGCGAGGGCAGCATCAGCCAGCACCACCGGGTGCATGGCGGCGATTTGATCTGGGAGATCGGCTCGGGCTACTTCGGCTGCCGCAATGGCGACGGTACCTTCAGCGAAGAGCGCTTCACGGCCAATGCCACCGACCCGCAGGTCAAGATGATCGAGCTCAAGCTGAGCCAGGGTGCCAAGCCGGGCCACGGCGGCGTGCTGCCCGGCGCCAAGGTCACGGCCGAGATCGCCGCGGCGCGCGGCGTGATGGTGGGCGAGGCCTGCATCTCGCCGGCCAGCCACAGTGCGTTCAGCAACCCGGTGGAGATGATGCAGTTCATCGCCAGGCTGCGCACGCTGTCGGGCGGCAAGCCCACCGGCTTCAAGTTCTGCCTGGGCCATCCATGGGAGTGGTTCGCCATCGTCAAGGCCATGCTGGTGACCGGCATCACGCCCGACTTCATCGTGGTCGATGGGGCCGAGGGCGGCACGGGCGCGGCGCCGGTGGAGTTCAGCGACCACGTGGGCGCGCCGCTGCAGGAAGGCCTGCTGCTGGTGCACAACACCTTGGTGGGCGTGAACCTGCGCGACCGCGTGCAGATCGGCTGCGCGGGCAAAGTGATCAGCGCCTTCGACATCGCGCGCATGATGGCGCTGGGCGCCGACTGGTGCAATGCGGGGCGCGGCTTCATGATGGCGCTGGGCTGCATCCAGGCGCAGACCTGCCACACCGGCCACTGCCCCACCGGCGTGACCACGCAGGACCCGCTGCGCCAGCAGGCGCTGGTGGTGCCCGACAAGGCCACGCGCGTGGCGCAGTTCCACCACAGCACGCTGCATGCGCTGCAAGAACTGGTACAGGCCGCCGGTTTGCGCCACCCCAAGGACATCACCGCACACCACATCGTGCGGCGCATCAGCGACACCGAGGTGCGCCTGCTGTCCAACCTGATCACGCGCATGCAGCCCGGCGCGCTGCTGGGCCCGCTGGAGGCGCAGCACAACGTGTTCCGCCTGTACTGGCCGCTGGCCAACGCCCACAGCTTTGCCGCCGGCGAGCCCGAGCTGGAGCCGTCGGTGCCGCACCATGTGGAGATCGCGCAGGCCGCCGTGGCCGTGACGCAGGCCGTGGCCGCGGGAGGCGTGGCGGTATGACGATGGAGCCCGCGGCCTGCACGACCCCACCCGCCCCCACCGACTACGACGCCTTCCTGCGGGAGCAGCTGGCAGCGCAGCCCCACAACGTGATGAGCCACGTGCGGGGCGATGCGCAGGGTGGCGAGCAGATCTGGATCAAGCGCGCGGACACACCGCACGGCCAGGGCCGCTACCGCGCCATGGCCGTGCTGGCGGGGCTGCTGCGCCTGCCAGTGCTGCGCCCGGTGCCCAACCCGGGCGGGCCCGCTGCCATCGCCACCGAGGTGCGGCGGCTCAAGGACCTGGCCGCGCGCGGCATCCGCGTGCCCGCGGTGCTGGCCGCGCAGCCGGGCGGCTTTGCCATGCGCCACCTGGGCCGCGTGGGGGAAGAGACGCATTCGCTGGGCAACGAGATCGACGGCGCGGTGCGCGCAGGCGACGCCACCGCGGTGCTGGCGCTGTGGCAGCAGGGCCTCGACACCCTGGCCCACGTGCACCGCCAGGGCACCTGCCTGAGCCAGGCGTTTGCGCGCAACCTGGTGCGCTGCCCGGACGGCGAAGTGGCCTGCATCGACTTCGAAGACGACCCCGCGGCCGTGCTGCCGCTGGCCTTGTGCCATGCCCGCGACGCGCTGTGCTACGCCCACTCCACGGCCATCTACCTGCCTGCCAGCGGCACGCTGCACGAGGCCCGCACACGCTGGGCCGCCTGGGTGGCGCAGGGCAGCCCCGACATGCAAGCCGTGCTGGCCACCAGCATCGGCCGCATGCGCTGGATGCGCCACCTGCCCACCAGCCGCCGCCTCGGCCGCGACCTGCAGCGCGTGCGGGCGGCGTACGACCTGCTGGTGCCTTCACCCACCACTTAGGCAGGGTGGCCACGCCCACCCTGGGGCATGGCGCGGCGGTTGGCCGACGGGCAGACCAAAGGCCGCAGCCACGCGGGTTGCGCGGCCCTTGGCAGGTCGCGCAACCCGCCGTAATGTCGGGTAGGCATTGGCTGACAGGATCACGCGGGCGTGGGCCCTATCGTGCAGGCAGGTGTTTTGCACCACGACCCTCAGCTCTCCTGCCTCATGCCACATCCTGCTTCCGCCGCTGCCCTGCCTGACCCGACCGCCGTCTCTTCAGCCAAGCCCCCGCCTGCCAAGAAAAAGCCCCGCCGCCGTCGTCCGCCCACGCTGTCCTGGTCGGCCTGGAAGCAGTTCATGAGCGTGGCCCGTCCCTACTGGACGGGCGACAAGAAACGCACCGCCTGGGGCTTGCTCGCGCTGCTCATCGGCCTGATGGTGCTGGAGACCCAGTTGGCAGTGATGCTGATCGACAAGAGCGGCGAGCTGACATCGGCCCTGGCCGCCAAGCAGGCCGACCGGTTCTGGGCTGCGGTGCGCGGCAGCCTGCTGGTGCTGGCATTCGCCGTGCCGGTGTACGCGTTCTACTACTTCATGCGCGATGCGTTCTCCAACCACTGGCGCCGCTGGCTCACGCACCGCTTTCTCGACGGTTATCTGGGCGACCGCAAGTACTACGAGATCGGCACCGGCAACGAGATCGACAACCCCGACCAGCGCATCAGCGAAGACATCAACACCTTCACTGGCCGCTCCACCCACTTTCTGCTGATCTTTCTCGGGTCGCTGATGCAGCTGGTGGCGTTCAGCGCGGTGCTGTGGTCCATCTCGCACACGCTGGTGGCGTTTTTGGCGGCGTATGCGCTGCTGGGCACGTTCGGCGCGCTGTACTTTTTCGGTGCGCCGCTCATCCGGCTCAACTTCTGGCAGATCCGGCGCGAGGCGGACTTCCGCTTCGGCCTCATGCGCCTGCGCGAGAACGCCGAGTCCATCGCGTTCTACCGCGGCGAGCCGCAAGAGCGCGCCCAGCTCAACCGCCGGTTCGAGGCCGCGTTCAACAACTTCAGCCGTCTCATCAAAAAGCAGCGCTCACTCAACCTATACCAGCGCGCATTCAGCCAGCTAACCCTGGTGCTGCCGGCCATCATCCTGGCCAACGGCGTGCTGTCGGGCGAGATGGAGGTGGGCCGCGCGATCCAGGCGGCCGGCGCCTTTGCGGCGGTGCTGGCGGCGGTGTCGCTGATCGTGGACAACTTCGAGAGCCTGAGCCGGTTCGTGGCCGGCATCGACCGCCTGCACGTGCTGTCGCAAGTGGCGCTGAAAACGCCCGCCGCGCCCACGCCGTGGGCAGAAAAGCCCGTTGCGCCACCCGCCGTCCCGCCCGCGGAAGCGCAGCAGGTGCCCTCGGAAGATGTCACGTCGCAGATCGAGCTGCGCAGCGGCGATGCGCTGGCCATCCAAGGCCTCACGCTGCACACGCCCCAGTTCGGCAGACTGCTGGTGCAGGACCTGTGCGTGGCGCTGAACCCGGGCGACGCCCTGCTGATCACCGGCCCGAGCGGCTGCGGCAAGAGCTCGCTGCTGCGCGCCGTGGCCGGGCTGTGGCGCTCTGGCAGCGGCACGGTGCAAAGCCCGTCGCTGGACGACATGTTCTTCCTGCCGCAGCGCCCCTACATGCAGCTCGACACGCTGCGCAGCCAGATCATCTACCCCGCGCGCAAGACCGCGCTGAGCGACGCGCAGCTGCTGGAGCTGCTGCAGGCGGTGCACCTCGAATCGCTGGCAGAGCGCGTGGGTGGGCTGGACGCCTCGCACGACTGGGAAAAGCTGCTGTCCACCGGCGAGCAGCAGCGCCTGGCGTTTGCCCGCGTGCTGGCCAAGCAGCCGCGCATCGTGATCCTGGACGAGGCCACGAGCGCGCTGGACAGCGCCAACGAAGCGGCGCTGTACGAACGCCTGCGCGAGAGCGGCACCACGCTGGTCAGCATCGCCCACCGGCCTGCGGTGCTCAAGCACCACACGCATGTGCTGGAGCTCAAGGGCGATGGGGCCTGGCAGCTGCACGCGGCTGGCGACTTCCGGTTCGCGGCATAAGCCAGGGAAGCCGCAGCGCCGCCTTCAGCCTTCAAGCGGGTGTGCGTTCAATCATTCATACCGTTTGGGCTGAGCCCGTCGAAGCCCTGCGCGGCCATGTGGCGGAGCCATCCTGAGCCCGTCCAGTGGCTCGGCGGGAACGGTTCTTTAGATTTTTGAAGACACAGGGGTATCAGGCGGTAGCGACCTCGGGCTGCGTCAGCACCAGGGCAGTCGCCACATGCGCACCCAGGGTCAGCAGGCGCTTTCGCATGCAGATCACGGCCTTGTCCTTGCTCAGCAGGATGGCGCGGTGCGCGGCGGCCAGGTCGATGAACTTCTGGTCGTCCGTGTCCTTGCACACGTACTGCACGGGCGCGGCGATGTCCACCAGCCGCGCCTGGGCGTCGAAGTCGGCCAGCACCTGCGCGGCATCCACCTGGTAGTAGTCCATGCGCGAGACGATGTGCGGATAGGCCAGCACACGCTCGAGCTCATCGCGCATGACCTGCGTGGCGATCCAGTCCAGGCGCCGCTCTGCCAGCAGCGCCCGCAGCGGCACGGTGGCGGGGTCCGAGAAGATCAGCAGGTCGAGCGCGACGTTGGTGTCCACCACCACGGGGCGTGCGGGCTCTTGCGGCGCTGCCTCGGCGGGCAGGTGCAGCTCAACCCGCATCGCGGGGCCCGGCGTCGGCAGCCTTGGCGGGGCGCTCGCGCACCGCGCCCTTGATCATGTCGAAGCGGAACATGCGGCACTCGATGGGGCCGTTCCACATGGGCACGCGGCGCGACTCTTTCAGGCGCATCTTGCCGGGCAGCTTGAGGTCGGGCGTGAGCATCCAGGCCGTCCAGCCGCTGTAGTTCTTCTTCCAGTGCGTGGCCAGTTGGCTGAAGAACTCGCCGCCGTCTTCGGTGTGCGCCTCTTCCCGGCCCACGGCCATGCCCTGGGCCCGGTCGGCTGCGCGCTCGCCCGCGTTGCGGCCCGCGGCACCGGCGGCGGCAATCCGCTCGCCGTAGGGCGGGTTCAGCAGCATCACGCCCGGCTGTTCGCTGGGCGGCATGCGCTGCAGGGCGTCGCCGCCGCGCAGCTGCACCGCGTCGGCCACCCCGGCGCGCTCGGCGTTGCGCACCGCGAAGTCGACCATCCGGAAGGCGACATCACTGCCAAAAATCGGCACAGCGCTCGCCTGGATTGCGCTTTCAGCTTCTGATTTGATAGCAGACCACACATGGCCCTGGAACGGCAGCAGTTTTTCGAACGCAAAGCGCCGCACCATGCCGGCCGGGATGCGGCAGGCGATCTGCGCGGCCTCGATGGCGATGGTGCCGCTGCCGCAGCAGGGGTCGTACAGCGGCACGGGGTTGTCGCCCAGGGGGTCCCAGCCGCTGGCGGCGATCATGGCGGCGGCCAGCGTCTCCTTGAGCGGGGCATCGCCCTTGTCCTCGCGCCAGCCGCGCTTGAACAGCGGCTCGCCGGAGGTGTCGATGTAGATCGTAGCCTCGTCGGTGGTCAGGTGCAGGTGGATGCGCACGTCGGGCCACTGGGTGTTCACATCGGGCCGCACGCCGCTCTTGGCGCGAAAGCGATCGGCCACCGCGTCCTTGACCTTCAGGCCCGCGAAGTTCAGGCTCTGCAGCGGGCTGTGCTGGGCCGTGACCTCGACCTTGAAGGTCTGGCGCGTGGTGAACCAGATCTCCCAGGCCACGTCGCTCGCGGCGGCATACAGGTCGTTCTCGGACCGGTAGGGGCGGTGGGCCAGCTGCACCAGCACGCGCTGGGCCAGCCGGCTGTGCAGGTTCAGCAGCAGCGCCTCGCGCCACGAGGCGCGCAGCAGCACGCCGCCCCGGCCGACCAGCAGGTCCTGCCCCGTGAGGCCGGTGATGGCGTGCACCTCGTCGGCCAGGTAGCCCTCGACGCCCGCGGCGCAAGGAAGAAAGAGTTGGAGTTGGTTCATAGCAGCGCAGAGGATAAGCCTTCAGGCCATGGGAGCGCCCAGTACGCCTGATGCGTCGGGTGCGGCGGGCGCGCGCTGCAGCAGCAGTTGGCGGATCGATTCAGGAATGGTGGCGACCTTGCGGTCGCTGCGGCCGATGAAGACGATGCCGATCTTGCCGCGGGCCACCTCGCGCCCCGAGGTCTTCTCGGTCATGCGGAACACCAGGTCGAAGCCATAGCGGTTGAAATCCACCGGCGCCATCTCCACGCACATGGTCTCGCCATGAAAGCCCTCGGACTTGTACTGCGCCACGATGTCGCCCACCACGATGGACAGCCCGCCCACGTCGGCCTCGGGGTAGCCCAGCGACTGGAAGAAACGCACGCGCGCCTCGGACACCAGGCTCAGCAGCTGCGCGTTGTCCAGGTGCCCGCCCTGGTTCACATGGCTGATGTAGATCTGCATCTCGGTGGAAAAACCGAACTGCGCGGGGAGGTCGAAGACGATGCGGGCCATGGGGATTGCAATATTGCGATTTGACAGAAAACGATTGCTGCAAGAACTGCGTTCAACCCATCACAGATTGTTACGCACAACTGAGCAGGTCCGCAGCTACCATCTTCGCGGACATCTGCCGCAGTCGGTGTTCCGCCAGTGGCAACAGGGAAATCTTGTCAAGACGAAGAGGGAGTCATGAACAACAACGTACTCATCGGCGGATTCATGGTGGCATTTGGTCTGTACACCTTGATCGCCAGATTCATAGCGCCACATCACTTCAGCAAATTGGATGCCATGAAAAAACACTGGGGTGAAACCAAAGGGACTCTTATTCACTTTGCCGCGTACACCCTGGCTCCGCTAGTGGCCGGCGGTCTCATTCTCTACTCCGCGTTGTTCACCCGCTGACCTCTGCACCAACGCGCCAGAAAGCAAGCCAGTCCAAATAACGGCGCGGGGGAGCCACTCAAAGTGCCTTGCGCAAATTCGCCGGCGCGATCTTGAGCGCCTCGCGGTACTTGGCCACGGTGCGGCGTGCGCATTCGATGCCCTGCTCCTTGAGCATCTCGGCGATCTGGCTGTCCGACAGCGGCTTGGTGGGGCTCTCGGCCGCGACGAACTGCTTGATCAGCGCGCGCACGGCGGTGCTCGACGCATTGCCGCCCGTCTCGGTGCCCAGGCCCGAGCCGAAGAAGTACTTGAGCTCGTAGGTGCCGATGGGCGTGGCCATGTACTTGGCGGTGGTCACGCGGCTGATGGTGGACTCGTGCAGGCCCAGCTCGTCGGCAATGTCGCGCAGCACCAGCGGGCGCATGGCCAGCTCGCCATGCGTGAAGAAGTTCTTTTGCCGCTCCACGATGGCGCGCGAGACGCGCAGGATGGTGTCGAAGCGCTGCTGGATGTTCTTGATGAACCAGCGCGCCTCCTGCAGGCGCTGCTGCATGCCCTGGTGGCCTTCGCCGCCCTTGTGGCCGCGCAGTGCCCCGGCGTAGATGTCGTGCACGCGCAGGCGCGGCATCACGTCGGGGTTGAGCGCGACGATGAAATTGTGCTGCCCGTCGCGCCCGTTGGCGCGGCCCGCTTTGCGCACGATGACGTCGGGCACGATGATGTTGCGCTCCACGTCCACGAACTTGCGGCCCGGGCGCGGCTCCAGCCGGGCGATCAGGGCCATGGCGGCGCGGGTGCGCTCCTCGCCGTCGCCGCACAGCTGCGTCAGGCGGCGGATGTCGCGGCGCGCCAGCATCTCCAGCGGCTGTTGGCACACGCGCAGCGCGGTCTGCACGGTGTCGGGGTCGATCTCGCTGTCTTCGTCCGCGGCCAGGGCCTTGAGCTGCAGGGTCAGGCACTCGCCCAGGCCCCCCGCGCCCACGCCCACGGGCTCCAGGCTTTGCAACAGGCGCTGCGCCACCGTGAAGCGGTGCACCAGCTCTTCGATCTGCTCCAAGTCGTCGGGGCCGGCCAGGCTGATGGCCAGCTCTTCGAGCGGGTCTTCGAGGTAGCCGTCGTCGTTGAGCGACTCGATCAGGAACCGCAGCGCCGCGCGGTCCACCTCGGACAGGCGCAGCGACAGCGCCTGGCGGTGCAAAAATGCAGTGAGCGATTCGTGCGTGCGGGCCAGCTCGGTGGCGTCGGCCTCGTCGCCTTCGGCGTCGTTGCGGTTGCGGGCGGGCGCATCGCCGCCCCATTCGGTGTCGTTGGGCGCGACCTCGACGGTGCCGTCGCCGCTCCAGTCGGGCTCGTCGCTGGCGCTGCTGCCCGGCTCGGAGTCACCCAGCGGGCTGTCGGCAGCGGTGTCGCTGGACGTGCTGGTGGTGCTGGTGCCAGGGGCGTTGGAATACAGCGTGTCGTCCGCGCTGTATTCGTCGGGCTGGGCAGGAACGTCGGCCGCCTCCAGGCCGAATTCTTCGCGCGGAGCTTCTTCGGCGTTGCGCTCGAGAAACGGGTTTTCGTCGAGCATCTGCTCGACCTCCTGGCCCAGCTCCAGCGTGGACAACTGCAGCAGCCGGATGGACTGCTGCAGCTGCGGCGTGAGTGCCAGGTGCTGCGAAACGCGCAGTGACAGGCCGGGCTTCATCGGGCAGCCACCTTGCGGCCTGCAGGGCGCGCGGCGCACGCCGCCCCGCGGGGCGGCAAAAAAGAGAGGCGGGGGTCGAACGTACAGTCCATCGGTCTGCTACATGCGGAAGTGTTCGCCCAGGTACACCCGGCGCACTTCGGCGTTGTCGACGATCTCGGAAGGGGTTCCCTGCGCCAGCACCTGGCCGTCGCTGATGATGAACGCGTGGTCGCAGATGCCCAGCGTCTCGCGCACGTTGTGGTCGGTGATGAGCACGCCAATGCCGCGCGCCTTGAGGAAGCCGATGATGCGCTGGATCTCGATCACCGCGATGGGGTCGATGCCGGCGAAGGGTTCGTCCAGCAGGATGAAGCGTGGCTGCGTGGCCAGGGCGCGGGCGATCTCCACGCGGCGGCGCTCGCCCCCGGACAGGGCCATGGCGGGCGAGGCCCGCAGGTGGTCCACCCGCAGCTCCTGCAGCAGGGCGGTGAGGCGCTCTTCGATGGCCTCGCGCGGCAGCGGCTGGCCGTTGTCGCCGCGCTGCAGCTCCAGCACGGCGCGCACGTTTTCCTCGACCGACAGCTTCCGGAAGATGGAGGCCTCCTGCGGCAGGTACGACAAACCCAGGCGCGACCGGCGGTGGATGGGCATGTGGGCGACCGACTGGCCGTCGATGCGGATGTCGCCCGCATCGCTGCGCACCAGGCCCACGATCATGTAGAACGAGGTCGTCTTGCCCGCGCCGTTGGGCCCGAGCAGCCCGACGACTTCGCCCTTTTGCACGGTGAGCGACACATCCTTGACGACCTTGCGGCTGCCGTACGACTTGGCCAGGTGCTGCACCTCCAGCCGACTGCCGACCTGTGGGTCTGCAGCCGCGGGTCCGCTGGAGTGGACAGGCTGCGCGCTCACTTGGCGCCGCCGCCGAGGGTGTTGCTGGGGCGCAGCGCCGGGGCCGACGACGGCGCGGCAGGTGCAGCGGCGCCCGGTGGCGGGTCCTTGGGCGCCAGCACTGCGCGCACGCGGCTGCCAGGGGCCGGGGTGTCGCCTGCGGTGCTGGTGGACGGCTTGCGCTGGCCGTCCACGGTGAACACGTCGGTCAGGTTGTTGTAGACGATGACGGCGCCGGTGATCTCGTCGCTCAGCACCGCACCGCGGTAGCGGCGCAGCTCGGCGCGGGTGATGAAGCGCACGTTGTCGGCCTTGCCGTCGTACTCGATGACTTCGCTCTCGCCCTCGATGAACTCGTCGGGCGCACCGGGCACGGTGTCGCGCTTTTGGCGAAAGAACGCGCGCTTGCCCGCCTCGGCCGTCACCACCCCGTACTGGTAGCCCTCGGCGTCCTGTCGAACATCCAGCCGCGCACCGCGCAGGATGATCGATCCCTTGGTCATGACCACGCGGCCGGTGAACACGCTGGTTTGCTTGAGCTCATCGTGCCGCAGGGCGTCGGCCTCGATGTTCATGGGTTTGGCGCGGTCAGCCTTTTCAGCATGGGCAACGCCATGAATGCAGGCCAGGGCCGTGAGCAGGAGGGTTGGGAGGATGCTGTGTTTCATAGGGCACGAATCTTGCAGTTCATTGTAGCCACCCCAAGGCATCCGCCATGGAAAAAGACCCGCACGCTTCCACGCGCGTGGGGTCTCTGGCCCCAAGGAGTCACTTCCTCGGCGCGGGACGGCAATGAAAAAAGCCCGCATCCGCGGGCTTTTTCGTGGGGCATACCGGGCCAGGCGGCTCGGGCTCACTTCTGCTTGGTCAGGAACTCCACCACTTGCAGCACGTTCTGCATGTTGCCGGCCATGGTGCCGTCGGTGTAGTACTTGCCGGCCACGCCCATCGAGGGCACGCCTTCGACGCCGTAAGCGTCCTGCAGCTGCGAGGCGCGGCGCACCTGGTTCGACACGGTGAAGGAGCTGTAGACCTCCTTGAACTTGGCGGCGTCCACGCCCTGCTGGGTCACCCAGGCCAGGATTTCGTCATCCTTGGCGAGCTTGGCTTTCTCCACATGGATGGCACGGAACACCTTGGCGTGCAGGGCTTCGAGCTTGCCCATGCCCTCCAGCGCGTAGAACAGCTTTTGCTGCGACACGAAGCTGGCGTTGAACGCCACGGGCACGCGGCGGATGGACAAGTCCTTGGGAGCGGCTTTGACCCAGGCGTCGAGCGTGGGTTCGAACGCGTTGCAGTGCGGGCAGCTGTACCAGAAGAACTCGATCACGTCGACCTTGCCGGCGGGCGCATCGGGCGTCACGGGCTTGTCCAGCCGCTTGTAGTCCTTGCCCTCCTTGAACTGGCGGGCCTGGGCCAGCGCGGGCGTGGCGACGGGCAGCGTCAGGGCGGTGGCGGCGACTGCCGAGGCAGCGGACAAAGAAAACTCACGGCGTTTCATGACAAAGACTCTCCTAGTTCAGGTCTGGGGGATGGGAGCCGCGCCCCCGGAAAAAGTTCAGCCCGCGCAGTCTGCGGGCCCGCCGTTCAGCGCTGCACGCGCACCAGGGCCGACTCCACGCCCGTGCCGTCCAACTTTTCCTTGAGCTGCTCGGCATCGTCGCGCTTGGCAAACGGACCCACGCGCACCCGGAAGACCGGCCGGCCGTTCTGCTCGCGTTCGCTCACGCGGGCTTCCCAGCCCAGCATGGCCAGCTTGGCGCGCTGGGCGTCGGCGTCGGCCTGGGTGCGGAAGGCACCGGCCTGCACGAAGTAGTCGAACGGGTCCACATTGCCCTTCGCAGCGGCCTTGGCCACGGCCAGGTCACCCAGGGGGTCGGCGCCGGGCTTGCTCTCAGCCTTGGCGGCCTCGGGCTTGCTGGCGGCCGGCTTGGGTGCGGAGGCCGCAGCGCGCACATCGGGCGCCGGCGCTGCCGCCACGGCGGGTGCCGACGCGGGGGCAGACGCCGCAGCCACCGGGGGGCGGGCCGGGTTCTTGCCGTACAGCGGCGAGTTCGGGTCCCAGTTCTTGTTCTTTTGCGACTCGGCCGCGTCCAGGTCGACACCGCGGCCATTGCTTTTGTTCAGGAAGGGTACCGGCACCTTGGTCACGAACACGGCCACCGCCAATGCGGCGCCCAGGCCCACGATGACCCCCACGATGAAGCCGATGATCGTCCCGCCCGTCTGTTGTTTCTTCATAGTGACTGCTTACATTCTGGCTGGAGCCGATACGCCCAGCACGGCCAGGCCATTGTGCAATACCTGTGCGGTGGCCGCGACCAGCGCCAGGCGGGCCTTCTTCACGGCCTCGTCGTCGACCAGGATGCGCTCGGCATCGTAGTAGCTGTGGTAGCTGGCGGCCAGGTCGCGCAGGTAGAAGGTGACATCGTGCGGCGCCTCGCCGTCGGCGGCGGCCGTGAGCATCTCGGGGTACTTGGCCAGCTGCAGCATCAGCGCCTGGGCCTGCGGGCCCTGCAGCGCCGACAGGTCGACGCCGTGCAGCGACGCCACGTCACCGCCCCCGGACTCTTGCCAGGCCCTCAGCACCGACTGGATGCGTGCGTGGGCGTACTGCACGTAGTACACCGGGTTGTCGTTGTTCTGCGCAACGGCCAGGTCCACGTCGAATGTGTACTCGGTGTCGGGTTTGCGGGACAGCAGGAAGAAGCGCACCGCGTCCTTGCTGGTCCACTCGATCAGGTCGCGCAGCGTGACGTAGCTGCCCGCGCGCTTGCTGATCTTGACCTCTTCGCCGCCCTTGACCACGCGCACCATGGTGTGCAGCACGTAGTCGGGGTAGCCCTGCGGAATGCCCACGTCGGCCGCCTGCAGCCCGGCGCGCACGCGGGCGATGGTGCCGTGGTGGTCGGTGCCCTGGATGTTGACGACCTTGGTGAAGCCGCGCTCCCACTTGGCGATGTGGTAGGCCACGTCGGGCACGAAGTAGGTGTACGTGCCGTCCTTCTTGCGCATGACCCGGTCCTTGTCATCGCCGTAGTCCGTGCTTTTGAGCCACAGCGCACCGTCCTGCTCGTAGGTCTTGCCGTTGGCGACGAGCTTGTTCACCGTGGCGTCCACGCGGCCGCTGGTGTACAGGCTCGACTCGAGGTAGTACTCGTCGAACTTCAGGTTGAAGGCCTGCAGGTCCTTGTCCTGCTCGTTGCGCAGGTAGGCCACGGCGAACTGGCGGATGGATTCCACATCTTCCACGTCGCCGCTGGCGGTGAACTCGCGGTCGTCGGCCTTGACGGTCTTCCTGGCGAGGAAGTCATTGGCGATCTCCTGGATGTACTCGCCGTTGTAGAACCCCTTGGACGCCGGGTTCTCCGGGTCGGTGGGCCAGCATTCGTCGCCGGGCTTGAAGCCCTTGGCGCGCAGCTGGGTGCTGGTGGTCAGCGTGTGGATCTGCACGCCCGCGTCGTTGTAGTAGAACTCGCGGTGCACCTTCCAGCCCTGGGTGCCGAACAGGTTGCAGATCGCGTCGCCCAGGGCCGCCTGGCGGCCGTGGCCCACGTGCAGGGGCCCGGTGGGATTGGCCGAGACGAACTCGACCAGCACGCGCTGGCCGTTGTCCTTTTGGTAGCCAAAGCGCTCGCCGGCGGCCAGCACCTCGCGCACCACTTCCTGCTTGGCGGCGGGCTTCAAGCGGATGTTCAGAAAGCCCGGGCCGGCGATCTCGATGGCATCGACCCAGCGGGTGAAGGCCGGCGTGCCCTCCAGCGCCGCCTTGAGCTGCTCACCCAGCGCGCGCGGGTTGAGCTTGAGCGGCTTGGCCAGCTGCATGGCGGCGGTGCAGGCGAAATCGCCATGCGCGGCCACTTTGGGGGATTCGAAGGCAGCACGCCCCGCAGAGCCGGGCGACAGTTTTTCCAGCTCGCCGGCCAGGGCCGCGAGCAATTCATTTTTTGCAGTGAGCATCGGTGGATTTTACGGGGCGTCCCATGCCGGCTCCCGGCACCTTGCGGCAACGGTCACCATGTGTGCTTTTTTTGCCCCTCGCCAGAGGGCGTGCGGAACGGAGGGAGCCTGCGCAGGGAGTGATCGTCAAGACGCCGTGGCGCTGGCAGCGGCGGGGCGACATCGTTGTTCCCCAGGCGGCTGGCATACGGCGCCAGAAGGCACCAGACGGCACCAGCCAGCTCCAACACACGCTGCGCAGCCGTTCACCAAGCGGTCGCGCCGCAAAAACAACCAATGACGCAGGGGCACGGCGCATAAGCTGCCGAAGGGGTCTGTGCCGCACTGTTTCGCGTTGTAGGCCCGCACGTTCTATGGTGCAATTCCGCCGGGACCCACCTACAACGCATTCACTCCAGGAGCTTCCATGAAACAGCTGATTTCCCTGACTGCACTCGGCCTGGCCCTGACCCTGACCCTGGGCGCCAGCGTCCACGCCGCCGAAGACGCCAAGGCGCCGACCAAGCAGCAATCCAAGATGGCCACCTGCAACGCAGACGAAAAGGCCAAGACGCTCAAGGGCGACGAGCGCAAGGCGTTCATGAAGGAATGCCTGTCTGCCAACAAGCAAGAGAAGCAGCAGACCAAGATGAAGACCTGCAACGCCGACGAAAAAGCCAAGACGCTCAAGGGCGACGAACGCAAGGCCTTCATGAGCGAGTGCCTGAAGGGCTGACACGCCCCACCGGCCCGGCGCTGCCGCGCCAGCCGCCCACAAAAAAGCCCGCCCGTGACAGCCACGGGCGGGCTTTGTCGTCTGAACGCGAGCGGTCGGGCAACCGCCCCTACCAGCCCCTCGCCCAGAACACCGCAATGACCGCCACCACGGGCAGCCCGTGCGCCTGCATCATCACCAGGCGGCGCACCTTCTTCACTTCCAGCGCATCCGGCAGGGCGCCGGTGGCCCGCAGGTTGCGGCGCCAGCGCCGGAACATGGTCGACGGCCAGATCGACAGGAGGGCCAGGACCACCACGAGCGTGATCTTGATGTGGAACAGCGGCTGCGACACGTACCAGGACGCGCCTTTGACGCCCCACAGAAGGCGTGCCAGGCCACTGCCGATCATCAGCATGGCGGCCGCGCCGTAGATCGCATCCAGCCGCGCAAGGCGCTCGACGACGGCGGCGTTCATCCATTCGATGCGGCACAAGGCCGCCTGGCTCGACAAAAAGACCACAAAGGTCAGGATGGCCACCAGATGCAGGGCGGCCAGGGTGGCTTCGAGGGTCATGGGGGTTTCCTTGTCATCGCGGCCTCCGTGTGCGGCGCTGTGGGCGCGCTGCTCCACTGGGGAACCGGTTGGCGGCCATTGTGCTTGAGGAAGCCACCCGTTCACTGCGGGACACAACCGCCGAAGGCCTTCGACTCCTGCGTCGGCACCCCATGAACAACGCGCTGAACCAGCTTTGCTACGCAGTAGCCCCCACGCAAAAAGCGGTGCAGACCCGAAGGCCCGCACCGCTTTTTTAGGGGGATTGAACGGCAGTTCGCCGTGCAGATCAGGCGGGCCTCACGGCAGACGACACCACCGGGGCCACTTCTTCCACCAGGGGCACAGGCTGGGGCTCGCCGTCCAGCGCAGCGTTCAGGCGGTCATAGTCCAGCGCGTTTTCCCAGCGCGAGACCACCACCGTAGCCACGGCATTGCCGATGAAATTGGTCAGCGAGCGGCATTCGCTCATGAAACGGTCCACACCCAGGATCAGCGCCATGCCGGCCACCGGCACTTCGGGCACCACGGCCAGCGTGGCGGCCAGGGTGATGAAGCCGGCGCCCGTGACGCCCGCCGCGCCCTTGGACGACAGCATGGCCACGAGCAGGAGCGCCACCTGGTGGCCCAGCGTGAGGTGGGTGTCGGTGGCCTGCGCGATGAACAGCGCGGCCAGCGTCATGTAGATGTTGGTGCCGTCCAGGTTGAACGAGTAACCGGTGGGCACCACCAGGCCGACGACGGACTTCTTGCAGCCGGCGCGCTCCATCTTTTCCATCAGCGACGGCAGGGCCGACTCGGACGACGACGTGCCCAGCACCAGCAGCAGCTCGGCCTTGAGGTACTTGATCAGCTTGAACACCGAGAAGCCGCAGGCGCGGGCCACGGCACCCAGGATGACGATCACGAACAATAGCGAGGTGATGTAGAACGTGGCCACCAGCTCGGCCAGGTTGAGCAGCGAGCCCAGGCCGAACTTGCCGATGGTGAAGGCCATGGCCCCGAACGCGCCGATGGGGGCGGCCCGCATGACGATGTTGACCACCTTGAACACGGGCACCGTCAGCGATTCAAGAAACGCCTGCACCGGCTTGCCCGCATTGCCAGACAGCGCCAGCGCCACGCCGAAGAGCACGGCCACCAGCAGCACCTGCAGGATGTTGTCGCCCACGAAGGGGCTCACCAGCGTCTTGGGGATGATGTCCATGGCGAAGCCGGTCAGCGTCATGTCGTGGGACTTGGCCACGTAGGTGCTGACTTCCTTCTGGTCCAGGTCGGCCGGGTTGATGTGCATGCCGGCGCCCGGCTGCATCACGTTGGCCACCACCAGGCCCACCACCAGCGCCAGGGTGGAGAAGGTCAGGAAGTACGCCATGGCCTTGCCGAACACGCGGCCCACGGTGGACAGCTGCGACATGCCGGCGATGCCGGTCACGATGGTCAGAAAGATCACCGGCGCGATGATCATCTTGATCAGTTTGATGAACGCGTCGCCCAGCGGCTTGAGCGCCGCGCCGTAGGCCGGCTCGAAGTGGCCCAGCAGCACGCCCAGGATGATGGCGACCACCACCTGGAAGTACAGTTGCCGGTAAAAGGGCAGCCGCACGGGGTGGGCTGTGGGAGCGGTGATGGCTTGCATGGGGATGTCTCCTGAAATCACGGTGACTGCACCAGCGGGGTGCGTCGAGGGTGCCGTTTGTACCGCTGCCCCTCCATTCAGCCGATAACCTATTGGTATTAGTCGGTCGCACCGCCAGAGGGCGCTCCGTGCCCCAACATAGGGAAAACACCTAGTCCTCAAGCGGGCTCAGGCACACTCGCGGACCCCACCATCGAAGCCCCGGGCCTTCCTCCCGGCACCCTGTTTCTGCCCCATGACGACGCCGCGCCTTCGCAAATTCTGGACCCTGCTGATCCTGCTCGCCGGCATGGCGGGCAGCATGTTCGTGGCCGGGCAGTGGGCGTGGCAGCACTCGCTGTACGAGGAGAGCGACAACGTGCAGCGGCAACTGGCGCTGTACGGCCAGACGCTGGCCCAGCGCATCGACCGCTACCGCACCCTGCCCGAGGTGCTGGCGCTGGACGCGCAGCTGCAGGACGCACTCACCCGCACCCTGAGCCCTGCCGAGGTGGAGCAGCTCAACCTCAAGCTTGAGCAGGCCAACGGCGCGAGCCAGTCGTCCACGCTCACCCTGATCAACCGCGACGGCCTGGCCGTGGCAGCCAGCAACTGGCGCACCGCCACCAGCAACGTGGGCGTGGACTACAGCTTCAGGCCATATGTGCAGGAGGCGCTGGCGCAGGGGCGCGGCAGCTTCTACGGCATCGGGGTGACGACGGGCGAGCCCGGGTACTTTTTGTCGCAGGCCATCCGCGACGCCAGCGGCCAGTTGCTGGGGCTGGTGGCGATCAAGATCGCGCTGCAGGAGCTCGAGCGCGAGTGGCTGCAGACGCCGGACATCGTGCTGGCCTCCGACGCGCACGGCGTGGTGTTCCTGGCCAGCCAGGACGCGTGGCGCTACCGCCTGCTCGAACCCCTGGGCGACGAGGAGCGCCGCGAACTCAACGCCACGCGCCAGTACTCGAACCAGCCGCTGCGCCCGCTGGATTACCGCGTGGACGACCACATGGACAACGGCGGCCGCCTGGTGCGCATGCTGTCGTCCGACCTGCCGCCCCTGCCCGGCCGCGTGCTGTGGCAGACCCAGCCGCTGCCCGGCACGCCCTGGCAGCTGCACCTGGTGCACGAGACGCACAGCAGCATCGCCGACAGCCGCTGGGCCGCCGCGGCCGGCGGCGGCGGCTGGCTGGCGCTGGCGCTGCTGGTGCTCTTCGTGCGCCAGCGGCAGCGCCTGGCCCACCTGCGCCAGCGCAGCCGACAGGAGCTGGAGACCGTGCTGCAGCAGCACGCCCAGGAGCTGCGCACCGCCCAGGACGGCATCGTGCAGGCGGCGCAGCAGGCCGCGCAGCAGACGGACACGGGTCTGTCGCGCAGCCTGGAGCACCTGCCCCAGGGCGTGGTCATCATCGATGCCGACCTGAACCTGGTGGCCTGGAACTCGCGCTACGTGCAGCTGTTTCGCTACCCCGCCGACCTGATGCGCGTGGGCCAGCCCATCGAAGACCTGCTGCGCCACAACGCCCGCCGCGGCCTGCTGGGCCCCGGCCCGGCCGACGAGGCCATCGAGCGGCGCCTGTCGCACCTGCGCAGCGGCCTGCCCCATCTGCACGAGAGCGCCAAGGGCGATGGCACGGTGCTCGAGATCCGCGGCAACCCGCTGCCCGAGGGCGGCTTCGTGACGAGCTACGCCGACATCACCAGCTACAAGAACGCCGCGCGCGAGCTGCGGTCCCTCGCCGATGCGCTGGAGCAGCGCGTGGCCGACCGCACCCGCGACCTGGACGCCGCCCGGCGCGAGGCCGAGCGCGCCAACCGCTACAAGACCCGCTTCGTCGCGGCGGCGGTGCACGACCTGCTGCAGCCGCTGAACGCCGCGCGCATGTTCACCTCGCTGCTGCGCAGCCACCTGCACGACGACGCCGAGCGCCGCACGGTGGACAGCATCGACGGTGCGCTCGCATCGCAGGACGCGATCCTGAGCAGCCTGCTCGACATCTCGCGCATGGAGTCGGGGCAGCTGGACGTGCACATCCACGACGTGGCCCTGGGCCCGCTGCTGCAGGTGCTGGCCCACAACTTCGGCGTGCTGGCCGAGAGCCAGGGCCTGCAGCTCAGCTGCGTGCCCACGCGCGCCGTGGTGCGCACCGACGAGAACCTGCTGCGCCGCATCCTGCAGAACTTCGTCTCCAACGCCATCCGCTACAGCCGGCACGGGCGCATCGTGGTGGGCTGCCGGCGCGTGGGCCACCCCGGCGGCACCCACCTGCGCATCGAGGTGCACGACCAGGGCCCGGGCATCCCCGAGGCGCTGCAGCGCGAGATCTTCGAAGAATTTCGCCGCCTGGACGAAGGCCGCGCCGACGACCGCGGCGCAGGCCTGGGCCTGGCCATCGTCGAGCGCCTGGGCCGCCTGCTGGGCCACGAGATCGGGCTGCGCTCGCAACTGGGCCGCGGCAGCGTGTTCTGGGTCTGCGTGCCGCTGGGCGACCCCGCCGCCGCCCAGTTGCCCCCCGCCGCACTGGCCACCGTGCAGCAGCAGCCGCAGGAAGACGCCCCGCTGCAAGGCAGCACCGCCTGGGTGATCGAGGACGACGGCCCCACCTGCGCCGCCACCCGCGCCCTGCTGGAGCGCTGGGGCTGCCAGGTGCCCCTGGCTGGCGGCGCACCCGAAGCTTTGGCCTACGCAGAACGCGGGCAGGCGCCGCAGCTGGTGCTGCTGGACGTGCACCTGGGCGCAGGCCACCACGGCCCGGATGTGTACACCCAGCTGTGCGACCGCTGGGGCCAGGCCCCCGCCGTGATCCTGGTCACCGCCGAGCGCGACGCCACGCTGCGGCGGCAGGCGGCCGAGCGAGGCTGGGGCTTTCTGGCCAAGCCGGTGCGGGCACCGGCGCTGCGGGCGTTGGTGAGCCAGACCTTGCTCAGGCTGCGGGAGAAATAGCGGGGTCACAAGGCAGCGGGCTTCGGCGGGCCCGGTCTGCACGGATGCATGGCCCCGGTACCCATTCACACATTCAAATTTGATAGCT
The DNA here is from genome assembly GCF_001422735.1 of Acidovorax sp. Leaf78. Classification (GTDB taxonomy): domain Bacteria; phylum Pseudomonadota; class Gammaproteobacteria; order Burkholderiales; family Burkholderiaceae_C; genus Acidovorax. The sequence continues at coordinate 8,405 of NZ_LMLZ01000024.1, read as the reverse complement.
GCCAGCGCTTTCCAGGCAAGCGCCAGAGACCATTCGACCCCCCACGCAGCGCACATTCCCCAATCCGTTTTACCCCGCCCCGCCCTCGTCCGCCTCCAGGCTTTTGACCAGCACCGCCGCCTGCGTGCGGCTGTAGCACGCGAGCTTCTTCAGGATGGCCGTGACGTGCACCTTCACCGTGTTCTCCGCCAGCCCCAGTGCAGCGGCGATCTGCTTGTTGAGCAGCCCGTCCGCCAGGCACAGCAGCACCCGGAACTGCTGCGGCGTGAGCTGCGCCAGCCGTGCGGCCAGCTCGGCGTCGGCCTCCGACCGCTCGGCCGCCATGGGGGGGAACCAGCTGCCGCCGTCTAGCACGGCCTCGATGGCCTCGCCCATCGCCTCGGCCGGTGCGGACTTGGGGATGAAGCCCGCCGCGCCGAACTGCTGCGCGCGGCGGATGACGCGCGGGTGGTCGTTGGACGAGATGATCACCACCGGCAGCTCGGGGTACTCGCCGCGCACATGCAGCAGCGACGAGAAGCCGCGGGCGCCGGGCATGCTCAGGTCCAGCAGCACCAGCTCCACCTCGGGGTGCTCCTGCAGCGCGGTGCCCAGCGTGGCCGCGCTGGCCGCCTCCAGCGTGCGGAACTGCGGCAGGCGCTCGCGCAGCACGTGCAGCACGGCCGCGCGGAACAGGGGGTGGTCGTCAGCGACCAGGAGGGTGGGGTCGGACATGGAGTGCGCAGTCTGCCACGGGGCGGCCCATCAGTGCGACATGCCGCCCGGAGCGGGCCGACGAACGAGGCGCGCCCAGGCCGGCGCCACCGTGGAGCCGGCTTGGCGCCCGTAGGCACGCCGCTTCGCGTCGGAGGACGGCGTGCAGCGGTTCCGGGGGATTCATGCGCCTTTCCAGAACGCAGGTTGTGCGTACTGGTGTTTCAGGAAGTCGATCCACAGCCGCACGCGCAGCGGCAGGTGCTTGCGCTGGGGGAACACCACGTAGATGCCGTTGGGCGGCGCGGCGAAGTCCTCCAGCACCGCGACCAGGCGGCCCGCGGCGATCTCGGCCTCGACCTCCCAGGTGCTGCGCCAGGCGATGCCCCAGCCGCCCAGGCACCAGTCGTGCAGCACCTGGCCGTCGGAGCAGTCGAGCGGCCCGCCGGGCTTGAGGTGCATGACCTCGGTGCCACCATCGTCACCCAGAGGCACGCGAAACGCCCAGCCGCGCGTCTGCGAGGCGTCGCTCGACAGCGTGAGGCAGTCGTGCTGCACCAGTTCGGCCGGCGCGCGCGGGGTGCCGCGCCGCGCCAGGTATTCGGGCGTGGCCACGCACAGGCGGCGGTTGTCGGCGATGCGCACGCTCACCAGCGACGAGTCGGGCAGGTCGCCCACGCGCACGGCGCAGTCGAAACCCTCGCCAGCCAGGTCCACCACCCGGTCGCTGAGGTTCAGCGAGATGGTCACGTCCGGGTGCGCCGAGCGAAACCGCGGCACCAGCGGCGCGACGTGGCGGCGGCCAAAGCCCGCGGGCGCGGTGATGCGCAGGTGGCCCGTGGCCTTGACCCCGCCTTCGGACACGCTGGCCTCGGCATTGGCCACGTCGGACAGCAGGCGCTGGCAGTCCTCCAGAAACGCGCTGCCTTCGTGCGTGAGGCTGATGCGGCGGGTGGTGCGCACCAGGAGCTTGACGCCCAGGTGCTCTTCGAGCGCGTCGAGCCGCCGCCCCATGATGGCGGGCGCCACGCCCTCGGCCTTGGCCGCTGCCGTGAGGCTGCCGCGCGTGGCCACCGAGACAAAGGATTCGAAGGCCTTGAGTTTGTCCATGGGCGGTGATTATGGGGACAACGGGCGCGCGCCCTCCCGGGTGTCGGCAGGAGGATCTGGGCCGGAAATATGACCGAAAGAGGCCCCTGTCGCTTACCTATCCAGCGCTGGCAGCTATTATTTTTATAGTAATTGCGCGCTCTGCACCCGGGTGAACAAGCTCTCCACCTTTGCGTAAAAGTCACTGGTTTCCAGCTTTTCTGCATATTTATGTGGGCAAACATTTGCAATACAGTGTGCCCATGGCCCGCGCTGCGGGCGGCTCCGTTTTTTTTGTTCCTCCCATTTCATCCATCCTTCAAGGCTCTCCCATGACCGACCGCACCACCGTCCACGGCCTGCAAGTGGCCACCTCCCTGTACCGCTTTGTCGACGACAAGGTGCTGCCCGGCACGGGTGTCGATGCCGGCGCGTTCTGGAAGGGTTTTGACGCCATCGTGGCCGACCTGGCCCCGCGCAACATCGCCCTGCTGGCCGAGCGCGACCGCCTGCAGACCGAGCTCGACACCTGGCACAAGGCCAACCCCGGCCCCATCAAGGACATGGTGGCCTACCGCGGCTTCCTGGAAAAGATCGGCTACCTGGTGCCCCAGCCCGCCGACGTCAAGGCCACCACGGCCAACGTGGACGACGAGCTGGCCACCCAGGCCGGCCCCCAACTGGTGGTGCCCATCCTGAACGCCCGCTACGCGCTGAATGCTGCCAACGCCCGCTGGGGCAGCCTGTACGACGCGCTGTACGGCACGGACGCCATCAGTGAAGAAGGCGGTGCCGAAAAGGGCAAGGGCTACAACCCGGTGCGCGGCGCCAAGGTGATCGCGTTCGCGCGCCAGGTGCTGGACGACACGGCGCCCCTGGCCAGCGGCTCGCACAAGGATTCGACCGGCTACAAGGTCGAAGGCGGCCAGCTGGTGGTGTCTCTTGCCAACGGCTCCACGACGGGCCTGAAGGACGCATCGCAGTTCAAGGGCTACCAGGGCGATGCCGCCGCGCCCAAGTCGGTGCTGCTGCAGCACAACGGCCTGCACCTCGATATCCAGATCGACCGCGCAACGCCCATCGGCCAGACCGATGCCGCGGGCGTGAGCGACCTGGTGCTGGAAGCGGCCCTGTCCACCATCCTGGACCTGGAAGACTCCGTGGCCGCCGTGGACGCCGAGGACAAGGTGCTGGGCTACAGCAACTGGCTGGGCATCATCCAGGCCACGCTGACCGAGCAGGTCGCCAAGGGCGGCAAGACCATCACGCGCGGACTGAACCCCGACCGCGTCTATACCGGCCCGGCCGGTGGCGAAGTGCGCCTGCATGGCCGCTCGCTCATGTTCCTGCGCAACGTGGGCCACCTGATGACCAACCCGGCCATCCTGTGGACCGACGCGCAAGGCCAGGTGCGCGAGATCCCTGAAGGCATCATGGACGCGGTCGTGACCACTGCCATCGCGCTGCACGACCTGCAAGGCCATGGCGCTAACGGCATCCGCAACTCCCGCAAGGGCAGCGTTTACATCGTCAAGCCCAAGATGCACGGCCCCGCCGAAGTGGGCTTTGCGAGCGACCTGTTCGGCCGCGTGGAGCAACTGCTGGGCCTGCCTGCCAACACCGTGAAGCTGGGCATCATGGACGAGGAGCGCCGCACGTCCGTCAACCTGAAGGCCTGCATCGCCGCCGCGTCGGCCCGCGTGGCCTTCATCAATACCGGCTTCCTGGACCGCACCGGCGACGAGATGCACACCGCCATGCACGCCGGCCCCATGGTGCGCAAGGGCGACATGAAGACCAGCGCCTGGATCCAGTCGTACGAGAAGAACAACGTGCTCGTGGGCCTGTCGTGCGGACTGCGCGGCAAGGCGCAGATCGGCAAGGGCATGTGGGCCATGCCCGACCTGATGGCCGAAATGCTCAAGCAAAAGATCGCCCACCCCAAGGCCGGTGCCAACACCGCCTGGGTGCCCAGCCCGACGGGTGCCACGCTGCACGCGCTGCACTACCACCAGGTCAAGGTGAGCGACATCCAGATCGAGCTGGAAAAGACCGACGCCAACGCCGAGCGCGACAACCTGCTGACCGGCCTGCTGACCGTGCCCGTGGCCGCCGCCCCGAACTGGAGCGACGCCGAGAAGCAGCAGGAGCTGGACAACAACGCCCAGGGCATCCTGGGCTACGTGGTGCGCTGGGTGGACCAGGGCGTGGGCTGCTCCAAGGTGCCCGACATCCACAACGTGGGCCTGATGGAAGACCGCGCCACGCTGCGCATCAGCAGCCAGCACATGGCCAACTGGCTGCTGCACGGCGTGGTGACCGAAGCGCAGGTGCGCGAGACCTTCGAGCGCATGGCGGCGGTGGTGGACGGCCAGAACGCTGGCGACGCGCTGTACCAGCCGATGGCGGGCCACTTCGACACCAGCATGGCGTACAAGGCGGCTTGCGACCTGGTCTTCCAGGGCCAAGCGCAGCCCAGCGGCTACACCGAGCCCCTGCTGCACGCCTGGCGCCTGAGGCTCAAGGCCGCGCAGGCCTGATGAATGGGCGGGCGTGACGGCCTCCCCGAGGCAGCTGCCCCCTCTGCAGGCTGGCTGACCTGGGAAGGCTGTACTGATCGGTACTGATCTGTGCTGATCCGATGCGTGCAATCGGCTGCTGACACACCGCAGCCCAGATGCTATCAAAAACATAGCTTCTAGCGCTTGTCCATCAAGCGGTAGCAGCTATTTTTTCTTATACCCATCGCAGTGCGAGCGCGCACAGGGCACGCGGCGGGGTTGGCAGGCAGCGAGAACGGGTCATGCGCGCCGCCCGCTGCGCCCGCGCCAGATCCGGTCAGCGGGATAACCCGCGGCGGGCACACAGCGGGCACCGGCCGTACACTGGCCCGCGGGCGCCGCCCCACAGGCGGCCCACCTGCGCTGCCATGCCCCACCCCTCGGACCCCGACACCTCTCAATGCCCCTTGTGCGGCCAGCCCAACGGCTGCGCCATCGCGGCGGGGCGCGCGCCCGAGAGTTGCTGGTGCATGGCCCAGACCATCGACCGTGCAGCGTTGGCCCGTTTGCCGGCCGATCAACGCGAGCGGGCCTGCATCTGCCCTGCCTGCGGCGCACCCGCAGCGGCCGATAGCGTGGCAGCGCCGGGTGTACCGCCCAGCCCGCCGATATGATTTGGCGCTTGCCGCTGCTCAGCGTTGAACAGCAGTTCTTCTTTTTAATGCCTACAAGGAATCAGATATGCCGACGTACCACGTTGAAATGATGGAAGGCCGCACGGTCGAACAAAAGCGCAAGCTGGTGGAGGAGATCACCCGCGTCTCCGTCGAGGTGCTGGGCGGCTCGCCCGAATCGGTGGACATCCTGATCACCGACATCAAGCGCGAGAACTGGGCCACGGGCGGCAAGCTCTGGTCCGAGCGGACCTGACATGGCGCCATCCGGCTGCGTTGGCAGCTGGGTCGCACCCGTGACGGGACGGGCGGCATCGCCGCACCACCCGGGGCGGGTGCAGCCTGACGGTGCGGTGCCCCGCCAGCGCATCCGCGTGCCCTGGCCGGCCTGCACGCACCGTCACCCGGGCCGGGCACCGGCCACCAGTGCCTGCGGTGATGGCCGCCCGCGCGACACCACAGGCGCGGTGACCACATCACCGGCCCGCTCCTAGCGTTCACCACGCCGTCCGCCCATCCGCCGTCGCGCCGCCGGCCTCATTGCACCGAACAGCCCATGAACAACTCCCAGACCTCCGGTTCCCTGGCCGTACTGCGTGAACGCTACGGAGAGCGCTACCGCTGGCTGGTGCTGCTGTCCGTCATGGTGGGCACGATGGCATCGATCATGTCGTCCACCATCGTGAACGTGGCCATCCCGGACATGAGCCACTACTTCACGCTGGGCCAGGAGCGGGCGCAGTGGGTGACCTCGGGGTTCATGGTCGCCACCACCGTCTCCATGCTCACCACGCCGTGGCTGCTGTCGCGCTATGGCTACCGCGCCACGTATGTGGGCGCGATGCTGCTGCTGCTGGCCGGCGGCATCGGCGGGGGCCTGGCGCGCGACTTCGGGCTGGTGCTGGTCGCCCGTGTGGCCGAGGGGCTGGCGGCAGGCGTGGTGCAGCCCATCCCGGCCGTCATCATCCTGTACGCCTTCAAGCCGCACGAGCAGGGCCGCGCGAGCGGCATCTTCGGCATGGGCGTGGTGCTGGCCCCCGCCATCGGGCCCAGCATCGGCGGGCTGCTGGTGGACTGGTTCGGCTGGCGCTCCATCTTCTTCATGGTGGTGCCGCTGTGCTTGGCCTCCATAGCGCTGGCGTACAAGTTCGTGCCTGTCACCGCACCGGGCGGGGTCGAGGCGAACCGGCAGGGCCAGGCGCTGGACTGGCGCGGCCTGCTGCTGGGCACCATGGGTACGCTGTGCCTGCTCAACGGGCTGGTGTCGCTGCACGGTGGCTCTGCCGCCGAGGCTGGCGCGCTGCTGGCGGCCGCCGCGGTGTCGGTCGGGCTGTTTATCGCCTGGCAACGCCGCCAACTGCAGCAGGGTCGCAAGCCGTTGATGGACCTGCGCTTGTTTCAATACCGCCAGTTCGCCATGGGCAGCGTGGTGGCGTTCATCTACGGGACCGCGCTTTTCGGCTCGACCTATCTGTTGCCTGTGTTCATGCAACTGGGCCTTGAGCTGTCGGCCTCGCATGTCGGCACCCTGATGCTGCCCGCAGGCTTTGTACTGGCCGCCACCATTGCCGTGGTGGGCCGCCTTGCCGACCGGCAGCCCACCAACCTGCTGGTGAGCATCGGCCTGGCGCTGTTGGCCCTGTCGTTCGGGCTGATGGTGTTCGTGGGCCTGGGGGTGTCGCTGTGGATCCTAGTGGCGCTGGCCATTCTGGGGCGGATCGGCCTGGGGTTCATCCTGCCGTCGCTGAATCTGGGCTCTATGCGACCCCTGGACAAGTCACTGATTTCGCAAGGCTCCAGCACCATCGGATTCCTGCGCATGCTGGGCGGCGCTGCAGGCGTGAGCCTGTGCGGCATCGTGCTGGAATGGCGCCTGGGTGCCCATGGCGCGGCACTGGCTGCAGGCGCCAGCAACCCGGCACGCATCTCAGCGTTCGGTGAGACATTTTTGATGCTGACGGTGTTGTGCGGTCTGGCGTTGGTGGCGGCCTGGCAATTGAAGGAAGTACCGGCGAGGTCGGACTCGGCAGGTCCAGTCTGAGCGGGTTCGCTGTCGCAGGTGGCTGCCGGCTGCTCTGCTACCGGCAAAGGGGGGCGGGGAAAGAGGAACGGGCACTTCGCAACAATTCCATGTTGTCGCGAGGCGCTGGCAGTGCATCGATCCTCCCCTGAGCAACACCGCGGGTAGTTTGTGCTTCTGAACGGTGTAAGTACCGCCCAGCGTGGACATCTCGGCGCTATAAATGGGGTAGCGCGCCCGGCCGGCATCGCTGCGGCTGGGAGTCGCAGGCTACCTCTGCCGCTCGCCCACACTTTTTAGAACATTGCCGAAATGGAAACCATGTCATGTGCCAATTGCTCGGCATGAACTGCAACGTCCCGACGGACGTGACCTTCAGCTTCACCGGATTCGCACAGCGCGGCGGCAAAACCGACCACCACAGCGACGGCTGGGGTATCGCGTTTTTCGAAGACAAGGGCCTTCGGCACTTTGTCGATCACCTGCCCGCCGTGGACTCTCCGGTGGCAGAGCTGATCCGGCGCTACCCCATCAAAAGCCGCAACGTCATCGCCCACATCCGCAAGGCTACGCAGGGCGTGGTCAGCCTGCAGAACTGCCACCCTTTTGTGCGCGAGTTGTGGGGCCGCTACTGGGTGTTTGCCCACAACGGTGATCTCAAGGATTTTCGACCACGCCTGCACTCGCACTTTCGCCCCGTGGGAGATACCGACAGCGAACACGCGTTCTGCTGGATCATGCAGGAACTGGCCAAGTCACACGCCAGTGTTCCGTCTGTGCGGGAACTGACGCTCACGTTGAAAGAGCTGGCGGCGCATGTCAGCCCGCACGGCACGTTCAACTTTCTGCTGTCCAACGGCCAGGCGCTGTGGAGCCACGCGTCGACCAGCCTGTACTACATTGAGCGCCGGCACCCGTTCGGGGAGGCCCAGCTCAGTGACGAGGATGTCCGGCTGGATTTCTCGCGGGAGACGGACGCGAAGGATGAAGTGGCGGTGATCGTGACGAGTCCGCTGACGACGAACGAAGAATGGACAGCCTTCAGCAAGGGTGAGCTGCTGGTCTTCGAGCAAGGTAGAAGGCTGTCGATCTAGTCTTGGGCCAGAGGTGTACCGGGCAGTAGCCACAGGTTAGGAGAGCAAAGTGGCTTGGCGGCTCACAGTAGCTTGGTGGCGAAACCGACCAACAACTGACGGGGACATTGACCGGTTCCAAGCAATTCCCACCTTCGCAACGCCCAAAGCAAAAAACCCCAGTCATTGCTGACTGGGGTTTTCTGGGCTGTAAGAGCCTGACGATGACCTACTTTCACACGGGAACCCGCACTATCATCGGCGCAAAGTCGTTTCACTGTCCTGTTCGGGATGGGAAGGAGTACTATCATCGGCGCAAAGTCGTTTCACTGTCCTGTTCGGGATGGGAAGGAGT
>NZ_LMLZ01000023.1 GCF_001422735.1 Acidovorax sp. Leaf78 | reverse complement strand
TGCGCATTGCCTTTGCTGTGTGGCGATCGGGCAAGCCGTTTGATGCTCATCGCATCACCCCAAGCGCTTGACTCGAACCATAGAACCTTTGCCGGGCCACCGGTGGCGTCCCCCTCTGGGGGAAGGCGCGCAGCGCCTCAGGGGGGGCTCACCGTGATAGTCCCGGTCATGCCTGCCTGGTAGTGGCCGGGGATGAGGCAGGCAAAGTCGAACTCGCCGGGGCGGTTGAACTGCCACACGATGTCGCCCTTTCGGCCCGCGGCCACATGGGCCATGTGGGGCTCGTCGTGCTCCATGCCGGGGTGCCTGGCCATCAGCTCGGCATGCGCATCCAGGTCGGCCCGGGTGCCGATCACGATCTCGTGCAGCACCCGGCCCTTGTTCTCGGCGCGCAGGCGCACGGTCTCGCCTTCACGCACCACGATGCGGCTGGGCGTGAAGCGCATGTCGTCGGTCATGCGGATGGTGATGGTGCGGGCCACCGCCCGGGCGTCGCCTGCGATGCCCCAGGCCTTTTGCTCCTTGGCTGCGGGCGCGCTGCGGGTGTGGTGCGGTGTGTTTTCATGAGAAAAAGAGGCGCTACCGCTTGCCAGTAGAGCGCAAGCAGCTATCAATTGAATAGCATTCATGAATATGGATCTCCGTGGTCAGTGCGCGTGGCCGCCGGGCGCGGGCTTGCGGGCGTTGGGTGCCCCCGGGGCGGTGCCCGGGTTGCTGGTGCGTGGGGCAGGGGGTGTGCTGGCGGGCGTGCCCTGCCACTCGTAGGCCTGGGTGCCCGGCGGCTGGCGGTAGTCGCCGGGGTCGCGGTAGTCGCCCGCCGCCTGGTCGGCGCGCACCTTGAAGGTGGTGAACATGCCGCCCATCTCCAGCGGGCCGTAGGGGCCGGTGCCGGTCATCATGGGGAAGGTGTTCTCCGGCAGGGGCATCTCCATCGCGCCCATGTCGGCCATGCCGCGCTCGCCCATCACCATGTAGTCGGGCACGATCTTCTGGATCTGGCCGACCAGGCCTTCATGCTGGACGCCGATCATGGTGGGCACGTCGTGCCCCATCGCGCCCATGGTGTGGTGGCTCTTGTGGCAGTGAAAGGCCCAGTCCCCGGGCTCGTCCGCCACCAGCTCCACCTGCCGCATCTGGCCCACGGCCACGTCGGTGGTCACCTCGGGCCAGCGCGCGCTGCGCGGCACCGGGCCGCCGTCCGTGCCGGTGACTTCGAACTCGTGGCCGTGGATGTGGATGGGGTGGTTGGTCATGGTGAGGTTGCCCACGCGGATGCGCACGCGCTCGCCCTGGCGCGCCACCAGCGGGCTGATGGCCGGGAAGGCGCGGCTGTTCCAGCACCAGATGTTGTGGTCCAGCATGGTGTTGACCTTGGGGGTGCGCGCGCCGGGCTCCACGTCGAAGGCGTTGAGCAGGAACGCGTAGTCGCGCTGCACCGGCGCAATGAGCGGATGCGCAGCCTTGGGATGCGTGATCCACAGGCCCATCATGCCCATGGCCATCTGCACCATTTCGTCGGCATGCGGGTGGTACATGAAGGTGCCGGGACGGCGCGCCACGAACTCGTAGACGAAGGTCTTGCCCGGCTGGATGGCCGGCTGGTTGAGCCCGCCCACGCCGTCCATGCCGTTGGGCAGGCGCTGGCCGTGCCAGTGGATGGTGGTGTGCTCGGGCAGCCGGTTGGTCACGAAGATGCGCACGCGGTCGCCCTCGACCACCTCGATGGTGGGGCCGGGGCTCTGGCCGTTGTAGCCCCACATGTTGACGACAAAGCCCGGGGCGACCTCGCGCACGACGGGCTCGGCGACCAGGTGGAACTCCTTGATGCCTGCGTTCATGCGCCACGGGGTCGTCCAGCCGTTGAGCGTGACCACGGGGTGGTAGGGCCTGCCGGTGGGCGGGTACAGCGGGGGCGCAGTGTCGGCGCTCGCCTGCACGGCGGGTTCGGGCAGCGCGGCCAGGGCCGCGGTGCCCACCGATGCGGCGGCCACGGCTGTGGCTGCGCCGGAGAAGAAATGGCGGCGGTTCATGGTCAATGGCCTTGTGGTGTGGAGGGGGCTGCGGCGCCGGAAGCCAGGCCTTGCAGGGACTCGGGCGATGTACCGGTGGATGTACCGGTGGATGTACCGGTGAGGGCCAGTTCCAGGTCGGTCTCGGCCAGCCAGAAGTCGCGCTGAGCGTTGATCGCATCGGCCACGGCCTGGGTGCTGCTGCGCGCCTGGGCCAGCAGTTCCCAGACGCTGGCGAGCATGCCGTTGTAGCGCAGGGTGGTCTCGTCGGTGATGAACTGGCGCAGCGGCACGACCTCGCCCTGCTGCTGGTGCGCCAGGTCGAGCGCGGTGCGGTAGGTCAGCCACGCGGCACGCACCTCGGCGCGGGCGCGCACGGCGGTGTCCTGCAACTGCGCTGCACTGAGCTGTGTCTGCGCCTGGGCGCGGGTGCGGGCAGCGCCGCCCCAGTCGAACAAGGGCATCGGCAGGTCCAGCTCCCACCCGCGTGTGATCTCGCGGTGGCCGGTGTCGCGCTCTGCCGCGGTGTTGCGCTGGTAGGCCAGTCCGATGTCGCCGAACACGGCGCCCGCGCGGCGCCAGCCCTGCTGGCGGGCGTCCGTGTCGAGCTGGCGGCGCGCGGCCTGCACGTCCAGGCGCTCGCGCAGCGCGGTGGCCTCCAGGCCCTCCGCAGGCAGCGGGTCGGCAGGCAGCGCGGGCAGTCGGCCGGCCAGCGTGTACTGCTGCGCCGCCAGGCCCCACAGGCCCATCACGCGGCTCAGTTGCTCGCGCTCTGTGGCGGCTGCCAGCCGGGCACGGGCGTGCTGGGCGTTCACCGCGTGCAGCACGGCCTGCTCGCGGGCCAGTTGCAGTCGGCTCCAGTTGCCTGCGCGCACCATGCGGCGGGCCAGCTCGGTGCCCGCTTGGGCCGCCGCTGCCATGCGGTCGTGCGCGCCGGCCACCTCCTGCGCTGCCACGGCGCGCAGCCAGGCGCGCCGCGTGTCAGCCGCCAGCACCACCACCTGCTGCGCTGTTTGCAGCGTGGCGATCTGCAGGCGCTCGGCCTGCCGCTCGGTGCGCCAGGGCAGCGTCACGAGGTCGAGCAGGTTGAACGCCAGGCTGCGTTCTATCTCGCGCTCGTGGGCGTTCTGAAGCCGTGCGAGCGAGACATGCGGGTTGGGCAGCGTGATGGCCTGTACGCGCTCGGCATCGGCCACACCCAGCGCGGCCAGCCGTGCCTGCAGCCCCGGGTTGTTCAGCAGTGCGATGCGCACGGCAGCATCCTGGGTGAGGGGCGTTGCCAGCAGCGCTTGCACGGCCTGCTGTGCCTGCGCACTGGCTGCCGCGCCAACGGGAGGCAATGCCGCCCGGGATGTGCTGCCGGTGCGGTGGGCGGTGAGCGCGGCCACGTCGCCCCGCAGGCCGTCGGGTGACACGCTGGCGCAGCCGGCGAGCAGGGCTGCCGCGGCCAGCAGGCTCCAGCGGCAGGGGGCGTGGCGGCCAGCGCGTACCGCGGTGGGGATGGTGCTGCGGTTCATGGGCGGCCCCCCGGTACGGCGGGCGCTGCAGGCCAGCGCGCCGCTCGCTCGCGGGCCTCCCACGCCAGAATGTCCGCATGGCCGCGGGGAAATGCGGCCACTGCCTGGTTGGCCTGTGGCCAGGGCAGGGGCTGCGCTGCGGCATGCGCCACAGGGGGTTGCGGCCCCAGGTTTTGGTAGGTGAGCGGGGCGGTGGGCGCATCAGGGTCGGCGGCGCCGTGGTGGGCGGCGGGCTCGGTGCCAGCGCCCGCAGCGTGGGCAATTGCGGAGCTTGCCAGGGCCAGCGGCGCGAGCAAGGGCACCATCAGCGCAAGGTGCGCGGCGTGCCGCGAGGTCCGCAGAAAAAATGGGTGTGCAGAAAAGCGCATGGAGATCTCCAGACAACGAAATCGTGGGAGCGCTGCAGGCTGGTGCGGGCACGCAGCCGGGGTGTCGGGGCCTGGGGGCGCCTGGTGGTGTGATCGCACGCGGTGTTCGGCGCTTTCCGCCCCGCACGTTCCGTGGGCTGCAGCGCTGCGGTGTGCAGGCTGGTGCCTCGGTCAGCAGGGGGAAAGTCGCCGCTCCAACTGCGCAGTCACGCCGTGCCGGCGCCACAGGCCCCGAGTGCAGACGCACTTCGGGCGTTGGAGATCAGGCGATGGGGGGCTTGATGGCGCGCGCCGCAGGGGCGCTGACGAACTGCGCGAACGCGCGGGGCAGGCCCGAGCGTTGCGGTGTGGGCGCGGGGCTCAGCGCCGCCGGGCCTTCGAGCATGGCCGAGTGGCAGATGTCGCAGGCCGAACAGGTGCTGGTGTGGTGGCTGTGCGCGTTGCAGCCGCCTGTGGCGTCGGTTGCACCGTGGCAGGCGACGGCTGGCCAGTCCTCTGCAGGCGCCTGGCCGTGGTCATGATCGTGGCCGTGGTCATGATCGTGGTCATGCCCCTGTTCATGGCCGGCCTCCGGTACGCCCACGATGGCCGGGCTGAAACCGTGCGCCGCTGCCGCGGGTGCGGCCTGGGGCGCGGAGGCTGGCGCAGCGTGGGCCCCTGTGGCGCCGTGCGCCGGGGCAGGTGCCGGGCCGGCGGGGACCGACGGCAGCATGCCTGTGGCCATGGCAGTGCCCATCAGGCCCCTGAGGACCAGCACCACCATCAGCACGAAGTAAAAGCCACGACGCATCCCGTGATGATACGGGAGCCCCGCACGTTGTTGCGCTGCCGCACGCCTGCCACCCGGCCAGCCGTGAGGGCGTCTTCCTACACGTGGCTCTGCCGATGCCATGCGCAAATATGAGTACATATTTCGCGCGGAGTTGTTTAGGATGGACAAACGCTGTCCGGCCGCTGGCGCCGGCGCTGTCGATGGTCAACCATGCCCCCCCGCAAAGAAGCCCCGTCCCCCTGAAAGGTCGCTGATGCCTTCGTGGCCGCCTCGGATCGCCGCACTCTGGAGCACCCTCTCCGCCAGAATCCGTTGGCTGATCCTGGTGGCATCGCTCCCCGCCGCGGCACTGGTGGTGCACCAGGCCAGCGAGCACCGGCTGGCGGGCGTGTCGGCCGCCCAGGAGCGGGCCCAGCTCACCCTGCGCGCGGTGGTGGCGGGCCAGGAGCGGCTCATCCAGTACACCCAGGACTTCTTGGGCAAGCTGGCCACCCTGCCGCAGGTGCAAGATCCGTCGCAACCCGCATGCGGCGTCTTTCTGGCCGAGGTGCTGGCCTTGCAGCCCCTGTATGTGAACATCGGTGTGCCCCGGGCCGACGGCGAACTGCTGTGCAATGCCCGCCCGCTCAAGGCGCCGGTGAACGTCGCCAACCGGCCGTACTTTCAGCGGGCCCTGACGGAACGCGAATTTTCGGTCGGGGCCTTCCAGATCGACCGGGCGGCGCAGGTGGCGAGCGTGAACTTTGCGGTGCCCGTCATTCCACCCGGCAGTACGCAGCCGGTGGGCGCTGCCGTGGCGGTGGTGGGCCTGGAGTGGTGGAGCCGGCGCCTGTCCGACCTGGGCCTGCCAGAAGGCGCCGTGGCCCGCGTGACCGACCCCGACGGCAAGGTGCTGGCCCGCTTTCCGCCCGACCCCTCCGAGCTGGGATCGGTGCTGGACGATGACGCCGAGTTCAGCGCCGCACTGCTGCAGTCCGGGCAGGGCGTGTTGCAGCGCACCACGGCTGATGTCCCGCACCTGGTGGTGTTCCAGCCGCTGATCGAGTCGCGCGGCAAGGCCGTAGCCACCATGAGCCTGACCGTGCCGCTGGGGGCGCTGTACGCCGAGGCCAACAAGCACATGTGGATCGACATGGCCTTCCTGCTGATGGGGGTGGCGCTGTCGTTCCTGCTGGCGCGGGTGGGTGTGCGGCGCGCGGTCAGCCAGCCCCTGCAGCAGCTGATTGCGGCCACCGACGAGCTGGCGCAGGGCCGCCATGTGCCGCTCGAGCGCACGCTGGGCGTGGCCGAGCTGTCCGAGCTGGGCCGGCGCTTTGACCGCATGGCCCGCACCCGGCAGGCCGCCGAGATCCAGCTGCGCCAGAGCGAAGAGAACCTTGCCATCACCCTGCATTCCATTGGTGACGCGGTGATGGCCACCGATGCAGCAGGCAACATCACGCGCATGAACCCCGTGGCCGAGCGCCTGACGGGCTGGCCACTGGCCGAGGCCATCGGCCGGCCGCTGCGGGATGTGTTCCGTGTGGTCAATGCCAGCACCCGGCAGGCGCAGCTCGACCCCGTGCAGTTGGTAATGGAGGGCGGCGAAGTGGTGGAGCTGAGCAACCACACCACGCTCATCTCGCACAGCGGCGCCGAGTACCAGATCGCAGACAGCGCAGCCCCCATCCTCAACGCGCAAGGCCAGATCGTCGGCGTGGTGCTGGTGTTCAGCGATGTGACAGACGCCTACCAGGCGCGCGAGCAGCTGCAGGCCAATGCGGCACGCTTTCGCACGCTGGCTGCGCTGTCGTCAGATTGGTATTGGGAGCAGGATGCGCAGCTGCGCCTCACGCGGCTGGAGGGCAGCTCCGAAAGCCCGCCCGTGCAGGAGGCTGCCAAGCTCATCGGCAAGACCCGCTGGGAGGTGAACTCCCCAGGCGTGAGCGATGCGCAGTGGGCGGAGCATCGCGCGCAACTGGCCCGGCAAGAGGAATTCCGCGACTTCGAATTCCAACGCGTCGCCCCGTCAGGCGAGGAATACTGGGTGTCCGTCAGCGGCACGCCGGTGTTCGACGACGAGGGCCGTTTCGCCGGCTACCGGGGCGTGGGCAAGGACATCACCGCGCGCCGGCGCGACGAGCGCGAGCTGCGCATCGCAGCCATTGCATTCGACTCGCAGGAGGGCATGATGGTGACCGGCCCGGACACCATCATCCTGCGCACCAACCGCGCCTTCACGCGGCTCACGGGCTACGACGCGGAAGAGGCCGTGGGCCGCCCGGCGAGCCTGCTGGCGTCCGGCCACCACGACAAATCGTTCTTCGATGCCATGTGGGCCAGCCTGAACACCACGGGCGAATGGCGCGGCGAGATCTGGAACCGCTGCAAGAGCGGCGAGGTGCGGCTCAACTCCATGGGCATCACGGCGGTGCGCGACGGGCGCGGGGTGCTGACGCACTACGTCGGCATGCTCAGCGACCTGACCCAGCGCACCCAGGCTGCCCGCGAGATCGAGACGCTCGCCTTCTACGACGCCCTCACGCACCTGCCCAACCGCCGCCTGATGATGGACCGGCTGCAGCAGGCGTTTGCCACCAGTGCCCGCACGGGCATGCTGGGCGCGCTGCTGTGCCTGGACCTGGACCACTTCAAGACGCTGAACGACACGCTGGGCCACGACATGGGCGATGTGCTGCTGCAGCAGGTCGGCCAGCGGCTGGCGGCCTGCGTGCGCGAGGGCGACACGGTGGCCCGGCTCGGTGGCGATGAATTCCTGGTGCTGCTGGAAGACCTGGGCGGGCAGGCCACCGAGGCGGCCGAGCAGGCCCAGGCCGTGGGCGAGAAGATTCTGCTGGCACTCAACCAGTCCTACCAGCTGGCATCCCACCACGTGCACAGCACCACCAGCGTGGGCGCCGTGCTGTTCGACGCACAGGGCCAGACGGTGGAAGACCTGGTCAAGCATGCCGACCTGGCCATGTACGCCGCCAAGACCGCCGGGCGCAACAGCATCCGCTTCTTCGACCCGATGATGCAGGCGGCGGTCACCGCCCGCGCTGCGCTGGAGAGCGACTTGCGGGTGGCGCTGGAGCAGGGCCAGTTCGTGCTGCACTACCAGCCGCAGATGGGCAGCGGCCTGCGCATGGTGGGGGCCGAGGCGCTGATCCGCTGGAACCACCCGGTGCGGGGCATGGTGGCTCCGCTCGAGTTCATCACGTTGGCGGAAGAGACGGGTCTGATCGTGCCCATCGGCGAATGGGTGCTGCGCACCGCCTGCCTGCAGCTGCGGCGCTGGCAGGGCCACCCCGCAACCTCGTCATTGCAGGTGGCCGTGAACGTGAGCGCCCGGCAGTTCCGGCATGCGCACTTCGTGGAGCGGGTGGTGGCGGTGCTGCGCGAGACAGGCGCAAGGCCCGAGCAGCTCAAGCTGGAGCTGACGGAGAGCCTGGCGCTCGAGAACGTGGACGACACCATCGACAAGATGCACGCCCTGCGCGCGCTGGGGCTCCGGTTTTCGATGGACGACTTCGGCACCGGGCAGTCTTCGCTGGCGTACCTCACGCGGCTGCCGCTGGACCAGCTCAAGATCGACCAGAGCTTCGTGCGCAACATCGGCATCCAGCAGGCCGATGCGCTCATCGTGCAGACCATCATCGGCATGGCGCACAGCCTGGACATCGACGTGATCGCCGAAGGCGTCGAGACCGAAGAGCAGCGCGCCTTTCTGGAGCGCCACGGCTGCAACCTGTGGCAGGGCTACCTGCTGGGCCGGCCCGTGCCCATGGAAGAGATCGAGCAGCGGCTCATGGCGCCTGCAACCGGTGGAGCAGCGGCCGCGCAGGGCAACACGCCGGGCAGCGACGAAGGCGCGCCTCACACCGCCATGTAGCGCCCTGGCCGGTGGTTCATGGCCAGCACCAGGTTCAGCGCCACGGCGCCCGCCATGGACCAGGCCACGCGCACGGGCTCCACCGTCCACAGGGCCAGCAGCACGATGCAGCAATCCACCGCCATCTGCACCTTGCCGGCGCGCCAGCCGTAGCGGTCTTGCAGGTACAGCGCGGCAATGCCCACGCCGCCCAGGCTGCAGCGGTGGCGAAACAGCACCAGAAAGCCGGTGCCGGTGACCAAACCACCGGCGATGGCGGCGTACAGCGGCTGCAGCTGCGCGAACTGCAGCCATTGCGACTGCATTTCCGTCAGCAGCGACAGCAGCAGCACCGCGATGAAGGTCTTGACCGTGAAGGCGCGCCCCAGCTTGCGCAATGCCAGCCAGTAGAACGGCAGGTTGAGCACGAAGAAGATCTTGCCGAAACCGAGGCCGGTGGCGTAGTGCAGCAGGAAAGCCAGGCCTGCGGTGCCGCCGGTGAGCAGGCCCGCCGCGGTGAACAACGCGACGCCCAGAGAGATGAGCAGTACGCCGGTGAAGATGGCCACCGCGTCCTCGGTGAGCGTGTGCGGCACGGCGGCGGGCGGTGCGGATACTGACAAGAGTGTGGAAGGCGGGACAGGGCTGGCGGGGGAGCTCGACATGGGTGGGGCAGTGCAGGGCCGTGCGGGATGCGGACTTGGATTGGACCATGCAATACGCGTGCCGGACTTGTCGCTCGTCAAGGGCGGGTGGGGCGGAATGCCCATAGGGAAGCCTTGCGTTGCCGGTGTGCCGCAGATGTAACACCTGCAACCCCAGGGGCCGCCCGGCGGGCAGTAGGCCGGTTCCTGCGAAAATACGCGGTTTTGCCCGTGGGGGACCCGTTCCCTGGTGCTTTCTCCCTCTGGGGCGGCGGCAAGCGCAGTGAATGGTTTCTCAGGGATGTATCCGCAACACACACTCAGCAGCTCCGGACTCGTGGTCCTGCTTCAGCAATGGATGCAGGCCGATGCGGGCGCGGCTGCGCGTGCCGATGTGGCGCAGGAGCTGGGCCAGTGGCTGAGCACGGTGGATGCGGTCACGCTCAGCCGGTCGCTGCATGCCATCGACTCGTTCCCGCAAGCGTTGGCGCCTGACGCGACCGGCGTGGACATGGTTGCGCTGGAGGCTGCCTTCGAACGCACCCAGGCGGAGCTGACGGCGCTGGCGTCGTCCAAACCTGTGCCCCCCAAGCCGGCCCGCGAGCGCGCCGACAACACGCGTGCCCAGGCGCCGGACCCGCAGGCCGAGGCCGAGTACGGCTTTCATGCGCCACGCTACCTGGGCCTGCAAAAGCAGATGGATGCGAAGCTGCTGGGCTTGCGCGCGCAGGTGCGCCACGGGGTGTCGCAGGGCTCCCGGCGCCTGAGGCAACTGGCGGCCCTGGATACCGTGATGGAACAACTGAGCTTTGTGCGCGAGCAGCGCCTGTGGGCCTCCCTGTCCGCCCACCTGGACCGGCGCCTGGTGCAATTGCGCCGCGCCCACCAGGAGCGGCTTTCGGCCCAGGGCCTGCCGGATGAACCACAGCGCTGGCGGCAGCCCGGCGGGTGGCTGCACGCGTTCGAGCGCGACATGCAGGCGCTGCTTCTGGCCGAGATGCATGTGCGGCTGCAACCGATCCTGGGCCTGCTGGAAGCAGCCCGCAACGAGAACATGGAACGACACGAATGAACAAGAGTGTGATGGCTGCCGTATTTGCCCTGGGCCTGGCGGCAGTGGGTTGGGTAGGGTGGGGATTCGTGGGGTCGAGCCCGCTGGCGCTGGCGATGACGGTGACGATCGGCGCGGTCTATGTGCTGGGCGCGTTCGAGCTGATGCAGTTTCGCCATGGCACCACCGCATTGACCGCCGCGCTGGCGGAGGGGTCGCAGCAGCCTCTGGTGGACCTGGGCCCCTGGCTCGACCGCCTGCCCGCCGCACTGCGCCACCCGGTGCGCCAGCGCATCGAAGGGGAGCGCGCCGTGCTCCCGGGGCCGGCCCTCACGCCGTATCTGGTGGGGTTGCTGGTCATGCTGGGCATGCTGGGCACCTTCCTCGGGATGGTGGTCACCTTCAAGGGCGCGGTGTTTGCGCTGGAGACCTCGGGCAGCCTGGAGGGCATCCGTGCCGCGCTGGCCGAGCCCATCAAGGGCCTGGGCCTGTCGTTCGGTACTTCGGTGGCGGGCGTGGCCGCCTCGGCCATGCTGGGCCTGCTGTCTGCCATGGCGCGCCGCGAGCGCCTGGCGGCCGTGCGCCAGCTCGACGCACGCATTCCCACCGTGTTCCGCGCGTTCTCGGCCAGCCATCGCCGCGAAGAGACCTTCCAGGCCCTGCAGCAACAGGCGCAAGCGATGCCGCTGATCGCCGAACGGCTGCAGGCCCTGGTGGACGGGCTGGACCGGCGGCACGACCAGTTGGCCGATCAATTGCTGGCGCAGCAAAAGGAGTTTCACACCGAGGCGTCGTCGGCGTACACCCAACTGGCGGGCGCCGTGGGTGCATCGCTGCACGACAGCCTGGGCGCCAGCGCCCGCGTGGCCGGCGAAACGCTGCGGCCCGTGGTCGAGCAGGCCATGGCCGAGCTGGCGCAGGAATCGCAACGCGCGCACCAGCGGCTGGCCGATGCCACCGCAGCCCAGATGCACGCGCTGTCGGCCCAGTGGGAGGGTACGGCACGCCAGGTCTCGGACACCTGGACATCGGCGCTGGACAAGCACACGCAGGTGCAAGACCGCCTGATGGGCGGGTTCGATGGCGCACTGCAGTCGGTGACCCAGTCGTTCGAGCAACGCTCCGCAGCGCTGCACGCGGCCCTGCAGGACACCGCGGCACAGTCGCACGCCGCCCAGAAGGCGGCCGACGAACAGCGCCTGGCCGGGTGGACCCGGTCGATGGAGGGCATGGGCGAGACACTCGCGGCGCAGTGGGAGCGGGCGGGCACACGCGCCGTGGAACAGCAGCAGGGCATGCGCGACGCGCTGGAGGGCGCCACAGCGCGCCTGGACCAGTCCCTGCTGGCGGCCACCCAGGCCTTCGAGCAGCGCTCCACGGCCCTGGTCGCATCGCTGCAAGATACCGTGGCGCACACCCACGCAGCCCAGGCAGCGGCCGACGCGCAGCGCATTGCCGGCTGGCGCGCATCGATGGAAGACACCGCCCGCTCGATCGCAGTCCAATGGGAGCGTTCGGGTGAGCAGGCCGCGGCGCAGCAACAGGGCGTAACGCAGGCGCTCGAAGGTGCCGCAAAGCAGCTGGGCGAGTCGCTGCAGGCAGCTACGCAGTCGTTCGACGAGCGCTCCGGTGCGCTGCTGTCGTCGTTGCAGGACACGGTGGCGCACTCCCACACCGCCCAGATGGCGGCCGACCAGGCGCGCCTGGCCGGTTGGAACGCGTCCATGGAGGGTATTGCGCAGTCGCTGACGGCCGAATGGCAGCGCGTGAGCACCCAGACGCTGGAGCGCCAGCAGGCCGTGTGCGACGCCCTCGAGACCGCCGTGACGGGGCTCACCGGACGCATGGGCGAGCAGGTGGCCAAGACGCTGGACGGTACCGCGCGCCTGATGGACCAGTCCGAAGCCTTGCTGCGCACCCGCACCGACGCAGAGGCCCAGTGGCTGCAGGCGCAGGGCGACCGCATGGATGCGCTGGCAGGCGTGTGGCGCACCGAGCTGGCCGCGCTGCGCGATGCCGAGGCCGAACGCGGGCGTGCGGCGGTCGACCGCCTGGAGGACTTGCAGGAGGCCGTGGCCCAGCATCTGGCCACGCTGGGGTCGGCACTGGAGGCACCGCTCACCCGGCTGCTGCAAACAGCATCTGACGTGCCGCAGGCCGCGGCCGAGGTCATCGCCCAGCTGCGCCACGAGATGACGCAACTGAGCGAGCGCGACAACGTGGCGCTGGCCGAGCGCACGGCCATGATGGAGCAACTGGGCACGCTGCTGCAGTCCGTCAACGAAGCCGCGGCCCAGCAGCGCGGCGCCATCGAATCCCTGGTGGGCACGGCGGCGTCGGTGCTGGAGCAGGCGGCGTCGCAGTTTGCACAGGCGCTGGACAGCCAGGTCGGCAAGGCGGACGAAGCGGCGACCCACGTGGCCGCCAGCGCAGTGGAGCTGTCGAGCCTGGGCGAGGCGTTCGGACACGGCGTGGGGCTGTTCACCGCCAGCAACGACAAGCTCATGGACAGCCTGCAGCGCATCGAAGGCGCCATCGGCCAGTCCCTGTCGCGCAGCGACGAGCAACTGGCCTACTACGTGGCGCAGGCGCGTGAAGTGATCGACCTGAGCATTGCGTCGCAGCAAGGCATTGTGGAAGACCTGCGCCGGCTCAAGGGCAGGGCGGTGGCCGCCGCCGAGCCGGAGGTGGCCGGATGATGGGGCTGGACGACACCATCGACAGCGTGGACGACGGCTCCGAGCAGACCGCCCCGGTCTGGGCGGTGTTCGGTGACCTGATGGCGGGCCTGCTGGGTGCTTTTGTGCTCATTCTGGTGGGCGTGCTGGTGGTGCAGATCGACCTGGTGGCCAGCCTCAAGCACGAGGTGGAAAAGCGCCAGCACGAGGAGCAGCGGCGCATGGCGCTGGAAAAGGCCCTGGCCGGCCCGCTGGCCAGTGGCCGCGTCACGGTGAATGACGGGCGCATCGGCATCAGCGGCAGCGTGCTGTTCGCGGCGGGCTCCGACGAACTGCGGCCCGAGGGGCGCCAGTTGCTCAAAAGCCTGGTGCAACCGCTGCAGGTGTACCTGCGCGAGCGTGACGAGATGCTGATGGTCAGCGGTTTTACCGACAACACCACGCTGCTGCGCGGCAGCCAGCAGCGCTTTGCCGACAACCTGGAGCTGTCGGCACAGCGCGCGCTGACGGTGGCGCGGGCGTTGATCGACGAGGGCATGCCCTCGTCGCAGGTGTTCGCTGCCGCCTTCGGCGCGGAGCAACCCGTGGCCTCCAATGGGGACGAGAAGGGCCGTGCGCAGAACCGCCGTGTGGAGATGGCCCCTGTCCCGAAGGCCTCCAGCGCCAAGCCCGCGCAATGAGTGAAGAACCCACGTTGGAATCACTGCGCGCCCAGGGGGCCGACCGCCACGACCCGGTGCGCTATCGCTACCTGGAGGTCCTGGCAGATCGCTTGCAGCAGCAGCCTGCGGCGGTGCAACAGTTTCTGGCGCTGAGTCTGCAGCGGGCGTTGGCAGCGTACGCGCAGGGGGCCGCCGCAGCACACCAGGCGGCAACGTGCGACAAGGTACCCCCGTTGCCATCACCGGTGGAGTCGCCACTTGCGCAGCTCAACCGCGAGCTGGACGCGCGGGCCCAGGCCGATGCGGACCAGGTGCGCATTGAAGGTGGTGCCAGTGCGTCGGACATGAAAAGCGTGCGCCAGTTCAGCGAGGTGTGGTCGCGCATCTCGGCCGAGCAGCAGGTCGCACAGGCCATCGACCGCGGGCCCGAGAATGCCGGGCCGCTGAATCCGCACAAGCTGATGCTGCGCTCGCTCAGCCTGATGCAGGACCTCTCGCCCGACTACCTGCGCCGTTTTTTGTCGCAGATGGACTCGCTGCTGTGGCTTGAGCACGCCAACAGCCCACGGCCGAGAAGCGCCAGCCCGGCCAACCGCCCTGCGCGGGGTCGCACCCGGGCGTAGCTGCAGGACAAGTCTTTGTGTGCGAGGGAGGGGGCGTGGTCACGCTGTGTGGGCAAGCCCGCCGTGTGTGCGCTGGACTTCTGCAGTGACAGGCTCTGCCAGGTGACAGGTGACAGGTACGCCTGCGCAGGTTGAGGGACCTAGCCCTTTGACCCGCTCTCAATGTGGCGTTGAAGCAGCTCGTTGGATTGGTCGAGTGCTTCGGCTGTCTCGCTGAGCTGCTGTTCGAGCTGGTCCGTGCGTTTGACGGCGGCTTCCAGATCGCCCTGGAGTGCATCCGGGGGTATCTGGGTGGCCAGCACGGCATGCACCACATCGAGCTCGTTCGCCGTAGCCTTGATCTGATCGGCGGCCTCCAGGTTGTTTTGGAGGATCTGCGCAATGTCGGAGGGCGGCGTTGGCTGGGCGGCGGGCATTTGTAAGGTCTCGCTGAGTACGAAGATTTCGCTTCTCCCATCGGGGACGCGGCGCTATCGCCTACACGCCGGGATGTCGGATCAAGCGAGATTGTAGGCTTCACCCAGTAAAACAGAGACCAAGGTGTCAGATGCCCCTCAGCACCATCCTCGTTGAAGACAACAAGACCATTCAGGAAACCCTCATACCTGCCTTGGAAGAATTGGCCGACGCCCAGGTGGTCGCCGTGGCTGCGACCGCCAGCGACGCCATCGAGGCGCTGTCGCAATGGAGCGAAGACTGGCAGCTGGCGGTGGTGGATCTTTTCCTGGAGGAGGGTTCGGGGTTGGACGTGCTGGAGGCGCTCAAGCACCGAAAAGGGCTTTGGGCCAAGCAGCACAACACCACCCGCCAGGGCACGCAGGCCCAGCAGGTGTACGTGCTGTCCAACTACGCTACGGCGGACATTCGCCGCCAGTGCGAGGCGCTGGGTGCCGACGGTGTTTTTGACAAGTCGACGGAACTCGAAGCGTTTTTCGACCGCTGCAGTGAGCTGCCGCACACCAGCGGCCGGAGGCAGGGTATGGGCACGCGAGCTTCAGTGCGCAGATAGATTTCACGTCCTGGGCTTGGCTGATCGCACAGTTCCGCCCCGCGCATCTTCACAACCCGAGGCGTCGGTTGAACGCACCGAGTTGCCGAGAGCCTGCTTGATCAGGCCTTCCACTTCCGCCGGTGGCGCCATGGGTTTCAATGCGCTCACGTGCGTGCGTCCGATGTTCCCTGCGGGCAGGCGTGCGAATAGATGGCCGATCGGCACGAGCGCCAAGCGCAGCAACTGGCCCATGGCCTCGCGACGGTCCCCCAACAACCATGCGTAGCGCAGCATCGCGCAGTGCGTTCGCCAATGCAGTCCCTGAGAGGATTGACCCAGTACGTGCGCAGCCTCCAGCCACCGCCATCGGCTGGCCGGTGCTGCGTCTGTGATCGTGTCGAAGGTGTTCAGCAGATCATCCACAGCGCGCCGCCGATGGGCTGGCGACGCAGGCGCCGCGTCGGCGGTACGCTCCCGCGTGCGGAACGCCGCGGCCAGGGCGCGCCAGCGGCGTTGCCGGTGAAGAAAGAACAGGCGGGCCAGCGCAGTGCTGAGCGGTGTCATCAGCCAGGGCACATGGCGTGCCACGACATCGATGTCGTCGGTGTACAGCGTGGCCCCGTCTGGCAGGGCCTCCAGCGTGATGCGATGGTCCCAGCGGCGCAGGAGTTGTCCGTGGCCGTTGTCCCGCAGGGTGGGCCACTGCCCCGATTGCTGTGCGGGCTCGATGGAAATGCACACAGTCTGCGCTCCCATCGGCACCACACCCAGCAGCCACATGTGAAGCTCCAGCTTGCCCGCCGTCCAATGGGTGGGCCAGGGCTCGCCATTGGCCGGCTGGAACCGCATCAGCGGCGCCGTCACATGCCGAAAGGCCGCCGTGGTGTGCAATTGCCGGGCCACCCAGTCGGGCGGGGCGTCCAGGCGCGTGGCCAGATGCACCCGCATGTCAGTGCGCGCCGCTGCTCGCGTTGGCACCAGTGGCCAGCTCCTGGCGCGCCTGGCGAATCACGCTCCAGCCGCCGCTGATGGCCAGCCATGCCATGACCGCTGCCACTGCCAGGTCCGGCCAGGCGGTGCCCGTGCCAAACACGCCCAGTGCCGCCACCATCACCGCCAGGTTGCCCAGCACGTCGTTGCGGGTGCACAGCCACACGCTGCGCATGTTGGCGTCGCCATCGCGGTAGGCGTACAGCAGCACCGCCACGCCCAGGTTGGCGGCGAGTGCCAGCAGGCCGACGCCCCCCATCG
Organism: Acidovorax sp. Leaf78; assembly: GCF_001422735.1. Taxonomy (GTDB): domain Bacteria; phylum Pseudomonadota; class Gammaproteobacteria; order Burkholderiales; family Burkholderiaceae_C; genus Acidovorax. The sequence goes on along the minus strand of NZ_LMLZ01000023.1, from coordinate 286,018 downwards.
TCAGGGGTTCGGGCGGAACGCCTTGCCAGATGCCCCACGCCACCCGCCCCACCACGGCGATGCCGAAGGCCAGCATGCTCACGCCTTTGACAAGCGCCGCCCTGGCACGCCACGCCAGGGCCATGGACAGCACCCACAGCGACAGCGCGTAGTTGGCAGCGTCGCCCAGAAAGTCGATGGCGTCGGCCAGCAGGGACGCCGAGCCGGACTGCAGCCCGGCGCCGATCTCCAGCGCGAACATGGCGGCATTGACCACCAGGGCGACCCACAAGATGCGGCGGTAGCGCGGGTCGGCACTGGCGGGACCGTGGTCGTGGCTGTGCCCGTGGCCATCTTTGTGGTGGTTGTGTGGGTGCTGGCAGTTGGCAGACATGGCGACTTTCTCGGTGGTGATCCTTGCAGGGATCATGGTTTTGCAAAGCGATGGCATCATTGGAAACCTTGAAGTCACTTGAAGGTCAAGCCATGACGCAGACTGTTGCCCCACTTCCCCAGCACCGCATTGGCGAAGTGGCCCGCCAGTCGGGCGTGTCGGCCGCCAACATCCGCTACTACGAGAAAGAAGGCCTGCTGACCCCCGGAGCGCGCGAGGACAACAGCTACCGCCTTTACAGCGCCGACGATGTCCACCGCCTGCGCTTCATCCGCCTGTGCCGTGCCATGGACATGTCGCTGGACGAGGTGCGCACGCTGCTGGCGCTGGACTGGAACCGCAAAGCCGACTGCGAGGCTGCACGCGACACGCTGGATCAGCACCTGCAGCACGTGCGCAGCCGGCTGGCAGAGCTGCAGGCGCTGGAAGCGGACTTGCTGGCGCTGCGCGGCCGCTGCGACGGGTCGGATGCCCACTGCCACATCATCGAAGCCTTGCACGAGCGCGCAGACGCCCAGCCCGCGGCGGCGAATGGTACGGGTGTGGGCAAGCGGCACGTGTAGCGCGGCGGCTATCTCGGCACGGCTGCGCAAATACGGCCTGCAGGGCGCTGGTTAGGCCAGTCCGTGGGCATGTGCTTCACTTCCAGGCTTTTGCTATTTAATTGATAGCTGGTACCGCTTGTCCATCAAGCGGGAGGGTCGAAAAAATTCATGAAAACCAGCAGGCATTCCCTGCAATGGCGGCCACGGCTCGCCCGCTATGATCCCCCCATGATTGCGCGCTTGCCCGGCCTGTCCCTACCCGAACGCGTGTGGAGCACCGCGCGGCGCTGGGCGGTGGCGTGGTGGCGCATCCTCTACCTGGGCGCCGTGATGCTGGTGCTGGTGCTGTCGCCGTCCAGCTACGGCCGGGGCACCCGCCGCGCACTGGCCCGCCACCTGTACCTCGACACCGCGCCGGTGTTGCTGGGCTTCACGGTGCTGGCCGCGCTGATCAGCCTGGTGCTCACCCGCATCGTGGTGGTCACGGCGCTGAGCTACGGCCTGTCGCGCTATGCGCTCGAGATGGTCATCCGGGTGCTGGTGCTGGAGCTGATCCCGCTGACCGCTGCGCTGTTCGTGGCGATGCGCTGCACCATTCCCAACGGCACGCAGATCACCCGCCTGCAGCAAAACGGACGCTTCGACGCGCTGCGCGCGCAGGGCTCGGACCCCGTGCGCATCGAGTTGCTGCCCCGCGTCATTGCCGGCGTGTTCGCCTGCATCACGCTCGCCGCGCTCAGCTGCGTGGTGTCCCTGGTGCTGGCGTATCTGGGGGTGTATGGTTTCAACCTCGCAGGGCTGCAGAGCTACACGCGCATGTTCGGGCAGGTGTTCAGCCCCAGCGTGACCATGGTGTTTGCGATGAAAACGGTGTTTTTTGCGCTGGCCGTGGCGCTGATACCGATGGCCGCGGGCCTGTACGACTCGGGCGATCGCACGCAGCCTGATTCCGAACTCGGCGGTCTGGCGCGCATGTTCGCGGTGCTGCTGCTGATCGAAGTGGCCTCCCTGATGGGCAACTACTACTGACCGTTGCTGCCCGTCCGAATAACCGCCACGCGCTACCGACCGTTACCGACCGCTAACGCCACCCTTGTGCCACAGCCTGCAAAATCCTTGTACCCCTGATCTGGCCCATGAACGACTCATCCCACCGAACCCATCCTCCCGGCCCGCCGCCCGCGCCGGCCGATGCGCTGAACGAGCCCTCCGTGGAGACCCTGCGGCCCGTGGCGCATCTGGAGATCAAGGCGGCGGCGTTGCTGATCTTCACGCTGGCGCTCATCGTGGGCTCGGGGCTGTACCTGCTGTATGCGCGCGGCGCCTTCGAGCCCACGCAGACCCTGGTGCTGACGGCCGACGATTCCGAAGGCGTGGTCGTGGGCATGGACATGACCTTCTCGGGCTTTCCCATCGGCCGCGTGCGCCGCATCGAACTGGCGAACGAGGGCAACGCCCGCATCATCGTCGACGTGCCGCGCAAGGACGCGCACTGGCTGCGCCAATCCAGCGTGTTCACGCTGGTGCGTGGCATCGTCGGTGGCACCAACATCCGTGCCTACACCGGCATGCTCGGCGATGAGCCCCTGCTCGACGGGGCCGTGCGCCCAGTGCTGCGCGGCGACGCCACGGCCGAGATCCCGCAGCTCATGGCGTCGGCGCGCGAACTGCTCACGAATCTGAACGCGCTCACGGCGCAGGACGCGGCCCTGGGCGGCAGCCTGGCCCAGGTGCGCACGCTCACCGAGCGGCTCAATGGCCCGGGCGGCGTGCTGGGCGTGCTGATGGGCAACGAGGCCGACGCCAAGAAGATCGTGTCCACCCTGGAGCGCACGAATGCTTTGCTGGCGCGGCTCGACGGCATGGCCGCGCGCGCCGACCGCCAGGTGTTCGGCAGCGACGGCAACAAGGACGCGCTGGTGCCTGAAGTGCGCGCCGCCGTGGGCCAGCTCAACGCCTTGCTGGCCGACACCCGCACCAGCTTGCAGAAGGTGGACGCCGTGCTGGTCGAGGCGCAGGCCATCGGTGCCAACGCCCGGGAGGCCACGACCGAACTGGGCGCCCTGCGGGCCGAGGTGGAGAGCAATTTGCGCAAGGTCGAAAGCCTGGTCAACGAGATCAACCGCAAGTGGCCTTTTGCGCGGGACACGGAGCTCAAACTGCCATGAACATTGCTGCTTTCAGACTGCTGGCGGGACAGGCAGGCCGGTATTCCCCAATCCGCAAAGCCCGTCGGAGTAGCGCAGCGCTCGGCGCGGCGATGGTGGCAGTGGTGCTGTTGACGGCCTGTTCCAGCAAACCCCCTGTGCCGGACTGGCAGATGAATGCCCACGCGTCGGCCCAAAAGGCGGTCGATGCGTACCTTGGGGGCAACACCCGTGTCGAACGGCTTGAATGGGACCGGGCCCGCGCCGAAGTGGCCCGCACAGGCCGTCCGGACCTGCTCGCACGCCTGGAGCTGATGCGGTGCGCTGCCCTGGTGGCGAGCTTGGTGCCCGGCCCCTGCGACCGCTTCGAGGCTCTGCGCGCCGACGCGGCGGAGGCAGAAATAGCTTACGCAGACTACCTGGCCGGGCGTCTGGAGCCTTCCCGAGTGCCATTGCTGCCGGAGCCGCAGCGCAAAGTGGCGGTAACGGGCGATGCAGCCGCCTTGGCTGCGGTGCAAGACCCCTTGTCACGGCTGGTGGCCGCCGGTGTGCTGTTTCAAACCGGCCGCGCCAACCCGGCAGTGATGGCGGCAGCGACGGACACCGCGTCTGCTCAGGGGTGGCGCAGACCGCTCATGGCCTGGCTGGTGCTTCAACAGCAGCGCGCAGAGTCAGCAGGGGACGCAGAGGCTGCCGCAGCGTTGCGGCGCCGCATTGCCATCGTGGCGCAGGGCGCTCCACTGCGCTGAGGGGATCCGTGGCAGGTAGAGCCTGAAATTCGGGGACCTGCCTTGATCGGCCCTGGAGAGTCGGCGCTTTATCGCAGACGGGCCTGCAGCTGGTTCTCGATGTGATCACGCTCAGACGCAAATTGCTGTGCGCTGATTTCCTGGGATTCGTACTTGCGGGCTGTGGAGAGCAGCAGCACGGTATTTTCAAGCCGGGTGTCCTGCTGCAGCGATGGCGGCATTGCAGTCAGCCGGTCAAAGCTTTGGCGGTAAAACTCACTCCAAGTCAGCGTGCCTGCCTGGGCTTGGGCACGTGCGCCATCGTGCCAGCGTGAAAACTCATCCAGCGCTCCATCACGCGGGCTGGTGCAACCCAGCACTACCGCCGCCACTGCTATGGCTGCAACGGGCCACAGGTTGCGAACAGCTTGGATCGGCGAACCTGCAGGCATTCGAAAACGGGAGTTCATGATCGTCCTCCATTTCTGGACCACCCCCTGAAACGGCGGTGTGCAGCGCCAAATGGTACGCCGATGCTATCGTTTTTTCTAGTTATTGTTGCAGCGGCACCCAATTGGCAGGCTACGGGTCCGACGCTGGCACTTCGGCCTACTGCCCTGTCAGCGCGAGATCACTCGAACAGGTTGGCCGGAAGAATCTCTTCGAGCCCGCTTGGCAGCATGGCTGTCGAATCCGCAGACTGGACAACAACGTCCGGCGTTATGGCGGAGACAGCGGCAAGCACTGCGAGTACAACGGTACCTACAAACGCAGCAAGAGCACGCATTCCGGGCTGTTGTGGGTGGCGTTTCATGGCGATGTCCTTTGGAAAAATGGGGTAGATCTCAATGACCTTGGTCGTTGCCTCAATGGTCGACGGGTTGATTTCAGCAAACCACGCAATGACCGTCTGTCAGACAACGGCGATACCCGAAGCAACGCTCCTTTTGTTGCCTTTGGTTGCAATTGGTGCTCGCCAGTCGCACGTGGTGTTATGGGCCCGTACCTCCGGTTTCGCGCCGTCCGGATCGATCAATTCAGAGCGTCAGCCAGTTGCAGGCAGACCGCTTGTGAGCTTCCCATCGAAGATCGAGCATTTGCGTGCCCGCAGGCGTGCTGCTGCATTGACGAAGGTGCTCGAAGTTGGGGCGCGGTCTGCGCAAGACCGCGGCATCAAACGGAGGGCAGCGGCTATGGCGCAAGACCGCTGCCTCAGTGGCTATATCTTCAAAGGCCTTCTGGCGCTCAGGAGTCCAACGTCGTCTTCGTGGATTTGCGATCGACGCGTGACGCGTCCAGCGGTGCAAGCCATTCGGGAAAAACCGGCCCTGGCAACACGTGGGTCCGGAACGTAAAGGGGTGCCCTGGATACGCCTTGGCCAAGGCGGCCTGTCCCTGAAACGAAATTGCCGTCACTTCCGCCCGCTGAATGGGGCTGTCCACATCGGGCAGCGATGCCTTGACCAAGTCCGCGGCGGCCAACACGCGAAGGCGATCAATGTCCGCCGGGCTGTCCACAGTCGTGGGCAGCTGGCTCTGTGCAAGAGCAAACAGCAACTCCATAGGCATTCGGAATGCTCCTTAAGTCATAGCTACTTCAAGTTGCGGCGACGGGCGACGATTACGGTTCAACTTTGCAGGAAACACGGCCTTGCAACCCACGGCTGCACACACGGATTTTTGTCTGTCTTACCGGGGTGTGCGCCTATTTCTGACAGATGCCTGTGGTTATCAAATCCCTAATGAATCAGAACCGGAAGCCGTTATCGCTTGATTTGCAAGGCTGTAGTGCTATCGAATTTGATGGTGCCAGCAGTTGTGTGAATCGCAAACAGCGTCTCCGCAGTGGTTCGAACAGGAGGTTAATCATGCAATCCCATTCCATCAACCCCGTACATTTGCGCGAATCCATGGTCGGCGAAGAAGACCCCGGTGCGGCGCTGGACGTTGTGGCCTCGATGCTCCGCAAAAACGCCAGAGACGAAGCTGGCGCCGACAGCACAGAGGGGACCAGCACGCCCGTAGTCGATGCAAGAATCCACCTGAGTTGCAGCGACGACGGCAAGAACATCGATGTGGGCGTGACGTGGCCGCACCACCCTTCAAGCGACGTCGCCAAGCTCTTGGGCTTGGTGGTCGCCAACCACAGCGCCATTGCCGATACGGCATGGTCGCTCTCTGGTGCCACCGGGCTCAGTTGCATTGAACTGGAGGTGGACGAAGATATTGACGGAGTGTTTTATGTCAGCAGGAGGGATTGCTAGGCGTTACCCCGAGCGTTGCTTACGTCAGGTACTTCAAGGCGATAGGCTGCCGAGGTTGACCATAGCGGAGGATTGTTGGCATCGGCACGTCCAACGCAAAAAGCCACCGGAAGGTGGCTTTTTGCGTTCAGCTTGTGCTGCACTGATTTTGGCGGAGAGGGCGACCGCACGAAGGCGAATCCGAAGCTATCCAAAGAGGTGCATTGACGTACTAGAAATCCGCGTCAGCACTGGCTTTGCGAGCGATTCTCTCCTTGCGCCACCTCCAGCCACATTCCAAAAAATCCAGCGCCATCCAGTCATAAAATATGGTTAGAAAGATGGCCTGGCAAATCGCCTCAAACAATGCGGAAGGTCCGACAGTGAGCAAAGCACGCGACCGGCTGACGGCGGTCCAAATCAAAAATCTCAGCAAGCCGGGTTTCTATCACGACGGCGGCGGGCTGTACCTCCAGATTAGTCGCTTTGGCAGCAAGTCCTGGATTCTGCGCTACACCCTGAACCAGAAAAAACGCGACATGGGCCTCGGCCCGCTGGCCGACTGGACGCTGGCCGAAGCCCGCGAACGCGCCAAGAAGTACCGCCAGCTTGTGGACGATGGAGTTGATCCCATTGACCAGCGCGACCAAGAAAAGGCTCGCATGCTTGCAGAGCGCATTGAAGCGGATCGGAAGCGCCGGAGCTTCGAGGAATGTGCCAACGAGTACCACGCTGCCAACAAGGACGATTGGAAGAACGCCAAACACGCCGACCAGTGGATCAACACCCTGACCACCTACGCTTTCCCAAAATTCGGCAAGCAGCCCATCGCGGAACTGACGCGGGAGCAAATCCGCGAAGTCCTGGAGCCCATCTGGAAGACCAAGGCTGAAACCGCCTCCCGTGTGCTGCAACGCATCCGCACCGTGGTGAACTATGCTGCAGCCCGCGACTACTGCGTTGGGCTCGATAGCGAACAGTGGGACCAACTCAAGAAAGCGCTACCAAAAAACACTAAGGCGCGCGCGGTGGAACACCATGCATCGTGCCCTCATGAGCAGGTTGGTGCTTTGCTGGAGCAGGTCCGCAAGAGTCGCTCCAGTGATAGTGTGAAGTGGGCTTTCGAGTTCATCGTCTTGACGGCAGCTCGTTCCGGTGAAGTGCGCGGAGCTGTGTGGGAAGAGATTGATGCCAAGACCAAAACGTGGACGATCCCCAAGGAGCGCATGAAGGCAGGCCGGGAGCATTCCGTGCCACTTTCTCAAGCAGCCTGGGATGTTTTGCAACACGCGCGAGGTCTGTGGCCAGATGGCACAGAGCCTGCTGGTCTGATTTTTCCTGGCACCAAGAACAAGCCTATCAGTGATATGACTCTCACACAGTTGCTGCGTCGAATGCACCAGCCGTACACAGTCCATGGCTTCCGTGCCAGCTTCCGGACTTGGGGCGCTGACATTGCCCACTATGACCACGACATGTTGGAGATCGCGCTGTCGCACATCGTCGGTGATGCCACGGTGCGTGCCTACCATCGCTCCGACATGGTGGAGAAACGCCGGAAGCTTATGGGCGAGTGGGCTATGTACTTACAAGGAAAAAACGCTTTGACTCATCCTCAATGAGTTGAGCTAGCACGTTAATTTCAAAGGATAACTATGGCTCGCGCATCCCAATCCTCGGACGGAGTTGACAACGCTACGGGGAATGAACAGAACACGGATGAGAGACTAACCAAGAAAGTAGCCCCCGCGAAAAATGGAGCGTCTACTAGAAGGGCAGCCCAGACCAGAGAACGTGTGGCTGCAGAAAAAGCGGTTCAAGGTCCTGACAAGGACGATGTGATCAAGAACACGCCAGCTTGGGAGTCATGGAGCAAACGCTACACAGTCACTCTGCAGCACGCCGTCTATACGGTTCACAACATCGTTGCGAATGAGAAGACGTTCAACAAGTTGAAAGAGAAGGGCGATAAAAGAACCAAGAAGTACGGCAACCACTTGAGGACGTTGAAAGACTGGGTTCGTAACGCACCGGATGCACTGCCTAAAGAAGACCGGGACAAGGACGATGCAGTAACGGAGAAAACACGCATCTTGCTAGGGCCCTTTGTGAAGTGGGTGCGTGATGAAAAACCATTTCCTGGACTGAAGGTGCCTAAGGAATTTTTCAAGCTGAAGCCGCCAAGTCTTCATAGATCGCAACTTGAAACAGCTGTTTCCCCAGAGACAGGTGCAACTGCTAAAAATCCATCAGAGTCAAAAGAGCTAGAGAATTCTCCAAAAGAAGCCTGGGCCAAGCTCCTTGTTGCTCTTGCCATTTACGACTACGGACTGCGCCCAAAGTGGCCGGTTGAGAAACTAATGGTCGAAAGTACAGGTAAGAGAAATCAAGGCCTTTACGCAACAATGAGCAAGTTCTGCAAAGAGATCGGAATGCCGGGTCTTGGCAGTACGACCAGCGTGCGCAACGCGGTCCAAAGTGCGGTGGAGTCCCTGGAGAAAGACGAAGTTGAGCGTCTGCAGAGACGTCTTCAAACCATCGACGATAGAAAGCGTGGAGCTGGTTGATCTGAGGGGTTCGGAAACATACAAACGGACACTTAAACGTTTGAACTGAAGCCTACATCTTTTGTTGATGGGGCGTCTAATTCATAGTGATGGCATTGCAGCAGTCGCATCAAACGCCGTCATGAACTCCAACATCGCCGCCCCTGTCAGCACGCCGAAGTTCGGCACGTCTTTTCCTGTACCGATTCGCCTGAGCGCCCTCAAACTGCCTGTGGGCATGAATAAGTCCAAGACGCTGCAGGGCGTGAAGCACCAGCCTTTGGAGGGCAGTCACACGAGCGTCAACGTGATCGCTGCTGTCTCCAATCAGGCCGCTGAGGTAGTCGCGTCGGTTGGCCCCATCTCACCGGATACCGCTGTCGAATTCGACCGCACCGCGCCCTATAAGAAGCCTGTTCGCCGCGCCCCCAGCGTAAGCCTGGAGGGTGATGGCTATCTGCGCCTCGAAGACGTGCTGACCGTTTACCCAGTCTCGCGCTCGGCTTGGTACGAGGGCATCAGACAGGGTATCTATCCAGCCCCCGTTCCGCTTGGCCGCCGCTCTGTCGGCTGGTCTCGCGCAGCCATCCGAGCGCTCGTCGAGAGCCCACCCAAGTTCTAACTCCAGCGTAGTGCTGGGGCACTGAACAGCCCCTATCCACCTGTCATCCAGAACGTACCTGCCTTGCAGGTGCGGGGGCTTTGCTTTGCCTGCTTTTCTTTAACCGACCCAAGGAGCCTTAATTTATGAGTAATTCCAATCACTCCGAGCCAAGCACGCCCACGCCCCTCGCCCTGTCTCAGAAAAAAGAAACACCTGCCAGCACACGGACGCCACCAACTGGTGCAGCCCTCGCCGTCGCTGCGCCTCCCCGCTGCTACGCTCTTTCACTGCCTCCCACCGTATCTTGCACGCTCGCCATCTTCGGCTTGGCGCAGGATCTGCACATTCACGGCACGCTCTATGGCTTGCCTGTCGGTACGCAAACTGTCATCCGAATCCGTGCTGCCGACCATGCTTCGGCCCGCGAACTGAAGCGCCACTTGCAGCAGTTCTCCGACAAGGAGGACGGCGTCACCGTTTTGGGTCCCAAGACCTCTACGCCGCCGGACTATCGCAGTCCCGAGGGGCGCGCACTGATCGGCAAGGTCAAGCCGTTGGAAACCCTGGTGGTGGCAGTACCCCCTGCGCACAAAAAGGTACGCTGGTCCGACGCTGATCTGAACGCATTCAAGGAAGCTATTGAGTCCGAGGGTGTGCTCAGCATCGCTGTCTTCCAGGCGTTGAGCAAGGACGAAGAACTCCTGCTGCCAACCTATTTCGATGCGGCTTTCACCGTCTCCTGCTGCGAGCCCGACGAGGATTTCGCGTCAGCCTATATGGCGGCGCCCATGGTCGGCAGCCTGCTCGCCGCAACAGGCCACAAACCGCAAATCGAGAACATCCGCATGGCCGGTGGCCACATTGAACGCCAGTGTCAACCCTGCGTCTCCTCTGACAAATTGACCCGCGAGATGTATCGAATGCGCGAAGAGGGTCGCTCGATGGCCGAAATCAGCGACAAGCTGGGCTTCGACAAAAGCACCATCTCGCGCCGCCTGAGTGCGCTGCCGTACCACCTGCGCCGCCACTGCATTTGATCCCAGCGTTGCAAGCGTTGCGCTGTTTCCATCGAAAGCTTCACGGTCGATTTTCACGCAACGCCCGCAACTACGTCGTACCTATGCACCAGAAAACTCATCATGAAAAATCGCTTCAAACAGTATTCACCGCGTCTCACCCTTCTTCATGACGGTTTCGACCGCGTGAACCTCTGGCTTGATCGCCCCACGCTTCCGTTCGACGCTCAACGTCTAGCACCGCATTGCCGTGATTTCTCTCTTACTGCCACCCAGCCCAGGTATCACGCCAATCGCAAGGGGCAACTGGCGCTGTACCAGCCAACTGCGTCGTGCCTGCAGATGTTGCGTGACCTCTGCGGCGCAGAGATTGGAATAGGAGTGGTCTACGCGGAAATCAATCGCGATCTTGCTTTCAAGAACGCTCATCTGCTCAGCGCCATGCGCAGTGCGTTCATGGAATCTGCGCACATGCCCTACCAGCGAGGGTTGGTTTCAGATTTCAAAGGCACCTTCTACTGGGGCGTTCGCAGTAAGGCCGCGCATCGTCAGGGTAGCGTGATGTGTCTCTACACGGATCGACCTAGCAAAGTCATGAGCGAAAGCCAAAACCTGAGTTCAACCCCATGTTTTCATTTGGAGTGGCGTGTCAGCGGCAAGGCAGCTCTCGCACGGCTCGGACTGCGCGCACTTGCCGATCTCATCAACTTTGACCACGTTGGTCATTGGCAAGACAACCTGAACCTCTATCAGTTGCCGAGCAAGACTGATTTGGGTCGATTGCTTGCAAAGCTCGATGGCGGTAGTCCGGATGCGAGCAGTGTTGCGTACCTCAAGCGTGCAAATCGTTGGCTTGATGCCCATCGCATCGACGGGCAGTTTGTACTCCACAACGCGCTCAAGACCACCCCGAATCTCTCTCGCTATCTGCCTCGCAATACATGGTTGAAGCTGGTGCTGTCCTGCGAGTAAAAGCACGGTGGCTGCTACTGATATAGAAGCCAATTCTTTCAGAAAACACGTCGTAAAACAGGGTCTTTCAAGCCACTTGTTTCATCAAAAAAAGACGTGTTTTCTCGATGATTTTTTGTACTGCATGGCACATGCGAGCACCGAATCGCAGTGCTCAAAAACATAACCTTTTATGGACCTAGCACTCCACCAGCGTCGCATTGTGCGGACCACGCTGCCGCACGTGGAAGTGGTCGCCAGTCCTGGCAGCGGCAAGACAACCACGCTCATGCAGCGAGCAGCACACTTGATGCGCTTCTGTGTCTCAGTACGCAAGATTCTGGTGCTGAGTTTCTCTAATGAAGCTGTTAGTGAAATCGACCGCCGTTGGGTCCAGCATGTAACCATGCATGCGCGCAAGGCCAATGCGAAATTGAACGCCGATGGGGCGCAGCCAGTGATGATGACGGCGCACGCTTTTGCGCGCAGTGTGGTGGCGCGTGCTGGTGGCTGCGGCGACGTGATCACTCCATCAGTTGCAACTGCTCTTTTGAAGTCGGCCCTGCGCCGTTGCCTGCAGGACGCGCATCGCAAAAAGCTGTGGTCTCGATTCGATACGGCCCGGCGCCGGACCCGCACTCAGTTGGTGCGCATGCTGCTCAAAAGCCCTGAGCTGCTCTCATTGCTGTTGTCGGCCATGCAGTTCGCGCAGGCCGCGCAGATGCCCCTTGGCGATGCGATGCTCACGCCCCAATTTGCTGACGATTTAAAGCCCTTTGCCGTGATCGCCCCCGCCGTTCTGAGCCGGTATCGACTTACCAAGCAAGCGGCAGGGCGTATCGACTTCGGGGACATGCTGGAGCGTGCGATCACAGCCCTTGGTGATGGCCGCGTAGCCATCCCTTTCACACATGTTCTAGTGGACGAGTACCAAGACTGCAGTGCTGCGCAAACTCAGTTGCTCGCCGCGCTCGCCCACCATGGCTGCGAACTCATGGTGTTCGGTGATCCCGAGCAGGCAATCTACGGCTTCGGTGGCAACGGCTATACGCCCCTGCGCGAGATTGTTGATGGTGCGAAGGTCATGTCGCTGCCACAGTCGCATCGGCTGCACGCTGATAACGCGGCACTGGCCATGGCAGTAGCGAATGCTCGAACCTCAAAAATCGTGACGCAACGCCACGGCACGCAGCCAGTGCTGATACGCAGCAGCGACCTCACCGATCAAACGTATTCAGTGGTTCGAGACATTGAGCAGCTATTGGGCCAAGGCGTCGATCCCGCCCGAATTGCTGTGTTAGCACGCACGCGCTATTTTTTGGCTCCGGTGGAACAGCGCTTGCTCGCCAGGGGATTGAACGCAGCGCAGCAGGGCATCACACGCGATCTACGTCATGCTCAGCGCGTGCTACGGCTCGTCAAGTTGGTTGAGTGGCATGGGCGGCGACAAGTGCCCATCGACCCCGACAAAGTCGCTTATGTACTGCGCAATCTCACGTTTGCTGACCCGCAGCTTAGGTTGGAGTCGCTGGCGCGCAGTCTGGAGAGGGCTGCACGCTCGCCTTCGCTGGAAGGTCGTTACCGTGCATGCGGTGATGTGTACTTGCAAGCGTTGGGTGGCGTGCGTGCGAACACGGAGGTGCACCACGATCTGAACCGCTGGGCGCCAATCTGCCGCAATCATGCGTGTGTCGCCGACATGCTCCGGGCACTCAAGCAGCCAGACAAGCCGGTGATCCAGACCATGACCATCCATGCGGCTAAGGGGCGTGAGTGGGATCACGTGTTCGTGGTGGGCGTGGCCGACGGCCAACTCCCGCTGTATCTGGCCAAGGGCACCAAGATGCTGGGGGAGGAACGGCGGCTGCTCTATGTAGCGATTACACGGGCACGGGAGTCACTTCGGTTGTACTTCGCGCCAGTGGACCATGCGCGCAGCCAGCAGCGCTTTGAGAAACGAAGCCGGTTCTTGCGTCCGGCGTCGGTGATGCGTACCGTGCACGTGGTGCTGTCAGAGCCGCCACGCTAGCTGGTGGTCTTGATGGTTGACTTTGGCTATTTCCGCGCTGGCCGGATCGCGTTTTGAGCGATTTTTTGCCGCCGCTGCGCCACCGGTACAAGCTAAGCAGAAAAGTGCGCTGGTTGGCTGTTCTGGTGGCTGCAAACGGCATGCAGAACATCAGAATTTGGTCCGCCAGCGGCAATTCTTCCGTTCAAAGTCCATCAACATCCAGCACAGCAAAACTCATGCTTCGGTTACATGGTGGCTGTTACCAGCGGCTAAAAACACCTTCTTCGGGACCAACTTTTCATGAGTGCCCCTGATGCTTGCGCAGGACGTAGGCCATTGCTTTTTGTCATCTGCTGGGAAGCTCTCGCCGAAGATCGGACATTGACAATTTATACCTTTTCATATATATTTCAATCATGCCAACCCTTGAAAAACCACTGGAGTGGATCGGCAGCAGCTACAAGGACTTATTGGCATTGCCTGACGATGTGCGGCGCCACTTCGGTTTTGCGCTGTCCCTGGCGCAGGCTGGCGACAAGCACGACGACGCCAAGGTGCTCAAAGGCTTTGGCGGTGCCGGTGTGCTCGAAGTGGTGGAAGACGATGCCGGTGGTACCTACCGCGCCGTCTACACCGTCAAGTTCGCGGAAGCAGTGTTTGTCCTGCACTGCTTTCAAAAGAAGAGTAAGCGCGGTATCGCCACGCCCAAAGAGGACATGGACATTGTTCACGCCAGGCTCAAGATCGCCGAGGCGTATGTGAAGGAGTTGCGCAAATGAAAACTCATCTTGTCGATGGCGTTGAACTGCATCGCGGTTCTGGCAACGTGTTTGCCGACCTCGGCCTAGCTGACGCAGAAAAGCTCAAGATCAAAACCGGCTTGGTCGTCGAGATCAGGAAGGCCATGCGCAGCCGTGGCCTGACACAGCAAGAAGCAGCCAAACTGATGGGCATCACGCAGCCCAAAGTTTCCGACATGATGCGCGGCGACTTCAGCAATCTGTCCGAGCGCAAACTGATGGACTGCCTTACCCGGCTTGGCTACGACATTGAAATCAAGGTGCGGCCTGCCAAGTCGGAAGTCGGGCATCTGATGCTCGCTCCAGCGTGAGGGGCTAACATGCCCGAACCTATTTCCGAATCTCGTTTGGGCATGGCCGCTTCAGCACAGCCAGACGCCCGGATGCGGGCCGATGAAATGCTTGCCGCTATGCTGTACCCCTCTGGTGCTGATCTGGCAGAACTGCAGCAAGGCGGAAGTCACCTTGACCGATTGCTTGCTGCGCAGCAGGCTGATGTGAATGGCTTGGTTGCAGAATTCAAGCAGGCTCGCAAACCTCTGCAGCACTCGAGGGGGTAGATAGTGTGTTTATGTCTAGCCTAGTGCGGGCGTGGATGAGTAACTGGAGGATGGCTCTTGAGTTGATAGCGCTGTGCGCGTTAGTGCCGCGCCCTATCCATCGTGCATGGCGCTTTTTATAGACAATCTTTCCATGGGGCTTGAGGTCGCGTTCCAGTCAAAAGAGTTTCGTTCCACGTGTGAGAGTCCCGCGCGGGCTAGGCGCGAGCTTGGCGATAGCGCCGCCTCTACCTTGCGCAGGTGCATCGCCGATCTAGAAGCCGCTGATACTGTCGCGGAACTGATGGAGATTGGGCTGGAGTTTGAGAGTTGCGAGTCTAAGAAGGGGTTGATACGGTTTGGACTTGGTGAAGGGCAACACCTCTACTGCGAAGTGAACCACCAGCATACGCCTATGAGTGGTGAGGCCGTCGATTGGACCAAAGTATCGAGACTGAAGGTAGTCCATATTGGAAGCGATCTATGACACGCTCCACCGATTTTTCCCCTGCTTGGGCGTCCCCACCGGGTGAGACCGTCCGGCATCTTGCCGCCAAGAAGAATCTGCGATTCGACGATCTTGCGCAGGCGCTTGGTGTTCCTCGTGAAGACCTGTCGCAGTTCTTCAATGGCGAACTATCTATCACGCCTGGGCGTGCCAAGGGCTTGGCCGGTGTTGTTGGTGCAAGTGTTCATTTCTGGTTGGCGCGCGAGGCTCAATATAGGCAGGATGGTCAAACACTGCGGGATGAAAGTAGAAGATGGGTTGCCAGCTTGCCATTTGCGGACATGGCTCGGTACGGATGGCTGAACACTACGACCTCGACAGGTGACAAGCTACGACAAGCGCTGGAGTTCTTCGGGGTCACTACGGTTGACGAGTGGCGCGATACTTGGCTTTCTGATCGAGCAGGTCTCACTGCCTATCGCACGTCACCGGTTTTCGCGGCACAATCGGCTTCGGTTGCCGCGTGGCTAAGACAGGGTGAGCTGGCGGCGGCCGAGCTGTCTGCCAGTGCTTGGTCGCGTGACCGCTTTGAGCGCTTACTTCCATCATTGAGGCCGCTGACACGAGTCAATGAGCCAGGCGAATTCATCCCACGACTGCAAGAGCAATGCGCTGCTTGCGGCGTCGCAGTTGTTGTAGTGCGCGCGCCGAAGGGTTGCCCAGCCAGTGGTGCGACCCGTGTGAAGAATGGCAAGGCGATATTGCAGCTCAGCGTTCGCTACCTAAGAGACGACAGCTTCTGGTTCACCTTTTTCCATGAAGCCGGTCACCTTGTGCTCCATGAAGACCGACTGTTTCTTGAGTGGTCCGACAGGCGTGAGCTGGATAGCCAGGAGGAGGCGGAAGCGAACAAATTCGCCGGACAGATGCTCATCCCGCAGTCCGAAGAGGGGGCCTTGCGCGCACTGCCCCATGAGTACCGAAGCATCATGAGGTTCGCGAAGAATCTGTCCATATCACCGGGCATCGTAGTCGGGCAGCTTCAGCACCGAGGGCTGGTCCGCCAGGACAGGCTGAATTTTCTCAAGAAGCGGTATTCTTGGGCCGAGCAGAGCTAGCCCCGGAAGGGGATATAGCGGTTTGGGCTCTTCTGCCAGTTGCACATAGCGTCTTCCATGACTTGCATGCCCACGCCGAGATGGCGTTCAAGTTCAGCTACTCGCGCCTCCAATATCCTGGCCCCGGTATTGGAGTCTATCTGGCCGTCAAACAGTAGTCTGGCACCGCGCTTCGGCCCTGTTGCCTCGTTCATGTATGTAGAGTCCGCTTCGATATTGGCGAGCCCAACCTTGCCAAGCATGGTGAGGTAGTCAAAGCGGCCCGTTCGGCCAAAGCGCAGGACCTTGCGCATCTGCTCATAGAGTACGCTGAAGGTGCGACGTGCGTTCCCGTTTGCTTGAGCCTGTGCCTGAGCAACCATGGCCGTGTGCGAGCCAAAGCCCTTGATCCAATCGACGTAGCTGCGGACGACGGCGCCCGTCCCTTTGGGGCCAGGTTTGAGCGATTCGTATTTGCGGTGGTTACCGAACTTCCCGGCAAATTCTTCGTGGTGTTCCTCGATCCAGTCGGCATAGGATTGCGGATCGTTGACGACTCGCGCCCAACTCCAGGGCAATCCTTCAGAGGCGCCATAGAGCTCTGCTGCAAGTTGCCACTCGGTCCGAAGGTTGCGGCCGCAGTGAGTGGCCAGGAAAACAAGCCAGAATGCCTCCTCCGCCTGCGCCTTGGACAGGGCGACGGCTGCCCTGATAGGGTCGAAGTACGGGCTTCGCGGGTCGGCACGTGCAGCGCTAATAGGGCGCCCACGAACTGTCTGTACATAAGACACTCGCTGGAGGCTGTCGATGAGTTGCCAGATGAACGCGAGCATGTTTTCGGGAGGTGCTGCGCCATGCAGCGGCATCGTGTTTTGGTGAAAGGAGAGGAGCTGGGCTTCCAGAGCCAGTGCCCGCTGTTCTTTCTGTTGCGCGTTCATGTTGCAGCCTTTGGTGTGCCGTTTGCGCCATCGAAGATCGTCACTTGGTCTCTGACCGAGGGCACCATTCCGTAGCGCTTGTTGATATACATGGTGTAAACGTCGTTGCTTAGACGCCGTTTCAGCCGCTTGATTTCGTTCTGGTTGCCAGTCGTCTTACCAGCCTTGTGAATAGTTAGGAGAGTGGCGAGGTCCGCCCAGTAAGTGCCCATTGACTCTCGCGGATCAGTGGTACTCGCGTCGCCGCTCCTCACGGCTTCCTCGAAATTCAAAAGAGTCCTGACGGAAGCCCAGGGGTCGCCTAGAGGCATTGGTGGCATCGGGCGGCGGGGCTGCCACCCCTCATCCAGGTATCGAATAGCCTTCTTGTCATCTCGGTCGTACAAATGCAGGCTACCAACGGAGTGCCGGTACTCCCCCAGTTCGACGTCCAATGACCTGGCTACGAGTTCCTGAATCATGGTGAACGCGAACACGTCATGCGGCAGGCCAAGCCAAGCATCGTTGGACCGCATGGAGGTCAGCATGTGTAGTCGTCGGTCCCTGATTACGAACTGCATGGTGCAAGTGCAGGGAATATCGCTGTGATACTCAAGCGTATCGCGGCGGTCGAACAGCTGTACCACCGCTTGGCGCGAGTCCGGCTTACTCTTCAGCGATGCAATGACTCGAGCCAACTGGTCGTTTGGGCGCTTGCCGAACATTCTGGGGCCATATGCGCCGTGGATGGTCTGATCATCGTCGGACGACTTCTCGTACTCCGCGATGTAGTACTTGATGAAGTCCAGCGTATTGTTGCCGGCGAGTATCCAGAGCAGTTCACCCAGGCAGCTGAAAAGGATACCGCGCGATTCAGTACGACTAAGGCGAAGACGAGGGGCCGAAAGCTTCAGCAGGACGCCGTAGATTTCGCGCGCCGCCCCCTTCGTGGGCTCGATGCGGGTGCCGCGCGTAAGAAGCTGCCGATAAATTTTGGCCAGGAGGTCATCCAGGGAATCGGCACGTACATACACGGTGTTTGATCGCCCTAAGCGAAAAGGGCAAGCTGTGTGTCACTCGTCGAAGTGGCGAAGACTGGTGGGGATACAAAGGCCTGTCGCGCGATACGCACAACCTCTCGAGGGCTGACGGCACAAGCCCCGCTGCGAAGCGCGTTCAGTCGTTGGGCAGCCGTAACGTCGTAGTGGGGATGGCGCGCCCCACGATGAAAAGCGCTGGTAGGTACGCCAATGCGAGCTGCAAATGCATGGAGCTCATCAAGGCTCTCCGCCGTCAGGTGGAACCAGCCACGACCGTGCTTAGTAATATTGGAATCGTCGACGTACACCAATTTCCGCTCCCCCTCCAGAAAATGTAACACGACTACTCGGCCGGTGATCCAAGTTGGTGCTCAGTTGCTACATAGTGCGCCGGTGGCGCTCCGCTGCCAAAGAGAACTCCCCGCCACGTCCGGTGACGGTTGGGCCACGCGCTGTTGACACGCCGAAGCACGTGCCCACGGAGGGAGGGAAACCGGCAATTCCGAATTCGCCGCAGTAATCTCGATAGCATCCAGCAATAAACAGGTTGCCAAGTAGGCAATCAGGAGGCTCGGAGATGGAGTTCAAACAGCGGTCGCTTATGCAACTTGCCCAGCTGATCTGTGGCAACGGTGACCAGAGCAATACATTCTTCCGCTATCGCAGCAGCAGTTACCTGACCGAGTTCTTCCAGGACTGCGATACTGACTATGTTCACGATGGGTCGACACGTGACCGATGGGTGGCGGACGTGCTCAGAGCAATCCTTGCTGAACCTCACCCTAATGCAAGCACGCCCCCAGAGACCTTCTCGAGGGTGATCCGTACGTTGATGGATCAAGGCGACGCAATAAACGAGAGCTCTGAGCGCAAGGGGGCTTTGGAATCCTTGGCGGCAGCTTTGGCACGTGAGGGCTTTGAGCCGTTCTATGCCGACGACAAACAGTGCTACCTGCGTCATTTGGCGACGAACACGATTGCCGTCTCCCAGCCGAACCCACACCGTCCGTTTTCAGCGGCTGAGCAAGCAAGGCGCCAGCAACTCGAGAGTTACCTGACCAAATGCTCGGAAGACGAGTTGATCGAAGAGGTGCTCCTTCCGCTATTTAGGCAAATGGGGTTTTATCGCATTACCTCTGCTGGCCACAAAGATAAGGCCCTAGAGTATGGGAAGGATGTTTGGATGAAGTTCACCCTACCTACTCAGCATCTTTTGTACTTTGGCATCCAGGCTAAGAAGGGCAAGATTGACGCTTCCGGCGCGAGTACAACGAACGTTGCAGAGATTCACAACCAAGTGAGCATGATGCTTGGTCATGAGGTCTTCGACCCGGAAATTGGCAAACGAGTCCTTGTAGACCACGCGTTCATCGTAGCAGGAGGTGAGATTACGAAACAAGCGCGCAATTGGCTGGGCAACAAGCTTGATGCATCTAAGCGAAGCCAAATTATGTTCATGGATCGCGATGACATTCTGAACCTCTATGTGGTTACCAGTCTCCCGTTGCCACTGGGCGCTTTGCCGGTGTCATCATCGTCGAACGACGATGATGAAATGCCCTTCTAACACAGGTTGAAGGGCAAGACATGGGTGCCGACTGGCAGAACTATCAAGAGCAGGCCGCGGCCTTCTTTCGGTCGCTGGGTATGGACGCAAAGACTGACGTCACAGTGCAGGGTATCCGGACGACACATGATGTCGATGTGCTCGTGAAGTCGCGCCATGTGGGTTTCGATGTGACCTGGATTGTCGAGTGCAAGTGCTGGCAGAACCCGGTGAATAAACTACACGTGCTCGCCTTGCGCGAGATAGTCGCCGACACCGGTGCGGACCGCGGCATCTTGCTGTCCGAGCGTGGATTCCAGATTGGTGCAAAGGAGGCTGCAGCACTCACAAATGTCCATCTGCAGTCCTTAGCCGAATCTGAAGCAGCGGCGAGTTCCGAGGTCATCGCTATGCGCCTCGCTGAGCTCAATGATCGCACGCAGAACTGTCGGTTCCTTTACTGGGATCTTCCGAAATCCCTACGCATCCAGTACAACTTACGACCTGATGGTGGGGCGTCCGGCTACTCGGGTGACGTCGTCATCAAGCTCGTCGAGAACACCCTGCTGAAGGCGTTCAGGAGCGTTTACCCGTTTGAAGTTGACTACCTGTCGAGGGCCATTGCACCAAGGAATTTCCCAGAAGCGCTGAGCTCACCAGAACACGTTCTTGCGTATTTGGAGCCTTTGATCGTGGAGCTAGAGGGTAAGCTCTTGACATGCGTCGCAGCGCTCCCCGCCGGCCACCTACTTCGGTTGAACGCTAGTAGTGATATGCAGCGAATCGACTAGCCACTTGCGCTACGAATACGACGAATGCGACGTCACAGGCATACGCTCGCGCTTGCCTCCTTCGGCTAAGTTGTTGACCCCTATGCGGGCTCTTGACTGATTTTTTGAAGAAGGTGTTTTGTCCACAATTTCCACACGATTAGACGGCTTTCCTCGCGATGAGAATACAGCCGCCGTTCGCACCGAACGATGGAGGATTGAAACTCGGTGAGTTAGAAACCGCTTCCCCACTGCAGAGCCATCATCAGGGATGATTGTCGTCTTCTGCATGTCTCCAATCGAAGATGGCGGGTGGAAAAATTCAGCCCTCAAAGCAAACTCGGAATCTTCCTTCTCGCCACTGGGCGGATGTACTTGGCTAGTGTCACGTCAGACTTGTGTCCCGTCTGCTCTCGTATCTGCCACGGCTGCAATCCCTTCTCCGCTGCGCTGGTGCAATAGCCAGCCCTCAAGCTATGGCCGCTGACTTTCTTCGAGTCACCGCCTACGCGCTCTACCGAAGCCTTCACGACCAGCGCCACCGACTGCGCCGACAACCGCTGGCGTGCAACGCGGTCATGGCGGCTGACAGCGCGAAACACGAACCCCTCATTGATTTCCGAAACTTCCAGCCAATGCGCCAACGCATTCACTGGGCAACGCTCGCCATTGGCGTGTGGGATGAACACTGTACGGCCCCGAGCTTCTTGGTCAGTCTTGCTGGATGGCAAGAATATCTCTACCCCATTGGGCAGATGGTTCAAATGCTCCACCTGCACAGCCACAAGCTCCGACCTGCGCATGGCCGACGCGAAACCCACAAGGAGCAAGGCTCGATCCCGCGCTGCTTTGATGGGCTTTTTCTGCTGGTCGATCATCACCAGCGCCGCGAGCAGATCGTCTTTGACCAGCGGCTGCACTTGCCGCTGCTTGGTGCCCAGCGTTCGGCGAATGCCCTGCATCACGCGCTTCACAGTCTCGCTTCGAGCCGGAGATTCGAGAGATTTTTCGAGGTGCGCCTTGTGGATCGCAGTGAGCCGTCGCTCCAGGGTAGCTACCGAAAATTTTTCCGCGCAACGGGCTAGGTAATCGGCCAGAACCACTGGACTGGCTGGAATGGACCCGCCGTTGGCGAAAAAATGCTTCAGATCAGAGGCGTAAGCGCGCTTGGTGGCGGCTGACTGGCTGGCCGCCATGAACTGCTCAGCCGTGGCCGAAAAACCGCTCAAAACGCCCTCTGGCGGCGTTTGTGGCGTGGTGTTGGATGCTGTGGTGCTACATGCAGACAAAGCTGCGCCAGCGCCCTCCAGTGGAGTGCGAATTTTCTTCATGGTGAGTTCTATAGACGGGTTGGAAAAAACAATAAAAAACGGCCCGCAAATGGGGCCGTTTTAGTGGTTATCTGGCTGTCGATAACTGTGCATTAACACTACCTGAGATTCGAGGAAAATTCCCAGACTACAGGGGAGTAAACGGATGTGCGAAGCCGCACTCCAACGCTATGGCTGGAGACGGAAGCACTACTTTCAGCGGGTTAATGGACGGGAAAAATTTTCCGCGTTTTTAGGCGCGTAGACGTGTGGCGTCGGCACGCACCAAGGGCAGGGCAGCCAAATCAGACGGGGAGTTCGGTGAGAAAAAAACAAACTAACTTCGGTCGCGTCAGTCAGTAAACCTTGCCTTTGCGGAAAGATATATTTCTATTTTCTCAGGCTATTGGTGTCAAGGCAACTGAAACGTTTTTTCCTTTGATAAAACCGATAAAACAATCGCCTCTATATTATGAATAATATACAAGTAAACAAGAGCTTTTCAAGAGCCTAAGAGAGATGTTGAAGGTACATCATATTGGTTTTCTGATAGCTCAGACCGCAAGCGATGATCCAACAAAACGTGCAAGATATCGCGCATTTTATCTGGTGTGGCGACGATGCGGCCTTGATCGTCAAACTGGATTCCCCATCCTCGCAACTGATTAATATCACGAAGTCGCGTCATGTAATCCGGGCTGTTGTAATAGCCTCTTGCCTTGATAACTGCCATACGACGAAGGTGTGTCGCATTTTTCCCAATGAATGTGTCAAAAACGTCTATGTTGGCTATTGCCGCCGAGAATCCTAACTCTTGTTTCAATTCGATATAGGCTGACTCATAGGTGTCTTTATGACTTAGCAGCGACTCGAATGCCGGCTTGTTTGCCATGAAAACATGAGAGCCACTCATGAAGAAATCAAAATTCCTTGCAATCGTGAACGACGGATTTTCAACAATGTCCAAGCCCGCCTGATTGAAGACAATATTCATCATCCCTCTTTTCTTGCGAGTTGCCCAATCGGCATTTGTCTTCTTCACGCAATAAAGGATTGCGTTACCATGGCGCATGCGGAAAACATATCCTGCGGCGTTATTTAGCTGCTTGACGTTTTTAACCAGGCACTCCTCCATGGGCTTATCTACGAGTGCCCGAAGATTAAAGAAGAGGGTATCGCCTGACGGCACCGACAAAAATCCATCCTCAGTCGGTTGGCTGAGTAAGCTGTATGCCTCGGAAAGTGTGTGACTATATTGGTAACTTACCACCAACGATTTCAGCTCAGACTCAAGAGCATCACTCATTACGACAGACACAGCCGTAAACGGATTTGTCGCAGAGTTTGTCAAGCGCTTTTTGAATATCCAAAGTGAAGCAAATGATTCGGCAACATCGAAGGTGCGAAATGCTTGCAGGTCATTTTCCACTGTCATTTTTCCCCCTTGTGTAAAACGTAGATTCCGTGAACTAGGCAGGATTCAAGTCGGTCGCCTGGTTGAATCTGATCTTGTGACAGAGCCTTAACGCACCGCTTCTGCCCTTCGGTCAATATATTGAGTTCATACAGTTGCCAACCAGATACCAAAAGGAATGGATTCATGAGAATTTGACCCGATCGATACGTGATTACGAACATCAATAATATAAATAGCAGAAATCCATAGAATTTTCCTTCTGCACCAAGATCAATTCCCATGAAGGAAACAACATAAGGGAATACGTAGTTGATGAGGTCATTCGGAACTGACTTTGAATCAAGAACTTCAAGGGTTGAGTAAGCGTAAAGCCCATTCATCATAATAATGAAAAGGATCAAGCTCAACGCGCATATTGCCAGCAGACTGAGTGCTCGGCTTGGATTTTCTAGCTCTGGAAGGTGGCATGTGGATATCGCAGCTATTGTGCAAATGGGCTCCTTCCACGACGCATCCTTGATGTCTTGAACAACAAGAATCAAGCTCAAGGGGAAATAGGACCCTAGAAAAAGTAACAAGGCTGGTAGCAGACGCATTTTCATATCAGGGCCTCGTCCTGCTAAGTTCTTGGGATGAGGGTTTGGTTATGTGCAGAAGCCAATAACCTCGAAATACTCGCATCAAACGCCCGCTTAAAATCTGGGTCACCTGCATAGCGTTTATACAAGTCGAGTTCCCGGCGGCGCTCAATACTGACAGCGTGCTGGATCAGTTTCTCTAGTGCCAACTGCCGGTTCTGGGCATCGGGGTTGTCTTCGACCTGTGCCTTGTAGTCAGCATGGTTCACCACATGCTTAGCGATATTGATGAACTTGACGCGCTGTTCTTCGGGCGTGGCCTCCCAACCAGCGAAGTGTCGGTCGTTAAAGGCACGAACGATCTCTTCCAGCGGGTCTTTGTCACCCGGCCCCATGTGTGGGCCGCGCACGTTCGGGTTTTGCGGCTCCAGCTCGGTTTCAGCGGCATCAAGGCCAATCCTGGCTTCAAGCCTTGATCGTTCCAGCCCATAGGTGGAGAGGTCAACGCTGTTCAGCAACTCGTCCAGCTTGTCCTGGTCGGGGTCTTTGACCTTCAGCTTGGGGATCAGGAACTTCAGAAACCAATGCAGCATTTCCCAGTTCACGTTGTTGAACGGGATGATGGCCGCCACCTGGGCGTAAATCTTGACGAACTGCTTGCCCTTGATCTTGAAGTCGATGCGTTGCTCGTCGTCCAAGTCGGCCTCGAAGCGGGCCACCACCGTGTCAATGCTGGGGGCGAGTTCTTCGGCTTCGGCGCTGGCAAAGAACTTCTCGTTGAAGCTCGTCACCTCGGCCCAGTCGTAGATGCCAAAGTTATCGAGCACGTCTTTCAAGTCGTGCAATACGTTCACGTCCGTTGGCTCGCTCAGGCTGGTGGACGTGTAGAACGGGTCAAACGCCGCCTTGATGTCATCCACGGAGTTGTAGAAGTCGAGCACGAAGGTATCGGCCTTGCCCAGCTTCCAGTTGCAGCGGTTGAGCCGGGACAGCGCCTGCACGGCCAAAACGCCTTGCAGCTTCTTGTCCACGTACATCGTGTGCAGCATGGGTTCGTCGAATCCGGTCAGGTACTTGTTGGCAACCACCAGAATCTTGGCATCGTCCTTCTCGAACTCATCGGGCAAGTCCCGCGCAGAAAAGCCGTTCAAGGACTCTTCGGTGTACTTGATGCCATCAACCGTCTTTTCGCCGGAAAAAGCGACCAACACCTTGAAGGGCGCATTGGCTTCTTTCAGGGCCGCGCGGATAGCAAAGAAATAGCGGATGGCGCATTCAATGTTCCGTGTCACCACCATGGCCTTGGCCTTGCCCTTGAGCTTCTTGGCCTGCCAGACGCTGGCCGTGAAGTGATCGACCATGATCTTGGCCTTCACCTCGATGGTCTTGGGGCTGGCTTCAACAAAGGCTTTGAGCTTCTTCTGCGCCTTGGCGGTATCGAACAGAGGGTTGTCCTCCACCGACTTCTGCACCTCGTAGTAGCTCTTGTACGTGGTGTACTTCTCCAGGACGTCCAGGATGAATTTTTCCTCAATGGCCTGCTTCATGGAATACAAGTGGAAGGGGTAGAACTTGCCATCTGAGGCTTGGCGGCCAAACTTTTCCAGCGTGGCAGGCTTGGGCGTGGCAGTGAACGCAAAGTAGCTGGCGTTCTTGCTCATCTTGCGCTCGTTCATCGCCGCCAGAATCTGGTCTTGAACATCCACTGGTTCGTCACCGTCTTGGCCCGCCAAGGTTTCATTCACCTTGTCAGCAGCCACGCCGGATTGAGATGAGTGCGCCTCGTCGATGATGACGGCGAATTTGCGGTCAGACAGTTGCCCGATGCCATCCACGATGAACGGGAACTTCTGCACCGTGGTAATGATGATCTTCTTGCCAAGCTCAAGGTTGTATTTGAGCTCCTGCGCACTTTCGCAGTGGGCAACGATGTTCTTGGTTTCAGAGAACAACTTGATGTTGTCTTTGAGCTGGGTGTCCAGAACGCGCCGGTCTGTCACCACCACCACGGAGTCAAACAGGTTTGCCATACCTGTGATGTCGTACTGCTCCACCAGTTGATATGCCAGCCAAGTGATGGAGTTGGACTTGCCCGAGCCTGCCGAATGCTGAATCAGGTAGGTCTGGCCCACACCCTTCTGCCGGGCATCTACCAGAATGCCGCGCATCCCGTCGAGCTGGTGATAGCGTGGGAAGAACAGCGCCTTGCGCTCCTTGCCGGTCTTCTTGTCCTTCTCGACGGTGAATTTGGCGAATTGCTCAATGATGTTGGTCAGGCTGCGGCGTGGCAGGATGTCTTGCCATAGGTACGCCGTCTTGTGCCCGTTCGGATTGACCGGGTTGCCCTTGCCGTAGTTGAACCCTTTGTTGAACGGTAGAAAGTTGCTGTCGTTGCCCGCCAGTTGGGCGCACATGAAAGCTTCGTCCGGGTCTACCGCGAAATGCACCAGGCAGCGACCAAACTCGAAAAGCGGTTCCTTCGGGTCACGGTCTGAACGGTACTGGCGAACGGCGTTCTGCACGTTCTGGCCTGTCCATGGGTTCTTGAGTTCCAGCGTAGCCACCGCCAGGCCGTTGACGAACAGGGCCATGTCTACCGACTTGAACGCATCCGTCCGGCTGTAATGAACTTGCCGGGTCACGCTGAAGCGGTTGGCCTCGAAGTTGGCCACCACCTCCGGGTTGAGGTCGTTGTATGGCAGGCGGTAGAGGAGATCGAAGTGGGCATCGTCAATGTCCAGCCCTTTCTTCAGAACGGCCAGAACGCTGTCTTTCTTGATCTTCTTGTTTAGCCGCTCCAGCACCAGCCGCTGCCAGTTGGGGCGGTCTTTCAGCTTCGCCAATTCCTTGGGCTGGGTGGCTTCGAGGAATTCCCAAAAGAGCGAGCCATCAACAGCGAACTCCCTGTCAAAGTCAGCCGGATCGCCAACGCGATAGCCGTCCTTCGCGAGTGCGTTTTCGATATGCGATTCAAGCGCGGCTTCGTTGGTTTTGCTGACCATTTTCTCCCCCTTACACCCGAATCTGCCCAGTAACCGTTGTGGCTATCAGAGTGGTCCGCATTTCTTGCAGATTATCAATCTCAACTTCAACAGGCCGCTCCACTTTTTTAAATTGCTCTTGTATTGAATGAATTGCCGCAACTATTTCTTTTTGTTCAGCCAACGGTGGGCAGGGCACCTTGATTCCACCAAACCTGTCGGAATATAGCCGCAGGAACCCCGATGAACCTGTTCCCAAACCCTTTGACTCAGTGAGAAACACCCCTTGAATCGCTGAGTTGCGGAATAGCGCTAAGAAATACTCTTGAACAACGTCTACGATGGGGTCAAAGACAGCATAGTCAGGACTTACGAGACCATGTTCGTTTGCGATAGCAAACAGGCCCATAGACGCACGCATTCGATTCATTACAAGCTGGCCAGGTTGTACAAGTTTGTAACCAATAAGTTGATCTGCTGTGATCGGCTTATCGGAAACATCGTGATGGCGAACCAATTGCCCGGACATGCGAAGTGAATAGAGTACTTCTTTCCCCGTATTTGACCTATGGTCAATCTCTTTGAAGATATGCTTTAAATATCGAATGTCCCAATGCGTTGGAACTATGCCCGCCCAAGCAATGCCAGATTGATGCCTTGGGACTTCCATACTCAAACCATTTGTTACGGCACGGTTAATCAATATTCTTTTCTGCTCTTGCAACAGCTCAAGAAGTCTTTTCTTCTTATCAATGGCGGCATCAATCTCTGATGTTTTTTGATCTAAAAATTTGACGATACGTACTTGCTCCGCAATTGGCGGGATTGGCATGGCAAGACTGAAAAATGCGTTGCTAGTTATAACATTCCGAAGCCCCGTATAAAGTGGGCGCAGTTGTTTGTTGTTATCAAGCGAGAGATAGTAGTAATAGGCGAAGGGGCTCGAAACCTTTTCGTTGCAGCGAACAACCGTGTACGCACCAGTAATCATTCCGTGATGCACTGCTCGACCAACAGTCCTAGGCGTTTCTTCTACGTCGAACAGACAAAAGATAAGATCATTAGGCGCGACTATCTTGTAGGTATTGAACTCAGCAGGGAACTTGCCCTTTGGATTTTCCATGTCGCGCAGGATTACCCCTTGCAACGTCAGTGACAGCAGCTTGAAAGATGCTGAGTTTTCACCAACAACATCTTTCTGTTCAGAGAATAAAAATTTGTTCTTCTTTATATTCCAATGGGCTGGGATTTCTCTGATCGATTCGACGCCACTCGCTTTATAACTTTCATACCGTTGCATCCGCCACCTCCTGCAAACGGTTCAAAGACCAGAGCTGCTTGGCAATGCCTTGATAGGCTGCATACCGTTCGTCAAAACTGACCTTCTTGAATTCGTCGAATGACTTGAAAGGGAGGCCGGTGCGTGCCATCAGTTGTAGGAAACCGGGATTGTGCTGGTAGCAGGCGCTGTGCAGCGAACGCGCCAGCAGGTTTTCCTTCTGGTAGTGCGCCACCTTGTCGGAAAAGGTCTTGTCGTTCAAGCTGGCATTGATTTTCTTCGGCAGGAGGACAAGGCCACCAATGCGGTTGCGGTAGCTGGCAAACTCTTGTGCATGGGCGAATTCGTCTGCATGGCGCTCGAAGTGGTTGGCCCACAGGTGTTCGATTTCGTAGGCGTTTTTGCCTGAGCGCACGATGTATTCCAGGTAGCGCCCCGGCTGACCGCTCTGTTCCTCCACCCAGTGAGTGAAGCGGGCCAACTGACGGTGTAGGCTCTTAGCGTTCCAGTTAATCAGCGACGGCTGATCTTCAAGCGGGAAATCCTTCTCGTCGCCGGTCAGACGTGCAATCAGCTTCTCGCGCAGTGCCTCTAGTGACAGGTTGCGCAGTTCCTTGGTCAGCAGGAAAGTGGCGTACTGCAAGGTGGAATAGTCGATGGACTTGAAATTCCATAGACGGCGATTCAGCCAGCAGTCCAGATAGTCAGCGGTCAGGCGCAGCTTGGCTTTAACAGTTGCTTCGTCATCGGTGGGCAGCAGTGGTGCCAGCAGCACCTGAAACTGCTGGGTGAAGCCATGGTCTGAATTGAAGCGGATGGACTCAAGCCCCGGCTTTAAACTCTCGCAGGCCTCCAGGAGTTCCAGATACACACGAGCAAAGAAGCGCAGGTCTTGCCGCACCCAGCGATTGAAGTCATCGCTGACGTTCAACCCCACCAACTCGTGATTGGTTCGCACCCAGCGGTGGTACTCCGTGCCGATGAGATCAAAGTCTTCAGGTTTGGCACCTTTTTTCCGCTCACGGATGTCGCCAGCGTACTTGGCGCGTAGCCATGCCTTGAAGAAATCAGCCTCGGTTTCCTTGGTATCGCGGTCGTTGTCTCGCTTGGCAAATGTCAGCAGCCATTGCTTGATTTCCTTGTTGGCCTCAGCCCGCTTGGTCGCATCGGTGATGCTGGCCAGCAGGTAGCCCTTGAGCATGTCGGTGTTGCTCAAGGAAAGGCCACGGTCATTCATGGTCTCGAAGATGGTGTAAGCATCGGCATCGGCGTATGCCGTGATTTCCACCAAGTGCACCTTTTCCAGCAACCAATCGACAAAGTAAGGCAGCGCCTTGGTACCGGATATGTCTTGCGGGAAAGCATCGCCAATATCGTTGAAGCGCCCAATCAGGTTGTGAACCGATTCGGACTGGTCGGCAGTGTCATAGCCCTTGCCATCAAACAAGGCCTCCATGCAGTCATTGCGCTCCGGCACATTCAGGTTGAAAGACTTGGTGCCAAACTTCTTGGAGAAGATCAGTTCTTCAACGGGTTCCGCATCGTCGCGGTCTTTTTGCTGGCTATGCAGGTAGAGCAAGAGCAAAGTCAGGCTGGTCATGCGCTGCTGGCCGTCAACAATGAGGCGTTCGCTGATCTGCTGCTCGTTCTTACGCTGGCTGATAACAATGGAGCCAAGGAAGTAGTGGCCGTAATTGGCAACGTCGGCGCGTTGGTGGGCTTCTTGATAGTCCTCCAGAAACGCGCCGGTCAGGTCAGACACAAGCTCAACCATCTGCTTGGTCTGCCACTTGTATTCGCGCTGGTAGTAGTCGATACCGTACTTAGCACCGGACAGCAGTTCGCGCACCGTGCGGGTCTTGCCTTGGATTTCTTGCATCACTTGGCTCCCGATACAAAGCTGACCAGTTGTTTCAACAGACCATCGGTTTCAGCTTCCAGTGCCAGGATTTCCGCCGTCACTTCTTCGAGGCTGCGCAATGGCTTGTGCTGATAGAAGTATTTGTTGAAGCTGATCTCGTAGCCGATCACGGTTTTGTCGAGCGCAATCCAAGCTTCGTCAACGTGGGGGCGCACCTCTCGGATGAAGTATTCATGGATAACGCTGGAGGCCGTGGGCTCCTTGCTTTTGGCCAAAGGCACGTTCTCGGTGTCGCGCAGCTCACTGTCGGGTTCGTACTCGACGAATTCGCCTGCCTTGGTGCTGGGCCAATAGCCGTAATCACCCAGCCGCTCGGCGGTGGTCTGCAATTCTGAGAGCATGTCTTTAAGTTTGGAACCACTCAGCTTGTGCTGCTTCTTGATAACTTTGGCAGCCCGTGGATCGCGCCAGCTCACGGCATTCAAAACCTGCTTGCGCTCTGGTGTGGAAAGCTTCAACTTCAAGGCGGCGCAAGCCTCATCCACCATGGTTTCAAACAAGTTGAAATCGAGGTGTTCATCAGCTCCCACCTTGGCGGCAATCTGCTGTGCGGCCAGCATGATGTCGCGCTGAGCCTGCCATGTGGTCTGTGCCAGTAGCTCTTTGCGGTTCTTGGGCGAAAGGGTGATTTCTTCGCGCTCAAGATGGTTCTCAATGGCTTCGGCGTGGGATTTGAGGTCGCTGTAGACCTCGTCACCGTATTTGCCATAGACCCATTTCATGATCTCTTGCATGCCCGGTGCGAAGCGTAGTGTGGCGATGCGCTCCGGGCTGAACTGCGCGGCCAGACGCAAGGGGCGCTCAACCGTCACTTTGTAATAGCCAAAGTCCCGGTTGTCGAATACCTTAGATATACCTTCATTCGCAAGGCTCAGGTAAAGCTGGGTGATCTGTTGGATGTGCTCGGCGGTGAATTCGCAGTTCTTTTCGCCGAGGTTCTTACGCAGCTTCTGGTACAGGTTAGATGCGTCGATCAACTGCACCTTGCCTCGCCGCTTCTCCGCCTTATGGTTGGACAGCAGCCACACGTAGGTGGTGATGCCAGTGTTGTAGAACAGGTTGTTCGGCAACTGAATGATGGCTTCGAGGTAGTCGCTCTCGATGATGTGACGACGGATGTTGCTTTCGCCGCTGCCTGCATCGCCAGTGAACAAGGCCGAACCGTTGTGGACGGATGCAATGCGCGAGCCAGAAAAGCGAGTTGCGTTCTTGTCGCTCAGGTCTGAGCGCCTTTTCATCTTGTCCACCATCTCCATCAGGAACAGCAACTGACCGTCCGATGAGCGCGGAATTGCTGGATAGAAGTCGAACGACTCACCGGTGTAGTCCGAAAGATTGACTTGAAAGCGATGATCAAGAACCTCTTTGCCCTCAATGATTCCTTTCTGGTCGCTCTTCCAAGACTTGCCGTAAGGCGGGTTACTCAACATGTAGTCGAAGCGAGTGCCCGAGAAGTCGTTGGTGGCCAAAGTCGAGCCAAATTTGATGTTCTCGGGGTCGTTGCCCTTAATCATCATGTCGGACTTGCAAATGGCGTAGGTCTCGGGGTTGATCTCTTTACCGTACAAGAACACGCCCACCTTGGCCTTGATCTCGCCTTCGGCATCGGTCACGAAGTCTTGCGATTCGGTCAGCATGCCGCCGCTGCCGCACGCGGGGTCGTAGATCGTCAGCGGGTTTGGTAGCTGGTCTTTCACAGGGATGAACACCAGATTGGTCATGAGGTTGATAACCTCACGCGGCGTGAAGTGCTCTCCCGCCTCTTCGTTGTTCTCTTCGTTGAACTTGCGGATCAGTTCCTCGAAGACGTAGCCCATGCCAAGGTTTGACAGACCTGGCTGTGTACGACCATCCGGCCCCTTCCGGTCGTCTGGGCTGAGGTTGATTTCCTCAGATACGAACTTTTCAATCACGTCATGCAGTACGTCCGACTGCGCCATCTTGCGAATCTGGTTGCGCAGGTCAAATTTATCAACGATCTCTTTGACGTTATCGGAAAAGCCGTCAAGGTAGTTCCTGAAGTTGGCTTCGAGCTGCGACGGATTGCCTAGCAATGACTTGAGGGTGAACTTGGACGTGTTGTAGAACACGTAGCCAGAGGCTTCGCGCAGGCCATGGGGATCAAGATCGGCCATGTCTGCGTCTTCGCGCTGGAAACGCACCTCTTCCAGCACCGTGGCTTTTGAAGGCTCCAGCAGGCAGTCCAGTCGCCGAAGCACGAACATCGGCAGGATGACATCGCGGTATTTCCCGCGAACAAATACATCACGAAGGCAGTCGTCGGCGATTGACCATATGAACGAGACGATCTTGTTGTGTGTTGAGTGATCCATTTATCAGTTCAGATTGTTGTTTTGCTCGCTAACGCTTAGGTTGTGGTGCGCAATTTAATGAGCAACGTCCATTGCATCCAACTGTAACTGGTCAGAACATCAAGCCTTGATGTTGTGCAAACCTTGCAATCCACGATGACAATCAGACGTTTAAGGCCGGAAAATTGCTTAAAAACGACGAAATTGACCAGTTTTGACGCCAATAAAGCACTTTTAAACATCAAAAGTGACAATTTTTATTGTTATATCCTTAATGATATATAATATCAAGAAAACAACGTTATTTTGAATAAAAGCCGTATTCGGCTAGATTTCAGCGGTTTTTTGGTGGTTTCTCATAAAGCTTGGCTGAAATTCAGTGATTTCAGAGACCGTTAAGTTGCACCATCGCTATGCCCGAGCTTTGTGCACGCCTAGCTTCGATCGCGCGCCACTGCTAGTGCACGTGCTTGAGCCGTGTTTCTTGTAAGTCATTAACGGCTCACCAGATTCTTTTCTCGTCTGGAGCAGAGGACTCGGCTATCTACCTGTTCGATCAGATTGGCGTGGTTTCGACCAAGGAGTATCCCGATGGCGACCTACGTGTCCCCGATCTGCGCGGCAGTGGATGCCACCGGACTTAACTCGTGCGGTCGCAGCAGAGCAGCCTATGCCCCAGGCAATGCATCCTTCCGCCGCCATCACATGAGCCGCCTCCTGCATCGCATTGGGGTAGTTCTGCCTCGCTTGTTGGACGGGCAAGCACTGATCCGAGAAAGCGGCGCTATCGAGCAGAGGTGCTGGCGCGAACTCGGATACGAAAAGCAGCCCGTTTTCGATGGTGATGTGCCTGCATTTTTGATGGTGGACGGTGTCGGTTATCCAGTTGCCTTGTCATCCCCAGCAGACCCGGTAGAACTGGCAACTCGGCTGGCTGCATTGGAGCCATCACCACCGCCAGCGGTGTCACGCATCGGTACGAATCTGGACACGCTGGCGTGGCTGCTGAACTTCACTCCATTCGAGTTTCAGTGGCTGCTGTGGTCCTACTGCGTTCGGCGCTTTGGCAGTGGGATCTTGCCAGGCATCCCATTGCGTGATGCCACTCACGGCTGCACCGAGCTGGCGCTGTTGTGCGAGATGCCGGTGGACGCAGTACGAGATGCCGTGGCATCACGCCGGTTATACGCCTGGGGCTTGCTGGAAGGCGGGGATGCCGAAGGTGCGATGCCATCCATGCTCAGCGGCTGGCTGTTGGCCACCGACCAGTTTGTCGAGTGGATCGAGCAGCCTTATGGCTCGGACACTGACCTGTTGATAGCGCTCTGCCAGGCGCAAGTTTCGTTGCCAGCCTCTCGCTGAGGCTCTGTCTCTCGGCGGCTGTTTTTCTGCAGCCGCGCTGATTTCTTTCACCCGCGTTTTCTATCCGGTACCTGCTTGCGGAGGACTACGCACGCCCGTTTTTTTTCACCTTTTTGTTTAGTTCCACATCTACGGAGATTTTCATGACCACAACACCCACGTCCACAACCAATGCAGCGGCTCCTGCACCGACCACACCAACGAACATTTATTCCAACACCGCCCGGTTCCCGCTTGGCCAGATTGTGACAACGCCCGGAGCATTGGAACTGCTGCAAGAAACCGGCTTCAGCGCAGCCGCTTTGATCTCACGACACTCTCAAGGAATATGGGGTGATCTGTGTGAAGAAGACCGCGCAGAAAACGAGTTTGCTGTGACCCGACGCCTGCGGATTCTGAGTTGCTACCGGCTGGTGGATGCCGAGCGGCTTGCGGCTACGCCACTCGACAAGCGTAGTGCTCTGCCCACCATCTGGATCATCACAGAAGCCGACCGCAGTGTCACCACGCTGTTGCGTCCAGATGAGTATTGATATGTCCAAAGCCGTCTCATCGAAGCGCGCTGAGCCGTCTTACACGTTTCAGCGCATCCATGCGGCGCTGCAGACCGGCCATGCACTCACTGTTCAACAAAAGCGCGAAGAGCCGGTGCCGGTCTTCATGCAGCAGTCGGTTCTGGACGCATCTTGTGGGACTCACATGCTCGCGATGCTGTTGGTCATCCTTGGACTTGCAAAAGCCTCGGCGCTGCACGACATGTCACGGCGCAAGCATGGTGTAGCAGCCGCAGTGTGGACCGCAATGTCTCCGTACTACTTCACCGGCATCAATCCGAAAGATTGGGCGGATGAAGTAAACCGGCTGGGACTGCCACTCGAACTCACCGCTCGCTACTGCAGTGAGCACGATGTAGATGCCCCCGCCGTCAAATGGCTTATGCAAGGCGATCTGGTTGCCATTGCATTTGCCTCGGTAAAGCATCACCGCACCAAGCACTGGGCTCTCGCGGTAGGTGTGGAGGGCCCGGTAGTCGGTCAAAGCCACTTTCCGCAGCGCATCCTGCTACTGGACAGTGGTGGCGCAGAACCATGTTTCCATGCCCATAACGCACGGCTGCGTTTGCCAGATGCAGGCCCCGGTAGTCGTCGTGCCAAGCCTGGTTGGCACAAAGAGCCCAAGCAGAAGATGATCATCTGGATGCATGAGTCGGAGTCTTGGCAACCCGAGGCAGTGCGGTTACTCGCAGCCATACGTGTGCGGAGAACGTCATGACACTGAACCGGCGCGAATTTTTGCGGACGCTGGCTCTGGTGTGCATGCCAACTCCTTCGGTCGTGTACTCGGAGAGGGTTCTTGACGATCTGTGGGCGGCGACAGAGCCAGAAGCGATGCCAGCATTGGACTGGGGCGATCTGAGCGCGGTGATGGCGTGTTGGGGGCGGTTCACATGGAGCCATGTCGTTACCGGCTATCACTGCGACCTGCAAACCATGCTCCACGACAGCATCACGGCCACCGGAAAGCAGGTTTCACCAGAACGCCCATCGACTGTCATCGTTGTACTGCGGGGCGGCTCCGGCTTGCATCTGGATCAGTGCAGAGCGGTATCCAGCGCGTTCCCTAGCGCAGTGCCAATCTGTTCTGAACTGTGGTTTGCTGCAGCGCCTGCCCCGGCGTTGGTGGACAAGCTGCGACTGACAGTGGTTGTGAGCAGCTGAAGCGAGCTGACCAGAGGCTACTTGGCGGCAGCTTTACCCGGCGCTTTGGTGCGCTTGGCTGTTGGCTTCTTGTCGAGCACCGCTTGATTGGCGCGACGCAGTGGCCCACCCTCGGTGGTGGGTGGATGTGCCAGCCGAATGTCACTGAACAGGTCAGCCAGGGTGATGTTTAGCACGTGGCAGATGGTGGCCAGTGTCAAAACACTCGGATTCACCAGACCCAACTCCAGTTTGGACACCCGAGTGCGCTCCACTTCAGCGCTCATTGCCAATTCCAACTGCGTCATGCCGCTTTGCTCGCGGAAGTGCCGCAGGTTCTGACCGACCGCCAGCGTGATGGCATTGGGTATGAGCCGCACTTTGCGGCGGCGCTGAACCAGCGTCTCGCTGGCAGTGCTTTGTTTCTGTGGGGCAGTCCGTGACATGCTCCACAGGCTCTCGAAATGTGCCTGTTGAGGAAACGTCTTATAAGGAACATTGCATGCCAAAATGTTCCTTGAGAGGCACAAATTTTTACAACCAATAGGAAGAAAAAATGAATCCCAAAAGAGCTACTGCCGTGACCTTGGCGGCAACGTCCGTGGTTTTGCTGGCTGCATGCGGAGACAAAGCGCCGTCCTGCGCTGATCCGGCCACGGTATCGCTGGTGCAGCAGATTTACCAGCAGAGCTTTGACAAAGAGCATGCCAGCATGAGCCCTGAGCGTCAGCGCAGCGTGCAGATCACCAGCAAGAACACCAAAGTCACGGTGGAGTCCATCACCACTGCTCGCAGCGACGAATCGACAGGGAAGAAGACCTGCTCAGCAATCCTCACCGCAGTGATGCCGCAAGACGCCATCCCTACCGATCAACGGATGCTCAATCACCTGCGCGGCACGTATGAGCCTCAAGGCGCCGCGTTGGAGGGCAATACGGTCAAGGGCAATGTGACCTACACCGTTCAGCGTACCGAAGACAGCAAGGAGATTCTGGTCAAGCTCACGGGGCACTTGGCATTCATGGGGTTGTTCCACGACCTGGCGATGCTCCGGGTGTTCGACAAGAGCGAAGCGGAGATTGCCAAGATCGCTGGTGAAGCTCTGCCAGCGGCTGAGGTCAAGCCAGCGGAGCCAACTCCAGCAGAGGTTTCACCAGTCGCCCAACCTGCGCCAGCCGTAGCTGCGCCAGCGCCTGTGAACACAGCACCCGCTGCAGCGCCAGTTACTTCACCAGCCAACGTGACGGCTGCAGCTCCGGCTGTGACCGTGCCGCACCTATGCACGGCTGCTGAGACCCCGATCTTTGCGTGTTCCACCGGCAAGAAGCGCGCCTCGGTTTGTGCTGGTCGAGCTGGTGGCTATGAGCAGTTGACATACCGGATAGCGCCGCTGGACGGCGCTGCGGAGATGGAGTATCCGAACGGTGGTACTGGCGCAGCTTCAGCTTTCCAGCGTGGCTTGCAGGTCGTTCAAGACGGTACTGCAGTGAACTTCCTGTCCTTCGACAAGGGCAACTATCGCTATGTTGTTTATGCCGGTGACGGTGAAAATGGACGCAAGGGAGTGGTGGTGGAGCAGGGCGGCAAGCGCATTGCTGATCTGCGTTGCCAGAGTGACGCAATGTCTCGGATTGATCCAGTGCAGCTTCAAAAGATGGGGCTGAGCCTAGACAGCCGGACGCTGCCACTGCAGTGAGCACCTATGTTGGAATCAAAACAGAATATGAAAAATCGACCTCGCACCGCTATCTGCTCGCTTCTTGGTGTCGTAGTGCTGTTGATGGCATCGGCCTCATCCTGGGCAGCCTCAGACGATGTGATTCCCGTCGAGAAGTACCAACCACCCATCGTGGAGCAGTATCCACCGGCATCATCCCATGGCTGGAACATGGAACGACCGCTGGTGAACAATGGGCTCAACCTGTTCGCCCCCAACGTTTCGTCCTATGACGGCAAAGGCATGCTGTTCTCTAGCTGGACAGCACAGAACGGTCGAGTGTTCGAGCGCCCAACCATCATCATCGTTCATGGTGGTCATGGTGTGGCACCCGGCAACCTTGACACCGCTGTGTGGGCCAAACGCAATCTCGACGCCAATATTCTGATTCTCGATTCGTACTGGTCGCGGGGGCGCACTGAAAACTGGCTCAGTTGGACCCGCTTCGGTGCCAACATGCGTGTGCTCGATCTGATCGCCGCTGCTCGGTTCACGCAATCCGAAGGTGCTGATCCTAAGAAGACGTTCGTGATTGGCGACAGCCAAGGCGGGTGGACAGTGCTGAGAGCGTTCACGAACCACAACCTCAGTGGTGAAGTGAAGTCGCTTCTGGCTGGTGGTGTTTCGCTGTACCCCAACTGCTACGTGAAAGAGTCCATTTTTGGTCGTTCACCCAGCGGTAGTACAGATCGCGAAGACGCTCCTCCGCTGGGCAACTATGTGGCGCCTGTGATCGCTTTCACCGGAACTGCCGACACGGCCACACCGCTGTCTCAGTGCAACGTGGACAAAGTATTCAAGGGCGTCGAGAAGTGGACAAACTTTGAGGGCGCTACGCACGCATGGGATTCACCAACCCGAGGTGTTGGTCGTCGGGCGGAAGACAACGTGTGCACTCGGGCACTCAACAAGTACAACCCGTTCCCGATCTGCAGCAGCAATAAGTTCACGGACATTGCGCGGAGCGACATTCTGGCGTTTGTTGAGAGACACCTTCCAAAAGCACCGTGACCGAGCAAGCGGGCACTAGATCAAGCCGGACAGCATTCAATGTGCCAATTGCTCTCAAGACGAACGAGCCTTCGGTGTGATCAGAATTTGTACTGATCGTCCGAGGCGGTCTAGCGGAATCCTATTGAAGCCACCAATGAAAGATGGTTAGAAAAGTGGCTAGAAAACAAAAAAGCCACCTTGCGGTGGCTTTTTGCTTTCTAAATCAATA
This sequence comes from Acidovorax sp. Leaf78, assembly GCF_001422735.1. Lineage (GTDB taxonomy): Bacteria > Pseudomonadota > Gammaproteobacteria > Burkholderiales > Burkholderiaceae_C > Acidovorax. The sequence goes on along the minus strand of NZ_LMLZ01000023.1, from coordinate 247,901 downwards.
ACTTAGAAAATTTTTGTGGCGGAGAGGGCGGGATTCGAACCCGCGGTGGGGATTAGCCCACACACGCTTTCCAGGCGTGCGACTTAAACCGCTCATCCACCTCTCCGAAGCCTGCTATTGTAGCAGTGCTTTCAGGTCATTTTTTGGTTCGCGGAAGTCCTGCGGAATTTAGTTGGCAGGCCAGGCTTGGAGCGGCGCGGATTCGATCTCGGGGCTGGCCGGCGCAGCGTCGCCGACTCTCACGACGCGGTTGCGCCCTGCGTGCTTGCCGCGGTACAGGGCTGCATCGGCCTCTTGCGTGGCGCGGTCCAGGTCCTGTGCGGTGGCAAAACCCTCGGAGATCCCGATGGTTACGGTGCAGAGGATGGGGCTGCTCGGGTCAGCGGGCATCGCCACCTGGCTGTGCTCGATCGCCGTGCGCATCCGGTTGGCCAGGCGCAGGGCGCCGGCTGCATCCGTGTCCAGGCAGACGATCACGAATTCTTCTCCGCCCACGCGGCTGGCCAGGTCCGCCTGGCGGGCGGTGTTCCGCAGCACGTCGGCCACATGCACCAGCACGGTGTCGCCGACCTTGTGGCCGTGGGTGTCGTTGATGTGTTTGAAGTGGTCGATGTCCACGATCAGCAGGTGCGCGGGGCCTGCGGTCCGTGATCGGAAATGTGCCTGCAGCCCGTCGACCAGGCCGCGCCGGTTCAGCAGCCGCGTCAGCGGGTCGTGGGCCGCCATGGCGCGTAGTTCGTCCGTCAGGCGGCGCAAGACCAGCCAGATGAGGGAGGGCGCCAGCACGGTCGCCAGGAAGGACATGTAGAGATAAAACACCGTCTGGAACCGGCTGTCCATGTCCAGTGCCGGCAGCCCGTCCCGGACAATGATCACAAACTTCATGGCGTTCAATGCCAGGATGCCGCCGATCAGGATGGCGAACAGCGCCATTTCCCCCCGCAGGTCCTTGGCAAAGGTGCGGGTGCCGTAGACCACGGTGACCGTCATGGCCAGAAAGAGCAGGGCGGAGGCGCCAGCCAGCATGGCGTACCGGGCCGTGGACCCCAGTGTCCATTGCACCAGCATTTGCGCAGCGGTATAGGCCAGCGCCATGCTGACCAGCGGGCGCCACAGCCGCGTAGGGCGGCCGAAAAACCGCATGGCGCCCACCCAGTACACGGCGGGTGCACACAAGGTCAGCGTGTGGTTGAACACGCTCATCGCATTCCACCCCGGGGGGCCGCCGAGCAGTTGCAGCACGTAGGCCGAGCCCAACAGCAGGTTGCCGACGGCGAACACTTCCATGCCCATCTTCTTGTCACGCAGGCGTGCGCTGATCAGCAGGAACATGGCGCCAAAGCACAGCAGGTGCACGCACAGCATGCCGACGATGAGGGTGGCGCCCATGGGTTCTTGTACGGGGAGAGGTGTGTGAATGGCTGGTGAGGAAAATGTCCGCCATCCTAGCCGAGGCTGTACTGCGTCACCCCTTTGGCAAGGGTGATGTTGCGTACCAAAAAAACAAACCAACCGCCTGTTGCATTGGCAGGATTACTGCGCCTGACATCAAAAAACCGGTGCCGGACGCTGAAGGCATTGCCTTGCAGCGTGCCGGTGACCGGTTCAATAGTTCAACGGTATCGCGGGCCGGTGGCAGCCCCCGTGCCGCATGACATCAGATGCGTGGTGTGCTGGTGGTCTGCACCATCTTCATTGCCGATGCGATCAGCGCCGAGACTTCGGTCATGTTGCTGGGCACGATGAGGGTGGTGGTCGCATCCGACGCGACCTGGCTGTACGCCTCCACGGCCTTTTCTGCGACCTTCAGTTGGACGGCCTGCTCGCCGCCCGGCTGGCGGATGGCGGACGCGACGCGTTCGATGGCCTGTGCATTGGCTTCGGCCACGGCCTTGATGGATTCGGCCTCGCCCTGCGCCTTGTTGATGACGGCCTGTTTTTCACCTTCGGAGCGGGCGATGAAGGCCTCACGTTCACCCGTGGCGATGTTGATCTGCTCCTGGCGGCGGCCTTCGGATGCTGCGATCAGCGCGCGCTTTTCGCGCTCAGCGGTGATCTGGGCCTGCATGGCGTGCAGGATTTCCTTAGGGGGAGTCAGGTCCTTGATCTCGTAGCGCAGCACCTTCACACCCCAGTTCAGCGCGGCTTCGTCGATGGCCTGGACGATTTGCGCGTTGATGATGTCGCGTTCTTCGAACGTCTTGTCCAGCTCGAGCTTGCCGATGACCGAGCGCAGCGACGTCTGGGCCAGCTGGGTGACGGCCATGATGTAGTTGCTCGATCCGTAGCTGGCGCGCATGGGGTCGGTGACCTGGAAGTACAGGATGCCGTCCACCTGCAGCTGTGTGTTGTCGCGCGTGATGCAGATCTGGCTGGGCACGTCGAGGGGAATTTCCTTCAGGCTGTGCTTGTACGCGACCTTGTCGATGAAGGGCACCAGCAGGTTCAGGCCGGGCGCCAGCGTGCCGGCGTATTTGCCCAGGCGCTCCTTGACCCAGGCGTTTTGCTGGGGCACGACCTTGACGGAGCGCGCGATGAAGATCACGGCGATGATGAGTATGACGACGGCAACGGCAAGTTCCATGGGACAGCCTTTCTGAATGGTGAGTGAATAGGGGAAATTGAATAGGGAAATGGGCAGCCAGGATGAGTGCGGGAGGCCCGTTACACCGGGTCCACCAGCAGGCGGTTGCCTACCAGTTCTGCGACGCGGTGCATGCCGGTCGATGGGGTGATGCCGGGGCGGTGGATGGCCGTCCACTGCGCGCCGCGGTACTTGACGGTGGTGGTGCCGTCGATGTTCCAGCTGTCGATGAGCACAGTCTCGCCCACGTCCATGTTGACGCTGCGGTCCGCGCGTGCAGACGGGTCTCCGGGGCGCCGCTTCTTGAGCTGGTAGGACGCCACGACAGCGCCGCCGCCCACGACCGCAGCCGCCACGATCTGCAATGCGAACGACAGTCCCAGGTGGGCGCCCAGGGCCGCTGCAGCCAGGCCGACGGCCACCATGAGCAGATAGAAAGTGCCGGTGAGCAGTTCTGCCACGACCAGTGCCCCTGCTGCCAGCCACCAGATGGTGGATTCCTCCATAGCGAACCTCCTCGTTGTGGTTGTGTTTGTTGCACCACATTCTGGGTCAAAAGCATGGCAGTTCAAAGGTGCGTCAACGTTATTCCTTACACTTCGCGCCTATTTCGTTTTTTGGCCGGCAGGGCACGGTTTCACGGAGGCTGCGCATGAAGTTTCGTTTTCCCATCATCATCATCGATGAGGACTATCGTTCCGAGAACACCTCGGGTCTGGGCATTCGCGCGCTGGCGCAGGCCATCGAGGCCGAGGGTTTCGAGGTGGTGGGGGTCACCAGCTACGGTGATCTGTCGCAGTTCGCGCAGCAGCAAAGCCGCGCCAGTGCGTTCATCCTGTCCATCGACGACGAGGAATTCACGGTGGGCGAGGGGCTCGACCCCATCGTGCTGAGCCTGCGCAACTTCATCGGCGAGGTGCGCCGCAAGAACACCGAAGTGCCGATCTACGTGCACGGCGAGACCAAGACCAGCCGCCACCTGCCCAACGACATCCTGCGCGAGCTGCATGGCTTCATCCACATGTTCGAGGACACCCCCGAATTCGTGGCGCGCCACATCATCCGCGAGGCCAAGAGCTACCTGGAGAGCGTGCAGCCGCCGTTTTTCAAGGCGCTGCTGGACTACGCCGAAGACGGCTCGTACAGCTGGCACTGCCCCGGGCATTCGGGCGGCGTGGCCTTTTTGAAGAGCCCCGTGGGCCAGATGTACCACCAGTTCTACGGCGAAAACATGCTGCGCGCCGACGTGTGCAACGCGGTGGAAGAACTGGGCCAGCTGCTGGACCACAACGGTGCCATCGGCGAGAGCGAGCGCAACGCCGCGCGCATCTTCAATGCCGACCACTGCTTCTTCGTGACCAACGGCACGTCCACTTCCAACAAGATGGTGTGGCACCACACCGTGGCCCCCGGCGACGTTGTCGTGGTGGACCGCAACTGCCACAAGTCCATCCTGCACAGCATCATCATGACCGGGGCCATCCCTGTGTTCATGAAGCCCACGCGCAACCACTTCGGCATCATCGGCCCCATTCCGCAAAGCGAGTTCGAGCCCGCGGCCATCCAGGCCAAGATCAAGGCCAACCCGCTGCTCAAGGGCGTGGACGCCAAGAATGTGAAGCCGCGCGTGCTGACCCTCACGCAGTCCACGTACGACGGCGTGCTCTACAACACCGAGACCATCAAGGGCATGCTCGACGGCTACGTGGAGAACCTGCACTTCGACGAGGCCTGGTTGCCCCACGCCGCGTTCCACCCGTTCTATGGCACGTACCACGCCATGGGCAAGAAGCGCACGCGCCCCAAGCATTCGGTGACGTATGCCACGCAGTCCATCCACAAGCTGCTGGCCGGCATCAGCCAGGCCAGCCACGTGCTGGTGCAGGACTCGCAGACCACCAAGCTGGACCGCCACCTCTTCAACGAGGCCTACCTGATGCACACCAGCACCAGCCCGCAGTACAGCATCATCGCCAGCTGCGATGTGGCCGCTGCCATGATGGAGCCGCCCGGCGGCACCGCGCTGGTGGAAGAGAGCATCCTGGAGGCGCTGGACTTCCGCCGTGCCATGCGCCAGATCGAGAACGACTTCGGCAAGAAGGACTGGTGGTTCAAGGTCTGGGGACCCGACAAGCTCGTGGAAGAGGGTATGGGCCGTGCGGAAGACTGGATCATCCGCAGCGACAGCAAGAGCAAGAAGGCCGGCGCCAAGTGGCACGGCTTTGGCCAGCTGGCCGATGGCTTCAACATGCTGGACCCGATCAAGTCGACCATCGTCACGCCGGGCCTGAACCTGGACGGCAAGTTCGACAAGACCGGCATCCCCGCGTCCATCGTCACCAAATACCTGGCCGAGCACGGCGTGGTGGTGGAAAAGACCGGCCTGTACAGCTTCTTCGTGATGTTCACCATCGGCATCACCAAGGGCCGCTGGAACACGCTGCTCACCGCGCTGCAGCAGTTCAAGGACGACTACGAGAAGAACCAGCCCATGTGGCGCATCCTTCCGGAGTTCTGCCAGCAGCACAAGCGCTATGAGCGCATGGGCCTGCAGGACCTGTGCCAGCACGTGCACGAGATGTACGCCAAGTACGACATCGCGCGCCTGACCACCGAGATGTACCTGTCGGACCTCACGCCCGCCATGAAGCCGTCGGACGCTTACGCGCACATCGCGCACCGCAAGACCGACCGCGTGGAGATCGACGAGCTTGAAGGCCGCATCACCGTGGGCCTGGTCACGCCGTACCCACCGGGCATTCCGCTGTTGATTCCGGGCGAAGTCTTCAACAAGAAGATCGTGGACTACCTCAAGTTCGCGCGCGAATTCGCCAAGCTGTGCCCCGGCTTCGAGACCGACATCCACGGCCTGGTCGAGGTCGAGGACGAGAACGGCCAGGTGCGCTACTACGCCGACTGCGTGGCCGACGAGAAGAAGGGCAAGAACCCCAAGCCATTGGCGACAGCGAAGAATCTGGTGCAGGTAGGCGGCGACGGCCCCTACGGCCGCACGATCTGATCCTGCGCGCCTTCTGCCGGGCAGGTTGACCGGCTGCGCACCTTGCTGTGCACGCCCCGGTGCACACAGCCCGTTCACCACCATCGCTCCTCGGTGCAAGCCGCGGGGCGATTTTTTTTGTATCCGCGCTGTTGCAAATCTTTTTGAATCCGGCAGGCGAAGCCGGGCGTATTGACTGGTAGCCGCGTGCATTTCATGCGGTGTGAGACATCCCTTTCATACTTTCAGGAGATTTCCATGCGCACTTCTTTCAATGCCCGTATCGCTGCCGGTTTGTTCGTTGCCTTGTCTGCCGGTGCAGTGCCCGCCTTCGCCGCCGACGTCATGGTGGGCGGCGCCCCCATGCTGGCCAGCAAGGACATCATCGACAACGCGGTGAACTCCAAGGACCACACCACGCTGGTGGCTGCCGTGAAGGCTGCCGGCCTGGTGGAGACGCTCAAGGGCCCAGGTCCCTTCACCGTGTTCGCACCCACCAACGCCGCTTTTGCAGCGCTGCCCGCCGGCACGGTGGACACCCTGCTCAAGCCTGAGAACAAGCCCACGCTGACCAAGGTGCTGACCTACCACGTGGTGGCCGGCAAGTGGGACGCTGCAGCGCTGTCCAAGATGATTGCCGACGGCAAGGGCATGGCCAGCATCAAGACCGTGGCGGGCGGCACGCTCACCGCCAAGGCCAGCGGCAAGGCCATCATGCTGACCGACGAAAAGGGCGGCACGGCCAGTGTGACCATTGCCGACGTGTACCAGTCCAACGGCGTGATCCACGTGGTGGACAAGGTCCTGCTGCCCAACTGATCGCTGATTCGTTCGTGAGCCCCTGAGGACACGAATGACACCCAGGCGCCACGCCGTGCAGTGATGTGCGGCGTGGCGTTGTGCTTTCAGCGGCGACAGTGGCCTCAGCGGCTCAGCGGCTCGGCGGCAGGTCTTCGCGCACGCGCACAAAGCTGGCAAAGCGCGGCAGCCCACCGTCGTGCGTACCGCGAAACCGGTAGGTGACCCAGCTGCCGATGGGCGGCGGATCGGCCCGCTGCGCGTCGCTGAAACCGGCGCCCAGTTTGAATCTCTGCCCTGATGGCATCTCGACCAGCAGCGCCCCCAGGCGGCCCTCCAGACGGCCCTTGCCGGGCACGTGGGCCACCACGCGCGCTTCGGTGTCTTCGTGGGTCTTGACCTTGATGAGGTCATCGCTGCGCCCGCCCTGGTACAGCGATGCGCCTCGGTGCAGCATCAGGCCTTCGCCGCCCGCACGCACCGTGCGCTGCAGCAGTGCCTGCAGTGCGGCGTCCGTCGCCACGCGGTGCTGCTGCACGGCCTGAACCCACGGCTGATTGATGGTTGCGACCACGGCTTGCAGCGCGGGGATACGGTCGTCGAACGTGCCCGGGTGCCGCGGCAGGTCGAACACCATGAACCGCATCTGCCGCCACGCGGCATCGTCGGCATGCTGCTGCCGGGTGGTGGACTGCGCATGGGCAAAGCGCCCGCGCCCCGCCCACAGCTCGCCATCCATCGGCGTGTCGGGCCAGCCTGCGGTGAACCACGCCGGCGCAGCCACAGTCTCTCCACCGCGAGTGCGCAGCGTGCGGCCATCCCAGTAGCCGCGCACGCCGTCGTACTTTTCGCTGACCCAGTAGTCCGCCAGGGGCATACCCGGGCGGTACACGTTGGCCAGCAGCAGCGCCGGTGCGTCGCCTGCGCGGGCGGGCGCACCGATGGCTGTGGCTGTCCCCGACAAGGCCAGCCAGGCCAGCCAACGTCTGCGAAGCATTTGCTATTGAATTGATAGCTGCTACCGCTTGACTATCCAGCGGTAGCGCTTGTTTTGGCTTGAAGACCGGTGGTCAGGCGGAGTCGGACCCGGTCAGACCTGGTCGGCGCTCAGGCCCGCGGTCTGGCTGAAGCCGCCGTCCACGTAGGTGATCTCGGCGGTCAGGCCCGAGGCCAGGTCGGACAGCATGAAAGCGGCCACGTTACCCACGTCCTCGATCGTCACATTGCGGCGCAGCGGCGAGGCGTCGGCCACGCGGGACAGCAGCTTGCCGAAGTCCTTGATGCCGCTGGCCGCCAGCGTCTTGATGGGGCCGGCGCTGATGCCGTTGGCGCGGATGGCGCGGCCGTCTTCGGTGCGGCCCACGGCTTCGGCCAGGTAGCGCACGCTGGCTTCCAGGCTGGCCTTGGCCAGGCCCATGGTGTTGTAGTTGGGGATGCTGCGCAGCGCGCCCAGGTACGACAGCGTGAGCAGCGACGACTTGTCGTTCAGGTAGGGCAGGGCGGCCTTGGCCATGGCCGGAAAGCTGTACGCGCTGATGTCGTGCGCGATGCGAAAACCTTCGCGCGACAGGCCTTCGAGGAAGTTGCCCGCAATGGCCTCGCGCGGTGCAAAGCCGATGCTGTGCACGAAGCCGTCGAACTTGGGCCAGGTCTGCGCCAGGTCGGCGAACATGCGCTCGATCTGCTCGTCGCTGGACACGTCGCAGTCAAGGATCAGCTTGGAGTCGAACTCGGCGGCAAAGTCGGTGATGCGGTCCTTGAAGCGCTCGCCCACGTAGCTGAAAGCCAGTTCGGCGCCTTGTGCGTGGCAGGCCTTGGCGATGCCGTAGGCGATGGAGCGGTTGGACAGCACGCCCGTGATGAGCAGCTTCTTGCCGGTCAGAAAACCCATTGTTGTTCTCCTGTGGAATGCGTGAAAAAAGAGGGCGCTTCGGTGTCGCCCAGCGGGTCAGGGGGGAATCCCCAGAGCCTGTGCGGCGGCCGCGCCGACGTAGTGCAGAATTGTCGCATGCGGTTTTGGCTCACTTTCTTGCTGACGGTATGCGCGGCTCCGGCCTGGGCCGCCCACGGCTATGCGCTGTGGGGGGACCTCAAGTACCCCGAAGGCTTCTCACATTTCGACTACGTGAACCCGGACGCCCCCAAGGGCGGCGAGTTGCGCATGGTGAGCAACCTGCGCTACTCCACCTTCGACAAGTACAACCCGTTCACCATGAAGGGCTCGGTACCCGCGTACCTGAGCGACCTCATCTTCGAAACCCTGCTGACCGGCTCCATGGACGAGACCGCCTCCGCCTACGGCCTGCTGGCCGAAGACGTGCAGGTGGCCGACGACCGGCTCAGCGCCACCTTCCGGCTGCGGGCCGAGGCACGTTTTCACAACGGCGACGCGGTCGAAGCCGCCGACGTGAAGCACACCTACGAGATGCTGATCAGCCCGCAGGCATCCCCCAGCTACGCCACGATGCTGCAGGAAGTGGCCGGCATCGACGTGCTGGACAAGCGCACCGTGCGCTTTCGCTTCAAGCAGCCCAACCGCGAGCTGCCCCTCACCGTGGGCAGCCTGCCGGTCTTCAGCCGGGCCTGGGGGCGCGGCCCGGACGGCAAGGCCAAGCCGTTCGACCAAATCGTGACCGACACCCCCATCGGCAGCGGCCCCTACCGCATCGGCGACGTGAAGTTCGGCCGCGACATCACCTACCAGCGCGACCCGCAATACTGGGGCCGCAATCTCAATGTGGTCAAGGGCGCCTTCAACTTCGACCGCATCACCGTCAAGATCTACAAGGACAACACCGCCCGCCTCGAAGCCATGAAGGCGGGCGAGTTCGACTTCATGACGATTTACTCGGCCGGCGACTGGGCCCGGCGCATCGACGGCAAGCTCTTCAAGCAGGGCGTGCTGGTCAAGAAGGACATGAAGCACCGCTTGCCCGCAGGCTTTCAGAGCTATGTGCTCAACACCCGCCGCCCCCTGCTGCAGGACGTGCGCGTGCGCGAGGCGCTGGGCCTGGCCATCGACTACGAGTGGATGAACCGCCAGATGTTCTATGGCGGCTACCCGCGCGTGAAGGACCTGTTCGGCAACACCAGCTGCGAGGCCACCGGCACCCCGGGGCCTGAAGAAATGGCTCTGCTCGAGCCCTGGCGCGGCAAGGTGCCCGACACCGTGTTCGGCCCCATGTACACGCCGCCCAGCACCGAGGGCGAAGGCCATTCGCTGCGCGACAACCTGCGCCGCGCGCGGCAGCTGCTGGCCGACGCGGGCTGGACCTACCGCGATGGAGCCCTGCGCAATGCCGACGGCAAGGCGATGGAGATCGAGTTCCTGGACAGCAAGGAAGGCGGTGCCCGCACTGTCACGCCATGGATCCGCAACCTCGAAAAGCTGGGCATCACCCTGCGCTTCGCGTCGGCGGATTTTGCGCTGTACCTGCAGCGCCTGGACAAATTCGACTTCGACATGATCAGTTTGGCCTACCCGGGCACCTACAACCCCGGTCAGGCCATGAAGGAGCTGTTTGGCAGCCAGGGCGTCAAGGTGGAGGGCTCCAGCAACCATGCCGGCGTCAACAGCCCTGCCGTGGATGCCCTGGTCACCAAGCTCACCCGCGCCACCAGCCAGGCCGAGATGCTGCCCGCCTGCCGCGCGCTGGACCGTGTGATCATGCACAGCCACTACCTCATTCCGCAGTGGACGCTGGCCTCGCACCGCGTGGTCTACAACCAGCAGCGCCTGGCCTATAAAGAGCCCATGCCGCCCTATGCCAAGGCCGAGGAATGGCTGATGTTCTCGTGGTGGAGCCAAAAGCCGTGACACACACCCTGCCGCGCTGCGCGATGCCCCCGTCGGCTGTGATGCCGCCACAGCGCCACAGCACGCGTCTTTTCACCCATCACTGAACATGCTCGCCTACATCGCCAAACGCCTGCTGCTCATGCTGCCCACCCTGCTGGGGGTGTTGCTGCTGACCTTTGCGGTGATCCAGTTCGTGCCCGGCGGGCCGGTGGAACAGTACCTGGCCGAGTCCCGTGCGGCGGGCGCCAAGGGCGGTGTCGAAACCGGTGGCATGGCCTACCGCGGCGACCAGGGCGTGGACCCCAAGCGGCTGGAGCAGATCAAGGCGCTGTACGGGTTCGACAAGCCTGCGCACGAGCGGTTCTTTCAGATGCTGGGCCAGTTCGCACGGTTCGACCTGGGCAAGAGCTTTTTCCAGAACAAGGACGTGTGGAGCCTGGTGAAAGAAAAACTGCCGGTGTCCATCAGCCTGGGCCTGTGGACGTTTTTCATCAGCTACCTGGTGGCCGTGCCGCTGGGCGTGGCCAAGGCCGTGCGGGCGGGTTCGCGGTTCGATCTGATCACCACGCTGCTCGTGCTGGTGGGCTACGCGATACCGGGCTTTGTGCTGGGCGTGGCGCTGCTCGTGATCTTCGGCGGGCAGCTGCAGTGGTTCCCGCTGCGCGGGCTGACCTCGTCCAACTGGGAAGAACTGTCCTGGGGCGCTCGCATCGTCGACTACCTATGGCACATCACGCTACCCGTTACGGCCATGGTGCTGGGCAGCTTTGCGGTGACCGCTATGCTGACCAAGAACGCGTTCCTGGAAGAGATTCGCAAGCAGTACGTGCTCACGGCCCGCGCCAAGGGGCTGTCGGAGCGGCAAGTCTTGTGGAAGCACGTGTTCCGCAATGCGCTCATCCCCATCGTCACCGGCTTTCCGGCGGCGTTCATCGGGGCGTTCTTCACGGGCTCGCTGCTCATCGAGACGCTGTTCTCGCTCGACGGCCTTGGCCTGCTGAGCTATGACAGCGTCATCCGGCGCGACTACCCCGTCGTGCTGGGCACGCTGTATCTCTTCACCCTGATCGGCCTGTTGACCAAGCTCGTCAGCGACCTGTGCTACGTGTGGGTGGACCCGCGCGTGAAGTTTGATTGACCCCCTCCACGGCATGAGCATCGCTTCTTCTTCGCCATCGCTTTCGCTGTCCCCGTCCCGCCGGGCCTGGCTGCGCTTCAAGCGCAACCGGCTGGGGTACTGGAGCCTGTTGATCTTCAGCGTGCTGGTGCTCATCAGCCTGGGTGCAGAGCTCATCAGCAACGACAAGCCCATCATCGTGCGCTACGAGGGGCAGACGTACTTCCCCATGCTCAAGAACTACCCCGAGACCACCTTCGGCGGAGACTTCGAGACGCCCACCGACTATCTGGACCCCTTCATCAAAGATCGCCTGAAGCAAGGCAGCAACTGGGCGGTCTACACCCTCAACACGTACGGTCCCAACACACTCAACTACTTCGCCAAGTCCCCCAACCCGTCGGCGCCCACCACCGACAACTGGCTGGGCACCGACGACCGGGGCCGCGACCTGCTGGCGCAGTTGCTGTACGGCTTTCGGGTGAGCGTGCTGTTCGGCCTGGCGCTCACCGTCACGGGGGTGCTGCTGGGGGTGCTCACCGGCGCGATCCAGGGCTTCTTCGGCGGCAAGGTGGACCTGGCGTTCCAGCGCTTCATCGAGATCTGGGGCTCCATGCCCGAGCTGTACCTGCTCATCATCTTCAGCGCCGTGTTCGCGCCCAGCGTGTCGCTGCTGCTCATCCTGCTGTCGCTGTTCGGCTGGATGGGCCTGTCGGACTACGTGCGCGCCGAGTTCCTGCGCAACCGCCAGCTCGACTACGTGAAGGCCGCACGCGCCTTGGGCGTGGGCAACGGCCAGATCATCTGGCGCCACATCCTGCCCAACAGCATGACGCCTGTGGTGACCTTCCTGCCGTTTCGCATGAGTGCGGCGATCCTGGCGCTGACCTCGCTCGACTTCCTGGGCCTGGGCGTGCCGCCCGGCACACCGTCGCTGGGCGAGTTGCTGAGCCAGGGCAAGAACAGCATCGATGCGTGGTGGATCTCGCTGTCCACCTTCGCCGTGCTGGTGACCACTTTGCTGCTGCTCACCTTCATGGGTGACGCGTTGCGGGATGCTCTCGACCCCCGAAAGGCCGACCAATGAACGCCTCCACGCCCGGCACTGGTGGCTCATCACCGTCATCGCGCGGCAACGCTGCTGCAGCCCCCCTGCTCGACGTGCGCGACCTGCACGTGCGCTTCGGCGCCAAGGAAGTCGTGCGCGGCGTCAGCTTCACCATCGCCCCTGGCGAGAAGCTCGCGCTGGTCGGCGAATCCGGTTCTGGCAAGACCATCACCGCGCTCAGCCTGCTGCGGCTGGCGGGCAATGCGGCCATCACGGGCCAGGCCCATCTGCGCGGGCAGCGCGACCTGCTGGCGCTGACCGAACGAGAGATGCGCGGCGTGCGCGGCGGAGAGATCGCCATGGTGTTCCAGGAACCCATGACCGCGCTCAACCCGCTGATGACCATCGGCGTTCAGATCGCCGAGATATTGCAGCTCAAGAAGGGCCTCACCGGAGCGCAGTGCGCCCAGGCCGCCATCGAGCTGCTGGCCAAGACCGGCATCCCCGAGCCCGCGCGGCGCGCCAACAGCTTTCCGCACCAGCTATCGGGCGGGCAGCGCCAGCGCGCCATGATCGCGATGGCGCTGGCCAGCGAGCCGCAACTGCTGCTGGCCGACGAGCCGACCACCGCGCTGGACTTGACCCTGCGCGGCCAGATCCTGGACCTGCTGTCCGACCTGCAGCGGGCCAACGGCATGGCCGTGCTGCTCATCACGCACGACCTGAACCTGGTGCGCCGCTTTGCCGACCGCGTGGCCGTGATGGAGCAGGGCGTGCTGGTGGAGCAGGGGCCCGTGGCCGACGTGTTCAACGCGCCGCAGCATGCCTACACCCGCCGCCTGATCGCCAGCCAGCCGCGCCGTGATGTGGCACCTGCCGACTCGCCCCCGGGTACACCGCCGGTGATCCACACGCAGGATCTGCGCGTCGTCTACCCCACGCCGTTGCCGGGCATCCGCGGCTGGTTCAAAAAAGGCGAGTTCGTGGCAGTGCAGTGCGCCACGCTGTCGCTGCTGCCCGGTGAAACGCTGGGCGTGGTGGGCGAGTCCGGTTCGGGCAAGTCCACGCTGGCGCAGGCCATTCTGGGCCTGCTGCCGCACACGGGGCAGCTGCAGGTGGGCGGGCAGGCATGGCAGTTGCCCGCCATGCGCAACACGCCGGCCAACCAGCAACTGCGCCGCCGCGTGCAGGTGGTGTTCCAGGACCCGTTCTCGTCGCTGTCGCCGCGCCTCACCGTCGAAGAGATCGTGGGCGAGGGCCTCAAGGTGCACGAGCCTGCCCTGAACACCGCCGAGCGGCGCACCCGTGTGGAGGCCGTGCTGTCGGAAGTGGGGCTGACCGAAGCGCAGTACCCGCGCCTGCTGGAGCGCTACCCGCACGAATTCTCGGGCGGCCAGCGCCAGCGCCTGGCCATTGCCCGCGCGCTGATCGTGCAGCCGCAGGTGCTGGTGCTCGACGAGCCCACCAGCGCGCTGGACGTCAGCATCCAGCAGCAGGTGCTGGGCTTGCTGCAACGGCTGCAGAAGGAAAAGGGATTGAGCTACCTGCTCATCACGCACGACGTTGAAGTCATTCGCGCCATGGCGCACAACGTGCTGGTGATGAAAGACGGCGCGGTGCTGGAGCACGGCGTGGTGGACCAGGTGCTCGACGCGCCGCAGCACCCGTACACCCAGCGGCTGGTGGCGGCTGCCACGGTGCCGGACGTGGCGTAGAACTCTGCGTTGACGATGCTCCGTGCCCGCTGCCGCTTGTCAATCAAACGGTATGCGCTATTGAATCGATAGCGTCAGGGTATGGTGTGGTATGGCAGAGCTGCGGAATGCTTCGTGGAAAAGCTTCTTTCCAGCACTTGTCTCGAAGAGACTGCATGACCCAGATTCCTCAGGCTGCCCAATGCCGCCTGAAGCTGGATATTGCTATCTCTGGGTCACAACGCACGCTCGCCCCTCAGTCATCACTTGAAAACGATCAGGTCCTCACGGCGCGCTTGGCGTGCTGCTCGCCAGCGGCTGGCGCCCACAGGATTTTGCGCACATCGATGCCCATGGTCTGGGCGCGCTCCAGCAGATGTTCACGCACATGCCCGGGCAGGGTGGGGGTGCGCGACAAGATCCACAGGTAGTCCTTGCTGGAGCCCACCACCATGGCCCACTGGTAGTTCTCGTCCAGCGCCACCACGTTGTAGCCGCCGTAGAACGGGCCGAAGAACGACACCTTCAGCGCTGCCTGCGCAGGGTCGCCCACAAAGCTGGCGGTACCCTCGGCCTCCTTCCACTCTTTGCGCGCAGCGTCGTAGCCCCGGTTGACCACCTTCACCGTGCCGTCGTCGTTGCGTGTGTAGGTTGCGCTGGTCTGTGTCAGCCCGCGTTCGAACGAATGGTCGATGCGCGCCACTTCGTGCCAGTGCCCGGTGTAGCGGTTCACATCAAACCCGCTGACGGGCTGAATGCCCTCCGGGCTGCGGGGCGTGGAGCACGCCGAGAGCACCAGCACGGCCAACAGCGCTGCCGCGCCCACCACAAGGGGCCATGGCGAGCGGCGGCTGGGAAGTATGTGGATGCGCATGGTGTTCTCCTGCAAGGTGTTGTGGGTGGGAGCGCCGCTGGTTGCGCGCCGGTCCTGCTGTCTGACTGCCCACGAATGTAGATTTGCCCAAGGGCTGCCTTTGTAGGTGGGCGCTGGCACGGTGTGTCGGCAACTGGTACGCAGGTGCAGGCAGCCGGAGTGGGTGGGCGGTGTGGGTGGGCGGTGTGGGTGTACTGCGCGATGCGATGCGGTACGGCACATTCGTCTGGCCGTGGCGGGCGCGCACTTGTGGCCAGCGGGCCCGGGGCGACACAATGGCTGCACCGCCCCTGCTTGCTGCTTGTGGATCACCTCACCACGGCTTTCACCAACGCCCACACCGTGCCCCATTCCACCCGTTCTCTACCTGCCCAGTTGCTGGCGCTGTACCGCCATGTCCATGCCCGCGAGCCTGCTGTTGCCGCTGCCGGAAAGCCGCCACAGTCCTTCATCTGGGCGCTGACCACACCATCGTGGCCAGCGGAGCCAACCCGCTGGAGCCGGCGTTGGTGGTCACCCTGGCGCTGGGCTACCACCAGACAGCGCACGATTTCTTTCGGAGTGCTGTGCCCACGCCGCAGGAGCTGGAGACCGCCATTGCCGCGGTGGAAGATGAAATTCACGCAGCGCACCGACTGCAGCGCAGCGACCCGGGTCACGGCGCTTTGTATGCCCAGGCCCTGGCGGCCGGGGCGTCGCCGCCTTGGTCTTCCGACCCGGGGCTGCACGAGTTGGCAACGCTGGCAGGCATTCCACCGGGCCCCGTGCGCGTGCTGTCGCTCAATGCGATGGAGCGCCTGTTCAACCGCCTGGCCTCCGTGTCCGAAGGCCGCCCCGCCGCACACGAAGGACTGCCTGACAGCGCGTCCTTTGCCGCGCGCCTGTTGGTGCTGCGGGAGCTGATGCACCACATGCCGTTGACGGCGGTCACGTTGGTGGGGGAGATCGTCTCGTAGGCAGTGTTTGGAGTGGAAAAGGGCTGCCAGCGCTTGATGGTCAATCGTAAGTAGCTACTTTATTGATAGCAATGGCGCAGAGCCTGAACGCAGCTGCGCCGTATCGGCGGGCGCAAGAATCACGGCGCTGGTTGCCTCGGCTTGGGTGTGAACGCTGCCAAGCCACTCGAGCCATCAGGCATAGGTATCGACCGACTCCCCCAGCCCCGGCTTGCGACTCGCCGCACCTTTGATTGCAGACGCTGCAGCGGGCTTGTCCTTGTCTGCCTTGGCCTGCTGCTGCGCCTGCACCCGGTCCATCTGCTCCTGCTGGCTCTGGCGCTGGATGGCGGCGATCTGCTGCTGCACCATCTGGATCTGCGCCTGCAGCAGCTTGATCTTCTCGGCCTTGGCCTTCGCTTCCATGTTCTGGCCCGCCACGCCGCGCAGTTCATCGGTCAGCTCGCGCAGCTGCTTTTGCAGCTTGTTGATGTTGCTGGCGGCATTGGCGCTGGATGCTACGCCCGAAGAAGAGGTGGCACTGGAGATCTGCATGCCGTGTTATCGGCATTTACGCGGCAATCTCAAGGGCTGGTTATGCATTCGCGGATGGATGGGTGGCGTCAACTGCGCAGCGGCGCGGCAAACCAGTCCCGCAAGAAATCGGCCAGGGCCCGCGTCTTGGCAGACAGGTCGCTGCGCGTGGGGTACACCAGCGTCACATCGGCGGCAGGCAGCAGCCACGCAGGCAGCACGCGCACCAGCCGGCCAACTGCCAGGTGGGCCGCCACGTCCCATTCGGACCGCATCAGCACCCCGTGGCCTTCCAGCGCCCAGGTGGTGGCGGCCGCACCGTCGTTGGTGCTGAGCATGCCGCGCACCTTCACCGTCTCTTGCCGCGCGCCCTGGTGCAGGTGCCAGGTGCCGTACGTCTCGTCGCTCTCGCGGATCACGATGCACTGGTGGGCCAGCAGGTCGGCGGGCTGCGCGGGCTCGCCCGCCTGGGCCAGGTAGGCCGGTGATGCGCACAGCACGCGCTGGTTGGCCAGCAGCCGGCGGGCGGTCAGGCGCGAGTCCGGCAGGTCGCCAAAGCGCACGGCGGCGTCGAAGCCTTGCTCCACCAGGTTCACGGGGCGGTCGGTCAGGTGCAGTTGCACCTCCACTTCCGGATAGGCCCGCGCAAAAGCCGACAGGGCGGGCGCAATGTGCGTGCGACCAAAGCCCAGCGTGGCGGCCAGTTTGATCAACCCACGGGGCAGGCTGCGCGCGCCGGCGACCGTGCGCTCCAGCGCTTCCAGGTCGGCCAGGATGCGAACGCCGTCCAGCAGGTAGGTCTCGCCTTCCGGGGTGAGGTTGATGCGCCGGGTCGTGCGGTGCAGCAGGCGCACGCCCAGGCGGTGCTCCAGCTGCGCCAGGCGCCGGCTGACTGCGGGCGGGGTGATGCCCATCTGCTGTGCGGCCGCCGCCAGGCTGCCTTCCTTCATGAGCAGGGAAAAGAAGCGCAGGTCCGAAAAACCGTCCATGGAGATGCCTGATTCGTGTGTTGGATGTATGAATGAAGTAATTTTGACGGTATTTATGGCTTTGAACATCACTCCTAAGATCCCAACCACAACAAATACCCGCAGGAGACAAACCCATGACCGCTGCTTTCACCATTCCCCTCCGATCGCGTCGCTTGGCGGCCAGCGCCGCCGCACTGGCCGCGCTGGCCCTGCTGTCGCCCGCCGCGGCCCTGGCACAACCGGCCGGCTATCCCAACAAGGCGATCAAGCTCGTGGTGCCCTACGCGCCGGGCGGCAGCGCCGACATCGCGGCGCGCCTGGTGACGGACGAATGGGGCAAGGCGCTGGGCGGCTCGCTGTTCATCGAGAACAAGGGCGGCGCAGGCGGCAACATCGGCGTGGACATGGTCGCCAAGGCTGCGGCGGATGGCTACACCATCGGCCTGCAGACCGTGTCCCTCGCCATCAACCCCAGCCTGACGGCCAAGATGCCGTACGACACCCTGAAGGACCTGGCGCCCATCGGCATGGTGGCCAGCTCGCAGCACGTGCTGGTGGTCAACAACGCCTTGCCGGCCAAGACCGTCAAGGAACTGGTGGCGCTGCTCAAGGCGCAGCCGGGCAGGTACTCCTACGGCTCTGCGGGTGCGGGCAGCACCTTCCACATGTCGGCCGAGCTGTTCAAGGCGGTGGCAGGCACGCCCATCGTGCACATCCCGTACCGCGGCGGCGGCCCGGCCATGATCGACACCATGTCGGGCCAGGTGGCGATGAGCTTCCCCGTGCTGTCGGCCGCGCAGCCGCATGTGCAGGCGGGCAAGCTGCGGGCGCTGGGCGTGACCGGCACCCAACGCTCCGCGCTCATGCCCGACGTGCCCACCATTGCCGAGGCCGGCCTGCCGGGCTACGCTTTTGAAACCTGGTTCATCGTGTTCGCTCCGGCGGGCACACCCCGGCCCATCATCGACAAGCTCAACACCACGCTGAACCAGGCCCTGAGCACGCCTGCGCTCAAGGAGCGCATGGCCAAGGACGGGTTCGATCCCATCCCTTCGACGCCCGAACAGGCCCGTGCGCGACTCGAGAAGGAGATGCCGCAGTGGGCCAAGTTGATCAAGGAGCGGGGCATCACTGCCGAATAGGTCCCGCCGGAATTCCAATGACACCATGACCACGACGACCCCGCTTTTCCCTGGCTTCAACGCCCACCGCGTGCCCACGCCCGACGGCCAGCACATCCACGCGCTGGTCGGCGGCACGGGCCCGGCCCTGCTGCTGCTGCACGGGCACCCGCAGACCTCGGCCATCTGGCACAAAGTGGCGCCGGTGCTGGCCCAGCACTTCACGCTGGTGCTCGCGGATTTGCGGGGCTATGGCGATTCGGCCAAGCCCACCGGCGATGCGGAGCATGCGCTCTACAGCAAGCGCACCATGGCCGCCGACATGCTGGCCGTGATGCAGCACCTGGGCCACCCGCGCTTCACCGTGCTGGCCCACGACCGGGGCGCGCGCGTGGCGCACCGCCTGGCCGTGGACCACCCGGCGACCGTGCAGCGTTTGGTGCTGCTCGATATCGCACCCACGCTCGCGATGTACGAGCAGACCAGCAACGCCTTCGCCCGTGCCTACTGGCACTGGTTCTTCTTGATCCAGCCTGCACCACTGCCCGAGCGGCTGATCGAAGCCGACCCCGCCGCCTATGTGCGCGACGTGATGGGCCGGCGCAGCGCGGGCCTGGCCCCGTTCGACCCCCGGGCCCTGGCCGAGTACGTGCGCTGCCTGGGCCTGCCCGGCGCGGCCCACGGCGTGTGCGAGGACTACCGCGCCGCCGCCGGCATCGACCTGGTGCACGACCGGGCCGACCGCGACGCGGGCCGCCAACTGGCCGTGCCGCTGCTGGCCCTGTGGGGCGAGCAGGGCGTGGTGCACCAGTGCTTCGAGCCGCTCAAGGAGTGGCAGCGCGTTGCGGCCGACGTGCGCGGCCATGCGCTGCCCTGCTGCCACTACATCGCCGAAGAGGCGCCCGAAGCGTTGCTCGACGCGGCGCTGCCTTTCCTGCTGGCCGGCCGATAGCCCGCACGCGCATCCGCAGACCCACACAGACACCCACACCCACCACGATGACCATGACCACCCCCACCACGCTCTACCAGAAGCTGGTCGCATCGCACACCGTGGCCGTTCTCGATGAACAGAACGTACTGCTCTTTTGCGACCTGCACCTGATGAACGAATACACCAGCCCCCAGGCCTTCGCCGGCCTGCACGAGGCCGGGCGCGGCGTGCCCGTGCCGGGGCAGAACGTGGCGGTGGTGAGCCACATCATCCCCACGCACCCGGTGCGCTGGCGCACCATCCAGGACCCGCCCTCTGCCCTGCAGGCCAGCAACCTCAAGGCCAACTGCGACCGCCACGGCATCCCGCTGTTCGACACCAACGACCCGCTGCAGGGCATCGAGCACGTGATCGCGCCCGAGCACGGCATGGTGCGCCCGGGCATGGTCATCATCTGCGGCGACAGCCACACCACCACGTACGGCGCCCTGGGCGCCTTGGGCTTCGGCATCGGCACGTCCGAGGTCGAGCACGTGCTGGCCACGCAGACCCTGGTCTACCGCCTCGCCAAGGACATGCGCATCCGCGTGGACGGTGTGCTGCCCACGGGCACCACGGCCAAGGACCTGATCCTCATGGTCATCAGCCGCATCGGCGCGCAAGGCGCACGCGGCTACGTGGTGGAGTTCTGCGGCAGCGCCATCAGCGCGCTGTCGGTGGAGGCGCGCTTCACGCTGTGCAACATGGCGGTGGAGGCGGGTGCGCGCGGCGCGCTGATCGCGCCCGACGCCACCGCCATCGACTACGTGCTGGCCAAGGCCCCCGACATCACCGGCGACGTGCGCACGCAGGCCCTGGCCCACTGGGCCACGCTGCGCAGCGACGCGGGCGCCGCGTTCGACGTGGAGCATGTGTTCGACGCGGCCGAGGTGGCCCCGTTCGTCACCTGGGGCACCAGCCCCGACCAGGCCATGGCCATCCACGCCACCGTGCCACGGCCCGAAGACATCGCCGATGCCGTGCAGCGCAGCAGTGCCGAGCAGGCCCTGCGCTACACGGCGCTGTCTGCCGGCCAGCCGCTGGCGGGCGTGCCGGTGCAGCATGTGTTCATCGGCTCGTGCACCAACGCCCGGATCGAGGATTTGCGCGAGGTGGACCGCGTCGTCGGCCACCGCCATGTGGCCCACGGCGTGCGCGCCATGGTCGTGCCCGGTTCCGGCGCCGTGAAGGCCCAGGCCGAGGCTGAGGGCATTGCCGGGCGCCTGGTGGCCGCTGGCTTCGAATGGCGCCAGCCCGGCTGCTCCATGTGCCTGGCCATGAACGACGACGTGCTGGCCCCCGGCCAGCGCTGCGCCTCCACCACCAACCGCAACTTCGAGGGCCGCCAGGGCCGTGGCGCCATCACCCACTTGATGAGCCCGGCCATGGCCGCCGCCGCTGCCGTCACCGGCTGCATCACCGACGTCAGAACCCTGGAGGTGACCGCATGACCGCCGACCATAACCACAAGCACAACCACGCCACCGTGCGCGGCCACGCCGCCGTGCTCGACATCGCCAACCTCGACACCGACCAGATCATGCCCAAGCAGTTCCTGCGCGGCATCGACAAGTCGGGTCTGGCGCCGGGCCTGCTGTACGACCTGCGCTTTGACGGCGCCGGGCAGCCGCGTGCAGACTTCGTGCTCAACCAGCCAGCGTTTGCCGGCACCGACGTGCTGCTGGCCGGCAGCAACTACGGCTGCGGCTCCAGCCGCGAGCATGCCGTGTGGGGCATGCAGCAATACGGCTTCCAGGCCGTGGTCGCGTCGAGCTTTGGCGAGATCTTCTACTCCAACGCCATGAACAACCGCCTGCTGCTGGCCATGGTGGCCGAGGCCGATGCCCAGGCTTTCAGGCACGAAGCACGCGCCGCTGCGGGCCCGCTGGCCATCGAGATCGACGTGGCGCAGCGCCAGGTGCGCACGGCGGGCCACAGTGCGCCGTTCACCATCTCCGAGCGGCACCGGCGCATGTTCCTCGACGGGCTGGACGTGATCGGCGCGTCGCTCACCTACCGGGACCAGATCGAGGCGTTTGCCGCACAGCACTGGGCCGCCCAGCCCTGGGTGCGCGATGTGGCGCGTTTGACGCGGGACCGCCTGAGGGCATGACCGCCCAGCGCGGGCGCTGCCCGCCGCTGTGACCTGATACCGGTGTGCGCGGGTGCACGCCGGTAGACGCCGGTACGCGCGGGGTGTGGGTCCCTGCAAGATGGCGTGATGTGGTGCCAGGTGGTGTGCCGATGGCGGCCGCCTGCACCGGTGCGCCGCAGGCGCCCTATAGTGGCGGCTCCTCAGGCCTTCATCCCCACCCATGCCATCTTTTTCCCTTACCCGTGGCGACTACGCCGATCTGCAAAAACGCATCGTCGCTCAGGCCAAGGCCCAACTGCGGCGCGGTGATGGCGCTCGCGCTGGCGGCAAAGGGGGATCATCCAACGACGATCCCGGACGGTGGTGGCTGCCGCTGGTGCTGTGGGGCGTCTCCGTGGTGCCGCTGGTGCTCCTGTTCCGCTGGCTGGAGTCCTTGCCCGACATGGGCACCCATCTGGCCATGGGGGCCGTGGGCATCGTGGTCGGCGCGTTGGCATTCTGGGCGCTGGTGCGCAGCGGCAGCAGCTCCCTGCAGCAGGCCATGTTCGAAGACGATGGCTACTGCCTCGCGCCCCAGACGCTGGATGTGCGGGAGGACTGCATCGAGCAGCGGTCCCACGCGGCCCACACGCTGTGGCAATGGGCCGGGTTCAAGCACCGGCAGGAGAGCGATAACTTGGTGTTCCTGTTCGTGGACAACGCCGTGTGCCTCATGGTGCCCAAGTCCATCCTCACGCCCGAGGCCTGCGCGCTCATCGAGCAGCGCGTGCCACTGCAGGCGCTGTGAAGCGCCGGTTACACCGGTTGCGCCGCGCGGCGCACCGGGCTGGCTGACTCAGGGCTTGGGTGCAGGCGCTGCGGCGGGCTTGCCGGCCTGCGCCGCCTTCGCGGTCTTGTTGTAGACCTCCATCACGGTGGCGAAGTCGCGCTCGAAGTTGATCGGCAAAAAGGTGTCGTTGCCCGGCAGCAGCTGGCGCAGCTTGGGCGAGAAGCTGTAGCTGTACGAGCACTTCTTCACCCGCGCCTGCAGATCGGGCGACACGTCCTTGCCCAGGGTCCAGGTCTCGGTCATGAAGGGCGGGCTCTCCCACAGCGTGCGAATGCTCGACCCCTTCACATCGCCCTTGACCACCATGCGCTGGTACAGGTCGCTGGCCACCGCGGCGGCAGGGTAGAAGCCATGCATCACACCGGTCACCGAGCGCTCGTGGCCGTTGGAGAACACCACCTCGTAGTTCTGGTCCGGCACCAGGCCAATGGCCGGGAACAGCGCGCGCGGCGCCAGGTTGCCCGAGTTGGACGTGGGCGTGGTGTGCGCGATCTTCTTGCCCACCAGGTCCTGCGGCTTGGTGAACGGGCTGTCCACCCGCGCGATCAGGATCAGCTTGTACGAATTGCGCTGCCCGCTGGCCTTGTTGCCCGGCACGCCGAACGGCGCGGGTTGGCCGGCTGCGATGAGCTGCGGCACCAGGCCGGGGTTGACCTGGGCCAGCTGGGCCTTGCCCGCGATCAGGTTGTCGATGAGGTCCTTCTCGGGCAGCACGTCGATGTTGGTGCTGCGCTCCAGCGACTCGCCCTGCAGGTTCTGCAGGTCGATGTTGCCGCACCGCGCCAGGTGGTTGAAGTAGTCGCCCCACAGCAGCATCGTCTCGCTCTTGGCATACGTCTTGGGCATGGCCACCACCAGCTTTTCGCGCGGGCCGCTGAAAGCGGGGGCCGGGGCTGCGGCGGCGCGGGCAGCAGCTGCGCGGGCCTGGGGCGTGGTGGCAGCGTCGGTCTGGGCCTGCGTGGCCACCGGGCCGAGCGTGAGCGTGGTGCAGAGCAAAAATGCGCCGGAGCGGGCGTGGGAACGCATGGTGAATCTCCCTCAGTGTCTTGTGGTGGTGCCGGCCTTACGCTTGGCTCGCGCAGGCGTGGTCTGAATTGGCCCGCAAGGTGATGTCGAACGGGGGCTGGCAGCAGCTACAGGCAGCTAGCGAGTATGCATGAAGCTTTCGCTTACAAAGGCCGAATGCGTCCAGCGGGGTAACAGACGGGACTCCCAGAGTTTGCATTGTCATAGGCGAAATCGCAGCGGTTGACACTGCGTCAAGTGGTTTGCAAGCGCCATGGACAAGGTGGAGGTGGCGCCACATCGCGCAGTTGGTAACAATTCGTGCATTCCAACGCGAGCCCCTTTTCTACCGCCTCTACCGCCGAGCCATGTCGCAAAACGCCCATACCCTGCACCTGTTCTTCGAAGACCCGATCAAGCTCAAGACCTTTCAGCTGGTCTACCAGTACCTGGTGGCCGACAACACCGAGCAGGCCGAGCGCTGGGCCGACAAGCTGGGCGGCGTGGACCTGGGCGCGCTGTGGGATGCGCAATGGTTCAACCAGCAAGTGTCTGCCGAGCGCACCCACCTGCTGCTGCGCTTTGACACCGGCACCCACGATGACCTGCCCCTGCGCGCCCTGGAAACTTTGTTCGCCCATGGTCTGCAAGCGGCAGTGCTGGAGGTGTTCTACGACCAGGTGGGCGAGACCGAGCGCATGCACTTCGACCAAGGCCAGTGGGTGTCGCGCAAGGCGTTCTTCGCGGCCTACCCGCAATGGCGCGCGGTGGTGGAGCCCGCGGTGGAACGCGACAGTGCGAGCGATGGCAACGCTGAAGACAGCAGCGAAGACGAATACTGCCACTCCAAGGACCCGGCCAAACCCGTCAGCGTCAGCAAGCTGCGCCAGCAGGAGGCCGAACGCAAGCAAGAAGCGCAAGAGGCCGCGCAGGCCTTCATCGACATGGCCCGCGCCATGGGCAAGAGCGGCAAGTCGCCCGTGCAGGGGTTCATCGCCGTGCTGTTGTTGCGCGCGGGGTTCAAGGGCCTGCTGCAGGCCATCGCCTTCACGGTAGTCACCGTGCTGCTGTTCAAGGGCTTGTGGCTCTGGCTGGGCTTGGGGCTGGTGCTCGCCATCGTGCTGCCGCTGTACTACATGCTGAGCGAATACAAGGACATCCATGGGGATGACGATGACAGCGATGCGGAGGGTGGTGATGGAGATGGGGATGGAGGTGGCAATGACGACGGTGAAGCGCAATTGGCCGAAGCGCCCGCTGGCGACGACGCCGACGATGCCGCCAACACCCCAAAGGCCCCCCAGGCCGGCCACTGAACACAATGACTGACGACGAGGGAGCGATTCCAACATGCTGACAAACATCGAATGGTGGGGCGGGCTGATCTTCGTGCTGGGTGCCATCACCTACCGGCTGGTCATGGGCGCGCTGGAGAAGAACGAAGACGGCATCCACTGGTACCGCGGGCTGATGCACGCGTTCTTCCTGCTGCCCGCCGTGGTGCTGGCCGGGTACTTCTACCCCCTGCCGCGCGCCGGATGGCAGTACGGCTACCTGGCTGTCCTGGGCGCGTCGCTGGCCGTCGTGCTGGTGATGCTGGTGCAAGAGATCACCGGAGACAGCCCCGCGGATGCAGAGAAGAAAAAGGCCGACAAGGCGAAGACGAAGGGGGAGGGCGCGGAAGAAAATCCGCAAGCCAAGAAGCAGCCGTTCGACGCCGCTGGCGGTGACGAAGATGACGACGAGCCAGGCTGGCTGATGACCGTGGTGGGCGCGCTGGCGCTGTACAGCCCGGTGCTGGTGGCCTGCGGCCTGGGCTGCCACAAGGCCTGGCCCATGGTGCAGCGGCTGCTGTGATGCATGCCGCCCCCGGGTGTGCCTGGGGCGCATTGCAGGGCCGGCCGGCTGCGGCGCCCATCACAATCGGCAGGGGCCGGCCGGCCCCTTCATCTACTTATCCATGACCCTTTGCCCCGCGCCCATGTGCGCCCACGCCTTTTCCGTCCATGGCCCAAGATTCCTTCGCTGAGCTTTTGTCGCTCTACATGCGGCGCATTCGCGCCAGCGCCTCCGGCGTCGCCACCGAGATCGGCCTGAGCCGCGAGGCGGTCAACAACTGGCGCAACGGCCTGTCCGCACCCAACCCGCGCTCGCGCGACAAGGTGGTGGCCTGCACCCGCTACCTGCGCCTGACCGAGGCCGAGGCCAACCGCCTGCTCAGCGCGGCGGGCTTGCAGCCCGAGTTTCCGCTGCAGGCCGGGCCGGCCGGCGCCGCGCAGCCGTTTGCCGCCTTCCAAGACCGGCTGTTCGCGCAGCTGGCGCAGGCCGTGCCCTATGCCATCGCACTGCTGCTGTCGCCCGCACACTGGGGCCAGCCGCCGTTCCGGCAAGAGCTGCTGCAGCGCGCCAAGGCGCAGTACGGCGATGGCGCGGTGCTGCACATCCAGCCGCCCTACAGCGTGAGCACCGTGCCGGCCGAATACTTTGCCGCCATCGGCCGCCAGTGCGGTCTGGGCGATGTGGCCACCGACTATGAATTCGAATCCGCCCTGGAGCGCCGGCTGGTCGCTGGCGAGCGCCTGTTCTGCCTGGTCAGCCGGTTCGAGCAGGGCACGCCCGCACTGCGCGAGACCCTGGCGGGCATCCTGCGCAGCCTGAGCGAGATGCACAGCGGCCGCCTGCACCTGCTGCTGTGCGGCGGCGAGGCACTGGCTGACCTCAAGTACCGCAGCGGCGACCTGTCGCTGCTCAACATCGCGCAGGTCCACCATTGGCCCGACCCGTCGCTCGAAGACCTCACGCTGCTGGCCCGCCACCGCTGGCCCGACCAGGCCTGGCCGCAGTCCGTGCTGGCGGCCTTGCAGGACGTGAGCGGCGGCCACCCCGCGCTGTTCGAAGAAGGCCTGCAATGGCTGGTGGACCACGGCGTGGATGAGGCGCAGGCCCGCTCTGCCGCCTTGCGCAGCCACCTGGCCGGCAGCCCGCGCCTGTGGCAGACCCTGCTGCCGCTGGCACAGGCCCCTGCCACGCGCCAGCGCCTGGCCCAGCTGCTGCAGGCCGACGAACTGGGCCGCGCGCGCCCGTACCTGCAGGACGACGAACTGCGCCGCCTGTTCTGGGGCAACCTCATCCATGTGCGGGGCACGGGCGATGCCGCGCGGCTGCACTGGCGCAGCCCGGCCATCCGCGAGGCGGGCCTGATGGTCGTGGAATCCGCGTCCGGCGCTGCATGAGCCCGCTGCTGTCCAAGGCGCTGGTGCGCGCGGTGGTCGTCGCAGCCATCACCCTGTTCGTGGGCAGCGCGCTGCTCACGCCCAAGCTCAATCCGGTCACGCGCGGCTCGGTGCTGGGCGCCGAGAACGCAGGCATCGTCTGGGGCGAACTGGTGCAGTGGCGCGTGGCCCTGATGCAGGCCCACAACGAGCTCGATGCGTGGCCGCAGGACATCCAGAAATACGCGCCCCCCATCGGCAACCCGCAGTTGCGCGTCACGTCGCCCCGGCCCTACGTGCTGCAGGCCGACATTGCCGCCAACCCCGAGCTGGGCAAGCTCGCAGGCACCCAGGTGGTCGTGCAACTCAAGCCCGGCACCACCACCTGGAGCTGCCGGCCCGGGCGCCCACCCATCCCCAGCGGCTACCTGCCCATCAACTGCCTGGAAGGGCAGGGGGACGACTTCACGCCCGTGCCGGCGTCCGAGCGCGACCCGTTCGCGGGCCTGCGCCAGCTCATCTACTGGTGCGCCGGCATCTTCCTGGCCGGCGCCGTGGTCTGGGTGGCGCGGCACCCGCTGCTCGGGCCCGCGCAGCTGCAGCCCGCACGCCTGCGCCGCACGCCGCTGGCGCGGCTGCCCCGGCTCGACCGCCTGCTGGGCTGGACGGGCCGGCGCCAGGCCACGCTGCTCGCGGCCGACATCCGCATGGTGGACTGGCGCCGTGCGGTGCAGTGCGCGCAGCCCGGCCCGCCCGACGCGGCGAACGCACGGGCAGAGGGCCTGGTCCGTGCGCTGGCCGAGCGCGTGTCCGCCCGCAGCCAGCCCAGCAGCGACTGGGCGCTGCTGGGGCCGGTGTTCGAGTGGCAGTTTCCGCCCGACCTGCCCGTGTCGCTGGACCGCTGTCTGGTCTTCGTGCCCACGCCCGGCGTGGACGAGGCCACCGTGCTGCGCCAGTTGCGTGCCGCGCAGACGGGCAGCGACGTGCTGCTGGTGCTCAGCGCGCACAGCGCTGACTCCCCCATGCCCCTGCTGCAGGCGCACGCGGCCGACCACGCCAACCTGCATGTGATGGTGGACAGCGCCAGTCAGACCGAATGGCTGGTGGGCGGCGAGGCCCTGCAGGTGCTGCTGCGCCTGCTGGCGGCCCAGCTGCGCATCACGCGCATCTCGCCATACCAGACGCGGGGCGGCATCACACGCGAAGGCTCGTTCTTCGGCCGGGCCCAGCTGCTGGCCCGCGTGATCAACCGCGAGCCCGCCAACTACCTGGTGGTGGGCGGCCGCCAGCTGGGCAAGAGCAGCCTGCTCAAGGCCGTGCAGCGCCGCCTGCAGGGCCACCCGCACACCGTGTGCCACTACGTGTCGCTGCGTGACCACCGCCTGGCGCCGCGCATGGCGCTGCAGTTCGGCCTGCCGGCCGACACACCGCTCGAAGCCATCGTGGACCACCTGCAGGCGCAGTACCAGGGCAAGCGTCTTTACCTGCTGATCGACGAGGCTGACCTGTTCTTTCGCGACGAGTCGCACAACGGCTACCCGCAGCTGTCCACCCTGCGGGCGCTGAGCGAAGAAGGGCGCTGCTGGTTCATGCTCGCGGGCTTCTGGGACCTGTACGCCACCGCCGTGCTCGACTACCAAAGCCCGCTGCGCAACTTCGGCGAGGTGCTGGCCATCGGTGGGCTGGAGCGCGCCGCCTGCCGCGACCTCGCCACCGAGCCCTTGCGCCGCCTGCGCCTGGGTTTTGCGAGCGACACGCTGGTGGAAAAGCTGGTGGACGCCAGCGGCCAGCGTGCCAACCTGGTCGCCATCCTGTGCCAGGAATGCCTGGAGGCGCTGCAACCCAGCGAGCGCGCCATCGAGGCGCACCACCTCGCGCAGGCCCTGGCCTCGCAGCCGGTGCAGGACGCCCTGGCTGGCTGGGGGCGACTGAGCCACGACGAGGCCGCCTGCCGCCTGGACCGCGTGGTGGTTTACCACACCGCCCAGGCCGGGCACAGCAGCCTGGTCGCCCTGGCCCAGCTGCTGCAAGGCCACGGCGTCCTGGCCGACGCCCAGGCCCTGCGCCAGTCGCTGGCCCGCCTGCAGCTGGCCTATGTGCTGCGCAAGCACGACGCCGAGTACCGCTTCGCCATCCCACTGCTGCAAGACCAGTTCGAATCCGCCGAGCTGGAGTTGCTGCTGCACCAGGAGCTGGCGGTGATGTCCAAGGCCTGAGGCCGCCCGCATCTTTCACCCTGACCTATTCATAGCCCTTCATAGCCCTTCATAGCCCTCCATGGCCACTTCCTCCTCCTCTGTCACCCTGGACTATGACATCGGCTTCGATGCCATCGTTGCCGAACTCGATCGCCTGGTCCGTGCGGGCGTGCACCCGGACCGCATCAGCGTGTCCCACTATGCCGCCGTGCAATGGGTCTGCGAGGCCCACTGGGTGTACTCCGATGGCCCGGACGCCGCCTGTGCCGCCCGGCGCGTGGACGCCCAACTCGCCCTGCTGCGCTTGATGCTGGAGCGTGGGGCGGATCCCAACAAGCGCAAGAACCGCAATTCCACGCCGCTGGCTGTTTGCTGCCGGCAGTTCGCCACCTATTTCCAGGAGCGTGCCCTGGAGAGACTGGGCCTCGTGTTGGCCGCAGGCGGCGACCCGCGCCAGACCAAGGACCCCGCGCTGTGTATTGCCTTGGGCCTGCGCGAGATGCGGGGTGAGGTTTTCGACATGGCGTTCCGCGAGGATGCGTCTCCAGGCCATGCCGATGCGGTTTTCCAAGCCGTCGACATGCTGCTGCAGGCAGGCGCCGACATGGAGGTACTGGAGCACCGTGCGATGTACCGGCCGTTCCTGATGGCGGCGTACATCGGCAGCGTGCCGCTGCTGCGGTGGTTGAAGGACCGGGGCGCCGATGTGCAGGCCACCAACCCCGATGGGTCCAATGCGCTGATGTACGCCGCAGGCGACGTGGACGGCCTGGCCCGCAGCCGCGCGGGGTTCTCGACCACCTGGCATCGGATGGGCGACCCTGTCGCCAGCACGCGCCAACTGCTCGATTGGGGCCTGGACCCGGCCGCCGCCAACGCGCGCGGCCGCACGCCGCTGCGCCTGGCCGTCAGCGCCGGCAACCTCGATGTGGCCGCCGTGCTGGCCGAGGCGCTCGCAGGCCAGGGCAAGCTCTTGGCGGCCGATGTGCGCTTGTTCAGGGGCACCGACCACGAGCCCCGCGTTGCAGCGTTGACCACCTCGGCGCCAGCCAGAAAGCCCGCCAAGCCCAAGGCCGCGCCCGATGGTGTCGCCCAGCGCGCCACCTGGGACCGTGCCCCTGCACTCATCGACGGACCCACCGACTGGCAGCCCAGCCAGTACCCCGAGTGGCTGCGCACCTGTCTCAAGGACGTGATCGCACGGCTGGGATCGGGCGCGGACCCGCGCGTGCCGCCAGGCACGTTGTACCTGGAGTACGACGACTACTCTCGCAGCCTGCGGCTGTCTCGCACCAAGTCGTACCTCAGCCGCAGCGGCGCGGTGGAAATGGGCGTCCACGTGTTCGATTGGTCGATCATGCGCGTGCGCTTCTCGCAGGTGGAGGGCGACGACTGGGTGCTCCGCGAAGCCATCGATCTGCCCATGGCGCCCGGCGCGCCGCCCGCCACCGACGTGCTGTGCGACGCCATCGGGCAGCTGTGCGCCCGCTACCTCAACACCTCGGCTTGAGCACAAGCGCCCGTTCGCCTTCCGGCACCTTCCCACCGTCACCACCCGACCCCATGACCACCAAGCCCAAATGGACCGACCGTCTCTACAGCCCTGTCCGCGTGCTGAACCATGCCGACAAACTTCATCTCGAGAAATTCAGCGACGCCGATCTGGACCAGATCGCGGGCTGCGATGACGTCCTGGACATGGACCTGCGCAGCAACCGCACCGCGCAGCCGGTGGATTTGTCGCGCCTGGCGCACATCCAGGGACTTCGGCGGTTGAGCCTGGAGCGCATGCAGTTCACCAATCTGCAGGCACTCAAGGCGCTGCCTCATCTCAACTCGCTGACCATTGCGCATTGCGACTTCAACGACTTCGACGCGCTCAATGGCCTGAACGTTGAGACGCTGTTCTTGTGGAACAACAAGCTCGCCCGCTTCCCGGCAGGGCTCGACCTGCCCAGGCTGGAGAACCTGTACCTGTCGAGCAACCGCATCACCGACCTGTCCTTCGTCGCCAGCTATCCCGCCCTCAGGTGCCTGCATGCAGACGGCAACCGGATCACTGATTTGTCACCCTTGGCAAGTTGCACGGCCTTGGAGTCCCTGTGGATCGATGACAACCCGCTGGCCACGCTGGCGCCGCTGGCAGGCCGGCGCTACCAGCGCATGCATGTGAGCAATGAGCTGAGCGCCGAGCGAACGGCCCTTGGGCTGGAGTTGCCGGAGGAGCCGTATGTGCGCGACGCGGCAAGCATCGAAGCCTCGCGCATCGCGCAGCTGATGGAGGCCGAGGACTGGCCGCAGCTCTACGCCGTCACCGATGTGGCCTTGTTGGGTGACGCATTCTCCAATCTCGTGCACGGGCACTTCGACGAGGACATGGTGCGCGGCGCGCTGGCACACCCGGCCCCTGGCGCGTTCGATGCGATGGTGACCCACGGCCTGCGTCCGCACTATTGGGACGAGTCCCAACTGTTGGTGACCGTACTGAGCAGCTTTGGCGAGCGCCTGGTGACCCCGCTGACCCAGAGCTTTCACGCCGAACTGGCGTTTTACCCGGAGTACGAACCGTTCTACGCGGGCAAATTGAAGCACGAGCATGCCACCATCGCACGCATCCTGGTAGAGGCACCCCTGCCAGTGTTTGCCGACCTGTTCCTGGCGTTCTTCAACCAGCGCGGGGACTTCTCCGAGGCCCACCTGCACCACTACAAGCGCTTGCTCGACGTGGTGGGCAAGGTGAATTCACCGCAATTGGTGGACCCCATCATCGACCTGCTGCGGTTTGAAAAGCACATCCTGGGTGGTGACGCGGCTTTCATGAAAAAAGTCTTCAAGGCCATTGGCCAGTTGGGCGCCAAGGCCGATGCGGCCGTGCTGGCCAGCCGCTTTGACGTGTCCGCTGAAACCCGGCCTGATGTGGCGGAGGCCTTCGAGGCCACCCTCAAAAAGCTGCAAAAGAAGAAGAGCTGATGCGCCGCAGGTGGCGACCGCCGCTCACCGGGCAGACAATGCGGCCCACAGCAGCCTGTGTGCTGCGCACCCCTGCGGAGGTCTCCCATGCCCATCGAGCTCGATCACCTTCTGGTCCCCGCGCGGGACAAGGTCGCCGCCGCGCGGGTGCTGGCGGGGCTGCTGGGCGTGCCGTGGTCAGACACCGGCGTGGGGCCCTTTGCGCCGGTGTTCGTGAACGACGGCCTCACCCTCGACTTTGACGAGTGGCCGGCGCCCATCCCGCGCATCCACTACTGCTTTCGCGTGAGCGAGGCCGAGTTCAGCGCCATCCTGGCGCGCATCGAGGCAGCGGGCATTGCGTACCGCAGCGCAGTGCACGGGCCGGTGGACATGCAGGTGGACACCGCCCATGGCGGGCGCATCGTGTACTGGAACGAGCCGGACGGCCACCAGTGGGAGATGCTGACCGTGAGCTACGCGCGCCGGTAGCGCTGCACCCGGCGCAAGGCTCCACGGCCGACCTGCCTGATTGAATGCAGATAGAAATCAGGCCGATGAATACCCGGTGCCGTGGTAGCCCGGCAGCCTAGTGGTGTAGAAGTCGGGGTGGATCCAGGTGTAGTGCCCCAGGACGAACGCGCATTTGTCGATGTCCGCCGTCGATAGATTCACGGCATAGCTTTTTTGCAGGTAGTCGGGCGTGGCTTGCTGGGAGTCCTGGTAGGCAAACCCGAACCGGCCATAGAAGGTTTCAGAGCCCCCCACGGTCGTGATGTGCACCTGCGCCGGCGTGGCGTTCTGCCGCAGCAGGGCCATGCGCGACAGCAGCAGCAAGGTGCCCAACCCTTTTTGCTGGTGCGCGGGTGCACCATGCCGAACGAGAGGGTGACAAACTGCTGGCCTTCAACGGGGTCGGCCGTCATGCCACCCACGGCCACCACCGCGTTGTCCTGCTCGATCACCACGATCAGCACTTTTCCATCACGCAGCCATTGCGCAAACATCGGATAGAACCCGGCCGGAAAGTGCAGCGGCTCGTTGAGCAGGTAGATCTGCTCGCACTGCGCAATGTCTTCGGGCTGCAGCAGCCGGACTTTGCACAGGGGCAAGGCGCCGACGAATCCCATCTGGAATTCACCCTCTTTCCGTGCAAAGAAGCGCCTGATCTTTTGAATTGTTCCAGTCATCATTCAAGACGCCCCGTCGCTGACGGTGGCCCCGCGCGGGTGCGTTCGATGGCGCGGCAGCGCCATCGCACCCTGCGCGCCGCCAACACCGATACCGCTACCGCTCAATCATCTCCTGCACCTTGGCCGCCAGCGCCGCCACGTCGAACGGCTTGGTGATCACCTCCATGCCAAACGCCAGCAGCCCGTTGCCCACCGCCGCGTTCTCGGCGTAGCCGGTGATGAACAGCACCTTCAGGTCCGGGCGCGTCACGCGCCCGGCGTCGGCCACCTGGCGGCCGTTGAGGCCGCCGGGCAGGCCCACGTCGGTCAGCAGCAGGTCGATGCGGCGTTCGGACTGCAGCACGTGCAGGCCTGCGGGGCCGTCGCCGACCGAGATCACGTTGTAGCCCAGGTCTTCCAGCTCCTCGGCGATCAGGCCGCGGATGGTGGCCTCGTCCTCGATCACCAGCACCACCTCGCCATCGGCGCGGTGGTCGAAGGTGGGCTGCACGTGCGGGTTCTCCTGGTCGGCCTCGCCCATGTAGCGCGGCAGGTACAGGCACATGGTGGTGCCTTCGCCGGGCACCGAATAGATGCGCACCTGCCCGCCCGACTGCCGCACGAAGCCGTACACCATCGACAAGCCCAGGCCCGTGCCCTGGCCCATGGGCTTGGTGGTGAAGAACGGGTCGAAAGCGCGGGCGATCACCTCGGGCGTCATGCCCACGCCGGTGTCGGTCACGCACAGCGATATGTACTGGCCGGGCGGCAGCTCGCGCTCGGCCGCGGCGCGGTCGTCCAGCCATTTGTTGGCCGTCTCGATGGTCAGGCGGCCCCCGTTGGGGGCCATGGCGTCGCGCGCGTTGATGCACAGGTTGAGCACCGCGTTCTCCAGCTGCGACGGGTCCACCTGCGTGAGCCACAGGCCGCCCGCGCCCACCACCTCCACCTCGACCGACGGGCCCACCGTGCGGCGCACCATTTCCTCGATGCCGCCCACCAGGCGGTTCACGTCGGTGGGGCGCGGGTCCAGCGTCTGGCGGCGTGAAAACGCCAGCAGCCGCTGGGTGAGCGCCGCCGCGCGGCGCACCGCGCCCTGCGCCATGCCGATGTAGCGCTCGGTGTTGTCGAAGTTCCGGGCGTTCAGGCGCTTTTCCAGCACCTGCAGGCTGGCGCTCATGCCCGCCAGCAGGTTGTTGAAGTCGTGCGCGATGCCGCCGGTGAGCTGGCCGATGGCCTCCATCTTCTGCGACTGGCGGAACTTGGCTTCGACCTCCATCAGCTCGTTCGTGCGCTCGGTCACCTTGCGCTCCAGCGACTCGTTCATCTCGCGCAGCTGGGCTTCGTTGGTGCGCAGCTCGGCCTCGGAGCGCGCGCGCTCGGCGGCGGTGCGGGTGCGGGCCGCGATCTCGCGCATGAACTCGCACTCCTCATGGGTCCACTGGCGCACGTCGTCCTGGTTGACGAAGAGCACCGCCACCAGGCGCCCGTGCTCCACCACCGGAATGTTCATGAAGGCGCGGCCGCTGAGCGCATCCAGGGCGTCGGCGGCCATGGCGGTGCGGGTGTCCAGCCGCGCATCGGTCACGCGCACGAACTCGTCCCGCTTGAGCTCGTCGACAAAGGTGCCGAAGTCCCGCAGGCAGAGGCTGCCCTGCAGCGTCTGCACCCCGGGGGCCGTCCAGTCGCACTGCACATGCAGGGTGTCGGATTCGTGGTCCACGCGGCCGTAGCCCGCGCGGCTGACCTTGAGCGTGTGGCCCAGGATGCGGGCGGCGGCCAGGCTGATGTCGTCCACGTCGTCCAAGCCGCGCAACTGGCTGGTGAACTCGATCAGCGCGTCGCGCTTGGCCTCGGCCGCCACGCGCTCGGTCACGTCCAGGCCTTCCACGAAGATGCCGGTCACGGTGCCCGAGGTGTCGCGGATCGGCTGGTACACGAAGTCCATGTACCGCTCGCTCACCGCTTCGCCCGCATGCTGCCGGATGTCGAAGCGGGCGCCGTAGGCCGTGGCCGCCTTGCCGCTGGAGTACACGCCGTCGAGCATGGCCACATAGCCCTGTTCGGCCGCTTCGGGCAGTGCGTCGGCCACCGTGCGGCCCAGCAGGCTGCGGTCGCCCACCATCTCGAGGTACTTGGGGTTGGCCAGCTCGATGCGGTGGGTGGGGCCCTGCAGCAGCACCATGAAGCTGGGCGACTGCTCGAACAGCGTGGCAAAGCGCTCGCGCTCCATCAGCAGGCGCCGGTCGGCCAGCACCTTGTCGGTGGTCTCCACCACCAGCGCCTGGGCGCCCACCGGCGTGCCCTGGTCGTCCACCAGGGGGGAGTAGTTCAGGTCCACCCACAGCGGGCGGTACACGCCGTCGCGGTTCAGGCTCAGTTCCTGGTCGTCGTAATGCAGCGTGCCGCCGGCCAGGCAGACCTTGAGCACGCGGTCGTTCAGGTCGGCCGCTTCGGGCCAGGCCTCGCGGATGTTCATGCCCAGCAGGCCGGGGTGGCGCCCGCCCGCAAAGCCGGCGTACGGGTCGTTGTAGATCAGCACGCCCGGCTCGCCCCACAGCGTGGCAATCGGCATGGGGCAGCGCAGCATGTTGACCAGCGCGCCGGTCAGGTAGGGCGGCCACTGCTCGATGGGGCCCAGGTCGGTGGTGCTCCAGTCAAAGTCGGCAATGAGCCCGGCCATCTCGCCGCCGGCTGACAAAATGAAATTCTTGACGTGGGATGTGCCGTTGGCCATGCGTGCCAGTTCCTGTGATGGGTTTGTGCGCTGGGCGGTGGTCTGGCACCGTTGATTCCGCGCAATGATAAAGACACCGGCTTCCCGGTTTGTAGGCCAGTTGCCTATAGCCCCATCGGAGACAGCAACTTCTGGATACACCTGTGCTATCGGTGCTGCTGGTGCTAGTGGTGCTGTTGGTGCGCCTGCTGCGCCTGCTGCGCCGGTACGGGCGCATGCGCCATCACCAGGGCGTACAGCGCCTGCGCCGCCACCGACAGGCTCTCGTCGCGCCGCCGCACCAGGTAGATCTGCCGCGTGAGGCCTGCCAGCGCCAGGGGGCGTGTGACGAGGCCCGGCTGCTCGAAGTGGAACAGCGTGAGCGCCGGCACCACGCTGATGCCCAGGCCCGCGCGCACCATGCCCATCACGGTGGCCAGTTGCTCCACCTCCATCAGCGTGTGCATGGCCTGCGGGTGCAGGGCGGCCTCCAGGTACTGGCGCACGCTGCTGGTGCGCGCCAGGTGGATGAAGGGCCAGGCCGCCAGGTCCTGCGCGGTGACAGCCTTGCGCCGGCGCGCCAGCGGGTGGTCTGCAGGGCACACCAGGTAGAAGCCGTCGCTGCAAAAAGGCTCGGCCTGCAGCGCAGGGGTGTCGGCGCGGATGGCGGCCAGTGCAAAGTCGGCATGGCCGCTGGCCACGCGCTCGATGCAGGGCTCGGACAGCACGTCGGCGATGTCGATCTCGATGCCGGGGTGCGCTGCGCGGTACTGCGCCAGCACGGCGGGCAGCCAGCCCGCGGCCAGCGACGGCAGCAGCGCCACGGCCACGCGCCCGCGCTGCAGCGTGGCGGCATCGCGCACGGCCGACAGCGCGTTGGTGATCTCTGCGCGGATGCGGCGGGCCGATTCCAGAAAGTTGTGCCCCTCGGGCGTCAAGTCCACATGCCGCGTGCTGCGGTCGAACAGCCGCAGGCCCAGGTCGTCCTCCAGCGCGCGGATGAGCGCGCTGAACGCAGGCTGCGACAGGTGGCACAGGGCTGCCGCGCGGGTGAAGCTGCGCTGCTCGGCCAGCGCGATGAAGGCGTCGATCTGGCGGCTGGAGAGGTGGGCGGTGCTCATGGGTGAAGGCGAGGGCAGAAAAGCCCGCAAGGGCTATTTATCTGCAATGCAAATGGATTCATCATAAATATCGATTTCACAGAATACCGCAGTGTTTCTACAGTGCGGCCCAGGAGACAAACATTCATGGCGAACAACACCCATCTGCGGGTCGGCTGCGCCGCCGGCTTTTCGGGCGACCGCACGGACGCGGCCTTGCCCGTGGTGCAGGCGCTCATCGCCAGCGGCCAGCCGTCGGTGCTCATCTTCGAGACCCTGGCCGAGCGCACGCTGGCCCTGGCGCAACTGGCCCGCCGCACCGACCCCGATGCGGGCTACGAGCCGCTGCTGGCCGACCTGCTGCGCCCCGTGCTCGGGCTGTGCCTGGCGCACGGCGTGCGCATCGTCAGCAACTTCGGCGCGGCCAACCCGCACGGCGCCGCACGCCGCATTCAAGCGCTGGCGGCCGAGCTCGGCCTGGCCCGCCCGCGCATCGCCGTGCTGCAGGGCGACGACCTGAGCGGCCCGGCCCACCGCGCGCTGCTGCAGGACGCCCTGGGCAGCGCCATGCCCACTGAGCCCATCGTGAGCGCCAACGCCTACATCGGCGCACAGGCCATTGCCGATGCGCTGCGCGCCGGGGCCGACATCGTGGTCTGCGGCCGCGTGGCCGACCCGTCGCTCGTGCTGGGCCCGGCGCTCGCGCACTACGGCTGGGCGCTGGACGACTGGGACCGCCTGGCCCGCGCCACCATGGCCGGGCACCTGCTCGAATGCGGCGCGCAGGTCACGGGCGGCTACTTTGCCGACCCCGGCTACAAGGACGTGCCGGGCTTGGCGCAACTGGGCTACCCCATCGCCGAGATCGACGCCGACGGCCACTGCACCATCACCAAGCCGCCCGGCACCGGCGGGCGCATCGACGAGCGCACCGTCAAGGAGCAGCTGCTGTACGAGCTGCACGACCCGGCGGCCTACCTCACGCCCGACGTGGTGGCCGACATCACCCGGGCCCGCGTGCAGGCCGTGGGCCCCGACGCCGTGCGCCTCACCGGCGTGCAGGGCCACGCGCAGCCCGCCACGCTCAAGGTCAACGTGTGCTTTGAATCCGGCTGGTTCGCCGAGGGCGAAATCTCCTACGCAGGCCCGCGCGCCCAAGCCCGCGCGCGCCTGGCGGGCGAGGTGCTGCGCGAGCGGCTGGCCGGCCTGGGCCCGCTGCGCATCGACCTGATCGGCGTGACCAGCATCTTCGGCGACGACACCAGCCGGTGGCTAGATGCGCCCGCCAGCGATAGCAACAGCAACAGCGGCGACGCCCGCAACGACGTGCGTGATGTGCGCCTGCGCGTGGCCCTGCAGCACCGCGACCACGCCAGCGCCCAGCGCCTGGTGCGCGAGGTGACCGCGCTCTACACCTGCGGGCCTGCGGGCGGCGGCGGCGTGCGCACCGCCATGCGCCCACGCCTGGGCACGGTGTCGTGCCTGGTGCCGCGCGATGCGGTGGCAGTGCGCTTCGAGATGGTTGATTGAGGGACCACACACCATGACTTCTGCAACCCCGGCCGCAACCCAGCCCTCCACCACGGCAACCACCACGGCAACCATCACTGTTCCGCTTTATCGCCTGGCCCACAGCCGCACCGGCGACAAAGGCAACCGCTCCAACATCAGCGTCATCGCGTGGCACCCCGCGCTGTGGGATGTGCTGGTCGAGCAGGTCACCGAAGCCGCCGTGGCGCGCCAGTTCGCGCTGCGCCAGCCGCGCCAGGTCACGCGCTACCTGCTGCCGCAGCTGCAGGCCATGAACATCGTGCTGGACGATGTGCTGGACGGCGGCGTGAACGATTCGCTCAACCTCGACAGCCACGGCAAGGCGCTGAGCTACCTGCTGCTGGACATGCCCGTCACCGTGCCTGCCGCGCTGGCACCGCACCTGGGCGGGCCGCCGCCGTAGCGGTCGCTTGTTTGACGGGCTCCCGATTCACCTTCCGCTTTTCCATACCTAAACACAAGGAGACAACCATGAACCGATCCACTTCGCTGTTGAACCAGGGCCGACGCCACGCGATGGCCGCCGCCGTGCTGGCGCTGGGCGCGCTGCAGGGCGGGGCTGTCCATGCGCAGGCCTACCCCGCCAAGCCCATCACCTTCGTCGTGCCGTTCGCGGCCGGCAGCGCCACCGACCAACTGGCGCGCGCGCTGGGGCAGTCCATCACCAACGACACCAAGCAGGCGGTGGTCATCGACAACAAGGCCGGTGCCAGCGGCATGATCGCGGCGTCGGCCGTGGCCAAGGCAGCGGCCGATGGCTACAGCGTGCTCATCACCACCAACACCACGCATGCGGCCAACGAGCATCTGTACAAGAAGCTCTCGTACGACCCGGTGAAGGACTTTGTGCCGGTGACCGGCCTGGGCAAGGGCGGGCAGGTGCTGGTGGTCAACGCCACCGCGCCATACAAGAACGTGGGCGAGCTGCTGGCCTTTGCCAAGAAGAACCCCGGCAAGCTCAGTTTTGGCAGCGGCAGCTCGTCGAGCCGCATGGCCGGCGAGATGCTCAAGCAACTGGCCAGCGTGGACATCCTGCACGTGCCCTACAAGAGCAACCCGCTGGCCATCACCGACCTGCTGGGCGGGCAGATCGACCTGATGATCACCGACACCTCCACCGGCGTGCCCCAGGTCAAGGCGGGCAAGCTGCGTGCGCTGGGCTATTCCACCCAAAAGCGCAGCGCCCAACTGCCCGACGTGCCCACGCTGGACGAGGCCGGCGTGAAGGGCTACGACATGGGCTACTGGTTTGCGGCCTACGTGCCGGCCGGCACCCCCGCACCGGTGGTGGCGCGCCTGAACGAGCTGCTCACGGCGGCCACCAGGAGCGCGGCGGCCAAGAGCTTCTACGACAACGCGGGGTCCGAGGCATGGACGACCACGCCCGATGAACTCGCCAAGTTCCAGGCCGCTGAAACCCAGAAGTGGGGCAAGGTGATCAAGGCCGCCGGGATCGAGGCCGAGTAAGCCAGCAGGCCACCCAAGCCAGCCCACAAGCCGCAGCCCCCGCGCAGGGCCGCGGCTTCTTCCACCCCGTTTTCCGTTCTGCCAGTCCGCCCTCCTTCCCCGGCAGGCGCGGGCGGAGCCTTGCCGCGCGCAGTGCACCAGACGCTGCCGTTTTTCTCCCAGAGCCGCTTGAGCGGCCACCACCCACCATCCATCCCAGGAGACAACATGCAACCCCTTCACGCACTCGGAAAACTCGCCCTCACGGCCGCCGCCGCGGCAGCCCTGGCCGCTTGTGGCGGCAGCGGCAGCAGCAATGGCGACGACGCCCGCAAAGGCCCGGCCCTCAAGCTCCAGATCACCGCCACCGAGGCCTTCCCCGGCAGCTACGGCGACGTGGGCGAGTACGAGCGCCTCACAGGCACCATCAGCGGCGAGGTCGACCCCAAGGACCCCAAGAACGCCACCATCCAGGACCTGGCGCTCGCGCCCACCAACGCCAACGGCATGGTCGAGTACCAGGCCGACTTCGTCATGCTCAAGCCCAAGAACATGGCCAAGGCCGGCGGTGTCTTGCGCTACGACGCACCCAACCGCGGCAACATCCTCACGATGCTCAACCCCACGGCCACGCCCAGCGATGCGGTGTACCTGGAGCGCGGCTACGTGATGCTGTACTCCGCCTGGCAGGGCGACGTGCCCAAGACCACCCCGGCGCGCCTCACGGTGACCGTGCCCGTGGCGAAGAACAAGGACGGCAGCAGCATCACCGGCCCCTACCGTGCCGAGCTGGTGCCCACTGTGGCCAGCGCATCAATGACGCTGCCCGGCGGCGTCTTCAATGGCACCATGATCCCGTACGAGCCCGCCAGCCTGGACAACACCCAGCCCGGCTACTCGCTCACCCGCCGCGCCAACGAAACGGATGCACGCGTGCCGGTGCCCGCAGCCGACTGGAAGTTCGCCACCTGCGATGCGGGCACCAATGCCTTCCCCGGCACCGCCAGCCCCACCAGCGTGTGCCTCAAAGGCGGGTTCGACCCGGCCTACCTGTACGAGCTGGTCTACGTCGCCAAGGACCCCAAGGTCATGGGCGTGGGCCTGGCCGCGCTGCGCGAAACGGTGAGCTTCTTTCGCAGCAAGGCGGCCGACTCGTCGGGCACGCCCAACCCGCTGGCGGGCCGCATCCAGTACACGCTGGGGCAGGGCACCTCGCAGTCGGGCAACGCGATGAAGACGTTCCTGCACCTGGGCTTCAACCAGGCGCTCGACGGCGGCAAGGTGTTCGACGGCATCTTCGCCCACGTGGCCGCGCGCCAGACCCACATCAACACCCGCTTTGCCGTGCCCGGCGGCGGCGGGGGCCTGCGCACCGACCACACGGCCTTCGGCCAGACGGCGCCGCGCGGGCTGGACAAGGACTACAACGACGACATCAGCGGCCGCCAGGGCGGCGTGATGAAACGCTGCGCCGCCACCAGCACCTGCCCCAAGTTCTTTCTGGGCCTGTCGGGCACCGAGTTCTGGCAACTGCAGGGCTCGCCCGTGCTGACCGATGCCCGCGGCACCAAGGACCTGGCCCAGCCCGACAACGCGCGCATTTATTACTACGCCAGCACCCAGCACGGCGGGGCAGGGGGCACGGCCAGCATCGCGTACGCGCCCACGCGCGCTACCTACCCCACGGGCACGGTGGTGCACTTCAACGACACCTTCCGCGCGCTGTTCCTGAACCTGGAAGACTGGGTGGTGCGCGGCACGCAGCCGCCCGCCAGCCAGGTGCCACGCATCGACAATGGCACGCTGGTGCGGCCCGAGGCGCTGGCCTTTCCGGTCATGAAGGGGCTGACCTGGGCGGTGGGCGGCTTGCAGACGGCCATTCCTGAGTTCAGCTACCGGGGCCTGTACAACAACTTCCCGTTGTTCGACTTTGGCCCGCAGTACATCCCGCAGGACGAATCGGGCATTGCCACCATCCTGCCCCCGCGCAACCTGGGCCGCGACTACGCGATCATGGTGCCGCAGGTCGATGCGTCCACCGGCCTCACCCGCGCCGGCATCCGCAGCGTGGAAGCGCGCGCGCCTCTGGGCACCAGCATCGAGTTCAACTACGTCGCCACGCCCGGCATCACCGACCTGGCCAACCTCACCGGCAGCTTCATCCCCTTCCACAAGACGCGCGCCGCACGGCTGGCAGCGGGCGATGCGCGGCCGTCGCTGGAAGAGCTGTACGGCACGCAAGACGGCTACGTGGCGGCCGTGACCGAGGCCGCCAACGCACTGGTGGCGCAGCGCCTGCTGCTGCAGCGCGACGCGGACCTGCAGATTGCGCGGGCCAAGGTGGCGGCGGTGTTGCCTTGAGGTGACTGGGTATTTGGGGTGGGGCTGAGGTTTTGGTGCCGTTGTGCTTCTTGGCGGTGGCCCCCCTCTCCCCAACCCCTCTCCCGCGAGGGGCGAGGGGCTAAGGTCCGCGGGGGCGCATGGCGTTAGGGGCTTAAGCAGACGGCGCCACATGCAGGGCGGGGCGCAGTCCCCTTCGCCGACGCTCCTGCATTCACACCCTCTCCCCTCGCGGGAGAGGGCGGGGGAGAGGGGGTGGTGGATCAAGCATTCATGCATCCTTGCCCACAGCTCCCTCTCCCCGACCCCTCTCCCGCAAGGGGCGAGGGGCGAGGTGCCAGGGCGCCGGGGTGCTGTTGATCGCCTGTCCAGCATCAAGCAAAAAACAGCCTCTACCGCTGGATCAGAAAGCGCTACCAGCTATCGAAAAGATAGCGTTTTACTCATCTGCCACGCCTACCCGCGCCAACTACCAAGGCACCCCTTCAAACCGCTGCACCAAAAAATCCAGCAGCGCCCGCACCGCCGGCGACAAATGCCGACGTGACGGGTACAGCGCGTAGATCGTCATCACTGGCAAATCCCACGCGGGCAGCACGGCCTGCAGCTCGCCACTGCGCAGCAACGGGTTGGCCAGGTACGTCGGCTGCATCGCAATGCCGCCCCCCGCCAGCGCCGCGCGCATCAGTGTGGTGGCCTCGTTGGCGCTGAAGTGGCCCGACACGCCCACGCGCTCGGTCTCTGCGTCCCGGGTCAGCGTCCACACGCTCTTGCCAAAGTTGGCATAGCTCAGGCAGCGGTGCTGCGCCAGATCGGCCGGCACCTGGGGCGTGCCGTGCGTGGCCAGGTAGGCGGGTGATGCCACCAGCACCGAGTCACACCGCGCCAGCGGCCGGCCGATGAGCAGCGGGTCGGGCTCGGCGCTGATGCGGATGGCCAGGTCGATGCGGCGCTCCACCAGGTTCAGCGACCCCTCGCTCGCGTCCAGGTCGATCTTGAGCTGCGGGTGTTGCGCCAGAAAGTCCGCAATCGCCGCGCCCATCTGCGCGAACGCGAACGACACGCTGCAGGTCAGCCGCAACTGGCCGCGCAGCTCGCCCTCGGTGGTGCTGGCGGTTTCTTCCTCCAGGTCTTGCGACAGCGCCAGCATCTGCTGGCAGCGGCGCAGGCAGTGCTCGCCGGCATCCGTCAGCGTCACGCTGCGGGTGGTGCGCTGCAGCAGCCGCGCCTGCAGCCACTGCTCCATCTCGCCCACATAGCGCGTGACCATGGCGCGCGACATCTCCAGCCGCTCGGCCGTGGCGCTGAAGCTGCCGCTGGTGGCCACTTCCACAAACACCCGCATGGCGGTCAGGCGGTCCATATTTGCTCTATTGGTGCAACAAATATGCGCATTTTATGGGGTTTATTGGATCGATTGGCGCAAATAAACTTCGCTTCGACATCAACGCCAAGCCCTGACAACCCCTTCAACGTTCTGGAAAAACCACCATGTTCCGCACCACCCTCATCGCCGCCACCCTCGCCGTCGCCTTCACTGGCGCCCAGGCTGCCCAGCCCCTGCAAGTCAAGGTCTACAACGCCGACGGCAACAGCTTCAACGTCAACTCCACCGTGGTCTACGGCGAGAAGGAAGCCATGGTCATCGACGCCGGCTTCACCCGTGCCGACGCACTGCGCATTGCCGCCAACGTGCTCGACACCGGCAAGGAACTCAAGACCATCTACGTGAGCCAGGCCGACCCCGACTACTACTTCGGCGTGGAAACGCTCAAGGAAATCTTCCCCAAGGCCGACGTGGTGACCACCCCCGCCGTGCTGGAGAAGATCAACGCCAAGCTGGCGACCAAGCTCTCGTTCTGGGGACCCAAGATGGGTGCCAACGCACCGCGCACGCCTGTGCTGCCCAAGGCCATCAGCGGCAACACGCTGAGCGTGGACGGCCAGGTGGTCGAGATCCGCGGCACCACCGGCGTGCTGGCGCACCGCCCGTATGCGTGGATCCCGTCCATCAAGGCCATCGTGGGCAACATCGCGGTGTCGGGCACCAACACCCACGTGTGGACGGCCGACACGCAAACCGTGGCCGAGCGCAGCGCCTGGGTGGCCCAGCTCGACGAGATGGCCGCACTGCAGCCCA
The DNA here is from genome assembly GCF_001422735.1 of Acidovorax sp. Leaf78. Taxonomy (GTDB): domain Bacteria; phylum Pseudomonadota; class Gammaproteobacteria; order Burkholderiales; family Burkholderiaceae_C; genus Acidovorax. Next base: position 203,702 of record NZ_LMLZ01000023.1, on the reverse strand, counting down.
CGGTGGTCGTGCCCGGCCACATGCCTGCCGGCGGCACGCTCGATGCTGCCAACATCACCTACACCAAGGGCTACCTGCAAGCCTTCGAGAAGCATGCCGCAGCCACCAAGACCAGCGCTGAACTCATCGACGCGATGAAGAAGGCCTACCCCGCAGCGCCCATGGGCCTGTCGCTGGACATCGGCGCCAAGGTCAACAAGGGCGAGATGAAGTGGTAAATCGCTGAATTCTGGAAAGGCCGCGACGAACCTGCGGTTCATCCATCGCTTCCGTTGGCGCTGGTGCCGCCGTTCAGGCTCCCACAACCGCTCGGGCTCTCACGACCGTTCGGCTCCCACACCCGTTCGGGCTGAGCTTGTCGAAGCCCCGCGCGGCGCTTCGACAAGCCTGTCCTGAGCCTGTCGAAGGGCTCAGCGTGAACGGGTGGGAGATGATCGAACGCAGATAGAAAGTTAGTCCCATAGATAGCTATAAGACTTCGTTCTGCAGCGCCACCGCCAGCCATCCGTTTTTCACAAGGAGCCCACCGTGTCCACGCATTCACTCCAGCAAGTCCTGCAGCACCTGCACGCCGGGCGCTGGAACGCGGCGCACGACCTGGTGCAGCACGACGGCTCGATGCTCGCAGCCTGGCTGCACGGCATCCTGCATGTGCAGGAAGGCGACCTCGAAGATGCCGAAAACTGGTACGACCGGGCCGGCCGCCACTTCCGCAGCCGGGGCACGCTGGTAGAAGAGCTCGCACTTTTCGAAGCCGCACTTGCTGCATCAGCACCCCCTGCCGCATCCCCCACCGCATCCCCCACAGCATCCCCTGATCCTGAAAGCCCCTGACCCACCATGTCCTCCATCTCCGTCACCTATCTGTTCGACCCCCTGTGCGGCTGGTGCTACGCCGCCGCGCCCGCGCTGAAGCACCTGCAGGGCGTGGATGGCATCCACGTCTCGCTCGCGCCCACCGGCCTGTTTGCAGGCGCAGGCGCGCGGCCCATGGATGCGGAATTTGCCGCCTATGCGTGGAGTAACGACCAGCGCATCCAGCAGCTCACGGGCCAGCCCTTCACGCAGGCTTACCGCGACCAGATTCTGGGTGCGCCGTCTGGCCGTTTCGACTCAGGCCCTGCCACGCTGGCGCTGACTGCCGTGGCCCACACCGCGCCCGAGCGCGAGTTGGAGGCCCTGCATGCGCTGCAGCATGCCCGCTATGTGGACGGGCGCGACACTGCAGAGCCTGCCGTGCTGGCCGATGTGCTCAATGCCCTGGGCCTGGTCGACGCCGCGGCGCTCAAGCTGGCGCCCGATGCAGCCCTGCGCACGCTGCTGGCTGAACGTGTGGCCTACGCCCAGTCCACACTGCGCGCCGTGGGTGCACGGGGTGTGCCGCAACTGGTGGTGACAGGGCAGAGCGGCGCGCTGCGGCTGTTGGGGGGCGATGCGCTGCTGGGGCCGCGCGAGCAGTTGGTGGCGCTGGTGCGGGCAGCGGCCTGACGGACAGCCACTCGCAGTCAACGAAAAAACAATCACCGTTCACGCGCAGCTCGCCGAAGCGCGGTGAAAGGCTTCGACAGGCTCAGCCCGAACGGTTTTTGAGGGGCTCAGCCCGAACGGTGTGGGGCGAGTGAAGATGCAGCCACAACTACCCGTTCACGCTGAGCCCTTCGGCAGGCTCAGGACAGGCTTGTCGAGGCGCCGCGCAAGGCTTCGACAGGCTCAGCCCGAACGGTGTTTGAGAGCTCAGCCCGAACGGTGTGGGGGTAAGTGAAATGGAATCCCCAATATCCGTTCACGCTGAGCCCTTCGACAGACTCAGGACAGGCTCGTCGAAGCGCCGCACAACGCTCCGACAGACTGTGACCTGCACCGACCCCCGCTCACTCCATCGACGGATCGATCAACACCTTCGCACCCGTATTCCGCGCACCATAAAACGCGATCGCATCGGCGCTCACAGCCCCGGCCAGCGACACCGTGCGCGCATAGTGGCTGGCAAACGTGGTCTTCAACTCCGCCGCCACGCGCGCGCGCAGCGCCTGGGCCGCGGCATCCCCGATCTTGGCCAGGAACGGAAACAGCAGCCACCCGCCAATGCCCCAGGCCATGCCGAACGTGCGGTGGATCTCGGTCGGCCGCGTGTCCAGGTGACCATACAAATACACCTGCTTGTGCACCGCCGATCCATACCGGCTGTACTCCTGCGCCTTGCGGTTGATGGCCGCTTCCATGCACTGCAGGATCTGCCCGGCCAGCGTGCCGCCGCCGGTGGCGTCGAACGCGATAGTCGCGCCCGTGGCCACCAGCGCCTCGGTCAGGTCGGCCACGAAAGTGGGCGCGCTGGTGTCGCACACATACTGCGCGCCGATGCCGCGCAGCAGCGCTGCCTGCTCGGGCTTGCGCACGATGTTGACCAGGCCGATGCCGTCCTTCTGGCAGATCTTGTTCAGCATCTGGCCCAGGTTGCTGGCCGCGGCGGTGTGCACCAGCGCGGTGTGGCCCTCGCGCTTCATGGCCTCCACCATGCTCAGCGCGGTCAGCGGGTTGACGAAGCACGATGCGCCCTCGGCCGCCGTGGTGCCTTCAGGCAGCGGCAGGCACTGCGCCGCCGGCATGGCGCGGTACTGCGCGTACATGGCGCCGCCAATGACGGCCACCGTGCGGCCCAGCAGTGCCTGCGCTGCGGGCGACGCGCCCGCAGCCACCACCAGGCCCGCGCCCTCGTTGCCCACGGGCATGCTCTGGCCCAAACGTGCGGCCATGCCGGGCATGGCGCGGTCGGGGATGCGGGCCGTGGCCACCGGGCGCTCGGCCGTGCCCGTGACCTGCACCGTGGACAAATCGGCGGGGCCCAGCAGCAGGCCGATGTCCGACGGGTTGATGGGCGTGGCCTGCACCTGGATCAGCACCTCGTCAGGCCCCGGCGTGGGCACGGGCGTGGGCTCCAGGCTGATCTGCAAGGTGCCGTCGGGCTGGACGAGCGAGCGCAGTTGCAGTGCGGTGGTGGGAATGTCGGTGGTGGTGGTCATGCTTGGCTTTCGGTAGGAAGAAGGGCGCGCCGTTGGTTCAATTGCGCGCCCCGGTGCCAAACATTAGAACTGGATTGCGCCGCAGCCACGGTCGCGCAAGTGCCTTGCGGCGGCAGGGTTGCTGTCGTGGTCCGCAGTGCCGGCCGGCACGCTGGCCGTGTCGCCACGCACCATCAACTCCCCAGCGTGCGCAGCATCTGCTCGTACATCGCATCCACCGCTGGCGAGCGCAGCGACACCTTGCTGCGCAGCACCGCCACCTCCATCGAATCGAGCAGCGGCAGGTCAAACTCTGCCGGCAGGTCCTGCAGTATCTGCAAGTGCGCGGGCACGCTGCAGCGCGTGAGCACCGCCACGGCCAGGCCGCTCTCCACCGCGGCCAGCTGCCCCGCCAGGCTGGAGCTGTGGTACACGATGCGGTGCGCACGCCGCCGCGCCGCCAGCGCCTTCATCGTGGCGATGCGGGCCAGGCTGGCCGATTCGTACACCGCAATCGGCAGCGGGTCGCGCCGCCACACCTCGTGCTGCGGCGAGCCCACCCACACCAACGGCTCATCAAACAAAAAGTGCCCGCGCTGCGGCTTGTCGCGCGAGACCAGCGCCAGGTCCAGCTCGCCGCGCCCCAGGCGCGGGATCAGCGACGTGGACTGCTCGCACGTCAGCTCGATCTCCACCCCGTGGTAGCGGTGCGCAAAGCTGCGCAGCACCGGCGTGAGGTAGGCGCTGGCATAGTCGTCCGGCACACCCAGCCGCACGCGCCCGGCCAGCTGCGGGCCGAACAGCGCCGTGTGCGCCTCGGCCTGCAGGTCGAGCACGCGGCGCGCGTACGACAGCAGCTCGGCCCCGGCCGGCGTCACCTCCAGGTGGCGCGGCCCGCGCAGCAGCACCGGGCGGCCGAGCGCAGCCTCCAGCTTCTTGATCTGCATGCTGACTGCGGATTGGGAGCGGTGCACCAGCGGCGCCGCGCCCGAGAGCGAGCCTGCGTCCACCACGGCCACAAAGGCGCGCAGCCAGTCGATCTGAAAGTCTGGGTGGTTCATGGTGGTGACAGGGCCTTGGTGGGGGGGCAGTGGTGTGATCTGGCGTCTTGCCGTGTGGCTGGCGACTGCGCAGATTCTCTGGTCCGTCGCACAGGGATTGGGGCGGGCTTCGACAGGCTCAGCCTGAACGGTCGGTGTGAACGTGAGTGTGGGTGTGGGTGTGGGTGTGGGTGCTTATGGCCGCGGGTGGAGACGCAGGGTGTCGTGCACTGTCAAACGCCATTTTTAAAGGCATTCGTTTATCGAATGATATCCGTTCGAATTATCCGTTTTACACCACAACGCTAAACCCCGAGCATCAGCCCCATGAATCTCAAAGCCGGCATCGCAGCGTCCCTATCCCCCGCAGAGCCATCGCAACCACCTGTCCAGCGCGAGCGCGACGGCCAGTGGCTGCTCATCGCCGGGGGCGTGCTGCTGGGCACCATCGGAGTGTTTGTGGAAGAGGCGGGCCAGCACCCGCTGGTGACGGTGTGGTTCCGCTGCGCATTCGGCGCGCTGGCGCTGCTGGCCTGGTGCCTGGCCACGGGCCGGGGGCGCGAGCTGCTGCTCAGCGGCCGCACCCGCTGGGTGGCGTGCGCCACCGGCGTGCTCATGGTGTTCAACTGGGCGCTGTTCTTCGCGGCCATCCCGCGCACCTCCATCGCCGTGGCGACGGTCATCTTTCACATCCAGCCCATCTGGGTCATCGTGTTCGGCGCGCTGTTTCTGCGCGAGGCCGTCTCGCCCACGCAGTGGCTGGCCACCCTGGCCGCGTTGGGCGGCCTGGTGCTGACCACCGGCCTGCTGGACGGCACCGCAGCGGCTGCGGCCGCCAGCAGCAGTGGTGGTGGCGGCGGCTACATGGCGGGTGTGCTGATGTGCCTGGGCGGCTCGCTGTGCTACGCGGGCGTCACGCTGCTGGCCAACACGCAAAAGGCCATCAGCCCCTTTGCGATGGCGCTGTGGCAGTGCCTGGTGGGCGCCGTGGCGCTGGTGTGGGCCCCCTTCGTGCTGGGCTGGCCGCAGCAGGGTGCTGCATGGGCCTGGCTGCTGGGCCTGGGCGTGGTGCACACGGGGCTGGCGTATGTGGTGCTGTTCGCCGGCATGGCCCGCCTGGCGCTGGGGCGCATCGCGGTGCTGCAGTTTGTGTACCCGCTCACCGCGGTGCTGGTGGACTGGGCGGTGTATGGCCGCACGCTCAGCGCCGTGCAACTCGCGGGTGTGGGGCTGATGGCGGCGGCGTTGTGGACGATCCGGCGGCCCCAGTTGTCCGCCAAGCAGGCCTGACGCTGCGCGGGGCGCTTTAGCTGAAGACCGCTGTAATTTCCTGTAATCGCCAAGCCGTCCGGTCGGCGCCACGATGGGCTCGCTTCCTCAACAGGTGATGAAGCCGAGGGCGCCGAAAATCGTCAAAGAGTAGGCATTCAGGAGAGCGGAAAATGAAAAAATTCATGACTGCAGCGCTTGCCGTGCTGCTGTGCGGGACGGCCTTGGCCAGGCCCACGTATGTGTTCCAGCCGGACTGGGATGCAGAAATCAACAACGACGTGAACAATCCCGCCACCGGAAAGCCCTACACGCAAACTCAGGTCCAGACATTTCTGGATAACGTCAAAAACCGAGGTGACGACGAATCCAAGGCCGCCCAGGTTTTGCGCGCGTGTGGGCAGGTCCAGATAAAGAAAGGGTGCCATCAGGCCTCCGAGCCCCACATCACGATCTGGGTGGATGGCCGGGTCAAATCCAACCAGGTCAAAGCCTGCCAGAAGGTCGACCCTGACAGCGCCGTGCATGTGAACGGCTGCGATGCGCGCTGAGCGGCTCCATGTTGTCAGCGGGGCAGACTTGCCGCCGCTGACGAAAACCGCTCAGGGCGCCTTGCCCGCCGCGATGCCTGCCGTTGCAGACGCCGGAATGTGCCGCTGAAAGAACTGCACCACCTGCGCATTGAACACCTGGTGAAACGCCACCCGGTCAAACCCCGGCGCATCGCGGCAAATGTCCGGCGCCACCTCGGCCAACGCCGGCGAGCAGGGCGCCAGAAAGGCATAGTGCCCCGCGTTGGCGGCCAGATGCCAGTCGGGCGCGCGGGGCAGGCCCTGGCGCACGGTTTCCACGCTGTTCAACGTGACGCCGTCGCCACCCAGCGCCGAGGCCCACAACTGCACCGGCACGCCGACCTGCCGAAGGCCCTTGGCGTCGAACACGCTCAAGGGATCGACGATGACCGCCGCCTTGATGCGCGCATCCGGCGCGGGTGTGGCCGGTATCTCGTTGCGGCGGATCTCGCCGCACAGCGGCCGGGTGGACAGCGGTGGGCACAGGTCTGGCCGCAGCGTCCAGTCCGGCACAGCGCCAGTGGCCACCAGCCCCGTGTAGCCCCCGCGTGAAAAGCCGAAGAAGCCGACCTTGCCCGCGTCCAGCTGCGCGCGCTGGGGCCACGCGCCCAGCATGTAAACCGTCAGCCGCTTCATGTCCACGGGCCGCGTGGCAAACGCCGACAGGTGGCCCTGGCGGCTCATGTCCTGAAAGTTGTCGCCCGGGTGGTGGATGGAGGCCACCACATAGCCCGCATCGGCCAGCGCTGCCGCCGTATCGTGGTGCCCCAGGGCCGATCCGCCCGCGCCGTGCGACACCACCACCAGCGGCAGACCTGGGCCGGTCACGGGGCAGTCCCGCGTGCCTTGCAGCACCAGCGGCGCCAGGTCGATGGGGCCCGGCGGCGTGCTGCACGGCGACCACACGGCGCCGCGCAGCGCGGGCCCGTCCTGGTCGGCGGGCACCTCGATGAAGGCAAAGCCTGCGGCGTGGGCCAGGGTGGCGGCGCTGCAGAGCGCCGCGGTGGACAGCCAGCGAAAGGCAATGCCAAAGCCAGAGCGGGCATGCAAGCGGGAGATGAATCCAGTGGAGGTCATGGTGATGGATGGCTGGGGCGGTTGGGAACTGGCAGGCCGGTGCGCAGGTCGGCGTGCGCGGCGTTGCGCCGCACAGTGTGCCGCAGCCTGCGCGCCGGGACCGGGCCGATCTTGCGGCCTTGCAGCGTGGCTGCACCGGTGGTCCGCTCGGCAGTCAACCCTGTGAACCGGTGACGCAGAGCCCTGTGGCTGATGATGGCGGGGCTACCGACGTGCGGCGCAGGGCTTCGACAGGCTCAGCCCGAACGGTTGGGGGAGCTCAAAGAACGGCAGCCAAAACCTCAGTCAAGGTCCGTTGCCGTCGACGCCCACCCATGCCGCCTCGTTATTGCTCGAACACCATCGCCTGGTGCGCGCCCACGCCCGCCAGCACGCCTTCGGCCGACGCCAGCGTGGCGTTGTGCCGCATCAGCGTGGCGTCGCCCGCGGCGTACACGCCGGGCACCGTGGTCATCTTGTTCGCATCGGTGCGGATGCACGGGCCCATGGGGCCGTCGTCCATGGCGCAGCCCAGTTGCTCGGCCAGCGGGCTGGCGGGGCGGGTAGTGGCCGCTACGTACAGGGCGTCCAGCGGCAGCAGGCGCGCGCCGCTGTCGCCGTGGGCCTGCAGGCGCACGCCGTGCAATGCCACGCCGTCGCCTTCCAGCGCCGCAATGCGCGCAGGCTCCACCGCAATGCCCAGCGCCAGCAGCCGCTCGCGCTCGGCGGGCTCCAGCGTGGTGTCGCCGTTCAGGAAGAGGGTGGTGGGGCCCCAGTCGGCGATCAGCTGCGCGTGCATGCCGGACTGCGGCGAGTGGTACAGCACGCCCAGGCGCTGGCCCGCAAACTCGTAGCCGTGGCAATAGGGGCAGTGCAGCACGCTGGTGCCCCAGCGCTCGCGCAGGCCAGCGATGTCGGGCAGGCCATCTTGCACGCCAAAGGCCAGTACCAGCTTGTGAGCCTCCAGGTGCGTGCCATCGTCCAGCACCACGGCAAAGCCGCTCTCCGGCGACCCCGCGCTTTGCTGCGCCGTGGCGGACACGGCCGTGCCCTGGCGCAGCGCCACCGTGGGGTAGGCCAGCAGCTTGCGGCGCGCCTGCTCGATCATCGCCAGCGGCGGCTCGCCGTCCTGCCCGAAGAAGCCATGCGACGCGGCGGCAAACCGGTTGCGCGGCTGGCCCGCATCCACCACGCACACGCGCCGCCGTGCACGCGCCAGCTGCATCGCGGCCGACAGGCCGGCAAAGCTGCCGCCTATCACGATCACCTCATACGCCTGGGTGGTTGTCATTGCTGCTGCCGCCATGAGAAATCTCCTTGTGACCGTGGCACCCGGCCACCATGCGTTGATGAAACTCGGCCGACAGCTGCGCCAGCGTCACCTCGCCCAGGCGGGCCAGCAGCACCTCTTCGGCGGCCTGGTACGCGTCCGTCAGCGCGCGGTTGACGGCCTGCTCGACGATGCAGCCCGGGCTCTCCACCCTGTTGCCCACCGCCAGCAGGGTGGGCGCGCCCAGCGCTTCGTGGATGTCGCGCAGGGTCACTTCGGACAGCGGGCACGACAGCACCCACCCTCCGCCATGCCCCTTGGCCGACGAGACAAAACCCGCATACCGCAGCCCGGCCATCAGGCGGCGGACCACCACAGGGTGGGTCTGCATGGCCTGCGCCAGCGACTCGGACGTGGCGGGGCCATCCATCTCTGCCATGTGCAGCAGCGCGTGGAGGACGTTGGAAAGGCGGCTATCTCGTTTCATGCAACATTCAAAGTTGCGTGATGTTAGCATGGGCCCAGAAGGAGCGCTGGCGGATTCACCGGCCACTACTGAATTGATAGCTGCTAGCGCTTGATAGACAAGCGGTAGGGGCCAATTTGGCTTGATTTTCTGGCCCCTGTGGTGCACCCCCACCCGTTCGGGTTGAGCCTGTCGAAACCCTGCGCCAACCCGGCAAGCCCTTGGCTCACCCCACCGCAAAACGCCATACCCACCGCATCCACCGCACACCACACCATGCCCCATCCCACCACCACGTCCCCCTTCACCGACCCCGCCGCCGTCGCCCGCTACGCCGAAGGCCCGCGCCGCAACGTGCCCGGCTACGACAGCCTGCTGCCCATGGTCCGCATCCTGCTGGCCGAGCGCGTGCCCGCCGACGGCCGGGTGCTGGTGGTGGGTGCGGGCGGCGGGCTGGAGCTGGAGGACATGGCGCGCGCGCACCCCGGCTGGCGCTTCGACGGTGTGGACCCCAGCCAGCCCATGCTGGACCTGGCGGCGCAGCGGCTGCAGAGCGCGGGCGTGTCGGGCGACCGCGTGGCGCTGCACCACGGCTATGTGCAGAGCGCACCGGCCGGGCCGTTCGATGGCGCGACGTGTTTGCTGACTTTTCACTTTGTGCCGCGCGAGGAGCGTGCGGCCATGGTGGCCGAGATCCGGCGGCGGCTGAAGCCCGGCGCGCCGTTCGTCGCGGTGCATCTGAGCGTGGCCGATGGTGAAGGTGCTGGCGTCGAAGGCGGTGGCGAAGGCGGGGCAGGGGAGCGCGACCTGTGGCTGTCGCGCTATGCGGCATTTCAGGTGGCGTCCGGCATGGCGCCGGAGATGGCCGAGCGGGGGCGGGCCAAGGTGGCGGCCGAGCTGGCGGTGCTGACGCCGCAGGAGGACGAGGCGATCCTGCGCGAGGCCGGGTTCGGCGATGTGCGCATGTTCTACATGGGGTTTGCGTTCCGGGGCTGGGTGGCAACGGCCTCCAGTGAACGCGGCGCCCACTCGCCCTGAAACCGTTCACGTTGACTGAGCCCTTCCACAGGCTCAGGACAGGCTTGTCGAAGGGCCGCCGCGCAAGGCTTCGACAGGCTCAGCCCGACGGTTGCTCAACTTCAGGGAACCCCCCGACCAGCCAGCCGTTGGTGCAAGAAAACCCTCAACGCACAGGCGCCAGCGCCCACCGGTCCTTGGCCGCCTTCACCAGAAAATCAATCACCGCCTTCACCCTGGCCGCATTGCGCCGGCCCGGTGACGACACCGCGTACAGCGTGTGCACCGTGCGGGACGCAAAAGGCGCCAGCACCTCCACCAACCGGCCTTGCGCCACATCGGCCGCCGCGAGCGGGCAGGACAGCATGCCAATGCCCGCGCCGCCCACCAGCGCGTGGTGCACCAGGGCCGAACTGCTGGCGGCCAGGCGGGAGCGCACGGTCACCTCCAGTGGCTTGCCCTGTGCGCTGCCGCGTGGATTGAGAAATGTCCAGGTCACCGCCGGCCCCTGCGCGGTGTGCGTGACGGTGTGGTGCTGCTGCAGATCGCTGGGGTCGGCGGGCGTGCCGTGCAGGCGCAAATATTCCGGAGCCGCGTACAGGCGCCGCTCGAAACGGCCCAGCGCGCGCGCAACCACCAAGTCGCTGTGGCCCACGGTGGTGCGCAGCGCCACGTCGATGCCCTCCGTCACCAGGTCGGCCACGCGGTCATCGGCCAGCAGCTCCACCCGCAGGGCGGGGTAGCGCGCCTGCAGGTCCGCCAGGTGGGGCAGCACCAGCGCTTCGCAAATCTCCTGGCTAGAGGCCAGGCGCAAGGTGCCCGCCACGCGGCTGCGCTGGTCCGACAGCGATGCCCCGATGTCCTCCAGCTGCGCCAGCAAGGCACGCGCTTCCTGCGCCAGCTCTGCGCCCTCGGGCGTGGCCGACAGGCCGTGCGTGGACCGGCGCAGCAAGCGCACGCCGTAGCCGGCCTCCAGCCGGTCCACACCACGCGCGACCACCGACACCGCCACATCCATCTCGCGCGCCGCTGCAGAAAACGAGCGCAGGTCGAGCGACCGCACCAGCCACCGCAGGTCGGCCGGATCGGGGAGGAAGGAGCGAGGTTCTTGTTTCATCGAGCGCGCCTTTGCGTGCGGAGCAAAAGCCATTATCGCCACGGGCGGTTTCCGTGGCGGGGCGCAATTTCTACAGTGAAGGCTCGTTCAACCCGATGCATTCAACAGGAGTCCTCCATGCCCATCCTCAACGTCAAAGTGTCTGCCCAACGCACGCCCGAGCTGTCTGCCCGCATTGCAGAAACCCTGCTGGACCTGACCACCCGCGTGCTCGGCAAGCGGCGCGACCTCACCGCCGTGGTCCTCACCTTTGTGGACCCCGCCGACTGGTACATCGCCGGCCGGTCGCTGGCCGACCTGAAGCAGTCAAGCTTCTACTTCGACGTCAAGGTGGTGGACGAAACCAACACCAAGGCCGAAAAGGCGCGCTACATCGCCGAGGCGTTTGAAGCCTTCGAGGGCCTGCTGGGCACGCTGCACCCCGAAAGCTACGTCTACGTGCAGGACGTGCGGGCCGCCGCCTACGGCTTTGGCGGCCGCACACAGGAATACCGCCACCAGCACCCCGAGCAATAAACAAGCAACCCAGCAATCAAGCAATCCATCCACCAACAACTACCCAGGAGCACCGACATGACGATGACGACAACGAACGACCACCTTCTTGCCGACGTGATCGTGGCCCAGACGCTGGAGCGTGCGGGCCTGGCGGGCTGGATCCCCGAAGGCGAAGGCAAGTGGTCCCTGCCCATCCAGTTCCTGCCCGACGATGCGGGCTGGGTGGAGCTGATGCGCCTGTCGCCAGGCACGCGGCTGGGCCTGCACCGGCACACGGGCGAAGTGCACGCCCTGACGCTGGCGGGCGAGCGCCGCCTGAACGATGGCCGCGTGGTGCGGCCGGGCGACTACATCCATGAGCCCGCGGGCAATGTGGACTGGTGGGAGGCGACGGGCACCGAAGAACTGCTGGTGTATGTGGTGGTCAAGGGCAGCGTGGAATATTTGGGGCCGCACCATGCAGTGCTGCAGCGGATCACTATGGCTGATCGGCGGGCGGATTACCGCCGGTGGTGCGAGGCGGTGGGAGTGTCGGCGCGAGATCTTTGCTAGGGGCCCTGCCGGGCGTGGCACGCTATGCAGCGCAGGCTAGTACGTGTCCCGTAGAAATATGAGTTAAAAAGAGCTCCAGCGCTTATTGGTAGAGCGCTCGTAGCTATTGAATAAATAGCAATTTTTTTCCGCCCTTGGCCGCGTGCTGTTGGTGAACGTAGGGCCGTGGAGAGCGGCTTTTGGTTGTCGCGCTATTTGGCATTGCAGGTAGCGTCTGGCATGGCGCCGGAGCTGGCGGACGGCGGATGGACCAAGGTTGCCTCAGAACTGGTTGCGCTGATGCCGGAGGAGGACGAGGCGATGCTGCGCGAGGCCGGGTTCGGCGATGTGCGCATGTTCTACATGGGGTTGGCGTTCAGGGGCTGGGTGGCGAGCGCTTAGAAATGGATTGGATTGGAGGGGACGAGCGTGAGGCTAGGAAGACCGTTAAGCAAAATAATGAATAATTCGTTTTGGGACTTTTTTAAAAATTTCGATCATTATATAAATTTTATTCAATAAATTGGTTGTTGGCGACGTGACTGCAGGCTGCGGTATGCAGCAGTCTGTTGTTCTTCCGAATATTGTCTCATTGAAAAATCATCTGGCCATTCACGCGCACATTTACGTCTAATCTGATAAAAAACTTCTTCTGGGATGTCTGAAGGTCGTCCTTGGCGGAGTTTTTCAACGGCTTCTTGTTGCTGATTTATGCAATAAGCGCGCATCGAAAAATCCTCCGGCCACTCCCGCTCGCAGTGCTGCGCGATGATCTCCCCAGAGGCCGCATAGTCGTCGTCTTGAGATGGTATTTGAGTAGCAGTTACTCCAATTAGGTGTTTATCTACTATGTGCTCTTTTGTTGGGGTTGAGTCAACTGGTATTTCAAGTGTTGTCGCATAGTAAACAAGCGCTTCAAGTTGGTGTTGGTAAACGGCGGGTGACTCGCTTTGAATATGCATTCTTGAGGCTAATTCAGCAATCAATTGGTGAATGTCTGCCATGCTGTCACAGCTTAGCGCATTTAGGCCACGAAGAGGACCTTTTAGCGCTTGAGGGCGTAATCCGGGCGCCAGTAGAGGTATTAGGTGACGTCTAGCCCCCCAGCGTGCTCCTAGTTCAAATAGTACATATGCTGATGCGAGGCTTTGCGAGGAAATTACTCCGATAAAGCACTCTGCGCCTAGCGCTTCTTCGCGCAATTGTTCATCAGTGTCTGAGCCCCCTGGCAGACGATAGCCATCTACGCTTGTGCATCGAATGTCCTGTGCTTTGACCATCAAAGCAGTAACAATCAATTGAACAAATATTGCAGCGAGTTCAGCGTCTTCGCTGCTATGACTGATAAAAAGCTTAATCATAGAATTTTTATCTGATTGCTGGTTGCTGCCAGTAGGGGAGGCGCCAGGAGCTGGCTTCTTTATGATCACCTTGAATATAAAAATACATGCTTGCTATGCTGTTGAGGCGCATTCCGTAAAAACTCGAAGAGCTTTGTTGTATACGGCCGGTTTCTCTGTGCTTATCTTTAGACGTTGAGATAGATCTTCTATTAATTGGAGCATGTCTGGTTCGGAAGATCCGTTGATTGCATGTATCTCGGAGAGTGGGGCTTTTAAGTCATGTGCCTTTGTTCCATTTGTCATGATTGGTGCTAAGTATTTGTTGGCTCCCCATCGTGCACCTAGTTCAAACATGACGTAAATCGATGCCATGCTTGCTGGACTAAGTATTGCGATAAATATTTCACTTTCGAAAACTTCCGCCTTGAGCTGATTATTTGATTCCGCTCCGGCAGATAATTTATAGCCATCGACGCTTGTGCATCGAATGTCGCTGGAGCGTATGTTTAAAGCCAGTCGAATTAAATCAATTAAAGACTCTGCAATTTTTTTATCTACACTGCTGTGGCTAATAAATATTTTCATTGTTGTAGGATTTTCGATTTTTTTTGGGATTGAAAGATCAACATGTTTTAAGAGTGATAGCGCTTCGCTGATTTGTTCGTCGGTGCTTCGTGCCCATATTGGCTGAATGTAAATAACGCCAGGAGACGGTCGAGGAGATGGTCGCCATCGCGCTACGAATTCCTGGGCTTTAGTGAGTAAATAGCTGACTTCCGATACTGATTCTTCAGACGGGTTGCTTAAGAGCAATGAAAGTGCATCCTCCACTAGAGGTGCGATTGAAGCTAGATGCTTAGGTTCGGAAGCAATGGCAGCTTTCGCACTTTTGACTACACTACGAGTTCGATTCCAATAATTCATAGCAGTAAATTAAAAATTTCTCTAAGATGTGCAATAAGAATCCGCATGTTCTGTAACTACGGCCTGAAATCTACTCCACATTACGAGTATGACGGCGAGGATGAATGAAATCTGGGAGATTTGCAATCGAAAGATTTCAACAATGGTCGGGCATTCACATCGGGCGTGTAGAGATGCCGGTCGCACATTTATCCTAACAATTTGCACTTTAGATTCAATGGTGTTTAACCTAAATTAGGTCAAAGTTAAGTCTTGCCCGGCCAAAGTAGACCGCATAGCATCCCTGTCAAGCACCCACCCCCATGAGGTGCTACACAACAACGACAGGAGACAAGCCTTGCCATCCACCCGCTGGAGTCACTGCGGCACCGAAGACCTGGACGTCTTGCAGACCATCTTCTGGTCCGCGGGCGCGTCGCGCAATGCGCTGGCGCAGCGCCTGGCCTATTCCAAGAGCAAGGCCAACGCCATGGTTGCGGCGCTGCTGGACGAGGGCCTGCTCGACGAGGTGGGCCTGCAAGAATCCTCTGGCGGCCGGCGGGCCGAAACCCTCCGCTTGAGCGAAACCCTGGGCGTGGTCATTGGCGCCGACCTGGGCGCAACGAGCATGCAGGTAGCGATCATGCGGCCCGACATGACGGTGCTGGCGCGGCACCGCGAGCCCATCGATGTGCGCCAGGGGCCGGGCGTGATCCTGGCGCGGCTGCGCGGGCTGATGCGGGAGCTGATGGCGCGCTGCGGGCTGGCGGCGTCGCAGGTCATTGCCATCGGCATGGGGCTGCCGGGGCCGGTGGATTTTGAAAGCGGGCAGCTCGTCAACCCGCCGCTGATGCCCGACTGGGACGGCTTCTCCATCCGCGACTACCTGCGCGAGGCATTTGCCGCGCCGGTGTTTGTGGACAACGACGTGAATCTGATGGCGCTGGGCGAGCTGTGGCGGCTGCAGCGCAATCTGCCCAACTTTTTGGTGATCAAGGTGGGCACGGGCATTGGCTGCGGCATCGTGTGCCACGGGCAGGTGTACCGGGGCGCCAACGGGTCGGCCGGTGACGTGGGCCATATCTGCGTGGACCAGAGCGGGCCGCGCTGCCACTGCGGCAACCAGGGCTGTGTGGAGGCGATGGCGGCAGCGCCCGCCATGGCGCGCATGGCGATGGAGGCCGTGGACCGGGGCGAGAGCGCGATGCTGGCCGAGCGCCTGCAGGCCACCGGCACGCTGACGACTGAAGACGTGGCCCAGGCCAGCCGCGCGGGCGATGTGGCGGCCAACGCAATCATTCAGCGGGCGGGCAGCCTGGTGGGGCAGATGCTGGCGTCCATCGTGAATTTCTTCAACCCGTCGCATGTGTTCATTGCGGGGCGGGTGACGGACATGGGGCCGCTTTTCCTGGCGTCGGTGCGGCAGAGCGTGTACCACCGGTCGCTGGCGCTGTCGACGCGGCACCTCGAGATTCAATACGCGCCGCTGGCCGACGATGCGGGGGTGGTGGGCGCGGGTGTGCTGGCCATGCAGCAAAGCTTGGCGCTGTCGCCGCGTGCCTCTTCTTCTGCGACCAAAGCCAATGCCGTGGGGGCCACACGATGAGCGTCGCTGTCGAGTTTCGCAATGTGACCAAGGAGTTCGGCCCCGTGCGCGTGCTGCACGGCGTGGGCTTTGCCCTGCAGCCGGGCCGGGTGTACGGCCTGCTGGGCGAGAACGGCGCGGGCAAGTCCACCTTGATGAAGATTTTGGCCGGGTACGAGAGCCCCACCACCGGCGAGGTGGTGGTGGACGGCGCGGTGCGCGCCCCGGGTGGCGGCTCGCGCGCGGCCGAAGCGCAGGGCATTGTGCTCATTCACCAGGAGTTCAACCTGGCGGACGACCTGACGATTGCGCAGAACATCTTTCTGGGCCACGAGATCAAGAAGGGCCCCTTCCTGGATGACAAGGCGATGCGCGAGAAGACGCGTGCTGCTCTTGCACAGGTGGGTTTGCCGCTGGACCCCGACACGCGCGTGAGGAAGCTCATCGTGGCCGAAAAGCAGCTGGTGGAGATTGCCCGCGCGCTGGCCCGCAATGCGCGCCTGCTCATCATGGACGAGCCCACCGCCACGCTGACCCCGGGCGAGACGGAGCGCCTGTTTGCGCTGATGGCTGGCCTGAAGGCCGCGGGCGTGACCATCATCTACATATCGCACAAGCTCGACGAAGTGGAGCGCACCACCGACGAGGTGGTGGTGATGCGCGACGGCCTGCTGGTGGCGCGCGAGGCCACGGCCAGCGTGACGCGGCGGCAGATGGCCAACCTGATGGTGGGCCGCGAGCTGGCGGATTTGTTTCCGCCCAAGCTGCCAGCGCCTGCGGGTGGAGAGCCCGCCATTCAGGTGCGCGGCCTCACGGTGCCCGGCTGGGCCGAGGACGTGAGCTTTGACGTGCGGCGCGGCGAGATACTGGGCTTTGCCGGGCTGGTGGGCGCGGGGCGCACGGAGCTGTTCGAGGGCCTGCTGGGCCTGCGCCCGCGCTCGGCCGGCACGGTGGAGCTGGCGGGCAAGCCGGTGAATTTGAAAAGCCCGCGCGATGCGGCGCGCCATGGCCTCACGTACCTGAGCGAAGACCGCAAGGGCAAGGGCCTGCACGTGCACTTCAGCCTGCGGCCCAACCTGACGCTGATGGCGCTGGAGCGCTACGCCAAGCCCTGGCTCGACCCGGCGGCCGAGCAGGCCGCGCTGCGCGATGCGGTGCAGGAGTTCGGCATCCGCACCGGGTCGCTGGAGGTGCGGGCGTCGTCGCTGTCGGGCGGCAACCAGCAAAAGCTGGCGCTGGCCAAGGTGCTGCACCCCGGCCCCAGCGTGGTGGTGCTGGACGAGCCCACGCGCGGCGTGGACGTGGGCGCCAAGCGCGAGATCTATCACCTGGTGCAGCGCCTGGCAGAGCAGGGGCTGGCGGTGGTGGTGATTTCTTCCGAACTGATGGAGCTGATCGGCCTGTGCCACCGCGTGGCGGTGATGCGCGCCGGGCGGCTGCAGACCACGCTGCAAGAACCACATTTGACCGAAGAGGAGTTGATCGCACATGCCACAGGTACCCGCTGAAAACGCATCCACCGCAGCGGGCCGCCACGGCGGCGCCACGGCCTGGTGGGGCAAGCTGCACGGCCTGGGCCCGGTCATCGGGCTGGTGCTGCTGTGCATTGCCGGCACGCTGCTCAACAGCAACTTCGCCACCTACGACAACGTGATGAACGTGCTCACGCGCACGGCCTTCATCGGCATCATCGCGGTGGGCATGTGTTTTGTGATCATCTCGGGCGGCATCGATTTGTCGGTGGGGTCGATGGCGGCGCTGATCGCAGGCTCGGTGATTTTGTTCATGAACGCGATGGCGCCCGTGCTGGGCTCGCCCATGGCGGCCGTGGTGGTGGGCATGCTGCTGGCGGTGGTGCTGGGCGCGGTGTTCGGGCTGGTGCACGGCCTGCTCATCACCAAGGGGCGCATCGAGCCCTTCATCGTGACGCTGGGCACGCTGGGCATCTTCCGTGCGTACCTCACGTATTTTTCGAACGGCGGGGCCATCACGCTGGAGAACGATCTGTCGGACATCTACAGCCCGGTGTACTACGCCAACCTGCTGGGGGTGCCGATTCCGGTCTGGGTCTTTTTGCTGGTGGCTGTCATCGGCGGCGTCATCCTGAACCGCACGGCCTACGGCCGCTATGTGCAGGCCATCGGCTCCAACGAGCAGGTGGCGCAGTACGCGGCGGTGGACGTGCACAAGATCAAGATCCTGACGTACATGCTGCTCGGGGTGTGCGTGGGCATTGCCACGCTGCTGTACGTGCCGCGCCTGGGGTCCGCATCGCCCACCACGGGGTTGCTGTGGGAGCTGGAGGCCATCGCCGCGGTGATCGTGGGCGGAACGGTGCTCAAGGGTGGGGCGGGCAGCATCACCGGCACGGTGGTGGGCGCGATCCTGCTGTCGGTGATCAGCAATATCTTGAACCTGACCAGCATCATCAGCGTGTATTTGAACGCGGCGGTGCAGGGGTTCGTGATCATCGCCGTGGCTTTCATGCAGCGTGGAAAGAGGTGATGGCCGTGTCGCCACTTCATTCCTTTCATTCGCCCCGCGAGGCCGCCCCGACCCCCGAACCGTTCGGGCTGAGCCCTTCGACGTGGCTCAGGACAGGCCTGTCGAAGCCTGGGCACTCGCGCCCCATGGTGACAGCCCTTCGACAGGCTCAGGGCGAACGGGGGAGTGGCGCAGGCCCCAGGTGCTTGCACCCGTTCCGAAGCGCTTCCACCGGTTTTTGATTTCGTCAGTGTTCCCCAGTCGGCCAGGCTTTCATGGCCATTTTCAGCAAAGCAACAGCAACAGCAACAGCAACAGCAACAGGAGACAACGCATCATGAACAGCAAGACATCAACTTCGTCCTTCACCCGCCGCCTGGCCCTCTCGGCCGTGGGGGCCGCAGCCGCACTGGCGCTGGCAGGCCCGGCGATGGCGCAGGCCAACAAGACGGTGGTGGGCGTGGCCATTCCGTCGGCCACGCACGGCTTCACGGGCGGCATCGTGTACTGGGCCAACCAGGCCAAGAAGGACCTGGAGAAGGCCCACCCCGGCCTGCAGGTCATCGTCAAGACCGCAGGCGGCGCGCCCGAGCAGGCCAACCAGCTGCAGGACCTGGTCACGGTCAACAAGATCAACGCATTGGTCATCTTCCCGTTCGAATCGGCCGCGCTGACCAAGCCCGTGGCCCAGGTCAAGGCCAAGGGTGTGTACGTGACGGTGGTGGACCGCGGCCTGACGGACACCAGCGCGCAGGACGCGTATGTGGCCGGTGACAACACCGCGTTTGGCAAGATTCCGGCCGAGTACATCGCCAAGGCGCTGAACGGCAAGGGCAACGTAGTGGCCATGCGCGGCATTGCGACCACGCTGGACAACGAGCGCATGGACGCGTTCAACGCGGTGCTCAAGAACCACCCCGACATCAAGCTGCTGGATGCCAAGTACGCCAACTGGAACCGCGACGATGCTTTCAAGGTGATGCAGGACTACCTGACGCGCTTTCCGCAGATCGACGCGGTGTGGGCCGCCGACGACGACATGGCCGTGGGCGTGCTCAAGGCCATCGAACAGGCCAAGCGCAAGGACATCAAGCTGGTGTTCGGCGGCGCGGGTGCCAAGGGCATGATCAAGACGCTGGCCGACGGCAGCAACCCGCTGATCCAGGCCAACGTGTCGTACAGCCCCAAGTTCATTTATGACTCGATCAAGCTGACGGCCGAGGCGCGCATCAAGGGCGAGAAGCTGCCTGCGACGACGATCATCCCGTCGGTGCTGATCACCAAGGAAAACGCGAAGAACTTCTACTTCCCCGACTCGCCGTTCTGATGGTGGTTTTGAGATAAAAAAGGTCTCTACCGCTTGTCTGGTAAGCGCAAGCAGCTACTAAAAATATAGCGGTGACTGCTTGCTGGGCAAGTGGAAGCCATGGCTCTCAACCCATCCAGCCCGAACCCGAACCCGAACCCGAACCCGAACCCGAACCCGAACCCGAACCCACCCCCGCCCGTTCGGGCTGAGCTTGTCGAAGCCGCACCCAGCCGTGCCCGGCCTTCGACAAGCTCAGGCTGAACGGATTTGGGAGGTTGGGAGGTTCGGATGTTGGGATTCAACGATTGCCAGACAAAAGCCATGGCAGTCACCACGACCCGAATGGCTCAACACCACCCCCGCCCGTTCGGGCTGAGCCTGTCGAAGCCACACCCTGCGTGCCCGGCCTTCGACAAGCTCAGGCTGAACGGTGGGTGGACCGAATAACCAGGACGCACGCACCATGCCCAGACCCGTCACCCTTTTCACCGGCCAGTGGGCCGACATGCCGCTGGCAGAACTCGCGCCCCTGGCCAAGAGCATGGGCTATGACGGCCTGGAGCTGGCCTGCTGGGGCGACCATTTCAACGTGCAGGAGGCGCTGTCGACGCCCCAGTACGTGAAGGACAAGCACGCGCTGCTGGCCCAGCACGGCCTGCAGTGCTTTGCCATCGGCAACCACCTGGTGGGCCAGGCCGTGTGCGACCTGATCGACGAGCGCCACCATGCCATGTTGCCGCCCCACGTGTGGGGCAACGGCGAGCCCGAGGGCGTGCGCCAGCGCGCCGCCGAAGAGCTGGCCGATACCGCGCGTGCGGCTGCGCAGTTCGGCGTGAAGACGGTCACCGGCTTCACGGGCTCGTCGGTGTGGCATTCGATCTACGCGTTTCCGCCCACCACGCAGGCGTATTGGGACAAGGGGTTCGTGGACTTCGCAGACCGCTTCGGCCCCATCCTTGATGTGTTCGAGGAGCACGACATCAACTTCGCGCTGGAGGTGCACCCCACCGAGATCGCGTTCGACATCGCCTCGGCCGAGCGTGCGATTGCAGCGGTCAACCAGCACCGGCGCTTCGGCTTCAACTACGACCCGAGCCACCTGGCCTACCAGGGCGTGGACTACGTCAAGTTCATCCGCCGGTTTGCCGACCGCATCTACAACGCCCACATGAAGGACGTGTGGTGGGGCAAGGGCGACGGCACGGTGGGCACCTTCGGCGGGCACACCAGCTTTGGCGATGCGCGGCGCACCTGGGACTTTCGCAGCGTGGGGCGCGGGATGATCGATTTCGAATCCATCATCGTCGCGCTCAACGACATCGGCTACCGGGGCCCGCTCTCGGTGGAGTGGGAGGACAGCCGCATGGACCGCGTGCACGGCGCCACCGAGAGCGCGGCGTTCTGCAAGCGGCTCGACTTCAAGCCCGCGGCAGGCGCGTTCGACGCGGTGTTTGCGCGCGACCAGCAGAACGTGTGAGGGCTCTCCAGCCACCGCCCCCATTCAACCGCCATCCACCACTCCCTCACCGTTCGGGCTGAGCCTGTCGAAGCCAGGGCAGGGTGCTCGACAGCCCCTCGACAAGCTCAGGGCGAACGGCCGGGTGGTGTCGGCAACAGCGAACCAAGAACAACAAACAAAGGCCTTCCGTATGTCCAGTGAAGTCAGAAAGCTCCGCTACGCCATGGTGGGCGGCGGCCACGGCGCCTTCATCGGTGCGGTGCACCGCAAGGCCATGGCGCTCGACGGCCAGTTCGCGCTGGTGGCCGGTGCGCTCTCGTCATCGCCCGAGCGGGCCCGCGCATCCGGCGCCGAGCTGGGCCTGGCGGACGACCGCAACCACGGCAGCTGGCAGGACCTGCTGGCCGACGAGCTGCGCCGCAGCCCCGATGAGCGCATCGACCTGGTGAGCATCGTCACCCCCAACCACGTGCACCACCCGGTGGCCCTGGCCTTTGTGCAGGCGGGCTTTCATGTGGTGTGCGACAAGCCGCTGGTGCACACCAGCGCGCAGGCCGATGAGCTGGTGGCGGCGGTGAAGAAGGCCGGCACCGTGTTCGGCGTGACCTACAACTACACCGGCTACCCGATGGTGCGCGAGGCCCGCCACCTGGTGCACAGCGGCGCCCTGGGCATGCTGCGCAAGGTCACCGTGGAATACAACCAGGGCTGGCTGGCCACGGCAGTGGAGCAGGGCGGCGGCAACAAGCAGGCCGACTGGCGGCTGGACCCGGCCCGCAGCGGCGCGGTGGGCACCATGGGCGACATCGGATCGCACGCTGAGAACCTGGCCGCCACCGTCACCGGCCTGCGGCCCGAGGCGCTGTGCGCCGACCTCACCACCTTCGGCGCAGGCCGCCAGCTGGACGACGACGCACAGCTGCTGCTGCGCTATGCGGGCGGCGCACGCGGCGTGATCGTCGCGTCGCAGGTGGCGGCGGGGCTGGAGAACGATGTGCGCCTGCAGGTGTCCGGCACGCTCGGCACGCTGGTGTGGCGGCAGGAGGACCCCAACCACCTGGTGCATTCGCCGGTGGACGGGCCGCGCCGCATCCTCACCCGTGGCTCGCCCTGGCTGAGCGAATCGGCGCTGCGCGCAGGGCGCATTCCGGCCGGGCACCCGGAGGCTTTCATCGAAGCGTTTGCCAATGTCTACCTGGGCGTGGCGGCCGACATCCGGGCGCGGGCCGCGGGGCGCACCGCCACCGCGCTGGAGGCCGACTACCCGCGCGTGGAAGACGGGGCCGAGGGCGTGCGCTTCATCGAGAAAGTGGTGGAGTCCGCCGCGAGCGAGCGCAAGTGGACGCCCTTGGGCTGACCCGTCCGGACTGGCGTGGCAGGGCTGGGACAATGGCCCATGACCTCTGAAAAATCCAAGATGATCGCCGGCGCGCTCTACAACGCCGCCGACCCCGAGTTGACCGCCGACCGCCTGCGCGCGCGCCAGCTGTGCCACGACATCAACACCACCCGGCCCGACACCGCGGGCACGGTGAAGGCGCTGGTCGCGCAACTGGTGCCGGGCGTGCCGGCCAGCGTGGCGATCACGCCGCCTTTTCAGTGCGACTACGGCTACAACATCACGCTGGGCGAGGGCGTGTACTTCAACGTGAACTGCGTGGTGCTGGACGTGGCGCCAGTGCACATCGGCGCGCGCACGATGATGGGGCCGGGCGTGCAGATCTTCACCGCATCGCACCCCATGTCGCCCGAGGAGCGTGCGGGTGGGCTGGAGCTGGGCGTGCCGATCACCATCGGCGCGGACGTGTGGATCGGCGGCGGCGCCATCGTCTGCCCGGGCGTGACGATTGGCGATGGTGCTGTGATTGGTGCGGGCAGCGTGGTCACCCGGGATGTGCCGGCGCGGGTGTTTGCGGCGGGGAACCCGTGCCGGGTGGTGAAGCCGTTGGATCCGTTGGTGGTGTGAGTCTGGTGGGGTCGAGGCTGATCTGGCTCCAACGCTGTTCACCTTGAACCATAGCTAGTTCGCCCTGAGCCTTAATTCCGTTCACCCTGAGCCTCAATTCCGTTCGCCCTGAGCCTGTCGAAGGGCTGCCACCACAGGGCGCGTGTGCCCTGGCTTCGTTCGCCCTGAGCCACGTCGAAGGGCTGCTCATTCAGGGCGTGTGAGCCCTGGCTTCGACAAGCTCAGCCCGAACGGTTATGGGGAGTGGGTAAGGGCGCGCTTCTGATGCTGCCCTGGCTCACCGACGCGAACTCACGCATTCGCCAGCTGAAACCGCTGATCGAAATTCATCTTCCCCAGCACCCGCAGCGCCGCCGCACGCGTGGCGCTGTCCACCTTGCTGATGTCCAGGCTGTAGCGCTTGGCGGTGGACACCACGTCCACGCATTTGTGGCCCCATTGCACGGCCACGAGCAGGGTGGGGCGCTGGCCGGCCTCCACACCGCCCACGGAGACGCCGCGCTGCTCGGGCCGCAGCATGAATTCGAGATGCGGCGTGCGCGTGAGCGTGAGGCGGCTGGCACCGAGCGGGCCCAGGGCGAACGAAACGACCCAGTCGTCTTCGTCTTCCACGGTCAGAAACGGGACATGCTGGGGTGCTGCCATGGTGGGGCGTTGGGTGGGTGGTGGATGCTGGCGGGTTGCCAGACTGGTAGCGCTGCCCGGGTTGCGGGCGGCGGTCAGTATGCCGTTGCAAAAGCCGTGCCGAGGTCGGGAGAACCCGAGGTTGGGCCTTTCCAACGCCGCGGGGTTTCGTCAGGTGGCTGCAAGCCAAAACGTGCTGTGGTGGCGCGGTGCGGGCGGGTCCGCGCGGCCCGCCGCGGTTCAACTATTGGTTGATTCATAGATTCAATCAGCGGTTGAATCGCCGTGCTCGCCCGGCCCTGGGCTACTTTGGGCCAGGGCCGTCGCCAGCTCGCCCACCGTCTGCAGCGCGGCTTCCAGGCGGCTTTGCGCCGGGTGCCCGTAGTTGATGCGCACGCAGTGGGCAAAGCGCCGGTCGGCCGAGAAGATCTGCCCCGGCGCCAGGCTGATGCCCTGCTGCAGTGCCTGGCGGTGCAGTTGCAGGGCGTCGACCTGCGGCGGCAGCTCCACCCACACAAAGTACCCGCCCTCGGGCTGCGACACCCGCGTGCCCGGCGGGAAGTGCCGGGCCACCGCGCCCAGCGCGATGGCCTGCTGCTGCGCCAGGCTGCGGCGCAGCTGGCGCAGGTGCCGGTCGTAGCCGCCCTGGGCCAGGTATTCGGACAGCGCCTGCTGCGACGGCGTGGCGGCCGAGAGGGTGGTCATGAGCTTCAAGCGCTGCACCGCCGTGGCAAAGCGGCCCGCCGCCACCCAGCCCACGCGGTAGCCGGGCGCCAGGCTCTTGCTGAACGAGCTGCAGTGCATCACCAGGCCGTGGGTATCGAACGCCTTGGCCGGGGGCGGGCGGTGCGGGGCGAAGTGCAGCTCGCCGTACACGTCGTCTTCGATCAGCGGCACCTGGTGGCGGGCCAGCAGGGCGACCAGCTCGCGCTTCTTGCTTTCGGGCATCAGGCTGCCCAGCGGGTTCTGAAAGCTGGGCATGAGCCAGCAGGCCTTGACCCGCTGGTGGGCGGGCTGGCGCTCCAGCGCCTCGGCCAGGGCGGCCAGGTCGATGCCGTCGCGCGGGTGGGTGGCAATCTCCAGCGCCTGCAGGTTCAGCCGCTCCAGCGCCTGCAGCGCGGCGTAGAAGGTGGGGGATTCGACCACCACGATGTCGCCCGGCTGGGTGACGGCCTCCAGGCACAGGTTCAGGGCCTCCATCGCGCCGTTGGTGATGATGATTTCTTCCACAGCCACCGCGCTGCCGTGCAGGCCGTAGCGCAGCGCGATCTGCTGGCGCAGGCGTTCGTCGCCGGGCGGCAGGCTTTGCACGATGTTCCAGGGGTCGAGCTTGCGCATGCCGCTGGCCAGGCAGCGCGCCAGCCGGTCCAGCGGAAACAGCTCCAGCCCCGGGAAGGCCGAGCCCAGCGGCACCAGGTCGCGGTCGCGCGCCAGGCCCAGCACTTCGAACACCAGGTCGCTGATGGCCACGCCGGTGGAGGTGCGCGCGGGCTGCGAGGGCAGGGGCTCTGCGGGGCGCGACCCGGTGGCGGGCAGCCGCGCGCTGACGTAGTAGCCCGAACGCGGCCGGGCGTGGATGAGCCCCTGGGCCTCCAGCAGGTAGTACGCCTCGAACACGGTGGACGGGCTGATGCCGCGCGTGCGGCTGGCCTCGCGCACCGACGGCACGCGGTCGCCCGGGCGCAGTGCGCGGCTGTGGATGAGCTGGGCGATGGCGTCGGCGTGGCGTTCGTAGCGTTTCATGGGGGGCGGGCTGACGGGGTGGGCCCCTTGGGCCATGGGGGCCTGGGAGCGGATACAGCGCAAACTGATCTGTATTTTTAACTGGAAACTGAATCTGTACTGTTTTGGGGGTTGGGCGTAGAGTGCCGTGGTGCGCTGGTGCGGGCGGTGATGAACGCCCGGCCCAGCTGGCGACCCTGTCGATCCCCACCCGAATAAAACCCATGATTGATTGCCTGCGCAGCCTGCTGCGCCCTGTTTCTGGCTGGCCTGCTGCTGCGGTGGCGGCTGTCTCGGTAGCGGCGGTTTTCAGCGCCAGCGCGCTGGCCGCGCCCGCTGCTCCCACCCCGCCAGCCACGGCGTCGGCCACGATGTCCGCATCTGCCACGGCTGCAGCAGCGCCCACGGTGCCTGCCGCCGCCATGGCCTCGCGCGTGCTGGCCTGCACCGCCTGCCACGGCAAGGAAGGGCGGGCCACGCAGGAGGGCTACTTCCCGCGCATCGCGGGCAAGCCGGCGGGCTACCTGGCCAACCAGTTGCTCAACTTCCGCGACGGGCGGCGCAGCTACCCGCAGATGACCTACCTCATCGAGCACCTGACGGACGACTACCTGCGTGAAATGGCCGATCACTTTGCGGCGCAAGACGTGCCGTACCCGCCGCCGCCCGCACCCCAGGCGCCAGCCGCCGCGCTGGAACAGGGGCGCGTGCTGGTGCAGCAGGGCGACGCCGCGCGCCGCATCCCCGCCTGCGTGTCGTGCCACGGCAGCGCCATGACGGGCGTGGCGCCGTCCATCCCGGGCCTGCTGGGCCTGCCGCGCGACTACCTCAACAGCCAGCTGGGCGCCTGGAAGACCGGCCAGCGCCGCGCCCATGCGCCCGACTGCATGGCCGACATCGCCCGGCAGTTGACGCCCGACGATGTGAGCGCCGTGTCGGCCTGGCTGGCGGCCCAGCCCGTGGCCGGGGGCGGCAAGCCCGCGCGCACCCTGCCGGCCGCCATGCCCGCCCGCTGCGGCGGCGTGGCCGAGGTGCCGGTGGCTGCTGCAGTTTCAGCACGTTGAGAAGGATGCACCCATGAAACGCATCCTCTGGACCCTTTCTTCCGTGCTGGCAGCCGTGGGCATCGCGGCCGCGGCCGTCATCACGCTCAACCTGCGCGGCGAAGAGCCGCTGCCCGCGGCCGAGACGCTGCAGAGCACGCCCGCGCTGGTGGCGCGCGGCGAGTACCTGGCGCGCGTCGGCAACTGCATGGCCTGCCACACCACGCAGGGCGGCGCGCCGTTTGCGGGCGGGCGCGGCATCGAGACGCCGTTCGGCGTGGTGCACACCTCCAACCTCACGCCCGACCCGGCGCAGGGCATCGGCAGCTGGACGTCCGCCGAGTTCTGGCGCGCCATGCACCATGGCCGCAGCAAGGACGGGCGGCTGCTGTATCCGGCCTTTCCGTATCCCAACTACACCCAGGTGACGCGCGCGGATTCGGACGCCATCTTTGCGTACCTGCAGAGCGTGCCCGCTGCGGCGCAGGCCAACCGCGAACACGCGCTGCGCTTTCCGTACAGCACGCAGGCGGCGCTGGCGGTGTGGCGTGCGCTGTTCTTTGCTCCGGGCGCCGCCAGCACCGCGGCCGACGCCGCGCCCACGAAGACGGCGGAATACGACCGCGGCGCCTACCTGGTCAACGGCCTGGGCCACTGCACGGCCTGCCACACGCCGCGCAACGCGCTGGGCGCCACGGCCGACGCCAAGGCCTTCAACGGCGGGCTGATCCCGGTGCAGAACTGGTATGCCCCCGCGCTCAACGCGGCGGCCGAGGCGGGCGTGAAGGAATGGGCCACGGACGACGTGGTGGCCTTGCTGAAAACCGGCGTGGCCCCGCACGGATCGGTGCTGGGCCCCATGGCCGAGGTGGTGTTCCGCAGCACGCAGTACCTGACCGATGCCGACGCCCGTGCCATGGCCGTGTACCTGCAGGCGCTGCCGCAGCAGGCCGCCCGCGCCACCCCGGCGCCCTACACCGCGCCACCCGCCGCCGCCATGGCGCGGGGCGGCAAGGTGTACGAGCAGCAGTGCGCGCAATGCCACGGCGATGCAGGGCAGGGCCAGGCGGGCGCCTTCCCGGCGCTGGCGGGCAACCGCGCCGTGCTGCTGGCCGACCCGACCAACGTGGTGCGGGTGGTGCTGCAGGGCGGCTACCTGCCCGCCACGGCCGGCAACCCGCGCCCGCACGGCATGCCGCCGTTTCAGCAAACGCTGGGCGACGAGGACGTGGCGGCGGTGACCACCTTTGTGCGCAACAGCTGGGGCAACCGGGCGCCCGGTGTGGGTACCATCGAGGTTTACCGCGCCCGCGAACGGCGCGGCATGTAAAGGTGCGGTAGTGCGGTGGCAGGGTCTGCCGGCAGCGCCCGCCGCGCCGCCCACCCCCGAAGGAGCCCCCGTCGATGCAAAGCCCGGCCTCGTTGCCAGACCCCACGCCGCAGAGCCCGGCCGCCGCCACCCCGGGCGGCTGGTGGGCCGTGTGCCTGTGCGCTGCCTGGTGCGGCACCTGCGGCGTGTACCGCCTCCTGTTCGACGAACTGGCCCGCGCGCACCCGGACGTGCGCTTCGAATGGGTGGACATCGAGGACGACGCGGAGATCGCCGGTGACCTGGATGTGGAAACCTTCCCCACGCTGCTGATCGCCGATGGCGAACGGGCGCTGTTCCTCGGGCCGCTGTTGCCGCAGGCGCCGGTGCTGGGGCGGCTGCTGGCCAGCCTGCAGGCGTCGTCGCCCCAGGCGGGCGGTGCGGGCAGTACAGGCGGTACGGGGGGTGAGGCGCAAGAGGTCTTCGAGCGCGTGCGTGCTGCGCGCAGCCGGTAGGCGCTGCGGCGGTTTTCTCTTCTGTTGGTGCGGAATGCTCCTTTTTTTATAGCTGCTGGCGCTTGATAGACAAGCGGTAGAGCCGGTTTTTGCTTGGATTTTGTGCCTACGCCCCGTCCCCCCTGGTTCCAGATCGGTTCATTGCAGGCCCAGTGCGACAAAGGCACCTGGTCGCGCGGGGCAGCGCTGCACCGCCAGGGGGCCGTGCTGCGCATCGCCGTCAAGCCGGACGGCATGGCCGGGTGGGCGCTGGACGGCGAGGTGCTGGGCAGCCAGCCGGTGCCGTATGCCGTGCGCGTCCAGCTCACCCTGTCCGACGCCGGCGTGGTCCAGTCGTGGTGGGGCGAATGCAGCTGCCCGGTGGGGGCCGACTGCAAGCACGCGGTGGCGCTGGCGCTCAAATCCGTGCACCTGGGCGGCGAGCCGCCGGCCACGGCCACGCAGGCCACCCAGGCTGCGGACGCGCTGAAGGCCCTGCAAGAGCGCAAGGAAGCGCTGGCCCGCACCGAGGCCGAGGCGCGGCTGGTGCACTGGCTGCGCGAATGGGACCGCGCGGCGGGCGCGTCGGCCACCGCACCCGCTGACCCACAGGTGGACCGGCCCGAGCAGTACCTGTATCTGGTCTCCACCGTGGGGCTGCCCCGCGCCACGCTGCAGCAAATGCAGCTCGAAGCCGTGGTCTCCTACCCCAAGCTGACCGGCGGCTGGGCCAAGCCCAAGCCGGTGCGCACCCAGCCCGCGCCAGGGCAGGCGGTGTACGACCGCGCAAGCGACGCCGACCGCCAGGTGCTGCAGCTGCTGCGCGCCATGCCGCGCGGGCTGGGCTACTACTCGGCCTACAGCGCCGGGCCGGTGGCGGTGCTGGAGGGCTCGGTGGGCGTGCTGGCGCTGCAGCAGGCGGCCAGCACCGGCCGCCTGTTCGCGGATGCGGGCGGCTCCATGGTGGGCACGCCCCTGGCCTGGGGGCCGCCGCTGGCTATCGCCTGGGCCTGGCACGAGTCACGCGCCCCGGCTGCGGCCGGTGGCGACACCACCTGGGCGCTGCGCCCCGGCCTGCCCGGCACCACGGCCACGCTGTGCAGCAACAGTCCGCCTTTGTACGTGGACGCTGCCAACGGCCTGTGCGGCACGGTCGACTTGCAGGGCCTGAGCGCGGCGCAACTGGCCATGCTGCTCAAGGCGCCGGCGCTGAGCACCGCGGCGCTGCAAAAGCACCAGGCCGAGCTGGCCACCCGCCTGGGCGGCGTGCTGCCGCTGCCGCCGGTGGGGGCGCCCTTCGCCCGGGTGCAGGGCGTGAAGCCCCTGGCGCGGCTGTTTCTGGCGCCCACACCGCCTGCAGATATGCCCGACATGGGCCTGATCACCGCGCAATTGCAGTTCGACTACCAGGGCCACGTGGGCTGGTGGGCGGGGCAGGACCTGGCCTTGATGGTCCCGGGGGCCGACGGCGTCCAGGTGCTGCTGCAGCGCGATGCAGTGGCCGAGCTGTCGGCCATCGAACGCCTGCTTCACCTGGGCCTGCTGGGCACCGACGACGGCCTGTTCGGCATTCCCGGCGAGCAGCCGCAAACCGCCTGGATGCACTGGGCCGACAACGGCTTCGCGGTGCTGCGCGACGCAGGCTTTGCCGTCACGGTGGATGCGGCGCTCAACGGCTGGATCACCCATGCCGACACGCTGGCCGTGGCGCTGCAGCCAGACGGTGCGGGCGATGGCGATGGCAAGGGAGGAGAAGGCGCAGGCGGAAGCGGAGGCGATGAGGCCACGTCCCCCTGGTTTGCGCTGTCGCTGGGCATGGAGGTGAACGGCGTGCGCCACAACATCCTGCCCTGGCTGCCCGACCTGATCGCCGCCGCAGCCGACCAGCCGCTGGATGCCGCCACCGGCCTGCCCCAACTGCCGCCCTATGTCTACCTGCCATCGCTGCAGGGCCCGGGGTTCGTGCGCCTGCCGACCGACACCCTGCGCCCCTGGATGGCCGCGCTGCTGGACCTGGTGGGTGACCGGGCGCACGACTTCACCGCCGACAGCCTGAAGCTGTCGCGCCTGGACGCCCTGCGCACCAGCGCCGCGCTGGGCCAGGGCGTGCCGTGGCAGGGCGCCCACGCGCTGCGCGCCGTGGTGGACCAGCTGCAGGGCGCCAGTGCCTTGCCCCAGGTGCCGCTGCCCGCCGGCGTGCGCGCCACCCTGCGGCCATACCAGCAGCAGGGCCTGAACTGGCTGCAGTTCTTGCGCGCCCACGGCCTGGCCGGGGTGCTGGCCGACGACATGGGCCTGGGCAAGACGCTGCAGACCCTGGCCCACATCCAGGTCGAAAAAGACGCCGGGCGCCTGACCGACCCCGCGCTCGTCATTGCACCCGTGAGCCTGATGGGCAACTGGCAGCGCGAGGCGGCGCGCTTTTGCCCCGGCCTGCGCTGCCTGGTGCTGCATGGCGCGGGCCGCCATGCGGTGGCCGACGCGGTGGCCGAGCACGACCTCGTGATCGCCCCGTATTCGCTGCTGCAGCGCGACCGCGACCGGTGGCTGGCTCAGCCGTGGCACCTGGTGGTGTTGGACGAGGCGCAGAACATCAAGAACGCCAGCACCCAGGCGGCGCAGGTGGTGGGCGCGCTCAACGCGCGCCACCGCCTGTGCCTGTCGGGCACACCCATGGAAAACCACCTGGGCGAGATCTGGAGCCTGTTCCACTTTTTGATGCCGGGGTTTCTGGGCAGCCAGCAGCGCTTCAAGCAGGTGTTTCGCACGCCGATCGAAAAGCAGGGTGACGGCGCGCGCATGGCGCAGCTGCGCGCGCGCATCACGCCGTTCATGCTGCGGCGCACCAAGGCCCTGGTGGCCGGCGAGCTGCCGCCCAAGGTCGAGACCGTGATGCCAGTGGAGCTGGCCGGCGCGCAGGCCGACCTGTACGAGACCATCCGCCTGGGCATGGAGAAAACCGTGCGCGAGGCGCTGCACACCAAAGGGCTGGCCAAATCGCAGATCACCGTGCTGGATGCCCTGCTCAAGCTGCGCCAGGTGTGCTGCCACCCGCAACTGCTGCCGCTCGACGCCGCCCGGGCCGTCAACGCATCGGCCAAGCTGGAGCAACTGATGGTGATGCTGCCCGAGATGCTGGCCGAGGGGCGGCGGGTGCTGCTGTTCTCGCAGTTCACCAGCATGCTCACGCTGATCGAGGCCGAGCTGAAAAAGCGCGGCCTGCCCTGGGTCAAGCTCACCGGGCAGAGCCAAAAGCGTGACGCGGTCATCGCGCAGTTCACCAGCGGGCAGGTGCCGCTGTTCCTCATCAGCCTGAAGGCGGGCGGGGTGGGGCTGAACCTGCCGCAGGCCGACACCGTGATCCACTTCGACCCCTGGTGGAACCCCGCGGCCGAGGCCCAGGCCACCGACCGCGCCCACCGCATCGGCCAGACGCAGAGCGTGTGGGTGATCAAGCTCGTGGCGCAGGGCACCATCGAAGAGCGCATCCTGGCGCTGCAGGACAGGAAGGCGCAGCTGGCCGGCAGCCTGTACAGCGGCGCCGCCGCGCGCAAGGAGCCGCTGTTCACCGAGGGCGACCTGGCCGAGCTGCTGGCGCCGCTATCGCAGTGATAGCGGCTGGCGCGTGTGGGGCGCGCGCCACGTGCCGTTTTGGCTGTGGGTATTTGTCGCCCATGGCGTGCACCCCGCTCGCAGCCGCATGAATGCTGGTTTTCGCCGGATTCGGGGTGCGTTCACAACAGTTTTGCGAGTGCGCGCCTTTGCAAATCAACACTTTGCACGCTACAATACGAGTCTCACGACCAAACGGGCGGGTACCAACCGCCCGTTTTTTTTGGTCGAACGCTTTTGGAGCTCGAAGCTGTCGGAGAAGAGTCTCCGGGGGTTATCGGGTTTTTTGTTTTGGACTGACGCAAAAAAATGGGTGCACACGCCGTGTGCACCATGGGTGGGCCAGGTGCCTGATCCCGGTTTGCGCCAGATCTTGTGGTTTATCCGGGATTGAACTGAACACGTGGCATTGCAGCAAGTCGTTGAACAAATAGTGACGGGCCTGGGGTATGACCTGGTGGAGATCGAACGCTCCGCCGGTGGTCTGCTGCGCATCACCATCGACTTGCCCTGGGTGCAGCCGGCCGCCGATGCGCCCGCGCCCCTGCTCGATCAGTTCGTCACGGTCGAGGATTGCGAGAAGGTCACCCGCCAGCTGCAGTTTGCGCTGGAGGTCGATGGCGTCGAGTACAAGCGCCTTGAGGTGTCCTCACCCGGCATCGACCGCCCCCTGCGCCACGAACAGGACTTCGTGCGTTTTGCAGGCTCGGTCATCGACATCACTTTGAAGGCGCCCATCGGCGCCGCAGCGAGCGGGCAGGTCAACGCCACCCGCAAGAAATTTCGCGGCACGCTGGAGCGGGCCGAGGCAGGGGGCTGGCAGATCGTGTGGAGCGAAGAGCCCGCCGTGAAGCCGGGAGCCAAGGTCAGCAAGAAGCGCGTGCCCGCGCCGCTGCAGGCTCTGGGCTTTTCCCTGGATGAAATCAGGGATGCCCGTCTGGCGCCCATCGTGGACTTCAAGGGGCGTGCAGGCAAGGCTGGGCCAGCAGCGCCCGCCTGAGCCGCCGAACGATCGAACAAACGAGGTGGGGCTGCAGCGCGCTGCCACTGCCCTCAGGTGATTGAAATAGGAGAGTCGTCGCATGAATCGCGAATTGTTGATGTTGGTTGAGGCCATTTCACGCGAGAAGAACGTGGAGCTGGACGTGGTCCTGGGCGCCGTGGAGTCTGCCCTGGCCCAGGCTACCAAGAAGCTGTACCAGGGCGAGGTGGACATTCGCGTGTCCGTTGATCGCGACAGCGGCAACTACGAGACTTTCCGCCGCTGGCTGGTGGTGCCCGATGATGCCGGCCTGCAGAATCCTGAAGCCGAAGAGCTGCTGATGGACGCGAAGGATCGCATCCCGGACATCGAAGTCGGCGAGTACATCGAAGAAGGTGTCGATTCCGTGCCCATCGGCCGCATCGGCGCCATGGCGGCCAAGCAGGTCATCCTGCAGAAGATCCGCGACGCAGAGCGCGAAATGCTGCTCAACGACTTCATGTCGCGCGGCGAACGCATCTTCACCGGCACCGTCAAGCGCATGGACAAGGGCGACATCATCGTCGAGTCCGGCCGGGTGGAAGGCCGCCTGCGCCGCAGCGAAATGATCCCCAAGGAAAACCTGCGCAGCGGCGACCGCGTGCGGGCCATGATCATGGAAGTGGACCTGACGCTGCGTGGCGCGCCCATCATCCTGTCGCGCTCTGCGCCCGAGTTCATGATCGAGCTCTTCCGCCAGGAAGTGCCCGAGATCGAGCAAGGCCTGCTCGAGATCAAATCCTGCGCCCGTGACTCCGGCTCCCGCGCCAAGATCGCCGTGCTGTCGCACGACAAGCGCGTGGACCCCATCGGCACCTGCGTCGGAGTGCGCGGCACCCGGGTGAACGCCGTGACCAACGAGCTCGCCGGCGAGCGCGTGGACATCGTGCTGTGGTCCGAAGACCCCGCCCAGTTCGTCATCGGCGCGCTGGCCCCGGCCAACGTGTCCTCCATCGTGGTCGATGAAGAAAAGCACGCCATGGACGTGGTGGTGGACGAGGAAAACCTCGCCATCGCCATCGGCCGCGGCGGCCAGAACGTGCGCCTCGCGTCCGATCTGACCGGCTGGAAGATCAACATCATGGACGCCGCCGAAAGCGCGCAAAAGCAGGCCACCGAGACCGACACGGCCCGCAAGCTGTTCATGGAAAAGCTGGATGTGGACGAGGAAATCGCCGACATCCTGATCTCCGAAGGCTTCAACAGCCTCGAAGAAGTGGCCTATGTGCCCCTGCAGGAAATGCTGGAGATCGAAAGCTTCGACGAAGACACCGTCAACGAGCTGCGCGCCCGTGCCAAGGATGCGCTGCTCACGATGGAAATCGCCCGCGAGGAAAGCGTGGATGAGGTCTCCCAAGACCTGCGCGACCTTGAAGGCCTCACCCCCGAATTGATCGGCAAGCTGGCCGACGGCGGTGTGCATACACGTGACGACCTGG
Source organism: Acidovorax sp. Leaf78 (assembly GCF_001422735.1). Classification (GTDB taxonomy): domain Bacteria; phylum Pseudomonadota; class Gammaproteobacteria; order Burkholderiales; family Burkholderiaceae_C; genus Acidovorax. Next base: position 169,554 of record NZ_LMLZ01000023.1, on the reverse strand, counting down.
CCGATTTGGGCCTAGATGAACTGACCGACCTGACCGGACAGTCTGAAGAAGATGCCAAAGCCTTGATCCTGAAGGCGCGCGAACATTGGTTCGCGGGGCAGCAAGAGTAAAGGTCAGGGAGGCACGAACCATATATGTCCAGTAATACTGTCGCCGAGTTCGCTAACGAACTCAAGAAATCGCCTGAAACCCTGCTCGACCAGCTCAAGGCTGCTGGCGTGGGCAAGGCCGCCCCGTCGGATGCACTGACCGAGTCGGACAAGCAAAAGCTGCTCGCCTACCTGCAGGCCAGCCATGGCACGGCTTCGGCCGACCGCAAGAAGATCACGCTGGTGAAGAAATCCACCAGCGAGATCAAGCAGGCCGATGCCACCGGCAAGGCGCGCACCATCCAGGTGGAAGTGCGCAAGAAGCGCACCTTCATCCAGCGCGATGAAGATGTCGCGACCACGGCCGAATCTGCCGCGCAAGCCGTCGAAGAAGTCGCTGTCTCCAGCGAGGACATCGAACTGGCCCGCCGCGAGGAAGAAGCCCGCGGCCAGGCCGAGCTGATCCGCCGCCAGGAAACCGAGCTGGCCGAAAAGCGTGCCGAGCGCGAAGCCCGCGAAAAGCGCGACCGCGAAGCCGAAGAGCGTGCCGCCGCCTACGCAGCCCAGGAAGCAGAGAAGAAGGCCCAGGCCTCTGCCGTCAAGCAGGAAGCCACCCGCGAACAAGCTGCCGAGGCCGCTGCGCGCAATGCCGCCCAGACCGAAGCCCGCGAAAAGGCCGCTGCTGAATCCAAGGCCCGTGCCGACGAAGAAACCGCACGCGCTGCCGACCTGGACGCCCGCCGCCGCAAGGCCGAGGCCGAAGCTGCCGCCATCCGCTCCATGATGGCCACGCCCAAGAAGGCGGTCATGGTCGCCAAGAAGCCCGAAGAACCCAAGCCAGTGGCCAAGCCCGCTGCCGTGGGCGACGCGAAGAAGGGCACGCTGCACAAGCCGGCCGTTGGCACAGGCGTTGCCCGTGCGGGCGCCCCTGCCGCAGCAGGTGCCGGTGCACCCGGTGCAGGCAAGGAAGTCAAGTCCGCCAAGCTGTCCTCCAGCTGGGCTGGCGACGCTGCCAAGAAGAAAGAAATCAAGACCCGCGGCGACAGCAGCGGCGGTGTCGGCCGCAACAACTGGCGCGGTGGCCCGCGCGGCCGTCGCGGCGACAACCGCGACCACCGTGACGACCACCAGCAGGCAGCCCCGGTGGAGGCGCGCATCATCGAAGTGCACGTTCCCGAAACCATCACGGTGGCGGAGCTGGCACACAAGATGTCGATCAAGGCCAACGAAGTCATCAAGGCCCTGATGAAGATGGGCCAGATGGTCACCATCAACCAGCCGCTGGACCAGGACACCGCCATGATCATGGTGGAAGAAATGGGCCACAAGGCGGTGGTGGCTGCGCTGGACGACCCGGAAGCCTTCACCGACGACGATACGAGCCAGAAGGACGTCGAGCTGTTGCCCCGCGCCCCTGTGGTTACCGTCATGGGCCACGTGGACCATGGCAAGACCTCGCTGCTCGACTACATCCGCCGTGCCAAGGTGGCCGCGGGCGAAGCCGGCGGCATCACGCAGCACATCGGTGCCTACCACGTGGAAACGCCACGCGGCATGGTGTCGTTCCTCGACACCCCCGGTCACGAGGCCTTCACGGCCATGCGTGCCCGCGGTGCCCAGGCGACCGACATCGTGATTCTGGTGGTGGCAGCGGACGACGGCGTCATGCCCCAGACCAAGGAAGCCATCAAGCACGCCAAGGCGGCTGGTGTTCCTATCGTGGTGGCCATCACCAAGGCCGACAAGCCCGATGCCAACCCAGACCGCGTCAAGCAGGAACTGGTGGTCGAAGAAGTGGTGCCTGAAGAATACGGTGGCGATTCGCCATTCGTGCCTGTGTCTTCCAAGACCGGCATGGGCATCGACACGCTGCTCGAACAAGTGCTGCTGCAGGCTGAAGTGCTGGAACTCAAGGCACCGGTCGACTCGCTGGCCAAGGGCCTCGTGATCGAAGCGCAGCTCGACAAGGGCCGCGGCCCTGTGGCGACCGTGCTGGTGCAGTCCGGTACCCTCAAGGTCGGCGACATCGTGCTGGCAGGCCAGACCTATGGCCGCGTGCGCGCCATGCTGGACGAAAACGGCAAGGTGGCCAAGACAGCAGGCCCGTCGATCCCGGTGGAAATCCAGGGTCTGACCGAAGTGCCTCAGGCCGGCGACGAATTCATGGTGCTCACGGACGAACGCCGTGCCCGCGAAATCGCGACCTACCGTGCCGGCAAGTTCCGCAACACCAAGCTGGCCAAGCAGCAGGCCGCGAAGCTCGAGAACATGTTCGCCGACATGACGGCAGGCGAAGTGAAGATGCTGCCTATCATCGTCAAGGCCGACGTGCAGGGTTCGCAGGAAGCGCTGGCGCAGTCGCTGCTCAAGCTGTCGACCGACGAAGTCAAGGTGCAACTGGTGTACGCCGCAGTGGGCGCCATCAGCGAGTCGGACATCAACCTGGCGATCGCCTCCAAGGCCATCGTGATCGGCTTCAACGTACGGGCAGATGCCGGTGCACGCAAGCTGGCCGAAGGCAATGGCGTCGATCTGCACTACTACAGCATCATTTACGACGCTGTGGACGAGCTGCGCGTGGCCATGTCCGGCATGCTGGCTCCAGAGCAGCGCGAGGAAATCATCGGTACGGCCGAGATCCGCACGGTGTTCGTGGCGACCAAGATCGGCACGATTGCCGGTTCGTACATCACCTCGGGCATGGTCCATCGCAACGCACGCTTCCGCCTGCTGCGCGACAACGTGGTGGTCTACACCGGCGAAGTCGATTCGATCAAGCGCCTCAAGGACGATGTCAAGGATGTCAAGGAAGGCTTTGAGTGCGGTATCAAGCTCAAGAACTACAACGACATCAAGGAAGGCGATCACCTCGAATTCTTCGACATCAAGGAAATCGCCCGGACTCTGTGATGCACGCTTGCACTACCAACCACTGCCAGCGCCCTGCAGGCGCGGTGATGCACGCAGGCCTTCAACAGGCTGCGGAGCACACCGTGCTGGCAGGCGCCATGGAACTGGCTTCGCCAGGCCATGGGCGTCGCCCCCCGGAAGGGGGAGGGCGCGACGCGACACAGGGGAGGTATTGACACTATGGCTGCCAAGAAGAAATCTGCCACCCCCAACCGCGCCTTCAAGGTCGCCGATCAGATCCAGCGCGATCTGACGGAGCTGATCGCGCGCGAGTTGAAGGACCCGCGTGTGGGCATGGTGACGCTGCAAGGCGTGGAGGTCACTCCCGACTATGCGCACGCCAAGGTGTTCTTCAGCCTGCTGACGGGCGACCCTGTGGAAACGCAGGCTGCGCTCAACCAGGCTGCGGGCTTCCTGCGCAACGGATTGTTCAAGCGCCTGCACATCCACACCGTGCCTACGCTGCACTTCGTGTTCGACCGCACCTCCGAGCGTGCGGCCGACATGAACGCCTTGATCGCCAAGGCTGTGTCTTCGCGCGCTAAAGAGGAATAGTCATGCACGCGCCTCGCACCAGGGTGCAGCGGCGCCCTGTGCACGGGGTGTTGCTGCTGGATAAACCGCTCGGCCTGTCGAGCAACGACGCTTTGCAAAAGGCGAAGTGGCTGCTGCGCGCCGAAAAAGCGGGCCACACCGGCACGCTCGACCCGCTGGCCACCGGCGTGTTGCCGCTGTGCTTCGGCGCTGCCACCAAGTTCAGCCAGCTGCAGCTCGACGCCCCCAAGACCTACGAAGCCGTAGCGCTGCTGGGCACCACCACCACCACCGGCGATGCCGAGGGCGATGTGGTGGAGCGCCGCGCCGTGGTGCTGGCAGACCTCACGCCCGAGCGCCTGGCCGCCGTGCAGCAGCAGTTCACCGGCCCCATCAAACAAGTACCGCCCATGCACAGCGCCCTGAAGAAGGACGGCAAGGCGTTGTACGAGTACGCCCGCGCAGGCATCGAAGTGGAGCGGCCCGCACGCGACGTGGTGATCCACGCGCTGTCCCTCGCGCTGCTGGCGGACAACCCGGACGCCATCGCTGTCCGGATGGTGGTGCGCTGCAGCAAGGGCACGTACATCCGCACGCTGGGCGAAGACGTGGGCGCCGCGCTGGGCGTGGGGGCCCACCTGACCTTTCTTCGGCGCATCGATACCGGTGGTATCGGTGTGGAGCGCTGCGTCACGCTGGCAGAACTCGAAGCCATGGAGGAGGGCGCGCGGCTTGCGCAGCTCGAGCCGCCGGAATCACTTTTGGCACAACATGTGCGTGTCACGCTGGACAGCGAGAATGCCGCTCGCTTCCTATCGGGCGTACGCCGCCGTGGTACCTGGCCAGACGCCGGTGCCGTGGCGGTGTTTGGCGACGCGCCCCCAGCGCTGCTGGGGGTGGGCCACATCGTTGGCGGGGAGCTGGTGCCCGACAGGCTCCTGAGTCCGCTGGAAATTCAACAAATTTTGGAAGGCACGCCGCATCCCGCGCCACATCCCGCTTGAGGGACAGGGCACGGCAAGGCACATTGGAAAAACTATGACGAAACAGATCCGCAACATCGCCATCATCGCCCACGTTGACCATGGCAAAACCACCATGGTCGACCAACTGCTGCGCCAGTCCGGCACGTTCGCCGACCACGAAAAAGTGGTCGACACCGTGATGGACAACAACGCGATTGAAAAAGAGCGTGGCATCACCATCCTGGCCAAGAACTGCGCCGTGAGCTGGGAAGGCACCCACATCAACATCGTGGACACCCCTGGTCACGCGGACTTCGGCGGCGAAGTGGAACGTGCCCTGTCCATGGTGGACAGCGTGGTGCTGCTGATCGATGCGCAAGAGGGCCCCATGCCCCAGACGCGTTTCGTGACCAAGAAGGCCCTGGCCCTGGGCCTGCGCCCCATCCTGGTGGTCAACAAGGTGGACAAGCCCGGTGCCAACCCCGACAAGGTCGTGAACGCAGCGTTCGACCTGTTCGACAAGCTGGGTGCCACCGACGAGCAACTGGACTTCCCCGTGGTGTATGCCTCGGGCATCAACGGCTGGTCGTCGCTCGAAGAAGGCGCTCCTGGCGAGCAGTGGGGCCCCGACATGTCGGCCCTGTTCAACACCATCCTCAAGCACGTTCCCCCGAACTCGGGTGATGCCAATGCCCCCCTGCAGCTGCAGATCTCGGCGCTGGACTTCTCCACGTTCGTGGGCCGCATCGGCGTGGGCCGCATCAGCCAGGGCACCATCAAGCCCATGATGGACGTGGTCGTCATGGAAGGCCCCGATGGCAAGGCCGTCAAGGGCCGCGTCAATCAGGTGCTGACGTTCCAGGGCCTGGATCGCATGCAGACGCCGCTGGCCGGCCCTGGCGACATCGTGCTGATCAACGGCATCGAAGACATCGGTATCGGCGTGACCGTGACCGACCCGGCCAACCCCTCGCCGCTGCCCATGCTGAAGGTGGACGAGCCCACGCTGACCATGAACTTCTGCGTGAACACCTCGCCACTGGCAGGCCGCGAAGGCAAGTTCGTGACCAGCCGCCAGATCTGGGACCGCCTGCAAAAGGAACTCCAGCACAACGTGGCGCTGCGTGTGAAGGAAACCGACGAAGAAGGTATCTTCGAAGTGATGGGCCGCGGTGAACTGCACCTGACCATCCTCTTGGAAAACATGCGCCGCGAAGGCTACGAGCTGGCTGTGTCCAAGCCCCGCGTGGTGTTCAAGGACGTGAACGGCGAAAAGCACGAGCCTATCGAGCTGGTGACGGCCGACATCGAAGAAGGCCACCAAGGCGGCGTGATGCAAGCCCTGGGCGAGCGCAAGGGCGAGCTGGTGAACATGGAGCCGGACGGCCGTGGCCGCGTGCGCCTGGAGTACCGCATTCCTGCGCGGGGCCTGATCGGCTTCACCAACGAATTCCTGAACCTGACGCGTGGCTCGGGCCTGATCAGCAACATCTTCGACAGCTACGAGCCGCACAAGGGCGATATCGGCGGTCGCAAGAACGGCGTGCTGATCTCCATGGACGACGGTGAAATCTTCACCTACGCCCTGGGCAAGCTGGACGACCGCGGCCGCATGTTCGTGAAGGCGAACGACCCCGTGTACGAAGGCATGATTGTCGGCATCCACAGCCGCGACAACGACCTGATCGTGAACGCCACGCGCACCAAGCAGCTGACCAACTTCCGCGTGTCCGGCAAGGAAGACGCGATCAAGATCACGCCGCCCATCGACGCCACGCTGGAATACGCTGTGGAATTCATCGAGGACGACGAGCTGGTCGAGATCACGCCCAAGTCGATCCGCATCCGCAAGCGCTTCTTGACCGAAAACGAGCGCAAGCGCGCAGGCCGCTCCTGAGTTGCCGGCGTGAAGACGCTGCATTCTGTAGAGTGAGCGCACGCAGGGGCTGAGGTTTGTACCGAGGTTTCCTGTTTGTCGCACAAAGGGCCACTGCCATGCTGTGGCCCTTTTTTCATTTCTGACGCCCCACCGCAATCCACTGCATACGCCCCATGTTCTTGCCCAAGCTCACGCACTCCCGCGCCGTGGTCCTGATGGTGGCGGTCACGTTGATGTGGTCCATCGCGGGCGTGGTCACGCGCCACCTGGAGGCCGCGCGCAGCTTCGAGGTCACCTTCTGGCGCAGCCTGTTCACGGTGCTGGCGCTGCTGGTGATATTGCCGCTGCTGCAGGGGCGGGCGGTGTTCGCGTCCTTGCGCCACAGCGGCCGGGCGCTGTGGATATCGGGCCTGTGCTGGAGCGTGATGTTCACCGCCTTCATGGTGGCCATCCTGCTCATGCCCGTGGCCAACGTGCTGGTGACGATGGCGGCGGCCCCGCTGCTCACGGCGCTGTTTGCGCGTGTCTTCATCGGCCACCACATCGCGCCCCGCACCTGGGTGGCCATCGGCGTGGCGGCGCTGGGCATCGGGTGGATATATGGCTCGCAGATGGCGGGCCTGCCGATCATGGGCACGCTGGTGGCTTTGTGCGTGCCGGTGGCCGGTGCCGTGAACTGGACGGTGGTGCAGCACTCGCAGCGCCACGGCCACGCGGTGGACCTTGTGCCTGCGGTGCTGGTGGGCGCGGTGCTGTCGGTGGTGGCGACGCTGCCGCTCGCGCTGCCATTTCAGGCGTCGGCACACGACCTGTGGCTGCTTGCGCTGCTGGGCGTGGTGCAACTGGCCATACCGTGTGTGCTGGCCGTGCGCTGCGGGCAGGTGCTGAAAGCGCCGGAGATCGCGCTGCTCAGTTTGCTGGAGGTGATCTTCGGTATCTTGCTCGCCTGGCTGGGTGCGGGCGAAGAGCCCGGCGCCGCGGTGCTGGGCGGCGGTGCGCTGGTGATCGGCGCGCTGGTGTTCAATGAGGTCATGGGGGCGCGGCGCGCCTCGCAGTGAGCAAGGCGCAGCGCGGCCGGGAATGCAGCGCATGCCGCAGTGGGTGCGCATTTCAGTGTGTGTGAAACCTACCTTTTTAAGGAATAAAAAATGACGGAGACAGTGGCAGTGGTGGACAAAGAAGTTCTGAGCGAAGTGCGGGGCCAGGTGGGCCTGATCACCTTGAACCGCCCGCGCGCGCTCAATGCGTTGTCGCTGGGCATGGTGCGCGATCTCATGGGCGTGCTGCTGGCGTGGCAAAACGATGCGCGGGTGCTGGCCGTGGCCATTCGCGGCAGCAACAAGGAAGGGTCTTTTGGCGCCTTCTGCGCGGGCGGGGACATCCGCTTTTTGCACCAGGCCGGCAGCCAGGGCAACCCCCAGCTCGAAGACTTCTTCACCGAGGAATACGCGCTCAACCACCTCATCCACACCTACGGCAAGCCCTACATCGCCTTCATGGACGGCATCGTGATGGGCGGCGGCATGGGCATCAGCCAGGGTGCCGCGCTGCGCGTGGTGACCGAGCGCACGAAGATGGCCATGCCGGAGACCGCCATCGGCCTGTTCCCGGACGTGGGTGGCGGGTACTTCCTGAGCCGCTGCCCCGGCCGCGTGGGCGAGTGGCTGGCCCTGACGGGCGACACCATCGGTGCCGACGAAGCCATCGCCAGCCACCTGGCCGATGGGCGCGTGCCTTCGGACCAGTTGCCTGCAGTGTGGGAGGCCCTGGCCACGCAGACGTTTGCGGACGGGGCAGCAGTCAAAAACTATGTTGCTACAAAATTTGTAGCTGCTAGCGCCCATCCATCCAGCGGTAGGGCCGATATTGACCAGTATTTTGCGCTGCCCAGCGTGGGCGACATCGTGCGGGCACTGGAGTCTGCCGACAGCGATTGGGCGCGTACCACGGCGGCCACGCTGCGCAAGCGCTCGCCGCTGATGCTGCACGTGGTGCTGGAGCAGGTCCGCCGCGCCCGCGACATGGGCCTGGCCGACGACCTGCGCATGGAGCGCGACATGGTGCGCCACTGCTTTTACCTGCGCCCCGGCCAGAGCGAGACGGTGGAAGGCATCCGCGCGCTGGCCGTGGACAAGGACCACGCGCCAAGGTGGAACCCCGCGCGCATCGAAGACGTGACGCCCGACATGGTGGCGCCGTTCTTTGCGAGCCCCTGGCCTGCGCACGCGCATCCGCTGGTCGCGCTGGCCTGATACGGCGTCGCCTTCCACTGTCTCACGCCGTGGGTTCGCCTTGTCGTGCTTCAGCTATTGCGAGTATTTGCAACGCCGCAAACTTCCCGAGACCGCAGATGCCCACGGCGCGGTGATTCGTGCAGAGGCTCCCTAGAGCTGTCTGTACACCGCCGACGCCAGCACCAGCAGTTGCTGGCGTGATAGGCGGCCGCTGAGCGCATAGCCAAAGCCCTGGTCCACCCAGTAAAAGCCAGGGACCGGTCCGTCGCTGGTGAACTGGAAGGCGGTTTCTTCGGCATCGGGCTTCTTCGGTGCAGCCGTTGCCGCGCCGGGCTGGCCTACGGCGACGGCGCCCAGGTACAGGGTGATCCGCGCACCTTGGGCGTTCTGGTACATGAACTGCGCGCGCGCACCCGCATCTCCGGGCGCGCCGGGCAGCAGGCGGCCACCCACCAGCTCGTAACCTTCGTCGGCCAGCACGGGCAGCTTGAGCGGGCGGCTCAGTCGTTTGGACAGCCACTGCACCAGGTGTTCCTGTTGGGCTGCGGGCACCTCCACGGCGTGCCGCACCTCGGGCTGGTACACCGCGTGCGCGACCGCAGCCTGCTGGGCAAAGCGTTGGCCGGTGCTGGCCAACACGAGCGTCGGCGCGTCGGGGCGGCCCGTGCCGGGCCACAGGCTGCGTCCGGTCCAGCCCAGGGCAAAAGCCATCAGTACCGACGCCGCCATGCCGCCCCAGCGCCACCACTGGGTCTGCCGCTGCTGGCGCACCGACGCGCGCTGTGCCGCGGCCAGCAGGGCTTCGGGCACGGGCTCGGTGAGCAGGCCGTGGTGCAGGCCGCGCAGTTGCTGGCGTTGGTGCTGCCAGTGGGTCACGGTCTCTTCGGCGCCCGCCTGGCGTTCTAGCTTGTCGCGCAGTGCCGCCGCCTGCGTCGGCGGGAGGCGACCGTCCACCAGCGCATGCCACGCGGCGGCTTCATCGCCGTCGGCGGGTGGAGGAGGGGGGTGGTGCTTGTGGTCCATGGCGGGCTGGCGTGCATCAAACATGGGTTATTTGAGGCGGCGCAATGTGGGTGGCTGGCCGGTGGGATGGGGAAGAGGCTGGGGCGCAGGTTGCTGCGCGGTGGTTGTCACCGCGCCCGGCGCTGGTGCCGGTGGCCGCTCCATCAACAGGCGCAGGCGGCTGCGGGCCCGGGACAGGCGCGACATCACCGTGCCCACGGGGATGCCCAGCACCCGCGCGGTATCGGCATAGTCCATGTCCTCCAGCGTCACCAGCAGCAACACGGCGCGCTGGTCGGGTGGCAGGCGCTGCAGGCAGCGCTCCAGGTCCAGCGCGTCGTCCCCCATGCCGGCGCTGCTGCCTTGCAGGGTATCGTGCAGGTCGTCGATGCCCGCATGGGGCCAGGGCGGTTGGGTGCGCACCTGGTTCAGGTACAGGTTGTGCATCAGCGTGAAGAGCCACGCCCGCAGGTCGCTGCCGGTGCGCCACAGCAGCCACTTGCTGCAGGCGCGCTCCAGCGTGTCCTGCACCAGGTCGTCCGCTGCCCAGGCATCGCCCGTCAGCACCCGCGCATACCTGCGCAGGGCGGGCAACTGCTCGACGACCTGGGTGCGGTTCATGCAGACCGTTTGGTGCGCTTCGAGGCGGCCGGGTCCATCAGGGCTTGGCGGTGCGCCAGGCCTGGTTCACGCCGTCGCCTGTCTTGTCGCCGGGCTTGGTGTCCTTGACCCAGTAGTACAGCGGCTTGCCCTTGTAGGCCAGCTGGGTCTTGCCGTCGTCGCGCGTGATCACGCTGTAGTCGCCGCCGGGCGCCTTGGCGGCCATCAGCGGTGGCCAGTTGGTGGCACAGGGGCCGTTGCAGACCGACTTGCCGCTGCCGGTGGCGTCGCGGTCAAAGGTGTACAGCGTCATGCCGCCAGCGCCCACCAGCACGCCGTCCATGGTCTTCACAGGGCCATCGGCCGCCATGGTGGAGCAGCCGGCAATGGCAATTAAAGCGGCGAGGGACAAGAAGGTCTTTTTCATGGTGTCTCCAGGTGGAAGAAGAGGGTTTGCAGACAACGGCGCATGCCGCCTTGCAACTCCATGAACACCGCGGCGCAGCGGTTTATTCCACTGCGCATGAAAAAACTAAATACATCCAACGCGCACAGGCGGCAAAACTGGCGCGATCCAAGCCAGCGCCCCCGTGCAAGGGCCGCCAAGCTGCGAAGCGGCGCTCCGATTGTGGACACCGGGGCGTCCCCCTCGGGGGCAAGGCGCGCAGCGCCTCAGGGGGCTATCGACTTCTGCTTTTCATCGCGCGTTCCACCTCGCGCTTGCCTTCGCGGTCCTTGATGGTGTCGCGCTTGTCGTGCTCGGCCTTGCCTTTGGCCAGGGCGATATCGCACTTCACGTAGCCGTTCTTCCAGTGCAGGTTCAGTGGCACCAGTGTGTAGCCCTTTTGCTCGACCTTGACGATCAGGTGCTTGATGTCGTCCTTCTTGAGCAGCAGTTTCTTGGTGCGGATGGCGTCGGGGTTGACGTGGGTCGACGCGGTCTTGAGCGGGTTGATCTGGCAGCCCATCAGGAACATTTCGCCCTCGCGGATCAGCACGTAGCCATCGGTCAGCTGCACCTTGCCTTCGCGAAGGGCCTTCACTTCCCAGCCGTACAGGACGACGCCTGCCTCGTGGCGTTCTTCGAAGAAATAGTTGTAGGCCGCCTTTTTGTTGTCGGCAATGCGGGCAGTGGGATCGGGTTTCTTGGCCATTGGGTTTAGATGCGGCACAAACCGGGAGATAAAAGGCCTCCCTACAATGTTGTCGTCGCAACAGCGATTCTAATTTCTCCGGCTTGCGCGCTTTCGCTCAAGCTCCGTCTGCATGAAAACCGTCCACAAGTCCGTCCTCATCTGGTACAGCCCAGAAGAAATGTTTGCCCTGGTCACCGGGGTGGAGCACTATCCCCAGTTCCTGCCCTGGTGCGACCACGCCGCCGTGCTGGAGCACACCAGCGAGGGCATGACCGCGGAGGTGGGCATCTCCTTCAGCGGAATCCGCCAGACCTTCGTGACCCGCAATACGCACGAGGCCGGCAAGCGCGTGCAGATGCACCTCGTCAAAGGGCCCTTTTCCCAACTGGAGGGCGACTGGCACTTTCACACGGTGGGCGACGGCAGCCAGCGCGCCTGCAAGGTGGAGTTGCTGCTGCACTACGGCTTTGACAGCACGGCCCTCGCTGCGCTGGTAGGGCCGGTGTTCGATCGCATTGCGGGCAGCATGGTGGATGCCTTCGTCAAGCGCGCCGAGCAAGTGTATGGCTGAGGCGCCCGGGGCCGCGTCGGCAGCCGCACCGGCGCTCGTCCCGGTGACTGTGGCCGTCTGCCTGGCGCCGCGGGAGGTGCGCGAATGGACTCTGGAGCTGCCTGCTGGTGCCACGGTGCAAGACGCGCTGCAGGCCTGTGACGTGGACGTTCAGGGCCTGCAGAAGGCGGCTTCCGGTGTCGCCGCCGTGGGCATCTGGGGGCGGCCTGCAGCGCTGGATGCCGTGCTCAAGGGCCAGGATCGGGTCGAGGTCTACAGGGCCTTGACGGTAGACCCCAAGGTCGCGCGCCGCGAGCGCTTTGCGCGGCAGGGTGCGCGCACGACCGGGCTGTTTGCCAAGCAGCGCCCGGGCGGCAAGTCAGGCTACTGACGTTGCGGGCTAGCCCATTGGTGCTGGCGACCAGCGCCAGCGCTGGCCATTAACGCTTGCAGTCGGCGGCGATGATGCCGTCCAGCCGCTTGGTTTCCGCTGCGCGGCCTGCTTCATCAAGGAAGATGCGCTCGCCCTGCGCATTCGACTGGGTGATGGGCCTGCCGGAGTCGAATGCCGCCTTGGCTTGCCGAGCACGGTTGCAGTTGTCGGCTTTGGCTTTGGCCACCTTGTCTTCTTCGGCCTTCTTCTTGGCGGCCTCGGCGGCTTCGGCCTGGGCTTTCTTCTCTTCCAGAGCCTTGTCCTTGCCGCTGCCCGCGGCGCTGGCGGCAGCACGGGGTGCTGTAGATGCAGCGTCGGCCGCTGCAGCGGCGGGGGTGCCGTCCGCCGGGACCGCTGCGGGAGCGGCTATGGTCGGCCGGCCACCGCTGGGCTGTTTCAGAATGCTCTTGTCGGGGATTTCCTGTGGCGGGGGCCGGTCACTGAAGACCTTGCGGCCGTCTTTGTCGATCCACTGCCATTGCGCTGCTGCGCCCATGGCCCAGGTGCAGGCAATGGCCAGCAGGAGAAGCTTGTGCGTTTTCATGCAAACAAGTTTAGCCGCCAGCCTGTGGCACTGCCAGTGCCATCGGATAGGCGGTGCTTTTGGCGCGACACATTGCACGGACCGGGTGGCATTTTTGCCTCTGAAGGCTGCCGGCATAGGCGCCACACCGCGTTTTGCCTGCTCCCTCAGCCTGCAAGCCGCACAGGGCGCGGGTACAATCCGTCTTTTGGAGCCTTCTCATGCGCCTTCTTGGAAAAGCGCTCACCTTCGACGATGTGTTGCTGGTGCCAGCGTACTCCCAGGTCCTGCCCAAGGACACGTCCCTCGCGACGAAACTCTCCCGTAACATCCAGCTGAACCTGCCTCTCGTGTCCGCCGCCATGGACACCGTGACCGAGGCGCGCCTGGCCATTGCCATTGCCCAGGAGGGTGGCATCGGCATCGTGCACAAGAACCTCACGGCGCAGGAGCAGGCCGCCCAGGTGGCCAAGGTCAAGCGCTACGAGTCCGGTGTGCTGCGGGACCCCGTGGTCATCACCCCCGAGCACACCGTGCTGCAGGTGCTGCAGCTGTCCGAGCAACTGGGCATCTCGGGCTTCCCGGTGTGCGACGGCGGCAAGGTGGTGGGCATCGTTACCGGCCGTGATCTGCGCTTTGAAACGCGCTACGACGTCAAGGTCCACCAGATCATGACGCCCCGCGAAAAGCTGATCACCGTCAACGAAAAGGAAGGCACCTCGCCTGCCGAAGCCAAGGCGCTGCTCAACAAGCACAAGCTCGAGCGCATCCTGGTCGTGAACGACGCGTTCGAGCTCAAGGGCCTGATCACCGTCAAGGACATCACCAAGCAAACCAGCTTCCCCAACGCCGCCCGCGACCCCTCGGGCCGCCTGCGCGTGGGCGCCGCTGTCGGCGTGGGCGAGGGCACCGAAGAGCGTGTCGAAGCCCTGGTCAAGGCCGGTGTGGACGCCATTGTGGTCGACACCGCCCACGGCCACAGCCGCGGCGTGATCGAGCGCGTGCGCTGGGTCAAGCAAAACTACCCACAGATCGACGTGATCGGCGGCAACATCGCCACCGGTGCGGCTGCGCTGGCACTCGTCGAGGCGGGTGTCGATGCGGTCAAGGTCGGTATCGGCCCAGGCTCCATCTGCACCACCCGCATCGTGGCCGGTGTGGGCGTGCCCCAGATCATGGCCATCGACAGCGTGGCCACCGCCCTCAAGGGCACCGGCGTGCCGCTGATCGCGGATGGCGGCGTGCGCTACAGCGGCGACATCGCCAAGGCGTTGGCCGCGGGCGCCAGCACCATCATGATGGGCGGCATGTTCGCAGGCACCGAAGAAGCGCCTGGCGAAGTCATCCTGTTCCAGGGCCGCAGCTACAAGAGCTACCGCGGCATGGGCAGCATCGGCGCCATGCAGCAGGGCAGCGCCGACCGCTACTTCCAGGAGTCGACCACCGGCAACCCCAACGCCGACAAGCTTGTGCCCGAAGGCATCGAAGGCCGCGTGCCCTACAAGGGCTCCATGGTCTCCATCGTCTTCCAGATGGCTGGTGGCGTGCGCGCCGCCATGGGCTACTGCGGTTGCGCCACCATCGACGACATGAACAACAAGGCCGAGTTCGTCGAGATCACCACTGCCGGTATCCGCGAAAGCCACGTGCACGATGTGCAGATCACCAAGGAAGCCCCGAACTACAGGGCTGACTGAGCACTGCCGATCCAATCTGGCCTGATTGAAAATATCAGGTCAGAATGATATAGTCTGGTCTGAATTCATCATTCAGGCCAGACTTTTCTTTTTGGGGCACGCGCATCCATGCAGTCCGTCGGTATCTACGAAGCCAAGAGCAGGTTCTCCGCCCTGATCGAGCTGGTCGAGCAGGGCGAAGAAGTGCGCATCACCCGCCACGGCAAAGAAGTGGTGCGCCTGCTGCCCGTGCGTCGCCGTCCGGTCATCACCGACGAGCAGATCGCCCGCGAACTGGGCCAGATGGATGCGCTGCACGCCAGCATCCGCCCCGCGGCCGAGGTTGCTGCCGCCCCCGACACATTGCGCCGCAAGGGCAGGGCCGCAGCAGCATGACCGCCTTCGTCCTCGACGCCTCCGTCACCGCCGCCTGGCTGCTGCCCGATGCCGCCAGCGAGCACACCCGCCGCCTGTACACCCTGATCCGCCGCGACGAGGTCGAGCCCCAGGCCCCCAACCTCTGGCAGTGGGAGTGCAGCAACCTCATCAGCAGCGGTGTGCACAGCGGCCGCATCCCGCCCGCCTCGGTCGAAGGCCTGTGGGGCGTGCTCGAAGCCATACGCCACCGCGTGGAGCTGCACGAGCTGGCCCCCGCCCAGCACAAGGCCGTGATGGACGTGGCGCTCGACACCGGCCTGCCCACCTTCGACGCGGCCTACCTATGGCTGGCCCGCTCGCTGCGCCTGCCCCTGGCCACGTTCGACCCCGAGCAGGCCGCTGCAGCCCAGCGCAGCGGCGTCCAACTGCTGGACCTGTCCACCCTCTGAGTTGGCCCGCACCGCCGCATCCTCCGCATTTTTCTTTTTTATCCCCTCGACGCCACCACCGCCATGCAACACCAGAAAATCCTCATCCTCGATTTCGGCTCGCAAGTCACCCAGCTCATCGCCCGCCGCGTGCGCGAAGCCAACGTGTACTGCGAAGTGCACCCTTGTGACGTGACGGACGAGTGGGTGCGTGACTACGCCAAGGACGGCTCGCTCAAGGGCATCATCCTGTCCGGCAGCCACGCCAGCGTGTACGAAGACACGACCGACAAGGCGCCCGAAGCCGTGTTCCAGCTCGGCCTGCCCGTACTCGGCATCTGCTACGGCATGCAGACCATGGCGCACCAGCTGGGCGGCAAGGTCGAAGGCGGCCATAAGCGCGAGTTCGGCTTTGCCGCCGTGCGCGCCCGCGGCCACACCGCGCTGCTCAAGGACATCGCCGACTTCACCACGCCTGAAGGCCACGGCATGCTCAACGTCTGGATGAGCCACGGCGACAAGGTCACCGAGCTGCCCCCGGGCTTCAAGCTCATGGCCAGCACCGACAGCTGCCCCATCGCCGGCATGGCCGACGAAGAGCGCCGCTTCTACGCCCTGCAGTTCCACCCCGAAGTCACGCACACCGTGCAGGGCAGGGCGCTGCTCGACCGCTTCGTGCTCGGCATCTGCGGCACCCGCCCCGATTGGGTCATGCGCGACCACATCGCCGAAGCTGTGGAGCAGATCCGTCAGCAGGTGGGTGATGAGGAAGTCATCCTCGGCCTGTCGGGCGGCGTCGATTCCTCCGTGGCCGCAGCGCTGATCCACCGCGCCATCGGCGACCAGCTCACCTGCGTGTTCGTCGACCATGGCCTGCTGCGCCTGAACGAAGGCGACATGGTCATGGACATGTTCGTCGGCAAACTGCACGCCAAGGTCATCCGCGTGGACGCGAGCGACCTGTTCCTGGGCAAGCTGGCCGGCGTGAGCGAGCCCGAAGCCAAGCGCAAGATCATCGGCGGCCTGTTCGTCGACGTGTTCAAGGCCGAGGCTGCCAAGCTCAAGGCCGGCGACGGCGGCCACAAGGGCGCCACCTTCCTGGCCCAGGGCACCATCTACCCCGACGTCATCGAATCCGGCGGCGCCAAGAGCAAGAAGGCCGTCACCATCAAGAGCCACCACAACGTGGGCGGACTGCCGGAGCAACTGGGTTTGAAGCTGTTGGAGCCTCTGCGCGATTTGTTCAAGGACGAAGTGCGCGAACTCGGCGTGGCCCTTGGCCTGCCGCCCGAAATGGTCTACCGCCACCCCTTCCCCGGCCCCGGCCTGGGTGTGCGCATTCTGGGCGAGGTGAAGAAAGAGTACGCCGACCTGCTGCGCCGCGCTGACGCGATCTTCATCGAAGAGCTGCGCAACCATGTGGACGAAGCCACCGGCAAGACCTGGTACGACCTCACCAGCCAGGCCTTCACCGTCTTCCTGCCGGTCAAGAGCGTGGGCGTGATGGGCGATGGCCGCACTTATGACTACGTCGTCGCCCTGCGCGCCGTGCAGACCAGCGACTTCATGACCGCCGACTGGGCCGAGCTGCCGTATGCGCTGCTAAAGAAGGTGTCGGGGCGCATCATCAACGAGGTGCGGGGCATCAACCGCGTGACATACGACGTGAGCAGCAAGCCGCCAGCGACGATTGAGTGGGAGTGAAATCAGGTCCTTCGGGAGTTATCGCTACCTATCGAAAATCCGCCGTAACGTGTTGATTTCAAAGGAAATACGTCACGGAAGCTATCGGTGACTATCGCCGGGCAGCGCAACGGATTGACGGTAGAGGTGACGGTAAGAACCGGAGGCCGGATTAAGACCTTCTTGTTTACTATCGAGACCAAATCGGTCTTTGACGGTAAATCACTCCTCTGGAAAGCTTGCTTCATGCGGCCTTCCGGGCATCAGCAGGTCTCCTGACCCCTGACGGTAAAAGCCGTCATGAACAGGAGGAAAAACCTCGATGCTTACCGACACCGCACTGCGTAATTTCAAGCCCAAGCCCAAGACTTACAAGGCTTCCGACCGTGATGGCATGTACGTGACGGTATCGCCCACCGGCACCGGCACCTTCCGCTTCGATTACCGTCTCAACGGCCGGCGGGAGACGCTCACCATTGGCCGGTATGGGCTGTCCGGTATTTCGCTGGCGATGGCCCGCGAAAAGCTGCTGGATGCCAAGAAGGCCGTCGCCCAGGGCAAGTCCCCGGCGCATTAGAAGCAGCGCGAGAAGCGCCGCCTGACCGCCGCCAAGAACTTTGGCGACATGACCGCTCAATGGCTGGCTGGCGCCCGGATGGCCGACAGCACGCGAGCGATGCGCAAGAGCATCGTCGATCGGGACATCCTGCCGGCCTTCAAGAACCGCTTGCTCAACGAAATCACCGCCGATGACCTGCGCGCCTTGTGCGGCAAGGTGAAGGGGCGCGGGGCACCAGCCACTGCGGTGCATGTCCGCGACATCGTGAAGCAGGTCTATGCCTTCGCCATCCTGCATGGTGAGAAAGTGGACAACCCGGCGGCCGACGTGGGCGCGGCTTCTATTGCGACCTTCGTGCCCAAGGACCGTGCCTTGTCGCCCTTGGAGATCCGTCTGATGTCGCGGCAGATGGAGTCGGTGGCTACTTATCCCACTATCCGGCTGGCGTTGCGCATGATCCTGTTGACGCTGGTGCGCAAGAGCGAACTGATCGAGGCTACCTGGGACGAGGTCGATTTCGAGAACGCGACCTGGACCATTCCGAAGCAGCGGATGAAGGGGCGCAACCCGCATGTGGTCTACCTGTCGCGCCAGGCGCTGGACATTCTGGTGGCGCTGCACACCTGTGCGGCCGGATCGAAGTTCGTGCTGCCGTCGCGCTACGACTCCGACCGGAGCATGTCCCACGCGACCCTCAACCGGGTCACGCAGATCGTGGCGCAGCGGGCGAAGGCTGCGGTGGGCAGGGGCGCATGCTACAGCGCCGCTGCCAGCGCCGCCACCTGGTCCCTGAGCCACTGCTGCGCCGGGTGCGCGTCATTGCGCCGGTGCCACATGAGGTCGTAGCCAATCACCGGCAGCGTGACGGGCGGCGTGAACGATGCCAGCTCGCGCCAGTGCGGCGAGTGGCCCGCCACGCGGCCCATCACCGTGGCCACCATGTCGGTCTGCGCCACCATGCTGGGGGCGGCGAACATCTGCGGCAGCGCCAGGCCCAGCGTGCGGCGCTGGCCCAGGTAGGCCAGTGCCTGGTCGACCAGGCCGTGGCGGTCGCCCTCGGGCGAGACCAGCACATGGCGCAGTGCCAGGAAGACCTGCATGCTCATCCCATCCTTCACCGCCGGGTGGCCGCGGCGCACGATGGTGATGAACTCGTCGCGCATGACGGAGCGCGTGAGGATGCGGTTTTCTGCCTGGGTGGGCGGCACGCCGATGGCCGCGTCGATGGTGCCGGCATCGAGCAGGTCCACCGCGCTGTCGCGGCTGCCGATGGCGTGCACCGACAGCGACAGCCCGGGGCCCAGTTTCTCGAGCGCCCGGGTGAGCAATGGCAGCAGCACGAAGGCCGGGTATTCCGACAGGCCCAGCGTGAAGGTCATGGCGCTGGTGGCGGGCTCGAACTGCTCTTTGGGCAACAGTGCGGCCTTGATCTGCTGCAGCGCCTGCGATACCGGCCCGGCCAGTTCGCGTGCCTTGGGCGTGGGCACCAAGCCCTGCGCGCTGCGCAGGAACAGGGGGTCGTTGAACAGCGTGCGCAAACGCGACAACGCGGCGCTCATCGCGGGCTGGCTGACGCCCACGCGCACGGCGGCGCGGGTCACGTTGCGCTCGCTCACCAGCGCGTCGAAAGCGGCCAGCAGGTTCAGGTCGATGCCATGAAAATCCATAAATCAAATAATAATTTATATCGGTTATCTGTTGGACAGATTGTGACCGGGTCTTGAGAATTCACCTACCGCTTCTCAAAACCCCCTTCACCCCCTGAACCGAAGACCACCATGAATGCCCTGCGAATCCCCCAGCCCCGCCAGCCGCACGCCGCCTTTGCGGCCCCTGCACCAAGGCCCGCACCGTTCGCCCGCAAGGCCGTGCTGCGCCAGTCCGCCGCGCTGTGCGCCGCCGCCGTGATGGCCTGTGCGCTGGGCAGCATGCCCGCATTCGCCGCTGGCAAGGATGTGTCGGCGCAGAAGGTGGTGAACCTGGCCAACATCACCGAGGTGAGCCCCGGCGTGCACGTGATCGAAGACCGCCAGCAGGTCTTTCTGGTGCCCAACGTGACCATCATCGTCGGCCGCGACGCGGCACTGGTGGTGGACACGGGCCTGGGCACCCGAAGCGCGCAACTGGTGCTGCAGACCGCCAGAAAGCTGGCGGGCAACAGGAAGCTGTACCTCACCATGACGCACTTCCACCCGGAGCATGGCTTTGGCGCGCAGGCCTTCAAGGGCCAGGCCACCATCATCTACAACCGCGCGCAGCGCGACGAGCTGCTCAAGAAGGGGCCCGCGTTCCGCGAACTCTTCTCGGACAAGCTGGATGTGGCGCAGGCCATGAAGGACGTGCGCTTCGTGATGCCCGATGTGGTGTACGACACCGAGGCCGAGATCGACCTGGGCGGGCGCGTAGTCAAGCTCAACTACTACCAGCCGGCGCACACGCTGGGCGACCAGGTGATCTCAGTGCCCGAGCAGGGCGTGGTGATTCTGGGCGACCTGCTGGAGACGAAGTCGTTCCCCATCATGCCGTGGTTCCCGGACCTTGCGGACACCGACGTCGATCCGCTCAACTGGCGCGAGATCTTTCGCAAGGTGGCCGCCACCAACCCCAAGATCGTGATCCCCGGGCACGGCCGCATCGGCACGGCCGCCGACCTCGATGCATCGGCGCGCCACATGGACGTGGCCCGCGAGGAGGTGGCGCGCCGCTGCGCCGCAGGCAATGACCTGGCCACCATCCAGAAGGAGCTCACGCCCATCCTGGAAGCGCAGCACCCCGACTGGGATCTGAAGGACTGGATTGCGATGGAAGTCCAGTCGTACTACGAACGGCTTTGCCGCAAGTAAGAGCGGGCCCAGAGACACCGCCACTCTTCACTCTTGTTCGCCACCAATCACCCTCGTTGAAAGAGCCTTCCCCATGAAAGCCGTTGGATACCAGACACCCCAGCCCATCACCCATGCCGATGCGCTGGTCGACATCACCTTGCCCGACCCCGTGGCCACCGGCCGCGACCTGCTGGTGGAGGTGCAGGCCATCTCCGTGAACCCCGTGGACACCAAGGTCCGCAAGAGCACGGCCCCCACCGAAGGCCAGGCCTGGAAGGTGCTGGGCTGGGACGCCAGCGGCATCGTCAAGGCCGTGGGCCCCGAGGTCACGCTGTTCAAGGTCGGCGACCGCGTGTGGTACGCCGGCTCTTTCGCCCGGCACGGCACCAACGCCGAGCTGCACCTGGTGGACGAACGCATCGCGGGCCATGCTCCGGCAACGCTGGACTTTGCGCAGGCCGCTGCGTTGCCCCTGACGGCCATCACCGCGTGGGAGATGCTGTTCGACCGGCTGGGCATAGCCCCCGGCAAGAAGCCCGAGGGCAAGACGCTCTTGATCATCGGCGCATCGGGCGGGGTCGGCTCCATCATGACGCAGCTGGCC
This sequence comes from Acidovorax sp. Leaf78, assembly GCF_001422735.1. Classification (GTDB taxonomy): domain Bacteria; phylum Pseudomonadota; class Gammaproteobacteria; order Burkholderiales; family Burkholderiaceae_C; genus Acidovorax. The sequence continues at coordinate 148,546 of NZ_LMLZ01000023.1, read as the reverse complement.
GTGCGGCTGACCAGCTTGACGGTGATCGGCACCGCATCGCGCCCCGAGACCCGGGCCTGGGTGAAGGAGCTGGGCGCCCACCACGTCATCGATCACAGCAAGCCGCTGGCCGAGGAGCTCAAGGCCATCGGCTTCCCCACGGTGGACTGCATCGTCAGCCTGACGCAGACCGAAACCCACCTGGCGCAGATCATCGAAGCCATCGCACCGCAAGGCCAATTCGGCCTGATCGACGACCCCAAGGCACTCGACGTGATGCCCTTCAAGCGCAAGTCGGTCTCCATCCATTGGGAGATGATGGCCACGCGTTCGATGTTCCAGACGGCCGACATGGTCCACCAGCACCACCTGCTCAACGAGGTGGCCGCGCTGGTCGACGCCGGCCTGGTGCGCACCACGCTGGCCGAGCGCTTTGGCAGCATCAACGCCGAGAACCTGAAGAAGGCGCATGCGCTGATCGAATCGGGCACGGCGCGCGGCAAGGTGGTGCTGCAGGGGTGGGCGTGATGGCCGGGCGCGTGAACGCAGGCGCACTCCATCGGCGCGCCTTTGCAGCCGCCCTGGTGGCCGCCCCCGCGCTCTGGCTGGGCGCCCGCGCGCAGCCCGCTGCCGCGCGCATCGCCACGCCGTCGCAGACCGAAGGGCCCTTCTACCCTGTGCGCCTGCCCGCCGATGCCGACCATGACCTGCTGCGCAACGGCCGGCTGAGCTACGGCGGCGGCCAGCCGGCCTGGCTGGACGGCACGGTGACCGACATGGCGGGCAGGCCGGTGCGCGGCGCGCAGGTCGAGATCTGGCAGAGCGACGCCGATGGCCACTACCACCACCCGGGCGACTGGGGCAGGGCGGACGCCGCCTTCCAGGGCTTTGGCCGCGTGGCCGTGGCGCAGGACGGCAGATACCGCTTTCGCACCATCCGCCCCGTGCCCTATGCGGGGCGCACCTCGCACGTGCACTTCAAGGTGCGGCTGGGCCAGCGCGAGCTGCTGACCACGCAGCTGTATGTGGCCGGCGATGCCGGCAACGCGCGCGACCCGGTGTGGCGCGGTCTGTCAGAGGCCGAGCGCGGCGCCGTCACCGTGCCGTTTGCGCCGGGCGCCGATGGGCTGCTGGCGCGGTTCCCCATCGTGGTCGCTGTCTGAATCGGTGCAGCAACCTTCCTGCCGCAGTACCAATCCCCGGTTGTCCACCAACCCATCCCTCCAGCGAGAACTTTGCATGAAATACCTCCCTGCCATCAGCGCCATCGCCCTGGCCAGCATCACCTTTTTCGCACAGGCGGCACAGCCGCTCAAAATCAGCGTGCTCACCGCGCCGGAAACCAGCTTCGGGGTCAACGCCACGCTGGTCACCGGCGACACGGAGGCCATGGTGATCGGCTCGGGCTTCACGCGGGCCGATGCCCTGCGCATTGCCGCCGCAGTGCTCGACAGCGGCAAAGCGCTCAAGACCATCCTCATCAGCGACGCCGACCCCGACTATTACTTTGGGGCAGAAGCACTGCAGGCACTTTTCCCCGATGCGCAGGTGGTGGCCACCCCGGCCGTGGCCCAGGAAATCAGCGAGCACCTGCAGGAAAAGATGAAAGTCTGGGGCCCACGCCTGGGCGCCAACGCACCCAAGCGGCCAGTGGTGCCGCAGGTGCTGCCCACCACGACACTGAGCGTGGACGGGCACAGCGTGGAAATACGGGGCACCGCGGGCGAGCTTGCCAACCGCCCCTATGTCTGGATTCCTTCGGCCAGGGCCATCACCGGCAATGTAGCGCTGTGGTCGAACCTGCATGTGTGGACTGCCAACACGCAGACACCGGCCCAGCGTATGGCCTGGCTGGCCCAGCTGGACGAAATGCAGTCGCTCAAGCCCGCACTGGTGGTGCCGGGCCACATGAAGGCGGGCGACGCGCTGGACGGGCGCTCCATCGACTTCACGCGCCGCTACCTCAAGGACTTCATCGCGGCCATCCCTGAGGCCAAGGATTCGCAGGCATTGTCGGCGGCACTGAAAAAGCTATACCCGGACGTGGGCCTGCCGATCGCGCTGGACATCGGCGCCAAGGTGGCCAAGAGAGAGATGGCCTGGTAGCAAGGGCGTGTGCGTCGGCGAAGCGGGGCGGTGCAATTCGCCCTTGCGCGCCGGCGCCACCCCATCTGCTCGCTGCGCCAACAGGGGCGACATCCTGACGAACCGGCTCAAGGCGCTCTCGATCAGCCTGTCGGCCTTGAGCATGATGAGCCCATGGCGTCACTTATGATTGAGGCCGATTGATGATCGTGTCGCCAGAGTCGTCTCCCGGCGAATCGCTCCATCTCCCGCGCCAGCTAAAGATGTTCGGTTTTGACGGTAAAAGTGACGGTAAAGGCCCTTCTCAGTCAATGCTAAGCCCTTTAACCATGCGGGTCTGCGTGACCTGTTGATGATCGAGTGGGAATAAGTTGAGACGCTTTCGAAGGTCGTGACGCAGCCCGTCACGCAGGGTCAAGCCATCGACCTTCGAACTCACTCAAGATCACTGTTTATTTATACAGTATGGGCGCAAAATTCAGCTCTGACTGAATTTTGGGATTGCCATGCTGCAGCGCCACGATCTCTACTTTTTGCTCTATCCGCCCGCCCATCTGGCGGCGATGCTCGCCCAGTTGATGCACCGAATGGGTCTTCTGCCGTGGGCTGACTACGGCAAGCCCATGGGCGAGGAGAGGTTGCACATCACTGTGCAGAAGTTGGGACAGTTCGACGGGGGTGTCCCGGGTGATGAGCTGGATCGCTTGGTCGCCGTGGGTAACGCACTGGCCGCCGAGCCGTTCGATATTTCATTCAACCTGCTCCAGGCATTCCACCGCGGCGGCGGCAAGGGCATGGCGCAATTGGCTGGGTCTGCGGCGGGGTTGCAGGGCGTTCGCAATTTTGAGCATTGCCTCGCTGCCACGATGCGCCGCATGGGTTGCGCCGACAGCCAGATTCGCCGCAGCTTCAACCCGCACATCACACTCAACTACGGCTATGACCGCACCATCCGCAGCGCCATAGCGCCTGTCGCTTGGCGTGTCACCCAGTTCGCGCTGGTGGACAGCCTTTACGGCAAGGGCCAGCACGATGTGGTGGCGCGGTGGCCGCTGGTGTCGCGCCAGCAGGTATTGGGCGATTGGTAACGCGATGGACTCGCGGCGAAGAAGCCGCGGTCCGAGCCGGGACCTGCCTTCATCAGTGCACCTCGCCGCGGTGCCAGTTCCAGGCGTGCTGCAAGATGACGTCGATGTCTGCGAACTCTGGCACCCAGCCCAGTTCGTGGCGCACGAGTGCCGCATTGGCGACCAGCACGGACGGGTCGCCCGTGCGGCGGGGGTCGTCTCGGACTTCGATCAGGCGGCCTGTGACACGGCGCGCAGCTTCGATCACTTGCGTGACGGAGTGGCCGCCGCCGTTGCCCAGGTTGTAGGTGGAGCTGGCAGCCCCGGCGTTGAGCGCTTGCAGTGCCAGCAGGTGGGCGGCGCACAGATCCTGCACGTGCACGTAGTCACGCACCGCTGACCCGTCGGGGGTTTCAAAGTCAGTGCCAAAGCGGGCGATGATGCGGCGCTGCCCGGCAGCGACCTGCAACACCAGCGGGATCAGGTGGGTCTCGGGCTCGTGCCGCTCGCCGAGCGATCCGTCTGGATGTGCGCCCGCCGCATTGAAGTACCTGAAGACCACAGACCGCAAACCGTGGGCCACGCCGTAGTCGTGCAGCGCGTTCTCGACCGCGAGCTTGGTGTTGCCGTACGCGTTGATCGGCACGGTGGGGTGCCCTTCCAGAATGGGCACGTCGATGGGGTTGCCATAGACCGCTGCGGTGGAGGAAAAGATCAGCTGCCCCACTTCGCAGCCGATCATGGCATCGAGCAGCGACAGGGTCTGGACCAGGTTGTTGTGCCAGTAGAACGCTGCACGCGTGCTCGACTCGCCCACCAGGCTCGCCGCAGCGAAGTGCATGACGCATTGCGGCGAAAACTCGCGCAGCACGTTGGTCATGAACACCTTATCGCCGATATCGCCCACACGCAGCGCCACGCCGGCGGCAAGCGCGTTGGAATGGCCAGTGGAGAGGTTGTCGACCACCACCGGGAAGTACCCCCGATCCCGCAGCATGGCCACCATGTGGGAGCCGATGTAGCCTGCGCCTCCGCACACGATGACGGCAGGCGCTCTCATGACAGCCCTTCGGTGGCGGGCGTGGTGCGTGCAGGCTCGGCAGCGTCCTCGACATCTTGCAGGTACCTCTGGAGGGCGTCTTCCAGCGTGGGCATGATGCTGCCGCGCTCGCTGGTGAGGGCCGAGAACCGCGGGCGTGGGGCTTGTTGGTGCAGCGCGTCGTCGTGCACCGCGCGGACCAGCCCTTGATCGAGGCCTGCTGCATTGGCCGCCATGCTGGCAAGACCGGCCCAGCTGACGGCGCCTGCGTTGGCCAGGTGCCACACGCCGCTTTCCGCATCGATGAGCAGATCCAGCGCAGCGTGGACCAGGTCCGGCACATACGTGGGGGAGACCACCTGGTCCCGCGCAGCCACCCAGGGCTCGTCGCGGCGCAGGGCGTTCAGCCCGCCGGTGATGAAGTTGTGCGCATCCCACGGCCCAAAAAACGCTGCAGTCCGGATGACCAGTGCGCCTGGCAGAGCCTGCAGCATGCGGTGCTCGCTTTCATGCTTTGCGCGGCCATAGGCATTCAAGGGGCGTGCAGCGGCCGACTCTGCGTACGGTGCCTGCTGTGCGCCATCGAACACCAGGTCGCTTGAAAAGCCCGCAAGCTGCACGCCGTGCTTTGCACACAGGCGTGCCAGGGTCTGGGGTCCGAGGACGTTGTCGCGCCACTGCTCGCGGGTCTGCACTTCGGCAGCGTCTACCCGCACAAAACCGGCCGCGTTGACGACGGCCCAGGGTTGCCAGCGGGCCAAGGCATTGGCCACCGAGGCTTCATCCGCAATGTCCATCTCGGCCCGGGTGAGCAGGTGGTGCGGTATGCCGCGGCGCGTGCATATCCTGGCAAACGCCTGGCCGAGTGTTCCTGTGGCGCCTGTGATCAGCACAGGCCGGCCCGACACGGCTACTGCTTGCAGTGTGCCGACAGGGCCATAGGTCAGGCGCTCTTCACGCTGCCACCACCCCGCACTGGGGATCACCGGATGCTTGGCGCCGGCGCCCGACGAGAGCTGCCGGGCAAGGCGTCCCAAAGCTGTGATGCGTGGTGGCTCGGACCTCACGTCCCACAGGCCGGGTTCGTAGTGGCCGTCCCACCTGGTGACCAGGCTGTTCCAGTCGAAGGTGCCGTGGCTTGCCCAGCAGGTCACTGCCCGCACGTCATGGCCTTCGTCCTGCACGGTGCAGGCGGCGCTGAAGGCCTGCTGCAGCCAGCGCAGCTGGTCCTCGCGCGAGCAGCCCAGGTGAACTTCAGACAGCGCGACGGCGCCGCCATAGCGCTGGGACGTTTCTCTCAGGCGGTCCGCGAACCCGCCCGCCAACGCACCGTTCACGCGTATGGCCTCGACGTCCGCATAGCGGTGCAGTGCGTTGCCACCCACGCATGTGGAGGGGTACAGCCACAGCCGCTCATCCAGATGCCGTTCGCTGGTCAGGTAGCAGTTGATGCCCAGAATGTCGGGGGCGCAGGGGTCGGCGTGGAGTGCGTCGAGCTCTTCCTCGCTGGCGCCTGCCGTGCGCAGGTACTGCCACATGGGGTGCTCGCGCCCGACGCGTCCGCTCAGCAGATCGAAGGTTAGCCAACGCCGCAGGTTTTCAAAATCGGCCTGGTACTGGAGCTTCGGCGAGCTCGTCACAAAGCCCAGGTCCTCGGTCTGGATGAGCTGGGCATCAGGCTGGTGTCGGCGTATGGCGCGCATCGCCAGCACCGTGGCGTGTATCTGGTTCAACAACGCCCGCACAAAGCTGGCGTCGTCCGCGCGATGGGGGTACCACATGCCGTAGAGCGCGCTGAAGCGCGCGGTGGTGAGGGGCTCGTTGACGGGCGTCCAGGCACGTACGTGCGGATAACGGGCAGCGACAGCATCCGCATACGCCGCCAGCAAGCTGGGGAACGCCGGGTCCAGCAGGTTCGTCCAGGCGGGGCCGCTGCCATGGTGCAGCAGGCCGACGATGGGCTCTACCTTCAGGTCGGCAAGCCGGGCCAGCGCCTTGTCACTCCATTGCCAGTCGTGTTGGCCGGGGGATTTTTCAGTGCGTTCCCAGATGAGTGGAAAGCGCATTTTGCGGATGCCCAGCGAGGCGAGGTCATCCAGGTTGTCCAGTCGGTTTGCGAAACTGGTGGCCGAAAACTGATCGTGAAAACGGTCTCCAACGCGGTTGACCGTGCATTCCGGTCCGGCCCACAGTTCAATGGCCATATCAAACTGCAGTGGCGACGGAAGGGGGCGAGTGGGCCGGCGCCATCACCCGTTCTTCGCCTTTGGGCGGTGACGCTGCATGCGCCTCTTGCAGCCGCTTGAAAGTGGCCAACGACTGGCCTACGACCTGGTCCATGTTGTAGTAGCGGTACGTGGCCAGCCGCCCCACAAAAGTCACGTTGTCCATCGCCTCGGCATCGGCCTCATACAGCTTGTACAGCGCAGCGTTGGCGGGTCGCGGGATGGGGTAGTACGGGTCGCCGTCGGCGCACGGGTATTCGCGCACGATGGACGTAGCAGGGTGCACCTGCCCTGTGATGTGCTTGAACTCGGTGGTGCGTGTGTAGGCGTGGTCGTTGGGGTAGTTCACCGTGCCCACGTCCTGGTACTGCGCCTGCTGCACCGTCGTGTGCTCGAACCGGATGCTGCGGTACGGCAGCTTGCCGTGCCGGTGGTCAAAGAACGCGTCCACCGGGCCGGTGTAGATCATGTGCTTCCAGGGGAAGAGATCCTGCACCTCGCGGTAGTCGGTGTTCAGCATCAGTTTGATGTTGGGGTGGTCCAGCATGCGCGCGAACATGCGCGTGTAGCCGTGCAGCGGCATCGCCTGGAATTTGTCGGAGAAGTAGCGGTCGTCGCGGTTGGTACGCGTCGGCACGCGCGCGGTCACGCTCGCGTCCAGCTCGCTTGGGTCCAGGCCCCACTGTTTGCGGGTATAGCCCCGAAAGAACTTGTTGTACAGCTCGCGGCCGATGCGGTTGACCACCACGTCTTCGGACGTCTTGACGGGGTCCACCGTTTCAGCGACCGTCTGAAAGAAGTTTTCCACTTCAAACGCGGTGAGGCTCAGCCCGTACAGCTGGTTGATGGTGTCCAGATTGATGGGGATGGGCAACTGCTGGCCGTCCACGCTGGCCAGCACGCGGTGTTCATACGGGCGCCACGCTGTAAAGCGCGACAGATAGTCAAAGATGTCTTCGGAGTTGGTGTGAAAGATATGCGGACCGTACGGGTGCACCAGCACGCCAGCGTCGTCGTAGTGGTCGTACGCATTGCCCGCAATGTGCGAGCGCTTCTCGACGACGAGGATGCGGTGCCCGGCGTTGGCAAGGCGCTCTGCCAGCACGCTGCCCGCAAAGCCCGCGCCCACGATCAGATAGTCGAATCCTGCCGGTGCAGCCGCGGTGATGGCGTCACTGCTCAGCGAAGTTGTTGCATTCATGGTGGTACCGATCAGGACGTTGTCAGGTCGGTGGCTGCTACGCGCGCGCCGGGGGCGGTGGTCGCGCGCCCCACGGGCCGCACGCGGGTGTCGAGCACCTGTGCGATGAGATCGCCCATGGCCGCGGCGGTCGCGTCCCATGACGTCCCGGCCAGGATGGACTGCACGGCCCGCTCATCCGTCAGCCGCTGCGCAGCATCGCGCTGCATCAGCGCCTCTGATGCTTCCACAAAGCCGGCAGCGTCAGCCCGTATCTTCACCAGGTCGCCATAGCTTTCCACCACATCACGAATCGCGGTACTCACGCAGGGGCGTCCGCCCGCCATGTATTCCAGTGTCTTGGTCGGGCTGATGAAGCGGGTGGAATCGTTGAGTGCAAAGGGCAGCAGGCACACGTCCCAGCCCTGGATGAACGCAGGCAGCACCTGGTAGTCCTGCTGGCCCATCCAGTGGATGTTTGGCAGCTTGGGCAGACCTGCCGGGTCGATCTTGGCCGTGGGGCCCACCATGACGATCTGCCAGTCGGGCCGCAGCGATGCGATGCCCGCGACGAGGTCGATGTCGACCCGCTCGTCGATCACGCCGCAGTAGCCCAGCCGCGGCCGCGGAATCGCTGCCTGCAAAGGGTGGTCGGCCGTGGGTGTGCTGAAGTGCCGGGCATCGACACTGCTTGGAAAGCAATGCACGCTGTCATGCAGCGTGCGCTTGGCTTGGTACAGGCTGCGGCCACCGGTGAAGACGATGTCTGCCTGGTTGAACAAGGCCTTTTCCTGCGCCATCAGTTCAGCAGGCGCACCCTTGAACATCGACAGCTCGTCCATGCAGTCGTACACGATGCATTCGGGCTCCAGGACGTCGGCCATGAACATCGCCATGGGTGTGTAGAACCACGCGATATACGAGCTGATGCGTCGCGAATGCATGGCCGCCAACACCAGGCGCTGCATCGCGGCCTCGTTCGCACCGTGCATACCGTGCTGTGTTGAGCGAAGGTGGGGCCGCCACACCTGCACGCCGTCTGCGACGTCGATGACTTCCAGATGGTCAGACGCTGCACCAGGTACAGGCTCTTCCACGTAGACCACCGGCCACTGCTCGGCGAGGCGAGTCAGCAGATGTTGGGGACGCTGATAAACGAAGTTCCAGCGGAGGTGGGAGAAGACAAGAAGTGCGTGCATCAGCGATTGTGGGTGGTGGCCCCGCTGATTGCACGCATTGAGCCTCATGTCGGGCCCACCTCCTACGCGATGAGATCTTTGCGCGCGTCGACTCGCTCGTCAGTGGCGTCAGTGGCTGGTGGCTCCATTGCGTTTGCGGACAGGTGCCTGTTCCTGCAAACCCAGGCTGCTGCGGGCAAAGCGCCTCCGGTAGTCCCGGGGCGCAACGCCCAGGTGGCGCTGAAAGGTCACCCGCATGCGCTCTTCATCGCCAAAGCCGCACTGCGTGGCGATCTGGTCCACGTTGTGGGTGGATTCCTCCAGCAGGCGCTTGGCGGCTTCCAGCCGAAACACCTCCACCGCCTTGGCTGGCGTGCGCCCGGTCTGGTCCTTGTACTGGCGCGCAAAGTTGCGCGGGCTCATGCGGGCGCGATCGGCGAGAAACTCCACCGTCAGGTCCTGGCGCTGCAGGTGGGCGCTGATCCACAAATTGAGCTCTTCGAATGCCGGCGATGTGTCGGCCTGCGACCGCAGCAGGGCGCTGAACTGGGACTGCCCGCCGGGCCGCTTGAGGTACACCACCAGTTCGCGTGCGACCTCCATGGCCACCTCGTGGCCGCAATCGGCCTCCACCAGCGCCATGGCCAGGTCGATGCCCGCGGTGACGCCGGCTGAGGTCCACACGGAGCCCTGCTGCACGAAGATCGCGTCGCGGTCGATCTCCACCGTGGGAAAGCGCTCGTTCATGCGGTCGAACATGAGCCAGTGCGTGGTGGCGCGCTTGTGGTCCAGCAGGCCCGCTGCAGCCAGCAGAAACGCGCCACTGCACACCGATGCGGTGCGCCGCGTCTTGGCCGATGCGCGCCGCAGCCACTGCACCAGCGGGGCGGACTGGTCGAGCACCACATCCATGTGCGGCGAGCCGGGCACGATGAGCGTGTCCACCGTAGCGGCGCGGCATTGGCGCAGCGCCACGGTCTGCAGCTCCAGCCCCTCGGCGCTGCGCACCAGGCCGCCCGCCGGGCTGGCGGTGATGCGTTCATAGCCCTTGAGGCCACGCGCTTCCATGGCCTTGGTCGCGGCCCAGAACACGGTCTGCGCGCCTGTCAGGTCTAGCAGACCCACGTCGGGAAAGGCGACAAACAGCACGCGCCGGGCGCGCGCGCGTTGTGGCAGGATTTCAGGGGTATTGGTCATTGGAGACGGATGGGTTCGATCCTACCATCGAGGCATTCCAGCGCAGCGCCACGCGTCCGCGCACCATTCACCGACCCAGGAAGCACCATGAAGATCGTCGTCATCGGAGGCACCGGCCTCATCGGCCGCAAGCTCGTCCAGCAACTCAGCGCGCGCGGGCACGAGGCCGTGGCCGCATCGCCCAACACCGGCGTCAACACGCTCACGGGCGAGGGCCTGGCCGCAGCACTGCAAGGCGCGCAGGTGGTGGTGGACGTGGCCAACTCGCCTTCGTTCGAGGACAAGGCGGTGCTCGACTTCTTCGAGACCTCTGGCCGCAACCTGCTGGCGGCCGAGGCGGCTGCGGGCGTGCAGCACCACGTGGCGCTGTCGGTGGTGGGCACCGAGCGGCTGCAGGGCAGCGGGTACTTCCGCGCCAAGCTGGCGCAAGAGAAGTTGATCAAGGCCGCCGCCATCCCCTACACCATCGTGCATGCCACGCAGTTCATGGAGTTCCTCGCTGGCATTGCGCAGGCGGGCACCGAGGGGCAGACGGTGCGCCTGTCGCCAGCGCTGGTGCAACCCATCGCTTCCGACGACGTGGCCGCAGCGATGGCCGATGCGGCCTTGGGCACGCCCGTCAACGGCACCATCGAGATTGCCGGGCCTGAGCGGGTCGGGCTGGCTGCGCTGGTGCAGCGATACCTCGCGGCCATGGGCGACGCGCGCACGGTGGTGGCCGATGCTGCAGCACCGTACTTCGGCGTGCAGCTCGACGACCGCTCGCTCACGCCGGGCGACGCGCCGCGCCTGGGCGCCATCACGTTCGATGCCTGGCTGGCAAAGCAATGAACGTTGGCAAGGGGTACCGCCTTTCCGAGTTCTTGGTGTGGACGCGGCGGGAGATCTATGTCCTGGTCGCGCTGGGGCTGGTGCCGGTGTGTCTGTACCAACTGGCTAACTGGCGCTGGCTCGGCGTGCCGTGGACCGTGGTGGCGCTGATCGGCACGGCCACGGCGTTCATCGTCAGCTTCAAGAACACGCAGACCTATGGCCGCACGGTGGAGGCGCAGCAGGTGTGGACGGGCATCCTGAACGCCAGCCGCGCCTGGGGCCTGGTCAGCCGCGACTACCTGAAAAGCGAGGCAGCCACCCGCCAGCTGGTCCACCGCCACCTGGCCTGGGTAACGGCGCTGCGCTATCAGATGCGCCGCCGCCGCGCCTGGGAGAGCACGAACCGGCGCACCAATGCCGACTACCAGCGCCACTACTGCGTGCCCGAGCAAGAGACGGCGCTGGAGGTGGAACTGGCGCGGTTTCTGAATGCGGACGAGCTGCGCGAAGTGCTCGCATCGCGCAACAAGGCCACGGCCTTGCTGGCTCGGCAGAGCAGCACCATCCTGGCGTTGTTCCAGGCCGGCGACGTGCCCATCAACTTCTTCATCGAGATGCAGAAATCCATCAAGGAACTGCTGGACCACCAGGGGCGCAGCGAGCGCATCAAGAATTTCCCGTACCCGCGCCAGTACGCCATCATCAACACGTTCTTCATCCGCTTCTTTTGCGTGCTGCTGCCCTTCGGGCTGCTCAAGGAGTTCGATGCGCTCAACGCCGTGGCCAGCGGATGGATGCAGGGCCACATGGTGTGGCTGGTGGTGCCCTTTAGCGTGATGATCTCGTGGATGTACACCACGCTGGAGCAGGTGGGCGCCAGCACCGAGAACCCGTTCGAGGGTGGAGCGAACGATGTGCCGATTGCGCAGATCAACCGCATGATCGAGGTGGAGCTGCGCGAGCTGCTGGGCGACACGGATTTGCCGCCACTGCTGCGCCCGCGCAACAACGTCATTCTGTGAGGGGGGTGGGTGGTACGGCAAAGCCGACGCCGACGCCGCCAACACTCTGCTTTGCTTGCACCCACGCGCCCGAGGTGCATCTCAGCCCGGCGAGTCCGCAGTTCATAGCCGCTGCCGGTACGCCGCCGGCGTCTCCCCGAAGTGGCGCTTGAACAGGGTGATGAACGCGCTGGCCGTGGCATAGCCCAGGTCCAGCGCGATGGTGTTGATGGGCAGGTTGGCGGCCAGCATTTCCAGCGACCGCATGAGCCGGGCGCGCTGGCGCCAGGCCGTGAAGTTGAAACCCGTCTCCTCCACGAATCGCCGGCTCAGCGTGCGCGAGCTCAGGGCCGCCCAGCGGGCCCACGCCTCCAGGTCGCGCCCGTCCGCCGGGTCCGCGATCAGGGCGCGGGCCACGCGCTGCAGGCGTGCGTCTTGGGGCAGGGGCAGCCCGAGGGGCTCGACGGGCAGGCTGCGGATTTCGTCGAGGATCACGCCGGCCACGCGCGACTGGCTCGCATCCAGTGGGCCCTGGGGCCATTCGGCTGCGCGCAGCACAGCCTCGCGCAGCAGGCTGGAGGTGCGCAGCGTGCAGGGCTTGGCGGGCAGGCCCTGGCAAGCGGCAGGTTCGACGTAAACGCTCCAGCCATGGAATGGGCCATGCGACTGCGCCGCATGCAGGTGGTGCGGTGGCAGCCAGACGGCGTGGATCGCGGGCACCACCCACAAGGCATCCACCACCCGCACCGAGATGAGCCCGCGCAGCGAGCCGAAAAGCTGGCCACGCGCGTGCTGGTGCGGCTCGGACATGCGCTCGCCGTCCTGCGTGCCGGCGAGCGCGATGACCAGCGGGCCGTCAGGCGCATCGATGGTGGCAAGGTCGAGCTTCAGGTCGGACATGGTGAGCGGGAGCATCTGGAAAATGGCGGATCCGAGCAATCAGATGGCTTGTTAATTCTACAGCCGCCATGTAAATGCATCTTATTCTTGTTTTCATCGCATCAACAAGGAGCCAAGCCATGCGTGCACAAGATGTTCTTCCGGACGATGTCAATGAAGTCGAGGTGGGCGGTATCACCGTCCGCAAGGGGTCGGTGGGGGCCTTCCTTGCCAATGCGCGGGTGTTGCAAGACCTCACTGCGTCTACTGAGGCCCGTACTGCCGCAGTGGGCCACATCGAAGCCTTGGCGCCAGCACTGCGTGCTCTGGGGCTGTTCGATGTGCTCGAGGTGCGGGACCCGCAGTTGCGTGCCCTGGTGGCGCTGCCGGCCCCAGCCCCCTCAGCCCCAGCCCCTGGGCCGGGCAGAACCGATGCGCCCGACCTCAATGCGCTGTACGCGCCGCCGTCCGAGATGATCCAGAAAGCCGTGCTCGACCGCCTCATCGGCTTTCATGAAAGCTATCTGAAGGCCGCGACGTTTTTCTGCCTGGCCACGGGCAGCGGCCAGGGGCTCGATGCCTCTCCGCGCGGCGGCCCGCCGGGCTTTGTGCACGTGCTCGACGCGCACACCGTGGCCTTTGCCGACTGGCCGGGCAACAACCGCATCGAGTCGCTGCGCAACCTGGAGCGCGACGACCGCGTGGGCATGCTCTTCATCTTTCCGGGGCTGGAGGTGTTCCTGCGCATCAACGGCCGCGGCAGGGTGTCCACCGCGCCGGAACTGCTGGCCGAGCTGGCGGAACAAGGGCGCACGCCCAAGGCCGCGACGGTGGTGGCCATCACCGAAGTGCTCATGCACTGCGGCAAGGCGGTGAACTGCGCCAGGCTGTGGGCCCCGGCGTCGCAGGTGGACCGCACTGCGCTGCCCACGGTGGGGCAGATGCTGTCAGAGCTGACGCGGCTGGGGGGTGCCACCGCACCGATCGGCGACGAGCAGGTGGGGCAGATCAACGCGCACTACGACCACGAGGTGCGGCATGCGCTTTACTGAAGACCGCGTGCAGGGCCTGCTGGAACGTGCCTTCGACCGGCTGCTGCTGCGCAACACACGGGTGGCTGCGGTGCAACGGGTGTCGGATCGCTTTCGTCTCATCGACCTGGAGGGCGATGCCCTGCAGGGCGCGGCCTGGGCGCCTGGGAACAAGCTGCAGGTCAAGGTGGCTGGTCCGTTCACCGCGCGCACGTTCACCCCCATCGTGTTCGATGCGGTGCGCGGGCATGTGCGCCTGCTCGGCTATGCGCATGGAGCGGGGCCTRGCAGCGACTGGCTGCGGCGCGTGCAGGTGGGGGATGCCTGCCAGGTCTTCGGGCCGCACCGCTCACTGGCGCTGGGCGATCTGGCCGGGCCGGTGGTGTTGTATGGGGACGAGACGTCGTTCGGCTTGGCGGCTGCCGTTGGGGCGGCCATGGCCGGCAGGGCCGTGCTGCGTTGCGTGTTCGAGGTGGAGTCCGTTGCCGAAGCCACATCGGCTTTGCAGGCCTTGGGCGTAGAGGCCGCCATGCTGGTAGAGCGCAGCGACGAGGCATGCCGCATGCAAGCCGCCAGTGACCTGTGGTCGCGGGGCAGCGGCGATGGCACGCTGTTTGTGCTCACGGGGCGCGCGCAGTCGATCCAGCAGGCGCGCCACGCGCTCAAAGGGCGTGGTGTGCCAGCTTCGCGCATTTTGTCCAAGGCGTACTGGGCGCCTGGAAAGGCAGGAATGGACTGATCGACCGTGGCCTGGTTGCATCTGTCTCTGCACCGCACTGGCCCAGCGCGCCCGCCAGCGCTAGAGCGGCGACCAGGGGCGGTTAGCACTCATTTTGGGCAATCCTAAGGGGAGATCTTTGCCGACGCGCCACTCGTTGTTGCGCTCCTTGTGCGTGCAAGAGCACACGCGGTGTCACTGGCCTCGATCGGCACGCCGCTAAGGGCCTTCGCGACTCCGAAATTGGTGTTAACGACATTGCACGAGGCGCTGAGGACGTCCTGGCCTGACACGCAGCGTGCGTGCCAGGCCAGCAATCATCCGCCACATGTACAGCCCTGAGAAGTGGCAGAGCAACTTGTGGAGCCAACTGTGCTGGACGGTGCGCGAGTTCAACTGCTCTACACAGCCTTGTCTCGGCCTGCCCTACCGGATGCTGGGGCGCTGGCGGCTGGAGCACCATCGTTTTCACTGATGCATGGGGACAGCACGTGTGGCCTGTTGCCTGCGCGGGCGATGGACCCAGGCCCTGCAACAACACTCTGACGAAATATTGACTCCGATTGACTCCGAATTTTTCCACGTCCATAATTCGCAGCACTGGTCCGGTTTTCACTGCACCAGCCCCTCAGCAACATTGCTGATCACATACCGGCTATGAAAGCCCCTGACATGCGCGTACAGCGCGGTCAGGGGCTTTTTGCTTTTTGGAGTTTGAATGTCGTTGTCGTCCGATTCGGGAAAACTCCCCGCGCCAAGCACTGCGGGGCACCTCGTCACCGTGGCGAGCATCCAGATGGAGCCGCGCATCGGCCGCAAGGACGAGAACCTGGCGCGCTCGGTGGCCCTGGTCGAGCGTGCGGCCGCAGGCGGCGCTGCCCTGGTGGTGCTGCCCGAACTGGCCAACACCGGCTACGTGTTCGAGAGCCGCGCCGAGGCCTTCGCACTGGCCGAGCCTGTGCCCAATGGCCCCAGCACACAGGCCTGGATCGAGGTGGCCCGCCGCTGCAACACGCTCATCGTGGCCGGCATTGCCGAGCGCGATGGCGAGCGCCTGTACAACGCGGCCGTGGTCGTCGGCCCCACGGGCTGGCTGGGCACCTATCGCAAGCTGCACCTGTGGGGTGACGAGCACCTGTTCTTCGAAGCCGGCGACAAGGGCCTGCCGCTGTTCCACACCCCGTGGGGGCGGCTGGGCGTGGTGATCTGCTACGACGGCTGGTTCCCTGAGGTCTACCGCCTGCTGGCCATGCAGGGCGCCGACGTGGTGGCCATGCCCACCAACTGGGTGCCCATGCCCGGCCAGCCCGCAGGCAGCCCGGCCATGGCCAACACGCTGGCCATGGCCAGCGCCCACAGCAACGCGCTGAACATCGTCTGCGCCAACCGCACCGGCACCGAGCGTGGCCAGCCCTTTATCGGCCAGAGCCTGATCGTCGATGCCCAGGGCTGGCCTGTCGCAGGACCCGCCGCCGAGGGCGGCGAAGACCTGGTGCTCACGGCGCAACTGGACCTTCGGGCCACACGCCAGGCGCGCCAGCTCAACGCCTTCAACCACGTGCTGCGCGACCGCCGCGATGACGTCTACGACCCCATGCTGGGCACCGGCTGGCCGCTGCCGCGGCACTGATGCCTGCCTCCGTTTTTTCCCGCCCCGTGTTCTCTTTTTCGTTCACCCCCAACCCAAGGAGCCTTCTGATGATGTCCCCCTTTGCTTCCCTCCTGCGCTATGGCGCAATCGCCCTGGCGGCCGCGCTGGCCCTGCAGGCCCAGGCCGCCGACCCCATCCGCATCGGTGTGGCCGTGGGCCTGTCGGGCGCCAACAGCGTGGTGGCACCGGCCGTGGTGCAGTCCTCGCAACTGGCGGTCGAAGAGATCAATGCCGCCGGCGGCATCCTCGGTCGCAAGGTCGAGCTCGAGATCGTCGACGATGCCTCGGGCGCCGTGGGCGCGCAGAAGGCCTTCGACACCCTGGTGTTCCAGAAGAAGGTCGACGCCGTCATCGCCATGGAGACCAGCGCTGCGCGCAATGCGGCCCTGCCCATCATCTCGCGCGGCAAGGTGCCCTACATCTACACCTCGTTCTACGAAGGCCGTTCGTGCAACCCCTGGATGTACGTCAACGCCTGGGTGCCCGAGCAGCAGGTGGCGCCCATCGTCAACTACTTCTGGTCCAACCTGAAGGCGCGCAACTTCTTCCTGGTGGGCAATGACTACGCCTTCGGCCGCGGCATGCTGGATTTCACCAAGAAGTACATCGAGAAGAATGGCGGCAAGGTGGTGGGCGAGGAGTACCTGCCCATCGACGGCTCGGACTGGACCCCGGTGCTCAGCAAGATCCGCGCGGCCAAGGCCGATGCGCTGATCAGCGCCACCGCAGGCGGCGCGCCCAACGTCTCGCTGGCCAAGCAGCTGCAGGGCTCGGGCCTGAACCTGCCCTACGGCAACCTGGCCATTGATGAAGCCACCGCGAAGAACATGGGCGACGTGGCGACGGGCATGTACATGTCCGCCTCGTACCTGACCACCATCGAAACGCCCGAGAACCAGAAGTTCATCGCTGCGATGACGAAGAAGTTCGGCGCCGACCTGAAGACGCCCAATGAGCTGTCCGAACCCCAGTACGAGGCCTTCTACCTGTACAAGGCCGCCGTCGAGAAGGTGGGCGCGGTGGACAAGGACAAGATCATCAAGGCGCTGGGCGAGGTGTCCTATACCGGCCCGCGCGGCGAGGTGAGCATGAACAAGAGCCGCCATGCGCCACTGGCAATGCGCCTGGGCCAGATCCAGGCCGGCGGCGCCATCAAGATCTTGCAGACCTTCAAGGGCGTGGACCCCGGCGCGCAGTGCCCTGACCTGAAGTAAGCCTGCAAGCACAGGCGGCCGGTATCCCACTGCGGTGCCGGCCGCTCGCTCCACCTGGCCGCAACGGCCGGATTTTCCTCCAACACCACCACGACCCGCTGCACAAGGGGTGGCGCCACCCGCGCCACCTTGGGCGCAGCCATGCCCGATTCGAGGAGTTTTCCATGACCTTGCACCGATTCACCCACTCCATCGCCAGCCGCCTGGCGCTCGGCTTTGGCTGCCTGCTGGCGTTGATCGTGAGCGTAGCCGGCATGAATGCCTGGTCCTCGCACCAGGTGGGCAGCCAGGTGCGCCAGATCGTGGAGGTCAACAACCAGCGCGCCGCCTTCGCCCGCGAGCTGCTGGACAACATCAACCTGATGGCCGTGCAGGTGCGCTCCATCGTGCTGCTCACCGACATGGCCGAGCTCAAGGCCGAAGGCGCCACCCTGGAGACAGCGCGCGGCGAGTACGTGCGCGCCGAAAAGGCGCTGGCCGCAGCCATGGTCGATGCCCAGGCCGACGAGCGCCAGCTGGCAGCAGACATTGCCACGCTGGGCGCGCGCGGCATGGCGCTGGTGCAGCAGGCCGCCAAGCACGGCCTGGCCGGCGCCAACATCGATGCCACCACCACGCTCACGCAGGAGTTGCGGCCGGTGGAGGCGCAGTGGCGCGCCAGGGTCAATGAACTGATTGCCCTGCAGACCCAGCGCAATGCCGTGCTGGCCACGGCCGTGGGCGCGCAGATCCAGCGTTCCACGGCCATCGGCGCACTGCTGGCGCTGGCTGCGGTGGCCCTCGGTGTGCTGGTGGCCTGGCGCATCGCGCGTGGCATCCAGCGACCGGTGGAGCGCGCGGTGCGCATCGCCGAGCGCATTGCCGAGGGCGCGCTGGACAATGCCATCGAAGGCGCGGGGCAGGGCGAGGTAGGACGCCTGCTAGACGCCATTGCCACCATGCAGCGGCGCCTGCGCGGCCTGGTGGCCGACATCCGCGACGCGGCCGTGAGCATCGATACCGCCAGCTCCGAGGTGGCGGCCGGCAACCTGGACCTGAGCCAGCGCACCGAGCAGGCCGCCACGCGCCTGCAGGAGACGGCCCATTCGCTGGACCAGCTTGCCGGCAACCTGCGCCACAGCGCCGAGGCGGCAGGCGAGGCCAACGGCCTGGCCGGCAATGCGGCGGCTGTGGCCCAGCGCGGCGGCGCAGCCGTGGGCCAGGTGGTGACCACCATGGGCCAGATCACCCAGTCATCCCGGCACATCGCCGACATCATCGGTGTCATCGACGGCATCGCCTTCCAGACCAACATCCTGGCGCTCAATGCGGCGGTAGAGGCGGCACGCGCGGGCAACGCCGGGCGTGGATTTGCTGTAGTGGCGGGAGAGGTGCGTGCGCTTGCGCAGCGCAGTGCGTCGGCAGCCAGGGAGATCAAGGGCCTCATCGACGACAGCCTCTCCCACGTTTCTGCGGGCGCGCGCCTGGTGCAGGGCGCCGGCACCACCATGGCTGACATCGTGAGCAGCGTGGGGCAGGTGTCGGGCATTATTGGCGAGGTAGCCGGAGCATCCACCGCTCAGAGTGGGCGCATCCTCGACATCAACCACGCCATCGCCGAGCTGGACCACGCCACACAGCAGAACGCAGCGCTGGTGGAAGAGGGCGCCGCTGCGGCCGCCAGCCTGCAGGATCAGTCCCGCCGTCTGCTCGCGCTGGTGTCCACCTTTCACCTGGGAGCCGAGCCCGTCGACAGCGCGCCGCTGGCAGGCACCGCCAGAGCCGTGCCTGCAGCGGCCTTGCGCGAGGGCGCGCCGCAGTGGCTGCCCCTTGCCGCTGCGCGTTGACCACGGCGGGAGATGCTGCGATGAAGAAGCTTCTGAACACCCTGCAGATGGCCGCGCTGGCCCTGTTCGCCACGGCGGTGCTGCTGGCCATGGCCACCACCGTCTCGGCGCAGCCGCATGCCGCTGAGCCCATCCGCATCGGCGTGGCCGTGGGCCTGTCAGGTGCCAACAGCGTAGTGGCACCTGCCGTAGTCCAGTCCTCGCAACTGGCGGTCGAGGAGATCAATGCCAACGGTGGCATCCTGGGGCGGCCAGTGCAGCTTGAAATAATGGACGATGCCTCTGGCGCCGAGGGCGCGCAGAAGGCTGTGGAAGCACTGGTGTTCGGCAAGAAGGTGCACACCCTCATTGCCATGCAGACCAGCGCGGCGCGCAATGCGGCGCTGCCCATCGTCGCGCGCGGCCAACTGCCCTACATCTACACCTCGTTCTACGAAGGCCGGTCGTGCAGCCCCTGGATGTACGTCAACGCCTGGGTGCCCGAGCAGCAGGTGGCGCCCGTGGTCGAATACCTGGCGCACAACCGGAATGCGCGCAGCTTCTTCCTCGTGGGCAGCGACTACGCCTTTGGCCGCGGCATGCTCGAGTTTGCGCGCCAGACCCTCAGAAAGGGCGGTGGGCAGGTGGTGGGCGAGGAGTACCTGCCCGTGGACGGCAGCGACTGGGCGGCGGTGATCGCCAAGATCCGCACGGCCAGGCCCGACGCGATCATCAGTGCCACCGCGGGCGGCGCACCCAACGTGTCGCTGGCCCGGCAGCTCAAGGCCGCCGACGTGCGCATACCGCTGGGAAACCTGTCCATCGACGAAAGCACTGCGCGGGAGATGGGCAGCGCGGCCACGGGCATGCTCATGGCGGCGTCTTATTTCCCGTCCATCGACACGGCGCACAACCGCTCGTTCCGCATGCGCATGCTGGTGCGCTTCGGCGCGGACCTCAAGGCGCCCAACGAACTCTCGGTGCCGCAGTACGAGGCTTTCTTCCAGTACAAGGCGGCGGTGGAGGCAGCAGGCAGCACCGATGCCGCCAAGGTCATCAAGGCGCTGGGTGAGGTCACGGTAACCGGCCCGCGCGGCACGCTGCGCATGGGCAAGGGCCGGCACACGCCGCTGGCCATGCGCCTGGGGCAGGTGCGCTCCGACGGCAGCATCCGCATCCTGGAGACCTACGCGAGCGTGGACCCGGGCGCGCAATGCCCGCAGATGGAGTGAGCTCGGCCGCTTGAATGACCCGCCTGAGGGCGCCTGCAGGGAGGACAAATCGCGAATAAAGCAGCTTCGCAGTTGATTGACGCTGGTGTGACCGGCTGTCATAATTGAAATGACCGCGTTGGCCAAGCCACTGCGGTCCCTCAGCAGCATTGCTGACCACATACCGGCTATGAAAGCCCCTGAAAGCGCACACCGCGCGGTCAGGGGCTTTTTGCTTTCTGGAGCTTGAAAAATGTTTTCTGTGGGACCCCTCCCGCTGTTCCTTTCACTGACCGATTCCGTGCGCCAGGCCCGCCTGGCAGGCACGGCCTGTGCATTGCCTGTGCAGGCACTGCTTGCGATATGCACAAGACCCACGAGACCCCGGAGACAGCCCATGACCCCTACCGCCGCCACCACCGCGTTGTCCCTGCGCGGCCCGATTCCCTCCCATTCCTAGGAGCACACCATGGTTCTCTTGCTGGATCTGCTCACCACGGCGGCGATGCTGTTCGTCGTCACGGCGGGGCTGATGATGGTTTTCGGGGTGATGAAGATCGTCAATTTTGCGCATGGTGCCCTGCTCACGCTGGGCGGCTATGCGAGCTACGTGGTCACCCGGCTGCAGATGGACCCGTGGCTGGCCTGGCCGCTGGCTATCGTGGTCGGCATTGCCGTGGGAATGCTGGTGGAAGGGCTCATCGTGCGCCCGCTGTATAAGCGGCCTCTCGACGCCATCCTGGCCACCTGGGGGCTCGGTATCGTCATCGGCCAGCTCATCGTGATGGGATTCGGGCGCGAGGTGCAGTTCGTCGGTGCGCCGCTGTCGGGTACCTGGCAGGTCGCGGGGATCGACTATTCGGCCTACCGCCTGGTGCTGGTGCCGGTGGCCATCGTGCTGTGCCTGGCGCTCACGGGGCTGCTCAACGGCACGCGCTTTGGCGTGCGCACCCGCGCCGTGATCATGAACGAGGACCTTGCCAGCAGCCTGGGCATCCATTCGGGTCGCGTGCGTTTCATCACCTTCAGCCTGGGCGCGGGCCTGGGCACGCTGGCCGGCGCCATGATCACGCCGCTGTCCAGCGTCGACCCCAACATGGGCCTGCCCTGGCTGGTCAGCGCCTTCATGCTGGTCATGGTCTCGGGCCACTCCATGGCCAGCCTGCTGGTGACCTGCGTCGTGTTCGGCGCGGCCCAGGTGCTGGTCAGCACCTACGCCAGCCCCGTCCTCGGCGGGCTGACCATCGCCGTCCTCGCCGCAGTCACGCTGCGCATCCGTCCCAAGGGGTTTGCCCGTGGCTGATACCACCACCCATTCCAATGCGGCATTGCCGCCCGTCATGCCCGCCGAACCCGCTGACCCGGTGGTACGGGCGCGTCCCTTCAACAGCCTTCTGGTGCTCGGTTCCATCGGTGTGGCGCTGCTCGTGGCCGGGCCCTGGGTGTTCGACACTTACCTGCTGAACATCCTGATCAAGGCCTTCTTCTTCGCCATCGCGGCGATCACGGTGGACATCCTCTGGGGCTACACCGGCTACCTCACCTTCGGCCAGTCGGCCTTCTTCGGCATCGGCGCCTATGCCGCCGGGCTGGTGTTCACCCACGTCGGGTTCAGCACCTTCACCGTGCTGCTGGCCGTCGGTGCCACGGTGCTGGCCAGCGCGGCGGTGGCCGGCCTGGTGGGCTGGCTCTCGTTCTACCGCGGGGCTTCGCCGTTCTTTGCGACGGTGATCTCGCTGGTGCTGCCCATCGTGCTCACGCAGTTGCTGCTGTCGGGCGGCAGCTTCACGGGGTCGAGTTCGGGGCTCACGGGCTATCCGAGTTTCGACTGGTCGCTCGAGGCCTGGTACTGGGTGGCCGGCGCCATGCTGGCCGTGGCCGGCGCCATCGGCTGGGTGCTGGTGCGCAGCGATGCGGGCCGCGTGCTCGCGGCCATCCGCGACAACGAGGTGCGCTGCACCTACCTGGGCATCGACACCTCTCGGGTGAAGATCGCGCTGCTTACGGCCATGGGTGTGATGGCCGGTATAGCAGGCTTTGGCTACGGCGCGTTCAGCGGCGTGGTGGCGCCAGAGCTCACGGGCTTTGCGCTGGGCACCGAGCTCATCATCTGGGTGGCCCTGGGCGGGCGCGGCACGCTGTGGGGGCCGCTGGCCGGTGGCGTGCTGATCAACGTGGCCACGGCCTACCTGAGCAGCAGCATGCCCTTTGCCTGGCAACTGATTCTGGGCGGGGCGTTCGTGGTGGTCATCGTGCTGTTTCCGCAGGGGCTGATTCCGCTGCTGCTCAAGCCCTTCGGCGTGTTGCAGGGTGCCAGGCGAATGCCGCAGCTGCAGGAGCGGCGCGGCAGCACCGACGGCCAAGCGACCGATGCGGTGGCCATCCGCCTGCAGGGCGTGACCAAGCATTTTGGCTCCCTCAAGGTGCTGCAGGGCATCGATTTCGAGGCCCGCCCAGGCGAGCTGGTGGGGCTGATCGGGCCCAACGGCGCCGGCAAGACCACGCTGATGCGCTGCATGAGCGACGGCGCCGAGCGCAGCGGCGGCACCGTGGCGCTGTGCGGCAGCGACATTCGCCAGCTACCGCCTGAGGCCTGCGTGCGCCTGGGCCTGGGCCGCAAGTTCCAGAACGCCAACATCTTCGAGTCGCTGACCGTGGCCGAATGCCTGCGCATCGCCGGCACGCGGCTGGAGCGCCCCTCGCTGCTGCACCAGGACACGGTGCTGCGCCTGCCGCCCTATGCGCTGCATGTGGTGCGGGCCACGGCGCTGGAGGGCAAGCTGGCCAGCGTGGCGCGCGACCTTTCGCACGGCGAGCAGCAGGCGCTGGAGCTGGCCATGGTGCTGGCGCTGGAGCCGCGCGTGGTGCTGCTCGACGAGCCCACGGCCGGGCTGACCAAGACGGAGCGCACGCAGATCGGCGAGGTGCTGTCGTCGCTGGCGCACCGCTATGGGCTGTGCTGCCTGCTGGTGGAGCATGACCTCGATTTCGTGGAAATCGTCTCCACGCGCATCGTGGTGCTGCACCAGGGCGCCATCGCCATGCAGGGCAGCTTCCAGGAGGTGGTCAACTCGCCCCTGGTCAAGACCATCTACTCGGGTAGCACGCATGCCATGAAGGAGGCCGCATGAACGCCATCGCATCTCCCTCGGCTCTGGTGCTCGACGGCATCACCAGCGGCTACCGCGCGTCCGTAGTGCTGCGCGGCCTGAGCCTGGACATCCGCAGGGGCGAAGCCGTGGCCCTGCTCGGCAAGAACGGCATGGGCAAGAGCACCCTGCTCAAGACGGTAATGGGCTACCTGGCCAAGAAGGCCGGCGCCATCCACCTGCATGGCGAGAACATCACCCGCCTGCCGCCGCACCGCATCGCGCGCCAGGGGGTTGCCTATGCCTCGCAGGAGCAGCCGCTGTTTGCCGACCTGAGCATCCGCGACAACCTGCGCCTGGGCCTGGCGCGGGAGTCGCTGTTCGACGAGCGCTTTGCGGCGGTGGAGCCGCTTTTTCCGGTGTTCGGCAGCCGCCTGGCGCAGTACGCCGGCACGCTCTCGGGCGGCGAGCAGAAGATGCTGCTGCTGGCGCGGGCGCTGATGGTGCGGCCCTCGGTCATCCTGCTCGACGAAATCACCGAAGGCCTGCAGCCCTCGGTGATCGACCGGCTGGCCAATGCGCTGCTGCAGGAGCGCGAGCAGCACGGCACAACGCTGCTGATCGTGGAGCAGAACGTGCCCTTCGCGCTCAAGGTGGCTGATCGCTACGTGGTCCTGAAGCAGGGCGAGCTAGTCGACGAGGGCCTGGCCAAGGCCGATGGAGCTGTCGAGGCGGTTTTCAGCCACCTGAGGGTCTGAGATGCGCACCATGGACCATTCGCTGTCGGCGCCGCCACCGGTGCCGTTACCCCTGCCGCTGTGCCAGCTAATCGCCACCGGCGGCACCATCGCCATGAAGCTCGACCCCGAGCGGGGCGGGGCCGTGCCTGCGCTGTCGGGCGAGGACTTGCTGGCGGCCGTGCCCTCCATGTCGCGCGTGGCGCGGCTGGAGGTGCGCGAGTTGTTCAACATCCCCTCCGACCACATGGACCCGGGGCGCTGGGTGCAGCTGTGGCATGCGGTGCACGAGGCGCTGTCACGGCCGGAGATCACCGGCGTCATCATCTCCCACGGGACCGACACGCTGGAGGAGACGGCCTGGTTCCTGGACCTGACCCTGGCCAGCGACAAGCCCGTGGTGCTGGTGGGCGCGCAGCGCAATGCCTCGGTGCCCGATTTCGACGGTCCGCGCAACCTGCTCAACGCGGCGCGCATCTGCGTGGCCAGCCAGGCGCGCCGCCGGGGCGTGCTGGTGGCGATGAACAACCAGATCAACGCCGCCCGCGAGGCCACCAAGACCCACACCGCCGACGTGGAGGCCTTCAAGTCCGGCGACTTCGGCCTGCTGGGCGTGGTCGACGAGGATCGGGTGGTCTTCTCGCGCCAGCCCACGCGCCGCCAGCATGTGCCGCTGCGCGCGGGGGATCTGCCGCGGGTGGAGATCGTGCCCATGTTCGCAGGCGCCAGCGGCGACCTGGTGCACGCCGCAGTGGCGCTGGGTGCGCGGGGCATCGTGGTGCAGGCGCTGGGCTTCGGCAATGTGAACGTGGACATGTTCGCAGCCATTGAAGAAGCTATCGCGCGTGGTGTGGCCGTGGTCATCTCCACCCGCGTGCCCAACGGGCGCGTACAGCCGGCCTACGGATTCGACGGCGGTGGGCGCACGCTGCAGGCGGCGGGCGCCGTGTTCGCCGACAATCTGAGCCCGCACAAGGCGCGCATCTTGCTGATGCTGTTGCTGCAGGGCGCGAGGACGCCGCACCAGTTGCAAAGCATGTTCGACCAATGAAGGAATGCCATGTCCGATGATCCCTCCATGCAGCAGCCCGATGACGGCTGGCGCGTTGGCGTGCTGTTTTCCCGCTCGGGGCCCACGGGCGTCACCGAGTCGGAGCACTTCTTCGGTACGGCCCTGGCCATCGAGGAGATCAACCAGCTCGGCGGCGTGCTCGATCGGCCGCTGATCCCTGTGGTCTACGACCCCAATGGCGACATTGCCGAGTACCGCAAGCTCGCCACGCGGCTGCTGCTGGAGGATGAGGTCAATGTGGTCTTCGGCTGCTCGCGTTCGTCGAGCCGCAAGGCGGTGCTGCCGGTGATCGAGCGCAACAACGCTCTGCTGTGGTACTGCTCGTTCTACGAAGGCTTCGAGTACTCGCCCAACGTGATCTACACCGGTGCCGTGCCCAACCAGAACAGCGTGCAGCTGGCCGCCTACCTGATGCAGAACCGGGGCACGCGCTTCTTCCTCGTCGGCGCGGATTACATCTACCCGCGCGAATCGAACCGCATCATGCGCGACATGGTCGAGCAGCATGGCGGCGAGATTCTCGAAGAGGTCTACCTGCCCATCGAGGCCGGCCCGTCCGAACTCAAGGAAGTGCTCGCGGACATCAAGGCCCAGCAGCCCGACGTGGTGTTCTCCACGCTGGTGGGCCAGTCGGCGCGGCTGTTCTACCAGCTGTACCGCGACTTCGGTCTGGATCCCAAGACCATGCCGATCGCCAGCCTGTCCATGGCCGAGGAGGAGATCCGCCTCATCGGCCCGGCGCTGTGCGAGGGGCACATCACCTCGGCCACGTACTTCGGCTCGGTGCAGAACGAGAGCAACCAGCGCTTCGTGGCGCTGTGGCGCAAGCGCTTCGGCGACCGGCCCACCAGTACCTGGTCCGAGATGGCCTATACCCAGGTGCACCTGTTCGCGCGGGCCCTGCAGCGCGCAGGCAGCATGGACCGGCGCAAGCTGGTGGAGGCGGCGCGCGCCGTGTCCTTCGACTCGCCCGAAGGGCGCGTGACGGTGGATGCCGAGAACAACCACTGCGCGCTCACACCGCGCATCGGCATCTGCCGCGCGGATGGTCAGTTCGACATCGCCTGGGAGGCGTCGGAGCCAGTACGGCCCGACCCGTACCTGTCTACTTTTGGTTTCTCTGAATTCTGGCTGAGGTAAGTCGATGAGCTCCAGCCTACGCCGTCTCTATGAAGACCTGCGCAGCATCAGCGTCACCGTGGTCTACCCGCCGGGGGAAGACCGCGACGTGGTGGTGCAGCAACTGCAGCGCATCGGCTGCCGCCTGAAGGTGGTCTGGCCGTTCCCGCCTGAGCCGCCCACGGGCGTGGACGTGATTTTTTTCCAGGTCTCGCAGGACCTGGAGGGCAGCAGCGCCTGGAACGCCAGCGCCGTGGACTCCGCCTTCGTCGCCCTGTCGGACTATGAAAGCCCGACCACGCTCAAGCTGCTGCTCGACACCAAGGCGCATGGTGTCATCACCAAGCCGTTTCGCTCCTCGGGCATCCTCAGTACCCTGGTGCTGGCGCGGGCCTCGCAGGGCTTCCAGCAGCGCCAGCAGGGCAAGATCGAGAAGCTCGAATCCACCATCAAGTCGCGCCGTCAGATCGAGAAGGCCATCCGCGTGCTGGTCGATTACCAGCGCATGACCGAAGCCCAGGCCTACGAGCACATGCGCGAGCGTGCCACCGGCCTGCGCGTGACGGTGGCCGAGGTGTCGGCCATGCTGCTGGAGACGCACGAGGCCATGGAAAAGCTGGGCTTCGGCGCCGCCAAGCCGGCAGGCAAGGCCAGGTAGGTCCGCAGCCGTCAGCCGATGGTCATCAGGCTGGCATTGCCGCCTGCCGCTGCCGTGTTCACGCTCAGCGCGCGCTCGGTCACCAGGCGTTCCAGCGGCACCTCGGTGCTGCCGGGTTGCAGGGCCGTGACGGCAACGATGGGGCCGGGGCGGCGTGCGATTTGCTCACAGAGGCTGCGCAGTGATTCGGGGCTGCCATGGTGCAACACGGCGGCCAGGTCGATGCTGCCGTCAGCCAGGGCGTTGCCGGCGGTGGTGATGCGCGCCTGCACCTCGGCGGGCAGTGTAGTGCGAAGGGCGGTGTGGGCATCGCTCCACACGGCCTCGCCGCCGCTGGCCAGCACGGCGGCCAGCTGGGTCAGCAGTTCATCCTGCGTGGTGGCGATGCACAGCACGGTGGCACGTGGCAGCAGGCTGTAGACGTTGCGTTCGCCAGTGGGCCCGGGCAGCGTGCGCGCCGTGCCGCTCTGGGTCTCGGCGGCAAAGCGGCGGCAGGTGGCGGCGAGCGCGCTGTGGCCCTGCGTTTGGGCCCAGCGCTCCAGCGCATGCAGTGGGGTGAGCAACTTGTCCCGGCTGGTGGTGTCGGGCGGGGTGGTGCGGTCGGCGGCGGCGAAGGTCTGCGCCAGTGCGTTGGCCGGGCGCTCGGCCAGCAGGCGCAGCAGGTACAGCGGGCCGCCAGCCTTGGGGCCTGTGCCCGACAGGCCTTCGCCGCCGAAGGGCTGCACGCCCACCACGGCACCCACCATGTTGCGGTTGACGTACACGTTGCCGGCGTGCGCGCGGTCCACCACGCGGGCGATGGTCTCGTCGATGCGGGTGTGAACGCCCTGGGTCAGGCCGTAGCCGGTGGCGTTGATCTGGTCGAGCAGCTGGTCCAGGTCCTGGCGCGCATAGCGCACCAGGTGCAGCACGGGGCCGAAGACTTCGCGCTTCAGCTCGCTGATGCTGTTCAGCTCGATGAGCGTGGGCGGCACAAAGGTGCCCTGCGCGGCCTCGGCTTCATCGCTGCGGCAGTGCTGGTACACGGAGAGGCCCTTGGCCTTCAGGGCATCGATGTGCTTGTGGATGCCCGCCTGGGCCTCGGCGTCGATCACCGGACCGACGTCTACCGCCAGCGCTGCGGGATTGCCCAGGCGCAGCTCGCCCATAGCGCCCTTGAGCATCTCGACCACGCGGTCGGCGGCGTCATCTTGCACGCACAGCACGCGCAGGGCGGAGCAGCGCTGGCCGGCGCTGTCAAAGGCCGAAGACACAGCGTCGGCCACCACCTGTTCCACCAGGGCAGAGGAGTCCACGATCATCGCGTTCAGACCACCCGTCTCGGCGATCAGCGGGATGGGGCGGCCGGCGGCATCGAGTCTGCCGGCGATGGTGCGTTGCAGGATGCGTGCGACTTCGGTGGAGCCGGTGAACATCACGCCCATGACACGGTCGTCGCCGATCAAGCCCGCGCCCACGGTCTCGCCCTGGCCGGGCAGCAGCTGCACCGCGCCGCGCGGCACGCCGGCCTGCCACAGCAAGCGCACGGCCTCGACCGCGATCAGCGGCGTCTGCTCGGCCGGCTTGGCCAGCACCGGGTTGCCCGCGGCCAGCGCCGCGGCCACCTGGCCCATGAAGATGGCCAGCGGAAAGTTCCAGGGGCTGATGCAGGCCACCGGGCCCAGGGGTATGTGCGTGGTGTTGTCGAAGGTGCTGTCGACCTGGGCCGCGTAGTAGCGGAGAAAGTCCACGGCCTCGCGCACCTCGGCGATGGCGTTGCTGGCGCTCTTGCCGGCCTCGCGCATCAGCAGGCCCATCAGCGGCTGCAGGCGCGCTTCGAGCAGGTCGGCGGCGCGCTGCAGGGTGGCGGCGCGTTCGGCAGGGGCGGTGGCGGCCCAGGCGGATGCCGCGTGCTGCGCGTTCTTCAGGGCCTGGTCTACGTCGTCGGCCGTGGCCTCCTGCACCTGGCCGACCAGGTCGCGCAGGTCGGCGGGGTTGCGCACGGGGATGGTCGGGCCGGTGGGCGCATCGGTAGCGAGCAGCGGGCCGGCCTTCCAATCGTGCTGCGCGCTGGCCTGCAGCGTGGCGGCGAGCTGCGCCAGCGTGGCGTCGCTGGCGATGTCGAGCCCTTGCGAGTTGGTGCGGCCGTTGCCGTACAGCGCCGCTGGTAGCGGAATGCGCGGGTGGGGCAGGGCGGCCGTGCCCTCACGAGCGGCGGCTTCGTCCACCACCTGCACGGGGCTGCGCACCAGTTCGGCCAGGGCGATGGTCTCGTCGGCGATGCGATTCACGAAGGAGGTATTGGCACCGTTCTCGAGCAAGCGGCGCACCAGGTAGGCCAGCAACGTCTCGTGCGTGCCCACGGGGGCGTAGATGCGGCACGGCCGGCCCAGGCCGGCCTTTCCTGTTTCTCGGCCCAGCTTGCCCGCACTGACGGCGCCCACCACCTGCTCGTACAGCGGCTCGCCCATGCCGTGCAGGCACTGAAACTCATACTGCCCCGCGTAGTAGTTGCTGCCCGCCAGGTGGTAGATGGTGGCCAGGGTCTCGGCGTTGTGCGTGGCGAACTGCGGGTACACGGCCTCGGGCGCGGCCAGCAGCTTGCGTGCGCAGGCCACGTAGGAGACATCGGTGTGCACCTTGCGGGTGTAGACCGGGTAGTCGGCCAGACCGTCGATCTGAGCGCGCTTGATCTCGCTGTCCCAGTAGGCGCCCTTGACCAGGCGCACCATGAGGCGGCGGCGGGTGCGGCGTGCCAGGTCGATGACGAAGTCGATGACGTAGGGGCAGCGCTTCTGGTAGGCCTGGATCACGAAGCCGATGCCGTTCCAGCCCGCAAGGCTGGGCTCATGGCACAGGCGCTCGAGCAGGTCGAGCGAGATCTCCAGCCGGTCGGCCTCTTCGGCGTCGATGTTGATGCCGATGTCGTAGCTTTTAGCCAGCTCGGTCAGGCGCAGCACCAGCGGGTAGAGCTCGTCCATCACGCGGGCGAACTGCGCGCGGCTGTAGCGCGGGTGCAGGGCCGACAGCTTGATCGAGATGCCGGGGCCTTCGTAGATGCCGCGCCCGGCCGATGCCTTGCCGATGGCGTGGATGGCCTGCTCGTACGAGGCGTAGTAGCGCTCGGCATCGGCGCTGGTCAGCGCGGCCTCGCCCAGCATGTCGTAGGAATAACGAAAGCCCTCGGCCTCCATGCGGCGCGCGTTGTTCAGCGCCTCGGCAATGGTCTCGCCGGTGACGAACTGCTCGCCCATCATGCGCATGGCCATGTCCACGCCCTTGCGGATCAGCGGCTCGCCGCCCCGGCCGATGAGCCGGCCCAGCGATGCGCCCAGGCTGCCTTCGCTGTGCGTGGCGACCAGTTTGCCGGTGATCAGCAGGCCCCAGGTGGCGGCGTTGACGAACAGCGAAGGGCTCTTGCCCAGGTGGGGCTCCCACTGGCCGTTGCTGATCTTGTCGCGGATGAGTGCATCGCGCGTGGCCGCATCGGGGATGCGCAGCAGCGCCTCGGCCAGGCACATCAGGGCCACGCCCTCCTGGGACGAGAGCGAAAACTCCTGCAGCAGCCCCTGCACGATGCCCGCGCGGCCGCTGGCGGCCTTGCGCTGGCGCAGGGCGCCTGCGATGCGCAGCGCCAGTTGTTGCGATGCCGCGGCCAGGTCCTGCGGCCCACGGGCCTGCTCCAGCAGCGGTGCCAGGGCTTCGGGTTCCGGGCGGCGGCAGGCGGCGGTGATGGCGGCGCGCAGCGGGTTGGCCAGCGGGGTGCGCGGGGCAAAGTCGGCAAAGGCGGCGGCGGTCGTTGTCATGGCGGGTTCTCGAAGAGAAATGTTCGGGCCCGACGGCTGTCAGACCCACTGAAACGGATCATCTCTGGAGTCGCGATGAATAAATGGTCGAAAATTGGTTTATTGACCGAATTAATCACTAGTGCCAATGACCAACGACACCGATCTGGACCGTATCGACCGCAGAATTTTGTCGATCCTGCAGGAAGACGGGCGCATTGCCAACCTCAAGCTGGCGGAGGCTGTAGCCCTATCGCCCACCGCGGTGCTGGCGCGTGTGCAGCGGCTCACGCGGGACGGCTTCATCCTGGGCTACGAGGCGCGGCTCAACCCGCTGCGGCTGGGCGCGGGCATGCTGGTGTTTGTGGAGGTGCTGCTCGACCGCACCACGCCCAACGTGTTCGACCAGTTCAAGGCCGCCGTGCAGGTGCACCCCGAGATCATGGAGTGCCACATGGTGGCGGGTGGCTTCGACTACCTGCTCAAGACCCGTTCGGCCGACATGAATGCGTACCGCGTGTTCGCCGGGGCCGTACTGTGGCA
This sequence comes from Acidovorax sp. Leaf78, assembly GCF_001422735.1. Taxonomy (GTDB): domain Bacteria; phylum Pseudomonadota; class Gammaproteobacteria; order Burkholderiales; family Burkholderiaceae_C; genus Acidovorax. Next base: position 117,291 of record NZ_LMLZ01000023.1, on the reverse strand, counting down.
GCTGCCCGGCGTGCGCGAGACGCGCACCTACGCCGTGATGGAAGAGGTCAAGCACACCAACCACCTCTTTCTCCATCTGTCGTGAAGCGCTGCGGCACCACAGCCGCGCCGTTGGCCCGCAGCGGCTTTCACGCGACAGCGGCGTTGGCTGGGCGGGGCAAAGCCAGCATAATGACCGGTAAATACGTCTGACTCAGGAGAAGAAACATGAAGGTCCTTCCATACGCTGCCGCAGCCCTGGTGGCTGCATTCTTCAGCCAGTCGGCCATGGCGTCGTGCTACGTGGTGTACGGCCCCGACAAGGACATCGTGTACCGCGCTCCGGAGCCACCGATCGATTTGTCCCGCCAGATCCACGAGACCTTGCCGGTGGTGGCGCCCAACTCGACGCTGGTGTTCACGCCCGACAATCACAATTGCGATCTCACCATCAACAAGCTGCCGCTCGCCTCCGCCTCCATGCGCGGTGCGCCGGGCATGCGCGCTGCACGCGCCGACCGCAGCTGAGGTATTCCTGTCACGGCTCGGACAGGCGCAGTCCCGGGCCTGAGACAATCGGGGGATGAGCGAACCGAAAGAACTATCCCCCTCGTTTGAACCCGCCGCACAAGACGGCGCAGACCTGCCCGACGGCTGGCTGCAGGTGCAGTCCATGGACCTGGACGCCCAGGGCGTGGCCCGCAAGCCCGATGGCAAGGTCGTCTTCATCGACGGCGCCCTGCCGTTCGAGCTGGTCACGGCCAACACCCACCGCAAGAAGAACAACTGGGAGCAAGCCAGCCTGACGGCGATCCACCGCGAGTCGTCGCAGCGCGTGCGCCCTGGCTGCCCGCACTTCGGCCTGCACGCCGGGGCCTGCGGCGGCTGCAAGATGCAGCACCTTCACGTGGGCGCGCAGGTGGCCGTCAAGCAGCGCGTGCTGGAAGACAACCTCTGGCACCTGGGCAAGGTCAAGGCCGAAACCGTCATGCGGCCCATCGAGGGGCCCGCCTGGGGCTACCGCTACCGCGCCCGCCTGTCCGTGCGCCATGTGATCAAGAAGGGCACGGTGCTGGTGGGCTTTCATGAGCGCAAGAGCCGCTACGTGGCGGACATGCAGACCTGCAGGATCCTGCCCCCGCACGTGGATGCGATGCTGATGCCGCTGCGTGCGCTGATCGCCGGAATGGACGCGCGCGACACCTGCCCGCAGATCGAGCTGGCCTGTGGCGACACGGTGACCGCCCTGGTGCTGCGGCACTTGGAGCCGCTGAGCGCCGACGACATTGCGCGGCTGCGTGCCTTTGCCGCCGAGCACGGCGTGCAATGGTGGCTGCAGCCCAAGGGCCCGGACACGGTGAAGCTGCTCGACGAGGGCGGCGAACAGCTGTCGTACGCGCTGCCGGACTTTGGCATCACCATGCCCTTCAAGCCCACCGACTTCACGCAGGTCAACCCGCACATCAACCGGGTGCTGGTCAGCCGGGCACTGCGCCTGCTGGATGTGCAGCCGCACGAGCGCGTCATCGACTGGTTCTGCGGCCTGGGCAACTTCACGCTGCCCCTGGCCACGCAGGCCCGCGAGGTGCTGGGCATCGAGGGCAGCGAGGCGCTGGTCGCCCGTTCGCGCGAAAACTATGCATTAAATCAGGCTCTGCCGCGCGGCAGTAAAGCGCTGGCAGCTACTGATTTTGTAGCACGCAACCTTTTCGAGATGACGCCCGCAATGCTGGTGGCCGACGGCTCGGCCGAGAAGTGGCTGGTGGACCCACCGCGCGAAGGTGCCTTTGCGCTGGCCACCGCGCTGGCAGACCTGGAGCAGTCCCGCATCGGTGCCGAGGGTGCAGGCCCGCTGCCGCCCGGGGCCGAGAGCTGGACCCCGCCGCAGCGCATTGTGTATGTGAGCTGCAACCCCGCCACGCTGGCACGGGATGCGGGCCTGCTGGTGCACAGGGCCGGTTACAAGTGCACTGCGGCGGGCATGGTCAACATGTTCCCGCACACGGCGCACGTCGAGAGCATGGCGGTGTTCGAGCGGGCTTGATCGCCCGCGATTGGAGCCCCGATGGACGCCCTGGTGGCGTTGCCGCCTTGGGCGTCTTCAGGTCTTAGTTTGAAATGGCTCCTGAAAGGAGCCTTCATCTGCGAGCGGCTCAGCTGCGGCTTCGGCTGGCTGCAGGGTCCCGCGTCTCGGTCTCGATGTCGGCACTGCCCTTGCGCTCGGGCTTCTTCACCTCGCCCAGCACCGACGGCGCGCCTTCGATCTTGTTCTCGCGCATGTAGGCGTCCATGTCCTTCCAGCCGGCAAAGACGGATGCCTTGGCGGCCTTGGGGTTGAGCGTGTAGCAATCCTCCAGGCCGCGCAGGGCGTGGCGGCAGGCGCCGCCGATGGCCTTGGCCTCGGCATCGCGCTGCGCCACGCGCGGATCAGGGCCCAGGCCAGGGATCTTGTCGCAGCCAGTCAGCAGCAGCGCAAGGGCGGCTACGGCCAGCAGCCGCAGCGGGGTGGAGGGCAGATTGCGATACATGTACTTGCATTATCGGCAGGACTGCGCCGCTATTGAGGCTTGACCTTGGTGCGGGCTCAACAAAAACAAAAAGGCTCCCGAAGGAGCCTTGTGGCGCACGCTGTGAAGCGGCCGTAGAAACTGGCGCGGTCCCAGGCCAGTGCAACCGTGGAACCGGCTTCGCCGGGCCACCGGGTGCGTCCCCCTTGGGGGAAGCGGCGCATCCGCTCAAGGGGCTTATTCCTTTTCTCCGCCCATGATGCCCAGCAGGGCCAGCAGGCTCTGGAACACGTTGAACACGTCCAGGTACAGGGCCAGGGTGGCGCTGATGTAGTTGGTCTCGCCGCCGTCCAGGATCTGCTTGATGTCGTACAGCATGTAGGCGCTGAAGATGCCGATGGCCGCCATCGAGATCGCCATCATGCCCACGCTGGAGCCGACGAACACGTTGATGATGCCGCCCACCATGAGCACCATGGCGCCCACGAACAGCCACTTGCCCATGCCCGACAGGTCGCGCTTGATCACGCTGGCCAGGCTGGCCATCACGAAGAACACGCCGGCGGTGCCCGCAAACGCGGTCATGATGAGGTCGGTACCGTTCTTGAAGCCCAGCACCATGCCGATCAGGCGCGAGAGCATCAGCCCCATGAAGAACGTGAAGGCCAGCAGCACGGGCACGCCGGCTGCAGAGCGCTTGGTCTTTTCGATCGCGAACATGAAGGCGAACGCGCCGCCCAGGAACACGATCAGGCCCACGCCGCCGCGCAGCGACTGGGTGATGCCGGTGGCCACGCCGACCCAGGCGCCCAGCACCGTGGGGATCATGCTCAGCGCGAGCAGCCAGTAGGTATTGCGAAGAACCCGGTGGCGGTCTTCCTGCGAGATGCCATAGCCCGCAGAGTGGCCCAGGGTGGTGACATGGTCATTCATCTTGTGTCTCTCCTTGTTGGCCTGCACAGCGCAGACATTGCAAATTCTAGGTGGAGACGGTTTTTGGCCTTGCAATGACCGCACCCGCTTACCTACTTTTGGTAAGGGTACTTTCACCCTGCATAGGGGTGAGCAGCCCTGGCGATGCCGCTATGCTTGATGGTTCACTGCTTCGGCGGGCCCCTGCGGTTCGTCCGGGCGACCTTTCTTCGACTCTTTCTTTTCCTCCACCCGGACACATCCATGAAGACCAAGCACGAACTCGAACTCGCCGACGTCAAGGCCATTGCCGCCGCTGCCGAAGCCGAAGCCCTGAAGAACCATTGGGCCGTGACCATCGCCATCGTGGATGATGGCGGCCACCTGCTGTGGCTGCAGCGCCTGGACGGTGCCGCGGCCGTGTCCTCGCACATCGCCCCCTCCAAGGCCCGCACGGCCGCCCTGGGCCGCCGCGAGAGCAAGGTGTATGAAGACATCGTCAACGGTGGCCGCACCGCGTTCCTGAGCGCGCCCGGCATCGACGGCCTGCTCGAAGGCGGTGTGCCGATCCTCAAGGACGGCCAGTGCCTGGGCGCGGTGGGCGTGAGCGGCGTGAAGTCCACCGAAGACGCGCAGGTCGCGCGTGCCGGCATCGCTGCACTGGGTCTTTGAATTTGCTATCAAATAGATAGCTTCCAGCGCTTGCCCATCAAGCGCTGGCGGGTAAAATCTATTGAAATGCACCGGGTGACGCTGGCGTCGCCCACAAAAAAACCGGCTCAAGGCCGGTTTTTTTGTTGCGAGCGAAGAACCCTGGGGTACAAAAAAAGCCTGGCTACGCGGGGGTGAACCCGTTGGCTGGCAAAAACGACCCTTGCGAGCTTGTTGAAAGCCCGGGAGTCGCCCCACGATGAAACTGGGTACCGCTGGCGGCGCTATAGGTGCAAAGACCGGTCAGGCGCGGGCTGCGGCGGGTGTTGGTGATGGCTGTAACTGCCGCCTTATTTGGTCAGGATCAGCTTGCCGAGCTTGGTGGCCTGCAGGCGGTACACCGACCCGTTGTGGCTGATGGCGACGGCCTTCTGGCCCTGCAGCAGGGAGCTGCTGTCGACCGCAGCTGCGGTAAGTTCGGTGCGTTGGCTGGCTTGCCCGTCGGCGTGCGAGACCCCCTTGCTGGCAGAAGCGGGGCGCAGGATCGAAGCGGCGGTCAAAGTGGCTTGCATGGGTTTTTCCTGGTGCGTTTGATTGCGTTTTGCTAATGATAACGATTCGCAATTACAAGTCAAGCGACTGGAGTGTTTCTTTTTGTTCTTTTGCTCGCCGGGCAGAATCTGACCACAGCGGTCATTCAGATCAAGGATTCCGAACATGATGAAGATTGACGGTGCGTGCTACTGCGGTGCGATCGCCTACGAGGCCGAGGTGCAGCCGGGCACCATCACGGTCTGCCATTGCGATGATTGCCAGGGCCACTCGGGGTCTGCCTTCCGGGCGAACATGGCGGCTCCTGCGTCCAGTTTTCGGCTGACCCGGGGTACGCCCCGCACCTACATCAAGACCGCCGCCAGCGGCAACCAGCGCGCTCTGGCGTTCTGCGAGGTGTGCGGCAGCTCGCTCTATGCCTGCGCTGTGAGCGATCCCGCCACTTATTCACTGCGGATCGGCACGATCGAACAACGGCACGAGCTCGGCTCGCCGCAGCGGCAGATCTGGACATGTAGGCGACATGACTGGGTGGGGTTGCCGGAAGGCACGGCGTCGTTTGAGGGGCAGCCGTAACTGCGAGCGATCGCGGACTTCGACGGGTCGTTCCGGGCCCGGAGCGCATGTTCCCTGGCTGGGTGGTGTAGGCCTGACTACAGGCGAGCAGCAAACCGCGACGATTCCTAGCTCAACCCCATGTTTTCCGCCGCTAGCCGCAGTTCCGCCCAAAAAACCGGAGGCGAATGACAGAGTTCGCCAAGGGACTCTGCTTCATGAAGCGCCAAGCCGAGTTCGTTGTGACTTAGGAACTCATCCATCTGACGAAGAATTTCCACTGCTCCGCTGGGGAGTGGAGACGGAAGGTAGTTTTTGCTTGCAATCAGATGGCCGGAAGTGATTGCCCACGAAGACGGTAAATCCTGGGTCACCATTTTTATCGACCTCCATTCGCTATGCCTGCTTCTTGCCGGGGGCCGTCATCGTATCAATAGCCGAATCCAGCAAAAGAGACGACGGCATCCCGGAAAGCTCCTCCAAAGCAATGCTGAATAGGGTCATCTGTTTGGTTTTTCTGCGTGGCTGAGCAATGGATGCTTGGAGTCTGTAGCGGATGAGCCCCCATCGAAGAAAGCCAAAAGCAAAAGCGAAGCCCCAAAAACATACCCGGCGCGCCCTCTGCAAGCAAAGCGTGCAGCTGGCGGGCCGGGTGGCAGGGGAGGGTAAGAGAGGCTGACTCGCAGCCTCCGCATCAAGGCGCCGGATCCGTCACGAACCCGATCTTGCGCACACCCGCCCGCTGTGCCGCCGCCATGGCCTGGGCCACGCGTTCGTAGCGCACTTCCTTGTCGCCGCGGATGTGCAAGTCGGGCTGGGGCTGTTTGGCAGCTTCGGCCTGCAGGCGGGGGAAGAGTTCTTCTTCCGTGACCTGCGTTTCGTTCCAGAAGTACTTGCCGTCGGCCGACACCGACAGGCGCACGGTTTCGGGCTTGACGTCCTCGGGCTGGTTGGTGGCGCGGGGCAGGTCCACGTTGACCGAGTGCTTCATCACCGGCACGGTGATGATGAAGATGATGAGCAGCACCAGCATGACGTCCACCAGGGGCGTCATGTTGATTTCGTTCATCACGTCATCGGCATCGTCTTGGGTTCCGAAGGCCATGGCTTACGCGCCTTTCTTGAGGGGCAGGACCTTGGCCTGTTCGCCGCCGGCGTTCACGCGGGCACCGGTCACGAAGTAGGCGTGCAGGTCGTGGGCAAAGCTGTTGAGGCCGCCCAGGATGGACTTGTTGCCGCGCACCAGGGCGTTGTAGCCCAGCACGGCAGGGATGGCCACGGCCAGGCCCAGGGCCGTCATGATCAGTGCTTCGCCGATGGGGCCGGCCACCTTGTCGATCGTGGACTGGCCCGACGTGCCGATGGCCACCAGCGCGTGGTAGATGCCCCAGACGGTGCCGAACAGGCCAATGAACGGGGCGGTGGAGCCGACCGAGGCCAGGATGGCCAAGCCCGACTGCAGGCGTGCGGTGAACTCGTCGATGCAGTTGCGCAGGCAGCGCGTGACCCAGTCGCTCACGTCCAGGCTGTCGTGCAGGTGGGCCTTCGTGTTGCGGTGGTGGGCGGTGGCTTCGCGGCCTTCCAGGGCCAGGTGGCGGAAGGGGTTGGTGTTGTCGCTGCCCAGCTTGGTCAGGCCTGCGGCAAAGTCCTCGCTGTGCCAGAAGTCCTGCGCAGCGCGGGTGTGCTTCTTGAACTTGATGATGTCCAGGGCCTTGATGAAGATGACGATCCACGAGGCCAGCGACATGGCCAGCAGGATGATGGCGACCGCGCGGGTGACGAAGTCACCCTGGATCCATACGTTGGCGATGCCGAATTGCGATTCCATGAAAAACTCCCTGAAGCTGATCTAAAGCGTTGATTGACCGATTGACCGATTGACCGATTGACTGATTATTCGAGCACGAAGTTGACAGGGACCAGATTCCACATGGTCGTAGGCACGCCGTCGCGTTTGCCGGGCACGAAGCGCCAGCGCATGACGGCCTCCTGGGCCTGCTTGTCCAGCCGGTCGAAACCGCTGGACTTGTTGATTTCCACCTGCTGCGGCGTGCCGTCGGTGCCGATCAGCACGCGCAGCACGACCTTGCCCTGCTCGCCCATGCGCTTGCTGATGGCGGGGTAGCTGGGCTTGGGGTTGTTCAGGTAGGCCGCGTCGCTCGACGGCAGCTCGATCTTGGGCGGGGCCGGCGGCGCTGGCGGGGCGGGCGGCGCCGGGGGGGCTACCGGGGCTTCGATGGGCGGGGCGGGCGGCTGGGGCGTGGTGATGCCGACAGGCGCGTTGGGCGCCGGCGTGGGGTCCGGGATGGCCACGGGCATGGGCGCCGGGCGCGGTGCCACCTTGGGGGCGGGGCGCGGTGGTGGTGGCGGGGCCGGCGGCGGCGGGGTGACCTTCGGGGGAGCCGGCGGCGCGATGAATTCGCTCAGCAGCTCTGCCGGCACGATGACTTCGGCCGCGCGGCGCAGCAGACCCGATTGCAGGGCCCAGATGCCCGCAACGTGCAGTGCAATGACGGAGCCCACGATCACGGTGTTGCGGCTGACACCCCCGGGAGGAGCGAAACGATCAGGGTGAGACATAAAAATGATAGCTGCTAGCGCTTGTGTACCAAGCGCTAGAGCTCTAAAAGACCTTTGTTATTTGCGAAAGATCCACCAGGCCGAGCCTGCGACGAGGATCAGACTGCCAGCGAGCGTTGAGAGGAGTTCCATGACTTGCTTTCCAAAATGGAGCTGGCAAGCTGGATCGTTTGCGGCGCTGCATCGTTGTGCAGTGCGGCCACCGGGTTCGACGCACTGCACTGCGCGACCACATCGCGGGCGCAGCTTTCGCAGCATCCGCATTGGGTGGCGACGCCCAGCTCGAACTGGATCTCGTCAAAGCTCATTCCGGCACGTGCGTGGCGGGCGATCTCACGGTCCGATATCCGGCGGCAAACACAGACGATCATGGCGGCAGGCAGTGTGGCTGGCTGTTGAAGGTGTCGCTATTATAAATAAGAATCTATCGCATTTGCAATAAACCATTTCTGCCAAGAGGGAGAAACCGGCGCAAAGGCGCGTCAATCGGGGCTGTCTGCCGTCAGCAAGGCTGGCGTGGCGTCCGCCAGCGTGGCGCAACCGGTCAGGGCCATGGCGATCTCCAGCTCGTCGCGCAGCAGCCGAAGCACGTGGGCGACGCCGGTGGCCCCTGCGTTGGCCAGCCCCCAGACGGCCGGGCGCCCCACCAGCACGGCGGACGCCCCCAGCGCCATCGCCTTGAGCACGTCGGTGCCGCGCCGGATGCCGCCATCGACCAGCACCGGCACGGCGCCGCCCACGGCCTGCACCACGCGCGGCAGGGCGGTGGCCGTGGCCGGGGCGGTGTCCAGTGTGCGGCCGCCGTGGTTGGACACGATGACGCCCGCAACGCCGGCCGCCACGGCCTGGCGCGCATCGGACGGGTGCAGCACGCCTTTGAGCAGCACGGGCAGGCGGGTGATGGACTGCAGCCACGCCACGTCGTCCCAGGTGGGGGCGTGGTGCAGCAGTCCGTCGAACAGCGCGCTGTGGTCGGCGCCGAGGGCGGGGGCGGGCGGCGCCTGCATGCCCGCCAGGTTGACGGGCGCGATGCCCGGCGGCAGGCGAAAGCCCGCCCGGCGCTCCCGGTCGCGGGCGCCGCTCGTGGGCGCGTCCACCGTGAGCACCAGGGCTTCGTACCCCGCGGCCTCGGCGCGCTGGACCAGGGCGCGGGTGAAGCCGCGGTCCGGCTGCAGGTACAGCTGAAACCACAGCGGGCCGCGGCCGGGGTCGGGCAGCACCGCCTGGGCGATGGCCTCCAGCGGCATGCTGGCCTGGGTGCTCAGCACCACGCCGGCGCCCAGTGCCGCGGCCGCATAGGCCATCGCCACTTCGCCGTCGGCATGGGCCAGGCGCTGAAAGGCGACAGGTGCCAGCAGGATGGGGTGCGCCAGCGTGCGGCCCAGCAGCTCAACGCGGGTGTGCCCGCCGGCCAGCGGCCGCAGCACGCGGGGCCACAGAGGCAGTGCGTCCCACGCGCTGCGGTTGCTGCGCAGGCTGATCTCGTCGGCCGCGCCGCCGCTGAAGTAGGCCCAGGCGTTGTCGTCCAGGTGTTGCCGGGCCTGCTGCTCATGGTCGGCCAGGCTGGCGAGGCCGGGAGGGAGCTGTTGGCGTGCTGGGACGTGTGTCATGGCAATGAAAAAAGCACCTGCCGCGCATTCAGCAAGCGCGAGGTGCTATCAATAAATGAGCAAATTGGTTGGCATGGCCGCCGAGGGCTGGATGTGGGGCAAGACCTGGAGCCAGACCTGGGGCCAGGCCTGCGGCTGTAGCGGGTCTGCCAGGCGCCTGTCACACGTCGGCCCACATGCGCAGCAGGTTGTGGTACGTGCCCGACAGGGCGATGACCGACGGGTCGGTCTCGCCCACGCTCTGGCGCAGGCGCAGCAGGGCCATGTCCATGTCGAACAAGAGCTGGCGCTGCTCCAGCCCGCGCACCATGCTCTCGACCCAGAAGAAGCTGCTGATGCGGTGGCCGCGGGTGACCGGCGACACCTGGTGCACGGTGCTGCTGGGGTACAGGATCATGTCGCCGGCCGGCAGCTTGATGCGCTTGTCGCCCCAGGCTTCGGTGGCGACCAGTTCGCCGCCGTCGTATTCGTCCGGCGGCGTGAGGAACAGCGTGCACGACAGGTCGCTGCGCACCCAGGCGTTGTCTGCCTTGGAGTGCATGACGGCGCTGTCCACGTGGCGGCCATAGAAGTTGGCGCCGTCGCCGTAGCGGTTGAACAGCGGGTTGTAGATGCGCCGGGGCAGGGCGGCCGAGAAGAAAAGCGCATTGCGGGCCAGCGCGGCCTTGACGATGCCCTGCAGCTGGGCCGACAGCTCGCTGCCCTGGGCGAGCTGCTGGTTGTTTTTCTGGTGCACGGCCTGGCTGCCTGCGCTGCGGGCGCCGTCCACCCAGGGGGTGTCGGCCGCCCAGAGCGTTTGCCGGAACAGGGCCACCTCGTCGGCCGTCAGTACGTCTTTGATGTGCAGGAACATGGGGTCCGATTGTGACTCCGCCCCAATGAAGGGGCGGAGTCGTTTCGTCAGAACATCAACGCATCAACGTCGACATGTCGATGCATCAGCGCATCGAAGGTCAGAAGCGCGTCTTCAGCGACACCTGCACGGAACGTGCCGTGCCCGGCGTGTAGAAGCCGCGGTACAGGCCGTCCGCATAGGTGCGGTCGAACAGGTTGTTGACGTTGAGCTTGAGCGTCGTCTTGTCGTCGAACGCGTACTCGACCATGGCGTCCATCACCGCGAAGCCGCTGGCGTACACGGCACGCGAGCCTTCGGGGTTTTGCTTGCCGCGGTAGGTCACGCCCGCGCCCACGCGGATCTTGGAAGTGACGGCGTAGGTCGTCCACACGCTGCCGCTGTGCTTGGGCGTGAGGCCGGGGCGGTCGCCCTGCGCCTGGGCGCCACCGCCGTTGGCGGGCACCACCACATTGCTGTGGTCGATCTTGGCCGAGGGGATCCAGGTGTGGTTGGCGAACAGTTCCCACTGGGGGGTCAGGCGGCCGGCCAGGTTGAATTCCATGCCAGTGGCGTGGCGCTTGCCGGACAGCAGCTCTTGCTGGGCTGCGGTGTCGGGGTCGGTGTTGCGCTCGTTGTACTTCTGGCTGTAGAAGGCGGCCACACCCAGCAGGGCACGGCGCTCGAACAGCTCGAACTTGCTGCCGATCTCGAAGTTGCGGCTCTTTTCGGGGTCGGTGTTGGCCGTGCGCGCCGTGGTCGTGCCGGGGTTGCCGAACTGGTAGGTGTCGCCCGAGGTGTTGTACGAAGTGCCGTACGACACGTAGTACGAGGTCAGCTCGGTGGGCTGGAACAGCAGGCCCACGCGGGGGCTGACCAGGCTGTCGGAGCGGGAGTTGCTCAGCGCGCCGGTGGCGTTCTTGTACGAAGCCTTGAAGTTGTCGTAGCGCAGGCCGCCCACCAGCTTCAGGGTGTCGTTGATCGCGACGGTGTCCTGGAAGTACAGGCCCAGGTTGCGCGAGGTGAAGGTGTTCCACTGCACCGGGGCGCGGCCGTCGGCCACCCAGGCGCCGTCATTGGGCGAGCCCACGGTGGTGTTGGGGCGCGGCGTGGTGTTGGCGTAGTTCTGGTTGCGCTTGGCATCGTCGTCGTAGTAGTCGACGCCGGCCAGCACCGTGTGCTTGCGGCCGCCCCAGTTGAAGGTGTTGTTGTAGTCGCTCTGCACCTGCAGGACATCGCTCTCGCCCAGGCGGCCCTTGGAGCCACGGGTCAGCACGGTGTTGCCGTTGATCTGGCCCAGCGTGATGTTGCCGTTCTGAAAGCCGATGGTGCTGGCCAGCAGGTCGCGCTCGTACTGGCCGTAGCGCAGGCGGGTGGTCAGCTCGCCGTTGTCGTCGAAACGGTGGATGTGGCCCAGCGTGATGTACTGCGACGAGGTGTTGTTGTGGTCGCTGGCCAGGCCGTAGTAGTTGCGGGCTTCGAGCGGCGTGTTGATCTTGCCGTCGACCACGCGCCAGGGGTGGTTGTAGAGCGGGCGGCCCTTGGATTCGAGGTAGTACAGCCCGATCGAGAACTCGTCGCGCGTGCCGATGCCCCAGGCGAAGGTGGGCGCAATGCCGCGCTTGTCCTGCTTGGCGCCGTAGTTGTCGTACTCCTGCACCATGGCGTTCAGGCGGAAGGCCGCGTTCTCGCCGGTCTTCCAGTTGAAGTCGCCCGTGGCGCGGTGGAACTGGCCGGTGCCGAAGGTGTAGCTGGCTTCGTGCTGGTCGATCAGCAGCGGGTACTTGTTGACCTGGTTGACGATGCCGCCGGTCGAGCCCTTGCCGAACAGCATGGAGGCCGAGCCCTTGAGCACTTCGATGCGGTCGTTGTTGAACGTGTCGCGCTCGATCAGCGGAGCGTCCTTCATGCCGTCCACATAGATGTCACCGGCCAGGCCCAGCGAGAAGCCGCGCATGCGCACGTCCTCTTCGCCCGTTTCGCCCGACTGGAAGGTCACGCCCGCCGTGGTGCGCAGCACCTCGCGGAAGTCGTCCTGGTTGCGGTCGTTCATCAGCTTTTCGGTGAACACCGTCACGGACTGGGGGATGTCCTTGATGTCCTGGTTGCCCTTGCCGACGGTGGTCTTCTTGAGCAGCAGGGTGTCCTTGCCTTGCACTTCGGCCGCTTCCTGCACCGTCACGGTGGACATCGTGGCTTCCGGTGTGCCGGACTGGGCCATGGCGCCCATGGAGGCGGCCAGCATCAGGGCGCCCAGGGGCAGCAGCGCCAAATCGGAAGATGCGCCGGCGGGGGCGGAAACAGGGGATGCGGTTTGACGCAGCGCGGTGCTGCGGCGCTGAGCGCGTGATTTAGCCAAGATGGACTCCGTCGATGGGGGATGTGCAGGTCGGCGCCCGATGTGCGCCGCAAGCGAGTCGGATGCAATGACGCTTGTGAGAAAAACTTCACAAAGTCATGCTTCGTCGTGCATCTTTATGTTACATCGAATGAGGGTCATTCTCATTTGCATTGACGTCTGCACGCCACACTTTGGCGGGGTCCCAACGAAAAAAAGCCGGCAGGGCCGGCTTTTTCTCAGGGCGCGGAGCGCTTCTTACTTGACGTGCTTGCCGATCAGGCCAGCCAGTTCGAACATCGACACCTGGGGCTTGCCGAACAGCTCCTTGAGCTTGGCGTCGGCGTTGATGTTGCGCTTGTTGGTGGCGTCCTGCAGGTTGTTGGCCTTGATGTAGACCCACAGCTTGCTGATGATCTCCGTGCGTGGCAGCGGTGCCGAGCCGACCACGGCAGCCAGCGCGGGGCTGGGCGTGAGGGCCTTCATGAAGGCTGCGTTGGGCGTGCGCTTCTTGGCGGGGGCGGCGGTCTTGGTGGCGGGAGCCTTCTTGGCCGCAGGGGCTGTTTTTGCCGGAGCTTTTTTTGCAGTTGCCATGTTGGGTTTTCCTAGTTGGACGTCAATCTTCACCAGCGAAAGCAAGGCTGTCCCACTGGCAGGCCGATGCTACTGGGAAAAAAACGCGTTTCCAAGGGAGAAACCGCTTTTTTTGCCTCGATTTGTAGCTGTGGTGCCCTCTGGCGGCTTCAAAGTCGGTGCTTTGGCCCGCCTTTTCTGGTCCCGCAGGGTGTGCAGCGCGCATTTTGGGCGGCCCGCGGCTGACATTTCGGGTGGCGTCGGGTGCGCTTGGAAGCGCATTCTTTGGCCACCCGCGAGCCCCCTCCAGCGTTGGCTGCGCAACAATGGCCACCCGTGCGCAGGCCAGGCCGCCGCGCTGCCGGCGGCAGGCTTCCAGCCAGCGCCCAACCCCGTCTCAACCCCTTCAACGACATGAAAGGTCTCTGCCCATGACGACAGCTTCTGCCGCCGCCTTCAGCACCTGCGATTTCTGCGACGTCCACAAAGCCGACACCAGCGGCGCCTTTCGGGTGCTCCCGCCTGCGTTCCAGGCCTTCGGCGGCGTGGCGCATTTCAGCGGGCCGGTGAGCACCGTCAAATGCCACGAGGACAACACCCAGGTCAAGGCCGCTGTCGAATCGCCGGGCGAAGGGCGGGTGCTGGTGGTCGACGGCGGCGGCTCGCTGCGCCGCGCGCTGGTGGGCGGCAACCTGGCGGCGGCTGCGGCGCGCAACGGCTGGGCCGGGCTGGTGGTGGACGGCTGCGTGCGCGATGTCGCCGAGCTGAACGCAGCGGCCGTGGGCATCCGCGCGCTGGCGCTCATCCCGCTGCCCACCGAGCGGCGCGGGGAGGGCCAGCGTGACGTGCCGGTGCAGGTGCAGGGCGTGTGGGTGCGCCCGGGCGACTGGCTGTATGCCGATGCCGACGGCATCGTCGTCAGCGCCACGGCCCTGCACGCCTGACCCCCTTACCGGCTGGCCGACCGACCCGCCGACCCCCTGGCCGCGTCAGCCGCGGCGGCCCAGCCGCAAGGCCGCCCGCGAGGGCAGGGTGGCCAGCAGCACGCTGGCCAGCGCAATCACGAAAGCGAACAGCTGCAGACCCGTGAGCGATTCGCCCAGCGCCAGCACGCCCACCAGGGCGGCGCTCAACGGCAGCAGCACCGAGAACACGCCGCCTTGCGCTGCGGGCACGGCCTTGAGCCCGGTCATCCACAGCCACACCGTCCACATGCACGCAGCCAGCGCATAGAACACCAGCAGCGCCCAGGTGGTCCAGCCGACGGCCCCGAAGTCAAAGCCCAGCGCCACGTACAGGCCTGCCGGTGTGGTCAGCACAAAGCCCCACAGGTTGATGAGCGAGGTGATGCGCTTGGGCCCCAGGCTGCCCGTGAGCTTCTTGCCGATGACGGTGTATGCCGCCTCGCACAGCACAGCGCCCACCAACAGCAACTGGCCCAGCCACACCAGGTTGTGGCTGTTTTTGCCGTCTACCGCTTGCCCAGCGTGCGCTGTCAGCTCTGGTTTTGATAGCGCGAACAGCGCAATGCCGAACACCGCACACACCACCGCCGCCCAGGTGCGCGGCGCCACGCGCTCTTTCAAAAACGCCCAGCCCATCACGGCCACAGCGGCCGGAATGGCCGCCAGCGTCACGCCGGCAGAGATCGCATCGGTCAGCGTCACCCCATACAGCATGCAGATCGTGAACATCACGTTGCCCAGAAACGATTCCAGGAACAACAGGCGCTTGGTTTGTGGGGCGAGCGGGGGCTCGTTGGCCGGCTTGCGCAGCCAATGCACCATGGCGACGCCGCCGATGCCGAACCGCATCCAGGCCAGCAGAAACACCGGCAGCACCGCAGCCAGCGGTTTGGACAGCGCCACGTAGCTGCCCACCAGCGCCATGCTCAGGGCCAGGCACAGGTAGGCGAAGGGGCGGCTGGGAGTGGTCACTAAACTGCGGGCTGTTCAACAAAAAATGAGTGCGCATCATGCCCGACGAAACCAGCCCCCTTCCGCCGTCCCGCTGGGTTTTTGTGTACGGCACCCTGCGCCAGGGCTGCAGCAACGACATCACGCGCCTGGAGCCGCCGCCCTTGTTCGTGGGGCGGGGGCGCATTGCCGGCATCCTGTACCACCTGGGCGCCTACCCGGGCGTCACGCTCGGTGGGGCCGAATGGGTGTACGGCGAGGTCTACGCCATCGAGCCCGCGCTCGAAGACGTGCTGGACGAGATCGAGTCGCTGGGTGAGAACCCCACGGACGAGTACATCAAGCGCGAGATCGACGTCGAAGTGAATGGTGAGCCGTTGCCCTGCCTGGTGTACGAGATCAACCCCCGCTACGTGCTGTCGGCCGCGCGCGTTCCGGAAGGGGATTGGGTGAAGTTCTTGTGACCGTCTGGGCGCGCAAAGGAGAGGAGTACGGAGGGGGTGAGCGCAGGGTGATGCGACGGCTGGCACACGGCATCGCTACGATCAGTCGATCCAGGCCATGTAATTTTGCGATACGGAATTTTGATTCCACATGGCAAAACGCGATAGATGTTGCATTGCCGCAATTTTTCTCGATATGAGAAATCAATTTCTGTATTGAGAAATTGCGTGTTTAAGCTGTTGTTTTGCAAGGAAAAAATTTATCTCTTGTATAAGACATAAGAGCTTGCTCAAGTCTTATAGAAGACTTAAAGTTGTCTCCAAGGGCGGCACCAGCAGCCCGGCGTTTTCAACCAACCTTCGGAGTGATCCCCATGCCCCAATCCCTCAACGAACAACTGAGCCGCGAACAGCAAATTGCCGCCCTGGAAAAAGACTGGGCCCAGAACCCCCGCTGGAAGGGTGTGAAGCGCGGCTACTCCGCTGCCGACGTGGTGCGTCTGCGCGGCTCGCTGCCCATCGAGCACACGCTGGCCAAGCGCGGCGCTGAAAAGCTGTGGGACAAGATCAACGGCGGCGCCAAGAAGGGCTACGTGAACGCGTTCGGCGCTATCTCCGCCGGCCAGGCCATGCAGCAGGCCAAGGCAGGCCTGGAAGCCGTGTACCTGTCGGGCTGGCAAGTGGCCGCTGACGGCAACACGTCCGAGACCATGTATCCCGACCAGTCGCTGTACGCCTACGACTCGGTGCCCACCATGGTCCGCCGCATCAACAACACCTTCAAGCGCGCTGACGAAATCCAGTGGGGCCGCGGCATCAACCCCGGCGACAAGGAATTCATCGACTACTTCCTGCCCATCGTGGCCGACGCGGAAGCCGGTTTCGGCGGCGTGCTGAACGCCTTCGAACTCATGAAGAACATGATCCAGTCGGGCGCTGCAGGCGTTCACTTCGAAGACCAGCTGGCCGCCGTCAAGAAGTGCGGCCACATGGGTGGCAAGGTGCTGGTGCCCACGCAGGAAGCCTGCGAAAAGCTGATCTCCGCACGTTTTGCCGCTGACGTGATGGGCGTGTCCACCATCGTGCTGGCCCGCACCGACGCAGAAGCCGCCAACCTGATCACGTCCGACCACGACGCCAACGACAAGCCCTTCCTGACCGGCGAGCGCACGCAAGAAGGCTTCTACCGCGTGAAGAACGGCCTGGAGCAAGCCATCAGCCGCGGCGTGGCCTACGCCCCCTACGCCGACTTGGTGTGGTGCGAAACCGGCGTGCCAGACATCGGCTTCGCCCGTGAATTTGCCCAGGCCGTGCACGCCGCCTGCCCCGGCAAGCTGCTGTCGTACAACTGCTCGCCATCGTTCAACTGGAAGAAGAACCTCAACGACAGCCAGATCGCGTCGTTCCAGGAAGACCTGTCGGCACTGGGCTACAAGTACCAGTTCATCACGCTGGCCGGCATCCACATCAACTGGTTCAACACCTTCCAGTTCGCCCACGCTTACGCCAACGGCGAAGGCATGAAGCACTACGTGAACATGGTGCAAGAGCCAGAATTTGCCGCACGCGACAAGGGCTACACCTTCGTGTCGCACCAGCAGGAAGTGGGCGCAGGCTACTTCGACGACGTGACCACGGTGATCCAGGGCGGCTCGTCCAGCGTGAAGGCCCTGACGGGTTCGACCGAAGAAGAGCAGTTCCACTGATCAGCGGGCGGATGGAGAGGTTTTGCGCCGCCTCGGTGTGGCGCAAAACCCATCAAAACCCGACAGTCTGTAAAGCCCGAAGCACCCGCTTCGGGCTTTTTTGCTTGGGTCGGGGTTAAAATGTGGGCAAATTCACTGCACAAGAGCGAGAAAGGCAATCTGGTTATGACACCGCGAACTACATCGGAGATGTCGACCGGCCGTTAAGGCTGGCTGTTCGCGCCTGCACGAGATTGCACACCCCTCCAAAAGCGCGGACCTGTTCCGCGCTTTTTTGTTTTTGGGCCTGGCGCGTGCCCGCACCCACCCTCATACCTTTTCGTACTGATTCCAAAGAAAGAGCAGTCGTCCCATGATTCACATCACCCTTCCCGATGGTTCGCAGCGCGAGTTTCCCGGCCCGGTCACGGTCGCTGAAGTGGCCGCCTCGATCGGCACCGGCCTGGCCAAGGCGGCCCTGGCCGGCAAGATCCCCGCCGAAGGTGGTGAAGGCTTCAAGGTCGTGGACACCAGCTACCAGATCACGGCCGACAGCCCGCTGTCCATCGTGACGGCCAAGGATGCCGATGGCCTGGACGTAATCCGCCACTCCACCGCCCACTTGCTGGCCTACGCCGTCAAGGATCTGTTCCCGGAAGCCCAGGTCACCATCGGCCCGGTGATCGAGAACGGCTTCTTCTACGACTTTGCGTACAAGCGCCCCTTCACGCCTGAAGACCTGGTCGCCATCGAAAAGCGCATGACCGAGCTGGCCGCCAAGGACGAGCCCGTGTCGCGCCGCGTGCTGCCGCGCGATGAGGCGGTGGCGTATTTCAAGGGTCTGGGCGAGAACTACAAGGCCGAGATCATCGCCAGCATCCCCAGCAACGAGGATGTGAGCCTGTACCGCGAAGGCGCGTTCGAAGACCTGTGCCGCGGCCCCCACGTGCCCAGCACCGGCAAGCTCAAATTCTTCAAGCTGATGAAGGTGGCCGGTGCCTACTGGCGCGGCGACCACCGCAACGAGATGCTGCAGCGCATCTACGGCACGGCCTGGGCGACGAAGGACGAGTTGCAGCAGTATCTCACCATGCTGGAAGAGGCCGAAAAGCGCGACCACCGCAAGCTGGGCCGCGAGCTCGACCTGTTCCACATGGACGAGCACTCGCCCGGCACCGTGTTCTGGCACCCCAAGGGCTGGGCCCTGTGGCAGGAGGTGGAGCAGTACATGCGCCGCGTGTACCGCAACAACGGCTACCAGGAGGTCAAGGGCCCGCAGATCCTGGACAAGCAGCTGTGGGAGAAGACCGGCCACTGGGACAAGTACCACGAGAACATGTTCACCACCGAGTCGGAAAAGCGCGAGTACGCGCTCAAGCCGATGAACTGCCCCGGCCACATCCTGATCTACAAGCAGGGCATCAAGAGCTACCGCGACCTGCCGCTGCGGTACGGCGAATTCGGTGCCTGCCACCGCAACGAGCCCACCGGCGGCCTGCACGGCATCATGCGCGTGCGCGGCTTCACGCAGGACGACGGCCACATCTTCTGTACCGAAGAGCAGGTGCTGGAAGAGTGCGCCAACTACACGGCGCTGGTGCAGAAGGTCTACAAGGACTTCGGCTTCACCAACATCATCTACAAGGTGGCCACGCGGCCGGCCGCGCGCATCGGCACCGACGAATCGTGGGACCGCGCCGAGAAGGCGCTGATGGACGGCCTGCGCCACTCGGGCTGCGAGTTCGAGATCGCCGAGGGCGAGGGCGCCTTCTACGGCCCCAAGATCGAGTACACGCTGAAAGACGCGCTGGGCCGCCAGTGGCAATGCGGCACGATGCAGATCGACCCGAACCTGCCCGAGCGCCTGGACGCCGAATACGTGGCCGAGGACGGCACTCGCAAGCGCCCGCTGATGCTGCACCGCGCCACCGTGGGCAGCATGGAGCGTTTCATCGGCATGCTGATCGAGCACTACGCTGGCGCCTTCCCCGTGTGGCTGGCTCCGGTGCAGGTGGCGGTGCTCAATATCACCGACGCACAGGCCGATTACTGTCGCGAAATTGCCGCAAAGCTTGAAAAAGCACTGCCGAATCAAGACCTTAGGGTGGCGGTAGATCTGCGCAACGAGAAGATTACGTATAAAATACGGGAGCATTCGTTGCAAAAGCTGCCGTACATCCTCGTCGCGGGCGACAAGGAAAAGGCTGCAGGAGCCGTCGCAGTGCGCGCCCGGGGTAATCGTGACCTCGGCGTGATGTCCATTGAAGCGTTCGCTGAGTTGATCGCCCAAGACATCGCCACCAAAGCCTGAGTTTGATTCAAATCGTGCTTTGTCGCGCGCCAGCTGTGCGGTTGTAGCTACATTTTTTGTAGTATTTTGATTGAAGGAAGATAGCCATCGCTACTGAATTTCGTGATCGTCGCCACCGTGAAGAGCGCAAGCACCGCCTGAACCGTGAAATCATGGCCCCGGAAGTCCGTCTGTCCGGGCCAGAGAATGAGCCTTTGGGCGTGGTCAGCCTCATGGAAGCCCTGCGTATGGCGGGCGAGCTGGATGTGGATCTGGTGGAAATCGCTGCCACAGCGAATCCGCCGGTGTGCCGCCTGATGGACTACGGCAAGTTCAAGTACCAGGAACAAAAGCGCGCTGCTGAAGCCAAGGCCAAGCAGACGGTCATCGAGATCAAGGAAGTCAAATTCCGTCCGGGTACGGACGATGGCGACTACAACATCAAGATGCGCAACATCCGCCGCTTTCTGGCGGAGGGTGACAAGTGCAAGATCACGCTGCGTTTTCGCGGCCGCGAAATCACGCACCAGGAGCTGGGTCTGGCACTGCTCAACCGCATTCGCGATGAGCTGGCCGACTCCATCATCATCGAGCAGTTTCCCAAGCTGGAAGGCCGCCAGATGATCATGATGATTGCGCCTGGCAAGAAGAAGATCGCTGCCGCCAAGCCAGCTGCCACTGAAAGCGCGCCTTCGGGCAGCGCTGCCTGAGGCGGGCGGCACTGCCGCACAGAGAGACATAGAGATAGAGACAGAATTTGCCGGGTCCGCTCCGCAAGGGGCAGGCCTGGCGATAGGCAGTGTTCACGCGCTGCCGCACAGCCGGTGCAAGCCGGCTGAAAAAGTGGCTCGGGGCCAACAAGTTTGCAGATCGGTTTGCAAACGCCTCACGAGCACAACGAAAAAGGAGCATTCACATGCCCAAAATGAAGACCAAGAGCAGCGCGAAAAAACGTTTCCGCGTTCGTCCCGGTGGCACCGTCAAGCGCGGTCAAGCCTTCAAGCGTCACATCTTGACCAAGAAGACCACCAAGAACAAGCGCCAATTGCGTGGTTCAGTTGCTGTGCATGAGACCAATATGGGTCACATCGCGCAAATGCTGCCCGGCATGGGCGTTTAATTAACGACGAACAAGGAGTACATACATGCCTCGCGTCAAACGTGGTGTAACGGCCCGTGCCCGTCACAAGAAAGTTCTCGCCCTTGCTAAGGGTTTCCGTGGTCGCCGCGGTAATGTCTACCGTATCGCCAAACAGGCGGTAATGAAGGCTGGGCAATATGCCTACCGTGACCGCCGCAACAAGAAGCGCGTGTTCCGCCAACTGTGGATCGCCCGTATCAACGCCGCTTCGCGCGAACTGGGCCTGACTTACAGCCAGTTCACCAACGGCCTGAAGAAGGCATCCATCGAGATCGACCGCAAGATGCTGGCCGACCTCGCAGTGCACGACAAGGCTGCCTTTGGCAGCATCGTAAGCCAAGTCAAGGCCAAACTGGCTGCTTGAGTTCACGATGGGCGGCTATCTTTTTGATAGCTGCCTGCGCAATAACAGCAAGGGCTAGGGCTTGAAAGAGCGCTAGCCCTTGTTCATTTTCAAGAGTCGATATGAACGAGTTGGATTCCCTGGTCGAAAGCGCGACGCAACTGTTTGCCCAAAGCGCCACCCCTGCTGATCTGGAAAACGCCAAGGCGCAGTTTCTGGGCAAGTCGGGCCGCGTGACCGAGCTCATGAAGGGCATGGCGCAGCTGTCCGTCGAGGAAAAGAAATCCCGCGGCGCCGCCATCAACGTTGCCAAGCAGGCCATCGAAGCCGCTCTCACGGCACGGCGCCAGGCGCTGGCCGATGCCGAGCTGCAGGTGCAGCTCAAGGCCGAAGCGCTGGACGTGAGCCTGCCGGGCCGCCAGCGCGGACAGGGCGGGCTGCACCCGGTGTCGCTCACGCTCGAGCGCATCGAGGGCATCTTCGGCTCCATGGGGTTCGACGTGGCCCAGGGCCCCGAGATCGAGACCGACTGGTTCAACTTCACCGCACTGAACACGCCGGAAGACCATCCTGCGCGTTCGATGCACGACACTTTCTACGTGGAGGGCGGCACTGACACCGCCCCCAACCTGCTGCGCACCCACACCAGCCCGATGCAGATCCGCCACGCGGTGCAGCATGTGAAGAAGAACCGTGCGCTGCTGGACGCTGGCCAGCCCATGCCAGAGATCCGCGTCATCGCGCCGGGCCGCACCTACCGGGTGGACAGCGACGCCACGCACTCGCCCATGTTCCACCAGTGCGAAGGCCTGTGGATCGGCGAAAACGTGAGCTTCAAGGATTTGAAGGTCATCTTCACGGCGTTCTGCCGCACGTTCTTCGAAAGCGACGACCTGGTCTTGCGCTTTCGCCCGAGCTTCTTCCCCTTCACCGAGCCCAGCGCCGAGATCGACATCCAGTTCCAGACCGGCCCGCTGGCCGGCCGCTGGCTGGAAGTGGCCGGCTCCGGCCAGGTGCACCCGAACGTGGTGCGCAACATGGGCCTGGACCCAGAAAAATACATCGGCTTTGCCTTCGGCATGGGCCCCGACCGCCTGACCATGCTGCGCTACGGCGTGAACGACCTGCGCTTGTTCTTTGACGGCGACATCCGCTTCCTGTCGCAGTTCCAGTAAAGCCTGTCGATTGAGCGACGCACGCGCGCACGCCTGGCGGCAGCGCGCCGATCCTTTAGAACAAGAGTCCGACTATGCAATTTCCTGAATCCTGGTTGCGCGAGTTCTGCAACCCACCCCTTTCGACGGCCGAGCTGGCCGAGACGCTGACCATGGCCGGCCTCGAGGTGGAAGAGCTGCGCCCCGTGGCGCCGCCCTTCACCAAGATTGTGGTGGGCGAAATCAAAGAAGCCGTGCAACACCCTGATGCCGACCGCCTGCGCGTGTGCCAGGTGGATGTGGGGCAGGGCGCCTTGCTCAACATCGTGTGCGGCGCGCCCAACGCCCGCGTGGGCATCAAGGTGCCGTGTGCCATGGTGGGCGCAGAGCTGCCGCCCGGCGACGACGGCAAGCCGTTCCTCATCAAGGTCGGCAAGCTGCGCGGCGTGGAGAGCCAGGGCATGCTGTGCTCGGCCCGCGAGCTCAAGCTGTCTGAAGACCATGGCGGTCTGCTCGAGCTCGACGACTCTGCACCCGTGGGCCAGGACATCCGCACCCACCTGAACCTGGACGACACGCTGTTCACGCTCAAGCTCACGCCCAACCTGGCGCACTGCCTCAGCGTGTACGGCATTGCGCGCGAAGTGTCGGCCCTCACCGGCGTGCCGTTGCAGCAGCCTTCGTTCCCCGCGGTGGCGGCAAAGCTGTCCGACAAGCTCGCCGTCAAGGTGAGCGCGCCCGACCTGTGCGGCCGCTTCTCCGGCCGCATCGTGCGCAACGTGAACACGCGCGCCGCCACGCCCCAGTGGATGCTGGACCGCCTGGCGCGCTGCGGTCAGCGCGGCGTGTCGCCGCTGGTCGACATCTCCAACTACGTGATGTTCGAACTGGGCCGGCCGTCGCACATTTTTGATCTGGACAAGATTCACGGCGACCTGGACGTGCGCTGGGGCAAGCCGGGCGAGCAGCTCAAGCTGCTCAACGGCAACACCATCACCGTGGACGACAAGGTCGGCGTGATCGCTGACGAGCAGCAGGTCGAGTCGCTCGCCGGCATCATGGGCGGCGACGCCACCGCCGTGTCCGACGACACGAAGCACATCTATATCGAAGCCGCCTTCTGGTGGCCCAAGGCCGTGGCCGGGCGCTCGCGCCGCTTCAACTTCTCCACCGATGCCGGCCACCGCTTCGAACGCGGCGTGGACCCGAGCCTCACGGTCGAGCACATCGAGCGCATCACCCAGCTGGTCATCGATATCTGCGGCACGCCGGAGACCGCCTGCGGCCCCATGGACGACCAGTCCGTAAACCTGCCGGTGCCCCAGCCCGTCACGCTGCGCGTGGCGCGTGCCTCCAAGGTCATCGGAATGCCCCTGACCCAGGCGCAGTGCGCCGATGTGCTGGCCCGCCTGGGCCTGCCGGTGGTGCAGGGCGAAGGCACGCTCACTGTCACGCCGCCCGCGTACCGCTTCGACATCACCATCGAAGAAGACCTGATCGAAGAAGTGGCGCGCATGGTGGGCTACAACAACCTGCCCACCACGCCGCCCCTGGCGCCCATCACGCCCAAGCTGCCGGCCGAGGCCACGCGCAGCCCGTTTGCCGTGCGCCGCTCGCTGGCCGGGCTGGGTTACCAGGAGACCATCAACTTCAGCTTTGTCGAAGAGCGCTGGGAGCACGAGCTGGCCGCGAACGCGCAGCCCATCAAGCTGCTCAACCCCATCGCCAGCCAGATGAGCGTGATGCGCTCGACGCTGCTCGGTTCGCTGCTGCAAGTGCTGAAATTCAACCTGGACCGCAAGGCCCAGCGCGTGCGCGTGTTCGAGCTGGGCCGCGTGTTCCTGCGCGACGCCACGGTGCGCAACACCGACACCACCGTCGAAGGCTTCGACCAACCCATGCGCGTGTCCGGCCTGGCCTACGGCCCGAACGATGCGCTGCAGTGGGGGCGCAAGGAGCAGGCTATCGACTTCTTCGATGTGAAGGGCGACGTGGAGGCCTTGCTGGCCCCGCTGCAGGCCAGCTTCGAGCCCGCCACGCACCCGGCCATGCACCCCGGCCGCTGCGCGCGCGTGCTGGTGGACGGCCGTGCCATCGGCTTTGTGGGCGAGCTGCACCCGCAGTGGCGCCAGTCCTGGGACCTGCCGCTGGCCCCGGTGCTGTTCGAGCTCGAACTCGGCGCCGTGCTGCAGCGCGTGGTGCCTCAGTTCAAGGCCGTGGCCAAGCACCAGGCGGTCGAGCGTGACAAGGCCGTGGTGGTCGCCGAAAGGGTAACGCACGACGAAATCATTTCGGCGGTTCAGCAGGCTCTGCCAGGTGGCATGTTGCGCTCGGCGGTGCTGTATGACGTGTACCGTCCCAAGCCGCTGCGCGAAGGCGAGGAATCACCCGCTGGTGGCCTTGCTCAGGGCGAGAAGAGCGTTACCGTGCGCCTGACGTTGGCTCGTGACGAAGCCACGCTGACCGAGGCCGAAATCGAGGCCGCGATGCAGGCCGTGGTGGCCCAACTGGTGCAGCGCACCGGTGCGCGCCTGCGTGTTTGATGACAACGAAATTGCCCAAGAGGGGAGTGATGCCATGATCGAATTCGCCGTCGAAAGCCTGGAGACACCGGCACTGACCAAGGCGCAACTGGCCGATCTGCTGTTCGATCAGATCGGCCTGAACAAGCGCGAGTCCAAGGACATGATCGACGCGTTCTTCGATCTGATCGCGCAAAGCCTGGTCGAGGGCAAGGACGTCAAGCTCTCGGGTTTCGGCAACTTTCAGATCCGCACCAAGGCACCGCGCCCCGGCCGCAATCCGCGCACCGGGGAGGCCATCCCCATCAAAGCGCGCCGTGTGGTGACGTTTCACGCCAGCAGCAAGCTCAAGGAGCAAATTCAGACGGCGGTTGTGGCGCCCTGAGTGAATTTGTACCGTTTTGTGACCGGAATGTTTCTGTTCACTGGCGGTGTTTGCGTCAGTGCAGTACGCTACGCGGCTCCCTGGTCTGAAACGCTTTCTCGATGGGCACACCTCTTCCTTCCATACCCGCTAAACGCTACTTCACCATCGGTGAGGTCGCGGAGCTGTGCGGCGTAAAACCCCACGTGCTGCGGTACTGGGAGCAGGAGTTCACGCAGTTGCGGCCCATGAAGCGGCGCGGCAACCGCCGCTACTACCAGCACCACGAAGTGCTCATGATCCGCCGCATCCGGGACCTGCTGTACGACCAGGGCTTCACCATCAGTGGCGCCCGCAATCGTCTGCAGGAACTCGCGCATCCGGCCCGCGATGAGGCCGGTGCAGAAGGCGATGCCGCGGACGGCGGCACCGAGCTGCCCAGCATGCTGATCGACAGCGCGCAGAGCTTGTCCATCGATGCGGTGGGCTATTCGCTGGACTCGAATGCGGTGCGCAAAGAATTATTTGAGATTCGTGCGTTACTTTCTCTGACCTAGCATTTTTCTGCATATAATCTAAGTCTTGTCGGCGTGTAGCGCAGCCTGGTAGCGCACTTGCATGGGGTGCAAGGGGTCGCGAGTTCGAATCCCGCCACGCCGACCATTTACTCATCCGCCAGTGTTCGTAGAGATACGGACCTGGCGGATTTCTCTTTTGTGGCGCGGCTTTTCGCGTTCTTCATCGTCCGGCATCGTCCGCGGACAGCCGCCTATACTTTGGGGCAACTTTTGGGGCAGCAATTGCCCCACTGCCCGGAGTTGCCCCACATGCCCCTCACCGACACCGCCATCAAGGCGGCGAAACCTGCTGAAAAGCCGCGCAAGCTGTACGACGCGGACGGCCTTTACCTCGAAGTCGCACCCTCTGGCGGCAAATGGTGGCGGTTCAAGTACCGCATGGAAGGAAAGGAAAAGCGCCTAAGCCTGGGCGTCTACCCTGATGTATCGCTACTGCAGGCCCGCAAGGCCCGCGACGATGCACGGCGCCAGGTGCTTGACGGGTCGGACCCTTCGGCAAAGCGACAGGCTCAAAAACGGGCCAGCGCTGTGGCCGCCGATAACTCTTTCGAGACCGTGGCCAGGTCGTGGCACGCGAGCTGGGCGCGCACGCGGTCGAAGAAGCACGCCGACCAAGTGCTGCGCCGCATGGAGCTCGATGCGTTCCCACAGATTGGCGCCTTGCCAATCTTCAACATCAAGGCCCCGCAAATCGTGGCCATGGCAAAGAAGGTGGAACAGCGCGGTGCGCACGACTTGGCGCGGCGGGCCATCCAGATTTCGGGGCAGGTGTTCCGGTATGCCATAGGCCACGGCCTGGCAGAGCACAACCCGTGCGGCGATGTTCAGCCGGCTGATGTGCTGGCGCCGGTCCGAGAGCAAAACTATGCGCGGGTGGACGTTGCGAAACTGCCGCAGCTGCTGCGCGATGTGGACGACTACCGGGGGCACGTTCGCACGCGCCTGGCCATTCACCTGATGGCGTTGACGTTCGTGCGCACCAGCGAGCTGATAAAGGCGGAATGGTCGGAATTCAATCTGGCGGCGTCACAGTGGCGCATACCCGCCGGCCGCATGAAGATGAAAACCGAACACATCGTGCCACTGTCCACCCAAGCGGTGGCAGTGCTGCAGGCCCTGCAGCGGGTGGGAACAGGCAATACCCTGCTGTTCCCGGGTGGACACGATCATGAAAAGCCGATGAGCAACAACGCGATTCTGTTTGCGCTGTACCGCATGGGCTACAAGGGGGAAATGACGGGCCATGGGTTCCGTGGCATCGCTTCGACGGTGCTGCATGAACTTGGCCAGGATCACGCCGTCATCGAACTGCAGCTGGCGCACCAAGAGCGGGACCGCGTGAGCTCCGCGTACAACCACGCCACGTATCTGCCCCAGCGCACCACGCTGATGCAGTTTTGGGCGGACCACCTTGACGTTCTTCGAGGTCACGCGATTACTCTTCCGTGTTGAGAAAGTGGACTTTTCACGCGCAGATGGATAACTGGCCCGCCAACATGGAGGCACGCAAGGTATCCTCATTCATCCGCATTTTTACCGTGAAACTCGAACCCATAACCTCTCCTTTAACCGGACTGGCCCTCGGCTAGCCAATCACTCAAACATGAGGCAATTCGACCTTAATATGCGACAGGCATTGCTAGCATTCATGCGCTACGTTCCACTTGGCAGCCTGGCAATGGTCTTGGTCGGAATCGCTGTGGCAGTGCCAATCAGTGCCTTCAGCCTCGCCAAGTACGAGGTCCTCTTTAGTTGGTCAATCTGGTCGTTCATGATTGGTCTCACTGGGCTTTTTGTGAGCATATTTGGAGCCCTGCTTCTACGATGTTCTACCTGCAGAAAGCGTGCTCTCGTGTTTCAAGAGCCGGGCGGCGAAGCGGGAGAAACTATAGCGATCTTCGAGACGCGCGCTTGCCACCATTGCGGAGCAAAGCTTTAGTTCAAGCTCCTTTAAACCCTTCCTACCAGCTGCAGCATTACGCTAGACAAGGGGCATGGCCGCTCCGCAAAAAGGCTGCATAACTCTAATGAGTAGCGCCCGCCATCGTCTGCATCCACCGGCTGCTTCTGACCGATAGGAGCCATCATAGAAGCGCTAGCAGCGGGCTTAAATGCTGCCATTCACGCTATCGCTCAAAATGACACGCCTCGGCGAGGCTGCTTACTTCAGCAAACTTCGGCCCTGCACTAGGCGAGCCACCAGCACCTTAATTTCTTCGGTGTCGCTCCCCTTGATGATTGCATCGTTGCATGCCTGAACCTCATTGGCCGGCCAGGCCGATGCCCGGGCACCCAACTTGATGGGGGGCGTGAACAAACCATCCTTGATGCGTTCGTACAAGGTGGTTCGACCCACCCCGGTGGCCTGCAGTACGCTTGGCAGACGCAGCAGCGGCACGACTTTTTGAACGGCTAGCATTACTCAGCCTCCGTCACCAGTCGCTGGTAGGGAGTCAGCACCAGCACTTCAAGAAATTCCATGCAGTCCACAACGGCAGCGGCCAGCCCTTCCAGCGAGCCGGTGTTTTCAATGTCCGCGTGCGACTTGATCGTGAGCCCAGGCACGCCGTCTAGGGTCTGCGCTTGCGCGGTGGCCATGTCGATGCGGTGCACGCGCACCACCTTGGCGCCCAGGCGGTGCAGCATGGTTTGCTGCGCGGCAGTGGCCAGGTCGTACACGACGATGCGGGACCACCCACAGCCCACCAGCCGCCCGATCTGGCGTTCAATCTGACGGCAGTAGAAATCAGGGATGAACCGGCAGCGGAACTCGGACCAGCGCTGGATGACCCATGCGGGCGAGCGCGGCGGCGGCAACTGCTCGCCGCCATCGGTCAGCCACAGCATGAACGCGGGGTCGCTGCACATGCCGGCGGCCAGCGAATTCAAAGGGACGTGCTGCAAGCCAGGGTCAGATAGCAGGCGCACGTCCAGGCGCCAAGCCTGCGCAGCGTCGCGCCGCACGGCGTCGGCGAACGACAAAGCCGCGAAGCCCTGGCTAGGGGCCAGCATCGACGCGATGGTCTTCTTGCCGCTCGACGGCTTGCCGGTGAGAGCAACGATCAGGGGTTGTTTCATGGGTTTCCTTGGGGTATGTGAATCAGTCGTCGCGGTCGCCGGCGGCGGCGCGCTTGTGGTCAAAACAGGGAGGGCGCTTGTTCAGCTTCGAGGCCTGCGGCGAGCGGGCGGCCGCCTTCTCGGCAGCAACGCGCGTCAGGAACGTGGCCTGCAGCCGCACCAGACGCCTGCGCACCGGGTCGGCCATGACGGCGTCGTAGTCGGCGGGCCATTCGCGGCAGGCCGGCAGGCGTGCCATGGACTGCAGAGCGGCGCGCATCGCGTCGGCGGTGGGCGCTGTCATGCCGTGGCACCCCAGGCCGGCATATGCATGTGCGCAGCGCCAGGGCCGCACGCCTCTACGCGGCTGCGAGCAATGGCCACCGGCTGCACGCCGAAGACCTGGCGCACGGCCGGCGCGTGGCAATGGCGCACGCCGTCACGGTCCAGGCCGTGTGCGCACAGCGCGCAGCCGCGCAGCGGTGGCACCAGCTGGGCCAGGGCCTGCAGGTTCATCCCTGCGGGCTCGCCATTGCCAGTCAGTGCACCGAATGCAGCGGTATGGACCGGTGCTGCGCTTGGGCGCACGCGTCGGCCCGGCAGCGCATCACCCCCACCGGTTGCACCCCGTGCGCGGCCACCAGCGCCGGGCAGTGGCACAGCAACTGCTGGGCGAGTGGGTGCCCGTGGGTGCAGTGCAGGCAGATTGCTGGAGTCCATAGCGCTTGTTCCTCGGGCGTCATGCACTGCGGCGGCCGGCACGCTGGGGCAACGTCACCACGGTGGCGCGCTCTGGCTCAAGCTCAAGCGTCTGCTGCGCGGACTGCGCCTCTTGCTGTGCCCTGGCCAGGGCACGGCGGGCGCGTTTGAACGTCTCGGCGATGTTGGTGTGATCCCTATCGACGTAGCGAAATTTGGGATTCGTGAGGCCGCCCAGCGTGGGCATGGTCAGTTTTGCGGGCACGGTCATACCTCCTGCAGTGGTTCAGGGTTGAAAAAACTCGGGGGAAGGGGGCGCAGCGGGCCGGGTTGGCGGCTGCTGGGGTTCGGGCTGCGGGGTCCAGTCCTCGATTTCGTGACGGCCCCGGCCTAAAAACGCTCTGCGGAGTTCGCCGGTCAGGCGCGCTCTACAGTTATTGAAACAAGTCCAAGGCGCCGCCTGCGCGGCGCGAGCAGCCGGGTCCGGGGTGCCAACGGCGACCCTGTTCCATGCCTGGCGGCGCGAGATCAACCAGCGGCCGGACTGCAGCTGCAATCCCACGGCCACTTTCTTTTCGACGGTCTCGCCGTAGCGGTTCTTTGTCTCGGTTTCGCGGTGCGCCACCGACATGGCCCACTCTCCGCGCTTTCGGCAGGGGCCGCCCATCAGCTCCATGAAGCGGCGCCAGTCGGCCTTGATGGAGCCCACCTTGTGCACGGCGCCATAGATGCGCCAGGCGATGGTGTCGCCCTCGATGCGGGCTTGCTCCACCTGATCGTGAGTAACCCGGCGCATCTCGCGCCAGGCCACCACGCTGGGCTGTCCGATGGGCTGAAACTGCCGAATGCCCCAGGTCGCAGCCCAGGCGTCGACACGCACATAGCCGGGCACGTCGCCCGAGTTCACGTCGAACAGCTGGCCCTGTGCATGGCCCTCGCCCTGGCCGTCAAGGTGGTTGATCTGGTACGACCCGCCCACGTTCTTGGCCACGTATTTGGCGATGTACGCGGCAGCGCCGCCGGCATCGAGCCACTTCACGTTGACCCGGTTTTTACGGGCGCCGGGCTGGCGGGTCTGCAGGTGCGCGCGGGTCTTCTTGCACGTCACCTCGGGGAACTCGTCGGCCTCGGGCTTCAACCAGTGCTGGCGGATGATGACGGAGGCAAGGCGCGCTTCTTCCCGCGACTGAAACCAGAACAGCGAATGCCAATGTGGGCACCCATCGTGGTGCGGCTCTGCCACCCGGAAGCCGTAGAACCGGATGCCGGCCTTGTCCAGCGCCGTGCGCGCCTCGGCCCAGCGCTTGCACAACCAGGCCTGCCCCTCGCGTGGGCTGGAGCCGTCATATTTCGGGTTTTTGCGCGATGGCAGGCGCGAGCCCTTGGGCGGCGCCAGCATGGCGTGAAACCGGCTGGGCAGGGTCTGCGTGAAGAACAGGCCCACGTGGCCCGCTGCATCGGCATATTCCTCGCAGCCGCGAATACGCACCATCAGCTCGCCGCGGCGCACATCGCGGTCGGACACACCCAGCTTTGCCAGCTCGCCCAGCCGGTACACCTGGCCGGCCTCATTGCGTACCAGCGTGTTGTCCATCATGGCCGCGGCGCGGGCCAGCTGCTGCTGGCGGTTCTCCACCGCTGCATTGCTGCAGTAGCCGCCGTTCTGGTGGTTCACCACGCCCAGCTTGATGGCGCCCAGCTCGCGCACCCGGGCCACCTTCTGGCGCAGGCGCTTGCGCCAAAACGCGGCATCCTGGCCCTTGCCAATCACGCCCTTGCGCGTCTCTGCCTCGGGCGGGTCCACTTCCAGCAGCGCGCACGATGCCAACACAAGCGCCTTTTGCTCGGCCTCGGTCAGCGGCTCAGGCCACAGATCCATCAACCGCGTGACGCCTTCGGCCACAGCGGTGGCGCGCTCGCACACGTCCGAATCGCTCATGCTCCACTGCAGCGCGTCGCCGTGCTCGTCCTTGAAGGCGTGCAGGCGCTCCAGCCATGCACTGTTGCGCTGCCATGCAGGCGTGCCCGGCTCATTGGCCCGCAGCCCTGCTACACCCTCGGCCCATTGTTTGGGCAACGTGGCCATGAGCTTGGCGGCCAGTGTGTTGGCCTGCCACCGCTCAACAGTGCCCCAGTCTTGGTATTGGTGTTTGGCCATCACCACCGCCCCGTGAGTGCATGCAGCCGCGAGAACTCGCGCCGCGCAAACCGTGCCTCTGCCTTCAAGGCGATGCGCTCGGGCTCTGGCAGCTCGCGCCAGTGGCGCTGCGCCAACACGCCCAGGTCGCCGTCCACCCCGGCCAACAGCATCAGCGCCATACGGTGCGTTTCAGCCAAGCGCGCCCACTCGCGCGACTCGGCATCCGACCACTGTTTTTTGCTGGCGGCCTTCACGAACTCGTCGCGCAGCGAGCCATTGCCCACGCCGAACAAGCGTGTGTAGTGGCCCAGCGCTTCGGCCGATGGCAGTGGGTGAAATTGCGAGGTGTCCGACATGCTCAGCAGCCTTTGCCCTCGCGCACCGCCGCCACATACCAGCCGTCGCCATACAGCTGCACCACCCAGGCCACGGCGCTGGCGCGGTTGACGGCCGGCACGCGCATGCGGCGGCGGCAGTGCTGCGCGTCGATGTGCGTCACGCGGAAAAAGGCTGGGGCGTTCATGGCTCCATCCCCGTGAGTGCTGCCACGATGGCCGCCACGCTGATAACCATCCACGCGCCAGCTATCCACACCAGCGGCGGGGAACTGAGGGCTACCGCCAGGGCAACCAGCGCGATGGCCAATAGAGATATGCGCAGGGCAATCAAACACATGGGCAATTCCAAAAAATCAAGGCGAACGAATCCCCGCGGGGCCCTAAAAAGGGCACCGTCAGGCGTGTGAAAAAGGGGAGGGGGCGGGGGCGCTACCCGGCGGCGGGCATCGCTCCGAACAGGTCGCCGGTCATGAAGCCGGCATTACGGGGCCGGTAGTCGGCCGATGGCATGGACTGCAGCTGCTGCTGCAGCAACGCGCGCTGGATGTGCGTGGACATGGGAAGCACCACCGTTGGATCAGGCGTGGCGCTGGGGGAGATGGTGCGATTGATTTCCGTCACCGTAGAGAACACGTGGCCGCACTCCCAGTTGCGGCACTGGAAGATCGTCTCGCGGCTGGTGTTGGTCAGTTGCCCACTGTGGCGCGTGTAGGCGTTCTGTTTGCAGTGCGGGCACATCATGCGCATGGGTGACGATCCTCGATAACTGGCGCGGGTGTGAAGTAGTTCTCAGAAGCGGCACCGGGCTTCGCATCCGTGGTCGGGAACGCCAGCAGAATGGCGTCAAAGGCATCGCCACTACGCCGCTGGGTTGCTACTGCCGTTGGGGCGGTGGCTGCGAGCATGGCTGACAGGCCCATGCGGCGCGATTTCTGGATGATCTGAATGAGGGGCACTGCGCGCGCTTTCAGGCGTGGG
This sequence comes from Acidovorax sp. Leaf78, assembly GCF_001422735.1. Classification (GTDB taxonomy): domain Bacteria; phylum Pseudomonadota; class Gammaproteobacteria; order Burkholderiales; family Burkholderiaceae_C; genus Acidovorax. The sequence continues at coordinate 84,554 of NZ_LMLZ01000023.1, read as the reverse complement.
CAGACATGGCAGCTCGGCGGCGCTTGTGCTCGACAAGGCCCAGCCGGTACACGTGAAGCGCAAAACTGCTAGCGCTGCGGCTGTCTTCGTCGGCCATTTGCAGGGCCTCATCCCGTTCAGATTGGGTGAGCCGAAGCGGGATAGGTTTGTCATGCACCAAGCGCTCGGGCGCGGCGCCATACATGGGGGATTTGGTTTGCAACATGGTGGTGCTGTGCATGTACTATCAGGAGCCAATTGGTTACAACGTAATTGCATTGTGGTGCGCATTTGCGTATCTGTCAATGTATTTTAGCTATTCAAATGAGTATTTTTACGAGACTTAGGGAAGAGCGCGAGAGGCTGGGCCTCACACAGGAGGCATTCGGTAGCGCCGGTGGCGTGCTGAAAGGCGCCGTGATCAACTACGAGAAGGGCGCGCGCTTCCCCGATGTTTCGTTTTTGGCTGGAGTCGCCAATGTGGGGGCCGATGTCCAGTACATCGTGACGGGGCGCCGCGCCGACCTGTCAAGTGCCACCCTGGCGCCAGCCGAGCGCGCGTTGCTCGATGGGTTCGCGCAGGCTGACGACGCCGGAAGGGCGACGCTGTCCGGAGTCGCAGAATTGGCACGGCGCGCAGCGAGCATCGCCAGCCCAGTGAACAGCGCGCCGCAATTGCACATCGGCGGCGACGTTGGACAACAGGTCATCGGCGACCAGACAAACAACGCGCCAGTAACGTTCACCATGGGCGGCAAGCGCAAGTAGGCGCACTGCGCCCGCGCAAGCGGTCAAATGCAACTAACTGTTAGATTCGGCCCACAAGCAGAACAAGTGCAAGGGACCGGATGTGAGCGGCAAGGTGTGGGTGCGCAGGGACGCTGGCCAAGTGGTGGCCGGCGACTCGGTGATACATGGCGATTCGGTGGTGAACATAGACAAGTACGTCAACGCGCCCCGATACAGCGTCTATTTTTTAGTTTTTTTTTCTGCTCGATCAGCCTGATTAGCATTGTTGGCGCTATGCAAGGCCGGCCGGCTTGCTACTACGAGGGCAAGGCCTACTCGCCCGGAGCGATTGCCAATATGGCAGACCAGACATACATGTCATGCACCCTCACGGACGGCGATCCTCAGTGGGTACGCACAAAGTCCAGTTGGTCATTACCGAAAACAGGGTAGCCAGTGTGGATTTGTTTTATTGATCTCAGACCTTAAGCACCCCCTGATTTTTATGCCGGGAGGTTTCTTTAAGCATGGGGAAAACTTGTGTGAAATCGACGCCCGAGGATATCAACGCTTGCACATCGCGTCTGAGTTCTGGATCGATTACTGGAACCATTACGCTGCGCACTTCAAAGTGCTCGATGAAAACTTTGAATATCTCATCTTCTGAGAACTTTAGCACTCGGCTAAATAGATACTTGTAAAATCGCTGTAGCGCTTGCATAGCAGATAGCGAGTGGTTAACGGTCCAAAATTTAGCGGATCTTGGAATGCCAATAGCAGGCCAGTCTTTCCCAGTCACTTCCATAGGCATGTGCCATTCAGTGCCCATATCCTTCATCTCTCCTACCTCAACCTTCATTACTTGCTCTTTCGGATGAACGTATGCATTGCGAATCTGAATTAGCTCTGTGATTTTCGCAACTCGGTCATCGCCTCGATCCATATAGGTTTTGTCGGATAATAATGTGAAAGTATCAATCTTGCTTAAGATTGGTAATTTGTCTATATCGTCTGCTGTTTTCTTTGGCAACTGCATATAGTTGATCAGCGAATTTGCAATACATTCCACGCTGAGTGCTGATGCCATTATCGATGCTCGCACATGGCGAGAGGCGGAATATCTGTCATCGCACTTGGTTGCGACTATGTGCTGGTAGGAGGCATCTGCTAAAAATTCAAAAAAAGGCAAATGCCGAAAATTTCCCTCGATTAATTCCTTTGTCATGATTTTTAGGTGTTCGTTAGAGTTGGTTGTTACAAAGGTCCGCGTTTCTTGGTCCGGCTGCTGGTGGGGCTATGTAAAGCGTCACGGCTAAATGGTTGTTGCACAGCAAGCTTTCACCACTTTTATAAAATAATTTAAGTGAACGGTCTACTTAATTTTACCTATATTGCTCTTAAAAGAAACGGATAGCGATTTTAAATGCTCGTTTATGCGCTGATAGCTGTTTGTTATGTGTTCCAGCTCGGAGTATGTGAAATCAAGATGTAGGCAGGCAAGTATGTCGTAGCATGCAAGCCAAATAGCGAGCTTAATATTATCATTGACAAAAGTTTTAATTTCGATTTTATGACCGCCAATGACTATATCGCCTTGTACGGGCGGCGTGAATTTTTTAATGATTTCATTTCTTCTTTGAATTGATAGTGATTGAAGATATTCTGATATGGTCGAATTAACATGCCCGACTTGATGAACAAATGTATTTCTGAGAGTGGCAAGTTCAGTAAGGGTGTCGTACTGACCTTTTGTAATGGCTCCTAAGGATTCTAGTAGGCGGACTTTTCCGAACCTGTGGTTTGCCATGTCAAGCCACCCTAGTTCTTCTTCAAGTTCTGGCTTTCCAAGCCGCTTTACAAGTGCTTGGGTGCAAGCCGCTTCGAAGAGCGAACTAAGTTTAATTACAAATGACCAGTCATCATCAGCTAATAAATCTTTAAAAAATCCTTGGCGCAGTTTTAGGTGACGTTCCATCCCCTCAATGCTTTGCGACATTTGATGTTCCATAGCTTTCCTTAGACAATTAGCGCATTATCGAGGTATTTCTGACTGTATCTCAAGCACAATATGCGTTGTGAACCCGCCATCGCCCAGACTGTGTGTGAGCTTGACCACTAGCCAAGGCGTTCTGTCGAGCTCGGGTTTGAACCCGGTTAGCTTCACAGGTGTTTGGGGCATTAAAGTGGGCTGGCCCATGGCAAGTGTTAGCTCCATCGTGGCTTTGCCTCGCTCAACTCGGCCTTGCTCTGCACGGGCGGCGGCCATGGCGTCGGCCTCGCTCCCGTATGTGTCCTTCAAGCGCTTTTCGTTGTCTTCGGTGCCCACTAGCACAGAGCGTTTTTCGGCGCGGTCTTTGTCGTGCCAGTACGCGCGCACGCCGCTGTAGCTGTGGCGGTCGGCCGTGTGGTAACGGTGGCTGTCGCCGGCTGCACGGGTCAGCGTGATGGCTTCCAATTCTTCACCCGAACTGCTGCGTGTGCCGTTAATGGGAAGGAACACCAAGCGGCCCTTCTTCACCGTGGCCACCGCGTCGTGCTTCTTGGCCAGGCGGGTCAAAAAGTGCAGGTCGCTTTCGTTCGTCTGGTCGATGTGCGCCACCTTGATATCGGCCAGCGCCGCGTCTACACGGGGCGCGAGGTTGTTGCGCCGCGCAATGTCGCCCACGATGGCACCCAGCGTGGTGTCGTGCCAGCTGCGTTCGTTGCGTGTGCGCAGCTGCCGGCGCATCTCGGCCGACCTGGCGCGGATGCTGATGCGGTCGGGTGCGCCCGAGTGCTCGATTTCGTCCACCTCGAACAGGCCTTTGTCCACCAGTCGGAAGTCGCGCCAGCCCAGCTGCAAGGCAATCTCTGCGCCTTTGGGCGGCAGGTTCATCTGACCGTCCGTATCGTCCAACTCTATGTCGAGCTGGTCGGCCTCATCCCCGCGGGATTCGGTGAGGGTGAGCGACATCAGGCGCGCCCGGACGTTGGCCGTGATGTCGCGGCCGTCAACCGTGAGCGCGTAGGCCGGCGCGTCGTACAGCTGCGCGGTCTGCAGGTGGTCGCTCACAGCCACCACTCCCAGTAGTCATCAATGGGGCCGGGGTCCACGCCGCCGCCGGGCTCGGCCTTGATGTCGTCAACGCGCTTGAGCTGCAGGTCGAACTCCACGCGGCGCGGCACGCCCTGCCCGGTGTGGAGCGTGCCGGTTTCGTTCACGTTCTCGATGACGAAGGCGCCGAAGGATTCGCCCGCGCCAGACACCAGCGCAAAGGCCTTGCCGCTGTCGCCCATGTCGCGCAGCTGGTCAAGGTAGATGCGTTTGCCTGCGAACTCGGGCACCAGCAGGCCCGACAGTCCGATCGTGTCGTCACCCGGCCCCAGCGACTGGGATGCAGGGCGCGCGCCCACGCGCGAGTTTGTGGGGTGGCGCCAGCTGGTCTGCCGCTTGAAGTCGTTGAAGGACAGCGTAGGCAGGCTGAACAGGAATTGCCCGAGGGCCATCATGTGCATGGTGTGCTCCGGTCAGTCGATGTCATGCAGGGACGACAGGGTGCGCGAGCGGCCTGCACGCTCCCGGCGGTCCAGCTCGGCCGCCACGGCCCGCCCCACCGCTCGCTCGTCCATGCCTGGCACGGCGTTGACGGTGATGTTGTAGACGTTGCCCGCACCACCGCCGCTCGGGCCCGCAGTGCCGGCCGCACCCAGCGGCGCGCGAGTGTCGATGCGCAGCGCCGCAGCATCGGCCGCCAAGGGCATGGTGGCGGTTGCTGCTGTAGCCATGGCCAGCGCCGCAGAGCGCAACGCGCCCTGGCCGCCCGCAATGCCCAGTGCTGCCCCCTCGCTGATCCAGCCGCCGTACTGCATGAACACCTTGGACGGCGAGGCAATGCCCAGCTTCTCGCGGAACCAGGCGCCCACGGCATCGGCTGCGCCCACCACCGCCTCGCGCACGGCCGCCAGACGGCTGGTGATGCCGTTCGCAAGGCCGGACATCAGGTCAGCACCTGCGGAGAAAAAGCGGTCTTTCAACGCCACCAGGTCTTGCCACAGGGCTGCGGCGCCGGCCGAGGTGCTGGCCCACCAGGCAGTCACAGCGGCCGACAGCTGCTGCCAGATGGCCAGGAGCCCGCCCTTGATGCCGTCCCAGTTGCGCCACACCATGTAGGCGGCCGTGGCCATCAGCGCGAGGGCGGCCACTATGGGGTTTGCTACAAGGAACACCGCCAGCGCGCGCAGCCCTGCGAGCAGCCACACGGCGCCGGCCTGCAGCAGGGTCAGCGCTCTGGCTGCGAGCGCGGCCACGCGTGAAAGCCCGCCCATGGCGGCGCTGGCGATGGTAGACCCCAGCCGCAGACCTGCGAGGCCCAGGCCCATGCGCGACATCACAAGCCGAACAATCAACATCGGCCCCAGCACGGACGCTATCGCAAGGCCCAGCGTACCCAGGACGGTGACGACGAGTGCGAGCCCGCCCACGACGCGAAGGGTCCATTTCACCAGGGCTTGGTTTTCGCGCGTCCAGGCACCGATGCTGCTGGCCATGTTGCCCAGGGCGTTGAGGATCTTCACAAGGTCGGGGGCAATGGTGGCGCCCATGTCCTTGAGCATGTTGGTAAAGCTGCCCTGCGCGGCCTCGGCCGAAGCGCTTACTGTCTTGAGCGATGCGTCCACCCGCATGCGCAGATCGGCCTGCGCCTGCATCTTGTTCACCACCTCGCGGTAGCCGTCAATGCCTTTTTCCATCAAAGTGTTGAGCACCTGATGGGTTTCGGCGTCGTCGCCGAACAGCTTCTTCAGAGCGGCGATACGCAGCTCATCGTTATCCACCGCCTTGAGCTTCTGCAGCTGGTCGAACAGGTTGTCCATGCCGGCGAATTTGCCACCAGCGGTGGAGAAATTCAGCTTGACGCCCTGGCTAGCAAGCAACTTGTTTGCTTTGCCTACTTTTTCGCGGTCCAGGGACAGCTGCACCACCTTGCGGATGGCGTTGCCTGAAGCCTCGCCAGCCATGCCGGTTTGATCCATCATCACCAGCAGCGGCGCGAGCATGCTGCTGGCTTCAAGGCCCTTTTTCCCAAGGATGGGCATCACCGCGCTGATCTTGGTGAAGCCCTGCAGCATATTGGTGGGGTCCACGCCCAAGTAATAGGCCCGTTGGATCACGTCCATCAGGCCCATCATGTCCTTCTCGGCCGTCTGCGTGGCGTCCTGCATCTTTGCTGCAAACTCGGCCGCACCTGTGACCGGCATCCGCAGTTGGATGCCTAGATACGCGGCCGACTCGCCCAAGCCGCCCAGGATGGCTTGCGATGTCATGCCCTGGCGGCGCAGCATGGTCATCATCTCGATAAAGTCTGCGGTGGTGCCCGGCAGCTTGTCGCCAAGCCGTGTGGCCAGGTCCAACACCTGTTTGAACTCGGGCGCCACCGCGCCGGTCTTGGTCATCATCGACGCACCGAGCTGCGTTTCTGCGTTCTCGGTAGGAATGAACGCATCCACCACGGAGCGCAAGGGCGCGGCGATCTTGTTGCCGCCGGCCACCATCGCTGCGCTTGCGCCCGCGGCCACGCCGGTGTGCAGCACCGCCTTTGCATGCTTGTCTCGCAGTTCCTGAATCTTGCGCTGCTGCGCCGACAGTCTCGCCAGTTCAGCGCGTTGCTTGGACATGGTGGCCGTGGCGCCATCGATATCGGTTTTCAGCCTGGCCTGCGCGGCGGCGAGGTTGCCTGTAACCCCCATGGCGTTGAGTGCCGCGCGGGCTTTCACGGCGGCCGACTTCTGCAGCTCCAGGGCTTCGGCAATCTTGCGCACCCCGCTTTCCTCGCGCTTGAGCTGCGCGGCCGTAGCGTTGCCACTGGCCCGCATGCCGTCGAGCAGTGCCTGTTTCACCTTGAGCGCGTTGTTCAGCCGGGCCAGCTCGGCCGCCTGCTTTTGCACGTTGCCCACGGCGGCCTGCTGGTCGTTCAGTTCCTTGAGACGGTCGCGGGCGGCCTTGAGTGCGCGGGCGGTTTCGCCGCTGGCGCCGCTGATGCGCTTCATGGGGGCGAGCACGCGCTCGGCCAGATCGAGCACGACGCGCAGGCGCAGTTGATCAGCCATATCGCACCCCCGGTGCGTGGCTAGGGCTTATCGAGGGGGTGACTACCTGGCGGGAGGGCTCGCCAGCATGGCTTCGGTTTCGGCCAGAAGCAGGTCGGACTCGGCCAGCTGTAATGCGCGCTGGGGCGCCCGCATCGCGTCGCGGTGCTGAACCCACACGTACACGGGTAGCAGCAGTACACCCAGGCCGACAACAACAAGCGCGGCGATCAGCAGATAGGCGAGGACGGTAAAGAGCACGGATCATTCTTGCATACGAAAAAGAAGGCGTTGTGTCAGTCCTGCGGCTCGTGGCGGGCGCGGGCTCGCTCGCGCCACTCCATCAGCTCTTGCAGGGTGAAGTCGGCCATGTCGGCCGGCGTCCAGTGAAAGACCATGGCCAGGTCGGCCATGGCGTTCTCTACGCGGTCAGGAAGTCCGTTTTCTGTTCCTTCGTGAGCAAAAAACTGATCACCACGCCCCCCAGCGTCACTAGGTCGGCTGGGTCCATGTTGGCCATGTCCTGTTTGTGCAGCATGGGCGAGCTGATGCGGGGTACCACCGCCTGAATGGCTTCTACCTTGAGCTGCAGCAGCTCGGTCAGCGCAATGCCGCGCAGCTCGCCGGCCCTTGGCTTGCGCAGCGTTACGGATGTGATGAGTTGGTCGCCGTGGCGCACGGGCGTGTCGAGCGTCACGGTGTTGGGGTCGGCCTTGTCGGCCACGTCGGTGGCGGTGTTGTTTGTGTCTGCGGGTTGGGCTTGGTTCGTCATGGTTCAGTCTCGGGAATGGGGGGAGGGGAGACGCGGCCCGCGCGGGGCCGCGTGGTCATGGGCCGGGCGTCAGAGGCCCAGCGCCTGGCGGACTTCGGCCAGGCGGTCCACGCCGCCGACCATCTCCACCATGTTCACGGCGTCAATCTCGATCAGGGTTTCGCCGTTCATGGTCAGCTTGTAGTAGCTGATGGCGCTTTTGATCTTGATAGCCGTGCCTTCGCCGGCCTTGGCGGCGCCGGGGTCGATCTCGGAATGGCGGCCGCGCACCACCACTTCCAGGCTGTCCACGCCCTCGCTGTCGTCGGCCTGCAGCGCGCCCGCAAAGCGCAGCAGCACGCCGTCATGGCGCTGCGCGCCCCACTGGGTGAACAGCTCTTTCATGTAGCCGGCGGCGGTCCATTCCATCTCCATCGCTTCCATGCCGTAGTCGAGCTTCACCGGGGCGTTCATTCCGCCGCTGCGGTAATCCTCCATCTTGCGCGTGAGCTTGGGCAGGTTGACCTCTGGCACTTCGCCAGCGTGGGAGGTGCCATCGTTGAACAGCACAAAGTTCTTGAGTTTGCTGGGCAGGCCCATGTTTGTTTCTCCGGTTGATGGGGGGGTGGGCCGGGCTTATTGGCCGGTGCCAACGCGCAGGGCGAAGTCGGCGAAGTAGCGATCGGTGATGCGCTGGCGGAAAGAGAGGTCTTCCAGCGGCGGCACGGGCGTGAAGTCGTAGTCAATGGTCAGCTTGCCGGTTTTGAGGGTGGCGGTTTCGTTGATGTCTTCGTCGTACCAGGCCTTGCCGTCGAGGATGTAGCCCAGCGACTTGAGCTCCCGAAACTTGGCGTTGATGCCTTCGAGGATGTCCTTCACCAGCGAAGGGTGCAGCGGCTTGTCCACCGCCCACATGTGGCCCTCGGCCATGGTGTCGGCCAGGATTTGCGCGGTGCGCGTGGCCGTCTCAAAGAAGAACAGGCCGTTCTTTTCGGTGGTGCGATTGCCCCAGAAGCGGTGCCCTGTGGACTGAATCAGCGTGGTGATACCGCCATCGTTGAGCACGCCCGCGTCGGTGTCGGCGCTTTGCAGATCCCAGAACACATCTTTCGACAGGCCCAGCACGCCATTCACGGGCACGTTCGACAGGGACTTGTGCCAGCCCTGCTCGGTGTCGATGCGGGAGCGCAGGCCCATCGCGTAGGCGGCGGCGGGTACTTCGACCACGCCTTCGCCGGTCTTGAGCGCTTTCCAGTTGGGCCACATCAGCATCAGCTCGCGGGCGCCGAAGTGGTCGCGGTAGGCCAGCGCTTCACTCAGGGTGTCGCCCTGCGCGCCGGCGTACACCATGGCGCGCAGCTTCTGGGCCACGGCCACCAGCCCATCCGTAACGGCCTGGCCATCCAGGCCCGGGGCGCCCAGGATGCGCGGCTTCACGCCCAGCTCGGCCTGCGCCGACAGCAGCGCCTGCAGGCCGGTCTTTTTGCCGGCAGCTGTGGTGGTGCCGATGACCTTGACGGCTTGGTCTGCGGCCTTCTCTTCGGCATCCGTGCCCACGCCGTCCGCAACGCGCACGATGACCAGCACGGGGCGGGACTGTTCCTTGATGGCGTTGAGCGAGGCCGCCAACGTGCCCAGCGTGCCGGCCTTGCCAATGATGTTGTCGATCTTGGTAACGAGCACCGGGGTATCGAGGGGGAAGGCGGCCGGGTCGGCGTCTGACGCCGTGGCAACCAGGCCAATCACGGCGGTGGACACGATGCGGATAGGGTTCACGCCGTCATTGATTTCTGTGACGCGCACGCCGTGGTGAAAGTTGGCGATGGTGGCCATGGGTTCTCCGGTTGGGGATGGAAAAAGGGGATGTGCAGATCGTCTTTCCTTCCCTCGCGCAAGGCCACCGGAACGGCATGTGTGCTGCGCGTGCACATGAAAAAGCCCGCCGGGCAAGACGCCGGGCGGGCTGTGTGACTTGGTACGGCCTGCGCCGTGTGCTTTGCTCTCAGGCGTAGAGCGCGTAGGGCTGCACTTGAGCGCTGCCGCCGCCAATGACAAACACGCCGGCGAGATTGGTAAACACTTCAGCTTGCAGCGTCAGACGCCCCAATTCCGCTACCGCAGCTCCCGTGGAGCTGTTCACCGAGTAGACGATCAAAAGCATCTGGCGCGTTGCACTGTCCATTGAGGTCGCCACGCGCAATATGGTGTTGGCCGGGAAGTAGCCGATGGTGGATACGTTTGTAGCAGTGGAGTTTCCGTTTGCGCCGACGACCCATTGCTCAGACTGAATCCGGCCGTCATCTTGGAAGATTACGCCGACGCCTCGAAACCAAAACAACTGGGCCACAGGAGAGCTGGGGCTTGGGCCTTGGTGTAGGTTTTGCCAAGTGCCTGAAGTGTTTGGTGCAGCGTGAAAGCAGATACCAACGTGGCCGCCGTTGGTTGCCTCTGGGACGATGTCAAAAAACACGCCTCGCGCACCATTGGTATGGAGATATTCCAAGCCTAGCGGGAAGGCCTGATTCTGCGGAGCGCCCACGTACCGTGAGGATGCAGAGATGATTGCGTGCGCTCCCACAGCTAGGTTCGCGCTTTGGGCTTGAACCAAACCGGGAACTGCGGCCATCAATGGCAGCAGCGTTGCAGACTGAAGAACGTGACGACGGCGAATTGACATGGGCAACCTTTCAAAAACTAAAAGTACGGATGTCTTACTGCAGGCAAGAAGACGTCCGCATCTGCTTACGCGGCCTCGACGGCGCGCGATAAGCAGCCATGTGGGTATAAATCACGATGTCGCGCGAAGACAGTAAAACTTTGCGGTATGTCGATCATCGACACCGCTCTTACGAATAGAGATGTGGCCGCCATCAAGTTTTAGAGTTGACTGGAAAGCATGCAGTGTTATGGCAGCTCTGATTGGTTGACAGGGGACGAGAGAATCTGCAGTGCGCGGCCAGGGTCCAAGATGCCCAGCGATTCGAGAACTTGCACGCCTTGTGCAGTGGCCAAATCTTCAAGGTCGATGAACTGGGCAGCGGCTTGATCGGCGAGCGTGGCGCGCAGCGCGGCGGCCTGCATGCGTGCCGCCTCGGGCTGCTCGGGTCGGTCCACGGCGGCCCACTCGATGGCGGCTTTTTCTTCGGGCGTGAACCGGCGCCGGAACCTCAGCACCGACACGACGCGCGGGGCGGCCACGGCCGGCGCTTCGGGCTCGGGCAGCGGGGCCACGTAGGGCCGCATCACCCATGCAGAGCCGGTCCAGTTGGCGCGTGGCTCGCCCTCGGTGGTGGTGGTCGATTGGGAAGGCGGTGCGCCGGGCACTGTGCGCAGGCCGGCCGCGGCCACGCCGCCGGCGAACCACCCGTACAGGTCAAACTCAAACGGCAAAGTACACCTCCAGTGCGTCGGGATTGGATTCAAAACGCGCGGCTGCGGGCATGCCCACTTGGTTCGTCCCGTTGAAGATCAGGCCGCCACCGCCCACCCGCGTGCGGATGCTGGGCAGTGACTCTGCGCCGCGCCAGAAGGCGGGCAAGAATTTGAACCTGATCCCGTCCGTGGCCACCAACGCATTCCATGAACTGGTGCCATCCGACAGCTTTACCGGGATGTGAAGCAGGCCGCCCAGTTCAGCGGCGCTCTCGCCTATACCGCTGACGCGCAGCCCGGTCGGCTCCATCTCGCCCACAATGCCCACTGTCCAGGCGTTCGCGTCCTCGGAGTAAAGGGCAGACAGCGTGCCCTCAGACATTGCCACCACGATGAACCGTCCGCCCAGCGTGAAGGCTCTGCGCAAGCCTGTGCTGGGCAGGTTCGTCAAAGCGGCAGTCAGCCCTGCGGAATTCGTCCAGCCGGTCAGGCCATTGGCGCTCCACAGCGCCATGGTCCCGCCATCGTTGACCGCCAGCCAGCGCACACCGTTGTGCAGCACCTTGCGCCACACCTGCGCCACACCAAAGTCGCGCGCCGTTCCCGCTGGGGTCGCGGCTGTGTTCGTCGTGAATTCCTTGTATCCAAAGCCGCTGAGCACATACCCAATGCCACCAGCTGAGCAAACAATGTCAGCGTTTGAAATGGACTGCTGAATTACCCACGTCAACGCGTTGTCGACGGATGTGCGCAGGTAGGAGTAGCCCGAATACTGGGTGACCGCCATCAACAGCGAACCGGCCGCCGCCAGCTTCCCGGCTACCAGGCCAGAAGACGAATCCACCTGCCTGGCTGTCCATGCCTTCAAGTCGGGGGACGTGTAAACGTTCTGGGCGTTTCCACCCTCGGCCACATACACCGACCCGTTGTGCACGATGTTCTCGTACAGCAGTTCGGGCGAGTTCACGCCGCGCAGGCGATAAGGCGACACATACCGCACGGGCACGCCGCCCAGGCGGTCTGCTCCGCTCCACAGCGGGCGGCTGCGCAGCTGCACGCCCATGGCGGCGCGCGTGGCCTCGCCCTGGCGCATGGTTTCGGAAAGGACTGCAATGTCTGTCATGGGGTGATTTCCTCCACGGCGGTCAGGCCCGACAGCGCGCCGCCCGCGTAGTTCAGGGTTTCGGTGCGGGTGCGCCCGTCATAGACGGTGGCGACGCCGGCCAGCCGGCCGTCGCCGTCATAGGCCAGGGTCTGCAGCGCCACCTGGCCGCCCACGGTGGTGGACAGCGTGGCGATGCGGCCCAGGCCGTCGCGGGTGAGGGTCTGCAGGCTGGGGCCGTTGGCAGGCCCCAGACCCAGGTGCGAGGGCTTGAGCGTGACGGCCGGCCCGGTCTGGCCGTTGACCACGCCCACTTTGCTGGCGGTCAGAAAGGAAACGGTGGTGTTCAGGTTGCCGATGCTGCCCTGCAGCGCGGCCACGGCGGCGGCCAGTTCGGCGTCTGTCACGCGGCCTTCGATCAGCGCGGCCAGCGTGTCACAGGCACTGTCCACCGCCGCAAAGGCAGCGCGCAGGCGCAGCACGTCCTGCTCCAGCAGGTTTTGCGGGTGCGGCAGCTGCAGCCCGAGCGCGGGGGTACGGTCGTCGGTCATCACAGCACCACCGCGCGCAAGTTCGTGGCCCATGGGCGGGCGTTGAAGCCGCCGTGCACTGTGACGCGCAGGCGCAACCGCTCGGCCGCGAAGTCCTGCAGCTGGTAGGTCAGCTCCATGACGCCGGCCGTCATCGCGCTGGATGACAGGTAGGGCACCTCCACCCAGGCGGCGCCGGGGGCGTCGGCCTTGGCATGCACTTGCAGCGAGGTCCCGGCCGGCAGATACGCTTCCAGCGTGGCGCGCACGTCGGCCACCCCGCCCGCACCCAGCATCGGGCTGATGTAGTCGCCCTCATTCTGCAGCGAGCCCACCACCAGCTGCATGCCGGGTTCCAGCACTGCGGCAAAGTTGGCATCGCCGCGCAGGCGGGCTTTCACATTCACCGGGCCGGTGTAGCGGCTGGGCAGCTCCACCACCTGGCCGGGGGCGGCCTGCACCGTGTGGGCAATGCCGGTGGCGGCAATGTCGAACACGCACGCGGCCGCGGTGCTTGGCTGGTGGGCGTAGGCCTGCACGCACAGGTCGGTGGCGTCCACTACGTTGACGGTGCCCAGGTCGATCACCCGTTCGGCTTCGCTGTAGTTCGCGGCCAGCAGCGCAAAGGTCAGGTCTTGATCCTGATGCGCGGTCCACGTGCTCGCGTTGGAGCTGGAAAGCATCACGCCCACTTGATACGGCTGACTGGTGACCCAGCGCAGCGCATTGGCGTCCCAGCCGCCCAGCTGCGCCAGGCTCAGCGCGGTGGTGTCGTCGTCGCTCAGCACCACCAGGGCGTATTCGCGCTGGGCCTGCAGCACGACCGGGCTCCACTCCGCCCGTGTGGGCGTGCCGTCCGTCTTGATCGCAGCGGGGAGCAAGCGCGTTTCGGTAAGGATGCGCGCCGTGGGGAAACCGTTCTCGGCTTCGCGCACCTGCACCAGCGCACCGGTAGTGCCCTTGGCCGTAAACCACAGATCCACCCCGGTGTTGTGCACGGGTGCGTCGAGCATGAAGGTCTGCGCCAGCGGGTCCACGGGCTGCACGCGGAAGTAGATGATTTGCGACATCTCGCGGTCGGTGCGCTCGCCCTGGCCGGTGAACAGGGCAGACGCGGCGCTGCCGCCCGTGCCCCGGAAGTCCACAGCCTTGGTGCCCGCGGGCACGTTGGCCGGGATGGGGAAGGTGCCCGACAGCACGCCCTGCGCGTTGGCCACCAGGGTGCCGCCGGGCAGCGCAGCAGGCACTACGGCCACGCCGTCGAACGTGACCGACTGCAGCGTTTCGCCGGGGCCGAAGTTCAGATCAAAACGCACATCGATCTGCCGCAGGTATTCCAGCGGCGATGTGGTCTGGCTGCGCACCTTGGCTTCGTCCATGCCTGCGGTGGATGCAAACCAGTTGATGGCCACGGACGTGGGAAGGCCCCAGGTGTCGTACACGTCAGTCCAGCGGTCCACCGCGGGGGTAAGGGTGACAGGCCGCGGCAGCGGTTCAAAGGCGTTGTATGGATTCACCTTCATGCTGCCGGTGCGCGCCAGCTGCGACAGGGCGGCGCGCTGGGCATAGGCCGGGCTCTGGCGCGTCTTGATGGCCGTGCCGATCTGGTGCACGGTGAACGCGATGGGCAGGCGCAGGGCGCTGGCCGCGATCAGGGCGGTTTGCGGCTGGCCTGCGTCGCGCATTGCGTTGTTCAGCATCGGGTCCGCGAACAGCCCTTTCTTGATGCCCGAGTACCGCCCGGAGATATCCACCGCCAGGCGCAATTCGGCTTGGTCCAGCAGGATGCGCGAGATCATGGCGCGGTAGTCCGCAATCTCGGACATGGGCACCATCCGCACGCCGTCGAGGGTCACGCGGCGCTGCGCGTCCCAGGTCTGGTACACGGATGCGATGGTCAGCACATTGCCCGGCACCTGCGGCGCGATCGGAATCCAGGGGGCGGGAACACCGCGGACCCAGGCGATATCGCCATCGGCCGACAGCGTGAGACGGTCGATGCGGCGCAACGCGAAGTTGTACGACAGCAGCACGGTGGAGCCAGCGACGGCGCCCGTGACCGTCAGCCCGCGTGAGTCCACCTCAGTGGGGGCCGCCACCGCGATGTAGAGGTACGTCACCTGATAGGTGCTGCCGGGGGCGGGCTCTGCGCCGCCTGCAGCCCAGTCCACCTGGCCTGCAGTCAGTTTGAAGTCTGCGGGCGAGTGGAACACCGTCGCCCCCTGCTGGATGGCTTCGATCTGCTGCACGGAGTTGTCGGGCAGCGGGTCGGCCGCGCCCACAAAGCCACCGTGCACGACGTCCACAGTGCGGCGCTTGGTAATGCGCACCTGCGGCGCGCCCACCATGGGCCAGCGGTCGAAGTCGATGCGCTGCGCGCCGTTGGTGGCCGAAAGATGCGGCTCGCTGTCGATCCACTGCAGATCGGGCAGCGCATTGAACACTACGCGCCGGCCGCTGGGCAGCTCCAAGGCGGCGCCGTTGATGCGCGCGGCGCCTTCGCCCAGGTTGTAGACCTGCTCCCCGGTGGGCAGGTCAGCCGCCATGCGCAGCTCCATGCCACGCACGATGTACGTGCCGCCGGTGCTGGCCACGTCATACGCTTTGATGGCGGTGGTTACCGCGTCGATGTTGGGCGGCGCTTCCTTGGGGCGTACCCATCCATCCTCAACAGTCCACACCGGGAAGAACTCGCCGGCCTGGCCGGAGGCTTGGACGCCCCATGCCAGCTGAACGCGCTCGCGGGCGGCGCCGGGCTCGCGGTAGCCGTCTGTCCCTTGGGCCGGGTTCAAAAGCTCGGGGTCTTCCAGCTCGGTGACCACATCGCGCGTGAGGTAGACGCCGACGAACACCACGCCCACGGGGGCAATCACCAGCGCGGCCGGGGGCACGCCGCGCACGGCGCCCGCCACATAGATGGCGCCAGGCTCGCACGTGGTGGCGCCCGTGTCGTGGTTCACGATGATGCCCGCGCCGCTGATGATGGAACCCTCTTTCATCAGGATGCCCGCGATACCCGCAATGCGGGCATGCATGGCCCGCTGCGATTCGTTCAGCTCGGCGCTTTGCAGCACCCGGTCCGCGCGGAACAGGTGGCGGTCGTAGTTCTTTGCCGGGTCGAACCGGTCATAAATTGCGTTGGGATTTGCGGCCATGGTCAGAAGGGCAGGACGTATTCGAAGGTCTGGCGCACGGCGCCATTGCGTGTGAAAGCGGGCACGCGCTCCAGGGTGTAGAGGCGGCCGGGCTGGGCGATCTGCGCGGGTGCGAAGTAGCGCTGGCCAGCGGGCAGGCCGGCCACGGGCGCGGCGCCGAAGGTGATGCCCAGCTCTCGGATGGTTTCGCCGTCCGCGTCTTCAAAGTTGAAGACCACGCGCACATACAGCCAGCGGGTTGGGCCGGCCACCACCGCGTATTTGCTGCCGCTGGGCAGCTCGATTTCACCGGCCGGGTTGGGCTCCACGTAGCCCACGAACGTGGCCAGGCGGCGGCCCACCTCGTCCACCAGAGCGGTGGCGTTGCTGGGCTCGGGCTCGGGCACAGCGTCCCAGGCGGGCAGGCCACGGCCCCAGGTCAAATGCACGGGCTGTGCGGCCATGGCCATGGCCAGGGCAATGCGCCCATCGTCTTGCAGGGTTGCCATCAGTTGCTCTCCGTTGATTTCGATTCGATGAAGACAGGGCGCCAGCGCAGGGCGCCCCAGGTGCCGGACCATCCCTGCGGTTGCGGCAGGGCTGGCGGTAGTTCGTCCATGGCGTCGGCGGTGCCTGCCAGCTCGGCAGGTGGCGCGCTCCATGGGGTTTCGTCCTGCGTGGCAGTGCCTTGCACGCCGCGCTCGCCTTGCACGCGCACGTATCCGGGCACCTCGCCGCGCATCAGCTCGCCGATGCCGCCGAACTCATTGGCCAGCAGGCGGGAGTCCAGGCGCCAGCAATCAAGCACGGCTTTGTCATTGCGGGTGAGCTTGGCGACGTAGGCGGCCAGGGCGCCGGCCTGCGGCTGGCCTGCGGTGCTGGTGGTGCTGCCGGTGTGCTTCGTGCCGAAGCTGGCCTTGATCGGTTCGCCGGTTTCCACGCTGACCCACACGCCCGAAGACCCATCGAGCTGCGCGGTGTCCAGCGGCTGGCCGGCGTCCAGTCGTAGCGGCCGGCGGTCATGGTCCCAGAACACGCGCCAGAAGCGCACGTGCACGGGCACGGACTCGCGCACCACGTGGGCAATCCGCGCAATCTCGGCTGCGGTGGCCGGGCGCCCGAGGTTGATGTGCAGCAGCGCGCCGCGTTCGTCCACCTGCGCATCAGGGAAACCGACCCAGCCCAGCACGCGGTGCACGCTGGCCGCGGTGCCGCGCTCAAAAAGCCAGGGCTTGCCGGCGGCCATCAGCGCATCGACCGATGGAAAGTAGCGCGCGAAGGGTGCGAGGCCCCACTCTGCAGCCAGCCAGGGCGCGAACGCAGCGGGTGTGCCAGTGCTGGGCGGCCCGAATGCGGCGGCCAGGGCGTCCCACTGGGGGGCGCTTTGGTCAATGGCGCGTTCCAGCGGCGTGGCCTGCGGGGGCAGCAGGTGCCGGCGCGACGGGGGTGCGGTGGTGGTCACTGCATGCCCTCATCGATCAGCAGCAGGGCACCCAGCACGGGGTATTCATCGTCCGCCATGGGGGTGATGTCGGCTGGTGCGGTCGGGTCGGGGTAGCGCACGGCCACGACGCCTTCCACGTGCAAGCGCGTGGTTACCCAGCTGCGCGACACGGCGCGGCCCAGGCGCGCGTAGCTGGCCAGGGCGGCGGGCAGGGCGGCCTGCAGCTGCGCCAGCAGGGTGGTAGGCGCGCCGGCCTCGCGCACCAGGCCCGCGGTGATGTTGATAGCCCGAGGCCGGGCGAGCGATACGGACACGGGCACACCCAGCGGGCGGGCGTCGTCGGCGGTCAGCGCGGCGAGCACGGCGGCCCGTGTGGCATCGGCCGTGCTGGTGTCGTGCAGCCACAGTTGCACGCGCACGGAACCTGGCCATGGCTGCGTAGCGATGGCATCGCGCACGTTCTGCGACGCTGTCATGGCCGCGAGTTCGTAATGCTCCCGGGTGCCGTTGCCGGCAAGGGCACGAATGCGCAGCTGGATGCGCACCCGGTAGCGTGCATCCGTTTCGCCCGGCAGGCGGGGCACACCGTAGAAGGCTCCCTTGTGGTCGAGGTCGGCGCCCGTGGCGAAGGCGAGCAGGTAGGCGCGGGCCGCGTCGTTCACGCGCTGGCGGTACAGCAGCTCGCGGTAGGCGTGGGCCTGCAGCAGCTTGGCCAGCGGCTCGGACTCCAGCGCAATGACTTCGGCGGCGGCCGGGTAGCGCACCAGCAGGTCGTCCCGGTGGGCTTCATAGATGGTTTCAAAGTCCAGCTGCTCCACCACAGTGGGCGCGGGTAGCTTGTTCAGGTCGGGAATCGTCATGCAGCACCCCCACGCCGGCCGGTCACAGTGAGCTGCAGGGACAGCGGCTGCTGGCGGCGATATTCGTTCAGGTGTGTGCCTTCCAGGGTCAGTTGCAGGCGGCCCGGCTTGTCGGCCTCGCGCGCCACCAGGATGCGCGACAGGCGCATGCGCGGCTCCCAGCGCATCAGGGCGCTTGCGATGGCAGAAAACAGGCGTATTTGCGTGGTCTGCGTGTCGGGATGGTCGATCAGCTCGGGCACCAGGGAGCCATAGTCCCGGCGCATGACGCGGGAGCCGATGGGTGTAGTGAGGATGTCGCCCACGGACTGGCGCAAGTGCTCCAGGCCGGTGATGGAGTGGCCGGTGTAGCGGTTCATTTGGGGCCTTGCGTGTCGTCGTCGCCTTGCTTGACGCCGCCGTGCACGTGGTTGCGCAGGCTGATGCCGCCGGCCAGCACGTCGGGCGAGCCGGTGGCGCCCTCGGCGTCGATCACCAGAGATCCGCCACCGGCAGACAGGACGATGCGATCCCGCCGCAGCTCTATGAAGGCCTGGCCCACGCGCAGGGTAATGCCTTGTTCGCAGGTGATGGTGAGCATTCCGGCGCCCGCGTCGTGCTCCATGCCTTCGGTTTCGCTCCAGTCGAGGCGGTAGGCGTTGGGGTTCTCGCTGCCCTGCGGGGCCTTGTCGCTGTAGACACCGGGCAGCACTACGGCGTTGAGCAGGTCGCCGCCGGGCGCCATGACCATGCACTGCTCGCCGACCTTGGGCGGCCACCACTGGCGGCGCGATGCACCGCCCGCGCTGCCGCTGGTCCAGGGGAGCCAGTCGGTGAGCAAGTCGCCGCTGCGTACGCGGCAGCGCGCGGGCTTGCCGTGGCGCACTTCGGCCACGGTTCCCGCGCGCAAGATGTTCTCTATGCGGCGGCCGATTTCGAGGGGGGATTCAGATTGAGCAACGGGCCGTTCCATGCAATTGATGGTGCCCGCGTGCGCGCGAAAACGCACCCGATTGCGCCTGTGTGCACCCCGTGCACATGCAGCTGTGTCGCTACCGGGAAAGGTGAGTCAGCACCAGTTCCTGAATCCGCACCATCTGGGCTTCGGTGATGCCCAGAAGGGGCCGCGCTGGGTAGCGGTATGTCGGCCCGCCTGGCTTTACGCGGTCTTCCAGCCCGAAGTGGTGGACGCGGGCGATGCGGTCAGCCCGGCCCACGAACTGCAGCACCGCTTCGTCGGTCAGGCCCTGTGCCTTGAGGTGCTTTGCGGCGCGCAGCTTCTGGAACATGGGCGCAGACTTCTTCGCGTTGCGACGCACTGCGCCGCGTGCCTCGCGCAGGGCATTGGGCTTACGGGGTTCCCACGGCATGCCGTCCGGTGCCTGCTGCGCTCGCATGGTGGCCACGTTGGCCGCGCGCAGATCGCGCGCCACCTCGCGCGCCAGGCCGCGGCGCTCGGCGTCGGTGAGTTTGGCCAGCAGTGGGGAAAGCCACTCTTCCAGGCGCTGCAGATCGTCCATGGCTTAACGGGGGTCGTGGTCCCACTGGGCCAGCAGCTCGCCGTGCATCCACAGGGCCCAGTGCTCGGGCTTGTCGATGTGGACCGGGTGCGGCGGCTCGGCCACATGGTGCAGCTCCACGGCGCCGGCCGGCGCCCCGGCGCGCGGGCGCACCAGCACGCGCTCGGTCAGGTCGATCTCGAAACCGATGTCGGTGGTGATGTCGGTCAGAAACTCGACGTTGAACCGCAGGGCCTTTTCTCGCTTGTCGGGGTTGTCCAACAGCTCGGGCTGGTTGCGGGAAATCCACTCCAGCATCGGCACCACCAGCGCATCGGCGTGGCCGGCGTAGCCCAGCGCCACGATCTGCAGGGTGTAGGCGTACTCAAACGACAGCGTGCCGGTGCCCGTGGTGATGATGCGGCCCGCGTTGATGAACAACGTCAGGTTCTCGGGGTTCTGCGCGAACCAGGGAATGGCGGCCGTGAGTTGGTCGCGCAGGCTACTGGGCTTGAGCATCGGGCGTGCCTTCCAACAGCTGGCGGTCAGCATCGATCACAGAGCGCAGCAGGACTACTTCGGCGTCTCGCTTGTCAACAACCGCTCGGAGTTCTCCGACCACTTGGACGCCTTCGACAATGTGGCGGTCGAGGGTTTCAAGTCGATCCGCAAGACTGCGGCGGGCAGCGTCGTCGGCTTGGGCTTGCGCGCGATAGGTTGCGGCTCGCCGCTCGGCATCGCTGCGCAGCCGCTCAGCGCGAGACAGATCGAGGCGCAGAGCATCGTCGCGCGTCGGCTGGCCTTGGGTGAAAACATCGGATGCCTCCAGGGTGTGGGTTGCGTGGGTGGACTCATTCGCGGCGGTGGCGCGTTCATCGGTCAGCACAGCGTCCGTGCGCGCTTTGGATGCGCGGGCGGTGCTGGCGATCAGATCGCGGTGGGCCAGTTGCTCGGAGTGCAGGCGATAGGTTTGCGCGATCAACAGTGCGCCCAGTGCCAGTGCGCCGGCCTGCCAGGCGTAGGCTTTAATGGTGCTCAGCATGTCAGCAGATCCCGTGCGGATGGCCACCGCAAAAGGTGACGTAGGCAGCCGCCAGGGCAGCGGCGGCGAGCAGCACCAGCACCAGCGCGGTGATGGCCAGAGCTTTGAGGGCTTTTTTCATTGCATCGCCATGCAGTCCGCATGCCTCTTTTGTTGGCGGGTCCACACGCCCTTGCAGCCCTTCGGCCCCCAGTTCTCGGGCAGGCGGCAGTCTCGGCCGGCCTGAAACCGCCACTGCAGCAGGGCATGGCATGCGCCCATGTAGTCCCCCCAAAGCAGCCAGGTTCGCGGCGACTGCGGCTTGCGCCAGTTGCCGCTGCCGAACTGGCCGACCCAGTCTTGATACAGGTCGAACTCGCCGGGATACAGAAGCACGTCCGGCAGGCTGGCCTTGAAGCGCAATTCGTCCGCGCTGTGCAGGTTGCGCGCCAGCTGCTCGGCCCGCTGGCGGGTGATGGGCGCGTCGGCAAGACTCACGCGCGTGCCGTCTTCGTAGCGTGTGGACCCGTGGCCGATGGTGGGCACGTCGCCGGCCGTGGGCACGTAGGGGTGGTGCACCACCGCGCCATCCGCGCGCACACTGGTGGGGCCGTCGCCTTCGCTGGCCTTCCATGTGGCGAAGCCAGCGGCCGATAGTGACAGTAGCGCGACGGCGATGCGCTGGCGTGTGCTGCCGCTCATGGCTGCGCCCCCAAGCGCTTGGCGTTGCGGTCCTCGCGTTCGTTCTGCCATTTCCACACCAAGTAGGCGATCTGCAGCGCCAGGTAGAGGCACGTCAGGGTAGTGATTGGGCTCAGGGTGAAGAAGCCGCCCTGCTGATTCGCGGCGACGGTGACGGGCGGGGAGGCCTTTGCGACTTCCACACCCACGGCTTTGGCAATGCTTGCGCTGTCCATGGTGATCAATCCCACAGGTTGATGGTTGGTCGGGTGGTCGGGGCGGGTGCGTCGGGCAGCTGCACGGAGTCGCCGGCCGCCAGGTGCACGCCCTTGGCGGCGAGGCCGGGATTCAGGTTCAGCGCGGCTTCGACCGTGCCGCGCGTGGTCCCAAGGGTGCGCAGGCAAATTTGGTCGAGCGTTTCGTGGTCGCGGGCGATGGCTTGCGGCATCAGATCAGCTCCACGGTGGTGCGGCCGATGCCCAGGATGTCGGAGATAGCCCAGCGCATGGCCTGGCGGTGGGAGTCGGCCCGGCTCTCGATCTTTTCTTTGATGCGGTCGCCTTTGCCGTCGCTCGATGGCGTGGTGCTGATGTCGCGATACGCCTCGGCCAGGTCGGCCTGCACATGGGAATAGACGGCCAGGAGATAGCGCGCTTCGTTCTCGCTGGCGCCGTCCAGTTCATCGCATGGCACGGCGGACAGCGAGGCATAGCCCATGGCTTGGTGCGCATCGCGCCAGGCACGCAGCTCGCCGTTTACGCTGCGCAGGGCCGCCACCAGCGCCAGGCGCAGGCGGTCGGGCGTGACGGTGCCATCCAGTCGGCAGGCCAGGCGCAGGCGGTCGGGCGAGATGGCAGGAAACCACGGGTGGTTTTGCACGGGCAGCTCTGCGCCGACAACGGGGGGTTTGGCTGTGGCTACGAAACTCACGGGGTAGGCCTCGGGGTGGTGAATAAGGTGGCGGTGGTCCGGGTGCGTTGACCGCCGGGCTTGCGCCCTTGGGTCGCGGCACCCGGAGCCGCCAGGGTGCGGGGTACGCTCGGTCAGGAGGCTGGCGCGGCGTTCTTCAAACGTCGCTCCAAACGCTCCATGTCTTTTTTCACGCCGACCTGCGCGAACAGTTCGTTCGCGCGGGCAAACTGCGCCATGGCCGCGCGGGCCTTGGTTTCGTCAACCGTTGTGTAGTCGGGCGTTGTCGTCGGGGTGCGGCCCAGGAGTGCATAGCCGATGGCCTTGAACAGCTTGGCGCGCGCTTGGTCGGGCGCGTCGTGGGCTTCGGTCAGCTGCGCGACATCTGCGAGCACGCGCACCGCCTCATCTCCACACAGCTTCCCGTCCAGCGCTGCGGTGGCCGCCATGTCGATCAAGATCACGGCCGGCGTGCGCGTGTATTCGGACGGCATCGCCAGGCCGTTGGCGATCACATAGCGGGACAGCTCCAGGGCGCGAACCCAGGAACCGGTATCCATGTGCCACACCATCAGCGTGACCAGCACCATGTCGTGCGCGCCCTGGCCGCCTGCGAGCGCGCCGGCCAGGTATTCGTCGTACACGGCCAGCAGCTCGCGCTTTGCGTCGATCTTGCGTTCGACAGACTGGATGCTTTTGAGCAGCCGTTTGTGTTCGGCGAGCTGGCGCAGCATCAGTTCGTAGGCGGTGCCCCGGACCTCATGGCCGTGGGGCGCAGCCCTGGCCGACAGCTCGGCCAGCACGCGCAGTTTGTGTGCTCGGGCGGGGGATGTCATGGCGCCCCGCTCAGGCCAGCTCTATGTTTTCCAGCAGCACCGCCTTGCCCAGGTTCTCCACCACGTAGGCTTCGTTCACGCTTTCGTAGTTCTCGTACCGGTCGCGCTTGGCGTTGTCGGTGAACATGCGGCGGCGTGTTTCCTCTTGCCAGTAGATGGACAGGTTGTCCCAGCTGGTGATGAGGATGGATGCGCCCGGGAAGAAGGGCACCGCCGCCGCCGTAACGTTGCCGATGGCCTTCTGGCCCATGATGACCTGCGCGGCCAGCTGCTCGGTGGGCGCTTGCTTCACGTTGACCATCGGGAAATACTTGTCGTGCAGCAGGTCGCGGCCGACCATCGCCACCAAGCTGGTGTCGTTGTGAAACCAGGGGTCCAGCAGGTTGAGGGCGTCCATTACCAGCGCGTCGAGGTTCTTGTAATGCGCGCCTGCAGCATCTCCCACCTTGATGGCGCCAGCGCCCGCCGCACCTTCGTCCATCACGCGCTCGGGCGCTGTCTCGCGCAGCTGCTGCAGCCAGCCCTTGTTGACGTCCTGCAGCATGGGGTTTGCTGCGATGTCGGTTTCTGCAGCTGCGGTCACGCCGTTAAAACCGATCATGGTGCGGTCGAGGGCCTGGCGAATGACGAGGGCATCGCGCACACGGGTTTGGAAGTCTTTGAACTTCGCCCACATGTCGAGCTTGGCGTAGTCCAAATGGGTGTCGAAGTTCGTTTGAAAGCAGTGGTATTGGGTGCCGTCCAGCGTGGACAGATCGCGCGTGGCGCGGTCTTTGAGCTTCGTGTTCGTGCGGCTGGCTGCAGGGCCGCCGATGCCCAGGCCCAGCTTTGCGCCCTGTTGCTCGCGCACGGGCACGATATTGATGCGCTTGAGCACGTCCGCGGACTCCTGAATTTTGGTTTCCAGGGTCTGCGCCACGGTGGGTGCAACGGTGAATTTCTCGCCCGCGCTGGGCACGGAGTTCAGGGTGGCGAGTTGGGATGCATAGGCCGAAACGGCCTGGCGGGTGATGGCGTGCATGTCGGTATTCCAGGGTGAGGGATTGGGGATTGATTGGGGTGGTTTGGGAGCGATTGGGGATCAGCAGTCGGTCTTTGGTGCGCCGTCGCCGCCGCTTGCAGGTGGGCGTGCGGTAAAGCCCGACTCGGGGGTTTCTTCCAGGCGCTTCACCAGGGCGTCGTGCTTGCCCGACAGCTCGGTGAAGTTCTTGGCCAGGGCTGCGTGTTCTGCCTTCAAGTCGTCGTGCGCCTTTTCCTGCGCTTCGGCGTAGGTGCCGAAGGCTTCAAAGCCCCTGAGCACTTCGGCAAAGCGGGCGTCGTCGTCATTGGCCTTGCCGGTGAAGCGTTTGACCAGGCCGTCCAGCATCGTGCTGAACTTGGACGCCTTGGGCTCGGCCTCGGGCGTCTCGTCTTCTTCGAAAACCAGTTCGGTGTGCACCGCTTCACTGAACAGCGCGCCGGCCTCGCTCTTGCGCTTGGTGAACGGGCTGGCTTCGGGCTTTTGCGCCGCGAAGGTCAGCACCTCGGTGCCCAGGCTGGCAGGGCTGTCGGTCACACCCAGGCCCGTGAGGTACGCCTCGCCCGAGTCGGCGAACTTGGGGTGCACCTCGATGCTGGTGTAGATCTTCTGGCCGGCCTTGTTCATGGCCACCAGCTCGGGCAGCGGCTTGATTTGCGCGAACAGCGCGCGCTTGCCGTCTTCGACGTCGCGGGCCTCGACTGCGAGCACGTCGCCGTGCGCTCGGAACGGGCTGTCGGCGTACAGGCCGCGCATATGCTCCACCCACACCCGGGCGCCGTACTTCGCCGGGTCGAAGTTTTTCGCCATCTGGTTGATCTGGTCGCGGGTGATGGCGCGGCCGTCAGTTGTGGCGCCTTCGGTAGCCACGCGGAAGTAGCGCGATTTGAGCGGCTTGTCAGTGCTGGCCGCGGTGGTTTTGGATGCCATGGTGGTGGGTTCCTCGGTTGCGTTGAGTGCGATGGTTTGCAGTGGTTGCCATCGTCTCGCCGTCGCGCGAACCCATCAATCAATGCCGCATGTGCAGCGTTCAGGCACATGCAGTAGGGCAGGGGAGCGTGTGCTTTTTCACAGGTGGGCGGCCCAAACTCGGTGCCATGCCTGCTGACGCCATCGCCAAAGCCTTGCCCTTCTCCACACTGCCCGGTCCCGGCCTGGCGGCCGATAAGCGCCGCGCGGCGCGGCACCTGTTCTGGCAGGGGTGGGCGATCACGACCATTGCGGCGTATATCGAGGAACCGCGCTCCACCGTGCAGGGGTGGAAGGATGCCGAACAGTGGGACAAGGCGCAACCCGTGGAGCGGGTCGAAGCGGTGATTGAAACCCGCATGGCGCAGCTGGTCATGAAGGACAACAAGACCGGCGGCGACTTTAAGGAAATTGACCTACTCGGCCGCCAGATCGAGCGCCTGGCCCGCGTGCACAAGTACGAGAAAACCGGCAAGGAAGCGGACCTCAATCCCAACATCAAGCGGCGCAACGACAAGCCCAAGAAGCAGCCCGAGCGCAACCACTTCGATGAGAACGAGCACCAGCAGCTGCTGGACTGTTTCGCGGGCTCCCTGTTCGGGTATCAGAAGGCTTGGCGCGCCGCGCACGATCAGCGCACGCGCTTCATCTTGAAGTCGCGGCAGATCGGCGCTACGTGGTACTTCGCCCGCGAGGCGCTGGCCGATGCGCTGGAGACCGGGCGCAATCAGATTTTCTTGTCGGCATCCAAGGCCCAGGCGCACATCTTCAAGCAGTACATCATTGCCTTTGCCAAAGAGGCCTGCGGGGTGGAGCTGTCGGGCGATCCCATCGTTTTGAGCAATGGCGCCACGCTGTATTTCCTCGGGACCAATGCGCTGACGGCACAGGGCTACCACGGCAATTTTTACTTTGACGAGTGCTTTTGGACGCGCAAGTTTGACGAGCTGAACAAGGTGGCGTCGGGCATGGCCATGCACAAGCATTGGCGCAAGACCTACTTCTCCACGCCTTCCAGCATCCAGCACCCGGCCTATGCACTGTGGAGCGGTGACCGCTATAACAGGAAGCGCGCGAAGTCCGACCGCATCAAGCTGGATCTGTCGCACACGCACCTGGCCGGCGGCTTCACTGGTGAGGACAAGATTTGGCGCCAGATCGTCACGATCTTGGATGCCATGCACGGCGGGTGCAACCTGTTCGATATCGAAGAACTGCGCCACGAGTACAGCCCCGAGGAATTCGCCAACCTGCTGATGTGCGGATTCATGGACGACACGTTCAGCATCTTCCCGCTGTCTGAGCTGCAGGCCTGCATGGTTGACAGCTGGGTGGAGTGGACCGACGTGCACCAGCTGACGCTGCGGCCCTTTGGCTACCGGCCGGTGTGGGTGGGCTACGACCCTTCGCGCACTGGCGACTCGGCCGGGCTGGTGGTGCTGGCCCCGCCCGCTGCGCCCGGCGGCAAATTCCGCGTGCTCGAAACGCTGCAGTTCCGCGGTCTGGATTTCGAGGCGCAGGCCGATGCCATCAAGAAAATCACGGAGCGCTACAACGTCGCGCACATCGGCATCGACACCACCGGCATGGGCCGCGGCGTGTACGAGCTGGTCAGCAAGTTCTACCCGGCGGCCAAGGCCATCAACTATTCGGTGGAAGTCAAAACCATGCTGGTGCTCAAGGCCAAAAGCATCATCAGCAAAGGCCGACTCGAGTTCGACAACGGCGCCGTGGGCATTGACCTGGCGCAGGCCTTCATGTCGATCAAACGCACCTTAACCCCCAGCGGTAGTCAGGCCACTTACACCGCCGGCCGCACCGAACAAACCGGGCACGCGGATCTGGCATGGGCCTGCATGCACGCCCTCGACAACGAGCCGCTGGAAGGCAGCTCCAGCGCCAACCAATCACTCATGGAGATTTTCTGATGACAGCTGGCACCAGCCAGGCCGACACGGCCGCCACCACCACGCCAGCCACGGGCGAGCGCTCACAGATCGAGGCCTTCACGTTCGGCGAGCCCGCGCCCGTCATGCAGGGGGAGATGCTGGACTACGTGGAGAGCTGGATCAATGGGAAGTGGTACGAACCGCCCCTGAGCTGGGACGGCCTGGCCAAGTCGTTCCGCGCGAGCCCGCACCACGCGAGCGCGCTCTACGTGAAACGCAACGTGCTGGCCAGCACGTTCAAGCCGCACAAGCTGCTGGACCGCGCGACGTTCAGCAAGTACGCGCTGGACTTTCTCACCTTCGGCAACGCCTACCTTGAGCGCCCGCGCAACCGGTTGGGTGGCTCGCTGCCGCTGCGCCACACGCTGGCCAAGTACATGCGGCGCGGCTCGGAGCTGGATAACTATTTCTTTGTGCAGGGCTACAGGACTGAACACGAATTCAAGCGCGGGGCGGTGTTCCACCTGATGGAGCCGGATGTGAATCAGGAGGTGTACGGCCTGCCCGAGTACCTGGCCGCGCTCCAGTCGGCCTGGCTCAACGAGTCGGCCACCCTGTTCCGGCGCAAGTACTACAACAACGGCTCGCACGCCGGCTTCATCCTGTACCTGTCTGATGCGGCCCAGCAGCAGGGCGACGTCGACGCGCTGCGCGATGCCCTGAAAAAGAGCAAGGGGCCGGGCAACTTCAAGAACCTGTTCATGCACGCGCCCAACGGCAAGAAGGACGGCATCCAGGTGATCCCCCTGTCCGAGGTGGCCGCGAAGGACGAGTTTTTCAACATCAAGAACGTGAGCCGCGACGACCTGCTGGCGGCCCACCGCATCCCGCCCCAGCTCATGGGCGTGGTGCCCAGCAATACCGGCGGCTTCGGTGCCGTGCGGCCGGCCGCCGAAGTCTTTGCCCGCAATGAGATCGTGCCGTTGCAGGCGCGTTTCAGTGAGCTGAATGCGTGGCTGGGTGAGGAAGTCGTGCGTTTCGAGCCCTACACCGTGGGAGACGGTGAGGGTGATGCTACCAAATAGATAGCTGCCTGCGATTACCCCGCAATGCGTTGCGGTTGGTCCTGCCGACAAGATCGGGCCAATGTGAAGCATGCGGTAACGCAGGGGAGATGCTCCCCCGTGATGGCGCAAAGGCAGATGCTTGATCCTCTCGCTGAATTGCACGATGACGGGGGCAACGCCTACGGGCCGAGCACCGGACATCTGAGACGATTTGCCCTGTACAAACACAGCAGGGGCACAAATGGCCACAGGCGACATCTCAGAAATGGCACAGCTACAGGCGCGAGTTGCGCAGTTGGAAGAATCGCTCGCAACCTTGACCGATGCCCTCTTGCAGACGCAGGAAGCTTTCAAAAAACGCGGCTGTCAGCTCGACGGACTCACCGCAGTTCTAATTGGAGTTGCCGCCACGCTGGCGTCATCGCCGGAACTCAACAAAATCGGCAAAACCGTCGTCAAGGCTGCGATCGACGGGCACTTGGCGTCCAGCCTGAATACAACTGTCACGGACGCCCACATTCACGGCACTAGCGAGTGGACGTATCGATTGCTTCCAGAAACGTGGAAGACGATGTACAAGCCCGCGTAGCCATCGACACTCAAGCTTTGCCTTGACCAGCTAGGCCTGGGCCCTGAGTGGTTCTCCTTTTCCCTACAGCTTGGCCACGCTCCGCGAGCGTGAGGCGGCACACCGTTGCGCGTTGGCTCAGAGCGAGCCTAGCTCTGAGGGAGCCACCCCTCTGGCCGCTCGCACCTCTCACTCCCCACAGACGACCGATTGACCGCCGAACCCCCGTCAGGCCCGCTGGCGCGCAGTCGAGACCCCGCCGCGCCTACCCTCTTGATAGGCCGTTTTTGCTGACCCTGCCGACCCTAGCCAGCGTAAGGCCTGGTGCGGGCTCGTGGCCGTTTTGCAGGTTGCCCGACATGACGGGATTTGACGGGATTTCGATGCGCTTTGTTGGCCGGCTGCGGGCACGCTCACCGTATTGCGGTGGGAACTACGCTTTCACCGCTGGGGGCGTCGAGGCCCTGCTGCGGTTGCTCTGCCCACTGGTGTGATGTAGGTGACGGTGGCTGACCCCGAGTCACCTGGCGGCGGCAGACTTGCCTCGACTAGCTCAGCTGCAACGAGTACCCGAACTTTGTCGATTGACGCTTCATCGTGGAAAGTCTGCGGAAGTGGCAGATTGACGAGTTCTTTTAGGAAGTCTTGTGGCACAGCTGTTCTCCAATGCAATCAAATTAGAGTACCAACGTACCACGCCGACCGTCCGTGCGGACTAGCGCAGCGCCTGGCTCTGACATCTGCACTATTGGCACCTCAAGCAACGATGTAGGGTGAACGTCTCCTACGTCGTGCAGTACCGCAGCAAGCGCCATGCGGTATGCGGCCTGAAATTCCTGGAACTCGGTCGGCCCCAGTTCTATGCGCTTGGGCGAAGAACGACCAGCAGTGGCCTCTGAATGAATTGCTGCGACGAGTACGGTGATTAGGTGCGGCATCTTTGCGCTGCAGATTAGCTCGATAGTCAAAAAAGAGCCCGCTTGTGGCGGGCTTCAACTGGCAATTGCAAGAAGGGGGGCCGCCCGGGGCGGGCGGCACCTTAATGATAAAGAATTTAGCATCTGCCACGCAAGCGTCGGGCGGAGTCATCCTTCCAGTACCTGCGACACCGAGCGAAATTGATCCCCGATCTGTTGGAACATCGCCGGATCGGAAGCCAGCGCGTTCAACTCACCGTTGCTGCTGATCCTGAAATGAGCGCTGGGGAGCTGAGCGACCTGCAAAAACGCACCGAGGAATGTAGCCGGCAATGACATCGTGCCGAGGGCCCGCGCGTCGTCCAGATAGAACATAGGTGGGGGTAAATGCTCAGCGATCGAAAAGCCAATCAGCAGTTCGGTTCGTACTGCTCCTTCTCTATGTCCCATCAACTCCAAAACGCCGATGGCTTGGGGCAGGACGTAGTCACCATCCTGATACACGTGAGTTCCGGAAAGCGCCGCCACTCGGACGGAGCGCACTTTTGAAATGACCCCAGTAGTCCACTTCGCGGACAAGTCGAGCGGCTGGAACACAGGGTCTCTGTTGACGAAGGGTTGAAGGTTGTGTTGCATAACAATACTGTTACACCTGCATAAATGCCTCTTTGTCAGACAGTTTTAATGTTGCATTTCCTTTCTAAACAGGATTTTTTGTTGCAACGCTTTTCTGTAGAGTGAATTCATGGATGCAAACCCCCTTGTGGCAGCACATGTCTCAGGCACGTCCACCGGGCCGGACCTCTTCTTGGAATGCCTCAAATGCGGGGCAAATGAGATCGTGCTTGGCTACGCGGATGGGCGTGCGCCCTACCATTTCCTGTGGATGCCCAAGTCGGTCACCGGTTTGATGCGAGTGACCTGTTTTACCTGTGGAGAGGAGGCTCTTCGGCAGGTCCAAATCGCCGAGTGAGACCCCTGCAGCTGAGTGCTAAGCCCGCGCTATTGGCACATCTTCCCAACATGTGGTGTATTGCGGTGTGCGCCTTTCCTGCCTCATCCCCCAGTCCTTCGTGGCGTTGACGCTTCCACCCGTCGCTGCTGAGTGCACTGTCCCCTTACCGTAACGGTTGTTCAGCGAGTCGATAGCCTTCATGAGCTTGCTGCGGTCGCGGTCGTCCTCGTCTTCCAGGTCCAGCTCGCGTTGCACCAGGCTGCACGGGACAAGGTCCAGCAGCATCACCCCAGCCTTTGCCATCCGAAAGCCTGGCTCGTACATGCGCCGCATCCCGGCGGCCGCGGCCCATACAAGTTTCCCCGTGTCTGCCGTGGGCCTGCGCAGCGGCACCACAACCGACTTGTTGAACCGCGGCCCGTCGCGAAACGGCGATGTGTGGCAGAAAACGAGCAACTGGCTTGCCAGGCTGTCCTGCTTGCGCAGCTTCTCCGCGGCCCGGCTTGCAAACTCACTCACGGCCTCGACCAGCGGGGGAAGATCCGTCACGGTGCTGCCGAATGATCGAGTGCATGCAATTTCTTTCTTGGGGTCCGGCGCATCGTCCAGCTGCATGCACTGCATGCCTTGCAGCTCCCGCACTGTGCGCTCCAGTACGACGCTCCAGCGCCGGCGCACGGTGGCCGGGTCCATGCGCACAAGGTCCAGCACTGTGTGAATGCCGCCCTCGTGCAGCTGCGCGCCGATCTTGCGGCCTACGCCCCACACTTCTTCCACCAGCGTCGCCGCCAGGACGTCCTCGAAATCCTGAGCGGGCAGGGCGGTCAGGTTGCAGACTTGGGCCAGTTCGCTGGGGTAGCTGCCGGGCTTGCGCTCTGCCGTCTTCGCGATGTGGTTCGCCAGCTTGGCCAGCGTCATCGTGGGCGCAATGCCTACTCCGCAGGGGATGCCCACCCAGCGGTCGATGCGCTCCCGGATTGCCCGGCTGCGCTTCGTGAGGTCGCCGCGCATGCCATGCAGCCCGACAAAGCTCTCGTCGATGGAGTAAATCTCCTGCGTGGGCCCCAGGCCGGCGGCCAGGCTCATCATGCGGTTGCTCATGTCCCCGTACAGTGTGAAGTTCGCGCTCAGGGCCACCACCCCGTGGGTTTCTTCCATGTGCTGGATCTGGAACCACGGCGCGCCCATTTTGATTCCCAGCGCTTTGGCCTCGTTGGAGCGAGCAATGGCGCAGCCATCGTTGTTGCTCAGCACCACCACTGGCCGGCCCTGCAGGCTGGGCCGGAACACGCGCTCACAGCTCACATAGAAGTTGTTCCCATCGACCAGGGCGTACATAGAGATTCACGCGCAGGCGTTCCGGTCAGGAGGTCGGGAAAATCTTCACGCACCCGCGCACGACGCCCCACACGTCAATCGTCTGGCTGTCGCGAGGGATGATGTCCGGATACGTGGGATTGGCCGCGCGCAGCTTGATGCGGCCTGCGCGTTGGTAGAGGTACTTCACCGTGCACTCGCCGTCCACGATTGCCACGACGATGAGCCCATGCTTCGGCCGTANCCGCGCGCAGCTTGATGCGGCCTGCGCGTTGGTAGAGGTACTTCACCGTGCACTCGCCGTCCACGATTGCCACGACGATGAGCCCATGCTTCGGCCGTATTGCCTTGTCCACCGCGATGATGCTGCCGTCTTCAATCCCTGCATCGCGCATAGAGTCGCCTTTTACGCGCCAAAAGTAAGTCGCCTGTGGATGTACCACCAGCAGCTGCATGATGTCCAGCCGCTCCACCACAAAATCATCTGCTGGCGACGGAAACCCCGCGCGCACGCTCACGCCGCAGATTGGCAGAGCGAGCGACTGCACGGCCACGTCGTAGGGCACCGGCAGCGGGGAATCCAAAAGACTGTACATATTTACAGTGTATCCGATGCGCGGCAGAATGTCGTAGGGCACCGGCAGCGGGGAATCCAAAAGACTGTACATATTTACAGTGTATCCGATGCGCGGCAGAATGTGCTGCATGTGCACCTTCTACGACGTTCCCGGCCGCGAGCAGCTTGTTCTGCACTTCGGTGATCTGCCTGAGGAAGAGTGGCGCGACAAGATGAGCCCGCTGTACCGCGGGCCGTTCTTGCGGGGCGCTGGGCAGGCCGCGGAGCTTGTTGTGGGCCAGTGGGGCATGATCCCGCCGGACTCGCAAACCAGCATTCCCAAGGGCAAGGACGGCAAGCGGTTGTCGACCGTCAACGCAAGGCGCGAGGGGATGGCCAAATCGTGGACCTACGGCGGCCCGTGGCGCCGTGGTCAGCGCTGCATCATCCCCGCGCAGAGCTACGTCGAACCGTATTGGCAGGACGGCGTACACACGGCATGGCAGTTCGCCCGCGCCGATGGCGAGCCGTGGGGCCTGGCCGGCCTGTGGAACGAGTGGACCGACCCGGCCACTGGCGAGGTGTTGCTCAACTTCACCATGGTCACGCAGAACTGCGACGTGCATCCGCTGCTGAGGCTGATGCACCGGCCCGACCCCGAGCGCCCGCCCCACATGCAGGACAAGCGCACCGTTGTGCCGTTAGAAAAGGGTGACTGGGATGCTTGGCTGCGCGGCACGATTGAGCAGGCGGAGGCCCTGATCCAGTTACCGCCGGTCGCGCTGTTCAAGCACGGCCCGCAGGACCCCACCCGGCAGATCGAGCTGCCAATTTTTGTTGAATGAAGGAGTCCCGCATGGCTGATGAACTGACGTTGCAAGAACAGGTGAACCTGCTGCAGGAGCAGATGGAGTTTCAGCAGGAGAGGGCGTCACAGACGATTGCGCTGCTGGAATCCGTCAACGCGCTGCTGCTGGCGGCCGTGCGCCAGTCCGAAAACAAGATCGAAATCATGAACGAGTACATAGCGTTCTGCGACATCGCAGACCACGGGCCAGCGCACGCCGCGCGCTCAGACTATGAAAAAGAGTTCGTTTTGATGGTGCGCCAGGCCACGGTGAATAACGTCATGCAGGGTGACGAGCCAGGGCAGTCCGGCCCGTTGAACTGACGCAATCGCAGCTGTGGGACAATCGCAACAATTTGGTGCATGGGGCAACTTTAGGGGCAACCCTAAACGCCTTTTGGACTTTTGCTAGGTTTGAAGCGGGTTTCACGCGGTATTTCGAATCCCGCCACGCCGACCATTGATAGCAAAAGCCCAGAACCGAAAGGTTCTGGGCTTTTTTGCTGGCGCTATCGAATCGCCGCTGCTCATCCCCTGGGTACTGCAGCCGTGTCCTCCACGGCCCGCCTCAGCAGGCGCCCACAAACAACCAGCCCTCGTTGCCACGCACGCCCCGTGCGTCCTCGGGGTCAAGGACTCACATGATCGATGGATTGGTGTCAGGGCGTCTGTAAGGCGACGCCGAGCAGCGGACCGACAAGACGGGCAAGCCCTTCACCGTGGCCAAGGTGCGCGCCACCACGGCCGACGGCGAGACCTTGTTTGTGAACGTGATCGCGTTTGACAGCGATGTGCGCGCATCCTTGCACCACCTGCGTGACGGCGATGCGCTGGCCGTTGCAGGCAGCCTGGTGCCCAAGGTGTGGACGGACAAGCAGGGCAACACCCGGCCCGCGCTGGACATGGTGGCGCACCGGGTGATCGCTGTGGCCGATACCGACCACTGAGAGCTCTGACCCGGAGCGCGCCTTTCACAGGCCGCTACCGCTGCGTGGATCGGATCAGGCCGAACCTTGTGGTTTCTTGGGTGCCGGCGCGTCAGGCGTGAACCCCAGCGCGTGAAGTTCTTCGTCGCTCAAGTGCAACTCGGTCAGCTCAGGCTGCCTGGCCTCGACCGTGCGGCGCCGCTCGTAGTTGCTGGGAGGGCCTTGTTCCTCTTGCCTGCGGTCTGCGCCGCTGCGCCGGTCTGATGTGGATCTGCGTTCGGTCATGGTGGTGGTGTCTCGGAAGGGGAGTTTTTGTCCCTGGGCTACCGGTGGTGGCTGGAGTTTGCGCCCGCGTGACGGATTTGAAAACGAAAAATTGGCCGCAGGCAGGCGCTGCAGCCAGCCGGGGCCCAGGCTGGCTGGTTTGCTGGGCCACAGAAACTGCGCCGTCGCCCGTCGACCTTCTGCGGGTTGCCTGCCCGTCAGATCTCCATAGATCCCACCCATCGCCATGCACCGACTGACTTCTGGCATCGCCCTATGTTGGGGATGCCCTGCACCGCATTGATGCGACACCGCGGATTCTGTGCGGCTCGCGCTTGCAGCGCCATCTCTGAAAGGCGCGCAGAGCCTGCCTTTCAGGGCAATCAAGCCTCGGCATGGATATTGCGATGAGAGAGCAACCCCGTTGGTAAAGCTGCCCGTGGGACCGACAACAACCCTCCGCTAATGATGGCGGAACCCAGGCGGGCCTTGGCTTCGATGCCTCTTCGCCTGGTTGTTCCAAACCACACCCGTGCTACCGCGGAGGGTGAGGGTGCGGCGCCGACCCCACGGTCCGGCAACGCATGCCCATCCTGCTCCGAGCTCTCCAGGTCAGCCGGGTCATTGCAGGACCACGATCATGAAAATTGTTCTCATCGGCCACGGAATGGTGGGCCACAAGTTCCTCGAAAGCCTGGCGGAAACCGGCATGACCGGCGTGGAAGTCACCGTGCTGTGCGAAGAGCCCCGCGCTGCCTACGACCGGGTGCACCTCTCCGCCTTCTTCAGCGGCACCTCGGCCGACGAACTCTCCCTGGTCGAGCCCGGCTTCTTCGAGCGCACCGGCTTCACCCTGCGCCTGGCCGCACGGGCCGCATCGGTAGACCGCCGCACCCGCACCGTGACCACGGCCGATGGGGAAGTGCTGACCTACGACAAGCTGGTGCTGGCCACCGGCTCCAACCCCTTCGTGCCGCAGGTGGCCGGGCGTGACCGTGACCACTGCTTCGTCTACCGCACCATCGAGGACCTGGAGGCCATGCAGGCCTCGGGCGCCAAGTCCAAGACCGGTGTGGTCGTGGGCGGTGGCCTGCTGGGCCTGGAATGCGCCAAGGCGCTGAGCGACATGGGCCTGGAAACCCACGTGGTCGAGTTCGCTCCACGCCTCATGGCCGTGCAGGTGGACGAGGGCGGCGGCCGTGTGCTGCAGGCCAAGATCGAAGAGCTGGGTGTCACCGTGCACACCGGCCGCAACACGCAGGAGATCACCGATGGTGCCCGCGCGCGCCACCGCATGGTGTTTGCCGACGGCACCTATCTCGAGACCGACATGATCGTGTTCTCTGCCGGTATCCGCCCGCGCGACGAGCTGGCCCGCCAATCCCTGCTGGCCGTCGGTCCGCGCGGAGGAGTGGCTATCGACAGCGCCTGCCGCACCAGCGACCACGACGTGTACGCCATCGGCGAATGCGCATCGTGGAACGAGCAGACCTTCGGCCTGGTGGCCCCGGGCTACGACATGGCCCGCGTCGCAGCACGCCACATCGCGGGCGACGCCGACGCCGCTTTCGTGGGCGCCGACATGAGCACCAAGCTCAAGCTGATGGGCGTGGATGTCGCCAGCATCGGTGACGCACACGGACGCACGCCCCACAGCCGCACGTGCCAGTACGTGGACGAGCGCCGCCAGATTTACAAGAAGATCGTGATCAGCGAGGACGGCAAGCAACTGCTCGGCGCCGTGCTGATCGGCGACGCGACCGAATACGGCACGCTGCTGCAAATGGCCCTGAACGGCATCGCGCTGCCTGAAGACCCCGAGTTCCTGATCTTCCCGTCCAGCGACGGCAAAGCCAAGCCTGGCCTGGGCGTGGAAGCATTGCCCGATGCAGCGCAGATCTGCTCGTGCAACAACGTCACCAAGGGCGCCATCTGCGCCGCGGTGGGCGAGGGCGCCTGCACCATCGCTGAGATGAAGGCCTGCACCAAGGCGGGTGCCACCTGCGGCGGCTGCGTGCCCCTGGTCACGCAGGTCATGAAGATGGAAATGTCGCGCCGCGGCATGGCTGTGAACAACCACATCTGCGAGCACTTCGCGTATTCGCGCCAGGAGATCTACCACCTGGTGCGCGTGGGCGAGATCAAGAGCTTCGACGACCTGCTGGCCAAGCACGGCAAGGGCTTGGGCTGCGACATCTGCAAGCCTGTGGCGGCCAGCGTGTTCGCGTCGTGCTGGAACGAGTTCGTGCTCAAGAAGGAGCTGGCGGGCCTGCAGGACAGCAACGACTACTACCTGGGCAACATCCAGAAGGACGGCACCTATTCGGTGGTGCCGCGCATGCCTGGCGGCGAGGTCACGCCCGACGGCCTGATCGCCGTGGGCCAGGTGGCCAAGAAATACGGCCTGTACACCAAGGTCACGGGCGGCCAGCGGGTGGACCTGTTCGGCGCGCGTGTCGAGCAACTGCCCACCATCTGGGAAGAGCTGATTGCCGCGGGCTTCGAGTCGGGCCATGCGTACGGCAAGTCGCTGCGCACGGTCAAGAGCTGCGTGGGCTCGACCTGGTGCCGCTACGGTGTGGGCGACAGCGTGGGCCTGGCGGTAGAGCTGGAGCACCGCTACAAGGGCCTGCGCTCGCCGCACAAGATCAAGTTCGGCGTGTCCGGCTGCACGCGTGAATGCGCCGAGGCGCAGGGCAAGGACATCGGCATCATCGCCACCGAAAAGGGTTGGAACCTCTACATCTGCGGCAACGGCGGCATGAAGCCGCGCCACGCAGAGCTGTTTGCGTCCGACCTGAACAAGGAAGACCTGGTGCGCATGATCGACCGGGTGCTGATGTTCTACGTGCGCACCGCCGACCGGCTGCAGCGCACCAGCACCTGGCGCGAGAACCTCGAAGGCGGCCTGGGCTACCTCACGGACGTGCTGATCAAGGACAGCCTGGGCCTGTGCGCCGAGCTCGAAGCACAGATGCAGCATGTGGCGGACACCTACCAGTGCGAATGGAAGACCGCCGTGACCGACCCCGAAACGCGCAAGCGCTTCCGCTCGTTCGTGAACAGCGACAAGGGCGACGAGAACGTGCTGTTCGTGGAAGAGCGCGGTCAGATCCGGCCTGCCACCGCCGACGAGCGCGTGCGCGGTGCAGCCAAGGTCATCCCCATCGCCCAGGCAGCCTGAGCGTGGAGCGCGCAGCCGCCCATCGGGCCGGCTGTGCCTCCACCGCATGCGCAACCCACTTTTGAAAGCATCACGCCATGAGCGCACTTCCCCAAAGCACTGAAGAAACCCTCGCCTGGACCGATATCTGCGCGGTCGACGACATCCTGCCCAGCACCGGCGTCTGCGCACTGGTCGCCGACCGGCACGTGGCGGTGTTCCGCCTGGGCGCCGACCGCTTCTTCGCCATCGACAATGTGGACCCGAAGTCCGGCGCCAGCGTGCTGTCGCGCGGGCTGATCGGTAACATCGGCGACCGCGTGGTGGTGGCGTCGCCGATGTACAAAAACCATTTCGATCTGCTCACCGGTGAATGCATCGAAACGCCGGAGCAGTCGGTACAGGCTCACAATGTGCGGGTGGACGGCGGCCGCGTCAGCGTGGCTGTCGCCTGACCCTCCAAGACCCAACGACGGCGCACCGCAAAGCGCCGTCGTCCCTGAACCCATGAACCCAGGAAACTTGCATGCTTGACCCGGTGGCGACTTTGTCCGTTTCAAACCTCGTCCTGCGGTCCAAGCAGCTGGAGATCGACGCCGTGCGGCACCTGGCCAGCCGCGCAGAGCTGGTGGACGTGGTGGGGCAGCTGATCCAGGGCCTGCAGCGCGAGCGCGGTGCGTCCGGTGTGTATTTGGCCTCCAAGGGGCAGCGCTTTGCGGACGTGCGCCGCAAGATGGTGGACGAGGTGGTGCTGCTGGAAACGCGGCTGCGCGAGGTGTTTGCGGAGCACGTCGAACCTGCGCAGGGAGCCACAGCCAAGGCGCTGTCGCTGATGGCCTGGGCCTTGCTGGGCATGGAGTCACTGGCGGCCTTGCGCAGCCAGGTCGAGCGGCAGGCGATGTCGGCCCATGACTCGATTGCCGCATACAGCCATCTGATCGCGGGACTGATCGAGTTGGTGTTCCACGTGGCAGATGCCGCCGGACTGCCCAGCGTGTCGCGCCTGCTCGTGGGCCTGCTGCACCTGGTGCAGGCGCAAGAGGAAGCGGGGCAGGAGCGAGCCCTTGGGGCACTGCTGTTTGCATCGGGCACCGGCAGCGAGGCGCACCAGCAGCGCGTGCTGCACCTCATCGACGCGCAGGAGCGCAGCCTGCGCATCTTTGCCGAGTTTGCCGACCCCGTGCTGCGCACCCGGTGGGACCAGCAGCAACTGGCGCCCAGCGTGGCGCAGCTCGAGCGCCTGCGCCGCACGCTGTGCGTGGCCCGGCCGGGCGCGGTGCTCGACAGCGACCTGAGCGACGTCTGGTTCGACGTGTGCTCCGAGCGCATTGACGCGCTGTGGCACCTGCAGGTCGATCTGGTCAAACAACTGCGCGCCGACTGCGCAGCGCGCATCGAAGAAGCGCAGCAAGACCTGCAAGACTCCAAAGGGCTGCTGCGCGGCCTGCGCGACAACCCACCGCAGCGCACCCACGCGGTGGACCGATTTTTCGACATGGCGTTGGCGCCCACAGCCGTCGCCGCGCAGCCAGGCGGCGCCTACGCGGGCGAGGCCGCTTCGCTGCTGGACCTGCTGCAGGCCCAGTCCGCACGCATGTCCACCATGGAGGCCGAGCTCGACGCGGCCCGCCGCACCCTGAACGAGCGCAAGGTGATCGAGCGCGCCAAGGGCGTTTTGATGGCGCGGCTGGGCATGAACGAAGAGGTGGCCTTCCGGGTGCTGCAGAAGACGTCGATGGACCAGAACCGCCGCCTGCTCGATGTGGCCGAGGCCACGCTCTCCCTGCCCGATCTGGCGGTGGCGCTGCAGCAGGGCCTGCGCGCCCCAAAGACGCCCTCCGAGTGATCCAACTTGGTGCCGCGTTGCACAAGCGCGATGCACTCGCACGCCTCTTGCGCTGAAGAGGCCTGGGGAACGGGCGTTGCACGGCCCGAGGGGCCGTTGCAAGCGCGGTACAAAACTTGCTCATACCGTACCGAGTGCCGGGCTGATGTGGGCCTGCATTCACCACCCTGCAGCCGCAACAACGCGGCAGCAGGGCCGCGGAATTCGCGCATCCAAGGATAACGGCGTCCCTGTGTGTCACCCGGTCAGACGGGTTGCATGCTGGACGCCGTTTTCTTTTGTTGCGCCCCCTCGTGCCGAGGGCTTGATGGGGCAGTCACTCTCTCACTTAGTCGGTCTGTCAGCCACCGCACCCCAAGGAAACTCCATGGCCTATCTCGCCCCTTCCGAATTTGTGACCAAGATGGTCGATTCCGGAGAATCCAAGCTGCTCATGTCCACCCGCGACACGCTGATCCGTTCCTTCATGGCCGGCGCCATGCTGGCCCTCGGCGCGGCCTTCGCCGTCACCGTCACGGTCAATACCGGCAACGCGCTGCTGGGCGCCATGCTGTTCCCGGGCTGCTTCATCCTGCTGTACCTGCTGGGCTACGACCTGCTGACGGGGGTGTTCACCCTGGCCCCGTTGGCCGTGCTCGACAAGCGCCCCGGCGCCACCTGGGCTGGCGTGTTCCGCAACTGGACTCTGGTGTTTTGCGGCAACTTCGCGGGGGCCTTCATGGTGGCCGTGTTCATGGCCATCATCTTCACCTTCGGATTCAGTGAGGCGCCCAACGCCGTCGGCGTGAAGATCGGCCACATCGGCGAGGGCCGCACCGTGGGCTACTCCGCGCACGGCGCCGCCGGCATGCTGACCCTGTTCATCCGCGGCGTGATGTGCAACTGGATGGTGTCTACCGGCGTGGTGGCGGCCATGATGTCCACCTCGGTGTCGGGCAAGGCCATCGGCATGTGGATCCCCATCGCGCTGTTCTTCTACATGGGCTTCGAGCACAGCATCGTCAACATGTTCCTGTTCCCGTCGGGCCTGCTGCTGGGCGGCAACTTCACGGTCATGGACTATTTGGTCTGGAACGAAATCCCCACCGTCATCGGCAACCTGGTGGGCGGCCTGACTTTTGTGGGCGCCATGCTGTACTCCACCCACTACAAGACGGCCCCCAAGCGCAAGGTGGCTTGAGGACCATGCGGTGCTGCATCGGCCTGCCGCGGTCTGAGTTTGGACCTGCGTGATGAGCGGCAAGAACAACGCCCTTGCCGTCACGCTGGGCCAGCACTCGCGGGCGGGGCAGGGCGGCATTAACCAGGACTTCCACGGCGCCATGCTGCCGGCCGAGCCGTTGCGCAGCACCAAGGGCATTGCCGTGGCGCTGGCCGACGGCATCGGCTCCAGCGCGGTCAGCCAAGAGGCCAGTGCCGCCGCGGTGCGCAGCTTTCTGGACGACTACTACGCCACGTCCGACGCCTGGTCGGTGCGCAGGTCCGCGCAGCGCGTGCTGGGCGCCACCAACGCGTGGCTGCACGCGCAAACCATGCGCAGCCACGCGCGGTTCGACAAGGACCGGGGCTATGTCTGCACCTTCAGCGCGCTCATCCTCAAGGGCCGAGACATCCACCTGCTGCACGTCGGCGACTCGCGCATCTACCGGGTGCACGCGCAGTCGCTGGAGCCGCTGACGCAGGACCACCGCGTGCATCTGTCGTCGGTGGAGTCCTTCCTGGGCCGCGCGCTGGGCACGGGCCCCAACGTCGAGATCGACTACACCACCCTGCCGGCGGACGTGGGCGCCATCTACCTGCTGGCCACCGACGGCGCGTACCTGCACATCGATGCCGCGGCAGTGCATCAGGCACTGGCTCTGCATCCTGACGACTGGGACCGCGCCGCCCAGGCGCTCGTGGACACAGCACAGGCACGCGGTGCCGACGACGACATGACGGTGCAACTGCTGCGGGTCGATGCACTGCCTGAGGTGCCGCTGCGCGACCTGCAGGCCCTGCGGGCCGACTTGGCCATCGCACCGCTGCTGGCGCCCAACGCGCGGTTCGAGGGCTACCGCATCGTCCGAGAACTGCACGCCAGTGCCCGCAGCCACGTGTATTTGGCGGTGGACGACGCGACGGCGCAGCAGATGGTGCTCAAAACGCCCTCCATAGAAATGGCCGGCGACGCGCTACACCTAGACCGCTTCTTGCTGGAGGAATGGGTCGCCCGGCGCATCCACAGCCCGCACGTGCTGCGGCCCCATGTGCACGAGCGCCCCAGGACGCACATGTACGTCGCCATGGAGTTCGTGGAAGGGCACACCCTGGCGCAGTGGATGATCGACCACCCCAGCCCCGACCTCGACACCGTGCGCGGCCTCATCGCCCAGGTCGGCAAGGGGCTGCATGCGTTCCATGTCAAGGAGATGCTGCACCAGGACCTGCGCCCGGACAACGTAATGATCGACCGCCAGGGCACCATCCGCATCATCGACTTCGGCTCGACCCGCGTGGCCGGCCTCGAAGAGGGAAGCCAAGACCCGCGCGCCGACGCCATCGCCGGAACGCTGCAGTACACGGCGCCGGAGTACTTCGTAGGGCAGGAGGGCAGTGCGCAGTCCGACCTGTTCTCCTTGGCCGTGCTGGCCTACCAGATGCTCACCGCGCAACTACCCTACGGCCTGCACGCCGCGCGGGTGCGGTCAGTGGCGGACATCAAGGGGTTGCGGTACGTGCCGGTACGCCATTTCAGGCCCGACCTGCCGCAGTGGCTGGACAGCGTGCTCCAGAAGGCTTTGAACCCTGACCCGGCGCGGCGCCAGGAGGCGGTGTCGGAGTTCCTGTTTGATCTGCACGCACCAGGACGCGCATTCCGTCAACGCCAGTCGGTGCCTCTCGTGCAGCGCAACCCCGTGGTGTTCTGGCAGACCATCAGCTGGGTGCTCGGGCTCTCGGTCGTGGCTTTGTTGGGGGCGCGCGCGTTGGGGTGGTGATGGCATCAGCAGGGGTGTCAGACTGCGTTTCGTCTCAGACCCGACTCGTTGTTGCCGTGACGATTTTCCCCACTCTCCAACGAATGGGTGTGTGGTTAGCGCCAGCGCCTCCAATGTGTGAGCAGGGGCAGCTCTGGCCGGACGAGCCTTTACATACGCTTGTCCCAACACCAGCGCCTTGTGTGCCCAGACGACGACGCGAGATTTTTGAGCGGTCATCCGGCATGTGTCACTACTGCCATACACCTCTTGAATTGCTCGGCAAGTGGCACATCGAACACCCAACTGCCCCGCGCTCTTGGGGGGAGGGGTGAAGGCGTCCTGAACCTAGTTGCGGCTTGTGTGCCGTGCAATCTAAAAAAGAGCGACAGCACCGCCATCCAGTTTGTAGCGCAAGGCGCAAGGGCCGAATAGACTTGATTCGCCCCAGCTAGGCCCGCGAACCGAAAAGCGGGTTTCCCTGCCCGCCTGCTGGGGCTCCTGTTCAGGGTTCGCTTGGGGAAAGCGATGACATATCTGCCAAGGTTAGCCAGCGTGGAACAAGCGTGTTCTTGGCTCGCAGTTGAAACGAACGAAGCCTGGACGCTGCAGCGACTGATGGAGTACCGACTACGCCCGTACTTCTGGCTAGAGCACGACGAAAAATTGCCGCGGCTATCCAACAACAGATTGGAAGGAGTCATGGCGGAAATGGTTTTTGGCGGAGACCTTCAGCGATTGGAGTTTGACGGTCATGAGCCTTTTGTCACCATGTTTCGTACTGAGGATGGAACGCTTTGCAAGAGTGAGCCAGGCTTCAAGCTGCCACTGCATGAACTGCGATTCAAGAGGCAGGAAATTGAAGAAACGGCCAACCTCGTGAATCAAAGAAAAAAGCCAAGGGAAGCGGCACTCACACCGCGGGAGCAGAACCTAGAGAAGCGTCCTTTCACTGTCCACCTTGAAGAAGGCAAGGTAGTGAAGTTCTGCGACCTAGCCCACATCATCGCGAAGGCGATGTACCCCAGCGATGCGGACCTTGGTTCTTATGGCATCACCCGATTGACATTGGACGATGATTTGCTTGAAGCCGTCAAAACGCAGGAGCTGACGGTGCGTAATCCTGCAGGGATGGGCGCAATCACTTGGGTCGCGCCGAGTGCGCTGAAGAGCGGCGTGTTGCTACCTTCTGAGTTAG
This sequence comes from Acidovorax sp. Leaf78, assembly GCF_001422735.1. Classification (GTDB taxonomy): domain Bacteria; phylum Pseudomonadota; class Gammaproteobacteria; order Burkholderiales; family Burkholderiaceae_C; genus Acidovorax. Next base: position 41,208 of record NZ_LMLZ01000023.1, on the reverse strand, counting down.
GCGCATTCTTGGGAAAACGGGGTATTGGCTTAGTTTTACTGCCTCACGGAAGTGGCCCGATTTACTGGACCATAGAAAATGCGGCGCAGGACATAGCAAAGCAAGAGAGTCTGCACAGCGGTGCTTGCGGGACATTGCTTGACGCAATGGTTGACGCGGCAAATGCGCGGGAGTTGACTGTCCGCGACCCCCATACTTGCCTGCCTTTTTTCCCCTTGGTGGCACGGCAGTTCTACGAGTTGGTGACACATGGCGACGTGAACAAATGGTTGGAACAACAAGGTACCCCCTACAGGTGGAGAACAGTCGAAGCGACGAGCGCTTACCTAAGTGGCGCAGTGATATTGAATATTGGGGGCCGTTCGGCGCTACCGGTCCGTGCCCTGCCTTACGTCACAAGCTGGAACCTCTCCCCCGATGAGGTCGCTGGGAATCTAGCTCGCAAAACGGGGGCACACGCACGACTGCAGAACACATCGGCACTCCATCTAGTCGGTGATATGCCGACCAAGATGCTGGCGAATGAGTGGGACGCCTTTGTGGTGCAACTGGACGCGCTGAAGGCTGCCCTAAGCAATCTGTATCAAGGAGAGGAGGACGCTGACTCACGGCGTTACGCTGACTGGCGTCAGAGGTCGGCATCGCTCCTGCCAGCAGGGGTTTTCGTGTGGCTTGACGATTTCCACAATGACCATCAGCGCGACTTCTCGCCTGAAGCCGTCACCTATACCCAGGAGCGGGGCGGGGAGCGTGAGTTGAATCTGAGCCCATACATGGACGCTCAGGCCTTGGCGATGGTCATGGAGGGCTTTGATAGCGTTCAGCACTCAGCGTCACAGTCGATCCGTGAAGCGCCTTTAGCAAGCGACCTGATTGCATTTACGTCTTGGTATGACGCAACGTTGAGTGCGTCGTATTGGTGGGGGCTGTCTGACCTGCAGCCGGCTGAAGCGGCGATGCTTCTATGTGAACAAGACCCCCACGAGGAACCGACGCCAGAAAGGACGACCACGTCCGAAACTACCCCACTCGACTATCGCAAGCTGCTTCGCGCTTTCACGGATGTCGCGAAAAGAGAGCCAAGCCCCCGAACCCTGAGCGTCTGGCATAAACATGCGAGAGCCGAGAGATTGAAGTATCACAGCTGGATTGACCGGTATGCATCAGCTGTGAACCAAAGTGGCGATTGGGAATGTGACAAAACGGCGGCTTCTTTCGAAATGCAGGGCGCATTTACTACGCCGCCCAACGGTACGCCTAGCGTCGCTAGGGACGGGATAACGGCAGCACAGGTGGCAGCCATTTTTGATGCGTTGCCCTACACGGCCGAGAACTGGACAAAGCGACTTAGTGATACCAAGTGGCTGCAGTCCGCGCGGGTCTCCTTGGGCGCAGCAGGTGGGGCAACAAGTCTTTGGTGTCCAGCAACTTTAGCAAGGCTGATACACGGAAAAGCCAGAGCTGGGGATAAGCAGAAAACGCTAGAAGCCCTGAACAGAAAGTTCAGGAATAAATCGGTATTGGCACCATGGCGTACCGATTGGGATGATCACTACGCCGTGTTTAACGATGCAGATGAGCATCAATGAATTTCCGGGAGTTAATTCCGATTTTTGGTGTCGGGTAGGTGGTAAGTCTTTGATCTGTAAGGATTTTATAATTCCGGGGTGACCGCGTTCAAACCCCGGAAATTTTCAATTCGCCCATTCCTAGCCCGGATGCCAAGCGCACCGCAAGGCCCGCGCAGCAGGAATGGAAAGCGAACAATGCAAACTCTAGATATTCACAAAGGCGCCGTCCGCCGCCTCATACAGGGGCCCCAGAAATTCCCGCCGCTGGAACAGGTCAACCGCCCCACGGTTCCGACCGAACAAGCCGCTCACTACCTGCTGCGCCGTTCACAGACTTTGAGGAGCTGGGCCTGCGCAGAAACCTTCCCCAAAGGTTTGCGTCCCGTGCGTATCAATGGTCGTTTGGGCTGGCCTGTGGCAGGAATCTGCGCGGTGCTGGGCATGGAGGGCACATAAATGAAAACGCCCGACCCTACAAAAGCAGAATCGAGCGCCACGAACAGCGCGAAATTTACAGGCACTGACAACCCGCGTCATCTGCGTGCAATTGATGCGCTGCTACGCCGCCCTATGCCCCGGGAATCGCTGGACCGCGTTGCCGGAGCTAGCAACTCACCGGAGCTTGTTGCAGAGCTGCGTCGCCGAGGCCTGGACATTCCCTGCGAACGAATCAGCTTTACTGACTGTGATGGCAAAGAGTGCCGCCCTGGCGTCTACAACCTGACCAAAGCCGACCGCCGAAAAATCTACCAATGGATTGCGCGCCGCATCCGTGGAGTTGGCGGACATGGCACACGGACGCTCTAAGGGCGGCAAGGGCGATTCAGGACGGGATTCCGAGGGCTTCGTCGCCCTGCCGTGGTCCGTGCTGGATTGCCCCCTTATGCCCACTTATCGGCGCATGTACCTTGCTCCTTGAGGGGGCCGGCAGTTCGTCCGCGACAACACGGGCGAGACCGATTTTCATTGATTCAATCACACGTAAGCCCAACGCCAGGACGGACCGAACATTGTGTCCAAAGATGCGCGCCCAGGTGGGACGGAGTTGGAACAGTTGCCTACAGATTGCCTACGAGTAAGGATAAAAGAAAAAGCCCTGACTCTTGCGAATCAGGGCTTTTCATTTGGTGCCGGAGAGATGAATCGAACACCCGACCTTCTCATTACGAATGAGCTGCTCTACCGACTGAGCTACACCGGCGTAAGCCTCAAATTATAGCGTGGAATGGTAGCTTGTCACGCGCTCAACCTCATTTTTGGAGCCCAGGATCACGCTGACGCGCTCGTGCAGCTGGGTGGGCTGGATTTCCAGGATGCGCTGTTTGCCGTTGGTGGCGACGCCGCCGGCCTGCTCGACCAGCCAGCCCATGGGGTTGGCCTCGTACATCAGGCGCAGCTTGCCGGGCTTGTTCGGTTCGCGCTTGTCCCAGGGGTACAGGAAGATGCCGCCGCGGGTCAGGATGCGGTGCACGTCGGCCACCATCGAGGCGATCCAGCGCATGTTGAAGTCCTTGCCGCGGGGGCCGTCCTTGCCCTGCAGGCATTCGTCGATGTAGCGCTTCACGGGCTCGTCCCAGTGGCGCATGTTGCTCATGTTGATCGCGAATTCCTTGGTGTCGTCGGGAATGCGCACGTTCTCTTCGGTCAGCACGAAGGAGCCTTGCTCGCGGTCCAGCGTGAACATGGCCACGCCGTCGCCCACCGTCAGCACCAGGGTGGTCTGCGGGCCGTAGATGCAGTAGCCTGCGGCCACCTGGCTGGTGCCGGGCTGCAGGAAGTCGCCGGCTTCCACGCCGCGGTCGTCGTCGGGCTTCTTGAGCACGCTGAAGATGGTGCCGATGCTGACGTTCACGTCGATGTTGCTGGAGCCGTCGAGGGGGTCGAACAGCAGCAGGTATTCGCCCTGCGGGTATCGGTTGGGCACCAAGTAGATGCCGTCCATTTCTTCGGACGCCATGGCCGCCAGGTGGCCGCCCCATTCGTTGGCTTCGATCAGCACTTCGTTGGCAATGATGTCCAGCTTCTTCTGGATCTCGCCCTGCACGTTCTCGCTGGAAGCCGTGCCCAGCACGCCGCCGAGCGCGCCTTTGTTGACGGCCTGGCTGATGCTCTTGCACGAGCGGGCCACCACTTCGAGCAGCAGGCGCAGCTGCGAGGGGATGAGCCCGTCGATGCGTTGCTGCTCGACCAGGTAGCGGGTGAGGGAGATGCGGGAGCTCATCGGTGGATCGTCCTTGAGGCTGTGGGTGGTGATGTGAAAGGGGTCAGCGCGACTGCTCGCGCTCGGTCAGCTCTGCCAGGGTCGCCTCGGTTTCAGCCAGCAGGTCGTCGTCGCCGCTGGCGTGGGCGATGGCCACGCGTTGCTGGAACAGTCTGCGGGCCAGCGCAGAGTCGCCGCCTTCGTGGGCGAGCACGCCTTGCTGGAAGAGCGTGTCCAGCACGATGTCGTCGTCGTGCAGCGCTTGCCCCAGGGCCAGGCGCTGCGCCAGGTACTGCTGCGCCTTGGGGTGGTCGCCCAGCTCGTAGGCGTTTTGCGCCAGGTTGTTGATCAGGCCCGACAGGCGTGCGTCCTGGGCGGAGCCAAAAGCGCTTTGCGCGTCCACCAGCAAGGGCTGGTTGTGCGCCAGGGCCTCCGCAAAGCGGCCGGCTTCGTGCAGGGCGTAGCCGATCTCTTCGCGGATGCCCAGCTTCTGCTCCATGCTCAGCACCGCGTCGGCATGGTCGGCCCACTGCGCCGACTGGCGCAGGTGCTCGATGGCGGTGTCGTACTCCTCGGACTGCAAGGCCGATTCGCCAATGGCGTAGTGCTGCTGGTAGCGGTCGGTGGGTGTGAGGTCGCCCAGCGCCTCACGGATGGCCAGCGCGCGCAGGCCCAGGGGCAGGCCCTCGTCGTCCATCTGCCGCTTGGAGTACACGACGAACTGCAACCACAGCAACTGCGCCAGCTCGGACGATTCAGCGCCCAGGCCTTCGGCCAGCGGGCGCAGCGCCGCCAAGTCGGCCGACATGGCTGAGCCGCTGAACATGGCGCCCTCGTCGTACACGGTGTCGCGCAGCGGGTTGAAGCGCTGCGCGAACTGCTGCGCGGGGATGGATGCAGAGGAAGAGGAAGAGGAAGAGGGTGGCATCGACATCGGGCCGCTGTCCCCTCAGTCTGCCAGTGCGCGGGTGACCACCTCGCGCACATCGTTGGACAAGTCGGGCTTGGACGCGATGCGCGCGATGGCTTCGCGGGCGGCCGTGCGCCAGGGCTCGGCCAGCTTCTTCCAGCGGTCCAGCGCGCGCGCCAGGCGGGCGGCGACCTGCGGGTTGATGGCGTCGAGCTCGATCACCCGGTCGCTCCAGAACACGTAGCCCGCGGCATCCGCGCGGTGGAAGGCGCCGGGGTTGGCGCTGCAGTAGCTGAAGATCACGCTGCGCGCGCGGTTGGGGTTCTTCAGGCTGAAGTCCGGGTGCTGCATGAGCTGGCGCACGGCGAGCAGCACGTTGCCGCCGCGGTCGGGGGCGCCCGCCTGCAGCGCGAACCACTTGTCGATGACGAGCGGCTCGTCCTTGAACATCGCATGAAAGCGCGCCAGCGCTGGCGCCGCCAGTTCACTGCCGCTGGCCACCAGGGCGGTCAGGGCGTTGAAGCGGTCGGTCATGTTGCTCGCCACCTTGAAGCGCTGCAGCGCCTTGCCGGGCCAGACGGCGTCGCCGGTCTTTTGCGCGGCGATGCACAGCATGTGCAGCGCCAGGCCGCTCAGTGCGCGGCGGCCGGAGGAAACCGGGTCGGGGCTGTAGCCACCGGTGTCCTGGTTGTGTTCCCACACGGTCTCCCAGTCGGCTTGCAGCGACACGGCCAGTTGCTCGCGCATGGCTTCGCGCACCGCGTGGATGCGCTGCGGGTCGACCACGGCCAGCTGTTCGGCGATGTAGGTCTCGGACGGCAGCGTGAGCACCAGCTCCTTGAACGCAGCGTCCAGCAGCGGGTTGCGCAGCACGGCGCGCATGGCGTCCACAAACTCTGCAGGCAGGATTTGAGAGTCTGATGGGCCGCTACCGCTTGTCTGTTGTGCGCTACCAGCTACAACATTGATAGCGGCGCACGCAAAGCGCAGGGCCAGGCGCTGGCCAGCTTCCCAGCGGTTGAACGCGTCGGTGTCGTTGGCCAGCAGGGCCAGCAGCTGGGCGTCGGTGTACTCGATGTCCAGCACCACCGGGGCGCTGAAACCGCGCAGCACGGATGGCACGGGCTCGGCGTCCACGTTGGTGAAGGTGAGCGTCTGCGAGGCTTCGGTGAGCACAACCACGCGCGACGTGGGCACCGCGGCGTCAGCAGCGTCGGTGCCAGCGCCTTCACCCGACAGGTGCAGAGGCAGGGCGGCGCCGGTGGCGGCGTCGATGAGGCCCAACTCCACCGGTATCACGAAGGGCAGCTTCTCGCTCTGGCCGGGCGTGGGGTCGCAGCTTTGCGCCAGGGTGAGCGCATAGCAGCGCGTGGCGGCGTCGTAGCGGCCTGTGGCGCGCACGCGGGGCGTGCCGGCCTGGCTGTACCAGCGCTTGAACTGGGGCAGGTGCTGCGCCAGGGGGCTGCCCGGGTTGGCGTCGGCAATGGCCTGCACGAAGTCGTCGCAGGTCACGGCGTGGCCGTCGTGGCGTTCGAAGTACAACTTCATGCCTTTGGCAAAGCCTTCGCGGCCCACCAGGTTGTGCTGCATGCGCACCACCTCTGCACCCTTTTCGTAGATGGTGACGGTGTAGAAGTTGTTGATCTCGACGTAGCTGTCGGGCCGCACCGGGTGCGCCATGGGGCCCGCGTCTTCGGGGAACTGGGCGGTGCGCAGCACGCGCACGTCCTCGATGCGCTTGACGGCGCGGGCCGACGGGCTGCCGGCCAGGTCCATGCTGAATTCCTGGTCGCGAAAGACGGTGAGGCCTTCTTTCAGCGACAGCTGGAACCAGTCGCGGCAGGTCACGCGGTTGCCGGTCCAGTTGTGGAAGTACTCGTGGCCGACCACGCTCTCGATGTTGGCGAAGTCCACATCGGTGGCCGTCGATTCGCTGGCCAGAACGTACTTCGTGTTGAAGATGTTCAGGCCCTTGTTCTCCATGGCGCCCATGTTGAAGTCGCTGGTGGCGACGATCATGAAGCGCTCCAGGTCCAGCGGCAGGCCGAAGCGGGCTTCGTCCCAGGCCACGCTGTACATCAGCGAGTTCATGGCGTGTTCGGTCTTGCCCAGGTCGCCGGGGCGCACGTACACCTGCAGCAGGTGGTCGGTGCCCGAGCGGCTCTTGATGTGCTGCTCGCGCGCCACCAGCTTGCCCGCCACCAGGGCGAACAGGTAGCAGGGCTTCTTGTGCGGGTCGACCCACTTGGCGAAGTGCCGGGCGCCGTTCGGGCCGTCTTCCAGCGGACCGCTGTCCACCAGGTTGCCGTTGCTCAGCAGCACCGGGTATTGGGCCTTGTCGGCGCGCAGCGTGACGGTGTAGCTGGCCATCACGTCGGGCCGGTCCAGGAAGTAGGTGATGCGGCGAAAGCCCTCGGCCTCGCACTGCGTGAAGAATGTGCCCTGGCTCACGTACAGGCCCATGAGCTGGGTGTTCTTGGCGGGGCAGCAGGTGGTGAAGATCTCGAGCGTGAAGGGCTCGTTGCCGTTGTCTTCGATGGTGGGCAGGTTCTCCAGCACCAGGCGGGAGCCTTCCATCTTGAACGAGGTGCCTTGGCCGTTGACCAGCACGCGCGCCAGGTTCAGCTCGTCGCCGTCGAGCTTGAGCGGCTGCGCGGCCACGTCGGGGTTGCGGCGCAGCAGCATGCGGTTGAGCACGCGGGTCTTGGCGGGGTCCAGGTCGAAGGTCAGCTCGACGCTGTCGATCCAGTAGGCGGGGGCGTTGTAGTCCTCGCGGCGGATGGCGGCCGGGTGGGCCACTGCGTCTCCGCTTCCGTCTGCTTTATGCAGTTGCAACATGGATGCTCTCCAGAAAGTCGGTGTTCATGAGTTCGGTGTAGTCGCGCACGGCGGCCACCACGTGGGGGCCCGCCAGTTCGTCTGCACTGTGGGTGCTGCAAATGGCCACGGCACGCATGCCGGCGCGCCGCGCGGCCTCGATGCCGAAGGGCGCGTCTTCAAACACGATGCAGTGCTCAGGCGCCACGCCGATGCGGCGCGCGGCCTCCAGAAAGATCGCCGGCTGCGGCTTGCCGGGCAGGCCCTCGTCGCCGCGCACGATGGCCAGCGGAGCGGGCTGCAGGGCGAGGTGGCCCAGCGCGAACTCCACGTTGCCGATGTCCCCCGCCGTGCCCACCGCCACCTTCAGGCCGCGCGCATGCACCTGCGCCGCGAACGCGCGAAAGCCGGCCACTTCGGCAAAGCGTGGCGCGAACAGCTCGCGGTAGATGGTTTCCTTCTCGTGCGTGAGCGCGTCGGCTTCTTCCTGCGACACCGCGCGGCCCAGCAGCTCCACGATGCACTCGGTGCCGTTGCGGCCCGTGGTGCGGGCCATGAGGTCGGGCACATCGATGTGCATGCCGCGGCGGCGCGTGAACTCGACCCAGGCCTGGGCGTGCCAGGGCATGGAGTGGATCATGGTGCCGTCCATGTCGAAGATGATGGCTTCGGTGTGCGCGGGCGAACCTGCAGTGCGCAGCGATGGGGTGGCGGACATGGGTTACACGCCCTGCTTGAGCGAGGCTTCGATGAACGCGTCCAGGTCGCCGTCCAGCACCTTTTGCGTGGCCGAGATTTCGACGTTGGTGCGCAGGTCCTTGATGCGGCTGTTGTCCAGCACGTACGAGCGGATCTGGTGGCCCCAGCCCACGTCGGTCTTGGTGTCTTCCAGCTTCTGGGCTTCTTCCTGGCGCTTGCGCATCTCGAAGTCGTACAGCTTGGAGCGCAGGCGCTGCCACGCGATGTCGCGGTTGCCGTGCTGGCTGCGGCCGTCCTGGCACTGCACCACGATGCCGGTGGGGATGTGGGTCAGGCGCACGGCCGAGTCGGTCTTGTTGATGTGCTGCCCGCCCGCGCCGGATGCGCGGTAGGTGTCGGTGCGCACGTCGGCCGGGTTGATGTTGATCTCGATGGAGTCGTCGATCTCCGGGTAGACGAACAGCGACGCGAACGAGGTGTGGCGGCCGCCCGAGCTGTCGAACGGGCTCTTGCGCACCAGGCGGTGCACGCCGGTTTCGGTGCGCAGCAGGCCGTAGGCGTACTCGCCCTCGACCTTGATCGTGGCGCTCTTGATGCCGGCCACGTCGCCCGGGGTTTCTTCTTCGACCGTGGTCTTGAAGCCCTTGCGCTCGGCGTACTTCAGGTACTGGCGCAGCAGCATGCTGGCCCAGTCGCACGCCTCGGTGCCGCCCGCGCCGGCCTGGATGTCGACGAAGCAGTTGAGCGGGTCGGCCTCGTTGCGGAACATGCGGCGGAACTCCAGCTCTTCGATGAGCGGGCGCAGCTTGGCGGTCTCGGCCTCGATGGTGAGCAGGCCGGGCTCGTCGCCTTCTTCCTTGCTCATGTCATAGAGCTCGGTGTTGTCGGCCAGCTCGCGCGTGAGCTTGTCGAGCGTGACGACCACGCCCGAGAGCGACTTTTGTTCCTTGCCCAGCTCCTGGGCCTTCTTCGGGTCGTTCCAGACCGAAGGGTCTTCCAGCGATGCGTTTACCGTGCGCAGGCGTTCGAATTTGGCATCGAAGTCAAAGATACCTCCGTAACTCTTGCGTTCGCAGAGTCAGGTCGCTGAGGGAGGTGCCGATGAGGTTGATACGTTCTGCGTCCATGATTCTTGTCCTTGGGTGTTCTGTGGAATAACCCGCGATTTTCTCATGGGACGGCCTCTTGCCCCGGCAAAGCCCTCAGGAGCGCTGCTCGCCGGGCCGCAGAGGGGCCGCGGCACCGCTGTCAGTGAATGAAAATGTCAAAAATGATAGCTGCTGGCGCTTGCTGGTCGAGCGGTAGCGAGCATTTTGATGGTGCTAGGCGCTTCAGGCGGCGGCCAGGAACGTTTCGATCAGCTGCGCCACCTGCCCGGGCTGGTCGTGGTGCAGCATGTGCCCGGCGTCCTGCACGACGGCGGTGCGCACGTCGCGCACATGGGTCAGGCGCTGGTGGTATTCCTCCAGGCTGTACCTGCCCTTCCACCACTGGCCCAGGCTGTCGTCGCTGGCTTCCACCGCCAGCACGGGGGCGGCGATGCGGTCGTACAGCGCCAGCGCCTCGTCCAGCCGGTAGAGCTGCGCGCTGGTGATCTTGTGGGCCGGGTCGCCCAAAATCTCCCACTGGCCCTGGGCGTTGGGCCGGGCCCAGTGGCCGGCCAGCCAGCGGGCCTTGTCCTCGGACAGGCGCGGGTTGGTCTTCATCAGCCGGCGGGCCACGCCGTCCTGGCTGTCGTAGGTCTTGAGGGCCAGCTCGCCGCTGCGCAGCTGCTTGAGCTCGTCGATCCACTGCGCATAGCGCTTGGGCGCCTGCTCGGGCTTGGAGGCGGGCATGCCGAAGCCCTCCAGGTTGACCAGGCGGCGGATGCGCTCGGGCCGCACGCCCGCATACATCATGGCGATGTTGCCGCCCATGCTGTGGCCCACCAGGTCGATGGCTTCGCCGGGGGCGTAGTGGTCCAGCAGCATGTCCAGGTCGGCCAGGTAGTCGGCAAAGAAGTAGTGGTCGGCCTGCGCGGTGGAGGTAAGGCCGAAGCCGCGCCAGTCGGGCGCGATGATGCGGCGCTCCTGCTGTAGTGCGTCCACGGTGAACTGGTAGGACGCACCCACGTCCATCCAGCCGTGCAGCAGCACCAGCGTGGGCAGCGGGCTGTGTTCCGGGCCCCAGTGGCGGACGTGGTAGGTCAGGTGGCGCAGGGGCAGCGTGCTGCTGCGGGAGGGCTTGAGCGGGGTGTACATGGGCGGCGGCGCGAAGTGGGGCAGCAGGAAGGTCCCGCAAAGCGCAGGGCCTGCGGGTGTCCCTGGATGGTAATGGGGCGGCCCGCTGCACCGCCGCCATCGGTGTCGCCTGCGCGGCTGGTGGGGCGGCGGGTGGCGCAGGGGCGAGGCAGGCTCTTCGGGCCGCCCTGGGGCGGCCTGCAGAGCGCAGCGAAATCCATTATTCTGCGCAGTCCTTCGTTTGCCCGTACTCCTTCTTTCCATGCAAAAAATCCAACTCGGCACCAGCGATCTGCAGGTCACTCCCATCTGCCTGGGCACCATGACTTTTGGCGAGCAGGTGGCAGAGGCCGATTCGCACGCCATCCTCACGCGCTCGCTCGACCGGGGTGTGAACTTCATCGACACGGCCGAGATGTACTCGGTGCCGGCCAAGGCCGAGACCTTTGGCGCCACCGAGACCATCATCGGCAACTGGTTCGCCAAGAACCCCGGCGCGCGCCAGAAGCTGGTGGTGGCCACCAAGGTCGCAGGCCCCTCGCGCGGCATGCCCTGGGTGCGTGAAGGCAAGGGCATGACGCCGGCCGACATCGTGGCCTCGTGCGACGCCAGCCTGCGCCGCCTGCAGACCGATGTGATCGACCTCTACCAGATCCACTGGCCCGAGCGCCACGTGCCCGCCTTCGGCAACCTGTACTACGACCCCGCCAAGGAAACGTCGCAGACCCCCATCCACGAACAGCTGCAAGCCCTGGCCGGCCTGGTCCAGGCCGGCAAGGTGCGCCACATCGGCCTGTCCAACGAGAGCCCTTACGGCGTGCACGAATTCGTGCGCCTGGCCGAGCAGCACGGCCTGCCGCGCGTGGCCACGGTGCAAAACCCGTACTGCCTGATCAACCGCACCTGGGAAAACGGCCTGGACGAAACCTGCCACCGCCTGAACGTGTCGCTGCTGGCGTACTCCCCGCTGGGCTTCGGTTTGCTGACCGGCAAGTACGACGACAGCGGCCTCACCGGCCCGGGCGCTCCGCAGGGCGCGCGCATCGCCACCTACGAGTCGGTGCGCAAGCAGCGCTGGGGCCGACCCGAGGCGCTGGCCGCATCGCGCCGCTACAACCAGCTGGCCCGCGACAACGGCCTCACGCCCACACAACTGGCCCTGGCGTTCTGCTACACCAAGTGGCAGGTCGCCAGCACCATCATCGGCGTGACGTCGGTGGCGCAACTGGACGAAGACCTGAACGCCTGGGACACCAAGCTGTCGCCCGAGGTGCTGCAGGCGATCGACGCAATCCGCTGGGAAATACGCGACCCTGCACTGTGACGCTCCCCCCTGAGTCGCCTGCAGCGCCTCGGTGCAGCCACGGGACGTGGCAGCCCTTCGGGCACGTCCAAGCCTGCGCAGGCAGGCTCGGAGCCGCGGCCCTCAGCCCCTGAGGGGGACGACACCCTCGCTGCGGGGCGGCCCTTGCTGGGTGTCTCTCGCCTGGGGCCGCACCAGTTTTTTAGGCCACGCGCGACGGGTCGCGGCCAGTAGCTCACACCGTCGACGGGGCTACTTGTGTGGTCAGCGCGCCTTCCTTCCACGGCACGCCGTGGGCCTCGCCCAAATCCCAGAACAAGCCGGCCATCACCGCAAGCCCTTCGCGCGCCACCGACGCCAGCAGATGCTCGTTGGGTGCGTGCTGCGCGCAGGCCGGGTACGAATGCGGCACCCACAGCGTGGGCAGGCCCAACTGGTCGGCAAAGATGTCGTTGGGCAGCGAGCCCGCCAGGTTGGGCAGCAGCGTGGCGGCCTGGCCGGCGCTGGACTGCAGCGAGGCCAGGGTCCAGTCCACCCAGGGGTTGTGCAGGTCCAGCCGCGTGGCCCCGCACACCATGCCCATGGTGATCTCCACATCAGCGAAACCATGGGCGTCCAGGTGCTCGCGCAGCGTGCGTTCCACGTTGCGCCAGTCGGTGCCCACCACGAAGCGCAGCTGGCAGTGCGCCACCGCGCTGGACGGAATGGCATTGATCGGACGTTGCGCATTGCCGGAGCCCAGCGCCAGCACCTCCAGCGTATTCCAGCCCACCAACTGCTCGGCGGGCGTAAGGCCCGGCTCGCCCCAGCCGGGCGTGAGCGCGGGGTCGTCCGCACCGGCGCCGATCACCACGTCTTTCAGCGCGGTGCGCAGCTTGTCGGGCACCGAGGGCGGCAGCAGGCCTTTGACGAGGATGCGGCCCTGGGCATCCACCAGCGTTGCCAGCGCATGCGTGACCACCGTGGCCGGGTTGGCCAGCACGCCGCCCCAGTTGCCCGAGTGGTAGGCCTTGTCGCGGCTGCGCACGGTGAGCGAGAAGTTGATCGCGCCGCGCGACCCGAGAAAGAGGGTGGGGTGGCCCGCATTCACGCGGGGGCCGTCGCTGGCGACGAACAGGTCGGCCTTCAGCTCATCGCTGTGCTGCTCGCAGAACGCCGCCAGGCCGGGCGAGCCCGCTTCCTCGCCCATCTCCATGATCAAGGTCACGTTGTAGCCCAGGCGGCCGCTGCGCGCTTCGATGGCGTGGGCGAGGGCGGCCAGGCTCACCGTGTGCTGGCCCTTGTTGTCCGCCGTGCCGCGGCCGTACCAGCGGTTGCCTTCGATGGTCATCTCCCAGGGAGAGAGGCCCTCGCGCCAGTTGCTCTCCTGCCCGTTGACCACGTCGCCGTGGCCGTAGGTGAGCACGGTGGGCAGGGCCGGGTCTTCCACGCGCCGCGCGACGAGGAACGGCCCACCCTGGGGCGAGGGGTTGTCCAGCACCTGGCAGTCGAAGCCCAGGGGCGCCAGCCACGGCACCATTTCATCGGTAAGGTACAGGCGCAGTTCGGGCGGCACCTTGCCGGTGTCGCTCTCGGTGCGCCAGGCCACGCGGCGGCGCAGGTCGCCCTCGAAGCGGCCGTCGTCGAAGTAGTGCTGGACGCTGTCTATCAGTTGTTCGCGGGTCATCGTGCGGGTCCTTCCTGAGGTTGTCGTCTCTGCATTCATCAGTCCACCACGATCTTGGCGCGGTGGGCCAGTGCGCGGTAGCGGCCGATCTCGTTGTCCATGGCGGTGTGCATGGCTTTGGGGCCGATGAACACCGGCTCCATGCCCTGGGCGCGGATTTGCTCCTGCAACTGCGGGTCGCGCAGGGCGGCTTCCACTTCCTTGAGCAGCTTGTCCACGATGGGCGCCGGCGTGCGCGCGGGCGCTGCCACGGCGTACCAGCCGTCGAAGGCCGCGTCGGGCAGCTTGAGCTCCTGCACGGTGGGCACCGTGGGCAGGGCGCGGGCGCGCTCGTTGCCCGCAATGGCCAGGGCGCGCAGCTTGCCGGACCGCACGTGCGGCGCGGCGCTGGCCACGGTGTCGACGGCCATCTGGATCTCGCCGCCGATCAGGCCCATCATGGCCTGGGCGCTGCCGCGGTAGGGCACGTCCTGCAGGCGCACATCGGCCGCCTGCTCGATCAGCGCGCCCACCAGGTGCGGTGCAGAGCCCGAGCCGAAGGTGGCGTAGTTGATGGTCTTGGGCGCGGCTTTGGCCGCTGCCAGCAGCCCCGCCAGGTCCTTGTACGGCGAGGTGGCACTGACCACCACCACCAGCGGTGCGCGCGCAATGATGGCCACCGGGGCCAGGTCCTTGAGCGGGTCGTAGGGCAGCTTGGGGCGCAGCGCGGCGTTGACGGTGTAGCTGGTGGAGCCCGACACCAGCAGGGTGTAGCCATCGGGCTCGGCTTTGACCACGCTGTCGGTGCCGATGATGGTGGAGGCGCCGGGCTTGTTGTCGACGACGACCGGCTGGCCCAGGCGGGTGGCCAGCTTCTGGCCCAGCGCGCGGGCCACGGCGTCGGTGCCGCCGCCGGGCGGAAACGGCACCACCAGGCGCACGGACCGCTGGGGCCACGCATCCGGCTGCGCAGCCGTCTGGGCGAAGGAGGGGGTGCCGACACCGGCAAGGATTGCCAAGGTGGCCAGTACGGCGGACAACAACGAGGGGCGAACGAGGCGTTTTTTCATGCGGACTCCGGTGGTGAGGCCTGGGCGCAGGTTGCAGCTGCCACAAGGCGGCGCGGCATGTGCACACGGGCATGGGTGAATTGGAGCCCTAAGCCATGCAAGATGGAAGCCGGTTTACCATTGCTTTGAATAGAGATTTGGCAACTGACCATTGCCTTTTTGTGACTGGACGCCGCCATGCCGATTTCACTGCTCAGCCTGCCCGTGCGCTACTTTCTGGAGGTGGCGCGCACGGGCTCCGTCAACCAGGCGGCGCAGCGCCTGCATGTGGCGGCCTCGGCCGTGAGCCGCCAGCTGGGCAAGCTGGAGGACAGCCTGGGCGTGGTGCTGTTCGAGCGCCAGGCACGCGGCATGGCGCTGACCGAGGCAGGCACCCACCTCTTGGCCCACGCCAATGCGCACGACGCGCAAGCGACCGAACTCGTGGATCAACTGCAGGGCTTGTCGGCCCAGGGCGCCGTGCGCGTGCGCGTGGCCTGTACCGAGGGTTTTGCCGCCACCTTCATGCCGCTGGTGATGTCCAGCTTTCGGCAGGCCCACCCGCAGGTGCAGCTGCAATTGCAGGTGGCCGTGCCGCAGGAGGTGTCGGCCCTGGTGCTGCGCGGGGAGGTCGACCTGGCGCTCAAATACAGCGTGGCGCCCGAGAAGGGGCTGCAGGTGCTGCACTCGGCCATCGCACCCATCTACGCGATCATGCCGGCGCAGCACCCGCTGGCGCGCCAGCGCAGCGTGTCGGTGGCCGATGTGGTGCGCTACCCGCTGCTGATGGGCGCCAACAGCACCACCGGACGGCAGCTGTTCGACCTGAGCTGCGCGGTGCAGGGGCTGCGCTATGTGCCGGCGGTGGAGAGCAACTTCTCGTCCGCGCTGCTGCCGCTGCTCAGCGGCCAGGACGTGGCGCTGGCCAGCTACCTGACCGCGGCGCGCTGGGTGGAAGCGGGCCTGCTGGCGGCCCGGCCTTTCGACGAGGCGCAGCTGCAGCAGCGGCGCCTGCAGGTACTGGCGGGGGACGGGCGGGTACCGTCGGCGCTGGTGCAGCAGTTCACCGATGCGCTGGTGGCCGCCATCGAGCAGTACGGCAAGCGCAAGGTCGGGCGGCGCAAGGCACGGGGCGCCGCGCAGTCCGCGTGGCCGTGACGGCGCGGGCGGCACTGGCGTCGGCAGCCGTCGCACGGCGGGCGGGCGGCTCGGCAAGTGGCTACCATTCGCTTCCTACCCAGACCGCACCATGGCCAAGAAAGAACACGTCTCCGAAACCCAAGCCACCCAGTTGCTCAAGGCGAACAAGGTCGCCTTCACCGAGCATCCGTACGAGTACCTGGAGCACGGCGGCGCGCTGCACAGTGCCGAGGTGCTGGGGCTCGATCCTTTCACCGTCGTCAAGACGCTGGTGATGCAGGACCAGGACGCCAAGCCGCTCCTGGTGCTGATGCACGGCAACCGCAAGGTCTCCACCAAGAATCTGGCGCGCCAGATCGGCGCCAAATCGGTGGAGCCGTGCGCGCCGGAGGTGGCCAACCGGCACAGCGGCTACTTGGTGGGCGGCACCTCGCCGTTCGGCACGCGGCGCACCATGCCGGTGTACATCGAAGAGACCATTCTGGAACTGCCCCGCATCGCCATCAACGGCGGGCGGCGGGGCTTTCTGGTGCAGCTGGACCCGCAGGTGTGCGTGCAGTTGCTGGGTGCCAAGCCCGTGCACTGCGCGCTGGCAGAATAGGCCGCCCTGACCACAGCCCGCCAGAAGGCTGATCCACCGACCAACGAGGAATTGCTTTGACTGCCGTCTACCCCCTGCTTGCCACCGTGGCCGCCTACCTGCTGGGCTCGCTGTCGTTCGCCGTCATCGTGACGCGCGTCATGGGCCTGAGCGACCCGCGCACCTACGGCAGCAAGAACCCTGGCGCCACGAACGTGCTGCGCTCGGGCTCCAAGGCCGCGGCCATCATCACGTTGCTGCTTGATGCCCTGAAGGGCTGGCTGCCCGTGGCGCTGGTGATGTGGTTCGGCCACCCCTATGGCCTGGAAGACGGCACGGTGGCCATGGTGGGCCTGGCGGCGTTCCTGGGGCATCTGTGGCCCCTGTTCTTCCGCTTCGAGGGCGGCAAGGGCGTGGCCACCGCACTGGGCGTGCTGATGGGCATCAGCCCGTGGCTGGGCCTGGCCACCGCGCTCACCTGGGTCATCATCGCGTTCTTCTTTCGGTACTCGTCGCTGGCCTCGCTGGTGGCTGCGGCGTTTGCGCCTGTGTACTACCTGCTGGTGGATGGCGTGGTCTGGTATGCCGAAGGCACGATTGCGGCGTCCATCGTGGTGATGGCGCTGCTGCTTGCTTGGCGCCACAAGGAAAACATCCAGCGGCTGATTGCGGGCAAGGAGTCGCGCCTGGGCAGCAAGAAGGCCAAGCCGGGCGCAGAGGCTGCGGGCAAGAGCACCAAGTAGTGGGTTCTAGGGGTTTGGCGGGGTGTGCAGGTCGTACGGCTTGCGCGGGCCGTTGCCTACCCTGTGTCAGCCCCACCGTACCGGCCGACGCATCAAACCACGGTGCCTGGCGTGGCGTGTTGGCCTGAGCTGACCTGGGGCTAGAGCGTGCTCGGGCCCGTCGGAAAGCTGCGCGGCCCGGCGCTGTGCTGTGCCGCATACAGGCCCAGCCGCATCATCGTGCGGTGGTTGAGCTCCAGGCTCACGGCAGACCGGGCCAGGGCCGACTGGATGCGCGGCTTGCCGCTGGCGGTCTGGTACAGGCTCGGCTGCGCATGGTGTTGGCCGCTGCGGTCCAGCAGGCTCGCGACCAGCGGGTGGTTGGCTTTTTCGCTGCGGCGCAGCACGATGGCGGTTTCACCGTTGTCCAGCTTCACAAAGGTGCCCGGCGGGCACAGGCCGATGGAGCGCACCAGCGTGTAGCTCACCTCGTCGCGCTGGTCGATCTCCTGCCCCACGATGGCCCGTACTGAGTCGGTCGCGCTGCGGCCGGCGCGGGACTTGCGCGGGCTGATCATGGCCGCGTAGCGGTCGATGGTGCCCAGGATGCGGGTGAGGCGGTCTTCAGGGTCTTGCTGCGCCAGCGGCACCCGGTCGGCAATGCTGGCATGGTGCTGCCCCACCACATCCAGCCACAGAGCGTCGCTGATGAACAGGCGCTCCAGCACCAGCATGCTTTCTTCGGGGTGGCCCTTGATCGCCTCTTGCTGCGCGCTGGTGGGGCGTTCGCGCTGCTCGGCCAGTTCGTCCTGCAGGGCGGTCATGCCGATGTTCATCGTCAGGGCTGCGCGCACCAGGCTGTCGCGTTCACGCTGGGGCAGCTGCAGCTCCTGCGCCATGATGTGGCACAGCGTGCCGCACACCAGCGCGTGCGACGCGCTGTAACCCACGGTGGACGTGGACGCCAGCTGGAACATCAAATACAGCGCGGCATCGATGTCGTGCGCCACCAGGTCCTGCAGCCAGCCGTCGAACTGGCGCACCTTGGCCGGAAAGTCCTGCACCTGCAGCGGCCGCGAGAGCAGCACCGACAGGGCGGCCTCTAGGTCCGACCACAGGCTCAGCAGGTCCTCGTATTCGCCTTCGGCGTGGTGGTTTCCGTTGGGGTATTGGACGGACATGGCCGGGTGTGGAGGACGTGCTGGGGTGCTTGTGGGCTGGCTGCGCGGTCAGTTGCGCTTTTCCAGCACCATCTCGTTGTTGATGCGGGTCATCTGGAACTCGTTCAGCAGGCTGTTGCCCAGCAGCACGTACGGCATGGGTTGGGGCGTGATGACCGCCTCGATACCGAACACTTCCACATCGCCCAGCCGCACCGAATCGAGCTTGATGCGCCAGCCCTGCGTGACGCCGTTGGCGGTGTTCATGCGCACCGGCTGGCCGTTCAGGTAGTTCAAGCCCATGCGGTCGGCATCCGCCCGGCCAATGGCCACGGACGACGCTCCGGTGTCCACCATGTACTGCATCACCCGGCCGTTGATGGTGCCGCTGTTCACGAAGTGCCCGCGGCTGTCGGCCATCATCACCACGCGCTTGCCGCTGCCGCCCTTTCTGCCTACGCTCACCGGCGCTTCGCCAAGGCGCAGCACGCGCTGCGCACCCTTGACCTCGACCGTGGCCTCGTCCTTGCCTACGGACAAGACCTTGACCCCCTGGAACTCATCCCCTGCGCCCAGCGCCCGTGGCGGATGTGCATCCACCACCAGCAGCGCCTTGCTGCCTAGCATGCCTGCAATGCCCACCGACTGGGCGTGCGCCAAGGCAGGTGCCAGGCACAAGGCGGCGATGACGGGAGCGAGTGGCAGGAGGAGTCTGGTTTTCATGGATGTGCTGCCACTGTGCGTCGTACAACGCGCCCCCGTGGATACTGGCGCTGCCAAAGCCAGCAGACGCCGCGCAAGGGCCGCCCCGCCGCGCTGGCGTCGTCCCCCTTCCCGCGCAAAGCGCGAGAGAAGGGGAAAGGCGCGCAGCGCCTCAGGGGGTTGCCACACAGGCCTAGTCCCTGAAGTTGTCGAACGACAGCGGCACGTCCGTCACATCCTTGCGGATCAGTGCCATGGCGGCCTGCAGGTCGTCGCGCTTGGCGCCGGTCACGCGCACCTTGTCTTCCTGGATGGCGCCCTGGACCTTGAGCTTGCTCTCCTTGAGCAGCTTCTGGATCTTCTTGGCCAGCTCGCTCTCGATGCCGTTCTTCACCTTGATGACCTGCTTGACCTTGTCGCCGCCGATCTTCTGCACGTCGCCCATGTCCAGAAAGCGCACATCCACATTGCGCTTGGTGAGCTTGTTGCGCAGCACGTCTTCGATCTGGGTGAGCTGGAAGTCGGCATCGCCGACCAGGGTGATGTCCTTGTCCTTGATTTCGATGCTGGCCGATGTGCCCTTGAAGTCGAAACGGGTGGCGATTTCCTTGGCGGTGTTTTCGACCGCATTCTTCACTTCGACCAGGTTGGCTTCGCAGACGGTGTCAAAAGATGGCATGGTGACTACTCTCAATCAATCTCGGGGAAACAGGGGGTGTGGGCAGGGGGCACGCAAGGCCCGATGCGACAATCGGGCCAATGGTAGTCGAGAAAAACGCCCCTTTGCAGCCCTGCAACACCTTTGGCATCGCCGCGCGCGCCCAGACCCTGGTGCGCATCCACGCCTCTTCGGATGTGCTGGCCGTGCTGGCTGACCCGCAACTGGCGCCCGCCCCCAAGTTCGTGCTGGGCGGCGGCAGCAACATCATCCTCACGGGCGACGTGAAGCCGGTGGTGCTCAAGATGGAGATCAAGGGCCTGCGCCTGGTGGAAGAAACGCCCAAGGCCTGGATCGTGGAGGCCGGTGCCGGCGAGGCCTGGCACGACTGCGTGGCCTGGACGCTGGCAAACGGCTTTCCAGGGCTGGAGAACCTGGCGCTCATCCCGGGCACGGTGGGCGCATCGCCCGTGCAGAACATTGGCGCCTACGGCGTGGAGCTGCAGGACCGGTTCGAGTCGCTGGACGCCATCGATCTGGCCACCGGCCAGTCGTTCACGCTGGATGCGGCGCAGTGCGGCTTTGGCTACCGGGACTCGGTGTTCAAGCATGGCGCGCCTTCTGACGCGCTGGACGCCAATGGCCTGCCGCGCGGCATGGGCCTGCAGGGGCGGGCCGTCATCACCCATGTGCGCTTTCATCTGCCCAAGCCCTGGAAGCCGGTGCTGGGCTACGTGGACCTGGAGCGTCGCATGGCCGACGAGGGTGTGCAGCAGCCCACCGCCCAGCAGATCTTTAACTGGATCTGCGAGATCCGCCGCGCCAAGCTGCCCGACCCCGCGGTGGTGGGCAACGCCGGCAGCTTCTTCAAGAACCCCACCGTCTCGCCCGACCAGTGCGCCGACATCATCGCCCGCGAGCCGCGCATCGTGCACTACCCCATGCCGGACGGCAGCATCAAGCTGGCCGCCGGCTGGCTCATCGACGCCTGCGGCTGGAAGGGCAAATCCATCGGCAAGGCGGGCGTGTACGAAAAGCAGGCGCTGGTGCTGGTCAACCGGGGGCAGGGTGCCGACAGCGTGACCGGCGGCGAGGTGATGACCTTGGCCAAGGCGATCCAGACCAGCGTGTACGAGCGCTTCGGCATCCGCCTGGAGCCTGAGCCGGTGGTGGTATAGCGCGTTCGGCGCGGTGCCCCGGTCCGCTGAGGTTTAGAGACCGGCGCACCATGCAAAAAGCCACCGGATCAATGATCGGTGGCTTTGCTATATGTTTGATAGCTGCTAGCGCTTGTCTATCAAGCGGTACGGGCTATTTTTATGCTTATTCAACACTGGTGCAGCCTAGGGAGCCGTGCTCCGTGCCGCCGTAACAGGTGGGGTGAGGGCGTCCGGGATTGCTCTCCGGTGCCACGCCCACCTGGACCTCACTTGCGGTCGTTTTCCAACTGGGCCAGGGCCGCGTTGCCGCCCAGCGACAGCAGGCCGGACTTGGCGTACACGCCCAGCTTGTTGCGCGTGTCCGAGATGTCCAGGTTGCGCATGGTCAGCTGGCCGATGCGGTCCAGCGGGCTGAACGGCGCGTCTTCGACCTTTTCCATCGACAGGCGCTCGGGCGCGTAGGTCAGGTTGGGCGATTCGGTGTTCAGCAGCGAATAGTCGTTGCCGCGGCGCAGCTCCAGCGACACGGTGCCGGTGATGGCGCGTGCCACCCAGCGCTGGGCGGTTTCGCGCAGCATGATGGCCTGCGGGTCGAACCAGCGGCCCTGGTACAGCAGGCGGCCCAGTTTCAGGCCGTTCATGCGGTACTGCTCGATCGTGTCTTCGTTGTGGATGCCGGTCACCAGGCGTTCGTAGGCAATGTGCAGCAGCGCCAGGCCCGGGGCCTCGTAGATGCCGCGGCTCTTGGCTTCGATGATGCGGTTCTCGATCTGGTCGCTCATGCCCAGGCCGTGGCGTCCGCCGATGCGGTTGGCTTCCAGGATCAGCTCGACCGGGTCGTTGAACTCCTTGCCGTTCAGGGCGACAGGCTGGCCTTCGTGGAAGGTCACCGAGACTTCCTCGGCTTTGACCGCCACATCGTCCTTCCAGAACGCCACGCCCATGATGGGGTTCACGATGCGGATGCCGCTGGAGAGAAACTCCAGGTCCTTGGCCTCGTGCGTGGCGCCCAGCATGTTGCTGTCGGTGCTGTAGGCCTTCTCGGCGCTCATCTTGTAGCCGAAGCCCGCTTGCGTCATGAACGCCGACATCTCGGCACGGCCGCCCAGCTCGTCGATGAACAGCTGGTCCAGCCAGGGCTTGTAGATCTTGAGCGACGGGTTGGTCAGCAGGCCGTAGCGGTAAAAGCGCTCGATGTCGTTGCCCTTGAAGGTCGAGCCGTCGCCCCAGATGTTGACGTCGTCTTCCTTCATGGCCGCCACCAGCATGGTGCCGGTCACGGCACGGCCCAGGGGCGTGGTGTTGAAGTAGGTCAGGCCGCCGGTGCTGATGTGAAAGGCGCCGGCCTGCAGCGCGGCGATGCCTTCGTGGGCCAGCTGCACGCGGCAGTCGATCAGGCGGGCCTTTTCAGCGCCGTACTCCATCGCCTTGCGGGGGATGGCGTCGTAGTCGGGCTCGTCGGGCTGGCCCAGGTTGGCGGTGTAGGCGTAGGGCACGGCGCCCTTGAGCTTCATCCAGTGCAGGGCTGCGCTGGTGTCGAGGCCGCCGGAGAAGGCGATGCCGACCTTCTGGCCGGTGGGCAGGTTTTGGAGGATGGTGGCCATTGCGGTGTCCGTTGTCGTCGTCGAAGGGGAGGGTCCGGATCAGCCGAAATGGCAGATGTAGTGGTACGCCTCGGTCACGCGGATGTCGAACTTGGAGTTGCCCGGCACGCTGAACTTCTCGCCCGCCGCGGACTTCACCCAGCTGTCGGTGCCGTCGAGCTTGTACTCGCACGAGCCCGCCACGCATTCCATGATTTCCGGCGCGCCGGTGTTGAACGTGAGCGTTGCGGGCAGCACCACGCCCACCGACTTCTTCGTGCCATCAAGGAAGGTGATGCCGTGGCTCACGCACTTGCCGTCAAAGTACACGTTGGCCTGGGTGGTGACGGACACGCCGTCGATTTTTTCGGTGGTCATGGATGCGCTGGTTTGGGTTGGAGGAAACCCGCGATTTTAGGGCAGGGGGCGTGGCCTGCCCGACAGCGCGCTCGCAGTGTTTGTGCGGTGCGGCGCTGCGGGTTTGCAAAGGCCATGAAAAAAGAGCCCTCAAAGGGCTCTTTTGGGCTACCAAGCGGGCCCTGCGAGGGGCTTAGCGCCAGTACGGATTGCGGTGGTGGTAGGGGCGGTCGTACCCGTACTCGATCACTGTCACGGGCGGCGTCACGTAGGTGGGCTGCTGGTACACAGGCTGCACCGGATAGGTCGACGTGACCACGCCAGGCTGGCTGTACACGCCCTGGGACGCATACGGGTCGGGCTGCGTGGAATAGGTCTGGCCAGGCTGCACGCTCACCGGAATCCAGCGGCCTGGGTCGTGCTGGGTGCGGGTGGTGTACTGGCGGCCGGCATATTCATAGACCACGTCGTAGCCCACGGTGCGGTTCTGGTAGTACGTCTCGGTGGTGCAGCGCTGCACGTTCTGGTACTGCGGCTGGCCGCCCTCGATCTGGTTGCCGATCACGGCGCCACCGATCAAGCCGATGGCTGTGGCGGCGGCCCGGCCGCTGCCCTTGCCGATGGCATTGCCGGCTGCGCCACCGGCAATCGCGCCCACCACGGCGCCAGCGCCGGTCGTGCGGTTGCCGTTGTAGACGGTTTCATTGCCGCAGACCTGCTGGGGCGTGGCGATTTGCTGCACGACAGGCGTGGCCGACAGCACGCGGCCCTGTTCCTGAGCGCTGGCCACCGTGGCAACGGCTGCGATGGCGGAAAAAATGACGATCTTTTTCATGGAGAAACTCCTTTCGGGTCGGTACATAACGCACCAGACTGTGGAAAAGTTTAGGCCTGCGAGGTCAATTCCGGGCCGTGAAGCCGTAAATCTGCGTAAAGATTTGTGCGATATCTCCGGTCTTCACGCATTGATTCAGGCTTTTTCGCCCTCTCCGCGCCAAGCCAGCCATTGATCAGGCACAAAACCCACTGAAACATGGGTCTTGCCGCCTTGGCGCCACTCCACCACCGGGCGCTTGACGACACTGGGCTGGGCCTGGAGAAGGGTGCTGGCACTGCTTTCGTCCTTCACCGCCGACTGGGTGTCGGAGTCGAGCTTGCGCCAGGTGGTTCCCTGGCGGTTGACCAGCTTTTCCCAGCCTACGGCGTTCATCCAGCCGGGCAACCGGTCGGCGGGCACGCCCTGTTTTTTGAAGTCGTGGAACACGTGCTCCAGCCCCTGTTCCGTGAACCAGGCGCGGGATTTCTTGACCGTGTCGCAGTTGGGAATGCCGTAGAGAGTGATGTGTGAGGTTGTCATGGCGCACATCATCCGGCAATTGCGCGGTGGGCGACAATCCCGCCCTGTATGCACACCACCCATCACACCCTGGAAGACTGGCTGCGCCACTGCGAGCAGCTGCACCCCCGCAATATCGACATGGGCCTCGACCGTGTGCGCGAGGTGGCCCAGCGCATGGCGCTGCGCTTCGACTGCCCCGTGATCACCGTGGCAGGCACCAACGGCAAAGGCTCCACCTGCGCCATGCTGGAGGCGGTCGCGCTGCAGTCGGGCTACCGCACGGGGGTGTACACCTCGCCCCACCTGGTGCACTTTGAAGAACGCTGCCGCATCCACGGCGAGATCGTGGGTGCATCTGATTTGATAGCGCACTTCGCTGCCGTGGAAAGCGCCAGGGTGCAAAACGGCGATGAAATTTCGCTCACGTATTTTGAATTCACCACGCTGGCCATCCTGCGCCTGATGAGCCAGTCGCGCCTGGACCTGGCCATCCTGGAGGTGGGCCTGGGCGGGCGGCTCGACGCCACCAACGTGATCGATGCCGACTGCGCCATCATCACCAGCATCGACATCGACCACACCGAGTTCCTGGGCCCCGACCGGGAGAGCATCGGCCGCGAAAAGGCCGGCATCATGCGCACCGGCCGCCCCGTGGTGGTCAGCGACCCGATGGCTCCGCAGAGCGTGGTCGACCACGCCCTGGAGATCGGGGCGGACCTGTGGCGCTTTGGCAAGGACTTCAACTTTTCGGGCGACAAGCAGCAGTGGAACTGGGCCGGGCGGGGCCGCCGCTACGCTGGCATGGCCTACCCGTCGCTGCGCGGCGCCAACCAGCTGATCAACGCGTCGGGCGTGCTGGCGGCGTTCGAAGCCCTGCGCGAACGCATTCCCGTCACGGCCCAGGCGGTGCGCAATGGCTTGGCCATGGTCGAGCTGCCCGGCCGCTTCCAGATCGTGCCGGGCCAGCCGACGCTGGTGCTGGACGTGGCGCACAACCCGCATTCGGTGGCGGCGCTCACGGCCAATCTGGATGCGATGGGGTTCTTTCCGACCACCCACGCCGTCTTTGGCGCCATGGCCGACAAGGACCTGGCGCCCATGCTGGCCAAGGTGGGGCCGCTGATCGACCGCTGGTACTTCACCAACCTGCCCACGCCCCGGGCCGAGACGGCAGCCGTGCTGCAGCAGAAATGGAACGCCGTGCACATGGTGGCGGGCGGGCGCCGCGATGTGGAGTCGAGCTTGCACGCAGACCCCGTGGCAGCCCTGCAGGCGGCGGTCGAGGCGGCAGACCCCGCTGATAGAATCGTGGTCTTTGGCTCGTTTTTCACGGTGGGCGGTGTGTTGGTCAACGGCACGCCCCGCCTGCACGCCAAACATCTGGGCCAATAGGGACGCATCCGAGGTCTGAACGAGTCGTTACTCCATGGCATTTTTCAAGTTTCGCTGGCCCGGTCAGAGTGAGCAGGCGCCGGCCGAAAAGCCCGCCAAGCGTCCGCGTGCCCCGCAGGCGGACAGCATCGAAGTGATGCGGCGGCGTGCCCGCCACCGGCTCATCGGTGCGGCTGTGCTGGTGCTGGTGGGCGTCATCGGCTTTCCCATGCTGTTCGACACGCAGCCCCGGCCGATCCCGGTCGACATTCCCATCGAGATTCCTGATCGCAACAAGGTCGCACCGCTGGTGGTGCCCGGCCCTGTGGCCCAGGCGCCTGTTGCCGCTGCTGCGCCCAGGCCTGCGACGACCCCCGCTCCCGAGGCGGCTGCGCCAGCGCCGCGTGTGGCAACGGCCCCCGCACGCAGTAACGCCGCAGGCAACGGTCTTACCGATGGCGAAGAACTGGTGCAAGGCTCCTCACGCCCCGCAGCGTCCAAGCCTGCCGTGGCTGCCGCCACGCCGGCCAAGCCTGAAGCGAAGCCAGAACCCAAGCCCGAGCCCAAACCTGCGCCAGAGCACAAGCCGGCCACCAGGCCCGATGACGCGGCCCGCGCCCGTGCGCTGCTCGAAGGCCGCCAGGCCGAGCCCGCTGCGGCGGCCACTGCGGCCAAGCCCGACGAAAGCCGGTTCATCGTGCAGGTGGGTGCCTTCGCCGACGCCGAAAAGGCCCGCGAGGCGCGCACCAAGGTCGAGCGATCTGGCATGAAAACCTATACCCAGGTAGTGGACACCAAGGACGGCAAGCGCACGCGGGTTCGCGTCGGACCGTTTTCGGACCGTGCCGAGGCCGACAAGGCGGCGGCCCGCATCAAGGCGTTGGACCTGTCTGCGTCGGTGCTGGCGCTGTGAGTCGCGCTCAGGTTGATCTGGCCGACGGCTAACTGATTCATTGACTGATTGATTGAGCGTGTCCGTGGCAGCCCTGGACTGGATCTTTGTGGCGGTGCTGCTGGCGTCGATGCTGATCGGCGCGTGGCGGGGCCTGGTGTTCGAGGTGCTGTCGCTGCTCGGATGGGTGGTGTCGTTTTTTGTGGCGCAGTGGTTTGCCGACGATATGGCGGCGTTGCTCCCCATGGGCGAGTCGGCGGGGTCGCTGCGGTATGCCGCCGGATTCGCGGTGGTTTTCATCGGGTCGGTATTTGTGTGCGGTTTTCTGACCTGGCTGGCCAAGAAGCTGGTCGAGGCCATCGGGCTCAGACCGGCAGACCGCACGCTGGGCGCAGTGTTCGGGGTGCTCAGGGGCTTGGTGCTGCTGTTGGCTGTGGCCGTGGTGGCGGGCCTCACGCCCATGCATGAGGCGCCCTGGTGGCAGGAATCCTGGGGCGCGCCGGTATTGGCCGAGTTGCTCAAGGGGTTGAAACCTGCGTTACCGGAAGAATTTGGAAGGCATCTGCCTTCCTGAGGTGGATATCAATGTGGTGGTGGCCAGAAGCTGCCGCTGTGTGATTGCCGCGGGGCTGTTCCCGCAAACGGATGGAAAAAACTTATGTGTGGAATCGTCGGCGTCGTCAGCACAACGCCCGTCAACCAGCTGATCTATGACGCGCTGCTGCTCCTGCAGCACCGCGGCCAGGATGCAGCAGGCATCGTGACCCAGCAGGGCCGCAAGTTCTTCATGCACAAGGCCAAGGGCATGGTCCGCGACGTGTTCCGCACGCGCAACATGCGGGCCCTGCCCGGCAGCGTGGGCCTGGGCCAGGTGCGCTACCCCACCGCCGGCAATGCCTACAGCGAGGAAGAGGCCCAGCCCTTCTACGTGAACGCGCCGTTCGGCCTGGTGCTGGTGCACAACGGCAACCTGACCAACGCCCAGACGCTGCGCACGGAACTGTTCCAGACCGACCACCGCCACACCAACACCGACAGCGACTCGGAAGTGCTGCTCAACGTGTTCGCGCACGAACTGGAGCGCGCCACTGCAGGCGTACCGCTGCGGCCCGAAAACGTGTTCGACGCCGTGCGCGCCGTGCACAAGCGCATCAAGGGCTCGTACGCAGTGATCGCGATGATCGCCGGCCATGGCCTGTTGGCCTTCCGCGACCCGCACGGCATCCGCCCGCTGGCGATTGGCCGAAGCGCGGACGGCAACGTCATGGTGGGCAGCGAATCGGTGGCCCTGGAAGGCACCTCGCACGTGTTCGAGCGCAACGTCGAACCCGGCGAGGCCGTGTTCATCACGCTCGATGGCACCGTGCATTCGGCCCAGTGCGCCGAGAACCCGCAGCTCAACCCCTGCATCTTCGAGTTCGTCTACCTGGCGCGCCCCGATTCGGTCCTGGACGGCATCTCGGTGTACCAGGCCCGCCTGAACCTGGGCGAGGCCCTGGCCAAGCGCGTGGTCTCCACCGTGCCGCCTAATGAAATCGACGTGATCATCCCCATCCCCGAGTCGAGCCGCCCCAGCGCCACGCAGCTGGCGCACCTGCTGGGCGTGCCGTACCGCGAGGGCTTCGTCAAGAACCGCTACGTGGGCCGCACCTTCATCATGCCCGGGCAGGGCGTGCGCAAGAAATCCGTTCGCCAGAAGCTCAACGTGATCGCCAGCGAGTTCAAGGGCCGCAACGTGCTGCTGGTGGACGACTCCATCGTGCGCGGCACCACCAGCCGCGAGATCGTGCAGATGGCGCGCGACGCCGGTGCCCGCAACGTCTACCTGGCCAGCGCCGCGCCACCGGTGCGCTACCCCAACGTGTACGGCATCGACATGCCCACCAGCAGCGAGCTGGTGGCCCATGGCCGCACGGTGGAAGAAATCCGCCAGGCCATCGGCTGCGACGCCCTGATCTATCAGGACGTGGACGGCATGAAGCGCGCCATAGGCTCGCTCAACAAGTCCATCGTCGGCTTTGACGCATCGTGCTTTGACGGCACCTACGTCACGGGCGACATCACCGCCGAAGACATCGCACGCCTGAACGAAGGCCGCGTAGGGGTGGAAGAAAACGAGGAAGACACCTCCCGCCTGGCGCTTCCCAACGCCCAGGATGCGTGAAGCGGATTTGCCTTCAACCGGCTAACGTCGCTCCGGAGCCTTGCCGTGCTACAGCACTGTCTGCGGCTCCCCGCCTAGTTATCCGGCTGAATCCAAATCCGCAGGATAGTTTTTGGTGCGGCGCTTTGTGCACCGCGCGCTTTGCTCACTGAACATCCGCCCATGGGCGCGCCGATCGGTCGGGGCGCCCGTGCCGTTTCAGGCCTGCGGACATCCGCCCGCGGCACGGCATTTATCATTTGGCATTGACCGCCGCCTGCGCACCCCCGGCATTTGCCAGGGCAGGGCGGACCACCCAGCAAGACTATGACCGACCAGAACAACACCTCCACCCCCGCCACTGGCCGCGTGCGCACCCGCTTTGCGCCGTCGCCCACCGGCTTCATCCACCTTGGCAACATCCGCTCGGCGCTGTACCCCTGGGCCTTTGCGCGCGCCATGGGCGGCGACTTCATCCTGCGCATCGAAGACACCGATGTCGAGCGCTCGAGCCAGGTGGCGGTGGACGTGATCCTGGAGAGCATGGAATGGCTGAACATGCAGCCCGACGAGGGCCCGTTCTACCAGATGCAGCGCATGGACCGCTACCGCGCCGTGCTCGAAGACCTCAAGGCCACGGGCCTGGTGTACCCCTGCTACATGAGCATTGCCGAGCTCGATGCCCTGCGCGAGAAGCAGATGGCCGCCAAGGAAAAGCCGCGCTACGACGGCACGTGGCGCCCCGAGCCCGGCAAGACCCTGCCCGCCATCCCCGAAGGCGTGCTGCCCGTGCTGCGCTTCAAGAACCCGCAGGGCGGCGTGGTCGCCTGGGACGACAAGGTCAAGGGCCGCATCGAGATCAGCAACGACGAACTCGATGACCTGGTGATCGCGCGCCCCGACGGCACTCCCACCTATAACTTCTGCGTGGTGGTGGACGACATCGACATGGACATCACCCACGTGATCCGCGGCGACGACCATGTGAACAACACGCCGCGCCAGATCAACATCTTCCGTGCGCTGGGCAAGGAGCCACCGGTGTACGCCCACCTGCCCACCGTGCTCAATGAGCAGGGCGAGAAGATGAGCAAGCGCAACGGCGCCAAACCCGTCACGCAGTACCGTGACGAAGGCTATCTGCCCGATGCCATGGTCAACTATCTGGCGCGCCTGGGCTGGAGCCACGGTGACGACGAGATTTTCAGCCGCGAGCAGTTTCTGGCCTGGTTCAACCTGGACCACCTGGGCCGCAGCGCCGCGCAGTTCGACGAAGCCAAGCTGCGCTGGGTGAATGCGCAGCACATCAAGGCCCTGGCCGACGATGCACTGGCCGCCCTGGTGGCGCCGCAGCTGCAGCAGCGGGGCATCTCTGCGCAGGCGCTGGCCGACGGCCGGCTGGTGCGCATCTGCGCACTGTTCAAGGACCGCTGCGACACCACCGTGGCCCTCGCCAACTGGGCGCAGGTGTTCTACGGCGACGTGACCCCGGTGGACGCCGAGCGCGCCCAGCATGTCACCGAAGCTATCGCCCCCGCACTGGACGCACTGGCAGATGCCCTGTCTGCCTGCGAATGGGACAAGGCCTCCATCAGCGCTGCATTCAAGCAGGTGCTGGCGAGCCAGGGCCTGAAGATGCCGCAACTGGCCATGCCCGCGCGCGTGCTGACGGTGGGGACGGCCCACACGCCATCGGTCCAAGCGAAAGCTGCCTGCCAGGAGTGGTAGTTCAGTTGGTTAGAATACCGGCCTGTCACGCCGGGGGTCGCGGGTTCGAGTCCCGTCCACTCCGCCAGTCAAAAGCCCTTGCAGGTCTTTGATATGCAAGGGTTTTTCTTTGGATTCGTCCAGAGATCCGTGGGGGTATAGCTCAGCTGGGAGAGCGCTTGCATGGCATGCAAGAGGTCATCGGTTCGATCCCGTTTACCTCCACCACAATTTGAGTTCGGTTAGTTCCAAGGTTTTGACCCTATCGTCTAGAGGCCTAGGACATCACCCTTTCACGGTGAGTACCGGGGTTCGAATCCCCGTAGGGTCGCCAAGTTGTAGCAAGCGAAAGCTGCCTGCCAGGAGTGGTAGTTCAGTTGGTTAGAATACCGGCCTGTCACGCCGGGGGTCGCGGGTTCGAGTCCCGTCCACTCCGCCAGATTTTCGCCACGCAGCAGATTTTGTTGTGGGGTGGTCAAAAATAAACGGACTGCAGTTTTCACGACTGCAGTCCGTTTTTGTTTGTCTGGATCTTTTTTGGCCGCATGCACAGTTGGAAAACCTGATCCTCTGCGGAGGGCGACCGCATGAAATACCGGCGGCGATTTCGTGCAGCTGAGTAGTTTGGCGTTTGCGGCGTTCGGCGTTTGGGTTTTGCGGTGGCGGTGGCGGTGGTTGCTTTTGAGTGTGCGTGCTGGCCGCGGAAACTCTGTATGCACTTCAAGCAAATGGCCTGCAACCCGCAGCGCACCATCTTTTCATTCCACCGCCCGCAACGCTGCCACCGTTTCGCGCAACCCCCAGTGCAGCTTTTTGTCCCTGCGCATCACCACGGCCAGTGTGCGGCGCAGGGGCGGTGACAACGGTCGCACTTCCAGCGCGCCTCCATGTCCACGGTGCACGCCTTGCACCGCCATGCCCGGCAGCACCGCGCAGCCCAGGCCTGCAGCCACCAGTTCCTTGATTGCCTCCACGCTGCCCAGCGACATGGCAGGCTGCAGTGCCACGCCGGCGCGTGCAAACCAGGCATCGGCCAAGCGGCGGGTTTGGCCGCCGGGTTCATACAGCAGTACCGGGTGGCGCGCCAGTTCCTTGGCGTTGACGCGTGCGGGCAGCCCGGTGCCTGCGGGGGCAATGGCCACGAAGGGGTCCTTCAGCAAGGGGATCACCTCCAGCATCCGGCCGCTGGCAGGCAGCGTGACCAGGCCCAGGTCCAGCGTGTTGCCCTCTACGGCCTGCACGATGTCTGCGGTGTTGCCGGTGCTCACCGTAATGTCGAGCCCCGGGAACCGCTGCCGCAACGACCGCAACACCGGCGGCAGCAAAAAGATGCAGGCCGTGGCGCCCGTGCCCAGGCGCACGCGGCCGGTACTGCCGTCGGCGTGGCGCGACACGGCATCGATCGCCTCGCTCACCGCTGCATCGATGCGGCCCACGTGCGTCAACAGCTCCGCACCTGCCGCGGTAGGGCGCAGCACCCGGCCGACCCGTTCGACCAATACCGTGCCCAGCCGTTTTTCCAGTTGGCGCACCTGCAGGCTGACAGCTGGTTGGGTCAGGTCCAGCCGCTGCGCCGCGGCAGAGAAGCTGCCCAGTTCGATGGCGGTGGCAAAGCCGTGCAATTGGTTAAGGTTGATGCGTTCCATGCCAAAGAATTTCTCATACTTTGCATAAATTGAGAAAGCTTCTTTTATGGGAAGGATGTGGCCACACTGGCAACCATGCATACCTTGACGCCAATCCCACATTCCTTTACTTCCATCGCCACGGCGGACACGACCGCGCTGCTGACCCCCACTGTTGGAGGTGCTGCTCCGTCTACGACATGTGCCGTGCGCCCCGCACACCACGGCGACTTGCCCGCCATTCAGGCGCTGTACGCGCACCATGTGCTGCATGGGCTGGCCTCGTTCGAAGAGGTGCCCCCCGGTGTCGACGACCTGCGCGCGCGCCACGCGGCGGTGCTGGCAGCGGGGCTCCCCTATCTCGTGGCTGAGCTGGAGGGCCATGTGGTCGGCTTCGCTTACGCCACGCCGTACCGCGCCCGCTCGGCCTACCGTCACACCGTGGAAGATTCCGTTTACGTCGCGCCGGGCCTTGCGGGGCGTGGCATCGGCGCTGCGCTGCTGGGCGAGGTCATCCGCCAGTGCGAGGCCGGGCCGTGGCGTCAGATGCTGGCGGTGGTGGGGCAGGGCGACGACAACGCGGGCTCGATGGCGCTGCATGCGCGCATGGGTTTTGAGCGCATCGGTGCGCTGCGCTCGGTGGGCTTCAAGAAGGGGCGCTGGCTGGACACCGTGTTGATGCAGCGCCCGCTGGGGGCTGGCGATGGCGCGCTGCCGGGAGATACATCGTCGGCGGCGGTTTCGGCACCGCGCGAGGTGGCGTAGTGGCAGGCCTGGCATCGGGCACGGCGAGCAGGCCGACCGCCCAGCGGCTGCACGGCCGCGTGGTCGTGTGCCTGGGCGTCTCGCAGTTCATCTGCTGGGGTATTTCGTACTACCTGATTGGTGCGCTGGGCGAGGCGATGGTGCAAGACCTGGGCTGGGCGCGCACCACCGTGCATGGCGGTTTCGCCGTGGCGCTGCTGGTGATGGGCGGCGTTTCTGCCGCCGCGGGCCGCTGGGTCGACCGCTGGGGTGGGCGCCGGGTGATGGTGTGCGGCTCCCTGCTGCAGGTGGCCGGCTGCCTTGGCCTTGCCGCTGCGGATGGCGTAGCGCTGTACTACGCCGCGTGGGCGGTGATGGGCCTGGCGATGCGCCTGACGCTGTACGACGCAGCCTTTGCCGCACTGGCCCATTGGGCAGGGCCGCAGGCGCGCCGGCCCATGGCGCAGATCACGCTGCTGGGCGGCTTGGCGTCGACCGCTTTCTGGCCGCTGGGGCATGTGTTGGCAGACGGTGCCGGTTGGCGTGTCGCCTTGCTGGTGTACGCGGCGCTGGCACTGCTGACCGTGCCGCTGCATCTCGCGCTGCCCGGCTCGGCGGCCACGTTCAGGGACGTGGAGCCTGCCGAAGTTGCCTTGCGTGAGCGGGTCGAACCCCTGGCCCTGATAGGTGCGGACCGCGCACTGGCGGGCGTGCTCTTTGCCGCCCTGACCACGCTGGTGAATTTTCTGAATGCCGGCATGTCTGCGCACATGGTCGGGCTGCTCGCGGGCCTGGGACTGGCGTTGCCCGTGGCGGTCGGCACCGCGTCGCTGCGCGGTGTCGGGCAGTCCGCTGCGCGCCTGGCCGATGTGCTGTTTGGGGCGCGGTTTCACCCGTTGGCCTTGACCGTGTTGGCCGCGTTGCTGCTCCCGCTGGCGTGCCTGGCAGGTCTTGCGTCTGGCCAGACGCTGGCTGCGGCGTTGGTGTTTGTGCTGCTCTACGGCGCGGGCAATGGCCTGCTCACCATCACCCGCGGCACGCTGCCGCTGGTGCTGTTCGACCACCGCACCTATGGCGCCTTCGTGGGGCGTCTGGTCGCACCGGGCTTTGCGCTGTCGGCCTGTGCGCCGGTGGTCTACGCGGCGGTCATGGATGGGTATGGTGCGGCGGCAGCGATGTGGATGTCGGTTGCGGTGGCGGCACTGGTGTGTGCGGCATCGATGGCGCTGCTGCTGCGCTTGGGGGCTCGGGCAAGAAGCGCGGTAGCCGACTCTTGACACTGGCGCGACCAAAGCCAGTGCTCCCGCGCGAGGGCCGCCAAGCCGCGCAGGCGGCGCTTTGCTTACGTGCTCAGGGAGCGCCCCCTCTCCACTCGCGCAGCGAGACGAGAGGGGGCCGAGGGCCGCGGCTCCAAGCCTGCCTGCGCAGGATTGGACGTGCCTGAAGAGCCAGCGCCTCTGGCGGGGGCACCGAGGCGCGAAACGACTCAGGGGGTGAATTATTTCGGCGCCAGGCGGATCGCACCGTCCAGGCGGATTACTTCGCCGTTGAGCATGTCGTTCTCAAAAATGTGCTGCACCAGCTTGGCGTAGTCCTGCGGCGTGCCCAGGCGGCTGGGGAAGGGCACGCCGGCCGCCAGCGCGTCCTGCACCTCTTGCGGCATGCCGAAAAGCATGGGCGTGCCGAAGATACCGGGGGCGATGGTCATGTTGCGGATGCCGTTGCGGGCCAGGTCGCGGGCGATCGGCAGGGTCATGCCCACCACGCCACCCTTGGAGGCCGCGTACGCCGCCTGGCCGATCTGGCCGTCGTAGGCGGCCACGCTGGCGGTGGAGATCAGGGCGCCGCGCTCACCGGTGGCTTCGGGTTCGTTCTTGCTCATGGCTTCGGCGGCCAGGCGGATCATGTTGAAGCTGCCGATCAGGTTGACCGTGACGGTCTTGCTGAACACGGCCAGCGCATGGGCGCCGTTCTTGCCCACGGTCTTCTCGGCCGGGGCGATGCCGGCGCAGTTGACCAGGCCCATCAGCTTGCCCAGCGACACGGCCTTGGCCACCACGGCCTGGCCGTCTGCCTCGTTGCTCACGTCGCACTTCACAAAGGCGCCACCGATGTCACGGGCCACGGCTTCGCCCTTGTCGGCCTGCATGTCGGCGATGACCACCGTGCCGCCCTGCGCAGCCAGCATGCGTGCCGTGCCTTCACCCAGGCCCGATGCGCCGCCGGTGACGATGAAAACCTTGCCCTTGATGTCCATGAGGTGTCTCCAGTAAGTGACGTTAACGTAAACGTCAATTATGGCCGATGTGTCGCGCTGGCTCTGCAGCTTTGCAGGCGCAAAAAAAGCAGCCCGGCGGGGCCGGGCTGCTGGGAGGCTGGCACGCACGCCGCCAGAGCGGCCGCGTGCAGCGGGGCCGGGGCTGCTTACTGGAAGCCCACGCGGTCCAGCATCTGCTGCACCTTGGTCACGTTGGCGCCCACGGCGCTGATCGGGATGGTTTCGCTCTTGAACGGCTTGCCGTTGGTCATGGCCTTGAGGGCGGGGTTGTCCAGCGCCACACCCTTGGCGGCGGGCCATTCGTTGTTGCCGTTGGCAAAGTAGTTCTGCGCTTCGGGGCTGGCCAGGTATTCCAGGAACTTGACGGCGTTGGCTTGGTTCTTGGAGTGCTTGGCGACTGCGCCGCCGGCGATGTTCAGGTGGGTGCCCCAGGAGTCTTGGTTGGGAAACACCACGCCCACCTTGTTGACCACGGCCACGTCTTCGGGCTTGTTGGAGCGCATCATGCGGGCCAGGTAGTAGCTGTTGGTGACGGCGATATCGCATTCGCCCGATGCCACGGCCTTGATCTGGTCGGTGTCGCCGCCCTTGGGAGGACGGGCCAGGTTGGCCACCATGCCCTTGAGCCAGGCCTCGGCCTTGGGCTCGCCCAGGTGCTCTGTCACCGCGCCGAAGAGGCTCAGGTTGTACGGGTGCGAACCGGAGCGGATGCACAGCTTGCCCTTGTTCTTGGGGTCGCCCAGTTCTTCATAGGTGTCGACGTCGGCCTTTTCCACTTTGATCTTGTTGTAGACGATGACGCGTGCGCGGGTGGACAGGCCATACCAGGCGATGCCGCCGTCGGCCGCGGGGGCGCTGCGCAGGTTGGCAGGAATGGCGTCGTTCAGCACCTGGGACTTGACGGGCTGGAACAGGCCGTCCACCTCGCCCTTGTACAGGCGGGCGGCATCGACCAGCAGGATCACGTCGGCGGGGGACGCCGCGCCTTCGGCCTTCAGGCGGGCCAGGATGCCTGCGTCGTCCGCATCCACGCGGTTGATCTTGATGCCGGTAGCCTTGGTGAAGCCGGTGTACAGCGCTTCGTCGGTGGAGTAGTGGCGGGCCGAGTAGAGGTTCACGACCTGCTCCTGGGCAGAAACGGCGCCAGCGGCGGCGGCCAGTGCGCAGGTGCAGAGCAGGGCTTTCACGGTCTTCGACATGGATGCGTCTTTCGGGGTTTGTAACACCCGGATGATAAAACCAAACGCGAATTATTCTTAATAAACGTCTGGGTTTCTATGGGTATGCGGGGGCAGTGCTGTGAAGCGCGCCGCGAAAACTTGGACCGCATGCGTGCGATAAATCCTCGCGGTTCGCGTTACACCCACTGAAATGAAATTGCAACAAGTTAACTGACGACGCGGTGTACCCCACCTCGCCCTCTCAGGTTCGCGCTTGTTCGGCCCTGGCTTTGGCTGCACCATGGGCCTCCAGTTCAACATGGAGGCTCTATGCCAATAGTCCTGCCCTCTGGTCCCCTGCGTTTCAAGTTCTGGGGCTTGCTGAGAGAAGATCACCGCACTCGCGATTGCGCGACCGAAGTACTTGCTGCGATATTCATCCTCGGTGACCCTTTCTCAGAGCAGTCAAATTGGAGACTTGCCCACTGGGGGCCCTTCATGAGGCTGCGTCCCGATCTACGTGCAGCGCTGCTCGGCGCAGAAGAAAAGGCGCAGAAGCTCTATCAGTTGCCCTCTTTCAGGTTGGGGGGGGCGGTGTATGCATAGCATGCGCGTGAGGGGCGCGTTCGTGTGGAGGGGGTGGAGGTCAAAAAAGTCTGATTGGCACGCTTCTGTTTACAGACATCTAAACAGCCATCAGCAAAACTCCTGACTCGCAATTAGCGGAGGTCTTCCCTAGAGTCCGACCGACTTTTAGGAGCCCCCGCAATGACCATCGCCCCCCAATCCAAAGCCTCTCTGGTTCGCGAGCACATGGCCGCTGGCCGCTGGGCTGACGCCGTCCGCTTGGCTGCATCTTTCCCCCGCCTGGACAAGCACCGCGATGCGATCCTGGACGCCCGCACGGCCTACACGAACCCTCGGTGGATGGCTCAGCTTGGCGTGGACCCCGAAGCGGCCAAAGAGGCCGGTCATGCGGCCCTGCGTGAGCGCTTTGCCTGATCGCCCCTCTCACGCCCCCACATTCCAAAACAACGCGCCAGGCCCCGCCTCGGCGCGTATGTACTCCCAGGCCTTGGCGTCGTAGCCCGCCGCGCTTGGGAAAGGCGGCAGCACCTGTGCCGCTCGGCCAAAGGGCAGCGGATGCAATATCCGCCTCGCTCGGCCGGTATCGCACCCCTCCCTACCCACCACCACCGCCACAAATCGGGCGGTCGGCCACGCGAGCTGCAGCGCCCGTGTGAGGACTCCCGAGCCCGCCACGCTCCATACCTCGGCGGGCTGCAGGCCCGTGGCCGCCGCAGCCTTGGCGATAGCGCGCAGGCTTGCAGCGTCCTCCGCGCCAAAGGGGACCAGGTAGGCGCCGCGCTCGGCCGCGTATGTCCGAGCGCGGGCCTGAACCACCGACAGATAGCCACAGGGCACCGGCACCACGGCCGCTCCAGCGTCGGCCGCCGCCACGGTCAACGGGTGTGGCACCTTGCGGGCGGCCGTGAACACGGTGGCCCGGCGCCCGAGCAGGCGTGCGCAGTGCGCCAGGGCTACCTGGGCGTAGCCTTGGGCCGGGCTCGCATACACGAACTCGGCCGCCGCCTGTGTCTGCATCAGCGGCAAGATGGCGCGCATCTTGGTGCCGCCTGGCAGCAAGTCGTCTCGGACCACCAGGACGCCCGCATGCTGCTCAACCACGGGCGCCGGGAGCATCAGCGCACCGCTCCGCAGGCCGCCGTCGCGCGCTGGGGGTCGCCCTTCACGAAAACCAGGACATGCTGGTGCGTCTTGCCCAGCTTGCGCGATATCTCGAAGCCTTTCCCCACCCGGATCGGCAGCGAGCCCGCCTGGGTGACCAGAATGGCTTCGTTGTAGAGCCGCGCACCTGCATCGCGGAAGGCGGCAATCGTGTCGCTCACGAATCCACGGTACAGGCCCTGGGTGTCCCGGATGTCACCGACCACAAAGCAGGCGAAACGGTCCTGGCGCAGCATGGCCACGGCCTCCTTGATGATCTGGCGGTAGGTGCGCAGGAAGCGTGGATAGCGCATTGTGGACAGGTCTGCCTTGTCGTCGCTGTATCGCTCCAGGTTGCCATAGGGCGGGCAGGAAAACAGGAGGTCGGCTTGCACATCAGGCAGAGTCCGGCGCACCGCCAGCGCATCGCCCTGCACCCAGCGCGGTGCAGGCAGGCCGGGTTGGCCGAGCTGGGCCCATTGGGCGTCATTGGCCTCGATCTGCTCGGCGCGGAGGTCTACGCCCGCATAGGCGCGGCCTGTTGCCGCCGCGACGATGCCGCGCACCGACCCGCCAGCGAAAGGATCTAGCACCAGGTGGCCGGGCGCTGAGAACCAGCGGTAGACCAGCTCGCACAGCACCGGGTCGAACACGCTGGTGCCTTGCTGCTTGATCTTGTCGGGGTGGGCCTGGGCGAACTCGGCCCAGGTGGCTTTGCGGCCGAGGGTGAGCACCTTCCACCCGCCCTGCGCGTCCTGGAACAACTGGGCACCTACCACCAGGCGCTCGCCGATCACGTCGCGCACGATGGCGGGCTCGGCCAGCGTGGCGCCGAAGCGCTCGAGGAACGCGCCGACGTAGTCCTGGGGCGCCATGCCAGCGGGCAGCACCACCGAAGCGGGCAGCGGCCGGGGCGGCGGCAGCGGGTCGGATGGGCGGCGGTTGGGCAGGCCCACGCTGCCCGAACTGCTCGGGCCGCCCCCGATGGGATCGGGGCGCTCGGGCGGGATGGCGCTGCGCAGCCGTGCATTGCCTGGCGCGTACTCGAAGCCGGGATCGATGCCCTCGGGCAGAGGCTGCAAGGCCCCCTGGGGTGACATCCAACGCGGCCTAGCTTCCCCTTGGTTTTGCCGGATACATTACGTCAGAACTTTTACCAAGAGATCGCCACGTGTACCCAAAGGAATACTTTCTGGAGCGGTTTCGGAATGACGAAACCGAAGATCTGTTGCAGCGCTACGCAACTGTAGACCTCGCTGATGAAGCAAAAGAAGCAATTCTTTCTTTGCTCAAATCGCGCGGGATTGAAGATTCAAAGTTGCAACCTCTTGTGCTGCAAGCGAGGAAGGCGGCCTATCGCCAGACCAAGGGTACAAATGAATGCGATTTCTGCGGCAGCTCCGCTAGATTTTCAGCGGTCTTGGACGAGGGGCAGCGGTTCTGCAGCAAAGCATGCCTGCGTAATGCGCGTCTACTGGAGGTATCTGAGGACATCTCAGCGCGAGAAATCCTCAGCCATGCATTGCGCATCAAGAACGGCACTTGCCCTGAATGTCAGCAAGCCGGCTCAAAGATTGAAGTGCGGCGGTACTACCGTGTGTGGTCCGCGGGCATCTTCACACAATGGACTAACCGTACGCACATTTGCTGCCATTCTTGCGGGAGGAAAACAAACTTTGGCTCGCTAGTTTTCTGCACACTGTTCGGTTGGTGGGGCGTTCCATGGGGGTTCATCATGACCCCAGCCCAAATACTCGCCAACATCACGGAGATGTTTAGGCCATTAGCTGATCCAGCACCGTCTGAGGCTCTGGTACAAGCTGCGAGGCTCGATCTTGCTGCAAAGCTATACAAGAAGCGAGCAGCAGACACAAATGGCTGATTTTTCATTGAAGCGACCGCCTTTGGCAGCTTCTGAGCTCTTGGGTAGATCGTCCGCTTTTACTACGAGCCAGCGGCTGCTTCTGGCCGAGGCTGTGTGGAAACGCGCAATGAGCATGTGAACCAGCCCGTACCGCGTCACTGGGCCTCATTTTCCAGCAGCACTGCTGTAGGGNCTGCTTCTGGCCGAGGCTGTGTGGAAACGCGCAATGAGCATGTGAACCAGCCCGTACCGCGTCACTGGGCCTCATTTTCCAGCAGCACTGCTGTAGGGCCGTTTCTTGCGCACCTGGAGCCTTTTGACGCCTTCCTAAAGGCTTTTTCAGCCTGTAAAAGCCAACAAAGGCCTCACGCCTTCACCATCCGCATCGTCTGCGCGATATCCATCACGCTCATCACCCGCTTGAGGTTGTAGGCCAGCACGTGCAGGCTCATCTCGGTGCCCACGTGCTTGAGGGTCTTCATCAGGAAGTGCGTCGAGCCCATCCAGTGCTTGAGCGTTCCGAAGACATGCTCCACCGTTGATCTGCGCAATGTCATCGCCTCGGGATTGCTGTCCAGCCGTTGCTGCACGCGCTCCAGCACCTCTTCGTGCTCCCAGCGGCGAATGCGCCGATTGCTGCTGGTCGTGCACTGTGCTTTGAGCGGGCACTTGGGGCAGGCGCTTGACCAATACAGGTGCAGGTGTAGCCCCTTCTCCGTCGTTGCAAATCGGTGGATCGCACGTTCGCCTGCGGGGCATTGGTACTCGTCATCCTTGGCGACGTAGATGAAGTCGCCTTTGTCGAAGCGGCCCTCAGCCTTCGCGTTCGATGTCATCGGCTTGGGCACGAAGGTCGTGATGCCAGCGTCTTCGCAGGCCTTGAGCTGCGGGCCGCTGAAGTAGCCTCTGTCGGCGAAGGCTTGCAAGCCCTGGCTCCCCATAGCCTGGTCTGCGGCACAGGCCATGTTGTGCAGTTGTGCACGGTCATTGCCAACGTTCGTCACCTCGTGCGCGACGATCAAGTGGTGCTTGACATCGACGGCGGTCTGCACGTTGTAGCCCACCAGGCCCGATCCCTTGGCCTGGGTGGCCATCGAACGCGCATCGGGATCAGTGAGGGAGATCTGGCCATCGGGCAGGCTCTTTAGATGCTCCTTGAGACCATAGAGTCGCCGCATCTGATCGCGCAGCTTCTTTAGTTTCTCCTGCAGTCGTTCCGTCTTGGCTTCCACCTCTGCGGGCTGTGTGCGGTCAGCGGTCTCCAGCGCGTCCAGGTAGCGCTGGATGCTCTGCTCGATCTGCTGCTGGCGGGCCTCGATCTTGCCGGGCGTGAAGTTGCGGTCACGGCTGTTGACGGCCTTGAATTTGCTGCCATCGATGGCCACGATTGCCTGTGAGAAAAGGTTCAACTTTCGGCACATGGCGATGAAGCGCTTGCAGACGTTGCGGATGCCCGTGCCGTTGCTTCGGCGGAAATCCGCAACGGTCTTGAAGTCCGGCGCAAGGCGCCCGGTCAGCCACATCAGCTCAACATTGCGCTGGGCTTCGCGCTCCAGCCTGCGGCTCGACTGGATGCGGTTGAGGTACCCGTAGATGTAGAGCTTGAGCAGTACGGCCGGGTGATACGCAGGCCGTCCAGTGACCGCAGGATTGACCCCATCGAAGCCCAGGGCCCGAAGATCCAACTCTTCGACAAAGACATCGACAACGCGCACCGGGTTGTCCTCTGCGATGTAATCATCCAGGCACTCCGGCAGTAGGGTGACCTGTTGTCGGTCTTCGCCTTCGATGAATCGCTTCATGGGGCACCTCGCTTGAATCGGGTGCCGTTATTTTAATTTTTAGCAGCGGTTTAGGGTTGGGTTTTCACACAGCCTCGGCC
>NZ_LMLZ01000022.1 GCF_001422735.1 Acidovorax sp. Leaf78 | reverse complement strand
ATCCGGCGCTGCGCCACCAGATGTTCATGGCGGCGATGTCGGCGTGCCACACGGTCACGTTTGCGGCGACCTACCAGGCGTTGCGCGCCCGGGGTCTCAAGAGCACCGAGGCCCTGGTCGTGCTGGCGCGCAAGCTGCTGCGCATTGCCTTTGCTGTGTGGCGATCGGGCAAGCCGTTTGATGCTCATCGCATCACCCCAAGCGCTTGACTCGAACCATAGAACCTTNTGCGCATTGCCTTTGCTGTGTGGCGATCGGGCAAGCCGTTTGATGCTCATCGCATCACCCCAAGCGCTTGACTCGAACCATAGAACCTTTGCCAGGCCACGGGTGGCGTCCCCCTTGGGGGAAGCGGCAAAGCCGCTCAAGGGGTTATTTCAAGATAATGACTTGCTCAGGCTGCTGCGGCTGGGGCACAGGCATGGGCTGGCCGCCCTGCTGGTACACCGGAGCCGGGCGCACGCCGCGCGCCAGGTGAGCGTCGGTGTAGCCCAGCTGCATGGCCATCTGCTGGTACACGTCCTGCGCCAGCGACAGCGAAGTCTCGCGCATTACCTTGGCACGGTTGGGTGGAGCGATGTCGCCACGGATCGACAGGATCTTGGTGTCGTTGCCTTCGCCCTGGGCGGAGAACGCGGCCTTGATCTCGTAGGTCCTGGTGTTGATCAGCGAGAAGTCGACAAGGAGCTGCAGGCCGTACTGGCGCGTGGCGCTGGTGGTGCCTTGCAGGGGCGAGAGCGCGTCGGTGAAGTCGATGCTCGACACCACGCCGAACAGCACGTAGTCAGCGCCATTGAACTCGCCCTTGCGAATGCGGCTGATCACGTCGTTGACCTGGGGCTGCACCTGGGGCGTGGCCATCTTGCCGCCCTGCACCTGGTTGAGCACCTGCTCGGCCTTGCTGGGCTGGGGCTTGCCCGCGTCAAAGCCCTTGCCCTGCACCAGGCGGAAGTACGTGCCCTGCAGGATGGCGCCCTTGATGTCGTTGGTGTAGCCGCCGAGTTCGCGCTGCTCGATGTAGCTGTAGCGGCCGGCCACGAAGGTGCCGCTGGCCTGCTCGGACGCCTGCACGGACTGCTGGCCCGAGTAAGAGCCCGAGCCGCCGTACATGCCGTGGCTGTGTCCGCCGCCGTGGCTGGCCTGCGCGCTCATCTGGCTGCTGCGCTGGTAGGTACCGGCCAGGAAGTACTCGGACACGCGCTGGGCGTAGGCCAGGTCGGTCACGGCGATCTTGGGCGCCGCGCCGGGCTGCTGCGCCAAGGCGTTGCCGCCCCAAGCCATGGTGGTGGCGGCGATCACGGCCAGGGCCGTGTGAAGGGTGGTTCTGCGTTGCATGGTGTGCTCCTTGTGAGCGTCTTCAATGATTCATTCGGACGGCGCCGGAGGGACCCCACGCCGCATGAAGTGAGCGCACCGCCCGCCAGCGCCACCGTGGAACTGGCTCCGCCAGGCCACGGGTGGCGTCCCCCTCGGGGGAAGGCGCGCAGCGACTCAGGGGGGCTTCTTACCTTTTGCTTGTTTTGCGGATCTCTTTTTCGTCCTGCCATTCGATCGTGCCTTCCTGCACGTCGAACAGCTTCAGCGTGAACTTGTAGTACACGTCCTTGGTGGCGTTGTTCTGCTTGACGATGCTGGTCAGCTCGCCTTCCATGGAGTACTTGGCCGCGGTCATCTGGCCGACCTTGGCGGTGGTGCCCTGCTTGTACAGGCCACTCTGGTTCTGGCGCTGCAGTTCGTCCACGCCCTGCTGCATTTCGTTGATGGAGCGCACGAAGCGCACCTTGCCCGACTTGACCAGCGAGGTCTGGATGGAGTTCATCACGTTGGTGGTGTCGATGTACTCGCTGGTCTTGTTCTTCACGGTGGAGATCGTCACCGTAGGGCGGCCCTGGAAGATGCCGGTTTCCAGCAGGCCGCCGGTCATCTTCTCGGCAATCATCTGCAGGTCGGTGGATCCGAACTCGTTGGTCACCAGCTCCACAGCCTTGGCGTCTCCGTAGTTGACCTGGCGGTCAAAACGCACGGTGGGCGAAGACAGGTTCTGGCAGGCCGACAGGGCCAGAGTGCTGGCCGCGAAGGCCAGGACGAGCGCGCTGCGCCGGATGGTGTTCTTTGTCATGGTTTTCTACTCCTCACTCAACAATATTTCGATGGGCAACGCTGGTTCAGCGGGGCTCGACGTTCATTTCAAGGCGCAGGTCGACCGCTGCGGCGGTAGGGGCCACGCTCTTGACGGTCTGCTGGCCCAGGCCGAGCACGCTCATCTGCTTCCAGGACTCGCCGTCGCCCACCTGGTTGCCGACGTTGTCCAGCCACTTGAAACGGTAGAACACAGTGCGGTCGGTGCGGCCCATGTTGGCCATGTCGGCCTGCACCACCAGGATGTCGTTCTTGCGCACGATGCGCATCTCGCGCACGGCGATGCTGTTGGCTTCGCCGCGCAGGGCGACCTTGGAGGCCACGGCCAGCGGGGTGGCCGGGTCGTGCAGCTGGGCGCTGGCCGCGGTGGCCAGGGTCAGGGTGAGCGCCGCGCACGCGATGGCAGGTGCAGCAGCAGCAAGGGCGATACGGGTTCTCATGCCAGAGGCTCCTTGGATGTAGGACATGGTGGTTTTCAGTTCTTCGCGGCAGGCGCGGGCTTGGTCGAGGTGGACTTGACCGCCGACTTGGGCACTTGGCGGGCGCGGTTGTTGGTGGTGGTCGTCGTCGTGGTGCGGGTCGTGGCGGCAGGCTCTGCAGCGGGCTGCGATGCAGCGGCCACGGTGGGCAGCTGGCCGAGCATGGCCACGTCGCCGGTCAGCACGCTGTTGTCGTACAGGCGCAGGGGCACCAGGGCGTACTGGCCATCGATCTTGATGGGCTGGGGCAGTGCGCGGCCGTTCACGGTCACGACGTGCTCGCCCGGCGGCAGGTAGCCGCGGGCCACGTACACGCGGCCGGGCAGCATGCGCCACATGCGGTCATCAGCCTGCTCGGTGGTGACAGACGCTGCCGCGCCGATGAGGCCGCCGACCAGGCCGCCGCGCTTTTGCAGCTCGTTTTGCAGCACGCCCTTGGCCACGGCGCGGGTGAAGCCACGCAGCACCATGCCGGGCATTTCGTCTTTCAGCGCGCGGCGGGCCATCACGTTCACGTCCACCACTTTTTCCAGCTTGAGGTTGGTGCCGGCAGCCGAGATGGTGCTGAGCAGCGCGTCCTTGGAGGGCTCGATCACCGGGTAGGAGATGCTGGCCGTGACCAGGCCGCGACCCGTGGGCACGGGCAGTGTGAAGGCCTTGGGCTTGCGGGCAGGTGCGTCACCGGCTTCGACGATGAAGAGCACGTCCGTCATGCGCTGGCGGCGCTTCCAGGTGAAGCCGGTGCGTGTGTCCAGGCC
Organism: Acidovorax sp. Leaf78; assembly: GCF_001422735.1. GTDB lineage: Bacteria > Pseudomonadota > Gammaproteobacteria > Burkholderiales > Burkholderiaceae_C > Acidovorax. The sequence goes on along the minus strand of NZ_LMLZ01000022.1, from coordinate 484,517 downwards.
GCGCAGGCCTTCTTCGAGCACACCGGTTTCGGGCTTGAGCTCGATGGCCTTGCGGTAGCCGGGCGCTGCCAGGCCGGGCTCATTGAGCATTTCGTACAGGAAACCCGCGAGGTAGTGGCTCAGGGCGTTGGAGTAGCCGTTCTTGAGCGCCAGCACTTCGGGGTCGTTGAGCGTCTCGACGGGGTAACCGTTGAGTTCCTTGCCGCCCGAGGTCGCGCCCTTGGACTTGGCTTCTTCTTCAGCCGCCAGGGTTTCCTTGGCGCGGAACTCGGCAATGATGGCTTCGCGCTCGTGCGTGCGCTTGATGTCCACGCGGGCGTTCTCGAAGTCGCCCACGGCCATGCGGTTCAAGGCCAGCCGCGTGGTCACCCACACCTTTTCGTAGTCCTGGCCTTCGTAGACCTTCAGACGTTCGCTGATCAGCGCCGCGCCCACGGTGCCCATGAGTTTGCTGGGGTTGGTCTTGGCGGTTTCTTCCCATTCCTTGACCTTGGTGTCGGCCAGCAGGAAGGCGTTGGTGCTGTCGGGGTAGCGGCGGTCCATGCGCAGCAGTTCGCCGCGCTCCATGTTGTACAGCAGCGCCGTTTTTTCATCCTCGGACTTGGCCGTGCTCTCCAGCTGCGCCAGCGCTGCAGGGATGCCGCCTGTGCGGCCTGCGGCCTGCATGTCGGTAGCCAGCTTGTCGTGGCTCTGCATGGTGGCGCAGCCGGTCAGGGCAGCGCTCAGCGTCAGCACCCACAGCAGGCGTGGACGAAAACGGGACAGTTGGGTGGTCATGATGTTCCTAGCAGGACGGTCGGTTGCGCACCAGAAAACCCCGGCACCGCCCACGCGCAAAGCGCCCCTGTTCCACGCTGGCGCCGCTGCGAACGCGCGTTGCCGTGAATGCCCGGGGGGTTGTGTGTGCAGGACGGAAATACCGGATGAGGACGCTGCTGGCTGCACGTGCGCCCCCTCTCGGCGCTGTGTCGTGCTGCTGGCAACCACCTCTGGCTGTGAGTTTCTTGGTTGTTTTGTATGGGGTTGTAGCCAGGCACGCAATGTAGCAAAAGCTTGTATCTTTTCTGTAACCGTTCTCAACCCGTGCAATCTTTGCGACGTGGGCCATTTCAGGCCTCCACACGGTTGAGGGGCAGGCGGTACAGCCACACCACGCGCCCGCCCGGCACGCGCAACTGCACGCTGGGCAGCACGCCGGGCACCGCGAACTCCAGGCTCACCAACCAGGCGCCAGGGGCCAGCTCGGCCTCGGCCTTGGCGGCGGCGCGGGCCATGCTTTCAGGGCGCTGAAACAGGTAGACCATGCGGTAAGGACTCCAGTCCACGGCCCACATGTCGCCGCGGCGCACATAGGCCCACGGGCAGCGCAGGGCGCACAGCAGGCGCAGGGGCCAGCTCCACTCGACGCCCTCCAGCTGCGCGGCCGGATATGCCTGGCGCAGCGCTTTGAGGCCATCGCCCAGGCCGCTGCCGGCATCCAGAATGCGGGCGTCCAGCGCCAGCGGCGCCTGCGATGCCAGCGACTTGAGCGCATGCGGGGGCGTAGGGAACACCGGCGCATCGCGCCATGCGTTCAGCGGGTAGACCATCAGCAACAGTGCCAGGGGTACCAGCCAGGCCCAGGTGGGCAGGCTCGCTGCGCCCAGCAGCGCCAGCGACAGCGGAAACCCTGCAGCAATCAACCCACGCCGCCACCAGCTGCCGCCCAGCAGGCTGGCGGCCGTGCCCAGCACACAGGCCACGCCCAGCGCAGCGACGGACGGCACCGCTGCGCGCTGCAGCGCCACAAACACGAGCCAGGCGCAAGCCCACGCAATCAACGCGGGCAGGGGCCAGGGCATGCGCAGGGACAGCATCGGTTGGCGTTTCAGCGGCCGAACGGCCGACGCAGAGCGTTGCCAGAGGAGGCTACCCAGCCATCAGCGCACCCTGCAGGGCTGGGCATGGCGGGTGAGCCTGGAGCGCCTGTGTCGTTCGTGCGCGCACCGGCGGCAAGGCCGGAACCACGCCGGTCGCGGGGCTTGCGGGGGGACGAACGAAACGCGAAAGAGGGCATGGTCTGTGGATTCCAGGAGGTGCATCGATCACCCGGCAAACCATCGTGGACTTGCAGCACGCACCAATGGGGATTGCGGTGCTGGAGAGGCCTTGCGGACAACCCGGGAGTGTTGACCGCAGCGCAGTGTAGGCCCCGCAGTCCCACATTTTGCCTGTGCAAGTTACGTGTGGAAACTGCTTATGTGCGCTATTTCACACAACGGGTGGGCAAGCAACAACCCGCCAGCACGGTGCACGGTTTGCAGAGGCTGGCTTGCAATTTTCACCACTTAGGGCCCTGTACACAGGCTCGAGAGCGCGCTTGCTGAGGCAGAGCGCTGTGCCTGCCCTACCCCCACGTCTAATCCCTGCGAACCGAGAGCCTGGGTGCCGCTGCGCCAGTCACCCGAGCCCCGAAGGCGCCCTACTTCCGCAAGCGCTCGATCAGCCCGTTGAGCGCTTCGAGCGAGCCGAACTGGATCGCCAGCTCGCCCATGTCTTCCACACGCCCGTGGCGCTTGACGCGTTTCTTTACGCGCACTTCGACCTCGGCCATGAGCAGGTCGGAGAGTTCTTCTTCCACCCGCTTGAGGTCGCGCGACTTTTCCTTCTGGGGCTCTTGCGGCACCAGGCTGAACTCGGCGCCGATCTTCTTGACCAGGGCCTCGGCCTCGCGCACCGACAGCTTCTTGGCCGCGATCTGGTTGCCCGCCGTGATCTGCGCGGCGCGGTCGAGCGACAGCAGCGCGCGCGCGTGGCCCATGTCGATGTCGCCCGCCATCAGCATGGTCTGCACGGGGTCGGCCAAGTTCAAGAGGCGCAGCAGGTTGCTGGCAGCGCTGCGCGAGCGGCCCACCGCCTGGGCGGCCAGCTCGTGCGTGAGGCCGAACTCGCGGATCAGGCGCTGCAGGCCGTGGGCTTCTTCCAGCGGGTTCAGGTCTTCGCGCTGGATGTTCTCGATGAGCGCCATGGCCGCGGCGGACTCGTTGGGCACGTCGCGCACCAGCACCGGCACGGTATCGAGGCCCGCCAGGCGCGCTGCGCGAAAACGCCGCTCGCCCGCGATGATTTCGTACTTGCCGGCGTTGTCGCCCTCGGACAGGCGGCGCACCAGGATGGGCTGCATGATGCCCTGGGCTTTGATGGACTCGGCCAGTTCGTACAGCGCGCCTTCGTCCATGCGGGTGCGGGGCTGGTACATGCCGGCCACCATCTCGCTCAGAGGCAGGGTGTTGGGCAGGCCGGCTTCGGCGGCCTGCGCCTGCTCTGCTTTTTCAGCGACTTTGGGGCCCAGCAATGCTTCGAGGCCGCGGCCGAGGCCCTTGGGTTTCTTGGTGACCATGGGTGAGTGTCCGGAAGATGGATGGAAAGAATGGGTGCCGATGAATGCCGATCAGCGCCGCTCAGCGGTCGATGATCACGAGCGTGCCGTGGCTGCCCTCGGCTACCGCGTGCGGGATGCCGGCCGGCACGATATAGACCTCGCCCGCGCCCACCTGCACGCGCCGGCCCTGGAGGTCGAGGTTCATCTGCCCGTCCAGCACCAGCAGCGCTTCATCGAAGTCGTGGGTTTCGTCGGGATAGGCCAGCGCATCCATGCGCAGCACCTTGACGTTGGCGCCCGCTGCCCGGCCCACGATGATGGAACGCCAGGCGTGGGGCAAAGTCTGCGCGACGGAAAGAAGATGGGTCTGGGACATGGTGGGTAGCCAGGGAAATGGGGGAGCGTGTGGAGGTGAGGGCTGCCTCAAGACAGGCCGGTGCAAACCGGTGCAGGCAGGCAGCGTCAGCCTGTGTGGCGCCCTGCCCTGCGCCTGCGCACCCGCCCGCGCCACAGGCGCAGCCAGATGCCGCAGGCCACGATGCACAGCACGGCGGCCAGCACGAACTGTCCCAGCGCAGCCACCACCACCGCGCTGCTGGGCAGCAGCCAGGCCAACACCGCCTGCAGCGCATCGCCCAGCCAGAAAGGCGCCATCCGCCGTGGGGCAGCTGCGGGCGCAGCGGCAGGGGCGGCAGCAGGAGGTGGCACAGCGCCCCGGCGCCTGAAGAACGGCCATGGGGTGAATGTCATGCCGCCGACGACTCCTGCGCGAGCGACTGCAGCCAGCCATGGCCTTCGTCCCAGTCGCCCAGGCCCGACTCTGCATTGATGTGGCCCCGCTCGCCGTAGTCGACAAAACGGGCGCCCCAGCCCTGCGCCATGCCCTGGGCACGCTCCAGGATGCAGTACGGGTCGGTGCGGCTGCCCACCAGCAGGGCCGGGAACGGCAAGGGCTGCCGCGCAATGGGCGCCCAGCCGTGGATCTGCGCGGCCAGGTCGGGCCGCTCCACATCGCCCGGGGCCACCAGCAGCGCGCCGCGCACGCGGTGGGCGTTGGCCGAATGCGCCGCCCACCACGCGGTCAGGATGCAGCCCAGGCTGTGCGCCACCAGCACCACGGGGCCGTCGGCATCGACCACGCTCTCCTCCAGCCGGGCCAACCAGTCGCCGCGCAGCGGGCGCATCCAGTCGTGCTGCTCCACGCGGTGGTAGCCGTGCACGGCCTCCCAGCGGCTTTGCCAATGGCCGGGGCCGGAGTTCTGCCAGCCAGGCAAGAGCAAGATGTTGGATGCCTTCATTGCTATGAATTTAGTAGCTGCTAGCGCTTGCCCATCAAGCGGCAGGGGCCATTTTGACCACGGAATCTGGCGCTGACCCTGCCGTTGCCTGCACCGTTCCCGGTGCCGGCATGGTCTGCACGCGCTCGACCATCTCTTGCGCGAACTCGACAAACGCCTGGCTGCCCTTGGCCGCCGGGTCGAACACCACGCCCGGCAGACCGTAGCTGGGCGCCTCCGCCAGGCGCACGTTGCGCGGGATCACGCTGTTGAACACCTTGTCGCCAAAGTGGCCCTTGAGCTGGTCGCTCACCTGCTGCTGCAAGGTGATGCGCGGGTCGAACATCACGCGCAGCAGGCCGATGATCTGCAGGTCGGTGTTGAGGTTGGCGTGCACCTGCTTGATGGTGTTGACCAGGTCGGTCAGTCCTTCGAGCGCAAAGTACTCGCACTGCATGGGCACGATGACGCCGTGCGCGCTGCACAGGCCGTTGAGCGTGAGCATGGACAGCGAAGGCGGGCAGTCGATGAGCACGAAGTCGTAGTCGCCGTCCACCTCGGCCAGCGCGGCCTTCAGGCGCTTTTCGCGGTGCTCCAGGGTCACCAGCTCCACCTCGGCGCCCGCGAGCTCCCGGTTGGCGCCCAGCACCCAGTAGCCGCACTTGTCCGAGTGCACCGCCGCCTCCTTCACCGAGGCGGATTCGAGCAGCACGTCGTACACCGTGAGCTCCAGGCTGCGCTTGTCCACGCCCGAACCCATGGTGGCATTGCCCTGGGGGTCCAGGTCGACCATCAGCACCCGCTGCCCGATCTTGGCCAGCCCGGCGGCCAGGTTGACGGTGGTGGTGGTCTTGCCGACCCCACCTTTCTGGTTGGCAACGCAAAAGATCTTGGCCATGTGGATGCAGCAGTCCGTGTAGTTTTATTTGGAGATGGCCAGCTTGATGCCAAAGCCGATGAGGAACACGCCGGCCAGCTTTTCCAGCCCCCGGCCGATGCGTGGGTTGGCGCGCATGCGCTCGGCCAGAAAGTGGGTGAGCAGCACGGCGATCAGGCCGTACGCGAACGTCAGCGCGGCGACGGTGGCAGCCATCACACCGAAGGTCAGCATGCCCTGGTGGCGCGCCGGGTCCACGAACAGAGGGAAGAACGCCATGTAGAACACGATGGCCTTGGGGTTGAGCAAGGTGATCAGCGCCGCCTGCTTGAAGTAGTGGCGCGGCTCGATGTTCAGGATGGGCTTGGCGCCAGGCTTGGCCGTGAGCATCTTGAAGCCCAGCCAGGCCAGGTAGGCCGCGCCCAGCCACTGCACTGCGTTGAAGGCTGTAGGGTACGTGGCCAGCAAAGTGGCCACACCGGCCACCGCCGCCCACATCAGCACCTGGTCGCCCGCAATCACACCCATCGTCGCACCCAGGCCGCCCCGCACGCCGCCCTTGCTGGTCGAGGTGATGAGCGCCAGATTGCCGGGGCCGGGAATGGCCAGGAACAACACGATGGCGGCGACAAAGGCGCCGTAGTCTGCGATGCCGAACATGATTTCTCCCGGTGTGCTGGGTGGGTGGCGCGGGCTGTGCATCCACGATGAGCAGCCGAGTTTAAGCGACCACCCTGCCCTGCTCCGTCGTTCGCGTGCCACCCGCCGGTCCACACGCCCCAAAAAACTCAGGCGGGCTTCAACCAGATGATGCAGCGCTCGGCCTCCAGGCCCGGCACGGACAGTGGTTCCACGTGAAACACCGATGCACCCGCGGGCAAGGCGGCGATCTCGTCCTCGGGGTGCTTGCCCTTCATGGCCAGCCACACGCCGTGGGGCGTGGCCAGCGCGCCCTGCGACCAGGTCACGAAGTCGGGCAGCGAGGCAAACGCGCGGCAGCTGATGATGTCGAACGGTGTCGTCAAGGTCTCCACGCGTGCATGCACCCCGTGCAGGTTGCGCAGCTTCAAGGACACCGCCGCCTGCTGGATGAAAGCCGCCTTCTTGCCCACGGTGTCCACGCAGCTCACATCCACCTCCGGGCAGCAGATCGCAAACACCACCCCGGGCAGACCGCCGCCCGAGCCCACATCCAGCAGGCGCACCGTGCCCGCCGCCAGGCCCTGCGACTCCAGGGTGGCGAGGTGCCGGCGCAGCGGCGCCACTGCCGCCAGGCTGTCCAGCAGGTGGTGCGTCATCATCTCCTGCGGGTCGCGCACCGAGGTCAGGTTGTAGACCTTGTTCCACTTCTGCAGCAGGGCCAGAAAGTCCATCAGCTGGCCGACCTGCCCATCCTCCAGGCCCAGGCCCAAGGCCTCGGCGCCCGCCTGCAGCTGGATGCGCAACGCGTCGTTAGGGGATACCGTCATCGTCATGCCGCCACTTCGCCTTCGGCCTTGGACGGGGCCACGGCAAACTCCTTGAAGCCGCCCTTCTTCAGGTGGACCATCAGCAGAGAAATCGCCGCCGGGGTGATGCCGGTGATGCGCGACGCATGGCCCAAGGTCTCCGGCCGGTGGCGGCTCAGTACCTGGCGGGCTTCGAAACTCAGGGCCGTGACCTGCAGGTAATCCAGGTCAGGCGGCAAGCGCAGTTTTTCGAAATGCGCGGCGCGCTCCACCTCGTCCCGCTGGCGGTCGATGTAGCCGGCGTACTTGGCGGCAATCTCCACCTGCTCCAACACCGACTCGGCCAATGCACCCAGTGTTTCACGTGAAACATCAGCGGATGCATGTTTGCCGCCATCCAGCGACATCAGGTTGGCGTAGTTCACATCGGGGCGGCGCAGCAGTTCGAACAGGTTGTACTCATGCTCGATACTCTTGCCCAGCACGCGCTCCGATTCGGCCGCAGGCAGGCTGCGCGGGTTCACCCAGGTGGCCTTCAGGCGTTCTGTTTCACGTGAAACAGCGTCCCGCTTGCGGCTGAAGGCATCCCAGCGCGCGTCGTCCACCAGGCCCATGCGACGCCCCGCTTCGGTCAGGCGCATGTCCGCGTTGTCTTCGCGCAGCTGGAGGCGGAACTCGGCCCGGCTGGTGAACATGCGGTAGGGCTCGGTCACCCCCTTGGTGATCAGGTCGTCCACCAGCACGCCCAGGTAGGCCTCGTCGCGGCCGGGCAGCCAGGGTGCATCGCCCCGGCACTGCAGCGCGGCGTTGATGCCGGCAAACAAACCCTGCGCCGCCGCTTCTTCGTAGCCTGTGGTGCCGTTGATCTGCCCGGCAAAGAACAAACCCTGGATCTGCCGCGTCTCGAAGCTGCTCTTGAGCGAACGGGGGTCGAAGTAGTCGTATTCGATGGCGTAGCCCGGGCGCAGGATGTGCGCGTTCTCCAGCCCCGGCATGCTGCGCACCAGCTCGTACTGGATGTCGAACGGCAGGCTGGTGGAGATGCCGTTGGGGTAGAACTCGTGGGTCGTCAGGCCTTCGGGCTCCAGGAAGATCTGGTGGCTGTCCTTGTCGGCAAAGCGGTTGATCTTGTCTTCCACGCTCGGGCAGTAGCGCGGGCCCACGCCCTCGATCTTGCCGGTGAACATGGGGCTGCGGTCGAAGCCGCTGCGGATGATCTCGTGCGTGCGCTCGTTGGTGTGGGTGATCCAGCAGGGCATCTGGCGCGGGTGCATCGCGGCACCGCCGTGCGCATGGGCCATGTAGCTGAACACCGGCACCGTGCCCTCGTTCACGCCACCGGGCATGCCGTCACCGGGCTGCTCCAGGCACTTCGAAAAGTCGATGCTGCGTCCGTCCAGGCGGGGGGGCGTGCCGGTCTTGAGCCGGCCCTGCGGCAGCTGCAGCTCCTTGAGCCGCGCCGACAGCGACACGGCGGGCGGGTCCCCTGCCCGGCCGGCCGCGTAGTTGTTCAGGCCCACGTGGATCTTGCCGTCCAGGAAGGTACCGGCCGTGAGCACCACTGTGCGCGACCGGAAGCGGATGCCCACCTGCGTCACGGCGCCCACCACCCGGTCGCCCTCCACCATCAGATCGTCCACCGCCTGCTGGAAGAGCCACAGGTTGGGCTGGTTCTCCAGCATGCGGCGGATGGCGGCCTTGTACAAAATTCGGTCCGCCTGGGCCCGGGTGGCGCGCACCGCAGGGCCTTTGGAGCTGTTGAGAATGCGGAACTGGATGCCGCCCTCGTCCGTCGCCAGCGCCATCGCACCGCCTAGTGCGTCCACTTCCTTGACCAAGTGCCCCTTGCCGATGCCGCCAATGCTCGGGTTGCAGCTCATCTGCCCCAGCGTCTCGATGTTGTGCGTGAGCAGCAGCGTCTTGCTGCCCATGCGCGCAGCGGCCAGCGCAGCCTCGGTGCCAGCATGGCCACCGCCGACAACGATCACATCAAATTCCTGGGGGTACAACATGGGACAACTCCGGGGGCCTGGTGGGCCCGATAATGAAAACCCGGGGTGCTGCTGCAGCCGCTGACTGGCAGGCGCGCAGCCCCTCGGCCCGCCTCAGCAGCCTGGGTACAAGGCCCCGGCGCCCGGCGGGTAACCCGCGATTTTCCCACTTTGCGCTGGCCGTGTCTGTTTCTACGCCCCTTACCCTGTTCCTGACCCAGTTGCTGGGCTCCGCGCCGCCCCCTGTTCGGGATTGGTGGGCCAGCGCCCAGCGCCTGCAGTTGCAGCGTGGGCAACCGCTGCTGCAAGCGGGCGATCGCTGGCAGCACCTGTGGTGGGTGGAGCGCGGGGCCCTGCGCCTGTACTACCTGGACAGCGAAGGGGCAGAGTCCAACAAGAACTTCTTCCTGGACGGCAGCATGCTCTGGCCTGTCACCCCCTGGCTGCGCGAAACACCGGCAATGTTTCACGTGGAACCGATGGAAGACGCCACCGTGCTGTGGGCCCTGCCCTGGCCGGCCACGGGCGGGCCAGCCACCACCTGGCCCGCGTGGGCAAGCCTGGAACACCGCACGCTCTGCGCACTGCTGGACGGCAAGATGCAGCGCGAGCAGGAGTTTTTGCAACTCGGCGCCCGCCAGCGCTACGAAAAGCTGGTGCGCGAACGTCCCCAGTGGGCCGACCGCATTCCGCTGCGGCACCTGGCCTCGTACCTGGGCATGACGGACGTCACCCTGTCGCGGGTGCGCAGCGAGCTGGGGCTTATCAAAGGTTAAGGCGGTGGATGCCGGAGGCGGCGACAGTGCGCAGGTCGCCACTCCCCGCACCGCCAGACCATGCCCCATACCCACCCCACCTCCCTCCCCTTCGGACTGGCACTCGCACCCCATGCCCTGGCCGTACTGTGGCTGGGCCTCATGGCCGGGTTCTTCGGCACCTACAGCGCCAACGTCAACATGGCGCTGCTGCAGATGGACGGTGCCACTTACGCCACCGTGCAGTCGGCCCTCAACCGCAACGTGCGGCATGCGCTGTTCTTCACCCTCTTCTTCGGCCCGCCCGTGTGGTGTGCACTGGCGCTGGCCGCGGCCTGGCGGGAGCATCGGGCGGGCTGGTGGCGCGGGCTCGCACTGGTGGGGGCGGCCTATGTGTTGGGCATCGTGTTCTTCACACAGCAGGTGAACCTGCCGCAAAACCACACCACCGAAGCCTGGAACCCCCAGGCCCTGCCGGCCGATTGGGAGGGTGTGCGCGACCGGTGGAACGCCGCCAACCTCTGGCGCGCCGGACTCAGCCTGGCGGCGTTTGCCGCCGCCCTGGGTACGCTGGTATGGCGCAGCGCGACGCGGACCTGGCCCGGGCTGCCTGCTGCAACCACGCACGACCGCTGAGGCACCCCCGCGCCTTGGCAGTGTCTTGCAGTATTCCTGCTGCACGCCTGTGCTCCAATCGCAGGCACCATGCCCCAGACTACCCCCTCTCTCCTCGTCTTCGCCGGCAGCACGCGCCAGCAGTCCTTCAACCGCAAGCTGGCCCACGCCACCGCCGCCATCGCACGCGATGCCGGTGCCACGGTCACGCTGCTGGAGCTGTCGGACTTCGACATCCCGCTGTACAACGCCGACCTCGAAGCCCAGGGCACGCCGGCAGACGTGATCCGGCTCAAGGAGGTCCTGTGGCGGCACCCCGCCTGGGTGATCTGCTCGCCCGAGTACAACGGCAGCTACACCGCCCTGCTCAAGAACACCATCGACTGGGCGTCCAGCCCCGTCAAGGGCAACCCCGACTGGGAAGACGGCGGCAAGTCCTTCCGCGGCAAGGTGGTGGGCATGCTCAGCGCATCGCCCGGCGCACTGGGCGGCCTGCGCTCGCAAAGCCACCTGGCCCCGCTGCTCATCAACGCCGAATGCTGGCTGGCGCCCAAGGCGTTTGCGCTGGGCTCGGCCGGTAGCGCGTTTGACGAGACCGGCGCGCTGGTGCAGCCAGCCCACCGCGACCGCGTGCGCGGCGTGGTGGAGCAGGTGCTGTGGGCCTCCGCCCGCCTGCACCCCGAAGGCGCCGCCGCCTGACGCTCCACCAGTCAGCCAGCCACAACAACCCGATGGACTGCCGCCCCGGCTGCGGTGCCTGCTGCACCGCACCTTCCATCAGCTCCCCCATCCCGGGCATGCCGCAGGGCAAGCCCGCCGGGGTGCGGTGCGTGCAGCTGGGCGCAGGGGAGCGTTGCCTCATTTTTGGGCAGCCCGAGCGCCCCGCGGTGTGCGGCGGGCTCATGCCGTCGGCCGAGATGTGCGGCGCCAGCACCGCATCGGCTTTCGTGTACCTGGAACGGCTGGAGCGGTTGACCCAGCCGGGCGCGGCGCCGTCCCGGCCTTGAGCTGCAACGGGCCACCACACCGGTGTCACGCGCTGCGGTTTACGATCAAAACCGGCCCTACCGCTCATCTTGCAAGCGCAACCAGCTATCAAAACAGGAGCAAACTCCTCCAAGCTGTCACACACCGGCAGTCTCCTCCGTCTGGTCCATACGGCCAAACAACGCGCAGCGGCGGTTGATCTGCTTCACCCCCCCAGCCCAGGCACCAGCCCATGACTTCTGCAGACCCTCCAGCGCCCTCCGGCGTTTGCGCCACCGACCCCTTCACCACCCTGCGCCCGCGCCTCTTCGGCATCGCCTACCGCATGCTCGGCGTGCGCGCCGATGCCGAAGACGTGCTGCAGGACGCCTGGCTGCGCTGGAGCCGCACCGACCCCGCCGCCCTGCAGTCGGCCGAGGCCTGGCTGGTCACGGTGGTCACGCGCCTGTCCATCGACCGGCTGCGCGCGCTCAAGGCCGAGCGTGAGGCCTATGTGGGCTGGTGGCTGCCCGAGCCGCTGGTGGAGCTGGACGGTGCGCACACGCCCGAGTCGGCCGCCGAGCTGGCGGGCGAGCTGTCGGTGGCGTTCATGTACGTGCTGGAGCGCCTGGGGCCCGAGGAGCGCGCCGCCTTTTTGCTGCGCCAGGTGTTCGACTACGACTACCCCGAGATCGCGGCCCAGCTGGGCAAGACCGAGGCCAGCTGCCGCCAGATGGTGCACCGCGCGAGCGAACGCGTGCAGCAGGCGCGCACCCGCTTCGAAGTGCCGCGCAACGTGCACCACCAGCTGCTGCAGCGCTTCATGCTGGCCGCCCGCAGCGGCGACCGCAACGCCATCGAAACGCTGCTCAGCGAAGACGCCCAGCTCATCGGCGACGGTGGCGGCAAGGTGCCATCCTTCCCCAAGCCGCTGGTGGGGCCCTTCCGCATCGCCAACCTGTACTGGGCCCTGTTCCGCCGCCTGGGCGCGCAGGTGGTCTACCGCATGGCCCTCATCAACGGCGAGCCGGGGCTGCTGCGCTACCTGGACGGCCAGCTCGAATCGGCACAGGCCTTCGTGACCGACGGCGAGCGCATCGTGGCGATCTACGCGATCCGCAACCCGGACAAGCTCGCGGGCATCCCGCTCTCGCTGGACTGACACGGGTACGGGGCTGGGCGTGGTGGTGGTGACGTGGTGACGTGGATGGAGGTGGAGTGGAGGCAGCAAAAAAAATCACCGCCCGCTGTCACACCGGACAACACGCGCACGTCTTGAAAGGTATGGAATGCGATGGCCCGTGCCTCGCACCCACCGCCCTTTCATTTCAACCACAGCGCAACCCAGGAGTTTTTCCATGTCCCAGCACACCGCCCGCCTGCCCTATCACCAGCTCTCGTCCAAGGCCTTCATGGGCCTGGTCAACGTGTCCGAAACCATCAAGAAGGGCGCCCTGGGCGCGCGCCTAGCCGAACTCGTGTTCCTGCGCGTCTCGCAGATCAACGGCTGCGCCTACTGCATGGACATGCACTGGAACTTCCTCGTCAAGGATGGCATGGAACCGCGCCACCTGAACGCCGTGGCCGGCTGGCGCGAGGCACCGTTCTTCAACGACCGCGAGCGCGCCGCGTTCCGCTGGGCCGAGATCCTCACCGCCACGCCGCACAGCGACGCGAGCGACGAAGAGTTCGACAAGCTCAAAGCCGTTTTCACCGACGCAGAGATCTCGGACCTGGGCTTTGCCATCGCCGTGATGAACGCGTGGAACCTGCTCAACGCGGGCATGCGCAGCCCCATCCCGACCCAGCCTGTGGGGGTTTAAGGCCGGCCGGGAACTCCAGGCGGCCTGGTCCGACTGCATGCCGTTCGTATACTTTTCGCATGCACACCCTGCGCGTCACCACCCACGCGGACGAGCTCGATACCGCGCTCATCCACCGCTTCCTGTCAGAGCAGTCCACCTGGGCGCGGGGCATTCCCCTGGCCACGCTGCAGCGCGCCATGGAGCACTCGCTGTGCTTCGGCGGATTCCTGGGCGCGTCGCAGGTCGCCTTTGCGCGGGTGATCTCGGACTACGCCACCTTCGCCAACCTGGTCGACGTGTTCGTGCTGCCCGAGCACCGCGGCCACGGCCACAGCAAGGTGCTGATGCAGCACGTCGTGGCCCACCCCCGCCTGCAGGGCCTGCGCCGCTTCACCCTGGCCACGGGCGACGCGCATGGCCTGTATGCGGGCTTCGGCTTTACCGCGCCGCTGAAGCCCCAGTCGCTGATGGAGCGGTACTTTCCGTCGATCTACGCGGACGGCCCTGCGGCCTGCTGAAGCCCGCCTGTCTGCCGGCCTGCCCGGCGGGCCTCCGGCTGGGCCCATAGCCCTTTCTGCGGCTTGTGTAGCCTGCCTGACAGCGCCACGCGGCGGGGCGGCCTACAGTGGGCGTTTCAGTCCACAACATCCGGAGACACGCCCCATGATCGCCACCCCCTCCCTGCAAGAAAGCGTCAGTCCCGAAGAATGGCAGTTGCGCTGCGACCTGGCCGCGTGCTACCGGCTCGTGAGCCTTTACGGCTGGAGTGACCTGGTCTTCACCCACATCAGCGCCAAGCTGCCCGAGTCGGTCTCGGGCCCTGAGCACCAGTTCCTCATCAACCCCTACGGCCTGATGTTCGAGGAGATCACCGCGTCGAGCCTGATCAAGGTGGACATGCAGTGCAACAAGCTGCACGACTCGCCCTTCCCCGTGAACCCTGCGGGCTTCGTGATCCACAGCGCCGTGCACGAGGCCCGGCCCGACGCCGGCTGCGTGTTGCACACCCACACCCGCGCGGGCGTTGCAGTCAGTGCGCAAAAGGGCGGCGTGCTGCCCATCAGCCAGCAGAGCACCTTCGTGCTGGGCTCGCTGGCGTACCACGAGTACGAGGGCGTGGCCTTTCGCGACGAGGAAAAGCCGCGCCTGCAGGCCGACCTGGGCGAGGCCAACTTCCTCATGCTGCGCAACCACGGGCTGCTCACCGTGGGCAGAACGATTGCCGATGCGTTTCTGTCGATGTACACCTTCGAGAACACCTGCCGCATCCAGATCGATGCGCAGGCCGGCGGCGAGCTCACGGCCGTGAACCCGCAGATCGTGAGCAGCGTGGCCCAGGCCATGCGCGTGCAGACCGGCGGCCTGGGCGGCGCGTTTGCGTGGCCTGCGCTGCTGCGCAAGGTGCAGCGCGAGGCGCCCGGCTACGACAGCTGAGGCTTGTGCAGGGGGCGTCCCACAACGCCGCACACCCCAAGACGACGGCAAGGGTCATGCGCAAGGCATAGGATGCGGGGCTTTTCGTCACTTTTCTCAGAAGGACCTTTTCATCATGAAGCTGTACTACTCCCCCGGCGCCTGCTCTTTGTCCCCGCACATCGCCCTGCACGAGGCGGGCCTGGCCTTCACGCCCGTGCTCGCCAGCACCAAGAGCCACAAGCTGCAGGACGGCACCGACTACTACAGCATCAACCCGCTGGGCTATGTGCCCATGCTGGAGCTGGACGACGGCACGCGCCTGCGCGAAGGCCCGGCCATCGTGCAGTACATCGCCGACCAGGTGCCCCTGAAGATGCTGGCGCCCACCAACGGCTCGCTGCAGCGCTACCGCCTGCAGGAATGGCTGACCTTCATCGGCACCGAAATCCACAAGGGCTTCAGCCCCCTGTTCAACCCCGCCACGCCTGAGGAATACAAGACCATGGCGCGCGAGAAGCTGCTGCAGCGCCTGCAGTGGGTGGACAGCCAGCTGGCCGACAAGCAGTACCTGATGGGCGACCAGTTCACCGTGGCCGACGGTTATCTGTTCACCGTGACCAACTGGGCCAAGCCGACCAACGTGGATATTTCCGCTCTAACGAACCTGGCCGCCTACCGTGACCGCGTGGCCGCCCGCCCTGCGGTGCAGGAGGCCATGAAGGCCGAAGGCTTGTTGAAGTAATAAGCTCCCCCTGAGGCGCTGCGCGCCTTCCCCCTCTCTCGACTCGCTGCGCGATTCGGGAGGGGGACGCACCCAGCGCGGCGGGGCGGCCCTTGCGCAAGTGCACTGGCCTTGGGCCGCGCCAGTTTCATGCGCTGTGGCGGGCCACAGTTCCGAGACTGACTCAAAGACTAACGCCCCTTCCAGGGCACGAAGCGCTGCTCCAGCCAGCGCATGAACCAGTCGAAGGTCCACGCCACCAGGCCGATGACCAGGATGCCCATCACCACCACATCGGTGCGCAAGAAGTTGGAGGCATTGAGCACCATCTGCCCCAGCCCCACGGTGGCTGCCACCATCTCGGCGGCCACGAGCGTGGTCCACCCGAAGCCGATGGCGATGCGCAGGCCCACCATGATCTCGGGCAGCGCAGCGGGCACGATGACGTGCCGCACCAGCTGCCATCGGCCCGCGCCCAGCGACAGGGCGGCGTTGATCTGCTCCACGCTCGCGCTGCGCACGCCGGCCTTGGCGGCCAGCGCGATGGGGGCAAAGCAGGCCAGGTAGATCAGCAAAATCTTGGACGCCTCGTCGATGCCCAGCCAGATCACGATCAGCGGCAGGTAGGCCAGCGGCGGCAGCGGGCGGTAGAACTCGATGGGCGGGTCGAACACGCCGCGCGCCACGCGGCTCACGCCCATGGCGATGCCCACCGGCACGGCTGTGACAGCCGCCAAGGCGAACGCACCGAACACGCGGATCGCGCTCCACTGCAGGTGCTTCCACAGCGGCTCACCGCCCTGGATGTTGCCGCGCCAGGCATCGCCCAACGCGCGCAGCACGGCATCGGGTGCGGGCAGGAACAGGGGCGGCACCCAGGCCAGGTGCGTGGCCAGCCACCACAGCGCCACCAGCGCGACCACACACACGGCGCTGATGCCGCGGCTCGGTCCGCTGCCGGGCAGACGGAACGGCGCCACGGCACGCAGCGAGGACGCTACGTGTGCAACGTGCGGCGCGGCAGGTGCATCGGACACGGCCGCACCAGGCGCATCGCGTCCAATGCCCGGCACCACCAGGATCTGGCTCATGGCATCAGGCATGCGCAGGCTCCGCATTTGCCACCACGCCGGGCGCGATCCAGTCCAGCACGCGTTCGCGCCAGGCGATGAACTGCGCGTCCGACTTCACGGCGCGCGCAGCCCGGCCACCCAGGTATTCGGTGTTGAACGCCAGCGCATGCTGCTGCGCGATGCGGCCGGGGCGCGGTGTCATCACGATGAGGCGCGAGGCCAGGAACAGCGCCTCCTCCACATCGTGGGTGATGAAGAAAATCGTCTTGCCCGTGCGCTGCCACAGCTGCAGCACCAGCTCCTGCAGCGACTCGCGGGTGAACGCGTCGAGCGCGCCCAGCGGCTCGTCCATGAGCAGCACGTCGGGGTCGCTGGCCAGGGCGCGGGCAATGCCCACGCGCTGCTGCATGCCGCCCGACAGCTGCCACACGGGCGCGTCGGCAAAGGCCTCCAGGCCCACCAGGGCCAGCTTCTCGATAGCCAATCGACGCCGCTCTGCGCGCGGCACACCGCGCAGGCGCAGGCCGAGTGCCACGTTGTCGACCACGTTGAGCCAGGGCATCAGCGCATGCTTCTGGAACACCACGCCGCGCTCCGCGCCAGGCCCGGTCACCGCGCGGCCGTTCAGCGTGATGCTGCCGGACGACGCCTCGGTAAAGCCCGCGATGCAGTTGAGCAGCGTGGTCTTGCCGCAGCCCGATGCGCCCAACGCCACCACGAGTTCGCCGCGCGCGATGTCAAGGTCCACGTCCTGCAGCGCAAGCACCGGCGACGCATGTCGCGCACCGGCATAGCGCACGTTCAGGCCCCGTATCTGCAGGCCTTGTTCTGCGCCATCGCCGTGGCTACTTGGCACGCCGCACCCAGGCGGGGTTCACGCCGACGGAGTAGTCGGGCAGCACGTTCTGGATGGTGCCCTGCTCCTTCAAAAAGGCCGCGGTAGCCGCCAGCGACTTGGCCACGCCCGAGTCCTTGCCGCCACCCAGCCACTGGTTCGATGCCTGCTCGGCGGGCGGCACAAAGGCGTACAGCGCCAGGCTGGCCGGCACGGTGGGCGCCTCGGCCCCGCTCCACTTGGCGACGGACTTGACCTCGGCCGACTCGGCGGTCCAGGCAGCCTTGTGGCCGGTGTAGGCCTTGTCGGCATCGGCCAGCACCTGCACGAACTGCGCGAGGAAGCCGTCATGCTCCTTGGCAAAGGCCTTGGTCACGGCCAGGCCGTCGAACGTCGCCTTGCCGGTCTTGGCCGCGATCTGGCCCGACGTGATGATCACCTTGCCGTTGGTCTTGGCCTTGGCCAGCACCGGGTCCCACACAAAGGTCGCGTCGATGTCGCCGCGCTCCCAGGCCGCCAAGATCTCGGGCGGGCGCAGGTTCACGATCTGCACGCTCTTGGGGTCCACGCCCGCGTCCTGCAGCGCCACCAGCGCGTGGAAGTGCGTGGTCGACACAAAGGGCAGGCCGATCTTCTTGCCCTTCAGGTCCGCCAGCGTGTTCACGCCCGAGCCGTTGCGCGCCACCAGGGCCTCGGCATCGTTGATGTTGTCCAGCACCCAGAAAACCTCGATGGGCACGCCCTGCGAGATGGCCGATGCGAAGGGCGACGAGCCCGCCTCGCCGATGTGGATGGCGCCGGAGGCCAGCGCGCGCACCACCTCGGCGCCGCTGCCCAGCTTGCGGTAGGTGACCTTGTAGCCCGTGCGCTTTTCGACCTCGCGCGTTTCCTGTGCATGGCGCCACGGCACGACCATGTCCTGGTAGCCGATGACCACCTCGCGGGTCTGCGCCAGGGCACTGAAGCCCAATACCGTGCCTACCAGCAAGGCCGCGGCCTGGATGCTTTTTCTGCGTGTTGTCGTTGCCATGGGGGGAATGTCCTCTCGGGATGCGTCGGATGCGGCCACGGTGCGGCGCGGGTCCGCCCATGGCATGAGAGAAAAATTCTAGGCAGCGGGCCGTTGGCGGCTTGCACTGGTTTCGCACTTGGATATGCGAAAACCAACTAACCGCCAGCGCGGCATCTGTGCAGGGTCCTGCTCGCCCCACACCCCCGGTCAGCCGCCTGCGCCAGACCCCGCCAGCGGCCTTTGCCGCGACGCCACCAGCGCCCCCGCCCAGAGCGCACAGGCCGAGAACACCAGCCCGCGCGCCAGGCCGCCCGGGCCGTCGGCGATCCAGCCGACCACCGTGGGCCCGACGATCTGCCCGGCCGCGAACACGATGGTGAACGCGCTGATGCCGCTGGCCCACAGCACCTGGGGCAGGTTGTGGCGCACCAGCGCCGTGGTGGATGCGACCACCGACAGGAACACCCCGCCGAACAGCAAGCCCGATCCCAGCACCACCGGCCACGCGGACGTGAGCGCCGGCAGCACCGTGGCCACGCCCAGCAGGCCGTTGAGCAGCGCCAGCGCCTGCCCGCCCCGGCTGCGGTCCAGCAGGCCCGCCCAGATGCGCGAGGACAGCAGCACGGCCAGCCCCAGCAGCGCATAGAACCAGGTCACCGCGGTGCCGCTGGCGCCCTGCTCGCGCAGCAGCGCCACCACAAAGGTCATGTAGCCGATGTAGCCCACGCCAAACAGGCCGTAGCCCAGCAGCGCAGGCCCCAGGGCCCGCCAGCTCACCCGGGCGGGCGGATGTTGCAGGTTGAACGGCGTGGCAGGCGCTGCCGGTGCGGCCAGGGCCTGCAGGCGGCGCGCGGGCCACAGCAACACCGCGGTGGCACCGGCGCAGGCAACGGCCAGCGCCCACCAGGCCCACGTCCAGGCATGCGGCCCGGGCGCGGCCGCCAGCACTGCAGGCACCAGCAGCGCCGACAGGCTGATGCCCCAGCCCGTGCCGCCGTAGTACAGCCCCAGCAGCAGCCCTTCGCGCCCCGTCGCATGCGCACCCAGGCGCGCCGCCAGCAAACCACCGGCAATGAACACCAGCGCGCTGGCCCCACCGGCCAGCAGGCGCTGCACCAGCAGCGGCACCGCATCCACAAAAAAGCCGCTGAGCCCCATGAACACTGACGCCAGCACGGCGCCCGCCACCAGCACCTTGCCCGGCGCCACGCGCTGCAGCAGCCACGGTGTGGCCAGCGCGCCCAGCAGGTAGCCCAGCGCATTCACCGTGTTCATGGCCCCGGCCAGCGTGTAGGTCCAGCCCAGGTCCTCGCGCATGGGGGGCAGCAACAGCGCATACGCAAAGCGTGTGATGCCCAGCGACACCGCAGCGCCCATGGAGAGCGCCACCGCCAGCCACAGCGCGGGCAACGTGGCAGGCAACGTGGCCAAGGGCCGGACCGCGCCGGGCGGTGCAGGGTGGGAGGGCATGGCGTGCAATTTTGCCGCAGCCGCCTTTCGCGCGCTGGCCGGGCAGCGCCACGGCCCGCAGCGGGGCCGCTGGGACCAATAGCACAAAACCAGAGCCCTTGTTGACGCCAGTGCGCTGCACGTTTTGCGCTGCAGCATTAACCTTCGGCCTTCGACCGATGGCCCCTGCCGACGTTTTCAACCAACGCTTTATCTGGAAGTTTTCATCCCATGCCATTCCTGTCCGACCCCGTCCAAGCCGGTGACCTGCAACTGGCCAACCGCGTCGCCATGGCGCCGCTCACGCGCAACCGCTCGCCCAATGCCGTGCCCACTGACCTCGTGGCCACCTACTACACGCAGCGCGCCAGCGCCGGTCTGATCATTTCCGAGGCCACCGCCATCTCGCACCAGGGCCAGGGCTATGCCGACGTACCGGGCCTGTACGCGCCCGATCAGATCGCGGGCTGGAAGAAGGTCACCGAGTCCGTGCATGCCGCGGGCGGCAAGATCGTGGTGCAACTGTGGCACGTGGGCCGCGTCTCGCACACCGACCTGCAGCCCGGCAACGCCGCACCCGTGGCACCGTCGGCCATCCAGGCCAAGACCAAGACCGTGCTCATCAAGGACGGCGTGCCCACCTTCACTGAAACGTCCGTGCCCCGCGCGCTGGAGCTGTCCGAGCTGCCCGGCATCGTGCAGGACTACCGCCGCGCAGCGCGTGCCGCCATCGACGCGGGCTTTGACGGTGTGGAAGTGCACGCCGCCAACGGCTACCTGATCGACCAGTTCCTCAAGACCGGCGCCAACCAGCGCACCGACGCCTATGGCGGCAGCATCGAGAACCGCGCCCGCCTGCTGCTCGAAGTGGTCAACGCCATCACCGCAGAGATCGGCGCCGGCCGCACCGGCATCCGCCTGTCGCCCGTCACGCCCGCCAACGACGTGGTGGACGCCGACCCGCAGCCGCTGTTCGACTACGTGGTGCGCCAGCTGGGCCCGCTGGGCCTGTCGTACATCCACGTGATCGAAGGCGCCACGGGCGGCCCGCGCGACATTCCGGACCGCCCCTTCGACTACACCGCGCTCAAAGCCGCATACCGCACAGCCGGCGGCCAGGGCGCGTGGATGGTGAACAACGCCTACGACAAGGCCCTGGCCGAAACGGCGCTGGCGAACGGCGCGGACATCGTGGCCTTCGGCCGCCCGTTCATCGCCAACCCGGACCTGGTGCAGCGCCTGCAAAAGGACGCGCCGCTGAACGAGGTGAACCGCGCCACGCTGTACGGCGGCGGTGCGGAGGGGTACACGGACTACCCTGCGCTGGCTGCTTGAGCGTGACACCGTCCGATCAATCCCAACCTTCGGATCGTTCCGCAAGCTGGCCCATCCCCCACCGTTCGGGCTGAGCTTGTCGAAGCCTTGCGCCGCGCTTCGACCAGCTCAGCGTGAACGGTGTGGGGGAGATCGACGGTCAAGGTTGTAGACACAGCCCACACTCCAGACACGGAAGGCTGTGAACGTCTGGGCACTGCGCTCGCCCTGTGCCCACCGCTCGCTCAACCCAGCCCGATCGGGCTCGGCGCCCGCATCACGATGCGGGTGAACAGGCGGTCATACGACGGGTCCCGCGCCGGGCCGTGCGCCAGCGGGTTGGCATTGCCTGCAAACGCGGCGTCGATGGCGGCCCAGTCGGCCTCCTCCAGACACTTCTGCGCGGCCGGCAGCACCACGGCCTCCTCCAGCCGCATGTGCTCCAGGTAAAAGCCGATATACCTGCGCAGCGCCTGTGCAAACACCTCGCGGCGCGACTCGCCCATCAGCTCCCAACCCAGCAGCAGGTGCTGCAGTTCGCGCACCGCTGCCTCGCCCCCTGCGTGTTCACGCTCCAGTTGTGCAATGGCGGCGGCTGCATCGGGCGAGCGTTCGGCCACCTTGGGGAACAGCCACTGCGACTCCTTGGGGTGGTGCTGGCGCTCGGGAAACTCGTCGATGTAGAACAGCATCGCGCGCATCACATCGAAGAATGCGGCGGGTGCATCGCCCGGCCCCTGGTCGAGCAACAGGCGCAGTGAATGCAGCACCGCCGCCAGCGACGCATGCTCTTCGCGAATGGTGCGCAGGCTGATGGACGGCATGGCAACTCTCCAGGGTGGACACAACAGCCCGAGGGTGCCATGCAGGCGCGCGGCGGCCCATGACGCAGGTCAAACACTGCCGACAAGCGTGGAGCAGCGCTTCCAAAAATGCCTACGGCGTTGCGTTGAGCTGCGTTGCATTGCAGACGCACTCGCTGCGATTCTTGCTCCGGTGGTTGCGTCGGCCTCTGCGTCGAACTACACGGCCCGCCCATGAAAAAAGCCCTGCAAGCTAAGAAAGCCTGCAGGGCCTGTGTGCCCGTGGCGCGGGCGGCGTCAGCGCGCTATATCAACGGGTGAGCAGTGCCCGGCCCGAGGCACCGCCGGCCAGCGCCTGCCGCTGCTGCGCCGGAGCCGCCACAGGCGCATGGTGGGACCCATGGTGCCCCGCACCGTGCCCCATCGAATCGGCCAGGCGGAACTGCTGCACCACCTGCGACAGGCGCGCGGCCTGCTCGCGCAGCGACTCGGCGGCCGCGGCAGACTCTTCCACCAGGGCCGCGTTCTGCTGCGTCATGCGGTCGATCTCGCCCACCGACTGGTTGACCTGGCCGATGCCGGCAGACTGCTCGGTGGCTGCGGCCGTGATCTCGCCAATGATGTCGCCCACGCGCTGCACGCTGGCCACGATCTCCTTCATGGCCGTGCCTGCGTCTTCCACATGGCGCACGCCGCCGTCCACAGCCGTCACGCTGTTGTTGATCAGACCCTTGATGTCGCTGGCCGCCGCCGCGCTGCGCTGGGCCAGGCTGCGCACTTCGCTGGCCACCACGGCAAAGCCGCGGCCCTGCTCGCCCGCACGGGCGGCTTCCACCGCGGCGTTCAGCGCCAGGATGTTGGTCTGAAAAGCGATGGAGTCGATCAGGCCGATGATGTCGCCGATCTTGCGGCTGGACGCCGAGATCTCCTGCATGCTGGCCACCGCCTGCTGCACCACCGAGCCGCCGTGCGTGGCGGTGTTCGATGCCGATGCCGCGAGCTGGTTGGCCATCTGCGAGGACGACGCCGTCTGCTGCACGGTGGACGTGAGCTGCGACAGCGAGGACACGGCCTCCTGCGCGTTGCTGGCGGTCTGCTCGGTGCGCTGCGACAGGTCCTGGTTGCCCGTGGCGATCTCCTGGCTGGCCGTGGCGATGTTGCCGCTGGCATCACGCACCTGCGCCACCAGCGAGCCCAGGCCCTGCTGCATCTCGCGCAGTGCGCGCTGCAGGTCGGCCACTTCGTCCTTGCCTTCGGCCTCGATCTTCTGCGACAGGTCGCCGCCCGCAATCGCCTGCGCCATGCGGCGGGCTTCTTCGAGCGGGTTGCAGATGGAGTTCATGTTCATGAGCGTGGTCGGCACCACCACCACCACGGTGATGAGCACCGCCAGCACGAAGAGCCACTTGGTCTCGCTCGACACGCGGCCTTGCTGTTCGATGGCTTTGTCCACATCGGCGCGCAGCACGGTGTCGAGCTCGCCCACCAGCTTGTCGGCCTGGTCGAATTCGGCCACGGCCTTGCCGCTCATGCGGTTGGCGATGGTGGCAGTGTCGTAGCCGCTGGCTTCGAGCTGCCGTGCCACGTGTCCGAAGAGATCGCGGTAGCTGTCCAGCTTGGTGACGATGTTGCGCACCACCACGTTGTCCGCGTCTTCCTCGCCTTCCAGGAACTTCGCGGCGATCTTCTTGGCCTTCTCCTGGCTGGCCAGCCACTTGGCGTGCGCGGCTTTGACGGCCTCGGTCTTTTCGTAGCCGATGATCATGTCCTTCTCGTGCTGACGTATCGCGCCCATCTCGCCGCGCAGCTCGCCCATGTAGCCCACCTTGGCGAACGAGTTGTCCATGAAGTTCTGGCTCATGTCGTGGATGCGGAACATGCCCAGCATGCCCGCGCCACCCAGCAGGCCCAGCAGCCCCAGGACCACCGCAATGGCCCCCAGCATGCGCATTCGGATGGTGAACTGCCGCATGAACGAGAAGAGATTCATGATGTGTCGTCCTTGTATCGGTATGGAGAGGCTGCGAGCCACGCGCCCACGCGGTCGGCTCTGCAACAAACAGTTGCAGTTTGCCAGACATCGATGACCGCGTTGTACGTATTTATCACATGCGCCACCGCTTCAGTAAGAGGGCATTCGCCATCACACTGACCGAGCTCAAGGCCATGGCCGCGCCAGCGACCACCGGGCTCAGGTAACCCAGCGCCGCCAAGGGAATCCCGGCCACGTTGTAGGCAAAGGCCCAGAACAGGTTCTGGCGGATCTTCATCACCGTACGGTGCGATATGTCGAGCGCTGCCGCCACCAGCCGCGGGTCTCCGCGCATCAGGGTGATGCCGGCTGCGTGCATGGCCACATCGGTGCCGTTGCCCATGGCCATGCCCACATCGGCGGCGGCCAACGCGGGAGCATCGTTGACGCCATCCCCCACCATCGCCACGGTCTTGCCGCCCGCCTGCAAGGCAACCACTTTCGCGGCCTTGTCGCCCGGCAGCACCTCGGCCATCACGTCGCCCGCCGCGGGATCGAGGCCGAGCCGCCGGGCCATGGCCTCGGCCGCACCCCGGTTGTCGCCCGAGATCATCACGGTGCGGATGCCGCGCGCCTTCAGCTGTGCCAGCGCTTCCCGCGCGCCGGGCTTGGGTTCGTCGCCAAAGGCCATCACGGCGCGCAGCACCAGGCCCCCTGCTCCGTGTGTGCCTTCTGCGCCCTGCGTACTGCGCTGGGCCACGGCCGACACGGTGGCGCCTTCGGCCTGCAATGCCTGGGCGCGCGCGGCCAGCGGACCCAGGTCAACGCCCAGCTCCTGCATCCAGCGCAGGCTGCCCACCAGGTAGCTCGCCCCCTGCACCTCACCCTCCGTGCCGCGGCCGGGCACGGCGCGCACGGCGTCGGGCTGCGCCATGGGCAGGTCGCGCGCCCGGGCAGCGGACACCACGGCGCGGGCCAGCGGGTGTTCGCTGCCGCTTTGCACCGCGGCCACGGCCGCCAGGACAACGCCCTCGTCCTGCCCCGCCACCACCTCGAACGCGGTGAGGCGCGGCTGCCCCACGGTGAGCGTGCCGGTCTTGTCGAAGGCCACCGTGTCCACCTTGTGCGCCAGCTCCAGGGCCTGCGCATCCTTGATGAGGATGCCGTGCTTTGCCGCCACGCCGGTGCCCGCCATGATGGCCGCGGGCGTGGCCAGGCCCAGCGCGCAGGGGCAGGCGATCACCAGCACCGCCACGGCGTGGATCAGCGCCACCTCCCCGCCCGCGCCGGCCCACAGCCAGCCCAGCAGGGTGAGCAGCGCCACGCCCAGCACCACCGGCACGAAGACGGCCGAGACCTCGTCCACCATGCGCTGCAGGGGCGCCTTGGCGGCCTGCGCGTCCTCCACCAGGCGGATGATGTGGGCCAGCACCGTCTCGGCGCCCACGGCGGTCACCGCCATCACGATGCGGCCGTCGCCGTTGATGGAGCCGCCTGTCAGACCCGCACCCACGTCGCGCACCACGGGAAGGGGTTCGCCGGTGAGCATGGATTCATCGACCTGCGTGTGGCCCTCGTGCACCGTGCCGTCCACCGGGATGCGCTCGCCCGGCCGCACCACCAGGCGGTCGCCCACCATCACCTCGGCCACCGGCACATCCACCTCGCCGGCCTGGGACAGCAGGTGCACCACCTCGGGCCGCAGCGCGTGCAGCGCGCGGATGGCCGCCGTGGTCTGGCGCTTGGCACGGGCCTCCAGCCACTTGCCCAGCAGCACCAGCGTGATCACCACGGCCGAGGCCTCGAAGTACAGGTGCGGCACATGCCCAGATTGCCCCGGGTGGCCCGCGGGCGCCGTGAGCCACAGCCACACCGACAGTCCCCAGCCCGCGCTCGTGCCCAGCGCCACCAGCAGGTCCATGTTGCCCGCCAGCGCCTTCAGCGCATGCCAGCCGGCCTTGTAGAAACGTGCACCCAGAATGAACTGCACCGGCGTGGCCAGCGCGAACTGCACCCAGGCGGGCAGCATCCACTGCTGGCCGAACAGGTCCCCCACCATGGGAAGCACCAGCGGCGCCGACAGCACCAGGCCGATGCCCACGGGCAGGAAGCCCGTCCAGGCAGACAGGTTCTCATCAACCTGCGTCTGCCCGGCAGCACGCGGCTCGTAGCCCGCATTGCGCACCGCGCGGCGCAGCAGCGCGTCCATGGCCGCTGCATCCGGCGCGGCGCCCGGTGCCCAGGCCACGCGCGCAGACTCGGTGGCCAGGTTCACGGCGGCGTCCTGCACGCCGGGCACCTTGCGCAGCGCGCGCTCCACGCGCGACACACAGCTGGCACAGGTCATGCCGCCAATGCCCAGGTCGAGCGAGTCCGTGACCGCGGCGAGGGATGTGGGAGAGGTACCGATAGTGTTTGTCGTCATGTATTTATGAGTTCTGGGTTGCGTATGTCGCCCCCCGCCAACGCACCAGCGCGGCCGATGCCAGTGCACCCATGGAACCAGCTTTGCCGGGCCACCGGGTGCGTCCCCTTCCCGAAGGAGAGGGGGAAGATGCAGCATCTCAGGGGGTGCATTGCTCTACCGTACACCTTGACATGATGGCAAGGTCAAGCGGCTCCGAGTCCTTCACGGCATGTTGTCCGATAGCACCGCCTTGCCCTGCAGCGCTCAATGGCCGCATGACGACCGGCCCCACACCCACCCAAAACACCACGCCCCCGCAACCCCGCACCGGCCAGGCCCCGCCCCCGCTGGAGCGCGCCGAATTCCGCGAGCGGTTTCTGCAGGACTTTCGCGACCCGCGTTTTGCCGACGAAGCCCCCGACGCGCTCGACCGCATCGAGGCCATCGCCTGGCGCAACTACGACGAAGGCCGCAAGGCCCCGCGCACCCGCAAGGCCGGCCCGGGCTATGCCGACCCGGACTACGACCTGTCGGTGGATTGGATCGAGGCCAAGGAGCGCATCGACGCCGCCCGCACCCGCTGGGCCGACAAGGCATCACCATCGCGCGCGCTGCTGGTGTGCGGATCGGCCCGCAACGACGGCACCTGCCCCGGCGAGATCTCCAAGAGCTGGCGCATGCTGAACATGGCGCGCGACGTGCTGGCGGGCGCGCAGATCGAAGTCGACCTGCTCGACCTGAGCCGCGTCACCTCCGACTACGGGCGCCACATCCATCCGTGCAAGGGCTGCGTGTCCACCGCCATGCCGCTGTGCCACTTTCCGTGCAGCTGCTACCCCAACCATGCCGAGCGCCAGACCGGCGACTGGATGAACGAGATCTACGAACGCTTCACCGCCGCGCACGGCGTGATGATCATCACCCCTGTGTACTGGTACCAGGCCCCAA
This sequence comes from Acidovorax sp. Leaf78, assembly GCF_001422735.1. Lineage (GTDB taxonomy): Bacteria > Pseudomonadota > Gammaproteobacteria > Burkholderiales > Burkholderiaceae_C > Acidovorax. The sequence continues at coordinate 457,472 of NZ_LMLZ01000022.1, read as the reverse complement.
GCCCGCTCAAGCTCATGATCGACCGCCTGGTCTGCGCCGACGGCGGCAACCCCGACCCCACCACCACCCACGGCAAGAAGGCCACCGAGGCCAAGGCGCTGGAGCTGGCAGGCTGGGACTACCCCAAGCACCTGGCCGGCCGCGCCTACGCGCTGGCCGTGCACGGCGACGTGGCCGGCATCGAGATGACGCGCCGGGGCCTGTCGGACTGGCTCGACTGGATGGGCTTCATCGACGCAGGCCCCAAGGCACGCCTGGACCGCTACATCGGCTACTACGAAAGCTACGCCCAAAGCCACGAGGTGCTGGACCGCGACACCGCCATGCAGGCGGAAGTGCGCGGCGCGGCCGAGGCGCTGTCCGTGGCCATCACCGAACTGCGCGCAGGCCGCCTGGTGCAGCCCGACGCCGGCGTGCGCCGCCCCCGGCCCAAGTAGTTCGTTCGAGCAAAAAAAGCCCCTACCGCTGGATGGAAGCGCGCTGGCAGCTATATTTTTAATAGCAGACAGTCCGCACAGCCGCGCCGGGCCTGCCCACAGGCCGTGGGGTCGTTGCATGGGCCTTGACCTTGCCATCGTGTGAAGGTTTACGCTGGCGTCCTGACACCTTACCGATACCCGTCGGACCACCCCCACAGGACTTCCAGGAGCCACCATGACCACGAACGACACCCCCTATGCCGCCGCCACCCAGCTCTTTGACGTGCAGGGCATGACCTGCGGCCACTGCGAGCGCGCCGTGACGCAGGCCGTGCAATCCGCCGACCCCGGCGCCACCGTGCGCATCGACCGCAGCACCGGCCGCGTGGAAGTCGGCAACGCCACCACGCCCCGCGCCGCCCTGGCCGCGGCCATCGCCGAAGAAGGCTATACCGTCGCGCCATGAGCGCCGCCACCGCCCCCCGCGCCCCGGGCCTTGCGGACAGCAGCAGCAAAGGCACTGGCAAAGCAGCCATCCCCCACGGCCGGCCCCTGACCATCGGCGAGGCCGCCCGCAGCGCGGGCATCTCGGCCCGCATGGTGCGCCACTACGAGTCCCTGGGCCTCTTGGCCGCCGTGGCCCGCACCGACAGCGGCTACCGCCAGTACACCGAGGCCGACGTGCACACCCTGCACTTCATCCGCAGAAGCCGCGACCTGGGCTTCTCGATGGAAGAGATCGCCGAACTGCTCGCCCTGTGGCACGACCGCAGCCGCGCGAGCAGCCAGGTCAAGCGCATCGCCCAGTCCCACATCGACGACCTGAGCGAGCGCATTGCCTCGATGCAGGCGATGCAGCGCAGCCTGCAGACGCTGGTGTCGTGCTGCAAGGGGAACGAGCGGCCAGATTGTCCGATCCTGGATGACCTGGCGAGGGTGGCGGAGCGTTGATGTGACCGACTGCCCCGTCCAGGTCATATTTGAGAAACAGGCAGTTGCGCCCTTGGTCGGTGCGCAAAGCTAGACTTGGGACCGTAAGGACTGCTACCCGATATAAATCGGCATGCTTCGGCCCGAAGCCTGACAGCGCTACTGAAATCTTTGAGCCCATCGTCCGCAACTGCAGTCATGCCAACGTCCGTCACCCAACTCCAACAGTGGTTGCTTGAACCCGAAGGCCAGCGCCTGGAGTTCAAGGAGGCCAAGCAACGCTACGATTTTGAAAAGCTGCTGAAGTACTGCGTTGCACTGGCCAACGAAGGTGGCGGCACCATGGTGCTGGGCGTGACAGACAAGCGACCTCGACGAATTGTCGGTTCGTTGGCCTTCGAAGCACCAGAGCGCACGGAAGCAGGTTTGCACCAACGATTGGGGCATCGCATTCCAGTCGAAGAACTCCACCTGCCCGAAGGGCGTGTAGTCATCGTGCACGTGCCTTCCCGCTTGCCAGGCACGGCATGGGAAATCGACGGCTGCTACTTCAAACGGGCCGGTGATGACCTTGCCGCATTGGGCAGTCAAGAATTGCGCGATATCTTTGCCGAGACTGGCCCAGACTTTTCTGCGCAGCCTTGTCCTGGCGCCACGCTGGCCGACCTGTCGCCTGAATCCATCGCACTTTTTCGCGATCGCTGGGCCAGAAAAAGCAATGATCCACGCAAGCGCGAGAGGAGCGACCTACAGGTTCTGCGCGACGCCGAACTGTTGGTGGAAGGCGATCAGGTGAGTTACGCAGCGCTCGTTCTGCTAGGCACACGTGCAGGACTGACGCGTTGGCTGGCTCAGGCGGAACTCGTATTCGAATACCGGTCGTCTGAAGCCGCAGGCCCGGCGGCCGACCGGGAAGAGTATCGCGCTGGATTCTTCGCCTGGCAGGACGATCTGTGGAAAAAGATCAATCTGCGCAATGACCGGCAGAGCTACCAGGACGACTTCTTTCGCATGGACCTGCCTACGTTCGCCGAAGTACCGGTTCGCGAAGCCATATTGAACGCGGTCGCCCATCGCGACTACCGTCTAGGTGGATCTATCTTCATTCGGCAATTTGCCAAGCGATTGGAAGTGGTAAGCCCCGGCGGTTTGCCTCCAGGCATCACTCCGGAAAATATCATTGATCAGCAATATCCTCGCAATCGCCGCTTGGCAGAGGCTCTGGCACGCTGCGGGCTTATCGAACGTTCAGGCCAGGGCATGAACTTGATGATGGAAAGCGCTGTGCGACAGGGCAAGCCCTTGCCAAGCTTCGCAGGCACGGCCGCGCACGAGGTACGTCTGACATTGGAAGGCGGTGTACGCAATCCGGCGTTTGTGCGGTTCATGGAACGATTGGGCGAAGAGACGTTGCGCACCTTTTCGACACTGGACTATTTGGCGCTGGAGCGACTGCATCAGGAAAAAGAACTGAGCACATCGCTCAAAGAGCGTTTGCCAAGCCTTGTGGCAGCTGGCGCGGTCGAATCGATAGGGCGTGGAAAGAACACACGGTACATCTTGTCCGAGGCGTTGTATGCATCTCTGGGATCCAAGGGAACACACACCCGCCAACGAGGCTTGGACCGCGAAACGAATAAAGCGCTTCTGATCAAGCATCTGAGCAAACAGGAGGGCCAAGGTGCGCCACTGGCAGAGCTGCGGCAAGTATTGCCGTCACTACCCGAAAGTGCTGTGCGGGAACTGTTGCGCGAGCTGCGCACAGAAGGCAACCTTATGCTGCTCGGTGAGCGCCGTTGGGCACGTTGGCATCTTGTCCAGCGCTAAATTCTCTAAAGTTTGGACATCGATTGAAAAACTTTAAGGATTCGTAATTTCTTAAAAATTCTTTCAAAAACAATAAGTTATAAAGCTTTGCTTAAAGCACCAATCCATTTCAGGCCTTTAGTTGAAGCTATAGAACGATAGTTCTGACATTTGAGAGGTCTCATGCGTTCTTAAGCTTCGATTGCTTCCCGCCTGCCCTGTTGACGAGGCATGCACTGCCGATGTCATGCTTGCCGCACTCGAAGTTGAGGTGCGAAAATCGTGTCAGCTATTTTTCCCATTCACTTTTATCGACGCCTTCCCCGAAGACACCGCGCGGCGTTTACGCACAGGCTCTGCGGAAGCTGAAGATTCAGATGCAACCACTGATGCATGCACACGCGCTGGCTGTGGCGCTTGTGCCATCCCCGTGCCATCCACCCGCCGCACCACCCCACCCATCAACGTACCGATGCACTGCGCCGCCACCTGCTCTGGCGTGTACTGCCCGCCGGGCTGGTACCAGCGGCCGATCCAGCTCAGAGCGCCGGCGATGACGAACGCCGTCATCTTCGGATCGCACGGCGCGAGCGAGCCCTCTGCCACGCCCTCGGCCACCAGGCGGCGGAATTCCTGGTCGACGGCGGACTTGAGGCGGCGCAGCTCTCTGCGGGCCTCGGGTGGCAGTTGCTCGTCGCCGACGCGGATGAGGCACATGCCGAAGTCCTGCGTGACGATGCGTGCATAGACCTGCATGCAGGTGATGAGCTGGTCAACGGCCTGGCCGCCCGCTGCGCGCGAGGCGTCGATGCCTTCCAGCATCATGGCCAGGCCCTGGCCCACGCACTGCAGCAGGATCTCGTCCTTGTTCTTCACGTAGTAGTACAGCGTGGGCTTGGTCACGTTCAGGCGTGCGGCGATGTCGTCGAGCGAGGTGGCGTGAAAGCCGCGCTCGTTGAACAGCTGCGCCGCCGCCTGCAGCACGGCGTTGCGCTTGGCCTCGCGCTGGCGCTCGCGGGGCGACTCGGGGGCCCGCGGCGCGGCCGCCACTGCAGGGACGGCGGGGACAGCAGGGGCAGCGGCAGCACCTTGGCGCCGCCGGGGCGCTGGGGTCGTCGCAGCAGCAGTGGTCGTCTTGGTCATGTGCGTATTAAAGCCTGTTCGGCGCGTGGTCGACGCCTGCTCAATGGCCTGCCAACGGAGGCCCATGGTGCCGCAGGGCCCTGGCGGCGGCGCCCGGGCGGGGGAAAACACCGATGCCCCATGCCGGCCACGCCGCCACTATCAAAACAGGAGCTATCAGCGCACAGCCATCCGGCACCAGACACACATCGACCATGAAAAGCACTGTGACCGAACCTACCGACCCCGCCGCCCCCGTGCTGCTGGAACGCGACGGGCCCATCGCCACGCTGCGCCTGAACCGGCCCGACGCGCTCAACGCCATCGACGTGGCCATGGCCAACGCCTTCCTGGCCGCTGTGCAGGCGCTGGCCACCGACCCCACCGTGCGCGCCGTGGTGCTGCGCGGCAACGGCCGGGGCTTCATGGCCGGTGGCGACCTGGCCACGCTGCGGGCCCAGCCGGTGCAGGGGGCCATCGACATCCTCACGCCGCTGAACCAGGCGTTGCCGCTGCTCGCACAGATGAACGCCCCCGTCATCGCCCAGGTGCACGGCGTGGCCGCGGGCGCGGGCCTGAGCCTGCTGCTGATGGCCGACTACGTGCTGGTGGCCGAGGGCACGCGCTTCAACCTGGCCTACATCAACCTGGGCACCAGTTGCGACGTGGGCGCATCGTGGGCGCTGCCGCGGCTGGTGGGTGTGCGCAAGGCGCTGGAGATCGCCCTGCTGGGCGACGCCTTCACGGCCGAGGACGCCCTGCGCCTGGGCCTTGTCAACCGCGTGGTGCCAGCGGCGGACCTGGACGCGGCCACCGCCGCCCTGGCCGCACGCTTTGCCAGCGGCCCCACGCTGGCCTACGGCGCGATGAAGCGGCTGATGCGCGATTCAATGGACCGCAGCCTGCCCGAGCAACTGGCGGCCGAGGCCGCAGCGTTCGTGCAGTGCGCGGGCACGCAGGACTTCAAGGCAGGGGTCGAGGCGTTCCATGCGCGCCAGAGCCCGCAGTTCACCGGGCGTTGAGAGCGCCTCTCCGGTGTTGAACTCGGCTCTGGCGAGGGTCGTCAGAACGGCGCCGCTTCCGGGTCCGTGTCCACCGGCGCCGTGGCCGGCCCGGTGATCGAGCGGCTCGCCACGTCCTTGCCTTTGGGTGGCGCTGGCGCGGCCGCAGCCAGGCCGGAGCCGGAACCCGGGGCTGATGACGGAGCGCTGTCACCACCCGCCGCCACCGCCTGCGCAGCGCTGGCCACGCCGCTCTCTGCCTCGCCCCCCAGCGCCTCGATCAGGTCGGGGATCAGTTTCACCAGCTCGCCCGTGGCAATCGCCACGTCGGTATCGAAGCCGCCGCCGTCGGCCTTGGTGCCCTCGAACACCGTGTCGAGGAACGACACCTTCTTGATCTGGAAGCCCTCGGTGAGCATGAACGACACGCGGTCGTCCCAGGTCATCGCGAGCTTGGTGGGCAGCTTGCCGGCGTCGATATGGGCCTGCACCTCTTCGATGTCGAGCGCGTGGCGGGCGTAGCGCACCACGGACTTTTCTTCGCTGGCGCTTTTGAGCTCGCACTCGCGGTCCACGGTGAAGCCCACGGGTGGCTCCTGCTCCTTGAGCCAGTGGGACATGGCCGCCTGCGGGCTGGTCTGGGTGTTGATGAGCGACACCGACAGGCCGGGCAGCGACTCGACCAGCAGCGTGACCACCTCATCGGCGCGGCCCTGGCTGGAGGTGTCGAGCACCAGCAGGCGGGACGCCGTGTCGATCCAGATCCACATCGAGCCCTGCTTGGTGAAGGCCATGGGCAGCAGGTCGAGCTTGGCCTCGTCCTTGAGCTCCTTGCTTTCCTTCTTGCCGGGCTTGCGGCCGGTTTCCTGCTCGATGCGCTCGGCCTTTTCCTTCACCCTGCGCGCCAGCACGCTGCCGGGCAGCACCTTGGACTCGACCATGAAACGCAGGATCCACTGGCCCCCGACCGATTCGGCCAGCGGGCCGTGGGCGTCGCCGCGCGGGGGCACCCAGCCCAGCGACTTTTCCTGCGTGGCGCCGCACTCCATGAAAGGCGCCTTGGCCAGCGCTTCCTCGACCTGGGTCAACTCCACCTGCCATTGGGGGGCAATGCGGTACACGATCATGTTCTTGAACACGGGACAACCTTCTTCTCTTCTAGGCGTTGAGCGAACAACGGGCAAACGGCGAATCCGCCATTGTCGGGGCTGTGGGCGCCGGTCTCGCGCCGCACCGCAGGCTTCGCAACATCCACACGCAGCACCGCTACAAATTCAATAGCTGCCAGCGCTGGATAGACAGGCGGTAGAGGCTGATAACACCTCAAAACCCGCTCCGCGTACGGAGCTTCTTGTCACAACTTTACACAGCCTCACCCAGTGGGCACGGCGGCGATACATGGCGGGCGGACACTGACTCTCAACCGCTGACCAGCCTGGGTGCAGCGGATACCAACCCCCTGTGAAAGGACTCACACCATGGCTTTCCAACTTCCACGCCGCTTTGTTGCCACCGCTGTTCTGGCTGCCCTGGCCCTGCCCGCTCTGGCGCAACAGGCACCTGCCAGCCCTGCAACCGCCCCGTCGGCCACCAGCGCCACCGCCCCTGAAGCCCGCCAGACCCGCCAAGCCGGCGAGCCGCGCCGGGACCACCACGAACGCCACCAGGCCCGTCAGGCCCACCAGGCAAAACGCATGGCCGCCTTGAAGGACCAGCTCAAGCTGACGCCTGCACAGGAATCGGGCTGGACCACCTTCACCACGGCCCTGCAACCCGGCGAGCGCACCGCACGCCTGGACCGCAAGGACATGGACAAGCTGACGACGCCCGAGCGCATCGACCGCATGCGGGCCCTGCGCGCCCAGCATGCCGCCGAGGCCGACCGCCGTGGCGAGGCGACCAAGGCCTTCTACACCACGCTGACGCCCGAACAGCAAAAGACCTTCGATGCACAAGCCAGCCGCCACCACCGCGGCGGCCCGCACGGCGACGGTGAAGGCCGCCGCCACGGCAAGGGCGGCGACCGCCACCACCATGGTGACGCCTCAGGCAAGCCAGCGCCCGCCGCTGCACCGGCCAAGTAACGCCCACCGCTGCCCACCGGCAGCCCACCCGGAGCCCGGGGTCCTGTCCAGGACCCCGGGCTTTTTTGCGGGGGTAGCCGGACCAGCGGTTTTTGCGGGTCAAGGGGTCGTCGGCGACAGCGCACAGGCCCCAGGCCCCACTGTGGATAAGTCTGGGGGCAGTTCTGGCACAACCGGGCAGTTATCCACACAAAAATGCCGCGGCCCGAAGTTGTTGTCTGCGAGCCCCGAAGTTCAAGGCCTGCGTCCCACAGTGTTTGAAGCGACGCAAGTGCGCGCCAGCATTGGGGAAACCAGCCTTGTCCACAGAAACAGGCCTGCTCTACTACTACTGCTATTTATAAATAGAACTATCAATGAATAACAAGACACCCTAAATCCGGGGCAATGCAGCCGTTGGGTGGACACGTTGCCTCGCCCTTCGGCCAGGCCGTAGACGCTGAACTTGGATGGGGATGAGCGATGGGTTTCTGCCGTCCGCGACTTCATGAACGGGGAGCCGACGCTGTCCACGGTGCCGAAACCCATCAGGAAAAAGGGGCCGTCACCGCGTCGCAGCGGCGTCGAAAACCAGTGTTTGCTACAAATTCAGTAGCTATTAACCTTTACCAGTCAAGCGGTAGACCGGGTTTTTATGCAGATGTTTGCGACACCATCTGCCGGTGCGTAAAACTGGGGATAGTTTTTGCACAACTACCCGGTTGTCCACAGGCAGCGACGATTCCTGGTTGTTGTCCCCGCCGGTGCGACAGCGGAAAGAGGGGCTGACCCACAGGGTTGGGCGGCGCGCAAGTGCTTGCCGTGTCTGGGAAAAAGGCAGTTGTCCACACCAAAAGCCTGCCTCTACTACTACGACTATGTATTTATAAAGAAAATAAAGAAGAAAACAGGGACAACTTCCCGAAGCCCTGGCCCACGCTGAAGCTGGCGCCGGATGGGTACTGCAAGGGGGAAGGGGTCGACGGAGCAGAAGCTTCCAGAAGGGGTGGCGTTCAGCAAAGGCCGCTGGACACAGCCTGAGAGGCCGTGAAGGCCGGTAAGCCCTGGGGCAGACCCCTCCCCCCCGCAAGACGAGCCAAGGGCCCGACATGAGGCTCTCAGTGCGCCATCGCACTCCCTGCCATGGGCGGCAGCGGACGCAAAACACGCATAGACGCCACCCAGTGCCCTGGGCAGCGTCTGAAAAAACTATGGATCAGCCCGCGGCGGGCTTGAGAAAGGTCGCCAGCACGTCGGCCGAGAGCGGCCGGCTGAACAGATAGCCCTGGTAGTGCATGCACCCCGCATGGGCCAGCAGCTCGCGCTGCTCGGGCGTCTCCACGCCTTCGGCGATCACCTGCAGGCCCAGGCTGCGCGACAAGCCGATGATGGTGTCCACGATGGCCGCGTCGTTGGGGTCGGTGAGCAGGTCGCGCACGAAGCTCTGGTCGATCTTGAGCTGGTCGAGCGGCATGCGCTTCAAGTAACTCAGGCTCGAATAGCCGGTGCCGAAGTCGTCCAGCGAGAACCCCACGCCGTAGCTGCGCAGCGCGGCCATGGTGGCGATGGTGGTTTCCATGTCTTCCACCAGCAGGCTCTCGGTGAGCTCGAGCTTGAGCAAATGGGCCGGTGCGCCGGTGATGGCCAGCACCCGGGCCACGTCGTCCACAAAGCTGGCATGGCGGAACTGGCGCGAGCTCACGTTCACCGCCATGGTCAGGTGGGCCAGGGCGGGGTCGTCCTGCCAACTCGACAGCAGCTTGCACGCGGTGTGCAGCACCCAGCGGCCCAGCGGCAGGATCAGCCCGGTTTCTTCGGCCAGCGGGATGAACTGCGCGGGCGAGACCATGCCGCGCTGCGGGTGGGCCCAGCGCACCAGCGCCTCCACCCCCACGCACAGGCCCGTCTGGTGCATCTGCGGCTGAAAGTGCAGCAGGAACTCCTCTTGCGCCAGGGCTGCACGCAGGTCGGTCTCCAGGCCCGCGCGGGCCGTCACCACCGCCTGCATGTCGGGGTCGAAGAAGCGCAGCGTGTTGCGCCCCGCCGTCTTGGCCTGGTACATGGCCAGGTCCGCCTGTTTGAGCAGCTCGCCCACGCTGGTCTGCTCGCCGGTGAACGGCGCAATGCCGATGCTGGGCGTGCTGCGGTACTGGTAGCCTGCCAGCGCATACGGCACGGCCAGCATGGTGAGGATTTTTTCGCCCACGCCGCGCGCGTGCAGAGCCAGTTCGTGCGGCTTGGCACTCAGCTCTTCCAGCATCACCACGAACTCGTCGCCACCCAGCCGCGCCACGGTGTCCACGCTGCGCACGCAGGTGTTCAGGCGCTGCGCCACCTGCTGCAGCAGCAGGTCGCCCTGGTCATGGCCCAGCGTGTCGTTCAGCGTCTTGAAGTTGTCCAGGTCGATGAACAGCAGCGCCCCGCCGTGGTGGCGGCGGTTGGCGTTGGCCAGCGCGTGGCCGATGCGGTCCATCAGCAGCATGCGGTTGGGCAGGCCGGTGAGCGCGTCGTAGAACGCCAGGCGCTGGATCTCGCGCTCGCTGGCCTTGCGCTGGCGGATGTCGGTGTTGATGGCCAGGATGGACTGCGGGTGGCCGTCGTCGCCGCGCACCAGCGTCCAGCGGCCTTCCACCTCGATGGTGCTGCCGTCGCGGTGGTACTGCACGATCTCGCCCGTCCACTCGCCCTGCTCCAGCACCGCCTGCGTGGCATGCCGAAAATGCGCGGGGTCGTCGTACAGCAGCGTCTCGATGGACTGGCCCAGCGCCTGCAGCTTCGACCAGCCGTACAGGCGCTCGGCGCTCTTGTTCCAGAAGATGATGCGGTGGGTCAGGTCGCGCACCAGGATGGCGTCCTGCGCCTTGTCCAGCAGCGACGCCTGGTGGCGGATGCGCGCATCGGCCAGCTGCCGGTCGATCTCGGCCGAGGCGCGCGCGGCAAAGATCTGCAGCGTGGAGGTGATGAAATCCGTCTCGGCGATGGGCTGGCGGAACAGCACGAACACGATGCCCACCACCTCGCCGTCACCGTTGCACAGCTGCTGGCCCGCATAGCCCTGCGCGCCCACCAGGCGCAGCATGGGCGCGGACGGAAACGCCTGCTGCACCTTGTCGGCCACCACGTACTCGCGCTGGCTGAGCAGCATCTGGCTGGGCGTGCCCTCCAGCATGTACTCGTCGTTGGACAGCATGTGGCCGTCGAGCACGGCCGCCAGCGTGGTCACCCGGTCGGGCTGACCTTCGCTGCCGGGCAGCAGCCGCACCACGCAGCCACCTTGAGCGCCCAGCGCATCGGCCATGTTGCGCACCAGCTGCACGAAGAACTCGGTGCCCGTGCTGGCCGACACGGCCGCCGCCACCTTGAGCACAGAGGCCTGCAGCCGCTGCTGCGCCTTGTGTGCGCGCAGGCTGGTGATGCCGAAGGCCACGTCGTTGGAGAGCTCCTGCAGCAGCGCGGCCTCCTGCGCGCTGATCTGCAGGATGTCGGGCGCATACAGGTACAGCAGGCCGAACGTGCGGTCCTGGTCGCGGTCGCGCTGCTGCAGCGGCAGGCAGATCACGCCATGGAACCCGTGCTCCAGCATGCGCTCTGTCCAGTCGGCGAAGTCGCCCTCGGCGCGGATGTCCTGCACGATCACCGGCTTGCCCGAGCGCACCGCCGTGCCCGCCGGGCCCCGCCCGTACGGGTCGTCGGCCGACCACGACAGGTGCAGGTTCTCCAGGTAGTTCTGGTTGTAGCCGGCATGGGCCACGGGCTCGATGGACTTGCGCTCGTCGTCGCGTGCAAAGCCCACCCAGCCCATGCGGTAGCCGCCGATGTCCACCGCGATCTGGCAGATGGCCTGCAGCAGCGCGGTTTCGGACGTGGCGCGCACCAGGGTCTCGTTGCAGGCGCTGAGCAGGCGCTGCGCGCGGCCCATGCGCGCCAGCTCGCGCTCGGTGCGCAGGCGCTCGGTCACGTCGGTGGCCAGCACCTGGCGCGCGGGGCGACCATTGAAGCTGATGCTGCCGGCCGTGATCTCCACGTCCATCATCGAGCCGTCCTTCTTGAGGTGGCGGCTCACCACAGGCCGGTTGCGCTGGTCCATCGGGATCGCATCGATGCTGGCCTTGATGGCTGCGCGGCGCTCGGCGGGCCACAGGTCGGTCATCTGCATGGCCAGCAGTTCGGCCTCAGCGTAGCCGTAGTGCGTCACCATGGACTGGTTCACCGCCTGCAGGCGCAGCGTTGCTTTGTCGTACACCCACATCGGGTGCGGGTGCTCGTCGAACAGCATGCGGTACTGCTGCTCGGACGCGCGCAGCTGCGCGGCCACATGCCGCAGCTGCACCATGGAGCCGAGCGACTCGGTCAGGATCTCGAGGTGGGCCACATCGCGCCGCGAGAACGCCTGGGGCTGGTCCGACGTGACCTTGAGCGAGCCCACCACGCCCTCGGCCGTGCGCAGCGGCACTGCCATCACCGAGCGCACGCCCTGGCGGTGCGGCAGCGAGGCCATGTCCCAGCCCGCGGCCTCGGTGTCGTTGCACACCACGGTGCGGCCCTCGCGCAGCGTGGGCCACAGCAGGCTCTGGTCCACCGGCAGCAGGTGGCCCACCGGGCGCACATGGTCGCCCGCTGCCGCCTGCGCCACCAGCTGCTGGTCGCGCAGCAGCTCCACCAGCGCGCCGCGTGCCTGGGTCTGGTGCAGCACCGTGTCGGCCACGAGCTGAAGCGCCTCGTGCAGCGGCAGTGCCATCGACGAGATGCGCTGCTGCACCTGCAGCAGCTCGGCGTGGTTCTGCGCATCGCGCTGCGCATCGATCTCGGCAAGCTTTTGCCGGCTGATGTCGGCCATGCCGCCCACCATGCGTACCGCCTTGCCGCTGCCGTCGCGGATCACGAAGCCGCGGTCCAGCACCCAGGCGTAGCTGCCGTCGTGGCGGCGAAAGCGGTATTCGCTCGACCAGTGCGTGTCGTTGCCGTCGATCACCGCGTGGATGCCGGTGGTCACCGCACCGCTGTCCTCGGGGTGCAGGCGTGACGTCCAGGAGCTGCTGTCGGCCTGCAGCTGGTCGGGCGGCACGCCGAACAAGGTCTGCATGCCCTCGTTCCACCAGATGTGGTCGGTGAACAGGTTCCAGTCCCACACCGCATCGGCCGTGGCACGCGAGACCAGGTGAAAGCGCTCCTCGCTCTCGCGCTGTGCCTGGTGGGCGCGGCGCTGGGTGGTGATGTCCTGGAAGGCGCCCTGGATGCGCAGGATCTGCCCTTCGGCACCGCGCACCGCCTGCCCCGCGGTGCGCACCCAGAAGTGCCGCTCGCCCGGCATCAGCGCCTCTGCCTCGATGTCGAACGGCGTGCCGTGCTGCAGGCAGTCGTCCAGCACCCGCTGCATCACGCCGCGGTAGGGCGGCGTGTACAGCTGCAGCACCTGCGCCAGGCCGCTTTGCCGCTGCGCAAGCCCGTAGGTGGCCGCGATCTCCTGCGACCAGGTCCACTGCTGGCCGGGCAGCTCCACCGTCCAGCCGCCGATGCGCGCGATGCGCCCGGCCGCGCGCAGCGCCTCGCCCTGGGCCACCATCTCGGCGTGCATCTGGTCGCGCTCGCGCACCAAGTGGGCCAGCAGCCGCTTCTGGCGGCGCAGCTCCAACTGCACCATGGCCTGGCCCGCCAGCATCTTGAGGGCGTCGATCTGTGCGTCCTGCAGCGTGCGCGGCACGGTGTCGACCACGGCCAGGGTGCCCAGGGCAAAGCCCTCGGGCGTGACCAGCGGCACGCAGGCATAAAAGCGCACATGCGGATCGCCCACCACCAGCGGGTTGCTGGCCAGCACGGGGTGCAGGGCGGCGTCGGGCACCACCATCGGGTCGCGGCGGCCGTCCAGCGCATGCGCGCAGAACGCGATGGCGCGCTCGGTCTGCTGAAACGCCAGGCCCACCGACGCCTTGAACCACTGGCGCTCGCCGTCGAGAAAGTTGACCACCGCGATGGGGCAGCCGCACACCTGCGCGGCCAGGGCCGCCAACTGGTCGAAGCCTTCCTCGGCAGGGGTGTCGAGGATCGCGTAGGACTGCAGTGCCAAAAGCCGCGCTGCCTCTTCGGGTGCGTGGGCTGATGACATGGTCAGGCAGCTATCGTGCAGCGACCCAGCGGCGCGCACCCCGTCCCGGCGCCTGGAGCGGCCTGGGTGGCATTGCCGTGGAGCTCAAGCATCGTCAAGGGTCTTCGCAGTGGGGATGAAAACCGTCGCCGCAGGCCGCAGTGCCCAGGCCAGGACGGTAAAAGGTGAATGCTACACCGCGACGCGCTCTGCCCGCGGCGCTGGGCATGGGGGTTTGCCCCAAAAGCAGTCGCACAGGCAACCTTCGTGCAGCGCCAGGCTTGCTAGGCTTTGCGCCATGCAGATCTCTGAACTGGCCCAGCGCACCTCGGTCTCGGTCCATGCCCTGCGCCACTACGAGCGGCTGGGGCTGCTCACCCCGCGCCGGCGCGCCAACGGCTACCGCGACTATCCCGTGGCCCTGCAGCGCGAGGTCGTGTTCATCGCCATGTCGCGCCAGCTGGGCTTCACCCTGCCGCAGATCGCGCCGCGCCTGGCCGCCTACCGCGCCGGCACGCTGTGCATCGACGCCATGGTGCAAGACCTGCGCGAGCGCGCCCTGGCGCTGGACCAGCAGATCGCCGGGCTGCAGGCCCAGAAGCAGCGCGTGCTGGAGCACGCGGCGTGGTTTCGGGCAAAGCAGGCCACGGCGCGGCGTGCCCAGGCCGCGGCACCCAAAGCCAAGGCCCCGTGGCCCCGCGTGCGGCCCGCCCCTGCGCCGGCCGCACCCGCACCGCCACCACCACCGGCTTCACGATCCCCCCGCCCCACCAGGAAAGCACCATGACCCCCTCTGCACCTGCCACTGGTCCCGCCACGGCGTCCATTTCATCAGTCCCATCCTCCACTTCATTGACCCAGCTGCAATCGCTGGTGCTGGCCATGCCCATGGCGCGCACGCTGGGCCTGCGCTTCGTGCGCGTCGAGCCGGGCGCGGTGGAGGTGGAAATCCCGGTGAGTGACGCGTTCTGCTTTCGCCCCGGCCAGCTGCAGGCCACGGCCGTTTTTGCGGTGGCCGACTTTGCCGCGGTGGGCGCGGCCGGCAGCGTGCTGCCGCCGGGCTGGGTCAATGCCACGGTGGACGCCACCGTGAAGCTCGTGGCCCCGGCACGGGGCGTGTGCCTGCGGGCACGCGGGCGCGTGATCGACGCGGCGCGGCTGCTCACGGTGTGCGCGTCCGACGTGTTTGCGGTGGATGCGGACGGCCAGGAAACCCTGTGCGCCACGCTGCTGGCCACAGCGCGCAACATCGACACCACGGCAGCGCGGTAGTTGCTGCTGTCGGCCCACCGCAGAGCGCAGGGCCGGAAGGTCAGCCGCGTGCGCGCCGCGCCCGCACCGCCGCCGCCAGGCCTTCGAGCACCGGAATGGTCTGCGCCATGCTGATGCAGGCATCGGTCACCGACACGCCGGGCGCGAGCGGCTGGCCGGGCACGATGTCCTGGCGGCCTTCCTGCAGGTGGCTTTCGATCATGAGGCCGGTGATGCGCTGGTCGCCCGCGGCGATCTGCTGGGCCACTTCGCCCGCCACGGTGATCTGGCGCTGGTGCTGCTTGCTGCTGTTGGCGTGGCTCACGTCGATCATCACCTGCTCGCGCAGGCCCGCCGCCTGAAGCATGGTGCAGGCGGCATCCACATCGGCCTTCTGGTAGTTGGGCTGCTTGCCGCCGCGCAGAATCACGTGGCAGTCCTGGTTGCCGCGCGTCTCGAAGATCGCGGCCTGCCCCATCTTGGTCATGCCCATGAACGCGTGCGATGCCTGCGCCGCCTGGATGGCGTCGCTCGCCACCTTCACGCCGCCGTCGGTGCCGTTCTTGAAGCCCACGGGGCACGACAGGCCGCTGGCCAGCTGGCGGTGGCTCTGGCTCTCGGTCGTGCGCGCGCCGATGGCGCCCCAGCTCACCAGGTCGCTGATGAACTGCGGCGACAGCAGGTCCAGAAACTCCGTGCCCACTGGCAGGCCCAGCGCCAGCACATCCAGCAGCAGCTGGCGTGCCAGCTCCAGCCCTTCGTTGATGGCAAAGCTGCCATCCAGGTGCGGGTCGTTGATGTAGCCCTTCCAGCCCACGGTGGTGCGCGGCTTCTCGAAGTACACGCGCATCACGATGAGCAGGTCCTGCTGCAGCGCATCGGCCTGCACCTTCAGCTGGCGCCCGTACTCCATCGCCTGGCCATGGTCGTGGATGGAGCAGGGCCCCACCACCACCACCAGCCGGTCGTCCTGCCCATGCAGCACGCGCGAGATGGCGGTGCGGCTGGTCTCCACCAGCGTCTGGGCGGCATCGGGCGCGGGCAGCCATTCCTGCAGCAAAGCCGGCGTGATGAGCGGCCGCACGGCCTTGATGCGCGTGTCATCGACGCGCGTCGTATCGTGGGTGGAAATCGGGGTGGCGGAGCGGTGTGCGTGGGTCATGGTGGCCCCGATTGTCGCGCGGCGCTGGACAGCCGCTGCTGGCAGATTCGGGCGAACACCTTTCTACCCATGGGCGACATTGGTAAAGACTGGCGCGCCCCAGGCGAGAGACGCCGAGCAAGGGCCGCCCCGCAGCAAGGGCGTCGTCCCCCTCAGGGGGAAGGCGCCGAAGGCGACTCAGGGGGAGCCGCTACGGTCTGCGGAACGCCGCATTCTGCCGCGACCAATGCCGCGACTGCAGCTGGTCGAGCCGCACCGTGCCGCCGGTGGACGGCGCGTGCACAAAGCGCCCTTCGCCCACATAGATGCCCGCATGGTTAGGCTGGCGGCCGGTGCCGAACACCACCAGGTCCCCGGCGCGCAGCTCGCTGCCGTCGATGGGATACCCCCAGCTGTTGAGCTGCGCCACCGTGCGGGGCGGCGGGGTGCCCACCTGGTTGCGGTACACATAGCCGATCAACCCGCTGCAGTCGAAGCCAGAGTCCGGCGTGTTGCCGCCGTAGCGGTACGGCGTGCCCACCAGGCCCAGCGCGTGGATGGCGATGTCGTGCGCCTGCTCCGCGGTCAGGGGCGGCGTGGTGCGCACCGGCGCCGACGACGATGATGACGAAGGGAACGAAGAAGACGAGGGGGGCCGCGAGGTACCGCAGCCCGCCAGGGCCAGCAGGGCGGCGGTGCAGGCGGCCAGGGCCAGTCTGTGAGAAACAACGCGCATGGCCCGAAGGGTAACGGATGGACCCCGGTGCCTGCCCGGACTCCGCCCGCGGCCTGGGGCTATTGGTCCGGATGGCCACCAGCGATGGAAGGACCAGCGCTGGCAGCTATCCTTTTTGCAACGGCCGCAACCACAAGGTTACGCCGCTGTCACCGTCCCCGTGGCGGCCACGCCCTGGCGCCGCTCGGCCAGCCGGTTGGCCACGCTCACGATGGCCAGCACCGACGCCGTCACGATGTTGTGGCTCATGCCCGCGCCAAAGGTGGAGCCTGCCACGCCTTCCATCGCAGCCTCCACGATGGCCAGCGCCTGGGCGTTGGCGCCCGTGCCGGTGGCGCGCTCTTCGTAGTGGTCCACGCGCAGCGGCAGGCCGAGGGCATCCACCGTGGCGGCGATCGGCCCGTTGCCCTGGCCGCGCAAGTGCTGGCGCGTGCCGTCGATGGTCACGTCGAGCTCGATGCCCTGCCCGTCTTCATCGAGCCGGTGGCTGTGGCAGATGATGGCCGCCTGGGCCGGGGCGCGCAGGTAGGTGGCCTGGAACAGGTCCCACAGTGCCTCGCCGCTCATCTCGCCCTCGCTCGCATCCGTCTGGCGCTGCACCACGGCGCTGAACTCCACCTGCATGCGGCGCGGCATCACCACGCCGTGTTCGCGCTCCAGCAAGAAGGCGATGCCGCCCTTGCCCGACTGGCTGTTCACGCGGATCACGCTGTCGTACGTGCGGCCCAGGTCCGCAGGGTCGATGGGCAAGTACGGCACTTCCCACAGCGCGCTCGGGTCCTGCGCGGCAAAGCCTTTTTTGATCGCATCCTGGTGCGAGCCCGAGAACGCGGTGAACACCAGGTCGCCCGCGTAGGGGTGGCGTGGGTGCACGGGCAGCGAGGTGCATTCCTCGGCAATGCGCGCCACCGAGGTGATGTCCGAAAAATCGAGGTTCGGGTGCACGCCCTGCGTGTACATGTTGAGCGCCAGCGTCACGATGTCCACGTTGCCGCAGCGCTCGCCGTTGCCAAAGAGGCAGCCTTCCACGCGGTCGGCACCGGCCATCATCGCCAGCTCCGCCGCGGCCACGCCGGTGCCGCGGTCGTTGTGCGGGTGCACCGAGAGCGTGATGTGCTCGCGGGGGGCGAGGCGCCGGTCCATCCATTCGATCTGGTCGGCGAACACGTTGGGCGTGGCGTTCTCCACCGTGGTGGGCAGGTTGATGATGATGGGGCGGCCGGGGCCGGCGTTCCAGGCCCCGATGGCCGTCTGGCAGGCCTTGAGCGACACGTCGAGCTCGGTGGCGCTGAAGGTCTCGGGCGAGTACTGCAGCGTCCACTGCGTGGCGGGCTGCGCGTCGGTGAGCTGCTTCAAATAGCCCACATGGTGCGCGATCAGCTGCATCACCTGCGTCACGTTCATGCCGAAGACGATGCGCCGCCAGGCAGGCGCGGTGGCGTTGTACAGGTGCACGATGGCGCGGGGAGCGCCGTTGACGGCCTCCACAGTGCGCGCGATCAGGTCCTCGCGCGACTGGGTCATGACCATGATGGTCACGTCGTCGGGGATCAGGTCCTCGTCGATGAGGCGGCGCACGAAGTCGAAGTCGGTCTGCGACGCGGCGGGAAAGCCGACCTCGATCTCCTTGAAGCCGATGCGCACCAGCTCGTGAAAGAGCTTCATCTTGCGCTCGCCGTTCATCGGCTCGAACAGTGCCTGGTTGCCGTCGCGCAGATCGGTGGAGAGCCACACGGGTGCGCGGGTGATGCTGCGGGTGGGCCACTGGCGGTCGGTCAAAGCGACCGGGGCGATGGGCTGGTACTTGGTGGCGGGCTTGGCAATCATGAGAGGCTCCACGAACGGTGTGTGCGGTGCGCTGAAAGAAAACAGGCGCGGTGCACGGGTCAGACGAAATGAATGAAAAAACAAAACGTGTGACATCCCCTGCAGCCCTTTGCGTGTGCAAAGGCTGGTTCGCGGGCCGGGGTCAGGGGGAGATCAGGTGTTGCGCTGAGCGAGTCAGGCAACGGTGGCGAACGCAGGCAGACCCCGGCCAAGCACTAGTAGGCTTAGCGATAGGGTGGATAGGATCATGCTGCGTTGCATAGGGTGCCTAAGATAGCACAGGCTTGCTGCAGTGCGCAAGAATACAAATGAAAATGGCCGCTACCGCTCGCTGGGCAAGCGCAAGCAGCTACTGAAACAATAGCAAATTACCGCTGTTAGCATGGCGCACTCCCGCCAGCACAGTCTGCTGCACGCCCCCGTCGTCATCTTTGGAGACCTTTCATGCCCTACATGCTGCTCATCATGGAACCCCACGGCCAACGCGCCGAGCGGGGGCTGGCCGGCGGGCAGCAGGCCTATGCGCGCATGGTGGAGTTTGGCGACAGCCTCAAGGCCCGCGGCCTGCTGCGCGCCACCGAATCACTGGCCTCCACCGACCAGGCCGTGCGCCTGCAGGTGCGCGACGGCCAGTCGCGCCTGGTGGACGGGCCGTTTGCCGAAACGAAGGAAATGGTGGGCGGCTTCTTCCTGATCGACTGCGCCACCCGCGACGAGGCTGTGGCCATCGCGCAGGCGTGCCCCGCGGCGGAGTGGGCGACCATCGAGGTGCGGGAAGTGGCGCCTTGTTCTCACGGGGCTGAGAGCTGAAATCCGGCCCACCGCGGCTGCCAAGCCTTGGTGGCCGAATGCCCTGAGCAGCTGCGTGCAAGCCCCGCAGCATCGAGACGTCAGCGCCTGCCCTTTCGCGGAGCCGTGATGGTCACGGTCCGGCCGGTCTTGTGGCATGCGCTCACGATGCGCTCGACCCAGGCGCGGTCCACCAAAAAAGTGCTGCCGGCGATTTGCTCTTCGGACTCGACGACGTCGGTGGCCAGATTGACTGACTTGGCAAGCGCCTCCGCTTGTCCCAGTGACGCTGCCTCGTCTCCGGTAGCAACACGGCCTCTACTGTTGAGTATTTCCCCCCCGTTGTGCCAGATCATCAACATGTTGCCCCTAGAACCTTGCAAGCCAGTACGGGGCGCAAGCTTTAGAAAGCAAAAGCGGTTGGTTTGCTGTGCATACCGGCTGTTTCGGACTTCATCTTTGGTACGCAGATAGGCCCGAAGTACGGCAGGAGAACTGATTTCCGCAAGCGATGGGCGGGAGATGGCTGCCTCAGGAATAGCAGCGGCAGGCTGTTCGGCAGAGACCGCTGATGCTGCGCTCGCGACACTGCATAGAGCAGCACAGGTTGCGGCCAGCCAGGTTCTGGCGTGAATGGTGTTCATGGGATTCACTTGGCGCCGTGGACTTATCGCATTGAGCGAGCAGCTTTGCGCACATGGAAAAAGCAGACAGCGACTGCCTCTACGCCCGGGCCGAAAGCGCGGGCTCAGTCCTTCTTCTTCAGCCGGGTGTGGGTGTAGAAATCGTTTCCTGCAGCCATCGCAAAGAGCTTGAACTCCGCGCTGGGTGAGGTGGCGCGTCTGGTCCGCCACGCGAACAGGCCGTTGGGTGAAGGGTCCATGGGCAGGGCTTCGTTGGCCACATCGATTGCGCTTTGTACGAACTGCGCATATGCCGCGCGCTTCGGATGCGTTCCGTCATTGGCGATCGATAGCGAGTCGTCTAGGTTCTTTGCGATCCCTTCTTCCAGACGAGGATATTGATTGAAGCCGTGAAACTGTACTGAGCCTTGGTCGTCAGCCCTGACGATGTCGACAATGCCGCTGGCACCTCGGGCCATGAACTCCTCCGGCTTGTCGCTGCGCAACCGGTTGACGATCACCCTGCGCATCCACTGCATGCCCTTTTTGACTTCCTCGGCCGTGGCACTGCCCATTTTTTCGGGAGAGCGACTTTCCGCAAGCAGGAGCCGCACCAGCATGCCCTCTTCGGTGTCGAGCGGCGGGAGTTTCATAGCCGCTTCCACCTGGATCGTGATGGCAGAGGGAGAGATCGACAGTGCGGAAGAGCCCTGGCTGGAGATGATGCTGATGCGCGCCAGGCCCGCCTGTTTGGCGATGAACTCGAATTGCCAACTATCGGCACGTGCGTTGTGTTTGGTATCGCCTGCTGCCACGATGGGCGGCTGGTCCACCAGGGTCTTCAGCACATAGGCTTTGGGAATGCCCTCCAGCTTCAATTTGAGCGTGTTGCCTTCCACCAGCGTGAGTACGCTCGGCGCAGTCATGTTGTTCGTGAATTTGAGAAGCGCGCTTGGCACTTAGGTTCCTTGATGTGATGCAAGCCTGATGTAGCGCACCGTGCAGGCGAGAGTCAGTGCCTGGTTTTTCGAAGTGGTGCAATGCTGACAGTGCGGCCCGTGGTTTTGCACGCATTGATAATGTTGTCCACCCAGGCACGGTCTATCAGAAAGGTGCTGCCAGCGATTTGTTCTTTGGACTCGACCACGTCCGTGGCCAGATTGATCGATTTGGCCAGCGCTTCAGACCGCCCCCGCAATGCCGCATCGTCTCCGGGCCCAATGCTTCCAGCGCTATCTAAAATTTCCCCGCCTTCGTGCCAAATCATCCACAGGCTGGCAGTGTCCCCCTCCACGTCGCTGCGGGGAGGTTGCTTGACGAAGCAAAAGCGGTTGGTTCGCTGCGCATACCGGCTGTGGTGTACCTCGTCCTTGGTCCGCAGGTAGGCTCGTAGCGTTGCGGGATTGCTGATCTCCGCCGTCGAAGGCCGTAAAAAAACGTTCGCTGAGCGGTGCGTGTCACCCGCTGACCTGGCCACGGCAGCTTGATCGCCTTGGGCTGACACTTCTGCCAGGCTGCTGGCTGCAAAGCAAACTGCAGTCAGCCATATTCTCGTGCGCGCGTTCTTCATTGAGTCCCTAAGAGCATCGGTTGGGGCTTGGAGCGCAAGGGATTATCCGGGCGGTGGTGTAACCCAACGCGCGGGTTGCAATGTCTTACTCCACCGTTGTGATGCCAGGGCGCCATGCCCAGACATGCGGACACGGAGCGTGCCAGGGTCAGTCTTTCTCCCCCCGCGCCGCATACGCCAGCCCCACGCGCCGGTACAGCCGCCGCCAGCCGAACACATACACCACGACCACGATGGCCGTCACGGCCAGTGCGGCGCTGGCGGGCGTGGCAAAGAGGAAGCGCCAAGCCCAGTACGCGTCGGCAAAGCCCATGAGTGCAAAGGTGAGCAGCCCCATCCACGGCCCTTCGGCGCGCCAGGCGGCCACCGACACGAAGGCGTGGCCGACCAGTGCGGCCAGGCCCAGCAGCAGGTTGGTCACCAGCGCCAGCACCGCGCGCTGCTCGAACCAGCCGGCCAGGCCGCGCAGCGTAGGCGGTTCGCTGGATCGGGCGGTCACGGCGGCCTGCACCATGAACGCGGCCACCATGCCCTTGTGCTGCAGGCGGCGTGCGGCGGTGTCCTGGCCCTTGAGGGCGGACTCGACGAGGCGGCGGCTCAGCCAGTGGCCGGCTCCGCTGGAGCGGGGGCTCTCGTCCTCATCCTCATCCCTGTCGCGCGGCAGGCGTGCGGCGGCTTCCTGGGCGTCGCTGCGCAGGGGTTCGGGCACATGCTCCAGGGCGCTGTGGCTGTCGCGCAGCGCATGGGCGCAGACCGCCACGGTGCGCAGCGCGGGCGGCACCTCGGCCAGGCGCCAGCCGCTGTCCTGCACATGCGCAATGCAGGCGTCCTCGCTCAGCATGTCGACAGGAATCTGGTCGAACGCTTTCACGCCCTGCCGCAGGGCTGCCGCGTACCGCGCGGGCGTCATCAGGCGCTTGGGCACGAAGCGCACCGTGTCTTCGTCGGCCGCCAGGGCGGCATCGACCATGGCGTGGGTGATGCGTTCGCGCGGCACGTCGGCCAGCGTGCGCGGGTGCGAGGCCAGCTGTGCGATCAGCGTGGCGTCGTCGGCCGCGTGGGCCTGGGCTTGGGCCAGGGACTGCAGCCAGCGAGTGTCCTCATCGCTGTCCCACTGCGCGCTGTAGGGCGACTGCAGCGACAGCACGGTCGAGGCTTCCAGGGCCGCCTCCTGCGTGCGGCCCAGTGCGCGCAAGGCGCTGGCCAGGATGTAGTGCGCATGCTCTGCGTGGCGCACGCGGCCTTGGCCCATTCGGGCGTCGGCCACCGCGCCTTCGTGGTCGCCGGCCCACAGCCGCGCCCAGGCGCGCTGCACGTGCCAGTGGCTGCCTTCGCGCGGCTCGCCATCCTGGCGCGCCTGCGCGAGGTCGTCGTCGATCAGCCGCGTGGTCACCGCCTCGCGCAGCGCATCGGGCACTGCGGGGAACATGTCCCAGCGGTCCTGCAGCGCGGCCACGCACACCTCGGTGGTGCGCAGCGCCGCAGGGATCTTGTCCAGCGACAGGCCGTTGGCGCGCGCCGAGGCCAGGCACAGCGCGGGCGTGAGCATGTCGGCGGGAATGTGCTCGATCAGGCAGCCGTAGTCGTGCCGCACGGCGCGCTCGGCGAGTGCGGGCGTGATCTTGCGCGGGTCGATGTAGCTGATGTTGTAGATGTCGGCCTGCAGCGCGGCCTGCTCCACCGCATCGGTGCGCAGCCAGTGCGCCAGGTCCTTGAGCGGCGCCTGGGCGCGCACGGCCTTGAGCGCCAGCTCGGGCGTGAGCAGGCAGCCCCACACGTCGCACAGGCTGTTGTGGTCCCAGGCGGTGGGGATGCGGCTGTTGCGCTCGTCGCGCCAGTCCCACTCGGGCTGGCCGGCATACAGGCTGCGGGCCAGGGCCAGCGCTTCGGCGGTCATGCATTCGGGCGGGATGTCCGCCGCCTCGCGCAGGCCGCGGCGCACCAGGGCTGCGAGCCGCGCGGGCGTCTGCCAGGCGGGGGGCACGGACTCCAGCGCCGCGACGTTCGCGGCCAGCGCGGCGTCCACCAGGGCGTCGTCCAGCCATTCAGCCGGCACGTGGGCGATGGCGTAGCGGTCGTCCTGCACGGCGCGCAGCCAGTCGCCGCGGGTCTGGGGCAGCGGCGTGCCGGGCTCGTCATCGTGCGGCTGGCTGTGCGGTAGCGCCGGGCCATCGCTGGCCGGGCTTTTACGCACGTCGCTCTGGGCGGGCAGCGCGGCCGGCGTGGCGGGGGCTGCCGTGCGGGTGCGCTGCGCCAGCTGCAGCGCATCGATGCTGGGCGCGGCCATGAGCCACAGCTCCCACCACACATCGCCGTCGCCCGAGTCCGAGTGCTTGTACAGCGTGAGCCATTGTTCGCGCGCTTCGTGCAGCGTGCCGCTGTCGCCCGGCAGCGGCTTGGCCAGCGCCACGGGCCAGGCCTGGGTGTACTCGCCCCGGCGGTGCCACGGGGCGGCGTGCTCCGGGTTGGGGTCCGCGGCGCCCAGGCGCTCGGTCAGCTGCTGCACCATGGCCACGCGGGCTTCGTCGACCGCGCGGTTGAGGTCGGTGCACAGGAATTCGTACGGCCCGTTGTGCGACTCGCTCAGGTAGGCGCGCATCACGCGGCGCACGACCACCGTCCGGTCGGCCTGCACCTGGCAGGGCTCCTGGTCTTCGTCGGAATCACCGTCGTCGCCATCGCCGTCCTCACCGTCCACGGGCCCGTCGGGCGCGAGTTCATCGCCCGCGGCCAGTCGGTGCAGCCGCGCCTCCGCGTCGGCCAGCAGGTCCAGTGCCAGGGGCACGATGCCGTCCAGCGTTTCCAGGTTTTCGAGGTGGTCGGTCAGCGGCGCGTTGAAGAACGGGCCCGGGGGCCAGCAGTTCTCGCGCACGCCGCTGCGCCACAGCGGTGTGCCGGCTGCATCGAGCAGCGCCACCTGCTGCCCGTCGTAGTGGGCGCGCCAGGTGATGGCCCCTTCGCCGTCGATGAAGGCCAGCTGCCCGTCGCGCGTGAGAAAAGGTACCAGCGGCGTGTCCGGCGGGTGCGCCACCATCCAGCCGTCGCCATCGGTCAGCGGCTCCAGCAGGTGCTCGGGCGCGGGCACGAAGCGGCCCTCGGGGTGCAGCAGGCCCCAGTGCGCCGGGGCGGTGGCACCGCTGCGGGCGGCGGCGGTGCGTGCCACGGCGTAGCAGCTCTCGGTCGAAAAATCCGTGCCGTAGCTCAGCGGCGGGGTGGGCAGCGGCGTGCCGTCCGCCATGAGGAAGCTCGTGCCGTCGTAGCTGTTGGCGGCCACGCCGCACGCCATGCGCGGCGAGAGGTGGCGCCCGCCCTTGACCACCACCTTGCCGCGTTCATTGAGGTAGCCGTGGCCGTTGTCCCAGGCGTTGGGTTCGTCGAAGAAGGCCAGGCCCTCGGCGTTGAAGGCGTCGATGCGCGGGTAGCGCGGCTGCAGTACCCAGTGGCCCTTGGCGTCGATGAGGCCGTAGAGGTCTCCGTCCAGCGTGGCCGCGGTCGTGGCCGACTCGCCGAAGGGCCGCGCGTCGCGAAATCGCGGCTCGATCACCCAGCGGCCCGTGCCGTCCACGAAGCCGTGGGTGCGTTCGTTGCGGGACTTCTTCCACAGCGTGGCGCGCGCCAAGCCGTTGGCACCGAAAGCGCCCAGCTCATGAAAGACCTCGTCGCAGGTGGTGCGGCCGGTGCGGTTGATGATGCGCCAGGCATCTTGCCCTACCTGCACCGCGCTCAGGCCGTGGCGAAACGGCTGGGCATTGTCGAAGGCGGGCGGGATGACCACCGCGCCGGTCAGGTCGATGAAGCCCCAGCGCCCGCCATCGCAAAAGCGCGCCAGGCCGTCTTCGGAAAAGCTGCGGGCGTTGTGCAGCGTGGGCGGCACGCGCCAGCGGCCCTCCCCGTCGATGTAGCCCCACAGCCCGTGGGCGGCCCGTGCCGCGCCGATCCATCCTCCGCGGCCGTCGGCCCAGAAACGCAGCACCTCGGCCAGGCCCTCGGGCGGCACCACCGCCCGGCCCGGGTGGACGATGAGCACTGCCAGGGTCTGGTGGCTGGGTTCCAGCGGAATGCTGGCCAGCCACGGGGGTGTCGGTTCGGTGTCGTTGTTGTTGCTGTCGCTGGTCATTGTTGGTGGGGGTCCCTCGCGGGGCATCCTAACGATGCATCCGGGTGCGGCCGGTAACCATTTGCACGGCTTGGCAGATACGCCACAGCAGCCCCTTGCGCAGGGGCGCGCAGAGTTTTTTTCTACGTAGAAACCCGCAATCTGCCGACAGCGTGTCGATCTGGCGCAGGTTCGTTCGTCGTGCAGATGAAGGCCAGCGATTCGCCGCGGCCCGCACCCCGAACCCTTGCCAGGAGAACCCCATGCGATTCATGATCATCGTGAAAGCCACCGCCGAGTCCGAGCGCGGCGACATGCCCACCGAACCCCTGATGGCCGCCATGGCCCGCTACCACGAGGAGCTGGCGCAGGCCGGCGTGCTGCTCGATGGCAGCGGCCTCAAACCCAGCGCGCAGGGCTGGCGCGTGCACTACGGTGCCGCCGGTGCACGGACCGTCACCGACGGCCCGTTCACCGAGACCAAGGAGCTCATCGCCGGGTACACGCTGATCCAGGTGCGCAACCGCGACGAGGCGCTGGAATGGACGCGCCGCTTCCCCAACCCCCGCGGCGAGGGCCTGGCGGCCGAGATCGAGGTGCGCCCCCTGTACGAGATGGAGGACTTCGCCGCCGTGCAGGGCGTGGAGCACTTTCGCGAACTCGAAGCCCGCGGCTGACACGACCCGCCAGCCCTGGAGCCATCACCATGATCAAGACCATCGCCCTCGTGCTGCTCGCCGCCCTGGCGCTGCTGCTGGCCTACGCTGCCACCCGCCCCGACACCTTCCGCGTGGAACGCAGCCGTGTGATCACCGCCCCGCCCGAGCGCGTGTACGGGTTGATCCACGACCTGCGCCAGTTCAATACCTGGAACCCGTACGAACGCAAAGACCCCGCCATCAAGGGCGAGTACAGCGCCACCACGGCCGGCCCCGGCGCGCGCTACGCCTGGCAGGGCGACAAGGTGGGTACCGGCAGCATGGAGATCGTGGAAGCCACGGCGCCCCGCCGCGTGGGCATGAAGCTCGACTTCGTCAAACCCTTCGAAGCCCACAACCAGGTCGAGTTCACGCTGCAGCCCGAAGGCGCGGGCGCCACCCGCGTCACGTGGGCCATGCAGGGCCCCGTGCCCTACCTCGCCAAGATCGCGCACCTGGTCTTCAACATGGACCGCATGGTGGGGCAGGACTTCGAGGACGGCCTGGCCAATCTGCAGGCCGTGGCGCTGGGCAAACCCGCAGCGTGAAACCCGCCACCCCTTTGCCAAAGCTTTCGTTTCCCTTTACCTTCACACCCCTTCAGGAGCCTCTCATGCACCAACAAATCTTCGTGAACCTGCCCATCGAGAACATGGCCCGCTCGCAGGCGTTTTTTCGCGCCCTGGGCTATGAGTTCAACCCCGACTTCACCAACGAACAGGGTGCCTGCCTGGTGGTGGGCGAGAATCTTTTTGTGATGCTGCTGGTCAAGGACTTCTACCAGACCTTCACCAGCAAGGCGATCGCCGATGCGCGCACCACGTCGGAAGTGCTGCTGTGCTTCTCGTGCGATAGCCGCGAAGAGGTCGACGCCCTGGTGGCCAAGGCTGTGGCGGCCGGCGGCACCTCGCCCCGCCCGGGGCAGGACCTGGGCTTCATGTACTCGCGCAGTTTTGACGACCTCGATGGCCACAGCTGGGAATTCGTGCACATGGTGGATGCCAGCAAGGCGCTGGGCTGAGCGTTCACCGAGGCCACCGATGCACGACCCCCGCAGTCCCGATGCCGATGCCCTGCACCGCACCATCGATGCCGTCTGGCGCATCGAGGCCGCCCGCATCATCGCCAGCGTGGCGCGCATGACGCGCGACGTGGGGCGGGCCGAAGAGCTGGCGCAGGACGCGCTGGTGGCCGCGCTGGAGCACTGGCCCGCCACCGGCCTGCCGGCCAACCCTGCAGCATGGCTCATGACCACGGCCAAGCGCCGTGCCATCGACCACCTGCGCCAGCAGGCCCTGCACGCGCGCGAGCACGAGGCGCTGGGCAAGGACCTGGAGGCGCTCGAAGCCCAGTACGCGCCCGACGTGGTGGACACACTGGTGGCCGCGCAGCAGGACGATATCGGCGACGACCTGCTGCGCCTCATCTTCACCGCCTGCCACCCGGTGCTGCCCACCGAGGCGCGCGTGGCGCTCACGCTGCGGCTGCTGGGCGGCCTGACCACGGCCGAGATCGCGCGGGCGTTTCTGGTGCCCGAGCCCACGGTGGCGCAGCGCATCGTGCGGGCCAAGCGCAGCCTGTCGGCCGCCCACGTGCCCTTCGAGGTGCCCGGCGAGGCCGAGCGCGCGCCGCGCCTGGCGTCGGTGCTGGAAGTCATCTACCTGGTCTTCAACGAAGGCTATGCCGCCACGGCGGGCGACGACTGGATGCGCCCCGCGCTGTGCGGTGAGGCCCAGCGCCTGGTGCGCGTGCTGGCCAGCCTGGTGCCCGACGAGCCCGAGGTGCATGGCCTGGTGGCGCTGCTGGAGATCCAGGCCTCGCGCCTGCCCGCACGCACCGATGGCGAGGGCAAGCCCGTGCTGCTCATGGACCAGGACCGCGCGCGGTGGGACCAGTTGCTGGTGCGCCGGGGCCTGGCCGCCCTGGACAAGGCCGAACAGCTGGCGCGCGCAGGCCATGCCTGGGGCCCCTACGCCCTGCAGGGCGCCATCGCTGCCTGCCATGCGCGCGCACGGCGCGCCGAGGACACCGACTGGGCCCACATCGTGGCGCTGTACGACGCGCTGGTGCAGGTGGCGCCCTCGCCCGTCGTGGCGCTGAACCGCGCCGTGGCCGTGGGCATGGCCGAAGGCCCGGCGGCCGCGCTGCGCCTGGTGGACGAGATCGCGGCCGACCCTGTGCTGGCCCAGTACCACTGGCTGCCCAGCGTGCGCGGCGACCTGCTGGCCAAGCTGGGCCGCGTGGCCGAGGCGCGCGCCGAGTTCGAGCGTGCGGCGGGCCTCACGCGCAACGCGCAGGAAAAGGCCCTGCTGCTGGCGCGCGCGGGCGGCTGACAGGCGTCGCGCTGCATGCGTCCATCCCAACCCCGCCCGTACGCACCTCGAACCCACCACGCAGGCGCTCAGCGGCGGTGGTGTCAGCGTGTGCGTTGACCGCGTGATTTTGTGGCGCGTTTTCGCCAGAATGGGGCCATCCCGGGCCACCCCATCATCGCTGCGCCATGACACACCCTGACACTGCGTCGTTCCCCCTGGAAGGCGGCTGCGCCTGCCGCCATGTCCGCTACCGCATGCTCACCGCACCGCTGTTCGTGCACTGCTGCCACTGCCGCTGGTGCCAGCGCGAGAGCGGCGCGTCGTTTGCATTGAACGCCATGATCGAGTCCGACCGCATGGCGCTGCAGGTGGGCGCGGTCGATCTGGTGGACACACCGTCGGACAGCGGCTTCGGCCAGAAGATCGCGCGCTGCCCGCACTGCCGCGTGGCGGTGTGGAGCCACTACTCCGGCGCGGGCCCGCTGGTGGCCTTTGTGCGCGTGGGCACGCTGGACGCGCCGGACCTGTTGCCGCCCGACATCCACATCTACACCCAGTCCAAACAGCCCTGGGTGGTGCTGCCGCCCGGCACTCCCGCCGTGCCTGAGTACTACGAGCGCGACACCCACTGGCCGCCCGACAGCCTGGCACGCCGCCAGGTGCTGCTGCCGAGGATCACGGCGTACCGGGAGGCGCTGGGGCTGGATTGAGGGGGCCTGGGGTTTCGCACACAGAACGTGTCACGCGGGACTTGTCTTCACGCTCTCTTCCCTTGCGGGAGAGGGAACAAGGCAGGGGCGCGTGCAGATGGCATGCGCCAGCCCCCGGCTCCTCACCGCCGCTTCTGTCGTTTCTTCTTCGTACGGGTGTGATGCCCCGTGGACGGCTTGGGCGCCAACCCCAGCGCCCCACGTGCCAGTGCATCGGCCTGACCGTTGCGATGGCGTGGAATCCACTGCACGCTCACATCGCCGCAGGCCTGCATCATCGCGCGCACTTCATCGAACAAGCCGGCCAGCCTGGCGATGGGAGGCACCCGCGGACTCCCGGCGGGGCGGGTGGTGCCCAGTTGCTCCACCAGCACGCTGTTGTCGCTGTAGGCCATCACGGCGCTGCCGGCAGCGCCACCCTGGCTTTGCAGCCAGCGCAGCGCCAGGGCCAGCGCCCGCAGCTCGGCCTCGTTGTTGCAGCCGGTGAAGGTGGTGGCCTCGGACAGCTGCTGCGCCACCGTGCCATCGGGCGCACACACCACGGCACCCAGGCCCATGCGCCCCGGGTTGGGCACCGCACTGCCGTCGCAATGGATCACCCAGGGTGCGGCGTTGTCGTCAGGCATGGAAAAAAAAGACGCGCGGCAGATCCCGGCGCGGCGCAGCCGCGCGGGCCCCGTGTCACTTGTAGAAAGCCTCGACCTTGCCTTTGAGCTTGATCATCAGCGGGTGGCCCTTGCGGTCCACCGTCTTGCCCGCAGGCACCTTCACCCAGCCCTCGCTGACGCAGTATTCCTCCACATCGGTGCGGTCCTTGCCGTTGAAGCGGATGCCGATGTCATGCTGGAACACCGCAGCCACGTGGTGCGGGCTGCGCGGGTCCACGCTCAGGTGGTCGGGGAGTGCGGGACGGCCGGTGGCGGTCGTGGCGGCTGGCGTGGTGTCGGTCATGCGGTGGTCTGGTTGCAAAGCAAAAGCGCGTATTTTCTTTGATTCGCTGGCGGGCCTGCGAGATGCCACATACCGTCGAGGGCATGGCGATACAATTGTGAATAATTCTCATTCGTTACAACACGGGCCCCATGCCAGCCGCCGAGCCTGCCCTGCAGCAGGAATTGCACGCTCTGTACAGCAAGCACCATGGCTGGCTGTTCGGGTGGTTGCGTGCGCGCATGGGCTGCGCGCACAACGCGGCCGACGTTGCGCAGGACACCTTCGTGCGCATCATTGCCTCGCGCGATGCTTTGACGGGCATGCGCGAGCCGCGCGCTTATCTCACCACCACCGCCAAGCGCTTGCTCGTAGACCGTGCTCGCCGCCAGCAGGTCGAGCAGGCCTACCTGGCCGAGCTGGCGCACGCCGCGGGTGCCGCAACCGGCCACCACTCCCCGGAAGACACGCTGATGGCGGTGCAGGCGCTGGTGCAGATCAGCACGGCGTTGCAAGGAACACCTGCCAAGGCGCGAGAAGCTTTTGTTCTGCATTACCTCGACGGTGAGAGCCATGCCAGTGTGGCGGCACGCCTGGGTGTGTCCGATCGCATGGTGCGCAAGTATCTGGTGCAGGTTCTGCTGCAGTGCCGTGCCAACGGTGCCCCGGTCTGATCGCGGGCATATCCATGCGCACCCCTATCCCTGATCCTGTCGCTCAGGAGGAGATGGCCCGCCAGGCTGCCGAGTGGATCGTTCAGCTCACGGCCGATGGTGCAGACGAGCGGGATCGGGCCCGGCGCGGTTTTGAGGCCTGGAAGGCCACGGACCCCCGGCATGCGGCCGCCGCGGCCGAGATGGAATCCCTGCTGGGCCAGGTCCAGTCTATGCGTGAACGTGCCGGTGGTTTCCCCCAGACCACCCAGGCTGCCAAGGCCGCCTTGCGCGCCGGCTTGGCACGCCCGCGCAGCGGTGCGCGGCGTGTTGGTGTGGCCATGGCCTGCGCGCTCGCCGTGTCGGCCTGGTGCGCGCTGCAGGCCTGGCCTGCTGGCTATCTGCTGGCGGGCCTGCGAACATCCACGGGACAGTGGCAGTCCCACATCCTGGCCGACGGCAGCCACCTCACCCTCGGCAGCGCCAGTGCCGTGAATGTCCGCTATGGCGCGGACGGCCGCACCGTGGAGTTGGTGCAGGGCGAGATCCTTGTGGACGTGGCCCGCGACGGCCAGGCGCTTGCAGGTCCGCGCCCCTTCGATGTGGAGACGCCCGAGGGCCGCATCCGCGCGCTGGGCACCCGTTTCGCTGTGCGGCGCATGGATATGGCCGAAGGACCGGTCACCGAACTCACCATGCTGGAGTCCACCGTCGCAGTGCAGCAGGCTGATGGCCACCCAGCCGGCGGCGAGGGTACCCGCGTGCATGCTGGCGAACGCGTGCGCATCACCCGCCACGGCGTCGGCGCAGTGCAGCCCGTCGATGTACGCAGCGCCGCGCAGGCCTGGGCCGCGCACCAACTGGTGGCCAACGACCGGCCGCTGTCCGAGGTGCTGGACGAGCTGGCCCGCCACCGTCCCGGTCACCTCCGCTATGACCGCAGTGCCATCGAGGGCATCCGCGTTTCGGCCGTGCTGCCACTGGACGACACCGACCAGGCTTTGCAACTGCTGCTCACCAGCTTCCCGCAGCTGCGCGTGCGCACCCTCACTCCCTGGCTGGTTCTGGTAGACGTCCAGTCCTGATTTTTTTGGATTTTTGGGAGTTTCCGGTTCCGCTGTGGCGTTCTCGTGCGTCATGCAGTGAACAACGTCACCCCAGGAATCCCTTCTATGCTCTTCACCCTCCCCGCACGCCCGGTTCTGAGAGCCCGGCTCGCCCCTTTGGCGCTGCAGATGGCCCTGGCCGGGCTGGCGGCGGCCGCGTTGCCCGTACAGGCGCAACCTGCCGCCCAGGCAGCGCGGTCTTACGACATTCCCGCCGGCCCCCTGGCGGAGGCGCTCAACCGATTTGCCCAGCAGGCGGGCGTGGCGATCGCGGTGGACGCGGCACGTGTGCAGGGCCTTCGCACCCCGGGCCTGCAGGGCAGCTACGGTGTGGAGGACGGATTCTCCGAATTGCTGCGAGGCAGTGGCCACGCCATCGGCCGTACGCCGGCGGGCTATGTGCTGGTGGCCGCACCGCAAAAAGCCGGAGTACAAGACTCTCTGCCTGTCGATGCGGGAAAGACGCTTCCCCAGGTGCGCGTCACCGCCGCCGCCGAGGTAGAGACGGCCACCAGCCCGCTGCGCGGCTACACGGCCACCCGTAGCGCCACCGCCACCCGCACGGACACCCCGCTGATCGAGACGCCGCAATCGATCTCGGTCGTGGGCAGCCAGCAGATGCAGATCCAGCACGCGCAGACGCTGCAGGACGCCCTGGGCTACACCGCCGGCATCGCCTCCGGGGCTGCGGCGATCAACCCCAGCCAGGGTGATTCGTTCTTCCTGCGCGGTTTCCAGGCCGACATGCAGTTCGGCAGCTTCTACCGCGACGGCATGCGCTACATGGCCAACATCTACAACGGCAAGCAGGAACCCTATGGCCTGGAGCGTGTGGAGTTTCTCAAAGGCCCATCGTCCATCCTCTACGGCGCCGCGGCACCGGGCGGAGTGGTCAACACCGTGACCAAGCGGCCCCAGCGCGAGGCCTACCGCGAAGTGAATCTCGAAGTGGGAAGCCACCAGCGCCGCCAGGTGTCGGCCGACCTCACGGGCCCCATCGGCGCCGAAGGCGTGTGGTCCTACCGCCTCACGGCCCTGGCACGCAAGAGCGACACCTTCATCGACTTCGGCCGGGACGACCGCATCTATGTGGCGCCAGCGCTCACCTGGCGCCCGTCGGCGGCCACAGCGGTCACGCTGCTGGCCAGCCACCAGAAGTCGCGGCAGAGCGATGCCGGCACCTTGCCCATCATCGGTACGTTGCAAGACCACCCGCTTGGCGAGATTCCCCGCAGCCGCTACCTTGGTGAGCCGGGCTACAACCGTTTCGACACCACTATCAGCACCCTGGGCTACGTCGTCGAGCACGCGCTATCGGACACCCTGCAACTGAGCCACGCATTGCGCCGTTTTCAGTCCAGCCTGGACTCGAACTACTTCCTGAGCGGAGGCTGGGTGGCCGGGCCGACTCGCCAGAGGCTCGCCCGCCAGTCGCGCATGCACGACGATCACACGGCGGTGTTCACCACCGACACCCACCTGCAGTACCGCCTGGGCAGTGGCGCCGTGCAGCACGCGCTGCTCGGCGGCGTGGACTATGCCCGCTCCGAATACGACACCGTGCGCGAGCGCGGCACGCTGGCGCCCATCGACGTCTTCGCTCCCGTTTATGGCGCGCCCTTCACCACCAGCACCTGGCGGCATCTGAAGGACAACCGGCGCCAGTTCGGCGTCTACCTGCAGGACCAGATCAAGATCGACGGCCGCTGGGTGCTGCTGGTGGGCGGGCGCCACGACCGCTTCCGCAACGACGATGTCTTCAACGGCGCAGGCCAGACGCAGAAGAACACCGCTACCACCGGTCGCGCGGGTCTGGTCTACCTGACCGATAGCGGGCTCGCGCCTTACCTGAGCATCAGCCAATCGTTCAACCCTACGGGCGGCACCGACCGATCGGGTAAGTCCTTCGCACCCGACAAGGGCCTGCAGTACGAAGCCGGCGTTCGCTACCAGCCCGAAGGACGCGATACATCCGTGTCGGCTGCCGTTTACCAGCTCAAGCGCAAGAACGTGCTCACGCCCGATCCGGTAGAGCCGGGCTTTTCCGTACAGACCGGCGAAGTGGTGTCGCGCGGCCTGGAAATCGAAGCGCACACCCGCCTCGGTCAGGCCGTGCAGCTGATGGCCGCCTACACCTACACCGACGCGCGCGTGGCCCGCAGCAATGTGCCCGGCGAGGCCGGTGGGCGGTTCTTTGCGTCGCCCTACCATGTGGCCTCGCTGTGGGCGGACTACCGGCTGGGCAACTGGGGGCTGCCCGGTTGGACACTGGGTGCGGGCGTGCGCTACGTGTCCGCCAAGCCTGGCAGCGCGGCCAGTGCCAGCACCGGCGTGCCAGGCTACACCTTGGCGGATCTGCGGCTAGGCTATGAACAGGGTCCGTGGCACTACGCAGTCAACGTGAGCAACCTGGCTGACAAGCGCTACATACCTTCGGTCTGCTACAACGGTGTCACCGGCTGCGACTACGGCGCGCCGCGTTCGGTGGCCGCCAGCGTCGCTTACCGCTGGTAGCAAAGAGTGGCTGGAGTGCGCGTCCTGGCTGGGCGGCTGCACCGCTGGGCAGGCTTGGCAACGGCGTTGTTTCTCGCTGCGGCGGGCCTTACGGGCAGCGTGCTCGCTTTCAAGAACGAGCTCGAGGCCCTGCTCAACCCGCAGCTGTTTCAGGTCGCAGTGCCGCACGGTTCAGACACGGTTCGCAGCCTGCAGGACCCGTTCGTGCTGCGCGAGCAGTTGCAGCAGCGTTACCCCGCGGCACGGGCAGACTACCTGGGCTTTCCGCAGCCGGGTCACTCGCTGATGTTCTTCCTCATGCCGCGGCCCCACGCCATCTCGGGCGATCCCATCGTGCCCACGCGGGATCAGGTTTTTGTCGACCCGTACACCGGAGCGGTACTGGGCGACCGGCAATGGGGTGTGTTGTGGTCCGAAGGCCGATGGCACGCCGAAAACCTCGTGCCCTTCGTCTGGCGCCTGCACGAGGCATTGGCCCTGCCGCATCCGTGGGGCAAGTGGTTCATGGGCGCCGTCGCGCTCGTGTGGACGCTCGACTGCTTCACAGGCCTGTGGCTGACCTTGCCTCGGGGCCAGCCATTTCTGCGCAAATGGCGTCCGGCATGGGGCATCAAGCGCGGTGCCTCCGCCTACCGCTTCACACTGGACCTGCACCGTGCATTCGGCTTGTGGCTGTGGGTTGCATTGCTCGTGTTCGCCTGGTCCAGTGTCATGCTCAACCTGCGCGAGGCTGTCTACCGCCCGGTGATGTCGACCGCTTTTTCTTTCCAGGACGAAGCGCGGCAGCGGCCGCCCCGCCTGCCAGCGCCGCGGTGGGAGCCCCGGCTGGACTGGCGCGTGGCGCATGCCCGCGCGCGCGACAGCCTGCAGTCCCTGGCATCGAGCCAGGGGTTCCAGGTGCTGCGTGAGGACAGCCTGTGGTACCGACCCGCCCAGGGTGCCTACCTGTACCGCACACGCACTAGCTGGGACCTGCGCGACGAAGTGGGCCGCTCCGATCTCTGGATCGACGGGGACACCGGGGCGGTGCTGCTCACGAACTTCGAGGGCCGGGGACTGGGAGGCGACCAGGTATCGGCCTGGCTGCGCGTGTTGCATACCGGAGAAATCGGGGGCCTGGCCTACCGCATTGCCGTGGGCTTGGTGGGTGTCGTGGTCGCCATGCTCAGCGTGACCGGCATCATGGTCTGGGCCCGCAAGCGCCGTGCAAGGGCGCACCGCCGCGCTGATTGACCAGCGTTGGCAGAACGATCACGCGGCCGGCACCGCCTGCAGCGCGGTCGGCGCAATCTCGCCATGCTGCGCCAGCAGTTTTCCTATGCCCGGCTTCGCACAGCGCTGCAACGCCATCAGCAGCGCATGGCCTGGCTCGGCCACGCGCCACTGCGTGCGCAGGTCGTGCTGGATGCGCGCCAGCAGCGCGGCGGCCATCTCGGCATCGGCGAGCGCGCGGTGGGCCTGGCCGGTGCGCGGCAGGCCGTGGTAGTCCACCAGCGTCCCGAGCTTGTGGCTGGGCGCCTGGGGATACAGGCGGCGCGACAGCAGCACCGTGCAGGCAAACGGGTGCGGTGCGGCCACGCCGGCGAGTGCCAATTCGGCCTGCCAGAACTTGCTGTCGAACGCCGCGTTGTGCGCCACCATCGGTGCATCCCCCACAAACCGCGCCGCGTCGGCCATGACGCCTGCAGCATCGGGCGCGGCGTTCACCATGGCGTTGGTGATGCCGGTCAGTTGCGTGATGAATGCCGGAATCCACGCGCCCGTCTTCATCAGGCTCTGAAAGCGGTCCACCACCTGGCCTTTTTCCAGCAGCACGATGGCGACTTCGGTCGCGCGTGCGCCCTGGCCGGGCGAGACGCCGGTGGTTTCAAAGTCGATGACGGCGATGGGGGGCATGGGTGTGGATGCGAAAAAGAAGGATTGTGCCGCCGTGTTTGCCGCAGGTCCCGCCAGCCGGTGCGTGCTGTGTGCCCACCCCCGCGTGTCTGGAGTGCGGCTTTATGCAGAGCCCGGCGCGGCGCCATGTAATCGCCTGTCATCGCCATTCCGATCTCGCCTGCCTACATTGGCTTTCCGGGCCTGGCACGTCGCCGGGCTTCCCTCAACTTCCAGGAGATCCTCTATGCCTACTACCGTCAACATCGCCCAAGACGACTCTAAGGAGATTGATCTCGGCAATTCCACCGGCATGCACATTGCCGCCCCTGGCGCCCAGGCCAGAGTGCATGTCGACTATCTGCCCGCCGGCTCAAAAACCTACAGCAGCGCCATCAAGGCATCAGCCGGTTATGGCAATCCGTTTAACGTCTCTGCTGGCGGAACCAAGGACGTTCTCAAGACAGATCTGGAATCCGAGCATGTCAGGGTCGGCGCCCGGAATGCCAACATCACCGTGACCTATTGAGGCAGCCCGTCGCCAAGACGCGGCGCGGACTCTCGCACCCGGGGCGTGTGCCCCGATGTCAACCTTGGGCCGCAAGCCGCTGCTCCAGAAAGAACCGCAGCATCTCGCCCGTGGCATCCACCCCGCGCGGGTCGGTGTGGCTGCCCTGCGCGTTGCCACCGGCCCAGGCGTGGCCTGCGCCATGCAACACCCAGTGCTCTGCCACCACGGGGCCTGCGTTGACGGACTCACCGCCAGCGGCCGCCGCGCGGCTGTGCACCGCCCGCGTGTAGCGCTGTCCGCTGCCCGACTGCCCTTGCTGCACGGTTTTGTGCAGCACTGCAGCGCCGCCAGCCACGGCGCCCAGTGCGGCTTGCACCACCTGTTCGCCGTTGCGCGCGCTGACCGTGGGGTCTGCATCGCCATGGAAGACGATCACCGGGGTGACTGGCTGGCCCGGTGCCGCCACAGGCGTGCCGCGGGGGTGGGGCTTGGCGCCCGTCTTCATGGCCGACAGTGCGCCCATCACGTTGTGCGCGGCGCCGGCCGAGAGGCCCGAGTGCACGCCCACGGCGGCAAACACGTCCGGGTACTCGCGGCCCAGCAAGGCGGCCATGGCGCCGCCGGCGGACAGGCCTGCCACGTAGACGCGCTGGGCATCCACCGGGTGGCGTGCCATCACGTCGCGCACCATGGCCACCAGCAGCGCGGGCTCGCCGCTGCCGCGGCGCTGGTCTTCGGGGCGGAACCAGTTCCAGCAGCCGTTGGGGTTGGCGCTGTTCGGCTGCGCGGGGTACAGCACCAGTGCGTTGGCGGGCGCGGCAGCGTGGTTCATGCCGGTGCCGGTGGCAAAGTCCGTGGGGTTTTGCGTACAGCCATGCAGCATCAGCACCAGGGGCATGGGCGTGCCGGTGGCCGCGCCGGGCGGCACGTACAGGTGGTAGTGGTGCAGGTTGTGCGGCGCGCCGGGGTGGCTGAAGGCCACGCGGGTAAAGCTGCCCGGTGCCTCGGCGCTGGCGGAGTTGCCCGCCGGTTCAGCCTTTGAGGGGCCCGAGAGCGTTGCAAAGGGCGCAGTGGATAGAGCGCTGGCTGGGCTGGCTTGCCCGGTGCTCGCGCTCTGGCGGCCTGTGTGGTCGGTGGCGGCGCGGCCCTCGCCGGGGCGGGTCTCTCGCTCGATAACCACGGCGTCTTCCACATCCTGCGCCACGCCGGTGCGCCACGGCGTGGCGGTGCGAAAGCTGGCACCGGGCGCTGGCGGCTGCCCCGCGGTGGTGCTGGGGGCGGGGGCATTCGGTGTGCCGGGGGTACCTTGCGCCGCGGCAGGCGCCGTCGCTGGTTGGCCCAGCGCCTGTTGAATGGCCCGGGTGGCATCCGCCAGATGGCCGGTGCGCACCAGTTGGGTGGCTTCACCCATCAGTTGCTTGAGTTTGTGGTTCCAGTCCATCGGGGTTCCTTGGGGTTGTGGGGTGGGCGGCGCTGCCGTCAGTGGATGCGCCCGGCCAGCGCCGCCTTGACGGCGGTGCTGGCATGAAAGGCACCCAGCACCGTGACGGAGGCGATGGTGGCCTCCGCCAGCGGGGCGGGTACGTCGTTATCGATGCTGACAAGGCCCAGCACGCGGATCTCCAGCACCTGCCCTGCCGCCTGCACGGCTTCCAGCTCGGCGCGGCCGAATCGCTGCAGACCGAGCACAAGCATCTTGCGGGCCACCACCTGCCGCACGGCGTCGCCCTGGGCAGTCAGCTGGTTGCGGATGGCCGTGCGGATGAAGTCCGTGCGGTTGGCATAAAAGCCTTCGGACACCAGCAGGTCGATGTGGCCCAGGTCCACGAACCCCAGGTTGATGGTGATTTTTTCCGAATCAGGGACTTTGCCGCGCACGGCCACAGGTGCAGGTGGGGTGGATGCCATGGTACTCTCGGTTGCTGAGTTGCCATCCATATGGATGTTTATTGGATGGTGTATGGATGTCAATTGGATGGCTTCGACATCTTTTCAAGAGCTCGTCCCCAAATAAAAAAAGAGCCCGGAGGCTCTTTTCGTAGCGGGCCATGGAAACCCGGATGTGGAGCGCTGCGCGGCGCCGCCTCAGCCCGCGCCGCGGCTACCGCCGCCACCGGTGCTGCCAGCGGAGCCCCGGCGCGATTGCACCTGGTTGCCGCTGCCGATGTGGGCGTCGCGGTCGTGGCGGCTCTCGGGGGAGCGGCGGCCCTGGTTCAGCTGCGTGGCGGGTTTGTCGCCGGTGCTGTTGTGGGCCAGGGCAACCTTGCCGGAGCCTTCGTTGTCCTGGGTGGTGCGGTCGGCATCGGTACTGATATCGCCGTCTTCACGGCGGTTTTCTTTGCTGCTCATTAAAGCCTCCT
Organism: Acidovorax sp. Leaf78; assembly: GCF_001422735.1. GTDB lineage: Bacteria > Pseudomonadota > Gammaproteobacteria > Burkholderiales > Burkholderiaceae_C > Acidovorax. Next base: position 418,344 of record NZ_LMLZ01000022.1, on the reverse strand, counting down.
GGTGGGGTGGATGATGTTGAAGCAGGGTTGGCGCGCCGGCATGCGGCAGCGCCGGCGGATCAGGACAGGGTCAGTTCCTTGTGCTCGCCCAGCTCGCGCGGAGGCTCGCCGGTGACGGCCGCCTTGGCCATCTTGAACAGCTGGACCATCTTGCTTTCCTTGACGTCCCAGTACTCGGCGTGGCGGATGCGCACGGCCAGCAGGGCCAGGTCGGCATCGGTGTAGCCGCCCGGGAACCAGGCCTTGGCCATGGGCGACCACAGCGCTTCCTTTTGTGCCAGGTCGTCGATGAAGCGGGCCTGGCCCGACAGCGAGACATAGCTGTCGTCGCCTGGGTCGGCGTACGACACGTTGACTTCGCCATCGGTCAGCAGGCGCTCGTACAGCTCGCCGGACTTGGAGATGAAGAAGTACAGCTCGTTGTGCTCATCGATGCTGCGGTTTTGCGTGGTCAGGGGGTGTGCATGCAGCATGCCCGACGCGGTGCGGTGGGTGAGCATCCCGAAGCGGATGTCCTTGATGAGTTTCCACAGGGTGTCGTGGGCGGGTGTGCTGTTGCTAGGCATGAAAGGGCTCCAGTGCGATGAGGTATGAAGCGACTGTCCGCCCGTTGGCGTGTGCCCGGCGTCGTCTGCCTGCCCGCCTGTGCGTGGGCGCTTGTCTGACATGCGCCGCAGCACCGCGTCACCGCCGCGCGGTGTACTTCACGATGGTCACTGCAGCCGCGTAATCCACGCTCTCAAGACTCTGCAGCATCCACTGCAGCGCCTGGTCTGCGCGGGTGCCCCCGGTCCCGCCGCCGATGATCGGAAACGCCACCGACCCGAAGCCATGCTGCTGAACCAACGCCATGGCCGACAGCACGGACTGCTGGATGGAGCGCTGCGACGACACCCACCACAGGCTGATGCCCGCCACGTGGATGATGCCCTGGTGGGGCAGCCGGCCTGCCCCCGTCAGCACGGCACCGCCCAGCGGTATGGGGCCATGGCGGGCCAGTTCACGAAACGGCTGGTACCCAGCCCGCCGCTTGATCGCGCCCGAGACGCCCTGCGGCAGCAGCAACCACCACGGGATGATGTTGCGGTTCCAGGCGTTGACGATCACGTCGGCGTGCTGGTCCAGCAGGTCGCCCTCCACCACCTTCACTGCCGCGGTGCTGCGTTGCACAGGGGCTCACGCCTTCTTCAGAAACTCGGACTTCAGCAGCATGCTGCCCAGGTCCGTCTTGCAGTCCACGTTGTGGCCGTCGGCGCCGTCCACCAGGCGGATGCTCTTGATCTTGGTGCCCTTCTTGAGCGTCGATGACGAGCCCTTCACCTTGAGGTCCTTCACCAGGATCACCGCATCACCGTCGGCCAAGGGGTTGCCGTTGGCATCGCGCACGGTTGCGTCGCCCGCGTCCGCAGCCTCTTCGTCGGTGGCTGCAGCGGCCTGGGGCCACTCCAGCCCGCAGTCGGGGCACACGTACAGGCTGGCGTCGGGGTAGGTGTTCTCCTGGCCGCATTGGGGGCAGGCGGGGGTGGTGTGGGGCATCGGGGTGTCAGGTCAGGGAATCGGTGGATGGTCGTCGGGGCCGTTGGCGCTACAGCGGCGCACGCTGCTGCAGTGCAAAGGGCGGCAGGCCCTTGAGCAGGCGCTGGCCGTAGCTCGTACGCATCAGGCGCTTGTCGTAGCAGTACACGTGGGCCTGGTCGTCTTCGGTGCGGATGGCGCGTCCCACCCATTGCGCCAGGCGGATGGCGGTGGCGGGCACCACCAGTTCGCTGAACGGGTCGCGCCCCACGGCGCGCAGCCACTCGGCACGGGCTTCGCCCACGGGGTCGTCGGGCGGGGCGAACGGCAGCTTGGTGATGAACACCGACTCGCACAGCCGCCCGGGCAAATCCAGCCCTTCACCGAAGGACTGCATGCCGAAGATGACCGAGGGCTCGCCGTTCTCCACCCGCTCGCGGTGGCGCTTGAGCAGCTGCGTACGCGGCAGCGCGTTCTGCACCAGCACCACGCTGCGCATGGCGGTGGGCAGCGCATCCACGGCCTGGCGCATCTGTTCGCGCGAGGTGAACAGCACCAGCGCGCCGTATTCCACGCGGGCGATGTCGTGCAGCAGCGCATCGACCATCTCGGCCGTGAACTGCGCGGCGTTCTTGGGGTCGGCGCGCGTCTCGGCCGCGATCAGCGTGCCCTGCGCGGCGTAGTTGAAGGGGCTCGGCACCTCCAGCGTGGTCGTGGTCTCGTCGCCGTGCAGGCCCGCTTCGCGCAGGAAGAAGTCGAAATTGCCGCAGCTGTTGAGCGTGGCCGACGTGAGCACCGCGCCGCGCACCGCGTTCCACAGGTGGTTGCGCAGCGTGGTGCCCGGCAGGATGGGGCTGGCGTGCCCCTTGACCACGATGAAGTCGCCGTCGACCTCCAGCGTGAACCACTTGGCGGCCGGCACGAAGCTGCGGTCGGCGCCCGGCGGAGCATCCTGCAGCAGCAGCTGCGCGGTGGCGTGCAGCTCTTCCAGCCGCGGCGCGAGCATGCCGATCTGCGCGTACAGCGTGGACAGGCGCTTGGCCTCTTCCGGCTTGTCGCGCATCTCGGCCCGCAGGGCCTTGCTGATGGCGCGCAGGGCCTCGAGAAACCCGTCGGCGCTGGCGGCCAGCAGGCCCAGCGGTGCGATGAGCGGCTCGGGCAGCTCGCCGCGCGGCACCCGCACGCGCGCCGGGCCCCAGGTGTCCTTCTGGCTCTTGAGCGCCGCGCCGTACACGTCCATCACGATGCGCGCCAGGTCCTGCAGCGTCTGGCGCAGCTGCGCCGCGTGGCGCGGGATGTCGGCAATCTCTTCGACCTCCAGCAGCGCACCGATGCGCAGGCCCCGGCTGGAGAGGCGGTCGATCCAGGTCAGGCGCGACATGTCCATGCTGCACGCGAACTGCTGCAGCGCTGTGGCGGGCAGGTGGTGGGCTTCGTCCAGCACCAGCAGGCAGTTGTCCAGCTCGGGCAGCACGCGCGCGCCCAGCGACGACAGCAGCAGGTCGTGGTTGGCCACGATGACTTGTGCGCCCACCAGCTCCTTGCGCTTGTCGTAGTAGGTGCACTGGCTGAACGCGGGGCAGTGCTTGCCGGTGCACGATGCGCCCTCTGCCGCCACGGGGCTCCACACCTCGGGCTCGGGCGGGGTCTCCAGGCTGTCGCGGTCGCCGTCCCACGCGCCCTTGGCCAGGGTCTGCGCCATGGCACCGTAGAACTGGATGCGCGCCTCGGTCTCCTGCCGCGGGCGCTTGGCGCGGGCGGCGGCTTCTTCTTCGGCAAACAGATCGTCGTCGTCGGATTCGTCCTCGGCCTCGCCCGTGCCCGCAAGGCGGTCGAGCTTGAGCTTGCACACATAGCGCCCGCGCCCCTTGGCCAGCGCGAACTTGAAGGGCTGGGGCATGAGCGCGGCCAGCGCGGGCAGGTCCTTGTTGACCAACTGCTCCTGCAGCGCCACGGTGGCGGTGGAGATCAGCACCCGCGTGCCGCGCGACAGCGCCAGTGCAATGGCGGGGGCGCAGTAGGCCAGCGACTTGCCCACGCCCGTGCCGGCCTGGATCACCGCGATGGCGCGCGTGGGCGCGGCGGCGTCGCCGTCTTCGCTGTCCACCTTGCCCAGCGTGGCGGAGCTGAATGTGTGCGCCACCTGCTCGGCCATGCGCCGCTGGCCGGTGCGGCTGCGAAAACCCGGCGTGGCCTGCACCACCGCATCGAACGATTCAAGGGCCTGCGCGGCCCACACCTGTTGAGACATACAGTAGTGTCGCATGCCGCGCGGGCCGCAGATCGGTCACCGCCCCGCGCCGGGTGGGCGCACCCGCCTACATGGGCGCGCGATTGCGCTGCATAGCATGGTGCATCGGCCTCTCAGGCCGCCCCGTCGCAGCGCGACGCCCACCAGTATCCGGAGGCTCCATGGCCCAATCCCCCAGCCAAGAAAAAGACGTCACCCCATCCGCCCCCGTGCCGGCCCGCACCGAGCGCCGCACGAACACCACCAACCCGACAGAGCAGCCCGGCAGCGGCCCTGAAGACCTGGGTGGCCCGGAAGCCCGCCTGCCCCACGAACGCGACCAGTCCACCGACATGACCGATGGCGAACGCCACCCGGAGATCGAGCAGGCGTACAAGGATGTCAAACGCGGGCTGCAGGACACGGACCGCGGGGTGCCTGCGCACAACGCATACCAGAAGCAGAAATAGAAATAGCGCGGTGGGGTACCGCTTTGCTTCACATTTGATAGCTGGTGGCGGTGCACACAAGCGGGCAGGCCACTTTCTGAGTGCCAGAACATGCCGCCCGGATGTGCTCCGGTCTTCCAGAGCGCCCTCCCTTCAAGGCCTGTTTTCACAGGCGCTTCTGCGTTGCTCTGTTATCGATAAACCACTGCCCTACATGTCCGTACGCCACCTCCAGCGACGCGAGCACGCCGTGGCAGCGTGCTGCGATGTCGTCCGCAGGGTGCTTGAGGTCGGGCACGACCACCACTGCCACGCCCGCCGCCTGCGCTGCACGCGCCCCGTTCTCGCTGTCTTCGAAAGCCAGGCACTGCGCCGGGTCCACGCCCAGCCGCGCTGCGGCCAGCCGGTAAAGCGCCGGGTCGGGCTTGCCGCGCTCCACCTCGTTGCCGCCCGCCAGCGCCTGGAAGTGGTGCAACACACCCACGCGCGCGAGGCGGTGCTCGATCTCATCGCGGCGTGAAGACGAAGCCACTGCGCACGGCACTCCGGCATCGCGCAGAGTTTGCAGCAGCACGGCGGCACCCGGCTTGATGGGAAACAGCGGCTCGCTGTCGGTGTCTGCGAGCCGTGTGGCGACCTCGCGCAGCACCTGTTCGAACATCCGCCGCCCTCCCAGCATCGCAGTCAGCAGGGCGTCCGAATCCGGCGACGCGCGACCCACGACCTGCAGGTAGTCCGCCTCCGCCAGTACGCAGTTCAACGTTTTTGCCGCATCGATCCAGGCGCGAAGGGTCACGCGCTCGGAGTCGATGAGCAGGCCGTCCATGTCGAAAATGGCGGCTCGGAAACGGGGTGCGCGTTGTGGTTCAGTCATTGAACTGCGTTGCTCCGCAGTGGGCAGCCATTTTGGATAGCCGTAGTGGATACCACGGGCATGCACTCTGTACTTCTACGCTGTCGCCATCTTGGATGTTGATACCCCTTCCTCGCGGCCAGTGCGGCCAATGTGCGGCACTCCAGCCGGCTCGGCATGCCATACCGAAGGTTCTAGCCCATGCGCGAAGGAAGTGTTTCAAGCGGCACGCCGTCGCGTGCTCTCGCGATGAAATGGAGGGCTTGTTTTGATCGGTCGAAGAACAGCTTGCGCCCATCATCCAATACGACGAGAAATCCCTGCGAAATGTTGTTGAAGGACTCTTTGGAGTACCCCGCACCCCATTGGTTGGTGCCGACGACAGCGGCGATGGTGCCGAGCGAATTGTCAAGGTCCGTCAGGGACACCCGATCGCCAACCTGAATGTCAGTTCCGTCAGCGTAGTGGCAATCAGACGCCGGAGCCGGGGGTGGGCTGCTGGGTAAAAATGCCGGAAGTACACCCAACAGCAGCGTGCCGATAAAAAGTGCCCAGGGACCCAGGAAGAGTGTTCCGAGCAGGCCTTTATCGCTCAAGCAGATCAGCGCAATCAAAGCGCCCAAACAACCGACCGTAATACCCCACGCGCCCGCTTTCCCTCGCAAAGCCATGACCACACCAGTCGCGGCCAACCCCAGCATGGGCAACCCCCACAGTTCCCACAAGACGCTGCCTCCGAAGCCGGGGCCTCCGGCCGCCAGCAATGAGCTCGGAAGCGACAGAAAAATGGATGCTATCGCAGCCCCAACAGTTGGCCTGATCCCGTTGACACAGGCCGTGGGCTGACGGGCAAGAAGCAATGGTTCTCTCCGATCCTTCATCATTTCGGCCTCCGCCGGTGCCTGGATGGGAGGCACATAGTTTTGGGCGGATTATGCGTTCTTCAAGCGCGCGCACTGCATGCTGGTGGCGAACCTCGGCGAATGGTGGAGACGACCGTCGAACAATGCTGCGTCTGCACTAACCCCGCTCCCGCAGCGCCCGCTCGATCCGATCCCGCTTTACCGTCGTCTTGGGCACCTTGAACGGGAACCACATGCGCACGTCCTCTTCCACCCCGATGCCGTGCATGTAGTTGTAGATCGCCTTCTTGAGGCCCGCGCCCAGCGCATCGTGGTCCACGCCCGTGGGGTCGATGAAGGCCACGTCGTTCTTCGCAAAGTCGCCCGGCGGCAAAGGTGCCAGCGTCACGCCGTACTCTTCGGGGTTCTTGCCGACGGGTGAGTGCACCGTGCACGCAAAGCGGTGGAAGAACCCGCTCTGGATGCAGCCGTTGGCGAACAGCTGGCGCACGTATTCGAGCGCGTCCACCGTGTCCTGCACGGTCTGCGTCGGAAAGCCGTACATCAGGTACGCATGCACCAGGATGCCCGCGTCGGTGAACGCCTTGGTCACGCGCGCCACCTGGTCCACCGACACGCCTTTTTTCATCAGTTGCAGCAGCCGGTCGGACGCGACTTCCAGCCCGCCCGATATCGCGATGCAGCCGCTGTCGGCCATCAGCTCGGCCAAGTCGGGCGTGAAGGTTTTCTCGAACCGCACATTGCCCCACCAGCTGATGCCGGCGTTGCGCGCGATCAGCTCGGTCGCCAGGGCCTTGAGCGCCTTGGGCGGCGCGGCTTCGTCCACGAAGTGAAAGCCCGTCTGGCCCGTCTCGCGCACTATTGATTCGATGCGGTCGGCCAGCACCTCGGCGCTCGCGCCCTCGTAGCGGCTGATGTAGTCCAGGCTCACGTCGCAGAAGCTGCACTTCTTCCAGTAGCAGCCGTGCGCCACGGTGAGCTTGTTCCAGCGCCCGTCGCTCCACAGCCGGTGCATGGGGTTGAGCATGTCCAGCAGCGACAGATAACGGTCCAGCGGCAGGCCGTCCCAGGTGGGTGTGCCCACCTCGGCAAAGGCCACGTCGGCTTCCATCATGTTGATGTACTGCACCGCGCCATCGCCGCCCTCGCCGTCGTTGCGCACGAAGGTGCGCACCAGGCGCTGGCGGCCGCGCTGGCCCTGCAGGTGCTCCAGCAGCGCCAGCAGCGGGCGTTCGCCCGCGTCCAGCGTCACGTAGTCCACATGGTCGAACACGCGCGGGTCGGCCAGCTCGCGCAGCTCGGTGTTCACAAAGCCGCCGCCCAGCACCGTGGCGATGTGCGGCCAGCGGGCCTTGACGGCCTGCGCGATGCGAAACGCCGCGTACACGGACCCTGGAAACGGTACCGACAGCAGCACCACCGTGGGCTGGTGGCGCTCGATGGCCTCGTGCGTGAGCTGCACCAGCAGGTCGTCCACCAGCGTGGGCGGCGCGGCCAGCGCCGTGGCCAGCGGGTCGAACGTGGGCTGGCTGCCCGCCAGCGACTCGGCGTAGCGCACGAACTCGAAGCGCTCGTCCACCGCGTCGCGCAGCACATCGGCCAGGTCGTTCAGGTACAGCGTGGCCAGGTGCTTGGCCTTGTCGTGCAGTCCCAGAGCGCCGAACGCCCAGCCCAGCGGGTCGCCGCCTTCGTCGTCCACATAGACGTCCAGCGTCGCGAAGCGCGGCCCCTCGGGCAGGTAGTGCCGCCCGGCAATGCGGTGCGCCAGCGTGCTGTCGCGGCCCTGCAAAAAGGCAATGGCCGGGCCGATGGTCGCCAGGTACCGGTCCTGCTGCGCGGCAAACGACTGCACGGCGGGGCTGCGCTGTTTGGCAGGTAGGGCCGCCACGCGCGCCGCCACGTCCTTCAGGCCGTCGGGCGACAGCAGCCGCAGCACCAGGGCCAGCGCCAGGTCTTCCTGGAACGCGGTGATGCCGCGCGAGCGCAGAAAGCCCGTGAGGTACGCGGTGGACGGATAGGGCGTGTTCAGCTGCGTCATCGGCGGGATGACGGCGAGCACGCGCGTGGTGGTGGGGGAGAGGGCGGCGGCAGGCATGGTGGGGGCCGCCATGGGGCGGATGCCGATTATCGGCGCAGGCGAAAGACATTGGCTGGGTGCACACATCGCTATGCGATCGCGGAACGGGCTGCCCAGCGGCAAACGCTGGCTGGTGCGGGCATCGTGATGCGTGCGGACCCGCGGGGCGCCTGGGCGGCGGGACCCTGTCCGTCCGGTGGCTAGGTCCCCATCGCGGTGCCGCCCGCAAGGTAGTTGTTCTTCACCCGCACATAGTGCTCGGCCGAGTATTTGAGGTACGCGATCTCAGCCTCGGTCAGCGCGCGCTGGCGCACCGCGGGCCGGCCGATGTAGAGGTAGCCGCTTTCCAGCACCTTGCCGGGCGAGACTAGGCTGCCAGCACCCAACATCACGCGGTCTTCGATCACCGTGTCGTCCATGACGATCGAGCCCATGCCGATCAGGCACTCGTCGCCGATGCGGCAGCCGTGCAGGATGACCGAATGGCCGATGGTCACGTAGTTGCCGATGACGAGCGGCGAGCCCTCGGGCTTGGCTGGATTGCGGTGCGACACGTGGCCCATGGTCAGGTCCTGCACATTGCTGCATTCGCCCACCACGATGCGGTTCACGTCGCCGCGCAGCACCGCGTTGCACCACACCGAGCTGTCGCGGCCCAGGGTGACATCGCCGATGACCTGGGCGGAGTCGTGCACGAAGACGCCGGTATCGACGGTGGGGAAGGTATCGAGGTAGGGGGCGAGGGGCATGGCGGCGCTGCGGGTGAGTGGATGAAGAGACCGGTGGAGCGGCGAGCGTAACGGCTCGCGGTTTCAAAAAGGCAGGATCAAGGCGCCATCAAAACGGCTTCAAACGGCTGCAGCGCCCTGGCGCGGTACCGCATAGAAGCCCAGGAACATGTCCACCGCATCGCCCAGTACCTGCTGCTGCTCGGGCGCGGTGAGCGGTGCGCCGCCCATGGCCAGTTGGGGCCAGAAGGCGAACGACTTGACCATGCCGTGCAGCTGGTGGGCGGCGTACTGCGGGTCCACGCCCGCGCGCAGTGCGCCGTCCTGCTGGGCGGCGCGAATCCAGCGGGGCAGGCCCTCCTCCTTCTCGGACAGGCGCGCCACCATGGCCCGGGCGCGCTCGGGGGTGTGCATCATCTCGGCCATCGCCATGCGCGACAGGTCGATGAAGCTCGCGTCGTTCAGCAGCTCCATCTTCTGGTCCAGCACCGCCAGCAACTGTGCGCGCAGCGGCTGGTGCGCGTCGTAGGCCACGTCGGGCAGCGAATGGCTGCGGTCCCACAGGTGGTCCAGGATGGCGCCGAACAGCTCGTCCTTGCTGGGAAAGTGGTTGTACACCGTGCGCTTGGACACCTCGGCCGCCGCGGCCACGCGGTCCATGCTGGTGCCGTTGAAACCATGTTCGCGGAACTCGCCGATGGCGGCCTGCACGATGGCCTCGCGCTTGCGGTCGGTCAGGCGGGTGGGGGCAATCACTGTGGCAGGCTCGGTCATGGCCCCATTTTACACCGGGGAGTTTACTTTTTATAAAAGTGAACTACACTGTGCAGTGCACTTTTCGGAAAAAGCACTTATGCTTCGCCGCATTCCACCAATTCCCCGCATCTTCCTCATCCTTACCGTCGTCACCGCCATGGCCTACAGCATCCTTTCCTGCACCTCCCTGCCGGCAACATCGTATGAACAGTCGCCCCAACAGGTGGACGGCAAGTTCCGCAACGCCGCGCCGCGCCAGGCGCCGGGTTTTGCCAAGACGATGGGCATCATGTGGCGCTTCATGACCGACAAGCCCGCCGATGCGGTGCCCGCAAAGCCGCCCCAGGTGCTGCCGCTCACGCAGACCGACCTGCTGGCCGCGCCGGACCTGAGCCTGTGGCGCCTGGGCCACTCGACCATGCTGCTCAAGCTGCAGGGCCAGTTCTGGCTGACCGACCCGGTGTTCTCCGAGCGTGCCTCGCCGTTTTCCTTCATGGGCCCCAAGCGCTTCCATGCGCCGCCGATTGCCATCGACGAGCTGCCGCCCATCACCGGCGTGGTGCTGTCGCACGACCACTACGACCACCTGGACCACGCGGCCATCCTGCAGCTGGCCCCCAAGGTCGCGCACTTCGTCACGCCGCTGGGCGTGGGCGACCGCCTCATCGCCTGGGGCGTGCCGGCGGCCAAGGTGCAGCAGTTCGACTGGTGGCAAGGCACCACCATCGCCGGCGTGAAGCTGGTAGCCACGCCCGCGCAACACTTCTCGGGCCGCACGCTGTCCGACGGCAACCGCACGCTGTGGGCGTCGTGGGTGATGGAGGCAGGCGAAGGCACCGATGCGACGCGCATCTTCTTCAGCGGCGACACGGGCTACTTCGACGGCTTCAAGGCCATCGGCGAGCGCTTCGGCCCGTTCGACCTGACCATGATCGAAACCGGCGCCTACGATGCCCAATGGCCCGACGTTCACATGCAGCCCGAGGAAAGCCTGCAGGCCCACCTGGACGTGAAGGGCCACCATTTGATGCCCATCCACAACGGCACGTTCGATCTGGCGATGCACGTGTGGACCGACCCGTTCGACCGCATCACCGCACTGGCCGACAAGGCGGGCGTCCCGCTGGTGGCGCCCGTGATGGGGGAGCGGCTGGATATTCGGCGGCCTGCGCTGTCGAAGCAGTGGTGGCGCGGGGCGGCGGTGGACGCAGGCGCGGGCACTGCAGCGCGGTAGCGCGGTAGCGGGTTAACTGCGGTACTGCGATGGCTGGGCCTGGCAACCGCCCGTGGGTGTCAGGCGCCCGGTACCGGGTCGCTGATGTCGCCCTGTCGCCGTCCGTCCTTGAAGAACTGCACGTTGGGAGGCAGACCATCCTGAAGGGTGATCAGCCCGAACTGGCGCTGGGCTGTCACAGGAATGTTGGCTGGGAAAAACCCGGCGAGCAACGGTGGAGCGAAATCCACTGCCGCCCCGGAGGCGATGTACTCGTGCAGCTGGCGCCCACCCTTTTCCGTCCATGTGGCCTTGCGATCAATCTCGTGGATGTCTCCGCTGAGCACGCGCACGTCATACGTTTCGGCCAACGCCAACAGCCACCTCAGGTCTTCGGGATAGTGCTTCCAGCCGTTGATCTCCCAGCCGTTGATGGTCGAACCGCTGGCCACCAGATGCCGCGCGTTCGGATAGTCGGCCATGCGCGCCTGCATCGTGGCTTTTTGCTGGGTGCCCAACAGCGTCGGCCCGTCGCGCCACGAGCGCCCGTCCGTCAGGTGCAGCACCACCGACCCGGCAAACAGCACCTGGCAGCGGTAGCCAGGCATGGCGTCGTTGAAGCGCACTTGCCCTCGCGGCACGCCGATGTTCTTGAGCACCCGCGGGTCCATCGCGGTGACTGGGAACGGCGCAACACCCGCCAATGCGTCGCGCCAGCACTGAAACAGATTGCTGGAGTAGACCGCGTGCTCCAAGTGGCTCAAGGCCTGCTGTTGACGCGCGTCGTTCCACAGGAAGTCGTGGTCATCCCAGATCGCGTAAGTGGCCAGTCCGTCTTGCTGCAGCAGTGTCCGAAACTCGGGCACTGCCAGTTGCTTGCGGTACAGGCGGTGCACATGCGCCGCAAAATCGCTTGGGTTCAGCAATGCGGGTTCGGTGACCATGCCGTCGGGTCCTTTGGGCCAGGGGCAATCGATGTAGATCGAGTCGCCCAGCAACACCAGCACGTCGGGCTTGTGCCAGCCTATGTCTTCCCAGACGGGCTGGCGTGCGGAAAAAACCTCGGTCGACATGCACGAGGTGAACGCGATTTTCTTCAAAGTGGTCATGCCGTCTTTCTGCGGGTGTGTGGCGGGGTGGACGACACGTTTGTATGCGGCGCGCGCACGTGTGGCAAGGACAAAGCTGCCACCACCCGGGCCGCGGCCACGATCTCGGCCTCGCTGTAGCCCGCATAGCCGAACAGCCAGCCGCGCCGGGTCGACTCCATCGCGTAGCGCGACAGGGGCGCCAGCATCACCCCGGCGGTGAGCGCGCTGCGGCTCAGGGCTTCGTCGTTGCTGCCGGGCGCGCTTTCCAGCAGCAGGTGCATGCCCCGGTCGCTGGGCGCCAGTTGCAGTGCGCCGCCGCTGGCATCGGCCAGGGCATCAATCAGCACCTGCTGGCGATGCTGGTACAGCTCGCGCATCTGGCGCAGGTGGCGCAGCAGGTGGCCTTCGGCGATGAAGCGCGCCAGCACCGCCTGGGCGTCGCCCGGCGCGTGCCGGTCGGTGATGGCGCGGGCCATGGCAAAGGCTTCCACCAGCGCGGGCGGCACGACCACGAAGCCCAGGCGCAGCCCGGGGTGCAGGGTCTTGGAGAACGTGCCCACGTACAACACCCGCTCCGAGCCCGGCAGGCTGCACAGGGCGGGCACGCGCTGGGCCTTGCCATCGTGCTTGCCGTACTGGAATTCGCCGTCGTAGTCGTCCTCCACCACCCAGGCGTCGTGCGTGCGGGCCCACTGCAGCAGGGCCTGGCGCCGCGCCAGGTGCATGCACACGCCGGTGGGGAACTGGTGCGTGGGCGTGACCACGGCCATGCGCGCACCGGGCCACTGCGCGGCGCCCTCGGCGATGCGCAGGCCCTGCGCATCCAGCGCAACGGGCCGCGCCAGCACGCCGTGACCCAGCAGGCTGGCGCGGATGCCGGGGTAGCCGGGGTCTTCCACCAGCACCTCGTCGCCCGCGTCCAGCAGCAGCCGGGCGATCAGATCGATGCCCTGCTGCGAGCCCGAGCACACCACCACCTGCGCCGCATCGCAGCGGATGCCGCGCGACGCCCACAGCCACAGCGCAATGGCCTGGCGCAGTTGGGGGTCGCCCGCAGGGTCCAGGTACTGCGCGCGGGCGCTGCGCTGGCCGGGGCTGGCCTGGCGGGCCAGGCGGTCCCACAGCGCGAACGGAAAGGTGTCCACCTCGGGTGCGCCGATGCGGAACGCCCGCGCCGCCACATGCGGCGGCCGCCAGCGCGCCGCCGTCTCTGCGATGAGCTGCCCGCGCTTCGACAGCCCGCGCGGCGGCGCCACCAGGCCTTGCGTGGGCGCCGTACCCGCGGCCTGCGACACATAGGTGCCGTCGCCCACACGGGCCTCCACATACCCTTCGGCCTGCAGGCGCTGCACGGCCCACAGCACGGTGTTGCGCGACACGCCCAGGCCGGCCGCATGCTCGCGCGACGGTGGCAGGCGCGTGCCTGCGGGCAGCCGCCCTTGCTCGATGGCGCCGCGCAGCTGCTCGTACACCTGCTGGCGCAGCAGGCCCGGGCGAGCGCTGGATGTACCAGCGGGGGCGGTGGGCGTCTTGGGATTGGCTCTGGCAACCGGCATGAATTGGCCCCTTGGTTGTGGCAATGCCGCCATAAACTGAAGAACCATTTTAGAAACCATCCGGGCTGCCTGCGAGGCCCGGACCCACAAGAAAGATCCTATGGCCGAGCACACCGCCACCATCGCCTGGTCCCGTGGCAGCGACGACTTTCTGGACAAGCGCTACCACCGCGCGCACAGCTGGCAGTTCGATGGCGGCGCCGTGGTGGCCGGCTCGTCGTCGCCGCATGTGGTGCCGCTGCCCTACTCCGACGCCGCGGCCGTGGACCCGGAAGAAGCCTATGTGGCCGCGCTGTCGAGCTGCCACATGCTGTGGTTCCTGGACTTCGCCTGCCGCGCAGGCTGGCGCGTGGACAGCTACACCGATGCGGCCGTGGGCACCATGGCCAAGGACGCGCAGGGCCGCCTGGTGGTCTCGCACGTGCTGCTGCGGCCCGTCACACGCTTTGATGCCGCGCACGCACCGACCGCAGAGGTGCTGGCCGACCTGCACCACCAGGCGCACGCGGCATGCTTTTTGGCCAATTCGGTCAAGACGCAGATCGACTGCGCGCCCGTGCTGGAAGTTGAAGGGGAAGGAGCCTGACATGACCATCGCCAACCGCCAGTTCCAGGTGACCGACGCCGCCGTCCTGCAAGGCCTGGTGCGGGACCAGCCCCTGGCTACCCTGGTCGTGTCGCACGAGGGCGCCCTGCACGTCAACCACGTGCCGCTGTACCTGGACCCCACGCGCGGCCCGCACGGCACGCTGGTGGGCCACGTGGGCCGTGGCAACGGCGTGTGGCCGCTGCTGCCGCAGCACGCGGTGGCCGTGTTCCACGGCGCGCAGGCGTATGTGTCGCCGTCGTGGTACCCGTCCAAGGCCATCGACGGAAAGCAGGTGCCCACCTGGAACTACGCCACGGTGCATGCTCACGGCACGTTGAGCGCCATAGACGGCAACCCCGAGCGCCTGCGCGCCATCCTGCACACCCTGACCGAGGCGCATGAATCGCACCGCCCGCACCCCTGGCACGTGGACGCCGCGCCCGCCGACTACCTGCAGAAATTGCTGGGCGCCATCGTGGGCGTGGAGCTGGCGGTGGAGCGCTGGGAAGGCATCTGGAAGGTGAGCCAGAACCGCACGGACACGGACCGCGCCGGCGTCGTCGAGGGGCTGACGGCGGAAGGCACGCCGCAAGCGCTGGCCATGGCGGCGCTGGTGGAACGAGGGCCTGGCATCTAGCCACTGTTTGCTATGCCATTCATAGCTCTTGGCGCTTGATAGGCAAGCGATGGGGCCTGCTGGGGTCTTCAAGCACCGTCAAACCCACCCATACCGTTCGGGCTGGGCTTGCCGAAGCCTTGCGCGGCGCCACGACAGGCTCAGCGTGAACGGTGGGGGGTGGGGGTGGGTGCGGGGTGGTGATGGCAGGGTGCGACGTGCAGCTCGGCACCACCCGCGGCAACCCCTCGGCATCACCCCTCCAGCATCTCCACCCGCAGCGACACCACCGGCCCGGCCACTGCCGGGTGCGCGCCCAGTGCGTGCACGGCCAGGTCCACCGTGGCCTGCGCCACCGCGTCGGTCAGCACCAGCACCTGGGGCGTGCCCCCGGCGGGCACGTGCTGGGCGCATGCCAACTGCACCTGCGCCACGGGCACGTGCTGGGCCGCCAGCCACGCGCCCACGGCCTCGATCTGCTGGGCTTGGTGCACGGGCACGCGCAGGTAGTGGAGCGTGCGCACGGCGGCGCGGGGCAGCACGGGCAGGTCGTCGCTGATGGCGTTGGCATGAAAGCCCAGGTGCGGCACACGCTGCGCCGCGTGGGTGCCGTGAAGCCGCGCCACGTCCACCAGGTCGGCGATCACGGCCGATGCGGTCTGCTCGGACCCTGCGCCTGCGCCGTAGTACATCGTCACGCCCGAGGCGTCGCCCTTGACCATGATGCCGTTCATCGAGCCGTTCACATGCGCCAGCAGGTGCGTGGCGGGCACCAGCGCGAGCTGCACGCGCAGCTCCACGCCGTCGGCGTCCCCATCTTGGCGGCGGCGGGCCACGCCCAGCAGCTTGATGCGAAAACCCAGCTGCTCGGCGCAGGCCACGTCCAGGCCCTGCAGCGCGGTGATGCCCTCCACCTGCGCGTCGGCAAAGCGCAGCGGCATGCCGAACGCGTTGGCCGCCAGCAGCGTGAT
Organism: Acidovorax sp. Leaf78; assembly: GCF_001422735.1. GTDB lineage: Bacteria > Pseudomonadota > Gammaproteobacteria > Burkholderiales > Burkholderiaceae_C > Acidovorax. Next base: position 402,837 of record NZ_LMLZ01000022.1, on the reverse strand, counting down.
CTTGTGCGCCGCGTCGATGCCCTCGATGTCGAAGGTCGGGTCGGCTTCGGCATAGCCCAGCGCCTGCGCCTGGGCCAGGGCCTCGGCAAAGCCCACGCCTTCATCGCGCATCTTGCTCAGGATGAAATTGGTGGTGCCGTTGATGATGCCCGCCACCCATTCGATGCGGTTGGCCGTGAGGCCCTCGCGCAGTGCCTTCACGATGGGGATGCTGACGGCCACCGCGCCCTCGTACGCCACGGCCACACCGTGCTGGCGCGCGGCGGCGAAGATCTCGTTGCCGTGTTCGGCCAGCAGCGCCTTGTTGGCCGTGACCACATGCTTGCCCGCGCGGATGGCGGCCAGCACCCAGTCACGCGCCGGGCCCGTGCCGCCCGCGGCCTCCACCAGCACGTCCACGTCGGGGTGCGTGGCGACCTGCATCGGGTCGTTGGTCAGCGCCACGTCCTTGCCCACCACGCTCACGGCGCGGGCCAGGTTGCGCGCTGCGACCACCACCACCTCGATGCCCCGGCCCGCGCGGCCCGCGATCAGCGCCTGGTTGCGCGCCAGCACGCGGAAGGTGCCCGCGCCCACGGTGCCAATGCCGATCATGCCCACGCGCAGGGGGCGCATGGCCGCAGCTGTGGGCTGGAACGACGGGTCTTCTAGGGACTGGACGGGATCGCGGAACATGGGCTTCTCCAAACGACTGCAAAACAATCAATCAAACGAACAAACAAAAAAACCCAGCTGCCAGAGCTGGGTTTCATTCACATTCGTCTTGGGGGAGAAGAGAGCGATCACCAGGTGGCTGCCGAAACGGCCACCTGCGCGTGCTCAGGTGGCCGCGGGGGTAATGGTGGTAATCATTCGTGCAACCACAGCCCGCGCGAAGAACGCGCGCTGCATCATGCCCATGCCTTGGAAGGCAGTGGCGCGTGCGGCGAGGGCGGGGGTGGTGTACGGCATGAAGAGGCGCAGTGTACCTGACGGGCTTGGGAGGACGTCAAGCGCCGGCGCCCTGCGAGTGTTGCGCGCAAGCGCCGGCACGGGGCTGTGGTGTCAATGCACTCGTGCGGATTTGCCATGAAAAATATAGCTGTTAGCGCTTTGCAGGCAAGCGTTAGGGGCCGATTTGGTTTGTAAATGACGTCGTACGCTGTGCCGAAGCCCCCAAGGTTTTACCTGCCCACCCCMCCCCMCCCCACCCCACCCGTTCGGGCTGAGCCTGTCGAAGCCAGGGCCCGCACGCATGCCGCGGACACGCCCCGACGCAAGGCTTCAGACACTCACTCCAACCCCCGCACCCCCAGCTGCGCCATCAGCTCCATCGCCCCTGCCGGGGCCCGCTCTTTCGCGCCGTTGATGAAGTACACGAACACATCGCGCGGCCGCTCGCCACCCGTCCACGCGCGCACGCCATCCGCCCACTGCGCAATCGCCTCGGGCGTGTAGCCGGTAGGCACATCGGCCTGGCTGCGCATCAGCCGCAGGTAGGCAAAGTCTGCCTCGGCATCGGCGATGGCCGGGAATTTGTCGGAGTCGGTGTGCACCGGCACACAGCCGTAGCGGCGGGCCAGCGTGATGAAATCTGGTGTGGCAAAACTCTCGTGCCGCACGTCGAGCACATGGCGCAGGCGGTGGCCATCGACCTGCTGGGGCAGCAGCGCAAGGAAGGCCTCGAAGTCGCCGGGCTCGAAAACCTTGCCGGGCATGAACTGCCACACGATGGGCCCGAGCTTGTCCTTGAGTTCGGAGATGCCGCTCTCGACAAACCGCGTGATCGAATCGCCCGCCTCCGCCAGCACGCGGCGGTTGGTTGCAAAGCGGTTGGCCTTGAGCGAGAACATGAAGCCCTCGGGCGTCTCGCCATGCCACTTGGCGAACGTCGGCGGCTTGAAGGTGCTGTAGTAGGTGCCGTTGACCTCGATGGCGGTGAGCTGGCGGCTGGCGTACTGCAGCTCTTTGCTGTGCGCGAGGCCCCCGGGGTAGAAGTTGTCGCGCCAGGGCTCGAAGGTCCAGCCGCCGATGCCGATGCGGATTTGAGGGCTGCTGCTGTTGCTGCTATTGCCACTGCCACTGCCACTGCTTGCGTTGGTAGTGGTGCTGCTGGTGCTGCTAATGCTGGTGCTGTCCACGGCGTTTCCCCTGCTGAGTCCACGGAACAGGCACTGTAGCAGCGGCCTGGGTCTTGGCGTGAGCGTGGGGCGGGTGCGCGCGGTGGCGGCGGCGCGCCTGCACACGCGCTTCGAACTTTTGGGGAAGTTGCCGCGCGCTACGGCTGCTGCCCGGGCAGCTCGACCCGCGCCTCCAGCCCCGGCCCCTCGGCGCGCGGCCCGAGCACCAGGCGGCCGCCCAGCGCCTTGGCGAGCTCGTTCGCAATCGCCAGGCCCAGCCCCGTACCGCCCGTGCCGCGGTTGCGCGAATCCTCCAGCCGCACGTAGGGCTGCAGCACGGCGGCCAGGTCGGCCTGCGCAATGCCGGGGCCGCGGTCCAGCACGCGCAGCAGCCACGGGCCTTGCGCTTGTGCCTCTGCCTGCGCCTCCAGGCTCAGTTCGGCTGCGCCTGCAAACTTGATCGCGTTGTCCACCAGGTTGCACACCAGCCGGCGCAGCGCCCGCGGTCGCGTGTCGCAGGTGCCCGGGTCGGCGTGCAGCAGCGTCACCGGCAGGCCCGCATCGGCGTAGTCGAACGCAATGCTCTGCAGCAGCGCGCGCAGGTCCACGCGCTGCAGCGGCTCCTGCACGGCCTGGGACGAGCGCGCGTAGGCAATGCCCTCTTCCACCAGCGACTGCATCTCGGCCAGGTCCGCGTGCAGCTTGCCCTGCAGCGCGGTGTCGTCTAGCAGGTCGGCGCGCAGGCGCAGGCGGGTGATGGGCGTCTGCAGGTCGTGCGAGACAGCGGCGAGGATGCGCATGCGCTCCTCCAGGTGCGCCTGGATGCGCTGCTGCATGCGGTTGAAGGCCTGGGCGGCGCGCTGCACCTCGCGCGGGCCGTCTTCGGCCAGGGGCACGGCGGGGCGGTCGGCACCCAGCGCATCGGCCGCGTCGGCCAGCGTGCGCAGGGGCCGCGTGGCCGCGCGCACGGCCCAGGCGCACAGGCCCACCAGCAGCGCCAGCTGCAGCGCCAGCGCGCCCAGCACCCAGGGCGAGACCTGCAGCCGGGGCTCTGCCATGTCCACGGCCAGTGGGGTGCCGTCGGCCAGCTGCAGCTGCAGGCGCAGCTCGGTGCCGGGCATGCGCGGGTCGATCACGCGCACCGAGCGGCCGGGTGGCAGCGTGGCACCCACGGCGCCGGCAATCAGGCGGGCCATGGCGGACGGGTCCTCGGACGCGTCGAGCGGCGCGGTCAGCGTGAAGCGGTAGTTGCGGCGTGCCAGCCGATCCACCCATTGCGCGCGCTCTGCGGCGGGCAGGCGGTCCAGCATGGCCAGGGAGCTGGCCACGTCGCTCGCCATGTACGACACCATGGCGCGGCGCATGGTCATGCTGCGCTCGGTGATGGCCAGCACGAAGGTCAGCGCATGCGCCAGCGCCAGGCCCAGCGCCAGCACCAGCAGGATGCGCCCGAACAGCGAGCGGGGCCACCAGCGCAGCGTCATGCGGCGGCCTCTTTGGGTATTGCCGTGGGCAACACGTCGGCGCAGAACACGTAGCCCTCGTTGCGCACGGTCTTGATGTAGCGAGAGCCCCGGGCACCGTCCCCCAGCCGCTGGCGCACGCGGCTGACCAAAAGGTCGATGGACCGGTCGAAGACATCGGCATCGCGCCCCTGCGTGAGCTGCAGCAACTGGTCGCGCGTGAGGATGCGCTGCGGGTGGTCCAGCAGCACGCGCAGCAGCCGGTATTCGGCGCCCGACAGCGCCACCACCGCGCCCGTGGCATCGAGCAGGTGGCGCGCCGTGGTATCGAGCCGCCAGTCGCCAAACGCGAGGTGGCGCGCGGGCTCGGCCACCGCCAGGTTGGGCGGCAGCATGCGCGTGCGCCGCAGCACCGCGTGGATGCGCGCCAGCAGCTCGCGCGCGGCAAAGGGCTTGGTCAGGTAGTCGTCCGCACCCAGCTCCAGGCCCAGGATGCGGTCGGCTTCGTCGCTGCGTGCGGTGAGCATGATGATGGGCAGCGCTGGCGCGCCGGGGCTGCGCAGCTCGCGGCACAGCGTGATGCCGTCGGTACCCGGCAGCATCAGGTCCAGCACCAGCAGGTCGATGCGCTGCGTGGCCAGCACCTCGCGCATCTGCCGGCCGTCGGCCGCCACGCTGACCTGCAGGCCCTGGCGCTGCAGGTACTCGGCCGCCAGCTCGCGGATGCCCGCGTCGTCATCGACGATCAGGATGTGGTCGGGCGGGGGCGTGGTCGTCATGGGCGTTGATTGTCCAGACTTTGGCGCCGCGTGGTGATGCCCCAGCAGGCCCGCATGTATCTGAACTTGTCTGGCGCCGCTGCCGACAAGCGCGCATACCAAAAGGCCCGCGCACGACAAACCGCCGATACGTGCGCTGGCTTCAATGCAGTCTTCCTGAACTTCACGAGGACTTGCCATGAAACCCACTATCGCCATGGGTACCGCTGCTGCGCTGGCCATGGGTCTGGCGCAGGCTGCCAGCGCGCAAGAGGCCGCCGCGCAGCCCGCCACTGCCGGGCAGTCGGCATCGGCACCAGCCCCCCACCCCCAGGCCCCGCTGGGCCGCTGGATCACCGAAAGCGGCAACCTGGAAGTGGACGTCGCTCCGTGCGCCGCCGACGCAAAAAACACTGCTACTTCCATCAGCGCAAAACCCGGTGGCAGCCCCACCCTGTGCGGCAACGTCGTGCGCGTGCTGGCCCACCGGTCGATGAGCGCCCCCGGCACCGACATGGCCGCCGCCGATGCCCGCCCTGCGCTGGGCATGACGCTGCTGTCTGGCCTGCGCGACACCGGCAGCGGTGACTACCAAGGCGAGATCTACCACCGCGAAAACGCCAAGACCTACCGCGCCACCCTCACCCCCGCCGAGCCCGACCAGCTGCTGGTGCGCGCCTATGTCGGCATCCCGCTGTTCGGCAAGACGCAGGTGTGGCGCCGCCCGGCCGCAGAGCACGGGGGTGCGCCATGACCATGGCCGCCACCGCCGTTGCCACATCGCCCTGGCTGGCCGTGGCCGCCGGCATGCTGACCGTGGGCGCGCCCTGCGTACTGCCCATGCTGCCGGTGGTGCTGGGCGCATCGGTGGCGGGCGGCCCCGCGCAGCGCACGCGCCCGCTGTTCATCGCGCTGGGCTTTGCGTTGTCGTTCGCGGCCGTGGCACTGCTGTTCAGCAGCTTTACGCAGGTGCTGGGCGTATCGCCCGAGGGTTTGCGCCGCTTCGCCGCCGTGATGCTGCTGGTGTTCGGCGTGCTCACGGTGTGGCCCCGGCCCTTCCAGTGGCTCAGCCAATACGCGGGGGGCGTGCTTCACCGCATGGGCAGCGTGGGCAGTGTGGGGATGGGGTCATCGGGCGGCAACTGGGGCGGACTGCTGCTGGGGCTGAGCCTGGGCGCGGTGTGGACGCCCTGCGCCGGGCCGGTGCTCGCGTCCATCCTCACCCTGATCGCCACCGAGCCGCCCGGTGTGGGCACCGCCGTGCTGCTGCTGGCGTATTCCACCGGCGCCGCGCTGCCCATGCTGGCCATCGCCTACGGCGGCCAGGCGGCGGCCAACCAAGTGCGCCGCCTGTCGCGCCACGCGTACTGCGTGCAGCAGGTCGTCGGCGTGGTGGTCATCGCCGTCGCGCTGGCCATGTTGCTGGAGATCGATGGCCAGGTCACGGCGTGGCTGTCGCAGTTCTACCCATCGTTTTCTGGCGGGCTGTGAGCGGCCCGCAGCAAGGAGTTTTCACCATGACATCGCACCCTTCTTCACCCTTTGCGCTGCAGCGCCGCGCCTTCCTCGCGTCTGCCGCTGGCGTGGCCGCAGCCGTGGCGGCACCCGCCACTACCCACGCGGCAGGCTCCGCCATGCAGGCCGCCACGCTGCCCGACCTGGGCCCCGCGCCCGAGTCCACCGGCATCGAGCGCTGGCTCAACTCCGATCCCGTCACCCTGGCCCAGCTGCGCGGCCGCGTGGTGCTGGTGGATTTCTGGACGTATGCCTGCATCAACTGCATACGCACCCTGCCCCACGTGAACCGCTGGGCCGAGATGTACGCGCCCCAGGGCCTCACCGTGGTGGGCGTGCACACGCCGGAGTTTCCGTTCGAGCGCACCACCAGCAACGTCGAGGTCGCCATGCGCCGCCACGGCGTGAAGCACCCCGTGGCGCAAGACAACCGCTACGGCACCTGGAAGGCCTACAGCAACCAGTACTGGCCCGCCGCCTACCTCATCGATGCGCAGGGCCGCATTCGCTACAAGCACTTTGGCGAAGGCGAGTACGACCGCACCGAGGCAGCGATCCGCGCGCTGCTGGCGGCGCGGGGCTAAGGCCTGCAAACCAGCAGCTCACCCTTTCTTGTCACCTCGTTGCTCTGCCCCATCCCACCCACCTTTGCAGGACTTTTGCACCATGCCCTACCCCCGCCTTCACTTCGCCCTGGTCACGCTGGCTGCCACCGCAGCCGCTGTCTGCATGGCCTCTGCCGGCCACGCCCAGGCGCCCCAGTTGCCGCCGCCCGATGTCACCCAGCCTGCCGCGCTGCGGCTGATGCAGGGCTTTCCGCCGCCGCCCGACAAGGTCGTGCGCCTGGCCAACATCCTGCAGTACCCCAACGTGCGCTGGGCCGCGCACCACCTGCGCGAGCTGGGGCCGACGGCGACTGTGTGGCGCGGTGCAGGCACGCCCAGCGCACTGCCCGCGGCAAACCGCCCGCTGAACGACACACTGCCCCTGCCCGACGGCCAGGGCGGCACCACCACGCTGGCCGACTGGCAAAAGGCCACCTACACCGACGGCCTGCTGGTGCTGCACCGCGGCCAGGTGGTGTACGAGCGCCACCACACCGGCATGCAGCCCCACCAGCCGCACGTGCTGTGGTCCATGAGCAAATCGCTCACCGGCCTGCTGGTGACCGAGCTCATCCACGAAGGCGTGATCGACCCCACAGCGCTGATCCCCCGCTACCTGCCCGAGCTGGCCACCAGCGCCTGGGCCGACGCCACCGTGCAGCAGACGCTGGACATGACCACCGCCGTGCAGTACGCCGAGAACTTTGCCGACCCCGCGTCCGGCGTCTTTCAGTATCTGGCCGCTGCAGGCCTGCAGCCCGCGCCGCCCGGCAGCAGCGCGCCCAAAAGCATGGCCGAGTTCTTGCCCACGCTGAAGAAGGACGGCGAGCACGGGGCCGCGTTCGCCTACAAGTCGGTGGACACGGAAGTGCTGGGCTGGCTGCTGCAGCGCGTGACGGGCCAGAGCTACGCCACGCTGCTGTCCGAGCGCATCTGGTCGCGCCTGGGCGCGCAGGAAGATGGGTATGTGTTTGCCGACCCCAACGGCGGCCAGTCCACCAGCGTGGGCGTGAACGCCACGCTGCGCGACCTGGGCCGCCTGGCAGAAATGCTGCGCGCCAACGGCCGCTACAACGGCCAGCAGATCATCGCGCCGGCCACCATCGCAGAGCTGCGCAAGGGTGCGGAGCCGGCCCGCTTCAGCAAGGCGCCCGGCACAGCCATGCGCGCGGGCTACTCGTACCACAACCAGTGGTGGGTGCCGCACGATGCGGACGGCACGCTGGAAGCCAAAGGCCTGATGGGCCAGCACATCCACATCAACCCGGCGGCGGAGCTGGTGGTGGTGAAGCTGTCCACCCACCCGGTACCCAACACCGCCTTCACGCATGCGGTGGACCGGCAGGCGTTTGCCGCGCTGGCCGCAGCGGTGCGGGCGCGGTGACGAAGACGATCGGGAGTGCTGCGTAGACGGCAAAACGCAGCGACAGGCGTGTGCACCTGCGCTGCGTTGTGGTCCGATCACCGCGTGGGCGTCGGATGCATGTCGCGGGCCGGGGCTGGTGTGCAGACCGCGCTGCACGCTCCCCCCGCCCGGCGCAGTTATTCCACCAGCTTGGCGGTCAGCGTGATCTCTGGCACCGAAGCCAGGGCCTTGGACAGCGGGCAGTTGGCCTTGGCATCGGCTGCCAGCTTTTGAAACGCCGCATCGTCCAGGCCCGGCACCTTGGCCGTCAGCGTGAGCGCAATGCGGTCGATGACGAAGCCGTCGCCATCCTTGGACAGGCGCACGCTGGCCGTGGTGTCCACGGTTTCGGTGGCAATGCCTGCCTTGTCGGCAGCGAATGAAAACGCCATGGTGAAACAGGCCGCATGCGCCGCGCCCACGATCTCTTCGGGGTTGGTGCCCTTGCGGTCGTCGCCGAAGCGGCTGGCAAAGCCGTAGGGGTACTTGTTCAGCGCGCCGGTTTCGGTGCTGATCTGGCCTTGGCCGGCCTTGCCGGCGCCCTCCCAGTGAACGCTGGCTTTCTTTTCAGACATGGCGTGGCTCCTTGTGCATGGTGCATGCAGTGGTGGTGGGTGAACGGCCGGGCCAAAACCCGGGGCCCTGAATCACACCACAGGCACAGTGCCCCGGCTGTGGGACAAAACCGCTTCGTCCTCTGCCCCTGTCAACCGTTGTGCACGCCAGGCGCAGCACCCGTGCGCACCATGCGGATCGCATCGAACGGGCAGCGCACGGCGCACAGCGCGCACCCGGTGCAGCCCGCCGCATCGTGCAGCGCAGACCGCTTGGGCCCCCAGCTGGCATCGCCCTGCACCTGCAGCGACAGCACATGCGGCGCACACACCGCCACGCACCAGCCGCAGCCCGTGCAGCGGTCGGTGTCGATGGCGGGCAGGGCTTTGCGGGGTGGGGTCATGCGGTGGGGCATTCAGGGCGTGGTTGGGGGCCTGGGCCTGTGTACAAGGCGCGTAGGGTGTGCAGGGTGTGCAGGGTGTGCAGGGTGTGCAGGTTGTGCAGAGGCGGGGCAGAGTCCACGGCTGCGCCACAGCTTACCGCGCTGCACCGCCCGGGTCGAGCACCGACACGCCAGGCCTGTCTGTGGCCTACCGCGCCCGGCTGGCGGTACAGTGCCGCCCATGCAACCCCACAGCGACCATCCTCACGCCGACGTCACCCAGCACCTCTTCATCCGCGGCCACGTGCAGGGCGTGGGCTACCGCTGGTCCCTGGTGCAGGCTGCCCAGCAACGCGGCCTGCAAGGCTGGGTGCGCAACCGCCGCGACGGCAGCGTCGAAGCCCTGGCCACCGGCCCTGCAGACGCTGTGCAGTCCCTCATCGAGTGGGCCCACCACGGGCCGCCGCAGGCGCGGGTGGATGCGGTGGAGGCGCGCAGCGTGCCTGCCCCTTCGGAGCCTGTGTCAGGGTTTGTGCAGCGCGATACCGTGTAGCCAGCGGGGCTGTGGCGTAGGCATGCCTGCAAGCCTTGTCGCAACATCGGCCCACCTGCTGCCTGTGCGGGCCAACAGCCCGCATGCAGGCCAGGCCCAGCGCTCTCACCAGCCCTTGCGCTTCAAGTCCCGCGCCCCGTAGGCGCAGTACCCCGGCTTGGGGCTCTTCGTCTGCGGGTGCAGGCGGCACGTCTCGGGCCGCTTGTCGTATACCGTGCACCGCCGTGTGGCCGGGTCCAGAAAATTGCAGTCCCCACTGGCCCGCCGCGCCATCGTGAACACCGCGTTCTTGTGGTTGAAGTGGTCGATCAGCCGCGCCTTCTGAAGCCGCTTGGCAATGTGCCGCAGCTCTTCATGCTCGGCCTCGAAAGGGTCCACCAGCTCCAGCCGCACCAGGTCTGGCAGTTGCACCTCCAGCGGCATCGTGCAGCAGTTGGCCGCACAGGTATCGCACAGGCCCGCGCGGTAGCGGGTCCAGGTGTCCAGACGGTCAACGTCGACGATGGCAATGGGGGAACGCATGGGGCTGCAATTGTGCCTGGGCGGCTGGCCCCACGCAGCCATCGCGGTCACCCGCCCGCGCTGGGTGCAGCGACTATCCGCGCCACGGTCTCCAAACCTGTCGCCGCCTGTGGCGCTTGGCCTACGCCAGCGTGGCGCATTGCTGTGGAACATGGAGTTCTGGACGTATGCACATCTACCAACAGGAGACCACCATGACCCATCCCCAAGACCCCACCCGCGACATGAACCTGGACCCCATCACCAAAGAACCCGGCGCCCATCCCATCGGCACGGGCATCGGTGCCGCAGGCGGCGCCGTCACGGGCGCAGCCGCTGGCTCCATCGGCGGCCCCATCGGCGCGGCAGTGGGTGCCGTGGTCGGTGCCGTCGTGGGCGGCCTGGCCGGCAAGGGCGCGGCCGAAGCCGTCAACCCCACGGATGAAGACGCCTACTGGCGCGACGCGTATGGCCGGGAGCCGTACTACTCGGATGCCTTTACCTACGACGACTACGCCCCTGCGTACCGCCATGGATATCAGAGCGTGATCGACGGACGCCACCGCGACTGGAACGACGCCCGCGACCATCTGCAGACGCGCTGGGACACTGAACGCGAGAGCAGCCGTTTGAACTGGAAGGATGCGGAGCCTGCAGCCAAGGCGGCTTGGGAACGGGCGGATCGGATTTGGAAGCAGACGAAGCAAGAATAAGAGAGCGGCACACGCTTGCGGTTAGCGGGATGTGTGGTGCCTCAGCAGCGGCCACACCGCTGCCCGCATTACAAGCCGGCATTTAATCAGCCGATGACATCGACCACCTTGCCGGCCGAATCCTTGATCGTCGTTTTTTCCACCACCCACTCCACCTGCGGCAGCAGCGGCATTACATAGCTGCCCTGATGCGGCCGCAGCGTCTGCGCCAGTTGCTGCACGGTGGCATCGGTCAGGCGCATTACCACGACATGGTCGCCCTCGCCCTGCCACTCCACCGCATTGTTGCCGTAGGCGCCAGCAGGCTCCAGCACCAACTGCCACTCATGCCCCGCCACGCGCAGCGGGCGGCCAAACGGCAGGCGCAGCGGCAGCAGGGTCACCAACTCGTCTACCTGGCGAGCGCCCACCGTGACCTGCGTGATCGGCTTGCGCAGCAGCCGCTTCACTTGCTTGAGGCCCAGCACATCGGTGAAAAGGACCCCGCTGGCAGACCCATCGCGCCTCAAGCCCTCGGCCACCTGCTGCTTCACCGCCGGGTGGGCCAGTAACGACGCGCGGCCCAGGTCGGTCACCCACAGCGGCATGTGCGGCAGCAGCACCTCCAGCAGATTGCGCGTGCGCCACTGCTTGGCTGCGCGCTCCTCCTCCACCGTCAGGCCCACCACCTGCAAGAACTCCACAGAGCCATTGGGCGTGGCCAGCGGCTCGGCCAGCTCCGGGTCAGTCACAAAACCCATTGAGCAGATCTGCGTGGTCCGCCCCAGCGCAATCGGGCCGTTGGCGGTCATCCAGTGCCCATCGCGAAACACATTGCCGCTCTGGAACACATAGCGCGCCAAATTCTGCAAAAAGTTCAGCGCCCATGTTGGCGGCTCGGCATTGGCATCGGACAACTCGCTGGGCTCCATGGCCAGCCGAAAGGTCAGCTCGAAGCCATAGCCGCTCACTTCCGGGTCATCGGACTCCTTGGCATACAGCTCGCTGAACCCATAGGTCACAAAGTGCCAGTGCGGCACCGGGTCCGTGCGCCGCCATGCACTGATGCCGTCCAGCGAGTCCGGCCCGCCCAGCATGTGCGAGATCAGCGTGCCAAAGTGCTTGGGCTCCTGGCCGGGGTAAAGCTGGGCCAGGCGGGCGGAGATGGAGTCCCAGCCGGGGGAGGGGGCGTCGTCAGCATCGGTGTTCATAGAACTAATGTCTTGGATGGCAGGGTCGCGCTGCTTCTCAGTCCAGCACATCGAAAATTGATGCGATTTACTTTGTCTCTGAACTTGCTTTTACTTGTTGGTATACCGTCCGCATCAGGTGGCCAGCTGCAACATTCCTGAACGCTTCATCATTCATCAACCTAACAAAGATCTCTTCATTGCCATCCATCCGTTCCACCAGTAGGTTTTCAAGCTGCTTATTGAATACGGGTTCGAAGTTCTCAATGCTGTTCGCCATGACGGCTTGCCGCAATTGATCATTGGCGACCGCAGTTTCTCGGACTTGATCGAAAAAGAGCTGGTCTGCGGGTGCAAATTCAGTTCCGAATCGCTCATTGAGCTTCCCCACCAAAGTTGACAGCTGAACATCCTCGTCAGCTTGACCTGTACCCACGTTGACCGGGCCATACAGAGTTTCAGGTTCGCCGACCATAAGGTTTATGGCTCCCTCACTAATTTTTTGTAGCCGGTAGTACTTAAGTTCAACTTCATCATCGACCTGTACTGTCCGCTTGTCCGTGGTGCGCGGCATCTTGGTAAGCAGGAAACGAGCGTAGGTGTACAGCTTCTCGTGATCGGAGTCTTGATAAGGCACGATCTGGGAAACAAAGCCATACAGATTGCGGAAGCTAACCAGCTGCCCCTTGAACAGGTTCTGGTCTTCCTCCCCGAACTTCTTGAATCGCTCAATCGCCAGATCAAGCAGGCCATTCAATTTCTTGTGCTCGCCGCCAGTGGGGTTCAGCCGATTGCGGAACCAGATTTCGCACCAAGCACTGACCTCGGCTTCGGTATAGATTTTCCAATTGGCGAGTGTGTGCGCCAGCGTGTTGAGTTGTTGTGGGTCGGTATCGTCGCCCTTGTCTGTCGCTTCGTAATAGGGCTTGAAGGCGGTGTAGATGTCCGCAGGCTCGTTGACAAAATCGAGTACAAAGGTGTCGGTCTTGCCTCGTGTCGTTCGATTCAGGCGCGAGAGTGTCTGTACTGCCTGGATGCCAGACAAGCGCTTGTCGACGTACATGCTGTGCAACAGCGGCTGGTCAAAACCCGTCTGGTACTTCTCAGCCACCAGCAAGATTTGGTATTCCTCGGTATTGAACTTCTCCGGCAGCTCGGATTCCTTGATGCCGTTGTTCATGCTCACTTCGGTGAACTTCTTGTCGGCGAATTCTTTGAGCGTGATTTCACCGGAGAAGGCCACCAGCGATTTAACGTCGGTGTAGCCCTTGTCCTTGATGTACTTGTCGAACCCCAGCTTGTAACGCACGGCGTGCTCACGCGAGCCGGTTACCACCATCGCTTTGGCCCGGCCGCCAATCTTGTGACGGGTATGGGTGCGGAAGTGCTCTACGATCACTTCGACCTTTTGCGCGATCTCGTAGTCGTGAAACTCGACGAAGCGAGCCAGTGCGCGGGCGGCCTTGCGGCGTGGCACTTCCGGGTCTGCCTCCACCTTCTGGATCAACTTGTAGTAGCGCTTGTAGCAGGTGTAGTACGCCAACACGTCGTGAATGAAGCCTTCCTCGATGGCCTGACGCATGCTGTAGTGGTGGAACGGCGCTTTGCCGTTTAAGCCGGGTTCATTGAAAACAGCCAGTGTCTTGAACTTGGGCGTAGCGGTGAAGGCAAAGAAACTCAGGTTGGGCTGCTTGGCGCGTTTGAGTTGTTCGCGCAGCAGCTCCTTCTTTGCCTCTTCGCTCAAGGCATCGTCGTCCATGTCCAGCAATTGCTCGGCAATGGCGGATTCAATGCCGTCCTTGTTCAGGATCTTGCGCAGCTCCATTGCAGTTTCACCACTTTGCGAGCTGTGCGCCTCGTCCACGATAACCGCGAAGCGCTTGCCTGCTGTCGAGATGGCCACCCCTTTTCCGTTGGCCTCCATCGTGCGAATGGCTTGGGTGATGAAAGGGAACTTCTGGATGGTGGAAATGATGATCGGCACGCCATCGGCCAGCGCCTTGGCCAACTGCTGCGTGTTTTCGTCGATCTTCTGCACCACGCCCAGCTTGTGCTCGAACTGGAAGATCGTGTCTTGCAACTGTTGATCCAGCACGCGCCGGTCGGTGATCACCACCACCGAATGAAAGATCTTCTCGTTGTGACCATCGTGCAGGCTGGAGAGCCGGTGCGCCAGCCACGCAATCGAATTCGATTTGCCTGAGCCAGCGGAATGCTGGATCAGGTAGTTGTGACCCGAGCCATGCGCCTGTGCGTGGTCGGTCAGAGCCCGCACCGCATCCAGCTGGTGGTAGCGCGGAAAGATCATCGACTCTTTGCGATGGCGCTTGATGCCCTTTTCGGTGACGACGGTCTTTTCCTCAACATCCAGATGGATGAATCGAGCCAAGATGTCCATCAGGCTGTCACGCGTCAACGCCTTGTGCCACAGGTAGGTGGTGCGCACATCGCCCGCTGCCGGTGGGTTGCCAGCGCCGTGGTCATTCCCCAGGTTAAAGGGCAGGAAGAACGTGTCCTGGCCTTCCAGCTTTGTGGTCATGAAAACCAGCTCGGTATCCACAGCGAAATGCACCAGGCACCGCTGCTTGAAGGCAAACAACAATTCCTTGGGGTCACGCTCAAAGCGATATTGGTACTTGGCGTTCTCCACATTCCATCGCGTGGCCGACATCGGGTTCTTCAGCTCCAGCGTGGCCACCGGCAAGCCATTCACCGTCAACACCACGTCAGGGATGGCCCCGCTCCTGGTGTTGACCTGCCGTACGACGGTCAAGCGGTTGTCGTCGTAACGCTCGGTACTCGCGGGGTCTAGCCCGGTGTTGGGCGCAAAGTAGGCCAGCCGCACCGTCTTGCCCACGCACTTGAAACCCTCGCGCAAGATCGCCAGGGCGCCTTTGGCAGCAAGCTCTTTCACTAGGCTGTCCATCAGCATCGCGGGCGCTTTGGCGGCGTCCAGCTGGGTCAGGCGCGTCCAGATCTTGGGTTGCGTTTTCTGCACAAAGGCAACGACATCTGCCGGAAACAGCGCCGCTTCCGGGTCGTAGGTGTTTGGGTCACCTTTTTCGTAACCGCCGCTGCTGATCAGTGCGTGCTCGATGTCGTTTTCAAAGTCGATTTCTTTGTGCATCTTCCTCCCCTTTCAATACTTCGGATTCCGCCTATTAGCGAATCACCTCAATATTGCTGTTGTCCAAATCCGCCAGCGCCATGCCATTGAGGTCGGCATAGCGGTAGTGGCGTATCGTGTGATCGCGCTGCAGGTACTTGCCATCCGCATCCAGATAAGGCGTCGGTTCAGGATGGTTGCTCAGTACATACTTGGTAGCGTGAATGGCGCTGCGCTTGGTGGTGTACGCATTGATGGTGGCGTGCAGCGCCTTGAGCCAATCCACACTGGCTTTCAACTGATCGGGTACATCGTGTGGAATGCTCTCTGACTTGAACTCAAGGCAGTACACATGCAGCTTGTTCTTGCGCAGGTTGAATACCACGAAGTCACATCGCTTCGACCAGGGCTTGGCTGTATCGTCCAGAAAGTGAAACAACGGCAGTGATGAGCCGTTCTTCTTGGTGTCCAGCTTGATCACCAGAGTTTCGCCCGTGGTCTGCAAGCTCACCTTGTACTCAATGGGCTTGCTGCCGATTTGGCCGAATATCTTTTCCTTCAATACCACCTCGCTGCCACTCACCTGCGGCTCACCGTAGTGATTGGTATTCAGATAGGACTTCAGGCAGTTGAAATAGCCCTGTGCGTTCAACGCCATTGAGAGCAGCCTCCATTCATTAGATCACCTCTTCGACGGTCGGTGGAATCTCAAAATCACGCACGTCGATTTTTCCGGTTACTGCATTGGTAATAAGTGCCGACCGATATTCGTTAAGTCGATCAATTGCGCCATTTATTCTTGCCACTTGAGCGTCGAGTTGCGCAGTCTTTTTATCAAGGAACTCGACAATCGCTTGCTGCTCAAGCCTGGTGGGAAGTCCAATCAAAATGCAACCAACAGTATCGGTATTGAGATTAAGTTGGGTTCCCATCTTCCCAAGCCCTAAATAAGGCTGGCCACATGCAAACAGGTAGTAAAAAAATTCGTTTGACTCCTGCAAATCGGGGAAGTAGACAAATCCATCATGGATGCAGCATTTGATATTTGTAATTATTGGCTTTCCAACCGTTCCCGCAATACTCAAAAAGAGATCGCCCGGATAGCGCTTCACACTTAGTGAAGACCCTAGTTCGGAAAGACGCTGCGTCGTATTTTCAAGATAACGATCACTGGCCGACACATCAGAGATTCGAACCCAAGCAAATTCCCCGTCATCGTCAAAATACTTGGGATCATCAATGGGGCGTGGAGAAGCACCACGCTTGACCGGGGTTATGTGTTTAATGCGTATGACTTTCCAGTGCGCTGGAATGTCACCAAGCCACGCCACCCCCGAATCCTTCATGGGAACAAACGGATCAAGCCCCTTGGTGACAGCATGGCTGATAAGCGCCGTGCGCTTCTCGGCAAGTTTGTCGAGCAGCGATTTTTTCTTTGCGATCAGGGCATCAATTTGTACGGTTTTGAAATCGAGGAAGCGGGCGATGACCTTTTGTTCTTCTACGTCTGGTAAGAGAACCGGAAGGTTTCCAATGAAATCCCAATTTGCACGCGGCATCTTGCTGCCAAAAGTCGAAGAATCAACAATGTTGATGAAATCACGGGACAGCATGTAGTACTTCAGAAACTCGGCATGCAGCTCATCTTTGCTTCTTACAACCAATGCTTCGCTCGAAATCAGTCCATCCTGCTGAGCCAAGTGAACTTTGGCGAGATATGGGCGTAACTTCCCGAAGAGGACATCCCCCATTACGAACGACGATGCCAGGCCTTCGCTATTGCTAATTTCACCCTCGATCTTCCTTCCGGTCCATGATTCGATGTGTTCCAGGCCGAGATAAGGCAATGGCGAATCTTCGACGCTTACTTTGTTGTTGATGAGATCAGTTGAGAATTTCAGTCTCTTTATTCGCCAATGGATGGGCTTTTTCTGCAACCATGAGATCCCCGAGCTGTCCAGCTCCTTGTATTGCGCGTATCCCATCACACCACCTCACTCAGCATGGCCATGATGTCTTTTTCGAGTTGGCTGATTTCGCCTGCAATCACTTCCAGCGGACGCGGCGGTTGATAGACATAGAAATGCCGAGTCAGCGGGATTTCGTAGCCCACCTTGGTTTTGCTGTGGTCAATCCAGGCATCCGGCACATGCGGCAGCACTTCGACTTTGAGGTAGTCCTCGCAGTGGCTTTTCACCAGTGCTAACAGCTCGTCGTGGCCGGTTTCGTTGTCGTAGCCCAGCGGCAGCGGCAATTCAATGTCGTTCGGCAGGGCCACGATTTCGGTATCGCGCAGATCGGCATCGGGCTCCGGGTTGCCCTTGGCATCCAGACAGATGTCGGCCTTGGGGTCGCGTTCCGACAGCGCCGCCAAGATGGCTTTTTTCACTGGCGCAGGAACCTTGTTGGGTAACTTTTTCAGGGCTGCATCGAGCACAGCCTCGAATGCGGGGCGATTGCGGTACTGCGTTTCACTGTCCATGCCCTGCAGGGTGGCCTTGATGGCTGCCTGTGTTTCTTGGCCTGCCGCGACTTCCGCGCGATAGGCTGCATCGTCTTTACGCTTCTTGCTGCTTGCCAAATTGACAAAGGCGCTCTGCTCATCCAGCTTGGCAATGCGCTCTGCGCTGGCCTGAAAGTTCAGGCGCAGCGGGCGCTCAACGGTGATCTTCAAGAAGCCAAATTCGCGGTTCTCGAAGAGCTTGCTGCAAACCCGACGCTCGGGTTTGCCGTCCACCAGCACTTCACCTTCTGCATCGTGGTCGTGCTCTGCATACAGGCGCACCAATCCCTTGATGTGCTCGTCCGACAGTTCGTTGCGCTTGTTGCCCAGGCTCTTGTCCATCTTTTTGAAATGGCGGGTGCCGTCGATCAACTGCACCTGGCCTTGGCGATGGGCGGGTTTATTGTTGGTGACGATCCAGACGTAAGTGTAGATGCCCGTGTTGTAGAACATCTGGTCTGGCAGCGCCACGATGGCGTCGAGCATATCGCGCTCAATGATCCAGCGGCGGATATTTGACTCGCCTGATCCAGCGTCGCCCGTGAAAAGGGGCGAGCCATTGAACACGATGGCTATCTTGGAACCGTCGCCACCGACGTTCTTGCCCTCGACCAGTTTGGGCGGCTGGTGCATCTTCGAGATCATGTGCTGCAAAAAGAGCAGCGAGCCATCGTTGATACGTGGCAAGCCTGCACCAAAGCGGCCAGAGAAGCCTTGGTCTTCGTACTCCTCACGCACGAAGTCTTCTTCCGGCTTCCACTCCACGCCAAAGGGCGGGTTGGCCAGCATGTAGTGGAATTTCCTGTCCGGGTGGCCGTCGTGCGGCACAAAGCCGTTGGTCTTGTTCTTGGCGTCTTTGATGCCCAGCGTGTCGCCGTAGATCAAATTGTTGATTGGCTCGTCCTTGATCAAAAGGTCTGAGCAACAGATGGCGTAGGACTCGGGGTTGTACTCTTGGCCGAAAAGCTCGATGTTGGCCTGAGGATTCTTGGCCATGGCGGCTTTTTCAGATTCAGACAGCATGCCGCCAGTACCGGCAGTGGGGTCGTACACACTGCGATAGATGCCCGGCTCGAAGATGCCGTCTTCCCCTGTGAGGACCAGTTCAACCATCAGGCGAATGACTTCACGCGGGGTGAAGTGGTCACCGGCCTCTTCGTTGGCTTGCTCGTTGAACTTGCGCACCAGTTCTTCGAACAGGTAACCCATCTGCAGATTGGTGATGGCCTTTGGCGACAAGTTGATGTCTACCGAGCAGAACTCCTTGATGATCAGATACAGGCGATTGGCCTCGTCCAGCTTGGCGATCTCTGTTTCAAACTCGAACTTGTCGAAGATGTCGCGGGCGCGTGGTGAGAAGCCCTGGATGTAGGCGATCAGGTTGCCTGCTATGTTGGGTGCGTCACCTAGCAGCTTCTCAAACGTGAAACCGCTGGTGTTGAACAGCTCCTGCTTGCGGTCGGCGGCGGCGATGCGTGACAGTGCCTTTTCCAGCGCCGGGCCAGTGATGCCTTTGTCTTCTAGGCGCTTTTTTTCGTCCAGTACCTTCTGCTTGTTTTCAGCCAGCACGAGGTCGAAGCGGCGTAGAACAATCAGCGGAAGCATAACTCTACGGTATTGGGGCGGCCGGTACGGTCCCCTCAGCTTATTGGCGATGCTCCAGATGAACGTAATAAGAGCTTGATGTTGAGAGTTCTGCATTTAATTGTTTGGGGACCACAGTTGTGCCCGATGTTGAATTCTCGTTTTGGTTTTTGCGAAACGCAGAACCACCTAACTTATCGTGATGATTTCACGATCGCGTGATTGCTATATAAACAATAGCAAATTGGGCACATTTTGAGCAAAAAAAGCGCTCCATGGAGCGCTTCGCAACATGAATAGGTGAAGGAACTACCTCTCCTTCTTCCTTTGCTCCTGCCCCACCGGATACTTCCCCCCATTGATCTCCATCTTGGCATTCGCCGCCTCGATCAAATCCACATCCAGCGCCGTAGCCATCTGCACCAGGTACAGCAGCACATCCGCCATCTCGTGGGCAACGGCCTGCTTCTTGTCCGCCGGCAGATTCCGGCTCTGCTCCTCGGTCAGCCACTGAAAGTGCTCCAGCAGCTCGCCGGCCTCCACGATCAGGGCCGATGCCAAGTTCTTGGGCGAATGCAACTGGCCCCAGTCGCGTTGCTGCGCGAAGTCCTGCAGGCGCAAGGCCAGTTGCTGGAGTGATGTGGGGGCGGGGTCTCCGGATGGAGACGCGTCCGACGGCATGTTGGGCTGCAGCATCGGGCGGATCACTACAACGGCTTGACGGCAGCGAGTTCGCGCGAGCGCGCTATATCCAACTCGGCATCGACAGCGCCTGGCCAGGCCAGAAGGTCTGCAATACTTTGGCGGCCGCTGCTCAGTGACTGGTACAACCCATGGCTCATGAGCACATGGGTCGTCAGGCCATGGTCCGTGATGAAAACAGGGCCATTGTTTGCGGCTAGCAATGCCTTGCTCGCGGCTTGGTTGAATTCCTGGCTGGATAGGACAGTGATCGTCATGCCTGCACCTCCTTCATGACGCAAGCTGCTGATGGTGGGGAGAGGTAAAAGCAAGGCCTTACCTGCTGCCCGCCATCATCAAACGTCGATATTCCCCGCGCGCAGCGCGTTGGTCTCGATGAAGTCCCGACGCGGCTCCACCTCGTCGCCCATGAGCATGGTGAACACGCGGTCGGCCTCGATGGCGTCGTCGATCTGCACGCGCAGCAACCGCCGCACATTCGGGTCCATCGTCGTTTCCCACAGCTGCTCGGGGTTCATCTCTCCCAGCCCCTTGTAGCGCTGGCGGCTGGTGGTGCGTTCGGCTTCGGTGATGAGCCACTTCATGGCCTGGCGGAAGTCGCCGACTTTTTCTTCCTTTTGCTTCTCGCCTTCGCCGCGCAGGGCCTTGGCGCCCTCGCCCAGCAGGCCGCGGAAGGTTTCGGCGGCTTCGGCCAGGGCTGAGTAGTCGGCGCCGTGCACGAAGTCTTGCGTGATGACGCTGCTCTTGACGTTGCCGTGGTGGCGGCGGCTGATGCGCAGGATGGGTTTGTCGGTGCGCACGTCGAATTCGCCGGCCACTTCGGCGGGGGTGCCGGTGGCGTTCAGCTCGCGCAGCTTGACCTGCAGGGCCACGGCGCTGGCTTCGGCGTCGGCCACGGTGTCGAGTTTCAGGCTCACGCCGTCGGCCACGGCGCGCAGGGCTTCGGCGTCCATGAAGTTGGACAGGCGGTGGATCACGCTTTCAGCGACTTGGTGCTTGCGCGCCAGTTCGGCCAAAGTTTCTCCGGCCAGCACTTGCGGGTTGGCGCCGCCGGTGCTCACGCTGGCGTGGTTCAGCGCAATGCGCAGCAAGAAGCCGTCGAGTGCGGGGCCGTCCTTCAGGTACAGCTCTTCCTTGCCGGCCTTGACCTTGTACAGCGGTGGCTGCGCAATGTAGATGTGGCCGCGCTCGACCAGCTCGGGCATCTGGCGGTAGAAGAATGTCAGCAGCAGGGTGCGGATGTGGGCGCCGTCGACGTCGGCGTCGGTCATGATGATGATGCGGTGGTAGCGCAGCTTGGCCACGTCGAAGTCGTCGCCCCCGGTGGTGCCGCCGGCCTTGCCGATGCCGGTGCCCAGGGCGGTGATCAGCGTCAGGATTTCGTTGCTGGTCAGCAGCTTCTCGTAGCGGGCTTTTTCCACGTTCAGGATCTTGCCGCGCAGGGGCAGGATGGCCTGGAACTTGCGGTCGCGGCCCTGCTTGGCGGAGCCGCCGGCGGAGTCACCCTCGACGATGTAGATCTCGCACATCGCCGGGTCTTTTTCCTGGCAGTCGGCCAGTTTGCCGGGCAGGCCCATACCGTCGAGCACGCCCTTGCGGCGGGTCATTTCGCGGGCCTTGCGGGCGGCTTCGCGGGCGCGGGCGGCCTCGACGATCTTGCCGCAGATGATCTTGGCGTCGTTGGGCTTTTCCTGCAGGTAGTCGGTCAGCAGCTTGCCCACGATGTCTTCCACGGGGGCGCGCACTTCGCTCGACACCAGCTTGTCCTTGGTCTGGCTGCTGAACTTGGGCTCGGGCACCTTTACGCTCAAGACGCAACAGAGCCCTTCACGCATGTCGTCGCCGGTCACTTCGACCTTGGCCTTCTTGGCGAATTCGTTTTCTTCGATGTACTTGTTGATGACGCGGGTCATCGCGGCGCGCAGGCCGGTCAGGTGGGTGCCGCCGTCACGCTGGGGGATGTTGTTGGTAAAGCAGAGCACTTGCTCGCTGTACGCGCTGTTCCACTGCATGGCCACTTCGACGCCGATGTGCGTGCCGGGGATGCCGCCATACGTCTCGGCGGGGCGCTCGCCTGCCGCGTAGAACGATGTGGGGTGCAGCACCGTCTTGCCCTTGTTGATGAACTCGACAAAGCCGCGCACGCCACCGGCGCCCGAGAAGTCGTCTTCCTTGCCGCTGCGCTCGTCCTTCAAGCGAATGCGCACGCCGTTGTTCAAAAACGAGAGTTCGCGCAGGCGCTTGGCCAGGATCTCGTAGTGGAAATCGTTGTTCTCTTTGAAGATCTCGGTGTCGGGCAAGAAGTGCACTTCGGTGCCGCGCTTGTCGGTGTCGTCCAGCACCTGCATGGGCGAGACTTCGACGCCGTTCACGGTTTCGACAATGCGGTTCTGCACAAAGCCCTTGCTGAACTCCAGCACATGGACCTTGCCTTCGCGGCGCACGGTCAGGCGCAGCATTTTGCTGAGCGCGTTCACGCAGCTCACGCCCACGCCGTGCAGGCCGCCGGAGACCTTGTAGCTGTTCTGGTTGAACTTGCCACCCGCGTGCAGTTCGGTCAGTGCGATCTCGGCGGCACTGCGCTTGGGCTCGTGTTTGTCGTCCATCTTCACGCCGGTGGGGATGCCGCGGCCGTTGTCGGTGACGCTGATGGAGTTGTCGCTGTGGATCGTCACCACGATGTCATCGCAGTGGCCGGCCAGGGCTTCGTCGATGGAGTTGTCGACCACCTCGAACACCAGGTGGTGCAGGCCGGTGCCGTCGGACGTGTCGCCGATGTACATGCCGGGGCGCTTGCGCACGGCCTCCAGGCCTTCCAGGATGGTGATGGCGCCTTCGCCGTAGCTTTCGCTGGCCCCTGCCTGGTTGGTGTCGATCTTGGCGAGGGTGGGCTCAACATGGCCGGAGACGCCGGTGTCTTCGGGCTCGGAAGGGATGTTGTCTGCGGTCATGGTGGGCCTTGGGATCCGTGGAGGCCGGGGTCGGCGTCCAATGTGTTCAATAGGGGTCTAATAGCACTCTACCGCTTGTCTATCCTGCGGTAGCAGCTATCATTACAGTAGCAAAAGCGAAGCAGCCCCGTTCAGGCCATGCACATGCGGACGCACAGGCATGCCGGGCCGGGGCCGGTGGCTAGATGCGCATCGGCATCACCACGTACTTGAAGCTTTCGTTGTCGGGGATGGTCATCAGCGCAGAGCTGTTGCCGTCCGAGAGCTCCACCTTCACCATGTCCTGGCCCATGTTGGCCAAGGCGTCGATGAGGTAGGTCACGTTGAAGCCGATCTCGATGGTGTCGCCACCGTAGTCGATGTCGAGCTCGTCCACGGCTTCTTCCTGCTCGGCGTTGTTGGACGCCACGCGCAGGGTGCCGGGCTCCAGGTTCAGGCGCACGCCCTTGAACTTGTCGCTGGTCATGATGGCGGTGCGCTGCAGGCTGGCCAGCAGCGGCGCGCGGCCCAGGGTGATGCTGTTCTTGTGGTTCTTCGGGATCACGCGGTTGTAGTCGGGGAACTTGCCCTCGACCAGCTTGGTGACGAACTCCATGCCGCCGAAGGTGAACTTCGCCTGGTTGTTGGCGAACTGCATCTCGATGTGGGGCTGGTTCTCGCCGCCGGCGTCCGACAGCAGGCGCTGCAGCTCGATCACGGTCTTGCGCGGCAGGATGACTTCCTGCTTGGGCACTTCGACGTCCAGCGTGGCGCTGGCAAAGGCCAGGCGGTGGCCGTCGGTGGCCACCAGGGACAGCTGCTTGCCTTCGGCCACGAAGAGGATGCCGTTGAGGTAGTAGCGGATGTCCTGCACCGCCATCGCGAACGACACCTGCGACAGCAGGTCCTTCAGCACCTTCTGCGGCACGCTGAACGCGGGGCCGAAGGCGGCGGATTCCTGCACCAGCGGGAAGTCTTCGGCCGGCAGGCTCTGCAGGGTGAAGCGGCTCTTGCCGCCCTTGAGGATGAGTTTGGACTGCTGCGACTCCAGGCTCACCGTCTGGTCGCTGGGCATGGTGCGCAGGATGTCGATCAGCTTGCGCGCGCCCACGGTGGTGGTGAAGTCGCCGGTGTCGCCGCCCAGCTCGGCCGTGGTGCGGATCTGGATTTCGAGGTCGCTGGTCGTCAGCTGCAGGGCATTGCCTGTCTTGCGGATCAGCACATTGGCCAGGATGGGCAGGGTGTGCCGGCGCTCGACGATGCCAGCCACGGACTGCAGTACCGCGAGAACCTTGTCTTGTGTTGCCTTCAGGACGATCATGTCATCAACCTCTTGTGGATTTTCTAAAACGGTGCGTCGGCAGCGGCACGGGTGGTGCCCCCCTGCTGCCCAATCCGTCATTTTGCCTTGTAAGAACGTGTTTGCTGCCTCGGCATGGCAACGAACAAGTTCTTACAGAAGCGGGCCTGGCTGGACACACGGGAGTTCAGCCTTTCAGCGTCTGCTCCAGCACGTGCAGCTGCTGGTTCAACTCGGTCAACTGCTGGCGCTCGCCGGAGATCTTGCGCACGGCATGCAGCACGGTGGTGTGGTCCCGCCCGCCGAACAATTCTCCGATCTCCGGAAGGCTCTTTTGCGTCAGCTCCTTGGCCAGGTACATCGCGATCTGGCGCGGGCGGGCAATGCTGGCCGGGCGCTTCTTGCTGTACATGTCGGCGACCTTGATCTTGTAGTAGTCGGCCACCGTCTTCTGGATGTTTTCCACACTGATCTGCCGGTTCTGGATGGACAGCAGATCGCGCAGCGCCTCGCGGGCCAGCTGGATGGAGATTTCCTTCTGGTTGAAGCGCGAGTACGCGAGGATCTTGCGCAGCGCGCCTTCGAGTTCGCGCACGTTGGAGCGCACGTTCTTGGCGACGAAGAAGGCGACCTCCTCGGGCATTTCGGTGCCTTCGACGCGGGCCTTGTTGATCAGGATGGCCACGCGCATTTCGAGTTCGGGCGGCTCGATGGCCACCGTCAGGCCCGAATCGAAGCGCGAGACCAGCCGCTCGTGGATGTTGGCCAGGCCCTTCGGATACGTGTCCGACGTCATCACGATGTGCGACTTCTTGGCCAGCAGGGCCTCGAACGCGTTGAAGAATTCTTCCTGCGTGCGGTCCTTGTTGGCGAAGAACTGTACGTCGTCGATGAGCAGCAGGTCGAGCGAGTGGTAGCGCTCCTTGAACTCGTCGAAGGTGCGGCGCTGGTAGGCCTTAACCACATCCGACACGAACTGCTCGGCATGGATGTAGAGAACTTTGGCGTCGGGCTTGTCCTGCAGCAGGCGGTTACCCACAGCGTGCACCAGGTGGGTCTTGCCCAGGCCGACACCGCCGTAGATGAACAGCGGGTTGTACAGATGGCCCGGCATGCCGGCCACGTGCATCGCCGCGGAGCGTGCCATGCGGTTGGCCGTGCCCTCCACCAGGGTCTCGAAGGTGAGGGCCGCGTTCAGGCGGTTGCGGAAGGCACCGGCCGAGGCGTCGTCGCTGCTGGCGGCGGGCGATTCGGCGGGCTGCGGGGTGTTGGTCGGCTCGGCTGCGGCGGGGCGAACGTAAGTGCGGGCCACGGATTCCCGCTGAGCGAGCGCTAACTCCAGCGTGACGGGCTGGCCGTACAGGCCTTCGAGCAGCGACGCGATGCGGCCCGCGTACTGCGCGCGGATCCAGTCGAGCTTGAAGCGGTTGGCCACCAGCAGGGTGACCTTGGAGAAGTCTTCGGCCACCTGGGCGGTCAGCGGCTTGATCCAGGTGTTGAACTGCTGCTCGGGCAGGTCTTGCGCCAGTTGCTCTACGCAGGCTTGCCACAGGCCCTGGCCGGCGTCGGAGCCGGACGATGGAAGGGTGCTGCGGGAGGGTTCCTCGGTCATTTCGGGGGAATTCTTGTTGTGGATAGGAGGAACGGGGCTGGGCGGGGGATTGTACCTTGTCAAGGAGTTATCCACAATTTGCGGCCTGCCCGCAGCCGGGTGATTCCCGGGGTTGAGTTTTGGTCGTGGCTGTGCTCGCTGGAGGGCTTTCGGGACCCGCTCGTCGGTGAACATATCTGTGCTTTGGCCGCGCGTTTTAGTGGGGCTCAAGGGGTACGACAACCCGCCGGCCAGCCCGGCCAGGCCTGTCTTTCAACGGCCCCGGCCAGTGCGAACAAGGCCCGTCCAGCCGAAAGGCATTGCCAGCGGCCACCAAGCCTGCGATAATTTTGGGTTTCCCTGAATGTGTTCAGGGTGATTTGACCCGGCGCGCCGTTATTTCTGCCCCGTGGGTCTGCCGCCAAGGCGCTGTTTTATATGGTGTGGCTGTGCAGATTGCAGGGGGTTCAAGAGCAGCAGTCCGGAACTGAACCTCAAGGAATAGCACCATGAAACGTACTTACCAGCCCTCCAAGACGCGCCGCGCGCGCACCCACGGTTTCCTCGTCCGCATGAAGACCCGCGGCGGCCGTGCCGTCATCAACGCACGCCGCGCCAAGGGCCGCAAGCGTCTGGCCGTCTAAGGCAGACCCGGTCTACGGCCTGCACGCCGCCTGCTCCCGGTTTGTACCGTCAGGTTCCAAACGGGGCGCTTGCATGCAACGGCTGAAAACCCGTCCGCAGTTCCAGGCCGCCATGGCGGGGGGCACCGTCTCCCGCACTGCGCATTTTGCGTTGCACCGCCTGGTGCTGGGGGCTGAAAGCAGCATAGCCGCTGCCGACTCCGCCAGTGCGGCACCCACAGGGCCCGGTTCCTTGCCTTCAACGCAGGGGCCGCAGGCCCTGTTTGCCGTGCAGGGCGTCTGGCTGGGCGCCATGGTGCCCAAGCGCTGGGCGCGCCGCGCCGTGACGCGCAACACCATCAAGCGGCAGATCTACACCGTGGGCGACACCTTCGAGTCGCGGCTGGAACAGGTCGCGCCGCAGTCCGCCCATGTGGTGCGCCTGCGCTCGGGGTTTGACCGCAAGCAGTTCGTGAGCGCCACGTCCGACCAGCTCAAGGCCGCGGTGCGCGCCGAGCTGCTGCAGCTGTTTGGCTACGCCACGCGGCGTGCGGGCGGCAGTGCGCCGGCGGCCAGCGCTGCCGTCACGGCTGCGGGCGCGACGACTGTGACTGTGACTGCTGCCGCCATGGCCCCGCCCCAGCCCCCGGCCGAGGTGCCTGCGCCATGCTGATGCAGCGCCTGCTCATCGGCGTGGTCAAGGGCTACCGGCTGTTTCTCAGCCCCTGGCTGGGTTCGGCCTGCCGCTTCGAGCCGACCTGCTCGGTGTATTCGCTCAAGGCGCTGGAGTTGCACGGCGCCGGCGTGGGCAGCTATCTCACGGTGCGCAGGCTGGTACGCTGCCACCCCTGGTGTGACGGAGGCCACGATCCGGTGCCTCCGGGCCCTCACGATCTGCCGCGCAGTTTGCGGCTGTTTTCGCGGCTCTCCGATTCCAACACCCAACCATCCTCACCAAAGAAGTCTTCATGAACGACATTCGCCGCACCATCCTGTGGGTGATTTTTGGCTTTTCCATGGTTCTGCTGTGGGACAAGTGGCAACTGCACAACGGCAACAAGGCCACGTTTTTCCCCAGCGCCACCGAAGCCGCGGCACCTGCTCCCGTGGGCACGGCCTCCGGTGCGGCGGGTGCGGCCAGCGTGCCGTCTTCGTCCAGCACCCCGGTCGCGGCCACTGCAGGCGCGGCGGCAGTGCCCGGCCAGCAGGCACCCGCTGCGGTGCCCGCTGCCCCGGCCGCGCGTGAGCGTGTGCAGGTGACCACCGACGTGTACCGCCTGACGTTCGACAGCGAAGGCGGCTCGCTCACCCATGCCGAGCTGCTCAAGCACGCCGACATGGCGGACAAGGCCCGCAACTTCCTGCTGCTGGACGAGAGCGCACAGCGCGTCTACGTGGCGCAGACGGGCCTGATCGGCGGCAACTTCCCCACGCACAAGACCCCGATGACGGTGGTGCCCGGCCCGCGCGAGCTCAAGGACGGCCAGGACGAACTCAGCATCCGCTTCGAATCGCCCGACCTGGGCGGCCTGAAGCTGGCCAAGACCTGGACGATCAAGCGCGGTGTCTACGACATCGCCGTCAAGCACGAGGTGGTCAACACCGGCACCGCAGCTGTGTCGCCGCAGCTGTACTTCCAGCTGGTGCGCGACGGCAACAAGCCGCCGGGCGAGTCGTCGTTCTACTCCACCTTCACCGGCCCAGCGGTCTACACCGAAGCCAAGAAGTACCAGAAGATCGAGTTCAAGGACATCGAGAACGGCAAGGTCGACATCCCCAAGGATTCGCCCAACGGCTACGTGGCCATGGTGCAGCATTACTTCGCCACGGCCTGGCTGCTGGCCGACGGCACGCAGCGCGAGCTGTTCACCCGCAAGGTCGACACCAACCTGTACTCCGTGGGCATGCTCACGTCGCTGGGCGCCATCGAGCCCGGCGCTACCAAGACCGTGGATGCGCGCCTGTTCGCCGGCCCGCAGGTCGAGACGATGATGGAAAAGCTGTACCCCGGCCTGGAGCTGGTCAAGGACTACGGCTGGCTCACCATCTTGTCCAAGCCGCTGTACTGGCTGCTGGACCAGCTGCACAAGCTCTTGAACAACTGGGGCTGGTCCATCGTGGCACTGGTGCTGCTGCTCAAGATCGCGTTCTACTGGCTCAACGCCAAGGCGTACGCCAGCATGGCCAAGATGAAGGCCATCAACCCCAAGATCATGGAGATGCGCGAGCGCCTGAAGGACAAGCCGCAGCAGATGCAGCAAGAGATGATGCGCATCTACCGCGAGGAAAAGGTCAACCCGATGGGCGGCTGCTTCCCCATCATGATCCAGATCCCCGTGTTCATCGCCCTGTACTGGGTGCTGTTGTCCAGCGTGGAAATGCGCAACGCGCCCTGGATCGGCTGGATCCACGACCTGTCGGCCCCGGACCCGTTCTTCATCCTGCCGCTGCTGATGACGCTGTCGTCGCTGCTGCAAACGGCCCTGAACCCCGCGCCACCAGACCCGATGCAGGCCAAGATGATGTGGTTCATGCCGCTGATCTTCAGCGTGATGTTCTTCTTCTTCCCGGCCGGCCTGGTGCTGTACTGGCTGACCAACAACATCTTGTCGATTGCGCAGCAGTGGCTCATCAACACCCGCATGGGAGTACCACCGCAGTTCAATTTGCCGAGCTTCAAGTGACCTTGAGTCGCTGAGACAGCACGAACCCCGAAGGCCGCGCAAGCGGCCTTTTTCATTCCACCTGCACCCTACCCTTGTAAAGTCGCCCCCATGCTTGCCCGCCACCAAGACCCCATCGTCGCCATCGCCACCGCTCCGGGCCGGGGTGCCGTCGGCATCGTGCGGGTGTCCGGCCGCGCCATCGGTGGGCTGGTGCAGGCGCTGTGCGGCCGGGTGCTCAAGCCCCGTGAGGCCACCTACCTGCCGTTTCGGGATGCGCAAGGGCAGGCCATCGACCAGGGGCTGGCGCTGTACTTCCCCGGCCCGCACAGCTACACCGGTGAAGACGTACTGGAGTTGCAGGCCCATGGCGGCCCCGTGGTGCTGCAGCTGCTGCTGGCCCGCTGCCTGCAGGCGGGCGCCGCGCCCGACGCTGCCACCGGCCAGCCCTGCCTGCCCGGCCTGCGCGTGGCGCAGCCCGGCGAGTTCACCGAACGCGCCTTCTTGAACGACAAGATCGACCTGGCCCAGGCCGAGGCCATCGCCGACCTGATCGACGCGAGCACCGAGGCGGCGGCCCGCAGCGCCAGCCGGTCGCTGACGGGCGCGTTCTCGGCCGAGATCCACGGCCTGCGCGACGCGCTCATCCACCTGCGCATGCTGGTGGAGGCCACGCTCGACTTTCCGGAAGAAGAAATCGACTTCCTGCGCAAGGCTGATGCGCACGGGCAGCTATCGAATCTGCAGCAGACGCTGGCGTCGGTGATGCAGCGCGCACGCCAGGGCGCGCTGCTGCGCGAGGGCATCAAGGTGGTCATCGCCGGCCAGCCCAATGCAGGCAAGAGCTCGCTGCTCAACGCGCTGGCGGGGGCCGAGCTGGCCATCGTCACGCCCATTGCCGGCACCACGCGCGACAAGGTGCAGCAGACCATCCAGATCGAGGGCGTGCCCCTGCACATCATCGACACCGCCGGCCTGCGCGACAGCGAGGACGAGGTGGAGCGCATCGGCATCGCCCGCGCATGGGACGAGATCGCCGGGGCCGATGCCGTGCTGTTCCTGCACGACCTGGAGCGTGCCGATGCTATTGAATACATAGCTGCTGACGCTGACATAGCAAGCGCTATCGCCCAAAGGCTGCCCGCTTCCATCCCGGTCATCGACGTCTGGAACAAGCTGGACCGTGCACCGGCCGCACCGGCTGCGACGCTGCCCGCGGACACCACGGCGGCAACGTCCACTGCCGCTGCGGTGCCAGCCCCCGCCAATGCCGGCGCGCGGCCCAGCGTTCGTCTGTCCGCCCGCACCGGCGAGGGGCTGGACAGCCTGCGGCGCGTTCTGCTGGACGTGGCCGGGTGGCAGTCGGCGCCCGAGGGTATCTACATCGCCCGCGCCCGGCATGTCGAGGCGCTGCAGGCGGTCGGCGCCCACCTGCAGGAGGCCGCCGACCAGCTCGGCGCCCAGGGCCCGGCGCTCGACCTGCTGGCCGAAGAGCTGCGGCTGGCGCAGAACGCACTGAGCGCGATCACCGGGGAATTCACTTCCGACGACCTGCTGGGCGTGATCTTCTCGAGCTTCTGCATCGGCAAGTGAACGGTCGACCGGCCGCTTTTGGGTCTAGCCGGCCACTGCCTGCGCAGGGTCGAAAATCAGGCCGCCACCCTTGGCCCCGCCCCGGTTTGCCCCGTAGAACAGCCCCAGGCCGCCGCCTGTCGCTAATGTTGTAAACGGACGTAAACAGCGCTTGTGTCCAACCTGTAACAAGGGTAGCTTCGCGCCCCATGAACGTTTCCTCTCCATTGGCGCCCAAGGTTGACCTGCAGGGCCTGATCGACGCCATCGCGCAGGCCAGCGCCGATGACAGCATGACCAACCCCTTGACCCCCGCGCAGTGGGAAATCCTGTCGTCGTACCTGCTGCCCGTGGTCATGCCCGCCGGGCAGGTGCTGTTCTCGCAGGGCGCGACGGACCGCACGCTGTATCTGGTGGAAAGCGGCAGCCTCAGCGTGCACTACCAGGACGAAAAAGAGCGGTTGCGCCTGGCCATCGTCGGCGCGGGCTCCGTGGTGGGCGAAGGCGCCTTCTTCTCGCACCGCTCGCGCAGCGCCACCGTGCAGGCCAGCGCGCCGTGCAAGCTGTGGAGCCTGCCGGCCCTGCGCTTCACCGAATTGACCAACCGCCAGCCCGCCATTGCGCTCGGCCTGGTGATGGCGGCCGGGGCCGTGCTGGCCAAGCGGCTGGGTAACCGCCGCCGCCGCGTTGCGGCCACCTGACAGGCGGGCGGTTCAGGCGGGCCTGCGGGCTTTTGCGGGGCGATATCGGGTGTACACCGCGTTACACTCAATTTTCGATTTCCCCGGGCGCCATCTGTAGAAAGCAAGTCATGTCCCTGTTCAGCTGGTTCAGCCGCAAACCTGCCCCTCCCAAGCCCCGCCCGGCCGCCGAGCCCTCGGGCTTGCTGAATGCCGACGCCACCGTGCCGCTGTCCCCGGGCCGCCTGGGCAAACCGCTGCTCGAACCCGTGCCGCCCGAGCATGCTGCCAACCGCAAGAACGAGCGCATGGAGCGCCGCGAGCTGCTGTACACCGTGGTGCGCGACGCGATGGTGCGGGCCGGCGTGCTGTCGGCCAGCTACAAGTTCAAGGTGCTGTCGCTGGACCAGCGAGGGCGCCAGTTCCTGGTGATGATGGACCTGGCCCGCGAATATGGCGGCGAGACGGTGCGCCTGTCCGAGATCGAGGCGCTGATCGCCCAAACGGCCAAGACCCGCTACGACATCCTGGTGACCGCCGTGTACTGGCGCATCAACGACCACGTGGCGGTGGGCATTCCGCAAAAGGGCGTGGCGCCGCTGGGTGCCTCGCTGCAGGGCACGCCGGCGCCTGCCGTGCGCCGGCCCGCGCCGGTGGTGGCCACGCCGACGCCGCCAGCCAATCCTGCTCCGACCCTGGCGCCCGCACGCGTGGCCGCCGCAGCGCCAGCGGTGCCAGCCCCAGCGCCGGTAGCGCGCCCCGCGGCGCCAGTGCTGGCGGCATCTGCACCGGTAGCTGCTGCTGCACCTGTTGCCGCCCCGGCGTTCCCTCCGATCCGGCCCGCGGCACCCACCCTGGCATCCCAGGCCACCGCGCCCGCGCCGCTGCTGCCGGCCACACCCGCCCCCGTCGCTGCACCGGCGCCTGCAGCGCGCCCCGCACCGCGGTACGAGCCCATCGAGGCGGACGAAGTCGCGGCCTTCAAGCGCGCACTGGCCAATGCGGCAGGCGCCAGCGCTGCCGCAGCGCCTGCAGCTGCTGCCGCCAAGCCCGGTGTGCCGGTGCGCTCGGGCCCGCTGTTGCCAGCGTCCCACCCCACGGGTTTCGAAGACACGGAGATGCCCGGTTCGGACGGCCCATCGCCCGACCTGAGCAGCACGCAGTACGGCGAACTGAACTAGGTTTTGAACTGAGCTGAGTTGAATGGAGCCGAATCGGCGGTGTCTCGCGCTAGCGCCCGGACCCCGCCGGTGATGAATGCAAGCCCTCCCCGCGGAGGGCTTTCTTTTTTCACGCTGGGCGGTTGCCATGCCCCGCACGCCCCGGAGCCCCCGCACACCGTCCCGGCGCCCCCATCCCGACGCCGCGGCATCAATGCCGCAGTCTCAGTGCCCTGCGAAGTCCACCAGCGTGAACAGCGGCAAGCCCGCGTCGCGCAGGCGCTGCGAGCCGCCCAGCTCGGGCAGGTCCACGATGGCGGCGCCTTCGGTCACGGTGGCGCCCAGCTTTTCCAGCAGCTTCTTGCCGGCCATCATGGTGCCGCCGGTGGCGATCAGGTCGTCGATCAGCAGCACGCGGTCGCCCGCCTTCACCGCGTCGGTGTGCAGCTCGACCGTGGCGCTTCCGTACTCCAGTTCGTAGGTCTCCTCGACCGTGGTGTAGGGCAGCTTGCCCTTCTTGCGGATGGGCACGAAGCCCACGTTCAGTTCATAGGCCACCACTGCGCCCAGGATGAAGCCGCGCGCGTCCAGCCCGGCCACCACGTCGGGGCGCAGCGCCTTGTCCATGTAGCGGTGCACGAACGCGTCGATCAGCACACGGAACACCTTCGGGTCCTGCAGCAGCGGCGTGATGTCGCGAAACTGCACGCCCGGCGCGGGCCAGTCGGGCACGGTGCGGATGTGCTGGCGAAGAAAGTCGTTGACGCTGAGTGGCTGCATGAGCGGGGGTATCGAACAGGGTGAGACGGGACGTGAGGGTACGGGACGGCAGGCAACAGCGGCACCCGGGCGATGCCGCCGGACCGTGCGCCAGGGCCGCCGTGGGCCGGCAGGAAAAGCCAGCGTGGGACGTGCGCGCCGGCCTGCACAGAAAGGCTGGAGTGTAAACACGGGACAACGCTCGGCGTTGAACGTCGCACGCGAGGCTGTCAACCGCCATAATGTTTCTTTGCTGTTACAACCTTGGCCAGCATCTTATGCTGCACCCCTCCAGACCAAAGATCGGCACATGCCCATCACCGTCCTGCTGATTGAAAACGACCACGCCCATGCGCAGGCGGTGGCGGACGCATTGGCGGACCCGTGGTCGGGGTGGCGTGTGGATGTGGTGCAGTCGCAGGCCGAAGCCATCGACTACCTGCGGCGCAAGCGGCCCGACATCGTGCTGGCCGCGCAGCGCACGGTGGGCGGGTCGGCCTACGACCTGCTGCAGTCGCTGGACGGCGTTCCCGCCATGATCCTGGTGCGCATGGGCGCCGAGACCCATGCCGCGCAGGCGATGCGGTACGGGTTTGAAGACTTCGCGGTGCAGGATGCCGCGCTCGAATACCTGCTGGCCCTGCCCGCGCAGATTGACACCGTGCTCGAGCGCTGCTCCAGCGCCCGGGCGCGCCAGGTGGCCGAGGCCATGCTGGCCCGCCAGCACCGCCTGCTGCAGGCCATCTCGCGCGCGCAGGCCATGTTCATTGCCAGCTCGGGCCCGCGGGCCGCGTTCGATGCGTTGCTGCAGGAGCTGATGTCGCTCACGCAAAGCGCCTTCGGCCTGGTGGGCCAGGTGGTGCGTGCGGACGACGGCCACCCCTTCCTGCGCGTGCATGCGATGACGGACATCAGCTGGGACGAGACCTCCCGCGCCCTCTACGCCCAGCACGCCGACGAAGGCATGGTGTTCGACAACCCGCACTCCCTGCTGGGCGCGGCGCTGGTGTCGGGCGAGCCCGTGCTCACCAACGATGCGCTCCAGGACCCGCGCAGCGCCGGCACGCCGCCGGGCCATCCGCCGCTGAGCACGTACCTGGGCCTGCCCATCCATGCCGCGGGCGAGCTGGTGGCGCTGGTGGGCCTGGCCAACCGCAGCGAGGGCTACACCGCGGCCGACGTGGAGTTTCTGCAGCCGCTGCTCAACACCATCGGCCAGCTGGAGATGGCCCGCCGCGCCGAGCTGGCCCGCCGCAAGGTGGAGGCCGAGCTCGAGCGCACCAGCATGCTGCTGGCGGACAAGACGCGGGCACTGGAGGCCACGCTGGCCAGCGTGTCGCAGGGCATCACCAACGTGGACGCCGAGGGGCGCATCCGCGTCTACAACCGCCGCTACTTGGAGCTGCTGGACCTGCCCGAAGCGCTGCTGGCCACGCAGCCGCGCTTCGAGGAAGTGGTGCGCTTTCAGACCGCGCGCGGCGACTTCGGGCCGGGCTTTCAGTACATCGAACCCATGGCGCGCGGCTATGTGGCGTCGCAGACCGAGACGCCCGACGGACACGTCAACATGCCCGCCACCTATGTGCGGCGCACGCACACCGGCCGCTACATCGAGGTGCGCACGCGCAGCCTGGAGCAAGGCGGGCGGGTGCGAACGTTCACCGACGTGACCGACTACCTGAGCACGCTGGAGGCCCTGCGTCTGAGCGAGGCGCGCTGGCGCAGCCTCACGCACCTGTCGTCGGACTGGTACTGGGAGCAGGACGCGCAGTTTCGCTTCGTGCGGCTCGACGGCAACACCTACCGCGAAGCGGGCGTGCCGGACGAGATGCACTACGGCCGCACCCGCTGGGAGCTGCCCGACACCTTCGTGACCGACGGCCAGTGGCGCGAACACCGTGAGGCGCTCGAAGCGCACCGGGTGTTCCACGACTTCGAGATGCACCGCCTGACCGAGGACGGCAATCCGGTGTGGGTGTCGATCAGCGGCGAGCCCATCTTCGACGGCGAAGGCCGCTTCACCGGCTACCGCGGGGTGGCGCGCGACATCACCGAACGCAAGCTGGCCGAGGCGGAGATCCAGCGCCTGGCCTTCTACGACGAACTCACTGCCCTGCCCAACCGGCGCCTGCTGATGGACCGGCTGGAGCGCGCCGTCACCGCCTGCGCGCGCGAGGGCTGCCACGGCGCGCTGCTGTTCCTGGACCTCGACAACTTCAAGGGCGTGAACGACACCATGGGCCACGAGTGGGGCGACCGGCTGCTGGTGCAGGTAGGCCACCGCATCAGTGCCTGCGTGCGCGCCACCGACACCGTGGCCCGGCTGGGCGGCGACGAGTTCGTGGTGGTCATCCAGGGCCTGCACGCCCAGGCGGATGAGGCCGCCGCAGAGGCCGAGGCCGTGGCACAAAAGGTGCTGGCCTCGCTCAACCAGCCCTACCTGGTGCAGGGCAGCGAAGTGCACAGCACGCCCAGCATCGGCATCGCGCTGTTCCGCGACGTGGAGCTGCCGGTGCAGGAGCTGCTCAAGCGCGCCGACCTGGCCATGTACCAGGCCAAGGCCCAGGGCCGGAACACCATGTGCTTCTTCGACCCCGCCATGCAGGCGGCTGCGTCGGCGCGGTCGGCGCTGGAGGGTGACATCCGGCAGGGCATCCTGCGCAGCGAGTTCGTGCTGCACTACCAGCCCGTGGTGGACGAGACCGGCCAGGTGCTGGGCGCCGAGGCCCTGGTGCGCTGGAACCACCCGCAGCGCGGCATGGTGCCTCCGGGCGAGTTCATCTCGCTGGCCGAGCAGACCGGCTTGATCCTGCCCCTGGGCCGCCAGGTGCTGGGCATGGCCTGTGCGCAGCTGGCGCGGTGGGCCGGCACACCGCACACCGCGCACTGGAGCGTGGCCGTCAACGTGAGCGCGCACGAGTTCCGCCAGGCCGACTTCGTTCAGGAGGTGCTGGCGGTGCTGAACAGCTCGGGCGCCGACCCGCGCAAGCTGAAGCTCGAACTCACCGAAAGCCTGCTGCTGCAGGACGTGGAGGACAGCATCCGCAAGATGCAGGCCCTGCGCACGCTGGGCGTGGGGTTCTCGCTGGACGACTTCGGCACCGGCTACTCGTCGCTGTCCTACCTCAAGCGCCTGCCGCTCGACCAGCTCAAGATCGACCAGAGCTTCGTGCGCGACGTGCTCACCGACCCCAACGACGCCACCATCGCCTGCACCATCATCACCCTGGCCCACAGTCTGGGCCTGGACGTGGTCGCCGAAGGCGTGGAGACACAGGGGCAGCACGCCTTCCTGCTGCGCAACGGGTGCAAGCACTTCCAGGGCTACCTGTTCGGCCGGCCCGGACCGGCGGAGCTGCTGTAGATTGCTATAAAAAATATAGCTGCTTGCGCTTGATAGGCAAGCGGTAGCGGCCTTTTTTTATCAGACCCTAACCGCGCAGCAGCTTGTCCTCTGCCAGCGACAGTGCCGCCGGGTGCCCCGACAGCACCAGCGTGTCGCCCGCTGCCAGCAGCGCGTCGTCCACGGCCGAGCTCATGTGGCCGCTGCTGCGCCGCAGGTTCACCACCCGCACGCCCATGGCCGACAGCGCCAGCTGACCCAGGCTCTGGCCCAGCGCGGTGGAGCCGGGCGGCAGGTTGATGGTGGACAGGCGCTCCTGGTCGCGCTCGTTGGCGGTGTCGTCGTCGGCACCGTGAAAGTAGCCGCGCAGCAGGTTGTAGCGCGCATCGCGCTGATCCTGCACCAGCCGCAGCACGCGGCGCATGGGCACGCCCACCAGCGCCAGTGCGTGGCTGGCCAGCATCAGCGAGCCCTCGATGGCCTCGGGCACCACCTCGGTGGCGCCGGCGGCCTGCAGCTTGTCCAGATTGGCGTCGTCCTGCGTGCGCACCACCACCGGCACATGGGGTGCATGGGACCGCGTGTTGGCCAGCACCTTGAGGGCCGCAGGCACGTCGATGTAGGTCACGGCCACGGCACTGGCGCGCACCAGGCCCGCGGCCATCAGCGCCTGCAGCCGGGTGGCGTCGCCGTACACCACCGAGTCGCCGGCAGCGGCGGCCTGGCGCACGCGGTCCGGGTCCAGGTCGAGCGCCATGTAGGGGATGCCTTCGTGCTCCAGCATGCGCGCCAGGTTCTGGCCGCAGCGGCCGTAGCCGCAGATGATCACGTGCTTGCTGGTGTTGATGGACTTGCGCGCGATGCTCGTCATCTGCAGCGACTGCTGCAGCCAGTCGCTGGCCACCAGCTTCATCACGATGCGGTTGCTGTACATGATGAGGAACGGCGTGGCCAGCATCGACAGCACCATGGCCGCAAGGATGGGGTTCATCAGCGCCGGCTGTACCAGGCCGTTGGCCTGCGTGAGCGACAGCAGCACGAAGCCGAACTCGCCCGCCTGCGCCAGGTACAGCCCCGTGCGAAGCGAGATGCCGGTGGTGGCCCCCATGCCGCGCGCCAGCACCAGGATGACCACCAGCTTGAGCACCAGCGGCACGGCCAGCAGCCCCAGCACCATGGCCCAGCGGTCTACCAGAATGTGCCAGTCCAGCATCATGCCGATGGTGATGAAAAACAGGCCCAGCAGTACGTCGTGAAAAGGCCGGATGTCCGTGCCCACCTGGTGGCGGTACTCCGTCTCGGACACCAGCACCCCCGCGATGAACGCCCCCAGGGCCAGGCTCAGCCCCGCCACCTCGGTCAGCCAGGCCAGCCCCAGCGTGATCAGCAGCAGGTTGAGCATGAACAGCTCTTCGCTCTTGCGCCGCGCCACCAGCGTGAGCCACCAGCGCATCACCCGCTGCCCCCCGGTGAGCAGCAGGCCCACCAGCACTGTGGCCTTGATCAGCGCCCAGCCCAGGGCCGTGAGCAGCTGGTCGGGCGATGAGCTCAGCGCCGGGATCAGCACCAGCAGCGGCACCACGGCCAGGTCCTGGAACAGCAGGATGCCCATCACGCGGCGGCCGTGTTCGCTCTCGAGCTCCGCGCGCTCGGCCATCAGCTTGACCACGATGGCCGTGCTGCTCATGGCGATCACGCCCGACAGCGCCAGCGCCGTCTGCCAACCCATGTCCCACACGCCGCCCACAAAGCGCGACAGCAGCAAGGCCGCGCCGGCCACGATGGCCATGGTCAGCACCACCTGCATCAGCCCGAGGCCAAACACCTGCCGGCGCATGGCCCGCAGCTTGGGCAGGCTGAACTCCAGGCCGATGGCGAACATCAGGAACACCACGCCGAATTCGCCCAGGTGGCGCACGCCCTCGGAGTTCTGCGCCAGCGCCAGCGCGTGCGGGCCGATCAGCACACCCGCGGCCAGATACCCCAGCATGGGCGGCAGCTTGAGGCTGCGGCACGTCACCACCCCCAGCACGGCGGCCAGCAAATACAGCAGGGTGAGGGCGAGCGAAGACATGGTTTCGATGCTATCCGAGGCGTGGGGCGTGGTTACAGTTTTTTCGGCCCTGCATGCATGCGCCGTGCCACCGAAGGACAAAATGCTGTCGCCGCGGGCGGGCCTGCCCCGCTCGATAGAATCGCCGGATGACTCCCGCCCCTGCCGCGCTGCCCCCCTTCGATGCCGAACAGGCCCTGCGCCTGGCCCGCGAGACCTTCGACATCGAGGCCGCCGCCCTGAACGGCCTGTCGGCGCGCGTCGACGGTGTGTTTGCACAGGCCGTGCTGCTGGCGCTGCAGACGCGGGGCCGTGTGGTGGTCATGGGCATGGGCAAAAGCGGCCATGTGGGCCGCAAGATCGCTGCCACGCTCGCGTCCACCGGCACCCCCTCATTCTTCGTGCACCCGGCCGAGGCCAGCCATGGCGACCTGGGCATGGTCACCGGCGACGACCTGGTGCTGGCCATCTCCAACAGCGGCGAGAGCGGCGAGCTCACCGCCATCCTGCCCGTACTGCGCCGCCTGGGCGCCCCGCTGATCGCGATGACCGGCGGGCTGCAATCCACCTTGGCGCGCCACGCCGAGCTGGTGCTGGACACCAGCGTGGAGCGCGAAGCCTGCCCCCTGAACCTGGCGCCCACCGCCAGCACCACCGCCCAGCTGGCCATGGGCGACGCGCTGGCCGTGGCCCTGCTGGACGCCCGGGGCTTTCGCCCCGAAGACTTCGCCCGCTCGCACCCCGGTGGCGCGCTGGGCCGCAAGCTGCTGACCCACGTGAGCGACGTGATGCGCACCGGCGCCGAGATCCCGCGCGTCGCGCCCGAAGCATCGTTCAGCGACCTCATGCGCGAGATGAGCGCCAAGGGCCTGGGTGCCTCGGCCATCGTCGACCCGGCGGGCCAGGTGCTGGGCATCTTCACCGACGGCGACCTGCGCCGTCGCATCGAAGCCGGTGCCGACCTGCGCACCGCCACGGCTGCCCAGGTGATGCACGCCGGCCCGCGCCGCATCGCACCCGACGCGCTGGCCGTGGACGCCGCCGAACTGATGGAGGCCCATGCCATCACCAGCGTGCTGGTGGTGGATGCCGCCGGCCTGCTGGTGGGCGTGGTGCACATCGGCGACCTGATGCGAGCAAAAGTTATATGACCCCCTGTGTCGCTTCGCGCCTTCCCCCAAGGGGGACCCACCCCGTGGCCCGGCTAAGCCGGTTCCACGGGTGCGCTGGCATCGGCCGTGCCTGTTCAAACGCTGTGTGATGACATCTGACGTGACCTTTCCTGTGCTGCAATTTCCGCCCGAGCTGCTGCTGCGCGCACAGGATGTGCGCGTGGCGTTCTTCGATGTCGATGGCGTGCTGACCGATGGCAGCCTGTACTTCAGCGAGGCGGGCGAGACGATCAAGCGGTTCAACACGCTGGATGGGCATGGGCTCAAGCTGCTGCAAAAGGCGGGCATCACGCCCGCCGTGATCACGGGCCGCGACTCGGCGCCGCTGCGCGTGCGGCTGAAGGCCCTGGGTGTGGAGCACGCGGTGTTCGGCACCGAGGACAAGCGCCCCGCGGCCGAAGACATCCTGGCGCGGCTGGGGCTCACCTGGGCCCAGGCGTCGGCCATGGGCGACGACTGGCCGGACCTGCCGGTGATGCGGCGCAGCGCGTTCGCGTGTGCACCCGCCAACGCCCAGGCCGAGGTGCGCCATGCCGCGCACTTCGTCACCCAGGCGCGCGGCGGCGACGGCGCGGCGCGCGAGCTGTGCGACCTGCTGCTGGTGGCCTCGGGCCGCTATGCAGCGCTGCTGGCGGAATACACCGCATGAAGAAGGGTGCACCGATGAGCCAATGGCTGCAGACCGCCCGCCCGGCGCGCGCGGAGGGTTGCCTGTGAACCGCGTGGTGCGCCAGGGCTGGGACCAGTTCTCGCTGTATTTGCCCGTGGTGCTGATGGGCCTGCTCGCGCTGGGCACCTGGTGGCTGGTGCGCAACGCGCCCGCGCCGGTGCTGCCCACCATCGAGCGAACGCAGGGCCACCAGCCGGACTACTTCATGAAAGGCTTTTCGGTGAAGAGCTTCGACGCCTCCGGCCGGCTGCAAAGCGAAGTGCAGGGCGAGGTGGGCCGCCACTACCCCGACACCGACACGCTGGAGATCGACAAGGTCCGCATGCGCTCGGTCGCCCTGGACGGCCGCATCACCGTGGCCACGGCCGAGCGGGCGCTGTCCAATGCCGACGGCTCCGAGGTGCAGCTCTTCGGCAACGCCATCGTCACCCGCGAGCCCCTGCCCGCCAAGCCGGGCAAACCGGCCGAGCCCCGCCTGGAGTTCCGCAGCGAGTTCCTGCACGCTTACACCAACACCGAGCGGGTGCGCTCGGACAAGCCCGTCGTCCTCACCCGGGGCAACGACCGGTTCACGGCCGACGGCATGGACTATGACAATCTGGACCAGGTGATGCAGATGCGCGGCCGTGTGCGCGGCGTGCTGCAGCCTGGCCCCGCCAAGTAGGCTTAGGCCGCAGCTTTTTTTCTGCGCTGAGTCCCCCACCCTGCCCCTCGCCGGAGCCTGCATGACCACCCCTCTCGTTTTCATCACCGGCGCCTCCAGCGGCATCGGCCAGGCGCTGGCGCTGCGCTTTCACCAGGCCGGCTACCGCCTGGCCCTGGCCGCACGCCGCACGTCTGAGGTCAAAACCTGGGCTGCCGCGCAAGGGATCAGCGCTGACAGCTATGAAATTTATAGCGCAGACGTCGCAGAGACCGACAGCATCGTCGCTGCGGGGCGCGACTGCCTGCAGCGCCAGGGCGTGCCCGACGTGGTCATCGCCAACGCCGGCATCAGCGTGGGCATGGACACCGCCGTGCGGGACGACCTGGACGTGATGGCCCGCACCTTTGCCACCAACAATCTCG
This sequence comes from Acidovorax sp. Leaf78, assembly GCF_001422735.1. Taxonomy (GTDB): domain Bacteria; phylum Pseudomonadota; class Gammaproteobacteria; order Burkholderiales; family Burkholderiaceae_C; genus Acidovorax. The sequence continues at coordinate 361,640 of NZ_LMLZ01000022.1, read as the reverse complement.
GCATGGCCGCCACGTTCCATCCGTTCGTGGACGCCATGGTGCAGCGCGGCAGCGGCACCCTGGTGGGCATCGGCAGCGTGGCGGGCATCCGCGGCCTGCCCGGCCACGGCGCCTACTGCGCCAGCAAGGCGGCCGTCATCAGCTACTGCGAAAGCCTGCGCGGTGAGATGCGCCCGCACGGGGTGCGCGTCGTCACCATCTCGCCCGGCTACATCGACACCCCGCTCACGCAGCAAAACCGCTACGGCATGCCGTTCCTGATGCAGCCCGGCGACTTTGCCGACCGCGCGTACCGCACCATTGCTGCAGGGGTGAGCTACCGCGTCATTCCCTGGCAGATGGGCGTGGTCGCCAAGCTGCTGCGCCTGCTGCCCAATGCAGTGTTCGACAAGCTGCTGGCAGGGCGCCCGCGCAAACGCCGAATGGACGAATAGCCTCCCTCGCGGCCCCCTGTCGCGCTTCGCGCCTTCCCCCGCAGGGGGGCGCTCCCGGCGCGACGGCCTTGCGCAGGAGCACTGCTGTGCCGCGCCAGGTGGTGGGTAGTCGCCTTTCTTCCGCCTTGTGGCCACGGCACCGCGCAGGACGAGCCTGTGGCGCAGTGACATGACGGACGTCCCCGCTCCCTGAAGCGTTCCGGCCATGAAAAAAGCTCCCGAAGGAGCTTTTCTCAAGAATGCAGTATCCGCGAGGTTCAGTAGCCGCTGTTGCCGCCGCCGCCGTAACCGCCGCCGCCACCATTGCGCCCACCGCCGCCGCCGCCATTGCGGGAGCCCGAGCCGTAGGGGCTGCGAAAGCCGCCTTCGCCGCGGCCACCACCACCACCGCCATACCCGCCGCCACCGCCGTCGCGCCCACCGCCGCCGCCACCGTAGCCTCCGCCGTCACGGCCACCGCCGTAACCGCCACCACCACCGCTGCGGCCACCGCCGCCGAAGCCGCCACCACCGCCGCCAAAACCACCTGTGCGGGGTGGGCGGGCTTCCATGGGTCGGGCTTCGTTCACCACGATCGAGCGGCCACCCAGGGGCTGGCCGTTCATGCCGTTGACGGCAGCCTGGGCTTCTGCGTCACTGCCCATCTCCACAAATCCAAAGCCCTTGGAGCGACCCGTGTCGCGCTCCATCATGACCTTGGCGCTGGTCACAGCACCAAATTGGCCAAAAGCTTGTTCCAGATCGCTGTCGCGCACCGAGTACGGCAGGTTGCCGACATACAGTTTGTTGCCCATCGAGGGACTCCTCAAAAACACATGGATAAAGCGAAGGGAGTCCCGAAAACGCAGCCAGCTGATCTCAATGACATTGTTAGCGCGAAACTGACGGACACCGCAGACTTGGGAGAACGGGGAAAACCCCGCCAGCACACTATGCTCCACACTTTGGATGAAATTGCAAGCGTAATTGCAAGCTGTAGCGAGTTTGCCGCGCAGGCAAGGGCTGGCTACAGCAGATGCTGCTGCATGGAGAGGTCGCTGCGGGGTGGCCACCAGCCGACAGGGATGGTGCGGCCATGAAAAAAGGAGCCCAAGGGCTCCTTTGTTTTGCCTTCAGCAGACACCGTGAGGGGTCTGCCGACGAGGTCTTTCAGTAGTAGTAGCTTAGTAGCTGCTGCGGCCACCGCCGTAGCCGCCGCCACCACCTTCACGGCCACCGCCGTAACCACCACCACCGCCGCCGCCGCTACGGCCACCGCCGTAACCGCCGCCGCCGCCACCACCGCCGTAGCCGCCGCCACCACCGTTGCCGCCGCCGAAGCCGCCGCTACGTGGAGCGCGTGGCTCCATAGGACGGGCTTCGTTGACCACGAGGTCACGGCCGCCGAAGTTTTGACCATGCACGCCTTGGATAGCGGCTTGGGCTTCGGCATCGCTGCCCATTTCCACAAAGCCGAAACCCTTGGAACGGCCGGTGTCACGTTCCATCATGACCTTGGCGCTGCCAACGGAGCCGAATTGGCCGAAAGTCTGTTCCAGATCTTGGTCGCGGAACGAATAGGGCAGGTTGCCCACGTAAAGTTTGTTGCCCATGAAGGACTCCTCAAAAAACACAAAAACGCGATGGAGTCCGACGCAATCAACAAACCTGTGACGACTTCAGAGACGCGAAACTGACCATACACCGCTAAGCTATTTGCCCCCTGCAAAGCAGAGGAGCGGATTCATTATCAATCACTTTATGGGCCCCGTGGGTGTTTATTTGGTCATCGGTCGACTGAATCCGCAGAAAGTTGAAGGCATTGGGGTGTTTTTTCGCTGAATCTGCGGGGAAACCCGTAAAAGCTGGGGCTGCTTTGCCACAGCGCCGCGCGCCGCCGTCCAAAACCCCGAAACGGCGGGCCGCCTCACTCTGGTAAAATCCGCCGGTCTTTGGGGAGTAGCCCGCCCGGTGCGCAACGCGCCGGGGGCATGCATCAACAAACTTGGGTTCGGTGAACCTATGGTGCATGCGGTTTTTGAGCTGGGCGAGACCATTGACTGCATGCCGATCCAATGGCCGGAGTCGGGGTGCAGTCAATGCGTTGTCTATAACTATCCGGCCGGATAGCCCCCCACATGGAACCGTTCTTCATCTCCACCGCCATCGTCGCGCTCGCCGAAATGGGCGACAAGACGCAGCTCCTGGCGCTCGTTCTCGCCGCCCGCTTTCGCAAACCCTGGCCCATTGTTCTGGGCATCCTGGTCGCCACGCTGGTCAACCACGGCCTGGCCGGCGCAGTCGGCTCCTGGGTGACGACGTTCGTCGGGCCGCAGGTGCTGCGCTGGATCCTCGGGGCCTCGTTCATCGCGATGGCCGTGTGGATGCTGATCCCCGACAAGCTCGACGAAGGCGAGGCCGACGGCTCGCCGCGCTGGGGCGTGTTCGGCACCACGCTGATCGCATTCTTTCTGGCCGAGATGGGCGACAAGACGCAGATCGTCACCGTCATGCTGGCCGCGCAGTACAACGCTTACCTGTGGGTGGTCGCCGGCACCACGCTCGGGATGATGATCGCCAACGCACCCGTGGTCTGGCTGGGCGAGCGCATCACCCGCCGGGTGCCGATCCGCGCGGTGCACGTCGTGTCGGCCATCATCTTCCTGGTGCTGGGGTGCCTGGCCATCTTCATGCCTGCCGGCACCTGATGGATGGACGAAGTGGCAGGCGCTTTGGTATATTTGCCGCCAGCGCCGATTTGCCACAGCTTGCGGGCGCTCTATAAATTCTGCTAAAGACCCGTCCGACGTACCTGCCCGGCCTCGTTTTTAGCGACGCCGGGTATTTTTTTGCCGTGGGCTGCCAGCCAGCCCCGGCCAAAGCGGCTCCTGCAGGGAGCAGTCGGCGAATGCAAGCGGTGGAACGTGAGGGCTCACCAGTTCCAACTATGTCGTTCATCGCCACACCCCAGACCATGCACTTTGCGGAGGTGCTGCCGCTGCAAAGCGGCGCGACCATCCGCGCCTTCGACCTGGCCTACGAGACCTACGGCACGCTCAATGCCGACCGCTCCAACGCCGTGCTCGTGTGCCACGCGCTCAACGCCTCGCACCACGTGGCGGGCGTCTACGCGGGCCAGGACAAGAGCGAAGGCTGGTGGGACAACATGATCGGCCCGGGCAAGCCGGTGGACACCGACCGCTTCTTCGTGATCGGCGTGAACAACCTGGGCTCGTGCTTCGGCTCCACCGGCCCCATGCACACGCACCCGGACACGGGCGAGGTCTACGGCGCGGACTTCCCGGTGGTCACGGTGGAAGACTGGGTCAACGCCCAGGCCCGTTTGCTCGACCGCCTGGGCATACGGCAACTGGCCGCCGTGCTGGGCGGCAGCCTGGGCGGCATGCAGGCCCTGAGCTGGACGCTGCAGTACCCCGACCGCATGCGCCACGCCGTCGTGGTGGCCAGCGCGCCCAACCTCACGGCCGAGAACATCGCCTTCAACGAGGTCGCCCGCCGCGCCATCGTGACGGACCCGGACTTCCACGGCGGCCACTTCTACCGCCACGGCGTGATCCCCAAGCGCGGCCTGCGCATCGCGCGGATGATCGGGCACATCACGTATCTGTCTGATGACGTGATGAACGAGAAATTTGGAAGGCAGCTGCGCGAAGGCCTGGAGCTGAAATACAGCACCCAGGACATCGAATTTCAGATCGAGAGCTACCTGCGCTACCAGGGCGACAAGTTCAGCGACTACTTCGACGCCAATACCTACCTGCTGATCACCCGCGCGCTCGACTACTTCGACCCCGCCCGCGCGCACGCCGGCAACCTCACGCGGGCCCTCGCGCGGGCCACGGCGCGGTTCCTGCTGGTGAGCTTCACCACCGACTGGCGCTTCTCGCCCCAGCGCAGCCGAGAGATCGTCAAGGCCCTGCTCGACAACCGCCGCAGCGTGAGCTACGCCGAGATCGACGCACCCCACGGCCACGATGCCTTCCTGCTCGATGACGCCCGCTACATGGGCGTGATGCGCTCTTACTTCGATAGCATTGCCAAGGAGGTGCAGCCATGACCGACAAAGCCGCCATGGAGGCGCTGGCGCGCCTGGTGCCCCAGGGCAGCCGGGTGCTCGATCTGGGCTGCGGCAACGGCGCCATGCTCGACTACCTGCAGCGCGAGCGCGGCTGCAGCGGCTACGGCGTAGAGATCGCCGATGCCAACGTACTGGCCTGCGTGCAGCGCGGGGTGGACGTGATCCAGCTCAACCTGGACGAAGGGCTGGCCATGTTCGGCGACAACAGCTTCGACGTGGTGCTGCAGATCGACACGCTGCAGCACCTGCGCAATGCCGAGGTCATGCTGCGCGAGACCGCCCGCGTGGGCCGCACCGGCGTGGTGGCCTTTCCCAACTTCGCGCACTGGCCCAACCGCATGTCCATCCTGCGCGGGCGCATGCCTGTCACGCGTCGGCTGCCCTACCAGTGGTACGACACGCCCAACATCCGCGTAGGCACGTACAAGGACTTCGAGGTGCTGGCCACCAAGAACAGCCTGCGAATCCTGGAGTCCTTCGGCCTGCAGGACGGGCAGGAAGTGCGCTGGCTGCCCAACGTGCGGGCCAGCACCGCGGTCTTTCATTTTGAACATGCGTAGCAATTCGGCGTCCATCGGCTTGAGCCTGTCGCGCTGAGCACGGTCGAAGCGCCGCGCAAGGCTTCGACAGGCTCAGCCCGAACGGTGGGTGCGAGTGCGAAGAGTCCCATGCCATGGCTCCCGAGGTGCGCGAAGCGACGCGACACGCCGCTGTCAACCGCATCGGCTAAGGTGCGCTCTCCCCGCAAGGACTGAAGGAGACCCCGCATGAACCGCATTGCACTGCGCACCGTGGCCGCCGCCGCGCTGCTCGCTACCTGGGCCCTGGGCGCCACAGCGCAACAGGCCTGGCCGCCCACGCCCACCGTCATCGCCCACCGCGGCGCGTCGGCCCTGCGGCCCGAGCACACGCTGGCGGCCTACCAGAAGGCCATCGACGACGGCGCCGACATCATCGAGCCTGACCTCGTGATCACCAAGGACGGCGTGCTGGTGGCGCGGCACGAGAATGCCATCGCCATCCTGGGCGCCGACGGCGCGGTGAAGGAAGCCACCACCGACGTGGTGGACCGCCCCGAGTTCGCCGCGCGCAAGGCCACCAAGACCATCGACGGCCAGTCCATCACCGGCTGGTTCACCGAGGACTTCACCCTGGCCGAGCTCAAAACCCTGCGCGCCCGCGAACGCATCCCGGCGCAGCGCCCGGCCAATGTGGCCTACAACGGCCAGTTCGAGATCCCAACGCTGCAGGAAGTGATCGACCTGGCCAAGGCCCAGAGCACCAAGACGGGCAGGACCATCGGCATCTACCCCGAGACCAAGCACCCCACCTACTTCCAGTCCATCGGCCAGCCGCTGGAAGTGCCCTTGCTGGCCGTGCTGGAGAAGAACGGCTGGAACCACAAAGACGCGCCGGTGTTCGTGCAGTCGTTCGAAGTGACCAACCTGCAGGCCATCCGCAAGCTCAGCACCGTGCGGCTGGTGCAGCTGGTGGCGCCGTCGGGCCGGCCCTACGACTTCGTCGCCCAGGGCGCGGCCAACACGCGCAACTATGCCGACCTGCTCACGCCGGGCGGCCTGCAGCAGGTGGCTGCCTACGCCAATGCCATCGGCCCGTTCAAGACCCTGGTGATACCGGTCAAGGACGGCCTGCCCGGCGAGCCCACGGGCCTGGTGGAGCGCGCCCGCGCCGCGGGCCTGGCCGTGCACATCTGGACGCTGCGGCCCGAGAACGCGTTTCTGCCTGCGGGCCTGAAGAAAGCGCCCGCCACCGACGGCACGCAGCGCGGCGACAGCGTGGCCGAGATCACGGCCTACCTGAGCGCCGGCATCGACGGCTTCTTCACCGACGACCCGGCCGTGGGCCGTGCCGCTGTGCAGGCCTTCATCACTTCGCCGAAGAAGTAGTCGTTACTGCGGAGGTCGTCTTGCCCGCGGCCTGTGCTGTGGCCTGAGCCGTGGCCAGCAGGGCGCCCGGCACGGCACCACCACGGCGCGGTGCGCGCTGCGCCTGCCGCGCGCCCAGCCCACGCGCCGCATCCACCCACTGCGCCAGCCGCGCGGTGCTGGCGCTGCGCACCGGGCCGAAGCTGTGCACACGCACCGGCCGGATGCCGCAGAACTCCAGGATGGCCTTCTTCATCTGGTGGTGCCCCGGCATGCGCGTGACCCAGCGGAAGTACCACGGCGGCGAGTCCATCGTCACCAGCAGCTCGGCCGACCGCCCGGCCAGCAGCTTGTCCCACAGCGACGAACCGGGGCGGTATTTGAATGCGTACCCGGGCAGGAACACCCGGTCGATGAAGCCCTTGAGCAGCGCCGGCATGGCGCCCCACCAGATCGGGTAGACCCACACCAGGTGCCCCGCCCAGGCGATGTCGGCCTGCGCGGCCGCGAGGTCGGGCTCCAGCGGCTGGGCCGCGCCGTAGCCCTGGAACCGCGGGTCGAACGCCAGCTGCCCCAGGTTGAGAAGCCTCACCTCGGCGCCCGCCTGGCGCGCGCCATCGGCATACGCGTGCGCCATGCCGGCACACAGGCTGTCGGCCGACGGGTGGCCCAGGATGATGAGAATGCGCTGCTGCTCTGCCACAAAACCTCCATTCGCCTGCACGGCGTGAGAGCCTGCTCAGGCTCTTGGTTGTCGATGCAGGCATGGTCACCCTGCCCCGCGGGGCAGAGTCAAGCAGCGGGATCAAACCCTGGCGACAAAGCCGCGTGGCGGGTTGGTGCGCGCAGACTTTGTGGCGGGCCTCGATGGAGGTGGGGGCGGTGGCGAGGCAGGCTCCACCGCGCAGGCCGCAGCGCTCGCGGGCACGGCCTGGGCATCGCACTGCAGCAGCTCCCGCTCCAGCTGCGCCAGTTCGGCATCGAGCAGGGCCAGGCGCGCGCGCTCGGCGGCCACGGCCGCGCGGCGGTCGGCGATGAGCTGGCCCACGGCGTTCCACCCCGTGGCGGAATCGAGCGCAGGCAGACCGCCCAGCTCCGCCAGCCGAAACCCCAGCGCCTGCGCGCGCCGGATCAGCAGCACCCGCGCCACATCAGCCTCTCCATAGTCGCGGTAGCTGCCCGCGCGCGCCACCGCGCCCATCAGGCCGCGTGCCTCGTACAGGCGCACGGCCTTGGGGGTGGTGCCGGTGCGTTGGGCGAGTTCTCCGATGCGCATCGAGGGTCCTTCACGGTGACTGGAAATAGTGATGCTATGAATTTGTGAGCTGCTGGCGCTCGTCCATCAAGCGGTAGCGGCCATTTTGGCTTGTAGGTGTCGGTGTGCCGTGCTGCAGCCTGCCTGCTGCACGATAAGCTGCCGGGTCCTGAACGCCACTGCACCCGCTGCCATGCCCCAGTTTGCCGCCAACCTGACGCTGATGTACACCGAGCTGCCCTTCCTGGACCGCTTTGCCGCCGCGGCGCGCGACGGTTTCAGCGCGGTGGAGTTCCAGTTCCCGTACGCCTGGGCCGCGGGCGACATTGCGGCGCGGCTGCAGGACAACGGCTTGCAGCTGGTGCTGTTCAACGCGCCGGCGGGCGGCGCCGACCCCGCCGGCATGGCCGCCGCCTGGGACCAGAGCGCGCGCGGCACCGCCGCCCTGCCCGGGCGCGAAGCGGAGTTCCGCGCCGGCGTGCAGGAGGCCCTGCGCTACGCCGACGTGCTCGGCTGCCCGCGCATCCACGTGCTGTCGGGCATCGTGCCGCCGGGCGTGGAGCGCGAGTCGCTCAAGGGCCTGTGCGCGGGCAACCTGCGCTGGGCGGCGGACGAAGCCGCGCGCTCCGGGCGCGAGATCCTGATCGAACCCATCAACCTGCGCGATGTGCCGCGCTACTTCCTGAACCGGCAGGACCACGCGCACGAGCTGCTCGACGCGGTGCAGGCCGACAACCTCAAGGTGCAGATGGACCTGTACCACTGCCAGATCGTGGAGGGCGACGTGGCCACCAAGCTGCGCCGCTACCTGCCCACCGGCCGCGTCGCGCACATCCAGATCGCGGGCGTGCCGCACCGGCACGAGCCCGACCAGGGCGAGCTCCACTACCCCTACCTGCTGGACACCATCGACGCGCTGGGCTACAGCGGCTGGGTGGGCTGCGAGTACCGGCCTGCTGCGGGCACCACCGAAGGCCTGGGCTGGCGCGACCGTGCGCTCGCCCGCGTCGCCGCCGCGAAGCCCCTGTCTGACCCTGCCTGACTCTGCCGCGGTGACCTGACCCCGTCGGGGCTCCAAGCGACGGCCGTCCCGCCGCAGGCCCGCCCGTCCCGGGTTTGGCCCCCGCGCACGGCGGGGCGCCCTGCGCGGCACTCCTGCGCGGCTGCGCATTTGCCGTTTACCGCGCCGCGATCCTTGGTTTATGCTGGGCCGACCTTCACCCCGCACCCACCCCAGCGCTCCATGGCTGCCCACGTCCCCACCATGCTGGCAATGATCATTGTCAGCTCGCTCATGATGGCGGCCGCCATGGCCGTGGTGGGCTGGGGCCGGCGGCGCGACGGCCTGGCGCGGTGGGCCGGGGCGCTGCTGGTCAATGCCATCGGTCACAGCCTCATCATGCTGCGCGGCGTGGCGCCCGACTTCGTGTCGGTGGTGCTGGGCAACCTGCTGCTGTCGAGCGTGTTCGTCGGCATGATCGCGGCGATCTACCAGTTTCAGGGCCGCCCGGTGCACTGGCTGCTGTTGCTGGCACCGCCCGCGCTGGTCACGGGCGTGGTGACGGTCTTCATCGACAACTTTTCGGCACGCGTGAGCTTTGTGAGCCTGGTGATCGGCCTGCAGGCCGTGTGGACCCTGCTCACCGCGCTGGAGCGCCGCCACGCCACGGTGGGGCGCGGGCAGTGGCTGCTGGTCGCGGGGCTGGGCGTCGAGGCTGCCGTGCTCGGCGGCCGCGCGCTGCTGGCGCTCAGCAGCCATTCCACCGCCATGAGCATCCTGCAGGGCAGCGTGCTGCAGACGCTCACCTTCATGGGCACGTTCGCGGTGGTGCTGATCAGCACCATGGGTTTCGTCTTCATGGCGCGCGACCGGGCCGATGAAAACAACCGCATCATGGCCGCGGTCGACCCGCTCACCGGCGTGGCCAACCGCCGCTCGCTGATTGCCGCGCTCGACCGCGACGCCTCGCGCGCCGTGCGCACGCGCGAATCCATCGCACTCATGATGGTGGACATCGACCACTTCAAGCGGGTGAACGACCGCTACGGCCACCCCGCCGGCGACCAGGTGCTGTGCCATGTGGTCAACGTGCTGCGGGCCCGCGTGCGCGCGCAGGACCTGGTGGGCCGCTACGGCGGCGAAGAGTTCATGGTGCTGCTGCCCGACACCACCCTGCTGGGCGCCGAGCAGCTGGCGCGCGAGCTGTGCCGCGAGGTGGCGGACTCGCGCTGCCGCATCCGCGCGGCCGACGGCACCGAGGCCAGCGAAGGCGTCAGCATCCCCGTCACGGTAAGCATCGGCGTCTTCGGCGGGCGGCTTGAGCCCGGCGACAGCTGGGACATGCTGATTGCCGCCGCCGACCGTGCTCTTTACGAGGCCAAGGAAAAAGGGCGCAACCGCGTCGAGGTGGCCACCACCTTGCGCCGCGTGGCAGGCCAGAGCGCGCAGCGCGGCCCGGACACCCACCCCGCATCGATGTACTGACGCCGCCTGCAGAGCGCAGGGCCATGCGCAGTGGGCCGTGGCGCCCGCGCAGGCGTTGTGTTGGAATGGCGGTTTGGTCCACGAGACCGACCCCCACACGCACCAGGAGAGCCGCCCCATGAACGCCCGCATTCCCGCCCACGCCCTGCAACCCGACCTGGCCCTGGAACGTGTCAGCCAGGCGTGGGACAACGACATCGTTCGCCAGCTGACCGACTACATCGCCATCCCTGCCAAGTCGCCGATGTTCTCGCCCGACTGGGCCGAGCAGGGCCTGCTCGACACCGTGGTGCGCAACGCCGCCGCGTGGGTCGAATCGCAGAAGGTCGCAGGCCTCACGCTCGAGATCGTGCGCCTCCCAGGCCGCACCCCCGTGCTGTTCTTCGAAATCGAATCCACGCAGGCAGGCTCTACCGACACCGTGCTCATGTACGGGCACCTGGACAAGCAACCCGAGTTCAGCGGCTGGCGCAACGACCTGGGCCCCTGGACGCCCAAGTACGAAGACGGCAAGCTCTATGGCCGCGGCGGTGCGGACGACGGCTACGCGGTCTACGCCAGCATCGCCGCCGTGCAGGAACTGAAGCGCCAGAACGTACCCCACCCCCGCATCGTCGGCCTGATCGAAACCTGCGAGGAAAGCGGCTCGCGCGACCTGCTGCCCTACATCGATGCGCTCAAGTCCCGTATGGGCAATGTGGCGCTGGTGGTGTGCCTGGACTCGGGTGCGGGCAACTACGACCAGCTGTGGCTCACCACCAGCCTGCGCGGCATGGCCACCGGCACGCTCAAGGTCGAGATCCTGACCGAAGGCATCCACTCCGGCGACGCCTCGGGCCTGGTGCCCTCGTCGTTCCGCATCATGCGGCAGGTGCTCGACCGGCTGGAAGACAGCGCCACCGGCCGCCTGCTGCCGCACAGCTTTCATTGCGAGGTGCCTGCCGACCGCCTGGCCCAGGCCCGCGCCACGGCCGCCATCCTGGGTGAAGAGGTGTACAAGCGCTTCCCCTGGGCGCACTACGACTGCGGCGGCGCCACCACCTTCGCGCTGCCCACCACCACCGACCCGTTGCAAGCCTTGCTCAAGCGCACCTGGGAGCCCACGCTCAGCGTGACCGGCGCCGAGGGCTTCCCCGCGCTGCAGGACGCCGGCAACGTGCTGCGCCCGTACACCGCGTTCAAGCTCAGCCTGCGCCTGCCGCCCCTGGTCGATGCCGGCCAGGCCGTGCAGGAACTCAAAGCCCTGCTAGAAGACAACGCGCCCTACCAGGCCAAGGTCACTTTCCAGGGCACCAGCGGCGCCACGGGCTGGAACGCCCCCAGCGCCACGCCGTGGTTCGAGCAGGCGCTCAACGACGCATCGCAGGCCCACTTCGGCGCGCCCTGCGGGCACATCGGCCAGGGCGGCACCATCCCGCTCATGAACATGCTCAGCGAAGGCTTCCCCACCGCGCAGATGATGGTCTGTGGCGTGCTGGGCCCCAAGAGCAACGCGCACGGCCCCAACGAGTTCTTGCACGTGCCGTACGCCAAGAAGCTCACCGCCGCCGTGGCGCAGGTGATCGCGGCATTGCCGGTGGCGTCGGCCTGACACCGGCCCACCCGCGCGCCTTCGATCCCACAAACCTCCGCTCACGCCGAGCCGCCCCGGCGCCGCGCAGGCCTGGGCCTCGGTGCGCACGGGTGGGCGGATGGAGGAAGGGCACATCCCGGTGCGCCGCCGCGCCCGCGCCTGTCCCCGCCCCCACCCTGATCCTTCCTGCTTTTATTGCCCCCTCATCGCTTCCCTATGTCCGAACTCGCCGTCTCGACCCTGCGCACCTTCACCGCCGCCGATGGCGAAAACCTGGCCATGCAGGACTGGGCCCTGGCGCCCGGCGAACCCTGTCGCGGCACGGTGCTGCTGGTGCACGGCCTGGGCGAGCATGTGGGCCGCTACGACCCTGTGGCCCAACGTCTCAACAGCTGGGGCTTTGCCGTGCGCGGCTACGACCAGTACGGCCACGGCGAGTCGGGCGGGCCGCGGGGCGGGCTGACCAGCGACATGCGCCTGCTGGCCGACCTGGCCGACATGGTGGACGCCACCCGCGCCCGCATGCCGGCAGGCCAGCCGCTGGTGCTGCTGGGCCACAGCATGGGCGGGCTGGTGGCGTCGCGTTTCGTGTCGCTGAACCTGCGGCCGGTGGATGCGCTGGTGCTGTCGTCCCCCGCGCTGGATGCAGGGCTCGGCCCCGTGCAGAAGCTGCTGCTGGCCACGCTGCCACGCCTGGCGCCCAACCTGCGCGTGGGCAACGGGCTCGATGCGCAGTACCTCTCGCACGACCCGGCCGTGGTGGCCGCCTACCTGGCCGACCCGCTGTGCCACGACCGCATCAGCGCACGCCTGGCGCGCTTCATCGCCCAAGGCGGCCCAGCCACCGTGGCCTGCGCGGCGCAGTGGACGGTGCCCACGCTGCTGATCTGGGCAGGCGCTGACAAGCTCGTCAACCCCGCCGGCAGCCGCGCCTTTGCCGCCGCGGCACCCGCGGCCGTGGTGCAGTCGCACTGCTTCGAGCCGCTGTACCACGAGTTGTTCAATGAATGCCCCGAGCTGGCGGAGCCGGTGTTCGAGCGGCTGCAGCGGTGGCTGGTGGGGCGCTTCCCGGCGGCAGCTTAGGGCCAGCGCGGAATTCGATCACCGGGTGATCGCCTGGTGTGGCCACGCTGCAGAGCGCGCGCCAGCACTACCCGTGCGCGCTGCCCTGCACGCGGCGGAGCCGGTGCCAGGCCACCGTGCCGTAAACCCCCGCTGCATAGAGACACACCAGCACGCCCGCCACGAACAAACCGCCGCTGAGGCAGGCATCCAGGCTGTCCACGACATCGGCCCAGGCCACGCCGCCATCGTCGTCCTGAAGCAATAGGTCGTTCCACACCCACAGCGCCTTGGCCACCAGGAAGTAGGTCAGCATGAGCGCGGCAGCCACCCTGCTGCGCCTGTAGATGCCGGTGGTCAGGCCCGCAGAAATCAGCACGTCGAGCAGCATGGTCCACGTGAAGTCCACCTCGTTCGTGCCCATCGCAGCGCCTGCCGTGACAGCGCTGGTGAGCACGGTGGTCAGCAGTCCGGTGGCCGCAGCCGCATGGATGCAGCGCTGCGCTCTTCGCAAGGCCGGTGACGTTGGCGCTGCCTGCGTTGGCTGCGGGGGCTGTTGTGGTGGCGGGTGAGAGGTTGCGGGCGCAGGCAGGTCAAAACCACCCGTTGTCATTGAGAACGACCTTCTTGTAGTAGTCGCGGTTGGCCATCGCGCCGTACACCCCTGCCCAGGCGCCGCCGAAGTGCACGCCACTCAGCATGTCATCGAGCCCGGCCAGCGTGGCAATCAAGGCCAGCAGCAGCAGGCCGACAAAGGTCATCACCCAGTAGACCAGTCCCCGCTTCCACATGCCCTTGGAGATGTAATAGAAGATGCCGAAGATGGCCGCCCAGCCGTTGAACGTGCAGTTCATCCGCTCGAAGAAACTCAGTTCCTTGAACTTGGTCATCTTCAGGCCACCCGCGCGCTCCATCTGCGCAAAGCGCTTTTTCCAGGTGTCCGACAACTCCACCGTGTTGGTGGCGTGGGCCGGGGCTGCGGGGTCGAAAGACGGCGTGCCGGTGTGCTCAGCGTTGGGTTGGCTCATGCTGGAAATCCCTCTTGTTGGTGTTGTGACGCGACGCGCCTGCGCTATGGCAGATACTGCGGCACGCGATGCTAAGCGCACCATCCTGACGAGGGTTGTGAGAACTTCTCTGAGCTGTGAGCATCGGTAACCAGGTCCCGATGCAGCTACGCAGCCAGCCTCAAGTTGGGGTCAGAGTTGACCCCGGCGCTTGCTGCTCAAGCGCTGTAAGCTACTACTTTTGTAGCAAAACGCCCAGCATTCCGAACAGGTCGTTGGCGTTGCCAAACCCCGCCTGCGGGGCTTGGCCTTGGGGGCTCAACTGATCCACCAGGCCCGGCAGCACCTGCGCCAGTTGCCCGGCTGCGGCGCCGGAGCCCACACCCAGCTGCGCCGCAATCTGCGACAGCGGGCCGCTGCCCAGCACCTGCGACAGCTGCTCGCCCGAGATCGCCTGGTTGGGGCCGGAGCCCAGCCACGACGCAATCACATTGCCCAGCCCCGCCTGCTGAAACTTGGCCATCAGCCCCGGCAGCCCGCCCACCGGGCCGTCGTTGCTGATGAGGGACATCACCGCCTGGATGAGCTGCGGGTTCTGCGCGGCCAGGCTGATCAGCCCGCCCAGTCCACCCGCTGCACCGCCGTGGCTGGCAGCGCTGGCGCTGCCCTGCGACGCGTTGTTGATGACGGCACCCAAAACGGAATCGAGCAAGCCCATGGCGATCTCCTGCGCAAGACAACAAAAGGCAGATGTTACGCAGTCGGGGACACGCCCTGTGTCAACAAAGGTGAATTCAGTGCTCTATCGCCCTGCATGTCTGGCGGCGCAGCGCCCTGGCTTCGACAGGCTCAGCCCGAACGGGTTGCGTTGGTTCAGCAACACAACGGCGGCACCCCTGTCCGCGCACGCCCGTCGACACCGGCGCGGCCCAGGCCAGTGCCGCCGCGCAAGGGCCGCCCCGCCGCGCTGGCGGCGTCCCCCTTGGGGGAAGCGGCGAAGCCGCTCAGGGGGGCTACCTTTTCTGCCGCTTTTCCAAAAGCGGTTCGCTCACCCCCTGCACACCCACCAGGCCCAGCACCGTGACCAGCGAGGTCTGCGCGCCCTTCCAGGCATCGGTCAAATCGATCCATTCCGACAGCGCATGAAAGCCGCCCGTCTTGCCCCCGCCCCCGATCACGATGGCCGGGATGCCCAGCGACATCGGCACATTGGCATCGGTGCTCGCACCGCCCAGCACCGTGGTGCGGCCGAACGCGGTGTTGGCGCGCACGGCGGCTTCCACGATCACCGAGTCCGCCGCCGTGCGGCCACCGGGCCGGTCGCCGATGAGCTTGGTCGATGCGGTGAGCGTGTTCACGCTCCAGCGTGCGTTCTCTTCCGCCACGGCGGCGTCGATGGCCGACAGCACCTGCTTTTCGGTGGCCAGCAGCGGCGCCATCTCGTCGGAGCGGATGTCCACCGCCATGCGCGCATCGGGCGCAATGGTGTTCACCGACGTGCCGCCGCCCACCGTGCCCACGGTGAAGGTGGTCTTGGGTGTGGCGGGCGTGCGGATCTCGGCAATCTTGGCGATCGCGCGGCCCATGCCGTGAATGGCACTGGGCACCTGACCGAAGGCCGCGTAGCTGTGGCCGCCCGGGCCCTTGAAGGTGACCTCGTGGCGGTGGCTGCCCGTGCCCAGCACCAGCACCGTGCCGTCCGGCGCGGGCTCCAGCGCCACCATGCCGTCGATGTCCAGGTGCTCCTTGAACAGGTGCTTCATGCCGCGCAGGTTGCCCAGCTCTTCCTCGCCCACATTGCCCACGAACACCAGGTCGCCCACGGTGGCGATCTTCTGGTCGTTCAGCACCTTGAGCCACGACAGCAGCACGGCCAGGCCGCGCGTGTTGTCCGAGATGCCGGGCGCGTACAGCTTGCCGTCACGCTCCTTGACCTTCACGTCGGTGCCGGCCGGGAACACCGTGTCCAGGTGCGCCGATATCACGAGCTTGGGGCCGTGGCCCGTGCCCTTGCGGATGCCCACCACGTTGCCTTCGGCGTCGATGGCGGCACTCGTCAGGCCCAGGGCCTTCAGGCGCGCGAGGAACGCCTCGGCGCGCTTTTGCTCCTTGAACGGCGGCGCCTCGATCTCGGTCAGCATCTTGAGGTCATCGGTCGCGCGGTCATGGTCGGCCTTGACGGCGTCGAGCAGGCGTGCGACCTGCGGCGCGGCCATGAGCTGGGTGTAGGCCTTGTCCACCGCCGGGCGCAGCGTGGTGGGCGTGGGCGCGACGGCGCCCTGGGCAAGGGCGGCCACGGGGCCGAGCAACGCGGCAGCGGCCAGGGCCGCGGCGCCAGCCAGGGGAGTGAAGCGAAGGGTGCGGGCAGGGTTCTTCATGGTCAGACAAAAGAGGGCGAGACAAGGGATGCAGGCCAGCATGGCTTCATCGATGAAGCCCGTGGCACAGCACAAAATGCCATGCAATTGTTGGACCGATTCGCACCCGCCGGTTCTGCTTTAATCTGCCGAGCCGGCAGTTTTTCTTACACCTCAAAGCATGCGCCACCACATCCCCAGCACCCGCGCCCTGCTCGTCTTCGATGCGGTGGCGCGCCACCACGGCGTGAGCAAGGCCGCCGAAGAGCTGTGCATCACCCACAGCGCCGTCAGCCAGCAGCTGCGCCTGCTCGAAGGGCAGCTCGGCCTGCAGCTGGTGCAGCGCGGCGCGCGGGGCTCCACGCTGACCGACGTGGGCCGCCGCTACCACGCGCAGATCGTGGGCGACCTGCTGCGCCTGCAGAACCACACGCTCGAAGCCATGGCCCAGCGACCCGACGGCACGCGGCTGCTGGTGGGCTGCGTGCCTGTGTTCGCCGAGCGCTGGCTGCTGCCGCGCTTGCCCACCTTTCTGGCCGCGCACAAGGGCTGCAGCGTGCACCTGCAGGTCTACCCCACGCAGATCTACATGGCCGAGATCCCGTTCGACGTGGCCGTGCAATACAACGACGCCGCCTGGCCTGGCGTGCAGCCTGCGCCGCTGATGAGCGAGGTCTGCGTGGCGGTGTGCGCACCCGCATCCCGCCACCGCCGCGCCATGGAGCGCAAGGACTTCCGCGCCGTGCCGCTGCTGCAACTGAGCTCGCGGCTGGGCGCGTGGGATGCGTGGTTCGCCCGCGCCGGCATCACCCGCGTGCCGGCGCACAGCTTGGGCGGCCACCGCTTCGATCTTTTCTCCATGCTGGTCGAAGCCGTGCGCGCCGACCTGGGCGTGGGCTTGGTGCCGCGCTACTTCGTGGAGCGCGAGCTGCAGTCGGGCGAACTGGTCCTGGCGCACCCGCACCACGACAGCGACGCGCGCGGCTACAGCCTGTTCGTCGCGCCCGACCGGCGGGAGGACGCGGCCGTCGATGCCTTCGTGCAGTGGCTCATGGCCGCGGTGCAGGACCAGGGCCCGACCGGATAGCGCTCTGCCGCTGCACCGCCAGCCATGCGAGGGCCAAACTCGCGATGGCCGTGGTGTGACGGGGAGTGGGCGGGCCGTCCGCAGGCTACGTGGGGCGGATAACCAAAGGCCGTGGAAATAGGCTCAGCCCCTCAGCGTGTCAATGATTGCCAGTTTGAACCTGCTTTGCTTTGCTGTATTGCAGCTTGCAGATGATGGTGGCAACTATTAATTATGAGAGTCTGACGCAAGGTAAGCTCGCATCTCGCTCAATCAATCGTTTTCGCCCCCATGCTAAAGGCCTCGGGCCTCGCGAATAGTCAGCCACTTCGGCGATCTTCGCTCAACAGCGGGTATCCGATATTTCATCAGATCAATTCAAGTTGGTATTTCATGCTTAAAACGAGCGCGCTTCTTGCCCCCAAGCTAAGCACGGCTGAGTATGTGTCCCTGACCAGCCGCATGGGCCTTTTCGTCATCGTCGCAATCCTGGGGGTCGCATGGCTAATTTTCAGCGCCTGATCGCGTCGTTCATTCTGTTCTTGGCCTCCTCGGCCTTCGCTGACGGTACGGTGCCCGTGCATTCGGCATGGACCATCGGATTCGGAATTGGACAGCTTGTCACGGGTGCAAGCGTGGGTGAGGTTTGCGCCAACTTCGGATCTGCAGCGACCGCAAACACGGGCGGCGCGATTGCTCACGTCATTACCAGCACCAGTCAGGATACTCTGACCACTGGCAGGTGCTTCTACGATCAGGTGTACTACGGCAGCATCCTCCAATCCGCCGCTATATCGACGCAGCGAACACTGTCCTGTCCCGCTAACAGCGTGCTTCAAGGCGAAACCTGCACCTGTGCCGCTGGCTACAACGCATTGGATGACCAGTGCAGGCCTAAGAATCCCTGTCCTGCAGGCCAGCATGAAGAGGGCGGCGTTTGTGTTCCAAACGATTGCCAGGCCGATGAAATCCGCGTCGACGGGCAGTGCGTCAAGAAACCGGAATGCGAGCCGGGAGATACTGACGATGGCAGTTGCACTCCACCGGCTAATCCACCGCCGCCTGAGTCACCGCCTCCTACAGAGCCGCCGCCACCAGTGCCTCCCATGCCGCCGGAGCCTCCGTCTCCCCCCACTCCGCCTGATAACGGCCCGAACCGTCCAAGCGGTCCAAATAATCCAGACAATTGCAGCAAGAGCGGTACCAGTGTTGGCGCACCCATCATGCCGGCCATTGCGGCCAAGGTGCGGACAGAAACCGATTGGGCCACTAACAAGCCTACGGGCTTGCACTTCACCCGCTACTACCTGAGTTCCTGGGGACTGACGACCTCATCCCATTTCTCCACAATGGGCAAGGCTTGGAGGCACAACCACGACATCGAGTTGTCACAGCACGCCACCGCTACCGGGACAACCGTTCGTATCCTTGCAGGTGACGGGCATGTGCGTTCGTTCGCCCGCACCGCAGGCTCAAGCACCTGGACTCCTAGGGCACACAACGATCAACTGACCCTGGATTCATCGGGAAAGTGGACCTACCGCCGTGCCGACACAGACACCACACTCGTGTTCGATGCCACCGGCAAGCTGCTGTCCACCACTGCACGCAATGGCTGGAAAACGGACTATGCCTACGATACGGCCGGGCGCTTGACCACCGTGACCGATTGGCTGGGCCAGGTGCTGGCGTTCTCCTACAGCAGCAGTGGCCAACTGGTGTCTGTGGCGGCGCCCGACGGCCAAGTCATCGCATTGGGCTACGACGATGGCCGCCTCAAACAGGTCACCTACCCAGACACCCGATGCCGCCTGGTAGGTCTGGGTGCTCACGTATCCAACCACCGGTACCAGTCCCGTCTCGGTCACCGACCCGCTGAGCGCCATTCGCAGCTTTGTTTACGGCACACGCTCCGGCAAACTGGCCGTGCTGGGCGCAAGCAGCCCCGACCCACTGGGTCAGCCCGATGCAGCAAGCCGCGTGCAGAACACGCTGGGTTTGATCGAGTCAGAAACCGATTTTAGGGGCAACAGCACTGTCACGAGTTGGGATACCAACCGTCGCGTCCCTGTGAGCCAGGTGGAGGCCACAGGAACTGCTCAGCAACGCACCGTGGCTACCACATGGCATCCCCAATGGAATCTACCGACCAGAACCACCGAGCAAGGCCGCAGGACTGACTACACCTACGACAGCCAAGGTAACTTACTCACCTTGACCGTCGAGGGCACTGCCAGCCGGACNGCGGGCCGCCCTTTTCGGCACTGCGCTCCTGCAGCTCGTCCAGAAAGGGAATCTGCCGACCAGAACCACCGAGCAAGGCCGCAGGACTGACTACACCTACGACAGCCAAGGTAACTTACTCACCTTGACCGTCGAGGGCACTGCCAGCCGGACCTGGAGTTGGACATACAACGCCCAGGCGCTGGTTGCCACCAGCACCACGCCCACTGGAGCAGTTACCAGCTACCTGTACGACACTGCTGGCAATCTCACCAGCCGCACGAGTCCTCTGGGGCATACAGAAAGCTATACCTACGATGTAGCTGGCCGCATGTTGAGCCATACNCCTGTACGACACTGCTGGCAATCTCACCAGCCGCACGAGTCCTCTGGGGCATACAGAAAGCTATACCTACGATGTAGCTGGCCGCATGTTGAGCCATACATCGGCCAGTGGTTTGTTGACCGAGTACACCTACGACGCTCGCGGGCGCATGCTCACTTTGCAGCGCGACGGGCTTGGCGCGACATACACCTACCGCGCCAGCGGCCAACTGGCCAGCATTGCTGTTAGCAGCGGCTACACCATCGCTTATCAGTACGACGCGGCTCAACGCCTGACGGGCTGGAGCGACAACCGGGACGCCTCAGGCACCTACGTGCTGGACGCCATGGGCAACCGCACTTCTGAAGTGGTGCGCAATGCCCAGGGCCAAACCGCGTGGACGCTGGCCCGCAGCATCAACAGCCTGAACCGCGCGCAAACCACTACGGTGGGGCCTCAGGCCGCCACCACGTACGGTTACGACGCGAATGGCGACCTGACCAGCACCACCAACGGCTTGGGAGAGTCGACACAGTACGGACTGGATGCCCTGCGCCGCGTGCAAGCCATCGCTGATGCGCAAAGCGCCACCGCCAGCCTGACGTACGACGCCTTGGACAGCGTCACCCAGGCCAGCGACTTCAAGGGCGTGGCCACCCACTATGAACGCAACGAAGTGGGCAATGCCAAGACAGAAACCAGCGCTGATTCGGGGACACAAGTTATTCAGTACGACGGACTGGATCTGCCCGGCAGCATCACCAACGCTCTGGGTGGTGTGACCAATATCGTGCGAGATAGCGTGGGCCGCCCCATCCGTATCATCTACAGCACCGCCCTCCACGCTCCCAGCCAAGACAGCCAGACCACCACCCTGCGCTACGACCTGCCGGGCAACGACTACAACCAGAGCGGCCAGCCCAACGCCAGCAAGGGATCGCTGAGCGAGATCGTGGACGCCAGCGGCACCACCAGCTACCAGCGTGATTGGCACGGCCGCATCGTGCGCAAAACCCAGCAACTGAAGAACGGCCACACCAGCACCGTGGGCTACAGCTACGCCCCGAGCGGCCTGCTGGCCAGCATCACCTATCCCGATGGCAAGGTACTGCAGCACCAGTACGACAGCACAGGTCTGCTCACAGGGCTGGTATGGAACAACCAGCCACTGGTCAGCGGCATCACCTGGAACCCGCTGGGCCAGCCCACCGGCTGGACCTGGAACCTGCAAGGCAGCCAGGGCAGCACCAGCCTGAGCGTGGCGCGCAGCTACAACACCGCAGGCCAGCTTACGAACAGCGAGATCGCCAGCTACCAGTACAACGCGGCGGGCCGCATCCAGAGCCTCACACAAAACCTGTGGGCCCCGACCAGCGCCAACCCGCTAGATCAGACAGTGCAAGAGTCCCCCGTGACTTGGAACGTGCAATACAGCAGCACGGGCCGCATCACGGGCTTTACCCGCCAAGCCATTGCCGGAGCTGGGGCGGACAGCACCACGTACCAATACGACGCCAACGGCAACCGCACGGGCAGCACCAGCCAACAGACCCTGGCGGGCAAGCCCACGGTCACCAGCCGCAGCTACAGCACCAGCGCAAGCGACAACCGGCTGCTGGGCTTTGCGCAAACCCAAAGTGCCACCGACCCAGCCACCG
The DNA here is from genome assembly GCF_001422735.1 of Acidovorax sp. Leaf78. Taxonomy (GTDB): domain Bacteria; phylum Pseudomonadota; class Gammaproteobacteria; order Burkholderiales; family Burkholderiaceae_C; genus Acidovorax. The sequence continues at coordinate 340,231 of NZ_LMLZ01000022.1, read as the reverse complement.
GCCAGGTCAGCACCGCCAACACCAGCGTGGCCTACAACTACGACGCGGCGGGCAACCAGCAGGGAGACGGCCTTCACGGCTACCAGTACGACAGCGAAGGCCGGCTGGAGCGGGTGACCCTGGGCACTGGGGCGGGAGCGTCGAGCGTGCAGTACGCGCACAGCGCATTGGGGCTGCGCGTGTTCAAGACCGACGTGCTGGCAGGCGCGAGCACCAGCACCAGCCAGGGCAGCACGAACACCACCACGACCAAAGCCGATCAGCCTCGGATCACCCTGCTGGGTGACGACGGCGAAGAGCAATCCGCAACCGGCCTCAAGTCCACGGGTCTGTTGCAGGACCTGCAGAACTTCTGGCTGCGCCTGTGGAGCCCGCAGACCGACAGCACCCAGGCCCAGGGCCGGGCGTTCGTGTACGCGGAAGACGGCAGCCTGCTGGGCGAATACCCCATGGAGGCCAACCCGACGACGGCACCGACAAAGGGAGCGCAGCACATCTGGCTGCCCACGGCCAACGGCCCGATGCCGATTGCGGTGGTGGGTGAAGGCCGGCAGTACGCAGTGCATGCGGACCACCTGAACACCCCGCGGCGCCTGACGCAGGAAGACGGCAAGGTGGCGTGGCAGTGGGCATACAGCGCGTTTGGAGAAGATGCGCCGACGACGGCGTCCACGCGGTTCACGAGCGAAACAACGAGCCCGAACACGGGGTCAACGGCGGTTCCGCTGGTGCAGTACAACCTGCGGTATCCGGGGCAGTACTTTGACGAGGAGAGTGGGCTGCATTACAACCACTTCCGCAGCTATGACCCGAAGAACGGCGGGCGGTATACGCAGGCTGATCCTATCGGGCTGGAGGGTGGGTGGAATCGGTTCTCCTACGTGGGCGAAAATTCGCTCTTGGCGATTGACCCACATGGTCTAGCTACCCTTACGTTAACCGGCGGCGGTAGCGCGGTAATTCTCGGTGGCGGGGAGGGGAGTTTTGGATTTTACATAAGCACAAAACCAAATGATATTGGAATTGTTGTGTCGGGAGGCATGGGTGTAGGTGCAAATGTAGGCTTAAGTGCTCAAATTGGATATATTCCTGGTGCATTATCCAATGTCTCTGGAAAAACGCAGAATACAAACTTATCTTGTGGTGTTGGAAGTGGGACGTGGATGACCGATCCAAATACAGGAAACTTTGCTGGCTTGACCCTGAGGCCAGCAGGTAGGCTTGGCGCCTCTATGACACATGCGCAAACAGAAACTTGGGGGCTTCGAGGACTTCTCGATCGATTGTTTGACAGGATGGGTGGACTTAAATGAATACTTCACCTCGAAAAATATTTGCGTGCGGAATGGTTCTATTTATATTGGTAGGAATTGCAATAGGAATTGCAGCTGCAGAAATTAAAATTTATTCGCTGAAGTGGATATTTTTGGCATGGATTGTCATTGGCTCGTTTTGCCTGCTTAAAATTCGATGCCCAAAATGTAAAACTCCTGTCGCGTATCAAGGGAGATTGGGAAAGATGTCAATATACGCAGGTTTTGTTCGGAAGAAATGCTTGAATTGCGGACATGATCTTACTGAATAAAGAATTTAGTGCGTAGAGCATGCGAAATATCTGAGCGCGCCCAGGCGCTTTACTTAGTAAGGCGGCTTATATGCCGGGCTTGGAAGTACGGCGTACACGTGATCGACGTCACAAAAAATGTCCCAACGAGCCAAACCGGTTGAATACCGGGCAACTGTTGGCGGGGTCGATCTCTAACAGAACTCAGGCCACCGCGAACTCGATGGCAGCACCGTGCGTACGCGCGGTGTGCGGCGTTGCAGGCGCAGCGCCCTCAGTAGCCAGTACCAGCGCATACGGCCCTTCGCCGCGCGTGCCCAGCTGCGCTCCCGCCGACTGCCCTGCGGCACCGCGCAGCGGCCCTTCCTGCGTCAGCACCAGCGTGCTGCGTCCCAGCGTCACCGTACCCACCCGCGCACCCGTGCCGGGCTGCAGAAAAGGTGCGCTCACATTGGCGGCCTGGGCTTGGCCCAGCAGGGCGCGGTAGTGGGCCAGGCTGGCGTCCAGGTCCTTCACGGCCAGGGCCAGGCTGGCCACGCCGCGGGCGCCGTTGGGGTGCACGCGGGCGTCGCCTTCGGGCACGCGCAGGGCGCGCGGGGTCTGGTCGCCGCACAGGAAGGGCAGGTCGTGCGACGGGGGGCGTGCCGTCTGCCACTGCAGGCGCTCGCCGTCGGGCCGCACGCGGCCGCCGTCGTGGGGGCCGCTGTAGGCCAGGCCCCGGTCCTTGGCGCCGGCCACGGTGGTGGCGGTGTCGGGCGGCAGCAGCGCAAAGTCCACGATGCCGTCGCCGTGCGCGTTCAAGAGCTCCCACCAGCGCTCGCCGGGCGATGGGGATCGCCACGCGATCAGCTCGAAGTAGGAGCCGTCCGCAAAGACGACCAGCGCGTTGTAGGTGGGCCGGCCGGGGTGGTCGCCGCCCTGCAGCACGTTGAATCCGAGGGCGCGGTAGTCGGCGATGGTCTGCTCCAGATCCTTCACCGCGATCACGATGTGGTCGAGTGTCAATGCCATGGGGGCTGTGTTCCTTGCGGGGTCAATGGGTGGTGAATGGTCGATGTGCGGTCAGTCGGTGGTCACGCGGGCACGGCTTCGGCGGGCTGTGCGGCTGGCTGCGGTGCGGTGGCGCTGGAGTTGGTCAGCGCGACGCTGGCGCGTACCTGCTGCGGGTTGCGCAGCAGGTTCAGGATGGGGCAGGTGCGCTCCACCGCTTCAAACAGTGCGTCGATGTCGGCCCGGCTCGCGGGCGAGTCGATGTGCACGGTGTAGGCGATGTCGTGCGGCCAGATGGGCGTTTCCTCGTGCCCGGGCTTGCCGCCGCGCGGGTCGATCACGCCGGTGACCTCGACCTCCAGGCTGGTCAACGGCACCTGGCGCGAGGCGGCCTGGATCAAGAAGATGTGCGTCACGCAGCTGCCCAGCACACCCAGTTGCAGCTCGGGTGAACTGGGGCCCAGGTTGTAGCCCGCGAAGTCGGGCGGGCTGTCGCTGATGACCTGGTGGTCGCGGATGCGGATGCGGCGCACGCCGCTGCGGCCTTCGGCGCTCACGCGGGCCTTCAGGGCCGCCGGCTGTGCGGTGCCGCGTTCGATGGCTGCGTCGCGCGCCAGCACGGCAGCGCGCTTTTCGGCCAGGTAGTCGTTGAGGTGGGCATGAAGCTGGGGCATAGCGGTGTGCTTTCTGCTGCTTGCCGCCGCGGACATCGGGCGCAATACAAGCAGCGTGTTGCTGCCATTGTGGGAAGCCACGCACCCCCATGCCAACAAAGAAAACCGCGCTCGCATATGCGCGTTCCGGATAAGTGCGCAGGCAGTGTCGACTGCATCGTTTTGCGCATATCGATGCTACTTAATACATGCCTGCAACCGCTCTTGCACCGATAGCATGAATGCATATGAACTGGCCCCGCTGCAGTGCGCACACCGCGCTGCAGCCTGTGACAACAGGTCCGCAAGGACGGCGCCGGATGTGTTATTCCAATGCCGGTACGGCGACGAGGTCATCACGTGTTTTTCGCAAAAAAGAAGTCGGTGGGATGGTGGGCCGCGGGTGCGGTCGCCGTGGCGGTAGGGGTGCTGTTGGCTGGCTGCTCCAAGCAGGGCAGCGAGCCTGTCGCGACCGCAGGTGCCAGCGCCGACCAGCCGGTGCAGGGCGGCACGCTGGTCTACCTGGAGCAGCAGGCGCACACCAACCTGTACCCGCCAGCGGGGGGCTTCTACCCGAACGGCGGCATCCTCAACCAGATCACCGACAAGCTCACCTACCAGGACCCGAAGACGCTGCAGATCCAGCCCTGGATCGCCGAGTCGTGGACCGTGAACGACACCGCCACCGAGTACACCTTCAAGCTCAAGAGCGGCGTGACCTTCTCCGACGGCACCCCGCTCGATGCCGCCGCTGTGGCCAGGAACTACGACACCTACGGCCTGGGCAACAAGGAGCTCAAGCTGCCGGTGTCCGAGGTGATCAACAACTACGACAAGAGCGAGGTGGTGGACCCGCTCACCGTCAAGTTCTACTTCAAGAAGCCCTCGCCGGGCTTTCTGCAGGGCACGTCCGTCATTGGCTCAGGCCTGGTGTCGCTGGCCACGCTGGCACGGCCGTTTGAAGAGCTGGGCGATGCGACGAAGATCATCGGCTCGGGGCCCTTCGTGGTGACGGCCGAGACGCTGGGCAAGGAGCTCACGCTCACCGCCCGCAAGGAATACACCTGGGGCCCCGCCCAGCACGCCCACCAGGGCCGTGCGCGGCTCGATGAGATCAAGCTCATCGTCACGCCCGAAGACAGCGTGCGCATCGGCGCGCTGCTGTCGGGCCAGGCGGGCTTCATCCGCCAGGTGCAGGCCTATGACGAAAAGCGCGTGCAGGACCAGAAGTTCGAGATCTATGCACCGTCCACGCGCGGCGTGAACAACAGCGTGGTCTTTCGCCCCGACAACGCGCTGGTGGCCGATGTGAAGGTGCGCCAGGCGTTGCTGCACGCCACCAACACCAAGGAGATCGTGCAGACGCTGTTCTCGGCCAACTACCCGCAGGCCACCTCGGTCATCGCGTCCACCGCGCTGGGCTATGTGAACCTGTCGGCCAAGCTGGGCTACGACGAGGCCAAGGCCAAACAGTTGCTGGACGACGCCGGCTGGAAGCTCAATGCCAACGGCCTGCGCGAGAAGGATGGCAAGGAGCTGGTGCTGGCCGCGTACGAGTCGCTGCCGCAGCCGCAGAACAAGGAAACCCTGCAGCTCGTGGCGCAGCAGTGGGCCAAGGTGGGCGTCAAGCTCAACGTGCTGGCGGGTGACGCCGGCAGCCGCGTGGTGGACAACCTCGACCCCGAGAAGACCCCTGTGTCCCCCGGCATGGTGGGTCGGGCAGACCCCGACGTGATCAAGAGCAACTACTACCCCACCAACCGTAACGTGCTGCTGCAAAAGGGCGGCGTGAGCGGCAAGGTCAAGGCGTTCGAGGACACGAAACTCAACGGCCTGCTCGACGCCATCGCCGCCGAGACCGACCTGGCCAAGCGCTTGGCGCTCACGGCCGATGTGCAGAACTACCTGATCGACCAGGCGTACGTGATCCCAGTGTTCGAAGAGCCGCAGGCGTTTGCAGGATCGCCATCGGTGAAGGGCGTGGGCTTTGAGGCGGTGGGCCGACCCAGCTTCTACGGCACGTGGATCGCCGCAAGACATTGACTCCCCCTGAGTCGCTGCGCGCCTTCCCCCTGGGGGGGACGCCACCGGTGGACCGGCGAAGCCGGCTCCACGGTGGCACTGGCTTGGGACGCGCCAGTTTCTAACGCTGTGCGGCTGCTGGCTGCTGCTAATGCTGTTGCTTTTGATGAAGGAGTGACTTCCATGTTCAAGTACCTTGCCCATCGCACGGGCCAGGCCCTGCTGGTGCTGTGGGCGGCGTTCACCGCGTCGTTCGTGCTGCTGCAGCTGCTGCCGGGCGATGCGATCCTGATCAAGTTCCTGAACCCTGAGTTTGGCCTGGGCCCACAGGAGATCGCGGACATCCGTGCGGCCTACGGCGCGGACACGTCGGTGTGGCAGCAGTATCTGCACACGCTGCTGGGCTTCCTCAGCGGAAACTTCGGGTATTCGGTGCAGGCGGGTGTGCCGGTGAGCCAGGGCTTGGCCACCAACCTGCCGCCCACGCTGCGCCTGGCGGGGCTGGGCTTTGCGGCGGCGCTGCTGCTGGCGGTGGTGCTCGCGTTTGCCTCGCAGCTCACGCGCTGGGGCTGGCTGCGCTCGGCGCTGCAGTCGCTGCCTTCGCTGTTCATCTCGGTGCCGGTGTTCTGGCTGGGGATCATGCTGATCCAGGTGGTGTCGTTCCGCCTGGGGTGGATTCCGGTGATCAACCCCGGCAAGTGGCAGGGCCTGGTGCTGCCCACGCTCACGCTCGCCATTCCCATCGCCGCGCCGCTGGCGCAGATTTTGATCCGCAACATCGACGAGGTGCTCACGCAGCCCTTCGTGGCCGTGGCGCGCGCCAAGGGCGCTACACGCCAGTGGGTGTTGTGGAAGCACGTGGCGCGCAACGCGGTGCTGCCCACGCTGACCATTGCGGGCGTGCTGTTCGGCGAATTGCTGGCGGGCGCCGTGGTGACCGAGGCGGTGTTCGGCCTGAACGGCCTGGGCAGCCTCACGCAGCAGGCGGTGGGCAACCAGGACACCGCCGTGCTGCAGGCGGTGGTGGTGGTCTCGGCCACGGCCTTCGTGTTCATCAACCTGGTGGTGGACCTGCTCTACCCCGTGTTCGACCCCCGCCTGCGTTCGCGCCTGGGCACTTGAGGACCACCCCATGACCACCACTTCTTCGACCGCCGACCTGGGCGTTTTTACGGGCACTGCACACCCGGCCCCGCACCGCTTCGAGCGCGCCGTGGCGGCGCCTGCAGCTGTCGTGGTGCCCACGGCGCCCATCCCGGCCGCCCCGCCGCCGCGCGCGCACGGCAGCACCTGGGGCGGCCGCATCCTGCAGCGCACGCGCAGCGCACCCATCAGCCTGTGGCTGGCCTGGGGCGTGATCGCGCTGGTGGCGCTGTGGGCGGTCGCGCCCGGGCTCTTCACCAGCTACAGCGCGACGGTGGGCGTGGCGGGCCAGCAGCTGCAGGCGCCGTCGGCCGCGCACTGGCTGGGCACCGATGCGCTGGGCCGCGACGGCTATGCGCGGCTGGTGTTCGGCGCGGTGCATTCGCTGTCGGGCGCGTTCCTGGCGGTGGCCGTGGGGCTGGTGCTGGGCACGCTGCTGGGCGTGCTGGCGGGCTCTATCGGCGGCTGGGTGGAAGACGTGATCATGCGCACCGTCGACGTGCTGTTGTCGGTGCCTGCGCTGCTGCTGTCGCTGTCCATCATCATCATCCTGGGCTTTGGCACGCTGAACGCCGCGGTGGCGGTAGGCGTGGCATCGGTCGCCAGCTTTGCGCGACTGACCCGGTCCGAGGTGGTGCGCGTGCGCCGCTCCGACTACGTGGAGGCGGCCTTCGGCAGCGGCGGGCGCTTTGGCGCTGTGCTGTGGCGCCATGTGCTGCCCAACTCGCTGACCTCGGTGATCGCCATGGCGGCGCTGCAGTTCGGCTCGGCCATCCTGTCGATATCGACGCTGGGGTTCCTGGGCTACGGCGCGCCGCCGCCCACGCCCGAATGGGGCCTGCTCATCGCCGAGGGGCGCAACTACATCTCCACGGCTTGGTGGCTCACCACCGTGCCGGGGCTGGTGGTGGTGGCCGTGGTGCTGGCGGCCAACCGCATCAGCGCGGCGTTGACGAAGGGGCGCGCATGACCACCATCGCCCAGGCCGTGGCGCAGCCGCCGGTGCTGGAGGTGGAGAACCTCTCCATCGCCTACCGCGACAAGGACCATGAACAGCGTGTGGTGCACGGCGTGTCGTTCGCCATTGCGCCCGGCGAGGTCGTGGCGCTGGTGGGCGAGTCGGGCTCGGGCAAGACCACCACCGCGCAGGCCCTCATCGGCCTGCTCGCCGACAACGGTCGGGTGGAGCGCGGCGCAATCCGGCTCAACGGCACGGACATCGCCGGCTGGTCGCCCGACCGCTTCGACACGGTGCGCGGCCGCGTGGTGAGCCTCATCCCGCAAGACCCGACCAGCTCGCTCAACCCCGTGCGCACGGTGGGCGAGCAGGTGGGCGAGATCTTGAAGATCCACCGCTACGGCGACCGCCAGGCCATCGCGCGGCGCGTGGTCGAGCTGCTGGCCAAGGTGGGCCTGTCGCAGCCCGAGCTGCGTGCGCGACAGTACCCGCACGAGCTATCGGGCGGCATGAAGCAGCGTGTGCTGATCGCCATTGCCATTGCGCTGCAGCCCGCGCTCATCATTGCCGACGAGCCCACCAGCGCGCTCGACGTGACGGTGCAGCGGCGCATCCTCGACCTCATCGACGAACTGCGCAGCGAGTTCGGCACCGCCGTGCTGCTGGTCACGCACGACTTGGGCGTGGCGGCCGACCGCGCCAACCGGCTCGTGGTGCTGCAGGGCGGGCGCATCCAGGAGCAGGGCGACACCGCCAGCGTGCTGCGCAACCCGCACAGCGCCTACACGCGCAAGCTGCTGGCCGATGCGCCGTCGCTTGCGCAGGGCGCGTTTCGCCCGGCCCGTGCCACCGCGGCCAACGACGCGCCCGAGCGGCCCGAAGACTTCGCCATCGTGGTGGACGGCCTGGTGCACGACTTCGACGTGGCCGGGCGCAAGGAGCCGTTCCGCGCGGTGGACGGCGTGTCGTTCCGCGTGCGGCGCGGCACCACACACGCTATCGTGGGCGAGTCGGGCTCGGGCAAGACCACCACCATCCGCGACGTGGTGGGCTTTCGCCAGCCCACGGCGGGCCGCATCGTCATCGAGGGCACGGACCTCACCACCCTGCGTGGCGAGGCGCTGCGGCAGTTCCGCCGCACGGTGCAGCTGGTCTACCAGAACCCGTTCAGCTCGCTGGACCCGCGCCAGACCATCTTCCAGATCATCGAAGAGCCCCTGCTCAACTTCGAGCCGCTGCCCGCCGCCGAGCGAGCGCGCCGCGTGCACGACATCCTGGCCCGCGTGGGCCTGCCGCCCGCCGTGCTGGAGCGCCGCCCGCGGGCCCTGTCGGGCGGCCAGCGCCAGCGCGTGGCCATTGCGCGCGCCCTGGTGCTGCAGCCGCGCGTGCTGGTGCTCGACGAGGCGGTGTCGGCCCTGGACGTGACCGTGCAGGCGCAGATCCTGGCGCTGCTGGAGACGCTGCAGCGCGACCTGGGCCTGACCTATCTCTTCATCTCGCACGACCTGGCCGTGGTGCGCCAGATCGCGGACACCGTCTCGGTGCTGCAGGGCGGCCGGCAGGTGGATGCGGGCCGCGTGGAAGACGTGTTCCTGCGCCCCGGCAGCGACTACACGCGCGAACTCATCGACGCCATCCCCGGCAAAAAGAACCACCTCCCTCACCATGACCCTCTCGACATCCACACCACCCACACCACCCAAGCGCCTGGGCTTCTTCAGCAGACTGCTTGACGACGCGCCTGCGGGCGAGCGTTACCGGCTGGTGACCGAACAGATCGCCCATGCCGAGGCCTTCGGCTTCGACTCTGCCTGGGTCGCGCAGCACCACTTCCACGCGCACGAAGGCGGCCTGCCTTCGCCCTTCGTCTTCCTGGCCCACGTGGCGGCGCGCACGCGGCGTATCCGCCTCGGTACCGGCATCGTGACCCTGCCCCTGGAGAACGCAGTGCGCGTGGCCGAGGACGCCATCGTGCTCGACCTGCTCTCGGGCGGGAGGCTGGAGCTGGGCGTGGGCACGGGCGGAACGCCCGAGTCGTTCGCCGCGTTCGGCATCACCAACTACGACCGCAGCGCGGTCTATGCGCGCCACCTGGCCCTGGTGCGGGACGCATGGGCCGGCAGGCCCCTGCCCGGTGGCGACCGACTGTACCCGGCGTCCGAACAGCTGCTGGGCCGCATCTGGCAGGCCACGTTCTCGGTGGCGGGCGGCGAGCGCGCGGGGCAGGCAGGCGACGGGCTGATGCTGTCGCGCACCCAGCCGCGCACGGCCGAGGCGCCGGGCGCCGCGCTGCACGACCTGCAGCACCCCATCATCGACGCCTACCTGGCCGCGCTGCCCGGCGGCGCCACGCCACGCATCGTCGGCTCGCGCAGCCTGTTCGTGGCCGACGACCGCAAGGAGGCGCTGCGCCTGGCGGATGTGGGCCTGCGCCGCGCTGCCTCGCGTTTTGCCACTGCCGCGCTGCAGCCGGGGCAGGCACCGCGCCCCGGGCCCGATGCGCCCCTGGAGACATTGATCGCCGCGTACGACGTGCACGTGGGCACGCCCGACGATGTGATCGCCTCGCTGCAGGCCGACACGGCACTGGCGCGCGCCACCGACATCGTGTTTCAGGTGCATTCGGTGGACCCGCCGCATGCGCACATCCTGCGCTCCATCGAACTCACGGCCACGCGCGTGGCGCCAGCGTTGGGCTGGGTGCGTAAGCACACCGGCGCTGCCACCACCACTCCCACCACTGCAGCCGCAACCACTACGGCACCCACACCAACAGCTTCCTCCACCCGCACCGAGGCCATCGCATGAGCACCCCTGCCCCCATTCCCTCCCCCGGCGCAACGCCGCACGCTGCGGCGTTGCCCGACGTGATCGACCTGCTCGCTGGTATCGAACCTGGTGACCACTTGGACACCATTCGCCGCCACCGGATCGAGGCGCGCACCCATGCGCAAGCGAGCTACCGCGCGTTGTTCGCGCCCACCGCCCCGGCGCCGGGCACTGTCACGCTGGCCGAGCGCCTGGCGGTTGCGGCCTTTGTCGCAGGCCTGCACCAGCAGCCGGACGCCGCAGCGTTCTATGCCGCCGCGCTGGTGGCGCAGGATGCCGGTGCGGGCCTGGCCCAGGCCATCTCGGCCGAGGTCAGCCGGGGCGCAACGCAGGGCCCGTACGGCCACTACCCCGCCGGCCCACTGAGCCGCGAAAACACCGACGGCCCCGCCTACGCCGTGGGCGATGCGCAGCGCACCGTGCTGGGCGTGCGGTTGTCGGCAGGCCTGGCGCACGCGCACCTGCTGACCTTCCACCCGCGCGATGCCAGCCCCGAGGCCTTGCAGGCGCTGCTGGACGCAGGCTGGTCGGCCACCGACATCGTGATCCTGTCGCAGCTGGTGGCGTTCCTGTCGTTCCAGATCCGCGTGGTGGTGGGCCTGCGCCTGCTCGCAGCGCACCCGGCACCTGCCGCGTCGTCGTCCACCCCCCACACCGCAGAGGCCCAGCCATGAGCGATACCGCCGTCATCACCCACCCCGGCAACCATGAGCCCACGGCCTTCACGCAGGCGCAGCTCGAATGGCTGCCCTGGCTGCCGCCGCTGGCCGAGGACGAGCTGACCGAGCGCCACTACGCCGGCCTGGTGGACGCGGCACGTGCCAAGTCGCCCTACTTTCGCCTGCTGGCGCGCGACCCGGACACGCTGGGCGCGCGCACCAGCACCGACAAGGACATCTTCTACAACCCGGATGCAGGGCTGCCCCGGGCGGAGCGCGAGCTGTCGGCCACGGCCACCTCGCGGGCCAACGGCTGCATCTACTGCGCGTCGGTGCATGCGCGCTTTGCCGCGCACTTCTCGCACCGCCAGGCCGATGTGCAGCGCCTGCTGGACGAGGGTGTCGGGGCCGATCTCGACCCGCGCTGGAACGCCATCGTCGCGGCCTCGGTGGCCCTCACGGCGACCCCCGCGGCGCTGGACGGGACCCATATCGAAAGCCTGCGCGCTGCAGGGCTCGACGACTTCGCGATCTCCGACGCGCTGCACGGCGCGGCGTTCTTCAACTGGGCCAACCGGCTGATGCTGTCGCTGGGGGAGCCGCAGCAGCAGACTGCGGCGGCTGCGGCCTGAAGCGGGTGATGATCGATCTTCCCTGCGCTGAGTGATCGACCTCGGACCTATGGGGCGGGCCACTCCGGTTTGCTTTCCGTTCCACTTCGGCCACTTCGGCCACTTCGGCCGCTTAGGCCCATTTCGGTCATGGCCTCCCACCATCGCTCACTCCCCCAACCGTTCGGACTGAGCCTGTCGAAGCCCTGCGCGGCGCTTCGACAGGCTCAGCTCGAACGGTGGGTGGTTGGGTTGGGCGAGGTTAGGTTGCGTGAGATTGGGTGAGGTTCGCTGGGCTCGGTGGGGTGCGACGGCATCCAGGGCCGCAGCCAGCCTCAGCCCAACAATCCCTTGGGCACCTTGTCCGCCTTCTTCTCCACCGGGTTGGCCGTGAGCCACTGGGGCGCGTACTGGCGCATGAACTCCTTGGCCTTGTCCTGCCGGGCCGTGAGCCAGGCGTCGTAGGCGCCTTCGTTCAGGATGGCGGGCATGCTCTTTTCGCTGCCGGGCTGCTGGTAGCGGTGCAGCAGTGCGTGGTTGTTGGCGTTCACCGTCAGCAGGCAGTAGCTCACGATGACTTCGCCGTCGCTGCCCTGCCAGCGCGCCCACAGGCCCGCCACGCCCATGGGCTTGCCGTCCACGCGGGAGATGCGGGTGGGCAGTGCCTTGCCGGCGCGGTAGTCGTCTTCGTAGAACGCCTGCATGGGCACGATGCAGCGCTGGCCCTTGAGCCATGCGTCGCGGAACGCGGTGCCGGTGGAGGCGAGGTCGGACTTGGCATTGACCAGCTTGGGCGCGCGCAGCTTCGCGTCGGATGCAGACTTGACCCAGTGCGGCACCAGGCCCCACTGCGCAGGCACGAACACGCGGGCGGTCGCAGGGGTGGCTGCGGCAGTGCCTTCGCCGGGGCCGGCTGCGTCTTCCTCGGCCGCGGCAGCTTCCGTGTCCTGGGCGCTGTCGCCTGGGGCCTCGACGGCGGCGGCGGTGGTCGCTGCAGCCGGGTTGGCAATGGCGGCGGCGGTGGCGGCGTGGACGATGAAGCCCCCTGGCTTGCGCGGCCACAGGTGACGCTCGCCGGGCTCGGCGGGGGGCTCCACGGCGAACGCCTCGCGGTAGGTGTCGGCGGGGTGCAGGGTTTCGTAGTGCGTGCTCATGGTGCGATGGTACCGGGCTGTGCCGAGGTTTCCATTAAAAATGCCGGCTACCGCTGAATTGGCGAGCGCTGATAGCTATCAAAAAAGGAGTGTCTGTACGCGGCCAAGTGGTGGAGCGGTGGAACTGTGGCACCGGTGGCCCGCCTGAAGCACCTTGGCGCCTGCCTGGTCGTGGCAACCGGTGCGCCTGCAGGCGCTCAGGCGCGGGCGCCGAGCGGCTTGCCGGGGCCTTTGCTGCCGACGCGGGGGCTCACCGGGGCGACGACGATGCGGTTGCGCCCGAGCGACTTGGCGGTGTACAGCGCCTGGTCGGCGCGCTCGAGCGTCAGCTCCACCGTGTCGCCCGGCAGGTGCAGCGCCAGGCCTGCCGACAGCGTCATGTGCAGGCTGCCCGAGGGGTGCGGGATGTCCATGCCGGCCACCGCCAGGCGCACGCGTTCGAGCAGTTCGCGCGCGTCGTCGCTCTGGGTGTCCGACAGCAGCAGCACGAATTCTTCGCCGCCCCAGCGGCCCAGCACGTCCGTATCGCGCACGCTGGCCCGCACGACGCCGGCAAAGGCCTGCAGCGCGCGGTCGCCGGTGGCGTGGCCGTGGCTGTCGTTGATGCGCTTGAAGTGGTCGATGTCCAGCTCGGCCAGCAGCATGGGGCGGCCGCTGCGCAGGCTGCGGCGGTGCTCCAGGTCCATCAGGTCCTGCATGGCGCGGCGGTTGGGCAGGCCGGTGAGCTCGTCGCGCGTGGCCAGTTCGCGGTTCACGGCCAGGGCCTGGGCCAGCGCCTGGCGCTGCTCGCTCAGCCGCGCGCGGATGCGCTGGATGCGCAGGTTCAGCGCAATGCTGCCACCCAGCACGATGAGCACCATGAGCGCGTAGGCCGTGTCCAGGTAGCCGAAGGGAGAGGTGCTGAAGCGCGTGGTGGCCGCCACCGCGCAGCTGAAGGCCAGCAGCGCGTACACGCCGATGCCGATCACCTCCGCCACGCTGAGGCCGAAGGTGCCGAAGAAGAGGATCATGGCCAGCACGCTGGGCACGATGCCCCGCGCTTCGCCGGCCAGCACGTACGCCACGGCGCCGCTGGTGATGGTCCAGACCATCTGCGGTACGGTCAGGGAAGGGTCGGCCAGGCGCGCTGTGTGGCCGGATCGGATGAAAGCGGTCATCACGGCCAGCCCACCCACCGAGATGGCGGCCCACCACTGCACGGCGGGCGCATTCGTCGCATCGCTGGCCCCGGCCACCAGCAGCATCACGCCCGAACTGGCGCTCATCAGCACCAGCGCGAGCAGCGCCACGCTCATCAGCGTGCGCCGACGGGGGTCGGTGGAGAGAACCACGTCCCTCAAGCGTTTCCAGCGTGACGGTGCGCGCAAATCGAAGCTCCTGACTGGACCAATCACCGCGCAAGGCACGGAGCAGCAGGCCGCCCCGGGAGGGCCTGGGCCTGACGTCGTTTCATTCTAGGCCTCGGCCTGCGGGGCGTACAGGCCCACAGGGCGGGATGACGCCGGGTGCGGGTGGCCGCCTACAGGGTGAGCGCGGCCAGGGCGGCCAGTGGCGCCGTTTCGGCCCGCAGCACGCGCGGGCCGAGCGTGGTGGGGGCAAAGCCATGCTGCAGTGCAAGATCTTCCTCGGCGGCGCTGAGGCCGCCCTCCGGGCCCGACAGGAAGATCACGGCCCGTTCGCTCTCCGGCTCGACCACGCTGCGCAGGGGCGCCGTGCCGGCGCGCAGCGACAGCAGCAGGCGCTGCGCACCCGCGGGTGCGCCGGCGAGGCCCGTGGCCGCGCCCTGCGCGCGCACCCACCCGGCCAGGTCGACCGCGTCATGCACCACGGGCACGCGGTTGCGGCCGCACTGCTCGCACGCGGCCACGGCCACGGCCTGCCAGTGGGCGAGCTTCTTCTCGGCGCGCTCGCCCTTGAGCTTGAGCACGCTGCGTTCGGCCACCAGCGGGGTGATGCTGGCCACGCCGAGCTCGGTGGCTTTCTCCACGAGCCAGTCCATGCGCTCGTTGGCGGTGATGCCCGCCAGCAGGTGCACGGCGCGCGGTGCCTCGCGCTCGACGGCGTGGTGCGCGCCCACCACCACGCGCACGTCGCTGCGGCCCATGCGCAGCACCGTGGCGTCGAACTCGCCACCGGGGTCGCCCGCGCCCTGCCCGCCGTTGAAGAGCGTGATGCCGTCACCGGGCTGCAGGCGCAGCACCTGCACGTGGCGCGCGGCGCCGGCAGGCAGGTCCAGTTCGGCCCCGGTGATCAGGACCTCCGGGCAGTGGAAACGGGGCATATGCTATTGATTTGGTAGCTTCTGGCGCTTGCTGGATGAGCGGCAGAGGCTGTTTTGATGGTGAAGACGGCTGGCCTACATGCGGCCGTAGGCAAAGCCCACGACCGGCTGCGTGCCTTCGATCTCGTCCAGCATCTTGAGCAGCGGCCCGAGTTGGCGGTAGCGGTTGGCCGTGGCGCCGATGTAGGCCATGAAGCGCGGCGTGTCGGCCAGGTACTTGGGCTTGCCGTCGCGCAGCGTCAGGCGCGCAAAAATGCCCGCGACCTTCAGGTGGCGCTGCAGGCCCATCCACTCCACGCTGCGGTAGAACTCGCCGAAGTCGTTGCCCCAGCCGCTGGCGCTGTTGGCGCCCAGCAGGCCGGCCTTGCGCGCCTTTTCCCAGTAACGCACGGTAATGTCGATGACAAACTCTTCTTCCCAGCTGATGAACGCGTCGCGCAGCAGGCTGGCGATGTCGTAAGTGATGGGGCCGTAGACCGCGTCCTGGAAGTCGAGCACGCCCAGCGGGCCGTCGGCGGGTGTGGCCGGGCTGTGGGCGTGCCGGCCCGCCGCAGGCTTGGGCGCCATCAGGTTTCGGGTCATGAAATCACGGTGCACATACACGCTGGGAGCAGCCAGGTTGTGCGCCACGATCGCATCGAACGCGCTCTGGAGCGTGGCCTGCTGGGTGGCATCGAGCGTGACGCCGCGGTGCTTGCCGAGGTACCAGTCCGGAAACAGCGCCAGCTCGCGGCGCAGCAGGGCTTCGTCGTAGACGGGCAGCACGCCGGGTTGCGAGGCCTTTTGCCAGTCCAGCAGCGCATCGGTGGCCTGCTGGTACCAGGCGTACGCGTCCTGGGGCCGGGCGGGGTCCAGCAGTTCGATCAGGGTCTGGTGCCCCAGGTCGGACAGCAGCATGAAGCCGCCCGCCTCATCCCAGGCCAGTATCTGCGGCACGTGCAGGCCCGCGGCGGCCAGCAAAGCCTGCACCTGCACGAAGGGGCGGCAGTTTTCCTTGTCCGGCGGCGCATCCATCACGATGCGGCTCACGCCGCTGGCGCTGTCGATGCGCAGGTAGCGCCGAAAGCTCGCATCCGCCGAGGCGGGGCGCAGCGTGTGGGGCAGCAACTGGTGGGGGCCCACCAGCGGCGCGAGCCACGCATCGAAGGCGCTGCGGCGGGCCGCGTCATGCCAGGTGACGGCCGTGGCGGCGGGGGCTGAGCCGCCCGGCGAGGCGGGTGGAACGGCGGGCAAGGAGGGGGATGGGTGGCTCATGGATAATCCGATTTTACAAACCGCTGCGGGCCTCCCGCCGCGGTCTTCCTTTTGTCCGCCCTCTGCCCACCGTCCCACGTGCCACGCAGCCAGTCTTCTCCCGCGCAGACCCCCTCCCTCCGGACCCGGCCCGCCTCGGCAAAGGCCGCTCGGCTGCGCCCGCCCGTGCCCCGGGCCCTGGCCTATGGCGTGGCGCTGGCCTGGTGCGGCCTGCCCCTGTCCGCCCTGGCCCAGGCTGACACGGCACCTGCCGCCAGCGCCTGGGATGCGCCGCCCGCGCTGCGCAGCTCGCCCCTGCTGCAGGAAAAGATCCCGGACGCGGTGCGGCCCCAGTTGCCCGTCTTCGTGAAGGGTGACCACATCAGCGGCCAGACCGACTTGAACGCGGTCATCGAAGGCAATGCCGAGCTGCGCCGGGGCGACACCGTGATCCGCGCGGACCGGCTGGACTACGACGTGCCCGAAGACCTGGCCAAGGCCCGTGGCCAGGTGCGCGTGAACCGCGCCGGCAACGTGTACGAAGGCACGGCGCTCGAGCTGCGCGTGGATGCGTTCGAGGGCTTCTTCAG
This sequence comes from Acidovorax sp. Leaf78, assembly GCF_001422735.1. Lineage (GTDB taxonomy): Bacteria > Pseudomonadota > Gammaproteobacteria > Burkholderiales > Burkholderiaceae_C > Acidovorax. Next base: position 323,544 of record NZ_LMLZ01000022.1, on the reverse strand, counting down.
CGACGCGCGCTACCGCTTTCTGGCCACGCAGGCGCATGGCGAATCCAAGCGGGTGGATTTCATCGACAAGGACCGTGCGGTGGTGCACGCCGCCACCTACACCACCTGCCAGGTGGGCGATGAAGCCAGCTGGCAGCCCGACTGGGTGCTGCGCGCCAGCGTGATCCGCATCGACAACGAAGAGTCGGTGGGCACGGCCGAGAACGCGGTGCTGGAGTTCAAGGGCGTGTCGCTGCCGCCCATCCCGTACATCAGCTTTCCGCTGTCGGACAAGCGCAAGTCGGGGCTGCTGCCGCCGACCATCGGCCTTGATAGCCGCGACGGCGTGGCCTATTCGCAGCCCTACTACTGGAACATCGCCCCCAACCGCGACGCCACGCTGCGCGCGGCGCTGATGACCAAGCGCGGCGCCAACCTGGGCGGCGAGTTCCGCTACCTGGAGCCCAGCTACAAGGGGCAGATCAGCGGCGACGTGATGCCCGGCGACCGGCTGCGCGACCGCATGCGCTGGAGCTATTCGGGCCAGCACCAGGGCATGCTCGATACCGCCATCGGCGGCGTGGGGCTCAACATCAACGTCAACCGCGTGAGCGACGACAACTACTGGCGCGACTTCGGCCGAGCGTCCGAGCCGCTGCGCCAGCGCCTGCTGCCCAACGACGCCAGCCTGTCGTGGGGCGCCAACGACATGAGCGCCACGGTGCGCACGCTCAAGTGGCAGACGCTGCAGGACGTGAACTCGCCCATCGTGCCGCCGTACGACCGCATGCCCCAGATGCAGTGGCGCTACGTGCCGTCGCAACTGGGCGGCGGCTTCGATGCCACGGTGGAGCTCGACACCACGCGCTTTCAGGCGGCCCGGGCGCTGACCAACCAGCCCAATGCCGACCGCAGCTATGCCATGGCGGCGATCAGCCGGCCGTTTCTGGCGCCCGGCGGCTTCGTCACGCCGCGGCTGCAGCTGCATGCCACCACGTACCAGTTCGACACGGGCCTGAGCAACGGCGACCGCTCGGCCAGCCGCACGCTGCCCACGTTCAGCCTGGACAGCGGCCTGGTTTTCGAGCGCGACGCGGCGTACTTCGGCCGGTCCTTCCTGCAGACGCTGGAGCCGCGCGCCTTCTACACCTACACGCCCTACCGCGACCAGAGCCGCCTGCCCGTGTACGACACGGCCGCGAACGACTTCAACTTCGCGACCATCTACACCGAGAACGCGTTCGGCGGCAATGACCGCATCGCGGACAACAACCTGCTGACGCTGGGTGTGACCACGCGCCTGCTGGACCCGAACACCGGGGCCGAGGCCGCGCGCTTCGGCGTGGCACAGCGCGTGCGCTTTTCTGACCAGCAAGTCACGCTGCCGGGCGGTGCGCCGGTGAGCGAGCGCCTGTCGGACGTGCTGTTGGGCGCGGGCATCACCTGGACGCCGCAGTGGGGCTTCGACTCCACGGTGCAGTACAACCCCAAGACCGGCCGCTCGATCCGATCGACCATCGGCGCACGCTACAGCCCCGGCAACTACCGCACCGTGAGCGCGGCCTACCGGCTGCAGCGCGGCACCAGCGAGCAGATCGACATCGGCTGGCAATGGCCCTTGAACGACCTGTGGGGCGACAAGGGCAAGGACCTGGGCCCTGGCCGGGGCCAGGGCGGCAACCGCTGGTACACCGTGGGCCGCCTGAACTACAGCCTGCAGGACAGGAAGCTCGTGGACACCGTGGTGGGCCTCGAATACGACAGCTGCTGCTGGATCGGCCGCGTGGTGCTCGAGCGCCTGCAAAGCGGCGTGACCACCTCCAACACCCGCCTGCTGTTCCAGGTGGAGTTCGTGGGCTTCTCCCGCCTGAGCCTGGGCTCCAGCCCGCTGGAAACCTTCAAGCAACATGTGCCGCGTTACCAGTACCTGCGCGAGCAGGTCAGTACGCCGAGCCGTTTCACCAACTACGACTAGGCGCTCGCGCGCCCCAGTACCTCACACGCTCCACACCATGAACCAACGAGCATTTGCCCTGGCCTTGGCGGCCGCCCTGGTTTCCCTCATGGCCCAAAGCGCCGCCGCGCAGGGCCTGCGGCCGTCCGGGGCTGCTGCGGGCACGGGGCTGTCGCGCCCATCTGCCACACCGTCGGTCACGCTGCCGCCTGAAAACCGAAACAGCAGCGGCAACAACAGCACGGCCCCGCGCGCTGCGGACTACATCGTGGCGGTCGTCAACTCCGAGCCCATCACCAATAACGAAGTGCGCTCGCGCCTGGCCCGCGCCGAGGCCCAGCTGGCACAGCAAGGCGGCGCCATGCCCCCGCGCGACGTGCTGGCGCGCGAGGTGCTCGAGCGCCTCATCGTCGAGCGCGCGCAGCTGCAGCAGGCCAAGGAGTCCGGCGTCAAGGTGGACGACTTCGCCGTGTCGCAGGCCGAGCAGGGCGTGGCCCGCCAGAACAACATGACCACGGACGAGCTGTACCAGCGCCTGGCCCGCGACGGCATGGGCAAGGAACGCTTTCGCGAAGAGCTGCGCAACCAGCTGCTGCAGCAGCGCCTGCGCGAGCGCGAGGTCGAAGCCCGCGTGAAGGTCAGCGATCTGGACATCGACCAGTACCTGCGCGAGCAGCAAAAGGGCATGGACGTCGCGTCCATGGAAATCAACCTGGGTCACGTTCTGGTGCTGGTGCCCGAGAACGCGAGCCCCGTGCAGGTGGCAGAGCGCCAGGCACGCGCCCAGCGCGCCGCCGAACGCGTGCGAGCCGGCGAGGACTTCGCCACCGTCGCGCGCGAACTCTCCGACGCCCCCGAAGGCCAGCGCAACAACGGCCTGCTGGGCCTGCGCCCGGCCGACCGCTACCCCGAACTGTTCGTGAACTCCACGCTGGGCCTGCCGGTGGGCGGCATCGTAGGCCCCGTGCGTTCGCCTGCAGGTTTTCACATCCTGAAGGTGGTCGAGCGCGTGACCGCGGGCGTGCCCACCACCGTGACGCAAAGCCACGCACGCCACATCCTGCTGCGCACCAGCCCCCAACTGACCGAGACCGCCGCCGCTGCGCGCCTGGCCGACTACCGCCGCCGCGTGCTGGCAGGCCAGGCCGACTTTGCGGTGCTGGCGCGCGAGCATTCGCAGGACGGCAGCTCCAAGGAGGGCGGCGATCTGGGCTGGGCCAACCCGGGCCGCTACGTGCCCGAGTTCGAGCAGGCGATGAACGCCCTGAAGCCTGGTGACATCAGCGAGCCGCTGGTATCGCGTTTCGGCGTGCACCTGATCCAGCTGCTGGAGCGCCGCGAGGCCAAGCTCACCCAGCGCGAGCAGCGCGAGATGGCGCGCGACACCGTGCGCGAGAAAAAACTGGACGAGGCCTACGCCACCTGGGCGCAGGAACTGCGCGGCCGGGCGTACGTGGAATACCGCGACCCGCCGCAATGAGGAATAAGTGCATCCCCCTGAGGCGCTGCGCCTGGGTGCCACCGCCAGAGGCGACGGCTTTTCGGGCTCGTCCAAGCCTGCGCAGGCAGGCTTGGAGCCGCGGCCCTCAGCCCCTCTCTCGAACGGCTGCGCCGTTCGGGAAGGGGGACACCGCCAGCGCACGCCAGCGAAGCGCAGCCTGCGCTGCCAGGCGGCCCTTGCTCGGCGGCCGCTGGTCTGCGCGCCCTCGTCACAGCTCGCACATCGACCACACACGCGAGCCCACGGCATGAAACACATCCCCCGCAAGCGCTTTGGGCAGCATTTTCTGTCCGACAAAAGCATCATCGAAGACATCGTGCAGGCCATCGCCCCGCAGCCGGGCGACCCCATGGTCGAGATCGGCCCCGGGCTGGCGGCGCTCACGCAGCCCCTGGTGGAGCGCCTGGGCCGCCTGACGGTGATCGAGCTGGACCGCGACCTGGCGCTGCGCCTGAGGCTGCACGGGCAGCTCGACGTGATCGAGTCCGATGTGCTCCGGGTCGACTTCACGCAGCTGGCGCAGGACTTTCGCGCCAAGGCGGGCCAGCCCGACCTGCGGCTGCGTGTGGTGGGCAACCTGCCCTACAACATCTCCACGCCCATCCTGTTCCATCTGCTCGAGCATGTGGAGGTCATCCAGGACCAGCACTTCATGCTGCAAAAGGAAGTGATCGACCGCATGGTGGCCCGCCCATCGACCAGCGACTACGGCCGCCTGTCGGTGATGCTGCAGTGGCGCTATGCGATGGAGAACGTGCTGTTCGTGCCGCCGGAGAGCTTCGACCCGCCCCCGCGCGTGGACAGCGCCGTGGTGCGCATGGTCCCGCACGCCGAGCCCGCAGCGCTGTCGGTGCCCCTGCTGGAAGAATTGGTGCAGGTGGCCTTCAGCCAGCGCCGCAAGCTGCTGCGCCACACCCTGGGCCGCTGGCTCGAAGCCCGCCAGTTCCCCGGCACCTTCGACACCCAACGCCGCGCCGAGGAAGTGCCCGTGGCCGAATATGTGGCCCTGGCGCAAGTTTGCTCTTGAATTGATAGCTGTTAGCGCTTGCTGGACAAGCGGTAGCGGTCAATTCGATCAGTATTAAGGGGAATCTGAGGGCTCAGGCAGGCTGCACGGTGGAGCTGCAAGCACGCCTGCCAACGTCGCACCGACCCGACCCGACCCGATGCGGTGCGGTGCGGGCTAAACCCGTCGGTCAAACATCAACAGATGTGAAACAGGTTTGAAGTAGGCACTGCGCTGCAGTCGCCTGCGCTGATTTCGTCACTTAAAACGAAACTGGCGCGGCCAAGGCGAGAGGCACCGCGCAAGGGCCGCCCCGCCGCGCTGGTGTCGTCCCCCTTCCCGAACGGCGCAGCCGTGCGAGAGAAGGGGCTGAGGGCCGCGGCTCCAAGCCTGCCTGCGCAGGCTTGGACGAGCCCGAAGAGCCGCCGCCTCTGGCGGTGGCACCGAGGCGCAGCGCCTCAGGGGGATGCCCCGAATTCAAGCCGCGCTGAGCCAGTACCCGGAGTTGAAGGGGCTGCTCATGCGCAGCGCCATGGGCGAGACGTCCACGAGCTTGTCCGTGGGCATCTTCTCGCCGGAAGGATCTGTGGCAACAGCTGCTGCTGCGCTACCGATGTCTATGACCTCGACACCCGGGGTACCGTGAGCCTCGTTCGCCCGTTCTGCTTGGCTGGTGGATGCAGAACGGGCTACAGAAAAGAATAGAAACACCGGAAGGGGATCTTGCGGTCACCCCAGTAGTCGGCGGCGTCCCGGAAGATGTCGAGCAGTTGCTCGCGGGCTTCCTTGTCGAACTTGCCGGTGGCGGGAATCTGCTCCAGCACCACGATGAAACCAGGCTGCGGGCCTGATTTGTGCAAGGGGTCTGTCATGCAGTCGTACAACGCGTCGAAGTTCTTGCCGAAGTGCGACGGGAAGGTGAATTGCCCGGCAATCAGGTCCAGCACATCCTGCTTGGACTGCGCGTGGGCCAGGTTGGCGTACAAGAAATGGTGACCCATGGAAGTGGCTGCATCCTGCAGGTCCTGCACGCGGAAGGCGCGGATGGACTGCACGATGTTGGTGCGCACGCCACGCAGTGGCGTTTCCAGGTCTTTACGAAGTGGCGTCTGCATCTCCGCTACTCTTTCTTTAGAAAGTCCACAAACTTCTGGCATCTCGCAGGGCTGCGAGGGCCAGCCTGCGATGGGTGAATTCAATGGGATACGGTGCAGGTTGCCAAGTTTCATTTGGCAGGTGTGCACCGCAACGGGTGTCATTTGGCGATTTCGCGAAAACTGGCGTAGTGGTCGCTGGTGTAGTAGCAGGCGTCCGGGGTCCGGGGCTTGCCGCCGCACACGATGCGCCGGGCTCCCCGGTCGCGCGATCCTGGCGTTCTGACGGTGTATTCGCGGTAGTAGCCCCGCTGGTGGGCGGGCAACAGCCGCTCGCGATTGCCGAAAACCGATCCATCCTTGTCGTACGGAAACGGCCCGCCCTCAAGGATCAGCGCATACGTCGCTCGCCCTTGGGGCGGCAAGTCGGCCAGTGCAATGGGGGTGATGGACCCGTCTGTGGACGGGGATTTACGGGCGTGCCCCGCAACCGGGGACAGCACGAACGCAACACCCAGAACACACAAAACCCCTGCTTTGCGCGCCCGGGTGGCTACAGCCTTCAGCATCAACGAAACCTTTCACACGACTTATGCAATCCTGGACAGGCAAATCGCCTATCCCTGAAAACGCACTTCATGCCCCCTTGTTTGCATAAGTCCAGACTCCAGAAACCTACGGGTTAACCCGAAATTTCGACCCGCTAGTGTGACTCAATGGCCCCCAAAAAGCAAGCGTCTGCACAAAACTTGGGCAGACGCTGAAAGGGGGTGCAGGCGCTTTAAGTTAGCACTTGCTATCGGTTGGTGACTTACCGCAACGCGTTGGCATCGGCCACGGTCAGTGCGGTCATGTTCACGATGCGGCGCACGGTGGCGCTCGGCGTCAGGATATGGACCGGCTTGGCGGCGCCCAGCAGGACCGGGCCGATGGCAATACCGCCGCCGGCGGCCGTCTTGAGCAGGTTGTAGGCGATGTTGGCCGCGTCGATGTTGGGGAACACCAGCAGGTTGGCGTCGCCCGTCAGTTCGCTGCCGGGCATGACGGCGGCACGGGCCTTGCCGTCCAGCGCCACGTCGCCGTGCATCTCGCCGTCCACCTCCAGCCACGGCGCCTGCTGGCGCAGCAGCTCCAGCGTCTGGCGCATCTTGATGGCGCTGGGGCTGTTGCTGGTGCCGAAGTTGGAGTGCGACAGCAGCGCGGCCTTGGGCTTGAAGCCAAAGCGCATCATTTCTTCCGCGGCCAGCGCGGTGATCTCGGCCAGCTCCTGGGGCGTGGGGTCGTAGTTCACGTGCGTGTCGACCAGGAACACCTGGCGGCCGGGCAGCATCAGGCCGTTCATGCAGGCGTACACCGGCACGTCCTGTTCGGTGCTGTCGGCGCCGCCCGCGTGCTTGCCGATCACCTGGTCGATGTACAGCAGGTGGTTGGCCGTGGTGCCCCAGGTGCCGCAGATCAGGCCGTCCACCTCGCCCTTGTGCAGCATCATCGCGCCGATCAGCGTGAGGCGACGGCGCATCTCGATCTTGGCGACCTGCTGGGTGATGCCCTTGCGCTCGGTCATGCGGTGGTAGGTCTGCCAGAAGTCGCGGTAGCGGTGGTCGAAGTCGGTGTTGACCACGTCGTAGTCCACGCCTTCCTTCAGGCGCAGGCCGAACTTCTCGATGCGCTGGGCGATGATGGCCGGGCGGCCGATCAGCGTGGGGCGGGCCACGCGCTCGTCCACCACGATCTGCGCGGCGCGCAGCACGCGCTCTTCCTCGCCCTCGGCGTACGCCACGCGCTTGCGTGCGGCGCTGCGGGCGGCGTCGAAGATGGGCTTCATCGTCGTGCCCGAGGCATAGACGAAGGCCTGCAGGCGGTCGCGGTACGCGTCCATGTCGGTGATGGGGCGCGATGCCACGCCGCTGTCGGCAGCAGCCTGGGCCACGGCCGGGGCGATCTTCATCATGAGGCGCGGATCGAACGGCTTGGGGATCAGGTAGTCGGGGCCGAACGACAGTTTCTCGCCCACATACGCTGCGGCCACCACTTCGCTTTGCTCGGCCTGGGCCAACTCGGCAATGGCGTGCACAGCCGCGATTTCCATCTCATCGGTGATGGTGGTGGCGCCGCTGTCCAGCGCGCCGCGGAAGATGTACGGGAAGCACAGGACGTTGTTGACCTGGTTGGGGTAGTCCGAGCGGCCCGTGGCCATGATGATGTCGCTGCGCACGCTGTGCGCGAGCTCGGGCATGATTTCGGGGTTGGGGTTGGCCAGCGCGAAGATCACCGGGCGCTCGGCCATGGTGGCCACCATTTCGGGCTTGAGCACGTTGCTGGCCGACAGGCCCAGGAACACGTCGGCACCGGCGATCACTTCGGCCAGCTTGCGCGCGTCGGTCTTTTGCATGAACTGGCGCTTGTCGTCGTCCATCAGCTCTTCGCGGCCTTCGTACACCACGCCGGCCAGGTCGGTGACGAACACGTTCTTGCGCTGCACGCCCACCTTGAGCAACAGGTTCAGGCAGGCCAGCGCCGCGGCGCCCGCGCCGCTGGTCACGAGCTTCACATCCTCGATCTTCTTGCCCGCCACCTTGAGCGCATTCACCATGGCCGCCGCCACCGTGATGGCCGTGCCGTGCTGGTCGTCGTGGAAGACCGGGATCTTCATGCGCTTGCGCAGCTCGCGCTCCACGTAGAAGCAGTCGGGCGCCTTGATGTCTTCGAGGTTGATCGCGCCGAAGGTGGGCTCGAGCGCGGCGATCACTTCCACCAGCTTGGCGGGGTCCTTCTCGTCGATCTCGATGTCGAACACGTCCACGCCCGCGAACTTCTTGAACAGGACGCCCTTGCCCTCCATCACCGGCTTGGAAGCCAGCGCGCCGATGTCACCCAGGCCCAGCACGGCCGTGCCGTTGGTGATGACGGCCACCAGGTTGCCGCGCGCCGTGTAGCGGAAGGCATTGGCCGGGTCTTTGACGATCTCTTCACACGGGGCGGCGACGCCGGGCGAGTACGCCAGGGCCAGGTCGTGCTGGTTCACCATCTGCTTGGTGGCGGCAATGGCGATCTTGCCGGGCTTGGGAAACTCGTGGTACTCGAGAGCGGCACGGCGCAGTTGGGCGCGCTTGTCGGATTCGTTGTTGTTGTTCTCGGTCTGGGCCGTGGTGTTCTCGGGCATTCAATGTCTCCAACTCAGGGGTGGGTGCAAAAAAACCGGGCTGCAGCGGCTCCGCGCGGGCTGTCAGCTTTGTAAGGGTCCGCGATTGTAGGACGATGCCGGTAAAAACCCTAGTAAGCGAATCTGCTTATGCGGGTGGATCAGTGATGACCTGGGTCGCTGCAATCGGCGCCCCCATGAAAAACGCCCCGCAGCCGAGGGGCTGGGGGCGCTGCAGGGTCAAATCAGCGGGTATCTGCGCTTATCTGCCGGCATCAGCGGCTGCTGGGGAAGGCGAACACCGCGCCCTCGCGCACACCGGCGCTGGGCCAGCGCTGCGTGATGGTTTTGCGCTTGGTGTAGAAGCGCACGGCGTCGGGGCCGTAGGCGTGCAGGTCGCCGAACAGGCTGCGCTTCCAGCCGCCGAACGAGTGGTAGGCCACGGGCACGGGCAGGGGCACGTTCACGCCCACCATGCCGACCTGGATGTGGTCGGTGAAGTAGCGGGCGGCCTCGCCGTCGCGGGTGAAGATGCAGGTGCCGTTGCCGTATTCGTGGTCGTTGATGAGCTGCATGGCTTCCTGCAGCGTCTTAACGCGCACCACGCCCAGCACGGGGCCGAAGATCTCTTCCCGGTAGATCTTCATGCCGGGCTTGACGTTGTCGAACAGGCAGGCGCCCAGGAAGTAGCCCTCTTCATGGCCGGCCACCTTCATGCCACGGCCATCGACCACCAGCGTGGCGCCTTCGGCCACGCCGCTGTCCACATAGGCAGTCACCTTCTCGAAATGCGGCTTGCTGACCAGCGGGCCCATGTCGTTGCCGCCGTTGTCGGTCTGTGTGCCGGGGCCGACCTTCATCTTGGCGATCTCGGTCTTCAGGCCCGCAATCACGGCGTCACCCACCGCATCGCCCACGGCCACCAGCAGCGGGATGGCCATGCAGCGCTCGCCGCACGATCCGTACGCCGCGCCCATCAGCGCGCTCACTGCGTTGCCCACGTCCGCGTCGGGCATCAGCACCGCGTGGTTCTTGGCACCGCCCAGGGCCTGCACGCGTTTGCCGTGCTTGCAGCCTTCGGCGTAGATGTACTCGGCAATGGGGGTGGAGCCCACAAAGCTCACGGCCTTGACGCGCGGGTCCTGCAGCAGCGTGTCCACCGCCAGCTTGTCGCCGTTGACCACGTTCAGCACGCCCGGTGGCAGACCGGCTTCCAGCGCCAGCTGGGCGATGAACAGCGTGCTGCTGGGGTCGCGCTCGGAGGGCTTGAGCACGAAGGTGTTGCCGCAGGCCACGGCCATGGGCCACATCCACAGCGGCACCATGGCCGGGAAGTTGAACGGCGTGATGCCTGCCGTGACGCCCAGCGCCTGGAACTCGCTCCACGAGTCGATGCTGGGGCCCACATTGCGGCTGTGCTCGCCCTTGAGCAGCTCGGGCGCGTAGCTCGCGTACTCCACGTTCTCGATGCCGCGCTGCAGCTCGCCGTGCGCGTCGCTCAGCACCTTGCCGTGCTCGGCGGTGATCAGGGCGGCGATCTTGTCGGCGTTCTCTTCCAGCAGGACCTTGAGCTTGCTCATCACGCGCGCGCGCTTGAGCGGCGGCGTGTTGCGCCAGGCGGGGTAGGCGGCTTCGGCCGATGCGATGGCGGCCTCGACCGTCGCCTTACTGGCCAGCGCCACGCTGGTGGTGGACTGGCCGGTGGCGGGGTTGAACACCGGCTGGGTGCGCTCGGTGTCGGCAACGAGCTGGCCGTCGATCAGGTGGCCGACAGTGGTGGTGACGTTCTTGTCGTGGTTCATGGCTGTTTTCAAGTAAAAAATGCCGCTACCGCTGGATGGGCAAGCGGCAGCAGCTATTGATTTAGGAGCGTGGGGTGTGGGCGTCGGTGGCCGGGCTCAGGGCTTACGCGGTCTCGGTGAGCGCGTCGCCCAGCGCACTGACCATGCGGTCGATCTCGGCCTCGGTGCTGATGAACGGGGGCGCCAGCTGAATGGTGTCGCCGCCGTAGCGCACGTAAAAGCCCTTGTCCCAGCACTTCATCGCGATCTCGTACGGGCGGCGGGCCGGCTCGCCCGGCAGGGCGCTGATGGTGATGCCCGCGGCCAGGCCGTAGTTGCGGATGTCCGCCACGTGCTTGGCGCCCTTGAGGCCGTGCACCGCGTTCTCGAAGAACGGAGCCAGGGCCTTCACGCGGCCGGGCATGTCTTCTTTTTGCAGGATGTCCAGCACCGCATTGCCGGCCGCGCAGGCCACGGGGTGGGCCGAGTAGGTGTAGCCGTGCGGGAATTCGAGCATGTACTCGGGCCCGCCCTGGCTGATGAAGGTGTCGTAGATCTCCTTGGTGGCGATCACGCCGCCCAGCGGCTGTGCGCCGTTGGTCACCTGCTTGGCGAAGTTCAGGATGTCCGGCGTCACGCCGAAGGCCTCGGCACCCGTCCACGCGCCGCAGCGGCCAAAACCGGTGATCACCTCATCAAAAATCAGCAGGATGTTGTTCTGCGTGCAGATCTCGCGGATGCGTTCCAGGTAGCCCTTGGGCGGGATCACCACGCCGGCCGAGCCCGAGAACGGCTCCACGATCACCGCGGCGATGTTGGATGCGTCGTGCAGCGCGATCACGTCCAACAGTTTGTCGGCCAGCGCACGGCCGCCGTCCTCGGCCATGCCCTTCTGGAAGGTGCCGGCCGGTGGCTGGGTGTGGGGCAGGTGGTCGGCCTCGATGCCCTGGCCGAAGGTCTTGCGGTTGCCCACGATGCCGCCCACCGAGATGCCGCCGTAGTTCACGCCGTGGTAGCCCTTTTCGCGGCCGATCAGGCGGGTCTTGCTCGCCTGCCCCTTGGCGCGCCAGTAGGCACGGGCCATCTTGAGCGAGGTGTCGGCCGACTCGGAGCCCGAGCCTGTGAAGAACACGTAGTCCAGGCCTGCGGGCGTCAGCTCCTTGAGCTTGTTGGCCAGCGCGAACGAGGCCGGGTGGCCGAACTGGAACGCGGGCGAGTAGTCCAGCGTGGCCGCGGCCTTGCCGATGGCTTCGGCCACGTCCTTGCGGCCATGCCCGAGACCGGAGCACCACAGGCCCGACAGGCCGTCGAAGATCTTGCGGCCTTCGGCGTCGGTGTAGTAGGCGCCCTGGCCGCTCACGATCATGCGCGGCTTGGCCTTGAAGTTGCGGTTGCCGGTGAAGGGCATCCAGTGCGCATCGAGCCATTCGGCATCCATGCGAGGGCTGTCCGGGCCAGCGGCGGGTTTTTCGATGTGGACGAAGCTCATGGCGGTCTCCAGGGCGGCGGTGAATGGCGGGGTGAAAGGACGGTAAGGGGGCAGCGCAGGGCCTTGCGTGGCAAAGCCCGGCCGACAGCGCATTGTTGTGCCGCCTGTTAATCTCTCCAATAGTGCAATATCAATGTTTACTTGACGATTTATGCAAGTAAAAGACACCCCCGAGCCATCCTCCGTTCCCCCGGCCACATCGCTGTCGAGCCCCAACGCCCGGCACCGCGCCGTGCTGGGCCAGCTCAGTGACATGGATCTGCGCCTTTTGCAGGTGTTCAAGAGCGTGGTGGAGTGCGGCGGCATGTCGGCGGCCGAGCTGGAGCTGAACATCGGCACCAGCACCGTCAGCCGCCACATGAAGGACCTGGAAACCCGCCTGGGCCTCACCCTGTGCCGCCGGGGCCGCGCGGGCTTTGCGCTCACAGCCGAGGGCCAGCGCGTGTATGACGAAACCCTGCGCCTGCTGTCCGCCGTGGACGCCTTTCGCAGCAGCATCGACGACATCCACCGCCGCATGGGCGGGCGGCTGGAGGTGGCGGTGTTCGACAAGACGGCCAGCAACCCCGCCGCGCACATCGGCGACGCCATCGCCCTTTTCGCCAGCCAGGCGCCCGAGGTCAGCCTGCAGATGCACGTGGCCAGCATCAACGCCATCGAGCGCGGGCTGATCGACGGCAGCTTCCACGTGGGCATCATCCCGGCGCACCGCGCGTCGCAAAGCCTGGTGTATGCCAACCTGTTCACCGAGACCATGCTGCTGTACTGCGGCGCCCGGCACCCGCTGTTCGGCACCGACCATGCCAGCCTGACCTGGGAGGCCTTGCGCGCCTACCAGTTCGCCGGCCTGGGCTACCACTCGCCCAACATGGAACTCAGCCACAGCGCCCGCCTGCCGCGCAAGGCGACGGGGTTCGACCAGGAGTCGATCGCGACGCTGATCCTGTCCGGGCGCTACCTGGGTTTTCTGCCTGACCACTATGCGGAGAGCTTCGAGCGCCAGGGGCTGATGCAGGCGGTGTCGCCCGCGCAGTTCTTTTACCGCTGCGAATTCGTGAGCGTGCTGCGCAAGTCGCCCCAGCCGCCGCGGGCCGCGCAGGCGTTTGCGCAGTGCCTGGTGCAGACACATGGATGATGAAGCCGGCTTGCATTCCTTGTGCTCTTGAAGATTGCAGCTCTTCTCATCTTCGCTCGGGTCATTCCGTCGAGCTGAGTTTCTCCCTCTTCCAGTGGCAACTCTGCGATGGACCCGCGATGCTGCCTCAGAATGTCTTGGCTGCACACGAGCGCTACGGGTGCAGTGGCAAACATCTGCTCTCTACCCCGTCAAGGCGAAATCAGGTAATCGTTGCTGCATGCCACTGCCTGAGCAGCCAGACGAGTAGGCATATAGATCAGCCAGATGCGATGTGCTTGTGCTGTGCTGTTCTAATTATTACCTGTCCTCAGTCTTCGCTGACTAAGCTTTGCTGAAAGACACCGCGCGGAGTGCGTCCCATCTGCGGTGCTGGATCGATATCTATGTCATCGAAGGTTAAATGCCAACAAGTTGCCACTCGACGATTGAATTAGTAGGGATCCGTTCTCGGATATACCCATCCTACCTGTCACCGGATAAGTCCAAACGATCTGTCGCGTGTTGCGGTCGACCGCGTAGGTCGCGCCTCCAACTAGTCGATTTGAAGATATAAAAATAATATCCCCGACGGTAATGACCTCGTACATCACGTTTTGATTTGAATTAACAGTATCCGGCAGCAAGACACTCCAGATGACGGCGCCTGTGTCTCCAGAACGCGCTTGCAGGGATGGTCGCTCAGCGCTGTTGGTTTGTGTAGCCACTGTGTAGAGCATGTTGTGCGCAAGGCTAGGTAAGCTTCTAAAGCCATCCTTGACAGACCACATTTGCTTCTTTGTGACAATCGAGAAACTAGTGAGGTACGCGTGACTTAAGCTATACCAGCCCCCAATAATGCGCTGGGAACTATCAACCATGGCCGTCAGTGGGCGGGATGTCGCGTTGTCCCCGAGTTCATGATCTAAGGAAAATGCCTCAACTCCATCACTTTTGCGAAAAACACGGAGCTTATTGAACATATAAGCATAAGCATACTGATCATCAATCGCCACCCTGCGATCTGCTCTGAAGAGATCATGCTGGATTTGCCATCCAGCGGCTCCGGTCGCTGAATCAGTACGCGTCAATTGGTAAAATGTTTGGCCGGCTATGGTTTTTAAGTAGTCGAAATACAATGATTCTCCATCAGTGCGAAGCTTAGAGGATGAACCAAGAATGGAGAGCGATTTTTGCCCTGTTGAAATTTCATAGCCGGTTATTGCGCTGTCAAATCCCAAATATTCTGGTGTAAATACTTTATTTTTTAGAATGACGGGTTCATCTGCTGAAGTGGGATTGGAGTTGATGCTCCATATGCGTGCTCCATCATGCTCACGTAGAGCTTCCAATTTTGATCCCGTGTGCGCGATTATGTAGCCGTTGGCAGTCAATGGGCTTGATATAAATCGAGTGTCCGCCGTTTTCCATCGCAATTTGAACGACGCGGGGTTCAGTTTTACTGTAGTTGGCACGTAGCTTGAATTGGCTCCATTGCCATAACGAGAGGACCAAGCACCAGCGCCATCCAAGCGCTGCAATGGCGTTAAGTTTGGCTGGGCGGGTAATACCTCGACACGATACGGATGCTTCGATTCGTGAATCACCTGGGCATCCCCACAGCCGTTAGGACAAACAACTATCGATACGGTCAGGAGTCCGGATTTAGTTCCTGCGCTGAGGTTGCTGAAAGTTGTCAGAGTCCTACTGTAGGTTAAAGCGTCGATCTTTTCGGTAGTGCCTCTTGATTCGAACGGAGGGGGTAGTGACAGATCGACAAATACAGCGCCTGACACTGGCTTGGCTAACTTGACTGTCAGTGTGACATTCTGTGATTCGCCTTCGACAGTGGAAACGTCAAGTACCGAAGGCGTCAACGCTATAGAACCAGTGTTCTCAGCAGGGGCTGGCGAAGTGGGCGGAACTGGCTCAGGAGCAGGAGCAGGAGCAGGAGCAGGAGCAGGAGTTGATGGGGCATCGTGGCCCCCCCCACCTCCTCCGCAAGCAGAAAGTAGTACAGCAAGCATCAACACGAACTTGTTCATTTTCCCTCTTCTTGATGTGTAAAGATCGTGCGATTTTATGTAGCAAAACGTGTTCGCACTTCCGGTGCGCGTTCTGGTCTGTACGCCGATCATCACAGTGCCTACCTGCTAGAACCGTTTGGCCTTGCGTGCTGCAACAGTTGCGAGAACAATGGCAATTCGGCTACCAACTTATTTATCGGCCCTTATCGCGGAGCACACCATGGCCAGCATTTCCTCCATCGGCAGTTCCGGCCTGCAGGCCGCCCAGTTGCGCCTGGATGCCTCGGCCAACAACGTGGCCAACATGAACACCCCCGGCTACCGCCGCGAGGTGGTGGCGCAGCAGGAGGCCAAGGACAGTGCGGGCGTGCAGGCCACGGTGCAGCGCGAGCAGGACGCCAAGGGCGTGGCGCTGGAGCAGGAGGCGGTGGAGCAGATGTCGGCCACCTATGCGTTCAAGGCCAACCTGCAGACCATCAAGACGCAGGATCAGATGATGGGATCGCTGCTCGACACCCGGGCCTGACCGGCAAGCAAACCGCCGTGGCGGGCTGCAGTTGCTTCTGGCCCCTTCTGTATCACCTGATGCCCCGATTGCGGGGCATCGTCGTTTTTGCGCCGGGTTTTCCGACGATGGCGTCAGTGCGTCGACGCCATGCGCGCCAAGCGGTCGACAAGCCAGCGCTGAAACGCCAGGCCAGCGGTCGAACGGCTGTGCAGAGGAATCTTGTACATGGTGGGCTCCTTGCGGGGTCGGTTGCTGATGGATGAAGGAAGGGCTCGGACTCTCGTCACCCGGGCTGTGCCGCAAGCGCTGCATGCGCACCACCGGGCGCTGTGCCTGCGGCTTTGCGCAGCTTGCGGTCCCAGGCCTTTTCGTGAAAGAAAAACGCCACCGCCTGCACGGTAGGCTCCAGCAGGCTCAACGTGAGCGACGCCCAGAAATTGCCCGTCACCGCGTAGGCCACCATCGCGGCGACGCAGATGTGTACCAGGTAATAGCTGCCGGTTTTCATCAGCATGGTCTTGTTCTGGTGAGCGGCTTGGCGGATGCGGGTCATGGTGGGGCTCCTGTCAGTGGCAACGCCGATCCCGGGTGTGGAACGGCTCGGGAAGGCATGGAGTGAATGGTAGGCATTCTCAATAGCGAACACCAATTGATTGCCGCTAATGCAGAGATAGCCGCTATGCACCGTGCCGAGCCTGTGCTGGCCGGTACGAGGACAGCGCAGGGTGTGAACTACTTCACGGCCGCACCCTGAAAAAAGCGCCGGAGGCCTGCAGCCCCGTTGCTATGATGGCCGCTCTCTTCAACCCCCTTCTCTTTGCTTTGGGAGCAGACATGGCCCTCATGGACTTCATCAAGAAACAGTTCATTGACATCATTCAATGGACCGAAGAGGGGGACGGCACCCTGGCCTGGCGCTTCCCCATGCGCGACATGGAAATCCAGAACGGCGGCACGCTGGTGGTGCGCGAGTCGCAGATGGCCATCTTCGTGAACGAAGGCCAGGTGGCCGACGTGTTCACGCCCGGCACCTACAAGCTCACCACGCAGACGCTGCCGGTGCTGACGTACCTCAAGAACTGGGACAAGCTCTTCGAGTCCCCCTTCAAGAGCGACGTCTACTTCTTCAGCACGCGCCAGCAGATCGACCAGAAGTGGGGCACGCCCCAGCCCATCACGATCCGCGACAAGGACTTCGGTGCGGTGCGCCTGCGCGCGTTCGGCAATTACTCCTTCCGCATTGCCGACCCCAAGCTGTTCCACACCGAGATTTCCGGCACGCGAGAGTCCTACCCCGTGGCGGACCTCGAAGGCCAGCTGCGCGGCCTGGTGCTGCAGAACATCAGCAACGCCATTGCCGGCAGCGGCCTGCCGTTCCTGGACCTGGCGGCCAACCAGGTCATGTTCGCCGATGCGCTGACCAAGGAGCTCGCGCCCATCTTCGCCAAGCTGGGCCTCTTGATCGAGAACCTCACGGTCCAGAACGTCTCGCTGCCCGAAGAGCTGCAGAAGATCCTCGACCAGAAGATCGGCATGGGCATGGTCGGCAACGACATGGCCAAGTTCATGCAGTACCAGACGGCGCAGGCCATCCCCAAGTTCGCCGAAGGCTCGGGCAACGGCGGTGGAGGCATTGCGGGCGACGCCATGGGCCTCGGGGCCGGCGTGGCGCTGGGCCAGGTGCTGGCGCAGAACCTGCAGCAAGGCCTGCAGACGCCGGTGGCTCCTGCTGCCGCAGCGGCTGCCCAGGCGGCGGCTGCGCCCGCGGGCGTGCGGCCCGACGAGGTGATGGCCACGCTGGAGAAGTTGGGCGAGCTCAAGTCCAAGGGCATCCTGACCCAGGAAGAGTTCGACGCCAAGAAGGCCGAGCTGCTCAAGAAGCTGATCTGACCCGGTTGCTATCATAATAATAGCTGCCTGCGCGCGAGGGACAAGCGCCAGGGCCTTCACCGGCCCTGCATCGCGCTGAACGGCGCAGCACCAACACAGCACGATGGCCACCGCCGACCCCACACAGCGTTACTACCGCGCGCCCTGCCCGGGCTGCGGCGCGCCGGTTGAATTCCGCAGCGCGCAGTCCACGCACGCCGTCTGCGGCTACTGCCAGAGCACCGTGGTGCGCAACGGTGACGTGCTGCAGCGCCTGGGCAAGATGGCCGAGCTGTTCGACGACCACAGCCCGCTGCAGCTCATGGCCAGCGGGCGGATTCAGCTCGATGGCAAGGACATTCCCTTCACCCTGGTCGGCCGCCTCCAGTACAAGGGCGACGCGGGCGTGTGGACCGAATGGGCGGCGTTCCTCAACGACGGCACCCTGGCCACGCTGGGCGAGGACAACGGCGCCTACGTCTTCACCCGGACCATCGACCCGGGCCGCGAGATGCCCGCGGCCGAGCGCTTTCGCGTTGGCACCACCACGGCCATCAACGGCAAGCCCTACAGCGTCGCCTACACCGGCCAGGCATCGCTCATCTCCGCGCAGGGCGAGCTGCCCAAACTACCGCCGCTGGGGCACCCCTTCGGCATGGTTGAGCTGCGCAGCGCCGACGGCGAAGTGGTCAGCATCGACTACGGCCACACCCCGCCCAATGTGGAGCGCGGCAAGTCTGTGCTGCTCGAAGACCTGCAGCTGCAGGGCCTGAAGGACGAGTCCGCCAAGGAAGAAAAAGGTCGCCAGTTCAGCTGCCCGCACTGCGGCGCACCGGTGCAGGTGCAGCTGTCCAGCACCAAGAGCCTCACCTGCGGCTCGTGCGCCAGCATCATCGACCTCAGTGGCGGCGTGGGCGGCGAGCTGCGCTCTGCCGAGCAGGACGAGCCCGTGCAGCCCATCATCCCGCTGGGCAGCAAGGGCCAGCTGCAGGGCGTGCACTGGCAGGTGGTGGGCTTTCAGCACCGCATGGGCGTTGCGCCCGGCGACGACGAACACTTCGGCTGGAGCGAATACCTGCTCTACAACCAGAAGCGCGGCTTCGCGTTCCTGGTCGATTCGGAAGAAGGCTGGAGCATGGTGCGCCCCACCACCGGCGCGCCGCAGCTGGCCGGCACCGGCAGCACCGCCACCTACCTGGGCACGACCTACAAGCTCAAGTACAGCTACGAGGCCGAGACGACCTACGTGCTGGGCGAGTTCTACTGGCAGGTCACGCGCGGCCAGAAGACCTTCAACCGCGACTTCGAGGGCAGCAAGGGCGTGCTGTCGATGGAGCAAAGCACCAACGAGATCACCTGGTCCGCCGGGGACAAGCTGGCCAGCGACACGGTGGCCAAGGCCTTCAAGCTCGAAGACAAGCAGGACGTGCTCAAACGCGACGACCCGGGCCCGTTCGTGGCCAAGTCGGGCCTGGGCTGCGGCACCATCATCATCATCGCGGTGGTGATTTTGATCCTGCTGCTCTTGCTCAGCCGCTGCTCCAGTTGCGACCCGCAAAAAGAGAACTGCTCGTCCTCGTCCAGCTACCGCAGCTCGGGAGGCTCGTACGGTGGGTACTCCTCGGGCGGCAGCCACAAGTAGGTGCGGCGCTGGAGGCCACGGCTGGCGCACCGCCCCTCTTTTTTATTCAATCGACAGACAGCAACCGTTCCAAGGAGAACACATCATGATGGGAATCGAATGGCTCAAGCCCGCGGCGTTCCTCGGGTCCATCCTGTACGCACTGATCGGCGTGGTCATCTTCTGGGTGTGCTTCGTCATCGTCGACAAGATCACGCCGTACGACCTGTGGCGCGAAATCGTCGAAAAGCAGAACAGGGCCTTGGCCATGGTGGTGGCAGCGATGTGCCTGGGCATCAGCATCATCGTGGCGGCTGCGATTCATTGAATTCGGCAGTGCCGTACCGGGCATGCCGTCCGCACCCGCAGCGAACACACTCGCGGGGTCCACGCGAACAGCCTTGGCAGCCGCAATAGAAATTCAATGTATGGACGCGAATGCGTTGTGACATGTCCTCTGCGGAGCTGACGGCCCATCGAATTGCAGGCTCGGTTGCAAGCACACTCTCCCTCGTAGGACGGGCGTCATGAGTGGAAGGAATAGCGCACCTGACACACAGCGTGACCGGCCGCAAAGGCGACGATCTGGCGTCCTACGCCCTTGACGGTTTATGCCTTGTTGCTCCCCCAACTGCTGATTCCTGAGTTGGCGTATCGCAAGGAGTATGTGAAGGTGTTACTCAACGAGGTGTCCAAGAAAGGGCATTCGGAATATCGGCGGGAAAACCAAGGCGGCGGCCGGGCGCTGGGCTCGACTTTCGAAGCTTCCGCTCTCGCCACGTGATGCCACGATTCATGCTCCGCAGAGCTTCCAAAACCCGGACTGATCCCAAACACAATGGATTTTTCCCCAATGGGCTTCAAATAAGTCTTGGGCATCAATTGGTTGCGTTGAACTTGGCTCCCCAATCATTCCCAATCAGTCTCAGTCGGCTATTCATCGCGATTCATGAAATCACTCCACATCGTCATTCATCACGAACATGCTGCCGAGCAGCTACGCCGTAGCGTGACAGGTATGCCTGATGCCCAGCAGCGCGGCACCAACCTCCCGCAACCGCAACCGCAACTCGCTGGGGTAGCGGGTTGACCATGGTGCAACCGTCACCCGCACGACCGGCAGAGCAAGCCCCGTCGCAGGGTGCCCGTTCCATCGACATCGCGCTGCTCATCAGCGTCTTCGTCGTGGCCGCCTGCGGCCTGCTGTACGAACTGGCCGCCGGAGCGCTCGCGTCCTATGTGCTGGGCGACTCGGTGCTGCAGTTCTCCACCATCATCGGCACCTACCTGTTCGCCATGGGCGTGGGCTCTTGGCTGTCGCGCTATTTCGAGCGGCAGCTGCCTGCGCATTTTTTGCGCATCGAGCTGCTGGTGGCGCTGGTGGGCGGGGCGCTGCCGGCCACGCTGTTCCTGGCCAATGCGTACACGCCGGGGGCGTTCCGGTTCCTGCTGTACGGCATGGTGATGGTGGTGGGCACGCTGGTGGGGCTCGAGATCCCGCTGGTCATGCGCATCTTGAAGCGCAACGTGGCGCTCAAGGACCTGGTCTCGCAGGTGCTCACCTTCGACTACCTGGGCGCGCTGGCGGTGTCGCTGGCCTTCCCGCTGCTGCTGGTGCCGCACCTGGGGCTGATCCGCACGGGGCTGCTGTTCGGCGTGATGAACGCCGCCGTGGCGCTGTGGGCCGTGTGGCTCTTTCGGCACGAGCTGCGCCGCCTGCGCGCGCACGTGGCCGCCTGTGCCATGGTGCTCGCGCTGCTGATCGCGGGCTTTGCCGGGGCAGACCACATCACCAGCTTTGCCGAGGACAAGTTCTACCAGGACCGCATCGTCTTCAGCACCGCATCGCCCTACCAGCGCATCGTCGTGACGCAGGGGCGGCTGGGCCACCGGCTCTACCTCAACGGCAACCTGCAGTTCGCGCAGGCCGACGAGTACCGCTACCACGAGGCCCTGGTGCACCCCGCCATGTCGGCCCACGGCCATCCGAAGCGCGTGGCCGTGCTGGGCGGCGGCGACGGCATGGCCGTGCGCGAGATCTTGAAGTACCCCTCGGTCGAATCCGTCACGCTGGTGGAGCTGGACCCGGCCATGACGCGCATCTTCAGCGAGAACCCCATGCTCGCGCAGCTCAACGGCAACGCGCTGCGCGACCCCAAGGTGAAGATCATCAACACCGACGCGTTCGGGTGGCTGCAGGGCAACACGGCCGAGCCGGGTGCCGAAGCGCAACCCCCAGCCGCCAGCGCCTCAGGCACCAGCAACACTGGGACTGCACCGCGCGGTCCAGCAAGTCCAGCGGCAACCCCTGCGGCGCTGGAGACCTTCGACGTGATCGTGGTGGACTTCCCGGACCCCACCAATTTTTCCATCGGCAAGCTGTACACCAACAGCTTCTACGCGCTGCTGGCCAACCGCCTGGCCGCCAGCGGCTATGCGGTGGTGCAAACCACCTCGCCGCTGGTGGCGCGCAAGAGCTTCTGGACGGTGGTGCAGACCATGGAATCGGTGGGCCTGCAGACTGCGCCGTACCACGCCCATGTGCCCAGCTTCGGCGAATGGGGCTTCGTCATCGCCAGCCGCCGGCCCTGGCGCCTGCCCGAGACGCTGCCGGACCACCTGCGCTTTCTGACACTGGACTCGTTGCCGCTGCTGTTCGACTTTCCGCGCGACATGGCACGGGTGCCGACGGAGGTGAACCGGCTGTCGAACCAGGCGCTGGTCCACACCTACGAGCGCGAATGGGGAAAGCACTAGATGCCTATTCCCTTTTTGCACCCCACGGCTTAGCGGCCCAGCAAGTTTTGCCAATGAAAGAACCGTTCACGCTGAGCCTGTCGAAGCGCCGCACAAGGCTTCGACAGGCTCGGCCCGAACGGTGTGGATGGTTGACTGCAGACCCGAATCCAACACACTGACACCATGCAACGCCGCCATTTTCTAGCCACGGGTGCTATTGCGACATCCGCAGTTCTGCTGCCGGGCTGCGACGAGGCGCCGCGCACGCTGCAGGGCGGCTTTGCCGGCATCGACATGCAGCGCGGCCATGCGCTGCGCGATCTGCTCAAGACCGGCACCCTGCCCGAGCCCACGGTGCTGCGGCGCGCGCAGGTGATCATCGCGGGCGGCGGCGTGGCGGGGCTGGCGGCGGCGCGGTCGCTGCGGCTCGCGGGCGTGGACGACTTTGCGCTGCTGGAGCTAGAAGACAGCGCCGGCGGCAACAGCCGGGGTGGCGCGGTGGGCGGCATCGCCTGCCCGCTGGGCGCGCACTACCTGCCGGTGCCGGGCGACGATGCGCCCGAGGTGCAGAACCTGCTGGAAGAACTGGGCCTGCGCCAGCGCGTGGCCGGCCGCTGGCGCTACGACGAGCGCCACCTGTGCCACAGCCCGCAGGAGCGCCTGTTCTTCCAGGGTGAATGGCAGGAGGGCCTGCTGCCCGTGCACGGCGTGCCCGACACCACGATCGCGCAGTACCGCCGGTTTGCGCAGGCGGTGGACGATGCCACCCAGGCCGCGCGCTTCACCATGCCGATGATGCGGTCCCTGGGCCCCGGCCAGCCGCTGCCCCAGCCCCACCAGGCGCTCGATGCCGTCACGTTCGCCACCTGGCTGGATCAGCAGGGCTTCGACGACGAGCACCTGCGGTGGTACCTCGACTACAGCTGCCGCGACGACTACGGCGCAGGCACGGCCGTGGTGTCAGCCTGGGCGGGCATCCATTACTTCGCCAGCCGCCATGGCTTTCATGCGCCGGGCGAGGCGGCCGATGAGTCGCGCGAGAGCGTGCTCACCTGGCCCGAAGGCAACGGCTGGATCACCCAGCGCCTGGCGGCCCCGCTGCAGAACAATGCCCAGGGCGGCGGCCAGCTGCGCACCGCCACCAGCGTGCTGCGCATCACCGAAGGCCGCCACGGGGTGGAGGTGGACGCGTACAACCATGCCACCGACAGCGTGGAGCGCTGGCAGGCGCCGCGCTGCATCGTGGCGCTGCCGGTGCACATCGCCTCCCGCGTGGTGCGCAACCCGCCCGCGTTCCTGACCGGCGCGGCGCAGCGCCTGACCTGGGCGCCCTGGCTGGTGGCCAACCTCCACATCGACAGCCCGCTGACCGACCGGCCCGGCGCCGCGCCCGCCTGGGACAACGTGCTCTACGCCGACGCCACGCCCGGCGGCCTGGGCTACGTGGACGCAGGCCACCAGCGCCTGGACACCCGCGCCACACTGGCCGGCCCCACCGTGCTGACGTACTACCAGGCCCTGGGCAGCGTGCCCGACGGCCGTCAGCAACTGGCGCAGCAGCCCTGGCAGCACTGGGCCGAGGGCGCGCTGGCCGCCCTGTCCGTGCCCCACCCCGACCTGCGCCGCCGCGTCACGCGGGTCGAGGTCACGCGCTACGGGCACGCCATGGCCATCCCCACGCCGGGGCTGGTCACGTATTTGAGCCAAATCGGCCTCTACCGCGCACCTGGCAAGCGCAACCAGCTATCAAAAGCAGAGCGTGCACTGGCCCTGCCCACGCCCGCCACGGCGCGCCTGGCGTTCGCGCACAGCGACTGGTCGGGCTACTCGGTGTTTGAAGAAGCCTTCACGCGCGGGCATGGGGCTGGCCTCGTGGCGGCTGCGGGGTAGGCGGGCCGTGGGCGCGGCGATCCACATCGCAATCCACATCGGGCGGCAGGAGCTGTGCCTGCTCGACGGCGACGAGGTGCTGGCCCGTTACCCGGTGTCCACCGCGCTCAATGGCGCTGGCGAGGCCCACGGCAGCGGTTGCACGCCCCGCGGCCAGCACCGCGTGCGGGCCAAGGTGGGCGCGGGCTGCGCACCCGGCACAGTGTTCGTCGGGCGCCGGCCCACGGGCGAGGTGTATTCGCCCGACCTGGCCGCGCAGCACCCCGGGCGCGACTGGATCCTGGCGCGCATCCTGTGGCTCACCGGCTGCGAGCGCGGTTTCAACCGGGGCGGCGGCGTGGACACGCTGCGCCGCTTCATCTACATCCACGGCTGCCCGGACGGCACGCCGCTGGGCGTGCCCGCGTCGCACGGCTGCGTGCGCATGGCCAATGCGGATGTGATCGACCTGTTCGAGCGGGTGCCCGTGGGGACGCCGGTGTTCATGCAGGCCTGAGGCCCGGCGGGGCTGCGGCGCGGCGGCCGCCGTGCGGCCACGCCCTGGTGCGGTTTTTTGCCCAATTGTTCACGCTCCGGCCCCTGCCTGCGGGCGCAGGGGCGCGCTGGCCGCGGCAAACCGGAGACACTCGCGCATCGCCCACTTTTTTGGAGAAAAGACGCCATGACGCTCATGCGCCGCCTGCTCGTATCGCTTGCCACCGCGGTGTCCGCGCTGGTCCTCGTCTCGCCCGCCTCGGCCCAGGACATCGCCGGGTCCAAGGACAACCCCCTGGTCAAACGCTTCGCCGGCTCCACCATCGTGGGCTACGACTACAAGCGCTTTGACGAATACCTGGTGCCCACCGGCACCTACAAGAAGTACGACACCACCACCACCAAGCGCTCGTGGGCCAGCACCCTGCCGGTCGAAGGCGCAGTGACCCGTCTGTGGTACGAAGCGGCCGGCGACGCATCGCCCGCCGAGCTGGTGCGCAACTACCAGAACGAGGTGCAGGCTGCGGGCGGCACGGTGCTGTACGACTCGGGCAAGGACGACGCCTTCCGCGACCGCACCTGCTTCTTGTGCACCTACGGCTGGCGCAAGATCAACACCACGCGCTCGACCTACACCTTCACCCAGGCCGACACGGCCACCGCGCGCATCGCCAGCTTCAAGATCCCGCGCCCGCAGGGCGACATCTACATCGTGGTCGAAGCCGTGAGCTGGGCCAACGCCAGCAAGGACTACAAGGCCGTCAAGGGCGCCTACGCGGCGGTCGACATCATCGAGACCGGCGCCCTGCAGCAGAACATGGTCACGGTGAACGCGAGCGACATGTCCAAGGCCATCGCCACCACCGGCCGCGTGGCCCTGTACGGCATCCTGTTCGACACGGCCAAGGCCGACATCAAGCCCGAGTCCAAGCCCGCGCTGGACGAGATCGCCAAGCTGCTCAAGGCCGAGGCGACGCTCAAGCTGCGCGTGGTGGGCCACACCGACAACCAGGGTTCGCTCGATTCCAACATCGCGCTGTCCAAGCGCCGGGCCGAGGCGGTGAACGCCGCGCTCACCAGCCAGTACGGCATCCCGGCCGCGCGCCTGTCGGCCTTCGGCGTGGCCGATCTGGCCCCGGTGGCCAGCAACGGTGACGAAGGCGGCCGCGCCAAGAACCGTCGCGTGGAGCTGGTGCCGCTGTAAGCGGCGCAGCAACACAACGCAGCGCAACGACCCACGCGCTGCCCGCGCCGCTGCGGTCGGGGCGTGGGCAGCGCCCCGGGCCCGGGGCGCTGCCCAAATGACGCCCCACGGTCACACCCTCGTCACGGGCAGGCGGCATCGTCGCCGCTTCATCTGCTTTCACTGCCCCGAGCGACCATGTCCCGACTCTCCACCCTGGGTGCCTGCGCCCTGCTGGCGTGCACCGCCGCCGCCTGCTTCTCCACCTCTGCCCTGGCCCAGCAGGCCTACCCCGCCACGCTGGCCGGCCACGCCGTGCTGCCGGCGTTCACCGTCATCCCCGCACCCAAGGACGCACCGCAGGACCTGCAGGTCAGTGGCAAGTTCACCACCCCGCGCCGCGTGGAGGCCATCGGCACGGTGATGGGCCAGTCGGGCGGGCGCGACACCGGCGTCTCGCTGCCCTTCAAGGGCCAGCCCCTGCAGGGCCACTCGGGCATCAAGCGCATGGCCGATGGATCGTTCTGGATCCTCACCGACAACGGCGCCGGCGCCAAGGCCAACTCGGCCGACTTCATGCTGTACCTGAACCACTACACGGTGGACTTCCAGGGCGGCGAGTTCAAGCGCCAGAAGACAATTTTCCTGCACGACCCCGACAAGAAGGTGCCGTTTCGCATCACGCACGAAGGTACGGACCAGCGCTACCTGACCGGCGCCGACTTCGACCCCGAGAGCTTCCAGTTCGCCGGCGGCGCGCTGTGGATCGGTGACGAGTTCGGCCCCTTCCTCATCAAGGCCGACCTGAACGGCAAGGTGCTGGGCGTGTTCGAAACCAAGGTCGACGGCAAGGTCGTGCGCTCGCCCGACGCCCCCGGCGTGCTGATGCCCGGCGCGCCAGACGCCAAGCCCACGCCGTTCGAGGTCAAGCGCTCCAAGGGCTACGAAGGCATGGCGTCGTCCAAGGACGGCAGCAAGCTCTACGCCCTGCTCGAAGGCGCGATGTGGAACGAAGAAGCCAAGGCGTACGAGAACGTGGGCGGCAAGCAGTACCTGCGCGTGCTGGAGTTCGACGTGAAGAGCGAACAGTGGACCGGCCGCCACTGGAAGTACGTGCTGGAGGCCAACCACCACGCCATCGGCGACTTCAACATGATCGACGCTACCCTCTCGGGAGATGGCACAAGCGCCATGGGCCTGATCATCGAGCGCGACAACGGCGAAGGCACGGCCGACAAGGCCTGCCCCGCAGACCAAAAGCGCACCGACTGCTTCCACGACCTGGCCAAATTCAAGCGCGTGTACAAGGTCGAGATGAGCGACGCGAACGTGGGCGGCGAGATCCGCAAGGTCGGCTACATCGACCTCATGAACATCCAGGACCCGAAGCGCCTGTCGAAGAAGCCGCTGACCAACGGCGTGCTCACCTTCCCGTTCTTCACGATCGAAAACGTGGACGTGGTGGACGGCACGCACATCGTCGTGGGCAACGACAACAACCTGCCTTTCAGCAGCAGCCGCGAGCCGAACAAGGCGGACGACAACGAGCTGGTGCTGCTGGAAGTGGGCGAGCTGCTGCGAGCCAAGTAATCGGGGCGGGCAACAGCCGCGCGGTGTGTGACGACCGCTGGGGCTACCCCATCGGCCGTTGTGAAATCTCCACATCCCCCCAACCGTTCGGGCTGAGCCTGTCGAAGCCTCGCGCCGGGCTTCGACAAGCTCAGCCTGAACGGATGTTGGGGGCTTGTCCTCGAGCACAGTCCTGCGCAGCGGTCGAATGGCAAAATTCGCCTTTGCCCATCCGCGGCTCAACCTCCGCTCCCCACCATGTTCACAGGCATCGTCCAGGCCACGGCAGGCATTGCCGCCATCCACGACCGCGCAGGCCTGCGCACCTTCACGCTCGACTTTCCCCCAGGCTTCTGCCAGGACCTGGCCATCGGCGCCAGCGTCTCCACGGACGGCGTGTGCCTCACGGTGACCGAAATCCTCTCGCCCACGCAGGCCAACTTCGACGTGATGCTGCAGAGCCTGAACATCACCACGCTGGGCAGCTACGCCGAGGGCGACCGCGTGAACGTGGAGCGCGCAGCCAAGGACGGGGCCGAGATCGGCGGCCACCCGCTGTCGGGCCATGTGGACTTCACCGGCACGCTGGTGCAGCGCCGCGAGTTCGACAACAACCTGGTGTGGCGCGTGGCGGTGCCCGAGGCCTTTCGCCGCTATATCTTCGCCAAGGGCTACATCGCCATCCACGGCGCCAGCCTCACGGTGGCCGAGGTGAACCGGCCAGAGGGCTGGTTCGAAATCTGGATGATCCCCGAGACGCGCCGCGCCACCGTGTTCGAGGGCAAACGCGAGGGCGATGCGCTCAACATCGAGATCGAGCGCAGCACCCAGGTGGTGGTGGACACCGTGCGCGAGGCGGTGCAGGAAAGCCTGGGCCGCCTGCAGCCCGTGCTGGAAGCCTTGCTCAAGGAAAAGGGCCTGTCGCTCGACGACTTCGTGCAGGCGCCGGTGCTGAAGTGACGTGGTGAGGGTGAGGGCCTGCAGTGCAGGCCTGACGCCGCCTTGCTTCGCGTTGCGCCGTGTCGCAGTCAGGCCCCGGCGACATAGTCGAGAAAACCGGTCACTTTGCGCAGGCGGCCGTGTGCGTCGACCTCCGCCATATCCGTGCCGCGCGCCACGGGCTCTGCGCCATCGGCGGCCAGCGCCCACGAAAAGCGCACGACATCATGGTGCCCCTCGGGCGTGCCCAGCAGGGTGAAACGGTGACCCGCAAACCGCTGCTGCGCACCAGCGATCAATGCGGCCAGGCCATGGTGGCCCTGGCCTTCCATCATGGGGTCGCGGTACTGCACATCGCTGCTGAAAGTGCTGCGCACCAGATGGTCGCGCTGCGCGCTGTCGGTGGCGTTCCAGGCGGCGATGTAGCGTGCGGCCAGCTCGGGGGCAACCGTGGCGGCGGTGGGGATGGTGGTGGCGTGCTCCGGGGTTTCGACGGTGTTCATGGCAAGGCTCCTTTTGAGGGTGTGGATTACAGGTGGGTCGGCCGCACAGGACATGCGCGTGCGGCCTGGGGTCATTGTTCAAAAGGGCGTGAACGGCGTCGATGACCCGGCAGGTCATGCACGTCCCTATCATTGAGGACCTGGCCATTGCTGACCACCGTGCCCTGATGTGCTCAACCCCACCTCACGTTCGCCCCCTCTCACTGCAGGACCTGCCCGGCCTGCTGGCGGTGCAGCTGGCCTGCTACGGCGAGGGCTTTGTGGAAAGCGGTGAGGTCTTTGCCCGCCGCCTGGCCAGCCCCGCCAACTGCTCGCTGGTGCTGGAGCGGGCGGGCGTGGTGTGTGCCTACCTGGCCGCCTACCGGTCGGTGCGGCACAAGGTGACGCCCCTGCACGGCAGCTTCGAGGCGGTGCCGCAGCCCGACACGCTCTACCTGCACGACATGGC
The DNA here is from genome assembly GCF_001422735.1 of Acidovorax sp. Leaf78. Lineage (GTDB taxonomy): Bacteria > Pseudomonadota > Gammaproteobacteria > Burkholderiales > Burkholderiaceae_C > Acidovorax. Next base: position 294,714 of record NZ_LMLZ01000022.1, on the reverse strand, counting down.
CGTGCTGCCCGACTGCGCGGGCCAGGGGCTGGCCCGCGCCCTGCTGAAGCCGATGTGGGATGCCGCGCGGGCGCAGGGACTGCAGCACACGGCGCTGGTGTCGGTGCAGGGCTCGCAGGGCTACTGGGAGCGCCAGGGCTACGCGGTGCAGCCCCTGGCCGATGCGGTGCAGCGCGAGCGGCTGGCCAGCTATGGCGCAGGCGCGGTGTACATGGTGCGAATGCTGTAGGCAACTGGCGCCAAGGCAGCACTGCCGTAGCCCCTGCGCGACAGCAGCGCAGGGCGGCTGGAACGGGCTGTTGGCAGCACGTCATGCTGCCTCGTCATAATGCGCGCCATGCCCCACCGCTGGAAACCCAACGTCACCGTGGCCGCGCTCGTCGAGCGCGACGGCCGCTTTCTGCTGGTCGAGGAAGAGACCACGGACGGCCTCAAGCTCAACAACCCCGCGGGCCACCTGGACCCGGGCGAGTCGCCCATCCAGGCCTGCGCGCGCGAGGTGTTGGAGGAAACGGCCCACGACTTCGAGCCCACGGCCCTGATCGGCGTGTACCTCAACCGCTTCACCAAGACGCGCACCGGCGACGACATCACCTACATGCGCTTTGCGTTCGCGGGCACGCTGGGCACGCACCACGACTGGCGCACGCTGGACACCGGCATCGTGCGCACGGTGTGGATGACGCCCGACGAGATCCGCGCCTGCCCGGAGCGCCACCGCAGCCCGCTGCTGCTGCGCTGTCTGGAGGACTACCTGGCGGGCCAGCGCTTTCCGCTGTCGCTGGTGCACACCGACATCTCGGTCACCGAGCCGGCGTCGCAGCAGGGCTAGGCCCGGGCCTCGCTGCAGGCCGCCCACAGGGCCCCTCTGTGGCTGGCCTGTAGCTGGTCTATGGGCCGCAGCGCTCACTCCGCCGTGAGCTTGCGCTCCTTGATGATGGTCGCCCACTGCGCGGACTCTTTCTTCATGAAGGCCGTGAGCTGGGCGCGCGTGGTGGGCTGGGGCGTGAGGCCGTGCTTGTTCAGCGCCTCTTTCACGCCCGCGTCGTTCAGTACTTTCACGATCTCCTGGTTCCAGCGGTCCAGGATGGCCGGCGGCGTCTTGCCGGGGGCGACGAAGGCATACCAGTTCAGCGCCTCGAAGCCGGGGTAGCCCGACTCCGCCACGGTGGGGATGTTCGGCAGGTACGCCGGGCGCGTGAGGCCCGTGGTGGCCAGGGGGATTAGCTTGCCCGTCTCCACATGCGGCATGGCCGTGGGCGGCGCGGCAAAGTACGAGGTGATGCGCCCGCCCAGCAGGTCTTGCAGGGCTGGAGCACCCCCTTTGTATGGAACGTGGGTCATGTCGATGCCCGCACGCTGGTTGAACAGCTCGCCCGCCAGGTGCGACGCCGAACCCGCGCCGGTGGAGGCAAAGTCCACGCTGCCGGGCTTCTTCTTGGACAGCTGCACGAACTCGGCCAGCGTCTTGGCGCCCGCATCCTGGTGCACCACCAGCACGTTCGGAAAGTTCACCCCGCCCGACACTGCCGCCAGGTCCTTGAATGGGTCGTAGGTGAGCTTCATGAGGTGCAGCGCGATGGTCAGCGGCCCCACCGAGCCCAGCAGCAGCACCGTGCCATCGGGCACCGCATTGGCCACGAACTGGTGGGCGATGTTGCCGCCCGCCCCGCCCTTGTTGTCCACCACCACCGGCTGGCCGATGTTCTCGCCCAGTTTCTTGGCGATCAGGCGCGCGGCGGCATCCGCCGCGCCGCCGGCGGCAAAGCCGACGACAAGGGTCACGGGCTTTTTGGGCGGGAAGTCCTGGGCGTGGCCGGCGCCACCCAGCAGCAGGGCGGTGGCCGTGGCGAGGGCGTGCAGGGCAGCGCGTTTTTTCATGGTGGTCTCCTTCATCGTGGTGTTGTGGATTCGTGTTGTCGTGTGGTTGTCGGTGGCGTCACCGCACACCGGGGCGCTTCGCCACGCCCGTGCTCAGTCGGCACCCAGTCCGATGGGGTGGGGCTGGCGCTTTTCCACCGCATGGCGCAGCAGTGCCGCGGTGCGGAAGATGCCGTGCGCGAACTTGCCGTAGGGCAGCGTGGCGAACAGCGCCATCACCGCGCCCAGGTGCAGGCACAGCATCAGCGCCAGGGCCGGCGTGCCGCGCGCGGCCCAGAGCAGCAGGCCGCTGGTCGCGGTGAGGAACAGCAGCGCGATGAAGCCGCGGTCCATGGGCTTTTGCGCGGCATCGCCCTGCGCGGGGTGGCGGCGCAGGTTCAGCCACCACAGGCCCGCGGTGCCCAGCGCCAGGCTGATGCCGCCCACGCCGCCCAGCAGTTTGGGCAGGCTGGGCAGGTCGTACGGTGCGGCCTGGCCCAGCAGGTAGTGGTACAGCGTGGCCACGCTGGTGGCCGCAAAGCACAGCATGAAGCCGTAGAACGTGAGGTGGTGAAACCGCCGGCGCGACAGGGTGTACGCGTCGTCCTCGTTGTGGCAGCCCTCGCCGTGGCCGCCGTCCAGGTATTTCAGGCGCAGCACGGCATCGGTGGCCTCGGCGGTGGCGGGGGCGCTCAGCGGCGCACCACTGGTGGCGGGCGTCACGTCGCGCCAGAAGCGGCGCACGCCCAGCGCCAGGGCCAGCGTGGCGAACAGGAACACCGGCGCGAACAGGCCCACCAGCAGGTTGTGCGGAAAGATGCCGTAGAAGCCGCCCTGAGGCGTGCTCCACAGCGCCGCCAGGCCCTGCCCGTGCAGCGCCACGGCCAGCACCAGGAACAGCGCCAGGCCTGCCGCCAGCGCGAGCGACAGCGTGAGGCCGTTGCGCTGGTACAGCGCGCCCAGCGCCGGGGGCCACGCGTAGTCCGCATACGTCTGGCCGCGCACCTGCGCCATGGCCTGCGGGATGTTCACCGCAAATTCGTGCGGCGGCGCGTACTGGCAGGCGTGCAGGCAGGCTCCGCAGTTGTGGCACAGGTTGGCGATGAAGTGGATGTCGGCCTTGGGGAATTCGAGCCGGCGCGTCATGGCCGGGAACACGGCGCAAAAGCCTTCGCAGTAGCGGCAGGCGTTGCAGATCTGCAGCTGGCGCGCCACCTCGGCTTCGGCGCCCGTCAGGGGCGGTGCAGGCACGACGTCGCCGTTGGCCAGCGCCCGGGCATCGCGTGTCAGGGCTTCAAGCGCTTGCATGGGGTACTCCTGTTTTTATAGCTGGTTGCGCTGGATGGGCAAGCGGTAGGCCCTGTTTTGATGCCAAAGCCGCCTGCGCGCCCGCGATGCGGCCGAAGGCCGTACCGATGCTCATGCCCACCCCGGCCGTGTAACCCTTGCCCAGCACATTGCCGGCCATCATTTCGCCGGCCACGAACAGGTTGGGGCTGGGCGCGTTGCCAAAGCGCACGGCGGCGGTCTCGTCGGTGTGCAGCCCCAGGTAGGTGAACGTCACGCCGGGCCTGAGCGCGTAGCCGTAGAACGGCCCGGTGGCGATGGGCCGCGCCCAGTGGGTCTTGGCGGGCGCGATGCCCTCGGTGTGGCAGTCGTCCAGCGTGGTGTGGTCGAAGGTGCCCGCGCGGCAGGCGGCGTTGTAGGTATCGAGCGTGTGCATGAAGGTGTCCACAGGCAGGCCGAGCTTTGCGGCCAGCTCGGGCAGGGTGTCGGCCTTCACGCCCGGGAACACGGGCGGCATGAAGCGGCCGATGGCCTGGCTGTCGATGACCGAGTAGCCGATCTGCCCCGGCTGCTGCGCCACCAGGCGCCCCCAGATGGCGTAACGCTTGGGCCAGAAGTCCTCGCCCTCGTCGTAGAAACGCTCGCCCTCGCGGTTGACCACCACGCCCAGTGACACGCAGTCGATGCGCGTGCAGATGCCGCCGTCGTACAGCGGCGCGCGCGCGTCGATGGCCACCATGTGGGCCTGCGTGGGGTCGCCGATGCGGTCCGCGCCGTGGTCGTCGAGCAGGTGCCGGAGCAACACGCCCCGGTTGTAGGCCGTGCCGCGGATGAGGAAGTTGTCCGACGGCCACTCGCCGCGCTCGTTCTGGCCCCAGGCCTCGCGCAGCCATTCGCGGTTGGACTCGAACCCGCCGGCCGCGAGCACGCAGCTCCTGGCGGTGATGCGCTCGCCGCCCGCCAGGTGCGCCGCGACGAAGCGGCCGTTGTCGATATCCAGGCGCTCCACCGGCGACTCGTAGCGCACCTGCACGCCCAGGGCCTCGGCGCTGCGGTAGTAGGCATTGACCAGCGCCTTGCCCCCGCCCATGAAGAACGCGTTGGTGCGCGCCACATGCAGCGTGCCCGCCAGCGCGGGCTGAAAGTGCACGCCGTGGCGGCGCATCCAGGGGCGGCAGGTGGCCGACGCGCGGATCACCAGGCGCGCCAGGTGCTCGTTGGTCAGGCCGCCCGTGACCTTGAGCAGGTCCTGCCAGAACTCCTCTTCGGGATAACTGCCGACCAGCACGTCCTGCGGCGCATCGTGCATGCAGCGCAGGTTGCGGGTGTGGGCCGAGTTGCCGCCGCGCCAGGCCCGCGGGGCCGATTCGAGCAGCAGCACGCTGGCCCCTGCCTCGCGCGCCATGAGCGCGGCGCACAGCGCGGCGTTGCCGCCGCCGATGACCAGGACATCCACGCTCATGGCCGTGGGCCCGTGCGGATGCGGCGGGTGCAGCCCGTGCCGCAGGCAGGCGTGGTGGGAAGGGGTGTGGGGCCCATGGTGGTGTCTCCTGGCGGGGTCGCCGTGTCGTTCATCGTGTGACGGCGACTGTAGGGAGACGGCGGGCCGCCGTGCAGCATGCTCAGGTCATGGGGGTATCACGGATCGAGATGGCAGCGTGGCCGTTGAGGGCGCGTGGCAGGTTCAGACGGTTGCGCCTTCGCCGCCGATCCACGTCGTCCCGAACCACTGGCCGCTGGCGACCAGCTCGCGCACGCAGTCCGCCATGACCACGCGCGTGGCCAGCGCGGCGGGCGAGAGTTCTTCGTCCGGCAAACTGCACAGCAGGTTCACGCGGCGCGCGGGCGCGTCGGTCAGGCGCGCGCACTGAAAGCGCTCGGCCGCGTCCGGGTAGCGGCCCATGGCGGCCCAGGGCTGCACGGTGGAGCCCAGGCCCGCGTCCACGGCGGCCATCACCATCGCCAGCGAGTCCACCTCCAGCACCACGTGCGGCGCCACGCGGTCGCGCGCGAAGGCGGTGTCGAGCGTGCTGCGCAGGCCGTGCGGGCCGGTGGGCAGGATCAGCGGCTCGTCGCCCAGCTCGGCCACGGTCAGTGTCTCGGGCAAGGCACGGCCGACGGGGTTGCCAGGGCCTCGGCGCGCGCAGATGAGAAACAGGTCTTCTTCCAGCAGCGGCGCCATCTCCCAGCGCCGCGCGCCCGCGGCCTGCCGGGCCTGGTGCAGGCGGGTGTCGAACAGCACGGCCAGGTCCAGCTCGCGCGCGTTGAGCATGGCCGTGAGGTGGCCCGACATGCTCTCGACCATGTGCAGCCGCACGTCGGGGTAGCGCATGCGCATGGCCTGCATCAGCGGCAGGCCCAGCACGCCCGCGGTGGTGGGCGCCAGGCCCACGGTGACGGTGCCCGACAGGCGCGCCTGCTGCGCGGCGCGCACGGCCTGGTCGGCATGGCGCAGGGTGAGCTGGGCCTCGCGGAAGAACGCCAGGCCCGCCTCGGTGGGCGTCACGCCGCGCGGCGTGCGCTGCAGCAGGCGCGTGGCCAGCTCGCCCTCCAGCCGGGTGATCTGCTGGCTGAGCGCGGACTGCACAACATCCAGGTCCAGGGCGGCGCGGCTCATGGAGCCACGCTCCACCACGCGCACGAAATAGCGCAGTTGTCTCAGTTCCATCGCAGGGCCTCGTGGGCGAATGCCATCACGGTGTGTGATGGGGCGGATGTTCGCACACTCGGGTGGCGCTGCTTTAGGCCAAAAACAGGCTCCACCGCTGGATAGGAAAGCGCTAGCAGCTACTGTTTTTGTAGCATTGTGTCATCAGGGAAGAAACGATGCGTGCGGAGCCATGCCGCCCACTTTGGCCAAAAGAAACAGACTGCGCAGCCCCACCAGACGCTGCGCAGCCGGGCCTGGCGACCTCAGAAGCTGTGCATCACACCGGCAGACACGCCGCTGGCCGTGCGTTTGTTGGCCGCGCCCTGAAAGCCATTGCGCCAGCGCGTGTGGTCCAGCTCGGCGTACACCCGGGTGCGGCGCGACAGCTTGTACTCGGCAAACGCGACCATGCGGCCGTAGCCATCGTCGGCCGAGCCGGTGCGCTCGCGGTCCACCTTGTAGTAGGTGGCGGTCAGGTCCAGCAGCGGCAGGGCCGCCCAGGTGGCACCGGCCGAGAGCACGCGCTGCTCGGTGTGCGTGGCCGCACCGGTCTGCGCCTTGCTGCGCCCGGCGTTGGCCGCCAGGCGCACGGTGCCCCACTGGTAGGCCGCGCCCAGCGTGGCCCCGTCGAGCGAGCGCAGGTTGGCGTCCTTGAAGTTCTGCACAGCGCCCGACACGGTGAAACCGCCGTCCGCATAGGCCAGGCCCACGCCGCGCGAGGACAACGGCGAGGTCTGCGATGCCACCTCGCCCAGGCCCAGCATGGCCCGAGCGGTGAAGCCGCCGAAACGGCCGGTGTACTTGATGGAATTGTCCAGCCGGTACGAGCCTGAGTTGGCGCCCGCGCTGCCGTACTCGATGCCCAGGCCGTGCTGGCTGAGCGCGGTCACGCCGATGTTGGGGTTGAAGCTGGCAAAGCGCATGGCCAGCGGGTCCACGGGCGATATGGCGTCGGCCAGCGTGGTCGTCTGCCGGCCCAGCGCCACCGTGCCCCACCCGCCCTGCAGGCCCACCCACGAGGCGCGGTCGAAGTACTTGCTGCTGTTGGCAGGCGCGCCGGTGTCGGCGTTCAGGCCGCTTTCCAGGTTGAACAGCGCACGCAGGCCGCCGCCCAGGTCCTCCGTGCCCCGCACGCCCCAGCGGCTGGTGGTGTGGATGCCGCTGCCCAGGCTGCGGCTCGACCCCGGCGCGGGCGCGTTGGCGGCCGAGAGGCCACTGGCCTGGCGCACGCCCAGGTCCACCACGCCGTAGAGCGTGAGCGCGGAGGATGGGGTGGAGGCTGCGGGCGTCGTCTGGGCGAAGGCGGGCGCGCACGCCAGCAGGGCGCAAAGGGCGCGCAAGGCGGAGGGCGCATACAGGGCGTACGGCGCCGCGGTCTTTGTTGTCATGGTGTCTCCTCGGATCGGTGTGTTCTTTGGGGGGCAGGTCAATCAGCCGTCAGCTGGGCCTTTTGCACCACACCGCGCCACTTGGCGAGCTCCTGGCGCACGGTCATGGCCAGCGCTTCGGGCGTGCTGCTGTCCACCACGGCGCCCTGCTCTTCGATGCGGCGCGCGACGTCTTTGTCGGCCAGGGCGGCGTTGAGCGTCTTGTTGAGCTGCTCCACCACCGCCTTCGAGGTCTTGGCCGGGGCGAACAGCGCGTACCACTGCGTGATCTCCACGCCCTTGATGCCCGCTTCTTCCATCGTGGGTACGTCTGGCATCAGCGACGAGCGCTTGGGGCCGGCCAGGGCCAGCGCGCGCAGCTTGCCGTTCTTGACGTGCGAGGAGGCCGAGAACAGGCTGGGGAACATCACCTGCGTCTGGTTGGCCATGGTGTCGTTCATCGCCGGGGCCGAGCCGCGGTAGGGCACGTGCGCCATCTGTGCGCCGCTTTCGAGCTTGAACATCTCGGCCGAGAAGTGCGGTGCGGTGCCGTTGCCGGCCGATGCGTAGTTGTAGGCGCTGGGGTTCGCCTTGGTCAGCGCCACGAACTCGGCCACCGTCTTGGCGGGCACCTTGGGGTTGATCACCATCAGCGTGGGCGAGTAACAGACCATGCCGATGGGCTCGAACTGGGTGATGGGGTCGTAGCGCAGCTTCTGCAGCGCGGGGCTCATGCCGTGCGTGCCGATGTAGCCGAACAGGATGGTGTGGCCGTCCGGCGCGGCACGGGCCACAAACTCCGCGGCGATGGCGCCGTTGGCCCCGGCCTTGTTCTCGACGATCACCGACTGGCCCAGCAACTGGGACATCTTCTGGGCCACCACGCGGGCCATGCCGTCGTTGCCGCCGCCGGCCGCGGTGGGCACCACGAGGGTGATCGAGCGCTCTGGAAAGGCGGCATGCGCGGCCAGCGGCATGCCGGCTGCGAGAGTGGCCAGGGCCAGCCCGGCGGCCAGCGTGCGCCGGCGGGAAAGGGGTGCAACGTGGGGTGTGGTGGCAGTGTGGCGAGTCATGTCTTGTCTCCTGGGATGTAGGTATGGAAAAGCGAAAGCGGAAAGCAAAGAAAGGCGGAAAACGTGAAGGGTTGAGGAAGGGCGGCCGGGAGTCCTGCCCGCGGTACGCCGCCATGGGTAGCGATGTGCCTGCGGTCCGGCGGGCGGCCTGGCGGCCTGACGGATGAGAGGCTTCAGTCGTGGGGCTCGAGCGTGTGGTGCGCCACGAACAGCGTGCCCTCCAGGATCTTTCGGGCCGTTCGCACCAGGGCGGCCTGCACCAGCGTGCAGTGGCCGTCCACCAGCGCGAGCTCCACGTCCACGTGGATGCGCCCGGCCGGGTGCAGCACCTCCACCCGGCGCGTGCCGGCGCTGGGCGCGGTGCGGGTGTCGGTGGCCACGGTGCCGGGCAGCACCATGGCGGCGGCCACGCCGATGGCGCCGGTCACGGCGTGCGAGCGGTGGCAGCGCCGGGGCGTGAAGTAGCGCGAGGTGATGCTGCCGGGTACCGTGCCTTCAGAGACGATCACCGGCTTGGGCAGCACGCTATTCGACACATCGCCCATGCCCATGCGCAGCCCCGCTTCGCAGCGCAGGGCTTCGAGCCGGGCCAGCAGGGCCGTGTCGCCGTCGAGCTCGGCCGGGGTTTCATCGCCGCGCAGCCCCAGATCTGCGGCGCGCACCAGCACCATCACCTGGGCGGCGTCGATGCAGGTGACCGGCAGCCCGTGGATGATGTCGATGCGCTGGCCGGTCGGAAAGATCTGGCCCGTGACGGCGCCCCAGGCGTCGAGGAAGTTCATCAGCACCGGGGCGGCCGTGCCCTGAACGCCGTCGATGTGCACGTCGCCCTCGTAATGCACCCGGCCGCCGCGGGTTTGCACCTGCACGTCGATGCGCGAACGGGTGTTCACGTTATAGACCCGCACCCGGGTCACGTCGCCGGTGGTGCTGGCGGGCACCAGGCCTTGCTCGATGGCGAAGGGCCCCACGCCGGCGAGCATGTTGCCGCAGTTGGGGCGGGTGTCCACGCGGGCCTCGTCCACGCTGACCTGGGCGAAGAGGTAGTCCACGTCGCAGTCGGCGTGCACCGACCGCGAGACGATGGCCACCTTGCTGGTCAGCGAGTTGCCGCCACCCAGGCCGTCGATCTGCAGCTCGTGCGGCGAGCCCAGCGCGGCTATCAGCGTGCGGTCACGCTGGGCGGTGTCCTGCGGCAGCCAGTCGGCCAGGAAGAAGGGGCCCCGGGAGGTGCCGCCGCGCATCAGAACGCAAGGAAGGTTGTAGCTCATGGGTCCGCATGGTGCGGCGCCGCGACTTGTTTGTGAATTGCATTGTTGGCAACGATTGATGCATGCTGTGCAATGGATGCCACGCGCTTTTACGTGCTGAAATGGCATCTGTAAATTGCAATGTTGCGAAGCATTGATGCACACGAAGCAATGGTCTTTGAGCCCCCGGGCTGAGTCCACCGCACCCCTTTCATCACCGCTAGAACTGCCAGAACCGCAGGACCGCCATGAACCAGAAATTCGATCTCGCCGACATCCAGGCCTTTGCCGCCGTGGCCGAGCTGCAGAGCTTTCGGGCCGCGGCCGAATCCATCCACCTGTCGCAGCCCGCCTTCAGCCGCCGCATCGACAAGCTGGAAGAAGCGCTGGGCGTGCGCCTGCTCGACCGCACCACGCGCCGCGTGACGCTCACGGCCGTGGGCCGCGACTTCGCGCGCAAGACGCGTGTGTGGCTCGACGACCTGGACGGCATGCTCATGGGCCTGGGCGACGTGGCGGCGCGGCGCATGGGCGAGGTGACCATTGCCTGCGTGCCGTCAGCCGTGTATTACTTCCTGCCGCAGGTGGTCAAGCGCTACCACGAGCGGTTTCCGAAGATTCGCGTCAAGGTGCACGACGCCAGCGCCAACGAGGTGCTGGTGGCCGTGGCGCAGGGCGATGCGGATTTCGGCCTCAACTTCATTGGCAGCCAGGAGGCCGAGATCGAGTTCAAGCCGGTGCTGGCCGAGCGCTTCGTGGCGGCCTGCCGGCGCGACCATGTGCTGGCGCGGCGCAAGAAGGTCACCTGGGCGGAGCTGGGCCAGCACGACTTCATGTCGGTGGGCAAGACCTCGGGCAACCGCCTGCTGATGGATTTGGCGCTGGCCAACGTGCCCGACCGCCCCCAGTGCCTGTACGAGGCCAAGCACGTGACCACGCTGCTAGGGCTGGTGGAGGCCGGCCTGGGCGTGGCGGCGGTGCCCAGCCTGGCGATGCCGGGCAAGGACCACCCCACGCTGGTCAGCATTCCGCTGGTGGACCCGGTGGTCACGCGGCAGATGGGGCTTATCAAGCGCCGGGGGCGGTCGCTGTCTCCGGCGGCCCAGCAGCTCTATGACCTGCTGGTGGCTACGCGTACTGCGCGCCCGCGCAGCGCCCGGGCGCCGGCAAAAATACAATCGCAGGGATGACAGCATTCCCCAAGCAGCGCGTCGTCGTCGGCCTCTCCGGCGGCGTGGACTCCGCCGTGACCGCCCACCTGCTCAAACAGCAGGGCCATGAGGTGGTCGGCATTTTCATGAAGAACTGGGAAGACGATGACGACAGCGAGTACTGCTCGTCCAACATCGACTTCGTGGACGCGGCCGCCGTGGCCGATGTGATCGGCATCGAGATCGAGCACGTGAACTTCGCGGCCGACTACAAGGACCGCGTGTTCGCCGAGTTCCTGCGCGAATACCAGGCCGGCCGCACGCCCAACCCCGATGTGCTGTGCAACGCAGAGATCAAGTTCAAGGCCTTCCTCGACCACGCCATGCGCCTGGGCGCCGAGAAGATCGCCACCGGCCACTACGCCCGCGTGCGCCAGAACGAGTCATCTGGCCTGTTCGAGCTGCTCAAGGGGCTGGACCCCTCCAAGGACCAGAGCTACTTCCTGCACCGCCTGAACCAGGCGCAGTTGTCCAAGACGCTGTTCCCGGTGGGCGAGCTGCACAAGACCGAAGTGCGCCGCATCGCCGAGGAGATCGGCCTGCCCAACGCCAAGAAGAAGGATTCCACCGGCATCTGCTTCATCGGCGAGCGGCCGTTCCGCGAATTCCTGAACCGCTACATCAGCCACGAACCCGGCCCCATCCAGGACGACCGGGGCCGCACGCTGGGCAAGCACGTCGGCCTGAGTTTCTACACGCTGGGCCAGCGCCAGGGCCTGGGCATCGGTGGCATCAAGGAAAAGGGCGCCCAGCGCGGCGGCGGCGAGCACGAGCCCTGGTTCGTGGCCCGCAAGGACCTGGCCAAGAACACCCTGCGCGTGGTGCAGGGGCATGACCACCCCTGGCTGCTGTCGCACCAGCTGTCCGCCCAGGACGTGAGCTGGACAGCGGGGCACGCACCCACCCCCGGCGCCTACGCCGCCAAGACCCGCTACCGGCAGCAGGACGCAGCCTGCGGTTTGAGCGTGACCAGCGCTGCCGCGCAGGGGTTCGAACTGCGGTTCGAGGAGGCCCAGTGGGCCGTGACCCCCGGGCAGAGCGCCGTGCTGTACGACGGCGAGGTGTGCCTGGGCGGCGGGGTGATAGCGGGCGCGTCGGACTGAAACATCTGCATACTGCGGGCGATGTAGAAAACTATTAAATTTGATAGTTAATAGTTTTTACATATTTTCGTGTGGTTTGGTACCTACAAACCCGCCAAGGTTGACGGCAGTTCGCACAAGTTAACCTTTGGATGCGTGCCAAAAAGCACATTCCACTGTGCAGGCTTCTAGAATTCCGGGACGTGTTTGAAACCATGTGTATCAATCACAAGTTCTGGTTAACCCTTAGTTGATCAATCCCCGCGCTGGCGTCCCGCTGGCCCGATGCTCTGCCTGCGCCATGTCCTTTACCGCCGTTTCCGCCCCCAGTCCCGAGATCGCCCAGCATCTGGCCGCGCAGCAATGCGCCGTGCAGTGGAGGGGGTTTCTGCAGGCGCTCACTGATGAATTCGCGTCGTCGCTGTCGCCGGAAGACTTGCACGCGCTGATGTTCCGTGTGGGTACGCGCTTTGCGGCGGCGAACCCGCTGGCGCCCGCTGCCACGCTCGAGGAACTCCAGCGCAGCATGACCGCCATGTGGGAGCGGATCGATTGGGGCTGGGTGCAGCTTTCGCAAGAAAGTGCGCGTTTGAACATCCAACACAGCCTTTCGCCCGTATCTGCTGCATTTGGGGTAAACCACGTCCAATGGTCGGGCGGGTTTCTGGAGGGGGTGTACCAGAGCTGGCTGGAGCAGGCCGGCTCCGGGTCGCTGCGTGTGGTGCAGGTGGCTCCGGCAGACGCCTGGGGCTGCGTGCAGTTCCAGCTGGCGCGCTGACCCTCTCGTCCACCCGGCATGTACAACGGATTGACGGTGATTGACTTATGAAGCCCTCCGACGACGTCGTGAACCTTTTCCAGCAGTTCGGTGCCAAGCCAGGGCGCTACCAGGAACTGGCCCGCCAGCAAGAGCACCAGCAGTCGCGCGACCGCTGGCCGCTGGTAACGGCCATCCAGGGCGCTGTGGCCGGGGACATCCCGTCCGTGGTGCGCCGCGGTGACGGTGTGCCCGCGGACGCGCCCGCGCCCGCCGCCCGGCAAGACGCCCCGCCGCCAGCCGCCGCTGAGCGGCCCGAGCCTGCCGTGTGGGTGCAGCGTGCGCCGGCACCTTCACTGTCGCCTTCGCCCGTAGCGGCACCTGCACCTGTCTTTGCACCCGCCCCTGCTCCGTTGGCGGCTGCCCATGTGGCCCCCGCCATCACCGCTGCTCCCCAGGAACCCACGGCACCCGTGGCGCCTTTCACCTCTTTCAACGCGCTCCCCTCGTTGGCTGCTGCCGTCCCCACGGCGACCGCAGTGTTCGCGGCGCCTGTGGCTTCCGCTGCACCGGCCCCCGCCTACCGCGCCGCAGCCCCTGTGGCGCCAGCTCCGGTAGCCGCGGCTGCGCCTTCGCTGGCATCGCGCTCGCCGCTGGCGGGCCTGGCCGGCCTGCGCTCGTCCACGCCAGCCGCCGAGCCCGCGGCGCCAGACTCCGGCGCACTGCCTTCCGACCTGCCCTCGGTGTTTGCCCGCCTGGCAGGACCCGCCGCAGCTGCACCAGCTCCAGAGCCTGCTGCCCCGGTATGGCAACCGCGCCGAGGCCCGTACCCATGAAGGTGATTGCTATCGTTTCTGCCAAGGGCGGTGTCGGCAAGACCACGCTGACGGCCAACCTGGCCACGGCCCTGCAAGCCCAGGGCGTGGGTACGCTCCTGGTGGTGGACATGGACCCGCAGAACGCGCTGGGCCTGCATTTCGGCGCCGACCCGCGCGCGCTGGGCGGAGTGTCCCGCGCCAGCCTGGAGGGTGAGCACTGGGGCGCCGTGTGCGTGCGCAGCCTGTCGGGCGTGAACGTGCTGCCCTTCGGCATCGTGAACGAGTCGGACCGGGTGGCCTTCGAGCGGCACCTGGACGCCCACCCGACTTGGCTGGTCGAGCAACTGCAGCGCCTGGAGCTGCCGGCCGATGCCGTGGTGCTGATCGACACGCCGCCCGGCCCGTCGGTGTACATGCAGCAGGCGCTGTCGGCAGCGCAGGCCGTGGTGATCGTCAGCCTGCCCGACGCGGCCTCCTATGCGGCCCTGGCGCTCATGCAGCGGCTGGTGAGCACCTACTGCACGCCCCGCCCCGATTTCGACGATGCGCTCTATGTGGTCAATCAGGTCGACAGCGCGCGCCAGCTGGCCAAGGACATCACGCGCGTCATGCAGGACGGCCTGGGCGAGCGGTTGGTGGGTGTGATCCATGAAGACCAGGCGGTGCGCGAAGCACTCGCCTACGACCAGAGCGTGCTGCAGTACGACGCCCACGGGCAGGCCGCAGACGATCTGCGCAAATGCGCCCGGGTGCTGGCCGAGCGTCTGCGCCTGCCGATGCTGCCGGGAGCAACGCGATGAGCGTCGACCAGCGCCCCCAGGCGGACGAAGTCGCCGACGCCGATTCGCACAGCCCCCAGGCGCACTGGCGCACAGTGGTGCATGCCATCACGGCGTGGGAGATCTGGACGCATCCCCTGGCGCGCGTGGCGGCGGTGGTGTTCAGTGCGCTGCTCATGGGCTTGGTCATCAGCGTGCCGCTGGACCTGCAGGGGCAGGTGCTGTTCTCGCTGGGCTCGTTCGGCGCCGCGCTGCTGCTGAGCAAGACCCCGGGCCGGCTGTCGACCCTGGCGATGATCGTGCTGTCGATCTCGGCCTCGTCGCGCTACATCTTCTGGCGGTTCACCGACACGATCGGTTTCACCAACTGGGTGGACGCCGCCTTCGGCTACGGTCTGGTGCTGGCCGAGCTGTACGCGTTCGCGGTGCTGCTCATCGGCTACCTGCAGACCGCCTGGCCGCTGCAGCGCCGCCCGGTGCCGATGCCCGCGGACGTGAGCACCTGGCCCAGCGTGGACGTTTTCATCCCCAGCTACAACGAGCCGCTGGAAGTGGTGCGCCAGACGGTGTTCTCGGCCATGAGCCTCGACTGGCCCCAGGACCGCCTGCACGTGTACGTGCTGGACGACGGCCGCCGCCCGGACTTTCGCGAGTTCTGCGAAGAGCTGGGCGTGGGCTACATCATCCGCGACAACAACCACCACGCCAAGGCGGGCAACATCAACGCGGCGCTCAAGGTCACGAGCTCCGAATACATCGCCATCTTCGACTGCGACCACATCCCGACGCGCTCGTTCCTGCAGGTCTGCATGGGCTGGTTCTTCAAGGACACCAACCTGGTGATGCTGCAGACGCCGCACGTGTTCTTCTCGCCCGACCCGTTCGAGCGCAACCTGGACACCTTTCACCGCATGCCCAACGAGGGCGAGCTGTTCTACGGCATCGTGCAGGACGGCAACGACCTGTGGAACGCCTCGTTCTTCTGCGGCTCCTGCGCCATCATCCGCCGCAAGGAGCTGCTGGAGGTGGGCGGCATTGCGGTGGAGACCGTGACCGAAGACGCGCACACCGCGCTCAAGCTGGCGCGCCTGGGCTACAACACCGCCTACCTCGAAGTGCCGCAGGCCGCGGGCCTGGCCACCGAGAGCCTGTCCGGCCACGTGGGCCAGCGCATCCGCTGGGCGCGCGGCATGGCGCAGATCGCGCGTACCGACAACCCGCTGTTTGGCAAGGGGCTCAAGTTCGGCCAGCGGCTGTGCTACCTGAACGCGATGCTGCACTTCTTCTACGGGCTGCCGCGCCTGGTGTTCCTGACGGCGCCTCTCGCGTACCTGTTCTTCGACGCGCATGTGTTCCAGGCCACCGCGCTCATGATCACTGCCTACGCGCTGCCCCACCTGGCGCATGCCAGCGTCACCAACTCCCGCATCCAGGGCCGCTTTCGGCACTCGTTCTGGAACGAGGTGTACGAGTCCGTGCTGGCCTGGTACATCATGCGCCCGGTGATCGTGGCCTTCATCAACCCCAAGCTGGGCAAGTTCAACGTAACGGCCAAGGGCGGCGTGATCGAAAAGGCCTACTTCGACTGGACCATCGCGCGGCCTTATGTGGTGCTGCTGCTGGTCAACCTGGTGGGCATCGCGGTGGGCATCTGGAAGCTGTTCTCCGCGGACGGTGACGAGACCACGACGCTGGTCATCAACATGGTCTGGACGGTCTACAACATCATCTTGCTGGGCGCGAGCGTGGCGGTGGCCAGCGAAACGCGTCAGATCCGCGGCACGCCGCGCGTGGCGGCAGCCCTGCCGGCCGTGATCCGCTTTGAAAATGGCCGCACCCTGGTGTGCAAGACCGAAGACTTCTCCCAGCATGGCCTGGGGCTCACGGTGCCGCCCGAGAGCGACATCCCCATGGGCAGCAAGCTGTCGGTGTCGCTGTTCCGCTCCGACGAGGAAGGTGTCTTCCCCGCGGTCGTCACCTTCAACGGCAAAGGCCGCCTGGGCGTGAAGTTCGACAACCTCACCCTGCCCCAGCAGGCAGAGCTCGCATCGCTGACGTTTGCGCGTGCCGATGCCTGGATCGCCACCTGGGGCACCGGCCAGCGCGACAAGCCGCTGCGCTCGCTGGGGAGCGTGATCACCATCGGGCTGCGCGGCATGGGGCAGCTGGCCTCCACCGCTGTCAAGTCGCTCAAGCCCCGATAGGCGCCCCGTTTTCTGTATCCGAAGATTCCACACATGACCTCCACACGACAACCGACAGATCGGCTGCCGCGCCAGCGCATGCTCCCCGCCATGCTGGCCCTGGCGCTGGCAGGCACGGCAGCCCCCGTCTCGCAGCTCGCTGCGGCACCTGCACCCGCCCCGGCTGCGGAGACGACCGCCGGGTCGCTGCCGTCCGAAGGTGGCGTGCGTGTGCAGCGCAACAGCTTCAAGGACCTGGGCGCCCTGTTCCCGCTGCAGTTGCGCGGTGTGGACGGCACCAGCGGCGTAGCCTTCAGCGTGCGCAACGACGAGGTGGTCACGGGCGCGAAGCTCAAGCTCAACTACTCGTACTCGCCCGCGTTGCTGACCAACCTGTCGCACATCAAGGTGATGGTCAACGAGCAGGTGGCCGCGACCATTCCGGTCACCACGCAGCAGGCGGGCGAGAACCTGCAGCGCGAGATCACCATTCCCCCGCGGCTGATCACCGAGTTCAACCGGCTGAACCTGCAGCTCATCGGCCACTACACGATGGAGTGCGAGGACCCGCTGCACTCGAGCCTGTGGGCCAACATCGGCAACGACAGCGTGCTGGAGCTGACGGTGGCCCCTGTGGCGCAGACCAACGACCTGGCACTGCTGCCCCAGCCGTTCTTCGACCGCCGCGATGTGCGCCCGCTGGAGCTGCCCATCGTGTTCAACGCAGCGCCCAACACCGCCGCCCTGCAGGCCGCGGGCACGATGTCGTCGTGGTTCGGTGCGCTGGCGGGCTTTCGCGGCGCCAAGTTTCCGTCCTTGGTCGGCGAGTTGCCGGCACGCGGCAACGCCGTGGTGATGGTGGCCGGCCGCGCGCAAGTCCCTGCCGGCCTGTCGCTGCCCGACATCCAAGGCCCCACCGTGGCGGTGGTCAGCCACCCTGCGGACCGCAACGGCAAGCTGCTGCTGGTGATGGGCCGGGACGATGCTGAACTGGCCACGGCGGCCAAGGCGCTGGCGGTGGGGTCTTCGGCCCTGTCCGGCTCGGTCGCGCGGATCACCGACGTCACCGAACTCAAGCCCCGCAAGCCCTACGACGCACCCCACTGGCTGGCCAATGACCGTCCGGTCAAGTTCGGCGAGCTGGTCGAGGCCCCGACGCTCAATGTGACCGGCTACTCGCCCGACCTGATCCGCGTGAACTTCTTCTTGCCGCCCGACCTGTTCGCGTGGCGCCAGAAGGGCATTCCGGTCGACCTGCGCTACCGGTACACCCCGCGCCCCAACGCCGACAAGTCCACGCTCAACATCAACGTGAACCAGCAGTTCCTGCGGTCGCTGCCGCTGCGTTCCGCGACGCACGAGGAGCCCGGCGCCCTGGACCGCCTGCTGACCAAGGTGATGCCGCTGAGCGAAACCGGGCCGGAGCGCGAGAAGTTCCACATCCCCCTGTTCAAGCTGCCCTCGCAATCGCAACTGCAGCTGCACTACTACTACGACGTGGTCAAGCAGGGCGCCTGCAAGGACGTCCCGCTGGACAACGTGCGCGGCTCGGTCGAGGCAGACTCGACCATCGATATCTCCGGCTTCAAGCACTTCATCGCCATGCCGGACCTGGCAGCGTTTGGCAACGCGGGCTTTCCGTTCACCCGCATGGCCGATTTGTCGGACACCGCGGTGGTGATGCCGGACAAGCCGGGCCTGGCGGAGTACGGCACCTACCTGGGCCTGATGGGCATCATGGGCCGTGTGACCGGCCACCCCGCGATGGGCGTGACGGTGGCGCAGGCCCAGCAGGTGGACAAGCTCTCCGACAAGGACCTGCTGGTCATCTCGTCGGGCGGCGGCAACCAGCCCCTGCTCAAGCAGTGGGCCAGCTCCATTCCGGCTGCGCTGCAGGGCGAGACCAAGAGCTTTCAGCTGGCCGATGTGGCCCACCGCCTGATGCGCTGGTGGGGTTTCGAGGATGAGGCCGGTGTGCAGACGCGCCGCAACCAGGTCGCGTTCTCGAGCAGCAGCACCGACGCCTTCATCGCGGGCTTCGAGTCGCCCCTCAAGAGCGGCCGCAGCGTGGTACTGGTGGCCAGCAACCAACCCGCCGGGCTGTCGCAGGTGGTAGACGCGCTGCTCGACGCCGATGCGCTCACGCAGGTGCAGGGCAGCACCACGGTGATTCGTGGCAAGCAGGTCGACAGCCTGCTGGCCGAGAAAAACTACTATGTGGGCCAGCTGGGGCCGGTGCTGTACGCGCAGTGGTTTCTGTCGCGCAATCCGCTGCTGCTGATCCTGCTGGGAGTGTCTGCTGCAGTGCTGGTGGCCATCGTCATGTACCTGTCACTGCGCGCACGCGCCAGGGCACGCCTGAAGCAAAAGGCATGATGAAGCCGCGCGGTGCACCGATGCCCGCCCTGATGTTCTGAAACAAGCAATTGGTTCCCGGCCCCTTTGTGGGCCGGGGCCACATGGGAGAAGGAAGGCATGTCCTCCAAAAACCGTCGTCACCACACACTCGCGCTGGGGCTGATGGCCTCGCTGATGGCGCCCGCAGCCTGGGCCCAGACGGGCGCCGAGCAGACCCTGCTCGACCAGGGCCAGTACTGGCAGGAGCGCGGCGACACGGAGCGTGCGGGCGAGGCCTGGCAAAAGCTGTTGCGCATCAACCCGCAAAACGCCCAGGCCTTGTACGGCATGGCGCTGGTCGAGCTGAACGCCCAGCGTCCCGAGGGCGCGCAGCGCTACCTGACCCAGCTGCAGGCTGCCCACCCGCGCAGCCCGCTGGTGAGCCGGCTGCAGGATTCCATCCGCAGCGGGCGCAGCGCACCCCAGATCGAAACCGCACGCCAGCAGGCCCGCAGCGGCCAGGCCAGCCAAGCGCTGAGCACCTACCAGGCCGCGCTGGGCGACCGCGCGCCCACCGGCCCGCTGGCGCTGGAGTACTACCAGACCCTGGGCGCCACGGCCGGCGGCTGGGACGAAGCGCGCCGCGGCCTGAGCCGCCTGGCGCAAGAGTCGCCCGAAGACCCGCAGATCGCCCTGGCCCTGGCACAGCACCTGACCTACCGCGACGCGACGCGCCGCGAGGGCATCGGCCAGCTGGCGCGCCTGGCGGGCCGCCCCGACGTGGGCAAGACCGCCACCGAAAGCTGGCGCAAGGCGCTGGCCTGGACGGGCACGCGCTCGGCTGACATCGCGCTGTACCAGGACTTTTTGCGTGCCAACCCCGGCGACACGGCCGTGCAGACGCGGCTGACCCAGGCGCAGAACCTGCAAAAGCAAGCGCAAACCACCGCCCGGCCCGGTGCGGGGGCCGACCCGCTGCGCCAGCGCACCACGGCCGGATTCCAGGCGCTGGACGACGGCGAGCTCGATGCGGCGGAGGCGGCTTTCTCGAGCGTGCTCGAAGCCCGCCCTGCTGACGGCGACGCGCTGGGCGGCCTGGGCATCCTGCGCTTGCGCCAGGAGCGCTTTGCCGACGCGCGCGGTCTGCTGGAGCGCGCCTCGCGTGCGGGCTCGGCCAGCCGCTGGAAGCAGGCGCTCGATAGCGCCACGTATTGGAGCCTGGTCGAGCAGGCCACCAGCGAGCGTGAGCGCGGCGACACGGCAGCCGCCCAAAAATCCCTGGAGCAGGCGGTGCGCCTGAACCCGGCCGAGGTCACGGCACAGACCGACCTGGCGGACCTGCTGGTGGAAGCCGGCCAGTACGACGCCGCCGAGGCCGCTTACCGCCGCGTGCTGACGCGCCAGGCGGACAACCCCGATGCCGTGCGCGGCCTGGTGGGCGTGCTGGCGCAGAACAACAAGGCGGCCGAAGCGCTGGCATTGGTCGAGAAGCTCTCGCCCTCGCAGCAGGAAAAGGTCGGCGCGCTGGGCCGCCTGCGCGCAGCGCAGGCACTGGGCCAGGCCCGTGCCGCCACCGAGCGCGGCGACACTGCGGCCGCACGCGCGGCGCTGGAAGACGCGCTGCTGAACGACCCGGCCAGCCCGTGGGTGCGACTGGACCTGGCACGCCTGTACCTGCGCATGGGCGCGGTGGCCGAAGCGCGCGGCGTGATGGACGGCCTGCTGATTTCCAACCCCAACATGCCTGAGGCGCTGTATGCCAGCGCGCTGCTGGCCTCTGAAGCCAGTGACTGGCCGGGTGCGCTGGCGCTGCTGGACCGCATTCCCGAGAAGCACCGCACACGCGACATCGCCGCGCTGCAAAAGCGGGTGTGGGTGCACGTGCAGTCGTCGGCCGCCTCGGCCCTGGCCGCGGAGGGGCGGCAGTCCGAAGCGCTGGCCACGCTGGCCCAAGCCGAGTCGTTTGCCACGCAGGACACCGAATTGCTGGGTGCACTGGCCCTGGCCTATGCCGACGCAGGCGAGCCCCAGCGCGCGCTGGGCATGGTGCGCCAAGTGCTGGCACGCACCCCGCGTCCCGATGTGGGGCTGCGCCTGCAATACGCCGCCACGCTGCTCAAGACGCAGCAGGACGTGGAGCTGGCCGGCATCTTGCGCCAGCTGCAGACCGCACCGATGAACGATCGCGAGCGCAAGAGCTTTGCCGACATCCGCCGCGCGTACATCGTGCGCCAGGCCGATGGCCTGCGTGAAGCCGGTGACCTGGCCGCTGCGTACGACACGCTGGCCCCGCTGCTGGCCGAGCAGCCCGAAGAGCCGCTGGCCATGGCCGCGCTGGCCCGCATGTACGCGGCCAACAACGACTATGCGCAGGCGCAGGCGCTGTATGCGCGGCTTTTGGAGAAGTCGCCCAACGACGTGCCGCTGATCCTGCAGACCGCGGCCATGGCCACCGGTGCCAAGGACTACGGCTACGCGGAGTCGCTGCTGTCCGTGGCGCTGGCGCGTGCGCCGCGCGACCCCGAGGTGCTGACCGCTGCGGGGCGGCTGTACCGGGCCCAGGGCAAGAACAGCAAGGCCACCGAATTTTTCACCGCCGCGGTCGCTGCAGAGAACGCCCAGCGCGATGCCGTGCTGGCTGCCAGCGGCGTGTCCGCCGGGCCCGCCCGGTCGGGCAATCCGTTTGCCCAGCGTGCAGGCCTGCAGCGCGCCAGCAGCGGTTTGTCGGTGCCTGTCGCCGCAGGGTCCGGCTCCGTGGCGCGTTCGCCGGTGGGCTACACGCCCATGCAGTACGCACCGCAGCCGGTGGCGCGCAGCAATGTGCCTGCCGGGCTCTACATTCCGGATCCCGCAGGCGCCAGCCGGTTTGCGCCGCCCGCGCAGATGATGGTCCAGGCGCCGCCCATGACTCCTGCGAGCTACTACCCCGACGTGGCCAGTGCAGCACCGGCGGCTGAAAGAACCACCGCGTCGCCGCCTGCCAGCGCACGGCGCAACACCACGGCGGCCAATGCCCGCACGGCCACCGCGCCAGCGCAGCGCCAGGCACCGGCGTCTTCCCTGTCGGCCGCGGCAGCACCCGGCGGCGCCACTGCGCCTGCCTACCTCCCTTCGTATGCCCCCGCGGCAGTGCCCGCGCAGCCGGGTGCCGGTGCAGGCTACATTCCGCCCGCACAGGGCTATGCCGGCTACCCTGGCATGCAGCCGACGGCCCAGCAGCAGCAGCGCGCACCCGCCGCCACCCAGCCGTCGGCATGGGCCACCGCGGGCGGCTTGAACGCGGTGCCAGACCCCACCCGCCCGCGCACCGCGCGCGACGAGCTGCGCGAGGTCCAGCAAAGCCAGATCAGCAGCTTCTCGGTGGGCGCCACGGCCCGCGCCCGCCAGGGCGAGGCGGGCATGAGCCAGCTGTCCGAGATCGAGGCACCGGTGCAGCTGAAGATGAGCGTGGGCGACGGCCATGTCGTGCTGGGTGTGACGCCCACCGGTGCCAGCGCCGGATCGCCGGGCTCGCCGTACGGCACCATCAGCCGGTTCGGCGGTGGGCCCGTGACCGCACTCGATATGCCCGAGCGCGCTGCAGGTTCGCAAAGCGACAGCGGTATCGGACTGAGCGTGGGCTACGAGACCAGCGCGCTCAAGGTCGACATCGGCACCACGCCCCTGGGCTTCGGCCAGGCGGACGTGACGGGCGGCGTGCGCTACCGCATGCCCATCAACGACGACCTGACCATGGCCGTGGATCTGTCGCGCAGGCCGGTGACCGACAGCCTGCTGTCGTTCGCGGGTGCCCGTGATGCCCGCACGGGCGACCGCTGGGGCGGGGTGTCCGCCACTGGCGGGCGTCTGGACGTGACCTGGGACGACGGCGAACTGGGCGTGTACGGCTACGGCTCGCTGCACGGGGTGACCGGCACCCGTGTGCGCAGCAACGCACGCGTGGAAGCCGGTGGCGGCATGTACTGGCATGTGCACCGCACGTCCAATGCCGACCTGACCGCCGGCCTGAGCTTCTCGGGCTTGTCCTACCAGCGCAATCTGCGTTACTTCACGGTCGGCCATGGCGGGTACTTCAGCCCGCAGCAGTTCTTGTCCTTCGGCATTCCCATTGAATGGGCGCAGCGCAATGGCCGCCTGTCCTATCAGCTCAAGGGCTCGGTGGGCGTGCAGTACTTCAAGGAAGACGCGGCGCCGTATTTCCCCAACAGCCCGTCGCGCCAGACCGCTGCTGCAGCCGCCGCCAGCGACGCGCTGGCGTTCGGCGAGACCGGTGCCACCGCCGTCTACCCGGGCCAATCCCGCACGGGCCTGGGCTACAACCTGGGCGCTGCGATGGAGTACCAGATGCACCCGCAGGTGTTCCTGGGCGGCCACCTGTCGCTCAACAACGCCCGCAACTACCGCGAGTTCGCCGGCGGGCTGTATGTGCGCTACGCCTTCCAGCCCTACAACGGCCTGCAGGCATTCCCGGTCAGCCCGCTGCGCTCGCCGTACGCCAGCAACTGAGCACCGCGTCGCATCGCAGTGCTCTGCTCTGCGCAAGCAGGTTGCGAGGCTGCTCTGGCTCGTCGGGCCGACGATTCAGAGCAGCGAGCCGACACGCCAGCCGCCAGCCCATGGGTCAAATGGCCCACTGGCCCGGTCAAGGCAGAATAAAAAAAGACCCCCCACGCCGAAGCATGGGGGGTCTTTTTTTATGGCGCGGTAGCTTGGGGGGCAGGGTACGTCAGGCACCACCACCCCGGTCCATCCATGCTCAGCGCGTACCGATGAAGACCGTCTGGAAGCGCACGCCCGTCAATGTGCGCGCGGCCGTGAGGACGCGCAGGCCCGTCACGGTCTGCCCTGCCGCATCGAAGCGGGCAGATGCCACACCCGTCTGGTTGGGCGAACTGTTGAACGGGCAGCCGCCACCGGTATAGGCCAGGTTCTGCACGCGGTAGAGATTGTTGCCGCCGCCTTCATACGCACTGACCACGCCCGTGAGCGCGCAGCCGCTGCTGGTGGTGCCCTTGATCTCGCCCAGCGCGTTGAGCGTGAGGGTCATGCTGGTGCCGCCAAAGCCGATGGAGGGGCTGCTGTACGTGCCCGCCAAGCGCGCAACCGACGAGGACAACAGCGCGTTGTACGGGAAGGTGGTGTCCGGCACCATCGAGAACGCTGTCGCAGCGCTGCCCTGGGCAGGGTTGGCATATGTGCCGGTGAAGCTCACGCCCGTGCGTGCATCGCCGCTGAGCACCATCGACTCGGTGTACTGCGTCTCCAGCGGATTCTGGTGATTGAAGTACGCACCATCGTTGGAGCTCACGAGGCTGCTGCCGGCGGTGACGAGCAGCGTGCCGTATAGCGAGTCGTAGCCCGCGCCGATCGGGCGGTAGAAGAAGTAGCCGCCGTCGGGCAGCACCGAAGCGGACACCGACGTGGCGCCCGACCCGCTGACGGTGCCCGTCCAGTTGCCCGCTGCGCTCTGGGCGGTGGGGGCTGGCGTGGGGTTGTTCGGGCCGTCGGCCTTGCCTTCCAGCACGAAGGTGTTGGACGGGCCGGTGGCGTTGCGGGTCATCATCCAGATGCCGCTGCGCTCCGTGGGGCTCGTGTCGAACTTGAGTACGGCCACGCCCGCCTGCGTGGTGCCTGCGCCGGCGCACAGCGTCTCGTTGCCCGAGAGGTTCATGGACACGCCGTACACGGCCGAGTCGCTGGCGCGCGGGATCACGGTGCCCGTCACGGTGCACGCTCCGACGGAGCCCGTGAGCGCGCCCTGCGCGGTGATGGACAGCACCCAGCTGCCCCCGAACACGCCGCCGCCGCGGTAGGTGCCCTCCATCAGCGACAGGCGTGCGGGGTGGTTGTTCAGATCGCTGTAGTTGAGCTTGAACGTGGTCGTGGCGCCGGTGGCTGCCGCGGTGGCGATGGGGTCGCTGTAGTTGCCGCTGATGGCATTGGTGCGGCCGGTGGCCGCACTGGCCGATGCGGTGCCGCGCAGCGTCACGTTGGTGGCGAACTTGCCGTCGCGCACCGAAAAGTAGGTCACGCCGGTGGCGAGCACCGTGGTGCGGTCGACGCTGAGGCGCCCGTACAGGCCGTCATACCCTGCAGAGCTGGCCGCCTCGCGCGCCAGGTAGAACTCACCGCCAGTTCCCAGCGGGCCGGGGTCGATGTAGCCAAACACCTGGCGCTGCAGCGCGCCCGTGCCCACGGTGCCGGACCAGACGCCGCCCGGGTACTGCTGCACGCCGGGTGCGGGGCCCACGTCCCCCCCGTCGGAGGAGCCGCCGCCGCAGCTGGCAAGCAATGCCGCACATGTCAGGGAGAGCCAGGAGAATTTGCGCATGATGGACTGGAAAGAAGATGCTGGAAATGACGGGAGTTCGGGGCGTGGCACTCTGCTGCAGCGTGGACTTGTCAGCCGCCTGGTGGCCGAGGCCAGCGCAAAAGACAGCGAGAGCAATGCCCGTCCAGCCCGAGAGACCGCCCGGCCAAAACACTGCGTGCGGGGCCGGGCTGCTGTATCCAATTGTGCCAGCTATGGGTAAAAAGGCCTGCTAAAAATCGCTTCCAGGCGTAGCGGCGGCCCCGGCGGGAATGACTGCCGTGGGCCCAGGCCGACGTGATCGATGGCTACGGTGTGGTAGCTATGAAATGTGTAGCAATAAAGGCAATCACAACAAGCGGCAGGGGCATTTTTGGCGTGTCC
Source organism: Acidovorax sp. Leaf78 (assembly GCF_001422735.1). Classification (GTDB taxonomy): domain Bacteria; phylum Pseudomonadota; class Gammaproteobacteria; order Burkholderiales; family Burkholderiaceae_C; genus Acidovorax. The sequence goes on along the minus strand of NZ_LMLZ01000022.1, from coordinate 269,366 downwards.
ACCGCCGCCAAAAGAAAAGGCCGGGCACCCTCGCAGGTGTCCGGCCTTGTCAGCCTGTGGTGCCGCACCGTGTCTGGCGCGGGCTCGGCTGGGGGTATCAATCGTCGTTGGTCGCCAGGCTGATGAGGATGCGCAGCACGTACCAGAGCATCAGCGCGATGGAGGCGAACAGGTGCAGCGCAGCGCCTGCAGGGCGGTCGGCCGGGTAGTCGTGAATGATGCGCGAGGTGTCGTACAGCACGCAGGCGCCGGCAAACAGCACCATGATCCCGGAGAACCAGATACCCAGCTTGAAGCCGAAGATCGCACCGGCCACGATGGTGCCCAGCGCCACCAGGCCGCCTACCTTGAGGATGCCGCCCAGGAACGAGAAGTCGGACTTGCTGGTGAACGCCGTCCAGGTGAGCGCCGCCACCATCAGCAGCGTGATGAACGCAGCCGCACCGATGGCGCCAGGCACCAGCAGCTGGGCGATGCCGAACATCGGCGCGAAGATCAGGCCTTCGGCCAGCACGTACAGGCCCAGGCCCATCAGCTGGGTCTGCGGGTTCTCGGCGTTGTCGGCCAGGTGGGATGCCAGCCAGCCCACGAGCATGAAGGCGCCCATGACGCCCAGCCAGATGAATTTGTTGCCGCTGCCCATCAGCATCTTCGCTGTGGTGGTCGAAAAGCCGCTCATCATCAGAACGGCGGAGAGCACGACGAAAGCCAGGATGGCGGCGCCCAGGTGCTTGTACGTCGAGACGATGAAATCGCGCCGCTCCAGCGGTGCGCCGGCGGGTGTCTGAGGCGACAGTGCGTTGGGATTCATGGTGTAGGTCCTCCGGTGATGAAACTTATGGTTGCTGTGATCACGCTGTGTGAGAGGGGCGCGCGCCGGGCGCTCCCCCTCCCTCCCTCTCGTGTGTCTTGCGGGGTGCCGGCACCGGTGCGGGCCGCCACGTCCTGAAAGCGTCAGGCGGCTGCAGCCTGCGCGTCTTGCTGGTCTTCGCTGCGCCGCAGCTTGCGGTTGGCCCACACGCCGCCGGCGCCCACCAGGGTCAGGAAGACCGCCAGGATCCACATGCCTGCACCGCTGAACGACTTGGCACTGGACTGGGCGTCGGCCTGCAGGCGCTGCTTGCTGGCTTCGTACGCGATCACGGGTTGGCCACCCGTCACGATTTCATAGACGAGGTCGTTGTCGCTGGAGTCGAACAGCGCGGTCACCTTTTCATCGATCAGGTTGCCCACCAGGGCAGGCTGCGTGCTGTGGTCGATGCGCAGCTTGCGGTCTTCGCCGCCGGCCTCGGGCTTCACGGTGATTTCGTAGTACTTCTTGGTGGTGCGGCGCTTGCGCGTCACGGTGACTTCAGAAGCGCCCGTCACGGTGCCTGCGACCGAGGTGAGCTGCTCGCGCGCCTTGTAGGCGTGGTCGCCGTCGGCCTTCCACTGGCTCCAGACGGACATGCCGATCAAGCCGGGGCCTGCAATCAACAGCAGCCATGCGTAGCCGGTGATGAAAATCAAGATTTTGCGGACGAATCCCATGAAAACTCCCTGTGTGTATTGTGTGTGTTTTTTTGGTCCGCCGGCTCGCCGTTCAGGCTGCAACGGAGCGCGCATTGGCGATAAAAACGCCAAGGCCGCGATGATCTGCGAGTTAGGTGTGAGGGATGTTTCAAAGTGTTGCGCGCGTAGCATGGTTGCCGCAACTTGACAAACATGCCCTTTCGCGGCGAGTGGAATTCGTGTAAGGAGTGGGTCAGTTTTTGTACTGAGTTGCTGAGGCCCGAGCGGCCATGGGTGGTCCGCTTAGCTCAGTGAGACTTCAGCACGTCCACAGTACAGACCGGTCCGCGCACGCAGGTAGCCCGGCCGCAGGCCCGCAGCGCAATGCTCCGCCCCATCCATGGCAGCGCCAGGCCTGCAAACGCAAGGTCAAAGTCAAGGTTTCAGGGGGAGCGGGGCTGGGTGCAGAACCTGCAAAATGGTCTGCCCGGCGCTGCGTTGCACAGCGCGCACGTCTGGCGGTTGCGTCAGAGCCCAGCTGCGGGGCGAAACGCTGCAGTCAGCAGAGCAGGGAGGGCCGCGGCTGTTGCGCCCGGCCACTCACCCACCTACTGGCTGCTGGCTCTGTGCCTGTCTGTCGTCAGAACGGAATATCGTCGTCCATGTCATCAAAGCCCGACGCCGCGCGGGGTGCCTGCGCTGCGGGCGCAGGTGCGGGGCGCTGTGCCGGAGCCGGTGGGCGGGCTGCCTGCTGCGGTGCAGGGGCTGCACGCCGTGGAGGGGGGGCCTGGTCGTAACCGCCGCCCTGGTCGCCACCGTAGCCACCGCCGTCGTCATAACCGCCGCCACCTTGCTGGCCGCCACCGCCACCGCCGCCCATGCCCTGGCGGCTGCCCAGCATCTGCATCTGGTCGGCACGGATTTCGGTGCTGTACTTTTCCACGCCGCTCTGGTCGGTCCATTTGCGGGTGCGCAGGGAGCCTTCCACGTACACCTGCGAGCCCTTGCGCAGGTACTGGCCGGCGATCTCGGCCAGGCGGCCGTTGAAGACCACGCGGTGCCATTCGGTGGCTTCGCGCATCTCGCCGCTTTGCTTGTCTTTCCACTTGTCGGTGGTGGCAATCGTCACGTTGGCCACCTGATCGCCACTGGGGAAAGTACGCATTTCAGGGTCGCGGCCCAGGTTGCCGACGATGATGACTTTGTTCACGGATGCCATGCTGCTCTACCTACCTTGAAGTTAAAGGGCGCCCGTCGTTGAGAAGGAGTCCAGGCGCCAAACGCTCCATTGTGCCGCAACGTCGCCAGCCCGGGCCACAACGCGAAACGCCCGGCCGGAGGGGCCGGTCAGCGCCCCACGGGCCGCAAAGGCCAGGTCAGCACCAGCCACAGGGCCGTCAGCCCCGCCGTCACCGCAAACAGGCCCGGTGCCCCCGCCCACTTCACCAGCGCGCCGCCCAGGGCCCCACCGGCAAACAGACCGAGCGACTGCAAGGTGTTGTAGCTGCCCAGGGCGGCACCGCGCAGCAGCGGCGGCGCCATGCGCGACACCAGGCTGGGCTGGCTGGCCTCCAGTGCGTTGAACCCGCAAAAGAATACGAACAGCAGCGGCCCCAGCACCCACAGGGTGGCCTGCATGCCGCTGGCGGCCAGCGCACCCAGGCCCACCTGCACCAGCAGCACCAGCGCAATGGCGCCCAGCAGCGCGGCACGCAAGCGCCCCGCCCGCTCCATCGCAAACAACCCGCCCATCGCCGCGAAAGACAGCACCACGGCGGGCAGGTATACCTGCCAGTGGTGGTCCTTGGCCAGCCCCGCCTGCACCAGCATGGCCGGCACGGCCACCCACATCGACAGCTGCACCGTGTGCAGCACGAAGACGCCCAGGTTCAGGCGCAGCAGATCGGGGTGCGCCCACACATCGGCCAGACGGTCGCGGGGAGCGTTCTTGTGCTGCAGCGGCTCGGGCGGCACCCACCACAGCACCACCGCAATGCCTGCCAGGGCCAGGGCGCAGGTCAGACCGAACAAGCCCCCCAGACCGATATGTGCCGTCAGCACAGGTGCCGCCACCAATGCCACGGCGAACATCAGGCCGATGCTGCCACCCACCAGCGCCATCGCCTTGGTGCGCACCGCGTCGCGCGTCTGGTCGGCCAGCAGCGCCGTCACGGCGGCAGACACGGCACCAGCGCCCTGCAGCGCACGGCCCACCAGCAGCCCGGTGAGGGAGTCGGCCAGCGCCGCCAGCAGGCTGCCGGCAGCGAACACCAGCAGCCCGAGCACGATCACGCGCTTGCGGCCAAACCGGTCGGATGCCATGCCCAGCGGCAATTGCAGCATCGCCTGCGTGAGGCCGTAGATGCCCATCGCCAAGCCCACCAGCGCCGGGTCGTCGCCGCCGGGATATTTGCGGGCCTCCAGCGCGAACACGGGCAACACCAGGAACAGGCCCAGCATGCGCAGCGCGAAGATGAGTGCCAGGCTGAGGCTGGAGCGGCGCTCCAGCGGGGTCATGGCGGAGGGAGACACGGGCGCGGAAGCGGCGGTTGGCAAGGGCTGGGGCACGTCGGGGCGCACGGATGGGGGCGTGGGTGAAAGCAAGCGAAGCCGCGATTTTCGCCCATCGCCTCGGTGGGCTCCCAAACCGGTCTGGACCGGGGCTGATTCACGCGGGTTATGTGCCCCAAATGCCCGCTGCTGCGTGCGGGGCTGGTGACAGACGTGTGCTGTGGCGGTGGCCGCAAGCATCCTCTCAAGCACCGCATCCGCGCGGCGGGCCCGTGCCGAGCAATGCGGCCCGCTGGCCTGCGTGTCGGCGTCTCTTCAGGCGGCATGCGCGTCCGGTTGCCGGCCCTCCATGCCGCACCCCCTTGGCTGTCAGGATGGGTGCGGCAATGGTGCAGCGCCTCAGCCGGCGCGGCGTTGGCGGTATCTCACTCCCAGCCAGCCGACGATGGACGCCATGAGGGCCAGCGCCCAAGGGTTGTCGACAGGAATTCCCACAGCGCCGCTTCCGGGTGCGGCCAGGGCGGGCGCGAACGGGTCGCGGATGGTGCCCAGCGCAGAGTCGGAATCGCCGACGCCGTTGTCGGTCACTGTGTAGACCACCGTACGGCGGTCGGGGCTCAAGGTGGCGCCGGTCCAGGCGAACCAGGTGGAGGTGAGCGCGCCGGGCGTGGCTGGCCCGAGCTTCCAGAACTGCACACCTGCCGGGAGGGGATCCGGATAGTTCAGCGTGAGGGTGACATTGCTCGTGCAGCCCGTGGCGAGGAATTGGAAGCCACCATGGGGAAGCGTATAGCCTCCCGGCGTACTGCCAGGCGTGATGAACGCTGTGCCGCCGCTGTTGAGCGTACAAGCGGCGCCGCCGCCCGACAGGGTGGCAGTGGCCAAGCCTGCCATGCCCGGGACCGCGCCGGACACTACCAACTGCGCATTCACGGAGAAGGTACGGGTGACCTGTGCCGCTGCCAGATAACTGCCGTTGCCCGCCTGGTCTGCATTGATGGTGCAGTTGCCCGCCGTCAAGAAGGTCAGCGCACCGCCGGGAGTGATGGAGCACGAGCCCGGCGAGCCGGAGGTGAATGTCGGTGACAAACCAGAGTCGGAGGTGGCTGTCAGCGTGGGGGTGGTCCCGAAGTTCTGCGTGCCCGGGTTGGTGAAGGTGATGGTCTGGACGGCTTTGGGCGTGACGGAGTTGGATGCCGCGGAAGCCGCGCCCGTGCCAGCGGCGTTGTCCGCCGTCACGGTGAAGGTGTAGGCCTGGCCGTTGGTCAGGCCCGTGACCACGATGGGCGACGATGCTCCGCCGACCGGTGCCACGTCGGGCGGGTTGGCGGTCACGGTGTACCCCGTAATGGCCGTACCGCCGGTATTGGTGGGCGCTACGAACGCCACCGACACCTGGGTGTCGCCCGCCGTGGCGACCACGGATGTGGGGGCGGCCGGCACAACGGGGCTGACCGTGAACGACCGAGAGACCTGGGTGGCCGCCAGGAAGCTGCTGTTGCCCGCCTGGTTGGCGTTGATGGTGCAGGTGCCGGCCGTGACGAAGGTCAACACCCCTGCGGAGGTGATGGTGCACACACCCGTCGTGGACGAGGTGAAGGTTACCGGCAGCCCCGAGGTGGAGGAAGCGCCCCCGCCCAGGGTGGACAGGTTCGGGCTGGTGCCGTAGGTCTGCGTCCCCGGATTGGCGAAGGTGATCGTCTGTGGCGATGCCGGCGTGACCGAATTGGAGGCCGCCGAGGCCGGCCCCGCGCCCGCGCTGTTCGTCGCGGTGACGGTGAAGGTGTAGGCCACGCCGTTGGTCAGACTGGTCACGGTGATGGGTGAGCCTGCGCCGGTGCCCGTTATCCCCGTCGGACTGGAGGTGACGGTATACCCTGTGATGGCGGCCCCCCCGTTGCTGGCCGGTGCGCTGAAGGTGACCGATGCCTGGGTGTCGCCCGCCGTGGCGGTACCGATGGTAGGTGCGCCGGGCACGATGGCGTTGACCGTGAATGTACGCGGCACCGTGGTGGCCGCGTTCCAGGTGCCGTTGCCGGCCTGGTCTGCGCTGATGGTGCAGGAGCCAGCCGTCACGAACGTCAGCGTGCCGCCACCCGTGATCGTGCATACGCCTGTGGTGGACGAAGTGAACGTCGGTGCCAGACTGGAGGAGGCGGTCGCCGTCAATGTGGGCGAGGTGCCGAAGCTCTGCGGGCCTGGGTTCGCGAAGGTGATCGTCTGGTTGCCCTTGGGCGTCACGGAGTTGGATGCGCCAGACGCCGTGCTGGTGCCCACGCCGTTGGTAGCCGTGACGGTGAAGGTATAGGCCGTGCCGTTGTTGAGCCCGGTGACTGTCGCGGTACAGGCTGCCGGCCCCGCGCATGTGCCAGTGGCCCCTCCCGGGTTGGCCGTGGCGGTGTAGGTCGTGATGGCGGAGCCGCCATTGCTGGCCGGCGCGGAGAACGTCACGGAGGCTTGGGCATCGCCCGGCGTGGCGGTGCCGATCGTGGGGGCGCCTGGCGCGGTGAGGACGTTCACCGTGTGCGTGCTGCCGCCGTTGTACGCGGGTATGGAGTTGCCCACACCATCAATGATGTTGGTGCCCCCATTGAGGTTGACCTTGAGGGTGCCTGTGCCACTGATGCCGGCGATGTTCACGTTGACGGTTGACCCGGTGCTTGCGGACACGCTGGCGATGCTGCCGGATGCCGACCCCGTCCCCACGAGCGTGAAGTCGTCGGTGGAAACGTTGGCCACGGACTCGCTGAAGCTCACCGTGAAAGCCATGCTGGTGGCGCCGCTGCCGGGCGACCCGTTCACCGCGATGCTGCTGACGAACGGCGCGATGTTGTCCACGGCGGCGTTGGTGGTGTCACCCGTAGTTGTCGCATTGCCGGCGTTGTCCTGGGCGGTAACGACGACGTTGCGGTTGTTGGCAGCGATGCCCCCTGCCACGATGGTGTAGGTCGCCGTCCAGGTGCCGCTGCTGTTGGTGGCCGGCACCGCGGCACCGCCGCCGAACTGGGCGAAGTTCACCGTCACGCTGTTGATGATGTCGGTGTTGTTGTCGCCGCCGGCCGTGTTGTCCCACGTGGCCGTGACGGTATCGCCGATCCGGTAGGCGCCCCCAATGCCCGAAGCACCACTGATGTTGATACTGCCGTCCGTAACGGTGAGGGCAACGCTGTCCACCGTGGCGTTGGTGGTGTCGGCCGTGGTGGTGCTGCCGCCGGCATTGGTGGCGGTGACGCTGACATTGCGGTTGGTGGCGTCAATGGAGCCCGCCGTGATGGTGTAGGTGGCTGTCCAGGTGTTGCCGCTGTTGGAGGCCGGCACGGCAGAGCCGCCGCCGAACTGGCTGAAGTCCACCGTGACGCCCGTGATGCCGCTGTTGTTGTCGCCACCGGCGGTGTTGTTCCAGGTGGCGGTGACGGTGTCGCCGATCTTGTACGCGCCGCCGGTACCCGAGCCGCCTGAGATGCTGATGCGGCCGTCGGACACGAAGGGGACGGGCCCGATGGCCCCCTGGATGGTGAAGTTGCGGAATTCGAAATAGGGCTTGGTAGTGGAAGCGCCGCTGGTATCGAACACCAGCTTGAAAGCCTTGAGCTTGACGCCAGCGAAGTTCGCCAGTTGGCCTGCCCCGAACGAAAACGTTTCCTGCGGAGTTGCTGTCCCATTGATCGAGGTCGAAGTCACCGTCGTGTTGTCGGGTTTGATGCCGACGATGTGCACATTGGTGAATTGCCCTGCGGTAGGACCTGTGCCGTACTCCCCTGCCACCAGCCCCGTGAGTTCGAAAGCCCCGGTGTTCACGCCGTCCGCTGCGACCTGGAAGTAAGTGCCTGTGGTGGTTGCGTTGTACCCGGTCTGCAGGTAGGCAGGATTGGGGGGCCCAACGTAGATGCTGATGTTGGTGATGAGGCTTCCGCCGCTGTCCTTGCCGGTGACGATGAAGTCCGTGGAGTTCAGGCTGGTGTTGTTGTCCGTCCAGCCCGAAGAGAAGGTCTTGGTGCCGCTCGATGCCACCAGCACATGCGAGAAATCCTTCAAAGCCTTGTCCGAGAACGCCACGGTGGTTTCGATGCTTCCGCGCACCACCTCCAGGTCCCAGTCTCCTCCGAGCGCAAGGCTGCCTGTGGGGTTGCTGGAGGCAGCCACATCCAGGCCGGTCTGCTGCCGAACGATGTCCAGCAAGGCGCTGCCCTCCGAACTAGCCGCCAGATCGCAGCCATAGAAAAGCAGATCGGCACCGGGCCGTACCGCCTCGCGCAGCGCGGACAGAGCAGCCAGTTCCTCGTGGGCGTTTTCGGGTGTGATGCGGCTGTTGCCCAGCAGCAGCACGCCGGCGCTGGCGTGCGATACCACGTGGATGGCTGCCAGGTTGCGGTGGCCGCGCAAGGCATCGGCCAGCTGGGGCAGGCCGGGCAGTGCTGGATCGATCTCCACGGCCACCACGCCGGGCTTCAGGCCCCGGTACAGCGTGGCTTTGTCGGCGACGGAGCCGTCGATGACCACCAGTTCGGTGGCCACCGGCTGCTGCAGGATATCCAGGGTGGCGACGTCGGTCGGTGCAGCGGCATGCCGGGCCGATGGCTTGGCCTTTTGGGGCGCCGTGACGGCGGGGCTCAAGGCGTCTATCTGCAGGCGCGCATGGCTGCGCGGCTGATAGCCCCCACGCATCAGGTATCCCCCGGCCGAGGTGGCCGCGGCGTGGGCTGCAAAGGGAAACAGCAGCGTCGAAAGGCCGCTGAGCAGGGCACGGTTCATGGGGTGTCCTTGGTAGTGTGCGTATTGGGAACGTTGGCCCGGCGGGGGGCGACGATGCTGGCCGAGGTACCGGTCTGGTCCTGCCAGAAGTCCATGTCCTGGTATTTGGCGAACAGGTCCGGGGGAAGGATGCTGCGTCGCGGCTTGAAGGCGACCTTCTTCTTCACATCGTGCAGGCCCTTGACGCCGAGGTGCTGGTCGAACTCGTTCTCGGAATACTCGACGTTGTCGAAGTCGTGCTGGAACGACTCCTCGCCGAGGAAGCGGTAGATCAGCTCCAGGGTGCGCTGGGGGTGCTGCGTGAGGAGGTCGTAATCCACCAGCAAAAGCCGGTCAGAGAACTCGCCGTAGTAGGCCTCCTTGAGCGCGGTCCAAGCGCTGCCCACGGAGCCGCCCGCAGACATCATGACCTCGCAGCGCGAGTAGACCGTGTGCCGGCTCCCCGCGTTGTACATGCGGCTGTAGTCGAACGGGTTCTTGCGGTGGATGACCTCGAAGCTGTCCATCACCCAGGCGGGGTTGCGCACGCAGCAGACCATCTTGAAGCCGCCCACCAGCTCGGCCAACTGGTGCATGCGTGCCGTCCAGTGGCGGTTGGTGTCAAAGATGACGGGCTCGGTCTTGTCAGCGTAATAGGCATCGATCAATGCGCGGCAGATGGCCTTTCGCTTGGTCGCGTCGAAAAAAGCGTAGGACTCGCTGCCTGCCCCCATCTGCTCCAGCACGCCGTTGACAAGGCCTGCCACAGGGCTGCTCATGGCCGCGTGAAAGCGCGGGTTCTGGCGCAGGATGCCTGCGAGCAGGGTGGAGCCCGAACGGGGAAGGCCGGAAATGAAATGCAGGGTCTGGGGCATGTGAATGTGGCGGCGGGTGCACCCGGCCGTTGCCGGGGCGCACAGGGCGTACTGGTACTGTGTACGGGAGGCCGCGTCAGTTGCGGGCGGGGAAATCGCCCCGCAGCGCGATGCAATATCTCAGCACCAGGAAGGGCTGTCGATTCTCATGGGGCTGCGTCCCGCCGTTGACAGCGATACTGTTGGAGGACATGGGCGTGGAGGGCGCTGCACCCGTTTGCATGTACTGGATGACACCAGTGCCTCCGCGCACATCGCGGCTCAGGTAAGCGTCGCCTTTGGGCGCCGGCTCAGTGCCTGGATTGTTCATGCCTGTGATGAGATGGTTGTGCAAAGGCATCTCGGTCGGCATCAGCGTGACGCTGTCAGTCCCTGGCATTTCACCCAGCACCCACGTGCTGAGGCCTGGGCCCTGGCCGGGCGCGACCACCACGCGGCTTTGCAGATTGGGCAGAGCAAACGTGGTTTTGCCATCTCCGCCATAAGTCGCCCCCAAAATCGAGAACAGGGCCGTATTGCTCATGATGGTCATGACTTGACCATTGCAATAGGCCCAATCCTTGGGCGGGAAGCTGTAAGGGAATGCCCTGATCTCTCCGATGAACTGTTCCATACGGTCTTTCTAGTTCAATTGCGGCTTGGGAAAATGCCCACATAGGCAATGATGTAGTTCATGGCCATGGTGGGCATGATGTTGGCGTGCGCCTGGTTGCCGCCAGCGGCCGATACGGTACTTGCCGTCATGGTTTCCGGCAGTGGACCGCTGGAGGGCAGGGGCCCGTAGAGGTTGTCCGCGCCGGTCTGTGCGAGCAGCATGCCTTCCGGTTTTGCGCTGGTGGCGGTCGCGGCAGTGGCATTGAGCGTGTGAGTGTGCTGCGGCAGCTGTGCCGTGGACAACGTGACGCTCTCGCTGCCGTACACCTGCGACAGCACCCGCGGGGTCAGGCCGGGTCCCGTACCCTGGCCCACCGGCACGCGGCCACGCAGGTCCGGCAGCGCAAAGGTGTTCTGCCCGTCGCCTCCGTAGGCCGTGCCGATGAGCGTGAACAGTGTGTCGTACTCGCTGATGTTGAGCACGGCACCGTTGCACAGCAGCCAGCCGCGGGGCGCGTAGTTTCCGGCAAAAAGACGGATATCTCCGACATAGGAATCCATGATCGGTCTCTCGATGAGTTAGTTGCGGGAAGGGAAAATCCCTGAGATGGCGATACAGTAGTTCATCACCAGCGAGGGCTGACAGTTGTCATGCGGTTGGCTTGCGCCTTGCGCGCTCACCGAGTCGGGCGCAAGGGCCTGCAAAGGACTTGCAGCATCCGCGTAGAGGTTGACAGGGTTGCCGCCTGCCACTGCGCAGGCCACGGCGGCGTCAGCGAAGGTGGCGGAGTTGCCATTGCCCGTGCTGGCCATCAAGTTGTGGCCGTGTTGAGGCATCTGGCCCGACATCAGCGTGACTGACTCCTGTCCCCCCACCGTGCCGGGCGGCTCGTCTGGCGTGGCATGCCGGATCGAGCGTCCGCGCAGATCCGGCAGCTGGAAAGTGGTGCTGCCGTTGCCCCCGTACGTGATGCCCAGCAAGGAAAACAAGGCCTGGTTGCTGTTGATGGCGAGCGTCTGCCCCTGGCACAGCATCCAGCCCTTGGGGGGCCAGGCATAGGGCAGCAGGCGTATCTCGCCGAGGTAAGGGTTTGCCATTGTTTCAGCCTTTCGTGGTGGGGAAGATTGACAGGGGGCCCGCGCTCGCTGGTCTGTCCGCAGAAGACATGCCGGGGTGCCAAGCCATGCGCCATTGAACCGGGTGCGTTTCCACGGTCTCGAAACCCAGCGCCAGGTACAGGCGCAGCGCCCGTTGGTTTTGAGGGTCCACAGCCAACGTGACCGATTGACGACGATCCCTGTGTGCCTGGGCTTGAACTTGCCGGACCATGGCCGCGCCATACCCTCGCCCGTGCAGAGGCGGCACCACCGCGACGTCGACGATGTGGAGGGCGGTGCCGTCGTCGTGGACGATCATCTGGGCGACAGGCGTCTCGTCGGCCAGTGCGATGAGCGTCTGGGCGGAAGGGAAGCGGCGGCGGTAGTCGGCCTGCCGAAAGGCGTATTGCTGTGCAAGCATCGCATCCAGGGCTGCGGTGGGCAGGCCCAGCGCATGAAGGTGCGTGCAGTTCGCGGCGAAGAGCGCGAACAGAAAGGCAGCATCGTCCGGATGGCTCAGGCGGGTGCGCACGGGCGCCTCGCTGTCGATGTCACAAGGCATGTGCCACCTCCCGCTGCGGCGCGCGCTGCTCTGGCTGCGGCACCAGCGACCGGTGCAATCCAGACAGCCGCTGCCGAATGCTCAGGCTCTCGTCCGCACTGAAGACCGCCGCCTTGCGGGCACGGTCAGGCGCAAAGCGGGTGCCCGGTAACTTGGCGTTGCTCTGCATCCGCTGCTCCATCCGCGACCAGTCCTCTGCACCGCATCGCAGGCCGAACAGGGAAGCCACCTGCCGGATGGTCTGGCCGTCCAACTGCGCGTAGTCGATGCGGGCCAGAGCGGGCGACCCTTCGAGGGCCCCCATGGCCTGCATCATCCCTTCGAGCACGCCTATGCGATGCTCCAGCACCGAGGCTGCTTTGGACGTAGAGAACACCCGGTCAACCCAGGCCAGCGAGGGGTCGCCCGACATGTGCCGACCCGCCAGCGCGTGGTGGGATGCCAGGATCTCCACAGGGTCTCGCACCAGCGCGACTGCCGGGACGGCGGGGTACAGGCCACGCAGCAGATCCCACTGAAAGATGTCCCATGCATTCCATTTGACGACCATGCGGCGGCCGGGGAACAGACCCGCTTTCAGGTCGATCAGGCACTGGAGATGCGCCCGCCTGTCCTGCGGACTGAGTGCGGGGTCCACCAGCACCTCGGTGAGCACGGGAGACTCTGAAAACACCACCGCGTCATCCAGTTCCGACAGGCAGCCCGACAGCAGCGTGGAGCCGCACCGCGACAGGTGAAAAATGAAACCCGCGGGCAGCGCCCTGGGCACCCGCCCGTCACAGGCCGCCAACGCGCGCAGAGACGACTGGGGCGTGACGAGCTGGTCCAGCGCGCTGCGTTGCCAGCAACGGCTCAGGTACTCGTCGTGAAAAGGTTCGGTGGGCGGGCCGTCGGGCAGGCACCAGTGCAGGCGTCCGCTGCGCGCGTGGTAACGGTGCGGCAGCCAGAGCCCTGCCATCTGGGCCACCACTTCGTCGGGAAGAGCCTCGCGGTTGAGCGTATCGAGGGCCTGCACAAGCCATGCGTCGGTTTGTTCGGCCACGCCCCAGAGCGCACGCAGCGCGTCCAGCAGGCCAGCCACCGAGTGCGCCTGGCGGCACAACGCCAGCTCTGCCTGTGAGCAGAGCAAGGCGTGATAAGCCGGCCGTAGTTCATGCACAGAGCGCGCCCTCCTGAATGCGCTCCAACAGCCACGGTGTGACCACGCAGTCCATCACCAGGTGGGTGCGCGTGGCCCGGCTGTTGTTGACGACCTCGTGCTCTTCATCGGCATTGAAGTACCAGATCTCGCCTTCGTGCATGGGCATTTCGTGGCCCGCGACGATGAAGTGCACGTCAGGGTTCGTCCACACGGGGACGTGCAGGCGGGCCTCGCCGCAGCCCAGGTGAAGGCCGTGGTCCCGGTGGGGCCGGATGCTGGCGCCCGCATGCAGCCGCATCAGCCGCACGGACTTGAGCGGGCACCGGATGGTGCCCAGCAGCTGTCGAATGGCGGTGCACGGCTGCAGCGCTGGCAGATCGTCCCAAAGGTCGGTCGCAGAGGCCAAGGAAAATCCCTGCAGGATCGGGTGCGCGTCGACGTGCTGCTTTTGGCAGCGCAGCGGCATCACATCCCACCCACCGTCGTAGTCACCGCGGTTGACATGGGGCAACCAGGCGCGCGCCATCAGCTGTGACACCTCCGCCCGCACCGTGGCGAGCGGCACCGGAATATCCAGGCGCGAAAACAGCGGCCCACGCACCATGGGCTCGTCGGTGGGAAGGCTCGCAACATCCCGCGGCATGGTCATGGCAGAGGTACCCGGTCAGCGTTCCGCGGCACAGGCTCCAACCCGCTTGGCGCTGAAAAGTGGTGGGCCGGACGGGCCTCCAGAAGCTCCAGCATGCGGGCCACACACGCCGGGATCGACAGCAGGTCGGTGCGCAGCACCAAGTTTGGCGCGGTAGGGGCCTCGTAGGGCGAATCGATGCCGGTCAGGTGGGACAGCTGGCCGCTGCGCGCCTTCTGATACAGGCCTTTGGTATCACGTTGCTCTGCCACGGCCAGGGGCACATCCACAAAGATTTCGAGAAAATCACCATCGGCAAACAGCTCGCGTGCAGCCTGGCGCTCGGCGCGGAACGGGGATATGAAAGCCACCAGCACCACCACGCCAGCGTCGACGAAGAGGCGCGCCACCTCGGCCACCCTGCGCATGTTTTCCACGCGGTCCGCATCTGAAAACCCCAGGTCCTTGCACAGGCCGCGCCGGATGTTGTCGCCATCGAGGACGTAAGTGCGCTTCCCCGTTCGGTGCAGTTCCACGTCCAGCGCATTGGCCAGAGTGGATTTGCCAGCCCCTGACAGCCCCGTGAACCAGATCACGCGCCCGCCATGCCCGGCCAACCGCTCGCGATCTTCACGCTGGACGGTGAAGGACTGAGGTGCTACTGCGGACTGACTGCAAAAATCTTGGAGGGGCATGAAAGCTGGACAGGTATTGCGGGGCTTGCAAACAAGGGTGCAGGCGGGTTTTGTGCGTGAATATGTGCGAATCCACTTGCACGCACAAGAAAAAAATGACAGGTGTTACTTTTCTCGTCCGGCCCATGCACCGATGGATCGCGTTGATACACGCGTCGATGCGGTGGAGGCTACGTCCTTCTCAATCTCAAGACTCCCCCGCGCAGGTAGGAGTGCCGTGACCTATCATGGTCGGTTTTCCTGCACCAGGCCCCTCCCCGTGACCGACCACACCGCCCCGTCACCCGCCACACCTGATGACGGCACGTACCTCGCCCGCGCCCTGCGCGAGCAGCGCATCAGCATCCGCGGCGCGCGCACGCACAACCTCAAGAACATCGACCTGGACATCCCGCGCAACCAGCTGGTGGTGATCACGGGGCTGTCGGGGTCGGGCAAGTCGAGCCTGGCGTTCGACACGCTGTACGCCGAGGGGCAGCGCCGCTATGTGGAAAGTTTGTCGGCCTATGCCCGGCAGTTCCTGGGGCGGCTGGACAAGCCCGATGTGGACCTGATCGAGGGCCTCTCGCCTGCCATCAGCATCGAGCAGAAGGCCACCAGCCACAACCCGCGCTCCACCGTGGGCACGGTGACCGAGATCCACGACTACCTGCGGCTGCTCTACGCCCGCGCCGGCACGCCCTACTGCCCCGACCACGGCCTGCCGCTGGCCGCGCAGACCGTGAGCCAGATGGTGGATGCCGTACTGGCCCTGCCGGAAGACACCAAGCTCATGCTGCTCGCGCCCGTGGCGCGCGAGAAGAAAGGCGAGTTCACCGAGCTGTTCGCGCAGATGCAGGCGCTGGGCTACGTGCGCTTTCGGGTGGACGGCCAGATCTACGAACACGAGAACCTGCCCGCGCTCAAGAAAACCGAGAAGCACAACATCGACGTGGTGATCGACCGCATCAAGGTGCGGGCCGACCTGCAGCAGCGCCTGGCCGAGAGCATCGAGTCGGTGCTGCGCGTGGGCGGGCACGAGGGCAACGGCCGCGTGCTGGCGCTGGAGATGGACACGGGGCAGGAGCACCTGTTCAGCAGCAAGTTCGCCTGCCCCGTCTGCAGCTACTCGCTGCCGGAGCTGGAGCCGCGCCTGTTCTCGTTCAACTCGCCCATGGGCGCGTGCCCCGCGTGCGACGGCATCGGCCAGCGCGATGTGTTTGACCCGGCGCGCGTGGTGGCCTTTCCCACGCTGAGCCTGGCCAGCGGTGCCATCAAGGGCTGGGACCGGCGCAACGGCTACTACTTTGCGATGCTCGAGAGCCTGGCCAAGCACTACGCGTTCAACATCGAGGCACCGTTCGAGTCGCTGCCCGCACCGGTGCAGCAGGCCATCCTGCACGGCTCAGGCGACGAAGAAATCGCCTTCAGCTACATCATGGACAGCGGGGCCTCCAAGGGCAAGGTGTATGCCAAGAAGCACCCGTTCGAGGGCATCATCCCCAACATGGCGCGGCGCTACCGCGAGACCGATTCGGTGGTGGTGCGCGAGGACCTGGCGCGCTTTCGCAGCACCCAGCCCTGCCCCGAATGCCACGGCACCCGCCTGCGCCGCGAAGCCCGCCACGTGCGGCTGGGCGAGGGCGAGCAGGCCCGTGCCATCTTTGAAGTGAGCCACGCCACGCTGAACACCGCCCATGCCTGGTTCAACGACCTGAGGCTCACCGGCGCCAAGGCCGAGATCGCCGACAAGGTGGTGCGCGAGATCGCCACGCGCCTGCAGTTCCTGAACGACGTGGGCCTGAGCTACCTGAGCCTGGACCGCAGCGCCGAGACCCTCTCCGGCGGCGAGGCGCAGCGCATCCGCCTCGCGTCCCAGATCGGCTCGGGCCTCACGGGCGTGATGTACGTGCTGGACGAACCCAGCATCGGCCTGCACCAGCGCGACAACGACCGCCTGATCGCCACGCTCAAACACCTGCGCGACATCGGAAACAGCGTGATCGTGGTCGAGCACGACGAAGACATGATGCGCGCCGCCGACCATGTGATCGACATGGGCCCCGGTGCGGGCGTGCACGGTGGGCGCGTGATGGCACAGGGCACGTACGACGAAGTGCGTGGCAACACGCAGTCGCTCACCGGCCAGTACCTGTCGGGCGCGCGCTCGATTGCCGTGCCCCCGCGCCGCACGCCCTGGCTGCCGGTGCTCGAGCAGGCTGCACCGGTGGTGGAGGCCAAGGCCAAATCGCGCTTTCCGCAGACCGAAGCCAGCAAGCGCCGCGCCGAACGCATGGCCGAGCACCACGCGCGCCAGGGCGCCCTGCAGGCGCTGCGCGTGGCAGGCGCCACGGGCAACAACTTGAAGAACGTGACGGTGGACTTTCCGGTGGGGCTGCTCACCTGCGTGACGGGCGTGTCGGGCTCGGGCAAGAGCACGCTGGTCAACGACACGCTGTACGCCGCCGTGGCCCGCCAGCTGTACCGCGCGCACGAAGAGCCCGCCGCGCACGACGAGATCGTGGGCATCGAGTACTTCGATAAGGTCATCAACGTCGACCAGAGCCCCATCGGCCGCACGCCGCGCAGCAACCCGGCCACCTACACCGGCCTGTTCACCCCCATCCGCGAGCTGATGGCCGAGGTCAACACCGCCAAGGAGCGTGGCTACGGCCCCGGGCGTTTCAGCTTCAACGTGGCCGGCGGCCGCTGCGAGGCCTGCCAGGGCGACGGCGTAGTGAAGGTGGAGATGCACTTTCTGCCCGACGTGTACGTGCCCTGCGACATCTGCCACGGCCAGCGCTACAACCGCGAGACGCTGGAAGTGCTGTGGAAAGGCAAGAACATCGCGCAGATCCTGGAGCTGACGGTGGAAGACGCCGCCGCCTTCTTCAAGGACGTGCCGACCATTGCCCGCAAGCTGCAGACGCTGCTGGATGTGGGCCTGTCGTACATCCGCCTGGGCCAGGCGGCCACCACGCTGTCAGGCGGCGAGGCGCAGCGGGTGAAGCTGGCGCAGGAGCTTTCCAAGCGCGACACGGGCCGCACGCTCTACATCCTGGACGAGCCCACCACCGGCCTGCATTTTGCGGACATCGACCTGCTGCTCAAGGTGCTGCACCAGCTGCGCGATGCGGGCAACACCATCGTCATCATCGAGCACAACCTCGACGTCATCAAGACCGCCGACTGGCTCATCGACATGGGCCCCGAGGGCGGGGCGGGCGGCGGCACCGTGGTGGGCGTGGGCACGCCGGAGGACCTGGCGGCCAACCAGAATAGTCACACGGGCAAATATCTGCGGCCATATTTAATTTCGTTTTGACCTCGAAATTACGCCGAGTAACAACAAACACCTTTGGAAACGGAATTATTCTGCAAATGCTTTAACAATCGCTCCCCATATTGTTTATTACACTGGGAATGTTTTCGTGAGTGAAATTGTTAAAACAGATGTGGCCAAACTGCGAACACAACTAGAGCAAAGATTGCCTTCTGTGCCACTCTTTGAACTCAGTGATATCCCGGACGTTATGCGCTCGCGAATGGGCTGGCCAGTGGCGGCAGCAATGATGGACCGCTGGTTCAGAAGTTCAAAGTTCGAAATGAGTCTGGAGATGAAACGAAGTACGGAACCTCCCTATCTGTTGCACCAACTGCATGAAGAGAGGCTAGACGAAAAGCTGATTAAGATGAAATGGGCGCTTGGATTTGCAAGGGTGCAAACCGCTTTGCGTAATTTACAAACTAATTGGTCGAGTAAGGCCGGTTTAGAGTTGCTTCATGGGCGAATTAGTAGGCAGGGTTTTGGAAAATCACAATCTTGCTGGCGCTTTGGGAATCTTAGTCGGTCAAAGAAATCGACAATATTTGCCAGGTTAATAAAGAGCCGATAGGGGCACTTAGTGATCCTATGGATGACTTTTATGCCGCAATGGGACAATCTACGCTGAAGGTAGCGGTCTCAGGCATTGTCACATCTGATAGTAGTACAAAATTTTCCATTGAAATAGATGAGCTCGGATTTTATCTAAAAGATGCATATGATTTTAATGATGATTTATTCCTGTCTCAGCCACTTGGTTTTTGGGGTTTTAAAGGCGTAGAACGGACTCCTCGGTTTACTCTAGATGTTTTTACGACGCCGAGATTTGTCAATTCTACGGATATTGAGGAAGTGCGAGGGCGTACCTACTTGGTCCATAACAAGCACTTCAGGTTATGGCGCGAACAGCATGGTCGGGGAGGGGATTTTGTGGTGGTTTCTGACTTGCATAGGGTACGCTTGCCCCAAACCATAAAATATTCATGGTGACTATTTTTTAATTTAAAAATATTAAACTAAGGATTGTTTGAGATATTTAAAAAAACAAAAAGTTTTTTGGATCTTTTTTGCGACCTTTGCAATTTTGATGGGTTGTTACTTTGCGCGGTCGCAATTTCAATCGGTCCATTATAGTCCTCATCGAGTTTATGAGTTGGAATTTCATCGCCCATCACTATGGCAGCGTATGGTTCATATTAACTTCCGGGATCCGGCCTTTGTTCGGCTTTACCGGGTTGAGCCAAAATCTTTGTTGGGTGAGAGCCCAGTGGTGGATCTCGAAGGGGGCGCAGAGATTATGTGGCTTATCGACGAGCCGCACGCTTTAGGCAAGGTATGGGCAGGTCAGGATGCCGTTTTTCACAACATCCCTCCTGAGTGCAACTCCACATCCACAATGCCGACTTGTCCAAAGGGTGAGTAACTAGGGAGTGGTTATTTATCTGCCATTAACGATTGGCCTGTCCTATACATGAACCCATCATTGACCAGAAGACCGGTAACCCCACCACCCTGGTTCAGCGCAGTGTGCAATACAGTGCCCACGTTCGAACTACGGCAGAGACACCATAGAAGTCGCGAATCTCAAACAGAAGCTGTAGAGGTAAAAAGGCATTGATCTAGCGGCGAGTCAGCGCCCGCTGCGGGATCTCTGCGCGGCTGCCCAGTTGCTGGACGCGGCAGGCGATGTCCTGAGCAGGCAGGCAGGGTGGCCCAGGCGCTCAGTTGAGCAGACGAACCGAAAAGTCGGTACTCGGCCGGATGGTGCACGGAGCGACAACACGGTGGTTCAGAATGCCGAGTTGTAGGCCCATCGTTGGATAAGCCCTAACCAGCTATCAAAACAGTAGCTATTTGCAAGCGCATCCGAGTACGCCCCGGCCCGCCGCACCACGCGCCCGCTGGCGGTCGCCGCGCTACCGCGCTTGCAGGTCTCCGGTGCCGCTTCTTCCGCAAGCCCCGCTGCCCCACTCACCCCGGCGTTTTCTTGAGCTTGCGGTACAGCGTCTGGCGGCTGATGCCCAAGCGGCGCGCGGCCTCGGACATGTTGCCGCGGGTGGACTGCAGCGCCTGGTCGATGGCGGTGTGGGACAGCTGCCGCAGGTTGAGTGGCGCGGGCGGGGGGCCGTCGTCGTCTGCGGTGGCCGGGCCGGTGGGCCAGGCCGTGGGCCCGCTGCCTGCGTGTGCGTGTTCCTCTTTCTGTTCCTGCGCCGCCAGCGCCTGCGCCAGGTCGTCCGGCAGATGGTCCCAGCGCAGCGTGTCTTCGCCGTCGTCGAGCATGGCGCAGGCGGTGCGCAGCACGCTGGCGTACTGGCGCAGGTTGCCGGGCCAGGGGTAGCGCGCCAGGCGGGCCAGCAGGTCGGGGGCCAGCTGCAGGCTGCGCGGCCGGCCGGGGCAGGGGCTGGGTCCTGTGGTCGGTGTGGCCAGCGAGCTCAGCAGCTGCTGCGTCAGCGCCAGGAAGTCGGTGCGCTCGCGCAGCGCGGGCAGCTGCACCGTCAGGCCGTTGATGCGGTAGTACAGGTCTTGCCGAAAGCGCCCTTGTTCGGCGGCCTGCATCAGCTGGCTGTGCGTGGCGCTCACCAGCGCAAAGTCCACCGTGTACGACTTGCCGGCGCCCACCGGCGTCACGCTGCGCTCCTGCAGCACGCGCAGCAGGCGGGTTTGCATGGCCAGGGGCATGTCGCCGATTTCATCGAGGAACAGCGTGCCGCCGTGGGCCTCGCGCAGCCGGCCCGCGCTGCCCTCCTTGCGCGCGCCGGTGAAGGCGCCGCCCACATAGCCGAACAGCTCGGCCTCGATGAGGTTCTCGGGGATGGCGCCGCAGTTGATGGCCACGAAAGGGCCGTCCCGCCGCGGCCCGCTGGCGTGCAGCGCGCGGGCGAACACTTCCTTGCCCACGCCCGACTCGCCCTGGATCAGCACCGGGATCGGCTTGCCCACCACGCGGCGGGCCTTGTCGGCGGCGCTGCGCCAGCGCGCATCGCCCGTGTCCAGCTGCGCGAGGGCATCCACGGCCTGTGCCGGTGCTGCGGCCTCGGGGGCTGCGACTGCGCCGCGGGCCGACGCCAGCGCGGTGCCCGGCCACGCCGCGGGGTCCATCTGCACCTGCGCGAACAGCAGGGCACCGCCGGGCAGGCGCACGGCCTGCGGCTGCTGCGGGCGGCGCTGGTGGTGCGACAGCAGGTCATCCAGCCGCACATCCACCACGCGCTCGAGCTCGGTGGCGCCCACATCGCTGGCGCTCAGGCCCAGCTGGGCCAGGGCTGCGCGGTTGGCGCCCACGATCCAGCCGTCGCCCGACACGGCCACGATGCCTTCGGCCACACTGCCGATGCCCTCGGGGTCGCGGTGCAGGTGCAGGCGGATGTTGCGCTTGCAGGCGGCGGCCAGCAGGCGGTTTTCGATCATGCGGGCCGCGGTGCTGACCAGGCCCAGCGTGTGCGCGTGCCCCTGGCGGTAGTCGCCCGAGATGTCGAGAATGCCCAGCAGCTCGCCGGTGGCCGACAGGATGGGCGAGGCCGCGCAGGTGAGAAAGCTGTTGCGCTCCAGAAAGTGCTCGCCGCCGTGCACCTCCACGGCCGTGCACTCGGCCAGCGCGGTGCCGATGGCGTTGGTGCCCCGGTGCGCTTCGTGCCACGACGCGCCGCTCGTCAGCGCCACGCGCTCGGCCTTGCCCACGAAACCCGGGTCGCCCAGCGTGTGCATCAGCATGCCGCGCCGGTCGGCCAGCACCACCACGCTCTGGCTGTGGCGCACCTGCTCGAAGAGGTATTCCATCACCGGCCGTGAATGCGCCAGCAGCTCGGGGTTGCTGGCCAGCGCATGGCGCAGCGTGCCGCTGCTCGCGTGCTCCACGCCCGGTGCCCGGCCCGTGGGCGCGAGGCCAGCGGCCATGCTGCGGCTCCACGAGCGGGCCAGGCGCTCGTCCAGCAGGCCGCTGGGGCACTGGCCGAACTCCAGCAGGTGCTGGCGGGCCTGTCGCAATGCGACAAGGGGCGGGGTGGTGGCGGAAGAACGCACGCGCTGGTCTCCTGTGCAGGCGTCTGGTGCACCCGCTGCGGCCAGTATGGCGCCCCCACCGGGCCGGGGCAAGGGCGCGGGCCTGCCGCGCGGTGCGGGTGTTCCATTTCGTGACAGGTGTGGCGTTGCGGAACACGGCGGGCGGGCACGGTGTGACGGTCCGGACAGTGCTCCGACAGAAAAATCTCCATGAAATCAACGGCCCGCCGCGTGCCAGGCGCTGGCATGCGTCTTGAGTAGGGGAGTGCATCGGAGCGGCCCGCACGGCCGGCCGATGCCACACACAACATCCCTGGAGACAACGCACATGACCGTTTACGCAGCCCCCGGCGCCGCCGGCGCCAAGATCGCCTACCAACCCCGGTACGACAACTTCATCGGCGGCCAGTTCGTGGCCCCGGTCAAGGGCCAGTACTTCGACGTGATCTCGCCGGTGAACGGCAAGGTCTACACCCAGGCCGCGCGCTCCACCGCCGAAGACATCGAGCTGGCGCTGGACGCCGCCCACGCCGCTGCCGATGCCTGGGGCAAGACGGACGCGGCCACGCGCAGCAACATCCTGCTGAAAATCGCCGACCGCATCGAGCAGAACCTGGAGCTGCTGGCCTATGCCGAAACCGTGGACAACGGCAAGGCCATCCGCGAGACGCTGAACGCCGACATCCCGCTCACCGTGGACCACTTCCGCTACTTCGCGGGCTGCGTGCGCGCGCAGGAAGGGGCCTTGAGCAACATCGACGAGAACACCGTGGCGTACCACATCCAGGAGCCGCTGGGCGTGGTGGGCCAGATCATCCCGTGGAACTTCCCCATCCTGATGGCCGCGTGGAAGCTGGCCCCCGCGATTGGTGCGGGCAACTGCGTGGTGCTCAAGCCCGCGGAGTCCACGCCGATTTCCATTTTGATCCTGGCCGGGCTGATCGCCGACCTGCTGCCGCCGGGCGTGCTCAACATCGTCAACGGCTACGGGCGCGAGGCGGGCATGCCGCTGGCCACCAGCAAGCGCATCGCCAAGATCGCGTTCACCGGCTCCACCAGCACCGGCCGCGTGATCGCGCAGGCCGCTGCCAACAACCTCATCCCCGCCACGCTGGAGCTGGGCGGCAAGAGCCCCAATGTGTTCTTCGCCGACATCATGGACAAGGACGACGCCTTCCTGGACAAGGCCATCGAAGGCCTGGTGCTGTTCGCGTTCAACCAGGGCGAGGTCTGCACCTGCCCATCGCGTGCGCTGATCCAGGAAAGCATCTACGACAAGTTCATGGAGCGTGTGCTCAAACGCGTGGCGGCCATCCAGCACGCCAACCCGCTCGACACCGACAGCATGATGGGTGCGCAGGCCAGCAAGGAGCAGCTCACCAAGATCCTGTCGTACCTGGACCTGGGCAAGCAGGAAGGCGCCGAGGTGCTGGCCGGTGGCGGCCAGGCCCACCTGGGCGGCGACCTGGAAGGCGGTTACTACGTGCAGCCCACGCTGTTCAAGGGCCACAACAAGATGCGCATCTTCCAGGAGGAAATCTTCGGCCCCGTGCTGGCCGTGACCACCTTCAAGGACGAGGCCGAAGCCCTGGCGATCGCCAACGACACGCTCTACGGCCTGGGCGCCGGCGTGTGGAGCCGCAACGGCAACGTGGCTTACCGCATGGGCCGCGCGATCAAGGCCGGGCGCGTGTGGACCAACTGCTACCACGCGTACCCGGCGCACGCGGCGTTCGGCGGCTACAAGGAGTCGGGCATCGGGCGCGAGACGCACAAGATGATGCTGGACCACTATCAGCAAACCAAGAACCTGCTGGTCAGCTACTCGGAAAACAAGCTCGGCTTTTTCTGAGGGGGGTGGCGGTCCAAAAACCGTCCCTGGCGTCGTTGCTTCGTCTCGAATCATCGCGCCGTGTGCATCTGCGGTCTCGGGCGGCCTGCGGCGTTGCAAATACTCGCAATAGCTACGGCTATTGCTGCGTTTTGCGCCTTGCACGCCATCCCGATCCGCAGCGCACACTTGGCAGCTCGATCCGTGCAGAGGATCCCTAGCCAGGAACGGTTTGTGAACCGCTGGAGGCGCTGCTGCCGGTCCGCTGTTCCAGCGGGCCGGATCACTGCCATTGATGCTTGTGAATCAGGAGACACCCATGGTCGACAAAGTCATCGCCACCCCCGCTGCGCTGGAGCTGGTGGCCTTTCTGCAAGCCAAGCACGGGCCTGCCCTGATGTTCCACCAGTCGGGCGGCTGCTGTGACAACAGCGCGGCCAACTGCTATCTGCCCGGTGAGATCACGATGGGCGCGGGCGATGTGTACCTGGGCGACATCGGCGGCTGCCCGTTCTACATCGGCCGCGCGCAGTACGAGACCTGGAAGCACACGCAGCTCATCATCGACGTGATCGAGGGCACCGGCGGCACCTTTTCGCTGGAGGGGCCCGAGGGCAAGGCGTTTCACACGCGGTCGCGGGTGTTCAGCGATGCGGAGCTGGCCGCGCTAGGCATCGAGCGCGGCGTGGCGGGCGGTTGAGGGGGCGGATTTTGAGGTAAATCGGCCTCTAACGCCTGTCCATGAAGCGCTGGCAGCTATCGAATTTGCAGCAATTGAGATGCAGGCGCGGTGGCCGGCAGGTGCGCGTTGCCTTCGTCGCCCAATCTGAAAACCGACACCACCTGTACCAGGTCTTCGGCTTGTAGCTGCAGGCTGCCGGCGGCCGCGGCCATTTCTTCGACCAGCGCGGCGTTCTGCTGCGTAACCTGGTCCATCTGCGTCACGGCCTCGCCCACCTGGGCCACGCCCAGGGACTGTTCGTGGCTGGCGGTGCTGATCTCGCCCACGATGTCCGTCACGCGGCGGATGGCGTGGACCACCTCGTTCATCGTGCTGCCCGCGCGGTCCACCAGGGCGGTGCCGTGCTCCACGCGCTCCACACTGGCGCTGATGAGGGCCTTGATCTCGCGGGCGGCCCCGGCACTGCGGCCGGCCAGGCTGCGCACTTCGCTGGCCACCACGGCAAAGCCACGGCCCTGCTCGCCTGCTCGCGCTGCTTCCACCGCGGCGTTGAGTGCCAGGATGTTGGTCTGGAACGCGATCGAGTCGATCACGCCGATGATGTCCGAGATCTTCTGCGACGACGCGTTGATGCCCTGCATGGTGTGCACCACCTGGGCCACCACTTCGCCGCCCTGCACGGCCACGGTGCTGGCGCTGTCGGCCAGCTGGCTGGCCTGGCGCGCACTGTCGGCGTTCTGCCGCACGGTGGAGCTCAGCTGCTCCATGGACGCCGCGGTTTCCTCCAGCGCGCTGGCCTGGCTCTCGGTGCGGGCCGACAGGTCGGTGTTGCCCTGCGCGATCTGCACGCTGGCCGTGGCCACGCTTTCGGAGCCGCTGCGCACCTGGCGCACCACCCCGGTGAGCTGCGTGCGCATCTGCAGGAGCGCCTGCAGCAGCTGGCCCACTTCGTTCGTGCCGTGGGCGATGGGCGCGCCGCCCAGGTCGCCCTGGGCCACCGCGCGCGCCAGGCCCACGGCCTGCTTCAGGGGCTGTGTCATCGAGCGCACGAACACCAGGGCCATCGCGCAGGTGGCCGACAGCGTCACCGCCAGCGCCACCGCCACCCACAGCAGGCTTTGCTGCAGCCGCGCCACGCGGTCCTGCAGCGCCTGGGCGAGGCTGGCCAGCGACTGCGTGTTGAGTGTGTTGAGCGCATCGATGGTGCGGGTGAGCGCGTCGAAGTAGTCCTTGGAGGCCATCTTGAGTTCGGGCGCGTTGATCACCTCGCGCTCGGCCAGCTGCAGCGATTGCTGGATCTGCGCCTGGATGTCCTGCGTGCCGCTGCCCAGGGCCTGCCGAAGCTCTGCATCGCCTTGCAGCGCGCGGTCCAGCCCGCCGAAGGTGTCGCCCTGCAGTTCGCCCACGCGCTGCTGCAGCACCAGCATCTGGCCCTTGGCCTCGGGGCTGAGCTGGCCGCGGCCGAGCGCGCCCGCGCCCTGCGCGCGCAGCAGGCCCAGCTTCTCGCCGAGCAGCGGCGCCTGGATCAGCGACGACTGGATGAGCGCATGCGTGGGCGCTTCGGGATCGATCTGCAGGCCGTAGGCGTGCACCAGCGACGCGCTCAGCTGCAGCAGCGTGCCGATGAGCTGCGTGTGCTGCGCCGTGCTCTGCGCCAGCTCGATGCCGCGCGCGGCCACCGCCTGCTCCAGCGTGCGCCAGGCCTGCTGTGCGTCCCTCCAGGCCGCAGCCTGGGCCGCGGGCACCTGTGCGCTGGCAAAGCGCTCGGTCACGTCGCGCAGTGCGGCCTCGACCGCCTCGCGCGCAGCGGGGCGGCGTGCCGCCAGCGACTCGTCGCCGCCCAGCATGCCGGCCGACAGGCCCCGGTGCACCTGCACCGCCTGCACCAGCCGCGTGACGGCCTGCGCAGGCGGCACGCCGCGGGCCTCCTGCCGGGCGTGGCCGATGCCGCGCAGTGCGTCGGCCACATAGACATACGTGGGCAGCGCGCTCATCATCAGCCCGAGGGTTCCGAGGATCAGGAATTTTTCGAGCAGGTTCAGTCGGTGAAGCAGTGACATGGCAGGGCGGCACGCCGGGGCGTGCAAGGTGAAAACCGGCTCTGGCGTGGTCGGCCATCGCCGGTGGGCGGCGCGGCAGGCCGGGGCCGCAGGGTTGCTACGCAATGTAGGCAAGTGCGGCCTGCAGGGTGTTGACTCAGGTCAAGCTGTGGCGCCGGCCCCGGGCCTGCGCACCACCGGCGCTGCACCTACGTTCGCGCGCGGGCTGCACTGACGCGGCGCCCCCTGCAGCGCGCCGGGTGGCTGGTGATAATGGCTTCATACCCCCTGCACCGTTTTGATGGAGCACCCGCATGCAATCGATCACCCTGCGTTTCCTGGCGTCCCAAAGCACCCTGCCGCAGGCCGGCCGCGTGCCCGGCGGGACCGTGCTGCGCTGGGTGGATGAAGCCGGCTTTGCCTGCGCCAGCGCCTGGGCCAAGGGGCCGTGCATCACCGAGTTCGTCGGCGGCGCGCAGTTCATGCACCCCATCCGGCCCGGAGACCTGGTCGAAGTGCATGCCCGCCTGGCGGCGACCACGGACACGGCCATGCAGCTGGCGGTGGAGGTGCGCAGCGGCGGCCTTCACGGCGAGCCGCAGCACGAGGTGCTGCACTGCGTGGCGGTCTACACAGCGGTGGACTCCGACGAGCAGCCCCGCACCATCGACAAATGGAGCCCCGAGACCCCCGGCGATATCGCGCTGGCGCAGCGCGTGCAGGCCCACATCGACGCGGCCCGCAGCGCGCAGTGACGGGGCACGGCACGGCGCAGGGGGCGCCGCCGCTGCGGGCGCGAGACCTGCTCATCGCGCTGGTCGTGGTGGTGTTGTGGGGCGTGAACTTCGTGGCCATGAAATGGGGGCTGCGCAGCTTCAGCCCCTTTCAGCTGGGTGTGGCGCGCTATGTGTTTGCGGCGCTGCCGCTGTTGCTGACGATCCGGCCGCCGCGCGTGCACTGGCGCTGGGTGGTGTGGTTCGGTCTATTCCAGGGCGTGGGGCAATTCGGGTTCTTGTTCATTGCGATGAAGACGGGCATGACGGCCAGCTTGGCCAGCGTGCTGCTGCAGACCCAGGTGTTCTTCACGGCCTTGTTCGCATTTGCGCTGCTGCGCGAGAAGCCGGGGCGTCCGCTGCTGTGGGGATTGGCGCTGGCGGCGCTGGGCCTGGCGTGTTTTGCGATGAACCACCTCGGTCACGGCACCGTAGTCAGCGCCGCGCAGGCCACCACATTGGCAGGCCTGTTGCTGACGCTGTGTGCTGCTGCGATGTGGGCCGCATCGCACATCGTGGCGCGGCTGGCGCAGAACGCGAGCCCGGGTTACGACCCACTGGCCTTCGTGATCTGGAGCAGCGTGGTACCCATCGTGCCGTTCATCGCCCTGTCGGCGGTGTTCGACCCCGACGCCGCGCGCTGGCTGCAGTGGGACACCCTCGCCAGCGTGCCGCTGTCGGGCTGGGCTGCCGTCGCTTACCTGGGCTGGGCGGCCAACACCGTGGGCAATGCGCTGTGGACGAACCTGCTGCAGCGCTACCCTGCCAACCGCGTAGCGCCGTTCAGCCTGGCGGTGCCGGTGGTCGGGCTCACCGCGGGGATGCTGCTGCTGGGCGAAGGCGTGGCGCCCTGGCAGTGGGCAGGCATTGCGCTGATCGTGGGAGCGCTTGCCTGTGTGGTGCTAGGGCCCAGGCTCCAGAGAAGATAGCCCGCTACCGATTGCACTGACCCATTGTTTGATGTTGGATTGGGCGTGCCGTCGTGCCGTCGTGGCGGCGCAACCTGCCCCCGTCCCCCGGTCAGTTGATCGGCCTGCCCTGGCGCCCGATCATGGTCATGTCCACGAAGTCGGAGCCGTTGTGGTTGCCGGGGCTGAAGGTCACTTCGAACCCGCCCACATCCACCTTCATCTGCGACAGCGTCTGCAAAAAGCCCGCGCGCGTCGGTGCCGGGCCGGTGCGCTTCAGCGCTTCGCAGAACACCTTCGCGGCGATGAAGCCCTCCAGCGAGATGTAGTCGGGCTGGGCGCCGGCCCCGCTGCTCTTGAGCAGCCGGTTGTACTCCTTGCTCACCTCCACCACCTGTTTGAACGGGTTGGGCACCAGCTGGGTGACCGAGATGCCGAAAGCCTGGTCGCCCAGCTCCTGCGCCAGTTGCCGTGCGCCGACCAGGCTACGGGCGTAGTACTGCGCCTTGCGGCCGGTGGCGGCCTCGTAGCCTTGGATGAAGGCCACGGCGTCGGTGCCGGACACGCCCAGCAGCACGGCCTGGGCCTCGACGGGCGCTAGCTGCCGTATCGCTTCTTTCGGCTGGGCAGAGTTGTTGGCCATGCTTCCGGTGCCCACCAGGGTGGCGCCGTATTTTTTCAGCAGGGGCTCCAGCTCGGCGAGCAGCTCGTCGCCCGTCTTGCTGGTGTAGCGCACGAACGCAATCCTGCGGATACCCAGGGTGGTGACGTGCCGGATGATCGCCTCCAGCTCGGCATGAAAGCTCGCGCGCACGGTGAAGACCATGGGGCTGCTGGAGCGGTACACGTCGCTGGCACCGGTGTACGGCGCAAAGAAGGGCACTTTGTACTTCGTCGCCACCGGAATCACCGCGCGGGCCACCGGCGTCCAGGTGTAGTGGGTCAGCGCGAAGGCACCGTGCTGCTCGATGAGCTGGAGGGTGTTCTCCACCGCCAGCTCGGGCTTGTACTGGTCGTCGAGCGACACCAGGCGGATCTTTCGCCCATGGATGCCGCCGCGGCGATTCACCTCGTTGAAGTACAGCAGCGCGCCGTCGCGGTACGCCGCCGCCTGGCTGGCAAAACTGCCGGTGAAGGACGCCGACTGGCCGAGGACGATTTCGTCCTTCGACACCTCTTGGGCAGCGGCATGCAGGGGGGCCAGCAGCAGTGCCCAGATCAACAACCAGACTTTCATGGCGATGTCCTTGGATTCGTGGAAAACAGTGGTCCCCATGACGCCGGGCTGTTCATCACAGCGGGTCATGCAGCGGGCATGGGATGGGTGAAGTCGCCCGCAGCGTGGGCGCGTGCGGGTGGGTTGGCAGCCGTGCAGTGTGAAGCTGCATGGCGTGGCGATGGCGCTGGCCAGGCGTTGCCAAGCGCCAGCCATGGGGTGTGCGAGAGCGCCTGTGCGCCCAGGCGCACGGACGGCGCCGGGGGGACAGCTAGGTCAGTGCCTTGCGGCGCGCAAAGCGCACCACCGTCACGCCCGCGCGGGCCTGGCGCACCGAGGGCATCACCAGCACGCAGTCGTCGTACGGTGTGGTCACCGGCACGCCGTCGTTGTCGCCGATGACGGTGCCCGCTTTTTCAAACACCTCAAGGCCTGTGTAAGGCGCCACGAACCGGAACGCGCTGCTGGTGGCCACCACCGGGCCGGTCACTTCCAGCGCCCACTGGCGGGGCGCATCGGGCAAGCGCCAGCCGGGTAGCTGCGCTGCCAGGGCGGCGGGACTGATCACGCCGGACTGCTCCAGAAAGCGCACGCACTGGTCCTGCGCTACGGCGCGACTGGCGGGGTCGCCATGAAAGCCGCATTCGACCAGCAGCGATCGGGTGTCGGCGGCCTCGCCCTCACCGGCGCCCTCACCGTCGTTGCCCGGCAGGCCGAAGCGGCCGTAGTCGCGCATGCGCACACCGTCCTTATGGCCCGCGTCGACCACGACGTGCTCGGGCGAGCGCATGGCGCGCGCCAGCGCCAGGTTGCGCGGCTGGATGCCGGTGAGCAGCAGCGGCGCCGAGGGCTCGTGCATGGAGTGGATGTCCAGCAGCCAGTCCGCGCGCGCCACGAAGGGCCGCAAGGCCGCAGCGCGGCGGCGTTCCGCGGTGTCGGCCGCGTCGATGCGCTCGTCGAGCCACTGGCGGTTGAGGTCTTCGTCCGTAAAGCGCGAGGCATCGTGGCTGCTGGCATCGAACCGGTCGAACGCTTCGAGGTTGCAGAACGCGAGCGTGAGCGTGCCGGACTCCGGCCGCACGCCGGCTTCGAGCAGGCCCTGGATCGCCCAGGCGCCGCACAGCTCGTTGCCGTGCACCAGCGCGCTGATCATCACGTGGCGCCCGGGCTGGCCCGAGTCGAAGTGCCACACGCCTTCGGTGCCGGTGTTGCCGGCGCGCCAGGCGCTGATGTCGGGCGCGGGCAGCGCGAAGGTGAGCGGTGGCACCGCGCCGTGGTGGAGGTCGTCGTTGCGATTCATTCTTCGATCTTGGCGAATTCGACGATCTTCTTGTACTTGGCCACTTCGGCAGCGAGGTACTGGTCGATGTTGACGTTGGTGGCCGCCACCGTGGAGCCGGTAGCTTCCATCTTCTTTCGGAAGTCGGGCGACTGCAGGCTGTCGTTCAGCGCCTTCTTCACCTTGTCGAACACGGGCTTGGGCAGGTTGGCGGGCGCCAGCAGCGCGAACCACACGCCGATGTCCACGTTCTTGAACTGGGGCGACTCGGCCAGGGCCGGGATGTCCGGTGTGGTGGGCGAGCGCTTGGCTTCGGTCGTGCCCAGGGCGATCACCTTGCCGCTCTTGATGTGCGGCAGGCCGCTCGAGAGCACGAACACGCCGAATTCGAGGTTGTTGCCCAAGAGGTCGTTGGTCAGCGGCGCCACGCCGCGGTAGGGGATGTGCGTCATGAACAGCTTGCCCTGCTCCTTGACCATCTCACCGGCCAGGTGCAGCGACGTGCCCACGCCCGAGCTGCCGTAGCTGAACTTGCCGGGGTTCTTCGAGACCTTCTGCGTGAACTCGGCCACGTTCTTCACGCCCGAGCCGGCGGACGCCACCAGCACCAGCGGCTGCGAGGCGATCAGGCCGATGGCGGTGAAGTCCTTCACGTCGTACTTCACCTTCTTGGTCACCAGCTTGTTGATGGCGATCTCGTTGCTGGCGCCCACCAGCAGCGTGTAGCCGTCCGGCGCCGCGCTGGCGACCTTCTGCGCGCCAATGGCTCCGCCCGCGCCGCCGATGTTCTCGATCACCACCGGCACGCCCAGCTTGTTGCCCAGCTCGGTCGCCACGGTGCGCGCGGTCAGGTCGGTGCTGCCGCCCGGCGGGTAGCCCACGACGATGGTGATGGGCTTGGAGGGGTAAGCGTCCTGCTGCGCCCAGGCGGGGGCAGCGGCCAGAGCTGCCAAGGTGCACAGCAGCGCGGTGCGGCGCAGGGGGGAGGACAAAGACGGGTGGTGCATGGTGTGAGGTCCGGGTCGGTGGTGTTGTGGGCTGCTGCAAACCGCCACGGGGTCAGGATTACGAGGCCACCCAGGGCGGGTGGTGCCGTAAAACTTCCTGCGGCGTAACCCATTGTCGAAAATACGATCTGCTGTGTTGGTGCTGAAACGGCACCAACCATTGCCAATCCGTACCGGGCGTGCAGGGAAAACCCCTGCGTGATGGATGAATCCACAAATGCATGTGTCGCATTCACGCCGCACCTGAGCAGTACCTGAGCGGTAACTAGGCCGCATCGATGCTGCATCTGTGCTGCATCAGCGAGGCATCACCGCTGTGACAGGGCCTTCCACAGTGCCTCGGCCAGCGGCCCCAGGCGGCGCTTGGGCCGGTACAGGCGCACGTCGAACCGCACCTCCATCCGCGCATCCCCGGCAGGCGCGAGGCGCCGTGCCTTGCAGTCGGCATGCACCATGGACCAGGGCAGCCAGGCCACGCCCAAGCCCTTTTGCACGTATTCGTAGTGCGCGTCGGCCGAATCGCACTCCACCACCCGCTGCAGGCGCGGGGCGTGCGGGTTGTGCGCCAGGTGGTCCTCCACCAGCCGGCCCAGCGCCAGCTGCGGTGCGTAGGCGAGGTAGGGCACGGCATCTGTGGTGCCTGGTGGGCCGAATCGGTACATCGCGTGGCCCTGCGCCGTGGCGCGCGACACCGGCACCAGCCGGTCCGAGGCCACGGTCATGTGCAGGAACTGGCGCGCATCGAGCCGGATGGCCAGCGCCGGGTGGTGGTACACCAGCGAGAAGTCGGCCTCGTTGCGCTCCAGCAGCGCCACCGTGTCGGCCAGCGCGCGGGTGCGGATGCACAGCTCGCCGCCTTGCAGCAGCGGCTGCAGGCGCACCAGCCAGTCGGCCACCACGGTGCGCGCCAGCGTGCGGCCCGTGGCCAGCGTCACCGTGCGGGCCTGCCGGCCGGCCAGGCTTTGCAGTTCCTCGTGCGACTGGGCGAGGTTGCGGGCCAGCTGGCCTGCGGTTTCCAGAAAGCTGTGCCCGGCTGGCGTCAGCGTGACCGGGCCGCCCGTGCGCTCGACCAGCGGCGTGCCCGCCCAGGCCTCCAGCGCCCGGATGCGGCGGCCAAAAGCCGGGTGGGTGACATGCCGCAGCTCGGCCGCGCGGGTGAAGCTGCGTTCCTGCGCGAGGACGATGAAGTCCTCAAGCCATTTAAGCTGCATGGCGGTGCGGCGTCGGCCGGTGGGTGGGGCGGGTGCTCATCATGCGTCGGCCCCCCAATTGCGGTGCCTCAGCGGCTGCGCGAGGCTTCGAGCACGGCGCGGGTGCGCTGGGCCTCGGTGCGCGCTGCGTCCGCGAAGTCGTCGCCCTTGGAGGCGTACAGGATGGAGCGCGACGAGTTCACGATGATCGGCCCGCCGTCCCGCAGCCCGGCACGCACGGTGGCTGCCGCGTCGCCGCCCTGCGCGCCCACGCCGGGGATCAGCAGCGGCAACGTGGGCGCAATGGCGCGCACACGCTCGATCTCTTGCGGGTAGGTCGCGCCCACCACCAGGCCGAGCTGGCCGTTCTTGTTCCACGGCCCTTGCGCCAGGCGCGCCACGTGTTCGTACATCAGCGGCTGGCCCTCCACGCTGGCCAGGCGCTGGGTCTGCAGGTCGTCGCCACCCGGGTTGGAGGTGCGGCACAGCAGGAACGCGCCCTTGCCGTGGTAGGCCAGGTAGGGCTCGATGGAGTCAAAGCCCATGAAGGGCGAGAGCGTGACCGCATCGGCGCCGTAGCGCTCGAAGGCCTCCTTGGCGTACTGCTCGGCGGTGGAGCCGATGTCGCCCCGCTTGGCATCCAGGATCACAGGCACGTGTGGTGCGTTGGCCCGCATGTGCTGCATCAGGCGCTCGAGCTGGTCTTCGGCGCTGTGCGCGGCAAAGTAGGCGATCTGGGGTTTGAAGGCACAGACCAGGTCGGCCGTGGCGTCCACGATGGCGGCGCAAAAGTCGTAGATCTTGTGCGCATCGCCCTGCATCCCCGCAGGAAACCGCGTGGGCTCCGGGTCCAGGCCCACGCACAGCAGGGAGTTGTTCTGCGCCGTGGAGTCGCGCAGCATGTCGGTGAAGGTCATGGGGCGTGATTTTAAGTGGGGGGCTGCTGGCAGCTGCCGGTTTTCTGGCGGCTGCCTGTGTGCGACGTTGTCATGCGTGCGCTGGCCCCTGTTGGGCAGGCAATAAAAAAGGCCGTCGAAACGGCCTTTTTGAATAGCGGACAGCGGGCTGCGGCTTAGCGCTGCACTGCCAGCAAGCGCTGCACGTCGCGGTCGTTCGGCAGGGCATAGTCATAGCCGCGGATGATGCGGCTGTCTTCGGTGCGCACGAGCTTCAGGCTCACGTAGGTGTAGTTGGCTGCAGCCGAGTACGTACCCACCAGCACCAGCGAGGCGCTGTGATTGCGTGCAATGTCCTTGATCTCGCGCGACAGCAGCAGCTCGCCGGCGCCTTCGCGCACGAACACGTCGCCGCGCAACTTGACTTCCTTCACATCGAAGCCGGTAGCCGCCATGTGCGAGGCATATTGCTCGGACAGGGTGCGGCCCAGAGGCGCAGAGCGGCTCAGGTCGTTCACGTTGACCACCGTGGCCACAAGGACGGGACCTGTGCCGGTGGCGGTGAGGTCAAACCCTGCGGTCAGCTTGGACACAGCGTCGCGGCTGCTGTTCAGGAATTGGTTGTTCGAGGCTTCCTGGTAGGTCGGCTCGTTGCGGACGGTCGTGCCATTGTTGGCGCAACCAGCCAGCAGAGCTGCTGCGGCCAGTGCGGTCAGAAGTGCAGCGGATTTCATTGCGAGACCACCTTCATGTTGACGTACTTGTAGTAAGACGGACGCAGGAACAGCGGCGTGTCCGCGTTTTCCAGGTAGTAGACGTCGGTCTTGCGGGCCACATACTGGCCACCGCGCGTGACGGTGGTGGTCAGGATCAGCTCGGTGTTGGTCGGGCCGCCGGAGTTGATGCTGGAGCCGTAATCTGCCAGGCCGGTAAAGCCCAGCGTGGCCAGCAGCTGCGTGTCGATGTGCTCGTGGCGCAGGCCATAGGCGGCCATCAGGCCGGCCGCGATCATCGTGAACTGACCGGGAATGAAGTGAGGACGGGCGCTGTTGTGGCGCACGAGCTGGGTGTTGTAGGTGACGGTGAGCGTCTGGCCAGGGTCCTGCAGGACGGGCGCGCCGCTTTGCACAAAGCGGGTGATCAGGAACTCGCGGAACGCCAGGTCAAACGGGCTGGGGTTGGGCGGCTGGGCCACGTACAGCGCGGTGCCGGGGGCTGTGCCCGCCTTGTCGAGCGTGCTCAGCGTCTGCGCCACGACGTCGTTGGAAAGCAGTTCCCAATGGCCTGCGGAGCGCACCTTGGGTTGAACCGTCAGTTCAAAGTTCTCTGCGAGAGGGATGGGCGAACGATAGGCGCAACCCGCCAACGTAGCCACGGCGCCAGCGAGTACCGCCAAGCTGACTGCTTTTGAAAATTTCATGATTCCCTCCTACGGACTTTGAGAGGCGGGGACATGAACAGATACATCCCACGCGATTGAAAAATAATTCTGGGCGGGATACTCAACAAAAACAAGAAAAAATTGAGGTAACTGCGCCCTGCCGCTCGCAATTCGTTGTTTTTGGTCACAGTTCCGTGTGACTGCTTACGTGCAGTCGCATGCGCTTGCGACTTCATACGTAACAAAAATCAATTTGAGGTAACGGCTCGTTTTTGAAGAATGTCGAATGCAGGCAGTGTCTTTCCCTCTAGCACTTCCAGGAACGCGCCGCCGCCGGTAGAGATGTAGCCCACCTGCTTTTCAATGCCGTACTTGGCAATGGCCGCCAGGGTATCGCCGCCACCGGCGATGCTGAACGCGGGGGATTCAGCGATGGCCTTGGCGATCTCGCGCGTGCCGTTTTCAAAGGCGGCGAACTCGAACACGCCCACCGGGCCGTTCCAGACGATGGTGCCGGCCGATTTGAGCTGGGCGGCCAAGCGGGCTGCGGTCTGTGGGCCGATGTCCAGGATCAGGTCGTCCTCGGCCACGTCTGTAGCAGCCTTGACGGTGGCGGGTGCGTCGGCGGAGAACGCCTTGGCGGTGACCACATCGGTGGGGATCGGCACATCCGCGCCCCGGGCCTTCATGACGGCGATCACGTCGCGTGCCGCGTCCAGCAGGTCTGGCTCGGCCAGGCTCTTGCCGATGGGCAGGCCGGCCGCCAGCATGAAGGTGTTGGCAATGCCGCCGCCCACGATGAGTTGGTCGACCTTGTCGGCCAGGCTCTTCAGGATGGTGAGCTTGGTGGATACCTTGGAGCCCGCGACGATGGCGGCCAGCGGGCGTTGGGGCTGGGCCAGGGCCTTGGTCAGGGCGTCGATCTCGGCCGACAGCAGCGGGCCTGCGCAGGCGATGGGCGCGAACTGGGCGATGCCGTAGGTGGTGCCCTCGGCGCGGTGGGCGGTGCCGAACGCGTCGTTCACGAAGATGTCGCACAGGGCGGCCAGCTTGCGTGCCAGGTCTTCCTTGTTCTTCTTCTCGCCCACGTTCAGGCGGCAGTTCTCCAGCAGCACGACCTGGCCGGGCGCCACGGTCACGCCGTCGACCCAGTCGGCGACCAGCGTGACCTCGCGGCCCAGCAGTTCCGACAGGCGCGCCGCCACTGGTGCCAGGGAGTCTTCAGGCTTGAACTCGCCTTCGGTCGGGCGGCCCAGGTGGCTGGTCACCATGACGGCGGCACCGGCGTCCAGCGCCATGCGGATGCAGGGGATCGAGGCGCGGATGCGGGTGTCTTCGGTGATGCGGCCGGCGTCATCCTGCGGCACGTTCATGTCGGCACGGATGAAGACGCGCTGGCCTTGGGCCTTGCCCTGGGCGCACAGATCGGAGAAGCGGAGGATGTTCATGGCAGAGATTTGGAAGGAGGAAAGGGGGCTCGCGGCGGCCATTTTAGTAACCGCGCTTGAGGGGCGCACTCCTGTCTGTGCCAGTGCACCCGTGGATCTGGCTTTGCCAGGCCACCGGGTGCGTCCCCCTAGGGGAAGTCGCGCAGCGACTCAGGGGGCGCCTATCTTCACCAGCCCAGCCCGATGTGCAGCGGCAGGTAGATCACCATGCCCACGACGATGGTCCCGAGGATGCCCCGCTTCCAGAAGTAGTAGCCACTGGCGCAAAGCACCGCCGGCAGGCGGGCGTCCATGAACGTGTCGATGAACTCGCCCTGGGTCATGAGGATCTCGGGAGCGATGACGGCGGCCAGCGCGGCCAGCGGCGCGTACTTGAGTCCGCGCTTGAGCCAGTCGGGCAGGGGCAGCTCGCGGTCCGGGATCATGAAGAATGCGCGCGAGACCACGGTGATAACCGCGAGGCCCAGGATGGCGATGGCTGGCTCGATCCAGGTGAAGCTCATGGGTGGCGCTCCTCGCGCAGCGGCACGATGTCGCCCGCCTTCGCGTGCTCAAGCTCTTCGGGCGGCAGCACGCTGTCGGCCGGCAGTAGCACCACTTCGGGTTTGTGGCGGCGGCGGTCCACGGCCTCCATGAGCAGTCCGGCCGCCACGGCCGCCGCAATGGCCACCAGGATGTTGAGCTTGAGCGGCAGGGCGAATGCCGCCACGGCTGCGGTGGCCGCCACCCCTGTCGCCAGCCAGGTCGCGCGGTCGAACAGCAGCGACAGCAGCACGCCGAGCAGCGCCAGCACGCCGGCAAACCCCAGGCCCCACGACAGCGGAACGGCGTTGGCCAGCAGGATGCCCGCAATCGAAGGCACCTGCCAGGCCAGCCAGTTGGTACAGGCCGCTCCCCAGAAATACGGTACTTGCTCGGGCTGCGGCCGGGGCTCCGGAAAGCGCTTCATGAAGCCCACGTAGATCACATCGCCGCTGAAGTAGCCCACCGCCAGCCGCTGGCGCAGCGGCAGGTGGCCGAAGTAGTTGCGCCACATGCTGCTGAAGATAACGAAGCGCAGGTTCACGCAGCTGGCCGTGAGCCACACCACCGACAAGGGCGCCCCCACGGCGATCAGCGGGATGACCGCCAGTTGCGCACTGCCAGCGTAGACGACCAGCGACATGAACAGGGCCATGCTGACCGACAGCCCGCTCTTGACCATGACCACGCCAGTGACCAGGCCCCAGGCCGCAATACCCACCGACGTGCCGGCCATGTCGACGACGGCCATGCGAAAGGAGGGGTGGCGCAGCGTGTGGCGAATGCGCGCGCTGCGGCTCATCCGGGTGCTGCTGCCGCAGCCGCCATAGGCGCCGCGCCCAGCACCATGCCCGGTGTCAACTCGAAACCCCGCAGGAAGTCTGCGGCGGCCAGCCGCTTGCCGCCGGCGCGCTGCAGGGTGGTCAGGCGCAGCGTGCCTTCACCACATGCCACGGTCACGCCGTCGTCGCTGACCGACAAAACTTGGCCCTGGCGCGCATTGGGCGTACCCTGGGCGCTATCAATTTTGTAGTCCCAGACTTTGATGGCTTCGCCCGCGCAGTCGGTGCTGGCGCCGGGAAACGGGTCGAAGGCGCGGATGCGCTGGCCGATCACCTGTGCGGGCAGCGACCAGTCGATGGCGCTCTCGGACTTTTCGATCTTGTGCGCGTAGGTGATGCCTTCGGCGGGCTGCGGTTCGGCCTGCAGACCGCCGCAGGCCGCCAATTCAAGTGCTTCGACGATCATTCGCCCGCCCAGGGCCGCCAGCCGGTCGTGCAGGGTGGAGGTGGTGTCGTCAGGCGCGATGGCTGTGCGTTCGGTCAGCAGCATGCCGCCGGTGTCCAGGCCCGCGTCCATCTGCATGATGGTGACACCGGTTTCGGCATCGCCCGCTTCGATGGCGCGGTGGATGGGCGCCGCGCCGCGCCACCGGGGCAGCAGGCTGGCATGGATGTTGAGACAACCTTGGGGCGGCAGGTCCAGCGTCCACTGCGGCAGGATGAGGCCGTAGGCGGCCACTACCATCACATCGGCCTGGACGGCCAAGATGGCTTCCCGCGCCGCCGCAGCGTCTTCCGGAAACTTGCCGTCCAGGCGCAGGCTGCGCGGCTGCGCGACCGCAATGCAATGCGCCTGGGCACACTGCTTGACTGGCGAGGCCTGCAGCTTCATGCCGCGCCCGGCGGGGCGGTCCGGCTGGGTCAGGACGAGCGGCACGGTGAAGCCGGCGGCCAGAAGCCGCTCCAGCGCCACGCGGGCGAACTCGGGGGTGCCGGCAAAGATGACTCTCATGGAAACGAAGGGGTCGTACGCGCTGGCTGGAGCCGCTGAAGCCGCTGTGCGTCAGTCGCGTGTGTTGTCGAAGTTGGGCAGCTCGTCGGTGAACATCACCATCCGCACCACGCCCTGGCGGTCCAGGTGGACGTGGGCCAGGCGCGGGTCCGATTGCTGCCGAAAGCGGTAGGTCCAGATGTCGCCGTCAAAGCGTGCCACCCGCTCAACGCGCAGGGGCGGGCCGAAAGTGCCCTGCACATCGCGGACGGACCAGATGCCGACGGGAATGGTCTCGAAACGCGTCTGCGTGAGGACCTGTTCATTGCGCACCAGACGGCCGGATGGGTCGAAATCCAGGTTGTAAGCGGCAAAGCCTGCAGGAAGCTCGGAATAGATCAGCCGCTCGCCCGAGGGCAGCGCCACCACCGCGGTGGGCGGCCCTTGCCGGGCAATCACCTCGGCACGCAGCGCGCCAGGCTTTTCGCTGGCTACCAGTGCACAGCCCGCAAGCTGCCCCACCAGCGCGGCCAGCGCCAGCACTCCGCTGCCCCGCAGGAAGCGAAGCGCCCAGCCTGTCACTCGCGGGCACCCCGCTGCTGCTTGATCATTTTGGTCTTGATGCGGTTGCGTTTGAGCGGGGAGAGGTATTCCACGAAGACTTTGCCCATGAGGTGGTCCATCTCGTGCTGGATGCACACGGCCAGCAGGCCCTCAGCCTCGATCACGCGCGACTGGCCGTCGGCGTCGAGCGCGCGCACATGCACGGCATCGAAGCGTTCCACGCCGTCATAGATTCCGGGGACGGACAGGCAGCCTTCGTCATTGAGGTGCTTCTCGGCGCTGGCCCAGACGATCTCGGGGTTGATCAGCACCAGCGGCTGGTCGCGCCCCTCGGACACATCGATCACCACAAGGCGTTCGTGCACATCGACCTGCGTCGCTGCCAGGCCAATGCCCTGGGCGTCATACATGGTCGCCAGCATGTCGGACACGAGCGACCGCATGCGGTCATCGACCGCCTGGACAGGGTTTGCGACCTTGTGAAGCCGGGGGTCCGGGTAACAGAGAATGGGAAGGATTGCCATGGATGCAGGTAAGAGATGTCGCTATTTTCGCCACTTTTGCGGCCGGCTGCAGTATTGCAAGCCAATAATCGTTGCCGAATCAAGGGCTTGAGCAGAGAATCTAAAAAGGTTTGTAACTTAGTTGCCTGGTTGTTCGCATGCGCGAAGGCCAAGGCGTCAGCGGGGGGCGTTTCACAATGCATGAGAAAAGGAACAACATGACGGCATTCACCAGCGTGCGGCGGACCGCCCTAGGCGCGCTCACCATCGTTGCTGGCGCTGTTTTGGTGGCCCTGCCGGCTCAGGCGCAGAACTACCCCATTTCCGGAGAGCAGCGTGCCACCGCACAGCAGGTGTCCGAGCGGGGCATCTCCCTGGCGGAACTGGCAGTCAACGCGCCGGACACCTATACCGTCAAGCGCGGCGATACGCTGTGGGGCATTTCGGGCATGTACCTCAAGCGGCCATGGCGCTGGCCTGAGCTGTGGGGCATGAATCTGAAAGATATTCGCAATCCCCATTTGATCTTTCCCGGACAAATTCTGTACCTTGATCAGAGTAATGGGTATGCACGTCTGAGGACAACTCCACCAGGTGCTTCCACGGCTGAACCTCAGACTGTGCGCGTGTCTCCCCGTACACGCAGCGACACCTTGGCTGACACGGCATTGCCAACGCTTAAGCCCCACCTGATCGAGCCGTTCCTGGTCGAGCCTCTCATCGTGGATGCGCAGATGTTGCAGCGCGCGCCCCGAATCGTGGCAACTACCGAAGACCGTGTATTGATGTCCAGCGGTGACCGCGCCTATGTGCGTGGAGACCCTGCCGATCCGGTACGCGCCGAGGCAGGAGAGCCTCGCTTCTACCGGGTGTTCCGTGACGCGGTGGCACTCAAGGACCCACAGACCGGCGAAATCTTGGGTTATGAAGCGCAGTATCTGGGTAAGGCAGAGCTCGTACGCGGAGAGACGTTTGAAGAGATTCCGGACGGCAAGGGCGGGCGTTTGTCCGAATACATTCCTGCGACGGTGGATTTGTCTGGTACCAAGGAAGAAATTCGCGCAGGGGATCGTCTTCTGCCCGCACCAGCACGGGCTTTCACCAGCTACACCCCTCGCGCGCCTGAGATCGAGGTCGAGGCGCGCATAGTGTCCATCTATGGCAGTTTTTCTGCGGCGTATGCGGCACAGAACCAAGTGGTAGCCATCAACGTGGGTACAGAACACGGTATCGAGCCAGGGCATGTGCTCTCGCTCTTGACCAAGGGCGACCGCATCAAGGACATGACCGACAGCTCGAAGACCGTGATCAAGCTTCCCAGTGAAAGCAATGGGACAGCCATGGTGTTTCGGACTTTCGATCGCGTTTCATACGCTCTCCTTCTGGAGATCAACAGTGGCGTGCGCGTTGGAGACCGTCTGGTCAACCCTCGCTGATTGACTTCATTGCGACCACCGGCCGCCTTTGTGCGCAGCCGGTGAGCAGTGGCTGCTCCTCCTCCTCTTCCTTTCATGGACCGTGAAGAACTCGGCGCATGGTTGCGCCTGACGCTCAGCCAAGGCGTGGGCAACAGCACTGCGCGCAGCCTGCTGGCGCGTTTTGGGCTTCCGCAAACCATCTTTCAGCAGACCGACACGGACCTGCGGCAGCATGTGAGTGCCGCCCAGGCGCGCGCGCTCTGCACGGTGCCGGACACCTGGGCCGCGCTGGTGGAGTTGACTTGGCGCTGGCTGCACGAAGCTGATCCACAAGGGCCTGCCCGCGCGGTGGTCACGCTGGGGGACAGCCGGTACCCGCAGGCCCTGCTGGAGACCGAAGACCCCCCGTTGCTGCTTTACCTCACGGGACCGGCCCGGCTGTTGGCGCAAAGCCCGTTCCCTGCAGGACGCTGCCTGGCAGTGGTTGGAAGCCGCAACCCGACGGCCCAGGGCGCAGACAACGCACGGCTGTTTTCGCGGGCACTCCATGGCGCCGGGTTGACCATCGTCTCGGGCCTCGCCCTGGGTGTGGATGCTGCGGCGCACGAAGGTGCGCTGGATGTGGCATCTAAAGGGGCTCCCGCTGCGGCCACCATCGCCGTGGTGGGCACTGGGCTCGACCGTGTCTACCCCCGCAGGAACCTCGATCTTGCGCACCGCATTGCGGCAAACGGACTGCTCGTCAGCGAATACCCGCTGGGCACGCCGCCGTTGCCCGGCAATTTCCCCAAGCGCAACCGCATCATCTCCGGCGTGTCGCAGGGCACCCTGGTCGTGGAGGCAGCGCTAGCATCCGGGTCGCTCATCACGGCGCGCATGGCCGTGGAGCAGGGCCGTGAGGTGTTTGCCATACCAGGCTCCATCTATGCCCCGCAATCGCGAGGATGCCATGCGCTGATTCGCCAGGGGGCCAAGCTGGTGGAGTCGGCCCAGGATGTGCTCGAGGAACTGCGCTTTCCCGCGTCCGTAGTTGCGCCTGCAACTACAACTGCAAGTGGACAAGCCACGGATGCGGACATCGCCGGCAACGATGGGGTTGGCGGCGCGGCGATGATCACTACGGCGCCCGAGACTCCGCTGCTGCAGGCTCTGGGCTTCGACCCTATCAGTGTGGATGCGCTGGTGGCGCGCACTGGAATGGCGGCCGCGCCTGTGCAGGTGGGCTTGCTGGAGCTGGAACTTGATGGCCGGGTAGCGCGCTTGCCGGGCGGTTTGTTTCAGCGTTTGGCCGCTGCTTGATCGCTGCGGTGACGTTCGTTCATGTGAGGCGCCAGCGCCGTGCTCTCACAGTCAATGGTATGACTGGCTGAAATCCTGCCTGCGCCTGACCGTCAGTCAGTACAGCCACTCCAGGTCCTGCCAAGGCGGCGACTTCGCCCTGCCCCCAGCATCATCAGCCCAGCAACCGCTCCGGATTCGCATCCAGCTTGGCCAGTGCATCCCGCGTAGCGCGCACTGTCAGGCCTTCCTCGTCCTGCGGAACCAGCAGGCCCGCCTGCAGATACGCGGCCAGCCGGCGCAGCTGGATCAGGTAGCTGCTGCCATCCACGGCAGCAAACAGGTGCAGCTGCTTGCGCTGGCTCTGCCACGCGTACTGCACCTGCGCCGAGGATCCGTTGTGGTCCAGCGTGTACCAGGTGCCAGGTTGCAGCTCCTGGGCCCAGGCCACCATGTTGTCTTCCACCGGGGCGCCGTTGTCGGCCACCACGTGGATGGACGATG
Source organism: Acidovorax sp. Leaf78 (assembly GCF_001422735.1). GTDB lineage: Bacteria > Pseudomonadota > Gammaproteobacteria > Burkholderiales > Burkholderiaceae_C > Acidovorax. The sequence continues at coordinate 226,525 of NZ_LMLZ01000022.1, read as the reverse complement.
CGTCGATGCCGAGCATCATCTCGATGTTGTCGGCATTGAGCGGCATCTCGCCCAGCGTCGCGTCGCCGATGAAATCTTCCAGATTTGACAGCCGCTTGGCCATCGCATCGATGTGCGCCTGGGGGATCGACGCGGTCTTGGACAGGAAGGCGTCGGCCAGCGTGTCGGTCAGGGTCTTGATCTGCGCATCCTGCGGGGCGCCGTTCACCCCCAGAAGCTCCAGACCCTGGCGCAGCCGCTGCAGCAGGCCCGGCAGGTTCTGGATGACCTGCGCGCGGTCGCTGCGGTGCGGCTTGGCGCTGGCGGCCCACACCAGGTCGGCGGCGGTGCGCTTGAACGCAATGGTGTCCACATGCTGGGCGCCATCGCGCACGGCCGACAGGGCCAGTACCTCGGCCCAGGTCTTGAAGAGAAACTCGCGGATCTCGTCGCGCACCGGCATGTCCTTGAGCATGGTGCGCAGCTCGATGGTGTACTGGATGGCCAGCGTTTCCTTCTGCTCCACCTGCTGGGCCACGCTCACCAGGCGCGATGTGGCCTGCTTCTCGGTCAGGAACTTGGACAGGAATTTCTCGAATTCGTCGTAGACCAGCTGGAACACGCGCCGGCCGGTCTCGGGGTACTGCTCGATGACCTGCACCACACGTCGGATCTCCGCCTCCAGCGCGCTGCCGTTGATGCTGGTCGCATCAAAGCCCATCACGCAGGCACCCATGCGGTCGATCAACTGGCGCGCCGGATGGGTCAGGTTGCTGAAGAACTCGGGCTCGGCCAGCGCCACGCGCAGCACCGGCACCTGCAGCCGCGCAAACCACACGCGCACGGCGGGGGGAATGCGGTCTTCGGCCAGGATGCTCTGGAACATCAGTGCCACGACTTCGATGATGGCTTTCTCGCCCGCCGAAGATGCCTTCTTCTTGAGCTCGGTGGAACGCTCGCGCACGGCGCCTGCCACCTGCACCACGCCTGCGGGGCTGTAGTCTTCCATCAACGTGGCCACGCCACTGTAGTAGGTGTCCGCCTGCACGCGGTGCGCCGTCAGTGCATGGGCCAACGCGGCCGAGGCCGGGGGCGCGTTCACCATGTCAAAACCGGTGGCCGGCTGCGTCAGCAGCCTGCGCAACTGGCCCATCACGCCCTGGGCCCGCTGCCGCGCGCGTGCCAGCGGTGTCATGCCCGTGGCAAAGCCCGTGGGCATGCCATGCTGCGGATAGCCGGGGGGCTGCTGCTGCATGCGCTGCTGGGGGTATTGACCCATGGGGCCCGCTGGTCCCATACCTCCCATGCCCGCCATGTGGCGGCCGGGCGGGGCCATCATGCCGCCGCGCGCCGCAGCGGCTGCCGCCATGGCGTCGCGTGTCTGCGCGAGTGCCTGGGAGGCCAGGCCGCCCGCGCCGGACTCGCTGCCCGCACCGGCCACACCACCGCTGGCCGTGCGGCGCACGCGGGATTTCAGGTCCGCCTGTGGCGTGACGCCCTGCTCCACATAAAAGACATTGACTGCCTGGTACTGCTTTTGCAGCAGGTTGGCGAGCTCCCGCTGCAGCGGGTCGACCACCACCTGCAGGTCGGTGCGCGGCATGCCGGCCTCCACCCACTGCTCCACCAGCAGCACGCAGACCGTTTCGGGCCGCAGGATGTCGTTGCTGTCCAGGTCCTGCCCTTCCAGCGACTGGGTGCGCTGGCGCAGGGTATCGAACTGCGGGCCGACCTGCTCGTTGAGCGTGAGCGCCATGCGGGAGGCGAGGATCTTGTTCTCGACCACGTCGTCGCTGAGCAGCTCGAACTGATTGCCCGGCCCGTTGGGTGTGAGCTGGCCGCGGTTGGTGCTGGTGTGCGGCGCCAGCGCCTCGCGCCAGGCCTTGGCGGCGCGGTCGGTCCAGACCGCATGCCGCTGCTGGTAGAGCATCCAGGTGTCGCGGTGGGCCTGCATCTCGCGGGCCGTACCCGTCTGGGTGATCAGCGTGGTGAGAAAGTCCAGAACGACCTTGTCCAGGTCGACCAGGCCGCTGCAGATGCCCTCCACGAACCGCTGGCGCGCCTGCCGGGCCAGGCGGCGCTGGGGGACGGACGACGGTGTGGGCTGCATGGACAGATATTAGCGGCTCAGACAGCAGCTCCGGCATGGGGATCGTTCGGATCCTCGTCCTTTTTGGCGGGCTTGATCAGGTCTTCGCGCTTCACACCCAGCCACATCGCGATGGCCGCAGCCACGAACACGGACGAGTAGATGCCGAACAGGATGCCGATGGTCAGCGCCAGCGCAAAGTAGTGCAGGCTGGGGCCGCCGAAGAAGAACATCGACAGCACCATCGCCTCGGTCGAGGCGTGGGTGATGATCGTGCGGCTCATCGTGCTGGTGATGGCGTGGTCGATCACCTCGTGGGTGGTCATCTTGCGGTACTTGCGGAAGGCCTCGCGGATCCGGTCGAAGATCACGACCGACTCGTTGACCGAGTAGCCCAGCACCGCCAGCACGCCCGCCAGCACGGCGAGCGAAAACTCCCACTGGAAGAACGCGAAGAAGCCCAGGATGATCACCACGTCGTGCAGGTTGGCGATGATGGCCGCGACGCCGTACTTCCACTCGAAGCGGAAAGCCAGGTAGATGACGATGCCCACCACCACCATGGCCAGCGCCATGAGGCCGCCATGCACCAGTTCTTCGCCCACCTGCGGGCCCACGAACTCGGTGCGGCGCAGCGTGACTTCGGGGTTGGCTGCCTTCAGCGCCCCCAGAACCTGCTCGCTCTGCTGTGCCGACGTCACGCCCTTTTGCACGGGCAGGCGGATCATCACGTCGCGCGCAGTGCCGAAGTTCTGCACCTGCACGTCCGGGTAGCCCAGGCCCGCCACTGTCTCGCGGACCTTGGCGAGTTCTGCCGGCTGGCTGTAAGCCACTTCCATGACCGTGCCACCCGTGAACTCCACCGACAGGTGCAGCCCGCGCGTGAGCAGGAAGAACACTGCCAACGCAAAGGTAAGGAACGAGATCGCGTTGAAGATCAACGCGTGCTTCATGAAAGGGATGTCTTTTCGGATGCGGAAGAATTCCATGGTCTTCCTCCTTTAATTCGTTTTGGCCACGGCGGTGTCGGGCTCAGGCTTCCACACCTGGCCGATCGACACGCTCTTGAGCTTCTTCTGGCGGCCGTACCACAGGTTCACCAGGCCGCGCGAGAAGAACACGGCCGAGAACATGCTGGTCAGGATGCCGATGGTGTGCACCACGGCAAAGCCGCGCACCGGGCCGGAGCCGAAGGCCAGCAGCGCCAGGCCCGCAATCAGCGTGGTCACGTTCGAGTCGAGAATCGTCGCCCAGGCGCGCTCGTAGCCCGCATGGATGGCCGCCTGCGGCGAGACACCCGCGCGCAGTTCCTCGCGGATGCGTTCGTTGATCAGCACGTTGGAGTCGATCGCAACGCCCAGCGCCAGCGCCATGGCGGCAATGCCGGGCAGCGTGAGCGTGGCCTGCAGCATCGACAAAATGGCCAGCAGCATCAGCACATTCACGGCGAGCGAAATGGTGGAGAACACGCCGAACAGCGCGTAGTAGATGCACATGAAGACGGCGATCGCCACCATGCCCCAGACCACGCTGTGGATACCGCGCTCGATGTTGTCGGCGCCCAGGCTCGGGCCGATGGTGTATTCCTCGATGATTTCCATCGGGGCGGCCAGCGAACCGGCGCGCAGCAGCAGCGCGGTGTCGTTGGCTTCGGCCGTGGTCATGCGGCCGGAGATCTGCACCCGGCCCCCAGCGATTTCGCTGCGGATCACGGGGGCCGTCACCACCTCGCCCTTGCCCTTTTCGAACAGGACGATGGCCATGCGCTTGCCGATGCTCTCGCGCGTGATGTCGCGGAAGATGCGCGAGCCCTTGGCGTCCAGCGTGAGGTTCACGGTGGGTTCCTGCGTCTGGCCGTCAAAGCCAGGCTGCGCGTCGGTGAGGTTCTCGCCGGTCAGCACCACCTGCTTTTTCACGATGATCGGCTGGCCGCTGCGCTCCAGGTAGCGTTCGGAGCCGAACGGCACCGGGCCGCGGCCGGTTTCGGCGGAGCGGGCTTCGGTGCCCTCGTCCACCATGCGCACTTCCAGCGTGGCGGTGCGGCCCAGGATGTCCTTGGCCTTGGCGGTGTCCTGCACGCCGGGCAATTGCACCACGATGCGGTCCAGGCCTTGCTGCTGAATCACCGGCTCGGCCACGCCGAGTTCGTTGATCCGGTTGTGCAGCGTGACCATGTTCTGCTTGAGCGCCTGCTCCTGCACCTTGCGCGTGGCTTCGGGCTTGATGGCGGCGCGCAGCTTGAACTCGCTGCCGTCCGGGGTGCTGGTGACCTGCAGGTCGGTGAACTGGTCGGCGATCAGGTTGCGCGTGGCCGTCAGCGTGGCCTCGTCGCGCACGCGGATGTCGATGTTCTGGCCGTCGCGGCTGATGCCGCCGTGGCGGATGTTCTTGTCGCGCAGCGCAGTGCGGATGTCGCCCGCGTACGACTCGGCCTTCTTGGTCAGCGCCGCCTGCATGTCCACCTGCAGCATGAAGTGCACGCCGCCGCGCAAGTCCAGGCCCAGGTACATGGGGTTGGCGTGCAGCGCCTTGAGCCACAGCGGCGAGCGCGACACCAGGTTCAGCGCCACGATGTACGACGCATCGTTGGCATCGGGCACCAGGGCCCTTTGCAGCGCGTCCTTGGCCTTGAGCTGGTTGTCGGGCGTGTCGAAGCGCGCGCGCACCGAGTTGCCTTCCAGTGCCACGAAGTCGGGCGTCACGCCGGCGGCCTTGAGTGTCTCTTCCACCCGCTGCTGCATGGCGGCGTCCACCTTGATGGTGGCTTTGGCCGACGAGACCTGCACCGCAGGCGCCTCACCGAAGAAATTGGGCAGGGTGTACAGGGCCCCCACCAGCAGCACGATCACCAGGATCGCGTACTTCCAGACCGGATAACGGTTCATGATCGCGCTCTTACCTCAGTTGTCCATGGCGCCATGCGCGCCAGCAGCCCCCAGAGCCTGCGCCTGGCCATGCCAGACATGCCGTGGAGCTGGCTGGGCCAGACCACCGGCATCACCCACCTCTTTGCGCGCAGCGCGCAGGACAAAGAGGGAAGCAGCGCAGTCGCTCAAGGGGTTGTTCTTCTTCACTTCACCGAGCCCTTGGGCAGGACTTGCACGACAGCGCTGCGCTGCAGTTGCACTTCCACGCCACTGGCAATCTCGATGTGCAGGAAACCTTCGGACAGGCGCGTCACCTTGCCGACGATGCCGCCCGAGGTGGCGACTTCGTCGCCCTTGGCAATGGCATCGATCATGGCGCGGTGCTCCTTCTGGCGCTTCATCTGGGGCCGGATCATGACGAAGTACAGCACCACGAACATGAGAACCAGGGGCAGCATGCTCGTCAGCGAGGACATCATGCCGCCGCCGCCAGCGGCTGCGGCGGGTGCGGTCTGGGCAAAAGCGGAAGAAATAAACACGGGTGGCACTCCACAACGGATGGTCAAAATACACAAAAACCGCCCACGCAGGCGCCTGGGCGCCCGCCAAGGCGGAACAGGACATTGTATGCGGCCCCCTGCCTGCGCCCCAAGGGCGAAGACCCAAGCCCGCGCCGGGTGTTTGCCGCGCAAGCGCTGCGGGCCGGGTGGCTGCATCCATATGAATAAAAATAGCCGCTAGCGCTAGATGGAAAAGCGCTGGCAGCTCCTCAATTCATAGCAAAAGGCCCGCGGGGTGCGCGGGCCTCGGGTCACAGATGCAGCCCGCAGGCCGAACTTCAAGCCGCCCGGAGCTCGGTGGAGGCAGCCGCGCCGCCACGCCACTGAACCATCAACCCATCCCACTTCGGCCGTGCCGTCTTCAGATGGCGCTCCTTCACGTGGCCGTAACCGCGGATCTCTTCGGGGATGCGTGCGATCTCCACCGCCAGGGTGTGGTTGTCGGCTGTCAGGCCCGCCAGCAGTTCTTCGATGCAGGCGCGGTATTCCACGATCAGCGCGCGCTCCATGCGGCGCTCTTCGGTCTTGCCGAACATGTCGAACGCGGTGCCGCGCAGGCCCTTGAGCTTGGCCAGCACGCCGAAGGCGCTGCGCATCCAGGGGCCGAAGGGCTGCTTGACCAGTTCGCCGCGGTCGCTCTTCTTGGCCGTCATCGGGGGCGCCAGGTGGTGCACCAGCTTGTAGTCGCCTTCGAACATGTTCGCGATCTTGTCTGTGAAGGCTTTGTCGGTGTGCAGGCGCGCCACCTCATACTCGTCTTTGTACGCCATGAGCTTGAACAGGTAGCGGGCCACGGCCTCGCTCAGGCGGGTGCCGATGTCCAGGCGGGACTCGGCGGCTTTGACCTTGTCGACGAAGGCGTGGTACTCGGCCGCATAGGCCGCGTTCTGGTAGCCGGTGAGGAAGTCCACGCGCTTGGTGATGGTCTCGGCCAGCGACGGCTTCTTGACGAACTGGATCACCTGCGCGGCCTGGAACAGTGCCTGCACCGACGCCAGGTCATGCGCGCAGCGGCGGCCCCATTCGAACGCGGCCTTGTTGTTGTCCACCTGCACGCCGTTCAATTCCATGGCGCGCATCAGCGATGCAAAGGTCAGTGGCACGCGGCCTTTTTGCCAGGCGTAACCCAGCATCAGCGGGTTGGTGTAGATGCTGTCGCCCAGCAGTTGGGTTGCCACCTGCTCGGCGTCGAAGCTGCCCACACCGCCCGCGCCCACCGCGGCAGCAATCGCGCTGTCGCAGTTGGCACCGGGGAACTGCCAGTCCGGGTTGGTCACGAAGGCCGCCGTGGGCGTGCCGTGCGTGTTCAGCGCCACGAAGGTGCGGCCCGGTTGCATGACGGCCAGCGTGTACTTGTGCGCCGCCACGATGGAGTCGCAGCCGATCACCAGGTCGGCCTTGGCGGTGTCGACCTTGGTGGTGTAGATGGCCTCGGGCCGGTTGGCGATCTGGATGTGGCTCCAGGTAGCACCGCCCTTTTGCGCCAGGCCGCCGGCGTCCTGCGTGATGACGCCCTTGCCGTCCAGGTGCGCGGCCATGCCCAGCAGCGATCCGATGGTGATCACGCCCGTGCCGCCCACGCCACCCACCACGATGCCCCAGGCCGTCTCGGCCACCGGCAGCACGGGTTCAGGGAGGGACGGCAGCGCCGACAGGTCGCCCTTCTTTTCCTTCTTGGGCTTCTTGAGCTTGCCGCCCTCCACCGTGACGAAGCTGGGGCAAAAACCGTTCACGCACGAGTAGTCCTTGTTGCAGGTGCTCTGGTTGATGCGGCGCTTGCGGCCGAATTCCGTTTCCACCGGCTCCACGGAGAGGCAGTTGGACTTGGTCGAGCAGTCGCCGCAGCCCTCGCACACCAGATCGTTGATGACCACGGTCTTGTCGGGTGTGGCCAGGGTGCCGCGCTTGCGGCGGCGGCGCTTTTCGGTCGCGCAGGTCTGGTCGTAGATGATGACCGTGCAGCCCTTGATCTCGCGGAACTGGCGCTGCAGCGTGTCGAGCTCGTCGCGGTGGTGCACCGTCACGCCCTCGGCCAGCGCCACGCCGTCGTACTTCTGCGGCTCGTCGGTCACGATGATGAGCTTGACCACGCCTTCGGATTTGAGGCTGTTCATGATCTGCAGCACCGAGTGGCCCTCGGGCCGCTCGCCCACCTGCTGGCCGCCGGTCATGGCCACGGCGTCGTTGTAGAGCACCTTGTAGGTGATGCTGGTGCCCGCGGCGATGCTCTGGCGAATCGCCAAGAGCCCGCTGTGAAAGTACGTGCCGTCGCCCAGGTTGGCGAACACATGCTGGTCGGTGGTGAATGGTGCCTGGCCCACCCAGGTCACGCCCTCGCCGCCCATCTGCGTGAAGGTGGATGTCTTGCGGTCGGGCATCCAGTTGGCCATGTAGTGGCAGCCAATGCCGGCCACGGCGCGCGAGCCCTCGGGCACGCGGGTGCTGGTGTTGTGCGGGCAGCCGCTGCAGAACCACGGGGCGCGTTCGCCGGTGTCCACCTTCAGCTCGGTCATCGCGCGCTCGCTGGCTTCGATGACGGCGATGCGCGAATCCATGCGCGCGATGATGTCGCTCGATACGCCCAGCTTCTTCAGGCGCTTGGCAATCGCCTTGGCGATGATGGCGGGCGTCAGGTCGGCCTTGGCACGCAGCAGCCAGTTCTGGCTGGGGTTGGGCATGGACCATTCGCCGCCGGTGGCATCACCCTCGGGCTCGTCGAACTTACCCAGCACGTGGGGGCGCACGTCCGAGCGCCAGTTGTACAGCTCTTCTTTCAGCTGGTATTCGATGACCTGGCGCTTTTCCTCCACCACCAGGATCTCCTGCAGGCCCTGCGCAAAGTCGCGCGTGATGGTGGCTTCGAGCGGCCACACCACGTTGACCTTGTGCACACGGATGCCCAGCTGCCGGCAGGTGTCGTCGTCCAGGCCCAGGTCCACCAGGGCCTGGCGCGTATCGTTGTAGGCCTTGCCGCTGGCGATGATGCCGAAGCGGTCGTTTTGGCCTTCGATCACGTTGTAGTTGAGCTTGTTGGCACGCACATAGGCCAGGGCCGCATACCACTTGTAGTCCATGAGGCGCGCTTCCTGCTCCAGCGGCGCGTCGGGCCAGCGGATGTGCAGGCCGCCGGGCGGCATCACGAAGTCCTCGGGCATCACGATCTTCACGCGGTCGGGGTCGATGTTGATGCTGCTGGAGGACTCGACCACCTCCTGGATGGTCTTCATGCCCGACCACACGCCTGAAAACCGGCTCATGGCAAAGGCGTGCAGGCCCATGTCCAGAATTTCCTGCACGCTGCTCGGGAAGAACACCGGCGTGCCGCAGGCCTTGAAGATATGGTCGCTCTGGTGCGCGGCCGTGCTGCTCTTGCTGATGTGGTCGTCGCCCGCAATCGCGATCACGCCGCCGTGCTTGGCCGTGCCGGCCATGTTGGCGTGCTTGAACACGTCCGAGCAGCGGTCCACACCCGGGCCCTTGCCGTACCAGATGCCGAAGACGCCGTCGAACTTCTTCGCTTGAGGGTACAGGTCCAGTTGCTGCGTGCCCCACACCGCCGTGGCGCCGAGTTCCTCGTTCACGCCGGGCTGAAAGACGATGTTGTTGGCTGCCAGGTGCTTCTTGGCCGCCCACAAAGATTGGTCGTACGTGCCCAGTGGCGAGCCGCGGTAGCCGCTGATGAAACCCGCCGTATTGAGGCCCGCCATCGCGTCGCGCTGGCGCTGCAGCATGGGCAGGCGCACAAGGGCCTGGACCCCGCTCATGAACGCCCGGCCACTGTCTAAAGAATATTTGTCATCGAGCGTGACGGTTTCCAGGGCCTTGCGAATGTGTTCGGGCAACGGGGCGTTCATGGGTAGTTCCTGTGGGGTGACGGCCTGCTGTCGCCGCCTTGTGGGCAGCGCAGAGGTGGTTTCAACGGTTTGAAGCACAGTTTATGCACTCCCATGCGATATGTCCTTTCGTTTTCATGCTAGGTTTACCCTTGATTTGGAAAGGATATTTCTTAAAATCGAGCTGATATGAACAATTTGGATAAATTCGACATCGCGATCCTGAATGAGCTGCAGGTCGATGCCCGGCTGACCAACGCTGAGTTGGCCCAGCGCGTGGGCTTGTCGGCGGCTCCGTGCTGGCGCCGGGTGCGGGCGCTGGAGGAGCAGGGCTTCATCAAGGGCTACCGCGCCGAGATCGACCGGCACAAGATCGGCCTCGGGGTGCTGGCCTTCGTGCGGCTCGATGCCGACCGCAGCACCGGCAACCTGACGCGCGAGATGGAGGCCGCGATCGCGCGCATCCCCGAGGTGGTCGCCTGCCACTACATCAGCGGCACGGGCACGTTCGAGCTGCAGGTGGTGGCGCGTGACCTGGACAGCTTTTCGCAGTTCGCGCGCGAGGTGCTGCTCAACCTGCCCAATGTGAAAGACATGCACACCAGCTTCTCGCTGGGCGAGGTCAAGGCCAGCAGCGCGCTGCCGCTCACGCACCTGGCGCGTGCCAAATGAGTGTTGCTATTGTTCTGGTAGCTGTTGGCGCATGCTAGATAAGCGGTAGGGGCCTTTTTGGCCTGTAATCATCGACGTCGCACCTGGCTCTGGGCGCACGCCGGATGCGCCGAGTGGTGCCTTGGAACGTAACAAGGCGTTCGGGCGCCGGTCCGCCGCATGGTGTGTTGTATAAGCCTGCAGAACCACAGGGGAGCCATCCAGGCTCCGCCCGCACCGCATTTCCCACCACGCCCGGCAGGCCAGCCGCCCCGTCTCCACAGCCGGGGCTCCTGGCCGTGGCGCAGGTGGCGCGGGCGGTTTTTTCGCAGGTTCATAAATACGTGGCCCCTTGGAGCGCAGGCAACCAGCCTGTCGACCGGGGCCCCAATGAGGGAGGGGTCGGCATGATCTTCTGGGGCGTTTTTTGGGGGGCGGTGCTGGGCTCCGTGCTTCCGGGCTACGGCTACGGTGAACTGGGGCCGTACGTCGGCGGCATCCTGGGCTTTTTTGCCGGGCTGTCGCTGCGCTGGGCCATCCGCGCTGCGATCCGCAGCGAACTGCAGGCGCAGGCCGCAAAGCCCGTGGCCAGCCCTGCGCCGCCCGCCACAGCGGCGGCAGCGGCCATTGCTGAGCTGGAGCGGGCGCCGGCGCCTACGCTGAAGGTGCCGGTCCCTGCGCCTGTTCCGTCGCAAATCCCCGTCCCGGTCGCGGCCGCACCCACTGCGGACGACGAACTGCTGGAGGTGGACGACGCGCCCCGCAGGGGCGGGCTCACGCCACAAGGCTTGCCCGCCAATCCGCCGCCTCTCGCGCCGCCCCCGTCACCTTCGCCTGCCGCCACCCGCCCCCGTCCTCCCGCGCCGCCCGCCCAGCCCAACCCGATCGAGCTGGCCGTGCTGGCCGCCAAGAACTGGTTCCTCGGCGGCAACACCATCGTGCGCGTCGGGCTGGTGATCCTGTTCATCGGCCTGTCCTTCCTGGCGCGGTACGCAGCCTCGGCAGGCCTGTTCCCGGTCGAATTCCGCCTGGCCGCGATTGCCGGCGTGGCCATTGCGCTGCTGGTGGTCGGTTTCCGCAAGCGCACCGACAAGCCCGCGTTCGCGCTGGCCCTGCAGGGCGGCGGCGTGGCGGTGATGTACCTCACCGTGTTCGCGGCGTTCCGGCTCTACGGGCTGCTGCCGCCCACGCTGGCCTTCACGCTGATGATCGCGGTCTGCGCCACCAGCTGCGCGCTGGCGCTGCTGCAGGACTCGCGCTCGCTCGCGGTGGCGGCGTTCGCCGGTGGCTTCGCGGCGCCCATCCTGCTGTCCACGGGCCAAGGCAGCCACGTCGGCCTGTTCAGCTACTACACCCTGCTCAACCTGGCCATTCTGTTCATCGCCTACAAGCGCTCGTGGCGCGTGCTGAACGTGGTGGGGTTTGTGGCGACCTTCGGCGTGGCCTCGGCCTGGGGCGTGCTCAAGTACGTGCCCGACCAGTACGCCAGCACCCAGCCCTTCCTCGCGGTCTTCGTGCTCATCTACCTCTTTGCGGCCATCTTGTACGCCCGCAACACGCCGACCAAGCTGGGCAACGCGGTCGACACCATGCTAGTCTTCGGCACGCCGCTGGTGGGCTTTGGCCTGCAGGCCGGGCTGGCGCAGCCGTTCGAGCTGGGTGCCGCCTTCTCGGCGCTGGCCTTTGCCGCGCTGTACCTGCTGGCTGCCATGGTGCTGGTGCGCCGCGCGCAGAGCAGCTACCGCCTGCTGATCGAATGCTTCATCGCCATCGGCGTGGGCTTTGCCACGTTGGCCGTGCCGCTGGCGCTGGACGCGCAATGGACGTCGGCGGTGTGGGCCCTGGAGGGCGCTGGCGCCTTCTGGGTCGGCATGCGCCAGGCCCGCTGGATGCCGCGCGCCTTCGGCATCGTGCTGCAGGGTGTGGCGATGCTGGCCTTCATGGACGGCGTCTCCAGCGTATCGGCCCTGCCGCTGATCAACCCGGCCTTCCTGGGCGCCTTGCTGATCGCGCTGCCGGCACTGCTGCTGGCCTGGTGGCTGCGCAAGCCGCTGCCACACAGTGGCTCGGCCTGGGCCAAGGCTTATGCGGGTATCGAATCGCGGCTTTCCAGCCCCGCATACCTCTACGGCTTTGCCTTCTGGTGCCTGGCCTGGCTGTTCGAGATCACGCGGCGCGTGCCCAGCCTGGAGGCGGGCCAGTGGCCCGTGCCGGTGTTCTCCGACCGCGTGACCGAACTGTTGGCCATGCTGGCCATCGTGCTCAGCGCTGCGCTGTCGATGGTGCTGGGCCTGCGCACGCGCTGGGCTGTGGCCACCTGGCCCGCCCGCGGCACCATCGCCGTGCTGGCGCTGGGTTTTGTCGCGCAGGTGGGCGACGGCTACCGCGTGCTGGCCACGCCCGCCTGGGCCGTGTGGCCGGTGGTGCTGGCGCTGCATGTGTGGATGCTGCGGCAGACCGACCGCCTGCAGGCGGCGGCCGCTGGGGACGGCAAGCCCGCAGTGCGCATGTCGGCCTTCGGCTGGTTCCATGCCGCTACGGCGTGGCTGGTGACCTTTCTGCTGGCCGACTGCCTGTGGTCCGGCATCGGCAAGGCCGAGCTGTGGCGCACCTCGTGGGCTGGCGTGGTCATGCTGGTCAGCGCCATTGCGGTGCTAATGGCGCTGGCGCTGTGGGCCGGCCGCGGCAACCGGCCTGCGGCACGCGCAGCGCTGCCCTGGCCGCTGAACCCGCATGCCGAGGCCTACTACTGGCTGGCAGCGCTGCCGCTGGCGGTGCTGGTGTTCTGGGGCTCGCTGCTGGCCGCGGTGCATTCGTCGGGCCACACCGCGCCACTGCCCTACATCCCGCTGCTCAACCCCACGGACCTGACCCTGGCGCTCGCGCTGGGCGGCCTGGTGTTCTGGCGGCGGGTGTTGGTGTCGGCGCAGCCGCAGCCTGCCCACGCGGGCTGGGTCGTCGGCCGCCATGCGCTGGTGGCGCTGGCGCTGCTGGTGTTCATCGCGATCAACACGGTGTGGCTGCGCGTGGCCCACCACTTCTTCGGCGTGCGCTGGGATGCCTCGGCGCTGTTCGACAGCTTCGTCGTGCAGACCGGCTACGCCATCCTGTGGACGCTGCTGGCGCTCAGCATGATGGTGCTGGCGCACCGCCGCGCGCAGCGGCCGCTGTGGCTGGTGGGCGCAGGCCTGCTGGGGCTGGTGGTGGTCAAGCTGCTGCTGATTGACCTGTCCAACGCCGGGGGTGCCGAACGCATTATTGCCTTCATCGCGGTGGGTGTGCTGATGCTGGTGGTGGGCTACTTCGCGCCGCTGCCGCCCAAGGCCGCGCCCCGTGCGGCGCCCGATGCTCCGCCGGTCGCGCCTGCGGCGCCTGTGGCCCCGGCGCAAGAGGAATCACTGTCATGAAGTCTCCCCGTCACCACCTGCCGCGGCCCGTAGCCGCATGGCTGGCCGCCGCCGCACTGTCCCTGTCCGCGGGCGCGACCCAGGCGGCGGCCGATGCCAACAGCCCGGCCGCCTACGCCATCCGCATCCCCGTCACGCTGGCGGCCGATGCGCCACTGCAGCGCGTCATGCTGCCCGCCGAGGTGCTGGTGCGCCTGCAGAGCCCAGGCTATGCCGACGTGCGCCTCTTCAACGGCGCAGGCCAGCCGGTGCCCATGGCGCTGGCCGGCGTGGCGGCCGCCAGTGCGCCGGAGGAATCGGTGGTGCTGCCGGCCTATCCCATCCTGGGCGGGCCCGGCACACCAGGGCAGGCCGGGCTGGAAGGCCTGTCGCTGCGCATCGAGGAGCAGCAGGGCCGGCGCGTGGTGCAGATCGACACGGCGGGCACGGCTGCCCCTGGCGGCGCGCAATCCGTGCGCGGCGCGCTGCTGGACGCACGCAGCATCCCACTGCCCGTGGCGCGCATGGCGCTGGACGCCGATCTGCCCGCCGGCCAACCGGTGACCTTCACGGTGCAGGCCAGCCGGGACCTGAAGAACTGGCGGCCGCTGGCCGAGACGGTGCTGTACCGCGCCGACGCGGCGGGCACGACCCCATCCCCAGCGGCACCGGGCCGCCTGGGCAGCGAGCACATCGACCTGCAACGGGCCGACCTGCAGGACCACTACCTGCGCGTGACCTGGGGCGATGCCGCCGTGACATTTCGCGGTGCCACGCTGGTCACCTCGCGCGGCGCGGGCCCGCGCGAGCGCGTCAGCGCCAGCATGGCGGTACCGCCACTGGGCAACAACCCGCGCGAACTCGTGTTCGCGTTGCCGTTCGCCACACCGGTCGCCGCGCTCAAGATCACGCCGCAAGGCAACAACGTGCTGCTTCCGGTGCGCGTGCTGGGGCGCAACGACCGCGAACAGCCCTGGTCGCACCTGGCCAGCGCCACGGTCTACCGCATGTCCACGGGCGGCAAGGAGCAGACCAACGCCCCGGTCGAGCTGGGCGGCGCTTCGGTGCGCGAGGTCAAGATCGAGGCCGACGCCAGGTCGGCCGGCTTTGCCGCCGCGCCCGACATCGCGCTGCAGTTCGAGCCGGCCCAGCTGGTGTTCCTGGCCAGCGGGCAGGGCCCCTTCACCTTGGCGGCAGGCTTGCCCGGCGCCGGTGCGGCGGCGAGCGCCTTCCTGCCCCTGGCCAGCCTGGTGCCGGGCTACCAGCCCCAGCAGGAGAACACCCTGCCCCCGGCGCTGGCCGATGTGGCCCGGGCCGACATCACCGGCGGCAAGCCCGCGGACGGCCCGCTGGTGGCCGCCGCCGCTGCCAGCGACGGGCTGTCCACGCGCAGCTGGGTGCTCTGGGGTGTGCTGCTGGCCGGCGTCGGCGCGCTGGGGCTCATGGCCTGGCTGCTGATGCGGCAGACAAAACCGGCGAGCCAACCGGCGATGGAGCCCGCGAGCAGTGCGCCGGATTCGCCGCGCGATGCGGTGTGACCGTGCCGTGTGGTGATGGTGCGGCGCTCCGCCAAGGTGGCTATTCGGTGCCGCACGCAGCATGGCCGCGCCAACCGTCGCACAATGGGAGGACATGCCACCTTTGCCGTCCCACGAAAGCACGCGCAGCACTGCGCCCACCCCCGCTCCTGACCTGACCCCCGCTGCCGATGCCGCAGCGCGCGGGCCGACCGACGACGCGGCCGCCGCAGACCGCGCCGCGACCGCGCAGGGCACCGAAGAATCCGTTGCCGCCCAGCTCGACCAGAGCGCCGCCGCACAGCTGAGCCAGGCGGCCTCGCTGTCGCCCCTGGCGCCGCTGTCCGTGCCGGTGTTTCGCATGCTGTGGCTCACCTGGGTGGCGGCCAACACCTGCATGTGGATGAACGACGTGGCGGCCGCCTGGCTCATGACCACGCTCACCACCTCGCCCATCCTCGTGGCGCTGGTGCAGTCGGCCTCCACCCTGCCCGTGTTCCTGCTGGGCCTGCCCAGCGGCGCGTTGGCCGACATCCTGGACCGGCGGCGCTACTTCATCGCCACGCAGTTCTGGGTGGCGGCCGTGGCGCTGGTGCTGTGCGTGTTTGTCATGGCCGGCGGCATGACGGCGCCGCTGCTGCTGATGCTCACCTTTGCCAACGGCATCGGCCTGGCCATGCGCTGGCCGGTGTTCGCGGCCATCGTGCCCGAACTGGTCAGCCGCCCGCAGCTGCCCGCGGCGCTGGCCCTCAACGGCGTGGCGATGAACGCATCGCGCATCATCGGGCCGCTCTTGGCCGGCGCCATCATCGCCAGCGCGGGCAGTGCCTGGGTGTTCGTGCTCAACGCGGTGCTGTCGGTCATCTCGGGCCTGGTCATCATGCGCTGGAAGCGCACCCACGTGCCCAGCCCGCTGGGCCGCGAAAGGCTGCCCAGCGCCATGCGCGTGGGGCTGCAGTTCGTGCGCCAGTCGCCGCGCATGCGCGCCGTGCTGTGGCGCATCTCCATCTTCTTCTTGCACGCCACCGCGCTGCTGGCCCTGCTGCCGCTGCTGGCCCGGGGCCTGGAGGGCGGCGGTGCGGGCACCTTCACGCTGCTGCTGGCCAGCATGGGCGCGGGGGCCATCACCGCCGCGATGTTCTTGCCGCGCCTGCGCCAGGCCATGGCGCGCGATGTGCTGGTGATCCGCGGCACGGCCCTGCAGGCCGTGGCCACGGGCGTGATGGCCGTGGCGCCCAATGTGTACGTGGCCGTGCCCGCGATGTTTGTGGCCGGCATGGCGTGGATCACCACGGCCAATTCGTTGAGCGTATCGGCCCAGCTCGCACTGCCCAACTGGGTGCGCGCACGCGGCATGTCGATCTACCAGATGGCCATCATGGGCTCCACCGCCCTCGGGGCCGCGGTGTGGGGCCAGGTGGCCACCCTCAGCGACGTGCACGTGAGCCTGGGCATTGCCGCCGGCACCGGCGTGGTGGCCATGCTGCTGGTGCAGCGCCTGGTGGCCGACCGCAGCATGGAGGAGGACCTGAGCCCCTCCCGTGCCTTCAAGGCCCCGGTGGCCGATGCGCCGCCCAGTACCGGGCATGTGGTGGTCACCATCGAATACTTCATCGACCCCACGCGTGCCACCGAATTCCGCGCGGTGATGCAAGAGAGCCGCCGCAGCCGCCTGCGCCAGGGCGCGCTGGCCTGGCAGCTGCTGCACGACATCAGCCAGCCCGCGCGCTATGTGGAGCGCATCGAGGACGAGTCGTGGACGGAGCACCTGCGGCGCTTCGACCGCGTGACGGCGTCCGACGTGGCGCTGCGCGACCGCAAGCTCGCGTTCCATGTGGGCGACGCACCGCCACGGGTGACGCGGTGGGCGGTCGAGTCATGACGGCTCGGCAAGGCCCGAACCGCGGCTGACTCACAATACCCACCCTGAGCGGTGCGGCCCCGGCATGCGGGCCCGCCTTCCTTGTCCAACGCTTTCGACCATGTCCGCATCCGACGAAGTTTTCATGCGCCTTGCCCTGGCCGAGGGCCGCAAAGCCCTGCCAGCCTGCCTGCCCAACCCGCCCGTGGGTTGCGTGTTCGTGAAGGACGGTGCGGTGATGGCGAGCGGGTTCACCCAGCCGCCCGGCCAGCACCACGCCGAGGCCATGGCGCTGGCCCAGTCGCCCGGCGATCTGGCCGGCGTGACCGCCTACGTCACGCTGGAGCCGTGCTCGTTCCATGGCCGCACGCCGTCGTGCGCGAAGGCGCTGGTGGCGCGCGGCATTCAGCGGGTGGTGGTGGCCATGCTCGACCCCGACCCGCGCAATGCCGGCGCTGGGATCGAGATCCTGAAGGCCGCGGGCGTGGAGGTGTCGGTGGGCGTGCTGGAGCGCAGCGCGGTCTACGACATGGGTGCGTACCTGGCGCTCAGCGCCAATGCCGCGACCCCGGGGAGCGCCGCATGAAGCGCTTCACGCCCAGCCTGTTGCTGTGTCTGGTCGGTGCCGCATCGTGCGCACAGGCGGTCCAAGCGCCCCAAGCGCCCCAAGCGCCCCAAGCCGTGAGCGCTGCAAATGCTGCAAGTTCTGCAAGTTCGGAGAGCGCCCCCAGCGCCGCCGGCCTGCTCGGCTGCTGGCGCGCCACCAAGATCGTGCTGTACGTGCAGGACGGCACCCAAGCCGAGGACACCTCGGGCCGCTGCACCCTGCAGTTCAAGCAGACCCTGTTCGAGTCCACCTGCAAGACCTCCACCGGCAGCTCCACCACCGCGTACCGCTACCAGGTCGTACGGCCCCAGGTGTACGCGGCCACCATGGCCAGCAGCACCTTCAAGACGGACATGATCGGCTCCACCCGCGAGTACGAATACCGCATTGACGGCGACCAGCTGCGCACCGTGAGCGTGCCGCCCGCCAAGCCGCCCGAGCCGCCGGCCGTGGCGGCACCGCGCGTGGAGACCGAGGCGGCCCGGACGCCATGTCCGTGAGGCTTGCGGTTGGTTTGCTATTGAATTAATAGCTGCTGGCGCTTGCCTATACAGCGGTAGCGGCCCAAAAGGCTTGGATTTCAGGCTGCGTCGGCCGGTGCTGCCGTGGCCGCAGCCGCAAAGCTGCGCCGCAGTATCCCGGTCAGCATGGTGTGCAGCAGCGCCTGCACCGCTTGCATCGCGTCATCCCCCGGCCCCGTGCGTCGCAGCGCCGCAGCCAACGCATCGCCGTGCGCGGCCACCGTGCCGGTGACCTCGGCACGCCATCGCTCTGCCAGCCGGTCGGCATCGGCCGGTGGCACCCGCTCCAGGTGCGCGATGACGAGGTAGTGCGTGCAGGCCGCCTCCACCGCGTGGCGCAGCAGCGCGTCCCCATCGTCCTTCTTCTGCAGGGACCGCAGCACCCAGGCGGTGGTGCCGCCCAGCAGCGCGCCCAGGGCGGTGCCCGCGCCCAGCGTCAGGCCGCCGGTGCCGATGTCGATCAGCGCACCGGCCTTGGCACCTGCCGCCGCGCCCGCTGCGGCGCCGGCGGATGTGCCCACGGCCAGGGCGGTATTGCTGGTGCGGCGCGTGGCGGGTAGCAGCGCGTGGCCGTGCGGGGCGTTGGATGCGTGCAGGCTGGGCGCAGGCAGTTGGCCGTGCAGCGTGCGCAGCGCGGCGTCCAGCGTCTGCACCTGCTGGGCGTAGCGCGCGGACTTGGCGTTGGCGTCGCCCGTCTCACCGCCTGGTGCGGGTTGCGCAACCTCGCGCAGGTGCCGGGCCAGGGCTTGCAGCGATTCGCGAAAGCGCAGCTCGTTGCGCTCCACCCAGGCCGCGCGCAGGCGGCTCAGCGCGTGTTGCTGCGCTGGCAGCGCGGCGGTCAGGCGATCGAACAGCGTGGGCTCCAGCACCCAGCTGGCGGCAAAGGCTTCCCACCGCAGTGCCAGCACCGGCGCGCCTTGCCAGGCGGGCGGTGGGGCGTCGGTGGTCCACGCCAGCACCGCGTCCACCGGCTGGCGGGCATCGCCGAACTGCAGGCGGTCGCCCTGCGGGGTCTGCACCGCGGCGGTTTGCAGCACCTCGGCCAAGGGCCCGTGCAGGCCGATCAGCAGGTCGCCCGGCAGGGCGGCGCGCAGCGCGTCGAATGCGGCATCGCCCGGGTCGATGCGGGCGTGCCAGCGGGCCTCGCGCCAGCGCGCCCAGGCCGCCAGCGCCAGGCGGGGCAGCACCACCACCAGCGCCAGCAGGCCCACGTACATCCACACCCAGCGGCTGCCGCCCGCGCCCTCGCCGGCAAAGTTCTGTGTGGCCGCGATCTCCTGCAGCGTGAAGGGGGCCGTGCCGAACAGCACAGTCAGCGGCCAGAACAGCACCAACACGATGGCATGCACCTGCGTGGCGTCGAGGAAGGTGCTCTCCCACCCGAACTGGTAGCGCACCACCAGCCCGCGCAGCAGCAGCGACAGCGCAATGCCCGCGCCCCAGGCCGCCGCGCACAGGTGCAGCACACGGGCCGCGCGCTGCACCTGCAGGTCGGCCGTGTGGGCCCACCACCGCGCATGGAAGTCCGCCGCGATGCGCGCTGCCAGCCCGCGCCCCCGGCCCGAGCCCAGGCGGCGGGTGAGCTGCCGCAGGCCCTGCAGCAGCGGCAGCCCCGTGGCGGGCGGGCGCCAGGCACGCCAGGCCATCAGCAGGTACACGCACAGGTTCCAGGCCAGCACGATCAGCAGCGGTGGCGACAGCAGGTCCACCCGGTGGGCGTTGGCGATGCGGTCGATGGCCAGGCCCATCGCCAGGGCCAGCAGCGGCAGGCCGCGCGCCAGCCAGCGCCCGGCAGCACCGGGCTCGTGCAGGGCGGCGACGGTGGTGTCCCGGCCGCTGGCGCGCCGGGCGACGGTGTCGGCACGCTCCAGCACCACATCGCCCGCGCCCACGCGCTGCGCACCGCGCTGGCGGGCGGCTGCCACGGCCGTGCGCGTGGCCTCGTCCCAGTCGGCCTGGCTGACCAGGGTGCGCCCGGCATCCACCTGCTCGATGGACTGGGCGAGCAGCACGGTGCGCAGCTGGGGCAGGGTCACGCGCACGGATGCTCCTGTTTTAATAGCTTTTGGCGCTTGTCAGGCAAGCGGTAGAGGCATTTTTGACCATTATTTGGGCCACAGCGCCCACAGCCGCAGGTTCTGCTTCAGGCGCCCGGCAATGTCTCCGGCCTCCGGGCCCCAGCCCGTGAAGAAGTCGGCCCGCACCGCACCCAGGATCGCGCTGCCGGTGTCCTGCGCCATCACCATGCGGTTGAGCTGCACCTGGGGGCCGCTGGAGGCCAGCCACACCGGCGTGCCGTACGGGATGCTCTGGCGGTCCACGGCGATGGAGCGGCCGGGCGTAAGCGGCACGCCCTGCGCGCCGCGCGGGCCGAAGCCGGCGTCCAGCGGGTTCAAAGGCTCCTCGCGGAAGAACACATAGCGCGGGTTGGTCCACATCAGCTCGTTGGTGCGCTGCGGGTTGGCCGCCAGCCAGGCGCGGATGCCGGGCCAGGTCGCGTCGCGCGTGTAGCCCTGGTCCAGCAGCCAGCGGCCGATGCTCTGGTAGGGCTGGTCGTTGGTGCCCGCGTAGGCCACGCGCACCAGCGACACCGACCCGTCGGCCTCGGTGATGCGCAAGCGGCCCGAGCCCTGGATGTGCAGCACCATCGATTCGACCGGGTCGCGCAGCCAGGCGATGGCCCGCCCGGCCAGCGCGGCCTGTGCCTCGGGCATCGACTCGATCTGCTGGCGCGTATACCAGGGCTTGCGCGCGCCCAGCCCGGCGGGCGTGCGGTAGATGGGCACGTTGAAGCCGTTGCCCGGCTGGCGCGCGCCGTCCATCATCGGCTCGTAGTAGGCCGTGAGCAGGCCGTCGGGGTTGCCGTCGGTCGCCTCCACGCGGTAGGGCTGCAGCCGCGCGATGAGCCACGCACGCTGCTCTTCGGCGGTGGCGATGCTCAGCTGGCGCACGTCGCTGCACAGCGCGGTGAAGGGCGGCGCGGGCCGTTCGCAGCTCTTGATCCAGGCATTCCAGGCCTCGTGCAGCGCGTCTTCGGTAAAGCCCGGCAGCTCGGCCCAACGCACGGGCACCCAGCGGCTCTTGGGCTGGGCCATGGGCGGGGGCAGCGGGCCGTTGTCGCCCGGCAGCACCACCGCGCCGGGCGGCAAGGACGGAAAGGGCGCCGGGATGGCCGGGGTGCGGGAGGGGCTTGCGGGCGGAGGGCTGGAGCAGGCCACCAGCGTTCCTACAATCAGCGCCGTCGATACAAGGCGCAGGAGTGTCAATGTCATGGGGCTGATTTTGCTTGAAGCGCTGCTTGCGCTGGTGCTGCTGGGGGCAATTGTCTGGTGGACCATGTTTTCGGGGCGCAAGGGGGGCGAGCTCAAGCCGCCGAGTCAGGACGCGCCTGCACCTGTACCGCCTGAAGCGCCCGGCCCCAAGCCGCCTGCGCCGCCGCCCGGTTCTTCCTGACCTTCTGCGCTTGGGCTCTGCCGGGAGGCAGGCGACCCAGTCCTACAACCAAGGGGCCCCTGTGCCGATGGCGCGCCTCCGCGCGCCACTCCAAGATGGCGGATCAGCTGGGCGCTACCGAGGCTTGCCGCCAAGAACAGGCTGCAGCCCGCGACCGGAACTCCCGCAGCGCCCAGCTCCCGTTGATCATTCAAGGAGCACACACATGCGCAGAAACATTCTTTGGGGCGCCACCGCCGCCGTCGTCATCCTGGCCACCGGCTGCGCCAACATGGACGATACCCAACGCCGCACCGCCACGGGCGCTGGCGTGGGGGCACTGGCGGGTGCCGTGATCGGCTCGGCCACCGGCGGCAGCGCTGGCACCGGTGCCGTGGTGGGTGCCGGCGTGGGCGCACTGGGCACCTACATCTGGTCGCAGAACATGGAGCGCCAAAAGCGCGAGATGGAGCGTGCGACCCAGGGCACCGGCATTGCCGTGACCCAGACCGCCGACAACCAGCTCATGCTCAACATCCCGAGCGACATTTCGTTCGCCGTGGGCCGCTCGGACATTCAGCCCAACTTCGCACCGGTGCTTGACCAGTTCGCCGCCGGGCTGCGCAACAACCCCAACACGGACGTGCGCATCGTGGGCCACACGGACAACACCGGCAGCGATGCCATCAACAACCCCTTGTCGGTGGACCGCGCCGCCAGCACACGCAGCTACTTGGCTGCGCGGGGCGTGGACGGCCGCCGCATCGCCATCGACGGCATGGGCGAGCGTTACCCCATCGCCACCAACGAGTCGGCCGACGGCCGCGCCCGCAACCGGCGCGTCGAGATCTTTGTGGGCGAACGCCCCCGCGGTTGATCCTCGGGGCTGACAGCCCCAGGCGCAACGACCCAGGCTCACCAGCCTGGGTTGCGCACGCCGCAGCGGCTCAGTGCAGAGCCGGCGGCTTCATTGACCTGCGCGCAGCAGGTTGGCCAGCTCGACGGCTGACTTCACCTGCATCTTGTCGAACACGCGCGAGCGGTGGACTTCCACCGTGCGCACGCTGATGTCGAGCTGATCGGCGATCAGCTTGTTCGGCAGGCCCGCGACCACCAAATCCATCACATCGCGTTCCCGCTCGGTCAGGTCGGCGAGCCGCACCTGCAGGTCGCTGCGTTCGCGCAGCTGGGCCAGGCGTGCGGCCGACTGGGCAAGGGCCTGCTCGATGCGGTCGACCAAAGCATTGTCGGAAAACGGCTTTTCGCAAAAGTCGAAGGCACCGCGCTTGACGGTGTCCACCGCGGTGGGCACGTCGGCATGGCCGGTGAGGAAGATCACCGGCATGGTGGCCAGGTCGCCCCGCACTGCCAGCAGGTCGAACAGCGCCAGCCCGCTCATGCCGGGCATGCGCACGTCCAGCAGCAGGCAGCAGGGCTGGCGCTGCGCAGGGCGGGTCTTGAGCATCGCGTCGAAGGCTTCGGCACTGTCGAACGACTCGCTGGGCAGCCTGCGCGAGCGCAGCAGCCAGGCCAGGGCCTCGCGCACGCTGGCGTCGTCGTCCACGATGTACACGGTGGCGTTGGTGATGGGTTCCATCAGGGTGGGGGCGCGGGTTGGGAGACGGGGAGCGTGAAGGTGAATACCGTACCACGCGGCTCATGGGGGGCAAAGCCGAGAAAACCGCCGTGTTGCTCGATCACCGTGCGGCACAGCGACAGGCCCAGGCCCATGCCTTCGGGCCGGGTCGTGAAGAACGGCGTGAACAGGCGGGTCGCAACGTCGGGCGGGATGCCGGTGCCCACGTCCGTCACGGCGAATTCGATCCAGCCGCTGTGCTGGTTGGAGGCCGCGCGGCGCACGCGGATGTCGAGCACGCGGTGGCGGATCTCGGGGTCGTCCATGGCCTGCATGGCGTTGCGCGCCAGGTTGAGCAGCACCTGCTCGACCATGGTGCGGTCGCACAGCACCGGCGGCAGGCCGGGCTCCACCGTGGTGTTCACGCGCACGGCGAGCTTGCGGGCCTGCAGGATGGCCAGCGGCAGGATGGCGTCGATCAGCTGCTGGGCCGACACGGCCTCGCGCGCCTGGTCGCGGCGGCGCACGAAGTCGTGCACGCTCTTGATCACCTTGCCGGCCCGCTCCGCTTGGCGGGCGATCTGCTGCATGGCCATGCGCACATCCTGCAGGCTTTCAGGCGCTGGCGTGCTGCCGGCCCCGGCGGGCGCTTCCAGCAGGTTCATCGACCCCGTCGCATAGCTCGATATGGCGGCCAGCGGCTGGTTGAGCTCGTGGCTCAGCAGCGAGGCCATCTCGCCCACGGTGGCCAGGCGTGCCGTGGCCTGCAGGCGCTCCTGCGATGCGCGCGAGAGCTCTTCCACCCGCCGTTGCTCGCTGATGTCCAGAAACGCGCTCATCCAGCCGGTGTGCTGGCCCTGGGCGTTGATGAGCGGCGCCTCGATGATGAGCACCGGGAAGCGCGTGCCGTCCTTGCGCATGAAGACCGACTCGAACCCCTCGCGCGGCGGTATGTGCTGGCCGGACAGGCGGATGGCCTGGCGCTGGCGGTACTCGTCCACCAGCTCGGGCGGCCAGTAGGGGGCGGACGCGCTCTGGCCCAGCAGCTCCTGTGCGCTGAACCCCACCATGGCGCAGAACGCCGGGTTCACGTAGGTGATGCGGCCTTCCAGGTCGCGCGCGCGCAAGCCGGTGACGAGCGAGTCTTCCATCGCCTTGCGAAACGCCAGCGCATCGGCCAGGTCGCGCTCTGCGCGCAGCCGGCGGCGGTTGTCGCGCACCAGCACCACCATCACCGTGACCAGCGCGATGGACATGGCCGTGACCAGCGCGGTGAGCACGTTGGGGAACAGGCTGGGTGCGCTGTGCCAGGTGTCCATGCGCAGAACGAGCGTGGTGCCGGGCAGGTCCAGCAGGTGCTGTGCGGTGAACATGCGCGAGCCCCTGCGCGCTGCGCCCAGCACTGCCAGGCGTGTGCCGTCGGCCTCGGTGAACGATGCCTCCTGGCTGCGCGTGAGGTTGTGCGCCACCAGGTTCACCAGCACGTCCTGCAGCGAATACGTGGCCACCAGAAAGCCGGTGTGGCGGCCCCCACCGGTCAGCGGCAGGCACAGCTCCATCATTTCAGAACCCAGGCCGTCGCCGTGGGGCTGAAAGTAGCTGCTGGAGTACGAGGGGCTGCTCAGGCGGCGTGCGTTGGTGCAGGCGATGGCGGCGTCGGACTGGTGGCCTTCGCGGATGCGCGCATCCCAGGCCACCGGCCGGTAGGGCGACTGCGCATGGGTGCGCATCCGCAGATTGGCGTCGCGCCATTCGATGCGCACCAGCTCGCGGCGGCTGCGCAGCAGCTCCGCCGCATCCACCTCCCAGGCCAGCTGGCCCGGTTCACCCGCGTGCAGGGCCTGCAGGCTCTGCAGGTTGCGCGTGAGCGCCACGCGGATGTCGGACACAGCATCGGCCGTGTCGCGCTCCAGCCGCGTCTGCACCTGGCTGGCCTCGTAGCGCCCCGCCAGCCACACCATGGTGGCCAGCATGGAGATCACCAGCAGCACCAGCAGCGTCCACAGCGACCAGCGCCGCCAGGCGCCCCGCCAGCGCCGCAACAGGGTGCGTGGCCCCAGCTTCACAAGACGCGGTGCGACAAGGACGGCAGCTGCAGGCGCACGCTGCGCAGGCGCTCAGGGTCCAGCGTGCCCTGCACCACGCCCGCGTCCTGGTCCTGTTCGGCCAGCACCACACCCCAGGGGTCCACCAGCATGGTGTGGCCCCAGGTGTGGCGGCCGTTCTCGTGCACGCCGCCCTGGGCGGGGGCCAGCACATAGGCCAGGTTCTCGACCGCGCGGGCACGCAGCAGCACCTCCCAGTGCGCCTGGCCCGTGGTGTGGGTGAAGGCGCTGGGCACCAGCAGCAGGTCGGCCCCGGCGCTGGCATGCGCGCGGTACAGCTCCGGAAACCGCAGGTCATAGCACACCGACAGCCCCACGCGCCAGGTGTGGCCGCCGCGCGATGGCAGGTCGAACTGCACGGGCGTGTCGCCCGCTTCGATCACGCGGCCTTCGTGGTACTGCTCGCGTCCGTTGTCGAAATAGAAAAGGTGGATCTTGTCGTAGCGCGCCACACAGGCGCCGCTGGGGTCGAACACCAGCGTGGTGTTGCGCACGCGCTCAGGCGTGGCCGTCTGCAGGGGCAGCGTGCCGCCCACCACCCACAGCTTCAGCTCGCGCGCCGCGGTGGCCAGAAACCGCTGGATCAGGCCTTTACCGGCGGCTTCGCCCAGGGCCAGCTTGTCGGTGTCCTTGTGGCCCATCACGCAAAAGTATTCGGGCAGCACGGCCAGCTCGGCACCGCCCTGCGCCGCCTGCTCCAGCAGGGCGCGCGCGGCGGCCAGGTTGTCTTCGAGCCGGGTGCCCGACACCATCTGAATCGCTGCAACTTGCATCATGACGTTTCTCCTGGTTTGGCCGGGGGGCTGCTGCGCGATGGGGCCTCAGCACCGGGCAGGGCATCGCGCGCACGGCGCGGCACGCGCACCACGCGCGGGTCGGACCAGGTGCCGTCGATGCGGAACTCCTGCGTGGCGGCCTCGATGAGCGGCCCACGCAGGAACACCTGCGCGAGGAAGCTTCCGAGGCCGATCACCGGGTTGATGGCGGTGGCCACCAGCGACGCCGTCATGGCGTTGATCTCGGGCACCACCACCACGCGCAGGTCCTGCGTTTCGTGGTCGATGTTGGCGCTGCCTTCCATCAGCACAGCGGCGTTCACGCCCTTCATCTGCAGGTTGTTGGTGGTGGCCACGCCCTGCTCGATGCGCACGTCGCCGCGCACGAAGTCGAACGCGAAGCCCTCGCTGAACACATCGCGGAAGTCGAGCGTCAGGCGCCGCGGCAGGGACTGCAGGCTCAGCACGCCCAGCAGCTTGGCCAGCCCCGGGTCGGCCTTGAGGAACTGGCCGGTCTCGATGTTCACGTTGATCAGGCCCGTCATGGAGCGGTAGTCGGGGCTGAAGGGCGCGCCCACCCAGGCGACCTGGCCCTCCAGCCGCCCCTTGCCGCGCCGGATCACGCCGGGCATGCTCATGCGGGTCAGCAGGTCGCCCGAGTCGCGGATGTCCAGCCGGAAGTTGAGCACCGTGCGCCGATCGGCCTCGCGCGGGCCCGAGCCCGCCGCGTTGAGCACCGCCCAGTTGCCGCTGGCGGTCAGGACGGCCTCGGGCGCGGTGATGTTGAACTTGGACAGGCGCCATTCGCGCTGCGAACCATCGCCGCCGCGGTTCTGCGCCTCGATCTCCACCCGCCCGAGCCGCTTGCCGCGCAGGTCGAAGTCGTCCACCACGATGTCGAGCGCCGGCAGGGCGCCGGGCTGCTCGTCCAGCAGCGACTCCACCTGGTTCACGTCGCTTTGCGGCATGTTCACCCGCGACAGCCGCGCGAACAGGCGGCCGTTGGGGTGATCGGCGGAGCCGGGCTGGCGGTACTCCAGGTAGCCGTTGAGTTCGGTGGCATCCAGGTTGGCGCGCCAGGTGGTGCCGTCGCGCAGCGCCCCGGCCACGATGTTGTGCAGCGTGCGCCCTTGCAGCGTGATTTCGCGCGCGCGCAGCGCGAGCGTGGTGGGCATGTAGTCCTGCGTCAGGGTCTGCGTGCCCGGGGCCGCTGCTGCCGTGGCACCAGCGGCAGAGGCCGGTGCGCGTGCCGCGGCGCCGGTGCCGGACGTGGCCTGGCTCAGCACGTCCTCCCACGCATCCACGTCCAGCCGGCCCTGGTTGATGTTGGCGGCCACGCCCTGCGCCGGCATGGGAGAGGATTCGCCGCCCGTCAGGCCGACGCCGATGGTGCCGCGCAGCACCCGCGGCTGGGGGCCGCTGATGTCGCGCACATACATGGCCGAGCCCACCGAGCCCAGGTCCACGGTGATCTGGTCGCGTAGCGGCGGGGCCTCCGCGCCGTTGCCATTGCCATTGCCATTGCCACTACCCGCGCCGGTGCCCGTGCCGTTGGTGCCCTGGCCGTGGCTGCCGTGCGTCAGGCCCGCCAGCGACTCGCGCAGCACCTGGTTTTCAAAGCGCAGGGGCAGGCTGGTCTCGGCGGTCTTGCCCAGCGGCGGCGGCAGTGCCAGCGCCAGGCCCTGCAGGCTGGTGGTCACCTGCACCTCGGGCACGCCGCGGCGAAACGACAGCGCCATCGAGTACGGCGCGCTGCCCGTGGCGCGCCGCGCCAGTTGCGACAGCAGGCCGAGCTGCGGCGCCTGCTGCAGTCCTTCGGCCGTGGCCGTGCCCTGCGCGCGCAGCTGCACGGCGGACTCGGTGGCCGGTGCGTTGGCCGGCAGCGCGCGCATGCCGCCTTCGAGCTTGACGTTGCCGCCCAGTGCCATTGCCTGCACACCCTGCAATGAAAAGCCCGTTTCCGTGAACTGCACCGCGCCGCGCGCGCGGCTCAGGGCGGGGGTGTCGGGCGTGATGCGCACGTCGTTGCCCGCCAGCGTGACGCTGCCTTGCACCTTGGATTTGTTGATGTCGCTGATGGGCAGCGACAGGCGCAGCTGCAGGTCCGCAGTGCCCGTGCCGCTGGCCTGGTCGAGCGCGCCGCCGGTCATGCGGCCCAGGGGCGATGTGGCCATGAGCGCCAGCATTTCGGGCAGGGGGCCGCGGGCATCGGCGCTGACGGCGACCACGGTGTGCGCCAGGTCCGGGATCTTGGCGTCCACCTTGGACAGCTTCAGGCCCTGGCGCCCGGCAAACGTGCCGGTGGCGCTGCGTACCTGCATGGACGAGCGCTCGAAGATCAACTCGCCCGACAGGTCGGTCAGCGCTGGCCAGGGCAGGGTGCCGGCGGGCTGCAGGCTGGGCGGAACGTAGGCGTACGTCACGTCCTTCACCCGGGCGGCAATGCGGAACTCGCCCAGCTTGGGGTCGTTGAAGGGCAGGTGGTGCAGGTCGCCCTTCACGCGGAACTGCACGTTGCTGGCACTGCCCGCCACCACTGCGTCGCGCACATAGTGGCGCGAGTCGGGAGGGATGGACAGCGGCAGGTAGCGGTGTACGCGCGTGCCGTCGGCGCGGTGCAGCGTGCCGCTCAGGTCCAGTACGCCCGGAAAGCGCGACTGGTGCGACACCTTGGCCGCGTCGCTGGTGTGCCAGGTGGCGCGGGCCTCGCCCTGCGCGTCGGCGTTGGCAAACTGCACGTCGTTGGCCTGCACCGCGATGCGGCTGCCTTCGAGCTGCCAGCGCACGTCGGCGCTCAGGCGGTCCAGCGGCAGCACCGGGTCTTCGAACACCCCGGGCAGCAGGAGCGCGCCCGAGGCAATGGTCAGCGCCGCCTTGCCGCCGCCCTGCGTCATGTCGAGGTCCACCGTGGCGCCGCGCAGGCCCAGGTGCGTGGGTGCGCCGCTGCTGGTGTCGCCCGCCAAGGCCAGGCCGCGGATGCGTCCGCGCACCTGGTATTGCTGCAGCTTCTCGAGCGGGCCTTTCCAGGTGGCCTGGATCTCGTCCACCTGCCCTTGCGGCGTGTAGGTGCGCACCGCGGTGTGCGCCGTCTCGCCCAGGGGCAGGCGGCTGGCGATCTGCGCCAGGGCCGCCAGGTCCAGCCGGTCCGCGCGGAACTCGCCCTGGGCCGGTGCCTTGGCCGTGGCATCGGTGTAGACCAGCCGCAGGTTGCCGCCGGGCCAGGCCAGGCCGTCGTCGGTCTCAAACTGCAGGGACTGCGTGGAAAACTCGAACCCGCCGTTGAGCCGGCGCCCGCCCATCCGCCCCTGGATGGATGGCAGCACCAGCGCCTGCAACTGCGGGCCCAGGGTGGCGTTGACTTCGGCCAGCGCGAGGTCGGCCGTGCCGCCCACGATCTGCCCGCGCTGCACATCCGCCCAGGCGCGTAGCGCCCCGCGGCCCTGCGCCACCTCGATGCCCACATCGGCATAGTGGCGCAGCCGCGACGCATCGACCCGCGCAAAGTGGGCATACACCTGCCCGTTCCAGTGTTTCCAGTTGCCGTCGCGGGCGCTCAGCAGCGGCGCGCGGAACAGGCCGACCACCGTGAACCGCTCGCCCCAGGCTTCGGGCGGGGTGGCATCCAGGCGCATGTGGTGGTGCCAGTTGCCATTGCGCAGCACCAGGTCCACCTTCTCCAGCGCCAGTTCGGGGGCGCCGCGCTGCTCGTCCGTCCAGCGCACCGTGCCGCCCTGGATGAACACCTCGCCCTGCGAGAAGATCCAGTCGGCCGCGGCGCTGCTGTCGCCTTGCTCCTGCGTAAAGTCCAGGCCCGCCACATGGATACGTCCCTGGGTGTCGCGCCGCACATCGAGCTCGGGTCGTTCGACATAGAGCTGCTCGAAACCGCCCTTGAGCAGCGACCGCGGCGACAGCGCCACCACCACCCGCGGCAGGCGCAGCGCGGTGCGGCCGGCGGCATCGAGCAGGGCCAGGTCCGACAGCTCGATGGACGGGATCAGCCCCTCGGTCTTGGCAGAGATCGCGCCGATCTTGACCGGAACCCCCAGAGCCCGTGCGGCATGTGCCTCCAGCTGCGGGCGGAATTCGCCGATTCGCGGCACAATCCAGCCATGAAGTGCGCCCCACGCGATGGTCACCAGCAGCCAGAAGGCCAGCAGCAAACCGAGTGACCACCGTGCGAGACCTGCCATAAATTTGAGCAGGCGTGTGGGGTGCGTGGTGGGAGCAATCATGGTCGAATTGAATGTGGCTGGAATTATGACCCGCGGCTCCGGCGCGGGTTCACTACCAACGAGTGTCCTTATGTATGTGGTCCCCGGCCATGTCTGCCATGCCATCGCCCGCCGCTGACCTGTGCTGCCTGGCCCGGCCCGAGGGGCTGCTGGCCAGCCATTCCCGCTTCTACCAGCGCCTGCACCGCCGCTACGCCGACGACCTGCCCCTGCTGCCCCCCGGCCCGCCGGTGCTGGCCACGATGGAGCAGGCCTACGAGGCCTTGCGCGCGCGCGGCGCGGACACCGGTACCGCCTTGCGCGTGGTGCGCCAGCTGGTCATGGAGCGGCTGATCCAGCTCGATTGCGATGAGGGGGCCTCGCTCGCCGACGTCACCCGCGCGGTGACCGAGCTGGCCGAACTGGCGCTCGACCGCGCCTGCCATCAGGCCCGCCAGGAACTCGATGAGCGCCACGGCGCGCCGCGCGGGCCCGAGGGCCAGCCCGTGCAGCTGTGGATCATCGGCATGGGAAAGCTGGGCGCGCGCGAGCTCAATGTGTCGAGCGACATCGACCTCATCTACGTGTACGAACACGATGGCGAAACCGCCGGCACGCCCGAGGGCCGCGGCCGCATCTCCAACCACGAATACTTCGCGCGGGCCGTCAAGTCCATCTACAGCCTGGTGGGCGACACCACCGAGCATGGCTTCGTTTTCCGCGTGGACCTGGCCCTGCGGCCCAACGGCAACTCGGGGCCGTCGGCGGTCTCGCTGCCGGCGCTGGAGGAATACCTGCAACTGCATGGCCGCGAATGGGAGCGCTTTGCCTGGCTCAAGAGCCGCGTGGTCGCTCCGCGCGACTGCATCGGGGGCACCGAGGTCCAGGCGCTGCGCGGCGTGGTGCTGCCCTTCGTGTTCCGCCGCTATCTCGACTACAGCGTGTTCGACGCCCTGCGGTCCCTGCACCGCCAGATCCGCGACCACGCCGCCAAGCGCAGCGCCGGCCACCCCGAGCGTGCCAACGACGTCAAGCTCTCGCGCGGCGGCATCCGCGAGATCGAATTCACCGTGCAGCTGCTGCAGGTGGTGCGCGGCGGGCAGTTCCCCGAGCTGCGCCGCCGGCCCACACTGGACGCGCTGCCGCGCATCGCGCAGGCCGGCCTCATGCCGCAGGAGACGGCCGATGCGCTCGCCCGGGCCTATGTCTTTTTGCGCCGCGTGGAGCACCGCATCCAGTACCTGGACGACCAGCAGACCCACGTGCTGCCCACGCGCGACGACGACCTGGCCTGGATCGCCTACACCATGGGCTACCCCGACTGCTGCGCCTTCCTGCACGAGCTCGACGCGCACCGCGAACTGGTGGCGCAGGAGTTCGACACCCTGCTGGGCGGCAGCGGCAAGAAGCAGTGCAACGGCGGCGGCTGCGGCGGCCCCCGGGCGGCTGCGCCACCGCCGCCTGAACTGGAAGGCCTGCTCGAACAACTGCCCCCCGGCTTTCGGGAGCGCGTGGCCGAATGGCGCAACCACCCGCGGGTCGAGGGCCTGCGCGACGAAGCGCGCACGCGCCTGTTCCGCCTGGTGCAGCGCACCGCGCGCTGGCTGGCCGAAGGCAAGGTGAACGAAGACGCGGCGGTGCGCCTGGTCGGCTGGCTGGAGCCACTGCTGCGGCGCGAGAGCTACCTCGCCCTGCTGCTGGAGCGCCCCTCGGTGCACGAGCACCTGCTGCACCTGCTGGGCGCCGCCAAATGGCCTGCCCGCTACATGCTGCAGCACCCTGGCGTGATCGACGAACTGGCGGGCGATGCGCTGCTGTCCGAGCGCTTCGTGGTGGAAGACTTCGAGCGCGAGCTGGCTGTGCGCCTGGCCTCGCTGCAGTCCACCGGCGAAGACGACGACGAGACCCTGCTCAACCTGCTGCGCCGCGCGCAGCACGCCGAGACCTTCCGCACCCTCGCGCGCGACGTGGAGCGGCGCATCACGGTGGAGCAGGTGGCGGACGACCTGTCCGCGCTGGCCGACAGCGTGCTGCGCATCACCGCCGACTGGTGCTGGAGCCGGGTCAAGAACCGCCACCGCGACAGCCCGCAGTTCGGCATCATCGGCTACGGCAAGCTGGGCGGCAAAGAGCTGGGCTACGGCAGCGACCTGGACATCGTCTTCGTGTTCGATGACGACGACGAACGCGCCCCCGAGGTGTATGCCGCCTTCGTGCGCAAGCTCATCAACTGGCTCACCGTGAAGACCAGCGAAGGCGATTTGTACGAGATCGACACCGCGCTGCGCCCCAACGGCAGCTCGGGCCTGCTGGTCACGAGCTTCGAGGCGTACGCCAACTACCAGCAGCGCCGCGGCAGCAACACCGCCTGGACCTGGGAGCACCAGGCCATGACGCGCGCGCGCTTCGTGATGGGCAGCGATGCGCTGCGCGAGCGCTTCGACGCGGTGCGCGAAGCCGTCATCACCTCCGAACGCGACCCGGTGGCCCTGCGCGACGAAATCGTGCTGATGCGCGAGCGCGTGCGCTCGGCCCACCCTGCCAAGGACGGGCGGTTCGACGTCAAGCACAGCCCCGGTGGCATGGTGGATGCCGAGTTTGCGGTGCAGTACCTGGTGCTGTCGCAGTCGGCTGCGCACCCCGAGCTGCGCGGCAACGTGGGCAATATCGCGCTGCTGCGGCACGCCGAACAGGTGGGGCTGCTGCCAACAAGCGTGGGCACGGCCGCGGCCGATGCGTACCGCGAACTGCGCCGCGTCCAGCACGTGGCGCGCCTGGACGAGGCACCCACGCAGGTCGCGCCGCCCGCGCTGCAGGCCGAGCGCGACGCCGTGTTCGCCCTCTGGCTGGCCGTGTTCGGCGCGGGTCTGGGGATGTAGACCGCCGACCCCGGCGTTGCCCCAGCGACAGCGGGCGGTGACAAATGGTTGCAAGTTGCCGGGGCGCCGCCGGTCTGAAAAATTCATTAATTCAAACAACTGTTTGAATTCTGGTGGTCTAATCCGGGGCCATGAGTTTTGGTGCCCACGTCATTCCTGCCGCCCAGCGCGCCGCCCGCAGCGACGGCGAAGACACGCGTGCGCGCCTGCTGCGCGCGGCCCTGCAGCTGTTCTCCGAAAAGGGCTTTGCCCAGACCTCGGTGCGCGCCATTGCCGAGGCTGCCGGCACCAACGTTGCGGCCATTGGCTACCACTTCGGTGACAAGGCGCAGCTGTACACCGCCACGTTCTACGAACCCTTTGGCAGCGGCAGCGACCTGATCCCAGTGTTCGCCGACCCCGCGCTGGACTTGACCGATGCGCTCAGCCGCTACTTCGCAGGGTTTCTGGAGCCGCTCAAGCACGACGACCTGGTCACCCAATCGGTGCGCCTGCACATCCGCGAGCTGCTGGACCCGACCCACGTCTGGCCCGAGCTGTTCGAGCGCGAGTGCCGCGCGCCCCACCTGGCCCTGGTGCAGGTGCTGCGCCGCCACATGGGCGTGACCGAGGTGGACGACGACATCCACCGGCTCGCTTTTTCGCTGGCCGGCCTGGTGATGCAGATGTGGACGCAGCGCGACGCCTTGCAGGGCATCACGCCGCAGTTGGCCACGGAAGCGGCCGTCGAGCAGTGGGTGGAGCGGCTGACCGGCTACGCCCTGGACATGGTGCGCGGCGACATCGCACGGCGGCAGGCCGACGCACCCCCGGTGCGCCCTGCACGCCGCGGTACTTCACAGACTCCGAGGACTTCGCACAAGAAGGCATCCAACACATGACAACCAGCAAGACCCGTTTTTTGTGGGCCGCCTGCCTGCCCCTGGCCCTGGGCGCCTGTGCCATCTCGCCACCGCCCGCCCAGGTGCCCGCGCCGCCGCCGGTAGCGTGGCAGGCGCCGTTGCCGCACCAGGGCTCTCTGGGAGACCTGGCGCAGTGGTGGACGCAGCTGGGCGACCCGCTGCTGGTCGAGCTGATCGACGCGGCGCAGGCCATCAGCCCCGGCGTGGCGCAGGCCCAGTCGCGCATTGCGCAGGCGCGCGCCACGCAGGTCAGCAGCCGCGCCGCGCTGCTGCCGTCGCTCGACGGCCAGGGCAATGCCAGCCGGGGTTTCAATGAACAGCTCGCGGGCATTGCCACCACGGCGCAGGCCGGGCTGCAGGCCAGCTGGGAGATCGACGTGTTCGGTGCCAACCGCGCCACCAAGGCGGCGGCCGACCAGCGGCTGGCGGGCGCCCAGGCGCTGTGGCACGAGGCCCGAGTGAGCGTGGCCGCCGAGGTCGCGCAGCAGACCAGCAGCCTGCGCACCTGCCTGGATCAACTGCGCGTGGCCGAGCGCGATACGCAGTCGCGCGGCGAGACCTCGCGGTTGTCCGACCTGAGCGAGCGCGCGGGCTTCACCGCCCCGGCCACCGCAGCGCTGGCCCGCGCCAGTGCCGCCGAAGCCCAGGCCCGCGCATCGCAGCAGCGCATGCTGTGCGATGTGGACGTGAAGACCCTGGTGGCCCTGACCGGCTGGGAAGAGCCCGCGCTGCGCGCACGCCTGTCCACCACTGCGCCTGCGGCGCCCGACACGTTGTTCAGCATCGCGGCCCTGCCCGCGCAGGTGCTGGCCCAGCGGCCCGACGTGTACAACGCCGAGCGCGAGGTCGCTGCCGCCAGCGCCGAGGTGGGCAGCGCGCAGGCGCAGCGTTACCCGCGTTTGTCGCTCAGCGGCTCGGTGGGCACGGCCTGGGTGCGCAGCGGTGGCGTGACCACCGACCTGAACACCTGGACCATCGGCCCGCTGGCGCTGAGCGTGCCCCTGTTCGACGGCGGCCGGCGCAGTGCGCAGGTGGATGCGGCGCAGGCCCGCTACGACGAGGCTGCGGCCCTGTACCGCGCCAAGGTGCGCCAGGCCGTGAGCGAGGTGGAGCAGGCGCTGGTGCGGCTGCAGAGCACGGCCGAACGCAACACCAGCGCACGCACGGCGGCGGCGGGCTACCGCACCTCGTTCGATGCGACCGAGGCCCGCTGGCGCGGCGGGCTGGCCAGCCTGGTGGAGCTGGAGGATGCGCGGCGCACGTCGCTCGCGGCCGAGAACGCGCTGGTCGCGCTGCAGCATGAACGCCAGGTGGCCTGGATCGCGCTGTACCGCGCCGCAGGCGGAGGGTGGGACGGGCAAACAGCCCTCGCCGCAGCCCCACCCACTGCTGCGGCCACCGCCGCGCGCTGAGTGACTGAAACCACGGGGAGGCCGGCCGATCGCCAGTCTCCTTTTCCTGACACCGACTGGATGAACGGACAGACAAAAATGACAACGCCAACGCAACGTTTCACGTTTTCTCCCACGGCTTTCGCCGTGATCGCCGCCTGTGTGCTGGCCGCGGGCGGCGCCCTGGTCTTCTCGGGCGCGTCGCGCGCTGCCGATGAGCCCAAGGCCAACCAGCCCCGCCCCGCGCTCACCGTGAGCACGGCCCAGCCGCAGCGCACGGCAGTGCCACTGCGCCTGGCCGCCAACGGCAATGTGGCTGCCTGGCAAGAGGCCAGCATCGGCGCCGAAAGCAACGGCCTGCGGCTGACCGATGTGCGCGTGAACGTGGGCGACGTGGTCAAGGCCGGCCAGGTGCTGGCCACCTTCTCGGCCGAGACGGTGCAGGCCGACGTGGCGCAGATGCGCGCAAGCCTGCTCGAAGCCCAGGCCAATGCGGCCGAGGCGGCGGCCAATGCCGACCGCGCGCGATCTTTGCAGGCCACGGGTGCACTGAGCCAGCAGCAGATCCAGCAATACACCACCGCCGAGAAGACGGCGCAGGCCCGGGTGGAGGCCGCCAAGGCCACGCTGAACGCGCAGCAGCTGCGTCTGAAGTACACGCAGGTGGTGGCGCCCGACAGCGGCGTGATCTCTGCCCGCACCGCCACCGTGGGTGCGGTGGTGAGCGCGGGCACCGAGCTGTTCCGCATGGTGCGCAAGGGCCGGCTGGAGTGGCGCGCGGAGGTCACGTCGACCGAGCTGCGCCGCGTGACGCCGGGGGCCAAGGTCAGCGTGACCGCGGCCAGCGGCGCCACGGCCGAAGGCACGGTGCGCATGGTCGCACCCACGGTGGACCCGCAGACCCGCAATGCGCTGGTGTACGTCGATTTGCCGGCGAACAGCGATTTCCGCGCGGGCATGTTTGCGCGCGGCGAGTTCGCGCTGGGCCAGAGCGATGCGCTCACCGTGCCGCAGGAGGCGCTGGTCGTGCGCGATGGGTTCTCGTACGTCTTCGTGGTGGGGGCCGAGCAGCGCGTGCAGATGCGCAAAGTGCAGACCGGCCGGCGCGTGGCCGACCGGGTGGAGGTGACGTCAGGCCTGGAGGCCAATGCGTCGGTGGCCGTGCGCGGGGCGGGCTTCCTGAACGACGGCGACCTGGTGCGCGTGGCGGCCCCGGTGGCTGCGCCTGCCGCACCCGCGGCACCAGCACAGCCTGCGCGCACGTCCTCCGTGCGGGATTTCAAGCCAAAAATGCACCTGGCGCGCGCTGATAAAGCGCTACCAGCTATCAATTAAGGAGCGTTCTTCATGAATGTATCCACCTGGTCCATCAAGAACCCGATACCGGCGCTGATGCTGTTCGTGCTGCTGACGTTCGGCGGCCTGCTGTCGTTCAACGCCATGAAGGTGCAGAACTTTCCGGACATCGACCTGCCCACGATTTCGGTGACCGTGGCGCTGCCTGGCGCATCGCCCGCGCAACTCGAAAACGACGTGGCGCGCAAGATCGAGAACAGCATCGCCACGCTGCAGGACTTGAAGCACATCTACACCAAGGTGCAGGACGGCGGCGCCACCATCACGGCCGAGTTCCGGCTGGAGAAGACCACGCAGGAGGCGCTCGACGACGTGCGCTCCGCCGTGGCCCGCGTGCGCGGCGACCTGCCCGGCGATGTGCGCGACCCCATCGTGACCAAGATGGACCTGGCCGCGCAGCCGGTGCTGGCGTTCACCATCGCCTCCACCCGCATGGACGACGAGGCGCTGTCGTGGTTCGTGGACGATGCCGTCGCCAAGAAGCTCCTGGCCGTGCGCGGCGTGGGCGCGGTCAACCGCGTGGGCGGTGTGCAGCGCCAGGTCAACGTGTCGCTCGACCCGGTGAAGCTGCAGGCGCTCAACGCGTCGGCCGCCGACATATCGCGCCAGCTGCGGCTGGTGCAGACCGAAAGCGCCGGCGGCCGCACCGACCTGGGCGGCAGCGAGCAGCCCGTGCGCACGCTGGCCACCGTGCAGTCGGCGCAGGAACTCGCGGGCCTCACGCTCGCGCTGTCCGACGGCCGCCATGTGCGGCTCGACCAGGTGGCCACCGTGTCCGACACCATTGCCGAGCCGCGTGCGCTGGCCATGCTCAACGGCAAGCCCGTGGTGGGCTTCGAGGTGGCGCGCAGCAAGGGCGCGAGCGAGGTCGAAGTGGGCGGCGCGGTGCAGACCGCGCTCAAGGAGCTGCGCGAGCAGCACCCCGACCTCGAAATCACCGAGGCCTTCAACTTCGTGCAGCCGGTGCAGGAGGAATACGACGGCTCCATGCACCTGCTGTATGAAGGTGCCCTGCTGGCCGTGCTGGTGGTGTGGCTCTTCCTGCGCGATTGGCGTGCCACGTTCGTCTCGGCCGTGGCACTGCCGCTGTCGGTGATCCCGGCGTTCATCGGCATGCATCTGCTGGGCTTTTCGATCAACGTGATCACGCTGCTGGCGATGTCGCTGGTGGTGGGCATCCTGGTGGACGATGCCATCGTGGAGGTGGAGAACATCGTGCGCCACCTGCGCATGGGCAAGACGCCCTACCAGGCGGCCATGGAGGCGGCCGACGAGATCGGCCTGGCGGTGGTTGCCACCACGTTCACGCTGATTGCGGTGTTCCTGCCCACGGCCTTCATGAGCGGCATCGCGGGCAAGTTCTTCAAGCAGTTCGGCTGGACGGCTTCGCTCGCGGTGTTCGCCAGCCTGGTGGTGGCGCGGGTGCTCACGCCCATGATGGCGGCGTACATCCTCAAACCCATCGTGGACGAGCACAAGGACCCGCGCTGGATGACGGTGTACCTGCGCTGGGCGTCCTGGTGCGTCAAGCACCGCTGGATCACCTTCATTGCCACCGGCGCGTTCTTCATCGGCTCGCTCGCGCTGATCCCGCTGCTCCCCACGGGCTTCATCCCGCCGGACGACAACTCGCAGACCCAGGTGTACCTGGAGCTGCCTCCGGGCGCCACGCTGGCCCAGACCCGCGCCGTGTCCGAAGACGCGCGTGAGCGCATCGCCAAGGTCGAGCACGTGAAAAGCGTTTACACCACCATCGGCGGCGGCTCGGCCGGGGCCGACCCCTTCATGGGCGGCGCCGGGGCCGAGACGCGCAAGGCCACGCTCACCATCCTGCTGGCCGAGCGCGGCGACCGGCCGCGCAAGCAGGGCATCGAAAACCACATCCGCGCCGCGCTGGAGACGCTGCCGGGCGTGCGCAGCAAGGTGGGCCTGGGCGGCTCGGGCGAGAAGTACGTGCTGGTGCTCTCGGGCGACGACCCGCAGGCGCTGACCACGGCGGCCCTCGCGGTCGAAAAAGACCTTCGCACCATCCCCGGCCTGGGCAGCATCTCGTCCACCGCCAGCCTGGTGCGCTCTGAAATTGCGGTGCGCCCGGACTTCGCGCGTGCCGCCGACCTGGGCGTGACCAGCAGCGCCATCGCCGAGACCCTGCGCATCGCCACCGTGGGCGACTACGACGTGTCGCTGCCCAAGCTCAACCTGGCATCCCGCCAGGTGCCCATCGTGGTCAAGCTGCAGGACGACGCGCGCCAAGACCTGTCGCTGCTCGAGCGCCTGTCGGTGCCGGGCAGCAAGGGCCCGGTGATGCTCGGCCAGGTGGCCACGCTGGAGTTCAGCGGCGGCCCGGCCGTGGTGGACCGCTACGACCGCGCGCGCAACGTGAACTTCGAGATCGAGCTGTCGGGCCAGCCGCTGGGCGACGTGACCAAGGCCGTGGAGGCGCTGCCCTCCATCAAGAACCTGCCGGCCGGCGTGCGCCAGATCACCATCGGCGACGCCGAGATGATGGGCGAGCTGTTCGCCAGCTTCGGCCTGGCCATGCTCACCGGCGTGCTGTGCA
Organism: Acidovorax sp. Leaf78; assembly: GCF_001422735.1. GTDB lineage: Bacteria > Pseudomonadota > Gammaproteobacteria > Burkholderiales > Burkholderiaceae_C > Acidovorax. Next base: position 187,463 of record NZ_LMLZ01000022.1, on the reverse strand, counting down.
TCTACATCGTGCTGGTGCTGCTGTTCAAGGACTTCCTGCACCCGGTGACGATTCTGGCGGCGCTGCCGCTGTCGCTGGGCGGCGCGTTCGTGGGCTTGCTAATCGCGCAAAAGAGCTTCTCCATGCCCTCGCTCATCGGGCTGATCATGCTCATGGGCATCGCCACCAAGAACTCTATCCTGCTGGTCGAGTACGCCATCCTGGCGCGGCGCGAGCACGGCCTGACGCGCTTCGAGGCGCTGATCGACGCCTGCCACAAGCGGGCGCGGCCCATCATCATGACCACGCTGGCCATGGGCGCGGGCATGATGCCCATCGCCCTGGGCATTGGCGCTGCGGACGCGAGCTTTCGCTCGCCGATGGCGGTGGCCGTGATCGGCGGCCTGATCACCTCCACGCTGCTGAGCCTGCTGGTCATCCCGGCCGTGTTCACCGGCGTGGATGACGTGGGCCAGTGGTTCGGGCGCACGATGCGCAGGCTGCGCGGCGGGCATCACGACACACCGCCCGCAGCGCCGCAAACGCCACCAGCCACGCATTGATAGCACGCACTTACATTCCGGGTGGTTCTTTCGGCAGAAAAGCCGGGAAATCACCCGGCAGGCGATGCGTTTGATGGGGGGCGGGCGTTAGATAATGTAACGAGCACCATGAACCTCGTCAGCCTCAACATCGAATCCATCCAGCTCGGCCAGCCGCTGCCTTTTGTGCTGCGCGGGGCCGACGGCACCCTGCTGGCGCAAAAGGGCTACATCATCCGCACCCGCGAAGAGCTGGCCAAGATGGTTGCCCGGGGCCGCCAGCTGTGCGTGGACACCGACGAGTCCGGCGGCAGCCACCGCGCCTACCTGGCGCAGCTGCAGCGCATGCTGAACGCCGACACCAACCTGGGCGAGATCGCCGCGATGAAGATGACGGCGGCCGAGGACTCGGCCGCGCGCGCCCGGGGCGGCCGGGTGCTGCCCGACTGGCCCGAGCTGCAGCTGCGGGCCACGCAGTTGTTGCGGTCACCGTCGCCCACGGACTTCGGCGGCCGGTTCCAGGCCCTGCACGACGAGCTCTCGCGCCACTGCGAGCAGACGCCGGACGCGACGCTGCTGGCCATGATTTACCTGTCGGCGCAGGAAACGCGCATGTACAGCGGCACCCATGCGATGCTGGTCAGCTGCGTGTGCATGGTGGTCGCGCGGGAGATGCTGCGCTGGCCCGAGGCGCGCGTGCAGCAGCTGGGCCAGGCGGCGCTGAGCATGAACATCGCGATGACCGAGCTGCAAGACCAGCTCGCCCAGCAGACCCACCCGCTCACCGCCGAACAGATATCGGCGGTGGAAGACCACGCTGCGCGCTCCGAGGCCCTGCTGCGCAGCCTGGGCGTGTCCGACCCGCTGTGGCTGGAGGCCGTGCGCTGCCACCACCACCGCACCCCCGGCCCCCTGGCCAAGAAGACCGAAGCCCAGCAGATGGCGCGCCTGCTGCAGCGGGCCGACATCTTCGGCGCGCGCATGGCGCCGCGTGCGGCCCGCCCCCCCATGCCGGCCACCGCGGCCATGCAGGCGAGCTACTACGACGAGGAGCACCAGGTGGACGAAGCCGGCGCGGCCCTCGTCAAGACCCTGGGCGTGTACCCCCCGGGTTCCTTCGTGCGCCTGGCCAGCCAGGAGGTGGGTGTGGTCATCCGCCGCGGCACCACGGCCACGACGCCCAAGGTGGCGGTGGTGACCAACCGCGAAGGCATGCCCACGGGCGAGCCCATCCCCCGCGACACCGGCATGCCACCCTGGAAGGTCACGGGCGTGGTGGCCTTCAAGGATGTGCGGGTCAAGCTCTCGCTCGACCGCCTGCTGAGCCTGGGCTGACCCGCCGGCGCCGACGGACGGACAGATACACCTGCGGCCTGTGCAATCGGCCAGCGCCCCTCGTGCTCACGCGGTGCGGTGCGGTGCGGTGCGGTGCGGCGCCGGTACGCCGCGGTGCGCGGCGCCCTCTCCACAGACTTTGATCCCCTTGCGGCATGGTGGCCGCATCCATGGGGCCGGCTGCTGCGTACATGATGCAGGTGCCGCGTGATCCACACCGATTCCGGGATCCGCACCCAGACGTAACCAATCGGTATAAATAAAAACTCATGTGGACAAAAAATAATGGAGCGGTTAAATTGGCCGCACCGACCTGTGCTGGAAGCCCTATGACCACCTTTTTGCTACGACCCGTTCCCGCCGCCGCCCTCGCGCTGGCCGCCGCCTTCGGGCCCGGGGCCTGGGCCCAGCCAGCCGCGCAGCAGGCGCCCGGTGCGGCTGCAACGGTGGCGCCAGCCGGCTGCCCCGCCACGCTGCAGCACACCTTCCTGCGCCTGCAGGACGAAAAGCCGCAATCCCTGTGCCAGTACAGCGGCAAGGTGGTGCTCGTGGTCAACACCGCCAGCTTCTGCGGATTCACCGGCCAGTACAAGGGGCTCGAAGAGCTGTACGCCCGTTACAAGGACAAGGGCCTGGTCGTGCTGGGCTTCCCGTCCAACGATTTCTCGCAGGAGTCCGGCAGCAACCAGCAGGTCGCCGATTTCTGCGAAAGCACCTTCGGCGTGAAATTCCCCATGTTCGCCAAGAGCAGCGTGAAGGGCGCTGAGGCGTCGCCCCTGTTTCGCCAGCTGGCCGAACTCTCCGGCACGGCCCCGCGCTGGAACTTCCACAAATACCTGCTGGGCCGCGATGGCAAGCTGGTCGACCAGTACTCCAGCCTGACCGCGCCCGACAACCAGGGCCTGGTGCGCGCCATCGAGCAGCAACTGGCGGTGGCCCCCGCACGGTGATTGACATGCTTTCTTTACGTTTCTTTAAAAAAAACCTGTCCGAAGGCTGGAACTTCGGCGGGACAGCCCCACTCTATTTCTTGCGCAACACGATTGCGCGACGTACAGTTTTAGTGTTGCGAAGCCTTTCGGGCCCCCGGGTTCCGACTGATCTCCTGGAGCGCTTCTCCTCCCTCCCTCTCTTATTCGTTTCGGGACGCTTCGCAACCTTTTTATTCCGTGACCCGGCCAGAGGGGGCCGGCCATGAAGATCGCCATCATCGGCTCCGGCATCTCCGGGCTCACTGTCGCGCACGAGCTGCGCGGGCATGCGGACATCACCCTTTTCGAGGCCGGCGACTACTTCGGCGGCCACACCCACACGGTCGACGTGACGCTGCCCGATGCCTGGGGCAACCCGGTCACGCACGGCGTGGACACAGGGTTTCTGGTCTTCAACGAGCGCACCTACCCGGGTTTGATCAGCCTGCTGGCCGAGCTGGGGGTCGAGACCTCCAAGTCCGACATGTCGTTTTCGGTGCAGGTGCCCGGCGCGCTGCGTGGCCGCACGCTGGAGTGGAGCGGCACCAATCTGTCCACCGTGTTCGCGCAGCGGTCCAACCTGCTGAACCCCCGCTTTTGGGGCATGCTGCGCGACCTGCTGCGCTTCAACAAGCTGTGTACCGGCATCGCACAAGCCAATGCCGAAGCGGCCTTGATGCAGCCACTGGGCGACTTCCTGAAGGAGCACCGCTTTGGCGACGCGTTCCGTGACTGGTACTTCCTGCCCATGCTCGGCTGCATCTGGAGCTGCCCGACCGACCAGATGCTGAAATTCCCCGTGGCGACGATGATCCGGTTCTGCCACAACCACGGGCTGATGCAGGTGAGCCAGCGGCCCCAGTGGTGGACGGTGTCGGGCGGTGCCTGGCACTATGTGGAAAAAATCGTGGCGGGCATTGCCGACAAGCGCCTGTCCACCCCCGTGCGCCGTGTGGAGCGCGACGCAGACGGCGTACGTGTGGTCACCGACCGGCATACCGAGCACTTCGACAAGGTGGTGCTGGCCACGCACTCGGACCAGTCGCTCGCGCTGCTGGAGCAGCCCACGGTGCAAGAGCGCACCGTGCTGGGCGCCATTCGTTACCAGGCCAACCGCGCCGTGCTGCACACCGACACGGCCGTGCTGCCCCGCGTGCGCAGTGCCTGGGCCGCCTGGAACTACGAGCGCGCCGCCGAAGGCCACCGCGAGTCGGCCCGTGTGTGCCTGCACTACCTCATCAACCAGCTGCAGCCCGTGCCGTTCGCTCAGCCCGTGGTCGTGTCGCTCAACCCGCTGCGCGAGATTGCGCCGGAGCACGTGATCGGCAGCTACGACTACGCCCACCCGGTGTTCGACCTGGCGGCCATCCGCGCCCAGCGGGGTGTGGAGCAGCTGCAGGGCCAGTCCCACACCTGGTTCTGCGGCGCATGGACGGGCTACGGCTTCCACGAAGACGGCCTGCAGTCGGGCCTGGCGGTGGCCAGGCAACTGCGCGCCAACCTGCCCACCGCATGGGCGAAGGCGGCCTGATGAGCACGCCGGGCGCTCCCGCACCCCTGATCGGCTTCGGCCAGGTGCGCCACACCCGGCTGCGCCCGCAGCGGCACGCGTTCGCCTACCCCACGTTCTTCCTGATGCTGCCGCTGCGCAGCCTGGCGGGCGGGGCCGGCGCGGCTGCGGGGGCACCCGGCCCGCTCGCGGTCAACCGCCGGGGCCTGATCAGCTTTCACGATTCCGACCACGGCGACGGCCGCAGTGCCGCCCAGGGCGGTGCCCTCGCCTGGGTGCAGGAGCTGCTGCGCGCCGAGGGCATCGCAGACGCGGACGGCGAGGTCTGGCTGCACTGCTACCCGCGCGTGCTGGGCTACACCTTCAAGCCGGTGAGCTTCTGGTACTGCCACCGCGCCGACGGCAGCCTGCGCGCCATCGTGGTCGAGGTCAACAACACTTTCGGCGAGCGCCACTGCTACCTGCTCGATGCGCCGCGCTACGGCGTGGAGCTTGCAGCGCGCAAGGTGTTCCACGTGTCGCCGTTCTGCGAGGTGAGCGGCGGGTACCGGTTCCGCTTCATGCGCACCCTGGCCGCGTGGGCCGGAGCGCCCACCGACACCGATTCCGTTGCCGCGGGCCGCACCGTGGTGCGCATCGACTACGACGACGCGGCCGGCCCGCTGCTGCAGACCAGCGTGAGCGGCACCCTGCACCCCATCACCGACAAGACGCTGCGCCGGGCCCTGTGGGGCTACCCGGCCATGACGCTGGCCGTGATCGCCCGCATCCACTGGCAGGCGCTGCAGCTGTGGCTCAAGCGCGTGCGCTTTTACAGCAAGCCCGCAGCGCCGGCCTCCACCGTGACCCGCTGAACTGCTGAAACGTTGACCACCGAACCATCGAATCGCCGGCCCTTGGAACGCACCCACCGCAAACCGCACGAGATGACCGCCATGAACACCTCCAGCACTACCGCCCGCCGCCCGGCCATCGACCTGCCCCAGGGCACGCCCGCCGCCGCCCGCACGGCCCTGAAGCTCTTGCAGCGGCTGCAGCACGGCAGCCTGACGGTGCAGCTGCCCGACGGCACGCTGCAGCACTTCGGCCACGGGGGCGGGCCCACCGCCGCCATCACGCTCAAGAACTGGAACGTGTGCAGCGCCGCGCTCAAGTCCGGCGACATCGGCTTTGCCGAGAGCTACATCGCCGGCGACTGGACCACGCCGCACCTCACCGACCTGCTCAAGGTCTTCATCGCCAACCGCCAGCAGGTCGAAGGCGTGATCTACGGCACCTGGGCCGGGCGGCTGCTGTACCGCATCAAGCACCTGCTCAACCGCAACACCCGCGCCAACAGCCAGAAGAACATCCACGCCCACTACGACCTGGGCAACGCGTTCTACCAGCTGTGGCTGGACGACACCATGAACTACTCGTCCGCCTGGTTCGAAGGGCAGGCCGGCGGCGACATGCGTGCCGCCCAGCACGCCAAGGTGCGCCGCGCGCTGCGCATGGCCGGCGTGCAGCCTGGCCACCGCGTGCTGGAGATCGGCTGCGGCTGGGGGGCGCTGGCCGAGATGGCGGTGACCGAGTTCGACGCGTCGGTCACCGGGGTCACGCTGTCCACGGAGCAACTGGCCTTCGCCCAGGACCGCATGGCGCAATGCGACCGCGCGCAGCGGGCGGACCTGCGCCTGCAGGACTACCGCGACATCACCGACGGCCCGTACGACGCCGTGTGCTCCATCGAGATGATCGAGGCCGTGGGCCGCGAGTACTGGCCCACATACTTCCAGGCGGTGCAGCGCCTGCTCAAGCCCGGCGGCCGTGCCTGCGTGCAGAGCATCGTCATCGACGACAGCCTGTTTGCGCGCTACATCAGCTCCACCGACTTCATCCAGCAGTACATCTTCCCGGGCGGCTGCCTGCCCTGCCCGCGCGAGTTCCGCCGCGAGGCGGAGGCCGCCGGCCTGCGCGTGGTGGACGAATTCGCGTTCGGGCAGGACTACGCCGAGACGCTCAAGCGCTGGCGCGAACGCTTCCTGGCCCAGCGCACGCAGATCCTGCAGCTCGGGTTCGACCAGCGCTTCATGCACATCTGGGAGTTCTACCTGGCCTACTGCGAAGCGGCCTTTGCCATGGGCAACATCGACCTGGTGCAGTACACGCTGGTCAAGGACTGACCGGCCAGCCCCGGAGGCACACCGATGAACGCTATTAAAAACATAGCGCTTGCCGCTTGCCTGGCAAGCGGTACGGCCATTTTTTATACGCAACCCCTGTTCGCGCTGGAAGCCGAGGCGGCCGGCCCGCTGTCTGGCGCCCGCCTGGTGGGCCAGGGCACGTTGAGCTTTCTGGGGTTCGATGTGTACCGTGCGCGCCTGTGGGCCGCGCCCGGGTTCGACTCCAGCGACTACGCCGCCCACCCGCTGGCGCTGGAGCTGACCTACCACCGCGGCTTCTCGGCCGATGCCATCGCCAAGCGCTCGCTCGACGAGATGCGCCGTGTGGGCAGCTTCACCCCCGAGCAGGCCGCGCGCTGGCAGCAGGCGCTGCAGGCCGCACTGCCGGACGTCAAGCCCGGCGACCGCCTGCTGGGCGTCTACCAGCCCGGTGCAGGCGCGGTGTTCCGCATGGGCGGGCGGGTGGTGGGCGAGGTGCCCGACGCCGAGTTCGCGCGCCTGTTCTTCGGCATCTGGCTGTCGCCCAAGACGTCGGAGCCGGCGCTGCGCCAGGCACTCATCGCCTCGCCCCGCAACGCAGGGTCGCCCCCGTGACCCCGCAGGCCCTGCAGTCGCCGCTGCGCGCCGGGCAGGGCCTGGCGTATGGCCTGCTGGGCCTGCCGCTCGCGTTCGTCGCGCTGCCGCTGTACGTGCTGCTGCCCAACCATTACGCGCGGGAGTTCGGCATGCCGCTGGCCACGCTGGGCGGGCTGCTGCTGACCGCGCGGCTGCTCGATGCCGTGTCCGACCCGCTGCTGGGCCGGCTCTCCGACCACCTGTTCGGCCGTTCCACGCGGGCCGTGCTGGGGGTGGGTGCGGTGTCTGCGGGAGTCATGGCGCTGGGGCTCACGGGTCTGTTCTTTCCGCCGGTGCAGGCGGCGGGTTCGCTCACCGTCTGGGCCTTTGCGGCGTTGGTGGTGACCTATCTCGCCTACAGCCAGCTGGGCATCGCGCACCAGTCGTGGGGCGCGCGCCTGGGTGGGGACGAGCTGCAGCGCAGCCGCATCGTGGCCTGGCGCGAAGGCGCAGCCCTGGTGGGCGTGGTGCTGGCCTCGCTGCTGCCCGCGCTGGCAGGGCTGCCGGCCATGCTGGGTGTTTTTGCGCTGGCGCTGGGCCTGGGCTGGTGGGCCTGGAGCCGCGCGCCACGGCCTGCGATGGATGCCGCTGCGGCCGGGCAGACCGCGTTGCAGGCACCACCGGCCGCCCTGTGGCGCCCGCTGCAGCGCCCGGCGTTCCGGCGGCTGCTGGCGGTATTCGTGCTCAACGGCATCGCCAGCGCCATCCCGGCCACGCTGGTGCTTTTCTTCGTCCAGGACTTGCTGCAGGCCCCGCCCGCGCAGGAGCCGCTGTTCCTGGGCACGTATTTCGTGTGCGCTGCGTTGTCGATCCCACTGTGGCTGCGCGCCGTGGCGCGCTTCGGGCTGGCGCGCACCTGGCTTGCGGGCATGCTGCTGGCCATTGCGGCGTTCAGCGGCACGGCGCTGCTGGGCGCGGGCGACGTGTGGCCGTTTGCGCTGGTGTGCGCGCTCTCGGGCGTGGCGCTGGGCACCGACCTGGCCCTGCCCAGCGCGCTGCTGGCCGGCGTGATCGCCGCCGAGGGCGACAGCGGCCGGCACGAAGGCGCGTACTTCGGCTGGTGGAACCTGGCCACCAAACTCAACCTGGCGCTGGCGGCCGGCCTGGCGCTGCCCCTGCTCGGGGCTCTGGGCTACACGCCCGGCACCCGCAGCGACGCCGGCCTGCAGACCCTGAGCCTGGCCTACGCGGTGCTGCCCTGCGCGCTCAAGCTGATGGCCGCCATCGCCCTGTATGCCCTGATCCTGCGCCGCCCCCCGGCGGGCGCAGCCCTTCCCCTGCGAGGTACCCCATGACAATCAACCGACGCCACATCCTCGCCGCAGCCGCCGCCAGCCCCGTGCTGCTGGCAGGCTGCGCCAGCCAGAACCTGGAGGGCTACGCCAGCGAAAAGCCGGTGCTCGACCTGGCCCGGTACTTCAACGGCACCATCGATGCGCACGGCATCTTCCAGGACCGCAGCGGGCAGATCGCCCGCCGCTTCACGGTGGTCATGGTCTGCACCTGGACGGGCGACCAGGGCGTGCTGGACGAGGCCTTCACCTATTCGGACGGCACCACGCAGCGGCGCGTCTGGCGCCTCACGCGGCTTGCCGACGGGCGCTACACCGGCACGGCGGACGACGTGATCGGCGAGGCCCGCGGACAAACGCGGGGCAACGCCTTCCAGTGGAACTACACGCTCGCGCTGCCGGTGGGCGGCTCGATCTACCACGTCGATATGGACGACTGGATGTACCTCATGGACGACCGCGTCATGCTCAACCGCGCCACCATGCGCAAGCTGGGCGTGCGGCTGGGCGAGGTCACGCTGTCCTTCACCCGGCGCGCGCCATGAGCCTGAACCCGCCCCAGCGCGACTGGCACGGCCGCCGGGCCTGGCTCATCGGCGCTTCCACCGGCATCGGCCGGGCCACGGCCTCGGCGCTGCATGCGCGGGGTGCGCGCGTGGTGGTGTCGGCCCGTGACGACAAGGCACTGCAGGAGTTCGTGCGAGAGCACCCCGGCAGCGAGGCCTGGCCCCTGGACGTGGCCGCGCCCGAGCAGGTGCAGGAGGTGGCCGCGCAGGTGCTGGCCGGCGGCGCAGTGGACCTGGTGTGCTACTGCGCAGGCACCTACCGCGAGATGCGCGCCACCGAGTTCGACCTGGCCGACATGCTGCGCCACCAGCAGACCAACTACACCGGCGTGCTGCACGTGCTGGGCGCCGTGCTGCCGGCCATGCTGGCCGCCGCCGCACGCGGCCAGCCCGGGCACCTGAGCGTCATCAGCAGCGTGGCGGGCTTTCGGGGCCTGCCCAAGAGCTTGGCCTACGGGCCCACCAAGGCCGCGCTGATCAATCTGGCGGAGGCGCTGTACCTGGACCTGCACGACCTGGGGATCGGCGTGAGCGTGATCAACCCCGGGTTCGTGTCCACGCCGCTCACCGCGGGCAACGACTTTCGCATGCCCGCACTCATCACGCCCGACGCGGCGGCCGCGGCCATCCTGCAGGGGTGGGGAGAGGGCCAGTTCGACATCCACTTCCCCAAGCGCTTCACGCGCGTGATGAAGGCGCTGCGGCTGCTGCCGTATGGTTGCTACTTTCCGGCGGTGCGCCGCTTCACGGGACTATGACCACAAGTTTCTCGCCCTCTCCCCCGCCCGAGGCCGCCGGCGGCGCGCCCACCGCCACGCCCGAGGCCGTGGCCCGCGTCGTGGCGTTCTTCGAGCAGCTGTCCCCCGCCGATGTCGCGCACATCGGCCGCCTGTACGCACCGGCTGCGCGGTTCAAGGACCCGTTCAACGACGTGCAGGGCGTGCCCGCCATCCAGGGCATCTTCGAGCACATGTTCACGTCGCTGCAGGCGCCGCGCTTCGTCGTCACCGGCCAGGTGGTGCAGGGCGACCAGTGCTTTCTCACATGGGACTTCGTGTTCGCGTTCCGCAATTTCCACCAGGGCGTGCAGCAGACGGTGCGGGGCGCGTCGCACCTGGTGTTCGACAGCCGGGGGCTGGTCACGCTGCACCGCGACTACTGGGATGCGGCCGAAGAGCTGTACGAGAAGCTGCCCGTGGTGGGTGGGCTGATGCGCTGGCTCAAGCGGCGCGCGAACAGCTGATGGCTTCCGCTTGCAACAACACCCATCGTTCACCGTTCGCGCAGTGCCAGCCCGCACGCAGCGCAGGGCTTGGGCAGGCTCAGTCCGAACGGTCGGGGGTTGAACGGCCCCATGCAGACCCCCTTGCACGGCCGGGGCTGATAGCGGTCAGCCCCGCGCCCGCAGCCGCGAGTGGCCGGGCAGCGGCACCGCGCGCTGCAGCACGCCTTCGGCCAGCCACACCGCGCTATCCCACGCACGCTGCGCTACGAAGGGCAGCGGCAGCTGCTGGTAGTCGTCGTTGAAGACCTCGAAGCTGTAGTCGCCCTGGTAGCCCATGCCGTCGAGCGTGCGCACCAGTTCGGCCAGCGCCTGGCTGTGCACGCCCTCGCCGGGGAACACCCGAAAGTGCCGCGCGGTGTCGATGCGCTCCTGCACCGTGCGCGTCTCCTGCCACATGAAGTCCGACAGCTGCACCAGGTAGATCTTCTCCGGGTCCACGTCGCTCAATGCCGACAGCGGCGTGCTGGTGGCGAACTGGTGGTACGAGTCGATGGCCAGGCCCAGGTTGGGGCAGTCGGCCTGCTCGACCGCGGCCCAGGCCTGGTGCACCTCGTTGATGTGCCGGCCCCACGACAGGCCCTCGAACGCGATGCGGATGCCGTGCGGCAGCGCCAGCATCGCGAGCTTGCGCAGGTCGCGTGCAATCGCGTCGGCGTCGGCCGTGGCGTGCGACGAGGTGGAGCTGCAGGCCAGCAGCACGGGCGCACCCAGGTCGCGCGCCATCAGGATCATCTGCTTGGCGATGTCCACCTTGTAGCTGTGCAGGTGGCCCGACAGGCCCTCGAAGTCGCGCAGCACCTGAAAGCCCGTGACGCGCAGCCCGCTGCTGCGCACCGCGTGCACGGCGGCCTCGATGCCCTCGGGGTGGCCCACGATGTCGCGGGCGGCCAGCATGATCTGGCCGAAGCCTGCGGCCTGGATGGCGGCGAGCTTGGCCTCCAGCGGGCCGGCGAGGCTGATGGTGTCCATGCCGAAATCGGCGACGTTGCGTTGCATGGTGGATGTGCGCATGGCGGCTCGGCTCCGGTGCGGGGTCAGCGCTGGTCCAGCACCAGCTCGAAGCTGGGGGCACCGGCTTCGGCCCGCGTGAGGGCGCCGCGTGACTCGGTGTGCACGCCGGTGGGCGACTCCACGAAGTCCACACCGCGTGCGCGCAGCGCATTCACCGTGGCCAGCACGTCGGGCGTGCCGAAGGCCACGCGCTGCAGCAGCTCCTCGGGGTCGGCATCGAGCGCGTCCACCAGCGGCTCGATGAGCTGCCAGTGCAGCGTGCCGCAGGGGCTCGCCAGGATGCGGCCGTGCGTGAGCACGCCAAACGACGTGTCGGGCGACAGCTCGGCAAAGCCGAACAACTCGCCGTAGAAATGCGCCCAGTCCTGCGCGCGGCCCAGTCCGATGTACTGCACCACGCCGAACAGGTGCAGGCCCTGCATCGCGGGCGACAGGGCCGTCGGCGAGGGCTGCACCGTGGGGATGGACACGAAGTCCACGTCGTAGATCGAAAAATCCTTCCAGCGGTCCACGAAGTAGATGCGGCTGGCGCCCACGCCGTGGATGGCGGGGATGTTCAGTTCCATCACCTCGACCTCGGTGTGCACGGCCCATGCGCCCAGCGCGAGCACGCGGCGGTAGGCCGCGGCGGCATTGCCCACGCGGAACGCCACGGCGGTGAGCACCGGTTGCTCGGTCAGCGCTGCGGGTGCGTGCACGCCGGTGCGCTCCTCGTCCTGGTGCGCGTTCACGATGATGTTCATATCCCCCTGGCGGTACAGCAGCACCTCGCGCGAGCGGTGGCGCGCCACGGGCTGAAAGCCCATGCGCTCGAGGGCCTGGCCCAGCGCCTGGGGGCGGCTGGTGGCGTATTCGATGAACTCGACGCCCTGCAGGCCCAGGGGGTTGGGCATGTCGCCCAGCGCTTCGCGGGCGGCCATCATCGGGGTGCTCATGGGTTCAACTCCTGGTGTTGTGCCGCGCGCGCAGGGGCGTCAGCGGGCGGTGACGAGGCGGCGGAAATGCGCGTCCATGCGCGCAGCGTCGGGGGCTTCGCCGGTGAACAGCTCGAACGCGCCCACGGCCTGGCCCACGGCCATGCCGCCGCCGTCCGACACGCGGCAGCCCAGCGCGCGTGCGGCCTGCACCAGCGCGGTGTCGAGCGGGAAGTACACCACCTCGGACACCCACATCGCGGGGCGCAGCAGGCCCACGTCCAGCGGCAGGCCGGGCAGCTTGTCCATGCCCGTGGGCGTGGCGTGGATGAGGCCGCTGGCGCTGGCCATGGCGGTGGGCAGGTCTGCAGCCTGTGCCCGTGCGCCATACAGGGCGTTCACGTCGGCGGCCAGCTGCGCTGCGCGTTCGGGCTGGGCATCGACGATGCTCAGGCGCTGCGCGCCCAGGCGCAGCACGGCGTGGGCGATGGCAGCGCCTGCGCCGCCCGCGCCCAGCAGCAACACGTGCGACAGGTCGGCCTGGGGCAGTGCGCGGGTAAAACCCCACGCCCAGCCCGAGCCGTCGGTGTTGTGCCCCACCAGTTGGCCGTCGCGGATCACGACCGTATTGACCGCGCCCATGGCCTGGGCTTCTTCGGAGAGTCTGTCCAGGTACGGGATCACCGCCTGCTTGCAGGGGTAGGTGACGTTGCAGCCCGCGTAGCCCATGATGCGCGCGGCGGACAGCAGCGTGGGCAGTTCCGCGGCCGACGAGGCCGAGCGGTCCAGGTCGATGAGCTGGTAGTGCAGGCGCATGCCGTGGTGCCGCGCTTCTTCTTCATGCAGCGCGGGCGACAGCGACTTCTGGATGCCGGCGCCGATCAGTCCGATCAGTACCTTGCGGGGGCTCAGGGGCGGCATGGCAGTCTTTGCGGGAGCGGTCGGGGGATCGGAGAGCAGGGTGCTCATGGGGGATAGGCTTGGGTGCGCTGCGCCAGCGCGCAGCGCACGGGGTGGAGGTAGCGTTACTTGGTACCGCGCAGCTTGGCCAGCGTCGCATAGACCTCTTTCACGGTCTCGGCGCCCACCTTTTCGCTGTGCTTCTCGACCACGGGCTTGACCTTGGCGCGCAGCTTGTCGAGCTCTGCAGCGGGGAACTCGGTGACCTGCATGCCGGCCTTCTTGAGGTCTTCGAGCGCCACGTTGGCCTGCACGCGCGAGACGCCGCGCTGGAACGTGGTGGCCTCGGCCATGGCTTCGGTCACGGCCTTCTGGTCCGCGGGGCTCAGGCTGTCCCAGAACTTCTTGCTCACGATGACGGCCTGCGGGTTGTACATGTGGCGCGTGATGGTCAGGTACTTCTGCACCTCGGCGAACTTGGACGACAGGATGGTGGAGACCGGGTTCTCCTGGCCGTCCACGGCCTTTTGCTCCATGGCGGTGTAGAGCTCGGGGAAGGGCATGGGCACGGCGTTGGCGCCCAGCGCGTTGAACATGTCGATGTAGATCGGCGACTGGATCACGCGGATCTTCAGGCCCGCGATGTCCTCGGCCTTGGTGATGGGCCGCTTGCTGTTGGTCACGTTGCGAAAGCCCAGCTCCCAGTAGCCCAGGCCCACCAGGTTCTTGGCCTGCAGTTTGTCCAGCAGCTTCTTGCCGAAGGGGCCATCGGTCACGGCATCGGCTTCTTGCGGCGAGGCGAACAGGAACGGGAAGTCATAGATGCCGAACTCCTTGGCCTGGGCCGACAGGATGCCGGCGTTGAGCACCGTCATCTCCACCGTGCCGCCTTGCAGGGCCGAGACGGTCTGCAGGTCGCCGCCCAGCGTGCCGCCGGGGAACAGCTTCACGGCGATGCGGTTGTTGGTCTTGGCCGCGACGAGGTCGGCGAACTTCTGTGCGCCCTGCGCCTGCGGGTGGTCCTTCTGGTTCTGGAACGCGAACTTGATAGTACGCTCCTGCGCGTGCGCAGCGGGCAGCAGCGATGCGGCAACGAGGGCGGTGGCCAGCAGGGTCTTCAAGAGTTTCATGGATGTCTCCTTGGGTTTTTGGGCGGTGCAGAAACGACGACGGAAAAGGGTTGCGCGGTGTGCGTGGAATGCTCGGATGGGTGGGCGTATCAGCCGCCCAGCCAGCGCATGGGCACGGTGACGAGCGAGGGGAACAGCACCATGAGGAACATCACGATGAACTGCGCCAGCATGAACGGCATGACGCCGCGCGTGACCTGGCCCATCGAGATGCGGCCCACGCCGGCCACCACGTTGAGCACGGTGCCCACGGGCGGCGTGATGAGGCCGATGGAGTTGTTGATGATGAACAGCACGCCGAAGTACACGGGGTCGATGCCGGCGGCCTTGACCACCGGCATGAGCACGGGCGTCATGATGAGGATGGTGGGCGTCATGTCCATGGCCGTGCCGACCACCATCACGAGCACCATGATGGCGATCAGCAGCAGCGTGGGGTTGCCCATGAAGGGCTCCAGCATGCCGATGACCTTGGCAGGGAGGTCGGCCACGGTGATGAGCCAGGCCGACACCATGGCCGCAGCCACCAGGAACATGATCACGGCGCTGGTGCGGGCCGCCGTCTTGAAGATGACGATGAGCTGGCGCCAGGAGAGTTCGCGGTAGACCACCATCGAGACGACGAGCGCGTACATCGCGGCCACCACGGCGGCCTCTGTGGGGGTGAACACGCCCATGCGCAGGCCCACCAGGATGATGATCGGCAGGCCCAGCGCCCAGCCGGCCTCGCGCAGGGCGACCTTCAGTTCAGCCCGCGTGGCGCGCGGCGGAGGTGTGACGTTTTCGCGGCGGCCCACCCACCACCAGGTGAATGCCAGCGACAGTGCCAGCAACAGGCCCGGGAAGATGCCCGCCAGGAACAGCTTGCTGATGGACACGTTGGCGGCCACGCCGAAGATCACGAAGCCGATGGACGGCGGAATGATGGGACCGATGACGCCGGCCGAGGCGATGAGGCCCGCAGAGCGCTCCTTGCTGTGGCCTGCGACCACCATCATGGGCAGCAGCAACGAGGTCAGCGCAGCCGCGTCGGCCACGGCCGAGCCCGACACGGCCGACAAAATCACGGCGGCCATGATGACCACGTAGCCCAGGCCGCCCGGGATGTGGCCGACCAGCGCCAGCGCGAGCTTGACGATGCGGCGCGACAGGCCGCCCACGTTCATGATCTCGCCGGCCAGCATGAAGAAGGGCACGGCCAGCAGCGGAAAGCTGTCGGCACCGTTGATCACGTTCTGCGCCAGGATCTGGGCATCGAACAGGTCCAGGTGCCACATCAGCGCCACGCCGCTGAGCAGCAGCGCATACGCGATGGGAATGCCGATGGCCATGGCCACCAGCAGCGAGCCGAGGAAGATTGCGACGGTCATGGAAAGAGTGCTCCGGGCGGTTTGTTCTCAAGGCGTGAACACGTTGTCAGGGCTTGCCCGAGCCCGGCGCGCTGCGGCCGTCCAGGCTCTGCGCCATGGCAGCGGCATCGGCTTGCTGGACGTCGCGCTGGATCTGCTCGAGCGCAGCCGCCTCTTCGCTTTCCTGCACCATGATCAGTTCGCGGTCGGTGAGTGGCAGGAACAGCGTGCGCAGCAGGTCGCGCAGCAAAATGGCAATGGCCGATGCGCCCATGAGCACCCCGCTGGCGTAGAAGATGCCGACCGAGGCGCCGGTGACCGGTGCTTCGGTCTCCCAGTTGATCAGCGTCTGCGCCCAGCTGCCTGCGAGCAGCAGCCACGAGACATACAGCATGGCCATCTGGGCCAGCACCAGGCAGATCTTCTTGCCCAGCCGGGGCAGGCGCACCACCATCGCGTCCACGCCCAGGTGGCCGTGTTCGCGCAGCGCCACCACGGCGCCCATGAAGGTCAGCCACACGAAGAGCCAGCGCGACAGCTCCTCGGACACGGTGATGCCCGAGTTGAAGGTGTAGCGCAGCACCACGTTGCCGAAGACGAGCACCACCATGATGGCCAGGCACAGGCCCGCGAGGGCGTCCAGGGCGCGGGTGTAGCCCCGCAGCACGCGGTCAGCCAGTGCAAACATGGTGTCTCCGTTCTTGTCGTTGATGCCGGTAAATAATTTTGTACGAACTGGTTAGTATTTGATCTAGGTGCAAACCCTGGACCGGGGAGTGCCATAAAGAATGAGGAACGGGAACGGGAACGGGAACGGGAACGGGAACGGAGGGCGGGGGCAGCCTGAGCGAGCCGCACGGTCTGCGCAACCGCCCCAGCGCCATCGCCAGCGCACCCGCGCATGGGCCGCCCCGCTGCGCCGGGTGCGTCCCCCTTGGGGGAATGGCGCGCAGCGCCTCAGAGGGCGTTACTTCAAGAAGCGGACGATCATCTCGATGATCGATGCACGGCGCGCTGCCGTGGCGTCGGCGGAGTCCAGCGAGCGCTTGAAGATGGCGCCGAAGGTGTGCTGATTGGCCACATTGAAGAAGCACAGCGCCGAGATGGACATGTGCAGGTCCACCGGGTCCACGTCGGGGCGGAACACGCCGCTGGCCACGCCGCGCTGGTAGACGTCGCGCACCGCGTGGATCACCGGGATGTTGAGCTCCTGGATGGTGGTGGAGCGGCTGATGAACTCGCCCCGGTGCATGTTTTCGTTCATCACCAGGCGGATGAAGTCGGGGTTGGCCAGCTGGTAGTCGACTGTGAAACCCACCAGCGTGCGCAGGGCTTCTTCGGGCCCGAGGTCTTCGAGGTGCAGCTCCGACTCGATGCGCCGGATGCGGCGGTACGCGTCTTCCAGCACCGCCACGTACATGCCTTCCTTGCTACCGAAGTAGTAGTAGATCATGCGCTTGCTGGTGTTCGTGAGCGCCGCGATCTCGTCGATGCGAGCCCCCGCCAGGCCCTTGTCCGCGAACTCCGCCGTGGCCACCTGCAGGATGTTGGCCATGGTGCGGTCCGGGTCGTTGATCCGCACCCGGTCGGCGCCCGGCGTGGCGGCGGCAGCGCGGGCTGCGCGTTGCCGTGCGGCACGGGGGGTGGTGGCCTTGGCGGCCTTGACGGCCGTGGCAGGCTTGCCAGCCTTCGCAGGCTTGCCAGCCTTCGCAGGCTTGTTCGGTTTTTGAACCATCTCGTTCATAAGCTTCGTAGCATATGGCACGCCCTGGATGTCTCCAGGGCGGCACGGCCACGGCGCCAAGGCACGGCTGTGGCCTGCCAATGCACGCGCAGGCTCAGGAGCACGCGCAGGCTCAGGACGGCTTGGTGTCCGCGAAGCTCGGGCGCAGCATGAGCTTGTCGAGCAGCTTGGCGAGGTTGGGGTACTCGGCGCGCCACGCGATCTCGGGGAAGCGGAACTCCAGCCAGCCCAGGGCGCAGCCCACGGCGATGTCTGACAGGCTCAGGTGGATGCCGCTGCAAAACGGCTTGTCGCCCAGGCCCTGGCTCATGGACTTCAAGCTGTCGTTCACCTTGCGCAGCTGGCGGTCGATCCAGGGCTGGCTGCGCTCGCTGTCCTTGCGGTGGGCCCAGGTGGCTTCCAGGCGCGCCAGGATGGCGGCGTCCACGAGGCCATCGGCCAGGGCTTCCCAGGTCTTGACCTCGGCGCGCTCGCGGCCCTGGCTGGGGATGAGCTTGCCCACGGGCGAGAGGGTGTCGAGGTACTCCACGATCACGCGCGAGTCGAAGACGGCTTCGCCGCCTTCCATCACCAGGCAGGGCACCTTGCCCAGCGGGTTGGACGTGGCAATGGTGGTGTCGTCCGCCCAGACGTTCTCTTGCACGAACTGGTAGTCGAGCTTTTTTTCCGCCATCACGACGCGCACCTTGCGGACGTAAGGGCTGGCAGTGGCTCCGATCAATTTCATGGTGTGGCTTCCAGTGCGCGGTAGTCTGAACAATCGAGTTTGATTCTATCGGCTGCGCCTTGGCACCACCGCCGGGCGGGCCGCAGGTGTGGCAAAGCCGTGACACTGGCCCAACACCTACAATTGCGCGCCATGAGCCTGTCCACCATTACCGCCCTGTCGCCGCTTGACGGCCGTTACGCCAGCAAACTTGCCGCCCTGCGCCCGATCATGAGCGAGCACGGCTACATGCACCGCCGTGTGCAGGTCGAGGTGGCCTGGTTCATCGCCCTGTCCGACGCGGGCTTTGCCGAGTTCAAGCCCCTGACCACCGGCGCACGCGCCTATCTGCTGGGCCTGATCAAGAATTTCTCCGAAGCCGACGCTGCGGCCATCAAGGAGATCGAAAAAACCACCAACCACGACGTGAAGGCCGTGGAGTACTGGATCAAGAGCAAGTTCGAAGCGCGTCCAGAACTCGAGAAGGCCTCGGAGTTCGTGCACTTCGCCTGCACGAGCGAAGACATCAACAACACCAGCCACGCGCTGCAGCTGCGCTCGGGCCGCGACCAGGTCGTGCTGCCGGGCCTGGACCGCATCGTGCTCAAGCTGCGCGAGATGTCGCACGCCTACGCCGACGTGCCCATGCTCAGCCGCACCCACGGCCAGACGGCCAGCCCCACCACGGTGGGCAAGGAGATGGCCAACGTGGTCATGCGCCTGCAGGCCGCCAGCGAGCGCATCGCCAGCGTCAAGATCATGGGCAAGATGAACGGCGCCGTGGGCAACTACAACGCCCACCTGTCCGCCTGGCCCGACTTCGACTGGGAAGCCTTCAGCAAGAAGGTCATCGAGACCCCCGAACCGCTGGGGCTGGGCCTGACCTTCCAGCCGTACTCGATCCAGATCGAGCCGCACGACTACATGGCCGAGCTGTTCGACGCCGTGGCGCGCGCCAACACCATCCTGATCGACCTGTCGCGCGACATCTGGGGCTATGTGAGCCTGGGCTACTTCAAGCAGCGCCTCAAGGCCGGCGAGATCGGCTCGAGCACCATGCCGCACAAGGTCAACCCCATCGACTTCGAGAACGCCGAAGGCAACCTGGGCCTGGCCAACGCGCTGCTGCGCCATCTGTCCGAGAAGCTGCCAATCAGCCGCTGGCAGCGCGACCTGACCGACAGCACGGTGCTGCGCAACATGGGCGTGGCGCTGGGCTATGCGGCGCTGGCGTACGCCTCGCTGCTGGCGGGCCTGAACAAACTCGAGTTGAACGAAGAAAACCTGGCCGACGACCTCGACTCCGCCTGGGAAGTGCTGGCCGAGCCCATCCAGACCGTGATGCGCCGCTTTGGCGTGCAGGGTGCGTACGAGAAGCTCAAGGAAGTCACGCGCGGCAAGACGGTGACGGCAGAGGCGCTGCACGGGCTGATCCGCTCGCTGGAGATCCCTGAAGCCGAGAAGGACCGCCTGCTGGCCATGACGCCGGGCAGCTACACAGGCAAGGCGGCGGAGCTGGCCCGGAGGGTGTAGCCCCCTGAGGCGCTTTGCGCCTTCCCCCCAAGGGGGACGCACCCGATGGCCTGGCGAAGCCAGTCCCACGGATGCGCTGGCTTGGGCAGTGCCCATAGGTTGCTGCTGCCGAGTCGCGGTGCGCATCTGTTTTTTTCAAGCCTTTTTGGCCTCCACCGCTTGATAGGCAAGCGGCGGAAGCTATGACATTTATAGCAAGGCCCCATGGCAATCAAATCCACGATCTTCAAGGCGCATCTCTCGATCGCCGACATCGACCACGGCTACTACGCCGACCATGCGCTCACCCTGGCCCGCCACCCCAGCGAAACCGACGAGCGCATGATGATCCGCCTAGTGGCCTTGGCCATTCAGGCCCACCAGCTCAACGACCTGTGCAAGGGCGACGGCACGCTGACCTTTGGCGCGGGGCTGTCCGACCCGGACGATCCCGATGCGTCGCTGACCGACTTCACGGGCCGCAAGCGCGTGTGGATCGAGGTGGGGCAGCCGGAAGACAAGCCGCTGACCAAGGCCTGCAGCAAGTCTGACGCGGTGATCGTCTATTGCTTTCACCATGCGGCCGAGGTGTGGTGGCGGGGCATCGAGCCGAAGCTGTCTCGCCTGGAAAAACTGCAGGTCTGGCGCATACCCACCGAGGCATCCCAGGCGCTGGCCCAGTTGGCCGAGCGCAGCATGCAGCTGCAGGCCACGGTGCAGGAGGGCGCGATCACCCTGAGCAGCACCCAGGGCAGCGTGCATGTGGAGCCTGTGCGCTGGAAGTGACCCCGGATTCCAGGGCTCAGCGTTCATTAATTGGGAAAAAAGAAGCTACCGCTTGATAGATGGGCGCTGGCAGCTATTAATTTGATAGTGATTGCGCGGCATCGCATTCCGCCGCGCTGAATTCCTTCGCTGTGGCGGTGCCGGTCAATCGCGCGGCATGAGCGCGCCGCACTGCCAGCACTGCTCGAAGCCGCCCTCCACCATCTCGCCACAACGGCAGGTCCAGCGGCGCTGGGGCAGGTCCTCCAGTGCCTGGAGCAGACTGCGGGCAGGGGTGGCGTGTTCGTCGTACTCCAGCCAGATCTCGGGCAGGCACTGGTCGGGCGGCAGGTGGCCGGCTGCGGCGCCCAGGTACTGGCGCTGTACCGATGCTGCCATGCCCGCCTCGCACAGCAGGTCTGCCCAGAGCGTGGCAATCGCGATGTTCGGGGCTTGGGTCAGGCGCAGCATGGGCCCACCATAGCGGTTTGCTCCCGTGGCGTACAGCCCTGCGGCCATTCAACCCTCGGGCCTGCTTCCGGTCGGAGTGCTGTCGTATCTGCCACAACCTGCTCCAACCTGCTCCAGTCTGCGGCGCCTGCCGCACCTGGTCGCACCTGGCCGCAGTGACCGACTGGCAGATCTTTAGGATGCGGCCTCGGCAGCCGACGCCCTGGACGACGCGCCTTCGGCCGCACGCTCTGCGTACCGGTTGAAGCGCCAGGCCGAGTGCTCCAGCGTGATGCGCCGCCACACCACGCGCTTTTGCACCGGCGTGAATGCGGGCCAGAACTGCACTTCGTCAAACGTGCGCCCGCAGCCTTTGCACAGGTCGTCGCCCTGGCTGGTGGAGCAGATGGCGATGCACGGCGTGTCGGGCGTGGTGTCGTACCAGGCCTGCCACGCGGCCTGGGCCTCGGGCGGCACGGCGGCTTCGTCCACCTCGTCCTCGCGCCGGAACACCATGAGCGCGTACAACTCCCCCAGCGCCCGGATCTCCGGCGCCAGGCTCACCCCATCGGGCGACGGGGAGCGTCTGCGCCAGTGGTTGATGGCGGCTTCTATGTCGGTGATGTGGAGGGCGGCCATTGGAGAAAGATCAGAAGGGGCTGGATCATAGCTGCCCGTCCCGGGGCCTCCTGCCAACGGTGTTATTCGCTTGCGACGGGTGCTCTGGCAGAGATTCATGGGTCCGCTGTAAGCATTAACCACAACGAGTCGCCCTTGCGCGCAGGCGCTGGCGATGTTCCAATCGCAGCTTCGAAGGGGAGTAGCTCCCGACTAGCCACCCGGCGCGGCCAGAACCCTGGCGGATCGGGCGGCGAGGCATCGGATACGTCGTCAGTACGAAGCGAACCATCGCTTCCGGCGGTCCGGGCCTGGCGCACACAGTGCGTCAGGTCGAGCAAGACCTTTGATGGGCCCTGCATGGGCTGATCAAGGCCGCCCTTCGCATGTCAATGCCCCACCGTGGGCGAGCCCTTGATCCATCTATCGCAGGCCCTCTATCCCTTGGACGGACTCGGCGCTACAGTGGCGGCGTGGTCCTCCTTTTGCGCGCTTTGATACAGAGGAATTTATGGATTTTTTGGCTTCGCCCGAGTTCTGGGTCGCCCTAGGGCAGATCATCATCATCGACATCCTGCTGGGAGGCGACAACGCGGTGGTCATTGCGCTGGCCTGCCGCAAGCTGCCACCTGCCCAACGTACCAAGGGCATCATCTGGGGCACTGCCGGTGCCATCATCCTGCGGGTAATCCTGATCGCGTTTGCGATGACGCTGCTGGCGCTGCCGTTCCTCAAGTTCGTGGGCGCGCTGCTGCTGGTGTGGATCGGCATCAAGCTGCTGGCTCCCGATGAAGACGGCCACGGCGACGTGCAAGGCAGCGACAAGCTGCTGGCAGCCATCAAGACCATCATCGTGGCCGACCTGGTGATGAGCGTCGATAACGTTATCGCCATCGCCGGTGCCGCGCAAAATGCCGGTGAACACTCCTTCCTGCTGGTGGTGCTGGGCCTGCTCATCTCCATCCCGATCATCGTCTGGGGCAGCCAGCTGGTCATCAAGCTCATGGAGCGCTTCCCCCTCATCATCACGGCCGGCGGCATGCTGCTGGGCTGGATCGCTGGCGGCATGCTGGTCACCGACCCCGTGTTCGCCAACCCCGACAAGTGGCAGTGGATGGTCAAGCTGCCGCAGACGGACCTGATCCGCTACGGTGCCAGCGTCGCAGGTGCACTGCTCGTCCTGGCCGCCGGCAAGTTCATCATGTCGCGCCGTGCAGCGGCTGCGCCTGCTGAACAGCACTGATCGGGCAGAGCTCTCAGGAATCGGACGAAGGCCTGGCGGGCAACGTAGCTCGCCAGGCCTTTGGTTCTCAACAGGAGGTGGTGGTATGGACAGAGTCATCGTGTACGTGGACGACGCGGCGTACGCCGAGCAGGTGCTGGCGCCGTTGTTTGCCCGGGACGCAAGCCGGCAGACCGAATGGGTGCTGGTGGCCTGTGCTCCCCGCATGACCCACCGCATCAGCAAATGGGTGAGCCACAGCGCGCGTGAGAACTGGCGCGCCAAATGGGCCGACAAGCTCTTTTCCCAGATCCTCCCTGCGCTGCGCGCGCCTGCCAGCAGCGTGACCACCGTGGTGGCCAAGGGGCCGCTGGTGGAGCTGACCGAACAGCTGCAGGCCGCGCAGCCTTCGGCGGCCCAGGTGGTGGACGCCCGCCGTCCCAAGGCCGACAACCTGCAAGAGCAGAACGCCGCGGGCCGCCACTGGTCGTCGCCCCGGCCGGGCACGCTGCTGGGCAGCTTGCTCACGGGCTTTGGTGTCCTGTGGGTGCTGGCGCTGGAATAGCGCTGGTGCCGCGGTCCGCTGCGGACGGGATGGTGATGAGAGGGCCCCACGGGCCCTTTTTCTTTGCGGTGGGCCGGTGCTATTCTTTGGCCATGAAACTAATTCTCAAATGGCTGCTGAGCGCAGCGTCGCTGCTGTTCGTGGCCTACATCTACAGTGGCGTCGAGGTGCAGAGCTTCACCTCGGCGTTGATCGCGGCCTTTGTCATCGGCCTGTTCAACGTGGTACTGCGGCCCATTCTGGTGGTGCTGACCTTGCCGGTCACCATCGTCACGCTGGGGCTCTTCCTGTTTGTGATCAACGCGCTGATGTTCTGGGCTGCAGCTGCTGTGCTGGACGGGTTTGGGGTGCAGGGTTTCGCGGCAGCCCTCATCGGGTCATTGATCTACACCGTCCTGGGCGTCCTGATCGAGTCAGCGCTCGGCGGTTTGTTCACGAAGAAGTAGCTCCACGGCACGCAGCCGCGTGTCGATGATGGACGCTTCGATGTGGTCCACCTGCGGCCCACCGCGCCGCGCCAGGTCCTGCCCCGCCTTGAAACGATCCACTGCGGCCGCGTAGTCGTAACGCGCGGCGTGCGCCTCGGCCTCGGCGCGCACGGCCCGCAGGGGCTGGCCCTGGGCTTGCCAGTTGGAGGCCAGCAGCTGCCAGACGGTGGCGTCGCGGGGGTGCGTGGCCACCCAGGTCTGCAGCGCGCCCGTGCCGTCCGCCGGCCGTCCCAGGCGCAGCAGGGCCTGACTGCGCAGCGCCAGCTCTGGTCGGCGCGTGCCGGCCTCCGTGGGCAGCGCGCTGAGGGCCGCGCCAGCATCGCCCGCGCCGAGTTCGATCTCAGCGCTCAGCAGGCGGGTCAGCCGATGGGCGGCGGGGTCATGGCGAGAAATCTCATCCAGCTTCTGGGCCGCCGAGCGTGCACCCTGGGCATCGCGCAGCTGATTGCTGCCGAGCGCCGCTGCGTACAGCACGGCAGCGCGGCGCGTGGCCGGCAGCGAGGCAAAGCCCGTGCCCTGAGGCTCGGCCACCCACTGGCGCAGCGTATCGACACCGGGGTTGGACAGCACCCGCGCCCTGGCGGCCACCATCGCATGCTCCATCGTGCCCACCGGCGGCGAAATGCCCGCAGCCGCTGCGCCGGGCGGCGTGCGCGAATGCATGTCCGCCATGCGCTCGCTGGTCAACGGATGGCTGCGGAGATAGGGCCAGGAACCGTTGTCGTTCAAGCGGTTGGCTTGCTGGAGCTTCTCGAACATGCTCACAAAACCCTGGGGCGCAAACCCTGCAGGCGCCATCAGCCCGTAGCCGATCCGGTCCGCCTCACGCTCCATGTCGCGTGAAAAGTTCAGCTGGTTCTGCATGGCGAGCGCCTGCCCACCCACTACCAGGGCTTGCGTCGCGCCCGGGTTCTTGCTGGCTGCCAGCGCGCCCAGGATCATCGCCCCCAGAAGCAGCGGCGTCTGCTTGCTCTGCTGCGTGATCAGGCGCGAGATATGGCGCTGCGTGACGTGGCTCAACTCGTGCGCCAGCACCGAGGCCAGCTCGTCGCGGGTAGTGACCACCCCGATGAGGCCCAGATGCACCCCCAGGTAGCCCCCGGGCAAAGCAAACGCGTTCACCGTCCGGTCGCGCCCCAGGAGAATCTCCCAGGCAAAGCGCTCGTCCAGCTCGGGCGAGAGCTCGCCGCGGGCCTTGGCGGCCGCCACCAGGGGTTGCCAGATGCCCTGGACGTAGTCGCCCACCACGGGGTCGTCGATGTAGTCTGGGTCACGGTAGAGCTCGCGGATAATGCGGTCACCCAGCCGGCGTTCGGCGCTGGTGGTGAGGTCGCTGTTGTCGCCGAGGGTGGGTAGACTGGTTTGGGCCCGGGCTACCTGCACATGGACGGTGCCAAGCGCTATCAAAATAGAAGCTGTCAATGACCGAATGGCAATCGCTACCAGCTTGAAGACTCTGAAATTGGGCATCGGGAGAGTAGGAGGCTTGCGGGAGCTTGCCCGCGCTCTTGAGCGGTTCCACATGCTCGTATGATGCCTTGAACCGCTGAATGTTTCGTCATCAGCTCCGTAACTACCGCAACACTCAAGATATGTCTTCCCTGACCCACTTCGACGCCCAGGGCCAAGCCCACATGGTAGACATTGGTGCCAAGCCTGCGACGCACCGTATTGCGGTTGCTATTGGGCGTATCCAGATGCAACCTGCCACCCTCGGGATCATTGAGGGCGGCATGGCCAGCAAAGGTGACGTGTTAGGAGTAGCGCGTATCGCGGGGATCATGGGCGCCAAGAGGGCGAGTGACTTGATTCCCTTGTGCCATCCAGTCGCTTTAACGCGAGTAACAGTAGATTTTGAGTGCTTGCGTGTTGATAGCGCAGTGCAGTGCACAGCGGCTGTCGAAACTATAGGGCCTACAGGTGTAGAGATGGAAGCACTTGCTGCTGTACAGGTGGCGCTGCTCACAATTTATGATATGTGCAAGGCAGCTGACCGTGGAATGGTGATTCAGTGCGTGCAGGTGGTAGAAAAACACGGAGGCAAGTCCGGCAGCTTTGTGGCGTGAGGATTTTTTCAGGTACTTGAAAAGGGTTCTGGAAATCAGGCCTCCCCGCTTCATTCGACAAAAAAGGAAGGTGTGGTCGGGCACTTTTCTTGCTTATAAATCATTTTATCATTGGTTGGCACATGAATCAGCACATCGAATCGGACGCGGAAGCGCATAGTGGTAGTCGCTTAGGGCTTTTGGCCATTTTTGTCTTGTCCGGTTTTGCAGGTTTGATTTACCAGTCTATCTGGTCGCATTATCTGGGGCTTTTCCTTGGCCACGCTGCTTATGCGCAAGCGCTGGTGCTGGCCATCTTTATGGGTGGAATGGCCATTGGTGCAGCTTGGATTGCCAAAGCAGGCCAGCGGTGGCGCAATCTCATTCGTGGATATGCGGTAATTGAAGCCGTCATCGGTGTGTTGGGTCTGTCGTTCCACTGGTTTTTTACCAACATTACCGAGTTTAGTTACGACACGCTGATACCGGCTTTGGGGGACCCTACTAGCGTTCTGCTGCTTCGCTGGATTGTTGCTGCCATCTTGATCCTGCCACAGACCATTTTGCTAGGAATGACTTTCCCGTTGATGAGTAGTGGACTTATACGCCGCTTTCCCGACAGCCAAGGTCGCCTGCTCGGAGGGCTTTATTTTGCCAACAGTATTGGCGCGGCAGTGGGCGCTCTCGTAGCAGTGTTTGTACTGCTTCCATGGGTCGGGCTTCCTGGGGCAATGGTGGCAGCAGGGATTTTGAACTTCCTGGTGGCTGCAGTGGCGTGGTGGCTTGCACGCGATTCTGAGCCGTTGCCTCGCCAAGCGGCACTTTCAGCAGGGCCAGACGAGAGCCTGCGCAACAACCCTCTGCTACGTGTCGTTCTGCTCGGCACTGCTTTGTCGGGTGCGGCATCGTTCGTTTACGAGATCGTTTGGATTCGAATGCTGAGCATGGCAGTGGGAAGTACCATGCACGCTTTCGAGTTGATGCTGGCCTCGTTCATTGCTGGCATCGCGCTGGGCGGCTTGTGGGTGCGTAAACGTGCCGACCTCACGGTGAACCCGCTGAGATTGGTGGGTTGGATGCAGATCTGCATGGGGGTGGCAGCGCTGGCCTCTTTGGCCGTTTACGCCAACGCTTTTTCGTGGGTGGGCTGGCTTATTCAGTCGCTGGCTCCGAGCGATGGAGGCTACGCGCTATTCAATTTGGGCACTGCGTCGATTGCGATTGCCATCATGCTGCCAGCAGCTTTTTTTGCTGGCACGACACTGCCCTTGTTCACGGTCACTTTGCTGCGCGCTGGATGGGGCGAACGCGCGATTGGACGGATTTATGCTTGGAATACCTTGGGCGCCATCGTTGGCGTATTTGCTGCCATCCACCTGTTGATTCCTTCGGTTGGCCTGAAGCTGACGCTTTGCATTGCTGCGTTGCTTGATCTAGTGATCGGTCTCGTACTGCTGCGTCGCGAAGTGACAAGTCCGCGTGCTATGCGCGGCTTTGGATTGGGTGTGGCATTGTCTGCCGTGGCGATGATCATCGCAGTGCGCATTCCGTTTGACCCAATGCTACTTGCATCCGGTGTCTTCCGTCATGGAAATTCGTCACTCTCAAAGGATAGCAAAATCATCTACATGCGAGATGGCAAGACCGCCAGTGTGTCCGTGACCGCGCAGCCAGGGGGAATGGTTGCGATTGCCACCAACGGCAAACCCGATGCAGGTGTAATGATGAGGGATGGTGGCTTCCCCACAACCGATGAGCCTACTATGGCCCTTCTGGGCACTCTTCCCCTTGCGTTACACCAGCGGCCCGAGCGGGTGGGAGTAATTGGTTTCGGCTCAGGGTTGACTACACACTCGCTGTTGGGAGATGCGCGTTTGCGTAATGTCGATACGGTAGAAATCGAATCTGCCATGGTGACAGGTGCGAGGGCGTTTGGTACGCGGGTGGAGCGCGCATATAATGATTCACGGTCAAACGTGGTGATCGATGATGCAAAGACATACTTTGCTGGGCAGCGGCAAAAATACGACATAATTATCTCTGAACCGTCGAACCCGTGGATTAGCGGCGTAGGAACACTGTTTTCCAAAGAGTTCTACAAGTTCATTCCTCGACATCTTAATGATGATGGCCTGTTTGTTCAATGGGTTCAACTGTATGAAATAGACGGTGCGCTGGTCAGTTCAATTTTGAATGGATTGACTCCAGGATTCAATGATTACGCTGCATGGCTTACCAACTTCGCTGACATGGTCATCGTAGCTAGCCCTAAAGGTCATGTTGGAGAACCGGATTTTTCACATTTGATGAAAGGTCCTTTAAAACCTGAGCTTGAGCGTCTGGGCTTGTCATCCCCTGAGCAGGTAGCTTTCAGAAAAGTAGCAGATGGCCGGGTGTTGCGTGGCCTTGCTCGTTTGCATGCCACCAGGCCCATTAATTCGGATTATTTGCCCATTTTGGGTCTTGAGGCGCCTAAAACCCGTTTCGCTAGGGCAACGGCGACTGATCTGCTGGACTTAGCCCATCAGGGGGCACCCATGTTGGAAGCCTTGGGAGTGCGTAAGCCACTCGATCAGGCCCAGCCTTCCGCCATGAGCCATTTCCCGCCTGAGACAGCCAGTCGCCAAGCACGTGCACTGGCGGCGTATTTGCGCGGAGATCCTACAGATGAATTGGTAGCGGGATTGGGAGCTTACCCCTTGTCTGCCGCCGTCCTATTGAAGAATTCAGCATCAGATACTTGTAAAGCTGCTCCAGCCACTGAACAAAAGCGTCAGGAATTCGCGGCTGCGCTGCGTCAGTTGGCAGATACAACAATAACGTTTTTGCCGCCGTCATTGCTGGAAGGTGTATGGATTCGTCCGCAATGGATGCCATGCAAAAGCCGCCTCGATGGCTTTGCAACAGCGTTTGATTTATTAGAGGCCCTTGCCAAGCGTGATTACAATTCCATGCAGCGAATGGGACAGGCATGGTTGGAAAACCCTCCTGCGGACCCTGCGTTACGTCGAGAGTTTGATCAGGTTGCCCTCTCGCATGTGCTTCTTGCACAAGCGCATCAAGGGCGCTGGAAAGAGCTGGTGGAAATAGAGAGAAAATACGGCATTAAGGTAAATTCACAA
The DNA here is from genome assembly GCF_001422735.1 of Acidovorax sp. Leaf78. Classification (GTDB taxonomy): domain Bacteria; phylum Pseudomonadota; class Gammaproteobacteria; order Burkholderiales; family Burkholderiaceae_C; genus Acidovorax. The sequence continues at coordinate 158,662 of NZ_LMLZ01000022.1, read as the reverse complement.
GGTGCTTATCAAAAGCAGCGAATGCTACTGCTGGCGATGGCGAACGAATAGATCGATTTAGACTGCAGCCGTCGGACGACACACAATGGTCGTTCCGATGCGGTTCACTCAAGGCGCAAATCGGCAGTTTGCGGGGACATATCTGTAAGCCGTTGGCGCATCTATGGCGCAGCCCCACACCACCGGATCGCCAATTTTCAAGGCGTTGCTTGGAACCCCAGAGTTGCCTACGGTACCGCTACCGGGAGTCAAGATCAGCGCTTTGCCCAAGAGGACTGTGTTAATCTGACCGCCATAGGTAATAGAAATTGCCCCTTCCTTGGCGACAGGCGATGTCACGTCTGTTATGGCTGAAATGGCAATCGATTTAACGTGTGTGCCAGCCTTGTACTCATAGTTGTATGAACCAGCTGCCGATATGCCACTACCTGCATAGGCAGCAATACCTCCGCTGTTAGTACTGGCAAAAGTCTCTGTCACCGAAGTCTTCGCAGTGCTCGCTAGACCTAAGCCTTCGGAAATGCGTGCACGCACAACGTAGTCTTGGTAAGCTGGTAATGCCACAGCCGCCAGGATACCGATAATGGCTACTACGATCATCAACTCGATGAGGGTAAAGCCTTGCTGGAAGCTGGGTTTCATAAATTTCTCCTGCCTAGACTTGTGGCTAGATGTCTACCCGATCATCGGCATGTTTCAGCAGCTTTCATGCCTGTGGAATAAAGTGCACCGCGAATTTCAGAAAAATCCGTCAATGGGTGCGTAGGCGAGTGGTTGGCCAGTTGTGCGGTGGAGCAATACAATCCATTCCATACTGCGACGGCTTACCAAAGGTAACCATACCAAATCAGCCACGTCCACTCCCGCCTCCTTCACGGCTTTATCCAGTAAAGGCCGCTGGGCAGACCTGGCGCTTGCTAACAAATCCAGAGGGCGAGCACGCTTCAGCATGTCAGGTACTCCCTCGGAATAGCTTTGCCACCATCCAGGACGCACTGATGGCTCCTTACCCGCCAGAGAAAGCTCGACACTATTCAGCAATTCGTCACTATCTCGTGGAGCCCGTACGCTTAGCCAAGTCGGGCCAGTCCAGGGCAACACACGGAGCTCCGGCGAGGCCTGTGGCAAATCTGCGGAGTCGATATCAACCGCGCTAACAACGCGCAGCCTGTCTACCTCAAAGACAACATGTACTGGTCGCCCTTCTGCTACTGTGTACAGTCCATACCCCAGAGCCGCGATTTGAATACATGCAATAAGCGTGCAATCTACAGTCAGCGCAAGCTTCGTTTTGCGGTCGTTCCATAGTAGGAATGTAAGCATAGGGCCGCAGACGGCATCAACCCCTGCAACAAGCCCTAGCAGGCCCAAGCCCCCCAGCATTGTGTGCAGCGGCCAAGGATACCAAACTAAGAAAATCAGCATGGCTACCAAGAGTGCAACTGCCAGCGATACTAGAAGATGCACAAGGCTTGCACGACGCGCCGAGATTCGAACAGGGTTAGGGGTGGACAGGGTAACAGTAGGGGTCATTCTCAAGCGACTAAAGATCGGAAATGAAAAAAGCGCCCATTAAGGGCGCTTTTGTGCATCAGGGGCGATCCCCGTGGACTTTAAGGCCCTGCTTTACTTCACGAAGCGGCAGTTGGCGGGTACGTACTTGAACACTGGCGTAGACTTCACGCCGCAGCCCCAGACAACAGGGTCGGATTGGACCAGCGCGGCAGCAGGGTTGGCAGAATTGTTCACGAGGCCAGAACCGGGAGTCAGGTACAACACATTGGAGCCGGCCGCAACCTTGTCCATGGCGGCGCCCGCAGCACCGGTCTTCAGATAGGTCACTGTGATAACGCCAGATGTATTCAAGACGGGCGCAGTCACGTCTGTAATTTCTGCAATCGCGACGCTATCCACGACGGAACCTTTGGTGTAGGTGTAGCCGTAGACCGACTCGCCAACAGCGGGAGCAGGCTGGGCACCGAAGCCAGGGTAAGCGATGACTTTGCCACCGTTGGCATTGGTGAAGGTTTCTGCTACCGCCGTCTTGGCCGAGCCAGCCAAGGACAAGCCTTCAGTCACGCGTGCGCGCACGGTGTAGTCTTGGTAAGCGGGGAGAGCAACAGCCGCCAGAATGCCGATGATGGCCACCACGATCATCAGTTCGATCAGGGTGAAACCCTTTTGCATGAAACGCTTCATAAAAACTCCTTGGAAGTCAATTGCAACTAACAACCTGCAGAACGACTCTTCAGGTCTGCTACTGTTAAGCAATTCCTGTGCCACCTATCATCTGCTTACAAGTTAACAACTTTCGAGGCCATGTCTGTAGAGGCGGGGTACCTGGAGAAGTGCAAAACTGTACTTAAGGGAGTGAGTGACAATTTTGTTCTGCCAAGAGTGTCACCAATTGCTTCTTACGTGTCTTTTGAGACTTGGCCATCTGCGGATTTCAATTGCGTGTACGTGTCGCATGCGCAGTGCGTTAATCTGCGCTGCGCAACTCTGATGCAGATCGGTTCAGACAAAAAATTCATCGCCTGCACGGAGCCAGTTGATTCCTAAAGACGCTGAGGCGCTGTGCGCCGATGCCACATTAAGCATTGCTTGGATTTCCTGCATAATCACGTCTGTTTCCGCTGGCTTTGTATGGGTGATGTAGATCTTGCAGTCTCCGCACTTAAAGTGCTGCAGCTCTTCAATAAGAGTGCAAGGCGCCAGGTGTTTAGAAAGACGAGCTAAAGCGTTTTCGCGCTCGCTAAACGCTGTTTCAATAACAAGCATCTTTACCGGCAACTTGTTCAATCGCTTCCAGAATTCGGGATTGCGTTCGGTGTCTCCAGTGAATACCCACCAACCGGAAATGCCACATATGGCATAGCCCAAGGCTGGAACTGTGTGGACTGCGGGAAGGGCTTCTATCAACAAACCGGACGCGTTACGCTGTTCCCCGATTTGCAAAGGGAAAAACCGCATGAAAGGCTGGTCCGACGAGGGAAGTGCCTCGAAATTTGGCCAGATAACGTTGTTGAAGACATGCGTTCGCAGAGCCTCGATGGTTGCTGGGAGCGCATGGATCTGCACTGGTGCGCTGCGCATTGACGACACAGCGTCAAGCATTAACGGAAGTGCTGCGATGTGATCGAGATGGGAATGAGTGAGAAAAACATGGTCAATCTTTCGCATTTCTTCGAGCGTTAAATCGCCGACGCCCGTCCCCGCATCAATCAAAACGCTGTGGTTGACGAGAAATGAGGTGGTCCGGCAGTCCCTTGCTATGGCACCAGAGCAACCCAGCACACGAATTTTCATGGGCGCAGCCTGTGTTTATTTAGTGTCGAAATTGTTCGCGCCGTCCCACTTGGGGTCAAAAGGTCGCATAAGCCGACCCTGTACGCGGGAACCGTACATGCTATAAAGACCAGACGAGGGTTGGATTTGCATTAAATCCGCTATAAGCTCGTTGCATATTGTCCAGTCTTGAGCGCGATAAGCCACGAGAAAATTTTGCCAAAGAGAGAGTTCGTGGGACCGTCCTGCCATTGTGGCGTCTAGCTGAGCAACAGGGGTGAAAATTGCAACCGACTCTGCTTTACCTTTAACACGTACTCGATCTAACTCTTGCCAAATGAAGTGGACTGCCTGGATACGCGTAGTTTCGCTCACAACGGTAAGCACTGCATACTTCTTGGAGAGGCCTTCCAGCCGCGAAGCCAGATTTACCGAATCACCAATCACTGTGTAACTGCGCCTTATATCTGATCCCATATCACCCACACACATATTGCCCGTGTTGAGTCCAATACCAATACCGATCTCCGGCAGACCCCGCTCTCGGTGCAGCAGGTTCACCTCTTTGATGGCCCGGGCCATGTCAAGAGCAGCCTGCACGGCCAATCGGGCGTGATCCGGGGTCGCAACCGGTGCACCCCAAAACGCCATCACACAGTCTCCCATGTATTTGTCGATCGTGCCGCGGTGGCTGCGGATGATATGCGTCAGTCTGCTGAACACGTCATTGAGCAAGGCCTGCAACTGCAACGGCTCCATCTGTTCAGACATTGCGGTGAACCCCCGCATGTCGCAAAACATCACCGTCAACTCTTGGTTGCTGGCCTGCATGCTGTAATTGTCGGGCTCCTTCACCATCTCATCCACCAGTTCTGGGGGTACGTAGGTGCCAAAAAGAGCGGCCAATTCACGTTTGGAGCGGCTTTCCACAAAATAGCCATAGACCATGTTCAGCGTGAACGCCAAAAGAACCATCACGACCGCGCTGGCCAGGGGCAGTGCCAGACCGTGGCTGAGGTAGAGCCACAGATTGAGAACGGTCAAGCCGCTCACCAACCCCACACTCAGCAAGACAGCCCATGCGGCGGACAGCGCGGGCAACGCAAATGCCAGCAGCAAGCCCGCGCACACAAGCTGCAATGCGTCAAACCCGACGGCATAGTCCGGTCGGACAATGTTCTTGCCGTCGAGAAACGCAGACAAGACATTGGCATGCGTCTCGACGCCGGGATAGGCGCGGCCTACCGGCGTGACTCTCAAATCCAGCAAACCCGGCGCTGTGGACCCAACCAGGATCATCCGATCCTTGAGCTCGTTGGGAGGGAGTTTGCCCTCCAAAACGTCCGAAGCGGAGAGATAGCGAAACGACCCACCGCCAACGTCGCCGGGGCCACGGAAGGGAATAAGGGTGGCCAATCGGTCATCCACCGGGAGAGCCAGCGAACGCCCGTCCTGAACCAGTGCAACACTGTGCAGCGTGTCATAGGTGCCATCCGGCGCAGGGTTTGCAAAGCCGGGGTGGATTTCGGGCAGGCCCAACGCGGTGCGAAACATCGCCAATGCAAGCGATTCATAGTACCTGCCTTGGTACTCTGCGAGCAAAGGCAAGGCACGCACCACTCCGTCTTCATCGGTCACTGAGTTGAAGAAGCCTGCGACGGGCACCGCACCAGCGATGATGTCGATATTGCTGCCATACCCTCCCCACGAATATGTCTTGAGGGGCAGGCCACGCAAGCGTTCTGACGAAAGTGCAGGAGGCGGTAGGATGCCTTTGGTTCGACCCTCCTTGTCACTGGTGAGGTAGTAGCCCAGCACCGCCGGGCGCCCCTTCAATGATTCAGCGAAGAGGGAGTCGAAGTCCAGAGATGGCGCCAGACGCTCCAGCTGTGTTCTGAATGCCGGTTGGTCGCTTAGCGCGCCTTGTGCCAGCTGTTGCAGGTTACGGAGTCCCGAGCTCCCATCGGCCTCTGCAAAAAGAACATCGAAGCCCACGACGGCCACCTGTTGCCGCTCGAACAGCTCTGTGGCAAGGGTGGCCATCTTGTCGCGGCCCCAGGGCCAGTGGCCTACCCGCTCCAGGCTTTTTTCATCGATATCGACGATGACAATGCGTTCGTCCAAGGTGCGCGGCATGGTGGCGCGCAATCGGATGTCATAAAAGATGTTGTCCAGCCGCTCCAGCATCGGCAGGGGAAGAATGCCGGACAGGTGCAGCAGCGCAAAGACGAGAGGGACCAGCGTCACTGCCGTGCGCCGCCAGCGTCGGCGAGCCAGCTGCGCGATGTTCTTCCACATGATTTCCGGCGTGGGTGATGCTGGGAATCGGAAGTTTGGGCCAAAAGCTCAGGCGATGCAGGTCGGCCCGTTCATTCAGCCTGCCCGTCAGCTCTGCTCGAACTGCATTTCCGTCCCGGCCAATTCCAGCCGGTCGCCGTTTTTCAGCGGCACGGGTGACGCGCTGATCGCCGCCCCGTTGAGCAGCGGCATGTCGGGGCCTTCCACATGGGCCAGCACAAATCCATGGTGGCGCTTGGTGATGGACGCCACAGCCACGCCGGGTTTACCGATGGTGGTGACCACCTTCAGAAGGGACACCTCACGACCCGCTGCCGCGCCAGACATGACCCGGATGACTGCCGAAATGGGCGGATGCGCTGCTGCTGCCAGCGGCGCAGGACGAGATGCCGCTCCGATGGGCGGTGGCACCATCCCCGGCTTGAAGATCATCGTCTTCTCGAAGTTCTGCCCTTCGGCCTCGTGCATGAAGCGGATCTTGTACTTGCCCACCTCGATGGTGTCGCCGTTGCGCAGTTCCTGGCGCTTGACCGCCTTGGCATTTACATAGGTGCCGTTGGTGCTGCCCAGGTCTTCGATTTCGACATCCTGCTCCAGCATGTGGATCACTGCATGTTCGCCACTGACCGCAAGGTTATCGATCACGATGTCGTTGTACGGCCGACGGCCGAGCGTGGTGCGCTCTTTGGTCAGCTGGACTTCCTTGATGACGACGCCGTCGATTGAAACGATCATTTTGGGCATGATCCACTCCTGATGTGATGAGTAATTGTTGTGTTGGGAGCCCTTCAAGAGGCTCCTAGCAATCGGGACACAAGGCTGCGTTTTTTACCTCCTGCCGCAGCCTGCACCAGCAGTACGCTCACGTTATCACGGCCACCGTTCGCGTTGGCGGTGTCGACGAGCAGTGTGGCTTTTTCTTCCAGCGGTATCGGCGCACGGACGAGTTCGGCCAGGTCCGCGTCGGCCACCATGTCGGTCAGGCCGTCGGAGCACATGAGAAACAGGTCGTTGGGCGCCACCTGAAACTCGTTGACTTCCATCATCACGTTCGGCTCCACGCCCAGCGCGCGGGTGACGAGGTTGCGGTTGGTGGACAACGCCGCCTGCTGGGCCGTGAGCAAGCCTGCATCGACCTGCTCCTGCAGCCAGGAGTGGTCGCGTGTGATCTGTTGCATCGCACCATCGCGCAGGCGGTAGCAGCGTGAATCGCCGATGTGGCCCAGAATCAGCCGGCTGCCGTGAAAGACGCCGACCACCAGCGTGGTGCCCATGCCCGCATATTGGGGGTTCGACAACGACGCCCCCAGAATGGCATGGTTGGCGTTTTCCACGCAGATCTCCAATGCCCGGCGGACGTCCGTGGTTTGCGGCGTGGTGCCGGCCTGGCCGAGCCAGCGGGACATCTCGGTACGGATGAAGGTGGTGGCCATGCCGCTGGCGACCTCGCCGGCGTTGTAGCCCCCCATGCCATCGGCCAGGATGGCGACCTGCGCATCGCGGTCGACAGCTACCGCGTCTTCATTGTTCGTACGCACGCGACCCTTGTCAGTCCGCGCGAAAAATTCGTAGGTCATGGATGTTGGGGCGAGCGTCATCGGGCGCTTGAAATCGGCGGGGATGCCGCGGCCCGCCCCGCGGGTGTCTCCATCACGGTTTCCTGAAAATCCACCATCTCATGCCCTGTTGCATCGCGGTCCGCATCATAGACGACTGCTCCGGCCTCTGGGGCACCCGTTTGTCCAGCCTCAGCGCCCGCCTGCCGCAGAGCGTCGGCGAATTGCCGGCCCGTTTGGTAGCGCGCCTCCGGGCGCTTCTGGAGGGCGGTGGCTACCGCGTGGGCCACGGCAGGGGTGAGTTCAGGCCTGATTTGGCGGATGTCGGGCGCATCCACGCTGGCGATCTTGTGCATGAGTTCCGTCATCGACTCGCCGCGCAGTGGCAGCGAGCCCGTCAACAGCTGAAACAGCGTGACGCCGAGCGAATAAAGATCAGATCTGCCGTCCACCTTCTTGCCCGCCAGTTGCTCGGGCGACATGAAGCTGGGCGTGCCCAGTACGAGACCTGTGCGCGTCTTGCTCGAATCCGTGATGCGGGCGATGCCGAAATCCGTGACCTTCACCGTGTCCGTGACGCCGTCGAACATGATGTTGGCCGGCTTGATGTCGCGGTGCACCACCTGGTGGGCATGGGCGTAGTCCAAGGCCTCGGCCACGCGGGCCGCTATCGAAAGCACGGTGGGCACCGGCAGCAGCTGGTCAGCGCGGCATGCGGGCACCAGGTCTGCGCCTTTGAGGAACTCCATGGCGATATAGGCCAGGTCGTGCTCTTCGCCGGCATCGAAGATCGTCACGATGTGCGGGTGCTGCAAGCGTCCTGCGGTCTCGGCCTCTCGAAAGAAGCGGGTTCTCGCGTCGACCAGCGCATCGCCTTCGAACTCCTCGCTCAAGGCCAGCGTCTTGATCGCCACCACGCGGCCAATCTTGGGGTCCCGACCCTGGTACACGACGCCCATGGCGCCTTTCCCGATTTCCTTGTCGATGTGGTAGCGGCCCAGCATCGGGATTGCAACGCCCGCATCCCCCGGCAAATGTGGCAACTGCGACGGCAGGGACGACGGCGTGCTGGTCGGCGCGTCGGCTGCCTGCAGCTGGGCCCGAACGCGCTTGTAGCGGCTGCGGGCGTCCTTGTAGTCGCGGTTGTGCTGAAGAATGTGCTTGTAGACGGCCTTGGCCTTGGCCAAGTTGCGCTTGCGTTCAAAGTCCTGGGCGAGGTGGTAGAGGTTGTCCATCACCGCATCGCTCTGCGGCACCTTGCGCAGGCGTTCGAACGCCATGTCGAGTTGCCCCTGGCCCTGCAGCGCCAACGCCATCATGCGGTCGGTTTCTCCCGCATCGGCCGACTGGGCCCCGGCAGCCGTGCCTTTCAATGACAGGACTGTGTGGGCGAGCAGCCCGGCAATGAGCGCCACCACCCCGGCCAGTAACGGCACCCACAGGCCTGCGTGGCGCAGCAGGGCCCATTCCAGCCCCGCCAGCACGACGATCAATGCCGCAGCGGCCACCCAGCCTGCGGGGCGCGAGAGCTTGGGAAGCGCCAACGCCGCAAACACCAGCGCGAGCACGGCGGCGCCCCACGACGCTGCCGAGGCCCACGGCGGCCGCTGCACGCTCTGGCCCAGCCGAATGGCGGACACGGTGTGCGCCAGCACTTCCACGGGGTAGGCGGTTTGTCCGCTCGGCAGGGCCCGTGGCGTTGCCAGGGCTTCGCTCATGTCGCCGACCAGAACGAGTTTTCCGCTGAAGGTTTGGGAAGGCACCTTGCCCTGCAGCACGCTGGCCAGGGATGTTACAGGGAAGACCGGTGCGTTTTCTGCCGCGGCATGAAAGCGGGGGCGCATCACGGCAGAGGCGTCGGTCGCGACCTGCAGCCCGCCCAGCCGCAGGCCGGGGGGCGCTTCTTCCACGCGGACGTCGCTCGGGCCGAGGTGCAGGCTGTGGCGTGCCGCCAGCAAAGCGAGCGACGGCAGACCGATGTTGTCGTAGCGCACCAGCAACGGCACCTGCCGCACGACACCGTCCGCATCCGTGTCCGCCGCCATGGTGCCCACGCCTGCTGCAGCTGCGCCAAGGCCGGTGATGGGGTACTGGACAGACTTGGCCGTCACAGCGAACGCTCCGGGGTCTGCCAGCGCGTTGCGGTGCGCGTAGGAGGGCAGTGGCACCGACGTGCCTGTCGATGCGTATCGAGAGGCCAGGAGGACATTGCCCGCACGCTGGATGCTCGCCGCTAGGCGGGCATCGGTGTCCAGGTCGTTTTCCGCTGCGGCGGCCAACTGGTTCAGCTCGGTCGATGTGGCCGATGTGTCGCCGGAGCGCGCCAGCGTTTCGCGGATCTTTCGGATGTGGGCGAGGCCGCGATCGGATTGCGGCTCGAACAAGGGGCTGGTCAGGACGATGGTCTTGGCGCCGGCACCCGCCAACTGGTCGATCAGCTTGGCATCGACGTCGCGCCCCCACGGACGGTGGCCGAAGGCTTTGAGGCTTGCATCGTCGATGCCGATGATGGCGATCTCGGGGAGCGGGGCAGGCGCTGTGATGCTGGATGCAGCGTCATAGACGGCGTTTTCCAGCCATGGCACGGCGCCGGTGGCGACCAGCAACGCGGTCAAGCCGGCGGCCGTCAGAGCCGCCAGAACACCGTCGGTACGCCATTGGCCACGCTGCCGTCCCGAGGTTATTCGTCCCACTTGCTGTCGTTCCGCTCTGAGTTTGAAGTGGGTTCGAAGCAATATCTGCGCCCAACGCCATCCACGCCAGAAAGGGCGCGGCGTTGCGATGGGCGGGCGCTTCGGGGCGTGTGCCTGCCGTTCTTGTCGCGCCACACGCCCATGGCAGCATCGCTGCTGCCATTTTTGTCACTGGCTGAAAATGGCTGGGTGTTATGACGCGGCGCTGGCGCGGCGCGAGCGCGACGCCCAGAACTTGCCGGCGCCCACGACGAGCGCTGCGCCCAGCGCCGCCGCCACATAGTGCAATGACGGGTGTGCCACCGCGTAGCCATGCAGGGCGGCATCGTTGGCAATGGTTTCGCCGCCCACCCAGCCGATCAGTGCGGCACCCAGCAGCACGATGACCGGAAAGCGCTCCATCAGCTTGATCATCAGCGTGCTGCCGAAGATCACCAGCGGGATGCTGATGGCCAGGCCCAGCACCAGCAGCACCACGTTGCCATGGGCGGCTGCCGCCACGGCGATCACGTTATCGAGGCTCATCACCAGATCGGCAATCAGGATGGTGCGCACGGCGGCCATCAGGCTGCCATAGGTCTTGGACTCGCCTTCGTCTTCGTCACCGTCGCTGAGCAGTTGAAAGCCGATCCACAGCAGCAGGCAGCCGCCGATGATCTGCAGGAACGACAGCTCCAGCAGCTTGGCCGCCACGACGGTCAGCAAAATCCGCAGCACCACGGCGGCGCCGGAGCCCCAGAAGACGGCTTTTCTTTGCTGATGCGGGGGAAGCGAGCGGGCCGCCAGGGCGATGACCACGGCGTTGTCGCCAGAAAGAATGATGTTGATCCAGACGATCTTCATCAGGCCGATCCAGAAATCGGCACTTTGCATAAACTCCATACTGAACTCCACTGTTATGAATGCAAGAAGCGCCGGGAACCAGGGTTCCGAGCGCTTCTCTTTTTATTGGAGCGGCCAGTTTATCTGGCCTGGCGGTCACGGGCGTCCGTAATTGTGCTTACGAATGCCCGTGCCGCGGTATGGCAGGCAGCTTACTTGAGCTGGGCCTTGAGCAGCTTGCCCAGTTCCGACGGATTGCGGGTGATGATGAAGCCCGACTCTTCCATGATGGCGAGCTTGGCATCGGCCGTGTCGGCACCACCGGAGATCAGCGCGCCGGCGTGGCCCATGCGCTTGCCGGGAGGGGCGGTCACGCCAGCGATGAAGCCCACGATAGGCTTCTTCATGTTGGCCTTGCACCACTGGGCGGCTTCGGCTTCGTCAGGTCCGCCGATTTCGCCGATCATGATGACGGCATCGGTGTCCGGGTCGTCGTTGAAGGCCTTCATCACGTCGATGTGCTTAAGGCCGTTGATGGGGTCGCCACCAATGCCCACGGCGCTCGACTGGCCGAGGCCCACTTCCGTCAGCATGGCGACGGCTTCGTACGTCAGCGTGCCGGAGCGGCTCACGACGCCGATGCGGCCCTTGCGGTGGATGTGGCCGGGCATGATGCCGATCTTGATTTCGTCGGGCGTGATCAGGCCGGGGCAGTTGGGGCCCAGCAGTAGCGTGCGCTTGCCGCCAGCGGCTTCCTTGGCCTTCATCTTGTTGCGCACTTCCAGCATGTCGCGCACCGGGATGCCTTCGGTGATGCAGATCGCCAGGTCCAGGTCGGCCTCGACGGCTTCCCAGATGGCGGCAGCAGCGCCTGCTGGGGGCACGTAGATCACCGACACGGTGGCGCCGGTCTGCGATGCGGCTTCCTTGACGGAGGCGTAGATCGGGATGTTGAAGATCGACTCGCCGGCCTTCTTGGGGTTCACGCCTGCCACGAAGGCGTTCTTGCCGTTCGCGTATTCCTGGCACTTTTCAGTGTGGAACTGGCCGGTCTTGCCCGTGATGCCCTGGGTGATGACCTTGGTGTCTTTGTTGATGTAGATCGACATGTGTGTTCTCCGGGCTTACTTGACGGCAGCAACGATCTTGGTCGCAGCTTCGGCCATGGTGTCTGCGGCGATGATGGGCAGGCCGGACTCGGCCAGCATCTTCTTGCCCAGCTCTTCGTTCGTGCCCTTCATGCGCACGACCAGCGGCACGTTCAGGTTCACGGCCTTGCAGGCAGTGATCACGCCGGTGGCGATGGTGTCGCACTTCATGATGCCGCCGAAGATGTTGACCAGAATGCCTTCGACCTTGGGGTTCTTGAGCATGATCTTGAAGGCTTCGGTGACCTTCTCGGGGGTGGCACCGCCGCCCACGTCCAGGAAGTTGGCCGGCTCGCCGCCGAACAGCTTGATGGTGTCCATGGTGGCCATGGCCAGGCCGGCGCCGTTCACCAGGCAGCCGATGTTGCCGTCCAGGCTGATGTAGGCTAGGTCGAACTTGGAGGCTTCCACTTCGGCTGGATCTTCTTCGTCCAGATCGCGGAAGGCCACGATTTCAGGGTGGCGGAACAGCGCGTTAGCGTCGAAGTTGAACTTCGCGTCCAGGGCCATCAGATTGCCCTTGGAGTCGCAGTTCAGCGGGTTGATTTCCACCAGCGACGCGTCGGTTTCCATGTAGCACTTGTAGATCTTGGCGAAGATGTCTACGGCCTGGTCGACGGAAGCACCGGTCAGGCCGATGGCGGCTGCGACCTTCTTGCTTTGCTCGGTGGTGATGCCCACGATGGGGTCGATCATCTCGGTGATGATCTTCTCGGGGGTGGAGTGGGCCACTTCCTCGATGTCCATGCCGCCTTCGCTCGACGCGATCAGGGCAACCTTCTGCGTTCCGCGGTCGGTGACCAGGGACACATACAGTTCGTTCTTGATGTCGGCGCCGTCTTCGATGTACAAGCGGCGGACCTTCTGGCCTTCGGGGCCGGTCTGGTGCGTCTTGAGCTGCATGCCCAGGATTTCGCCCGAGATGCGTTTGACGTCGTCAATGGTCTTGGCAACCTTCACGCCGCCGCCCTTGCCACGGCCACCGGCGTGGATCTGGGCCTTCACGACCCACACAGGGCCGCCGAGCTTCTGGGCTGCTTCGACGGCTTCTTGCACCGTGAATGCGGGAATGCCACGCGGAACGGGCACACCAAAATTGCGCAAGATTTCCTTGCCTTGGTATTCGTGAATCTTCATGAGGTCTCTCTCAGGGAAGGGTGATAGTTACCCGTTTACCATGAACAGTTGTCTGGCCGCGGGCTTGGGACATGGCAACCGGCGACTGTATCATGTTGCGACGCACCATCCTTGTGCAGACCTGACGGCCCCCATGGCTTCGCCACGGGCAACCACCCTTGTTTTCTTCGGCGGCCCAGCGGCTGCTTTCTTGCAGGAGTCACTCCATGTCCAGAGTCTTTATCGATGGCGAAGCCGGCACCACGGGCTTGCAGATCCGTGAGCGGCTGCAGGCCATGCCGCAGGTCGAGCTGGTCAGCATTGCGCCCGAGCTGCGCAAGGACCCGGCTGCCAAGCGCGACCTGATCGCTGGCGTGGACCTGGTGGTGCTGTGCCTGCACGACGACGCCGCCCGCGAGACGGTGGCCATGGTCGACGGCATCACGCAGAGCACCGGCCGCGCGATCAAGATCATCGACGCGAGCACCGCGCACCGCACGGCGCCGGGCTGGGTGTTCGGTTTTCCGGAACTGGCGGCAGGGCAGCCCGAGGCCGTGGCCGCGGCCGACCGCGTGTCCAACCCCGGCTGCTACGCCACCGGCGCCATTGCGCTGCTGCGCCCGCTGGTCGACGCCGGCCTGGTGCCCCAGGACTTCCCCCTGGCCCTGCCGTCGGTCAGCGGCTATTCGGGCGGCGGCCGCACCATGATCGAGGCGTACGAGGCGGGCACCGCGCCGCTGTTCGAGACCTATGCGCTCACGCTGCAGCACAAGCACCTGCCCGAAATCATGCGCTACACCGGCCTCACGCGCCGGCCGATCTTCGTGCCGTCGGTGGGCAACTTCCGCCAGGGCATGCTGGTGCAGCTGCCCCTGCACCTCGACCTGCTGCCGGGTGCGCCCAAGGCCGCCGACCTGCACGACGCACTGGCCGCCCACTACGCCAAAAGCAACACGCCCGAGCAGTGGGTCAGCGTGCTGCCGCCCACCGCGGACGGCAAGCTCGATGCCACCGCGCTCAACGACACCAACAAGCTGGAACTGCGGGTGTTCGCCAATGAAGAGCACCGCCACGCCGTGCTGATCGCCCGCCTGGACAACCTGGGCAAGGGCGCCAGCGGTGCTGCGGTGCAAAACCTCAAGTTGATGCTGGGGCTCTGAGCCGGTTCAGGCCATTTGGGCGATCCCGGGGCGCGCGGGGATTCAGGGAATTCCGCAGAGGCCCGCAGTCGCAAGATCCTGGCCGCAGAAGGCGCAGGGCACGTTGCGGTGCTGGTCTGCAACACCGCTCCTGCACGCCAGGTGCACGCTTTCTAAGACTCTTCAGATTCGGGCGCTTCACCCCGCACTACGCGCCAGGTGATTTCGCTGGAGAACCCGCGCGTCACCAAAAAGCGCACTTGCTTTGCGCGCTGTTGCGGGTCTTCGGCCACGGCCCCGAACTTGCGCTGCCACACGGCATGCGCGCGGGCCCATTCGGTGTCCTTCAGCCGGGTCAGCGCTTGCTGCACCGCGTCGGGGTCGATTCCCTTGGCCTGCAGTTCCTGGCGAATGCGGTTGCCGCCCAGGCGGCTGGCGCGCTGGTGGAGCACCGATTCCACCACCCGGGTTTCGCTGATGAAATCGCGGGCTTCAAGGTCGTCCAGCAGGGCGGTCAGGTCCTCGCCCTCCTGCACATGGGGTGCCAGCTTGCGCTGCAGTTCAGCGCGGGAGTGCTCGCGCTGGCTCAGCAGCCGCAGTGCCCGGCCCTTGAGCGACAAAGTGGCAAAGCCCATGGCGGATGGTCGTCAGTATCAAATTCATAGCAGCTACCGCTTGTCAATCAAGCGGTAGCGGGCTATTTCTATCGATAAGTGGCGCTCTGGCTGAACTCGCTCACTCTCACTCTTCGGCGGCGGTGGCGGCCGAGGCTCTGGGCACCGAGGCGGCCAGCAATGCCACGCCCAGGTCTTCGCGCACCTTGTTCTCGATCTCGCGGGCGAGGTCGGGGTTTTCGCGCAGGAACTCGCGGGCGTTGTCGCGGCCCTGGCCGATCTTCTCGCCCTTGTAGGCATACCAGGCGCCCGACTTCTCCACGATCTTGGCCGTCACGCCCATGTCGATGATCTCGCCTTCGCGGCTGATGCCCTCGCCGAAGAGGATGTCGAACTCGGCCGTCTTGAAGGGCGGGCTCACCTTGTTCTTGACCACCTTGACCTTGGTTTCGTTGCCGATGGCTTCGTCACCCTTCTTGATGGTGCCGGTGCGGCGGATATCCAGGCGCACGGAGGCATAGAACTTGAGCGCATTGCCGCCGGTGGTGGTTTCGGGGCTGCCGAACATCACGCCGATCTTCATGCGGATCTGGTTGATGAAGATGACCATGCAATTGGTCTTCTTGATCGTGGCCGTGAGCTTGCGCAGCGCCTGGCTCATCAGGCGGGCCTGCAGGCCGGGCAGCGAGTCGCCCATTTCGCCTTCGATTTCGGCCTTGGGCGTGAGGGCCGCGACCGAGTCGATGACGATCAGGTCCACGGCGCCCGAGCGCACCAGGCTGTCCACGATTTCCAGGGCCTGCTCGCCGGTATCAGGCTGGCTGATGAGCAGGTCGGGCACGTGCACACCCAGCTTCTGGGCGTACTGGATGTCCAGCGCGTGCTCGGCGTCGACGAAGGCGCAGGTGCCGCCCTGCTTTTGCATCTCGGAGATGACCTGCAGCGTGAGCGTGGTCTTGCCCGACGATTCCGGGCCGTAGATCTCGACCACCCGGCCGCGGGGCAGGCCGCCCACGCCCAGGGCCACGTCCAGGCCCAGCGAGCCGGTGGACACCACCTGGATGTCTTCGATCACCTCGCCTTCGCCCAGGCGCATGATGGTGCCCTTGCCGAACTGTTTCTCGATCTGGGCGAGCGCGGCGGCCAGCGCCTTGGCTTTTTCAGTGTTTGCGGGGTTGGTGCCTTTGACTGCGACGTCCATGAGAAACTCCTAGGAAAAACAACAGGTTGGATGCTTTCATCCTTTCTGCGGTTAACCACAGGCTGGATGCTTGAACAGTAGTTTATGCGACCTGTTTGGTCATTTCCTAACGGTATTTAGTCAGTTTGCCTGACAATATCTCATGGCCGAAAGTACCCCGCCCAGCACCCCGCAGCACACCTCCTCGCCCCGTGTGGACGACGGCTGGCGCCAGACCCACCTGGGCCGTCTGCTGGGCCATGCGATGCGCCGCTTCGATGCACGGGTGCTGCAACTCATGGCGCGCAATGTGGAGGTGCCGCTGGCGCTGTCCAACCTGGCGGCACGCGACCAGGTGACGGCCGCGCATGTGCACATCACCCGCCATCTGGCGCTCTCGGGCGACCGGCTGACCGACCTGGCCCAGCGTGCCGGCATGACCAAGCAGGCCATGGCCAACCTGGTGGACCAGTGCGAGGCCTGGGGCCTGGTCACCCGCCAGGCCGACCCGCTGGACGCCCGTGCCCGGCGCGTGTGCTTTACCGCTACCGGGCTGGCCTGGGTGCAGGCCTTTCGCGACGCGGTGGCGCAGGCGGAGGCGGAGTTCCGCGCCGAGGTGGGCAACGACGTGGCCACGGTGGTGGCCATCGGCCTGGAAGCCTATGCGAGTGGTGATGCGGAGTGGTTGGGCGCAGGCCGTCGCGAGTAGATCAACCGGCGGAAGAGGCCAGCACGACTAGCGAGGCCAGCAAAGGCCAGCAAAGGCCTGCAACAGGGACAGGACCCATGTTTCAGCGCCGCGAGCAAGCCGCGTCCCATGGGGCGCAGCCATCTGGTGTCAGCTCCCAGCGTCGCTACGAAGCCTTGCTGCCCGCGACCTGCGCCTCGGCCCGCGCAGCCACCCCCAGTTGCATGGCATCCAGCTGCAGCGCCCGCAGTGTGCGTGCTGCCACGCCCAGCGGCATGTCGGCCACCAGCGCCACCACATGCGCGCCGCGCAGCGGGCCGGACTGCGATTTGCGCGACCGGGCCAGGGCCTGCATCAGCTCCTGGCCTGAGGGCTGGGCCTGGTAGAGGCTGGGTCTGTCTGCGCTGGTGGCGGTGGCGCCGGGCAACGGTGCGTCCAGCCCCAGGCCTTGCAGTGCGTCGCGGTACTGCTGCTCGATGGCGCCCGGCACGGCTGCGGGGTCTGCGCCCACGCGCTCGAAAGCGCGGCGCGCCGAGCCGTCCGGCAGGTCGAGCGCCGCCAGCAGGAAGTGCTCGGCGCCGGGCGCGCTCTGACCCTGGGTGCGGGCATGGTTCTCGGCGCCGGTGCACAGCTGCCGCAGCGTGCGCATGCTCTCAAAACGGTCGCGAATTTGTTGAAACATAGGGGTCACGGCTCCTTGATTCAGGGAGATGGGGGGCGGCCGACCACACCTGCCAGGCGCTTGTGCGCGGCCTGCTTGCTCACGCCCAGCGCCTGCGCAATCTGGGCCCACGACCAGCCTTGCTCCAGGGCTGATGCCACCGCAGCGGTTTCAAGCCGGTCGGCCATCAGGCGCAGGGCCACCACGGCGGCCAGAGCGGCTTCGGGGTTGTCGGGGGACGGAAGTGCGGGTGGCCTGGGCATTCGTCAACTGTAGTTGACGGTTGTTGGTTAGTCAACAAGTGTTGACGATGGGATGGGTGACTGCCCTGGTCAGGAGGATGGCGGAGGGGTTGACGCCGCGCTTTGCGCTGCTGGCACGCCGGGTATCGCACCCAGGGGCTCGGCGCACACCAGCAGCCACTGCAGAAAGCACTGCAGTGCATGCAGCTGCGTGCGGCCTTCGGGGTAGCAGAACCAGTAGCCCATGTCGCTCAGGTAGCCGCCGCGCAAAGGCTCGTCGGCCAGGGGCTCGCGCACCAGCCCGGCGGTGATCTCGTCCTGCACCAGGCAGCGCGGCACCAGCGCCAGCCCCATGCCCGCCATCACCGCGCGGATCATGGTCTGGAACTGGTCGAACTGCGGCCCCGCCAGCGGGTCGATGAGGCCCGCCACCTGATGCGTCTCGCTCCAGCGCAGCCAGGCATCGGGCACCGTCACGTGGCGCAGCAGCGTGTGCTGCGCCACGTCGCGGGGGCTGTTGAGCGGCCAGTCGGCCACGCGGGTGCGCGGGGCGATCAGCGCGACGTCGTTGCCGGTCAGGTAGTGGGCATGCGCGCCGGGCCAGTGGCCTTCACCGAACAGGATGGAGCAGTCGAGCTCGGGCCGCTCGAAGTCGTAGCTGTGCACATAGGGCACGAAGTGCAGCGTGACCTGCGGGTGCTGCTGCTGGAACTGCGGCAGGCGCGGAATGAGCCACTTGGCCCCGAACGTGGGCAGGCTGGACAGGTGCAGCGCACCGCCGCCGTCATCGCTGGTGATCAGCTCCAGCGTGGCGGCCTCCAGCTGCGCCAGCACCGCGCGCACGGCTTTCTCGTAGCGCTCGCCCGCGGGGGTCAGCGACAGGCGCTTGCGGTTGCGCTCGAACAGCGCCACGCCCACCCAGCCCTCCAGCTCCTTGATCTGCTTGCTCACCGCGCTCTGCGTGAGGTGCAGCGCCTCGGCGGCGCGCGAGACCCCGCCGAACCGCGTGACGGTCGAAAACGCCCGCAGCAGGTGCAGGGGCGGTGAAAGGCGGCGCAGGGAGGACATCGTAAGTTCTCACATCATTCCATTCAGGAATGTTATCAGGCATATCCATTGCTTGGTAGTGCCCACCAGTTCATTTAACCTTCAGATTCTTCATAGGAGAAACCCACATGCAACGCCGTCACCTGCTGTCCGCTCTGGCTGCCGTATCTTTCGTTCCTGGAATGTCTATGGCGCAAGAGGGCAAGCCCCTGCGCATCGTCGTGCCCTTCCCGCCCGGGGGCGCCACCGACATCACGGCCCGCAGCCTGCAGGAGTCGCTGGCCCGCATCCTCAAGCAGCCCGTGGTGCTGGACAACCGTGGCGGCGCGGGCGGCTCCATCGGCATGTCCGAAGTGGCGCGCGCCCCGGCCGACGGCCTCACCATCGGCGTGGCGACCCTGTCCACCCACGGCGTGAACCCGGCGGTCTTCAGCAAGCTGCCCTACAACCCCATCAAGGACTTCGTGGGCGTGACCGAGATCGTGAAGGCCCCGGGCGTGATCGTGATCAACCCCACGGTGCTGCCCGTCAAGGACTTTGCCGACCTGGTCAAGTACCTCAAGGCCAACCCCGGCAAGATCTCGTACGCCACCCCCGGCAACGGCACCATCGGCCACATGTGGGGCGAGCTGTTCAAGAGCAGCACCGGCACCGCCATGGTGCACATCCCCTACCGTGGTGCAGGCCCGGCCGTCAACGACGTGCTGGCCGGCCAGGTGGCGGTGTACTTCGACCAGGTGGCCTCGTCGCTGCCGCACATCAAATCCGGCAAGCTCAAGGCCCTGGCCGTGTCGTGGCCCGAGCGCCTGGACGTGCTGCCCGACGTGCCCACCTACGCCGAGCTGGGCTTCAAGCAGGCCAACGAACCCTCGTGGTTCGGCCTGGTGGCCCCTGCCGGCACGCCGCCCGCCGCGGTCGAACGCATTCAGCAGGCCGTCGCCCAGGCGCTGAAGGAGCCCGCAGTGCGCGAGCGCCTGGCCGGCCAGGGGCTGTACCCCTCGGGCACCACGTCCAAGGACTTCACCGCGCAGATCGGCCGCGAGATCGACAAGATGAAGCGCGTGGCCGCATACGCCAAGATCGCGCTGGACTGACTCGCCCTGAACTGATACCCCCGGGTGGCCTTGTTCCGCAGGTGCAAGGCCCCCACCTGGGCAGGGTGCTGTCCCTGCCCGGCCGTTAGCCGGATGCCATGGCGCCTGAGGGATAACCATGGCCCTATTCCGGTCTGGGAGGCTAGGCCAGCCGCCCCCATTTGCGCACACTCTGCCTATGCATGCAGCCTTGAAACTCATCCACCACCGATTCCAGCAGGCCCAGCCCGGGCTGACCGGTTCGCCCGGGCACCCATCGCCCGCTCCCGCCGCAGCTACCGCTGCCGCCATGGTGACCGCCGTGCCCGGCAGCACGCCGCTGGTGCTCGACTCACCGCACAGCGGCACCCAGTACCCGGCCGACTTCGGCTCGGCGTGCGACCTGCCCACGCTGCGCCGTGCCGAGGACACGCACGTCGAGAAGATCTACGCCTTTGCCCCCGCCCTGGGCGTGGCCTGGGTCGAAGCGCACTTTCCGCGCATCTACCTCGACGCCAACCGCGACACCACCGAGCTCGACACGTCGCTGCTCGACGGCGCATGGACCGACCCCATCTCCACCGACCCGCAGGTGCTCAGCAAGGTGCGCCTGGGCAAGGGCCTGGTGTGGAAGTTCACCGACGAGGGCGAGCCCATCTACAAGCGCCTGCTCACCGTCGATGAAGTGCGCGCGCGCATCGAGCGCTGCTGGCGCCCCTACCACGCCGCCGTGGCGCAGGCCATCCAGGCCGCCCATGCGCGGCACGGCTACAGCATCCACCTCAACTGCCACTCGATGCCCGCCGTGGCCGGCCGCTTTGCGACCGAGTTCCCGGGCCTGGAGCATGCCGATTTCGTGGTCGGCGACCGCGACGGCACCACCGCCAGCCCGGCGCTGTCCGCACTGATCTGCGACCACCTGCGCGCGTGCGGCTACAGCGTGGAATACAACCACCCCTACAAGGGCGTGGAGCTGGTGCGCCGCTACGGCAATCCCGCGCAGAACCGCCACAGCATCCAGGTCGAGATCAACCGCAAGCTCTACATGGACGAGCGCACGCTCGCCCAGCACCCCGAGGGCATGGCACGGCTGCAGGCCGACCTGCAGACCCTGGTGCACAAGCTGCTGGCGCACGACCCGCGCTGACGGCGGCACCCGCCCCGCAGACCAAGCAGGCTCTGCACCGCACGGCCTGCGCCTGCCCAGCGGTGGGCGATGGATGGGTCGGCAGGGGGGCTCCGGTTTGCGCCTGCGGCTGCGCCCGCGCCGCCTAGAATCGGCAGCAGGCGCGGCGCCAGACCGTAGCCATCCACCAGGAGACACCCGCATGCGCATCCTCATTGCCGAAGACGACCAGGTGCTCGCCGACGGGCTGCTGCGCACGCTGCGGGGATCGGGCGCCGTGGTGGACCACGTGGCCAGCGGCACCGAGGCCGACGCGGCCCTGCTCACCAACAACGAATTCGACCTGCTCATCCTCGACCTGGGCCTGCCCAAGCTGCACGGCCTGGAAGTGCTCAAGAAGCTGCGCAGCCGGGGCTCGGCGCTGCCGGTGCTCATCCTCACCGCCGCCGACAGCGTGGAAGAGCGCGTGAAGGGCCTGGACTTCGGGGCCGACGATTACATGGCCAAGCCGTTTTCGCTGCAGGAGCTCGAAGCCCGCGTGCGGGCCCTCACGCGCCGTGGCATGGGCGGCACCAGCAGCGCCATCAAGCACGGCCCCTTGGTGTACGACCAGGCCGGCCGCGTGGCCACCATCGACGGCAAGATGATCGAGCTGTCTGCCCGCGAGCTGGGCCTGCTGGAGGTGCTGCTGCAGCGCGCCGGCCGGCTGGTGAGCAAGGAGCAACTGGTGGAGCGCCTGTGCGAATGGGGCGAAGAGGTCAGCAACAACGCCATCGAGGTCTACATCCACCGCCTGCGCAAGAAGATCGAAGGGGGGCCCATCCGCATTGCCACGGTGCGCGGCCTGGGCTACTGCCTTGAGAAAATCCCGGGATAGGAAACCCCCCTGAGTCGCTGCGCGCCTTCCCCCGCAGGGGGACGCACCCGGTGGCCTGGCGGAGCCAGTTCCACGGGTGCACTGGCCTGGAGCACGCCAGTTTTGACGGCAGCGGTGCTAGTGTGACGTCTGAGTTATTTGCAATAAAAATGATAGCTGCTGGCGCTTGATGGACAAGCGGTAGCGGCCCAAAAGGCTTGAAACCTTGAAAATCTTCCAGCGAGAGCAGCGCTCCCTCTTCGGCGAGATCCTCGACTGGATGCTCACGCCGCTGCTGCTGCTGTGGCCCGTCAGCCTGGCGCTGACCTGGCTCGTGGCCCAGGGCCTGGCCAACAAGCCGTTCGACCGGGCGCTCGAATACAACGCCCATGCGCTGGCCCAACTGGTGTCGGTGTCCGGCGGCAAGGTGCAGTTCAACCTGCCGCAGCCCGCCAGCGAGATTTTGCGGGCCGACGACTCCGACATCGTCTACTACCAGGTCATCGCTCCGGGCGGCGAGTTCCTGTCGGGCGAGCGCGAGCTGCCCGAGCCGGCGGGCGACGAAGTCCCCCAATCCGGCGAGGTGCGCCTGCGCGATGCCGAGATGCGCGGCATCGAGATCCGCGTGGCCTACATCTGGGTGCGCCTGCCGCTCGAAGGCACGCCCCTGGCCCTGGTGCAGGTGGCCGAGACGCGGGAAAAGCGCAGCGTGCTTGCCACCGAAATCATCAAGGGTGTGATGCTGCCGCAGTTCGTCATCCTGCCGCTGGCGGTGCTGCTGGTGTGGCTGGCGCTGGCGCGCGGCATCCAGCCGCTCAACCAGCTGGAGCAGCGCATCCGCGCACGCAACCCCGACGACCTGTCGCCGCTGGACGACCGCACCGTGCCGCTCGAAGTCGCGCCGCTGGTCTCGTCGGTGAACGACCTGCTGCAGCGCCTGAACGACTCGCTGGCCACGCAAAAGCGCTTTCTGGCCGACGCGGCGCACCAGCTCAAGACCCCCCTTGCAGGCCTGCGCATGCAGGCCGACTTGGCCCAGCGCGAGGGCACCAGCACCGAAGAGCTCAAGCGCTCGCTGCAGCAGATCGGGCGCTCCAGCATCCGCGCCACGCACACCGTCAACCAACTGCTGGCCCTGGCGCGTGCCGAGGGCAGCGGCGTGGGGATTGCGCGCCAGCCCTGCGACCTGGCGCGGCTCGTGATCGAGGTGGTGCGCGACTCGGTGCCCCGCGCGCTCGACAAGCGCATCGACCTGGGCTACGACGGCGCCGAGCCCGGCTCGCCCGGCGTGCTGCTGGATGGCAATCCCACGCTGCTGAAAGAGCTGGTGCGCAACCTGCTCGACAACGCCATCAACTACACGCCGTCCACGCCCGCCAAGCCCGGCGTGGTCACCGCCCGCGTGCTGGCCGACACCTTCGGCCACGTGCTGCTGCTGCAGGTCGAAGACTCCGGCCCCGGCGTTCCCGAGGCCGAGCGCGAACTGGTGTTCCAGCCGTTCTACCGCGCCCTGGGCAGCGAGGCCGACGGCTCGGGCCTGGGCCTGCCCATCGTGCTGGAGATCGCGCGCAAGCACGGCGCCGAGGTCACGCTGGAAGACGCGCGCCCCGGCCACCACCCGCCCGGCGCGTGCTTCAGCGTGCGGTTTGCGGCGCGGGACGCGGTGGCGGGGGGCTGACGGCGTGCCCGGCGCCCGTTGACTGTCAACTGAACGGGACATCACTGCAGCGCTTTGCATCGCACTGCATCGCGCCCATCCGCCGCACACCCAGCCCCGTAGCCGCACATTCCACCGCGGAATGTAATGAGGCCCAAACATCGTTAGCCAGCGCGGCATCGCCTGCCCAGAATGGGCCGCAGCACATGCCGCGAGGCGAGGACCCCACGATGCCCACCACTACCAGCCGGCGCAAGCTGCTGATCTCCACCGCCGCAGCCTGCCTGGGCGGCCCACTCCAGGGGCTTGCCTACGGGCAGGGACAGCCGGCTTCGGCCGGAAGCGCACCGCAGGCCCGGCCCAGCCAGCCAGTGCGGCTGCTGGTGCCCTTTGCCGGAGGCGGCGCCACCGACATCACCGCGCGCGTGCTGGCGGGGCCGCTGTCGCAGTGGCTGGGCGTGCCGGTGGTGGTGGAGAACCGCCCCGGCGCGGGCGGCGCCACCTGCATGGCCGAGGTGGCCGCTGCCGCACCCGACGGCACCACACTGGGCGTGGCCACGCTGTCCACGCATGGCGTGAACCCCGCGGTCTACAAACAGCTGCCGTACAACGCGCTCGACGGCTTCACCCCCATCACCGAGATCGTCAAGGCCCCGGGCGTGCTGGTGGTGCACCCCGGCCTGCCGGTGCGCGACTTTGCGCAGTTCGTGCAGCACCTGAAGGCACGGCCCGGCCAGCTGGCTTATGCATCGCCGGGCAACGGCACCATCGGGCACATGTGGGGCGAGCTGCTCAAGAGCAGCGCCAATGTGCGCATGACCCACCTGCCCCAGGCCGGCGCCACGGCCGCGCTGGCCGAGGTGCTGGCGGGCCGAGTGCCGGTGTACTTCGACCAGGTGGCGTCGTCGCTGCCGCACATCCAGGCGGGCCGCCTGCGGGCGCTGGCCGTGTCGTGGAACCAGCGCCTGGCCGTGCTGCCCCAGGTGCCCACCTACGCCGAGCTGAGCCTGTTCTCCAACAACGACCCGTCATGGTTCGGCCTGGTGGCCCCCGCCGGCATGCCGACCGCCGCGGCGCGCCGGCTGCGCGATGGCGTGGCCGCCGTGCTCAAAGACCCCGGCGTGCTGGCGCGCCTGGCCGAGCAGGGCCTGTTCGCATCCGGCAGCCTGCCCGACGAGTTTGCCGCGCAGATCCGCAAGGAGGTGGAGAAGATGCGCCGCGTGAGCCGGTTTGCGCGGATCACGCTGGATTGAAGAGGGGGGCTGCCGCGTCCACCGCCGCAGGCAGGCAGGCAACGCATCGCCTGCGGTGTTTGCCTGGGGTGCCAAGTCGGTGGATTGCAGCGCGCCGCGGTCTGTCTCTGCACAACCCCGATGCATCCGGCAAAGGCGCGTAGCCTCAAGGATCTGAATGCTTTGAGCCTCTACCGCTGGTTGGGCAAGCGCTAAGAGCTATATTTTTTATAGCAACGAGCAACGAGCAACGAGCAACGAGCAACGAGCAACGAGCAACGAGCAACGAGCAACGAGCAACGGGCCTAGCCGCAGTTGCGCAGCGTCTTGCCCGCCATGGCCGTGCGCAGCACCTCCAGCTGCGGGCGCAGCGCGTCGGTCACTGCGGGCAGGCGCAGGGTGAAGCCGGCGGTGTCCGGCCGCTCCTGGATCACGCGCGCGGTGCGCACGCCCTTGGTGGCCAGGTTGGCCAGTTCGCGCTCGGCGGCGTCCTTGGAGGCAAAGCGGCCGAGCGACAAACCCAGCTCCAGCGTGCCGCCCGCGCGGTCGTGCTCCACCTTGCGGGCGCGCAGCTCGGCGCGCTTGCGGTCCAGCGTCTCCTGGTCTTCGAAGCGGCCCATGTAGACCATCCAGCGGCCCGGCACGGGCGTGGGGTCGATCACCCAGCTGCCTTGCGGCAGGTTGGCGGCGGCAGTGCGCAGCGCCTCGACCTGGCGTTCGTCGAACACGCCGGCCTGCAGGCATTCGGCGGATTCGGTGGGGGTGGGGGGAGGGGAAGACGAAGAGGCGGCATCGCTGGACGCCGTGGCCGTGCCAGACGAAGAGCCGGGGGTGGCCGGGGCCGCCGAAGAGGAGGGTGAGGTACCAGAGGAGGACGACGGGGACGTCTTGCCCGGGTTCACGCGCAGAATCTGCAGCGTCTCGGGCCGGATCTGCTGGTCCATGCGCTGGGGCTCCGCCTGCTCCTCCGGAGCCAGCCCCCAGCTCTTGAGCAGCCCTTGCGACCACGCGTAGTACCCCGCGTTGGCCAACAGCAGCACGATCACGGCAAGTCGCAGCATGGTGTCCTTTCAGTCGCGGTGTCCGACCAGCGTAGGTCCAACGCACCTGCCGTAAAAACTGGCGCTACCCCCGCCAGCGCCACCGTGGAGCCGGCTTTGCCGGGCCAGGGGTGGCGTCCCCCTGTGGGGGATGACGCGAAGCGGCTCAGGGGGAATCTCATGCCACCGGCCGCACACTGATCTCGGAACTGGTGATCGCCTGCATGCCCGCGTCCGTGTGCACCAGCAGCGCGCCGTCCTCGCCCACGCCGTGCGCAGTGCCCGCCGTGCCGTCGCTCAGTGTCACCGCGCGGCCTTGCAGCACGTCGCGCGCCGCAAAGCGGGGCTGCATGGGGCCGAAGCCGTAGCCTTCGAACGAGCGCAGCAGGCTCACCAGCGGCGGCACGATGCGCAGCAGCGCGGCGGGTGCATCCAGGCCCGGCTCCACGTCCTGCAGGCTGCCGGGCGGCATGCTCATGCCGTCGCCGCTGCGCGGCAGCACGTTGATGCCGATGCCCACCACCACGTAGCGCTGGTAGCGCTGGGTGTGGGGCAGCCCGCCAGCGGCGGGCGCCGCGCCCTGCGGCGAGACGAAGCTGGCCGTCTCGACCAGGATGCCGCCCAGCTTGCGGTCGCCGCCCGCGCCGCCCAGCCACAAGTCGTTGGGCCACTTCAGGCCCACGCGGGCAGGGTGGGCCGCGCCGACGGACGGCAGCACGGGCTGCAGGCTCTCGGCCACGCTCACACCCACCGCCAGCGACAAACCCGACCAGTCGGCCGGCGCCAATGGCAAGCCCAAAGACATCATCAAAGACGATCCGATATCGCTCTGCCAGGCCCGCCCCATGCGGCCACGGCCGGCGGTCTGCTGCTCGGCCACGAGCAGCGTGGGGTCGCACTGGCCGGCGCGTGCGCGACGCATCAGTTCGGTGTTGGTCGAATCGATGCTGGGCAGCACCTCGACGGTAAAACCGGGTAACAACGGTGACACCGCTTCCCACACGGCCTCTGCGGGCCAGCGGATGGGCGCGGTCACGCGCGGCGGCCCTGGGCGGTCTTCGCCTGGGGCTGGGCCGGCTTCACGGCCTTGGAGGGTTTTGCCGTCTGGGGGGGCTTTGCGGTCTTGGCCGCTTTGATGGGCTTGGCGGGCTTGGCGGCTTCTGCGGCCTGGCTGGCCTTCGCGTTCGCTTTCACCGCCTTGGCGGTTTTGGCTGCTTTCGCCGGGCTGCGCGGCACCGGCGGTGCCCAGCCGCGCTTGGGCGCCAGCAGTGTGCCGCGGCAGTTGGCGTTGCCGCACCAGCAGGGGTATTCGGCCTTGAGCTTAGGGGTGTAGCGCTCTTCGATGATCAGGCCGTAGTCGTAGTTGAGCTCTTCGCCTCCCTTGATATTGCGCAGCGCCGTGATGAAAATGCGGCCGTCCCGTTCGTCGGCGTAGCAGTTGGGGTTGCAGCTGTGGTTGATCCAGCGCGACGAATTGCCGCCGAACTTTGCGTCGATCACGCGGTCTTCATCCACATGGAAGTAAAACGTGTGGTTCGGTTGCAGCGGGTCGTGGGGGTGGCGGTCCTGCGCCTCCTGCCAGCTGATGACCTCGCCGGTGTACTCCACCAGCACCTCACCCTCGGCGATGTCCTGCACGGCAAACACGCCGTTGCCGTGCACTGCCGAGTGCCGGGTCTGGATGCGGCGGCCCGGTGCGACGACAGGGGTGGAGGGCGATGCAAAGCGGGGCATGGCAAAAACTCTGTTAACTTGATAGTGCACACGTGTGTGCGTGCGCGTACATGTATGCGTACGTACATGCGCGCGAAACCCGAATTGTAGAAGCGCCCGGGCCGGACCCGGTCGCTTGGCCCCCAGAACGCAGAACGAACGACGACAGGCAAGAGCCCCCCAAAAAATGACCAAGACCCTGGTAATTGCAGAGAAACCCTCCGTGGCACAGGACATCGTGCGCGCCCTCACGCCCGTGGCGGGCAAGTTCGACAAGCACGACGACCACTTCGAGAACGACCGCTACGTGGTCACCAGCGCCGTGGGCCACCTGGTCGAGATCCAGGCGCCCGAGGAGTTCGACGTCAAGCGCGGCAAGTGGAGCTTTGCCCACCTGCCCGTGATCCCGCCGTACTTTGACTTGAAGCCCGTGGACAAGACCAAGACGCGCCTGAACGCGGTGGTCAAGCAGGCCAAGCGCAAGGACGTCACGCAACTCATCAACGCCTGTGACGCGGGCCGCGAGGGCGAGCTGATCTTCCGCCTGATCGAGCAGTACGCCGGCGGCGCCAAGCCCCTGGGCAAGCCCGTCAAGCGCCTGTGGCTGCAGTCCATGACGCCGCAGGCCATCCGCGACGGCTTCGACGCGCTGCGCACCGAGCAGCAGATGGCGGGCCTGGCCAGCGCCGCCCGCAGCCGCAGCGAGGCCGACTGGCTGGTGGGCATCAACGGCACCCGCGCCATGACCGCGTTCAACTCGCGCGACGGCGGGTTCTTCCTGACCACCGTGGGCCGAGTGCAGACGCCCACGCTGTCGCTGGTGGTGGAGCGCGAAGAAAAGATCCGCAAGTTCGTGAGCCGCGACTACTGGGAAATCCACGCCACCTTCGGCGCCGAAGCGGGCGAGTACCCCGCCAAGTGGTTCGACCCCAAGTGGAAGAAGGGCGAGGATGTGGAAATGCGCGCGGACCGCGTCTGGTCCGCCGCCGAGGCCACGGCTATTGCCAACGCCGTGCGCGGCCAGCAGGCCACGGTCACCGAAGAGAGCAAGCCCACCACGCAAGCGTCGCCCCTGCTGTTCGATTTGACCAGCCTGCAGCGCGAGGCCAACGGCAAGTTCGGCTTCTCGGCCAAGACCACGCTGGCGCTGGCGCAAAGCCTGTACGAGCGCCACAA
This sequence comes from Acidovorax sp. Leaf78, assembly GCF_001422735.1. Classification (GTDB taxonomy): domain Bacteria; phylum Pseudomonadota; class Gammaproteobacteria; order Burkholderiales; family Burkholderiaceae_C; genus Acidovorax. The sequence goes on along the minus strand of NZ_LMLZ01000022.1, from coordinate 130,297 downwards.
GGCCCTGACCTACCCGCGGACCGACTCGCGCGCGCTGCCCGAGGACTACCTGCCGGTGGCCAAGCAGACCTTCGAGATGCTGGCCGACAGCGGCATGCGGCATCTGGCGCCGCACGCGCTCACCGCGCTGAACAACAACTACGTGCGCCCGTCCAAGCGCATCTTCGACAACAGCAAGGTCAGCGATCACTTTGCCATCATCCCCACGCTGCAGGCACCGAGCGGCCTGTCCGAAGCCGAGCAAAAGCTGTACGACCTGGTCGTGCGCCGCTTCATGGCGGTGTTCTTCCCCAGTGCTGAATACACCGTCACCACGCGTATTTCCACCGTCGCACCGCACAGCTTCAAGACCGAAGGCAAGGTGCTGGTCAAGCCGGGCTGGCTGGCCATCTACGGCAAGGAAGCGGCCGACGAGGTCGAAGGCGGCAAGGAGGGCGACAAGGGCCAGAATCTCGTGCCCGTCAAACCCGGCGAAAGCGTGAACACCGTCGCCGTGGACCCGAAGGGCCTCAAGACCAAGCCCCCCGCCCGCTACTCCGAAGCCACGCTGCTGGGCGCCATGGAAAGCGCCGGCAAGCAGATCGACGACGAAGAGCTGCGCTCTGCCATGCAGGAAAAAGGCCTGGGCACACCAGCCACCCGCGCGGCCATCATCGAAGGCCTGCTGACCGAAAAGTACATGCTGCGCGAAGGCCGCGAGATCATCCCCACGGCCAAGGCCTTCCAGCTCATGACGCTGCTTCGCGGCCTGGAGGTCGAAGAACTCTGCCGCGCCGACCTGACCGGCGAATGGGAGTTCAAGCTCTCGCAGATGGAAAAGGGCCAGCTCAGCCGCGAATCCTTCATGGCCGAGATCGCCGCCATGACCGAGCGCATGGTCAAGAAGGCCAAGGAATACGACCGCGACACCATCCCCGGCGACTACGCCACGCTCGAATCGCCCTGCCCCAACTGCGGCGGCACGGTCAAAGAAAACTACCGCCGCTTTGCCTGCGTGGGCAAGCCGGGTGCGGAAGGCTGCGGCTTCAGCTTCGGCAAGTCGCCCGCGGGCCGCACCTTCGAGACGGCCGAGGCCAACGCGCTGCTGCGCGACAAGAAGATCGGCCCGCTGGAGGGCTTTCGCTCCAAGGCGGGCTGGCCCTTCACGTCCGAGATCGTCATCAAGTACGACGACGAGGCGCACAACTACAAGCTCGAATTCGACTTCGGCGACGACAAGAAGGGCGAGGAGTCCGGCGAGCTGGTGGAGTTTGAAGACGCATCGCTCGGCCCCTGCCCCATCTGCGGATCGGAAGTGCACGAGCACGGCAGCAACTACGTCTGCAGCAAGGCCGTGCCCACCGCCGCGCAGCCCACGCCGAGCTGCACCTTCAAGAGCGGCAAGATCATCCTGCAGCAGCCCGTGGAGCGCGAGCAGATGACCAAGCTGCTGGACACCGGCAAGACCGACCTGCTCGACAAGTTCGTGAGCATGCGCACCCGCCGCGCCTTCAAGGCCCACCTGGCCTGGGACAAGGACGCGGGCAAGGTCAACTTCGAGTTCGCACCGAGCAAGTTCCCGCCGCGCCCCGGCGCTGTCGCCAAGGCTGCCGCGGCCAAGGCCGCCAAGCCCGGCGCCGCCGCCAAGAAAACCGCCAAGCCCGCAGCCGCCAAGAAGGCCCCGGCCACCAAGACCGCCGCCGCCAAGGCACCGCGCAAGGCCGCCGCCGGCAAGGCCCCCAGCGCCGCCCTGGCCGCCGTGATCGGCACCGAGCCCGTGGCCCGCCCGGAGGCCGTCAAGAAGCTGTGGGAATACATCAAGGCCCACAACCTGCAGGACCCCAAGGACAAGCGCACCATCGTCGCCGACGACAAGCTGCGCGCCGTGTTCGGCAAGGACAGCGCCGGCATGTTCGAGCTGGCGGGTATCCTGGGCAACCACCTCGGAGGCGAATGATGACCCCTGAAGCTGAACGCACAACGTCGCGGGCAGGCCGCGTCTGGCGCGCCGCCCTCACCACGCTCGGGGCCGTCGTGGTCGTCGGCGCGCTGGGTGGCTGCGGCAGCACCTCAGGCTCTGCGCGCTCTAGCGACCCCGCGAGCCAGCAGCAGGGCGGCAGCGGCGTGACCGTGTTCGGCGACATCGACGCGAACGTGACGCGGGAGCGCACGCGCTGAGGTATCGAGGTGCGAAGGCATGTGGTGGTGAGGCGGTGAGGTGCCGAGGTGTGCGTGTTGCTCAACGTCGCTCGCGTCCATTCGGCGCCGCAGTGGCCACCGCACGCAGTCGGCCTGCCAGCAGCGCATCGCGTCACCAGCCTGGCCGGCACAGGTAGTCACAGCCCACCTGCCGCCATGGAAATATTGAGGTGATGGGCGAGCCCGCACTGTCCCTGCAGATCGCCACCACGGTCCACCACCGCATCCACACCGTCACGGTGCGCATGGACTCGGTGGGCTGGGTGGTGTCGGGCACCAAGCACCTGGTCACGCCCGGCGGCGGGCACCGCTACCCCAGCGGCCGCGTGTTTGTACTGCCGCGTGGCGCGCAGTGGGAGGTCGTCAACGACCCTGCACCCCAAGGCCGCTATGTCGCGCGCCTGCTGTGTTTTGCGCCCGAGCTGGTGGCGCAGTTCCACCGGCAGTTCGGCCAGTTTGCCGCGGTGGCCCCGGTGCAGGGCTGCGCAGGCCTGGCTGCCGATGCAGCGTTCGAAGACAGCTACATGCGCGCCGTGGCCGCGCTGGAGAGCGACGCCAGTTCGCAGGCGCTGCGCGAACATCGCGCGCTGGAGGTGCTGCTGCTCCTGGCCGAGTTGGGCATCGTCTTCGCTCCCCCCGGCGAACTGGGCTGGGCCGAACGCGTGCGGCGCCTGGTGGGCCCGAGCCCCCAGGCCGACTGGACGCTCGAGCGCATCGCCGCGGCCTTCGCCATCAGCCCCAGCACCCTGCAGCGCCGCCTGGCGCATGAGGGCGACACCGTGAGCCAGTGCCTGCGCGACGTGCGGCTGGAGACGGCGCTGGTGCTGCTGCAAAGCTCCACGCTGCAGGTCTCCGAGATCGCAGGCCGCTGCGGGTACGAATCGCACAGCCGCTTCAGCGCCGCGTTCCGCGAACGCTTCGGCTTCTCGCCATCGCAACTGCGGCCGTGATGCGTCGGCTGTGCCGATCTGCGGGCAAACGACAAAACGACAAACCGTTCACGCTGAGCTCGTCGAAGCGCTGCGCAGGGCTTCGACAGGCTCAGCCCGAACGGGTTGTGCAAGTGATGCCGTTGGAAATGCACTAAAAAAGAAGCCCGGTCCGTTCACGCTGAGCTCGTCGAAGCGCTGCACAAGGCTTCGACAGGCTCAGCCCGAACGGGTTGTGCAAGTGATGCCGTTGGGAATGCACTGAAAAAGAAGCCCGGTCCGTTCACGCTGAGCTCGTCGAAGCGCCGCACAAGGCTTCGACAGGCTCAGCCCGAACGCCCTGGGGTGTGGCCGAGCGCGACCCCCCTGACGCGCAGCGCACAGCGATTGACGCCGCCGGGCCAGCGCCTGTGCGCTGCGCGAAGCACCATCAAGGCCTTGTTCCACACCGCTATTGCAGGAGCCTTCTTGATGCCACAACGTCCATTGCTTCACCGCCGCCTTCTGACCACCATCGCCACACTGGGCCTCGCACTGACAGTCGGCACGCTGGCCGTCACAGCCGCCCACGCCCAGGCCTTCAGCCTCAGCAGCCCCGACTTCGCCGCGGGCGGCACGCTGCCCCAGCGCTTCGAGTTCAAGGGCTTTGGCTGCGCAGGCGACAACCAGTCGCCCGCGCTGCGCTGGAGCGGCGCGCCCGCCGGCACGCAAAGCTTTGCGGTCACCATGTACGACCCCGACGCACCCACGGGCTCGGGCTGGTGGCACTGGTCGGTGGTGAACATCCCCGCCAGCGTGACCGAACTGCGTGCCGATGCGGGCGCGGCGGGCGGCGCGCAACTGCCGGCAGGTGCCAGCCACGTGCGCATCGACTACGGCGTGGCAGCGTGGGGCGGCACCTGCCCGCCCGAGGGCGATGCGCCGCACCGCTACATCTTCACGGTGCATGCGCTCAAGGTGCCGCGCCTGGACTTGCCCGCCGACGCCACCGCGGCGCTGGCCGGCTACATGGTCAACGCCCACAGCCTGGGCAAGGCCACCCTCACCGCCCGCTACGGGCGCCCCGCGGCCCGGTAGGCGCGCTGCGCACCCGGGCGCCCGGGCCATGGCAGTGGCCGCAGTGGCCGCAGTGACCGTGTCGGGTGGAGCGGGGCGAGGTGGGCACCTGCGTTGTCTTGCCGTAAGCTCGCGGCGTCCGGCCCGTGCCAGCGCGGGTCGTTCCTGCCCACACTACTGAAGGTCCCACCCATGCGCAGTACCCGCGAACGAGCCCTCTGGTCCATCGCCCTCGCGCTGCTCTTGGCCGCTGCCGCCGCCGCATGGTGGACGGCCGACCAGTGGCTGCCGCAAGCGGGCCCGTGGGCCGACCAGGCGTGGAAGAAAATCACCCGCCCCGGCCCGGACACGCTGCCACCGGGCCAGCAGGCCGGCCAAGCCCGCGCAGCGCGCGGCGGCGCGTCTGAACCCCTGCCCGTGGAACCCCGCAAATGCGTGCAGGACGGCCGCGTCACCTACACCGACCAGCCCTGCCCCAAGGGCAGCCGTGAGCAACCTGTGGACGGCGCCGTCACCTCGCTGCCGAAGTGATACAGCCCCCTGCCGGGGCTACCAACATCGGTGCGCGTCGGCACGCCCGGTAGCGCTGCTGTCCCGCGCGTGTCAGGCCCCAGACCCTGTCACCAGACTGCCTTGGTGCGCCGATAGAGTCGGCCTCTTTTCCAAAATGGAACGATCCCCCATGAAAGCCTTCTCCCTGGCAGCCGTCTGCCTCTGTGCCCTCATCGTCACCGGCTGCGGCGGCAGCGACGACGCCCCTGCCCAGCCCCAGGTCATCGCGCACCGCGGCGCCAGCGGCTACCTGCCCGAGCACACGCTGGGCGGCTACGAACTGGCCATCCGCATGGGCGCCGACTTCATCGAGCCCGACCTGCAGATCACCAAGGACGGCGCGCTGGTGGCCATCCACGACGACACCCTGAACCGCACCACCAACGTGGCCACGCTCTTTGCGCAACGCAACGGCGGCTACAAGGTGGCCGACTTCACCCTCGCAGAAATCAAGACGCTGACCGTGGTGCCCACCGGCACAGGCAAGGTCAGCTACCCCGGCTTTGTGCCCAGCGCCACCAGTCCCTTCACCGTGCCCACCTTTCAAGAGGTGGTGGACTTTGCCAAGAAGCAAAGCAGCGCCGCGGGCCGCGAAGTGGGCATCTACCCCGAGGCCAAGCAGGCCGACCCGGTCATGGAAGACGGCATCCTCAAGACGCTGAACGCCAACGGCTACAACGGCACCAGCAAGGTCTTCATCCAGTCGTTCAGCGACGCCACGCTGCGCAGCCTGCGCACCAAGCAGATCGCGCAGAACAACAAGATGCCGCTCATCCTGCTGGGCGTGGCCACCACCGCGGCCGACGGCAGCGTGCGCATGGGCGTGACGGGTGCCACCGGCGTGCAGCCGCTCACGCTGAAAGACGTGGCCAGCTTCAACGAAGGCGTGGGCGTGCTCATCAACAACACCACCTACCCCGTCACCAAGGCCTTCATCGACCAAGCCCACGCCGCAGGCCTGAAGGTGCACGGCTGGACCTTTGCGCAGGCCGACGCCACCCTGGCTGCTGCAGAGTTCCGCAAGTACCTGGACATGGGCATGGACGGCATGTTCGCCAACTACCCCGACCTGGCCGTGACCACGCGCAACGCCTACGTGCAGGGCAAGTAACGGCGCGCTGAGGGGCGCGGCCCGCCGTGTGGCACACGGCGGTGACAGCCCGGGCTGCGCATTTGGGCTAGGCTTGGAGCCTGTGCCGGCCCGTCACTCCCGTGGCGCCGGCCCAGCACCATCACCAGCCACCCCACGCAAGTCCCCACGTACATAGCCACGTGCATATGCACGCACTCGCCATGCCCCAGCAGCCCGCCTCCACGCACTCCACCGCCAGCCCCACCCGATCCCTCCCCTTCGCGGGCGCCAGCAACTTCCGCGACCTGGGCGGCTACATCGGCCGCGATGGGCGCGCGGTCAAGTGGCGCCACCTCTTCAGGTCAGACCACCTGGCCGCGCTCACCCCGCAAGACCAGGCCCTGCTGGCCCAACTGGGCGTCACCCGTGCCATCGACTTTCGCGGCCAGGCCGAAAGCGCCGCCTACGCCTACGCCCTGCCCGGCGTGGCCTACCACCCCCTGGTGATCGAGCCCACGGTGGTGCAGCGCGCGCTGGAGCTGCAGCGCACCGGCCGCCAGCTCACCGCGCAAGACGCCGTGGTGCTGATGCAGGACACCTACCGCGGCTTCGTGCACGACAACGCGCCGCGCTTTGCCGAGCTGTTCCAACTGCTGCTGGCAGGCAACGAGCCGACGCCCGTCGTCTTTCACTGCACCGCAGGCAAAGACCGCACCGGCTTCGCCGCCGCCCTGATCCTGCTGTCCCTGGGCGTGCCGCGCGATGTGGTCATGCAGGACTACCTGCTCACCAATACCCTGTACCGCCGGCCTGAGGGCATGGGCAGCCACGCACCGGAAGAAGTGCTGTCGGTGCTGTGGCGAGTGCAGGAAGAGTTTCTGGATGCGGCGCTGCACATGGTGGACAACGACTTTGGCGGCGTGCAGGCGTATCTGGTGGATGTGCTGGGTGTGGATGCGGCGGCGCAGGAGGCGTTGGTGGGGCGGTATTTGCAGAAGTAGCGGGGGTGGCAGGTTCGGAGCGCAATTGGTTGCACCTCTCACGTTTGCGCTCTGTTTTTTGCTTCTAGACTCCTCCGGCTCAAGCAGTTGCTATCCGATGGATCAGATGCTGGAGTTTGTTTAATCTCCCATCTGAAAGTCAGAATGTCGTATATCTATGAGAATCCGGAGTCTCTTGTTGGCAAGCCGCTCGCGGGAACCCACCAGTGCGTTGCCCTCGTTAAAGAGTATGCGCGTGCGCCGGCCACTGCTCTGTGGCGCGAAGGTGCAGCGGTCAAAGGCAACCTGTTGCTGAAGAAGGGCACCGTCATCGCGACGTTTGTGGATGGCAAGTATCCAAACAAAAGTACCGGAAACCATGCAGCGCTCTATGTCTCGCAAGACGCTTCGGGTATCACCGTGGTTGACCAGTGGGTCGGCGTCGACGGTATCCAAAAGCGCGTTCTCGCCTTCAAGGGCAAGGACAAGAAAGGAAACCTGATCAGTCCCAGTAGCAACGGTGATGCTTTTTCGGTGGTGGATTGAGCATGATGACCTATAAAAAAATCTTCGCTATCACATTTCTCGTCTGGGGTGGATTAGGTTGTGTATGGGCCCAGACGCCAGTGGCGTCGGCCACATCCTCCGCAGCAGGCCAGTGCCCTGAGTCTCTGCAGGTCCAACAGACTCCTGCCGACAAGGTCGGACCCGACTGGCAGGTCCGAGCCAGCAACGAAAGCCATCCGCATTTCAACGTCTCATTTTTCTCAGGCCCTCCCGAGAAGCTGGAGAAGCTGGCGCCGGACAGTCAGCAGCGCAAAGGCAAGACGCTGATCTCTCAGTGGAATTTTGCAGAGTCCCCCCAAGCGTACTGGGTAGCGTGCGAGTACTTCCGGACGTCGGCGATTGCAGCTAGGCCACTGGACAAAGACACTACCGGTTGCACCGCAGAACACAATCTCAATACATCACCGCCCACCGTAAAACGGTGGACCTGCCAGCGCACAGCGCGCCGCTGAAGTGCACGTGAATGCTTGATTGCCGCAAGTGGATGACTCGCGCTGCAGCTAATCCGGACGCGGTCGCTGCACCCCGACGAGCTGGTTCAACAGCACACCGCCCCTCCATGCTGCCTTCGCCTTTTTGTCGTGGAGTAGTCGCTATGGCCATTCGCTGGCACTCGGTATTTTTCCTCACGGTGTTTTCAGCTACGGGTTGCGCTATTGCCCAAACAGGCCACACCCTGTCCGGCATCGCTCACGAGGGCACGTGCCCCGCGTCCATTCAGGTCCAGCAAACGCTAACCGCCGAACCGCCGGCGGGTTGGCAGGCGGTGGGTAGCTCGCGCAACCACTACCTCAACAACGTATCGCTGTACTCCGGGCCGCCGGAAGAAAGAGCGCATCTGATGCCCAGCAGCGAGCGGCGCAAGGGCAAGACATGGGTGGTGACTTGGCTACTCTATCCCCAAGACCTCCCTTATTGGGTTGCCTGTGAGTACGCGCAAACAGCCGCTGTGATAACCAAACCTCTCGAAAAAAGCATCACGTCTTGCACTGTGGAATACGACCGGAACATTTCACCCGTCATCTTCAAGCGTTGGTCGTGTCGCAGTGGCGACCTGCAATAAATCGGGCGAAAGGTAGCCACGGGGCAGTGGGATTCCAGGGATTGTCAAGAGCCGCTAGCAGTGCGGGAGGCCCACAACTTCGTCATGCCTTTGCTCATAAAGTTGAAGCTGCTAGCGCTTTCGAAGTAAGCGGCAGAGGCCAATTTGGCTTAGTTTTTACCCCACGCTCTCCCGTCGACACTAAGTGCAGCCGTCGCCATGAACATCCACCGCCACATCGTCTTCCTGCTCATCGCTCCCGGCTCAATGGCTCTCGCTATAGCGCAATCAGCACCTGGCCCCGACGCAACGCCAACGGGCAGCCCGTGTCCGCAATCTCTGCAAGTCCAGCAAACGCCTTCGGACAAGGTGCCCCCTGATTGGCAAGTCCGCGGCAGCAATAGCAGCTACCCCCTGGACAACGTGGGTTTTTATGAAGGCCCGCCGGAGCTGCTCATGCAAAAGGTGCCGCACCGCACGCACAGTCGAGGCAAGACGCTGTACTTGCAATGGGCTTTCCCGCCCTCCACGCAGCAGTATTGGGTGGCCTGTGAATACTCAGGCACCTCTGCGGTGGCTACGAGGCCTCTCGACAAGAGCGTTACTGGGTGCAAGGCAGAACATGACCTCAATATATCACCGCCCACCGTCAAACGGTGGAGCTGCCAGAGCCAAGTGCGCCACTGACAATTGCTATTGAATTGGTAGCTTCTAGCGCTTATTCAACAAGCGGTGGAGGCCACTTTGATGCCAATTTCCGATGGGCACCGCCACCAAGGCCCACCAACCGCTCGCACAGCAGCTCGCCCCCACCCTCTGACATTTGATAGTTGCCGCATTCGCCGCACCACCCTACATTGGATTTACAAATGGACACATAAGTAGATCAGCAGGCAAAGGGGGAAGGCAAGTGCAGGCATGGCGACATTGATACCGGCGATAGGCTCGTCCGCGTTTGATTCCACTGGTGAGCGGCGGCTGGCCGAGGGGCTTGAGCAGAAGCTCGATGACGAGTATCTGCTGTGACACAACGTGCCAATAGGCCCCATGTTCGCCCACCGCTTTGGCGGCGTCTGAGGCTGCCGTAGCTCGACCGGATGCGCTGGATCATGTTCCCGCAGGTGCGCGTGCAACCCAGGGCGCCCTGTTTGACGACAACGACGCCGACACCCAGCTGCCCGGCATCATGCGCGTGATGGACATCCAGCAAGAGCAGCTGGCCCGCAGCCTGGGGCGACGACAACTGGACCACCGTATGGCCGACGACATTCTGAAACCCGAAGTCGTCAGGGGACAGTGATGACGGCATCCCGTTACCGCAACTCATAAGCTGCGGGCGCGAGGTTCGGAGCCCATTTTGATCGACCTGCCGACGCTGCTTGAGCGGGCGGCAAACGTGGCGATTTGCTGGGGATCAGCATGCGCTAAGGCACGTATGGGGCGATATGGAGGTGTGTTCGGTGGCGCTGGTGCGCAAGCATCGGGTGATTCGTCGGTCGGGGGTTACGGGCCGGAGGAGTACACCATTAAGTTGATGACGATGCATTCGATTAAGGGGTTGGAGGGGCGGTGGCGGCAACTCCACAAACGTGTGAGCAGTTTCAATTGGCGCGGAGTCGCGTACCCCGCACTCAAGTGCCTGTCAAAACGCAACTAGGGTGCTGTATATGGCAGTTAGTCGTTGGGCGCAATTTATAGCGATCGGGCGATAATTTTTTCGATATTATCCAAGGAGGGGTGATGAGGCAATTGAACATCATTAGTGGCGCGGGCATCAATTTGGGCATCTCTGCGGTTTGCCCTGAAGCGACTGAGATTACAAATTTTACCTACCAAAAAATCAGCACAAGCGTTTACGAAAGAGTTACACCTGAAATTAGGGCAATGTTTTCCCCGGATTCTTTTGATTATATATTGGGTGGATTATTGACGATAAATTTAGTTATAGAAAGAACAAAATCTGAATTGCAGCGATTTCGGATGGACCCGCATGCATTTTCTGCCTTGTTTAGGCAATCGGAGTTGCAGGGCTCAATAGGGAGCGCGCTAGATGACATCGAGGAAAAGCTTACGATATCTTTGCGGCAGATGATGTCAGTGGTCAACCGTTTTGATCGTCATATTGCTCGAATTTTTTCGGATTATGATTCGATAAATTATTTTACCCTTAATTTTGATGGACTATTTGATCACATCGTTTATGGGCCGAGATACTCCAGAGGTACAGACGTCACAGATTTTTGGGCCGGAAATGGTCAGATGAATCGCAGTGCCGCGGCGAAATTCAAAATATTGCATTTGCATGGTGATCTTCGATATAAGCCCACGAAGAAAACCCAATATCATACTCCCCCTTATCGTTGGCCAGTGCTAGTAGTCGGGGATCAAGGTGTGAAAAAGGGAATTATCGCTGGAAATGAGGCGCTGCTTTTCTATAAGCAATACTTCAATTCCATCTGCGGAAATAGAGGTTTGGCGACTGAAAACAATCTTGCGATTATCGGGTTTGGGTTCAGGGATGAGGATAGTCATATAGTTTCCAATATTCAAGATGGGTTGTTGAATAATGTTTTTGATAAAGTTTCAGTTTATAGTCCAGAAGACAAATTATTGTCCATTTATCCTGCCCGGCGATGGATGACCCCAACGAATGGATCTTTAACGGATTTTTTAGACGGCCTGTAAGAAGGGGCGGCTGGAGCTCTCAAAGCGCCCTGGCACGCCCCCCACTCAAATCTTGACGAACTGCGTACTCGACAACGCCCCAAACGGCAGCTCCGACAGCCGCCCGCCCACCGCCAGCGTGCCCAGGTCCACCGGGAAGTAGCCAATCGCGTCCAGTACTTCGCGCACTGCAGCCTTGGCGGCGGCGTCGTCGCCGGCGTAGAACATGGCGCGCTGGCCGCCGGAGACCTGGGGCTGGGCCAGCACGTTCACGTCCAGGTGGTTGAACGCCTTGACCACGCGGGCGCCGGGCACGAATTCGCTGAACACTTCGCTGGATGAGCGTCCGCCCAGGTCGATGGCCTTGATGCCGTAGGCTGCCAGTGGGTTGGTGGGGTCCTGCGCATCGGGCGAGTTGGGGTCCAGAAACTCCACGGGGTTGGTGCCGTCGATGACGATGCGGCCGTTCCAGGCGGGCAGGGGGCCCAGCGCCTGGCCCAGGTCTTCCCAGCGCACGGCGATGAGCACGATGTCTGCGGTGGCAGCTTCTGCGACGGTGCATGCCTGGATGGTGGGGCCCAGTTCGGCTACCAGAGCGGCCAGGGATTGCGGACCGCGCCGGTTGGAGAGGGTGGCCGACAGGCCCTTGCGGGCCAATGCGCGGGCCACGTTGGAGCCGAGACCGCCAGAGCCGATGATGCCGATGTTCATGATGTTTCCTTGGGTGAGTGAGTGAGTGAAGTGGGTTGAAAGAACGTGATGGAAAGTGAGTGGAGCCAAGGCGACGCTGGACAGGCCTGCGCGATGCGCCGGCCCTGTTCAGCCCCGCCCTAGGCCAGCCGCCCGGCCTGGCGCAGTTGCCCTGCAATGCGCCGGATTTCTGTGGCGCCCTGTGCCAGTGCGGCCGGGCTGGTGTGCACCGAGTAGCGGCCCATGACCAGGTCGTGCGGGTGCGGCACGGCAGAGCCCAGCACGAACCGGGTGGGTTCGGTGGCGACAAAGTCGATGCTCTGGCTGCTGGGCTCGAACGCCACCAGCTCGCCTGCGTCAAGGCCTTCGCCTGCAGTGAGGGCCCCGGTAGCCACCGCTGCCCACGCCACCGTGTGGCCCTGGGGCGGGGTGTAGGTCCAGCGTTCGCCCTGGGCCAGTTGCACCGACAGGTAGGTCATGCCGCCCGGCGCCGCGACCGGGCTGCGCGCCGGGCCGTAGGTGCCCATCAGCACCCGCACCGGGCCGACCTGGGGCACCAGCTCGGGGGCGAGGTACTGGCTCTGGGCGGGGGCGTTCTCCAGCGCGGCGGGCAGGGCCACCCACAGCTGAAAGCCGCGGCCCGGCGTGTCGCCCACCGGGGCACCGGTGTGCCACACGCCGTTGCCAGCACGCATCCATTCTACGCCGCCTGCGGGCAACAGGCCGGCTTGGCCGGTGCTGTCTTCGTAGCGCACATCGCCTTCCGACAAGAACGTGACCGTGGCGATGCCCGAATGGGGGTGCATGCCAAAGCCCTGCTGCGCCGCGCCGGGTTGGAAGTGCACCAGGTCCAGAAAGATGAAGGGCTTGAGCACCTGGCCCAGGTCCCCGGGGCTCATGAGGCGGGTGATGGGGCCGTGCGTGGTGCCGCGCGTGCGGTGGGCGATGGCGCGTGGGGCTGAAGCTGGTGCAGACATCCTGAAAACCCTGAAGGTGTTGAAGTGATGCCTGTAGCTTAAAAATTCATCGATTGATTGACTAGGTAGCGCAATATGATTGCACTCGTCCATAAATCGAATGAATGAGCCGATGAAAGAGCGAGCGAGCGCCGCCATGCTGGATCTGAACGATGTTGCGGTCTTTGTGCAGGTGGTGCGCTGCGGCAGCTTTGCCGAGGCCTCGCGCCGCCTGGGCGTGCCGCCCAATACCCTGAGCCGCCGGGTGCAGCAGCTCGAGGCGCACCTGGGCACCCGGCTGATGCAGCGCTCGACCCGCCATCTCACGCTCACCAGCGCGGGCCAGGTGTTTCTGGAGCGCTGCAGCGGCGCGGTGGAGGGCCTGATGGATGCGGGCGAGGAACTGCTGGCAGTGAACCAGGAGCCCAGCGGCCTGGTGCGGGTGGCAGCCCCGGCAGACTTCTTCGATTTCTTTGCGATGGAGTGGCTGACCGAGTTCCTGGTGGCGCACCCCAAGGTGCGGGTGGACTTTGTGCTGAGCGACGGGCGCGCCGACCTGATTGCAGACCGGATCGACGTGGCGTTTCGTGGCGGCATCCTGGAGGACTCGGGCCTGTTTGCCCGCAAGGTGCTGGACGCGGGCACCGACGGCCTGGTGGCCAGCCCCCCCTACGTGGCCCGCCAGGGCGTGCCGGCCACGCTGCAAGACCTGGCAGCCCACGACTGCCTGGTGTTCGGCCACCCCAGCGGCAAGGCCACCTGGCGCGTGACGGGGCCGGATGGCGCGCCGGCCGAGGTGCAGGTGTCCGGCCGCTTCAGCGGCAACACGGCGCAGGCCCTGCGCAAGGCCGCGCTGGCGGGCTTGGGGATTGCGCTGCTGCCCTCCACGCTGACGCAACGCGACCTGCGCGCGGGCCTGCTAGTGCCCGTGCTGCCCGGTTATCACCAGGTGGGCCACGGCGTGCACATGGTCTACCCCAGCAGGCGCTACCTGCCGTTGGCCGTGTCGGCGTTCATGGATCTGGTCATCGACAAGATGGGCGCGGTGCAGGAGCTGCCGCCACAGACCTGCGGCTGATGCGGCAGGAGTCCTGCGGCAGGCATCCACTGGAACCGTTCACGCTGAGCCAGTCGAAGCGCCGCGCCAGGCATCGACAGTCCCAACCCGAGCGGATGTTGCCGGCGAGCGCCCTACACCACCAGCCGCGAGTACCCCACGCCCCCGCCCTTCACCACCCGGATCTGCGCCGGTATCCGCTCCTTCAGCGCCTCCACGTGGCTGATGATGCCGATCATCTTGCCGCTGGCGTTGAGCGAATCCAGCGCCGTGAGCGCCACCTCCAGCGTGTCGCCGTCCAGCGATCCGAAACCTTCGTCCAGAAACAGCGAGTCGATCGACGTCTTGTTGCTCACCAGGTCCGACAGCGCCAGCGCCAGCGCCAGGCTGACCAGAAAGCCTTCGCCGCCGGACAGGGTGCGCGTGTCGCGTGCCACGTCGCCTTGCCAGGCGTCCACGATCTCCAGCTCCAGCTCGCCGGTGGATTTGCGGCGCAGCAGATAGCGGCCGTGCAGGCGGGCCAGGTGTTTGTTGGCCAACTGCAGCAGGTGGTCCAGCGTGAGGCCCTGGGCGAACTTGCGGAACTTGTCGCCTTTGGAGGAGCCGATCAGCGCGTCCAGCCGCTGCCACACATCGCTGTTCGCGGTCTGCTGGCTGATCTGCGCGAACAGGGTTTGTTGGGTGGTGCGCAGCTGGTCGTCGCGCGTCAGCAGGGCGCGGTGGGCGCCGATCTGTTCGCTGACGGCGCTGCGCTGCGCTTCCAGCTCGGCCAGGCGGGTGGTCAGCTCGTCCAGTGACTGGCGTGTGAGCGCCTGGGCCTGCAGCTCGGCATGGCGGGCGTGCGCGGCCTGCAGCAGGGCGTCGGTGCGTTGCTGCGCGGCCAGCAGGGCGTCGCGCTGGGCGGCCAGGCGCTGGCGCTCGGGCTCGGGCAGCAGGGCGGCTTCGAACCGGCCCAAGTCGGCGAAGGGGCTGGCCTGCAGCGCGGCGTGCCATGCGTGGGCCGCGGCCTCCAGGGCCGTGGCTTGTTGGGTGCGGGTGGTTTGTGCCTGGGCTTGGCGGCCTTCCAAAGCCGCCAGGGTGCGCTGCAGGCGTTCGATCTCGGCCACGCTGGCTTGCAAGGCTGTGGCGGCATCGGCCGTGCCATCGTGGGCCCCGTCGTCGTCCAGGGTTGCCGACAGGGGTAGCTGCAGGTTCGCGTCGGCGGGCTGGTCTGCACCGCCAGCGGAAGTGGCTTGCAGCGCAGCCCAGCGTTGCGACCACAGTTCAGCCTGCGCCTGTGCAGCGTCGCATTGGGCTTGCAGGCGCGTGATGCTCTGGGCCAGCGTCTGCAGCTCGGCCTGGGTGTGGCGCCAGCGTTGCCATTCGGCATCGCGCGCTTGCAGCCAGGGCGCGTGGTCGGCGGGCAGGTCGTAGCCGGCGGCTTGCACGGCGGCGCGCAGGCGGGTGTCCAGCGCGGTGCATTCGGCCTGGGCGGTGCTGATGGTGTCTGCCAGCGTGGCTTGCCGCGCGTGCGCTTCGTGCACGGCTTGCTGCTGCAGGGCCAGTTGGTGCGTGGCGGCTTGCAGGCTCTGGTCGCACTGGCTGGCAGCGGCCTGGGCTTGCTGCACGCGCTGCTCCGCGGCCTCTGCGTTGTGCAGGGCGTCGGCCAGGCGTGCTTGAGCGGCCTGGGCGGCTGTGTGCCCGGCCGCGAGTTGGTCGGTATGTTGCCAGTCTTCGGTGTGCAGAGCGCTCGACCTGTTGAGCGCGTTCGGCGCTTCGGAGGGGTCCGCTGCGTTCAGCCCGTTCTGTTCGCTCTGCACGTGCGGCGCGTTCAGGGGGGCGATGCAGGCTGCCCACTCTGCATCCCACTGGCCGATGCGTTGGGTGGTTTTTTGTTGCTGCTCCATGCGCTCGGCCAGCCGGGTTTTGCTGGTGGCCAGCGACTCTGCCACGGCCTGGCCTTGGGCGGTCAGCGCCTCCAGCTCGGCCTGTTTGTGCTGCAGCGCGGCCTCGGTGGCCGACACGTCCAGCGCCTGGTAGGCGTCGATGGCGGGGTGCGCCGTGGCGCCGCACAGCGGGCAGGGCTCGCCGGGCTGCAGGGTGTGGCGGTGCTGGTCCAAGCTCTGGATGCGGCGCTCTTGCTCCAGCAGCTGGCGCTTGTCGGCCACCTGTTCTTTCAGGCCGTTGTACTGCGCGCGCAGTGCCAGGCGGGCGGCGTCCTGGCTGGCGGCCGCGGCTTCCAGGCGCTGCACTTCCGTGCCCAGTGCGGCATGCTGCTCTGCCAGCTCGCGGCGCTGCTCGCCCAGTTGCACAGCGTGGCGCCAGGCGGCCACGCGGCCCTGTGCGTGTTGCCAGCGTTCGCGCAGGGTGGCGATGGTGTGACCGCCCAGCTGTTGCTGCTGCTCTGCCTGGGCGGTGCGCAGTGCGGCGGTGGCGGTGGCCTGGTCTTGCATGGCGGCGTCCACGCGCGCGCTCTGGGCAGTGACCTGGTCGCTGCGCTGGGCGATGTCTGCCTGCAGCGCCTGCAGCGCCGTGTGGTGCTCGGCCAGCTTGCCCTGCAGGTGCTGCCGTTGCAATAGCTGCTGGCGCCATTCGCCCAGGCGCTCGCCGAGGTGGGCGTGCTGGGCGTGGGTGGTGCAGTAGTCGGTGTGGCGCTGTTGCGCGGCCTGGGCCTGCGCCAGCTCGGCCTGTGCGGCGTGGGCCACGCGGCGGGCCAGCACGGCGGCGGCGTGGTGGTGCTGGGCGTGTTGTGCGGACTCGCGCTGGTGCTGCGCCTGCAGGTCGGCCAGCAGGGTGTCGCTGGCTTCGCAGGCGGCCTGGGCCTGCTGCCACGCCGCGTGCGGTGCGCGCAGGGCCTGGGCGGGCTCGCTGTCGGCCAGGCGTTGCAGGTCGGGGGCGGCGGCCTGCAGTGCGGCAGCGGCCTGCTGCTGGCCGGTGGTGGCGGCCAGCACGGCCTGCGCGCTGTGGTCCACGTCGATGTGCCACTGGCGCTGCGTGCTGGTGGCGGCGTGGGCGTGCTGCACATCGGCCAGCGCCTGGGTCCACTCCTGCAGCTCGGTCTGCATGGTGGCGCTGCGCTCTGCGGGCAGCAGCTCCACGCCGTCGGCGCGGGCCTTGAGCTGGGTCAACTGCTCGCGGGCGTCACGCGCCTGTTCGAACACGCGGCGCGAGATGTCGCCATAGATCTCGGTGCCCGTCAGCTCTTCGAGCAACTCGGCGCGGTCGTTGGCGCTGGCGTTCAGGAAGGCCGCGAACTGGCCCTGCGCCAGCAGCATGGACCGGGTGAAGCGGTCAAAGTCCAGCCCGGTGATGTCGGCCACGCGCCGCAGCTTGTCGTTGCTCTGGCTGCACAGCACGGTGCCCAGGCCGGTGGCGGGGTCGACCTGGGCCAGCTCGACCTTGGGGTCTTGCAGCGCACCGTCCACCTTGTCGCGGGCGCGGCGCTGGCTCCAGAAGGCGCGGTACACGGTGCCCTTCACCTCGAACTCCACCTCGGCCAGGCAGTCGGCGGTGTGGCGCGTCATGAGGTCGTTGGACGACTTCGAGACGCTGGGCAACCGCGGCGTCTGGTGGTACAGCGCCAGGCAGATCGCGTCGAGCAGCGTGGACTTGCCCGCGCCCATGGGGCCGGTGATGGCGAACAGGCTGTTCTCGGTGAACGGCGGCTGGGTGAAGTCGATGGCCCATTCGCCCTTGAGCGAATTGAGGTTCTTGAGGCGCAGCTTCAGGATCTTCATGCCGCGCCTTCGGTGATGCTGCGGACCACGTCGGTGTACCGCTGGTTCAGGGCCTGCCGCAGGTCGGGCGACAGGTCTTCCTGCGACAGCCGCCGTGCAAACACGTCGCCCGGGCTCAGTTCGTCCAGGGTTTCCAGCGCCTCGGAGAACAGCGTGGCGGTGGCGCTGGCGCGCTGGCGGCGCACGCGCAGCACTTCCACCGGCAGGCCCTGCGTCATGGTGTTGATGCGCTCGGGCAGGTCTTGCAGGTAGTCGTCTTCGGCCACGGTGACTTCCAGCCAGGCCGGCTTGTCGGCCGTGCCTTCCGATGCGGCGGCGGCGATGGCCGCGGGCAAGGCGGCGAGGTTGCCGCTCACGGACACCAGCGCCTGAAACCGCGGCACGGGCAGCGGCGTGACGCCTGCAAGGCCGGTGGCATCCAGGTCCACCAGCAGCACTTCCTTGTGCTGCCGCGCCTCGTCAAAGCCCAGCGGAATGGGCGATCCGCAGTAGCGGATGTGCGCGAGGCCGCCCACCTTCTGCGGCTTGTGGATGTGCCCCAGCGCGATGTAGTCCACCGGCGGAAATGCGGCGGTGGGAAAGGCGTCGAGCGAGCCCACGTAGATCTCGCGCACCGACTCGTTGCTGCTGGCGCCCACGGTGGTGAGGTGGCCGGTGGCGATGAGGGGCACGCGCCGGCCCAGCGTCTGCTGCAGCTGCGCCTGCAGGGCCAGGCCCGCGTCGTGCACGCCCTGGTAGTACGCCTGGATGGCTGCCTGAAGGGACTGCTGCTTGTCCTCAGCGCTCTGCCCGGCCTTGCTTTGCCACACATCGCGCGGGCGGATGAACGGCACGGCGCAGACGATGCACCCCGGCTCGTGGCTGCCATCACCGCCGCGCCGGGGCAGCACCACCACGTGGTCGGCCGGGTCGCTGACGGCCGCCACCACCGTGGTGTTCAGCACCGCCAGCAGCGCGCGGCTTTCGCCCAGCGTGGCGACCGAGTCGTGGTTGCCGCCCAGCAGCAACAGCGCCACGCCCTGGCGGTGCAGGCTCACCACCAGGTGGCTGTACAGCTCGCGCGCGTAGCTGGGCGGGGCGCCGGTGTCGAAGATGTCGCCCGCGATCAGCACCGCATCCACCGCATGCGCATCGACCTGGACCAGCAGCCAGTCGATCAGCGCCTGGTGTTCGGCCTGACGGCTCTTGCCCATGAAATGCTGGCCCAGGTGCCAGTCGGAGGTGTGGAGGATGCGCATGGGATGGGTGGGTGGAATGGGCTGAATGAACTGTACGAGCCGAATAGGCCGAATACTATGCTTTTGATAGCTGCTGGCGCTTGCTGATCAAGCGGCAGGGGCTTGTTTCGTCTCAATATCCGCCCATTCCGCCAGCTTTTGCTGCAGCTCTTCCTTGCTGGGCAGGTACAGCTGGTACTCCCTGGCGTGGATGTTGGCGCCCTGGGGCAGGGTGATCTCGACCAGCGCCTCGTGCTTCTTCTTGCACAGCACGATGCCCACCGTGGCCGCTTCGGTGTCGGTCTTGACGTGGCGGTCGAAGTAGTTGACGTACATCTGCATCTGGCCCAGGTCCTGGTGCGTGAGCTTGCCCAGCTTCAGGTCGATGAGTACGTAGCAGTGCAGCAGGCGGTTGTAGAACACCAGGTCCACGAAGAAATGCTCGTCGTCGAAGGTGAAACGCTTTTGGCGCGCCTCGAACAGAAAGCCCTTGCCCAGCTCCAGCAGGAAGCGCTCGATCTGGCTGATGATGGCTGCCTCCAGGTCCGATTCGGAAAACCGGGCCTGCTCGGACAGCCCCAGAAACTCCAGCACCAGCGGTTCCTTGAGCAGGTCGCTGGCGCGGCTGACGGTGTGCCCCTGGTGCGCCAGCTGGCGAATGCCGTCCTGGTCGCGGCTCAGGGCCAGGCGCTCGTAGAGCCCGCTCTGAAACTGGCGCTTGAGGTCCCGCAAGGTCCATTGCTGCTGGGTGGACTCGATTTCGTAGAAGCTGCGTTCCTCGGCATGCTTGATGCCCAGCAGGAAGACGTAGTGGGACCAGCTGAGGGTGAAGGGGCGCTCAGATTGTCCAGACGCTGTCTGGCCGATCTGAAACGGCGCGGTGCCAAGCGCCAGCGATGATTGTCCAGACGCTGTCTGGACAATCAGCACGCGCTCCCGGTACGCCAGGTAGAAGCTGCGGCAATAGGCGATATTGCTGCGCCCGAAGCCCTTGCCGAACTCTGCGGTCAGCCGCTCGGACAAGAGACTGAGCAAGGCATTTCCATAGCCCGCCCGCTGCTCCCCCTGCTGCTCGAACTCGACAATGTGCCGCCCGATCTCGAAGTGGGTGTGCACCTGCACCAGGTCGACGCCGCGGGCCACCGTGCTGCGGGCCGACTCGATCAGCGTGCGGATGCTGGCAAACAGCGCCGACTCGGGGTCGGTCAGGGCGGAAGCAGCGCGGGGCGTCTTCGTCATGGCGGGTCCTCAGGCGGGGGGTGAAATGCGCAGATGACTGTATTTTTGCACAGTGTTTTGCGCGGCCAGCCTCATCTGCTCCGCGCGCTCCAGGCCCATGCGCATCACCTGTGCATCACCCGCGCACCATCACCACCGCTCACACCCTGACCGACGTCCCCGTCGCATAGAACTGCCCACCCGCCACGTAGTGCAGCGTGCGCAGCGCATCGGGCGCGGTGTCGAACTCCCAGTGCCCGTGGCGGAACACGCGCTCGTCCGCCCACGCGGCCACCACTTCGCCGATGAAGAGGTCGTAGGTCTGCTGGTTGTGGGGCTCGGGGATGACGCGGCACAGCAGCCAGGCGGCGCAGCCGTGCACCAGCGGGATGTGGGTACTGATGTGGGTGCTGGCGTGGCTGGGGGCGTGGAACAGCGGCACGCCGTGCTGCTGCAGCTTGTCCGGGTGGGTCTTGGCGCTGTCGGTGCCGATGGCCACGGTCATCGCCGCCATGGGCACGGTGGGCAGCTGCAGCGCGAACTCGCCGCTGGCCTCCACCAGCTCGCGGGTGCGCGTGGCCTTGTCCAGCACCAGCGTCACCTTGGGCGGCGCAAAGTCCAGCGCACAGGCCCAGGCTGCGGCCATCACGTTGTGCTGGCCGGCGTGCGCGGCCGACACCAGCACGGTGGGGCCGTGGTTGAGCAGGCGGTAGGCCTTGTCGAGCGGGACGGGGGTGAAGTGCTCGGGGGCAGCGGTGGCGATGGTGGAGGTGGTGGTGGACATGCGGGCTGTGCTGGACGGTGGTGGAGGTCTTCCCCCGAAGCCTACGCCAGATGCGCCAGCAGATGGCGCCAGAAGTTCAAGCGTGCTTCCAGCGTGGACACCAGGATGTGCTCGTGCAGCGTGTGCGCGCCGTCGCCATCGGCGCCCAGGCCATCGAGCGTGGGCACACCCAGGGCCGAGGTGAAGTTGGCGTCGCTGCCGCCGCCCGTCATGGGGGCGTCTTCCAGCGTGAAGCCCGCGTGGCGGGCCGAGTCCTGCGCACGGGCCAGCAGGGCCTGCACGGCTTCGCTCTTGACCATGGGCGGGCGGTTCACCTCGACGTCGATATCGAGTTCCATGTCGGCACCCACCGGGCGCAGCGCCTGCATCTTGTCCACCAGCTCGTCCGCCGCCTGCAGGTCGGGCAGGCGAAAGTCCACCACGCAGCGGCAGCGGTCGGGCACGGTGTTGGTGGCGGTGCCGCCTTCGATGGTGCCCACGCTGACGGTGACGCCGCGCGCGTAGTCGGTCATGGCCTCCAGCGCCAGGATCTGGTGCGCCATTTCGCGGATGGCGCTGCGGCCCTTCTCGTGCTGCACGCCGGCATGCGCGGCGCGGCCCTTCACGCCCAGGCGCAGCATGCCGGTGCCCTTGCGCGCCGTCACGCACTTGCCGCCGTTGGCGCGGGCGGGCTCGCACACCAGGGTGTAGCGCGCGTTGCGTGCAAAGGCCTCGATGTGTGCGCGCGAGGCGTGGCTGCCGGTCTCTTCGTCGGGCACCACCACAAAGTCCACCGGCAACGCGGTGGCGCCTGCGGCGGCCAGGTCGCGCAGCGCGGTCAGCGCCAGGTAGATGCCGGCCTTCATGTCATAGCCGCCGGGGCCATAGAAGCGGTCGCCCTCGATGCGGCAGGGGTTGTCCTGGAGCGTGCCGATGGGGTGCACGGTGTCCGAGTGGCCCAGGATCAAGAGGCCCGGTCGTGCGTCGCCCGCAGCCCGGTTGCTGATGTGCAGCAGCGGCCCCACCGCAGCGCCCAGCGGCGTGACCGCGGCTTGCAGGCCGGCGCTTGCTGCATAGCCCTGCATGACCGCGACCATGCGCGCCAGGCCTTCGGGGCTGCTGGTGGGGGACTCGCATTGCATCCACGCGGTGATGCCATCGACGAGGGACTGGGTGGTGGGTGAGGTCATGGGGGCGGCTCCGAAAAAGGGTGTGGCGATGGGCGATGGGCGACGCGTTGGCGTTCGGCTTCGGGTCGGACGCGGTCAGGCCGTGTGCCGGCCCGCCAGCGCGGCCAGCTGCGCAGCGTCGGGCAGGCGGTGGTGAAACCACAGGTGCGCGCACACGGCCGACATGGCTTCGCCGTCGTGGCCGATGCCTGCGACGGTGTGCAGTTGCCACGCGAACGGCAGGCCCCGGCGCGCCGCCTCGGCCTGGGCCGTTGCGAAGTAGTTGAGCGCGCGCGCATAGCGGTGCGGGCCCTGGCGCAGCGCGGCGGGCTCGGACGGCAGGTGCGGGTCGTGGGTCTCGGTGTCCTGGTCGCCCGCCAGGATCGTGAGCGGGGCAGCGAACAAGCGGGCCAGGCTGTCGGCATCGGCCGGGGTGCCGCTCAGCCCTTCGGGGAAGGGCAGGTCGAGCAGCGGCAGCGTGTACCACCCCGGGTTGCCCGCGGCGACCTGGGTGAACACGCCAGGGGTCAGCACGCTCAGCAGGCGGTGCACGAACTGCCCGCCCGCCGAGTGGCCGAACAGGTAGAGCGGCTGGTCCGCCAGCACCCCGGCGGCTTTCAGGTCGTCCACCAGCCGGGTGACCACGGTGTACGACCAGGCCTCGGGCGCCGTGGTGGGGGCGGTGTCGGCCAGCGCGGCGCGGTCGGTGGTGGCCAGCAGGTTGCCGTTGTTGTAGCTCACCACGTCGGGCCACTGCGCGTCGGAGAACGTGGGCGCGATGATGACCAGGCCGTGCTCCTCGGCGGCGGGAATCCAGAAGTCGCGGTAGTCGTCGCCGTTGCGCATCACGCCGTGCTGCACCAGCACGACGGGGCTCTGGGCGGTGGCGTGCGCGGGCCGGTAGGTGTGGAGGGTGATGGTGCGCGCATCGGGTGTACCGGTCGCAACGCCGTTGCCGTATTCGACCGCGTGGCGGCCCACGCGCAGCACGGCGTCGCGCAGGGTTTGAAGGCGTGGTTCGTGGGGCATGTCAGGTGGGTCAGCTGGGTCGGGTGGATCAGGTGGGGTCAGGCGCGGTCAGGCGGGTTCAAGGGGCCGTGTGGTTCAGGTGGCAGGCCGACCAGTGACCGGGTGCAATGGCTTCCAGCGGCGGCACTTCTTCGCGGCAGCGCGGCATGGCGTGGGGGCAGCGGGGGTGAAAGGTGCAGCCCGATGGCGGGTTCAGCGGCGAGGGGATTTCGCCCTTTATCGGCACGAACACGCGCTTGCGCCGCGCGAGGTCCGGCACCTCGGCCATCAGCGCCTGCGTGTAGGGGTGGTTGGCGCGCGCAAAGATCTCGGCCGTGGTCGACATCTCCACGATCTTGCCCAGGTACATGATGGCCACGCGGTCCGAGATATGCCGCACCACGCCCAGGTCATGGCTGATGAACAGGTAGGTCAGGCCGTGCTGCGCGCGCAGGTCCATGAACAGGTTGATCACCTGCGCCTGGATGGACACATCCAGCGCTGCCACCGGTTCATCGCACACCAGAAACTTCGGCGACACCATCAGCGCCCGGGCAATGCCCACGCGCTGGCGCTGCCCGCCCGAGAGCTGGTGCGGCAGCCGGTCGCGGTACTCGGCGGCCAGGCCCACCTCGGCCAGCGCTTGGTCGATGCGCGCGGGGATCTCGGCTGCGGGCGCGAGCTTGTGCACCTGCAGCGCCTCGCCCAGGATCTGGTGCAGGCGCTGGCGGGGGTTGAGCGAGGCCTGTGGGTCCTGAAACACCATCTGCACGCCCAGCGTGTAGGCCAGCTTGTCGGCGCGGCTCAGGCCCGCCACGTCGGCGCCCTGGTACCGCAGCTCGCCCTCGGTCTGGTGGTGCAGGCCGGCCACCACGCGGCCCAGGGTGGATTTGCCGCAGCCCGACTCGCCCACCAGGCCCAGCACCTCGCCGGGCGCGATGGACAGGCTCACGCCGTTGACGGCGTGCACGGTGCGGGGCACGGGCTGCTTGCGCGCCAGCTCCAGCGCGCGCCCTATCAGGTCCTGGTGTTTGGTAAAGCGCTTGTGGACGTTGCGCAGCTCGATGACGGGAGGCAGGGTCGTACTCATGCGGCAGGGTCCAGGGCAACGAGGGGGGCAAAGCAGCGGTAGGTGCGGCCGCCGGCCACCGTGCGGTCGGGCTCCGCGGTGGCGCACTGGGGCAGGGCCCGGCTGCAGCGCGGTGCAAAGGCGCAGCCTGCGGGGCGGTTGCTCAGCGTGGGCGCCATGCCGCTGATCTGGCGCAGGCGCTCGCCGGGCTGGATGGCGCCGGGCAGCGAATCGAGCAGACCGCGGGTGTACGGGTGCGCCGGGGCGTCCAGCACCTGCGCCACCGGGCCGGACTCCACGATCTTGCCCGCGTACATCACGGCCACCTTGTCGGCCAGCTCGGCGATCACGCCCAGGTCGTGCGTGATCCAGACCAGCGCCGTGCCGTGCGTGCGGCAGATCTCCTGCATGCGGTACAGGATCTGGCCCTGGATGGTCACGTCCAGCGCCGTGGTCGGCTCGTCGCAGATGATCAGCGCGGGCTGGTTGAGCATCGCAATGGCAATCGCCACGCGCTGGCGCATGCCGCCCGAGAACTCGTGCGGGAAGTTGCGCAGGCGCGATGCGGGGGCGGGGATGCCCACCATCTCCAGCGCCTGCACGCAGCGCTGCAGGGCCGCCGCGCGCGAGACCTCGGGGTGGTGCGTCTGGATGGCTTCGAGCATCTGCTCCTCGATGCGCAGCACCGGGTTCAGCGTCATCAGCGGGTCCTGGAAGATCATCGCGATGCGGTTGCCGCGCAACCGGCGCATCTGCTCTTCGGTCAGGCTGCGCAGGTCCTGGCCCTGGAACAGCACTTCGCCGGCGATCACCTCGCCCGGCGGGTCGATCAGCCCGAAGATGGAAAAACCGGTGACCGATTTACCCGATCCGGACTCACCCACCAGGCCCACGATCTCGCCGGGCTGGATGGACAGGTCCACACCGCTCACGGCAGGCCAGGCGCCTTCTTCGGTATGGAAAACGGTGTGCAGGCCACGCACTTCAAGCAACGGCGTTGTCGTCGTCGTGGTCATCATCAACCCCTCGGGTCCAGCGCGGCGCGCAGGCGGTCGGCGATCACGTT
Organism: Acidovorax sp. Leaf78; assembly: GCF_001422735.1. Lineage (GTDB taxonomy): Bacteria > Pseudomonadota > Gammaproteobacteria > Burkholderiales > Burkholderiaceae_C > Acidovorax. The sequence continues at coordinate 105,328 of NZ_LMLZ01000022.1, read as the reverse complement.
GATCGTCAGGATCAACAGCAGCAGCGCCAGGCCCGGGAACATGCTGATCCAGTAGTCGCCCGACAGCAGGTACTGAAAACCGTTGGCGATGAGCAGGCCGAGCGACGGCTCGGTGATGGGCACGCCCACGCCCAGGAACGACAGCGTGGCTTCGAGCACGATGGCATTGGCGATCTGGATGGTGGCGAACACCATCACCGGGCCCAGGCAGTTGGGCAGCAGGTGGCGCAGCATGATGCGCCACGCCGGGAACCCGAGGTTCTGCGCCGCCTCGATGTATTCCTTGCGGCGCTCCTGCAGCGCGCGGCTGCGCATGATGCGCGCGTAGTGCGCCCACTGCACGGTCACGATGGCGATCACCACCTTGTCCACCCCGCGGCCCAGCATGGCCAGCAGCACCAGCGCCACCAGGATGGTCGGAAAGCCCAGGATGAAGTCCACGATGCGCATCAGCACCGTGTCGACAAAACCGCCGATGTAGGCGGCCACCAGGCCGACGAGGCTGCCGATCACCGTGGCCAGCGCCACGGCGGCCAGGCCCACGGTCAGGCTGATGCGCAGGCCGTACAGGATGGCGCTGAGCATGTCGCGCCCCTGGCTGTCGGTGCCCAGCCAGTAGGTCAGGCCGTCCATGCTCTTGGAGCCCGGCGGCATGCGCCCGTCCATCAGGTCCAGGGCCGCCAGGTCATACGGGTTCTGCGGCGCCAGGAACGGCGCCAGCATGACCACCAGCAGCAGCACGATGAGCGCGATCACCGAGCCCTTGACGGACGGGCGGCTGCGCAGATGTTTGAGGATGGCGCGGCGCCGCGGCGTGTCCGACAGCGGTGTCGCGGCGGATGGGGCCGGTGTGTTCGGTGTGATCGACGTCTTCGGCTTGATCGGCGCGACCGGCGTGGGGGGAGATTCTGGAATTGTCATCGTTGTCGGTGCCCGCGGTTATTCCGATTCCTGCAGCTGCACGCGCGGGTCGAGCGCGGCATACAGCATGTCCACCAGCATGTTGATCATCACGAAGATGAAGGTCACGAGCAGCACATAGGCCACGACCACCGGGCGGTCCAGCTGGTAGATGCTGTCGATCAGCAGCTTGCCCATGCCGGGCCAGGCGAACACCGTTTCGGTGATGGTGGAGTAGGCGATCAGCGTGCCGAACTCCATGCCGATCACGGTGACCACCGGGATCAAGATGTTGCGCAGGATGTGGCGCGTCAGGATGCGCCGGGGCTTAAGGCCCTTGGCGCGCGCGAACTTCACGTATTCCTGCGTCTTGGCGTCCACCACGCCCGTGGCCGTGAGCCGCAGCACCAGCGCGATGTTGGCCAGCGCCAGGTTCACGGCCGGCAGCATCACGTGCTTCCACCCGTCGGCCGTCAGCAGCGACAGCGGCACGCCGAACACCGCCACCGTGTCGCCGCGCCCCGCGGCGGGCAGCCATTGCAGCCACACCGCAAAACACAAAATCAGCACCATGCCCTGCCAGAAGCTGGGCAGCGAAAAGCCCAGCACCGAGCCCGCCATCAGCCCGCGCCCGGTGGGCTTGTCGTTCTTGAGGCCGGCGATCAGGCCCAGCGGAATACCCACCACGATGGTCAGCGTGATCGCCACCAGCACCAGCTCCAGCGTGGCCGGAATGCGCTGCACGATCAGCTCGATGGCAGGGATGCCGTGCACGAACGAGGTGCCCAGGTCGCCCTGCAGCGCGCGCACCAGAAAGCTCGTGTACTGCTGCCAGATGGGCAGGTCGAGCCCCAGGCGCTTGATCATCGCCAGGCGGTCGGCCTCGCTGGCCTCGGCGTTGACCAGCAGCTCGATGGGATCGCCCACGGCATACACCGCAAAGAACACCACCAGCGACACGGCCAGCAAGACAAAAAGGCTCTGCATGAGCCTTCGCAGGATGAAGATGAGCACTCAGGCACCCCCTCGCGAAATGGATGGAAGCCTCGGCTCAGTGGCACTGCGCCTGCCGCTGGGCAGGGTGAAGAAGGGGGCTTTGGGCATGGCTGGCCTGTGACGACGTGGCTGGGCGCGGCATTGCGCGAGGAGGGCGCGACGTGGCGCTGAAGGAAAAATAAAAATACGGAGTGCTCTAGGAGCCTGTCGGACTTGGAAATCGTCGGCTGCAAATTGACCGCAGCGGTCCATTTTTTACCGTCTTTTTGCCGCATAGCCAGGCTATGAGGCTGCAAATCCGGCAAAAACTGTCCTCGCTGGGGCCAATTTTCGCTTCGACGCTCCAAGTCCGACAGGCTCCTAGGCGCACCCCGTATCGTTCACTGACCCGCGACGGCTTACTTGGGCTTGACCGAGGTGGCCAGCGTGTACTGGTCGCGGCGGCCTTCGTAGCTCAGGCCCTTCTTGAAGGCCCAGATGCTGCTTTCAAAGTGCAGCGGGATCAGCGCCACGTTGTCGAGCGCGAACTTGGTCGCGGCTTCCAGGCCGGCCTTGCGCTTGGCGGGGTCCACCAGGTCGGCAGCCGGCAGGTACAGCTTGTCGAACTCGGGGTTGTAGTTGGCGCCGTAGTTGCTGGTGCCCTGGCCCTTGGGCGCATCCAGCGATGCCACCCACAACTGGAACAACGCCGATGCCTCGCCCGTTTCCGCAGGCCAGCCGCCCATGGGCAGGCTGAACTCGCGCTTGGCGCGCTTGGGGAAGTAGATCGATGCCGTCATCGCATCCACGTTGGTCTTGATGCCGATGCGCGTGAAGTACTGCGCCACCGACTGGGCCACCTGGGCGTCGTTCACGTAGCGGTCGTTGGTGGACGACAGCGTCAGCTCGAAGCCATTGGGGTAGCCGGCTTCGGCCAGCAGCTTCTTGGCGCCTTCGGGGTCGAACTTGATCTCGGGGGCCTGGGGCAGCGCGCCGAACATGCCGTCGGGCATGTACTGGTAGGCGGGCGTGGCCATGCCGTCCATGATGCGCTGCACGATGGCCTTGCGGTCGATGGCCATGTTCATGGCCCGGCGCACGCGCACATCCTGCAGCGGGTTCTTGCCGTCCGCGGCCTTCACCTGCGGGCTGGGGTTGCGGCCGATGTCGGGCTGCAGGAAGACGAGGCGCGTCGACGGCGTGGCGACGAAGTCGAACTTGGCGTTGTCCTTCACACGGGTCAGGTCGCGCGCGGCGGGGTTTTCGATCACGTCGTAGTCGCCCGACAGCAGGCCCGTCAGGCGCGGGCCTGCGCTGGGCACGGGCACCATCCTCACGGTCTTCCAGTGCGGCTTCTCGCCCCAGTAGGCATCGTTGCGCTCCAGCTGGATGCCGGTGCCCTTGACGTAGGATTTCATCAAATACGGGCCGGTGCCGATGGCCGTCTTGCCGGTGTTGAAGTCGGTCACGGTGGGCCAGGCACCGGTCACGCCGCAGCCCGTCTTGGGGGCGAAAGCGAGCTTGCCGCTTTGCGCAATGCCGCTCCACACGATGGGCAGCGACCGCGCCATTTCAGCGGGCAGCAGCGGCAGCGGGGCCACGGTCTTGATGATGACGGTCAGGTCATCGGGCGTCTTCACATCGGTGATGCGCTTGGTGGTGTCGGTGTACGACTCCGAGACATTGGTCTCGTTGTTCAGCGTGCGGCAGATGGTGAACAGCACGTCCTTGGACGTGAACGGCTTGCCGTTGGAGAACTTGACCCCGGGGCGCAGTTTGAACTCCCACGTCAGGTCGTCCAGGTTCTTCCACGACGTGGCCAGCGAGGGCACCAGCTCCATCTTGGCGTTGCGCGCCACGAGCGAGTCGTACACGTGCGCCGAAAAGGCATCGTTCGCCGTCATCTTGTGATAGTGCGGGTCGGCCGCCGTCGGCTCTGCGGCCAACGCGATGGTGAGCGACTGCGCGTGCACCACGCCCACCGCACACACCGACACTGCCACACCACCCGCCAGGGCGGACACGGTCTTTCGGATGCCTACATTCATTTTCGGATTCCTTTTTTATCAACCACTCGATGAAACACACGCAGCGAACCGGCCGTGGGGCCCGCGTTCGCTATGTATGCATATTATCGGTTCATCCATGGGCAGAACCCCACTCGGGTATTCCGCAGTGCGCGTGCGCGCAGTCGCCTGCCGGGGCGTGGGCAACATGGCGCTGCCTGGGTGGAATGCTATGTATTCAATAGCATGTGGTGCATGCGGGACAGGCGGTGGAGGTCATCCGGGCGTCCCGCATGCGCGCAACGTGGCACGCTGGCGACCGGCTCACGCACCGATGAGCCAGTAACATCCCCCTGCCCACAACCCGCCCCTGCAGGGGCCCAACGGAGACAACAACAATGTTCAGTCATGTGATGGTCGGCGTGAACGACCTGGAAGTGTCCAAGAAGTTTTACGACGCGCTGCTGGGCACGCTCGGTGTGCCGCCCGGCGTGGCCAACAAGAACCGCTACTTCTACCGCGGCCCCAACGGCACCTTCGCCATTTCCACCCCCATCAACGGCGAGCCCGCCACGCAGGGCAATGGCGCCACCATCGGCTTTGCGGTGCAGTCGCCCGAGCAGGCCGACGCGTTCCACGCAGCGGGCGTGGCCCACGGCGGCACGACGTGCGAAGACCCGCCAGGCTTTCGCGAAGGCCCGTCGGGCGCGCTGTACCTGGCCTACCTGCGCGACCCGGACGGCAACAAGCTGTGCGCGCTGCACCGCCCGCCCAAGCCTGCGGCGGCTTGACGGCGTCGTTGCTTCTTCTTCTTCATCCTCACGCCGCGGTGCGGGCCGGGGGCCGGCGCACGGCCCGCACCTTGCCGCTGCCGCCGCCACCGCAGTAGAACAGCCCCGCCCCGTCGGACTCGAGCCCGCTCACGCTCACGCCCACGCCGGGCGGCAGGTCCAGCTGCTGCAGCACCGCGCCGCTGGCAGGGTCGATGTGGCGCAGGGTGCTTTCGTCGCCCTCCCAGGTGCCGTGCCACAGCTCGCCGTCCACCCAGGTTACGCCGGTGACGAAGCGGTTGGATTCGATGGTGCGGCGGATGGCCCCCGTGGCGGGGTCGATCTGGTGGATCTTGCGGTCGCGGTACTGGCCCACCCACAGGCTGCCTTCGGCCCAGGTCAGGCCCGAGTCGTTGCCGCCGCCCGGGGCCGCGATGGTGGCCAGCACCTGGCCCGTGGCCGGGTCGATCTTGTCGATGCGGGACTCGGCGATCTGATAGATGTGCGTGCCGTCGAAGGCGGTGCCTGCGTCGCACACCACGTCGAGCGTGCGCGCGGTGGTGCCGCTGGCGGGGTCGAACGCCACCAGGTGCTCGCCCGTGGCGGCCCACACACGGTGGCCGTCGTGCGTCACGCCGTGGACCGCGCTCGCGGTACCGAACGGCCCGTACTCGCGCACCACCTCGGCCGGCTGGCGCGCGGCGATGGGGATTTGCAGTTGCGATGGCGGGGTGCCGCCGGGCTGGCTGCTGCAGGCGGTGTCCGCGGTGGTGGTGGGGTTGGGGGTGGGGGTGGCGTGGGGTGTCGCGGTGGTCATGGCGGTAGCTCCTGGGTGGGTGCCCGTTGCAGGGGTTGCTGGGGCGGTGCGGCCACTTTAGGCAAACGGCTGCGCAGCAGGGAGTAACAAGATCGTCGTGAATCCCACCAGCGGCGCGGCCAGCCAGCGCCGCGCCCGTGCCTGCCCGATGGCGCGCACGCGCCCGGCGGATTCCAGGTCGGCCAGCGCGCGCTGCACGGTGCGCTGGCTGTCGCCCAGGGCCAGCGCCAGGGCCGATGTGGACCAGGTCGCGCCATCCGCCAGCAGCGCCACCAGCGCGCCCTGCTCGCCCTCCACCGGCGGTGCCAGCACTGCCACGTCGCGCCCGCCCAGCGGCCGCAGCACAAAGCCGCGCGGCGTGGCCTGCACACCGGCCAGCGGCGCCATCAGCGCGCGCAGGCGGCCGATTTCCACGCGCAGCCGGGCGCGGTGGGTGTCGTCGGGGTGGCGCGTGCGGAACACGGTGGCAATCAAGGCGTCGCGGTCCGCATCGCCGGGCCACGCCTCGGCCAGCGCGCGCACCAGCGCAAACAGCACCGGGCGGCGCGCCAGCGGCTGCCAGGTGTCGCCTGCGCGCACGCCGTGGCGGCAGGCGTCCACCACCATCAGCGTGGGGGATGCCAGCAGCGCCGCCACGTCGTCCAGCCGCAGCATCTGCTCGGTGCCGTGGGCCAGGCGGCGTGCGGCAGGCTGGTGGAGCAGCGCGTGGGCCTGCGCCACCTCGGCCAGCAGGGCAGGCACCCCCGACTGCGCCGCGGCCTGTTGCGCGCGCTGCAGGGCCGTGCGTGCCGCGCCGATGTGCAGCGAGCGCAGCGCCAGTTCCGCGGCGGCCAGCTCGGCCACGGCGACCAGCGACGGGGGCCGGCGCGTGGCCGGGTCGGCGGCCTGGGCGCTTTCCAGCGCAGCCGATGCCGCGTCCAGTTGGCCGAGCAAGATCAGCTTGCGCGCCGCCACCAGCCGGGCCTGCAGCGCGTTGGCCGTGTCGCCGTGGGCCTGCAGCAGGGCGGCGGCCGTCAGCAGCGCGTGGGTGGGCCCGCCCAGGTCGCGCAGGGCCAGGGCCACCTCGGCCTCGGCCACCACACAGCGCGCGCGGGCCACGGGCTCGTGCGCGCCAAAGCCGCGTGCAGCGCGGCGCAGCAGTTCGCGGGCGCGTGGGTGCTCGCCCAGCTGGGCCATGGCAATGCCGCGCAGTGCCAGGGCCGATGGGTCGTCGCGCAGTGCCACGCGCTGCAACGCGGCGAGGGCATCGCCTGCGGCCAGCGCGCGGGCCGCGGCGGAGATCAGCGAATCCATGGCGACAGCCTAACGCAGCGTGCCGCCGCGAGGGTGTGTGGCAGCCCGTGGGGGATACTTGGCGCCTTCGCGCTGCCGCCCGCCGGGTGGTGCGCACCACCCCCAGACACGAGGACCCGCCTTTGAAATCCGCCAGCGCCACCACTTTTGACGAGGCCTACTACCAGCGTTTCTACTTCGACAAAAAGACCAGCGTGGTGGACCCGGCGCACATGGAGCGGCTGGGCACGTTTGTGTGCAGCTACCTCAAGTACCTGCGGGTGCCGGTGCAGCGCGTGCTGGACGTGGGCTGCGGCATCGGGCTGTGGAAGGGCATCGTGGCGCAGCACTTTCCGCAGGCCAGCTACCAGGGCGTGGAGATCAGCAGCTACCTGTGCGAGCGCTTCGGGTGGGAGCAGGGTTCGGTGGTGGACTACGCGGCGGACAAGCCGTTCGACCTCGTCATCTGCCAGGGCGTGCTGCCCTACCTGAGCCCGCCGGACCTCAAGGCCGCGCTGCACAACCTGGGCCGCCTCTCCCAAGGCGCGCTGTATGTGGAGGCGGTATCGCGCGAGGACTACGAGCGCGACATCATCGACGAGGACCTGACCGACAACCGCGTGTTCCGCCACCGTGCCGATCTGTACCGCCGCGGCCTGCAAGAGGGCGCGATCGAGCTGGGCGGCGGCGTGTGGCTCAGCCGCAAAGCCGAGCTGCCGCTGTTTGCGCTGGAGCAATCGGGTGGGTAGTAGCGAGGCGCCAGGCACGGCCCTGCCGGCCAGCGTGGCGCCCCACGCCGTCTCCCGCCTGCGCACCGAGCGCCTGGCCCGCAGCGCCAAGCCCTTCCTCGCGCGCGGCGGCCCCAAGGGCGTGCGCTGCGCCGGCTGCCGGCTGGTGCCCAGCCACTGCATGTGCGCGCTGAGCCCCGAGGTGCCCACGCGCGCGGGCATGTGCCTGCTGATGGCCGACATCGAGCCGCTCAAGCCCAGCAACACCGGATGGCTTATCGCCGACGTGGTGGCCGACACGTTTGCGTTTGGCTGGGCGCGCACCGAGGTGCACCCCGGCCTGCTGGCGCTGCTGGCCGATCCGCAGTGGCAGCCCTACGTGGTGTTCCCCGGCGAGTTCGTGGCGCCGGAGCGCGTGGTCACGGAGGTCGCTCCATCGAATGGCAAGCGCCCGCTGTTCGTGCTGCTGGACGCCACCTGGCCCGAGGCGCGCAAGATGTTCCGCAAAAGCCCCTACCTCGACCACCTGCCCGTGCTCAGCCTGCAGCCCGAGCAGCTGTCGCGCTACCACCTGCGCCGCTCCACGCGCATGGACCACTTCTGCACGTCCGAGGTGGGCGCGCTGTGCCTGGAGCTGGCCGGCGAGCCACACGCCGCGCACACGCTGGAGGCCTACCTGGACGTGTTCACCGACCACTACCTGCAGGCCAAGCACCAGCTGCCGGTGGACGCCAGCGATGCCGTGCACCAGCGGCTCATGGGCCTGCGCAGCGCGCGCTGAAAAAGTACCCGCGCCACCAGCGCGGCCCGGCAGGCGGCGCCACACGGGCAAAATGCACCGATGAAAGCACCCCCCCGCCTGCAGTCCCTCGTTGAAGAAGGCCTGATCGACACCGTGGTCCGCCAGCTCATGAGCGGCAAGGAGGCCATGGTCTACGTGGTGCGCTGCGGCGACGAAACCCGCTGCGCCAAGATCTACAAAGAGGCCAACAACCGCAGCTTTCGGCAGGCGGTCGATTACACCGAGAACCGCAAGGTCAAGAACTCGCGCTCGGCCCGCGCCATGGCCAAGGGCAGCAAGTTCGGCCGGCAAGAGCAGGAGGCCGCGTGGCAAAGCGCCGAGGTCGATGCGCTGTACCGCCTGGCCGCCGCGGGCGTGCGGGTGCCGCAGCCCTACAACTTTCACGACGGCGTGCTGCTGATGGAGCTGGTGACCGACGCCAACGGCGACGCAGCCCCCCGCCTGAACGACGTGAGCTTCACGCCCGAAGATGCCCGCGCCCACCACGCCACGCTGGTGGCCGAGGTGGTGCGCATGCTGTGTGCGGGCGTGGTGCACGGCGATTTGTCGGAGTTCAACATCTTGCTGGCGCACCTGCCCGGCGAAGACGGCCAGCCCGCGGCGGACGGCCCCGTCATCATCGACCTGCCCCAGGCGGTGGACGCTGCCGGCAACAACCACGCCCAGCGCATGCTGCTGCGCGACGTGGCCAACCTGCGCGATTTCTTCGGCCAGTTCGCGCCCGAGCTGCGCACCACCCAGTACGGCCCCGAGATCTGGAGCCTGTACCAGGGCGGTCTGCTGACCAACGAGACGCCGCTCACCGGTCGCTACGCGCCTCAGCACGTCGATGTGGACATGCAGGCCGTGCTGCGCGAGATCGACGATGCGCGCGACGAAGACGCGGCGCGCAGGCTGCGCATGGCCGCAGGCTGAGACGCCGCGTTCAACGCGCCGTGGTCGCGCCAGCCGGGCCTGCGCTACCTGCCGACGCTTGGTGCCGCTGCGAACCCGCGGCTCAGGTAGCGCGAGCCGCGCAGCCCGAACCGCCAGGGCACATCGACCGCCTTGGAGATGCCGATGCGCGGGCCGGTCACCACGTCGTTGGGCGGCATGCCTGCGGCAGCCACCGCATCGGGCTCCAGCAGCGCGAACGGCGGCAGGTGCAGCGGCTGGCCGTTGAAGCTGGCGTCGATGCCCAGCGCCTGTGCCAGGCGCCCCGGACCCGCGCACAGCAGGCGCACATCCTGCAGCCCGCGCCGTGCCTGCTGCGTGTCGATGCCATGGGTGGGTTCCAGCGCGCGCAGCAGCACCCCGGCGCCGTGCCCGGCCTCGCGGCACACGGTGTTGACGCACCAATGCAGGCCGTACGAGCGGTACACATACGCGCAACCCGGTGGACCGAACATGGCCGCATTGCGCGTTGTGGGGCCGCCAAAGGTGTGCGACGCCGCATCCGTCTGGTCGTACGCCTCGGTCTCCACGATGCGCCCGCCCACGCCGTCCACCAGCAGCGTGACGCCGATCAGGCGGCGCGCCACCTCGTGTGCGGGCGCTGAAAAGTCGATGGTGGCCAGCACCAGTGGTGGGTTGGGCGAAGGCGCTGCAGCAGGCGGTGCGGTGGTTGAAAAGGGGCGAGGCATGTGGGCGATCCTGGTGGCTTGAATTGAACGCGGTGCATCGGTGGATCGGTCGGTGGACAGGCAGTGGCGGGTGATTCGGTGAGTGGTCAGCGAAGGGCAAGGTGGCCGCGTGGAGCGTGACCAAGGCCATGTGCACAAGTGCACAAGTGCTGTGTTGTCCTGCCCAGGTACGAGCCATGACGCAACCGATTGCCACCCCAAACACTAGCGAACCGCACGCGGCGCAGGCGCGGTGACGCGGCCTGTCGTGCTGTGCGCCATGGCCTACGCGCGCTGCTGTTGCGGCCGTGTGCAGTGCATGCAGCCCACTAATGCACAATCGCGCGCTTTTCCATGCGACCCACAGGCCCTGTGCGTGCCGCCCGCCATGCGCTTCGCGCTAGGTCGCTGATCCAATCGTCACCATATGCCCTCCCTCCTCATCCGCCACTTCCGCACGGGCGACGAAACCGCACTGCGCGCCGTGTTTCACGCGTCGGTGCACGGCCTGGCCTGCAAGCACTATTGCGCCGAACAGCTCGTAGCCTGGGCGCCGCTGGAGCACGACGCCGCGCAGTGGGCCCAGCGCATGCAGGCCGACCAGCCCTTCGTCGCACAGGCCAGCGACGGTGGCGCCATCGCCGGGTTTGCGGACCTGCAGGCCGACGGCACCATCGACATGTTCTTCGTGGCCCCGGCGTTTGCGGGCCAGGGCGTGGCGCGGGCGCTGATGGCCCACATCCATGCGCAGGCGGTGGAGCGTGGCATCAACCGATTGCACGCCCATGTGAGCCTGACCGCCGAGCCGTTTTTTGCCGCACAGGGCTTTGTGGTGCAGGCGCGCCAGCAGGTGGAGCGCGCGGGCGTGGTGCTGCACAACGCGCGCATGGACAAGGCGCTGGTGGTGGGGATGGGTGGTCACTCCTGATTCGATAGCTGGTGGCGCTTTATCATCGTGCGCTCAAGGCCAATTTGGCTTGAAGCCTGCCCGCCCTGCCGGGCCCCCGTGTTCGCCGGTGCCTTACAGTAGCCGCCCCGCAGCACGCAAACCACCCCCACACCACAGCCCCCAGGCTGCCCCACCCATGACCAAAGACCTGGCCCGACAGAACGATCTCAAACCCATGGCCCTGTGCGAGCCGTGCCAGGGCATCCAGCGCAACTGGCGCAAGGCCCCCGGCCACGCCGAGCTGGTGCAGCGCGGCAACCGCAAGGAAGAGCGCGACCACGGCACCGTCACCATCACCCGCTATGTGTGCGACCGCTGCGGCACCGCGTGGGAGTATGAGAACGACAAGACTGATCAGAAGGTCGGCTGGTCGGTGGTGGGGCGCTAAGAGCGGCTCACAAAACTCTTCTGGCGTCGTTGCAGCGTCTTGTCGTACTACTCGTACTGCCTGCGACGCAGCGCCCAGCCAGAACCGCTTCGCTGAATTTTGTAATCCGCATCCAAGATGCTGGCAGATCGTTAGCTATTGAAATAATAGCTGGCAGCGCTTGATGGATAAGCGCTAGCGGCCTAAATGGCCTGCATTCTCGGCCGCAATGCCCCGAAACTGATCCGACACCCGCGCATCCACCGCCGCTGCGCGCCAGAACGCCAGCGCCAGGCCCCGCGCATCGGCCCACTCGCCCAGCGTGGCCGCGGTGGGTTGCAGGGGGCGGCTGGCAAAGTCGCGCGGCACCAGCTCGCCACCCACCGGGGCGTACAGCATGGGCAGCATGTCGTAGGTAGGGGACAGCGCCCAGTCGTCATCCTGCAGCACCAGCGAGATGTTGCCGTAGTGCCGGTCGGTGTTGGCGATGAGCTGGCCGTAGGCCTCCAGCAGGCGCAGGGTGCGGGCGTCGGCGGGGGTCAGCAGGTGGCGCGCGGCCATGCGGTTGGCGGTGGCGGCCCAGTTGTCGATATCGCCCACGTATTCGGCGTTGTAGACCTGCAGCGACACCATGCCGATGCGGCCGCCCAGGCTGTCGGCGCCCGGCCCCGCCAGCGGCGTGCGGTCAAAACGCTCCGATTCCAGGAACACGCGCCCCGCGTCCATGAACAGCTGCGTGGGCGCCGCCGGCAGCCCGGCCTGCGCCAGGGTCTGCAGTGCCAGGTGCTCGCACACCAGCAGGTCGCGCAGGCGCTGGTCGGCGGGCGCGTTGCCGGCGGGCGAGAACTTGACGATCACGTGTCGCCCCGCGGTGATGGTGCAGAACTTCGGCTGCTCGCCGCCCGCTGACGAGCCGGGGTGGGTGCCGCGCATGGCCTGCTCGGCCAGCGCGGGGTAGGCCGCGGCGGAGTCCACCCGCGAGGCGCGTGCTGGCAGCGTGTGAAAGCGCTGGAACGCGGCCTCGCCCATGATGAGGTTGCCCGGCAGGTCGTCGCCATACAGCGTCATGGCGCGCAGCACGTCGTCGTCGCTCCAGTGGCCCGGGTCGTGGCCCAGCTGCAGCTTGGGGTGGGCGTGCGCAAAGGTGCGGCCCATGAAGCCCTGGGGCCGCATGTCGTCCAGAAACCAGGGCAGGCCGTCGTGCCGCGCGCTCACACCGTCGGCTTCGTCCACCCAGAAGGCGCCGCCCTCCAGCGGCACCATGCGTGCAAACGGAGACGGGCGGCCGTGCGCGTCGATGCGCATCACCAGCACTTCGTTGCCCACGTTGGGCACGGTGCGCGGCAGCACATAGCGCTGCGACCGTGCCGCGCCCACCTTTTGCACCTGGCCCGCGTGGATCAGCGGCGCAAGCGCCCGCGACACGGTGGGCTGGCTCACGCCCAGCAGTTCCTGCAGCTCGGCGCTGGTGAGCACGCCGCCCTGGCGGCGCAGGGCGGTCAGGGCTCTGGAGGTAAGTTCTGGTGGGCGGGCCATGAATGATTATATGAATGGATAGATTTCGTTGAAAATCCAATGAATTCAATGGTTTGTATGCATTTATGAATAGATAAATTAGCACGCAGGCCATGCAGAAGTGGCACGATGGCGGTGAATCACCCGGCACCTTTTCATCGCCGGTGTGTCCGACAGCCCTTCAAGAGAGAACCAGCCATGCTGCACCGCCGACGATTTCTGACCACCGCCTCCCGCAGCCTGGCCCTGGGCGGCGCCGCGGTGTTGACGCTGGCGGGGCATGCCGCGTGGGCCCAGCCCAGCTACACCGTGCCGCTGTCGCAGCTGCAGGAGATGACGGCCACCAAGTTCCCGCGCAGCGTGCCGGTGCAGGGCCTGTTCGACCTGACCCTGCAGGCGCCGCGGCTGCGCCTGCTGCCCGAGGTGAACCGCGTCGGCGCCACCATGTCGGTGGACGCGGCCGGCGCTGCACTGCGGCGCAGCCACGCGGGTACCTTCGATGTGGAGTTTGCGCTGCGCTACGAGGCCAGCGACCGCACGCTGCGGGCGCACCAGATCAAGCTGGGCAAACTGGATTTCCCCACGCTCAAGCCGGCGGTCAACGAACTGCTCAACGCCTACGGCCCGGTGCTGGCCGAGCAGTCGCTGGGCGAAGTCACGCTGCACCAGCTGCGCCCGCAAGACACCGCCATGTTCGACGGCATGGGCCTGCAGCCGGGGGCCATCACGGTGACGGCCAAGGGGCTCACGGTGGCGTTCGTGAACAAGCAGCCTTGACGCCCTGGGGCGCTGCTGCCATCAACCACCACCGCAGCGCCCTGCCTGACTCCCTCTCCCCCCGCGGGAGAGGGCCGGGGAGAGGGGGCTTTTGCGGGGGAGCGCGGCGCTTGTCCCTCCTTAGGCCAGGAAGGGCGGATTCAACGCCCCGCCTTGCTACTTCCGCTCCGCCGCCACCCGCCGCTGCGCCGCTGCAAACGCATGCTGGCGAATCCACTGCAGCGCCTGGCCGCGTTGCCCGCTTTCGGCCGACACGGTGGACGTGGTGGCCACCACCAGGTCCATCGGCGGATACACCCAGATGAACTGTCCGCCAAACCCGCTGGCCATGAAGGTGGGGCGCGGCGCCTTGCCGGGTACCACCCACCACAGGTAGCCGTACGACAGCCCCACCGGCGGGCCGCCGGTGCTCTGCACCTGCACTGAGGCATCGGCGAACGCCTCGGGCACCAGCGGCTTGCCGTCCCACTGGCCGTGCTGCAGGTACAGCTGGCCGAGCTTGGCCATGTCCTGGGTGCGCAGGTGCACGATGCTGCCCTGGTAGCGCGGCGCGGCCCACCCCATGGGGCCGACCAGTTGCTGGTGCGCATAGTCGGGCAGGGGCATGCCGGTGGCTTTCTCCAGCACGGCGGCCAGCAGCGGCGTCACGGAGTTGTCGTAGGCGAAGGCCTGGCCCGGGTCTGCCGCCAGCGGCCTGGCCCACGCCTCGCGCGCGGGCAGCGGCGGTGCGTTGCCGGACCGGGTGCGCGGGTCGCTGGGCAGCGAAAAGCCCGCCGTCAGTGTCAGCAGGTGCCGCAGCGTGATGGTGCCGGCGCGCGGGTCGGTGTTCAGGGGCGCCCACTCGGGCACCAGGTCCACCACGCGCTGGTCCACGCTGGCAATGCGGCCCTGCGCGATGGCCGTGCCCAGCAGGGCCGACAGTGCGCTCTTGGAGGCCGACTGCGTGTCGCGCAGCTTGTCCGGCTCGCCATCGCGGTAGAAGCGGTACACCACGCGGCCGCGCAGCACCACCACGGCGCTGTCGACATCGGCAAACTGGGGCGTGGCCAGCGTGGCCTGCACGCCCTCGAACGCCGCGGCATCCAGCGTCTGCTCCTCGGGGGTGGAGTCTTCGCGCCAGGGTGTCCCGGGCGATTGCGCCTGCGCCTGCGCGGCAGGCCCGGCCAGACACGCCAGCAGGCCGACGGTGATGCCGATCGAGCGAATGGGCCAGCGACGAGTGCGCATGCAGACTCCTTCATCAAGCGGTGGGCGGACGGTGCGTTCGCGCAGTGTAGAAGCGCAGACCTTTGCGGCAGCCAAAGGCGGCGCGCTGTGCCGCGCGCCCACGCGGTCGTGCGTTGAAGTGAGCCGGACCCGGGGAGCTATCGCTCAGTGGCCCGCCACAGCCCTGCGCAGCGCTGCGCGCGCCAGCAGCCGCGTCGAATCCAGCGTGGGCAGGGCCGAGTTCGCGTCGCTGAGGATGAGCGGGATCTCGGTGCAGCCCAGTACCACCGCGTCGCAGCCCTCGTCGCGCTGCATGCGCGCGATGACCTGCTGAAACGTCGCCACCGACGGCGCGCGGATCACGCCGGGCACCAGCTCGTCCATGATGATGCGGTTGATCTCGGTGCGCTCTGCCTCGGCGGGCCGCACGCAGGCGATGCCTTGCGCGGACAGGGCATCGGGGTACACGCTGCTGTCCACCAGCCAACGCGTGCCCGTCAGTGCCAGGCGTTGGTAGCCCCGCGCTGCCGCTTCGGCCGCCACCACTTCGGCGATGTGCAACCACGGCAGCGGCGAGCGCGGCTGCACCAGCGCAAACGCCTGGTGGATGGTGTTGTCCGGGCAGATCAGAAAGTCCGCGCCTGCGCGTGCCAGCTTGTGGGCCGATGCGAGCATCAGGTCGGCCACGCCCTGCAGGTCGCCGCGGTCCAGGCAGTCCACATAGTCGGCCAGCGAGGGCGTGTGCATCGACACCTCGGGGTGCGCGTGCGCACGGCCCATCAGCGCCGCGCCTTCGGTGCACAGAGTGCGGTAGCACAGGGCCGCGCCTTCGGCGGAACAGCCCACGATGCCGATGTGCAGCGGCCGGCACTGGGCGGGCAAGGTGTCACGGGAAGGGCTTGTGGTGTGCGTGGCAGCGGTCATGCAAAGAGGCGGTGCGGGACGAAAACCCCATGATGCCAGCCCCGCCTCCCACGCCACCATGCGCCCGTGTCTGGCATGGGGCAGCTGGCCCGCTGCGCATTCTGGCCGGATGACGCTGTCGACCACATCCCCCGTTGCCTGCGCGCCCCACCAGCGCCAGCCTGCATCCTCTGCATCCCCCGAAAGCCTGGGCGACATCCTCGACCGGTTCGACGAGCTGGCGCAGCAGGACGCCCGGGTGTCGGTGGCGGACCTGGTCGATGCCGTGGGCACGCGCAGCTACGGCCCTTTTCTGGTGGTGCCCGCGCTGATCGAGCTGTCGCCCGTGGGCGGTGTGCCCGGCGTGCCCACGGCCCTGGCGGCCGTGGTGGTGCTGTTTGCCGCGCAAATGCTGTTGGGGCGGCGCAGGCTGTGGATTCCGGGCTGGATAGCGCGCCGCAGCCTGAGTGCGCAGCGGCTGGCACGCCTGGTGACCGCGGTGCGCCCGATGGCACAGCGCCTGGACCGCTGGTTCCATGGCCGCCTGCGTGCGCTGACCTCCGGCGTGGGCATGCGCGTGGCAGCGCTGGCCTGCATCGGGCTGGCACTGATGGTGCCGCCGCTCGAACTGTTCCCGTTCGCCAGCTCGGCCCCGATGGGCGCCATCGCGCTCATCGGCCTGGCCCTGCTGGTGCGCGATGGCGTGCTGATGGTGGTGGCGTCGGCGCTGACCTGCGGCGCGGTGTGGATGGTGGTGTCGATGGTGCTCTGACGATCCGATGGGCTGATGGCCCGGCGTCGCCCTTCACCCGGCCAGCATCCGGCCAGCACCCAGCATCAGGTACACAGCACCTCAATCGCCCCGCACGCGCTGCGCAAAGCCCCGCTGCGCGAACTGCTCCACGATGAAGTCCACGAACACCCGGGTGCGCGCGGGCAGCAGCTTCTTGCTGGGGTAGTAAAGCGACGTGGGGCCCGAGTCGGCCCACCAGCCGGGCAGCACGCGCACCAGGTCGCCGCGCGCGAGCCAGGGCTGCGCAAACGGCATGGGCAGCACGGCCATGCCCAGGCCCATCATCGCGGCCTGGCACATGGCCTCGGGGTCGTCGAAGACGATGCGCGGGCGCAGCTCGGCGGGTGCCACATCGCCTGCCTTGTTGCGCAGCGTGGTCACCTGCACGCGCCCGGTGCGGATGGTGCGGCGCGCAATGCCGTCCCAGCGCGCGAGGTCCGCCGGGTGGCGCGGCGCCCGCCGGCCCCGCAGCAGCGCGGGCGCGGCCACCACCACCAGGTGGATCTGCCCCAGCGTGCGCGCCACCATGTCGGGGTTCAGGTTGAGGCCGCCGCCAATGCCCGCGTCGAACCCCTCGCCGATCAGGTCGACCTGCCGGTTCTCGAAGCGCCAGTCCGGCTGGATGGCCGGGTAGCGCTGCAAGAACTCATCGAGCAGCGGCACCAGGTAGGCCCGTCCGAACGCCAGGCCCATGCTGACCTTGAGCGTGCCCGCCGGCTGCCCGTCGGCCTCGGCCGCGTGTGCCACCGCGTCCGCCAGCGTGCCCAGCGGCTCGCTGATCTGCGCCAGCAGCCGCTGCCCGCCCTCGGTCAGCGCCAGGCGCCGCGTGCTGCGCTGGAACAGCCGCACCCCCAGGCCGTCTTCGAGCCGCGCCACGTTCTTGCTCACGGCCGCAGGCGTCAGGCCCATGTGCCGCGCGGCGGCCGAGAAGCTGCCGGACTCGGCGGATTTGACGAAGGATTCGAGGTGGCTCAGGGGCTGCATGGTGGGGCTCGGTGTGGCACGCCATTTTCAACCAGCGGTTGAAATAAATACAGCCGATTCATGGCTACCGCAGGTGCAATGGTTTGCCGACACTGCAGATTTTTCGCTGCTTCCTCAGCCGCTCTTTGCAACCCCCTGATTCCTCGGAGAACACCATGATCAGCACCTCTACCCCTGCGTCGTCCGTGCAGCCTTCATCGTCCCCCGCATCCACCGCAGGCGTCCTGGCCGGCAAGGTGGCGTTCGTCACCGGCGGCTCGCGCGGCATCGGCGCGGCCATCGTGCGGCGCCTGGCGCGCGACGGCGCTGCGGTGGCCTTCACCTACAGCAGCTCCGAGGCACCGGCCCAGGCCGTGGCCGCAGCGGTCGAAGCCGCCGGTGGCCGTGCGCTGGCCTTGCGCGCCGACAGCACCGATGCCGCGGCCCTCACAGCGGCCATCGATACCGCTGCGCGCACGCTGGGCCGCATCGACATCCTGGTCAACAGCGCGGGCGTGGCGGTGGCGGGCGAGATCGACAGCTTCTCGCTGGCCGACTTCGACCACACGGTGAACGTGAACGTGCGCGCCGTGTTCGTCGCCACGCAGGCCGCCGTGCGCCACATGGGGCAGGGCGGCGCCTATGGCCGCGTGATCACCATCGGCAGCACCAACTCGGACCGCATTCCATGGGCGGGCTTCAGCGTGTACGGCATGAGCAAGGCCGCCATCGTGGGGCTGACCAAGGGCCTGGCGCGCGACCTGGGCCCGCGCGGCATCACCGTGAACAACGTGCAGCCCGGGCCGGTGAATACCGACATGAACCCGGCTGACGGCCCACTGGCCGGCAACATGCATTCGATGATGGCGCTGGACCGCCACGCGCACCCCGACGAGATCGCGGGCATGGTGGCCTACCTGGCGGGGCCCGAGTCGGGCATGGTCACGGGCGCCAGCCTGCTCATCGACGGCGGCTTCGCGGCCTGACTCGCCGCTGCATCGCCCGGTGTGCCACCGTCACTGCGCCGGCTTGCGTGCGCGGGGCTTTTTCTGAACGGCAGGGCCGTGGGCCGCCAGCTCTTGCTGCGTGAGGGTGTAGGCCGGGTTGCCCGCCACCATCTCCACCGCCAGGTCGATGAAGGCCCGCACCCGCGCGGGCAGCGCGGTGCGGCTGCCGTAGTACGCGTACAGCGCCAGGTGCTGCGCCACGTGCTGGGGCAGCAGCGGCACCAGCTGGCCGCTGCGCACCAGCGGCGCCGCGGTGACGCCCACCAGCTGGCCCACCGCGTGGCCGCCCACCACGGCGCGCGCCTCGACCTCGATGTCGTTGGTGCAAAACGCGGGATGCACCGTGCGCGCCACGATGTCGTCGCCCACCTGGAACTCCCACGGCATGGGCTTGCCGGTGGACGGGTGCCTAAACCCGCTGCAGCGGTGCTGCGCCAGGTCGTCGATGCTGGCGGGCGCGCCGTGGCGGGCGATGTAGGCAGGCGCGGCGCACACGATGAGCTGCAGGGTGATCAGCCGCCGCGCGACCACGCCGCCCTCAGGCGGGTAGCCCGAGCGAAAGCCCACGTCCACGCGGTCTTCCACCCAGTTGCCGATGCGGTCGTCCAGCTGCACATCGGGCTCCACCCGCGGGTGGCGGCGGCAGAACTCGTGCAGCACCGGCCAGATCACCTCCAGCACGATGGAGCGCGGCGCCGCAATGCGCAGCGGCCCGGCCATCTCCTCGCGCCCGCGCCGGGCGCCCTGCACCGCGTGCTGCAGCGTGGTCAGGCCCGGCTGCGCCGACGCCAGAAACTGCCGGCCCTCCTCGGTCAGGCTCAGGCTGCGCGTGGTGCGGTGGAACAGCCGCACGCCCAGGTGCGACTCCAGCTGCACCAGCAACTGGCTGGCCGCCTGGGGCGTGATGCCCTGCGTGGCGGCGGCCTGGCGCAGGCTGCCCAGCTCGGCGGCCTTGGCGAAGTTGGCGATGGCGCGCAGTTCATTGATGGCCATGGTGGGCAGGCATTGTGCCGTTCGGGTGCGGGGTGAGTGTGTGGTGGATTGGCAAGCACTGCTTGCGAATGAATCCAGAGATTATGGGCTAGTCGCGTGGCAATGACGTGCCTAGAGTTCACGGCCATGGGCACCGCCCATTGCTCAACACCACCTCCAGGACCTGCCATGACTTCCACCACAGCCACCACCACCCATTCCTCGTATCCCCGCGTCTGGATGATCACCGGCGCCTCGCGCGGCATCGGCGCGCGCATTGCCGAGGCCGCGCTGGCCCAGGGCGATGCCGTCGTCGCCACATCGCGCAGCGCCGCATCGGTCGAACAGCGCCTGGGCGCCCGCGACGCGCTGCTGCCCCTGGCGCTGGACGTGACCGACGAAGCCCAGGCGCAGGCCGCCGTGCAGCGCGCGCTGGCGCACTTCGGCCGCATCGACGTGCTGGTCAACAACGCAGGCTACGGCCTGCTGGGCGCGGTCGAAGAAGCCACGGCCGACGAGGTGCGCCGCCTGTACGACACCAATGTGTTCGGCCTGCTGCACGTGACCCGCGCGGTGCTGCCCGCCCTGCGTGCACGCCGCGCCGGGCACGTGGTCAACATCTCGTCGCTGGGCGGCGTGCAGTCGGCCGCGGGGTTCGGCGTGTACTGCTCGACCAAGTTCGCGGTCGAAGGGTTGACCGAGGCCCTGCACGCCGAGCTGGCGCCGCTGGGCATCCACGCCACGGTGGTGGAGCCCGGGTACTTTCGCACCGAGTTCCTGGACGGCAGCTCGCTGGCCGTGTCGCCCCAGGTGATGGACGACTACGCCATGAGCGCCGGCGCCGTGCGCGAGGCCGCGCGCCGCATCAACCTGAACCAGCCCGGCGACCCGGTGCGCCTGGCCCAGGCCATCATGCAACTGGTGGCCAGCCCCACGCCCCCGCTGCGCCTGCCGCTGGGCACGGACACGCTGCAGACCATTGCCGACAAGCACGCGTTCGTCGAGCGCGAAACCGCGCAGTGGCGGGCGGTGGCGGCGTCCACGGACTTTCCGGCAGAGACGGCATTGCGCGCGGCTTGACGCAGGCCGCATGCACGGCGCGGGCTGGGCGGCGTGCGCCCAGCCCGCCGCATCGGGTGGGGGTTCTGGCAACCGTCCTACAGCGGCGCGGCAGCGCGTGGATTACAACCGGACATCGTTGTTGTCCATGCCCTGCCGACACACCGGCCGGCGCTGATCCCCCTTCTGCCATGGCATCTCCATCCCCCGCTACTTCCAACGCCTTCCGTACCGCCAGCGCCCGGGTGGCGCCGGTGGTGGTCATCACCGGTGCCTCCAGCGGCATCGGCCACGCCACCGCGCTGGCCTTCGCCCGCCGCGGCGCGCGCCTGGTGCTGGCGGCCCGCAACCCCGACACCCTGGCCCCCGTGGCCATGGCCTGCCGCGAGGCCGGCGCCAACACCGCGCTGGGCGTGCCCACCGACGTGACCGACCCCGACGCAGTGGCCCAACTGGCCGATACCGCGCTGCGCCACCATGGCCGCATCGACGTGTGGATCAACGGCGTGGGCGTGGGAGCGGTGGGCCGGTTCGACGAGACACCGGTGGCATCGCACCGCCGCGTGCTGGAGGCCAATCTGCTGGGGCACCTGCACGGCGCACATGCAGCGCTGCGCCACTTCCGCGAGCGCGGCGAGGGCACGCTGATCAACATGATTTCTGCGGGCGGCTGGATCCCGTCGCCCTATGCGGCCGCGTACACGGCCAGCAAGTTCGGGTTGCGCGGCCTGTCCGAGGCGCTGCGCGCCGAGGTGTCCGACCTGCCCGGGGTGCACGTGTGCGATGTGGCGCCCACCTTCGTCGATTCGCCGGGCCTGTCGCACGGCGCCAACTACACCGGGCGCAACCTGCAGCCGCGCATTCCGCTGCTGGACCCACGCCGCGTGGCCGACGCCATCGTGGCGCTGGTCGACCGCCCCCGGGCTGTCACCTGGCTCGGCGCTGCCGCCGTGCCGGGGCGCGTGGCCCACACGCTGGCGCCGGAGCGCCTGGGTGCGGTGATGCGCTGGGTGACCGAGCGCGCCCTGGGCAGCGCGCGCGCCGTGCCGTCCGGTGACGGCAACCTGTTCGAGCCCTCGCGCGGCACCGCCATCGACGGCGGCCAGCGCCGTGCGCAGCGCAACAGCCTGGGCCTGGTGGCCGCGATGGGCATCGCAGGCGTGGCCCTGGGCGCGTGGGCGGGCCGCCGCCGCTGATCTGTCTGAACGGGCTTGCGGCACCGCAGCCCGAGATAGCGCCGAGGCTGCCCAGGCGCAGCGAACCGGGCGACAGCGAACATGCGCAGAGCACGTGCGCTACACGGGCCGCGAGAACTCCATCACCCAGTTCACCTCCCACGTCGCGCCACCGTCACCTGAAAACGCCTGCTGCCAGCGGGGCGTCGGTGTGCCGGTTTGCGTCCATTCAAAGCGCACCTGCACGGGGCGCCCGTCCAGCAGCTCCTGGCCTTCAAAAATACCCACGCCGTTGTCGAAGCCGCCCACCACGGGCGGCATCAGTAGGCCCGTGGCCGCATCGAGCCCGCCGGTGGCGTTGTCCAGCCAGTAGATGCTCCAGCGCTGCGCGGCGGGGCTGAACACCCGCAGCGTCATGCCCACGAAGCCGGGCTTCCAGGCCAGGGGCATAAAGTCGTCGCAGTTGCCGATGCCACCGGGCAAGGGCCGCGCATGGCCGGTGGCGTCGAACACCTCCCAGTCGTTGCAGCCCGCCAGGCGCCGCACCAGCCGCGTGTTGCGGATGCGCCAGGGGCCCATGAGGAAATCAAAGTCGCGCGCGGCGCTGGGTGCCACGGTGGGCGAGGGGATGGTGATGAGGTGGGGTGTCATGGCCATGGTGGTGCTCCTGTGGGGGCTTCAGGCGTGCAACGCGCTGCGCGCGGTGGGCTGCAGGCGCAGGGTCTCGCTCGGGCGCGACAACCAGGGCGCCAAGCCCGGCGCCACACCGCGCTCCCAGGCGCCGCTGGTGGCAAACGACTGCGCCGCCGATTCGCTGCCAAACAGCGCCAGTGCCAGCAGCACGTGTTCGCCTTCGCGCACCGGCAGGCGCGGAAAGGTGTTGGGGCTGGTCTCGGTGCAGTACCACGCCACCTGCCGCGCGCCGCTGCGCTGCAGCAGGGGCGCCATGCGGTGGCGGCAAAAGTCCAGCAGCGCAGGCGTCGCGGCCTCGTGCAGGTGGAACACCGTGGCCGCCAGCAGGCCGGGGGCTGCGCCGCTGGCAGCGGCGGCACCCGGTGCGGGGCGCGGGTGCTGGGGCAATGCCGCCGCGGCACCGGGCCAGGCGGGGCGCAGCAGCAGCACGTTGTCCGAGTCGATCATGGTGGCGTTGGCGGCGCTGCGGTGCGCCGCCCAGGTGGGCCCGCCGTAGAAGGCTTCGAGCGCCTGGCGCCGGGCCTGCATGCTGGCAAAGCCGCGCAGCCACACGAACAGGTCGGGCCGGTCCAGGTCGCGGAACTGGCCCAGCACGCGCATGCCCTGGGCCTCCTGCGTCTCCACAAACTCGCGGTCGAACAGGTCGATGAGCACCTCGCGCTGTTGCGGGTGCAGCGTGTACTGGCGCAGCTCGACGACGGCGCATGCGTCGGCAGCGATGGGGGCAGAGGGTGCTGCTGCGGTTGCCGTGGTTGTGACGTCGGCGGTGCCTGACGGCGGGGCGGTGAGGGTGTCTTCACACATGTGGGCTCCTGGGGCGATGGGGTGTGGAATCGAGCAGGACTGCAGTCTGCGCCGCCATACCTGCCACCTGATGGCAGGTATTTAGGCTATCTTTGCGGGGGGGGGGTTGCAGGTGGCCGCCTGCCCGCATTCCCGGTTCTCCCCACCCAGACCCAACATCCACCATGCGCGCCAGCCGCCTGTTGTCCCTTCAGATGCTGCTCGAAACCCAGGGCCGCATGAGCGCGACCGCGCTGGCCGATGCGCTGGAGATCTCGGTGCGCACGCTGTACCGCGATGTGGACCAACTCAGCGCAGCCGGCGTGCCCATCTACGCCGAGCGCGGGCGACACGGCGGGTTTGCGCTGCTGCCCGGCTGGAAGACCACGCTCACCGGGCTCACGCCGTCAGAGGCGCAGGCCGTATTCCTGAGTGGCCTGCCCGGCCCTGCGCAGCAGCTGGGGCTGGGCGACGAGGTGGAAGGCGCGCGGCTGAAGCTGCTGTCGTCGCTGCCCGCAGCCTGGCGCGAAGACGCCCAGCGCGTGAGCACGCGCCTGCACCTGGACCCGGTGGACTGGTACCGCGAGAGCGACCCCACGCCCCACCTGGCCACCGTGGCCGCCGCCGTGTGGAACGGCCACCAGATCACGATGCGTTACGAAAGCTGGGCCGACACCGTGCAGCGCACCGTGAGCCCGCTGGGCCTGGTGCTCAAGGCCGGGGTCTGGTACCTGGTGGCACTGCCGACCGGTGATGCGGCGGATGGCGTGGTGGGCAAGGCGGCGAAAGTGCGGAAGGCGGCCCAGGCCGCAGGCGCAGCCACCGCGGGCGCGCCGGCAGACCGCGGCCCGCGCACCTACCGCGTCTCCAACATCCTGGCGGCGCAGGCGCTCGATGCGCCGGTGCGCCGGCCCGCGAGGTTTGACCTGCCCGCGTACTGGGCGGCGTCGATCCAGCGCTTCGAATCCTCGCTCTACACCGGCAAAGCCGCGCTGCTGGCCACGCCGGCAGGGCTCAAGGGGCTGCGCATGCTCAGCAGCGCGGTGGCGCGGGCGGTGGCGGCAGCGCCTGCCTCACGCCGCCAGGACGGGCGGGTGGCGGTGACCGTGCCCATCGAATCGGTGGAGCACGCCTGCGGCCAGCTGCTGCGCCTGTCGCCCCAGGTCGAGGTGCTGCGGCCCGCCGCGCTGCGCCGTGCGGTGGTGGAGCGGGTGCGCAGCACGGCAACGCTCTACGGCCAGTCGGTCGATGGATGACGAGGCGCTATCAAATTGGTAGCTGGTAGCGCTTGATGGGTGCGCGGCAGGGGCCTCAAACGCTTCAAGCTCAGGCACCAAGGAGCGCTGGCGCGGCGTGCGCGTGCGTCAGCTGAACGCGGGTGTCCACGCGGAACACGGCCACGGACTCCACCAGCCCGTGGGTCTGCTGGTTCAGGGTGTGGGCGGCGGCGGCCATCTGCTCCACCAGCGCAGCGTTCTGCTGGGTGGACTGGTCCAGCTCGGCCACGGCGCTGCCGATCTGCGCGATGCCGGTGGACTGCTCGCGCGTGGCGGCGCTGATCTCGCCGATCAGGTCGGCCACGCGGTGGACTTCGCCCACGATCTCGGTCATGGCCGCGCCTGCGGTGTTGACCAGCGTCGAGCCGCTTTTCACCTTGGCAGCACTCGCCTCGATGAGCGACTTGATCTCCTTGGCGGCCTGCGCGCTACGCTGTGCGAGCGTGCGCACCTCGCTGGCCACCACGGCAAAGCCGCGGCCTTGTTCGCCCGCCCGCGCGGCCTCGACCGCAGCGTTCAGCGCCAGGATGTTGGTCTGGAACGCGATGCCGTCGATCACGCTGGTGATCTCTGCGATCTGCCGCGAGCTGGTGGCGATGTCGTTCATGGTGGTGACGACCTGGGCCACCACCGTGCCGCCGTTCTCAGCGGCGGCGCGTGCGACGGAGGCCAACTGGCTGGCCTGGTGCGCGGTGTCCGAGTTTTGCTGCACGGTGGCCGTCATTTCTTCCATCGACGACGCGCTCTGCTGCAGGCTGCGCGCCTGCTGCTCGGTGCGGTGGGACAGGTCGGTGTTGCCCGTGGCGATCTCGTGCGAGCCCGCCTCGATGGCGGTGGCCGCAGCGCGGACCTGACCCACGATGTGCGCCAGCGCAGACTGCATGCCGCCCAGCGAGGCCAGCACGCTGTCGGCAGGCGCCGCCGCGCCGCCAGGCACGGGGCCCAGGTCGCCCGATGCCACGCGGCGGGCCGCGGCGCTCAGCTCCACAGGGTCGGCACCCAGCGAGCGCATGAGGCTGCGGTTGATCAGCAGGGCCAGGCCCACGGCCGCACCGATGGCCACCAGCGCCAGTGCCACGAGCGCCAGGCGGTTGGTGCTGAAGTGCTCCGCGGCAACGCGGATTTCGGTCGCGCCCGATGTGGTGATGAGCTGCGTGTACTGCGACGTGGTGCCGATGAGCTGCTGCAGCAGCGGCTGGCACTGCGCATTCATCTTGAGCGTGGCTTCGTCCTTCTTGCCGGCCAGCGCCAGCGCCACGATGTCGAGCGCCACCGGGCCGTACTGGCTTTCGATGGCCTCCAGCCGCTGGAACAGCGCGCGCTCGCCGGGATCGACGTGCGTGCCGCGGGCCAGTGCCGCGCGCAGCTGGGACATCCCGTCCTGCACCCGCTCGTGCGCCGCCTTCACGGCGGCGGTTTCCATCGCGATGTCGGACGCACCGGTGAGCAGGATCAGGTTGCGCGCCGAGATCGCCCGTGCGCTGGCGGCGGCGTGCACATCGCGCGCCAAGCTGCCGCGGGTGAACTCGTTGCTGACGAAGCTCTGGAACTCCGCCTGCGCGGTCCCCAGGCTGCGCAGCGACAGGATGGACACACCGATCAACAAGGCGATCAGTACAAAAAATGCCATCGTCAATTTCTGGGTGACGGTTTTGCTGTGGAAGTTCATGGTGGTGCTCAAGGGGCGCTGCAACGGTCACATCGGCGTGCGGCTCCCGGGGGACGCACTCGCGGTTAGCGGCTTTGTGACCAATTGGTTTTGTTTGTGACTTTTGGTTTCAATATGTGAATTATTGGTACGCAGGCGGCGCGGCTGTGTAGGCGAACTTCGACAACCCAGTCTAAAAAGGGGGCATCGGGTGGCAATGGGGGGATGTGCAGGCCCCTTGAGCGGTCCCTGGCCGCAGTGAAGGGGCCGCCTCCAGGCAATGCGGGTCGGGGGGTGGGCTGCGCCGTGTGCGCCGCGGTCTACAGCCCGCGCTCGACCATGTCCAGCAGCTGCTGGCCCAGGGCGTGCAGCATCGGCTGCGGCGTGCCCCGCAGCGGGCCGTCGATGGCCAGCAGCGCCATGCCGTGCACGGTGGACCAGGCCAGGTACTCCGCGCCGGGGCGGCGCTCGGCGGGCAGCGCGCCTGCGGCCACCAGGTCATTGAGCGCCGCGCTCAGGTGCTCGAAAGGGTTGAGCCCTGTGGCGCCGCCCATGGCCGGGTCCGGGTCGTGCTGCACCGTGAAGCGCCCGCCGAACGCGGTGCGGAACAGCCCGGTCTCGGCGTGCGCAAACCGCATGTAGCCCGCGCCCACGGCGCGCACCCGGGCGTGGGCCTGCTCGGTGGGCGTGCCGGTGGCGGGCACCTGGGCCAGCTCGGCCTCCATGAAGCGCGCGGCCGAGGCCACGGCGGCGGCGCGCACGGCATCGAGCAGATCGTCGCGGTTGGCGAAATGCCGGTACGCCGCATTGGGTGCCACACCCGCGCGGCGCGTGGCCTCGCGCAGCACCACCGCGTCGGGGCCGCCCTGGCGTGCCAGCTCGATGCCGGCATCCAGCAGGGCGCGGCGCAGGTCGCCATGGCGGTAGGTGCTGCGTGCGGCCGGGGTGTTGCGGGTGCTTACGTTCATGGGTGGGGCAGATGTGGACACTGTCCATTATCTTTGCTATTGTTTGTGGACGGTGTTCACAATTGTGCGCCGATCATTTCACCCACAAAGGAGACCGCCATGAAAGTCGAGCCGTACCTGATGTTCGAAGGCCGCTGCGAAGAGGCCCTGGATTTCTACCGAAGCGCCCTGGGCGCCCAGGTGACCGCGCTCATGCGCTTCAAGGACCACCCGGAGTCCGCCGGCGGCCCGGGGTGTGCAGAGGGCGGGGGCCCGGGCCCCACGCCTGAGATG
This sequence comes from Acidovorax sp. Leaf78, assembly GCF_001422735.1. GTDB lineage: Bacteria > Pseudomonadota > Gammaproteobacteria > Burkholderiales > Burkholderiaceae_C > Acidovorax. The sequence goes on along the minus strand of NZ_LMLZ01000022.1, from coordinate 78,129 downwards.
GTCATGCACGCCGCGTTCACCGTGGGCGACACGCAACTGATGGCATCGGACGGCATGGGCTCGGGCCAGCGCAACTTCCAGGGCATCTCGCTGGCCCTGAGCCCGGCGGACGAAGCCCAGGCCCGGCGGTACTTCGACGCACTGGCCGAGGGCGGCCAGGTGCAGATGCCGCTGGCCAAGACGTTCTTCTCCCAGGCCTTTGGCATGGTGGCGGACCGCTTCGGCGTGCCGTGGATGGTGGTGGCCCCCGAATGAGCGCGACGACCGCCCAGACCTACCAGGGAAGCTGCCACTGCGGCAAGGTGGCCTTCGAGGTGCACGGCACCATCGACAGCGGGCTGGCCTGCAATTGCAGCATGTGCGGCCGGCGCGGTTCGCTGCTGTGGTTTGTGCCGCGCGATGCGCTGACGCTCACCACCCCCGAATCGGATGCCGCCACCTACACCTTTCACAAGCATGTGATCCAGCACCGCTTTTGCGCCACCTGCGGCATCCATCCGTTTGGCGAAGGCGTGGACCCCCAGGGCCGCCGCGTCGCGGCGGTCAACCTGCGCTGTCTGCAAGGGCTGGACCTGGAGAGCGTGCCGGTGCACCACTACGACGGCCGCAAGGCCTGAGGCGACAGACAGAGACCCACCCCATGAGCGCCTGCGCCGCGCCGTCCCGCTGAACATGGAAGCTGCGCAGCGCTTGTGGATGACCCCCACCCCAAGGAGACCGACATGATGAAACCCGAACCCCACGCCATGCACCGCTGGCTGCAGCAACTGATGGGCGACTGGACCTGCACGTCCGACTGCGACATGGGCCCCGACCAGCCGGCCGAGCAGGGCACTGGCACCGAACACGTGCGCGCCCTGGGCGACCTCTGGGTGATCTTCGAAGGCACCGGCAGCATGCCTGGCGGTGGCGGCGAGGCGCGCATGCAGATGACGCTGGGCTACGACCCGGAGCAGAACGTGTTCCTGGGCACCTGGGTGGGGTCGATGATGACCCACATGTGGGTGTACCGCGGCACGCTGGACGCGGGCCAGAAGGTGCTCACGCTGGAAACCGAAGGCCCGAGCTTCAAGGGCGATGGCGCCACGGCGCGCTACCGCGACGTCATCACCCTTGTCGGCCCCCGTGAACGCACGCTCACCTCGTTCGGCCAGCAGCCGGACGGGAGCTGGAAGCAGTTCATGCAGGCGACGTACCGTCGCAAGTGATGGCAAGGCGGGCTCCGGTCCGCCGGGCCGGGTGAATACGGGATGAGACGCCCCAGGTGGGCAGTTCGAACAGTCAACCTCACAGGAGTCAGGATATGTCTTACATCGATGGTTTCGTGATCGCGGTCCCCACCGCCAACAAGCAGAAATTCATTGAGCACGCACGCCAGCTCGACCCGATATTCATCGAGCTCGGCGCTCTGCGTGTGATCGAAGGCTGGGGCGATGACGTCCCCGACGGCAAAGTCACCGATTTCCGCCGCGCGGTCCAGGCGACGGCCGAGGAGACGGTGGCCTTCTCGTGGATCGAATGGCCGGACAAAGCCACGCGCGATGCAGGCATGAAGAAGATGATGGAAGACCCGCGCATGGACCCCTCCACACCCGGCAACCCGCCCATGCCGTTTGATGGCAAACGCATGATCTTCGGCGGCTTCGTACCGGTGGTCGAGGTGAAGGCCTGAGCCGCTGTCGCAGTCGTGCCGCCCGGGCCCGGGCCATGGGACGAGAAGGGCGACCATCACGATGGCTGTCCTGATATCAAAACCATAGCTATCTGCGCTTGCCGGACAAGCGCTGGAGCCGAATTTTGTCAAATATCTCCGGCATGGCTGGGTGAGCCGCCAAGCCCCCACTGTCCCGCCCGGCGCACCGCACTGTCCTATCCGCCGCACTTCTGTTCAGGCACCATGGGCTCCATATTCGACAGGCAACCGTCCGATAGTGGCGGTGCACAACACGAGGAGCCCCCTGATGTCGTCGTCCACCCCTGCCACCACCCCCACGCTGGTCCCCATCATCAAGGCCCAGCTGCTGGGCCCGCAGTGGCCCACCATGGACCCGTTTCTTTTCTGCGCCCACCACGACGATGCCTACCCCGCGGGCAACGCCGCGTTTGGCCCCGCCGTGCCGGTGGAAGACCGCCAGATCGGCAGCGACTTCAGCGGCAAGGACGGCTGGAGCATGTACCACGGCGACACCGTGCCGGGCTTTCCCGGCCACCCGCACCGCGGCTTCGAGACGGTGACGCTGGTGCGCAAGGGCCTGATCGACCACTCCGACTCGCTGGGCGCGGCTGCGCGCTTTGGCGGCGGCGACGTGCAGTGGGTCACGGCCGGCAAGGGCATCGTGCATTCCGAGATGTTCCCGCTGCTCAACGCCACCGAGCCCAACCCGCTCGAACTGTTCCAGATCTGGCTGAACCTGCCCGCCAAAAACAAGATGGTGGACCCGCACTTCACCATGCTGTGGGACGAGCGCATTCCGCGCCTGGTGCACAACGACGCCGCCGGCCGCGCGACCACCGTCACCGTGGTGGCCGGTGCGCTGCCCGGCGCGCCCGACCCCCTGGCGCCGCCGCCCGAGTCCTGGGCCTCGCAGCCCGAGGGCGACGTTGCCATCTGGACGCTGCGCATGGACCCGGGCGCTGAATGGACCCTGCCCGCCGCGCAGGGCGAAGGCACGCAGCGCATGCTGTACTTCTTCGTCGGCGACAGCCTGCGCGTGGGCCCGCAGGACGTGGACCGCCACGCCGCGCTGCAGGTGCGCGCCACCGAGGACTGGCAACTGACCAACACCGGCCCCACCACCGTGGAATGCCTGGTGCTGCAGGGCCGCCCCATCGGCGAGCCCGTGGCGCAGTACGGCCCGTTCGTGATGAACACGCAGGCCGAGATCATGCAAGCCATGAACGACTACCGCCGCACCCAGTTCGGCGGCTGGCCCTGGGACGACCAGGACCCCGTGCACGGCACCGAGGCCCGCCGCTTTGCGCGGTACCCCGGCCAGACCGAGGAAGAGCGCCCTGCCGAGGCCGCTGCCGCAGCCCAGGCCTGATGAGATAGCCCGCTCCCGCCGCGTCAGTTGCCGGGAGCGGGGCCGAAACACCCCCGCCCCGTGGGGGCGCCGCCACTGCCCGGCAGGCGCCGGGCGGCTCGTGGACAATCCAGGGTTTCGATGCGCGCAGCGCTGCCAGGGGTTGGTGCCCGCTGGCCGACCGCTGCGCTGCGCCCTCTTTTTTAGACACCCAGACGAAAGCGCCAGCGAGCCATGACCACCATCACCAAAGACTCCGCCGTCACCATCACCTACAAGGTCACCACGCCCCAAGGCAAGCCGCTCGATGGCGGCAGCCTGGCCTACCTGCATGGCGGCTATGACAACATCTTCCCCAAGGTCGAAGCCGCACTGGAAGGCCAGGCCGTGGGCTTTGCCACCACGCTGCAACTGGCGGTGGAAGACGCCTTCGGCGTGCGCGACGAAGGCCTGGTGCGCACCATCCCCAAGAGCGAGTTCCCGCCCGGCGTGAAGGTCGGCGGCCAGCTGCAGGGCGTGGGCACCGACGGCCAGCCCGCGGTGTTCAACGTGGTCAAGATCAAGGGCCCCGAAGTCCACCTGGACGGCAACCACCCGCTGGCCGGGCAGGCGCTCACCTTCAGCTGCAAGGTCACCGCAGTGCGGGCCGCCAGCGCCGAAGAGATTGCGCACCGCCACGTGCACGGCGACCACGGCCACCAGCATTGAAAGCGGTCACCTGGCACCGCACCCACACCCACGCACCGAGCCGCACGACCCATGCGCCTGATCCGTCACTCCGAGCGGGCCTTTTCGCTGCAGGACTTCCTGTCGGCCGATGAATGCGCCCAGCTGGTCGAGCTGGCGGAGGCGGGCGGCTTCAGCGCAGCGGGCGTGCGCACCACCGGCGGCCCCAAGGCCATGCCCCTGGTGCGCAACAACGAGCGCGTGATGGTCGAGGCGCCCGGCTGGGTGGCGCTGCTGTGGCAGCGGCTCGGCCAGGTGGCCCTGCCCGCCGTGGGCACGCGGGTGGCGCAGGGGCTGCCCAAGGACCTGCGGTTCTACAAATACGCCCCCGGCCAGCGCTTCAAGATGCACAAGGACGGCCCGTGGATGGAGTCGGGGCTGACCAGCCAGCTCACGCTGCTGGTGTATCTGAACGACGACTTTTCCGGCGGCACCACGGATTTCCGCGAGTTCGCCGTGGCACCGCGCACGGGCAGCGCGCTGCTCTTTGTCCACGACACCTGGCACGAAGGCACCGCCGTCACCGAGGGCACCAAGTACGTGCTGCGCTCGGACGTGCTGTACGGCTGAGGCCTGGGGCGCCCGGCCCCGATCCCTCAGCGCCTGCCACCCGCACCACTGGCCCCGACGGCCCGGTTTCGGCTGCCGCAGCTTGCGCTGAAGTGCGGCGCGCGCTCCCCATTTCCTGTTGAAGGCGCCTGTGGTTTCAGCATCGCAGGGTGTGTGCCAGGGCCCGCCAGCACCCTCCGAAAACACGCCTGCCCATAGGCGCGCAGCGCTTGAAGAGTGCCTTTTTCAACGCTGAAAGAGCCTCCCGACGGCGTCACGGAACGTTCATATGCCCTGCCTATAACCACGTGCTGTGCGGGCTCCATGGCGGACTGGCCCCACCGCCACTTCACCATCCCTTTGATTCATGAACTCCCCATTCCCATCCCGCGTCCCCCCTGCGCGCCGCGCGCCCCTGGCGTCTGCTGCGCTCCTTTCCCTGCTGCTGCTCGGCGCGTGCGGCAGCTCCGGCGACGGCACGCCGGCCGCTGAACCCGGCCGCTGGACCACGGGCGACCTGCACGTCCACACGGTGCAGTCCGACGACTCGCGCACCACCCAGACGCTCGACTTTGTGCTGGGCAAGGCGTTCGGCACCTACCACCTGGACTGGATGTCGCTGAGCAACCACCTGCGCTCGTCCAAGTACGACCACGCTGCCAACCCCCTGCCGGCGCCCAAGGCCTTTGCCTACGGCATGGAGGCCTACGAGATGCCCCGCGTGGCCGCACTGCAGGCCGCGGGCACCTACGCCGACAAGACCATCTTCTCGGCCTTCGAGTGGGACATGCCCACGCGCGACCACGTCAACGTCGGCATCTTCGAAGGCAGCCCCACCTTCAAGACCTCGGCCAGCGCGGCCAAGGAGTTCCAGTACCGCTTCACCACGGGCGACGAGTCGCTGTTCGATGCGGCCGACGTCGCGCGGTGGAAGGCGCAGTCGCCCGAGCGCTACAACAAGACCGGCGAAGACGCGATGAAGGCCATCGCCTGGCTCAAAGACAAGCACCCGAACACCAGCTACGCCACCATCAACCACCCCTCGCGCAACCCCGGCAAATACACGATCGCCAACTTCCGCGAGATGCACGACCTGGCGCCCCGGATCGTCTTCGCGATCGAAGGCATGGTCGGCAACCAACTCGAACCCGACCGCGGCGGCTACACCTCGGCCTACATCGACGCCAACAAGCCCAACCGCACCTACGGCGGTGTCGACTACGTGGTGGCGCAGCTGGGCGGCACGTGGGATGCGCTGCTGGGCGAAGGCCGGCGCATCTGGAACATCGCCAACTCGGACTCGCACTTCGAGATCGACGCCAACAACAACAGCAGCGGCTACTACCCGGGCGAATACGCCAAGAACTACGTCTGGCAGACCAAGTCGCAGTCGCAGGCCGGCATCTCCGGCGTGGTGGACAGCCTGCGCGCGGGCCGCAGCTTCGGCGTGTTCGGCGACCTGATCAACGGCCTGGACTTCAACGCCACGGGCGCCGAAGGCACCGCCACCATGGGCCAGGACCTCAAGGCCACCAAGGGCGAGACCGTCACCGTGCGCATCCGCTTCAAGAGCCCGCCGGTCAACAACTACCAGCGCCCGGTCAGCAGCGGCAACCTAGGCAACATGACGCCCAAGGTGGACCACATCGACCTGATCGCAGGCGACGTGGGCCCCCGGGCACAGCCCGGGACGGCCGCCTACCAGCAGGCCGCCAACCCCAGCACCCGCGTCGTCAAGCGCTTTACCGCGGCGGACTGGACGCAGGAGAGCGACGGCTACTACGCCATGGAGATCACGCTGCCCGCTACCAAGAGCCAGTACTTCCGGCTGCGCGGCACCAACCTGGGCGAGAACGTCGCGGGCCTTACGCTGAAAGGCGAGCCGCTGGCCGACCAGCCCGTCAAGACCGCCGACGCGGCCACCCGGCACGACCAGATCAACGACCGGAACTACGGCAACCTGTGGTTCTACTCGAACCCGATTTTCGTGTCGGTGCGCTGAGGGCGTTGGGCAACGTTGTGGTGCTGGCCGCCATCCAGCGGGACTGCGGGCGTTGACAGTGGGCGTCCGAACCTTGCCAGGAGGTCCGGGCGCACAGCAGGGCTGTGACGCTCGGGTGCATAGCCCTGGCCCTGGCTGCCTGTAGGCGCCTTGCCCACGCCTCTGGCCCTTTTGCCCCACACGCCGCGGGCCCCGGCTTGGGTACGATGACTGCCGTGTTGCTTGCGCTGCCTCCAGAGTCCGCTCAGGCGCTGGCGCAGCCCCTGGCAGCTTCCATTGCTGGTCTTGATCGTCGAACTCATCGAACGCGAACCCCGCCACCCTTCACCGCCCGCCTGCCATGAGATCGCTCCGAAGCCAGCTGGTTTTCTTCTGGGTCCTGTTGTTCGCCATCTGCGCCACGCTGGCGGTGGTGATGGTGTCGGTCTACCGGGGCAGTGCCGGTGCCCAGCTGGCGGCCGGCCGCACGGCGGCCGAGCGCTCGTGCAGCGCCATCGCCGCACGCTATGCGCGGTCGGTGCCGCAGCCCGCGCCCGCGCAGCCGCAGATCGACCTGCTGCAGGTGCTGCTGCAGCTAGTGCTGATCGAGGTGCCGCATGTCGAGGGCGGCGTGTGGCAGGCCCAGGGCGGGTTCCTGGCGTATGCCTACCCCACCTACGAAGGCAGCGGCGTCAAGCGCGACGTGCCTGCGGCCGAGCAGCCGCTGATCCTGGAGATGGCCGAGCTGGCCGCCCGCACCCGCCAGCCCCAGACCGACGTGGTGCGCGGCAGCCGCGAGGCGCTCATCGTCACCGCCTGCCCGCTGGCCGCGCCGGGCAACGACCTGGCCGCCTGGACCATGACGCGCACCCATGCAGGCGCGCTGGCGGCCGAGAACAGCCTGCGCATCGGCCTGGCAGTGCTGCTGGTGGCCGTGCTGGCCTCGGGTGGTTGGCTGGGCCTGATCCTGCTGCGCGGCCTGCGGGCGGTGCAGCGGCTGGAGGCGCGCCTGGCCGCCGCCGAGGGTGACGCGGTGCCGGTGCTGGAGCCCACGGGCGTGCGCGAGATCGACCGCATCGTCGACGGCTTCAACCGCTACCGCCTGCGCTTTGAAGACACTCGCGCCCAGTTGCGCGCCGCAGCCCAGCAGCGCAGCCGCGACCAGCGCCTGGCCGCGCTGGGCCGCATGACCGGCGGCCTGGCCCACGAGATCCGCAACCCCATCGCCGCGATGCGCCTGAAGGCCGAGAACGCACTGGCCGCCGCGCCCGAGCGCCACCCGGCGGCGCTGCGCGCCATCCTCGGCCAGATCGAACGGCTGGAAGGCCTGGTGCAAAGCCTGCTCGCGCTGGTGCAGCCCTTGAACCTGGCCCCCCGGCGCATCGATCTGCCCGCCTGGCTGCAGGAGCGGCTCGATGCCGCCGCCCCCCGCGCCGCCGGGCGCGGCGTGGCGCTGGTGCTGCGGCCCGGCGCCCCCGCACAGGCCGAGTTCGACCCGCAGCACGTGGGCCGCGCCATCGACAACCTGCTCGACAACGCGGTGCGCCACGCGCAGCAGGGGGGCACGGTCACGCTGGGTGCCGTGGTGCAGCCTGCCGACCGCCTGGTGCTGCAGGTGGACGACGACGGCCCCGGCGTGCCCGAGGCGCTGCAGGCGCGGCTGTTCGAGCCCTTTGCCACCGGCCGCGCCGACGGCACCGGCCTGGGCCTGGCGCTGGCGCGCGAGGTGGCGCTGGCCCATGGCGGCGACCTGCACCATGTGGCGTTGGGCGGCGCCACCGCCACGGCCTCCACCGAAGCACCCGAAGCAATCGACGCCCCCGCAGCGCCTCACCACGACCCCGCAGGCGCCACGCCGCCTGCCGCCGCGCCGCCCCGCGGCACCCGCTTTGCACTGGAGCTTCCATGGCACGCCTCTTGATCGTCGACGACGACGACGCCTTCCGCGAAACCCTGGCCGAGACGCTGGAGGGCCTGGGCCACACGGTGGACCAGGCCGCCAGCGGCGATGCAGCGCTCGAAGGCATGCCGCGCCAGCGCTACGACGCCGTCTTTCTGGACCACCGCATGCCGGGCATGGACGGCCTGCAGACCCTGGCCGCATTGCAGGCCCGGCTGCCCCGCCTGCCGCCGGTCATCGTGCTGACGGCGTATGCCAGCGGCGCCAACACCATCGACGCGATGCGCCTGGGCGCCTTCGACCACCTGGCCAAGCCCATCGGCCGCGACGCGGTGATCGAGGTGCTGGCCCGCGCGCTGCGGCAGGAGACGGCGTCGCCCGACACGGCGCGGCAGCTCGCCCACGGCGCGGAGGACAGCCGCGATGGCAACGATGACGAGAACACCCTCGTCGGCCCCAGCCAGGCGATGCGCGAGGTGCACAAGCGCATCGGCCTGGCGGCGGCCAGCCACGTGCCGGTGCTGGTGCTGGGCGAGACCGGCACGGGCAAGGACATGGTGGCGCGGGCGCTGCACCGGCATTCGGACCGCGCCCACGCGCCCTTCGTCGCGATCAACTGCGCGGCCATTCCGCCCGAGCTGCTGGAGAGCGAGCTGTTCGGCCACGTGCGCGGCGCCTTCACCGGCGCCACAGGCGACCGGCCCGGGTGCTTTCGTGCGGCCGACGGCGGCGTGCTGCTGCTCGACGAGATCGGCGACATGGCGCTGCCGGTGCAGGCCAAGATCCTGCGCGTGCTGCAGGCGGGCGAGGTGACGCCGCTGGGCAGCCACCGCACGGTGAAGGTCGACGTGCGCGTGGTGGCTGCCACCCACCACGACCTGGCCGCGGCGGTGCGCGCGGGGCGCTTTCGCGAAGACCTGTACTACCGGCTCGACGTGCTGTCGATCCGCGTGCCGCCGCTGCGCGAGCGCCTGGCCGACATCGTGCCGCTGGCCGAGCATTTCCTGCGGCTGGCAGCGGGCCACGGCGTGCCCAAGGCGCTGTCTGCCGACGCGGCGCAGGCGCTGCTGCAGTACCGCTGGCCCGGCAATGTGCGCGAGCTGCGCAACCGCATGGAGCGCTGCCAGGCGCTGGTGCGCCACCCGGTGATCAGCGCGGCGGACGTGCAGGGCGACCTGGCACACGGCCCCGCGCCCACCGATGCCCATGCTGTGGGCGCGGAAGGCGCCGCCAGCGCATTGCCCGCCGACTGGTACGACACCGAGCTGCCCGTGGCGGTGGAACGGCTGGAGCGGCTGCTGATCGAGCAGGCCCTGCAGCGTGCCCAAGGCAACCGCGCCGAGGCCGCGCGGCGCCTGGGCATCCACCGGCAGCTGCTGTACCGCAAGCTGTCGCAGTACGGGCTGGAGTAGCGATGGCGATGAACGCTCCGCGCGCGCGGCCGGCAGCCTGCGCGCGCCACCAGTGCGGCTACAAGCTGTCGCCGTCACGCGCCCAGGTGTCTCATCCGCGGACACCGCCTGTCCGCATTGCATCCACGCCAACGTGCCTGGCAGCCCGGCCGCCCTGTACGGGGCGGCGTTCGTGCAGTGTCGAGCAGCGGGCACGGGTCTTGAGTGCCACACCACTTCCTGCGCGCTGCACGCACTGGCCATTGGGCTGGCACTGTGACCGGCCCATGCCTGCCTCTGTGTCCGCCGCCGTCGTTGCCGCTTTCGATGTCGCTGTCGCGTTCTCATCGCTCCGCGCGCCTCGTTTTCTTACCTTCACCCGTCCATGACCGACTCCTCTCCCGCCCGCGCAAACGCACCTGCCACATCCACTGCGCCTTCCCACAGCGCGTCCTCTGCAGCCGATGAGGCGCCCGGCGGCGGCAACGGCCTGCTGTGGGTGCTGGTGGCCGTGGCCGTCCTCTTCGCCGTGCTGCGGCCCCGCGCACCCATGGACTACCTGCGGCTGGTGGACTGGCAGACCGTGGGCGCGCTGGCGGGTCTTTTGGCCATCACCCAGGGCGTGGAGAAAAGCGGCATGCTGCAGGCCACCGCCCAGCGGCTGCTGGGCCGCGTGACGGATCTGCGCAGCCTGGCGATGCTGCTCACGGCAGGTGCCGCGGTGCTGTCGGCGCTGGTCACCAACGACGTGAGCCTGTTTTTGCTGGTGCCGCTGACCCGCGTGCTCGCCACCCAGGCCGACCTGTCGCTCGCGCGGCTGGTGGTGCTGCAGGCACTGGCGGTGAATGCGGGCTCTGCGCTCACGCCCATCGGCAATCCGCAGAACCTGTACCTCTGGCACCGCTCGGGCGAGAGCTTTGTCGGCTTCATGGGGATGATGGCGCCCACGGTGGCGATCATGCTGTTCTGGCTCTTCGTGGCGGTGTGGGTGCTGGTGCCGCGCACCGCGATCACGCTGCGCCCTGCGACCGAGGCCCCGGCCGTGCAGCCCCGGCTGTTGACGCTGGCCGGCGTGCTCTTCGTCGCCTTCGTGGTGGCGCTGGAGCGGCACTGGCTGGTGGCCGGTTTGGCGCTGGTGTTCGGCGCATTCCTGGTGTTCTACCCGCGCGTGCTCAAGGGGGTGGACTGGGCGCTCCTGGCCATCATCGCGCTCATGTTCGTGGACCTGCGCCAGCTGGCCGAGCTGCCCGCGGTGGCCCACCTGCTGCAGCACGCGCCCATTGCCGAGGGCTGGCGCGCGTACCTGGCGGCCATCGTCGCCTCGCAGTTCATCAGCAACGTGCCTGCGGCCATCCTGCTCGACGGCCCGGTGCGCGACCTGCCCGCGCTCGCCGCCGGGGTGAGCGTGGGCGGCTTCGGCTGTGTGCTGGGGTCGCTGGCCAACCTGATCGCGCTGCGGCTGGCGCGCCTGCCCCACGGCCTGCGCGAGTTCCACAAGATCAGCATTCCCTTCCTCATCGTGTGTGCGCTGTCGGCGCTGTGGCTGCGGATGGGGTGATGCGGGGGCGGCAATGGGGGGGATGGCCTGTGCCACCTGTCCGCAAAGCGGACGCCAGGGTGTCCCCCGCGCATGCAGCCAGCCGGCGGTGCAACGATGCAAGTGGTTGATTTGAAAGGGAATCGTGCCTGGCACGCAATGTGAGTACAGCCAGGGCATTCCCACCCACTGGAGTTGATCCATGCGACATTCCCTTCGTCCCCTTGCCCTGTGCGCAGGCCTGTGCCTGGCAGGTGCTGCCTGGGCCCAGCAGCCCCCACCACCGCCTCTCGCGCCGCCACCAGCCGGCGCAGCGGTCCCCGGTCTCGCAGGCGCACCCGGTGCCCTGCCACCGCCCGGCGCACGCCCCGCGCGGCCGCTGCCGCCGCCGCCGCCGCCCGATGCGGCGCAGCAAGGCACGGCGCCCGTCATCTCCGGCCAGCTCAAGCGATGGCTGGTCAACCCCGGCGGCGACGTGGACGGCCTGCTGCTGACCGACGGCACGCAGGTGCAGTTGCCACCCCACCTCTCGCCAGCCTTGCTGCAGGCCGCACGGCCCGGCGACACGGTGCAGGTCAGCGGCTGGCGCGCACCCAATGCGCCGGTGCTGCGCGCCGTGCGGCTGACCGTCGGTGGCCGCACGGTCGAAGACACGCCACCCGCCCTGGGCAGCGCCCCTGCGCCGCGGCCCGACCCCGCTGCGCTGGCAGCGATGAGCGCCAGCGGCCGCGTGGCCCAGGTGCTGTACGCCCCCGGCGGCGAGGCGAACGGCGTGCTGATGGACAGCGGCACCATCGTGCGCTTTCCGCCGCATGTGGGCACGGCCATGGCTGCGTCATTGCAGCCGGGCAGCACCCTGTTCGCACGCGGATGGGGCTCTCGCGGGCCGCATGGCAGTGCGCTGGAGGCCACGGCGATGGGCCCTGCTGCCGACACGGCCCGTGAACTGTTTGCAGGCCCTGGCGTAGAGCCACCGCTGCCCGGCTCGCGTGGAGCCCAGCCGCCCCAGGCCGGTCCTGCGAGACCTGCAGGCGCCGGTCCCAAGGGTGGCCCCGGAGCACGCGGTCCTGCCGGCCCCAAGGGCCCCCGCGAGCCAGGCGCCGGACCTGCAGGTCCTGCCGGTGTCCCGCCGGCAGCCGGGCCGGGAGCGCCCATGGCGCCGCCAGTACCACCTGTGCCAGCCCCGCAGCCCGCGTCGTGACCTGTCGTCAGGCCGGCGGTGTCGCAGCCGCCGCCTGACGGGTCCCTGCAGCGTTGTCAGTCCTTTTTCTCTTGCATTTTTCTTTCCCGTTTTTCGTTCACTTCACACAAGGATTCCCATGCCCGCCCAACCCCATGACATCGACGTCTGGTCCGTCGAAGGCCAGTTCCAGCACCTGATCTACAGCCCCAAGGGCACCATCGAAGGTGTGCTGATCGACAGCGAAGGCGCCCCCGCCCAGTTCGTGTGCGACGCGCACGACAGCGCGGCCCATGCCGCACTGGCGGGCCTGAAGCCCGGCCAGGCCGTGGTCATCGAAGGCACCGTCGCCGAGCCCTCGCCCAAGGGTGAAGCCGAGCACGAGGTCTACCAACTGGAGCGCGTGGTCTCGGTCGACGGCAAGCCCGCCGCGCCGCACCACCACCCCGGCCACGTGGCAGGCACCGTGGCGCGCCTGAACTACGCCAGGCACGGCGAGCCCAACGGGGTGGTGCTGGACACCGGCGACTTCATCCACACCAAGCCCGACGGCCTGAAGCACCTGGGCCTGAAGGTTGGCGACAAGGTCAAGGCCGAGGGCGATGTGCGCCCTCTGGCCAACGGCGGCGGCCAGGTGGTGCAGGCGCGCACGGTGAACGGCAAGCCCGTGGGGCCCGGCCATGGCTGATGCTGGCGCGGTAACTGCCGGCGGTCTGCCCGCTGGCGGCAACGCTGGCGCGGGCCCGGCAGCGGTGCCGGGCTCGCTGATGGCGCTGGCGCTGCTGGCGTTCTTCATGGCCGATGTGCGCGACGGCCTGGGGCCGTTCCTGGCCACCTACCTGCAAAAGAGCCAGGTGCAGCAGGAGCTCATCGGCTACACCATGACCGCTGGCGGCCTGGCGGGCATGGCCATGACGCCGCTGGCCGGCGCGTGGGTGGACGGCTCGCGCGCCAAGCGCCTGCTCACGGTGGTGGCGGCGCTCGCCATCCTGGCGGCCAGCGCGCTCGCGTTTTCGACGCTGCAGGGCACGTGGCTCATCGCATCACAGGTGGTGACCGGCGTGGCCGGGGCGTTGCTGGCGGCCACCATGGCCGCGCTCACGCTGGGGCTGGCGCGGGCTTCGGGCTTCAAGCACCAGACGGGCCGCAACGAGGCCTGGAGCCACGCGGGCAACATGGTGTCGGCCATCGGCGCGGGGCTGGTGGCGCACTGGTTCGGCGCGCACTGGATCCTGGCCGTGATGGCAGCGATGACCGTGGGCGCGGTGCTGGCGGTGTTGTCGATCCGCGCGGGGGACATCGACCACCAGGCCGCGCGCGGCTGCGAGTCGCCCGAGACGCTGGGCGAGCATGTCGAGCGCGGCACCGGCTGGGGCGCACTGCTGTCCAACAAGCCGCTGCTGCTGTTCGGCATCACCTGCCTGTTCTTTCACCTGGGCAATGCCGCGATGCTGCCGCTGCTCAACCAGCGGCTGGCCGCCACCGTGGCCGATTCGTCGCCGCTGCTGTGGACCGGTATCGCCATCGTGGTGGCCCAGGTCACGATGATCCCGGTGGCGCTCTGGGTGTCGCGCAGCAAGCGCTTCGACGTGGCGTGGTTCGTGTACGCCGCCATCCTGGTGCTGCCGGTGCGCGGCGCGCTGGCCTACCTCATCGCCGCCGACTGGGGCAACGTGCCGGTGCAGATCCTGGACGGCCTGGCCGCCGGCGCGCTGGGGGTGGCCACGCCGCTCATGGTGCAGCGCTTCACGCAGGGCAGCGGCCGCTTCAACACCGCGCTGGGCCTGGTGATGACGCTGCAGGGCGTGGGCGCGGCGCTCAGCCCCACGCTGGCCAACTCGGTGGTGGGTGCCGGGCAGCACTTCGGCCTGGCCTTCGTCGCGCTGTCGGTGGCGGCGCTGGTGGCATTGCCGATGTTCTGGTGGGCGCAGCGGCACGCGCCGGTGATCGATGGTGCGGTTGCTATTGATTAGATAGCTGCTTGCGCAATGGCAGCGAGCGCAAGGCCATGAAATGGCCTTGAACTGCGTGGTCCACCGCGCACCCGCCGGTGCTCACCGCTTGCTGCTTCTGGTGCTGCTGCGCCGTGCCAAGCCGCGGCCCTGCAGCACCGGCTCGGCGGCCAGGCGGTGCCGTGCGAACTCCACAAAGGCCCGCACCTTGGCCGGTGCGCGCCGCCCCGCGGGGTAGACGATGTGCACGGGCACCGGGTCGGGCTCATGCTCGGCCAGAACGATGCGCAGGCGCCCTGCGCGCAGGCTGGCGGCGGCCTGGTAGGCCAGGCAGCGGGTGAGCCCCAGGCCCGCCTCGGCCGCGGCGATGTCCACCTCGTTGCTGTTGCTGATCCAGGCCTGCTGCGGTGTGCCCGTGGTGCCATCGCGAAACCGCCAGGGCGAGGGGGCCCGCGCGTCGAACGAGAACGCTATCGCGCGGTGCTGGCCCAACTCGTGCGGGTGGCGCGGTTCGCCGTGGCGCGCCAGGTAGCCGGGCGACGCGACCACCATGCGGCGCAGCGCGCCCACCTGCAGCGCGGTCAGGCCCGAGTCGTGCAGGTGCGCGATGCGCACGGCCACGTCCATGTCCTCCTCCAGCAGATGCACCACGCGGTTGACGAACAGCGTGCGCGCCTGCACCCGGGGATGCGCCTGCAGGAAGTCGAGCACGATGGGCGCCACATGCTGAATGCCGAACATCTGCGGCGCAGTGATGGACAGCAGCCCCTGTGCCTCGGCCTGCGCGCCGCGCGCGGCCTGCTCGGCCTCGTGCAGGTCGCTCAGCAGCGGGCGGCAGTCGGCCAGAAAGCGCTCGCCCGCCTCGGTCAACCGCACCACGCGCGTGCTGCGCTGAAACAGCAGCACCGACAGGCGCGCCTCCAGCGCCGCGATGGCGCGCGTGACTGCCGCCGCCGAGCAGCCCAGCCGCCGCCCCGCCACCGCAAAGCCGCCCGCATCGGCCACCGCTACAAAGCAGCGCAGGGTTTCCAAGTGGTCCATTGTTTCGATTTTTGCAATTTTGAAAGTCGCACTATCGCTATTCACACCGTAGTGCGCAATAGATAAGGTCGAGTCCTGCACAACTTCTGACACCAAGGACACGACACCATGGCCCCCACCCCACCCATCACGCTGTACCGCATGGCCGTGTCCGGCCACTGCCACCGCGTCGAACTGATGCTGTCCCTGCTGGGCCTGCCCTACCAGCTGGCCGAGGTGAACCTGCTGCAGGGCGAGCACCAGCGCGCAGAGCACCTGGCCCTGAACGCCCTGGGCCAGGTGCCCGTCATCGTGGATGGCAGCGTGGTGCTGAGCGACAGCACCGCCATCCTGGTCTACCTGGTGCAGCGCTACGCCCCCGGCAGCGCCTGGATGCCGCAGGACCCGGTGGGCCAGGCGCGCCTGCAGCGCTGGTTCAGCCTGGCCGCCGGGCTGCTGGCACCGGGCGTGGCCGTGCCGCGCTTTGCCGCCATCACAGGCAAGCCCTTGAACGCAGCCTCCCAGGCCATCGGCCAGCGGCTGCTGGCCTTCATGGAGGGCGAGCTGCAAGGCCGCACCTGGCTGCTGGACGGCGACGCGCCCACCCTGGCCGACATCGCCATGGTGAGCTATATCTCGCAGGCACCCGTCGGTGGACTGCCGCTGGCCGCCCATCCGCGTGTGGCCGCCTGGGTGGCGCGCATGGAGGCCCTGCGGGGCTACGTGCCGCTGGCCGACCGCCTGCCCAAGGCCGCTGCAGCGGTACCCGCATGAGCGCCGGCCTGCGGCCCCCTGAAGCCCCGGCCTTCCACGCGGGCGAGCAGGCCCTGCAGGACCGCGTGGGCGTGCGCGAACGCATGGGCGAGATCGGCCCCATGGTGCTGCGCGACCACATGCCCGACCAGCACCGCGAGCTGTTCGAGAAGCTGCCCACGCTGCTGCTGGGTGCGCTCGACGCCCACGGCCAGCCCTGGGCCACCATGGTGGCGGGGCCCCCGGGCTTTGTGCACACGCCCGATGCGCACAGCATGCAGGTCGCGGTGCCGCCCGATGCGGCCGACCCGGCGCTTGCGCAGCTCGCGCCCGGCACCCCTGTGGGCGTGCTGGGCCTGGAGCCCCACACGCGCCGCCGCAACCGCATGAACGGGCGCGTGGCCGCCTTCGGTGCGCAGGGCCTGGCGGTGGATGTGGTGCAGAGCTTCGGCAACTGCCCCAAGTACATCCAGGCGCGCGCGCCCGGCCTGCGGGAGGTGGTGACCCCGCCCGCACCCCCACAGGCCCTGGGCCCGCAGCTCGACGCCGCCGCGCTCGCGCTCATCACCCGCAGCGACACGCTGTTCATCGCCAGCGCCTCGGCCGCGCGCCCCGGCGCAGCGCGCAACGAAGGCGTGGACGTATCGCACCGCGGCGGCGAACCGGGCTTCGTGCACGTGAAGCACACCGCCCAGGGCGTGGTTCTGTCGGTGCCCGACTACCCGGGCAATCTGTTCTTCAACACGCTCGGCAACCTGGCCCTGCACCCGCGGGCGGGGCTGCTGTGGGTGGACTACGACGGCGGCGGCCTGCTGCACGTGGCGGCCCGGTCCGAGCTGCTGTGGGACGACGCAAGCCGCGCGCCCTGGCCCGGTGCGCAGCGGGTGCTGCGGCTGCACGTGCTGGGGGGCGTGTGGCGGGCCAATGCGCTGCCGTGGCGCTGGACGGCGGCGCAGGCTGCGCCGCAGTTCGGGGTGCTGCGGGCGCGGGCAGCGGGGTAGCGCAACGGGGCAGGTGCGCAGCGGGCGCCCGCACCCTCGGTTGCGATTGAGCAAAAAGACGCGGCCCTGAGCCTCAACCGGTCTGGCAGGCTGCAGAATCTCGTGCACCCGAGCGCGTTCGCCCGACGTGGCTTGGGCCATCCATGCCTCTCCATCAGTCCATGTACTCGCCGGCTTCTCTGCAGACAACCAGATTCTCCTCAAGCGACGCGCAACGTCGTACCGCCCCATGACCAAGGCCACGCTGCACTACACCGACAAGCTGGTGAAAAACGCGGTCGCTGCGTTCTGGTGGCGAACCGTGGGCGGGAAGTTCATAGCGTCCCTTCTTTTCCTGGCGACCTACTTTGCGTACGCGCTAGCCCGTGGCATGCATTCGTGGACCACTGCGGCATTGGGCGTGCTGCTGATACTGGGCCTCGCACTGATTGGAGCGCTGTACGTGGTCCATCTGCGGGGCTCGCTCGCACGGTTTCGACGGATGCGGGTGAAGCAGGCTTTTTTGGAGACGACGCCGGACCGCCTGCGCTTGTCGTCGGACATGGGCAGCTCGGACGTGGACTGGTCTGCCGTGACCGAGGTCTGGCGCTTCAAGGACTTTTGGTTGCTGTTCTTCTCGCGTGCGCAGTTCGTCACGCTGCCGTTGGCCGACTTGAGCGATGAGGTACGGCACATCGTTCTGGACAGGGTCAAAAGCCATGGCGGAAAAATCCTGTAGCTGGACGGGTGGCTGGGCGCTGCGTGCCGTCTGCGGGTTGAGTCTGTGATGACGCCGCTCCTGAGAATTGTCATCGCCTTCGCTGCAGCGGCGATGGCGCCCGTCATCGCGCTGGCGCTCGGGTATCTCTTCGAGCAATTTCAGATGGTGGGGACAGGGGACCCATCCCTGTGGATTCGAACACTGGGGTTCATGTCCCTGTGCGCGCTCGTGTCGGCAGCTCACGTGGTCCTTCTCGGGATTCCAGCCTTTTGGCTGCTGTGCCGCATCGGCACCCTGAGGTGGTGGAGCGTGTTGTTGGCAGGATTTGTTCTGGGGTGCATGCCCATGGCCGTTTTTTCTTGGCCGCTGCGCGATTCGGACATGAAAAGTTCAGTGACGATCGGCCATGTCCAGACCGTCATCAGCGGGGTTCCGACCATCGCTGGCTGGCAACAGTACGTGGCTGTTGTTGCGTTGTTCGGGATCTGCGGCGCTTGTGCGGCTGCAGTGTTCTGGATGGTTTTCAGAGCAGGCCGTCACCGTGCTGTTGACTGACTGACGGTCATCGTCACGGGTCATCGGGCCGCATCTGCAGTGCCTGCCGCGCTACGCGCTTGATGCACCCCGCCGCATCGGCTCGATCCGCTTGCGCGGCGTGGTCGCCTCCGCCTCCACCATGTGCCCGCTGCGTTCGTGCGCGCCGTGCGACAGCTCGGTGATCAGCGCGGCCTCGGGCAGGTTGCGCCAGTAGCGTGTGGGCATTTCCTTTTTCATCATCGTGGTCTTGAGCCGCGCGGGGTTGAAGATGTGGCGGTAGTAGGTGAGCCACAGCGCCTCGCCCGCGTCGGGCGGCGGTGCGTCGCTGCGCTGGCCGCCGGGGCCCACGTGCAGGTCGGTGCCGTCCCAGCGCACGCTGGCATCGGGCGTGAGGATGGCCCAGTGCATCTGGGTGAAGCGCCGCACGAAGAAGCCCGCGTTGGCCTCGGTGATGTAGTGGTCGGGCTCGAACCAGGCGACCTGCACGGTGTGGCCGTCGCTGTCGGTCACCGGGCGAAAGCGCACGAAGGCGTGCATCTTGTGCATGTCCCGCGCCACCGCGCGCACCATGTGGTGGGCCTGCATGCGGTCGGCGTCCAGCGGGTCGTGGCGCAGCGCGCGGTCGTGCGCCAGGCGCCACAGCAGACGGTACATGAGGGCAAAGCGCGCCGGGTTGCGGTGCAGCACCAGGCGCTCGCACAGGCGCACGAACTCTTCGGGCACGCGCGGCGCGGGGCGGTCGCTGCGGGGCTGCAGTGCGCTCAGGTCAAGCGGCGTTGACGCGGCAGCGCCAGCATCGATGCCAGAACCCGCAGTGGGACTGGCGAACAAGTCTTCCGTGACGTCCTGCGTGGTGAACCAGTCGACAGCCTGCGGCGGCACGCCGGCCTGCACCAGTGTGCGCGCCGCCCGGCGAAAGCCCGCCCAGTCAGTGGGATGGTCGAGGGTGACTGTGTGCTGTGCCATGGCTTATCGAGGCACGCGGAAAGGTGCGCCACGGACCGTTCGGGCTGAGCCCGTCGAAGCCAGGGCGCTGCCGCAGCACGTGGCCTGGGCAGGTCTTGAAGGCGCGTGGAGGGTCTTGCTGGCGCATCGTGGCATCGATAAACCCCTCAAAACAGACTGCGCTGCGCGGGCGGCGGCGCGAGGCGGGCCGCCAGGTCGGCGGCATCGAGCGCGCGGCCCGGGCGGTAGTCGGCCGCTTCCACAAAAGGCAGCACTTTCTTGAGCGGCACATGCAGCCGCGTCAAATCGGCATGCCGCAGTCGGCGCACGCGGCGGGCGGCCAGCAGGCGGTCCACCGTCTGCACGCCAAAGCCGGGCACGCGCAGCAGCAGCTCGCGCGGGGCGGTGTTCAGATTGACCGGGAAGCGCTCGCGGTGCGCAATGGCCCAGGCGAGCTTGGGGTCCATGTCCAGCGCCAGCATGCCGCCCTGGCTGGCGGGCACGATCTCGCCGTGGGTGAAGCCATAAAAGCGCATCAGCCAATCGGCCTGGTAGAGCCGATGCTCGCGCACGGTGGGTGGCGCGATGAGCGGCAGCGCGCGCGCCGCATCCGGGATGGGGCTGAAGGCCGAGTAGTACACGCGCCGCAGCCGGTGCACGCCGTACAGGCCAGCGCTGGTGGCCAGGATGGTGCGGTCGTCGGTGGCGTCGGCGCCCACGATCATCTGCGTGCTCTGCCCGCCCGGCGCGAAGTGGGGTGCCGCAGCGCGCCGCGTGAGAGTGCGTGTGGTGGCGGGCATCGACACCACCTTGGCGGCGGCCTGTTCCTTGCGCGCCTGCCGCGCGTCCTCGATGCGCACCGCCATGCGCGCCATCGACCGCTCAATCGCCGCGCTGTCCTTTTGTGGCGCCAGGGCGGCCAGGCCTTCGGGCGTGGGCAGCTCCACGTTGATGCTCAGCCGGTCGGCATAGCGGCCCGCACGCTCCATCAACTCGGGCGATGCATCCGGGATGGTTTTGAGGTGGATGTAGCCGCGAAAGTCGTGGTCTTCGCGCAGTACGCGGGCCACCTCGACCACCTGCTCCATGGTGTAGTCGGGGCTCTGGATGATGCCGCTGGAGAGGAACAGGCCTTCGATGCAGTTGCGCCGGTAGAAGTCGAGCGTGAGCTGCACCACTTCATCGACCGTGAAGCGCGCGCGCGGCACGTTGCTCGTCACCCGGTTCACGCAGTACAGGCAGTCGTACTGGCAAAAGTTGGTCAGCAGGATCTTGAGCAGCGAAATGCAGCGCCCGTCTGGCGCGTAGCTGTGGCAGATGCCCATGCCTTCGGTGGAGCCCATGCCCCGCCCGCCGACCGAATCGCGCGGCGCCGCGCCGCTGGATGCGCACGAGGCGTCGTACTTGGCGGCGTCGGCCAGGATGGCGAGTTTGGACTGTAATTGCACTGGATGAATTTACAGTATTTTCATCTCCGAGGCCAGCGCAGGGGCATCGCTGACAATGCCATTTGCTATTAAATTCGTAGCTGCTTGCGCTTGCTCATAGAGCGGTAGCGGCACAAAAGCATTTAATTTCGGATGCCAGTGTCTTCCTCAAGCCGCGTGCCTTCCGTGGCGACGGACAGGGCCCGGCGCGCCCAGCAGCGCCTTCCGCCTTCCGCCTTCCGCATCGCATATGCACATGCGGGCTCCGTACTTGCCCCCGCCTCTGAAGGACCTTGAACCATGAAACATTGCAGACCCGCCTGTGCGTTGGTGGTGGTCATGGCGCTGGCCAGCCTGGTCGCGGGCGCCGTGGCCCAGGAGCCCTACAGTCTCAAGACGGTCGAAGCCCGCCCGATTCCGCGCGACGACATCCTGCAGCTGTGGCGGGAGGTGGCCCTGTAGAAGTGCGCGGATGCGCGCAAGCGATTCAATCTGTGCTGGCGAAGTGCAGTTGATGCGTTGCTGAACGGCTTGTCGCAAGTCGCAAGTCGCATGCAGCGCACTGCGCGCCGCACACCGCAGCGCGTTGAATTGACTTACGTCGACGACGAAGCCCGGCTCCGGTCCCTGCGCAGCGCCTGCCGCAGCAGACGCGTGGCACGGTCGCGGATGCCGGGAGGGTGGCTCACCGACGGAGGGCTGGCCTTGGCCTCGGCACACGCCGCCAGAAAGTCCTGCAGGATGGCGGTGTCGTCCAGCGTGTCCGCCCCCAACTTGTGGAACTCGGGGTGCCACTGGGTGGCCGCGATGTAGCCGCGGCCTGGCGCCGATTGCAGGCGGATGGCTTCGGGCACGCCATCGGGCTCGCTCAGCGCTTCGACCACGAATTCCGGGGCCACGGTCTTGATGCCCTGGTGGTGAATGCTGTTGACGCGGGCGCGTGGATGGTCGGGGTACAGCTGCGCCAGGCGCGTGCCCTCGACGATGTGAATGTCGTGAAAGTGCTGGTCGTAGGTGGATGCATTGCGGTGTTGCAGCGCACCGGGGTGCTGGGTCTGCAGGTCTTGGTACAGCGCGCCGCCGAAGGCCACGTTGATCAGCTGCAGGCCGCGGCAGACACCGAAGATGGGCTTGCGAACCTCGGCAAAGGCTTTCACCACCGCCAGGTCGTACAGGTCGCGCACGCGGTCGCCGATCCACTCTTCGCGCAGCGGCTCCTCGCCATAGTTGCCCGGCCACACGTCGGCGCCGCCGTGCATGACCACACCGTCGAGCCACTCTGCGTAGTGCGCCAGCGTCACGTCGCCGCGTGCGGTCTCGCCTGTGGGGCAGGGCACCATCACCACCATGGCGCCGGCCGACATGATCCAGTGGGCGATCGACTGCTCCACGTACTGCAAGGTCTTGTTGGTGAACAGCGGGCGGGTGGGGTCGGCGTGCTGGAAACAGGCGGACAAACCAATCTTGAGGCGGCGATCAGCGGGCATGGATGGGGGGCTCCGGGCAGCACGCTGAAACGGTGCTGCGATTGCAGTGAACAGGTATCCAATTTGTAGCACTGCGGATGGGCCGGCGTCTGTAGGAGAGCGGCCTGCGCCCCTGCGCGTGCCAAACTTTTTGCGCTGGGATCGCGATGCAGTCCACGACACGATGCGTGTACGCAGGCAGCACCCGAATACCTGAGTACCTTGCGGCAACGCAGGCTTCGTCGACACCACAGACAAGCCGGCCGCGCGCGCATAGCCAATCGCGAAGGCACATGCAGTGCCTGGCCCCACAAGACCCGCCGACTAACAGGTTCTTACGGGCGCAGAGCCCCGAAGGTGCGACCATGGTGGTTCACGGGACGGCTGCCAGCCGGGACGGCGGGCACGGTCCTTCGCTTGAATTCTTCAAGGAGCATCACCATGCAAGTACAAGTCAACACGGATGACCACATCGAAGGCGGCGAATCTCTGAGCGAGTGGATCGCCACCGAAGCCAAGAGCCGGCTGTCGCGCTTTCAGGACCATGTGACGCGGCTGGATGTGTTTCTCAAAGACCTGGATGCAGGCAAGTCCGGTGCCAACGACAAGCGCTGCCGCATCGAGGCGCGCGTCACCGGCCGCCAGCCGATCTCTGTGGCCGACGACGCCAGCGAGATGGGCCGGGCGTTCATCTCCTCGATCGACAAGCTGGCCCGCGCGCTCGACACCGACCTGGGTCGCGCCAAAGACCGCCACGGGCGTGACACCATCCGCACGCTGGACGCGTCGGATGCCGCCGCCGCAGGTTGAGCTTGAATGTTGCAACCCATGCCCCGCTACCGCTCTCCGTTCATCATTTTGTTGCTATGTGAACGATAGCAACCGAAGGCGGCGCCTGCATTGCGCGGGCGCGCCTTCGCTGGCTGGGGCTGGCGCGCGGCGCAGCTCGGCACACAGCCACCCCGCGCCGTGCGGCATGGCGCCGGCGTATTCCCATCAGCCTGCGGCCATCGCCGCCGCAGCGCTCACAAATCCAGCACCAGCAGCTTGCTGCGTGCACGCGAGCAGCAGGGCATGAACTGCTCGTTGCTCGCCTTCTCTTCATCGGTCAAGTACATGTCGCGGTGGTCCACCTCGCCCTCCAGCACGCGGGTGATGCAGGTGCCGCACACGCCCTGCTCGCACGACGTCATGATGTCGATGCCCTGGCCGCGCAGCGCTTCCACGATCGACACATCCGGCGCAATCGCATAGGTCTTGCCGGTGCTCGCGATGCGCACCTCGAAGCCCTCATCACCCGACGTGTCCTGCGCGGGCGCGGCAAAGTACTCCAGGTGGATGCGGTCCTGCGCCCAGCCCATGGCCTGCGCAGTGGCCACCACATGGTCGATGAAGCCCGCCGGGCCGCACACATACACCCGCTTGTCGTCTCCCGGCGCTGCCAGCACGGACGCCAGGTCGAGCTTTTGCTTGGGCGCCCCTGCATCGAAGTGAAAGTGCACGTGCGGTGCCATGGGCGAGGCGGTGATCTCGCCGGCAAACGCGGTGCGCTCGGCCGAGCGCGTGCAGTAGTGCAGCGCAAAGCCCGCGCCGGTGCGCGCCAGGCGGTCGGCCATGCACAGCAGTGGCGTCACGCCGATGCCGCCCGCGAGCAGCAGCGTGTGCTGCGCGGGGTGCAGCGCAAAGTGGTTGCGCGGCGTGCTGATGGTGATCACGTCGCCTTCGTTCACGCGGTCGTGCATGCCCACCGACCCGCCGCGGGAGGCGGGGTCGCGCAGCACGGCGATGCGGTAGCGGTGCTGCTCGTGCGACGCATTGCACAGCGAGTACTGGCGCACCGTGCCGCCGGGCACATGCACGTCGATGTGCGAGCCCGCGCTGAACGGCGGCAGCGGCTGGCCGTCGAGCCGCGCGAGCTCGAAGCTGGCGATGCCCTCGGCCTCGGCGGTCTTCTTGGCGACGCGGACCTGGAAGGTCTCCTGCGCGGTCATGCGGCCACCACCGGCTGCGGGGCTGCGGGCGCGCGCTCGGCGGCGATCACGCGGTCCAGCACCTTGCGCGACTGCACGCCGCCGGCATCGATGTTGAGCATCAAGAGCTTGCGATCGGGGTAGCGCAGCAGGTTGTGCTGCTGCTTTTCCAGCATCTCCTGGTCCTCGGCGAAGATGCCGCCCTGGCCTTCGCGGATCTTGGCGGTGAGCTCCGCGTCCTGCGGCTTGAAGTTGCGGGCCATGCCCCAGAAGTAGTGGATGGAGGTGTCGGTCTCGGGCGTGATGAAGTCCACCACGATGCTCGATGCCTTCTTGTCCGCAGGCGCGTCGTAGCCGCCGTGGCCGGCCAGCGCCACGCCCACCTCGATGAGCACATGGCTCGGTGGCGAGAAGTGGCAGATCTGCCAGCGGTCCACCGGCTGGTCGTCGGGCAGGCCGTTCATGCGCAGCGCCATCTGCCAGAACGGCGGCGCCTGGATGCCTTCCATGAAGCGGCTGGTGATGACCTCGTCGCCCTCCACCCGGGTCTTGCAGGGCACCTCGTCGATCTCTTTCTGGCCGATGCTGGTGGCGTGCACATACGTCTCGTGCGTGAGGTCCATCAGGTTGTCGATCATCAGGCGGTAGTCGCAGGCGATGTGGTACAGCCCGCCGCCGTAGGCCCATTCGTCGCTCTCGGCCCAGGGCAGGTGGTGGATCTGGGCGGGGTCGGCCAAGGCGGCATCGCCCGTCCACACCCAGATGAAGCCGTAGCGCTCTTCCACCGGAAAGCTGCGCGTGCGCGGAAAGCCCTGCACGCGCTGGCCGGGCATGGATACCGCCTTGCCGTCGCAGCCCACGCGCAGGCCGTGGTAGCCGCACATCAGCTCGCCCTCGCACACCGTGCCCAGCGACAGCGGTGCGCCCCGGTGCGGGCAGAAGTCCTCCAGCGCAGCCACCTTGTCAGGGGCGGGGCGGTAGAACACGATCTTCTCGCCGCAGACCATGCGGCCCAGGGGTTTGTCGGCGATCTCGTCGGGGGTGCAGGCAACGTACCAGGCGTTTTTGGGATACATAGTGTTGTCTCGTGGGTGTCGATGGCTTGTTCGTGGGGCCAGTACGCGCCCGGAAAGCCGCGCACTGGGATACAGCGGATTGTGCGAAAGGAGCGTGGCGCTGTATACATAAAAATACTGAAAACCAGCTATCGCACGCCGGTATAGCTTGTAAGTCGTTGTTTTAAATCGGATTGCATCTGCGACACCTGGATTCGACGCGGGTTTGTGTATACATTCGGGGCTCGTTGCGGCCCAGCCAGGCTGCCGTCCTCCCTCCGTCCACCCGTCCCGCCAGCCATGCACCTGACCGACGATCCGCAGATCGCAACCCTTTCAGCGCCCGCTGGCGACGCCGCCACCTCGCAGGCCGTCAAGGCGCAGCTGCGCCTGCGCGAGATGATCCTGGCGGGCGAGCTGCCCGGGGGGGCTCGCATTGCCGAGCTGACGCTGGTGGAAAAGTTGGGCGTCTCACGCACCCCCATCCGCGCCGCGCTGATGCGGCTGGAGCAGGAGGGGCTGCTGCACCGCCTGCCCGGCGGCGGCTACGCGGTGCGCACGTTTTCAGAGACCGACGTGGCCGACGCCATCGAGCTGCGCGGCACCATGGAAGGGCTGGCCGCGCGCCTGGCGGCCGAGCGCGGCGTGGAGGCCGCGCTGATGGCCGAAGCCCACGCCTGCCTGGACGCCATCGACACTGCCCTCGCACCCCGCACGCTGGACGACGAGGGCTTCTCGCGCTACGTGGAGCTGAACGCGCGCTTTCACCTGCTGCTCAGCCGCATGGTGGGCAGCGACGTGATCGCGCGCGAGCTGGACCGGGTGAAGGGCCTGCCGTTCGCATCCCCCTCGGCCTTCGTCGTGGTGCAGACCCATTCCCATGAAGCGCGCGACATGCTCATCGTGGCGCAAGACCAGCACCGCCAGGCCCTCGACGCCATCGAGCGCCGCGAGGGCGCCCGGGCCGAAGCCATCCTGCGCGAACACTCCCGCATCACGCGGCGCAACCTGCTGGCTGCCGTGCAAGCTTCCCAGGTGCAGGGCTTGCCGGGTGTCGGGCTCATTCGTGAACGTGGGTGATCTGCAGCCAAAAAAACGGCTTCTGCGCGGGTCGCTGTCGGCGGATGCCGGGCGGGGCGGTGGAAGAGCGCGCGGCCTCCGCTAGGTAGCCGCGGAACTGGCTTCGCCAGGCCGCTGGCTGCGTCCCCCTCCCACGCGCAGCGCGAGAGAGGGGGAAGGCGCCGCAGGCGACTCAGGGGGTGATATCCCGTTCTGAGATATCTAAAAGTGGGAAAGCCCGCTTGTCGAAGTCCCCACCGCGATTCACACTGCGGCCAGCATTGTTCTGTATACAACGACATCCCCAGGAGACATCGATGCCCACCAAACGCCATCTTCTTCGCGCTAGCGCCGCTGCGGCCCTGGTGCTGACCAGCGGCCTGGCCGCACTGCCCGCCGCAGCGCAAGACAGCAACGTCTTCAAGATCGGCCTCATCCTGCCCATGACGGGCCAGCAGGCCACCACCGGTCGCCAGATCGAAGCGGCCGCCAAGCTCTACATGGCGCAGAACGGCGACACCGTGGCCGGCAAGAAGGTGCAGCTCATCATCAAGGACGACACCAGCCTGCCCGACGTGACGCGCCGCCTGGCGCAGGAACTGGTGGTGAACGAGAAGGTCAACGTGCTCGCCGGCATGGGCATCACGCCGTCGGCCATGGCGACTGCGCCGCTGGCCACGCAGTCCAAGACCCCGCTGGTGGTGATGGCCGCGGCCACGTCCAGCATCACCGAGGCATCGCCCTATGTGGTGCGCAGCAGCTTCACGCTGCCCCAGGTGTCGGTGGCCCTGGCCGACTGGGCGCCCAAGAATGGCATCAAGAAGGTCGTGACCCTGGTCAGCGACTACGGCCCCGGCATCGACGCCGAAAAGTATTTCAACCAGCGCCTGACCTTCAACGGCGGCCAGGTGACCGAGGCCCTGCGCGTGCCGCTGCGCAACCCCGACTTCGCCCCGTTCTTGCAGAAGGTGCGCGACGGCAAGCCCGACGCGCTGTTCGTCTTCGTGCCCTCGGGCGCGGGCGCTGCGGTGATGAAGCAGTTTCTGGAGCGCGGCCTGGACAAGGCCGGTATCAAGTTGATTGCCACCGGCGACGTGACCGATGACGACCAGCTCAACGACATGGGTGACGGCGCTCTGGGCGTGGTCACCTCGCACCACTACTCGGCCGCGCACCCCTCGCCGCTGAACAAGAAGTTCGTCGACGCGTTCGAGAAGGCCAACAAGGGCCTGCGCCCCAACTTCATGGCTGTGGGCGGCTACGACGGCATGCGCGTGATCTACGAAGCGCTGCGCACCACCAAGGGCGCGGGCGGCGGCGACGCACTGCTGGCCGCGATGAAAGGCCAGGTGTTCGAAAGCCCGCGCGGCCCGGTGTTCATCGACGCGCAAACGCGCGACATCGTGCAGAACGTGTACCTGCGCAAGGTGGAGCGTGTGAACGGGCAGCTGTACAACGTGGAGTTCGATGTGATCAAGGATGTCAAAGATCCCGGCAAGACAAAATAAGAAGCCCCCCTGAGCCGCTGCGCGGCTTCCCCCGGAGGGGGACGCCACCCGTGGCCTGGCAGAGCCAGTTCCACGGTGGCACTGGCCTGGGGGCGCGCCGGTTGTTGCGGGCGGGGGCGTTTCTCCGTGGTTCTTTTGGGCACGGCAGTTTTGGTGGCGATGGCTCTCCTTCCTCCACCCGTTCGGGCTGAGCCTGTCGAAGCCAGGGCACCACCGTTCAGGCTGAGGCAGCGGAAGCCAGGGCACTACCGTTCAGGCTGAGCTTGTCGAAACCGGGGCGCTGTTGTTCAGGCTGAGCTTTTGGAGAGGCACCACCCGTTCGGGCTGAGCCTGTCGAAGCCAGGGCGCCACGCACGGACCCATGACTCTTGTTCGTCTTCATTGAAGTGATTTCATGCTGACCATTCTTTTCGACGGCGTTGCCTACGGCATGCTGCTGTTCATCCTGGCAGTGGGCCTGGCCGTGACCATGGGGTTGATGAACTTCATCAACCTGGCGCACGGGGCCTTTGCCATGGCGGGGGGGTACATCACGGTGCTGCTGATGCAGCGGCTGGGTGTGCCGTTTCTGGTGTGCCTGCCCATCGCGTTTGTGGGCACGGCCTTGCTGGGGGCGGTGCTGGAGCGCACGCTGTACCGGCCGCTCTACAACAAGGCGCATCTGGACCAGGTGCTGTTCTCCATCGGGCTGGTCTTCATGGCCGTGGCCAGCGTGGACTACTTCGTGGGCTCCACGCAGCAGATCATGCAGCTGCCCGAATGGCTCAAGGGCCGCACCGAGATCGGCAGCGGCGCGTTCATGCTGGGCATGGGGCACTACCGGCTGTTCATCATCGCGGTGTGCGCGGCGCTCACGGTGGGGCTGCAGTACGTGCTGACCAAGACGCGCTTCGGCAGCCGCCTGCGCGCGTCGGTGGACGACCAGCGCGTGGCCGCGGGCATGGGCATCAACGTGAACATCGTGTTCCTGTCCACCTTCGCGTTCGGCTCGGGCCTGGCGGGGCTGGGCGGTGCGCTGGGGGCCGAGGTGCTGGGCCTGGACCCGAGCTTTCCGCTCAAGTTCATGATCTATTTCCTGATCGTCGTGGCGGTGGGCGGCACCTCGTCCATCACCGGACCGCTGCTGGCCGCGCTGCTGCTGGGCATTGCCGACGTGGCGGGCAAGTACTACATCCCCAAGCTGGGCGCCTTCATCGTGTACAGCCTCATGATCGTGATCCTCATCTGGCGCCCGCAAGGCCTCTTCGTTCGTAAAGGAGGGAAATGAGATGAACGCTCAGACCTCCATCCTCTTGAAGGCCCGGCGCTTTCGCTGGTGGGAACCCATCTTCTGGATCCTGGCCTTCGTCGCGCCGCTGGCCCTGCCCAGCCACGCGCTCATCATCAACGAGATCGCCATCGTGGCGCTGTTCGCGATCTCGCTGGACCTGATCCTGGGCTACACCGGCATCGTGTCGCTGGGCCACGCGGCCTTCTTTGGCATGGGCGGCTACGCGGCGGCGCTGTTCGCCAAGCACGTGATGCCCGACCCGCTGGTGGGGCTGGCGGTGGGCGTTGCGGCGGGCACGGTGCTGGGGGCGGTGGCGTCGCTCACCATCATGCGCGGCACCGACCTCACGCGGCTCATGGTCACGCTGGGCGTGGGCCTGATCATGCTGGAGCTGGCCAACAAGCTCGACTGGCTGACGGGCGGCGCCGACGGCCTGCAGGGCGTGGTGATGGGCCCGGTGCTGGGCCAGTTCGAGTTCGACCTGTATGGCCGCACGGCGGCGTGGTATTCGCTCACGGTGCTGCTGGTGTTCTTCCTCATAGCGCGGCGCATCGTGCAGTCGCCGTTCGGCGCCACGCTCAAGGCCATCCGCGACAACCGGCTGCGCGCCATGGCCATCGGCATCCCCGTCACGGCCAAGCTGGCGCAGGTGTACACGCTGGCGGCCGCGCTGGCAGGCGCTGCGGGCGCGCTGCTCACGCAGACCACGGGCTTTGCATCGCTCGACCTGTTCGAGTTTCACCGCTCGGCGGACGTGATGCTGATCCTGGTGATCGGCGGCGTGGGCTGGCTCTACGGCGGCATCCTGGGCGCCGTGGGCTTCAAGCTGCTGCAGGACGTGATCTCGTCTGTCACGCCGCAGTACTGGACGTTCTGGATCGGCCTGTTCCTGGTGGTGCTGGTGCTGGTCGGGCGCGACCGCCTGTTCCGCCCCTGGACCTGGTTCGGGGCCGGGCGCAAGCCCGGTGCCAGCTCCAGCGCGGGAGGCCATTGATATGAACACGACAACCTCCACCACCGTGCTGTCGGCGCAGGGCCTGGTCAAGCGCTTCGGCGGCATCACCGCCACCAACAACGTCACGCTGGACTTGAAAAAGGGCGCACGCCACGCGCTCATCGGCCCCAATGGCGCGGGCAAGACCACGCTGATCAACCTGCTGACCGGCGTGCTGGAGCCCACCGAAGGCGCCATCGTGCTCGAAGGCCAGGACATCTCGCGCCTGGCGCCGCACCAGCGCGTGGCGCGCGGCATGGTGCGCACGTTCCAGATCAACCAGCTGTTCGACAGCCTCACGCCGCTGGAGACCTTGGCGCTCACCGTGTCGCAGCACCAGGGCCTGGGCGGCAAGTGGTGGCAGCCGCTGGGTGCGCGCCGCGCCGTCACCGAGCGCTGCGAGCAGCTGCTCGAGCAGTTCCACCTGACCTCGGTGATGGCCGAGGAGACGCGGGTGCTGGCCTACGGCAAGCGCCGCCTGCTGGAGATCGCCATCGCCCTGGCCTGCGAGCCGCGCGTGCTGCTGCTCGACGAGCCCGTGGCCGGCGTGCCCGCGGGCGAGCGCGAAGAACTTTTGCAAACCGTGGCGGCACTGCCCGCCGATGTCTCGGTGCTGTTGATCGAACACGACATGGACCTGGTTTTCAGCTTTGCCAACCGCATGACGGTGCTGGTCAACGGCACGGTGCTGACCGAGGGCGACCCAGACACGATTGCCAACGACCCGCAGGTGAAGGCGGTGTATCTGGGGCATGGGGAGGGATCGAGCGACGCCGGGCCGCCCCAAGGCGCGAGGGCCCCCTTGGGGGGCAGCGAACCACGCGCAGCGGGGAGCGTGGGGGCAGGAGGTCTTCATGTCTAAGAACGAACTGCTGCGTATCGAAGGCCTTAGCGCGGGCTACGGCGAAGCCGTGGTGCTGCAAGGCATCTCACTGTCGCTGGCCGAAGGCGACACCCTGGCCCTGCTGGGCCGCAACGGCACGGGCAAGACCACGCTCATCAACACGCTGGCAGGCGCCACGCGCCAGCACGGCGGCACGGTGATGCTCGGCGGTGCGGCGCTGCACAAGCTGCCATCGCACGAGCGCGCCGCCGCGGGCATTGGCTGGGTGCCGCAGGAGCGCAACATCTTCAAGTCGCTCACCGTGCACGAGAACCTCACGGCCGTGGCGCGCCCCGGGCGCAAGGGCTCCACCTCGCGCCCCTGGACGCCCGAGCGGGTGTACGAAATGTTCCCGCGCCTGGCAGAACGCAAGACCAACCTGGGCACGCAGCTGTCGGGCGGCGAGCAGCAGATGCTGGCCGTGGGCCGCGCGCTGGTGCTCAACCCGCGCCTCTTGCTGCTGGACGAGCCGCTCGAAGGGCTCGCGCCCATCATCGTGGAAGAGCTGCTGCGCGCCATCCGCCGCATCACGCGCGAAGAAGGCCTGTCGGCCATCATCGTGGAGCAGCACCCGCAGGCCATCCTGGCCATCTCGGACCAGGCCGCCGTGCTGGACCGGGGCACGGTGGTGCATGCGGGCACGGCAGCAGAGCTGAGCGCGCAGCCCGCGCTGCTGGACCGCCTGCTGGGCGTGTCACGCTGACAGGGGCCAAGGCATGCGCATGAACCTCACCATCCATCGCAGAAACTTCCTGGCCCTGGCCGCAGCGTGGGGCGCCGCCGCCGCCTACGCGCAGCCAGCGTTCCCCTCGCGCCCGATCCGCATCGTGGTGCCCAATGCGGCGGGCGGCGCGGCCGACATCACCGCGCGCACGGTGGGCCAGAAGATCGCGGGCCCGCTGGGGCAGAGCGTGGTGATCGAGAACAAGCCCAGCGCGGGCGGCGTGGTGGCCGGCGAGCAGGTCGCACGCGCCGAGCCCGACGGGCATACGCTGCTGCTCATCAGCAGCGGCACCGCGGTGAGCGCCGCGCTGTTCAATACGCTGCCGTTCGACACGCTGAAGGACTTCGT
Organism: Acidovorax sp. Leaf78; assembly: GCF_001422735.1. Taxonomy (GTDB): domain Bacteria; phylum Pseudomonadota; class Gammaproteobacteria; order Burkholderiales; family Burkholderiaceae_C; genus Acidovorax. Next base: position 46,230 of record NZ_LMLZ01000022.1, on the reverse strand, counting down.
GCCGGTGTCGCTGCTGGCCACGTTCGACCTGGCCATCGTCGTGCGCGAAGGCGGGCGCTTCGGCACCCTGGCAGAGCTGCTGGCCTATGGCCGCGCGAACCCGGGCAAGCTCAACATCGGCACGCCGCAGATCGGCACCACGCAGAACCTGGCGGCCGAACTCTTCAAGGTGACCGCCGGCATCGACGCCCAGGTGGTGCCCTTCAACGGCACGCCGCCGGTCATCACCGCACTGCGCGGCGGCGAGATCGACGCCATGGTGGACATCCTCGGCGGGCTGATGCCGCAGATCGGCTCCAGGGCCTTGCGCCCGCTGGCGGTGCTGGGCGCCCAGCGCGCGCCACAGCTGCCCGAGGTTCCCACGGTGCGCGAGAGCGGTGGCCCCCTGGCCGGCTTCAACGTCACGTCCTGGAACGGCCTGGCCGTGCCCGCACGCACCCCGCCCGCCGTGGTGGAGCGCCTGTCGCGCGAGGTGCAATCGGCCCTGGCCCAGCCCGACGTGAAAAAGCGCCTGCTGGAGCTGAACCTGCAGGCCCAGGGCAGCACGCCCGCGCAGGCCGCCGAACACCTGGCGGCCGATGTGCGGCGCTGGGGCGATGTGATCACGCGGGCCAAGATCGCGCGGCAGTAGGCAGGGTTCGCGTTCAATCAGCCGGCCCGATACCGGTCGGGCTGACTGCCCCCGTACCGCACCCCTTTACCGCACCCCTTGCCGTTCGGGCTGAGCTTGTCGAAGCCTGGTGCCGCGCTTCGACAGGCTCAGCGTGAACGGTAGGAGGTGAACCGTTTTTCTACTTCCATAAGCAGCGTGATACCCGGCGACGTTCACGGGTGCTCGAACACCAGCGGCACCGTGCGCTGGATCAGCTCCAGCGCCGCTTTCTGCACCTGCGTGGCCGGCCGTTGCAGGCTGGTCGCCAGCGACAGCGCGATGCGCAGCGGCGGCTTGCCCGGCGTGCCGATGACCTGGGCCGTGTAGGCCGACGGCCGGGGCGAGTTGAGCAGCGCGTTGCGCGAGAGGATAGCGCAGCCCGCGCCGTCGGCCACCAGGTCCAGGATGGCGGAGACACCGTCGATCTCCAGCGCCACCTCGGGCCGGCAGCCGATGTTGGCCATCTCCGATTCCACATGCATGCGGATCGCGTTGGGCCGCGACGGGATGATCAGCGGCAGCCGCGCCACCTCGGCCAGCGGGATGGGGCCGGGCGGCGGGTCTTCGGCCAGGCCGGGCGGGCGCACGCGCACCAGCACCAGGTCTTCGTCGATGAGGTGCGCCACATCGATATCGCGCGAGGGCTGGGCGTTGTAGAGCACCACGATGTCCAGGCGCCCGCTGACCAGGCCTTCCAGAATCGCGCCCGACAGCCCCTCGCTGATGGACAGGCGCGCCTCGGGCAGCTCCTGGCGGAAGGCGCGGGTCAGCGGCACCGTCATCACCCGCGCCACGCTGTTGGGCAGGCCGATGGCCACGCGGCCCGACAGCCCGCCGCGCATGCGGTCCATGTCCTCCCGCGCCCGCGCCATCTGGTGCAGGATGCCGCGCCCGTGCTCCACCAGCAGCTTGCCCGCTTCGGTGGGCGTGGCGCCCCGGCCATTGCGCACCAGCAGGTTCTGACGCAGCTCCACCTCCAGCAGGCGGATCTGGCGGCTCAGCGCCGACTGCGCCACGTCCAGCGCGGCGGCCGCGCGGGTGAAGCTGCCCAGCTCGGCCACGCGCACAAAGTATTCCAGCTGCTTGAGGTCCATCGGAGAGGCGCGAAGCGGGTGTTCGGCAAAAGTGTTTCCTATCGGTAAATGATATACCTGCTAGACGGTGCAGCTACTTTTTGTATAGCTCGGCTTCGCCCAGAATCCGGCCTAGACAGCGCTCCAAGGCCCCGTGCGGGCAGGGCGCCCTCGCTCTTTTGTCTGCCTTCCATCTTCACGCCACCATGTCCCAACACCTTCGCGGAATCTCGTCCATGGCCACCCGCCAGGTGCTGGCCGAGCTGACTGCGGGCTTCGAGCAGGCCACGGGCCACCGCGCCAGCATCGAGGCCGTGGGCGGTGTGGACGCCGCCCAGCGCGTGATGGCCGGCGAGTCCTTCGATGTGGTGGTGCTCGCGGCCGACGCCATCGCCAAGCTGCTGGCCGCGGGCTGCATCGTGCCCGGCAGCGTGGTGGACCTGGTGCATTCGGGCGTGGCGGTGGCCGTGCCCGCCGGTGCGCCGCAGCCGGACATCGGCTCCGAAGACGCCGTGCGCCAGGCCGTGCTGGCCGCGCGCAGCATCAGCTACTCCACCGGCCCGAGCGGCGTGGCGCTGGCAAAGCTGTTCGAACGCTGGGGCATCGCCGGCGAGATCGCCGGCCGCATGGTGCAGGCACCGCCCGGCGTGCCCGTGGGCTCGCTGGTGGCCAAGGGCGAGGTGGAGCTGGGTTTTCAGCAATTGAGCGAGCTGCTGCACGTGCAGGGCATCGCCATCGTCGGGCCGCTGCCGCCCGCCATCCAGATCACGACCACGTTCTCCGCCGGCATCGGCGCGTTGTCGCAGCAGGCCGATGCCGCCCGCGAACTGCTGGCCTACATGGCGTCGCCGCAAGCCGCGGACGCCAAGCATAGGCAGGGCATGAGCCCCGCGTGACCGGCCTGCGCCACAGCACAAGCACTTCGACAAGAACATCTTTCAGGAGCACCACCCCATGAGCCTCATCATCGACTGCCACGGCCACTACACCACGGCCCCCAAGGCGCTGGAGAACTGGCGCAACGCGCAGATCGCCGGCATCAAGGACCCCGCCCAGATGCCCAAGGTGGCAGACCTGACCATCAGCGACGACGAACTGCGCGAGTCCATCGAGACCAACCAGCTCAAGCTGATGAAAGAGCGCGGCAGCGACATCACGCTGTTCAGCCCGCGCGCGAGCTTCATGGCCCACCACATCGGCGACTTCGAGGTGTCCAGCACCTGGGCCGCCATCTGCAATGAGCTGTGCTATCGCGTCTCCACGCTGTTCCCCGACCATTTCGTGCCCGTGGCCATGCTGCCGCAAAGCCCCGGCGTGGACCCCGCCACCTGCATCCCCGAGCTGGAAAAGTGCGTGCATGAATACGGCGCCGTGGGCATCAACCTGAACCCCGACCCCTCGGGCGGCCACTGGACCAGCCCACCGCTGACCGACAAGCACTGGTACCCCATCTACGAGAAGATGGTGGAGTACGACCTGCCCGCCATGATCCATGTGAGCACCAGCTGCAACGCGTGCTTTCACACCACGGGCGCGCACTACCTGAACGCCGACACCACGGCCTTCATGCAGCTGATCCAGGGCGATTTGTTCAAGGACTTCCCCACGCTCAGGTTCTTGATCCCGCACGGCGGCGGCGCAGTGCCTTACCACTGGGGCCGGTTCCGCGGCCTGGCGCAGGAGATGAAGAAGCCGCTGCTGGACGACCACCTGATGAACAACGTGTTCTTCGACACCTGCGTCTACCACCAGCCCGGCATCGATTTGCTGAACACGGTGATCCCGGTGAAGAACGTGCTGTTCGCCAGCGAGATGATCGGCGCGGTGCGCGGCATCGACCCCACCACCGGCAACTACTACGACGACACCAAGCGCTACATCGAGGCCAGCAAGATCCTGAGCGCGGACGACAAGCACCAGGTCTACGAAGGCAATGTGCGCCGCGTGTTCCCGCGCCTGGATGCGCGCCTGAAGGCCAAGGGGCTTTGATCTCGCAGTCGGTTGAGATCAACCCCCACCCCGCCCGTTCACGCTGAGCCTGTCGAAGCGCCGCGCTGAGGCTTCGACAAGCTCAGCCCGAACGGTGGAGGGTGATCGAACGCCGTGCGCTCAAAGTTCCAACACCACCCACACAAACGAAGAGAGACCACCATGTACGAACTAGGCGTTGTCTACCGCAACATCACCCGCGCCGACCGCGCGGCCGCCGACGGTCTGGCTGCCCTGGGCTCGGCCACCGTGCACGAGGCCATGGGCCGCGTCGGCCTGCTCAAGCCGTACATGCGCCCCATCTATGGCGGCCAGCAGATCAGCGGCACGGCAGTGACCGTGCTGCTGCAGCCGGGCGACAACTGGATGCTGCACGTCGCGGCCGAGCAGATCCAGCCCGGCGACGTGGTGGTGGCAGGGGTCACGTCCGAGTGCACCGACGGCTACTTCGGCGACCTGCTCGCCACGTCGTTCCAGTCGCGCGGTGCGCGCGCGCTCATCATCGATGCCGGCGTGCGCGACGTGAAGACGCTGCAGGAGATGAGCTTCCCCGTGTGGAGTCGCGCCATCAGCAGCAAGGGCACGATCAAGGCCACGCTGGGTTCGGTGAACATTCCCGTGGTGTGCGCCGGTGCGCTCGTCACGCCGGGCGACGTGATCGTGGCCGATGACGACGGCGTGGTCTGCGTGCCCGCCGCGCGTGCGGTCGAGACGCTGGCCGCCGCGCAAAAGCGCGAGAGCTTCGAAGGCGAGAAGCGCGCCAAGCTGGCGAGCGGCGTGCTGGGCCTCGACATGTACAACATGCGCCCCGGCCTGGAGAAGGCGGGCCTCAAGTACATCGACTGACACATCGACTGAGCCCTGAATCACGCCATTTTTGGTCGCTACCGCTTGTCTATCAAGCGCAAGCAGCTATCTTATTTATAGCATTCCACCTGCATTGCATCCCATGACCCTCCGCACCGTCTCTCCCCTGCGTCGCCGCATCGGCCTCGCGTCCGTGGCCTCGCTCGGCCTGGCTGCCACCCTGGGCCTCGCATCCCATGGTGCACACGCCCAACAGACCTTCCCCACCAAGCCCGTGCGCATCATCACGCCCTTCCCCGTGGGCGGTGGCCCGGACGGCGTGGCGCGCATCGTGGCCGAGAAGCTCGGCCGCATCTGGAACCAGCCCGTGGTGGTCGAAAACCGCCCGGGCGGCAATGGCTTCATCGCCATCGACGCCTTCAAGCGCGGCGCCAAGGACGGGCATGATCTGATCGTGCTGGACAACGTGCACCTGGCCGCCTACCCCAGCCTGTTCAAGAAACTGCCCTACGACGTGGCCAAGGACTTCGACACGCTGCTGCCGCTGTTCAAGACCCACTTCTTCTTCACCGTGGGCACGGGCAGCAAGTACAAGACCGTGGGCGACATCGTGGCCGACGCCAAGGCCCGCCCGGGCAAGCTCAACTACGGCTCGTGGTCCGTGGGCAACCCGGTGCACCTGGGCTCGGAGCTGTTCGAGTCCGCCACCGGCACGCAGATGGAGCACGTGATCTTCAAGGAGACCACGCAGCTGTACACCTCGGTCGCCACCGGCGACATCGACTTTGCGCTGGGCAGCGCCGCCACCGCCGGCCCGCTGTACCGTGCGGGCAAGCTGCGCCTGCTGGCGTTTGCCGGCCCCCAGCGTTCGGCGGAGTTCCCCGATGTGCCTACCGTGGCCGAAGCGGGCGGCCCCAAGGACTTCACCGTGACCGGCTGGAACGCCATCGCCGTGCCGCCCGGCCTGCCTGCCGCCGTCACCGACAAGATCAAGCGCGACATCGAGCAGGCCCTGACCGGCCCCGATGTGGCCGAGAAGTTCAAGACCTTCGGCTACGAGTCGTTCCCCACCACGCGCCCCCAGTTCGCGCAGTTCGTGAAGGACGAGAGCCAGCGCTTTGGCGACGTGATCAAGAAGGCCAATGTGTCTCTGGACTGATGGCATCCACCTTTGTGAAAGTTTCACCATCATGAGCAAACCCACTTCCGGCCCTTTCGAGAAGACCGCAGGCTGGCTCGACTGGTACACAGGCCCGACCAAGCCAAGGTTCCAGCTGCCCCCAGGCGCGGTGGATGCGCACTGCCACGTGTTCGGCCCCGGCGCCGAATTTCCTTACGCACCCGAGCGCAAGTACACGCCGTGCGATGCCTCCAAGGCGCAGCTGTTCGCGCTGCGCGACCACCTGGGCTTCGACAAGAACGTGGTGGTGCAGGCCACCTGCCACGGCGCGGACAACCGCGCCATGGTCGATGCGCTCCAGGCCAGCGGCGGCAAGGCCAAGGGCGTGGCCACGGTCAAGCGCAGCATCTCGGACGCCGAGCTGCAGGCGCTGCACGACGCCGGCGTGCGGGGCGTGCGCTTCAACTTCGTCAAGCGCCTGGTGGACTTCACGCCCAAGGACGAGCTGATGGAGATCGCCGGCCGCATCCACAAGCTCGGCTGGCACGTGGTGATCTACTTCGAGGCGGTGGACCTGCCCGAGCTGTGGGACTTCTTCACCCAGCTGCCCACCACGGTGGTGGTGGACCACATGGGCCGCCCGGATGTGAGCAAGCCGGTGGATGGCCCCGAGTTCGCGCTGTTCCTGAAATTCATGCGTGAGCACCCCAACGTGTGGAGCAAGGTGAGCTGCCCCGAGCGCCTGTCGGTGGCCGGCCCCAAGGCACTGAACGGCGAGCAGGCCGCGTACCAGGACGTGGTGCCGTTTGCGCGCAAGGTGGTCGAGGAGTTCCCCGACCGCGTGCTCTGGGGCACCGACTGGCCGCACCCCAACCTCAAGGACCACATGCCCGACGACGGCCTGCTGGTGGACTTCATCCCTCACATCGCGCCCACGGCCGAGCTGCAAAAGAAGCTGCTGGTGGACAATCCCACGCGCCTGTACTGGCCCGAATTGGCCCAGGGCTGAAGGAGCACACCATGGCATTGCACAAACCCTACAAGGACGTGCCCGGCACGACCATCTTCGACGCCGAGCAGTCGCGCCTGGGCTACCACCTGAACCAGTTCTGCATGTCGCTCATGAAGGCCGAGAACCGCGCGCGGTTCCTGGCCAACGAGCGCGGCTACCTGGACGAGTGGCCCATGACCGAAGACCAGAAGCTGGCCGTGCTCGCACGCGACCTGAACCGCTGCATCGCGCTGGGCGGCAACATCTACTTCCTGGCCAAGATCGGCGCGACCGACGGACGGTCCTTCCAGCAGATGGCCGGCTCCATGACCGGCATGACGGAAGACGAATACCGCAACATGATGATCGGCGGCGGCCGCTCGGCCGAAGGCAACCGCTACGTCGGCGAAGACGGCGACGCACAGGCCCACCGACAACCCCAAGGAGCCGCCGGCAAGAAGCCGGCCGGACACTGACATGGCCAAGATCACCGCATCCGTCTACACCTCCCACGTGCCCGCCATCGGCGCGGCGCTCGACCTGGGCAAGCAGGGCGAGCCCTACTGGCAGCCGCTGTTCAAGGGCTACGACTTCTCCAAGGCATGGGAGAAGGCCAACAAGCCCGACGTCGTGTTCCTGGTCTTCAACGACCACGCCACCGCGTTCAGCCTGGACATGATCCCCACGTTCGCCATCGGCACGGCCGCGTCCTACCAGCCCGCCGACGAGGGCTGGGGCCCGCGCCCCGTGCCCACGGTGTACGGGCACCCTGAGCTGGCCGCGCACATCGCGCAGTCGGTCATCCAGGACGACTTCGACCTCACCATCGTCAACCGCATGGACGTGGACCACGGCCTCACCGTGCCGCTGTCGCTGATGTTCGGCCAGCCCGAGCAGTGGCCCTGCAAGGTCATCCCGTTCGCGGTCAACGTGGTGCAGTACCCCGTGCCGTCGGGCAACCGGTGCTTTCAGATCGGCAAGGCCATCCGCAAGGCGATCGAGTCGTTCGATGAAGACCTCAACGTGCAGATCTGGGGCACGGGCGGCATGAGCCACCAGCTGCAGGGCCCGCGCGCCGGCCTGATCAACAAGGACTGGGACAACCGGTTCCTGGACCGCCTGATCGCCGAGCCCGCCGAGCTGGCCCAGGTGCCGCACATCGAATACGTGCGCGAAGCCGGCAGCGAGGGCATCGAACTCGTGATGTGGCTCATCGCCCGGGGCGCCATGAGCGATGTGGCCGGCACCGGTCCTGCGCCCAAGGTGGCGCACCGCTTCTTCCACGTGCCCGCCAGCAATACGGCGGTGGGGCATCTGATCCTCGAGAACCAATAACTTCAAGGAACCCGACATGACCATCAAAGTCGCGCTCGCCGGCGCTGGCGCCTTCGGCATCAAGCATCTGGACGGCATTAAAAACATCGACGGCGTCGAAGTCATCTCCCTCATCAGCCGCGACCTGGCCAAGACCCAGGAAGTGGCCGACAAGTACGGCATCCAGCACGTCAGCACCGACCTGAACGATGCGCTGGCCATCCAGGAGGTGGACGCCGTGATCCTGTGCACGCCCACGCAGATGCACGCCGAGCAGAGCATCGCCTGCCTGAAGGCCGGCAAGCACGTGCAGGTGGAGATCCCGCTGGCAGATAGCCTCAAGGGCGCGCAGGAAGTCGTCGCCACGCAAAAGGACAAAGGCCTGGTGGCCATGTGCGGCCACACGCGCCGCTTCAACCCCAGCCACCAGTACGTGCACCAGAAGGTCCAGGCGGGCGAATTCAACATCCAGCAGATGGATGTGCAGACCTACTTCTTTCGCCGCACCAACACCAACGCGCTGGGCCAGGCCCGCAGTTGGACGGACCATCTGCTGTGGCACCACGCAGCGCACACGGTGGACCTGTTCGCCTACCAGGCAGGCAGCCCCATCGTCAAAGCCAACGCCATCCAAGGCCCCATCCACCCCGTGCTGGGCATTGCGATGGACATGAGCATCCAGCTCAAGGCAGAGAACGGCGCCATCTGCACGCTGTCGCTCTCGTTCAACAACGACGGCCCGCTGGGCACGTACTTCCGCTACATCGGCGACACCGCCACCTACCTGGCGCGCTACGACGACCTGTACAACGGCAAGGACGAGAAGATCGACGTGAGCCATGTCGACGTGTCGATGAACGGCATCGAGCTGCAGGACCGCGAGTTCTTCGCCGCAATCCAGGAAGGCCGCGAACCCAACTCTAGCGTGGGCCGCGTGCTGGCGTGCTACGAGGTCCTGCACGGGCTGGAGCAGCAGCTCAACGGCTAGAGCCGCCCGGTTCTCGCCATGGGGCCCATCGCCCACCCCGCCGAATAGAATGATTCGGTCAACGGGGTGGGCTTTTTTATGGGCACTGCGGAGGCGGCTTTTGGAACATGGCGTGAACATTCGTGGACAACAACGTCCCGGCAAGCTTGGTAGACCACCGGCGCAAGCCGAGATTCGCGAAAGCAGGGTGGGACTGGGCTATGGCATCTAAACGCAGTCTCAGCAAGCGCGAACCACCGCCCAGCAGCTTTTCGGCTCTGGTGGCCGACATCCGTCATGTGCACGCACAGTGAGCCGCGCAGGCGACACGTGCCGTCAACATCAGCCTGACGTTTCGCAACTGGCTGATCGGTGCGCACATCCATCACTACGAACTACAGGGCGCGGACCGCGCCACTTACGGCGACAAGCTGCTTCACAAACTGGCCGAGCAACTCACACAAGGCAAGGTCAGCAACTGCGACCGGCGCCAGCTCTACCGCTATTTGCGCTTCTATCGCCTTTATCCAGGCATTGTGGGGGCGCTGTCCCCACAATTCGCCGAGTTGCAGCCACCTACAGCCGACGCGCAAGTAAAAGTGGGGACAGCGTCCCCACTTTGGGGGACGGAAGCGGGCGCTGGCGACCCATTGCAGCTGCTCACCCGCCTGTCGTACAGCCACATCGAGGAGCTGGTAGGCCTGGAAGACCCGGCGCAACGCAGCTTCTACGAAACCGAGGCATTGCGCGGCAACTGGTCGGTGCGCGAACTCAAGCGCCAGATCAGCACGCTGTACTACCAGCGCAGCGGCCTCTCCACCGAAAAGACGACCCTGTCACAGCGGGCCCACGCCAAAGCCGAGCGGGCCGATCCTCAGCAAATCATCCGCGATCCCTACGTCTTTGAATTTCTGGGCCTGAAGCCTCAGGAGACCGTGACCGAAGGCCAGCTTGAGGATGCGCTACTCGACAAGCTGCAAGCTTTTTTGCTGGAACTGGGTCACGGCTTTTGCTTTGAGGCACGGCAAAAGCGCGTGGTGATGGGCGGCGAACACTTCTTTGTGGATCTGGTTTTCTATCACCGTGTGCTCAAGTGCCATGTGCTCATCGAGCTGAAGAACGATGCCTTCAAACACGAAAACCTGGGGCAGCTGAACGCCTATGTCAGCTACTACAAGCACAACCACATGACCGAGGGCGACCAGGCGCCCATCGGCATATTGCTGTGCACGCGCAAGAACACCGAACTGGTGCAGTACGCGTTGGCAGACATGAGCAACAAGCTCTTTGTGTCGCGCTACCAGGTGCAGCTACCAGGCACGGAGGAGATGGCGGCTTTCTTGCACAGGGCCGTGGAGGAGTTGGGGGGCGGGAATGAATGAGCGGGCAAAGGCGAGTTGGGCGAGTTGGGCGAATTGAAGAACAACCATGACGGAGCCGCCGGCCGGTCATTGCGCTCTTGGTACGGTCGTCGCTCAATATTCATGCCCCAAAAGGCCCCTGCTGCGCATCTGACGGGCGCAAGCAGCTATCAAATCAATAGCTGCTCTTTTTTGGCCGACGTACGCCACCTGCGCAGCGCCTGGACGCAAGGCGCGCCGTCGATCAGATGGTTCAGATCGGCGCGTAGCTGCCCGTGCCGCCCGGCCAGGCCGTGAGCACTTCGTACCCTTCGGGCGTCACCGCCACCATATGCTCCCACTGTGCAGACAGCGAGCGGTCCTTGGTCACCACGGTCCAGCCGTCGGCCAGCTCCTTGGTCTCGCGGCCGCCGGCGTTGAGCATGGGCTCGATGGTGAAGACCATGCCGGCCTCCAGCGTGAGGCCGGTGCCGCGCTGGCCGTAGTGCAGCACGTTGGGCACGTCGTGATAAATCTGCCCGATGCCGTGCCCGCAGTACTCGCGCACCACGCTGAAGCGCTCGCGCTGCGCCACGGTCTGGATCGCGTGGCCGACGTCGCCCAGCGTGGCGCCGGGCCGCACCTGCCGGATGCCCGCGCACAGGGCTTCGTACGTCGTCTCCACCAGGCGCCGGGCGAGCGTGCTGGGCGCGCCGACGAAATACATGCGGCTGGTGTCGCCGTACCAGCCGTCCTTGATCACCGCCACGTCGATGTTGACGATGTCGCCCTTCTTCAGGATCTTGTCGTGCGACGGAATGCCGTGGCAGACCACCTGGTTGACCGAGGTGAGGATGGTCTTGGGGTACCCCAGGTAACCCACGTTAGCCGGCACCGCGCCCTGCACGTTCACGATGTGGTCGTGGCAGATGCGGTCCAGTTCCTCGGTGCTCACGCCGGGCACCACGTGGGGCTCGATCCTGTGCAGCACCTCGGCGGCCAACTGCGCGGCGCGCCGCGACAGGGCCAGCTCGTCCGCCGACTTGATGGGAACGCTGCGCCCCATCAGTGCTTCCCGTTGGAGACGGCGCGGGGCTTGTCCGGCAGGCCGTCCACGGCCATGGCGATGTCCAGGCCGCCCGCCATTTCGGCCCGCACCAGCAGCTGGCAGATCTCGCGGTGGTCGAGCTCCGGGTGCATCTCGGTCAGCATGCCCACGCGCATCCAGTGCTCGGCCTGCGCGTTGATGGAGCGGCTCAGTGCCGTGCCTGCGACCCGCAGGTTCTCGTGCATCTGGTCGGAAATTTTGACGATACCCATGGATTGGTCTCTATATAAAACGTATACGAATTATATATAAAACGTGTAGCGACGTCTTAAGGTGACGCACAGCATGGGTTGACCACAATGGGCGGTCCGCCATGCCGCTGCCTCTGCGGCCCACGCACGCCACCGCAACACCAGGATCAGCCACCCATGGGTTCATCGCCTCCCGTGACCTTTCGCCCCTTCGCCGGGCCCTCGGACTTTCCGGCCATGGTCGCCTGCGCCAACGCCAGTTTTGCGCTCGATCAGACCCGGTTCTTCCGCACCGTGGACGACGTGGCGCGCGACTATGCCGCATTCACCGCGTGCGTGCCGCAGCACGACGTGTGGATCGCGCAGGCGGGAGACAACATCGCCGGCTATGTGCGCGCCTGGCACTGGGAGCAGGTCGACGGGCTGCAGCTGTACGGGCAGTTCGCCGTGGTCGCACCGCCGTGGCGCCGGCGCGGCATCGGCACGCAACTGCATGCGTGGCTGGAGGCGCGGCAGCGCGCCATGGCCGCGGCCCGGGGCCACCCCGGCCCGCATGCGCACCACGCATTCGTCACCCAAGGCGAAACCGCGCGCGCGGCGCTGCTGGAAAAATCCGGCTACCGGCCCGAGCGCTACTTCTTCACCATGGTGCGCCCCACGCTGAACGACATCGCCGACTTCGCGCTGCCTGCCGGCGTGGAAGTGCGCGCGGTGCAGCCCGACCATTACCGCGCCATCCGCGAGGCGCACCACCGTGCGTTCCGGTCCCACTGGGGTGCCGTGCCGCCGGACGACGATGACTACGAACGCTGGCTGGACAGCACCGTCTTTCAGCCGCACCTGTGGCAGGTGGCCTGGGATGTGGCCACGAACGAAGTGGCGGGCCAGGTGCGCGCGTACATCGACACCACGTGGAATGCGGGCAACGCACGCCAGCGCGGCTGGACGGAATTCATCAGCGTGGACGAGCGCTGGCGCCGCCGGGGCCTGGCGCGTGCGCTGATCTCGCGCAGCCTGCGGGCGCAGGCCGACGCGGGCATGCACGAGTCCGGGCTGGGCGTGGACAGCACCAACGCCCACGGCGCCCAGGGCATCTATGAAGACTGCGGATTCATCGTCGAGCAGCGCAACTGCGTGTTCCGCAAGCCGCTGGAGCCGGGCGCGGCAGGCTCGGCAACAAGCCTGCTGCGCCGCCCGGCACCCTAGCGTGAAAGAGCCTGCGACAGCACGATGAGCCCCCAGACGATGACCATGAGCTGTACCAGGTTGAGCAGCAGCACCGTGGCGTGCATCCGCCGAAACCGCTGCAGCGCACTGGCATCTCCGGCTTCGATCTGCCTGCCCACTTGCAGCATCGCCGGCAAAAGGCGCTTGCGCAAAATCGTGGCGGTGGCGGCCAGCACCGCAGCCCCCACGGCAAACACAAACCGGCACCACAGCGCATAGCTCACCGCCGCACCCAGCGCCACCCAGAAGGCCGCGTGGTAGTACACGTTGAAGAAGCCGCGCACGAACCGGGCATCCAGCGGTTCGTCGTGTTTGAGGATGAGCAGCGGCAGGCCGCCGAGCAAAAAGTAGCCCGTGTTGACCATCATCGCGACGGTGAAGAACAAGGCGGGATAGATGGCGGAGGACATTGCGCTTCTCCTGGTCGGATTCGCCGACTTTGGGGGTGCCGGTGGGCTCGCGTAATGTAGCGCTGGCGGTGACTCGCCGGGCAGGTTTTGGCGCGCTGGCTTGGCAGCCGCCACCGCCACCGCCCTTGGCGGCACCGCACACTGCGGCCCGCAGGCTGCTGGCTGTACACACCTGTGGATGTTGGCAACAATGGTGGCGCCATGCCCAAGCCTGCTGCCCCAGCTCCACCGCCCTGCGCACCCACCTTCTTCGCCACGGCCGCCGCCTTTCGCCAATGGCTGCAAACGCATGCCGCGCAGTCTGCCGAGCTGCTGGTGGGTTTTCACAAGGTCGGCACCGGCCGCCCGTGCATGACCTGGTCCGAATCGGTGGACGAGGCGCTGTGTTTCGGCTGGATCGACGGTGTGCGCCGGCGCATCGACGAGCTCACCTATTCCATCCGCTTCACGCCGCGCAAGCCGTCGTCCATCTGGAGTGCGGTCAACATCGCGAAGATGGAACAGCTGCAAGCCGCTGGCCGCATGACGCCTGCAGGTCTGGCGGCCTTCAGCCATCGCCAGGCCCACAAGTCCTCCATCTATTCGCACGAGCAGGCTGCAGCCGCCGAGCTGCCCGCGCCGCAATTGCGCGAGTTCAAACGCCACAAGAAGGCCTGGCAGTTCTTCGAGGCCGCGCCCGCGGGGTACCGCAAGTCGATGCTGCACTGGGTGACGTCGGCCAAGCGGCCAGAGACCCGCGCTGCGCGGTTTGCCCAACTGCTGACGGCGTCGCAGGCGGGCGAGCGGATCGACCTGTGGAAGGGGCGGGCCGCTGCGGCAGCTGCCAAGGCTTGAAGTCCGTCTGTGCAAAAACTGCCGATGGCTGCAACGCACAACGCCCCAGCATTTTTTTGGAAAGCTTTTCACCATGACGGCACCCGCACCCCGCTACCGCAGCATTGCCGACTACATCGACCAGGCGCCTGCCGCGGGCCGGCCTCTATTGCAATCGCTCTACACGCTGCTTCAACATGCCGCGCCCGATGCGCAAGAGGCCATCAAATGGAACACGCCGTTCTTCATCGAGCCCCGGTTTGTGTACGGCTTCTCCGCGCACAAGGCGCACGCCAGCTTTGCACCGCCCGCGTCTGCCATGGCGCATTTCGAGGCGGAGCTCAAGGCGGTGAAGACCACCCAAGGCACCATCGTGCTGCCGTATGACCAGCCCCTTCCGGAAGCGCTGCTGCGGCAGATCGCGCAGTACAGCGTGCAGCGCGTGCAGGCACGCATTACCGACAGCTTCTGGGAGTGAACCCGCAGCGCCCCGGGTGACCCTTGGTGTGAGGATGCATGGCGTTAAGCTTGCGCCATGCAACAAAGAAACCTTGGACCTTTCTCCGTCTCGGCCATCGGCCTGGGCTGCATGAACCTCTCGCACGCCTACGGCGCGCCGGTGTCGGCCGAGCAGGGCGAGCGCGTGCTGCTGGCCGCGCTGGATGCCGGCGTGACGCTGTTCGACACCGCCACGCTGTATGGCTTCGGCGCCAACGAAACACTGGTGGGCCGCGTGATGAACAGCCACCGCAGCCGCTTCACCCTGGCGAGCAAATGCGGCATGCAGGGCGTGGACGTGGCCGGCGACGGCAAGCTGGTGCGCGTGATCGACGGCCGCCCCGCCACGCTGCGCCAGACCTGCGAGGACAGCCTGCGCCGCCTGCAGACCGACGTGATCGACCTGTACTACCTGCACCGCTGGGACAAGAAGGTGCCCATCGAAGACAGCGTGGGCGCATTGGCCGACCTGGTGCGCGCGGGCAAGATCCGCAGCATCGGCCTGTCGGAGGTGTCCGCCGCCACCCTGCGCCGCGCGCACGCCGTGCACCCCATCGCTGCGGTGCAGACCGAGTATTCGCTGTGGACCCGCAACCCCGAGATCGCGGTGCTCGACGCCTGCCGCGACCTGGGCACCGCCTTCGTCGCCTTCAGCCCCGTGGCGCGGGGCTTTCTGTGCGGCGACCTCACGGACGTCAGCACCCTCGACGCCAAGGACATCCGCCGCGCCATGCCGCGTTTTGCACCCGATGCGTACGCGGCCAACTTGCAACTGCTAGGCGGCTACCGAGACATCGCGCGCGAGGTCGGCTGCACCCCGGCGCAGCTGGCGCTGGCGTGGTTGCTGCACCGTGGCGATCACATCATCCCCATCCCCGGGACGACGAGCGTGGAGCACCTGCTGGACGATGTGGGTGCTGCTGGCGTGCAGCTTGATGCGGCGGTGATCGCGCGGCTCGATGCGCTGATCAATGAGCGCACAGTGGTGGGGCCGCGGTACAGCGCGCAGAGTGCGGGTGAGGTAGATACCGAGACGTTTGAGGGTCGCGGGGGGTAGTCGCAGAAGCGCTACCTGTGGTCATGATCTCAATATGCAGCGATGCCACCCATGCGACAGCATCAGAGAGAAACAAAGATGGCACGTATCACTACTTCGGTTCGACGCCGCTTGGAGCGCGGCCGGCGTCGGCAGAAAAAGATCAATGGCAATCCTGCCTATCGAGGCAGGCCTCGTTTCTACAGCTTTGATGCATCGCTGCGGATTGCTGGTGTTGGTCTGCTCCACGACATCGTTTCATTGAAGACGGGAATCCTGCCCACTCGTACGACTCGCAAGGGCGAACTACGGGCAGCGGAGAAACTGTGGTCCGAGGACGTGTGGCTGCTGGCATCGCCGTTGGGTGGCGATGCCTCTCTGGATGAGCATGTCCAATGGCTTTGGGACACCATCGCTCCCCACCAAGATTACTTTCGAGAGGTCATTCTCCAGTCCACGAGCACTGACATCGTTCTTGGATGCTTCTCGGAAAGCCCCTACCCGTACTTCACCGTGAAGAATGAGCCGTTGCGTCTTCTCATGAACCTGGGCGTGGGCGTTTCATTCAACTTCACCTGCGTATAGAAGCTGGGCTCGCGCTCGATTGACTGGCTGCGTTTACTTGCACTGAAAAGAAAAGGCCCTGGAGCAATGAAGCTCCAGGGCCTTTTTGTGGGTTCATCGCAAGACTCAACGGCCGCGCAGATTCCCCTTGTCATCCGCAATCACGATCTCCACGCGCCGGTTCATGGCGCGGCCTTCCGGCGATGCGTTGTCCGCCACCGGGTAGACCTTGCCGTAGCCGCGGGCGGTGATGCGGCTGGTGTCAACACCGCGCACCACCAGCGCGTCGCGCACGGCCTGCGCGCGGCGGTCGGACAGGTCCTGGTTGTAGCTGTCGGAGCCCACGCTGTCGGTATAGCCCTCGATCAGCAGCTTGCGGTCCGGGAACTGCTTGAGGAAGTTGGCGAGCTTTTCCAGGCGCGGTGCGGCCTGGGGCGACAGCTCGGCCTTGTTGAAGGCGAACAGCACGTCGCCCAGCGTGACCAGCAGGCCGCGCTCGGTTTGCTGCGCTTCCATGTCGCGCAACTGGGCTTCCAGCGCACGCACGCGGTCCTGGGCGGCGTTGGCCTGGGCCATGGCAGCGGTGGCGTTGGCCTGCTGCTGGGCGGCGCGTTGCTCGGCGCTCATGGCCTGGGCCTGGGCCTGCTGGGCGCGCAGGCGGGCCTGGTCGGCCTCCTGGGTGCGGGCCTGCAGGCGGATGCGGTCGGCCTCGCTGCCGGCTTGCTGGATGTTGGCATCGAGCTGGCGTGCGCGGGCCGTGTTGGTCGCGATCTCGGCGCGCTGGCGGGCGATGTATGCCAGGTGGTTGGTTTCCGATTCGTCGTGGTCGTCGGCCCATTCACGGTCGGCGCGGGCCAGGGCGTCGGTGGCTTGCTTGAGCTCCACAGCGGCGTACTGGTTCACGGTAGGGTCGCCCGCCGCGGCGGTGACGGCAGAGCGGGCTTGTTCCAGGGCGGGCAGGGGGGCGGTGCTAGCGCAGGCGGCGAGCAGGCCCACGGCGATCAGGCTGGAGCACAGGGCGGTGGTACGGTGGATCAATTGGCGCATGGTGGGATGTCCCTTCAAATGTCGTTCAGGCGGTCAGTAGGTGAGGCGCGGCGCAGAGGGTGCGACAGCGCTCAGCGCGGAGACCGGCGGTTGATTTCTTCCTGCAGCGCACGGATGCTGTCCTGCACCTGGGCCAGGTTGGTGGCGTTGCGGGCCGCATCGGCACGGGTCTCGGCCACGCGGGCATCGACCTCGGCTTCGGCTGCCAGGCGGCGGGCGTTCTTGTAGTCGCCCTGGGTCATCGACTTCTCGGCCTGGATGAGCTTTTCCTGCGCGCGCTGCAGGTCGACCGGTGCATTGGCGGCCGTTGCGGGTGCAGCCGCAACGCGGTTCACCGTGGTGCGGGTCACGGCCATCTGCTCGGTGGGCGCGGGGGTGGAAGAGCATGCCGCCAGGGTGCCCAGCGCAAGGGCTGCAGCGGTGGTTCGGATGAGTGCGGTCGAGTGCATGGTGTAGTGAACTCCTGCTGAAAGTGGTGTAGTGACGGTGGCCAGCGGCTGTGCCGCGAGGGCACGTTGTGCGGTGCTGGCACCGGAGACCAGGGGTGGCCCTGGTGTGTATGCATTGTTGGCGGCGGACCGTGGAGGGGGCGTAGGTACTGCCTCTGTATTCCTGTGGGCGAAGTCTTACGAACTCTTGCAATTGCATTCGCTCTTGCATTGGCAGCTTTGCATTAGAGGGCGGAGCAGGTGTGCGCGGCTGAGTCCTACGGCTCTGCGGACATCAACGTGGCACGCTAGGTACTTGGCAGCGAAAGGGCCCGTGATGCTCGGGGTGCCTCGGCGTATTGCGTGAACGCAGCGGTGGGTTGTTACCGGCGCAACTGCGAGGGCCCGCAGTGCAGCGTGTGTAGTGTGGTGCTGTGCGGGCGACCAGCGACGTGCCCACACGCAAGCGTGTGCGGACCACGCTCAAAGCCTTGCAAGCAGGCTCCAAAGATTGTTGAAGCGGCTTGTCAAACGGGCTTGTTCTGCACGCCAGCACCTTGTGGCTGCGCCTGGGTTTTTGCTTGCTGGCCATCCGGTAGATCGGCTGTGCCAGCCTGCGCTGGCGCCATGTGCGGCGTGGTCGTCGCGCTGGCAGTAGCGGGCGCTCTTCGCTTTTCGTGAACATCGGCCGGGTGCAGCGCGTGCAGCGCGGGCCCTGTGCCGATCCAATGCAAGGAGCAGCGTTGAGCATGCAAGATTTCCCCTTCATGACCTGGGTCCGCGAGACCACCGTCATCGGCATTCCGTTGTGGAGCCTGCTGCTGGCACTGGCCGCAGCCGTCACCACCTACTTTGCGATCATGGTGGTGCTGCACCTGCTCACTCGGCGCGCCCGCAGCTGGGCCAGCCGCTCAGGTAGCGCCACCGCGCACACAGCAGCCGACGTGCTGGCCGGCACCAGCCGGCTGCTGGTGTTGCTGGTCGCGGTGCTGGTGGGGGCCAACTTCCTGGACCTGCCCCCGCGCTGGGAAACGCGGTTGAGCCAGCTGTGGTTCGTGGCCGTGGCCCTGCAGATGGGGCTGTGGGGCATGCGCGCCATCGGCCTTGGCGTGGGCCGCTACGTGCAGCGGCACAGCTCCAGCGGCATGACGCAGGTCAGCGCCTCGGCCACGCTGCTGTCCTGGGGCCTGCGCACGCTGCTGTGGAGCGTGGTGCTGCTGGCCATCCTGTCCAACGTCGGGGTCAATATCACCGCCTTCATCGCCAGCCTGGGCGTGGGCGGCATTGCGGTGGCGCTTGCGGTGCAGAACATTCTGGGCGATCTGTTCGCGTCGCTGGCCATCGCGGTCGACAAGCCCTTCGAGGTGGGCGACTTCATCGTGGTGGGCAACGTGTCGGGCACGGTGCAGGTCATCGGCCTCAAGACCACGCGCATCCGCAGCTTGCAGGGCGAGCAGATCGTGATGTCCAACACCGATCTGCTCAAGCAGACCATCAGCAACTACCGCATGCTGGAGAAGCGGCGCATCGTCTTCCAATTCGGCGTGTCGTACGCCACCACCCCTGAGCAGGCCGAGGCCATCCCCGGCGTGGTGCGCAGGCTCATCGAAGCGCACCCGGAGCTGCGCCTGGACCGGGCGCATTTCAAGTCGTTCGGCGAGAGTTCGCTCGACTATGAAGTCGTCTACATCGTGCAAGACCCGGCCTTCAATCTCTACATGGATTTGCAGCAATCCGTCAATCTGGCGCTGATGCGCGAGTTCAAGGCCATGGGGGTGGAGTTTGCGTTCCCGACGAGCACGGTCCACATTGCGAGAGACCGGCCTGCTGCAGCGGCCAGAACGGCAGCAGGAGGCCAGCCGGTGGAAGAAGCAGACCCGGTGAAACAGGCGGTCGCGGGTGAAGACCTCAGTCGTTCAACACAAAGCCAACCTTGACCTCACGGCAGGGGCCGCGTTCTTCCACGCTGATGTCGGCGCTCCACACATCGGCGTGCTCGCAGCGCATGTGGCGAAAGTGAGTCCCGGCGCCCGAAACCTGGGCCCGGTCGCCGCTACAAGCCAGGGGCGCCATGGCGGCAGCGTGTTTCAGCAACGCCACATCGGGATTCATGTAGCTGCCGTAGTCCATGGCGACATACGGCACGCCTTCGCCATCGCGCCCCTTCCAGTGAAAGCGCGCTGGGCGGCATTCTGCAAAGGTGGGCGTGGCATCGCGGATGCTTTGAGGCACGCCGATGTAGTACAGCGGCCATCCGGGCCTGACATCGCCGACTTCGAACAGCATCCACAGGCCCAGCAGGGCGGTCGGCGGGAGGATCAGGCCCGCGAGAACGAGGCCCTTCACCCATGCTGGTGGGTTCGGTATTTGGTCATTCATTACGGGGCACGAGCAGCTGCAGGGTGTCAAAAAAAAAGGCCGGCGACCCTTGCGGACAGCCGGCCTGAACGGGTAGTTGCAGACTTATCGCTTCTTTCTAAATCCTGTGTCCATCACTGGTGACGGACCACTGATCATCCATCACTTCATCATCACTTGGCGACGACGCGCACCATCTCCAGGCACTTGTTCGAGTAGCCCCACTCATTGTCGTACCAAGACACGATCTTCACGAAGGTGCCATCCAGCGCAATGCCGGCGTCCGCGTCGAAGATCGACGTGCGGGTGTCGCCACGGAAGTCGGTGGCCACCACCTTGTCTTCGGTATAGCCCAGCACGCCCTTCAGAGCGCCTTCGGACTGTGCCTTCATCTCGGCCTTGATCTCATCATACGTGGCGGCGTTTTCCAGCTCCACCGTCAGGTCGACCACCGACACGTCGGAGGTGGGCACGCGGAAGGACATGCCGGTCAGTTTCTTGTTCAGCGCCGGAATCACCACGCCCACAGCCTTGGCAGCGCCGGTGCTCGAAGGGATGATGTTTTCCAGAATGCCGCGGCCGCCGCGCCAGTCTTTGTTGGACGGGCCGTCCACGGTCTTTTGCGTGGCGGTGGCAGCGTGCACCGTCGTCATCAGGCCGCGCTTGATGCCCCACTTGTCGTTGAGCACCTTGGCCACGGGGGCCAGGCAGTTGGTGGTGCACGATGCGTTGGACACGATGGCCTGGCCAGCGTAGGTGTCGTGGTTCACGCCGAACACGAACATGGGCGTGTCGTCCTTGGACGGAGCCGACAGGATGACCTTCTTGGCGCCGGCATCGATGTGCTTTTGCGCGGTGACCTTGTCCAGGAACAGGCCGGTGGATTCGATCACCACATCGGCGCCGACTTCGTTCCACTTCAGGTTGGCGGGGTCGCGCTCTTGCGTCAGGCGGATCTTCTTGCCGTTGACGATCAGGGTATTGCCCTCGACCGACACGGTGCCCTGGAAGCGGCCGTGCACCGAGTCGTACTGCAGCATGTACGCCAGGTAGTCAGGCTCCAGCAGGTCGTTGATGCCCACGACTTCGATGTCGCTGAAGTTCTGGACGGCGGAGCGCAGCACGTTGCGGCCGATGCGGCCGAAGCCGTTGATACCAATCTTGATCGTCATAGCTTGTCATCTCTCCAAGGTTGCAAAGTCGAAAAATCAGGAATCTGCCGCAACGCGCCCGCCGGCGGCAGGGCGCGCGGCGGGCTGGACGGGTCAGCGTGCCTTCTTGGCGGGCTTGAGCCGTGCGGCGCCGATGGCAACCAGTACGGCGTCGGCGACGTTCTCTTCGGTAAAGCCGAAGTGCTTGAACAGCACGGGCGCGGGAGCCGATTCGCCATAAGTGTCGATACCGACCACGGCGGCGCAGCCGTACTTCCACCAGCCGTCGGTCACGCCCATTTCCACCGCCACGCGGGGCACGCCGGCGGGCAGCACGCTGCTCTTGTACTTGGCGTCTTCGCGGTCGAACGTGGTCGAGCTGGGCATGGAGACCACGCGCACCGCAACTTTCTTGTCGGCCAGCAGGCGCTGGGCCTTCAGGGCCAGCTGCACTTCGGAGCCGGTGGCGATGATCACAGCCACGGCCTTCTTGTTCAGGCCCACGTCGGCGGGCTCGGACAGCACGTACGCGCCGCGGCTGATGTCGCCCAGGTCGCGCTTGGGGGCGTAGGGCAGGTTCTGGCGCGACAGCAGCAGGGCGGTGGGCTTGTTGCGGTTGGACAGGGCCACGCTCCAGGCCACGGCGGTTTCGGCCGTGTCACCGGGGCGCCACACATCGAGGTTGGGGATCAGACGCAGGCTGGCGGCGTGTTCGATGGACTGGTGGGTGGGGCCGTCTTCGCCCAGGCCGATGGAGTCATGCGTGAACACGTGGATCACGCGCTGCTTCATCAGCGCAGCCATGCGAATGGCGTTGCGGCTGTAGTCGCTGAAGGTCAGGAACGTGCCGCCGTAGGGGATGAAGCCGCCGTGCAGCGCGATGCCGTTCATGATCGCGGCCATGCCGAATTCGCGCACGCCGTAGTTGATGTGGCGGCCGCCGATTTTTTGGCCGCCTTCGACTTCGGTCTGCACCACGTTGCCCTGCATGTCAAAGCGCAGGTTGGGCGTGCTCTTGGTGTTGGTGAGGTTGGAGCCGGTCAGGTCGGCGCTGCCGCCCAGCAGCTCGGGCAGGGCCGCGGTGAAGGCTTCCAGCGCCAGTTGGCTGGCCTTGCGGCTGGCCACGGTTTCGCCCTTGGTGTGGGCGGCGACCACGGTGTCCACAGCCACTTGTGCGAAGTTGGCGGGCAGGTTGCCCTCCATGCGGCGCGTCAGTTCTGCCGACAGCTCGGGGAAGGCGGCGGTGTACGCGGCAAAGCGCTCGTTCCATTCGGCTTCGACGTTCTGGCCGTTGGCCTTGCCGTCCCAGTCGGCGTACACGTCTTGCGGCACGACGAAGGGCTCGCTGCTCCAGCCCAAGGCTTCGCGCGTGAGCTTGATTTCTTCGGCGCCCAGCGGCTCGCCGTGGGCCTTGGCGGTGTTGGCGCGGTTGGGGCTGCCCTTGCCAATGTGCGTCTTGCACACGATGAGGGTGGGGCGCTCGGTCTGCTTCTTGGCCTCGGCAATCGCGGCGGCCACCTTGTCGGCGTCGTGGCCGTCGATGGGGCCGATCACGTTCCAGCCGCTGGCCACAAAGCGCAAGGGGGTGTTGTCGGCAAACCAGGGGGCGACCTGGCCGTCGATGCTGATGCCGTTGTCGTCGTACAGGGCGATCAGCTTGTTGAGTTTCCAGGCGCCGGCCAGGGACACGGCCTCGTGGCTGATGCCTTCCATCAGGCAGCCGTCGCCCAGGAACACGTAGGTGTTGTGGTCCACCACCGCGTGGCCTTCGCGGTTGAACTCGCTGGCCAGCAGCTTTTCAGCCAGCGCAAAGCCCACGGCGTTGGTGATGCCCTGGCCCAGCGGGCCGGTGGTGGTCTCGACGCCGGCGGTGTAGCCCACTTCGGGGTGGCCAGGGGTCTTGCTGTGCAGCTGGCGGAAGTTCTTGAGTTCTTCGATCGGCAGGTCGTAGCCGGTGAGGTGCAGCAGCGCGTACAGCAGCATCGAGCCGTGGCCGTTGGAGAGCACGAAGCGGTCGCGGTCGAACCACTGGGGGTTGGCGGGGTTGTGCTTGAGGTGGCGGCCCCACAGTGCCGCCGCCATGTCGGCCATGCCCATGGGGGCGCCGGGGTGGCCGGAGTTGGCTTGTTGAACTGCGTCCATGGCCAATGCGCGGATTGCATTTGCCATCTGTTGGGATTGCTGCGGGGTATGGGCCATGGGGTGTGCGGGTTCGGGTGGGAGGGGTGGGATTTCAGGGGGAAACCCGGCATTTTACCGGCCCTGCTTTCCCGCGCCCGAACCGGCAGGGTCGAACCCTTGGCGAAGCGGCGCCGGCACTGCGATGCACTACAGTGCGGGCCATGCAAGGACTGCACCTCACCGCCGATCTCCGAGACTGCCGCTGCGCCCCCGTGTGGCTGCTGGACGCCGCCGCGCTGGGCCAGGCCTGCGCCGACGCCGTGCGCCACGCCGGGCTGCAACCCGTGGGCCAGGTGTTTCATGAATTCCCTGCCACAGCGCACGGCCCGGGCGGGGTGACAGCTACTATTTTGCTAGCGGAGTCGCACCTGTGCGTGCACACCTGGCCCGAGCAGCGCGCCGTCACGCTCGATGTCTACGTGTGCAATTTCGGCGCCGACCATTCGGACAAGGCACGGTCGCTGATGGATGCACTGCTGGCCTTGTTCGAGCCGTCTTCGGTGCAGCGCCATGCGCTGCAGCGGGGCGCCGTGCCGGAGCTGGCGGCATGAGCGCGATGAACCCTGCCATCCCTACCCAGGTCCCGGCGCTGCTGCTCGCCGCCGGCCGCGGCGAGCGCATGCGCCCGCTGACCGACAGCACCCCCAAGCCGCTGCTCGCGGTGCAGGGGCTGCCGCTGCTGGAGTGGCACCTGCAGGCGTTGCAGGATGCGGGCGTGCAGCGGGCTGTCATCAACACCGCCTGGCTCGGGTCGCAGATCAGCGAGCGGTTTGCAGATGTTTTTGGCCTCCACCGCTTGATAGACAAACGCGAGCAGCTATCAATTTCATACTCCCACGAGGGTGTGGACTTTGGCGGGGCGCTTGAAACCGCCGGCGGCATCGCCCGCGCGCTACCCCAGCTGGGCCCCGTGTTCTGGCTGGCGGCGGGCGATGTGTTTGCGCCCGACTTCGTGTTCGACAGCGCCGCGGTGCAGGCTTTTGCCGCCAGCGACCGCCTGGCCCACCTGTGGCTGGTGCCCAACCCGGCGCACAACCCGCGCGGCGACTTCGGCTTGTCGCCAGAGGGGCTGGCGTTGAACCTCGCACCCGGCGACCCAGCCCCCCGCTACACCTACAGCACCATCGCCCTGCTGCGTGCAGAGCTGTTCGCCGAGCCCTGGTGCGACATTCCGGCCGGCAACCCGCACGGCATTCAGGCGCCGCTGGCCCCGCTGCTGCGCCGCGCCATGGACCAGGGCCGTGTCAGCGCAGAGATCTACACCGGCCGCTGGACCGACGTGGGCACGCCCGAGCGGCTGGCAGAGCTCAACCGCTGACGCGGCGGCGCAGGCGCGGTCACTGCGTGGCCGTGGCGGGGCCGGAGTAGGCAGGCTGCACCGCAATGGCAGGGCCATTTTCACACCCGCGAAACAGCCACTGGCTGGGCATGAAGCGCGCATCCGGGCCGTCGGGCGCGGGCTTGCCCACCTCCGCCTGCACGTCGTAGGGGATGTGCGGCACCTGGAAAAGGGCCAGTTGGCCCTTCTTGCACGCCATGGCCGGAATGAGCTTGTGGGGCACCCATGCCTGGCTCGCGTTGTCGTACCGGTACAGCGGCCCGATCTGCTGGTCCTGGGCCAGCTCCACGCGCATCGGCACCACCTGCAGCGCGCTGGCCCAGACGGAGGCCACCTGCACCGGTTCCGCGAACCGCACGGCCTCCAGCCCGTAGAGCGCCAAAGGACGGCCCGGCGCGCCCTTGTCGAACGGGTCGTTGCGGTTGATGAGGCTGCCCGCAGGGATCAGCAGTTCGCCGTACTGAAAGTCCTGCGGCAGCACAAACTTCTCCCGGCTCGCACGCACCACCGCGCCATCCTGCCGCGCCTGCTTGGCGCTGTGCGACAGGAAGAGCTGTGCTATCAGCAGCAGGTTGCAGGCTGCCGCCACCGCGCAGGCGATCACCAGGCCCCGGCGGGTGAGCAGCCACTTGTTCGGGATGTCGACCCAGCGCACATACATCGCATAGATCAGCAGCGCACTCGTCAGCAGCAGGCCGAGCAGCGGCAGCAGGACGGCCACGATGAGGTGCAGCAGGGCATTGAGCAGGTTGAGCATGGTTGCAGGGAAAGTGGCAGAGCAGGGCGCCTTCGAGACCATCGCCCGGGGCGGCGGCGCATCGTGAGGCGTCGAGTCTGCCATGAGCCGCGGGCCGCCCGGCCTGCTCGGTCGGCGGCGGGCAGCGTCCGCGGCTTCTGACCTTGCCGCTTACTCTGCGGGCCGGGCGGCAGCGCGCTCGGCCGTCGGCTGTCCGCCCAGCATGCCTGCCAGGCTCTGCGCCATGCCGGTGATGCCTTCGTTGGACAAGCCTGCGTCCTTCATCACCGCATCGACGATGGGCTTGGCGATCTGGTACTGCAGGGCCGAGTTCATGACCTGCTCCGGGAAGGTGCCCTGCGCTCCATTGCCGCCTGCCGCTGGGCCCTGGCCGCCTTGGCTGCCGGGCATGCCGCCCACCTGAACGATGCGGATCGAGTCGATCTTCTCCATGGGGCGCACGGCCTGCTCGATGATCTGCGGCAGTTGCTGCAGCAGCAGGCTGCGCACCTGCAGGTCCACCTGCGCTGCAGACAAGGTGTTGAGCGCTTCGTTCAGAGCGCGCTTGCCTTCGGCCTCGGCCAGGGCCGCCGCCTGGCGGGCGCGGGCCTCGATGGTGATCGCTTCGGCGCGGTCCATCGCCGCTTCCTTTTCGGCCGACGCGGACACGCGAACGGAAATGGCGTTCTGCTCGGCGTCTTTCGACGCCTCGATCAGCTGGATGCTCTTGTCACGCTCGGCCACGGCCACCTGGCGCGCGGTGTTCACGGCTTCTTCGGCTTTCACGGCCTCTGCGCGGGCCAGGTTGGCGGCGGCGTCCGCATCCGATTGCTCGCGCGACTTGGTGGCAATGGCGATCTGCGTGTCCTGGCGGGCGATTTCCACCTGCTTGCGCTGCTCGGCGCGCTTGGTCTCGGTGTGGCGTTCCAGTTCGATCTCGCGGGTCTGGATGACCAGGTTCTTTTCGATCTCGGCAGCCTTGATCTCGCGCTCGGCCTCGATGCGCTTTTGGCTCACCTGGCGCTCGGCTTCGATCTTGGCGGCCTCGGCCTCGCGGTTGCGCTCGGCCTGTTGCGTGGCGATGAGGGCGGCCTGCTCGGCGCGGGAGTTCTCGATCTCGCGCTTTTGCGACAGCGACGCGAACTCCTGGTCCTTCTCAATGGTGAGCTTCTGGCGGGTGGCTTCCAGGTCCTTGGTACGCACCTGCACTTCGGTGTCCTGCTCCACGTCGTTGCGCTGCTTGCGGCGTGCCTCGGTCTGCTCGGTCAGGCGCGTCAGGCCCTCGGCGTCGAAGGCGTTGTTGGGGTTGAAAAACTGCTTTTCGGTCTGGTCCAGGCTGGTAAGCGAGACGGATTCAAGCTCCAGGCCGTTCTTCTCCAGGTCTTCGGCCACGGCGTTCTGCACGGCCTGCACGAAGTCGCGGCGCTTGTCCTGCAGCTCCTGGATGGTCATGGTGGCGGCGGTGGCGCGCAGCGAGTCGACGAACTTGTCTTCCACCAGCGCCTTGAGCTCCTCGGGGCTCATGGTGCGGGCGCCCAGCGTCTGGGCGGCGATGCTCACGGCCTCTTCGGTCTGCTTGACGCGCACGAAGAAGGCGGCGGTCACGTCCACGCGCATGCGGTCCTTGGTGATCAGGCTTTCCTTGGCGCGGCGCACCACTTCGAGCTTCAGGGTGTTCATGTTCACCAGCACGCGCTCGTGAAACACCGGCAGCAGGATGGCGCCGCCGTCCATGATGACCTTCTGGCCGCCCAGGCCCGTGCGCACGAAGGCCGTCTCTTTGGTGGAGCGCTTGTACAGGCGCGAAAACACGATGCCGATGGTCAGCAGGGCCAGCAGGGCAATGCCTGCGATGGTGCCCATTTCGATCAGGTTGGTCATTTTCTAGGTTCTCCCTCTTTGGATGTCTGTTGGATTTGGGTGATCAGCGGGGCTACATCAGCGCTGGATGCGGGTTGGCGATGCAGCGGTAGAAGGCGCCCACCTTGCGCACGATGAGGATCTGCGCGCCTTCGTCGAAGACCTCGTCATCCACATCGGGCTCCACCATCAGGTAGTGGGTGCGGCCATGCGTGTCGCGCACGCGGGCCTGCGCGGCCAGGCCGCGGCGCGCCGCACCGGCGGAGACGACGCCCGGGCGGCCGATGAGCGACATCTCGCTCACGGCCGAGGTCTCGTCGCGCGGGATGATGTGGGCGATGAGCGCGCCCAGGCTGCGTACCGTGGCCATACCCGGGGCCACGGCCGCAAGGCCTGCGACCCACACCGGCAGGTAAAACCCCAGCAGGCCGTGCGCGACCTTCTGCAGGCTGTAGCCGAACACGGCGTAGCCCGCAAGGAACAGCACCATCAGCACCAGCGAAGGCACCTTGCCCAGGTGCAGCCAGCCCAGCACCCGGTCCAGGCCGCTTTCTCCATGCACGTCGGGCAGCAGGTCGTCGATCCAGTTGCTGGGGCTCAGCGAGATCAGCATGCCCAGGCCCTCGATCAGCGCAATGCCGACGATGAGCGCAAAGGCCACGCCGAAGGGCCAGGTCTCCGGGGCGGTGAACAGGCCGACGATCACGACTTGACGGCCCTCAGTTGTGCCATGCGCTCGGCGATCTTGTTGTCGCGCACCAGGTCATCGAGCTCCTTGAGCTTGGCGGCCTGGTCCAGCGTATTGCTGCGGTCCGTGCCCGACAGGCCGGTCTGGCGGGCGTAGACGCGGTCGAACGCGCCAGCCACCGCCTCCATGCGCTGCGCCGGGTTGGCACCGCCAGGCTGCGCAGCAGCGGATGGCACGGCGCTGGCGCGGCTCTTGCGGAAGGCTTCGAGCGCTTCGGCCATTTCGCGCTGCTTGGCCAGCAGCGCGGCCACGTAGCCGGTGAGCTCGCTCTCCTGCCGCGCCAGCTCTGCCAGCGTGGTCTCCAGCACGGGGATCTGCGCCTCGATGTCGAGCTGGCGGGCCACCGCAGCGCGTGCCAGATCCTCGCGGCCTGCGGCCAGGGCCTGCTCGATCTGCTCGCCGAGCTTGCCGTGCTGGCCGTTGAGGTTGGCGTGCTGCTGCTGGGCCAGGTGCCGGTTGGCGCTGGCCAGGCCCAGTTCGTGGCGGACCTCGCCGATGACGGCATCGGCCTCGCGCAGCGACTGCTCCATCACGGCCACGGGGGCCTGGTTCTCCAGGTGGTCCACCAGCGCGTGGACGCTGCCGGTGATCACGCGTCCAACGCGGGTCTTCAGGGAATCTGCCATCTCAAGCTCCTTTTGAAACAGGGGGGTGAATGGTGCGGGCCAGCTCCAGTGTCGCTGCCGCATGCCGCTGCACGACGGCCGGATCGTAGGCGCTCGCCTGGCTGGTGGTCGCCTGGCGCAGCAGCATCTCACTGAGCGCGAAGCCCCGGCGCACCAGCAGGTCTTCCAGCCGGGAGGCCTCCTGCTCGGAGGCGGGGGCGTTGCTCACGATGATCGCCAGGCAGGTGGTGACATGGTCCAGCATGGCGTTGAGCACATCGGAATGCCGCCCCGTCTGGCCTTCGGTGCGCACCAGCGATTCGCGCAGCCGCCCGGTGATGTCCCGCGCCCAGGCATGCGCGGCGACATAGTCCAGCGCACCGTCGTGGTGGCGCTTGAGCTGGCCCAGCAGCACGCGCAGCTTGTCGCTGTTCGTGGTGGCGCCCTCGACCTGCAGCTGGGCCAGCCACAGGTAAAGGTCGCTCGGTATCCGGGCGGAAAGGGGCTCCATGGTGGTGGTGGGCGTGGCGGACATGTGTGAACCTCATGCAGTGTTGAATGCGATGGTATTCATTTGAATTCGTTTGTCAACAGACAGGAGGGGTGCGGAGGGATTTTTGGAATTGTTGGATCGGCAGATGTCACTGCCCCGCGTCCGGCCATGGTTTCGCGATAAAAATAGCGGATGAGCTCAACGTCCTCGCATTCCATCTACGCCCAGCGCCGCGCGCGCCTTGCTGCCCAGTTGGGCGCCGGGGGCATCGCCATCATCCCCACCGCGCCCGAGCGGCCGCGCAACCGGGACACGGACTTTTTGTTCCGGCACGACAGCTATTTCTATTACCTGACCGGTTTCATCGAGCCCGGCGCCTGCCTGGTGGTGGCGGCGGACGGCCGCAGCACGCTGTTTTGCCAACCCAAGGACCTGGAGCGCGAGATCTGGGACGGCTACCGGCTAGGCCCCGCGGCGGCACCGGGCGGCCTGGGGGTGGATGCGGCGCATTCCATCGCCGAGCTCGATGCCAAGCTGCCCCGGCTGCTGGAGAACCGCAGTTGCGTGTGGTACCCCTTTGCCACGCACGCCGGCCTGGCGGCGCGGGTGGAGGGCTGGCTGAACGCGGTGCGGGCGCGGGTGCGCTACGGCGCGCTGTGCCCGGCCGAGCAGAACGATGTGTGCACGCTGCTCGACGAGATGCGGCTCATCAAGGATGCGCACGAGCAGGACATCATGCGCCGCGCCAGCGACATCAGTGCCCGGGCGCACATCCGCGCCATGCAGCGCTCGGCCCGCATGCTGCGCGCCGGGCAGGACGTGCGCGAATACCACCTGGATGCCGAGCTGCTGCACGCATTCCGCGACGAGGGCTCGCAGTACCCGGCGTACAGCTCCATCGTGGCGGCCGGGGCCAACGCCTGCGTGCTGCACTACCGCGCTGACGCCGCCCCGGTGCGCGACGGCGAGCTGGTGCTCATCGACGCGGGTTGCGAGCTCGACGGCTACGCCAGCGACATCACACGCACCTTCCCGGCCAACGGCCGCTTCACCGGGCCGCAGCGCGCGCTGTACGACCTGGTGCTGGCCAGCCAGGACGCGGCCGTGGCGGCCACCAAGGCGGGCGCGCGCTTCAATGACCCGCACGACGCCACCGTGGCCGTGCTGGCGCAGGGCATGCTGGACCTGGGCCTGCTGGACCGCAACCAGGTGGGCAGCGCGCAGGACGTGATCGACACGCGCGCGTACTTCCAGTTCTACATGCACCGCACCGGCCACTGGCTGGGCATGGACGTGCACGACTGCGGCAGCTACGTGGAGCCCGGCGAGGTGGGCCAGGTGAGCGAGCGCAGGGACCCGCTGTCCGGCGAGACCATCACCAACCGCCCGAGCCGCGTGCTGCGCCCGGGCATGGTGCTCACCATCGAGCCCGGCATCTACGTGCGCCCGGCCGACGGGGTGCCCGCGCAGTTCCACAACATCGGCATCCGCATCGAGGACGATGCGATCGTCAATGACGCGGGCTGCGAGCTGATCACCCGCGGCGTGCCCGTGAAGGCCGACGAGATCGAAGCGCTGATGCGCGACAGCGCTTGAACCCGCAACCGCTCGGCAGCACCGCGCGCGACGACGTGCCGGCGAGCCCGCCGGAGCCGTCTTCGAAAGTCTCCAGGTGGCGGCTGGCCGGGGCCCTGTGGCTGCTGGGCCTACCCGGCGTAGTGGCCGTGGTGTGGGCGCTGCTGCCGCCCCTGGCCGCCAACGCGGCGATGTTTCCGCTGCCGCTGTGGGCCATCGTGCTGCTCAGCGGGCTGCAGACCGCGGTGCTGCTGGCGTTGGCCGTGGGCGTGGGCGTGTGGCTGGCGCCGCGTGTCGGGCTCACGGCACCGGCGGTATCGGCATGGCTGGCCGGGCAGCCCGTGGGCCCGGTGCTGCGCGCGCAGTGGCTGCCGGGCGTGCTGGGCGGTGTGGCCGGCGCCGCCTGGCTCTGGGCGCTGTCGCGGCTGGCGCCGGAAGCGCTGAAACCGTCGGACCCGGGCAGCGCGATGCCCCTGGTGGTCAAGCTGCTGTACGGCGGTGTGACCGAAGAGCTGCTGGTGCGCTGGGGGGTGATGACGCTGCTGCTGTGGCTGGGCTGGCGCATCGCGCAGCGCGGCCTGGGTCGTCCGGGCGGCGGCGTGGTGGGCGTTGCGGTTTTGGTCAGCGCACTGCTGTTTGCGCTGGGGCACCTGCCGGCGGCGCAGGCCATGGCGGGCGTGCTGACGGTGCCGGTCATCGCCTTTGTGCTGGTGGGCAACACGGCGTTCGGGCTGGTGGCGGGCTGGCTCTTTGCGCGCCAGGGCCTGGAGGCTGCCGTCATCGCACACGTGCTGGCCCATCTGCTCTCGCAACCGTTGCTGTAACTCCGCACCGCTCAGCAGGGGTTTCCGAGAGGTAACCGGCCCGTAACCGCTTCGTGTGAGAATTGAAATTCGATTACATCCGCCACACAAAGAAAGAGACAAAACCATGCCCAGTACCCGCCGCGCCACCAAGATTGTTGCCACCCTGGGCCCCGCATCGAGCGACCCGGCACTGCTGGAGGCCATGATCCGCGCGGGCGTGAACGTGGTGCGGCTGAACTTCAGCCATGGCAAGGCGCAAGACCACATCGACCGCGCCGCTACGGTGCGCGCTGCCGCCCAGCGCGCAGGCCGCGAGGTCGCCATCATGGCCGACCTGCAGGGCCCCAAGATCCGCGTGGGCAAGTTCGCCGAGGGCAAGGTGCAGCTCGAGCACGGCGCCAAGTTCGTGCTGGACGCATCGCGCACCGAGCCGGGCGATATCGAAGGCGTGGGCCTCGATTACAAGGAGCTGCCGCGCGATGTGAAAGCGGGTGACCTGCTGCTGCTCAACGACGGCCTCATCGTCCTCACGGTGGATGCGGTGCGCGGCGAAGAAGTCCACACCACCGTGAAGGTGGGCGGCGAGCTGTCCAACAACAAGGGCATCAACAAGAAGGGCGGGGGCCTCACGGCGCCGGCCCTCACGGCCAAGGACATGGAGGACATCCGCACGGCGATGAGCTTTCAGGCCGACTACGTGGCCGTGAGCTTTCCGAAGAACGCGACCGACATGGAGATGGCGCGCCAGCTGTGCAACGTGGCCGCGTCCGAGTACCGCCACAAGCCGGGCCTGATCGCCAAGATCGAGCGTGCCGAGGCCATCCCGCACCTGGAGTCCATCCTGCGCGTGAGCGACGGCATCATGGTGGCCCGCGGCGACCTGGCCGTGGAAGTGGGCAACGCGGCCGTGCCGGCGCTGCAAAAGAAGATGATCCGCATGGCGCGCGAGCTGGACAAGGTCGTGATCACCGCCACGCAGATGATGGAGAGCATGATCACCAACCCCGTGCCCACGCGCGCCGAGGTGAGCGACGTGGCCAATGCGGTGCTGGACGGCACCGACGCCGTGATGCTGAGCGCCGAAACGGCTGCCGGCCGTTACCCGCTCGAGACCGTGGAAGAAATGGCCACCATCTGCGCCGCCGCCGAAGCGGCCGAAGACCACCAGCTCGACGCCGACTTCACGGGCCAGACCTTTGGCCGGATCGACCAGTCCATCGCCATGGGTGCGCTGTTCACCGCCCACCACCTGGGCGCCAAGGCCATCGTGGCCATGACGGACAGCGGCGCCACGGCGCTGTGGATGAGCCGCCACAGCATCGACATCCCGATCTACGCGCTGACGCCCAAGGTCGCCACGCAGCGCAAGATGGCCATGTACCGCAACGTGCGCCCGCTGCTCATGGACACCAGCGCAGACCGCGACACCGCGTTGGAGCAGGCCGAGCGACACCTCAAGAGTCGCAACATCGTGCAAAAGGGCGACGTGTACGCGATCACCTGCGGCGAGCCCATGGGCGCGCCGGGCGGCACCAACATGCTGAAGATCTGCGTGGCCGGTTGATCCCCGCCGACGGCCGATGGATGGCCGGGGGCTGCAAGCCTGCGGCAGATCGGTTGGTGGCGAGCCATCGGTCCTACCGCCTACGGGCTTGAGGAACTGCCCGTTTTGCCGGCCCAGCCCGGGCAGCCATCCCGCAGCTAAGACGCCGCCCCGGTGCCGACGGGCCCGCCCACCCAGGCCGACAGGCGCTGGCGCAGCGCGGTGGCCGCCATGTCGCAGATCCAGCCGGTGGTCCAGCACAGCCAGCCCGTCCACAGTGTGTGGCTCATGAAGTGGGCGCCCCGCATCTGCTGCGCGCCGCCCAGCACAAAACCCGCAGCCATGGCGGCGCCCAGCCACCAACGGGCCGCGCCAGGCTCCGTCCGCCTCAGCGCAAAGTAGCCGCCGACAAACGCAAAACCTGCCGACGCGTGGCCCGCCGGAAAGCACCGTCCGCTGCCGCCGTCGAGCGTGCCCAGCGCCCAGTGCGAGGCATGGCGTGCCACGCCGCCGAACTCCGCCAGATCCCACGGGCAGCTGGTGGTGCTGAGGTTCTTCATCACGCTGACCACTGCCAGCGCCAGCAGCGCGCTCGCCGCGATCTGCAGCCGCCCGGCCGTGTCCAGTCGCCGCAGCATGCCCCACGGCCACCACACGCCCAGCGCCAGCAGCAATGCCACCAGCCACGCCAGGTAGCGTGCGCCTTCGTGCAGCACCTGCACCAGCAGCCAATGGTCGCGCATCGGAAAGCCGGAGCCCGTGCC
The DNA here is from genome assembly GCF_001422735.1 of Acidovorax sp. Leaf78. Classification (GTDB taxonomy): domain Bacteria; phylum Pseudomonadota; class Gammaproteobacteria; order Burkholderiales; family Burkholderiaceae_C; genus Acidovorax. The sequence continues at coordinate 12,496 of NZ_LMLZ01000022.1, read as the reverse complement.
GAACAGGTGGGCCGCCTGCAGGTCCTGCCCGGCTGCGTCCCAGGCCACCACGCACGCCAAGGCCCCGAGCGTCCACCACCAGGTGGCGCGGTGGCGGGCAGCGTCTGAAGAGGACGAGGAAGAGGACGAGAACGGGGAAGCGGAATAGGAAGGGGGCGTGGCTCGAAACATGGGCGGACCTTAGGCGGCCGCACTTAACGCCGTCTTAATGACGCCCGCTCGCAAAGCCGGCCAGCCCGGCGACAATGCCCGCATGCGAATCCTTGTGGTCGAAGACGATGCAGGCATTGCCAGTGGCCTGCGCACCAACCTTCAGCAGCGCGGCTATGCGGTGGACGTGTGCGACGGCGTGGCCAGCGCGTGGAGCGCCTTGCGCGCCGAGCGGTTCGACGCCGTGCTGCTGGACCTGGGCCTGAAGGACGGCGACGGCAGCGAGCTGCTGCGGCGCCTGCGCCTGAGCCCGGTGGCCGACAGCTCCGCGCCCGCCGTGCTGCCGGACCCGGCCACCCCGGTGCTGATCGTCACCGCGCGCGACCAGGTGCATGAGCGCATCGCAGGGCTGGACCTGGGGGCCGACGATTACCTGGCCAAGCCTTTCGACGTGGACGAACTCGATGCCCGGCTGCGTGCACTGCTGCGCCGGGCCGTGGGCCGCGCGTCGCCCACCATCCGCTATGGCGATATCGAGGTGGACCCCGCGGCGCGCTCGGTGCGCCGGGACGGCAAGCCGGTGGAGATGTCGCCGCGGGAGTTCTCGGTGCTGCTGGTGCTGCTGCAGGCGCGCGGCCGCGTGCTGTCGCGCCCGCAGATCGAAGAGCGGCTGTACAGCTGGGACGCGGCCATCGAGAGCAATGCGGTGGAGGTCCACATCCACCACCTGCGCCGCAAGCTGGGCAGCACCTGCATCCAGACCATGCGCGGCGTGGGCTACTTCATGCCCCAGGACGCCGCATGACGAACGCACCTGCACCTGCATCTGCACCTGCACCTGCCAGCCCGGTGGCCTCCGTTCGCCGTGCGTCGCTGACCCGCCAGCTGCTGCTGTGGTCGCTGGGCGCGTTGGCGCTGGTGTGGGCCAGCTTCGTGCTGATCGGCTACCAGACGGGTGTGCACGAGGCCGACGAGCTGACCGACGGGCATCTGGCCAGCGTGGCCGCCCTGCTGCTCAACCTGCGGGCATCCGAGGCCATGGAAGAGCCGCAGATCACTCCGCGCGCGGCCACCCCCTGGCTCAAGTCGCACGACTACCAGCAGTCGCTGAGCGTCGTGCAATGGGATGCGCAGGGCCGATTGCTGCACCACACGGGCGCGGCGCCGCTGCCGTCGTTTCGCGGCGACGACGGTTTTGCCAGCATGACCCTCGGCCCCGACGGTGCAGTGTGGCGCAGCTTTTCTCAATGGGACGCGGCGCGCACCCGCCGGATCACGGTGCTGCTGGAGTTGCGCGAGCGCGACGAGCTGGCCGAAGACATCGCCGAGCAGATGATCGAGCCCGGCCTGTGGCTGCTGCCCGTGGTGTCGCTGGCACTCGGCCTTGCGCTGTGGCGGGGCTTGCGGCCCCTGTATGCGCTGTCCGCCGATGTGGCGGCGCTTGACCCGGCCAGCACGCAGCGCCTGGCGTCGCGCCACGCGTGGAGCGAGTTCGAATCAGTGGTGGCTTCCATCAACACCCTGCTGGACCGCCAGCAGGCCGCGATGGTGCGCGAGCGGCGCCTGGCCAACGAGGTGGCCCACGAACTGCGCACGCCGCTGTCATCCATCGCGCTGCAGGCCAGTGCCCTGGGCGGAGACCTGGACGATGCGGCGCGGCAGCAGGCGGTTGCGCGCATTGGCGAAGATGCCCTCCGGGCCGGCCACGTGCTCAACCAGTTGCTGGCCCTGGCACGCGCAAGCCGCGCAGAGCTGCACGAGGTGAAGGCCCCGGTGGATGTGAGTGCGCTGGCGCGCGCCGTGTGCGCCGACTATGCGCAGGCCGCCTGGCAGCGCGGCGACGAGATCGCGCTGTCGGCCCCTCCGTCGCTGGTGGTGCCCGGCCACGCGGTGCTGCTGGAGATGGCGCTGCGCAACCTGGTGGAAAACGCGCTCAAGCACACGCCCGAGGGCACCAGCATTGCGGTGCAGCTGGGGGTGGCCGATGGCGCGGGCGGCGCCTGGCTGCAGATCAGCGATGACGGTGCGCGCAGCCGCAGTGACGGTGACGGCGCAGCACCAGCGGCGCAGCGGGACAGCCTGCACCTGGGCCATGAAATCCTGCGGCGTGTGGCGGACATCCATGGCGGTCACTTCGGCAAGGCCGAGGCCCATGCGCCCTTTACCACCTGCTACCGGTTGGATTTGCCCGAAGCCGCCGTCATGCTCGCCGGTTAAAATTGCGAGTTACCAAGCGGTTACCACCGCCCAGGTCCCCGTCTGGCCCCACCAGGCCGACTGCGAACTCTCACCCACTTGAACGGACATCACGACCATGCCCCTCGTTTCGATGCGCGAACTGCTCGACCATGCCGCCGCCCACAGCTACGGCATCCCTGCCTTCAACGTCAACAACCTGGAGCAGGTCCAGGCCGTGATGGCCGCCGCCGACGAAGTGGGCGCGCCGGTCATCCTGCAGGCCAGTGCCGGTGCCCGCAAATACGCCGGCGAGCCCTTCATCAAGCACCTGATCCAGGCTGCAGTCGAGGCCTTTCCGCACATCCCGCTGGTGATGCACCAGGACCACGGCACCTCGCCCAAGATCTGCTCCGGCGCCATCGACCTGGGCTTCGGCTCGGTGATGATGGACGGCTCGTTGATGGAAGACGGCAAGACGCCTTCGTCCTTCGAATACAACGTGGAAGTGACCCGCAAGGTCGTCGAGATGGCCCACAAGGTGGGCGTGACGGTGGAGGGCGAGCTGGGTTGCCTGGGCAACCTCGAAACCGGTGAAGCCGGCGAGGAAGACGGCATCGGCGCCGACGTGAAGCTCGACCACAGCCAGATGCTGACCGACCCCGAAGAGGCAGCCACGTTCGTCAAGGCCACGCAGCTCGATGCCCTGGCCATTGCCATCGGCACCAGCCACGGCGCCTACAAGTTCAGCCGCAAGCCCACCGGCGACATCCTGGCCATCAGCCGCGTGAAGGAAATCCACCAGCGCATTCCCAACACCCACCTGGTGATGCACGGCTCGTCGTCGGTGCCTGCGGAGCTGCTGGCCATCATCAACCAGTACGGCGGCAAGATGAAGGAAACCTACGGCGTGCCGGTCGAGGAGATCCAGGAAGCCATCAAGTTCGGCGTGCGCAAGATCAACATCGACACCGACATCCGCCTGGCCATGACCGGCGCGGTGCGCAAGTTCCTGGCCGAGAACCCCGACAAGTTCGACGCGCGCGAATGGCTCAAGCCCGCCCGCGAAGCCGCCAAGCAGGTCTGCAAGGCGCGCTACCTCGAGTTCGGCTGCGAAGGCCAGGGCCCCAAGATCAAGGGCCACAGCCTGCAGGACGTGGCCCGTCAGTACGCATCCGGCGCGCTGGCGCAGGTGGTGAACTGACCGACGGCGCGCGGTACTGACTGCCGCCTGGGAGCCCGGTTGCACACAAGGCGGCCGGGCTTTTTTACGGCCTGTGCGGTCTGTTCCCTGGACGCCAACGGCAGGCTGTCGCGAATTAGCGTGCACACTCGGCACCTTGCGTGGCACGCGATCCTTTGCAGGGGTGGGGAGTTCCCTCTACATCAGACAAAGGCGACAGTCATGAGAAATTCTTCATGTAAGCTCGTGGTCAGTAAGTAATTCCACTGACCCTCACCGAGGAGATGACATGCTGATTGGTGTGCCTGCGGAATCGATGGCAGGAGAGACCCGGGTCGCCGTGACGCCCGAGACGGTCAAGAAGCTGAAGGCGCAGGGCCACACCCTGCGCATCGAGTCGGGTGCGGGTGTGGCCGCCAGCGTCACGGACGCCGCCTACGAAGCCGCCGGCGCTGAAATCTCCGACGCGGCTGGCGCCTGGGGCGCCGACCTGGTGCTCAAGGTGCGCACCCCCTCGGACGCCGAAGCTCCCCGCCTGCGTGCGGGCGCCACCGTGGTGGGCATGCTCAACCCCTTCGACGCCGCGGGCCTGCAGCGGCTGGCCAGCGCGGGCGTCACCGCCTACGCCCTGGAGGCCGCACCGCGCACCACCCGGGCGCAAAGCATGGACGTGTTGTCCTCCCAGGCCAACATCGCCGGCTACAAGGCCGTGATCATTGCGGCCGACCGCTACCAGCGCTTCTTCCCCATGCTCATGACCGCGGCTGGCACCGTCAAGGCCGCGCGTGTCGTGATCCTGGGCGTGGGCGTGGCGGGCTTGCAGGCGATCGCCACCGCCAAGCGGTTGGGGGCTGTCATCGAGGCATCGGACGTTCGCCCCAGCGTGAAGGAACAGGTCGAATCGCTGGGCGCCAAGTTCATCGACGTGCCCTACGAGACGCAGGAAGAAAAAGACGCGGCCGAGGGTGTGGGCGGCTATGCGCGGCCCATGCCGCAAAGCTGGCTTGACCGCCAGAAGGCCGAGGTGGCCAAGCGCGTGGCCCAGGCCGATGTGGTCATCACCACGGCGCTGATCCCCGGCCGCGCCGCGCCGGTCCTGGTGACCGAAGACATGGTCCGGTCGATGAAGGCCGGTTCTGTCATCGTCGATTTGGCCGCCCCCCAGGGCGGCAACTGCCCGCTCACCGAAGCGGGCCAGACAGTGGTCAAGCACGGCGTCACGCTGGTGGGCGAGACGAATCTGCCGGCGCTCGTCGCCGCCGATGCGTCCGCGCTCTATGCGCGCAACGTGCTCGACTTTCTCAAACTCATCATCAACAAGGAAGGTGCTCTGCACATGGACTTGCAGGACGACATTGTTGCCGCCTGCCTCATGGCACACGAGGGCACGGTAAAGCGCGCATGAGCCTGCTGAAGAATTTGCAAGAGATGTTGTCCGCCACGCCCCGCCGCAGTGGCTGGCTGCTGGCCGCCTGTGGCGTGCTGGCCGTGAGCGGCTGTGCACCCATACCCGCGGGCCCCACCGAGTACAGCGCCGGCCGAACGCGCGTGGTGCTGCCGTCTGTGGCGTGGGAAGACCTGGGCGCCACGAACGAGGCCTTCCCGCTGCACCCGCTGCCCGGCGCGTTTCCGCTGCAGACGCGCGCTGTGGCGCTGCGCGGCGCCAACCGTGAGCTGCTGGCCGTGATGCTGGTGCAGACCAACCGCACGGACATCCCGCGCGACGCTACGCTCTGGACGGGCAGCTGCCCCCTGCAGCAAGGCATGACCGTGGAAGACGCCGCCAAGGGCAGCCCCGTGCGCATCGACTGCCTGCGCTTCAAGCGGTGGGCCAACAATGCCGACTGGATGGACAAGAACCACCCTGGTGTGGTGCGCTGGATGGCTGAGCACAAGGCCACGCCGCTGCAGCCGTATTCGCACCTGAACTACCGCTTTGCAACGCAAGGCGGCTCGTATGTCGAGATCAACGCGATGGTCGACCAGCGCCTGCTGCGGCCGAAGACGAGCAACAACGAAGAGTTCCTGCGCGCGGGCTACCCGGCCCAGGAATGGAGCCACAAGGTGGCCGAGGCCGCTCGCGTGAGCACCGGCATGGCCGATGGCTTCTTCCCCGTGCCGCCGTTTCCCTTTGCCGTGCCGAACTGAGCACGCAGCAAGCCCCCACTTACCGCCTTCCCACCGCCCACCGACTGGAGTTCTCAACATGGGTGTCGTTCTGCAGATTCTGGGCCTGGTCATCACGTTCACCATGGCGATGGAGGCCTTGCGCCGCTTCGGCATCGATGTGGGCTGGCTCAATCCGTTGACCTTTTTTCACCGCCGCGCCTGGCGCAAGAAAGTGCAGACGCCGCCGCTGTATGCGCTGGACCACCCGGTGGACGTCGTCGCCGTGATGGCCCTGGCCACGGTGCAGACCACCGGCGCGATCACGGTGCAGCAAAAGGCCGGCGTACAGGCCCTGCTGCGCGAACACCTGCAGCTCAGTGAATCGGATGCCGCCAACCTCTGGGTGGCCAGCGCGCATCTGCTGCGCAGCCGGGCTCTGGAGGTGCGCGAGCTGCCGGTGCTGTTCGAACGCAGCGCCGACAAGTTCACCGACTACCACGTGCAGACACTGCAGGCCGTGATGCGCGCGGCCGCACAGATCGAGCCGCCCGCCAACGCTGCACAGCAGCAGCTCATCGACGCGGTGGATGCTTACTTTGCCAAGAAGAAAGCGTCTTCTGGCCCCTGGTCTTCCTGAAAACGCACTGAACGAAGGACTCTCCATGGACGCCGTCTCGCCCACCCTCATCAACCTCATTATCTTCGTGCTGGCCATCTACGTGGGCTACCACGTGGTCTGGACGGTGACGCCCGCGTTGCACACGCCGCTGATGGCGGTGACGAACGCCATCTCGGCCATCGTGATCGTGGGGGCCATGCTGGCCGCCGCGCTCACCGAGACCACGCTGGGCAAGAGCATGGGGGTGCTGGCGGTGGCGCTGGCGGCGGTCAACGTATTCGGGGGCTTCCTCGTCACGCGGCGCATGCTGGAGATGTTCAAGAAAAAAGAAAAGAAGGTTGCTGCCCCCAAGGCTGAAGGAGGCCAGGCATGAGCATGAACCTCGTCACGCTGCTGTACCTGGTGGCCAGCGTCTGCTTCATCCAGGCGCTCAAGGGGCTCTCGCATCCCACCACCTCCATCCGCGGCAATGCGTTCGGCATGGCGGGCATGGCGATCGCCATCCTGACCACCGCTGCGCTCATCGTCGAGCTGTCGGGCGGCAAGGCCCAGGGCATGGTGTACGTGCTGGGGGCGCTGGTGGTGGGCGGCGCTGCAGGCGCCTTCATGGCCCAGCGGGTCGAGATGACCAAGATGCCCGAGCTCGTGGCCTTCATGCACAGCATGATCGGCCTGGCCGCCGTGTTCATCGCGGTCGCGGCCGTGGCCGAACCCTGGGCGTTCCAGATCGTGGCCAAGGGCCAGCCCATCCCGGCGGGCAACCGGCTCGAGCTGTTCCTGGGCGCGGCCATCGGTGCCATCACGTTCAGCGGCTCGGTCATCGCGTTCGGCAAGCTGTCGGGCAAGTACAAGTTCCGCCTGTTCCAGGGCGCGCCGGTGCAGTTCGCGGGCCAGCACATGCTTAACCTCGTGCTGGGTCTGGCCACCGTGGGGCTGGGCCTGGTGTTCATGTTCACCGAGAACTGGACGGCCTTCTTCGCCATGCTGGCGCTGTCGTTCGTGCTGGGCGTGCTCATCATCATTCCCATCGGCGGGGCCGACATGCCGGTGGTGGTGTCCATGCTCAACAGCTACTCGGGCTGGGCCGCGGCGGGCATCGGCTTTTCGCTCAACAACAGCATGCTGATCATTGCCGGGTCGCTGGTGGGCAGCTCGGGTGCGATCCTGAGCTACATCATGTGCAAGGCCATGAACCGCTCGTTCTTCAACGTGATCCTGGGCGGCTTCGGCGGCGAGGCGACAAGCGCCGCTTCGGGCGCCAAGGAGCAGCGGCCCGTCAAGACCGGCAGCTCGGACGATGCGGCCTTCGTGCTGGGCAATGCCGAGACCGTGGTCATCGTGCCCGGCTACGGCCTGGCCGTGGCGCGCGCCCAGCATGCGGTCAAGGAGCTGGCCGCCAAGCTCACCGAAAAGGGCATCACCGTCAAGTACGCCATCCACCCCGTGGCGGGCCGCATGCCCGGCCACATGAACGTGCTGCTGGCCGAGGCCGAGGTGCCCTACGACCAGGTGTTCGAGATGGAAGACATCAACGGCGAGTTCGGCCAGGCCGACGTGGCCATCATCCTCGGTGCCAACGACGTGGTGAACCCCGCCGCGCACACCAAGGGCAGCCCCATCTACGGCATGCCCATCCTGGAGGCCTACAAGGCCAAGACGGTGATCGTGAACAAGCGCTCCATGGCCGCGGGCTACGCGGGCCTGGACAACGAACTGTTCTACATGGACAAGACCATGATGGTCTTTGGCGACGCCAAGAAGGTGGTCGAGGACATCGGCAAGGCCATCGAATAGACCCCGCGCGGTTTCCCGCGCCCCTGGCGGCAGGGCGACCCGCAAAGCCCTTTGCGCCTAGGGAAACCACACACCCCCGAAACCCGCACCGGCAGGGACAATGCCGGGGTTTCATTGCATTCAGTTTCAAAAGAGTTTGGAGAGACAGACACCATGACCGACCGCCCCTGGCTGGCCGCCTATCCGCAAGGCGTGCCTGCAGATATCGACCCCTCGCAATACCCGTCCCTCGTGGCGCTCATGGACGAAGCGTTCTCCAAGTACGCCGACCGCGTGGCCTACAGCTTCATGGGCAAGGACGTGACCTATGCCCAGACCGACTCTCTGTCGAGCGCGTTTGCGGCCTACCTGCAGGGCCTGGGCCTGGTCAAGGGCGACCGTGTGGCCATCATGATGCCCAACGTGCCGCAGTACCCCGTCACCGTGGCGGCCATCCTGCGCGCCGGCTTCGTGGTGGTCAACGTGAACCCGCTGTACACCCCGCGCGAGCTGGAGCACCAGCTCAAGGACTCCGGCTCCAAGGCCATCGTCATCATCGAGAACTTTGCGACCACGCTGCAGAACTGCATTGCCAACACCCCCGTCAAGCACGTGGTGCTGTGCGCCATGGGCGACCAGCTGGGCCTGCTCAAGGGCGCGCTGGTCAACTACGTGGTGCGCAACGTCAAGAAGATGGTGCCCGCCTACAACCTGCCTGGTGCCGTGCGCTTCAATGACGCGGTGGCCCAGGGCACGCGCGGCACGCTGAAGAAGCCCGACATCAAGCCCGACGACATCGCACTGCTGCAGTACACCGGTGGCACCACGGGCGTGAGCAAGGGCGCGGTGCTGCTGCAGCGCAACGTGATCGCCAACGTGCTGCAGTCCGAGGCCTGGAACGACCCGGTCATGAAAAAGGTGCCGGCCGGCGAGCAGCCCACCAGCATCTGCGCGCTGCCGCTGTACCACATCTTCGCGTTCACCGTGAACATGATGCTGAGCATGCGCACGGGCGGCAAGACCATCCTGATCCCGAACCCACGCGACCTGCCCGCGGTGCTCAAGGAGCTGTCCAAGCACACGTTCCACAGCTTCCCGGCCGTGAACACGCTGTTCAACGGCCTGGCCAACCACCCGGACTTCAACACCGTCAACTGGAAGAACCTCAAGGTGTCCGTGGGCGGCGGCATGGCCGTGCAGGGCGCCGTGGCCAAGCTGTGGCTGGAGAAGACCGGCTGCCCCATCTGCGAAGGCTACGGCCTGTCGGAGACCAGCCCATCGGCCAGCTGCAACCCGACCACCAGCACCGAGTACACCGGCACCATCGGCGTGCCCATCCCCGGCACCTGGATGAAGCTGCTGGACGACGAAGGCCGCGAGGTCACCACGCTCGGCCAGCCCGGCGAGATCGCCATCAAGGGCCCGCAGGTGATGGCCGGCTACTGGCAGCGCCCGGACGAGACGGCCAAGGTCATGACCGAGGATGGCTACTTCAAGTCCGGCGACATCGGCGTGATGGACGCCCGCGGCTACTTCAAGGTCGTGGACCGCAAGAAGGACATGGTGCTGGTCTCGGGCTTCAACGTGTACCCCAACGAGGTCGAGGACGTGGTCGCGCAGATGCCCGGCGTGCTCGAATGCGCGGTGGTGGGCGTGCCCGACGAGAAGACCGGCGAAGCCGTCAAGCTCGTCATCGTCAAGCGCGACCCCACGCTCACCGAAGCCCAGGTCAAGGAGTTCTGCCGCGCCGAGCTCACCGGCTACAAGCAGCCCCGCGTGATCGAGTTCCGCACCGAGCTGCCCAAGACCCCCGTGGGCAAGATCCTGCGACGCGAGCTGCGCGACAAGAAGTGACCGTCCCGGTCCCCGCGGCGCAGCCCGGCACGCTGTGGGCCTGGGGTGCCAACCATCTCGGGCAGATGGGGTGCGGCCCGGGCCCTGACCAGTGGACGCCCCAGCCCGTGCCCGGCGTGCCCCAGGTGCGGTCCGTGTGCGCCAACGCATCCGCCGTGCTGGCGCTGGATGGGCAGTGTCGCGTCTGGAGTTGGGGTTGGAACACGGGCGGCATGCTGGGCCGCGGTCGCCCGGCGGACGAGAAAGCCCACTGGCTCCCCACCGCGCTGCGTGACAGGGGCCACCCCGGCATCGCCCCCGCAGGCAACCCGCCCAACACGCCGGGCTTGACCCTCACACCGGCACAAGAGCACTGTGAGAGCGCGGAAGAGGGTGCCGACGGGGGCGCCGACGAGGGCACTGACGCTGCGTTCGACGCGGAGCTGCAGGCCTTCCTGGCCAGCATTCCAGTCCACATCTCGCCTGTGCCCGTGATGGAGGGCGTGTGCACTCCCGGGCTGCTCTCCGGCTTGCCGCCGGTGCGCCAAATCGCAATGGGCAGTGACAACGGTTTTGCCCTGGACGACAACGGTGCCGTCTGGGCCTGGGGCGCTGGCGGGCGCATGGGCACTCCTGTGCCCAAGGGCCTGGCGCTGCCAGAGCCGGCACCAACGCCGGTGCAGGTGGCTGGCTTGCCGCCGGTGCTGGCCATAGTCGCACACCCCACAGGCGACGCCGTGTATGCGCTGGATGCGCAGGGTGTGGTGTGGTCTTGGGGCAATGGATACGAAGGCGAGTTGGGCCAGGGAAAGCGGCGCACGGACCCGGTGCCTGCGCCCATCACCGGGCTGGCGCCGGTGCGCTCCATCCACGCGCTGGGCTTTGCCGCCCTGGCGGTTCTGACCGATGGTCGGGTGTTCGGCTGGGGCTCTACCGAAAGCGGGCTTGGTTTTGAAGCCCTGCGCAAGAACACCTGGCGGGTGATGGCACCTGTGCCCGTGGGTGGGTTGCCGGGCCCCGTGCGCAGCGTCTGGGTGGGCCATGGCGTGGCCGTGTATCGGCTGGACGACGGCTCCACCTGGGCTTGCGGCGTGGGGCTGCGCGACATGTACCCTGGCAGCGTCGGAGAGCCGCCCCGCGTGCCGCGCCGCCAAACGGACCTCGACCTGTTCGTGGACTTTTTCCTCGGCGACCGCCATGGCTTCGCGCTGGACGCAGCGGGCGGGGTGCACGGTTTTGGCCGCGTCGAGTCCGGCGCGCTCGGGCAAGGGGAGCATGCGGCCGATGTGCTGCGCGATTGGGCGCCGATCACGCTGCTGCCGCATCCCGTCACCACCATGGCCGCTGCCGGCCACCACAGCCTGGCGGTCTGTGCGGCGGGATAATCGTCCCGTCTCCATGCCCCCAGCGGCCGTCCTTGGCGCGCGTGCTCCCGGCGGTGCTGCCTGCTAGGGCAGCTAGGGCAGCTAGGGTGCCACTGGCGTCCGTCCATCGTTCTTGAGTTCTTCTGTCATTTCTCACACCGCATGACCACCGCCATCCTCAGCGCCCTCCCCGAAGAACAGGCCGGCCTGGTCCACGCGCTCGAGCGTCCCCAGCGCATCACCCACGCTGGCCGCGCGTTCTGGCGCGGTGAACTGCACGGGCGGTCTGTCGTGCTGGCGCTCTCGGGCATCGGCAAGGTGGCGGCGGCCACCACGGCCACGGCGCTCATCGAGCACTTCGGCGTCGCGCGCATCGTGTTCACCGGCGTGGCGGGCGGCCTGGGTGACGGCGTGAACGTGGGCGACGTGGTGGTGGCGCAGAGCTACCTGCAGCACGACATGGACGCATCCCCGTTGTTCCCGCGCTGGGAGCTGCCCGGCTATGCACGCGCGGTGCTGGAGTGCGATGCACCATTGTCTGCTCTGCTTTTGATAGCTGCTCGCGATTGCCTGATGGGCGGTAGCGGCCATTTTTCTTCGCAATCCGAGGTCCGCAGCGTGCACCAGGGCCTGATCGCCAGCGGCGACCGCTTCGTCTCCAGCGCCCAGGAGTCGCAGCGCCTGCGCGACGCCCTGCGCGCCGCCGGCCACCAGGTCCTCGCCGTCGAAATGGAAGGCGCCGCCGTGGCCCAGGTCTGCCTGGACTACAACGTGCCCTTCGCCGCCATGCGCACCATCTCCGACCGCGCCGACGACACCGCCCACGTCGACTTCCCCCAGTTCATCCAAACCGTGGCGAGCCGGTACGCAGAGGGCATCGTCGGCAAGTTGTTGCAGTTGCTATGAAATATCTAGCTACTGGCGCTTTATAGAAAAGCGGTAGAGGGTGTTTTGGCTTAGAAGCTGAGTATTTTCATGAGGGGTGCGCCGCCGCCTCCATCCAGTAGCCTCCGACCCAGCTCACCCAAGACCACAGTTAGCCCGCCCGCAGAAGGTGCCCTAGCGCCGGTACCCCAGCCAGAGCGTAGCGAATGGCGCTCCGCTGACAAAGGGCGCGCCACCAATCACCCCCCGCCCTCAACGCCAGCGCCACCGTGGATCCGGCTTGTATGGTGGAGGTGTTGGGGTGGAGGGCCTGAGTACCGGCTATCGGCTTTGACCGACTGGCAAAGATAGCCCCCACCCCGCCCCTGAGCGTCGATAAGGAACTGAGCCGCACCTCAGCGCCGA
>NZ_LMLZ01000021.1 GCF_001422735.1 Acidovorax sp. Leaf78 | reverse complement strand
CGACGCTCAGGGGCGGGGTGGGGGCTATCTTTGCCAGTCGGTCAAAGCCGATAGCCGGTACTCAGGCCCTCCACCCCAACACCTCCACCATACAAGCCAGTTCCGCGGGTGCACTCGCATGGGGCGCGCCAGTTTCTGCGGCTGGTGATGGCGCTTGCGCGCTGTGACGCCGCAGAGCCATCGTTGGTGCTCTGAATGGCGATGCTTGCAGAACCCTGAAGCCCGTATGCGTGCGCCGGGCTTTCACGGGAAAACCCCCAAATCTGCGGGGGGGCATGTTCCTACAATCAATCGGGCTAGAAGGTCCTTGGCTGCGGGCGACCCGCTTGCGTGCCAGGGTGTGCAATCACAAGTATTCGGAGAGAACTCATGGATCGTCGTTCAATCATCAAGCAGGCAGGTATTGCCGGTGTGCTGGCTGCCGGTGTGGCACCAGCAGTGCACGCGCAAGCCGCAGTGCGCTGGCGCCTGGCATCGAGCTTCCCCAAGCCCCTTGACACCATCTACGGTGGTGCCGAAGTGTTCGCCAACGCTGTCAAGGCCATGTCCGGCGGCAAGTTCGAGATCTCGGTCCATGCAGGCGGCGAGCTGATGCCTCCCTTCGGCGTGGTCGACGGCGTGCAGCAGGGCTCCGTCGAAATGGCCCACACGGTGCCTTACTACTTCTACGGCAAGAACCCCGCATTCGCCCTGGGCTCGGCCATTCCTTTCGGTCTGAACGCCCGCCAGATGAACGCCTGGATGCTGCACGGCAACGGCCGCAAGCTGCTGGACGAGTTCTACGGCGGCTACGGCATGCTCAGCTTCGCAGGTGGCAACACCGGTACGCAAATGGGCGGCTGGTTCCGCAAGGAAATCAAGACGGCAGCTGACCTGAAGGGCCTGAAGATGCGCCTGGGCGGCGGCCTGGTGGGCGACGTGATGACCAAGATGGGCGTGGTGCCCCAGAGCATCCCTGGCGGCGAAATCTATCAAGCGCTGGAAAAGGGCACGATCGATGCGGCCGAGTGGGTGGGCCCGTACGACGACCAGAAGCTCGGCTTCAACAAGGTGGCTCCGAACTACTACTACCCCGGCTGGTGGGAAGGCGGTCCTGAAGTGGACTTCTTCATCAACAAGAAGGCCTTCGACGCCCTGTCGGCCGAGAACAAGGCCATCATCGCCGCCGCTGCCGCGCAGGCATCGGTGGACATGCTGGCCAAGTACGACGCCCGCAACCCCGTCGCCTTGAAGCAACTGATCGGCGCCAAGACCAAGCTGCTGCCTTTCAGCAAGGAAATCCTGGACGCTTCCTACAAGGCCTCGCTGGCCGTGTACGAAGAAAACAGCGCCAAGAGCCCCGAGTGGAAGAAGATCTACACCGACTTCGCCGCATTCCAGAAGGACCAAGTGGCATGGTTCCGCGTGGCCGAAGGCCGTTTCGACAGCTACATGCAGACCATCAAGCTCTGATCTGGCGCTGCGCTAGGCATTGCAACAAAAAACCGCGCTTCGGCGCGGTTTTTTTTATGGGCGGCGTGGAGAGGCTTCCCCCTTCCCCCTTCCCATTCCCCACTCATTCACGCGCGCGCCGGTAGTGCAGTGCGACGGCGCCGTTGCGCATAGGCGCCGCAGCAATCAACTCAAGCCGTCGCGTGCCGGGCAGCCCGCTGGCGTACAGCGTCGGGCCGTGGCCCGCGATGCGGGGATGCATCAGAAATCGGTACTCGTCGATCAGGTCCAGCGCATCCAGCGCCGCCGCGAGCTGGCCGCTGCCGAGCAGCACGCCAGCAGGTGTCGCGTTCTTCAGCGCCTGCACCTGTTCTAGTAAGTCAGCACCGCCAGCGATGTGGTGGCTTTGGGTCCACGGGAAATCTTTGCGTGTGGACGAGACCACGTACTTCGGCTTGGCCTCCAGCTTCACCGCCCACTCGCGCACGGCCGGCGGCGCCTGCATATCACCGCGCGCGACGGCCGGCCAGTAGCCCTCCATCATCTCGTAGGTGACGCGGCCCCAGAGCATTGCGCCGTGCTGGTCCATGAGCTGGGTGAAGAAGGCGTGTGTCTCGTCGTCGGCAATGCCCTCCTGGTGGTCGATGCAGCCGTCCAGGGTGAGGTTGAGGCTGAAGGTGAGAAGTCCCATGGGATGGCTCCGCGTTGGGTGATCAGGTGCTCAGGGCCGCTGTTGAGCAATTGCGGCCACTGCTGCGCTGTTGTGCCTTTTAGCCCATTGCCGCTCGCACCACGGGTGGGTACTGGCCCATCGCTGGTGTCGGGCCGCAGGTTCGGCTGCGCTCAAGTCTCGAGGCTCACTCCCAGGCTGTCCAGTTTTTTCGCATACGAGTCTCTGCGCTTTACCGCCTTTGCAGCGGTTTCGACGGCAGCCTGGACGGCCTTGGGGCCCTTGTTCTCAGCAGCCTTGATCAACCCGAGCTTGTGAGCGGCATCTGCCTGAGCCCGTCTGAACGTGGCGATGAGTTCGGAATGTGCAACGGATGAATTCACAGGTACTCCCACATCAATCGGCGCAGTGGACCTCAAAGCTTGACGCTGGTGCGCAGCAAGGCTGTCCTCAATTCGCGAGTGGCGGACTTCGAAACATCCACCTGTTGAACAGCCAGGTCGAACGGTGAGCCTGGCTTGATATTCGAAGGCAGTATCTTTTTTGCTGGATGCTTGCCAGGGTACGTGCCCTGACCCGGACACATGCGAACGGAAAACCCGAATTCGTCGAGGACCCCCTTCGCATACAGCTCTGCAAATTGCTGGAACGTCACGAAAGTGGAACGTTTGACGTCTTTGTATCCAGGCTCGTGGATGTCACGAACGATCTCGAATTTACCCAGCGAATCTCGCTGCGTATCGGTAAAGGGATGCAGCAAAAACGTCTGACGAACGCCATCCTTTTTGGACACCAGCGTGTGCTCCACGGCTATATCTGTTAACAGCATTTATTTCCTTGCAAAGCGCCATCAGTCGCCATGGTTGCCTTGGTTGCCAAAGTCGCAGACCCTGTTGAATCAGATCAGCTTGGAGCAGTCGTCGACGCCCCGTCTTTGGCTGACCGCATTGGGCCGATGCTGGAAGTCTATCCACACGGAGTGGCGCAGAGTCAAGATGCGACGGCCCACTGTTCACCAACATGCCGCGATCGAACGAAAAAAAACCGCGCCTCAACGCGGTTTTTTGGCGAGGCCGGCCAAGCGTCCTGCATGTCGCAATCACATCTGCCGAAACGCTTTCAGCTCCGCTCCGATCCGCTCGAACTCCGCCATCAGCTGCGGCGTGGCGCCATAGAACACCGTGAACTTGCCCGCCAGCGTGCGCACATACAGCCGCGGCGCAATCAACCAGCTCAAGCCCGGCACGCGGATCAAGCGCACGTAGGCCAGGTCGTCGAAAGCCATGGACTTGTCCCACACCCAGCGCTGGTGCAGGCCGCTGGGGGTGATGCGGGTGCGGCTGACCATGATGCTCCACCAGGTCCAGGCCATCAGCAGCAGGCCGGCGATGAACCAGCCCGTGCCGTTGCTCACGCCGCTGCCCAGGGCGCCGCGCGACCACAGCTGGTAGAACCACAGGGTGCAGCCGCCCACGATCAGCGAGGCAAAAAACCGGAAGGTGGGCGAGAACGCCGCGCCCTTCACTTCACCGTCTTTCGGGGCAAAGCGGAAGGGCTCCATCAGGGGCTGCGGCGTGATGTTCATCAGCATGCGCAGGCCACCTTGGTTCGTGCGATCACGGCTGCCATCACTTGGCAGGCTCGGCCGGCGCTGCCGCGGGGTCTGCCGGCGTGGCAGGCTCAGCGGGTGGCGTGGCAGAGTCACCAAAGGGGTTTTCGCCGCCGGACGATGAGTCCTCGTTGCGCATGTCGTCCACCGGCACTTCGATCTGCACCTTGTCGGTGTCGATCACCTCGGCCTTGGGCAGGAACATCGTCACGGTCTGCGGCACGAAGATCACGATGGCCACCAGCAGCAGCTGCATGATCACCCAGGGGATCGCGCCCATGTAGATGTCGCTGGACAGCACGGGCTTGGGAATGCGCCCCTCCTTGAACAGCGTGTTGGCGATGCCGCGCAGGTAGAACAGCGCAAAGCCGAAGGGCGGGTGCATGAAGCTCGTTTGCATGTTCACGCACAGCAGCACGCCGAACCAGATCAGGTCGATACCGAGCTTGTCGGCCACCGGGCCCAGCATCGGCAGGATGATGAACGCGATCTCGAAGAAGTCGAGGAAGAACGCCAGGAAGAAGATGAACAGGTTCACCGCGATCAGGAAGCCGACCTGGCCGCCGGGCAGGCCCGAGAGCATGTGCTCGACCCACTTGGCACCGTCCACGCCCTGGAACACCATCGAGAACACGCGGGCACCGATCAGGATGAACACCACCATGGCCGTGAGGCGCATCGTGCCCTGCATGGCTTCCCACATCAGCGACAGGCTCAGGCGCCGGTGGATAGCGGCCAGCAGCATGGCGCCGACCACACCCATGGCACCGGCTTCGGTGGGGGTGGCGATGGCAGTGTCGATACCGGGCAGGCCGCCCATGGAGCCCAGCACCGCAAAGATCAGCAGCGCCGACGGGATGATGCCGCGCAGGCACTTGAGCCAGAGCTTGGCGCCCGACATGGTGCGCGCTTCCTTCGGAATGCCTGGCAGGTAGTGCGGCTTGAACACACCCAGGAAGAACGTGTAGCCCGCGAAAATCACCACCTGCAGGATGGAGGGGCCCCAGGCGCCGCGGTACATGTCGCCCACCGAGCGGCCCAGCTGGTCGGCCATGACGATCAGCACCAGCGATGGCGGCACCAGCTGCGTGATGGTGCCCGAGGCGGCCAGCACGCCGGTGGCGTAGCGCATGTTGTAGCCGTAGCGGATCATCACGGGCAGCGAGATCAGCGCCATGGCGATCACCTGGCCGGCCACGGTGCCGGTGATGGCGCCGAGGATGAAGCCCACGATGATCACCGAGTAGCCCAGGCCGCCGCGCACGGTGCCGAAGAGCTGGCCCATCGAGTCGAGCATGTCTTCCGCCAGGCCGCACTTCTCCAGGATCGCGCCCATGAAGGTGAAGAACGGGATCGCCAGCAGCAGCTCGTTGGAGAGGATGCCGAAGATGTTGATGGGCAGGTTGGCCATGAAGACGGGCGGGAACCACCCCATCTCGATGGCGAAGAAGCCCGACGCCAGCCCCAGGGCGGCGAGTGAGAAGGCGACGGGGAAGCCGATCAGCATCACCACCACCAGCCCCGCGAACATGATCGGGGCGAAGTTTTCCATGTGCATTTTATTGTTCCTGAAATTCCGGGAGTGAGAGCGCGGCAGGCCGTCCTAGCAAGCGGGGCCGGGGTGCCGCGGGGTCTTCTTCATGGCGCGTCCTGGAGGGAGCGGCCGAAGGAGCGGGCTGCTTACTGCACCGGCTTTTCGTAGTGGGTGTTCATCTGGTAGATGCCGCGCAGGTAGGCCACGCGCTTGATGATTTCGGCCAGGCCCTGCAGGACCATCAGGGTGAAGCCGACGGGCATCAGGATGATGGCGGGCCAGCGGATCAGGCCGCCGGAGTTGCCCGACATCTCGCCCGACAGGAAGGCGCGCTCGAACAGGGGCCAGCTCAGGTACGCGATGAGCGCCATGGCGGGCAGCAGGAACAGCGCCAGGCCCATGATGTCCACATACACCTGCTTGTTGCCGCGCAGCTTGCCGTAGATGATGTCCACGCGCACATGCTCGTTGAGCATCAGCACGAAGGGCGCGCCCAGCATGACGGTGGCGGCAAACAGGTACCACTGGATCTCGAGCCAGGCGTTGGAGCTCATGTCGATGCCGTAGCGAACGAACGCGTTGCCGGCAGAGATGAGGGCGGCGGCGAGGACGGTCCAGGTGGCGATCTTGCTGAGCTTGCTGGAAATCCAGTCCATGCCCAAGGCCAATTTGAGAAGTGCTGACACGTTGTGTCTCCTGAGTATGAAAATGGGGCGGGCCCAATGCGCTGCCGGGCCCGAGGGTGTCTGAAAGTAACGCGCATCCTACTCCCCAAGCGCTGAAGAAAGCCTGACGCGCCGACATGGGGTTTTCCTCAGGGTCGGGCCCCTTCATCGGCGCATTCCGAGGCTTTGCGCACCGGTATCCCCACACCATTTTCCCTCTTGGCACCACCCCCGCATCATGCCCTTGTGCGGCATGCGCTGCCTGTATGCGTTCTCAAACCGCCTGGGCGCGGGAGGCGCGCTTGGGCTTGGCAAAGCGCCACCAGGGCAGCACCCGGCTCATCGCCAGCACCTCGCCGCAGCGCAGCGGCGTGTAGCCCGGCAGCCCGGCCATCTGCTGCAGCCAGTCGGGCGTCTGCAGCAGGGTGCGCAGGGCCAGGGTGGCGGGCTGGTCCAGGCTCGCCTTGAGGCAGGCCAGGTGGTAGCGCTCGCGCACCAGCGGCACAAAGCCCAGGCCGCGCGCCCGCGCCGCCAGCTCGATGCCCACGCCCACATCGGCCGCGCCGGCGGCCACGGCCTGCGCCACCGCGGTGTGCGATGGCTCGTCGGACGCATAGCCGGTCAGCGCGCCCGGTGCCAGCCCGTCCTGCGCCAGCAGCTCGTCGATGAGCACGCGCGTGCCGGAGCCCAGCGGCCGGTTCACGAACCGTGCCCCGGTGCGGGCCACGTCGGCCAGGGTGTTCAACTGCAGCGGGTTGCCCGGCGCGACGATGAGGCCCTGCGTGCGCTGGGCAAAGCCGATGACCTTGTGCAGGCCCGGCTGTAGCAGGGGCTGGTAGGTGCGCGCGGTCAGCGACTCGGCCTGGGCGTTCTCCACCGTGTGGAAACCCGCCAGCGTGCAGCGCCCTTCATTGAGCGCGCGGATCGCATCCACGCTGCCCGTAAAGCGGATGTCCAGGTGCAGCCCGCCGGTGCGGCCCGGCGTGGCGGCATGCGCCCGCAGTGCGGCCAGCGCGTCGTCGTGGCTGGCGTACAGCGTGAGCACGTGGGCCTGCGGGTCGAAGGCCACGGCGAACGCGCGCTCCAGGTCCGCATGCAGTGCCGCGATCTGCGGCGCCAGGCGGGCCTGGGCCTGCCGCTCGGCCCACAGCAGCTTGGTGCCGAACTCGCTGAGCTGGGCGGACTGCCCCTTGCCCCAGATGATGAGCTCGCCGCCCAACTGCTCTTCCCAGCGCTTGAGCGCACCCCAGACATGGCGGTAGGACAGGTCGAGCGCACGCGCCGCGCCCGAGATGGAGCCATGCTCGGCCACGGCCTGCAGCAGTTCCGGCAACGGGTTGCGAATGAGTGCAGTGCCCGCGTCGCGGCTCAGCGTGTAGTGGAGTTGGACCCTATGCACAGGATTTCATATGGCTGGATATTGGCAGGGTGCCTACGATAGCCCAATTCAATATATGTCCACGCTGACCGAAAGCGCGAGCACAGCGCTGCAACTCACCCTCTCCTTCGACCCGGTCCTGTGGGCCATCGTGGGCCGTTCGCTGTCGGTCAGCGCCACCGCCTGCCTGCTCGCTTGCGGCGTGGGGCTGGTGTTGGGCGCATGGCTCGGGGTGGCGCGGTTTGCGGGGCGCGGCGCGGTGCTGGCGGTGCTCAACACCCTGCTGGCCGTGCCGTCCGTGGTGGTGGGGCTGGTGGTGTATTTGCTGCTGTCGCGCAGCGGGCCGCTCGGGTCGCTGGGCTGGTTGTTCAGCTTCAAGGCCATGGTGCTGGCCCAGGCCATCCTGGTGCTGCCGGTGGTCACCGCGCTCACGCGGCAGGCGGTGGAAGACGCAGAGCGCGCGCACGGCGAGCAGCTGCGCTCCCTGGGCGCGGGCACGCTACTGCGCAGCCTGCTGCTGGCGTGGGACGAGCGCTACGCGCTGCTCACCGTGCTGATCGCATCGTTCGGGCGCGCCATCTCCGAGGTGGGCGCGGTGATGATCGTGGGCGGCAACATCGACGGCTTCACCCGCGTCATGACCACCGCCATCGCGCTGGAGACCAGCAAGGGCGACCTGCCGCTGGCGCTGGCGCTGGGCATGCTCCTGCTGGCCGTGGTGCTGGCGCTCAACGTGGTCATCGCCCTGGTACGCCGATGGCGCGAGCGGGTGGACGGCGCGGCCTCCGGCATGCCGGTGGGGGTGGCCGCATGAGCGCAGTGCACACCACCCAAGGCGTGGAGATGGCCGGCGCGCCAGGCCAGCCAGCCGCCAACGACGGCGCCCCGTGGGTGGACCTGCGCCACGTCTCGGTGCGCTATGGCGCCGTGGTGGCGCTGGCGAATGTCAGCCTGTGCATCGTGCCCGGCGAGCGCGTGGCCCTGGTGGGCGCCAACGGCAGCGGCAAGAGCACGCTGCTGCGCGTGCTGCACGGCCTGGCCGATGCCAACGGCGGCGGAGGCCTGCACTGCAACCGCACGCTGCGCCAGGCCATGCTGTTCCAGCGGCCGCACATGCTGCGCACCAGCGCCCTCAACAACGTGGCGCTGGCCCTGTGGCTGCGCGGCACGCGCTGGCGCGATGCCCGGTTGGACGCGCTCACTGCGCTGCAGCGCGTGGGTTTGCAGGGCATCGCCGCGCAGAACGCGCGCACCCTGTCGGGCGGGCAGCAGCAGCGGCTGGCGCTGGCGCGCGCCTGGGCACTGCGGCCCGATGTGCTGCTGCTCGACGAGCCCACTGCCAGCCTGGACCCGCACGCCAAGCGCGAGGTCGAGTCCCTGATGGCTGACTTCGCCGCCAGCCACGGCGCCGGTGGTCCCGCCCACCCGGTGACCATGGTGTTCAGCAGCCACAACCTGGGCCAGGTCAAGCGCCTGGCCAACCGGGTGATCTACATGGAGCATGGCCGCCTGGTGGCCGACTTGCCGGTGCATGACTTCTTCAACGGCCCCCTGCCCGAGGCCGCCCGTCTGTTTGTCAAAGGAGAACTGGTATGAAAAAAACCGCCCCCCACGCTCGCCACCCCGTGCCGTCGCTGTCGCCCGAGGGCTCCGCTTTCTCGTCCCGGGGTGGCCCGGCGGTGCAGAGTTTCAGGCTTTTGGGCCCTGTACCGCGCATTCAGCAAGCGCTGGTAGCTATTATTTTTGTAGCATCTGGCGTAGCGTCCGCGCAGAGCATCACGATGGCGTCCACCACCTCCACCGAGCAATCGGGGCTGTTTGGCCACCTGCTGCCCGAGTTCAAGAAGACCAGCGGCATCGACCTGAAGGTGGTGGCCCTGGGCACCGGCCAGGCGCTGGACATGGCGCGCCGGGGCGACGCCGACGTGCTGTTCGTGCACGACCAGGCAGCCGAGGAGAAATTCGTGGCCGATGGCTGGGGCGTCAAGCGCTACCCCGTCATGTACAACGACTTCATCCTCGTCGGCCCCAAGGACGACCCGGCAGGCACGCGCGGCAAGGACATCGTGCAGGCGCTGCAAAAGCTCGCGGCGGGCAACGGCAACTTCGTCTCGCGCGGCGACAAGAGCGGCACGCACGCTGCCGAGCTGCGCTACTGGAAGCTCGCGGGCGCCGACGCAGCCAAGGGCAGCGGCTACAAGGAATGCGGCTGCGGCATGGGCCCGGCGCTCAACATCGCGGCGTCGAGCAACGCCTATGTGCTGGCCGACCGCGGCACCTGGCTCAACTTCAAGAACCGCGCCGACCTGGCGGTGCTGGTGGAGGGCGACACCCAACTCTTCAACCAGTACGGCGTGATGGTGGTCAACCCCGCCAAGCACCCGCACGTGAAGGCACAGGACGCACAGAAATTCGTCGACTGGGTCGTGTCGCCCGCCGGCCAGCAGGTCATCGCCAGCTACAAGATCGGCGGCGAGCAGCTGTTCTTCCCGAACGCAGGAAAGTAATCCCCCCTGAGTCGCTGCGCGCCATCTCCCCTGGGGACGGCACCCGTGGCCCGGCGAAGCCGGCTCCACGGTGGCGCTGGATTGGGGCGCGCCGGTTGGCTAACCCCTGCGGGGTTGAAGCACCGTCCGATGGGGACTCAGCCCCACAGGCTCGGCTTGTTCACCATCAGGTAGAACACCACCACCATCGCCACGAACGCCGGGTAGCCCAGGGCCTCCCACCAGCGGGCGCAGCGCCAGTACTGCGGGGGCAGGGGGCTGCCTGTGCGCGCAGCCTCTGCCGCCATGTCGCGCATGCGCAGCTGCAGCCACACCACCGGCAGCCAGCAGGCGCCCGCCAGCACATACAGCCCCAGCGACAGCGTCAGCCACGGCGTTGTCAACGGCAGGCCCAGCATGTACGCCATGCCCAGCCCCGTGGCGGGCTGTACGAACACCGTGGGCGTGGTGAACCACCAGTCCGCCCGCACCACCAGCCGCGTGACCACGGCCTGCGCCTGAACGTTACCGCTGCGGTTGGTGAAGAACATGTAGAACGCCGAGCCCAGGCCCGTGCCCACCAGCAGCATGCTGGAGACGATGTGGATCCACTTGAGGATGAGGTACAGGCTCATGGTCGATCTGCGCGCGCGGCATGCGGCGCGTTGTGCAGCAGCACCCACAGGATGGCGGCGATGGGCAGGTTCTTGGTCAAGGGCCCCAGCGGGTGCAGCCACAGGTCGGGCTGGATCACGGTGGCCAGCACCGTCATGGTGGCCATCAGCAGCAGCGCGGCGGCATACGCGGCGCGGCCCGGGCGTAGCGCCATCCACACGCCCAGCACCGCATCGGCAGCGGCGCCGCCCAGAATGAGTGCCGTGGTCCAGCCGGGCGTCTGCAGCGCGGCCGGCAGGCCGGCCAGCAGGTCGCGGCTTTGACCGTGCAGCTCCCACACGCTGACGACAGCCGTGATGAGCCACACGGCCACGAGGCTGTAGCGCAGCAGGCGCAAGGTTGCTTGCGTGAACATCAGCGGGCTGGGGGCGTTGTGACAGCAGCGTGTACCGACACCACGGGCAGTTCGTGCCGACTTTGCTGCCACGTGTGGATATCGTTCGAATGGTGCTGCAAGAATTTCTCCAGGCGCTGGAAGCGATCACGCGTTTTGCGGATGAAAACCCAGTTCACCAGGGGTTCCATGAACCACCGCAAGAGCCTTGGACGGGTGCGGAATGTGTAGGTATATACCAGCTGCGAATGGCCGGAGCCCACGGGTTCGTGGCGCATCGATGCAGCCCAGTGCACAAACGGGAAAGAACGCCCGACCATGGTTGCCGCTGCCAGTAGGGGGCGGTCGTACTGTATGAAGCGGGTACGCATCGACAACGTGCGCAGAGCGCCTGCACCCGCGTTCTCCGTCATTGCGCCCACGCTGGGGCAGCTCGAACCATCCAGTACCTGCGTATCACGCACCAGAGAATCCCACTGAACTTTCCACTCATGGTAGTGAAATGCATCGAACACGATGTCTGCGCGTGCAGGCATAGGGAACGTCAACTTTCCGTGGGCCATTAGGCTTCTTCCACCACATCGTTCACCATGCCCCAGCGGTCGAATTCAGGCGCGAAGGATTCGAGTGCGAGCAGGCCCGTGCTGGTGTGCGCACCCAGCGGCAAGGGGTTGCCGGCCGCCAGGCGCCGCGCGAGCAGGATGGCGGCCATGCACGGGATCTCCGGGCCGTGGTCGTGGTCGGCCGCGATGTGCCAGGCGCGGCGGCGCGTGTGGCCGTGGGCATCCGTGCCGGCCACGCGCACCACCATGCCGCCCAGCGGCGTGCCCAGCACGTCCAGCACGCCGCCCGCGCGGTGCAGCAGCCCGGCCAGGCGCTCGGGGTGCGGCAGCAGGCCCCAGTGGCGCAGCGCGGCGATGGCGGCGAAGCTGCGCTGCGCCAGGCCCACCTCCAGCGCGGCTCGGAACACCACGCGGTCGCGCACCTGGTAGCGCTGGGGGAACAGCTCCAGGTCCGGGATGTCGCACACCGCGGCCAGGCGGGGGCGCAGCCGCTGGAAGTGCACCGGCACCGGCTCGGACCAGCCTCGCCGGGGCCGCCACTGGCCACCTTCCCACACCGGAATGGGCACGCCGCAGTAGCTCAGCACCGCCGCCAGCGTGGCCTGCCCGCGCGGTGCGCGCTGGGCGGGGGCGATACAGATGTCGATGCTGTCGATGTGGTGCCAGCCGGCGCACAGGCGGTCGATGACGGCGGACGACAGCGCGGGCACGGTGCTCGCGCCCGTGACGGCCGTGCGCTGTGCCGCAGCGAAGGTGCCGTGCACCGCCGCCGGGAAATCGCACACGAAGCGGCGACCGTCTGCCAGGTCGATGTAGTGCGCCCCGGCCTCGGCCGCTGCCTGCGCCACGGCGTAGGCCTGCGCCTGGAACGGGCCGGCCGTGTGGATGACCAGGCCCACGCCCCAGGCGCGCAACTGGTCGGCCAGGCCCGGGGCCTGGTGGTCCAGCGCCACGCCGCGTGCGCCGTGATGCAGCGTGGCTGCCAGCGCTTGCGCGCGGGCTGCATCGCGGCCTGCCACCAGCAGGGTCATGTGGTGGTTGCGGGCCGGGTCGCCCGCCAGGGCGCGGCAGATGCGCGCGCCGAAGTTGCCATAGCCGCCCAGGACCAGTGTGGTGAGAGTTGTCACGAATGAGAGGGATGAACGGAGTGCAGAAAGTCGGGCCCGGAGGCGCGCGACGCGGACAGCACCGGCGCCGCCGCAGCGCTGCCAGCGGCCGCCCGGGTGGTGTGGGAGAGCAGGGCCTGCAGTGCCTTGCGGCGCGGCTGCATCTCGTGGGCGTACCAGGCTGGCACGCTGGCCGATGCCATGGGCTTGCTGTACAGGTAGCCCTGGATGGCGTGCAGGCCCGCGGCCGCCACGGCTTGCAGTTCGCCCGCGGTCTCCACGCCCTCGACCACCACCGACAGGCCGAACTCGCGGGTCAGCGCGCCGATGTGCCGCAGCAGCGACTGCCTGCGCGCATCGCTGGCCAATTGCTGCACGAACAACCGGTCGCACTTGACGCCCGCGATCGGCAGGTCCGCCAGCATGCCCAGCGACGAGTAGCCGGTGCCGAAGTCGTCCATCACCACCGCGATGCCCAGCGTGCCCAGCGCCTGCAGCGCGTCCACCATGGGTGCACCCAGCGCGATCACGGCGTGCTCGGTCATCTCCAGCCGCAGCGCGTGGTGCGGCTGGGCGCGCTGCGCGAGTTCTGCGCGCAGCCAGTCGCAAAAGCCGGGCGCCAGCAGCGTGCTGGGTGCCACGTTCACGCTGATGGTGATCTGAAGCAGCCCCTGTTCGCGCCAGGCCGCCAGGCAGTCCAGCGCGTTGCGCAGGATCATGCGGTCCACATCGCCGGTGCGGCCCTGCAACTCGCAGGCCAGCAGAAAGATCTCGGGGTTGAGCGGGCCCAGGGCCGGGTCTTTCACGCGCAGCAGCGCCTCGAACTGCACGCCGGGCTGGCGCAGGTCCACGATGGGCTGAAAGTGCAGTGCCAGCCGGTCGGGCTGCAGCAGGTCGTGCAGCCGGTCGGCGATGAGCGACAGCTGCATGTCGCGCTCGGGGTTGTGCGCCATGTTGGACGCCCGCATCATCGACAGCCCGCGGCGCAGCAGCTGCTGGCGGCCTGCATCGAAGTGCATGTTGCGCAGCTGCTCCACGGCCAGCGCCGTGCCGAACACCAGCACGCAGACCAGCAGCGCGCTGTTGTGCGCCGTGTCGCCAGCCGGGACGCTGAGCAGGCCGAACGTGTTGACCAGCAGCCAGTGCAGCAGCAGGATGGCCGCGCCGCACACGGCTTTTTCTTCCCACGACCGGCGCAGCAGATGGGGTGTGAGGACGCTCATCTTCACCGCCCGGTGGCGAATGGATGTCCAGGTGGCCAGGCACAGCGCAATGGCAGCCGCCAGCACGATCGCCGTCCAGTTCACCGTGGCGAAGCTGCGCACCAGGTCCTGCGTGATGGTGAAGTGCGCCAGCAGCATGCCCGCCGCCAGGCAGGCCCCCGCCATCGCGATGTGCAGTTTGCGGGCGCTGGTGCTCAGCGTCGGTATGGTCAGGCGCGTGCTCACGGCCATGATGATGAGCCCGCTGAGTGCGGGCACCAGGTCGAGTGCCACCGCGTGGTGCGCCAGCTCTTCATAAAGAAAGAGGCCCACCACGTCCAGCGCCCACACGATGCAGCCGATGCCCAGCGATGCGTGCGATGCACTCACGCGCCGGCTGGGCGGGTCGGCCGAGAACGCCGTGTGCTCCACCAGGCGCTGGCACACGTGCACCACCAAAGACGCAGTCACCCAGAACAGCAGGCCCTGCAGCGGCGCAGGAAAACCCACCCCGAACGCCTGCGCGGCGTCATGCCAGATTGAAACCATGTTGCCCCACCCCCGTTGTAGGCGGTCATCATACGACCCGGGGACGGGCCCACTGTTGCGCTCAGTTGACGATGGCCACGCCCTTGATCTGTGCGTACACCGGCTTGCCCGCCACCAGGCCGAGCGCCTGGGCCGAACGCTCGGTCACCCGCGCCAACAGCCGCGTGGGCCCGGCGTCCAGCGCCACCATCAGCTGGCCCGGGCTGTCGTGCGCCACGTGGGCCACCGTGGCAGGCAGGATGTTGAGGATGCTCGTGCCTGCAGGCGGGGTGAGCGCAATGCTCACGTCCCGCGCCTGGATGCGCAGGCGGATCGGCGCGCCCACCGCATGCGCACCGGGGCTCACCAGCAGCAGCTGTCCGCCCGCGAAAGCCACCGTGGTCACCAGGTCGTGGTCGTCGTGCTGCGTGACGTGACCGTCGATCACCGTGGCGGCAGCGTCGCCATGGGCCAGGGGAAGGTCCAGCCGCACGAGCAGTTCGGCGGTGGGGCCGTGGGCGCGCACGCGGCCATCGTCCAGCAGCACCATGTGGGCGGCCAGCCGCGCCACTTCGTCGATGGCGTGGCTCACGTACAGCACCGGGATGTCCAGCGTGCGCTGCAGTGTATCGAGGTAAGGCAGGACCTCCGCCTTGCGCTGCGCATCCAGCGCGGCCAGGGGCTCGTCCATGAGCAGCAGGCGCGGGCTGGTGGCCAGGGCGCGTGCAATGGCCACGCGCTGGCGCTCGCCGCCCGACAGGGCCTGGGGCTTGCGGTCCATGAGGTGGCCGATGCCCAACAGGTCCACTGCTTGCTCCAGCGCCACCCGGCGGCGCGCGGGCGGCGTGCGCTTTTGGCCGTAGCCGATGTTGCCCTGCACCGTCAGGTGGTCGAACAAGCTCGCCTCCTGGAACACATAGCCCAGCGCGCGCTCGTGCGTAGCCCGCCAGACGTGCAGCGCGTCGTCCTGCCAGGTCTCGCCGTTGACCTGCACGCGCCCCGGCTGCGCACGCTCCAGGCCGGCGATGGCGCGCAGGCACGTGGTCTTGCCGCAGCCCGAGGGGCCGAACAGCGCGGTCACGCCGCGCCCGGGCAGGCGCAGGTCAACATCCAGCGTGAAGCCAGGGCGCGCCAGGTGCAGGCGGGCCTCGATCTGCTGAGAACTCGGTGGGTTGGCGCTCATCACGACACCATCGACGCCCGGCGCCGCGTGAGGTTCAGGCCCAGCAGCACCACGAAGGAAAACACCACCATGCCCCCGGCCAGCCAATGCGCCTGCGTGTACTCCAGCGCCTCCACATGGTCATAGATCTGCACAGACACCACGCGGGTGACACCCGGAATGTTGCCGCCCAGCATCAGCACCACGCCGAACTCGCCCACGGTGTGCGCAAAGCTCAGGATCGCCGCGGTGATGAAGCCCGGCCGGGCGAGCGGCAACGCCACGGTGAAGAACCGGTCCAGCGGCCCGGCGCCCAGCGTGGCCGCTGCCTCCAGCGGGCGTTGGCCAATGCTTTCAAAAGCGTGCTGCAGCGGCTGCACCGCGAACGGCAGCGAATAGATGAGCGAGCCCGCCACCAGCCCCCAGAAGGTAAACGGCAGCGTGCCCAGCCCCAGGCTCTGCGTGAACTGCCCGATGGGCCCATGCGGCCCCATCGTGACCAGCAGGTAAAAGCCGATCACCGTGGGCGGCAGCACCAGCGGCAGCGCTACCACAGCGGACACCGGCCCGCGCCAGCGCGACGGCGTGTGCGCCAGCCACCAGGCCAGCGGCGTGCATAGCACCAGCAGCAGCGCCATGGTGGTGCCGGCCAGGCGCAACGTCAGGCCGATGGCCGCCAGATCGGCGCTGGAAAAGGGCATGGAGCGTTGGAAAGGGTCTTGGGAGTCGAGAAACGGTGCCAGGCGATTTGCGCACGCGCCCTTCAGAAACTATAGCCGTAGGACTTGATGATGGCGCGGGCCTTGTCGCCGCGCAGGTACTGGAGCAGTGCCGTGGCCGCCGCGCTGTCCTTGCCCGGCGTGAGCAGCGCCGCATCCTGGCGGATGGGCTCGTGCAGATTCGCCGGCACCTGCCAGGCCGAGCCGCTGGTGATCTTGCCGTCGGCCATCACCTGCGACAGCGCCACGAAGCCCAGTTGCGCATTGCCCGTGGCGACGAACTGGTGCGTCTGGGCAATGTTCTCGCCCTGCACGAAGCGCGGCTGCAGCTGCGCGGTCACGCCCAGCTTGTCCATGGCCTGCATGGCGGCCAGGCCATAGGGCGCCAGCTTGGGATTGGCGATGGCCAGGTGCTTGAAGTCGCCGGTCTTGAGCACGGCACCCTGCGCATCCACATAGCCGGGCTGCGCGCTCCACAGCACCAGCGTGCCGATGGCGTAGGTGAAGCGCGAATTGGCCACGGCCTTGCCGTCCTTCTCCAGTTTGGCGGGCGTGGTGTCGTCGGCGGACAGCAGGATCTGGAACGGCGCACCATTCGTGATCTGCGCATAGAACTTGCCGGTGGCGCCAAACGACAGCTCGGCCTTGTGGCCCGTGTCGGCCTCGAAGGCGGTGGCGATCTTCTGCATGGGCGCCGTGAAGTTGGCGGCCACGGCGACCGACACGGTGTCGGCATGGGCCGACGGCAGCAGGGCGGCGAACAGTCCCGTGGACAGGCTGGTGGACCAGCCGATGGCAGTGAGGATGCGGGGCAGGGAGGCAAGGCGATGCAGCATGGCGGCGCGGCGCGGGTGGCGCTATTCATGAATTGAATAGCGCGAGTATATGCAGATCGCTGCGGTGTGCTGGTGGGGCCAGGCGACCCGGTGGCGCCGGTCAAGCCGATGGCGGCACATCATCTCCCCCGGCCGCTGTCGGCTGCGTTGTATGCTTTGGCGGATGCAAGAGCAAGAATTTCAGGCGCTGTGCAACGGCAGGGCGCTGCATGGAACGGTTTTTCAACGCACTTCGCCACAACCCCCGCGCATGCTGGCCCTGCACGGCGGCGGGCGCTCGTCGCGCCAGGGTTACAGGCCTCTGCTGACCTACCTGGCGGACCAAGGTCAATCTGCGGCGGCGTTCGATTTTGCGGGCCAGGGCGATAGCCCGGGACTGATGTCCGACTCCAGCCTGAACGACCGCGCGGCACAGGCACTGGCGGTGGTGGAGCGGCTGGGCCTGCAGCCGCCGGTGTCGCTCATCGCCAGCAGCATGGGCGGCCACATCGCGTGCAGCCTCATCCCGCGCCTGATGCCTGCGGCCATCGTGCTGTTCTGCCCGGCCGCGTACGAGGCCGCGGCGCAGCCGGTGGCTTTCGGGCCGGCATTCCAGCAGGTCATTCGCGCCACCACCGCCTTTGCGGCGTCGCCTGCATTCAGCGCGCTGGAACAATTCGAAGGCCGGCTGCTGATGGTGCTGGGCGAGCTCGACGCGGTGATCCCCCGGGAGGTCGAGCACGAATACATCACCCGGGCCACACGGGCGCGCGGCGTCGAGGTGATCCGTCTGGCCGGGGCAGGCCACCATCTGCATGCCTGGCTGCAGGACCACCCCGTGGAACGTGAGCGTGTGTTTGCCCGCGTCCTCGCCACGCTGCGCGGCTAGCGTGGTGCGACACTGCTGCCTCGTTGCAACAGCTTGGCTGCACTGCCCGGCCATCATCCTGAATCTTCCATGCCCTCATCGCTGTCCATTTCGTCCGCACTGACCCACGCCCTGACCGACAAGCGCATCGACATCCTGCGGCAGATCGGTGACACCGGCTCCATCTCGCAGGCGGCGCGCGTGGTGGGGGTGAGCTACAAGGCGGCGTGGCAGGCGGTGGACACGCTCACCAACCTGGCCGGTGCGGCGCTGGTGGTGCGGGCGGTGGGTGGTGCCGGCGGCGGGGGCGCGCGGCTGACCGAGGCGGGGCAGCAGTTGCTGGCGGCTGCGGATGCGATGACCCAGGCGCGGGGCGCCGTGCTCTCGCGCTGGCAGGCCACGCCGCATGCGGGGCCCGCGCTGGCGAGGCTGGCGGTGCGCACCAGCATGCGCAACCAGTGGCCCTGCGTGGTGCAGCGGCTGGAGGTGCTGGGGCAGATCGTGCGCGTGCACCTGGTGCTCGAGGCCGAGCTGGGCGATCTCGCGGGTGCGACGGTGCTCGCATCGCGCATCACCCGCGAGAGTGCGGAGCTGCTGGGCCTGCAGCCGGGGCTGGTGGTGCAGGCGCTGTGCAAAGCCACTGCGGTGCGGGTGGAGCGCAGGGCGGGTTCGCGCACCCATGCTGGCGCGCAGAGCGCTGCCACGGGCAGCTTTCGCCTGCCGGCCAAGGCCGTGCGCGTGGTGCGCGGCGAGTCGGGCGATGAGGTATCGGCCGAGTTGGCCGCGGGCGTGCAGATGGTGGGCTTTGCCGCGGCGGGCAGCGGACTGCGCGCAGGCAGCCAGGTGGAGCTGATCGTGGACGACAACGCGGTGGTGCTGGCGCTGGCGGAAGTCTGAAGGCGCCGCGGTCCGCCGTCCCCGTCGTGCGGCGCAGTCCACGCAGATGCTATGTATTTGATAGCTGGTGGCGCTTGTCTACCCAGCGGCAGGCCACTTTTTTATTCAAGAAATTTGCGTCCCTGCGGGCGTGGTCCCACCGCGCATGCCCACCGCGTGTGCCCGCCGCCTGCGCTCAATGCCCTTTGGGCACCCCCAGCTTGCGGTACACCGTGGCGCGGCTGATGCCCAGGGCGCGTGCAGCCTCGGCCACGTTGCCGCGCGCGTCCTGCACGGCCCGGCGGATGAGGGCGGTCTCGGCCTCGCGCAGCGGGGCGGGCGATGTGGCAATCGGCGCCATGGCCGCATGGCCTGCAGTCCAGCCGCTGCCGGGCGCAGCCTGGTGCGGGGCCTGGGCCAGGCCGGACAGCCGCAGGCCCGACCACAGCGGCAGGTCCAGCGGCGCGGGCGTGCCGCGCGAGCGGGCGGCATCGAAGAGCTGGGGCCAGGGCAGCGCCATCAGGTCGCTGCAGTGCCGCAGGCTGCCGGGCGGGCACAGCGGCAGGGGCAGCAGTTGCCGGGCCATGCTGTTGCAGCCCAGCACGTAGCCGTCGCCGTCCAGCACCAGCAGCCCGTCGGCTTCGCTGCCCAGCGTGCTGCCGGGCCAGTTCACGCGCAGCAGCAGGGCGTGGGGCAGTTGCAGCAGCAGCGCGTCTTCCATGGCGCGGGCGGACCGGGCCACCAGGTGGCGCAGTTCGGGGCGCTCGGGCACATCCACGCCGGTCAGGTCCAGCATGCCGATGCACTGCCCGTCGGGGCCGAAGAGCGGCGCGCCCGCGCAGCTGTAGCTGCCGTTGTCGTCGAAGAAATGCTCGCCCCGGTGCAGCCACACCGGCTGCAGCTCGGACAGCGCCGCGCCGATGGCGGTGGTGCCCACTGCGGCTTCCGACAGGTCGATGCCCACGCGGCCGATGGCGCTGGCGCGCGGGTCGTGGCGGTCGCACGGGCCCTGCACGTCCACCACGATGCCCTGTGCATTGGTCAGGATGGCGAAGTACCGCATGCCGGCAATCGCGCGGGTGAGCTGGTCCAGCACCGGGCGCGCCGCGCGCAGCAGGGCGTGGCTTTGCTCGCGGCTGCGGCGCTGGGCGGGCGCGCTCACCATGTCGAAGGCCACGCGCTGCGCGGGCTGCAGGCCCCGGTCCAGGCAGCGCTGCCACGACCGCGTGATCCACGGCTCCACCGCGGTGCGCGTGGTCAGCGCGCCCTCGTCCAGCAGTGCGCGGCGCGCCTGGGCGATCAGGGCGTGGCGGTCCTCGGCGGGTGATGGCGGTGCGGTGGCGAGCATCGGTATCCCGGGTGGATGGCGGGTGGCGGCGCTGCAGCAGGGGCGGCCGCAGCGGCGTGCCCCGCATGATGCTCCGGTGTGCGGCGCAACATGTTTCATTTTGAGAATTTCCGGCGCGCGCTGCCGGAAATTCAGGGTTCTCCCTAGGGATGGGGCCGGGGGGCGGGCAGAAGATGCAGCGGCTTAGGACAGGTTCACAGCCAAACTCTTCTAGGAGACAGCCAGATGCAAGTCCAGTTCACGGTCAACGGGCGCGCGGCCCGTGTTGACGTTCCACCCAACACCCTGCTGGTCCATGCGCTGCGAGAGCACCTGCTGCTCACCGGCACCCACGTGGGCTGCGACACCAGCCAGTGCGGCGCGTGCACGGTGCACGTCAACGGCCGCGCGGTCAAATCGTGCGCCATGCTGGCCGTGCAGGCCCAGGGCGCCGATGTGCAGACCATCGAGGGCCTGGCCGCGCCGGACGGCACCATGCACCCCATGCAGGCGGCCTTCAAGGAATGCCACGGCCTGCAGTGCGGCTTCTGCACCCCGGGCATGGTGATGAGCGCGGTGGACCTGTGCAACAGCCACCCGCACGCGAACGAAGGCGAGATCCGCGAGCTGCTCGAAGGCAACATCTGCCGCTGCACGGGTTACCAGAACATCGTGCGCGCTGTGCAGGTCGGCCAAAAAGCCATGGCCTCGGCATAACGGAAAACAAGGAGACAGACCATGGGTGCATCCGACTTCTCCAAGCTGCCGCACATCGGCGAATCGCTCCGGCGCAAAGAGGACTACCGCTTCCTCACCGGCGCGGGCCAGTACACCGACGACGTGGTGCTGGCTGCGCAAAGCCATGCGGTGTTCGTGCGCTCGCCGCATGCGCACGCGCGCATCAACAGCATCAACACCACCGCCGCCAAGGCCGCGCCGGGCGTGCTGGGCATCTTTGTGGGCACCGATGTGGCGGCCGACAACATCAACGGCCTGCCCTGCGGCTGGCTCATCACCAGCACTGATGGGCAACCGATGAAGGAGCCACCGCACCCCATCCTGGCGCAGGGCAAGGTGCGCTACGTGGGCGACCACGTGGCCGTGGTGGTGGCCCTCACGCAGCAGCAGGCGCGCGACGCGGCTGAGTTGGTGGAGGTGGACTACGACGTACTGCCCGCGGTGGTCAGCGTGGCCGATGCAGCGGCGGGCACGGTGGCCGGCGCAGGCCTGCACGACGCGGCGCCGGACAAC
Organism: Acidovorax sp. Leaf78; assembly: GCF_001422735.1. GTDB lineage: Bacteria > Pseudomonadota > Gammaproteobacteria > Burkholderiales > Burkholderiaceae_C > Acidovorax. Next base: position 547,960 of record NZ_LMLZ01000021.1, on the reverse strand, counting down.
CACTGCTACAAGTGGGCCATCGGCGACAAGGGCGCGGTGGATGCGGCCTTTGCCAACGCGGCGCATGTGACGCAGCTCGATCTGGTCAACAACCGGCTGATCCCCAACGCCATGGAGCCGCGCACGGCCATCGGCAGCTACAGCCGCGCCAACGACGAGTACACGCTGTACGTGAGCAACCAGAACCCGCACGTCGAACGGCTGCTCATGACGGCCTTCGTGATGGGCCTGCCCGAGCACAAGGTGCGCGTGATCGCGCCCGACGTGGGCGGCGGCTTCGGCTCCAAGATATTCTTGTATGCCGAGGACGTGTGCCTGACCTGGGCGGCCAAGAAGCTCAACCGCAACATCAAGTGGGTGGCCGACCGCAGCGAGTCCTTCGTGTCGGATGCGCATGGCCGCGACCATGTGAGCCATGCCGAGATGGCGATGGACAAGGATGGCAAGTTTCTGGCCATGCGCGTGCACACCGATGCCAACATGGGCGCCTACCTCAGCACCTTTGCCAGTGCGGTGCCCACCATCCTGTACGCCACGCTGCTGGCGGGCCAGTACACCACGCCGCAGATCTATGTCGAGGTGGACGCGTGGTTCACCAACACCGCGCCGGTCGATGCCTACCGCGGCGCGGGCCGGCCCGAGGCCACCTACCTGCTCGAGCGCCTGGTCTCGCGCTGCGGCTGGGAAATGAACCTGCCACAGGACGAGATCCGCAAGCGCAACTTCATCACCAGCTGGCCCTACCAGACGCCGGTGGCGCTGCAGTACGACGTGGGCGACTACCACGCGTGCATGACGCAGGCGCAGCAGCTGGCCGATGTGGCGGGCTTTGCGGCGCGCAAGGCGGCCAGCGAGGCCAAGGGCCTGAAACGCGGCATCGGCTACAGCAGCTACATCGAGGCCTGCGGCATCGCACCGTCCAACATCGCAGGCGCCCTGGGTGCGCGCGCGGGCCTGTTCGAATGCGGCGAGGTGCGCGTGCACCCCACCGGCAGCGTGACGGTGTTCACCGGCTCGCACAGCCACGGCCAGGGGCACGAAACCACCTTTGCGCAGGTGGTGGCCGCGCGCCTGGGTATCCCGGTGGAGAACGTGGACATCGTGCACGGCGACACGGGCCGCGTGCCGTTCGGCATGGGCACCTACGGGTCGCGCTCCATCAGCGTGGGCGGCGCGGCCATCATGAAGGCGCTGGACAAGATTGAGGCCAAGGCCAAGAAGATCGCGGCGCATTTGATGGAGGCGAGCGACGCCGACATCGACTTCAGCGGCGGCGAGTTCACCGTGCGCGGCACGGACAAAAAGATCCCGTTCGGCCAGGTGGCGCTCACGGCCTATGTGCCGCACAACTACCCGCTCGACAAGCTCGAACCCGGGCTCAACGAAACGGCGTTCTACGACCCGACCAACTTCACCTTCCCCGCAGGCACCTACATCTGCGAGGTCGAGGTAGACCCCGCCACCGGCAGCACGCGGGTGGACAAGTTCACCGCGGTGGACGACTTCGGCACCATCATCAACCCGATGATCGTGGAGGGCCAGGTGCACGGCGGCCTGGTGCAGGGTATCGGCCAGGCGCTGATGGAAAACTGCGTGTACGACCGCGAGACGGGCCAACTGCTGACGGGCAGCTTCATGGACTACGCCATGCCGCGCGCTGATGACTTCCCCGAGTTCAAGCTGGGCCATGTATGCACGCCCTGCACGCACAACCCGCTGGGCACCAAGGGCTGCGGCGAGGCGGGGGCGATCGGGTCGCCGCCCGCGGTGATCAACGCTCTGCTGGATGCGCTGCACCCACTGGGCGTGAAGGAGTTCGACATGCCCGCATCGCCGCACCGCGTGTGGGAAGCCATTCAAAAAGCCAAGGCCTGAGGAAATACACCATGTACGCCTTCACCTTTGAAAACCCATCGTCCACCGCAGCCGCCGCGCAGCTCATCGCCCAGGGCGGCAAGCTGCTGGCGGGCGGGCAGAGCCTGTTGCCGTCGATGCGCCTGCGGCTGGCCAATCCCGGGAAGATCGTCGACCTGAACAACATCGCCGAGCTGGCCGGCATCCGCCGCGAGGGCAACGCGCTGGTCATCGGTGCCATGACGCGCCACATGGACGTGGCGAACAGCGCAGAGGTTAAAAGCGCCATCCCGGCGCTCGCCGACCTGGCCGCCCACATCGGCGACCGGCAGGTGCGCGCGCGCGGCACGCTGGGCGGGTCCGTGGCCAACAACGACCCCGCGGCCTGCTACCCCAGCGCGGTGCTGGGCCTGGGGGCGACCGTCATCACGAACCAGCGCGAGGTCGCAGCCGATGATTTCTTCGTCGGCATGTACACCACCGCGCTGGAGGAGGGCGAGATCATCACCGCCATCCGCTTTCCGATTCCGAAGCGCGCGGTGTACCTCAAGTTCAAGCAGGCCGCGTCGCGCTTTTCGCTGGTGGGCGTGTTCGTAGCGCAGACGGACAGCGGCGTGCGCGTGGCCATCACCGGCGCGGCCAGCAGCGTGTTCCGGCATGCGGGGCTGGAGGCAGCGCTCAACCAGAGCTTCACGCCCGCATCGGCCGCTGGCGTGAAGATCGACGCGAGCGACCTGAACAGCGACATCCACGCGAGCGCCGCCTACCGCGCCAACCTGATCAGCGTGCAGACGCAACGTGCCGTGGCCCAGTTGGTGGGATAAGCGAGGAGGGGAGTTGGGTGACCCACCACGGGGCCGAGTGTTCTGTGGTGGGCAGGTATTGGATAAGAATGGCCGCTACCGCTGGTTAGGCAAGCGCTAGAAGCTATCAATTAAATAGCAATGAATCCACAAATCCCTCACGTTGCACACCACCCGGCGTCCGCCTCCGTGGACGGGCTGCTGCAGGCCCTGCAGGGCGTGGGCTACTTTGCCGACCGGCGCCTCGCCACGTCGGTGTTCCTGGCCCTGCAACTGCAGCGCCCCCTGCTGCTGGAGGGCGAGCCCGGCGTGGGCAAGACCGCGCTGGCCCGGGCCCTGAGCGCGGTGCTCTCTCGCAGCCTGATCCGCCTGCAGTGCTACGACGGGCTGGAGCAGCGCGAGGCACTGTACGAGTGGAACTATGCCGCCCAGCTGCTGCACATGCGCCTGGCGGAAGGCAAGGCCAACGCCGACATGGCGCAGGTCGAGCGCGAGGTCTACCAGGACCGCTACCTCATCCGCCGCCCCCTGCTGCAGGCCCTGCAGGCCCCCGCGCCCGGCGCTGTTTTGCTCATTGACGAAGTGGACCGCGCCGACGAGCCCTTCGAGGCCTTCCTGCTCGAATACCTGGGCGAGTACCAGGTCAGCATCCCCGAAATCGGCACGGTGCGCGCCAGCGCCACGCCCGTCACCTTGCTCACCAGCAACCGCACGCGCGATTTGCACGACGCCGTCAAGCGCCGCTGCCTGTACCACTGGCTGGACTACCCCGACCGCGACCGCGAACTGGCCATCGTGCGCGCACAGGTGCCGGGCGCCAGTGCGGCGCTGGCGCAGCAGGTCGCAGACTTCGTGGGCCGGCTGCGCAGCCAGCCCTTCGCCAACGCCTTCCAGCGCGCGCCCGGCATTGCCGAAAGCGTGGAATGGGCCAAGGCGCTGGTGGCGCTGGACACCATCGTGGTGGACCCCGAAGTGGTGTCCGACACGGCCGGCATTTTGTTCAAGCAGCGCGAGGACGTGGCGGCGCTGACGAGCGACATGGCGGTGCAGCTGTTGCAGCCTGCCGACGCGTGATGCCAAGCGGCCTTCCAAAATACGCAGCCGTTCACGCTGAGCTTGTCCAAGCGCTGCGCGAGGCTTCGACAGGCTCAGCCCGAACGGCCTGGAATGATCGAATGCGTATCCGTCACCTGTGTGGGAACCTGTGAGGGTGCGACCATGGCGGGAGGCACACCCATCTCTCAACTCGGCGACGCTCGCACCGGCAAGCTGGCCGACAACCTCACCGGCTTTGGCCGCACCCTGCGCCGCGCCGGGGTGCCGGTGGATGCCGCCCGCATGGCGCTGGCGCAGCAGGCCGTGATGCTGGTGGGCGTGGAGCGCGCCGACTTTGGCGCCGCGCTGGAGTCGGTGCTGATCAGCCGCGAGCAGGACCGCCTGGTGTTCCGCGAGCTGTTCGACGCCTACTTCAAGAACCCGAACATTGCGCAGAAGCTGCTCGCCCAGATGCTGCCCAGCGCCGAGACCAAGGCCGAGCCCGCCAAGCGCCGTCCGCGCGTGAGCGAGGCCCTGGCGCCGGTGCACGCCGCGCGCAACGCCCCGCCGGTGCGGGAGGACGAAAAAATCGACCTTGACGCCGCCATGACCGCCAGCGACCGGCAGCGCCTGCACCATGCGGACTTCCACCAGCTGTCGGCCAGCGAATACCTGCTGGTGGAACGCCTGGCCCGGGACATCGCACTGCCCTTGCCGCACTACGCGGCCCGCCGCACCCGCCCCGGCGTGCGCGGCAGCCGCCCGCACTGGCCCGGCGCCATGCAGCAGGCCGCGCGCACCGGCGGCGAGCTGCTGACCCTGCCGCGCCTGCAGCGCCGCCAGCAGCCGCTGCCCTTGCTGGTGCTGGTGGACGTGTCGGGCTCCATGGAGCGCTACGCGCGGCTGCTGCTGGCCTTTTTGCACGCGGCCACCGCACCGCGCCATGCAGGGCCCGGTCTGCGGCGCGACGTGTTCGCGTTCGGCACGGGCTTGACCGACCTCACGCCTGCGTTCCGGCTGGCCGACACCGACGCCATGCTGGAGGTGGCCGGCCAGGCGATTGCCGACTTTGCCGGCGGCACGCGCATGGGCGACAGCCTGGCCGCGCTGCGCCTGCAGCACGCGCGGCGCCTGGTGGGGCGGCGCACGCTGGTGCTGCTCATCACCGACGGCCTGGACACCGGCGCGCCCGAATTGCTGGAGCGCGAGCTGGGCTGGCTGCGCCGCCACAGCGGCCGCCTGCTGTGGCTCAACCCCTTGCTGCGCTTTGGCGGCTATGCGCCCACCGCGCGGGGCGCGGCGGCGCTGCACCGCCAGGCGCACGGCATGCTGGCGGTGCACAACCTCGCGCGGCTGCAGGACCTGGCGGTCAGCCTGGCGGCGCTGCTGCGGCAGTGAGGACTTGGAGCGGACGCGGAGGCGGTGGTGGTTGCCGACGAATGCCATCACCACCGTTCATGCTGGGCCCGTCGAAGCGCGGTGCAGTGCTTCGACAGGCTCAGCACGAACGGTGAAGGGGCTGCGCTGTATCGAATGCAATGGATTTCTGAGACTTGTGAACACTGAGAGGACCCCACCATGGAAATGCAAGCCAGCCGTACCCTTGCCGTGAGCCAGCAGCAGGCTTGGGACGCACTCAACGACCCCGAGGTGCTCAAGCTGTGCATCCCCGGCTGCGAGAAGGTTGAGCCCACCGCCGAGCACCAGTACACCGTGGCCATGGCGCTCAAGATCGGGCCGGTGTCGGCCAAGTTCGCAGGCAAGATCACGCTGTCCGACATCGTGCCGCCCGAGAGCTACACCATCGCCTTCGACGGATCGGGCGGCGTGGCCGGTTTCGGCAAGGGCAGCGCCCGCGTGTCGCTGGTGCCGTTGCCGGCTGACGCCGCAGGGCAGGACAGCTGCGAGCTGCACTACACCGTGCAGGCCACGGTGGGCGGCAAGATCGCGCAGCTGGGCCAGCGGCTGATCGATGGCGCGGCCAAGTCGATGGCCGAGGATTTCTTCAAGCGCTTTGACAACGAGATGCAGCGCCGCCACCCGCGCGCTGTGGCGGACGACGCAGCGGGTGCAGCCGTGCCGCCCGAAGAGCCCGAGCCTGCGGTGGCGGCCCTGGCAGCGGCGACTGGGATGCAGGCAGGCAGCGGGCCCGGTGCGCCCACTGCCGCCGCCATCGTGTCTGCAGCCTCAGGGGCGACTGCCGCCGCAGAGCACAGCGCATTGGCCGCCACAGCGGGTGATGACAATCCCCCCAGCGGCATACCGGTTTGGGTGTGGGCGGTCGGCGCAGGCGCGCTGGTGCTGTTAGCGTGGTGGCTGAATTGACGCCCCCCTGAGTCGCTTCGCGCCTTCCCCCCTGAGGGGGACGCCTCCGGTGGACCGGCGAAGCCGGATCCACGGTGGCGCTGGCGGGGGCGCCGTGCTGATTTGGGGCGCAGCGGGCGTGGTGGATGGCGGTGCAAGACCGTTGAAATGAACTAGCGAAGAAGCAAATGGAAAACCTGGATGTGATGGTGCTGCGCACGCTGCAGGGCTGGCGGGCTGCGGGGCGGCGGGCGCTGCTGGCCACCGTGGTGCGTACCTGGGGATCGTCGCCGCGCCCGGTGGGCTCGATCATGGCGCTGTGCGAAGACGGGGCGGTGGTGGGGTCGGTGTCGGGCGGGTGCATAGAGGACGATTTGATCGACCGCCACACGCGGGCCTATGCGCAGGTGGCCGCCGCAGCCAGTGCGGCCGGTGCAGGCGATGCGGCGGTGGACCGCAGCATCCCGAGCGGCCCGCCCGCCTTCGTGAAGTACGGCATCACGGCGGACGAGGCGCACCGCTTCGGCCTGCCCTGCGGTGGCACGCTGGAGCTGTTGCTGGAGTACGACCCCGACCCGGCCGGCCTGGCCGCGCTGATCCAAGCGCTGGAGGCCGGCCGCCTCATGCAGCGCAGCGTGCGCCTGGCTGATGGCGTGGTCACGCTGCAAGCGGCTGCTGCGCCGCAGGACCTGGTGCTGGACGCGCAGCAGCTCACCAACACCTTCGGCCCCGAATACCGCATGCTGCTCATCGGCGCGGGGCAGCTGGCCGAGTACCTGGCCACCATGGCGCTGTTCAACGGCTTCGCGGTCACGGTGTGCGACCCGCGCGAGGAATACCGCGGCAGCTGGAACGTGCCCGCCGCCACGGTGGTGAGCGACATGCCGGACGACGTGGTGGTCGCCTTCAAGCCCGACCGGCGCAGCTGCGTGGTGGCGCTCACCCACGACCCCAAGCTCGATGACCTGGCGCTGCTGGAGGCGCTGAACACCGAGGCGTTCTACGTGGGCGGCATCGGCTCGCGCCGCAACAACGAGGCGCGCCGCGCGCGGATGATGGAGCACTTCGACCAGACCGCCGAGAGCCTGGCACGCCTGCGCGGGCCTATCGGCATCTACATCGGCAGCAAGACCCCGCCCGAGATCGCGGTGAGCGTGATGGCCGAGATATTGGCGGTGAAGAACGGCGTGGCCCTGCCGCGCGACGTGGAGGTGGCGCAGGCCAAGAACGAGCGGGAGCTGGCGCACAACGACCCCGGTGCGCTGGTGTGCGGCCTGGGCTGACCCGAGCCAGCCGCCCGTTTAGGCCCCCATGACCACCGGCCCGCCCTTGGCGATGCCACGCTGGTACGCGGGACGCGCTTCCATGCGGCGCTTGTAGGCCTGCAGGTTCGGGCAACTGGCGGCCTTGCTGGCGCGGGAGAGTGCGGCCTCGACTGCAAAGCTCATCTGAAAGTCGGCCATGCTCAGGTGCTCGCCCGCGAACCAGGTGTTCTGGCCCAGGTGCTGCTCCATGAAGTCGAGCGCGGTGTTCACGTTGGGGTCGATCGCCTTGTCCTGCACCTTGCCGCACAGCGCTTTGGCGATGGGCTTGACGAAGAACGGCATGGGCTGGGTGGGGATGGTCATGAACACCAGCTTCATCACCAGCCAGTTCATGAGCGAGCCTTCGGCGTAGTGCATCCAGAACCGGCACTGGCGGTAGGCGGGCGTGCCGCGCGCAGGCTGCAGGTAGGCCAGGTCGCCGCCGGCCTGGGCGCCGTAGGTTTCCACCAGGTATTCGACGATGGCGCCGGACTCTGCGATCACCTCGTCGCCATCGGTGATGACGGGGGACTTGCCCAGGGGGTGGATCTTTTTGAGCTCGGGCGGGGCCAGCTTGGTGGCCTTGTCACGCTGGTAGATTTTGAGCTCGTAGGGCAGGCCCAGTTCTTCCAGGAGCCACAGGATGCGCTGAGAGCGCGAGGTTTCGAGATGGTGCACGGTGATCATGGCGTGCATCTTAGAGCGGTTGACAAAACTCTTCTGGCGTCGTTGCCACGTCTTGTCGTACTGCGTGTACTGCCTGCGAAGTGGCGCCTGGCCAGAACCGCTTCGCTGAATATTGTTATCCGCTCCGGGCCGTGGCAACTGGGTGAGCGTGCCATTGCAGCCGGAGCAGATTGCAGACACAAAAAAGCCCTCGCGAGGAGGGCATTCTTTGGCGCGGGGCGCAGGCCCCAGCGGCAGATATCAACCGCCCTTGTGGGTGCGCTTGCCAGGGTTCTTCTTGCTGCGGGTGGAGACGCCACGCTCCAGGCTGTTGCGCTGGCCGCGGCCAGGGGTGGCCAGCGAGTAGCCAGGCAGGGGCTGGGGACGGGGGGTACGCTTGCGGTCTGCTTCGGTAACGATCTTGTTGCCCATGGTGGTTCTCTGTCGAAGTGGAAAAAAGAGTGATTTTAGGCTACGCGCCGCCTGTGGGCTTTTTCAGTGCGTAACCTGCGGGTCTTCGTACCGCTTCCTGCACCTACCGCACAGCCCTGTAGCAGGCCTGGCAGCAGGGCTGTGCACTACCTCAGGGCACCGAAAAATGGTTGCCTGCGATGGTTCCCTGGTCAGTAGACAGGGCCTCCATGCAATGTACGGGCTGCACAAAACCCTGCCCGATGTCTTCGATGGCGGTGGTGCGGATGACCGGTGCATCGGCGCGCACGCCCCCGAAGATAGTGGCAAAGGCCACGTCGGCCGCATCGCGCCCGGTGGAGAAGCGCAGCAGCCCCATCGGTATGGCGGTGCCAGACGGGTCGAAGATGTACCAGCGGTCGCCCAGGTACACCTCGACATAGGCATGAAAGTCGGGCGGGCCCAGGCTCGGGTCTGCGCCGTAGTCGGTGCCGGTGGTGAAGCGCGCGGGGATGTTCACCGCGCGGCACAGCGCAATCATCAGGTGCGCAAAGTCACGGCACACACCCACTTGCTCGATCAGCGTGTCGACGGCAGATGTGTTGGAGTTGGACGTGTTGGATGTGAAGGCCACATGGCGGTTCACCCAGTCACGAATGGCCTGCACGCGGCCGTGGCCTTGCCACAGCGCGCCAAATTCCTTGTTGGCCAGGCGCAGCAGCCGGTCGGACTGGCAGTAGCGGCTGGGGTAGATGTAGCCCATCACCTCCGGCGGCAGTTGACGCACGGGCACTTCGGCCAGCTGCATCGGGTTGGCGCGGTGGTGGGCAATGTCTACCGTGGCCGAGTACGACAGCTCCAGCACGCCGGGTTCGCCATGCAGCCGCAGCGAGCGATTGAGCGTGGCGGGGTCCGTGTGGATCTGGTAGGAGATGTCCTGGTTGATGACCAACCGTTCGTTGCTCACCGTCTGCTGGGGTGTCTTGGCGGCGTGGATGTTGAACACGAAGTCCGCACCGTACTGGTCGATCTCGTAGCGCAACCCGATGTGCAGGTCCATGCGCACGCGGTCTTCCAGAGGGCGCGTGGGCGCGGCACCTGGCGTGCCCGCTGCGCCGGAGAGGGGCCAGACGTCAGAGGTCATCGAAGCACCATAGGGAGGGGTAGACACTGAATGCAGAGAGGTCATGCTGCGCTCCACGATCCGGCCAGAGATGTGGATGGGGCTGCGCCGCAGCGGGCGGCAGATGGGGAACTGAAGGTCTGGAGTGGGCGGTCCATGGGTTGTCCTTGGTGTGCTGCGCATCCGTACACCGGGCGCGACAGCCTGCCATCAGGATAGACCCGCACGTGCCCCGGGCCGTGTAGGCCGACGGCGCGCCGTCGCGCAGGTTGGGCGAGGGATGCGGGGCTGGGCACACCACCATCATGAGATACCGAACGCGCTCCGCAGTGCCGCGCAGAAATCCGTGCTGCCGCTGACCGACAGGGTCAGCGTGGTGCGCGGGGGTGTAGGCGTGCCTGGCGCGCTGTGAATGCTGCCCGTCGCCGCGTCGAAGTCGAGCGCCAACGGGGTGCTGACGTCCTGCACGCCCTGCAGGTCGTACTGCCACTGCCCGCCGTCTTCCGAAGGCCCGCAGGCGTCGGGGAATTCCGAGTGCGCCCACTGCAGCACCTGCGCCACCTCGGCGTGCAGCGCGGCCAGCTGCGCGGGCAGCACGCTGGCCATGGCGTCGAACGTGCCGGTGCCTTCGTCGTCTTCGCTGTAATCAAAGTCCAGGTAGTTCAAGCTCATGGGGCATTGTGCGGCACGGGGCCGGGCCGCCTGCCGTGGTGCCTAGAATCGCTTTTTGTACAAAAAGGGGAACAGGGTGGCCGACAGCTCGATGTTGCAGGTGACGGGGTTGCGGTTTGCCTACCCCGAATGCGCGGTGCTGGAAGGGGTGTCGCTGGCATGGCCGGCGGGCCTGGCGCTGGTGCAGGGCGACGAGAGCACGGGCAAGACCACGCTGCTGCGCGTGCTGGCGGGCGAGCTGGTGCCGCAGGCTGGAGACATCGTGCTGCAGGGTGTGCCGCAGCGCAGCGCGCCCCAGGCCTACCGCGCGCAGGTGTTCTGGCAAGACCCGCGCAGCACGGCGCTGGATGAGATCACGGCCCGGCAGTGGCTGGCAGGCTTGCCCGCGCAGTACCCGGCCTGGGACGCTGCGGCGCTGGCCTCGCATGTCGAAGGCTTCTCGCTGGAGCCGCATCTGGACAAGCCGTTTTTTGCCTTGTCGACCGGCAGCCGGCGCAAGGTGTTGATGGCGGGTGGCTTTGCCAGCGGGGCCGCGCTCACGCTCATCGACGAGCCTGTGGCGGGGCTGGACAAGCCCTCGATCAACTATTTGGTGCAGGTACTGGCCCGGGCGGCCAGCGACCCTGCACGGCTGGTGGTGGTGGCCCACTACGAGGCGCTTCTGGGCGTGGCCTGGGGCAGCACGTTGACCTTGGCCCGGGCTCGCTAAACTGGGCGTTCTCCCGCCCACAGCTTCTCAGATTTTTCTGTTACCTGAAGGAAACACCATGGACGCGCTCCTCTTCGCCCCCGTGGCGGTGGCCATTGCGCTCACGCCCGGCCCCAACAATTTTTGTGGCCTGAACAACGGCATTCGCGCCGGTGTGGGCGCCGCGCTGGTGGCCACGGTGGGCCGGGTGGCGGCGTTCGCCATCTTCCTGACGGTTTCGGCTGTCGGGCTGGGCGCGATGCTGCTGGCGTCCGAGACGGCGTTCACCGTGGTCAAGTGGGTGGGCGCGTTGTACCTGTTCTGGCTGGGCTGGCGCGCGTGGCGCAGCCGCGAGTTCAGCGGGCTGGAGGTGGTGGAGGGCGGCGATGTGAAGGCGTCAGGCGCGCCAGTGAACATGCGGGCGCTGATCACCCAGGAGTTTTTGCTGGGCATCACCAACCCCAAGGCGATCATTTTGTTTGCCGCGATCTTTCCGCAGTTCATCGACCCGGCCCAGCCGGCGGTGCGCCAGTTCGTGGTGCTGGGCGCCGTGTACCTGGCCGCCGAGTTCGTGTCCACGGCGGTGTATGCAGCGGGTGGGCGGCAGATCCGCCGCTTCATCCGCACATCGCGCGGTGTGGTGCGGCTGAACAAGGCCACCGGCGGTTTCTTCATGGGCGCAGGCGGACTGCTGCTGGCCACCAACCGGTAGCGCGGTAACGCGGTAGAGCGAGCAGCGGGGGGCGCAGCCAGGCCAGCGCTGCGCTGCTGCGCTACATCGCCTTGAACAGGTGGGCGTACAGGCGGCTCACGGGCAGCTTCTCGGGCCGGCCGGCCAGCTCCAGGTGCAGCTTGCCCGCCTCGTCACGGGTCACTGTGGTGATGCTGCTGGCGCGCACCAGGGTGCTGCGGTGGATTTGCCAGAACACCTGGGTGTCGAGCTGGCCGATCAGGTCCTTGAGCGGGGTGCGGATCAGGTACTCCCGCGCTGCGGTCAGCACCCGTACATACTTGTCGGCCGCCTCGAAGTACAGCACGTCGGCCACCGGCACCATGTGGATCTGGCTGCCGCTGCTGGCCTGGATCAGCGTGAGCGGCGCGCCCGCCGCGGGCGTGGCAGGCGCTGTTGCGGCTGCGGCTGCGGCTGCGGGTGCGGGTGCGGGTGCCGCCACCCCCGGCGCCACCAGCAGATGGCGCAGTTGCGCCATGGTTGCTTCCAGATCAATAACTGCTGGCGCTTTGCTGGCAAGCGCCAGCTGCAGTTTTTGCACTGTTTTTTGCAGCCGGGCCGCCTGCACGGGCTTGAGCAGGTAGTCCACTGCCTGGGCTTCGAACGCCTGCACCGCGTACTGGTCGTAGGCGGTCACGAACACCAGCGCCGGGAAGGGGCGGCCCGCGGGGCCGTCCGTCGGCCAGGCGTCGGCCAGTTCCACCGCCGCATCCAGCCCGCTCTGGCCGGGCATGCGGATGTCGAAGAACAGCACGTCCGGCTGCAACGCCAGGGCCTGGCGCACGGCGGACAGGCCGTCGCCCACCGTGGCCACCACCTGCAGTTCGGGCCAGGCCCGGGCCAGCTCCTGCTGCAGCGCGGCGGCGAGCAGGGGTTCGTCTTCGGCGATCAACGCGCGCACGGCAGGCTGGGTCATGGGGTGGTGCTCGATGGGCTCGATTTCAAGGGAAAAGTGACCGTAGCGCTTGTCCCGCCATCGCTACCAGCTATCAATTTCAGAGTGCCCGCCGTTCCGTGCAGCGTGGCCAGCCGCTCACGGGCCTGGGCCAGGCCGAAGCTCTGCCCCGGGCCCGGGGTGGGCAGGGTGTCGGGCAGGCCCGCGCCGGTGTCGATGACGTCGAGCACCAGTTGCTGCCCGCCGTCACCCTGCCGGGTGCTGGCGCGCACGGTGATGTGCCCGCCCTCGACCTGCGGCTCCAGGCCGTGGCGGATGGCGTTTTCCACCAGCGGCTGCAGCAGCAGCGGGGGCACGGGCACGTCGCGCAGCGCGTCGGGCAGATCCAGCGTGTACGCCAGGCGCGGGCCCATGCGCACCGCCATCAGCTCCAGGTAGTCGCGCAGGCGATCGAACTCGTGGGCCAGTGGGTGCTGGGTGCTGCGCGACGCACTGAGCGTGGCGCGCAGGTAGCCGATCATGCGGTCCAGCATCTCCTGCGCGCGGGCCGGGTCGGTGCCGATCAGCATGCGCAGGTTGGCCAGGGTGTTGAACAGCATGTGCGGCTCCAGCTGGGTCTCCAGCAGCTTGAGCTGCGCCTCGCTGGCCTGGCTGCGCACCTCGTTGACCTTGGCGTGTAGCCAGGCGCTTCTGCTCTTGGTGTAGAAGTGATAAGTACCCACAAAGCCGGCCACGATGGTGATGCCGATGGAGATGCGCAGTTGCGCCCGGCCGCCCTGCTCCCAGGAGGAGAAGCCGCACCACCAGTCACCCAGCAGGGTGCCGCCCAGGTAACCCAGCACGATGCCGGCCAGCGGCAGCAGCAGCCCCGACAGGCCCGCGGGCCAGCCGGTCTCTTGGGCCGACGGAAAGCAGTGCCGCCCGAAATCGATGACGGCCCAAGTCAGCGCGCCGATGGCCAGCGAATACCGGGCCGGGATGTCATAGGGCTTTTCGGGTTGAAAGGCGTACTGCAAAGCCGCGATGGCCAGGCAGAAGGCCAGCACCTGCAGCAGGTGCTGCAGCTTCTCGATCCAGTCGATTTTCATGGCAGCGCGGGCGGGGTGGTCTGGGGCGCAGGGCCGTGGGCCTAGCGCTGGTTGCGCTCTTGCTGAGCGCGCAGGAGCCGCTCGCGCTCCTTTTGCACCATGCGCTCACGCAGCCCGCTGCCCGTGCCCAGCACGAACACCGAGATGCCGTGCAGCGCCAGCCCCAGGCCCCAGCCGAGCAGCGGGAATATCGACCACGGCCGGTTCCCAAAGCCGTAGCGCGACATGCCGAACAGCACCAGGTTCACCACGACGAAGGCGGCAGCATGCACATACCAGCCCAGCTTGGCGCCGGCGCGGCGGCGGGCCAGTTGTTCGATGTCGTCGGGGGTCATGGGGTGGGGCATGGTGAAGGGTCGATTCTAGGGCGCTGGATGAAGCAGCTCAGGTCTTGCAGGCTTGCGCGACGGCGCGCACGGCGTCGGCATTGAGTGTCAGCCACATGTGGTTGATGCCCGGCAGCAAGGTCACCGGCACCGGTTTGCCCGCCTGCGCAAAAACGTCTGCATAGCGGTCGGCGTAGAAGATTTCGTCGTCTTGGCCGGCCACTACGCAGACGGTGCTGCGCGCGTTGCGGATGTCTCTCTGGTAATCATCCTGGGGGCGAAAGTTCACCGCCAGGGAATACGAGTAGCTGGGCGTCAACCCATCACGGACCGATGGGTCCAACGCAAAACGCAGGACGTGCAGGTCGTTCCACTGCGTAATGCCCCAACGGTTGAGCAAGCTCAGCGCCACAATGCGCGGCATGCCGACGGACGCCCATCCGCCCACGTCCGGCCGCGCGGTGATGGCATTCACACCGATGAAAGGCGATAGCAGCACGTAGCGATCAAACTGATCCTGCCGACTGCTCCCTGCAAAGCGCAGCGCAAACCCGCCGCCCGCGGAAAACCCCATCAGCGTCTGCGGTCCGGCATGCGGCACGCTGCGCAGGAAGTCCTCCAGGTCGTCGTCCAACTGTCCGATATAGGCAGCTTCGCCGCGCGGGCCCGACTCGCCGTGCCCGCGAATGTCGAGCGCCGCCACCGCGAACCCCTCGGCCGCCAGAGCCTTGGCCAGGACGTGCATCGAGCGCGCGCGCGACGACGATCCGTGGACCAGCACCACACGACGCTGTGGCCCGCCCGCCGACGGGCCTGCCGCTGGGTAGTCGTACCAGGCCAGTGAGGTGCCGTCACGGGCGGCGAAGCGCTGCGGCGCAGGGACGCCGCTGAAATCCACGCCTTCGAAGGGCGTGTGGACACTGGCCAGGGGCAGGATGTGCTTGGGGCCACCCAGTGCAATAGCGGCGGCGAGCGCCACGATGCAGGCGATCAGCAGAAAAGCGGGAGTCAGCATGAGGGTAAATCGGCGACGACGGAACATGATCGGAAGGGTGCGCTCAAGATACACGGGATGAATCAGGGTGTGCGCCGCAGCGGCGGCAGGTGCTGGGTGAAGAACGCCACGACCTTGGCATCCACCTGGGGCACGGCGCTGCTGCGATCAAACCCCGGCGGGTCGCCCAGCAGCGCCTGGTGCACGGTGCCGAGCAGGTGCATCGGCGGCAGGGGCGACAGCATCATGCCGTGGCTGGCGCCGGGCAGGTGGGCGACCAGGGTGCAGCGGTCCTGGCAGGCGGCTAGCACGGCGCTGCTGTGAAATTGCGGCACCTGGTTGATGTCTAGGCCCGCCGTGATCAGCCCCAGCGGAATGCGCGGTGTGGCCAGCGTGGCCATGTCGAAGTCGGCGGCAAAGGGCACGGCGGCGATGGCCGCCTGCACGCGCGGGTCGGAGTAGGCGTAGTCCGTGGCGTCGTCGAAGCGCTGGCGGATCACGCCCAGCGCCACGGCTTTTTTCAGCCCGTCCAGCAGGTTGCCGTGCAGCCGGGTGATGAAGCCGACGCACGACGAAAAATCTTCGGCGATGTGGGCCTCGCAATGCGCGCGAAACCGTGCGGGCGACCAGTGGCCCCCTGCGAGCGTCAGCGTAGTGTGGCCGCCGGCCGAGCCACCGAAGGCCCCCACCCTGTCCACAGTCACCAGTGGCGCCAGGCGCGCATCGTGCGCCACGGCGTCGATGGCGCGGGAGGCTTCTGCGGGGCGGCGCTTCCAGCTCTCGGGGCCGGGGGTGGACGGGTCTTTGTAGTTGTCGCCCGCGTGCTCGGGCAGGGCGACGACGAAGCCGCTGGCTACCAGCGCACGCGCCAGGTCGGTGTGCACCCAGGGGCTGCCGCCCGAGCCGTGCGTGATGACCACCAGCCGGCCGTTGCCAGGGGTGGGCGCGCCGTCCGGGGCCAGTTGCAGGGTAAAGGGGCCGCGCTGCACGGGCTGGTCGGCGCTGCCGCTGGGGTAGAACACGGTGACCGGGCCGTCGCCCTGCAGGCCGGGCAACTCCCGGAGGCCCGTGCCGGCGTGGGCGGCGCTGGCGGTGGCAAGGACCAGCATTCCCGCGGCCAGCAGTCGCCACGCCGGGGTGCGCGCTGTGGCCGGCGTGCGGCTCACAGGCGCTGCTCCTGTTGAAGGGCCAGCCGGTTGCGCTCGGCCTGCACCATGCGTTCGTGCAGCCCGCTGCCCGACACCAGGAACACCACCATCCCGTGAATGGCCAAGCCCAGGCCCCAGCCCAGCGCGGGGTACACCGCCCAGTGCCTGCCGCTGGTGGCAGACAGGGTCACGAGCAGCAGGTTGACCAGCAGATACACACCGGCGTGCATGTACCAGCCCAGCTTAGCACCGGCACGTCTGCGGGCCTGGCGTTCGATGGGGTCGATGGCGGTGTCGTGGTCGTAACGGTGGTGGCGCATGGGGAACTCCTGGGGATCAAGTGAGTGGTGGGAATGGGGGGACGGCCGCCCTCAGGCGCCGGCAGGCTGGCTGGCAAAGCCCGTGCTGCTGCGCACCAGGCGCCACAGCCGCAGCGACCGGGCCGCGAACAGGCCGTTGAACACGCCATAAAGCGCAGCGATCTGCAGGGCAAAGCTGCCGTCGCGGGCCAGTGCAGACTGCATGGCCAGCTCGACGCCGACCAGGTACTTGGTCAGGAAGATGCCCATGATCAGTGCCAGCGGCATGGCGCTGCCCGGCAGTTGAAAGCAGCGCGAGGCACCGTCGTACAGCGTGCCGGCTGGCGCCGTGGGCTGGAACCACAGGGCCAGGAAGGTGGCAGCAGCTGCCGCTGCGACCCAGGCGCCCACCGCGGTGCCGGTATGGCCCGCGCCGCCGAAGGCCGAGGCCAGCCCGTAGATCGAAAAGCCCGTCATGGCCACTGGCATGACCGTCACCCGCACCAGGCTGGCGGTGCGGTCGAACAGCTGGCTGGCGCCCAGCCACACCAGCGCGGCCAGCAGGCCCCAGACCCAGTAGGGTGTTTGCTGAATGATCTGGCCCAGTGCCTGGGGCTGGTGAACGAGGAGTTGGAGCAGCATGGTGTAGTCCTTGGAAGGTTCGGTGAATGGGGTTGGTGCGGGGTGACGGGTGGCGTGGCGGGCAGTCAGACACGCGGATTGTTCAGAGCACGCCCAGCTGGGTCCACAGCGAATGGCCCAGCAGCCGGTCGGGCAGCAGCGTGAAGGCGCCGGCCACCACGCAGGCGCCGAAGTACACCCGCTGCATGGCCTTGCGGTGGCCGGCGATGTTGCGGCGGGCCAGATAGACGAACGACAGCACCAGCATGCCCAGCGTGACGGGGATGAGCAGGTGGATGAGGCCGAAGCTGCCCCAGCGCGGGCCGCTGCCGCCGGTGATGAAAATGGCGGAGATGGCCGTAGCCACCATCAGCGTGACCCAGGCGTAGCCGGCCGCGCGGTGCAGGCGGGGGCGCTGGGTGGCGCCCTTGCGGGCCCACAGTGCGACCGGCCCGATGGCGATGGCCGCCAGCGCGGCGGCGGCATGGATGGCGATGACGGGGGTGAGTTGCATGGTGAGGTCTCCAGGGCGTTCGATGGGGTGGACTGTGCCGCTGCGCCTGTGCCGCCGCCAGCGGCGTGCGACGAAATGCAGCCTGGCGGGCGTGAAATGCAGGCACCGGGAGCGGCCGGTGGTCAACATTCGGAACTGGCCTACGGCCGGCCGCGGGTTTGGGACGCTGTGCCAGGCCCCAAGAGCAGGCAAACTACCGGGTGGTCGTCCGGGCCGGTAGGCGGGCGAGACAAGTACCCTGCCGTGCAATCTGGCGTGGCCTGGCTTCGCGTCAGCCCTTGCACGCAGGTTTCAGCCCGTCAGGTTTACTTTTCTTCGCACAGCGTTCAAGGCAGACCGTGAACTGGCCCCCTACGATGCGCTGACCCGGCCGTACAAGATCGCGAACTCGTTCTCAGAACACCCCATAGCACCGCCATGAATCCGCAAGAAGAAGTCCACGCGCCCGTCCCGCCACCGGCTGTCCCTCCCGAGCCACCCCGGGCCCCGCGCCCTCGGCGACGCTGGATGGGCAGTGTGCTGGCCCTGCTGCTGGTGGCGCTGGTGGGTGGCGCAGCCTGGTACCTCGTCAAGCGCGCCAACGACCCGAGCGAAGCGCCGGGCCCGGGCCGCGGCGGCCCCGGCGGCGGGCGGGCCATGGTCACGGTGGGTGATGCGCTGGCCCGCAAGGCAGAGCTGCCGGTGGTCATCGACGCCCTGGGCACCGTCATCCCGACCATCACGGTCACGCTCAAGCCCCAGGTGTCGGGCACGCTGACCGAGGTTCTGTTCACCGAAGGTCAGATGGTCAAGAAGGGGCAGCTGCTGGCCCAGATCGACCCCCGCCCCTTCGAGCAGGCGCTGATGCAGGCGCAGGGCACCCGCCAGCGCGACGAAGCCCAACTGGAAAACGCACGACTGACGCTGGCGCGCTACCAGACCCTGCTGTCGCAGGACTCCATCGCGCGGCAGGACGTGGACACACAGGCCGCGCTGGTCAAGCAGCTCGAGGGCACGGTGATGACCGACAAGGCCCAGGAGGGCACGGCACGCCTGAACCTGAGCTATACGCGCATCACCTCGCCCGCAACAGGGCGCATCGGCCTGCGCACGGTGGACCCCGGCAACCTGGTGTCGTCGGGCGATGCCACCGGCATTGCCACCATCACGCAGGTGGCGCCCATCGACGTGCAGTTCGCTGTGCCGCAAGACCGTGTGGCCGACGTGCTGGCCGCGCAGCGCGAATCCGACGCGCTGGCCGTGACGGCGCTCGACCGCACGCGCAAGTCCGAGCTCGACAAGGGGCGCTTTTCCACACTCGACAACCAGATCGACACCACCACCGGCACCGTGAAGGCCAAGGCCCGCTTCGACAATGCAGCGGGCGGCCTGTTTCCCAACCAGTTCGTCAACGTGCAGCTCTTGCTGCGCAACGTGCCGGCCATCGTGGTGCCGGTGACGGCCGTGCGCACCGGGGCCAATGGCGACTATGTGTATGTGATCAACGAAGACCGCACGGTGACGCTGCGCAAGGTCAAGCGCGGCCAGGCCACCGTGGGCCTGATGGCGATTGCCGAAGGCCTGAAAGAGGGCGAGCGTGTGGTGACCGAGGGCGGCGACCGGCTGCAGGACGGCATGGCCGTGCAGACGGCGGATACCCAGGGTGCGCGCGGGCCGCGTTCGGGCGCCAGCGGGCCGCGCAGCGGTGCGTCGGGCCCCCGTGGAGAGCGCGGCGAGCGCCGCCAGCGTCCACCGCAAAATCCTTGAGCGCGCGCTGACACCATGAGTCCTTCGCGCCCGTTCATCGAGAGGCCCGTCGCCACCGCCCTGCTGATGCTGGCCATCGTGCTGGCGGGGCTGCTGGGCTTTCGCTTTCTGCCCTTGTCGGCCCTGCCGGAGGTGGACTACCCCACCATCCAGGTCCAGACCCTGTACCCCGGCGCCAGCCCCGAGGTGATGAGCCGCACGGTGAGTGCGCCGCTGGAGCGCCAGTTCGGCCAGATGCCGGGGCTGGAGCGCATGGCCTCGACCAGCGCGTCGGGCGTGTCCATCATCACGCTGCAGTTCGGCCTGGGCCTGGCGCTCGACGTGGCGGAGCAGGAGGTGCAAGCCGCCATCAACGCCGGCAACTCGCTGCTGCCGGCCGACCTGCCTGCACCGCCGGTGTATGCGAAGGTCAACCCGGCAGACGCACCGGTGCTCACGCTGGCCATCAGCTCCGACACGCTGCCGCTGACCGAGGTGCAGAACCTGGTCAACACCCGCCTGGCGCAAAAGATCAGCCAGGTCACCGGCGTGGGCCTGGTGTCGCTGGCGGGCGGGCAGCGGCCTGCCGTGCGCATCCAGGCCGACACCAAGGCGCTGGCGTCGTACGGCATCGGCCTCGACACGCTACGCACTGCCATCACGTCCGCCAATGCCAACAGCGCCAAGGGCAGCTTCGACGGGCCGCAGCGCTCCTACACCATCAACGCCAACGACCAGCTGCTCACGGCGGACGACTACCGCAACCTCATCGTGTCGTGGCGCAACGGCGCGCCGGTGCGCATGATCGAGGTGGCGCGTGTGGTGGACAGCGCCGAGAACAACCGCCTGGGCGCCTGGGCGGGGCTCAACGAGCTGCCCGGCGCTGCGCCCGACCGCCGCCAGCCAGGCAGCGGGACCGTAGGGGCTGATGCAGACGCCAAGGAGTCCGGGGCCACCCTGACCCCGGCCATCATCCTGAACGTGCAGCGCCAGCCGGGCGCCAACGTGATCGCCACGGTGGACAGCATCAAGAAGCTGTTGCCCGAGCTCGAAGCGGGCCTGCCCGCATCGCTGAAGGTGCAGGTGCTGTCCGACCGCACCACCGGCATCCGCGGGTCGGTGCACCATGTGGAGATGGAGCTGCTGCTGGCCGTGCTGATGGTGGTGCTGGTGATCTTCTTCTTCCTGCACAGCCTGCGCGCCACCATCATCGCCAGCCTGGCCGTGCCCATCTCGCTCATCGGCACCTGCGGGGTGATGTACCTGCTGGGCTACAGCCTCAACAATCTGAGCCTCATGGCGCTGACCATTGCCACCGGCTTCGTGGTGGACGATGCCATCGTGATGATCGAGAACATCTCGCGCTACCTCGAAGAGGGTGAGCCGCCGTTTCAGGCCGCGCTCAAGGGCGCCACGCAGATCGGCTTCACCATCATCTCGCTCACGGTGTCGCTGATCGCCGTGCTGATTCCGCTTTTGTTCATGAGCGACGTGGTGGGGCGGCTGTTCCGCGAGTTCGCGATGACGCTGGCCATCACCATCCTGATCTCGGGCGTGGTGTCGCTCACGCTGGTGCCCATGATGGCCGCGCGCTGGCTGCGGCCCGAGCCGGTGGGCGGACAGCACGGCGTGGCGGGCCGCATCAACCGCGGTTTCGACCGCGTGATCGCGGGCTACGACCGGTGGTTGGTGTGGGTGCTGCGGCACCAGGGCGCGACCATGGTGGTGGCGGTGCTGACGCTGGTGCTCACCGCGCTGCTGTACGTGGTGATCCCCAAGGGCCTGTTCCCTACGCAGGACACAGGACAGTTGCAGGCGCGCATCGAGGCGTCGCAAGACGTGTCGTACGCCCGCATGAGCGAGCTGCAACTGGCAGCCTCGCGCGCCATCCTGCAGGACCCGGACGTGCAGTCGCTCAGCTCCTTCGTGGGCGTTGATGCGGCCAACAACACCATGCTCAACGCCGGGCGCATGCTGATCAACCTCAAGCCCGACCGCGACGGGCAAGAAGCCATCATGCAGCGCCTGCGCGAGCGGGTGCAGTCGGTGGCGGGCGTCACGCTGTACCTGCAGCCCACGCAGGACTTGACCATCGACGCCGAGACCGGGCCCACCGAATACCGCGCGTCCATCGGCGGTGTGGATGCGGCGCAGGTCAACGACTGGACGCGCAAGCTCGCCGAGCGCCTGAAGACCGAGCCCAAGGTGCGCAACGCCACCACCGATGCGGGCGCGCAGGGCCTGTCGGCCTATGTGGACATCGACCGCAATACCGCCTCGCGCCTGTCGGTCACGGCCAGCAGTGTGGACGACACGCTGTACAGCGCCTTCGGCCAGCGCATCGTGTCCACCATCTTCACCGAGACCAACCAGTACCGCGTGATCCTGGAGGCGCAGCAGGACCAGCTCAACACGCCCGAGGCGTTGGGCACGCTGCAACTGCGCACCGGCTCGGGCGCGCCCACGCCGCTGTCGGCCATTGCCACCATCCGCGAGCAACCTGCGCCGCTGCAGGTCACGCGGGTGTCGCAGTACCCTGCGGCCACGCTGGGCTTCGACAAGGCGCCGGGTGTGTCGCTGGGCGCGGCGGTGGATGCGATCCGCGCCGCTGCCAAGGAGATCGGCATGCCCGCCGGGCTGTCGATGGAGTTCCTGGGTGCGGCGGGCGCGTACGAAAAGTCGCTGTCCAGCCAGCTGTGGCTCATCCTCGCGGCGATGGTGTGCGTGTACATCGTGCTCGGTGTGCTGTATGAGAGCTACATCCACCCGGTCACCATCCTCTCGACCCTGCCGTCCGCGGGCGTGGGCGCGCTGCTCGCGCTGATGGTCACCGGCAACGACCTGGGGGTGATCGGCATCATCGGCATCATCTTGCTGATCGGCATCGTCAAGAAGAACGCGATCATGATGATCGACTTTGCCATCGACGCCGAGCGCAACCAGGGCAAGTCGCCGCAGGAGGCCATTCACCAGGCCGCGCTGCTGCGCTTTCGGCCCATCCTCATGACCACGCTGGCGGCGCTGTTCGCAGCGCTGCCGCTGATGCTGGGCTGGGGCGAGGGCGCCGAGCTGCGCCGGCCGCTGGGCCTGGCAATCTTCGGCGGGCTGATCCTGAGCCAGATGCTCACGCTGTTCACCACGCCGGTGATCTACCTGGCGTTTGACCGCATGGGCCGCCGCGTCACGGGCCGGGGCACTGCCGCGGCGCCGCAGCAGGGTGCGGGGCCTGAAGCCGTTGCCGGTGTGGGCACCGGTGCGGGTGCGGGAGACGTGCGGTGAACCTCTCGCGCCCCTTCGTGGAGCGGCCAGTGGCCACCGTGTTGCTGACCATCGGCCTCGCGCTGGCCGGCATCGCGGCGTTCTTCGTGCTGCCGGTGTCGCCGCTGCCGCAGGTGGACTACCCGGCCATCTCGGTGTCGGCCAGCCTGGCCGGTGCCAGCCCCGAGACCATGGCCACCAGCGTGGCCACGCCGCTGGAGCGGCGCCTGGGCGTGATCGCCGGAGTCAACGAGATGACCTCGTCGAGCTCCAACGGCTCGGCCCGCGTGAGCCTGCAGTTCGACCTGAACCGCGACATCGACGCCGCAGCGCGCGAGGTGCAGGCCGCCATCAACGCGTCCCGCGCCGACCTGCCTGCCACGCTGCGCAGCAACCCCACCTACCGCAAGCGCAACTCGGCGGCGTCGCCCGTCATCATCCTGGCGCTCACGTCCAAGACCCGCACGCCGGGTGAGATCTACGACGCGGTGTCCAACGTGGTCAGCCAGCGGCTGTCGCAGGTGGACGGCGTGGGCGAGGTGGAGATCGGCGGCGGCTCGCTGCCTGCGGTGCGGGTGGAGCTGCTGCCGTTCGCACTCAATCGCTACGGCATCAGCACCGAAGACGTGCGCGCCGCCATTCAGGCATCGAACGCCAACCGCCCCAAGGGCGCCATCGAAGGCGACGGGCGCCGCCTGCAGATCTACACGCCGTCGCCCGCGCGCAAGGCGTCTGAATACGAGTCGCTGATCGTCGCCTGGCGCAACAACGCGGCCGTGCGGCTGGGCGATGTGGCGCGGGTGGAAGACGGTGTGGAAAACCGCCGCACGGTGGGCCTGTTCAACGGCGAGCCGGCCATCATCGTGCTGGTCACGCGCCAGCCGGGCGCCAACATCATCGAGACCGTGGACTCGGTGCGCGCGCTGCTGCCCGACCTGCAGGCCCAGCTGCCGCAGGACATCCAGGTGGCGGTGGCGTCGGACAGCACCAACTCCATCCGCTCGTCGCTCAAGGAGATCGAGCTCACGCTCATGGTCTCCATCGCGCTCGTGGTGCTGGTGGTGGGGCTGTTCCTGCGCAAGGCGCGGGCCACGGTGATCCCGGCGGTGGCCACGGTGGTGTCGCTGCTGGGCACCTTCGGGGTGATGTACTTTTTGGGGTTCAGCCTGAACAACCTGAGCCTGATGGCGCTGACGGTGGCCACCGGCTTCGTGGTGGACGATGCCATCGTGGTGCTGGAGAACACCATGCGCCACATCGAGTCCGGCATGGACCGCATGCAGGCGGCGCTGCAGGGCGCGCGCGAGGTGGGCTTCACGGTGCTGTCCATCAGCCTGTCGCTGGTGGCGGTGTTCATTCCGCTGCTGTTCATGGACGGGCAGGTGGGCCGGCTGTTCCGCGAGTTCGCCATCACGCTGTCGGCGGCGGTGATGATCTCGCTGGTCATATCGCTCACCACCACGCCCATGATGTGCGCGTGGTTGCTGCGCGCGCACGACCCCGCCAACGACAAGCCGCCGTCGCGCCTGGCGCGCTGGACCGAGCGCGGCTACCAGGCCGTGCTGCGCACCTACGCCAGCAGCCTGGACTGGGCGCTGGCCAGCAAGGGGCTGGTGGTGCTGATCCTGCTGGCGGTGATCGGCCTGAACGTTTATTTGTTCGCCAAGATCCCCAAGGGCTACTTTCCAGAGCAGGACAACGGCCAGCTCAACGCCGGCCTGCGCGCCGACCAGAGCATTTCGTCGGACGCGCTGGCGGCCAAGCTGCGCCAGGCGGTAGAGATCATCCGCAAGGACCCGGCGGTGGACACGGTGGTGGGTTTTTCGGGCGGCAGCCGCGCGGGCGGCGGCTTCATGTTCGTCAACCTGAAGCCCCTCAAGCAGCGCACCGACAGCACGCCTGCGGTCATCGCGCGGCTGCGGCCGCAGCTCAACCAGATCACGGGTCTCAGGGTCTTCTTGAACCCGGTGCAGGACCTGCGCATGGGCGGGCGGTCGAGCAATTCGACCTACCAGTACACCTTGAAGAGCGACAACATGGCCGACCTCAAGCTGTGGGCGGGCAAGCTGGCCGACCGGCTCAAGGACGAGCCGCTGCTCAAGGATGTGGACACTGACCTCGCCGAGAACGGCGTGGAGACGTACATCGAGGTGGACAAGGCCACCGCGTCGCGCCTGGGCGTGACGTCGTCGGCCATCGACAACGCGCTGTACAACGCGTTCGGCCAGCGCTCGGTGGCCACCATCTATGGCGACCTCAACCAGTACGCCGTCATCATGGAATGGGCGCCGGAGTACACGCGTGGCCCGCCGGCCCTGAAGGACATCTACGTGGCCGCCAACCCCACGGGCGCCACCGGCACGGTGGCCAACCCGGGGCAGCGCGGTGCGTCCACCGGGCAGGTCATCAGCACTGCGGCATCGACCATGGTGCCGCTGAGCGCGATCGCCAAGGTGGTGGAGCGGGCGTCGCCCACCTCCATCAGCCACCAGGACGGCGAGCTGGCCACCACGGTGTCGTTCAACATCGACCCGGGCACGTCGCTCGGCCAGGCCCAGCAGGTCATCGCGCAGGCCGAGGCCGACATCGCCATGCCCACCAACGTACGCGGCAGCTTCCAGGGCACGGCGCTCAGCGCGCAGCAGTCGCAGGGGCAGCAGGCCTTCCTCATCATCACGGCCATCATCGTGATCTACATCGTGCTCGGCGTGCTGTACGAAAGCCTGATCCACCCGATCACGGTGCTGACCACGCTGCCCTCGGCCGGCGTGGGAGCGGTGCTGGCGCTGCTGCTGTTCAACATGCAGTTCACCATCATTGCGCTCATCGGCGTGTTTTTGCTGATCGGCATCGTCAAGAAGAACGCGATCATGATCATCGACTTTGCGCTGGAGGCCGAGCGCGCGCGCGGGCTGTCGGCGCTCGATGCCGTGCGCGAGGCCTGCATGATGCGCTTTCGGCCCATCCTCATGACCACCATGGCGGCCGCGCTGGGCGCGCTGCCGCTGGCCATCGGCTTCGGCCAGGGCTCGGAGCTGCGCCAGCCGCTGGGCGTGGCGATCATCGGCGGGCTCATCGCAAGCCAGCTGCTCACGCTCCTGACCACGCCCGTGGTCTATGTGCTGCTGGACAAGCTGCGCACACCCGCCCCCAACGAACAACATCTGAGCCGCGCCGGTGTCCCCGGCACGGCCACCTGATCGGTGCCCATGACCTACCTCCACGCCCCGTTCACACCCGGCGCACACGCCGCTCGGCTCCCCACGGCCCGACCCACGACGCTGGCACTGGTGCTGGCCGCCGCCGCGCTACTGTCGGCGTGCTCGGTCACGCCGCCCTACCAGCAGCCCGACATGGCGGTGCCCGCCGCTTTCAAGGAAGCCGGTGCCACCTGGGCCCCCGCAGCGCCCGCCGACGCGCTGGACCGCGGCCCCTGGTGGGAGCTGTTTCAGGACGCCGAGCTCAACCGCCTGGCCGAGCAGGTGCAGCTGTCCAACCAGAACATCGCCGCCGCCGTGGCGGCCTATGCGCAGGCGCAGGCCGTGGTGCGCCAGCAGCGGGCGGGGCTGTTTCCGTCGGTGAGCCTGTCGGGCGGTGCCACGCGCAACGGCGGCGAGGGCGCTGCGCGCTCGGGCCTGACCACCCAGGCATCGCTGGGGGTCGACTGGGCGCCTGACCTGTGGGGGCGCCTGCAAAGCGGCGTCACTGGCGCCCAGGCCAGCGCGCAGGCGAGCGAGGCCGACCTGGCCTCGGCACGCCTGTCGGCCGTGGGCACGCTGGCCTCGGCGTACTTTCAGCTGCGCGAGGCGGATGCGGAGATCGAGCTGCTGGACGCCACGGTGGACGGCTACGAGCGCAGCCTGCAGATCGCCCGCAACCGCTACAGCGCGGGCGTGGTGGCGCAGACCGACGTGCTGCAGGCGCAGACCCAGCTGGCCAACGCCCGAGCGGACCTGGCTACCGTGCGGCAGAACCGCGCCCGCTTCGAGCATGCGCTGGCCGTGCTGACCGGGCGCGCGCCGGCCGATTTTTCGCTGCCGCGCGCGCAGTGGTCGGCCCAGGTGCCCGATGTGCCGCTGGGCGTGCCCTCGACGCTGCTGCAACGCCGGCCCGACATCGCAGCGGCCGAGCGCGCGGTGGCGGCGGCCAATGCGCAGATCGGCATTCAGCGTGCGGCGTATTTCCCGGGCCTGAGTCTGGGCGGGTCGGTGGGCAGTGGCGGCAGCAGCGTGGCCGATTTGTTCAAGGCATCCACACTGGTGTGGTCGCTCGGCCTGTCGGTGGCGCAGACGATCTTCGATGCGGGCGCCACGGCGGCCCGGGTGGAAGAAGCCCAGGCCGCGCGCGAGGGCCGCGTGGCGGTGTACCGCCAGACGGTGCTCACGGCGTTCCAGACGGTGGAAGACCAGCTCACGGTGCTGCGCACCTTGCAGGAGCAGGAGCCCCTGCGCCGCGAGGCGGTGGCCGCGGCGGAGCGCACGGCGCAGCAGCTGCTCAACCGCTACCGCGAAGGGCAGGTGGGCTACACCGAGGTGGTGACGGCCCAGGCCTCGGCGCTGTCCGCACAGCGTGCGCTGCTGCAGCTGCAGGTCAACCGCCAGCTGGCGGCGGTGACGCTGGTGCAGGCCCTGGGCGGCGGGTGGCAGTCGCCGTGGCAGGCATCGGCACAGACGCCTCAGCAGGCGTCTGCACAGGCGCGGCCCTGAAGGGCGGCAGCCCGCTGCGCATATACTCCTGTTTTGATAGCTGCTAGCGCTTGCCTGGCAAGCGGTAGAGGCATATTTGAATTAAATTTTCCTTAAGGAGTGCGCGTGGACGTTCTATTGCTGGCCAAGGCCGCCATCATGGGCGTGGTCGAGGGCCTGACCGAGTTCCTGCCCATTTCCTCCACGGGACACCTGATCCTGGCGGGCTCGCTGCTCGGGTTCGACGACGCCAAGGCCAAGGTGTTCGACATCGCCATCCAGACGGGCGCCATATTCGCCGTCATCCTGGTGTACTGGCAAAAGATCCGCGACACGCTGGTGGCCCTGCCCACCGAGCGCCAGGCCCAGCGGTTCGCGCTCAACGTGTTCATCGGCTTCCTGCCGGCGGTGGTGCTGGGCCTGCTGTTTGGCAAGATGATCAAGGCGCACCTGTTCACGCCGGTGGTGGTGGCCAGCACCTTCATCCTGGGCGGCTTCATCATCCTGTGGGCCGAGCGGCGCTCGCCGGCCGCCACGCGCATCCAGACGGTGGACGAGATGACGCCGCTCGATGCGCTCAAGGTCGGCCTGGTGCAGTGCCTGGCCATGGTGCCGGGCACCAGCCGCAGCGGCGCGACCATCATCGGCGGCATGCTGCTCGGCTTGTCGCGCAAGGCCGCCACGGACTTCTCGTTCTTCCTGGCCATCCCCACGCTGATCGGGGCCGGGGTGTACAGCCTGTACAAGGAGCGCGCGCTGCTGTCGGCGGCCGACATTCCGATGTTCGCGGTCGGGCTGGTGTTCTCGTTCATCAGCGCCTGGCTGTGCGTGCGTTGGCTGCTGCGCTACATCAGCAGCCACAGCTTCGTGCCTTTTGCGTACTACCGCATCGTCTTCGGCATCATCGTGCTGGTGACCGCCTGGACGGGCTGGGTGCAGTGGGCGGAATGACTTTGCGCATCCGGATGGATTGGTTATAGAACGAAAGTGATAAGCTGACGGCACACCCTGCCGCTCGGCGCAGGGGCCGAGGCGCGCGGCGGTGACCTTTCTGGAGGACTGGCGCGCGGGGCGTTCCACCGATGACCCTGCCCGCTGGGGCTTTCGCCGCATGAAGCAAGACGATCCAGAGTTGTCCGACTATCGGGCCATCGCCCCTGGCCACAGCCTGTCCAAGGGCGAATTGCTGGATGTGATCACGCGCAGCGCTGGCGCCACCATGGCGGTGGTGGACCGCAGCCTCACCATGCTGTATGTCAACGATGAGTACGCGCGCTGGTTCGGCACGGTGCCCGAGCAACTGGTGGGCAGGTCGCTGACCAGGATGTACGGTGATGCGGCTGTCACCGCTTTCATGCCTTTCGTGGCCCGCGTGCTGTCGGGCGAGCGGGTGCAGTACCAGCGCCTTCTGCGCACGCCGTATGGGTTTGACGAGTGGCGCACCATCTGCCTCACGCCATGGCACAACGCCGAGGGCTCCATCGAAGGCTTCATCACCACCGCTCTCGACGTGCACGAACTGCAGGTCGCCATGGATGCGCTGCGGGCCGCCAACCAGCGCCTGTCGTCGCACATGGAGAACAGCCCGCTGTCGGTCTTTGAGATGGATCACAACCTGCGGCTGCTGCACTGTTCGCAGCGTGCCGTGCAGCTCATGGGCTGGGTGCATGTGGCGGGTCTGGAAGGGCAACTGCTGCCCGAGCTGTTGCACCTCTCGCCTGCCGACACCAGCCTGCTGCTGGCCCTGCAGCGCCTGCAGTCAGGGCAGGAGTCACAGAACCGGGCCGAAACCTCGTTCCTGCGCGACGACGGCACCGAGGTGCACTGCGAGTGGTTCAACTCCGCGCTGACCGATGCGGATGGCCAGGTCACATCGATCATGGCGCTGGTCGAGGACGTGTCCGCCAAGATCGAGATTGCGCGCCAGCAGCACTACCTGGCCCACCACGATTCGCTCACCGGCCTGTTCAACAGGGCCGCATTTCAAAAGCAGCTGGAGAAGGCATTGGACGCCGTGCGGGACAGCAGTGCGGGGTCGGTGGCCTTGCTGTTCATCGACCTGGATGGCTTTAAGGGCGTCAACGACACCGAGGGCCACCGGGCCGGCGACGAGGTGCTGCGCATCGTGGCGCAGCGCATTGCCAGCACCGTGCGCCTGGGCGACACGATGGCGCGGCTGGGAGGTGACGAGTTCCTGGTCATGCTGGAGCACGAAGTCACGCGCGATGTGACGGACACCATCGGCCACCGGCTGCTGCATGCGTTGCAGCAGCCGATGCAGGTGGAGGGGCGAGACCTGGTCATCGGCGCCAGCATCGGTGTGGCGATCTGCCCCCCGCTGGAAGGGCACATCGACGAACTCATGAACCGCGCCGACCAGGCCATGTACAGCGCCAAGCGCGCGGGCAAGGGTCGCCTGCATTACGCCGACACGGATTGACGGACTGCGGAATGATGGATCGGCTGATTGGCTGGTTTGCTAATTGGCCGATGGGTTGGGTGACTGGCGGGCGTGCGGCCCCGGTCGGTGCCATCGCCGTGCCGCACCAGGGCGCCGGGCCCTGGTGGGAACCGGCACTCTAGTCCGGCAGCGCGATGCTCTGCGCGAAGTGGAAGAAGTTGGTCGGGTCGTACTGCGCCTTCACTTTGCGCAGGCGCGGGTAGGCGGGCCCCCAGTAGGCCTCGGCAAAGTTCGCCAGGCTGCCGTCCGGGTAGTTCTGGTAAACGTGCCCGTTCAGGAAAGGCTTGACCAGCTTCATGAAGCCCGCAAGCCATGCCTCCATCTGGGCCCGCTCGGCAGGGTTGCGCCAGAACACGTCCACCACCAGGTCGGCATCCGCGTTGCGGTGGATGAAGGCGCTGTCCCCCACCGGGTAGCGGTTGATGGCCCCGCCGTAGGGCTCCAGATACGCCAGCGACCAGGGGTTGGGCGAGGTCTTGAAGTAGTCGATGATGCGCTGCCAGTCTGCCTTGGACAGCCGCGTGCTGATGTACCCGCTGGCCTTGGACTCTGCCACGCCATTGGGCAGGTTGTCGGGCAGGCTGTAGGGATGGTCCTCCAGCCAGGTGTTCATGGCCGGGTAGCTGCCCGACTTGTCGACCAGCAGCTGTGCGCTAGGGATGGCCAGCAGGGGCGCAATGGCCTGCAGGCCAGCCTCGCGGGTGCCGCAGAACATGCCCTGCACCATGTACACCGGCACGTTGTTCTGAAGCCCCAGGTTCATCATGTAGCCCAGCGCATCGGGCGCGCCGGTCTTCATGAAGTCGCGCTGCATGAGCGTGAGCACGTCGGCGGCATGGGCCTCGTCCCAGCTGATGGCCCAGGCCCAGACGTCGTCCAGGCGCACCATGCGGTAGGTCACTTGCAGCAGCACGCCGAAGTTGCCGCCGGTGCCGCCGCGCATCGCCCAGTACAGCTCGGGGTTCTCGGCCGCGCTGGCCAGCACGATCTTCCCGCTGGCCAGCGCCACGCGAAACGATTCCACCACGTCGCTCTGGATGCCGAAGGCGCGCGACGTGTAGCCGTAGCCGCCGCCCTGCACGAAGCCGCCCACGCGCACGTTGCCGCAGGCGCCGGTGGGCACGTGCCAGCCGGTGCCCTTCATGGCGCCGTTGAAGGTGTCGAAGTCGGTGCCGGGCAGCACGTGAACACGCTTGGCCAACGGGTCGAGCGTGACGCCCGCGATGCCGCTCATGTCGATCACCATGCCGCTGTTGACCGAATAGCCCGCCGTGCTGTGGCCGCCGCTGCGCACCGCCACCCACAGCCGGTACTTGCGCGCCACGGCCAGGCATTCGAGCACGTCGCCTTCGCACACGCAGTAGACGATGACCTGGGGGTAGGCCTGGAACGCGGGGTTCGATTCCTGCCGGTCTTTGTCGTAATTGCGGTCCGACGGCAGCACGACGCGCCCGACGATGTGGTATTCGAGCTCGGCGATGGCCTCCCACGACATGGCTTCACCAGCGCCGTCGACGGCGACCACGGCAGCCGTATTCAACGCGGCGTGCGACCTGTAAAGTGCGATGCGTTCATCCTTGGCATGACGGGCAGGGCTCTTGCGATGGGGCATGGCGAACGGTCCTCCAGAGTAAATGGAGCCCCGTGTTTATCGCAGCTAGGGTTTTTTGACTAGTTCTGAATGACCGGTGCGACCATGCAGCACATGCAAGGGACAGGGACAGGCTTTTGTGCACGAAGGCCACGCTCAGAGAGGCAGCCATCAAGGGCCCGCCTGGAGTCAGGTCAGGATGACGACAACGCCAGATCGCCCGTGTTGCGGCGCAGGCAGAACTTGCCGCCCTGCTTGCCGCTGTACATCGCTGCATCGGCGAGCTTGAGCAGGCCCACGGCGTCGTTGGTGTCCTCCGGCGCCAGGGCGTAGCCGATGGTCAGTCCGACGGAGACCTGCAAATGCCCCAGCGAGAACGGCGAGCGGAAGGCATCGAGCAGCTTGTGCCCCAGCTCATGGGCCTGCTGCGCATTGCCCAGGTCGCCCGTCATCACCACGAACTCGTCGCCGCCAAGACGCGCCACCACGTCGCTTTGCCGCAGGTGGCCCTGCAAGCGGCGCGTGACGGCCACCAGCAGCTCATCGCCCACATCGTGGCCGTGCCGGTCGTTGACGGGCTTGAAGCCGTCGAGGTCCATCACGTACACCGCCAGCAGCTTGTCGGGGCCGCAGCGGGGCAGGGCCGAGGCCAGCGCGATGTTCAGCCCGCGCCGGTTGGGCAGCCCGGTGAGTGGGTCGGTGTGGGCCAGGGAGCGCATGGCGTCGCGTTCGCGGTTGGCGTCGATGGCCTCGGTGCGCAGCGCCTTGGTGCGCACCCCCAGCACCCGCATGAAGAGCAGCATGTCCAGCGTGGCGCCGAAACCGAACGAGTGCATGGTCCAGAAGTTCACCGGCACCCAGCCGCGGATGACGCCGATCACCGTAGCGGTGGCAGCAAAGTAGATCAGCCAGGCCAGCAGCAGGCTGGTGCCCACCGGGTCGCCCTGCCGGGCGCGGCGCACGGCGCCGGGTATGCCCATGAGCGCGGGCACCAGCCCGAGGATGCTGACCACGGCGGCAATGGCCGCTGTGCTCAGGACATCCAGCGCATGCACCACCGCCAGCAGCACGCACAGCACAGCGCCCCCCCGCATGGCGCGCAGCAGCCGGCTCTGCGGCCGGTGGCCCATGAGGGCCTGGCCGATGAAGAGGAACGACCCGCAGGTGGCCATCAGCGCCGACAGGCCTGCGGCATGCAGCTCGAGCCAGATGTTGTCCTGCCAGAGGTACTGCGACCCCAGGCCGAACAGGTGCAGCGAGAACAGCGTGCTGCCGGTGATGAGCAGTGCGTACTGCAGGAACAATACGTCCCGCAGGTTGATCCACTGCGCCAGGCTGTAGATCAACAGGCACAGCGCCAGGCCGGTCAGAATGCCTTGCAGCATCTGCTCATTCATGGCGGCGCTGTGCCACGCGGTGGGCTTGTTGATCGTGATGGGCAGCACCATCGCGCCGGTGGTTTCCACGCGCAGCAGCACGTCGTAGTGCTGCCCCGGTTGCATCACGAGCGGCAGGGCGTGCGTGCGGGTGCGCAACGGGCGTTGCGAGAACGGCTGCAGGCTGCCGAGCGTGGCCTGTTGCGTCACGTGGCCCCCATGGGTCAGGTACACCTCGATGCGCTGCAGCACGGGGTAGTCGATGTCCAGTACCCAGTTGCCGTCGGAGCTGGGCGCCACGGTGACCGGCACGCGCACCCACACCGCGTCGGTCCGCACGCCCAGCGTGCCGCTGCTGCGCGGGGGCGCGGTGAACTCGGCGGTCCGCGCCATGACATCGTTCACGGACAGCACGCGGGACGCATCGTTCAGGATGGTGACTGCGGGCCAGGCCTCGTGCGAGTGCACGTCATCGCGCAGCAGGATGCGGCCGCTGGTGCCGTCGCCCTGCGCCCAGCCGCTGTGGCACCACAAGGCCACCAGCAGCAGAACACAGCCTGCCAGCCAGCGCCTGAGGAGGGCCGGCAACCGTTGCCACGGTAGCAAAAGGAAGGCGGTGCACATGGGGTGGATGGACGCTCAGGCAGTATAGGAGGGCAGCAGGGGCTTGGTGTGTGGGGTGGCGTGGCTCAAGCTGCTCAAAGGGACGGCGCCAGTTCGTTGCTGCCGCGGCGGACCGAGCGTTTGCCGTTTTGCTTGCCCGTGTACATGGCCGCATCGGCCAGCCGGATCAGCCCCAGCGGGTCTTCGCTGTCCAGCGGCGCGATGGCGTAGCCCGCCGTGAGTCCCACGTGCAGCTGGAGGTGGCTCAGCTGGAAGGGCTGCTCGAAGGCGCGCAGCAGTGCCTGCCCCAGCTCATGCGCCTGCTCCGGCGTTTCCAGTCCTTGCGCCATGATGATGAATTCATCGCCACCCAGCCGGGCCACCATGTCCGAGTGGTGGCGCACGCTGCGCTGCAGGCGGTGGCCCACGGCCACCAGCAGGTCGTCGCCGACGTCGTGGCCGTGTGCATCGTTCACAGGCTTGAACCCGTCGAGGTCCATGAGGTAGACCGCCACCAGCCGCTGCGCAGAGCACTGCGCCAGCGCCGCATGCAGCGCATGCTGCAGGCCGCGCCGGTTGCTCAGGCCGGTGAGGTGGTCGGTGTGGGCCAGCGAGCGCATCAGGTCACGCTCTTGCATGGCCTCCTGGGCTTGTGCCTGGGCTGCGTTGGCGCGAAGGCCCAGCACGCGAAAGAAGAGCAGCATGTCCAGCGTGGCGCCGAACTGGAACGAATGCAGCGTCCAGAAGTTCGCTGGCACCCAGCCCTGGACCAGGCACACCATGACCGCGGCGGCCACGCCGAACGCGATCCATGCCGCCAGCAAGGTGGCGCCGATCGGGTCTTTGTGCCGCACCCGCGTGATGGCGGCGGGCAGGCTGATGAGGGAGGGCAGGGCGCCTGCCAGGCTCATGTACGCGATGCCGAAGGGCACGCTCACCCAGCCCAGCACCAGTGCAGCGCAGACCGCTGCGGTGATCGCCGCGCCGGCCCGCATGGTGCGCGCGTACCGGCTGTGCGGTGTGTCGCCGGCCAGCGTGTGGCCCAGGAACAGGAACGAGCCCGCCAGGGCCATCAGCCCTGCTGCCAGGCCTGCATACCGGCCCATCCACACATTGTTCGGCCACAAAAACTGGGCCCCCAGGCCGAAGAACTGCAGCGAAAAAATCGCGCTGCCCACCACCACCAGCGCATAGAAGCCGAACATCCGGTCGCGCTGCGTGACCCACTGGACCAGGCTGTACGCGAGCAGGAAGAACGCCAGCCCGTTGAGCAGGCCCTGCAGCATCTGCTCACTGAGGGCGGCATGCATCTGGTAGGGCATCTCCCCCACCGTGATGGGCAGGATCAGCGGCCCCGTCGCCTGCACCCGGATGAGCAGGTCGTACGGCTGCCCGGCCTGCAGGTCGAACGCCATCGCAGGGGTGCGGCTGGACAGTTGCCCCTCGCCCGGCTGGCGGGTGCTCACCTTCTGCAGTACCTGGCCACCGCGGGTCAGGTAGATCTCGGCCTGCAGCGAGCTGTAGCCCAGATCGACCACCCAGGGGGTGCGCAGCGCCTCGGGCGCAACGACGGGAATGCGCAGCCATATCGCTGCCTTGTGCACACCCAGTGATCCCCCGCGCTGGGCGGGCGCCTCGAACTCGTCCAGGCGCGCGAGCATGTCCTCGACCGAGAGGCTGTACGTGGTGTCGGCCTTGAGCGTGATGGCCTCCCAGGCATTCACCTGGGGCCTCGTCTGCGTGAGCACCAGGGGCTCGTCGGCCTGCACCTGCAGCGGCAGGGCCATGGGTACGAGCAGGCACAGCAGGGTCGATAGAAAGCCTGCGTGCGCGCGCCAGAGCCGGGCCGGCATCAGGAGGGTGTACAGCAGCAGGTCCATCAGTATCGGGGCCCCGGTCACGCGGATCGCTGAGCCTGCGCGGAGCCCGTGGCCTGCATCTTCTGCGCCCGGCCCAGGCCCGGGCTCCAGCTGCCGCGGGTGGTGAGCCGGTCTTCCAGGCGGTTGAGCCACCGCGGCGCGTGCGGGTCGTCGCTCCATGCATGGACCACGTCGTCGACCTGGTTGAGCAGCTCGGTGGGCAATTGCAGCGGCCGTGTCTGGCTCATCAGGACATGGCTCATGAAGTGGTAGCCCAGCACCCGGGTGAGCGCGCGCACCAGCGAAAACCGCGGCATCACCAGGCGTGCCACCGCATCGAGCACGCGGGCCACGGTCAGCACCACCCAGAACAGCAGCGCGGACGACCAGGGCACGGGCTGGGTCAGCCCCAAGTCGCTGGCCGTTGCGCTCCCGCAGAGGTAGCGGGTCATGAGCCGGGGGAACGGTTTGACGATGTCCCAGGGCAGGTACTTGGCCATGGTCTGCATCAGCGCCTGGCCCAGGGCGGGGCGCGGGTCGGGTGCGATCGGGTCTGCGCGCCCGCGCGCCTGCATCTGCGCCATCAGCACCTTGCCATGCTCCATGGTCTCGACCATCAGCGAGCGCTCGATGCCGAGGACATGGCCCACCACGTTCCAGGTGTGCAGGTAGGCCTCTTCATCGTGGCGGGGCAGGCCGATGCCCAGCTTGTGCAGGCTGCGCAGAAACACATAGCCAAAGGTCAGCAGCGTGTAGGCCAGCTCTTCCTGGTTGCAGGGCAGGCCGTCGTCGGCCACGTCCCAGCCGCGCGCGTGCAGCATCTGGAACATCGTCACGCGGGCGCCGGGCGGCAGCGCGGTAGGGGGCACCACGCTGTCATGGCCCGAGCGCAGGTTGGCCACGGCGCTCTGCGGGCTGCCATGCAGGATGAGGTTGCGGATGGTGGCATGGATGAGCCGCACCTTGAGGATCTGGGCAACGCCCGCGCCGCGCTCGGTCATGCCGCCGTGCAGCATCACCGGGAAGATCATCGCGGCGGTGGAGCGGATGCGGTACTCGGTGTTCTGCTCCAGTTGCCCTGCAGTGTGCAGCACGGCCGACAAATCCGGGATCACGTAGCACTCGGGCAGGCTGGCGCAAAACAGCAGGATGCACGACAGCGCGCCGTGCTCCATGAAGAGTTTTTCGGCGCGCTCGATCTTGCGGGGGTCGGCCCAGTCGGGCAAGGCCTGGGCGGTGCGCACGTAGTGGTTCAGCGCGTCGGCCATGGCCTGGTCCACATAGCCACTGACAGGCTTGCCGCCCACGGTGCCGTGCACCGGGCCCACCGCAACGGTCCACTGCGCAATGCCCGCGTTGTCCGCCCACTGGCCCAGCAGGATGTTCACCGTGTCCAGGCGCTTCCATTGCTCGGCGTCGGCATCGACGGTGCCGGGCGGCCACGGGCCCAGCATGTCGGCGACCGTCTGGTCTGCCAACGGGTCGGCGTGGTGCTGCATGCCGGCCAGCTCGGCCTCGGGAAGAGGGGGCACGCGGGTGGCGGGGGCAGGGGTGTCGATGGTGATGGTGGCAGTGTTCATGCGCCAGTTCCTGATGAAGGTGCGCGCCAGCGCTGAAAGCCGGCGACCGCGCACAGCAGTGGTATGCCCATGGCAAACGGCGCGATCGAGCGGATCTCCACCGGGTTGCCCAGGATCATCTGGAACACCATGCCGCACGCGTAGATGGCCAGCGGGACCAGC
Organism: Acidovorax sp. Leaf78; assembly: GCF_001422735.1. Classification (GTDB taxonomy): domain Bacteria; phylum Pseudomonadota; class Gammaproteobacteria; order Burkholderiales; family Burkholderiaceae_C; genus Acidovorax. Next base: position 511,185 of record NZ_LMLZ01000021.1, on the reverse strand, counting down.
GCGTGGCGCCGCAGAAAGGGGCTGCTGGGCCGAAGCGGAAGTTTGCGCACCGACATGCGAAAGCTGAAGATGATGCAGAACGCGACGAACACCCAGCCGAAAAAGCCCTGCACGGTTTCGCCGAACCAGGCGCCATCGGTCTTGGCCATGATCCAGGCCTTCAGGGTGTAGACAAGGTACGGGTCGGCGCCCAGGTCGAACGCGGTGACGATCATCGCCGCCAGAAACGACAGCATGGCGGCATTGCCCAGCCCCGGCGCGCCGTCCACCGGCGACTGCCAGACGATCAGGTTGCTGATCACATAGCCGGCGTAGGTCAGCGAGAACCACATCATGGGGATGACGATGGGCACATTGACGAGCCGGGCCCCCAGCACCTCGGTGTACGTGTAGTGCCCGAAGAACCAGCCGTGCGTGCTGCCCATCTGCTCTGCGAACCAGCCCAGGCCCACGGCGATCAGCATGAACTGCAGCGCCGGCCGGGCGCCCAGCAAATGCGTGGCACTGGCCCAGCAGCACGCGAACATGAGCACCGATGCCGTGACGATGGCAATGGTGGTGTAGTTGTATGTGCGCACTGCGGTGGCTACCAGGAAGGCAGCCAGCAGGGCGAAGGTCAATGCTGGCAGTCGGGCCACCAGAGGATTCTGTGCAGGCATGTTGTCTGTATCACGCTGTAACAAACCCCCAGTGTAGAGGATGCACCCCTTATTCGCGCCCCCTGTTTTTACAGAGACTGCAATGCCTTTTCTGTGCTTTTACCGTCTGTTTTGGTGTTATATCGCCGTCAGTTCACAATTTTCATTTCACCGACGTCACTGGTTCAGCGATGCGAGGTTCAGCAGCGCCGCCTCGATGGCGGCCGCCGTGGCCACCGGCTGCTCCATGGGGAACAGGTGGCTGCCGTCCAGCATCATCGTGCGGCCTTCGGTGATGCGCAGCGTCATGGCCATGCCGACCTGCTTCATCTCCTCCGAATCGCGTCCGCCGATGAAGGCCGCCGGGCACATCAGCGGATGGGCGCTGAGCAAGCGCCCCAGGTTGTGCGGCAGCGTGTTGTAGATGGCAGTCTCCACGGCGCGATCAAAGCCCAGCACGCGCTTTCCATCGTGGTCCACCAGGCCGTGGGTGACGTAATCGTGCAACACCTCCGGGTCCCAGCGCGCAAACGCTTTCTTCTTGCGAAAGTGCTCCAGCGCTTCGTCGGTGCTGGCCCAGCTGAAGCGCCGCTGCCGGCTGATCTTGCCGGGCGATATCGAGCCCACCACCTGCGTGCGTTTGGCCACGCCCACGGCGTTGGCCTTCCAGCCGCCCAGCAGGGGCGAGTCGATCAGCAGCACGCCCCGCACCAGTTCAGGGTGGCGTGCGGCGGCCATCACGCTGAGAAAACCGCCCAGGGAGTGGCCCACCAGGAACACCGGCTCGCCCAGTCGCTGCACGTGGGGCGTGGCGAAGTCGGCCAGTTGCTGCACCAGGTGCGGCCAGTTGTTGGTGACGGGATACTGCGCGTCGTGGCCGTAGCGGTCCACGGCATGCACATCGAACCCGCGGGCCTTGAGGTGCTTGAACAGGACGCGGTAGGTGCTCGCCGGGAAGCTGTTGGCGTGCGAGAAAACGATGGGGAGCATGAATGGGAGATGCCCGCCCGCAAGGGCGGGAGAAGTGCGCGCGGGCCGGCCGGAGCGGCCCGGCACGCTACCGTTCAGATGAGCTTGTCCAGGTGGGTGGTGATCTTCTTGAGCGGCTTGCTGCGCGCAGGCGTCACCATGATGGGCACGCTGGTGGCGCCGCCGCCCCAGGCCGGGTCCTCGATGCTGTCGAAGACTTCGCGCAGCTTCTGGCCCCAGCTGTCGTGCAGCATGCGGAAGTACGGGTTGTGCTCGTCGATGCAGACCACCTTGGAGGTGGAGAAGCTGTCCACCTCGTACACCACCAGGTCCAGCGGCAGGCCGACGGACAGGTTGGACTTGAGCGTGCTGTCCATGGACACCAACGCACACTTGGCGGCTTCGTCCAGCGGGGTCTCGGGCGTGAGCACGCGGTCGAGCACGGGTTTGCCGTACTTGGACTCGCCCACCTGGAAGTACGGCGTCTCGGACGTGGCCTCGATGAAGTTGCCGGCCGAGTAGACCTGGAACAGGCGCATGCCCTCGCCCTTGATCTGGCCGCCGAACACCATCGACACGTTGAAGTCCACGCCCGAGCGCTTGAGCGCCAGGCCGTCGCGCTCGTGCACGTGGCGCACCGCGGCGCCCAGCACGCGGGCGGCGTCGAACATGCTCTTGGCGTTCCAGATGGAGATGGTCTCGCCCGAGTCTCCGTCCTTGAGCTGCTCGGTCTGCAAGATTTCGCGCACCGATTGGGAGATGGACAGGTTGCCGGCCGACAGCAGCACCATGAAGCGGTCGCCCGCCTTCTCATAGACCATCATCTTGCGAAAAGAACTGATCTGGTCCAGGCCGGCGTTGGTACGGGAATCGGACAGGAAAACCAGCCCGGCGTTGAGTTTGATGGCGACGCAATACGTCATGGAGCAGATGGTGGGTCGGTGGTGGGGGAACCCGCAAGTTTAGTCCGGCTTGCGCTCCAGGTTGGTGCATGGCCTGTGCAAGGCCCTGCGCGCAGCACGGCGCTGGCGCAGTTTTCAATGAATTGCTATTGAAATAATAGCTGGTAGCGCACGCCAGACATGCGGCAGGTGGCATTTACGCTCAAATAGCCAGCATTTTCCTGAGTTGGTAGAGCGCGTCCAGCGCCTCGCGCGGGCTCAGCTGATCGGGGTTGATGCCGGCGAGGGCTGCTTCGATGGGGCTTGCGCCCGCGCCCTCGGGCGCCTCCGGCGTGGCGAACAAATCCACCTGCAGGTCGTTCTCGCCGGCGCGCTCTTCCAGCGCGGCCAGCGCATGGCGGGCATGGTGCAACACCGGCGACGGCATGCCCGCCAGCTTGGCCACCTGGATACCGTAACTGCGGCTGGCCGGGCCGGGCTGAATCTCGTGCAGAAACACGATGTCCGCACCAGACTCGGTGGCGCTCACATGCATGTTGATGGCGTGGCGCGCCTTGGCGGGCAGCTCGGTCAGCTCGAAGTAGTGCGTGGCGAACAGGGCAAAAGCGCGCGTCTTGTCGTGCAGGTGCGTGGCGATGCCGCTGGCCAGCGCCAGGCCGTCGAAGGTGCTGGTGCCCCGGCCGATCTCGTCCATCAGCACCAGGCTGTGCGGCGTGGCGGCATGCAGGATCTGCGAGGCCTCGGTCATCTCCAGCATGAAGGTGGACTGCGCGTTGGCCAGGTCGTCCGCCGCACCGATGCGGGTGTGGATGGCGTCGATGGGCCCCAGGCGGCAGTGCGACGCGGGCACGTGGCTGCCGATACACGCCAACAGCACGATGAGCGCCACCTGCCGCATGTAGGTGCTCTTACCGCCCATGTTGGGGCCGGTGATGATCTGCATGCGCGTGTTGGCGTTCAGGCGCGTGTGGTTGGCGATGAAGCTGCCGCTCGATGTTTCGGCAAGGCGGGCCTCGACCACCGGGTGGCGGCCGTTTTCGATCTCGATGCAGGGCTCGGGCACGAACTGGGGCGCGCACCAGTTGAGCGTGAGCGAGCGCTCGGCCAGGGCGCACAGCACGTCCAGCGCGGCCAGGGCCTGGGCCAGTCGGGTGAGGGCGGGCACGTGGGGCTGCAACTGGTCCAGGATCTGCTCGTACAGCCATTTTTCGCGCGACAGGGCGCGCTCGTTGGCCGACAGCGCCTTGTCCTCGAAAGTCTTGAGCTCGGGCGTGATGAAGCGCTCGGCGTTCTTCAGGGTCTGGCGGCGGCGGTAATCATGGGGCACCTTGTCCACATGGCTGCTGGTCACCTCGATGTAGAAGCCATGCACCTTGTTGAACTGCACGCGCAGGTTGGGGATGCCGGTGCGGGCTTTTTCGCGCGTTTCCAGGTCGAGCAAGAAGGCATCGCAGTTGGTCTGGATGGCGCGCAGCTCATCGAGTTCGGTGTCGAAGCCGCTGGCGATCACACCGCCGTCGCGCACCAGGGCCGCGGGCTCCTCGTCGATGGCCGCACACAGCAGCGCGGTGCAGCCCTCGGGCGGGTGCAGGTGGCTGAAGATCTGAATCAAATAGGGCTCTGGCGCCTGCCCGGAAAGCGCAAGGTGCTCTGATTTTTGTAGCGTCTTGCACAAGGCGACCAGCTCGCGCGGGCGCACCTGGCGCAGCGCGATGCGGGCGGTGATGCGCTCCACATCGCTCACGCCCTTCAGTTCGCCGCGCAGCAGCGACCACGGGCCGCTGCCCCCGCCGGCCCCATGCGCATCGCCGCGCAGTGCCGTGGTGGCCGACAGCCGCTGGCGCGCCTGGTCGCGGTCGCGCTGGGGCTCCAGCAGCCAGGTCTTGAGCAGGCGGCTGCCCATGCCGGTCATGCAGGTATCGAGCAGGGAGAAGAGGGTGGGCGCATCGTCGCCGCGCAGGGTCTTGACCAGTTCGAGGTTGCGGCGCGTGGTGGCAGGCAGGTCGATCAGATCGTCGCCGCGCTGCACCTGCACGCTGTGCACGTGCGTGAGCGTGCGGCCCTGCGTGTGCTCGGCATAGGCCAGCAGGCCCGCGGCGGCGGCGTGCGCCTCGCCCAAGTCCTGCGCGCCCCAGGCCTGCAGGCTGGCCGCGCCCAGGTTCTCCAGCAGCTTGCGCTCGCCCAGGGCGCTGTCGAACTGCCAGTCGGGCCGCGGGCTCATGGGGCAGGTGAAGGCGCCGCCCTGGCGCAGCACCTGCAGTTGCTGCTCGAAGCGCTCGGTCACACCGGCGCTGTAGATGAGCTCGCTGGGCGCCACACGCGCCAGCCAGCCGCCCAGCTCGTCGTGCGCGCATTCGGCCAGGTACACGCGGCCCTGCGTCACGCTCAGCCAGGCCAAGCCGCAGCGCGCGCGCGGCGCCTGGTGCACGGCCATGAGCAGCGATTCGGATTTGTCGGGCAGCAGCTCGGTGTCGGTCAGCGTGCCGGGCGTGACCACGCGCACCACCTTGCGCTCCACCGGGCCCTTGGCCGCGCCGACCTCGCCCACCTGCTCGGCAATGGCCACCGACTCGCCCATCTTGATCAGGCGCGCCAGGTAGTTCTCGAGCGCATGAAACGGCACCCCCGCCATCAACACCGGCTGGCCACCCGACTGGCCACGCTGCGTGAGCGTGATATCGAGCAGGCGCGACGCCTTCTCGGCGTCCTGCCAGAAGACTTCGTAGAAGTCGCCCATGCGGTAGAGCAGCAGCGTGTCGGGGTACCCGGCCTTGAGCGCTAAATATTGCTGCATCATCGGGGTATGACCGGCGAGGTCCTGCTCCCCTGCGGGTGTTTGGGATTTGTCTTGTGTGTTCAACAACTTAACCAGCTATTTCTTGGTCTTGCATTGCCAGGGATTTTCGATGGCCGTCAGCCCTGCCGATGCTTTGGGGAGGGGCTGTTGTGGACCGAAGCGCATTTTCGTTGATCTGGCCATCGCTTGGAGCCCGCCTTTGAACTGCAGTGAAAAATCCCGATGTTCTCGGCATCTATGAAAGACAACACCGTCTGCCGGATGCCCTCAATGCTCATGCGCCAGATGTCGGCCAGCAGGTGATCCGTTCTTGCCCGCTTCAGCGGCCTGGGACCATCTACAGATTACGGGGAGGGTATCCGCTGAAATTTCCAGGCTGGACGAACTCATCGCCCAGACACATGGCCTTCAGGCGTTGCTGGACCAACCCAGACCGCTCCGGCTCGGCAATCAAGCCTGGCAGCACGTTTGCGAAGTCCGGGCTCGCCAGCAGTTGAGTCAACGCTGCGCTCACGGCCTGCCGCAGCGCGGCGGGCGCCACAGCCATCTCACCGGCCAGCTCCTCGCGTCCATCGACGATGTTGAGCACGTCTTCGATGTCGTGGCTGCTCAGGTAGTCGCCCCCGCCACGGCCTGCAAAGGCTTCCAGCTTGGTGGCGACGAAGGCCACGGCGCTGACCAGCCGAATCGTGATCCCCGACCCCAAATTCGCAGGCGCCGCACTTTCGACCGCATACGGATACCAGCGGTTGGAGAACCCCAGCACCTCCGGCTGTACCGGCATCAGGTCGAGCAGCAGGCCCGACTCCTTGTGCACCCAGCGGCAGATCACATCGCTGCCCATGTCGCGCGCGAAACCGCGCTGCGCCACTGCTTTCTCGATGCGATAAAACAGGGCTCGACTGGCGTTCACTACCGCGTCGACGTCGCGGGTGGCACGCACGGGGTCGGCCAGCGGGTCCGTCACCAGCAGGCCGGCGACGGCGCCGCCGACGAACACCACTTGTTCACGCAGATCGCCCAGTGCCTCGGCGATCTGGCGCAGTTGCGGCAGATTCGGATCATCGGCCCGCATCGGGTGCCTCAGCGTGTGAGCGCATCAGTTCGGCTTCCAGGAGTTGGGCCGCAAGGTTGCGCTCGCGCGCCCTGCCTGTGCGCAAGGCATCGAGCAAGGCCAGCAGGCGATGCAGCGACGGGTCGGCCAGAGCCGCCTGTGGCGCGGTGCGGTAGAGCGGTGACAGCGTGGGCCCCTTGGCCTTCCCCTCGGGATGCACCCACACGGGTGCCTCTCCGGGGGCGGCCGTCAACTGGCTGGCCAGCGGCTCGGCTCCGAATGCCGTCGGGACACCGCGCTTGACGGGGCCCATCGTGGCCGGCCAGACGTAGCGCACGCCATGCAGCATGAACTCAAGCAGGTTCGGCCGGACCGGTGACCATTCGACGCGTGACGGCGCCACGGCGAGGCCTGATGCCACGGCCCGCTTCACGCTGGCATGCGCTTCCGACGCGCTCATGCTCAGCGACTCGCCCAGGGCGGCGTAGGGCCACCGTTGGGGCGGGCGGGCTGCGACCTTCAGCAGCACCAGCAGGTCTTGGGGTTTGAGGTCCATGGATGATGTGAATTCGCTATTCGTGAATTGCGAATATCGCTGATGCACAAGCGTTTGGCAAGCTTTGGAGAAGCTACGCGGATGGGTAGGGACAGGGTAGGGGCAAGAGTGACAGGTTGGAGGCTATAAAAAATGAGGGGGCTGCGTCAGTGGCACTGATCGACAACCGCATGCCCTGTCGCTGACCTGTACTGGCGCATCGTGGGTATGTAGCGCTCTAACGTCTCGGACATGCAGTGAGGCCAGCCATTCAACCCCCTGGGGTTTCCCCTCACGCGGTTACACGTCTGTTTGCCCCGGCGTTACGTTTTGACATACTCTTGCCTGTATGCTGTGACATGGCCTGGCGCAGTGGCCGCCAGGGCGTTGCGCCGTGCCGTTTCGCGTGCGCAGACTCCCCTTCTCTCAGAGGTTTCGACCGACCGTGATTTCGTCCGAACTGCTGACCGACCTTCTGGCTCCCGCTGGCGAAGGGGCCATCGAGCCCATGGCGCAGGCGCGCCTGCAGGCCTTGGTGGATGCGGTGCCGGTAGCGTTGATGGAGTTCCGGCTGCAGGGCGGCCGCCTGCTGCTGCTGGCCGCCAACGCAGCGGCGCGCCGCATGCCGGGGCTGGGCGCGGTGCGCCACGCCGGCGCTGATGCCAGCGAAGTGTTCGACCTGCTGGCCGGCACCCAGTTGCTGGACCAGCTGCAGGGCGTGGTGCGGGTGGGGGCGCCGCTGGAGTGCCGCCAGGTCGTGCGCGAAGCCGGCCGCCTGCTGCTGGCGTGGGACCTGTCCGCACGCCGCGTGACCAACGATTGCATCGTCGTCACGGTGCGCGACGCCACCGAGGCAGAGACATTGCGTGCTGCGCTGGCCAACGCCGAGCACGCCCTCGAAGAAGTGCGCCGTGAGCTGCGCGAGCAGACCGACGTCTTCAACACCATGGAAAGCCTGGCCCGCGCAGGGCACTGGCGCCGCATCGAGGACCCGGGCGAGACCGTGCTGCTGTGGTCGCCCGGCCTGTGCAACATCGCCGGCTTCGAGCAGCAGGAGTGGGTGGACCCGGAGCGCGCCGTGAGCGGCATCCTGCCCGAGGACCGCGGCGTGTTCGACAAGGTGCGCGAGCGCGGCCAGGGCCTGGACGTGGAGTACCGTTGGCGCCGGCCCGACGGCGAGGTGCGCTGGATGCGTTCGCGCGTGCAACGCACGCTGCCGCGCGACGGCGTGCAGGTGGTGATGGGCGTGGTGCAGGACGTGACGGACGAGCACCGCGCGGCCGAGCAGCTGCGCGAGCAACTGCTCTTCATCCAGCGCATCGCCAGCCGCATTCCGGGCTTCATCTATGAGTACCGCCTGCATGCCGATGGCACCACCAGCGTGCAGTACATCAGCGATGCGGTGCGCGAGTTCATGGGGGTGGAGCCGCACGAGGTGACGGCCGACCACGAAGTGCTGATGCTGCGCGTGCTGCCCGAAGACTTGCCGCATGTGCAGAAGTCTGCCATCACCTCGGTGCGCAAGCTCGTGCCCTGGCAGTGCGAATACCGCGTGCGCATGCCGGATGACAGCATCCGCTGGCACATGACGAATGCCATTCCGCACCGCGAGCCTGATGGCACGGTGGTCTCCCATGGCTTCACGATGGACATCACCGACCGCAAGCGCGCAGAACAAGAGATCGAGCGCCTGGCCTTCTACGACGCACTCACCGGCCTGCCCAACCGCCGCCTGCTGCTCGACCGCCTGCAGCGCTCCATCGCCGCCTGCCAGCGCACCAGGAACCTCGGCGCCCTGCTGTTCATCGACCTCGACAACTTCAAGGACCTCAACGACACCCTGGGCCACGACATGGGCGACCAGCTCTTGTCCCAGGTGGCCGCCCGCCTGGTGGGCAGCGTGCGCGAGGCCGACACCGTGGCCCGCTTCGGCGGCGACGAATTCGTCGTCATGCTCGAAGCCTTGTCCCCGGACCTGGCCGAAGCCGCCGCCCAGGCCGAGACCGTGGCCGAGAAACTGCTGGCCCACCTGAACCAGCCGTTCGAACTCGACGGCGCCCAGCACTACAGCACCCCCAGCATCGGCATCACCCTCTTTGGCGACGAACGCCTGTCGGTGGATGAACTCTTGAAACGCGCCGACCTGGCCATGTACCAGGCCAAGGCCGCCGGGCGCAACACCCAGCGCTTCTTCGACCCGGACATGCAGGCCGCAGTGAATGCCCGCTCCAACCTGGAAGCCGACCTGCGCCAGGGCCTGGCGCGGGGCGAGTTGCTGGTGCACTACCAGCCCGTGGTGGACCACCAGGCCACCCTGCTGGGCGCCGAAGCCCTGGTGCGCTGGNTGCGCCAGGGCCTGGCGCGGGGCGAGTTGCTGGTGCACTACCAGCCCGTGGTGGACCACCAGGCCACCCTGCTGGGCGCCGAAGCCCTGGTGCGCTGGCGCCACCCCCAGCGCGGCATGATCAGCCCGGGCGACTTCATCCCCCTGGCCGAGCAGACCGGGCTCATCCTGCCACTGGGCCAGTACGTGCTGCAGACCGCCTGCGCGCAGCTGCAGCGCTGGGGCCAGCACATCGAGACGGCGCATTTGTCCATNGCGGCATAGGCTGGCTGGAGCAGTCCGCCACACGGGACTTCATCCCGCTGGCCGAGCAGACCGGGCTCATCCTGCCACTGGGCCAGTACGTGCTGCAGACCGCCTGCGCGCAGCTGCAGCGCTGGGGCCAGCACATCGAGACGGCGCATTTGTCCATCTCGGTGAACGTGAGCGCCCGCCAGTTCCGCCAGCCAGGCTTCGTGGCCGAAGTGCTGCAGACCCTGAGGGAGCACGGGGCCGACCCCCGAAGGCTCAAGCTCGAACTCACAGAAAGCCTGCTGCTGGGGGACATCGAAGACACCATCGCCCGCATGGTGCAGCTCAAGAGCGAAGGCGTGGGATTCGCGCTCGATGACTTCGGCACCGGCTATTCATCCCTGTCCTACCTCAAGCGGCTACCACTGGACCAGGTGAAGATCGACCAGAGCTTTGTGCGGGACGTGCTGTCGGACCCGAACGACGCGGCGATCGTGCGGACGATTTTGGCGCTGGCCAAGAGCAACAACGCGCCCACGCCCGTGAGCATGGCCAGCAGCGCCAGGCCGGGCAGGTCGNCCACTGGACCAGGTGAAGATCGACCAGAGCTTTGTGCGGGACGTGCTGTCGGACCCGAACGACGCGGCGATCGTGCGGACGATTTTGGCGCTGGCCAAGAGCCTGGACCTGGAGGTGGTGGCCGAGGGGGTGGAGACGACGGGGCAGCTGGGGTTCTTGCGGCTGCATGGGTGCGAGGGGTTCCAGGGGTACTTGTTTGGGCGGCCCGGGCCGGTGGAGGACATCGATGCTTTTTTGTTTGCCACACGCTGACGCAGCGCTGCGCGCACCACGACGATGGTGCTCGTCCGCGCCCGGCGCCAGTTGGCAGTGCAAGAGGTGCACACACCGCAGTGATGCGTGTCCGCCAACGGGCAGGGGCCGGGTGTGAAGCGCGCGGGCGGAGGTGTTGGCATGTTTCTGGACAAAGTGCTCGACAGCAATGCCCCCGGCAAGCGGGGCCTGGCCCTGGTGGCGGCGCTGGCCATGTTCGGCGCCTGGCTGGTGGTCCAAGGGGTCGTGCACTGGCGCGCAGGCGAGCGTGAGGAAGACCGGGCCCGCCAGCTGCAGCAGACCTCCGACCTGCTGATCAGCCAGACCACCGGCGGCAGCATGCTCGGTGCCGTGTCGCTGCTGGGCCTGAGCGAGCCGCTGCTCAAGGACATGGCCACCGGCAAGCTCCCACCCGACCACCCTGAAGCGCTCAGCCGGCTGGGCGTGGCCCGCGGCCGGTTCCTGGTCAATGGCGTGTACGTGATGTCGGTCGACGGTACGGTGGTGGCCCACGAAACGGCCGGCGCCCGCTCCACCGGCATCAATCTGGGCTACCGCCCGTATTTCCAGCAGGCGGTGGAGGGCGCGGTGAGCGTCTACGCAGCCATTGGCAGCAACTCGCAGGAGCGCGGCCTGTACTACGCCGCACCCCTGTACGACCGCGACACGCCGGCCAGCTCGATCATCGGCGTGGTGATGTTCAAGGTGGGCTTCGAGGTGGTGGACGAGCTGCTCAGGCGCACCGAGTTGCCCTCGGTGCTGCTGTCGCCACAAGGTGTGGCGTTCTCGTCCACCCGGCCCGAGTGGCAGTTTGCGGTGGCACCGCCGCTGACCCAGGCGCGCATCGATGCGATCCGCGCGACACGCCAGTTCGGCAACCATTTCGAGAACGGCGTGGCGTCCGCGCTGCCTTTCTCTCCCGATGCCAAGGAAGTGCTTCTGAACGGCGTGACCTACGCACTCAGCCGCAGCAGCATCGACTGGAAGGACCCGGGAGGCCCCTGGCAACTGGTGGTGTTGGACGACATCAGCGCGCTGATGACGCCCACCCAGCGCATCCAGGTGGGCGGGGCCACGTTCGTGCTGCTGTTTTTGCTGGGCCTGTTGCTGCTCGATCTGCTGCGCAGCCGGGCGCGGGTGGCGGCTGCGCTCGAGCGCTTCAGGCTGCTGGGCGCTGCGCTGCAAACCAGCCCGGTGTCGGTGGTGATCACCGATGGGGAAGGGCGCATCGACTGGGTCAACACCCAGTACGAGCGCAACACGGGCTATTCGCTGGCCGAGGTGCGCGGCAAGAAGCCATCCATCGTGGCCAGCGGCCAGACGCCTGCCCAAACCTACCAGGCGATGTGGTCCACGCTGCTGTCGGGCCGGTCCTGGCAGGGTCATTTCGTGAACCGCCGCCGGGACGGTAGTACCTACCACGACGAGGCCACGCTGTCGCCGGTGCTCGACGAGAACGGCAAGCGCATCGGCATCGTGGGCCTGCATGAAGACGTCTCCGAGCGCATCCAGTCGCACAAGGAATTGGAGCGGCGCGAGCGCCTGCTCAACGAGCTGCTGGAGCAGCAGACCGCCATCTTCGACAACGCCCCGCCCATCCTGCTGGTGTGCGACGGGCACTTCCGGCAGTTCAACCCGTCCTTCGTGGAGCTGATGGGGGGCGAAGCGTCGGAGCTGCTGGGCATGAGCATGTCGCGGCTCTTTGGCACCCCTGCGGCTGCCGAACAGTTCTTTGCCCGCGTGGGCCCGGGGCTGGCCGCTGGCGAAGCGCTGCGCGAGACGGCCGCACTGAGCCGCCTGGATGGCAGCAGCTTCGAGGCACGCCTGGCAGGCCGCAGCCTTCAGATGGAGGGGTTCAAGACCGCGTCGATCTGGGTGATCGAGGACGTGAGCGAGCAGCGGCGTGCCGAACTGGCCGTGCAGCAGGCCCGCGACCGCCTGGAGATGGCGCAGGAGGCCGGCAAGATCGGCGTGTTCGACATCGACCTCGTGACCGACCAGGTGCTGTGGAGCGAAAAGCTGGTGTCCATGCTGGGCCTGCCACCGGGCGACCAATTGCGCAACCGGCACGACTGGACCGAACGCCTGCACCCCGAGGACCGCGACCGCGCCCTGGAGCATTTCGGCCAGTGCCTGGCAAGCAGCGACACCCACCTGCGCGACTCGTGGCGCATCGTGCGGCCCGACGGCGAGGTGCGCTGGTTCCTGTCGGCAGCGCGCATCTTCCGCGACGCGGCGGGCAAGGCCGTGCGGGTGGTGGGTGTCAACGTGGACATCCACGACCAGAAGGTGCTGGAGGCCCAGGTGGCCGAGCAGCTCGACTTCCAGCAGGCGCTCATCGACGCCATCCCGGTGCCGCTGTTCTACAAAGGCGCGGACGGCCGCTACATCGGCTTCAACCGCGCGTACGAGCAGTCGTTCGGCGTACAGCGCGAGACGCTGATCGGCAAGACGGTGATGGACCTGACCTTTTTGCCCCAGAGCGAGCGTGCGCAGTTCGACGATGACGCGCAGGAGGCGCTGCACGGTGTGCAGTCGGTGCACAAAGAGGTGGACATGCCATACGCCGACGGCAAGATCCACCACACGCTGTTCTGGCTGCACGGCTTCTCGCGGCCGGACGGATCGCCGGGCGGCGCCATCGGCACTTTCGTCGACATCACCGACCGCCAGCGCGCCGAGGAAGAATTGCGCCGCGCCAAGGAGCTGGCCGAGGAGTCCACCGCGCTCAAGTCCAACTTCCTGGCGAACATGAGCCACGAGATCCGCACACCGATGAACGCGATCATCGGCATGTCGCATCTGGCGCTGAAATCGGGCCTGTCTCCCCGCCAGCACGACTACGTGAGCAAGATCCAGCAGGCCGGCCAGCACCTCTTGGGCGTGATCAACGACATTCTGGATTTCTCCAAGATCGAGGCAGGCAAGCTCACGGTCGAAAAGCAGCCCTTCGTGCTCGATCGCATGCTCGAGAGCGTGTCGGACGTGGTGGGCTACAAGGCGGGCGCCAAGGGCCTGGAGCTGGTGTGCGACGTGGCGGCCGACGTGCCTCCCAACCTGGTGGGCGACTCGCTGCGGCTGGGGCAGATCCTCATCAACTTCGCCAACAACGCGATCAAGTTCACCGACTCCGGCGAGATCAGCATCGCCGTGCGGCTGCTGGAGGCCGCGGGCCACCGCGTCATGCTGCGCTTTGAAGTACGCGACACCGGCATCGGCCTCACGCCCGAGCAGATGGGGCGGTTGTTCCAGAGCTTTCAGCAGGCCGATACCTCCACCACCCGCCGCTACGGCGGCACGGGCCTGGGCCTGGCCATCTGCAAGAGCCTGGCCGAGCTGATGGGCGGCGAGGTGGGGGCCGACAGCGCATTCGGCAAAGGCTCCACCTTCTGGGTGTCGCTGCCGCTGGAGCGCGGCGCACCGGCCCGCGTGCTGCTGCCGCCGCCTGACCTGCGCGGGCGGCGCGTGCTGGTGGTGGACGATAACCAGACCGCCGCCACGGTCCTGTCCGACATGCTGCAGGCCATGGGGTTCGAGGTGGACCAGGCCCATTCCGGGCTGGAGGCGCTGGAGCGCCTGCGCGAGTCGATGGCGCAGCGCCGCCCGTTCGGCCTACTACTGCTCGACTGGCACATGCCGGGCATGGACGGCGTGGAGCTGGCCGGCCACATCCGCGGCCTGGGCATGGCCGAGGTGCCCAAGATGCTGATGATCACCGCCTACGGCCGCGAGGACGTGATGCGTGCGGCGCGCTCCCAGGGCATCGAAACCGTGCTCATCAAGCCGGTCAACGCATCGCTGCTGTTCGACACGCTGATGCAGCCCCAGGAGCATTCCACCTTCAGTGCGCGCCGCATGGTCACCCCGGCGCCCGCTGCCGAAGAGCTGCCGCTGGCGATCCGCGGCGCCTGGGTGCTGCTGGTGGAAGACAACGAGCTCAACCAGATGGTGGCGGTCGAGCTGCTGCAGGAGGCGGGGTTTGCCGTGGATGTGGCGGAGAACGGCCAGGCCGCCATCCAGTGCATCGAACGCAAGGCCTACGACGTGGTGCTGATGGACATGCAGATGCCCATCATGGACGGCGAGACCGCCACGCGCCAGCTGCGCAGCAACCCGCGCTTTGCCCGCCTGCCCATCGTGGCCATGACCGCCAACGCCATGGAGGCCGACCGCCAGCGCTGCTTTGCCGCCGGCATGAACGACCATGTGGCCAAGCCCATCGAACCGGCCGCGCTGTGGGCGGCGCTGACTCGCTGGATACGGCCGCGCCCCGGGCTGGGCAAGGCGCCGACTCCGGCCGCGGTGGTGGGCTTGGAGGAGCCGGGCGCCAGGCCGCCCGGCGAGGCGACCCCCACGGTCCCCGTCGTGCCGCCTGTGGCCCCGGGGCTCGACACGGTGCTGGGCCTGCAGCGCGCCCTGGGCAAGCCAGGGCTCTACGCAGAGATGCTGCGCCGGTTCGCCCAGGGCCAGGCATCGGTGATGGGGGATGTGCAGCAGGCGTTGGCCATTGGCGATTTTGTGCTGGCGGAGCGGCTGGCACACACGCTACGATCGGTGGCGGCGAACATCGGCGCCCAGGCCGTGGCAGACCAGGCCCAGGCGCTGGAGCAGGCACTGCGCAGCGGCCAGCGGGGCGACAGCGTGACAGCCTTGCTGGTGCCGCTGGCCACGGCCTTGCAGCCCCTGCTGCAGGCGCTGCAAAGCTGGGCGCAACAGGCGGCGGCAGGGCCCCGCGCCGCTCTGGAGGCCCCGGCCGCAGCGGGTGCGCCTGCGCTGTCATCGGCAGATGCCTTACAGCGCCTTCGCCGGCTGCTGGAGCAGGATGACCCTGCGGCGACCGAGTTTTTACAACACAATGGCCCTGTGCTGAAGTCTGCGTTGGGACCTGCGTTTGCGCAGGTAGAGGTGCACACCCTCAACTTCGACTTCGAGCAGGCCTTGGGGGCCATGGCAGCGGTGCCAGGCTCCGAACACCCCGCTGCTCATTGACACCGAGCAGAGCACTACGCAGGACCCGACTCCATGGACAACGCGCCCTTTGCCCCCCAGCAATCCGCACTCGTCGATAAGCCGATCGCGACGGTGCTGGTGGTGGACGACACGCCCGACAACCTCACCCTGATGGGCAGCCTGCTGCGCGAGCACTACCTGGTGAAGGTGGCCAACCATGGCGAGAAGGCCCTGAAGATCGCGCAGTCGGGCACGCCGCCCGACCTGATCCTGCTGGACATCATGATGCCGGAGATCGACGGCTACGAGGTCTGCCGCCGCCTGAAGGCATCGCCCGCCACGCGGGACATCCCGGTGATCTTCCTGACCGCGCGCTCGGACCCCAACGACGAGCGCATGGGCCTGGCGCTGGGGGCCGTGGACTACATCACCAAGCCCATCAGCCCGCCCATTTTGCTGGCGCGCGTGAACACGCACCTGGCCCTGAAGGCCACGGCCGACTTCCTGCGCGACAAGAGCGCTTACCTGGAGCGCGAAGTGGCCATGCGCACGCTGGAGGTGCAGGCCATCCAGGACGTGACCATCATGGCCATGACCTCGCTGGCCGAGACGCGCGACAACGAGACCGGCAACCACATCCGCCGCACGCAGCTGTACGTGAAGACACTGGCCGAGCGGCTGCGCAGCCACCCGCGCTTCGAGCATGCGCTGACCGACCGCATGATCGAGCTGCTGTACAAGTCGGCGCCGCTGCACGACATCGGCAAGATCGGCATCCCGGACTCCATCCTGCTCAAGCCCGGCAAGCTCACGGTAGAGGAGTTCGAGATCATGAAGACCCACACCACGCTGGGCCGCAACGCCATCGACGAGGCCGAGCGCCGCCTGGGCATGCGCGTGGCCTTCCTCAGCGTGTCCAAGGAGATCGCCTACAGCCACCAGGAGAAGTGGGACGGCTCGGGCTACCCCGAGGGTCTCAAGGGTGAGGACATCCCTGTCGCCGCCCGCCTGATGGCCGTGGCGGACGTGTACGACGCGCTGATCAGCAAGCGCGTCTACAAACCCGCGTTCTCGCACGACCAGGCCTGCAACACCATCGTGCGCGGCAAGGGCACGCATTTCGATCCGGACATGGTGGATGCGTTCGTGGACATCGCGGAAGACTTTCGCAACATCGCGCAGAAGTATCCTGACCCTTCTTGATGGCTGGTGAGGGTGTGGCGCGCCAGCCTGCAAGCTGTGCGGCCAGTGAACGCATGCCGCACAAAAGAGGGCTTTTCACCGGCTGCCCGGGCGGGCGGGACAAGAGGCCCATGTCTCCAGGGCCGCAGGCTCACCTGCAGTGATCTCGCAAAACCAAAAAACCGTTCACGCTGAGCTTGCCGAAGCGCTTCGCAAGGCTTCGACAGGCTCAGCCCGAACGGTTCAGGCTGCAGGTTGCGGATGTCAGAAAGGCGCGTCTTCGCTCTTGCCGCCGCCATTCTTGGCTGCATGGTTGTCCTGGGCGTCATTGCCAGCATTGTCCGCTTCCGCAGGCTCTTGCTCATCGATCGGGTCTGCACCGCTGCCGCCTTCTGCTACAGCCGCCTGGCGCACCGCCGCCTTGTCGCCTGCACTCGCGAACTTGCTGTACTTGCCCAAAATGGGCACCAGCTGGCCGTAGATGCGGGGGTTGCCGGCCAGGCACTCGCGCTGCTCCAGAAAGTCCGCTTCACCCGTGAAGTTGCCCACCAAGCCACCCGCCTCGGTCACCAGCAGCGAGCCTGCGGCCACGTCCCAGATCGACAGGCCGGTCTCGAAGAAGCCATCGGTAAAGCCCGCGGCCACATAGGCCAGGTCCAGCGCGGCGGCACCAGGGCGGCGCAGGCCGGCGGTGCGCTGCATCACGTCGGCCATCATGTTCAGGTAGCTCTTGAAGTTGTCGCCCGGGCGGAAGGGGAAGCCGGTGGAGATCAGGCAGTCCTTGAGCTGGGTGCGCTTGCTCACGCGGATGCGGCGCTCGTTCAGGTAGGCGCCGCGGCCCTTGGTGGCGGTGAACAGGTCGTTGCGGCTAGGGTCGTACACGACGGCCTGCTCGACCTTGCCCTTCACGGCGAGCGCGATGCTGACGCAGTAGACGGGAAAGCCGTGGATGAAGTTGGTGGTGCCGTCCAGCGGGTCGATGATCCAGACGAATTCCGAATCCTTGGCGCCGTATTCCGTACCCGATTCTTCGGCCAGGATGCCGTGGCCGGGGTATGCCGTGAGCAGCGTCTCGATGATGATCTTCTCGGACGCGTGGTCCACTTCGGTCACGAAGTCGTTGATCTGCTTTTGCGAGATCCGCACCGATTCCACGTCCAGGGCCGCGCGGTTGATGATGGCGCCGGCGGCGCGTGCAGCCTTGATGGCCACGTTGAGCATGGGGTGCAGATTGGACGACATAAATTGTGGTGGTGAGCAGGGCGCCCGGCACAAAAAGGGCGTGGCGGCCTGCGAATCATGAGCGGGTCGGTCCGTCCCGGCGATGCGGGCGGCGACAATGAGGGCGGGATTTTACCCGGACCGCCTTTTTTTGCCTAACGCACGGCTTTTCTGCGCCGTTGCGCTCCTACCGTTCCTGCGCCATGAAGACCCGTTTTGTCCTGATCAACACCAGCCACGCCGGCAATGTGGGCGCTGCCGCCCGCGCCATGAAAACCATGGGCTTCGACGACCTGGTGCTGGTGGCGCCCCGCTGGGCCAACGTGCTGCGGCGCGAGGAAACCATCCAGCGCGCCAGCGGCGCCCTGGACGTGCTGAACAACGCCCGCATCGTCGCCACGCTGGACGAGGCGCTCGATGGCATCAGCCACCTGTGCGCCACCGCCATGACCCCGCGCGACTTCGGCCCGCCCACAGCGTCACCCCGGGATCACTTCGAGATGCTCCTGAAAAGTGAGCTGGCAGCGCAGTCGCAGCAAGCGGTAGGGCCTGATACAGCATCAGATCTGGATGCAAAACCGGCCAGCCAGGCCGGCGTGGCCTTCCTTTTCGGCTCCGAGCGCTTCGGCATGGCCAACGAAGACGTCTACCGCTGCCATGTGGCGCTCTCCATCCCCACCAACCCCGGCTTCGGCTCGCTCAACCTGGGCGCGGCCATCCAGGTCATCGCTTACGAGTGGCGCCTGGCGCTGGGCGGCTTTGCGGTGCAGGACGCCACCACCGAGCGCAGCCTGGCCGACGCCGCGCAGGTGGCCGGCATGCTGGGCCACTGGGAGCAGGCGCTCACGGCCATCGGCTTTCTGGACCCGGCCGCGCCCAAGAAGCTCATGCCGCGCCTTAACCAGCTTTTCAACCGCGCGCAGCTCAGCCCCGAAGAAATCCACATCCTGCGAGGTGTCGCCAAATCGATGATCGAGGCCGGCGGGTCAAAACGATAGACTGTGCGGCCATAAACACATAACGAAAACAACCGATGCTCGCCCGCCTGCGTTCCGATATCCAGTGCATCCTCGACCGCGATCCTGCCGCGCGCAGCACGTGGGAGGTGATCACCTGTTATCCGGGCCTGCACGCGATCTGGCTGCACCGGCCCGCGCACTGGTGCTGGAACAACGGCCTGAAGTGGCCGGGGCGTTTCATCTCGCACTTTGCGCGCTGGTCCACCGGCATCGAGATCCACCCCGGCGCCAAGATCGGCGAGCGCGTGTTCTTCGACCATGCCATGGGCGTGGTGGTGGGCGAGACCGCCGAAATCGGCGACGGCTGCACCATCTACCAGGGCGTGACGCTGGGCGGCACCTCGCTGTACAAGGGCGCCAAGCGCCATCCCACCCTGGGCCGCGACGTGGTGGTCAGCGCGGGTGCCAAGGTGCTGGGCGGCTTCGAGGTGGGTGACGGCGCCAAGATCGGCAGCAACGCCGTGGTGATCAAGCCGGTGCCGCCAGGCGCTACGGCGGTGGGCATTCCGGCCCGCATCATCCCGTCCAAGGCCGGCGAGAGCGCCGACGTGACCGAGCCCCAGCAGGCCCGCAAGTTCACGGCCTACGGCATCACGCAGGAGGACGACCCGCTCTCGCAGGCCATGCGCGGCCTGATCGACAACGCCTCGTCGCAGGAGCATCAGATCGCGCTCTTGTGGCGGGCCATCGAGAAGCTCTCCGCCTCATCGCACCAGGCCCAGGACTGCGTGCCCTGCGACGCGGCGATCAAGGAGCAGTTCGAGGCGGGCAAGTTCAACGAGCTGGTGGGCAAGTAGCGCCGGGGCCCTCAGTCAGGGCGTGACCACGATCAGGACTCGGTCACGCCTTGATCAGTGCGTTGAGGTGCTTTCCCAGTGAGCCAAGCGTCACAAAGGTCAGCTCGTACATGGTGGTGAGGCCCGCGGCCTGTTCCTCGTTCAAGTCGGTGGCGCAAATGATGAAGCGGCTGCGGTCCACGCCCAGTCGCTTGCGCAGTCGCAAGTATTTGTCGATGTCTCGGCGGAATTCGCCGGATTTGCATTCGATGCAGATCGGCGCCTGGCCTTCAGGCAGGGCAATGACATCGAGCTCGTGCAGGTCTTCATTCGGGAACACGACCTTGACGCTTCGGGCGCACGAGGCAGCGCGCCCGCGCTGGCGCAGTTGCGTCAGCAGCTCGATGAAGGCATACCATTCCAGCCAGCCGCCATCGAAGAACTGCCGCACGGCCGGGGCGGTCTGCAAGGTCAGCCTGACGATCTTTTCGGGCTTTTGATAGTGATAGCGCGAGAAAAACGTGTGGCTGTAGAGCTGGCGGCACAGTGTGTTGATGGCCTGTGCGTCCTTTTGCGACAGGTTGGCCAGCTCCAGATTCACCCAACCATGGCTCTTGCGGTAGGCAAACCGCACGCGGTCGATCAGCTCGGCATACAGCTCGTAGCCTTCACCAAGCATCTTCGCGGCGTCATCGAAGAAGCCGCTGGTATCTACCAAGGCATAGTCGAAGCGGGCCTCGATCTGGCGCGCTGCAAACCATGCGCTCAGCGGAGCATGCTGTTCTGCCGTGGCGAGCGCGGTGGTGTTGTTGTGATCGATACCTGCCAGCGTATCGATCTTCGCCGCTGCGTCCTCCACGGGTGCGGGACCGCCGGTGTCGGCCGCAACCGGCTTGTCTGCCTGCTGTAGCGCCGCCACCTCACGCAAGGCTGCAAAGTACCGCTCGACCAGCTTTTCCACATAGAACACCGTGCCGTAGACCATGCTGGGCGTGCCACAACGGCCGCAGGCGACTCGTGTGCCCACCGGGGTTGTGGCGTCCTCCGAGACGAAACTGCATTGGTTGCAACGGTAGATGGGCATGTTCGGAAGTGGCAGGTTTTGTTCGACGGGCCCGCCTTGGCGCGGGTAGTCGTTCTGGCAGTCGGAAAGATTTGGGGCGCAGGCGTCTATGCCGCCGTCCTGGGCGGCCGCACCGCGCTCTTGGGCCGGAACGCCTTGCACACCGCATCCCGCGTCTCCAGGTACGGCCCGCCGATCAGGTCGATGCAGTAGGGCACGGCCGCGAAGATGCCGGGCACGATCTGTCCGCCCTCGGCGTCCTTCAGGCCTTCCAGCGTCTCGGCAATCGCCTTTGGCTGGCCGGGAAGGTTGATGATCAGGCTCTGGCCGCGGATCACCGCCACCTGGCGCGAGAGGATGGCCGTGGGGACGAACTTGAGACTGATCTGGCGCATCTGCTCGCCAAAGCCCGGCATCTCCTTGTGCGCCACGGCCAGCGTGGCCTCGGGCGTCACGTCGCGCAGTGCGGGGCCAGTGCCGCCGGTGGTGAGCACCAGGTGGCAACCCGCCGTGTCCACCAGCTCGATCAGCGTGGCGCTGATGCGCTCCTGCTCGTCGGGGATCAGGCGCGGCTCGAAGGCGATGGGGTTGTGCAGCGCGCGGGCCAGCCAGTCCTGCAGTGCCGGCAGGCCCTTGTCTTCATACACACCGGTGCTGGCGCGGTCGCTGACCGAGACGATGCCGATGCGCACGGCATCGTGCAGCGCGCCGCCCATGCCTGTGGGGGTGTCAGTCATTGCCGTCCTCGTCGCCGTCTTCGTCCAGGTCGCCGTGGTCATCGGCGTCGCCGGCGCCGCCGCCCAGGTGCTCGCGCACCAGCTGGAACAGCTCGCGGTACGCGCGGCCCTTGCGCGGCGCCAGGCCCTGGGAGGCCTGGACATTGGCGACCTTGCCGGCCGGTTGCGCATCCTTGCGCGCCTGGCGGATCAGGGCGCGCAGCTGCTGCGTGTCGGTGCCGGGGTGCTCGTCCATCCACTGGGGCAGGGCGTCGTCGTCGGCGATCAGGCGGTCGCGCCACTGCTCGGCCAGGTGCAGGGCCAGCTTGTCGGAGGCCGAGCCGGTGCGCTGCACTTCCAGCGCCTGGCGGGCGGCATCCACCAGTTGGGGCTCGAGCTTGCGCATGAGCTTGCCCACAAACTGCATCTGGCGGCGCTTGCCCTCGAAGTTGGTGATGCGCTTGGCTTCGTTGATGGCATCCACCAGCTTGTTGGGCAGCCCCACGTTGTTGAACAGGTCGGCGCGCAGGCCCAGCAGTTCCTTGCCCAGATCCTGAAGTTCATCGCTCTCGCGCTTCATATCCGTGCGGCTGGCATCCGGCGTGCCTTTGAGTTCGGCCTTGAGTTGAATGTCCAGTTCGCTGCCTTCGGCAACGAACTGGCCTCTCACAAAGTAGCCTTTTTTGGGTTTGCGTGACATGGGGTGGGGGCAAATGGGAGGTGGCGCAGCGCGCGCCACAGCGGCAAGTATCATAGCCGTCGCTATGAACAAACCCTCCCAAAGCGCCGCGCGCGCGCCTGGCGCTGCTGCCGCAGCCACCGCCCCCCGCACTCCCGACTCGGGCTTCAGCTACAGCCGCCCCTTCTTTGAAGAGCTGGTGGACCGCGCCCTGGCGCACGCCAAGAAGCTGGGCGCCACCGATGCCGGCGCCGAAGCGTCCGAAGGCTGCGGCCTGTCGGTCAGCGTGCGCAAGGGCGAACTTGAAAATGTCGAACGCAACCGCGACAAGTCGCTGGGCGTGACCGTCTACCTCGGCAACCGCCGCGGCAACGCCAGCACCTCCGACTTCTCCACGAAGGCCATCGAGCAGACCGTGCAGGCGGCGTACGACATCGCCCGCTTCACGGCTGAAGACCCGGTGGCGGGCCTACCCGATGCCGATGACATCGCGCCCACCGACACCCACCGCGACCTGGACCTGTTCCACCCCTGGGCCGTCGACAGCGAGCAGGCGGCCCAGATGGCCATGGAATGCGAGGCCGCGGCGCTCAAGACCCACCGGCGCATCACCAACAGCGAAGGTGCGGGCGTGTCGGCGCAGCAAAGCCATTTCTTCAGCGCCCACACGCGCGGCTTTCGGGGCGGCTATGCCAGCTCGCGCCACAGCTTCTCGGTGGCGCCCATCGCATCGCTGCCCGGCCGCAATGCCGAGATGCAACGCGACGCCTGGTACAGCTCCATGCGCGACGCGGCCGAGCTGGCCTCGCCCGAGGCCGTGGGCCGCTACGCCGCGCAGCGCGCGCTGAGCCGCCTGGGCAGCCGCAAGATCCCCACCACGCAGTGCCCGGTGCTGTTCGAATCCACGCTGGCCGCGGGCCTGCTGGGCGGCTTCGTGCAGGCCGTGAGCGGTGGCTCGCTGTACCGCAAGAGCAGCTTCTTGCTCGACTCGCTGGGCAAGATGGTGTTCCCCAAGCACATCGACATCGCCGAAGACCCGTTCGTGCTGCGCGGCAAGGGCAGCTCTCCGTTCGACGAAGAGGGCGTGCGCGTGGCGCCGCGCAAGGTGGTGCAGGGCGGGCGCGTGCAGGGCTACTTCCTGTCGAGCTACTCGGCGCGCAAGCTGGGCATGAAGACCACGGGCAACGCCGGTGGCTCGCACAACCTGACGCTGACGTCGCGCCTGACGCAACCGGGCGACGACCTCGATGCCATGCTGCAGAAGCTGGGCACCGGCCTGTTCGTGGTCGAGCTCATGGGCCAGGGCGTGAACTACGTGACGGGCGACTATTCGCGCGGCGCGAGCGGCTTCTGGGTGGAAAACGGCCGCATCGCCTTCCCCGTGCACGAGATCACCATCGCGGGCAACCTCAAGGACATGCTCAAGGGCATCGAGGCCGTGGGGGCGGATGTGTACAACTACGGCGCCAAGTCGGTGGGCTCGGTGCTGGTGAACCGGATGAAGGTGGCGGGCAGCTAATGCCTATGCGTTGATGCCCCGCCGTGCCGGCGAGTTCGGCGCCACGGTGCTTTCGCCAAAGACCCAAGGCTCCCGCATCTGCCGGAGCCTTTTTTCATAGCCGCCCATGGTCAGGGCGCGTCAGCGGTCCGTGAGGTCCGCCACCACGCTGCGCACCGTTTGCAACGCAGTGCGCAGTTGCTCGTGCGCTACCGAGCCGAGTGCCAGCCGTATGGCGTGGGGCACCTGGCGCGAGGTGGCGAACGGCTCGGCGGTGGAAACGGAAACGCCGCTCTTCAGCAGCGCCGCCGCCACGCGGTCGGCGCGCACGCCCTCGGGCAGGGGCAGCCAGCTGAAGTACGACGCAGGGTGGCCCACCAGCGGCAGCCCGGCCAGCACCTTGCGCGCGATGGCTTGCCGCACCGTGGCGTCGCGGCGCTTTTCTGCCTCCAGCCGGCGCACGGTGCCGTCCTGCAGCCAGCCGCAGGCCAGGGCGGTGACCACGCCGGCCGTGTTCCACGTGGTGGTGCGGATGGCGCGCTGCAGCAGCGGTGCCCACTGCGGCGGCGCGGCCGTGAACCCGAAGCGCAGCCCGGTGGCCACGCTCTTGGACAGGCCGGACACGTACACCGTGGACTCGGGGGCGACGGTGGCCAGGGGCGCGGGCGCATCCTTGGCCAGAAAGGCGTACGCCGCATCCTCGATGGCCACCAGGCCATGCTGGCGCACGATGGCCGCCAGGTCCTGCCGCCACTGCGCGCTGCAGACCCAGCCCAGCGGGTTGTGCAGGGTGGGCATGGTGTAGATGGCCTTCACACGCCGGCGGGCGCACAGGCGCCGCAGCGCGTCCAGGTCGGGGCCCTCGGTGCCGTTTGCTGCGGCGGGCAGCGGCGCCATGGTGAGGTGCAGCATGCCGGCCAGCGCCTTGAACCCCGGGTAGGTGAGCGCGTCCACCGCCACCACGTCGCCCGGCTGCAGCAGCGCCATGCAGGCCACGGCCAGGCCGTGCTGTGCGCCATCCACGATCAGCACCTGGGCGGGGTCCACCACCAGGCCGCGTGCGCTGGCCAGATGGTGTGCCACGCACGCGCGCTCGTGCTGGCGGCCGCCGTGCGGGGCGTAGCGCAACAGAGCCTCCAGGTCGCCACCGGCCACCAGTCGGCGCAGGCCGCTGGCCAGCATCCGGGCCTGCCCAGGCAGCGATGGGTAGTTGAAGTTCAGGTCCATCACCCCGGCCGCGACGGCCTGCTGGTCCACGGCTTGGCCGGCAGGCACAGTGGTCTCGCGCACAAAGGTGCCGCGGCCGACTTCGCCAATGGCCAGTCCCAGCGCCTGCAGTTCGGCATAGACCCGCGTGGCCGTGGTCAGCGCGATGCCGTGCTGGCGCGCCAGCTGGCGGTGCGTGGGCAGGCGGGTGCCGGGCGGCAGACGGCCTGCGCGAATCTGCGCAGCGAGGTCGTCCACGACGGGTTGGAACAAAGGTGGTGTCATGTGGCACGGCGTGTGATGCAGGGCGGTACGCGATAGGCGGTACGTGACTGCGGGATGTACTCAGGACAATTTTTTGATTGTATGGGGCAGCTTGCCTACGATGGGCTTTGTTCTTCAACCCCACACCACACGCCCGCTGCGGCGCACCTCCCATGCACATTGCCATCCTGACCTTCGACGGCTTCAACGAACTCGACTCGCTCATCGCGCTGGGCATCCTGCACCGCATCAAGCGCGCGGGCTGGCGCGTGAGCCTGTGCTGCCCCACGCCGGAGGTCACGTCGATGAACGGCGTAACGGTGCGCGCGCAGTCGCTGCTGGACGAGGCACGCACGGCCGATGCCGTCATCGTGGGCAGCGGCGTGCGCACACGCGAGGTGGTGGAAGACGCAGCGCTGATGGATCGGCTGGCGCTGGACCCTGCGCGCCAGCTGATTGCCGCGCAGTGCTCCGGCACGCTGGTGCTGGCCCGGCTGGGCTTGCTGGGCACAGTACCGGCGTGCACGGACCTCACCACCAAGCCGTGGGTGCAGGCGGCGGGGGTGAATGTGCTGAACCAGCCGTTCTACGCGGAGGGCAACGTGGCCACCGCGGGGGGCTGTCTGGCATCGCCTTATCTCGCAGCCTGGATCATCGCCCGCAGCGAGGGCCTGAAGGCCGCCACGGACGCGCTGCACTACATGGCCCCGGTGGGCGAGAAGGAGGCCTATGTAGCGAATGCGCTGAAGTACCTGGGGGCTTATCTGCCTCAACCTGAAGCTGCGTAGGTAGCAGTATGGGCAGTGGCGGTTTTGGCGTCTGCGCATCGGCACCGCGGATGCCTGCGGGCCGCAGCGCGGATCAGATTCAGATGGGCGCTACCGCAGTTTGCGGCTGATCCAGAGACCTGCAAAACCCAGCGCCACGGCGATCCACCCGGCCGTGTAGCCGCCGCTGTTCGACTCGGCCAGCTTGTGTTTGTACGCAGCGGTATCGCGGTAGGTGATGACCTGCCGGCTGGGTGTACTGAGGCTGAACACAGCCTTGTCGTCGTTGGGGTCGTACTTGGCCGTCACGGTTTCTCCGCTCAAGCCGGCCAGCACGCGCTCTGAATGGGGATCTCCCACCCGCACGGTCACCACGCCGGCAGGGCTTTTGATGTCCAGCTCGGAAAAGCGGCTGGCCAGCACGTTCTTCTGGGCCTTGCGCTCGATCACGCGCGCGTCGATGGCTTTGCCGGACACCGTACTCAGCTCGGTTTCGGCAGGAACCTTCAGCCGCGAAGGCCGCTTGCGGTTCTCCGCATATTCGGCACCGATCCAGACGAGTCCTCCAATGATCAGCACCAGGGGGAGGGCATTGAGGCTCACGGCAAGTCTCCGACCAGAGGTGGCAGCAGCCACGAAGCCTGCAGTCTGCCATCCAACGCACAGATCGGCTCGCTGGCGCTGCCTGAAGCCTGGCTGCGCGCCCGCATTTCAGCCAACGCGCTGCGTATTTAGTTGCGTGCCACCAACGCTGCCACCGCCTCGCCCACCTGCGTGGTGTTGGCGCTGCCGCCCAGGTCTGGCGTGCGCGGTCCGCTCTTGAGCACTTCTTCGATCGCGCCCACGATGGCATCGTGCGCGGCGCGGCCTGCGCCTTGGCCCTGCGTGAGGAAGTCCAGCATCAGCGCGCCGGACCAGATCATGGCGATGGGGTTGGCGATGTTCTGGCCGTAGATGTCGGGCGCCGAGCCGTGCACGGGCTCGAACAGGCTGGGGAAATTGCGCTCGGGGTTCAGGTTGGCCGAGGGCGCCAGGCCGATGGTGCCGGTGGTGGCGGGGCCCAGGTCGCTCAGGATGTCACCGAACAGGTTGGTGGCGGCCACCACGTCGAAGCGGCCGGGCTGCAGCACGAAGCGGGCGGTGAGGATGTCGATGTGCTGCTTGTCCAGCTTGACGTCGGGGTAGGCCTTGGCGACGTCGTCGGCGCGCTGGTCCCACCAGGGCATGCTGATGGCGATGCCGTTGCTCTTGGTGGCCAGGGTCACGTGCTTCTTGGCGCGGCTCTGGGCCAGGTCGAACGCGAACTTGAGCAGGCGGTTGGCGCCGTGGCGCGAGTAGACCGACTCCTGGATCACGATCTCGCGGTCGGTGCCCTCGTACATGATGCCGCCGAGCGACGTGTACTCGCCCTCGGTGTTCTCGCGCACCACGTAGTAGTCGATGTCGCCGGGCTTGCGGCCGGCCAGGGGGCAGGGCACGCCTTCGAACAGGCGCACGGGGCGCAGGTTGATGTACTGGTCGAACTCGCGGCGGAACTTGAGCAGCGAGCCCCACAGCGACACATGGTCCGGCACGGTGGCGGGCCAGCCGACGGCGCCGAAGAAGATCGCGTCCATGCCCGACAGCTGCGCCTTCCAGTCGTCGGGCATCATTTTTCCGTGGGCGGCGTAGTAGTCGCAGCTGGCCCAGTCGATGGTGGTGGTTTCGAGCTGGATGCCGAAGCGCTGGGCGGCGGCCTGCACCGCGCGCAGGCCTTCGGGCATGACTTCCTTGCCGATGCCGTCGCCAGGGATGACGGCGATCTTGTAGGTGGGGCTGGTGCTCATGCGGGTTCCTTTGGGTCTGGAGAGAGGAAGAAAAAATCAGGGTGTAGCAGGATTGTTCGGCAGGCCACCAAAAAATACAATCCGGCAACTGTGCTCTTATTCTTCACACATCGTGCATAAAAACCCGGCCACCGACGACCTGCGCGTGTTCACCGTGGTCGTGCGCAAAGCCAGCTTTGGCGATGCGGCCACGGAGCTGGGCGTCTCGCCCGCGTACGTGAGCAAGCGCATCCGCCTGCTGGAGCAGGAGCTGGCCGTGAAGCTGCTGCACCGCACCACCCGGCGCGTGGCGGTGACGGAGGAGGGCGAGCGCGTCTTCCACTGGGCGCAGCGCATCCTGGACGACATGGACCAGCTGCTGCAGGAGGTGGCCATCACCCGGCGCGAGCCGCGCGGGCAGCTGCGGGTGAGCAGCAGCTTCGGCTTTGGCCGCCAGATCGTGGCGCCTGCGCTGTCGCGCCTGGTGGAGCAGCACCCGGGCCTGCAGGTGCGGCTGGAGGTCTTTGACCGGCTGGTGGATGTGGCGGGCGAGGGGTTTGACCTGGACGTGCGCGTGGGCGACGAGATCGCGCCGCACCTGATCGCCCGCCGCCTGGCCGACAACCACCGGGTGCTGTGCGCCGCCCCCGCCTATCTCGCGCGCCACGGCACACCCCGCACGCTGGCCGAGCTGCCCAGCCACGACTGCCTGGTGATCAAGGAGCGCGACCACCCGTTCGGTGTGTGGCGGCTGCGCAGCGGCGCGGTGGACGAGACGGTGAAGGTGCGCGGCCCGCTCTCGGCCAACAACGGCGAGATGGTGGTGCAGTGGGCCGTGGATGGCCGCGGCATCGCGCTGCGCTCGTTGTGGGATGTGGGCGTGCACTTTCGCTCTGGTCGGCTGGTGCAGGTGCTGCCCGATTGGTACCAGGAGGCCAATGTATGGGCCGTGTACCCCACGCGGTTG
The DNA here is from genome assembly GCF_001422735.1 of Acidovorax sp. Leaf78. Lineage (GTDB taxonomy): Bacteria > Pseudomonadota > Gammaproteobacteria > Burkholderiales > Burkholderiaceae_C > Acidovorax. The sequence continues at coordinate 482,771 of NZ_LMLZ01000021.1, read as the reverse complement.
GACCGGTCGGCCAAGGTGCGGGTGTGTGTGGAGTTTCTGGAGGAGTACTTCCGCACGGAGTGGGGCAAGGTGCAGCCGCAAGGCGGGCAGGTCTTGGACGCACAGGGGGCGGGGTCTGCAGGCGCAGGCCCGGCGGTCGCTCAGCCCTTGATGAAAAAATAGCCGCTACCGCTTGTCCATCAAGCGCTAGCAGCTATTATTTTGATAGTGGATGGCCGAGGCCACCCGCAGCGCCGCAGCGCCGCAGCGCCGCAGCGCCGTGGCGCCGTGGCACCGCGTTGCGATCAGCCCGCCAGCGCAGCCTTCACGGCGGCAGAGACCTGGCCCATGTCGGCCTTGCCGGCCAGGCGGGTCTTGACCACGCCCATGACCTTGCCCATGTCGCCGGGGCCTGCAGCGCCCAGCTCGGCCACGATGGCCTTGACGGCGGCCAGCGTCTCGTCGGCCGACATGCGCTCGGGCAGGTAGGCCTGCAGCACGGCCATTTCCGACTTTTCCTTGTCGGCCAGGTCCTGGCGGCCCGCGCCTTCAAAGGCGGTGATGGAGTCCTTGCGCTGCTTGATGAGCTTGTCCACGATGGCCACGACCGCAGCGTCGTCCAGCTCGATGCGTTCGTCCACTTCCTTTTGCTTCATCGCGGCCTGCAGCAGGCGGATGGTGCCCAGGCGCTCGCTGTCCTTGGCGCGCATGGCGGTCTTCATGTCTTCGGTGATCTTTTCCTTGAGGCTCATGGCAGCTTCCTTTTTTATTAAGTCAGGCAGAGAAGGAGGGTTTGCACAAAGCCCCTCTGGCTAGGCGCAGCGCCGCAGACAGTAGTCTCGATACGGCAAGGCGCTGCAACGACGCCAGAGGGGCTTTGTGCAGACCCGAAAAAACAAAAACCCGCGCTTGGCGTCCCTAGCGCGGGTTTGGCGGCTGCCCGGTGAGGGGCAAAGCCGAAGTTGTACTTAGTACAGCTTCTTGGGCAGTTGCATGCTGCGAACGCGCTTGTAGTGACGCTTCACGGCGGCTGCCTTCTTGCGCTTGCGCTCGGCGGTGGGCTTTTCGTAGAACTCACGGGCGCGCAGGTCGGTCAGCAGGCCGAGCTTTTCAATGGTGCGCTTGAAGCGGCGCAGTGCGACGTCAAAGGGTTCGTTTTCTTTTACGCGGATCGTAGTCATTAGCTAAATGGTTTCCAAAATGTGCCCACAGAGGGACTCCAGGAGATCGAGCCTGAAGGCCGTGTGTGGCGGGTTCCCCGTCTGTAACTAGTATTTGGCCGACGGGGCATTGCCAGCAAAGCCGGAGATTATAGCCCTTGTCCCGCCAAGTAGTGCAAGCAGTTGGAGCGCACCCCTGATCGCAACGTGCCCGGGCGGCTCATTGGCTACCCTGTACGCGGAGAAGGAAAGCGCACCGAACCTTGCTGGGCCGGGCTCAAAGGCGCCGCGTGGCGTGGAATTTGCTTCATGTTGTAACAGCAACATTCACCGCGAACGCGGGCCCTCTTGACCGGGGCCCGCCACGCGCAGACACCAAGACCATGGCATTCATGCACCGCGTTTCGGGCTGGCTGGGCCGCCTCAGTGTGGGCCGCAAGCTCATGCTCATCTACCTGCTGGACCTGTCGGCGGTGATCTACGTCTCCAGCATCCTGATCCACGAGAAGTACGTGGCCATCGACTTCACGCGCAAGGAGATCGTGGGCACCACCTACGCCGCCGTGCTGCGCGATGGGCTGATGGGCCAGTTCCTCGCCGCGCCGCAGCAGCAGCCGCCCGTGGTGGCCGATGTCCTCACGCGGCTGGCGGGTGTGCGCCAGGCCTACGACGACCAGCTGCGCACGCACGATGTGGGCGAACGCTTCAGTTCGGTGCTGCAGCAACTGGTGCAAAGCCCGCCGCCGGCCACCGACACCATCGCGCTGACCCGGCTGCGCAGCCAGTTGCTGCGCGAAGGGCGCGAGCTGCTCACCACGGTGGGCAACCAGTCCAACCTGATCCTGGACCCGGACCTGGACAGCTACTACGGCATGTCGCTGGTGGTGCTGCGGTTTCCCGAGCTGCTGCAGGCGGTGCACGACACCGTGGTGTTCCTTCACGCGGCGCCCACGGGGCGCGGGCCGCAATGGTCGTCGGAGCTGCTCACGCTGGTGGGGCGGCTCGACGCAGTGATGCTGGGCATCGAGTCCGACTACAACCAGGCGTTCATTGCCGGGTCGCCGGAGATGCGCACTGCCCTCATGGTCCAGCGCGAGGCATTGAAGACGTCGCTGGAGGGTTTTCAGGCGCTGCTGCAGGGCGTGGCGTCCGGCGAGTCGCGCCTGACGCTGGCGCAGGTGGAAACGCAGCAGGTCCAGGTGCTCGGTGCCCTGCGCGATGCGTGGACGGTGGGCATTGCGGACCTGGAGCGTTTGCTCAACCGCCGCGTGGAGGGCCTGTTTGCCCGCATGTGGCTGCACCTGGGCACGGCGCTGGTGCTGCTGGGCTGCATCCTGAGCCTGGTGACGCTGGTGGCCCGGCAGATCGCCAAGCCGCTGCAGCAGCTGGCGCGCGTGGCCGACGAGGTGCGCAAGAGCGGCGACCACACGCTGCGCGCGCACTGGTCGAGCCGCGACGAGATCGGCCGCCTGGTCACCGCGTTCAACGAGATGCTCTCGCAGCTCGACCGCGACCGCGTGCTGCAGCAGGAGCTGGCCGCCAGTGCCCGCGCGGCCGAGGCGCAGCGCGAGCTGGTGGAGGCGTTCCCGATCCCGATGGTCGTCACCTCGGTGCCCGAGCACGAGGTGCTGCATTCGAACGCGCCGGCCGGCCACTGGCTGGGCGGGCGCAAGACCGACCCCTGGGCCGTGGGGCTGGAGCCCGGCGTGCGGGCGCGGTTCTTCCAGCGCCTGGCGGACCAGGGCTCGGTCGATGAGTTCGAGGTGCGCTGGAAGGGCAGCACCGAGCCTTCGTGGGCCGTGCTGTCGGCGCGGCGCCTGCAGTTCCAGGGCCGCGACGCGGTGCTCACGGCGTTCACGCCGATCAACGTGCTCAAGGTCATGGAGCAGCGGCTGGAGCTGTGGGCCAAGGTGTTCGAGGCCTCGTCCGAGGGCATCATCATCATGAACGCCGAGCAGCAGATCATCAGCGTGAACAAGGCGTTCTGCCGCAGCACGCACTACGACTTCTACGAGGTCATCGGCGAGGACCTGGGCTTCTTGCTGGAAGAGGCGGGCGGCGAGCCGCTGTCGGCGCAGATCAGCCGCACCATGCTCGACAAGGAATCCTGGCAGGGCGAGGTGCGGTTTCGCCGCCGCTCCGGCGAGACCTACCCGGCCTGGCTCATGGTGTCTGCCGTGCGCGAGAGCAAGGGCGGGGCCGTGGCCAACCACATCGGCATCGCCATCGACATCACCGACCGCAAGCTCAACGAAGAGCGCATCCAGTTCCTGGCGCACCACGACGTGCTGACCGAGCTGCCCAACCGGTCGCTGTGCGTGCAGCGCCTGCAACTGGCGCTGGCGCAGGCGCCCATCACCGGCGAGAAGGTGGCGGTGCTGTTCATCGACCTGGACCGCTTCAAGGCCATCAACGACACGCTGGGCCACCACATCGGCGACGGGTTGCTGCGCTCGGTGGCCGGGCGCCTCACACAGGCCGTGCGCAGCCGCGACACCGTCAGCCGCCTGGGCGGCGACGAGTTCGTGGTGGTGATGCGCGACGTGGCCGGGCACGACGACGTGCAGCAGCTGGTGGAGCGGCGTCTGATCCCGCTCATCCGCCAGAGCCACCCGGTGGAGGGGCACGAGCTGAACGTGTCGTGCAGCGTGGGCATCGCCGTGTACCCCGAGGATGGCGGCGACATCGACGAGCTCATGCGCCGCGCCGACGCTGCCATGTACGAGGCCAAGACCACCGGCCGTGACGCGGCGCGCTTCTATTCGGTGGAGACCGACCAGCGCGCCCTGGCGCGCCAGACCATGGAGCAGCACCTGCGCCGCGCGCTGGAGCGCCACGAGCTGAGCCTGCACTACCAGCCGCGCCTGGCGGCCAAGGGCGGGCGCCTGCTGGGGGTGGAAGCCCTGCTGCGCTGGAACAACCCGTCCATCGGCGCCATACCGCCCAGCGAATTCATCCCCATCGCCGAAGAGACGGGCATGATCCGCGCCATCGGCAGCTGGGTGCTGCAGCAGGCTTGCGAGCAGTGGGCGCGCTGGCAGGCGCTGCCGCGCTCAGCGGGGGATGGCAGTGGTGGCGGTACTGGTGGCGCCCGGCACCCGCTGGCGGACATCTCGGTGTCCGTCAACCTGTCGGCCGCGCAGATGGCCGACCCGCTGCTCGTGCCCGACATTGAGGCGCTGCTGGCCCGCACCGGCATGCCCGCCCACCGGCTGGAGCTGGAGATCACCGAGTCGCAACTGATGGACAACGCCCACGCGGCCGAGCAGCAACTGGCGGCGCTCAAGTCGCTGGGGGTGCAACTGTCCATCGACGATTTCGGCACGGGGTATTCGAGCCTGGCCTACCTCAAGCGCTTTGACATCGACCGCCTGAAGGTCGACAAATCCTTTGTGCGCGACATGCTGAACAACCCCGCCGACATGGCCATCACGCGCGCCATCATCGCGCTGGGCCACACGCTGGGGCTCAAGATCGTGGCCGAGGGCGTGGAAGACCTGGCCACCGCGCAGGTGCTGGGCGTGCTCGACTGCGAGGAGCTGCAGGGCTACCACTTCAGCCGGCCCTTGCCGGTGGCGCAGCTGGAAGACTGGGCGTTGCAGCAGCGGGCGCTGCAAGTGAGGGCGGTTGCGACGGCGTAGCGGCCGAACATGCGCTGCGCAGGCGAGGGACGCCGAGCAAGGGCCGCCCCGCAGCGAGGGCGTCGTCCCCCTGCCCGCAGCGCTCTGGCGCTGCGAGAGCGGGGGGAAGGCCCGCAGGGCCTCAGGGGGGTGTCGCCTTCAACGCCTGCGCGCACGCATGGCCGCTGGCCCAGGCCCACTGAAAGTTGTAGCCGCCCAGCCAGCCGGTCACGTCCACCACCTCGCCGATGAAGTACAGGCCCGGTTGCGTCTTGCACTCCATGGTCTGCTGCGATAGCGCTTTGGTGTCCACGCCGCCCAGGGTCACTTCGGCTTTTTTGTAGCCCTCGGTGCCGGTGGGGGTCAGCTCCCAGCGGGCCAACTGCTCGGCCAGCCGCGCCAGGGCCTTGTCCGAGGCCTCGTTCACCGGGCGCTGCCAGTCGGCTTCGCGGCCGGCCCAGGCATCGGCCAGGCGGCTCGGGACCAGCGTGGCCAGTTCGTTGGCGATCAGCTTGCGCGAGCGTGACTTGGCCTGGGCCAGCGCAGCGGGCAGGTCCACGGTGGGCGCCAGGTTGACGGCCAGCGGAGTGCCCTCGCGCCAGTAGCTCGATATCTGCAGCACCGCCGGGCCCGACAGGCCGCGGTGGGTGAACAGCAGGTCTTCATGAAAGGCCATGCGTTCTTTCTTGGCACCGGTGCTGATGTCCACCGGCAGCGCCAGGCCTGCCAGTTGCACAAACGGCGCCCAGGCATCGCCGTCGAACGTCAGCGGCACCAGGCCGGGCCGGCGCTCGACCAGCGGCAGGTTGAACTGCTGTGCCATCCGGTAGCCAAAGTCCGTCGCGCCGATCTTGGGGATCGACAGGCCGCCGGTGGCGATGACGACCGAGCGCGTCTGCACGGGGCCTCGGTCCGTATCAATTTGATAGCTGCGAGCGTTTTCTGGACCAGCGGTACAGGGCAAAAAGGCTAATTTTTTGACGCCACACGGCTGCCAGTGCGTCACTCCGCCCGCTGCGCATTCGGCCAGCAGCATGGCGATGATGTCCTCAGCCGACCGGTCGGCAAACAGCTGGCCCTTGTGCTTTTCTTGAAAGGCGATGCCGTGCTTTTGCACCAGCGCGATGAAGTCCGCCGGCGTGTAGCGCGACAGCGCCGAGCGGCAGAACTGCGGGTTCTGGCCGACAAAGTGCTTGTGCGGCGCAGCCGGGTCCAGGTCGCGGTTGGTGAAGTTGCAGCGCCCGCCACCCGAGATGCGGATTTTTTCGGCCACCTTCTCGGCATGGTCGATGAGCAGAACCTTCAGGCCCCGCTGGCCCGCCTGGCCCGCGCAGAACAGGCCGGCAGCGCCGGCGCCGATGATGATGGCGTCAAAGAATGGGGTGGTCATGGGAGCGGCGGATTGTAGGGTGTCGCCATTGGACCATCGGCCGTGTGGCGCTGTAGGATGGCCATCGGCACGCGCCGCCGTATTCCGAGGACAGATCCATGCACCCCACCATCCGCTATGCCGCCTGCGCCCTGGCCCTGGGCTTTCTGGCCCCGGCCTGGGCCATCAACAAATGCACGGGTGCCGATGGCAAGGTGGCGTTCCAGGATGCGCCGTGCGTGGGTGGGCAGAGCGAGAAGATCGAGGCGCGGCCCGCCATGGAGGGCGCCACGCCCATCGCGCCCGCGCAGTCCACCGGGAAAGAGGGCGCATTCGGCCCATCGTGGCAACGCAAGAACTACCTGCAGAACCAGGGTGTGCCCCAGGCACGTGCTGCTGTTGATCGCAACCAGCGGGAGTGCTCAGCAGCCCCGGCAGAGGCCGTGGCCACTGCCGGGCCGTTGCGCAAATCCATTGCGTCCGGCAATCAGTTCGCGCAGGAAGCGGCGGCTGCGGTGGCCAAGGGAAAGTCTGCCTGCGAGGCCCGTACCGAGGAGCTGCGCGAGCAGTTGAGGACGCTCGAGAAGGAACTGAGCACGCTCTGACCGCGCCATTCTTCGATCGCGCGACGGACGCCGTTTCAGCCCTTCCAGGTGAACGGAAACTTGAACTGCTTCACAAACCCGTTGGGCACGTAGTCGCCCAGCACGCCGTACTTCTCGGGCCAGAGCTTGTCGCTTTTCACGGCCGTGCCGAACAGGTAGTCCAGAAACGCGAAGTGCGCTGAATAGTTCTTGTCCAGCGCCTCCTGATCCTGGCTGTGGTGCCAGTGGTGGAAGTTGGGCGTGACCAGCACGTAGCGCAGCGGGCCCAGGCGCACGCTCACGTTGGCATGGTTGAACACCGCCTGGAAGCCCACGACGACGATGTACGCGTCAATCACTTCCTTCGAGAACCCGAACACGTAGATGGGCGCCAGCACCAGGGTGCGGGTGATCAGCAGCTCCAGGATGTGCTGGCGCGAGCCGGCCATCCAGTCCATGCTCTTGACGCTGTGGTGCACGGCATGCAGGCGCCACAGCACCGGCACCTCGTGGTAAGCGCGGTGCGTCCAGTACTGCACCAGGTCGGCCACCAGCACGATGAGGAACAGCGCCACCCAGAAGTTCAGGCCCTGCACCCAGCCGCGGATGCCGTCGCTGGCCGCCCAGCCGAAGAACTTGTGCACGATGAGGTTGGTGGCCAGCAGCACGAAACCCACGACCATGTGGTTCACGATGAAGTGGTGAAAGTCGGTCTGCCACTCCTCGCGGAAGATGGGCTGGTCCTTGCGCAGCGCGAACAGCTTCTCGATGAAGATGAAGATGAGCGAGCTGCCCAGCAGGTCGAGGATGAACCAGTCCAGGCCGATGTAGGGCGTGTTGTCCGGGAAGTTGGGGTCCACCTCGACCTTGTGGCCGCCCAGGAAGGCGGCAAGCGCCACGATGGCGAAGGCGAAGGTGGCCAGCCAGCGGGAGCGGTTGAAGAGGATGTTGACCAGCGAGATGCCGCCTGCAACGGCCATCGCGCCCAGCATGATGTTGCGGATGACCGTGACGTCGTAGCTCTTGCGCAGCTGCGGGGTCGTCAGATATTCGGGGAAGTGAAACGCCAGCACTCCCAGAAAGCACAGGATGGCCAGCGTGAGGGCGATCACCCCCGAGACGAGGCCGCGCCCGCGCCGCAGCGCGCCGTGGCTTTCGGTGAATTCATTGAGCTTGTCAATTTCGAGCATGTTGTAGTTCCCTCCGGCATCGTGTGCCTGGTATCGGTATGGGCCGCGTGCCGGCGGTGGCCTGGGGCGGCGGGGGTGACGGTCTGCAGTGACCGGCCGGTCGCGCCGTGGCATGGGTTGTGCTGCCCCAAGTTTAGCGGTCGCGGCGTTGCGAGGGCGCGACGCACCCCATCCCACCCCCACCTAAAATTCCAGCATGAACATCCCCTCACACCAACTCAGCATGACCGTGCTGATGTCCCCCGACATGGCCAATTTCTCGGGCAATGTGCACGGCGGGGCCATCTTGAAGCTGCTGGACCAGGTGGCGTATTCCTGCGCCAGCCGCTATTCGGCCTGCTACGTGGTCACGCTGAGCGTGGACCAGGTGATGTTCCTGCAGCCCATCCATGTGGGTGAGCTGGTGACCTTCCTTGCCAGCGTGAACTACACCGGCTCTTCGTCGATGGAGATTGGTATCAAAGTGGTGGCCGAAGACATCCGCACGCAGGTGGTGCGGCATGTGAACAGCTGCTTTTTCACGATGGTGGCAGTGGACGAGTCGCGCAAGCCGGTGAAGGTGCCGCCCTTGTCGCCCACCACGGCAGACGAGAAGCGCCGTTGGGAGGCCGCCCTGCTGCGCAAGGCCTTGCGCAAGGAGCTGGCCGAGCGGTTCACGCAGGTGCGGGAGACGGCAGGCACCTAGCCTGCAGTCCCCGGCAAGCGCCGCGCCTTGACAGCGCGGCTCGCCGTGGTGACCGTGGCCGCAGTGGCCAGCTGTGAAGCCGCTGGCCCGTGGTGCAAGCCGCCGTTCAGCGCGCCGCGCAAAAGCCGAACTCGGCCGTGGCGCCCGCGGCCAGGGTTTTGTTCCAGGCCACACCCGAAGCGCTCAAGCGGCCTGCGGATTGCGTCCAGGTGGCGTTCCACAGATTGTTGATGGTGCCGCTGACGGGGATGTTGACGGCCCAGTTGCCGGACGCCGAACCCATGTTGATGACTCGGACGCGCTGGCAATAGCCGGCGCTCCAGTCGCTGTCCATGATCTGCACGACCGAGAAATTGGGTGCGGGTGCTGGCGTAGGTGCTGGTGCCGGGGTGGGGGCCGGAGCGGGAGTCGGAGCCGGAGCCGGCGTGGGTGCGGGCGCGGGAGCTGGTGTCGGAGCCGGTGCTGGCGTAGGTGCAGGTGCAGGTGCCACGCTGCCCCACAGTCGCTGCAGCAACTGCACCTTGTCCGCGCGCACGGTACCCCAGTCGTCGTTCAGAATGCCGCCGGTGTCGCCGCTGTTGGGGTTCCACGACCAGTAAAAGCCGCTGCGCATGCCCTTGGTCACGAGGTAGTCCACCAGCGCGTTCTGCCACAGCACGTCGCGTGCATCGCCCCGGCCGTACTTGCCGCCGAACTCGCCCAGCATCACCGCATAGCCGGCCTGCGCAAACCGGCCGAAGTGCCGGTCCCAGATGGCCGGCATGTTGGCCGGGAAATCCGCCGCATTGAAATACTGCTGCACATACACGTCGGGGCCGTAGACGTGCGGTGCCAGCAGCAGGCGGTTGGCGGGGATGTTCAGCGGCGTGCATTCCAGCGGCTCCAGGTTGCCACCCCAGAAGTGGCCCGTGTTGCTGGAGCACACGGGGTTCTCGCCGATGCCTTCCACCGCAATCAGCCAGTGCGGCGCCACCTGCAGCACAGCGGCGGAAGCGCGTTCTGCCGCGCGGTTCCAGTCGGTGGCCTGGTTGCCCGTGCCCCAGGTGGCTGCGCCGTGGGGTTCGTTCTTGATGTCGATGCCGATGACGCCGGCCACTCCGCCGTAGCGCTGCGCGAGGAAGGTCAGGTCCGCGATCCACTGCTGCTCGCTGTAGCTCGGCGTGTACCAGAGCTCGCTGATCGACTGGCAGTCCGGCGTGTGGTGGTCCAGCAGCACATACATGCCCCGGCGGCTGAGCTCCTGCACGATGGTGTCCATCACCTGGATGGCCGACAGGCCCTGCAGGTCGGCGTTGCGGCTGTAGTCGATGCTGTTGGGGGCATTGCCGCGCAGCGTGGCGGGGCAAAACGGCAGCCGCACGGCGTTGAATCCGCTTTGCTGCATCTGGGTGATCATGTCCTTCCAGTTGCGGGCCCACAGGCCGTGCACCACGTTCGTCTGGGTCTCGAAGCCGAACCAGTTGACGCCGCGCAGCTGCACCGCATTTCCGGCGCTGTCGGTGACCTTCCCGGCGTTGATGGAGTAGCTCCAGGCGCCGCTGCAGGTGGCGAGCAGACAGCCGGCGAGCGCCAGGCGTTGGCAAAGTGTGGTGAGCTGCATGGAATCCTCTCTGGCTGGGTGTTGGGTGCCGTGCGTCTCCCGATCAGGGAGTCCAGCGGGTGGCCGGGCAGGCAATTTCTACGGAAATCATAGGTCCGCCAAGCACGCAAATGCCGAGGTATTGGGCCCACCTTGTAAGCGCCTGTTAGGGACGCGCCGGGGTGTTGGCCGCGTCCCACATACGCTTTGTCGATCACGGTGCAACGGCACCGAGCCAAGGGCGACGGTTCGCCATGCAGCGGTGTACAGCTCGGTGCCACACCACACCACACCACACAACGCGACGCCGTCCGACGTTTTGCGTGTCAACGAGCCAGCGGACCACGCTGCGGCGAGTGGCCCGAGCGAGCCCCGCTCAGGCGGCGCTGCGGCTGCGCCCCGCCAGCGACACGGCCTGGAGCGAAAGGCCGTCGATTTCGTTGGTGATGCCCGACAGCACATTAGCGACCACCGCAAACTCCCGTCCATGCTGGCCCGCGCGGGCGGCCATCACCTGGGCGTTGAAGCTCACCACCTTGGCCTCGCGCGCCACCGTCTGGATGGAGGCCACGATGCCAGCCATCTCCTTCATGAGGACCTCGGCCTTGGCCTTGCCCACCTGGTCGAACACCGTGGTGGCGGTGTTCAGCGCTTCGAGCGCGGCATCGGTGCTTTCCACCAGCCGCGCCAGTGCGTCCTCCACGCGGGGGCTGCGGGCTTCGGTCAGGTCCAGCGCCGTGCCGACCTGGCGGGCAAAGGCATCGATGGTGGCACCGACGCCGCCAGGGGCACCGTAGACCTTGCGGACGCGCTCAGCGTCTGCTGCATCCAGGTGCCGCGGCGTGTCGACCAGGCGGGCCTGGCTGGCGGTGAACAGGGCCAGCGTGGTGCGCGCAGCCTTCAAGTGCAGCTCGCTGCCACCGGCGGCCAGCACGGTCTGCAGCACCATGCGCTGCGACAGCATGCGCTGGCGTGCGGCAAGGTTGACCAGCGACATGTCGGTGTCGCGCGAGGCGGCGGGGGACGGTGCCGGCAGGGTGGAGGGCGATGCAGGCATGCCGGTGCGAGAGGGAACGGGATAGGCTGCCATGGTGGTCCTTGTGCTTGTTGCATTCAGATACGAACAACAAGCAATAGCCGGGCCAATGTTCATTCGACGAGCAAGCGATGCAGCGGGGCAGCCCGGCCATCAGCCAAGGCGCCGCTGGCCGCCCGCTGCGCTACGCAGCCGTGGGCGCAAGGCCGCGCACGCACCGCGGCCGCGGGGTATTGTGGGTCAGCATTGGCGCCGCAGCAGTGCACTGCGGCCCGCCCTGGCCGCCAGTCCATGCCGTACCTGACGCGCTAGCCCGCGCGGCGTGCCATCGGCACATCCTGCGATGCCAGCGCCACGCCGCGCACCACATCGCCCACCACGATCACCGAGGGGCTGGCCAGCCCCTCGCGGGTGATGGTGGCGTGCAAGGCGCCCAACGTGGTGATGGCGTGGCGCTGTTGGGGCAGGCTGGCGTGCTGGATGATGGCCACGGGGGTGTGGGCGGCCAGGCCGGTGAGCAGCTCCTGCTCGATGGTCCCGGCGCCGCTCACGCCCATGTAGATCACGAGCGTGAGCTTGGCATCGCGGGCCGTGGCCGCCAGCTGGCGCCAGTCGGTGCCCGCATCGCCAGGCTTCGCATGCCCGGTGACGAACACCACGCCGTGCGCATGCTCGCGGTGGGTCAGCGGCACGCCCAGCGAGGTCAGCCCTGCCAGGCCCGAGGTGATGCCGTTGATGACCTCGACCTGCACGCCCGCGGCGCGCAGGTGCTCCACCTCTTCGCCGCCGCGGCCAAAGATGAAGGGGTCGCCGCCCTTCAGGCGCACCACGTTCTCGCCCTCGTTCACGGCCATGAGCATCAGCTTTTCGATGAAGGCCTGCGGCGTGCTCTTGCAGCCGCCGCGCTTGCCCACGTAGACCACGCGGGCGGTGGGCGGGGCGTGGGCCACGATGGCGTCGCTCACCAGGTCGTCCACCAGCAGCACCGTGGCCGCCTGGATGGCCTTCAGGGCCTTGATGGTCAGCAGCTCCGGGTCGCCCGGGCCGGCGCCGACCAGCGTGCAGCGGCCGCCGGTGCCCAGGTGGGGCGTCAAGGTGACTGCGGCGGCAGTTGTGGAGGGACTGGCGGGTGGCGTGGGGCGGCTCATGGCGATGTCTCCGGGGCTGTTTGATCCGCAAGGTGCAAGATGTGTTCCACCTGTTTTTCGATGGCGGGCGGAATGGGCAGCTCGCCCGCCAGCACGCGGCGCGTGTAGTCGGCAGTGGTGGCCACGTCGATCTCGGCGGGTAGGCCGGGCACCTCGCTGGCGGTGCCGGGCTGCTGGGCGTCCAGCACCTCGTGTGCGCCGTGGATGAAGCCGTCGTAGCGCGGGGTGCGGCGCGGGTCGGTGGCGACTTCGCCTTCCAGCCCGCGCGAGAGCAGGGCGGTCATGCCCAGCGTGCGGAAGGTGGTCTGCAGCATCTCGAAGTATTCGGGGTGGGTGTACGCGGTGACCACCACCGACGGCCCAGCGCACGGGCTCATCAGCTTGACCACGCTGTGCCCCGGGTTGCGCAGGCCCACCACCTCGCGCACGGCCAGCAGGCGGGCAAGGCCTGCGTGCAGGTGCTGGGTGTGGATGTGGCGCACGGTTCCATTTGCTATTTTTTCAGGAGCTGTCAGCGCAGGTATATCGAGCGCCAGCAGCACATCCGATGCCAAAATGCGGCGCGCCTCGGTGCGCATGCCGTGCAGCAGCACGGGCAGGCCCTTGCGGGCCAGCAGCAGGGCGAGCAGCGGGGTCAGCACCGGCAGCTTGCGCGCGCCGTTGTAGCTGGGCAGCACGATGAGCGGGCGGTCGGTGGCAGGCAGCAGGGCCAGGCGCTGGTGCGTGGCATCAAGAAAGCCGCACATCTCCTCGGCAGTCTCGCCCTTGATGCGCATGGCCAGGCAGAAGGCGCCGATCTCCAGGTCGCTCGCGTGGCCGTCCAGCACTTGGCCGAACAGGTCGGTGGCCTGGTCGCGCGTGAGTGGCTTGGCGCCACGCGCGCCACGCCCAATTTCCTTGATGTACTGACTGATGCCCATGGTATTTTTTTAGCGGGACTTGTGAAACAGGGCTCCAGCGTCGTTATTTCGGCTTGCCGTACGCAAGTACTGTCTGCGCCGAAAATGCCTAGCTGGAGCCCTGTTGCACAAGTCCTTGTGGGGGTTCGAAGGGAACTGAGGCGCTATTTTCCTTTAAGCCAGACAACTTTTGGTTATATGGTGGCCTGCGCCAGCGGTTTGGGTGCCAGGGGGCCGGTGGCGCGGACCATGCGTTTGAGTTCGGGCAAGCAGGAGCCGCAGTTGGTGCCGCAGCGCAGTGTGCCTTGCAGCTGGGCCAGGCGGTCGGCGTCGGTGCCGTGGCAGCGGGCCAGTTCGGTGGTGATGGCGATGTCCGCCACGTTGAAGCAGGTGCACACCGTCTTGCCGCGCGACTGCACGGCCACCGGGGCCTTGGCGCCGGGGACCAGCAGCAGGCGGCCGTAGCTTTGGGCGGGCAGTTCTTCCTGCAGGAGGGTCTTGAGCCACCCTTCGGCGCTGGTGTCGCCGGCCAGCACGATGCCTTCCAGGGTGGTGGCGTCGGCCCGGCGCATCAGGCGCGCGGCGCGGCGCTGGCCGCGCTTTTTGTCGGCGTAGCGCTGCGTGTCGGTGCCGGCCAGGCCCATCAGCGATTCGATGCGCTCGATGATCGCGTCCGGCGGGGCCTCGTGCGCAGCGGCGCGCAGCAGCACGCCCACGCGCTCGCGGCCGGGTTCATTCAACGGCGTGTTGTTGCTGAAGGGCACGCAGCTGGCAAACGGAAACTGCGCCATCAGCGCAGACAGCGCCTCGCGCGTGGCCTGCGCCGTGCCGGCGGGCAGCCAAGCCATGGCCAGCAGCGTCCAGGGCAGCTCGGCCTTCAAAATCTTGACGGCTGCGTGCTTGAGCTCGGGCTGTTTGGACGTGGGGCAGTAGGCCGAGGTGGTCAGTGCATTCACGCCCGCCAGCCGCTCGCCGGTGGACGAGCATCCGCTCAAAAATTCGCTGCCCCAGTGCATGGCCATGAAGGCCTGCGAAACGCCCACGGTGGTGTCGCCCTGCACGGGCACGACGATGGTGCCGCGCTTGCTCGTCACGTAGACCAGGTCGCCGTTCTGCAGGCTGCGCCGTTCCATGTCCTGCGGGTGCAGTTGCACGCTGGGCTCTGCCACGTGGCCGAAGAGGCGGCCCAGGGTGCCGGTGCGCGTCATGCCGTGCCACTGGTCGCGCAGGCGGCCGGTGGTCAGGCTGAAGGGGTAGCGCGACTCGCGCGGCTCGGCCACGGGCTTCCAGGCGTGGGCGGCAAAGCGGGCCCGACCGTCTGCGGTGGGGTAGATGCCGTCTTCGTACAGGCGGGCCTTGCCGGTGGTGGTGCCCTCCGGCAGGGGCCACTGCTGGGGGCCGGCGGTTTCGAGCAGGCTCCACGACAGGCCGGTGATGTCCAGGTCGCGTCCGCGCGTGCTCTCGCGGTGCTCCTGCCATACCTTTTCAGCGCCTGCGTCGGCGTGGTCTGTGGTGTAGGGGAAGAGGGTGGGCGCGCCGGGGCGCAGCCGCGCCTCGAGCTGCTGGGCGAACTGCACGGCAATCGCCCAGTCATGCCGCGCGTCGCCCGGCGCAGGCACGGCGCTTCGCACGCGCGAGATGCGGCGCTCGCTGTTGGTCACCGTGCCGGTCTTCTCGCCCCAGGTGGTGGCGGGCAGCAGCAGGTCGGCGTACGCGCAGGTGGCGGCGGTGGCAAAGGCCTCCTGCACCACCACGAACTCGGCGCGCTGCAGGGCGCGGCGCACGGTGGCCTGGTCGGGCATGCTCTGCGCGGGGTTGGTGCAGGCAATCCACAGCGCCTTGATCTCGCCGTCGGCGGCGGCCTGGAACATCTCCACGGCTGTCTTACCCGGTGTGGCGGGCACGTCGGCCACGCCCCACAGCGCGGCGACTTCGGCGCGGTGCTGGGGGTTGGCCAGGTCGCGGTGCGCGCTGAGCAGGTTGGCCAGGCCGCCCACCTCGCGCCCGCCCATGGCGTTGGGCTGGCCGGTCAGGCTGAAGGGGCCGGCGCCGGGCTTGCCGATCTGCGCGGTGGCCAGGTGCAGGTTGATGAGCGTGGCGTTCTTGGCCGTGCCGCTGCTGCTCTGGTTCAGGCCCTGGCAGTACAGGCTCAGGGTCGATGCCGAGGTGGCAAACCACTTTGCGGCGGTGGTCAGGTCAGCGACCGAAATGCCGCACACCTCGGCCACGCGCTCGGGTGTGGCTTCGCGCACCAGCGCCTGCAGTTCGGCAAAGCCGTTGGTGTGCGCGGCGATGTACTTCGCATCGGTCCAGCCCTCGCGCAGCATCAGGTGCAGCATGCCGTTGAACAGCATCACGTCGCTGCCCGGTTGCAGCGGCAGGAACAGGTCGGCCATGCCCGCGGTGTCGGTACGGCGCGGGTCGGCCACGATGACCTTCATGCCCGGGTTGGCGGCGCGCGCATCTTCGATGCGGCGGAACAATATGGGGTGCGCCCAGGCCGCGTTGCTGCCCACGATGAAGAGGCACTGCGCGTGCTTCACGTCGTCGTAGCAGGCGGGTGGTGCATCGGCACCCAGGGTCTGCTTGTAGCCCGCCACGGCGCTGCTCATGCACAGGCGCGAGTTGGTGTCGATGTTGTTGGTGCCGATCAGGCCCTTGGCCAGTTTGTTGAAGACGTAGTAGTCCTCGGTCAGCAACTGGCCGCTGACGTAGAAGCCCACGGCGTCCGGGCCGTGCTGCTGGATGATGTCGGCGAATTGGCCGGCCGCCAGGCCCAGGGCCGCGTCCCAGGATAGCGGCTGGGGCGTATCGGTGCGCTGCAGGCGCTGCTGCGGTTGCAGCAGGCGCGTCTGCAGGGTGACGGGGCTGCTGGCCGTGAGGTGCAGGGTGGAGCCCTTGGTGCACAGGCGGCCGAAGTTGGCGGGGTGGTGCGGGTCGCCGCGCACACCGATGATCTGCGGGCCGTCGCTCTCGATGATCACGCCGCAGCCTACGCCGCAATAGGGGCAGGTGGATCGGGTCTCTGTCATGCCGTGGTCTTGTGGTGATGGTGTGGGGCGGTGGGCGATGGCGGCCCTGTCAGTTGGCCAGGGCCGCATAGAGGCCCGTCACCTTGTCCATGCTGGACAGCAGGTTCTCGCTGGCGACGAACACATCGGACACCAGCCTCGCCGTGTTGCCCGTGGCATTGCCGGCCTGCATGCGCTGCAGGGCCGCGTCGAAGAACACCCATTGCCCGTCGGCCAGCTGCAGCTCCTGTCGGATGCGGTCATTGGCCTCGGGTGCCTTGCGTAGTACCTCGTTGGCCGCCACGAACTCGGTGCGCGCCTTGGCGATTTCGGACGCAGCCGCTGCAGCGTCCACTGGCAGCAGCGCCGCCAGGTAGAACTTGGCCATGCGCTGGCTCAGCATGCGCTGGCGCCCCGCCACGTTGACCAGGTGGCCCACAGGTTTGCCCGAAGCGGCCTCGTACTGCACGGTGCCCAGATGGGCCAGGGCCAGCACCTTGGCGTCGGCCTGCAGCATGGCGGCGGCGCCGGCCAGTGCGGGCGTGCCGGCCATCAGCGTGGCCTTGTGGGCGGCCCAGGCGGTGTCGAGCTGGCCGTAGGTCTCGCGGATCACCGGGGTGGGCGCGTAGGACTTGAGTTCGGCCAGCTGGCGCTCGAACAGCGCCACGGACTGCTCCAGCACCTGGCGTGCGGCGTTCTCCTGCACCTTGTGCGCCAGGGCCAGCCAGGCCTTGCCCATGCGCTGGCTGAGCATGCGCTGGCGGCCGGCCTTGTTGATGGCGTCGTTGAGGTTGGCGACCTGTGCGTGTGCTGGCCCCGGCACCCAGGCCAGGGCGCAGGCCACGGCACCGGCGCCTGCGGTGGTCAGCAGGGTTCTGCGGTGCAGGGCGGCGGACAGGCGGGCGGCGGCAGTCTTCATCGTGGTGGCCTTGGGGTAGCGTTGCGCAAGTGGGTTGTGGATGGAGGCGGTCAGTCCGCGCTCGACGGGCCGAACATCAGCTGGTCGCGGATCTCTTCGACCGCGCGGCCCTCGCGCAGCAGCTCGAAGTACCAGCTGCCGTCCACCGTGTCGCCGTACAGGCAGGCGCCCACCAGTTTGTTGTCCTTAATGACGAGCTTCTTGTACATGCCGGTCATGGGGTCGCTCATCACGATCTCTTCGGTGTGTTCGTCACCCTGGAAGTCGCCCGCCGAAAACAGGTCGATGCCCGTGACCTTGAGCTTGGTGGACGTCTGCGAGCCCTGGTAGCGGTCGATGCCCATCTCTGCCAGGTGGTTGGCCAGCACCTTGCCCTGCTCGAACAGCGGGGCCACCAGGCCGTACGCGACGCCGCGGTGCGCGGCGCATTCGCCCACGGCGTAGATGCGGGCGTCGGTGATGGTCTGCAGGGTGTCGCTGACCACGATGCCGCGGTTCACGTGCAGGCGCATTTTTTCGGCCAGCGCGGTGTTGGGGCGCACGCCCACGGTCATCACCACGAGGTCGGCGGGCACCGTGCGGCCGTCCTTGAACTTCACGGCCGTGACGCGGCCGTCGGCGCCGCCCACCAGCTCTTGCGTCTGGGCGTTGAGGAGGAAATTCATGCCGCGCTCCTGCAGCGTCTGCTGCAGCATGCGGCCGGCCACGTCGTCGAGCTGGCGTTCCATGAGCGTGTTGCCCACGTGCACCACGCTCACCGTCATGCCGCGCTTCATGAGGCCGTTAGCGGCCTCCAGGCCCAGCAGGCCGCCGCCGATGACCACGGCGTGCTGGTAGGTGGCGGCAGCGTCGATCATGGCCTGCGTGTCGGCAATGTCGCGGTAGGCGAGCACACCGGCCAGGTCCTTGCCGGGCACGGGCAGGATGAAGGGGTTGGAGCCGGTGGCGAGGATCAGCCGGTCGTACTCGGCCGTGACCAGATCGCCCGCGCTGTTGCTGGCGCTGACCACGCGGCGCACGCGGTCCACCTCGTTCACCGTGAAGCCGGTGTGCAGCGCGATGTGGTGATCGGTGTACCAGGCCCAATCGTTCAGGATGATCTCGTCGAGGGTCTGCTCGCCCGCCAGCACGGGCGACAGCATGATGCGGTTGTAGTTGGGGTGGGGCTCGGCGCCGAAGACCGTGATGTCGTACAGGTCGGGGGCAATCTTGAGCAGCTCTTCGAGGGTGCGTACGCCGGCCATGCCGTTGCCTACCATCACCAGTTTGAGCTTTTTCATTCATGACTCCTTCTGCGCCACTGCGGGGCCAGTGCGAAAAACAAAAAAGGCGTCCCTCACGATGCTGCCTCGATCCATCTCGAAACGGCATGTGGGGACGCCTTTGTCCGGGCAGCTCTTCCGTGCGCCATTGCAAGGGGGAGCCGCGAGACCCCGAAGGGTCGTTGGTGGTGTAAAGCAATGCCTGTGCCAGTCGCTGCGCACTGATGTGGGGCGGCACACGGCGGAACGGCTGGGTGGTGGTGCGCATCGGCCCCAGGGCTGCGCAGGCGCTGGGTGCGGGCGCCCTGGCCTGGCGCGGCATGCACCACCTTGGGCATGAAACCTGCATGGAGCTGGTGCATGAGTTTTGAACTGGACTTTGGCTACACCTCCGAGGCAGGGCGCAAGCCGCTGAACGAGGACTTTGCCGCGCTGGTGGCCGGGCAGGGACGCGACCGCGAGCGGGGTGCCATTGCTGCCATTGCCGATG
Organism: Acidovorax sp. Leaf78; assembly: GCF_001422735.1. GTDB lineage: Bacteria > Pseudomonadota > Gammaproteobacteria > Burkholderiales > Burkholderiaceae_C > Acidovorax. The sequence continues at coordinate 463,840 of NZ_LMLZ01000021.1, read as the reverse complement.
GTGTGAGCACCGGCGGCAATGGCCGCGAGGCCGCGCAGACCACCGTGAACACGCTGGTGAACGACTACTTCGCCACGCCCGACACCTGGGACACCACCGTGGCGCTGGACCGCATCTTGAGTGCGCACAACGGCTGGCTGGCGTCCATGAACCGGCGCCGCCAGCCCGCGGTGGGGCTGACCACGCTCACGGCCCTGGTGCTGCGGGGGCAGTCGTACACGCTGGCCCATGTGGGCGACACGCGCGCCTACCTGCTGCGTGGTGGCCGCCTGCAGTTGCTGACCACCGACCACGTGATGGCGCAGCGCGACTTCGCGCACCAGATCACCCGTGCCATGGGGCTGGATGACCACGTGGTGGTCGACTACAGCCAGGGCGAGCTGCACAGCGGCGACCTGTTTGTGCTGCTGTCCGACGGCGTGCATGGCAGCGTGCCCGAGCGCGAGCTGCGCCACCTGCTGCGCGAGGGAGGCACAGCGCAGGCCTTGAGCGATGCGCTGACCGAAGCCGCACTGCGCCGCGGCAGCAACGACAACGTGACCGCGCTGGTGGTGCGCGTGCAGGGCGTGCAGGAGGCCACGCTGCAGGACGAGTCCCGCCGCGCCCAGGACCTGCCCGTGCTGCCGCTGCTCAAGGTGGGCGACCAGGTCGACGGCCTCACGGTGACAGCGTTGGTGGCCGACAGCGGCATCCACCGTATCTACCAGGTCCGCGATGCCGGGCGCGAGGGCGCCACGCAGCGGCTGTACGCCCTCAAGACCCTGCTGCCGTCGCGCGCCCATGACGCCGAAGAACGCGCTACGCTGGCCCACGAAGCCTGGGTGGCGCGGCGCATGCAGTCCGGCCAGGCGGCCACGCATCTGGCGCGGCTGAACGACTGGCCGCCCCACGACGCCGCCACCGCTGCCAGTGCCATCGCGGACGAGGCCGCGCCCCCCGGCGCCAGCGCCTTCTACCTGCTGTACGACTGGCATGCAGGCGCCACTCTGGGCCAGCGCCTGCGCCGCCGCGAGCACCTGAGCGTGGCCCAGGCCCTGGCGGTCACCGTGCAGGCCGCGCGGGTGCTGGGCTGGCTGCACCGCCAGGGCGTGGTGCACCGGGACATCAAGCCCGACAACCTGCACCTGGGCGACGACGGCGTGCTGCGCGTGCTGGACCTGGGCGTGGCCCTGTCCGGACGCGAACCCGCCGCCACGCGCCGCCTGCACGCAGGCACGCCCACCTACATGAACCCCGAGCAGTGGCCGGGCTACGAGCGCAGCGCGGACACAGAGGGGCAACTGCCCGATGCCGGCAGCGACCTGTTCGCCCTGGGGGTGACGCTGTACCAGCTGCTCAGCCAGGGCCGCCTGCCGTATGGCGACGTCGTGCCGTACCAGCTGGGTCGCTACCACCGCGATCCGGTGGCCCCCAGCCGCCACCACCCGGGTGTGCCGATCTGGCTCGATCACATTGCCTTGAAGGCAGTGGCGCGCCAGCGTGCGCAGCGGTTCGAGACGGCAGAAGAAATGCTGCTGGCGCTGGAGCGTGGTGCGTCACGTCCGTTGGGCTCTACCGGTCCCCAGCCTTTGATGCAGCGCGACGCCATGGCGCTGTGGAAGATCGCGCTGGTCGTGAGTGTGTTGGTGAATGTGCTGCTGGTGTATTGGCTGGTGTTCTTGCCGAGGTAGGGCGGGGATGGTTCTGCTATCAAAAAAGTAGCTGGTAGCGCTTGTCCAGAAAGCGTTAGGGGCATTTTTAGTTTGAAGTGCAGCGCTTTGCTGCGCCTTGAGCCGCCCCAGCGCTTAACCACCTGGCGCGGCGGTGCCTTGACTCCCTCTCCCCTTGCGGGAGAGGGCGGGGGGAGAGGGGGGTGCTACTACGGGGCGCACTGCCTGTTCTGCCCTCTCTCCCCAACCCTCTCCCGCGAGGGGAGAGGGGGTTTTCAGGGCGCTGCATGAAGCGTGCGGACGCGGAGGGTTGGGGCCCCTCAAACCTTTGTATGAACGCCCTTTTACCGAAAGGTCGGCAAGCGTTGCGCGCTTACGTGCTCACGCACGTCATGCGCTGCGCGCCCGCCCACCCTTCTCCGCCCACGTCCGTGTCCAGCGCTGCTGCATCACCCGCAGCAGCACCAGCATGGCCAGCGCGCACACCGCGATCCCCACGAAGCCCCACAGGTACGTGCCCGTGTACTGGCGCGAGATACCCATCCCGTTGGGGATCAGCCCGCCGCCCAGTGCGCCGATCTCGCCGATCATTGATCCCGCCACCGCCGTGGTCAGCGGCCAGCGCAGGGGCACCAGTTGGAACAGTGCGCCGTTGCCTGCGCCCAGGGCTGCAAAGCACAGCAGGAACAGCAGCATGGTGACGGGCAGCGAGTTTTCCGCCAGGCCACACAGCACCATGCTCACGGCGGTGATGGCCAGCACGCCGGTCAGTGTGTTGACGCCGCCCCAGTGGTCCGACAGCCAGCCGCCGAAGATGCGCAGGGCCGCGCCCAGAAAGGCCGCCATCATCGTCAACTGCCCCGCCTGCACTTTGCTCACGGCGAACTGGTCGCTGAAGTAGCTGGGCAAAAACGTGGTCAGGCCGATAAAGCCGCCAAAGGTCACCGCGTAGATCAGACTGAACGCCCAGCCGTCCTTCTCGAACAAACAGGCGATGTGGTCGCGAAAGCTCGAATGCGCTGCCAGGTCAGGCGGCTCCTTGGCGTAGATGGCCATCACCAGCGCGGGCACGGCCACGCTCACCGCAGCAAAGCCATACACGGCCTGCCAGCCAAACTTTTGCGCCAGTGCGGGTGCGAGCAGGGCTGCCACCGCCGTGCCCACATTGCCCGCGCCCACGATGCCCATGGCCAGGCCCTTGTAGCGCGGCGGAAACGAGCCCGAGCCCAGCGACAGCGCCACGCCGAAGCTCGCACCCGCCACGCCCAGCAGCACGCCCATGGCCAGCAGGTCGTTGTAGGTGTGCACGAACAAGAAGCCATAGCCCATGGCGAAGAAGATGCCCGCCATCTCGACCAGCGTGGCGTTCTTGCGCCCGATGTACTGCGCGAGGATGCCCAGCGGAAAGCGCATCAGCGCACCCGCAAAGATGGGGATCGACAGCATCATGCCCATCTGCGTGGGCGTGAGGTTGAAGGTCTCGCGGATGAAGGGCGCCATCGCGCCGTTGATCACCCAGATGGCGCACGAGAAGCCGAAGTAGAGAAACGACGACCACAGCGTGGGTGCGTGGCCGGATTTGAGGAACTCTCGGAATTGAAGCATGGCTGTCGTGTGCGAAGAGCGAGAAGGCTGCGATGGCGGGGGTTCCATCTGCAACCGGGCCAGAAAAACAAAAAAGGCGCCTGCACGGACCACGCAGGCTGCTGTGTGCAGCCTGTACGCATTCCATGAAGACGCCGACGTCCTGTTCGCCCAATCCGCCATTGAACCGGGCTGACATGCAGCCAGCTTTGGCTGCAGCCTCAACGAAGCAATGGCTATGCCAGCTGCTGGTGCTGCGCTTATTCAAGCTCTTTCAGGTCGTGCCGCTTGATATGTATGAATTCTTTGCTATCTATTTTGATGTCACGCCCCTGCAGATCTCTGCAATGGTGCGCTGCAACGTGGTGGCCGGGCCTGCAGTTGGTGCGTTGCACCAGGATGGTGATTTTTTGCACCCAGCACATTTAATAGTTTCAAAAAACCTGTTTCGCGTCTTAGCATGTGCCTGGCTTTCAGAACGGCCGCGTTCTCCCAATGGGGTGCGAGGCATCTCCACGAAAGGGTTTTCCATGCGCGTCAATCTCCCGGTCAGCACGCAAGAATATGCCTTCCCCAAGGGTGAGACCCTGGTCTCGACCACCGACCTCAAGGGCCGCATCCTCTACTGCAACCCGATGTTCATCGAGGTCAGCGGGTACGAAAAGGAAGAGCTTCTGGGCCAGCCCCACAACATGATCCGGCACCCGGACATGCCCGAGGAGGCCTTCCGCGACATGTGGGAGACCATTGCCAGCGGGGCGCCCTGGTCGGCTGTGGTCAAGAACCGCCGCAAGGACGGCTCCTTCTACTGGGTGATGGCCAACGTCACACCGCTGATGCAGGGCGACCAGCCCACCGGCTACATGTCGGTGCGCACCGAGGCCACGCGCGAGCAGATCAACGCGTCCGACCAGCTGTACCGACAGATGCAGGCTGAAAAACAGGCGGGCGCGCAGGTGCACGTGCTGCGCGCCGGCCAGGTGGTGAAGAACACCTCCTGGGGGCGGCTGGCCAACGCGGTGCGCCTGGGGCCCATGGGCAAGATGATGCTGTGCACCTTGCTGCTGGTGATCGCATCTTTTGGCGCCGCCTGGCTGGGCGGGCACCAGATGACGGTTGCATCCACCGTGGCATGGGTGGCGGTGGCGCTGCTGGCGTTGGGCGTGGCGTCGTACCTGCACAAGGCAACGGTCGCGCCACTGGCGCAGATGCTGCGCTGGGCCAACCGCATGGCCGCCGGCGACCTCACGCAAAAGATCACCGCGTCGCGCAGCGACACCGTGGGCGACCTGCAAAAAGCGCTGGCGCAGCTCAACGTGAACCTGCTGTCCATCGTGCGCGACGCGCGCCAGGAAAGCGAGCACATGCAGGTCTCTACCCGCGAGATCGCCCAGGGCAACCAGGACCTGTCGTCGCGCACCGAGGCCCAGGCCAGCAACCTGCAGCAGACCGCCGCATCCATGGAGGAGATCACCGGCACCGTCAAGCAGACGGCCGAGTCCGCGCGACAGGCCACCGTGCTGGCCACTCAGGCCACCCAGGTGGCCGAGCGCAGCAGCGAGGCGGTGGATGGCGTGGCCAGCACCATGAAGCAGATCCAGGCCGCGTCCGGCCGCATCAGCGAGATCACGCAGCTCATCGACTCCATCGCGTTCCAGACCAACATCCTCGCGCTCAACGCTGCGGTCGAGGCTGCGCGCGCGGGCGAGCAGGGCCGGGGCTTTGCGGTGGTGGCGTCGGAAGTGCGCAGCCTGTCGCACCGCACGCAGTCGGCCGCCAAGGAGATCCGCCAGCTCATCGACGACTCGGCCCACAAGGTGAGCGAAGGACACGAAAAGACCGACGCCGCCCAGAAGACCATGACCGAATCCCTCGAGCTGGTGCGCCGCGTGAACACGCTGATCGGCGAGATCCACAGCGCCTCCAACGAGCAGCTCAGCGGCATCTCGCAGGTCAACTCGGCCGTGGCGCAACTGGACACCATCACGCAGCAGAACGCCGCGCTGGTGGAGGAAAACGCCGCCTCGGCCATGCAGCTCAACGGCCAGGCGCAGACCATGACCGAGACGGTGCAGGTATTCCGCATCGACGCGTCGGCGCCAAACCAGGCGCGGGATGCGGTGGCACTGCGCAAGGAGATGAAGGGCAAGACCGAGTCGTCTTCGAGCCGCGAGCTGGCAGCGGTGTAAGGCCCCAAGCTCGCCGGCACAGCCTGCCCCCAGGCTGCAGCGCGTTCGCAATGGGCGCTGCCACGACCAGCAATGCCCGGAATGCGGCTGCGCGTGCCACCGGTAGCCTCCCCCGGAGGACGCCGCGAAGCGGCCGTGCCTGGGGCTACGTGCTCCCGCGCACCGTCAGCTCGAAGCCCAGGTCCACCGAGTTCTGATCCGGCAATTCGCCCCGCATCAGCGCCAGCAGCATCTGCGCACTGGCCTCGCCAATCGCCGAACGCGGTGTGCGCACGGTGGTCAGCGGCGGCAGCATCTGGTCGCTGCCCGCCAGGTCGTTGAACCCTGCAATCGCAACCTGCGCCGGTACGGACAGCCCCAGCCGGTGCGCCGCCAGCACGCCGCCTTGCGCCAGATCGTCGTTGCAGAAGAACACGGCATCCACGCCGGGGCGGGTGCGCAGCACTTCTTCCAGCAGCTCGGCGCCCAGTCGGATGGAGGACGGCTGGGCGCTGAGCAGCTCCAGCCGCGGGTCGTAGAGGCCCGCCTCGCGCAGGCAGCGGCGGTAGCCTTCGGCGCGCTGTAGGGTGCGCGGGTCCAGCTGCGCCGCGACAAACGCGATGTGCTTGCGGCCCTGCGCGAGCAAATGGGCCGTCATGGCATGGCCTGCGTCCTGCTGCGAAAAGCCCACGCAGTACACGCCGGGCGCGGACGTCATCTCCATCAGGTGCACGCAGGGCACGCCGCTGGCGACAATCATCTGGCGCGATGCCTCGGTGCGGTCAAAGCCCGTCACCAGCAGGCCCGCCGGGCGGTGGGCCAGGTAGGTGCGCAGCAGTTGCTCTTCTTCCTGCGGGTCGTAGTGCGTGACGCCGATCAGCGCCTGGTACCCGTGCGGGAACAGCGTGCGGTGCACGGCGTCCAGCACATCGACGAACAGTGCGTTGGACAGCAGCGGCACCAGCACCGGCACCTGCACGCTGCGTTGCGACGCGAGGGCGCGGGCCGCGGGGTCGGGCACATAGCCCAATTGCTGCGCGGCATCCTTCACACGCTGCACCAACTCCTGGGCCACACCCCGCTCGCCGCGCAGTGCGCGGGACGCGGTGATGGGGCTCACCCCGGCAGTTTTGGCCACGTCGCTGAGCGTGGTGCGGCCGCTGGAGCGGCGGCGGGACTCTGGTTTGTTCAAAGGGTTAACCCGGATTGGTGTGGGCTGTGATCTGGTTAGGATAGCGCTGTCCATTGGCTTGAACAAGGCGAATGCCTGATTTTTACCCGAAGAGGCTGAAATTTCCTCTGTATTTTGAGCATCCCGCAAGGATGCTTTTTCAAAATTTCGTTGGATAGCGCTACCAATATGAATTTTGTACCGTCATCGGTGTTTCTGGTGGTCATGGGCGTGGCAGGTTGCGGCAAGTCCAGCCTGGGCTCCGCCCTGGCCCAGGCCGAGCGCCTGCCCCTGATCGAAGGGGACGACCACCACAGCCCCACCAGCCGAGAAAAGATGCGCCAGGGCATCGCGCTGACCGACGCCGACCGCGAGGGCTGGCTCGCCACGCTGGGCCGGCTGCTGCAGGCGCACCCGCAGGGCGTGGTGCTGACCTGCTCGGCGCTCAAGAAGGCGTACCGCGACCGCCTGCGCGCTGCGTGCCCCGGCCTGCGCTTCGTGTTTCTGGAGATTGACCGTGTCAGCGCCGGCCAGCGTGTGGCGGCGCGGGCGGGTACGCACTTCTTTTCGACCGCACTGGTGGACAGCCAGTTCGCCACGCTCGAGTCGCCTGTGGGCGAGCCCGGGGTGTTGCGGCTCGATGCCACGGTGGACTTGGCAACCCTTCAACAACAGGCGTCAGCCTGGATTGCAGCCACGGAGGCAGCATGAGCAACACATCGGCCCCACCCGATTCCCCCACACCCCGGCCGACCGGGCGCTTGACGCGCACCGCCGAGGCCCTGATGGCCGCCTGCCTGGGCGTGATGGCTGTGGCCGTCTTCGTCAACGTGGTACTGCGCTACGGATTTGGCAGCGGCGTGGTGGCCAGCGAAGAGCTGTCGCGCCTGCTGTTCGTCTGGATGGTGTTCATCGGCGCGGCAGCCGCCTACCCGGCGGGTGAGCACATGGCCTTTACCACGCTGGCGGGCCTGCTGGCGCGCCGCCCTGCCGCTTTCGCCGTACTGACTGCGGTGATCCGCCTGCTGGTGATCGCGGCCTGCGCAATGCTTGCATGGGGCGCCTGGCAGCAGGTGGTGGTGGGTGCGGACAGCCATTCTGTGGTGCTCGGGTATTCGTCGGCCCTGCTACCGCTGCCGGCCTTTTTGTGTGCGGTGGCCATTGGCGTCATGGCGCTGGTCGAACTGATTCAACGCAAGCCGCTGGACCTCGGTCACGGCGCCGAGCTGGAGTGATGGCCATGGGTGCAGAAGCGCAAGCTTTCATCGTTTTTTCTGTCGGCATGCTGGCCTTGATGGCCACCGGCATGAACATGGGCCTCGCCCTGGTGCTCACCGGGGCCGGCATGGCCTGGGTGCTGGATTTCTGGGATACGCAGCTGTTGGCCCAGAACCTGGTGGCCGGGGTCGACAGCTTTCCGCTGCTGGCGGTGCCATTCTTCATTCTTGCGGGCGAGTTGATGAACTCGGGCGGCATCAGCCGCCGCATCATCGACATGGCGCAGGCCTGGGTGGGGCATATCCGCGGCGGCCTGGGCTACGTGGCTATCGGCGCGGCGGTGCTGCTTTCGGCCATGTCGGGCTCGGCCCTGGCTGATGCGGCGGCCATGTCCGCCATCCTGCTGCCCATGATGCGCAAGAACGGCTACCCGGTGGATTCATCGGCGGGCTTGATCGCCGCGGGCAGCGTGATCGGCCCCATCATCCCGCCGTCCATGGCCTTCGTGATCTACGGCGTGACCACCAACACGTCCATCTCGGCACTGTTCGTCTCGGGCGTGGTGCCCGGGCTGATCATGGGCGCGGGCCTGATCGTGGCGTGGCGCTGGGTGCTGCGCGGCATGGTGCTGCCGGCCGGCCCCGCGCCGCTGCCGATGCGCGAGCGCTGGCGCTCCACCGGCAAGGCCTTCTGGGCGCTGCTCATGCCGGTGATCATCATCGGCGGCATGAAGTCGGGCATCTTCACGCCCACCGAGGCGGCGGTGGTGGCTGCGTTCTACGCGCTGAGGTGGCGCTCTTCGTGCACCGCGAGATTCGCGTGCCTGAGATCTATGGCGTGCTGGTGCGCGCCGCCAAGACTACGGCCATCGTGATGTTCCTGTGCGCTGGCGCCCAGGTGGCCAGCTACATGATCACCCTGGCCGACCTGCCCAGCGTGCTGACCGGCTGGCTCGGGCCGCTGGTCGAGAACCCTCGCCTGTTGATGACGGTGATGATGATCGTGCTGGTGCTCATCGGCACGGCGCTCGACCTCACGCCCACCATCCTGATCTTCGCGCCCGTGATGCTGCCCATCGCCGTCAAGGCGGGGATCGATCCGGTTTACTTCGGCCTGATGTTCGTGCTCAACGGCTCCATCGGCTTGGTCACGCCGCCGGTGGGCACCGTGCTGAACGTGGTGGCGGGCGTGGGGCGCATCTCCATGCCCACCGTGATCCGCGGCGTGAACCCGTTCCTCTTGACCTATGTGCTGATCATGGCGCTGCTGGTGGTGTTCCCGCAGATCGTGACCGCACCTGTGCACTGGATGAGGTAACGCCTCGCACTGATTTTTTCCGTGTATTTCTTTCGTTCGCCAATGGAGACAACCATGAAGACTTTCCGCCGTACCCTGCTGGCCGCCCTGTCGGTGGCCGCCTTTGCCGCCTCGTTCCAGGCTGCAGCCCAGGACTTCAAGCCGCGCATCATCCGCTTTGGCTATGGCCTCAACGAAGTGTCCAACCAGGGCCGCGCCACCAAGCTGTTTGCGCAAGAGGTCGAGAAGGCCTCGGGCGGCAAGATGAAGGTGCGCGCCATCGGCGCCGCGGCGCTGGGTTCGGACCTGCAAATGCAGCAGGCCCTCATCGGCGGCGCGCAGGAGATGATGGTCGGCTCCACCGCCACGCTGGTGGGCATCACCAAGGAAATGGCGATCTGGGACACGCCCTTCCTGTTCAACAACGCCAAGGAAGCCGACGTGGTGCTGGACGGCCCCGTGGGCCAGAAGGTGATGGACAAGCTGCAGGAAAAGGGCCTCGTGGGCCTGGTGTACTGGGAGAACGGTTTTCGCAACCTGACCAACAGCAAGCGCCCCGTCACCAAGCTCGAGGACATGAACGGCATCAAGCTGCGCGTGATGCAGAACAACGTCTTCCTCGACAGCTTCAAGACCCTCGGCGCCAACGCCGTGCCGCTGCCGTTCTCTGAGCTGTTCTCGGCGCTGGAGACGAACACCGTCGACGGCCAGGAGAACCCCTACAACACCATCCTGTCGAGCAAGTTCTACGAGGTGCAGAAGTACCTCACGGTGACCAACCACGTCTACAGCCCCTGGATCGTGCTGGTCAGCAAGAAGTACTGGGACGGCCTTTCGAAGGCCGAGCAGAAGGTGCTGCTCGATGCCGCCAAGAAGAGCCGCGACTTCGAGCGCCAGGACACGCGGGATGAGGCCAACAAGGCACTGGCCGATTTGAAGGGCAAAGGCATGCAGGTCAACGAACTGTCATCCGCCGAAGCCAGCCGCATGCGCGAGAAACTGGGCGCCGTGAATGCCAGCATCGCGACCAATGTGGGTGAAGACCTGTGGAAGGAAGTACAGGGCGCGGTGGCTGCGGCGCGCGGCGGGAAGTAAGCCAGGCTTCAGACCAAAGAAAAGGCCGAGGCCCCTGGGGGCCTCGGCCTTTTTTGCATTGCAGCCAGAGCTGCAGTCTGCGGATTACAGCGAACCGATTTCGCCCGACGAGATGCGGCCGGTGCGCAGGGCTTCTGCTGCCTGGGCCTGCACGGCAGCGCGGTCGGCCGTGGAAGTAAAGGACAGGACGCGCGAGCCGGAAGGAATGGTGCTGCTGGTGGCGGCAACGGTCGAGGCTTCGACCATGACTTCGGCACGGGTGCGGTTGGTGTCGTACTTGGCGGCGAATTGCGAAGCGTCGGCTTCGTCAGCGTGGGCGCCGAAGGCAGCGAAAGCGGACACAGCGGCGATGGAGAGGAAGCGTGCGGTCTTGTTCATGATGGAACTCCAGGGTAATTTTTAGAAATCAGGTTGTTTACTTGTCAGCGAGAGGCAGGCGTTGAATCCGTGGGATTCAGATCAGCCTTGCTCACCCGAAGGAATCTGGCCAGTGCGCACGGCGTCAGCAGCCTGGGCACGCACGGCAGCGCGGTCGGCCGTGGACTTGTAGGTCACCACGCGGGAGCCTGCGGGCTCGATGCTGCGGGTCTGAGCAACGCTCGAAGCTTCTGCAGCCACTTCAGCGCGGGTGCGGTTGGTGTCGAACTTGGTGGCGAATTGCGAAGCGTCGGCTTCGTCGGCTTGTGCACCGAAGGAAGCGAAAGCGGCAACTGCGGCAATGGAGAGGAAGCGTGCGGTGTTGTTCATGATGAAAGTCCTTGAAGTTAAAAAAGCGTCTCAAAAAAACCGGTAACCAGTGCAGGAACGAAAGGTGTCCATCGCCAGATCCCGGGTTCGGTGAGTCGCCTTGCGGGTTCGGCTCATCGATGGGTTGAACTGTACGCCGGGGCTGTTCAGAGAAAAACTAGCTGGTCGCAAACTGACTGTTCCAGTATTGGAAACAATCGATGAAGCGTTCAGTTGCCGGATGCAGCGCGTGTCTTGCGACGACGACAACGACAACGGGAGCTTCGTGCCACCAGGCGTTGAACCCAAGAGAAGTGCGTTGAACATGGGCTCTATCGTGCCCATGACTGCGCGCTGCGTCGTCTCGTCGCGGTTTCGGTTCTTTTCAGTTTGTTTCGCTGCGGGCCGAATGCAACAGGCACGAAACAACTGATGCGGCGGATCGCCGACAAAGCACCGCAAATCGGGCTTGCGCGGGTTGCGCTGGCGGGGCTTATGGGCTGAAATCTCTTTGCACCTGTTCCAGGTTTCAGAGGGAGGTTCCATGACCATCGTCTCCAAGATTCTCGAGGCCAAGCCTGACGCCACCGTTCACACCATCCGGCCCACCGATTCGGTGCTGGCGGCCTTGCAGCTCATGGCTGACAAAGGCATCGGTGCGCTGGTGGTCACCGAGGGCGATGCCATTGTGGGCATCTTCACCGAGCGTGACTATGCGCGAAAGATTGCGCTGCTGGGCCGCACTTCTGCCGCCACCATTGCGCGGGATGTGATGACATCGGCCGTTCGATTTGTGCGGCCCGACCAGACCAGCGAGCAGTGCATGCAGATGATGAGCACCGGCCGTCTGCGACATCTGCCCGTGGTGGACAACGGCAAGCTGGTCGGCATGATTTCCATCGGCGATCTGGTCAAGGACATCATCTCCGAACAGAAATTTATCATCGAGCAGCTGGAGCAGTACATCAGCGGCAGTCATTGACTACTGCCCGCTGAGGCGCTGCGCGCCTTCGCCCTGGAAGGGCACGCCGCCCCTGCGGCGGGGCGGCCCTTGCACCGTGGCACTGGCTTGGGCCGCGCGCGTTCAACCTGCGGTGCGTATCAGGGCCGAATGAAAAAGGCGCTGACCGGAACCGGCCAGCGCCTGGGGTGTGCTGCCACGCCTGGCAGCGCGGGGCTTCAAGCCGCTTTCTCGACGTGCCCCTGGCGGGTGTACAGAAAGTCGATCACGGCTTTGCGGTAGTGCACGTACTGCGCGTCTTCGGCCAGCTCCACCCGGCGGCGGGGGCGGGGCAGGTCGACGGCCAGCACCTCGCCAATCGTGGCGGCGGGGCCGTTGGTCATCATCACGATCTTGTCGGACAGCAGCACGGCCTCGTCCACATCGTGCGTGACCATGACCACGGTGCTCTGCGTGCGCGCCACGATCTCCAGCAACTCGTCCTGCAGCTTGGCGCGCGTCAACGCGTCCAGCGCGCCGAAGGGCTCGTCCATCAGCAGCACCTGCGGTTCCATCGACAGGGCGCGGGCGATGCCCACACGCTGCTTCATGCCGCCGGAGATTTCGCCGGGGCGCTTTTGCGCGGCTGGCGTCAGGCCGACCAGCGCCAGGGCGGCGTCGGTGCGGGCACGCAGTTGCGCCTTGCTTTCCTTGCCGCCAAACACGCGTTCCACCGCCAGGTAGATGTTGTCGAAGCAGGTGAGCCACGGCAGCAGCGAGTGGTTCTGGAACACGACTGCGCGCTCGGGGCCCGGGCCCTTGATCTCCTTGTTGGCGCACAGCAGTGCGCCGTTGGTGGGCGTCGTCAGGCCGGCAATCAGGTTCAGCAGCGTGGACTTGCCGCAGCCCGAGTGCCCGATCAGCGCGACGAACTCGCCCTTGGCGATCGTGAGGTTGATGTCGCGCAGTGCCGGGAACATGCCCTTGGCGGTCTTGAAGGTCTGCTCCACGCCATGGACTTCGATGAACTTGGTGGTGAGAGAGGTGTGCATGAGGAACTCCTGGTTGTTTCGAGGCCCGCCGTGACCACCGCTTGGCCGGGCCACTGGGGGGCGCCTGAAGGGATGAAGCCCCGCAGGCGCTGCTCAGGGGAGGGTCAGGCTTTGACCTCTTCGAACGTGAATGCGGTGGCCAGCTTGATGAGCGCAAACTCCAGCACCAGCCCGACGATGCCGATCACGAAGATCGCGATGATGATGTTCTTAACGTTCAGGTTGTTCCACTCGTCCCACACCCAGAACCCGATGCCCACGCCGCCCGTCAGCATCTCGGCCGCCACAATCACGAGCCACGCGGTGCCCACGGCCAGGCGCACGCCGGTCAGCATGTAGGGCAGCACGGCGGGGAACAGGATCTTGGTGGCGATCTTCCACTCCGACAGGTTGAGCACGCGGGCCACGTTCATATAGTCCTGCGGCACGCGCTGCACACCCACGGCGGTGTTGATGATCATGGGCCAGATGGAGCAGATGAAGATGGTCCAGATGGCGGCCGGGTTGGCGCCCTTGAAGACCAGCAGCCCGATGGGCAGCCAGGCCAAGGGCGACACCGGGCGCAGCAAGCTAATCAGCGGGTTGAACATGCGCGACAGGAAGTTGAAACGCCCGATCACGAAGCCCGCCGGAATGCCCACCAGCGCCGCCATGCCGAAGCCGACCGCCACGCGTTCGAGTGACATCAGCACGTTCCAGCCCACGCCCTGGTCGTTGGGGCCATTGCGATAGAAAGGGTTGCTGAAAATCTCGAGCGCCTGTTTCCATGTCTCCAGGGGCGTCGGAATGCTGCCGCCCGTGGTGGTGGAGACCACCGCCCACAGGCCGATGAGCAGGCCCAGGCCACACAGCGGCGGCAGCACGGCCATCCAGAAGCTGCGCGACAGGGCAGCCCAGTCGCGGCGCGGGGCTTGCGCTGGCACGGTGGCGGCAGGGGCAGCAGCGCCTGCAGCGGCGGCTGGTGCAGTGCTGCCGACGGCGGTGGCCGCAGCGCTGGCGGGGGCAGGGTTCATGGTTTTCGGTGCAGCCGCGGGGGCTGCATCCAACGGGGTGTGAAAAACGGCGCTGACCATGGTGTTCTCCTTCAAGAGGGGCGGGTGGTGCTGGCGGGGTGGATGTCGTCGTCAGGCGAGGGCGATCAGGCCTTGACCTTGAAGCTGTCGGCGTACTTGGCGGGGTCCTTGCCGTCCCACACCACGCCGTCCATGAACTTGCTGCTGCGCATTTCGGTCTTGGGCACGGGGGTCTTCGATGCGGCGGCGGCCTGCTTGTAGACGTCGATGCGGTTCACGGCCTTGGCCACGTTCAGGTAGTCAGGGTGGTCCTTGATCAGGCCCCAGCGCTTGTGTTGTGTGAGGAACCACATGCCGTCCGACAGGTACGGGAAGTTCACCGCGCCGTCGTTGAAGAACTTCATGTGGTTGGGGTCGTCCCAGGTCTTGCCCATGCCGTCCTGGTAGCGGCCCAGGATGCGCTGGTTGATAGCGTCCACGCCGGTGTTCACGTAGGCCTTGCCGGCAATGGTCTCGGCCATCTTGTTCTTGTTGGCCAGGCCTTCGTCGATCCACTTGCTCGCCTCCAGGATGGCGGCCGTCACGGCGCGCGCCGTGTTGGGGTACTTCTGCACGAATTCGGACGTGGTGCCCAGCACCTTCTCGGGGTGGTCCTTCCAGATGTCCTGCGTGGTGGTGGCGGTCACGCCGATGCCGTCCATGATGGCGCGGTGGTTCCAGGGCTCGCCCACGCAGAACCCGTCCATGTTGCCCACGCGCATGTTGGCCACCATTTGTGGTGGCGGCACGGTGATGACCTTGGCGTCCTTCATCGGGTTGATGCCGTTGGCCGCCAGCCAGTAGTACAGCCACATGGCGTGCGTGCCGGTGGGGAAGGTCTGCGCGAAGGTGTACTCGCGCTTCTCGCTGGCCATCAGCTTGGCCAGGCCCGCGCCGTTGACCGCGCCTTTGTCCGCCAGCTTCTTGGACAGCGTGATGGCCTGGCCGTTGTGGTTGAGGTTCATCAGCACGGCCATGTCCTTCTTGGGGCCGGCCAAGCCCAGGTGCACGCCATACACCAGGCCGTACAGCACGTGGGCAAAGTCGAGTTCGCCGTTGACCAGCTTGTCGCGCACACCGGCCCAGGAGGCTTCCTTGGTGGGGATGATGGTCACGCCGTATTTCTTGTCGATGCCCAGCACCGAGGCCATCACCACGCTGGCGCAGTCCGTCAGCGGGATGAAGCCGATCTTGACTTCCTTCTTCTCGGGGGCGTCCGAGCCCTGGGCATGCACCAGCGCACGCAGCGCAGGGCTGACGCCAACGGCGCCCACGGTAGCGGCCTGCAGCACGGTGCGGCGGTTGAGGCTGGTTTTAAGCAGATCGGTCATGGGGCACTTCCTCGTAGCGTTAAAAACAAAAAGGCGTCCACACCACACCCCGCGAGATGCACGCATGCATACGTCGGGGCGGGTGGGGACGCCTTTGTCCATTGCCAAGCATTGGGGCTTGGCATCAGCACCGGCCCGCCATTGGGCCGCTGCTGTCAGGGGCAAGACCTTCATTGGTCTTGCCAGGGTTAACGCAAGCTGCGTGCCAACCTGTGACGCACCAGCTGCGCGCCAAGGCGGCGCAGTAATTGCTATGTAATTGATAGCTGGTAGCGCTTGTCTATCAAGCGGTAGCGGCCAGTTTTAATCAAATGGTTGTGCGATGGGTGCTGCAGGAGCGCCCGCACTGCCTTTGTGCGGTGCACCATCTGGGAGTGGTGTTGAGAACTGTGCGCGGCCCAGGGCAGGGACGCCAGGCAAAGGCCGACGCGCAGCACATCGAGAAGCCCCTCGCTGCAGGCGAGCAGTGCCTATGGGGATGTCACGGGTTCAGCCCAGCAGGTCCATCACGTCCAGCATCCGCTGGGCCACGTCCACGAGCTTCAGGCCCTTGTCCATGGCCGTCTTGCGCAGCTTTTCGTACGCTGCCTGCTCGGTCAGGTTCTGGCGCTGCATCAGCAGGCCCTTGGCGCGGTCGATGGTCTTGCGGTCCTTGAGCTCGGTCTTGGCATCGGCCAGCTCGGCGCGCAGGGCCTGTTCGTGCTGAAAGCGCGCCATCGCCACGTCCAGGATGGGGCGGATGCGCTGGGGCGACAGGCCGGCCACGATATAGGCCGACACGCCCGCCGCCACTGCGGCCTTCACGTGCGATGTGTCCTCGTCGTTGGTGAACATCACGATGGGCCGGCGTTCGTCGCGCGTGGCGACCACCACATGCTCGAGCGCGTCGCGGGCCTCGCTCTCAGCGTCCACGATGATCAGGTCGGGTTGCAACTGGGCGATGCGCTCGCTCAGGAACACGTCAGCCGGCAGTGTGGCCACCAGGTTGAAGTTGTTCTCCAGCAGCCCGATGCGCAGCGCCCGCGAACGCTCCGCCTGCAATACGGCGTGTTCGTCGTCGGGATCGGCAATGGCCAGGTCCGGGGCCACCACCACGATGCGCAAAGACTCGTTCATACCCCGAAGCATAAGCAATTTTTACGCCACATATTGGTGCGCGCAAGCGGTGCAAGACGTCCGATCATCCCATCACCGAGCCCATCGTTCCTTGCAGGGCCTGAAACTTGCTAATAGTTTGATGATTGGCAGGGCATACCCGATAGCCGCCTTCCATTCGCTCGCATAT
Source organism: Acidovorax sp. Leaf78 (assembly GCF_001422735.1). Lineage (GTDB taxonomy): Bacteria > Pseudomonadota > Gammaproteobacteria > Burkholderiales > Burkholderiaceae_C > Acidovorax. Next base: position 447,273 of record NZ_LMLZ01000021.1, on the reverse strand, counting down.
ACATCTGGTCACATTGACATACTGATGAGGAATCTGCATGAACAAGCTTAACGACCGGCGCCGTTTTCTTTCCGCCGGCCTGGCCCTGACCGCGGTCACGTCTGCGGCGCTGCTGCTCCTGTCCGGGTGCAGCAAGGTGCCCGACACCATCAAGATCGGCGTGGCCCAGCCCTTGAGCGGCCCGCTGGGGGCGCTGGGTCAGGACTTGCTCAACGGCGTGAATCTGGCGGTGGCCGAGCTGAACAAGGGCGGCTACACCGTGGACGGCAAGCGCGTGACGCTGGAGGTGGTCTCCGTGGACGACAAGGCCGACGCCGCCACCGGCAAAACGGTGGCCCAGCAACTGGTGGATGCGGGCGTGGTGGCCGTTATCGGGCATTTGAACTCGGGCGTGAGCATCGAGACCGCCCCCATCTATGCCGCCAAGGGCATCGCGCAGATCGCGATCTCCACCAACCCCAAGTTCACGCAGCTGGGCTTTCCCACCACGTTCCGCATGGTCGGCAACGACACCCTGCAGGCGCGCGCCATCGGTTCGTTCGCCGCCACGCAGTTGGGTGCTGCACGCTACGCGGCGCTGGACGACGGCACGCCCTACGGCAAGGGCCTGGCCGACGGCGCGGCCGCACAACTCAAGACCGAGAAGAAAGAGGTCGTGGTGCGCAAGTCGTTTGACGACAAGACCACGGCGTTCAATGAACTGGCCGGCGAGCTGAAGGCCGCCAAGGTCGAGGTCATCGTCTCCACTCTCAACGACTTCCAGGCGCTGGCGCTGCTCGAAGCCCTGCGCAAGGTCGACCACACCAAGGTCAGCCTGCTGGGCGGCGACACCATCAAGACCACCGACATGGTCAAGGGCGCCGGCATCATCGATGGCATCTACGCCACGTCGCCCGTGCTGGAGGCCAAGGAATTCGCCACCGGCAAGCCCTTCCTCGAAAAGTACATCGAGGCCTACAAGAAGCCGCCCGCTTACGGCGGCCATTACAGCTACGACAGCATGTACGTGCTGTCTGCCGCCATCCAGAAGGCCAAGTCGGCAGAGCCCTCAGAGATCACCAAGGCGATGCACAGCATCAACGGCTATGCGCCGGTGATCGGCACCATGACCTGGGACGACAAGGGCGAGCAGCGCTACGGCGCCGTGGGCGTGTACGAACTGCGCAGCGGCAGCTGGGAGCTGCGCATGCGGTCGGACCGCTGGTAGCCGTCCTCTGACGGTTGCGCCGAATCGGTGGGCTCCTCCGCCTTCTGCGCACCACGCTCACGCACAAAGCCCCTGCCGGCCACCGCCCGCAGGGGCTTTGTGCCGTGGCGGCGGGCCATACCGGTGCGGGTTTTACACTCGGGCGATGAGTTTGCTGATCCTTGGAATCGAATCCTCCTGCGACGAAACCGGCGTGGCCCTGGTGCGCTCCACCGGCGACGCCGCCGTGCCCACCCTGCTGTCGCACGCGCTGCACAGCCAGATCGAGATGCACCAGGCCTATGGTGGCGTGGTCCCCGAGCTGGCCAGCCGCGACCACATCCGCCGCGTGCTGCCACTGACTACCCAGGTGCTCACCGAGTCCGGCCAGACGCTGGCCGACGTGGACGTGGTGGCCTACACCCGCGGCCCGGGCCTGGCCGGAGCCTTGCTGGTGGGTGCCGGCGTGGCGTGTGCGCTGGGGGCCTCGCTGGGCAAGCCCGTGCTGGGCGTGCACCACCTCGAAGGGCATCTGCTCTCGCCTTTCCTGAGCGCGGATCCGCCGGAGTTTCCGTTCGTGGCCCTGCTGGTGTCGGGCGGCCATACGCAGCTGATGCGCGTGGACGGCGTGGGCCGCTACGAAATCTTGGGCGAGACCATCGACGACGCCGCCGGCGAGGCCTTCGACAAGTCCGCCAAGCTCATGGGCCTGGGCTACCCCGGCGGCCCGGCGTTGTCGCGGTTGGCAGAGCAGGGCAGTGCCACGGCGTTCAAACTGCCGCGGCCTCTATTGCATAGCGGGGACCTCGATTTTTCTTTTGCGGGGCTCAAGACGGCGGTGCTCACGCAGGCTAAGAAGCTGGGCGATGAGCTCGAAGCTCGCAAGGCTGATTTGGCAGCCAGCACCGAGGCGGCGATCGTCGACGTGCTGGTGCGCAAGACGATGACGGCGCTCAAGCAGACGGGTTTGAAGCGTGTGGTGGTGGCCGGGGGCGTGGGGGCCAATCGGCATTTGCGTGCGCAGCTGAATGGGGCCTGTGCGGCTGCGGGGGTGCGGGTGCACTACCCCGAGCTGCATTTGTGCACGGACAACGGGGCGATGATTGCGATGGCGGCGGCGATGCGGTTGCAGGCGGGGCAGCAGGAGGCCAGCAGCGACTATGCGTTTGATGTGAAGCCGCGGTGGCCGTTGGATGCGATTGCTGCGGGGGCTTGATGAGCTTGTCGAGATGCCGGTACTTTGAGTTCGAGAAACCGTTTACATGCCGAACAGTTCGCAACGCAGGCTGTTCGGGCTGAGCCTGTCGAAGCCGTTGCGCATCGCAACCCGTAGCCGTTCGGGTTGAGCTTGTCGAAACCTGGGCGCTGCTCGCTAGCTCGCTGGTTTGAGAGGTGTGCCTGTGCTGAGGGCGGGAGCCGGGGTGCGCGCCCGGCGGCGCGGTAACTTTCTCTTGCGTCGCCAAGAGAAAGTCACCAAAGAGAAGGCGACCCCAAGTCTGCGACCCCTTCGCGGTGCGAAGGGGCAAACCTGCGTCGGGGCGGTTGCGGGGTGCGCCGCAGAACTCACTGCGCTGCTTTGCAGCTACGTTCAAACAACTGCGGCGAGCTAGAGCACGAAGCATGCGCGCTCCGACGCGCATGCCACCCCGCAACCGCCCCTCCGCAGGCGCAGCCAGCAGGGGGTGGACAGCCGAACAGCCACACGGGCCATCGCGTTGCTCGGCCCCGAACGCGCAGGCGCTTCGCGCCGCGACCGCCAGGCCGAGCGCAGCGATGGCCCGTGTGGATGTTGGCTCCCCCATCCCTTCAGGATGCGCCGAGGAGCGCAGGGCGTGGGGTGAGCGTGTGCCGAAGGACACACGCATCGTGAACTGACTCGCTGCGGATGTTTGAGCGTAGCGCGSCAGCGCGCAGCGAGTTCCGCAGCGCACCCCACGACCGAGCACCGCAGGTTGCCCGAAAGAAAGTTACTCGCACGCCGGGCGACTCCCGGCCTCCGCCCTCAACAAAGGCATGCTGCCCATCAGCGAGCCTGCGAGCAGCGCCCAGGTTTCGACAAGCTCAACCCGAACGGATGTGGGTCGCTGCGCCTTGGTTTCGACAGGCTCAACCCGAACGGACGTGGATCGATGTGCCCAGATTTCGACAAGCTCAACCCGAACAGATGGGCGGCAGGACAACCTCAATCCACAGACAGCACCGCTTCAGAACGGATAGTGCCGCGCAGTCGTCTGCACCGTAATCCACCGCAGCTCCGTAAACTCCCGCACCCCCGCCATCCCCCCAAACCGCCCGTACCCCGAACTCTTCACGCCCCCGAACGGCATCTGCCCCTCGTCATGCACCGTCGGCCCGTTGATATGACAAATCCCCGACTCAATGCGCGCCGCCACATTCCACGCCTTCGCCACATCGCGGCTGAACACGGCGGATGACAGGCCAAACTCGTTGTCGTTGGCGCAGGCGATCGCCTCCTCCACGCCGTCCACCCGCACCACCGGCTTGACCGGGCCGAACGACTCCTCGCGGTAGATGTCCATCTCGGCCGTCACGTGGTCCAGGATGGTGGCGGCCATCAGCGTGTTCTCGCTCTTGCCGCCGCACACCAGCGTGGCGCCCTTGGCCAGCGCGTCGTCGATCAGCGCGTTGCAGCGGTGCACCGTGGCCATGTCCACCACCGACCCCAGCACCACCGGGCCCTTGCGCGGGTCGCCCAGGGGCAGGGCCTTGGCGCGCTCGCCGAGCTTGGTGACGAACTCGTCGGCCACGGCGTTGTCCACGATGATGCGTTCGGTGGACATGCAGATCTGGCCCGAGTTGGCGAACGAGCCGAACACGGTGCCCGCTACGGCGGCATCCACGTCCGCATCGTCCAGCACCAGCAGCGGGGCCTTGCCGCCCAGCTCCAGCACCACGGGCTTGAGGTACTTCGCGCACGTCTGCGCGATGATGCGGCCCACCTTGGTGGAGCCCGTGAAGTTCACGCGGCGAACGGCCGGGTGGGACACGATGGCCTCGACCACCGCACCGGCGTCGGCGGGCGCGTTGGTCACGAAGTTCACCACGCCCGGGGGCAGGCCGGCTTCCTGCAGGGCCTCGATGATCAGGCCGTGCGTGGCGGGGCTCAGCTCCGAGCCCTTGAGGATGACCGTGTTGCCGCAGGCCAGCGGTGTGGCGATGGCGCGCACCCCCAGGATGATGGGCGCGTTCCACGGCGCGATGCCCAACACCACGCCCGCGGCCTGGCGCACGCCCATGGCCAGGCTGCCGGGTACGTCCGACGGAATCACCTCGCCCGCGATCTGCGTGGTCAGGGCCGCAGCCTCCTGCAGCAGGCCGGCCGCCAGGTGCACGTTGAAGCCAGCCCACAGGCCTGATGCGCCGGTCTCTGCGGCCATGGCGGCAGCAAAGGCGTCGCCCTTGGCTTCGAGCGCGTGCGCCGCCTTGAGCAGCAGTGCGCGGCGTGCATTGGGCCCAAGGGCAGACCAGGCCGGGAAGGCCTTGGCGGCTGTGTCTGCGGCGGCCTTGGCATCGGCCACGGTGGCGGCGGGCGCGGTGGTGGCCACGGAGCCGTCGAGCGGGTTGCGGCGCTCGAAAGTCGCGCCGCCGCTGGCCTGCACGCGCTCGCCGTGGATCAGCATGGAAATGGCAGTCATGGAATCAGTCTCCTGAAGGACAAGGGAAAAAGTCGGATACGAGTGGGTCGAAAAGATTCAGGCCACGCCCAGATAGGCCTGGCGTACCGCATCGGATTGCAGCAGCGTGGCAGCCTCGCCAGAGGCCACGATGCGCCCGCGCTCCAGCACATAGCCGCGCTGGGCCACCTGCAGCGCCTTGCGCACGTTCTGCTCCACCATGAGCACGGTGACGCCCTGCGCCGCGATGCGCTGCACGATGGCCAGCAGTTCGTCCACCATGCGCGGTGCCAGCCCCAGCGAGGGCTCGTCCAGCATCAACAGGCGCGGGCCGCTCATCATGGCGCGGGCCACGGCCACCATCTGCTGCTCGCCGCCGCTCATGGTGCCGGCCAACTGCTGGGCGCGTTCCTTGAGGCGCGGGAAGTCCTCGAACGCCTGGGCCAGGCGCTCGGCGCGCACCCGCGAGGGCACCAGCCAGCCGCCGAGTTCCAGGTTCTCGGTCACCGTCATCTGCGGAAACAGCTGGCGGCCCTCGGCCACCAGGGCCAGGCCGCGCTGCACGCAGGCCGTTGCATTCATTGCGGGCATGGCCTGACCGTCGAGCAGTACCGCGCCCTGGCGCGGCAGCAGCCCCGCCAGCGCCTTGAGCAGCGTGGTCTTGCCCGCGCCGTTGGGACCCACGATGACCGTGATGCCGGGCTGGGCTTCGAGCGACAGGTCCTGCAGCACCTGAAAGCCGTTGTAGCCCGTGGTCAGATCCTGTACCGAGAGGTGTGCGCCGCTCATGCCGTAGCTCCTTCGGGCGTGGCCTGTGTGCCCATCTCATCGCCCAGGTAGGCCTCGATGACCTCCGGGTTGCGCACCACCTCGGCCGGCGTGCCGTCGGCGATCTTGCGGCCCTGGTGCAGCACCAGCACGCGCTCCACGTACTTGAGCAGCGTGGTCACCGCATGCTCGATCCACACCACAGTGAGGCCCCAGTCATCGCGCAGGCGGCGGATGCGCTGGGCCATGGCATCGACCTCGGCCTCGGTCAGGCCGGCGGCCACCTCGTCGAGCAGCAAGAGGCGAGGGCGCGTCCCCAGGGCCATGCCGATCTCCAGCAGGCGCTGCTGCGAAGGCGTCACGTCGGCTGCGGGCCGGTCTGCGAGGGCTGACAGGCCCAGCATGGCCAGGATCTCGTCCTCATTGCGCAGGCCCACGGGCCCCTGGCGGTGGCGGCCCGCGAACTGCATGCCGAAGCGCACGTTGTCGCGCACCGTCATGTCCGGGAACACGCGCGGTGTCTGGAAGGTGCGCGCGATGCCGTGGGCCGCATAGTGGTGCGGGCCCTTGCCGGTTAGGTCGTCGGCCCCGCAGACAAGCGTGCCCGAAGTGGGCGGCTGCACGCCCGAGATGGCGTTGAAGAACGTGGTCTTGCCCGCGCCGTTGGGGCCGATGATGCCGATGAGCTCGCCCGCATGCAGCGTGGCGCTCACGCCGTCCACGGCGGTCAGCCCGCCAAAGCGCACGGTCACGCTGTCGATGGTCAAGAGGGCCTCAGACATGGCCAGCCTCCGTGGCAGGTGCGGCGGGCGTGGCCGCCCGCTTGCGCTGCCACAGCGTGGCCAGTCCGTTGGGCAGGTACATCACGCACAGGATGAGGAGCAGGCCCAGCACCATCATGTAGCCATAGGGCAGCTGCAGGCGCAGCGTCTCGGCCAGCAGGCTGAAGACGATGGCCGCGAGCACCGGGCCGCCGATGCTGGCCGCGCCGCCGATCAGCGCGATCAGCACCGTCTGGAAGCCGATGAAGGGGCTGAACACTGCCGCCGGTTCGATGTAGGTCCAGCGCACCGCCATGGCCGCGCCCACGGCACCCGCAAACGCGGCGGTGATGCCGAAGCCCGCGATCTTGGCCAGGCGCGTGTCCACGCCCAGCGTCTGCGCGCGCTGCTCGTCGGCGCCGATGCCCGAGAGCGCCAGGCCGAAGCGGCTGCGCTGGACGGCAATCGCGGTGGCGATGGCGCCCGCCGCGATCAGCAGCACCGTGAGGTACACCGTCTCGTTGCTCGGCACCACCGTGAGCACGCGGCCCACCGTGCCGGAGACCTGCTTTTCGACAAAGGTCACCGCATGGCGGATCAGCTCCGTCATGCCGAAGGTGAGCACCGCGAAGTAGGTGCCGCGCAGGTGCAGCACCGCCGCACCCATCACGACGGCCACCACGGCGGCGATCAGCGCGCCGGCCACGATCACCAGCGGCCAGGGCAGGCTACCGAGCAGCGTGGCGCTGGCATACGCCCCGATGCCGAAGAAGGCAGAGGTGGCCAGCGAGAGATAGCGCGTAGCACCGCAGAACAGCGACCAGCTCGTGGCGAGTGCGATGTACATCAGGCAGCTGAGCAGCACCGAGGCCATGAACTCGGACACCAGCCAGGGCAGGGTGCCGACTACGGCCGTGCCCGCTGCGAGCGCGAGCCAGGGCTTGTTGGAATGGAGTTTCATTTTTTTCTGAATAGACCGTTGGGGCGCCAGATGAGCACGCCGATAAAGACTGCGTAGCTCAGCAGCATCTTGAGAGAGGGGCTGCTGAAGTGCATGCCCAGGGCTTCGACCACACCCAGCAGCAGGCCTCCAGCCAGGCTGCCCGCCAGGCTGCCGAAGCCGCCCAGCGTGATCACGATCAGCGCGGTCACTGTGTAGGGCTCGCCCATGGAGGGCGAGATCTCGTAGGTCATCGACAGCAGCGCCCCCGCCACACCCGACAGGCCCAGGCCGATGCCGAACATCATCGGGTGCAGGCGCCGGGTGTTGATGCCCACGAGCTGCGCCCCCGTGGGCGACTGCATCAGCGCCCGCACGGCCTTGCCCAGCAAGGTGAGCTTGAGGAGCACGATCAGCGCGGCCGACAGCGCCAGTGCCACGCCGAACAGCACCAGCTTGTTCTCGGTGAAGCGCATGCCTGCCACCTGCACCGGGTCGGCCAGGTATTCGTAGCCGCGCAGGTCGCCGCCCCAGATCAAGAGGGCGGTGTTCTGCACCAGGAACATCAGGCCGAAGCCCACCATCAGGCTGCGCGCCTCGAACACGTCCACGTTCGGTGCGCGCGCCGCCAGGCGCTTGAAGCACAGCGCATGCACCGCCACGCCCAGCACGAACAGCGCGATGAAGGCGATGGGCATCAGCAGCAAGGGCGACCAACCCCAGGCGGTGTGTGCCCACCAGGTGAGGAAGGCGCCGAGCATCAGGAATTCGCCATGCGAGATGTTCATGATGCGCATCAGCCCGTACTGCAGGTTCAGGCCCATGGCCACCAGCGCGTAGATGCCGCCGGTAATGAGGCCGCTGGCGACCAGTTCGGCCCAGGAAGTCAGAGACACTGTGTTATTTCCAGGCTGGTTTTGCGGTGTTCAGCTGCGCCGTGGCGCGGTCCTTGGGCCACACCACTTCGAAGTCGCTGCCCTGCCACTGGCTCACCGTGCCCGGGATGGAGGCGTTCTCGCTGCCTGCAAAGCGGATGCCGCCCAGGATGGTCTTGAACTCGTTCTTGGCGATGTGCTCGCGCAGCGCCTTGCGGTCCAGGCCCACCTTCTCCACGGCCTGCTGCAATATCTGCAGGCCCGCCCAGGCATGGCCGCTGGCCCAGCGGTCGGGCTCCTTGCTGAACTTCTTCACGTGGGCGTCGAAATACGCCTTGGCCTCGGGGCTGGTCTTCACGCTCCACGATCCCATGCCGATCACGCCTTCGGTGTTGGCCTGCATCACGTTCTTGTACAACTGGAAGGCGGTGCCCACCGAGGCGTAGAAGAACTTGGGGTTCAGGCCCACCTCGCGCGCCTGGCGGCTGGCCAGGATGGTGTCGGGCGGGTAGGTGATGCCGATGAAGGCATCGGGGTTCAGGTCCTTGATGCCGCGCAGCACGGGCGCCAGGTCCTTCACGCCCAGCGGGTAGCTCTTCCTCTCCACCACCTGGATGCTGGTCTTCTTGAGCGCGCTGTTCAGCGCCGCGAAGTTTTCCAGGCCGAACAGGTCGTCCATGTAGACGATCGCCACCGACTTGACGCCGTTGGCCACCAGCATGTCCACCAGCGCGCCCATCATCTTGTCGGGCTGCTGCAGCAGCGAGAAGAAGTAGGGCAGGTTCATGTCGATCAGCTTGCGCGACAGGGCGGTGGGCGCCAGCAGCGGGTAGCCGAAGCGGTTGGCCAGCGGCGCGATGGCGAAGTTGGCGCCCGAGCCCCAGGGCGGCAGGATCAGGTCCACCTTGTCGCTGCCCATGAGCTTTTCAAACGTGCGCACGCAGGTCTCGGTCTCGCTGCGGTCGTCGTAGCCGATGAGTTCGATGGGGCGCTTGGCGCCCTTGATGCTCAGGCCGCCGGCGGCGTTCACCTGTTCGGCCCACAGCAGGTAGTTGGGCTCCTGGCTGACCTGGGCGCCCGCAGCCCAGGGACCCGTGCGGGCAATCGCGTAGCCGATGCGCACGGGGCCGCTGCCATTGCCTTGGGCCAGCAGTTGCGGCGCCACGGCCAGCGCGCCCACGGTGGCGGCGGCCCCCTTGATCCATTGGCGCTTGGAGGGTTGGGACGGTGAATGCGTTGTCATTGTGTGTCTCCTCGGATGGGAGGCCCGCGCAGTGCAGGCCGTACCCGGATCGTAGGAAGACGCCGCCCGGTACGCTGGGCTGAGCGTGCACAAAAGCCTTGTCCCAGCGTGCACGACGCAGGGGGTTTACCCGGATTTCCGTGCCCGCCGCAGGAATAGCGGCGCGGCCGATAATCCCGCTGAGACAGGCGGCACCGTCTGCATGACGACTGGAGACACCCATGGCCCACCCTCTGACCGAGGTATCGACCGACACCGTGCCACCGCGCGACCGCCTGCACCTGTGGGGCGATGCGGTGTGGCGCCTCATTGGCGGGCTGGAGTCCGATGCCTTCGGCGACGAGGCCTTTGCGGGCCACATCACGTCGGGCCAGGCCGGCTACGTGAACCTGTGCCAGCTCGACGTGAGCCGCCACCGTGTGGTGCGCACCCCCAGCCTCATCCGCAGCAGCGACCGGGCCTACATCAAGGTGGTGGCGCAGCTCGAAGGGCGCGCCTGCTTCGAGCAGAACGGCCGGCAGGTGTGGCTGTCGCCCGGCGAATGGAGCGTGTACGACACCACGCGCGCCTATGCCGTGAGCAACCCCGAGGCCGTGCGCCAGATGGTGCTGATGATCCCCAAGGAACAACTGCCCGAGCGCAAGCTCAAGCTCGACGACCTGATGGTGCAGCGGTTTTCAGGCACCACGGGCGTGTCGCGTCTGGCGTGGGACACCATGCGCGCGGCGTTCACCGAGCTGCCCAGCATGTCCGACACCGCTGCCGACGGTGTGGCCGACGTGATCACGCACCTGGTGCAGCTGTCGCTGCTGGAGCGCAACGGCCAGCACAGCGCCGTGTCGCAGCGCGAGGCCCTGCGCGACCGCATCGGCCAGTTCATCGACCGGCACCTGGGCGACCCCGAACTCACCATCGACCGCATGGCGCAGGCGCTCAACTGCAGCAAGCGGCACCTCTACAACGCGGTGGCCGACGACGAGGAAACGCTGGCCGCCATGATCCAGCGCCGGCGGCTGGAGGCCTGCCTGCGCGACCTGCGCAGCAGTGCGCAGGCGCAGCGGTCGGTGACGGACATCGCGCTGTCCTGGGGCTTTTCGAACAGCGCGCATTTCAGCCGCGTGTTCCGCAGCCACGTGGGCTGCAGCCCCAGCGAGTACCGCGTGCGGGCCCGGGTTCCGGTGCTGCCACACTGAGCGCGCGCCCGGGCCGCTGCGCAGGCCTGTCGGCAGGTGGTTTCATAAGAAAAAACGCCCCTACCGCTTGCGGTAAGGGCGCTTCCAGCTATTGAATCAATAGCATCGTGCGCGGTGCTGTCGGCCCGCCCTTTGCGGGCGAGCGACTGTGCGGGCGCCGCCTTTTTACTGAATGTTGAGCGACGTGGCACGGCTTACGGGCTCCAGACGGGCCAGCGTCAGGGTGAGCACGCCGTTTTCCAGCTTGGCGGAGCTGTTGGCGGCGTCGATGTCGGTGGCAAGCTCCCAGGCGCGCTGCACCTGGCGGGGCGCGCCTTCCACGCTGTGCAGGCGGACCTGGTTGCCTTCGATCTGGATGGACAGTTGCTCGCGCGCCAGGCCGGGCACATCGAGCTGCAAGGTGGTGGTCTTTTCGTCCTGGGTCACGCTCACGCCGGCAGAGCCTGCAGGGGCTGCATTGGCAAAGCTGCCCAGCAAAAAGCGTTGCAGCGCCAGGTCGGCAGAGCGGGGTGCGTTGAAGGCGGAACGGCGGGCGACGGGGGCGAAGATCATGGAAAGTACTCCTATACACTGCGCGGCTCTCGACGTGGTCGCCGCATGGACAGGAGTTGTGTACGGCCGCATCGCTTTTCAAGGGAAAAAGTGGCATGAATAAATTGCGTTCCGGGGGCTTGAAAACAGGCACCACGGCATTACGTCCAGCGGTTTTTGCCGCAGTTGTCGGCATCGCCGGGGTGTTGTTCTCGGCGACTCCGGCGGCGGCCCAAGGCAGCGCTTCAACAGCTGCCAGTGCGCCCGCCAAGCCGGTGAAGGTGGCGCTCATCGAAAGCCTCTCGGGGGCGTTCGCCAACACCGGCGAGGCCGTGTACCGCAACGTCTACTGGGCCATGGAGCGTGTGAACGCACGCGGCGGCGTGCAGCTGCCCGCCAGCAGCGGCGGCCCCCGCCCGCTGGCGCTGGAGCGCTACGACAGCAAGGGCCAGAACGAAGAAGCGCTGTCGGCACTGCGCGCGGCCATCGACGACGGCGCGCAGGTCATTCTGCAGGGCAATTCGTCGGCCACCGCGGCGGTGTTGATCGAAGCCATCAACAAGCACAACGAGCGCGAGCCGAACAAGCGCGTGATCTTTTTGAACTACTCCGCGGTGGACCCCATCCTCACCAACGAGAAATGCAGCTTCTGGCACTTTCGCTTCGATGCCCATGCCGACATGCGCATGGCCGCGCTGATGGAAGTGATGCGCGAAGACAAGGCCTTGAAGAGCGTCTACCTCATCGGCCAGGACTACAGCTTCGGCCAGGCCGTGCTGCGCGAGGCGAAAAAGCAGCTGGCCGCCCAGCGCCCCGATGTGACCGTGGTGGGCGACGAGCTGCACCCCATCGGCCGCGTGAAGGACTTCGCACCCTATGCGGTGAAGATCAAGACCAGCGGCGCGCAGGCCGTGGTCACCGGCAACTGGGGGAACGATCTCACGCTGCTGGTGAAGGCCGCGCGCGAAGTGGGCTACGAAGGCAGCTTCTACACCTTCTACGGCAACGCACTGGGTGCGCCCGCCGCCATCGGCGACGCGGGCATCGGCAAGGTGGTGGCCGTGGCCGACTGGCTGCCCAACGTGCCGGGCGCGCAGAGCGAGGCGTTCTACCAGTCGTTCCGCACACGCTTTCCCAAGCCGCAGGATGACTACGTGCACATGCGCATGCAGCTCATGGTCGAGGCGCTCGCCCAGTCCATCGAGCGCGCGGGCAGCACCGACGCCGTGGCCGTGGCGCGGCAGATGGAGAGCGCCAACGTGCAGCTGTCGGGCCAGGGCGGCAGCATGCGCGCGGCGGACCACCAGTTCCAGCAGGCGCTGGTGGTGGGCGTGATGGACAAGAAGGGCGCACCGGGCGTGAAGTTCGACGTGGAAGGCTCGGGCTACGGCTTTCGCGTGGTGCGGCAGATTGCCGCCGCCAAGGCACAGCAGCCGCACAGCTGCACCATGACGAGGTTCTGACCCACGGCGTGGGCGGTAGGCGGCGCAGCGCGCGCCGCATATCGATATGAAAAGTTAGCGCAACCGGTGCAGGCCGTCGGGCCACAGAATTTGTCGCATTGATCACCCATGCGCGAATCGCTGCCTCCACCGTGTCCTACACCCTCTCCCTGCTCGACAAAAGTCCCATCCCCGAAGGGGCCACAGCGGCCGAGGCGCTGCAGCGCACCGTAGCGCTGGCCCAGCGCGCCGAGCAGCTGGGCTACCGCCGCTTCTGGGTGGCCGAGCACCATGGCAACCCGGGCCTGGCCGGCTCGGCGCCCGAAGTGCTGGTGGCCCACCTGCTGGCGCGCACCTCGCGCATCCGCATCGGCTCTGGCGGCGTGATGCTGCAGCACTACAGCCCCTTCAAGGTGGCCGAGGCGTTCAAGGTGCTCGCATGCCTGGCCTCCGGCCGCGTGGACCTGGGCGTGGGCAAGGCGCCCGGCGGCCTGCCGCTGTCCACCCGGGCGCTGCAAGCGCTGCACGACAAATCCAGGCCGTCCGATTTCAGCGCGCGCTTTGCGGAGCTGGACGCCTTTCTGCACGGCACGCTGGACCCGGACCACGCGCTGGCGGGCGCCGTGGCCTACCCCGCACCGCCCAGCCTTCCCGAGTGCCATCTGCTCGGCGGCAGCCCCGACAGCGCGGCGCTGGCGGCACGCCACGGCTGGCACTTCACGTACGCGGGCCATTTCAACGGCGACCCCGCCAACATCGAGCGCACGGTGCGCGTATACCGCGAGGCCGCGGGCCGGGCCCCGTCACTGGCGCTCTATGCGCTCGTGGCCCCCACGCAGGCGCAGGCCGACAGCCTGGTGGGCGCATTGCGTGTCTTCAAGCTGCATTTGTCCACCGGGCAGAGCGTGAACCTGCCCAGCGCCCAGGCCGCCGCGGAGTTTGCGCGCCAGGCTGGTGTGGCGGACTACCGGCTCGAAGAAACCCGGCCCCACGTGATCGCCGGCTCGCCCGAGCATGTGCGCGAGCAGCTCGATGCGCTCAGTGAGCGCTACGGCATCGAAGAGTTCGTGGTCGACACGCCGGTCGCGGGCTTTGCCGAGCGCCTGGCCTCGGTGGAGCTGCTGGCGGGCGCCTATGCCACCGCCGAGGCCTGACCCGCCGGCCGCCCCCCTTTCCCCAGGAACAGACACCATGAGCAACACCCCACAACCCATCCGATTCGGCGTCATGCTGCACGGTGCAGGCGGCCACATGAATTCGTGGAAGCACCCCGCAGGTCCCGCGGACGCGAGCGTCAACCTCGACTTCTACATCGAGACCACGCGGAAGGCCGAGGCCAACGGCATCGCCTTCGCCTTTGTTGCCGACGGGCTCTTCATCAACGCGAAGTCGATCCCGCACTTTTTGAACCGGTTCGAGCCCATCTCCATCCTGTCGGCGCTGGCCGTGGCGACGTCGAAGATCGGGCTGGCGGGCACCATCTCCACCTCGTACAGCGAACCATTCACGGTGGCGCGGCAGTTCGCGTCGCTGGACCTCATCAGCAAGGGGCGCGCCGGCTGGAACGTGGTGACCACGCCGCTGGAGGGCACGGCCAGCAACTACAGCCGCAACCACCCGGACCATGCGCTGCGCTACGAGATCGCCGACGAATACCTGCAGGTGACGCAAGGCCTGTGGGATAGCTGGGACGAAGACGCCGTGGTGCGCAACCGCGCCACGGGCCAGTTCTTCGACCCCGCCAAGCTGCACACGCTGGACCACAAGGGCCGCTTCTTCCAGGTGGCGGGGCCGCTCAACATCGGCCGGTCGCCGCAGGGGCAGCCGGTGATCTTCCAGGCGGGTTCCTCCGACGCCGGCATCGGCCTGGCGGGCAAGTACGCCGATGCGGTGTTCACCCATTCGCCGTCGGTGGAGGAGACTCGCAGCTTTCTCCGCAAGGTCAAGGCCAGTGCCGTAGTGCATGACCGCCAGGCCGACGATGTGAAGATATTCCCCGGCATCGGGCCCGTGGTGGGCGCCACGCAGGACGAGGCGGACGCCAAGTACCAGGCCATCCGCGAGCTGCTCACGGTCGATGAAGCGCTGGCCTACCTGGGCCGCTACTTCGACCACCACGACTTCAGCCAGTACCCGCTGGACGCGCCCTTCCCGGAGCTGGGCGAGATAGGCCGCAACAGTTTTCGCTCCACCACCGACCGCATCAAGGCCGATGCCACGGCGCGCGGCCTGACCCTGCGCCAGGTGGCGCTGGAGGCCGCCACGCCGCGCTCGCAGTTCGTCGGTACCGGCGAGCGCGTGGCCGACGAGATCATCCGCTGGGTGGACGAGGGCGCGGCCGATGGCTTCATCCTGGGCTTTCCCGTGCTGTCGCAGGGGCTCGATGATTTCATCACCCACGTGATCCCCGTGCTGGAAGCGCGGGGCCGCTACCAGCGCACGCTGCCGGGCCACACGCTGCGCGACCACCTGGGCTTGCAGCGCAAGGCCAGCCGGTATGCGCAGGCCGATGCGGATGCAGACACGGCGCCAGAGAAGAAGGTGGCGTGATGGGCGCCGCATTGCCAGCAGCGGCTTCCGCACACGACGTGCAGCGGGTGAAAAGCGTGGAAGAGGGCATTGCCGCCTTCATCCACGAGTTCCAGGCATTGCGCCGGGACCTGCACCAGCACCCGGAGCTGTCGTTCCAGGAGCACCGCACCTCGGCCATTGTGGCCGAGCGCCTCGCGTCCTGGGGGTACGAGGTGACCACCGGCATCGCGGGCACCGGCCTGGTGGGCACGCTGCGCAAAGGGCAGGGCACCAAGACCCTGGGCATCCGTGCCGACATGGATGCACTGCCCATCACCGAGGCCACGGGCCTGCCGTATGCCAGCCGCAATGCCGGGGTGATGCACGCCTGCGGACATGATGGGCACACCACGGTGCTGCTGGCGGCCGCGCGCTTCCTGGCCGAGTCGGGCCGATTCGACGGAACGCTCAACCTGATCTTTCAGCCCGCCGAAGAGAACGGCGGTGGTGCCCACCGCATGATCGGCGAGGGACTGTTCGAGCGCTTTCCGTGCGACGCGGTGTTCGGCCTGCACAACTGGCCCTGCGTGGGCGCGGGGCACTTCGGCTGCGTGACCGGGCCTGCCATGGCCTCGGTGGACCAGATCACCATCACCGTGCGCGGCAAGGGCGGCCACGGCGCCGCGCCGCACGAGACGGTGGACCCCGTGGTGGCCAGCGCGCACATCATCACCGCGCTGCAGACGGTGGTCTCGCGCAACGTCGATCCGCTGGACATGGGCGTGGTCACCGTAGGCTCCATCCATGGCGGCAACGCGCCCAACGTGGTGCCCGAGAGCGTGGAGCTCAAGCTCACCGCCCGCGCCTTCAAGCCCGAGGTGCGCGAGGTGCTCAAGGAGCGCATTCCGGCCATAGCCCGCGCGCAGGCCGAGAGCTTCGGCGCCACGGCCGATGTGTTGTACCGGCCCGGCTATCCGGCCGTGCTCAACCACGAGGCAGAAACGGAGCTGGCACGCAGCGTGGCGCTGGACACCTTTGGCGCAGCCCGTGTGGACGCAGGCTTTCGCCCCCGCACAGCCAGCGAGGACTTCGCCTTCATGCTGCTCAAACGCCCCGGCAGCTACGTGTTCGTGGGCAACGGCGATGGGGCATCGCTGCACAGCCCGTACTACGACTTCAACGACGCCATCCTGGCGCCCTCGGCCACGTACTGGGTGCGGCTGGCCGAGCGGTTTCTGGCCTGAGACCCCTTTCACGAGAAAGCCCTCCCCATGAGTGACAGCTTCATCTACACCTCGCCTGCCGATCCCCTGGCGCGCCCGCTCATCGACGAGCTGTCGCACGAGTACGAGTCGCGCTACGGCGAGTTCTATGACCGCGAAGGCGGGCAGCGCGAGATGGAGAAGTACCCGCCCGAACTGTTCACGCCGGAGCACGGTGGCAGCTTTGTGCTGCTGCTGCGCGGCGGGCAGGCGATTGGCGGCGGCGCCTTCAAGCGCCACAGCGATGCGCACACGGCGGAGCTCAAGCGCGTGTGGACGCACTCGGCCCACCGTCGCCAGGGCCTCGCCGCCAAGGTGCTGCTGGAGCTCGAAGCCCAGGCGCTGCGCCAGGGCTATGCGCGGCTGTACCTCACCACCGGCTTTCGCCAGCCCGAGGCCGTCGGGCTGTACCTGGGCCACGGGTACACGGCGCTGTTCGACACATCGCTGCCGCACGAGACGTACCGCCATCTGCCGTTCGAGAAGACCCTGCGCGCAGTGGACGGCCTGGAGTCCGCCGCCATGTTGACGACGGCGCCCGCCACACCGCACGCCCTGGGCGCGGGGCGCGCCGCGGTGGTTGCGCAAGCGGCCTGAAACCGTCACGCGCACCGGCCCCGCCTGCCCCCGCTTTTTTTCCACGAACCCCGACAGCCTGCGAGACCTCACCACCATGTCCACCTCCACCACCCTGGACGCCGCTGCCGGTCTGCCGCTGGGCCCCGGCCATGCCGCGCCCCCTGGTGCCCACAGCCATGGGGCCGGCGCGCCTGCCCTCACGCCCTCGTCCTCCTCGGCCCCTGCCCCGGTGAAGGGCGACTATTCACACTACAAAGTCGTGCCCGCGCGCTACCGGGCACGGGCGGCCGGCACGGTGTTTGCCGCCGTGGTCATCGGGCTGGTGCTGTACTCGGTGTTCACCAACCCGCGCTGGGGCTGGAGCATCTTCGGCGAGTATTTCTTCTCGGAGCCCGTGCTGTTGGGCCTGGGCCGCACGCTGCTGCTCACCGCGCTGGGGGCGCTGTTCGGCTTCACCCTGGGCACGGCGCTGGCGCTGGCCCGGGTGTCGCGCTCGCCGCTGCTGGCGGGGCTGTCGTGGACCTTCATCTGGATCTTCCGGTCCATCCCGGTCATCGTGCTGCTGCTCATCATCAACAACCTGGGCTACCTGTACGAGACCGTGAGCCTGGGCGTGCCGTTCACCAGCTGGACGTTCTTCTCGTACCCCACCACGCAGCTCATCAGCCCGTTCGTGGCGGCGCTGATCGGCCTCACGCTGAACCAGGCAGCGTTTGCGTCGGAGATCGTGCGCGGCGGCATTTTGTCGGTGGACCAGGGGCAGCTCGAAGCAGCGGCCGCCCTGGGTCTGCCGCGCCGCCGCCAGGCATTTCGCATCGTGCTGCCGCAGGCGATGCGGTCCATATTGCCCGCGGGCTTCAACGACATCATCGGGCTGGCCAAGGGCACGTCCAATGTGTACATCCTGGCCCTGCCCGAGCTGTTCTACACCATCCAGATCATCTACCGCCGCAACCTGGAGGTGATCCCGCTGCTGATGGTGGCCACCGTGTGGTACCTGGTGATCCTCACGGTGCTGTCGCTGCTGCAGTACTACATCGAGCGGCATTTTTCCAAGGGCGCGCTGCGCAGCCTGCCGCCGTCGATCTTCAGCGGCATTGCGCAGCGCCTGTGGCCTGCGCGGCGCGTGGCCGTTCAAGCGGATACGGCCGTGGCCGCACCGGCAGCAGCGCCCACGCCCGCCGTCGCCACCGTGCCGCGCTGGACGGGCGAGCGCAATCGCGGTGGCGAGGTCACCATCCACGGCGTGTCCAAGAGCTACGGCGCCTTGCGCGTACTGAAGGATGTGACGCTGACGGTGCAGCCCGGCAGCGTCACGGTGATCCTGGGCCAGTCGGGCTCGGGCAAGTCGACCTTGCTGCGCACCATCAACCACCTGGAGCGCGTGGACGATGGCTTCATCGCCATCGATGGCGAGCTGATCGGCTACCGCCAGGACGCGGACACCCTGTTCGAGCTGGGCGAGAAGGACATCCTCCAACGCCGGGTGGATGTGGGCATGGTGTTCCAGAACTTCAACCTGTTCCCGCACCTCACGGTGCTGGAGAACATCGTCGAAGCGCCGGTCACCGTGCGCAAGCTGCCGCGTGCAGACGCCGAGGCCCTGGCGCTGGAGCTGCTGGCGCGCGTGGGCCTGTCCGACAAGGCGCACAGCTATCCGCGGCAACTCTCCGGCGGGCAGCAGCAGCGCGTGGCCATCGCACGGGCCCTGGCGCTCAAGCCCAAGGTGCTGCTGTTCGACGAGCCCACCTCTGCGCTGGACCCTGAACTGGTGGGCGAGGTGCTCGATGTGATCAAGGAGCTGGCGCGCACCGGCACCACGCTCATCATCGTGACGCACGAAATCGGCTTTGCCCGCGAGGTGGCCGACACGGTCGTCTTCATGGAGCAGGGCCGCGTGCTGGAGACCGGCACACCCGCCAAGGTGTTCAGCCAGCCCGACCACCCCCGCACCGCGGAGTTCCTGGCCAAGGTGCTCTGAGTAGCCGGCACACCTCACATTCCCCCGCCCGCAACGGCCCTTCTGGGTCAGCCGGCCTGTAGCCCAGGCCGGGCTGCGGCATGGGTGCCGCTGTGATCTACCCGATTTTTTGCTTCTTCCTTTGCCTGTTTTCTTGACCCATCCATTTCATCCCCGGAGCCGACCCATGACCCTTGTGAACCGAACCCTCGCAGCCCTGGCACTGGCCGCTGCCTCCATCGCCGCATTGGCGCCCATCCACGCTGCTGCGCAGGCCATCGACCTGAGCCCCGAGCAGCCCACGCGCCCCCGCTCGCAGAAGGTGGACGAGGCGATCAAGCTCGTCGCCAAGGACTTCAAGTTCGCCAAGGACGGCGTGCTCACCGTGGGCACCACCACCGGCCGCCTGCCGTTTGGTGCCTACGCCACCGACAACAAGACGCCCGTGGGCAACGCGCCGGACATCGCGCAACTAGTGGCCGACAGCCTGGGGCGCAAGCTGGAGCTGGTGTCGGTGGCCTGGGCCGACTGGCCGCTGGGCCTGCAGTCCGGCAAGTTCGATGTGGTGATCTCCAACGTCACCGTGACCGAGGAGCGCAAGGAGAAGTTCGACTTCTCGACCTACCGCAATGACCAGCTGGGCGTGTACGTGAAGGCCGACAGCAAGATCACGTCGGTGAAGGAACCCAAGGATGTGGCGGGCCTGAAGGTGGTGGTGGGCGCGAGCACCAACCAGGAGCAGATTCTGGTGCGCTGGAACCAGCAGAACATCGCCGCGGGCCTCAAGCCCGTGGACATCCAGTACTACGACGACGATGTGGTGCTGTACCTGGCGCTGGCCTCGGGCCGCGCCGACGCCTACCTGGCACCCAACGGCATCGCCGCGCACAACGCGCGCGATGGCAAGACGAAACTGGTGGGCACCTTCTCGGGCGGCTGGCCGCAGGCGGCCGAGATCGCCGTGACCTCGCGCAAGGGCTCGGGCATTGCCGACGCGATCACCGCGGCACTGAACGCGCAGATCAAGAACGGCAACTATGCCAAGGCGCTCGAGCGCTGGAACCTGCAGTCCGAAGCCATCCAGGTCTCGCGCACCAACCCTCCCGGCCTGCCCAAGAAGTAAGCCTGCGGCCTTCAAGGACTGTTCATGACTCTCCATTCCTTATCGCGCCGCAGCCTGGTGGCCCTGGCCTCGGCGTGCGCGCTGTCCTGCGCGTGGACCGTGGCCGGTGCTGCCACCGCGTTCGACTTCAGTCCGGAGCAAAAGGGCCGCATCCGCGCCGAGAAAGACGCAGCGGCCGTCCAGGCCATTCCGAAGAATTTCAAGTTCGTGAAGGAGGGCGTCTTCACCGTGGCGATCGCGCCGTTTGCGCCGCCCATCGCCACGTATGCCAGCGACGCCAAGACGGTGGTGGGGTTCGATCCGGACTATGCGCAGCTCATTGCCGACGCGCTGGGGCTCAAGCTCGAACTGCTTCCGATTGCCTGGGCCGACTGGCCGCTCGGGCTCACCTCGGGCAAGTACGACGCGGTGATCTCCAACGTGGGCGTGACGGAGCTGCGCAAGGAGAAGTACGACTTCTCCACCTACCGCCTGGGGCTGCACGGCTTTTATGTGCGGGCCGACAGCAAGATCACCTCCATCAAGGAGCCCAAGGACATCGCCGGTCTCAAGGTCATTACCGGATCGGGCACCAACCAGGAGCGCATCCTGCTGGAGTGGAACAAGCAGAACGTCACCGCAGGCCTCAAGCCCGTGGAGCCCGTGTACTTCGACGACGATGCCGCGCGGCTGCTGGGCGTGGTGTCGGGCCGGGCCGACGCCAACTTCAACCCCAACGCGCCGCAGGCCTACCACGCGGCCAAGGACGGCAAGATCAAGCTCGTGGGCACGGTGAACGCGGGCTGGCCGCTCAAGTCCGACGTGGCCATCACCACGCGCAAGGGATCGGGCCTGGCCGATGCGCTGACGCTGGCCACCAACGGGCTCATCAAGAACGGCAAGTACACGCAGGCGCTGCAGCGCTGGAGCTTGCTGGAGGAGGCCTTGCCCAAATCCGAAACCAACCCCCCAGGACTACCGAAGTTTTGACCATGGCCATCGCGCATCTCGCATTCCTGACCCCTGGCAACTATGCCGAGGACAGCCCGCTGCAAGGGCTGGAAGACACCTTGCGCCTGTTCGAGCTGGGGGAAGCCCTGGGCTACCAGGGCGCATGGGTGCGTCAGCGGCATCTGGAGCGGGCGGTGTCGTCAGCGGCCACGCTGCTGGCCGCCGCCACGCAGCGCACGCGGCGCATCGCGCTGGGCACGGCGGTGATCCAGATGGGGTATGAGAACCCTTTTCGGCTGGCCGAGGACCTGGCGACGGTGGACGTGCTGTCGCG
Source organism: Acidovorax sp. Leaf78 (assembly GCF_001422735.1). Taxonomy (GTDB): domain Bacteria; phylum Pseudomonadota; class Gammaproteobacteria; order Burkholderiales; family Burkholderiaceae_C; genus Acidovorax. The sequence goes on along the minus strand of NZ_LMLZ01000021.1, from coordinate 426,000 downwards.
CGGGCGGCTGCAGGTGGGGCTGAGTGCGGGGGCGCCGCCGTACGGGCCGCTGTTGGGCGGGCGCTTGTTCGACGGCGATGCGCAGGCCATCGATTTTTCGCACGCCCGGGTGGAGCGCTTGCGCAGCAATTTGCGCGGCGACTTCTTGGGTGACGATGATTTCTTCGTGGAGTCGCCTGCAGGCCGCCAGCGCCCGCGGGTGCAGCCGCATGCTGCAGGGCTGGTGGAGCGCCTGTGGTACGGGGGCGGCTCTTTGCGGTCAGCCCAATGGGCGGGTGCGAACGGCTACCACTTGCTGATCGGCAATCTCAACCGAGGTGAGCAGACGGACGACTTCTTCGCGGCGCAGCGCAGCCAGCTCGACTTGTTCCACGCGAACTGGTCGGCGCCGTATGCGCCGCGTGTGGCGCTGGGGCGGGTCATCGTGCCGCTGGACAGTGCGGACGCCGGCACGCGCGCCCGCTACCGTGCATGGGCTGCATTGCGGTTGCCGCGCACGCTGGGACCGCAGGGCGACCGCCGCACGCTGTTCGCGCGCGACCTGGTGGGCACGTCGGACGAGATTCTGGAGAGCCTGCGCAAGGATCCCATCGTGCCGCAAGTGCAGGCGCTGCGGCTGGAGCTGCCGTACGACTTCAGCGTCGAAGACTATGCGCAGATCCTGAGCGACACCGCGCGGTACATCGCACCGGAACTCGGCTGGTCACCGGCTGCTGCGGAGCCCGGGGACTCCGGCGATCACTGCCCGGCGCGCGCGGCGGACACTTCGCGGCCCAGCTCGATCACGGCCATCGCGTAGTAGCTCGACCAGTTGTAGCGGGTGATGGCGTAGAAGTTCTCGGTGCCTGCCACGTAGCTGGCGGCATCGCCGCCGTTTTGCAGTTCGATCAAGGCCAGGGGGCCGGTGTGCTGCACGCCCGCGGCGTCCAGCACGGCGCCCTTGGCCTGCATGCTGGCCACGCTGAAGGTGGGCAGGATGTCGGGGGCCATCAGGTCATCGAGCTGCAGACGTGCGGTGTCGAACTGCACGCCGAAGTGCGTGGGCATACCGGGCGTCCAGCCGTGGCCGCGAAAGTAGTTGGCGACCGAGCCGATAGCGTCGGCCGGACTGTTGAACAGGTCCACACGGCCGTCGCCATCGAAGTCGATGGCATAGCGCACCCAACTGGACGGCATGAACTGGCCCAGGCCCATGGCACCGGCATAGCTGCCCCGGGCCTCGAACGGGTCGGTGTTGCTGCGGTTGGTGAAGCTCAAAAACTGCTCGAGCTCGCGGCGAAAGAACTCGGTGCGCTCCTTGGCACGCGGGTGGGCCGACGGGAAGTCGAAGGCCAGCGTGGCCAGCGCATCCATCACACGGAAGTTGCCCATCTGCTGGCCGTAGATGGTTTCCACGCCGATGATGCCCACGATGATCTCTGCAGGCACGCCGTATTCGCGCTCGGCCCGCGCGAGTGCGGCCTCGTTCTGCTGCCAAAAGCGCACGCCCGCGCGGATGCGTATGGGCTCCACAAAGCGGCTGCGGTACACGCGCCAGTTCTTGGCCGTGCCCTTGGCTGGCGGCAGCATCAGGCGGGGCACCTGCGTGAGGAACTGCGCCTGGCCGATGGCCTGGCGCACCCACTCGCGGTCCAGGTCGCGGCGCGCGGCCAGGTCGTCGGCAAACTGCAGCGCCTCGGGGCGGGTGGCGTACAGGACGGCGGGTTGCCTGGCGGGCGCTGCGCTGCTCTTGCCCGCGGGTTTCGGGGATTTTTGCGTGTTAGCGCTGGCTGGGGTGGAGAGGGATGCTACCAATGTGATAGCAATTGCAAGGGCGGTCCGGCTCAGGGGATTCAGCATGTCCGATATCGGTGGATTCAATGGGGGGCAGGCTTGGGCCACGGCAGGCTGCGGAACTCGCTGCGCAGTGTGCCGAGTTCAGCGCCGGGGTCGGGGGCATAGCGCAGGCGCTCCAGGCGCAGCAGCCACTCGGCGACCGCGGCGGCCGGGGTTCCGAATTGTGCCTGCACGCGCTCTGCCATCGCGCGGGGCGGCAGGTTGTCCGGCAACGCCAGGCCTGCACGCGCCAGCCGCTGGCGCGTGCGCGCCAGCAGCCGCAGCCACGGGTCGTGCTGGCTGCGTTCCCACAGGCCCCAGGCTCCAGCCACCACGGCAGCTGAGATGATCAGGTAGCCCAGGACCGTGGTCAGGTCCTGCCAACTGGGCGATTCGAACCCCAGGGCCTTGAGCAGGTCCATCTGGCGACTCTGGGTGTAGTTGAGCACCCACTGGTTCCAGCTGTTGTTGACGGCTTCCCAGACGGCGCGCAGGCTCTGGGTCATCCCGATGGTGCCCATTGCCGCAGCGAAAGCGCCCTGGGGGGCCCGCAGGCGCTGGAACTGGCCGATCCGGCCGGGGGATACCGCGCCGGTGGGGTCCACGCGCACCCAGCCGCGGCCTTCCATCCAGACTTCGGCCCAGGCATGCGCATCGGCGTTGCGCACGGTCCAGTAGCCATCCACCGGGTTGCGCTCACCGCCCTGGTAGCCGGTGACGATGCGGGCAGGCACGTCCATGGCGCGCATCAGGATGACGAACGCGGAGGCGATGTGTTCGCAAAAACCTTCCTTGCGGTCGAACCAGAATTCGTCGGCGGTGTGTTCGCCGAAGACGCCAGGGTCGAGGGAATAGCTGTAGCCGCCGGTGCGCAGGCGTTGCAGGGCTGCAGTGACGAGGGCCTGCGTCCCTCCGCCGGACAGGACCGGATCTGCCCGCATCTGCGTGGCTAGCTCCAGAGTGCGCGGGTTGAAACCGGGCGGCAGCTCGGTGTGCACGCGCAATGGGCGCACCGATTGCTGTGGGCCATGGCGGAACTCCGGGTAGCTCACGGCCTGATAGCGCAGCACCTCCGTGATGGGCCGCGTGGTCAGCCACTGTAGATCCTGCGTCATGTAAGCCTGCATGTTGGGCAGGCTGGGCGCCTCGGGGGTGGCTTCCAGCACCATCAGCCAGGGTTGCCGCTGGGGTTCGAGCGTCACTTCGTACCGCACGGCGCGGCCGCTGGTCTGCAGGTTTGCCGGCAGGGCCACACGGGCCGCCCATGCGCTGTCTTCGCGAAACGGTTCCGCATTCCACTGCCGGCCGTCGAAGCCCGTCAAGACGGGGCCGCGGAAATAGAGCATCGCCTGGGGCGGCACATCGTCGACGCTCCCTTCGAAGCGCAGGCGGATGGCCACGCGCTCATCGAGCGCGATCTCGGCCATGTCGCCGATCTTCATCGTGCCCGACAGGCCGCTGCGCCCGGTGAGGTTCTCGCTGGGCATGCCCCACAGCGGCGCCATGCGCGGGAACAGCATGAACAGCGCCACCATGATCGGGGCACCCAGCAAGGCCATGGTGCCGGCGATGCGGAAGGTCTGCGCGAGGGCAGGGCGCCCCACGGGCATGTGCGCGTTGACCAGCGCCATCAGCAGGCCCAGCAGCGCCACCAGCATGGCAGCGGCGGTGGGCAGCGACTGCGAGAAGAAGAAATTGCTGAGCATCGTGAAGAAGCCCAGGAAGAACACCACCATCGCGTCGCGCCGGGCGCGCAGCTCCAGCATCTTGAGCACCAGCAGCAACACGATCAGCGTGACCCCGGCGTCGCGACCGAGGATCGTGCGGTGGGTGAGCAGCGTGCCCACCACCGCCAGCGCCAGCAGCGCGGCCACCGTCCAGCGGCCGGGCAGGGCCTTGCCCTTGATGGCCAGCCAGCCGCGCCACAGCAGCAGCCCGCCCGCGAGCACGGTGGTCCACACCGGAAGGTTGGGCACCTGCGGCGCGATGACCCAGACGATCACGAACAACAGGAACAGCGTGTCGCGCGCGTCGCGCGGCAGGGAGGTCAGCGTTTGGCGCAGGGTCATTGCGAAAGAGTCACGCTTGGCGTTCCGGTGAATGATTTGCTATTGAAAAAAGCTTTAAGGGCTTTTGAGTGCTGCGGCGGAGGGCAATTCGATGCTGCTGTCAGCACAGTGCCAACGCCTCCAGGCAACGCCTGCGGTGCGCGGCGCCGGTGTCGGGGTTTATTTCGACGCCCGGCAGGCGCAGTCCGTATTCCAGCCCGAGCCGGTCGGCCTGCAGCACCCAGGCCGCGAGGCGCGAGATGCGTGCCTCATGGTCGGGCAGCGTGGCGCGCGCCAGGTCCAGCCACAGTTCCTGCCGCTGGGCCTGTTGCGCATCCCGGCTGACGAGGTCATCCGTGCCCGTGCCCAAGGTCTTGGCGGCTTTCTTCCAGACCACCAGCTTCAAAGGGTCGCCGCGCCGGTAGGCGCGCACACCGTCGAACTCGCCGATGCCCTGGGTCGGCGTGCTGCCGGACCCGCCCGCGCGCGGCTCGCCGGCGGGCAGGGGTGGCGCAGGAGTTTCCGGCATGGGGTAGACCAGCACCTGGGCGGCGGGGCGCCAGTATGTCCACACCCGGAAGGTGCCCAGCGGAAACCGGGTCTCGGCCGTGAGCGTGGGCACATGGTGCAGGCCCCGGCGCTCTGGCTTGAACGCCACCTGCACGCTGGCCTGCCCCTGCGCCGGCACGTCCGTCCAGGCCCAATGGTGCGACTCCTTGCCCGTGCCGTGCACCGACAGCGCAATGCCATAGCGCGGCGTCTTGCGTTCGCTGGACACCTGGATGTCGAACGCCGTGCTGGTACCCATGAAGTGGGGGTCGGGCGCCTTCAGGTGCAGTGTGAGGCCGCGCAGGTTGGCGTGGCAGATGTGCATGCCGATCACCGCGCTGCCGGCGAGCAGAAACGTCAGCAGATAGCCCAGGTTGAGCTGGTAGTTGATGGAGGCAATGAGCAGGACGATCAGCGTCAGCGCCAGCATCCAGCCAGCCCCGGTGGGCAAGATGTACACATTGCGCTGGGTCAGCGTCAGCGTGTCGTTCAGCGGCAACCGGCCCTGCCACCAGTGCTGAAAGCGCCGGCGCAGCGGTGCCATCGGGCTAAGCCGCGCCGCCAAGCCACGCCAGCGCGCCAAGGGGGAGAGGGAGAGCGGGGCAGCGGAGTCCATGCGTCAGGCCAGCGGTACTGCATCCACCATGGCCCGCACCTGCTCCACAGCCCCGCGCCCCGCATCCCCCACGGGCACCAGGCGGTGGGCGATCGTCTGGGGTAGCACGGCCTGCACGTCGTCGGGGGCCACGTAGTCGCGCCCGCTGATGAGCGCCTGCGCCTTGGCCGCGCGCACCAGGGCGATGCCCGCGCGGGGCGACAGGCCCTGCAGAAACCAGCGGCCCGAGCGGGTGGCGGCGATCAGGTCCTGCACATAGTTCAGCAGCGGGTCGGCCGTGTGTACGGCCACCACCTGGCGCTGCAGTTCGGCCAGCTCCTCGTCCGACAGCAGGGGCAGCATGGTGTCGACCATGTCGCGGCGGTCGGCGCCGGCCAGCAGCACGCGTTCGGCCGCGCGGTCGGGGTAGCCGATGGAGATGCGCATCAGAAAGCGGTCGAGTTGCGACTCGGGCAGCGCGAAGGTACCCAGTTGGTCGTGCGGGTTCTGCGTGGCGATCACGAAGAAGGGGTGGGGCAGGGGGCGGGTCTCGCCTTCCACCGACACCTGTTTTTCTTCCATGGCTTCGAGCAGCGCGCTCTGGGTCTTGGGGCTGGCGCGGTTGATCTCGTCGGCGAGCAGCACCTGCGCGAACACCGGGCCGGGGTGGAACACGAAGGACTCCTTGCCGCGCTCGTACACCGACACGCCGGTCAGGTCGCTGGGCATCAGGTCGGCCGTGAACTGAACGCGCGAAAACTGCAGGCCGAAGGTGCGCGAGAGTGCATGGGCCAGCGTGGTCTTGCCCACCCCGGGCACGTCTTCGATGAGCAGGTGCCCGCCGGCCAGCAGGCAGGCCACGCAGTCCTGTACCTGGGCCTGTTTGCCGACGATCACCGTGTTAAGCTGATCCAGTAAGGATTTGATCTTGTGCTGTGCATTCATAGCGCGACGTTATCCGAAAAACACCAAAAATTGCGATACGCGGGGACAAGACTGTGAGCAAGACGGGCTATTTCACCCATCGGGACTGTTGGAAGCACGAGATGGGCCCGGGTCACCCTGAATGTCCCGAACGGCTGGATGCCATCGAAGACCGCTTGCTGGTCACCGGTGTGGGCGATGCGCTGGAGCGCTACGACGCCCCCGAGGCGTCGCTCGCCGACATCGAACTGGCCCACGGCCGCATGCACATTGCCGCGTTGCGAGGACTGTCCGACCGGCTCAACGAAGAGCTGATGGCGGGCGGCCCCCATTACGCGCAGATCGACACCGATACCTCCATCAACGCCCACACCTGGAAGGCATCGCTGCGCGCTGCTGGTGCGGCGCTGGCCGCGACCGATGCGGTGATGGCCGGGGAGATCGAGAACGCGTTCTGCTCCGTGCGCCCGCCCGGCCACCATGCCTGCCGTGACAAGGCCATGGGCTTTTGCTTCTTCAATAACGTGGCGGTGGCGGCCAAGTACGCGCTGCAGCGCTACAACCTGCGGCGTGTGGCGGTGGTGGACTTCGACGTGCACCACGGCAACGGCACCGAGGACATTCTGGCCAACGACCCGCGTGCGCTGATGGTCAGCATCTTCCAGCACCCGTTCTACCCGTACAGCGGAGACCAGAGCCCGGCCCCCAACATGGTCAATGTGCCGGTACCGGCGTACACCCGCGGCATGGACATCCGCGAGATCATCGAGATGATGTGGATGCCCCGGCTGGAGGCCTTCAAGCCCGAAATGATTTTTGTGAGCGCAGGCTTCGATGGTCACCGCGAAGACGACATGGGGCAGCTGGGCCTGACCGAGCAGGACTACGCCTGGATCACCCAGCGGGTGAAGGATGTGGCGCTGCGATATTCCAAGGGACGTATCGTCTCGTGCCTGGAAGGCGGCTATGTGATGGGGCCGCTGGCGCGCAGCGTGGAAGCGCATTTGCGGGTCCTTGCGGATCTTTAGGGATGCTCTGCACGAATCAAGCGGAAAGTGGGCGCTGCGGATCGGGAGGGGCTGCAAGGCGCAAAACGCAGCAATAGCTGGAGCTATTGCGAGTATTTGCAACGCTGCAGACTGCCCGAGCCCGCAGATGCCCACGACGCGCTGATTCGTGCAGAGCATCCCTGGCTCCCCCTGAGCCGCCTGCGGCGTCTTCCCCCTGAGGGGACGCCACCCGTGGCCTGGCGGAGCCAGTTCCACGGTGGCGCTGGCATGGCAGCGTGCTTGGTTTGACGCTCGCTGTCTATGAATAGAAAAGATATGACGACCTTGAACTCTGAACAATTGCTGCTGGCCACCCGCGATGCGCGCGGCGTGGTCACCCTGACCCTGAACGACCCGGCCCGCTTCAACGCGCTGGGCACCGAGATGCTGTCCGCGCTGCAGCAGGCGCTGGATGCCGCGGGCCGCGACGAGTCGGTGCGGGTGGTGGTGTTGGCTGCAGCGGGCAAGGCCTTTTGCGCGGGCCACAACTTGAAGGACATGGCCGCGAACCCCGAGCTGGCTTACTACCAAAAGCTGTTTGCCCAATGCAGCCGCATGATGCTCACCATCCACAAGCTGCCGGTGCCGGTGATTGCGCGCGTGCAGGGCATGGCCACCGCGGCGGGTTGCCAGCTGGTGGCGCAGTGCGATCTGGCCGTGGCGGCCGACACCGCCAGCTTTGCCACCAGCGGCATCCACTACGGCCTGTTCTGCGCCACGCCCAGCGTGCCGCTGGTGCGCAATGTGCCGGCCAAGCGGGCGATGGAGATGCTGCTGACGGGCGACTTCATCGACGCGCCCACCGCGCTGGCGCAGGGGCTGGTCAACCGGGTGGTGCCGGCCGACGCGCTGGATGCCGAAGTCGAGCAGCTGGTGCAGGCCATCCTGAATAAGCCCCGCGTGGCCGTGGCCATGGGCAAGGCGCTGGTGTACCAGCAGCGCGAACTGGGCATGGACGCCGCCTACCAGCTGGCGGGCCAGGCCATGGCCACGAACATGATGGACGCCGCGGCGCAGGAGGGCGCACGCGCCTTTGCCGACAAGCGCCAGCCTGAATGGAAGCAGTGAACACCATGGCTGTAGACGCAAGTTTGATGCTGGACGGCCTGGGGCGCTGGGCCGAGGCCTTTGTGCGCCCCACGGTGTTGGTGGAGCTGGCCGCGCTGGTGGCCTGCGTGGGGCTGGCCTGGTGGCTGGTCACGCTGCTGCAGCGCGGGCTGCACCACGGGGACCCGCGGTCGATCCTGTTCGGCACCCGCGTCATCGACGGAGCGCTGTTCCCGCTGGCGCTGCTGAGCCTGGCCTACGTGGCCCGCACCTCGTTGATGCACTGGATGCCGCTGGCGGTGTTCCGGGTGGCGATTCCGGTGCTGGTGTCATTGGTGGTGATCCGCATCGGCGTGAAGGTGCTGCAGGCCGCGTACCCGGACGCCACCTGGGTGCGGCCCATCGAGCGATCGATTTCCTGGGTGGCCTGGCTGGGCATGGTGCTGTGGGTCACGGGCCTGCTGCCGCTGGTGCTGGAGGAGCTGGACCAGATCCACTGGAAGGTCGGTGGCTCCAACCTGTCGGTGCGCACTCTCATCGAAGGGGCGCTCACCGCAGGCGCGGTGCTGCTGATCGCGCTGTGGATATCGGCCGCCATCGAGGCGCGCCTGCTGCGTGCCGCCACGGGCGCCGAGCTGTCGCTGCGCAAGGCGGTGAGCAACGCGGTGCGGGCGCTGCTGATTTTCGTGGGCCTGATCATGGCGCTGTCGGCCGTGGGGATCGACTTGACCGCACTGTCTGTGCTGGGTGGCGCCATCGGCGTGGGGCTGGGGTTTGGCCTGCAAAAGCTCGCGTCCAACTACGTGAGCGGCTTCGTGATCCTGGCCGAACGCAGCATGCGCATCGGCGACAACGTGCGCGTCGACAATTTCGAAGGCCGCATCACCGACATCAGGGCGCGCTACACCGTGGTGCGCTCGTCCACGGGCCGCGAGTCAATCGTGCCCAACGAGATGCTGATCATCCAGCGGGTCGAGAACCTGTCGCTGGCCGACACGCGGGTGTGGCTCTCCACGGTGGTCAGCGTGGCTTACGAGACCGATGTGGACCTTGCCACCGGCCTGCTTGCCGAGGCCGCGCTGGCCAGCAGCCGCGTACTGCGCGACCCTGCTCCCAGCGTGGCCTTGTCGGCGTTTGGGGCCGATGGCCTGGAGTTCACCGTGGGCTTCTGGATCGCCGACCCGGAGAACGGGTCGCTGGGGCTGCGCTCTGAAATCAACCGCGCCATCCTGAAGGCTTTGCGCGCCCACAAAATCGAAATCCCCTACCCGCAGCGGGTCATGCATGTGCAGGTCGATGGCGCATTGCCTGCGGCCCTGGCGCCTGCGGTTACGCCTTCCGCGCCGTCCGGTGCGGCTCCGTAGGCCCTGACGCAGACCCCGGTTGCCGCATGCGACAGCCGCACTGGACAAGTGGCCGCTGCAGTCGCCTATAATCTGTAAAAAGCACGATCGTTCTTTTTTTCGATCCTGCACGCTGTGTCCCGGCTCCGTAGCACTCTCGCTGCAGCGCGGCATAGAATGTTCTAGTTTACGTAAACGTCAATTCAACCAACTCTAGGAGCCGCAGCAATGAAGGTCTTGGTCCCTGTCAAGCGCGTGGTGGACTACAACGTGAAGGTCCGCGTCAAATCGGACAATACGGGTGTGGACATCGCCAACGTGAAGATGAGCATGAACCCCTTTGACGAGATCGCCGTCGAAGAGGCCGTGCGCCTGAAAGAAAAGGGCCTGGTGACCGAGGTCATCGCTGTGTCCTGCGGCGTGGCCCAGTGCCAGGAAACCCTGCGCACCGCCATGGCCATCGGCGCCGACCGCGCCATCCTGGTCGAGACCGATGCCGAGCTGCAGCCCCTGGCCGTGGCCAAGCTGCTCAAGGCCCTGGTCGACAAGGAACAGCCCGGCCTCATCATCCTGGGCAAGCAGGCCATCGACGACGATGCCAACCAGACCGGCCAGATGCTGGCGGCCCTGGCCGACCTGCCGCAAGCCACGTTCGCCAGCAAGGTCGAACTGTCGGCCGACAAGGTCAGCGTGACCCGTGAAGTCGATGGCGGCGCTGAGACGCTGTCGCTCACACTGCCAGCGGTCATTACCACCGACCTGCGCCTGAACGAGCCCCGCTACGTCACCTTGCCCAACATCATGAAGGCCAAGAAGAAGCAGCTCGATACCCTCAAGCCCGAAGACCTCGGCGTGGACGTGGCGCCGCGCCTGAAGACCCTGAAAGTGACCGAGCCCGCCAAGCGCGGTGCGGGCGTCAAGGTGGCCGACGTGGCCGCCCTGGTCGACAAGCTCAAGAACGAAGCAAAAGTCATCTAAGGAGAACAAGAAATGACCGTACTCGTTATTGCTGAACACGACAACGCGACCATCAAGGGCGCAACCCTCAACACCGTGACCGCCGCTGTGGCGTGTGGCGGCGACGTGCACGTGCTGGTGGCCGGCCACAACGCAGGCGCCGCCGCAGCCGCTGCGGGCCAGATCGCCGGCGTCGCCAAGGTCATCCATGCCGATGCCCCGGGCCTCGAACACGGCCTGGCAGAAAACGTGGCCGCCCAGGTGCTGGCCATTGCCTCGAGCTACAGCCACATCCTGTTCGCGTCCACCGCCAGCGGCAAGAACGTGGCCCCCCGCGTGGCCGCCAAGCTCGACGTCGCGCAGATCAGCGACATTACCAAGGTGGTCGCCGCCGACACCTTCGAGCGCCCCATCTACGCCGGCAACGCCGTCGCCACGGTGCAAAGCGCCGACAGCGTGAAGGTCATCACCGTGCGCACCACGGGCTTTGACGCTGCTGCCGCCACTGGTGGCTCCGCAGCGGTGGAAACCGCCGCTGCAACCGCCGACGCCGGCAAGAGCACCTTCCTGGGCAGCGAGATCGCCAAGAACGACCGCCCCGAGCTGACCGCCGCCAAGATCATCGTCTCCGGTGGACGCGCGCTGGGCAGCAAGGAAAAGTTCGACGAAGTCATCACCCCCCTGGCCGACAAGCTGGGCGCCGCCATCGGCGCATCGCGCGCCGCGGTGGATGCGGGCTACGCACCGAACGACCTGCAAGTGGGCCAGACGGGCAAGATCGTGGCGCCGCAGCTGTACGTGGCCGCCGGCATCTCGGGCGCCATCCAACACTTGGCCGGCATGAAGGACTCCAAGGTGATCGTCGCGATCAACAAGGACCCGGAAGCGCCGATCTTCAGCGTGGCCGACTATGGCCTGGAGGCTGATCTGTTCACGGCCGTTCCTGAATTGGTCAAGGCGCTCTGAGCACGCCGCTGGCCCGCAAAAAGGCATCGCTTGCGGTGCCTTTTTTTTGAGTTTTTTCCGCTATCTCGGAGACTTTCATGAGTTACATCGCCCCCGTCAAGGACATGCTGTTCGCCATCGAGCACCTGGCCTGCATTGAACAGATCGCGCAGATCCCCGGTTTTGAAGACGCGGGGCTCGACACAGCGCAGGCCGTGCTGGAAGAGTGCGCCAAGTTCAACGAGGGCGTGCTGGCTCCGCTCAACTTCGAAGGCGACAAGAACCCGTCGAGCTGGAAAGACGGCGTGGTCACCACCACCCCCGGCTTCAAGGAGGCCTTTCGCCAATACGGCGAAGGCGGCTGGCAAGGCCTGCAGCACCCGGCCGACTTCGGCGGCCAGGGCCTGCCCAAGACCATCGGTGCGGCGTGCATCGAGATGACCAACAGCGCCAACATGAGCTTTGCGCTGTGCCCATTGCTGACCGACGGCGCCATCGAAGCGCTGCTCACCGCCGGCAGCGACGAGCTCAAGACCACGTACCTTGAAAAGCTGGTGACCGGCGAGTGGACCGGCACCATGAACCTGACCGAACCCCAGGCGGGCTCGGACCTGGCCCTGGTGCGCACGCGTGCCGAACCCCAGGCCGATGGCAGCTACAAGGTCTTCGGCACCAAGATCTTCATCACCTACGGCGAACACGACATGGCCGAGAACATCGTGCATCTGGTGCTGGCCCGGGTGGCGGGTGCGCCTGAGGGTGTGAAGGGCATCAGCCTGTTCGTGGTGCCCAAATTCATGGTCAACCAGGACGGCACGCTGGGCGCGCGCAACGACGCGCACTGCGTGAGCATCGAGCACAAGTTGGGCATCAAGGCATCGCCCACGGCGGTGCTGCAGTTCGGCGACCACGGTGGTGCGGTGGGCTACCTGGTCGGCGAAGAAAACCGCGGCCTCGAATACATGTTCATCATGATGAACGCCGCGCGCTATGCCGTGGGCATGCAGGGCATCGCGATCTCTGAGCGCGCCTACCAGAAGGCCGTGCAGTACGCCAAGGACCGCGTGCAGAGCCGCCCGGTGGACGGCTCCATGGCCGCCAGCGCGGCCATCATTCACCACCCCGATGTGAAGCGCATGCTCATGACCATGCGCGCCACCGTGGAAGGCTGCCGCGCCATGGCCACCGTGGCGGCGGCCGCGTTCGATGCCGCGCACCACCACCCGGACGCCGACACGCGCAAGCAGAACCAGGCGTTCTATGAGTTCATGGTGCCGTTGGTCAAGGGCTACAGCACCGAGACCAGCCTGGAGGTCACCAGCCTGGGCGTGCAGGTGCACGGCGGCATGGGCTTCATCGAAGAAACCGGCGCCGCGCAGTACTACCGCGACGCCAAGATTCTGACCATCTACGAAGGCACCACCGCCATCCAGGCCAACGACCTCGTGGGCCGCAAGACGGCGCGCGATGGCGGCCAGGTGGCCAAGGGCATTGCTGCGCAGATCGAGACCACCGAAGGCGAGCTGCTGGCCAGCGGCACCCCGGCCGCCCTGGCCGTCGCCAAACGCCTCACGGCTGCGCGCAAGGCGCTGCTCGACGTGATCGACTTCGTGGCGGGCGGCACCAAGACCCAGCCCAACGCTGTGTTCGCGGGCAGCGTGCCCTACCTGATGCTGGCAGGCAACGTCGTGGCGGGCTGGCAGCTGGCGCGCAGCCTGCTGGTGGCCCAGGAGCTGTTGCACAAGGGACAGGACACCGTGTTCATGCAGGCAAAAATCACGACAGCGCAGTTCTACGCGGAGCACATCCTGGTCAAGGCACCGGGCCTGCGCGACAGCATCGTCGAAGGTGCTGCCAGCGTGACGGAACTGGCGCTCGACGCTTTCTGATCGGCAGGTCGACAGATCTACAGATTTGTCGCATCTGTGAACGGCACGGTCCAGCGTGACCATGCCGCGTGTTGTGAGGAGACCCGCCTTGTGCCGTGCACCAGGCGGTTGCTATAAAAATAATAGCTGCTAGCGCTTGTCTATCAAGCGGTAGGGGTTTTTTTGAATACCATTCTTTGTCCTGGAAGTCGCTGCCATGTCCACACTGCCTCCCGTTTTGCAGAACCTCTCGCTCCCCGTCATCGGGTCGCCGCTGTTCATCATCAGCAACCCCAAGCTCGTGATCGAGCAGTGCAAGGCGGGTGTCGTGGGTTCCATGCCTGCGCTCAATGCCCGCCCGGCCGAGTTGCTCGACGAATGGCTGGCCGAGATCACCGAGACGCTGGCCGCCTACAACAAGGCGAATCCGGACAAGCCTGCCGCGCCCTTCGCCATCAACCAGATCGTGCACAAGAGCAATGACCGGCTCGACCACGACATGCAGGTCTGCGCCAAGTACAAGGTCCCGATCATCATCACCAGCCTGGGCGCCCGTGAGGATGTGAACCAGGCCGTGCACGCCTGGGGCGGCATCGTGCTGCACGACATCATCAACAACAAGTTCGCGCACAAGGCCATCGAGAAGGGGGCCGACGGCCTGATCGCCGTGGCAGCCGGTGCCGGCGGCCATGCGGGCGTGAAGAGCCCGTTCGCGCTGATCCAGGAGATCCGCCAGTGGTTCGACGGCCCCGTCGCGCTCAGCGGCTCCATCGCCAGCGGTGACGCGGTGCTGGCCGCGCAGGCCATGGGCGCGGATTTTGGCTACATCGGCTCGGCTTTCATCGCCACGCACGAGGCGCGTGCCAGCGACGAGTACAAGCAGGCCATCGTGGCCGGCAACTCCGACGACATCGTCTACAGCAACCTCTTCACCGGCGTGCACGGCAACTACCTGGCGCCGTCCATCCGCGCGGCTGGCATGGACCCCGACAACCTGCCCGAGTCCGACCCCAGCAAGATGAACTTCGGCGGCGACGCCAAGAAGGCCTGGAAGGACATCTGGGGCTGCGGCCAGGGCATCGGTGCCATCGACGCCGTGACCAGCACCGCCGACCTGGTGGCTCGCCTGCGCACCGAGTACCAGGCCGCCCGCGCCCGCCTCAAGCTCTGAGTTCTGCATCCCCGTCAGGCCGGCTGTGGGGTCGGCCCGCTGGTATCTCCCCTGCGCCCGCAGCGTGTCACGCGCTGCGGGCGCAGCTGTTTGTGCAGCGGCTCTGGCAGGTTTTTGCACCGATCGGGACCGGGCAAACCCCCAATAGACGGCGCCGCTCGGCCTGGTGAATGATGATGAACCATAACCAGATCAGCGCCGCGGACAGCGAGTGCTGCTCACCATCATCGCGGGGGATCGCGCCATGCTTCGTTCAACTTTGCTGGGCCTGCTGTTGCTGGCCCTGGGTGCCAGCCAGGGCGCGCATGCCCGCAATGAGGGCGTGACGAACGACGAGATCCGGCTGGGCGCGTCGGCAGTGCTCTCCGGCCCCCTGGGCCCGCAGACGGCGCAGTACGGAGAGGGCTCGCGGCTGATGTTCGACGCCGTGAACGCGCAGGGCGGCGTGCACGGCCGCATGATCCGCTACACCACGCTGGACGACGCCTTCGACACCGCCAAGGCCGTGGAGAACACGCGCCAGCTGCTGGAGACCGACAAGGTCTTCATGATCTACAACAGCACCGGCACGGCACAGACCGCCGCCATCCTGCCGTTGATCAAGGAGCACCGCACACTGCTGTTCGGCCCGGTCACGGGGGCATCGGTGTTCCGTGAAACGCTGAACCCGCTGGTCTTCCACGTGCGCGCAGGCTACGCCAGCGAGGCCACCAAGATCGTGTCCCAGCTGCGCCAGCAGGGCATCAGCCGCGTGGCGGTGTTCTACCAGGACGACGGCCTGGGCAAGACACTGCTGGCCGAACTCAAGAAGGCATCCGACGAAGAAAAGCTCGCGTTCGTCGCCGAGATCAAGGTCGACCCCAAGCAGCCCGACTTCGCGGCCGCCGCGCAAGCGGCCGAGAAGGCGCAGCCGCAGGCCGTCATCGTGGCCACGGCGGGCACCACGTTCACCAGCTTCGTCAAGGCCGTGCAGGCCACGGCGGCGCGGCCGGCGTACTACGGATTTTCGGTGGCCAGCATGGACGTGATCCAGCGCGAGCTCAAGGACAAGGCGCGCGGCATCATCCTGGCGCAGATCATGCCGTCGCTGCGCAACACCACCGTGCCGGTGGTGGCCGAGTACCTGGCCCTGCTGCGCGCCAAGTCGCCCAACGCCCAGCCGTCGGCCTCGCAGTTCGAGGGCTTCGTGCACGCCCGGCTGCTGGTGGAGGGCCTGCGCCGCACCGGCCGCAACCTGACCACCGAGTCGTTCACCAAGACCATGGAAGACGCGGGCGAGATCTCGTTCGGGCGCTTCAACGTCAAGTACTCGCCCAGGAGCCACAACGGGTCTACCTATGTGGAGCTGGCCATTGTGGATGCGGAGGGGAGCTTGCGGTATTGATATTGAGCTGGCTGCAGCGGCGGGGTGTTGGGCGAGTCCATGAGGTAGCGAGATGGAGCAGCTTCTGCAGCCTCCATCCGTTCGGGCTGAGCCTGTCGAAGCCTTGCACGGCGCTTCGACGGGCTCAGCGCGAACGGTCTTGGTGGTGTGCGGCCTGCATTGCTGACCCTTCACAACCCATACGTCAGCTCCCGCGCCTTGCCCCAGAACACCCGGTACATGAAGACCGTGTACACGATGATCGCCGGCAGCGTGATGGCCATGCCGATGCCGATCACGACCAGCGACTCCGGTGCGCTGGCGGCGTCCCACACCGTGAGGCGGTCGATCACGATGTACGGGTAGATGCTGTAGGCCAGGCCCAGGAACGCCAGCATGAAGATCAGCACCGTGGCCACGAACACGATCCAGCCGTAGCCTGCCTGCACCACACGCGGCGTGCCCAGCACGTGGCGGATGGCGAAGAACGCCGCCACGCACGCCAGCGGAATCGGCAGCAGCGCGAACAGCTCGGGCAGCACGAACCATTTGGCGAACACGGTGTGGCTGACCAGCGGTGTGGCCAGCGAGATGCCCAGCAGCGCCAGGCCCATGGGCCACAGCACGCGCTGGCCCCACGTGGCGGCTTTGGTCTGCAGGTCGCCATCGGTCTTCATCAGCAGCCAGCCCACACCGAGCATGGCGTACGCCGCCGGCAGCGTGAGCGCGATGCCCGCCGAGAACAGCAGGCCCCAGGCGTCGTTCTGGAAACCGGTGACGTACGCGCCCAGCATCCAGCCCTGCGCCAGCGTGGTGACCAGCGACCCACCGGCAAACAGCTTGTTCCAGGTGGCCTTGTGCGCATCGCGGGCCTTGACCCGAAAGTCGAACGCCACGCCGCGCAGGGTCAGCCCCAGCAGCATGGCGGCCACGGGCAGGTACAGCGCCGACAGCACCACGCTGTGCGCCATCGGAAAGCAGATCAGCAGCACGCCCACGCCCAGCACGAGCCAGGTTTCGTTGGCGTCCCAGAAGGGACCGATGCTGGAGACCATCACGTCCTTTTCGGCATCGGTGGCCAGGGGCAGCAGGATGCCCACGCCCAGGTCGTAGCCGTCCAGGATCACGTAGGCCAGCAGCGCCAGCCCCATGACGGCCATGAACACCAGGGGCAGCGTATGGGCCAGGGTCATTTCCATGGGGTTCTCCTCAAGCGGCAGGGGGTGTGGGCAGCGGCGCCTGCGCCGGCGGCGGTACGGCCGGTACGGGCATGGCCGGGTGCTCGGACATGTACTTGATCACGCCGATGTAGGCCACGAGCAGCAGCACATAGACCGTGAGGTAGGCTCCCAGCGTGGTCGCGACCATGCCCGGCGGGTGCGTGGCCACGGCGTCCGCGGTCTTGAACAGGCCGTAGACCAGGTACGGCTGGCGGCCGATCTCCGTCACGTACCAGCCGGCCAGCGTGGCCACCCAGCCCGAGAATGTCATGCCCACCAGCGTGAACAGCAGCACGCGGGGCAGGGCGGCGGTGGCCTGCCTGCGGCGGCGGTACAGCACCCAGGCGCTGGCCCACGCCACCGCCAGCATGAGCATGCCCATGCCCACCATCACGCGGAAGGCCCAGAACACCGGTGCCACCGGTGGGTGGGCACCCGGAAACTCGTTCAGCCCCTTGAGCTCGGCGTCGATGTCGTGTGCCAGGATCAGGCTGGCGGCCTTGGGGATCTGCAGCGCGTAGTCGGTGCGGCCTTCCTTTTCGTTGGGCAGGCCGAACAGCGTGAGGGGCGCGCCTTTCTCGGTGTGCCAGATGCCCTCGATGGCCGCGATCTTGGCGGGTTGGTGCTGCAGCGTGTTCAGGCCGTGCATGTCGCCCATCAGGATCTGCAGAGGGATCGCCACGGCCACCGCGGCGACGGCGGTGCGCAGCGCCTTGTGCGTGCCCTCGGTGGCCGTGCCCTTGAGCAGTTGCCAGGCGCTGACGCCTGCGATGAGGAAGCCCGCCGTCAGCGCGGAGGCCAGCAGCTTGTGCCCCAGGCGGTAGGGGAACGAGGGGTTGAACACGATGGCGAGCCAGTCCACCGCGTGGAACTTGCCGTCGATGATCTCGTAGCCCTGCGGTGTCTGCATCCAGGAGTTCAGGCTCAAGATCCAGAACGCCGACAGCGTGGTGCCGAACGCCACCATCAGCGTGGCGACCAGGTGCACCCGCTCGGACACGCGGCCCCGGCCGAACAGCATGATCCCGAGGAAGGTGGCCTCCAGGAAGAAGGCCGTGAGCACCTCGTAGCCCAGCAGCGGCCCGGCGATGTTGCCCACGTGTTCCATGAAGCCTGGCCAGTTGGTGCCGAACTGAAAGCTCATCGTGATGCCCGAGACCACGCCCAGCGCGAAGGTGAGCGCGAACACCTTGGTCCACAGGTAATAGGCCTGCTCCCAGCCCTTGGCCGCCGGCGTGCCGCGCGTGGCGGTGTACCGCAGGCGAAAGAACACCAGGAACCAGCACAGCGCGATGGTGATGGTCGGGAACAGGATGTGAAAGCTGATGTTGGCCGCGAACTGGATGCGCGACAGCATGAAGGTGTCCATGGCCTCAGGCCCCCTTGTTGTCCTTGGCCGGCGAGCCCTTGCCCGTCAGCCGGTCCTTGAACTCCAGCACCCGGGTCACCGCGGTGCCCATGCCCATGAGCTGCATGGCGGTCTCGGGCGCCAGGCGCTGCACGTCGTCGAACCAGGTCATGAGCCGGTCGATGAGCTCGTGCATCTCGCGCATGCGCTCCTGGGCGTGGCGCTCCGCGTCGGTGCCGGGTTCTTCGAGCAGCGCCATGCGCAGCATCGACAGCGTGGGCTCGATTTCGCGGCGGCGGCGCTCTTCGGCCAGCACACGGAAGATCTCCCACACGTCCTTGGGCGCCTCGAAATACTCGCGCCGGTCGCCGGGCTGGTGGCTGAGCTTGACCAGGCGCCAGGCCTGCAGTTCTTTCAAGCCCATGCTCACGTTGGACCGCGAGAACTCCAGCGTCTCGGCAATCTCGTCAGCATTGAGCGGGCGGGACGACAGAAAGATGAGCGCATACATCTGCCCCACCGTGCGGTTGATGCCCCACCGGCTGCCCATCTCGCCGAAGTGGGCGACGAACTGTCGGTTGAGGGGGGGCAGATGGTTGATGTAGGTCATGGCCATGCATTGTGCCTGTAATTTCTGAATTTTCAGTATTTACTGAAAATTCAGAATATGCCGGGGTTGTGCGCTGGGTTATCCATGTCCGAGGCGCGGTGCGGTGTACGGGCGGGGTGCAGACACCTACGTGACGAGCATTTGTGCCATCACAGGGGACAATAGAAGGTTTTTGGCCTGTGCGCCTGTAGGCGCACGGCCTGCGGCACCTTCACCTCCCGGCCCCCAACCAGCATGTCTTCACCCATCTCCCGCACGCCCATCATCGATATGGCCAAAGGCCTGGCGTGCATTGCCATCGTGTGGCACCACCTGGCGTTTTATGGGCCGATGTCGGACATCGCCCAGCCCTTGGCGCCGGGGCTCATCGGCTGGCTGTACGACTACGGTCGCATGGCGGTGCAAGTGTTTTTGGTGCTGGGCGGTTACCTGGCTGCCTCCAGCCTGGCACCGCAGGGTGTGCCGCGCTTTGACCACGCGGGCCATGCCATCGCCAAGCGCTTCGTGCGGCTGGTGGTGCCTTATGCGGTGGCGCTGCTGCTGACCGTGATCGTGGCCGCGCTGGTACGGCCCGGCCTGGACCATGCCTCCGTGCCGGACGAACCCACGCTCGCGCAGCTGCTGGCCAATGCGCTGCTGCTGCAGGACATCGTGGGCGAGAGTGCCTTGTCGGCTGGGGTCTGGTACGTGGCCATCGACTTTCAGCTGTTCGCCCTGAGTGTGCTGGTGTGGGCCGGCGCGCGCGCGTTTCCGGGCGCCCGGGCACAGCAGCATGCGGCGCTGCTGGCCAAGAGCGCCATCGTGGCCGGCATGGCGGCCTCGCTGTGGGTTCTGAACCGCATGCCCGAGCTCGACATGTGGGCGGTGTACTTTTTTGGCTCTTACGGCCTGGGCATGCTGGCCTACTGGGCGGTGCAGGCCCCACGTGCGCAAGGCTGGGTGGCCCTGATGGTGGTGCTGGGGGGCGTTGCCCTGGCCATCGACCACCGTGGCCGCATCCTGGTGGCGCTGGCCACTGCGTTGTGCCTGGTGGCGGCCTTGCGCTCCGACAGCGTTCGGTCGTGGCGGGGCGTGGCGCCGCTGGTGCAACTCGGGCAAATGTCGTACTCGGTGTTCCTGGTGCACTTTGCGGTGTGCCTGCTGGTCAATGCAGTGGTCAGCCGCCTGTGGCCGGAGTCGCCGGTGCTCAATGCCCTGGGCATGCTGCTCGCGTTCATGCTGTCGCTGGCCGCGGGCCGTCAGCTGTATCTGCATGTGGAGCGGCATGTACCTTCATGGACCACGGCCTTGCGCTGGCAGGTGGGACTGGTCGGGGCGGGCATGCTGGTGGCGGTGTCCAGCAATTGGGCTTAGCGCGGGGCGTGGGCGCTCAGGCGGGCGGCAGGCGCTCCCGGCGCTTGCGTTGCCGGTCCAGAAACCACGCCATGAAAGGCAGGATCAGCATCGATCCGGGAATGACCCAGATAAAAAGATAGGGGCTGACGGACGAGGCCGAGCGCATCACGTCGCGCAGGTGCGTGCGCTCGTCGGCCGTCCAGTTGCCCTGGCGGCGCTGCTGCACCAGCCACACCACCGAGCCCCGCATCGTCGCCATCTCGCGCTTGAGACGGCTCTTCTCTCGGCTGTTGCCGGCCAGGAACGAGCAGAACCACTCGGGGGCGCGCTCCATGCGCCGCTGGAATGCGAGGGTCGAGTCCGGATCGAACGCGTCGATGGACGGAGGAGTCTCCGGCGGGCGCGGTGCGGGCGGCGTCGGCAGGTCTGGCGGCGTGGTCATGGCGGGTGCCATTGTCACTGCTCGCACGGCAAGCGCCAAGCCGTGTGTGGCGCCAGCGCCCCGGGGGCGGGGCGCCATCCGGGCAGCCGTGGTGCCTCAGCGGTGCAGTTCGCCAGCGCTTTCGGGCTGGTACAGCAAGTCTTTCACCCGCACCGTCATGGATTTGCCGCCCGGGCCCGGCCAGGCCAGCTCGTCGCCCACCGACAGGCCCAGCAAGGCGCTGCCCACGGGCGCGAAGATCGACAGGCGGTCGGCGCTGCCGTCGGTGTCGCGCGGGTAGACCAGGGTCAGGCAGAACTCCTTGCCGGTCTCCAGGATGGAGAACTGCACGGTGGAGTTCATCGTCACCACGTTCGGCGGCATCTCTTCGGGCGCGACCACGTCCGCCCGGTCGAGCTCTGCCTGCAGCTCGGCCTTGCCCGGAAAAACGCTGGCCGGAATCGCGGCCAGCAAGGCCTCGATGCGGTCAACGTCGAGCGACGACAGGATGATCTGGGGCTTGCGCGCCATGGCGGTACCTCTGGGGTTGTGGCAAAGCGCGGGACTGTAGACCATCCGCAATCTCGCACTGCCGCGCGCGGACATTCAACGAGAGCGCGCGCCGCGGCGCACACCGTCAGTCGCCGGTGATGTTGCGCGCCTTGATCAGCGCACCAAAGCGCGTGCTGTCGATGGCGGCGCGGGCATTGAAGTCGGCCGGCGACATGGGCGCGGGCACGCCGCCCAGCGCGTGGATGCGCTCCCTCACGGCCGGCGTGGCCAGTACCTTGTTGATCTCGCGGTTCAGCCGGCTGACCACGTCGGGCGGTGTGCCCGCGGGCGTGTAGAAGCCGAACCACGTGTCCGCATCGAAGCCCTTGAGGCCCACCTCGTCCAGCGTGGGCACGTCCGGGAACAGCGGCGAGCGCTTGGAGCTGCCCACGGCCAGCAGCTTGAGCTTGCCGGCCTTCACGTGCTGCAGGCCGATGCCCGGGTCGAACATGAAATCCACCTGCCCGCCCAGCAGGTCCTGCATGGCGGGGGCTGCTCCGCGGTAGGGCACATGCACCGCAAATACATTGGCCTGGGCCTTAAGCATCTCGGCTGCCAGGTGCGGCGAGCTGCCGTTGCCCGGCGTGCCGAAGCTCAGCTTGCCCGGATTGGCCTTGATGTACTTCATGAACTCCTCGATGTTGTTCACCGGCAGTGTGGGCCGGACCTCGAGGAACACCAGCACCCGCGCAGCGGCGGCCACGGGGACCAGGTCCTTGGTGGGGTCGAACGGCATCTTGGGATACAGGTGCGGGTTGACCGACACCATGCCGCCCGAGCTCATGAGCAGCGTGTAGCCGTCTGCCGGCGACTTGGCCACCGCCTCGCCGCCGATGTTGCCGCCCGCGCCGCCGCGGTTCTCGACCACGACGGGTTGCCCAAGCGCCGCTTGCAGCGGCACTGTCACGGCGCGGGCGATCTGGTCCGCAGCACCGCCCGCCGGGAAGTTCACGATGACCTTGATCGGCTTGGCGGGCCAGGTGTCGGCCAGTGCCGTGGCGGGCAGCAGCAGGCCCGCTGCGGTGCCGGCCAGTGCCAGCGTGCCCAGCAGCCGGCGGGTGGTGCGAAGGGGAAAGGAATGCATGTTTGTCTCCGGTGGGTGCCCAGGTGTTCCGGGTCTTGTGCGAGGTATCCAGAAAGCCGCACGGTTCATGCCGTGCCGGGGTAGGTGTCGTCAGGCCACGTCCACCTCCACGAGGATCGGGCGGGGATGGGACAGGGCTTGCCGCAGCGCATGCGCCAACTGGGCCGCATCGCTCACGCGCACGGCGTCGCAGCCCTGTCCCCGTGCCAACGCGAGGAAGTCCAGGTCGGGCAGGTCGGTGCCTTCGAGCTTGTCGTTTTCGTGGAAGCCGAAGGTGGGTGCGAATTCCTGCAGCGCTGCATAGCGGCGGTTCTTCAGGATGATGAAGGTGATGGGGAGTTTGAGTTGCGCCGCGCTCCACAGCGCCTGGATGGAGTACATCGCCGAGCCGTCGCCGATGAGCCCGATGACCTTGCGGTCAGGCTTTGCCAGCGCCACGCCCACCGCAGCCGGCAGGCCATAGCCCAGGCCACCGCTGCACATGGTGTAGAAGGTTTCGCTCTGCACGATGGGCAGGTAGGCGTGCATGGCGGCGCGGGAGCTGGGCGCTTCCTCCACCACGACTGATGCGGCATCGCGCACCTCGGCCAGTGTCTGCATCACGTAGGGCACGCTCATCAACTCGCCCGGTGCCGAAGGCTCGGCGCGTGGGCGTGCTGCGCGGGGCGGGGGCAGGGCGCGCATAGCCGGCGCCGGCCGTGCCAGCAAGTCCTGCACACCCAGGCGCACGCTGCCCACGGCCGAGGTGCCCTCGGGTGTCCAGGCGGCGGTGCCCGGGTCGTCGATCAGCTGCACCAGTTGCGCGCCCGGTGGCACATGCGGGCCGAAGCCTTCCACGTGGTACGTGAAGGCCGCAGCGCCCAGCGCGAACACCAGGTCGTGCCCGCCCAGCAGCGCCACGATCTTCTCGCGCATGGCGGGCAGCACGCCCGCAAACAGGCGGTGGTCCTGCGGAAAGCCGCAGCGGCCGGACATGGGCGCGGTCCACACGGCGGCGTTGTGCCGCTCGGCCAGGGCGAGCACATCATTCCAGGCGCGGTCGCGGTCCACGGCGGCGCCGACCACGAAGACCGGGCGCTGCGCGGCGTCGAGCGCGTCGCCAATGGCCTGCAGCACGCGCGGCTCGGGGCGCGTCTCGGTGCTCACGGTGCGCGCCTGCAGCGGCTCGCAGGGCTTGTCCCAATCGTCCGCAGGAATGGACACCAGCACCGGCCCGCGCGGCTGCTGCATCGCGATGTAGTAGGCCCGCGCGATGGCCAATGGCACGTCTTCGGCGCGGGCGGGCTCGATGCTCCACTTCACGTAGGGCTTGGGCAGCTCGGTGGCCTGGCCCGAAAACAGGAAAGGGTCGAACGGCAGGATGGACCGCGCCTGCTGCCCTGCCGTGATGACCATGGGCGTGCGGTTCTTGTGCGCCGTAAAGATGTTGCCCATGGCGTGGCCCACACCCGCAGCCGAGTGCAGGTTCACAAACGCCGCGTTGTGCGTGGCCTGCGCATAGCCGTCTGCCATGCCCACGACCACCGATTCCTGCAGGCCCAGGATGTAGCGGAAGTCCGCCGGAAAGTCGAGGAACAGCGGCAGCTCGGTCGAGCCCGGGTTGCCGAAGATGGTGTCGATGTGAAGGCCGCGCAGCAGTTCGAGCACGGCCTCCCGCACGGTGGGGAGCAAGGTTTCTGAAGGCATCCCTCGATCTTCGGGGCGCGTGCTTCATCCATCAATACAATGAAGTGACTAAGCGGTATTCATTCAATGCATATCAAGGACATCGACCTCAACCTGCTGCGCCTGTTCGATGCCGTCTACCGCACGCGCAACGTCAGCCGCGCCGCCGAGCTGCTGGACCTGACGCAGCCTGCGGCCAGCCAGGCGCTGACACGCCTGCGCCTGCTGATCAAGGACCCGCTGTTCGTGCGCGCGGGCGGCGGTGTGGAGCCCACGCCCAAGGCCGACCGGCTGGCCGATGCGGTGCGCAGCGCGCTGGGCTTGCTGGAGGAAGCCCTCAACGAGTCTGCGCTGTTCAACCCGCTCGATTCGCACAAGGTGTTCCGCATCCACATGAGCGACATCGGCGAAGGCCGCTTTCTGCCGGACCTGATGGTGGCGCTGCGGCGCGAGGCCCCCGGTGTGCGGCTGGAGACACTGCCCGTGCCGCGCATCGAGATCGCGCAGCGGCTGGACAGCGGCCGCATCGACTTTGCGTTTGGCTTCTTGCCCACGGTCAAAGACACGCAGCGCGTGCAACTCATCAAGGACCGCTACGTGGTGCTGCTGCGCGCGGGCCACCCCTTTGCGGCACGCAAGCGCAGCGGGCCGGCCTTGCTCAAGGATTTGCGGCAACTGGAGTTTGTGGGCGTGCGCACGCATTCGGACACCCTGCGCATTCTGGAGATGCTGCAGCTGCAAGACCGGCTGCGGCTGACCACCGAGCACTTCATGGTGCTGCCCGCCATCGTGCGGGCGACCGACCTGGCAGTGGTCATGCCGCGCAACATTGCGCGCACCTTTGCCGCAGACGGCGGCTACACGCTCATCGAGCCTGCGTTTCCGCTGCGCGACTTCACCGTGTCGCTGCACTGGAGCCGGCGGTTTGAAAGCGATCCCGGCAATCAATGGATGCGTGGGCTGATCGAAAAGCTCTTCAGGGAATAGGGCAGCAGCTTCTTCGGAATGCCATTTGTGTAGGGGGATAAATACTGTATATTTGTACAGGCATGACTCCCAAGACCGCTTTCGACCCCGATCTGCCCGAGGTGCCGGCGGAAGTGCGCGTACCCATTCAGGCAATCCGCGGCCGTGGTGCCGCCACCGCCATGCCGCACCGGTTCACACGCGATGTGCGAGAGGTGGCAGATGACGGCTGGGGGCGTGCCGGCCAGGGTGACGAAGGGCAGGGGCATGAGGAGGAAGACGGCGCGCCGGCGTTGACCACCACCGTGCACTTGGAGACCGCGCGCAGCGCTATCTGCGCCAACGACTCACCCGACATCTTTTTCGAGTTGTCCGTCAATCCGTACCGTGGGTGCGAACACGGTTGTGTGTACTGTTATGCGCGGCCTACGCACAGCTATCTCAACTTTTCGCCTGGGCTCGACTTCGAAACCCAGATTGTGGCCAAGCAGAACATCGCCGAGGTGCTGCGCCACGAGCTGGCGCAGCCGCGCTATGTGCCGCGCCTGCTCAACATCGGCTCGGCCACCGACTGCTACCAGCCGGTCGAGCGTGAGCTCAAGCTCACCCGCAGCCTGATCGAAGTCATGCGCGATGCGCGCCACCCGTTCTCGCTGATCACCAAGTCGAGTGGTGTGGAGCGTGACCTGGACCTGCTCGCCCCGTTGGCGGCGCAGCATCTCACGGCGGTTTACGTGACCATCACCACGCTGGACCCCGTGCTGGCCCGCCGTATGGAGCCGCGCGCTGCGGCCCCCCACAGGCGCCTGCGCACTCTGCGCACGCTGGCCGATGCAGGCATCCCGGTGGGCGTGAGCGTGGCCCCGCAGATCCCTTTCATCACTGAGGACATGGAGCAGGTACTTGAAGCCGCGCGCGATGCCGGCGCGCAGAGCGCGTTCTACACGGTGCTGCGCCTGCCCTGGGAGTTGGACGCCGTTTTTCGCGAATGGCTGGAAGTGCATTACCCGCAGCGCGCGGCGCGGGTGATGGCCCGGGTGCAGGACCTGCACAGCATCGACGCCACCGAGCGCAGCGCGGGCAAGAGCTACGACAGCAACTTTGCCACCCGCATGAAGGGCAGCGGACTCTGGGCGGATCTGCTGCGCCAGCGGTTTGCCGGCGCGTGCCGGCGTCTGGGGCTCAACCGCGCCAGGGTCGAGCTGGATCTGACGCAGTTCAGGCCTGGGCTGACGCGGGGGCAGGGCAGCTTGTTCTGAAGGCGGGGGCTAAGGTGGCTGATGGCTGGGTTGGCGTTCTGCTCCGCGACGCCTCGCCTGTCCGAAAAATGGCCTTGCCTGAGGGCAATTGCTGCGAGCGCCTGTGTTTTTCACCATCTGCGTGCTTGAGTTTCAAAAACGCATGGAATGCTGACGAGCGCCATCCGATCCGCATCAAGCCCGCTCCGCTCGCCCATAAGCTTGACTCTTTTTGGCGTGCGCGGCGGGCCGCCTGCACCCGCAACTCTTTAGCGTGCCACGAGTCAGCACAGGAGAAACCCATGGCTTTGCGCGATTTCAGGGTACTGGCGTTTGATGTGGTGGAAACATTGGCACCGGCGCAGTTGGCCGATGCGATGGAGGCCGGGCAATGAGCGCCGCAGCGGCGGCAAGCGCTCCCCATGCATTCTCAGGCGCCGCCATCGCAGCGCCTGTGTCTGACCTGTTGCCCGACCTGGTGGCCCTGCGCCACGACCTGCATGCGCATCCCGAACTGGCCTTCGAGGAGCGACGCACGGCAGGCATCGTGGCCCGCGCTCTGCGGCTGCTCGGACTCACAGTGCACGAGAGCGTGGGAGGCACGGGCGTAGTGGGCACGCTGCACTGCGGCCCCGGTGAAAGCAAACACAGTGGCACCGGCAAAAGCATGCCCAGCGTGGGCCTGCGCGCCGACATGGATGCACTTCCAATGGTGGAACTGGGTCAACGTGCGCATGCCAGCCGGTCGCCCGGCAAGCACCACGGCTGCGGACACGACGGTCACACCAGCATGCTGCTGGGTGCCGCGCAGCAATTGGCACGCACGCACCAGACGCTGGGTTTGAAGGGCACGGTGCATTTCATCTTTCAGCCTGCCGAAGAAGGCAAGGGCGGTGCGGCCCGCATGATCGACGACGGGCTCTTCGAGCGGTTTCCTTGCGATAGCGTCTATGCCTTGCACAACTGGCCCGACCTGCCGCTAGGCCAGGTGCAGACACGTCCCGGGCCCATCATGGCGGCCGCAGACCGTTTCGACATCACCTTGCGGGGTCGCGGCGGGCATGCGGCCCAGCCACACCACACGCCCGATGCCATCCTGGCGGCCAGTCAACTGGTGGCGCAGCTCAACACCATCGTGGCCCGGCGCATCGACCCGGGCGAGTCCGCTGTGTTGTCGGTTACCCGCATCGAGGGTGGCCACAGCCACAACGTGTTGCCGGCAGAGGTGCAGATCACCGGCACCGTGCGCAGCTTCGATGCCACCATACAAGACCGCATCGAAGCCGCGCTGCGCGCCACCGCTCAGGGCGTGGCATTGGCCAGCGGCACCGAGGTGGACGTCAAGTACCTGCGTTACTACCCGGCCACCATCAATACCGCAGCAGAGGCTGCACTGGCGCTTGCCGCAGCGCGCGCCGTCGGCCTGCAGGCCCATGTGGCACCGCGCGCCGCGTTCACATCCGAAGACTTCGCCTTCATGCTGCAGCGCAAGTCCGGCGCCTACCTGTGGCTGGGCCAGGGCAAGGCAGAACCAGGCCCCGACGGAGAGCGTGCACTGCACCACCCCTGCTATGACTTCAACGACGATGCATTGCCGCTGGGGGTGCGCTGGTTCTGTGAGATAGCGGCAAGGGCCTTGTCAGCGGCGGATGCGCGCTGACAGGCGGGAATCGATGGTTGATTGGCGATTCACGTTTGCCGTTTGCCGTTTGCCGTTTCCCGTTTGACGTTTGACGTTTGACGTTTGACGTTTGACGTTTGACGTTTGGCGTTGCGAGTGCAGATGTCAGAGTGACAGCGGGTGACCGTGAATGCCCCAAAACTCCGGCCTGAGCCGATGTGCGAAGCAATCCACGGTTGCGGTAGGCCGCAGTCAATCGGCTATGTGTGCGCGCAGGGCTGGCGCTACGTCTACGCCACGACCCACACTTTGCGCACGGTCGCCAGCGTCTTCCATGTGCCGGTGTAGCCCGGCTTCATGATGAAACAATCGCCCGCCCGAAAAGTGATGGGGGCGTGGCCGTCTTCGGTGATCTCTGCTTCGCCAGACAGGATGTAGCAGAACTCCCAGGTATCGCCCTTGATGGAACGGTTGGTCCCCGGTGTCGACTCGAAGACGCCAGCACGCACGGCGCCGTCCTTGGCACTGTCTATATCCCAGTTGCGCACAACGATGTCTCCTTCGAGCACGCGATCCGCCGGCGGCCGGTACTCGCGGGGATCGCCGAGGTTGTTCAAACTGAAGGTGACGAGGTTGCGGGTCATGGGTGGCCTTGGGTTGGGCGGTTGAAAAAGCGTTAAATCGAATGGAAGGTCTGAGAAGGTCAATGAGGGCCATGGCGGTCACTCAAGGACGGGAAGCCATTGAAGTTCTACGGGTCCTGGATCAGCTGCGTGGGGAGCAGCCAGGGGCTGCTTGGCACCGGGTCGCTGCATGTGGCGTGACTCACCCCCTACGCCAATCAGCACGGGAAGGATGGCAGGCGGCTGCGGAAGGGGCACGGTTCGGTTTGTGACCGCGCCGGGCCCGCTCCCTATCAAGCTCACGACAAGAATGCTCAAGAACAATCGCTCAAGACGACAGCGTTTGGCCTGCAGCAAACCTTTCAATCGCGTACGGTTTCATCGGGATGGCGGTACATCCGGTAGCGATCAATTCGGCCATGGTTTCGCCCACCCCTGGGCTGATGGCAAAACCTTCTCCGTTGAAGCCGAAGGCATAGTGCAGCCCCGGCACTTTGGCGCTCGGGCCCATGACGGGCTGCCAGTCGGGTGTATAGCCTTCGATGCCGCTCCACACGCGAATGAGCTGCACGTTGTCGAACGCCGGCACAAAGCGGCGCAACTCGCGCAGTTGCCTGAGCACGTTGTCAGGCTTGACGTAAGCCCGCACATGGTCGGCGTGGGCAGGGCCCTTGAGGCCGCCGCCAAACACGATGTTGCCGCGCGCAATCTGCCGAAAGTACATCCCCTCGTGCTCGACAGGCGAGGACAGTCCGATGGACGGCCCCAGGGCGTAAGGCAGAGGCTCTGTCACGCCCATCTGCGGGCCGCGGGCCTCCAGCGGCACACCTTCGCCAAACTGCTCTGCCATGCGGTTGGACCACGCGCCGCATGCCACCAGCATCTGTGGTGCCTGAAAGCGCCTCCCGTCCGCCGTGTGGGCGGTAAATCCCTTGCCGTCGTGCTCGACCTGCAGCACGTCCGCATGTTCGATGATCCGGGCGCCCGCTCGCTGCGCCGCGCGTGCGAACGCAGGACCTGCGAGCCGTGGGTTTGCGTGGCCGTCTTCGGGAGAGTAGGAGCCTGCCACCACTCCTGGCGCGAAGATGCCCCAGCGTTGGCGCAGCTGCGCAGCGGTAAAAAGCTGCAGGTGAAGACCCAGGGGCTTCACATCGAGCGCATGTTGCTCGATCACGGCGGCCTGCTTTTCGGTGTAGCACACGCGCAGGTGGCCGTAAGGTACGAACTCAGCGTCCTCGCCCAGCAGTTCGCGGATGCGGCCCCACACGGCGCGGGCGCGGTGGGCCAATGGCATCTGGTGCAGTTCGCGCCCCTGGCGGCGCACATTGCCAAAATTGGTCCCGCTGGCTTGGCGGCCCACCAGTTCGCGCTCCAGCAGCGTGACCGACAGGCCGTGCTGGCGCAGAAAAAAGGCTGTGGTGGTGCCCATCAGGCCACCGCCCAGCACCAGCACGTCAGTGCCGTGCGCGCCGGTGCGGGACGCACTCATGCCTGCACCTCGCGCGTGTTCATCATGAGCGGTTTGACCGGCGCCTGCGAGCGCAGTCGGCCCACTTGTTCAATCGGAATGCTGCAGGTGTGCGCCACGATCTCTGCCGCGGCGTGTCCGCAAAAACGGCCTTGGCAACGGCCCATGCCCACGCGGCTGAAGGCCTTGGCGCGGTTGACCTCGCGGCTGTCCAGCTCGGTCACGCAGCGCCGCAGCTCACCCGCCGTGACCGATTCGCACCTGCACACCACAGCCGTGTCGGGCAGAACTGCGGCATGCGCGTGGGGCCAGGGAAACGCGTGGCCCAGCCCTTGGCGGAAACGGTCCATGCGCGCCAGTTCACTGCGCAGCGCGGGGGCCTCGCGAGTGTGCACGGCAGTCCCCGCAGCGTGCTTCAGGTCCGACAGCGCCGCCAGTGCCGCCAGCCTGCCCGCGGCTTCGGCACCATCTGCGCCCAAAATGCGCGTGCCGTCGCCTGCCAGGTACACCCCCGCAGTGCTACTCCGACCATCGGAATCGATGCGGGGCAGCCATTGCCGTGTGACCGGCTCGAAGTAGAAATCGCACCGCGCCATGTCGGCCAGCTGAGTCTCGGCGCGCAGATGCCAGCCCATGCCGACGGCATCGCATTCGAACCGGCGGTCCGCCCCGTGTGACGGCCGTACGGTCACTGCACGCACGCCCTGAGTGTCGTCGCCTTCGATGGCCACCGGGGTCACACCCTGCAGCACCGGCACACCCGCTGCACGCAGGCTGCGAATGAGTGACAGGCCGCGCAGTGCCAGCCGCGGCCGCGCGAGCAGCCCGCACAGCGCCTTCCATGACTTCATCGCTGGTCCAGTGTCCAGCACTGCGGTCACACGCGCTCCGGCCTGCACGTACTGAGATGCCACCAGATACAAGAGGGGCCCGCTGCCCATGAACACCACCTGCGAGCCAATGGCACATGCCTGTGCCTTCAGCGCGATCTGGGCGGCGCCCAGGCTGTAGCAGCCCGCGTGCTGCCAACCGGGCACCGGCATCAGTCGGTCGGTGGCGCCAGAGCACACCAGCAGTGCGTCGTACGGCAGGGTCGCGGTATCGCCCGCTCGCACCACATGCAACTCGCCTGCGGTCACGTTCCACGCCAGGGTGTCAGGCCTGTAGTCGACATGGTCGCGAAGGGCCGCAAAGTCGCGGTGCAGAGACTCGGCCTTGGATGCTTCCGCGCCATACAGCTTGGCGTAGGGGCGTTTGAAACCTTCTGGCTGGCGGCGGTAGATCTGGCCGCCGTCGAGACGGCCTTCGTCGACCAGGGTGGGGCGCAGGCCTGCTTGCACGACGGCCTGTGCAGCGCGCACGCCCGCAGGGCCGGCACCGACGATGACGATGCGCGGCGCGGTGCCCGGCGCTGTATCGGTGGTCGGCGCGGAAGGTGCTGTGGGCGTGCTCATGCGGCGCCTTTGGTCGGCGGGGATGCGGCACCGGCTCGAAGGCCTACATTTGCATCTGCATCTGCATCTGCATCCGTAGCCGCAACCATGTGGGCATGGATATGCAAGACGGGAACTGCTGCGCCGTGCTGTGTCAGCGATTCCCGCAGGTCCTGCGTCATCGGCCAGTGCCCGGCTGGTGGGCGGGTCAGCACTTCCATGCCAGCCTGCACTGGCGTCGAGCACGCGCGCAGCCGCTCTCCGGTGGACTGCCACACCCAGCAATCCTGGCAGGCGCCCATCAGGCAAAAACCCGCGCGCGGCCCATCACCAAATTCACTGTCGCGCACCCGTCGGCCGTGGCACATCAACGCAACCAGCAGGGTGTCGCCAGCAAGCGCCATGCAGGTGGCGCCGTCGATGGTGATGTAGACCGAGGGGCGGTCCGTTTCGGCCAGCCGCACGAAGCGGGCGGCCTGTGGCGGAGCGGGGGCGCGCATGGGTGGCATCACGGTAATGTGTGGCGTCAGCGCTGGTTGGGAAACAGCCGTTCAATCGGGCAATGTGTCTTGATGAATGGGGACTTGATGACGATGTAGCTGAAGTACTTGGCAATACCAAGATTGCGCTCCAGCAGCTCTTCAATGATCTCCTGGTAGTGGTTGACGCCCCGGGTGACAAAGCGCACCAGATAGTCGTAGCCGCCGCTCACCAGGTGGCACTCCAGCACCTCATCGACTTCGCGCAGCGCTGCTTCGAATCGCGTGAAATCTTCGCGGCGATGATCGGCCAGCGTGATTTCCGTGAAGACGGTGAGCGTGTCGCCCAGCTTTTCCAGTCGCAGATGCGCGCCGTAGCCACCGATGTACCCCGCCTGCTCCAGGCGCTTCACCCGGATGAGGCAAGGGCTGGGCGAGAGCCCGACGGCATCCGCCAGGTCCACGTTGGTCATGCGCCCGTTTTTTTGCAACTGCGCCAGAATGCGCAGGTCCAGGCGGTCGATCTTGAAGGCTTCGTTCATCATGGTTTGCAAGCGAGGAGAAATTGCGTCGATTTTGCTCGGCGGCTGCCAGTAGCGTTCATTCTGTAAGGGCTGCGCGGACGTCTGGGGCGGTCAGCACTTCGTCCAAGGTTGCACGCACGCGGTCGAACAGCAGGCCGAAATCGTCCCGCGTGTAAGTGAGTGCCGGCGCGAAACCCAGGATGTTGTCGCCGAACGCTCTGAAGACAACGCCCTGGCGGTAGCTGGCGGCCGCGATGCGCTCGGGCAGTCCCAATGCGGGCGCAAACCCGCTTTTGGTGTGTTTGTTGCTCACGAGCTCCAAGGCGCCCAGCAGGCCGCGGTGACGCGAATCCCCTACCAACGGGTGTTCCAGCAACGCGTCGAGGCCGTTCGCGAAGGTGCTGGCCATGCGTTGAGCGTTGGCCAGGATGCCGCCTGCCTCATACAGGCGGAGCACTTCCAGTGCCACCGCAGCGCTGACGGGGTGGGCGGAATAAGTGGCGCCATGGCCGATGGAGGCACCCGCCGGGGCACCATCGGCAATCGCAGAATAAACCGCGTCGGACATGAGCGTGGCGCCCATGGGCACGTAGCCGGAGGTGAGGCCTTTGGCCACGGTCATGAGATCGGGCTCGGCGCCTTCGGCATCGCACGCGAACATGGGTCCTGTGCGGCCGAAGCCGGTGATGACTTCATCCACCACAAAAAGGATGCCCAGCTCGTGCGCGGTGTCGCACATGGCCTTGAGCCAGCCCTTGGGCGGCACGATGACGCCGCCCGAACCCTGGATGGGTTCGCAAAAGAATGCTGCGACCTGCTCCGCCCCCAGCTCGTCGACTTTGGCACGCAGTGCAGTCACCGATGCGGCGATGATGGTGGCCCCGTCTTGCGGATCAGGCGCGCGGTAAGGGTTGGGCGATGGAATGTAGTGCTGCGTGGGCAAGGGCAGGTCGAACCCCCGGTGGAACACGGGCAGTGCGGTCAGGCCAGCGCCGGTAGATGACGAGCCGTGGTAGCCCCGCTCCAGCGCAATGAAATGCTTCTTGCCAGGTTTGCCGATGGCGTTGCAGTACTGCACGATGAATCGCACCGCGGCGTCGATGGAGTCGGAGCCACCGAGCGTGAAGTACACGTGCTGGAGCGGCGCAGGCGTAATTTGAACGAGTTTTTCGGCCAGGCGGATGGCGGGCTCGCTGCTGAAGTGAAAGTAGCCCGTGGCGTAAGGCAGGCGGCGCATTTGCTCTGCCGCGGCCTGGACCACGCTCTCCTGGCCGTAGCCCACGTTCACGCACCACAGGCCCGCAAAGGCGTCGAGCAGGCGGTGTCCCTTGGCATCGGTCAGCCATGCACCGTGGGCCGACGACAGGATGGTGGGGCCGCGCTGTTCGTGCGTGCGCCAAGGTGCCACAGGGTGGATGAGGTGGGCGCGATCTATTGCGTCCAGGGCTGCAATTTGGGGCAGGGCTTCGGAATGGGTCATTGCGGCTATCCGTGGAAAGCTAGGGACAAGGGTGATGGCAAGAGGCCTTTCCAGCAACCGCTCTTGACGCCAAGGTTACACCCCGCGCTTGACAAGGTTGTGCTTCTTTGAGGCTTTTGCACGCGGCAGCCTGCGGTTGTTCGGTCTTGGACGGCACATAGTTCTGCCGATGGACTAAAGGCGGTAACGCGGTGGATCCGGGGCACTATCTGCATGGTTTCAATAGCCTCGGCGCCGGTCCACCAAGCCGGTCATTGGCTCGCCTGCACGGAATCGGTGCAAGTTGTCGATGACGGCTGCCGCAGCGCTCTGGGGCTGGGTCATGCTGGCAATGTGGGGTGTGATCTGCACATGGGGGTGCCGCCACAGCGCATGACCGTAGGGCAACGGCTCCGGGTCGGTCACATCCAGCACTGCTTGGGCGATCTGCCCACTGGCCAGCGCCTCGAGAAGGTCCTCGCTGACCAATTGAGCCCCGCGGCCCACATGCACCAGCGACGCCCCTTTTGGCAGTCGGCTGAACATTTCGCTGTTCAGAATGCCCCGGGTGGCATCGGTCAGCGGCAGCAGGCACACGGCAATATCAAGCCGGGGCAGGAATTGGCACAGGCCATCTGGACCAGCGTAGCAATCCACCCCCGCCACTGTGTGGGTGGAGCGGCTCCAGCCCGCGCAGATGAAGCCGAGACTTTTGAGCTGCATCAGCACCGCCTGGCCCAACGAGCCCAGGCCCAGAACACCCACGCGGCGCTGGCTGGCAGGGCGCACCGGCAGCGGGCGCCACTCGCCACGCAACTGCTGGCGCCGGTACTGCGGCATGTCGCGGTGCAGGTCGAGCACAGCGTGCGTCACGTACTCGACCATTCCTTGCACAATGCCGGGCTCGACCATGCGGACTACCGGCAGATGGGCGGGCAGGGCATGCAGATCGAACTGATCCACGCCGGCGCCTGACGAAAACAGCACCTGCAGGTGGGGGAACAATTCGCCGATCTGCTCCGGCGGCTCCCACGCAGCCATGAAGCGCACGGCGTCAGGGTCGCCGACGTCGGGCCAGATGCGAAAGTCGATCTCTGGAGCCTGTTCGCGAAACACCTCGGCCCACTGCCTGCCGCGAACGGGGTCGGCTTTATACAGGAATGTGGGTGGGGATTTGGGTGCGGGCGAAGTCATGCTGCTAAGAGTTGGCGTTGCGTTGCGTTTGCTCTAGGCAGGTACAGGGGCGAGTGCAAATGCAAGGACGTCGCGGTCCGCTCGCTCAGCCCACCGCCTGGGTAGCGATTGCAAACAACCTGGGACCTTCGGCAGGACTCTGAAGCGGCGCGCCGCGCACCATGGTGGTGGGTGCGTCGACCCGCGGCAGCCCGATGCTTTCAAGCCACTCGGTCATGCCGCTGTCGAAATCGATGTCGATGCGGGTGAAGCGGCCGGCATTCATGCCTGCGAGGTGGGCGATCAGCGCCTTGGCGCCTTGAACATCTGGGGCGATCACCGGCCCGATGGCATGACCGCGGCCAAATCTGCGCAGCAGAGCAAAACCGAGTTGCTCGCCGTCACAGTCCAGCACCACGCAGGCTTCGGACTGGTTCAGCAGGTCATCGATCAAGGCGGGACGCGGCATGCCGCGCGCCTGCGCGTCCAGGTTGTGCAATGCCTGGGCTTCATTCAGCCCGGCTGGCCGCAGGCGACAGCCTCGTGCCAGGGCGATGAGCGGCGTCGACACCGCCATCCCCTGGTGCTGGCGCACCTCGCCGGAACGCACAAAGCCAAGGCGCTCATACAGGCCACGCCCCTCCGTGGTAGCGTGCAACAGCACAGTGCGGCCTTGCAGGCCGTCCAGCAGGGCCGTCATGAGGCGATGGCCGATGCGGCGGCCCTGGCAAGCTGGGGACACGATCACCAAGCCGATGGTGGCGTGGTCCGGTCCCCACAGCCACCGCTGGGCCGTGCCGACGACCTGCCCGTCACGTTCGGCCACCAGTCCCTCGGCGTGTGCAAACACCTGCTCCCAGTCTGCAGGACGGTGGGGCCAGCGCAGTTCGGCCGACAGGGCGTGCGCTTGGGGCAGGTCTTCCGACGTCATGGCGCGCAGCACAACGCCGTCGTCGGCAATGAAAGTGCCGGGCGGCAAGGGAGCGGGATGCGTGGGGGGCATGAAAATCAACCTCATGTCAATGGAAATTGGCGCTCATATTGGACGACATCGCCTCTGCGCACCAGCGCCAATGAGAGGGCTGGACGCAACTTGCAAGCATCATCTGTGGAGTGCCCGCGTTTTGATATTCGCTGCGGAACAGTGACTGCTTACAGGCACATATGCTGGGGCTTACTGCCTAGCATCGGACGCTTGTCCATCTTTTCTGCGTTTACCCCGCACACTGCCCCATGTCCGTGTTCGACCCCAACGCCGTCGCTGTACCTTCGGGTCATTTCATTGGGGGGCAGCTCGTTCCTGGCACCCTCCGCATGCCCGTTCTGCGCCCTTCGGATGGCCAGTTGCACGCCGATTTGCCCCTGGCCGATGCAGGGACCGTGGACTTTGCGGTACAAAATGCTTGGCGGGCATGGCGCCAGTCAGACTGGGCACGCCGCGCTCCCCGGGACCGAGCCCGTGTGTTGCGGCGCTGGGCGGACCTTGTGGAGGCAGACGCACCAACTCTGGCGCCCCTCGAAGCCGTGTGCTCCACGCGACCAATGCGCGATGCTGCGGCGTGGGACGTGCCTTTCACGGCTGAAGGGCTGAGGTTCTTTGCAGAATATGCCGACAAGCTGGGCGGCGAAGTGGCCGCCACGCGGCACGATCATCTGGGCATGGTGGTGGCCGAGCCCTACGGCGTGGTGGGTGCGATCACTCCGTGGAATTTTCCGCTGGTGATGGTGTCCTGGAAGGTGGGGGCCGCACTGGCCGCAGGCAATGCTGTGGTGCTCAAGCCCTCGGAACTGACGCCTTTTTCTGCCGTGCGCCTGGCGCAGCTGGCGGTGCAGGCGGGTATACCGCCGGGGCTTTTCAACGTGGTGCAGGGCGATGGGCGCACCACGGGTGATGCGCTGACGCGCCACCCGCTGGTCTCCAAGATGACCTTTACCGGCTCGACCCGCACGGGCGCGGCGATCATGGCCACCTGTGCCTTGCAGGGCCCGAAGCCGGTGACGCTGGAGCTGGGCGGCAAAAGCCCGCAGTTGGTGTTCGACGATGCGCCAGACATCGACCGGCTGGCCGGCATCATTGCGGGCGCCATCACGGGCAATGCGGGCCAGGTCTGCGTGGCTGGCTCACGGCTGATCGTGCAGCGCGGCATCGGTGAACGCCTGGTGGAGCGCATTGCGGCAAGATTTGCTGCGCTGCGCCCAGGTGCCACCTGGGATGCCGAGGCCACGCTCTCGCCCATC
Source organism: Acidovorax sp. Leaf78 (assembly GCF_001422735.1). Classification (GTDB taxonomy): domain Bacteria; phylum Pseudomonadota; class Gammaproteobacteria; order Burkholderiales; family Burkholderiaceae_C; genus Acidovorax. Next base: position 388,869 of record NZ_LMLZ01000021.1, on the reverse strand, counting down.
ATCTCGTCGCCGCAGGCGGCCCGCATTCTCGACATCGTGGAGCGATCACGCGATGCAGGTGGGCGGGTGCGTTGCGGTGGCGGTCTATTTGACGGCGGGCCCGGCGGCGCGTTCTTCCAGCCGACGCTGATCGACGGCGTGGCAGGGGAGAACCCGGCCGTGCAAGAGGAAATTTTTGGTCCGGTACTCACCGTGCAGACCTTCGACGACGAAGAAGAGGGCCTCGCGCTGGCTGCCCACGAGCACTACGGACTGGCCGCGGGGGTGCACACGGCGGACATCGGCCGCGCCCTGCGCGCCATGCGCAGCATCTCTGCTGGCACGGTCTGGATCAACCGCTATGGACGCAGCGCCGACTTCGTCATTCCCACCGGGGGCTATCACCAGTCCGGTCTCGGCAAGGATCTGGGGCGGCAGGCCGTGGAGGCCAACCTGCGCTTCAAAAGCGTGTTGATAGATTTTGCTGCGGCGCAATAACCGTGTCTGCAAGGGTTGCAGAGGTGCAGGTATGCACTGCGTCGGTGCAGACAGCATTGCATGCTGCGGTCGTGCTGCAAAACGCAGATTGCCCGTGTCTCGCCCCGTATTTCCCTATGAACTCGGCCAAGCAGCGTGCTTCAATGGCCTTCAACCATTTGGTCATGACACCGTCGCAAATGCTGCGTAAGGCAGGCGGCCCGCGCCGGCCCGTGACGGCACAACCCAAGGATTCGAAACCATGACTTTCCGTCCCAAGTACGTGACTTTCGACTGCTACGGCACGCTCACGCGCTTTCGCATGGGGGAGATGACGCGTGAACTGTTCGCCGACCGCGTTCCGGCCGAGCGCATGGACCAGTTCATCGCTGACTTCTCCGCCTACCGCTTCGACGAAGTGCTGGGTGATTGGCAGCCCTACGAGGTGGTCCTCAAGAATGCGGTGCGCCGGTTGTGCAAGAAGTGGAAGATTCAGTATTTCGACACCGACGGGCAAAAGTACTACGACGCCGTCCCGACCTGGGACCCCCATGCCGATGTGCCCGCAGGCTTGGCCAGGGTGGCCAAGGAGATTCCGCTGGTGATCCTCTCGAACGCTTCGGACGATCAGATCCAGAAAAACGTCGCCATGCTGGGTGCGCCTTTCCACCGGGTGTACACGGCCCAGCAAGCCCAGGCCTACAAGCCGCGCCTCAAACCGTTCGAATACATGCTCGATTCGCTGGGCTGCAATCCGGAAGACGTCCTGCATGTCTCGTCCAGCCTGCGCTATGACCTCATGTCCGCCGACGACATCGGCATCGTCAACAAGGTGTTCGTGAACCGCGGGCACGGCCCTGGCAACCCTGCGTACCGCTATACCGAGATCCAGGATATCGGCGGTCTTGCGGGCGTGGTCGGCCTCTGACCCGTGTTTGATGCCGCATGCCGTTGGTCGCTGATGCTCACTGCCTGATATGAAGCTCGACTCGTACTGGAACGATGCTTTGCCGGTATGGCCTGCCGAGGCACGGCGCAGCCTGCCTGCCAAGGTGGACGTGGCAATCGTCGGGGCGGGGTTCACGGGCCTGTCCGCAGCGCTGGAGCTGGCCCGCAATGGAGCCACGGTGGCCGTGCTCGAAGCGGGGCCCACCGTGGCCCCTGAGGCATCGGGGCGCAACGGAGGGCATGTCAACAACGGTCTGGCCGTGGACTATGCCGACGTGGCTGCGCGGGTGGGCGTGCAGCAGGCCCGGGCCTGGTACCACGCCTACGACGATGCGGTGGACACCGTGGCCCGCCTGGTGCGCGAGGAATCGATCGACTGCGACTTTTTGCGCCACGGCAAGCTCAAGCTCGCAACGCGGCCCCAGCAGATGGAGGCGCTGCACCGCAGCGCAGAGCGGCTGGTGGCAGACGGCGTCGACACCGATGTGGACGTGCTCACGGCCGCCCGCGTACGCGACGAGGTGCAGAGCGACCGCTTTCATGGCGGCCTGCTGTACAAACGCAGCGCGCAGATGCACATGGGACGGTTTGCGCTGGGGCTGGCGCGTGCTGCACAGCGCAAGGGTGCCGAGATCTACACTGGAGCCCGCGTCGACCGACTGGAGCGGGTGCAGGGGCGCACGCACAAGCTGCACACAGCGCATGGGGTCGTCAAGGCCGACCAGGTGCTTCTGGCAACCGGTGCGTCGCGCCATGGTGGTTATGGCAGCTTTGGCTGGTTGCGGCGGCGCATCGTTCCCATCGGCAGCTTCATCGTGGTGACGGAGCCGCTGGGCGAAGACCGGGCCAGCGCCCTGCTGGCGGCCCGCAGGACGTACACCACCATCGCCAACATCCACCATTACTTTCGGCTCACGGCCGACCATCGGCTGGTCTTTGGCGGACGTGCCCGTTTTGCCATTTCCAGTCCCCAGTCGGATGCCGCCAGTGGCGAGATCCTGCGGGCTGGCCTGAGCGAGATTTTCCCAAGGCTTGGCCCGGTGCGGCTCGACTACTGCTGGGGCGGCCTGGTGGACATGACGCAGGACCGCCTGCCCCACGCTGGCGAGCGCGATGGCCTGTTCTATTCCATGGGCTACAGCGGTCATGGCACCCAGATGTCCGTGCACATGGGTCAGTGCATGGCGGCCGTGATGGCTGGCAATGCCAGTGCCAACCCATGGGGCGGCAGGGCGTGGCCAGCCATTGCAGGGCACTTCGGCCCGCCGTGGTTCCTGCCAGCCGTGGGCCTGTACTACCGGCTCAAGGACCGGCTGGCCTGAGGCCAGAAGCCTGAACCCCTGAAGTCCCAGCGTCATCAGTTCGCCAGTCTGTCTTTCCCTCCAACGATTTCCACCCACTTGCTTTTCAACCAGGAGCTGCACCATGAGCGATAGCCACCACCAGTTCGAGCAACTTGTCGGTTCCCGTGAAAGCCTTCGTGTGATGGACTCGCTGCGCCGGGGCGCTTCGCGGCGCGACGTGCTGGCCATGCTGGCAGCCTGCGGCATGCAGGCCACGGTGGCCGGCAGCATCGCCGGGCTGGCCATGACGGCCCACGCCCAGACACCGAAGCGGGGCGGGCGCATCCGCGTGGCAGGCGCAACGGCCGCGGCCACCGACACGCTCGACCCCGCCAAGCAGTCCAACCAGACGGACTACTCGCGTGGGACCATGCTCTACAACGGGCTCACGGTGCTCGATGCCTCGCTCACCCCCCAGCCTGCGCTGGCGGAGTCGTTCGCCACGCAGGACGCCAAGACCTGGGTGTTCACCCTGCGCAAGGGCGTGGTGTTCCATGACGGCAAGGCCCTGACGCCGGCCGACGTGGTGTTCTCCATCCAGCGCCACAAAGACCCGGCCACGGCCTCCAAAGCCAAGGTGCTGGCCGAGCAGATCGAATCGGTGCGCGCCAGTGGGCCGAACGAAGTCACCATCGTGCTGTCGGCGCCCAATTCGGACCTGCCGGTCATCCTGGGAACCTTCCACTTTCACATCGTCAAGGACGGCACCACCGACTTCAATGCCGGTATCGGCACCGGGCCGTACAAGCTCAAGGAATTCAAGCCGGGCGTGCGCTCGCTGGTGGTGCGCAACGGGGCGTACTGGAAGCCCGGCAAACCCTACCTGGACGAGATCGAGTTTGTGGGTATCGGCGATGAAAGCGCCCGCGTGAATGCGCTGCTGTCTGGCGGCATGGACCTGGTGGCCTCGATCAACCCGCGCGCCGTGGCGCGTGTGAGCGGCACGCCGGGCTACGCCGTCTTCACCACCCAGTCAGGCCAGTACTCCGACCTCATCATGCGCAAGGACGTGGGGCCGGGCATGAATCCCGACTTCGTGCTCGGCATGAAGCATCTGTTCGACCGCGAGCAGATGAAGAAGACGATTGCGCTGGACTACGCCGTGCTCGGCAACGACCAGCCCATCGACCCCACCAACCGGTTCCACTTCAAAGGCCTGCCGCAGCGTGCATACGACCTGGACAGGGCCAAGTTCCACTTGCAGAAATCGGGCGTGACGGGCAAGGTGCCGGTGGTGGTGTCACCGGCCGCGATGTACTCTGTCGAAATCGCGCTGTTGCTGCAGCAGTCGGCCCAGCGCGCCGGCATCGACCTGGATATCAAACGCATGCCCGCCGACGGCTACTGGTCGAACCACTGGCTCACCAGCCCGGTGGGCTTCGGCAACGTCAACCCCCGGCCGAGCGCCGACACGATCCTGACGCAATTTTTCAAGTCCGATGCTGCGTGGAACGAATCCCGCTGGAAGAGCGCCCAGTTCGACCAGTTGCTGCTGGCATCACGGGCCGAGACCGATCTGGCCAAGCGCAAGCAGATGTATGCCGACATGCAGACCATGATCCATGGCGAGGCGGGTATCGGTATTCCCCTGTTCCTGGCCAGCATCGACGGGCACTCCAGCAAGCTCAAGGGTTTGTCTCCGATTCCATTGGGCGGGCTGATGGGCTACTCTTTCGCCGAGCACGTCTGGCTGGACGCCTGACGCGCACGACCCGGCAACCGTCACCCCAGCTTTCGCATGAACCGTGTGATCCTCTCGCTGTTGGCCAAACGCCTGCTGTTTGCGTTGCTTTCGCTGCTGGCGGTGTCGGTCATCGTGTTTGCGATCACGGCGGTGCTGCCGGGCGATGCCGCCCAGGAGCAACTGGGGCAGGACGCGACGCCCGACGCGCTGGCCGCGTTGCGCGCCCAGATGGGCCTCGATGTACCGGCGCCCACGCGCTACCTGCGGTGGCTGTGGGGCGTGGTGCGCGGCGATCTCGGGCAGTCGGCCACCACCCAGATGCCGGTCGGCGACCTGGTGGCCAGCAGGCTGCCCAATTCACTGCTGCTGGCGGCGGTGACGGCGCTTTTCTCCGTACCCATCGCATTGGCGCTGGGTATCTCCTCGGCAGTGTGGCGTGGGTCGTGGCTGGACCGGATTGCGTCCAACCTGTCGGTGGCGGTGGTGTCCGTGCCCGAATTTCTGGTGGCCACGCTGGCCGTGCTGGTGTTCGCGGTGCAACTGCGCTGGCTGCCTGCGCTGTCGTATGTGAGCGATATCGAATCCGTGGGCCAGATGCTGCGTGCGTTTGCCATGCCGGTGCTCAGCCTGTGCTGCGTGATCGTGGCGCAGATGATGCGCATGACCCGTGCCGCGGTCATCGACCAGCTGGAGGCGCCCTACATCGAGATGGTGCGGCTCAAGGGGGCGTCGCCCTTGCGCATGGTGCTGGTCCACGCGCTGCCCAACGCGGTGGGGCCGATCGCCAACGCGGTGGCGTTGTCGCTGTCGTACCTGCTGGGCGGCGTGATCGTGATCGAAACCATCTTCAACTACCCGGGCATTGCCAAGCTGATGGTCGATGGCGTGACCCAGCGCGACATGCCGCTGGTGCAGACCTGCGCCATGATTTTTTGCACCGGCTACCTGGTGCTGGTCACGCTGGCCGACGTGTGCGGCATCGTCGCCAACCCGCGCCTGCGGCACCGCTGACCCCTACCGAGCGAGGACCGCACCATGGACACCAGCCCTCCTGCACGCACGGCTTCGGCCGATGCCGTGCGTGGCCGAAGCGCTGCGCGCCACTGGCTGGCCGGCTTCGGCTGGGCTGGCAGTGTGGGGCTGCTGGTCCTGCTGCTTTGGCTGGTGGCGGCGCTGGCAGGGCCCTGGCTGCTGCCGCGCCACCTGGTGGATCTGCAGGCATCGGTCGTCTATGGCCCCATCAATGCCACCCACTGGCTGGGCACCGACTATCTGGGCCGCGACATGCTGGTGCGGGTGGTGCAGGGGGCCCGCTACACCGTGGGCGTGGCACTGGTCGCCACGCTGGTGGCCAGCGCCACAGGGACGGTGCTGGCCCTGCTGGCCGCCGCTAGCGGTACGGTGGTGGACAGCGTACTGAGCCGGCTGCTCGATACGCTCACGTCCATCCCCAGCAAGATGTTTGCGCTGGTGCTGGTGGCGGGGTTTGGCTCTTCGGTGGGCATGCTGGTGTTCACGGCGGCACTCATCTACGTGCCGGGCGCCTACCGCATCGCCCGGTCTCTGGCCGTCAACATCAACGAGCTCGACTACGTGACGGTGGCCCGCACCCGGGGCGAGAGCACGCTGTACATCATGCTGCGCGAGATACTGCCCAACATCCTGGGCCCCATGCTGGCCGACTTGGGCCTGCGCTTCGTCTACGTGGTGTTGCTTCTGGCCAGCCTGAGCTTTCTGGGGCTGGGCATTCAGCCGCCTGCTGCAGACTGGGGCTCGCTGGTGCGGGAGAACATCGGCGCCCTGCCCGATGCAGGCGCCTCGGTGATCGCACCGGCACTCGCCATTGCCAGCCTTACCATCGCCGTCAACCTGGTGATCGACAACCTGCCGGGCCGGTCTGCCCGTGCGCGGGGAAGGTGCTGACATGGGCGCTTCTGTGGTGGTCAAGGACCTGCACATCACCGCCGGCGGGCAGACGCTGGTGGACCGCCTCAGCTTTGCCATCGAGCCCGGCGAAGTGCTGGCGCTGATCGGCGAGTCGGGCTCGGGCAAGACCACGACGGCGCTGGCACTGATGGGCTTTGCCCGCTACGGCTGCACCATCGCAGGGGGCAGTGTGCACATCGGCGACACCGATGTGCTCAACCTGTCGCCCGCAGGCCAGCGGGCGCTGCGCGGGCGCACGGTGTCGTACATCGCGCAGAGCGCAGCGGCGTCGTTCAACCCGTCGCGCACCATTCTGGACCAGGTGGTGGAGCCCACGCGCATCCACGGCACCATGCCCCGTGCCGAGGCCGAAGCCAAGGCGGTGCAGCTGTTCGCCGAACTGGCCCTGCCAAACCCTGAAACCATAGGCCAGCGCTATCCGCACCAGGTGTCGGGCGGGCAGCTGCAGCGCCTGATGGCGGCCATGGCGCTGATCACCGACCCCGACGTGGTCATCCTCGACGAGCCCACCACGGCGCTGGATGTGACCACCCAGATCGAGGTGCTGCGCGCGTTTCGCCGCGTGGTGCGGGAGCGGCGGACCACCGCGGTGTACGTGAGCCACGACCTGGCCGTGGTCGCGCAGATGGCTGACCACATCCTGGTGCTGCGCGGCGGGCAGACGCAGGAGATCAACACCACCGCGCACATCCTGCAGGCGCCCACGCACTGCTACACGCAAAGCTTGCTGGCGGCGGCACTCCCCACACCACGCGTGGCCGGGCATTGCAAGGGCGAGGGTGAACTGCTGCTGGAAGTGCGCAACCTTTCTGCCGGTTACGGTGCCACGGATGCGCAGGGCCAGCCTGCCACGCTGATTCTTGAGGACATCAGCTTCAAGCTGCATCGGGGCCAGGCCATCGGCGTGATCGGCGAGTCCGGGTCGGGCAAGACCACGCTGGCCCGCGCCATCGCGGGGTTGGTGGCGCCGTGCAAGGGCAGCGTGCTGTTCCACCACCGCGAGCTGCAGCCCGAGCTGCGCCACCGCACCAGGGACGAGCTGCGCCGCATCCAGATCGTGTTCCAGATGGCCGACACGGCGCTGAACCCATCGCAAACCATCGAGCGCATCCTGGCACGCCCCCTGCAGTTCTACAAAGGCCTGCAGGGCGACGCGTTGCAGCGCCGCATCCATGAACTGCTCGACCTGGTGCGCCTGCCGCACGCGGTGGCGCAGCGCTTGCCCGGCGGGCTGTCGGGCGGGCAAAAGCAGCGGGTGAATCTGGCGCGCGCCCTGGCCGCAGAACCGGACCTGATCCTGTGCGACGAGGTGACGTCGGCGCTGGACACGGTGGTGGGGGCTGCCGTGCTGGACCTGATGGCGGACCTGCGGCGCGAGTTGGGCGTGTCCTATTTGTTCATCAGCCACGACCTGCACACCGTGCGTGCGGTGTGCGACGAGATCATCGTCATGCAGCACGGCCGCAAGCTCGATCAGCTGGCCCGTGCCAACTTCGACAGCGGGCCGCACCACCCGTACTTCGAGCTGCTGGCACGGTCGGTGCCCGAGCTGCGCCAGGGCTGGCTGGATGAGCGTGACGCAGAGCGCGGCGCTGCGGTGGGCGTGGCTCCTGCGGCCGCCTCGACCGCCTGAAGGTCTGAACGCCTGCCTAGACGCATGACCGCAAGTTGCGCCTTGCCGGTGCGGGCGCTGCAGCGATGGCTAGGCGGTAGTGCTCCTTTTTTTATAGCTGGTAGCGCTCTACAGGAGCGCGGTAGGTGCCAATTTCATTCGCATGTCTGCCCATCACGGCAGTCCTGTGCCCCTATTGACGCTCGTAACTGTTCGCTTAAAACCATTCGACGGTCATCCCAAGCCCGAACCCAAGTGCACTAACCACGCCCGCCATCCAAGCCCATCGCCCACGCCCGCACCCTGTGCCACACACCACGCCCGCAACCCCATGCCACAGACCCTTGCCCTCACCCGCCACGACCTGATCCGCAACGCCAACTTCATTGCCGGCGCCTGGACCGACACCGCTACAGCGCGCTTTGCCGTCACCGACCCCGCCACCGGCGAGACGATCACCCGCGTTCCTGACTCCGGCGCTGCCGAGGCGCTGGCCGCGCTGGAAGCCGCGCACGCCGCTTTCCCGGCATGGAAGAAGGTACCCGCCAAACAGCGCGCCGCCATCATCAAGCGCTGGAACGATCTGGTGGTGGCCCACCAGGACGACCTGGGCAAGCTGATCTCGCTGGAGCAGGGCAAACCCTTGGCCGAAGGCCAGGGCGAGGTGGCCTACGCCGCCAGCTATATCGAATGGTTTGCCGAGGAGGCCACGCGCATGAACGGCGAAATCATCCCGGCCCCGGTGCCCCGCCGGCGCATGTTCGCGCTGCGCGAGCCCGTGGGCGTGGTGGCCGCCATCACGCCGTGGAACTTTCCGGCCGCGATGATCGCGCGCAAGATCGCCCCGGCGCTGGCCGCAGGTTGCACGGTGGTGTGCAAACCGGCCGAGGACACCCCGCTCACCTCGCTGGCCCTGGTGCTGCTGGCGCACGAGGCGGGGGTGCCTCCGGGCGTGCTCAACATCGTGACCGCTTCACGCGAGCGAACGCCCGACGTTGTGGACGTGTGGCTCGATGAGGCCCGCGTGCGCAAGATCACCTTCACCGGCTCCACGCCTGTGGGCAAGCACCTGGCGCGGCGCAGCGCCGACACGCTCAAGAAGCTGTCGCTGGAGCTGGGCGGCAACGCTCCCTTCATCGTGTTTGAAGACGCGGACATCGGCGCGGCCGTGGACGGCTTCATGGCCGCCAAGTTCAGAAACGGTGGCCAGACCTGCGTGTGCCCCAACCGGGTGTTCGTGCATGCCAGTGTCCACGAGGCATTTGCCAGTCAGCTCACCGCCCGGGTCGCAGCGCTGAAGGTGGGCCCCGCCAGCGACCCTGCCTCGCAGATCGGCCCGATGATCAACGAACGGGCAGTGCAGAAGATAGAGCGCCATGTGCACGATGCCATCGCCAAGGGCGCCCAGGTGCTCACTGGCGGCAAGCGCCTGACCGCACCGGGTGCCACCTACTACGCCCCCACCGTGCTTGCCGGTGCGGACGCGAGCATGGCCTGCGCCTGTGAGGAAACCTTCGGCCCTGTGGCGCCGCTGACCATCTTCCACGACGAGGCCGAGGTGGTCGCCGCGGCCAACGACACGCCGTTCGGGCTGGCGGCGTACTTCTACAGCACCGACGTGCGCCGCATCTGGCGCGTGGCGGACGCGCTGGAGACGGGCATCGTGGGCATCAACGAAGGCGCCATCTCGGCAGAGGCCGCGCCGTTCGGTGGCGTCAAGGAATCAGGCTACGGCCGCGAGGGCTCCACGCACGGGCTGGACGACTACCTGCACACCAAATACATCTGCCAGGGACAGCTGGACTAACGCGTTGCTTGCGCGGTGCGGATACGTTCAGCGCTTTTCATCGCAGGCCCAGAATCACAGCCGGCTGCCTGCAGAAGCGGCTGCGGCCATGGACTGCGATTTGTTCCTGCAGGCCGTGAACATGTCCAGGTCGGGGTTGTAGGCGCCCGTTGTCACGTCCATCAGGCCGAGCACGGAATGAAAGTAGTTGTCGTGCGTGATGCGCCGCTGCGCCAGGTCCTGCTGCAGGCAGCCTGTCGGCAGGCTGGAGCGGGACTGCATTGCAGGCGACAGCCAGGTGAGCCAGGGCACATGCTTTTGCACGTCGGGCGCAATGGCGTAGGGCAGGCCGTGCAGGTAGATGTTGTTCTCGCCCAGCGACTCGCCGTGGTCTGCTACATAAATCATAGCTGCTTCCGGTTGATCAGAGCGCGTGGAGAGCCATTTGAGCACCGATTCGAGGAACAGATCCGTCTCCCGGATGCTGTTGTCGTAGGCGTTCACCACCTGCTGGCGTTCGCATTCCTGCAGCGCGGTCGATGCGCATTCGGGCATGAACTTCTTGAGCTCGGGCGAGGAGCGCTTGGAGTACGCCGGGCCGTGGCTGCCCAACTGGTGCAGCACCACCACCGTGCCGCGTTGGCGCTGTTCGGCAGGCAGCGCGGCGATGTGCGCGTCCAGGTCCTTGAGCATGATGCGGTCCAGGCATTCGCCGCGGGCTGCGCACAGCGCGGGGTCCTTCAGTGCCGAGGTATTGATGTCGTTGCTCACCCGGTCGCACACGCCCTTGCAGCCCGACTGGTTGTCCACCCACAGCACGGCCAGGCCGGCATTGTGCAGCACGTCGATCAGGCTCTCGAAATTGGCGGCGCGCGCCTCGTAGCCGGTGCGCCCCAGGTGCGAGAACATGCACGGCACGGAGGCTGCGGTACTGGTGCCGCAGGACCAGGCGTTGCGCGCGCTGACCAGGTCGGTGCGCGCCGACAGCAGCGGGGTGGTGTCACGCGCATAGCCGTTGAGCCCGAAGTTGCCGCTGCGGCCGGTTTCGCCCAGCACCAGCACCAGCAGGGGCGGTGCTTTCTGGCCCACGTAGCTCGCACCCAGCTGCGCATCGCGGCCCAGCGGCAGCAGCTTGCTGCCGTCGATGCGCAAGGGCCGGGTGGCGATGTTGCCCAGCGCATACACGGTGTTGAGCGGGTTGATGAGGTAGCGCAGCTTGGTGTGGTTGCGCATGGTGGAGGCAAAGTCCTGGAACACCATCAGCAGGCACACCACGATGACGGCGATGGCACCCAGCAGCAGCGCGCCGTTGTGCGCCACCTGCCGCACCGTGCTCAAGCGCCGCACCGGCGTGCGGTACAGCCACACCAGCGGCGGCGCCAGCAGCGCGAACACAGTGCCGGCCATGCGCCAGCTGAGCACGTCGGCGGCCTCATGGGCGTCGGTCTGCAGCACGTTGACCAGCATGCTCGCGTCGATGGTGATGCCGTAGGCCAGCATGAAATACGCGCCGAAGGCCGCCATGACCACCAGCACCGCAGCGGCAGGCTTGAGCGTGAGGCGCCACGCCAGCAGGCTGAGCAGCGCTGCATTGCCCGCCGCCACGATGACGAAGAATGCCGCCGCAAACAACCAGCCGCGCAGGCTGCCATGGCCGGGCAACTGGGCCACTTCGCGCCACAGCGGCACATTGCACGCCGCGGCCAGCCAGACGCTGATGAACACCACCACCCAGGCAGGGTGCAAGGCACGGGGCGCGGCGGCAGCGCCAGGCCGGGGGGCAACGCCCACGGCCGCGGGGGAGAGCAGCAGGCGCTGCAGGATCAAAGGCATGGGCGCACTGTGGCGCCCGAGACTTAAGGCCGCATTAACGTGGAATGAGCTGCAAGTGAGCGGCGTGGTGCTTCAGGTGGTCGGCCATGAAGGTCTGGATGAAGTAGTAGCCGTGGTCGTAGCCGGCGTGCTGGCGCAAGGTCAGCGGCTGGCCGATGGCCTGGCAGGCGGCGTCGAACAGGTGGGGGTGCAACTGCGTGGCCAAGAATTTATCGGCCAGCCCCTGGTCGATGAGAATGCCCGCGGGGTAGGGCGCCACCGGCTGGTGCTGCATCAGCACGGTGGCATCGTGCTCGATCCAGCCCGTGCGGTCCGCGCCCAGGTACCCGGCGAAGGCCTTTTCTCCCCAGGGGCACTGCGTGGGCGCGCAGATGGGCGCAAACGCCGACAGGCTCTTGAACCGCCCCGGATGGCGCAGGGCCAGCGTCAGCGCGCCATGCCCGCCCATCGAATGGCCGAAGATACCTAGCCGTTCACCATCGACCGGCAACTGCGCCACCACCTGGGGCAGCAGTTCCTTCATCAGATAGCTTTCCATGCGCCAGTGGCGCGCCCAGGGCTCTGCCGTAGCGTCGAGGTAGAACCCCGCACCCACGCCAAAGTCCCAGCTCTCGGCCTCGCCCGGCAGGTTGGCGCCACGCGGGCTGGTGTCGGGCGCTATGAGCGCCAGGCCCAGTTCGGCCGCCAGGCGCTGGGCTCCGGCCTTGACCATGAAGGTTTCTTCGGTACAGGTCAGCCCCGCCAGGTACAGCAGGGCCGGCACGGGCCCGTGCTGCGCTGCGGGCGGCAGAAAGACCGAGAACTTCATCGGCAGACCGATCTCGGTGGAGGCGTGCTGGTAGAAGCGCTGCTCGCCGCCAAAGCAGGTATGGCTGCTGAGCAGTTCCAGGGAGGTTGTCATGGTTTTGCTCTCAAAAATATAGCTGGATGCGCTTGATAGGCAAGCGGTAGGGGCTGTTTTTATCTGAAATCAGGCCGCTGCACAGTCAAAAACGAGAACCCCGGTCACGCTGAGCCTTGTCGATGCGTAGCGCGAGGCTTCGACAGGCTCAGCCCGAACGGGTTGCGGGCTCGTCAGGCCACACGGCGAGGCGTCGCCAAGCTCGACCCGAAAGGGCGGAGGAAGGCGTCCGCGCATCGTTGCACGCGTGCTGGCACGCGAGCTGGGGCATGTGCACTAAGACCGACGCCCGGCACCTGCTTCCGCCACCCCCTTGTTCACCCGATCGATCAGGCAGCGTACTTGACCACCGAGCGGATCGACTTGCCCTCATGCATCAAGTCGAACGCCTCGTTGATGTCCTTGAGGCCCATCGTGTGCGTCACGAACGGCTCCAGCTGGATCTTGCCGGCCATGGCGTCTTCCACCATGCCGGGCAGCTCGCTGCGGCCCTTCACGCCGCCGAACGCCGTGCCCAGCCACTTGCGGCCCGTGACCAGCTGGAAGGGGCGGGTGGAAATCTCCTGCCCCGCACCCGCCACGCCGATGATCACCGACTGGCCCCAGCCGCGGTGCGCGCATTCCAGCGCCGCACGCATCACGTTCACGTTGCCGATGCACTCGAAGCTGTGGTCCACGCCCCAGGTCGTCATCTCCACGATCACCTGCTGGATCGGCTTGTCGAAGTCCTTGGGGTTGATGCAGTCCGTGGCGCCGAAGGTGCGGGCCAGGTCGAACTTGGAGGGGTTGGTGTCGAGGGCGATGATGCGCCCGGCCTTTGCCAGCTTGGCGCCCTGGATCACTGCCAAGCCGATGCCGCCCAGGCCGAACACTGCGACCGTGTCGCCCTCCTGCACCTTCGCCGTGTTCTTCACCGCGCCCAGGCCCGTGGTCACGCCGCAGCCCAGCAGGCACACCTGCTCGGGATTGGCGTCGGGGTGAATCTTGGCCAGCGAGACCTCGGCCACCACGGTGTATTCGCTGAAGGTCGAGCAGCCCATGTAGTGGTAGATCGGCTGGCCGTTGTAGCTGAAACGCGTCGTGCCGTCGGGCATCACGCCCTTGCCCTGCGTGGCGCGCACGGCCACGCACAGGTTGGTCTTGCCGCTCTTGCAGAACAGGCACTCGCCGCATTCGGCGGTGTACAGCGGGATCACATGGTCGCCCGGCTTCACGCTGGTCACGCCTTCGCCCACTTCCACCACAATGCCTGCGCCCTCGTGGCCCAGCACCACGGGGAACAGGCCTTCGGGGTCGTCACCGCTCAGAGTGAACGCATCGGTGTGGCACACGCCGGTGTCGGTGATGCGGATCAGCACCTCGCCCTTTTTCGGCGGCGCCACGTCGATCTCGACGATCTGCAGGGGTTCTCCGGCCTTGAAGGCCACGGCGGCTTTGGATTTGATGGTCATGGTCTGTGGGAATGGGTTGGCAGAGGGGAGGGGCGCCAAAGGCTCTGTGGCCATGTGGCGTGCGTTGACGTCGTGACTGTAGGCCATGTGCGCCGTGCTCAGAACCCCATGGCCGCAGACCTTGGGGGTATGGCCGAATACCACTGTTCATGGCTTTGGCGGACATGGACTCTCGTATAGTTGCATTGCCTTTTCCGCACTGCCACGCCGCATGGACGCCAACCACCACCACCCACAATCACAAACACAGCAACACCACCACCCCGCCGGCAAGCCCCACCGCGTCGATCTGGTCGTGTACCCCGGCTTCAAGGCGCTGGAGGCCGTGGGGCCCATGTCCGTGTTCGACTATGCCAACGTGCACCTGCGCCAGCACGGCCGGCCTGATGGCTACGCAGTGCGGGTGGTGGCGGCGCAGGCCGGGGCCGTGCAGTCCGACACCCTGATGGCCCTGACCGCCACCCACACCCTGGCCGAGCTGGAGCTGCAGCAAGAAAAAGGAGAGGGCGGCCCGGGCTGCACCGTTGTGCTGGTCGGCTCGCGCAACATCGAACAGGTACTGGCCGCCTCGCCCGACCTGGTGGCCTGGGCCGCCCGCGTCGCGCCGCGTGTGGACCGCATGATCGCCCTGTGCTCCGGCAGCTTCTTCCTGGCCGCCGCCGGTTTGCTCGACGGCCGCCGCGCCGCCACCCACTGGAGCGTGGCCGCTCTGCTGCGCCAGCGCTACCCCGCCATCGACGTGGACCCCGACGCCATCTACGTGCGCGACGGCCCGCTGTGGACTTCTGCAGGCGTCACCGCCGGCATCGACCTCGCCCTGGCCCTGGTGGAAGAAGACTTTGGCCACGCCCTGGCGCTGGAGGTGGCGCGCGACCTGGTCATGTACCTCAAGCGCCCCGGTGGCCAGTCGCAGTTCAGCGTGCAACTGGCCAGCCAGGGCACCGCCCACCGCGACATCCAGGCCGTGCAGACCTGGGTGCTGGAGAACTTGCAGGAGCCCATGTCCCTGGCCGCGCTGGCCGACCGCGCTGCCATGAGCGAGCGTCACTTTCGGCGGGTGTTCGTGCAGGAGACGGGGCAGACGCCTTCGGCGTTTGTGGATGCCGCGCGGCTCGAAGGCGCGCGGCGGCTGCTCGAGTCGCAGTCCACGCTACCGCTCAAGACCGTGGCCGCGCGCGTGGGCATGGGATCGGAGCAGGCGCTGCGGCAGCTGTTCGTGCGGCATTTGGGGATTGCGCCGCAGGCATATCGGGAGCGTTTCGGTGGGCAAGGGCGGCGTTGACGGGCTGTGATGCCGCCCTCGCTATCCCCGCGAACCTGCAGGCCGATGGTGTGCCAGCGTCTGGAGCCGTTGGATCGCCGCCTTCTGGATCGGTAGCACGGCTGCCACCAGGGCGGGGCACAGCCAGGGGTCCCAGAAAAGCCCGCTGACGATGGCCAGGCCGAAGACCAGGCCGACAAGCACCAGCGCGCTCATGCACTGGGAAAGCTCCGATCCCGCGCGGATCAGCACCAGGCCAGCGCCGAGTGCAACCACCAGGGACCAGCCGATGAACGGGTTATTGACCAGCCGGTAGGGCGTGGTCTTGGGCTTCCAACCTGCCGCGATGCCCAGCTCGGGCAGCATGAGGACGAAGGCCAGCAGCACGGCGAGGACCAGCAGGACCGCCGAGCCCAGGTGATTGATGCGCTTGAGGGGATGCATGGGTGGGCTGCGTCGCTCATGGGTACCGATCGGCCGGAGCCGCGGCGCCGTCCTCTGCGCCATCCTACTGGCTCGCCGGCTGCTTTGCGCATGGGCAGGCGCGGTACACCATGAAAAAAGCCCGCCGAAGCGGGCTTTCCAGAGCAGGTACCTCGAAGACCGGAGACTTCAAGGTACCAGGCTGCCAATCAACGCTTGCCGATGGGCGGCACATCACGGCGCTCGGAGCCCGTGAACAGCTGGCGGGGGCGGCCGATCTTGTACTCGGGGTCGCCGATCATTTCGTTCAGCTGGGCGATCCAGCCGACGGTGCGGGCCAGGCTGAAGATGCCGGTGAACAGGTTCACGGGGATGCCGATGGCGCGCTGCACGATGCCGGAGTAGAAGTCGACGTTCGGGTAGAGCTTGCGCTGCACGAAGTAGTCGTCTTCCAGGGCGATCTTTTCCAGTTCCTTGGCCAGCTTGAACAGGGGGTCGTTTTCCAGGCCCAGTTCGGCCAGCACTTCATTGCAAGTCTCTTGCATGAGCTTGGCGCGCGGGTCGTAGTTCTTGTACACGCGGTGGCCAAAGCCCATGAGCTTGACGCCGGAGTTCTTGTCCTTGACCTGCTTGATGAAGTCGCCGATCTTCTCCACGCCGCCTTGGGCCTGGATGTCGTACAGCATATTCAGGGCTGCTTCGTTGGCACCGCCGTGGGCAGGGCCCCACAGGCACGCCACGCCGGCAGCGATGGCTGCGAACGGGTTGGTGCCCGACGAGCCGCACAGACGCACGGTGGAGGTCGATGCGTTCTGCTCGTGGTCTGCGTGCAGGATGAAGATGCGGTCCAGCGCGCGTTCCAGCACGGGGTTGACCTTGTACTCTTCGCAGGGCGTGCCGAACATCATGCGCAGGAAGTTGCCTGCGTAGCTCAGGTTGTTCTGCGGGTACATGTAGGGCTGGCCCACGCCGTACTTGTACGCCATGGCCACCAGGGTGGGCATCTTGGCGATCAGGCGGATGGCAGCGATCTCGCGGTGCTGCGGGTTGTTGATGTCGGTGCTGTCATGGTAGAAGGCCGACAGGGCGCCCACCAGGCCGGTCAGCACGGCCATGGGGTGCGCGTCACGGCGGAAGCCACGCAGGAAGAACTGCATCTGCTCGTTGACCATGGTGTGGTTGGTCACGCGGCTGGTGAAGTCGGTCTTCTGGGCTTCGTTGGGCAGGTCACCGTACAGCAGCAGGTGGCAGGTTTCCAGGAAGTCGCAGTTTTGCGCCAACTGCTCAATGGGGTAGCCGCGGTACAGCAGTTCGCCCTTGTCGCCATCGATGTACGTGATGGCCGACTGGGTGGCTGCCGTCGACAGGAAGCCCGGGTCATAGGTGAACATGCCCGTTTGCGCATACAGCTTGCGGATGTCGATGACGTCCGGGCCAATGCTGCCCTGGTAGACCGGCAGGTCCACGCTGGGGCTGCCGTTACTGAACGACAGGGTGGCTTTGTTGTCAGCTAGCTTCATTGTTACTTTCCTTGGGTAGGTTGCCGGTAATCCGGGGGTTCAGGCCTTGTCTCAGGTCTTGCTCAGGGCCGTGGCCGTACTGCGCCACCACTGAGCCGCAGCATGCCGAGTACTTCACGCACTTCTTCTGTATCCAGTTCGCCTTCGGGCTCGCGCCGCGCGAGCACCAGGTCCAGGAGGTCGTTGTCCGCCAGGTCCATGAGCGTGTTCATGCCGTGGGCCTGGCGCCAGGTCAGGCCCGCCCCGTGCTTGGCGAAGAAGTTCTCGATGTAGAGATCGTTCTCCAGCAGGCCGCGCCGGCAGCGCCAGTGCAGCTTTGCGCGTTCGCGGTCGTCGAGCACATCGGAGGGCGATGGCAGGACCGGGGTCGGGGTGTCGGACATGAAGGTGATGCTCTGGATAAGGTCAGACGGCGCGGCGCACCATCAGTTCCTTGATCTTGCCGATGGCCTTCGTGGGGTTCAGGCCCTTGGGGCACACGTCCACGCAGTTCATGATGGTGTGGCAGCGGAACAGGCGGTACGGGTCTTCCAGGTTATCCAGGCGCGCACCCGTGGCTTCGTCGCGGCTGTCGGCGATGAAGCGGTAGGCCTGCAGCAGGCCGGCGGGGCCCACGAACTTGTCGGGGTTCCACCAGAAGCTGGGGCAGCTGGTGGAGCAGCTGGCGCACAGGATGCACTCGTACAGGCCGTTGAGCTCTTCGCGCTCTTCGGGGCTCTGCAGGCGTTCCTTCTCGGGCGCCAGGTCCTCGGTGATGAGGTAGGGCTTGATCGAGTTGTACTGCTTGAAGAACTGCGTCATGTCCACGATCAAATCGCGGATGACCGGCAGGCCGGGCAGGGGCTTGAGAACGATGGTGCCCTTGAGGGTGTTCATGTTCGTCAGGCACGCCAGGCCGTTCTTGCCGTTGATGTTCATCGCGTCGGAGCCGCACACGCCTTCGCGGCACGAGCGACGGAACGACAGCGAGGGGTCTTGCTCCTTGAGCTTGACCAGGGCATCCAGCAGCATGCGTTCGTGGCCGTCGAGCTCGATCTCGATGGTCTGCATGTAGGGCTTGGCGTCCTTGTCCGGGTCGTAGCGGTAGATTTGAAAGGTGCGCTTCATGTTGTTCTTTCGTGAGGCTGCTGGTTCATCAGAACGTACGGACCTTGGGAGGCACGCTGTCCACCGTCAGGGGCTTGAGGTTGACGGGCTTGTAGGTCAGGCTGTTGTTCGCGCTGTGCCACAGGGTGTGCTTCATCCACTCCTTGTCGTTGCGGCCCAGAGGGAACTCTGCGTGGTCGGCAGGGTGCTCGTAGTCGTACACGGTGTGTGCGCCACGGCATTCCTTGCGGGCTGCGGCGGAGGTCATCGTGGCCTGGGCCACTTCGATCAGGTTGTCGACTTCCAGCGCTTCCATGCGGGCCGTGTTCCAGACCTTGGACTTGTCCTTCAGGGTCACGCCGCTCACGCGGTCGCGGATCGCGTTGATCTTGCCCACGCCTTCGTCCATGCTGGTCTGCGTGCGGAACACGCCGGCGTGCAGTTGCATGCCGGCGCGGATGTCGTTGGCCACGTCCTGCGCGTAGATGCCTTCGTTGGAGTCCTGCAGCTGGTTCAGGCGCGTCAGTGTGCGGTCAGAGCCGTCGGCAGGCACTGGCTTGTGCTCGCCGGATTCCTTGACGAAGTTGACGATGTGCTTGCCAGCCGCCTTGCCGAAGACCAGCAGGTCCAGCAGCGAGTTGGTGCCCAGGCGGTTGGCGCCGTGGACCGACACGCACGAGCATTCGCCCACGGCGTAGAGACCGTTGACCACGTTGTTCTGCTGGCCGTCGTGCACCACGACCTGGCCGTTGATGTTGGTGGGGATGCCACCCATCTGGTAGTGGATGGTGGGCACCACAGGGATCGGTTCCTTGGTGATGTCCACGTTGGCGAAGTTGTGGCCGATTTCTTCGACCGACGGCAGGCGCTTGCGGATGGTGTCCGCGCCCAGGTGGTCGAGCTTCATCAGGATGTAGTCCTTGTTGGGACCACAGCCACGGCCTTCCTTGATTTCCTGGTCCATCGAGCGCGACACGAAGTCGCGCGGTGCCAGGTCCTTCAGGGTAGGCGCATAGCGCTCCATGAAGCGTTCGCCATTGCTGTTGAGCAAGATGGCGCCTTCGCCGCGGCAGCCTTCGGTCAGCAGCACGCCAGCGCCGGCCACGCCGGTGGGGTGGAACTGCCAGAACTCCATGTCCTGCAGCGGGATGCCGGCACGTGCGGCCATGCCCAGGCCGTCGCCGGTGTTGATGAAGGCGTTGGTCGATGCCGCGAAGATGCGGCCCGCGCCGCCGGTGGCCAGCAGCACGGCCTTGGCGTGCAGCTCGTACAGGTCGCCGGTTTCCAGCTCCAGTGCGGTCACGCCGACCACGTCGCCTTCGGCGTTGCGGATCAGGTCCAGGGCCATCCACTCCACGAAGAAGTTGGTCTTGGACTTCACGTTCTGCTGGTACAGCGTGTGCAGCATGGCGTGGCCGGTACGGTCAGCCGCGGCGCAAGCGCGCTGCACGGGCTTTTCACCGTAGTTGGCGGTGTGGCCGCCGAAGGGGCGCTGGTAGATGGTGCCGTCGGGGTTGCGGTCGAACGGCATGCCGAAGTGTTCGAGCTCGATCACCACGTTGGGTGCTTCGCGGCACATGAACTCGATGGCGTCCTGGTCGCCCAGCCAGTCCGAACCCTTGATGGTGTCGTAGAAGTGGTAGTGCCAGTTGTCCTCGCTCATGTTGCCCAGCGATGCGGACACGCCGCCCTGCGCCGCCACGGTGTGCGAGCGGGTGGGGAACACCTTGGACAGGCAGGCCACGTTCAGGCCTGCGCGGGACAGTTCCAGCGATGCGCGCATGCCGGAGCCGCCGGCGCCGACGATGACGACGTCGAACTTGCGCTTGGTGATGTTAGCTTTGGTGTAGCTCATTGTTGTTTGCCTTCAGTCGCGGGGGATCGGTATCAGAGACGCCACAGAACCTGGATGCCCCAGCCGGCGCAGCCGACGAGCCAGACGATGGTGAAAACCTGCAGTGCCAGGCGGATGCCCACGGGCTTGACGTAGTCCATCAGGATTTCGCGCATGCCGATCCACGCGTGCCACGCCAGCGAGATGATCACGGTGAAGGTCAGCACCTTCATCCACTGGGCCGAGAAGATGCCCGCCCATTTGTCGTAGCCCAGAGGGCCTTTGGAGAAGATCACCTGGGCCAGCAGGGCCAGCGTGAACAGGGCCATCAGGATGGCGGTGACGCGCTGGCTGAGCCAGTCGCGCAGGCCGTAGTGAGCGCCGACGACGACGCGTTTGGAACCGTAATTGACAGACATCGCTGCTTTCCTCTGGTGCGGCGGTGTTGGCTGCGGAATGGCAGCAGTCACCGCTTTTTTTATCGGGGGTGGTGGATCGATCAGTACAGGCCGAAGAGCTTGGCGCCCAGCGCGAGGGTCAGCGTGATGCTGACCACGAAGACTGCGATGGACGAGGTCTTGCCGAATTCCTTGTTCACGGCGCTGTGGCTCACGTCCATCCACAGGTGGCGCAGGCCGGCGCTGAAATGGTGCAGGTAAGACCAGATCAGGGCCAGGGCCACGAGCTTGATGAACCAGCCAGGCACGAAGCCGATGCCGATGCTGAACGCCGCGGTGAACCGGGCGAACGAGAATTCAGACGACACCGAGGTGTCGAACATCCAGATGATGAAAGGCAGCAGCAGGAACATGATCAGCCCGCTGCCGCGGTGCAGGATCGACACCCACGCTGCAGGCGTCATGCGGTAGGTGGTCAGGTCCTTGAACGCGTTGATGTTGCGAAATTCAGGCCGTTTTTTGGCGAGCTCGGTCATGTTGAGTGCTTTCGTGGATGTAACTTCTTTGTAATTCGGAGATGCAAAGAACGCAAAATTCTATTGCAACGCAACAACCGGGGTTTCAAGCGGGTCGCAATATTCGAGGTTAATACTCGGGTGCCAGCTTGAAGTCAGCTCAATTCATTACGGTAGTGGTGGGTGTCGGTCAGGTACAGACCACGCCGTAACTCCATCGGAACGTCGTTGTAGGTATAGGCAATGCGCTCCACGCTCAGCAGCGGCGTGGTGGGCGCAATGCCCAGCAGGCCGGCCTGCTCCGCGTCTGGCAGCACGGCCCGGATCTTTTCTTCGGCCCGCACCATGCGTACGCCGAAGTCGAGCTCGAACATCGCGTAGGTGGGACCCTGGTAGCTGGCCAACTGGTCTGCCGTCAGCCCTTTGAAAGCCTGGCCGGGCAGCCAGATGTCTTCCAGGATGGTGGGCACGCCTGCAAAGGCGAGGATGCGCCGGGCCTGCATGACGGCATCGCCGCTGCGCAAGGCCAGCGCCCGCGCCACTTCGGCATTGGCCCGCACGCGGCGGCAGTCGATCACGCGGCGCTGGGCGGGGCCCTCGACGCGGGCGTCGCCGGTGTCGGGCAGCAGTTTCAGAAAGCGGTACTGCACATGCTGCTCGGCATGTGTGGCCACGAACGTGCCCTTGCCCTGGCGGCGCATGACCAGATTCTCGGCCGCCAGTTCGTCGATCGCCTTGCGCACCGTGCCCTGGCTGACCCGAAAGCGGGCGGCCAGCTCCATCTCGCTCGGAATGGCTTCGCCGGGCTTCCATTCGCCCTGTTGCAGGCTCTGCAGGATCAGTCCCTTGATCTGCTGGTACAGCGGGCTGAACGCCGGCGTGGCACCGCCCGCGGTGCCCGGTGGCGCAGCAGGGTTGTCGGCGGCGAAAGGAAGCGAGGACATGGCAGGCGGGCGCGGTGGAGCCCTGCGTTGCGGCAGGGATTTGCGGACGACGAAGAGGTCTCAATCATATCTTATATAAGACATAAGACAAATTGACCGGGGTGTCCAATCAGCGGTACACTCCAAGGCTGTTTTGCGGGGCACGGGCTGCTGGTAACAGAGGCTGGTGCTTGTTTGCATCACCTTCTGTTTTTTCACTTCCTGGAGTTTTCACCATGAGCAAGAAGCCTGTTCGCGTGGCCGTCACCGGCGCTGCTGGCCAAATCGGTTATGCCCTGCTGTTTCGCATCGCCTCCGGCGAAATGCTGGGCAAGGACCAGCCCGTCATTCTTCAACTGCTCGAAATCGCCGACGAGAAGGCCCAGAACGCCCTGAAGGGCGTGATCATGGAGCTGGAAGACTGCGCATTCCCTCTGCTGGCCGGCATCGAAGCCCACAGCGATCCCCTGCAAGCCTTCAAGGACACCGACTACGCCCTGCTGGTGGGTGCCCGTCCTCGCGGCCCCGGCATGGAGCGCGCCGACCTGCTGGCCGCCAACGCCCAGATCTTCACCGCACAGGGCAAGGCCCTGAACGCAGTGGCTTCGCGCAACGTCAAGGTGCTGGTGGTGGGCAACCCCGCCAACACCAACGCCTACATCGCCATGAAGTCGGCCCCCGACCTGCCAGCCAAGAACTTCACAGCCATGCTGCGCCTGGACCACAACCGCGCTGCCTCGCAACTGGCGGCCAAGACCGGCACCAAGGTGGGCGATATCCGCAAGCTGACCGTGTGGGGCAACCACTCGCCCACCATGTACGCCGACTACCGCTTTGCCACCACCAACGGCAAGTCGATCAAGGACCTGGTGAACGACCAGGTCTGGAACGCCGACACCTTCCTGCCCACCGTGGGCAAGCGCGGCGCGGCCATCATCGCCGCCCGCGGCCTGTCGTCGGCCGCTTCGGCTGCCAACGCCGCCATCGACCACATCCGTGACTGGGCCCTGGGCTCCAATGGCGAGTGGGTCACGATGGGCGTGCCATCAAACGGCGAGTACGGCATTCCTGCCGGCATCGTGTTCGGCTTCCCGGTCACCACCGAAAACGGCGAGTACAAGATCGTCGAAGGCCTGGAGATCGATGCCTTCTCGCAAGAAGCCATCAACAAGACCCTGGCCGAGCTGCAAGGCGAGCAGGACGGCGTCAAGCACCTGCTGTAAAACCAGCCCGCACCATGCAGCCGACGCCACAGGCATCGGGCCTTCGGGCCGCCCCAGCCCCTGAACAGGGGCAGGGCGCTGCACAACCCCATCCGCGCGATGTGCTTCTAGGCGCCCAGGCGCAGACCGGTTTTCTGCCGGTCTGCGACCACTACAGCGGCGTGGAAGCGCGCATGCGCAAAAGCCTGCAATTGCAGGCCGAGATGACGCAAGAGTTCGGAACCTGCGTCTTTGATGTCACCCTCGATTGCGAGGACGGGGCGCCCGTCGGTCTGGAGTCCGAGCACGCGCGGCTGGTGGCTGCACTGGCTGTTGCCGCAGCCCCCGGCGCCCGCGTGGCCGCCCGGGTGCATGCGGTGGACCACCCCGCATTCGCCAACGACGTGGCCGTGATCGCCGGCGAGGCGGGCCACAGGCTGTGCCACATCATGGTGCCCAAGGTCGAGTCGGTGGACGATGTCCTGCTGGCCGAGCGCGCCATCGACCGCGCGTCGCCCTCGCAGCTGCCCATCCATGTGCTGATCGAATCCCCGGCGGCTGTGCACCGTGCCTTCGAGATCGCAGCCCATCCCCGCGTGCAGAGCGTGAGCTTCGGGCTCATGGACTTCGTGTCGGCCCATGCCGGTGCGATCCCGGCCCATGGCATGACGTCGGCCGGGCAGTTCACGCACCCGCTGGTGGTGCGCGCCAAGCTGGAGATCGCCGCGGCCTGCCACGCGCACGGCAAGGTGCCGTCCCATTGTGTGGTGACGGAGTTCGCCGACACGGCGGCCATGCAACGTGCGGCCAGCCAGGCTGCCCACGAGCTGGGCTACACCCGCATGTGGAGCATCCATCCGGCGCAGATCCGCCCCATCCTGCAAGCGTTCGCGCCGCAGCAGGACGATATCGAGCATGCTTCCAAAATAATAGCGGCTGCCGCCGATGCTGATTGGGCTCCGATCAGCATGGACGGCACGCTGCACGACCGTGCCAGCTACCGTTTCTTCTGGCAGGTCATCGAGCGCGCCCACAGCACCGGGCGCGCGCTTCCCCAGGCGGTGCGCCATTGGTTTGACGCGCCGGCTTTCGCTTGAGTTGTAGATACCCGCCCACACCCCCACGCAGGACCCTCCATGAAATTCCTTATCGCCTCTGCCTTGATGCTGCTGGCCCCAGCCCTCGCCCTGGCGCAAACGGACGCCAAGCCTGCGGCCAAGTCTGAAACCAAGGCCGCTGCCAAGCCTGCCGCCAAGCCGGCGGCGAAGTCCGAAGCCAAGTCTGCCAAGTCCTCCGAGAAGGCGGCCCCCAAGAAGGCCGTGGCCAAGAGCGAACCCACCAGCAGCCGCACGCAGCTCAAGAGCGCGACCAACCAGGTGGCCGCCGGCATCATTGCCGCTGAAGCTGCGCTGTCGCCTGCCGAGCTGGCCATTGCCGATCGCGTGCACACCGGCCGCATCCCCTGCGAGCTGGGCGCCTTCGTGACGGTGACTGCCGAGCCTGCATCGCCTGGCCACTTCCACGTGGAAGGCAAGGGCTTCAAGTACTTCATGTCGCCCGTGGCCACCACCACCGGCACCGTGCGCCTGGAAGACCAGAAGGGCGGCGCGGTCTGGCTGCAGATCGGCAACAAGTCCATGCTGATGAACCAGAAGGTCGGCCAGCGCCTGGCCGACGAATGCATGAGCCCCGAGCAGCAACTGGTGGCCGAGGCCATCAAGAAGAACCCGCCCGTCAGCGTGCTGGAGCCGATGACGGTCAAGTAAGCCCTGCCAGGCCGAAGCCGCCAGAGGCTGCCCGCATAACAACCACATAACAACACAGACAGACAGACCGAACTGCGTGCAGCCCGGCTGTGCCGTCGCGATGACGGCGCCAGCCCGCTGCATGCCGCCCCACTTTAGAACGCAACCGGAGAAAAATGATGTTGAAAGCCTACCGTGACCACGTGGCCGAGCGCGCCGCCCTGGGCATCCCGCCGCTGCCGCTGGAAGCCAAGCAAGTGGCCGAACTGATCGAGCTGATCAAGAACCCGCCCGCTGGCGAAGACGCCTTCCTGCTGGACCTGCTCACGCACCGCGTGCCCCCAGGCGTGGACGACGCCGCCAAGGTCAAGGCCAGCTTCCTGGCCGCCGTGGCGCACGGTGACATCCAGGTGGGCCTGGTCTCCAAGTCCAAGGCCACCGAGCTGCTGGGCACCATGGTGGGCGGCTACAACGTGCACCCCCTGATCGAACTGCTGGACGACGCTGAAGTGGCGGGCGTTGCAGCCGATGCGCTCAAGAAGACGCTGCTGATGTTCGACTTCTTCAATGACGTGGCGACCAAGGCCAAGGCCGGCAACGCCAAGGCGCAGGAAGTCATGCAAAGCTGGGCCAACGCCGAGTGGTTCACGTCGCGCCCTGAAGTCGCCAAGAAGATCACCGTCACCGTGTTCAAGGTGCCTGGCGAAACCAACACCGACGACCTGTCGCCCGCACCCGATGCCTGGAGCCGCCCCGACATCCCTCTGCATTACCTGGCCATGCTCAAGAACACCCGTCCCGACGCAGTGTTCAAGCCCGAAGAAGACGGCAAGCGCGGCCCGATGCAGTTCATCGACGACCTGAAGAAGAAGGGCCACCTGGTTGCCTACGTGGGCGACGTGGTGGGCACCGGCTCGTCGCGCAAGTCGGCCACCAACTCCATCGTCTGGGCCACCGGCCAGGACATCCCGTTCGTGCCGAACAAGCGCTTCGGCGGTGTCACGCTGGGTGGCAAGATCGCCCCCATTTTCTTCAACACGCAGGAAGACTCGGGCTCGCTGCCGATCGAAGTGGACGTGTCCAAGCTGGAGATGGGTGACGTCATCGACGTGATGCCCTACGACGGCAAGATCGTCAAGGACGGCGCCACCGTGGTGGAGTTCCAGCTCAAGAGCGACGTGCTGTTCGACGAAGTGCGCGCCGGCGGCCGTATCAACCTCATCATCGGCCGCTCGCTGACGAGCAAGGCCCGCGAATTCCTGGGCCTGCCAGCCTCCACCGTGTTCCGCCTGCCGACGCCACCCGTGGCCACGCAGGCCGGCTTCACGCTGGCGCAGAAGATGGTCGGCCGCGCTGTCGGCCTGCCCGAAGGCCAGGGCGTGCGCCCCGGTACCTACTGCGAACCCAAGATGACCACCGTGGGCTCGCAAGACACCACCGGCCCGATGACGCGCGACGAGCTCAAGGACCTGGCCTGCCTGGGCTTCTCGGCCGACCTCGTGATGCAGTCCTTCTGCCACACGGCCGCCTACCCCAAGCCCGTGGACGTGAAGACCCACCGCGAACTGCCAGCGTTCATCTCCAACCGCGGCGGCGTGGCCCTGCGTCCTGGCGACGGCGTGATCCACAGCTGGCTCAACCGCCTGCTGCTGCCCGATACCGTGGGTACCGGCGGTGACTCGCACACGCGTTTCCCCATCGGCATCTCGTTCCCAGCGGGCTCTGGCCTCGTGGCCTTCGGCGCTGCCACCGGCGTGATGCCGCTGGACATGCCGGAGTCCATCCTGGTGCGCTTCAAGGGCGAAATGCAGCCCGGCGTGACCCTGCGCGACCTGGTGCACGCGATTCCGCTGTACGCCATCAAGCAGGGCCTGCTGACGGTGGCCAAGGCCGGCAAGATCAACGCCTTCTCGGGCCGCGTGCTCGAGATCGAAGGCCTGCCAGACCTGAAGGTCGAACAGGCGTTCGAGCTGTCCGACGCGTCCGCCGAGCGCTCCGCCGCCGGCTGCACGATCAAGCTCAACCCCGAGCCGATCAAGGAATACCTGACGTCCAACATCGTTCTGATGAAGAACATGATCGCCGACGGTTATGCCGACGCCAAGACGCTGCAGCGCCGCATCGAGAAGGTCGAAGCCTGGCTGGCCAAGCCCGACCTGCTCGAAGCCGACAAGGACGCCGAGTACGCCGCCGTGATCGAGATCGACCTGGCCGACATCAAGGAACCCATCGTCTGCTGCCCCAACGATCCGGACGACGCCAAGTTCCTGTCCGAAGTGTCCGGCACCAAGATCGATGAAGCCTTCATCGGCTCGTGCATGACCAACATCGGCCACTTCCGCGCAGCTGCCAAGCTGCTGGGCGGCCAGCGCGACATCCCCGTCAAGCTGTGGGTGGCACCGCCCACCAAGATGGACGAGAGCGAGCTGATCAAGGAAGGCCACTACGCTGCGTTCGGCACGGCCGGTGCGCGCACCGAAATGCCCGGCTGCTCGCTGTGCATGGGCAACCAGGCACAGGTGCGTGAAGGCGCGACGGTGATCTCCACCTCGACCCGCAACTTCCCCAACCGCCTGGGCAAGAACACCAACGTGTACCTCGGCTCTGCCGAGCTGGCTGCCATCGCGTCGCGCCTGGGCTACCTTCCTTCCAAGGAAGAGTACTTGAAGGAAATGGGCGTGATCGACGCCGACAAGGCCAGCGTCTACCGCTACATGAACTTCGACCAGATCGAAGAGTACGCAGAAGCCGCAAAGGCTGCGCCTGCGTCGGCGGCCGTGGCCTGCTGATCCCGCGGCGGCGGCCAGACCGTTGCCTGCCAAGCGGCCCTTCGGGGCCGCTTTTTTTATGGGGGCCCGCGTTGTGGGAGGGGGGCTCGTGACAGTGGTTTGTCGGCAACATGACAGTCACTGATTTGTCATATGTTGGCAGCTAAGCTCGCGGAATAACAACAACCACCACCACGACAAGGGAGGGATTCATGAAAAACACAATGGGGCGCGCAGGGGCGCTGGTGTTCAGCGCGATTTTTGCCGTCGCCTTCGGCCTGGGGGGCTACTTCTTCGGTTTGAAGCCTCTGGCTCAGACACTGTGGACCGCCTGGCAGGTGGGGCAGTGGCAGCAGGTACCCGCGCAGGTGATCAGCGCCGAGCTGAAGCGGCACCCGGGCAGCAAGGGCGGCACGACGTACGAAGTGCAGGCCCGCTACCGCTACGAGTTCAACGGCGCGCGCCACGAGGGAACACGGGTGGGGCTCGATGCGCAGAGCGGGTCCGACAACATCGGCGACTGGCACCAGCAGTGGCACGGCCGGCTGCAGCAGGCGCAGGCCCGCGACCAGCCCATCACGGTACGGGTGAATCCGGACAACCCTGCCCATTCGCTGATCGATTCTTCCATCCGGTGGCGGCTGCAGATTTTTCGCTTGCCGTTTGCTCTGATCTTCACCGCGGTGGGGGTGGTGGCGGCTTGTGTCTTTGTGCTGCTGCTCATCGGTCGCGGCGAGTCGATGGGCCTGGCGCAGCCCGCGCAGGGCGAGCTGCCAGCCAGCGGGCCGGCCCCGCGCAATTCACTGCACGGCACGGCGGTCGGGGCCTGGATTTTCAGCCTGCTGTGGTGCGGCCTGTCGTTCCCCATGGCCGCGCTGCTCTGGTCCGACCGCAATGCGTCGGGCTGGGCCCAGGGGTTCATCGGCGTCTTCGTGCTGGTCGGTGTGCTGATGCTGGGCCTGGCCATCCGCCAGACCCGCATGGTGTGGCGCTACCGGGGCTCGGCGTTCACCTCGTTGCCCCAGCAGCCCCAGGCGGGCCGCTTGGTGGAGGTCACACTCCGGTTGACGCACCGTGCTGCTGCACAGCCCGGCGCCCAGGCCCTGCGCCTGCGCCTGGCGCAGTACCGGGTGGATGAATCGAGCTCCGGCTCGCCCGAGCGGCAGGTCGAAGCGGTGGACGCCCCGGCCTCGCTGCAGCCCATGCCCGACGGCGGCCTGCGGCTGGTCGCACGTTTCGAGGTGCCGCCAGACGCACCCGCCCACGGTGCGCAGCGGGGCCGGGAGCGGGTCGACTGGCGAGTCGAACTGCTGGGGGCCGATGGTTCGGTGGAGCTGTCCTACGACCTGCCCGTCAAGGCCGCCCCCGTGGGTTTTGGCGATTCGGTGCCTGAGGACCGCTTCGACCCCCGCGCAGTGTGGCGGCGAGAGGAGCCCATTGCCCCGCCAGAGGCCGCGCAGATCCCGGGCACCATCCCCGCGTGGCCTGCAGGCGCTGTCCTGCAGGAGTTGCCGCAGGGCGTGCAGATCAGCTTTGAGCAGCAGGCCTGGCGCTGGGGAGCCGGCATCGCGCTGGCGGCGCTGGCCATGGAATGGCTCGTCAATGACCGTATTGGCCTGCATGGCGTGGTGTTGCCCCAGTCGTGGGGCGGGCTGGCCGCGACGGCGGGGCTGCTGGCCGTGGCGCTGCACGCGGCAACGCGCAATTGGGTGACCCGGGTGCAGGACGATGGCGTGGTGGCGCGCTGCAGCTCCTGGATGTGGACCTCCGTGAGATCGGTGGCGGGCGATGCCAGCCAGTCGCTGGTGCACAAGGTCGTGTATGCCACGGGCAGCGGCAGCGCGCAGAACAACCACCATGCGGTGTATGGCCGCAACGCGCAGGGCACGCTGGTGCAGCTCACGCCGGCGCTGAACGGGCCCGATGCTGCGGCCGGCGTGGGCCGGGCCATTGCCAAGGCCTGGCAGGACCGCCGCGGCCGCTTCACGCCGGGCGCCCGGCGTTCGCAGCGCCAGGACGTGTCGCGCCCCGCCTGGGGCTGGTTGTTCATCGGCGCGGTGGTTGTGGCCCTGTGGTGGGCGCCACGCAGTCCCGTGGGCGTCGCCACCATCAACGCAGCCGGCGGTGCCGCGTCGCACCGGACCTGGTCGGGCCCGGACGGCCGGCTGATGGATGCGCAGAACGCCGGCGATGCCGCTGCGCTGGAGCAGGCCCTGCGCGATGGCGCCAACCCGAACCTGCTGGCGGACAACGGGTCTTCCATGTTGATGCTGGCGGCGCACCGGGGGCAGATGGCCCACGTGAACCTGCTGCTCAAGGCCGGCGCGCAGCCGGACCTGCGCCAGACGCAGAAAGACAGCGAGCGGGGCGACACCGCGCTGCTGCGCGCTTTTTGGGGCGGCCATCTGGCCGTGGCGCAGCGGCTGGTGCAGGCCGGTGCCAGCCTGCAAGCCCGCAACCGCTGGGACTGGGGCCCCGTGCACATGGCTGCGCAAAGCGGGTGCGTGCCGTGCCTGCAATGGCTGGCCGACCAGGGTCAGCCGCTGGACGAACCCGCACCCGCCAGCCGCGGCGAGACGCCCGCCATGCTGGCGGCCGCCAAAGGTCGGGTGGCGGTGCTGCGGTGGCTGGAGGGCCGCGGCGTCGACCTGTGGCGCCGCGACCCGCACGGCAAGACGGCCCTGGACTGGGCACGCTTCGGCCAGCAGGCCGACGCCGAGCGCTGGCTCCTGGAGCGCCAGCGCTGACGCGGTGCCCTGCGGCTCGATGCGGCGCGACGCGAGGGGGGCGCCGTGATGGAAATGCGGGCTGACAGAAGGTGCAGGCAGCGAGGCCACGACAGGGACATCGGCCAGAAAGAACCGTGAGCCAGCCACGGAACGTTCGCGCGACGCCGCGATCACATTCCGCAGAACCATAACAACTCGGCATCCACGATGTTCAAGTCCTTCTTTTTCTCTCGCCGGTGGTGGGCCTGGTCGATCCTGGGCTCCATCGTCATCCTGCTGGCCACCTGGTACCGCGTCGAGCTCGACGTGCAGATCAACGACTGGTTCGGCAGCTTCTACGACCTGGTGCAAAAGGGCCTGAGCCAGCCCGGCAGCATCACGATGCAGGAGTTCTGGCGCCAGCTTTCCACCTTCACGCACGTGGCCATGCTGTACGTGACCACGGCGGTGCTGGTGGACTTTTTCTCCAAGCACTACATCTTTCGCTGGCGGCAGGCCATGAACGAGCACTACATGGCCGCCTGGCCCCGGCTGCGCCACATCGAAGGCGCGGCGCAGCGGGTGCAGGAGGACACGATGCGCTTCGCCCGCATCATGGAAGACCTGGGGCTGAGCTTCATGCGCAGCCTGATGACGCTGGCCGCGTTTTTGC
Organism: Acidovorax sp. Leaf78; assembly: GCF_001422735.1. Lineage (GTDB taxonomy): Bacteria > Pseudomonadota > Gammaproteobacteria > Burkholderiales > Burkholderiaceae_C > Acidovorax. The sequence goes on along the minus strand of NZ_LMLZ01000021.1, from coordinate 357,852 downwards.
CCATCCTGTGGACGCTCTCGGACAAGGTCACGGCGCTGCCGGTGCTGGGTGCCGTGCCGCACTCGTTGGTCTGGGTGGCGCTGCTGTGGTCGCTGGGCGGCACGCTGCTGCTGGCGCTGGTGGGCGTGAAGCTGCCGGGGCTCGAATTCCAGAACCAGCGCGTGGAGGCGGCCTACCGCAAGGAACTGGTGCTGGGCGAGGACGACGCGGCCCGCGCATCCCCGCCCACTGCCGCCGCGTTGTTCCAGGACGTGCGGCGCAACTACTTCCGGCTGTTCTTCCACTACCTGTATTTCGACGTCGTGAAATGGTCCTACCTGCAGGTGAGCGTGCTCGTGCCGCTGGTGGCACTCGGGCCCACGCTGGTGGCCGGTGCCATCACGCTGGGGGTGATGCAGCAGATCGCGCGGGCGTTCGACAAGGTGCTCGAGTCGTTCCAGTTCCTGGTGCTGAACTGGAGCACGGTGGTGGAGCAGATCTCGGTCTACAAGCGCCTGCGCGCCTTCGAGCGGCAGATGACGGCGCCGATGGCAGAGGGGCTGGCGGGCTGAGGCGGCAGATCAGGGCGGGCGCCGGCTGGTAACTGCACCGCGGGCCATTCGTTGGCCTTTCAGTGGTTTGCTATATTTTTAATAGCTGTTGGCGCTTGTCTAGAGCGCGGTAGCGCCTTTTTTTATTCGATATTCGGGCTGCAGCAGCGCCCACTGGTCATTCGCGTGCAGTGGGCGTCGCGCCCGCCACCAGGTGCTGCAGCAGTTGCAGCGCATGCTGCGGCAGCTCGCCGGGGCTGCGGGTGCACAGCACCAGGCTGCGATGGGCCCACCCGTCGGTCAGCCGCAGAGCCTTGATGCCGTGCGCACGGCGGTGCCGTTGGGCGGCGGCCAGGGGCACGATGCCCACTCCGGCGCCCAGCCCCACCAGTTGGCAGACGGCCTCGAAGTGCCGCAGCCGCACCCGAAAGCGCAGCCGCTGGCCCATGCGCTGGGCGTGCCGCGCCACATGGCTTTGCAGTGCGCTGCCTTCGGCCAGGCCGATGAAGTCCAGGTGCGCCGCGTCGGCCAGCGCCAGCCGCGGCGCGCTGGCCAGGGCATGGTGGCGCGGTACGACCAGCACCAGCGGGTCCGGCCGCAGCGCCCAGGTGGCAAGCCCTTGCAGGTCCGCCGCATCCGACGCCACGCCCATGTCGCACAGGCTGGAGCGCACGGCATCTGCCACGTCTTCGCTCGGGGCTTCCTGCACATCGATGGAGATGCGCGGGTGCTGCTGCAGAAAGCCCGCCATCGCCGCCGGCAGAAATTCGCTCAGGGCCGACGAGTTGCACCGCAGGCGCACGTGGCCCGCCAGGCCGTTGCCGTAGTCGCCCAGGTCGCCGCGCAGGTGCTCCATCTGGCGCAGCACCAGCCGTGCGTGGTGCAGCAGCGTGTGGCCCGCCGGCGTGGGCTGCACGCCCCGCTGGGCGCGCACCAGCAGCGGCACGCCCAGCGCGTCTTCCATGCCGCGAATGCGCTCGCTGGCCGATGCCAGCGCCATGTGGCTGCGCTCGGCGCCGCCGGTGATGGTGCCCGCCTCGTGCACGTGCACGAAGAGCCGCAGGTCGGTCAGGTCAAAGCGCATGGGCGCAAAACTACCACAGCCCGCTGCAGCAGGCTTCGGCTGTGCCTGAGGCTGGCTGCGCGGCTTCCGCATTTCCAGGCGCGCCGGTGTTGCGAACAATGCGCCCATGGCCCGCCGCATGGTGCGGGCCGCGGAGTACTGGCGATGCATCAGACGAAACCTGCCGGATACCGGCGTGCGGCGCGCAAGGCCCGGCGCATGCCGGCGGAGCTGCACCCATGACGGGCCTCGGCCTGGGCGCCCACGGCGGAACGTGGCTGGTGGCGATGGCCGCCGTGTTCGTGCTCGCGGGCTGCATCAAGGGCGTGGTGGGCCTGGGGCTGCCCACCGTGTCGATGGCCTTGCTGGCGCTGCTGGTGGTACCGGCCGAGGCGGCGGCGCTGCTCATCGTGCCGTCGCTGGTCACCAACCTCTGGCAGCTGCGCCCCTGGGCCACGCTGTGGCCGCTGCTGCGCCGCCTGGGTGGGATGCAGTGGGGCATCTGCGCGGGCACGTGGCTGGGCGCCTGGCTGCTGGGGGCGCCAGCCGGGGCCTGGTCGCGCGCCTTGCTGGGCGTGGCGCTCATCGCCTACGCGGTGTGGGGACTGCTGGGGGCGCGCCTGCATGTACCGCCCCGGGCGGAGGCCTGGCTGTCGCCCCTGGTGGGCCTGGCCACGGGCGGGGTCACGGCCGCCACCGGCGTGTTCGTGGTGCCCGCCGTGCCCTACCTGCAGGCGATGGGATTGCACCGGGATGCGCTGGTGCAGGCGATGGGCCTGTGCTTTACTGTGTCCACCATGGCGCTTGCGGGTGGGCTGGCGCTCAATGCGAGCTACCCGGTCTCGACCCTGGTGTTGTCCACATGGATGCTGGTGCCCGCGCTGCTGGGCATGGCCCTGGGCACGCGCATCCGCCAGCGCATGTCGGCCGTGTGGTTCAGGCGCTGCCTGATGGTGGGGCTGCTGGCCCTGGGGGTGTACATGGTGGCGGATGTGGTGGCCTGGCACGGCTTTGCATCTCGGTGACGGCGGCTGCCAAGGCTCTCCTGGCGCCGTTGTCGGGTCTTGCCGTCCTTGCAGTACTGTCTGCGACCCAACGCCTGGACAGGACCGCTGCGCTGAGTTTTGCCAGCCGCTGGAAGGGCTCAGGACTGGCGTCGTTGCGGAACCTGGAGAGGCTCCCGGTCTGGCTGCCAACGCGTCTCAGACCGGGCCCGGCAACACCGGTTTGGCCGCGCTCTCCAGCACCCACAGCGCGGCGCGGGCCCGGGTGGTGGCCACGTACAGCATGTTGCGCTCGCGGTAGGCCTCTTGCTGGGGCGCCGGGCCCGGGAAGCGGCCGCGCTCCACAAAGGGCACGGCCACGAAGGTGAACTCGCGGCCCTTGCAGGCATCCACGGTCAGCAGGCGCAGGCTCACGGGTTCGCCCTGCTCGTGCATGGCGATGCTGGCGGTGGCGATCAGCGTGAGGCGGCCCAGAAACTCCGCCACCGGGATCTGCCGCGCCAGCCGGCCCAGGCTTTCCAGGCTGGCCAGGCAGGCGCGCCGCTCGCGGTCCTGGATGGGCGCATCGGCAAAGATGCGCTGCACCAGCGGGTGTTGGCAGAACGCGCCCGCATCGGCCAGCACAGCCGCCTTGTCCGTGGGCTCCAGCGCCATGATGCGCGCGCAGGCATCGGTCAGCTCCGGCGCCGTGGGGGCCAACGCTCCATGCGCAATGAAGCGCCGCATGCGGGCGCTGCTGCTGTGCAGCGTGGCGGCCAGCTTCTGGCCTTCGTCGGCACCGGGCAGGCCTGCCCAGACCGTGGTGTCGAACTGGCCCTGCGCCAGCAGGTCGGTGTCCACCGCATCGGTGCGGGGTGCGCGGCGGCCGTAGTGCAGCAGCCCCTCGATGGCGGCGCCCACGATGCCGGGGGTGAGATGGCGCTCCCCTGCATCGGCATGGGGATGGTCGCCCTCGCTGCCGTGCAGCGCCCACATCAGCGCCAGCGCCAGCGCCACCTCGCGCCGCAGGTAGAACGGGCTCAGGCCCTGGGTGCCGTAGTGCACGCCTTCGTGGCCGAACACCCATTCCAGCAGGATGCTGTCCTGCGGGTTGCGGAGCACCACGTTCAGCGAGCTGTGCTGCGCGTTCTGCGGGCCTGGCCGGCCAGTGTGCACCCGCTGCGCTTTCTGCTCCTGCAGCGCCCCCCAGCCGTTCACGATCTGCGCGTGCAGCTCCACCAGTTGCTGGGCGCAATGTTCGTCGCTGTCATAGGCCAGGTGCAGGAAGGCGTCGGAGCTGCCCGCCACCGGCGCGAACTCCACGCCGAACAAGGGGTTGAGCGCCGCGCAGATGTCGGCGCCGAAGCGGCGCGTGGTGTGGATGTTGAACACTTCGGTGCCCGCGGGCAGGCAGGCCAGGATGTGCTGCATGCCACCGCCGAACACCGAGAACGAGCCTTCGTGGATGTGCTGGTTGAAGTCCCCGGCGCCCACGAAGAAACCGTTGTCGCCCCGCACCAGCGCGCGCAGCACGGTGAGCGCGCCTTCGTCCAGATCGTGCAGCTCGTCGAACAGCACGGCGCTGTAGCGCCCCTGTAGCCCTTCGAAGGGCTGGTCCCAGTCCAGCTCGCCCAACTGGCGACACAGCTCAAACGTGCAGTCGCCCTCGGCGTAGAAACTGGGCTCATGGTTCATGCCCACGCGCATGCGCTCGTACTGGCCGTACAGCCGGTACAGGCCGTAGTCGATGTCCCGGTCTTCGCAAAATGCGCGCAGGGACAAGCCCGAGTCCTGCACGTCCCTGTCCAGCAGCTTCTTCTTGGCCAGCGCCTCGAACGCCAGAAAGGCGTCGACATCCACGCCGTGCGACAGCAAGTCCCCGTCCATACCATCGCTGTCCGCGCTGCGTTCCAGCTCTTGCCGCAGCGCCTGCTGGGCCTGCAGGATCAGAAAGCGCCGGCGCACCGGGTCGTCCAGCGTGTCCACCGGGTCGCCCTGCTCGCGCAGGAGCTGTTCGCACAACTGCTCCATGGTCAGGATCTCCATGCTGCGCGGCACGGCGCCGTGTAGTTGCAGCATGCGGTCGCGGATGGCCGTGACGCCCGCGCGCGAGTACGCCAGCACCAGGATGCGTGCCGGTGTCTTCTGGTCCCCCAGTGCCGCCAGCAGGTTGCAGGCCTTCATGCACAGGGTGGTCGTCTTGCCTGTGCCCGCCAGCGCGCTGATGATCGACGCCGTGGCCTGGGAGTCCAGCACCCGCCGCTGCTCCGCGGTGGCCGTGATCCGGGTGTGGGCCCAGCTGCGTGCGGGAGATGGCGCGGGGGTAGAGGCGGGAGAGCGTGGAGCGGGCATGGAGTCGGTGGGCGGGGCGGGGTGCCATTGTCCTTGACTGGCGGCCGGGCCCTGCGCCGCAAGCCCCTGCCGCGGTGCGGGCCCGCCGCACAGGTCACCGGCAGCCCGCCGCCCGCATGTCCTCCGACGCCACCCGTACGCTGCGGCCCGGCTGGGTGATCGCGCAGCGCGACTGGTAGTAGAACGACAGCCGGTCGCGCACCGGCGTGCCGCCCACCAGGTAGGGCCGGTTGCCCTTTAGGACCGAATCCCCTGCAACCGCCTGGTCGTACATCCCCTGGCTGATGTTGTGCCGGTCGGCCGAGTCGTCGAAGGTTGGGGCTGTGAGCCGCCGGAACGCATCGGCCGCCAGCGCCGGGTCGTGCGCGCCCTTCAGGTAGCGGTCGAACCAGGCCAGGGTGTAGTAGTTGATGACACTCTCGCCATAGCGGCTGGCCGGCCCGCCGAAGAGCGAGAAGTCCAGGTGCGTGCCCGCGCGCAGCACCACCAGCATGGTGTCCATCCCAGCGCTTTTGAGTTCCTGGTAGCCCGGGTCCTTGGGGTGGGGCTCGCCACCACGCCCCCGGCCGCCCTGGGTGTTGACCTTGGCGGGCTCGGGCGCTTCGGTGGTGGGCACCACCTTGAAGTAATAGTCCGCCCCAATGCCCAGCGCCGGCGTGCGCAGGGCCAGGTCGGCCGGTGGGTCCATGCCGATCTTGTCGACCCAGCCGGTCTTTAGCGCGGTAAGGTTGTCCCAGGCCACGATGGCGCCGATGCGCTTGTCTGCCTGGCCGATCAGGCTCGCGGTGCTGCCGCCTTGCGAGTGGCCGGCAATGCCCACCATGCGCACATCCAGCTGGTCCCAGTGCGGGAAGAATGGTGTGCCATCTCCCGCCAGCGGCGCCTTGGGCGTGGCAAACACCCAGTCCACCACGCTTTGCGCATCGGGCCCGTGTGTGCCCATGGGGGCCGTGGTCTCCAGTGCGATGGTCATGTAGCCCGCCTCGGCCAGCACCTGCGCGGCCGAGCGGTGCAACCGCTTGGAGCTGTAGCCCCCGTGCACGATCACCACCGCAGGGTAGGGCGGCTCGAAGGTCTTGAGCCCTGCCGGCATGCCGGTGCAGGTGCCTGCGGCGCAGGGGCGGTAGATCTCCACCGCAATCGGCTTGCCCGATGCGGATGGCGTGCTCGCCTCGGTGTACCGAAAGCGCTTGTCGGCATGGCTGGCCGGGTTGCGGTAGGCGTCGAGCGCGGGCGTCTTGCCCGGGGTGAACAGGGCTGCGGGTTGCTGCGCAAAGTCGTCGATGCGCTGGCGTGCGCAGGCCATGTTGTCGGCATCGCGCTGCTGCCATTCGGCCGAGCCGGGTGCGGGCGATTCGTGCTGCACCGGGCCCAGGCAGTCCAGCGGCTTGGGCTCCGCCGCATGGGCCGTGGCGCCCAGGCTGCCCAGGGCCAGCAGCGCTGCGGTGGCAAGGCAACTGCTGCGCATCACTTGGCACCCCCGGCGCTCGCGTTGCGCTTCATGAAGGCCGCCAGCGGCCGGATCACGTTGTTCGTCGCATCGTCGTCGGCCATCACGATGTCCACGTGCGAATAGCCCTCGCTCATGTGCACCTCGAAGCCGCCCTCCACCCCGCCGTACTGGCGGTTGGCGACCAGCGTGGGCTGGCCGGCGGGCGTGCGCGCCATGCCGGCCTTGCAACTGGCTGCGGCGCAGGGCGCAATCGCCTCGGCAAAGCCGCGCCAGATGCCGGCCACGGGTGTGAGGCCATTGGTGCCGCCAAAAGCGATGACGGGGATGTCGATCTTCTTGGCCTGCGTCTGGTTCACGATGTCGGCGCGGCCACGCCCGCCTAGGGCCACGGGCAGCGACAGGGCGCTGGTGTCCAGCCCCAGGTTGGCGCCGCCGCTGCCCTCGGCATTGGCGAGCAGCAGGCCCGAGCTGGGGTAGTACCAGTCGCTGTAGGTGGTGTTGCCCAGGTACAGCGCGCGCGACAGGCGCTGGAGGTTGGTGGGCTCCACCTCCTTGCCCCAGGCGGGCGGGTTGGCCACCAGCGTGGCCGGCTGCGGGCCGAAGTCTCGGAATGCCGATGGCGGCAGCGGGTCGGTGTTGTCCAGCCAGGTGCGCAGGCCGTCGGCCCGCGCCGGGCCCAGGGCGCCCATCGACACAGAATAGAACACCGTGCGCTGCAGGTTGTCGTCGTCCATGAAGGTGCCAATCGCCGCGCCCGCCGTCACGGGAAAATCGCGCTTGGTGAAGTCCGCCACGCGGCTGTAGACGTTGTTGCCCGCCACGCCCCCCTGGTCCGCCTGTAGCAGTGCTTGCGTGCCGTTGATCGTGCCCTCGAAGGCCATCTGCATGCCCGCGATCTCGGTCGATGCGCTCACGCGCGGCGTGAGGCCCGGGCGCGAGACAAAGCCAGGCTCCGCCCCCGAGGCCACGGCCGCATACAGCCCCCCATCGGCCGCGCGCACCACCGCATCGAGCTGCGCCGCCGTGGGCGCGCTCGTTGCCAGCGCACCGCCCGGCCCCTCGAACAGCACCAGCCCCCGGAGCTTGGCGTAGCCCGGCTGCGCCGGCCCCGTGCCCGAGAGGTTGAAGTCCGTGGCCGCATAGCGCGCCACAAAGCCCGTGCCCGCCGAATGCCCGCCCAAGAAGACATTGCCATTGCGCGCCACCGTGTGCGCCTGCGTCACCACCGCGTCCAGGTCCAGCGAATGCACCTGCGGCGTCCAGTCCGCGAGGAAGGGGATCTCGCGGCTTTCGTGGAACACCGCGCGCCGCGAGAGCTGGGCCGGCAGCGGCAGCCCCAGCTCGCCGCCGTACAGAAAATTCAGGCCCAGCGCCGCATCGCGTTCGCGCTCGGCGATCTGCAGGCCCTCCATGTCCTGCAGCGCCACGGAGCGGCGGTCCACGCCCCACACCTCCACCACCGCCTGGTGGTCGGCCCACATGCGGCGCACCAGGTTCTCGGCCAGGATCAGGTAGCTGTGCGACGCGGCCAGCGTGCCCGGCGTGGCCACCAGCACCGCATCCACCGGCTTGCCCACGTTGGCCGCCAGCCCGTAGCGTGTGTAGCGCACCCGGTTCAGGTCCGGCCCTGCAGCGCCGAACTGCGTGGCCAGCTTGCTGCCCGCCGCCACGGTGACGCCTGCCGTGCCCGGTGTGCGCGCCGCTTTGGCGCGGCTGGCCAGCTCGTGCGTGCTGATGGTGAAATCACCGGTGGTGGTGGCGCCGCCATCCACCAGCGCCTGCCCGCCACCGCCGCAGGCGGTGAGGGCGGTGGCCACGGCCAAGCCCAGCAGGGTGCGGCGCCCGGGCATGCCGGGCAGGGCAGTGGTAGTGGTGTTGGATTGGTTGGTTGTCATCGTTGTTGTCTCCGTGGTGGTGGTTGAAACTGGCATGGAAAAAATGGGCGCAGGCTGACGCTGCAGGTGCGTTGCCCAGGCAACGCACACGCGCAGGTTCATCACAGGGGGTTCAAAGCGGTTAACAAAGCCTCTTTGGCCCGGCGCTTGTGTTGCAGACAGTGCTGCCAGTACGGCAGGGCAGAACAACGGCGCCAGGGAGGCTTTGTTAGCCGCTCAACCCCGCCACCAGGTAGTCGAGGAATTCTTCTTGCTCGCGCGCCTCGTTGCCGGGCATCGACAGGTCCATGGCACCAAAGGGCGAGCGCCGCATGTAGCTGCGGTACGAGATGCCGTAGTACACCGCGTTCATGGTCAGCAGCAGGCGGAACTGGATCGTCTCGCGCCCCACGGCGGGCATCAGCGCCTGCAGCCGCGCCAGCGTCAGCTCCAGCGTGCGGCGGTGCAGGGCGGCCGAGATCTCCTGCCCCTTTTCGCCATAGTCCCACCCCAGCCGCCCGATGAAGTTGACCGCATCGCGCCCCAGCGCGGGCGCGCTCAGCATGGCGATCACAGGGCCGAAGGCGGCCTCCACCACATCGCGCACGGTGTAGGGCTGCGCCTGGCCCTCCAGGGCCTGCAGCCGCGCACAGGCCCGGGGCTCCAGCCACTGCTGCAGATAGCTGGCAATGGCCGCCACCAACTCATCACGCCCACCAAAGTGGTAGTGCAGCGCCGAAGGGTTCTGCGCCCCCGCCGCGATCACGATGCGCCGCAGCGACACCGCATTCATTCCCTCGCGCGCCATAAGCTGCACGGCCTCTTCGATCAGGCGTGTGCGAGTGGCCTGCGGGTCGGTCGGGGAGGGGGCTGGCAGGTCGGTAACGGGCGAGACAAGGGCAGAGTTCATGGGGTGGATAATGCACTTGAATTAATTCATGTGCATTAGGGCTTGCCCTCAATCGATTGCCACCACCTCCAGTTCACCCGGTACGCTTGACCATGGGCCACCTGAACCACAACGACCACGACCAAGACGACGACGCCTGGTTTGAGCGCGAGCGCCTGCACCGCGCCGCCGCCGAAGGCAACTGCGACGAGATGCGCCGCCTGCTGGCCGCGGACAGCCATGCGCTGAGCACCTTCGACGACCTGGGCCGCACCCCGCTGCACTACGCGGTGGAGGGCGACCACTACCGCGCGGCAGAGTGGCTGATCCAGCAGGGCGCAGTCGTCAACGCGCACGACGAGCCCATGATTGGCGAGACGCCGCTTTGCTTGGCCGTGCGGCGCGACTACCCCGAGATGGTGGAGCTGCTGCTCGCCCATGGTGCCGACCCCGACATCACGGGTTGGATGGGCAACACCGCCCGCATGCGTGCAGAACGCCGCCAGGACGAAGACGGCAAGGCGATTGCAGCCCTGCTCCAGCGCTACCGGCCCCGCTGATCCGACACGTCACCAGCACGGCAGCAGTACTGCAACGCCATCGCATCGCGGCGCACAATGGCGCATTTCTTGCGCTGCCGGTGGCCTGCCTGCTGGTTGCCATGCATGTGCACGCCAAACCCGGCGCGGCAACGCTCTCTCTTCTTGCCAAGGTGTCTTCGATGCGCTCCTTCTCCCTTTTCTCGCTCTCCTCCTGCCTCTCTTTCCAACCCACGCGCTGGCTGCTGCCGGTGCTGGCCGCCACCACCCTGGCAGGCTGCGCAAGCGCGCCCCCGTCAGCAACCACCGGCGCCCATGCGGAGGACGCGCCCATCCGCGTCAAAGTCTTCGTCGCCGCCATGTTCGAGATCGGCAAGAACACCGGCGACCGCGCGGGCGAGTTCCAGCACTGGTACGAGCGGTACTGGAAAGACGCCACCCCCATCACCGTGCCCGGCGCCCTGCGCCCCGTGTACTGCAACACCGATGGTGTCTGCGGTGCCGTGCTGGGCATGGGCAAGGTCAACTCGTCATCGTCCATGCAGGCCATCCTGCTGAACCCGAAGTTCGACTTCGCGCAGTCGTACTACGTGATCTCCGGCGTGGCCGGCACGCCGCCGCAGCGCGGCACCATCGCCGATGTGAGCTGGGGCACCTGGCTGGTGGACTACGACCTGGGCCACCGCTGGGCGCCTGAAGAGAACACCCCCGGCGCCCCCACCTTCATGCCGCGCAAGGGCTACGAGGAATACCGCCGCATTCAAATGAACCCACTGCTGGTGGACTGGGCCATGAACCTCACGGTGGACATGCCCCTCAAGGACTCGGACAGCGCCCGCACCTACCGCCTGCGCTACCCCGACACAGCGGCCCGCCGCAGCCCCGCAGTGACCAGTGGCACCCACATGACTGGCGACACGTTCTTCCACGGCCCCGGCATGTCCCGCCAGGCCCAATACATCGCGAAGCTTTACGGCGCCGATGACTATGTCATCACCGAAATGGAAGCTGCCGCCATCTCTCTGGTGGTCAAGCGCACCCACGGCACCGACCGCCTGATGAGCCTGCGCGGCGCGGTCAATTTTGACCAGGGCAACCCGAATGAGACCACGCTGCAGCACCTGGACCCGGCGCCGGGTGAGACGGCAGGGGGCTTTGCCGAGACGGTGGAGAACGTGGCGCTGGTGGGCACGCGGGTGGTGGACCACATCGTGCGGAACTGGGGGCAGTGGCAGGGTGGGGTGCCTGCGCGGTAGGGTCCGTGCCGCCTGTTCTCAACCCACTTGGAAGGACGGGCGATGACCACGAAGTCGCCTTCGATCACTGCTCCGGCGCCGCGACAGACTGGTCCGGACCGGGGAACTTGTAGGCGTCTTGCTCAGCTCACTTGCTGTTTCTCAAGCTTCCGCGCCAACGTCCTGCGGTGCATCCCCAGCCTCCGTGCCGTTTCCGAGATATTGAACCCCGTCTCCGCCAGCACCTCGTGAATGCGTTCCCACTCCAGCGTCTTGAGCGAGCTGGACCGGTTGGTCACGTCCACCTCGGTGTCGCCTGCCTTCAAGCCGAAGGCGGCCTCGATGTCGTCGGTGTTCGATGGCTTGGCCAGATAGTGGCAGGCGCCCAGCTTCACGGCTTCCACGGCGGTGGCGATGCTGGCAAAGCCGGTCAGCACGACGATGAGCATGCCTTCGCTGGCGGCATGCAGCTTCTGTACGCAGGCCAGGCCCGAGGCATCGCCCTTGAGTTTCAGGTCCACCACGGCGTAGCCCGGCGTGTGCTGGGTCAGCACGGCCTCGACCTCGGGCAGGCTGGCGGCCTGCAGGACGCGGTAACCACGCCGCTCGAAGGAGCGGGCCAGCGTGCGCGCAAAGGCCTCGTCGTCTTCCACGATCAGCAGCAGGGGCTTTTCGGTGACTGGCGCCTTGGTGCCCGCGTCCGCGCCGGAGTCAGCCGCGGGTTGGGACGCGGCTGCGCCGTTGCCGGTAGCGAGGTTGACGGTGTTGTCGGTGCTGATGGAGTTGCTGCTTTTGCTGGGTTGCATGGCGGGTCCGGGTGGTTCGTCCTCTCTCTCTATTTCTCTCTTTGTCTGTCTGGGCTGTCTCCGTCGCTGCATTGCGCTCGGCTGGCTGCAGCCGCTTGGCAGGCATTGTCGCCCTGGGGCCTCGACGCTGCGGGGCGCCGCACCGCTCAGCCCGCGGGCCGGTGCGCCTTGGGCAGCACGATGGCCGCCAGGGGCAGGCGGATGCTCACTTGCGCGCCGCCCGCCGCCGCCCGGTTGCGGGCCGACACGCTGCCGCCCAGGGTGCGCGCCACGTTCATCACCAGGTACAGGCCGAGTCCGCTGCCCGGCCGCTGCTTGGTGGACTGGTAGGGCTCGCCCAGGTGGTCCAGCATGCCGGGCGCAAAGCCGGGGCCTGCGTCGTTGACGGTGATGCACAGCGCTGGCGCTTCCGCTGCGTCGTCGCGGGTGATGAGCAGTTCCACCCACTGGGGCGAGGCGTCCCGTGCATTGTCCAGCACATTGAAAACCATCTGCTTCAACGTGGTGTCCGACACCATGGGCGTGTCGTCGCCGAAGTCGTTGTGGTACGAGAACGCCGGGATGGAGCGCGTGGTGCGCCATTCCTCGGCCAGCGCGTCCACGAACTTGCACACGGTGGTCTGCTCCGAATGCTCGCCGCGAGCCTCGCCAGCGGACAGCAGGATGCCGCTCACGATGCCCTTGCAGCGCTGCACTTGGGTGCGCATCTCGTCGATGTCTTCGCGCAGTACCGGGTCGGCCATCAGCTCTGCATCGTGCTGCCAGTCGCCCAGGATCACGGCGAGCGTGGACAGGGGCGTGCCCAGCTCGTGGGCTGCGCCCGAGGCCAGCAGGCCCATGCGCACGATGTGTTCTTCTTCCACCCGGCGGCGGCGCGCGGCGGCCAGGCGGGCGTCGCGCTCGCGCAGGTTCAGGTTGATGCGGGTGATGAACACCACGACCAGGATGGCGTTGAGCACGAAGCACACCAGCAGCCCGATGACGTACAGGCTGGACAGGCCCTGGTGCAGGTCCTGCGGCAGCTCCAGCGGCAGGTGGTAGGTGGCCAGCGCTCCAAAGCACACGGCCGTGATGGCCACCATGGTCCAGATGTAGGCGCCGCGCAGCAGGATGGCGCCCAGGGCGATCTGCAGCAGGTACAAGAAGACGAAAGGGTTGCTGGTGCCGCCGCTCAGGTACAGCTGGGTGGTGAGCACGGCCACGTCCACCAGCAGCGCGAGGAACACCTCCACATTGCGCACCTGCACGCCCATGCGCAGCCGCAGCAGGCTGACCACGTTGAACACGGCCAGGCAGGCCACCACCAGCAGCATCGGCACCAGCGGAATGCTCAGCCGCAGGCTGTGGTGCGCCACCTCGATGGTGAAGATCTGGCCGATGACAGCCATCCAGCGCAGCTGAATGAGCTGCTGCAGGTTCTTGATGCCGGCGGCGGCATCGGCAGCGCGCGGGCTGCTGCGCAGAAGTTCACCGCTTTTGGCGATGCGTTGCAGGGGCATGGTGGGCGGAGTCTACCGGCCTGTGCCGCCCAGGCCTGCGTTGGCAGCGCCGCCGCCGTTCAGGCCTGCACGGCGCTCGTAGCGCACCACCAGCCAGGCCGCGCCCACGACCATCATGGCCAGGCCGTACCAGGTGATGGCGTAGACCAGGTGGCTGTTCGGAAAGCGGATGGTGGTCATGCCTGCGCGGGGCCATGGGGTGCTGGCGGTTGCAGCGGCGCCTGCCACCTCGACGGCCTCGGCGGTCAGCGCTCGTGTGCCGGCGGTGGGCAGGCCGGCGTCGATGAAAAAGGGTGCCGCGTGGCCCAGCTGCAGTGCCTGCGCGATGGCCGCCACATCGCGGGAGAACCAACGTTGCTGCGCAGGGTCGTTGCTGCGCAGGAAGCCGCCCTTGGGTTCCGTCATGCGGATCAGGCCCTGCACGGTGACGGGGGAGGGCGGTGCAGAAGGGGTTGTGGTCGACGTCGCGGGGTCGGACGGAGGCCACGCGGCGCGCTGCTCTTGCGGTATGAAGCCGCGGTTGACCAGCACCGCCGTGCCGTCGTCCTGCTGCAAGGCGCTGACGACCCAGAAGCCCGACCCCAGGGCCGTCACGGCCTGGGTGAGCACGGTCTTGCCCGGCAGCCAGTGTCCGCGGACGGTGACCGGAAGGTACTCATGGCGCGCAGCGTCGATGCCGGGCCATTCGCTTGCCGAGGGCAGGGGGACCGGGGCCGCGTGGACGCGCTGGTCCACGCGCTCGATGAGATCGAGCTTCCATACCCGCCGCTGTACCTGCCACGTCCCCAGGGCCACAAAGCCCAGGAACAGCGCGATGCCGACCACCAGCAGCACGGCCCGGCGCAGCGCGCGGTGCGCGGCGGGGCGTGCCACGAAGGACGGCGCAGTGGTCAAGGCGTGTTGTGCCCGGTCGCCTCGTGCTTGGGCGGCGTGGGCGTGGGGTGGTCGGGCATCATGTTGCTGTTCATGTGGAACATGACCCACAAGGTGCCGCTGATCGCGATGGCGACGAACACCACAGTGAAGATGGTGGACAGCAGCGTCCAGCCGCCTTCGACCTTGCCGTTCATGTGCAGGAAGTACACCATGTGCACCAGGATCTGCACCACCGCGAAGGCGCCCAGCACCAGCACGGCGGTGTTGCGGTCGGCGATCACCTTGGCCATCACCAGCCAGAACGGAATGGCGGTGAGGATGACCGACAGCACGAAGCCGATCGCGTATTCGCGCAGGCTGCTGTGGGGGCCCACATCGCCATGGTGGTCGTCATGGCCGTGGCCATGATCACCGTGCGCATGGTGTGCAGGTGCTGGTGCGTGTGTGTGTTGTGCGCTCATTTACAGCACTCCCATCAGGTACACAAAGGTGAAGACGCCGATCCAGACCACGTCCAGGAAGTGCCAGAACATCGACAGGCACATCAGGCGGCGCTTGTTCTCGTGGATCAGGCCATGCTTGCCGATCTGGATCATCAGCACCACCAGCCAGATCAGGCCGAAGGTCACGTGCAGGCCGTGGGTGCCCACCAGCGTGAAGAAGGCGGACAGGAAGGCGCTGCGCTGGGGCGTGGCGCCCTGGTGGATCAGGTGGTAGAACTCATACAGCTCCAGGCCCAGAAAGCACAGGCCGAAGAAGCCGGTCACGGCCAGCCACAGCAGCGTGCCCTTCACGTCACCCACCTGCTTGCGCAGCATGGCAAAGCCGAAGGTGATGGACGACAGCAGCAGGAAGGCCGTGTTGATGGCCACCAGCGTCAGGTCGAACAGCTGCGCGCCCGTGGGGCCCGCCGCATAGCTGCGGCCCAGCACGCCGTAGGTGGCGAACAGAGCGGCGAAGATGAGACAGTCGCTCATCAGGTAGAGCCAGAAGCCCAGGGCCGTGCCGTTTTCGGGGTGCGGCTCGTGCGCGGGGTGGTACTGGCGCAGCGGGAGCGCTGCGGTCGCGGCGCCTGCTGCGCCGGGGGTGGTACGGATATCAGACATGGCTGGCGCGCAGTTGTTGGGTGCGAAGGTTTTCCGTCTCCGTCACTTGAGAGGCGGGGATGTAGAAGTCGCGCTTGTAGTTGAACGTGTGGATGATGGCGACCAGGATCACGGCGGCAAACGACGCACCGGCCAGCAGCCACATGTGCCAGATCAGCGCAAAGCCCAGCACCAGCGACAGTGCCGATATCACCGCACCCGAGCTGGTGTTGGCTGGCATGTGGATGGGCGCGTAGCCGCTCAAAGGACGCTGGTAGCCGTGCTTCTTCATGTCCCACCACGCATCGATTTCATGCACCACAGGCGTGAAGGCGAAGTTGTAGTCGGGCGGTGGCGACGACGTGGCCCACTCGAGCGTGCGGGCATCCCACGGGTCGCCGGTCACGTCGCGCAGTTCGTCGCGCTTGAGGTAGCTCACCACGATCTGCATCAGGAAGCAGCCGATGCCGGCAGCGATCATCGCGGCGCCGATGGCGGCCACCACGAAGTAGGGCTGCAGCGAGGCGTCTTCGAAGTGGTTGGCACGGCGCGTGACGCCCATCAGGCCCAGCACGTACAGCGGGCCGAAGGCCACCCAGAAGCCCACCACCCACAGCCAGAAGGAGCGCACGCCCCAGGTGCGGTCGAGCTTGTAGCCAAACGCCTTGGGATACCAGTAGTTGATGCCGGCGAACAGGCCGAACAGCACGCCGCCAATGATCACATTGTGGAAGTGGGCGATCAGGAACAGGCTGTTGTGCAGCACGAAGTCGGCCGGTGGCACGGCCAGCAGCACGCCGGTCATGCCGCCGATGGCGAACGTCACCATGAAGGCCACGGTCCACATCATGGGCAGCTCGAAGCGGATGCGGCCCTTGTACATGGTGAACAGCCAGTTGAAGATCTTCGCGCCCGTCGGGATCGAGATGATCATGGTCGTGATGCCGAAGAAGGTGTTCACGCTCGCGCCCGAGCCCATGGTGAAGAAGTGGTGCAGCCACACCAGGTACGACAGGATGGTGATCACGACCGTGGCGTACACCATGGAGGTGTAGCCGAACAGGCGCTTTTTGCAGAACGTGGCGACCACTTCGGAGAAGATGCCGAAGCAGGGCAGGATCAGGATGTAGACCTCGGGGTGGCCCCAGATCCAGATCAGGTTCACGTACAGCATGGCATTGCCGCCCAGGTCGTTCGTGAAGAAGTTGGTGCCCGCATAGCGGTCGAGCGACATCAGCACCAGGGCTGCCGTCAGCACGGGGAACGACGCCACGATGAGCGCGTTGGTGCACAAGGCCGTCCAGGTGAAGACGGGCATGCGCATCAGGTTCATGCCCGGGGCGCGCATCTTGATGATGGTGACGATCAGGTTGATGCCCGAGAGCGTCGTGCCCACCCCCGCGATCTGCAGCGCCCAGATGTAGTAGTCAAGCCCCACCCCCGGGTTCTGCGCCCCCAGGTTGGACAGCGCCAGCCAGCCTGCGGTGGAGAACTCGCCCAGGAACAGCGACACCATCACCAGCACGGCGCCAGCGGTGGTCATCCAGAAGCTGAAGTTGTTGAGGAACGGGAACGACACGTCGCGCGCACCGATCTGCAGCGGCACGAGGTAGTTCATCAGGCCCGTGACCAGCGGCATCGCCACGAAGAAGATCATGATCACGCCGTGCGCGGTGAAGATCTGGTCGTAGTGGTGCGGCGGCAGGTAGCCCAGGTTGTCGCCGAAGGCCATGGCCTGCTGCAGGCGCATCATCACCGCGTCGGCAAAGCCGCGCAGCAGCATGACGAGGCCGAGGATCATGTACATGATGCCGATGCGCTTGTGGTCGATGCTGCAGATCCAGTCGCGCCAGAGCGGGCCCCAGAGCCTGAACTTGGTGACGCCGGCCAGCACGACGAGGCCACCGAGCACGGTGGCGATGAAGGTCCACAGCACGATGGGCTCGTGCGCCATGGGGACCGAGTCCCAGGTGATTCGGCCCAGGGCCCAGTGGGTGTCAGTAACAGTGACGGAGGACATAAAGAGTCTCTTTGGAGGGCGCCAGCATCGCCGCGGACGGCTGCCGGCACGTCAGGTCAAGGGCGGGTCATTGGGCGGCGTTGGTCACGCGGGGTGCGTGGCGGGCTTCCAGGCTGGCAACCACCTGGGCGGCGTTCTGCGACGTGCACACGTCCTGGGGCAGGTTCAGGCCCATGGCGCGCACGTAGGCATCGCCACCGTTCTCGTCGATGGCCATCATGTGGTGCATGCACATCTTGCCGTCTTCGACGCAGCGGTTGAGCACCTTGTCGTACAGGCCTTCTTCCACGCTGGCGAAGCGCTGCACGGGATCGCGCTCGCTGGGCTTGGCCAGGTCCATGTAGGTCTGGCGCGTGAGCGGCTTGCCTTCGGTGCGGGTCTTGGCCACCCACTGCTCGAAGTCGCCCTGGCTCAGGCCGTGGAACTTGAACGTCATGCCCGAAAAGCCCTGACCGCTGTAGTGCGTGGCCAGCCCTGGGAACACGCCGGGCTTGTTGATCACGGCGTTGAGTTCGGTCTGCATGCCGGGCATCGCGTAGATCATGCCGGCCAGATCAGGCACGTAGAACGCGTTCATCGTGGATGTGGCCGTGAGCTTGAAGAGGATGGGGCGGTCGACCGGCGCTGCCAGTTCGTTCACCGTGGCAATGCCGAGCTCCGGGTAGAAGAACAGCCACTTCCAGTCCATGGCCACCACCTGCACCTCGAGTGGAGTCGATTGCGCATCGAGCGGCTTGGAGGACGAGATGCGGTCCAGCGGGCGGTAGGGGTCGAGCTTGTGCGTGCCGATCCAGGTCAGTGCGCCCAGCGCGATGATGATCATCAGCGGCACCGTCCAGATCACCAGCTCCAGCGTGGTGGAGTGGTGCCAGTCGGGGTCGTAGTCGTCTTCGGTATTGGTCGCGTTGTTGTGCCGGTACTTCCAGGCAAACCACAGGGTCAGCGCGATCACCGGCACGATGATGATCAGCATCAGCAGCGTCGCCTGGATGACCATATGGCCTTGCTGTGCAGCGACGTCACCCGCCGGGTTGAGGACGACCGCCTTGCTGCAGCCGGCCAGGGTGCCCAGGGCAGCCATGGCGGCGAGCCAGGCAGGCACGCGGGATAGAGATATTTTTGGCATGTGAAGATCGCAATCGGGGCGCTTATTTGAGGGTAAACGCGGATGACGGAGTGCCGCTGAATGTAATAGCTCTAGCTTTTTTGTACATTGGACATTTTGTCCAAGGTCAAAAAAATTTGCCCCAACCTGGTGCAAAAGTACATGGTTACGGTTTTGTCCTGCACCGGTCATAGTGAAACCGCACTTGTCGACAACTGAACTTGCGTGT
This sequence comes from Acidovorax sp. Leaf78, assembly GCF_001422735.1. Classification (GTDB taxonomy): domain Bacteria; phylum Pseudomonadota; class Gammaproteobacteria; order Burkholderiales; family Burkholderiaceae_C; genus Acidovorax. Next base: position 339,314 of record NZ_LMLZ01000021.1, on the reverse strand, counting down.
AGAACAAGGGTGTCTTATCCAAACAACGAAGGAATCCTGTTCATGAGCAGCCCCGCCTCTGCCACTTACCCTGCGGCCGGCTTTGAAGAAAGCGCCGCCTCTCTCTCGCGGGCTGATACGCATGAGGACGTCACCCCCAGCGAAATCGCTGTGGGCGTGATCATCGGACGGTCGTCCGAGTATTTCGACTTCTTCGTTTTCGGGATCGCCTGCGTTCTCGTCTTCCCGTCGTTTCTGTTCCCCTTCCTGTCGCGCCTGGACGGCACGCTGATGGCGTTTGCGCTGCTGGCGGTGGCCTTTGTGGTTCGCCCGGTGGGCACCGCCATCTCGATGGCCATCCAGCGTCGCTGGGGGCGTGGCACCAAGCTGACCATCGCCCTCTTCCTGCTGGGCGTGTGCACCGTCGGCATGGCCTTCTTGCCTGGTTACAAGGATGCCGGCGTGGTGGCCATCGTCGCTTTGCTGATCCTTCGCATCGGCCAGGGCCTGGCGCTGGGCGGCTCGTGGGACGGACTGCCCTCGCTGCTGGCGATGTCGGCCCCCAAGGACCGCCGCGGCTGGTACGCCATGATCGGCCAGCTGGGCGCTCCACTGGGTTTCGTGCTGGCGGCCGGCCTGTTCACTTACCTGTACAGCAACCTGTCTGTGCAGGAGTTCCTGGCCTGGGGCTGGCGCTACCCGTTCTTCGTGGCCTTTGCCATCAACGTCGTGGCATTGTTCGCCCGTCTGCGCCTGGTGGTGGGCCAGTCTTACGCCGAGCTGCTGCAGGAGCGTGAATTGCAACCTGTGCCCGTGAGCCGCGTGATGCGCGACGAGGGCAGCAACGTGCTGCTGGGAGCGTTTGCGGCACTGGCCAGTTTTGCGCTGTTCCACCTGGTCACCGTGTTCCCGCTGTCGTGGATCACGCTGTACTCGGACCAGCCCGTGACGCAGATCCTGGGCGTGCAGATCGTCGGCGCCTTCTTGGCCGCTGGCGCCATCATGGTGTCGGGCTGGCTGTCGGACCACCTGGGCCGCCGCAAGCTGCTGGGCGGCATGGCGGTGCTGATCGGTGTGTTCAGCTTCATGGCGCCCGTGCTGCTCAATTCGGGCGAAGTGGGCAGCACCATGTTCCTGCTGCTGGGCTTTGTGCTGCTGGGCCTGTCGTACGGCCAGGCTTCGGGCACGGTCACGGCCAACTTTTCGCCGCAGTACCGCTACACCGGCGCTGCGCTGTCGGCCGACCTGGCCTGGATCATCGGCGCCGCGTTCGCGCCCCTGGTGGCCCTGTACCTGTCGTCGCAGTTCGGGCTGCTGGCCTTGACGGTGTACCTTCTGTCGGGCGTGGCCTGCACGCTGGGGGCGCTGAACCTGAACCGCCGGATGGAGCGGCGGGATCGGTAAGCGACCTGTGGGCAGGTGATGCACGACCTGCGCTCTGCCCACCTGATGCACAACAAAAACCCGGTGGCTGCCTGTGCAGCCACCGGGTTTTTTGCTTGGTATGGGGCGTAATGGGTTTGCGTGGATCGACGGTCTGTGACGCCGCCGCAGTCGCTACTGCTGGCGCGTGTGGCACTGTGGCACGCCGATGACAAGGGGTGGTTCGATCAAGCTGCGGGGCTTGATCGAACCCTCGCTCTCAGTTCCAGGCGTCAGTCCTGGGGCCGGAAACCGATCGTGAGGGACGAGGGCACCCGTCCATCCACATCGCGCGGCAGTGTCTCGGTCTTGTCCAGGGCGCGCAGCACCGCGTCGTCCCAGGCCTTGTTGCCGCTTGATTGCACCAGCCGCTTGCCCACGATAGTGCCGTCGGGCGACAGGCGCACTTCCACCTCGGCACGCGGGTTGCCGGATATGGCATCGGGGTACACGATGTTGGGCTTGACCTTGGCCGCGACCTTGCCGCCGTAGCTGCCCGACGGGCCTGCGCTGCGCTGTGCGGTACCGGTGGCGGTTTCACCGCCGGTAGCGCCCGCCATGCCTTGCATGCGGCGCAGGTTGTCTTCGCGCAGTTTGGCCAACTGCTTGTCTTCCGCCTCGGCTTTTCGCTTGGCCGCTTCGTCCGCCTTGCGCTTGTCCTCGGCCAGCTTCTTTTGCTTGTCCTGCTCGGCCTTTTTCTGCTCGGCCAGTTGCTTCTCGCGCTGTTCCTTTTCCTTCTCGCGTTCTTTTTCTTTCTGCAGGCGGTCCTTCTTCTCCTGCTCCAGGCGGTCCTTACGCTCTTCTTCCTTGCGCTCGCGTTCGCGCTTGTCGCGCTCCTGCTGCTGTTCGCGGGCCTTCTTCTCCTGCTCCAGGCGTTTCTTCTCGCGTTCGATGGCGATGTCGGCCTCGCGCGTGTCGGGCGGCTCTACCGCCCGCGGTGGCGGCGGGGCGGGGGGGGGCGGCGGGGCTGGCGGGCGGACTTCAGGCGGTGCAGGGGGCGGCGGTGGGGGCTCCACGGCGCGGGGCGCAGCCTGCACGGGCACGGCGGCCCAGAGTTCGGCTTCCACCGCCGGCTGGTCTGCGGTGTTCTTCCAGTTGACGCCCCAGGTGAGGGCGCCAATCAGCGCCGCATGCACAAGCACCGCCAGCGTGATGGCGCGCAGCCGCGCGGGTGGGCGCGGCGGGGCAAACTGGTCGCGGTCGTTGTGGGCTTGCATGGGCGTAGGTGAGAGCGTCTGGAGCGGGTTCGGTTCAACCGCCCTGCTTGACGGACAGGCCCACGCGTTGCACGCCGGCCTTCTGCAGCGCGTCCATCGCTTTCACCACGTTTTCGTACTGCACGCCCTTGTCGGCGCTGATGACCACCGCGCTGGCGCTGTCGGCGCCCTGGGCCTTTTGCCAGCGGCTGGCGGCGTCGCCGATTTCGCGCTGGCTCAGGCTGCGCGTGGCCTCGGGGGTCTTGAACTGGAGCGATCCGTCCTTGTTCACGATGACCTGGGCCACCACCTTGGGCATGTTCTTGCCCTTGCCGACGCTGGGCACGTCGACCACACCGGGAGTGAGCATGGGCGCCGTCACCATGAAGATGATGAGCAGCACCAGCATCACGTCGATGAACGGCACCATGTTGATCTCGTTGATGGTGCGGCGGCCCCGGCCGCGGGATGCCATGGCGGGCATGGTGTCAGTGTCCCGAGGCCGTGTGGCCGGTGGTGGGCGCTGGCTGGGCGCCCAGGTTGCGCTGCAGGATGTTGGAGAACTCTTCGATGAAGGTTTCCTGGTGCGTGGCCACGCGGTCGATGTCGCGGGCGAAGCGGTTGTAGGCGATCACGGCGGGGATGGCGGCGAACAGGCCGATGGCGGTGGCCACCAGGGCTTCGGCGATGCCGGGCGCCACCGTGGCCAGCGTCACCTGCTCCATGCCGGCAAAGCCGGTGAACGCATGCATGATGCCCCACACCGTGCCGAACAGGCCGACATACGGCGACACGGAGCCGACCGATGCCAGGAAGGAGAGGCTCGATTCGACCACGTCCATCTCGCGCTGGAAGCTCGCGCGCATGGCGCGGCGTGCGCCGTCGAGCAGGGTGCCGGGGTCCACGATGCGGCGCTCGCGCAGCTTTTGGTATTCGCGCATGCCGCTGGCAAAGATGCGTTCCATGGGGCCGGCCTGCTTAGCGTTCTGGGCCGCGCTGGCGTACAGGTCGTTGAGGCTGGTGCCCGACCAGAACTCGCGCTCGAAGTCGTCGTTGAGCGTCTTCACGCGCTTCAGGGAAAACAGCTTGCGGAAGATGGCCGCCCAGCTGGCCACCGACACGCCCAGCAGCAGCAGCATGACGAGTTGCACCACCCAGCTGGCGTGGAGCACCAGGGAGATGATGGACATGTTTTGGGAGTTCATGGTGTGAGTTGTTCCAGAAGGGTGCTCGGTATTCTTGCAGGGCGCAGGGTGGCAGCATCCACCCATCCGATGCGGATGGTGCCTTCGGTCAGCAAGGTGGTGCTCGGGTCGGTCATCTGCTCTGGTTTCAGGAGCGCGCGCTGCACTATTGTCAACGATGCCCGGCCTGCGGCCTGTAGGCCGGCGGTAACAATGAGTTCATCGTCCAGCCGTGCGGGGCGGTGGTAGCGCAGCTGCGCATCGGTTACGACAAACATGCCGCCGGTTTGTTCCCGAAGAAGCTGCTGGCCCACGCCCAGCGAGCGCAGCCACTCGGTGCGGGCGCGCTCGAAGAACTTGAGGTAGTTGGCATAGAACACGATGCCGCCTGCATCGGTGTCTTCCCAATAGATGCGGATCGGAAATTCAAACGCCATCGTGGGTCCGCTCGCTGTCTGTCATCGTTCAGCCGAGAAGCTTGCGCAGCCGCTCCACCGACTCCTCGAGCTGCGCCATGGAGTTGGCGGTCGAGAAGCGGATGAAGCGCTCGGGCTCTGCCGTGCCGAAGTCGCGCCCCGGCGTCACCGCGATGTGGGCGCGGCGCATGACCTCGAAGGCGAAGTCCCAACTGCAGTTCTTGCCAGAGGCAACGCCCAGGCGCTGCGCGGCCTCGGTGCAGTCGGCCCAGGCGTAGAACGCGCCGTCGGGCATCACCGGCACGGCCAGGCCCAGTGACTGCAGTGCCGGGATGAAGAAGTCGCGCCGGGCCTTGAACTCGGCGCGGCGGCGTTCGTACTCGGCAATGCTCTCGGCCTCGAAGCACGCCAGCGCCGCATGCTGCGCCACCGTGCTCGCGCAGATGAACAAGTTTTGCGCCAGGCGTTCGACCACCGGCACCATCGCGTCGGGCACCACCATCCAGCCCAGGCGCCAGCCGGTCATGTTGAAGTACTTGCTGAAGCTGTTGATGCTGATGATGTTCTCGTCGATCGCCAGGGCCGTGTGGCCGAACTCTTCTTCGTAAGACAGGCCCAGGTAAATCTCGTCGATGAGCGTGATGCCATCGTGCGCTCGCACCACCTCGTGGATGCGGCGCAACTCGCCGGGCGCAATCGACGTGCCCGTGGGATTCGACGGCGAGGCCAGCAGCACGCCGCGGGTTTTCTCGGTCCACGCGGCGCGCACCTTCTCGGCGGTCAGCTGGTAGCGCTCGGCCGCCGTGGTGGACAGCAGCACGGCCTTGCCTTCTGCAGCGCTCACGAAGTGGCGGTTGCAGGGGTAGCTCGGGTCGGGCATGAGGATCTCGTCGCCCGACTCGATGAGCGCCAGGCACGCCAGCTGCAGCGCGGCCGACGCACCCGCCGTCACCACGATGCGGCGTGCGGGCACTTGAACGCCGAAGCGGCTCTGGTACCAGCCGCTGATGCGTTCGCGCAGAGCGTCCAGGCCCAGGGCATTCGTGTACTGCGTGGCGCCGCTGTGCACGGCGCGGGCGGCGGCCTCTTGCACCAGCGGTGGTGCGGTGAAGTCCGGTTCGCCGATGTTCAAGAAGATCATCGGCTCGCGCGTGCCCGCCACCTCGCGTGCCAGGGCCTGCGCGGCCTTGGCGACTTCCATCACATAGAACGGTTCGATGCGCTCGGCGCGCGTGGAAAACTTCATGGAAACCTCATGGCAAAAGGTCCGTGGTGCCCATCGGTCCTGGGCAGCGGCGATGCTCCGCCGCCAAAAGAAAGAGCGCCAGGGTGGCGTCCGCCGACAGCGTGCAACGCAGGTGCCGGCAGTGGTGCGCGATGAAGGCCGGGCGCTCAGGCCGCGGGCGTTTCGTCGTCGGTGTGGTTGCCGGTGTCGTCGTCGGCGGCGATGCTGCCCTTGCCCGAAGCCTTGTCGGCGGCCACTTCGACCGCGCGCAGCTTGGGAGCCAGGCCGTTGAGCACGGCGTTCACGTACTTGTGGCCGTCGGTGCCGCCAAATTCCTTGGCCAGCTCGATGCATTCATTGAGCACCACGCGCCACGGCACGTCCAGGCAGTGCTGAAACTCGTACACCCCGATCCACATCACGGCGTGCTCGATGGGCGAGATCTCGGCCATCTTGCGGTCCAGCAGCGGGGTGATCAGTGCGTCCATGTCGGCGGCGTTGGCGATCGAGCCGTGCAGCAGCGCGTCGTAGTGCACCGAGTCGGCCTTGTGAAAACCCGCCAGGTCGCGCGTGAAGGCGTCGATGGCATGGGCGTCGTTGCCGCCCACCAGGTGCTGGTACAGCGCCTGCAGCGCAAATTCGCGGGCGCGGCTGCGGTTGGACTTGGAGGCCGCCTTGCGCGCGCCCGTGGTCTTGAGGCCGGTGCGCACCTGCTTGGGCGGGCGGCTGCTGGAGGGGGTGTTGCTTTCGCTCATGACAGTTCGTCCAGCAGGTTGGCCATCTCCACCGCGACGCGGGCCGCGTCCACGCCCTTGTCGGTCTGGCGGGCGATGGCTTGTTCCATGTTCTCGGTGGTGATGATGGCGTTGGCGATCGGGATCTGGTAGTCGAGCGTCAGGCGCGTGACGCCCGCGCCGGACTCGTTGGCCACCAGCTCGAAGTGGTAGGTCTCGCCGCGGATGATGCAGCCCAGTGCGATCAGCGCGTCGTATTCGTCGGCCTCGGCCATGGCCTGCAGGGCCACGGGCACTTCGAGGGCGCCGGGCACCAGCACGTGCTTGATGTTCTTTTCCTGCACGCCCAGCGCCAGCAGCTCGGCGCGGCATGCGGCGGCCAGGGCGTTGGTGATGCCTTCATTGAAGCGGGCCTGCACGATGCCGATGTGCAGTTTCTTGCCATCGAGCTTGTCCGCCGTTCCTTTTTCTGCGCCAAACATAGTGATCCTGTACTTTTACTCTTTGGGGATGAAACCGGTGATCTCGAGGCCGTAGCCTGCCATGCTGGGCATGCGGCGCGGCTGGCCCATGAGGGCCATGCGGTGCACGCCGCACTCGCGCAGAATTTGTGCACCCACGCCGTAGGTGCGCAGGTCCATGCGGCCGCGCTCGGGGGCTTGCGCCGCGCGGGCCGTGCCTTCGAACTGGGCGAGCAGCTGGTCGGCCGTCTCGCCGCAGTTGAGCAGCACCGCCACGCCCTTGCCCTGCTCGGACAGGTACTGCAGGCTGGTGTCCAGGCTCCACGAATGCATGGAGCGGTTGACCTCCAGCGCGTCCAGCACCGACAGCGGCTCGTGCACGCGCACGGGCACCACGTCGTCGGCGCCCCACTGGCCCTTGACCAGGGCCAGGTGCAGCTCCTTGCTGGGCTTGTCGCGGAAGGCGTGGGCGGTGAAGGCGCCGAAGGCGGTCTGCAGCACGCGCGTGCCCACCTTTTCGACCAGCGATTCGTTGCGGCTGCGGTATTCGATGAGGTCGGCGATGGTGCCGATCTTGAGGCTGTGTTCGGCGGCAAAGAGCTGCAGGTCCGGCAGGCGCGCCATGGTGCCGTCGTCCTTCATGATCTCGCAGATCACCGATGCGGGACTGCAGCCGGCCATCACCGCCAGGTCGCAGCCGGCTTCGGTGTGGCCTGCGCGCATGAGCACGCCCCCTTCGACGGCCTGCAGCGGGAAGATGTGGCCGGGCTGCACCAGGTCGGCGGCCACGGCGTTGGGCGCCACGGCGGCCTGCACGGTGCGCGCCCGGTCGGCGGCGGAGATGCCGGTGGTCACGCCTTCGGCGGCTTCGATCGACACGGTGAAGGCCGTGCCCATCTTGGTGCCGTTGCTCGCCACCATGGGCGGCAGGCGCAGGCGCTCGCAGCGCTCGCGGCTCAGGGTCAGGCAGATCAGGCCGCGGCCGAAGCGGGCCATGAAGTTGATGGCCTCGGGGGTCACGTGGTCGGCGGCCAGGACGAGGTCGCCTTCGTTTTCACGGTCTTCTTCATCCACCAGGATGACGATGCGCCCGGCGCGCATCTCGGCCACGATGTCCTCGACGGGCGAGATCGGCACGGGGGTCAGGGGGGAGGTCATGGAAGGCTGGCTTTCGGTGGGCAGCGCGGGTGGCGGGCACCGCACGCTGATCCGGCCACGGCCCGGGTAGGGCCGATTCCAAAGAGCGGGCAGCGCGGCGCTGGCCGCACGGTGCGGGAGCGCTCTGCGCCCCAAAAGCAGCGATTTTAGTGCACTTGGGGCGCGCGCGACGCGGGCGCGCGGCCGCCCTCGCGCCCGGCCAGGGCTCCGGCCACCATCACCCAGCCCAGCAGCAGCAGGGACACCAGCTTGATGCTGGTGGCCACCGTCAGCACCGTGGGCCAGTCCGGGTGGTGCGGAGATTGCAGATGCAGCGTGATGCAGTTCTCCACGATGTCCGACACCACCAGGAGGCCCATCACCCAGTGCGCATGCCGATAAAGCCAGCCCAGCGCCCGGCCCGGGGGCACGGCCCGCGCCACCAGCCGCCGCACGGCCCAGGCTACCGGGTAGGCCAGCCAAAGGGCGTAGCTGGCGAGCAAAGCCCAGTCCCAGGCGATGGCGCGGCGCACGGCATCGGTGTCGCCGCACGTCACGCCCCATGTGGCATGCCAGTGGGCCGACGCCTGAAAGCCCGACGGCAGGCTCTGCACCCAGCCCGGCGCTGCGCTCAGGTCGCAGGCAGCCCGGCCCGCCAGGGCGGTGATGACGAACAGCACCGCCGTGGCAATGGCCAGCGCAATGCCCACCCAGCGCCAGGGCTTTGTGCGCGGCACGGTCTCTGCGGGCACGGCGCCGTCCACCGGGCGGGCCGTGGGGTCGATGAAGTCGCTGGCCTCGCGTTTGCGCGCGCTCAGACCCGTCCAGACCCAGTAGGGGCAGTCGTACGCCTGGTCGTGCATGGCGGTGAGCGGGTCGCCGGGCTGCAGCCTGCTTGTGTCCACGCGCAGGCCGTGGGCCAGGGCCTCGTTCACCATCCAGGCGAGCGTGAGGTTGGACAGCCCGTCGCGCGCGTACGAGCCGCCCACGTCGCTGTGCACGCCGCGGAACCAGCGCTGGTCGTAGCTGCGCCAGCGCTGCTCTTCGGCGGTGAAATCGGGATCGTCGTAGCGGCGGGGCGCGTATTTGCTGCGCGATTCGAACAGCGACATGGCATGGCGCACGTGGGCGAAGCGTTTGTCCGCGAACCCTCTGGAATTGCTGATCTTGATGCTGCCCACCCCGCCCAGGCCGATGGCCTCCACCGTGTCCCACACCCCCACGAAGTGCACCAGCGGCGTCCGGCCCAGCGAGAAGTTATCGATCACGTCCCGCGCAAAGGCTTTGCGGCTTTTGGTGCCGGCCTGGTTCTTGTGGTCGACGGGCGCGAAGTAGGTGCGCACCAGGGTGTCGATGAGCGGCAGGCCCTCGGTGTGGATCAGGCCGTACATGTTGATCATCCCGCTGACCGCCCGCGCCGTGAACGCGCCGCGCGAGAAGCCGAACAGGTAGATGCGGTCGCCCGGCTTGTAGGTGTTGACCAGGAACCGGTAGGCCTCGGCGATGTTGGGGAACACGCCATTGCCCAGGGCCAGCCCCGCCAGTTGCCGCAAGCGGTTCTTGGTGCTGGACACGATGCCGTCCGCCGGAAACTCGTTGGCCGTGCCCACACCGGGGTCGTAGTAGACCAGCTGGGTGGGCGCCGTGCCTGCGGGGTCCTCGCCCTTGCCCAGCATGCGCAGCAGCTTGACCACATTGGTGTCTTGCTGGTTGCCCAGGATGTTGCCGGTGCCGTCGAACAGCAGCACGAGGTTGCGGCCGGGTTGCTTGGCCCATTGCGCCTCTGCGGCGATGCACTGGGCCAGGATGTCCTGGCGCGTGGGGGTGCGGTCGGTGGTGGCGTCTGGTGGGGTGGCGGCAGGGGCTGCCGGCGGGTATGAGGTGCTCATGGTGTCCTCCCTCTCTTTGCAATGGTTGTGCAGAAGATTCTGGGTGAGGACCGCCGGGCGCAGCAAGCGCGAAAGTGCCATTCGGGCACCGGGTCGGCGCGGGGTCAGGCCCCGCCAGCCGGTATCAGATGCCCGGCGCTTCCAGGCGCACGTCGCTCATGGGGTAGGCCACGCAGGGCAGCACGCAGCCCTCGGCTTTTTCTTCGGCCGTGAGGCCCGGCCATTCGATGGCATAGCGCACTTCGCCTTCGGCCAGCATGCCGATACAGGTGCGGCAGGTGCCGTTGCGGCAGGAACTGGGCCAGTCGATGCCGCCTTGCTCCATGGACAACAGCAGGGGTTGCTCGGGCCAGGCGTCGCATTGCAAGCCGTCGGGGTCGATCTTGGCGATGAAGAAGGGGGCGGCAGGAGTGGTCATGGGTGGAGGAGCGGTCAGTCAGTGATTCAGTCAATTCATCGGTGCAGCTTGCGCGTCGGGCAGCCAAGCCGCAGGCGGTCAGGGCGCCGGGGTGGCACGGGCCCACACCAGCAACAGATTGTTGGCGGGCAGGGCGTGGCGCTGCTGTAGCGCCAGCCCGGCCTCGCCAGCCGTGGCTGCCACGTCCGCCAAGTGCCGGATGCCCCAGTCGCTGTCTTGGGCGCGCAGGCTGGCGTCAAACGCAAGGTTGCCGGCGGCAGTCGGCACATCGTCTTCCAGATAGGGCCCATAGGTCACGAGCTGCCCGTCCGGCGCCAGGTGGCGCGCCGCGCCCTGCATCAGCCCGGCACAGCACGCCCACGGGGCGATGTGCAGCATGTTGGCGCAGTAGATCAGGTCGAACTCCGCCCCAAAGGTATCGCCCTCCGCCGGCCAGCGCGGCTGCAGCACATCGAGCCGCAGCGGCGCCTGCACGTTGGTGGCCCCTGACTGGGCGGCCCAGCCGGTGATGGAGTCGAAGTGGGTCCTTTGCAGATCGGTCGGCTGCCAGGTCCAGCCGGGCAGGGCGGCTGCAAAGTGCGCCGCGTGCTGGCCAGTGCCGCTGGCAATCTCCAAAGCCTGGCCTTGGGGCCCGAGCAGGCTGCGCAGACAGTCCAGGATGGGCGCGCGGTTGCGTTCGGCGGCGGGGCTGTGCTGAAGGGCTGATAGGGACATTTTCAGGGGCTACCGCTTGATGGGCGTGCGCAAGGTGCTATTAATAAGTGAGTGGTCAAGGCCAGGGGCCCGCTGGCTGTGGGCGAATGCGAGTCTCTCCGGCTGCCTTGTTTTTAAGCAATACAAGGATAGTCGTTGCAAATCAATGACTTAGGTCTGTCATACAAGGGTTGTGCAGAGTTATCCACATGATTGTCCAGCGCTGGGTGGGATAACCGGGGGATTTGGCACCTGCTGCGCGGGGTCGTCGTGGGGGTCGCAGAACCTTCAGTCCATTGCCTTGTTTTTAATCAATGCAAGGATAATCATTTTAAATCAAGGACTTGGCGTCGCCATACAAAGCTTGTCCACACTTATGCACAGGATTGTCCAGTGCTGACAGGGATAACCGAGGGGCGCTTTGCGTTGGTTGCCTAAAAATTGTGCAGTGCAGTGTGTTCCGTTATGAATCAAGCACTTGAGCTTGTCATACAAGGCTTGTCCACACTTATCCACACGATTGTCCAGTGCCTGCAGGGATAACCCGGAGGGCCAGTGGTCAGGCCTCGACCTTCACGCCTTTCCAGAACGCCACGCGCCCGCGGATCTCGTCGGCTTCGGGCTTGGGGTCGGCGTAGAACCAGGCGGCGTCGGTGTTCATCTCGCCGTCGACCAGCAGCGACAGGTAGCTGGCCTGGCCCTTCCAGTGGCAGGTGGTCTTGTGGTTGCTGAAGGTGAAGAACTCGCGCTTGAGCGCGGCTTCAGGAAAGTAGTGGTTGCCTTCGACCACCACGGTGTCGTCGCTTTCGGCGATGGTGACGCCGTTCCAGGTTGCTTTCATGGGGTTCCTTGGGTCAAATGCGCTCGCAGCCCTCGGCTGGCAAGCAGTAGCAGCTATTAAAAGAAGAGCATTGCGCCATGCTGCGGGTTGGTGCTGAATGCGGTGTGTGCGGGGGAGTGCCGGCGCCGCTGGGTTGTCTGCCCGGCGCGGGCACCGGCACGATACCTGATTGGGGCGGACTGTTGTGCGTGTTTTTGTGAGGGGCGGCGCTGCGGCGTCCCAGTCGCGTGCGCAACCATCGCCCATCCGCATCTGACTTACAGTCCCACGCGCAGCGCCTGTCGCCCCATCCGGGGCGCGGGCCTTCTTTCCTTGCCTTTCCTTTCTTCATCATCCAGACACCACAGGAGACCCATTCCATGGCTATCGACTTCAACGGCCGCGTGGCCATCGTGACGGGCGCGGGCGGCGGCCTGGGCCGCCAGCATGCCCTGGCCCTGGCAGCGCGCGGCGCCAAGGTGCTGGTCAACGACCTGGGCGGTGCGGTGGACGGCAGCGGTGCCACCGTGTCGGCCGCGCAGGCCGTGGTGGACGAGATCCGCGCGGCGGGCGGCGAGGCGCTGGCCAATGGTGCGTCGGTCACCGACTTTGCCGCGGTCGAAGCCATGGTGCAGCAGGCCATCGACGCGTGGGGCCGGGTGGACATCCTGGTCAACAACGCCGGCATCCTGCGCGACAAGTCGTTTTCCAAGATGGACATGGCCGACTTCCGCCTGGTGGTGGATGTGCACCTGATGGGCGCCGCCCACTGCTGCAAGGCCGTGTGGCCGCACATGGTGGCGCAGCAATACGGCCGCATCGTCATGACCACATCGTCCACCGGCCTGTACGGCAACTTCGGCCAGGCCAACTACGGCGCGGCCAAGCTGGCCCAGGTGGGGCTGATGCAGACCCTGGCCATTGAAGGCGCCAAGTACAACATCCGTGTCAACGCCCTGGCCCCCACGGCGGCCACGCGCATGACCGAAGGGCTGATGCCGCAAGAGGTGCTCGACGCCCTCAAGCCCGAGGCCGTGGTGCCCGCCATGCTGGTGCTGGCCCACGACAGCGCGCCCACCCGCACCATCCTGTGCGCCGGTGCGGGCACTTTCGAGGCGGCCCACATCACCCTGACCCAGGGCATCCATGTCGGCATCGGCGCCGACGTGCCCGAGCAGCTGGCGGCCCGCCTGGCCGAGGTGACCGAGCGCGCCGGCGAGCAGGTACCACAAAGCGGCGCAGCCCAGGGAACCAACGAAGTAGGAAAGGCCTTGGCCGCAAGGGCTTGAGGTTTGTCCGGGCACGCCAGCCTGCTCCGTGCTAAGTTCCGGGCCGACAGAAGTTGGATCGGTATAAACATATGAGCAAATTGCACGAGAGACTGGCCGCCTACCCCGCGGACGCCCTGGGAGGGATTCGCCGCGGCATCGAGAAGGAAGGTTTGCGCGCGCTGCCAGCGGGGGGCTTGGCCCTGACGCCGCACCCGGTGGCGCTGGGCTCCGCGCTCACGCACCCCCTCATCACCACCGACTACAGCGAGTCGCAGCTGGAGCTCATCACCGGCGCCCGCAAGGGCGTGGACGAGTGCCTGAACGAGCTGACCGAGGTGCACCAGTTCGTGCACCACACCTTGAAGGACAGCGGCGGCGAGCTGCTCTGGGCCTCCAGCATGCCCTGCGGGCTGCCCACTGACGAGACGATCCCCATCGGCCGCTACGGCAGCTCCAACGTGGGCCGGGCCAAGAGCATCTACCGCATGGGCCTGGGGCACCGGTACGGCCGGCGCATGCAGACCATCTCGGGCATCCACTACAACTGGTCGCTGCCGGGCGTGGACAGCGAGCAATACTTCTCGCTCATCCGCAACTTCCGCCGCCACGCGTTCGTGCTGCTGTATTTGTTTGGCGCATCGCCCGCGCTGTGCCCCTGTTTTGTGGCGGGGCGCGAACACGGCTTGCAGCAACTGCCCGGCGGCAAGGCGCTGTACCTGCCGCACGCCACGTCGCTGCGCATGGGCCGCCTGGGCTACCAGAGCGACGCCCAGGCCACGCTGGCCGTGAGCTACAACGGCCTCAAGGGCTACGCCAACTCGCTGCACGAAGCGCTGACCAAGCCTTACCCTGCCTACGAAAGCCTGGGCGTGAAAAACCCCGGTGGCGACTACAACCAGCTGGGCACCAGCCTGCTGCAGATCGAAAACGAGTTCTACGGCACCATCCGCCCCAAGCGCACCGTGCGCACCGGCGAGCGCCCGTTGCATGCGCTGCGCGAGCGCGGTGTCGAATACGTCGAAGTGCGGTTGATGGACCTGGACCCGTTCGTGCCCGTGGGCATCACGGCGCCCACCATGCGCCTGCTGGACGTGTTTTTGCTGCACTGCCTGCTGTCCGACAGCCCCCCCGACACGCCGGCCGAGATCGCCGAGCTCAAGCACAACCAGCACCTCACGGCCGAGCGCGGCCGCGAGCCGGGCCTGCAACTGGCGCGCAATGGCCAGAACGTCGCCCTGGCCGACTGGGGCGCCGAGGTGCTGCGCGAATGCGTGCCGTTGGCCGCAGCGCTTGATGCCACCCACGGCACCAGCGACTACAGCGCGGCGCTGCAGGATGCTCTGGCCTTGATGGCGGCCCCTGGCGACACGCCGTCGGCCCGCGTGCTCGATGCGATGCGCTCGGTGCACCACGACAGCTTTGAAAGCTTTGCCCTGGCCCAATCCGCCGCGGCCCGCGACGCACTGCTCAGCCTGCCCTGGACGGCCGAGCAGCAGGCGCGCTACCTGGCCTTGGCCGACGAGTCGGTGGCCGCGCAAAAGGCGATCGAAGCCGGTGACACGCTGCCGTTCGAAGCCTGGCGCGAGCAGTACATGGCGGTCAAGGAACTGGGCTGAGCGCCTGCGCTGCCGCTGCGCCGGCCTGCATCACCGCGCTCCCTTGGAGTCGGTATCGCCGCAGTTTGCTATTAATTTGATAGCTGCTAGCGCCCGTCCATCAAGCGGTAGGGGCTGAAAACATCTTTATCAGCCCCGCAACTGCAGCAGTGCTTCCTGCCGCCAGTACTCGGCGGCGTCCAGAAACCCCTCCCACACACACCCGTTGCAGCCCCGGCCGCAGCAGGTTGTCGGCTCCGGCGGCGGGTTGCGCAGGGTGATGCCGGCAGCCTGCGCCAGCTCGCGCAGCGCCTGGAACATGGCCTGGGCAGAGGCACCGTCCACCGCGCGGGCGGGCAGGGCGGCGGTCGGGCCGGTGGCTGGTGTCACGGAAGGTGGCGGCGGGCCTTGGCCCGGCGAATGCCGTACTGCGCGATGAAAGCCAGCCCCAGCACCAGGGCGAACCAGCCTACCAGCGAAGCCTGAGACATCAGCTCCCGCACGCTGGTGGCGCGGGCCACGTAGGGCGCCAGCAGGATCACCAGGCCGATCAGGGCGCAGGTCACGCCCTTGAACAGCACTTCCTTGTCGGCCTTGCTAGTGGGGGCTGTGCGAGGGGCGGGTGTGGGGGCGGGCATGGTGGTCAAAAAGCGCGGCGGCCAGAAGCAGGAAAGACCGCGATTATCCTTGGCGCCTGGCGCCCGCCGCTTGGGGCTGGGCGCAGACCGCACCGCGCGGCCCGACAATTCCCCAGTGGCAGCCCTGGGCAACCGCCCCCGCTGCACTGACAGACAACCCCACAGAAGAAAGACACCCGCATGGCCATCCAGTGGTTCCCCGGTCACATGCACTTGACCAAGAAAGCCATCACCGAACGCATCAAGGACATCGATGTGGTGATCGAGGTGCTGGACGCGCGCCTGCCGGGCTCCAGCAGCAACCCGCTGCTGGCCGAGCTGACTGGCCACAAGCCCACCGTGAAGATCCTGAACAAGCAAGACGTGGCCGACCCCGCGCGCACCCCGCTGTGGGTGGACTGGTACAACGCCCAGAGCGAAACCCGCGCCGTGCCGCTGGACGCATCCGACGCGGCACCCGCGCGCAAGCTGATCGACGCCTGCCACCAGCTATCGCCCAACCGGGGCGGCATGGCCAAACCCATGCGCGTGCTGATCTGCGGCGTGCCCAACGTGGGCAAGTCCACGCTCATCAACACGTTGTCGAACAAGCGCCAGGCCAAGACGGGCGACGAGGCCGGCATCACCAAGATCGAGCAGCGCATCACCCTGGCCGACGACTTCTATTTGTGGGACACCCCCGGCATGCTGTGGCCGCGCATCATCGTGCCCGAGAGCGGCTACAACCTGGCCGCCAGCGGCGCCGTGGGCCGCAACGCCTACGACGAAGAACTGGTGGCGCTGGAGCTGCTGCGCCGCCTGCAGACGAATTACGCCCCGCTGCTGGAGGCGCGCTACAAGCTGGGCCTGCCTGCCGGCACCATGGCCACGATGCAGGACGATGAGCTGCTCGAAGCCATCGGCCGCAAGCGCGGCGCCATGCTGGGCGGTGGCCGGGTGAACCTGCAAAAGACCGCCGAGATCGTGATGACCGATTTCCGCACCGCCATCCTGGGCCGCATCACGCTGGAGACCCCCGCAGAGTTCGAGGTGTGGCGCGATGCAGGCCTGGCCGAAGACGCCAAGCGCCAGGCCAAGAAGGACGCGCGCGCCAAGTCCAAGGGCAAAGGCTCGGGCGTGCGCGAGCCGTCGTCCGGGGATGCGCCTTAATTCCAAAGGCCTCTACGCATCAGTTATTTCCCCGCGCTGCGACACTTCGTGCGGCCAACCCACCCATCAGGCGTTGACCGTGTGGAGCGCCACCGCACATAGGGAAAACCTGCTGGTGCGCAACATTGTGATATGACATCGTACATCTAGTTACCCAGCGCGACTTGGTGATTGCTTTCGCAGTCCAGGTCCGGCTCCGGGTGCGGCGTGGACCAGTGCCTTCAGGCCCCTCCGCGCCGGTGTTGAAAACAACGACTGGAGACTTTGTCCATGCAATATGTGAGTGCAGCGGCGTGCGCGGTGGCTGCTTTTTTTGTGTCTTTTTCCCTGCCCGCCATGGCGCAGGACAGCTGGCCCAGCAAGTCACTGCGGTTGATCATTCCCTTTCCGGCCGGCGGCAGCAGCGACCAGCTCGGCCGGGTGATGGCCAAGGAACTGGGGCAAAAGCTCGGGCAGCCCGTCCAGGTGGAAAACACCGACAGCAAAGGCACCAAGGCCGCAGCCGGTGCCGCGCCAGACGGCTACACGCTGGTGCTGTCGGGCGTGGGCACCAACGCCATCAGCCATGCGCTCAACCCCCAGCTCGACTACGACTCCTTGAAGGACTTCGTGCACATCTTCCAGCTGTCCGAAGGCCCTAACGTCCTGGTGGTGGGCGCGGCGTCGCCGCTCAAGTCGCTGCAGGAGCTGATTGCCGTCGGCAAGGCGCAGCCGGGCAAGCTGACCTATGCGCAGGTGCATGCCTCGTCGGGGCACCTGGCGATGGAACTGCTCAAGCAAACCATCAGCACCTGCGTGAACGGGGCCTCCGGCACCCGCAATTGCACGACGCTGGGGCTCACCGGGGTGCCGTTCACCGGCGCCAAGCCCGCCCTGGATGCGGTCATGGCCAACCAGGCCGGCATGATGTTCACCAACCTGGACGCGGTGGCGCCTCATGTGCGCAGCGGCAAGCTGCGTGCGCTGGCCGTCACCAGCCTGTTCCGGAACCCGCAGCTCGCCGATGTGCCCAGCATTTCCGAGGCAGGCTACCCCGGCTTCAAGGCCGTATCGTGGGTGGGCATTTCCGCCCCCGCCGGCACGCCTCCCGCCGTGGTGGCCCGGATTGAAAAAGAAATGGACAGCGCGTTCAAGGCCACCGAGATCCGCAAGCAGCTGGAAGCCCAGGGCCTGGTGGTCGTGGCATCACGCTCCGCGGATTACACCGACTTCATCCGCAAGGAAATCGAGCGCTGGCGCCGGGTGGTGAAGGTGGCGGGCGTTCAGACGCCCTCGTAGCGCCTTGGGTTGCAGTGCTGCACAAGCTGGCGCACGCCAGCACCACACTGGCCGAGACCGTGCTGCCCCAGCGGGGCCGTACAGGCCCCGCGATGGACTGTGCCAAAGGGTTTTCCCTGGCCGCAGAACGGGGAAGTGCTGACAGCACCTCTCAAATCTGACGGCGATGGCTGACTCGTTGCGGCCCATGGATAGCGTTACCATGCCGCAAAGGTTGTCACTTCATTGACCATGCCCTCAGCCGCCTCTTCTTCGCACCGCCCCCACGACGACGTCACGAGCCAGCAGCTCGTGCGCGCCGGCTCGTGGACGGTCGCCATCACCGGCACCATGATCGCTGCGCTGCTGCTGCTCGACGAGCCGCTGCCCTGGGCCCGCGTGCTGCTGAACCTGGGGGTGGGCGTCATGGGCGCAGTGGCCGTGCTGCTGGGCCACCTGCGGCGCTGGCACCAGGCCGGCCTGGTGCTGGTGTGGGGGGTGTGGGCGGTGGTGGCCGCACTGTCTGCCAGCAACGGTGGCCTGCGCGGCCCGAGCCTGCTCAACTTCCCGGTCATCATCGTAGTGGCCGGCTGGGTGCTGGGCGCACGCTACACCCTGTGGCTCACGGGGGCCACCGGCTTGCTGTTCGTGGTGTTCGTGTGGGCCGACCTCAACAACTACATGCCCCCGGCGCGCTACGGCAATCTGGCGGCGTATGTGGCCTACCTCAGCGGCGTGCTGGCCGTCACGGCCGCGGCCACGCTGCTGTCGCGCCGCAGCTACCTGCGCCGCGTGCGGGAAGCGCAGCAGACCGCCTCCAGCCTGGCCACGCGCGATGCCGAGCTGCGCAAGCTGCTGCGCGCCGTGGAGCAAAGCCCCGAGAGCATCGCCATCACCGACCTCGAAGGCCGCATCGAGTACGTCAACGCCGCCTTCCTCACCCGCACCGGCTTTGCGCAGGACGAGGTCATCGGGCAATCGTCGTCGTACGTGTCGAACAACGGCATGACGCTGGTGCAGTGGGTGAGCCTGCGCGACACGCTGGCGCGCGGCGAGAACTGGGTGGGTGAGCAGGTCAACCGCCGCAAGGACGGCGCGGAGATCGTCGAAGCCGTGGTGGTGGCCCCCATTCGCCAGCCCGACGGCCACATCACCCACTATGTGGAGATCAAGCAGGACGTCACCGAGCGCCGACGCGCAGCTGCCGAGATCCACCGGCTGGCGCATTTCGACGCCCTGACCAGCCTGCCCAACCGCACCATGCTGGTCGAGCGCCTCACCGCGCTGCGCTGGCGGGGCGGCGTGGGCTCGCAGCCGCTGCATGTGCTGGTGCTGCTGGACCTGGATCGCTTCACCATCTTCAACGATGCGCGTGGCAGCGAAATGGGCGACCGCCTGCTGCAGGCCGTGGCCCTGCGCCTGTCGCAAATGCTGCCTGCGCACGGGCTGCTGGTGCGCGTGGCGGGCGATGAATTCGCCATCGTGCTGCACGACCTGGGCCTGCTGCCGCCCCAGGCCAGCCGCCGCGCGCTGGCCTTTGCCGAGCAACTGCAGGCCTTGTTGCTGCAGCCCATGCGGCTCGAAGGCTGCGCCGAAGAGGCGCAGCTCGGTGCCAGCATCGGCATCACCCTCTACCCCCAGAACGCCGCCGACTCGCCGCACGAGGCCCTGCGCCGTGCAGGCACCGCGCTGCACCGGGCCAAGCAGGCCGGGGGCGGGCGATCCGCCTTTTTCGAACAAGGCATGGGTGAGGCGGCGGAGCAGCGGTTCCAGGTGGAGCGGTCGCTGCGCCAAGCCATTGCGGCCGACGAGCTGCGGCTGTTCCTGCAGTCGCAGGTGGACGTGAACGGCTGGCTTACCGGGGCCGAAGTGCTGGTGCGCTGGCAGCATCCGCGCGACGGGCTGCTGGCACCCGGCGCCTTCATTTCCATTGCCGAAGAATCCGATCTGATCGTGGGCCTGGGCACCTGGGTGCTGACGCATGCCTGCGCGCTGCTGGCCCAGCCGGCCATGCATGAGCGGCGCCTCAAGCTGTCGGTCAACCTGAGCGCGCGGCAGTTCCGCCAGACCAACTTTATCCCGCAATTGCGCGACATCCTCGCCACCTCGGGCGCGGACCCCTCGCTGCTCACGCTGGAGGTGACGGAGGGCCTGGTGATCGACGACTTCGACGAGGCCGTGGCCAAGATGCGCGAGTTGGCGGCCCTGGGCGTCGAATTCTCGTTGGACGACTTCGGCACGGGATATTCATCGCTCGCGTACCTCAAGCGACTGCCGATCCAGGAGCTCAAGATCGACCGCTCGTTCGTGCACGAGGCTCCCACCAACGCCGACGACGGCGTGCTGGTGGAGGGCATCTTGTCGGTAGCGCGCCACTTCGGCCTGCGTGTCGTGGCCGAAGGGGTCGAGACGCGCGAGCAGGCCGACTTCTTGCGCCAACGCGCGCCCGACATCATCTACCAGGGCTACCTTTTTGGCCGGCCTGAGCCGCAGGAGGACTGGCTGGCACGACTGCCCGCGAGTAACGCGGCCTGACCCCCATGAAAACGGCCCCCAGTGCCTTGCAACCTGAGAGCAGGTCGCAAGGCACTGGGGGCCGTTGTGCGTTCAGCCCCGCAGCGCGGGACTGGCGGCTGCGCTTGGCGGTTACTTGTTCTTGTCCTTGCCGCGTGGCAGCACTGCCGTCACGGGGGGCATGGGACGGTCGGATCCGTGCGACTCCTTGGGAATCGACGTGTCCTTCTTGGGCTTCTTCGCCATCTTGTTGCTGCGCTGTTCACCTTTGGCCATGGGTCCTCCTTTATGGGTCTCGGTATGCGACCACTGCGCGCGATGGTACGCCACAACCGAGGGCGTTTGAAGGCCGGGGCAGCGCTTTGCAGGCCCTTTGTGCGTGTGACCTGCTGACGGCATGCAGGCCCCCAGGCACAAAGCGGTAATCACCGGCCGTTGACGCCCCACGCGTAACACGTCCGGCGCCTGCAAGGCCCGGGGCACGGGCGCGCGATGGTGCGGCAGATGCGCACCGGCTTGCGGGCCCGTCAGTTTGGCGGCGCCGGTGGCACCACCACGGCGGTTGCTTCGACCTCCACCAGCATGCCGTCCAGCGCAAGTCGCGGCACGGGTATCAGTGTGCAGGCGGGGGCGGGGCCGTCCTTCCACACGCTGCGCGCCGCGTCCGTCCACATTGCCAGGCGCGCTTCGGTGTGGTCAACCACCAGCAGGGTGAGCCGCACGACGTCGTGCACCGTGGCGCCCGCCGCGGCAAGTGCGGTTTGCATGTTGGACAGGGTCTGGTCCAGCTGCGCGGCAAAACCCGCCGGCAACTCGCCCGCTGCGTTTTCACCGCCCTGGCCCGCGGCAAAGACGGTGCGGCCGTGCAGCGGCGCCGCCACCACATGCGTGTAGCCGTTGGGCGCGGGGTCGTACAGGCCTTCGGGGTTGATGTGCACGATGTGTGCGGCGTGATCTGGCATGAGGCGCGAAGCGATGGGCGGCACGGGGTGTCCTGATCTGAAGGGAAACAGCTGCTAGTATCAAACCTCAGGTTAAGTTGAGGTCAAGCACCGATGAAAGGCCAACGCATGCAACACGACGATTCCCTTGTCGACACCCCGGTGGACATGGCGGCCGACCTGTCCGTGGGCGAGGTCGCCCGCCGCAGCGGCTTGGCGGTGTCGGCCCTGCATTTCTACGAGGCGCGGGGCTTGATCGACAGCCTGCGCAGCGCGGGCAACCAGCGGCGCTACCCCCGGTCGGTGCTGCGCCGGGTCGCGGTGATCAAGGTCGCCCAGCGCATGGGCGTGCCGCTGGCGGCTATTGGCGACGCGCTGCAGGCCCTGCCCGCGGGCCGCACGCCCACGGTGGCCGACTGGCGGCGGCTGTCGCAACGCTGGCGCGAGGACCTGGACGAACGCATCCGCACACTCACCGCACTGCGCGACCAGCTGGACGGCTGCATCGGCTGCGGGTGCCTGTCGCTCAAGGTCTGCCCGCTGCGCAATGCGCAGGACACGCTCGCCAAGGAAGGACCGGGCCCGCATTTTTAATGCCGTCGAGCGTGAACTTTTGCGCGCAAACGCCGCTGCCGGCCGCTTCTGCACATTCTCTGCATGGCGCGCCGCCAGGGGCTCCCCTATGATGGCCGGGCCTCGCCGACGCGGCGCAGCACCCCACCGGGCGCACGAGGGCGCAAGAGGGCGCCACAGGGCCCACGCCAGTTCCAACCGGAGAATGTTCATGACCATGCGGCTGTTTCGTCAATGGGGCGCATCGCTGTGCCTCGGGTTCCTGGCCGTGGCCAGCCACATGCCCGCCAGCGCCCAGGACCTCGCTGGCGCCAAGGACCACCCGGCCGTGAAGCGGTTTGGCGGCAGCACCATCGTCGGCTACGAGGTGCGCAATTTCGAAGCGGTGGAGTTCCAGACCTCCACCTTCAAGGAGTTCGACCTGCAGACCAACAAGCGGCAATACGTGAAGCCGCCTTTGGCGCTGGAGGGCAAACTCACCCGCCTTTGGTACGAGGCGCCGGGCGCCACGCGGTCGCTGGAGCTGTACCGCAACTATGCCAACGACCTCGCGGCCAACGGCTTCACCGCGCTGTACGACTCCACGCGCGACAGCGCAGCGGGCAACTACACCAACTTCCTGGCCAACTTCAGCAGCGGCCAGCGCGACTTCATCAAGAACAACCGCAGCGAATACGTGATGTACGCGGCCGATGCCGGAACCGTGCGCACCGGCACCTTCCAGAAGGGCAGCACCACGGTGCGCCTGGTGGCCGTCGACTGGCCCAAGGAAGACGCGACGTACAAGTCCCGGCAGGGCGCGTACATGGCGGTGGACATTTTGGAGACCAAGGCCATGGAGCAGAACATGGTGGTGGTCAGCGCGTCCGACATCGGCAAGTCCATCACCGCAAGCGGCAAGGTCGCCATCTACGGCATCCTGTTCGACACCGGCAAGGCGGACGTGAAGCCCGAGTCCAAGCCCTCGCTCGACCAGATCGCGGCTTTCCTGAAGGCCGAGCCGGCTGTCAAGCTGCATGTGGTGGGCCACACCGACAGCGTGGGCGGCTTTGACAGCAACCTGGCCCTGTCCAAGCGCAGGGCCGACGCGGTGGCCGCCGTGCTGGCCAAGGACTACGGCATCGCCGGCAACCGCCTGGTGGGCAACGGGGTGGCCTCGCTGGCACCCGTGGCCAACAACGGCACCGAAGACGGCCGGGCCAAGAACCGCCGCGTGGAGCTGGTGCTGCAGTAAGGGGGATCGATGGGGAGGGCCGCTGCGCCACGAGCACGTCTGTGCCCAGCGGCGGCCCCAGGCTCACCAGCGCAGCGGTGTTGCTTCGTCCTTCCAGAAGATCCAGCGGCTGGTTTCCACATACGGCGAGGTGCCGATGGAGTACAGGTCCATGCCCGCCTCGCTGCGCTCCAGCTGCACCAGGTAGCCCCCGTAGCTGGCCGCACACAGCGTGTTGCCGTCGGGCGATATGTCGATGCCGCTGATGGTGCTGCCGATGTGGTGGCGCCACAGCGGGCGGCCGTCGTCGCCGATGGCGTGCAGGTAGCCGTCGGCGTCGCCCAGGATCACCAGTCCGGGTTCGGTGACCGATGCGTACACGCGGCAGCTCTCGTCCAGCGGCGGTGTCTCCAACTGATCGGACCCCGCAGGTTGCAGCGGTGGGTGGTCGACTGACGCCGATAACGTGGCACCCCAGTACATGTGGCACGAGTTGGCGAACAGGCGCGTGCTGTCGTGCGAGAAGGCGGCGTGGTGCGGATAGGACGACAACGTGTCGTACTCCGCCACTACCGCCCCTCGTGCGTCAAGCAGGATGTGGCGGCTGTCCTGGTCGCCCACCGCAATGTGGCGCTCATCGCGCGACAGTGCCATGTGCAGCATGTCCAGCGCCAGCGTGGTGATGGTCTGGCCATCCACCTCGTCGTCCATCTGGTTCTTGGGCCAGGTGTAGGGGCCGTCTTCCTCGAAGGTCTGCGGGTGCAGGCGCTGCACGCCCGTGCCGCTGCCCGCCGCGGTCAGCAGGTACACGCCTGTGGGGTTGAGCAGCAGCACGCGCTGTCCGTCGTTGAAGGGAATGAGCTCATCGCAGCGCTGCCCCAGCGGGCCTGCGGCCACGGCCACGTCGGATGGCAGGCCCTCGTTGCCCCGGGGCAGGTCAAAGCGCGCAATCACCGGGCCTTCGAAGCCGCGGTGCGTGGTGACTTGCTGGCCGTCGCTTTGTGCAAAGATCTGCCGGTCATGCGAGTGGCCCAGGCCCCGCAGCGCCGTCAACGGCGTGTGACGCACGCCGTGCAGCGCCACCCAGTGCGCGGCATCGTCATATGCCGGGCCGATGCGGGCGAGCACCCGGCCGTCGTCCAGGGCGATCACCGGTCCGATGAAACGGCCGGCGTTGGCGGCGCGCTTAACGTAGGCATCCGGCGCAAAGGCGAAGCGCTGGCGAAACCGCTCGCCCAGGTCTTCGTCCGCGTGGGCGTAAACCACGCGTGCGAGCTGCAGCACCGTCGGTGCGGTTGCCTTGCGCGGGTCAGAGGGCAGGGCTTCTTCCTCGTCCTGTGACTCAGGTGACTCTTGCTCCACTTGCCCGTCTTGCTGGCCGTCACTGCCAGTGACTCCCACAGCATCGTCCTCGTCGTCACCGCGAAGCGCCCGGGCATCCATGGCCAATTGATGGGCTCGGATCGCCGCCACGTAGGCCTGTCCGTCGGTCTGCCACTGTGCAGACAGTGTCATCAGCTCCAGCGGGAAGATCGCTGCGTCCGGCACATCCGACGCCAGCGGCGGCGCCGCCAGCAAATGCACCGCGGCTTCGATGCGGCGGGCTTCGGCTTCGCGGGCCTGCTCTTGCTCATGCGCGTCATGCAGGCGCGCTTGCACCAGCCGATAAAAACGCAGCAGGCGTGTCCAGTGGTCCGCAGCGCCGCGTGGCACGGATACGCGCGCCTCGCTCTGGCGCTGTGCGTACGTGAACTCGACCAGCGCGGGGCCATTTCGGGCTTCGTCCACATCGATCTGGTAGGTACTGTGGGCATCGTCGTAATCACCGTGCGCGGGGCTGCCGTTTTGCCAGCCGAACTTGAGCGCCCGGCCCCAGGGCTCGCCGTCGTGCATGCAGGGCTGCCGTGCACCCACCCATACTTCGCCCTGCCAGTGGCCGTTCTTGTCGCTGTCCCACCAGTCGTTATAGCGCTCGGTGAATACGGGCAGGCTGGTGAAGTCCTCGACGTGCCAGGCCGTCAGCTCTGCCTGCACCTGCTGGTACAGCGGGTAGTGGGCCTTGTGCTGACCCACGGCCTTGCGCACGTAGTCCAGCACGCCGCGCCAAGCGTTTTGGCAGGCGGCCCGGGCCTCAGCCTGTGCCGGGTCGGCCACCACGTCTGGCGCGTCCATGCCGCCCAGCACGCCCCATTCGCCCGGCTGACCATCGGTGTAGCTGCGGTATGCCACCGTGAGTTCGGGGTGCGTGGGAATGGTGCGCCGCTGTCTGAAGGCCGTCCACCGTGCCAGCAGTCCCTTGGCTTCGGGCACGTGCTCTACCGAGATGTAGAAGTCCCAGGTCTTCCAGACCGTGATGAACACGTTGTCCGCGCGCTGGTCCCCTTCGGCATCGACATGCCGGCGGCACAGGTAAAAATCGGTCTGCTTAAACCAGCCGCTGGCCGTGTGCTCCTTGTGTGCGATCAACGGCGTGCGCAGCAGTTGGAGCAGATGTTCGGCTGTGAGCGCGCCGCCCGGGCACAGGCTGGTATCGATGGGAAGCAGGGTATGGATCTCCTCGCTGGTCCGGGTCGCGTTGGTGCCGGCGCGCACTGCCGCGATCACGCTGTCCCGGTCCAGCATCAGTCCCAGGCCCTTTTCGCCCGCGTTGATGCCATCGTGAAACTCCAGCGGAAACACCGCATCCACGATCTCGCTGGAGAACTCAGCCAGGTGCGGCACGCCGCTTACCTCGTCCATCAAGAACTCCACGTGCATCGTGCTTGCCATTTGGACCTGAAACGCATCTGCGAGCAGGGCCACACGGGCCTGCAGGTGGCCATGCACCTGAAGTGCGGTGCTGATGCCGTCACCCCAGAGCAAGTCCTGCACCACCAGGTCACCCCTCACATGCAACGATGCTTCGCAAAGGATCAGGTTGTGCATGCGGGCGCTGCCCAGCACCACTAGGCAGGGCGGCTCGCCATCGTCGTCGTGACCGGTCAGCGCGCCGTCGATGTCGAGGTCGCCCTCCACAAGGATGAGGACGAGGGTACGTAGAGCAGAAGATTGGGTCTCGGGGTCAAGCAGGTGCCGCAGCGGGCTGCCTTGGCCCAGCATGTCGGGCAGGTGCAACTCGGGGCAGCGCCAGGGGCCGGTAATGACTATCGCAGTCGCTTCATCCAGCGAGTTTGTGTCCTCCCGCAGGCGCTCCGCGAGTGCGCAGTCTGGGGGCAACAGGTGGGCCACTTCGGCCAGGGAGCAAATTCGGGCAGCGGGCATGGCAAGTGCGTGGGCAGTGCAAATGGGGGCAGACCGGCACCGGTCGAAGGACTGGTGCGGGGCGTGGTTGGCGGGCATGGTACATCGCTCTTCCAGCGGCTGGCGTGCAGCGCACCGGGCGCAGGTAGCGTTTTGTATCCGCAGTCTTTTATGCCGCGGCGAGCACGGTCCAGCCAATGTATGGACAATCATGTGTCGTCTTAGCATCACCACCCCATGAGCCAAAATCCTCCCGCCTTTGAAGTCCTGCCGCGCGACCTGTCCGCCTACCGCCAGGGCAATGTCGGTATCGACTACGTGCACCGCTTTGAGTCGGGCCAACCCGGCCCCCACGTGCTGATCAACGCGCTGACGCACGGCAACGAGATCTGCGGCATGGTGGCCGCCACGCACCTGCTCGACAGCGGCGTGCGCCCCCGCATCGGCACGCTCACCATCAGCTTTGCCAACGTGGCGGCGTACGAGTCGTTCGACCGCGCCCGCCCGTTCGAGAGCCGCCAGCTGGTGCACAACCTCAACCGCATCTGGTCCGCCGCCGAGCTGGACGGCACGGCCGAGAGCCCTGAACTGCTGCGCGCCCGCGCCCTGCGCCCTGTAGTGGCCGCGGCCGACCACATTCTCGACATCCACTCCACCAGCCAGGACGTGGAGCCCTTCTGGGTCTACCCGGCCTACCAGCGCAATGCCGATGTGGCGTTGTCCATCGGCCGCCCGCCGGTGCACCTGGTCATGCCCAGCGGCCTGGGCTCGGGCACGCCACTCATCCAGCATGGTCTCCACGGCCAGGCCGACAGCCAGGGCGTGGCCCTGGTGGTCGAATGCGGACAGCACTTCCTGCAGTCCGCGGCCGACATGGCCACGGCGGTAGCGCTCGATTTCCTGGCCCACTTCGGCCTCATCGATGCGCCTGCGGGACGCCCGGCGCCCGGCCCCCAGCGCCGCTATGAGCTGCTGGAGACCTGCATGGTGCGCACGCCCGACTTTCGCTTTGCGCGTCCCATCCAGGGCTTTGAAGTGTTTGCCAAGGATGAACTCATCGCGACCGACGGCCCGCACGAGATTCGCGCGCTGTGCGACGACTGCACGGTGCTGATGCCCACGCGCGAGCCCATCGTGGGGCGCGAGGCTGTCTATCTGACACGGCCCATCTGAAGGCCGGCGCTGCGCAGGCGAGGTGGGCGCGCTGCCAGCGCTGTCCACGCAGCGGTCTGCCTGTGCCTCCTGTGCTGTCTGGCGTTGGGGCGGCACAGGCATGCCATCTATCGGCGTGCCGTCTCGCCGACAGGGGCTTGCGCGCTGGGGCACGGGCCGTGGGCTGCGCGCGGCCACACGGCTCTGCAGGCCGCCTTTGAAGCGTCCGTCGGCGGATGCCGCCAAAGTCCGGCTTGAGGTCAGGTTCGGTTCCACCGATGCATGACTCATAAAAAACCTGCTTCTTGAATCGTGCCTGCAGCCGCACATTCAAGCCTTGTTCAACCATGACAAGGTACCCATGAAGCGATTGATGTTCGTCCATTCACTGCTGAATGCGCTGCGCGCCCAGGTGTTGCAACGGGTCTGGCAATGGTCGCAACGGTACGGTGCATTGCGTGCACCAGCACGGGTCCCCCTGCGGGTCCCTGCATCCCAGCGTGACAACACGCGCCGCCGCTACCTCTACCGCGATTGAAGCGGCGGGCCTGCGGCCCGCCTTCGCCATGCCGTCTGGCATGACCCCATGCGTCCTGAACAACCACCCCATCGACAAGGAAGAACCATGCGCAGCTATTCCCACAACAGCCCCGAAGCAGCAGCCCGTATCGTCGCCCTGCTGCTGATATCCGACGGCAACGTCAGCCGCCAGGAGTTGGAAGCCCTGTACGGCCAGGACATCGAGCGACAAATCGGCCTGGCACCCGGCGGATTCGCCCAGGTGCTCAACACCCTGTGCGAGGACTTGCTGATGGCCGCGCACGAGCGCCGCGTGCTCACCGGCAGTATCGACCAGGCCACACTGGACGCCGTGATGGCGGAAGTGACGGAGCCGGACCTCCAGCACACGGTGCTGTACTTTGCCGACGCCGCCGCCATGGCGGACAGCCACGTGGCCGCAGAAGAAGCCTGGATCATGCGCGCGGCGCTGACGCAGTGGCGTGTCAGCAAGCTGCCAGCGCAGGGCTGAGGCACGCGTGGGGCGGGCTGCAGCGGCCTGTCGATGGCCCCGCCGCCTCTGCATGCTGTTGCTAAGCGCCGCGCGCGGCGTCCACCATCTGCCGAACCAGCGGGTGGTGCTGCCCGCGGCGCGACCAGATGGCATGCACCTCTTCGCTGATGCCGGGGCAGTCGCCCAGCATGCGCAGGCCCCGCACCAGCCCCACATCCTGCGCCCCCAGCTGGCTGACCGGGAACACGCCCAGCCCCCGGGCGGCGAACACGGCCAGCAAGGCGCTGTCCTCGAACTCGCCCACGATGCGGGGCCGGACACCGATGTCCTCGAACCAGTGGTCCAGTGTGGCGCGCAGGGGCGAATGGGCGGTGGGCAGCAGCACCGGCAGGTCCTGCAGCGACTGCGGGAAATGGTCACGCGCAGATTTGCGCACCAGCGACGCCGGCCCGTACCACTGCAGGGCAGAGCGCGCGATGCGTTCGCTGGACAAGCGCTGGTTCGGGTTGCGCGGCGCCGCCTGCCCGGCCAGCACTACATCGAGCTGGTGCAGGGCCAGCTCCGACAGCAGCTCGTCGAACTCCCCCTCGTGGCACACCAGGCGCAGGTGGGGCGTGCCGAGCACCGGCTCCAGCAAGGCGTGGGCTGCCAGCTTGGAGATGCCGTCCGACAGCCCCACCGACAGCCGCGCCACCTTGGCACTGGCGGCTTCCCGCACCTCGTCCGGAATGCTCTGGCCCAGCTGAAAAATTTCTTCGGCCCGCGCATAGGCCGCCTGGCCTGCCTCGGTCAACGCAACGCCGCGCCCGGACGGTTTGAGCAATTGGTGACCCAGGGCTTTCTCCAGATCGCGCACCTGGGCGCTGATGGTCTGCACCGCCATCTCCAGCCGGTCTGCGGCGCGGGCAAAGCCGCCTTCCTTGGCAACCATCCAGAAGTAGTAGAGGTGGCGGTAGTTCAGCATGGGGTTCGCGGATCGAAAAAACCGAATACTAGGTTCGTCTGGGTATGGTGTCTATTCCGGGTTCGCATGCTCAATTTCAATCCAATGGCTGTTACTCCGCCGGCTGATGCCTTGCATATCAGCAAAGCTTGGACGCCTCTTTCACTGTTCGTCCTCGGGCCGCAATGGTGAGTGCGTCCAAGGAAGGCTGCGCAGGATATCGTGTGCGGTGGCATCGGATTCCGGGCGGTAGTGGTGCTGGTGAGCGAGCGATATACCTGCGTCACCATGGCTAAACCCCAGTGCATCCAGTACTGCTGAATACTTTGCAATAGGGCCGTAGGCGAACAACTGGTCATGCCTGTCCCAGACGATCGTTGCCTTCTCTGTCGGGGAATGAGCCCAGATATCGAACCGCGCGTCAGATGACAGATAGCTGCCGAACCGCTGTATGAATTTCTGAAACTGCAGTGGTGACAAGGCCGGGCTCTGATAGCGGCCTGCGTCCCCCTCGCCCCGAGGTGTATGCAGTACGTAGAGAAGCAGGTAAGGGGGCTCCAGGCTGCTGACCAGACGCTCAAACGGTCTCCAATCGCTAGCGGGTATACCCGCCAGAAGTTTTTCTCCTTCGCCTGACGGCACGACGCTGTAGACAGCGCCATGCGAGTAGGGCACCCAGGATCCGGAGATGGCATGGGACAGCTTGTGCATGGGTGGATTGATCTATAAATATTGCAGCGTTCTGGTGTCAGATCCGCCTTCCTTGGCAACCATCCAGGAAGTGTAAAGGTGGCGGTAATTCAGCATGGCGTATTCGGGTCGGAAAAACCGAATACTAGGTGCGGCCAGCCCGAATGTCCATGCGTTCGTCTTCTATGGACTGCCACGCTCGCAGCCTCGGCTGCGTCACTGCTTGCTACGTCAGCAGCCGGTCCAGCAGCCGCGCCACATGCACCGCCTCGCGCTGCGCGCCGTCCGCGATCTGGTGCCGGCAACTGGTTCCATCCGCCACCACGATGGCATCGGGATTCTTGCGCACGGCGGGCAGCAGCGCGGCTTCGGCCATCTGCATCGAGACCTCGTAGTGCGATGCCTCGTAGCCGAAGCTGCCGGCCATGCCGCAGCAGGAGCTTTCGATGAGCTCGGGCTTGGCGTCGGGAATCAGGCGCAGCACCTCCAGGATGGGGGGCACGGCGCCGAAGGCCTTCTGGTGGCAGTGGCCGTGCAGCAGGATGGGTCGGCCTGCGGGCTGGAGGGATGGGGCGAAGCGCCCTGCCTTGGCTTCGCGGGCGAGGAATTCTTCAAACAGCAGGGCCTGTTGGGACACCGTCACGGCCTTGTCGCCCAGGCCCATTACCAGGGCCTCGTCGCGCAGGGTGAGCAGGCACGACGGCTCCAGGCCCACGATGGCGATGCCGGCCTGGGCCAGGGGCAGCAGGGCGTCGATGAGCGCACCGGCGCGCGCCTTGGCTTCGTCGACCATGCCGGTGGCCAGATAGGTGCGGCCGCAGCAGTGGTGGCCGCCGGCTTTTTCCACCGTGTGCAGCACGTAGCCTGCGGCGTGCAGCACGCGCGCGGCGGCCAGGGCGTTCTCGCTCTCGAAAGTGCCGTTGAAGGTGTCCACGAACAGCACGGCGGCCTTGCGGCCAGCCTGTGCGGCGGCAATGGTGTCGGCCTGGCTGCTGAACAGCGCCTTGTCGTGGCGGCGCCAGAAGGTGTCGCTGCGCCATGCGGGCAGCGAGCGTTGGGCTGAAAAGCCCAGCAGCTTTTCGCCCAGCCAGGCGGCGCCGGGCACCGTGTTGCGCAGGTTGAGCAGCCAGGCGAAATGGCTGGCCGTGCGCGCATAGGTGGGCAGGTGGGCGACCAGCTTGTCCTTGAGCGTGTGGCCGTGCTTGCGCTTGTAGTGGGCCAGGAACTCGACCTTCATCTTGGCCATGTCCACGCCCGTGGGGCAGTCGCGCTTGCAGCCCTTGCAGCCCACGCACAGGTCCATGGTGTCGTGCATCGCCTCGCTGGTAAAGGCGTCGGGCCCGAGCTGGCCCGACACGGCCAGGCGCAGCGTATTGGCGCGGCCGCGCGTCAAGTGCTGCTCGTCGCGTGTCACGCGGTAGCTGGGGCACATGGTGCCGGCGTCGAACTTGCGGCAGTGGCCATTGTTGTTGCACATCTCCACGGCCTTGGCGAAGCCGCCGGTCACGTCGCCGCCGGTGCCGGGGGCGGTGGTCACCTCGGTCACCGGGTCGGCCTGCACGTTCCAGGCCGACCAGTCGAGCACGGGCGTGAGGGGGATGCGCTTGTAGGGCTTGGGCGCCGTGGCGGGCGCGAAGCGGAACAGCGCGCCATCGTCCATCTTGGGCGGGTCGATGATCTTGCCGGGGTTGTACAGGCCGATCGGGTCCAGGTGGTTCTTGATGGCGCGGAACGCCTCGTTGATCGCCGGGCCGAACTGCCATTCGATCCACTCGCCGCGGCACAGGCCGTCGCCATGCTCGCCGCTGAAGGCGCCCTTGTACTTGCGCACCAGGGCGCTGGCCTCCTCGGCAATGGCGCGCATCTTGGCGGCGCCATCGGTGCGCATGTCGAGGATGGGACGCACGTGCAGCGTGCCCACCGAGGCATGCGCGTACCAGGTGCCGCGGCTGCCGTATTTGGCGAACACTTCGGTCAGGCCGTCGGTGTACTCGGCCAGGTGTTCGAGTGGCACGGCGCAGTCTTCGATGAAGCTCACGGGCTTGCCGTCGCCCTTGAGGCTCATCATGATGTTCAGGCCCGCCTTGCGCACCTCCCACAGGTTCTTCTGCGGGGCCTCGTCGGGCATCTCGACCACGCTGCCGGGCATGCCCAGGTCGCCCATCAGCTCCACCAGTTGGCGCAGTTGCGGCAGCAGCGCGGCCTTGTCGGCGCCCGAGAATTCCACGAGCAAGATCGCCTCGGGTTTGCCGATAAGGGCGGTTTCCACCGTGGGGCGAAAGGCCGGGTTGGCCAGCGCCAGCTCGATCATGGTGCGGTCCACCAGCTCCACCGCCGTGGGGCCGAGCTTGACGATGTGCTGCGCCGAGTCCATGGCCTTGTGGAAGCTCGGGAAGTTCACGATGCCCAGCACCTTGGCGCGCGGCAGCTCGCTGAGCTTGAGCGTCAGGCTGCGCGTGTAGGCCAGCGTGCCTTCGGAGCCGATGAGCAGGTGCGCCAGGTTCACGCTCCCATCGGCGGTGTAGGGCTTTTCGCTCTGGTTGTCGAAGATGTCGAGGTTGTAGCCCGCCACGCGGCGCATCACCTTGGGCCAGCGCTCGGCGATCTCGCTGCGGTGCTGCTGGGCCAGGGCGTGCACGTGCTGCGCTATGGCGCTGGCGCGCGGGCCCAGCGTGGCCAGCGGGCCGAAGTCCACCAGCTCACCATCGCTCAGCCAGGCACTCGCACCCAGCACGTTGTGCACCATGTTGCCGTACGCAATGGAGCGCGAGCCGCAGGAGTTGTTGCCCGCCATGCCGCCCAGCGTGGCCTGGGCACTCGTGGACACATCCACCGGGTACCACAGGCCGTGGGGCTTGAGCTGGGCGTTGAGGTGGTCGAGCACGATGCCCGGCTCCACCGTGACGGTGCGGGCCTCGGCATCGAGCGCCAGCACCTTGCGAAAGTGCTTGCTGTTGTCGATCACCAGCGCCGCGCCCGTGGTCTGGCCGCACTGGCTGGTGCCGCCGCCGCGCGGCAGCACGGGCACCATCAGGTCGCGCGCAATGTCGATGGCGGTGGCGATGTCGCGCTCGGTGCGCGGCACCAGCACGCCGGCCGGCATGATCTGGTAGATGGAGGCATCGGTCGCGTAGCGCCCGCGCGATCCGGCATCGAACAGCACCTCGCCCTCGGTCTCTGCCGCCAAGCGCCGCGCCAGCGCCTCGCAGGTCTCGTTGGGGGGCAGGGTGGTACCGGCTGGCTGCAGGCTGCTGGCGGGTTCGATGCGCATGGAGTGGGGTCCTAGGTGGGGGCTTGGCGTCTCAATGGATAGATCTCGCCTGCGCGCAGCAGCTCCAGCACGGTGTCGCGCTTGCGCTGCACATGAGCCACCAGCACGCGGCGCATGGCCTCGGCGTCGTGCGCGGCCAGGGCTTCGATCATCTGTTCGTGCTCGGCCACGGCCAGCTTCCACTTGGCCTCGTTCTGGTTGGTGCGAAAGCGCAGCGACTGCACGCGGGCGTTGATGGAGCGGTAGGTGGCCGTGAGCACCGGGTTGTTCGCCGCCTCGTTGATGGCGGTGTGGATGCTGGCGTTGATGCGGTAGTAGCCCGACAGGTCGCGCCGCGCGAAGCAGGCCATCATTTCGTAGTGCAGGGCACGCAGCTCGGCCAGCTCGGCGTCGCCGATGCGCTGGGCCGCGAGCTCGCCCGACATGCCTTCGAGCGTGGCCAGCACCTCGAAGGTGTTGACCACGTCGGCTTCGGTCAGCTTGACCGCCACCGCGCCGCGGTTGGGCAGCAGGTCCACCAGGCCTTCGGCGCCCAGCAGCTTGATGGCCTCGCGCAGCGGGGTGCGCGACACGCGCAGCTGCTCGCTCAGCTCGCGCTCGTTGAGCTTGGCACCGGGCGCAATGTGGCCCTCCACCAGCATGGTGCGCAGGCGCGCGGCGACCTGGTCATGCAGCGCGAGGCGGGAGATTTCAATGATTTCAGCCATGGTGTGATTGTTGATTTGAATTTTGCATGCAAAAAATTACCCGAACAATCCTGTTGATTTGGGGGTATACCCGCATGCAATAGCAGTTTTTGCATGCAAAACTGAAAAAAGAAAGGACGCTCCATGCTGCAACTCGACTTTCACCCTACGGGCCGCCACTTCCTGCAGATCCCGGGCCCGAGCCCGGTCCCAGACCGCATTCTGCGGGCGATGAGCCTGCCCACCATCGACCACCGGGGGCCCGAGTTCGGTGGCCTGGGGCTCAAGGTGCTCTCGGGCATCCAGAAGATTTTCCAGACCCGGCACCCGGTGGCGATCTACCCCGCATCGGGCACCGGCGCGTGGGAGGCAGCCCTGTGCAACACCCTGAGCGCTGGCGACCACGTGCTGATGTTCGAGACCGGGCACTTCGCCTCGCTGTGGCAGAAGATGGCCACGCGCCTGGGCATCTCCACCGAGTTCCTGGCCTGGGAGGGCAAGGACGAGCACCTGCCTCTGGCCGGCGGCTGGCGCCGGGGCGTGCAGGCCGACCTGATCGAGGCCCGCCTGCGCAAGGACACCGAGCGCACAATCCGCGCAGTGTGCGTGGTGCACAACGAGACCTCCACGGGCGTGACCTCCGACATCGCGTCGGTGCGCAAGGCCATCGACGCGGCAGGCCACCCTGCGCTGCTGATGGTGGACAGCATCTCGGGCCTGGCCAGCGCCGACTTCCGCCACGACGAGTGGGGCGTGGACGTGACCATCAGCGGGTCGCAAAAGGGCCTGATGCTGCCGCCAGGCATCAGCTTCAACGCGCTGTCGCCGCGCGCGCTCGAAGCCTCGAAGAAGGCCACGTTGCCCCGTGCCTTCTGGGCCTGGGACGAGATCGTGGAGATGAACAAGGACGGCTACTGGCCGTACACGCCCAACACCAACCTGCTGTACGGCCTGTCCGAGGCGCTGGACATGCTGCTGGCCGAGGGCCTCCCGAACGTCTTTGCGCGCCACCAGCGCTGGGGTGCGGGCGTGCGCGCCGCAGTCAACGCCTGGGGCCTGCCCATCCAGTGCGCCGACCCGGCGGTGTATTCGCCCGTGCTCACCGGTGTGATCACGCCCGAGGGCGTGGATGCCGATGCCCTGCGCCGGCTCATCCACCAGCGGTTCGATTTGTCGTTGGGCACGGGCCTGGGCAAGCTCAAGGGGCGCATGTTCCGCATGGGGCACCTGGGCGACAGCAACGACCTCACGCTGATCGCCATGGTGGCGGGCGTGGAGATGGGGCTCAAGCTCTCGGGCGTGGCCTTGGCCGGCAGCGGCGTGCAGGCCAGCATGGACTACTTCGCCAGCCATGCGGCGCCCGCAGCGTTGAAGAAGGCGGCCTGAGCCTGCGGCTTTCGTTCAGCCGTGTTCTGACAGATGGACCGGCCGGCGCCTGCGGGAGGTGCCGGCTGCTGAATGTGCGCATTTTTCCGCTCCCGCTGGCGGTCTGCCGAGGCCGCAGCGCATCGACCGATCCCGTGTTTTCCAGTCCCCACCGCCCGCCGTGCACTGCACGCGCGCCGCAGGGGCCTTGGCTTTGCTGAGTTCATTCAACCCGGCCCGCACCGACCAGGGCCCACGAAGGAGACAAGCGATGATGAAAAGACGTTCCCTGATCCAGTCCGCTGGCGCGGCGGCGGCCTCGCTCGGCGCCCCGCGCCTGTTTGCGCAGGAGTGGCCCACCGGCCCGGTGCGCATCGTGGTGGGCTTTCCGCCCGGCGGCGGCACCGATGCGCTGGCGCGGGTGGTGGCGGTCAAGTTGTCGACCTTGTGGAAGCAGTCGGTCATCGTGGAGAACAAGGCGGGTGTGGCCGGCGTGCTGGCGGCCGAGTACGTGGCGCAGCAGCCCAGCGATGGCAGCACGCTGCTGATGGCGCACATCAACAGCCATGCGCTCGCGCCCAGCCTGCAGCCCAAGCTGCGCTACGACCCGCAAAAGGACTTCGTGCCCATCGTGATGGTGGGTGTAACGCCCAACCTGCTGATCGCGGGCCCTGCGCAAAAAGCGCTCACGGTGAAGGAACTCGTGGCCCTGTGCAAGGCCAACCCGGGCAAGGTGACCTTTGGCTCCGCAGGCCCGGGCTCTGCGCAGCACCTGGCGCTGGAGATGTTCAAGCTGCAGGCGGGTGTGGATGCCTTGCACGTGCCCTACAAGGGCAGCGGCCCCGCGCTGGCCGACCTGATGGGCAACCAGATCCAGTATTGCTTTGAAACCATGACCTCGGCCACGCCGCATGTCAAAAGCGGCAAGGTGGCGGCCGTGGCGCAGACGCGCACCAAGCGCGCCAAGGGGCACCCGGGCGTGCCCACCATGCAGGAACAGGGCTTCGAGGGTTTCGAGGCCACGACCTGGTATGGCCTGGTCGGCCCCGGCAAGCTGGCGCCCGGTATCGCGGACAAGATCAACCACGACGTGAACACCGTGCTGGCCATGCCCGATGTGCAGGAGCGCATGGACACCTACGGCGCCGAGGATGGCGGCGGCACCCGCGACAAGTTCAAGGATTTCATCGCCACCGAGATTGCCAAGTGGGGCAAGGTGGTGAAGGATGGCAATGTGAAGGTGGAGAGTTAAGTTAAGTGACCCCCTGAGTCGCTTCGCGCCTTGGGCCCTTGCACGGTGGCACGGGCCCGGGCCCGGGCTGCGCTTTTTGTAGGCTGCGTGCGATTGCAAAATACTGGGATGAATCAGATGCAGACAGACAAAGACCCGACCCGCGGATTGACCCACGCCCTGGTCGCCGCCTGGCAAACAGGCCAGACCACCATCGCCCTGCCGTGGGCCGGGGCGCTGGGCGATGCGGCTGCGGCCTATGCAGCGCAGGAGGCTGTGGCCCAGGGCATGGGCTGGTTTCGGGCAGGCCCGGCGCAGCACTGGAAGTCCGGCGGGCCCCATCGCCAGGCGGTGCTCACGCATGCGCCGCTGCCGCCCGCGGGCGTGCGCACCAGCCCGGCCGACTATGCAGACATGCGGTTCCACACGCCGGGCATCGAGGCCGAAATCGCGCTGCGCCTGGGCCGGGCCGTGTCGCCCGAACAAGCCGCGGCCATGACGCCGGCCACCGCGGGCCCATGGGTCGATGCGATGGCCGTGTCGATCGAGATCGTGGATTCGCGCTGGCAGGAAGGCGGCGACGCGCCCGCGCTGCTGCGCCTGGCCGACCTGCAGTCGCACGGCGCGCTGGTGCTCGGCGAGTGGGTGCCCTACGCGGCGCGGGACTGGGCCGCGCAGCCGTGCGAGGTGCGCATCGGCTCGCAGGCGCCGGTGGTGCGCCAGGGCACGCACCCGCTGGGCGATCCGGCCTGGCTGCTGCCGGTGTGGCTGCGCCACCTCACACGCAGCGGTGCGACCGTGCCTGCGGGTACGGTCGTGACGACGGGGTCCTGGGTGGGGTTGCTGCAGGCCCAACGGGGCGACAGCGTTGTGGTGTCTTTCGACGGTGTGGGCAGCGCCACGGCCCAGCTGTAGCTGCGCGCCGGAGCTGGCCCGCAGGCTTGGCTGGTGCAGGCCCTGCCGCGGTCCCTAGAACGACGAGCCGGGCTGCGCCAGAAAGGCGGTTTCCTGGGGCGTTGAATTGCGGCCCAGCGCCGCGTTGCGGTGCGGGTAGCGGCCAAAGCGCGCCAGGATTTCCTGGTGGCGCTGCTCGAACTGCAGGTTGTGCTCCAGCCCCGGCTGGCTGAACAAAGCCATGGCCTGCGCGTGGATGGTGAGCGATTCGCTGTGCATGTAGGGCATGTACGCAAAGGCGCGCTGCTCCACGGGCAGCTCGGCATCGCGCCGGCTGGCCACCAGCTCCTGTGCGAGCGTCAGGGCCTGGGCATCCTGTGCAAACGCCAGGGCCGAGCCGCGGTGGATGTTGCGCGAGAACTGGTCCAGCACCAGGATTTCCGCCAGCCGGCCCCGGGCGCTGTCGCGCCAGGTCCAGAGTTCTCCCAGTCGCGCGGCCTCCCACGTGGCGCCAAAGCGGGTGCGGATCAGGTCGTCGACCTTGTCGTCCTGCGCGAAGTGCTGGGCTGGGCTGAGTTCTTCGAACCAGAACCGCAGGATGTTTTCTGAAGGCATAGGGGCAAAGGCTAGTCGTTGAAAAGGGCGGTTGGTGCTGCTTCAGCAGACCACCGTGGCTGTGAAAAGCAGCCCACGGCGGCGCGCCTTGGGGCGCCGCCGCAGCGTGAGTGCGGCCTGCCGCAGCCCGCCCTGGTGAGCCTCTTACTTTTGCGCGTCCTTGTCCAGCCGGATCTTGCCGTCGCGCACGTACTGGTTGAACTGGTCGCGCGGTATGGCCGCGGAGCCGACGGCGTCGTTGTCGGCGGTCCAGCTCAGCGTGGTGCTGTCCTTGGCGGGCTCAAGCTCCACAGGGCCCTTGGGGATGGTGAGCGGTGCTCCGTCGCCCGGGGTGTAAGTGACGTGGCCTGCAATGGTGGCGTGTTGTGTCATGCGATCTCCTTGCGCGGCGCGTGCCGCAGTGCTGATCGCCCATTGCACTGCGACGCGGTCTGCGTGGCTGTAAGACCGCGCCCTGCGTGGGCGCGGGCCGCGTTCCAGCGTTGTGCTGTGGGGTGGCTGGCCGGTCAGGGCGGCACCACCGCCTGCGTACGCTCCTGCCGCACCAGGTACAGCCCGCTGCCGATGATGATGGCGCCGCCCAGCAGCGTGGAATAGCCCGGCACCGTCTGCCACAGCACCCAGTCCAGGCCCATGCCCCAGGCCAGGGCCGTGTATTCGAACGGCGCCACCACCGACGCCTGCCCGTGGCGGAAGGCCTCGGTGATCGCCAGTTGCCCCAGAAAGCCTGTGACGGCGAGGCCCGCCACCAGCGGCCAGTGCGCCCGGTCCACACCCACCCAGCCGGGCCAGGCCAGTGCGCCCGCGCCCAGGGCCAGGAGCGTGGTGGTCCAGAAAACCAGGCTGGCGCTGGAGTCGGTGCGGGTCAGCACCCGCCCCGTGATGGCCGACACGGCGTACCCGCAGGCAGCGCCCAGCACTGCGAGTGCCCCCAGCGTGAAGAACGCATCCTGGCTGGGCCGCAGCGCCACCAGCACGCCGACCATGCCCAGCGCAATGGCCACCCAGTGCGCGGCGCGCACCTTCTCGCGCAGCACCACGGTCGACAGCGCGGTGATGAGCAGCGGCGCAATGAAGAACAGCGTGTAGGCCTCGGCCAGGCCCAGCTCCTTGAGCGCGTAGGCGAACAGCCCCAGCATCGAGATGTTGAGCACGCCGCGCAGCAGGTGCAGCGGCCAGCGCACCTTGAGCAGCCCGCGCACCTCGCCGCGCCACAGCACGTACAGGGTCACGAGCGGCAGGGCGGCCCAGCCGCGCAGCGCCGCCACCTGCATGGCGGGGTAGCTGGCCGACAGCGTCTTGAGCAGCGCGTCCATCAATGAAAAGCACCCCACCGCCAACACCATGGCGATGATGCCGCGCAGGTTGCCGGAGGCCTCGGCCTGCGCCGCGGTCGTGGCGTTGTCGGTGGCAGGGGCTTGCAGCGTGCCGGGGTCGTTGGCCTGGCTCATGGGCACAGCACCTCGTCGCTGCCGAGGGGCTGCACATCCAGCGCCCGTGGTTCACCACGCGCGCGGCGCGTGGAATGTGGCATGTCTGCCGTGTCGCTCAGGGAGAGTGCGCGCTGCGCTGGTTGGCTGTGCATGGGACTGCCGGTGGCATGCGCGTGCTGTCTGCGCATGCCGAAGGCCCGTGTGGAGGAGGGCCAAAAAGTGTAGCGCACGCGCGGCCCGCTGCAGTGGCCCGCGTGGCAGGTTCCGCGCGCTCAGTCGTCTTCGCGCCGGGGTTGTGTGGAGGTGCGCGCCATCCGGTCGTGCAGCATCGGCATGGCCCACAGCACCAGCAGCGCCAGCAGCGTGCTCAGCACGGCCGTGGTCTCGCGGCCGAGGCCGGCCGCCACGCCGATGGCGGCGGTGAGCCAGATGCCCGCCGCCGTGGTCAGCCCCTTGACCTGGCTTTCGGCATCGCCCTTGAGGATGGTGCCGGCGCCCAGAAAGCCCACGCCCGCGATGATGCCCTGCAGCACCCGGCTGTTGTCGGCCGGCTCGATGCCCGCCTGCTGGGCCACCAGCACGAACAGGGCCGCCCCCATCGACACCAGCATGTGGGTGCGCACGCCGGCCGCCTTGCCCGCGTGTTCGCGTTCCCACCCGAGCAGGCCGCCCAGCACGCCCGCCATCGTCAGGCGCACGACGATGCGTGTGGCCTGGCCCACGTCGGTGACGTCCGAAAACTCGGACGCCACCGTGCTGGTGATTTCGTGCCAGATATCAGCCATGGGAGCGGTCCTTGGATGCGGCGATCAGCGCCGTGGAAGACTCCGTGCACGGGCACGGTGAACGCAGCGACATCAGTGGATACAGTGGGCTGGCAAGAGCGTGCATGGTGCAGGGTTGGGGTAGGTAGGGGGTAAGGATGTAGGGGGGCCGGCTGGGCCACCGTCCGCGCACTGTGCGCCTTGCCGCGGCAGCCGTCTACAGGCGACCGACCGCCCGGCGGGTAGGACACAGCCGACGCCGCCAGTCACGCAGGCCCGTGTTGAACAAAAAAAATGGCAAAAATATGCCTCTACCGCTTGCCAGGAAAGCGCCAGCAGCTATTAAAAAAGGAGCGTTTCAATCACGCTCGGACACCGCGCGCATCAGGTCTTACATCCTCCTTCGCCAAGCTCGGGTCGCACCGCTTGCATGGCACCCTGCTGCGTGCCACGATGCGCGGTGGGCCCCCACGCCGCCGTTTGCCCAGGCCGCCGCCCCTGGGGCCTGGCGCGGCCCGGTGAGGAGCCCCCCATGACCCCGCAGCGCATCGTCCTTATCCAGGGACACCCCGACGCCAGCGCGTCCCATCTGTGCCATGCCTTGGCGCAGGCTTACGCCCAGGGCGCCACCAGTGCCGGCCACGCGGTGCGGGTGGTCGACGTCGCCGCCATCGACTTCGCACTGCTGCGCAGCCAGCACGAATGGGAGCTGGGCTTGCTACCCGCCCGGCTCAAGCCTGCGCAAGAAGACATCGGCTGGGCGCAGCACATCGTCCTTTTCTTTCCACTGTGGCTGGGCGACATGCCGGCCTTGCTCAAGGGCTTTCTGGAGCAGGTGGCACGGCCCGGCTTTGCGTTCACCACCGAGGGCAGCAATCCGTTCGGCCGCAAGGGGCTGACCGGCCGCAGCGCGCGCGTGGTGGTGACCATGGGCATGCCGGCGCTGGTGTACCGCTGGTACTTTCGGGCGCACAGCGTGAAGTCGCTGGAGCGCAACATCCTGGGCTTTGTGGGCATCGCCCCCGTGCACGAAACCCTGGTGGGCAGCGTGGAGCAATTGGGCGACGGCGGTGTGGCCAAGTGGAAGGCGCGCATGCACGCGCTGGGTGCCAAGGCTGGGTAGCTGCGTAGGCGCGTAGAGCCCGCGCCTAGGGCCGGGCTGCTGCCGGCAGGTCTCCAGACAGGTCTTTCGGCAGGTCTTTCGGCAGGTCGTCGGCACGCTGCCAGGGCAGCACCGTCAGCAGTCGCTCCCAATCTGCCGTGGGGGCGGCGTCCGGCGCAGATCCATTGCCACCATCGTCCACTGCACGGGGGCTGATCGGCAGCGCTCCCGGCCACTGCAGCCCGCTCTCGAACGTCATGTCCAGCCCGCTCACCGGGTGCGGCACTGTCAGCTGCCACGCGTGCAGCCACAGCCGCTGCTGGCCCAGGCGCTCGGCCCACCAGCGGTTGATGGGGCCCTTGCCATGGGTCGCATCGCCGATGATGGGGTGCGCCAGGTGCTTGAGGTGGCGGCGGATCTGGTGGCGCCGGCCCGTGGTGGGGATGGCCTCGACCAGCGAGGCGCGCGTGCTGTCAAAGCGGGCGTCGCTGGGCTCGGGCAGCGTGAGCTGTGCCAGGCGCTGGAAGCGCGTGTGGGCCTCCTGCACTGCGGCATCGGCCGGCGCGTCGTCGGGCTTGAGCGCGTGGTCCACCTCGATGGCACCCGGCGCCCAGCCGCGCACCAGCGCCAGATAGCGCTTGTGCGTGGCCTGATGCTCGAAAGCCTGCGACAGCGCGCGCGCCGCATCGCTGTGCAGCGCCATCACCAGCACGCCGCAGGTGCCCTTGTCCAGCCGGTGCACGGGGAACACGTGCTGGCCCAGCTGGTCCCGCAGAGTCTGCATCACAAAGCGCGTTTCGCCCGCGTCCAGCCCCGTGCGGTGCACCAGCCAGCCGGCGGGCTTGTAGACGGCCACCAGGTGCTCGTCGCGCCAGAGGATGTGCAGGGGAGGGTGCATGAAAGAGGCCGGGCCGGTGGCGCAGGCCGAATGAGGGAAGGCGCGCATTGTGCAGCACGCCGGCGCGTGCCTACACTGCGGTGATCAAGTTCATGCAAAGGATTGCTGCGTATGTCGGCCGGAGACTGGAAAGACATGTATGCCGCCGCCCTGGCGGGCAACCTGGCGCTGGTGCGCCACCACATCGGCGCGGGCGTGAACCCCAACTACCAGCACCCGGAGATCCTGTGCACCCCGCTGGTGGCGGCCCTCATCCACGGGCACGATGCCATCGCGCACTACCTGCTCGACCACGGCGCAGACCCGCAGCTGCGCTCGGAGTTCGACGGCATGACGCCGCTGCAGGCGGCCCGGCGCCATGGGCGCACAGAGTTCGTCACGCTGCTGCGCGAGCGCGGTGCGCGGGAGGTCAAGACCCCCTTCTGGTGGCGCTGGCTGCCTTTGTAGAAGCCCCCTGAGTCGGATGCGGTGCAGACGATTCAGACGATTCAGACGCCAGCCGCTTCCTTCGCGCGCATCTTGGCGGCGATGTACTCGCCATGCGTCACATGCAGCAGGCCGGCCACCTTGCTGATGGTGTGCATCTCGTTCTCGTCCAGGCGCGCATCGGCGTACGCCACCTGCCACATGGCTTCGACCAGTTGCACCTTCTGCGGCTGCGTGAAGTGGTCGTTCAGGCTGCCGGTGAAGCGCTGGTAGTCGTAGGCGCTGCGGGAGGTGTCGACGGCCAGCTCCAGCAGGCGGTCCAGCTCATCGCCCGCCAGGTCGAACTTGCTGCGCAGGGCGGTGACCATGGCCGTGCGTTCGGCCGGGTCCATGGCCGCATCGAACCGCACCACCTCCACCAGCAGCACGGCGGCGGCCAGTTGCACGGCGTGGGCCTGGTCTTGCGCCGTGGCGGTGTGGGCCGGTTGCATCAGGCTGTCGAGCAGGTCTTTGAGTGTCTGGAACATGGGGTGTGCTTTCTGTGGAGCCGGGGCGTGCATGTACGCATGGATGGAGGCCGCAGGGCCGCGCTTGGTTCCCTGGCTGGCGATGCCGTGCTCGCCGCCTGCCACCGCCCCGGCGACAATCGGGGGCCATGACGAAGAAAACCATACTCCCCCTGCAACTGCTGGTTGCGCCCGACAAGAACGACCCGGCCCCGCTGATTCTGTACCACGGGCGCAACTGCCCCGATGGCTTTGGCGCGGCGCTGGCCGCATGGCTGTACTACGGCGACCGTGCCGAATACGTGGGGCTGGACCACGGCGATATCAGCACCGTGGACGACCTGCCGCCGGTGCAGGGCCGGGCGGTCTACATCCTCGACTTCTCGTTCGCCGCCGAGGTGATGACCGCCATCGACGAACGCGCGGCCAAGCTCGTGATGCTGGACCACCACAAGAGCGCGGCCGAAAAGCTCACCGGCTTTGCCTGCCGATGCGGCGTGGTGCACTTCGACATGAGCAAGTCGGGCGCGCGCCTTGCGTGGGAGTTCTTTCACCCGCACGAGCCTATCCCTGCGCTGCTGCAGTACGTGGAAGACCGCGACATCTGGAAGTGGGAATTCCCGGAAAGCGGAGCCTTCCTGTCGGCGCTCGACATGGAAGAGCAGGGCTTCGACCGCTGGCAGCAGATCGCCGCCTTCACGCCCGACGAGCTCACCCAGTTCATGGCCCGCGGCGCGGCCATGGACGAGAAGTACCGCAAGCTGTGCGCAAGCATCGCGGAAGGCGCGCAGCCGCTGGTGTTCAACGGCATCACCGGCCTGATGGTGAATGCGCCGGGCATGTTCCACAGCCTGGTGGGCGACATCCTCTCGGCCAAGACCGGCACCTTCGCGCTGATGTGGAGCGCGGGTGAGAAGGGCGTGAAGGTGGGCCTGCGTGCACAGCGCAATTTCGACTGCATTGCGCTCGCCGAAAGCATGGGCGGCGGCGGCCACGCGCAGGCGTGTGGTTTCAAGATGAAGATCGAACGCCTGCCCGAACTGCTGACGGGCACCTTCAACGCCTGACCCGGCCACCC
Source organism: Acidovorax sp. Leaf78 (assembly GCF_001422735.1). Classification (GTDB taxonomy): domain Bacteria; phylum Pseudomonadota; class Gammaproteobacteria; order Burkholderiales; family Burkholderiaceae_C; genus Acidovorax. The sequence goes on along the minus strand of NZ_LMLZ01000021.1, from coordinate 295,283 downwards.
TTGGGGGCCAGCAGGCCGCTACCGCTCGATAGGTAAGCGCTGGAAGCTATTGAAAATATAGCAATCGATTGCGGCTACACCAGCCGCAGGTCCACGCCCCGCGTGCCCGGGAACACCCTCCCCACGGCCGCAGCGTTGAGCCCGTACATCCGTGCGAACAGTCCGCCCAGCACTGCGCGGTAGTCGTTGAGCACCGGGTAGTCGCGGTTCTGGAACAGCGTGGTGGCCGACAGCGCCTGCTGCTCGCCCGCAATGCGCCCGCCGCCGACGCCGCCGCCCAGCACCCAGAAGACGGTGCCGTGGCCGTGGTCGGTGCCGCGGTTGCCGTTTTCGCGGAAGGTGCGGCCGAATTCGCTGACCACCACGACCACGGTGTTCTTCCAGGCCGCCGTGCCCATCTCGTCCGCAAAGCCCGCCAGGCCGCGGCCCAGTTCTTCGAGGCGGTTGGCCAGCGCGCCCGTGGCGTTGCCCTGGCCCACGTGCGTGTCCCACCCGCCCACGTCGACAAAGCCCAGGTGGTAGCGCGTCTGCATCAGCCGCGCCATGCGCCGCGCCGTGCCCTCGAAGCCCTTGGTGCTCAGCGCATTACGGCTGGCGGCATCCATCTCGCCCTGCATGCTGCGGGCCACCTCGCCCTGTGTGGCAAAGCCCTCGGCCACGGGCCGGGCCAGGCTGGTGCTGCGGTACATCATGTCGATGAGCCCGGCCTGCCGCTCGTCCACGCCGGGCTTGCCGGCCGCGGCGGCCAGCGCCGAGTTGGGGACATCGACCGTGCCGCGCAGCACCAAGGGGAGGGTGCTGGTGAAGGCCATCGGCGATGCCTCTTGCTGCCGGGCGCCCAGCTCGGCCGCCAGGCGGTTGAGGAAGCCCGACCCATAGTCGCGCCGCCCCGCCAGGGGCTGACCCAGCTCGATGCTGTCCTGCGTGTCGAAGTGGCTGCGCGACAGGTCTTCGGTGCCGGCAAACGGCACGAAGGCCAGCTCGCGCCGCTGGTACAGCGGCAGCATCGACTGCGCCAGCACCGGGTGCAGGCCCCAGTCGCTGGTCAGCTCCAGCGCGCCGCCCTCCTGCCCGGGGCGGGCGATGGCGATGTTGGGGCGGCTCTCGTAATAGAAGCTGCTGCTGGTGGGCACCAGCAGGTTCGCGCAGTCGTAACCGCCGCGCAGGAACACGAGCAGCAGGCGCGCGTCGCCTGCGCGCGGGGCAGCGGACACCTGGGCGGAAGCGGTGGCGATGCCCAGGGCGCCGGCGCCCAGGGCGCCGGCGCCCAGAGCCTGGAGATAGTGTCGTCTCAGCATGTGATCTCCTTGAATGACGTCGGCGCATGGCATGCACTATTGCGCTCGAATTTCGCACTCTCGAAGCGAGGGCAGCCGTGCAAGGGCCGCCCCGCCGCACTGGCTGCGTCCCCCTTCCCGAACCGCGCAGCGGGTCGAGAGAAGGGGCTGAAGGCCGCGGCTCCAAGCCTGCCTGCGCAGGCTTGGACGTGCCTGAAGAGCGACAGCCTCCGGCGGACGCACCGAGGCGCGAAGCGACTCAGGGGGATGTACTCCATCTCTAGCCGTGCATGAATTCGGGAGATGAAAGGAACAAAAGGTTCCATTCCCGCGGCGAATTCGCCTGCACCAGCGCGGCGCGTGTGGCCGGGGCCAGGGTGGCGTCGATCTGGCGCAGGTAGGGCGTCTGCGACAGCGCAGGCGGCGGTGTGCGCTGGCTCGGCGCGCCCGCGTTGGCGACGGCACCGGCACCCAGCGCGCGGGCTGCCTCGAAGCGCGTGCTCATCTGGCCCGAGCCCGACCAGGTGGCGGAGTCGAGCGGGTACCCGTCGGGCGTGGCGCGGCCGTACAGCGGCTCGGCCAGGCGCTGCAGCCAGCCCAGCAAGGGCTCGGTGTTGGCCAGCACCGGCTGGTCGCCGTGCACCAGCCGGGCACCGGCCAGCACGTACTGCACGGGGTCGCGAAAGCGCTGGCCCAGCGAGGCCTGGAACTCGCCCGCCTGGAACAGCGCGGCCAGCACCGCGGCGATGTCGCCGTCGGTGCGCTCGAAGGTGCGGGCCAGGGTGTCGAGCAGGGCGGGCGAGGGTGCGTCGCCCACCAGGTAGACGGCCATCTTGCGCGTGATGAAGCGGGCCGTGGCGCTGTGGCGGGCCAGCCGATCCAGCGCCTCGTCCAGCTCTGCCAGGCCCTGTCCGCGCAGCGGCTGGCCGAGCAGGGTCTTGGCGTCCCAGTCGTGGCGCGCGGGGTTGAACTCGAACAAACCCTGGCGAACGTAGTGGGCGCGCAGCGCCGGCTTCATGCGCGGCGGCTCGTCGTCCAGCGGGCGCATGCTGACCCCCACGCCCGTGAGCACCCGCGCCAGCTCCTGCACGTCCTGCTGGCTGTAGCCGCCACCCACGCCCAGTGTGTGCAGCTCCATCAGCTCGCGGGCGTAGTTCTCGTTGATGCGGCCGGCGGCGTTCTGCACGTTGTCCAGGTAGTACAGCATGGCCGGGTGGCGCGTGGTGGCGCCCAGCAGGTCGCGAAAGCGGCCCAGCGCATGCGGGCGCACGGCGCGCTCTTCGTAGTCGCCCACGGCGGCGCGCAGGTTGGCCTTGCCGGCAAAGATGTTGAAGTGGTTCATCCAGAACCAGGTCATCTTCTCGCGCAGCTGGGCGGGCGAGTACAGCGCGCGCAGCACGAAGCGCTGGCTGGCCTCGCGCTGCAGGTTGCGCATGTCTTTTTGCCAGGCCTCCAGCGCGGTCTTGCGTTCGTCTTCGGTAGGCAGTGCACGCGCTTCGCGCTGGCGCTCCTGCATCTGCAGGGCCAGCGTTTCGAACGGGGTGCGGGTGATGGCCATGGCGTCGATCTGTGCCTGGGCGTGGCTGGGCAGCGGCGCGTCGGCGGGGGCCCGCAGCTGGCTGGCCAGCCAGGCCTGCATGCCCTGCGGCGCCATGGCCTGCGCACCCTGCGCGGTACTGCCCCAGGTGATGCGGTCCAGCAGCCGCGCGCGCACGGCATCGTCGGCTGCGTCGGCCGGTGCTGCGGGCACGGCGGCCCAGGTGGGCAGGGCCGGCAAAGCGCTGGCCGATGCTCCCAGCGCTGCGAGTGCCAGCCACTGGCGGCGGTTGATGGGCGGGGTGGTGCTCAACAAAGCGGGCGGGTCATGGCGCATGGTGCGGGTATCCTGCAGGCCCATCGATGCCAGGGCTGGAGCGCCATGCTGCGCTTGCCGCGCAGCCAAGGCAAGGCCCCGCAGCGGGTTTTACCCACGCGATACAAACGCGCCGAAGGTTGTGAGCAGCTGTAGCGGCCGGCCATGTCGAGCCGGCACTGCGCGGCCCGGGGGAGCTACCGTGCCTGCGCGGCTTCCTCGAACTTGTCCACCTTGCGCAGCGGCTTGAACACCGTGGCCCAGGTCGCCACCACGCCCAGCGTGCACAGGCCCCCCACGATGGCGGCAGGCACTGCGCCCAGCCACGCCGCGCTGGTGCCCGCGCGGAACTCGCCCAGTTCGTTGGACGAGCCGATGAACAGCATGTTCACCGCGTTCACCCGCCCGCGCATGGTGTCGGGGGTCGAGAACTGCACCAGCGCGCCGCGGATGTAGACGCTGACCATGTCGGCCGCACCCGCCACCAGCAGCGCTGCGAACGACAGCCAGAACACCGTGGACAGCGCAAACACCAGGTTGGCCGCGCCGAACACCGCCACGGCGATGAACATGGTGCGCCCCACGTGGCGGTTGAAGGGGCGCATGCTCAGGTACAGCCCCGCGCTCACCTCGCCCACGGCCATGGCGCTGCGCAGCGCCCCCAGGCCCGTGGGACCCACGTGCAGGACCTCGTGGGCGTAGATGGGCAGCAGAGCGATCACGCCGCCCAGCAGCACGGCAAACAGATCGAGCGAGATGGTGCCCAGGATGATGGGCCGCGTGCGGATGAAGGTGATGCCCGCGCCAAAGCGCTCGAACATGGTGCCCTGCGTGGGGCCGGGTGCGGTGGCGTGCGCCACCACCACGCGCAGCAGCAGCACCACGCCGAGCGCAAAACACACGCAGCACACGGCGTACGTCAGCTCACCGCCGCCCAGCGCATACAGCAGCCCGCCCAGCAGCGGCCCGCCGATGCTGGCCACGCGCATGAGCATGCTGTTGGCCGCAATGGCCTGCGCGAGCTGTGCGCGGGGCACGATCTGCGGCAGCAGGCTTTGCATGGCCGGGCCCGAGAAGGCGCGCGAGCAGCCGTACAGCACCAGCACCGCGTAGATGCCCGCCACCCCGCTGGCCCCGTGGCCCGACAGCCACCACAGCAGTGCGCTGCACACGCCGCCCACCGACCAGCTGATGGCCAGGATGCGCTTGCGCTCGAACCGGTCGATCAGGTCGCCTGCCGGCAGCAGCAGGCACAGCATGGGCAGGAACTGCGCCAGGCCCACATAGGCCAGCGCCAGCGGCTCGCGCGTCAGGTCGTACACCTGCCAGGCCACCACCACCGCCTGCACCTGCGTGGCCACCACGGCCACCACCCGGGCGATCAGAAACGAGATAAAGCCGGAATGGCGGTAGACGCTGGCCGTCTCGGCATCGGGTGCCGCAAGGGTGGATTGGGGGGCTGTCATGAAATGGCGAAAGGCAGGCAGGGCGGCCGGACGCAGAGCGTGCCGCAGGGGCCGGGGGAAAGACCCTTCGATGCTACTGGCTTAGCCGCGCGTTTGCCGGGCGGCGAGGTAAAGACCCGCAGAAACCGGCCGACGCCAGCCATCAACGCTGCAGGCGTCGCAGCCACCTTCAATGCCGGCTGCGGCGGTGCCGGTAGTCCCACGGTGCCAGCGGGCGTGGCTGCGACCACAGGCCCGTGCTGCTGCTGCGCGCCTGCCGCTGCAGGGGCGCCAGGTGCGGGTGGGCGCTGGCATACGGCGTGTACACCCAGGCCAGGCCCGCACGCACCTGGGCCGTTGCCACGTCGGTGCCGCCGCAGCGCACGTTGGCCACCGTGCGCCCGTAGCTGTCCTCATCCACCGGCTGCAGCGCGGCGCGCTGCTTGAAGCACAGCCGCGCCAGGTTTTGCCGCGACTTCTGGCCGAACGCCTGGCGCGACTCCGGCGCGTCGATGGCGGCCACGCGCACCTTGACCTGCTGGTAGGCCCCGGGCGTGCCGCAGCGGGCCGTGAGGGTGTCGCCGTCGCTGATGGCGACGACCAAGCAGAGCAGGGTGGCAAGGGGCACGGTGGGGGTGGGGCAGGTTCGAGCGCTGGCGACACAGCGCAGCGCTTGGCATTCAGGGGGATTCACGCTCCATCGCAGGATGGGTCAGCGCGATTAGCTATCAATAGTATAGCTGCTGGACGTCTCGGACATGCCGTGTCCTGCCGTAACAAAGGCGTGCAAGGCGCACCTTGCTTGCTGGGGACGCTACGGCTGACCGTTTTTTAGGCAACGCGTCGCACGCCAGTGCTGGCGCGGGTTCCGGGGCTTGTTCCCGGATTTATCCACAGCTTGTTGCACATCCGACGGGCATAACTCGCCATGGCCCTCCAGGCGCGTGAGTAGGTGGCGCGCACGCTTTTTGGCAAAGGGCCGCAAGCTATCTTTTCAGGAGCGTTGGGGACGCCCCCGTGGGCCGACGGTGCAAATTGATACGTTCAGTCGCCTTTTCCTGACGGCTGCGTGGCTCCGCTGGCGGCATAGTGCAGTGCAGCATCCCGCGTGCGCCGCAGTCCGGAGTTTCTAGAATCCATGGAACCCGGTGTGGCACCCGCCGTCAGAGCAAGCGGGGCGGGCCGCCCTGCTGCGGGCCCCTGCCAGCGCCATACGGAATTGGTGAGAACGACATGACACAGACCCAGATCCAGACACACAACCAGGACCACCTGTTGCCCAGCCTTGCATGCCAACCGACGCCGTCGCTGACGGCCTCTCCCCTCGACACGGGCCGTTGGCGGCCCGCCGTGCGCAGCGCTGCCGCCGCCGTCTTGGCGGGCGGGGCGCTGCTGCTGGCCGGCTGCGTAGGCACCAACGTGAAGACCTTCGGCGTGCAGGAAAGCTTTGGCTCGGTGAGCACCTACTCGCGCATGTTCGACGCCACGCCCGCCCAGACCTGCGAGGCGTCGCGCCGGGCGCTGCTGAGCCAGGGCTACATCATCTCGTCGAGCAGCGCAGATTTGGTGGAAGGCAAGAAGAGCTTCCAGCCCGAGGCCGAATCGCATTTGCAGATGGTCGTGCGTGTGGTCTGCGTGCCCGAGGCCAGCGACGGGAAGGTGAGCCTGGGCTTCGTCACCGCGCTGCAGGACACCTATGCGCTGCGCAAGACCAACAACTCCGCCAGCCTGGGCGTGGGCGCCATCGGTTCGGTGTCGCTGCCGCTGTCGGCCAGCAGCGAGTCGATGGTCAAGGTGGGCAGCGAGACGATCTCCAAGGACACGTTCTACGAAAGCTTCTTCGACCTGGTCAAGCGCTACCTGATCATCGACCAGGCACAGGCGTTGGGCGGCTGATTCGAACACTGGGGCGCGGTGCTGCCCGCACCACCCCTGGACTGCGCTGCGTTCTCAGCCCACCTGCCCGCGCCAGCGCTCCACATGCTCCCACCCTTGCGGCCACGCGCCCAGGCCGCTGTTGGCATTGATATGGCCTGCAGCGCCCAGCACCACATGCTCGGCCTTCCAGTCGGCCGCACGCTGCGCTGAAAAGCCGGGTGTGGAATAGGGGTCGTCGGTGCTGCTGATGAGCGTGAGTTGGCGCATTGGCGGCAGGGCGCCCGGCAGCGGCGCGAAGCCTTGTGCATCGGCCGGAAAGTTCGGCCCCAGCGGGTCGGGCACAGCCACCAGCAGCATCGCGTGCACGGGCCTTGTGCTCAGGGCGGCCCACTGCACCGCCGCCAGGCAACCCAGGCTGTGCGCTACCAGAATCGGCGGCTCGCTCGCGTGGGCCACGGCAGCGTCAAGCGCCTGCACCCAGACGCTGCACACGGGGTGGTCCCAGTCGGCCTGCTGTACACGCGAGACGCCAGCATGCTGCGCTTGCCACAATGATTGCCAATGGAGCGGACCGGAGTTGTGGATACCGGGGATGAGCAGGACAGGGCGCATGGCGTGGTGTTGATCGAGGTGTTGAAAGACCGCCTACGATAGGCACAGCGCACGTTCCCGGCCAGGGGACATCATCGAAAAGCGCACCCCTCAACCTTGAAATCATCGGCTCGCTGGCAAAGGACCTTGCACGTGGAACTGGACAAGAAAGACCGGCAGATCCTCATGGCGCTGCAGCGCGACGCCCGGCAAAGCCTGTCGGCGCTGGGCAAGCAGATCGGCCTGTCGCAGCCCGCGATGAGCGAGCGGGTGAAGAAGCTCGAAGACGCGGGCGTGATCGCAGGCTATGCGGCCCGCATCGACCTGGCCGCGGTGGGTCTGGGCCTGCAGGCGGTGGTGCGGGTACGTACTACGCACGAGCACATCCAGCGCTACGTGCAACTGTTCCAGTCCATGCCCGAGGTGCTGGACGCCGTGCGCATAACGGGCGAAGACTGCTTCGTGGTGCGCTGCGCCTTCGGCCAGCCCGCCGACCTTGAGCGCGTGGTGGATGCGCTGGCCGTGCACGGCAGCGTGTCCACGTCGCTGGTGCTGTCGCACCCGGTGAGCAAAACGGTGGCGCTGGACTGAGCGTTGTTTGAGCTAAAAACGCCGCTACCGCTTGTTGCTCAAGCGCTGAAAGCTATAGAAAGCATAGCGGAGGGCAGCAAGTGCATCAGGGCCGCTGCACCGCATATCGCAGCTCCGCAAAGATGCCGCCCAGCGTGGCCACCGACTGCAGGCGCAGCGCCCCAGGCTTTGTGATCCGCCGCGGCAGCAGCGGCGCGCCCGCGCCCAGCGTGACCGGTGCGACCTGCACGATCAGCTCGTCCAGGAGGCCCGCATCGTGGAACTGCCCCACCAGTTCACCACCGCCCACGACCCACACATTGCGCCCCGCCGCGGCCTGCACCATGGCCTGGTGCACGGGCCGCATATCGCCGTGTACAAAGCGCACATCGACACCGGCCACGCTGCGCAGCGTGCGCGAGGTGAACACCCATGCAGGCTGTTGGTAAGGCCACGGCTGGCCCGCGTCGATGGCGTGTTTCAGCATCCATTCGTAGGTGTGCGATCCCATGGCCAGCGCACCCACATCGCGGATGAAGGCGGGGTAGCTGCTGCCCTCGATGTCGCCGAACTGCAGCAGCCAGGACAGGTCGTGGTCGGGCGTGGCAATGAATCCGTCCAGGCTGGACGCGCCGTAGAACTGCGTTGTCATGCGTTCCTTCGTGTCTGTGTGAACCCGGGACTTTAGGGTGCGCTGGTGACAGCGTGCTGGCAGCAATGGAATGCCTTGCCGATGGGATTCGCAGCCTTTTGTGCCTGCGCCGAGCCGGCACGTGGATAGCTGCAAAACCGAGGCCAATGAGCTGCCGAGCGAGATCCACAGTGACCGGACCCTGACCCGGTGCCTCAGTCAGCCCAGGTCCCGGGCTCCAGCCCTTGCAACGAGTACGGCCCGATGGCCGCGCGGATGAGCCGCAGCGTGGGGTGACCCACGGCGGCCGTCATGCGCCGCACCTGGCGGTTGCGGCCTTCGCGGATGACGAGTTCGATCCACGCGGTGGGAATGGCCTTGCGCTCGCGGATGGGCGGGTTGCGCGGCCACACGGCGGGGGGCGGGTCCAGCAGGCGCGCGCGAGCTGGCAGGGTGGGGCCGTCGTTCAGCACCACGCCGCTGCACAGCGCGGCGAGCGCGGCAGCATCTGGGATGCCCTCCACCTGCACCCAGTAGGTCTTCTCCATCTTGAAGCGCGGGTCGGCAATACGGGCCTGCAGTGGGCCGTCGTTGGTGAGCAGCAGCAGTCCTTCGCTGTCCGCATCCAGCCGCCCTGCCACGTACACGCCGGGCAGGTCGATGTAGTCCTTGAGGCCCTGCCACTTGCCTTCGGGGGTGAACTGGCTCAGCACGCCGTAGGGTTTGTTGAAGCGGATGAGGCGCGAGGTCATGCGGTGGTGGGGTCTTGAATAAAAAGGCGTCTACCGCGCATCGGGTAAGCGCTGATAGCTATCAAATTCATAGTGTGAGCAATGTGGTGTGGAGACAGGTCGATAAACCGTTGGACCGTTCGCCGGCTCTGCGATCTACGCCGGCACGAACAGCGCCGGGTCCACCATCGCGCGGTTGAGCATCACGCCCCAGTGCAGGTGCGGCCCGGTCACGCGGCCTGTGGCGCCTACCTTGCAGAACGCCTCGCCGGTTTTCACGATATCGCCCACGTGCACGTCCATGCTGCTCAGGTGGGCGTACACCGTCAGCAGGCCCTGGCCGTGGTCGAGCCACACGCTGCCGCCGCTGAAGAAGTAGTCGCCCACGTCGATCACCCGGCCTGGCAGCGGCGCCACGATGGGCGTGCCCGTGCCTGCCGCGATGTCCATGCCGCTGTGCGGATTGCGCGACTGCCCGTTGAACACGCGCCGCAGCCCGAACGAGCTGGACCGCCGCCCCGGCACCGGCACGCGCATGCGCAGCGATGGCAGCGCCTGGCCCGCAGGCTGTTCGGTGAATGCGGCCACGACCACTGCCTGGTGCTCGCGCTCGCGCTCGTAGCGGGCCTGGTCTTCGGGCGACAGGTCCACCTTGCCAGGCGCGACCTTGAGCTGCTGCTCCTTGTACTGCTTGGGCGCGATGCGGTACGGTACTTGCCGTGCGCTGCCCTCGCGTTGCTTGCCGCTCGCGGGCTGCACAGTGATGAAAGCGTCGCCCGGCTCCGCAGCCAGCGGTATGCCCACCACGGCTGTCCACTCGATGGCATCGCCCACCACCAGCACCGGCACGTCCACATCGCCCTGGCGCACATGCGCCACCGGCCGCGTGGCCGCCGGGCCCAGCGACAGCCGGGCCACGCCCCCAGGCACTGGCAGGGCGTGGGGCCAGACGACAGGCGCGGGCGGCAGGGGCTTGGCATGCAGCCAGCCGGTGGCGGGCAGGGCCAGCAGGCCGCCTGCGCCGATCAGGGCGCGCCGGGTCAGCGTGGGGAGTGGTGGGGCAGCGAGGGTGGGGGGTAGCTGGGACACGATGGCAGTGAATGCGTTGAGGGGGTGGGTGACCGGCTGCATGGACGCAGTGCGACAACCGGCCATTGTGCCGCCGCGGCGCTGCGACTTCGGCCTACATGTTGCGGACATGGACCGCCGCCACAATCGCCCGCATGCTCCACGCTGGCCCCCGCCGCCTCTCCACCCCCCTCACCATCTTCCTGACCGCACTGGTCACCGGAGTGTTGGTGCTGTTGGCCCTGAACTTCACCGCTGGTGAAAAGAAGGTGCAGCACGAGCTGCCCCGCTTGTACAACACCGCCAGCCCGCAGTTCGAGCGCGCCCTGGGCAGCCTGCTGGGCCCCGGCATCGTCGGAGGCAACGAGGTGACCGAGCTGCTCAACGGCGATCAGATCTTTCCGCCCATGCTGGCAGCCATCAAGGCCGCGCAAAAGAGCGTCACGTTCGAAACCTACATCTACTGGTCGGGCGACATCGGCAAGCAGTTTGCCGACGCGCTGAGCGAGCGTGCCCAGGCGGGCGTGAAAGTTCACGTACTGCTCGACTGGGTGGGCAGCGCCAAGATGGAAGACAGCTACCTGGCCGAGATGGAGCAGGCCGGCGTGCAGATCAAAAAATTCCACGAGCCCCATTGGTACAACCTGGCGCGCCTGAACAACCGCACCCACCGCAAGCTGCTGGTGGTGGACGGGCAGGTGGGCTTTACCGGTGGCGTGGGCATTGCGCCCGAATGGACCGGCAATGCGCAAAACCCCGACCACTGGCGCGACTCGCACTACCTGGTGCGCGGCCCGGCCGTGGCGCAGATGCAGGCCACGTTCCTCGACAACTGGCTCAAGGTCACGGGCAAGGTACTGCATGGCGATGCGTACTTTCCGCCCATCGCGCCGGTGGGCACGCAAAAGGCGCAGATGTTCTCCAGCTCGCCATCGAGCGGCAGCGAGAGCATGCAGCTCATGTACCACCTGGCCATCACGGCTGCGGAGCGCAGCATCGACCTGTCGGTGGCGTACTTCGTGCCCGACGAGCTCACGCAAAACCTGCTGATGGACGCCTTGAAACGCGGTGTGCGCGTGCGCCTGGTCACGCCCGGCGAGCACACTGATACTGAAACGGTAAAGGCTGCATCACGCGCCACCTGGGGCGACCTGCTGCAGGCCGGCGCCGAGATTTACGAGTATCGCCCCACCATGTACCACTGCAAGGTAATGATCGTGGACCAGCTGCTGGTGTCGGTGGGCTCCACCAACTTCGACAACCGATCGTTTCGCCTGAACGACGAGGCCAATCTGAACGTCTACGACGCGAAGTTCGCGCAGCGCCAGACGCTGGTGTTCGAAGACGACATCAAGCGGTCGCGTCGCGTGACGCACGCAGACTGGCTGGAGCGGCCGCTGCGCGAAAAGCTGCACGAGAAGATGACCGGGCTGCTGCGCTCGCAGTTGTGACTGCGGCGGCAATTACCGCCGTCGCCGCCGTCGCCACTGCGCCCTGTCAGGCCCATTCAGCGCCGGAGCACTCCATACCTGTGCGGTGGGCCTTGCAGAAAGTGTGTCTCATTCTTTGCAAAAGACGGAATGTGACTGGTATGAGAAACACTTTCGCATGAGCCCAGGGCCTGCCGGGGCGCGTGCTACCGCTCAGTGCGTCACAAACTCGTACGCCACTTCCTCGCTCTCCACCATGTCGAGCACGTCGTTGAGCTCGTCGTCGGTCTCGCTGCTGCTCCACATGTCTTCCGGGTCCGATGCGAACAGTGGCTCGATGGCGATGTCCAGGAATTTTCCTTCGGCCATCTGGATCACGGGCGTCCCTTCGGAGGTCTCGACCAGCTGCCAGTCGTCGGGCACGGTCATTTCGAGCTGGATGGTGACGTTGAGTTTTTTCATGGTGTTCCTTGTGTGATGAGGGGATCTGCGAAGGGCAGGTCCATTGATTCGCAGGCCCATGGTCGACGGTCGATCCATGGATGACCTACCGGTGAAACGGCGGATCGGGCTTGCAGGGTAACCCAGCACGGTGGCAGTGCGTGCCCGGTGCCATCATTGGGCGCCTGCTCGGCATGGTTGATGCTAGTGGCTGGCGTATTCTTTTGTGCGTCCTGCCGGTGCAGCGTTTGCCGCGCGGCCCCCAAGGGACGCTGGTCCATCCCCCTTCTGGAGCGTTTCAAAAATCATGATCACCAAGAAAACACTCGCCGTGGCTGCCACCGTCCTGGTGGCGGGCCTGTCCCTCTTCAGCCAGGCCGCGCAGGCCGGCCCCCGGCTGGACAAGATCATGGAGACCAAGGTCATCCGCGTGGGCACGCCGGGCGACTACCGGCCGTTTGCCATCAAGACGGACGCGGGCCTCTCGGGCCACGACATCGACGTGATCGAGGCCATGGCCAAGGAGCTGGGCGTGAAGATCGAATACGTGCAGACCTCGTGGCCCAACCTGATGAAGGACCTGCAGGCCGACCAGTTCGACATCGCGGTGGGCGGCATCACGCGCAATGTGGCGCGCATCCGCCTGATCGAAATGCTGCCTGGCTACGCGCCCTTCGGCAAAGTGGCGCTGGTGCGCTCGGCCGAGAAGGCCAAGTACAACACCGTGGACGACTTGAACAAGCCCACGGTGCGCGTGATCAAGAACCCCGGCGGCACCAACGAGACCTTTGTGCTGCAGAACCTCAAGACCGCGCAGGTCAGCACGCACGACAAGAACGCCGAGATCCCTGCGCTCATCGCCGAGGGCAAGGGCGACGTGATGATCACCGAGACCTACGAGGCCGTGGTCTACAGCAAGGCCGACCCGCGCCTTCACGCCGCCTTCATCGACGCGCCGCTCACGCCCAAGAGCTACCTGGGCTTCATGCTGCCCAAGGACGATGCGGACTACACCCGGGTGATGAACTTCGTTTGGGGCCAGGTGGACAGCCGGGGCGTGCTCAAGCAGGCCGCCGACAAGTGGCTCAAGTGATACTGATGATGACGATGGTGGCGCCCGCCTGACGGTGCGAACCCGCGCCCTGTGGCGGGCGCGGCTGCCGCAGAACCGGCGTGCGGCTGCTGCAGATCACTCCGCAGGAATCTCGGGCTCGATCAACTGCGCCAGCAACTGCAGCGATTCCTGCCACCCCAGGTAGCACATCTCGGTCGGGATCACTGCAGGGATGCCGGCCTGCACGATGGACACCTCGGTGCCCACCAGCACCTTCTTGAGCACGATGCTGGTGCGCATCTCGCCGGGCAGGTTGGGGTCGTCGAAGCGGTCGGTGTGCACGATGCGCTCGCCGGGCACCAGCTCCAGGTACTCGCCGCCGAACGCATGCGTCTGGCCGTTGCCGAAGTTGGTGAACTGCATGCGGTAGGTGCCGCCCACGCGGGCATCCAGGCTCAGCACCCGGCCCGTGAACCCGTGGGGAGGCAGCCATTTGCACATGGCGTCTGCGTCCAGAAAGGCGCGGTACACCCTCTCTGGCGGGGCGCGCAGCACGCGGTGCAGGGTGACTGTGCCGCTGGCTGCAGCGCTGTGGCTGCTGTTGTCGCTGGGATCGCTGGTCGTCATGGGTTGTCTCCTTGGGGTGTCAACTACTCAGGGTGGATGAAGAAGGTGGGCAGCAGCGGGGGTCGCAGCTGTTCACATTCCTACGACGAACGGGGCAGGCCGTTTTCGACAACAGGCGGCCGGCGCCGGCATTTTTTTCTGAACGCCTGGCGCTGTCCAGCCCTGGCCTCAGGCGGCCACGGTGCGCACGCGAAAGCTCTCGCTGCCCTCGGCCCAGGCCAGCAGGCGGTCGATGTTGGGGTGCTTGCCAGGGAAGGCCTTGGCGTCTGCCGTGTGCTCGGCATACCACTCCAGCCCCAGCGCAGCGGCGGCCGGCGTGATGCTGCCGCCGTACAGGGCCGCCAGCGCGGCGTAGACGACCAAGGAGCCCGTCTGGCCGGGCTTGTTCTCAATGGTGGCCACGACCTGGTCGCCTGCATCCAGCAGCTGCAGGGCTGTGAGGTGGGTGGTGGCGGGGAGTTGCTTGAGGCGGTCTGCGAAGTTCATGGAAAAGGATGGGTCAAGAATAAAAATGGTTGCTACCGCCCGACAGAAAAGCGGCAGGTGCTATCAAAAAAAGAGCGCATGTGCTGGAAATCGCGCGCCTGCATTGTCCGCGACGCTAGCGGCCGCTCGATGCTGCAATGGCCGTGGATACAGCTTCGGTCGCGTTGACCAGATCCTTCACGAGCCGTTCATCTACATCAAGCATGCCTTCGTACTCACCCTGGTTGCGCACGTTGTGGCACTTGTCCAGCACACGCCAGACCGGCGGCCCCAACCCCAAGGTGTGCGGCAGTACCTGAAAGACAATGTAGCGATTGCCCGCGCGGTAGCCCCGACGCCGTAAAGCCGCCAGGCACAGGGCGTGTGCGGCGTTGTAGGCCAGATCAAACCTGCTTTCCAGGGCAAGGGCTGCGTTGTGCGCATCATGCAGGCGTGCTCTGCCAGTGCGCAGCAGGCCGGCAATCTCTGCCTCATCCGGTGGCTCGGCCTTGAGCTGTTTGCCGGGGCCAGAGAGGTTTTCAAGTGCTGGGTGCATGGAGTTGGGCCTCGCTGCCGATCAGCCAGATCTTGGGTTGCTCCCAGACGCGGTGGACAAACGCATTGTCATTGTCAAGGCGCTTGAACCAGTCAGCCGGGCTGTACAGCGTAGGGTTGACCTTGCGGCCCAGCGACACGGTGGCGCCTTCCAGAGCATCAAATACCTCGCCATAGCCCAGGGTGTCACTGACGATCATCACATCCACATCGCTGTGTGCCGTGTCCTGCTGACGCGCCACCGACCCATAGACGAATGCGCCATCGATGTGTGCTGCGAGCGGTGCCAGCGCCGAGCGCAGCACGTCGGCCAACCCCATGGTCTTGAGCACGAGGCCTCTCAGCTCGACAAACACCGGGGCGCTGGTGTTGGCTTGGTAGTGCTTCTGGTTCCCCTGGCGGCTCACCGTCAGCAGTCCTGCCGCCGACAGGGCTGCCAGCTCCCGCTGCACTGCGCCCGTTCCCGATTGCGCCAGTGCTATCACTTCGTTGGCATAGAAGCTGCGGTCAGGCGTACCAAACAGCACAGCCAGCACACGCTGCCGTACCTGGGGGAAAAGCGCATCGGCGATGGATAAGTTGCCGGTGAGATCAGTGGATGTACCCATATTGGGTTTCATCATACCTATTTTGGGTTTTTTTCTATGCCTGCCACACCCCAAACCCGGCCGAGCGCAGGTCGATGCCGATCTCGATCTCCCGGTCCACCGCGTCTTCGTAGCTCATGGGGTTGAAGCCTTCGTACAGGTCGGGCAACAGGCGCAGGCCGTATTGCGTGACGAACCGGTTGGCCTGGATGCCCGCCTTGTGCTTGTCGAACCGCACGTCCGGGTCCAGGCCCGTCATGCCCACGTACACGCAGGGCTTGCCGTCGATGTAGCCCGGGTTGTTCTTGCGAAAGCGCGGCTCCAGCAGCACGTCCTTCGAGAGCTCGACGACGTAGACGTGGTGATGGAGTTTGCGGCGGCGCATGGGTGGGTCGGTGCGTGGGCGCTGGTGGGCAGGACTGCGGTAGCTGGTTGGCCCGGCGCCACAGGCTGGGGCTGTGGCGCCGGGCCGGTTGTTCACTCGTCGTCGTTCCCCTGGCCGTCGTCACGCAGGCGGCGGTCAAGCTTGCCGCGCAGCGATTCGGTCTCTTGCAGGAACTGGTCCACCGGCACGGCAGGGGCCACGCGCAGGCTGGGCGGGAACAGGCTGCTCATGTACAGCGCGGAAGACAACCGCATGTTGTTCAGCCACTGTGCACCCAGCCACGACGGCACACCCACCACCACGGCGGCCACCACCATCAAAGCCAGGCCGACCCGTCGGCGTGGAAGCACGGTGGCCAGGTGGGCGTACAGCGCCCCTGCCAGCACCACCATGGCCAGCACGTTGGCGAACTGCGAGAACACTTCCAGTGAAAAAGCGAATGCCGTCAGATGCGCCACCACATGCACCGCATCCACCGCCAGGGCTGCGGCGCAGGCAATGCGCACATGGCGCCAGAACTGCAGCTGGCCCGCAAACACCTTGTTGACCGCTGCCCACATGCCCGACCAGGCGCCCAGCACGAGCAGCATCATCAGCAGCACGCTCGGCAGTGCCTTCAAGTACTGCAACGTGTCCCGGGCCTCCAGCCACGAATTGCCGGCTGCCGTGGCCACCATCAGCGTCACCAGGGCGGCTGTGGTGCCCGCCGTGCGCCACGGAAACGTCGGCAGCGCCTGCTCTGGGGCGATGGGGGTGTCTGCCAGGCGCAGCGCGACGTGGGTGCGGCCCAGGTCGATCTGCGTGCCTTCCGGCCAGTCGAAGCGGTCGCCTTCGCCGTGGCGCTTGCGGCCCAGGCGTGCGCCGTTGCGGGTGTGCAGTACCTGCACCTGCACGCCCATGGGCGCATCCACCGCGCGGTCGATGCGCAGGTGCGTGGGTGCCACGTGGGGGTCGTCCAGCACGAGGTCGCAGTCGAGGCCCCGGCCCACGGTGACCGGCCAGCGCGTGATGGGAGCGCGCGCCAACAGGGCGCCGTGGCGGTCGAAGGCTTCGATCAGTCCGAGGGTCGGCATCATGGTGCGGCCTCCCAGCGGAACGCCTTGAGGTAGTGGCTTGCCAGCTTCATGCCGTTGTCGAAAGCGATGCCTTGCACGTCCAGGCGGCCCAGCACGCCCTGGGTGGGCTGGTTGGTGCTCGCGGCCAGCACCGTCATGGTGTACAGGCCGGGCAGCTTGCGGTAGGCCGACATGCAGATCACCACGCGCATCGGCAGGCTGCCAGGGTCCACATAACGTTCGGAGCAATCGACCGCCGTCTGGTGGCGGTTGCCGCGCCGCAGAAACTGCTCGTTGGCAAAGCTTTGCGAGTACATGCGCCCGAACCGGGCGGCACCCAGGGTGGGGGCGTTGTAGGTCTCGTAGGCCAGGCGCACCGCGCCGGTGTTGAAGTCACCCGCCACCACATCGCTGTCGGCCCGGCACTGCGTGCGCTCCAGGTTCAGGCCGGGAAAGGCAGGATCGCGCCCCGAGCCCCAGCACCGGGCCAGTGCGTCGTCCGGCACCGGCACGCGGTAGTTGCCATGGCGCTGCTCGCGAAACGGTGCTTTTAGGAACCGGTCCGTCAGCAACTGCTGATGGCCCGTCAGCTGCCGGGTCATCTCGCCGTACGCGGGCTGGGTGATGGGCTCGGCAGCCGCTGCGCGCTGCACCAGCGCCTGCGCGAACTCGGCAGGAATCAGAAAGCTGACCTGCTCCCCATCGAGCCGCTTGGCCACGTTGATACCCAGCACCCGCCCCGCATCGTCCACCGCCGGGCCGCCGCTCATGCCGGGGTTGAGCGTGCCGCCAAAGAAAATGCGTGGGTAGAAGCTGCGCCGCACCAGCCCGTTGTAGGTGCCCTCGGTCACGGCAAACCCGATGTCCAGCGGGTTGCCCAGCGAATAGATGCGCTCGCCCTGCGCCAGGGCCTCGGTGGCGGGCCGAAAGCTCAGCACCGGCGCCGCGGCGGTGCGGGCCTTGGTGCGCAACACGGCCAGGTCGTGCTGCACATCGAACGCCAGCAACTCCACGTCGCCTTCCTGCCCCTCCATCGTCACGTACACGCCGCGATACCGCTCGGGCTCCAGCGCAAGCTGGCTGGCCACATGGAAGTTGGTGACGATCAGGCCGTCGGCGGACACGAAGAACCCCGAGCCGATGGACGCCTGCGTGTCGGCATTGCGCAGCAGCGTGCGGATCTGCACCAGCTTGTCGCGCGACAGCTCGTAGATGCGCCGTGCGTCGCGCGACAGCGCTGTGGCGGGCACCGGCACGGCCGCACCTGCTGTGGAAGGGTCTGCACTGCCGGTGGCCTCACCGCCAGGCGCTGACGGAGCTGTCGGTGCTGCCGGTGCTGCCGGTGCTGCCGGGCCGGGCGCCAAGGGCGGCAGCCCGCCTGCAGGGCGTGCTGTGCTGGCAGGCGCTGTGGGCGCAGGCGGCGCAACGGGTGCGTTCTGGGCGTGGGCTGACATGCAGGCCAGCAAGACAACGAAGGGTGTGACGAGCCGAATCGGCCAAGGCAGGGGAAGGGGCATCGGGGTATTCTATGAACGCTCTGCACTGTGCCCCGCGCCGGCTGTGGAGCCACCCCACGCCACGCACCCCCATTTCGCTTTTCACACACGCCACACCACCGCCATGCCAGACACCCATTCCTACCCCATCGGCACGCCCGGCCAGCCCTGGGGCGCCGCAGAGCGCGACCAATGGCGCGCTCGCCAGGTGCGCCAGCGCAGCTACGCCGATGACGTGCTTGCCGCCATCGAGGCACTGCGCGGCCGATTCGATGTGGAGATGTATGGCGATGTCGTTTATGCCGACGCCCACCACGCGGCAGAGCGCTTTCCCCTGCGGGCCCTGCGCAGCCGCCAGTGGAACGAAGGGTCGCCCAGCGTGCTGGTCACCGGCGGCGTGCACGGCTACGAAACCAGTGGCGTGCACGGCGCGCTGCGCTTTGTGGACACGCAGGCCGAGCGCTTTGCGGGCCGGGTCAACCTGCTGGTGGTGCCCTGCGTCAGTCCCTGGGCGTACGAGCGCTTCCAGCGCTGGAACTTCGACGCCATCGACCCCAACCGGTCCTTTCGCGAAGGCTCACCCGCGCAAGAGGCTGCCGCGCTGATCCGCCTGGTGGCCCCGCTGCGCGGCCAGTGGGCCGCGCACATCGACCTGCACGAAACCACAGACACCGACGAATCCGAATACCGCCCCGCCGTGGCCGCGCGCGACGGCAAGGTGTTCGAGCCGGGCAGCATCCCGGACGGGTTTTATCTGGTGGACGACACCGACAACCCGCAGCCCGCGTTTCAGCAGGCGATCATCGATGCGGTCAGCCGGGTGACGCACATTGCGCCTGCGGATGACCAAGGCGAAATCATCGGCTCACCGATGGTGGCGCATGGCGTGATCCACTACCCGATGAAGCAGTGGGGCCTGTGCGCGGGCATCAGCGGGGCGCGCTACACCACGACGACGGAGGTGTACCCGGACAGTGCGCGTGCCACGCCGGAGCAGTGCGTCGATGCGCAGGTGGCGGCGGTGTGTGCTGCGGTGGAGTTCGTGCTGGCTGAAGCGTCGAACTGAGGGGCTCTGCCGTTCAAGGCAGACGTCGCTGGGCTTCTTGGCCGCTCTTACAGGGTGCTTCCCAGCGCGCCCAGCAACCGGGCGCTCACTTCGGCCGCATCGGGCGTGGCGAACTGCATGTTGTGCTGATCGGTCAGCGCGCCGTGGCCCGGCTCCATGCCGCCGTCAGCGCCGTAGCCCATGGCTTTGAATTTCCAGACCGCGCCGATCTTTTTGAGTGAACCCAGGTGTGCGCCATCGGCCGTGTGGACTGCCACCACCGATTCGTTGACAGGCAATAACTGCAA
Organism: Acidovorax sp. Leaf78; assembly: GCF_001422735.1. Classification (GTDB taxonomy): domain Bacteria; phylum Pseudomonadota; class Gammaproteobacteria; order Burkholderiales; family Burkholderiaceae_C; genus Acidovorax. Next base: position 275,792 of record NZ_LMLZ01000021.1, on the reverse strand, counting down.
GGGGCCTGCCACTGGGCCGGGCGGCATGTGGGCGAAGGTGGGTTTGACGGTAGGCGGTTGTTCGGGCGGGTTCAGCATTGCGCGGTTGTATCTCAAAAAGGGAGGTGATCACTACATCGCTGGCCTGGCAGTGGGTTCTTCCGTGATAACGCGCGGGGGATTGCAGGTCGGACGACATTAGCTGAAGGGACGCGCAAAATGGTTTGACCGAGACGATCGATTCAGCGCCGTGTGTTCGTTCTACAGCCGCCGAATTTCTCTCGACTTCAGACGCAATCAGCTATCGCGCCTGCCGGATTCCAGTGCGCTGTTGCCGCCTTCAGCTTTGCGTTGCAGCAGACAACTCACCCTACCTCGGAATGGGCGTGGCTGAGAACTGTGGGATGGGATATACCTACCGCATACCAGCACGAACAGTCAGCTGGGTCAGGGGGACGGTTCCACGAAACCACGAAGTGCAGAGATAACTCGATGCCGCCTGCTAGTGGGCCGACCTGAATCCGGATTCCTCTTTCGGAATAGAGCACTGAGTGCTGCGATGCAGAGATAGCGATCTCGGGCCCCAGCCGTTTTGCAAAACAGTCGTAGTCTTCAGTCCCAACGATGATCTTGTAGCCGAGCCCCTCCCAGCCCTGGGCTTCAAGCCATTCACCAGTTTCCGGCCCTGTACAAAGCGGCACATCGTCGGCCCAACTGCATTCGAACGTGACGCCTTCTGAGGCTTCGCCCGGCGTGCACTGCAGCAACACGATGTGGCAGCCAAGAACAGACATGCCGTCTGGAAGCGCTGGCTCGACGGATTTCCTGAATATGCGGGGGGCCTGATCCCACGCCCCACCGCCCACGCCGCTGCTTTTTGCGAGGAGTGAGAGATTACCGAGTGGAGTTGAAATGTATTGGCGCACTACGTTTTTCTTGACGCTGATTGCTGGAGCACTTGCGCGCGCTTAGGGCCATGGGTATCGGAGCCGCCAACACGTTTCACCCCTCCGGTGATCTCTTCATGATCGAGAAAATTTACTTCCCCCAGGAGTCCTTCAACCCCACCGCCAAGTTAAACACCGGCTTCCCCGCCCGGTGATCCACCCGGTCCGCCACAAAGTACCCGTGCCGCTCGAACTGGAACTTGTCGTCCGGCTGGGCCTTGGCCAGTGACGGCTCCACGATGGCCGTCACCACCGTCAGGCTGTTCGGGTTCAGGCTCTCGATGAAGTCCTTGCCGCCCGCGTCAGGCTGGGCGTCCAGGAACAGGCGGTCGTACATGCGCACTTCTGCATTCACGCCGTCGGCCACGCCGACCCAGGTGATGGCGGCTTTCACTTTGACGCTGTCGGCGCCGGGGGTGCCGCTCTTGGTGTCGGGCACCACGGTGGCCAGCACTTCGGTGATGGTGCCGTTGGCGTCCTTGTTGCAGCCGGTGCATTCGATGACGTAGCCGCCCTTCAGGCGCACCTTGTTGCCCGGGAACAGGCGCTTGTAGCCCTTGGGCGGCACTTCTTCAAAGTCTTCGCGTTCGATCCAGACTTCCTTGCCGATGGTGAAGTGGCGCTCGGGGCTTTCCACGCCTTCAGGGGGGTGGGGCAGGGAGGGCAGGGTGCAGGGCTCCAGGTGGCCGGCGCCCATGACGTCGTCCCAGTTGGTCAGTACCAGCTTGACGGGGTTGAGCACGGCCATGCCGCGGAAGGCCTTGAGCTCCAGGTCTTCGCGCAGGCAGCCTTCCAGGGTGCTGTAGTCGATCCAGCTGTCGCTCTTGGTCACGCCGATGCGCTCGGCAAACACCTGCAGCGATTCGGGCGTGTAGCCGCGGCGGCGCAGGCCGACGATGGTTGGCATGCGCGGGTCGTCCCAGCCGCTGACCTTGTGGTCGTACACCAGCTGGGCCAGCTTGCGTTTGCTGGTGATCACGTAGGTGAGGTTCAGGCGGGCAAACTCGTACTGACGGGGGGGCGGGTTGTTCAGCAGTCCGCCTTCCGTCAAGCGCTCCAGCAGCCAGTCGTAGAAGGGGCGCTGGTCTTCGAATTCGAGCGTGCACAGGCTGTGGGTGATCTGCTCGAGCGCGTCTTCGATGGGGTGCGCATAGGTGTACATCGGGTAGATGCACCAGGTGTCGCCCGTGTTGTGGTGTGTGGCGCGGCGGATGCGGTAGATGGCCGGGTCGCGCATGTTGATGTTGGGGCTGGCCATGTCGATCTTGGCGCGCAGCACCATGGAGCCGTCTTCGTGCAGGCCGGCCTTCATCTCGCGGAACTTGGCCAGGTTCTCGGCCGGGGTGCGGCTGCGGAAGGGGCTGTTCACGCCGGGCTTGCCGAAGTCGCCGCGGTTGACGCGCATCTGCTCGACGGTTTGCTCGTCCACGTAGGCGTGGCCGGCCTCGATCAGGTATTCGGCCGCGCGGTACATGAAATCGAAGTAGTCGCTGGCTTGGTAGGGCGGTGCGCTGGGGTGGCCGTTCCAGTCAAAACCGAGCCATTTCACGGCATCGATGATGCTGTCGACGTATTCGGTGTCTTCTTTTTCGGGGTTGGTGTCGTCAAAGCGCAGGTGGCATACGCCGCCGTAGTCACGCGCCAGGCCGAAGTTGATGCAGATGCTCTTGGCGTGGCCGATGTGCAGGTAGCCGTTGGGCTCGGGCGGGAAGCGGGTGCGGATCTTGGCGGGGTCGGGTTGGCCGGCCGCATGGTGGGCGGCGTCGCCCGGGGTGCCTCCCCAGCGGCGGGTGGCGTAGGTGCCTTTTTCCAGGTCGCTTTCGATGATCTGGCGCAGGAAGTTGCTGGGCTTGGCGGCTTCTGGGGCTGGTGCAGTGGCAGCAGCCGGTGTGCTGGCGGCTGGATTGACGGGGTTTTGGGTGCTCATCGGGTCATTTTAGGGCCCGGTTTCGTGAACGTTTACGCATGGAAACGGTCGAATGTACTTCCAGACACAACGTAAAGACAAATTTATGCCATCCTTTTGCCTACCTGGTGCGTTATGTACCGGTGAGGCGAGTCCATTTGGCTGGCTGTCCTCATTCAAAAGGAGATATCCATGACGAAATCCCGTTCTATCTATGCCTTGGCAGCTTCCGCTGGTGTAGCGCTGGCCCTGCTGGGTGGCGCGGGCGCCGCCCAGGCCCGCGACGTCAACTGGTCCGTGGGCATCGGCGTTCCGGGCGTGGTGGTAGGGGCCAGCAATGGCGGTTACTACGCACCCGCCCCGGTGTATGTGGCCCCCCCGCCTGTGTACTACGCGCCTCCACGGCCCGTGTACTACGCTCCCCCGCCAGCGTACTACGCCCCTCCACCTGCCGTGGTGTACTACGGTGACCGTGGCTACCGAGGCCATCGCCACCATCATCACCGCCATGACCGCGGCTACGGCCGCTGGGATCGTTGATCGTCCCAGCCCAGGTAGCCAGGCCTGACCGGCCCGGTTGCCGCAACTTGTAACCAACCTCTTGGGCGCTAGTCGCTCACAGGCAGCGTCTTTGCACAGGCTGCCTTTTACAGCGGCCTTCGGGCCGCTTTTTCTTTGGGGCGCGCAGGTGGCGGCACAGCATAATTTGGCACCCTTGCCCGCTGCATGGCGGGTGCAACCCCTCGGAGTGCATGTTTGTGAAAACCGTTTTCGTCCTCAATGGCCCCAACCTGAACCTGCTGGGCACGCGTGAACCTGCCGTGTACGGCGCGCACACCCTGGCCGATGTCGAAAAGCTGTGTGCCGACGCCTGCACGCGCCACGGTTTTGCGCTGCGGTTTCACCAAAGCAACCACGAAGGCGCGCTGATCGACTGGATCCACGAAGCAGGCCGCCTGCACGCGGCGGGCGAGCTGGCCGGCGTGGTGATCAATGCCGGGGCCTACACCCATACGAGCGTGGCGCTGCACGATGCCACCAAGGGCACGGGCATCACGCTGATCGAGCTGCACATCAGCAATGTGCACGCCCGCGAGCCGTTCCGGCACCATTCGTACATGGCCGCGGCCGCCAAAGCCGTGATGTGCGGCTTTGGCGTGCTGGGTTATGGCCTGGCCATCGACGGGCTGGCGCAGTTGCAGTCCCAGCAGGCAGCGGCCTGAGCCTGCTGGCGCTACCCGTCTTGTTTCTGTTGCACGCTAGCCCAGTACGCCCATGGCCACCGCATTGACGCCCCCACCGCTGGAGGTGCCCGAAGACGAGGTGGAGATCACCGCCATGCGCGCCCAGGGCGCGGGTGGGCAGAACGTCAACAAGGTATCGAGCGCGGTGCACCTGCGCTTTGACGTATGGGCGTCGTCTTTGTGCGAAGGGGTCAAGGAGCGCCTTTTGTCCCTGCGCGACAGCCGCATCACGCAGGACGGCGTGGTGGTGATCAAGGCGCAGCAGTACCGCAGCCAGGACCAGAACCGTGCCGACGCACTGCAGCGCCTGAACGCGCTCGTCAACACGGTCGCCGTGCCGCCCCGCGTGCGGCGTGCCACGCGGCCGACCTATGGCTCGCAGCAGCGGCGGCTGGCGGGCAAAAGCCAGCGCAGCGAAACCAAGGCGCTGCGCGGCCGAGTGAAGGATGGGTCCTGAGAGCTGTCAACGGACCCTGAGCAGGTTGCCGTTGTCGGGGTGGCGATTTTTTGTTGCCCGGCGCATTGGCAGTTTTACCGCCTCATTAGCACCACCCGTGGAACGATCTGTCTGATGCACAGGGCTTGGTATCGCGGGCTGTCGGTCCTACATTCAATGCATCCCCCCCACGCAATGAATCCAAAGGACATCGCCATGTCTGCCACCGCCCCTGCTTCCCCTGTTGTTCCTGCACTGTTCGTCTCGCACGGCGCGCCGCTGTTTGCGCTGGACGCGGGCACCACCGGCCCTGCGCTCACGCAGTGGGGTGACAGCCTGAAGGCGCAGTACCCCGGGCTGCGCGGCGTGGTGATCATGTCGCCCCACTGGATGGCACGCTCGCCGCAGGTCATGACGGGCCCGCAGCCGGACACTTGGCATGACTTTGGCGGGTTTCCGCCCGCGCTGTACCAGCTGCAATACCCGGCCCCGGGCTCGCCCGCGCTGGCGCAGGAGGTGCTGGGCTTGCTGCAGGCTGCCGGCGTGGCAGCCCAGGGTGATGCGGCCCGCCCGTTCGACCATGGTGCCTGGGTGCCGCTGATGCATCTGTTCCCGCAGGCCGATGTGCCGGTGGTGCAGGTGGCCCTGCCCGTGGGCGCTGGGCCGGCCGAGGTGTACGCGCTGGGCGCGGCACTGCGCAGCCTGCGCGACCAGAACGTGCTGGTCATCGGCTCGGGCAGCATGACGCACAACCTGGCCGAGTTCTTTGGCGGCGAGCGCGAGCCCGCGCCCTACGTGCTGGAGTTCAGCCGCTGGATCGAAGCGGCCCTGGCGCGCGGCGACATGAAGGCGCTGCTCAACTACCGCAGCGAGGCGCCGCACTCACGCCGTGCACACCCGACCGAAGACCATTTTTTGCCGATCTTCTTTGCGCTGGGCGCCGCGGGCGACGATTTGCAGGCCCACTACCTGAGCCGCGAGGTGATGTACAGCATGCTGTCGATGGATGCGTTTGCCTTGCAGCCCGTGCATTGAGACGCCCCAGTTCGCCCACCTATCTATCTTCAAATCCGGCCCTGCCGCTCATCCATGCTTGATCTACCGCTCACCTTTTTGCAGCGCCCGGCCGCTGCCACCTCGCCCCGGCCCTGGCTGCTGGTGCTCATGCACGGCGTGGGCAGCAACGAGCAGGACCTGTTCGGCCTGGCGCCGCACATTCCCGAGCGTTTTCATGTGCTGAGCCTGCGGGCTCCGTTTCGCATGGGGCCGGGCTCGCACGCGTGGTTCGACTTTTCCATCGAGCCCAACGGCGAGCGCACCATCAACGAGGAGCAAGAAGCGCAAAGCCGCGCGCTGGTGGCCCAGGCCATCGCGTCCGCCGCAGAGCAACTGGGCATTCCGCCCGAGCGGGTGGTGGTGGGCGGCTTCAGCCAGGGCGGCATCATGGCGCTGTCGCTGCTGCTGACCCAGCCCGCGCTCATGCAGGCGGCCATGGTGTGGCACAGCCGCCTGCTGGCGCAGGTGCTGCCCCTGGCCGCGCCGCCCGATGCGCTGCGGGGCAAGCAGCTGTGGCTGAGCCACGGCACGCACGACAACGTGATCCCCCTGGCCCACGCACAGGCCATCGCGCAGCACATGGGCCCGCTGCCCGTGGCGGTCACGTACCGGGAGTTTCCAGGCGCGCACGAGATCCGCCCGGCGGAGCTGTCCGCCACCGTGACCTGGCTGGACTCGCTGGCTGGCCCGCCGGCGGCTTTCTGACCCGGCGGGCGGGGGCATAGGCCAGCACACCCACATCCTCCTGCGCACCGCAGGGCTGCCCGTGCCGTGCCGCGCCGCTCGCGCAGCGGTCGCGTGGCGAGGTCTGGGAAGGCACCGGCATCGCCCAGCGGGTACATGGCGTTACGCACCGGGCGCAGGCGCGGTTTCCAATGGTGCATTGCACCCCGCACGGGAACGCATGGCGGCCCACGCCGTCGTACCCATGGCGTGCCCCATGCACCGCCACAGGAGACCCGATGCCCGATCACGACACCGCCGAGTTTCGCCCCGCACCCGAGGGTGCATCGCCCCTGCCCAAAGTCGCCCTCGCAGCCCTGGGCTGCGCGGCCATCGCGGGCGCTGCGTGGTGGTTCTGGCTGCGCCCCGCAGAGCCCCAGCCCGCGCCATCACCGCCCCCGGTGGCTAGTGCGCCTGCAGCCCCGGCAGCTGCACCCCCCCTGCCCGAAGCCTCGGGTCCGCAGAACCTGGTCGATGGCCTCGCGCCCGCCGATGCCGCCTTGCCGCCGCTGGCGGAATCGGACACCCGCGTGACGGCCTTGCTCGGCGAACTGCTGGGCAGCGACAAGGTGACCAGGTTTCTGTGGACCGAAGGCTTCGTGCGCCGCGTGGTCGCCACGGTGGACAACCTGGGCCGCGCCCAGGCGCCGTCGCGCATGTGGCCGGTGCAGCCCACGCCCGAGCGCTTCACGGTGGAGGGTGTCGAGGGCGCGCAGACCATCGCCCCCGCCAACGCAGCGCGCTACAGCGCGGTGCTGGCCTTTGCCGAGGCCGTGCCGCTGGACGCCGCGGTGGCGCTGTATGCACGGCTTTACCCGCTGTTCCAGCAGGCGTATGAAGAGGTGGGCTACCCCCGGCGCTACTTCAACGACCGCCTGGTGGCCGTGCTGGACCACCTGCTGCTCGCGCCCGAGCCCAAGGGGCCGCTGCGCGTGAAGCTCCTGCCGGTGAACACCGACGTGCCCGACCTGCGGCCCTGGGTGCGCTACGAGTTTGCTGACCCGGCGCTGCAGGCCCTGTCGAGCGGCCAGAAGATCCTGGTGCGCATGGGGCCCGCCAACGCGGCGCGGGCCAAAGCGCTGATCCGCGAAGTGCGCCAGCGCGTCGCCACCGGAGCGGTGGCCCGCAAGCCCGTGCCGTAGTCCCGCACTGCGTGGGGCCGTGGCGGCAGGCTGTGCGGTGGGGATGGGCTTGGGGGCTCCAACCCCTGCGGCGGGTCAGGCCTGCGCCGGCCGTGGGCCGTGGCGCAGGGTCAGCAAGGTGCCCAGCGTCAGCGCTGCCAGGGCAAACGCCGGCCCGCCCAGGGCGCCCACGTGGTCCACCATCAGCCCGCCAAAGATGGCGCCGTTGGCAATCGCGATCTGAAACGCCGCCACCAGCAGCCCGCCCGCGCCCTCCGCCTGGTCGGGCGCGGCCCGCACGATCCAGGTCTGAAAGCCCACCGGAAACGCGCCGAATGCAAAGCCCCACAGCGTGACCGCCACCGCCGTGATGGCCGCCGACTGCCCGGCCACCAGCAGCACGGCGGCCAGCACGGCAATGACGGCACCACCGGCCACGATGGCCTGGCGCTCGCTGCGCCCGGCGATCCATCCCCCCACGAAGTTGCCGAAGAAACCGCCCACGCCATAGCCCAGCAGCACGGCCGTGATGGTGGCCACCGACAGGTGGGTGACCTGCTCCATCAGTGGGCGAATGTAGGTAAAGCCGGCAAAGTGCCCCGAGATCACCAGCAGCACCGCCAGCAGCGCCACGCGCACCGGCGGGCGGCGCAGCAGCTCGCCCAGTACCTTGAGGTTGGGGTTGTCGCGCGGGGGCAGGGCGGGCAGGGCCACCAGTTGCACGGCCAGCGTGACGAGGCTGATGCCGCCCGCCGCGACGAAGGCGCTGCGCCAGCCCCACATATCGCCCATCCACGCGCCGATGGGGGCCGCACACACGGTGGCCACCGACACCCCGGTCAAGATGAACGACATGGCCCGCGCAAACAGCGAGGCCGGCACCAGCCGCATGGCCAACGCTGCCGACATAGACCAGAACCCGCCCAGCGCCACGCCCAGCAGCACCCGCGCCGCCAGCAGCGTGGCCATGCTGCCGGCCAGGGCCGACATCACGTTGGACAGCACCAGAAGCAGCGTGAAGGCGATCATCACCAGCCGGCGGTCGATGCGGCGCGTGAGCAGCGGCAGCGACGGGGCGGCCACGGCGGCCACCAGCGCGGTGACGGTGACCGCCTGGCCCGCGGCCCCATCGCTCACGCGCAGGTCGCTGGCCATGGCGGTCAGCAGGCTGGCGGGCAAGAATTCGGCCGTGACCAGGCCGAACACGCCCAGCGCCATGGACGCCACGGCCGCCCAGCGGGCCTCGGCGGGCTCGGGGGTGGCGTGGGGGACGGGTTCGAACGCCGATGCAGGTACGGAGTCGGCATCGGCCACGGCGCCCATGGGCGCATCCAGGCAGGTGGAGCAGGAAGAAGAGGAGGACACGGGCAAAGCCTTGGGTTGGAACGGACGTCCATGCTAGGGATAAGATGTCGGCGTTTCCATGCCGTAAAAGCCGAAATGCTTGACTTTTCATCCAGATCGTTTGACCAGGTGCCGCAGCCGCCGTGGGTGGAGCCGCCGGACCTGCTGACCCAGATCCTGCTCGGCCTGCGCCTGGACGGCGTGGAGTATGGCCGCTGCGTGCTGCACCCGCCCTGGGCCATCGCTTTTCCGGCGCAGCGCTCGGCGCGGTTTCACTTCGTGGGCCACGGCGGCGCCTGGCTGCGCACGCCGGGCAGCGAATGGCAGCGCCTGAACATGGGCGATGCAGTACTGCTGCCGCACGGAAGCTTCCACGTGCTGGCCAGCTCGCCCGACGTGCCGCCGGTGGACATCGACTCGCTGGCGCGCAAGGCCGTGTCTGAAAACATCTACCTGGTGGATGGCCGCGAGGCGGGCCGCGCGCCCCTGGGGGCCCCGGTTGCGCCGCCCCCGCCGCTGGCGCCCGACGTGCTGTTCAGCGGCGCGCTGCGCTTCAACCTCGACCCGCTGCACCCGCTGATGGCCATGATGCCTGCCGTGATGATGGCCGGCGACCTGGCGCGGCGCGACGCCACCGTGCCCGTGCTGCTCGACGCCATGGAGCGCGAGGTGGCGCAGGACCGCATGGGCGCCTGCGCCATCCTGGCGCGCCTGGCCGACGCCCTGGCGGCCAGCATCATCCGCGCCTGGGTGGAATGCAGCTGCAACAGCCCCACGGGCTGGATCGCCGCCGTGCGCTGCCCGCGCATCGGCAAGGTGATCGCCGCCATCCACGCCGAGCCCGAGCGCGACTGGAACGTGCCGCTGCTGGCCGACCTGATGGGTGCCTCGCGCTCGAGCTTTTCCGAATCGTTCACGCGCACCATGGGGGAGAGCCCGGCGCGCTACGTGGCCAAGGTGAAGATGTCGCAGGCCCGCCGCTGGATCGCACGCGACGGCATGCGCGTGGCCGTGGCGGCCCATCGGCTGGGCTACGAGTCCGAAGCCTCCTTCAGCCGCGCCTACAAGCGGATCATCGGTCACCCGCCCAGCACGGCGCGTGCGGAGTGATGGAAGCTGGACGATGGAGGAAGAGCAGGGCGCTGGAGCCCGAACGCTATGCCCGGGGCAGCGGCAGCGCCGTCTTGTAGCGCACCTGCTTGAGCGCAAAGCTCGAGCGGATCTTTTCCACGCCGGGCATCGGGGCGAGCTGCTCCACGATGAAGCGCTCCAGCGCCGAAATGTCGGCCACGGCGACGCGGATCAGGTAGTCGCTGTCGCCGCTCATCAGGTAGCACTCCATCACCTCGTCGTGCTCCGCGATGCGGCGCTCGAAATCGGCCAGCGCCTCCTTGCTCTGCGCCTTGAGGCTGATGCTGATGAATACGTTGAGCCCCAGCCCCAGCGCCGCCGCGTTGGCCAGCGCCACATAGCGGCTGATGACGCCTGCGGCCTCCAGCGCCTTCACCCGCGCAAGGCACGGCGAGGGCGACAGGTGCACACGCCGCGCCAGCTCCACGTTGGACAGGGAGCCATCGGCCTGCAGCTCGGCCAGAATGCCCAGGTCCAGGGTATCGAGTTTCATATGCTGCAGTTTATTGTTTTTGCGGCATAAGCTGCTGGTATTGCGCTGCATCGGCTGCAAAACGGCAACTCATTCGGGGTGGGCATGGCTACAGTGCTCTGCATGAACGCGCTCACACCCCATAACCTGCTGCTGGCGCCCGGCGCCGTCCCCGACATCGACCCCGAGGAAACCGCCGAGTGGCGCGACGCCTTCCTGGCCCTGGTGGCCACCGAAGGCCCGGAGCGCGCGCGCCACATCCTGCAAGAGCTGGTGCGGCTGGCGCGCACGCAGCGCATTGGTTGGCAGCCGGACCTGAATACCCCGTATGTGAACACCGTGGCCGCGCAGGACCAGCCTGCCTTCCCCGGTGACCTGGCTGTTGAAGAGCGCGTGGCCTCCATCGTGCGCTGGAACGCGCTCGCCATGGTGGTGCGCGCCAACCAGGCGTATGGCGAACTGGGTGGCCACATCGCCAGCTACGCCAGCGCGGCCGACCTGTTCGAGAGCGGCTTCAACCACTTCTTCCGCGCCCGCGAAGGCGTGGGCGAGGGGCAGCACCGGGGCGACCTGGTGTTCTTCCAGCCGCACAGCGCGCCGGGCGTGTATGCGCGGGCGTTCCTCGAAGGCCGCCTGTCCGAGCAGGACCTGATGCACTACCGCCAGGAGCTCACCGCGCCGGGCGCGGGTGCGCAGGGCCTGTCGAGCTACCCGCACCCCTGGCTGATGCCGGACTTCTGGCAGTTTCCCACCGGGTCGATGGGCATCGGCCCCATCAGCAGCATTTACCACGCGCGCTTCATGCGCTACCTCACGCACCGCAACCTGCTCGACTGCAGCCAGCGCAAGGTCTGGGGCGTGTTCGGCGACGGCGAGATGGACGAGCCCGAGAGCATGAGCGCGCTGACCCTGGCCGCGCGCGAGGGCCTCGACAATCTGGTCTGGGTGGTCAACTGCAACCTGCAGCGCCTGGACGGCCCGGTGCGTGGCAACGGCCGCATCATCGACGAGCTGGAGCGGCTGTTCGCCGGCGCGGGCTGGAACGTGGTCAAGCTGGTCTGGGGCAGCGACTGGGACGGCCTGTTTGCCCGCGACCTGACCGGCGCCTTGGTGCGCACGCTCGAAGGCACGGTGGACGGCCAGATGCAGACCTTTGCCGCCAAAGACGGCCGCTTCAACCGCGACAACTTCTTCGGCCAGAACCCCGAACTCGCGGCCCTGGCCCAGGGCATGACGGACGAGCAGATCGACCGCTTGAAGCGCGGCGGGCACGACCTGGTGAAGATCCACGCCGCGTATGCCGCGGCCGCGCGCCACCAGGGCCAGCCCACCGTGATCCTGGCGCACACCAAGAAGGGCTACGGCATGGGCACGGCCGGCCAGGGCAAGATGACCACGCACAGCCAGAAGAAGCTCGACGAGACCGACCTCATCGAGTTCCGCAACCGCTTCAACCTGCCGCTCACCGACGAGCAGGCCACGAGCCTCGCGTTCTTCAAGCCCGCGGAAGACAGCCCCGAGATGCGCTACCTGCGCACCCACCGCCAGAACCTGGGCGGCTACCTGCCGCGCCGCGAGACGGCCTGCGAGGTGCTGCCCGTGCCGGCCATCGAGGGCTATGCACAGTTCGCGCTGCAGGCCGATGGCAAGGAGATGAGCACCACCATGGCCTTCGTGCGCATGCTGGGCAGCTTGCTCAAGGACGCCACGCTGGGCCCTCGCATCGTGCCCATCGTTGCCGACGAGGCGCGCACCTTCGGCATGGCCAATTTGTTCAAGCAGGTCGGCATCTACAGCAGCGTGGGCCAGCGCTATGCGCCCGAGGACATCGGCTCGGTGCTGAGCTACCGCGAGGCGCTGGACGGCCAGATCCTGGAAGAAGGCATCAGCGAGGCCGGCGCCATCGCCAGCTGGACGGCCGCGGCCACCAGCTACAGCGTGCACGGCCTGGCGATGCTGCCGTTCTACATCTACTACTCGATGTTCGGCTTCCAGCGCGTGGGCGATGCCATCTGGGCCGCCGCCGACCAGCGTGCGCGCGGCTTTTTGCTGGGCGCCACGTCGGGCCGCACCACGCTGGGCGGCGAGGGCCTGCAGCACCAGGACGGCAGCAGCCACCTGGTGGCTGCCACCATCCCCAACTGCAAGGCCTACGACCCGGCCTACGCGGGCGAAATGGCCGTCATCGTCGACGCCGGCATGCGCGAGATGGTGACCGAGCAGCGCGACGTTTTTTACTACGTCACGCTGATGAACGAGAACTACGCGCAGCCTGATCTGCCCGCCGGTGCGGCAGAAGGTGTGCTGCGTGGTTGCTATGTTTTCAGGAGCTACCCGCGCTTGCTGGACGAGCGGCAGGGGGCTTTTTTACCTCAAACCGTGACCCTTCTGGGCTCGGGCGCGATCCTCACCGAAGTGGTCAAGGCGGCAGAGTTGCTGGCCGCCGAGGGCGTGGAGGTGACGGTGATCAGCGTGACCAGCTGGAGCGAGCTGGCACGCGACGGCGTGGCGTGCGAGCAGCGTGCCATCGCGGGAGAAGATGAGCCGGGGACCCCCTGGCTTGCAGCGCAACTGGCCGCCACGAGCGGACCGGTGATCGCTGCGACCGACTATGTGCGTGCCGTGCCTGAGACGGTGCGCGCCTTTGTGCCGGAGGGGCGCAAGTACCTGACGTTGGGGACGGATGGGTTCGGGCGCAGCGATACGCGGGCGGCGTTGCGTGCGTTCTTTGGGGTGGATGCGGAGGCGGTGGTGCGGGCTGCGAAGTTTGCGATGGGGGCTGCAGCGAACCGGTGACGGGTTGGGTGCTGTCTGCGTTGCCGATTGCGGGGGCTGTACCTGGGTGCTCTCCTGCCAGTGTTCTTGCGGGGGGCTGTGCTTGGGTTGAGGGCGGAGGCCGGGGTGTGCGCCCGGCGGCGCAGTAACTTTCTCTTGCGTCGCCAAGAGAAAGTCACCAAAGAGAAGGCGACCCCCAGTCTGCGTCCCCCNCGGTAGAGGCCGATTTCACTGCCACAAGTGTTCTTGCGGGGGGCTGTGCTTGGGTTGAGGGCGGAGGCCGGGGTGTGCGCCCGGCGGCGCAGTAACTTTCTCTTGCGTCGCCAAGAGAAAGTCACCAAAGAGAAGGCGACCCCCAGTCTGCGTCCCCCATTCGCCCTGGCGGGCGAACGGGGGCAACCTGCGATGCTCGGGCCGGGGGTGGCGTCGCAGAACTCGCTGCGCGGGGCCGTTGGCCCCGCTCCGCTCAAACATCTGCGACGAGCTAGATCACGAAGCGTGTGTGTCCTGCGGCACACACGCCCACCCCCGGNCTCGCTGCGCGGGGCCGTTGGCCCCGCTCCGCTCAAACATCTGCGACGAGCTAGATCACGAAGCGTGTGTGTCCTGCGGCACACACGCCCACCCCCGGCCCTGCGCTTCTCGGCGCAGCCAGCAGGGGGTGAACACCACCCGGCTGCTGCCTGGGCAGCGGCGCCGGGGGTGGGGGACGCGCTGCGCGCTGCCCACAGGGTGGGTGCGGTCGCACTGCCCGAGCCGATGGGCTGCGAGTTGACCAAGGCTCCATAAATCCATACTTCGTCTGTAGACAACTGCCCGCCGCTTCTCCAGCATTTGTGACACGCCAGATCGCGAAGCGACCGTGCCGCATCGCGCGCTGCCCACAACACTGGCGCGGCCGTCCTGCTCAGGCCGAAGCGCAGCGAGGCAACCCGGGCCGAGCGAAGCAATGGCCCGTGTGGAGCCCGCTCCCCACCCCTGCTGGCTGCGCCGAGAAGCGCAGGGCGTGGGGTGGGTGCGTGTGCCGCAGGACACACGCACTTCGTGNGATGGCCCGTGTGGAGCCCGCTCCCCACCCCTGCTGGCTGCGCCGAGAAGCGCAGGGCGTGGGGTGGGTGCGTGTGCCGCAGGACACACGCACTTCGTGATCTGACTCGTCGCAGATGTTTGAGCGTAGTTTGGCCCGCGGCCAAACGCAGCGAGTTCTGCGACGCCACCCCACGACCGAGCATCGCAGGTTGCCCCCTTCGCCCAACGGGCGAAGGGGGACGCAGACTGGGGGTCGCCTTCTCTTTGGTGACTTTCTCTTGGCGACGCAAGAGAAAGTTACTGCGCCGCCGGGCGCACACCCCGGCCCCGCCCCTCGCAAAGCCACACGGTAACCATGCCAACGCAGCCAAACACAGCCACGCACTAGTCGAACACAAGCCCAACTTAGCCCAACTCACCACCCCCCAAACCGCCCCCATTCCCCCACCACCACCCCACCGTCCACCGCCCGATACTCCCCATACTGCGCCCCCGTCGCACACGCATGGTTCGGCAAGATCCGCAACTGCATCCCCACCGGAAACCGCCGCGCAATATCCCCCACGCCCGGCGCATCAGAACCACCGGCCAGCGACAGGATCCCGTGCTCCTGGTTCGCACCACTCAGCACATACCCGTCCAGCACAGCCCCATCCACATCGCACACCTGCCCATACCCATAGTCGCGCGACTGCTTTTGCGTCCCCCGGTCGCGGCTCATGGCCATCCAGCCGGCGTCCACGATGGCCCAGCCCTTGTCCACCTGGTGGCCGATCACGGTGGTCAGCACGCTCAGCGCGATGTCGTCGGTGCTGCACACCCCCACGTTGTGCATCACCAGGTCGAAGAACACGTACACGCCCGCACGCACCTCCGTCACGCCCGTGAGGTCGCGGGCCGACAGGGCCGTGGGCGTGGAGCCCACGCTCACCACGGCGCAGGGCAGGCCCGCTGCGCGCAGGCGTTCGGCCGCGTGCACACAGCCGGCGCGCTCCTGCTCGGCCAGGGCGGTGAGGGCCTCGGGGGTGTTCAGGTCGTAGCTGCCGCCCGCGTGCGTCATGACGCCGGCCAGGCGCATGCCGCCCGCGTGCAGTACCCGGCCCACGTCGATCAGCGCGGCTTCATCGGGGCGGATGCCCGAGCGGTGGCCGTCGGTGTCCACCTCGATCAGGACCTCGAGCACCTCGCCGTGCTCGCGGCCGAAGTCGACGATGGCCTGGGCTGCGGCGACGTTGTCGGTGACGATCTTCAGATCACATCCCTGGCGGCGTAGCGCCAGCACCTGGGGCAGTTTGTGCGGCACGGTGCCCACGGCGTACAGGATGTCGGTGATGCCGTGCGCAAAGAACTGCGCTGCCTCCTTGAGGGTGGACACGGTGATGCCCTGCGCGCCGGCCGCGATCTGCGCCTGGGTCACGGCCGGGCACTTGGCCGTCTTGGCGTGCGGGCGAAAGCGCACGCCCAGCGCGTTCATGCGCTCCTGCATGCGCGCGATGTTGCGCTGCATGCGCGGCAGTTCGATCAGCGCGGCGGGCGTGTCGACCTGTGACAGGGGGATCGCAGGGGAGGTGGTGGGGGCTTCTTGCATGGCAAAGGGTCCTCGTTGTGTGGCTGGATCACCCTGCGAGCAGGGCGAAAAAACGCTCCATGTCCACATTGCCGCCGCTGATCAGCACGCCCACTTTCTTGCCCTTGAGCTCTGCAGCCTGTGCACGCGCCGCCGCAAAGCCCAGGCAGCCCGTAGGCTCCACCACCAGCTTCATGCGCGTGGCAAAAAAGCGCATGGCGTCCACCAGCTGGGCATCGCTCACGGTGAGGATGTCGTCCACGTCGCGGTGGATGATGGGGAAGGTGATGTTGCCCAGGTGCTGCGTCTGCGCGCCATCGGCAATGGTCTGGGGCGTGTCGATGTGCACGATGGAGCCGCTGCGAAACGACTGCTGTCCGTCGTTGCCCGCCTCGGGCTCCACGCCGTAGAGCTTGCAATGGGGCGACAGTGCACGGGTGGCCAGGGCCGATCCCGAGAGCAAGCCGCCGCCGCCCAGGCAGACGAAGAAGGCGTCCAGCTCGCCCACCTCTTCGAACAGCTCCTTGGCCGCCGTGCCCTGGCCGGCGAGCACGTCGGCATGGTCATACGGCGGGATCATGGTCAGGCCATCGCGCTCGGCCAAGTCGCGGGTGATCTGCTCGCGGTCTTGCGTGTAGCGGTCGTAGAACACCACGTTGGCGCCGTAGCCCTGCGTGGCCGCGACTTTGGAGGCGGGGGCGTCCTGCGGCATGACGATGGTGGCGGGCATGCCCAGCTCGCGCGCGGCCAGGGCGATGCCCTGTGCATGGTTGCCCGACGAGAACGCGATCACGCCGGCCTTGCGCTGCGTGGTGTCGAACTGGGCCAGCGCGTTGTAAGCACCGCGGAACTTGAACGCACCCATGCGCTGCAGGTTCTCGCACTTGAAGAACACCTGGGCGCCCATCTCCTCATCTAGGATGCGCGAGGTGATCACGGGCGTGCGGTGCGCAACGCCCGCAATACGGCCAGCGGCGGCCACGACGTCGTCGTAAGTGGGGAGACTGTTTGCAATCGGGGTGGTAGTGGTCATGGCAACGATAGGTGGTGGTTGAAAGCGGGATGGAAGCGGAATGAAGAGGGGAGGGTGCTGGAGGGCTGGTACCTGTCACCACGGCCAGGCCATCGCAGTGCCCACGCCCTGCGCCACGGCCCGCGTGTGCAGCATGCGGGCGACGGTGAGGTCCTGCAGGGCCAGGCCCGTCATGTCGAACACGGTGATGTCCTGCGCGTCACGCGCCACCTGCACCTGGCCCGTGATCACATCGCCCAGTTCGGTGCAAGGCAGGCCGGGTGGCGCCCACTGCAGTTCGCCCATCTGGCAGGCTTGCGTGGCGTCGTCCACGACCACGCGTGCGCGCTCCAGCAGGCCTTCGGGCAGCTCGCGCTTGCCCCTGGTGTCGGTGCCCACGGCGTTGATGTGCGTGCCCGGCTGCACGGCCGCTGCGTCGAACAGCGTTCCGCCGCCCGGCGTGGCGGTGATCACCACGTCGCTCGCGGCCACGGCGGCATTCGCGTCGGTGGCCAAGGCGATGTCGCAGCGGTCGGCAAACGCCGCCTCAAGGCCTTCGTTTCGCTGCCCACCGTGCGCCACATAGCGCACCCGCCGCAGCGCGGGCAGCACCTGCAGCGCAAAGCGCAACTGCACGCGCGCCTGCACGCCGGTGCCGAAGAGGCACAGCTGCTCGCTGTCCGCCCGTGCCAGTTGCTGCAGCCCCAGCGCGCCGGCCGCGCCCGTGCGCTCGGTGGTGATGGCATTGCCATCCAGCACACACAGCGGCCGGCCGGTGGCGGGGTCCATCAGCATGACTGTGGCCTGGTGCGGCTCGCCGCCCTGCGCGCGGTTGGCGGGCCAGAAGCCCGCGGCCTTGAATCCCAGCAGCCCCTGCGCGGGCACGTCGCCCGACTTGATGCCGAACACACCACCCGTGGCCAGGGCCTCGCGCACCACAGGGAACACGCGGCCCGCGCGCTGGCTGTGCAGGGTGAAGGCCTCGTGCACGGCGGCCAGCACAGCCTGCGGCTGCAGCAGGGTGCTGACCTGGTGGGTGTCGAGCAGCAGCAGGGCGGCCTGTGCGCGGTCGATGGGTGTGGGGTGGGCGCTCATGCCGTCACCTCACTTGGCCACGTCGCCATACACCGTGGCGCGCGATACACCCAGGTGCTGCGCCACCACCTCCATCGCGCGGCGTACCTCCAGGCTGCCCGACTCGCGCAGTTCGCGTAGCAGCGCGCGCCGCTCGGTGGCTTTGAGGGCCCGTGGTGCGGTAGACAGGCGCGCGGCGAACTGGTCGATGCGCAGGCGGATCGCATCGGCCCCCGCAGGGTCGAGCGACTCGGTGAGCCCCGTGTCGCCGTCGATTGCGGTGAACTGTCCCACCACGCTCTGCAGGCTGCGAAACAGCGTGAGGTCTACGTTCAGGCACAGCGCGGCGATGTACTCGCCCGACGAATCCTTGATGCCCACCGATGTGCTCTTGGCCTGGCGCCCGTCGGCAAACTGGTTGGCGTAGTTGGCGATGACCTGCGGGTAGTCGGGGTCGGCAATGCGCGCCAGGCCCAGCTCGGTCGTCGGCTCGCCCACGGCCCGGCCCGAGAGGTTGTTGTGGATCGCGAGGATGGATTGCCCCGGGTCCAGCAGGTCGTGCACGACCACCTCGCAAAACGGCGCAAAGGTGGCGGCCAGGCCCTGCGCGACCTGCTCGATTTGCGACAGCAGGACGGTGTGTTCGGCGGTGCGGGGGCGCGCTGGCCGTGCAGTCCGTTGACGGAGTGTTGGTGGCGTGGAAGGCGTTGGGCGGGTCATGTCGACAATTTATCCAAAAATGGACAAATTGTCAAAATCTGGAATCCAGACTCAATCGCGGAGCCGAGTCATCCGGCCGCTACGCAGCGTCATTTGGACATGCGCCAACGACAGCCTTCAGTCGTATCCACCGCAATGCAACGCTGCGCTGGTCAACGTGCAGAGCGGCACGACGCTGCGGCAGAGCGCGTGTCAGTCCGTGTGGGCAGGGCGCTGAAAGAACGCGTCCAACACCGGCATCAACGTCGGGAACTCCTGCCCAAACCGTTGGCGATTCACGAAGTAGGCCTCGCAGGCCACGGCGAAAAACTCCGAAGGCGAGGTCGCGCCGTACGCATCCAGCCAGGGCCGCTCGGCGCCGAAGCGTTCAGACATGATCACGCGTTCGCGAAACTGCTCGTACGCCGGCTCCCAGGCGGACCACCAGGCCTCGTACGCGGCGCGGCCGGTGCGCGCGCCCATGAAGCCGGATGGCAATGGCGGGCAGCCGTTGGGTTCGCCGCTGCGCATGTCGAGCTTGTGCACGAACTCATGCACCACCACGTTGTGCCCGCGCTCGGTGTTCTCAGCCGCGTTGGCGATGTGCTGCCAGCTGAGCATGATGGGGCCGCGGTCCATCGCCTCGCCCAGCAGCACCTGGGCCTGTTCGTGCACCACGCCGGCTTCGTCCATCACCTGCCGGCGTGCCACGGCTTCGCCAGGGTGCAGCACGATGGTGACGAAATCGTCGTACCACTTGAGGGCCTTGGCCGGGTCGCCCCAGTGCAGCAGGGGCAGGCAGGCCTGGGCGGCGATGTCGATGGCCATCGCGTCGGTGACCTCCAGGTCGTGCGCGCCGTGGAACCGCTTTTCGTGCAGGAACAAGGCGCTGAGCGCCCGCAGCTTGGACTGGTCGTGCAGCGACAGTTTGGCCAGGAAGGGATAACGCTGCAGCGTTTGCAGCCACAGTGCGGCCGAGATGTCGGGCACAGGGGCGACGGTGGTGCGCACGTGGCGCCAGAGCCGGTTGAGGATGGGGGGCATGGTGTCAGAGCATGCCCGCAAAGGCATGCCGCTGGAATTCAAGACTCACCCTACCTGGGGCCAAGGGGGATGCGTTCCAAGCCCGCTTGCGACAAACGCAGTGTTTCCAGGCGGGGGGGCAATGCGGCGGCATCCCAGTCGCTGAGCACCACGCGCTTCAGGTCCGGGGTCAGGGCATGGGTGGCGGGGCGGTGGGTGTGGCCGTGCACCATCGTGCCGGCCCCGGCGGCCTGCAGCCAGCTGATAGTGGCGGGGCCATCCACGTCGGCGTAGGTGACGCCGGATTGCTTCTTGGCCTCGCTCTCCTGGCGGATGCCGCGGGCCTGGGCGCGGCGCGTGGCCAGGGGCTGGGCCAGAAAGGCCTGCTGCCAGGCGCTGCTGCGCGCCTGGATGCGAAAGCGCTGGTAGTCCACATCGTCCAGGCACAGCAGGTCGCCGTGGCTGAGCACGATGCGCTGGTGGCCGAAGACAAGGACCGTGGGGTCTGCGAGGCCGGTCATGCCGGTACGCTGCAAGAATGCGGGCCCCGCCAGGAAGTCGCGGTTGCCGTGCATGAAGTACAGCGGCCGGCGCTGCGATGCCGCGCAGAGGGCGGCGCAGCCCTGGGCCTCGAAGCTGCCGGGCTCGTCGATGGCGTCGTCGCCCACCCACACCTCGAACAGGTCACCCAGAATGAACAGCGCGTCAGCCGTCGTGGTGTGCAGGTAGTGCTCGAAGGCCGCCACCGTGGCCGGCTCGCTGGCCTGCAAATGCAGGTCTGAAATGAATTCGACCGTGCGCCAGTGCGAGGGAGCGATGAGCTCCTCGAACCGGGGCACGGTCGTGGTCACAAAAAGGCTTGGGCTTGTGCTTATGTCGATCATCCCCTGGGCTGCGTGATGTACGCGGGGCCCGCAACCGGGGCCGCCGCAGCGCCACAGGGGAATGTCATGTTCAGAGTGCCACGGCCTTTTCGATGATCACGTCTTCCTTCGGCACGTCGTCGTGGAAGCCCTTGCGGCCCGTCTTCACGGCCTTGATCTTGTCTACCACGTCAGTGCCGCCGACCACCTTGCCGAACACGGCATAGCCCCAGCCCTGGGCCGACGGTGCGGTGTGGTTCAGGAAGCCGTTGTCGGCCACGTTGATGAAGAACTGGGCGGTGGCCGAGTGCGGGTCGCTGGTGCGGGCCATGGCCACGGTGTAGTTGGCGTTCTTCAGGCCGTTGTTGGCTTCGTTCTCGATGGGCGCGTCCGAGTTCTTCTGGTTCATGCCGGGCTCGAAGCCGCCGCCTTGCACCATGAAACCGGGGATCACGCGGTGAAACACGGTGTTGTTGTAGTGGCCCTTGTTCACGTACGACAAAAAGTTGGCCACCGACTTGGGGGCCTTGGCTTCGTCGAGTTCGAGGGTGATGACGCCGTAGCCGGCAATGTGCAGTTCGACTTGGGGGTTGCTCATGGCAAGGTTCTTTCGATCAATGAATCAATGAATCAGCAAAAAAAGGGATCACTTCACCAGCGTGGCGGAGTTGATGGTGACGGGGGTGTTGGGCACGTTCTGGTGCGGGCCCTTGTTGCCCACGGCCACGGCCTTGATCTTGTCGACCACGTCGGTGCCGCTCACCACCTTGCCGAACACGGCATAGCCGTGGCCGTCGGGTTTGGGGGCATTCAGCATGTCGTTGTCCTTCACGTTGATGAAGAACTGCGAGGTGGCTGAGTTGGGGTTGCCTGTGCGCGCCATGGCGATGGTGTAGTTGTCGTTCTTGAGGCCGTTGTTGGCTTCGAGCGCGATCGGGGGCTTGGTGGGCTTTTGCTGCATGTCGGCAGTGAAGCCACCGCCCTGGATCATGAAGCCGTTCATCACGCGGTGGAACACCGTGCCGTCGTAGTGCTTGTCGTTCACGTAGGCGAGGAAGTTCTCGACCGTCTTGGGTGCCTTGGCAGGGTCGAGTTGCACGACGATGTCGCCCATCGAGGTGGCCAGCTTGACCTTGGGGGCCTCTTGCGCCTGCACATTTGCTACGGAAAACGTAGCTGCCAGCGCAATGCTGGCAAGCGCCAGGGTCGAATTTCTTCTGGAAATCATCCAATCACTCCTTCGAAAAATATCTGCCATTGTTGGCCCCGCCGCGCCCAGTACTGGCGCTTGACCGGGCCCGTGCGGGCGCCTTCGGCGACTTCGCCGAACGTTACCACCATGGTGTCGGCGGAATCTGTCCACCGAAGGTAAGACTTGTCTTTGAGATGGAGTTCCCGGCCCTGCAGTGCGCGGGTCTCGGCCTTGAGCACGTGGGTCCACTCTTCGAGCGGCTTTTTGCGGTAGGTCTGGAAGTCCGGCGCATAAAAGCCCAGCAGGCGCGTCATGTCGCCCTGCGTTTTCGCGTTGCGCCAGGCGTTGAGCACGGCCTCGAACGACTTGCGCTCGGCGTTCACGCTGTGCGGTGCCACCCACTGCAACTGGCGGGCGATGACGACGGGCGTCGAGCGGGGCTCCACCGTGCGCAGGATGCGCTCGAGGTCGGGGTTGGCCAACACCAGGCAGCCATCGGTGGCCAGCGGTGCGCGCGCGAACTGGTCGGGCGGGGTGCCGTGCAGCCAGATGCCGCCGCCGGTCTTGCCCCGGCTTTGGTCCAGCGGGTTGGGGTAGTTGATGGGCAGGGCGCCCGCGCCGTAGAAATCCTTGAGCGTGGCGGGGTCCAGGCGGCTGGTGATGAAGTACACCCCGAGCGGCGTGCGCTGGTCGCCTTCGGCGGCTTTTTCGGTGCCCAGCTTGCCGACGGACGCATAGTAGTCGGCCACCAGCTGCAGGCCCTTGCCCGTGTTCTCGAACAGGTACAGGCGCGAGCGGGATGCGTCCACGGCGATGGCATGGCGCGAGCGCGGCGACAGCTCCAGGAACTGCGCCGGGATGGTGTTCGCGGGCGGGCGGCTGCGCTGCGCGTCGACGCGCTGGCGCGACTCGTTGCGCAGCTCTTCGAGCACGGCGGAGGCCTGGATGCTGCGGGTGGAGTCGGGCACGGGCACGTCGCCCATGCGGCGGATGGGCCGCGTGCGCGACATCATCAGGTCGCCCACGGCCAGCTGCGCCAACTGAAAGTTGGGGTAGTCGCGCGCCAGGCTTTCGGCCTGTGCCAGAGCCTCGCGCTGGCGGCCTTCGCCGATGAGCTTGTACACCGCCAGCAAGCGCGACTCGGCCTGGCCGTCGCGCAGCTCGGTGGGCTTGTCTGCAGGCTTGGCCGCGTGGGTGGGCTCGGCAGCGGCGCGGCGCGGCTTGTGGCTTTGCGCCAGGGCCACCGGTGGGGCGGCCTGCACCAGCGCCGCCAGCAGCAGGGTGCCAGCCGCGGCCCGGCGGCGTCGTGCGGTCAGCTCCACCAGCATGCGTGTCTTTGGTTCAGAGGTGGCAGAAATGAAAAAACGCCTGCGCGGCAGGCGCAGGCGCTGTGTCTGGCGCCACGATCAGCCGCCCGTGGATTCGCGGACGATGGCCCAGCGGCCGTTGTTGTTCACCAGGTCCAGCGTCTTGCGGCTGGTGACGTTGAGCGAGTCGGCGCTGTAGGCCTGGCGAAAACTCGCCTTGGCCTTGTCGCCGCTGACGGTCACGCTGAGGTCCGACACCCGCACGCTGATCTTGGACTTGCCCACGATGCGCGATTCGCGCTCCTTTTCCCAGGCGGCACGTGCCTGGCGGCCGGGTGGGTCGAAAGACTTGTCGTACGCACCCAGGTAGGCGCTCATGTCCTTGGCGGCCCAAGCTGCGGCCCAGGCCTGCACGGCGGCGGTGACTGCTTGCACGGAGGCGTCGGACGCGGCTGCGGCTGGGGCAGGAGCCGGGGTGGCAGCCGGAGCCGGTGCGGCAGAAGCTGGGGCCGCTGCTGCAGCAGGCGATGGCGCGGCGGCTGGTGTGGGTGCTGCAGCGGGTGCAGGGGCTGGTGCCGCCTTGACCGCCGGTGCCGGTGCTGGTGTCGGCGCTGGCGTAGCGACCACCACCGGCGCGGGCGCAGGGGCAGGCTTGGGCGTTGCAGCAGCCACGGGGGATGGCGCGGCAGCGGCTGCCGGGCGGCCCGACTTATTGGCAGCATCGGCAGAGAACAGCTCGCGGATCAGTGCCAGCTTGGGCTTGACGGTGTTGGCGTTGGTGGCGTCGAGCTGCAGGGCCTTGTTGTAGGCCTGGCTGGCCAGCTTGGCGTAGATGTCGCCCAGGTTCTCGTGCGCGGTGGCGTAGCTCGGGTTGGTGCGGATCGCCATCTCCAGCGCCGTGCGGGCCTTGTCGAGCTGGTTCTGGTTGGCGTAGAGCACTGCCAGGTTGTTGTAGGGCTCGGGCAGCTCCGGGTACTCTTCCGTCAGCTTGGTGAAGGTGGTGATCGCGTCGGCGGGCTTGCCGCTGTCGGCCTGCGCCACGCCGCGCAGAAAGCGCAGTTGCGGGTCGCGCGGGTTGGCTGCCAGGCGCTGGTCGGCCTTGGCCAGCGCTTCGGCGGACTTGCCCGTCTTGAGCAGTTGGGCGATGTCTGCGTAGTCATCGGCATGCGCCACACCCGTGCTCAACAGCGCGGTCAGCGCCACCAGGCGCAGAAGTCGTGGAAGTGTGCAGAGGACTGGCTTCATGGGGGGATTCCGGGGAGTTGGGCAGCGGCCCGCAGGAGCGGGGGCTTATACTGCGGCGGATTGTAGCTGAGGGGGTTGTCATGACGGAACGCTGTTGCCGCGGGTGATTTCGCTGTAGGCCCCACGCCGGGCCAACCCTCGCCGGGGGCCATTGCCCCCAGCTGCCGGGTGAATTTTCATTCACCCACCACCCCATCCCCCGTTACCAAAATCCCATGAGTTTGCGCATCTACAACACGCTGTCGCGTGCATTGGAAGACTTTTCCCCGCTCGAACCCGGCCATGTGCGCATGTATGTGTGCGGCATGACCATCTACGACCTGTGCCATATCGGCCACGCCCGCATGATGATGGCGTTCGACGTGGTGCAGCGCTGGCTCAAGAGCAGCGGCCTGCGTGTGACCTACGTGCGCAACATCACCGACATCGACGACAAGATCATCAAGCGCGCGCTGGAGCGGGGCATCACCATCCGCGAGCTCACCGACGAGATGATCGCGGCCATGCACCAGGACATTGGCCTCTTGGGCATCGAGCCGCCCTCGATCGAGCCTCGCGCCACCGAGTACGTGCCCCAGATGCTCTCGCTCATCGGCCAGCTGGAAGGCAAGGGCCTGGCCTACCGCGCGAGCAACGGCGACGTGAACTACTCCGTGCGCAAGTTCGACGGCTACGGCAAGCTGTCGGGCAAGTCGCTCGATGAGCTGCGCGCCGGCGAGCGCGTGGCCGTGCTGGACGGCAAGGAAGACCCGCTCGACTTCGTGTTGTGGAAGTCCTCCAAGCCCGAGGAGCCGCCCGAGGCCAAGTGGGACAGCGAATTCGGCTCCGGCCGCCCCGGCTGGCACATCGAGTGCTCGGCGATGTGCGGCGCCACGCTGGGCGAGACCTTCGACATCCACGGCGGTGGCGCCGACCTGCAGTTCCCGCACCACGAAAACGAGATCGCCCAGAGCGAGGGCGCCACCGGCAAGCCGCTGGCCAAATTCTGGGTGCACAACGGCTTCGTGCGGGTGGACAACGAGAAGATGTCCAAGAGCCTGGGCAACTTCTTCACCATCCGCGACGTGCTCAAGACCTACGACGCGGAGACGGTGCGCTTTTTCATCGTGCGCGCCCACTACCGCAGCGCGCTGAACTACAGCGATGCGCACCTGGACGACGCCCGCCAGGCCCTGAAGCGCCTGTACACGGCGCTGAGCCTGGTGGCACCTGCGCAAGTCCCCGCCATCGACTGGACGAACCCCTACGCCGCGCGCTTCAAGGCGGCGATGGACGAAGACTTCGGTACGCCCGAGGCCGTGGCCGTTCTGTTCGACTTGGCCAGCGAGGTCAACAAGACCCGGTCGGCCGAACTGGCCGGCCTGCTCCAGGCCCTGGGCGCTTGCCTGGGGATTCTGCAGGGCGACCCCAAGGCCTTTCTACAGGCCGGTGCCGGTGCCAGCGGTGCCGACATCGAAGCGCAGATCGCCGCCCGCGCCGCCGCCAAGGCCGCCAAGAACTTTGCCGAGGCGGACCGCATCCGCCAGGCACTGCTGGCCCAGGGCATCGTGCTCAAAGACTCCGCCGCCGGCACCACATGGGAAGCAGCGCAGTGAGCCCGTGTTTAATGCAAAAAATGCGCCTGTCGCACGTGGGATAAGCGGTGGCAGCTACTAAAAAGATAGCGGGCGACACCGCGGACTCGCCGTTGGCGCCCCCCACGCCGGAATACTGGGCCGAGGCCTGCAAGCACCTGATGAAGAAGGACCGGGTGATGAAGCGCCTGATCCCGCAGTTCGGCGACGCCGCGCTGCGCACACGTCGCGACGCGTTCGTTACGCTGGCGCGCTCCATCGTGGGCCAGCAAGTGTCCGTGACCGCGGCGCAGGCCGTATGGGAGCGCTTTGTGGCGCTGCTGCCGCGCGGCATGAAGCCCGCCAGCGTGCTCAAGCTCAAGATCGACGACATGCGCGCCGCCGGCCTGTCGGCCCGCAAGGTGGACTACCTGGTGGACCTGGCCATTCACTTCGAGAGCGGCAAGCTCCATGTGAAGGACTGGGCGGCCATGGACGACGAGGCCATCATTGCCGAACTGGTCGCCATCCGCGGCATCGGCCGGTGGACGGCCGAGATGTTCCTCATCTTCTACCTGATGCGGCCCAACGTATTGCCCCTGGACGACCCGGGGCTGATCGCCGGCATCAGCCACAACTATTTTTCGGGCGACCCCGTCAGCCGCAGCGACGCGCGCGAAGTGGCGGAAGCCTGGAAGCCCTGGTGCAGCGTGGCGACTTGGTATATTTGGCGCTCGCTCGACCCCCTGCCGGTGCAGACTGAATGAACAGATGGAACGGTGGCTTGAACGGCTGACGACGCCGCCTGACGCGCTTTTACAAAACTCGTTACATGTCGGTTACAGTGCGGGCCATTCGTGGCCGCCGCTTACCGGCATGAGCCTTTAGGAGAATAACGTTGGCGAAAAAGACCTTTCTGGATTTCGAACAGCCCATCGCGGAACTCGAGTCCAAAATTGAAGAACTGCGCTACGTGCAGACTGAAAGTGCCGTCGATATCTCGGAAGAAATCGACCAACTCAGCAAGAAGAGCCAGCAGCTCACCAAGGACATCTACAGCGAGCTGTCGCCCTGGCAGATCACCAAGATCGCCCGCCACCCCGAGCGCCCGTACACGCTCGACTACGTGCGCGACATCTTCACTGACTTTGTCGAGCTGCACGGTGACCGCCACTACGCGGACGACCTGTCCATCGTGGGGGGCCTCGCGCGCTTCAACGGCCACGCCTGCATGGTGCTGGGCCACCAGAAGGGGCGCGACACCAAGGAGCGCGCTGCGCGCAACTTCGGCATGAGCAAGCCCGAGGGCTACCGCAAGGCCCTGCGCCTGATGAAGACGGCCGAGAAGTTCAAGCTGCCCGTGTTCACCTTCGTGGACACGCCCGGCGCCTATCCGGGCATCGACGCCGAAGAGCGCGGCCAGTCCGAGGCCATCGGCCGCAACATCTTCGAGATGGCGCAACTGGAAGTGCCCATCATCACCACCATCATCGGCGAAGGCGGCTCCGGCGGCGCGCTGGCCATTAGCGTGGGCGACCAGGTCGTGATGCTGCAGTACGCGATCTACTCCGTGATCAGCCCCGAAGGCTGCGCGTCCATCCTGTGGAAGACCAGCGACAAGGCCCAGGAAGCAGCCGATGCGTTGGGCATCACCGCCCACCGCTTGAAGGCCCTGGGCCTGGTGGACAAGATCGTGAGCGAGCCCGTGGGCGGCGCCCACCGCGACCACAAGCAAATGGCCGCGTTCTTGAAACGTGCCCTGGGCGATGCGTTCCGCCAGGTGGCCGACCTCAAGGTCAAGGACCTGCTGGACCGCCGCTACGAGCGCTTGCAAAGCTACGGCCGTTTCAGCGACACCAAGGCGGACAGCCGCTGATCCTGCTGTGCAGCATTGCGCGGCGTCAGACACGCCGGCATGCATTACATCTATGGACAAAGACAAAGACAAAGACGGCCCTTCGGGGCCGTTTGTCGTTTGAGCCCAACGCAGTAAAGAGCGCAGGTGTAACCGCTGGCGAAGGGGTTGCAACCGGATGTAGCATGGTTGTGCCCTCCGCCGTCGGGGGATGCAGGAGTCCCCATGTCGTTGCTCAAGTCGCTCAAAGGTCAAATTCTTGCACTGTCGTCGGCCTGCCTGGTGCTGGCACTGCTGGTGCTCACCGTGGCCAATTTTCTGGTGGCGCGCAGCCAGGCGCGGGACAGCCTCATTGAAGAAAGCCTGGCCACCGCCAAAAGCCATGTGGAAACCATCGAGGAGTGGGGGCGCGGCAAGGCGTTGATCGTCGCCGCCTCCGTGGCGGCATTCCACGAGCCCGAACCGGTCAAGACACTGGCTTTGCTGCGCGACGCAGGCAAGTTCTCCACGTTCTACTTCGGCTTTGCCGACAAGAAATACGTTTTCTCGGAAACGCGCAACCTGCCGGCCGACTATGACCCGACCGCGCGGCCCTGGTACAAGCAGGCCGCAGCGGCTGGCGGCCCGGTCATCACGCCCCCCTACATCTCCGCATCCGATGGCAAGCTGGTCGTCACCTTCGCGTCGCCGGTGGGTGCGGGGTCGGCCCTCAAGGGCGTGGCTGCGGGCGATGTGTCGATGGAGTCCGTCGTGGCCACTGTGTCGTCGGTGCGGCCCACGCCCCAGAGCTTCGGCTTCATGGCGTCGAGCGACGGCAAGATCATTGCCCACCCTGATGCAGCACTCACGCTCAAGCCGCTGACCGACCTGGCGCCCGCCCTCACGTCTGACAAGCTGCAGGCTGCCGCCAAAAGCCGGGAGCTGCTGGGCATCGAGATCGGCGGCCGCCAGCGGCTGCTGACGGTGGTGCCCATTGCGGGCACCAGCTGGATGCTGGTCGTGGCGCTGGATGAAAGCGAAGCGCTGGCCCCCATCCGCGCCATGCTGACCACGTCGGTCGTGTCGAGCATCGTGGTGCTCGCGATTGCGGTCGCGCTGCTCGCCGCGGTGCTGACGCAGCGCCTGCGCCGCCTGACCCAGGTGCGGGACGCCATGCACGAGGTGGGCGAGGGCGACGGCGACCTGTCGCGCCGCATCGACACCCACGGCGAGGACGAGTTGGCCCAGATCGCATCGAGCTACAACAACTTTGCCGGCAAGCTCTCGGGCGTGCTGGGCCAGATCCGCGAGGCCAGCGGGTCGGTGCGCGTGGCGGCCGAAGAGATCGCCACCGGCAACCAGGACCTGAGCGGGCGCACCGAACTCACCGCATCGAGCTTGCAGGAGACCTCGGCGTCGATGCAGCAGCTCACCGAAACCGTGCGCCAGAACGCCGACGCAGCGCGGCAGGCCAACCAGCTCGTCGCCCAGGCGTCCAGCGTGGCTCAGCATGGCGGTGCGGTGGTGGGCAACGTGGTGACCACCATGGACAAGATCAACGCGGCCTCGCGCAAGATCAACGACATCATCGGCGTGATCGACGGCATCGCCTTCCAGACCAACATCCTCGCGCTGAACGCCGCGGTCGAGGCCGCGCGTGCCGGCGAGCAGGGCCGGGGTTTTGCCGTGGTGGCGGGCGAGGTGCGCAGCCTGGCGCAGCGCAGCGCCGAGGCCGCGCGCGAGATCAAGACGCTGATCAACACGTCGGTCGAGCAGGTCGAAAACGGCTCGCGGCTGGTGAACGACGCGGGCACCACCATGACCGACATCGTGACATCGGTGCAGCGTGTCACGGACATCATGGCGGAGATCACCGCGTCGACCAACGAGCAGAGCACCAGCATCGGCGAGGTCGGTCAGGCCGTAGCGCACCTGGACCAGATGACGCAGCAGAACGCCGCGCTGGTGGAGCAGAGCGCGGCGGCGGCGCAAAGCCTCAAGGACCAGTCGGTGCGTCTGTCCGAAGTGGTGGGCACCTTCCGGCTGTCTACCGATTCGGCGCACTCCGCGCCGCGCCTGACAACGTCGCGCGGCTGACGTCCTGTGGATGCCGCGGTCGCCGATGCGGCTGCAGTGCGGGACGCTGCAGCGCTGGGGTAGCGATGGGACAGCAATGGGGCGGTGTGTGCGGACGCCGCGATAATTCGCCCCTATGGGAATGGGTTGCTGTCGTTTGGAACTTATAGAACGCGTCATCGTGCGTCGTGTCGGCGTGTGTCGTGCTGATCGGGCCGGGCACGTCACAACCGCAATGTCAGAGGGCCTGGCGTGACACAACCTTTCGACGCCGCTATCCAGGCATTCGCGCCAGCGCTTCCGTTGGCCGTGGGCCTGAGCGGCGGCGCCGATTCCACCGCCTTGCTGCTGGCCTGCGCGCGACGCTGGCCCGGCCAGGTGCGGGCCATCCACGTGCACCATGGCCTGCAGGCAGCCGCCGACGGCTTCGAGCACCACTGCGTGGCCCTGTGCCAGGACCTGAACGTGCCGTTGGCCATCCGCCGCCTGGATGCGCGGCCCGCGCCCGGCCAAAGCCCGGAAGACGCGGCCCGACAGGCCAGGTACAAGGCTTTGGATGCCGTAGCGCTGGATAGGCAAGCGCCAGAAGCTATCAAATCCATAGCATTGGCCCAACACGCGGACGACCAGGTCGAGACCGTGCTCCTGGCCCTGTCGCGCGGTGCCGGCGTGGCAGGCCTGGCGGCCATGCCCGCGCAGTGGGAGCGGTCAGGCCTGCAGTGGCACCGCCCGCTGCTGCAGGTGTCCGCGGCCGATGTCCGCAGCTGGTTGCGCGCCCAGGGCCGCACCTGGGTGGAAGACCCCACCAACACCGATGAGCGCTTTACCCGCAACCGCATCCGAGCCCAGCTTCTGCCCGCCCTCGAGGTCGCCTTCCCCGCGTTTCGCGACACCTTCGCGCGGTCTGCATCGAACGCAGCGCAGGCCGCAGAGCTGCTGGACGAGCTGGCTCTCGAAGATGCGCAACGGGTGGGCACGCCGCCCTCGATCCAGCTGTTGCAGGGCCTGGGTCGGGCGCGCCAGGCCAACGTGCTGCGGCACTGGCTGCGCACCGTCCACCAGACCACTCCCGCCGCGGCGCAGCTCCACGAGCTGCTGGGCCAGGTCGCGGCCTGCACCACACGGGGCCACCGCATCCACATCAAGGTAGGGCGGGGCTTCGTGGTGCGAAACGGTGCCCACCTCGATTGGTGCAGTCCCCAGGTGTTGGTCCGCTAATCTGTCCAAACCAACGGCATTTGATCGTTCACCACACGGCCGCACCTCGATGGGCTCTGCTGCGCAACCACGTGGGCGTGGCCGCCGAGATGTTCGGCGTGCTGAGGGCAGCACGCATCATCATCCAGATGATCTCCCCCTCCAACATCACGAGGCCTCGGTCGTGATCGACGAGAAATACGTGGAGCTGGCAGTGCGCAGCCTGCACGAGGCATTCGCGCAGCCTCAGCACGCCGCCTGATCCGCCAGAACCGCCTCCGAAATGAGGCATAATAGTGGGATTGGAAACGTGACCGAGTGGCCGAAGGTGCTCCCCTGCTAAGGGAGTATGGGGTGTAGAGCCTCATCGAGGGTTCGAATCCCTCCGTTTCCGCCAAGATAAAGCCTAAGTGATTGACTCACTTAGGCTTTTTTCTTTAGCGGGGTGTTTTCCCGCTCAGACATTCGCCCAAAAATGACCCGGTAGAGTTTTCAGGTGTGCCGCAATCGATTGCACAGCTGCTTTCCTGGAGATGTTTTCATCCACTTTGGTGTCACGCGCAGGCTGATTGGCGTGGCCCTCGTGGTGGCAAGTGGGGCAGTACACCGCCGCCTAAAATCAGGTATGCGCCACGATGCTCCCATTCCCTTTCTATCCGGTGGCGGTCGTGCCACGGAACTGATTCTCCGCCGTGATTGGTCAGGGCATCCTTTGGGGCAGCCGGAACAATGGCCCGAGGGACTCAAAGTAGCGCTCAGTCTGGTGCTCAACTCTCCCGAGTCCATGATCCTGTGCTGGGGTCCCCAGCTGCACTTTTTCTTCAACGAGACCTACATTCCATTGCTCGGTCCCCGGGTGGACTGGGCCATGGGTGCCTTGTTCGATGAGGTCTGGTCGGATGCGCTCGAGCAGGCCCATCCGATCATTGCCGAGGCGATGGCCGGCAGGAGCCAGCGCTTCAATGATCTGCACTGGAAGCTGTCCACAGACCGCGGCATGGCGGACACCTGGTGGACGTTTTCGTACTCGCGCATTTTGGGCGCCGATGGTGAGGTGGCGGGACTTTTCATCTTCACCAACGAAACCACGGCCAAAGTCCTGGCGGACACGGCCCTGCGCGAAAGTACCGAGCGTCAGCGCCAGACCCTGCAGCAGATGCCTGGATTCGTCAGCATTCTGTCTGGGCCGGAGCACAGGTTCGAGTACGTCAACGATGCCTATGTCGAGATATCCGGAGCCCGCGATTTCCTCGGCCGTACGGTGCGCGAGGTGTTTCCGGAACTGCAGAACCAAGGGTTCTACGAATTGCTGGACAAGGTCTATGCCACGGGAGAATCCTATTCTGCCCAGGCCACGCCGATCCACCTCGACAATCGGGCCGCAGATGAAGCAGACCGCTACATCGACTTGCGGTATGAGCCTGTCCGTGACCCCCGTGGCGCCGTCACCGGCATTTTTGTCGGCGGCTACGACGTCACCGAACAGGTCAAGGCTCAGCGCGCCTTGGCCGAAGCCAACCAGAACCTGGCGCAGAGGGTGAACAGCACAGTGCGCGAGTTGATGGCCACCGAGGATGCTTTGCGGCAGGCCCAGAAGATGGAGGCAGTGGGGCAGCTGACGGGAGGTCTGGCCCACGATTTCAACAACCTGTTGACAGCCATCACGGGCTCCCTGGAGTTGATGCAGCGGCAGATTGCACAAGGCCGGACCACGGAAATCAATCGCTATGTGACGGTGGCCCAGGGGGCTGCGCGCCGCGCAGCCGCATTGACCCATCGATTGCTGGCATTTTCCCGTCGCCAGACGTTGGACCCCAAGGCCGTGGATGTCAACCAACTGGTCGCTGGCATGGAAGAGCTGATCCGCCGCACGGTGGGACCCGCCATCCACATCGAGACGATCGGAGCGGCCAACCTTTGGGCCACCCTGGTTGATGCACCGCAGCTCGAAAGTGCGCTGCTCAACCTGTGCATCAATGCGCGCGACGCCATGCCGCATGGCGGCCGCATCACCATGGAAACCGCGAACGTCTGGATGGATGCGCAGGCGGCGCGAGCGCAAGGCCTGGCCGCTGGACAGTACGTGACGCTGAGCGTGACGGACACCGGCGCTGGCATGACGCCGGAAGTGCAGGCCAAGGCATTCGATCCCTTTTTCACCACCAAGCCCATGGGCCAGGGTACTGGCCTCGGTCTGTCCATGATCTACGGCTTTGCCCAGCAGTCGGGTGGGCAGGTACGCATCCATTCGGAGGTGGGCGTTGGCACCACGATGTGCATCTACCTGCCGCGCCACACCGGCACGCAAGACAATAGCCTGCCATCGGACAAGCAGTTCGTGCCACTGAGCTCGCAGAACGGAACGGTGCTGGTCGTGGACGATGAATCCGCCGTGCGCATGCTGATGAGCGAGGTGCTTCAGCAACAGGGTTACACCGTGCTGGAAGCCGTCGATGGAAGTACGGGACTGCGGGTGCTGCAGTCCGATTCCGTCATCGATCTGTTGGTCACCGACGTGGGATTGCCCGGCGGCATGAACGGTCGTCAACTCGCCGATGCAGCCCGCACGGTGCGTCCACGGCTAAAAATCTTGTTCGTCACGGGCTATGCCGAGAACGCGCTCGTTGGAAGCGGGCACCTGGAGCCTGGCATGGCGGTGATGACAAAACCCTTTTCGATCGATGAGTTCGGTATGCGTGTTCGCGAGATGATCTGAGAGTGGAGAGTGGCCGTCGGACGAATCCCATCGCGCCCGCAGCCGCGAGGATTGGATTCTCGGGGCCACTCAATCAGGCAATGTGGCGTGTGGCAGCGAATCTCCAAGCTAATGCAGTGGATTGCCGAAGCAGCCAGCAGCGAGCGGATTACGGCGTGCCCGTGCCTGCTTAAAACACACGGATTTCAGCAAGGTCGGGGATGTACCTGTCCTGTAGGCTCCAGCCGACGCCACGCAACGGCTTTTACCCGCGCTCGGCCAACTCATCGGCGCCTAACCTATCGGTCATGCAAAGCCATATTGCTTGCATAAAACCTAACGGAGGAATCACCATGAATACCGATCAAGTCAAGGGCGCTCTGAAAGAAGTTGCTGGTAAGGTTCAAGAAAAGACCGGCGAAGTGATCAACAGCCCTGAGCAGCAAGCCAAGGGTGCCGCCAAGCAAGTTGAAGGCAACGTTCAAAAGAACTACGGCGACGCCAAGGAAGCCATCAAGGACGCTGCAAAGTAACCTTGAGTTGACCTGCATACTTTCGGGGTTCAGCCCCGAAGGATGACCAAAAGCCCTGTATCAGACAATGTGCAGGGCTTTGTTGTTTGCGCCTGGGAATGCTCGATGTTCGAAGGCGTGTAGTCGCCCCTCCGCCCATCGAGCCCAGATGCTCGAATGGCCGTCAATGGTAATCATCACGCTGCAAAAACGTTGGAAAAAGAAGAGGCCGCATTAGGCCTCAGCCATCACTCTTCGATAGAAGCACTCCACCGATCACCCCAGCCCCGAGCCCCGACGCGAGCAATCTCGCGGCGGTCGCGTTTGGTGGGGCGGCCTTCTTGCAGGGTGGCAGATGGCTCCGGGGCCAGCCGGCGTTGTTCGGCCAATTGCTCGCGGGCGGCGGTGCTGTCCGGCGTTTCTTCGTACAGCTGTTGGGCTACGGGGGCAGGGCCGCGGTAGCCGCTCAGGCCGCGCACCACGACGCTACGGGCCACGGGGCCCTGGCGCAGGGCCACGGTATCCCCGCAGCGCAGGTCGCGGGCCGGCTTGGCCGCCTGGCCGTTGACGGTGACGCGGCCTTTGGATATCTCTTCCGTGGCCAGGCCGCGGGTCTTGTAAAAACGGGCGCACCAGAGCCACTTGTCCAGGCGCATTGTCTCCAGCGTGGTAGTCATGCAGCAGATTGTGCCGCGAGTGCGGCGTCAGCATTGTCAGTCGAGGTTTGTGACAGGGGTAGGCGCACCACGGCGTCCAAGCCTGCTACGCGGCTGCCGGCCATGCGGTTGGTCAGCACGATGCTGCCACCGAGCGCGTGCACGATTTCGTGGCAGATCGCCAAGCCCAGGCCGCTGCCGGTGCGCACGTCGCCGGCAGAGAAGGGCTGGAACAGGCGCGCTGCCAGCTCGTCGTCGATGCCGCTGCCGTGGTCGCTCACCGTGAGCGCCACATGGCGGCCATCGGTGCGCAAATCCACCGTCAGCTCGCTGCCCAGCGGCGCGTGGCGCACCGCGTTGTGCAGCAGGTTGCGGCTGAGCTCGCGCAGCATCCATTCGTGCGCCTGCACCGGCGCCACTTCGGTGTGTATGCCGAAGTCCAGGTCGCGCTGGGCGATCAGCGGAGAAATTTCCAGCGCGACCGTGCGCAGTATCTCGTCCATGCGCGTGATGGGCGGCGCGCTTTGCTGGCGCAGTTGCTCCACCTTGGCCAGAGCCAGCATCTGGTTGGCCAGCTGCGTGGCGCGGTCTACGGTGTCGCTGATCTCCTGCAGCGCCTGGCGGGGCTCCACGTCGCCGCGCAGTGCCGATTGCACCTGCGTCTTCAGCACGGCCAGCGGCGTGCGCAGTTGGTGCGACGCATCGCGCACAAAGCGCTTTTGGTGCCGCAGCAGGTGGCGCAGGCGCTGCATGACTTGGTTGGTGGCGTCGATCAGCGGCTGCAGCTCACGCGGGGCGGACGGGGCGGCGATGGGGCTCAGGTCGCCCTCCCTGCGGGCCTGAAGCTGGTGGCTGAGCTGGCGCACCGGGTTGGTGGCGCGCTGCACGACCAGTGCCACGGTCAAGGCCACCACGGCGATCAGCAGCGCCTGGCGCAGCAGGGTGTTGCGCAGGATCTGCAGCGCCAGGGTCTCGCGCACCTCCAGCGTTTCTGCCACCTGGATCACGGCCATGGCGCGCCCGCTGGAGCTGGCCACCGGCTGCAGCAGCACGGCCACGCGCACCGGCAGGCCGCGAAAGGTGTCGTCATAAAAATCGACCAGCGCGGCATAGGGCGGGCGGGTAGGGATGGTGCCGCGCCACAGCGGCAGTTCGTCAAACCCCGAGATCACCTCGCCTTTGAGGTTGGAGACGCGGTAGTACATGCGGCTCTGGTTGTCTGCCTCGAACGCTTCCAGCGCCGAGTAGGGCACGGTGGCACGCAGGTGGGCGTTGTCGTCGTAGCCCGTCACGTCCAGTTGCTCGCTGATGCTCTTGGCCGACGCCAGCAAGGTCCGGTCGTAGGCGGTGTGCAGCGAGGCCAGGGTCTGGTGGTACAGGCTGTAGGTGTTGTAGGTGATGAACACCGCCACCGGCACCAGAATGCCCAGCAGCAGGCGCCGGCGCAGCGAATGCGGTCGAGGCTCCCGGGGCGTGCGGGCCGTGGCGGTGGGTGCCTCGCGGTCCGTCATGCGTCCGTCCGCAGCAGGTAGCCCAGGCCGCGCAGCGTCATCAGCGTCAGGCCCGTGCCCACCAGCTTCTTGCGCAGCCGGTAGACCACCACTTCGATGGCCTCGTACTGCACGTCGAGCTGGCCGGGAAAGACCAGCTCATACAGCCGCTCTTTCGTCACCGCGTGGCCGGGCTGGGCCAGCAGCGCGTGCATCAGGGCCAGCTCGCGCGGGGTGAGTTCCATGACCTCGCCGTTCAGGTAGATGGCGCCGCTGTTCGTGTCGTAGCGGATGGCTCCGATCTGCAGGATGCTCGGGGGCAGGGCGGTGTTGGCCACCGGGTCCGCGCTGCGCCGCACCAGGGCCCGCAGCCGGGCCTCGAGTTCGTCCAGGTCAAAAGGCTTGGGCAGGTAGTCGTCCGCACCCGAGTTCAGCCCCATGATGCGGTCGCCCACCGTGCCACGGGCGGTGAGGATGATCACCGGCGTGCGCAGCCCGCGCGTGCGCGCCTGCTGCAGCACCTGCAGGCCGTCGAGCCCCGGCAGGGTCAGGTCCAGAACCACCGCGTCCGGCGGCTGCGCGGCCCACTGCGCCAGCGCAGCCCGCCCATCGCCCACGGGCGTCACCTCCATACCGCGCCGGGTCAGGGCCCGGTGCAGCGTGGCCTGCATGGTGGGGTCGTCTTCTACGAGCAGCAATTTCATGCGCGGGACCATATCACTGTGACGGGCAGGCTGTATGCATCCAGCCAGATTTGCAAAAAGGCATTTCGGGCCCTTCACAGAGTCTATCTGCCGACACCCCCGCTGCGACACCGGCGCGCCCTAATGCCAGGCCACGGGGTGCGTCCCCCTTCAGGGGGAAGGCGCGCAGCGCCTCAGGGGGTTTTCCCTAAGCGTTTGGACAGCCGTTTGACAGGCAGGGCGCGCATCATCGAAAGGTTCGACAAACCATAAGGAGAGCTGATGCGTCGCGATACCTTCCTCAAGTCCCTGGCCGCCATGGCAGCCGTGGGTGCCTTGCCGCTGTCTGCCCATGCTGCGGCAGCCATCAAGATGATGATTCCTGCCAACCCTGGTGGTGGCTGGGACACCACGGGCCGTGCCCTGGGCAAGGCCATGCAGGATGCCGGCGTGGCCAGCTCGGTCACTTATGACAACAAGGGCGGCGCTGCCGGCGCCATCGGCCTGGCCCAGTTCGCCAACGCCAGCAAGGGCGACCCCAACGCGCTGATGACCATGGGCGCCGTGATGCTCGGCGGCATCATCACCGGCAAGCCACCGGTCGGCCTGGACAAGGTGACCCCCCTGGTGCGCCTGAGCAGCGAATACAACGTGTTCGTGCTGCCTGCCAACTCGCCCTTCAAGTCGATGAAGGACGTGGTCGACCAGCTCAAGAAGGACCCCGGCAGCGTGAAGTGGGGCGGCGGCTCCCGCGGATCCACCGAGCACATCGCAGCGGCCATGATCGCCCGCGAAGTGGGCGTGGACCCTGCCAAGATCAACTACGTGGCCTTCCGTGGGGGCGGTGAAGCCACTGCGGCCATCCTGGGCGGCAACGTCACCGTGGGCGGCAGCGGCTACAGCGAGTTCGCCGAATACATCACCGCCGGCAAGATGCGCGCCGTGGGCGTGACCTCTGCCACGCGCCTGAAGGGCGTGAACGTGCCCACGCTCAAGGAGCAGGGCATCAATGTGGAGATCGGCAACTGGCGCGGCGTGTACGGCGCAGCCGGCATCACCGCCGAGCAGCGCAAGGAACTGGTCGACGCGCTGTCCAAGACCTACAAGCACAAGTCCTGGCAGGACGCCATGGAAAAGAACGGCTGGACGCCGGCTTGGCTGGCGGGCGACGATTTCGCCAACTTCGTGGATGCCGAGTTCGCCAGCCTGCGCGCCACGATGGCCAAGTCCGGAATGATCTGACCGGCTGCACGCCCGGGGGCGGCGCGCGCACTGCGCTGCGCCGCCGCACCGGGCAGCGCGCCATTCAGGGCTCCATGCAGCCCTGTCGTTGTTTTCGCGGAATAAAAACATGACACAACAACATTCCTCTCGCTCCACGGGCTTGCAGACCGTGGTCGGTGCCGGCGTTCTGGTGCTGGGCTGCCTCTTGGCCTGGGGCGCCACCTCCATCAGCTCCGAGGCGGGCTATGGCGGCGTGGGCCCCAATTTCTTCCCTTGGGTAGTCGCCATCGTGCTCGTGTTCTGCGGTGCACTTTCCATCCTGCAGGCCCGCACGGGCGGCTTTCGTGACCTGGAAGAAGCGTCTGGCGACGAGCAGGCCCACTGGAAGGGCTTCGTCTGGGTGTCCGCAGGCCTGTTGCTCAATGCGCTGCTGATCACCACCATCGGCTTCATCCTGAGCTGTGCGCTGTGCTTCGTGCTCGCGGTGCGGGGCTTCAAGAGCTCCGAGGGCAGGCTCGATCTGGGCGCCAAGGCCTGGATCAAGGACCTCTTCATCGGTGTGGCCGTGGCCGCGCCGGTGTTCTGGATGTTTACCCAACTGCTGGCGATCAATCTGCCCGGCCTCACGAACACGGGATGGCTGTAAAGCCCGCACACCATGGATACCTGGAACCTTCTGCTGCAGGGCTTCATCACTGCAGCCACTCCCATCAACCTGATGTGGGCCTTCGTGGGCTGTGTCATCGGCACCGCCGTGGGCGTGCTGCCCGGCATCGGCCCCGCAGTGGCCGTGGCCATGCTGCTGCCCATCACCGTCAAGGTGGAAGCCACCGCATCGATGATCTTCTTTGCGGGCATCTACTACGGCGCCATGTACGGTGGCTCGACCACCTCCATCCTGCTCAACACGCCTGGTGAGGCCGGGTCCATGGTGACGGCCATGGAGGGCAACAAGATGGCCAAGAACGGCCGCGCCGGTGCGGCGCTGGCCACGGCGGCCATGGGCTCGTTCGTGGCGGGCACCATCGCCACCGTGCTCGTGACCTTCTTCGCCCCCGTGGTGGCCGAATACGCCGTGCGCCTGGGCCCGCCCGAGTACTTCATGCTCATGGTGCTGGCCTTCACCACCGTGAGCGCGGTGCTGGGCAAGAGCACGCTGCGCGGCATGGTGGCGCTGTTCGTCGGCCTGGCCCTGGGCCTGATCGGTATCGACCAGCTGACCGCGCAAGCCCGCTACACCGCCGGTGTGCCCGAGCTGATGGACGGCATCGAGGTGGTGCTGATCGCGGTGGGCCTGTTCGCCGTGGGCGAAGCCCTGTACAACGTGATGTACGAAGGCAAGACCGAAGAGACGCAGAACAAGCTGACCAGCACGCACATGACCAAGCAGGAATGGCGCCGCTCCTGGCCCGCGTGGCTGCGCGCCACGGCCATCGGCTTCCCGTTCGGCACCGTGCCGGCCGGCGGCAGCGAGATCCCGACCTTCCTGAGCTACGCGGCCGAGAAGAAGCTGAGCAAGCACAAGGAAGAGTTCGGCACGACCGGCGCCATCGAAGGCGTGGCCGGCCCCGAGGCCGCCAACAACGCAGCCATCACGGCCACGCTGATCCCGCTGCTCACGCTGGGCATTCCCACGTCGAACACCACGGCGATTTTGCTGGGCGCGTTCCAGAACTACGGCATCCAGCCCGGCCCGCAGCTGTTTACCAGCAACGGCGCACTGGTGTGGGCGCTGATCGCGTCGATGTACATCGGCAACGTCATGCTGCTGATCCTGAAC
Organism: Acidovorax sp. Leaf78; assembly: GCF_001422735.1. GTDB lineage: Bacteria > Pseudomonadota > Gammaproteobacteria > Burkholderiales > Burkholderiaceae_C > Acidovorax. The sequence continues at coordinate 235,947 of NZ_LMLZ01000021.1, read as the reverse complement.
CTGCCGCTGGTGGGCCTGTGGGTCAAGCTGCTCAAGATCCCCAAGTCGTACCTGTACGCGGGCATCCTGGTATTTGCGACCCTGGGTGTGTACGGCATGCGCCAGAGCGCATTCGACCTGGTGCTGCTGTACGCCATCGGCCTCTTGGGCGTGGTGATGCGCCGCTTCGACTTCCCCGCAGCGCCTGTGGTGGTGGGCATGATCCTCGGCCCGCTGGCCGAAGCGCAGATGCGCAATGCGGTCGCCATCGGCGAAGGCAAGTGGACCATCTTCTTCGAGCGCCCCGGTTCGCTGACGCTGATGATCATCGTCGTGGCCGTGCTGATCCTGCCCCGCCTGGCACGCCGCTGGGCTGCCCGCAAGCTGGCACTCGCGCAGGGTTAGACCCAGACCCGACCGGCTGTCTGCACCAACAAAAAAACCGCGCCTCCCAGCGCGGTTTTTTTATGGGTCAGCAGCAAAGTCATCGCAAGCCAGACACCGAAGGCCCTGACGTCCTTCCATGCCCTCCCCACCAGGCGGCTTGCTCAACGAGGCATGATTCTATCATAAAATGCGAATAGTTCTTATTTGCAAGGGTGGTGCATGCATTCACTTCCGCAGGAGTTTCTGGCGCTGTGCCGCCAGCTGGGCGACGCACAACAGCGCTGCAGCGCCGCCATCGCCATGCAGGCTGCGCAGATCGATGCCTTGACCGCCGAGGTGGTGCGCCTGCGCGGGGCGGTCGTGCTGCGCGACACGCGCCTGGCCATTGCCCGGGACGAGCTGGAGCAGCTGCAAGCTGCGCACCCCGGGCTGCCCCGCCGCAAGGCCATGGCGCGGCACATAGGCCAACTGGCAGAGCGCATCACCGCCTTGTCGCGCGAGTGCCTGCGCTGGCGCCAGGCAGCGTCGCAAGGCGCGCGCGCGGCGGTGCAGGAAGGGCTGGGAGGGGCTGACAGGGCAGGGCTGATTCATCCGCCAGCCACTGCCGCAGCGCATGTTTCGGCACCGCTGCCTGCCGCACCGCTCCCGCCTGCGGCGCAGGCCTTTCAGCCCCGGCCCCATGCCATGGTGCGCAACGATGTCGAGGCGGCAGAACACATGGCCCTGGATGCCAACCTGGCCGCCGCCGACCTGGTGATCTGCCAGACCGGCTGCATCAGCCACGACCAGTACTGGCGCGTGCAGGACCACTGCCGCCGCACCGGCAAGCCCTGCATCCTGGTAGACCAACCCCTGGCCGTGCGCGAGGCTGAGGTGCTCGCGGCGATCCAGCCCATGGTGGTGCTGCGGATGACGCGGTCGCAGTATCCGGCGGGGGTGGACGGAGGCATCGAGGCATCTGCACTTTTGAATGAAAATGCCACCTAGCGCTGGATGGTAAAGCGCCAGCAGCTATATTTTGTATAGCAAATGGTGCTTGCAGTACCTGCACCCGCCGCCGCGGTGGTGCGGCCCCGCCCAGCGCCGCCGCGCTACCATCCGCGGATGTCTTTGCTCACCGATGACGCCCCCGCCCTGCCGCTGGACGCCCAGGGCATTCTGGAACTGGCGGCGCGCTCCATGTTCCAGCTGTTCTCCAGCGTCAGCCAGGGCATGTTCCTGGTGGACCGCAGCGGGCGCATCGTGTGGGTCAACGAGGGGTACCAGCGCTTTCTGCCCGACCTGGGGTTCTCGTCGGTCGACCAGTTCGTCGGCCGCACGGTCGAAGAGGTGATCCCCAACACCCAGATGCGCCGCGTGCTGGAGACCGGCCAGCCCGTGCTGATCGACCTGCTGACCAACAAGGCCGGCACCTTCGTCGTCAGCCGCATCCCGCTGCGCGACGACGCCGACCGCGTGATCGGCGCCATCGGCATCGTGCTGTTCGACCACCCCGAGACCACGCTGCAGCCGCTGATCAGCAAGTTCGCTTTGCTGCAGCGCGACCTGGACGACGCGCGGCGCGAGCTGGCCAGCCAGCGCCGGCGCAGCCTGGCCGTGGCGGGCGATGGCGAGCGGCGCTCCAAGTACACCTTTGCCAGCTTCATCGGATCGAGCCCCGCCGCCGCCGAGGTCAAGCGCCAGGCGCGGCGCGCGGCGCAGTCGCAAAGCCCCGTGCTGCTGCTGGGCGAGACGGGCACCGGCAAAGAGCTGTTGGCCCACGCCATCCACGCGGCGTCCAGCCGCGCGGGCGGCCCCTTCGTCAGCGTCAACATCGCCGCCGTGCCCGACACCCTGCTGGAGGCCGAGTTCTTCGGCGTGGCCCCCGGCGCCTACACCGGCGCCGACCGCAAGGGCCGCGACGGCAAGTTCAAGCTGGCCGATGGTGGCACGCTGTTCCTCGACGAGATCGGCGACATGCCGCAAAGCCTGCAGGCCAAGCTGCTGCGGGCGCTGCAGGAAGGCGAGATCGAACCCCTGGGCTCCAACAAGCTCGTGCCCTTCAACGTGCGCATCCTGGCCGCCACGTCGCGCGACCTGGCCGCACTGGTGCGCGAAGGCAAGTTCCGCGAAGACCTGTTCTACCGCCTGCACGTGCTGCCGGTGCGCGTGCCGCCGCTCAGGGTGCGGCGCAGCGACATCCCCGCGCTGGTCGAAGCCCTGGGCGAAGACCTGGCGCTGCGCAACGGCACGCCCCCGCCCGAGCTGCTGCCCGACGCGCTGGCCCTGCTGGCCGGCCAGCCCTGGCGCGGCAACATCCGCGAGCTGCGCAATGTGCTGGAGCAGGCGGTGATGCGCTCGGACTCGCAGTCCATCGATGCCGCACAGCTCGAGCGCGTGCTGCGCGAGGCCGGCGTGGAGCCCGCAGCACCCGTGCAGGACACCACCGCCGTGGTGGTGGAGGCCGAGGATGAATCGCGCTACCTGCGCCCCCTGGCCGAGCAGGTAGCCGAGCTGGAGCAGCGCGCCATCCACGCCGCCATGAAGGCCCATGGCGGCAACAAGCTGGCCACCGCACGGCAGCTGGGCATCTCGCGCGCCACGCTCTATGGACGTCTGGAAAACCCTGAATAAATTTCAGGCAAATGTCTGAAATTCAGGCAATTTGACTGTATTGATTTCAGGCATAGGCTTGGCGGTACTCAGAAAATTTCTTTGAAAATCAACAGCTTGCACCTTGGCACGAACTGTGCAATGTTCAGGCATCAACACAAAGGAGACATCGCCATGCACCGTCGCACCCTGGTCGCCCTCGCTGCCGCAGCAGTCACCGCAGCCGCCACGCTGTCCGCCCCCGCGTTCGCCCAGTCGTCCGGCGAGATCCGCATCGCCCACATCTACAGCAAGACCGGCCCGCTGGAGGCCTATGGCAAGCAGACCCAGACCGGCCTGATCATGGGCCTGAACTACGCCACCGGCGGCACCATGACCGTCAATGGCAAGAAGCTCGTCGTCATCGAAAAGGACGACCAGGGCAAGCCCGACCTGGGCAAGAGCCTGCTGGCCACCGCGTACTCCGACGACAAGGCCGACATCGCCGTGGGCCCCACCTCGTCCGGCGTTGCGCTGGCACTGCTGCCCGTGGCCGAGGAGTACAAGAAGATCCTGCTGGTCGAGCCCGCCGTGGCCGACTCGATCACCGGCGACAAGTGGAACAAGTACATCTTCCGCACCGGCCGCAACAGCAGCCAGGACGCCATCTCCAACGCCGTGGCGATCGACAAGGAAGGCGTGACGGTGGCCACGCTGGCCCAGGACAACGCCTTCGGCCGCGACGGCGTCAAGGCCTTCAAGGACTCCATCAAGAAGGCCAAGCTCTCGCACGAGGAATACCTGCCCGCCGCCACCACCGACTTCACCGCCGGTGCCCAGCGCCTGATCGACAAGCTCAAAGACCAGCCCGGCCGCAAGATCATCTGGATCGTCTGGGCCGGCGCCGGCAACCCGTTCAAGATCGCCGACCTGGACTTGAAGCGCTACGGCATCGAGATCGCCACGGGCGGCAACATCTTGCCGGCCATGGCCAGCTACAAGAACTTCCCCGGCATGGAAGGCGCCACCTACTACTACTTCGGCATCCCCAAGAACCCGGTGAACGAAGCCATGGTGGCCGCGCACTACAAGGAGTTCAAGACCCCGCCGGACTTCTTCACCGCCGGCGGCTTCAGCTCGGCCATGGCGCTGGTCACCGCGCTCAAGGCCACGGGGGGCGACACCAACACCAACAAGCTCATCAAGACCATGGAAGGCATGAGTTTTGAGACCCCCAAGGGCAAGATGACCTTCCGCAAGGAAGACCACCAGGCCATGCAGAGCATGTACCACTTCAAGATCAAAGTGGACCCGGCCTTCGCCTGGGGCGTGCCCGAGCTGGTGCGCGAGATCAAGCCTGAAGAGATGCAAGTGCCGATTCGCAACAAGCGATGAACGGTTTGCGTGGCCCCGCTGGCTGACGTCCGTTCAGTCCGGCGGGGATCCATCCTCGCGGGGGCGGCCGCCCCTTTTTTTCCAGTGGATTGATGCATGAACCTCCGGGTCTACACGGAGGCTGGGTCAGACTTTCTCAAAATTATTTGGAGACAAGACAACATGGCTTTCAATTTCATCCGGGCGGCTGCAGCAGGGGCTGCTTTGGCACTGTGCGCATCAGGCGGCGCTCACGCTGCCGTCAACCTCCCCGCACTCAAGATCGACAAGACACAGACCACCGTGTCGGGCCTGTCGGCCGGCGGCTTCATGGCCGTGCAGCTGCACGTGGCGTACTCGGCCACCTTTGCCAAGGGCGCGGGCGTGGTCGCCGGCGGGCCGTTCTACTGCGCCGAAGGCTCCATCATCAACGCCACCGGGCGCTGCATGGCCAGCCCCGCCAGCATCCCCACCAGCACGCTGGTGAGCACCACCAACACCTGGGCCAGCCAGGGCCTGATCGACCCGGTGGCCAACCTGCAGAACTCCAAGGTCTACCTGTTCTCGGGCACGCTCGACAGCGTGGTCAAGACCGGCGTGATGGACGCACTGCGCACCTACTACAACAGCTTCGTGCCCGCGGCCAACGTGGTCTACAAGAAGGACATCGCGGCCGAACACGCCATGGTCACCGACGACTACGGCAACGGCTGCTCCACCAAGGGCGCGCCCTACATCAGCGACTGCAACTTCGACCTGGCCGGCGCCATGCTGCAGCACCTGTACGGCACGTTGAGCCCGCGCAGCACTGCTGCGCTGCCCACGGGCAACTACGTCGAGTTCAACCAGAACCAGTTCATCACCAACCACGGCATGGCCACCACCGGCTGGGCCTACATTCCGCAGGCCTGCCAGGCGGGCGGCACCGCCACCTGCAAGCTGCACGTGGTGCTGCACGGCTGCAAGCAGAACATCAGCGACGTGCAGCAGCAGTACGTGCGCAACACCGGCTACAACCGCTGGGCCGAGACCAACAACATCGTGATGCTCTACCCGCAGACCAGCACCGCAGCCACCAACAGCTGCTTTGACTGGTGGGGCTACGACAACGCCAACTACGCCAAGAAGTCCGGCCCGCAGATGGCCGCCATCAAGGCCATGGTGGACCAGGTCTCCAGCGGCGGCGGCACGACCAACCCGCCCACCAACCCGGCCTTGCCCGCCCCCACGGGCGTGAGCACCTCGGGCGCCACGGCCAACTCCATGGTGGTGGGCTGGAGCGCTGTCTCGGGCGCGGCCAGCTACAACGTCTACCGCAATGCGAACAAGGTCAACGCGCTGCCGGTGAGCGGCACGAGCTACACCGACACCGGCCTGGCCGCCTCCACCACCTACAGCTGGACGGTGCGCGCCGCCGACGCCAACGGTGCCGAGGGTGCGGCATCCACCGCTGCATCCGGCACCACGCTGGCCGCGTCCGGCGGCGGTGCCACCTGCACCACCGCCAGCAACTACGCCCACACCATGGCCGGCCGGGCGTATGTGTATGGCGGCTACACCTTCGCGCTGGGCTCCAACCAGAGCATGGGGCTGTGGAACATCTTCGTGAACAACACCTTGAAGCAGACCAGTCCGAACTACTACGTCATCGGCACCTGCCCTTGATCGCCAGGGCACGCAGTGCGATACAGAATCAAATGAAATGAAATGAAGTGACCGCCTGGCGCCTGGCCTTGAGGGCAGGGTGCCAGGCCCACGGACCCAGAGCGCCTCACAAAGCTCAGCGCAGCGGTTTGGGCTAGGCGCTGCGCCGCAGGCAGTACGCAAGTACGACAAGGCGCAGCAACGACGCCCAAAGAGCTTTTTGAGACGCTCTAAAAGAGAGAACAAAGACAGTGAAAGTGAAGCACTACCCATGAGCACCTTGTCCACCAAGGACTTGACCATCCGCTTCGGCGGCCACGTGGCGGTCAACGCCGTGACCTGCTCCTTCGAGCCCGGCACGCTGACCGCCATCGTGGGCCCCAACGGCGCGGGCAAGACCACGTACTTCAACCTCATTTCGGGACAGCTGCGCGCCACGGCGGGCAGCGTCACGCTGGGTGGGCAGGACCTCACGGGGCAGTCCGTCTCGGCGCGCACGCATGCAGGCCTGGGACGGGCGTTTCAGCTCACCAACCTGTTCCCCAACCTCAGCGTGCTGGAGAACGTGCGCCTGGCCGTGCAGGCCACGCAAGAGGGCAAGCACCGCCGGGGCCTGAACCTGTGGAGCATCTGGAGCGACCACCGCGACCTGACCGACCGCGCCCGCGCCATCCTGCAGGCCGTGGCGATGCTCGACCGGCAGGACACGCCTGTGGCCAGCCTGCCGCACGGCGACCAGCGCAAGCTTGAAGTCGCGCTGCTCATGGCGCTGGAGCCGCAGGTCTACATGTTCGACGAACCCACGGCCGGCATGAGCCACGACGAGGCCCCCGTGATCCTGAACCTGATCCGCGAGCTGAAGAAAGACAAGACCAAGATCATCCTGCTGGTAGAGCACAAGATGGACGTGGTGCGCGAGCTGGCCGACCGCATCATCGTGTTGACCAACGGCACCCTGGTGGCCGACGGCGTGCCCTCCGAAGTCATCGCCTCGCCCGTGGTGCAGGAAGCCTATCTCGGCGTGACGAAGGAGGCGGCCGCATGACGACCCCCAACACCCACAACAACGCGGGCAACCTGCTCGAACTCAAAGGCGTGCACACCCACATCGGCGCGTACCACATCCTGCACGGCGTCGACCTGGCCGTGCCCAAGGGCCAGCTCACCATGCTGCTGGGCCGCAACGGCGCGGGCAAGACCACCACGCTGCGCACCATCATGGGCCTGTGGCATGCGTCGCAGGGCAGCATCCACTTCGCGGGTCGCGACATCACGGCCATGAACACGCCCGCCATCGCCGGCATGAACATCGCCTACGTGCCCGAGAACATGGGCATCTTCGCGGACCTCACGGTGAAGGAAAACATGCTGCTGGCCGCGCGCGGCGCCAAGAACGCCGCGCAGATGGACACGGCCCGGCTCGAATGGATCTTCCGGCTCTTCCCGGCCGTGGAGAAGTTCTGGAACCACCCCGCGGGCAAGCTCAGCGGCGGACAAAAGCAGATGGTGGCCGTGAGCCGCGCCATCGTCGAGCCGCGCGACCTGCTCATCGTGGACGAGCCCAGCAAGGGCCTCGCGCCCGCCATCATCAACAACATGATCGAGGCGTTCGACCAGCTCAAGAAGAGCGGCGTGACCATCCTGCTCGTCGAGCAGAACATCAACTTCGCCAAGCGGCTGGGTGACACCGTCGCCGTGATGGACAACGGCCAGGTGGTGCATGCAGGCAGCATGGCCGCGCTGGCGCAAGACGAGGCATTGCAGCGGTCGCTGCTGGGGCTGGCACTATGACAAACACTCTGAATTTCAAGCCTTTTGGTGCTCTATCGCTGGATAGGCAAGCGCAAACAGCTATCAAAAGCGTAGCAAACTCTGCCACAGCACCCACACGCCCAGGAGGTCCGGCATGAGCATCATCGCCCGCGACTTCGACTGGAAACCCCTGGCGCTGGTGCCGGCGCTCGCGCTGGTGGTGCTGCCCTTCATCGGCTCGCCCAGCACCTGGCTCACGCTCACGGTGGCGGGCCTGGCCATGGGCATGATCATCTTCATCATCGCCTCGGGCCTCACGCTCGTGTTCGGCCTGATGGACGTGCTCAACTTCGGCCACGGCGTGTTCATCGCGCTCGGTGCCTTCGTCGCCACCAGCGTGCTGGGCGCCATGGGCGACTACACGCAAAGCGCCGACCTGTGGCGCAACCTGATGGCGGTGCTGCCCGCCATGCTGGTGGCCATGGCCGTCGCAGGCGCGGTGGGCCTGGCGTTCGAGCGCTTCATCGTGCGGCCCGTGTACGGCCAGCACTTGAAGCAGATCCTCATCACCATGGGCGGCATGATCATCGGCGAAGAGCTGATCAAGGTCATCTGGGGCCCCGCGCAGATCCCGCTGCCGCTGCCCGAAGGCATGCGCGGCTCGCTGCTCGTGGGCGACGCCGCCATCGAGAAATACCGACTGATCGCCGTGGCGGTGGGCCTGGTGGTCTTCGGCGTACTGGCCTGGACGCTGTCGCGCACCAAGGTCGGCCTGCTCATCCGCGCGGGCGTGCAGGACCGCGAGATGGTCGAGTCCCTGGGCTACCGCATCCGCCGCCTGTTCGTGGGCGTGTTCGTCGTGGGCTCGGCCCTGGCGGGCCTGGGCGGCGTGATGTGGGGCCTGTACCAGCAGAACGTGATCCCGCAGATGGGCGCGCAGGTCAACGTGCTGATCTTCATCGTGATCATCATCGGCGGCCTGGGGTCCACGGGCGGCGCCCTCATCGGCGCGCTGCTGGTGGGGCTGATGGCCAACTACACCGGCTTTCTGTTGCCCAAGGTGGCGCTGTTTTCCAACATCGCGTTGATGGTGGCCATCCTGCTGTGGCGTCCGCAGGGCGTCTACCCAGTCGCCAACCGTTGAAGAGGAGCCCCACAACATGCTGAACCGACTTCTCTCCGGCGACTACCCGCGCAGCAAGTTGCTGGCGGTGATCCTCGTGGCCATCTTCCTGGGGCTGGCGTTCGCGCCGTTCCTGTTCCCGGGCGTCAAGGCGCTGTCCGTCGCGGCCAAGGTGCTGATCTTCGTGGTGCTGGTCGCCAGCTTCGATCTGCTGTTGGGCTACACCGGCATCGTGAGCTTTGCGCACACCATGTTCTTCGGCATCGGGGCCTACGGCATCGCGGTGGCCACCACGCGCATGGGGCCGACCTGGGCCGCACTGGGCGTGGGGCTGGGTGGCGCGCTGGTGCTCTCGCTGCTGCTGTCGCTGGCCGTGGGGCTGTTCTCGCTGCGGGTGCGCGCCATCTTCTTCGCGATGATCACGCTGGCCGTGGCGGCGGCGTTCCAGACGCTGGCCTCGCAGCTGTCGGACATCACCGGCGGCGAAGACGGCCTGACCTTCAAGGTGCCCGAGATCTTGTCACCCAGCTTCGAGCCGTTCGACGAGCCCTTCCTGGGCGTCACGCTGGACGGGCGGCTGCTGTGCTACTACCTGCTCTTCGTGGTGGCCGTGGCGCTGGTGCTGGCGCTGCTGCGCATCGTGAACTCGCCCTTCGGCCGCGTGCTGCAGGCGATCCGCGAGAACGAGTTCCGCGCCGAGGCCATCGGCTACCGCGTGGTGGTGTACCGCACCACATCCAGCGTGCTGTCGGCCCTGTTCGCCTGCTGCGCGGGCGCCATGCTCGCGCTCTGGCTGCGCTACAACGGGCCGGACACCTCGCTCAGCTTCGAGATCATGATGGACTGCCTGCTCATCGTCGTGATCGGCGGCATGGGCACCATCTACGGCTCGGCCATCGGCGCCGTGCTGTTCCTCGTGGCGCAAAGCTACCTGCAGGATTTGCTGCGCCTGGGCAGCGAGGCCGCGTCGGGTCTGCCCTGGCTCTCCGGGCTGCTGTCGCCCGACCGCTGGCTGCTGTGGCTGGGCGTGCTGTTCGTCCTGTCGGTCTATTACTTCCCCACCGGTGTGGTGGGGCGCCTGCGCGCGGCCGCGGCGCGCAAGGCCTGAGCACCACACGTCCGCCAGCGCGGACGTGGGTGGCGCCCGCAGGAGCGGGCGTGGGTGAGGTGCGGGGTAGCTGTGTAAAAAAGTGAAGACAAAAACAGGAGACAAGCACATGGTGAAGAAAAGCATCCACGGGGGCCTGCGCCCCTTCGTCCCCGCGGCCCTGGCGGCAGCGGTCCTCGCGGCCTGCGGCGGCAATGGCGGTGACAGCAGCAACAACAACGCACCCGCGCTGAACGCCAAGCCCGCGTACCTGGGCGCCATCAGCGAGACCAGCTACGACGGCACCAGCAACGACCTGCTGACCGCAGGCCTCGGGGCCAGCGGCCTGGCCGCAGCCCTGCCGCCGGCCTCTGCCGACCCGCTCAAGCCCACCGCGGCCGAGCTGCGCCGCACGGCCATCCACACCAACTACCGCGGCATGCTCGACATGACCGCCGCGGGCGGCTACGGCCTGCTGTACGGCCCCAACGTCGATGCGCAGGGCAAGGTCACCACCGGCGAGGGCAAGGTGGCGGGCACCGAGTACATCGCCTTTGCCGACGACGGCACGGGCCGCAAGAACGTCACGCTCATGGTGCAGGTGCCCACCACGTTCAACCCGGCCAAGCCCTGCATGATCACGGCCACCACCTCGGGCTCGCGCGGCGTGTACGGCGGCATCTCCACCGGCGAATGGGGCCTGAAGAAGGGCTGCGCCGTGGCCTACTCGGACAAAGGCACGGGCGGCGCACCGCACGACCTGCAAAACGACACCGTGCCGCTCATCGACGGCACACGCGCCACCGCCGCCGCGGCGGGCAAGAACGCGGCCTTCAACGCCGGCCTCACCGCCACCGAGCTGGCCGCCTTCAACACCGCCACGCCCAACCGCTTTGCCTTCAAGCACGCGCACTCGGGCCAGAACTCCGAGAAGGACTGGGGCACTACCACGCTGCAGGCGGTGGAGTTCGGCTACTACGTGCTCAACCAGCGCTACGGCAACACCGACGCCGCCGGCCAGCGCCTGAAGACGCTCACGCCCGCCAACACCATCGTCATCGCGTCCAGCATCTCCAACGGCGGCGGCGCCGCCATTGCCGCGGCCGAGCAGGACACGCAGGGCCTCATCAGCGGCGTGGCCGTGTCCGAGCCGGCGCTGGAGCTGCCGGCCAACCCGGGCGTCACCGTGCGCCGCGGCAGCACCACCGTCGCCGTCACGGGCAAGACGCTGGTGGACTTCACCACCTACGCCAACCTGTACCAGGCCTGTGCGTCGCTGGCGGCCTCGGTCAGCACCAGCCCCTACGCGGCTGCGTACGCTGCGGGCTTTGCCAGCGCGGCGCTGCCCATTGCGCCCAACCGCTGCGCGGCACTGAAGACCGCCGGGCTGCTGTCGGCCTCCGCCACCGCCACGCAGGCCGAAGAGGCGCTGCAAAGGCTGCGCGACTACGGCTGGGAGCCCGAGTCGAACGACCTGCACGCATCGCTGGCCGCGTTCGAAGTCGCGCCCGCCGTGGCGGTGACCTTTGCCAACAGCCTCTCGCGCGCCAGCGTGAAGGACCACCTGTGCGGCTTCAGCTACGCCGGTGCCACGGCAGCCGGTGCGGTGGCGCCGCTCGCACCCGCCGCGCTGGCGGGCATGTTCGCCACGGGCAACGGCGTGCCGCCATCGGGCGGCATCCAGCTTATCAACAACCAGGGCAGGCTGGGCGCCGCGCGCGACTTTCTGTCGGTGTCCGAGTCCGGCGTGGCCGACTGGAACACGCCCGGCGCGCTGTGCCTGCGCAACCTGGTCACCGGCACCGACGCCGCCGCCAAGAAGCTGCAGGCCGGCGTGGACGAGACCCGCCGCAACGGCAACCTGCGCGGCAAGCCCGCCATCATCGTGCACGGCCGCGCCGATGCGCTGCTGCCCGTGAGCCACACCTCGCGCCCCTACGCCGCGCTGAACAAGAAGGTCGAGGGCGCGGGCAGCAAGCTCAGCTATGTGGAAGTGGCCAACGCCCAGCACTTCGACAGCTTCATCGGCCTGCCCACCGTGCTGCCCGGCTACGACACCCGCTATGTGCCGCTGCACGTGTACCTGAACCACGCGCTCGACGCGGTGTACGAGCACCTGGCCAACGGCAAGGCACTGCCCGCCAGCCAGGTGGTGCGCACCGTGCCGCGCGGCGGCGTGGCCGGCAGCGCGCCCGCCATCACCGCGGCCAACGTGCCACCACTGGCCACCACCCCCGTGGCCGCCAACGCCATTGCCGTCACGGCAGCAGGCGCCATCACCATCCCTGACTGACCGCAAGGAGCTTCGCAAGACCACCGCAGTCCAGCCCCCCAGGGTGAGCACAGGCCCCGTGCCCGCGCTCACCGGAAGGCTGCGCGAACGACATCCGAACGGAGACACGACACGATGGAAAAGCTCAAACGATGGACCCGCTGCGCAGCCTCCAGGCTGGCGTCAATGGCGTCAATGGCGGCAATGACGGTGGCTGTGTGCAGTGCCGCCCTGGCGCCCCCGCTGCACGCGGCCGAGGTCGTGGTGGGGCAGGTGGCCCCGCTGTCGGGCGTGCTGGCCAGCACCGGCGCGCAGATGGTGCTGGGCGGCAAGATCTACTTCGACTGGGTCAACGCCCAGGGCGGCGTGCACGGCGCCACCATCCGCCAGGAGGTGGTGGACGACGCGTACAAGGTCGCAGACACCGTGCGCCTGACCCGCGGCATGCTGGCGCGCCCCGACGTGGTGGCGCTGTACGGCTTTGCGGGCACCGCCAACATCACGCAGCTCTTGGCCGACGGCGTGCTGGAGCAGGGCGGCGCCGCGCTGGTGGCGCCGTACACGGGCGGCGAGTCGCTGCGCAGCCCGTTCAACCCCTGGATCTTTCATGTGCGTGCGGGCTACGTGGACGAGACCGAGCACATGGTGCAGCAGCTCACCACCCTGGGCATGAACCGCGTGGCCGTGATGTACCAGGACGACGGCTTCGGCAAGGCGGGCCTGGCGGGCGTGGAGGCGGCGCTGGCCAAGCGCAACCTCAAGCTCGTGGTGGCCGCGGGCTACGAGCGCAACACCGACCAGGTCGATGACGCCGTCAAGGCCATCAAGGCCGCCGATGTGCACGCGGTCATCATGATCGCCATCAACAAGCCCGCCGCCGCGTTCATCCAGCGCTATCGCGAGCAGGGCGGCGGCGCGCAGCTGTACAACATCTCGGTGGTGGACCCGACCGAGCTGGTCAAGCTCGCGGGCATCAAGAACGCGCACGGCCTGGGCATCAGCCAGGTGGTGCCCTACCCCTACCGGCCCCAGCTGCCCGTGGTGCGCGAGTACCAGTCGCTGCTCAAGAAATACGCGCCCGACGCCGAGGTCAACTACACCAGCTTCGAGCAGTTCCTGGGTGCCAAGGTGCTGGTCGAGGCGCTGCGCCGTGCGGGGCCTGTGCCCTCGCGCGCCCGGGTGGTCAAGGCGCTGGAATCGCTGCAGAGCTACGACCTGGGCGGCATCACGCTCGGCTACTCGCCCACCAACCGCATCGGCTCGCGCTATGTGGAGGTCACCGTCATCGGCAGCAACGGCCGCCTGATGAAATAGTACGGATATGCCTTCAACCGTTGAACGTCGTTGGTTCGCCTTGCCGTGCTACAGCACTGTCTGCGGCTCCCGCCTGGTTGAACGGTCGAATGCACATCCGTCCATGCCGCCCCGCATACGCAGCCGCCCGCCGTTTTCCATTTTCGTTTTCGTCCCCAAAGGTTGCCACCATGTCCCCCACTTCGCGCTACGCCACCTGCGCCGGCTATGAGATCCACTACATGGAGTGGGGCGCACCCGATGCGCCGGTGGTCATCGCCTGGCACGGCCTGGCGCGCACCGGGCGCGACATGGACGAGCTGGCGGCCCACCTGGCGCCACGCTTTCGCGTGATCTGCCCCGACACCATCGGCCGGGGCCTGAGTCAGTGGGCGCGGGCGCCAGAGGACGAATACCAGTTGTCTTTCTACGCACGCATCGCGGCCGACCTGTTCGACCAGCTCTCCATCGACAAGGCGCACTGGGTGGGCACATCGATGGGCGGGGCCATCGGCACCGTGTGCGCGTCGGGCCTGTTCGAGCCGCAACTCAAGGGGCGCATCACCAGCCTGCTGCTCAACGACAACGCGCCCCGCCTGGCCGATGCGGCGCTCGAGCGCATCAAGGCCTATGCGGGCCAGCCGCCATCGTTCGGCACGGTGCAGGAACTCGAAGCGTTCTTCCGGCAGGTGTACCAGCCCTACGGCTGGCTCAGCGACGCGCAGTGGCGCCGTCTGACCGAGACCTCTACCCGCCGCCTGCCCGACGGCCGCGTGACGCCGCACTATGATCCGGCCATGGTGCAGCAGTTCACCCACCACACCAACGACTACCTGATCTGGGACCACTACGACGCGCTGGACATCCCCGTGCTGTGCCTGCGCGGCGAGCAGTCCGACCTGGTGCTGAGCGACGTCACCGCCGAGATGCTGACCCGCGGCCCCGGCGCGCGCGGCCAGGCCCAAGTGATCGAAGTGGCCGGCTGCGGCCACGCCCCGGCGCTGAACGTGCCCGCGCACTTTGCGCTGGTCGACAGGTTTCTGGTGCACGGCGTGAAGGACCCCGGCCCGGCCGAGCCCGCCGTCGTGCGGTCTGCCGGCGGCGCTGGCCTGCATGCGAAAGCGCCGGTGCAGTACCGCGCCGCCACGCACCTGCAGTGGCCGTGATGGCTGTGATGATTGCGGCACAGCGATGAAGAAACTGCTGGCGCTGACCGCCTCGCACCTGCTGGCCGTGGCAGTGGGCTTTGGCGCGGGGGTGTACGTGCTGCCCATCCTCATCGCGCCGGCCAGCCCCACGCAGCAAGACCTGCAGCCCAGAGCGTCCACCGCGCAGTGGACGGCCACGCTGCGCCGCGACCTGAAAGGCAGCGACGCGCTGCACTGGGGCGAGGGCACGGTCCACATCGGCCCGCATAGCATCAGCCTGCAGGGCAGGCTGGCCCCCGGGCCCGACTACAAGCTCTACCTGTCGCCCCAGTTCGTGGAGACCGAGGCCGACTTTCTGCGCATCAAGCCGCAGATGCTGCGCATCGGCGACGTCAAGACCTTCGACAACTTCATCGTCCCGGTGCCGCAGGGCGCAGACCCTGCCAAGTTCAACACCGTGGTCGTGTGGTGCGAGACGTTCGGCCAGTTCATCACCGCAGCGCAGTACCGCTAGCGGTGCGCGACCCGGTGGTGGCTGTCGGGGCTTTGGCGGTTGCCGCAGCCGTGGTTACGGTTGCTGCTGGGCCAGTTGCGCCAGGGCAGCCTGCACGCCCGCCAGGCCGCCGACCCGCTGGTCGTTGATGAAGACCTGCGGCATCTGCCGTACCGACGGCCCGCACTTGGCATAGAAAGCCAGGCGCTCGGCCTCGTCGTCGATCTTGATCTCTTCAAAGGGCAGGGCGCGCGACTGCAGCAGCTTCTTGACGGAGTCGCACTGCGGGCAGGCGGACTTGGAATACACGGTGATTTTGAGCGTCATGGGCGCAAGTTTACGGGCGCCGCCGCCCGCCTGCGCGGCTGGGGGCATCGGCCGGCTGCGGCACAATGGCGGCGGCAGGGGTGTTGCTGCCTGGTGCCGGGCTCGCCATGCACCACCCGCCTTCACCGCAGCCAGCCGCCCCGTTCAACTGTCTGTTCAATCCGCACGCCCAGCCACTGCACCCTGGTATCTCTGCACACCCATGCGCATGCGCAAGAAGCACGACCTGCCGCACAAGACCTGCCTGCACTGCGGCCGGCCCTTCACCTGGCGCAAGAAATGGGAGAAGGTGTGGGACGAGGTGAAATACTGCTCCGACCGCTGCCGCAGCGAACACAAGCGCCAGCGCCCCGCCGGTGGCGGCAGCACCGGCCCCTGACCGGCCAGCCCGCAGCGGCCTTCGGCCTACAAGCCCGCTGATGGATCGTTTTGCAGATGGAAGCCTCAGCGCTTCTCCGCCTCACGGCGTCACGGCGTCAGCGCCTGAACCGGTCCCCATTGAAATACGTCAGCTCCACAAAATCCGTCCCGTTGTGGTCCTGCGGCCCATACCGCAACTCAAAGCCACCCATGTCGTACGGCCGCATGGAATGCAGCGCCTCCATCAGCTTCTCGCGCGACGCGGTGCGGCCCGCGCGGCGCAGCGCCTCGATCATCAGGCGGCCGCTCACATAGCCTTCGAGCGACGAATACCCCGGCGCGCTGCCCTCCACGCGCTTGAGCGCGGCCTGGTAGGCCTTCACCACCGGTATCGCCACGCTGTCGGGGTTGGGCACCACCTGCGCCACCGTGATGCCCTTGGCCGACTCGCCCAGCGCGGCCAGCAGCGGGCGCGAGCCCAGGAACGAAATCGAAAAAGCCGGCGCCTTCACCCGCGCGCGCAGCGCCTTGTAGAACGGAATCCCCATTGCCCCCACCGACAGCGACGTCAGCGCATTGGGCTGCCACGCCGCAATCTCGTCCACCGCACGGGCAATGCCCTCGGGCGTCTCGGTCACGAGGAACGCCTTCCACGCCGTGTTGCCATACGCCTTGGCCGCCGCGTCGAACGCCGCCAGCGTCGCCTTGCCAAACGGGTTGTCGAAGTACGCCACCGCGCACTTGGTGAACCCGGTGGAGCCCAGCTGCTGCACGATCTTGCTCAGCTCCTGCGCATAGCTGGCACGCGCATGGAACACCAGCGGGTTGAAGGGCCGCAGCGCGTCCGACCCCGTGGCCGGCGCTATCACCGGCACCTTGGCCGCCATGGCCACCGGCAGCGCGCCCATCACGCTGGTGGTGCCGCCGCAGCCCAGCAGCGCAAAGGCGCGCTCCTGCTCGACGAGCTTGCGGGCGTTGTCCGTGGCCTTGGCCGGGTCGCCGCCGTCGTCCAGGCTTACCAGCTCGAGCTTGCGCCCGTCCACGCCGCCCTTGTCGTTGGCCTCGATGAACGCGGCGTTGATGCCCTTGTTCATCTCCACAAACGGAAAGGCCAGCGGCCCGCTGAGCGCCGCCGTCTGGCCGATGCGCCAGGCCTCGGCAGGCTGCGCGTGCACCCACGCGGGGGCCGTGGCGGCCGAGGCCGCCGCAGCGGCAGTAAGCAACCGGCGGCGCGTGAGTGGCGGCGGGGCGCAAGGGGTTGCAAGGGTGGGCATGGGCCGGGTCTCCTGTCGTTATGTGTCCTGCCAGCCGGGCCCGCACAGGGCGCACCCGCCGCTGGCGGCGCGGCCAGTATCCAGCGCGGCCCGGCCCGCACCGGTCGGGGAAAACACTGGCTGCCCCCCCCCGCGCGTCACCTTGGAGACTGGCCCCGGCCCGCGTCGTGGCTACCCACGCCTGCGCAACTGGGCCCACCCATCGTGCCGCTCGGCGCTGCCCGAACATAATCCAGCGGCAGCGCCACACCACATCCCTTTGACCACCCCCATGACCCCACCCCCGCCCCGCGCCCACACCCTGCGCTTGGTGCTGGGCGACCAGCTCAACCCCCTGCACAGCTGGTTTGCCGAGCACGATGCCGGCGTGGTCTACGTGCTGATGGAAGTGCGGCAAGAGACCGACTATGTGCTGCACCACGCGCAAAAAATCCTGGCCATCTTCGCCGCCATGCGCGACCTGGCGCGCCAGCTGCGCGCGGCCGGCCACCGAGTACGCTACGTCGCCATCGACGACGCGAGCAACCGCCAGTCCCTGCCCGGCAACCTGGCCGCGCTCATGGCGCACTACGGCGCGCAGCGCCTTCAGTACCAGCACCCCGACGAATGGCGGCTGGACGAGCAACTGCGCACCTGGGGGGCGGAGCAAACCTTTGCCGTCGAGGCCGTGGGCAGCGAGCACTTCTACACATCCCGCACCGAGGTGGCCGACACGTTCCGAGGACGCCCGCAGTGGCTCATGGAGCACTTCTACCGCCGCATGCGCCAGCGCCACCGCGTGCTGATGGACGAGGTGGGCGAGCCCGAAGGCGGCCACTGGAACTACGACCACGACAACCGCAAGCCCTGGCCCGGCACGCCCGCCACCCCGCCCGATGCACGCCCCACGCACGACCACAGCGCGCTGTGGGCCACCATCCAAGCCGCGGGCGTGCAAAGCTTCGGCAACCCCCAGGCCGCGCAACTGCGCTGGCCCCTCAACAGGGCACAAGCGCTGGCGTGGCTGGACCACTTCATCACCACCACGCTGCCGCACTTTGGCGCGTACGAAGACGCCATGAGCACGCGCAGCGCGCGGCTGTTCCACTCGCTGCTGTCGTTTGCGCTCAACACCAAGATGCTGAACCCGCGCGAGGTCGTGCAGCGCGCCGAGGCTGCCTACCGCGCAGGCACCGCCCCGCTGCCGGCGGTGGAGGGCTTCATCCGCCAGATCCTGGGCTGGCGCGAATACGTGCGCGGCATCTACTGGGCCCACATGCCCGGGTACGACGAGCGCAACGCCCTGGGCCACACCGCGCCGCTGCCCGACTGGTTCTGGACCGGCCACACCCGCATGCGCTGCATGCAGCACGCCGTGGGCCAGTCGCTGGAGCACGCGTACGCCCACCACATCCAGCGCCTCATGGTCATCGGTAACTTCGCGCTGATGGCGGGCCTGAGCCCCGCCGCCGTGCACCGCTGGTACCTGGGCGTTTACATCGACGCGTTCGAATGGGTGGAGGTGCCCAACACCGTGGGCATGAGCCAATTCGCCGACGGAGGCCTGCTGGCCACCAAGCCGTACGTGAGCAGCGCCGCGTACATCGACCGGATGAGCGACTACTGCACCGGGTGCCACTACGACAAGAAGCTGAAGGTGGGCGAGCGTGCGTGCCCGTACAACGCGCTGTACTGGGACTTTTTTGCGCGCAACGAAGCAGTGCTGGGTAGCAACCTGCGTCTGGGCATGGTGTACCGCCAGCTGCAAAAGATGCAGGGCCCGCAACTCGATGCGCTGCGCGAACATGCTGCTGGCCTGCGCACGCGTCTGGATGCGTTGTAGGCCCGCCGTTCCTCCAACCACTCGCCACCTCAACCGCAGGATCGCGCCATGTCTGAATCACAGCACCCTGCCACGCCGTTGACGTCCCTGCAGTCTCTGCCCCACGGCTACCGCGCCCTCGTTATCGGTGCCACCGGCGCCATTGGCGGTGCCCTGCTGGCCCGCCTGCGGGCCGACCCCCGTTGTGCCGACGCTGTAGGCCTGGGCCGCCACACCACTCCGGCAGTGGACCTGGACGACGAGGCCACCATTGCCAACGCCGCCCAGCACCTCCAGGCCCAGGGCCCGTGGCACTGCATCATCCACGCCGCCGGCATGCTGCACGGCCCCCACGGCCTGCCTGAAAAGCGCCTGGGCCAGATGAACTACGCGCAGATGGAGGCGACCTTTCGCACCAACACATTTGGCCCAGCGCTGGTGCTGGCCCACTTCGCGCCGCTGCTGCCCAAGCAAGAGCGCAGCCTGCTCGCCGTGCTCTCGGCGAAGGTGGGCAGCATTGGCGACAACCGCCTGGGTGGCTGGTACAGCTACCGCGCATCGAAGGCCGCGCTCAACATGCTGCTCAAAACGGCGTCCATCGAAATGGCCCGCACCCATCCAATGGCGGTGCTGGCGGCACTGCACCCGGGCACTGTCGACTCGGCGCTGTCGGCGCCGTTTCGCGGGGCAGAGATAGGGCGGCCTGCCGAAGAGGCCGCTGCCGATTTGCTGCGCGTGCTCGATGGCCTGAGCGCGGAGGCCACCGGGGGCTTTTATGCGTACAGCGGTGAGGAGCTGCCGTGGTGACTGCACGGCTCAATGCTATTGTTTTGATACCGTCTGCCGTTGAGGGACAAGCGGTAGCGGCCTATTAGGCTTAAAAAATGCCGCTGGTGCGACTTCACATCGGCATGCAGGCGGCCGTCATCCTTGCCCTGACGCCGTGGATGAAACCGAGTCACGACCGGCCGGCTCCTACAGCGGGCCAATCCCAAACTTGCGCAACCGATAAGCCATCGTCGCCCGGCTGATCCCCAGCAGCCTTGCCGCAGCAGCCACATTGCCCCCCGCGCTGTGCAGCGCCTG
Source organism: Acidovorax sp. Leaf78 (assembly GCF_001422735.1). Lineage (GTDB taxonomy): Bacteria > Pseudomonadota > Gammaproteobacteria > Burkholderiales > Burkholderiaceae_C > Acidovorax. The sequence continues at coordinate 215,976 of NZ_LMLZ01000021.1, read as the reverse complement.
CCGCAGCAGTTGTTCCTCGGCCTGGTGCAGCGGCGCAATCGCTGGCGGGGTGGTGGGCGCCGGGTTCCAGCTGGGTGCCGGGTGCGACGGCGGTGTGTTTTGCCGGGCCACTGCAGCAGCCCCGCGTTGTGCCTGCCCCGCCGCATGCAGCGTGCCGGTGCTGTTCGCATTCAAGTGCAGCGACATGCCGCCGCAGCCGTGCTGCTCACCGCCGGCAAACAAGTGATGCGGCTCAATCGGCTCGCCGTCGGCGGCCAGGATCACGCCGCGCTCGATCAGGTTCTGCAGTTCGCGGATGTTGCCGGGGAACGGGTGGTGGAACATTGCCTTGACCGCCGCCTGGCTGAAGCCCGGCACCTGGCGCTGGTGCTTGCGCTGGTAGTGCGCCAGAAAGTGGCTCATCAGCAGGGGGATGTCGTCGCGCCGGTCGCGCAGCGGGGGCAGGTGGATGGGGAAGACATTCAAGCGGTAGAACAAGTCTTCACGGAAGGTGCCTGCGCGCAGCGCCTGGCGCAGGTCCACGTTGGTGGCGGCGACCAGGCGCACGTCCACGCGCACGGTGCGGGTGCCGCCCACGCGCTCGACCTCGCCCTCCTGCAGCGCGCGCAGCAGCTTGCCCTGGGCGACCAGGCTGAGCGTGCCGATTTCGTCCAGGAAGAGGGTGCCGCCGTGCGCGCGCTCGAAGCGCCCGGGACGCGATGTGCCAGCGCCGGTGTAGGCGCCGCGCTCCACGCCAAACAGTTCGGACTCGACCAGCGTGTCGGGGATGGCGGCGCAGTTGATGGCCACGAAGGGCTGGTCTTTGCGCGGGCTGATGCGGTGCAGCATGCTGGCGAACATCTCTTTGCCCACGCCCGATTCGCCGGTGAACAGCACCGTGGCATCGGTGGGGGCCACGCGCTGCAGCATGTGGCACGCGGCGTTGAAGGCGGACGAGGCGCCGACCATGGTGGCCTGGGCGGTCTGGCCTTGTGCACGCACCGCCGCGGCAGTGCCAGCGCTGCTGGGCGTGGCCGTTGGGCCCGCTGGCACGCCCAGGTACGTGGTGCGCGCCTTGCCCTGCGCCCCGCCGGGCAGCGACGCGGGTGGGGTGCCTACGAAGTCCTGGGCGTTCAGGTAGAACAGGTCCTGCTCGGGGTCGTCCCACAGCTCGGCCGACTTGCCCACCACGCGGCAGTGCGCGGCGCCGGACGAGCGGCAGTCCACCTCGCGAAAGACGATCATGCGGCCGAACAGCGTGCTGACGTAGCCGGTGGCGTAGCCCACCTGCATCCAGCAGGCGGGCGACCCGCCCACGCCGTAGGCCGCGATGTGCTCGTCGTCTTCGCTGGAGTTGTGCCACAGGAACTCGCCCTCGTACGTGCCTGCGTCGGCGTCGTACCGGGCGTGGACGACTTCTACCTGCACCACGCCCTCCAGCGCGTGCAGGCGGGTGCCGGCCATGGCGGCGGCGGTGGGTTCAGCGTCGGGCCACTGCTGGCGCACCAGGCGGGCGTCGCGGGCACCGCTCACGTAGCCTGCGCGGGTCAGCAGGCCACGGGCCTTGTCCAAGCCGATGCTGTCGATCAGCTCGCGCCGCAGCGATCCCAGGGCTTCGGAGTGCAGCAGGATCATGCGCTGGTCCTGCAGCCAGATGCGCCCGTCACCGGGCGAGAAGAACAGGCATTCGCTGATGTCGGCCACCGTAGGATGGGCGTGCTGGCTCACTCCGACAGTGTCAAACCCGCCCAGGGCAGACGGCTCGGCCGCGGCAAGCAACCCCCCGGCCTGCACGGTGGCGGTGCTGCGGCTCAGATCGGCCAGGGACACACGGCGTCGGGACATGGAGTTCTCCAGCAGTCATCAACAATGGATCAGAAAGTGATCAGAAAGTGATCATTTGAGCAATTGGTGAAATGCCAATTGTTTATGAATGGTAACTATTTGCCCGCCAAAGATCGCACCCGCCCACCGTGTTCGAGCCTAGGGAAAGTCCGTAGCGCCTCCTCTCAAAAAGCCCCCGTCTGCGGCGTGTCAGGGGGTGGTGGCCCGTCGGTCTGGTACGCCCGTTGCAATGGGAGGTGACACCCCCGCGGCACTGCGGTGGGTGGCGATGTCAACCAAGGAGCAATGCAATGGGTGTTTCAGAAAAACCGGGCCTGCTGGACAACCGCCTGTGGGCGGGCAAGGCCTTTGATGGAGGATGGGAAACGTCGCTCGGCACGGCGCGTGACGCGGTCGAGCCCGCCACGGGCCAGGTGCTCAGCCGCGTGGGCATTGCCAGTGCGGTCGACATGCAGGCCGCCATTGGCCGGGCGCAGCAGGCGCAGGCTGCCTGGGCGGCGACGGGGCCGCGCGAGCGTGCGGCGGTGTTCCACCGTGCGGCGCGCATTTTTGAGCAGCACTTTGATGAACTGGCCCTGGCCGTGGCCCGCGAAACCGGCGGCATCCTGCCCAAGGGCCAGCACGAGGTGCGCGAGGCCATCACGCTGAGCCACCTGGCCGCAGCCCTGCCGATGCAGGCACAGGGCCAGGTGCTGCCCAGCACGCCCGGCCGACTGTCGATTGCGCGGCGCGTACCGCATGGGGTGGTGGGGGTCATCTCGCCGTTCAACTTCCCGCTCATCCTGGGCTTTCGCTCTGTGGCCCCGGCGCTGGCGCTGGGCAATGCGGTGGTGCTCAAGCCCGACACGCGCACACCGGTCAGCGGCGGCTTCATGATGGCCCGCGTGTTGGAAGAAGCGGGCCTGCCCCAAGGCCTGCTGCAGGTGGTGCCCGGCGATGCCGAGGCCGGCGAGGCGCTGGTGGTGGACGAACGCGTGCCCATGATCGCCTTCACCGGATCGCCCGCTGTGGGCCGCCGCATCGGCGCGCTGGCGGGGCAGCACCTCAAGAAGGTGTCGCTGGAGCTGGGCGGCGCCAACAACCTCATCATTCTGGAAGATGCCGACCCTGATGCTGCGGCCAGTGCGGCTGCGTTTGGCGCGTGGTTTCACCAGGGCCAGATCTGCATGGCAGCCAACCGCATCCTGGTGCACGCGTCGATCGCCGACGCGATCCTGCAGCGCCTGGTGGGCAAGGCCACGCACCTGCCCGTGGGCGACGGCGCCAGCGGCCAGGTGGCCCTGGGGCCGATGATCGACGCCAGGCAGCTGCAGCGCTTCGACCAGGTCATCCACGACAGCGTGGCCCAGGGCGCCAAGCTGGAGGCGGGTGGCACCTTTCACGGCCTGTATTACCAGCCCACGGTTCTGTCGTGCGTCAAGCCGGGCATCCGTTCGTTTGACGAAGAACCCTTCGGCCCCGTGGCCAACCTCGTCACCTTCCGCACCGACGACGAGGCCGTGCAGCTGGCCAACACCGGCCAGGGCGGCCTGGCTGCCGCCGTCATCAGCCCCGACGTGGGCCGCGCCATGGCCATCGGCCAGCGGCTGCGCGCGGGCATGGTCCACATCAACGACCAGACGGTGAACGACGAGTGCACCAACCCCTTTGGCGGCCCCGGTGTGGCGGGCAATGGGGGTAGCGTGGGCGGGCCTGCGGACATCGACGAGTACACGCAGTGGCAGTGGATCACGATCAAAGACGCGCCGCCTGCCTTCCCGTTCTGAACTTGCAAACCTTTGGTGCGGCGTAGCCGCACCAAAGACCTGTGCTCGCCCTCTCACCAAAAAAACAGGAGACAACTTCCATGACCCTCAACAACAAAACCATCGTCGTCACCGGCTGCTGCTCGGGCATCGGCGCGGACTTTGCCAAGCTGGCCCGCCAGCAAGGCGCCCGCGTGATCGGTGTGGACCGCAATGCGCCCACACTCACGCTCGACGGCTTCGTGCAGGTCGACTTGGGCGACCCGGCCGCCATCGACGCCGCCGTAGCGCAGCTACCCGCACAGGTGGATGCGCTGGCCAACATTGCGGGCGTGCCGGGCACATCGCCCGCCGAGCTGGTGGGCCGGGTCAACTACCTGGGCCTGCGCCATGTCACGCACCGCCTGCTGGAGCGCATGGGCGAGGGCGGCTCCATCGTCAACATCGCATCCATCCTGGGCGCCGAGTGGCCCCAGCGGCTGGAGCAACACCGCACCCTGGGCGCTACCGCCAGTTTTGACGAAGGTGCGAAGTGGCTGGCTGCCCACCCGGTGGCGCAAGACACTTGCTACCAGTACTTCAAAGAGGCGCTGATCGTGTGGACCACCACGCAGTCGCAAAAGATATTCATGGAGCGCGGCGTGCGCATGAACTGCGTGGCCCCCGGGCCGGTGTTCACGCCCATCCTGGGCGACTTTGTGCAGATGCTGGGGCAGGACCGCGTGGAGAAAGACGCGCACCGCATGAAGCGCCCCGCCTTCAGCGATGAGGTGGCACCCGTGATCGCCTTTCTGTGCAGCGACGCGGCGCGCTGGGTGAGCGGCGCCAACATCCCGGTGGACGGGGGGCTGGCGTCGACCTACATGTGATCCGCCGAGTGCTGCAGGCCCGCAAACCAGTCACTGCGCAGTCACCGCGCAAGCACCACGCTATCACTGGCCCCAGAACGCGTCCTCCTGCGCCGGGTCGCTGGAGAACAAACGCACCTCCACGATCTTTCCATCGCTGATGCGCAGCAGATCCACGCCGGGCTGCTGCAGCGTCAGGCCGTCGCGGTGGCCCGCGAATTCAATGCTCACGGCCACCCAGTCTCCGTTGGCCATGTAGTGGTCGGCCCGGGTGATCGCGAATGTCCCGTTCGACACGGCCATCATCCGGCCCAGCATCTGGCCCACGGCAGCAATGCCGTGGTGGGTGCCCGAGAACTGGTTGTTGCCGGGCTGGTGCCAGACCACGTCGGGCGAGATGACGTGGGCCAGGGTGGCTTGGTCGCCGGTCTGGGCAGCCTTGATGTAGACCTGGGCGATATCGATGGGGTGCATGGGGTTTCCTTGGGTCAGCGTGAAGCGGGTTGGTTGTGGTTATCGCCCCCGTGTGGTGTGATGGGCGACGAGGTGATTGTTGGACAATCGAATGCCAAAGAACCGGTTGAAACGGGCCGGATGGCTGTCACTTCAGGACATTTCTCTGCAGCCTTGCACCACTCGCCACCATGGCCCCACGTCGCCCCCAGCCCACTGCAGCGCGCCAGCCCGACATCCAGCACCTGAGCTATCAGCCGCAGGGGCTGTACCCGCTCGATCTGGAGATATTCCGGGTCTCGGACCTGCGCAAACGAGTGGGCGGCGAGGCGCTCGCGTCGACGTACCGCTACGCCTTTCCCACGCTGATCTTCGTGACGGAAGGCACCTGCATCCATCTGGTGGACTTCGAGTATGTGCGCTGCGGCCCGGGCTCGGTGCTGGTCCTGCGGCCCGGCACAACCCACAGCTTTGGAGACGCGCAGGACTGGGATGGCTGGATGGTCCTGTTCCGCCCCGAGTTCCTGTGGTCAGCGCCGCCGGCCGTGCACGCTCAAGCACCGGTGGAAGGGCTGGAAGGGCTGGACGGGCTGCCGCCGCCGTGGGTGCTTGATGGCAGCACCGCGCAGGTCGTCGCCCACACCATTGCGCAGATGCACCACGACACGCAGACCAGCGCAGCGTCGCTGCAGGCCCCTGCCTTGTTGCGCTACCAGCTGTACGCATTGCTGACGCGGCTGCGCATGGCGCACGAGCAGCAGTCGGCGCAGCGCGCCGCCCCGGGGCGCGCGTTGCAAAGGTTCAAGGCGTTTGAATTGCTGGTGGAAAAGCACTTTGCCACCTGGCACCAGCTGCCCAGGTATGCGCAGCAGCTGGGCTGCTCTGAAAAAAGCCTGGTGCGCGCATCGCTGGACGCGGCGGGGGTCACGCCCAAGGCCTTCATCTCCGCCCGCGTGGTTCTGGAGGCCAAGCGCCTGCTGGCCCACACCGTCTGGCCGGTGGCGCGCGTGGCCGAGAGCCTGGGCTACAACGACCTGGCGAACTTCGCCAAGTTCTTCAAACGAGAGGCGGGTTGCACCCCCACCGAATTTCGCAACAGGCAGACCACCCACCACACCCGCCCAGCGGAGTAGGCCGGGCGCCCGGCCCTGGCACACGCAACCTGATCGGCGCCGCCGCCGCGCGTGGACCGCCGCGTATTGTCGGCCGCTGTCCACCGCGTCGGGCACGCTGCGGTTCTGCACGTGGCGCCGCCACGGCCGATGTGCCTTGTGCAGCGCCAACATCTGCCATACCGCACCGCAGAAGGCCGCCTGGCCGTGCCTGGCCGCCTACGCGGGTGATTGCGACCGTGCGATGACAGCGATGACCTGCTCCAGCGCAGTGGTGCCTGCCCGCTGCACAGCGCTGGCATCGCTCGTGATATCGATGTGCGAGCTATTGAGGCCCACCGTCATTTCCGTGAAGCCCGCCAGCGCAGCGTTTGAGAAATGAGCGCCCGCCAGCGCCAGCGGCCATTCTTCTGGCGGCAGCACCGCCACATCCACCGGCTTGTCGATGGTGGCCGACACCGCGTCCGCCACATCGTGCGGGCTGTAGTCTTGCGGCCCTGTCAGCGTCACTGCGCAGGTCTGCGTCCATTCTTCCTGCATCAGGGCAGCGGCAGCCCTGCCGACATCCACCGTGGCCACCATCGGCAGCCGCCGTTGCGCTGGTGCCAAGAACGTGGGCAAGGTGCCCGTGCGCACCGCCTGTTGAACCAGCGGCGTCCAGTTCTCCATGAAATAGGCCGCGCGCAGAAAGATGGTCGGCACGCCCGCGTCGCCCACCCGCTGCTCGAACACGCGGTTCATCGCTATCCACCCGATCTTGCTGTCACGGTCTGCGCCCACCGAGGACAAGGCCACCAGCCTGGGCACGCCCGCGGCGACGGACGCTTTGGCTACCGTGTCGGCGATCAGCGCCGCCCGCTCGAACAAGTCTTCATGGCCATAGTGCTGAGGGCAGACCACATAGGCCCCCCGCACGTTGCGCAGTGCGCGCGCCATGGACGCCACATCCGTCAGGTCGGCCACGGCCACCTCTGCGCCGCGCTCGGCCCACGGTTGGCCCTGGGCCGGGTTGCGCACCACCACGCGCACCCGTTGGCCGGCCTGCAGCAGCGCGTCGGCGGCGGCAGCGCCGGTGCGGCCTGTCACGCCAAATACAGCGTAGGGCAGTGAGGAAACAGTCATGCAAAAACTCCTATTCAAGATGAACAGGAATGGTGGATGATGGCCCGCAATGCATCAATGACATGGAAGGCATACCGAGAATGCACCCAGTGGATTTGTCGATGGTCGACCTCAACCTGCTCAAGCTGTTTGAAGCACTCGTTCGCGAGCGCAGCGTGACCCAGGCAGGCCTGCGCCTGGGCTTGAGCCAACCGGCCGCCAGCCGGGCACTGGGGCGCCTGCGCCGCATGCTGGGCGACCAGCTGGTGGTGCGCGGCAAGCTAGGGCTGGACCTGACGCCGCGCGGCGAAGCCTTGGCAGGCCCGGTGAGCAAGCTGCTGGACGATGCACGCGGCATCGTGTCGCCCGCGGTCTTCGACCCCGCCGCGGCCACAGGCCGCATCACCATCGCCGCGCACGACCACCTGAGCATCGTGGTGCTGGCCGGCCTGGTAGCGCGCCTGGAGCGCCAAGCGCCCGCGTTGAGCCTGCACATCGCGCAGCCCGCCGGCGACAACGTGCGGCTGATCGAACAAGGCACCGCAGACCTGGCGCTGGGTATCTTTGATGCGCTGCCCGGCAGCCTGCATCGGCGGGGGCTCTATACCGACAGCATGGTGTGCGTGGTGCGGGCCGGCCACCCTGCGGCGCAAGGTGCCTTCGGGCTGGACCGTTACGTGGCACTGCGCCATGTTGCGGTGACGATTTCAGGCGTGGGAGAGAGCGCTGTGGATGTCGCCCTCTCAGCCCAGGGGCTGACCCGCCACGTCGCGCTGCGGGTGCCGCACTTTCTGGCGGCCGCCATGCTGGTTGCAGACAGCGACATGGTCCTGACCCTGCCCAGCCGGTTTGCACGTTTGATGGCCAAGAGGCTTCCGCTGGCGCTGCTGGACTTGCCGCTGCAGGTGGCGCCGTTGTCACCGGCCATGATCTGGCACGAGCGGTTTCACGGCGACCCGGCGCATGCGTGGGTGAGGCAGCAGCTGGTGGATGTGGCTGTGTCGTTGGGTGTGGAGGCGTAGGCGGCGTGTGAGCACCGCGCCGCAGGCGCATTGGCGGCAGTGGCCCGATTGCGGCCCTGCTGTGCGTCGCGGCAAGCACCCGGTTGCGGCCAACTTCTCCGTCGCAGCCCTACATCGCGGTGCGAGCGCTACGACGTGCGCGCACCGTTGATCGTCACCTCGCGTCTTTCTGATCAGTCCGTATTGACATATCTATCTACTAGTAGGTAGACTGCACTCATGGCTACATCAGACACCGCTGCAGACATTTTGAGAACCGCGAGGACGCTGCTCGTGGCGGGCGGCTATGACAGCTTTAGCTACGCCGACATCGCCAAGGTGGTCGGCATCCGCAACGCCAGCATCCATCATCACTTTCCGAGCAAGGCGGAGTTGGTGCAGGTGCTGGTCAAGCAGTACCGCGAGGAGGCTGCGGCTGGCATGGCGGCGTTGAGCGAGAGCGTGCCGGATGCGCTGGCACAGCTTCGCGCCTACGTGGGGTATTGGCAAAAATGCATCTCGGACGGCAGTGCGCCCCTGTGCATCTGCGCGTTGCTCGCAAGCCAGATGCCCATTCTTCCGGAGGCTGTGGCGCTGGAGGTTCGTGCGCACTTCAATGCCCTGTCGGCTTGGCTAGAGCAGGTCCTGCGGGCCGGCATGCGGCAGAAGTCTGTGCACTTGAAAGGGACTGACGCCGCCGAGGCTGAAGCATTCATCGCCACGGTCCACGGCGCCATGTTCTCAGCCCGCGCCTACGGAGATCCGGCGGTGTTCACCACGATCGTCGGCCCGTTGCTTCAACGCCTTGAGAAATCTCCCGCAGCGTGATCGCGCGTGGCTGTCGTGCCACCGAATCGCGCAGATGTTCCCAATTGACCCACCACAGGAAACCCCATGTCTGGAATCTCCCTCATCGGTTGGCTGCACACGCTGGGCAGCCTGCCTGCCATCCCCGCCGCCATCTACATGTTCGCGCGCAGCGGAAGGATCGTGCCGCGGTCACGTCTCGGCGTGCTCTATCTGGTCTGCATGCTGATCGGCGCAGGCACGGTGTTTCTGGTGACTCACCAGGCGGCCGGGTATGCCGTCGGTGCGCTGACGCTCCTGTTCCTGGCGGTCGGGTATGGCGTCGGACATCTCCCGGCTTTGAAGCGGGCTTCAAGCTATATCGAGACCATCGCACTCACGCTGACGTTCTTCCTGCTGATGGTGCCCACCGCGACTGAGACGCTGAGACGCCTTCCGCCCGGCGATCCTGTCGTGTCGAGCCTTCAATCGCCGCTGCTCCAGGGCGTACACATCGCGCTGCTTGCGTCGCTTGTCGTGGGACTCACGATCCAGATCGTGCGTCTGCGCAGGCGCAAGGGTGCCTTCGGTCAGAGCGGTTCTCTTTGAAACGTGAAGGGCGTCTCTGACACCTTTTATTGAAACACGCACACGCCCGATGACTGACTTTTGGCGCGGTACATCGCGCTGTCTGCGGCGCGCAGGTAGTCGTCCACCGTCGCCAGCCCGGATGCACTGCTGACAAGTCCAATGCTCGCGCCACTGATCACGGTGTGTTCGCCGACCACATAAGGCGCTGCGAGGGCGGCGGCGATCTGATGGGCGCGGTTGCTGGCCTCAGCGGGATCAATGGACTCCAACAGCACATTGAATTCGTCGCCACTCATGCGGGCGACCATATCAACCGCCCGCACGCAGGATTCGAGCCGCCGCGCCACCTGCTGCAACAGCCGGTCGCCCACATGATGTCCGTAGTTGTCATTGACGGCCTTGAACCCGTTGAGATCCAGCAGCAGCACGGCGAACATTGTGGTTCCATCGCGCGTTGGCACGCCATCACCATTCGCAGCCTCGTTCTGGTGCAGCGCCATGAGATTCGCGAGGCGATCGCGGAACAACGGCCGGCCAGGCAAGCTGGTCAGCGCATCGAAGGAACTGCCACGGTCAGCCAGATCGATCAACGAGCCCGCCATGCGCACCGCAACGCCGTCTTCAAACTCGGCGAGCCCGCGCCAATTGACCCACACCAGCCGTCCAGCCGCGTGGAACGCGCGGAAATCCACCGAAAAGTTCGGGCTGTTCCCCGACAGATGCCTGCGGTAGGCCACCTGCACGCGCACGCGATCTTCGGGATCGATGAGTTGCTCCAGAAAGCTCCAGCCACCGTCGTGTACATGATCGCCGCTACCCAGCCCGACGATCTGGTGAAAGCGCCCGGACACATGCAGGGCGTCGGTTCGCAAGTCCCAGTACCAGATGCCGTCATTGGATCCGAGGGTCGCCAGCGAATAGCGGTTTTCGGAGCGCAACAACTCCAGTTCGGTGTTCTTCTGCCGGGTGACGTCGATCATCAGACCGATCATGCGGTTCGGCCGCCCCGGCTCGACCACTGCGCGGCACAGATCGCGCACCCACACGACCTTGCCGGATTTCGCAATCAGCCGATAACTCATCTCGTAGGCATAGCTGTGCGTCGCGTTGTAGGCGGCATCGTCGATCATCAAGGCAGCCTCCAGGTCGTCGGGATGCACATGCGCCCGCCAGAAGCCCGGGTCAGACCGCCACTCCTCCACGGAGTAGCCGAACAAGCGTTCGACCTGGGGGCTCAGGAAAGTATTGCCCACGCCGATTTCAGCTTCCCACACTACGCCGTCAATGGTTTCCAGCAGGCGCAAGAAGCGCTGGCGAATCTCCACCAGCACCTGCTCGGTGACCTCGTTGATCTCGATCAGCACACCCTGGCGGCTGATCACCCGCTCCTGCGCATCCGTCTCCGGGTGGAGTTTCAGACGCACCCAGCGATAGTTCGCGTCGGCAAATCGCAACCGGAACACCGGCATGCCCGAGCGCATGGTGCCAATGTCGCCGGCATGCACAAATTCAAGCAGAGACCTGCCGAGCGCTGCCTCCACCGAATGGCCGGTGAGTGTTGTCCACGCCGGATTCAAATAAGTGATCTCCCACACCGCATCGGTCTGCACCACCGCCTCGGGCAGCAGTTGCAGTAGTTTTGCGGACGTCGTGAGAGTGATAGGCATGCAGGGCTGTCGCGAAAAGGGAATCAGGTGAAGCCAACGGATAGCAAAGTCAACCACACCAGATCAAGTATGGGAGGGGTTTTGGGCAGGCTAGCGCCATAAACCACTGACGAGTCGTTGGTCGATTGGCAGGTCATGATCGAAGCAGTTGCTCAGCCCGTCGAACGTGAATGACGGCAATCAACGTTGACCGACTGCTTTCCTTTGGTCGCCACCGACCGCTACGAGTCAAAACCGTCAGTCTAAGATACTGAGAAGCGGTCGGTTCCGCGGTACCAGTTGAGTCGCGAAACGATATGGCAGCAGTACCTTCTCCAGCGCCACTCGGGCCGGGGAAAGTCGAAGCGCCCAACAGTCGCTTCGCTGCATTCAGCGCGAGCACAAGCGAAACCGGCGACTGACTCCAGACACTGCAGAGCCGAGTCCGGACATGGCAGCTTTAAGCTGGTTGCTGACGTTAAGCCCGCGGTCGTTGAACCACTGTTGCGATCAGAAGCAGACATTCGAGAAATCTCAGCGCCCGAGGCCTAGACCAAGCCCAAGTTGTCTGTGGCTTTATCGACTTTCAAGACCGTGATGCGTTGGCGCGCGGTGCGTCCGCGCTTCGCGCGTGGCCTCCCCTATGCCTAAGGGGCTCAGGCTTTAACCGCAGGTGCCACGGCCGCGCCCTCGATGCAATGTCGTCGCAGGGCTTCTGCCACGAATCCAGATGCTTTCATCTCTTCCACAAAAGATGCCAGGTAAGCTGCTACTTCTGCGGGGCGGACCTTGGGGCATCCCATGGCTTGCTGGATGACCATGAAATGGCCGGGCAGGATGCGGTGACCAGGGAAGCGACTCAAATCCGATTCCAACTGCTGCCTGACCCCCGCGGCCACATCGGCCTGCGTTTGCACGAATACATCGATCACAGTGGGCGAGGTGGGTGCACGTTCGATCGCCGCGGCCTTGAGTTCTCGTGTAAGGTACAGGTCGTAGGCGCTGCCCTTGCCCACCACCACGCGGATGCCGGCACGGTCTACATCGCGATTGGCGTGCAGCGGCGACGCGGTGCGGACCATGTAGCTGCCTTCGATCAGTACGTAGGGCGCGGTGAAAGCGATGCCCTGGCCGCGCACCGGATCCACTGCGAAAAAGCCGAAGTCGGCCTCTTCGGCCATCACCGCTTCGACTGACTTGCCCGCCGCGTCGAACACCACCAGATCCATCGGTAGGCCCAATCGCTGTGCCAGCAGGCGCGCCATGTCTACAGACACACCACCGACTTCGCCGGTGTCAGCATTGCGGTGGGCCAGGATGGGGTTGCCAAGATTGATGGAGGCGCGCAGGCGTCCGGTGGGGGCGAAGGCCGAGCGGAGAGTGTCGGTGATGGTGTTCATGCGAAGGGATGCGGGAAAAGGCCAGGGGATGCGTCAACTGCGTGCCAGCAGTTCGCTGATCTTGGCGAGGTTGGTGAGGGTTGCGCCCAGGTGCTCGCGCATGGCCGCAGCCGCGTCAGCGTTGCGGCCTTGTTCCAGAAGTTCAAGCAGATGGAGGTGCTGGCGGCAATGCTCCGGATAGCGCTGGCGGTCCTGCATGGAGCGGTAGGAAAGCAGGCGCCGTACCCGGTTGACGCGACGGATCGCGTCGATGAAAAAGGCGTTGCCAGAAGCCGCAACCAGCGACTCGTGGAAATTCACGCCGCGGTCGTGCAATTGGTCCGCCGAGTCGGTCTCGATTCCGCCTTCGAGCAGATGCACCTCGGCCGCGCGGCAGCGAGCCAGCACTTGGCTGTCGAGCCTGTAGCCCGGCTCCAGCAGGGCGGCGGGCTCCAGTGCGAAGCGCAGGCGATAGGACTGCAGGAGGCTGTCGGGTGTGGTGAGCATGGGCGAGAAGGCCCAGCCGTAGCCGGGCTTCTTCTCGATCCAGCCCTCCTTGGCAATGCGGCCCAGCAGGGCCTGCAGTTGCGCAGGAGTGAGTCCATAGCGGGTCTTGAGCAGGACTTCTGTGACCTCTTCGGGCAACTCGCCCTTGAGCCGGTCTTCGGCCACCTGGAAGTACAAGCGGGTGCCGGCGTCCTGGCCTTCCAGGCCCAGTCGACGGTTGATCTCTTCGGTGGGTGCGTGGATGCCCTCACCAACAAAAAAACCCCGGTTGCGCTCGCGCTGCAATAGACCTTGTTCGTGCAGGTAGATCAGCGCTTCATTGATGGGAGAGCGCGATACGCGCAAACGGTCGGCGAGCATCTGCGCGGGCAGGTGCGCGCCCGGGGCAAGCTGGTCGTGGCGGATCAGTTCAAGCACGCGAAGAACGATGGTTTTGTCAACACTCATGGTCTGACATCGTAAAGCGCACGCAGCCCCCTGTCGCGGCATCAGGTTGCGGCCACCGCTGCGTGTGCGGCCAGTTGCTCGCGCAAGATGGTTGGGATCACGCCGCCCTGTTTCAACAGTCGTACCTCCAGCTGCGTTTCGACGGCAACCGTTGCCGTCAGAGAGTGGGTAGACCCATCGGCGCGGTGGAGCACCACGGCCACACGCGCGCGCGGCTTCAGGTCGGCAGGATCGGCCCGTACCTCCAGCCGGTCGCCAGGCACCAGACTCAGGGTCGCCGGGTGATCGCCTGGCGCGAACTTGAGCGGCAGGATTCCCATGCCGATCAGGTTGGAACGGTGGATGCGCTCGAAGCTCGCCGCCAGCACGGCGCGGATGCCCAACAAGCGCTGGCCCTTGGCCGCCCAGTCCCTGGAGGAGCCTGTGCCATAGCGTTCGCCGGCCACCATTACCACGGAATCGCCTGCGTCGCGGTATCGCTGTGCCACCTCCCAGATCGGCGCGATCTGGCCGCTGGGTACGTGCAGGGTATGCGCCACCGGCGCCTTCGGCGCCAGCAGGTTGACCAGAGTCTTGCTATGGAAGGCGGCGCGCACCATCACCTCCCAGTTGCCGCGGCGCGAGGCGAATACGTTAAGGTCGTTGCGGTCGTCGCCGCGCGCAACCAGAAAGTCCGCCACCAGGCTGCTCTTGGGGATCGCACTGGCAGGCGAGATGTGGTCGGTGGTGACGTCGTCACCCACCACCAGCAATGGAAACGCCGTGTAGTGCCCCAGCTGCGAGCGTTCTGATAGGGAGGCAAATGGCGGGCGGCGCAGCGCGTTCGATGCGTCGCTCCAGGGGAAGACCGGCGTATCGGGCGCTTCCAAAGCGTGCCACAGGGGGTTGGCGCTGGCAATGTCGAAGGCCCGGCGAAAGTCCAGAGGGTCCAGGGCTGTTTTCAAGGCCGCGTCGATGGCTTCACGCGTGGGCATCAGCTCACGCAGGAAAACCGGTTGGCCATCACTGCCTATGCCAAGCGCTTCGTCGCGAAGGTTGCGCGCGGCATCCCCCGCCAGCGCGAAGGCCACCACCAGCAGCGGCGACATGATGAATGCGGCTTCGATATCAGGGTGCACGCGTCCGGGAAAGTTACGGTTACCCGAAAGAATGGCCACCGCCTTCACCGCACCCTGTTGCTGGGCCAGGGCCACTGCCTCGGGCAGTGGGCCGGAGTTGCCGATGCAGGTGGTACAGCCGAAGCCCACGATGTCGAAGCCCACCGCCGCCAGCGCTTCGTCCAGCCTGCAGCGACGCAGGTAATCCACAGAGGCCGGCGACCCGGGCGCGAGCGAGGTCTTGACCCACGCTGGCACTTTCAACCCTCGCGCTCGCGCGGCCTGGGCTAGCAAGCCAGCGGCGATCAGCAGGGCGGGGTCGGATGTATTGGTGCAACTGGTGATGGCGGCCAGCGCTACCGGGAAAACAGGCAGTGAGGCAAGCCGTTCTCGGGCAATTGCTGGCTCAAAGCCCAATTGGGCCAGTGCTTCGCCGGTTTGCGTGTGATCCAGTAGGTCCTGCGGGCGGCGCGGGCCCGCGACCTGTACGCCGATCTGGTCCAGCGCAATGGTGATCGTGTTGGTGAAGCGCGGTTCGGCCTCTGGAGCAAACCACAGCCCGTTGTGGCGGCAGTAAGCCTCCACCAGCGCAATGTGCTCTTCGCTGCGGCCCGTACCGCGCAGATAGTCGAGCGTCTTCCCGTCGACCGGGAAGAAACCGGTGGTGGCGCCATATTCTGGCGCCATGTTGGCGACCACGCAGCGCTCTCCAGCGCTCAGGGTCGAAACACCCGGACCGTAAAACTCGACAAACTCGCCCGCCACGCCCAGCGCGCGCAGCCGCTGCGTGACCGTCAGCGCCAAGTCGGTGGCCTGGGCAGCGCCCATCAGCCGTCCGGTCAACTTCACGCCGATCACATCCGGCACACGCAGCATGGTCGGCATGCCGAACATCACCGTTTGCGCCTCTAGCCCGCCCACGCCCCAACCCAGCACACCAATTCCGTTGACCATCGGAGTGTGGCTGTCGGTGCCAAGCATCATGTCAGGCACGGCCCACGTCTCACCGCCGCGCTCCACTGTGGTCACTACCGTGGCCAGCTGTTCGAGGTTGATGGTGTGCATGATCCCCGTCCCCGGCGGGTGGATGCGCACGCGGTCCAGGGCCTTCGAGGCCCAGCGCAGAAAGCGGTAGCGCTCTGCGTTGCGGCGGATTTCGATCTGCAGATTGTCCGTGCGTGCGCCAGGCGTTGCATAGGCCTCCACAGCCAGCGAGTGGTCCACGGACACGTCCACCGGCAACACTGGGTTGAGCACGCGCGGGTCCACACCGGCTTCGGCCAGTGCATCGCGCATGGCGGCAATGTCCACCAGGGCGGGCGTGCTGGTGGTGTCGTGCATCAAAACGCGGCCTGGTTGATACGGCACCTCTGCCTCGCTTCGGCCCGTGTGCAACCATGCCAGCACCGCAGCCTCCGCTACCTCGCGCTCCGTGCCTTCGGTCTCCCGCGCAATGTTCTCCAACAGCAGGCGAAGCACGACGGGCAGCCGCATGTAGCGAGCTCCGTAGCGCGCGCTCAGATCCACGCAACGGAAGGTGCTGGACCCGACCGCCAAACGCGCAGAGTCGGGTGAGTAGGTGTTTTCCATGATTTCTATTTTGCATTTGTTATTCTTAAAATGCAATCAAGCGTTAACCCTAGGCCCCATTTTTGGCGACCGTTCCACCGTACGCCCTGCAGTTGTCCACCCCCTAAAGCCTCGGCTCTAAGTCACGGCAGTCCCGTCACCTCGTTCCCGAAAACCCCAGGAGAGATCAATGAATAGCCTCTTGCTAAATCGACGCACCTTCGCCATGGCCGCAGCCGTGTGGGTGTCCGTTACCGCCTTGCCTCAGTCTCACGCCCAGACAACGCTGGACCTCAAGATCACCGCTCCTGCCGGTGCTGGCGGCGGCTGGGACGGTGCTTCGCGCGCACTGCAACAGGTGATGATCGCCACAGGCACCGCCAAGTCGGTGCAGGTCGTCAACGTGCCCGGTGCGGGCGGAACGGTTGGCCTAGCCCAGTTCGTCAACGGTTCCAAGGGTGACGGCAACCAGTTACTGACCATGGGAATCACTATGGTCGGCGCGATCCTGACCAACAAGGCTCAGGTGACGCTGGATGCTGTCACGCCCATCGCCCGGCTGACCGGTGACGCTTTGGTGATCGTGGTGCCAGCCAATTCGCCACATAAGACCGTCAAGGATCTGGCTGCAGCGCTCAAGGCCGACACGTCCAAGGTGGTCTGGGCCGGTGGCTCGGCTGGTGGTGCCGATCACATCCTGGCGGGCCTGGTGGCCAAGGCAGCAGGTGGCGACGCGACCAAGCTGAACTACGTGCCTTTCTCGGGCGGTGGCGAAGCCCTGGCCGAAATGCTTGGGGGGCGTGTGACAGCCGGCATCTCCGGCTACAACGAGTTCGAAAGCATGATCAAGGCGGGCAAGCTGCGTGCGCTTGCACTGTCGTCGGGCGCGCGCATGGCTGGCGTTGACGTGCCCACCATCAAGGAGCAAGGCCTGGACGTGGAGCTGATGAACTGGCGAGGCATCGTCGCGGGCCCCGGTATCAGCGCCGCTCAGAAGGCGGCCCTGTCCGCTGCGGTGGAAAAAGCGGTGAAGTCACCTGAGTGGGCTGCAGTACGCAAGCAACGCGGCTGGGACGACGCCTACCTGAACGCCGATGCGTTCGCCGCGGAACTCAAGCGCGAACAGGTCAGCGTGAAAGACGTGCTAACCACCATAGGTCTTGTGAAGTAACTCCTGTGAGCCGCTGCGCCGCTTCCTTCAGAAGACGTCCTCACCCTGTGGCCGGCGGAGCCGTTCCACAGGTACTCAGGAAGAGGGTAGTCGCCCCGATTGATTTTTGCGTCGCATAGCGGCATTGGAAAAATGACATGAACACTGACTCACACACTTTTGGCCCCGGCTGGCGAACGCTGGCCGGGATTGCCCTGGCCCTGCTGGCGTTGGCCCTGCTTATATGGCTGGACGCCAATAGATTGCCGGAACAGGTGACGGTCGGCGTTGGGCCTGCGGCAGCCATGCGGATAGTTGCCTTGTTCGTCGGGGGCCTGGGTGTGGCCCACGGAGTGCTGGCCTGGGGCCGTCGCGTGCCTGAGGTCGAGGAGGGCGTCACCCCGCGCGATGTGTCTCCTGTAACCAACCCTGCCGGGCTCGCCTGGATTCTGGGTGGTCTCGTGGCGCTGGGCGCGTCGGTGCATTTCGGTGGCGGCTTCGTCCTCGGAGCCACAGCATTGTTCGTCAGTACTGCGCGCGCCTTTGGGCAGCCTCTGGGCGTTCGCTCGGTGGGCCTCGGCTTTGTGCTGACCACCCTCGTATTTTTCTTCTTCGCCAGGGTGTTATCGCTGTCGCTGCCCGCGGGTCCTTTTGAGCGACTGCTGCTGGCCTGAATTGATTCCCATGGAAACTTTAAATCTTTTGTGGACCGGCTTGGCCGTGGCCCTCCAACCCGGCAATCTGGTGTTTGCCGGGATCGGCGTGCTTCTGGGTACGCTGGTCGGCATTTTGCCTGGCATCAGTCCATCGCTCACGGTGGCGCTGCTCCTTCCGGTCACGTTCAAACTGGACCCAACTGGGTCGATCATCATGTTTGCCGGGATCTACTTCGGCGCGATGTACGGTAGCTCCACCACCGCAATCCTGCTCAACACGCCAGGTGAAGCTGCCTCCATCGCGACCGCCATCGAGGGCCATAGTATGGCCAAGGCAGGGCGAGCCGGAGCCGCGTTGTCCACCGCCGCCATCGGCTCATTTGTGGCCGGGTCCATTGCCAGCGTTGGGCTGGCGCT
The DNA here is from genome assembly GCF_001422735.1 of Acidovorax sp. Leaf78. GTDB lineage: Bacteria > Pseudomonadota > Gammaproteobacteria > Burkholderiales > Burkholderiaceae_C > Acidovorax. The sequence continues at coordinate 197,647 of NZ_LMLZ01000021.1, read as the reverse complement.
TCTGGCGCCGCTCATTGTGGAGCTCGCAGTCTCGTTTGGCCCCTGGGACTACTTTGCGCTCATGGTTCTGGCATTCATCACTGTGTCCGCAACCTTCGGCGACTCCGTGCTTCGTGGACTCACCAGCTTGGCGCTGGGACTGGTGTTTGGCCTGGTGGGTATTGACAAACTCACCGGCCAAGGGCGGCTTGCTTTCGACATCCCCAACCTGCTCGATGGAATTTCCGTCACCACCATGGCGGTGGGATTGTTTGCCATTGGCGAATCCATGCACGTGGCCTCGCGTTTTTCTGGCATCGCTGACAAGGTGGAAGCCGTGCGCGGCTCACTCTGGATGACTAAGGAGGAATGGAAGAGATCGTGGAAACCATGGTTGCGCGGCATTGGCCTGGGCTTCCCCATCGGCGCGCTGCCGGCCGGCGGTGCCGAGGTGCCCACGCTTCTTTCATACACCATCGAACGCAAGCTTGCGGCGAAACCCGAGGAGTTCGGGCGCGGCGCCATCGAAGGCGTTGCAGGTCCGGAGTCGGCCAACAATGCTGCAGCCACCGGCACCATGGTGCCTCTGCTTGCACTCGGGCTACCCACCTCAGCCACTGCCGCCATGATGTTGGCCGGTTTTCAGCAATACGGGTTGGTCCCCGGTCCGCTGCTGTTCATCACCAACGCTGACTTGGTGTGGGGCCTGATTGCCAGCTTTATGGTGGGCAACCTCATGCTGCTGGTGCTCAACCTGCCTTTGGTGGGCCTGTGGGTCAAATTGCTCTCCATACCGCAGCCGTGGTTGTACGCAGGCATCTTGGTATTCGCAGCAATGGGAACACTGGCTGCCAATCCTTCATTGACTGAGCTGGGTCTGCTGGTGGCGTTCGGTGTAACTGGGTACCTGATGCGCTGCTGGGATTACCCCTTAGCCCCCATGATCGTGGGCCTGATCCTCGGACCTATGGCCGAGAGCCAGTTTCGGCGAGCCCTGCAGATCAGCTTGGGTGATCCCTGGGTGTTCTTCAAGCATCCTGGATCGGCCGCACTGCTGTCGCTCGCTCTGGTGGCACTGCTCGCCCCACTGCTCTTCAAGCAACTGCGGGCGTTCAAGGGGGATGACGCCTGACCTGCAGTACGGTCGACTAGTTCCATGAGCCTGTCCTTGCTCGCCCGGTCAAGCGCCGCCAGCAAGATGGCTGGTGGCGTTCATCGCGCAGGCCCAGCACCCAGTTTGTCGTTGATGGGAGTCGGCATCAAAGGAGCCGCCAAAACACCCTGGACCGTGCGAATCACCATGGAAACAAATACCTTTCAACACCAGATGGCCCGTGACCAATACGACAGCTTTGCACGAGCAAGCGGCAGTAGAAATGTCGAAAACCAATGACAGCACCCGCCGCAAAGCTGCCGCCAGCGAGCGTGGCACCGCGCTCGTTACCGCCCCCGCGCGCGTCTGCCACGGCTTGTATGCCCCGCACTCTGGCAAGCCTTCCGATACGCCCGCAGCGTCTGCTCCGCCCGCTGCAGCACCGTGGCTTCCACCGCGGTCGCCTGCCCACCTGCATCGCCCGCACGCGGGTCAGCACTCCCGCCCGCATCCGCCAGGGCTTCGAGCAACTCCGCCGGACTCATGCCCGATGCCTCCCCCGTCAGCAACGCAATGCCCTCGCTCACATGCCCCATGGTGTACACGCGGAACAGGCCGCGCTCCACGGCGTCGAGCACGCTGCGGTCCAGCATCAGGTGGCGGCGGTTGCGGGTGGGGATCAGCACGCCCTGGGTGCCGTCCAGGCCGGCGGACACGCAGGCCTGGAACCAGCCTTCGATCTTTTCGTTGATGCCGCCCACGGGCAGCACCTCGCCGTGCTGGTTCAGCGCGCCGGTCACGGCGATGCCCTGGTGCAGGGGCAGGCCCGACAGGCTGGACAGCAGGGCGTAGAGCTCGGCGCACGATGCGGAGTCGCCCTCCACGCCGCTGTATTCCTGCTCGAACACGATGGACGCATTGAGCGCCAGCGGCGCCACGTGGCTGAACAACGCGGTCAGGTAGCTGTGCAGGATGAGCACGCCCTTGTCGTGGATGGGGCCGGACATGTCGACCTCGCGCTCGATGTTGAGCAGGCCCTCTTGCCCGGCAAAGGTGCGCGCGGTGATGCGCACCGGAAAGCCGAACCGGTAGTCGCCCAGGTCGATCTGCGTCATGGCGTTGATCTGGCCGGTGACGGCGCCCTGCAGGGTGATCAGGCGCTCGCCCTCGGTGATGGATTCGTGCAGCTGCTCTTCGGGGTAGTTGTGGCGCAGGCGCTGGGCGGCCAGCGCGGCAGCGACGTCGGGCGCCTCCACCAGCGCGCCGCCGCGGGCGCGGCACAGGGCGGCGCTTTCGATGAGCAGGGCCTCGGTGTGGGCGAACAGCGCGCTCTGGCGGCCCTGGTCGTCGGCGTCGCGGTGGGTCTGCTCCAGCAGCAGGGCCACGGCGCCGGCCGCAAAGTGGGGCAGGCCGCGCCGCTGGCAGCTGTGCGCCACGAAGATCGCGGTGGCCTGGCGCGTGGCGGGCGTGGCGGCAAAGCGCTCGGCAAAGTCCACCTTGGCCCGAAAGCGGCGTGCGGCGTCGGGGTCGGACTCCTGCATGGCGTAGTACTCGTCCACCGACCCGATGAGCACGATCTTGACGTCCACATCCACGGGCTCGGGCTGCAGGGCCGCGGCAGCACCACCGCCTCCGCCGCCACCACCGCCGCCTGCATGTGATCCGGCATTGCCTTCGTCGATCTGCAGCCGGCCGCAGCGCAGAAAGCGACGCAGGCGCGCCCACAGGCCTTCTTCGGCGGCCAGGTCGTACAGGTGCAGCAGGATGAAGCCGCCGTGGGCCTTGAGCAAGCTGCCCGCGTGGATGGCGGCATGGTCGGCCTGCACGGTGTCGGATTCGCTGCCGTGCTCGATGCCGCCGAACAGGCTGCGCAGGGTGGGGTGGTCTTCCACCAGCACGGGGGCGGTGGTCTGGCCGTGGTGGTCCACCACCAGGTTCACGCTGCAGCGCGCCAGCAGGTCGTCGAGCGCGTCCTGGCGGTCCTGCTCGGCGTCTTCGCTGTTGCTGCTGTTGCTGCTGCCGTCGTTGCCGTTCCGGTCATTGCGGTCGTCGCCAGCATCGCTGTCGTCGCCGATCTCGAAGAGGTCGATGTTCTGCAGCACGGCGTGTTCTACCTGGTCCAGCCACTGGCCCAGCTTCACGGCGTCCTTGATGATGGGCTCGCTCAGGCCCTGGCGGATGTCGTGCAGGGCGTGTTGCACCAGCGGCTGCACGGTCTGGCGGCGCAACTGGGCCAGGGCCTCGTCGCGCGCGCGCTCCAGCGGGCGGGTGGTCTCGATGAAGCGGGTGATCTCGGCGCGCAGCGCGTGTTCGGCGGTGTCGATCTCGGCGCGGCGCTCGCGGGGCAGGGCGCGGGCTTCGGCTTCGGACAGCGGCAGGCCGCCGGGGCCGATGAGGGTGAACACCATCTGCCCGTTCTCGCGCGACAGGCGCACCTGGCGGGCTTCGGCAAAGGCGTCGAGCGTGGCGAACGCGCTGCGCTCCTGCTCTTGCCAGGCCTGCTCGATGCGTTCGGCGTCGGCCTTGAAGTCGGGGCTGGCCAGGCGGCGCGGGATGTCGGCCTGCAGGTTCTTGCCCATGTCGGCCATGCGTTGGCGCAGCACGCGGCCCTGGCCGGGCGGCAGGCGCAGGGCACGGGGGCGGTCGGGCTGGTCGAAGTTGTGCAGGTAGCACAGGTCGGGCGGCACGGGCCGTGCGGCGGCGGCCGTCTGCATGGCCTGGCGCAGCAGCGACGCACGGCCGCTGCCCACTTCGCCCAGCACGAACAGGTGGTAGTCGGGCTGCAGCATGTTCAGCCCGAACTGCGCGGCGGCGTGGGCGCGCTCCTGGCCGATCCAGGGCAGGGGCAGGTCCTGCAGCTCGGCGGTGCTGGCAAAGCCGAGGGTGGCGGGGTCGATGGTCAGCCGCAGCTGGTGGGGAGCAAGGGGCAAGGCGGGCATGGGGGCGGGCGGGCGGCAGGCGGGTGCGTCACACGGCGCCTGCTTGGGGTTATGAAGTCAAATAGCTGCCTGCCGCTGGATGGTAGGGTGGTAGCAGCTATCAAAATGGTAGTAATCCGAAGGGCGGTCTGGGCGCTGGTCTGAGCGGGCCACGGTCAGACCGCGTGCGGGCCTGGGCCTCAGCCGCGCGCCACCGGGCACTGGCCCGCAGGGGCGCCACCGGCCAGCGCACGGCTTTTGGCGTCGGCCAGGGCTGCGGCGCCGGGCATCTCGGTGGGCCAGCCGGCCAGGTGCTGCTGGGCGATGCGCGACAGGGCGGTGATCCAGTGGTTGTTGTCGTTCAGGCACGGGATGTAGTGAAACTCCTGGCCGCCCGCGTGCAGGAAAGCCTCGCGCACTTCCATGTTGATTTCTTCCAGCGTCTCCAGGCAGTCGCTGGTAAAGCCCGGGCACACCACGTCCACGCGCCGCGTGCCGGCCTTGCCCAGCGCCTCGATGGTGGGCTGGGTGTAGGGCTCCAGCCACTTGGCCTTGCCAAAGCGCGACTGGAAGGTGATGCGGTAGCGCTCTTCGCGCAGGCCCAGGCGCTCGGCCAGCAGGCGGCCGGTCTTGCGGGCCTCGCAGTGGTAGGGGTCGCCCAGGTGCAGGGTGCGCTCGGGCACGCCATGAAAGCTCATCACCAGCTGGTCGGGCTGGCCGTGGTGCTTCCAGTGGGTTTCGATGGTGCGGGCCAGCGCGTCGATGTAGCCGGGGGCGTCGTGGTAGCGGTTGACGAAACGCAGCTCGGGCACGTGGCGGGTGCGTGCGGCCCAGGCGTACACCGCGTCGAACAGACTGGCGGTGGTGGTGCCGGAGTACTGCGGGTACAGCGGCAGGATCAGGATGCGCGTGGCGCCTTCGGCCTTTAAGGCGTCGAGCTGGCTGTCGATGGAGGGGTTGCCGTAGCGCATGGCGTGGCGCACCAGCACCGCGTGCCCGGCCTCGCCCAGCCAGCCGCGCAGCAGCGTGGCCTGCCTGGCTGTCCACACCGCCAGGGGCGAGCCCTCGGCCGTCCAGACGCTGGCGTATTTGGCGGCCGACTTGGCAGGGCGGGTGCGCAGGATGATGCCGTGCAGGATGGGCAGCCACGCCAGCCTGGGGATCTCCACCACGCGGTGGTCGCCCAGGAACTGCGCCAGGTAGCGCCGCACGGCGGGCGCGGTGGCTGCGTCGGGCGTGCCCAGGTTGCACAGCAGCACTGCGGTTCGCTCGGCCTGGCCGTGGGTGTAAGGGGGTTCGGGGCGGAAGGAGGGCATGCGGCATTTTCGCCCACGCGTGGTGCCTGGTGTCGAACAGGGCTTCGGCGTCATCGCAGGGGCCGTTTTGACGGCAGTCGGGTAATCCCCGATGCGGCTATGAAACCGGTTTCATAAACTCTGCGCATCCCATCCGAACCACCCACGCCGTGAATTACCAGTTCCAGTTCGACGCCGTTTTTGCCGCATGGCCGCTGCTGCTCAAAGGCACGCGGATCACCGTGCAGCTGTCGCTCACCGCCACGGTGCTGGGGCTGGTGGTGGCCGTGTTCTGCGCCTGGGGCAAGACGGGCGGGCCCGCGTGGCTGCGGTTCTTGATCAATGCGTACATCGAGGTCATCCGCAACACGCCGTTCATCGTGCAGCTGTTTTTCTTCTTCTTCGCGCTGCCCTCCATCGGCCTGCGCTGGTCGCCCTACACGGCGGCGCTGACCGCGATGGTGGTCAACCTGGGCGCGTACGCGGCGGAGATCGTGCGGGCGGGCATCGAGTCCATTCCCAAGGGGCAGATCGAGGCGGGCAAGGCGCTCAACCTGAAGCCTTGGGAGATCTTTCGCTTCGTCATCCTGAAGCCCGCGCTCAAGGCCATCTACCCCGCGCTCACCAGCCAGTTCATTTTGCTGATGCTCAGCTCGGCCGTGGTGTCGGTGATCTCGGCGGACGACCTGACGTCGGTGGCGGCCAACCTGCAGTCGCAGACGTTTCGCAGCTTCGAGATCTACATCGTGGTGGCGGTGATCTACCTGGCGCTGGCGCTGTCGTTCTCGGCGCTGTTCAAGCTGATCTACCAGCGCGCGCTCAACTACCCCGACCGTCGCTGAGGAAATCAAGTCATGCGTACCTTCGGACTCTCCGAATTCCTCTTCATCGTGCAGGCCGCGCAGTGGACGCTGGCGCTGTCGGCCATCGCGTTCGTCGGCGGCGCGCTGCTGGGCCTGGTGGTGGCGCTGTCGCGCACGTCTGAAAACGCCGTGGCGCGCAATGCGTCGCGGGTGTTCATCCAGGTGTTTCAGGGCACGCCGCTGCTGCTGCAGCTGTTTTTGATCTTCTTCGGCGCTCCGGTGCTGGGCCTGGACATCAACCCCTGGGTGGCGGCGGGTGTGGCGCTGGTGCTCAACAGCGCGGCGTTCCTGGCCGAGATCTGGCGCGGCTGCATCGAAGCGGTGCCGCGCGGCCAGTGGGAGGCCGCGCAGGCCCTGAACCTGAGCTACATCAACCGCATGCGCTTCGTGGTGCTGCCGCAGGCTTTCAAGATCGCGCTGCCGCCCACCGTGGGCTACACGGTGCAGATCATCAAGGGGACATCGCTGGCCGCCATCATCGGTTTCACCGAGATCACGCGGGCCGGGCAGATCATCAACAACGCGACCTTCCAGCCGCTGCATGTGTTCACGACCGTGGCGGCGCTGTACTTCGTGATCTGCTGGCCGCTGTCGCTGCTGGCGGCGCGCATGGAGCGCAAGCGGGCCCGGGCGCTGGCGCGCTGATGGCAGCGCCGCCAACGCCAACAGCGCCTTCGTTCATTTATTGCTTTTTTATCTCTCGTTCATAACCACTACCTGGAGACATGCCATGACCTTTTCTCTGCACCGCCGCACCGTCACCACCGCCTTGGCCGCACTGGGCCTGGGCGCCGCGCTCACGGCGTTTGCGCCGCTGGCCTCGGCACAGTCCGTGGCCGACATCAAGAAGAAGGGCGAGCTCACCATCGGCATGCTGGTGGACTTTCCGCCCTACGGCACGACCAACGCGCAGAACCAGCCTGACGGCTACGACGCCGACGTGGCCAAGCTGCTGGCCAAGGAGCTGGGCGTCAAAGCCAACATCGTGCCCGTCACCGGCCCCAACCGCATTCCGTTTTTGCTGACCAACAAGGTCGACGTGCTGGTGGCGTCGCTCGCCATCACGCCCGAGCGGGCCAAGCAGGTGCAGTTCTCGCAGCCGTATGCGGCCGCCACCATCGTGCTGTACGGCAAGACCGGCAGCGCCATCAAGAGCGCGGCGGACCTGAAGGGCGTGCGCGTGGGCGTGGCCCGTGCCAGCACGCAGGATGTGGCCGTGACCAAGGCCGCGCCCGAGGGCACAGAGATCCGCCGCTTCGACGACGACGCATCGGCCATGCAGGCGCTGATCTCCGGCCAGGTCGATGCCATCGGCTGCTCGGTCACCGTGGCAGCACAGATCGCCAAGCGCGTGCCCGCCAACACCTTCGAGAACAAGTTCAACCTGCTGCAGCAGGCCATGGGCATCGCCCTGCGCCCCGGCCCGGACGAACTGACCAAGGCCGTGAACGACTTCGTGGCGCGCAACACGGCCAATGGCGAGCTGAACAAGCTGTATCAGAAGTGGCTGGGCGCGGATCTGCCCAAGCTTCAGTAATCCATATCGCTTGAGCGTGAGCCCCAGCCACCCCAGGAGCCTTTGACAATGACGGACGCAGCCACGACGACGACCACCGCCGGTGCACCCCCCATCATCACGATGGAGGGTGTCAACAAGTGGTACGACAGCTTTCAGGTGCTGACCGACATCGACCTGTCGGTGCGCGCCGGCGAGCGCATCGTGATCTGCGGGCCGTCGGGCTCGGGCAAGTCCACGCTTATCCGCTGCATCAACCGGCTGGAGACGGTGCAAAAGGGCCGCATCGTGGTCGACGGCATCGAGCTGACCGCTGGCGGCAAGAACGTGGACGCGGTGCGTGCCGAGGTGGGCATGGTGTTCCAGCAGTTCAACCTGTTCCCGCACCTCACCATCCTCGAGAACTGCACGCTGGCGCCCATGCGCTCGCGCGGCATGGGCAAGGCGGAAGCGGAAGAGGTCGCCATGAAGTACCTCACGCGGGTGCGCATCCCGGAGCAGGCGCACAAACACCCCAGCCAGTTGTCGGGCGGGCAGCAGCAGCGCGTGGCCATCGCGCGCGCGCTGTGCATGGCCCCCAAGGTGATGCTGTTCGACGAGCCCACGTCGGCGCTGGACCCGGAGATGGTCAAGGAAGTGCTGGACACCATGATCGGCCTGGCCGAGGACGGCATGACCATGCTGTGTGTGACGCACGAGATGGGCTTTGCGCGCAGCGTGGCCGACCGCGTGATCTTCATGGCCGAAGGAAAAATTCTGGAGCAGGCCCCGCCGGCGCAGTTCTTCGGCCAGCCGCAGCATGAGAAGACGCGCCAGTTCCTGGGCCAGATATTGAGCTCGCACAACGCCCACTGAATGGGCTGAGCGTTGGCGGCGCAAGTCCCGACAGACACCAAGCCCTGTGAAAGCCCTGTGAAAGTCCTACCCACGGGCTTGAAAGAACACCCATGAAGGTATTGATTTCCCTGTCCTCCTTCGGCGCGGCCGAAACCGGGCGCCACGGCCAGCTGTGGTGCACCGGCCTGGCCCGCCAGGCGGGCGCCGACGGCGTGGAGGTGCGCGGCGAGCTGCTGCGCGATGCCGCCTCTGAGCTGCCTGCGCTGGCCGGCCGGGCCGCGGTGTACTCCAGCCCCGAAGGGCTGTGGACCCACGACGGTCTGCTCGACGAAGCTGCCCTGCAGCGCGGCATTCACGCATCGAAGGTGCTGCACGCACCGCGGCTGAAGATGTCCATAGGCGGCTTTGATGCTGGCTTGCCGTCATCGCAGGCATCGCTGCAGCAGCTGAAGGCGCTGCTGGCGGCGGCCCCGCAGGTGGAGCTGGTCATCGAGAACGACCAGACCGCCACCGCCGGCACGCTGGCCGTCCTGCAGGCGTTCTTTGCCGCGCAGGCGCAGGCCGGGCTCGACCTGGGCATGACCTTCGACATGGGCAACTGGCACTGGCAGGGCGAATGCCCGCTGCAGGCCGCGCAGGCCCTCGCGCCCCATGTGCGCTACGTGCACTGCAAGGGCGTGCAGCGCCTGCCGGCCAAGTGGATTGCGGTACCACTGGCCGAGTCAGTGGCGCCCTGGCGCGCCGTGCTGCGCGCGCTGCCGGCCGATGCGCCGCATGCCATCGAATACCCGCTGGTGGGCGACGACCTGGTGGCCGTCACGCGCGAGCAGGTGGACTTCATCCGTGCCGTGCGAGGTGCTGCATGAGCGGCGCTATTTCCAAATCCAACGACACCGCTTTCGACGTGGCGCTGTTCGGCGAGGCCATGCTGCTGCTGGTGGCCAACGAGCCCGGACCGCTGGAGAACGCCACGGGTTTTCACAAGCGCACCGCCGGGGCCGAGACCAATGTGGCCATTGGCCTGGCACGCCTGGGCCTGAAGGTGGGCTGGGCCAGCCGCCTGGGCACCGACTCCATGGGCCGCGCGCTGCTGGCCGCCATGCGCGGCGAAGGCATCGACTGCTCGCACGTGGTGTGCGACGCCACCCAGCGCACGGGCTTTCAGTTCAAGGAGCGCGTGACCGACGGGCGCGACCCGCAGGTCGAATACCACCGCAAAGGCTCGGCCGCCAGCCAGATGGGCCCAGCCGATGTGGACGAGCCCTGGCTGCGGTCTGCGCGCCACCTGCACGCCACGGGCGTGTTCGCGGCCATCTCGGACACCAGCCTGCAGGCCGCCATCCGCACGCTGGAGGTGGCGCGCGCCGCAGGCCGCACCATTTCGTTCGACCCCAACCTGCGCCCCACGCTCTGGGCATCGCCCGAGGCCATGCGCCACTGGATCAACACCTTGGCCGGATATGCCGACTGGGTGCTGCCGGGCATGGAAGAGGGCGTGTTCCTGACCGGCGAAACCACGCCCGAAGGCGTGGCGCGCTTCTACCGCGATCGGGGCGCCAAGCTGGTGGTTGTGAAGCTGGGCCGCGAGGGCGCCTACTACGACAGCGACGTGGCCGGCACCGGCCGCGTGCCCGGCGTGCCCGTGGCCCAGGTGGTGGACACCGTGGGCGCGGGTGATGGCTTTGCGGTGGGCGTCATCAGCGCACTGCTCGAAGGCTTGCCCGTGCCCGCCGCCGTGCGCCGCGGCGCCTGGATTGGCGCGCGGGCAGTGCAGGTGCTGGGCGACACCGAAGGCCTGCCCACGCGGGTGCAGCTGCAGGAGGCAGGCCTGTGAACGTGTCCGCATCGGCGGTGCAGGGCAAGCCCGAGCGCAAGAAGGTGCTGGTCTTTCGTGAACTGCCGCCCGACCAACTGGCGCGCCTTCAGGCCCTGCACGACGTGACGGTGGCCAACCCGCGCAAGCCCGAAGCGCGTGCACTGTTCGACGCAGCGCTCGGCCAGGCGCAGGGGCTCATCGGGTCGAGCTACCCCGTCGATGCCGCGCTGCTCGCGCGGGCGCCCCGGCTGGAGGTGGTCTCCAGCGTGTCGGTGGGCGTGGACAACTACGCCCTCGACGCACTGCAGGCGCGCGGCATCGTGCTGTGCCACACGCCCGGCGTACTGGACGAAACCGTGGCCGACACCGTATTCGCCCTGCTCATGGCCACCAGCCGCCGCGTGGTGGAGCTGGCGCAACTGGTGCGAAAGGGCTGCTGGACGAAGAACATCGGCGAAGACCTGTTCGGCAGCGATGTGCATGGCAAGACGCTGGGGCTGCTGGGCTTTGGCCGCATCGGCCAGGCCATCGCGCGCCGTGCGGCGCTGGGCTTTGGCATGCCCGTGGTCTACCACGCGCGCCGGCCGGTGGACCTGGCCGCCACGGCGCCTGAACTGGTGGGCAAGGCTGCGCACGTGCCGCTGGCCGAGCTGCTGGCGCAGTCCGACTTTGTGGTGGCCATGCTGCCGCTGTCTGGCAGCACGCGGGGCCTGGTCAATGCCGACGTCTTTGCAGCCATGAAGCCCGGCGCCATCTTCATCAACGGCGGGCGCGGCGCCACGGTGGTGGAGCAGGACCTGCTGCACGCGCTGGACCACGGCACGCTGCGCGCAGCGGGCCTGGATGTGTTTGCCACCGAGCCGCTGCCGCTCGACTCGCCCCTGCGCACCCACCCGCGCGTGACGCCGCTGCCGCACATCGGCTCGGCCACGCATGGCACGCGCCACGCCATGGCCGTGCTGGCCACCACCAACTTGCTGCAGGCGCTGGCCGGTGAGCGGCCTGCCGCCGTGTATAACGCCGCGCAAGCATGACCTCACCGACACCCGCACCATCCGCGACACCCGGCACGCCCCGCGCCCGCGCCACCATCGCCGATGTCGCGGCCGAGGCCGGCGTGTCCAAGGCCACGGTGTCGCGCTACTTCAACCACCGCGAGCGCCTGCTCAGCCCCGACATCGCCGCGCGTGTCGAGGCCGCCATCGCCAAGCTGGCCTATGTACCCAGCCCCATGGCCCAGGCGCTCAGCCACGGCCGCTCGCGCCTCATCGGCCTGGTGGTGGCCGACATCACCAACCCGTACTCGGTGGCCGTGCTGCGCGGCGCCGAAAAGGCGTGCCAGGAGGCGGGCTACCTGGTGATGCTGTTCAACCTGGGCAACGACCGCGAACGCGAGCGCGCGGCCATCGATGCGCTGGCGAGCTACCAGGTGGACGGATTCATCCTCAACACGCTGGGGCAGGGCGAGGGCCTGGCCGACGTGAACACGCTGCACGGCAAGCCCGCGGTGCTGGTGGACCGCCGGCACGCGGGCCTCGCCGCAGATTTTGTGGCGCTGGACAACGAAGCCGCTATGCGCGAAACCTGCGCGCACCTGGTGGAGCAGGGCTGGCAGAGCCTGCTGTATGTCACCCAGCCCTTGCAGGGCGTGAGCTCGCGGCTGGAGCGCACCGCAGCGTTTCGGGCGTGCATCGCGGCGCAGGGCCCAAAGGTGCGCGGCGAGGTGCTGGAGATCGATGCGCAGCAGGGCGAGGACGCCCTGGCCCGGGCGCTCGCAGAATTCCGCGAACGCGAGGGTTCAAAGGTGCGCTGCGCCGTAGTGGCCGGCAACTCGGTCGTCACGCTACGCGTGGCGGCGGCGGTGGCGCGGCTGCAGTGGACCTTTGGGCAGGAGCTGGGCTTTGTGGGTTTTGACGACCCCGAATGGGCGCCGCTGATTCGCCCGGGGTTGAGCACCGTGGCCCAGCCGACCGACGCCATCGGCCAGCGCGCCGCCCAGTGCCTGCTGGAGCGCATTGGCGGGCTGCAGGGGGCCGTGCGTGAGAACCTTCTGCCGGGCACGCTGATCGTGCGTGGGTCGTCACTGGGTGTGTGATCGGGATTGGCGGTCCATTATTCGATCGCATACCGCCTACCCGGTACCAGCCTGCCCGTACCATCCGCCCCATACCGTTCGCCCCATACCGTTCGGGCTGAGCTTGTCGAAGCCTCGCGCAGCGCTTCGACAGGCTCAGCGTGAACGGTTTTTGGGGTTTGTTGAGCGTGAACGGCAGTGGCGGTTGTTGAGCGTGAAGGGTGGAGTGTTCAGAGTGAATGGCGGCGGGTGCGCCCTACCAACCCACCACACCGTTCGGGCTGAGCTTGTCGAAGCCTTGCACAGCGCAGTCAATCCGCCGCAGCAAATCGCTGCGTTATGCTGTGCCATCGCAGTCCGGCCCTCCGCCGGGCCCTCCACCCACGCTGATTTTCTGCAGGTGCGCCCCCGTGCTGACTCCCTCCCTGGACATCCCCCGCATCCGCGCCATCACCATCGACCTGGACGACACGCTGTGGCCCATCTGGCCCACCATCGAGCGGGCCGAAGCCGTGCTGCTGCAGTGGATGACCGAGCATGCGCCCGCCACGGCGCGCCTGTTCCAGAGCACCGAGGCGCTGCGCGCCATCCGCAACCAGATGGTGAACCTGCGGCCCGACCTGCAGCACGACCTGAGCGCGCTGCGCCGCGAATCCATCCGCCTGGCACTGACCCAGGCGGGCGACGATGGCGCACTGGCCGAGCCTGCGTTCGATCTGTTCTTTGCCGAGCGCCAGCGCGTGACGCTGTTCGACGATGCGCACGATACGCTGGCCTTCCTGTCGTCGCGCTACCCGGTGGTGGCAGTGTCCAACGGCAATGCCGACATCCACAAGGTGGGCATCGGCCATTACTTCAAGGACAGCCTGAGCGCGTCGGTGCTCGGTGTGGCCAAGCCCGATGCACGCATCTTCCAGGCGGCTGCGCAGGCCGTGCAGGTGCAGCCGCACGAGGTACTGCACGTGGGCGACGACGCCACGCTGGATGCATGCGGCGCCATGGATGCCGGCATGCAGGCCGTGTGGCTCAACCCTGCCGAAGCCGCCTGGCCGTACGACACGCCGCCGCACGCTACGGTGAGCAACCTGACCGAACTGTGCCGGCTGCTGGCCTGACGCTGTAGCTGCGCCGTCAATGCACCATGCCCCGCCCGACGGGGCATTTTCTTGTCCCAGGTCAAGAACACGCCAGACGCCGCCTCCGCCGCCTTGATCGCGGCCAGCGGCCCGGCCACACTGCAGGCCATGCCGCGAAACCCCCCTGACCTGCCTGCCTTGCCTGCCGTGCGCACCATCGGGCTCATGCAGCCCATGACCTGGCTGGTGTTGGCCTGGCGCGACATGGCCCGCGCGGGCTGGGTGAGCTTTGCGCACGGGCTGGTACTGGCGCTGTTCGGCGCCGCGATCTTGGCGGTGGGCCACCACCGGTTCTGGCTGCTGGCCGGGGCGCTGTCGGGCTTTCTGGTGGTGGCGCCGGTGCTGGCCACCAGCCTGTATGCGCTGAGCCGCGCGCTGGAGCGGGGCGAGCCCGCCAACTTGCGCGTGGTGCTCAAGACCTGGCTCAATTGGCAGAACCACCACGTCCACAAATGGGGCAGCGACTACTGGTGCATGCTGCAGTTCGGCGCCTTGCTGGCCTTTGCGGCCACGGGCTGGGTGATGACGTCGGCCGCGCTCATCACGTTGCTGGCGCCCGTGCCCATCGCCACGCCGCTCGACTTCCTGCGCCACGTGGTGCTGGCACGTGAGGGCTGGCTGTTCGAGATCTGGCTGGCGCTGGGTAGCCTGATGGCGGCGCCGATTTTTGCCTCCAGCGTGGTGGCCATGCCGCTGCTGCTGGACCGGCGCGCCACGCTGCGGCAGGCGGTGCTGACCAGCTGGCAGGCCGTGCTGTGCAACCCGCTGCCCATGGCGTTCTGGGCGGCGCTGATCCTGGGCTTCACGCTGCTGGGGCTGGGCTCGCTGCTGCTCGGCCTGGTGGCGGTGATGCCCATGCTGGGTCACGCCAGCTGGCATGCGTACCGGGACCTGGTCGATGCGTCGAGCCTGCCCGAGCGGGATGCCGCCGCGAGTGCACCACGCGATAGCGGGGTGGCGCCGTGATCTTCGGCTTCACTGAGGCGCAGATCTCGGGCTTCTTTCTGACCTACGGCGTGGGAGCGTTCATCGCGTACATGCTGTTCATCATCGGCCAGCTGGCGTGGGAGTCCAAGGCCGGCCGGTTCGGCACCTTCGTGCTGTTCCTGGGGCTGGGCGTGGGCTTCATCGGCTTCCTGGCCAAGGTGGTCATCCAGTGGTGGCTTGAAAAGTAAACCGACAGCAGCAGTGCCACCGAGGCGTTGCGCTCAACCAGCCTTGGGCTTGCGCAATGTAGAGCGCACGGGTCGGCTGGATGATGGGCTGCGCGTGGCGGTGCGCCGGTGCTGTGCCTGGCGTGCGGCCTGGCGCAACAACCCTGCCGATGCAGCGACGCGCGGTTGGGCGGGACCCCGCCATCCCTGCGGCGCAGGCCAGTAGGCACTGGCGGGCAGGCCGTCGGCATGCACTGCGTGCCGTGCCAGCTGGCTGGTGCGGGGCGCCCACCAGCCAGCGCCCAGGTGCGACTGCGGTACGTGGCTGCGGGGCGGGCCGCGGCGGCGGCTGGGAGGGCCATGGAGCCTTGCCAGGGTAGGGGGCAAATAGCGAATTCTTGGCATGGCGGGTGCGTGCTCCGGCGGCATGATGGGGCGCCGGTAATAGGGTGGTGTGGCAAGTGAAAGCCGGTGGACGGCAGATCAAAGAGGGGCTGTGCGGGCCGGCTAGTAGCTGAGCTTGGGGTACCAGTCCGTGCCGCGCCCTTCGGGCGTCAGGTCCAGCAGCGACCACAGCGCAGCGATGTCCGGCGCGTCGCGCGGGTCCTGGCCGGGGTCTGCCATCTCACGCGTCATTTCGCTGGCCCAGAACAGGCGCACCTCGCTGCCTGTGCGCTGGAACACGATGAGCGCCGGGTACTCGCTGCCGTCCGGCAGCAAGATGCCCAGGTCCTGGGCGTAGTCGTCTCCCACGGTCTGTACAAAGCGCAGGTCCCGCCAGCCGCGCTCCTGCGCAAACGCCAGCTGGCGCTCCACCGGTGAGCGGCCCAGCACCTTCAGGGCCGCCTTCTGCTGCACGTCGGCGGCATTGCCGTTGACCGCGCCCAGCCAGTTGGTGCACATGGGGCAGGGTCTTTCGCGCTGCGGTCCGTACATCCAGAAGTAGGTGATCAGGGTGGTCTTGTCGCCGAACAGGTCGGCCAGGCCCTGATCGGCCCCATGCTCGTTCTTGAAGCGGTAGTCCTTGCGGATCACCGGGCCGGGTGGCAGGGCGCGCCGCTGCTCGGCCACGCGCGTCATGTGCCGGCGCAATTCGATCTCGTCGGCCAGCAGGGCGCGGCGCGCTGACTCGTACTGCGGCGATGCGCCGGGGAAGGGGGTGTGGGCGTGGCGGGCCAGTTCGGTGGCCGGCGTCAGATGGTCGGACATGGGCGTCTCCGGTGGTCGGCGTGTGCGTGGGGCTGTCTGTGCTTGCAGCCTCGCCCGGTGCGCCCAGGCGGCAGGTAGGAAAAGCCTGTAGTGCCGTGCAGGCGCAGTCCTTCAGGGCTGCGGCTGCGCACCGCCACGCCGCCGCAGCTACACGGCGTCAGCGCACCCAGGTCCGCAGGCCGAGGTCCTGCGCCAGGCGTCGGTAGTCCGCCAGGCTGCGCTGCACGAAGGCCTCGAGGTCTGCGCCCGTGAGTGCAAAGGGGTACAGCCCGTACTGGGCGCACAGGGCGGCATAGCCCGGGGCGGCCAGGGCGTCGTGCAGTGCCGCCGTCCAGGCGCGCACCGCGGCGTCTGGCGCGCTGGCGGCCATGTACACGCCCCGGACGGTGGGCCAGATCAGGTCCACGCCCTGCTCGCGGGCCGTGGGCAGGCCCGACAGGTTGCCCGCCAGCCGCTCTTTCGACAACACGGCCAGCACGCGCAGCGGTGCGCCCTGTGCCGCGGCCTGCATGGCCTCGGCCGCGTCGCCGGTGAAGACGTCGATGTGCCCGCCGCGCAGGGCCTTGAGCGCCTCGCCGCCGCCCTCGAACGACACGAAGCGCATGCGCTTGTGGTCCTGCCCCGCAGACCGCACCAGCTGGGCGGCCTTGATCCAGTCCTGGCTGCCCAGCGTGCCGCCCGCCCCGAACACGACGCGATTGGTGTCGCGGCGCAGCGCAGCGGCCACGTCCTGCAGGCGCTGGTAGGGCGCATCGCGGTGCACCGCCACCACGCCGTAGTCGGTGCCCAGCGTGGCGATCCAGCGCACGGCGCTGACGGGGTGCGGGCCGAACCGGCCCTGCGCGATGTTGAGCAGCGACCCGCTGGAGAAAGCCACCAGCGTGCCGGGCCCGCCCAGCCGCCCGGTGGCCACCTGGTCGAACGCCAGCGCGCCGATGCCGCCGGGCAGGTAGCGGGTGCGCAGCGGCGTGCGCGTGGGCCGCACGGCCTGCAGCGCCTGCCCGGCCAGGCCGCAGGTCAGGTCGAACCCTCCGCCGGGGCGTGACGGGGCGATGCATTCGGCGGGCTCGGTGGAGGCGTCGGCCACCGCCGCCAGGGCCGGCACGGGGCCGACGGCGCCTGCGCCCGCAGCCAGCGCTGCGACCAGCACTTGCCGGCGGCTCGGCAGCGCGGTGGTATCGCCCGGGTTCGGCCCGCCCCAGGATGAAAACGGCGTCCTCGCGGGCACCGAATCCGACAGGGTAGGGAGCGTGGGGGCCATATGTTTCATGAACGTGGCCACCAGAGTATGGCCAGAAGGCCTGGGCCGTCGCTGCGTGCCTCCAGTCGCAGGCGGCCGCGGTGGCGCTCGGCGATGGAGCGGGCGATGGCCAGCCCCAGGCCCGATCCGCCGGCCACGGCCTGCGAGCCGCGCCGGTAGCGGTGGCCCAGCGCGTCGCGCTCTTCGGGCGACAGGCCGGGGCCGTTGTCTTCCACGCTCAGGCTCCAGCCCAGGCTGTCGCCGGCGGCCGACACCGTGATGGTGCCGCGCTGCGGGGTGTAGGCGATCGCGTTGGCGGCCAGGTTGGTCAGCGCCTCGCGCAGCAGGCCGCTGTCGGCCACCGCGGCGATGTCGGCCGTGGCGGTGTGGATGCCGAAGTCGATCTGCTTGGCGCGGGCCTGGGGCAGCAGCTCCAGCGCCACGGTGCGCAGCAGCGCGGCCAGGTCGCACGGGGCCAGGTCCACGGCGGCGGTGTCGCTGCGGCCCAGGGCCAGCAGTTGCTGGGTGCTGCGCGTGGCCCGCGCGATCTCGTTGCCCAGGGCCGCCAGCGTGTCTTGCACCCGGGCCGCGTCGGGCTCGCGGCGGGCGTAGTCGATCTGCATCTGCAGCGTGGTCAGGTGCGTGCGCAACTGGTGCGATGCGTCGTCCAGAAACTGCCGCTGCTGCGCCACCAGGCCTTGCGTGCGGCCCATCTGCGCGTTGACGGCGGTGACCAGCGGGCGGATGTCGGCGGGCAGGTCATCGCCAGCGATGGGCGTCATGTCGTCGGGGCTGCGGGCCTGGACCTCGCGGGCCAGGCGGGCCAGGGGACGCAGCGCCAGAGCCAGCGTGGCCCCTGTGCCCAGCACCATCAGCGCCAGCACCAGGCCGTCGCGCAGCGCCGCGCGTCGCACGAAGCGGCGGGTGAAGTCCTGCCGCGACTGCGTGCTTTCGGCCACCTGCACCAGCACGCTGGCGGACTCAGGGGGCGAGCCTGTGGTCGCACTGGGGTTCGAGCCCGTGGCTGCGGCAGGCCCGTCCACCGCGCGGCGGTACGCGGCCAGCCGCACCGACTCGCCGAAGTAGGTGGCGTCGTAAAAGCGCGGCACGCCGGTCTCCAGCGCGCCCGGCGGCAGGGGCAGGTCGGCGTTGCCCAGCTCCACCAGCCCATCGGACGATGCCACACGAAAGTACACGCGCCCGCTGGCGGTCAGCTCAAAGAATTCGAGCATGGTGTAGGGCAGCTCGGCCGACAGGCCGCCGGACGCGGTGGAGATGTTGGCATCGATGGATTTGAGCGCCCCCAGCAGCGACCGGTCGTACGCCGCGTTGGCGGCCTCCAGCGCGTCGTGCCGCGTCATCCACAGCTCCACGCCGGTCACCACCGCCAGCAGCGGCAGCAGCAGGCAGGCGAGAAGGCGCCAGAGGCTGGCACGGCGAAGCCGCTGCATCAGGGCCACAGCGGCGCCCCATGCCGGTCATGGCGCCGGGCCGTCGATGCAGGCGCGGCGCAAGCGAGCGCCACCGTGGATCTGGCTCCGCCAGTCCACCGGTGGCGTCCCCCCGCAGGGGTGAAGACGCGCAGCGGCTCAGGGGGGAACATCACCAGCCTCCAGCGCATAGCCCAGGCCCCGCAGCGTGACGATGCGCACGCCGCTGCCGTCGAGCCGCTTGCGCAGGCGGTGCACGAACACTTCCACCGCCTCGGGGTGCACGTCTTCATCGCCCACGAACACGCGGTCCAGGATCTGCTGCTTGGAAAACGGCTCACCGCTGCGCTGCACCAGCACCCGCAGCACACCCTGCTCGCGCGGCGACAGGGCCAGCGGCTCGCCGTGCAGCACGAACTGCTTGCGGGCGGTGTCGTAGGCCAGCGGGCCGCAGGCCAGGCGTGGTGGGTCAGTGCCGCGTGCGCGACGCACCAGGGCGTGCAGCCGGGCCTCCAGCTCGGCCAGCTCGAACGGCTTGGCCAGAAAGTCGTCGGCCCCCGCGTTGAGCAGCCGCACGCGCTCGTCCAGCGAATCGCGTGCGGTGAGGATCAGCGTGGGCAGCCGCTGGTCCCGGTCGCGCAGGCGCTGCAGCACCGCATGCCCGTCCATGCCCGGCAGGCCCAGGTCCAGCACCAGTGCGTCGTAGTCGTCGTGCTGCTGCAGCGACTTGTCGGCCACGCGGCCGTCGCTCACCCATTCCACCTGAATGCCCGCATGCTCCAGCGCCCGGCTGAGCCAGGTGCCCAGGCTGTGTTCGTCTTCGGCCAGGAGGATGCGCATGGGTGGGATGCTAATGCCGTTGTGCGTGGTCCAGCCCGCGCGCAAGCCGTTGGCACTGGCGCGCCCGCAGCCAGCGCCACCGTGGAGCGGGCTTTGCCCGGCCACGGGTGGCGTCCCCCTGGGGGGAAGACGCCAAGCGGCTCAGGGGGGCTTCTCTAGTCCGGCTTGACCTGCGCGCGCTTGAGCACCTTTTGCCAACGGGCCTGCTCGGCCGCGATGAACTGCGCGAACTGCGCGGGCGTGCCGCCGATGGCCTCGGCGGCGTCGCCGTTCAGGCGCTTCAATGAATCGGGCGCTTTGACGGCCTTGGCGGTTTCGATGGCCAGCTTGTCCAGGTGCTCCTTGGGCAGGGTGGCCGGGGCCAGCATGCCGTACCACTGGGTCATCTCAAAGCCCGGGAAGCCCTGCTCGGCCACGGTGGGCACGTCGGGCAGCTGGGGCAGGCGCTGGGCCGAGCCGGTGGCGATGCAGCGCACCTTGCCCGACTTGATGAAAGGCAGCAGGGCCGCGGCGCCCACGGCGGCGGCGTCGAGGCGGCCCGAGAGCAGGTCGGTCATCATGGGGCCGGTGCCGCGGTAGGGCACGTGCAGCATGAAGATCTCGGCCGTCATCTTGAGGTATTCGAACGCGAGGTGGCCCGCGCTGCCGTTGCCTGCCGAGCCGTAGCTGAGCTTGGCGGGGTTCTTCTTGGCGTAGGCGATGAACTCCTTGAGGTTCTTGGCCGGCACGTCGGGGTGCACCACGTACAGGCTGGGCACCTTGGCCAGCAGGCTCACGGGCTTGAAGTCCTTGTTGGCGTCGTAGGGCAGCTTGTCGAAGATGTAGGGGTTGACGGCCAGCGTGCCGATGTGGCCCAGGATGACAGTGTGCTGGTCGTCGGCGCGCGCCACCTCCGACATGGCGATGTTGCCGGCGGCGCCGGGCTTGTTGTCCACGAACACGCTCTGGCCCAGCGTCTTGGTCAGCTCGGCCGCGGTGGAGCGCGCAACGATCTCGGAGCTGCCGCCCGGTGCAAATGGCACGACGAAGCGGATCGACTTGGCGGGCCAGGCGGCCTGGGCCGACGCCAGCGTGGGCAGCATGCCGCCGAGCGCGAGGGCGCCGCCAGCGCCCAGCAGGTGGCGCCGGGTGGGGTGCAGGTGGTGGGGGAATTGTGGGTCGATGGGCATGTGTGTCTCCGAGAAAGCCAGGTAGGCATGACAGAACGCGATGGTGCGCGCTGCGGGCTTTCGGAATGCTGTCAGTCGGCCTGGGGTTTTCCCGGGGGGCGCGGCCGTCAGACGCTGGCCGCCACCGCAGTGCCGCTGAGCACCGCGCCTTCCAGCGTGGCGGGGTAGGGGCCGTCCACATAGTCGCCGCAGGCCGTCAGGCCGGGCAGCACCTGCAGGCCGGGGCGCGCGAGGCCGGGGGTGCAGGCGAAGGTGGCTCGTTTTTCCACCACGGTCTGCACGGGCTGCAAGGCGCTGATGCCCAGCTGCGCGGCCGCTTGCTGCAGCACCTGTTGCTCGATCTGGGAGCGCTCGCCGTCGCTGGCGCTCACCACGAAGGCCAGCAGCCCGTGCTGGCCGTCCAGCTGGCCGCGGTCGAACACAAACTGCGCGGGGCTGTGCGGCGCGCTGCGCAGTGCCAGCATGGGCTGGGGCAGGCGCGCGCCTTGGGCGTAGGCATAGACGGTGGTGATGGCCTCGAAGCGCAGGGCGCCTGCCAACGCGCTCCACGGGCCGGCACTCGCCAAACCGGCCTCGCCGGCCAAGCCGCCCACAAGCCGGCTGGCCTCCCACGACGGACATGCGAGGGTCACGTGGTCGAACACCGGCGAATCTTCAGCGGTGCCAAACGGCCCGGTCGCACCGACCACTTGCCAGCGTCCCCCAGGCTGCGGCTGCAGTCGCTGCACGCGCTGGCCGGTGATGACCTGGTGGCGGCCCTGGGCCTTCAGCCAGCGCACTGCAGGCTCGGGGAACAGCGCGCCCAGGTCAACGCGTGGCAGCAGCAGGTTGGAGCCGCCGCGCCCGCTGAACAGGCTGTCTTGCAGCACGCGCAAAAACACCTGGCCGCTGGCCTCGTGCGCGGGGGTGTTCAGCGCCGACACACACAGCGGGTCGATGAACTCGGCCATCAACCGGGGCGTGAGCGGCGCGCACAGGTCGGCCACCGAGGTCGCGGGCGCGCAGCGGAAGCCCTTGAGCTGCCACGCGGTGGCCGTGCGCAGCAGCGCCAGCTTGTCGCCAAGACTCCAGCCCTTGGCGCGCACGATGCCCAGCAGCGCGTCCAGCGGTGGTGGCAGGTCGGGCAGCTGCAGCCCCTGGCCGTCTGGGAAATGCAGCGTGAGCGGCAGGCGCAGCAGCGCGGTGCCCGCGTCCACCCCCACCAGGCGCATCAGGCGCAGGCTTTCAGCGTAGGCGCCGATGAGGATGTGCTGGCCGTTGTCGAGCGTGGCAGCCTTGCCCCCTGGCAGGGTGGCGGGCACAGCACGCGCCCGGCCGCCCACGGTGCGGGCGGCTTCGAACACCGTGACATCGCGCCGCGCCTGCGCGTGCGCGATGGCCGCAGCCATGCCGGCCCAGCCGGCGCCGATGACGGCGACTTTCATCTCAGTACTTCCAGTCGTTCAGATGGAGGGGACGCGCTCACATCCTGCCCAGGGCCTGCACCTTCCACGCCAGCCAGAACTTGCGCAGGGGGGTGAGGCGGATGCGCTGGTGCAGCACCTGGAAGTTTTCGTGCTCGATCTCGCGCAGCAGCGTGCGGTAGATGCTGGCCATCATGAGGCCGGGCTTTTGCGCGCGGCGGTCCGCAGCGGGCAGCAGGGCCAGGGCCTCGTCGTAGAGGCGGTGGGCACGCTCGGCCTGAAAGCGCATCAGCGCGGTGAAGCGGTCAGAGTACGTGCGCTTCAAGATCTCGTGCGCTTTCACGTCGAACTGCTGCAGCTCGCTGACCGGCAGGTAGATGCGGCCCATCATGGCGTCTTCGCCCACGTCGCGGATGATGTTGGTGAGCTGGAAGGCCAGGCCCAGGGTGTGGGCGTACTGGGTGGTGCGCTCGTCGGTCTGGCCGAAGATGCGCGCCGTGACTTCGCCCACGATGCCCGCCACCAGGTGGCAGTAGCCCTTGAGGCCTGCAAAGTCGAGGTAGCGCGTCTGCTCCAGGTCCATCTGGCAGCCGTCGATGACGGCCTGCAGGTGGCGTTGTTCGATGCCGTATTCGGCCGTGTGCGGCATCAGGGCCTGCATCACGGGGTGGGTGGGCTGGCCTGTATAGGACTTGGCCACTTCGGCCTGCCACCAGGCGAGTTTGGTGCGGGCCACGCCCGGGTCGGAGACTTCGTCCACCACATCATCCACTTCGCGGCAGAACGCGTAAAACGCCGTGATCGCGGCGCGGCGCGGCGCCGGCAGGAACAAAAAAGCGTAGTAGAAGCTGCTGCCCGAGGCCACGGCTTTTTGCTGTACGTATTGCTGTGGGGTCATGGGGTGAGATTCTCCCATGGGCCGGCGCGGCGGCTGGCGAGCCAAATTGCCGGCAGCCCGTGTTCTCGTGGGAAAGGGGGGCGGTGCCAGAGACAGGATGCGTTCCGCTCTGTGGCGGAGGCTTGGTGAAGGTGTACGACCTTTCTTGGTTCAGCGCGCAGCCTACGCAACTGGCACGCTCCAAGCGAGGGCACCCGTGGAACTGGCTTCGCCAGGCCACCGGGTGCGTCCCCCTCCGGGGGAGGGCGCGAAGCGACTCAGGGGGAGCGTTAAAACGCGATCTGCTCCACCCCGATGTCGCTCGGCCGGCGCAGGGCTTCCTTCATGAAGACGCTCATGGGCAGCAGCGTGCCCTGTTCGGAGCTGAACCACTTCTTGTACAAGGCGGCCAATTCGCCGTTCTGGATCATGCGGCGGGTGACGCGGTCCACGAGTTCCTTGAACTTGGGGTCTTCGCGGCGCAGGCCGATGCTGTAGGGCTCGACCGAGAGGCGCTTTTCCAGGAACTGGTACTCGTCCATGGACTTGCCCAGGCGGGTGAGCGGAATCCAGATGCCCGCGTCGTCAGCGAACGCGGCGTCGGCGTCGCCCTTGGCCAGGGCGTTCACGGCATCCAGCGTGCTGTCGACCGGCACGTAGTTGAACTTGCGCGCAAAGGTGCGTTCGTTGGCCTTGAGCAGGTTTTCGTTGGTGGTCTTGCCCTGCACGGCGATCTTCTTGCCCTGCAGGTCGTCCAGCGTCTTGATGCCGGAGGTCTTTTTCACCAAAAACGCGGACGACGCCACGAAGATGTGGTGGCTGAAGGCGATTTCCTTCTGGCGCGCGGCGGTGTTGGCCGTGCCGCCGCACTCCAGGTCCACCACGTTGTTTTTCACGTCGGTGATGCGGTTCTTGCCGTCGACCAGCAGGTAGGTCAGCTTCAGGTCGGGCCGCTTGAGCTCTTTCTTGATTTCTTCATAGATTTGCAGGCAGATGTCCACCGTGTAGCCCTGCACCTTGCCGGAGCTGGCGTCCTTGTACGAGAACGGCAGGGACTTTTCGCGGTGGCCCAGGCGCAGCTCGCCCGAGCTGGCAATCCGGCCCAGGGTGTCTTCGGCCCAGGCGGGGGCGTTGGCGGCAAACGCCAGGGCTGCCATCAGCGCCCAGGGGCGCAGCATCGAGGAGATTTTCATGAGAAAGACGAAGGAAAGGAAAAAAGCGAGGCTGTGACCGGCGCCGCGGGGCGCTGGCCGGGACACCCGGGCCGAAACCGCACGGTGTGCTGAGCGCGGATTGTGTACTGGCGCCGCGTCAGTGGTAAGCGGACTTGGTGGTGTGCGTCAGCATTCCACAACATTCACCGCCAGGCCGCCGCGCGAGGTTTCCTTGTACTTGACCTTCATGTCCGCGCCGGTCTGCATCATGGTCTTGATGACCTTGTCCAGCGACACCACGTGCTGGCCGTCGCCCCGCAGCGCCATGCGGGCCGCGTTGATGGCCTTGATGGCGCCCATGGCGTTGCGCTCGATGCAGGGGATCTGCACCAGGCCGCCCACGGGGTCGCAGGTCATGCCCAGGTTGTGCTCCATGCCGATCTCGGCGGCGTTCTCGATCTGCTCGGGCGTGCCGCCCATCACGGCGGCCAGGGCGCCCGCGGCCATCGAGCAGGCCACGCCCACCTCGCCCTGGCAGCCCACCTCGGCACCCGACAGAGACGCGTTTTCCTTGTAGATGATGCCAATGGCGCCTGCGGTGAGCAAAAAGGTGGCGATGCCATCCTCGTTGGCGGCGCTGCCTTCCCGGGCGCCTTGCAGAAAGTTGACGTAGTAGTGCAGCACCGCCGGGATCACGCCCGCGGCGCCGTTGGTGGGAGCGGTCACCACGCGGCCGCCGGCAGCGTTTTCTTCATTCACGGCCATGGCGTAGAGGTTCACCCAGTCCAGCATGGACAGCGGGTCGCGCAGCGCGGCCTCGGGGTGGGCCTTCAGGTTGCGGTGCAGTTCGGCCGCGCGGCGGCGTACCCGCATCGGCCCGGGCAGGTGGCCGGTGCTGGCGCAGCCGCGCTGCACGGCGCCGGCCATGGTGCGCCAGATGGCCAGCAGCTGGCGGCGCACTTCGGCGGCGCTGCGCCAGTGCGCCTCGTTGGCTGCCATGAGTTGCGCCGGGCTGAGGCCGGTGGCCTGGCACTGGGCCAGCAGTTCGGCGCCGGTGCGAAAGGGGTGCGGCAGGCCCTGCGCGTGGCCGGCGCTGCCGGGCTGTGCGCTGCCGACCTGGTTCAGCACGCGCTCCCCGGCGGCATCGATGACGAAGCCTCCGCCCACCGAGTAGTACTCGCGCTGGGCGATCTCCGTGCCCTGCGCATCGAACGCGTGAAAGCACATGCCGTTGGGGTGCAGGGGCAGGCTCTTGCGGCGAAAGAGCAGGTGCTCCTTCTCGATGAAGGGCACGGTGCGCTCGCCCAGCAGGTTCAGCGTCTGGCTGGCCCGGATGGCGGCGATGGTCGGGTCGATCTGGTCCGGGTCGATGGTATCGGGCTCAAAGCCCGCCAGGCCCAGCAGCACGGCCTTGTCGGTGCCGTGGCCCACGCCGGTGGCTGACAGCGAGCCGAACAGTTCGACCGCAATGCCCTGCACCGCGGCCAGGCCCGGGCCGGCCTGCAGGTGGCACGCAAACTGCCGCGCCGCGATCATGGGCCCCACGGTGTGGGAGCTGGACGGGCCGATGCCGATCTTGAAGAGGTCGAAAACGCTGACAGACATGGTGGTGTGCGGGTGTCCGGGTAGGTCCGAGGCTGCATGGATGCCATGCCGGGCATGGAAAGCAGCGGTGGCGCGGGTGGCGCCACCGCTGGTGTGTCTGTCTTTGAGAACAGGGTCTGAAACAACATCCTTCGTACCGCCAGCGCTCTTGGTGCTGGAGTGGGCGAGAGGCTAACTGCGCCGGGGCTGGGCGGCACACGCGCAAACCCTGAGTACCGCGGAGGCGCCCCTCCGGACGCTGTTGTGGCATCCCATCAAAATATCAAAAATGATAGCGGTTAGCGCGCTCCAGGAGCGCGGTAGCGGCTGTTTTTGATCATTTTCTGCAGCATGAATCGGCCGCTGAATGGCCGCGCTTGCCACCCATGAATGTTTCTTACAGTCGGTCGGCGGGCGTGCTGATCGGTAGTTCAGCCGGTCAGTCCGCCGGGGTGGCGGGCCGGGCGACCACCAGGGCCATTCCCAGGTCGGCGTGCGGCGTGGCGCAGGGTGGTTGCCGCACCAGGCGCGCGCAGCCAGAGCGGCGTGCGGCCCAGGTGTGCAGCAAAGCCTCGACCCCCGGGCAAGCTGCAGGCTCGCGCACGAAGACCTCGCATGACACAATTCCATCCAGGCTGGCTCCGGCCTCGTGCACCAGGCGCTCGGTGGTGGCCAGCACCTGGGCGAACTGGCGCTGGGTATCTTGCGTGTCTGCCCCGGCCGGTGCGGCCCCTGCGATGTACGCCACGCGCACGGACAGCGCGCCGGGCCTGTGCCGTACTCCGACGCACAGTGGCAGGCGGGCCGCGCTCGGGGGCCAGGGGTTTGCGATGGGCGTCATGCGGCAGGCGCCGGGGGCGTGGCTGCCGGCCTGCGGATCGCCTCCGCCCACACCGTCCAACGGAGAGTCAGTGTGCGCTGGACAGGGCCCGCAGCACGCTGAGCGGGGCCCGGCTTGGCCTGCCTGCGGGCGGGCCGCAACGGGCCCGTGCAGGCACGGCACATAATGAGTAAATCTATCCAGTCGGTCGGCGTGCTTCCATGCATGACGCTTATCGTACGAAGCAGTGCAGTGCACGACTATCGACAATATTTCTGCCAATCATGAATTCATCTCATGTAAGCGATGCTTGGCTGGCCGCTGGGTCTGCATTCGCCCCGGTCGCAGGCAGCGCAGCACGCCGCCTGCCGCCCCTGAACATGCTGCGCGCCTTCGAGGCGGCCGGCCGGCTGCTCAGCGTGACCCATGCCGCCCGCGAGTTGAGCGTGACGCAAAGCGCCGTCAGCCACCAGATCAAGGCGCTGGAAGAGTGGCTGGGCGTGGCCCTGGTCGGGCGCGACGGCCGGCGCCTGGCGCTAACCACGCCGGGCGCCGCGCTGCTGCCGGGGATCACCAGCGCGCTCGACCTGATGGCGCAATCCACCGCGGGCATTGAGCGGCTTACCCGCCGCAACACGCTGGTGGTGAATGCCACGGCCACGCTGGCGTCGCAGTGGCTCATTCCACGCCTGGCGGGCTTTTGCGCGCAGATGCCGGGGCTGGATGTGCAGCTGGTCACGACGGCGGGGTTCATGGATTTCGAGCCGGCGCAGTACGACGTGTCGATCCGCTGCTTTGCCGATGCCGACCTGGCGGCGCTGCCCGAGCGCAGCGGGTGGCGGGACGTGAGCCTGGGCGCCTTCATTCCCGACAAGCTCACGCCCGTGTGCAGCCCCGCGCTGCTGGCGGACGGCCGGGCCGTGGCGTCGCCCCAGGGGCTGGCGCGTTTCACGCTGCTGCACAGCCGGTCTACGCCGCTGGTGTGGCAGCAGTGGCTGGGCGAGGCGGGTGCGCCCGACCTGCAGCCCGCGGGCGACCTGGTGTTCGACCATGTCCACCTGAGTGTGCAGGCCGCCATCCAGGGCCTGGGCGTGGCGCTGGGCAACCCACGGTTCCTGGGCGACGCGCTGGCCAGCGGGCTGCTGGTGATGCCGTTTGCCGATGTGTTGTCGGGCGACAAGACGTTCTATTGGCTGCGGCCTGCACGCGCCGCGCAGGACCCAGCGTCGGTGGCGTTCTGCGACTGGCTGTCGGCAGCCTGAGGCTGCGGGCGCTGCCTTGCGCCGGGCTCGCGCCTCACATCACCACGGCGCGCGCCAGCATCACGCACCAGTCCCACGCATTAAGGCGCGGGCGGGTGTGCAGGCTGCCGCCCTGCAGTGCATCCACCTTGTCGAGAATGCGCAGGCCGCCTTGCACCACCAGCCGCAGCTCCCAGCCCGCGCGGCCTGGCAGCCGGTGCACCAGCGGCGCGCCGCTGTGCATGCTGGCGCGGGCCCACTGGGCGCAGTTGGCGATCAGGCGGGCGGTGTCGGGCGTGCTGTGCAGTGCCAGCAGGTCGGCCTGGCTGGCATTGTGGGTCACGCAGTCGGCGCGCGGCAGGTAGTGGCGGCCCCGGGGGATGTCCACCGACAGGTCCTGCCAGAAGTTGATGAGCTGCAGGGCGGTGCAGATGGCGTCGCTCTCGCGCAGCGCCTCGTCGCCGTGCACGCCGTACAGGTGCAGCAGCAGCCGGCCCACCGGGTTGGCGGAGCGGCGGCAGTAGTCCAGCAGCTCTGCACGGTCGGCGTAGCCCTCGGCGTCGCGCGTTTTTTCCACATCCTGCGCAAAGGCGCTGAGCAGGTCGGCCAACAGCGGCACCGGCAGCTGGTGGCTGCGCAGCACGGCCTGCAGCGGCAGGAAGACGCTGGCCCAGCGCGGCGATGGCGGCTGGCCCTGTGCAATCGCCATCAGGTCTGCGTGAAAAGCGGCCAGGTCGGCCAGGCGGTCGGCGGCGGGGGCGTCGCCTTCATCGGCGATGTCGTCGGCCGTGCGGGCAAAACCGTAGATGGCGGCAATCGGCTGGCGCAGGTGGGGCGGGCACAGCACCGAGGCGACGGGGAAGTTCTCGTAGTGCGTGACGGGGGCTGCCACGGCGTCGGCAGCGTTGGCCGCAGATGGCGAGGCCGCAATCGTGGCTGGGGCCTGGGCGGGCGAGGGGGGAGGGCTGGGGCGGTCGTTCACACCCCGAATTGTCGCTTGACAAGACGGGGGCGGTTCTCATAGATTACTAACCGGTCAGTCATTAAACAAAAACACATCCTGAGCGGATCAATCTTCCGCCCTTCGGCGCGGGCTGTCTGCTTTGCGCTGTGCGTGCAATTCCTGGCTGCTTTCATCAATTTCAACGGATCTCCCATGCGCACTCCCTCCGCCAAGCGGTCTTCCCCATGGCCCCGCAGGTCGCTGCTGGTGCTGGCCACCGCGGCCCTGCTGGCCGCTTGCTCACGCCCGGCCCCTCCTGAGGAGCCTGTGCGCTCCGTCAAGCTGCTGACGGTGGGCGTGGGGGCGCTGCAGTCGAGCCTGGAGTATTCGGGCGAGGTGCGCGCGCGGGTGGAATCGCGCCTGGGCTTCCGGGTGGCGGGCAAGATCGTCAAGCGCCAGGCCGAGCTGGGCCAGCGGGTTCGTGCCGGCGCTGTGCTGGCGCAGCTGGACCCCAAGGACTACCAACTGGCCACCGATGCCGCGCGGGCGCAACTGGCATCGGCCACCACGCAGCGCGACCTGGCCGCCGCCGACTACAAGCGTTACCAGGCGCTCAAGGACCAGAACTTCATCAGCGGCGCCGAGCTGGAGCGCCGTGATGCCACGTTGAAGGCCGCGCAGTCCACGCTGGACCAGGCGCGCGCGCAGCTGTCGTCGCAGGGCAACCAGGCCGCTTACACGACGCTGGTGGCCGATGTGTCGGGCGTGGTCACCGGCATCGACGCCGAGCCGGGCCAAGTGGTGACGGCCGGCACGCCGGTGGTGCGCATTGCGCAGGACGGGCCGCGGGATGTGGTGTTTGCGGTGCCCGAGGACAAGGTCGGCGTGATCGCGCCGGACTCCGAGGTGACGGTGCGCGGTTGGTCCACCGGGGCCGAGCTGGTGGGCCGTGTGCGCGAAGTGGCTGCCAGTGCCGACGCTGCCACCCGCACCTACCAGGTCAAGGTCGCCATCGACGGCGCCGACGTGCCGCCGCTGGGCTCCACCGTGTATGTGAAGCCCAAGGCGCTGAGCCATGTGGGCATTCCCGCCATCAAGCTGCCCACGAGCGCCTTGCGCCAGGAAGGCCAGACGACGGCGGTGTGGGTCTACGACGCCGCCAGTAGTACCGTCAAGTCGCAGGTGGTGCAGATCGCCACGGCCGATGGCAACGAGGCGGTGGTGGCCGGGGGCCTTACGCCCGGCATGCAGGTGGTGGCGACGGGCGTGCATGTGCTGTCGCCCGGGCAGAAGGTGGTGGTGTACCAGCCAAAAACGGCTGCAGCGCCCGCCAGTAAAGCGCAAACAGCTACCAATACCGTAGCAGCCCCTGCGCCGGCCGCCGTGCCGGCCTCGGCCGCGGCTCCCGCCACTGCGCCCGCTGCCAGCGCGAACGCCAAGTAAGGGCCGCTGCCATGACGCAAGTACAACCGAAGGAGGGGTTCAACCTCTCCAAGTGGGCGCTCGACCACCCCGCGCTCACGCGCTACCTGATGCTGGTGCTGATGCTGCTGGGCTTCATGGCCTACTTCCAGCTGGGGCAGGACGAAGACCCTCCGTTCACCTTCCGCGCGATGGTGGTGCGCACCTACTGGCCGGGCGCCACGGCGCAGCAGGTGGCCGAGCAGGTCACCGACAAGATCGAGCGCACTCTGCAAGAGGTGCCGTATGCGGACAAGATCCGCAGCTATTCCAAGCCCGGCGAGTCGCAGATCATTTTCCAGATCAAGGACTCCTCCAAGCCGGGCGACGTGGCCAATGTCTGGTACAGCGTGCGCAAGAAGGTGGGCGACATGCGCTACACCCTGCCGCAGGGCATCCAGGGCCCGTTCTTCAACGACGATTTCGGCGATGTGTACGGCGTGATCTACGCGCTGGAGTCCGAGGGCTTCAGCTACGCCGAACTCAAGCAATTTGCCGACGACGCCCGCCAGCAGCTGCTGCGCGTGCCCGACGTGGCCAAGGTGGAGCAGTTCGGCGTGCAGGACGAGAAGCTCTTCATCGAGATCTCGCAAAAGCGCCTGGCGCAGCTGGGCCTGGACATGAACCAGGTGCTGGCGCAGCTGGGCCAGCAGAACGCGGTGGAAAGCGCCGGCGCCATCCAGACGCCGCAGGACCAGGTGCAGGTGCGGGTTGAAGGCCAGTTCAATGCGGTGGAAGACCTGGCCGCCATGCCCATCCGCGGCCCCTCGGGCGCGCAACTGCGCCTGTCGGACATCGCCGAGATCAAGCGCGGCTATGTGGACCCGGCCACCGTGAAGGTGCGCCACCAGGGCAAGGAAGTCGTGGCGCTGGGTGTCTCCATGACCAAGGGCGGCGACATCATCGCGCTGGGCAAGGCGCTGCACCAGGCCACCGACCGCATCGCCGCATCGCTGCCCGCCGGGGTCAAGCTGGTGAACGTGCAGGACCAGCCCACGGCGGTGTCCACGTCGGTCAATGAGTTTGTGAAGGTGTTGATCGAGGCCGTGGTCATCGTGTTGGCCGTGAGCTTCATCGCGTTGGGCTTTCACCGGCGCCCGGGCAAGCAGCCGCTGTGGAAGCGCTGGTACATCGACCCGCGCCCGGGCATGGTGGTGGGCATCACCATTCCGCTGGTGCTGGCCGTGACCTTCCTGGCCATGTGGTACTGGGGCATCGGCCTGCACAAGATCTCGCTGGGCTCGCTCATCATCGCGCTGGGACTGCTGGTGGACGACGCCATCATTGCGGTGGAGATGATGGTGCTCAAGCTCGAAGAGGGCTACGACAAGGTGCGCGCCGCCACCTTCGCGTACGAGATCACCGCCATGCCCATGCTCACCGGCACGCTGATCACCGCCGCGGGCTTTTTGCCCATCGGCCTTGCCAAGTCGACGACCGGTGAATACACCTTCGCCATCTTCGCCGTGACCGTGATCGCGCTGGTCCTGAGCTGGATCGTGTCGGTGTACTTCGTGCCCTACCTGGGGACGCTGCTGCTGAAGGTGCCTGAGCACGTGCTGCATGCGCAGGAGCACCACGGCACCGCCGAAGGCGCGCACGAGGTCTTCGACAGCCCGTTCTACCGCGCCTTCCGCCGCCTGGTGAACTGGTGCGTGCTGCACCGCTGGATCACCATCGGCATCACCATCCTGATCTTCGTGCTGGGCATCGTCGGCATGGGCAAGGTGCAACAGCAGTTCTTCCCGGATTCGAGCCGGCCCGAAATTCTGGTGGACATCTGGTTCCCGGAAGGCACGTCGTTCGCGGGCAATGAAGAGGTCACCGAGCGCGTGGAGCAGCGCCTGATGGCCGAGGCCGGCGTGACGTCGGTCAGCACCTGGGTGGGCTCGGGCGTGCCGCGCTTTTACCTGCCGCTGGACCAGGTGTTCCCGCAAAGCAACGTGTCGCAGTTCATCGTGCTGCCCAAGGACCTGGCGCTGCGCGAATCGCTGCGCGTCAAGCTGCCGGCCCTGCTGGCCGAGGAGTTCCCCGAAGTGCGCGGCCGCGTGAAGCTGCTGCCCAACGGGCCGCCAGTGCCATACCCCGTGCAGTTCCGCGTGGTGGGCCCCGAGCCGCTGGTGCTGCGCGAGCGCGCCGACGAGGTCAAGGCCGTGCTGCGCCAGAACGCCGACATGCGTGGCGTGAACGACAACTGGAACGAATCCGTGAAGGTGCTGCGTCTGGAGGTCGACCAGGCCAAGGCGCGCGCTCTGGGCGTGACGAGCCAGTCCATCGCGCAGGCCAGCAAGACGATCCTGTCGGGCACGCAGGTGGGCCAGTTCCGCGAGGGCGACAAGCTGATCGACATCGTGCTGCGCCAGCCGCTGGACGAGCGCAACGCGATCA
Source organism: Acidovorax sp. Leaf78 (assembly GCF_001422735.1). Lineage (GTDB taxonomy): Bacteria > Pseudomonadota > Gammaproteobacteria > Burkholderiales > Burkholderiaceae_C > Acidovorax. The sequence continues at coordinate 165,207 of NZ_LMLZ01000021.1, read as the reverse complement.
CCGACATCGCCAACGCCTACCTGCCCACGGCCTCGGGCAAGTCGATCCCGCTCACGCAGATCGCCAAGCCCGTGTTCACCTGGGAGCCAGGCGTGATGTGGCGCGAGAACCGCGACTACGCCATCACCGTGCAGGGCGACGTGACCGAAGGCCTGCAGGGCGCCACCGTGACGGCGGCGCTGCAGCCGGCACTCAAGGCCATCGAGGACAAATGGCACGCTGCAGGGCAGGGCGCCTACCGCATCGAAGTGGCCGGCGCGGTGGAGGAAAGCTCCAAGGGCACCAGCTCCATCATGGCGGGAGTGCCTGTCATGCTGTTCCTGGTGTTCACCTTGCTGATGCTGCAGCTGCACAGCTTCAGCCGTGCGTTCCTGGTGTACATCACCGGCTTCCTGGGCATCGCGGGGGTCTCGGCCGCACTGCTGCTGCTCAACCGCCCGTTCGGCTTCGTGGCGCTGCTGGGCGTGATCGCGCTCATGGGCATGATCCAGCGCAACTCGGTGATCCTGATCGACCAGATCGAGCAGGACCGCGCCAAGGGCATCCCCGCGTGGGACGCCATCGTCGAGTCGGCCGTGCGCCGCCTGCGCCCCATCGTGCTGACGGCGGCCGCCGCGGTGCTGGCCATGATCCCGCTGTCGCGCAGCGTGTTCTGGGGCCCGATGGCCGTGGCCATCATGGGCGGGCTGGTGGTGGCCACCGTGCTCACCCTGCTGGCGCTGCCTGCGATGTACGCTGCGTGGTTCCGTGTCAAACGACCTGCGCCGGAGCTTCTTGGAGGGAGATGATTCCCAGCCTGCCCGCATCAGGGTAAAATAGAAGGTTGACCGATTTCACACAGGCGGCAGCTCCGGTTGCCGCCTGTTTGTTTGTTGTAGAACCGCGCGGGTGGCGAAATTGGTAGACGCACCAGGTTTAGGTCCTGACGCCAGCAATGGTGTGGGGGTTCGAGTCCCCCCCCGCGCACCACCCCTGTGAGACTTTGCGGAACACGGCGCTGCTGCGCTGCAGCCAGCACGATCCACATCCATAAGAGGAATAGCCATGGCCGTTACTGTTGAAACCCTTGAGAAGCTCGAGCGCAAGATTACGCTGAGCGTGCCCGTCACCCTGATCCAGTCCGAAGTCGACACGCGCCTCAAGCGCCTGGCCCGCACGGTCAAGATGGATGGCTTTCGTCCCGGCAAAGTGCCCATGAATGTGGTGGCCCAGCGCTACGGCTACTCGGTGCAGTACGAAGTGCTCAACGACAAGGTCGGCGAAGCCTTTGCCGTGGCTGCCAACGAAGCCGCCCTGCGTGTGGCCGGCCAGCCCCGCATCACCGAAAAGGAAGGCGCGCCTGAAGGCCAGGTCACGTTCGACGCCATCTTCGAAGTGTTCCCTGAAGTCCAGATCGCCGACCTGTCGGACGCCGAAGTCGAAAAGCTGTCGGCCGAAGTGACCGATTCCGCCATCGACAAGACCATCGACATCCTGCGCAAGCAGCGCCGCAGCTTCGCGCAGCGCGCCATCGACGCCGCTGCGCAAGACGGCGACCGCGTGACCGTGGACTTCGAAGGCAAGATCGACGGCGAACCCTTCGACGGCGGCAAGGCTGAAGACTTCCAGTTCCTGGTCGGCGAAGGCCAGATGCTCAAGGAATTCGAAGACGCAGTGCGTGGCATGAAGTCCGGCGAAAGCAAGACCTTCCCCCTGGCCTTCCCCGCTGAGTACCACGGCAAGGACGTCGCCGGCAAGACCGCCGACTTCCTCGTCACCGTCAAGAAGATCGAAGCCGCCCACCTGCCCGAAGTGAACGACGCCCTGGCCAAGTCGCTGGGCATCGCCGACGGTTCCGTGGACGGCCTGCGCGCCGACATCAAGAAGAACCTGGAGCGCGAAGTCAAGTTCCGCCTGCTGGCCCGCAACAAGCAAGCCGTGATGGACGCCCTGGTCGGCAAGGCCGAGCTCGATCTGCCCAACGCCAGCGTGCAGGCTGAAATCGCCCGCCTGCTGGAAGGCGCCCGTGCCGAGCTCAAGCAGCGCGGCATCAAGGACGCCGACAAGGCCGAGATCCCTGAAGACGTGTTCCGTCCCCAAGCCGAGCGCCGCGTGCGCCTGGGCCTGGTGGTGGCCGAACTGGTGCGCGCCAACAACCTGCAGGCCAAGCCCGAGCAGCTCAAGGCCCACATCGACGAGCTGGCTGCCAGCTACGAGAAGCCCGAAGACGTCGTGCGCTGGTACTTCGGCGACCGTCAGCGCCTTGCTGAAGTCGAAGCCGTTGTCATCGAAAACAACGTGACCGATTTCGTGCTGGGCAAGGCCAAGGTGGTGGAAAAGGCCGTATCCTTCGACGAACTGATGGCTCAACAAGGCTGATAGCCTGTGCCACACCCCGCCGGTGTCTCCTTGTCGGAGTTTCCGGTGGTGGGCGACACACCAGGGGCTTGTGCTTTCGGGCACAAGCCCCAATTCATTTCTGGGTACAGTACCTGCTTGACTGGAGAAAAAATGAGCGCATTGGAATTACAAGGCCTGGGCATGGTCCCGATGGTCATCGAGCAGTCGGGCCGTGGCGAACGGTCCTACGACATCTACTCGCGCCTGCTCAAGGAGCGCGTGATCTTCCTGGTGGGCCCGGTCAATGACCAGACCGCCAACCTCGTCGTGGCGCAGCTGCTGTTCCTCGAAAGCGAGAACCCCGACAAGGACGTGTCGTTCTACATCAACTCCCCCGGTGGCTCGGTGAGCGCGGGCATGGCGATCTACGACACCATGAACTTCATCAAGCCCGACGTGTCGACGCTGTGCACCGGCATGGCCGCCAGCATGGGCGCGTTCCTGCTGGCCGCAGGCGCCAAGGGCAAGCGTTTCGCGCTGCCCAACTCCAAGGTCATGATCCACCAGCCCCTGGGCGGCATGCAGGGCCAGGCGACCGAGATCGAGATCCATGCGCGCGAGATCCTGAAGACCCGCGAGCAGCTCAACAAGATCCTGGCCGAGCGCACCGGCCAGCCGCTGGAAAAGATCCAGCGCGACACCGAGCGCGACTACTTCCTGTCGGCCGAGGAGTCCAAGGAATACGGCCTGGTCGACCAGGTGATCAACAAGCGTTCCTGATTCGCCCAGGCGGCGCGGCGGCGTTTTCCCCCGGGGAAGACGCCGTTTTTTATTTGGTTATCATCCCGACAACTTTCCGTACGTAACAAGGCATTGCCCCCATGGCCGAGAAAAAAGGCTCTTCCAGCGAAAAAACCCTCTACTGCTCTTTCTGCGGCAAAAGCCAGCATGAAGTGAAGAAGCTGATCGCCGGTCCGTCCGTCTTTATCTGCGACGAGTGCATTGACCTGTGCAACGAAATCATTCGCGATGAGCTGCCGGCCGGTGACGTGGCGCGTGAAGGCCGCAGCGATCTGCCCACGCCGGTGGAGATCAAGACCAACCTGGACAACTACGTGATCGGCCAGGACGTCGCCAAGCGCACGCTGGCAGTGGCGGTGTACAACCACTACAAGCGCCTGCGCCACAAGGACAAGGCCCACAAGGACGATGTGGAGCTGTCCAAGAGCAACATCCTGCTGATCGGGCCCACGGGCTCGGGCAAGACGCTGCTGGCCCAGACGCTGGCGCGCATGCTGGACGTGCCTTTCGTGATGGCCGACGCCACCACCCTGACCGAAGCCGGCTATGTGGGCGAGGACGTGGAGAACATCGTCCAGAAGCTGCTGCAAAGCTGCAACTACGAAGTCGAGCGCGCGCAGCGCGGCATCGTCTACATCGACGAAATCGACAAGATCTCGCGCAAGTCGGACAACCCCAGCATCACCCGCGACGTGTCGGGCGAGGGCGTGCAGCAGGCGCTGCTCAAACTCATCGAAGGCACCATGGCCAGCGTGCCGCCCCAGGGTGGGCGCAAGCATCCGAACCAGGACTTCCTGCAGATCGACACGACCAACATCCTGTTCATTTGCGGCGGCGCTTTCGCGGGCCTGGAGAAGGTCATCGAGAACCGCACCGAGGCATCGGGCATCGGCTTTGGCGCATCGGTCAAGAGCAAGAAGCAGCGCTCGCTGACCGAAGTGTTCACCGAGATCGAGCCCGAGGACTTGATCAAGTTCGGCCTGATCCCCGAATTGGTGGGCCGCATGCCCGTGGTGACGGCGCTGGCCGAGCTCAGCGAGGACGCGCTGGTCGAGATCCTGACCGAGCCCAAGAACGCGCTGGTCAAGCAGTACAGCAAGCTCTTGTCCATGGAAGGCGTGGACCTGGAGATCCGTCCTGCGGCGCTCAAGGCCATCGCCCGCAAGGCACTGGCCCGCAAGACCGGTGCCCGTGGTCTGCGCTCGATCCTGGAGCAGTCGCTGATCGGCACGATGTTCGACCTGCCCAATACGAGCAACGTCGAAAAGGTGGTGGTGGACGAGTCCACCATCGAAGAAAACAAGCCGCCGCTGCTCGTGTACCGCGAGGCGGCCAAGAAGGCCTGAAAGACATGGCGCCCGCCCTGAGTCGCTCAGCGGCGTTCCCCACCAGGGAACACCGCCAGCGCGGCAGGGCGGCCCTATCGCGGCGGCCGCTGCTGGCCTGCGACGCGACAGGTTCACGCGTCTTAAGCGTTTTGAATGACGCTGGGCGGCCTGCATGTGAGATGTCTCCGCGGTGCACGCCATTGAAGGCATGCACTGCACAGGGCGGCCGCTGGCGCTGCCCTTCAACCCTTCTTCCGGTACGGATGGCAGAAGGGGTTGAAAATCCCCACGGGTGGACCATATTCCACTGAGTTAACTGAGGATTTCCATGTCCGGACATACCCCCCTACCTGCCACCCCGCTCGATCTGCCGCTGTTGCCACTGCGCGACGTGGTGGTGTTCCCCCACATGGTGATCCCGCTGTTCGTGGGCCGTCCCAAGAGCATCAAGGCGCTTGAGATGGCCATGGAGGCCGATCGCCGCATCATGCTGGTGGCCCAGAAGGCCGCCGCCAAGGACGAGCCTTCGGTCTCGGACATGTTCGATGTGGGCTGCGTCTCCACCATCCTGCAGATGCTCAAGCTGCCCGATGGCACCGTCAAGGTGCTGGTCGAAGGCCAGCAGCGCGCGGTGGTGACATCCATCGAAGACGGCGAGACCCACTTCACTGCCACGGTGACGCCGGTCGAGGCCACGCCCGATGCCAACAAGCCGAGCGAGATCGAGGCCCTGCGCCGCGCGGTGATGCAGCAGTTCGACCAGTACGTCAAACTGAACAAGAAGATCCCGCCCGAGATCCTCACCTCCATCTCCAGCATCGACGACCCGGGCCGCCTGGCCGACACGATTGCCGCCCATCTGCCGCTCAAGCTCGAGAACAAGCAGGTGGTGCTGGATTTGGCCGACGTGAAGGCGCGCCTGGAAAACCTGTTCGAACAGCTCGATCGCGAAGTCGACATCCTCAACGTCGACAAGAAGATCCGCGGCCGCGTGAAGCGCCAGATGGAGAAGAACCAGCGCGACTTTTACCTGAACGAGCAGGTCAAGGCCATCCAGAAGGAACTGGGCGAGGGCGACGAAGGCGCCGACATCGAGGAGATCGAGAAAAAGATCAAGCTCGCCAAGATGTCTGCCGAGGCGCGCAAGAAGGCCGATGGCGAACTCAAAAAGCTCAAGCTCATGTCGCCCATGTCTGCCGAAGCGACGGTGGTGCGCAACTACATCGAAGTGCTCACGGCTTTGCCGTGGGCCAAGAAGACCAAGATCAAGCACGACCTGGTCAACGCCGAAGACGTGCTGAACGAAGACCATTACGGCCTCGACAAGGTCAAGGACCGCATCCTTGAATATCTTGCAGTGCAGCAGCGCGTGGACAAGGTGAAGGCGCCCATCCTCTGCCTGGTGGGCCCTCCTGGCGTGGGCAAGACCTCGCTGGGCCAGTCGATCGCCAAGGCCACCGGCCGCAAGTACGTGCGCATGGCCCTGGGCGGCATGCGTGACGAGGCCGAGATCCGCGGGCACCGCCGCACCTACATCGGCGCACTGCCGGGCAAGGTGCTGCAGAGCCTGTCGAAGGTGGGCACGCGCAACCCGCTGTTCCTGCTGGACGAGATCGACAAGCTGGGCACGGACTTCCGGGGCGACCCGTCGAGCGCGCTGCTGGAGGTGCTGGACCCCGAGCAGAACCACACCTTCGGCGACCACTACGTCGAGGTTGACTTCGACCTGTCCGACGTGATGTTCGTCGCCACGTCGAACTCGATGAACATCCCGCCGGCCCTGCTCGACCGCATGGAAGTGATCCGCCTGTCGGGTTACACCGAGGACGAGAAGACCAACATCGCCATGAAGTACCTGCTGCCCAAGCAGCTCAAGAACAATGGCGTGAAGGACGAAGAGCTGCTGATCACCGAGCCCGCCGTGCGCGACATGGTGCGCTACTACACCCGCGAAGCCGGTGTGCGGTCGCTGGAGCGCGAGCTGTCCAAGATCTGCCGCAAGGTCGTCAAGGGACTGCAGCTCAAGAAGCTGGAACCCCAGGTGGTGGTGACTGCTGACAACCTGCCCGACTTCCTGGGTGTGCGCAAGTACACCTATGGCCGTGCCGAGCTGCAAAACCAGGTGGGTCAGGTCGTGGGCCTGGCATGGACTGAAGTGGGCGGCGATCTGCTGACCATCGAAGCCGCCACCATGCCCGGCAAGGGCGTGATCACCCGCACGGGCTCGCTGGGCGACGTGATGAAGGAGTCGGTGGAGGCCGCTCGCACGGTGGTGCGCAGCCGGTCCCGCCTGCTCGGCATCAAGGACGACATGTTCGAGAAGCGCGACATCCACATCCACGTGCCTGACGGCGCCACGCCCAAGGACGGCCCGAGCGCGGGTGCTGCGATGACCACAGCGTTCGTCTCTGCACTCACCGGCATCCCGGTGCGTGGCGATGTGGCGATGACCGGCGAGATCACGCTGCGCGGTGAAGTCACCGCCATCGGTGGCCTCAAGGAAAAGCTGCTGGCCGCACTGCGCGGCGGTATCAAGACCGTGCTGATCCCCGAAGAAAACGTGAAGGATCTTCAGGAGATTCCGGACAACGTGAAAAGCGGCCTCGAGATCGTGCCGGTGCGCTGGATTGACAAGGTGCTGGAAGTGGCCTTGGAGCGCAAGCCCGAGCCGCTGACGGATGAAGAGGTGGCCGAAGTGGCTGCGGCTGCGGCCGAAAAAGCCCGTGCTCCGGCGCCGTCGGGAGATGGCCTCAAACATTGATGCAAATTTTTTGGAGAGCCCCAAAAAATGCGCTACAATTCACTCCATCGCAGCAAACGTTGTAGAATGTTAGGCTTCGGTAAATGCGGGAATAGCTCAGTTGGTAGAGCGCAACCTTGCCAAGGTTGAGGTCGAGAGTTCGAGACTCTTTTCCCGCTCCAATTTCCACAAAAAGGGAAGCTTTTGCTTCCCTTTTTTGTCAGAGGAATGTGAATTCCTGGCGCGGTAGCAAAGCGGTTATGCCCCGGATTGCAAATCCGGTTAGTCCGGTTCGACTCCGGACCGCGCCTCCAGATATTCCGGGCTCTGCAGTTTTCTGACTGCCCAAGCCCGGAAGTGGTCCTTGCTTCTGGCAGGGCCTGTCAGGGTGAAGAAATTGGTAAATTTTTCGGCTTGCAAATTTGCAGTGCTGAAAAATGGCGATATAATTTGAGGCTTGCTGATTCGCACTGACGGAAGCGTCAAGAATCACAGCAAATGCGGGAATAGCTCAGTTGGTAGAGCGCAACCTTGCCAAGGTTGAGGTCGAGAGTTCGAGACTCTTTTCCCGCTCCATATTCCAAAGGGAAGCTTCGGCTTCCCTTTTTTCTTGGTCGGTGCAGGTCCTGGCATGTTGCTACAGACCCGCAACTCCAAGAAACAGGGCATTGCGCGCATGCGTCGCCCGGGTTACGCTGCAACGCAGGTGTGCGTTGGGCAACCGGCGCCCCGATGGTGAAATTGGTAGACACTGCGGACTTAAAATCCGCCGCTTTCCTGAAAAGGGGCGTGCCGGTTCGACCCCGGCTCGGGGCACCACGACGATGAACCTGAAAATGGCAATGGACCGCTTGCTTGCTCACCTCTCATAGGCCGCATGGATGCTCACTTCGCCTGTTTCCTACGCCTTCATCCGTGAAGCACACAGCGCCAGCGGTTGCGTCCGTTGTAGCGGGTGCGGCCGCTCTGTATCGCGCCGCCTCGCCTGCACCCCGACAGCCGCATCGGCTCGCGCATCCCACTGCCGTTTCTAGGCCCATCCCATGTCAAGTTACAACGTTCCCTTCGAGATCCATGTCCACGGGCAGGTCCAGTTGCGTGCCGATACCAATTTCGAGCAACTGCAGGAGGCGCTCAAGCCCTTGTGGAAGTACGCCGGAGCCCGTTCGCTGGCCGACGGTGCAGCCAGCGCTTATGAAGAAGAGCCGGGCATCCGGTTCGACGCGCAGGAGCATTTGCTGCAGGTCTGCTGGACGGTGCGCGGCGACGAAGACTTTCGCCAGTCGCTGGACGAAATGTGCATGAACCTCAATGAGCTGGCCGAGCTGGGTGCAGCCATCGAAGTCACGTTCTACGACGCTGACTTCGACGAGGAAGAGGAAGGCGAGGGCGCCGAGTCGCGCGACGACTTCGTGATGCTGTTCGTGGGGCCCACGCCTGCCGCCATCATGCAGGTGCAACGTGACCTGCTGGTGCAGGATGTCGTGAACATGATGGAGCGCCACTTCGATGGCGCCGAGCTCGGCGGCGTGGTGGCCGAGATCGACAAGCTCTTCAGCCAGCGTTTCGATGCGCTCGTTAATTCGCTGGAGATCGGCAAGCCCCCGCGGGGCCCTGGCAATGGCGGTGCGGGCGGCAGCGGCGGCCATGGCGGCGGTGGCCGTCGTCCGCGGCATTTGCACTGATCTGCCCGTCGAACAACGCGGGCAACCGAGCGATGGCGTTGCGAAAGGCAGCGCCATTGTGCTTTCTGGGGCCGCATGACGCCCCTTGCGATGATTCGATGGAGTACCGGGGCCACCGTCGGCGATGACGCCTGATGGCTCTGAACCGCCCGAGGCCTTGTTTCCGATGACCACCGACCTTCCTTACCTGCGCTCTTACCCCGAATCCCTGCAGGACCAGGCCCGGGCGCTGCTGGTGCAGGGCCGGCTGGGCGCCGTGCTGCTGGGCAAGTACCCGCGGCCCCATGCGGTGCGCAGCGACAAGGGACTGTACGACTACACCCAGGAGCTCAAGGCGCGCTATCTGCGCAACGCGGGCACCATCAACAAGGTGCTGTTCGACAACAAGATCCACGTGGTGCGCCACGCCCTGGGCCTGCACACGGCGGTGTCCCGCGTGCAGGGCAACAAGCTGGCGGCCAAGCACGAGATCCGCATCGCGGCGATGTTCAAGCAGGCGCCGGACGAGTTCCTGCGCATGATCGTGGTCCACGAGCTGGCCCACCTGCGCGAGAAGGACCACGGCAAGGCCTTCTACCAGCTGTGTGCGCACATGGAGCCGAACTACCACCAGTACGAGTTCGACCTGCGGCTGTACCTCACGCACGTGGAGCAGTCGGGCGAACGCCTGTGGGGCGCGGCAGAGACTGCGTGAGCGACGGGCGCCTGCAAGCTATGCCCAACGCATTGCTACAAAATTAATAGCTGCTAGCGACCGTCCACCGTGCGGTAGGTACTTAAAAAGCCTGAAGTCGGATGGCGGTGCGACCTGCGATCCGCAGCCCGGGGCCTGGCTTGAAGCCTCAGGGTACTGAAACAGTGGAACAGCAATCCGCAGGCAGCCCCAGCCAGCGTTGCGCCCCGGCTTGAAGCATGGCCACAGACCCGGTCGTCAGGAGGCGCGTATTCGGCACGTCCGACAGAGATTCGTCTGGGCCCTTATTTTCGGCATCAGCAGCAGCTCCACCATCCGCATCCTCAGCCGCATGCGCCAGGGCGCCAGCGCGGGCGTGGCGCAGCAGGCCCGCGGACTCCAGCAGCCGCCGCGTCTGCCGCGCCACGGGTTCTCCCGTCTCGATGAATTGCACACCGGGCCCCACCAGCGCCCGCAGTTCGTGCGCCACGAAGATGTAGTGCGTGCAGCCCAGCACCAGCGTGTCGATCTGCCCGAGCCCAGTGCCGAAATCGCCCATAGCGCGGATATAGCGCTCGCACAGCGCGCCGGTCTCGGTGGCGCCGACCGCGCTGCCCGGGGCGGGCTCGGGCAGGTCGACGCTGCGCTCGATGGCATGGGCCAAACCGTCGCACGGCTGCACCACAAATTGGGCCTGGCCGTCCAGCGACGCGAGCAGCTTGCCGAACTTGCTGCTGGTCAGCGTGCCCCGGGTCCCGATGACGCCCACGCGCCCGGTCCGGGTCACAGCCAGCGCGGGCTTGATAGCCGGCTCCAGCCCCACCAGGGGCAGGTCGGGGTAGCTGCTGCGCACTTCATGAATGGCGGCCGCCGTGGCGGTGTTGCAGGCCACCACCAGGGCCTTGATGTGGTGCTGCTCGCGCAGATACCGGGTGATGGCGTGCGTGCGGGTGCTCACGTAAGCATCGCCACGCTCGCCGTAGGGCGCGTTGGCACTGTCGGCCAGGTACACGAAGCGCTCATGGGGCATGGCCGCCCGCAGGGCGCGCAGCACGCTCAGCCCACCCACGCCGCTGTCGAACACACCAATAGGAGAAGAAGTCAGCGGCATTGAGCGGCCCATGGGTTGGACAAAGAACTGGATTGTAGAAAGGAAGCTGCGGGTATGCAGCGCGAGGCCCATGGCGACCTAGCGGCGGGCACTTGGCGAACCCAGGGCATGGCAATGGGGAAGTCGGGTTGAGGCTGGAATATGGATCGGCTCGCGCGCCTTGCACCACGCCGCCTACGCCGACCAGACCGCGTAGGCCGTGCGTTCTGCGGCAAGGACCTTAGGGAGGCTCACTTGCCTTTTCGCACCCCATCAAAAGAAAACCGCCCGAAGGCGGTCTCTGCGAGGTTGCGCAACGCGCTGGCTCTGGCAGGCAATGCGTCAGGCGCCAGCCACTTCGATGCCCTTGAACTCGCCGGTAGCAATGCGCTTTTGCCATTCGGCCGGGCCGGTGATGTGGGCGCTGGTGCCGCCAGAGTCCACGGCTACGGTCACGGGCATGTCCACCACGTCGAACTCGTAGATGGCTTCCATGCCCAGGTCCTCGAAGCCCACGACCTTGGCGGTCTTGATGGCCTTGCTGACCAGGTAGGCGGCGCCGCCCACGGCCATGAGGTAGGCGCTTTTGTGGTTCTTGATGGACTCGATGGCCACCGGGCCGCGCTCGGCCTTGCCGATCATGGCGATCAGCCCGGTCTGCTCCAGCATCATGTCGGTGAACTTGTCCATGCGCGTGGCGGTGGTGGGGCCGGCAGGGCCCACGGCCTCGTCCTTCACCGGGTCCACGGGGCCCACGTAGTAGATGACGCGGTCGGTGAAGTCCACGGGCAGCTTCTCGCCCTTGGCCAGCATGTCCTGGATGCGCTTGTGCGCGGCATCGCGGCCGGTCAGCATCTTGCCGCTCAGCAGCAGGGTGTCGCCGGGCTTCCAGCTGGCCACTTCTTGCTTGGTCAGCGTGTCCAGGTTGACCTTCTTGCTCTTGTTGTAGTCGGGCGTCCAGTTCACGTTGGGCCACAGGTCCAGGCTGGGTGGCGTGAGGTACACGGGGCCCGAGCCGTCCATCACGAAGTGCGCATGGCGCGTGGCAGCGCAGTTGGGGATCATCGCGATCGGCTTGCTGGCCGCGTGCGTGGGGTACATCTTGATCTTGACGTCCAGCACGGTGGTCAGGCCGCCCAGGCCCTGCGCGCCGATGCCCAGCGCGTTGACCTTCTCGAACAGTTCCAGGCGCAGCGCCTCGACCTTGTCGAGCGCGGGGCCGCCGGTCTTGGCGGCTTCTGCCTTGGCCTGCAGCTCGTACATGTCCAGGTCGTCCATCAGGCTTTCCTTGGCCATCAGCACGGCCTTTTCTGCCGTGCCACCGATGCCGATGCCCAGCATGCCGGGCGGGCACCAGCCGGCGCCCATGGTAGGCACGGTCTTGAGCACCCAGTCCACCACGCTGTCGCTGGGGTTGAGCATGTACATCTTGGACTTGTTCTCCGAGCCGCCGCCCTTGGCCGCGACGGTGATGTCCACGGTGTTGCCGGGCACGATCTCGGTGAAGATCACCGCGGGCGTGTTGTCTTTGGTGTTCTTGCGGTCGAACTGCGGGTCGGCCACCACGCTGGCGCGCAGCGTGTTGTCGGGGTGGTTGTAGCCGCGGCGCACGCCTTCGTTGATGGCGTCATCCAGGCTGCCCGTGAAGCCTTCCCAGCGCACGTCCATGCCCACCTTCAGGAACACGTTGACGATGCCGGTGTCCTGGCAGATGGGGCGCTGGCCGGTGGCGCTCATCTTGCTGTTGGTGAGGATCTGTGCGATCGCGTCCTTGGCCGCGGGGCTTTGCTCACGCTCGTAGGCGCGGGCCAGGTGGGCGATGTAGTCGGTAGGGTGGTAGTAGCTGATGTACTGCAGCGCGGCAGCTACAGATTCGATGAGATCGTCCTGGCGGATGGAGGTGGTCATGGCGGTTCGTGGGGGAGTCTTTTATGGAGGACGCTGATGCGTCCCTCTCCCACCCCCCGCATGCGCCGCCTGGCAACCAGCGCTGGGCCGCAGACCGCACTGCCGAAGGCAGGCGGACCGTATTTTGACAGACCCCCACCCGAGGCGTCCCAGGCGAGGCCAAAGGCCGGCACCTGTGTTCGGCCTTAGTGGCCCTCCCAGGTGCCCACCGGTGGCCCTTGCCACCGGGTTGGACGGGCCTTTATGCAGTGCCGTTCGCCTCGTCCTCGTCGGCCTCGACCGCGTCATCGGTGTCGTTGCCGCCGGGCAAGTCGTCCGCGCTCAAGGGGGCATCGGCCTCGCGGTTGCTGCGCTCGGTGTCCACGTCCTGGCCCTCGTCGTCGCCGACCATGCCGTCATCGGGATCTGCGTCGTCTTCGCCGGGGCCGCCGGTGGCCATGGTTTCCACATGGTCGGGCAGGATGTCGCGGGCCGTGGGCTCCGTGCCGGGGTTCACGCTGCTGCGCTCACCGGTGCCGAAGCGGTCGGTGTCGCTGTCGGAGTCGGCGCTGTAGGCACCTGCGCTGTCGCTGCCCGAGTCGGACGCATCGCTGGGGCCCAGACTGTCGATGCCGGTCGCGCTGTGGGCGGGCGGAAGGTTGTCGCTGTCGATGCCGAGAAGGCTGCTGGTGGCCATGGTGTGCTCCGATCGATGGATGGATGAGGCGCTACGGGCCGGAGGGGCCACGCTGCGGGGCGGGAGAACCGCAATCACTCCATCGTCTGCGCGCCACGCGCTGCGCCATGTCAGGCGGCGCTGACATGGGCGTCGTCCATCTTCGCCGGAGCCCCCTGCAGATCAGAGTGCAGGGGCCAGGTCAGAGATCCGGCAGCGACCCGATGACGGACGGCGTGAAGTCCGCGCTGCCTGCGGGCTTGTCGCCCTGCGACCATGCCAGCAGCATGTTGGCCGGCATGGGGCGGGCGTAGAAGAAGCCCTGCAGTTCATCGCAGCCCATGCCCAGCAGAATGTCGCGCTGGCCGCTGGTCTCCACCCCCTCGGCCACAACGCGCAGGCCCAGGGCATGCGCCAGGCTCACCACCGCAGCCACCACGGCGCGGGCGTCTTCGCTGCTTTCCAGGTCGTTCACGAAGCTCCGGTCGATCTTGAGCTGCTGCGCCGGCAGCTGGCGCAGGTAGTTCAGGCTCGAATACCCGGTGCCGAAGTCGTCGATGGACAGGAACACCCCGATGCGCGCCAGCCCCTCGAAGGTGCGCTGCGTGGCCTTGATGTCCTCCATGGCCACCGATTCGGTGATCTCGCACAGCAGCTGCGAGGCATCGAGCCCGTGGCGCAGCAGGGCCTGCTCGATGCGCTCGGCCAGCCCGGCCTCGCGCAGCTGGTGCACCGACAGGTTGATGGCCACCCGCATGCGCAGGCCGCTGTCGGCCCACTCGGCTGTCTGGCGGCAGGCTTCGTTGATCACCCAGTTGCCCAGCCGCCCGATCAGCCCGAAGCGCTCTGCCAGCGCGATGAAGACCAGCGGGCTCACCATGCCGTGCTTGGGGTGGTTCCAGCGCAGCAGGGCTTCCACCCCACTGATCTGGCCACGCGTGCCGTCGATTTTGGGCTGGTAGTGCAGGGCCAGCTGGCCGCGGTCGATGGCCTGGCGCAGGTCGTTTTGCAGCTCCAATTGTTCGGATGCGTCCGAGCCCATGTGCGGCTCGAACAGCGCATAGCAGCCGCCCCCGGCACGCTTGGCCGCGTACATGGCTGCGTCGGCATTGGCGACCAGCTTGCCGCGCTCGCCATGGTCGGGATGCACCACGATGCCGATGGAGCACGCGATCTGCACCTTCTTGCCCGAGACCTCGAACGGCTCCGACAGGGCCGCGAGCACCCGGTTGGCCATGGTCACGCAGGCGGCCACGTCGGTCACGTCTTCGAGCAGGATCAAAAATTCGTCGCCGCCCACACGGGCCACGGTATCGGACTCGCGCGCCTGGCGCTGCAGCCGCTCGGCCGCGCTGCGCAGGATCACGTCGCCCGCCGCGTGGCCGAACGAGTCGTTGATGGGCTTGAAGCCGTCCAGGTCCACGAACAGCACCGCCAGGCGGTCTTCCACGCGGTGGTGGTTGGTGCGGTCCAGCCGAAGGAGTGCATGGATCAAGCGGTCCTCGAACAGCAGCCGGTTGGGCAGGCCGGTCAGCGCATCGGCGAAAGCGCGTTTTTGCAGCTCGTCATTGGCGGCCTGCAGGCGGGTGTTGCTGTCGGTCAGCGACTTCGTCAGGCGCTCGGCCGTGGCCTGCAGGCGCGCGTCCAGGATGGAGGTGAACAGCGTGCTCACCAACAGCATGCCCGTGGCCATGAGCACCATGGCCGTAAGACCCGGGCCGCCGAGCTGGCCCGCGCTCAGGCACACCGCACCCTTGGCAAAGCTGGCCGCCGCCATGCCGGTGTAGTGCATGCCGCAGATGGCCACCGCCATCACGAACGATGCGGCCACCTGGTACGCCAGGCGCTGCCCGGGCTGCACGCGGCGCAGCAGCTTGAAGATCAGCAAGGCCGTGGCCGATGCCAGCACCGCGATCAGCACCGACAACGCCACCAGCAGCGGGTCCCACACGATGCCCGGCGCCATCTCCATCGCCGCCATGCCGATGTAGTGCATGCCGCTGATGCCGGCGCCCATCACCAGCGCACCCATGGCCAGTTGCACACGGCCAAAGTTTTCGCGGCTGGCCAGTTGCAGGGCCATGGCCGACGCGGCCACGGCGGCCAGCCACGACAGCAGGGTCGGGCCGCCGGCAAAGCCGATCTCGATGGGCAGCCGAAACGCCTGCATGCCCAAAAAGTGCATGGCCCAGATGCCCGTGCCCATGACGATGGAGCCTGCGGCCCACCAGGCCAGCCCCACGCGGCGCTGTGCC
Organism: Acidovorax sp. Leaf78; assembly: GCF_001422735.1. Lineage (GTDB taxonomy): Bacteria > Pseudomonadota > Gammaproteobacteria > Burkholderiales > Burkholderiaceae_C > Acidovorax. The sequence goes on along the minus strand of NZ_LMLZ01000021.1, from coordinate 149,753 downwards.
GTGCGCACGCGGCGCGCCAGGTCCAGCGTCACGTAAGACGCCAGCATGGCAATGGCAAAGGAGGCGGCCACCACGAACAGGTTGTAGCTGGAGGGCATGAACGTGTTCATGGTGCGAAGAAAGCTGTGATGGAGTGGGCAGGGTGCATCGGGCGCGCGGCGCCGTCAAGGGGCCCAGGGCAGATACGCAGCGGCAGCGCCATGCAGGGGGCAGGGCACGGTCGCGCACGTCGGAGTGTATAGACCGGTGCGAAGGTGCGCTGGCGTGGGGGCTTGGCGGGCTGGGTGGTGCTGAAGGGACCGTTCGCCGACCATGCCCCCACCAGCAGTGGTGGCGGCGCGGTCGGCTGCCCGCTGCGGCGGGGCTTGCCGCACACTGGCCGCGCCATGCTCGTGCACAGGCCATCCAGGCTAACAAATGAGAATGGTTCGTTTTTGCATTATGCTGCCGGGCGCGCCGGTGTTCCGGCTGCTCTTGGGCGTCAGACGCAAGCCCTCCCCCCGGTCCCCATCGCGGCCTCGCCGGGGCCCCGCCGTCTGCCCGCCCGCTTTCTGTTTTTTTCTTGGAGAACCGCTGCCCATGACCTCCCGTACCGAACGCGACACCTTTGGCCCTATCGAGGTCCCTGCCGACAAGCTCTGGGGCGCGCAGACGCAGCGCTCGCTGCAGAACTTCGACATTTCGGGCGAGCAGCAGCCGCGCGAGATCATCAAGGCGCTGGCCCAGGTCAAGCGCGCTTCGGCCGTGGTCAACCAGGCCCTGGGCCTGCAGGATGCCAAGAAGACCGACGCCATCGTGGCTGCGGCCGATGAGGTCATCGCCGGCCAGCACGCGGGCGAGTTCCCGCTGGTGGTGTGGCAGACGGGCTCGGGCACGCAGACCAACATGAATGTCAACGAGGTGCTGGCCAACCGCGCCAGCGAGATCCTGGGCGGCGAGCGCGGCGAAAGCCGCCTGGTCCACCCCAACGACGACGTGAACCGCAGCCAGTCGAGCAACGACGTGTTCCCGACCGCCATGCACGTGGCCGCGGTGGAGGCCCTCACGCACAAGCTCCTGCCCGCCATCGCCAAGCTGCGCGCCACGCTGGCGAAGAAGGCGCAGGACTTCGATGGCATCGTCAAGATCGGCCGCACCCATCTGCAGGATGCCACCCCGCTCACGCTGGGCCAGGAGTTCTCGGGCTACGTGGCGCAGCTGGACCATGGCGAGCGCCATGTGCGCGCCGCGCTCCCCCACCTGTATGAACTGGCGCTGGGCGGCACGGCGGTGGGCACGGGCCTGAATGCGCCCAAGGGCTATGCCGAGCAGTCCGCCGCAGAGTTGGCGCGCCTCACGGGCCTTCCCTTCGTCACCGCGCCCAACAAGTTCGAGGCCCTGGCCTCGGTGGACGGCCTGGTGCACGCCCACGGCGCGCTCAAGACGCTGGCGGCCAGCATGATGAAGATCGCCAACGACGTGCGCTGGCTGGCCAGCGGCCCGCGCAGCGGCATCGGCGAGCTGAGCATCCCCGAGAACGAGCCTGGCTCGTCCATCATGCCCGGCAAGGTCAACCCTACGCAGAGCGAGGCGGTGACCATGCTGGCTGCCCAGGTGTTCGGCAACGACGTGGCCATCAACTTCGGCGGTGCCTCGGGCAACTTCGAGCTCAACGTCTTCCGCCCCATGGTGGCCCACAACTTCCTGCAGAGCGTGCGCCTGCTGGCCGACGGCATGGTGAGCTTCAACGACCAGTGCGCCGTGGGCATCGAGCCCAACCGCGAGCGCATCACCGAGCTGGTGGACCGCTCGCTCATGCTGGTGACCGCGCTCAACACCCACATCGGCTACGACAAGGCGGCCTATATTGCCAAGAAGGCGCACAAGGAAGGCACGAGCCTGCGCGAAGCGGCTGTGGCCTCGGGCCACGTCACGGGCGAGCAGTTCGACCAGTGGGTGGTGCCGGGCCACATGGTCGGGCGTTGATCGCAGGCCGGGGGCGCAACAAGCGCCAGAGTATCGGGGCCGCACACTGTTGGCCCGATATCCGTCATCCTCGCCAGTCCTGCGTTCGTGCAGTGCCGTGACCGTCAGTCACCGTGCTGCGACGCTTCCTGCTGCGCCAGCGCTTCGAGCTGCTCCTGCTGGTAGACCACGATGCTGCGCTGGTGGATGCCGATGATGCCTTCGCGCTCCATCCACTTGAGCTCTACATTGATGCGTTGGCGTGAACCGCCCAGCAGCTGCGCCAGCTCGTCCTGCACCAGCGACAGCCCGATGGCGCCGCGCTGGCCGGGCACGGCGGCGCGCTCGCCAAAGCGGCGCAGCACGTGCATCAGCTGCTTGGCCAGCCGCGCGCGCAGGGGCAGGGTGGCCATGTCTTCCATCATCCAGTACAGGTAGCGCATGCGGCGCGCCTGCAGCGTGAGCAGCGCCTCGCCGAACTCCGAATGTTCGCGCAGCAACTGGCGGAAGACGCCCTCGGCCACGCTCAGCACCGTGGTGGGGCCATGGGCGTGCGCGTCGTAGGTGTTGGGGCCGCGGTGCAGCACCTCGGCCTCGCCCACCCAGATTCCGGGCTCCACATAGGCCAGCGTCACCTGCTTGCCCGACGGCGTCGTGCGCCGAAACCGGATGGCGCCGCTCGCGCACGCAAACCAGTCCTGCGCCAGGTCGCCTTGCTCTACGATCATCTGGCCGTGGGTGTAGCGTGTGACGCGGCCCAGCCGAAAGATGTCGTGCCGCAGCGATGGCGTGAGCGCGGCGAACCAGCGGCCGCGGTTGATGGCTTCGCGTTCGGGCAGGCTCAGGAAGGGGCGTTGCTGGTGGCGGTCGGCCAGGAGATTCGCGGACTCTGGCGTGGAAAGCGTGTCTGTGGACATGGCGGCAGGCTGCAGATGAACGGAGCCGGCCTGTGCGCAGGGCCGGGCTGAAGGGCGGTGGAGAAAAGCGCAGCTTCGCAGTTTAGCGATGCGGCTTGCGGCATCAGGGGGCGCGCGGCACCTGCGCGACACCCCGTGGCCTGGTGCCGAAAATTGCCTGCGTGCCTGCCTCCCGCGTGTCACCTATGCCTTGGCTTGTGCGCGCACCTGTACCTTGCCGGCTTTGGAGGCTTTCGGCGTCTTGGGTGTCTTGCGCGGTTTGCGCAAGAAAGCCAGCAAGCGGCGCTCTGCCGCGCTCAGGCCGCGTGGCGACGCGCTGCCGCCGATGCGGTCCCACACGTCCTGCATGCCGGGCCCGGCGTCGGATGCCAGGCGCGAGCCCAGCTCCAGCACCGCGGGATGCACGTACGACTTCTTGCACACGGCGGGCGTGTTGCCCAGCTGGCGCGCCACCTCGGCGAGGATGGTCTTGGCGGTGTAGCGCACGCTCTTGTCGGTGGGGTCTGCGGCGTCGGCCTGTGTGCACGCCAGGCGCGTCAGCTCCAGCGCCTGCGTGGTGCCGTGCCAGGTGCGAAAGTCCTTCGCGGTGAAGTGATCGCCGTCGGTGTCGGACGCGCCGTGCGTGATCTCGCGCAGGTAGTCGTTCACGTCGCCCGAGCCCACGGTGCGCGGGGTGCCGTCCTCATCTTCGTACTGGAAGAGTTCCTGCCCCGGCAACTGCTGGCAGTGCCGCACCACGCGGGCCACACGGGGGTCGCTGAGTTCGGCCTCCTGCTGCACGCCGCTCTTGCCGCGAAACCGCAGCGTCAGCTGGCTGCCTTTGACCTGCACATGCCGCGTGCGCAGCGTGGTCAGGCCGTACGATTTGTTGGTGGCGGCGTATTCCTCATTGCCCACGCGCAGATAGGTGGTGTCCAGCAGGCGCACCAGTGTGGCCAGTACCAGCGTGCGCGACAGCGGCTGGCCGCTGCGGTGCGCGGCCAGGTCGCGTGCCACGCGGGCGCGGATGCGCGGCAGCGCACGCCCGAAGGCCTGCATGTGCTCGAACTTGCCCTCGTCGCGCTGCGCGCGCCACTGCGCGTGGTAGCGGTACTGGCGCCGTCCGCGCGCGTCGAGCCCGGTGGCCTGCAGGTGGCCGTTGGGCCGCGGGCAAATCCACACGTCGGTGTACGCCGGCGGGATGGCCAGGCGCTGGATACGGGCGATCTCTTCCGCGTCCTTGAGCCACTGCCCGTCTGGCTGGCGGTAACGAAACGCCTTTTCGCCGCTGGGCACACGCGACAGACCGGGCATGTCGGGCGTGACGTACACCAGGCCCCCGGGCAGCCTGGGCGGGCGGGGGGTTGTGGTTTTGGGGGGCGCAGATGCGCGGGTCGAAGAGGATGTAGCGGGCATCGGGGCGGTATGGAGGATGGACCAATGTGGCCCGATCAAACCCGTGCCTGGTCTGCGGCGGTGTAGGTGCGCTGCGTGCGGCAAAGTGAGACATCGGCCGGACTCGTGGCTGATGGAGCCATCCATTCGAATAAAAAATGGCCCTATCGCTTGATGGGCGGGCGCTGCCAGCTATTTAATTGATAGCAAACGGGGATGCGGCAGCGTCGATGAGATGCGTGCGGTGTTGGCGGGTCTGTACAAGCAGCCCCTGCGCGGGCGCTCCTGCCTGCATGCCGCTGCCTGTGCGTCCTGCTGCGCGTCCTGTCAGTCACCCGCAGTCGCGCTCGGGTCCAGCGCAAAGCCCACGCCGTACACCGAGCGAATCCAGTCGCTGCCGTCGGCGCTGGCGGCCTTGAGCTTCTTGCGCAGGTTCTTGATGTGGCTGTCGATGGCGCGCTCGTTCACATCGAGCGTGTCGTCGTACGCCTGGTCCAGCAGCTGCGCGCGCGAGAAGATGCGCCCGCGGTGGCGGGCCAGCACCTGCAGAAGCAGAAACTCCCGCCGCGTGAGGCCCAGCGGCGTGCCGTGCAGCGTGGCCTGCCAGTGCAGCTCGTCGAGTACCAGCGCCGCCACGGTGGTGGTGGTGCCCGGCGGCGGCGGCGTGGCCGCGGCGCGGCGCAGCACGGCCTTGGCGCGGGCCACCACCTCGCGCGGCGAGAACGGCTTGCAGATGTAGTCGTCGGCGCCCAGGTCCAGGCCGATGAGGCGGTCCACCTCTTCCACGCGGGCGGTCAGCATGATGATGGGGTGCTGTGTGTGGCGGCGGGCCTGGCGCAGCACCTCCAGGCCATCCATGCCGGGCAGCATGATGTCCAGCAGAGTCAGCGCGGGCGGCGCCGCCAGCATGCTGGCCAGCGCCGTGCGGCCGTCGGCGTGGTGCTCGACGGCGTAGCCCGCGTGGCGCAGGTAGTCGACCACGATGGCGGCGATGTCGGGTTCGTCTTCGACGACGAGGATGCGGTGGGTCATGTCACGGGGTGGATGGGGAGTTGTCCAGCAGGGGCAGGTCCAGCGTGATGCGCAGGCCGCCCAGGGGCGACGCCTCGGCCGTCAGGGTGCCGCCGTGCGCCAACACGATGGCGCGGCAAATCGCCAGGCCCAGGCCCGAGCCGCCGTGGTCACGATTGCGCGAAGTGTCGGCGCGGTACAGGCGCTCAAAGATGCGGGGCAGCTCGTGCGCGGCCACACCGGGAGCGCTGTCGTCCAGTTGTACCCGCAGCATCGGGGCGCCGCCTGCGGACTGCACCTCCAGCGCGGCAATGCGCAGCGCTCCGCCCGCGTCGGTGTAGCGCAGGCTGTTCTCCAGCAGGTTCATGAACACCTGGTGCAGTTGCTGCGCATCACCATGCACCAGGGGCGCAGGTGACTGCGTGGCCAGGGCGTCGAGGCCCGTGGTGTGCACGCTGATGCGGGCCTGCGCCAGGCGCGGGCGCATCGAGGCCAACGCCTCGGCCAGCAGCGACAGTGGGTGCACCGGCACCTGGGCCGACGGCGCGCTGCTGCCCGCGGCATCCAGGCTGGCGCGCAGGTCGCCCACCAGCTGGATAAGGCGCATCACCTGTCGGTGCAGGCGCAGCGCGGTCTTGTCGTCGAAGGTGCGCACGCCGTCCTGCACGGCCTCGATCTCTGCGCGCATCGCTGCCAGGGGCGTGCGCAGCTCGTGGGCCACATCGCCCAGCCACTGGCGGCGCGATGCCTCGATGCTCCCGAGCTGCTCTGCCATGGTGTTGAAGGTACGGGCCAGTTGGGCCATTTCGTCGTTGCCGTGCACGGGTACGCGGGTGTGGAGATGGCCCTGTGCAATATCGCGGGCGCCGCTGGCCAGGGCATCGACCGGTGCCAGCCAGCGCCGTGCCAGCCAGCCGGACAGCAGCAGCGCCAGCACCAGGCCGGCGAGGCCCGTCCACACCACAAAGCCCAGCTGCTGCGCCAGAAAGGCCTGGTCCGCCTCGCTGCGCACGCCCTGGGGAGGCGCCAGCACCAGGTGTCCGATGGTCGCGCCGTTGGCACCCCGCAAGGCCAGGCGGGCGCCGCCGGGCTGTGGTGCGGTGCCTGCGATCAGCTGGTCCTGTGCGTCGACCAGGCCCAGGCGAGGGTAGAGGTCGTCAGGGTGGCGCTGCGGAGGCAGGGGCGGGCGGCCGTCGGTCGACGCGCCCATGCCGGCCGTGCCTGGCTGGCCGGGTGGTGGGCCGTCAGGCGGTGGATAGCCGTCTGGCGGCGGCTGTGGGCGGCCGTTGTCTGGAGATGCGCGGTCTGCCGGGGCAGCATTGGTGCCTGGCGGTGTCGCATTGCCAGGCGGCGGGTTGCCCCAGGAGGGCGGGGCGCTGAAGCCCTCGCCGCCGGTGCCGCCCGGCCTGCGCTGGCCGCCGCCGGGGTGGCTGAGGCGTCCCCACAGGCTGGGCTGGTTGCGCAGCGTGTCCCACCCGCCCACCTGGGTGTAGTGGGCCTGCAAGCGCTCGGCCAGCCAGTCCATGCGGGCGAGTTCGATCTCCGCCACATACGGCCCCAGCCCGCGCTGCAGCCCCAGCCGCGAAAACCCCGCAAAGATCAGCAGCAAGGCCACCAGCAAGGCGGCCAGGGCCAGAAAGGCTTTGCGGTGCAGGGTGAGTGAAGGCATCGGGACAGCGAAACGGCTTCAAAGGAGGTCAGCGTGCGGGCGGCGGGCCGCCTGCACCGCCGGGCCCGCCCGCAGGCATGGCCACCAGGGTGCCGTCCATTGTGCGGCATGTGCCCGCGAGCGACTTGCCGTCCGGCATGGTCAGCGTGACGCTGGCGCCCTCGGCCTTGCCCTGGCAGGCGGCATACGCCTCGGGCGGCGGCGCGGGCGGACCCTGGCGGCCCTGGGGTTGCGCGAGCACCGGTGTCGCGGACATTGCGGCGAGCACGGCCACGAGCGCTGCGCGGGCGAGGCTGCGGTGGTGAAGAGAACGAAGAAGCATGGTGCAGATTCCTTGAGGTGGTTGAAGAAAAGAAAAAAGGCGAGACCGTCGCGGCCCGCATGGATTGGTGAACTGGTGAGCCGTTGTGGGCGGCAGCGGCGCTGGCGACGCTTGGCGAGGAGCGACGGTCCGCACGCTCCGCACACTGGTCGAAACCGGCCCGCCCCAGCCACGTGCACCCATGGAACCGGCTTCGCCGGGCCATCGGGTCCGTCCGCCTCCAGGGGAAGGCGCCGAAGGCGACTCAGGGGGGCCTATGCAGCCACAGAGATCGTGATATGGGCCGAGTACCCGCCGCCGCTATTGGCCTGCATGGTGGTCATCTCCAGCGTGGTGCCGTCGCTGAAGACGTTGTCGGTGGCGAATGACATGGAGGCCAGGTTGCGCACGCTCGCGCTGTAGCCCGCATTGGCGTTGTAGATGGTGCTCAGCAGCGCGGTGGGAAAGGCCAGCTGCGTGGTCTTGATCTTGTTGCTGGCATTGCTTGCCGCAGAGAGGCTGCGGTAGACCTCCAGATGCATGTGCGGCATGCGGCCCGCATAGCAGCCTGGCACGACGGTGGTGAAGGTGACCGTGCCGTTGGCATCGGTGGCCTGCACGCCGCGCAGGTAGTTGTCGGCGATGTTGTTGGAGCTGTAGACCGAGTAGTTTCCGTCCTGCGTGCAGTGCCACAGGTAGATGGCGTAGCCCGACAGCGCGGCGCAGCTGGCGTTGGTGTTGGTCAGCGTGATGGTGATGGTGAACGGCACGCCGCTAACCTGCGTGGGCGAGCCGATGGAGGAGCGGATGTCCGAGCGCACGATGCCGCTCAGGGCCAGCACGTTGTAGGTGTTGTTGCTGGCGTTGGAGCCATCGGCAGGATAGGGGCCGGCGGTTTCTTCGGGCACAACCGAGCAGGTGGTGGTTGTCGTGCCAGTGCCTGTCGTGCCGGTGGTGCCCGTGCCGGACCCTGTGGCCGTTCCTGTGCCTGTGCCCGTGCTGGTGCCGCTACCGGCGGTGTCGGTGGACTCGCTGTCGCTGCCCCCGCCGCCACAGCCCAGCAAGGTGGCCATGCCCAGCGAGCCCAGGGCGTTCAGGGCGAAACGGCGGCTGGCGGGCGTTGAGCTCGGTGGCGCGACTGTCGCGGCCGGCGATGACGAAGTGGTGGTGGGCGCAATGGCGGCAGAAAATCGGGCCATGGTGGTTCTCCTGCAAGTGGGTATGGCTTGCACTGTGCCAACCGATTGCGGAGAAATCTGGGAGCCGGGCCGGGCGGGGTCGAGTTGGGCCCATGCGCTGCAGCCCCGGCCCTGGGTGCTGCAGCCGCTGCAGTGCTACATGGCGTTGCTGGCGTTCACGAGGTCGTTGTAGGCCTTGACCAGCTTTTCGCTGCTGCCTTCCACCATCCAGCCGCTGCCGGGCTTGAGCATCATGCGCTCGCCGTCGTTGTAGGGCACCTTGTCGCGCACGCGCCGAAAGCGCTCTTTCGACGCCTTGCGGAAGTCTTCGGCGCTGCGCTCGAAGCTCGACCATCCGCTGGGCAACTCGTCCTTGTTCGGTTTGGCGAACGCCATGGCTTCGTCGGCCATGGCTTCATAGGCCTGCAGGCGCGGTGCGGCAGCGGCGGCATCGAAGGTCTCGTCGCCCAGCACATCGGCCAAGCCCTTGGCCTTGTTCATCAACGCCATCTGGTAGTAGGGCAGCTTGCGGCCCTGGGTCTTTTCGATCTGTGCGAGCTGGGCGGCCAGCAGGTTGTCGTTTTCGGCGTCCAGCGCTTTCGAGAACACGCTACTGGCCTGGTCGAAGCTTTCGAAGCTGGCCACCAGGGGGGCGTGGATGGCCTTGCCCTTGGCGAACTTGTCGTCCTTGTAATTTTCGCGGTCGTAGTAGGTGTAGGCGTCGGCCACCAGCTTGTCCATGGCCGAGAGCGAGGCCATGTAGTTCTTGCCGGCGGCGTCGAGTGCGGGCAGGGCCGGGGACAGGGCGGCTGCCTGCGTGAACTGGGCCGCGCAAGCGGTCACGTCGTCGCTGGAGATGGAGTACAGGCCGTAGACCACCATTTCGTTGCCGGTGGGGCCTGCCGCCATGTTTTTGACCCAGCTGGCATACCGGCTGATGGTGCGGTGGGCGCGCTCGTCGAGCCGGTTGTAGCAGTTGATGTATGTCTGCAGCTTGGCATTGAGGTTGTCTGCCGCAGCGGGAGGTGCGGGTTCGGCGGCAGTGTCGCCTGCTGCCGGGTTGGCAGCGGCAGCGTTGGCGGCAGGGGCCACCGGGGCGTCGGCTGTGGCCGCGTCCGGCTTGGGGCCGCATCCCAACAAGGCGATCAGCAAAAGCGGAGCTAAACCCAGGAAACGCTGGGCAGAAAACGTGGTGTGCATGGGATTCGAGGAAAAGCGCAGAAAAGTTTGGCGGGTGCCGCGTGCCCACGTCCAATGGTCATTGGCGTGGCGCCAGAATTCTGCGTTGAGGAACGCTCAAAGTTCCACTCGTCGGCTGCCAATGCGTAATCAGATGTACAGCAACTCGCGCGGATTCATGTGCTGCGCAACGACTGGGAGGCTTGGGACGGCACCTGCGGATTCAAGGCATCGCTGTGTGTCGGTGAGAGTGCCGGCCTGGTATGACGGGCCTAGCTCGAAATCTAAAACTTGATGGCAGTGAAGCGTTCTGTTGCAGTTTGAGCCTGGCAAGCGGGGGGCTTCCCGCTCAGTTCGCGCTTCGCGAGGGAGCAAGCGCCAGCGCCTGCTCTTGCCCCGAAAGATTGCAAGTCCCAGGGACCTCGCCGTCTCTCAATTCAATGGCGTGCCGGCGGCGCGGAGTGCGCCATCAGCCGGTCGGTTGCCGCGATGGCCAGCGCGCTCAGCAGGAACACCACATGGATGATGGTCTGCCACATCAGCACCTTGGTGTCGTAGTTGGCGGCGTTGATGAAGGTCTTGAGCAGGTGGATGGAGCTGATACCGATGATGGCGGTGGCCAGCTTCACCTTGAGCACCGAGGCGTTCACATGGCTCAGCCACTCGGGCTGGTCGGGATGGTCTTCCAGGTGCAGGCGCGAGACAAAGGTTTCGTAGCCACCCACGATCACCATGATCAGCAGGTTGGAGATCATCACCACGTCGATCAGGGCCAGCACCACCAGCATGATGATGGTTTCGTTGAGCGCGGTGACTTCGAAGTCGCTCTTGTAGCCGATGCTGGACACCAGCGATTTGAGCGCGGCGGTGTCGCCGAACGCCGCCTCGATCAGGTGCACCAGTTCCACCCAGAAGTGAAAGACATACACCGCCTGCGCCAGGATCAGTCCCAGGTACAGGGGCAGCTGCAGCCAGCGGCTGGCAAAGATCAAGGAAGGAAGGGGACGCATAGCGACCGGCGTGCCGGATTTTTTGGGGAGGGACATGGGAGGTGGGGTTGGATCGGGTCGCGCGATTCTAGAAGAAGCGCATGACGGCCTGCTGGCCCGAGGGTGAGTACCTGCAGCATGGGTATCGGCATGATGGCCAGGCCTTCGCGTGTTGCACCCTGCGGCGCGGCCCGCGTCGGAGCGCTATTCTGTAAGCTTCGTGCCAGTCAGTGGCTTGTAAGTGCGGCACCCGACAGTACCGCCCAATTCCAAGAAAGACAGGCCGGGCAGGCGGCACGGAGTGCGCAAAGTCCGTTCCGACCGCCCGGTGCCTGTCAGACCCATTTCCGTCAAATACCAGGAGACAACACCATGAGTGCGCCCACATCCGCGATCGAATCCGTTTTGGTTGAGAACCGCGTGTTCCCCCCGTCGGACGCCATCGTCAAAGCCGCCCGCGTCTCGGGAATGGCCGGCTACGACGCGCTGTGCGCCGAGGCCGACAAGGACTTCGAAGGCTTCTGGGCCCGCCTGGCACGCGAGAACGTGCAGTGGAGCAAGCCCTTCACCCGCACGCTCGACACATCCAACGCCCCATTTTTCAAATGGTTCGACGACGGCGAACTCAACGCCAGCGCCAACTGCCTGGACCGCCACATCGGCACCCCTACCGAGAACAAGACAGCCATCGTCTTCGAAGCGGACGATGGCACGGTCACCAAGATCACCTACAAGGAGCTGCTGGCCCGCGTGAGCCAGTTCGCCAACGCACTCAAGGCCCACGGCGTGGCCAAGGGCGACCGTGTGCTGATCTACATGCCCATGACCATCGAAGGCGTGATCGCCATGCAGGCCTGCGCACGCATCGGTGCCACGCACAGCGTGGTGTTCGGCGGCTTCAGTGCCAAGGCCGTGCAGGAGCGCATCATCGACGCGGGTGCTGTGGCCGTCATCACCGCCAACTACCAGATGCGCGGCGGCAAAGAGCTGCCCCTCAAGGCCATCATCGACGAGGCTCTGGCCGCCGGTGGCTGCGACACCATCCGTAACGTGTTCGTCTACCAGCGCACCGCCACCGCCTGCAACATGGTGGCTGGGCGCGACAAGACCTTCGACGAAGTCCTGGCCGGGCAGAGCACCGAGTGCCCGCCAGTCGCCGTGGGCGCCGAGCACCCGCTGTTCATCCTGTACACCAGCGGCTCCACCGGCAAGCCCAAGGGCGTGCAGCACGCCACGGGCGGCTACCTGCTGTGGGCCAAGCTCACCATGGACTGGACGTTCGACCTGCGCCCCGACGATGTGTTCTGGTGCACGGCCGACATCGGCTGGATCACCGGCCACACCTACGTGGCCTACGGCCCGCTGGCAGCGGGCGCGACGCAGGTGGTCTTCGAAGGCATCCCCACGTACCCTAACGCTGGCCGCTTCTGGCAGATGATCGAGAAGCACAAGGTCTCAATCTTCTACACCGCACCCACGGCCATCCGCTCGCTCATCAAGGCCGCCGAAGGCGACGCTGCGGTGCACCCCGCGCGCTCCGACCTGACGAGCCTGCGCATTCTTGGCAGCGTGGGCGAACCCATCAATCCGGAAGCGTGGATGTGGTACCACCGCAATGTGGGCGGCGAGCGCTGTCCCATCGTCGATACCTTCTGGCAGACCGAGACCGGTGGTCACGTTATCACCCCACTGCCTGGCGCAACCCCGTTGGTGCCTGGCAGCTGTACGCTGCCGCTGCCCGGCATCGCAGCCGCCATCGTGGATGAAACCGGCAACGACGTCGCCAACGGTGCGGGCGGCATCCTGGTCATCAAGAAGCCCTGGCCGAGCATGATCCGCACCATCTGGAACGACCCCGAGCGCTTCAAGAAGGCCTACTTCCCCGAAGAGCTCAAGGGCTACTACCTGGCCGGCGACGGCGCGGTGCGCAGTGCGGACCGCGGCTACTTCCGCATCACCGGCCGCATCGACGACGTGCTCAACGTGTCGGGTCACCGCATGGGCACGATGGAGATCGAGTCGGCCCTGGTCTCCAAGACCGACCTGGTCGCCGAAGCGGCAGTGGTGGGCCGCCCCGACGATGTGACCGGCGAGGCGATCTGCGCCTTCGTGGTGCTCAAGCGCTCGCGCCCCACCGGCGAGGAGGCCAAGCAGATCGCCAACGAACTGCGCGCCTGGGTTGCCAAGGAAATCGGCCCGATTGCCAAGCCCAAGGACATCCGCTTCGGCGACAACCTGCCCAAGACCCGCAGCGGCAAGATCATGCGCCGGCTGCTGCGCAGCATCGCCAAGGGCGAGGCCATCACGCAGGACACCAGTACGTTGGAAAACCCCGCAATCCTGGACCAATTGGCCAAAGCCAATTGATCCAGGAGGCGCCGTGCAACGGCGCCAGCGCACAGCGCTTGCGGGGTTTGTGGGCACTCATATCGCGCAGCGATGTGATGTGACCACAAAATCCCAGTAGTTCACCCGCCACCCGTGATCGAAGCTGCAGCCAACTGATCGAGAAGGGCGCCGTGCAACGGCGCCCGCGCGGAGCGCTTGCAGGATTCGTGGACACTCATATCGCGCAGCGATGTGATGTGGCCACAAAACCCGGGTCGATCACCCACCGGCGGTGATCGAAGCCGCAGCCAATATCCAGGAGGCGCCGTGCAACGGCGCCAGCGCGCAGCGCTTGCGGGGTTTGTGGACACTCATATCGCGCAGCGATGTGAAGTGGCACAAAACCCCGGTCGCTCACCCACCGCCAGTGGTCGACGCCGCTGCCAATGTGATCGAAAAGCGCGATGTCGGAGCTTCACCACCGGCACATCCCGCTGCCCCTGTAGGACACCATCTGAAATCGCCGGCCCGGCCACGCCAACCCCATTGGCATGCGTTACAACGGCGGCACCGCGTGACCGGCCCGCCCATTCTGGCAAGGCCGCACGCTGCCTACCGGAGATTTCACCATGCACTTTCGTTCTGCCGTCCTGTTCCTCGTCGTGCTGGCCATCGCCGCACTGGCCTTCCTCAACTGGCCGATGCTGGCCGTCCCCACCACTGTGTCGCTCGGGCTGACCACGGTCGAGGCGCCTTTGGGTCTGCTGATGCTCGGCCTCACCACCTTGCTCGCCATCTTCTTCGTGGCCTATGTGCTGTCGCTGCAGGGCTCCGTGCTGCTGGAGACACGCCGCCACACCAAGGAAATGCAGGTCCAGCGTGAACTGGCCGACAAAGCCGAGGCCTCGCGCTTCACTGAACTGCGGCACTTCCTGGAAATCCAGCAGGGCCAGGCCCACACCGCTGTGCTGGCGCGTCTCGATACGTTGGAGCAGCGCCTGGCCACCCGCGTTGAAGAGTCAGACAACGCCACCGCCGCCTATGTGGGCCAGCTGGAGCATCAACTTCGCACGCGTGATCAAGCCCATCAGGTGGTCACACCCATCGTGTAGCCGCAGGCGAAGCTGGCCAGCAGCCAGCCGCCGAAACATGGCCAATCACAATGAAAGCAGCCGCGTCACCTTTTCAAGTGACGCGGCTGTTTTTTTAACTGAGGTTCAGGCCGTCGGGCTCAAGGTGGCCGTCAGACCGGCAGTCGTGGTTACTTCTGCGTCAGCACCCAGGCCGCCAGCTTCTTGGCATCGGCGTCGTTGACTTGCGCATTGGCGGGCATGGGGACCGGGCCCCAGACGCCCGCGCCGCCCTTGATGATCTTGGCGGCCAGCTTGTCCACAGCATCCTTCTGACCGGCGTACTTGGCCGCCACGTCCTTGTAAGAGGGGCCCACCAGCTTCTTGTCCACCGCATGGCAGGCCATGCAGTTCTTGGCGGTGGCCAGCGCCTGGTCGGCCATCGCGGGGGCCGCAACCGACAGTGTCATCGCGAGAGTGATGAGGGTACGCTTCATGGTGGGTTTTCCTGTGGGTTGGGTTACAGTTCTTTTAATGGAATTGTAGTGACTCGGGTTGACATGGCGGTGTCTCGGGTCAATCGAGCGTTTGACGGTATTTTTGGAGACTGCGATGTATCTGCTAGGCCTTTCACTCATCTTGCTGGCGCTGAAGTACTTCGAAATCGGCCCCTTCGCCACAATGTCCTGGTGGTGGCCGCTGGGTTCTTTAGCCGCGACAACCCTATGGTGGGCCTGGGCTGATTCCTTCGGATATACCAAACGTAAAGAGATGGAAAAGATGGAGCAGCGCAAGCAGGACCGCATCAACAAGCACAAAGAAGCCCTGGGCATCCGTCCGCGCAAGCCTCGCTGAGGCGTGCCGCGGCCTGGCTCTGGGGCTGTGCGTCCGTCGCGCAGGCTGCTGGCCCAGGGTCAGCTGCTAGGTTGCAGCCTCAAGCTGCCAAAAACAAAACGCCCATGGCAACGTGCCATGGGCGTTTTGTTGTTTCAGAGGGGCGAGGCGGGCTGACTCCCAAACCTGTCTACCCGCCCATCCATCGATGACGCTCAATAGGCGTCCAGCACCGCACCCTTGCTCGCGCTCGATGCATTGAAGGCAAACTTCGCCTGCACGCCGCGGGTGTAGCGCGGAGCGGGGGCCGTCCAGGCGGCGCGGCGCTTGGCGATTTCTTCTTCGGGCACGTTCAGCTCCAGCAGCAACTGGCGCGCATCGATGGTGATGCTGTCGCCTTCGTTGACAAAGGCAATGGTGCCGCCCGCTGCCGCTTCGGGCGCCACGTGGCCGACCACCATGCCCCAGGTGCCGCCGGAGAACCGTCCGTCGGTGATCAGGCCCACGCTTTCGCCCAGGCCAGCGCCGATCAGCGCGCCGGTGGGGGCCAGCATCTCGGGCATGCCGGGGCCGCCCTTGGGGCCCAGGTAGCGCAGCACCATCACGTCGCCGGCCACGATCTTGCCCGCCAGGATGGCTTCCAGCGCAGATTGCTCGTCATCGAACACGCGGGCCGGGCCGGTGATGACAGGGTTCTTCAGCCCGGTGATCTTGGCCACGGCGCCTTCGGGGCTGAGGTTGCCCTTCAAGATGGCCAGGTGGCCCTGCGCGTACATGGGGTTGTCGATGTTGCGGATCACATCCTGGTCGGCGCGGGGCACATCGGGCACGTCCTTGAGCACTTCGGCAATCGTCTTGCCGCTGATGGTGATGCAGTCGCCATGCAGCAGGCCGGCGTTGAGCAGCACCTTCATCACTTGCGGGATGCCGCCAGCGCGGTGCAGGTCCACGGCCAGGTACTTGCCGCTGGGCTTGAGGTCGCACAGCACGGGGGTCTGCTTGCGGATGCGCTCGAAGTCGTCGATGTCCCATTCCACGCCCGCCGTGTGGGCGATGGCCAGGAAGTGCAGCACGGCGTTGGTGGAGCCACCGGTGGCCATGATCACGGCCACGGCGTTCTCGATGGCCTTCTTGGTCACGATGTCGCGGGGCTTGAGGTCCATCTTGATGGCCTCGATCAGCACCTTGGCCGATTCCTTGGCCGAGTTCATCTTCTCGTCGTGCGGGTTGGCCATGGTGGACGAATACGGCAGGCTGATGCCCAGGGCCTCGAAGGCGCTGGACATGGTGTTGGCGGTGTACATGCCGCCGCACGAGCCGGTGCCAGGGATGGCGCGCTTTTCGATCTCCTTCAGATCGAAGTCGCTGAGCTTGCCGGCGGCGTTCTCGCCCACGGCCTCGAACACGCTCACGATGTTCAGGTCCTTGTCCTGGTAGCGGCCCGGCAGGATGGTGCCGCCGTACACGTAGATGGCAGGAACGTTGGCGCGCAACATGCCCATCAGGCCGCCGGGCATGTTCTTGTCGCAGCCGCCGACCACCAGCACGCCGTCCATCCACTGGCCGCCCACGCAGGTTTCGATGCAGTCGCTGATGACTTCACGGCTCACCAGGCTGTACTTCATGCCTTCGGTGCCCATGGCCATGCCGTCCGAGATGGTGGGCGTGCCGAACACCTGGGCGTTGCCGCCTGCTTCCTCGATGCCCGCGATGGCCGCGTCGGCCAGCTTCTGCAGGCCGCTGTTGCAAGGGGTGATGGTGCTGTGGCCGTTGGCCACGCCGACCATGGGCTTGACGAAGTCGCCCTCTTCATAGCCCATGGCGTAGTACATGGACCGGTTGGGCGCGCGCGACTTGCCTTGCGTGATGTTGGCGCTGCGGTGGTTGATGGGCTGGATCGGAATGGTCTTGCTGTCTGCCATGGCGTTGGTCCTGGTGGGGGAGTGAGTCGTTGTAGTGGGAAGACGCTGTGAGGGAGGGCGCACGGGTCTTCGGCTGTCGGGGTGCAAGTATGCGAGGTTTGGACGGGCGTTTCCAATCCCTTTCGCGGGCTTCAGTAATATATAAAACATATCAATGGATCATCACCGCAATGAAAGAAGCACTCATCGACGTGCGCGCCTGGCGCCAGTTCGTGACTGTGGCCGAAGAGCTGCACTTCGGCCGCGCCGCCATTCGCCTGCACATGACCCAGCCGCCGCTGACCCAAGCCATCGCGCAGATGGAGCGATCACTGGGCGTGATGCTGTTCGACCGCACGCGGCGCCGCGTGGCGTTGACCCCGGCAGGCGAGGCGCTGCTGCCCGATGTGCGCGACTTTCTGGAGCGCGCGCAGGCGCTGCCGGTGCGGGCGCGTGCGGCAGCGGCGGGCGAGGTGGGGCGGGTGCGGTTGGCGTTCGTCTCCACCATCGGCTTCGAGCGGCTGCCCGAATGGGTGCGCGACTTTCGGGTGCTGTGCCCGCAGGTGTCGCTGGAGCTGGTAGAGGCCACGGGCGACGTGCAGCGTGCCCTGTTCTCCCGGGGCGAGCTCGATGCCGGGCTGATGCTGCATTCGCCCGGATTCGCGCCCCCTGAACTCGCGCGCCTGACCGTGGCCGAGGAACCGCTGGTGCTGGCGCTGCCGGCACGCCACCCCCTGGCGCTGGCGCCGCGCCTGCATCTGCCCGAGGTGCTGGCCGAGCCCTTGGTGATCTTCCCGCGCCGCATCGTCCCCTCGCTGCACGACACCGTCTTCGCGCTCTACCACGCGGCCGGGCGCGTGCCCATGGTGGCGCAAGAGGCCATTCAGATGCAGACCATCGTTAACCTGGTGTGGGGCGGCCTGGGCGTGGCCTGGGTGCCCGAGAGCGTGACCCAGTTCCGCCGCGAGGGCGTCGTGTACCGCGCGGCCGATGCGTTCGGGCCGGCCGCCACGGGCAGGGCGCGGGTCAAGACGCCGAAGGTTGCGCCCGAGCCCCTGCTGCCCGTGTGCGAGACCAGCCTGGTGTGGCCCGCCGCGCTCAACAACCCGGCCCTGGCCCGGTTCATCGACTTCGTGCGCGAGCGTTCGGCGGCGGCTTGATCAGCCCGCGGCGGCAGGAGCGCCCCGGCCCCGCACAAACAGCAGCCCTGCAGCCACAGCCAGCAGCGGAAGCGCCACCGCGTTGATGGCCGTCCACCCCACGCCGCTGAGCAGCGCGCCCGAGGCAAAAGACATCATTGCCGCCACGATGCCGTTGGCCAGCTGCATCAGCGCCTGGGCCTGCTCGCGCTCCTCGGGGGCATGGTTCTCTGCCAGCAGCGTGGTGCCCGAGATCACCATCAGATTCCAGCCCGTGCCCAGCAGAAACGAGCTGGCCAGAAACTCGGTGAACGAGATGCCCGACAGCGCCACCACCGCGCTCGCTGCCAGGCACGCCGCACCCACCGCCGCCACGTTGCGGCTGCCGAAGCGGTCCACCAGCACACCCGAGAACAGCGCAGGTGCGAACATGCCGATCACGTGCCACTGGATCACCTGCGCGGCCGATGCTGCGGAAAAACCGCACACCTCCATCGCCAGCGGCGTGGCGTTCATCACCAGGATCATCAGGCCGTGGCCGATGGCCGTCATCACCACCGCCGCCCGCAGGCCGGGCCGCACCAGCAGGCTGCGCATCGCCGCCATGCCGCCCGCCGCCGCCTTGGGCGCCACGCCTTCGCGCAGCAGCGCCATCACCGCCCAGCCCAGCGCGGCCAGCACCGCAATGGCCAGGTACGCGCCCGCCAGCGGCGTGGTCAGCACATTGCGCGACCACAGCGCCAGCGGCGGCGCAAACACCGCCGCGCACAAGCCGCCCGCCACCACGCAGGCTGCAGCACGGCCTTTTTGCGTGGGGTCGACCGCCTCCAGCGCCGCATAGGTGTAGTAGCCCGACGAGGCCTGGTACGCGCCGATGGCCAGCGTGCCCGCGCAGAAGACCGCAAAGCTGCCCCACTGCACGCCCACCATGCTCACCAGCCCGCCCGCCACACCAAAGAGCGCGCCGGCCTGCAGCCCCGCGCGCCGCCCCCGGCGCTGCATGAACAGCGACAGCGGCTGCACCGCCACCAGGTTGCCCAGCACCAGCAGCGCCAGCGGCAGCGTGGCCAGCACCGGCCAGGGCGCCAGCCGCGCGCCAACGATGGAGGTGAGCGTGATGCCGATGATGGAGCAGCCCCAGTACAGGGCCTGGCCCGCAAACAGCAGGCGAACGGACGCATTGCGCAAGAGCAGCATGGATCGACTTTCGGTGGCGCGCCGCAGGGGCGCAAAGCAAGGGCGGTGGGGTAGAGAGGGCGCGGTGGGGCGAGAGTCAGTCGAGCAGCGCCCCCGCGCCAAAGCGCTGCGCATACGCCTGCGGGCTCACGGCTCGGTGCTTATGAAAGCTGCGGCGCAGGTTCTCGGGGTGCTCGAAGCCGCACAGCCGCGCGACGGTGGAGACCGATGCCTGGGCCTGCGAAAGCAGGTTGGAGGCGGCCTCGACCCGAACGCGCTCCACATAGCGCCCAGGCGTGGTACCCAGTTCGCGCTGGAACACGCGCGTCAGCGTGCGCGGCGGCATGCAGGCCTGCTCGGCCAGCGCATCCAGCGACAGGTCACCGCCCAACTGCGAAGGGATCCATTCCAGCAGCGCCGCCAGCCGCGGCGCATGCCGGGTTTCGGGCGCGAGCAGGGCGCTGAACTGCGCCTGCCCGCCCGGGCGGCGCATGAACATCACCAGCCGCCGCGCCACGGCCAGCGCCATGGGCCGGCCCAGGTCGGCCTCCACCAGCGCCAGCGCCAGGTCAATACCCGCCGTGACGCCGGCCGATGTGAACAGGTGGCCGTACACCGCGCTGGCCGCATCGTAGGTGTGCAGACAGTCATCGTCCACCTGCACCGCGGGGTAGTCGCGGCGCATCAGGTCGGTGCGGCACCAGTGGGTGGTGGCATGCAGCCCGTCGAGCAGCCCGGCATGCGCCAACAGCAGCGCGCCCGAGCACACCGAGCCCATGCGGCGCACCTGCGGCTCTGCGCCGCGCAGCCATTGCTGGAGTGTGGTGTTGTCCAGTTGCGCCATGACGCCATCGCCGCCAGCGACCAGCACGGTGTCCAACTGCGCCGGGTCCAGCGTGGCCCAGCTGACATCCGCTACCAGCGCAAACCCTGCCGATGTGGTGACAGGCCCGGCGGCCTCCGCCACCATGCGCAGCGCATACGCGGGCGGCAGGCCGTGGCCCGCGCGCTCGGCATTGGCCGAGCCGAAGACCTGCAATGGCCCGACTGCGTCCAGGCTCATGACGTCGGGGTAGATCAGGCAGGCCACGGTGCGGGTGGATAGAGGCATGGAATCAGTGTCGGTGTTTGCTTGGTTGGCTGCAACGACAACCGTCCCACACATCTGGCCAGATTCAGCCTAGCGAGGGCATACCCAGAATAAAGTGGCCTCGCGACGCGTCGGCGCCTAGTTGGTGCCGCCTGCAGGCGTGCGATGGGGCTAGACTTCCGCTATCGGCAAGAAGCGGACGATCGGTGTACCGTCTTCACAGAGAATCGACACATGCAAAGCCCCGATGGTCTTGATGAACTCCACGCCGCATTAGCGGCGGCAGGGGTGCAGAGTTTGCTTTTTCATGACTGCATCCACATCCCATTGCAGTTCCAGGAGGGGCATGTGGAGATCAGAGCGCCGCTAGGTCACGAGCGGTCTGCACAGATTTTTAAAGACCCGATATCAATCGCATTGCCCCTGGGACCTTGCGAATGCACGGACGATCCAGAGGGCTGCGCAAAGCACCTACTTTTCCAGCTGTCGCAGAGAGATCTGACGGCTTGTGGAATCCTGGCGTAGATTGCTGATTTTGGTCTCTCGACATGCCACTGCTAAGACTGATTGCGGCCAGATGCAGACATCCCCCAAATACACTGATATGAAACTGAGCATCCTCTTGTTGCTTGGAGCTAGTTGCATTTCCAGCTTTGCTCAAACGATCTCGCCTATCAATGGCCGCCAACTTGCCGAATGGAGCAATGGCGACGTCAATAGGCGCAAGCAATTCGACTCCTATGTGCTTGGAACATACAGGGCACTTCTCTCTGTGAGACGCGTTTGCCCACCTACCGGCCGGACAGATATTGCCAACGAAAGCGCAGCTTTACTAGCTGTCCGAATGGGAGTGGAAGAAGGTTTATTCGACAACGATGGGCCGGCTTCTGAGGCAGTTTCCGATGCTTTGGCATTCTGGTATCCCTGCACACCCCGGAAGTAACGCTTCGGAAGTCTCGCCGCCGCTACCTGAAGGTCCGTTTTTGGATTGGTCCAACAGCCGCTCTGGGCCCAAAGCAGACGTCTTGGCCGAGGATAGCGCCACAAATTGTGCAGGGAGGTATCCTCGCAGGCTCCGCGCTAGGGCCACATCAAACCTTGTACCGAATATGAATCAACGCGACGCAGCAGCAATAGCTGCCCCTCTTGAGGCCGCTATAGGCCAACTTTCGATGGCGCTACTGGAAGCGGAGGTACGTTTGGATGACCGGGCTCTTTAGTCCTTCAGGCGCTTGATCGGCCTACATGTTGGCAAGCTGTCTCATGAGTTGCTTGACCCAATCTACGCTGAGCATCCGAGCGTGATGCCAAAAGGCTTGAGGGATTGAAGGCCCCCGCACGCCTCCGGCTGCTCCTGGCCGATTCTGGTCTTCGTAGCCGCCCATCATCTTTAGGTTTCGCATGGTTCACCTAGACTGCTCTGGTATATGGTTCGGTTCGCAGCTGGACGAGAAGCACCTCTTCCAGTGGGCTGCGGAGATCCCCGGCTTTTTGCGTTGGGAGCAAGACACCTTGGTAATTCGCTCTCGGCTGTCCGAAGCATCCCTGCGAGATCTGCTTTCATTGTTCAGCCGCTACGAGATTTCGATGGGGCAGCTCGCTCAGTTTCAGACATCCAAAAACGAGCATTGGTTTGCTGCGCCGCACACGTACTGGCACAAGAGGGTGTTCGGCAGCCAGAAACCTAACCGGGCGTTGCAGCGGACCGCCCCGAGCGTCCGCTGAACTTGAACGTTAGGCATTAGCAACATGCACGAGCAGATCCTCCAACTTAAGGCGCCAAAGAGCGGCACGTTGTACTTGTGGTTTGAACCTTGGGCTGAAGGTTTCGCATTTCCTGCAGGCACGGCAATTGAACTGCGAGCTACGTCGCCCTCTGAGGGAGAGCTAGAGATTGAAGCATCACCGCAGCGAACGGCGGTCTATGGTTGGTCAGAGAGTACGCTTCGAGTTTTGGTCAACGGGGCCGAAGTCTTGTCATTCCAACAACCCGTCCCTGAAGGTCTCAATAAAGAGATGGTAGCTCTCTTGTTTGCTGCTCCACCAATTCCAACCGCAGCGGAAAGTGGCGCATCTCCAAGGCGTCCCTGGTGGCGCTTCTGGCGCTAGTCATTTGTGAGCCAAGCTGATGCATCAGGCCTAACCAGTCAATCACGCGGACAAACAACGGGGCCAACTGTCGCTCGCTTTTGCCAGTATGTGCCGCCGTTGTTTGCCGCTTGACTCTAACGGCGAGCGCCCGCTTTCATTTGAGCTGACAGGCTGCCCTTGGCCGATATCAGTCATCGCATCAGCATCTGCGATGTTGTTTGTTCAACACCCACACCCAACCTCCAGCAATGCTCAGAACAGTAGTTGCGCAATCTGCACAACCGAATTTGCGATGACGAGCGCATCGAACTTTCAGTGTCGGAAACTCGGCCGCTTCCTCAGTTTGGGAGTTGATGAATTTCCCAAAAAATCAATGTCACCCTGCACACAAATCCATCATCGGCCGGCGTAAGCGCCCGGCCGCAGATCAAACCGTTTGCGATTGCAGATAGTTCTGCAAGCCCACCTTGTCGATCAGACCAATCTGCTTCTCCAACCAGTAAGCGTGGTCCTCTTCCGTGTCGCGCAGTTGCAGCAGCAGCAAATCACGGCTCACGTAGTCGCGCACGCTTTCGCACAGCGCGATGCCCTGCTGCAGGGCGGCGCGGACTTCGTATTCGGTGGCCAGATCCTTCCTCAGCATGTCCGGCACGGTCTCGCCGGGGGTGAACTCTTTGGGGCGCATGTCGGGGCGGCCGCCCAGCATCAGGATGCGGCGCAGCAGGGCGTCGGCGTGCTGGGTTTCTTCCTGCATCTCGTGGTCGAGGCGGGTGAAGAGCTTGGTGAAGCCCTGGTCTTCGTAGATGCGCGAATGCGCGAAGTATTGGTCGCGCGCGGCCAGCTCGCCGCGCAGCAGATCCTTGAAATAGTCGATGACTTGAGGATGGCCCTGCATGTTGTTGTCTTTCTGGTAAGGCAGGGAGTATCGTGGTTTCAGACCCTTTTCGCACGCAATGTCCCCGTACCTGCGCATTGCATGCGTACGGGGATCAGAAGCGTTCGCATCGGACTGCGGGCTTGGCTCCGGTCTGGCGGCGGCGACCGACCGCCAAGTCAGGCTGCAGTCTCACCAAGCGGGGCTGCCGCCTTTTGTCAATGTTCGCAGATCAGAAGTCCATCTGGGCCGACAGTGTCAGCGTGCGCGGCAGGCCGGTGGTCGAGTAGCCGTTGATGCCTGTGATCCAGTACGCCTTTTCACTCAGGTTTTCCAGATTGGCGCGCAGCACGAGCGGCTTGCCCGACAGCTTGGTGGTGTAGCGTGCGCCGATGTCCAGGCGCGTCCAGGACGGCGTGCTCAGCGTGTTGTCGGCGTTGCGGTATACGGACGAGGAACTGACGACGCGGCCATTGAGGCTCAGGCCCTGCACCCAAGGCGTGTCCCAGTCCAGGCCCAGGTTGAAGTTGTGCTCAGGCACACCCGAGACCTTCTTGCCCTGGTTGACGCCGCCTTGCGTGCGGGTGAGCTTGGCGTCGGTGAAGGCGACGCTGGCCATCAGGCGCAGGCCGCGCTGCACTTCACCATAAGCCGTCAGTTCCAGGCCGCGGTTGCGCTGCTCGCCGTCAAAGCCGTAGTGGTTCAGGCTCGGGTCGATGGCCGACGTCGTGGTGTAGGCGCTGGGTCGCTTGATTTCGTAGACCGCGGCCTGCGTGGTGATGCGGCCCCAGTCCGCCTTCACGCCCATTTCGATCTGCTTGGACTTGAAGGGCGGAATGGTCTGTCCTGCGTTGTCGTAGGCGGGGGTGGCTGTCTCGGACACCTTGCTGCCGCGCGAGAGGCCGGCCGTGTAGTTGGCGTAGACAGAGATGTTCTTGGCGGGTTTGAACACCACGCCTGCCAACGGCGTGGTGCTGCTGGCCTTGTACTGGCTGGTCGATGCGCCCGTTGCCACGTTGAAACCTTCGTAGTCCATCGTCTGCCGGCGCAGCCCCACGGTCACGAGCAGGCTGTCGTTGAAGAAGCCCATGGTGTCGGCGATGGCGAAGCTGTGCTGGTGGTTGTCAACGCTCTTGGCCGGTGCGCCGCGCACGCCCGTCATGGCCGGGGCGGGAACGGGGTTGTACAGGTTGGACGGATTGGTGCTGGCCGAGGTGGCATAGAAATACCCGGTCTCCTGTGCCATGTAGTTCATGCCAATGGCCACGGTGTGCTTGACGGTGCCGGTGTTGAAGCGCTTGCGCAGGCCCACATCGGCGGCCTTGGAGTCGGTGTACTGGTCGTACCACGCGTTGCGCACATTGAAGTTGCCGTTGGCGGCCAGCCCCGAACCGCCGGGGAAGTCCTGCATGTAATCCAGCTTGGACCAGCCCACGCTGCCGTAGACCGTGGTGCTGTCGTTGAGGTCGTGCTCCAGGCGCGAGGTCACGAGCTTGAAGTTGTCCTTGAGTTCGGTGCCTGGGTACCAGACCGAGCGCGTGTCGGGCACGGCAGGGATGCCGCCGGCGGTGGGCAGCGTGATGTGGTTGCGGAAGTTGTCGGTCTCTCCGCGCGTGGCGGTGGCGTCGAGCGACCAGCGGGTGCGTGCGCCCGCGTAGTCCAGCGCGATGGAGCCGAGGTTGAGGTTCTGCTTGCCGTTGTCGGTGGTGCCTTCACCACCGCGCACCAGGCCGTTGAGGCGCACGCCCCATTCGTTGTCTTGGCCGAAGCGGCGGCCCACGTCCAGGTGGGCTGCAAAGTTGGACTTGCTCATGTAGGTGCTGGTCAGGCGCGTGAGCGGCGCGTCGCCCGCGCGTTTGAGCACCGTGTTGATGCTGCCGCCCACGCTGCCATTGGGGCCGACGCCGCTCGTCAGCGCGCCGGGGCCTTTCAGCACTTCCACGCGCTCGATCATTTCGAGGGGAATGCGCGTGGACGGGGCCAGGCCGTACAGGCCGTTGATGGCGAGGTCGCCATTGCCCACGGTGAAGCCGCGAACCTGAAAATCGTCGCCGAAGCCGCCGCGCGACGCCATGGGGCGCACCGAGGCATCGTTCATCACCACGTCGGAGACGCTTTGTGCCTGCTGGTTCTGGATCAGTTCGGACGTGTAGTTGGTGGTGCTGAAGGGCACGTTCATCAAATCGACCTTGCCCAGCAGGCCTAGGTCGCCGCCGCGCGCCAGTTGGCCGCCGGAGTAGGTCTTTTGCAGGCCGCCGATGGCCTCGGCCTGGTCGGAGACGACCACCTCGTCCAGGGCAGTCTTGCTGGCGGTCTGCGCGCCCACGCCGACCGCGGCGATGGCAAAGCCCGCGCCCAGGCATTGCCGGACCAAGCGGGCGAGGCGGTTGGGTGCGAAGTGCAGGTCGGCACGGCGGGCGTGGCGGGCGTGTGAAGGGTGGTTCATGACAGTCATGGTTGGGTTGAAGAAAACGGAATCGGGATGGGCGCGGTCAGAGGGGTCAGAGCGGCAACCGGGATGACGGATGCGGGGGGAGGGGGAGGGTGGTGGTCTACAGTCCCCGTGTCAGAAGTTGGCGCGCAGCGACACCGCCACGTTGCGCGGGTCGCCGTAGTAGTTGTTGAAGTAGCGGGCGTTGGGGGCGAACTTGGCGTAGTACACCTTGTCGAGCACGTTGTTCACATTGACCTGCACCGAGTACCTGGCGTCGATGCGGTAGCCCAGCATGGCGTCGAGCACCGCATACCCGCCCTGGCGCGACGTCACGTCGCCGGCGGTGACATACGCATCGCTCTGCACCCGTGCGCCCACGCCGATGCTCCAGCCCCGCAGGGCGCCGTCCAGCCGGTGCTTGGCGAACAGCCGCAGCGCGTGGCGCGGGTCGATGCTGCGCAGTGGCTGGCCGGTATTGGCGGGGTCGGCATCGCGCAGGTACCGGGTGCGGGTGTGGGTGTAGCCCGCCAGCACCTGCCAGCCGGGCCGTGGCTCGCCGGACACCTCCAGCTCCAGGCCCTGGCTGCGTGTTTTGCCGCCCGCCACCTGGCAGTGGCCGGCGGGGTTGCTGGGGCAGCCTTGCGGGCTGCCCAGGTCGTCCATGGCCCGACCCACTTGGTGGATGCGAAACAGCGACAGCGACGCCGCGAGCCGGCCATCCATGAACTCGCCCTTCACGCCCGCCTCGATGTCCTGGCCACGGATGGGCGCCAGCAGCCGTCCGTCCGCACCCTTGGCGTCCTGCGGCGTGAAGGTTTCGGCATAGCTGCCGTACAGGCTCAGGTGGTCGCCCAGGTCGTAGACCAGGCCTGCGTAGGGCGTGATTTCGTGCGCCACGCTGTAGTTGCTGGTGGGGGCTGCAGGCACGCGGTAGCGCCAGCCGCTGACGCGCGCGCCGACGATGGCCGTGAGCGGGTCGGCCAGCGACAGGCGGGCCATGGCGTACGCGCCCTGCTGCCCGGTGCGCGACGACGGCGCGGTGTAGGCCGTGCCGTTGCCGGGGCTGTAGAAGGGCTCGGGGTAGCTGGTGGCGGGGTTCCAGGTGCGCAGGTCCACACCCTGCAGGGGGCTTACGTCCCAGTGACCGCTGGTGCCTGTGGTGCGGATGTGCAGGGTGTCGGCGCCCAGGGCCAGGGTGTGGGTGCGGCCCAGCAGCTCGAACGGGCCGGTGGCCGACAGGGCCAGGGCGCTCTGGTCGCTGGCTTCTGCGCCGTAGATGGAGGTGCTCACGTCGACCAGGTACGGGTCGGTGCTGCTCGCGCTGGTGAACGAGGTTTGCTTGAAACCGTCGCTGCGCAGGCGGTTGTGGGCGGCGCTCAGGCGCGAGCTCCAGCCGTTGCCGGCGCGGTGTGCCAGCTCGATGAAGGCCTGGTCGTTGTGCCGGTCCCACCGGTTCCAGTCGGTGCCCAGGTACATGCTGCGCGGCAGGTGCAGTTGCGTGCCGTCCAGGCCTGCGGGCAGGCCGCCCCAGGCGCCGGTGGCATCCAGTTCGGTGTGCTGCAGGCTCGCCGTGAGCGTGGTGCCAGGGGCCAGGTCTGCCTCGACCACGCCGTAGAGCAGTTGGCGGTCCTCGGCCCGCGCCTGCTGAAAGAACTTCTTGCCATCGGCCACGGCCACCAGCCGGCCGCGCACGCTGCCTGCATCGTTGAGCGGGCTGGAGATGTCCGCGTCGATGCGGCGGCGGCTCCAGGTGCCCAGCGTCACACCTGCAGAGGCCTCGAATCCACGCGCAGGGCGTTTGCGCACCATGTTCACGGTGGCCGATGGGTTGCCCGCGCCGCGCAACAGGCCCGCCGCGCCGCGCAGCACTTCCACCCGGTCGAGCACCGCCGTGTCGGGCTGGATGAAGATCGAGGCCGAGGTGTTCTGGCTCAGCGCCATGCCGTCGACCTGCAGCGCGTCGATCTGGTGGCCCCGGGCGTAGTAGTTCACACGCTCGCTGTCGGTGTAGTCCACCGTGATGCCGGGGGTGTGCTGCATCACCGCGTGCAGGTCCGGCAGTGCGCGGTCGTCCAGCCACTGGCGCGTGAGCACGGTGACCGGCTGTGCTATGCCGCGCACCGGTTGCGGGCCCGCAAAGACAGTGGCCGTGCTGGCGGTGTACGAGCCCGACTGCTCGGTGCGGGCGGTGGGCGCGGTCGCCGTCACCGTGACCGGTGCCAGCACCTGCGCGCCGCTGGCCTCGGGTGCTGTGGCGCGTGGCATGGCGCGCAGGGTGTAGACGCCGCTCGATGCGCGCACGGCCTGCAGGGCGCTGTCCTCCAGCAGCCGGGCAAAGCCGGCCTCCACCGTGTACTGGCCCTGCAGCCCGGGCGATTGCTGTGGCCCTAGTTGGGCCGCGTCGAACGACAGCGCCACCCCAGCAGCGTTGGCAAACTGGCTCACCACCACGGCCAGCGGCCCGGGGGCAATGGCATATGCGCGCGCCGTGTCGCCGCCGGGCGCCTGGCCTGCAGTTGCGGCCGGGGCCGGCTGGGCCTGGGCCACCGGGCCGGCCACGGCCACGGCCACGCACAGCGCAGCGCTCAGCAGCGCGGCACGGGCCAGGCAGGCAGGGGTGGCGGATGGCATGGATTCTTCTGGGCGCTCAGCGGGTTCATTGGTATGCCGCTCAAGGCACGCCAAACCTGCAAACCCGGGGTCAAAAAAATTTCGCGAGGTATGCAGTCAATGCCATTTAAGGTGCCTGCCGCTTGACTGGTAATGCTTTGTAGCTACTATTTTTGTAGCAATGCCGGTGTCAGGCACCGGGCGGTCAAAGCCGTTCCAGCGCTTCCACCCGCACCCAGTAGCGCGTGTGGCTGCGCAGCTGCAGCGGAAACCGGCTGACCAATGCCGCCAGCGCGCGGTCGGTGTCGTTCACCGGGAAGGCGCCCGACACCCGCACGGCCGCCACCTCCGGCGCGCAGCCCAGGTGGCCGGGGCGGTAGCGGGCCAGCGCAGCGATCAGGGTGCCCAGCGGCATGTCCACCGCGATCAGCCCGCCGTCGCGCCAGCTGGCGTCGAACGGGTCGGCGGCCACGGGGGGCTCTGCCGCCAGCGGGGTGAAGCGTGTCTGCTCGCCGGCCTGCAGCTCGCGTGGCATGCCCTCTGCCGGCAGCACGCGCACGGCCTTCTCCTGCACGCTCACGTGGCACTGGCCGTCGCCCTGCAACTGCACGGAAAAGCGCGTGCCCAGTGCCACGACGCGGCCCTGGCTCGTCACCACGCTGAAGCGGCGGCCCTGCGCATCGGGCTGCGTGGCCACCAGGATGCGCCCGGTGTGCAGGCGCAGCAGGCGTTCGCGGTCGTTGAATTCCACATCCACCGCCGTGCCGGTGTCCAGCGCCAGCAGCGAGCCATCGGGCAGGGTGATGTCGCGCCGCTCGCCCACAGCGGTGCGGTGCGTGGCCTGCCATTCCTGCCAGGGCAGGGTGCGCCACGACAGCAGCGCCGCCGAGCCCACACCCACCCCCGCGGCCAGGCTGCGCAGCACGGCGCGCCGGGGCGGCCGGCTGCGCTCGCCCAGCGCCTGCCGCGCCAGCGGCGCCGGGATGCGGCCCAGCTGTGCGCCCACGGCTTGCACCTTTTGCCAGGCGCGCTGGTGGGCCGGGTCGGCCGCGTGCCAGTCCTGCCAGGCACGGTGGTCGTCGTCGGCGGCAGCCGCGGTGTGGTCGCGCAGGCGGGTGTGCCAGGCGGCGGCCTCTCGCAGCGCGCGGCGCTCGGAGTCGGTGGGCTGGCTGCTCACGGCGCTGGCGCCCTTCGATCTTTCGGTCGCGGGGGCACTCAATCTTCCAACACCACGGCGCAGTGCTCCATGGCCCGCGTGAGGTAGTTGCTCACGCTGCGCAGCGATATGCCCAGGCGCTGGGCGATCTCGGGGTAGGTCAGCTCTTCGAACTGCGCCAGCACAAAGGCCTCGCGCACCTTGGGCGGCAGGCTGCCGAGCATGCGGTCCACGTTGATCAGGGTCTGCTGCATGATGGCCTGCTCCTCGGGCGAGGGCGCCATGTCTTCGGGCAGCACGGCCAGGTAGTCCAGGTAGGCCTGCTCCAGCGAGCGGCGCCGAAAAAAGTCGGCCACCAGCCCGCGCGCCACCGTGGCCAGGTAGCGCTGCGGCTCGCGGATATCCTCCACCGGCGTGTCGGACCGCAGCACGCGCACGAACGTGTCGTGCGCCAGGTCTGCGGCATCGTCACGGTTGCCCAGCCGCTTTCTCAGCAGGCTCTGCAGCCAGGTGTGGTGGTCCAGGTAAAGGCTCTGCAAGGTACGGGCGCGTGGGACAGGGGAGGGTCGAAACAGGGCGGCAATACCAGCCGGCACGGGGGCCGTTGGCATTGCGGGATGGTAATGAGAACTACTATCAGTATCAATTATGCCTGTCCCCACGCCCCACGGGGTTGCCATTCGCGCGGAGCCCCCGCGCGGGCGGGCACAATACCGGCCACCATGCTGACCTACCCCCACATCGACCCCGTCGCCCTGCAGCTCGGCCCGCTGGCCATTCACTGGTATGGGCTGACTTACCTGGCGGCTTTCGGCCTGTTCATGTTCCTGGGCATCCGGCGCCTGCGCCACGAGCCCTTTGCCTCCATCACCGGCCCGGGCGCCTGGACGCGCAAGGATGTCGAGGACATCCTCTTCCTGGGGGTGGCGGGCGTGGTGGTGGGCGGCCGGCTGGGCTACTGCCTGTTCTACAAGCCGGGCTACTACCTCACCCACCCGCTGGAGATCTTTGCCGTGTGGCAGGGCGGCATGGCGTTTCACGGCGGGCTGCTGGGCGTCATCGTGGCGATGATCTGGTTTGCGCATTCGCGCAAGCGCCCCTGGCTGCAGGTCGCCGACTTCGTGGCGCCCTGCGTGCCCACCGGCCTGGCGGCCGGTCGGGTGGGCAATTTCATCAACGGCGAACTCTGGGGGCGCTTTTCCAGCCCCGACCTGCCCTGGGGCATGGTCTTCGCGCACAGCGGATCGATGCAGCCGCGCCACCCGTCGCAGGTCTACCAGTTCTTGCTGGAGGGCTTGCTGCTGTTCGTGCTGCTGTGGCTGTACGCCCGCAAGGAACGCCGCCAAGGCCAGGTGGCCGCTGCCTTCCTGTTCGGCTACGGCGTCTTCCGCTTCATCGCTGAGTACTTCCGCGAGCCGGACGCCTTCCTGGGCGTGCTGTCGCTGGGCATGAGCATGGGTCAGTGGCTGTGCGTGCCGATGATTGTGGGTGGCATCGGGCTGTGGCTGTGGGCGCAGCGCCAGCCTGTGGTGGCGCTGGGTGCAAGGTGAAAATGGCCTCTACCGCTTGGTAGGCAAGCGCCAAAAGCTATTAAATAGATAGCAATTTCACTAACGAAGCCGCTGGGCCCTCATCAGGCCAGCGGCTTTTTCATGAAGGCCAGGTACTGACCGGGAAGGTAGTCCTCGATGCGGGCAAATTCAGCATAGCCCTGCTGGATGTAGAAGCCCCGCGCCTGCCATTCGAAGGTGTCGAGCCTGGCGTGGTGTGCGCCGAGCGTGCGCCCCTGCGCCTCTGCCCAGCCCAGCAGGTGAGTGCCCAGGCCCTGACCGCGGTGGTCGTCGGCGACCCACAGCACGTCGATGTTCAGCCAATACACGAACACGAAGCCACGGATGCCGCCCACCAGTCGCCCTTGCGCATCGCGTGCATCCAAGCGCACGGGCTGCTGGGCAGGGTATTCGCCGACGAATCGGTAGTTGTATTCGCGCATTTGTCGGCCCAGGGTGCCGGCACGCAGATCGTCGTCGGTCGGCGGTGCAAAGGTCAGGTGGGAGAGCATCGGCGCGAGTATGCGCGCGGCACTTGGTCAGTTCGGGGCCGACGCCCCGCGCCGCAGCATCGTCCACAACGCCGCCGCCACAATCAACGCACCCCCGGCCCAGCCCGCGATGCTGAGGCTCTCGCCCAGCCACAGCACGGCAAACAGCGCACCAAACGCCGGCTCACTGCCCATCAGCAGTCCGACGCGCGACGGCGAGCTGTGGCGCAGGGCCCAGTTCTGCATCACGAAGGCGAACACCGTGCAGCCCAACACCAGGTAGATGCAGGCCAGCCAGAAGCCGGTGTCGCCAGGCAGCGGTGGCAGGCCGCCGGGTAATGCAAAGGCCAGCGCCACACTGCCCAGCGCGATGACGCCGGCCTGCACGGCCGTCAGGGCCAGCACCGGTGCGTTGCGGCGGCGGGTGAGGCGGCTGGTCTGGCACACGGTGATGGCGCGCAGCACGGCGGCGGCCAGCATCAGCGCGTCGCCCCAGCCCCAGTGGCCGCTGAGGCCGCCGCTGAGCAGCGCAGCGCCCACCAGGGACACCCCGGCAAACACGAACATCGCCCGCGCGGGCCGCTGGCCCAGCAGCGCCCACTCGGCAAACGGCGTGAACACCACGCACAGGCTGATGAGAAACGCCGCATTGCTGGCCTGGGTGAGCGCCAACCCAAACGTCTCGCACACAAAGATGCCCATCAGCAACCCGCCCAGCGGCAGCCCCGCCGCCAGTGCGTCCCGCTGCTCCGCGCGGCTGGCGCGCAGCAGCGCCGGCAGCAGCAGCACAAAGGTCAATCCGAACCGCACCGCCAGAAATCCCAGCACCGGGTAGAACACCAGGGCCCCCTTGGCCACGCCGTAGCTGGTGCCCCAGACCACGGCGACCAACAACAGCGCGGCATCGGCCAGCCGGGGCGCAAGGGGGGACGGGGTGGTGGCGGCAAGGGTGGTCACGGTGGTCATGGGGCAGGGTGCCTACGCAGGCGGGCAGATAAAGAAGACACTACGGCGATTATTCATTTGCGCCTGTGCATTGATAATCGCTTCCGCAGAACATAACTTGTGCGCCATGAGCATCAATCAGCCTCTCGACAGCCTCTCCGACATGGCCGTGTTCGCGCGGGTGGTCGAGGCCGGCAGCTTCTCCGCCGCGGCCCGGCAACTGGGCATCACCCCATCGGCCGTCAGCCGCCAGGTGGCGCGGCTGGAGGGCGCCCTGCGCGTGCGGCTGCTCGAGCGCACCACCCGCAAGCTCAAGCTCACCGACGGGGGCGCGGCAGCCTATAGCCGCTGCCAGTCGATGGTGTCCGCCGCCCGCGAGGTGTGGGCGCTGAGCGACACCCACACCGGCGAGCCCACCGGCATGGTGCGCATGAGCATGCCCAAGGCCGTGGGGCGGCAACTGGTACACCCGCTGGTGCTGTCGTTTCTGCAGAAGTACCCGCAGGTGGATGTGCAACTGCTCATCACCGACCGGGTGGTGGACCTGTTCCAAGACCCCATCGACCTGGCCCTGCGCGTGACCGGCACACCGCCCCCCGGCCTGGCGGGTCGGCCCCTGGCCCCGCTGCCGCACATCGTGTGCGCCAGCCCCCAGTACCTGGCGGCGCACGGCCACCCGGCGCACCCGCGCGACCTGGAACAGCATGCGTGCATATATCTGGGCGAAGACGAGCGCGACAGGCACTGGCGCTTTGAACGGGGCGCCGATGTGGCCACCGTGGCCGTGCGCGGGCGCTATGTGGCCAACCACAGCGAAGTCCGGCTGGAGGCCGCGCTGCACCACCTGGGCATTGCCAGCCTGCCGGGCTTTGCAGCGCGCGCTGCGTTGCAAAGCGGCGCCCTGGTGCAGGTGCTGCACGATTGGGATCACAAGACAGCGTATGCCGGCATGGCCTGGCTGCTGTACCCACCCAACCGCTTCTTGCCGGCCAAGCTGCGGGTGTGGATCGACCACCTGGTGCAGGGGTTCGAACACGTTGTGTGACGTGGGCCCGTGCGCACCTGGCAAGAGAGCAAGGTGTCAGCTGGCGGGGGACCAATGCAGTGGGAGTCCAGCGGGCAGACAGCCCGACAGCTGCCGGCCATATAGGCGGGCGTCACTGCAGTGCGAATGGGTGCCGCGGATGTCGCGTTTTCACCCCAAAACAGGTTTTTGACGGTGCACAGCATTCTGTGCTGGTGTTTTTTCGCAAGCGTTCTCATAATTATGGAAAATTATGCGAGTTGTCGAAGGAACCATCCGGTTGGCTGTTTTTTAAACAACGATGGCTTCCAGATGCCGACAGCGCCACTAGGTAGAAACCCACGGTTCAACCGCTTGCTCCCACCATTTAGCTGTTTTCACCATGCGCCCCATCCCCAATTCCCTGCATGACGAAGCCGCGGCGCGGCTGCGGGAGCAGATTTTTGCGGGTGCGTTGCCTCCCGGCAGCTTTCTGGACGAAGCTGCGCTGTGCGAGCGGCTCGAGATTTCGCGCACCCCGCTGCGCGAGGCGCTCAAGGTGCTGGTGGCCGAAGGGCTGCTGCGCCACGAGCCGCGCCGGGGCTGCTTTGTGGCCCAGATCACCGAGCGCGACCTGGACGACCTGTTCCCCGTCATCGCGCTGCTCGAAGGCCGTGCCGCCCACGAGGCCACGCGCAAGGCCGGCGCCGCGGACGTGGCGGCGCTCGAGGCGCTGCACCAGCGCCTGCAGCAGTGCGCAGCCGACGGCCTCATCACCGACTACTACGAAGCCAACTACGCCATCCACGAGGCCTTCATCACGCTGGCCGACAACCGCTGGCTGGCCCAGGTGATCGGCGACCTGCGCAAGATCCTGCGCCTGGCCCGGCTGCAGACGCTGCACGCGCCCGGCCGCCTGCAGCAAAGCCTGGCCGAGCACCTGGCCGTGTTCGCCGCATTGAAGGCCCGCGACTGCGACGCCGCCGAAGAGGCCATGCGCACCCATCTGTTGCGCCAGCGTGATGCGCTGCGCGACGTAGCCCGCAACCAGCAATCGAGGCTGACACCATGATGAACACCACCCCTGAATGGATTGCCCGCAGCGTCTCGCGCCTGCGCACGACAGCCCCTGCGGCCGACAAGCCCACTGACAAGGCCGCCGACAAGGCTGCTGACAAGACCACGTCCAAGGCCGTGATCGACAAGACCGTGACCGACGTGGTCGCCAAGGTCGCGCCGCCGCGGTCCACGCACGAGCGGCTGCAGGCCACGCTGCGGCGCGGGCAGGAGTCCCTGTCGCCGCGCGCGCTGCGCCGCCTGCTGGCCGACCTGCAGGAGGTCGTGGCCCCGCAGGTGAGCGAGATCGAAGGCGGGCGCCGCGCCCAGGCCGTGGCCGAGTGGTACGCCAAGGCCGAGCCCGAACAGCGCCGCGACATGTGGCTGCTGATGTGCGAGCAGTTCGCGCCCGACGCCACGCGCTTCAAGTCGGCCCGCCAGCGCTACGAGGCCGCGGCCGGCACCGCCGAAGAGGGCCAGGCCGAGATCAGCCTGCGCCGCGCCATGGTCACGCCGCGCACGCGGCTGCTGCAGCGCTTTGCGGTGTTTCCCGAAGGCATGCGCTTCCTGGTGGACATGCGGGCCGAGTTGCTGCCGCTGCTCAAGGCCGACAAGCGCCTGCTGGCGCTCGATGCCGAGATGGAGCATTTGTTCTCCACCTGGTTCGACGTGGCGTTTTTGCAGCTGCGCCGCCTGTCGTGGGACTCGCCCGCCTCGCTGCTCGAAAAGCTCATCAAGTACGAAGCCGTGCACGACATCCGCAGCTGGGCTGACTTGAAGAACCGGCTGGACAGCGACCGCCGCTGCTACGGCTTCTTCCACCCGCGCCTGCCCGACGAGCCGCTGATCTTTGTGGAGGTGGCGTTGGTGGACAAGATCTCGCCCAGCATCACGCCGCTGCTGGACGAAGCCGCTGCGCCCGTGGACATCACCCGCGCCACCACGGCCATCTTCTATTCGATCAGCAACACCCAGACGGGCCTGCGCGGCGTGAGCTTTGGCGACTCGCTCATCAAGCATGTGGTGGAAACGCTGACCGCCGAGTTCCCGCGCCTGCGCACCTTTGCCACGCTGTCGCCCATCCCCGGGTTTCGCGCCTGGCTGGGCAAGCATGCCGGTGCCATGTTGGAGCGCCTGGACGACAAGCGCCGCGCCGAGCTGGGCCGTGCGGTGGGCTTCGAGCCGCCGCAGCCCACCCACTTGCTGGCCGCCATCGACAAGGCGCTGGAGCTGGACGCCAAGTCGCCCGTGCGCCAGATGCTGCTCGAATGCGCCGCGCACTACCTGGGACGCGAGCTGCTGGAGGGCAAGCCCGTGGACCCGGTGGCACGTTTTCACCTGGGCAACGGCGCCCGCGTGGAGCGGCTGAACTGGGCGGGCGATCCGTCCACCAAGGGCGTCAAACAATCGTACGGGTTGATGGTCAACTACCTGTACGACTTGAAGCGCATCGACAAGCATCGCAGCTTGCTGGCGCAGGGCAAGGTGCCGGTGTCGGGGGACATCGACACCTTGTGCCGCGGCTGACACCACGCTGGACAACGTGGGGCCCGACTGCCGCCCACCGCCTGCACATCGACCCGATGGCCCGCGCCGCAAGTCACGGTTCTGGTAGAAGTGCAGGCTGCGGACGGCAGCGACACCCACGGCGTGCGCGGTGCCGGCTTTCCATTTCAACAACGACGACAGGAGACAAGACATGACTCAGACAACGCAATTCCACGACCGAGCGGTGCAACGCCGCAGCCTGCTGGTGGGCGCCGCCGCCGCAGGGCTGGGCCTGGCCAGTGGCGGCAGCTGGGCCCAGGCATCGGCCTGGCCCACCAAGCCCGTCAACCTGGTGGTGCCGTTTCCGGCCGGCGGGGGCACCGACGCGTTCGCGCGGCCGCTGGCGGCCCAGTTCGCCAAGGCCACCGGCAAGACGCTGGTGATCGACAACCGCGGCGGCGCGGGCGGCACCGTGGGCGCCAGCTTTGCCGCCAAGGGCGCGCCCGATGGCTACACGCTCTTCATGGGCGCCGTGCACCATGCCATCGCGCCGTCGATGTACCCCAAGCTCGACTACGACATCGAGAAAGACTTCGTCCCGCTGTTCCTGCTGGCCAACGTGCCGCAGGTGCTGGTGGTCAACCCCAAGAACGTGCCGGTGAGCAACTTCCAGCAGTTCATGGAATACGTCAAGCGCAACCCCGCCAAGCTCAACTACGGCTCGGCCGGCGCGGGCACCTCGCACCACCTGGCGGGCGAGCTGTTCAAGCAGCAGACCAATACCTTCATCACGCACATCCCCTACCGCGGTGCCGGCCCTGCGCTGCAGGACCTGATCGGCGGCCAGGTGGACATGATGTTCGATGGCCTGGGTTCCTCGGCCAACCACATCAAGGGCGGCCGGGTGAAGGCGCTGATGGTGTCCGGCACCAAGCGCAACCCCGCCTTCCCCGACGTGCCCTGCGCGGCCGAGGTCGGCCTGCCCGACTACACCGTGACCACCTGGTACGGCCTGTGGGCCCCCAAGGGCACGCCCGCCGACCTGCAGGCCCGCATCGTGGACGAGGTGCGCAAACTGGGCATGGCCGACGAGCTGAAAACCATCTGGGCGAACAACGGTGCCGACTACGGCGGGCTGTCGCAGCAGCAGTTCGCGGCGATGGTCAGCAGCGAGGTCAAGCGCTGGGCGGCGGTGGTGAAGGCCTCCGGCGCGAAACTCGACTAACCCCCTGTGGCGCTGCGCGCCTTCCCCCAAGGGGGACGCCTCCGGTGGCCCGGCGAAGCCGGTTCCACGGTGGCGCTGGCGATGGCGTAGCGCCGGTTTTCCAGGCCAAGGGGCTTGTACAACGTGATGGATTTGCACTATGTCGGGTGAAGCGGTGGTAGCGGATGCGGATGAGCGCGGCGTGGTGCAGGTCACGCTGCGGCACACCGGGCGCCTGAATGCGATGTCGCGCGCCATGTGGCGGCAGTTGCGCGAGGTGTTTGTGGGCATCCAGCAGCGGGCCGAGGGTGGTGACGACAGCGTGCGCTGCGTGATCGTGGCGGGAGAGGGCGGGGCGTTTTGCGCGGGGGGCGATATCTCCGAGTACCCCGCGTTCCGTTTTGATGCCACTTCTTTGCGCGACTTCCACGAGAACGATGTGTGGGGCGGTCTGGCCGCCATGCTGGCGTGCGACGTGCCCATCGTGGCGCGCATCGACGGGGCGTGCATGGGGGCGGGGGTGGAGATTGCCGCCTGCTGCGACATCCGCATTGCCGGCCAGGCCGCGCGCTTCGGGGCGCCGATTGCCAAGCTGGGGTTTCCGATGGCCCCGCGCGAGGCGCAGCTGGTGGCCCGCGCGGTGGGCGATGTGACGGCACGCCAGATGCTGCTGGAGGCCGCCACCTTCAACGCCAGCGACATGCTCGCGCGCGGCTTTCTGAGCCGCGTGGTGGCCGATGACGTGGTAGCCACCGAGGCCCTGGCCAGTGCGGTGCGCGTCGCCGCCCTGGCGCCACGCGCCGCGCGCATGAACAAGCAGACGTTTCGGGCATTGAAAACGCCGCTACCGCTGGATGGACAAGCGCCACCAGCTATCGAAAACATAGTGAATTCCCTGCCTGGACCGTATGCCTATGCCGACAGTGCCGAGCACCGCGAGGGCATCACCGCCTTTCTTGAAAAACGCCCGCCCGCGTTCTAAAGGCAGCACTGCCGGCCCGCATGCGTCTCACAAGTTTTTCTGACCAAACCAGACTTGCCTGAACTGCCTGAACTGCCTGAACTGCCTGAACTGCCTGAACTGCCTGAACTGCCTGAATTTACGATTTGACAACTCGACCGATTCAATCCAACAACCTCGCCTGACTGCCATGAGCCAACACAACCTTTTCAGCGCGCTGCGCGCCGCCTTTCCCACCGACCTGGCCAGCGCCGCCGTGGAAACCACGGCGCCGGACGGCACCGAGCTGGTCTACAGCTGGGACGACCTGGAGCGCGCCAGCGCCCGCATCGCCAACCTGCTCACATCGCTGAAGCTGCCCGAGGGCAGCCGCGTGGCCGTGCAGGTCGAAAAATCGGTCGAGGCCATGCTGCTGTACCTCGCCACGCTGCGCGCGGGCTACGTGTTCCTGCCGCTCAACACTGCCTACCAAAGCGCCGAGATCGAATACTTCATCGGCAACGCCGAGCCCGCCGTGGTGGTCTGCACGCCCGGCAACTTCGGCTGGGTCAGCAAGATCGCGTTCACCCAGGGCACGGGCCATGTGTTCACGCTGGGCGATGACCGCACGGGCAGCCTGCTGGAGCGCGCCGCGCACCACAGCGACGTGCACACGCCGGTGACCCGGTCGGCCGACGACCTGGCCGCCATCCTGTACACCAGCGGCACCACCGGCCGCAGCAAGGGCGCGATGCTCACGCACGGCAACCTGCTGTCCAACGCGCAGGTGCTCAAGGACTATTGGGGCTGGAAGTCTGGCGACGTGCTCATCCACGCGCTGCCCATCTTCCACGTGCACGGCCTGTTCGTGGCCATCCACGGCGCGCTCATCAACGGCAGCAAGATGATCTGGTTTGCCAAGTTCGACCCCAAGGCGGTGCTGGCCGCCATGCGCCGCGCCACCGTCTTCATGGGCGTGCCCACGCTGTACGTGCGCCTGCTGGCCGAGCCGGGCCTGACGAAAGAGGCGGCCAAGAACATGCGCCTGTTCGTCGCGGGCTCCGCGCCGCTGCTCATCGAGACCTTCAACGAATGGCAGCAGCGCACCGGCCACACCATCCTGGAGCGCTACGGCATGAGCGAGACCATCATGCTCACCTCCAACCCCTACGCGGCCGACGCCCGCCACGGCGGCCAGAGCGAGCGGCGCGGCGCCACCGTGGGCTTTGCGCTGCCCGGCGTGGGCCTGCGCGTGGTGGATGACGCCAACCAGCCGTTGCCCGTGGGCGAGATCGGTGCCATCCAGGTGCAGGGCCCCAACGTGTTCAAGGGCTACTGGCGCATGCCCGAGAAGACGGCCGAGGAATTCACCGCCGATGAACGGGGCGGCAAGTGGTTCAAGACCGGCGACGTGGGCAAGGTGGACGAACGAGGCTACATCAGCATCGTCGGCCGCAGCAAGGACCTGATCATCAGCGGCGGCTACAACGTCTATCCCGCCGAGATCGAGGGCTACATCAACGACATGCCCGGCGTGGCCGAAAGCGCCCTGGTCGGCGTGCCCCACCCGGACTTCGGCGAGGTGGGCGTGGCGGTGGTGATCGCCAAGCCCGGCGCGCAGCTCGATGGCGACGCCATCGTGGCCAAGCTCAAGACCCAACTGGCCAACTTCAAGATCCCCAAGCGCTGCTTCGTGGCCACCGAGCTGCCGCGCAACACCATGGGCAAGGTGCAGAAGAACCTGCTGCGCGATCAGCACAAGGGGCTGTTCGCCTGATCGGCTGATCCGCCAGGCAGCCCGCTGACGCCGCACCAGGCGGCCTGGCCTACCACGCTGCGGGCAGCGTGGTGTGCTGAAGAATGAACGGCGTCGCTGCGAATGACTCGCACGGCGCCGTTTTTTGCATCGGCGTTTCGCGGCCGGTGCTCTAAAGTGGCGCGCACCGCATCACCATGTGATCAAGCCGCCGCCATGCCCTTCTTGCGCACACACCCGTCCCCGTCCTCGTCCCTTAGCCTGGCCGCGGTGGCACTGCTCACGGTGGTGCTGACTGCACAGCCGGTGCACGCGCGACTGCAGGAATCGCAGATCGACGTGCCCGTCGAGGTGGTCGATGGCTACGGCAAGCGCATCGCGCAGCCGATTCGCGTCACCGTGTGGTCGGACGATGCCAACCCGACCCCGGCACCCGTGATGCTGCTGGCCCACGGCCGGTCGGCCCAGCCCGAAAAGCGCGCCGGCCTGGGCCGCGCCCGCTTGTCCAAGGAGTCGGCGTTTTTCGTACGCCGCGGCTTTATCGTGGCTGTGCCCACCCGCGTGGGCTATGGCGTCAGCGGCGGTGAAGACATCGAAAACAGCGGCCCGTGCCAGAGCAAACGCTACTCGCCCGGGTACGCCGCTGCCGCGCAGCAGACGCTGCAAGTGCTGCAGGTAGTGCGCCAGAGGCCGGACGCCGCCAAGGACAAAGCGGTGGTGATGGGCCAGTCCTACGGTGGGGCTACCGCCATTGCGGTGGGGGCCCTGCAACCCGCCGGGGTGCAGGCCGTGATCAACTTTGCAGGCGGTGGCGGCGGCAACCCGGAGACGCAGCCCGGCAGGCCTTGTGCACCGCAGCAGCTGGAGCAGATGTTCGCGCGGTACGGCGCCACGCTGCGCATCCCTTCGCTCTGGGTCTACACGGAAAACGATCTCTACATGGGCGCCACGCACCCCCGGGAGTGGTTCGCCGCCTTTCGCGCAGCGGGGGGAACGGGGGAGTTCATCCAGTTCCCTCCGCACGGCGAGGATGGGCACCTGGTCTTCTCCCGCGCACCGCAACTGTGGCAGCCGCGCGTGGCGGACTTTCTGGACCGCAACGGCTTTCCTGCACCGGCGCCTTCGGCACGGGCGCCTGCTGCTCAGCTGCAGCCGGAAAAGACAGCGCCCCCTCAGGACAACGGTGAGGATTGACACCGGACACCGGACACACGGAGGACCGGCACCGGTCGAACTCACACCGGCCTCCACCGGGCGTGAGGGCCACAACGGCTACTTCGGCGGGGTTGCGCAGCGCCTGCTGTCGCGGGCGCGGTCGCTCTCAACCCCCTGTGCCCTCACGCCGCCTTCGGTTCATCCGCACAAAAAATGCACGCTGCGGCAGGCACCGCAATGCCACCGCTCTCCACCGCCCCATGGCTGCAGCAATGCTCCAGCCACGCGGCCACCAGCTTGTAGACCGACAGATTGGTGCGTGCGGTGGGGGCGCACAGGTAGTAGCCCAGCGGGCTTTGAAAACGCTCGCCCAGCGGCTCCACCAGTGACCCCGCCTGCAGCTCGTCTTCCACCAGGCAGGTCGGCACGATGCCCACGCCAAAACCCGACACCGCGGCGCGGATGATCAGCGAGTACAGGTTGAAACCGGGCCCGAAGCGGCTGCCGCTGGTGTC
Source organism: Acidovorax sp. Leaf78 (assembly GCF_001422735.1). Taxonomy (GTDB): domain Bacteria; phylum Pseudomonadota; class Gammaproteobacteria; order Burkholderiales; family Burkholderiaceae_C; genus Acidovorax. Next base: position 108,385 of record NZ_LMLZ01000021.1, on the reverse strand, counting down.
GCACTGGTTCGCCTCCATCCAGTCGTGCCAGGCCAGGGGCACCTCGATGTGCTGCAGCAGCGTGGCCTGCTGCAAATCGGCGGGCGTGCGCAGGGGCAGGGCGTCGCGCAGCTGCGGGCTGCAGACGATGCTCGTCTCCTTGCCGATCAGGTAGCGCGCGTTGGCGCTGGGCCAGTTGCCGTAGCCGTACTGGATGGCCGCGTCGAACTCGTACGGCACCGCAAAGTCGTGCGCGTGCTGGTAGCGCACGAAGTTCAGCGACACCTGGGGCAGCGTGCGCTTGAAGTGGCCCAGCCGCGGAAAGAGCCACTGCGCCGCGAACGTGGGCGGCACCGACAGGTTCAGCGCGCCGCCGCTGCCGCCATACGACATGAGCTGCGAGGTGGCCGATTCCAGCGCGGCCATCGCCGGCCGCGTGGCGTTGAGATAGGTGGCGCCCGCATCGGTCAGCTCCAGCCCGCTTGCCTTGCGGATGAACAGCTTCTGGCCCAGGTAGTCCTCCAGCGCTGCGATGTGGCGGCTGATGGCGCTCTGCGTCACGCACAGCTCCTTGGCGGCCATGGTGAAGGCCTGGTGCTTGGCCGCGGAATGAAAGGCGTTCAGCTCAGAGATGGTCGGGCACAGGCGGCGCATGCGGGGGTATGAGTACAGGTCATGGGATGGTGAGATTTTAGGTGTTGCAGTGGCACCCGGTTGGCCCGTTAAATGCAACCCGTGACGGCAGCGTGACAGGTTCCTCCTTGGGAACGTGACGCGGCGCACCATTTTTGGGATGTGCAGCTGGCCAATGCGGTGGCCTGCGGGCCATGAGTATTTGAGAACCCCCGGTTTAGACCTCTTCATCGATTTCATGAACACCTTGTTGATAGAAAACAGCCGCGTGCTGGATGTCCATGGCCTGAGCTTGCGCGACGGTCTCTCGGTGCTGGTGCAGGACGGGCGCATTGCCGCCGTCGGTGCCGACGTGCAGGCGCCCGAGGGCACGCACCGCATCGACGCGCGCGGCATGACGCTCATGCCCGGCCTGATCGACTGCCACGTGCATGTCGTGGCCTCGTCGTTCAACCTGGGCAGCGTGGCCCGGATGCCCAACGTGTTCACCATGCTGCGCTCGCTGCCCATCATGAAGGGCATGCTGGCGCGCGGCTTCACCTCGGTGCGCGACGCAGGCGGCGGCGACTGGTCGCTGGCCGAGGCGGTGCGCACAGGCCTGGTGCAGGGCCCGCGCATCTTCCCCTCGGGCAAGGCCCTGTCGCAAACCGGCGGGCATGCGGACTTTCGCGAGCGCAACGACAACCTGGACGTGTGCTCGTGCGCGTACAAGCTGGGCAACATCGGCCGTGTGGTCGATGGCGTGGACGCCTGCCGCCTGGCGGTGCGTGAAGAGATCCTGAAGGGCGCCACGCAGATCAAGGTCATGGCCTCGGGCGGCGTGGCCTCGCCCAACGACCCGATCAACAACCTGGGCTATTCCGAGGCCGAGCTGCGTGCCATCGTCGAAGAGGCCACCAACGCCAACACCTACGTCATGGCCCACGCCTACACGCCCCGCGCCATCGCCCGGGCCGTGCGCTGCGGCGTGCGCACCATCGAGCACGGCAACCTGGTCGACGCCCCCACGGCAGAGCTGATGGCCGAACTGGGCGCTTTCATGGTGCCCACGCTCATCACCTACGAAGGCCTGGCCAACGAGGGCGAGCGCTACGGCCTGCCGGCCGTGTCCATCGCCAAGATCGACTCGGTGCGCAGCCAGGGCAAGGCGGCCATCGAGATCCTCGCCAAGGCCGGCGTGAAAATGGGCCTGGGCAGCGACCTGCTGGCCGAAACGCACTACCTGCAGGCCGACGAGCTGCGCCTGCGTGCCGACGTGCTGGGCAACGGCCCGGTGCTGCAGCAGGCCACGCTGATCGGCGCCGAGATCCTGGGCCAGCAAGGCCAGCTGGGCGAAGTCACGGCGGGCGCCATCGCCGACCTGCTGCTGGTCGATGGCAACCCGCTCACCGATATCACCTGCCTGCTCAACCAGGGCGAGCACATCCGCGCGATCGTCAAGGACGGCGCGTTCGCCAAGAACACCCTGTGACCCCGACCCCTCCACATTCCCCCCTGACCTGACCTGACCTGACCTGACCGGAGAACACCATGCAACGTAGAAATTTCGTCAAGCTCGGCGGCGCAGCAGCCGCCCTGCAGTGCCTTCCCTCCATCGGCTTCAGCCAGCAGGGCGAGGTCTTCCGCATCGGCTCGCTCACGCCCATCACCGGCGCGGGCAGCCCGTACGGCCCGGGCATGCAGCAGGCCATCCGCCTCGCGGTGGACGAGGTCAACGCCGCCGGTGGCGCGGGCGGCCGCAAGCTCGAACTCTTCACCGAAGACGACCAGACCAAGCCGGACGCCGCCGTGCTGGCCGCCAAGAAGCTGATCGAAGTGAACAAGGTGCAGGCCGTGCTGGGCACCTGGGCATCGGGCGTGACGCTGGCGGTGATGCCGCTGACCGATGCGGCCGGCATCATCCAGATGAACGTCTCGGGTGCGCCCGCCATCTCCACGCAGGACACCAAGGACCTGGTGTGGCGCTTTCAGGCCACCAACGACCGCTTCGGTGCGGCCTTTGCCGAGATCTGCGCCAAGCGCGGCTTCAAGCGCCCGGCCACCATGGCGTTCAACAACGCCTCGGGCCTGGGCAATGTCGAAGGCTTCACCAAGGTGTGGGAAAAGCGCGGCGGCAAGGTGGCCGCACACGTCACCTACGAGCCCAGCCGCCCCAGCTACCGCAGCGAGCTGCAGAAGATCCTGGCGGCCAAGCCCGATGTGATCGTGATGGGCTCGTACCTGCCCGACACCACCATCATCCTGCGCGAATGGTTCCAGTCCGGCGCCGACAACAAGTGGATCATCCCCGGCTGGGCGGCCAACCCCGACCTGGTCAAGGCCCTGGGCCCCGAAGTGTGCGAAGGCATCATTTCGGTGGAGACGGTCTCCAACGAAAAGAGCACCTCGTACGCGCAGTTCGATGCCGCCTTCACCAAGGCCACGGGCAAGGCCGCGTCCACCAACATCTATGCCGCCATGGCGTACGACATGGTGATCTCGCTGGCCCTGGCCATGGAAGCCGCGGGCCCCAAGGCCACGGTGGAGCAGGTCAACGCCAAGCTGCGCGAGGTGTCCAACGCCCCCGGCACCGCCGTGTACTCCTTCGCCGAAGGCAAGGCGCAGCTGGGCAAAAAGGCCAAGGTCAACTACGAAGGCGCGTCCAGCAAGCTCGACTTCGACAAGTTCGGCGACGCCACCCCCGACTTCGGTGTGTTCATCATCGAAAAGGGCCAGCTGGTGCGCCGCGACGTGGTGTCCATCGCTGCGTGATGGCCCTCATCCCCCTGTTCGTCCCCGGCGGCTGCGGTCGTCGCGGCACAGGGGGCTTTCTGGCAACGCAAGGGTAAGAACGAGAGCAAGAACGAGATGACGCAATGACCTGGATCGATTTCACAAACCTCTTGATCAACGGATGGATCGAAGGCCTGGTGGTGGCGCTGCCCGCGCTGGCCATGACCCTGGTGATGGGCGTCAACCGCTTTCCCAATGCCGCCACCGGCGACTTCCTGACGACCGGCGCGTACGCCGCGGTGGCCGTACAGATGCTGGGCGGCGTGCCGCTGTGGCTGGCGGCCATCGCCAGCGTGGCCATCACCGCGGTGGTGTCGGCCGGGTCGTACCAGCTGATCTTTCGCAAGCTGGTGGGGCGGCCCATGGTCGCGTCGATGCTCGCGGCCATCGGGCTAGGGTTTTTGCTGCGCAGCCTGATCTCGTTCTTTGCCGGGCACGACCAGCGCACCTTCGACATGCCGCTGGTGCGCGCGTGGAACTTCGGCGGCATCCGCATCCTGCCCACCGACCTGCTCATCGCTGCCATCGCCGCGGTGTGCCTGCTGGTGGTGTTCGTGCTCATCTACCGCACGAGCTTCGGCCGCCAGCTGCGCGCCGTGTCCGACAGTGCCGACCTGGCGCGCGCCAGCGGCATCCGCGCAGGCGGGCTCATGCTGAGCCTGTGGCTGCTGGTGGGCGCGCTGTCGTCCATCGGCGGGGTGCTGCTGGGCATGAAGGCCGTGGTCACGCCCGAGATGGGCTGGGAGAGCCTGATCCCCGCCTTCGCCGCCATGGTGCTGGGCGGCATCGGCAGCCCGCTGGGTGCGGTGCTGGGCGCGCTGCTGCTGTGCATGGTGCAAGAGCTGTCGGTGCCGCTGCTGGGGCCGTCGTACAAGCTGGTGCTGTCGTTCGTGGTGCTGGCGCTGGTGCTGCTGCTGCGCCCGGCCGGCATCATGGGCCGCGTGCAACTGGTGCGCTAAGGGGTACGGACCATGATCGCTTATCTCTGTGCCATCGGCATCATCGCCCTCATCTACTGCCTGCTCGCGCTGGGGCTGAACCTGCAGTTCGGCCTTACGCGGCTGGTCAACTTCGGCGTCGTGGCGTTCTTCGCCGTGGGCGCCTACACGTCGGGGCTGCTGTCGCTGCAGGGCGTGCCGTTGGTGGTGTGCTTCATCGCGGCGGGCGTGCTGTCGGGGCTGCTCGCGCTGCCCATCGGCCTGCTGTCGCTCAGGCTGCGCGACGACTACCTGGCCATCGTGACACTGGGTTTTTCGGAAGCCGTGCGCATCACCATCCAGCAGGAAAGCTGGCTCACGAACGGCGTGCAGGGCCTGCCGGGCCTGCCCAAGCTGTTTGCCCATCTGGCCGGCGGCAGGTCCGACGTAGCGATCTTCACGGTGCTGGCCGTGATCGTGGGCCTGGTGTGCTGGGGCACGGTGCGGCTCACGCGCAGCCCGTTCGGCCGGCTGCTCAAAGCCATCGGCGACGACGAGGCGGCGCTGTCGGCCCTGGGCAAGGACCCGGCCTGGTTCAAGGTGCAGGTGTTCATGGTGGGCGCGGCGCTGGCCGGCGTGGCGGGCGCGTTCTACGCGCACTTCATCACCTTCATCACGCCGGAGCAGTTCATTCCGCTCATCACCTTCTATGTGTGGATGGGGCTGGTCATGGGCGGCTCGGGCTCGGTGCGCGGCGCCATGTTCGGCTCGCTGCTGCTGATGGTGTTCCTGGAAGGCTCGCGCTTTGCCAAGGACTGGGTGCCGGGCGTGTCCGAAGTGGGCATGGCCAGCCTGCGCCTGGCCGCGGTGGGCCTGGCGCTGATCCTGGTGACGCTGTACCGGCCGAACGGCCTTTTTGGAGGGCCTTCGAAATGACACTCCTCAACGTAGAGGCCGTGACGCGGCTGTTCGGCGGCTTCAAGGCGGTGGACGATGTCTCGCTGCAACTGGCCGACCGCGAGATTCTGGGCATTGCCGGCACCAACGGCGCGGGCAAGAGCACCTTGTTCGCCGCCATCGCGGGCCAGCAGCCGGCCGACGCCGGCCGCATCACCTTCGACGGGCAGGACATCACCCGCGTGCCGCCGTACCGCCGCGCCCGCCTGGGCCTGGTGCGCACCTTCCAGATCCCGCGCGAGTTCAAGAGCCTCACCGTGCACGAGAACCTGCTGGCCGCTGCCGCCAACCCGCAGGGCGAGCGGCTGGTCAACGCCTTCTTTCAGACGCGCCGCCTGCGCGAACACGAGCAGCAACTGGCCGCCAAGGCCGACGGCATCCTGAAATTTTTGAACCTGGCCCGCGTGCGCGACGTGCAGGCGGGCGGCTTGTCGGGCGGGCAGAAGAAGCTGGTGGAGCTGGGCCGCGTGCTCATGCTGGACCCGCGCTGCATCCTGCTGGACGAGCCCTTCGCCGGGGTCAACCCGGTGCTGATCGAAGAAATCTGCGACCGCGTGCGCGAGCTGCATGGCCAGGGCATCGCATTCATCGTGATCGAGCACCACCTGCAGGCGCTCAAGGCGCTGTCCAACCGCATGATCGTGATGGACCGCGGGCGCATCCTGGCCGAGGGCGATCCGCACACGGTACTGGACGATCCCCGCGTGCAGGAAGCCTACATGGGAGGGGTGGTATGAGCGAGGCGAACAACAAAACCAATAAGACCAATCTGCTGCAGATCGAGCAGCTGCGCGGCGGCTACTCGGACGTGGACATCATCCACGGCATCGACCTGGCCGTGGCGCCGGGGAAGATCGTCACCATCGCGGGCACCAACGGGGCCGGCAAGTCCACGCTGGTCAAGGCGCTGCTGGGCCTGTTGCCGCGGGTCACGGGCAGCATCCATCTGGATGGCCGCGACATCACGACGCTGTCGGCCGAAGACCGGTTCGACGCGGGCCTGGCCTACGTGCCGCAGGTGGCCAACGTCTTCCCGTCGCTCACCGTGCGCGACAACCTGCTGGTGGTGCGCCGCGTGCCGCACGTCAAGCGCCGCATGGACGAGGTGCTGGCCGACTTCCCGGCGCTGGTGGAGCGCCTGTCGCAACCGGCCAGCGACCTGTCGGGCGGCGAGCGCCAGCAACTGGCCTTCGCCCGTGCGCTGATGCCTTCGCCGCGCATCATGGTGCTGGACGAGCCCACTGCGGCGCTCGCGCCATCGCTGGTCGGCAAGGTGTTCGACATGGTGCGAAAGCTCCCCGCCGCGGGCGTGGCGGTGCTGATGGTGGAGCAGCGCGCGCGCCAGGCGCTCACCATCAGCCAGCAAGGCTACATCCTGGACCAGGGCCGCTGCGTGCTGGACGGCCCCGCGCAGGGCCTGCTGGAGGACCAGCGCATGGCGCAGCTCTACCTGGGCAACCACTGACCGGATGTCGGCCAGTGGAGCGTTTGCTACTGATTTGATAGCTGCTAGCGCTTTTCCATCAAGCGGTAGCAGCACTTCGGGGCCTTAGCGCAGCACCAGCACGGGAATGTGCGAGTGCGTCAGCACGTGCTGCGTCTCGCTGCCCAGCAGCAGGCGCTTGAGGCCCTTGCGGCCGTGCGACGCCATGACGATCAGGTCGCACTTGTGCTTCTTGGCGGCCGAGATCACGGCTTCGGCCACCAGGTCTGACTTGGCGACCACGGCCTTCACCGTGACGCCCTGGGCGCCGCCCTCGGCCTTTACCTTGTCGACCATGGCCTGGGCTTCGGCCGCCCACTGCGCCTCGATGCGCTGGGCATCGTTCAGGTCCACCGACATGCCGCCTTCGAAGTAGCTGCGCGGGTAGCGCGGCACCACCTTCAGCGCCACCACCGTGGCGCCCGACAGGGCCGCCAGCGCCAGGCCGTGGTTGACTGCCTTGTCCGACAGCGGCGAGCCGTCTGTGGGGATCAGGATACGCTTGTACATGGTGTGCTCCTTGAAGTGACGCCATCAGCTTAGGACCGATCATGTTCCGCGACTTGATCCAGGTCAATGTGGCGTGCGGGGCAGGGCGATAGCCTTGAACCATGTCAATGTTTCAAGCCGACGCCCCGGTTCTGCCGCCGGCGGATGCCCCTGCCGCCGCGCAGGCCCTGCTGCTGGACGACCCGCAGGAGTGGTCGGCCTTCGGTCGGCCGCTCACGCCGACCGGCAGCATCCCGCAGGACCCTGCCACCTGCGGCTGGGACTCGCAGGTGGTGCTCGAAGGCATGCACTGCGCGGCTTGTGCCCTGACCATCGAAGACGCCCTGCGCGCCGTGCCCGGCGTGCAGCAGGCCGACGTGAGTGCCGCGACCCGCCGGGCGCGTGTGGTCTGGCACCCCGGGCAGGTGCTGCCCTCGCAGTGGATGGCGGCGGTGCACCGGGCCGGCTACCGCGCCATGCCCGCCATGGACGCCCTGGCCCGCGAGCAGCGCCAGCGCGAGAGCCGCCGCGCGCTGTGGCGCTGGCTGGTGGCCGGCTTTTGCATGATGCAGGTGATGATGTACGCGTGGCCCGCATACGTGGCGCAGCCGGGCGACTTGACGCTGGAGATGGAGCAGTTGCTGCGCTGGGCGTCGTGGGTCATCACGCTGCCCATGGTGGTGTTCTCGTGCGGGCCCTTCTTTGCCAGCGCCCTGCGCGACGTGCGCCTGCGCCGCGTGAGCATGGACCTGCCGGTGGCCCTGGGCATGGCCATCACCTTCGTGGTCAGCACGGCGGGCACGTTCGAGCCCACGGGCCTCTTCGGCCGCGAGGTGTACTACGACTCGCTGACCATGTTCGTGTTCTTCTTGCTCACCGGGCGCTGGCTGGAGCTGCGCCTGCGCGACCGCACCGCGGGCGCGCTGGAGGCGGTGATGAACCGGCTGCCCGACAGCGTGGAGCGTCGCGGAGCAGAGGGTAATTTCACCCGCGTGGCCACGCGCCGCCTGGTGCCCGGCGACACCATCCGCGTATTGCCGGGCGAGGCTTTTCCGGCCGATGGCCGCATCACGCGCGGCAACACGCAGGCCGACGAGGCCCTGCTCACCGGCGAGTCCACGCCCGTGGCGCGCCCGCTGGGCAGCACGGTCACCGCGGGCAGCTACAACCTGCAGTCGCCGGTGGAAGTGCTGGTGCAGGGTACCGGCGCCCAGACGCGCTTTGCGCAGATCGTCGCGCTGATGGAAAGCGCCTCGCTGCAAAAGCCGCGCCTGGCCCAGCTGGCAGACCGCATCGCCCGGCCGTTTCTCGTCGCCGTGCTGCTGGCTGCCGCGCTGGCGGTGGCGTGGTGGTGGCCGTCCGACCCCGGCCATGCGCTGATGGTGGGCGTGGCCGTGCTGATCGTGACCTGCCCCTGCGCGCTGTCGCTGGCCACGCCGGTCGCCATGCTCACCGCCGCGGGCACGCTGGCGCGCCACGGCGTGCTGGTGCGCAACCTGCAAGGGCTGGAGGCGCTGGCTGCGGTGGACACCATCGTGTTCGACAAGACCGGCACGCTCACGCGCGACGGCATGGCGCTGTCGGCCACGCGCACGTCCGGCGACATGGCGGCCGGCGAGGCGCTGGCGCTTGCCGCCGCCCTGGCGGTGCAGTCGGTGCACCCCGCATCGCGTGCGCTGGTGGCGGCCGCCGCCCGCATGCCGACAAGCACCCTGCAGTGGGCCGTGAAGGACCTGCAGGAGGACGCGGGCCTCGGCCTCACCGCCACGGTGCAGCGCGTGGGGGCCGGGCAGGCCACACGCCGCCTGCGCCTGGGCTCGGCCCTGCATGCGGGCATGGCGAGCGAGGGCGATGGCAACGGGCTGCAGGTGGTGCTGTCACAGCAGGGGTCGGACGGGGCGCTGCGCGAGCTGGCACGCTTCGATCTGTCCGAGGACCTGCGCAGCGAGGCCGCACCGGTGGTGCGCGCCCTGGAGCAGGCGGGCGTGGCCGTGCAGTTGCTGTCGGGCGACCGCGGTGGCGCGGTGCAGCGCGTGGCCGCGCAGGCCGGCATTGCGCAGGCCCGGGGCGAGTGCACGCCCCAGGGCAAGCTGGCCGCGCTGCAGGCATTGCAGGCGCAGGGCCGCCACGTGGCCATGGTGGGCGACGGGCTCAACGACGGCCCGGTGCTCGCGGGCGCCCACGCCTCGTTGGCATTTGGCCGCGCCGTGCCGCTCGCGCAGTCGCGTGCCGACTTTGTGGTGCTGGGCGACAGCCTGGCGCTGGTGCCGCAGACGGTGCTGTTGGCGCGCCGCACCCTGCGCGTGGTGCGCCAGAACCTGTGGTGGGCCGCGCTCTACAACGCGCTGTGCGTGCCCCTGGCCGTGGCGGGCTGGATGCCCGCGTGGCTGGCGGGGCTGGGCATGGCGCTGAGCTCGCTGCTGGTGGTGCTCAACGCGTCGCGCCTGGCGCGCGAGCTGCCGGCGCTGGGCGGGGCCGACCACGCCGCGCCGCTGGCGCAGGGCCCGGTCGCAACGCCCGTGCCAACCCACCCCCTGGAGCCTGCCTGATGGACATCCTGTACCTGCTGATCCCGTTGTCCGTCGTGCTGGTGCTGATGGTGCTGGCGGGGCTGTGGTGGGCCGTGCACCACGGCCAGTTCGAGAGCGTCGAACAAGAAGGCGAGCGGATTCTCCGGGACGATTGACTTGTGTCAATGCGCCCCGCTGCCGACTGCAAGAAACTCAGATCGCAATACAAAGAGGTGCCCGATGGATTCTCCAAAAACAGTGGCTGCACACTACAACGACACGGTGGTGCGGCAGTTCTCGATCATGGCCGTGGTCTGGGGGGTGGTTGGCATGCTGGTGGGCGTGGTCATCGCCGCCCAGCTGGCCTGGCCCGAGCTCAACTTCGGCATTCCCTGGCTCAGCTACGGGCGCCTGCGCCCGCTGCACACCAACGCGGTGATCTTCGCGTTCGGCGGCTGCGCGCTGTTCGCCACCAGCTACTACGTCGTGCAGCGCACGAGCCAGGTCCGCCTGTTCGCCGGGCCGCTGGCGGCCTTCACCTTCTGGGGCTGGCAGCTGGTCATCGTGGCCGCGGCCATCAGCCTGCCGATGGGCTACACGTCCGGCAAGGAATACGCCGAACTCGAATGGCCCATCGACATCCTGATCACGCTGGTGTGGGTGTCGTATGCCATCGTGTTCTTCGGCACCATCGGCGTGCGCAAGGTCAAGCACATCTACGTGGCCAACTGGTTCTTCGGCGCGTTCATCCTGGCCGTGGCACTGCTGCACGTGGTCAACAGCGCGGCCATTCCGGTCAGCTTCATGAAGAGCTACTCGGCCTACGCCGGCGTGCAGGACGCCATGGTGCAGTGGTGGTACGGGCACAACGCGGTGGGCTTCTTCCTCACGGCGGGCTTCCTCGGAATGATGTATTACTTCATTCCCAAGCAGGCCGGCCGTCCGGTGTACAGCTATCGCCTGTCCATCGTGCACTTCTGGGCACTGATCTTCACCTACATGTGGGCCGGCCCCCACCATCTGCACTACACCGCGCTGCCGGACTGGACGCAATCGGTGGGCATGGTGTTCTCGCTGATCCTGCTGGCCCCCAGCTGGGGCGGGATGATCAACGGCGTGATGACGCTGTCGGGCGCCTGGCACAAGCTGCGCGACGACCCCATCCTGCGCTTTCTGATCGTGTCGCTGTCGTTCTACGGCATGTCCACGTTCGAGGGGCCGATGATGTCCATCAAGACCGTCAACGCGCTCTCCCACTACACCGACTGGACCATCGGCCACGTGCACTCCGGCGCGCTGGGCTGGGTGGGGCTGATCTCGATGGGCTCGCTGTACTACCTGGTGCCGCGCCTGTTCGGCCGCGACAAGATGCACTCCATCAAGGCGATCGAGCTGCACTTCTGGATGGCCACCATCGGCATCGTGCTGTACATCGCCGCGATGTGGATCGCCGGCGTGATGCAGGGCCTGATGTGGCGCGCCATCAACCCTGACGGCACGCTCACCTACACCTTCGTCGAGAGCGTCAAGGCGACCTATCCCTTCTACGTGATCCGCGTGGCCGGCGGCCTGCTGTACCTGGGCGGCATGGTGGTGATGGCCTGGAACGTCTGGATGACCGCCATCTCCGGCCGTTCGGTCAAGGTGACGATCCCTGCCGTGACTGCGGCGCACGCCTGAGCCGAAGGAGTCCATTCATGTCCAACAACAACACCAACCCTTCGACCGGCTTCTCCCACGAGAAGATCGAGACCAACAACTTCCTGATGATCGTGCTGATCCTGCTCGTGATCGCCATTGGCGGCATGGTGGAGATCGTGCCGCTGTTCTTCCAGAAGTCCACCACAGAGGCCGTCAAGGGCGTGGAGCCCTACACCGCCACGCAACTGGTGGGGCGCGACATCTACATCCGCGAGGGTTGCTACAACTGCCACTCGCAGATGATCCGGCCCTTCCGCGCCGAGACGCTGCGCTATGGCCACTACTCGGTGGCGGGCGAGTTCGTGTACGACCACCCCTTCCAGTGGGGCAGCAAGCGCACCGGCCCTGACCTGCATCGCGTGGGCGGCAAGTACAGCGACGAATGGCACCGCATCCACCTGAACAACCCGCGCGACGTGGTGCCCGAGTCGAACATGCCTGCCTACCCCTGGCTGGAAAAGAACGCTGTGGACCCCGCCGGCGTGGCGCCCCGCATGAAGGCCCTGCGCACCGTGGGCGTGCCCTATACCGACGAGCAGATCCAGGCCGCGGCCGAAGACGTCAAGGGCAAGACCGAGCTGGATGCCCTCATCGCCTACCTGCAGGTCATGGGCCGCGCGCTGAAGTAAGCAACACAGAACCTTAGGAGATCCGCCATGGACATCACCACCATGCGCATCGTCGCCACCCTGGCATCGATGGTTTGCTTCATCGGTATCTGGGTCTGGGCGTACATGGGCCGCAACAAGTCCCGGTTCGACGAGGCCGCACAGCTGCCGTTCGAACAAGATTGACTTTCACCAGAACGAGAACACCCCATGAGTGACTTCACCAGCAATTTCTGGTCGGTCTTTGTGACCACGCTGACCCTGGTCGGCATCGTCGCCTGCGGCATCCTGCTGTGGATGGCGGGCCGCAAGAAGGTCGTGGCCACCGCCGACAACACCACCGGCCACGTCTGGGACGAGGACCTGGTCGAGATGAACAACCCCCTGCCGCGCTGGTGGGTGTGGCTGTTCGTCATCACCATCGTGTTCGGCCTGGCCTACCTGGCCGCCTACCCGGGCCTGGGCAGCTTCAACGGCAAGTTGAACTGGACGCAGAAGGGCGAGTACGACGCCGAGATGGCCAAGGCCAAGGCCGCGCTCGACCCGCTGTACGCCCGCTTTGCATCCATGAAGCCCGAGGACGTGGCCAAGGACCCGCAGGCCCAGGCCATCGGCGAGCGCCTGTTCATGAACAACTGCGCCCAGTGCCACGGCTCCGACGCACGCGGCAGCAAGGGCTTTCCGAACCTGGCCGATGCCGACTGGCTGCACGGCGGCACGCCCGAGAAGATCCGCGAGACCATCACGCAGGGCCGCATCGGCACCATGCCCCCGATGGCCGCCGCCGTGGGCACGCCCGAGGACGTGCGCAACCTGTCGCACTACGTGCTGAGCCTGTCGGGCAGCCCGCACGACTCGCTGCGTGCATCGCTGGGCAAGTCCAAGTTCGGTGCCTGCGCGGCCTGCCACGGCATGGATGGCAAGGGCAACCAGGCCCTGGGTGCGCCCAACCTGACCGATGACATCTGGCTGCACGGCTGGGGCGAAGCCGCCATCACCGCCATGATCAACAACGGCAAGACCAACCAGATGCCTGCGCAGGCGGACAAGCTGACCGAAGCGCAGATCGGCGTGCTGTCGGCCTACGTGTGGAGCCTCTCGGGCAAGCAGGTGGCGGCGGCCAGGTAGGCCCGGGCACCTGACCACGCCGGGCGGCGCGACAGCCAGCGCCGCCCTGCGGTCCGCACCGCGCATCCCTCCCGCCAGCCAGGGCCTCACCGTTTCAAAAGCCAGCACCACGAGCCACACCATGAAGCCACCCAGCGGGCCTGCCCGCAAGGTCATCCCCATCGCGCCGGTCGCGGCCGATGCGTCGTCGTCCCAGGGCGAGATCGTCTCGCTGTACGAGGCGCAAAAGAAGATCTACCCCCGCTCCATCAGCGGCGTGTTCGCGCGCTGGCGCTGGGCCATGGTGTTCCTCACGCAGCTCGTGTTCTACGGGCTGCCATGGTTCGAGTGGGGGCAGCGCCAGATGGTGCTTTTCGACCTGGGTGCGCGGCGCTTTTACATCTTCGGCCTGGTGCTGTACCCGCAGGACTTCATCTACCTCACGGGCCTGCTCATCATCTCGGCGATGTCGCTGTTCCTGTTCACCGCAGTGGCGGGGCGGCTGTGGTGCGGCTTTGCGTGCCCGCAGACGGTCTACACCGAGATGTTCATGTGGATCGAGCACAGGATCGAGGGGGACCGCAGCGCGCGGCTGCGGCTGGACAAGGGGCCGTGGACGGCAGAGAAGGCGGTGAAGAAGTCGCTCAAGCAGCTGGCGTGGATGTCGGTGGCGCTGTGGACGGGTTTTACCTTCGTGGGCTACTTCGTGCCCATCCGCACGCTGGGCAGCGAGCTGCTGGCCTTCTCGGGCGGGTGGCAGATGTTCTGGGTGCTGTTCTACGGCTTTGCCACCTACGGCAACGCGGGCTACATGCGCGAGCAGGTCTGCAAGTACATGTGCCCCTATGCGCGCTTTCAAAGCGCCATGTTCGACAAGGACACGCTGGTGGTGAGCTACGACCCCGAGCGGGGCGAGCAGCGCGGCCCGCGCAAGAAGGGCATCGACTACAAGGCTCAGGGCCTGGGCGACTGCATCGACTGCTCGCTGTGCGTGCAGGTCTGCCCCGTGGGCATCGACATCCGCAACGGGCTGCAGTACGAGTGCATCGGCTGCGGGCTGTGCGTGGACGCCTGCAACACCGTGATGGACAAGATGCAGTACCCGCGCGGGCTCATCCGCTACTCCACGCAAAACGGCGTGGCCAACCGGTGGAGCCAGTCGCAGATGCTGCGCCGGGTGCTGCGCCCCCGCGTGCTGATCTACACCGCGATCCTGGCAGCGCTGTGTCTTGCCATGCTGGCCAGCCTGGTCACGCGCACACCGCTGAAGGTGGACGTGGTGCGCGACCGTGCGGCCTTGTCACGCATCGTGGCCGGGGGCAAGCTCGAGAACATCTACCGCCTGCAGATCATGAATGCGACCGAGGGACCGCAGCGCTACCGCATCGCCGCCCGCGGGCTGACCGCGCTCGAAGTGGCCTCGGAGGCCGAGGTGGACATCGGTGCCGCGGAATCCCGCTGGGTGGCGGTGCGGCTGCAGATTCCGTACGGATCGGCCGCGCCGGGGTCGCACGCGGTGCAGTTCGACGTGCAGGCGGTGGACCGAGCCGCCCATGTGACCGAGAAATCCGTTTTCCTGGTGCCGCGCTAGGGCGCTGCACCCACCGAGAAGATTTGCAAGGAGTACTGACATGACATCGAATCCCGCCATCGGCCCCACCAGCCCATCCGTCGCCGCCGGTTCCACAGGCTCGGGCGCCGCGCCCGCAGCCGCCCCGTGGTGGAAGTTCGGCCACGTCTGGCTGGTCATCGCCGGGCCCGCCATCGTGATCGTGGCCGGCTTCGTCACGCTGTGGCTGGCCATCTCGCGCCCCGACCCGGTGGTGGCGGAGGACTACTACCGCCAGGGCATCGAGATCAACAAGACGCTGGAAAACCCCGCCAAGAGCCTGGCGCCTGCGGTCAAGGGCCGCAACCACGCCGCCACGCCGGTGCAGGACCAGCCGCGTTGAGTCGCCCACCGGCTGACCGGCTGCGACGACGACAACAACAACACCGGCGAGCACCGGCGGCCCCTGCGGTACCGCCGTGCCCGCTCGCCCCGCGAAGGAGACTGCAACTATGTGGACGCAACGCCTGATGTGGATTGCCTGGCCCGCTTTTTTGATGGCGGGCGTGATGGAGATGCTGGTCTTCGCCCTGGTCGACCCGCACGACCTCCACTGGTTCGGACAGCCCCTGGCGCTGTCGCGCGAGGGTGTCTACACGCTGGCGTTTTTCGCGTTCTGGGCCGTCACGATGGCATCGAGCGCGCTGACCACGCTGCTGGCGATGTCGCCGTTCGAGCTGAACCGCTGCCCCGTGCCACCGGGTGAGCGCCCTGACGATTGCCGCAAGACATCGTGCTCCTGATGTGCCGAGGTGTGCGGAGACTGCGGGTGGTGAAAACGGCGTTTTGAAAACGACAACGCCGGCTCGAGGCCGGCGCCGAAGTCCTGGCCTGTGGTGCTCAGTGGCAGGCTTGCTGGCTGTTCACGATGCGCTTGAGCGCGTCGGTATCGAGGATGCGCACATGGCGCTGTTTGACCTCGACGATGCCTTCTTCGACGAACTTGGAGAACGTGCGGCTCACGGTCTCGAGCTTGAGGCCCAGGTAGCTGCCGATCTCTTCGCGCGTCATGCGCAGCACCAGCTCGGACTGCGAGAAGCCCCGTGCGTGCAGGCGCTGCACCAGGTTCAGCAGGAATGCGGCCAGCCGCTCTTCGGCGCGCATGCTGCCCAACAGCAGCATCACGCCATGCTCGCGCACGATCTCGCGGCTCATGATCTTGTGCACGTGGTGCTGCAGCGCCGTGACCTCGCGCGAGAGTTCTTCGATGCGGTCGAACGGCATCACGCAGACTTCGGCGTCTTCCAGCGCCACGGCATCGCAGGTGTGCTGGTCGTTCACGATGCCATCGAGCCCGATGATCTCCCCGGCCATCTGGAAACCGGTGACCTGGTCGCGGCCGTCTTCGGTCGCCACGCAGGTCTTGAAGAAGCCGGTGCGGATGGCGTACAGCGAGGTGAAGGTCTCGCCGTTGCGGAACAGCGTGGTGCCGCGCTTGACCTTGCGGCGGGTGGCCACGACCTCGTCGATGCGCTGCAACTGCTCATCGCTCAGGCCGACAGGCATGCACAGCTCCCGCAGATTGCAGTTGGAGCAGGCGACTTTCATGGTGAGCGGGTTCATAGGTACAGCTGGTTGGGGTTCGGGCGTTTCACCCCGTGGTGGCGAGGCTTCGCTGCGGACCGGGGGTGGGCGACTGACATGCATCAAATTGTCGCTGGTCGGCTGGTGGCATCACTTGACGTAGATCAAGGACGTGAGGAACAGCTTACGGCACAGTGGCAACGTACGCAAGGATGCTTCCAATGACTGCTGTTTCGCCCGAGCTGCTGCGCCGCTTCGATGTGCCAGGGCCCCGCTATACCTCCTACCCCACGGCCGACCGCTTCGTCGAGGCCTTCGGGCAGGACGACTACGTGCTTGCGCTGGAGCAGCGCCGCGCGGGCACCGGGGCCAAGGCGCTGCCGCTGTCCCTGTACGTGCACATTCCGTTTTGCGAATCGCTGTGCTACTACTGTGCGTGCAACAAGATCATCACCAAGCACCATGACCGCGCCGATATCTACCTGCGCTACCTGAGCCGCGAGATCGACCTGCACACCGCCCACTGCGGTACCGGGCAGGTGGTGAGCCAGCTGCACCTGGGCGGGGGCTCGCCCACGTTCCTGTCCGACGACGGGCTGCGCGAGCTGATGGCCATGCTCAAGCGCAGCTTCACGCTCGCGCCGGGCGGCGAGTACTCGATCGAGGTGGACCCGCGCACGGTGGACGCCAGTCGCCTGGCGGTGCTGGCCGAGCTGGGCTTCAACCGGCTGAGCTTCGGCGTGCAGGACTTCGACCCCGAGGTGCAGAAGGCCGTGCACCGCATCCAGCCTGCGGAGCAGGTGTTCTCGCTGGTGGAGTCGGCGCGCGCGCTGGGCTTCGAGTCGATCAACGTCGACCTCATCTACGGCCTGCCGCGCCAGACGCCCGAGTCGTTCGACCGCACGCTGGCCCAGGTGGTGCAACTGCGGCCCGACCGCATTGCGCTGTATGCCTACGCGCACCTGCCCGAGCGCTTCAAGCCGCAGCGCCGCATCGTCCCGGCCGAGCTGCCCATGGGCGGTGCCAAGGTGTCGATGCTGTCGCGCTCGCTCGATGCCTTCATGGCCGCAGGCTACGTGTACGTGGGCATGGACCACTTTGCGCTGCCCGACGACGCGCTGGCCGTGGCCAAGCGCCAGGGCCGGCTGCACCGCAACTTCCAGGGGTACAGCACGCAGCCGGACTGCGACCTCATTGGCCTGGGGGTATCCGCCATCGGCCGGGTGGGTGCCACCTACAGCCAGAACGCCAAGACCCTGGACGAGTACTACGACTTCTTGAACCAGGGCCGGCTGCCCGTGGTGCGCGGCCTGGCGCTGACCCGCGACGACCTGGTGCGCCGTGCCGTCATCATGGCGCTGATGTGCCAGGGCGAGCTGCTGTTCGAGCCGCTGGAGCAGGCGTGGCTCATCGACTTTCGGCGTTACTTCGCGGCCGAGATCGAACGGCTTCAGGAGATGGCCGGCCAGGGGCTGGTGCAGATCCGGCCGGACGGCATCGCGGTGACCGCCATGGGCTGGTTCTTCGTGCGCGGCATCGCGATGGTGTTCGACCGCTATCTGCAGGCCGACCGCAACCGGGCGCGGTTCTCGCGCATCATCTGATGCCCGGCCTCACCGCCCGGGCCCACGGGGTGCCTTCAGGCGCTTGCCCACCATGCTGCTCACGGTAGCTTCGACCGCCCTGCTCATGGGCCTTGCCGGCGGGTCCCATTGCCTGGCCATGTGTGCGGCGCCCTGTGGGGCGCTGGTGGGGCAGGGGGGCGGGCCTGCGGCGGGTGCCGTGGCGCAGCCGGTGCGGTGGTTGCCGCGCGGCGGCGTGGTGCAGCGCACGGCGGCCTTTCACGCGGGCCGGCTGGCGGGCTATGCCCTGGCAGGCGCCCTCGCGGCCCTGGCCATGGACAGCCTGGCATGGCTGACCCAGCACACCATGGCGCTGCGCCCCGCCTGGACCCTGGCGCATGTGGCGGTGATGGCCTGGGGCCTGATGCTCATGGTGCAGGCACGCCAGCCGCAGTGGGTGGAGCAGGCGGGCCGGGCGGTGTGGGCGCGTGTGCGCCCGCTGGTCCAGGCCCCGGGGGGCGTGCTGCTGGCGGGTTTCCTGTGGGCGCTGATGCCCTGCGGGCTGCTGTATTCGGCCTTGCTGGTGGCCGCGCTCAGTGGCGGTCCGGTGCAAGGGGCGCTGGCCATGGCGCTTTTTGGCGTGGGCAGCGGCCTCTGGCTGGCCGCCGGCCCCTGGGCATGGGGCCGGCTCCGGGCGCGGCTCCGTACCTGGCGCGCCGATGGGGGCACGCGGGTGGCCGGCGGCCTGCTCTGCGCGGTGGCCGGCTGGGCGCTCTGGATGGATCTGGTCTACAAGCCGTCCCTCTGGTGCCGGTAGCCAGTCGTGAAAAGTGCTGCGGGGTCAGGTGCCGCGGGGGAGCGGTGCGGCAGCCGGCCCCCCACGGCGGCCCGTGCGGGTAATCACTGCACTGTAGCGGCAGGGCGTGCGGCATGAAGTGTTGTGGTGTCGCGTCTGCGCGGCAGCAACGAATTGATCACGCAGGCTTAGGGCGATAATCTGTGTAACCATTGGTGGCATTCACGTCTCCATGTTTCGCGCCCTTGAAGTGAACTCTTCCATCCTCATCGACATCAGCCAACTGCGGGTCGGCATGTACATCCAGCTCGATGTGGGCTGGATGCACCATCCGTTTCCGGTCAGCAGTTTTCGCGTGGCGTCGATCGAGCAGATCGCCACCTTGCGCGAGCTCGGCCTGACCGAGGTGCGCTACGTTCCCAAGAAGAGCGACCCCGACCAGCGCGAGCTGGTGCCTGCGGCCTGGCGCGTGCCCGAAATGCCCGCGCCCGCCGCCCCCGGGGTGGACGCGGCGGGCGGCACCCCCGCGGCCGACCCCGAGGCGCTGCGCAGGCGGGCATTGCTGGAGGCGCAAAACCGCGCCCTGGCCGCCTGCGACCAGCGCTTTGGCGAGGCCACGCGCCAGTACCAGGCCATGGAGCGCGTGGTGTCCGAACACCCGGACCAGGCGCGCACCAAGGGCGATGCGCTGGTGTCGGGCTGCGTGTCCGAGCTGCTGGAAAACGGCGACTCGGTGATCCGGCTGCTGTCCGAGGGCGTGGGCGAGCGCAATGCCCTGCACCCCATCAACGTCATGGTCATCTCGTTGCTGCTGGGCCGCGCCCTGGGCATGAAGAGCGTGGAGCTGCACGACCTGGGCGTCGCGGCGCTGATCCATGACATGGGCAAGCTCAAGCTGCCGCCCAACCTGCGGCAGGTCACGCCGTCGATGATCCCGATGGAACGCTCGCGCTACGAGACCCATGTGGGGGAGTCGGTGGCATTCGCCATGCGCATGGGCTTTCCGGACACGGTGCTCACCGCCGTGGCGCGGCACCATGAAATGGTCGACGGCAGCGGGTTCCCGCTGCGCCTGTCGGGCCCGGACCTCGGGCGCGCCAGCCAGGTGCTGGCCCTGGTCAACCGCTACGACCGCATGTGCAACCCCGCCAACGGCGTGGATGCACTCACGCCGCACGAGGCGCTGTCGGTCATCTTCGCGCAGCTCAAGTCCAAGTTCGACTCCGTCGTGCTGGGGGCCTTCATCCGCATGATGGGCGTGTACCCGCCGGGGTCCATCGTGCAGCTGGTCAACGACCGGTATGCCATCGTCGCGTCGGTCAACTCGTCGCGCCCGCTGCGGCCCAAGGTCATCGTGCACGACTCGCGCATTCCCAAGGAAGAGGCGCCGATTCTGGACCTGGAAACCGTGCCGGAGCTGGGCATCCGCCGCAGCCTCAAGCCAGCGCAGTTGCCGCGCGATGCGCTGGACTACCTGTCTCCACGCCAGCGCATCTGCTACTTTTTTGAGCGAGCGGTCAACCCCGGCCCCGAAGAGGCCGGCGCGTGACGGTCGTGCAATCCCACGGCTGGCTCGACGGCTTGCAGGAAGCCGTGTGGCTGGTCGATGAATCCACCCTGCTGATCCTGCGTGCCAACGCCGCCGCGGAACGCCTGGCGGGCGCACCGGTGGCCGCGATGGTGGGCACGTCGGTGCTGGGCCTGGCATCCACGCCGCAGGACGTCGCTTTCTGGGGCGAGCCCGCCCAGGTGGTGGCCGATGGCATCCATTCGCACACCAGCCTTTTGCGGGCCGACGGCAGCCTGGTGCCCGTGAACCGGCAGGTGAGCCGTGTGCCCAACGGGCCCGATGGCGGCACGATCTTCATGGTGACCATGCTGGACCGCAGCATCCAGGCGGCTACCGAGCGTGAGCTGGAGACCCTGCTGTCCGAGCTGCGGGCCACGCTCGACTCGGCCGCCGACGGCATGCTGGTGTGCAATCTGCACGGCCAGGTGCGTGCGTTCAACCAGCGCCTGGCGCAGCTGTGGGGCATTCCGCGGGAGTTGCTGCTGGAGCGCGACGATGCCGCGGTCTACGCGCACATGGCCGCCCAGGTGCAGGACGCCGCGGCGTACACCGACCGCATGGCCGCCATTGCCCGCGAGCCCATGCAGGAGAGCACCGACATCCTCACGCTGAAAAGCGGCGTGGTGCTGGAGCTGCGCTCGGTGCCGCAGTTCAGCCAGGGCCGTCCGGTGGGCCGGGTGTATTCGTACCGCGACATCACCCGCCAGACCGAGATCCAGGCCAGCCTGCGCCTGGCGGCCCGGGTGTTCGAGTCCAGCCTGGACGCGATCTTCATCGCCGACAGCCAGCACCGCGTGCTGCGCATGAACCCGGGGTGCGAGCGCCTGGTCGGTCCGTCGGCCAAGTCCTTCGAAGGCTGCATGGCGTCGTCGCTGTTCGGCGGCGGCACCGATATCGCCTTCATGGAACAGGTGCTGGAGGGCTGGGCGCGCGACGGCTTCTGGGAGGGCGAGCTGTGGCTGCCCCGTGACAGCGGCGCGTACTGCGCGGTGCAGCTGTCGTGGGTGGCGCTGCGCGACGACGAAGGCCGGCTGGTGCAGAGCATCGGCTTCATGCGCGACTTGACGCTGCAGCACGCCGCGCAAAAGCGCATCGAAGAGCTGGCCTACAGCGACGTGCTGACCGGGCTGCCCAACCGCCTGCTGCTGTCGCAGCGGGTGGACACGGCCATCCAGGGCGCGCGCCAGAGCGACACCGGCTTTGCCATCCTGTTCCTGGACCTGGACCGTTTCAAGATCATCAACGACTCGCTGGGCCACCCGTTCGGCGACCGGGTGCTGCAACTGGTGGCCGAGCGCCTGCAGGCCTGCCTGCGCCAGACGGACATGCTGTGCCGGCTGGGGGGCGACGAGTTCGTGATCTACCTGCACGGCGGCGACGCGGTGGTGGCCGAGAGCGTGGCCCGCCGCATCCTGGACGACATGCTCAAGCCCTTCATGCTCGACGGCATGGGCTTTTCGATCCAGTGCAGCATCGGCATGGCGCTGTACCCGCAGGACGGCACCACGCTCGACGAGCTCATCAAGCAGGCGGACACGGCCATGTACCGCGTCAAGGAGCGCGGCCGGGGCAGCTACGGCTTCTACCAGCCGCAGATGAACGCCAACCTGCTCTCGCGCATGCAGATGGAGCACGCGATGCGCCAGGCGCTGGGGCAGGACCGCATGGCCGTGCACTACCAGCCGCAGGTCAACATGGCCACCGGCCGCATCACCGGGGCCGAGGCGCTGATCCGCTGGACGGACCCCGAATTCGGCGCGGTGTCGCCCGGGCAGTTCATTCCGCTGGCCGAGGAGTCGGGCTACATCGTGACGCTGGGCGCCTGGGTCATGGAGCAGGCTGTGCGCGAGGCCGCGCAGTGGATGCATAGCGGCATGCCCATCGTGATCTCGGTGAACGTGTCGGCGCTGGAGTTCCGCCAGCCCGACTTCGTGGACCGCATCACGCGCCTGCTGGCCGTGCACCAGCTGCCGCCCACGCTGCTGGAGCTGGAGCTGACCGAAACCATCTTGCTGCAGGACGCGCTGGAGATGGAGCAGCGCCTGCGCGTGCTGGCGGGCCTGGGCATCGGCCTGGCCATCGATGACTTCGGCACGGGGTATTCGAGC
Source organism: Acidovorax sp. Leaf78 (assembly GCF_001422735.1). Taxonomy (GTDB): domain Bacteria; phylum Pseudomonadota; class Gammaproteobacteria; order Burkholderiales; family Burkholderiaceae_C; genus Acidovorax. Next base: position 86,060 of record NZ_LMLZ01000021.1, on the reverse strand, counting down.
CTGGCGTACCTCAAGAAGCTGCCGATCAGCAAACTCAAGATCGACCAGTCCTTCGTGCGCGGCCTGCCCGACGACGATGGCGACCGGGCCATCGTGAGCGCCATCATCAGCATGGGCCGTGCGCTGCACATCGAGGTGGTGGCCGAGGGCGTGGAGACCGAAACCCAGCAGGCCGTGCTGCTGCAGATGCAGTGCGACCATTACCAGGGGTTTCTGTGCGCACCGGGCCTGCCGGCGCCGGAGTTTCGCGCCATGCTGGGCAAGCCGCTGCCGCTCAAGGCGCAGGGCCGGCGCGACGGACTTCAGATCTGAGCGTTGGCGTGGGGGCGCAGAGTGCGCGCGGGGCGCCTGTGCGGTCGCTGCGCTGTGCCACTGCGCCGTTGCATGCGGGTCCTGTAACCAGGTCCGGCAGATGAATTCAATGCAAAAAATGCCGCTACCGCTTGATGGATCAGCGCAAGCAGCTATCAATATGGTAGCGTCCTGCTCTCGCGGGTAGCCCTCTCGCTGCGCCGTAGCCCGCAGCCGTCCGGCGGTCAGCCCAGCCCCGGTCAGGACGCGGCCAGCCCCTTCCAGAGCATGTAAGCCGCCAGCCCGAACAGCAGCGTGGCGAACACGCGCTTGAGCTGCTTGACGGGCAGGTTGTGCGCTGCCTTGGCGCCCAGCGGGGCCGTGAGCACGCTGCAGGTGGCGATCACGGCCAGGGCCGGCAGCCAGATGTAGCCCAGCGATGCGGGGGGCAGGCCTTCCACGGCTTGGCCGCTGATGGCATAGCCCACCACATTGGCCAGCGCGATCGGAAAACCCAGCGCAGCGCTGGTGGCCACGGCATTGTGGATGGGCACGTTGCACCAGGTCATGAAGGGCACGCTCACAAAGCCGCCGCCGGCACCCACCAGGCCCGACAGGAAGCCGATCACGCCGCCCGCGGCCACCTGGCCCGCGCCGCCCGGCATCTGGCGCGTGGGGGCGGGCTTCTTGTCCAGGAACATCTGCGTGGCCGAGAAGCTCACGAACAGCGCGAAGAAGATGGCCAGGAACGAGCCCTTGAGCAGCGCGAACACGCCCAGGCTGGCGATGAAGCCCCCCAGTACGATGCCGGGGGCGAGGCGCCGGGCGATGTCCCAGCGCACCGCGCCGCGCTTGTGGTGGGCGCGCACGCTCGAGATCGACGTGAACATGATCGTCGCCATGGAGGTGGCGATCGCCATCTTCACCGCCAGATCGGGCGACACCTGCCGCGCGCCGAGGATGTAGGTCAGGAACGGCACCAGTAGCATTCCGCCGCCAATGCCCAGCAGGCCCGCGAGAAAGCCCGTGGCCAGGCCCAGGACACCAAGTTCAACGATCAGAAGAGGGTCCAGCATGGCGCAAAAGGAAAGCGTGAGGGCGGCACGGCCGCCAAGCCTGCGCCCTGTCGCCGCCGCGGTGCAGCCGGGCGGCGGGGTGACAGGGGCATGGGGAATAAGGTGTCTGCGATTGCCACCGAACCCTCATCCTGAACCGGAGGTTCAGGTGGGCGAGGGCAGCCAAGTGTTGGGTTCATCTGACGCGAGATGATCACGCTCACCGGACGATGTACCAAGCCCGAGCTCAATGAGCATTGGTTCAAGGAAATATAAAGCCCGGCGGCATCGCAGACACGTCCATTGTAGGCGCTGCCAGGGCCCTGCGCTGAAAGACGGTTTTGTAAAGACCGTAAGGCGATGCACCGTGCGCGGTGCGCTGGATGGCAGGGTCGGCAAAGCTTCGGCAGCGCCCGGATGCAGGGCAGGTGGGCGGGCCCCGTCGCTCAGAGAAGCCGGCCGTCTTCGCCCAGCACGTGGTCCAGTTGCTGCACCAGCGACTGCAGCCGCTGGTCGTCGGCGGCGGGCAGCGGGGCCGAGGAAGAGGCTGCTGTCGTCGCCGCGACAGTGGCCGCTGGCTGGGCGGGGGCGGTGTCCACCGCGGGCCGGGCGGTGGCGGCTGCCAGGTCGGCCGCTTCGCGGTCGGCGATCTCGAATGCGAGGTTCAGGGCTGCCAGCACGGCGATGCGCTCGCGGGCACGCACCTTGCCGGCATCGCGGATGCGGGTCATGGCCGTGTCCACGCGCTCCACGGCGTCCAGCAGGCGGCTTTCGTGGCCTTCGGGGCAGGTCAGCAGGTAGCTTTGCTGCAGGATCTGCACCTCGATTTGCTTCATTCGGATTCTTTCGTGGCGGGGGCTGCGGCGGGCAGGCGCTCCAGCAGGGCGTCCACCCGGGCCCGCGCGGCAGACAGGCGGGACTTGAGCGAATCGCGCTCCTGCGTGAGGGCTGCCACCTGGTCGGCCAGCAGCGCGTTGGTGCGCTGCAATTCCGCGTGGCGCAGCAGCAGGCGTTCAACGCGTTCGGCGATCTGGTCGGTGGTCGATGGTGTTGCCATAGAGCCCCCGATTGTAGGGTGGCGGTTTGTAATCGGCCGTAAAATCCCGAGGTTGGTGCTCGCGGTGTGGTTCACATGCCGCAGTTCAACGGGAAGCAGGGAGGCGTGCCACGCATGGCACGCCGAGCCTGCGCTGCCCCCGCAACGGTCAGCGGACGAATCACCCGATTCTCTCTCCATCACAAGCCACTGTGCGCCTTGAACAAGCGTGTGGGAAGGCGTTGGAGGGCGTTCCGCCAGCCCGGATACCGGCCAACACGGTGGCTGCGCCCACGCCTTTTTGGGGCAAAGCGCAGCCGTATCACCCATCTGCTGGCGGGGAGGCCGGCTCGGGTTTGTTTGTTGACGATGATCCCCATGAAAATCCGTACCCCTCGTGCGCGCATTGCAGCGCCGCTGTGTCTGCAGCCGGCCCTGGCCGCCATGGCCGTTGTGGCCGCCTGTTCTGCGCAGGCCCAGGTGCAGCAAGCGCCGAACAGCGAGGCCGGCAGCCCGGTGCAGATCGCGCAGAACCTGCGCGCGCCGTCGCTCAGCGAGACGGTGGTGACCGCCACCCGCACGCCGCAGCCGCTGTCCGACCTGGTGGCCGATGTGACGGTGATCGACCGCGACACCATCGAGACCAGCGGCGCCACGGGCCTGGCCGATGTGCTGGCGCGCGTGCCGGGCATCGAGTTCTCGCGCAACGGCGGGCCGGGCACGACCACGGGCGTGTTTTTGCGCGGTGCGGAATCCCGCTTCACCGCGGTGTACATCGACGGCGTGCGCATCGATTCGCAGTCCACCGGCGGCGCCGCGTGGGAGGCGATTCCGCTCGCGCAGATCGACCGCATCGAAGTGCTGCGCGGCCCGGCCGGCGCGGTGTACGGCTCGGACGCCATGGGCGGCGTGATCCAGATCTTCACCAAGCGCGGTGAAAACGGCGTGGCGCCTTACGTGGGCATCGGCGTGGGCAGCCGCAGCACCACCAAGATTGAAGCCGGCGTCAGCGGCGCCACCGGCACCATCGACTACGCGCTCGGCATTGCGCGTGAGAAAAGCAAGGGCTTCAACGCCCGCACGGTGGCCACGCAAAACCCCGACCGCGACGGATACGAAAGCACATCGGCCAACGCGCGCCTGGGCCTGCAGATCAACGCCGCGCACCGGCTGGACGCCACGCTGCTCGCCAACGACCTGGACAGCGGCTACGACAACGGCCTGGGCAAGGACGACCGCAACCAGCACCAACTGCACGCGCTGGGCCTGACCTGGCAGGCGCAGTGGACCAGCGCATACAAGACACGCCTGCAGGTCACCGACTCGCGCGACACGTACGAAACCACGCCCTCGGTGTACCTGAGCGAGACGCACCTGCGCGGCTACCTGTTCCAGAACGAATGGCGCCAGGGCGCGCACCTGGTCACCGCCGCGCTGGAGCGGCGCGAAGACAACCTCCAGAACGCCCCCATCGACCGCTCGCGCTCGCAGGACGCCATCGCTCTGGGCTACGGCTACACCGCCGGCGGCCACACGCTGCAGGCCAATGTGCGCCATGACTCCGACAGCGAGTTCGGCGGCAAGGGCACCGGCAGCCTGGCTTACGGCTACACCTTTGCGCCGCAGTGGCGCGCCACCGCGTCGGTGGGCACGGCGTTCCGCGCGCCCACGCTGTACCAGCGCTTCAGCGAATACGGCGTGGGCTCGCTCAAGCCCGAAAGCAGCCGCAATGCCGAGGTGGGCCTGCGCTGGGCGCAGGGCAGCAACAGCTTCTCGGCCACCGTGTACCGCAACCGCGTGCAGGACCTGATCTCCTTCGGCGCGCCCGGCCCGTGCCCATCGCCCTTCGGCTGCTACGTGAACACCGCGCGCGCCGAGTACAAGGGCGTGACCTTTGCAGGCTCGTACCGCCTGGCAGGTGTGCTCGGCGGCGTGCAGCTGCGCGGCTCGCTCGACCTGCAGAACCCGCGCGACCTGGACACCGGCAAGCAACTGGCCCGCCGCGCCAAGCGCCACGGCACGCTGGGCGCCGACACGCAGCTCGCGGGCTGGACCGTGGGCGCCGAGGTGCAGGCCTCGGGCCGCCGCTTCGACACGGTGGCCAACACCAACGTGCTGGGCGGCTACACGCTGGTCAACCTGTACGCCAGCACCCGCATCGCCCGCGACTTCACGCTGGTGGCGCGCGTGGACAACCTGGGCGACAAGCACTACGAGCTGGCTCGCACCTACGCCACAGCCGGACGCACCGCGTACGTAGGCGTGAAGTGGGCGCCGCAGTAAGCCCAAACATCAACGAGAGAGAGCAGAGAGAGAAGCCCGAAGAATGGTCACCCCGGCACGCTGTCCGGCGATATTGATCGCCGCCCCTGCATCAGGCCAGGGCAAGACCACCGTCACCGCGGCCCTGGCGCGCCTGCATGCGCGCCGGGGCCGACGGGTGCGGGTCTTCAAGTGCGGGCCCGACTTTCTGGACCCCCACTGGCACCGCCTGGCCAGTGGCGCGCCGGTGCACCAGCTGGACCTGTGGATGAACGGTGCGGACGACTGCGCGCAGCGCCTGCATGCCGCGGCGCAAGAGGCCGACCTGATCCTGATCGAAGGGGTGATGGGCCTGTTCGACGGCGACCCGAGCGCGGCCGACCTGGCCCAGCGCTTCGGCCTGCCGGTGCTGGCCGTCATCGACGCATCGGCCATGGCGGGCACCTTCGGCGCGCTGGCGTTCGGCCTGCAGCACTACCGGCCGGGCCTGCGCTGGGCGGGCGTGCTGGCCAACCGCGTGGGCAGCGCCCGCCATGCGGACATGCTGCGCAAGGGCCTGCGCGATGACGCCGACTGGATGGGCGCGGTGATGCGCGTGCAGCCCGGCGCAACGGCGGCCACCACGGGCACCGGCAAGCCCGGCGCGCTGCTGCCCGAGCGCCACCTGGGCCTGATCGCCGCGCACGAACTGCCCGACAGCCTGGAGCGGCTGGACGCCGCGGCCGACGCGCTGGCGGCGACACCGCTGGGGCAGATGACGGCATCCGACCTGCAGCGGTGGGTGACGGACTTTGCGCCCCCCGCGCAGCCGCCTGCGGTGCCGCTGCTGCTGCTGCAAGGCCGCACGGTGGCCGTGGCGCGCGATGCGGCCTTCTGCTTCATCTACGAGGCCAACCTGCACACGCTGGCGCAACTGGGCGCGCGCGTGGTGCATTTCTCGCCGCTGCACGATGCCGCCGTGCCCGACTGCGACGCGGTGTGGCTGCCCGGCGGCTACCCCGAGCTGCACACCGCGCAGATCGCCGCCAACACCGCCATGCGGGCCAGCCTGCGCGCGCACGTCGCGGCCGGCAAGCCGCTGTGGGCCGAATGCGGCGGCATGATGGCGCTGTTCGACGCCATCACGCTGGCCGATGGCACCACGGCGCCACTGTGGGGCCTGCTGCCCGGCCACGTCACCATGCACAAGCGCCTGGCGGCGCTGGGGCCGCAGCACCTGACCGTCGCCGGGCGGCACACGCTGCGCGGGCACACGTTTCACTATTCGACCGCCGCCAGCACAGCGCCGGTGGTGGCGCGCACGGCCCGATCCGGCGAGGCCGTGGCGGCAGGTGTCGGCGAGGCGCTCTACTACCAGGGCAGCATCCACGCCAGCTACTTCCACGCCTGGTTCCCCTCCAGCCCCGAGGCCGTGGCCCAACTGCTGGGTGCGCAGGCATCATGACGGCCATGTCCGCACCGCACCCTTCGCAAGCCATCACCACCGAGCTCATCCTGGGTGGCCAAAAAAGCGGCAAGTCCCGCCGCGCCGAACTGCTGGCGCGCGACTGGCTGGCGCAGTCCGCCGACCACCGCGCGGTGCTGATCGCCACCGGCCAGCCCTGGGACGACGAGATGCGCGAGCGCATCGCACGCCACCAGCGCGACCGCGCCGAGCGCGTGCCAGGCCTCGTGACGGTGGAGGAGCCGCTCGACGTGGCGTCCGCCATCGCGCAGCGCAGCACCGCGCACACGCTGCTGGTGGTGGACTGCCTCACGCTGTGGCTCACCCAGTGGACGATGCCCTTGGACGCCGAGAGCATGAATTTGGAGCAAAAACAGGCCCTGTCGCGCAACTGGCAAGCGCAAGCAGCTATGTTTTTAGGAGCAATCGCTGCATCCCCCGGCCCCGTCATCCTGGTGGGCAACGAGATCGGCCTGGGCGTCATCCCCCTGGGCCGCGAGGTGCGCGCTTTTGTCGATGCGCTGGGCGCCCTCAACCAGCAGGTGGCCCAGGTGTGCCCCCGCGTCACGCTGATGACCGCGGGCCTGCCCCTCACCTTGAAGGAGCCCGCCGCATGAAGCCGACCCCCGTGCGCCGCATCCTGTGGGTGGTGGCGATCCTCATCGCGCTGTGCCTGCTGATGGCGGGGCTGGCGCGTGCGCAGTCGGTGCGCATCCAGGACGACCGTGGCCGCGAGATTGCGCTGGCGCAGCCGCCCCAGCGCATCGTGAGCCTGCTGCCATCGCTGACCGAGAGCGTGTGCGAGCTGGACCAGTGCCACCGCATCGTGGGCACGGACCGCTATTCCAACTGGCCCGAGGCGGTGATCGGCAAGCTGCCCAAGGTCGGCGGTGGCCTGGACCCCAGCATCGAGGCCATCGCGGCCCTCAAGCCCGACGTGGTGCTCATGTCCGTCAGCTCCCGCGCCAGCGACCGGCTGCAGGCGCTCGGTATCACCGTCGTGCAGCTCGAACCCAAGACCCATGCCGACGTGCGGCGCGTGCTGGGCACCATCAGCGACCTGCTGGGCGTGCCCCGGGCGCAAGGCTCCGACCGGCAGTGGCGCACCATCGACGCCGCCGTGCAGGCGGCAGCCCAGTCGCTGCCGCCCAAGGCGCGCAACCTGCGGGTGTATTTCGAAGTGAGCCGCGGCCCGTATGCGGCCAGCGAGTCGTCCTTCATCGGCGAATCGCTCACGCGCCTGGGCGTGCGCAACGTGGTGCCCGCATCGCTCGGCCCCTTCCCGCGCCTGAACCCCGAATACGTGGTGCGCGCCAACCCCGATGTGCTGATGATCGGCAACAGCAGCATGCAGACCATGGTGCCGTACCCCGGCTGGTCCACGATGCGCGCCGTGCGCGAAAACCGCGTGTGCGTGTTCGGCCCCGGCGATGCCGAAGTGGTGGTGCGCCCCGGCCCGCGCATGGCCGAGGCCGCCCGCATCATGGCCCGGTGCCTTGTGGAGAAGGCCCGGTGACGCCTTCCCCCCACCCGGCCATGCCCACTGCCGCAGGCGCCCGCCGCGCCGCGTGGTGCGCGCTGTGGTTGGGTCTGGCCAGCGCGCTGCTGCTGGTGCTGGGCACCGCCGTCGGCAGCACGGGGCTCGAGAGTCTGGTGCACATGGGCGAAGACCCCGTGGCGCGCCAGATCGTGTGGGACATCCGCCTGCCGCGCACCCTGGGCGCCTGGCTGGCCGGCGCGCTGCTGGGCCTGGCCGGCGCGGTGGCGCAGGGCCTGTTCCGCAACCCGCTGGCCGACCCGTACCTGCTGGGCAGCGCCTCGGGCGCGGCGCTGGGCGGCGCGGTGGCCATGGCGATGTTCGGCGTGTCGCCAGTGGCGGCGCAGTGGATCGCACGCATCGGCATCACCGGCATGGCCTTCGTCGGGGCCGCCGGGGCCGTGGTGCTGACGCTGGTGCTGGCCCAGGGCGTGCAGCACACGCTGCGGCTGCTGCTGGCCGGCGTGATCGTGGGCGTGGTGCTGGGCGCCGTGCGCGACCTGGTGGAGCTGGCCTCGCCCGACATCCTGCAGGCCATGCAGGCCTTCATCCTGGGCAGCACGGCCTTCGTCGGGTGGATCGCCTGCACGCTGATGCTGGCCGCCTGGGCCCCGTGCGCACTGCTGGCCTGGGTGCTGGCGCGTGCGCTCGACGGCCTGACCTTGGGCGAGTCCACCGCCGCCAGCCTGGGCCTGCCGCTGGGCCCCATGCGCGCCGGCCTGGTGGCCGCGATGGCGCTGGCCACCGGCACTGCCGTGGCGCAGACCGGCCTGATCGCTTTTGTCGGCCTGGCCGCACCGCACCTTGTGCGCTCCATCGTGCGTGTGACGCACGAGCGGCACATCCTCTTGTCCAGCCTCATGGGCGCGGTGCTGCTGCTGGCCGCCGACATCCTCGCGCGCTGGATGCTGGCGCCGCAGGAGCTGCCCGTGGGCGTGCTCACAGCGGCGCTGGGCGGCACCTACCTGCTGTGGCTGATGCACCGGCGCACTGCGCGCGGAGGCAGCCTGTGACTGGCGCGGCATTGACTGCCCACGGCATCACCGCGCGCGTGGGCGGCGCCGAGGTGCTGCATGGCATCGACCTGCACCTGCCCGCGGGCCGCTGGACCAGCATCGTCGGGCCCAACGGCGCGGGCAAGTCCACGCTGCTCAAGGTGCTGGCGGGCCTGCTGCCACGCGGCCATGTCGACGGCCAGGTGGCGCTGCTCGGCCGCCCGCTCACCCAGGTACCGGCGCGCGAGCGGGCGCGAACACTGTCCTGGCTGGGCCAGAACGAAGGCTCGGCCGACGACCTCACGAGCTACGACGTGGCCATGCTGGGCCGCCTGCCGCACCAGCCCTGGCTGACCCCGCCGTCGCCCGCCGACCACGCCGCCGTGGAGCAGGCGCTGCGCACCACGCAGGCCTGGGACTGGCGCGACCGCCCCTTGTCGCAGCTGTCGGGCGGCGAGCGCCAGCGCGTGCTGCTGGCCCGTGCCCTGGCGGTGCAGGCGCAGGTGCTGCTGATGGACGAACCCCTGGCCAACCTGGACCCCCCGCACCAGACGGACTGGCTGCACACGGTGCGCGCCCTGGTGGCCGGCGGCGCCACCGTGGTCAGCGTGCTGCACGAGGTGTCGCTGGCGCTGCAGGCCGATGAGTTGGTGGTGATGGCCAAGGGGCGTGTCACCCACCAGGGCGGCTGTGATGAGCCTGCCACGCACCGCGCGCTGGAGGCTGTGTTCGACGACCGCATTGCGGTGCACGCGCTGCTGGGGCAGTGGGTGGCGCTGCCGCGCTGATGATTTTTTGTTTAGTTTTTTGTTTTTTTTTTTGTTTCAACCAAGGAGTCGTGACATGCACATCGAACCCGGGCTGGTGGACACCACCAAGATCTTCCTGAGCTACGCGACGGGGGCCACGGCGCTGCTGTATGCGGGCAAGCTGGCGGTGGACATGGTGAAGCAGGAGGGCGTGGTGGCTTTGCTGTTGCGCTCGGTGTTCACCACGGCGCTGGTGTTTGCGTTCTTCGAGCTGCTGCCGCACCACCCGGTGGGGGTGTCGGAGGTGCATTTGATTTTGGGCACTACTTTGTTGTTGCTGTTTGGGGCTGCGCCTGCGTGCATCGGGTTGGCCGCGGGGTTGTTGATCCAGAGCGTGTTTTTTGCGCAGCAGGATTTGCCGCAGTACGGGATGAATGTGACGACGTTGCTGGTGCCGTTGTTTGCCACTGCTGCGATTGCCAAGCGCATCGTGCCGGAGAGCATGGCGTATGTGGACATGACGTATGCGCAGACGTTCAAGTTGTCGATGGCTTACCAGGGGGGGATCGTGGCCTGGGTGGCGTTCTGGGCTATTTATGGCGCGGGCGTTGGGTCTGCGAATCTGGAGAGCATTGGTACTTTTGGTGCTGCTTACATGATGGTGGTGTTGTTGGAGCCGCTGGTGGATCTGGGTGTGTTGGCGGGGGCCAAGGCTTTGCGTCGTTTCGAGGGCTCTGCGTTCGTTGAGCGTCGGTTGCATCAGGCTGTTTGATTTGTGATCGTGACTCGTTGTTGCTTCGGTTGGTGTATCAAGTGCGGAGGCCGGGATGTGCGCCCGGCGGCGCACCTTCTTTCTTTTGCGTCGCCAAAAGAAAGAAGGCAAAGAAAAAGCGACCCCCAGTCTGCGACCCCCATCGCCCGTTGGGCGATGGGGGCAACCTGCGATGCTCGGTCGTGGGGTGGCGTCGCAGAACTCGCTGCGTTTGGCCGCAGGCCAAACTACGCTCAAACAACTGCGACGAGTCAGATCACGAAGTGCGTGTGTCCTGCGGCACACGCACCCACCCCACGCCCTGCGCTTCTCGGCGCAGCCAGCAGGGGTGGGGAGCGGGCCACGAAGTGCGTGTGTCCTGCGGCACACGCACCCACCCCACGCCCTGCGCTTCTCGGCGCAGCCAGCAGGGGTGGGGAGCGGGCTCCACACGGGCCATCGCTTCGCTCGGCCCAGGTTGCCTCGCTGCGCTTCGGCCTGGTGGGGAGTGGCGGCGGGGAGTCATTTCGAGACCAGGCATGGATTTACGGAGCCTTGATCAACCCGCAGCCCTTCGCCTCGGGCAGTGCGACCGCACCCACCCTGTGGGCAGCGCGCAGCGCGTCCCCCACCCCCGGCGCCGCTGCCCAGGCAGCAGCCGGGTGGTATTCACCCCCTGCTGGCTGCGCCGAGAAGCGCAGGTCCGGGGGTGGGCGTGTGTGCCGCAGGACACACACGCTTCGTGATCTAGCTCGTCGCAGATGTTTGAGCGGAGCGGGGCCAACGGCCCCGCGCAGCGAGCGGGGGACGCAGACTGGGGGTCGCCTTCTCTTTGGTGACTTTCTCTTGGCGACGCAAGAGAAAGTTACTGCGCCGCCGGGCGCACACCCCGGCCTCCGCCCTCAAAGCCGCAACCGAAGTAACCATGGCCCCAGGTCAATAACGAGACCCCATGCAAATCGAATCCCCCCCCATCCTCCGCGACACCCCCAAACCCCAAGGCGAACGCCGCGGCCTGATCCTGGTCCACACCGGCACCGGCAAAGGCAAAAGCACAGCCGCCTTCGGCCTCGCCCTGCGCGCCCACGGCCGTGGCAAGACCATCAAGGTCTACCAGTTCATGAAGGTCCCCACCGCCCGCTTCGGCGAACACCGCCTGTTCGAGCAACTCGGCGTCCCCATCGAAGGCCTGGGCGACGGCTTCAGCTGGAAGAGCCGCGACCTCGACCACTCCGCACAACTCGCCCTCGACGGCTGGGCCAAGGCCGAAACCACCATCCGCGCAGGCGCGCACTTCATGGTCGTGCTCGACGAGATCATGTACCCCTTGCGCTACGGCTGGATCCCGCTCGAATCCATCCTCACCTGCCTGCGCGAACGCCCGTCGCACGTGCATGTGGTGCTCACCGGCCGCAACGCACCGGCCGAGCTGATCGAGCTGGCCGACACCGTCACCGAGATGACCCTCATCAAGCACCACTTCAAGGCCGGCGTGCCCGCCCAGCGCGGCATCGAGGACTGATGAAGCATTGATTTGATCTGATTTGATGCCGAACGCTGTGCACGCACCCATGCCCATACCCCTGCCCATGACCCGCACCCGCCTGCTGCACCCCACCGTGCCGGCACTGGCGGTGCTCGGCCTGCTGGGCGGTCTTGCAGCACCCCTGGCGCACGCTCAACAGCAACAACACCGCATCATCACCCTGTCCCCCTCCCTCACCGAAACCGTCTGCGCCCTCGGCCACTGCGCCGAGCTGGTCGGGACCGACCGCTACTCCAGCTGGCCCGGCACCGTCGCCAAGCTGCCCAAGGTCGGCGGCCTGCAGGATGCGCAGATCGAACGCATCGTGGCCCTCCGGCCCGACATGGTGCTGCTCGGCCCGCGCAGCAGGGCAGGGGAGCGTTTGTCGGCCCTGGGCGTACCCGTGCAGGTGTTCGATGCGCGCACCCATGCCGACCTCCAGCGCATGCTGCTCAGCGTGGGCCAATCGCTCGGCGAATCGGCCCGTGCCGCCGAGCTGGTGGCACGCATCGACCGCGAGCTCGACGCTGCCGCGCGCCGCATGCCGGCCCACCTGCGCGGGCGCAGCGTGTATGTCGAGGTGGGCGTGGGGCCGACTGCGGCCAGCGCTGCCAGCTTCATCGGCGAGACCATCGCGCGGCTGGGCCTGGTCAACATCGTGCCCGGCGACCTGGGGCTGTTCCCGCGCGTCAACGCCGAGATGGTGGTGCGCGGTGCACCCGACCTCCTCATCGGCCCGGCCGCCTCGCTCATGAACCTGGCGGAGCGGCCCGGCTGGTCGGGCATGAGAGCGCTGCGCCAGCACCAGGTCTGCCAGCTCGATGCCGACCGCATGGACCTGCTCTCACGCCCCGGCCCGCGCCTGGGCGAGGCGGCGCACATGCTGGTCGATTGCCTTTCAGGGTTGCCGCAAGCCTTGCGTTGATCCACACATCCTGACTCCCACCATTTTCTGACTGGAGACCTCCATGCAACAAGTCCACAAGATCCCCGCCACCATCGTCACCGGCTTTCTGGGCAGCGGCAAGACCACGCTGCTGCGCCACCTGCTGACCCACGCGCAAGGCAAGCGCATCGCCGTCATCGTCAACGAGTTCGGCGAGCTCGGTATCGACGGCGAGCTGCTGCGCAGCTGCGGCATCGGCTGCGACGAGAACGGGGTGGAGAACGGCCAGCTGTTCGAGCTAGCCAACGGCTGCCTGTGCTGCACCGTTCAGGAAGAGTTCGCGCCCGTGATGGAGCAACTGGCCGCGCGCCGCGACCAGATCGACCACCTGGTCATCGAGACCTCGGGCCTGGCGCTGCCCAAGCCGCTGGTGCAGGCCTTCCAGTGGCCCGCGCTGCGCAACGTGTTCACGGTGGACTCGGTGATCACCGTGGTCGATGCGCCTGCCGTGGCCGCCGGCCAGTTCGCCGATGACCCGGTGGCGGTGGACGCCCAGCGCCGCGCCGACGACAACCTGGACCACGAATCGCCCCTGCACGAACTGTTCGAGGACCAGTTGGCCACCGCTGATCTGGTGGTGCTGCACAAGACCGACGGGCTGGACGCCGACGCCCTGGCCCGCGTCGAAGCCATCGTGCGCGGCGAGACCCTGCCGGGCGTGAAGTTCGTGCACGCCCAGCACGGCCGCATCGACCCCAGCGTGCTGCTGGGCCTGGGCCATGCGGTGGAAGACGTGATCGATGACCGCAAGACCCACCACGACGAGGAAGAAGACCACGACCACGACGAGTTCGAATCGGTGCACGTCACGCTCGACGTGACCGACCGCGCCCGCCTGGTGGAGGCCCTGGTCGCCTTGGTGCAGCGCCACGAGATCTACCGCATCAAGGGCTTCGTGGCCCTGCCGGGTGCGGCCATGCGCCTGGTGGTGCAGGGCGTGGGCCAGCGCTTCGACAGCCACTTCGACCGCGCCTGGCGCGCAGGCGATGTGCGCGCCACACGCCTGGTCGTGATCGGCGACCACCTGGACGCTGCGGCCCTGCAGGCCGAACTGCAATCGGCATTGTACGAACCCGCTGCCACCACCGTCTGAGGCGACACCCATGCATCTGCTTTCCACACGCCCGGGTGGCTACGTCGAGGACGGGGGCCAGGGCCTGGTGCGCGTGGAGCAGACGCCCGGCGACATCGTCATCCTGAGCGCGGCCGACACCACGCTGTCGCTGCTGTCCGATGCGGCGGCCAGCCTGGGCGATGGATTCCCCAGCGTGCGCCTGGCCAACCTGATGTGGCTGCGCCAGCCCGCGTCCACCGACATGTACGTGGACGACGTGCTGCGCCATGCACGCGTGATCGTCATCGACCACCTGGGCAGCCCCAGCGACTGGGCCTATGTGGTGGAGCAAGCGATGTCGCTGGCCGGCAAGCACCGCCAGTGGCTGGCCCTGTTCTCGGGCGACAACATCGAAGACCTGCAGCTTCTGATGCGCAGTACCGCCAGCCCCGAGGACTGCCACCAGCTGTGGCGCTGCCTGCGCGAGGGTGGGCGCGACAACGCGCTGGCGTTCTTTGCGCTCATCGGCCATGCGGCCTTCGGCATCGGCCCGCGCCCGCCGCCACCCCGGCCGCTGCCGCCGGTCATGGCCTACACCCCGGCCGCCGCGGCGCCGTGGATTCCCGACGCGCCGGTGGCGATGCTGGTGTTCTACCGCGCGCACATTCAGTCGGGCAACACGGCGGTGTTCGATGCGGTGCATGCGGCGCTGGCAGACGTGGGGCTCAACACCCTGGCCGTGGGCGTGGACTCGCTCAAGAACCCCGAGAGCCTGGCCGCGCTGCAGGCCATAGCCGCCGCGCAGGGCGTGGGCATCGTGCTCAACGCCACGAGCTTTGCCGTGGCCTCCATCGACGGCAGTGACGACGACGACGCGCAGGCCATTACCCTGGCGGGCGATGCGCCGGTGCTGCAGGTCATCACCGCCGGCTGCTCGCTGGAGCAATGGCAGGACGACCCGCATGGCCTGGCGCCGCGCGACCTGGCCATGCAGGTGGTGCTGCCCGAGGTGGACGGGCGCATCGGCGCGCGCGCCATCAGCTTCAAGGGCCTGGCCTGGCGCTGTGAGCGCACCGAGGTCGATGTGGTGCGCTACCAGCCCGAGCCCGAGCGCATCGCCTTCGTGGCCGAACTGGCGCGCCGCTGGTGCGTGCTGCGCAGCAAGCCGCAGGTGGACAAGCGCGTGGCGCTCATCCTGGCCAACTACCCCAACGACGATGCGCGCCTGGCCAACGGCGTGGGCCTGGATACACCGGCCTCCACCGTGCTGATCTTGCAGGCGCTGCGCGACGCGGGCTACACCACGGGCGATCTGCCCGAGGGCGGCGATGCGCTGATCGCGCAGCTGGTGGCGGGCGTGACCAACAACCTCGACGCCAACGCCGACCGCCCCGCGGGCCAGAGCTTGGCCATGGCCGACTACCTGGCCGACTTCGGCGCGCTGCCGAAGGCCAGCCAGGACGCGGTCAACGCCCTGTGGGGATCGCCCGGCGCAGACCCCATCGTGCGCAGCGGGCGCTTCATGGTGCCGGGCGTGCGCCTGGGCAACGTCTTCGTGGGCATCCAGCCCGCGCGGGGGCGCGACCTGGACCTGGTGGCCACGTACCACGATGCCGACCTGGTGCCCACGCACGGCTACCTGGCCTTCTACTTCTGGCTGCGCCGCGCGTTCGCGGTGGACGCGGTGGTGCACGTGGGCAAGCACGGCAACCTCGAATGGCTGCCGGGCAAGAGCGTGGCGCTGGGCGCCGCGTGCTGGCCCGATGCCATCCTGGGCCCGCTGCCGCACCTGTATCCGTTCATCGTCAACGACCCGGGCGAGGGCAGCCAGGCCAAGCGCCGCACGCAGGCGGTCATCATCGACCACCTGATGCCCGCGCTCACGCGCGCGGAGACCTACGGCCCGCTGCAGCAGCTCGAACGCTCCATGGACGAGTACTACGAGGCGCTGTCGCTCGACCCGCGCCGCGCCAAGCTGCTGCGCCAGAGCATCCTCGACCAAGTGCTGAAGAACGGCCTGCACCAGGAACTGGGCTTTGCCCCCCCGGCCGACGATGCGCAGCGCGAGGCGCTGCTCGGCCGGCTCGACGCCTACCTGTGCGAGATCAAGGAGTCGCAGATCCGCGACGGCCTGCACACCCTGGGCCGCTCGCCGCGGGACCGCCAGCGCACCGACACGCTGGTGGCGCTGGCGCGCTTTCCGGGCGGCTCGGCGCCAGGGCAGGGCAGCCTGCTGGTGGCGCTGGCCCGTGACCTGGAACTGGGCGATTTCGACCCGCTGAACCCCGAGTGGGCCGCACCGTGGACCGGACCGCGCCCCGCGGCGCTGCAGGCCCTGGGCGACGAGCCCTGGCGCCACGTGGGCCACACGCGCGAGCGGCTCGAAAAGCTGGCCGTGCAGTGCGTGCAGCAGCACTTGGCGGTGGACGATGCAGGGCACAT
This sequence comes from Acidovorax sp. Leaf78, assembly GCF_001422735.1. Taxonomy (GTDB): domain Bacteria; phylum Pseudomonadota; class Gammaproteobacteria; order Burkholderiales; family Burkholderiaceae_C; genus Acidovorax. The sequence continues at coordinate 69,973 of NZ_LMLZ01000021.1, read as the reverse complement.
CGTGGGCCTGCCCATGGACGCCGCGCAGTGGCCGCACAGCGCCGCGGTTTTAGCGCGCATGCACACGGTGCTGGCCCCTCGGCTCGATGCCTGTGGCCCCAACGAGATGGGCCAGCTGCTGCGCGGCCTGGCGGGCAAGTTTGTGCCGCCCGGCCCCAGCGGCGCACCATCGCGCGGCCGGCCCGATGTGCTGCCCACGGGCCGCAACTTCTACTCGGTAGACACGCGCGCGGTGCCCACGCCCACGGCCTATGGCATGGGCGCGCTGGCGGCCGACCGCGTGGTGGAGCGGCATCTGCAGGACCATGGCAGCTTTCCCACCGCGGTGGGCCTGTCGGTCTGGGGTACCAGCACCATGCGCACGGGGGGCGAGGACATCGGGCAGGCCTTTGCGTTGCTGGGCGTGCGGCCCCGATGGGCGCCCGGCAGCAGCCGCGTGGTGGACATCGAAGTGCTGCCCATGGCGATCCGCAACCGCCCGCGCATCGACGTGACGCTGCGCGTGTCGGGCTTCTTTCGCGATGCCTTCCCGGGCGTGATCGACCTGTTCGACACCGCCGTGCGCGCGGTGGCCGCCATCTCTGCAGAGGATGAGCCCGACGACGTGAACCCTATCCGCGTGCGCGTGCAGCGCGAGGCCGCCGAGGCCCAGGCGCAGGGCATGGCCGCCGACGACGCCGAGCGCCGCGCCACCTGGCGCGTTTTCGGCCCGCGCCCCGGTGGTTATGGCGCTGGGCTGCAAGAGATCATGGCCACCGGCCGCTGGAGCACGTCGGACGACCTGGCCCAGGCCTACCTGCGCGCGGGCGCCTTCGCCTACGGGCAGGGCGGCCACGGCGAGGCCGCGCGCGCCGCCTTCGAGCAGCGCCTGGCTGCGGTGGACGCGGTGCTGCACAACCAGGACAACCGCGAGCACGACATCCTCGACTCGGACGATTACTACCAGTTCCAGGGCGGCATGGCCGCGGCCGTGCAGCACCTGGCCGGCGCTCCGGCCGCGCTTTACCACGGCGACTTCAGCACGCCCGGCGCGCCGCGCATCCGCACGCTGAGCGAAGAAGTCGCCCGCGTGGTGCGCGCCCGCGCCGTCAACCCCAAGTGGATCGATGGCGTCAAGCGCCACGGCTACAAGGGCGCTTTCGAGATCGCGGCCACGGTGGACTACCTGTTCGCCTTCGACGCGACCACCGGCGTGGTGGGCGACCACCAGTACGCGCTGGTGGCCGACGCCTACCTGCACGACGACGCCACGCGCGATTTTCTGCAACAACACAACCCGCTGGCCCTGCGCAGCATCGGCGAGCGTTTGCTCGAAGCCATGCAGCGCGGTCTGTGGGCGGAGCCGGGCGAGCACCGCGAGCGCATCGAAGAGCATCTGCTCGCACTTGAACACCGGCTCGAAACCCAGGGCGAAGGACGCTGAAGTGAAGCACCCCCTGAGTCGCTTCGCGCCTTCCCCCTCTCGTCTCGCTGCGCGAGTCGGGAGGGGGACGCCCCCAGCGCGGCGGGGCGGCCCTTGCGCGGGGGCGCTGGCCTCGGCCGCGCCGGGTTCAAGGACCTTGGGCGGCTCACATAGCTATGGATAACTGACATGACTCCTGTCTCTTTGGCCCCGGTGCCAACCACCACATTCCCCTTCACCGCGCTGGTCGGCCACGAAGCCTTGCAGCGCGCGCTGCTGTTGGCTGCCATCGACCCCGGCATGGGCGGCGTGCTCATCAGCGGCCCGCGGGGCACGGCCAAGTCGACCTCGGCGCGCGCGCTGGCGGCCTTGTTACCCGATGCGCCCTTCGTCACGCTGCCCCTGGCCGCCAGCCTGGAGCAACTGGTGGGCACGCTGAACATCGAAGACGTGCTGCGCGACGGCCAGGTGCGCCTGGCACCCGGACTGGTGGCGCGCGCGCACGGCGGTGTGCTGTATGTGGACGAGGTCAACCTGCTGCCCGATGCGCTGGTGGATTCGCTGCTCGACGTGGCCGCCAGCGGCGTGAACACGGTGGAGCGCGATGGCGTGTCGCACCAGCATGCCGCGCGCTTCGTGCTGGTGGGCACCATGAACCCGGAAGAGGGCGAGCTGCGCCCGCAGCTGCTCGACCGCTTTGGCCTGTCGGTGGCGCTGCACAACCCGGCCGACGCCGGCACACGCCAGGCCATCGTGCGGGCGCGGCTGGCTTTCGAGGCCGACCCGGCCGCCGTGGTGGCGCGGCATGCCGCTGCACAGGCTGTGCTGGTGGCGTCCGTGGTGCGTGCGCGTGCAGCTCTGGCGGGCCTGGAGTGGTCCGACGCCGTGGTGCAGCATGCAGCGGGCCTGGCTTTGGCCGCAGGCGTGGACGGCATCCGTGCCGACCTGGTGATGCTGCGCGCCGCGCGGGCCCTGGCGGCGCTGGATCAGCAAACCAGCGTTCGCGTGGAGCATGTGGATGCCGTGGCCGAACTGGCGCTGGCGCACCGCCGCGGTGAGAATTCGGCAGGCCCGGCAGGCGCGGCCGGCATGGCACCGCCCTCGGGCGCCGCACAGCCTCCTTCGCTTTCATCGCCGTCACCGTCACCGTCAAGACCCTCGCCCGCCAGCGGGCAGGCCGCGGGCTCTGCCCAGGATGCTCCCGAGGGCGACTGGGGCGCGCTGCCGCCCGAACCCCAAACCATGGCGCGTGTGCGCAGCACCGGAGCATGGCCACCAAAAAAAGCCTGAGCCACCCCGGCCCGCGCTCGCCCCAGGCCACAGGCAAGGCAAGCGCAGGCTGGCGGTGGCAAGCCCCCCGCAATGCCTGGCTGCGCACGCCGCAGGCCGTGGCCCGGCCCGCTGACCCGGAAGGCGCCAGCGTCGACTGGCTGCGCACGTTGGTGGCCAAGGGCCCCGCGCGCCTGCAGCCTGAGCACCTGCGCCGCCGTCCCACCAGCGCCGTGCAGCCCTGCCTGCACCTGATCGTGCTCGACACCTCGGGCTCCATGCGCCAGGGCGGGCGCCTGGCCTGGGCCAAGGGCTATGCCGCGCGCCTGATCGAGCAGGCCGCGCGCGCCGGCGACCATGTGGCGCTGCTGTGTTTTGGCGGCCAGGGGGTGGAGCTGCTGCTGGCCCCGGGCCCCGCGCGCACGGCTGGCACGGCCCGCGTGCGCCCGCTGGGCGGCGGTGGCGGCACGCCGCTGGCGGCGGGCCTGGCCGAGGCCGACCGGCTGCTGCGCACGGCGCGCCGCCAGCGGGGCGCGGGCGCACCCTCGTGCCTGTGGCTGCTGACCGACGGCCGCACGCTCGAGCAGCCCGCCGCGCCGGGCGCTGCCGCGCACGTGGTGGTCGTGGATTTCGACGACCCGCTGCGCCCCGTGGGCCGCTGCGCAGCCTGGGCCGCACGCTGGCAGGCCGAGCACCGCCTGCCTGAACCCCTTTCTTCCTAGATCCATGAACGAGCTTTTTCCGATGTCCGACGCTGCTGCCTTGACGCCTTCCCACACCACCGACGTGATTGTCTGCACCACCTGCCGCCCGGCGGGCGCATCGCGTGATCTGCCGGCCGACGGCGAACTGCTGTTCGAGGCCGTGCAGGCCGCACAGCTGGGCGACGATGCCGGCACTTGGGCTCAGGTGCGCGTGCGCGGCGTGGCCTGCCTGAGCAGTTGCTCGCGCGCCTGCTCGGTGGCCTTCCAGGCGGCCGGCAAGCACACCTTCGTGTTCGGCGACCTGAAGCCCGATGAGGAAACCGCCCGCCACGTGCTGGACTGCGGCGCGATGCATGCCACGGCCGTGGACGGCATGCTCAACCGCAATGAACGCCCCGAGCGCCTGCGAAGCGGCATCGTGGTGCGCCTGCCGCCTTCTGTGTCCTGAGCTTTTTCTCGCCCGTAGATATCCCATGGACGCCCTGGCTTTGCTTCTTCCTGCCACGCAGTGGGATGCCCTGCGCGTGCTGATCTGGGTGCCGGTGCTGGCCCTGGCCGTCGACTGGTGGCTGGGGGAGCCGCCGGCGGCCTGGCACCCTGTGGTGTGGATGGGCAAGGCGCTGCAGTACGGTGGCGAGCGGGTGGCTCCCACCGCCCCTGTGGCCGCTGATTTGAAGCGTTTTTGGCTAGCAGCGCTCTTCTGGTGTGCGCTGGCAGCTATTGTTTTGATAGTGTCTGGCTTGGCGCAGCACGCGACGCTGGCGCTGTATGGGCTGCTGGCCATGGCCCTGCTGGCCTTGCTGCTCAAGCCCCTGCTGGCTTGGCGGATGCTGCGCGATGAGGTGCTGGCGGTGGAGATTGCGCTGAGCCAGTCGCTGCCCGCAGGGCGCGAGCGCCTGTCGCGGCTGGTGAGCCGCGATGTGAGTGCGTTGACGGCCGACGAGGTGCGCGAATCCGCCATCGAGTCGCTGGCCGAAAACCTCAACGATTCGGTGGTGGCGCCGCTGTTCTGGTTTGCGCTGCTGGGGCTGCCCGGCGCCGCGCTGTACCGCATGGCCAACACGGCGGATGCGATGTGGGGCTACCCGGGCATGCGCGGCGGGCGGTATTGGCAATGGGCCGGCAAGTGGGCGGCGCGGGCGGACGATGGGCTGTCGTGGGTGCCTGCCCGCATCGCGGCGCTGCTGCTGGCGCTGGCCGCCGGGGGCCTGCCGCTGCGCACGCTGGTGCGGCAAGCGCGCAAGACGCCGTCGCCCAACAGCGGCTGGCCCATGGCGGCCATGGCGCTGTCGCTGAACGTGCGGCTGGCCAAGCCCGGGGTGTATGCGCTCAACGGCGCGGCAAGCTCCCCCGGGCCGCTGGACACGCGCCGCGCGGCGCGCCAGGGCGACAAGGTGGTGCTGATGTTGGTGCCGCTGGTGGCGGGCCTGCAGCTGCTGGTGGCGATGGCGCTGATGGGGTGGGCCAGGACATGAGCATCGACATGAGCATGAACACGGCGGCAGATGGCGACTGCGGCATGGGCAGCGCCTCGGCGCCCCTGCACGGCGGGCCCGACGCGTTGGGTGCGCCGCTGCACGACTTCTCCACCAACAGCAATGCCTGCGGACCATGCCCCGAGGCGCTGCTCTGCGTGCAGTCCGCCGATGCCAGCCGCTACCCGGATCCGGCCTACACCGCGTTGCGCGCCCGCCTGGCCGACCTGCATGCGGTGGACCCCGGCCGCATCGTGCTGGCGGGCAGCGCCAGTGAGTTCATCCACCGCACTACCGCTTTTGCTGCGCGCCAGAGTGCGACCTGTGTGGAGGTGCCCGCGCACAGCTATGGCGACTACTCACACGCCGCGCAGGCGTGGGGCCTGGGCGTCATCCGCGCAACACGCGGTGGTCTGCCAACGCAGGCCGCCCTGCACTGGGCGTGCGAGCCGTCGAGCCCGCTGGGCGTGACGGACCCCGCGCTGGCAGCGTGGCGTGAACACGGCTGCGCAGCTACTGCCCTGCAGGTGCTGGACTGCGCCTACGCCCCGCTGCGCCTGGACGGCCACCGTACCCACGCGCCGCCGACGGCCTGGCAGCTGTGGACCCCCAACAAGGCGCTGGGCCTGACGGGCGTGCGGGCCGCCTATGCCATCGCCCCGGCGCACGAGACCCCCGAGCGCATCGCCGCACTGCAGCGCCTGGCGCCCTCGTGGCCTGTGGGCGCGCACGGTGTGGCCATGCTCACCGCCTGGACACTGCCCACGGTGCAGCAGTGGCTGCAGCACAGCCTGGCCACGCTGCGCGAATGGAAGGCTGCGCAGCAGGCGTTGTGCGCCGCCCTGGGCTGGCGCGTGGTGCCTGGAAGCCTGGCGAACTACTTCGTGGCGCAACTGTCAGTTGCCCACGTGGCCGATGCATCTCACACGGTCGATACCTCTCAAGCTGCCCGCGCAGCCGACACCGCCCCATCCACCCAGACAGCACAGTGGCTGCGCGCTCTGCGCGCGCACGGCATCAAGCTGCGCGACTGCAGCTCGTTTGGCCTGCCCAGCCATGTGCGACTGGGCGTGCTGGCGCCCCCCGCGCAGCAGGCACTGGCCCGCGCCGTCCACGATGTGCAGCGCGCCGCCGCTACCATGCCCGATCCATCCAACCCCTGAGGAGCGCCACTTCGTGCGAACCATCACTGTCACCCGCTATGTCACGCCGCTGCGTGAAGGCGGCTCCATGCCCGCCGTGGTCGAGGGCGACGACCTGGGCCTGTACGTGCTCAAGTTCCGCGGTGCAGGGCAGGGCGTGCGCGCCTTGTTGGCCGAGCTCATCTCGGGCGGCATCGCCCGTGCCCTGCAACTGCCGGTGCCCGAGATCGTGCTGGCCGACCTGGACCCGGCGCTCGCGCAGACCGAGCCCGACCCCGAGATCCAAGACCTGGTGCGCGCCAGCGCCGGCCTCAACGTGGGGCTCGATTACCTGTCGGGTGCGCTCAACTTCGACCCGGCGGTCGACGAGGTGACCGACGACTTCGCGTCGCGCCTGGTGTGGTTCGACGCCCTAGTGGCCAATGTGGACCGCACCGCGCGCAACACCAACCTGCTGATGTGGCACCGCAAGCCCTGGCTCATCGACCACGGCGCATCGCTGACTTTTCACCATGCGTGGAACGGCGCGGTGGCGCAGCCGGCCAAGCCGTTTGCACCCATGGCCGACCACGTGCTGCTGCACCGCGCCACCGCCATTGCGCAGGTGGATGGCGAGCTGGCCGCGCTGCTCACGCGCGATGTGCTCACCCACATCCTGGCCGATGTGCCCGACGAGTTCCTGGCCATCGCCGGGGCTGAGCACACCGAGGGCCCGCTGTCGGCACCGGCCAGCCACCGCCAGGCCTATGTGGACCATTTCTGCGCGCGCCTGGAAGGCCGTGCCGCCTGGGTGGATGCGTTGAAGGGAGCCTTCGATGCGCAGCGCTGAGATGGACGTGTACGACTACGCCGTCGTGCGCGTGGTGCCGCGTGTGGAGCGCGAAGAATTCGTCAACGCCGGCGTGATCCTGTCGTGCCACCGCAGCGGCTTCCTGCAAGCGGCGATCGCGCTCGACGAGGCGCGCCTGCTGGCCATGGACCCGCAGGTCGACATCGACACCGTGCGCCGCCACCTGTCGGCCATCGTCGCCATCTGCGCGGGCGAGGCGGGTTGCGGGCCGATTGCGCAGTTGCCCTTCCGCTCGCGCTTTCACTGGCTGACGGCGCGGCGCAGCGCGATCATTCAGACGTCCCCGGTGCACACCGGCCGCTGCACCGATGCGGCGGCGGCGCTCGACCACATCATGGACCGCATGGTGCGGCCCCTGGGTGCGCGCTGAACGCGTCCTTAATAAGATATTAGCGGCCCTTCGGCAGTGTCTCTAGACTAACCCCGGGCGGGTAAATTGATCCTATATATGGCCCGTTAGATGATGGGTTCGACGGAGTCACGACCATGGTGGAATAGGACTTGTAGTTTCCGTCTTTTCTTTCGTCTCCAATCCAAACAATCCATTCTGTTTTGGTAGCTTTTACTCCCTTGGTCACGACCGTGCGGCGGACCACACCAACAATTTTCAATCCGAAAAATTGCTCGCTATTTTCAACCTCTATTGAATTTTTGGATAATTTTACTTTGCTTGAAGGTAAGAGAGTCTTAAACGTATGTTGTTGATCGTCCGCGCGGTTGCGTAGGGATGATGGAAAAGAGCGAAAATCCAAATGCTCAAAAATTTTCCTTGCAGCACTAGGTGAAAGCAAATTATTTTTGCTGACAATGTATTTTTCTTTTGAAATTAAATACAACGCTTCACAGGTTAAATATTCCGAGTGCACTTCTTCGTTGATAACGGTTTCTTCAGTTGCACTTGTCGCTAAGTATGTCAAATAATCGGTGCAGTTATCCGCCAGTGCACCATTTTCAAACTTTATTGGAGTCCGGGACTTGATAAGAGTCTTTTTGACGTCCATTAGAGCAGTCGAGAAACTCTTGTTGGTTGGATATACTTGAACAAGTGTTGATTGCTCGGAGCTTTGACTTGCCTGCAAAGCATTGCTGAGAAAAATTAGAACTGTCGCGACAAGTAAAGAATTTCTCATTTTACCTTATCTAAAAGAGCCGCCTCTTTTCTCCTGCGGGTGTGATATTTGTCGCCAAAATTATTCAAAAGTTTGACGGTCGCTTCCCAATCTTGCTTAACCACTAGAGACCAAAATTTAGGTAAAACTGCATCAAGGTTCTTCCCGTACTGAAATGAAACCGATGCAATTACTGTTTGAGCTTCAGCTGGCAGATCTAAAAAACTTTTTTCGCTAGAAGCTGTATCGTATTTGAGCTTAATGGCTGCCAAGTGTGCCGATTTTACAGCCTTGTCGATGATTTCTGCTTCGGATGCTGTTACCGTTAACGGCGATTTGTCGAGAAGTTCTGTTGCCTTTTCTTTCTTTAATCCCAAATAGGGTTTCAATTTTACGATCAAGGTTGAACTCAGTCCTAGTCTTTTTAAGTCATGCTCCGAGTGCTGCCCTAGATCAAATCCAGTTGCCACTGTTACACCGCTTTTGCTGGTTTCGGATGCTGGGACATAGGCTTTTGTGCGTCGTCCGCCTTCAAGATCGCTTAAAAAAGAATAATCAATTAAATCGGGCATTTTTCTGATTGCGTAAGTTAATAGATTTTTTAAATATTAAGTATTTTAGATCTTAAGTTAAAAGTGTTTATTGGGTATTTTAATACTTTAATTGGTTTCAAAGTGTATTATTTCTGGTTAAAAATGCCAAAATATACCCGTGCACAGTGATGATGTTTCGAATTTGTATGGATTGTTGTTTTGCTGGTGATTTTGGCCGTTTGCTTAGTACACTTGCGCAAGGATCGTTGATGGAGGGGTGAGTTGCAACGATTGTTTTGATTGGCAAGGCGTGCATTCTAGAAAATAATTTCTTTGGCTGTGTGTTTTTGTCTTTGCTGGAAGTGTCTGTCAAAAATGTCTTTTGATTTTTGCTGTAATGTGATTTTATCTCGCATTTTATTTTCAAGCACGAGTAGAGTGTTGCAAATTAAAGATTCCTGAGGCTGGCGTAAAACAATACTTGTTGGATTATCCCTTTTTTTGATCCTTTTTTGCAACCTTGTGTTTTTATTTGGGTGCATTGCTTGTGGCTTTGCTAAATTAATTTAAATGACGAAAGATTGGTAATGGCAGTTGCAATTTTTATGAAAGTGGAAGGCGCCATCGGCGAGTCAAAAGATGCTTCGCACAAGGATTGGACCGATGTCAAGTCGTTCACTTGGGGTACCTCTCAGCCGCACTCTATGGCGACGGGTGGCGGGGCCGGTGCTGGTAAGGCGACATTTCAGAATCTGAACATCACTGCTCATATTGACAAGGCTTATCCTGCCGTGCTCAAGCACTGCGCCACAGGCAAACACCTGGGTCAGATGGAAATCTCGATGTGTAAGGCTGGTGGTGCGCAGATCGAATTTTTTAAAATCACACTGACTGATGTGATTGTTACTAACGTGGCTGTCAGTGGAACCGCTGAGGGCGACATTGTTATGGTGAACTACGGCTTTCAAGCCGCAAAAATCAAGACTGAGTACTCTGAGCAGACGGCACAGGGTGGTAAGGGCGCAACGAGCGAAATGGGTTTCAGTATCAAGGAGAACAAAGAGGCCTGATAATAGGGCTGCGTGCCACTCCGAGGGGGAGATACAGCAATCGATCAATAGTCGGATTTTGAGGTAGGCACGATGTGATCTTTAGGCGCGCGCAGGCTATAGTCGGCAGCATTCGTTTCATTCCTAATGACCGTGCCTTCGCAACCTTCCTCGCTGGCCCGCTGCGTGATGGTGCTGGGCACCACCAGCGGCGCCGGCAAAAGCTGGCTCACCACCGCCCTGTGCCGCTGGTACAGCAACCAGGGCCTGAAGGTGGCGCCTTTCAAGGCGCAGAACATGAGCAACAACGCGCGCGTGGTGCCCGGCCCCGGCGGCACGGGCGCCGACGCGGGTGGCTTTGGCGCCTGGGGCGAGATCGGCAGCGCGCAGTACTTCCAGGCGCTGGCGGCCCGCGCCACGCCCGAGGTGCGCATGAACCCGCTGCTGCTCAAGCCCGAGGCCGACACCAAGAGCCAGGTGGTGCTGATGGGGCAGGTGAGCGCCGAGCTGACCGCGCTGCCCTGGCGCGGCCGCAGCGAACGCGTGTGGCCGCAGATCGCCGCTGCGCTGGACGCCCTGCGCGCCGAGAACGACGTGGTGGTGATCGAAGGCGCGGGCTCGCCCGCGGAGATCAACCTGCACGCCAGCGACATCGTGAACATGCGCGTGGCCCGCCACAGCGATGCGCGCTGCCTGCTGGTGACCGACATCGACCGGGGCGGCGCGTTTGCGCACCTGTACGGCACCTGGGCGCTGTTGCCCGAAGACGAGCGCGCGCTCATCCACGGCTTTGTGCTCAACAAGTTTCGCGGCGACGCTGCCTTGCTGGCCCCCGCGCCGCAGATGCTGCAGGACCTGACCGGCGTGCCCACGGTGGCCACCATCCCTATGCAGTGGCACCACGGATTGCCCGAAGAGGACGGTGTCTTCGACGACCGCAGCACCGCAGCCGGCGCAGTGCACACCACCGTGGCCGTCATCGCCTACCCGCGCATCAGCAACCTGGATGAGTTTCAGCCGCTCAAGAACGTGCCCGGCGTGCGCCTGCAGTGGGTGCGCAGTCCAGCCGATCTGGCGGGGCTCGCACCTGCCGACTGGGTGGTGCTGCCCGGCTCCAAGGCCACGGCGTACGACCTGGCCTGGCTGCGCGCCCAAGGCCTTGACGGGGCCATCGCCACCCATGCCGCGCGCGGCGGGCGGGTGCTGGGCGTGTGCGGCGGCCTGCAGATGCTGGGCGAGGCGCTGATCGACACCGACGGCATCGACGGCAACGCGCCCGGCCTGGGCCTGTTGCCGCTGGTGACCGCCTTTGCGCGCGATAAGACGGTGCGGCTCACGCGCACCCGCTGGGGCACGCTGGCGGGCGCATGGAGCGCGTTGTCAGGGGTGGAGGTGTCGGGCTACGAGATCCACCACGGGCAGACCGCGCAGCACCCGGCCATGGCCGCCGGGGGCGATGTGGCGCGCGAGGTGATGCCGGGCCTGGCCTGGACCAATGCGGCGGGCAATGTGCTGGGGGTCTACCTGCACGGCCTGTTCGAAGACACGGCGGTGCTGCACGCGCTGTTCGGCACGCGCGCCCCCACGCTCGACAGCGTGTTCGACGGCCTAGCGCGGTCCGCCGATGCTTGCTTTGCGCCCGGCGTGCTGGCTGCGTTGATAGCGCGACCGGTGCCTGGCATCACGCCTGCTGCGGCATGACGGTGCGCGCCGCCTCAGAGCCGCTCGCAGTGGTATGCGAGCGTGGTGTACGGGAACCGCACGGTGTCTTGCCCGCGCAGCGCGGGATGGCGGGCGATGAGTTCTTCGATCTGCGCACGCACTTGCTGGCGCTCGGCATCGGGCAGCGCGGCGATGAAGCTCACCGACATGAAGCGGTCGATGATGACCTGCTCTGGCGGGCCCACGTGTTCGTGCTGCAGTCGCGTCTCGGCCAGGGCGCTGAAGCCGGGGTGGGGGAACGGTTGCTTCCAGTCGCCCTTGTAGAACCGCGGGGCATCGCCTTCGAAGGGCGTGATGATGGTGGTCAGCTCGGCCACCCAGTCCACGGACTCGTCGCGCACATTCCAGACCAGGCCGAGCTTGCCGCCGGGGCGCAGCACGCGGTGGAACTCGTCCAGCGCGTCGGTGCCCGCGAACCAGTGGAACGCCTGCGCGCAGACCACCGCGTCGAGCGTGGCATCGGGCAGCGGGATGGCCTGCGCCGTGCCTGCCAGCGTGCGCACCGTGGGCAACTGCAGCGCGTCGATCTTGGCGCGCATCGCGTCCACCGGCTCCACGCCCACCACATCCGCGCCGGTGGTCGCCAGCAGCGCGGTGAACTTGCCCGTGCCCGCACCCACATCGGCCACCTGCCGCCCCGGGCCCAGGCCCAGGGTGTGCGCCAGCCAGTCCGACAGCGCCGCCGGGTAGTCCGGCCGGCCGCGCGCGTAGGCCTGGGCCTCTTTCGCGTAACCCTGCTGTGCCGCAGCGTGCACAGCGTCATTCTTTGTGTTCACTACCACCATGACTGCACCTTTCGTTCTACCGTCCGTTGATGATTTGCATGATGCCGCGTTGGCCGCCCGCCTGCAGCATGTGATCGATTACAAGACCAAGCCGCTCGGTTCATTGGGCGCGCTGGAGCGCCTGGCGCTGCGCCTGGGCGTCATCCAGGGCACCGAGACACCTGCACTGCATGCGCCGCAGATGCTGGTGTGCGCGGGCGACCACGGGCTGGCCGCAAGGGGCGTGTCGGCGTTTCCGAGCGACGTGACCTGGCAGATGGTCGAGAACTTCCTGGCCGGTGGCGCCGCCGTGAGCGTGCTGGCGCGCCAGCACGGCCTGGGCCTCACGGTGGTGGACTGCGGCGTGGGCAAGCCCATCGCGGCGCGTGATGCCGCGCCGGGCCAGCCGCAATTGCTGCTGCGCAAGGTGGCGCTGGGCACGCAAGATGCGTCCGTGGGCCCTGCGATGACGGCAGCGCAGTGCAGCGAGGCCCTGGCGAATGGCGTAGAGGTGGTGCGCGGCCTGCCCGGCAATGCGCTGCTGCTGGGCGAGATGGGCATCGGCAACACGTCGGTGGCGTCGCTGCTGCTCGCGCGCCTGGCCGGCCTGCCGCTGGCCGAGGTGACGGGTGCGGGCACCGGGCTCGACGCCGCCGGCATCGAGCGCAAGCGCGCCGTGCTGCAGCAGGCACTGGATGTGAACGCCGAGGCCACCAGTGCGCTCGATGCACTGGCGGCCCTGGGCGGCTTCGAGGTGGCCACACTGGTCGGCGCGGTGCTGCAGGCGGCTGCCGAGCGCCGCGTGATCGTGGTGGACGGCTTCATCACCAGTGCTGCTGTTCTGGTGGCCAGCCGCCTGCAGCCGCATGTGCTGCAGCGCTGCGTGTTCGCCCACCGCTCGGGCGAACGGGGCCACAGCCTCATGCTGGCGCAGATGCAGGCCGAGCCGCTGCTGGACCTGGGCCTGCGCCTGGGCGAGGGCTCGGGCGCGGCGCTGGCCTGGCCGTTGCTGCAGTCGGCCTGCGCGGTGCTGGGCGAGATGGCGAGCTTCGAGTCGGCCGGCGTGGCCACGCAGACAGCCTGACGGGTGGCCTGCGTCAGGCCGCCACGGTGCGGTTGCGGCCCTGTTCCTTGGCGCGGTACAGCGCCGCATCGGCGCGCGAGAGCATCGCGTCCAGCGTCTCGTCCGGCCCCTGCCAGCTGGTCACGCCGATGCTGACCTGGCAGTCGAGGGCGTGGCCCGCGGCCAGGGCGGCGTGGATGCGCTGGGCCACCTGCGCGGCGGCTGCGGCATCGGCACCGGGCAGCAGCACCATGAATTCCTCCCCGCCGTAGCGGCCCAGGCGGTCTTGCCGGCGCAGCACCTGCCGTGTGCTGTCGGCAAAGTGCACCAGCACCGCATCGCCGTGCTGGTGGCCGTGGGTGTCGTTCACGGCCTTGAAGTTGTCCAGGTCCAGCATCATGATGGACGGGCCCTGGCCGTAGCGGTGGGCGCGCTCCAGTTCGTCCTCGCAGCGCTGCAGCAGCGCGCGGCGGTTGAGCGTGTTGGTCAGCGAGTCGTGCGTGGCCAGGTGTTCCAGCTCGGTGCGCAGCCGGTCGGTGGCCATCAGCACCGCGCCGATGGACAGCATGAGCACCGTCAGCACGTAGGCGCCGATGTAGAAGGTCTGGAACATCGAGGGCTCCATCAGGTTGGCCCCCGCATGCCCGATGGCGATGGAGACGAGCCGCAGGGCGAGCACGGCCATGTGCAGGGCCAGCACCGCCTCCACCAGGCGCACCGGAAAGGTCTGCTCGCCATGGCGCAGCATGAAGCGCAGCTGCGCGGCGTAGATGAAACCCATCATGGCCGAGAAGAAGGCCACCCGCAGCGCGTAGTGCGGGACCCAGTAGGTGAGCACGATGAATACCAGCGTGCTGGCGGCCATGACCCAGGCCCACACGCGCCAGGTGCTGGGCGCCCCCATGAAGCTGCGCGTGCCCATGTAGTAGGTGACGGTGCCCAGCACCAGCAGTTCGTTGGCGAGCACCAGGCTCAGCCAGTCGGGTACGAAACCGCGCACGCTGAAGAGCACGGTGGAGGCCAGCCACAGCAGCGGGGCCACCGCCCAGGCGCCCACGCCACGGATCGATGGCGGGTAGTGCCGCCGCATGAACAGGAGCACGATGGCCATGACCGCGGACATGAAGCCCGCCATGGCGATCATGGAGCGCGGGTCAAGGTGCGTCATCCGGCGTGGGGGGAGGTGGCGCCTCTTGTAAAGGTAAGTATTTGTGTCTGCCTCGGTTTCAGTATAGCCATGCGCCGAGCGGCTCACCAGCAAGGCGCGCCGCGCAAACGTTTTCGCACCAATAAAAGGCTGCACCGTGCGGGCGAGGTGCCGGCGGTTCGTGCAACTGGTGCGCTGTGCGCACGATGCTGGTGCATTTTGTACTCAAAGTGAATAAAAGATTGTGTACAAAACTGGCACGGCGCTTGCAATAGGCAGTGCATGCAAGTCCCAGCCCCTGCCAAGGCCCCGGCCGCCATCGAAATCGTCGCACTCACCAAGCGGTATGCCCACGGCAAACCCGCGGTGGATGCGATCAACCTGCGCATTGCGAGCGGCAGCTATTGCTGCCTGCTGGGCCCCTCGGGCTGCGGCAAGAGCACGACCTTGCGCATGATCGCCGGGCACGAGTCGGTCACCAGCGGCGACATCCTGCTGGAGAACCGCAACATCACCGACCTGCCCGCCGCGGCGCGCGGCACGGCCATGATGTTCCAGAGCTTTGCGCTGTTCCCGCACCTGTCGGCGCTGGACAACGTGGCCTTCAGTTTGAAGATGAAGGGCGTGGCCAAGGCAGAGCGCCAAGCCAAGGCGCGCGACCTGCTCGAGCGAGTGGCCATGGGCCACCTGGCCGATCGCAAGCCGGCCGAGCTGTCGGGCGGGCAGCAGCAGCGCGTGGCGCTGGCGCGCGCGCTCATCACCCAGCCGCGCGTGCTGCTGCTGGACGAACCGCTTTCCGCGCTGGACCCTTTCCTGCGCATCCAGATGCGCGCCGAGCTGCGCCGCTGGCAAAAGGAGCTGGGCCTGACTTTCATCCACGTGACCCACTCGCAGGAAGAAGCCATGGCCCTGGCCGACACCATGGTGGTGATGAACCACGGCGTGATCGAGCAGGTGGGCAGCCCGCACGAGGTCTACAACCGGCCGGCCAGCGAGTTCGTGGCGCGCTTCATGGGCGGCCACAACGTGATCGATACGCTGGACGGCAAGGTCGGCGTGCGCACCGACCACCTGCAGATCGCCCCTGCCAGTGCCGAGCTGCCCTGGGGCGCCCAGCGCATGCAGGCCGTGGTGACCGACGTGGAGTACCAGGGCACCTATGTGCTGCTGGGCCTGCAAAAGCAGGGCGTGGCCCTGTCGGCCAACGCCACGGCGGCGTATTCGGTGATGGTGTCCGAGGCCGCCTTTGCCACCCAGCCGTATGCGGTGGGCCAGGGCGTGCAGCTGCACTGGACGCCGGAGCAGGCCCACCCGCTGTCGCCCCGCACGGTGCCGGTATCCGCGCCTGCTGCTGCTGCTGATGCGGCCACTGCGCAGGCCGTGCCGGCCTGACCCTTTTTCGTTTGATCGTTCGTCCTCTCGTTTCCAACCCCCTGCCACTTCGCCAACCAAGGAGCTTTCCCATGTCCGACGACTCTCGTGCTGATTCCCCCGCTGTTGTTGCTGCCGCCGCCTCCGACACCACCGGCGGCATGCAGCGCCGCTCGCTGCTCAAGGGCACGGCGGGCATCCTGGCCGCTGGCGTGTTCCCGGCCGTCCATTCGCAGGAGAAGATCGTGCTGCGCTACCTGGGCACGGCGGTGAACCAGGACAAGGCCATTGCCGAGAAGTTCAAGGCCGACACCGGCATCGAGATCCAGTACGTGGCCGTGACCACGGACGACGTGACCAAGCGCGCCGTGACCGCGCCCAACAGTTTCGACCTGATCGACACCGAGTACTTCTCGCTGAAAAAGATCGTGCCCACGGGCAACTTGAAGGGCATCGACACCAAGCGCATCAAGAACGCCGACAAGATCACCACGCTGTTCACCACCGGCATGGTGGCCGGCAAGGCCGTGGGCGACCAGGGCACGGCGCCCAAGAAGGTGATCTACCTGGAAGGCGAAAAATCCAAGAAGTTCGCAACCGCGCCCACGCAGTTCATGTCGCTGATCCCCACCGTGTACAACGCCGACACGCTGGGCATCCGCCCCGATTTGATCAAGCGCCCCATCAGCTCCTGGGCCGAGCTTCTGAACCCCGAGTTCAAGGGCAAGACCGCGATCCTGAACATTCCTTCGATCGGCATCATGGACGCCGCCATGGTGGTCGAGGCCATGGGCATCTACAAGTATCCTGACAAGGGCAACATGACCAAGAAGGAGATCGACCTCACGATCAAGACCCTGATCGAAGCCAAGAAGCAGGGCCAGTTCCGCGCGCTGTGGAAGGACTTCAACGAGTCGGTCAACCTGATGGCATCGGGCGAGGTGGTGATCCAGTCGATGTGGAGCCCGGCCGTCACCGCCGTGCGCACCAAGGGCATCGCCTGCAACTTCCAGCCGCTCAAGGAAGGCTACCGCGCCTGGGCTGCAGGCTTTGGCCTGCCGGCCACATTGAGCGGCCGCAAGCTTGATGGCGCGTACGAGTTCATCAACTGGTTCCTGGACGGCTGGGCCGGTGCGTACCTGAACCGCCAGGGCTACTACAGCGCCGTGCTGGAGACCGCCAAGTCCAAGATGGAAGCCTACGAGTGGGCCTACTGGATGGAAGGCAAGCCCGCCACGCAGGACATCAAGAGCCCCAATGGCGACGTGCTGGCCAAGACCGGCGCGGTGCGCGACGGCGGCAGCTATGAATCGCGCATGGGTGGCATCGCCTGCTGGAACGCGCTGATGGACGAGAACAACTACATGGTTCAGAAGTGGAATGAATTCGTCGCGGCCTGACGGAGTGAAGGGCGGGGCCTGGCTCCGACAGGCTCAGCCCGAACGGTTTGGGGGAGGGCGTGTGTTCACCGCAACCCCCAATCCGACCCCAATCCACCCCCAACCGTTCGCACTGAGCTTGTCGAAGTGAGGGCTCAGCATGACTTTTTGTGCCGATCCGTCATTGGAAAAATCCCAACCCGTTCACGCTGAGCCTGTCGAAGCGCCGCACGAGGCTTCGACAGGCTCAGCCCGAACGGCTCGGATCGATCGAACGCGAATCCTTGTGAATAGTCACGTTCTCTTGCGCTAATTTGGCTGAACCGCACCACCATGAGCACCACCCACACTCCGACCTTGCCTGCCAGCGCCGCCCCCGGGCGCGGCATTGCCGCCTGGTGGCAGGCCGCGCCGTTCACGCTGGTGTTCGTGCTGTTCTTCCTGGTGCCGCTCGCGCTGATCGTGATGGTCAGCTTCTGGGACTTCAACGAGTACGAATTGCTGCCGGGCTTCACGTTCAAGAACTACGTGTCGATCTTTGCGGGCTGTGGCGATGCGTCAGACGGCCTGTGCGTCACGCTCAAGACGTACTGGTCCACGCTCAAGTTCAGTTTTCTGGTGTGGCTGATCACGCTGGTGATCGGCTTCACGGTGGCCTATTTCCTGGCCTTTCATGTGCGCTCGTCGGGCATGCAGACGCTGCTGTTCGTGCTGTGCACCATTCCGTTCTGGACGTCGAACGTGATCCGCATGATCTCGTGGGTGCCGCTGCTGGGGCGCAACGGGCTGGTGAACCAGACCCTGGTGGGGGCGGGGCTGGTCGATCAGCCCGTCGAATGGCTGCTGTTCTCGGACTTCTCGGTGGTGCTGGCCTTCGTGCACCTGTACACCATGTTCATGATCGTGCCCATCTTCAACAGCATGATGCGCATCGACCGCAGCCTCATCGAGGCCGCCAGCGACAGCGGGGCCAGCGGCTGGCAGACGCTGTGGAACGTGATCGTGCCGCTGTCGCGCACCGGCATCATCATCGGGTCCATTTTCGTGATCACCATCGTCATGGGCGACTTCGTCACCATCGGCGTGATGGGCGGCCAGCAGATCGCCTCCATCGGCAAG
This sequence comes from Acidovorax sp. Leaf78, assembly GCF_001422735.1. Classification (GTDB taxonomy): domain Bacteria; phylum Pseudomonadota; class Gammaproteobacteria; order Burkholderiales; family Burkholderiaceae_C; genus Acidovorax. The sequence continues at coordinate 51,875 of NZ_LMLZ01000021.1, read as the reverse complement.
ATCATCCAGGTGCAGACGTCGTACCTGCAGTTCCCGCTGGCCGCGGCCAATGCCGTGATCCTGCTCGCGGTGGTGCTCATGATCATCTGGGGCCTCACGCGCCTCGTGGACATCCGAAAAGAACTATGAACACCCCCGTTGCTTGCTCACTTCGTGTAGCCGCCACCCCCCTCCAGGGGGCGACACCGGTGGCCCGGCAAAGCCGGCTCCACGGTGTCACTGGCTTGGTTCATGCCATGTTGAATGGCTTGTTGCCGAAATTGGTCCATCGTAGGAATCCCGCATGAAAGCTCCTCGCGAATCCCGCCCCGCCAGCTTCTGGCTGCTGGCCATCGTGTTCAGCCTGTTCGTGCTGTTCATGTACGGGCCCATGTTCGTCATCTTCATCCTGAGCTTCCAGGGCCCCGAAGGCGGGCTGACCTTTCCCATGCGCGGCGTGTCGCTGCACTGGTTCCACAAGCTGGCCGAAGGCTTGGGCGTGGTGGACATCGGCGCGGCGCTGTGGCGCTCGCTGGGCCTGGGTGTGGCGGTGATGCTGTGCACGGTGGTGCTGTCGGTGCTGGCGGGCCTGGCCTTTCGCAAGAGGCTGGCGGGCGGCAACACGCTGTTCTTCATCGTCGTGGCCAGCCTGATCATGCCGTCCATCATCGTCTCGCTGGGCATCGGGCTGGAGTTCCGGCTCATCGACAACGGCATCAAGGCCGCGCTCGAATGGCTGGGCATGGAGAGCGCGCTGGAGGGCTACGGCACGTCGCTCGGCCTGTTCACCTCGGCCCTGGGCGCGCACCTGACCTGGACGCTGCCGTTCGGCCTGCTGATCATGTTCGCGGTGTTCAACCGCTTCAACCCGGCGTACGAAGAGGCCGCGCGCGACCTGGGCGCCACGCCCTGGCAGGGCTTTGCCCATGTGGTGCTGCCGCTGATCGCGCCCTCGGTGGTGGGCATCGGCATGTTCGGCTTCACGCTCAGCTGGGACGAGATCGCCCGCACCTCGCAGGCCATCGGCGACGTGAACACGCTGCCGCTGGAGCTGCAGGGCCTGACCAGCACGGTCACCACGCCGTCGATCTACGCGCTGGGCACCCTGACCACGGTGGTGTCGTTCGTGGTCATGGGCATCACGCTCGCCCTGGTGTGGGCATTGGGCCGCGGGCGCAAGGGCCGTTCGGGGTAAAAACGGCACATCTATGACCACGACTGCCAAGAAACCCCGGCGCGCAGCCCAGGCTGCCGCTTCTGCCCCCGCCTCCGCGCCCGCCGAATCGCCCGTTCAGTCGACCATGCAGTCGCCTATGGCCGACGTCCCGGGCCAGCTGAGCGACAACGACATGTACGACCGCATGGTGTCGGCCATTCTGGACCACCGCCTGCCGCCCGGCACCAAGCTGGTCGAAGACAAGCTGGCAGCGGCCTTCGGCGTGTCGCGCACGCGCGTGCGGCCGCTGCTGGTGCGGCTGGCCAACGAGCAGGTGGTCACGCTCACACCCAACCGGGGCGCGTCCATCGCCCAGCCGACACCGGAAGAGGCGCGCGAAGTTTTCGAGGTCCGTCGCCTGCTCGAGCCGCGGCTGGTCGAGCTTTTCATCGCCAACGCCACCGACGCCGACATTGCCGCGCTGCGCACCTGCATCGACGACGAAGAGGCTGCGCGCGCCGGTGGCGACATGCGCCGGGCCATCCGCCTGTCGGGCGACTTTCACCTGCACATCGCCCAGGCCGCGGGCCACCAGACGCTCGGGCGCATCCTGCGCGAACTGGTCTCGCGCACCTCGCTCATCCTCATGACCTATAGCCCCAGCCATGCCCGCGAGCGCGAGGAGGCCACGGCCTGCGGCTGCCGGGAGCACCGCGCGCTGATCGACGCCATCCGCTTGCGCGACGCGCGCGAGGCGGCGCGGCTGATGCTGGACCATTTGAAACGCATCGAGTCCCAGCTGGAGTTCACCCCGCCCGCCAGCGATGCGCCCGACCTCATCGGTCTGCTGCTGGGCCGCGCGGCCTGAACGCATCGACCCGACCTCCACGACCTTCTTTAACCGTGCGCCAACTGCTGGTCATCAACCCCAACACCTCCGCCAGCGTGAGCACGCTGCTGCAGCACCACGTGCAGGCCGCTGCCGGCTCGCATGTGGCAGTGCGCACTGCCACCGCCCGTTTCGGTGCGCCGTACATCGCCTGCGAGGCGAGCTACGCCGTGGCAGCGCATGCCGCGCTCGACGCCTGGGCCCATGACCTGGCACAGCCGCAGGGCAGGCAGCCGCCGCCCGATGCCGTGCTGATCGGCTGCTTTGGCGACCCGGGACTCATGGCCCTGCGTGAAAGCAGCCCGGTGCCCGTGACCGGCCTGGCCGAAGCGTCCTTCATCGAAGCCGCCCGCCACGGCCGCTTTGCCATCGTCACCGGTGGCGAGCGCTGGGGCCCCATGCTGCAGCGCCTGGCGCAGGCCCTGGGGCATGCGCACGGGCTGGCAGGTATCCACACCGTGGCCCCCACAGGCGCTCAGCTGGCTGCCGACCCGGACGCTGCCCGCGCCTTGCTGGCCCAGGCCTGCCGCGATGTCGTGCGCCAGATGGGTGTGCAGGCGGTCATCCTGGGCGGTGCGGGCCTGGCCGGCATGGCCGCCGCCGTGCAGCCGCAAGTGGGCGTGCCGGTGATCGACAGCGTGGTGGCGGGTGCGACCTGGGCGCTGCGGGCGCACCCGGTGCCGCCCGAGCGTCGGGTGGCGGGGTTTGATGTCAGCTGGGCTGGCGTTTCAGTCGATATGGCAGATCTGGGAATTAACGCTACGTTTGACGGAGGCAGCGGGCAGGTTTAGTATTACATGTGTAATTACTGGAGTTCCCATGCACACCCTCAAACTCACCCAAGTCGGTAACTCTGTCGGAGCCATCTTCCCCAAGGAGCTGCTGGCGCGACTGCAGTTGGAGAAGGGCGATGAGCTGTACGTGACCGAGTCACCTGATGGCTTGCGCATCACGACCCACAATCCGGAATTCGAAGCGCAGATGCGCGTTGCGCGCGAGATCATGAAAGAGCGTCGGGCCGTTTTGCACGAGTTGGCCAAATGAGCCAGTGGGTCTGGCTGGACAGGGCTGTCATTGTTGCCATCCATGAAATGCAGTTGGCAGAGCATGGCGGAGGTGCAGGCGTGCGTGATGCAGGATTGCTGGATTCGGCATTGGGCAAGCCGCTCCATCTGAGCCACTACGGCGAGCCGCCGCCCGATGCCCCTGCCTTGGCCGCGTCGTACGGCTACGGCATTTCTCGCAACCATCCTTTCATTGACGGCAACAAGCGTACAGGCTTCGTGGCGGCGGAACTGTTTCTGCGTCTGAACGGGTGGACGTTGGCTGCGGATGATGCGTCTTGCGTGATGACCATGCTCGCCGTCGCTGCCGGAGACATTTCGGAAGAAGCCTTTGCCGCCTGGCTGCGCAAACATGCAGTCGCTCGCCAAGCATGAAGGCTTTGAGGCCTCTACCGCTTGACTGTTAAGCGCGAGCAGCTATCGAATCTGTAGCGGCAGGCCGTATGGATCAAGGCGCCATCACCTTCGGCTCGAAATCGCAATACCGTGCCACCACGCACTCCCAGCAGTGCGGCTTGCGCGCCTGGCACACATAGCGGCCGTGCAGGATGAGCCAGTGGTGCGAGTCCACGGCGTACTCGGGGGGCACGCGCTTCATCAGCTGCAGCTCCACGGCCAGCGGGTTTTTGCCCGGGGCCAGGCCGGTGCGGTTGCTCACGCGGAAGATGTGGGTGTCCACCGCCATGGTGGGTTGGCCGAACGCCACGTTGAGCACCACGTTGGCCGTCTTGCGGCCCACGCCGGGCAGGGCCTCCAGGGCTTCGCGGGTGCGGGGGACCTGGCTGCCGTGCTGCTCCACCAGGATCTGGCAGGTCTGCAGCAGGTGGCGGGCCTTGCTCTTGTACAGGCCGATGGTCTTGATGTAGCCCTCCAGGCCCTCGAGGCCCAAGTCCCAGACGGCCTGGGGCGTGCCCGCCACCGGGAACAGCTTGCGCGTGGCCTTGTTCACGCCCACGTCGGTGGCTTGGGCCGACAGCAGCACGGCGGCCAGCAGTTCGAACGGGGTGGTGTATTCCAGCTCCGTGTTGGGCATGGGGTTGGCCGCCTTGAGGGTGGCGAAGAAGGGCTCGATGTCGGAGGTCTTCATCTGGACTTGGGTGGGGGCGTTTTTTTTCTGGAAGGCACGGGTGGTGCCGCTGCATTGTCCCGCAGCTGGCCGCGCAGGAACTCCAGGAACATGCGCACGGCGGCCGGCAGGGTGCGGCCGTGCAGCGTCTGCAGCTCGGTGTAGCGCGCGCCCATGCCGGGCTCGCGGATCTGCGCGGCGTGCAGCTCGCCGCGCTGCACGCGGTCGCGCACCGTGACTTCGCCCGAGATCGAAAGGCCGCCGCCGTGCAGCACGAAGTGCATCAGGGTCTCGAAGTGGTTGCACACCAGCGCGGGCTCGAACACCAGGCCGCGCTGGCTGCAGCCGATGTCGAACAGCTGGCGCACGGTGTTGTCGCGCTCGGGCAGGGCGATGGGGTAGCCATGCATCTGCGCCAGCGTGACCGACGCGAATCGCGCGAGCGTGTGGTCCTTGCGCATGATGGCGATGACGGGTGATGCCAGCCGGTGCTGCACGGTGATGTCGCGCTCGGCCGATCGGCTGTAGGTCAGCCCGATGTCGGCATCGCCGTTGAGCACGGCGGTGGTCACGGCTGCGGGGCTGACCACCCGCAGGTGGAACTGGATGCCGGGGTACTGCGTGCGGAACTGCGCCATCACCCGCGGCAGGAATTCGATGGCAAAGCCGGCCGAGCTGCACACGCGCACCAGCCCGGTGTGCAGGCCCTGCAGCGCCGCAATGTCCGACACCACGCGGTCCGCCTCCAGCGCGCCGCGCCGGGCGTAGGCCGCCAGCAGCTCGCCGGCGGCGCTGGGCGCCATGCCGCGCGGGCGCCGCTCGAACAGCGGCACGGAGAGCAGGTCTTCGAGCGCGGCCACCTGCCGGCTCACGGCCGAGGGCGACACGTTCAGGCGCGTGGCGGCCTCGCTGACCGAACCGCTGCGCACGACCTCCAGAAAGTAGCGCAGTGCCGTGTCCTGAAGCCGGGTCGAAAGCATGGGGCCGCCTTGGGGTGTGGATTGCATAAAACGCAACGATAACCTCAGAAATCGTCGATTGTCGAAACGCAAGGGGCTGCTTATGCTGACTTGCAAATGACACAATCCTCCAGCTCCGCCACATCGACCACACCCGCGCAGCCTGCCCAGGGCAGGGCACCGTGCGGCATCGTCGGCCACACGGCCACCAGCCTGTCGCGCGCCATCCACGCCCGCGACGTGTCGTGTGCCGAGGTGCTCGACGCCTACCTGGCACAGGTCGACCGCCTGAACCCCGTGGTCAATGCGCTGGTGGCCCTGGCAGACCGCGACATGCTGCGCACGCAGGCCGCCGAGCGCGATGCGCAGCTGGCGCGCGGCGAGAGCCTGGGGCCGCTGCACGGCTTTCCGCAGGCACCCAAGGACATCATGCCCGCGGCCGGCATGGTCACCACGCGCGGCTCACCCATCTTTGCGGGGCAGGTGTCCACCACCGACGCCGTGGTGTTCGAGCGCATGCGCGCGGGCGGTGCGCTGTTCGTCGGCCGCAGCAACTCGCCCGAGTTCGGCCTGGGCGGGCACACCTACAACCCGGTGTACGGCACCACGCGCAATGCGTTCGACCCGGGCGTGTCGGCGGGCGGCAGCAGCGGCGGGGCGGCGGTGGCCGTGGCGCTGCACATGCTGCCGGTGGCCGACGGATCGGACATGATGGGGTCGCTGCGCACGCCGGCGGCGTTCAACAACGTGTATGGGCTGCGCACCTCGTTCGGCCTGGTGCCGCACGGCCCGACCGAAGAGGTGTTCTTCCAGCAGTTCAGCGTGGCCGGCCCCATGGCGCGCAACATCCCGGACCTGGCGCTGCTGCTGTCCGTGCAGGCGGGCTTCGATGCGCGGCTGCCGCTCACCCGCCGGCACGAGGACGTGGCCTTGCTGGGGCGGCCGCTGGAGCGCGACTTCGGCGGTGCGCGCATCGGCTGGCTGGGCGACCTGGGCGGGCACCTGCCCACCGAGCCCGGCGTGCTGGCCACCTGTGAGCAGTCGCTCGCGCACTTTCGCACGGTGGGCTGCACGGTGGAATCCGTGGTGCCCGCGTTCGACATGGCCCAACTGTGGAACGCCTGGATCGACCTGCGCAGCTTCAGTGTGGCGGGGGCCAACGCGGGCCTGTACCGCAACCCGGCCACGCGCGCACTGCTCAAGGCCGAGGCGGTGTGGGAGATCGAGCGCGGCATGCGGCTGTCGGCCCTGCAGGTGTACGACGCGGCCCGCGTGCGCAGTGCGTGGTACCAGATGCTGCGCGGCCTGTTCGAGCAGTTCGACTTTCTGGTGCTGCCGGCCGCGCAGGTTTTTCCGTTCCATGCCGACCTGGACTGGCCGCACGAGGTCGGCGGGCGCACCATGGACACCTACCACCGCTGGATGGAGGCCGTGGTGCCCGCCACCATGGCCGGCCTGCCTGCCTTGGCTGCGCCTGCGGGCTTCGGGCCCGGCGGCTTGCCGGCGGGGCTGCAGATCATCGGTCCGGCGCAGTCCGATGCGGCCGTGCTGCAGATCGGGCACGCGTACGACCAGGCCAGCGGTCATGCCCGTGTGCCGAGCCCGTTGCTGGGCTGATGCGCGCTGTTTTCCACATCGATTCGCCATCCCGCCCTTACTGCTCTTACTGCCCTTCCCGCATTTTTTGACCGGAGAACTCCCCATGTCCCTGCCGCGCTCCCGCTTCGTATCGTGTCTCCTGGCCAGCGCATTCGTGCTGGCAGCGCCCGCCGTGTCCTGGGCGCAGCAGACCTATCCCGACCGGCCCGTGAAGCTGGTCGTCCCGTTCGCGCCCGGCGGCGCCACGGACATCCTGGGGCGCCTGCTGGCCACGGCGATGGGCGAGCGGCTGGGCCAGCCGATGGTGGTCGAAAACAGGCCGGGCGCGGGCACGGTGGTGGCCGCATCGCTCGTGGCCAAGGCACCGGCCGACGGCTACACCCTGCTGCTGGGCGCCAACACCACGCTCACCATGAACCCCGCCATCCGCACCAACCTGCCGTACGACCCGGTGCGCAGCTTCACGCCCATCGGCATGGTGGCCGACATGGGGCTGCTGCTGGTGGCCCACAACGATGTGCAGGGCAGCACGCTCAAGGACATCGTGGCGCAGGCCAAGGCCGCGCCGGACAAGTTCTCGTACGGGTCCTACGGCACGGGCTCGTCGGTGCACTTCGGCGCCGAGATGCTCAAGGCCACCGCGGGCTTTCCGATGTTGCACGTGCCCTTCAACGGCAGCTCGCCCAACCTGACTGCGCTGATGGGCGGGCAGGTGCACCTGGCGGTGGACACGGTGGTGGCCTCCACCCCGCTCATCAAGGCCGGCAAGATCAAGCCCATCGCCGTGCTCAGCCCGCAGCGCCTGGCGTTGTTGCCCAACGTGCCCACGGTCGCTGAGAGCGGCTACCCGGGCTTCGACATGGGCTCGTGGTTTGCGTTCGTTGCGCCCGCCGGCCTGCCCGCGCCGGTGCAGAAAAAGCTGGAGAAGGCCCTGGCGGACACCATGGCGTCTGCAGAATTCAAGAAGAAGCTGGTGGACATCGGCATGACCCCGGCCTGGGGCAACGGCGACGCGCTGCGCGCCCGCATCGAGCGTGAGCTGCCGCTGATGCGCGCCGTGGCGGCGCGGGCGGACATCCGCGTCGATTGATCGAGAAGGCGGCGCGCCCCGGAGCGGGGCGTGCTCAAGCCGTGCGCTGCACCGCCAGACACAGCCAGCACGGAAACGCTCCGGTGGCGGGGTTGACGGCAAAGTGCTCGTCATACACCTCGACGGCGGGCCGCGCGGCCACTTCCCAGCCCGCGGGGATCTGCCCTGGTGCCATCATGCCCGCCCAGGCCGCGCCGATCTCGGGCCCGGTGCCCACGAACTGCAGGCACGCATAGTCGCCGCCCGGAAAGTCCTGCACCAACGCCTCGGTGCCAGTGCGCAGCCCCACCCCCACCTGCACGCAGGCGTCGTAGCGGCATTGCTCGGGCGGGGTGCAGGTCGGGTTGTCCAGACTGATACCGTAGTACTTGGGGCGCGGCTCGGCCAGGCCATGGGCCTGGCACCACTGGCCAAAGCGGTCCCACAGGTGCGTGAGCGACGGGCCGTAGTGGCCGGTCTGGCGCATGTAGGCCAAGCGCATGCGGGGCAATTGGCGGATTTCGAGGGGCATGGGGCAGGTCTTTCAGACGGGTGATGGCCGACAACGCGGCGCCTTGCATCGTAAACACCTTGCCCGTCGCAGGAAACCTGCTTGGCAATTGGCGACAATGGCAAATTCTTTGCCACCCACCTTGTTGACGCCATGCAATTCGCCGACCGCCTGAACAATGTAGAAACCTCCGCCATCCGCGAGCTTTTCAAGCTGCTGGGCAAGCCCGGCATCATCAGCTTTGCGGGCGGCTTCCCGGACAGCGCGATGTTCGACGTGGATGGCATCCGCGCTGCCAGCAACGCCGCGCTGGCCGAAGAACCCGGCGCCGCCCTGCAGTACGGCGCCACCGAGGGCTACAACCCGCTGCGCGAGCAACTGGCCGCCTTCATGGCATCCAAGGGTGCCACGGCGGTCGCGGCCGACAACCTCATCGTCACCACCGGCAGCCAGCAGGCGCTGGACCTGCTGGGCAAGACGCTCATCAGCCCCGGCGACAAGGTCATCGTGGAAGGCCCGACCTTCCTGGCCACCATCCAGTGCTTTCGCCTGTACGGCGCCGAACTCATCAGCGCACCCATCGACGCCAACGGCGTGAAGACCGACGAGCTGGAAAAGCTGATCGCCGAGCACAAGCCCAAGTTCGTCTACCTCATCCCCACCTTCGGCAACCCCAGCGGCGCCATGCTGAGCGCCGAGCGCCGCAAGGCCGTGCTGGAGATGGCCGTGAAGCACAACACCCTGATCGTCGAGGACGACCCCTACGGAGACCTGTATTTTGGCGACGCGCCACCCCCCAGCCTGCTCAACCTGTCGGCCAGCGTGCCCGGCAGCCGCGAGCTGCTGGTGCACTGCGGCAGCTTGAGCAAGGTGCTGTCGCCCGGCCTGCGCGTGGGCTGGATGATCGCCCCGGCCGAACTGCTGGCCAAGGCCACCATGTGCAAGCAGTTCAGCGATGCGCACACCAGCACCTTCGCGCAGGCCACGGCCGCGCAGTACCTCAAGGCCGGCCGCATGCCCTCCACGCTGGCCAACGTGCGCAAGGTGTATGCCGAGCGCGGCCAGGCCATGGGCGATGCGCTGCGCAAGGAACTGGGCGACGCCATCGAGTTCGTGCAGCCCCAGGGCGGCCTGTTCGTGTGGGCGCGCCTGACCGGCGCCGGCGGCAAGGTGGCCGACGGCAATGTGCTGGCCAAACGCGCCATTGAAAAGGGCGTGGCCTTCGTGCCCGGCACGCCGTTCTTCTGCGCCAACCCCGACCACGCCACGCTGCGCCTGTCGTTCGCGACCGCCGATGTGGAGAAGATCCGCGAAGGCGTCGCCCGCCTGGGGCAAGCAGTGACAACCCCCTGAGTCGCTTCGCGCCTTCCCCCTTCTCTCGAATTGCGTTGCAATTCGGGAAGGGGGACACCGCCAGCGCGGCGGGGCGGCCCTTGCGCGGCGGTTGCTGGCAGGGCAGTGCCCACCAATAAGTTCACGGTTGTATTGGAAACCTATGGAATCTACCTCTGAGCCCAGTTCTGGGCAGCGGCGAATCATCGAGCGGCTGGAGAGCCTGGAGATCAAGGCCAGCTTCACCGAAGACCTGCTGGACCAGCTCAACATGACCATCTACCGCCAGCAAGAGCTGATCGACCGGCTGGCGCGCGAGGTGATCCAACTGCGCCAGCAAGCGCCGGAGGGCGGTGGCGCCGCGGCACCGCGCAACCCGCGCGACGAGCTGCCGCCGCACTATTGACGATAAAAGGCCCACCCCGCCGTACACCGCGCTCCGCGTCGAAAGGCTGCCCATGCCATCCTCCACGCTCACCCAATCGGCCCTGGCCCTGTGCGGCGCAGGCGCCGCGCTGCACCTCTACACGGTAGTGTTCAAGGCAGCGGGCGGCGAGGAGGGCGCGGGTGCCAGCGCATTTCTCATCGGCCTGTGGGTCTTCTCGTGCGCGCCGTACGCCATCTCTGCCTGGCTGGCACGGGGCCGCTGGGCGGCGTGGGCCCTGGGGGCGGCTGCCGCGTGCCTGGTGGCAGACCTGTACATGCACTACAGCGTCTTCGTGGCCCCGGCGGGCTCCACCGCCGCGCTCGGCCTGCTGTTCATGCCGCTGTGGAACCTTGTCATCATCGGCCCGGCGGGAGCATTGCTGGCCGGGGCTGTGCATTGGGCCTGGCGCCGCAAGGCGGGCGCAGCGGGCTGACCGGCAGTCGCAACAGCCGCCAGGGCCGCGCTGTCACGCCTTGACCGAGCGCCACGCTGCCGCGGCCAGCTCGCTGCGGTAGGTTTCGGGCGACGGCAGCGTGCCCGGCCCGGCGCGGTCCGAGAGCCAGGCCCGGCAATAGCTCTGCACCGGCCCCATCACCAGCGAGGGCATCAGTTCGCATGGCAAGTCCAGCACCGCACCGGCGCGGCGCTGCGGCTCGAACCAGGCCACCAGCGCCTGGTTGCGCCGGCGGGCCGCCTCGGCCAGGTCGGACGATCGCGGGCCCGCCGCCACGGCGCCCCGGGCCTGGAACATGAAGCGCGCCCGCTCGGGCTGCGCCACCACCCAGTCCAGATACCCCGTGACCAGGGCACGCACACCGGCTTCGACGCCGCGCGAAGCATCGAGCTGCGCCTGCACGCTGCGCGACTGGTCGTGAAAGATGTCGAAGAACAGCGCCGCCACGATGCCGTCGCGGTTGCCGAAGTGGTGATAAATGCTGCCCACGCTGGCCCCGCAGCGGGCCCGCACGCCGTCGATGGTGACCGCGTCCACGCCGCCTTCGGCCGCGCAGGCGAGGGCGGCGTTCAGGATGTCCTGGCGGCGGTCTGCGGTGGCTTCGGTCGGAGGGGCGGGCGGGTTGGGGGAAGTGCGGCTTGCCATGGCATGTAATTCTAGAATAAAGTTCTAGAAAATATTTCTAGTCCACGATGGTGCCCATGCAGTCTTCTTCCGCCGCTCCCACAGCCTTCCCTGCAGCCGCCGCCACGCCCGGCGCAGCCTTGTACCCGCACCTGCTCGCGCCCCTTGATCTGGGCTTCACCACGCTCAAGAACCGCGTGCTCATGGGCTCCATGCACACGGGGCTGGAGGACGAGCGCGACCTGTCGCGCATGGCGGCGTATTTCCGCGAGCGGGCCGAGGGCGATGTGGGCCTGATCGTGACCGGCGGTTTTGCGCCCAACATCGCGGGCTGGGCCAAGCCTTTTGCGGGCACACTGTCCACGTCGGGCGCGGCGCGGCGCCACCAGGTGGTCACGCGGGCCGTGCACGAGGCGGGCGGCAAGATCGCGCTGCAGATCCTGCACACGGGCCGCTACGCCTACCACCCGCTGGCGGTGGCGCCCTCGCGCCTGCAGTCGCCCATTTCGCCGTTCACGCCGTTCGCACTGTCGGCCCGCGGGGTGGAGCGCCAGATCCGCGCGTTCGTCAACTGCGCAGTGAAGGCGCGCGAGGCGGGCTACGACGGCGTGGAGGTGATGGGCTCGGAGGGCTACTTCATCAACCAGTTCCTGTCGCAGACCACCAACCTGCGCCAGGATGCCTGGGGCGGCGACTACAGCCACCGCATGCGCCTGCCGGTGGAGATTCTGGCCCGCATGCGCGAGGCCGTGGGGCCGGACTTCATCATCATCTACCGCCTGTCGATGATCGACCTGGTGCCCGGCGGCAGCAGCTGGGACGAGATCGTCACCCTGGGCAAGGCCGTGGCCACGGGCGGGGCGAACATCGTCAACACCGGCATCGGCTGGCACGAGGCGCGGGTGCCTACCATTGCCACCAGCGTGCCGCGCGCGGCGTTTGCCTGGGTCACGCAGAAGATGAAGGCCGAGTTCGCGGCGGCAGGCATTGCCACGCCGCTGGTCACCTCCAACCGCATCAACACGCCCGAGGTGGCTGAAGCCGTGCTGGCCGACGGCTGCGCCGACATGGTGTCGATGGCGCGGCCGCTGCTGGCCGACGCCGCCTTCGTGAAGAAGGCCGCCGAGGGCCGGGCCGACCGCATCAACACCTGCATCGCCTGCAACCAGGCTTGCCTGGACCATGTGTTCCAGAACAAGACCAGCAGTTGCCTGGTCAACCCGCGCGCCTGCCACGAGACCGAACTGGTCTACCGCCCCATCGCCGCACCGTCGGCCCGCAAGCGCATCGCCGTGGTGGGCGCCGGGCCTGCGGGCCTGACGGCGGCCACGGTGGCGGCCGAGCGTGGGCACGAGGTGCACCTGTTCGACGCGGCGCCCGCCATCGGCGGCCAGCTCAACATGGCCAAGGTGATCCCGGGCAAGGAGGAGTTCCACGAAATGCTGCGCTACCTGACCACGCGGGTGGAGGACACCGGCGTGCAGTTGCACCTGAACCGCGCGGTGGAGGCGGCGGACCTGGCGGGCTTCGACGAGGTGGTGGTGGCCACGGGCGTGCTGCCGCGCGACCCGCAGATCCCCGGGCAGGACCACCCCAAGGTGCTGAGCTACATCGACGTGCTGCGGCACCGCAAGCCGGTGGGCGAGCGCGTGGCCATCATCGGCGCGGGCGGCATCGGCTTTGACGTGGCCGAGTTTCTGACCCACGGCGAGCACCCATCCACCACGCTCGACGTGAGCGCGTGGCAGGCCGAATGGGGCATCACCGACCCGGCCGCAGCGCGCGGTGGCCTGGCACCCGCCGGGCCGCACGCCACGCCGCCGGCGCGCCAGGTGACGCTGCTGCAGCGCAAGAAGGGCAAGCTCGGTGGCGGCCTGGGCAAGACCACGGGCTGGATCCACCGCACGGTGCTCAAGATGAAGGACGTGCAGATGGTGGGCGGCGTGAACTACGAGCGCATCGCCGACGAGGGCCTGCTGGTGTCGTACGGCGATAAGCGCGAGGACCCCACCTGGATCGCCTGCGACACCGTGGTGCTGTGCGCGGGCCAGGTGCCGCTGGCCAGCCTGGCGCAGGCGCTGGAGGCCCAGGGCCGCAAGCCGCACCTGATCGGCGGCGCGCTGGAGGCGGGGGAGCTGGATGCCAAGCGCGCCATCGACCAGGCGGCGCGGCTGGCTGCGCGACTGTGATGGGCGCAGCACACACCACACCACGCTGCACCAGTAGGTGACGCCGCGAGCGATTCAGGCAGCGGATTTGATATAAAAAAAGGCCCTGCCGCTTGATGGTCAAGCGCTAGCAGCTATTGTTTTTATAGCAATTGAATCGACCGCGCCTTACGCAGCGGGTGCGGCAGGCACCTGCAGCGCATGGAACACCCGCAGCGCTGCCCAGGCGTCGTTGGCGGCGTAGAGCACCTGCGCTTCGGTCAGCCGGTCGTTGGCCCAGTTGGACGTCGCGGCCTTCTTGGATTTGAGGAAGCGCCGGTTGAACAGCACGGCCACGGCGGCCTTCACGCCCATGTCCTTGCGGTAGCCGCGCTGGCGGAACACGGTGTTGAGCTCCAGCACATCGGCGGGCTCCACGCCCAGTTTGGCCTTGATGCGCTTGGTGTCGTCCCCCAGTCCGAAGCCTGCCTTGGTCACGGCACGCAGGGCCAGCAGCTCGGCCACGCGCGCGCGGCAACCGGCATCCTGCAGCTGAAAGACCCAGGCGTGGTCCAGCGTGGACAGCTGCACGATGTGCGGGCCGTCCGACGCCTCCCCTTGCACGAAGGTGGGTTTGGATTCGGTGTCGAACCCCCAGGCCGTGGCTTTGCACAGCGCGTCGCGCGCGCGGTCGGCCTGCTCCGGCGTGCGCACCAGCGTGATGCTGTCCATGCCCAGCCGCTCGAAGGCGTCGAGCAGGGCGATCTGCTCCTTGCCGGGGATGGCCTGGTGGTGCGATGGGTGCGCGCGGCCGTGGGGGGCGGTGTCGGCGGTGTCGGCGGTGGTGGGGGTAGGGGTCTGGGTCTGCCCGTGCGCGACTGCGCGCCGGGGTGGGGTGGGGGCCGTCATGCTGGGGATTGTGCCCGGTGCCCGGCGGCGGGGTCAGGGCCTGCGCGCCTTTGCTGCCTTCGGGACCTTAGGGGCCTTGGGCTTGTGCAGGCGCGGCACCTCGCCAATGCGCGCCAGCGCCTTGCGGCTGGCCGTGGTGGTGCGCGGGAGGCGGGCGGCCAGCCAGCCCACGCCGAACCAGGCGCGGGCGTCCCGGGTGGCGATCTCGGTGTACAGGTCGCTGGCCACGCGTTCATCGTGCAGCCGGCCCAGCGCGGCCAGGGCGGGGCGCAGGCTCTGCAGAAAGGCATCGCCCTCGTCGCCATCGAAGGCGGGCACCAGAAACTCCGCCAGGTAGCGCAGGCGCTTCAAGCGTTTGCGCAGGCGGTGCTGCGCGGGCGCGGCCAGCGTGTCGATGCGGCGCCCGTCGGCGAGCACCTGGGTGCGCAGCGATTGGAGCTTCTTCTGGAGTGTGCGGCGCACGTCCTTCGGGGGCAGGGCCTGTGCGCCGTCGGTGGGCTCCGCCTTGTCGGCGGTGAAGCCCATGAGCTCGACCAGCGCGGACTGGAAGGCCGGCGTGCGCACGATGTCCGCCGCGGCATGGCCTGGGGCGTCGCCCAGCGGCATCAGCAGCGAGGCCGGTGCGCCCGCATCGCGCAGTTCGGCGTTGAAGCCGCGCAGGATCTGCTCGCGGTCGCGCAGGCTGCCCAGGCGTTGGAACACGTCCCGCAGTGCGGGCTCCCAGTGCGGGGCGAAGCGCCCGGGTGCCAGGGCGTCCAGCTCGCGCAGCGCGGTGCGCAGGCGGCGGATGCCGATGCGCAGCTGGTGGACATGCTCGGCCAGGTCGGTGGTGGGCAGCGTGGTTTCGACGATTTCGCTGGCATTGGCCAGGATCTGCACCAGGCAGTGGGAGAGCACGGTGCGCTGCAGGTGGGCCGCATCCAGAAACAACGGCGCGGTGCTGCCCGCGCGCAGCGGGCGGGCCGACACCGCCGGGCGCACCCACTGCGGGGCCAGCAGCCGCTCCCCGCGTTCAGCCTTGGAAATGGTGCTCAGCACCAGGCCGTGCTGGCGTGCCCAGGTGTCGGCCAGCCGGGCCAGGCCGGCCACGGGGCCGCTTTTGAGTTCGAGCTCCAGCTCGCAGATGCGGGCCTCCTGCTGCTGCGGGGTGCCGCGGCGGGCCACCACGCGGCCGGTGTCGAGCGCCAGCTCGGCCATGCCCCCGGCAAAGCGGATGTCGCGGGTGATGCGGTCCATCTCGGTGCCGTAGGTCTCTGCCAGGGGGCCGGCCGCGCCCTGCAGCGCGCGCATCATGATGTCTCCGGCCGGCGATCCCGCATGCAGGTCGGGCTGCAGCGCGGGTGCGCCAGCCGGGCTGGCCGCGCCGCGCTCCACGTTGTGCTCGTGGCGGTCCAGCGGGCCCTCGCCCAGGGCCTTCACGGTCTGCACCCAGCGGTCGCCTTCCCGCCGCAGGCGCAGCGCGATGCCGCGGGACGACAGGGCGGCATCGGGCGTGTCGAAATAGCGCGCCTCCATGCGAATGGGCGTGTGCCGGCCGCGGCGAACGGCGGCGGTGACGGCGGCCAATTGCGCAGGGGGAATGCAGAACTTGAATTCGATTTCCATGGTGCCCGGGTATTTTCAGTGAGTGCGAATTATCGTGGAGTGCGGTGCTGGCCGGGCGTTGGCGATGGAACCGCTGCCTGTGCAGTCATGCGATTTGGACGTAGATGCCAGGTACGGTGCATTGCTTTGTTGCAGATAATCAATTTCAAGATAATGAAATTATCGTGAATGGATTATCAAGGAACGAATGAATACCAAGTCATGATTTTGTCACTTGAAATAAATAGTATCTGAACACCGGCGGATATGTCGCACAGGTAGCCGCTTCCCAAGGCTGCCAGTCCGCCGGGTCGACCAGAAAGTTCACATGCTCCAGACCATGAAAATCGGCACCCGCCTGGCCTTGGCGTTCGCGGTGCTTTTGCTCTTGCTATCGGCACTGGCCGCAGGCGGCATCAGCGGCGCCAAGCGCCTGACCGAGCGCAGCGCGGCGCTGTATGGCGACCGCACGGTGCCGCTGGGCGTGCTGGCGGAGATCAGCCACCTCACGCAGCGCAACCGCGTGCTGGTGATGGACATGCTCATGGACCCGGGCACTGCCAACCAGGCCACCCACGCGACGCTCACAGCGAACGTGGAGCGCATCCGCACGCTGTGGAAGACCTACACCGCCCAGCCGCTCGGCGCCGAAGAAGACGCACTGGCCCGCGCGTTCGCACAGGCCAATGCCACCTACCTCGACCAGGGGCTGATCCCCGCCGCCGCCGCGCTGGTGGGCGGCAAGTACGACGACGGCTCCGAGCTGTACATCAACCAGATCCGGCCCCACGCCGCCAAGGTGCAGGACGCCGTGCAGCGGCTGGTGGAACTGCAGGTGCGCGTGGCGGCCGATGAATTCGGCGCCGCACGCGCCATGAGCGAGACCATCCATGTGTGGATGCTGGCCGCCACGGCGCTGGCGCTGCTGGCAGGTGCGGCGATGGCGGTGGTCATCACCCGGTCCATCTCGCGGCCGCTGCAGCAGGCCGTGGCCGTGGCGCGCACGGTGGCCGGGGGCGACCTGAGCGCGCGCATCGAGGTGCGCGGCACCGACGAGACCGCCGAGCTGCTGGGCGCCCTGCGCGAGATGAACGGCCAATTGGTGCGCGTGATCACCGAGGTGCGCGACAGCACCGAGACCGTGGCGCGCGATGCGGTGCAGATCGCGGGCGGTGCTGAAGACCTGGCCCGCCGCACCGAGGTGCAGGCATCGAGCCTGCAGGAGACGGCCGCATCGATGGAACAGCTGACCGCCACCGTGCAGCACAACACCGACAACGCAGGCCGCGCCACGCGCCTGGCCCAGGAGGCCAGCAAGGTCGCCAACGAAGGCGGCAGCGTGATGCAGGACGTCATCGCCACCATGCAGGAGATCAACGCCCAGTCGCGCAAGATCAACGACATCATCAAGGTCATCGACGACATCGCTTTCCAGACCAACCTGCTGGCGCTGAATGCCGCGGTGGAGGCGGCCCGCGCGGGCGAGCAGGGGCGCGGCTTTGCGGTGGTGGCGGGCGAGGTGCGGGGGCTGTCGCAGCGCAGCAGCACTGCGGCGCGTGAAATCCGCGGCCTCATCACCGCCAGCGTGCGGGGTGTGGAGCGCGGCTCCACCCTGGTCGGCCAGGCGGGCGAGCGCGTGGCCAACACCGTGCGCCATGTGGACCAGGTGGTGGAGCTGATCAGCGAGATCCAGGGCGCGGGCCAGGAGCAGGCGCGCGGCATCGCGCAGATCGGCGAGGCCGTGCGCCAGCTCGATGTGGCCACGCAGCAGAATGCGGCGCTGGTGGACGACAGCTCGTCGGCCTCCACCGGCATGAAGAACCAGGCCCGGCGCCTGCTGGATGTGATCCGCCAGTTTCAGCTGGGCCCGCAGGCTGGCGCAGCCGGCGACGAGCCGCTGCGCCTGGCCGGCGCGGACACCGCAGTACAGCCCCGGCTGTCCATGGCGCCCCGGTGAACACCCGCGCCGACCACCCTGCGCCCATTCCCATGAACCGGACGGACGTACTCATCGCCATTGCAGAGATCGCCCACACGGGCGGCGCGGCCACGCCCGAAGACGCCATCGCGCAACTGGCCATGATCATCGACGACCTGGAGCTGTCGCACGGCGGCGCCGAGCACGTGATGGAGATGCTGCTGCGCATCGCGGCCTGCCTGTGGAACCTGCAGCAGGAGCGGATGCGGATCTGACCGGGGCCCGCCGTGGCCCGGCGGCGATGGCCGCGCGGGCAGAGGAGGCGGTCAGTGGCCCGGCGTTTCTGGCTGCGGACCGGTGGGCTCCAGCGATGCGATCTGGTTGCGCCCCCGGTGCTTGGCCAGGTACAGCGCCTGGTCCGCACGGTCGAGCGCATCGCGCAGGCTGCGGTCGGTCTGCCGAAAGGCGCCCAGGCCCATGCTGGCGGTGATGCCGTAGGGCTGGCCTGCATCGTCGCTCAGTTGCAGCGCCCGGATGCTGGCGAGGATGCGCGTGGCCACCTCCAGCCCCTCGTCGATGGCGGTGAGCGGCAGCAGCACGCCGAATTCCTCGCCGCCCAGGCGGCCCACGACGTCGCTCGCGCGCAGCTGGCTTTTGACGGCCTGGGCAAACGCCGCCAGGGCGCGGTCGCCCTCCAGGTGGCCGAAGCGGTCGTTGATGGACTTGAAGTGGTCCAGGTCCAGCATCAGCAGGGTGATGGGCTCGCCATTGCGCAGCGAATGCGCGTACACCGACTCGGCGCATTCCAGGAAGGCGCGCCGGTTGGCCATGCCGGTCAGCATGTCGGTGGTGGCCAAGCGCTGCAGCTCGCGCTCCAGGTTCTTGCGCTGCGTCACGTCGCGGTAGATGCCCTCCACACCCGCAAAATTGCCGGCGTGGTCGTACAGCGCGTGGCTGCTGATGGAGATGTCGATCACCTGGCCGTCGCGGCGCACCATCTGGCCGGGGAAGTCCGAGACCTCGCCCTGCGCGAGGATGGCCGCCTTGAACGCATCGCGGTCGGAGCTTTGCGGGTAGTACGACTCGGCGGTGCGGCCCTCGATCTCGTGCGGCTCGTAGCCCAGCACGCGCCGCACGGCCGGGCCCACGTGCTGCACCACGCCCTGCGCATTGGTGCGGTAGTACACGTCCTGCATGTTCTCGAACAGGCGGCGAAAGCTCTGCTCGCTCTCGCGCAGCTCGGCCTCGATCTCGCTCTGGTGAGTCATGTCCATACCGGTCATCAGCACGGCGGGCGCGCCTTCCCAGTCGATGGCGACGCTGCTCACCAGCACCATGCGCAGCTGGCCCTGCTGCGTGCGCACCCGGAATTCGGAGGATTTGTTGGGCCGCCGGGCCTGATCGGCCCCCGCCACCTGCTGTACGCGCCGGTTGGAGCGGCGCTGATCCAGGGGGTGCACGAACTCGGCGAGCACCTGACCGATCAGGCCTTCTGGGCTGTCAAACCCCAGCAACTGCGCACCCGCCGCATTGGCAAAACGGATGGCCCCGTTCTGCGTGACCAATACCGCCGCCGGCAGCGCTTGCAGCAGATCGATGGAGGGGTGCATGGGTGTGGTTTGTCACCAGATGTTGTGCGCCATTGTGGCATCTGGGTTTTCAACTGGGAATGGGTTTGTGCCGGGGGCGCTACCATCAGCCATGAGAAAAACTTTTCAACTCCACGCCGAAGGCAAGAATCCGGACCGCATCCTGGATGCCGTCAAGCACGAAATCCGCAAGTACATCAAGCGCGAACGCCGCCGCGATCTGCCTGAAGGCGCCGACTACTGGGACTTCGACTGCCGCTTCGGCCGTACCCAGGACGCCGCCGAGGTGGTGCACCTGTCTGCGCTGACCGAGCGCATCAACGCGGTGGCCGCCGAGGGTGGCCCGCAGTTCTACGTCGAGATCTTCGCCAAGCCCGGCCAGCGCAAGGCGCGGCCTCCCGGCGCAGAGCCTGAAGGCGAGGGCGATGAGGGGATGGACGACGAAGAGGCCTGACCGACTGGCCCCAATGAACCCCTGACCGCTGGTGGCCCGGTCACCGGGTCACCGCTCAAATTGGGTGACAGGGTCGTATCACGAAGCGCTGGAGGCATGCCCCAGCGCTTTTTTTTGTGCAGGCGCTTATGCCTTGCCGGGCCCGTGCTCGGCGTCGCCGGCTGCTGCCGCCGCGGCAGCAGCGGCCCGCAACTTGTCCTTCTTGTTCGGGCGCTTGCCCTTGATGCCGCCGGTGCCGGCGGGTGACTGCGCATCGGGCGCAGCGGCAGGGGCCGTTGCGGTCCGCTCGAAGCCCGCAATCTGCTCCAGTGGCAGTGCCAGGTGCTGGCGCTTTTCGATCAGCCGGAAATGCGCTTCGGCGTCGGCCGTCACAAAGCTCACGGCCACGCCGCTCTCGCCTGCGCGGCCTGTGCGGCCGATGCGGTGCACGTAGTCCACCGCAGAGCGCGGCAGGTCGTAGTTGACCACGGCGGGCAACTGCGCAATGTCGATGCCGCGTGCGGCCAGGTCGGTGGTCACCACCACCTGCCAGCGTTCGTCCTTGAACTCCTGCAGCACCTGTTTGCGGGCGCCCTGGCTCAGCCCGCCGTGGAAGGGCGAGGCGAAGATGCCGGCCTTGTAGAGCTTTTCAGCCACATGCTCGGCCGCGTACTGCGTGGCCACGAACACCAGCACGCGCGACCAGCCGTGCTCCTTGACCAGGTGGCGCAGCAGCTGGGTGCGGCGGGCAGCATCCACCGCAATGGCGCGCTGCTCGATGGAAGGCTCGTTGCCCGGCGTGTGGGGTACTTCGACCCGCACGGGGCTCTTGAGCAGTGCATCGGCCAGCGCCTGCACCGCGGCCGGGAAGGTGGCCGAGAAAAACAGGTTCTGCCGCTGCGTGGGCAGCAGCGCCAGCACGCGCTGCAGTTCTTCGGCGAAGCCCAGGTCCAGCAGGCGGTCGGCTTCGTCCAGCACCAGGTGCGCCACGGCAGACAGGCGCAGCGCGTTGTGCTCCACCAGGTCCAGCAGGCGCCCGGGCGTGGCCACCACGATGTCGGCGCCGCCGCGCAGGCCCAGCATCTGGGGGTTGATCGACACGCCTCCGAACACGATGGCCACCTTCAGCGGCTGCTGCAGGTGCTGGGCCAGGCTGCGCAGCACCTCGCCCACCTGCGCGGCCAGCTCGCGCGTGGGCACCAGCACCAGGGCGCGCACGCGGCGCGGCCCGGAGGTGGCGCTCAGGGGCAGCAGCTGCAGCAGAGGCAGGGCAAAGGCGGCGGTCTTGCCCGAGCCGGTCTGCGCGGCGCCCAGCACGTCCGAGCCTTGCAAAATGGCCGGTATGGCCTCGGCCTGGATGGGCGTGGGCGCAGTGAACCCCAGCTGGGTGGCGGCATGGACGAGGGCCGGGGACAGGCCGAGGGAAGCAAAGGGCATGGGCAGGGGGCAGGGCAGGCGCACGGACGGCTAGCCAGGATGGGGCCGCAGGGCGCTGCGCGTGGAGGAAGGGAAGCCGCCATTGTCGCCGCAGTTGCAGCGGCGGCACAGGGGCTGCCCGGCTGCGGGCGGTGGCACCGATAATCAGGCCGCCTGCTTTTTCGTCACTTCTTCTTCGCAACCATGGCCCTGACCCTCGATCCGTCCAACATCACCCATGGCATCCAGCTCGCGGTGGCGCCGGTGTTCCTGCTCACCGCCGTCTCCGGGATGATCGGCGCCGTGGCCGGCCGCCTGGCCCGCATCATCGACCGGGCGCGTGTGGTGGAAGACCGCGCACGCGCCAACACCGAGCCCGAATTCCTGGCCCGTGCCTACAAGGAACTGGCCGACCTGCGGCTGCGCGGGCGGCTGGCCAATGGCTGCATCGGGCTGCTCACGTTCTGCGCTTTCCTGATCGGCATCACCATCATCCTGCTGTTCCTGGGCGAGACGACGAACTTCCAGTCCAACCGGCTGGCGGTGGCGGGCTTCCTGGCAGGGGTGGCCTCATTCCTGCTCGCGCTCGTGTGCTTTCTGACCGAAACGCTGCTTGCCACGCGCCTGCTGGACTTTCACATGCTGCAGAACGAAGTGGAGCACAAGCGATGAAGTCGTTCGCGGACCTGGGCGGGCTGGTGTACTCCACCGACGCGGGGCGCATGTGCCCAGGCTGCCGCCAGCCTGTGGCGCAGTGCGTCTGCCACCAGAACAAGCCGCTGCCCACGGGCGACGGCATCGTGCGCGTGTCGCGCGAGACCAAGGGCCGCGGCGGCAAGGCCGTGACATTGGTCAAGGGCGTGCTGGTCGACGCCGCCGCGCTGGAGCAGCTGGGCAAGCAGCTCAAGGCCGCCTGCGGCAGCGGCGGCACGGTGAAGGACGGCGTGATCGAAGTGCAGGGCGACCATGTGGACCGCGTGATGGCCGCGCTGCAGAAGCTGGGCCACAAGGTCAAGCGCGCGGGCGGTTAAGGCCGGCGTAGCCGACCACCGGATCGGCGGGGGCGGCGGAGCGCGGCGACTAGAACGCAGCCTTGACCAGCGTCTGCACCTTCTGGCCGAACACATGCAACTCGAAAGGCTTGGTCAGCACCTGCATGCCGGTGGGCAGGTGTCCGTGGCTGAGCACGGCATTTTCGGCATAACCCGTCACGAACAGCACCTTGAGCGCCGGATGCGTCGTGCGGGCCGCATCGGCCACCTGGCGGCCATTCATTCCGCCGGGCAAGCCCACGTCGGTGACGAGCAGCGTCACGGAGGGGTCGTGCTGCAGCAGCTCGACCGCGCCAAGCCCGTCCTCTGCCTCCAGCACGCGGTAGCCCATCTCACGCAGGACCTCCGCCATCAACGCGCGGACCGAGGCTTCATCATCGACGACCAGTATGGTCTCGCCCAGCCCGGTGTTGCCGAGCGGTGGCGCCTGCGCGGTGTGCTCATTGCGGACAGTGTCTTCACCCAGGTGCCGCGGCAAGAAGATGCACACGGTGGTGCCTGCGCCCACTTCCGAGTGGATCCTGGCCTGCCCCCCTGACTGGCGCGCGAAGCCGTAGACCATGGAAAGACCCAGGCCGGTCCCCATTCCAAGGGGTTTCGTCGTGAAAAAGGGGTCGAACGCGCGGGCGATCACTTCGGCAGGCATACCGGTACCGTCGTCGGTCACGGCAATCGACACGTACTGGCCCGGCCGCATGCCTTCGTCGCTGGCGGTGCGTTCATCGATGGACCGGTTGGTGGTCTCCACCACCAGGCGGCCGCCGTCGGGCATGGCATCGCGGGCATTGATGCACAGGTTCAGCAGCGCATTTTCGAGCTGTCCGGGGTCGGCGAGCACCGGCCACACGCCGGTCCCGGCAAGCACTTCCAGCGCAACCTGCGGTCCTATGGAGCGGCGAATCAGGTCCTCGAACCCGCCGATCAATTGATTGACCTGCACGACCTTGGGCTCGAGCGTCTGCTGGCGGGAGAAGGCCAACAGACGGTGCGTGAGCGCGGCTGCCCGTTTGGTCGCGGTCTGGCCCATCTCGATGTAGCGCAAGGACGGAGATTCCTTGCCGGCCTGGCGTTTGAGCAGCTCCAGGCTGCCCGAGATCGCACCGAGCAAGTTGTTGAAATCATGCGCCAGGCCGCCGGTCAGCTGGCCCACGGCTTCCATCTTCTGGGACTGCCGCAGTGCGGCTTCGGTCCGCATGAGTTCAGCGGTGCGCTCCTTGACCTTGCGTTCGAGCGAGTTCGCCAGCGCATGCAGGTTTTGTTCGGCGCGCCGGCGCTCCACCGCGTGACGGGTTCTGTGCGCCACCTCGCGGATGAGGCTCATTTCGTCCGCCGTCCAATGCCGCAAGGTGGCATGGTTCAGGTACAGCAATGCCACCAAGCCGCCTTCCTCATTCACCGGCATGTTGATGACCGACTGCGCACTGATGGCGATCAGCGCATCGGCCGTATCGCGCGTGCGCGGGTCGGTGCGGGCATCGGCAAATACCACCGTCTCCCCCCGCTTGAGGTCTTCGATGTAGCTGCCGAAGTCCCGAAAATGAAGCGTGCCTGCCAAGGTCGCAATGCCCGGCGCGTTCCAGTCGCGGTCGATGGTGATCGTCTCTGCCTCGCGGTCGATCAAGCCGTAGCCAGCACGGCTCACGTCCAGCACCCGGCCCAGGGCCTCGGCGGCGCGGTAGGCGATTTCATGCGGCTCGTGCGGGACGCCATAGACATCGCGTTCCAGAAGCTCCATCAGCTGCGCACGCCGGCCGGCCAGCACGATGTCGGTGATCTCCTGCGAGATGCCGGCCATGTAGGCGGGTTGGCCCTCCGCGTCACGCTCCAGGCGGCCCATGATCCGCACCCACGCCAGCTGGCCATCCGGCCGCACGATCCGGTACTCGATGCGGTAGTCCTCGCCGGTCGCGATCGTGTGGGCGACCGAGGCTTGCATGCGCGCCAGGTCATCGGGATGCACGGCGCCCAGCAGTTCGGCGTAGGTAAACGGCAGGGATTCGTCGCGGCCGAAGTTGGCCTTGCAGTGGCCTGAGGCCATGAGCTCTTGCCGCGCCAGGTCCAGTTGCCATACGCCCAGCTCGCCAGCATCGGTGGCGGCCCGCAGCCGCGCCTGCCCTGTTTCCACTTCGCGCACGCGCTGGGCCAGCTCCACCGTCAACCGTTCGGCTTCTTCCTTGGCGGTCTGCATCTCGGCCACTGCCGCGATGCGGGCTGACCGCTCTGCCACCTCGCGCAGCGCGCGGTCCAGCACGGACGCGAGCCGTGGCAACCTCGACTTGCTCACATAGTCGGTCGCGCCGCGCTTGAGCAGTTCTACCGCGTTGTCCTCGCCGATCACCCCGGATACAAAAATGAAGGGAACCAGCGGCATCCGCTCGCGGGCCAGGTCGAGCGCCTCGGTGCCGGTAAAGCCGCCCAGTTCGTGGTCGGACAGGATGACGTCGAAACCGCCGCGCTCCAGCGCGCCCGCAAAGCCCTGGGCATTGCGAACCCATTCGATGTGGGCGCGGGGGTAGATACCCAGCAAGAATTCCTGGAGCAGTTCAGCGTCGAACGCGGAATCCTCCAGCAACACGACCCTCAGCGGGTGCTCCGATCGGACCATGGTGCCCAAGATCTACTCGTACCTGCGGTTGGTGCGCAGGGACCCTGGGGGCGGCTCATTGAGCACTGCCCAAAACACGCCCAGATCGGCGATGGCAGACACGAATTGCTTGAATTCGACGGGCTTGACTACATACGCGTTGACACCCAGTTCGTAGCTGCGCAACAGGTCGCTTTCTTCCTGCGAAGAGGTCAACATCACCACCGGAACACTGCGCAGTGCCGGACTCTGGCGGACCGCTTCAAGCACCTCCAGTCCGTTGACCTTGGGCAGCTTCAGATCGAGCAGGATCACCGCCGGGTTGCCTTCGGCGCGGTCGGCATATTCGCCTTCGCGGCGCAGGTAGTCGAGCGCTGCGGCGCCATCGCGCAGCACCACGACGTCGTTGGCCAGCTGGCTTCGCTCCAGGGCCAGGAGCGTCAGTTCCTGGTCGCGCAGGTCGTCCTCGACCAGAAGAATCGGCTTAAGCATGATCGGACTCGTTCCCGACAGATTGAAAATTGGCAGCATTGTGCCCGGGCTCTGGGATCTCGAACCCAAAAGTGGCGCCATGTCCTACGTCGCTGTGGGCCCACACGCGGCCTCCGTGCCGCTCCACAATGCGTTTCACGTTGGCCAGCCCGATGCCCGTGCCCTCGAACTCTTCGGCCTGGTGCAGGCGCTGGAATACCTGGAACAGTTTGGCTGCATATTGCATCTGAAAGCCGACGCCGTTGTCCTGCACCTCCAGGCCCTGTCCTTCGGCGTTGCGAACGGCCCGCACCGTGACCACGCAGGGCTTGCTGTCGCGGCTGTATTTGACGGCGTTGCCCATGATGTTGCGCACCGCCACTTGCAGCAGCAGCGGGTCGGCCATCAGCACGGGAAGGTGCGGGTCCACACGCCATTCGATGGTCCGATCGCGTTCGTGCCGGGAGATTTCGCGCACCAACCCTTCCACCAGGCTGTTGCAGTCCACCCGCTTGATTTTGAGCGCCGTGCGGCCCATGCGGGAAAAATCCAGCAAGGCATCCACCAACTGGCCGGCGAATGCCGCCGCATCCTTGACATGGCCCATGTAGCGGTGCGCACGGGCGGTGAGCGCCGTGCCTTCGGTTTCCATCACCAGGTCCACATAGCCAGCGATATGGCGCATGGGCGCCCGCAGGTCGTGCGATACGGTGTACGAAAAAGCCTCCAGCTCCTTGTTCACGCGGCCCAGTTCGCTGGCGATGGCGGCCAACTCCTCTGCGCGGCGCAGCACGACCCCGATCAGCGCCTGGCGCAGTTCACCGGCCGTGCCGATCTCTGCCGCGGACCAGGGGAGGCAATGGCCGCCGATTTGCTCCACCCAGCTTGCAAAGCTGTGGCGGGGGTGGATCCTCCCTGTCGCATCGGGCTGGCGACTTTTGCGCGGATCGCCCGCCCACGTCACCGTCTGAACCAGCTCGGGCCTGAACCACAAGATGACGTGGCGATGCACCTGCGAAATGGAAATGGCCAAGACGCCTGAAGCGGTGGTCTGCCATTCGGCTGCCTGCGGGTAGTGGGCGGTGAGCTGCGAACTTTCATAGACCTCATGGCCCATGCCCGCGACCCAGTTCGCCAGCTCCAGCAGCGCATCGGGGGGCGGCGTCTCGCCCGCAGTCCATGCCTGGTCGTCCAGCACCACGGCCGCACCCGTGGCACGGGCCAGGCGCAGCAGGAGCGACGGCTCGTCCACGATGCGGCGCAGGCTGGCGTCGCTGTCCGACAGGTGCGCAACCAACTGCAGGGTCAGCTTGCGCAGCTCCAGCCGCGCCGCCACTTCTGCGGTGGCCTGTTTGGCATCGATCTGCATGGAGAGGAATTGGCCGAGCAGCGAGCAGGCCGCGCGCATGCCGGAGTCCAGATACCGGGGCGCGTGGTCGTGGCACGAGGCCAGTCCCCACAACTTGCCGTCCACCACGATGGATACCGACATCGACGCGAGGGTGCCCATGTTGCGCATGTACTCCAGGTGCACCGGCGACACGCTGCGAAGAAACGCTTGGGACAGATCGATGTCGTGTGCTGCGGGCCCACCCGGCGCGGCCAGCAGGGGCACCGCCTGGTAGTTGGCGTCCGGAATCAGCCGGAACCGGTTGGCCAGATAGAGGGCTCGGGCCTGCTGCGGAATGTCCGTGGCAGGGAAATGCAGCCCGAGATAGCTGTCATAACCCGGCGCTACGGCTTCACCCAGCACTTCACCATGGCCGTCGGCGTCGAACCGGTAGACAAGGGTGCGGCCGAACCCGGTCAGGCGCTGCAATTCTTCCGCCGCCAGTTGGGCCAGTGCCTCTACCGTGTCGGTGTCCTGAAGACGGGGAAGGAAATCGCGGGCCACGCCATAGATGGGCTCCTCCGGCCGCTGTTGGGGAGGGGTGGGCTCACACTCCAGAATCAGCTGTGTGGCGTTGCGATGCGCCCAGCAGGAGTGCATCTGGGCATCGATGTGGAGTACACCCACCTGCATGGACACGCCACCGGGTGGTGTGGCATGCAGGGCCTGATGGTCCATTGCAGCCAGGGCATCGGCAGCTGCATCGAACCAGTTGGCGCTCCAGGCTTGCAGGGCCAGCGTTTCACCGTCAAGAACCAGCATACGGCCATGCGGCTGGATGGCGCCGGGGATGCGAATGGGCTCTTGGTCACAGAGCGTGAGGTCCGAAGGAGTATTCATGGCGAGATCTGAGAACGCGGAGGGTCGGCTGCAATAGACCGGCGGGGAATTTCTTGTAGATTTTCCAGCCCATGCCTATTTGATCACGCGCGCTGCGGCCAGCGCTTTGCGCGCGCCGCCTTGCCATGCGCGTGGAGCGGGGCGCCCTGGCCAAAGCGCGACGGGCGAGCCATCCTGGTCGGCTTTCATTGCTAGTGACCTCTCCACAAAAGTGCGAGATTCCTCGCCTGCGGGCGTTAATCTTGAAGGCTGACCAACGCCTCACTTCCCTCATGGCAAGCTACCCATATCTCCTGACACGGCGCGCAGAATGCGCGAGGCCGATTGCAGCAACACGTGCACAACAACCCCACGAGGTGAGCGATGCAGGCCATTGACCCCGACAAGCTGCACCGCCTGGTCACCGTGCAGATGCCCTACGGCAAGTACAAAGGCACGCTGCTGGCCGACCTGCCGGGCAACTACCTGCACTGGTTTGCGCGCGAAGGCTTTCCCAAAGGTGAGCTCGGGCAGTTGCTGGCGCTGATGCGCGAGATCGACCACAACGGTCTGTCCGACCTGCTCACGCCGCTGCGCGCCGGCGCCGCAGGTCGGCCCGCACCGTAGGCGCGGCGCGTTCCAGTCCCGCCATAATCGCGCTCAGACCACACCAACAACTCCGAGGGAATGCACATGAAGGGCAATATCGCTGCGATCGTTCTGGTCGTGCTGGGCGTGTTTTTTCTGCTGACCAACCTGGGGCTCATCAGCATCAGCCTGCGCGAGTTGCTGCGGGTGTGGTGGCCGGTGGCGCTGATTGCGGTGGGTGTGGCGCTGTTCTTCACGCCCGGCACCAAAAAGGACAAGTAGGGCTCTGGGGTGGGGAGGGCCTTGGCGCACAAGGCCCGCCCTCGCTACCTAGCTACCATTGGAAGGATGAGCGCAGGCCGACGGGGCCTTGCGAACCGACTCAGGGCGCTCGCGTGTCCGGCGCCACGTCGGTGGAAAACGACGGCGCCTCGCCGAAGTAACCCCTGAAAAGATTGCGCGCAATGCCATGGGCCGCCAGCTGCAACTGCTGGGCGGCCTCGGGCGCAAAGAGCCGGGTGGTGTGCAGCTGCCACAGCCGTACCCAGGCCGCAAAATGCGCGGGCGTCACGCCGTCCAGCGCCATGTGCTTGCCGAACACGTCGCCCCTGAAGCTGCGCGTGCCCAGCGCCACCGTGCTCCAAAAGTCCACCAGCCGCTGCAGGTGCACATCCCACTGCCCGTGCAGGGCCTTTTCGAACACCGGCCCGAGCAATGGGTCCGCGCGCACGTCCGCATAGAAGCCATGCACCAACTGCGCGATGCTGTCCGGGTTGGGCACGCCCGTGGGGACCGCGCTGCTCGTTGTGTCAAGGGTGGCGGTAGACCTGCCGTTCGTCGCCTGCATCATCTTCATCATCCGCAGGCGCAGCCCGACGACCCGCAGCCCTGCGCAGGTGACGAGGTTGCGGATGGAGCGGCGTCTGCCTCAAACGCCGGGAACAACACGTTGTTCTCCAGGTGGATGTGGCTGATCAAATCGTCGTTCAACTGAGCGATGCCGGCGTAAAGCGCGCGCCAGGTGTTGCAGGCGCCCAGCGGCGGTGTGGCATCGTGGGTGAGCGCGTTGAGCTGGTCGAGCGCGGCGCCATGGTCCACATGTTCCGCGCGCATCATGCTGATGGGCTGCCCTACGAAGGGGCTACCGCCGGCCTTCATCATGGGGAACAGGATCTGCTCTTCCTTGCGCATGTGCGAGAGCAGTTCTTCGTGCATGGCTTCCAGCAGGTCGGCCAGCCCCGCCGGCACCTGCGGGTTGTCGCGGTGCACGGCCTCCACGCGGCGGGCCATGCGGATCAGCTCGGGCAGCTGGGCGCGGTGCACCTCGTGGTAGCGCACCAGGATGTGGTCGATCAGCACACTGGGGGAAGCCGCCTCGGGCGCAGCCTCGTGGTGCTGCAGGGCCGCCAGCTCGGCCAGCACCGCATTCACATCAAGCCCCTTGTCGGCAGTGGCCTGTGCCAGCGCGACCTGGCCGCCGCAGCAGAAGTCCAGCTTGAGGCGGCGGAACACCGCAGTGGCGCCCGGCAGGTGCACGGCGATCTGGCCGATCTGCTGCTGGGCATTCAGATCGAAATCCGTGGCGGACGAAGCGGTGTGGAGATGGTCTGCGCGGGCGTTCATGGCGGTCCTTTTAAAGATTCATGTGATGTGAATATTTTATTCGATAAAATTCAGCCGCTATGAATCTTTTGATTGACCTGGGGCAAAGTCCATGCGCCTGACCCAATGGACCGACTACACGCTGCGCGTGCTGATGTACTGCGCCGCCACCGAAGGCCGCGAGCAGCCGGTGACCATCGTCGAGGTGGCCGAGGGGTACGGCATTTCGCGCAGCCACCTGATGAAGATCGTGCAGCAGCTGGGCGCCCAGGGCCTGCTGGAGACCACGCGCGGGCGGGGCGGTGGCATGCGGCTGATGCGCCCGGCGTCAGAGATCAATGTGGGAGCGGTGGTTCGCGCCACCGAGACCGACTTCCATCTGGTGGAGTGCTTCGACCCCGAGACCAACCGCTGCCGCCTGAGCAGCCACTGCCGCTTGAAGGGCGTGCTGGGGCGCGCGATGCAGGCTTACCTGGACGTGCTGGATGGGGTCACGCTGGCGGACTTGATGGTGCCCACGGCACCGGCCACGGGGGTGGTCGCCGCCGTGGCCGCGCCGCGCAATGGGTCGGCCCGGCATGCCTCGGTGCCGGTGGCAGGGCTGCCGCTGCCCTTGTATCTGGAGTGACGCTCGCCTGGCGGCGGGGCGCCCGGTACGCAGGGCCTTCAGCAGGCGTTGCTCAGCGCAGCACTTCCAGCAGCCGGTCCAGCCCGCCCTCGTTAATGGCCACGTTGGCCTGCGCGCGCACGGCGGGCTTGGCGTGGTAGGCCACCGACAGGCCGGCCACGCCCATCATGGGCAGGTCGTTGGCGCCATCACCCACTGCGATGGCCTGCGATGGGGCAATGCCCATGAGCGACGCCACTTCCAGCAGGGTGCGGCGCTTTTCGGCACCGTCGCAGATGTCGCCCCAGGGCTGGTTCACCATGCGGCCGGTGAGCAGGCCGCCTTCCACTTCCAGCATGTTCGACCGGGCGAAGTCGATGCCGAGGCCCGCCTTCACGCGGTCGGCAAAAAAGGTGAAGCCGCCCGAGACCAGCAGCGTGGTCAGGCCGGCGGCCTTGGCTGCGGTGATGAGCTCTTTGGCGCCGGGGTTGAAGCGCAGGCGCTCGGTGAACACCTGCTCCATGTGTTGCACCGTCACGCCCTGGAGCAGGGCCACGCGCTGGCGCAGGCTCTCCTTGTAGTCGGTGATCACGCCCTGCATCGCAGCCTCGGTGATGGCCGCCACCTCGGCCTTGCGGCCTGCGGCGTCGGCGATCTCGTCCACGCATTCGATGTTGATGAGGGTGGAGTCCATGTCAAAAGCGATGAGCTTGTAGGCAGACAGGGACAGCGGGGGCTCAATGCCCTGGACAACTAGGCCGGGAGCGAATTCGGTGGCGTGGGTCATGGCTGGAAAAGAATAGGTGCTGGGCGTGGCCGCAAACCCGCAATGGTATCGTCCACGCCCGGCAGGCAGGCAGGCAGGCAGGCAGGCAGGCAGGCAGGCAGGCAGGCAGGCAGGCAGGCAGGCCGGCTTGATGCGCGCCGTGCCAGCCGTGCCTACGCCACGCTGGGCGGGAGCTTCAGCCGCAGCTCCAGGCGCGACGCGCGCTCGCTGATGGCCTGGATGCGCTGGGCTTTGGCAGCTTCAGACAGCTCTTTGTTGCGATTGACCTGCTGCCAGGCCACGAACATGTCGATGTCTGCCGCCGTGATGAGCTGCGAGTTTCGTGATTTTCTGAAGGCCGAGAGGTTGTTGACCTGCTTGAGCACTTCTTCGTCCAGCGCGTTGTTCTTGCCGAACGCGGTAATGATCTGCTGGAGCCTGCGGCGGGTATCCAGGGGGAGGGCGGTGGACCATATCAGCGGAGATTGCGGAATCACCGGCGATGTCCACAGGATATTGAGCTGGCTGGCCAGCTCCGGGTTTTTGACCTTGAACATCTTGAGTTCTTCGTCATTGGCGGTGGCAATATCCACCTTGCGTTGCGCCGCCAAAGTGAGATTTTCAATATGGCTGCCGCGGCGCACCTCCGTGAACACGCCGGCCGGGTCGTTGATGCCGCGTTTGACGAAGGCGTAGTACAGCGGCACCAGGTGGCCCGAAAAGCTCTTGGTTTCGCCGTCGGCAAAGACCAGGCCCTTGCCGGGCTGCTGGGCGGCATCCAGGGTTTTGAGACCGCTGTCCTTGTGCGTGACGATGATGGAGTGGTAGCCGGTGCTGCCGGTGTCCGTCACCATCTGGGCAAAAACCTCGCCCACGCCGCGCTCCACCACGGCCAGTGCGGCTGAGTTGCCCGCCCAGGCCAGGTCGATCTCGCCGCTGGCAAATGCGCCGGCCAGGGCTGATGGGTCGGGCGAGACCCATGGCTTGAGGGTGATGGGCTGGCCCAGCTCCTGCGCCACGCGTTGGACGAAAGAAGTCCACGCTGCCAGCGCAGCATCGGTTCCGCGTGGGGTGATGACTGCGAACACCAGCGGTGATTTGCGCACATCGCCCTGCGCCGGGGGCGGCGCTGCGCGGCTGCAGGTGTGTGCCAGTAGCAGGCCACTGGCCAGCAGCCATTGCCGCCGGCTGTGCGGCGCATCAACATTCACCATGCCATATCTCCTGAAAATCGCCTCGTGAATCGGAATTGATTATGAAGCGATGGTTTGTGGGTAGCGGTATTCGATTCGAAAATGCCGGCCGATCGCTTGCAATGGAATATAGGTGCTGTGGCGTGGGATGCGCAAACCCGGAAGAACCCTAGGAGGTTGTATATATTTCGAGCAGTTCTTGACTTGGCTTTCAAGCTGCTTTCGAATATCTTTCAAATGCCTTTCAGAATTCTTTCAATAATCGCAGGTGTAAATACCGTGTGCAATGATTGGAATCGATAATTAATGCATTTGCCGGTCGAGGGTTCAATGCTTTGTCTGCGGCCAGACGGTCAGTGGTTCTTGTCCCGCTTCCAACAGATGAGGACCAGCAGCGCCTGCCGCATGGCCAACAGCGCTGCCGCAACTGCATGGCTTGGGCCATGATGAGGGGGCTCGCCCTTGTTGAATGAGATGCCCCATGACCCTTGCTTCCACCGCCTCGCGTGCCGCACCGGCAGACATGTCCAATCGTTTGCGCGGCCTTCAGTCCGACGCCCGTGAGCTCGACGACACGGCCGTGGACATCCGTGGGCATGTGCCGCCCTGGATGCTGGGCGGCAGCTTGCTGCTCAACGGCCCGGCGCTGTGGGACCTGCCGCACGGCAGTTATGCGCACTGGTTCGATGGCCTGGCCATGCTGCACCGCATACGGTTTGCACCGGGCAACGCCGGGGGCGCCAGCGCAAGCTACCGCAGCCGCTACTTGCAGACCGATGACCTGCGCGAGAGCCTGGCGGCGCGCAAGCCGGCCCGCGGCGGCTTTGGCAGCCCCAGCCCGGCCGGGTGGTTTCACCGCCTGCGCCATCTGCGCAACCCGGTGGTCACCGACAACGGGGCGGTGGTGATGGCGCGCATCGGCTCGCAGTGGGTGGCGCAGACCGAAACTCCGCTGTTGACCAGCTTCGACCCCGATACGCTGCAGACCACGGGCCGCATCGTGTATGACGATGCCGAGGTCATCCACGTCATGTCGGCCCACGGCATCACGGACGCTCAGGGCACCTACTGGAACGTGGGCGTCGAGATGGGCCCCAAGTGCACCTACAAGCTGTTCAAGATCGTGGCAGGCAGCCGCACCCGCGAGGTGATTGCGCGCTGGGCCGTGCGCCAGGCGGGCTACCTGCATGCCTTTGCCATGACGCCCACGCATGTGCTGGTGTGGCAGCCGGCCATGCGGGTCAACGCCATCAAGCTGGCGCTGTCGGGCCAGGGCTTCATCGACAACTTTGCGTGGAAGAGCGCTGCGGGCTCGTCCATCGACGCGATCTCGCTCGCCGACGGCGGCGTGCGCAGCTGGGCGGTGCCAGCAATGGCCAGCTTTCATGCGGTGCAGGCCTGGGATGAGCCCAGTGCGGACGGCCGATCACCCGCCACGCTGGTGCTGGACCTGTGCACCACCGACGGGCCCGAAATCTTCAGCGCGTTCCGCCTGGCGCGCCTGCGTGCGGGCGAGCCGGTGGGCGTGCAGCACCGAGTGCAGCGCTACCGGCTGGAGCCTGGCCGTAGCGACGCGCAGCCCCAGCTGCTGGTAGGGGGTGCGAGTGTCGAGCTGCCTTCGGTGCATGGCGCCTATTGGGGCCGCCAGCGGTCCCGCCATGCCTGGTTCGCCGGGTTCGACCCGGACGGCAAGGCGCCCCTGTTCGACCGAACGCTCAAGCTGGACCTGGACGCCGGCCGCATTGCCGGCGCCTGGCAGCGAGAGGCGGCTGTGCATCTGGAGCCCCTGTTCGTGGACCGCCCGGGCTCCACGGCCGAAGACGATGGCGTGCTGCTGGTGCCGACGCTCGCTGAGGGCGACGAGGGCACGGTGATCGGTGTGGTCGACCCTGCCAGCATGCAGTGCCTGGCCACGCTGCATTTGCCGCAGGTGGTGCCGTTCGGCTTTCATGCGGCGTGGAAACGGGGGTGAATGCCGCGGCGGGCGCGGCGGTCCCGGTTGATATTCGCGGCTTCGGCAGCATGTGCGTGTTTGTCATGTAGCCTTGGGTACCCGCCCACACGCGCCAGCCAGACTTTCGCCCGCAGGCGATCCACGATCGACCCAAGATGAAGACCATTGACGAAATGCTGAACCTGGACCTGCTCACCCCCGAGCAGCACGTAGAAATCAGCGCGTGGATTGCGCGCTCTGCCTCTCCCGAAGAAATCCTGCAGATGCCCGCGCCCCTGTGGCAGGCGCTGGAACGCGCCAGCAAGGTGATGGGGATCGACGAGGACCTGTTGCGGCCCCCGTCTTTCGATGCGGACAGCCTGGCCCTGGGCTAGGCGGCTCTTGCGAGGGCGCGCGGGCCCAGGCCTGGGGCCGGCGCTTCAGGCCGGCGCCGGTTCGGCATCACTCGTTGCTGCAAACACTTCACGCGCAGCCGCCAGGCCATTGAGCGCAGCCGGAAAGCCCGCGTAGACGGCCATCTGCATGATGACTTCCACGACCTCTTCGCGCGTCACGCCGACGTTCAGCGCGGCCTGCAGGTGCACCTTGAGCTGCGGCGCCGCGTTGCCCAGCGCCGTGAGCGCGGCCACTACCGCGATCTCGCGGCTGCGCAGGTCGAGACCCGGGCGCGAATAGATGTCGCCGAACGGAAACTCGATCAGGTAGCGGGCAAAGTCGGGTGCGATGTCGGCCAGGCTGGCCACGACGTGCTCACCGGCCTGGCCGTCGATCTCGCGCAGCTTGGCGAGGCCCTGCAGATAGCGGGCGTTGGTTTCTGAGGTCATGGGGTGCTTCCTTTGCGGGGTTTGCGGGTGGGTGGTGATGGCGTAGGGCAAAGGGAAGCCTCCAGATCCTCGTAGTGCGCGATCTTGGCCTGCAGTGCCTGCGCGGCCTGCTGCATGGCGTTGATCGTGGCGAGCACCTGGGCCAGGTGCTGCTGCAGCAACTCGCGCCGCTCGGGGGCGGTGGCGTTCCCTTCGCTGCGCAGCCGCGCGAAGGCCTGCATCTGCCCGATGGGCATCTGGGTCTCGCGCAGGCGCAGCAGGAATCCGATCCATTCCATGTCCGACGCCGCATAGCGGCGCTGGCCGCCGGGTGCACGCGCCACGGGCGCGATCAGACCGGCGCGCTCGTAGTAGCGCAGCGTGTGCGCGGTCAGGCCCGTGCGCTGTGCGACGTCGGCAATGGTGAGGAGGGATGCCATGGGAACGATTCTGAAAGTTAGAGCGCACTCTAAGTCAAGCGAAAAGATCGGGCAAAAATGCGACTCCCTTTTTGCAGCCTGAACCGTCTGCACTGCATTCATTGCATCCACCGCATCCACAGCGTCCGCTGCATCACTGCAAGCGCAGGGCGTGCAGGGCGCGGCGCGCCACCTCAGCGGTCGGCTTGGCCGGGCAGCAGCAAGATCTTGCCAATGCTGGCCCCGGATTCCATGCGCTGGTGTGCCTTCGCAGCCTCGGCCAGCGGGTAGGTCCTGTCGATCACGGGCCGGATCGTGCCGTCCGCCAGAGCGGGCAGCCACCGCTGGGCAAAGCGCTGCACCATGGCCTGCTTGACCTCGGGCGGGCGCGACTTCATCACGGTGCCAAAGATCTGCAGGTGGCGGTACAGCACCGCGTCCATCGGCAGCGTGGCGCCCTGTGCACCGCCCAGCAGGCCCACGGCCACCATGCGCCCTCCCACCGCCAGAGAGCGCACGTTGCGTTCCAGGTAGGGCGCGCCGATGAAGTCGATCACCACATCGACACCTTGGCCGCCCGTTTTCTCGGCAACCACGGCCGCGAAGTCCTCGCTGCGGTGGTCGACGACCACATCGGCCCCGAAGCCCCGCACCGCGTCGTGCTTGTCGCCGCCCGCCGTCGCGAACACCTGTGCACCCGCTGCATGGGCCAGTTGCACCGCGGCCGACCCCACCCCACCGCCAGCGGCGTGGATCAGCACCGACTCGCCGGGCTGCAGGCGGGCCAGGTGGAACAGTGCTTCGTGCGCGGTCACAAAGACCTCGGCCACCGCGCCCGCAGCGATCAGATCTAGGCCCGCGGGCACGTGCATCGCCATGCGGTGGTCGATGCGCGAGAGCTCGGCGTAGGCGCCGCCGCCCACGATGCCCATCACCCGGTCGCCCACGCTGAAGCCGCGCACTTGCGGCCCGACCTCGACCACCGTGCCGGCGACCTCCAGGCCCATGGTGTCCGCATCGCCGAAGTAGGCGCGGCCATAGGCGCCCTTGCGGTGCGACAGGTCGGCGCGGTTGACGCCGATGGCGGCGTTGCGCACCAGCAGGTCGTGGGGGCGCACCTCGGGGGCTGTGATCTGGCGGGCCACCAGCACTTCGGGCCCGCCGAAGTCGTCGAACACGATGGCCTGCATGGTGGGCTGGCTTGCAGGCGAATGCTGGATGAGGGCGGACATGGGCAGGGTTCCTTGGGTTGAATCGATGTCAATGCCCCAAGGTTAAGCCGCCACGGTGCCTTTGAAATGCAGCAGTTTCGCTCTACAGTGATGCAAATTTGCATCACCAACACCACCATGAACTGGGACGACACCCGCATCTTTCTGGCGCTGACCCGCACGCCCTCGTTGCGCGCCGCGGCCCGCAGCCTGGGCATCGACCAGGCCACTGTGGGGCGGCGACTGAACGCGCTGGAGGCCGAGCTGGGCGCCAAGCTGTTCTTGCGTGCCAAAGACGGCTACCTGCTGACGGCCGCGGGCGAGACCGCTTTGGCTGCAGCGCGGCGCATGGAAAGCGCGGCGCTGGACCTGCGCGCCAAGATCGAAGGCCAGGACGACAACCCCGGCGGGCTGGTGCGGGTCACCAGCTCCGATTCAATCGCCATCGAATTCCTGCTGCCGGCGGTGGAGCGGCTGCAGCAGCGCTGGCCCACCATCCGCGTGGACCTGGAGATTTCGACCCAGGTGCTCAGCCTGACGCGGCGGCAGGCCGACATCGCGTTTCGCAACGTCCGTCCCGAGTCACCGGACTTGGTAGTGTGCCGCGTGGCCGCCTGGCCGGTGGGCCTGTTTGCCAGCGCCACCTATCTGACGCGATTCGGCGAGCCGGTGCCCGATGACGAACTGCGCGGCCACCAGCTGGTGGCCTACCGCCCGTACCTGGACCACAGCCCGTTTCCCACAGTGGTCGAGGTGCCGGCCCGCCATGCCCGGATCGCCATGGCCGTCAACTCCAGCCTGCTGCTGCGCAAGGCGGTGGCAGCGGGCATCGGCCTGGGCGAGATGCCGGTGCACCTGGGCGAACGTGAAGGCCTGGTGCGAGTGTGGCCGCAGCGCCGCCGCGCCAGCGACCACGAGGTCTGGCAGGTCATGCACCCCGACCTGCAACGCACGGCCCGGGTGCGGGCGACTGCAGAGTTTTTGTCGGAGGCCTTCGGTGGCAGTTGAAATGGTGGGCTGAAGGCTGCTGAGTGGTCCGCGTCAGAGGCCGGTACGCTTGCACTGAACGGGGCAGTCTATGGGTGCGTGGCGTGCAGCGGTGCGTTCGGTCATGTGGCGAATTGCACAGCCACCGAGATTGCTCACTGCGGCACCAGCCCTGCCGCCTTCACCAGCTCTGCATGGACCTTGATCTCTTGCGAGATCGAGTCCTTGAGCTGCTGGCTGCTGCCCGGCGCCACCTCCATGCCGCTGGAGGCCAGCTTGGCGCGGGTGTCGGGGTCGGCCAGGGCCGCATGCGCGGCGCGCTGCAGCCGGTCAATGACGGCCTGGGGCGTTTTGGCCGGGGCCAGCAGGCCGACCCAGGCCGACAGGTTCATCTCGGGCGCGCCTGCCTCGGCCATGGTCGGGGTCTGCGGCAGCGTGCCGGTGCGCTGCGCGGCCATCAGGCCCAGGGCATGCAGCTTGCCGGACTGGATGTGCGGCAGCGCTTCGGGCAGCACCGCAAACAGCATGTCCACCGTGCCCGCCAGGGCGTCGTTGATGGCCGGGGCGCCGCCCTTGTAGGGCACGTGCAGCAGGTCGGTGCCGGTGCGGGTGGTGAACATCAGCCCTGCCAGGTGCTGCGGGCTGCCGTCGCCGGACGAGGCGTAGGTGAGCTTGCCGGGCGCCGCTTTGGCGGCTGCGATCACCGCGGCCACGGTGGGGAATTTCTGCTTGTCCTTGACCACCAGCACCATGGGCTGGTTGACGAACTTGGTGATGGGCACGAAGTCCGCCTCAGGGTCGTAGGGCAGGGTCTTGAAGATGCTTTTGTTGGTGGTGAGGAAGGACGCGGGCGAGACCATCAGCGTGTAGCCGTCGGGCGCGGCGCGCGAGACCAGCGGCGTGCCGATCTGGCCGGATGCCCCGGCCTTGTTGTCCACCACGAATGGCTGGCCCAGCTCGGCCGCCATCTTCTGCGTGACCACGCGCGCGATCATGTCGGCGCTGCCGCCCGCGGGCAGGGCCACGATGACTTTGACGGGGCGGTCGGGGTAGGGCGCCTGTGCGAATGCGGCGGTTGCGCTGCACAGCGCCAGTACTGTGGAGGTAAGGGTAGAAACCAGACGCCAAGAATTCATGGAACAACTCCCAAGGGGTGGAACAAGCCAGCGGCCACCGGCGGTGGCGCTGCTGCAATGCGGCCGCGCCGCGCGTTCCTGGGGGTTAGCAATTCCTGCACCACACGCCGATGGTCCGGCAAGGGCCCACGGGGCAGCCCCGCCTGTTGACGGTGTGTTGCTATGTTATTGGTAGCAATAATATGATGTGGGATCAGCGGTGGCGGCCTTTTTGGGTCGATATCTGCCCAAGGGCACCCACAGGGCGTGGTTGACCGGAGCACTGCTGCAGAGACCGGGCCTCGTCTCAGGAGTACAGCCATCTTGTAAACCACCCATTCACTGAATGCGGGACCCACCCCGCCGCAGCCTCGGTGACAAACCAGAATACGATCAGCCCCAGCATTCCGGTACACCACAGGCTCAGCCACCGGAGCATCGGGTGTGCAGGTAATACGCGATGCCGTGCCGCAACCACCACGATGATGCCCACGAAGCCGCCCAGAGCTGCCGGCCATGGCACGTAACTCCAATCCGACCCGTCCAGTGCCAGCACTGCCGCGGCGGTGCACGCCGCACCCACCGCGCCGCTCACCAAAGACCGCCGCCCGGTCCACTGCGCCAGTGGAGCAAAAAGCCACAGCGCCACGCTCAAAGCCAGCGCGGCAGAGCCTGGCTGGCCTGGCCAGATGTAAGGGTCGGGGATCTCATAGCGGAGTGAATAGCCGACGTCCCTCATCGTGGCGGGCAGCCAGAACTGCCACCAGCCGGTGATCACCACCACCATCGATGCGGCCGCCCGATGCAAGCGGGCTCCGAGCTTGAAGGCAGCCCAGGGGGCCAGCACGCTGACCGGGATGCTGATGACCACCAAAAACCCGGGCGACCAATGCATGTTCATCGGGCCGCTGGACGAGAACCCGCTCTGCGCACTCCAGGCTGCGATCACCCACAGCGCGAGCAGCAGCGCCCACGCGGCGGACCACGCCCTGCGCGGGGTGTCGGTCAACATGGATTCACCACTGCCCGCTGAGCTTTGGGAGCCTGCAACCCGTCAAACCGGTGCCGCCACCGGCTGCCCCAGCGAGCGCAAGATATCCCGCACCATCTGCGCGCGGTCCTTCGGGTCCTTCAACTCACGCTCGATGCGCAGCTTCTCGTTGCCCGCCAGCTTGATGTGCTTGTTCTTCTGGATCAGCTCGATGATGCGCATCGGGTCGATGGGCGGCTGGGGTTTGAAGGTGATGTTGATCACGCCCGGGGCGGCATCGACCTTCACCACGCCGTAGGGCTGGCTCAGCACGCGCAGGCGGTGCACGTCGATGAGGGTCTGGGCCTGCGGCGGCAGTTTGCCGAAGCGGTCCACGATCTCTTCGAGCAGGCTGTCGATCTGGTCGGGCGTCTTGGCGGTGGCCAGCTTCTTGTAGAACGACAGGCGCAGGTGCACGTCGCCGCAGTAGTCGTCGGGCAGCAGGGCGGGGGCGTGCAGGTTGATGTCGGTGGTGACCGACAGGGGCGAGAGCAGGTCCGGCTCCTTGCCGGCCTTGAGCGCCTTGACGGCTTCGTTGAGCATCTCGTTGTACAGCTGGAAGCCTACTTCCAGCATGTTGCCGCTCTGGTTCTCGCCCAGCACCTCGCCGGCGCCGCGGATCTCCAGGTCGTGCATGGCCAGGTAGAAGCCGCTGCCCAGCTCCTCCATCTGCTGGATGGCGTCCAGGCGCTGCGCGGCGTGCTTGGTCAGGCCCTCGGTGTCGGGCACCATGAGGTAGGCGTACGCTTGGTGGTGGCTGCGGCCCACGCGGCCCCGCAGCTGGTGCAGCTGCGCCAGGCCGAACTTGTCGGCGCGGCTCATGATGATGGTGTTGGCCGTGGGCACGTCGATGCCGGTCTCGATGATGGTCGAGCACAGCAGGATGTTGTAGCGCTGGGCCACGAAGTCGCGCATCACGCGCTCCAGTTCGCGCTCGGGCATCTGGCCATGGGCCACGGCGATACGGGCCTCGGGCAGTATCTCTTCGAGCTTCTGGCGGCGGTTCTCGATGGTCTCCACCTCGTTGTGCAGGAAGTACACCTGCCCGCCCCGCTTCAATTCGCGCAGCACCGCCTCGCGGATCACACCCGTGCCCTCGTTGCGCACGAAGGTCTTGATCGCCAGGCGCCGCTGCGGCGCGGTGGCGATGACCGACAGGTCGCGCAGGCCTTCGAGCGCCATGCCCAGCGTGCGCGGGATGGGCGTGGCCGTCAGCGTCAGCACATCCACCTCGGCGCGCAGGGCCTTCATCTGCTCCTTGTGGCGCACGCCGAAGCGGTGCTCCTCGTCGATGATCAAGAGGCCCAGGTTGTGGAACTTAGTGGACTCAGACAGCAGCTTGTGCGTGCCGACCACGATGTCCACCGTGCCGTCGCCGATGCCCTTGATGGCGGCGGTGATCTCCTTGCCCGAACGAAAGCGCGACACCTCGGCCACCTTCACCGGCCACTTGCTGAAGCGGTCCACCAGCGTCTGGTAGTGCTGCTCGGCCAGCAGCGTGGTGGGCGCCAGAAAGGCCACCTGCTTGCCGCCGGTGACGGCCACAAAGGCCGCGCGCAGGGCCACCTCGGTCTTGCCGAAGCCCACGTCGCCGCAGACCAGGCGGTCCATGGGGCGGGGGCTGATCATGTCCTGGATCACCGCGTGGATGGCGGCGTTCTGGTCGGCGGTTTCTTCGAAGCCGAAGTCGTTGGCAAAAGTCTCGTAGTCCTGCGGGCTGTAGCGGAAGGCGTGGCCTTCGCGCGCCGCGCGGCGGGCATAGATGTTGAGCAGCTCGGCCGCGCTGTCGCGCACCTGCTCGGCGGCCTTGCGCTTGGCCTTTTCCCACTGGCCGCTACCGAGCTTGTGCAGCGGCGCTTCGTCGGCACTCACGCCGGTGTAGCGGCTGATCAGCTGCAGCTGGCTCACGGGCACGTAGAGCACGGCCTTGTCGGCGTATTCGAGGTGCAGGAACTCCTGCATGGCGGGCGTGCCGTCGGGGTTCTTGTTGCCCACGTCCATGTTGACGAGGCCGCGGTAGCGGCCGATGCCGTGCGCGCTGTGCACCACGGGGTCGCCGACGTTCAGCTCGGCCAGGTCCTTGATCAAGGCCTCGACGTCGCTCACCTGCTCCTGCTTCTTGCGCCGGCGCGTGGTGGGGCCGGCGGCGAAGAGCTCGGTCTCGGTGACGAAGTCGATGCCGTCCTCGATCCAACTGAAGCCCACCGTGAGGCCGGCGGTGGCGATGCCCACCTTTTCGTCGGCCGTGCCCTGGAACTCGGCCAGCGAGTCGAAGGCCGGCGGGTTCACCCCGCTCGCGCGCAGAAAGTCGAGCAGGCTCTCGCGCCGGCCCGCGCTTTCGGCCAGCAGCAGCACGCGGTGCTGGGTGTTGCGGATGTGGGCGTGCAGGCGGGCCAGCGGGTCTTCGGCACCACGCAATACCGACAGGTCGCCCAGCTTCTGAAAGTGCGGGTTCTCGGCAATGTCCTCCACGCCGGGGCGGATGGACAGCTGTGCATGCTCCTTGGCGCGCGTGTAGAACTGGTCGGCCGAGAGGAACAGCTCCTCGGGCGGCAGCACCGGGCGCTCGGGGTCGCCCTGTACCAGGCGGAAGCGGTCTTTCGTGTCCTGCCAAAAGCGCTGGAAGGCCGGCTCCAGGTCGCCGTGCAGCACCACGGTGGCTTCTGAACCGAGGTAGTCGAACACCGTGGCTGTGTCATCGAAGAACAGCGGCAGGTAGTACTCGATGCCAGCTGTGGCCACGCCCGCGCCCATGTCCTTGTAGATGCGGCTCTTGGTCGGGTCGCCCTCCAGCATCTCGCGCCAGCGGCTTCGGAACTTGGCGCGCGCGTCGTCGTCCATGGGGAACTCGCGGCCGGGCAGCAGGCGCACCTCGGGCACGGGGTACAGGCTGCGCTGGCTGTCGGGGTCGAAGGTGCGGATGCTGTCGATCTCGTCGTCGAACAGGTCCACCCGGTACGGTACCAGCGAGCCCATGGGGAACAGGTCGATCAGCCCGCCGCGCACCGCGTATTCGCCAGGGCTGACCACCTGCGACACATGGCTATAGCCCGCCAGCGTGAGCTGGGCCTTGAACTTGGCCTCGTCGAGCTTTTGCTTGACCTTGAAGTGGAAGGTGTACCCCGCCAGGAAAGACGGCGGCGCCAGCCGGTACAGCGCCGTGGTGGCCGGCACCAGCACCACGTCGGCACCGGTGTCCTTGTCTTTTTGGCTGATGCGCCACAGCGTGGCCAGCCGCTCGCTGATCAGATCCTGGTGGGGCGAGAACGTGTCGTACGGCAGCGTCTCCCAGTCCGGGAACAGCGCGCAGCGCAGCCCGGGCGCGAAGAAGGCCATTTCCTCGATGAGGCGCTGCGCATCGGTGGCGTCGGCCGTGACGATGGCGGTGGTGCGCCCTGCGGCCTTGTCACGTTCGGCCAGGCGGGCCAGCAGCAGCGAATCGGCGCTGCCCACGGGGCGGGGCAGGGTGAAGCGTTTTCCGGGGGAGAGTTTGGGCAGTTCCATGCGGACGGTACGTGTCGTCGGTGGGCCCGCCGCACCCGTTGGGCGCAGAAAGCGCACGGGCTGTTTCGGGGGCAACGGAGCATTCTAGAACCTGCGCATGAACTCTGCCGGGCCCGCGCACGCCCTCGCCTGCCGCCGCCCGCGACAACGCTGAGGGCGCAGTGGACGGGGCACCATCCCGCCCCTCCTAAAATGGCCCCCTCATGACCATCGACCCGCTGCTGCAATCCTCGCTCGCCACGTCCCA
This sequence comes from Acidovorax sp. Leaf78, assembly GCF_001422735.1. Classification (GTDB taxonomy): domain Bacteria; phylum Pseudomonadota; class Gammaproteobacteria; order Burkholderiales; family Burkholderiaceae_C; genus Acidovorax. The sequence goes on along the minus strand of NZ_LMLZ01000021.1, from coordinate 8,408 downwards.
CGCCCCTCAGGTGGCGCCAGGGCGCTTCTGGGCGCTGGTGCCTTGCGCGGGGACCGGGTCACGCGCGGTGGCGGCTCCGCCTGCCGCACCGGCTGGCTCCACCGTGTCGGCCTTCGGCGCGCTGGCTGCGGCGGCGGGCGATGCCGCAGCGCCACCACCCCTGCCCAAGCAATACCACTTGGTGGCGGGCTACCCCATGGTGATGCACACACTGGCGGCATTTGCGGGTGTGGGCCGGTTGGCCGGCACCTTGGTGGCCGTGGCGCCTGGGGATCATTTTCTGGAGGCCCATGGGCATCCATCGTTCTTTGTGGTCGACTGTGGCGGCCCCACGCGCGCCGCCACGGTGCAGGGCGGGCTGACAGCGCTGCAGGCACGGGGCGCCCAGCCCGACGACTGGGTGCTGGTGCACGATGCAGCGCGCTGCCTGGTCACGGCCGAGCAGATCGACCGGCTCATCGACGTCTGCGCGCAAGACAGCGTGGGCGGCCTGCTGGCGCACCAATTGGCCGACACGCTCAAGACATCGACCGACGGCCCGGGCGGCGTGCGCGTGTCCTCCACGGTGGACCGCAGCAACAAGTGGCTGGCGCAGACGCCGCAGATGTTTCGCATCGGCCCGCTGCAGGATGCCCTGGCCAAGGTGGGCACCAACGTGACGGATGAAGCCAGCGCCATGGAGGCCATGGGCCTGCACCCGCGCCTGGTGCCCGGCGGCGCGCAGAACTTCAAGGTGACCTACCCTGACGACTTTGCACTGGCAGAGGCCGTGCTGGCCCAGCGCGGCCACGGCACCACGCTGGCACGCTTTGGCGGCGAGCGCGGGCAGGGCGCCACCGAGACGGGGCGCAAGACTATTTTTTGAAGCACATCGCCCGCGAATTCGTTGGTGCGAGACACGGATTTATCAACGCAGCGGAACAGGAGCGGCTCACCAGCTCAGCCCTTCGGTTCTTGCGACGCGCTTGGCCGCAGGCAGTACGCACGTACGGCACGGCGGGGCAACGACGCCGTAAGAGCTGGGTAAGTCGCTAACAAAAGGCACACATGAATTTCAGGATTGGAGAAGGTTGGGACGTGCATGCGCTGGTGCCAGGCCGCGCGCTGGTGATCGGCGGGGTGACCATTCCGCACACCATGGGTCTGCTGGGCCATTCGGATGCCGACGTGTTGCTGCATGCGATTACCGACGCCATTCTGGGCGCGGCGGGCCTGGGCGACATCGGCACCCATTTCCCGGACACGGACGCGCAGTTTCGCGGGGCAGACTCTGCCGTGCTGCTGGCGGAAGCCGCGCGCCGCGTGCGCGCCGCGGGCTACAGCATCGGCAATGTGGACAGCACCGTGGTGGCCCAGGCCCCGCGCCTGGCTGCGCACATTCCCGGCATGCGCGAATGCATTGCCAAGGCGCTGGCCATCGAACCGGGCCAGGTGAATGTGAAGGCCAAGACCGCCGAACGCCTGGGGCCCGTGGGGCAGGGGCTGGCGATGGAGGCGCGGGCCGCAGCGCTGATCTACAAAGCCTGAGGCGCTGCGCGCCAAAACCACGGCCGCTCGGTGTTGGACGGGTAATGTGACCGGGCGTTGTGCCTTTAGCATCAGCGTGCCGCTTCGACGGCACGCACCAGGCCTTGTCACCGCATTCGGCTGCGCCAAGCGCAGTGACCGATATACAAGAGCCTATGGCGCCGGTGGTGAAAAAACTGGCGGGCGCGGTGCGCAACTGAGTCCGCCCCGTCGTCCCACCCGCCATGGCGAAGGAGGCACCGCCAGCGCCACCAGGAGGGTGCGGTGCCTTGCGCAAACAGTCGGCGGCCTTGCTGTCTGCCGTCACTCCATCGTGATTTTGGAGTTGGTCACGATGTCGCGGTACAGCGCAGCCTGGGGCTTGATGAAGGCCTTGAACTCGGGCCCGCCCATGGGTGCCACTGTGATGCCTGCGTCCAGCAGTTTTTGGCGCAGCTCGGGCTGGGCCAGCGTCTCCTTCAGGGCCTTGTCGTACGCGGCCACGGTGGTGGCGGGTGTGCCAGCCTTGAGGAACAGGCCCTGCCACAGCGGCAAAGCCATACCGGCGAAGCCGTCTTCCTCACCGATGCGCTTGACGTCGGGAAGCTGGGGTACGCGCACGGTGTCGGAGACCGACAGGGCCTTGATCTTGCCGTCCTTGAGGAATGGCATCGCGGTGGAGAGCACCAGCATGGCGCTGTCTACCTGGCCGCCCACCAGGTCGTTGGTGATGTGCGTGCCGCCGCGGTAGGGCACGTGCAGCATGGCGACCTTGGCCTGTTTGTTGATGAGCGCGCCGTACAGGTGCTGCATGGTGCCGATGCCCGGCGTGGCAAAGTTGATGCTGTCCTTGCCACCCTTGCGCAGTGCCGCCACCAGGTCGGCCAGGCTGGCGTAGGGGGCCGCCTTGGGCACCGCGAAGATCATGGGCACCGTGCTCATGCGGCCCACGGGCACCAGGTCGTTCTCCCAGTCGAGCTTAACCTTGGCGTTGACCATGGGCACCACGACCGTGTCGGTGCCGCCCATGTAAAGCAGACTGCCGTCGGTGGGCCCGTTGAGCACGCGTTGAGCGGCCAGCATGCCGCTGGCGCCGGCCACGTTCTCGACGATGACGGTGCGTGAGAGGCGCTTGCCCAGCTCTGTGCCCACGACGCGCGCCACCAGGTCGGCGCTGCCGCCGGCCGAGTAACCCACGATGAGCGAGATGGGTTTGCTGTCGCTCTGGGCGTGGGCCGCTAGGCTGGGTGCCAGTGCGCCTGCTGCGATGGCGGCAGCTTGATTCAGGAGTTCTCTGCGTTGCATGGCATGCCTCCTGTTCAGAATGTGTGCTTCACGCCGAAATCGATCGCCGTGGTGCGTGTGAGCCCGTCGCGCTTGGCGGTACCCAGGTTGGTGTAGAGCAAAGTGCGCTTGCTCAGGTCGTACTGCAGGCCCACGCCGATCATCTGCGAATCGAGGTTCGTCGCTGGGTTGAGCTTTCCGTACATCACGTAGGTGCGGCCAAAGCTCAGTGGCACCAGGGCCGAGACGCTGTAGGCAGTGGCATCGCCGTTGAGACCGCCCTTGGCGCGGCTGACGCTGGCCTTGGCCTGCACCACGCCGAAATCGTATCCGCCCGCCACCAGTGCCAAGTGGGTGCTGGCATCGAGCCGGTCAAATGCGGCGCCCAGCCACACCGGGCCGTTCTTGTACTGCAGGTTGCCCGAGGTGGCATTGCTGCGCGTGCCCTCTCCCAGGGCTGCGGCAACCTCTGCGCTGACGCCCGCAATGGTGGGCGACTTGTAGCCGACCGTGTTGGCCCAGCGGATGTTGGAGGCCTCCACCGTGGCGGCCACCGGCGTGTAGTTGGCATAGGTGTAGGCCGAGCCGAGCTGGCTTACGTAGCTCCAGTAGGTGGGGTCGGCGTTCAGCGCCACGGTGTAAGCGGCCGAGTATTCGCGGCCCGCATACACCTCGCCCCAATCCTTGCTGCCCACGGCCACCACCGAGCGGCCCAGCCAGAACACATTGGGGTTGCTGGGCGCGCCGGTGTCGGCGGCAAAGCGGTGCTCCAGCTGAAAGCGTGAGTACAGGCCGCCACCCAGGTCCTCGCGCGCCGCAAAGCCCAGGCGCGAGGTGTTGCCGGCCTTGAGCGTCCAAACCAGGGGCGTCACGCCGCGGCCGGGCAGCAGCGCGCCCGGCGTGGTGCCGCCGTTGGCGCGGGCCAGACCCTGGTCGACGATGCCGTAGATGGTGAGCGAAGACTGTGCCTGCGCTGCACCGCAGGCACCAAGGCCGGCGCAGGCCAGCAACAGCGCGAGAGGGGTGGAGCAGGCGGGAGCACCTGCCGGGGAATACCTTGTCATGGACTTGTCTCCGATGGGATGGGGTTTGTAGCTGACAGGCAAATTGTATGTATTGATTTTTTGCAATGCAATACAATGCAGCTCAATCGAAGACGTACCTGGTGCCATTCGATGCTGAATTTATTCAGATTTTTCTAATCAAATCAATACAATACAAGTGCAATACAGGGACATACCCTAGGTTGTATGAACGGAGCACACATGGCGGTCGGAATGTTCGAATCCTTCATCACGGGCCACTGGTTCAGTGCCGAGGCCAAGGCCTTTTGGAGCGATGGCGCCACCCTGCAAGCCTGGCTGGACGTGGAGGCCGCGCTGGCCCGCGCGCAGGCCGAGCTGGGCGTGATCCCGCCCGAGGCGGCGCCCGTGATTGCCGCGAACGCGCGTGCCGAGATGTTCGACCTGCCGCAGCTGGCCCAGGCCATCGCTTTTGCCCAGCACCCGCTGGTCCCGGTGCTGCACCGCTTCGAGCAGTTGTGCGGCGAGCCGGCGGCCGGCTACATCCACTGGGGTGCGACCACGCAGAACATCTTCGACACCGCCAGCGCGTTGCAGATGCAGCGCACGCACGCGCTGCTGGCGGGGCACCTGGATGGCGCCATCGATGCGCTGGCCACGCTGGCCCTGACGCACCAGGCCACGCCCATGGCAGGGCGCACACATGGTCAGCATGCGCTGCCCATGACGCTGGGCTTCAAGCTCGCGGGCTGGGTGGACGAGCTCGACCGCAGCCGCCAGCGCCTGGCTGAGCGGCTGGCCACGTCCTTCCCGGCCAGCATGGGCGGCGCCATCGGCACCTTTGCCGCCACCGGGCCGCTGGGGCCGGCGGTCCAGGCACGGCTGGCCGCGCAACTGGGGTTGCTGGCAGCGCCGCTGCCGCTGCGGTCGTCCTTCGACCGGGCGGGTGATTACCTGGCTGCACTGGGCTTGCTCGCCGGCACGGCGCAGAAGATTGCGCAGGACGTCGTCTTTTTGCAGCGCACCGAGATCGGCGAGGTGGCCGAGGCCTTCCACCTGGGCAAGGTGGGCAGCTCGACCATGGCGCAAAAGCGCAACCCCTCCACCGCGCTGCTGCTGGTGAGCCTGGCACGCATGCTGCGCACCCGCGTGCAGGCCGCGCAGGACACGATGGTGCGCATGGACGAGGGCGATTCATCCGCTACCAACGTGGCCGACGCCCTGCTGCCCGAGATCGCCATCATCGCCGCCTCGGTCACGGAAACGCTGGCACGCCTGGCCCGCGGCCTGGTCGTGGACGAAGAGGCGATGGCGCGCAACCTGGGGCTGACGCAGGGCCTGATCGCGTCGGAGGCCGTGATGATGCGACTGACCCAGCGCATGGGCCGGCACGAGGCACACCGCCTGCTGTACGCGGCAGCGCAGCGCGCGCAGTCCGACGGCGTGCCCTTTGTGGAGGCGATCCGTGCGCTGCCACCGTTTGACGGCGGTGCGCTGCCGGCCGACCTGCTGCGGGCGCTGGATGCGAAGACCTATGTGGGCGAGTCGGCTGCGCTCACGGTGCAGACCGTGGCGCGTGTGGCGCCCGGCTGCTCAGGCTAGCGCGGCCACCGATGCGCCCGCGCGCCGCACCACGGGCGTGAGGTGGATGCCGTAGGGCCTGCCGGCATCCGCCCAGCGCGCGGTAATGGCGCCGTGCAGGGCCTCCACCTGATCGGCCACGCTGCAGCCCACCACGTCGAAGAAATCGGCATGCTCGTTGGCCAGGTCGGTGCGCCCCAGCAGCACCACGCTCAGCTGCGCGGGCACGGCGATGCCGGCATGGGCCAGCAGGCGCTGAAACAGGGCGCCGTCCTCGATGCCCCAGGCCACCAGCGCGGTGAAGGGCAGGGCGCCAGCGGCATCGGCGCTGGCCTGCAGCTGCTGCACCAGCCGTGTGGCGTAGTCCTCGTGTGGGAGCTGGTCCTGGGTGATCTCGATCAACTCCACGCCGGGCAGGGAGTGCTGCAGGCTGGCAAAGCGGCGCCGCCCGAGCTGCGTGGCCAGATAGGGGTGGGCCGTCGTGGCATAGGCAATGCGCCGGTGCCCTTGCTGCACCAGCTGCTCGATGGCGGCGGCCAGCGGTTCGCCCCATTCGGTGCCGACGGCCTCCACGTCGGCACCCACCAGGGCTGCGCCGTCAACGGCCAGCACCTCGCACTTGTCGCGCAGCGCGGCCAGCAGGGCAATGGGAATGGCCTTGAAGGTGGACTGCACCACGCAGGCATCGAAGCGCGGCAGGCCCTTGAGCACGGTGAGTGCATGGTCCGGGTCGTTGTACGACAGCTCCAGCACCCGGTGTCCTTCGGCCGCCAGGCGGCGCTGCAGCCCTTCCACCAGTACCCGGCCGCGCGCAATGCTGATGGAGCGGCGCAGCAGCAGCACCGATTTCACGGCGGGGAGGGCGGTGCCGGCCTCAGGCGCCCGGGGGCGCTCGCCGTCAGCCGGCGCTGCTGCGGCACGGTGTGCGCCGGTGCCCCGAAAGTAGGTGCCACGCCCTACCTGCGAGTCGATCAGGCCCCGGTCCTTGAGTCCCTGAAAAGCGCGCTGCACCAGCATCTGCGAGGCGCCGAAGCGCTTCATCAGCTCGCGGATGGTGGGCAGGCGCTCGCCGGGTTGGGCCTTGTGGGCCAAGTGGTCGAGGAACTGGTCGAGGTCCGGCGGAGAGCTGGCGGTGCTGCGCATGATGTCAATACAATACACCACAAATTGCATGTGGCGCCTGGGCGGGTGAGGCTATGCGCTTTCCCGCTCCACGATGGAAAAGCCGATGTCCACCACCGGCTCCGCTACGGACTTACCGTCGGCACGGTCGGCGATCAGTTGGGCCGCCATCTGCCCCATGCGCGTGCCGTCGATACGCACGGTGGTCAGGCTGGGGCTCACCGTCTGCGCGAAGTCGATATCGCCAAACCCCACCACCGCCAGCGGCCCGGGCACGGCAATGCCGCGCACGCGTGCCTCGGTCAACACGCCCAGTGCCAGCATGTCGGAGCTGCAGAACACCGCGTCGATGTCCGGCGCATCGGCCAGCAGTGCGGCCAGGCCGTCACGGCCGTCGGCGTGCGTGGTGGGGGATTTGCCCAGCCGCACCGCCGGCTCGCGCAGGCCCAGGCGCAGGGCCGCGGCCTGGAACCCGCGGGCGCGGCGGGCGGCGCGTTCGTCACCACCGCTGAGCAGCGCCAGGCGCCGCCGGCCCTTGGCAAACAGGTGTTCGCACACGGCGGCGCCCAGTGCTTCGTGCCGCAGGCCCACCAGCATGTCGATAGGGGTGTCGGTGAAGTCCCAGGTTTCCACGATGGGGATGCCCGATGCCATGAGCATGCGGCGCCCCTCGGGCGAATGCATGACGCCCGTGACCACGATGCCATCCGGGCGCCGGCCCACGATGGCGCGCAGCAGCTCATCCTCGCGCGAGTGCGCATAGCCGACCTGGCCCACCATCACCTGAAAGCCGCGCACTTCCAGCGTATCGGTCAGCGCCTGCACCATCTCGCCGAACAGGGGCCCGGTGAGGGTGGGCACCAGCGCGGTGACCACGTGGCTGCGCGCCGAGCGTAAGCCGCCCGCGACGAGGTTGGGCACGTAGCCCATGTTGGAGACGGCCTCCTGCACGCGCAAACGCGTGCGCTCCGATACCTGGTGCGGCGTGTTGATGGCGCGCGAGACGGTGATCATCGACACCCCTGCGCGCTCGGCCACCTCCCGCAGCGTGACCGCAGGGCGGTCGCGCGGTGCGGGGGATGCTGTGGAGGGAGTGGAGGGGGCTTGCATGGGCGGAGTCTATCGACAAGCAGTGTGGAAAATTGCCTCGAGGACTGGGTCGGCGGCGAGTGTGGTGCGGCTCAGTGTGGCATTTGCCGGCGTAGCTGCCGCTGTGAAGGTCAACGTCCAGAAAGCATTCCTCCAGGCGATTTCCACTGCCTGACTGGCTGCAAGTTTGAATAAAAATGGCTGCTACCGCTTGATGGTAAAGCGCTGGAAGCTATAAAAAATATAGCAAAGCATCTTTTGAAAATATCTCGGAGTATCTCCATAGAGATCCCATGACTAAGGGTTAACCTTAGTGCCGAATGATTTTGTTAACGTTAACATTTGGCTTGAAAATGCAAATCCGGAGCATCTCCCGCGAGCGTTTGGGGCGCCCTAAAGTAGTTGTATGACTTCTGCCGCAGCCCATGACGCTGCGCTGGTGCCTGTTTTGTGCAATCTCCCACCCACCGATCTGACTGGATGACCATGAACCCGCAAGAACTCAAATCCATCATGGGCTCCGGCCTGCTGTCGTTCCCCATCACCGACTTCGACGAGCAGGGTGAATTCCGCCCCAARACCTACATCGAGCGCCTGGAGTGGCTGGCCCCCTACGGCGCCAGCGCTCTCTTTGCCGCCGGCGGCACGGGTGAGTACTTCTCGCTGTCGGGCCCCGAGTACGGCCAGGTGGTCAAGACCGCGGTGGACACCTGCCGCGGCAAGGTGCCGATCATTGCCGGTGCCGGTGGCCCCACCCGTACCGCCATCGCCCATGCACAAGAAGCCGTCGGCTGTTTCGGACTT
>NZ_LMLZ01000020.1:540094-1016522 GCF_001422735.1 Acidovorax sp. Leaf78 | reverse complement strand
ACCATGATCGCAAGCCGTTTTATGCGCAGGCATGGGTATGGCTCGCGCAGTCCAGGATGCTGTTGAGCCGGCTGAAGTAGATTTCTTCTACACCCTCCGAAAGAAAGTCACYAAAGAAAGGGCGACCCTACAGCCTGCGTCCCCACTCGCCCGTTGGGCGATTGGGGCAACCTGCGGTGCTCGCGTCCAGCGGGGTCTCGCTCCAACTCGCTTCACTGCGTTGCGCTCAGACAATCGCGAGCCCTTATCCGCTGGCCGCTGCGCTCCTCGGCGCATCCTGAAGGGATGGGGGAGAGGACATCCACACGGGCCATCGCTGCGCTCGGCCCGCCTGCGCAGCGCGTGGCGCTTGCGCCCGCGCGTTCGNCGGCGCATCCTGAAGGGATGGGGGAGAGGACATCCACACGGGCCATCGCTGCGCTCGGCCCGCCTGCGCAGCGCGTGGCGCTTGCGCCCGCGCGTTCGRGGCCGAGCAACGCGATGGCCCGTGTGGCTGTTCGGCTGTTGGGATGTTCGGCTCCCACCCCCTGTGGCTGCGCCTGCGTCGGGGCGGTTGCGGGGTGAGCATGCGCGTCGAAGCGCGCATGCTTAGTCATCTAGCTCGCCGTGGCTGTCTGAACGTAGCGCCGCCGGCGCGCAGTGAGTTCCACGGCGCACCCCGCAACCGCCCCGACGCAGGTCTGCCCCGTAGCGCAGCGAAGGGGTCGCAGACTGGGGGTCGCCCTTTCTTTGGTGACTTTCTTTCGGCGACGCGAAAGAAAGTTACCGCGCCGCCGGGCGCGCACCCCGGCTCCCGCCCTCAGCACAGGCATGCCGCCAAATCAGCGAGCTAGCGAGCAGCGCCCAGGTTTCGACAAGCTCAACCCGAACGGAAAGCGGGCGATTTATAGGCACAGGCTTCGACAGGCTCAGCCCCAACGGCGGATAAGAAGCAAACCAAGCCAAAAGCAACCAGCCCCTCACTCCCCCACCAACTCCTTCACCTGCTGCAACGCCGCCGGATCCTCCATCGTCGTCAAATCCCCCGGATCCCTCCGCTCCGCCACCGCCTGCAACGCCCGCCGCAGCAACTTCCCACTGCGCGTCTTGGGCAGCACCGTCACAAAATACACCCGCGCCGGCCGCGCCACCGCACCCAGCAGGCCATCCACCTGCTTCATCACCTCGCCCTCCAGCCTCAGCCGCGCAGCGTCGTCCACCAACGCAGACGCATCCCGCGCCACCGCAAACGCGATCGCCACCTGGCCCTTGAGCGCATCGGCAATCCCCACCACCGCCACCTCGGCAATATTGGGGTGCGCAGAAATGCTCTCCTCGATCTCCCGCGTGCCCAGGCGGTGCCCTGCGACGTTGATCACGTCATCCGTACGGCCCAGAATGAAGTGGTATCCATCGGCATCCCGAATCCCCCAGTCGAACGTGCTGTAGATCAGCCGGCCAGGAATGCTCTTCCAGTAGGTATTGACGAAGCGCGCATCGTCGCGCCACACGGTCTGCATGCAGCCGGGGGGCAAGGGGCCTTCGATGGCGACCACGCCCTTTTGATCGGGGCCCGTCAGCTCTTGCCCCGTGGACTCGTCGATCAGCTTCACGTCGTAGCCGTACATCGCCTTGCCCGGGCTGCCAAAACGGGTGGTCTGCGGTTCCACGCCGTTGGCCAGGGTCAGGATGGGCCAGCCGGTCTCGGTCTGCCAGTAGTTGTCGATGATGGGCACCTGCAGGGCGTGGCTGATCCACTGCGCAGTGGGCTCATCCAGCGGCTCGCCCGCCAGCCATAGGGCCTTGAGGCTTTTGACGTTGTACTGGGCAAGGTAGGCCGGGTCCTGCTTCTTGAGCACCCGCACCGCCGTGGGGGCCGAGAACATGTGCGTCACCTGGTACTTCTCGACGATGCTCCACCACACGCCCGCGTCGGGCCGCGTGGGCAGGCCCTCGTACATGATGGTGGTCATGCCGGCGATGAGCGGGCCGTAGACGATGTAGCTGTGCCCCACCACCCAGCCGATGTCGCTGGTCGCGAAAAAGACCCCCGCGCCGCGCGTCTCACGCGTGCCAGGTCCGTCGCTGTCACTCAAGGGGGCCGCGCTGTCACCTGCGCGCGGCCCGGCATCAAAGATGTGCTTCATGCTCGCAGCCAGCGCCACCGCGTATCCGCCGGTGTCGCGCTGCACGCCCTTGGGCTTGCCGGTGGTGCCGCTGGTGTACAGCGTGTAGCTGGGGTGAGTGGATTCGACCCATTCGCAGGGCACCACGGTGTCCAGGTGCTGTTCACGCAGCGACGCCCAGTCGTGGTCACGGCCAGGCTGCAGGTGCATGGGGGCCAGGCCCCGGTTCACCAGCAGCACCGCCGAGGGCTTGTGCTTTGACAGCGCAATCGCTTCGTCCAGCAGCGGCTTGTACGGCACTACCTTGCCGTTGCGCGACCCCGCATCGGCGCTGACCACGGCCACGGGCTCGGCATCTTCGATGCGCGACGCCAGCGAGCCCGCCGCAAAGCCGCCGAATACTACCGAGTGCAGCGCGCCGATGCGCACACAGGCCAGCATGGCAAAGGCCGCCTCGGCAATCATGGGCATGTAGATGAGCACACGGTCGCCCTTCTTGACGCCCAGCGCCTTCAGCACCGCGGCCATGCGCTGCACCTCGGCATGCAGCTCGGCAAAGGTGTAGCTGCGCTCGGTGTCGGTTTCGGTAGAGATCGCCACCAGTGCAGGTTGCGTCGCCCGCCCGGCGAGGTGCCGATCTACCGCGTTGTGGCACAGGTTGGTGGTGCCGCCCACGAACCACTTGGCAAACGGAGGGTTGCTGTAGTCGCACACCTGCTGATGCGGGGTCTGCCAGTCGATCAGCTGGGCTTGTTCAGCCCAGAAGGCGTCGCGCTGGTCGATGGACTGACGATAGAAGTCGGCGTAGCGGCTCATGGTGTGTGTCTCCTCGGCATCTCGGGTGCCTGCCTGATGGCTGGTTTTGAATTCATAATTATTCATGACGGCCTTGCGGCAAGCTGACGCAGGGTTTGGGCGCCCGGGGTCTTCAGCATCACTTTGGTTTGCGCAGATCCTGTACAGGTTCGGATGCCTGCGGCGACCAGTATCGTTTTCCAGTCTGGTACCTGTTTTCGTGTCATTCGGCCGTGAGGGACTGCAGCGAAGCTGACCCTGCTATGTCCCAGGGCGGACTCCCTGTATCTGGGTTGCCTGTCGCCAATGGCATTTCACGGGGCAGTTGCGAACTTGCCAACTTGCCACGGCCAAAGGTCACATCCGCCATTGCAAGCCAGGCGATCCATCACGACCCGCATGTGGATAGTTGAAATCGAAATATCCAACGCGCCCCCCACAACACCTACATTCCGAGTCCAGGGACCACAGCGCCCGTTTCACGCCTTCCACCAGCCGCCGTCCAATCAACGCAGCCCGTTCGCTTCACAGTCCACAGCCTCACCATGAGCACATCCCCCGTCGCCACGCACGCGTCCGCCCAAGACCCGGCTGCGCAGCAGCGCCCTGCCCCCGTCACCTTCGGCGAAGCCTTCCGGTTCTGGCTCAAGCTGGGTTTCATCAGCTTCGGCGGTCCGGCCGGGCAGATCGCGATCATGCATGCCGAGCTGGTGGAGCGCCGCCGCTGGATCAGCGAGACGCGCTTTCTGCACGCGCTCAACTACTGCATGCTGCTGCCCGGCCCGGAGGCCCAGCAGTTGGCCACCTACATCGGCTGGCTGCTGCACCGCACCTGGGGCGGCATCGTGGCGGGCGCGCTGTTCGTGCTGCCGTCGCTGTTCATCCTGATTGCGCTGTCGTGGGTGTACTTGCGCTTTGGCGATGTGCCGGTGGTTGCGGGCATTTTCTATGGCATCAAGCCCGCCGTGACGGCGATGGTGCTGCATGCAGCGCACCGCATCGGCACGCGGGCGCTCAAGAACGGCTGGATGTGGGGCATTGCCGCAGCGTCGTTCGTCGCGATCTTCGCGTTCGACACGCCCTTCCCCGCCATCGTGCTGGCTGCGGGCTTGGTGGGCTACTTCGGTGCGCAGCGCTGGCCCGCGGTGTTTGCGCTGGGGGGTGGGCACGCCAAGGCACACCAGGGCTACGGCTCGGCGCTCATCGACGACGACACGCCCACACCCGCACACGCCCGGTTTTCGCGCATCCATCTGGCCAAAGTGCTCGCGGCCGGCCTGGCGCTGTGGCTGGCGGCCATGGCGCTGCTGGTGGCCACGCAGGGATGGCAGGGCACGCTCACGCAGATGGGCTGGTTCTTCACCAAGGCGGCCATGTTGACCTTCGGCGGCGCCTATGCCGTGCTGCCGTATGTGTACCAGGGCGCGGTGGAACACTACCAGTGGCTCAGCGGGCCGCAGATGATCGACGGGCTGGCACTGGGGGAGACCACCCCCGGCCCGCTGATCATGGTGGTGGCGTTCGTTGGCTTCGTGGGCGCATGGCTGCAGCAGGTGTGGGGCGCCGATGCACTGTTTGCCGGCGCGGCTGCCGGTGCGGTGGTGGTGACCTTCGTCACGTTCTTGCCTTCGTTTATCTTCATCCTGGCGGGCGGCCCGCTGGTGGAAGCCACACACGGCAAGCTCGGCTTCACCGCGCCGCTGTCGGCCATCACGGCTGCGGTGGTGGGGGTGATCCTGAACCTGGCGCTGTTTTTTGCCTACCACCTGCTGTGGCCCAAAGGCTTCGGCGGCCCGTTTGACGCAGTGTCTGCCCTGATTGCGGTGGCGGCAGGTGTGGCGCTGTTCCGGTTCAAGATCGGCGTGCTGACCCTGCTGGGAGGTTGCGGTCTGGTGGGGCTGGCGGTGGTGCTCCTCAGACCTTGGCTAGCGTGACTGTTCGACCCGGTGGCCCCATGACCTTTGGACTGTGGCTGCTCAGCCCGAATGAGCCGTTCAGAAGCTGCATCACACAGGCCAGACTGAGGCTTCGCGGCGCTCGGGTGGCTGACTGCGCTGCGTCTTTTGACATACGCCGTCTGCTCGATAATGCGGGGATACCCCCAGCATCACGCTGGCTGGTGGCTGTGCCCGCCCCCGCGGCCGTTGCAGCAGGCAGATCAACTTTTCTACCGGTATGGTAGGTCGCCACAGGAGCGAATTGGGATGGCGCTGCATATCGAAGACATTGGCAGGCAACTGGAAGTGGTGGCCAAGATCCCCGGCATTTCGGCGATTTTGAAGCTGCTGCGTGACCAGACCGGCATGCGTTTCGTGGGCCTGGCCCGCGTCACCCCAGACCGCTGGATCACCTGCGCAGTGCTCGACGAGGGCGGGTTCGGGCTGGTGCCCGGCGACGAACTCGATGTCCACACCACCATCTGCAAGGCGCAACTGAACGGGCCGGACACCGTCGTTTTTGACGATGCCGACGCAGACCCCATCTACCGCAGCCACCCGGCGCCGCAGCTGTACGGGTTCAAAAGCCACATGTCGGCGGCGATCCGCCTGAACGACGGCAGCTATTTCGGGTCGCTGTGTGTGCTCGATCCTGATCCGGTGGTCGTCAACAACGAGCGCAACATCGGCATGCTGGAAGGCATGGCAGCGCTGGTGGGGCGGCTGCTCGACGAGAGCTTTGCGCATGGCGCCACCCTGCAGGCACTGAACGAGGAAAAAGCCGCGGGCTTCTCGCGCGAGCAGTTTCTGGCCGTGGTGGCGCACGACCTTCGCAACCCCCTGGCGACCATGCATGTGGCCAGCGAGCTCTTGACCCGAAGTCCTGACGCCGCCATGGGCCGCATCGGCAAACGCCTGCGCGGCAGCGCCGCCCGGATGACGGGGCTGGTGGACGACCTGGTGGACTTTGCACGTGGGCGGGCGGGCTCTGCCATGCCCATCCGCATGTCGGCCTGCCACGACCTTGACGCCATCCTGGAGCCGGTGGTGCAGGAGATCAGGGACATCCACCCCACCCGGAACATCCGCTCGGACCTCCAGTTGGGCGGCCCGGTATGGTGCGATCCGGCGCGGCTTCAGCAGCTGGTGTCCAACCTGCTCGGCAACGCAGTCACCTACAGCGCCGCAGACTCGCAGATCGTGGTGCAGGGCACCGTGCAGGACGGCGAGGCCACGGTGGCCGTGACCAACTGGGGCAACACCATCGCCCCGGACCGCATCGACTGCATTTTTGCGGCCTACACGCGCGACAGCGCCTTGTGCGAGGACACCAGCTTGGGCCTGGGGCTGCACATCTGCCAACTGATCGCGTCGGCACATGGCGGCACGCTCAGCGCCAGCTCGGATGCATCTGCCGGAACCCGGTTTGCGATGCGCTGGCCGTCGAGCGCCGGCCGCTGACCGCTGACCTTCAGGTCAAGCCGCCACGCCATCGGTGGGCGTGCTGGCCTGGGCCATGCGCTGCTGCACCGCGTGCGCCAGCCAGGCCAGCGCGGGCAAGGGCCTGATGAAGACCTCCACGACAACGACACGGCCCTGCGCATCGAACTGCAGGCGGTCGATGCCCCTCACGGCATGGGGCCCAAGATTGCCGTCGAAGCTCAAGGCGAGTTCCCGGCCGCAGTCGCTCCACAAGGCGTCGCCGTAGACAAAGCGGCCATACAGGCTGAACGCGAGGCCGAGCACCATGCCCACGGCGCCCGCGCCGCACAGCGGCTGGTCGTCCAGCGGTGACCGCAGCACCACGTCCGGGTGCAGCAGGCTGGGCATCGCAGCAAAATCACCGGCGTCGAACAGGGCGCGCCACGCAGCCAGGGTGTGGGCTGCGGCGGCGTGCGCGTGGGTGGTGCTGGACTGGGGAGACGTAGGTTCTTGCATGGCTGGTTTTCAGGAGTTGGAAAGAAGCCCGCATGCTCGGGTCGGCGCGTCATCGGCGCAATCACCTCGGAGGTCATAGAACCGCAGCCGACTTGTGCCACCATGCGTCGCCATGTCTTTTGCCGACCCCTCCCCCACCGGCCACCTACCGCCCCGCATCGGCCCGCTGCTGCGGGCGCTTCGTGTGCGCCGGGGGTATAGCCAACTGGCGCTGGCCCTGCACACGGGCGTGTCGCAGCGGCACCTGAGCTGCCTGGAAACCGGCAAGGCCCAGCCGAGCCAGGCCATGCTGCTGGCGCTGATGGATGCGCTGGGGGTACCGCTGGCAGAACGCAACCAGGCCCTGATGGCCGCGGGGTTTGCACCGCATTACCCGCGCAGTGACTGGGATGCCCAGGCGCTGCTGCAGGTGCGAGATGCCCTGCGCCGCCTGCTGAAGGCCCACGAGCCAGCGCCCGCGATGCTGCTCGATGCCCAATGGAACCTGCTGGAGACCAACGCCGCCGTGCCCGCGCTGATGCGGCTCATCGGTTTTGTGCCGGGCCCTGCGACACCGGGCGAGCCCCTGAATTTGCTCGACCTTTTGCTGCGGCCCGACGGGCTGCAGCACTGGCTGATCGACGCCCCGGGTGTGGCCCAGGCCGTGCGGCAGCGCGCCGAAGCAGAGGCACCTTTCAACCCGGCCCTGGCCGCGCGTCTGCAAGCCATGCCTTCGGCCAAACACCGGACCGCCGCCACCCTTGCGGTAACGCCCCGGCCCCATTCGCCGGTGCTGCTGCTTCAACTGCAGTCTGGTGCGGGCGTGCTCAGCTTCATGTCGGCCTACACCACGCTGGGATCGCCGATGGACGTGACGCTGGATTCACTGCGCATCGACCACCTGCTGCCGGCGGACGTCAGTACCCGAGAGGCGCTGGAGCGTGCCCTGGGGTAGCAGGCGGACATTTGCAGGCGGCATTCCGTAGTCCGCGGTTTGCGGCTGCTATATTTTCAATAGCTGCATGCGCCCGACCAGCAAGCGCGAGGGCAGAAAAACAATTCGATAGGACAAGGCGGTGATGTGCCCTAGGTCCAACATGGAAACGCAACTGCCAAATGTCACGAATAGGCAGCGCGCTTTTCAGAGGCTTCGGCGCCGAGCACTGCCGCCCCTTGGCTTGGTGCGGCGCCCCTCCTCTTCACCGACTGAGCAGGCTACTTGATAAGCGCCAGCACATCCTTGAAGGCTGGGTGTTCGCAGCTGCCCAGCCACTCGAAAGCCACCATCTCGGTCGTCACCAGTTCGGCGCCTGCGCCGGCCAGCCGGTCGAAGGCCGCGTCGCGGTTGCGCTCGGTGCGGGAGCCGCAGGCATCGGTCACCACCCAGACGTCGAACTCATCCTCGATGAGTTGCAGCGCCGTCTGCAGCAGGCACACATGGGCTTCACAGCCGGCGATGACGATGGTGCCGCGCTCAGCCTCTTGCTGGGCAGGCTTTTGCAGGTGCTTGGGCAGGCTGCGTGCGTTGCCCCCCTGGGGCCGGGCCGGCGGGCGCAGCCACTCACCCAGGCCTTCTTCGGTGGCGCTGAAATTCATCTTGGCCAGGGTCTTCTGGCACAGGGCGCGCAGCGCGGGGTCGTTGGCGCCCAGGCGCGATGGATTTTGCTCCGTGCCCCACACGGGCACGTCCAGCATCGCCGCGATCTGGGCCAGGCGGCGGGCGTTGGCCAGCACGGCGGGGCCCTCGAAGATGGCGGGCATCAGGCGTTCCTGGTAGTCGACCAGGACGAGTTGGGATTCTGTAGCGTCAAGCAGCATGGGTGTGGGCCACTCGGGGCGGCCGGTTCTCGATGGATGGGCGCATTGTCGCAGCCCTGCCGCACCTTGCGCCTTGTGCTGGCGATGCTGCGGCGCTGACTCTGCCTCCTCGCCCCTTCCAAGGACCGGGCAGCCGGCGCAGCTTCAAGAGGGCTGCAGTCGCACCAAGCGGCCCTGCGGGCTGTCAGTCAGCAGGTACAGCAGGCCGTCCGGCCCCTGCCGCACGTCGCGGATGCGCTCGCCGTTGCCCTGCAGCAGTTTTTCTTCGCGCTGCACCTTGCCCTGCGTCACCTCCAGCCGGTGCAGCGTGCCGAACTTGAGCGATCCGATGAACAGGCTGCCCTTCCAGGCGTCGCCGTAGCGCGTGCTAGTGAGGAAGGCCATGCCCGACGGCGCGATGGAAGGCACCCAGTAGTGCAGCGGCTGCTCCATGCCCGCCTTGGCCGTGCCCTCGCCCATCTTGCCGCCGCCGTAGTTCTCTCCGTACGTGATCACCGGCCAGCCGTAGTTGCGGCCCGGTTGCGGCACGTTGATCTCGTCACCGCCCTGCGGGCCGTGCTCGTGCATCCACAGAGTGCCGTCCGGCGCCAGCGCGGCGCCTTGTGGATTGCGGTGGCCGTAGCTCCATATCTCGGGCAAGGCACTAGCGCGCTGACGAAATGGGTTGTCTGCGGGCACGGCGCCATCGGGCATGATGCGCACGATCTTGCCATGGTGGTTGTCGAGCTTTTGGGCGTCGTCCTTGCGCTGGTAACGCTCGCCCAGTGTCAGGAACAGGTTGCCGTCGGCCGCCTGCACGATACGGCAGCCGAAGTGCAAGGCGCTGTCCACCTTGGGGCGCTGGCTGAAGATCACTTTCACGTCCTGCAGGCTGCGTGCATCGGCCGACAGGGTGGCACGCGCCAGCGCCGTGCTGTTGCCTGAGGCTCCCGCTGCCGCGGGTTCGGAGAAACAAAAGAAGATGCGGCGGTTGCGTGCGAAGTTCGCGTCAGTGATCACATCGAGCAGGCCACCCTGCCCGCTGGCCGCCACCGACGGCACGCCGGCCAGAGCCGGTCCGACCTGCCCTGTCGCCTGGACGACACGCATGCGGCCGGGCCGCTCCGTCACCAGAAATTGCCCGTCGGGTAAAAAAGCAACAGCCCACGGATTGACCAGACCGGTGGCCACCGGGGCCAGCGCCACGGCGGGCGATCCCGTCTGCGCCAAAGCGGTATCCCACCCGCTGGCACCCAAAACTATAGCTGCCAAGGCTTGCGCCGCGGGCCGTGTCAGCCTCAACCACTCGTTTTTCTTGCCATTCATGAACTGACGCTCCTCGCGATGCGGTTGGCTCCAACCGCGAATAACCCTGAATTTAAATCAAGCTTTACCCGCACGCTGCGGAGCAGGCGAAACCGCTCACGGCGCCTTCTCCTACAGCGTAACGGCTGATTTACGTGAACGTAATCAACGGCTTGCAGGGTTGATTATTTCTTATAAGCAAAGGTACGTGTTACCCTCCGTCCCCATGTCCAGATGGCTTTGCATCCTCCTGGTGGCCTGCGCCACCACCGCCCAGGCGGCGCCCCAAGGGGCCAACTCTGACGAGATGGACCGCTTCATTGCGGATAAAGGCCTGCTAACGCGGCTTGAAGACGTCACCCAGCGCGTAGCAGACAAGGCGCACACGGTGGCCGACAACGCTTCGAACCTGGCGATTCACGCCATGGGTTTTCTCGGCGTGCCTTACAAACGTGGCGGTAACAGCGCAGAAACCGGTTTTGACTGCAGCGGCTTTGTGCGCGCCATGTACGAGCAAACGGTAGGCCTGCTGCTACCCCGCCGTGCGGACCAGCAAGCAGCTGCTACCCAGGTCATCGACAAGAAAGACCTGCAGCCTGGCGATCTGGTGTTCTTCAACACCATGCGCCGCAATTTCAGCCACGTGGGCATTTACGTGGGCGACAACAAATTCATCCATTCCCCACGCAGCGGCAGTGAAGTGCGCGTCGAGGACATGGGCGTATCGTACTGGGCCCGCCGCTTCAACGGTGCCCGTCGCGTTGCCACCGAAAATAAGGACGTCGCGTCCGCCAAGTGACCGGCTGCATGGCAAACCGCCAGCCTTGCGCCGCTGGTGTAGGGCGCTGTGCGGCTTCTGGGTTGCGACTGGCATCTGCATTGGACTGGCGAGCGTTACGCGTGATTACCTTTTGATCTCGTAGACCGTCTCGGTACTGCGGATCGGTCCCCCCACCACATTCACGGGTCCGGCAGAAGGATCTCCACGCAGGATGCCTTTGGCCTTGGCCATGTCGGATTGATAGCGTGCGCGGGCCTGTGATTCGCAGCTTTTGCGGTCACCCGCGCCCATGCTGCGGCATTCTTCCAGGCTGACTTTGAGCCCACCGCCCGCTTCGCGGATGGCGGTCTGGTAACGCTGTTGGGGAGTGGCGTCAGCCACCGCGCCGCGGGCGAGCGACGCATCGTCGCCAACTTGCGCGCGGGCAGCGCCTGGGCCGGCCAACGAGGCACCCATAGCCAGTACGGCAACGAACACCAGGGGGAGTGAGCGGGTCTTGAAGGTTCTTTTCATGGTCTTCTCTTCCAGTGCAGACGAGTCAATGTAGGCGCGCCCTCCAAGCTCCACCGCCAGTACCTGCCGCGCTACCATGTCGGACACCTCCCACAGGCCTGCCATGACCTCCACCACCCCTTCGCCCACGGCACCGGACACGCCGCACGACAAAAACTACCTGCGACGCCTGCTGTCGCAGCGCAACCAGCAGCCTGATACCGCTTCCGAGGTGGACGCGGCCATCGAAGCGGCCTTCGTGCGCGACGTGGGCATTCTGGTGCTGGACATGTGCGGCTTCTCGCGCATCACCGCCCGGCACGGCATCATCCACTTCCTGGGCATGATCCACCAGATGGAGCAGGCCGCACGCCCTGCCATCGAGGGCAACGGCGGCGTGGTCATCAAGCAGGAGGCCGACAACCTGTTTGCGGTGTTCTCGAGCGCCGAGCACGCACTGGAGGCTGCGCTGGACACCCTGCGCGCACTGGAGGCGATGAACGCAGTGCTGCCGCCCGAACGCGCGCTGGCTGTCAGCGCCGGCATCGGGTATGGGCCGACCCTGGTGATCGCCCATGAGGACCTCTACGGCCCCGAGATGAACTGTGCGTGCAAGCTGGGCGAAGACATTGCCGGCCCCGGCGAAATCCTGCTCACCCAGGCCGCCCACGCGGCCCTGCCCGCCGGCCGTTATGACTGTGCGGCGGGCCAGCACGAGATTTCAGGGCTGGCCCTGCCCTCGCACCGGTTCGAGCGGTGCCTGTACGACAGGCCGCTCGCCCGCACCTAGCCTTCACCCCGCAAGCTGCGGGCTCAATGCCGGGACGTTTATAAAGCCTGTTGTCCGACAGGTCCCGCGCAGCCCCATCCCTACATTCATCCTCAACGGACATAACTAAAGGGGATGATCATGACGGCACTGATAGGGACACTGCTGGTGGGCTTGGTCGTGGGGTTGCTGGCACGCGCCTTCAAGCCTGGGCGGGACCACCTTGGCTGGATCATGACCGCGCTGCTGGGCGTGGTGGGGGCGTTTCTGGCGACGTACGTGGGACTGGCCATGGGCTGGTACGAACAGGGCGAGGCTGCGGGCTGGATCGCCTCGGTGATCGGCGCCATGATGCTGCTGGCACTGTTCGGGCTGGTCAGAAACAAGTTTTGATCGCACCTCCAAGCCATAACCCGCCCCCCACCACAGGCGCATACGCACAGTTTTATATAGGCAACGCACACATGCCCACCTCCTTTCAGATGGCCGCCGGCAATCCGGCCCTGCAGGCCGCCGTACAGCGCAGCCGCCAGTTGTTGCACCGTCGCGCCCTGGTGGCTGCGGCGGCCAGTGCCATGCCCATACCCGGACTCGACTGGGCAGTGGACGCCGCCCTGCTCTCGCGCCTGCTGCCCCAGATCAATACCGAGTTCGGCCTGTCGGCCCAGCAGATCGACCAGCTCGACCCGCAAAAGCGCGAACAGGTGCAAAAGGCGGTGAGCCTGGTCGGCTCGGTGCTGATCGGCAAACTGGTGACGCGCGAACTGGTGCTGCGCGCGACCCAGAGCGTGGGCATGCGCTTGACCACCAAGCAGGTGGCCAAGTACGTGCCGCTGGCGGGGCAGGCGGTAGCCGCTGGCATCGGATATGCCACGCTGCGCTTTCTGGGCGAGCAGCATCTGCGCGACTGCGTGCGCGTGGTGCAGGAGGCCCAACTGCAACTGCCCGCGCCCGCATCCCCTTCCAAACCACGCAAATAGCGCGGTAGAGCAAGCGTAAGGCGGTAAGGCGGTTGCAGAGCTGCGCCCCAGAGCCAAGCCCGGAGCGCAATCATCCAACCCAACCGCCGCTGTGCGGCCTACTCCGCCGAGCAGACGAAGCTACTGGCGTCTTCCACATTGCCCGACCCCTTGTACTTGGCGAATTGCGGGTAGGCACACAGCGGCCGGGTGCGGTTGGGCATGTCGGTGTTGGTGGGTAGCGCCTTGGCGGCGATGGTGTCGGGCGCCACGCCCTTCTCCACCCAATCCACCATGGCCTGAATCGAATCGAAGTTGTCCGTGGCCGGGCCACCGGAGCAGTGGTTCATGCCGGGGACCAGGAAGGTGCGCGCAAAACCCTTCGTGGCGGCGATACCGCCGTTGTTGGCCGCCAAACGTTCGTAGTAGTCCATGGTGTCGTTTGCCGAGAAGATCGGGTCTGACATGCCGTGGATGAACAGCATCTTGCCGCCGCGCTGCTTGAAGGCCGCGAGCTTGTCGTCCCGGTAGGTGTCATAGATGGCCGAATACGCCTCCATGCGGGCCGGGTCGGTGTCGAAGTTGAACGTCAGCGGGTTGAACGTGAGGTCCGGCGGGGTGAAGAACTCGTTGACCAGGGCGTCCACCATCAGCGTGATGTAGCGCGCATCCGGTGTGGCAGTGGTGGAGCTGCCCAGCGTCCAGGTGCGCCAGCCGGGGGCGGCCAGGCCCGGGTCCCACGGCTGGCCGGCATACAGCGCCTGGCCTGCCGAGTTGCGCGGGCCAGCGAACACGCTCTTGAGCGCACCCACCTGGGCGCTGCTCAGGCAGTCGGCACCCTTGGCGCCGCTGCACTGCAGCACGGCCGGGTCGAACTGGCAGGCCTTGACGTTGCTCACCAGGCCATCGGCCACACCGTCTGCGGCATCGCACGATGCTTTGACGCCGTTGGCCACCAGGTTGAGGTCCGCATTGCTGAAGGCTTGCGACAGGATGCGCTTGCCTGCGCCGTCCTGCGGGGCGATGGCGTTGAACTGGATGGTGTTCCACATCGCCGCCACCGTCGCGCCGCTCGATACCCGCATGGCCGGCGCGCCCGCAGTGATGGCGTCGAAATAGTCCGGGAACCGCTGCGAGAACATCATGCCCTGCCGCCCGCCGCCGGAGCAGCCCGAAAAGTACGAGTGGTCGGGCTTGCGTCCGTAACGCGTGGCGATCAGCGACTTGGCGGCCACGGCCGTCTTGTCGTAGGAGTTGTAGGCATGGTCGATACGGGCCTGCGGGTCGGCGCCGAAGCTGGCCGACGTGCCGCTGTGGCCCGCATCGGTGGACACCACCGCGAACCCCTGGCCCAGCGGGGACGGGGTTCCGACCGAAATGCTGGAGCTAAGCGACGTGTCGCGCAGGATGCCGTCGTTGCCGCCGCCGCCGATGAACAGGAAGCGCCCGTTCCAGTTGTCCGGCATGCTCAGCTGAAAACCGATGGCGTAGTTCTTGCCATCCACGCCCACACGCGGGTTGATGGCACCGGTGACCACGCAGTGGCCCGGCAAAAAGCTGCCGGTGGCGGCGCCGCCGGGGCGCTTGGTGTCTGCGGCCACGTAGCTGGTGGTGAGCGAGGTGGCGGCCAAGCCGGCCTTGGCCGGCAGTTCGGCGCAGGCCGCGGCCGGCGTGGCCTGCTGCGCCGACGCATCGCCGTTGCCGCCGCCGCACGCAGCCATCAGCAAGGGCATGGCGAGAGCGGCCGGCATGACTTTGCGGCGCAATCCGGATGAGCGCGCACTGTGGGCAGCGGGCGGCAGGGCCCGCAAGGCATGGGCAAAAGGCATGGCGTTTGTCTCCTGAGGTTGTCGTGGTGTCGCCGAGGGCACGGCTGCGCCCAGGCTCCCGCCGCCTGCTTTCGCAGATGCAGGTCTTGTGGAAATGAATTGGCAGGTGCTGAGCGGCGTCAACTGCTCAACCCTTCAACCGCCCGGCGGCTCGATGGCCCCGCAGCGCCGTAGGCAGTCTGTCAATCTGCCTTGAAGCCCGTGGCAGCCACGGCCTTGCCCCAGGTCACGGTGTCGGCCGCGATGGTGCGGGCAAAGT
Source organism: Acidovorax sp. Leaf78 (assembly GCF_001422735.1). Classification (GTDB taxonomy): domain Bacteria; phylum Pseudomonadota; class Gammaproteobacteria; order Burkholderiales; family Burkholderiaceae_C; genus Acidovorax. The sequence goes on along the minus strand of NZ_LMLZ01000020.1, from coordinate 1,001,577 downwards.
CCTGCTGGCTGGTGCCCGTCACGCGAAAGCCGGCCTCTTCCATCTTGGCCTTGCCTTCGGGCGACTGCACCGCCTTGACGATGTCGGCATTGAGCTTGGCAATGATCTCCGGCGGCGTCTTGGCCGGCGCCACGATGCCGAACCACGACGAGAACTCCAGGTTGGCGTAGCCCTGTTCCTTGATGGTGGGTACGTCCGGCAGCGTGTTGGTGCGGGTGGCGCCCGTGGTGCCCAGCGCGGCCAGCTTGCCGGCCTTCACGTTGGGGGCGGCCAGGCCCACGCTGGCGAACACGCCCTGGACGTCACCGCTGAAAAGGCCGCCCAATGCATCGGCCGTGTTCTTGTAGTGCACCGGCTCTGGCTTGAGCTTGACCGCATCGCCGAACATGAAGGCGCCAAAGTGCCCGGGCGTGCCCGCGCCGAAGGTGGCGAGGAACAGGCCCTTTTGCTGCTTGGTCCAGTCGACGAACTCCTTCACGTTGCGCGCCGGCACCTTTTGCGGGTTGACCAGCAGCACGAAGTCGGAGGTGACCACCTGGCTCACGGCCGTGAAGTCCTTGGCCGGGTCGTAGGGCAGCTTGTTGTAGCTGCTGGGGGCAATGCTGAGCTGGCCCGTTTCGCCCAGCATCAGCGTGTAGCCGTCGGGCACGGCGCGCGCGGCTTCGCTGGCGGCGATCAGGCCGCCGGCGCCGGGCTTGTTGTCCACGATCACGCCGGCATTGCCCCAGCCTTCGGACAGCTTTTGCGCCAGCAGGCGCGCCACGATGTCCGGCCCGGTGCCGGCCGGAAAGCCCACGATGATGCGCACCGGCTTGTTCGGGTAGGTAGCAGCCCCCTGCGCATGGGCGCCGGCCCAGGGCATGAGCCCGGCCAGCAAGGCGGCGGCCACGAGGGCGCGGAGGGGTGTGGTGGTCAGGGAGGAACGAGGCTGGGCGGTGGTCTTCATGGTTGTCTCCAGAAATTCTTGTGGGTCGGTCAGGGTCAAAAAACGCAAAGGCAAACGGTGGGTGGGTTCAACACGGGCAGCCGCCGGCTACCGCAGCTCGAAAAAGCGCATCGCCACGGCGTCCGGGTAGCGCGCGCCGGTGCCGACGAACATGCGCTCGGCGATCCAGGCCAGCGCCGGGGACGCGGTCTCGAAGCTCGGGCTGCAGCGGAAATAGATCTGCGCCGGGTCCACCGGCTCGCCGCGCACCAGGCGGGCGATCAGCTCGGCCGGGCCGGAGCGCACCGCCCGGTTCTGCACATAGATGAGATCGCCGCCATCTGTCTCCAGCACGTAGCGTGCGTCCAGCTCCGACAGCCGGTCGTTCACGATGAGCTGAAAATCCGCGCCACCGGGCAGCACCCGGGCGCTCCAGCCGTCGCCGGTGGCACTGCCGCCCAGGATGGGGATCAGCCGGCGCAGCCCGTGCACGGTGTGGCCCACCTCCTGCGGGGTGCCGACCTCCACGCGCAGGTCGGCAAAAAATCGGAATTGCGGGTCGGGCAAGGGGATGAGGTCAGACATGGGCCCTAGCGTAAGTCCCGTTGCCAAGCATGCCTGTCATCCCAGAGGATGACGGGATAACCCGACTGTCCGGCGGCGGCTGGCCCGGCGGTTTTGACGCACACTTCCCGATTTCAGCCGGCATCACCTCCCCCATTCAGACTTTCCCATGCGGCAGTGGCTCCCCCCTTCCTCGCAGACAGCGCCCGGCCGGCAGGTGCTGCACAGTGCCGCGAGCCAGACGCTCGCCGGCATGGTGCACCGCCTGGGCGACAACGGCTTTGCACCGGGCCTGCTGCAGGACCTGGAGCCGGTGTTGCCTGCGGCGTCCTGGTCGGTGTACCGCACGGGCCACCGCTGCAAGCCCACGCTCTTCATGTCGGCCAGCCGGGGCGTACCGGACACCACGCAGGACTGCTGGTGGGCGTACCTGTCGGGCCCGTACCGCAGCGACCGCACCTGGGGACGCTCGTTCGACGAGGCGCCGTTCGCCCAGCCCGAAACCCGCCTGTGCCATGTGACCGCCACCGAGGTCGAGGGCGAGCACCGCGCCCGTGTGTACGAGGCCCATGGCGTGGCCGAGCGCGTATCGGTGGTCGAATACGAAAGCGATGGCTCGGTTTTCGCCGTCAACTTCTACCGCCACCAGCACCAGCGCGCGTTCAGCGACCGGCAGATCGCAGCCTTCGAATCCGTCGCGCCCGTGCTGCTGGCGCTCACCCGCAAGCACATCCTGCTGTCGCACGCCTGTGCGCCCTCTTCGCCCATGCTGTGGCTGGAGGGGCCGGGCGGCAGCCCGCTGGCCCCTGGGCACGATCAGCCCGGCCCGCACGCCGCCCCGGCCCTGCCGGCGGCCGACGCGGCGCTCGGTCCGCTGGCTGCAGACGCGCTGCCAGCGCTGCGCATGCGCCTGATGCGGCTGCAGGCCGAGCTGACCGACCGCGAGCTCGATGTCTGCGCCCGGCTGCTGCAGGGCATGACGCACGAGGGCATCGCGAGCGACCTGGGCCTGAGCGTGCCCACCGTCAAGACCTACCGCAACCGCGCCTTCGCACGCCTGGGCATCCACTTTCGCAACGAGCTGTTTGCGCGGGTGCTGGGCGGCTGAAGCGCCCCACCGGCGCGAGGGTCGCAGACCGATGGCCTGCACCTCCACAATGAACCGGCACGGCCACAGGCCCGCCCCCACACCAGCAGGTACCCCGGCGCGCCCGGCCTGAGCCCGCCCGGCACGGCACAATCGGCGGCCTATGCCCGCCGCAGGCCCAGTCGCCGCCCACCCCGAACCGCCCCGCTCCAACCGCGACGCCCTGATCGCCGCCTGGGCCCGCGCGCTGCGCCAGCGCGCCGATGCCGCCGCGCTGCAGGCACTGGCTCCGCTGACCGATGCCGAGGCCGCGCGCGTGATGGCACTGCTGCGCGAGGGAACTGCAGACGGAGCCCCTCCAGCCGCCGCAACCGCCGCCCCGTCCGCGCCCACCCCGCCGGCATCGGGCCTGGTGCCGGGGCACTTTCGCCCGCGCATCACCCTCATGACACTGGGCCGGGGCGACGGACTGCTGGGCATGGCACCCCAGGGCAAACTGGGCCCGCGTGGCGAGAACGTGACCCTGGCGCAGATCGACTGGACCTACCGCACCGACAGCGGAGCCCGCTGGGAGACCGCGGCGCCCACCTCGGTGCTCAACGCCCGCCCTGCCCCCGTTCAGGACCTGTACGACACCGGCGGCCCCGTGGTGCGCATGCAACGCAGCCTGGCGGCCGAGGCCGACGCCATGGACCGGGTGTGGGACCTGGGCCTGGTGCCCGTGGACCCCAAGCACCTGCAATGGCGCCACCGCGAAGCCGCCGCCACGCTGGGCCCCGTGTGGACCCTGCCGCAGGAGGCGCACTTCGGCGACTTCTGGGCCGACCAGATCCCGCCGTTGCGCGCCGAAGGCTGGAGCGTGGTGGTGCGCCCTGGCTTCGCGCACGAAAGCGTGCCCGTGCAGCGCTGGAAGCTCGTCATCGCCCCGGACACCGGCGAGCTGCTGGCCCGGGAAGTCGACGGCCCGCTGGGCCCACGCGAGCGCCCGGTGCAAAAGCTGCACCTGCCCGACCGCGAAGGCGCCTGGCTGCTGAGCCTGGGGATCGAGATCGACGGCGTCATGCTGGACCTGGCGCCCATGCTGGCCGACCTGCTGCGCCGCGACGTGCGCTGGCTCAACGCGCGGCAGATGGCGGCCATCGACGACATCGCCGTCATCTCGCTGCGCGCGCCCGGCGGGCGGCGCATCGACGCGCCCGCCGGCCCGCTCAAGGCCATCGTGGGCGCCATGGTGGACCTGCTCACCGACCCCACGCGCAAACAACTGCAGGACGGCGACCCGCTGCGCCTGGGCGCCTGGGAGACACGCCGCATCGAGGCGCTGCGCGCAGGGCTGGTGCAGGCGCACCGCGTGGGCACGGTCAACGGGTGGGACAACAGCTGGCAACTGCAGGGCGACCGGGGCCTGGCGCACCTGGCCCGGCGGCTGCGCCGCATCGGTGCGCCGCAGCCCGTGGACGCCCCCGCCGGGCTGCAGATACAGCTGCGCCCCTACCAGCTCGAAGGCCTGGCGTGGCTGCAGTACCTGCGGGCCCAGGGCCTGGGCGGCATCCTGGCGGACGACATGGGGCTGGGCAAGACGGCACAAGCCCTGGCCCATGTGCTGGCCGAAAAAGATGCCGGCCGACTCGTCCGCCCCGCCCTGGTGGTGGTGCCCACGTCGCTGCTCTTCAACTGGCAGGCCGAAGCCGCGCGCATGGCGCCCAGCCTGCGCGTGCTGAGCCTGCACGGGCCTGACCGGGGCCGGCGGTTCCTGCAAATCGCGCAGCACGACCTGGTGCTGACCACCTATCCCTTGCTCTGGCGCGACGTCGATGCCCTCGCGGCCGGGCCTTTTCATCTGCTCATCCTGGACGAAGCCCAGATGGTCAAGAACGCCGGCAGCCGCAGCGCCCGGGCGCTGCGCAAGCTGCAGGCGCCGCACCTGCTGTGCCTGACCGGCACCCCGCTGGAGAACCACCTGGGCGAGCTGTGGGCGCAGTTCGACTTTCTGATGCCCGGCTTTCTGGGCGATGTGCGCAGCTTCAACGCCCGCTGGCGCAAGCCCATCGAGGAGAACGGCGAAACCCTGCGTGCCCAGCTGCTGGCCCAGCGCGTGCGGCCCTTCATCCTGCGCCGGCGCAAGCAGGACGTGGCCACCGAGCTGCCGCCGCGCACCGAGGTCATCCAGCGCGTGCAACTGCAGGGCAAACAGCGCGAGCTGTACGAAGCCGTGCGCACCACGGCCGACAAGCAGGTGCGCCGCGCGCTGGAGCGCCAGAGCTTCGAAGGCTCGCAGATCACCATCCTGGATGCGCTGCTCAAGCTGCGCCAGGTGTGCTGCGATCCGCACCTGGTCAAAGGCGCCACCGTCCACCCCGGCACCGAGCGCGCCAAGCTCGACCTGCTGGCCGACATGCTGCCCGCGCTGGTCGATGAAGGCCGCCGCGTGCTGGTGTTCTCGCAGTTCACCGAACTGCTGATGCTGGCCGCCGAACGTCTGGATGCGCTGGCCCTGCCCTACGCCACGCTCACCGGCCAGACGCCGCCCGGCCAGCGCGGCGCCGTGGTCCAGCGCTTTCAGGCCCAGGACGCGGCGAGTGCGCCCATCCTGCTGGTCAGCCTCAAGGCCGGCGGCACGGGCCTGAACCTCACCGCGGCAGACACCGTCATCCACTTCGACCCCTGGTGGAACCCTGCCGTGGAAGAACAGGCCACCGCCCGGGCCCACCGCATCGGGCAGGACCAGCCGGTGTTCGTCTACAAGCTGGTGGTGGAAGGCAGCATCGAAGAGCGCATGCTGGAGCTGCAGGCCCGCAAGGCGGCCCTGGCCGAAGGCGTGCTGGGGCATGACGAAGCCGGCGCGGTGAAATTCAGCGAGGCCGACCTGACGGCACTGCTGGCGCCGCTGGCCGAGCCGGCCAACAACCCGCTGGCCATTCCGGGTGAGGATGCGCGGCGGTGGGGCGGCACGGGCAAGCGCCGGCCCAGGCCCCTGCAGCCGCCTGAAAACGAATAAAAAGTGCCTCTACCGCTGGATAGGAAAGCGCTAGCAGCTATCAAATAAGTAGCACATCCCCGCAGTGCACACCAACACAGCGCAGCACCCGGCGCCAGGCGGTCTATGGCTTTCGCAACCTGCGCTCTCGCCGGATCGTGCAGACCGACAAGCGCAGCAACAGCAGCCCGCCGGCACCGGTGAACACCACCGTCACCAGGTCCCACAGCAGCGAACCCACGCGCAGGCTGCGGTCCGCCACCGATTCCGCCGGTTTGTCAGGGTTGACCCACACCTGTATCGGCGCCCCCGTGCGCTGCGCGGCCTGCCACTGCGCCACCAGCTGCTCGTGATAGCGGCGCCCGCCGTCGCCAGCGGTGTCGATCACCGCGCGCTGGCCGGTGTAGTGCGTGCCGTCCACGATGTAGCGATGGCGCACCAGGGCCTGGTAGTAGGTGCCGCCACGCGCCGTGCCACCCTGGTGCAACCGCGCGGACTCCACCTGCGCTGGCACCGCTTGCCAGTGGCGCATGCGAGACCAGTCCACCAGCGTGGGGCCCACGCCGAAGAACAGCAAGCCCAGGCTGGTGGCCAGCAGCATCAAGGCGACCACCGCCAGCGCGACCTGCGACCACATCCCCGAACCGATGGGTCGCGCGTTGGCGCCACCGGGCGGTGTGTCGCGTCGGCGCTGCCGTTTGCGCGTGCTGGACTTGCCCACTACGCAGTGACCCTGGCAGCATCGCTGCGCGATACGGTCGGCGGCGCGGTGGCAATGGAAACAACAAGGCGGACAAACGCGGTGCGAGGTGGCATGGGTGACTGTTGCCCGCCAGCGTGTGACAGGCTGTGGACGGTGACGATGGAAACGGAAAGACGGCATGAAGTCTAGAACCATCCGCCGCAGTGGCGCAGAATTCAAAAGCAGACTTCGGAGTGCGCCCCGCACACCCCGTCCCTAGAGTGCATGGCATCGCAACCAATTTGTGAGCCATCCACCATGCAGATGAACACCCTAGCCACCCACCGCCCCGCCATGCCCCGCACCCCGACCTCTCGCCAGGCCGACCAGGCCGCACACGCAGCGGCCACCCAGGCCGACCCGCGCTGGGCAGCGGTGGTGGCGCGCGACGCCCAGGCCGACGGCAGTTTCTGGTACTCGGTGCAGACCACCGGCGTGTATTGCCGCCCCAGCTGTGCAGCGCGCACGCCCCGGCCCGAGAACGTGCGGTTCCATGCCAGCTGTGCCGACGCGGAAGGCGCCGGGTTTCGCCCCTGCCAGCGCTGCAGGCCCCGGCAGCCCACGGCGCTGGCCCACCATGCGGCGCTGGTGACCGACGCCTGCCGCACCATCGACAACGCCGCAGCCGACGGTGCGCCCTCTGTGGATGCGCTGGCAGCCAGCGCGGGCCTGAGCCCATCGCACTTTCACCGCATCTTCAAGCAGGCCACAGGCCTCACGCCCAAGGCCTATGCCGCCGCCCGGCGCGAGCAGCGCGTGCGCAGCGCGCTGGAGCAACCGGCCGACTCGGTCACCGACGCCATCTACAGCGCGGGCTACCAGTCCAGCAGCCGCTTCTATGAAAAGTCGCACCAGGTGCTGGGCATGACACCCACGCACTATCGAGCGGGCGGAGCCACGCAGCGCATCCGCTTTGCGGTGGCGCAGTGCTCGCTGGGCGCAATCGTGGTGGCGCACAGCGGCCAGGGCCTGTGCGCCATCCTGCTCGGCGACGACCCCGACGCCTTGGTCCGCGACCTGCAGGACCGCTTCGCCCAGGCCCAGCTGGTGGGCGGCGATACCGACTTCGAAGCGCTGGTCGCCCAGGTGGTGGGCTTTGTCGAGGCCCCCGGCGTGGGCCTGGCCTTGCCGCTGGACGTGCAGGGTACCGCCTTCCAGCAGCGGGTGTGGCAGGCGCTGCGCACCATCCCGGCCGGGCAGACCGCCAGCTATGCCGAGATCGCCCAGCGCATCGGCGCGCCCACCGCCACGCGCGCCGTGGCACAGGCCTGCGGCGCCAATGCGCTGGCCGTGGCCATCCCCTGCCACCGGGTGGTGCGGAGCGACGGCGCGTTGTCGGGCTACCGCTGGGGCGTGGAGCGCAAGCGCGTGCTGCTGGAACGCGAGGCCGAGGCCGCAGCCCCAGCAGCCACAAAGAAGGCAGCAGCATGAGCGCACTGCCCCGCACCCCGACGACAAGCCCGAGCCAGGGCACCTGGCCTCGTCGCACTGCCGCCATCGACTGGGCCCAGGCCACCGACGACCTGCACACCCAGGGCCACGCGGTGCTGCAGCAACTGCTCGGCCCCGATGAGTGCATGGCGCTGGCCGGGCTGTACCGCCAGGCCGGCCCGCCCGTGTTCCGCAGCCGCGTCGTCATGCAGCGCCACGGTTTCGGCCTGGGCGAATACCAGTACTTCAGCTACCCGCTGCCGGACGTGGTGGCCGGGCTGCGCGATGCGCTGTACCCGCACCTGCAGCCCATCGCCAACCACTGGAACGCCGCCATGGGCATCGAGGTGCGCTACCCCGCGCGGCATGCCGACTTCATTGCGCGCTGCCATGCGGCCGGCCAGTTGCGCCCCACACCGCTGCTGCTGCAGTACGCGCCCGGCGACTACAACTGCCTGCACCAGGATCTGTACGGCGAGCATGTGTTTCCGCTGCAGGTCGCCATCCTGCTGTCCGAGCCCGGTCGGGACTTCACCGGGGGCGAGTTCGTGCTGACCGAACAACGCCCCCGCATGCAGTCGCGCGCCGAGGTGGTGCCCCTGCGCCAGGGCGATGCCGTGGCGTTCGCCGTGCACCACCGCCCGGTGCAGGGCACGCGGGGCGTGTACCGAGTGAACCTGCGGCACGGTGTGAGCCGTGTGCGGTCAGGGCAGCGGCACACGGCGGGGATCATCTTTCATGATGCTGAATAAACTTTCTCCCCCTGAGTCGCCTGCGGCGCCTTCCCCCTCTCTCGCTGCGCGGGAGGGGGACGCACCCGGTGGCCTGGCAGAGCCAGTTCCACGGGTGCACTGGCCTCGGCCGCGCCAGTTGCTGCGACCGCGTGTTGGCGCAACGGCAGGGATTTGCACACGATGACACTGGATCTGTTCGAACATTTGCCAACACCCCACGAGCCCGAATTGCTGGAGCCGGGTGCCGTGGTGCTGCGCGGCTTTGCCTTGGAGCAGGCGGCCGAGCTGCTGCACGCCGTCGACGCCATTGCGGGCAGCGCGCCCTTCAGGCACCTCATCACGCCCGGCGGCAAGCGCATGTCGGTCGCCATGACCAATTGCGGACCTTTGGGGTGGATCAGCGATCGCAGCGGGTACCGGTATGGCCCTGTGGACCCAGACACCGGCAAGCGCTGGCCGCCCATGCCCGCTGCATTTCGGCAATTGGCCCTCAATGCCGCCGATGCAGCGGGCTACCCCGGCTTTACGCCCGACGCCTGCCTCATCAACCGCTACGAGCCCGGCACGCGGCTGTCGCTGCACCAGGACCGCGACGAGGGCAACTACGACCACCCCATCGTGTCCGTCTCGCTCGGCATTCCGGCGGTCTTCCTGTGGGGCGGCGCAGCGCGCGCCGACCAGGCCCGGCGCGTGGGCCTGTGGCATGGCGACGTGGTGGTGTGGGGCGGGCCGGCGCGGCTGCGGTTCCATGGCGTATTACCGCTGGCCGTGGGGGAGCATGCGATGACGGGGCCGGTGCGCATCAACCTCACCTTTCGCAAGGCCGGCTGACAGACCACAGATTGCGCTCGCCCCGCCGGTGCGGCCATCGCTCCATCCAAGCATCCCATAGACCAGCACAGCCAAACTCTGCGAGATCGATTTTTTGGGCGATGGTCTGGTGCTCACCCAGATCGGCAATCTTGCGTTTGTACAAGCGCACGGCGCCTCTAAACAGCATATTTCTGTGCTCAGCATCCCCTGCGAAGAATAAATGCATAGTTTTAATTTGAATTATGCACAAATCTATATCGTTTCTGTTCGTTGCAGCTGGTCAAACTTACTCTCGCTATAGTTCCCAATCGTCTCTTGATGATAGCAATATCGAAGTCGAGATACCGCCTTTTCATCAACATGAAATAGCTTGGGAAACTGATAAATGATGTACTTCTACAAAGATAAAAATGGGCATCCAGTCTATTCAGACCGAATGCCATCTCCAAACGAAACAACTTCACCGGTCACCGTCACATTGAACGGTATCGTGGTAAAAACAGAGTCTGCACCCAAAAGCCCGCATGATGAAGCCAAGGGATACATTGCCGATGCACGCAAGCATATTCCAAAAACAATTGCCTACATTGACTACGTAGAGTACTTAAGAAAAAATAATCCCGTACGCTATCATCAATATATGATGGATATTAAAAAGAATGACCCAAAAACCTTTGTCAAGTTGACGCAAGCCCGTATTTTTCAGCCCCTTCAGCCACACCAGCGGCTCTCCAATATGCTGGATGCTGGTACGTCAGTTTTGGGTGATCTGTTTGCAGGCCGCTCCAGCACAGGGACGGCTGCTACGTACGCCGAAAAAACCTTGACAGACTACATGAAGAAAGATGGCTTCATTCCTGGCAGTGTCTTGGGAAACAAGGCAACAACCTTGCCTGAAAAGATACCCACCTACAGCAATACGCGCCTGGGGCAATGGTCACAAAAAGAGAGTGAGAGACTCGCAAAGGCATCCAAGGCAGCGCAGACGGCTGTTTCTGGGCGGCCTGTGTTAACTTCTGCAGGTACGGCTGCCACACGAGTTGGGGGACCCGTATTGGACGCGATGATTGGTGCGCTGGAGCCCTCTGCATACGCCGGGTTCTCAGCGCTTCTCGGTACTGCAGCCATAGAAAAAGATCTTCAAAAAAAAGGGATAATTCTTTGGCCCGAGGAAAAGTATTATTTAACTCGACATTTGGCTGGCAAAGATTGGGAAGCCGCCAGAAATATTATCAAGGAAGCTGCAGTCCGCCGACAAAGCGAATTAACGGGATAAAAATGAAAAAGAGAAAACTAGTTTACTTATTCTTTTGCCTATTTTTTTCGTTGAATTTCTCATCTTATGCAAAAGAATTTTCACCAGAAATGAAGTCTTTGTGTAAGGCAGCGGAAACTACACCCTTTGTGCCGCTGCCCACATCAACAGCATCTCCCAATCCGCACCCCCTTTACCACGCCATTGAAATGGGCGCAGATGCTTCAACAATAGCGTCAATCCTGTCAGGCAATGATCCGGACAAGATCGTAGTTCCACCTGGCATCACTCCCCTCATCGCAGCCTCGGCTGTCGGCAATTGGCCTGCTGCAAAATTTTTGATAGATATCGGATCAAACATAAATATCAGAAGGGCAGATATTTCAATTACTCCACTGGAGGCAGCCCTCATCACCTCAAAGTACTCCATTGCATGCAAATTGATTCAAAATCATGCAAAGTTTCCCACCTCAAAAACAGATAGAAATAGAATATTCAGTACTGCTCAGCTATCTACATTCTCTCCACAGGAGGATGCGGCCATTTTTGTCGAATACATGATTGAAAATGGATTTGATGTAAACAGCATGGGCAATCCTTTGGCAACCCCTCTGATGGGGGCAGTTTCTCTTTCAAACATACCCGTCATTAAAGTGCTTTTAAAACACGGCGCACGTCTTGATATTTCAAAAAAAAATGGTTTGACAGTTTGGGATATGGCAAAAAAGAAAAACAATCCCGAAGTTATTGAACTATTGACGGCAGCGAAGGAAAAACAGAATTCCACAAAAGCAAGAAATGGAAAAAATCGGAAATAAAGAATTGCTTTGGGTTATTGATATTTCATACCAGATCACTGCATTGATTTAAAGCGCTATCCACTCATCATGGCCGGAGCGGTTCTTCAAGAGTTTTTGCTGCTAATGCTCAGCGGGGCAATGAAGTCGTCACGTTCGCGCGCTGGCTCTTTATCTGGCTATTTTTGTGCTCTACCGCTGGATGGACAAGCGCCAGCAGCTATGCATTCAATAGCCCTCAGGCGTCCACGCCGCCTCGGGGCCAGAAGCGCACCGTCGCCCATGCGGCCCCGGCTTTGCCAAAATGCCGCCATGACCACGCCCACCGCCCCACTTGGCCGCACGCCGCACTACTGGCTCATGAAGTCCGAGCCCGAAGAATGCTCCATCGACGACGCCCTGGCCGCCCCGGCCGCCACAGTGCCGTGGACCGGCGTGCGCAACTACCAGGCCCGCAACTTCATGCGTGACGACATGCAGGTGGGCGACGGCGTACTGTTCTACCACTCGAGCTGCCCCGAACCCGGCATCGTCGGCATCGCGCGCGTGGCCTCGGGCACGCGGCCGGACCCGACCCAGTTCGACCCCGCATCGCCCTACCACGACCCCAAGTCACCCGCAGACAAGCCGCGCTGGCTGCTGCTGGACGTGCAGGCGGTGAAGAAGACGCGGCTGATGCCCCTGGCTGAAATGCGGGAGCACCCCGCCTTGACCGAGATGCGCGTGCTGCAAAAGGGAAGCCGCCTGTCCATCACGCCCGTCGCCCCGGCCGAGTGGGCGGCCATCGTCAGCGCCTTGCAGGCGGGCTGACGGGGCTCATCGCTTTCGCAATACTGCCGCATCGCTGCGGTATCGCTCTCCAGGGCAGCCATACCGCAGCAACGGCCACCGCCCCACGGCCCGGTCGCGGCCCACACACTCACCCCCGCCGCCGGGGCATGAGCTCTCGCGGCGCCATGTCGCCCGACGCTGCGGACTGCAGCAGCTTGCGGAACGAAGGGCACTCCATGTGGCTCGGCGCCGTGCACACGGCGGCATGGCGCAGGCTGGCGCTCATGGCTTCCAGGCGCCGCACCATCTCATCGATCTGGTCCGCCTTGGCCGTCAGCATGGCGCGATCGATGTCGGGCTGGCCGTCGCTCGCAAACATGGTGGCGATCTCGTCCAGCGAGAAACCCGCCACGCGCCCCAGCGCGATCAAAGCGAGCTGATCGAGCACCCGCGCGTCGAACAGCCGCCGCAGGCCGTGGCGGCCGGTGGAGGCTATCAAACCCTTTTCTTCGTAGTACCGCAGAGCGGACGCGGCCACGCCCGAGCGCCTGGCGACTTCGCCGATGTCGATCACAAAAAACCTCTTGACTTCAAGTTGACTTGAATTCGTACAGTACCCAGACACCGGTGCTCAGTCAACTGTGAAAGAAACGAGGAACCTATGAATGAATGGACCCACGAGGCGCTGCGCGTGCTGTGGATCGGCGTCGGCGCGACCGCAGTGATGGACGTGTGGCTGGCAGTGATCAGGCAGTTGGGCGTGCCCACGCAGCCGTTCGCGCTGATAGGGCGCTGGGCGGGGCATCTGCTGCGCGGACGGTGGTTTCACGACGCCATTGCCCAGTCCACGCCGGTGCGTGGTGAGCGCGTGGCGGGCTGGGTCGTGCACTACGCCGTCGGCATTGGGTTTGCGGCCCTGGCGGTGCTGGTGAACGGCCGCGGCTGGGCTGCAGAGCCCACGCTGCTGCCGGCGCTGGCCATCGGCATTGCCACCGTGGTGGCGCCATGGTTTGTGATGCAGCCCGCCATGGGCAGCGGCATCGCGGCGTCCCGCACTGCCACGCCGTGGCGCAACCGGCTGCGTAGCCTGGCCAACCACACGGTGTTCGGCCTGGGCCTGTACCTCGCCTCCTGGGCGTGGAGCCGCTGCGTTGCGGCCTGACCCTTTTTCGCCTATCCCTGTTTTTGAATGGAGCTTTTGACATGACGACAAGCAAGAAGATCGCGGTGGTGTTCCACAGCGCCCACGGCCACACCGAGCACATCGCCCAGCACGTGGCGCACGGGGCACGCTGCGTGCACGGCACGCAGGTGCAATTGATCGAGGCCGCCAGCCTGACCCCGGCACCAGAAGCGCTGCAAGAATTCGACGGCCTGGTGTGGGGGTCGCCCACCTACCTGGGCGGCGTGTCGGGCGTGTTCAAGACCTTCATGGACGCGACCGGCGGACTGTGGCGCCGCCAACAGCTGCAGGGCCGGCTGGCGGCGGGTTTTACCGTGTCGTCGCTGCCGGCGGGCGACAAGCAGTCCACGCTGCTGTCGATGTTCGTGTTCTCCATGCAGCACGGGATGGTCTGGGTGGGCAACCCCATCCTGCCCGAGCAGCACAGCGGCACGCCGTATGACGAAGCGGCCAACCGGCTGGGCTCCTGGTCGGGTCTGATGGCGCAGGCGGGGCATGCGTCTGCACCCAATGCCTTCGCGCCCGGCGACATCAAGACGGCCCACCTGTTCGGGCAGAACTTTGCGCGCAAAGTGCACGGCTTTGCGCCGCACATCGCGCAGGGCCAAGTCACTGCCGAGGCCGCAGCATGATCCCGCAGCGCTTTGCGCCCGTGCTGTTCGGCTTCATCCTGTCGGGCCTGATGTCGCTGCTGGTGTCGGGCATCTCCACCCTGCACGCGCGCGGCTGGTCGGCCGGGTTCGTCAGCGTGTGGGGTGGGGCCTGGCTCACGGCATGGGCTTTTGCGGGCCCTTGCGTGCTGGTGGCGGCTCCGCTGGCGCGGCGCTGGGTTGCGCGGCTTACGTCGCCGTAGCGGTCACGGTCACAGGCTCTGGCGCCACCAGGTCGGGCGCGCGGTACACCAGCACCTTGAGCGACCGGTCTGCATCGGCGTCGGCAAACACGGCCGGGTTGGCCACGCGCTCCACAAAGGCGAGCTCCGGCGCCAACTCGCGCATCTGGTCCTGCAGAAATGCCGCGCCCAGCTCCGGCGCATTCAGGCACAGCAGCGCGTGGCCGCCCGGCGCCAGCAGATCGGGCAGGCGGCGCATCAGGCGCGCATAGTCCTTGGTCGCCACGAAGCTGCCCTTCTGGTAGCTGGGCGGGTCCACGATGACCAAGCCATAGGGCCCACCGCGCGTGATCTTGCCCCAGCTGCTGAAGATGTCGTGCGGCAAAAACGCGGCGCCGGTGGTGATGCCGTTGAGCTGGTGGTTCTGCTGCCCGATGCCGATGGCCCCATGGCTCATGTCCACGTTGACCACCTGCCGGGCGCCCGCCTGCAACGCCACCACCGAAAACGCGCAGGTGTACGCAAACAGGTTCAGCACCTTGAGGCCGTAGCGGTCTGCGCTGCGCGCGGCCGCGTAGTCGTGCACCCAGCGGCGGCCCTCGGCCATGTCGAGGAACAGGCCGTGGTTCTGGCCGCGCAGCACATGCACCCGGTAGCGCGCACCCGCCTCGGTCACCGTGTGGGGGTCGGGCACGGCGCCGGCCATCAGGCGGGTCTCGCTGCGGCCCTGCATGCGCAGGGCCTCGCCCCGGTGCTGGAACACCCAGTTGAGCGGCTCGCCAGCCGGGGCGATCTGCGCCCAGCGTGCCTGCAGGGCCGCGCCGATGGCGGCCAGCTCTTCTTCGGTCGCGGGCGCAAAGCTGGTCAGCACGAAGACCGGCGGGTAAGCATCCATCGCCCATTGTTCGCAGCCGGGGTGCAAACCGCCGCGGCCATGAAAGACGCGCCCGGCTTCGGTCGGCAGGGGCATGGAGGCAATGGCGTCGAGCAGGGCTTGCATGGGAGCGTTGAGGTGAGGAACAACCGGGGAGATGATAAAAACAGCCGCTACCGCTGGATGGATGCGCGCGGACAGCTACGGAATCAATAGCACCGGATTATCGCGCGCGGGGCGGTGGTGCAGGCGTGCACTCGGCGGTTTCCCTTCACTCGCGATTCAGCATCCACCTACAGCCACCGTCATCGACCAGTGCGACGATGTTCGGCCGTGACCAAAGCTCAAACCAATGGGCTATCGATCGCCCACCCAAGGCCTGGCAGCAAATGCCATTACATTCGCTGCCAAGGCATGGCACGGCCTCAACTTCAGCCAAAGACCTCAACCAAGGAACCTCATGTTTTCAATCATCGGAACCATCATCGTCGGCTTCATCGTGGGACTGATCGCGCGGGCCCTGAAGCCGGGCGACGACAAGCTGGGCTTGATCATGACCACGTTGCTGGGCATCGCAGGGGCGTTTGTCGCGCGCTATGTAGGTGTGGCGATGGGCTGGTATGCACCCGAAGCGCCGGTGGGCTGGATCGCATCGATCATCGGCGCCATCGTGCTGCTGGTGATCTACGGGCTGATCAAGAAGAAGGCCTGACCTTCGGCAGGGGCTGTGGGCTGCAATGGGTGGGCAGCGCCCTGAAAGCGGAGCACCGCGACCCCACCGCGAGTTTCCCCACCTGATTCCCTCGCGCGTCCCTACCCCGCCGCGCTCTGCAGCATCAACGCCACATGCTGCAGCAGCATCACCGTCTTGCCATCCTCGATGGCACCGGTGCCAATGCCAGCCAGGGCTTCGGCCAGCGGCATCTCGATGACCTCGATGTCCTCCCCTTCGTCGGCCAGCCCGCCCCCGCTGCGGATGCGGTCTGCCGGCTCGTATTCGGCCACGAAGAAGTGGAGCTTTTCAGTGACGGAGCCCGGGCTCATGTAGGCCTCGAACACCTTGCGCGGCTGGCGCACGCGGTAGCCGGTTTCTTCCTCGGCTTCGCGGCGGATGCAGGTTTCGGGGTCGTCACCGTCGAGCAGGCCCGCGCAGGTCTCGACCAGAATGCCATCGGCGCTGCCGTTCAGAAACGCCGGCAGGCGGAACTGGCGCGTCAGCACCACCATTTGCCGGCGCGGGTCGAACAGCAGCAGCGCCGCGCCATTGCCCCGGTCATACGCTTCGCGGCTCAAGGTCTGCCACTGGCCGTCACTGCGGCGCAGGTCGAAGGTGACCTTGCGCAGCGTGTACCAGTGGTCGGACAGGATATCCACCGCCAATAGCTTGACCTGATCGGTGCTGGCCGGCACCGGGGCGGGCACGGGGCGGCTCACAGTTGAACCCCATGCGCCGCGTCGGTAACAGCGAGCTGCCGCAGTGGAAGCTCGTCCACGTCGTGCACCACCGGCAAACCGCGTGCACGGGCCCGGGCCACATCCATGTCGGCACCACGGGACTCGCCGGGCAGGCGCAGCACCGCGTCACAGCGGGCGAGCAGCCGCTCGGCCACCGGGTACTGGTAAGCGTGGAACACCGCATCGCCCGGCTCACGCCCACCCGCCGCGTGGATGATGGGCAGCGCCAGCCATTCGCCCAGCATCGGCAGGTGCCCGCGCTCGTAAATGGGCAGCGCCGCGGCCTCCAGGCGGGCGCGGTTAGCGGCGATTTTTTCGGGATCGCCATCGGTGCCCGAGAGATACGGCCCAGCGATGAGCACCAGCAGCGGGAGGTCGTGGGGGATCGAGGTGGACATGTTTTTGCACAATCGTGATTCGTGCAATATCATGCACAAACATGCAAATTCACGCAACCGTAATGCCGTACCCGTTTGTCAACGCCAGTTTCCTCCCATGCTGACCACCCACCGCAAGCAACTCATCCTGGAACGCCTTCGGCAGCACGGCCAGGTCGTGGCCAAAGCCCTGAGCGACGAACTCGGCATCTCCGAAGACACGGTGCGCCGCGACCTGCGCGAGCTGGCGGCCGACGGTCTGCTGCAGCGCGTGCACGGCGGCGCCCTGCCCGCCTCGGCCGCCGTGGGCAGCCTGCAGGTGCGCGAGCAACTGGCCCCCGAAGACAAGCGCGCCCTGGGCCGCGCCGGGGCGGCGCTGGCGCAGCCCGGCCAGGTGGTGATCCTGGACGGCGGCACCACGTCGCTGCAGGTTGTGCAGCACCTGCCGCTGCAGCTGCGCGCCACCATCGTCACGCACAGTCCGGCCGTAGCCGTCGCGCTGGCGGGGCATACAGAGGTAGAGGTGCTGGTGCTGGGGGGCCGCCTGTTCCGCCACTCGATGGTGAACGTGGGCGCCAGCGTGGTCGAAGCTGCGGCCCAGTTGCGTGCGGACCTGTACCTGATGGGCGTGACCGGGGTGCATGCGGACGCGGGCCTGACCACAGGCGACTTCGAGGAGGCCGCCGTCAAACGCGCCCTGCTCCAGCGCGCGGCCGAGACGGTGGTGCTGGCATCAACCGACAAGCTGGGGGCAGCATCGGCCTTCACGGTGGCGCCGCTCAAGGCCCTGGCGGGCCTGGTGGTGCCTGCCAATACGCCCGCACGCGTGCGCAATGCGCTGAAGGCGGCCGGAGCGCCCGTGACCCTGGCACCCGCCTGATCCTGGGTGGACCTGGGGGGCCGGTGCAGACCCGCAGGCGCTGCCTCAGGGCCGGGGCAAGCCGCCGCCCGGCCCCACCAGCGGGGCATGCTGCGCCATCAGGGCCGCCACCCAGTCGATGAACACCCGCGCCTTGGCGCTCACGTGGCGGTTGGGTGGGTAGGCCACGTACAGCGGCATGGTGTCCAGCGCCCAGTCCTGGAACAAAGGCACCAGCTCGCCAGTGCCCAGATGCGGCTGGGCGATGTAATGCGGCAACCACAGGATGCCCATGCCCGCCAGCCCCGCGGCCTGGTAGGCATTGCCGTCGTCCACCGCCAGCACATAGCGGCCCTGCACCTGCACGTCCTCTGCACCGCGCCGCATCGCATACGGAAAGGTCTTGCCCGAGCGCGACCACAGGAATCCCACCACGCGGTGGTGCGTGTCCTCCAGGTCCTTCGGGTGCGCTGGCATCCCGGCGCGCTCCAGGTACGCAGGGGCCGCGTACACGCCCAGCTGCAAATCGCCCACCCGCCGCGCGATGAGCGACTGGTCCTGGATCTCTCCCCCGCGCACCACGCAATCCACGTTGTCGCCGATGAGGTCGACCATGCGGTCGCTCACGCCCATGTCGAGCTGGATGTCGGGATACTGCGCATGGAACTGCGGCAGGGTCGGCACCAGGATCAGCCGGGCCAGCGGGCTGGGCACGTCCACCCGCAGCCGCCCCCGGGGCGCGGCCGATGCGCTCGACAGGCTGGTTTCCGCATCGTCCATGTCGGCCAGCAGCCGCACCGCGCGCTCGTAGTACGCAGCGCCATCGGCGGTGACCTGCACCCGGCGCGTGGTGCGGTGCAGCAGCTTCACCCGCAGCCGCGCCTCCAGCTGCTGCACCAGCTGCGTGACCGTGGTCTTGCTGACGTGCAGGGTGTCCGCCGCCTTGGTGAAGCTGCCCGATTCGACCACCCGCACGAAGGCCTGCATTGCATCGAACCGGTCCATAGCGCTCCTGTCTTGCCGAAGATTGGCCAACGATTGTTTGGAGTTTACAAACAGTGATGGACAGGCTGGCCTGTTTATCCCCGGCGGGCGCGCCGATAAATTGCAGGGCATCGACAACCCGGGCCGACACGGCCCACCGAAAAGGAATATCCCCATGCCCTCGACCATGCCCTCGACGTCTCCCCGCGACGTGGTCTTTCCGCCCGGCCGCCAGGCGCTCTACGAGAAGAACCGCTACTCGCCCGCCATCCGGTCCAACGGCTTTCTGTTCGTCTCCGGCCAGGTCGGCAGCCGCCCCGACGGCTCGCCCGAGCCCGACTACCAGGCCCAGGTGCGGCTGGCGTTCGAGAATCTGAACGCCATCCTGCAAGCCGCAGGCTGCACCTTCGACGACGTGATCGACGTGACGGTGTTCATGGTGGACCCTGAAAAGCACTTCGAGGCCGCGTGGGAAGTGGTCGGCGAATACTGGGGCAACGCGCCGCACCCCACGCTCACCGGCATCGGCGTGACATGGCTGTATGGCTTTCAGTTCGAGATCAAGGTGATCGCCAAGCTGCCCGAAGCTGCGGACTGCTGAGCGCAGAACGCTGAGCACCCGCTCCGGCAGGCTCTGTCAGAGTGATGCCGTCCGAGCCACGCCGAATCAGTGCGACCCAGCGCGCAGCGCATCCACCAGCGCCTGCGCAAAGCCCGACAGCACTACACCGCGGCGCACGCAGATCTGCAGGTCGCGCTGCGCCCAGGGCTCGTCCATCTCCACCACCACGGGCGGCTCGCTCAGGCCCGCGGCCGGCACCGCACCGCGGGGCACCAGGCCAATGCCCACGCCCGCCCCCACCATGCGGCACACGGCCTCGAAGCTGCGCACCTGAATGCGCACATCCAGGTGCCGGCCCAGGGCGGCCGCTGCATTCATGGTGAAAGTGTGGATGGCCGAGCCGGCGTGCAGCATGACGAAGGCGTGGTCCAGCACTTCGGCAAACCCCACCTTGGCGCGCGCAGCCAGTGCGTGGCCTGCGGGGACGATGAGCACCAGGCGGTCCTGCCGGTAGGGGGCCAGCTCCACCCCCGCGCCCGTGCCGCTGTCGGCCAGCACCCCCACCTCGATCTCGCCGCTGGCCACCGCGACCACGATCTCTGCGCTGGTGCGCTCCTCCAGGCTCACGCTGACCTGCGGATGCCGCTTCAGGAACCCCGCCAAGTCGTCCGGCAGAAAAGTGTGGGTGGCGTGCGTGTTGGCCCACAGGCTCACATGGCCACGGATGCCGGTGGCAAAGGGCGACAGATTGGCGTGCATCTGCTCAATGCTGGCCAGCACCTGCCGCGCATTGCGCAGCAGCGCCTCGCCCGCGCGCGTGAGCGCCAGGCCGCGCGTCTGGCGCTCGAACAGCGTGGTGTTCAGCGCCTCCTCCAGCCGCCGCAGCCGGTGGCTGGCGGACGACGGTGCCAGGTAGGCGCGGGCGGCGCCGCGTGTGAGGTTGCGCTCCTCGGCCATGGCAACAAAGAGGCGCAGATCGGTGAGGTCGTAGTTCAAGGGCGTCCTGGCATCGTTCGTCTGCAACGAACGCAGGGTTGCGGGATGGGCAATTGTGCATGACTGCTCTCCAGGGCACCATGCAACCCCTTATCACTCCATGCCGATGCAAAGCACACACAGCGTTCGAAGATTTCACACGATCTGAACGCACTGCCTTGCCGCACAAATCCCCCATGCCCTGGAAGAACTGGTCCGCCGAACGCCTTGGTCTTGCCCTCGCCATCCTGGCTGCACTGGGCTTTTCGTTCAAGGCCATCTTTGTGAAGCTGGCCTACGCCGTGCCGCAGGCCGTCCCCGTGGATTCGGTCACCTTGCTGTGCCTGCGCATGGCGTTTTCCGTGCCCGTGTTCGCCTGGGTCGGCTGGCGTGCCAGCCGGCAGCTCGCGCCCCTGAGCGGGCGCGACTGGCTGGCCATCGTCGCGCTGGGGCTGCTGGGCTACTACGGCGCCAGCATCCTCGACTTCATCGGCCTGCAGTACATCACTGCCAGCCTGGAGCGACTGATCCTGTTCACCTACCCCACGCTCACCATTGTGATCGGTGTGCTCTTCATGGGCAAGCGGGCATCCCGCCGCGAGATGGGGGCGCTGCTGCTGTCCTACGCCGGCATCGGCCTGGCCTTTGCGCACGACCTGCAGATCGCGGGCGACACCCGCGCCGTGTTCCTGGGCGCAGGCTTCGTGTTCGGCTCGGCGGTGTCGTACGCGTTCTACCAGGCCGGCAGCGAGCCTGCCATCCGCAGGCTGGGCGCGGCGCGCTTCACCGCGCTGGCCATGCTGGTCTCCACCGGCGCGACGCTGCTGCACTTCATGGTGTCGCAACCGGTGGGCGCCCTGGTGCAGCCGGCACCGGTCTACCTTCACGCGCTGGGCATGGCGGTGTTTTCCACCGTGCTGCCGGTGTTCATGACATCCGCAGCCATCCGCCGCATCGGCGCAGCCCAAACCGCGCTGGTGGGCACGCTGGGCCCCATCCTTACGATCTTCTTCGGTTGCTGGCTGCTGGACGAGCCGCTGTCCTGGCCGCAGATGGCGGGGGCTGCGCTGGTGCTGGCGGGGGTGTTGCTGATCAGCAAGCGGGGCAGCCCAGTGGCGCCGCGCCAGGGCAACGCCAGCGAAGGCCCCTCGCAAGTTGCAGTCCCCCGCCATTCGGCCTGACGTGGCGCTGCAGTCAGCGCAGGCGGCAGGCCTTGGCGTACGACGGGCTAGCCGAACAGCTTGCCGACAAAGTTCTTGATGCTGGCGCCCAAGCCGATGCGCTCGCGGGCCGACTCGTACATATCCGGGCTCAGCGCCTTCAGGCGTTGCAGCAACTGCTTGGCAGCGCCTCGGTCCTGCGGCGTGCCCCGACCGAACCACAGGCAACCAATCCAGTCGCGCATGGCATAGACGTTGTCTCCATCGGCCGCAATCTCCAGGTGGTAGGCAGCGCTTTCAAGGTCTTGCGCAATGCCGTCGCCCGCGAGCAGCGCCTTGCCCAGGCGCTCGTGGGATGACAGATGACCCAGCGCAGCCGACCGTGCCCAGTACTGCATGGCCAAAGCCTTGTTCAACGGCTGGCCCTCTTCGCCGTCGAAGTGCGCGATGCCCAGGTTGAACATGGCACCGCTGTGTCCCCATCGCGCGGCTTCGCGCCACCAGTCGTACGCGCGCAACTTGGCGGCATCGTCGCCGCGCTGAAAGAACTCGATGGCACCCATCACGAACATGGTTCTGGGCGAAAACTGCTGCATGCCGTAGGAGGCCACCCGCCCCAGCTGCTCTTCGATCGCGGGGCGCTGGTCGGCGCGTGCGGTCTTGAGCTGGTCGCTCAGCCAATTCGCCACGGAGCCCGCCGCGCTGCCACTGCCCCACAGCATGGCCTCTTCAAAATACGCCATGGCGACGTCTTGTTGGCCCAGCGCTTCGTAGTAGTCGCCCAGCCGGTCGAACCGGTCCGCCACCGGCGTGATGCGCACGGCGCGCAGCAGGTGGTCCACGGCCAGCTGCATCTGGTCCTGGTAACGGTATTGGCTGGCCAGTTGGGAATGCGCTGCGTCGAAGTCGGGCGCTTCGTGCAGGATGCCGTTGAGCAAGGCGATGGCGCGGTCCGAATCACCGTTGCACTCCTCGACGTCTGCCAGTTCTGACCGGTGGGTAGCATGCACACGTTTGCGCTCCTCTTCAGGCCACGATGCACTCCACTGCTGTGCAGCGCGGAACAACGCGTCGACCTCTGCCAGCGACCCGCCCCACTTGGGGTTCAGCGCCCACATCAGGCGGCCATACAGCACCGGGCTGTGCGGCAAGTGGGGCTGGGCCAGTGCGATGTAGTCGTGCTCAGGATCATCGCTGCCGGCACGCGCCATGGTGATCCCGACCGCGATGGCCAGCGTGGGCCGAGCGGCCGCCGCCAGGGCGCGGTGCAGGTACGGAAACGCCGCATCGAAGTACTGCTGCATCACCGCAAACTGTTTTTCGCTGGTGGCATCGACCGTGCAAGTACCGCGCGCTTGCCAGGCCACGACGCAGTGCAATTGCGCTGCGAACAGCAGGGCCGCAAAGCTGTGGGGGTACGCCTGCACCCACGCCTGGGCGGGCTCGATCAGATCGGCCCGCTGCAAGCCCATGTGGGACCACGTGCGTGACAGCCCCAGGTCAGACAACGCACCCGACTCGAACGCCGCCCAGCTGGGCGCCAGCAGCGCCTGCAGCGCGTCGAACTGCCGGGCCTTGAGCAGGTCCATCACCTTCAAGGCAAATTGCCGTTGGGGGTGGTTGAGAACGACAGGGTCGAGAAGGTGTTGGTGCTGGGACAAAGCAGTCATCATCATCGGTAAGTGTCTGGGTGCGATCGGCGCCGCGCTGAAGTGGCGGCCACCAATCAAATTAAGGGGTGGTAGGCGCCGTGCTCAGCGTGGCCTTGCAGCCGGTGGGCAACTGGGCCCGCTCGATGTCCGGGCTGCCGCAGGTCCACTTTTTGATGGCCTTCTTGCTGAAGTTGTACTCCGGCGCAAGAACGATGTGTTTGCCCGCCACCGGCCCGCTCTTGATCTGCAGCGTGACGGGCCCGCGCGGCTCGGTGGTGATGCGGGTGAACACTGCGCCCATCTCTGCCTCCAGCGCTGCCAAGGCAGGGTCGCTCCAGTCGAGCTCCAGGCTTTGGCCTTGCTCGAATCGCTGGCTGAGCAGGTGCGTGAGCTTTTTGGTAGCGGCCTTGGCGTCTGACACGGCAGACATGGTGGGGTCCTGAGACTCCTGGTACAGAGACCACACTGCGGGGACAAAGAGCCACAGCAACGCACCCGCAATGCACCAGGCCAGCAGGCTCTTGAACACATCGAACGCCCTGGACGCCCGCGTGACTTGCTGCCTGGCGTTCTTCACATCGGCCCGCACCGGGGCCTGTGGCGCTGCGCCGGCCTCCGCGCCCTGGGCCTGCGCGATCAACGCTTCATGAAACAGCTCCGGCGCGGCGCGGGCTGCACGGGCACTGGCAGGCAAGCGCTCGATGACCGTGGTGCCCGCCCACACATCGTGAAGGTGCCGACCGCCCGTCAGCCACGGCTCGATCAGCTTCCACACAATGGGCAGTGCGATGTGCAATACGTACTTGATGAAGTGCCGCCAGATGCTGGTGGCGAGCGACGGCTTTTCACCACGCGTTGTCACCACCTGAATCTTCAGGCACCGTTTGCCCAGCGATCCAGGTCCTGCGTCGAGTAGCGCCGGCAGGAAAAACAGCACCACGGCACCCAGCAGCTTGGGCCAGATGGACCAGGACATATCCCACACCACCACCAGCCACACCGCGGCTGAGACGAGCATCTGCACGCCATCGATCACGGTGGCGACGGTGCGGCTCAGGTCGGTGGCCAGGAGGACGGCGACCGGTGTGGCCGCTGCGGCGGGTGCAGGCTGCTGCGCGAAGGCCGTAGTGAAGTCAGGCTCACCGCCGCTGGCCAGTGGGGTTCGGCACATCACGCATTGGGTTGCTTCGCCGGGGTTGTGCCACTGGCAGGTTGGACATTTCATGGGGATGCAAAAGCGGGGGAAACGGGCGCGCAGAGAGATGAATTGCCAACGGCCCTAGGCTCTTGGGGAAATCACCGCAACGAACCTAGGCTGAGTGCGAGATTTTCCCATCATGCCGTCGAACTAAATGGGGGCGAGGCTTGCTTACTCTGCGAATCTGCAATGCACTCTGGTACTCAGCAATTCGTTGACCAGCGGCAGGAGTATGGAGCCAGCACTTGTGCTCCTACAGCCGGCGCAACTGCAGACTCGTCATCTCGTCAGGCGCCGCAGCATCATAATTCCGCTGTGCAACTTCACGACGTAGCAGCATCCCCGGCGCGCGACAGCCAGCGGGTGATCGTGGTGTCCGGTACGCCCTGCAAGCCCGCGTAAGCTTCGGCCCCGGCGTGTGGCTGAACGACCATCGACGCAGAGGTCAAGCTAGCAGCCTCCCGCGTGCTGAGCATGACATGGGCCAGGGCGCGCAGACGCCATTTGCTGGCCAGCGTTGACATCACCGTAGCCGTGGTCGGCGAAATGCGGCGACTGCAAA
This sequence comes from Acidovorax sp. Leaf78, assembly GCF_001422735.1. GTDB lineage: Bacteria > Pseudomonadota > Gammaproteobacteria > Burkholderiales > Burkholderiaceae_C > Acidovorax. Next base: position 976,808 of record NZ_LMLZ01000020.1, on the reverse strand, counting down.
GGGTCCCGCGCATGCTAGCCAGCGCGTCGGCCTATCGGCTTGTACGGCGCATCACCAACGCGTCGATGGAGTCCTTGGAAGAAACTTCCCTACCTTGCTCGGGCGAATTCCAGTCCGACCTGTGCGCTGCTATCGAGTACGAGGGCGTTGCACATGCGGTTTGGGGTGCTGCTAGAGCTCGGTGGCGCCGACACGATGCAGGCCCTTAGCGCCTTCCATGGCAGCTATGGCAGCCAGCGTGCGCCGAGGAGTCATCGGTCCCACGCGGGGGACCTGATGGGGTTGCGATGGCGCAAATCTGCAAGGCGTCGCCAATGCTGTGTCGCCTTAAGCAGTGAAGAAGGCCGCGTTTGCGCTGGTTCTAGCGGGATCGCTTTTGGTCGGCGTGGCTGGGTTAGCGTGCCTAAGCGTCATTGAGGATCATGCTGGGCGAAATGCCTGCTTTGCTGCGGGACGGCCGGAAAGCCGTACCGCGTTAGCGAATGGCTACTGATTTGCTCACCCGCGGTTTGGCGGCGCGCTGGCAGACCTTACATTGGACCGAGAAACCACGGCAAATTAGGTTTGCGCGATAGTCTCTTCAATTGATAGCAAAGAGCTCTGCCCCGAAATCTCACTCATACATGTCTGATATATCTATTTCGCCTCTAAACAACTTAAGAAACATAGATTGGCCGCTGCTTCCGGGAGCAAAATTGCGTGCGGTGAAATCTGCGTCAGACGCATGGATATGCCTAAGCGCTTCTGAAAATTCCATTGTAGTCGGCACGCGACCGAATGACTCACCGACTATAGATGCGTACAAGTCAGTACGCAAATAGACCATAAAAGCCTTAAAAGCATTTGATCGAGGTAGCAAATTACCCGTTTGCCCTAGATTATCCCATGATCTCGGCCACTTGTTTCTGATTGCCGAAAAATAATTAAATAATATTTCTGCAATATCCACTTCTTCACCATGCAAAAATAAATTACGAAATGGTGTTTTTTGAAGCTCCATGATAGAAGCAGTCTTTATTCGAACACCATCCAATAACTTATTCCGATCTTCAATCGGATCATTGGAAATGAATTTCACCAACGATTCCACAAATGCTGCCTGACTTAATGGCTCCTTTTCTCGACCGGGAGTTGCCGAGCCTAAGCGCTTAATTCTTTGAAAAAATGGGCTATTTCGTTGTGAATCGAGAGCAACCGTTACATTGTGACAAGTTTTATGTGGACTGGGCGTTTTCGCAAGCTCGGTCAGATCATAAACAAGATTTTTGCTTACCTTGGTCTGCTGTAAGTTCACCGTTGCAAAGATATTTGCTTGCACGGAAATATCGGCGCCAACAAAAATCGCAACATTCACTTCAAAAGGTCTTTGAAAATCAAATTGCCAATTTTTATCCTCATCCATGAAGGCAGCGATTCGATGCTGCCCGTCAATTACTTTAGCTACTCTATCAAACGGAATTGACTCTTCATCGCCTTCGGCACCTTCAAAGCTTCGAATGGTCAATATTCCGCCTGACTGTTGCCCTGGCTCAAATGTGGCACATTTTTCCTCCACCGCCAATATCACTGCCGTGGGAAAAGTCGCATCACGTCCTTGTAAATACTTTCTAATTTGCTTGACTCGAGCTGTGCTAACTGGTCGCTGGATTCCCAAGTATCGCTCGATGTCTCGCTCAGACTGGACCATTCGCCTGACATCTGAATACGACATTTCAACCAAATCCTGAGCTCGAATCGAGGCGATATAATAATCACCAATCGGCTGACTAACTTTTAAGACCGAAAGCCTCAGTGTTGTGGGCATATTTATCCTCTCTGCGCAAGGCGTTCAGCAAGCCCAGCTGTCACGTCAGCACCGCCATTGCCCAACTCCGCGCCATAAACGGCCGGATCGTGTGCCTCATCAAGCAACGTTAGATACCAGCAATATAAACCAAATATATAAACCCAAAAGGCATAACTATCCAAGCCGCGATACAAAAAACTATCCAAAAACGCTGGAGAGTTAATTCTTATTAGGCCAAACGCTATCGCCGTTGCGACAATCAGCAAACATGCCAAGCCTAACACAAAAAAGTAGCCGGGAAAAAGATCTATTTTGCCCTTGTTATTTTTCACGTCTACCGATAAAGTGAGACGAACAGCTTTGTAGCGTTCAAATATCAAATAGAGGTATGGTGCTAAAAAAGTCGTTGCATAGACAAAAAGTTCAGATATATTTATCGCAGAACCGATTTTTGCCACGAATTTTATGAATGCGCCTTCCGCCCCAGCGGGTATTGCGGTTAGCACTGTTGCGGCCAATATTGGCAAACTCGTTGCCACCAACAAGAAAAAAAACTTCAGTGCAGCCTTCCGGTGACTGGCAAAGGGGAAATATGCAACACACTGAACAAAAGGGATTTTCAATGCAATTTTTAGTAACATTTTATGACTACCTCTTGGAATGTTCCACGAGCGCCTGCGCTGCCAGCTATTACACTTGACCTGCTAAGTGTAATAATTTTCCCAAGGCCTTTATATAGCGACTTAACGCTATCATGGCATGCGTTTGTCACCAAAACCACGGCTCCCCGATCGACCGCTAAACTCACCTTATCTCGAAGTCTTATCTGGTCATCCCAAGAAAAAATACTCTCATTGTACTTAACAAAACCATTGTGATTATGCTTTACGGTGTACGGTGGATCGACAAAAACAAAATCCCCCAAGCACGCCCTATTAAGAGCTTCTTCAAAATCTCCTGCTAACAATTCGACATTACTCAAAGCTCTAGATACCGCTTTGAAGTTGTCTGTTGAAAGCAATACATTTTGCTTAGTGCCAATTGGAACATTAAATTGCCCCGATTTATTCACCCGATAAAGACCATTCCAGCAAGTTCTATTTAGATAAATAAACTGTGCTGCTCTTGCGTCGATATCATCGAAGTCCATTGAGCGGATTTCGTAATAGTATTCGAGACAGTGATTTTGCTGGTGAATATTAAGCCATTTAACAACGCCCTTCCAGTCATCCTTTATTGCTTGATAGGATTCAATTAAACGTACATTTTTATCAGACAGGATAGCGGAGGAAGGTTCCATGCCAAAAAAAACGGCTCCACTACCTACGAAAGGCTCAATGAGCCTCAACGTGCCAAGTGAAATAAGGTCTGCATGCTTTTCAACTAACCAGCGCTTCCCTCCAGCCCACTTAAGAAACGGACTTAACGACATCGCACACCACAATTTGCTCTCTCATGACGGGAACTTTCGATCTTCGAATCCAGTGCTTATACAACAATTTGTAAGTGCCTCTTTGTTCTCGACGATTGCTCAGTGACTTTAGATGGTCGCCGTTTCACACCCCTACGGCAAATTCTCCCGAAAAATCACCTGGCTCCGCGTCGTCTCCACCCCACTCGTCGGCTCCCTTCCATCCCGCAGATTCGCAAAAATCCGCACGCAATTCATCACCGCCCCCTGCGGGTTCTGCGTGATCACCGCATCCATCGTCCCGTCAATCAGCAGCGCCCGCGTATCCGGCGTGAGCCCATGGCCGATGAACACGATCTTGCGATCCGCACCCGCCTCTTTCAGCGCCCGCCCAATGCCTTCGGCCCCGCCACCGATGTTGTAGATGCCTGCTAAATCATCGTGCTGCTCCAGCAGCGCGCGGGCCTGGCGGTAGTTGCGTTCGGCGTCGTCCTGGCCTTCGCGCACGCCCACCACCTGCACCAGGGGGAACTGCTCTTCAAACAGGTGCAAGAAGCCCGCCTCGCGCTCCTCGTGGGCGCGGTAGCGCAGTGATCCCACAATCATCGCCACGTGCGCGTTGCGGCTGTGGGCCAGCGGGCCCATGAAGCGGGCGATCAAATAGGCGGCGGTGCGGCCGGCGGCGCGGTTGTCCAGGCCCACGTAGGCCACGCGGCGCGAGTTGGACAAGTCCGATATCAACGTGACGGTGGGCACGCCCTGCTCTGCCAGCTGGGCCACGGCCTCGCGCACCACGGGGTGCTCCAGCGCCATGAAGGCGATGCCGTCGCAGCGTTTGCCGTAATGCAGCAGCGCTTTGGCCAGCGCGTCGGGGTTGAAGCTTTCGATGTACGCCGCCTGGCAGCGCACGTTGAACGGGGCCCAGTGGTCCTGCGCGTAGCCGATCACGTCGCCCAGCATTTGTAGAAATCGGTTGCTGCCCTCGGGGATCAGCACCATCAGGCGCAGGGGCTGCGGCTGCAGTGCTGCGTGCAGCTCGGCCTGCGGCAGATAGCCCAGGGTGGCAGCAGCCTGCAGCACCCGCTGCGCGGTGGCGTTGCGCACGCCCGACCGCTGGTTCAGCACCCTGTCGACCGTGGCGGTGGAGACGCCGGACAGCTGGGCGATGTCGGGGATGCGCGGGCTGCGGGGACTGCTGGGACTGCTTGGGTGGGGCGGGGTTTGGGCCATTTGCGATTCAATCAAAAACCATCATCCAGCTTGCTGGTATTTGATGGATTCTGCGGATACTATCACTCGGCGTTCGATGCTCAAAGGCATCAGAAACCATCAGTACAAACCCTAGGTTGTGACGGCTGGCACGCGTGCCAGGCCGATCACGCAGGAGACAAAGACATGCCTGGTATTTCCGCTCGCACATACGCTCACGCTCGCCTGCGCCCACAGGGCAAGCCGCCAGCTTTTGGCCGCCGCGCCAGCACACTCGCTGATTGACGCGCACGGCTGCCCGACCCATGACGTACGAGTTCGACTTTGCCAGCGTGCTGGCCAACTGGCCCCAGTTTCTGGAGGGGGCGTGGATGACCATCCTGCTGTCCTTCCCGGCCACCGTGATCGGTTTTGTGGGCGGCACGCTGCTGGCCGTGGGCCGGCGCAGCGACCAGCGCTGGCTGGTCAAGGCCTGCGGTGCCTATGTGGAGGTGCTGCGCAACACGCCGCTGCTGGTGCAGGTGTTTTTGGTGTTCTTTGGCCTGGCCAGCCTGGGCTTCAAGGTGTCGGCGTTTGCTGCGGCGCTGCTGACGCTGGTGATCAACGTGGCGGCCTATACCTGCGAAATCATGCGGGCGGGCATGGATTCGATCCACAAGGGCCAGATCGAGGCGGCCGAGTGCCTGGGCCTGACGCGCCGGCAGGTGTATTGGCACGTGGTGCTGCGCCCGGCGATGGAGAAGGTGTACCCCGCGCTCACCAGCCAGTTCGTGTTGCTGATGCTGGCCTCGTCCATCACCTCGCAGATCTCGGTAGAGGAACTCACCGCCGTCGCGGCGCGGGTGCAGTCCGAGACCTTTCGCCCGTTCGAGGCTTACATCCTGGTGGCGGTGGCGTACCTGGCGCTGTCGCTGCTGATGCGGCTGGGGCTGTGGGTGTTCGGGCAGATCGTGTTCACGCGCAAGCGCAGGCTCGGCGCCTCTGGGGGCATGCGATGAGCAGGCCACTGACGCCGGGTTCGTCCGGTCGCCATCCGTTCACGATGGGCTTGCCCAGGCGCTGCGTGAGGCTTCGACAAGCTCAGCCTGAACGGGGGTTTGTGGTTCGAGCCCGTCAGCTCAGTTGCCAGCTCGGTAACGACGACGACAACACCGACAACGGCTACAGCCAAAACAAAAGCAACAACCCTATGGAGGTGCGCCTGTGATTGATGGCGGACTGAACTCTTATCACCTGCAGTACCTGCTGTGGGGCGCGCTGTGGACCGTCGGCCTGTCGCTGATTGCGTTTGTGGGCGGTGGCCTGGCCGGGGGCGTGATTGCCCTGTGCCGTGTCAGCCCGATCAAGGCGGTGCGCTGGGCGACCATTGCGTGGATTCAGATCATCCAGGGCACGCCGCTGCTGGTGGTGCTGTTCCTGTGCTACTTCGGCCTGTCCATCGCTGGGCTGGAGCTGCCGGCCATCGTGGCGGCCAGCATTGCGATGATTGTTTACGTCAGCGCGTATCTGGGCGAGATCTGGCGCGGGTGCATCGAGTCGGTGCCGCGCACGCAGTGGGAGGCGGCCGAGTGCCTGGCCCTGTCGCGCACCCAGCGCATGCGGCTGGTGGTGCTGCCGCAGGCCGTGCGCATTGCCACGCCGCCCACGGTGGGCTTCATGGTGCAGATCGTGAAGAACACTTCGCTCGCGTCCATCGTGGGGTTCATCGAACTGGTGCGTGCAGGCCAGCTCATCAACAACTCGATCTTTCAGCCCTTCACCGTGTACCTGCTGATCGCCATCGTCTACTTTGCGATGTGCTACCCGCTGTCGGTCTGGAGCCGCAAGCTGGAGCAGCGCCAGCAGTTTGGAAACCGTGGCCCAGCCACTGTGCCTGTGACCACCGCATGAAACGAGACGACACCATGAACCTGGCCCAAGACGCTGCCATGCAAGCTTCTGCGCAAGCTGCGCTGTCTGCACAACCACCGCTTCAACAACAGCCACAACCACAGTCACAGTCACAGTCACAAAAGCCCGTGGTGGAACTGAAAGACGTCCACAAAAGCTTTGGCAGCAACCAGGTGCTCAAGGGCGTGTCGTTTGCCATTCCCCGGGGCCAGGTGGTGGCCATCATCGGCAAGAGCGGCTCGGGCAAGAGCACGGCGCTGCGCTGCATCGACCGGCTGGAGATCATCGACAGCGGCACGATCCACGTCTGCGGCCACGCGGTGCACGACCCGGCCATCGACCTGCGCCAGCTGCGCCAGGACGTGGGCATCGTGTTCCAGAGCTACAACCTGTTTCCGCACCTGACGGTGGAGCAGAACATCACGCTGGCCCCCAAGGCCGTGAAGAACATGCCCACGGCCAAGGCGCGCGAGATTGCCGCCCGCACGCTGCAGCAGGTAGGCCTGGCGGACAAGGCGCAGGCCTACCCCGAGCAACTGTCCGGCGGGCAGCAGCAGCGCGTGGCCATTGCCCGGTCGCTGGCGATGGAGCCGCAGGTGATGCTGTTCGACGAAGTGACCTCTGCCCTCGACCCGCAACTCACCGGCGAGGTGCTGCGCGTGATCGAGGCCCTGGCCCAGGGCGGCATGACCATGGTGCTGGTCACCCACGAGATGGAATTTGCCGCCCGGGTGGCCGACACCATCATCTACATGCACGAAGGCAAGGTGTGGGAGACGGGCCCGGGCGCGATGCTCAAGAACCCGCAGACCGCCGAGCTGCGCGATTTTCTGTCGCACGGGTTGTGATGACGGATGCGGCGTATTGAGAGACGCCATGAACCAACTAGAACCGTTCACGCTGAGCCTGTCGAAGCGCCGCGCGAGGCTTCGACAAGCTCAGCCCGAACGGATATCGAGATAACGGATATTGAATTTCAGCGGGCCACCCAGACCACCAGCGCCCAGCCCCTTTCGATTGCCTAGCCAAAAACCACCAGGAGACAACACCATGACCACTTCCCGCATCCTCCGCCGCACCCTGCTGGCCGTCAGCGCCGCCGCCCTGTGCGTGCCCGCCATGGCCGAACTGGCCGACATCAAGTCCGCCGGCAAGCTGCGTGTGGGCATCGACTTTGGCGCGCCGTTCTATGGCTACGTGGACGACAAGATGAAGCCCGTGGGCTCGGACGTGGAGGCGGCCGAGCTGCTGGCCAAGGACCTGGGCCTGACGCTGGAGATCGTGAACACGACCAACTCCGCGCGCATCCCCAACCTGCTGTCCAACAAGGTGGACCTGATCATCTCGTCGCTGTCGATCACGCCCGAGCGCCAGAAGGCGGTGGACTTCTCCATCCCGTACGGCGCCATCCAGGCGGCAGTGGGCGCGCCCAAGGGCCTGAAGCTCACCAGCATTGAAGACCTGGCCGGCAAGACCGTGGCCGTGACGCGTGGTGGCCCGCAGGACAAGATCGTGACCGAGCGCGCACCGCAGGCCAAGGTCGTGCGGTTCGACGACGAATCCGCCTCCATCACCGCAGCCGCCACCGGCCAGGCCGACATCGTGGCCATCACGCCGCCGATCATTGCGGCCATCGCCAAGAAGAACCCTTCTCGCGACTTCGAGACCAAGTTCATCCTGCAGTCGTACCAGCTGGGCGTGGCCATGCGCAAGGGCCAGCCCGAGCTGATGGCCGCCGTCAACGGCTGGATCAAGACCAACCTGGCCAACGGCAAGCTCAACGACATCCACATGAAGTACGCGGGCGTGCCGATCCCCAAAGAAATCATCGACGGCGCGAAGTAAGCAAGCAAGCAGCCAACAAGACCAGCCAAGCCAAGCCTGCGACGGGGCGGCACGTGATGGGCGGTGGGTAAAGCCACCCCGCCCGGCAGCGCCCTGCCCCGACCTGACTCGATCCGATCCGACCGTTACCACCAAAGGAAATTTTTATGAGTCGTCATTTCGGCGCCATCCGCCAACTTGGCTATGTGGTCCACGACATCGAAGCCGCCATGGACTACTGGAGCAAGACCCTGGGCGTGGGCCCGTGGTTCTACAACCCCAAGGTTCCGATCAAGAACTACGTGTACCAGGGCGAGTCCTACGAGCCGCACAACTCGGTGGCGCTGGCCAACTCGGGCTACGTGCAGGTCGAGCTGATCCAGACGCGCAACGACGTGCCGTCGATGTACCGCGACTTTCTGCAGGCCGGACGCACCGGGCTGCAGCACGTGGCGTACTGGACGAGCGACTACGACGCCGACCTGGCGCGCCTGACGGCCCAGGGCTTCAAGACAGTGATGAGTGGCGAGGTGGGCGAGAAAGGCCGCTTTGTCTACTTCGACACCGAGTACCACCCCGGCACGGTGATCGAGCTGTCGGAAGTGGCCGGACCCAAGGGGCGCATGTTCGACCTGATCCGTGCAGAGTCGGAAACATGGGATGGCGTGACGGACCCGGTGCGGCCTTTTCCTGATCTGTCGAAGATTTGATTTTTAAGGGCCATCCATCTCTACCCCAACCGTTCGAGCTGAGCCTGTCGAAGCCTGTGCGCATGAGCCAAGTCCGCCTCACCGTTCAGGCTGAACTTGTCGAAGCTTCTGCGCACACGGCAAGCCCTTCGTCAGGCTGACTGCGACCGCGGGTAACGCGTTGAGTGCGTGCAATTTTCAAGCCAAATAGGCCTCTACCGCTTGATATGTAAGCGCTAGCAGCTATCAAAAAAGTAGTAAACCGACTTATGTCCCCAGACCGCTTTGAAGCCACCTACCTGATCGAGACCCCGCTAGACCCCGCCCACGTGGCCGAAGTGCTGGCGGGCGAGCAGTCGTGCGGCACCTTCACCCGGGTGGAGGGCGAAACCGACGCGCTGCGCGAACGTGCGCGCGCCACGGTCGAGTCGGTCGAGCTGCTGGACGTGGCGCCCGCCCCTTCGCTGCCCAACGGCTGGATGCAGCGGCGCGGCATGTTCGACACGCCGCAGACCTGGCAGCGGGCCCGGCTGCGGGTGAGCTTTCCGTGCGACAACATCGGTCCCAACCTGCCAACGCTGGCCGCCACGGTGTCGGGCAATCTGTACGACCTGGGCGAGGTCACCGGCCTGCGCCTGGAGTCGATGAAGCTGCCCAGTGCCTACCGCATCCAGTTCGACATGCCCCGCCACGGCATCGCCGGCACCCGCGCGCTGACCGGCGTGCAGGGCCGCCCGCTGATCGGCACCATCATCAAACCCAACGTGGGCTTGTCGGCCGAAGAAACCGGCGACCTGGCCGGCCGCCTGTGCGCTGCGGGGGTGGACTTCATCAAGGACGACGAGGTCTGCGCCAACCCGGTTCACGCGCCGCTGGCCGACCGCGTCAAGGCCGTGATGCGCAGGGTGCGCGCCCACCAGGACAAGACCGGCAAGCTGGTGATGGTGGCCTTCAACATCACCGACGAGACCGACGCCATGCGCCGCCACGCCGACCTGATCGCTGCCGAAGGCGGCAGCTGCATCATGGTCAGCCTGAACTGGTGTGGCTACTCGGCCGTGCAAACCCTGCGCCGCCACAGCCCGCTGGCGCTGCACGGCCACCGCAATGGCTACGGCGCGCTGTCGCGCCACCCGCTGCTGGGCTTTTCCTTCAACGCCTGGCAGACGCTGTGGCGCCTGGCGGGCGTGGACCACATGCATGTGCACGGCCTGCAGGGCAAGTTCTCGCAGACCGATGAAGAAGTCATCGAGTCGGCCCACGACACGCTGGCGCCGCTGTGCGAAGGGCTGGACGACCGCGTGCTGCCAGCGTTTTCCAATGGCCAGTGGGCCGGCACCGTGCCCGCCACGTGGGACAGCATCCGGTCCAACGACCTGCTGTTCATGTCCGGCGGCGGCATTCTGGCCCACCCCGACGGCCCCGCTGCGGGCGTGGCCAGCCTGCAGCAGGCCTGGGACGCGGTGCAAAAGGGCGAGACCCTGAGCCAGCGCGCCACTCACGCCTCCGAGCTGCGCCGTGCGATCGAATTCTTCGGCAAGAAATAAGCGATGACGACGAGTGCCCCCCTGTACGGCTGGTACGGCGACGATTTCACCGGCGCCACCGACACCCTGGCCGTGCTGGCCCAGGCCGGCCTGCGCTCAATGCTGTTCATGGGCGTGCCCAGCGCCGAGGCGCTGGCCGCTGCCGGGCCGCTCGATGCGGTGGGCATTGCCGGTGCTGCGCGCGCCATGCCGCCAGAGGCCATGCGGGCCGAGATGTCCGCTGTAGGCCGCTTCTTCGAAAAGCTGGCGCCGCCGGTGCTGCACTACAAGGTGTGCTCCACCTTCGACAGCGCCCCGCATGTCGGCAACATCGCTTGCGGCATTCAGACCCTGCACCCGTTTGTGAACAACCGCTGGGTGCCCATCGTGGGTGGGCAGCCCAGCCTGGGGCGCTACTGCGCGTTCAGCAACCTGTTCGCTGCTGCGGGCACGGGCGGCGCCGTGCACCGCATAGACCGCCACCCCACCATGCGCCAGCACCCGGTCACGCCCATGGGCGAGGCCGACCTCCGGCTCCATCTGGCGCGCCAGGGGCTCGACGGCATCACCGCCCTGCACTACCCGCTGTACGACGCCACCACCGACACCGACACCACCACCACCGACGCCCTGGACGCCGCCCTGCAGGCCCTGCTGGCACATGGCGCAGCGTCCCACGCCATGGCGCCTACCTTGCTGGACCTGACCACGCCCGGCCAGTTGGCCACGGTAGGCCGCCTGCTGTGGCAGCAGTCTCAACACGCCCGGTTGCTGGCCGTGGGCTCCAGCGCCGTGGCCCAGGCGCTGGTCGCCCACTGGGGCAAGCCCGCGTCCACGGCCGCTGCACCGCTGGCGCCCGCCGACGGGCCGGTGTTGGCCTGGGCGGGCAGCTTGTCCCCTCTGACCGCCGCGCAGGTGAAGGCCGCCACCGCATACCACCGCATTGCCGTGGATGCCCAACGGCTGTGCAGTGACACGGCCTACGCGCAGGGTCTGCAGGACGCCATCTGCACGGGGCTGAACAGCGGACAAAACGTGCTGGCCTTCACCGGCCCCGCGGACGGCGCGCCCCTGGCCGCTGGGGCCTCGTCCACCGATGTCGCCCAGGCCAGCGCCCATCTGATCGCCCGCGTGGTGCAAGCCCGCGCAGAACACGGCGCGCCACTGCGCCGCATCGGCATCGCGGGCGGTGACACGTCCAGCCACGCAGTCCAGGCGCTGCAGTTGTGGGGGCTGTCGTACAAGACCACGGTCTGTCCGGGCGTCACGCTGAGCAGCGCACACAGCGCAGACCCGTCGCGCCACGGGCTGGAGTTGATGCTCAAGGGTGGACAGATGGGGGGAGCGGATCTGTTCGAAAGGCTGCTCGGCCATGGGTAACGCCAGCAATGCCCACGTGTTCTCCAGACCAGCAAACCGTTCACGCTGAGCCTGTCGAAGCGCGGCACAACTCGTCGAACCACCTCCCCTGAGCACCTCGCAGGGCCCAGCCCAAACCGCCTGGGATCGGCCTGGCACACCACGAGACTGAACGCAAACCCGTGGGGCGGACACCCTCAAATTTGCCCACACCCGTTCACGTCCACCCAGACGACAAAAAGCCCGCGCAAGGCGGGCTCTCGGTCATCCATCGCAGGCTTCCTGCATCGGCTCTCTGCATCTGCTTTTATGCACCGGCATCGCGGCAGGCCATACCCCTGCCGCCACGTCATCACACGCGGGGCACCGGCGCGCCGGAGTTCACGCACAGCGCCAAGTTCAACGCCTTGACCGCCGTCTTGTAGTCTTCGCGTTCGATCACGAACTGCATGTTCACCTGGCGCAGCGTCTGCGACACGCAGTTGACGTTGACCTCTGCATCGGCCAGCGCCTGCGCCGCCTTGGCCAGCACACCGGGAATGCTGATGTTGGAGCCGATGGCGCACACGATGGCGCTGGGCTTGATCGTCACGATCTGGTAGTCCCGCTGCAGCTCGGCCACCATGGCGGGCGTGAGCTGGTTGTCCCACACCAGGTGGGCGATCGAGTTGGCGTTCGTCGCCTTCAGGATGTAGCTCACGCCGTGCTTGCAGAACACGTTCATCAGGCCGGCATCGAAGCCCACCGTGCCCACCATGCTGGGGTCGTGGATCTCGATCAGCGTGACCTTGTCGGTGCCGGTGACGATCTCCACGCGGGCGCGCTCGCCCACGAAGTCCTTGGTGATCAGCGTGCCGGGGTGGTCGGGCTCGAACGTGTTCTTCAGGCGGATCGGAATGCCGGCCAGCTCCATGGGCTTGGCGGCCTTGGGGTGGATGGCTTCCATGCCCACGTCGGCCAGTTGGTCGGCCACGTCGTAATTGGTGGCGCCGACCACGATGGCGTTTTCCAGGCCGACCAGGTTGGGGTCGGCAGACGAGAGGTGGAATTCCTTGTGGATCACCGCCTCGGCCGGGCGCACTTCCACCGCGATCTTGCTGAACGTGACCTCGGAATAGCCGCGGTCGAACTCGCGCATGATGCCTTCGGTGCCCTTGGTGTAGCCAGTGGCCACCACCACCTTGTCGCTCAGGTTGAGGCCCTTGAAGCTTTGCGCAATGCGCTCGTCAATCGTCCAGGCTTCGTTGTCTTCAAAGCCGGCCAGATCCATCAGGATGGCATTGACGCCGTTGGCCTTGAGGATCTCGACCGAGTTGAAGGCGCTGTGCGACTCGCCGATGGAGGCCAGCACTTCACGCGCAGCCAGCAGAACGTCGTGGCGGCTCAGGTAACCGCTGGCCAGCACGTGCTGCATGGCGCCCAGGTACTCGCGCGCCTGGCCGATGCGCTGGTCGATGAAGGCATCGGCCACATCGAGCGGCAGGCCGATGTCGGCATAGCCTGCGTTGAGCTTTTTCAGGCTGACGGCCAGCTCGGTCAAGGCGTCCTGGTAGCCCTTGCCTTCAGCAAACAGCGCATAAATGCCGCGCTCGCCTGTCTTCTTGTGCTCCAGCAACTGGTTGGTCACTCCGGAATAGGCGGATACCACGTAGATGCGGCCGTTGATGCGCTTGGGATCGTGCAGGACGATGTGGCGCAGCACATCGCCAAAGGCGGTCATGGAAGTGCCGCCGATCTTTTCGACGGAGATCTTGGAGTTTTGAACGTCTTGCATGGACAGGCTCAAGGGAGCAAACAAGTAAAAAAACCGAGCCGCAGCGCTGCCCAACGGGCATGCGGCAGCAAACCCGGTATTTTCCACCACTTTTGGCGTTGCACTCTGGCGCGGCCGTGTGTCGGGGCCGTATGTCGGGGCCAGGCACACGCTACAACGGCTTTGCGGCGATGGAAGGCTGGCGTGCGCCACGACAGACGCTGGCACAAATTGCAAGGCCATTTTGGGGGTTCAGTGACATACTTTGCCCGCGCGCGCTTGCCTTCAGCCCTTGCAAGGCATCCACCGCTTTTGTTCATCCACAACAACCGGTACGAAGCACCATGGCACTACCCAATTTGCATGTCCGTTTTGATGGAATCGAGCAGGCGACGCCTGACATGCCCTGTTACGACGCCGCACAACCGTGGTTTGCCCACGTGACCGTGCTCAACGCCAACTACCGCACCGACCTGAGCCCACCGGACGCCTTCCTCGACCCCAAGAATCCGACGGGCGAAACCGGGCTGTTCTATGTGCGGTTCGAGGTGTTTGCCGGGCCGACGCAAGCGGATGGCCCCATGTACGCGGTGGGCCACGACATCGACAAGCTGGGCGGGTATCCGGGCAGCGGGGACTGCATGATCGGCTTCTCGATGCAGCTGCCCAAGAACATCACCAAGGATCAGTTCGGGTCGAAGCATGGTTTCCGGATCACCGCCGATGGTTATGGCGACGTGATCGAGTCGAACGAGAACGACAACGTGGTGTTGTGGGAAAAGGCGCAAGTGCCCCCGTTGGTTCCGAAGTGGAAAGAAGGCGACCCCAGCCCGTTTTCCAACCTGAAGTTCATCGACTTCAAGGCGGTGCCGGGCAGCAAGCGTCAGCTCGACGTTCTGGTCAAGAACCAGGGCACCGAACAATCGCTGCAACTGGAGCTGCGCCTGACCGTGATGGGCCCGCCCTCCCCGGCCAGCCCTCTTGGCACGGCTGCAGAAACCGTCAGCGTCAACTCCACAGCGATTCCCCCCGGCGGCCAGACCTGGGTGCGCTTCAGCGCGCGCAGCGCCTTCGTGCAGCCGCTGGCGGACCTTTCATTGCGCGAGCGCCGGGGCCTGGCACAGGGGGCCAACCGCCGGTTTCGGCAGGTGCAATCGGGAGCGTCGGGCTTTGCCGATATCGGCCCTTTGTCACGGTACCTGGTGGTGGAAAAGAACTTCGATTTTGTGCCGCTCAAGCCCTTCTTCATCGCACTGATGAACTCAGAGCGCAGCGAGAAGGTCGCTTTCGGAGAGAACAAGCCGGTGACCAAACCGCCGCGCAAACGCCCTATTGCGATTCCGCACAAGTGACAGGGGCGGTTTGCATCGGGCTCCGGTCCTGATCAGGCTGACAACGGCCCAGCAACCCCTTGGGCAGACGAAAAAAAGCCCAGGCAGCGAACTGCCTGGGCTTTTTTGCGCAATGGCTGATGCGATTACTTCTTCTGCGGCGGCACGTCCGTGCAGCTGCCGTGGGCGATCTCCGCCGCCATGCCGATGCTTTCGCCCAGCGTGGGGTGCGGGTGGATGGTCTTGCCGATGTCGACTGCGTCCGCGCCCATCTCGATGGCCAAAGCGATCTCGCCGATCATGTCGCCAGCGTGGGTGCCCACGATGCCGCCGCCCAGGATCTTGCCGTGGCCGTGGGCCTCTGGCGAGTCGTCGAACAGCAGCTTGGTCACGCCTTCATCGCGCCCGTTGGCGATGGCGCGGCCGGAGGCGTTCCAGGGGAACAAGCCCTTCTTGACCTTGATGCCTTGCGCCTTGGCCTGGTCTTCGGTCAGGCCCACCCATGCCACTTCGGGGTCGGTGTAGGCCACGCTCGGGATCACGCGGGCGTTGAAGGCGGCGCTGGCCAGCTCCTTGTTGCCTTGCAATTCACCAGCGATGACTTCGGCTGCCACGTGTGCTTCATGCACTGCCTTGTGCGCCAGCATGGGCTGGCCCACGATGTCGCCGATGGCGAAGATGTGCGGCACGTTGGTGCGCATCTGGATGTCGACGTTGATGAAGCCCCGGTCCGTCACGGCCACGCCAGCCTTGTCGGCGGCGATCTTCTTGCCGTTGGGCGTGCGGCCCACGGCCTGCAGGACCAGGTCGTAGGTCTGCGGTGCGGGTGCAGTGCCGCCCTCTTCCGCTGCGGCGAACGTCACCTCAATGCCTTCGGGCGTGGCCTTGGCCCCCACCGTCTTGGTCTTGAGCATGATGTTGTCGAAGCGCGGCGCGTTCATCTTCTGCCAGATCTTGACGAGGTCGCGGTCGGCGCCCTGCATCAGGCCGTCCATCATTTCGACCACGTCCAGGCGTGCGCCCAGCGTGCTGTACACGGTGCCCATTTCCAGGCCGATGATGCCGCCGCCCAGGATGAGCATGCGCTTGGGGACTTCCTTGAGCGCCAGGGCGCCGGTGGAGTCGACCACGCGTGGGTCGTCGGGCATGAAGGGCAGGCGCACGGCCTGGCTGCCGGCGGCGATGATGGCCTTCTTGAAGGCGATGACCTTCTTGGTGCCGGTCTTCTCCTGCGCGGTGCCGCTGGTCTCTTCCACTTCGAGGTGGTTGGCGCCGACGAAGCTGCCGTAGCCGCGCACGGTGGTCACCTTGCGCATCTTGGCCATGGCGGCCAGGCCGCCGGTGAGCTTGCCGATGACCTTGTCCTTGTGGCCGCGCAGGGTGTCGATGTTGACCTGCGGTGCGCCGAAGTCGATGCCGGCCGCCTTGAGGTGGCTGACTTCATCGATTACGGCCGCCACGTGCAGCAGCGCCTTGGAGGGGATGCAGCCCACGTTCAGGCACACGCCGCCCAGGGTGGCGTAGCGCTCGACGATGACGACCTTGAGGCCCAGGTCGGCCGCGCGGAAGGCGGCGCTGTAGCCGCCGGGGCCGCCACCGAGCACGACAACGTCGCAGTCCAGGTCGGCAGTGCCACCGAAGCTGGATGCTTCGATTTTAGGAGCTGCTGGCGCTTGTGCAGCGGGCGCTGGAGCAGCTTTTTGCTCAGAACTTGCGGGTGCAGACGCCGCGGCTGGAGCAGCCGCAGGCGCTGGCGCCGGTGCGGCGGCCGCATCCGACGTTTCGAGCGTGAGCACCACCGAGCCTTCGGCGATCTTGTCGCCGAGCTTGACCTTCAGCTCCTTGACCACGCCGGCGTGGCTGGAGGGGATCTCCATGGAGGCCTTGTCGGACTCCACGGTGACCAGGCTCTGCTCTGCCTTGATGGTGTCGCCGGGCTTGACCAGCACTTCGATGATCGCCACTTCGGCGAAGTCGCCGATGTCGGGAACCTTGATATCAATGATTGCCATACCAGGGTCTCCTTGTTACAGCAGGATGCGGCGGTAGTCCGCCAGCACCTGACCCAGATAGGCGTTGAAGCGCGCAGCCGATGCACCGTCGATGACGCGGTGGTCGTACGACAGCGACAGCGGCAGCACCAGGCGCGGCACGAACTGCTTGCCATCCCACACCGGCTTCATCTGGCCCTTGGACAGGCCCAGGATGGCCACCTCGGGTGCGTTGATGATGGGGGTGAAGTGCGTACCGCCAATGCCGCCCAGCGAGCTGATGGACATGCAGCCGCCCTGCATGTCGGCCGAGCCGAGCTTGCCGTCGCGGGCCTTCTTGGCGAGCTCGCCCATTTCATTGCTGATCTGGATGATGCCCTTCTTGTCGGCATCCTTGAGTACGGGCACCACCAGGCCGTTGGGCGTGTCTGCCGCAAAGCCGATGTTGTAGTACTGCTTGTAGACGAGGGTGTCGCCGTCCAGGCTGGTGTTGAACTCGGGGAACTTCTTGAGCGCGGCCACCACGGCCTTGATCACGAAGGCGAGCATGGTCACCTTGACGCCGCTCTTCTCGTTCTCCTTGTTGGTGGAGACGCGGAAGGCTTCGAGCTCGGTGATGTCGGCCTCGTCGTTGTTGGTGACGTGGGGGATCATCACCCAGTTGCGGTGCAGGTTGGCGCCGCTGATCTTCTTGATGCGCGACAGGTCCTTGCGCTCCACCGTGCCGAACTTGCTGAAGTCGACCTTGGGCCATGGCAGCAGGTCGAGGCCTGCGCCGGAGCCACCACCACCGCCCGCGGGCGCCTTGGCAGCCTGCGCCTTGGTCTGGGTGGCGCCGCTCATCACCTGCTTGGTGAACGCCTGCACGTCGTCCTGGCTGATGCGGCCCTTGGGGCCGGTGCCCTTGATCTCTTCGAGCGGAACGCCCAGCTCGCGGGCGAACTTGCGCACCGAGGGGGATGCATGCGGCAGGCCGGGGGCGGGCGTGCCTGGCTGGTGGGCGGGCACGGCCACAGCGGCTGCTGCGGGGGCTGGTGCGGCTGCGGCGGCCTGGGCTGGTGCAGGTGCCGACGCAGTGGCCGCGGGCTGTGCGGCTGGAGCTGGAGATGCAGCAGCGGGTGCCGCAGGTGCTGCGGCTGCCGGGGCGGAACCTTCCAGCACCGCGATCAAATCACCGATGTTGACGGTGTCGCCGATCTTGACCTTGAGCTCCTTGAGCACGCCGGCGGCGGGCGACGGGATCTCCATGGAGGCCTTGTCGGATTCGACGGTGAAGAGCGACTGCTCGAGCTTGATGGTGTCACCGACCTTGACCAGCATTTCAATGACGGCCACGTCCTTGAAGTCGCCGATGTCGGGAACGCGCACTTCCACCGGGCCGGACGCAGCAGGCGCTGCAGCAGGTGCAGGAGCCGCAGCTGCAGGCGCAGGTGCCGGTGCCGGTGCCGGGGCTGCTGCTGCAGCGGGTGCAGAAGCTGCGGCCGGTGCTGGAGCCGCTGCGCCAGCGTCGGCCGATTCGAGCACGACGATGACGGAGCCCTGCTTGACCTTGTCGCCCACGGCGATCTTGATCTCCTTGATCACGCCCGCGTGGCTCGACGGGATTTCCATCGATGCCTTGTCGGATTCGACGGTGATGAGCGACTGCTCTGCCTTGACGGTATCGCCAGGCTTGACGAGCAACTCGATCACGCCGACTTCGTCGAAGTCTCCGATGTCCGGAACTTGAATGTCTACCAATGCCATTGTTGTCTCCGGTTCGATTTATGCGTAGAGCGGGTTGACCTTGTCGGCCTGGATGTTGTACTTGGCGATGGCCTCTGCCACCTTGGCCACAGGCACCTTGCCTTCTTCGGACAGCGCCTTCAGGGCGGCCACCACGATGTAGTGGCGGTTGATCTCGAAGTGCTCACGCAGCTTGCTGCGGAAGTCGCTGCGGCCAAAGCCGTCGGTGCCCAGCACCTTGTAGGTGCGCCCAGCCGGGATGAACGAGCGGATCTGGTCCGCGTAGTTCTTCATGTAGTCGGTGGATGCGACCACGGGGCCCGTGGTCTTGCCCAATTGCTCGGCCACGAAGGACGTGCGTGGGGTTTCCGTCGGGTGCAGCAGGTTCCAGCGCTCCACGTCCTGGCCGTCGCGGGCCAATTCGTTGAAGCTGGGGCAGCTCCAGATGCTGGCCGCCACGCCCCATTCCTTCTCCAGCAGCTCCTGGGCGAAGAAGGATTCGCGCAGGATGGTGCCGCTGCCCAGCAGTTGCACGGTGGGTGCGTCTGCCGCCAGGGCGGGCGCCTGCTTGCACAGGTACATGCCCTTGATGATCTGCTCTTCCGTGCCGGGCTGCAGGCCGGGCATGGGGTAGTTTTCGTTGAGCAGCGTCAGGTAGTAGAAGACGTTCTCCTGGCGCTCGACCATGCGCTTCAAGCCGTGGTGCATGATCACGCCGACTTCGTGCGCGAAGGTCGGGTCGTAGCTCACGCAGTTGGGGATGGTGCCGGCCAGGATGTGGCTGTGGCCGTCTTCGTGCTGCAGGCCTTCGCCGTTGAGCGTGGTGCGTCCGGACGTGCCGCCCAAGAGGAAGCCGCGGGCCTGCATGTCACCCGCCGCCCAGGCCAGGTCGCCGATGCGCTGGAAGCCGAACATCGAGTAGTACACGTAGAACGGGATCATGATCCGGTTGTTCGTGCTGTAGCTGGTGGCTGCGGCGATCCAGCTGGCCATGCCGCCGGCTTCGTTGATGCCTTCCTGCAGGATCTGGCCGGCCTTGTCTTCCTTGTAGTACATGACCTGGTCGCGGTCGACCGGGGTGTACAGCTGGCCCTTGGGGTTGTAGATGCCGATCTGGCGGAACAGGCCTTCCATGCCGAAGGTGCGGGCTTCGTCCACCAGGATGGGCACGACGCGCGGGCCGAGGGCCTGGTCGCGCAGCAGCTGCGTCAAGAAGCGCACGTACGCCTGGGTCGTGGAGATTTCACGGCCTTCGGCGGTGGGCTCGAGCACGGCCTTGAAGGTGTCGAGCGAGGGCACGGTGAAGCTCTCTTCGGCCTTGGGCAGGCGCTTGGGCAGGTAGCCGCCCAGGGCCTTGCGGCGCTCTTGCAGGTACTGCATTTCCGGCGTGTCGTCGGCCGGCTTGTAGTACGGCAGATTGGGCAGCTCGCTGTCCGGCACGGGGATGTTGAAACGGTCGCGGATGTACTTGATGTCTTCGTCCGTGAGCTTCTTGGTCTGGTGCACGGTGTTCTTGCCTTCACCGGCCTTGCCCATGCCATAGCCCTTGACGGTCTTGACCAGCAGCACGGTGGGCTGGTTCTTGTGCTCGTTGGCGGCGCGGAAGGCGGCATACACCTTGGCGGGCTCGTGGCCACCACGGCGCAGCTCGAAGATCTCTTCGTCGCTCATGTGCTCGACCAGCTTGGCGGTCTCGGGGTACTTGCCGAAGAAGTTCTTGCGCACGAAGGCGCCGTCGTTGGCCTTCATGGCCTGGTAGTCGCCGTCCAGCGTCTCCATCATCAGCTGCTTGAGCTTGCCGGTCTTGTCGCGCGCCAGCAGGGTGTCCCAGCCATTGCCCCACAGGAGCTTGATGACGTTCCAGCCGCTGCCGCGGAACTCGCTTTCAAGTTCTTGGACGATCTTGCCGTTGCCGCGCACCGGGCCGTCCAGGCGCTGCAGGTTGCAGTTGACGACAAAGACCAGGTTGTCCAGGTTTTCACGCGCGGCCAGGCCGATGGCGCCCAGCGATTCGGGCTCGTCCATTTCGCCGTCGCCGCAGAACACCCAGACCTTGCGTTTTTCGGTGTCGGCAATGCCGCGGGCGTGCAGGTACTTGAGAAAGCGCGCCTGGTAGATGGCCATGAGTGGGCCGAGGCCCATCGACACCGTGGGGAACTGCCAGAACTCGGGCATCAGCTTGGGGTGCGGGTAGCTCGAGAGGCCCTTGCCGTCCACTTCCTGGCGGAAGCTGTCGAGCTGCTCTTCGGTCAGGCGGCCTTCGAGGTAGGCGCGGGCGTAGATGCCGGGCGAGCTGTGGCCCTGGATGTACAGCAGGTCGCCGCCGTGGTCTTCACTGGCGGCGTGCCAGAAGTGGTTGAAACCAGCGCCGAACATGCTGGCGACGGACGCGAACGAGCCGATGTGACCGCCCAGGTCGCCACCGTCGGCCGGGTTCAGGCGGTTGGCCCGCACGACCATGGCCATGGCGTTCCATCGCATGTAGGCGCGCAGGCGCTTTTCGATCGCAATGTTGCCAGGGCAATGGGCTTCCTGGTCGACTTCGATGGTGTTCACGTAGCCCGTGTTGGCAGAGAACGGCATGTCGATGCTGCTCTGGCGGGCGTGTTCTAAAAGCTGCTCCAACAGGAAATGGGCACGCTCAGGGCCCTCCTTGTCGATGACGGCGGACAGGGCGTCCATCCATTCACGGGTTTCCTGCTGGTCGGCGTCCGTGCCGATGCCGAAACCGGCCGTTTGGTCGGGCTGAGCTGACATGTTTTGTCTCCTGTAGATGTGGCAGCAAATTTAGGTCGTTGGCTCTAGTTTCGCATATTTTTTGCCAATTTCAAATGGTGCTTATGCATTTCACATTGCAAGAAAATGCTGCAAACGCACAAAATAGCGAAGACAGTGTGGGCACAAGCCTCCCCTACACTCGGAGGATGGACTCGATGCCCTCCGCCTCCCCTCCCACGGCGTCCCCCGTGGTCGCGCCCCTTCGCTGGTGGCGCAAGTGGTGGCGTGGGCTGTCGCCCACCCGGCAGGACCGTTTTGCGGCGTTGGCCCCTCTGGCCGCGGTGCTGATGTTTCTGGCGGCTATCGTGGCGGCGTTCTGGTATTTGAGGGCGGAAGAGGCCGAACGGGAACAGGAAGCCCTGCGCCGTGATGTGGAATATGCCCAGCAGCGCGTGCGGCTGCGCCTGCTGGAACGGCAGGAACAGCTCATGCGCATTGCGCGCGACCTGTCGAACCAGGAGCTGGAGCGCTCCGAATTCGTGAGCCGCGCCGAGACCCTGATCAGCCAATACCCCGAACTGCAGGCCATCACCTGGATCGACGAGCGCCGCCGCATCCGCGCCAGCCACGCCGCCCCCACCCTGGCAAGCAGCGAGCTGCGCATTGCCGGCGAGGTGCTCAAGCCTGGCGACACAGCGGACACTTTCGGCCTGGCACGCGACCTGCAGCAGCCCGTGTACGCCCAGCCCGCGGTCACCGCGGGAGACGCCACACCGCTGCTGCAACTGCAGGTGCCGCTGAACAACCAAGGCAAGTTCAGCGGTGTGGTATTGGGCGAATATTCCATCGACAGCCTGCTGCGCTACGGCACGCCCACCGAGGTGCTGGCGCGCTATGCCGTGACGCTGCTGGACGGCAAGAACCAGGTACTGGCGGGCACGCCGCTGGGGCCGCGCAACACCGCCACGCAGCTGCTGCCGTGGGCGCCGCGGGCCAATGAATACGAGGTGCCCGTCTCGCCCGTAGGCAACGGCCTGGTGCTGAAAGCGCAGGCCTACCGCACATCGCTGGGCGTGGTGGGCAGCGGGCTTTTCTGGCTGGTGGGCACGCTGTCGGCCATGACGGCCTGGATGCTGATCGCCACCTGGCGCCACACGCGCCGGCGCATGCAGGCGCAGCAGGCCCTGGTGGCCGAGACCAACTTCCGCCGTGCGATGGAGAACTCCATACTGACCGGCATGCGCGCGCTGGACATGGAAGGCCGCATCACGTACGTGAACGCCGCTTTCTGCCAGATGACCGGCTGGAGCGAGGCCGAGCTGGTGGGCCTGAAGGCGCCCTTCCCCTACTGGCCCGATTCCGACCACGAAGCCCTGCACGCCAAGCTGCGCGACGAGCTGTCGGGCAAGACCATCGTGGGTGGCTTTCAGGTGCGGGTGCGGCGCAAGAGCGGCACCTTGTTCGATGCGCGGCTGTACGTGTCGCCGCTGATCGACGCGCGCGGCCATCAGACCGGCTGGATGACGTCGATGACCGACATCACCGAGCCCAACCGCATCCGCGAGCAGCTGTCGGCATCGCACGAACGCTTCACCATCGTGCTCGAGTCGCTGGACGCTTCGGTATCCGTCGCTCCGCTGGGCAGCGAGGAGCTGCTGTTTGCCAATAAGCTGTACCGGCAATGGTTTGGCTCGCAGACCGGCGGGCATCTGCAACTGGTGGCGCAGGCTGGTGTGGTGCCCGTGGCAGGCACCAGCAACACCGGCATGGACGACGAGGACGGCCTGATGGGGCTGCCGACCGACCCACTCACCAGCGCTCGCACCGAAAACGCCGAAATCTATCTGCCCGACCTGGGCAAGTGGCTGGAAGTGCGGTCGCGCTACCTGAACTGGGTGGACGGGCGCCTCGCGCAGATGGTGATTGCCACCGACATCACGCCGCGCCGCCAGGCTGAAGAGCAGGCCTCGCGCCAGGCCGAGCGCGCCCAGTCGGTCAGCCGCCTGATCACCATGGGCGAGATGGCGTCCAGCGTGGCCCACGAGCTGAACCAGCCGCTCACGGCCATCAACAACTACTGCAGCGGCATGGTCTCGCGCATCCAGAGCGGGCAGTTGACCGAAGAGGCCCTGCTGACCGCGCTGCAGAAGACGGCCCACCAGGCCCAGCGGGCGGGCCAGATCATCCAGCGCATCCGCGCCTTTGTGAAGAAGAGCGAGCCCAACCGCACGCTGGCGGACGTGCATTCGATGGTGAACGAGGCGGTGGAGCTGGCCGACATCGAGCTGCGCCGCCACAACGTGCGCCTGACGCACTACGTGGCGGCCCGCCTGCCGCCGGTGATGGCCGACACGATCCTGATCGAGCAGGTGCTGGTCAACCTGATGAAAAACGGCGCCGAATCCATCCAGCACGCCGACCGCCCGGTGGCAGGCCGCAGCGTGGAGCTGCGGGTGGTGCCCAAGACCATCGAGGACCGTCAAGGCGTTGAATTCTCGGTGCAGGACACCGGCAAGGGCCTCGCGCCCGAGGTGCTGGAGCGCCTGTTCGAAGCGTTCTTCTCCACCAAGGCCGAAGGCATGGGCATGGGGCTGAACCTGTGCCGCAGCATCGTCGAGTCGCACCAGGGCCGGATGCAGGCGGAGAACCTCTACAATGGAACAGAGGTCATTGGCTGCAGGTTCTTCTTCTGGCTGCCGCTTGCCAAACCTGCGGATGCCACTACAAATTCTGTAGCAAACATACAAAACCCAAGGACAACTGCATGAGCTTGATTCCGAAAAAAGGCACCGTCTACGTTGTGGATGACGACGAGGCGGTTCGCGACTCCCTGCAGTGGCTGCTGGAAGGCAAGGACTACCGGGTACGCTGCTTTGATTCGGCCGAGACCTTTCTCTCGCGCTACGACCCGCGCGAGGTGGCCTGCCTGATCGTCGACATCCGCATGGGCGGCATGACCGGCCTGGAGCTGCAGGACCGCCTGATCGAGCGCAAGTCCCCCCTGCCCATCGTCTTCATCACCGGCCACGGCGACGTGCCCATGGCGGTGAACACCATGAAGAAGGGCGCGCTGGATTTCATCCAGAAACCTTTCAATGAAGAAGAACTGGTGGGCCTGGTCGAGCGCATGCTGGACCACGCCCGCGAAGCCTTCGCCGGCTACCAGCAGGCCGCCAGCCGCGACGCCCTGCTCTCCAAGCTCACCAGCCGCGAAGCCCAGGTGCTCGAACGCATCGTGGCCGGCCGCCTGAACAAGCAGATCGCCGACGACCTGGGCATCAGCATCAAGACGGTGGAGGCGCACCGCGCCAACATCATGGAAAAGCTCAACGCCAACACCGTGGCTGACCTGCTCAAGATCGCGCTGGGGCAGAACGCACCCAAGGGTTGAGCTGAACAAACTGCATTGCTCACATTTTTATAGCTGCCTGCGCTCTAAAGACAAGCGGTAGCGGCCATTTTGATTCGGTATTTTTGACATGACAGCACAGCTCATCGACGGCAACGCCCTCTCCCGACAATTGCGCGCCGATGTGGCGCAACGCGCAGCAGCACTCAAGGCCCGTGGTGTTACGCCTGGGCTGGCTGTGGTGCTGGTGGGCGACAACCCGGCCAGCCAGGTTTACGTGCGCAACAAGGTCAAAGCCTGCGAAGACGGCGGCCTGCATTCGGTGCTGGAGAAGTACGACGCCGACATGACGGAAGCCGCATTGCTGGCGCGCGTCGAAGCACTCAATAACGACCCGGCCATTCACGGCATTCTGGTGCAGCTGCCTTTGCCCAAGCACATCGATGCGCAGAAAGTGATCGAGGCCATCTCGCCCGCCAAGGACGTCGATGGCTTTCACATCGCCAGCGCTGGCGCCCTGATGACGGGCATGCCTGGCTTCTGGCCATGCACACCCTACGGCTGCATGAAGATGCTGGAAAGCATCGGCTACGACCTCAAGGGCAAACACGCTGTGGTCATCGGACGCAGCAACATCGTGGGCAAGCCCATGGCGCTGATGCTGCTGGGCCAGAACGCCACAGTCACTGTGTGCCACAGCGCCACCCAGGACCTGAAAGCCCAGACGCTGCAGGCCGACGTGATCGTGGCGGCCGTGGGCAAGCGCAACGTGCTGACTGCCGACATGGTCAAGCCGGGTGCCGTGGTGATCGACGTGGGCATGAACCGCAACGATGAAGGCAAGCTCTGCGGCGATGTCGACTTCGACGGTGTCAAGGAAGTGGCCGGCTGGATCACCCCCGTCCCTGGCGGGGTTGGGCCCATGACCATTACCATGCTGCTGGTGAACACCATCGAGGCAGCCGAACGCACCGCGGCCCACTGAGCGCGGGCCAAACGGGCCAAATGCGTCAAATGGACCAAGAGCCCTGACGACGACCGGCGATTGCGCTGGCTGCCTTGCAACTTGAACCTACGCCTTTCGGCGTCATCTACCTCCGCATGAGCAACGCCCTTCTCGAATTCTCCGGCCTCCCACCCTTTGACAGCATCCGTCCCGACGACGTGGCGCCCGCCATGGATGTGCTGCTCGAGCGGGCCAGTGCGGCCCTGGAAACCGTCACGGCACCCGACTTCCCGGCCCGCTGGGATGCGATCGCCAAGGTGCTGGACGTGGCGACCGAGCGGCTGGGCATGGCCTGGGGCGCGGTGAGTCACCTCAACAGCGTGGCCGACACGCCAGAGCTGCGGGCCGCGTACAACGCCGCCTTGCCCCGCGTCACCGAATTCTGGACGCGCCTGGGCGCCGACGAGCGGCTGTATGCCAAGTACAAGGCCATCGACCCTGCCGCGCTCTCGACCGAACAGCGCCAGGCCCACCGCAATGCCGTACGCAACTTCGTGCTGAGCGGTGCAGAGCTGATCGGTGCAGCCAAGGAGCGCTTTGCCCAGATCCAGGAGCGCCAGGCCGAGCTGTCCCAAAAGTTCAGCGAGAACGCACTGGACGCCACCGACGCCTACGCCTACTACGCCACGGCCGACGAGCTGGAAGGCATTCCGTCCGATGTGCAGCAGGCAGCGCTGGCTGCAGCGCAGGCCGACGGCAAGGACGGCTACAAGCTCACCCTGAAAATGCCGTGCTACCTGCCGGTGATGCAGTTCGCCACGCGCAGCGACCTGCGCGAGAAGCTGTACCGCGCCTATGTCACCCGCGCCTCCGACCAGGCCGAGGGCGATGCGCGCAAGTTCGACAACACCGCGCTGATCAGCGAGATCCTTGCGCTGCGCCGCGAAGAGGCTCAATTGCTCGGGTACGCCAATTTTGGCGAGGTGTCCGTGGTGCCCAAGATGGCCCAGTCGCCCGACGAGGTGATCGGCTTCCTGCGCGACCTGGCCCGCCGCGCCCGGCCCTACGCCCTCAAGGACGTGGCCGACCTCCGCGCCTTTGCGGCCGAGAAGCTCTCGCTCGCGGACCCTCAGCCCTGGGATTGGCCTTATATCTCCGAGAAGCTCAAGGAGGCGCGCTATGCCTTCAGCGAGCAAGAGGTCAAGGAATACTTCACGGCACCCAAGGTGCTGGCTGGCCTGTTCAAGATCATCGAGACCTTGTTCGAGGTGGCGATTCGCCGCGACAGCGCTCCGGTATGGAACCCCGCCGTGGAGTTCTACCGCATCGAGCGCGGCGACACGCTGGTGGGCCAGTTCTACCTGGACCAACCCGCCCGCACCGGAAAGCGCGGCGGCGCCTGGATGGACGACGTGCGCACCCGCTGGCTGCGCCCCGACACCGGCGCGCTGCAGACCCCGGTGGCGCATCTGGTGTGCAACTTTGCGAGTGGCGTGGACGGCAAGCCGCCCCTGCTCACGCACGACGACGTGATCACCCTGTTCCACGAGTTCGGCCACGGCCTGCACCACATGCTCACCCAGGTGAACGAGCGCGATGTGTCGGGCATCGGCGGCGTGGAATGGGACGCGGTCGAGTTGCCCAGCCAGTTCATGGAAAATTTCTGCTGGGAATGGGACGTGCTCAAGCACATGACTGCCCATGTGGACACGGGTGCCCCGCTGCCGCGCGCGCTGTTCGACAAGATGATCGCGGCCAAGAACTTCCAGAGCGGCATGCAGACGCTGCGCCAGATCGAGTTCTCGCTGTTCGACATGCTGCTGCACACCGAACACGACCCGGCACAGGATTTCATGCCCCTGCTCAACCAAGTGCGCGCCGAGGTATCGGTGCTGACGCCCCCGGCCTTCAGCCGCACGGCCCACACCTTCAGCCACATCTTTGCAGGCGGCTACGCCGCGGGCTACTACAGCTACAAGTGGGCCGAGGTGCTGAGCGCGGACGCTTATGCCGCTTTTGAAGAAACCGCAGGCACCGACGGCCTGCCCAGCACCGAAACAGGCCGCCGCTACCGCGAGGCGATTCTGGAGGCTGGCGGAAGCCGCCCTGCTATGGAGTCCTTCAAGGCGTTCAGAGGCCGCGAGCCCAACCTGGATGCGCTGCTGCGCCACCAGGGCATGGCCGAAACGTCCGCCGCGTGAAGAAGAGAAGACACTGAGCCCGAAGCCATTGCGGTGTAATGCATCCAGGCCACAGATCAGACCCGAATGAGTGAGGAGAATTGAGCATGCACAAGCCCCTGACCGCCCCCCTGCTGGCGTCTTTGTTGATGACGCTGGCGTGTGCCGGAGCCCACGCGCAAGGCGTCTACCGCATCGTCGGGCCAGACGGCAAGGTCACGTTCTCGGACCGCCCGCCCGCAGAAGGCAATGCGCAGCCCACGCGTACGACCGGCGCCGCCCCTGCATCTGCCAATGACACCCTGCCTGTGGCGCTGCGCCAGGTTGCCGGTCGCTTCCCAGTCACGCTGTACACCGGCAATGACTGCACGCCCTGCACCTCGGCCCGCAGCTTTCTGACTGCCCGCGGCATTCCGTTCACCGAGCGCACGGTGAACAGCAATGAAGATATTGCTGCACTGCAGAAGCTGAGCAACAACACGAGCCTTCCCTTCGGCACCGTCGGGTCCCAGCACCTCATCGGGTTTTCGGAAGGCGAATGGGCACAGTATCTCGATACGGCCGGGTATCCGCCGCAATCGCAACTGCCGCGCAACTATCGCCCCCCAGCGCCTACGCCACTTGTCGCCGTCAAGGCTGCGGAGCCAACAGCCGCGCCCGCATCAAACCCAGCGTCGCCAGCGGCCAACCCCCGGGCGCGCCCCGCTGCGCCAGTCAACGAGGGCGCCTCGCCCAGCAATCCGGCAGGCATTCGTTTCTGATAGTGAACTGCGCTGGGTGGCATCGTTGGGCAGCACACACTCATGGCGCCGTCAAACAACACAGGGCCTCACGGCCCTTTGTTTTTGGCGAAACCGGTTGGTTTTTTCTCAGTAAGTCACTGTATTCACACCCTGCGCAGTACCGAGCAGGCATACCGATGCCTTTTGATGGGCAAAGACGCCCACCGTCACTACGCCCGGCCACTGGTTGATTTCGGACTCAAAAGCCAACGGGTCTGCGATGGACAGGCCTGTCACATCCAGAATGTGCTGACCATTGTCGGTGACCAGCGGCTGACCTTCCTTCAAGCGCACTGTGGCCTTGCCGCCCATCGCTGCAAAGCGGCGGGTGATTTGCTGCGTGGCCATCGGGATCACTTCGACCGGCAGAGGAAAAGCGCCCAAAGCCGCCACCAGCTTCGACTCGTCAGCGATGCACACAAAACGGGCCGCGAGTGCCGCCACAATTTTCTCGCGGGTGAGCGCCGCACCGCCGCCCTTGACCATGTGACCGTTGCCATCGATCTCGTCGGCGCCGTCGATGTACACCGCCAGGGAGTCGACCTCGTTGGCATCGAACACCGGTATGCCCAGCGCCTTCAGACGTTCGGTACTGGCCACGGAGCTCGATACCGCGCCCTTGATGTCGCCCTTGATGCCGGCCAGCGCATCGATGAATTTGTTGACGGTGGAGCCCGTTCCCACCCCCACAATCTCGCCGCGCACCACGTATTGCAACGCGGCTTGGCCTACCAGGGTCTTGAGTTCGTCTTGGGTGAGAGGGGTGGAGGTCGTCATGAGAGAAAATCAGAGGTTATTGCGCAATTATCCCCCGCCACACCCCCATGTCCCTGATCCCCTACGCCCTGACCCGCCCTTTCCTCTTCGGCCTGGATGCCGAGGCTGCGCATGAACTCACCATGGACATGCTGGCCCGCGGGCAACGCACGCCGCTGCAATGGGCCTGGTGCAACGAGACGGTGGACGACCCGGTACAACTGGCCGGCCTGACCTTTCCGAACCGTGTCGGCATGGCTGCCGGGCTCGACAAGAACGCCCGCTGCATCGATGCGCTGGGAGCGATGGGCTTCGGTTTTGTGGAGGTAGGCACCGTCACCCCGAAGGCGCAGCCCGGCAACCCCAAGCCACGCATGTTCCGCCTGCCCGAGGCGCGAGCGCTCATCAACCGGTTGGGCTTCAATAACGAAGGCCTGGACGCCTTCTTGCACAACGTGCAGCAGGCAAAATTTCGCACCCAGGCACGCCGCCACCCGATGCTGCTGGGCCTGAACATCGGCAAGAATGCCACCACCCCCATCGAGAACGCCACCAGCGACTACCTGACCTGCCTGGAAGGCGTGTACTCCCATGCGGACTACGTCACGGTCAACATCAGCTCGCCCAACACCCAGAACCTGCGCGCGCTGCAAAGTGATGCTGCGCTGGACGCGTTGCTGGCTGCCATCGCAGATCGCCGCGAAGCGCTGGCCCATCGGCATGCCAAGCGCGTGCCCGTGTTCGTGAAGATTGCACCCGACCTGGACGAAGCCCAGGTGGCCGTCATTGCGGCAACGTTGCAGCGCCACGGCATGGACGGCGTGATCGCCACCAACACCACCATCGTGCGTACCGCCGTACAAGGCATGCGGCATGCGGAAGAAACCGGTGGCCTCAGTGGCGCGCCGGTGCTGCAGGCCAGCAACCAGGTCATCCGGCAGCTGCGCGCCGCTCTGGGGCCAGGGTTTCCGATCATCGGCGTCGGCGGGGTCATGAGCGCGGACGATGCCGTGAGCAAGATACAGGCGGGTGCGGACGTGGTTCAGATCTACACCGGCCTTATCTACGAGGGCCCCGCATTGGTCGTCAAGGCAGCCAAGGCCATCAAGGCCATGGCGCAATAGTCACGCCGCGTAGCTTTTTAATCGCGATTGTGAACCGCTGAGACGCAAAAAAGCCGCTGAAGTACAGCGGCTTTTTTGTGAGCGAGCCCAACAGCGCAGCAGCGCGAGGGGCGCTATCAGCGCCGCAGGCGCAGCAACAGCGGCAACACCACACCAGTCCAGCGGATCAACCGCCGTGGCCCCGCCAAGAGCCCGACCCCTGCCAGCGCCACCAAGGCAATGGGGTGCTCTCGGGCAAATCCGATAGCGCGCAGAGCTACCGACTCATCGATGCCCCCCGACCCATCTCGCTGTTGAGTCAGCGCCAGGGACTGCGCACGCGCAGCACGGCGAGCGCGCAGGCGGGCTCGCTGAGTGGCAATGCGGTCGAGCACCTTCTGTTGCACGTCGGTAGGCTGCGGTAGGTCCGCAGCGCTATCGATGGCAGTGGATGGAGATGCAGTGGCCATTACAAACGCTCCTTGATGTCACGCCAGTCCTGTGCGAGTTCGCGGCGGGTCAATGCAAACCCGTCGCTGGCGCGCTTGGCAACAGCCACCAGCGAGAGCAGCGTAGCCGCCCATCCAGCGACCCAGACGCCTGCAACGATCCACGCGACGAGCGTACGCTGCGGTGTGTCCCAGAAATGCACGAGCACGGCCAACGACAGCATGATCAAAGCCACAACAGTCAAACCGGCGACCAGAATGGTCAACACCAGCATCTGCTGCAAGCGTTGCTTCTGATCCTGCCACTCCAGGCGAGCCAGGTCCATGCGGTCCTCGGCAGCGATGGCGGCTTCGATGACGTTGGCACGCCACCGGGACACCAAGGTTTCCAGCCCCAAAATGGACAGCCAGTTCATGCGCGGCCTCCGAACCTGAGCTTCATACCTTGCACGCCTTGTTTAACGGCGGGACAACAGAAAGCCCACGAGCGCGCCGATTGCCAAGGCCGCACCTGCTACGCGCCATGGTTCGTCGTGGGCGTAACGGTCTGCAGCCAGAGCTGCATCCTTGGCTTGGCGTGCGGCGTCCTGTGCGGCACGGACGGCAGACTCGCGTGCGTTTTGCAGGCCGTCGTCCAGCTTTTGGCGCAGAACCTTGATTTCAGGCAAGGTGTCGAGGTCCTTGCTGGCCAGCAGTCCGCGCAGATCGGAAACCAACTTTTCCAGTTCGCCCTGGGTGGTATTGATGGTGTCGGAAACAGTCATACAAGCCTTTCTTAAGAACAACAAAAAACGGGTGTTTCCCCTGCTGGAGAATCAAGTTTCATCTTAGCCAACTGCTTGAAAGCCCTTCGTAGGACAGGGGCCCAAGAGGTTACCGATTGAAAGCAGCTTGCCTTGGATCAAACCAGTGCCGCCACATGGTCCGCAATGGCCAGGGCACTTGTCAAGCCGGGCGATTCGATGCCAAACAAATTGACGAGGCCGGCCACTCCGTGCACCGAAGGCCCCTGGATGACGAAATCTGCAGCGGGCGCATCGGCGCCGTGGATCTTGGGACGAATGCCGGCATAGCCAGGCGCCAGTGCGCCGTCGCGCAGGCCAGGCCAGTACTTGCGCACCTCCGCATAAAAAGCATCTCCGCGGGCCGCGTCCACCAGCAGGTCGTCGGGGGAATCGACCCATTGCACGTCCGGGCCGAACTTGGCCTGGCCACCAAGATCCAGCGTCAGGTGCACCCCCAGGCCAGCTGCTTCAGGAACGGGATAGATCAGACGGCTGAAGGGCGCCCTGCCTGCCAGGGTGAAATAGTTGCCTTTGGCGTAATGGGCGATGGGCACGTGGGCGGCGTCAAGTCCGGCAAAGCGTGCAGCCAGTCCGGGCGCATACAGACCGGCCGCGTTGATCACCGTGCGCGCCTGAAGCCGTGTTCCGTCTTCAGCTATCAAATAAATAGCATCTTGCGCGCACTCAGCGCGCGCCAGGGGCGAATTCAGGGCCACGATTCCACCAGCGTGCTCCAGGTCGCCCTGCAGCGCGAGCATCAGCGCATGGCTGTCGACGATGCCCGTGTTGGGCGAATGCAGGGCCGCCACACATTGCAGGGCGGGCTCCAGCGCCTGGGCTTCTTCGCGGGTGAGCCACTGCAGTTCCGGAACACCGTTGGCCAACGCACGCGCGCGAATCGATTCCAGGCCCGGCAGCTGGGCGTCGGACGTGGCCACCAGAAGCTTGCCGCAGCGGCGAAAGGGCACTGCGCGCTCTGCACAGTAGGCATAGAGCATGTCGCGACCCCGCACGCACAGCTGCGCCTTCAGCGAGCCAGTGGGGTAATACAGGCCCGCATGGATCACCTCGCTATTGCGCGAACTGGTTTGGGTGCCGATGGCATCCGCAGCCTCCAGCACCAACACCTCGTGCCCCTTCAAGGCCAGGGCGCGACCCACTGCCAGCCCGACCACGCCCGCACCGATCACCACGCAATCCACCTTGTCGGTCATTCGTATTCCTGAGTATTTGTTGGCGTCAGCGCCATGGGGCAGATCTGCATTTACGCCTGCTCGAAGCCATCCAGCACGTTGACGGCGTTGGTGCCCAGTTCGGCCGCGGCGTAGCCGCCCTCCAGCACGAAGACCGTGGGCAAACCCAGGCGCGCGAGCCGCTTGCCCAACCGCGTGAAATCCTCGGAGGCCAACGCGAAGCGTGAAATAGGGTCGCCCTCGAAAGCATCGAGGCCCAGTGAAATCACCAGCGCATCTGCACCGCTGGATGCAATGCGCTGGCACGCCGCTTCGAGCGCGCTGAACCAGGTGGCTGCGCTGGTGCCCGCTGGCAGCGGCAGGTTGAGATTGAAGCCCGCCCCCTGCCCCGCCCCGGTCTCGTCCGCATGACCCAGATAGAAGGGGTACTCGGTGCGCGGGTCGCCGTGGATGCTGATGAACAGCACGTCGGAGCGCTCGTAGAAGATGCTCTGGGTGCCGTTTCCGTGGTGGTAGTCCACGTCCAGCAGCGCGACCCGGCCCGCACCCTGGTTGCGCAACACCTGTGCAGCCACGGCGGCATTGTTCAAAAAGCAATAGCCTCCCATGAAGTCAGGGCCGGCGTGGTGGCCCGGAGGGCGGGTGCAGCAAAAAGAAGCGCGAGCCCCTTGAGCGACACGCGCCGCGGCACTGGCAGCGGCGTCAGCCCCGGCCTTGGCTGCAGCCCAGGTGCCGGCAGCCATCGGCGTGCCGTTGTCCATGGAGTACAGCCCCAGGCGCGCCACAAAGTTGTCGGGCTCCACATCGCTGCGCAAAGTGCGCACGGGCCAGACCGAAGGAAAGGGCTGCACTGCCGCATTGGCTGGATCAACGCTCACCCACTGCTGCCACGCCGTTTGCAGGAACGCGAGGTAGCGCTGTGAATGCACCTCTGACAGAACCGCAGCGCTGTCGACATCCGGCGCGGCGAGGTCATGGCCGCGCAGGCGCAGCGCCTCTTCCACGTAGTCGACGCGCGCGGGTTTCTCAAAACACGGCACGCGCTCGCCGCGGTAGAACTCATGGACAGGCGCGTGGCCTTGGTGCAAGGGGTTGTGAAAGGTGATCATGGCGAAGGTGGCGCGTCATTGGAGGCATGTTGCGCAGTCGGCAACGCCTGACACTTTAGCGGCACGCCGGGCCTTTTTGCACGAGATCGGCACTTGCCAGTGTGTGCAGCGTGCGCGATGTGAGGCCGTGCGTGGACGGCACCTGTGCTGCAGCCTACACACGGCGGCGCGATCCATGCTGCGGTCATCACACCTTGGCCGGCCATGAAAAAACCCCTGAAGGCCGCAGCCTGCAGGGGTTTGAATTGGTGGGTGATACATGGATCGAACATGTGACCCCTGCCGTGTGAAGGCAGTGCTCTACCGCTGAGCTAATCACCCGTCGCCAGCACATCGGATGAACCGGATGCGAGGACGAAAGTCTGTGCAAGCGTGGTGGGTGATACATGGATCGAACATGTGACCCCTGCCGTGTGAAGGCAGTGCTCTACCGCTGAGCTAATCACCCTTGTCGCTGCGACAGCCTTCGATTATGGCACAGCTTTTCAAGCAGCCTGGGCAATTCGCCAAATAGTTTTGCTTCCGCTGGCCTTGTCGATCTGCACCAGCACCTCTTCGTGGGCCACGTTTTCAGCATCGCTGGCAGTGAGGATCGGCAAGCTGAACGTGCGCAGGTCCACAGCAGGTATCGCAAGGCCATCCGCACCTTCCTGCGAGTCGTCTGCGATGAGTAGCGCATCCTGGCCGCGCGTGAGGTTGATGTACACATCGGCCAGCAGCTCGGCGTCCAGCAGCGCGCCGTGCAAGGTGCGGCTGGAGTTGTCCACGCCCAGACGGTCGCACAGGGCGTCCAGCGAATTGCGCTTGCCAGGATACATCTCCTTGGCCATGGCCAACGTGTCGGTCACGCTCTCCACATAGGTGCGAAACCCGGGCCGGCCTGTCAGCTCCAGCTCCTTGTTCAGGAAGCCCACGTCGAACGCAGCGTTGTGGATGATGATCTCGGCGCCCTGCAGGTACTGCAGGATCTCGTCCGCCACCTCGGCAAACTTGGGCTTGTCCTTCAGGAACTCGTTGCTGATGCCGTGCACCTTGAGCGCGTCTTCATGGCTGTCGCGGCCCGGGTTGAAGTACAAGTGCAGGTTGTTGCCCGTGAGCTTGCGGTTGAGCAGCTCGACGCAACCGAGTTCGATGATGCGGTCGCCACTGTCGGCCGACAGCCCGGTGGTTTCGGTGTCGAGAACGATCTGGCGGGTCATACGCGCCCCCACGCACGGCACTTCGTGGCTTCGCTGCCCGCAAAGGGGGCGCGAGCTTGGCTGGAGGGGCCCGACGCTGCGTTCATCAGTGGTTCTCCTTGGCGTGGTTGATGGTGTACTTGGGAATCTCCACCACCAGGTCCTGCTGCGCCAGGATGGCCTGGCAAGACAGGCGCGATTGTGGCTCCAGACCCCATGCGCGGTCCAGCAGGTCTTCCTCTTCTTCTTCGGCCTCGTTGAGCGAATTGATCCCCTGGCGCACGATGACGTGGCAGGTGGTGCAGGCGCAGCTCATGTCGCAGGCATGCTCGATGTTGATGTGGTTCTCGAGCAGCGCCTCGCAGATCGACGTGCCCGCGGGCGCCGTGATCTCAGTGCCGGTTGGGCAGTATTCAGGGTGGGGAAGGATCTTGATGACGGGCATGGGTCGGTTCTTCTTGTCGTCTTGCGGTGTCGTTGTGCTGGGGTCGCAGTGCGTGTTGCGTCGGTGGCGGGGCGTGGTCGCTCAGAGCGCCTGCACGTTCTTGCCCGCCAGCGCCTGCTGAATACCGCGGTTCATGCGCTGTGCTGCAAAGGCTTCGGTGCCCTTGGCCAGGGCTTCGGTGGCGGCCTCGATCACGGCAGCATCGTCTGCATCACGTTGCTGGCGCAGCGCCTCCATCAATGCATCGATGCGGGCACGCTCCCCGGCCAGCAGCACATCGCCATCGGCATTCAGCGCGCTTTCGGTGGCAATGAGCATGCGGTCGGCATCCACACGGGCTTCCACCACGGCACGGGCCTTCATGTCCTGCGCGGCGGTGGCAAAGCCATCCTGCAACATGCGGGCGATCTCGTCGTCAGACAGGCCGTACGAAGGCTTCACATCGATGCGCGCTTCCACGCCGCTGCCCTGCTCCTTGGCGCTCACGCTCAACAGGCCGTCGGCATCCACAGTGAAGGTCACCCTGATGCGGGCGGCACCGGCCGCCATGGGCGGAATGCCGCGCAGCTCGAAGCGCGCCAGGCTGCGGCAGTCCTGCACCAGGTCGCGCTCGCCCTGCAACACGTGGATGGCCAGCGCGGTCTGGCCGTCCTTGTAGGTGGTGAAGTCCTGGGCTTTGGCCGTGGGAATGGTTTCGTTGCGCGCTACGATGCGCTCTACCAAACCGCCCATGGTTTCGATGCCCAGCGACAGCGGCGTCACGTCCAGCAGCAGCAGGTCGCCCGCGGTGTCGTTGCCCGCCAACTGGTTGGCCTGCACGGATGCGCCCAGGGCCACCACTTCGTCGGGGTTCAGGTTGTTCAGCGGCTCCTTGCCGAAGAACTCCGCCACGGCGCGCTGCACCTGCGGCATGCGGGTGGAGCCACCCACCATCACCACGCCCTGCACCTCGTCGCGGGCCAGATGCGCATCGCGCAGGGCGCGGCGCACGGCAGCGATGGAGCGCGCGGTCAGCTCGGCCGTCGCGGTCTCAAAATCTGATTTCTTCACATCAAAATGCACGCTACCGCTCGACAGCTGGGCGCTAAAAGCTATCAAATCCGTAGCAGTCAGAGCTTCCTTGCAGGCCCGCGCCGCCATCCGCACGGCCGCCTTGTCGGCTGGGGTGTCCACCTGAAGGTTCAGTTGGCCCAGCACCCAGTCCGCCAGGGCTGCGTCGTAGTCGTCCCCGCCAAGAGCCGAGTCGCCGCCGGTCGCTATCACCTCGAACACGCCCTGCGTGAGACGCAGGATAGAGATGTCGAACGTACCGCCGCCCAGGTCGTACACGGCATAGACACCCTCGCTCGCGTTGTCCAGCCCATAGGCGATGGCCGCGGCAGTGGGTTCGTTGATGAGGCGCAGCAGATTGATGCCGGCCAACTTGGCAGCGTCTTTGGTAGCCTGGCGCTGGGCATCGTCGAAATACGCAGGCACGGTAATGACCGCGCCGTACAGGTCGTCGTTGAAGGTGTCTTCGGCCCGGTAGCGGAGCGTGGCCAGAATTTCGGCGCTGACCTCGACGGGCGACTTGACGCCATCGGCGGTGGCCAAGCTGACCATGCCTTCGGACTGTGGCTCGCTGCCCGAGACGAACTCGTAGGGCAGCTTGTCGGCGCCCACCACATCGCGCAGGCCACGGCCCATGAAGCGTTTGACCGATGCAATCGTGTTGCGGGCATCCTGCGTCTGCGCAGCCACAGCGTCATGGCCGATCTGGCGGCCGCCATTGGACAGGTAACGCACTACCGACGGCAGCAGCACCCTGCCCTGCGCGTCGGGCAGGCATTCTGCGACGCCATTGCGCACGGCAGCGACCAACGAATGCGTGGTGCCCAAATCAATGCCCACGGCAATGCGCCGCTGGTGCGGGTCGGGGGACTGGCCGGGCTCGGAAATCTGCAAAAGCGCCATGGGAATTCGGTATCTCTAACGAAGAAAGCAGACCAGGGTCACGGCCTGCCTCTGAATGGGGAACACGAGGAACAGGGGCTATTGTCCCAGTTGCTCTCGCCGGCGCTCGATGTCGTCGGCAAATCGCGCAATGAACATGAGGGCTCTGACCTGCTGGGAAGCACCCGCATAGTCGTGCTGGCGATCGATCAGCGCTTCGCATTCGGCAAGCGCCTCCCGGCGGGCTTGCGCCACGGTGTCGTCCAGCGCATCCAGTTCGGGCTCCGCCTCGGCCTCTTCCAAGGCCTCACGCCATTCCATCTGCTGCATGAGGAACGCGGTGGGCATCGCGGTGTTGTCCTCAGCACGGATGGGCGCACCGTGGAGCTCGCACAAGTAGGCGGCACGGCGCATCGGGTCCTTCAGGCGCTGGTAGGCCTCGTTGATGCGCACCGACCACTGCATGGCCACGCGCTGGGCCGCGGCGCCCTGGGCCGCAAATTTGTCGGGGTGGGCCTCCCGCTGCAATTCCTTCCAGCGCGCATCAATGGCGCTTCGATCCTGCGCGAAGCCACGCGCCAGGCCAAAGAGTTCAAAGTCGTCAGATTGCAGGTTCATGCGCGGTTCGTCGTCGGATATCGAATGGGCAGGTCAACAAAAAACCGCCAGTACGCAAGGTGCGCGGTGGCGGTTTGGCAGGCACTCGGCCAGAGCCGGCTCAGACGCGGAAGCTCTCTCCACAGCCGCAGCGATCGCGTTCGTTGGGGTTGTTGAACTTGAAGCCCTCGTTGAGGCCCTCACGCACGAAGTCGAGCTCGGTGCCGTCGATGTACGCCAGGCTCTTGGGGTCGATGAGCACCTTGACGCCGTGGTTCTCGAACACGATGTCTTCAGGCGCGGAGTCATCGACGTACTCCAGCTTGTACGCCAGCCCGGAGCACCCCGTCGTCTTGACACCCAGGCGCACGCCCAGTCCCTTACCCCTGCGGGACAGGTAACGGTTCACATGCCGGGCAGCGGCTTCTGTCAGCGTGATGGCCATATCTCTCTCTTTGTGGATCAACTCAGGCAGCAGCGGTGGCCGTGGCTGCGTGCTTGGTCTTGTAGTCCAGCACGGCGGCCTTGATCGCGTCTTCGGCGAGGATGGAGCAGTGCACCTTCACCGGTGGCAGTGCCAGTTCTTCGGCGATTTCACTGTTCTTGAGCGCAGCCGCTTCGTCCAGCGTCTTGCCTTTGACCCATTCGGTCACGAGCGACGACGACGCAATGGCAGAGCCACAGCCGTAGGTCTTGAAGCGAGCGTCTTCGATCACGCCCGTGGCGGGGTTCACCTTGATCTGCAGCTTCATCACGTCGCCGCAGGCAGGCGCGCCGACCATGCCGGTGCCCACCGAATCATCACCCTTGTCGAACGAGCCGACGTTGCGGGGGTTTTCGTAGTGGTCAACCACTTTGTCTGAGTAAGCCATGATGTGTACCTCTTGAATCTTCAGAAATTGGGGGTCAGTGCGCAGCCCACTGGATGGTGCTGATATCGATGCCGTCCTTGTACATCTCCCACAGCGGGCTCAGCTCGCGCAGGCGGGCCACGTTCTCGCGGATGGTGGAGATCGCGTAGTCGATCTCTTCTTCCGTGGTGAAGCGGCCGATGGTCATGCGCAGGCTGCTGTGCGCCAGCTCGTCGCTGCGGCCCAGGGCGCGCAGCACGTAGCTGGGCTCCAGGCTGGCAGACGTGCAGGCGGAGCCGGACGACACCGCAAGACCCTTGATGCCCATGATGAGCGACTCGCCTTCGACGTAGTTGAAGCTCATGTTCAGGTTCTGAGGTACGCGGTGCTCCATGCTGCCGTTGATGAACACCTGTTCGATGTCCTTCAGGCCGTCGAGCAGGCGCTGCTGCAAGGCATGCGCCTTGGCATTGCTTTCGGCCATTTCTTCCTTGGCAATGCGAAACGCCTCGCCCATGCCCACGATCTGGTGGGTGGGCAAGGTGCCAGAGCGCATGCCGCGCTCATGGCCGCCGCCGTGCATCTGGGCTTCCAGACGGACGCGGGGCTTGCGGCGCACGTACAGGGCGCCAACGCCCTTGGGGCCGTAAGTCTTGTGAGCCGTCATGCTCATCAGGTCGACGGGCAGCGTCGCCATGTCGATGGCCACACGGCCGGTGGCCTGTGCGGCATCGACGTGGAACAGAATGCCTTTTTCACGGCACAACGCGCCGATGGCCGGAATGTCCTGGATCACGCCGATCTCGTTGTTCACGAAAAGCACACTGATGAGGATGGTGTCGGGGCGGATGGCCGCCTTGAGGGCGTCCATGTTCACGAGCCCGTCTTCCTGCACGTCGAGGTAGGTTGCCTCGAAGCCTTGGCGCTCCAGCTCGCGCACGGTGTCCAGCACCGCCTTGTGCTCGGTCTTGAGCGTGATGAGATGCTTGCCCTTGCCCTTGTAGAACTGCGCAGCGCCCTTCAAGGCGAGGTTGATCGACTCGGTGGCGCCGCTGGTCCAGACGATCTCGCGCGGGTCGGCACCGATGAGGTCGGCCACTTGGCCACGTGCGTTTTCGATCGCCGCTTCCGCTTCCCAGCCCCAGGCGTGGCTGCGCGAAGCCGCGTTGCCAAAGTGCTCACGCAGCCACGGGATCATGGCGTCCACCACGCGCGGGTCCACCGGGGTGGTGGCGCCGTAGTCGAGATAGATGGGGAAGTGCGGGGTCATGTCCATGGCTGGCTCAGTAGAAGTTTCTGGCTGGCAGATTTGCAGGAAGAAGGTCGATGTTCAAATAACGTTCAGGGCGGTGCCGACCCCAGGGTCAGCACAGCGCACCGAAGCTCAAGACTTCGCGAAAACGTTGCCCAGGGCAAAAACGGAGTTCGGGGCGTTCACGCGGATGGGCTTGACCACCGGCGTCGTGGAGATCGCGCGGCGCACCACAGGCTTGTCTTCGATCTGCACACCCTTGGCGAGTTGTTCTTCCACCAGCTTTTGCAGCGTGACGGAATCGAGGAACTCCA
Organism: Acidovorax sp. Leaf78; assembly: GCF_001422735.1. GTDB lineage: Bacteria > Pseudomonadota > Gammaproteobacteria > Burkholderiales > Burkholderiaceae_C > Acidovorax. The sequence continues at coordinate 936,375 of NZ_LMLZ01000020.1, read as the reverse complement.
CCATGCGCTGGTTCAGGGACGCCCACAGCTCGTGCGTCATGCACCGACCAGCTTCGCCCAGGCAGTTTTCCTTGCCGCCGCACTGGGTCGCGTCGATGGGCTCATCCACCGACACGATGATGTCTGCCACGGTGATATCACCGGCCTTGCGGGCCAGGGTGTAACCGCCACCGGGGCCACGGGTGGACTCCACCAGTTCGTGGCGGCGCAGTTTGCCGAACAGCTGCTCGAGGTACGACAAAGAAATTTGCTGCCGCTGGCTGATCGCAGCCAGCGTGACGGGGCCATTGTTCTGGCGCAGGGCCAAATCGATCATGGCGGTGACCGCAAAACGGCCTTTGGTTGTGAGACGCATCGCAAGCTCCTTGTGCTAAGGCTTGTTCGTTGTAGAAACCGCCGCCATTGGCTGATGGCCAATGAGGCACCGTCTCCGCCCCTTCTCCGTGCGGTCGCCTGCAAAGGCGTGCAAGGAGCCCTTCATCGCTGGGCTGTTTTCTTGAGTATTTTGTGCAAGTATAACACAAATCCCTATCGAATTGGTCGGGATAAAAAACCAACTGGTCGCAATTTGATCAGTGATGTCTTACCCGGCGCTTTCAACGCCCATTCACAAGGCCACCGAATCGTTCCCGTGCGCACCAAATGCCTGGTCCTTGAGCTTCGTGAGCTGGTCCCGCACGCGGGCAGCTTGCTCGAATTCCAGGTTGCGCGCGTGCTCCAGCATGAGCTTTTCCAGCCGCTTGATCTCGCGCGCCACGTCCTTCTCGGACATGTCCTCCACCTGCGCGCGCCGCATGGCTTCCTGCTCCAGCCGCTCGGCATCCTTGCCGGCTTTTTCGCTGTACACGCCGTCAATCAGGTCTCTTACCCGCTTGACAATGCTGCGCGGAGTGATTCCGTGTTCCTCGTTGTGTGCGATCTGCTTGATGCGGCGTCGTTCCGTCTCGCCCATGGCTTTTTTCATGGACTCGGTGATTCGGTCGGCATACAGGATGGCTCTGCCGTTCAAATTGCGCGCTGCGCGGCCGATGGTCTGGATCAGGCTGCGCTCGGCACGCAAGAACCCTTCCTTGTCGGCATCCAGAATGGCCACCAGAGACACCTCCGGGATGTCCAGCCCCTCCCGCAGCAGGTTGATGCCCACCAGCACGTCGAAAGCGCCCAGGCGCAGGTCCCGGATGATCTCGACGCGCTCGACCGTGTCCACATCGCTGTGCAGGTAGCGCACCTTCACGCCGTTGTCGGTCAGGTAGTCCGTCAGCTGCTCCGCCATCCGCTTGGTCAGCGTGGTGATGAGTACTCTTTCACGCTTTTCGACGCGAATGCGTATTTCTTGCAGCACATCATCCACTTGGTGGGTGGCCGGGCGCACTTCGACCTGCGGGTCCACCAGCCCGGTCGGACGCACCACCTGGTCCACGATCTGCCCGGAATGCGTGCGTTCGTACTCCGCGGGAGTGGCCGTCACAAAGATCGCCTGGCGCATGCGCTGCTCGAATTCCTCGAACTTGAGCGGCCGGTTGTCCAGAGCCGACGGAAGCCGAAAGCCATACTCCACCAGCGTGGTCTTGCGCGACCGGTCGCCGCTGTACATGGCGTTGAGCTGCCCGATCATCTGGTGGCTCTCGTCCAGAAACATCAGCGCATCCTTGGGCATGTAGTCCGTCAGCGTGCTGGGCGGGCTGCCCGGCGGCGAGCCGGACAAATGGCGCGTGTAGTTCTCGATGCCCTTGCAGTGCCCTACTTCGCTGAGCATCTCCAGATCGAACCGGGTACGCTGCTCCAGCCGCTGCGCCTCCACCAGCTTGCCGTCGGCCAACAGTTGCTGCAGGCGTTCGGCCAGCTCCAGCTTGATGGTCTCCACAGCGGTGAGCACCTTGTCACGTGGTGTGACGTAGTGGCTGCTGGGATACACCGTGAAGCGCGGTATCTTTTGCTTGACGCGGCCGGTCAAGGGGTCGAACAGCTGCAGGCTCTCCACTTCGTCGTCAAAAAGCTCGATCCGGATCGCCAGCTCGGAGTGCTCGGCCGGAAACACGTCGATCGTGTCGCCCCGCACGCGGAACTTGCCGCGTGAAAAATCGGCCTCGTTGCGCTGGTACTGCATGCGGATCAGCTGCGCGATCACGTCGCGCTGGCCCAGCTTGTCGCCCACGCGCAGCGTCATCACCATGCGGTGGTAGCTCTCGGGCTCGCCGATGCCGTAGATGGCCGACACAGTGGCCACGATGACCACATCGCGCCGCTCCATCAGGCTCTTGGTGCAAGACAGCCGCATCTGCTCGATGTGCTCGTTGATCGCGCTGTCCTTCTCGATGAACAGGTCGCGCTGCGGCACGTAAGCTTCGGGCTGGTAGTAGTCGTAGTAGCTCACGAAGTACTCGACGGCGTTCTTGGGGAAGAACTCGCGAAACTCGCTGTACAACTGCGCGGCCAGCGTCTTGTTGGGCGCAAAGATGATGGCCGGGCGCCCCATACGGGCGATGACGTTGGCCATGGTGAAAGTCTTGCCCGAGCCCGTCACGCCCAGCAGGGTCTGGAAGGCTTCGCCGTCGTTCAGGCCCTCGACCAGCTTGGCAATGGCCTCGGGCTGGTCGCCCGCAGGCGGGTACGGCTGGAACAGCTCGAAGGGTGAATCGGGAAAGCTGACGAATTCGCCGTCTTGCTTTTCCGTTATGACCTGTGTGATATCCGGCATGGGTGCAGTCAACGAGTAGTGTGGGCAGGCCGTTAAAATCGGCGGAACCCGGCACAGTACACCACGCCTGGATTCTTCGCTACTGACAACCTTTCAAGGATTTTCATGTCTCTGTTCACCGCCGTCGAAATGGCCCCCCGCGACCCCATCCTGGGCCTCAACGAGCAATTCAACGCTGACACCAACCCCAACAAGGTCAACCTGGGCGTCGGCGTTTATTTCGACGACAACGGCAAGCTGCCCCTGCTGCAGTGCGTGCAGGCCGCAGAAAAGACCATGATGTCCGCCCCCACCGCCCGCGGCTACCTGCCCATCGACGGCATCGTGGCGTATGACAACGCCGTCAAGAGCCTGGTGTTCGGCGCCGACAGCGAACCAGTCACGTCCGGCCGCGTGGCCACCGTGCAGGCCATCGGCGGCACCGGCGGCCTGAAGATCGGCGCTGACTTCTTGAAGAAGGTCAGCCCCAACGCCAAGGTACTGATTTCCGACCCCAGCTGGGAAAACCACCGCGCCCTGTTCACCAACGCCGGCTTCGAAGTTGACACCTACGCTTACTACGACGCTGCCAAGCGCGGCGTGAACTTCGAAGGCTTCCTGGCCAGCCTGAACGCCGCCGCTGCCGGCACCATCGTCGTGCTGCACGCCTGCTGCCACAACCCCACCGGCTACGACATCACCCCCGAGCAGTGGGACCAAGTGGTTGCCGCCGTCAAGGCCAAGAACCTCACGCCATTCCTCGACATGGCCTACCAGGGCTTTGGCCACGGCATTGCCGAAGACGGCGCCGTGATCCAGAAGTTCGTAGCCGCCGGCCTCACGTTCTTCGTGTCCACCTCGTTCTCCAAGAGCTTCAGCCTGTACGGCGAGCGCGTGGGCGGCCTGTCGGTGCTGTGCACGGACAAGGAAGAAGCCTCCCGCGTGCTGAGCCAGCTCAAGATCGTCATCCGCACCAACTACTCCAACCCACCCATCCACGGTGGTGCGGTGGTGGCTGCGGTCCTGAACAACCCCGAGTTGCGCGCACTGTGGGAGAAAGAACTGTCCGAAATGCGCGTGCGCATCAAGGCCATGCGCCAGAAGCTGGTCGACGGCCTGAAGGCCGCCGGCGTGAAGCAGGACATGAGCTTCATCACAACGCAAATAGGCATGTTCAGTTACTCGGGCCTCTCCAAGGACCAGATGGTCCGCCTGCGCAATGAGTTCGGCGTGTACGGTACCGATACCGGCCGCATGTGCGTGGCTGCGCTGAACAGCAAGAACATCGACTACGTCTGCCAGTCGATTGCCAAGGTGGTCTGAGTTGGATACGGGAGCGGCGCTCGAGCGCCGCTTTGTGACCGAAGCGCTCCAGAACCCGCACAACGCGGCCATTCTGGAGCGTTTGCCACTTCTGGGCCTGCCGGATGCCTGGCTGGTCGCGGGCTGCCTGTTCCAGACGGTATGGAACCTGCGCTCCGGGTGGGCGTCCACTGCGCACATCAAGGACTACGACCTGTTCTACTTCGACGCTGCAGACCTGTCGGAGGACGCGGAACATAGCGTGCAGGCCCGCGTCACTGCCCTGTTTTCGGACCTGCCGATCACGGTGGAAGCCAAGAACCAGGCCCGGGTGCATCTTTGGTACGAGCAATGGTTCGGGTTTCCCTACGACGCACTGCAGTCGTCGCGCGCCGGCATCGAGCGGTTTCTGGTGCCGTGCACCTGTGTGGGCCTGCAACCGGGCGCAACGCCAGCCTTGCCGATGCTGTATGCGCCCTATGGGCTGGCGGAACTTTACGCGGGCACTTTGCGGCCCAACCCTCTGTGTCCGCACCTGCCGCTTTTTGAAGCCAAGGCCTCAAGCTACCGCGACCGGTGGCATTGGCTTACCATTCAAGGCACGGCAGCCAAGTCCACCGCAGCCAGCAAGGGCGCTCCATGATCCGGCAACGCAAGCCCTTTACAGGGCGCTGATCAGGCCAGCACGCGGCGCTTGCGCAACTGCACCAACGTGATGGCCAGCACAATGCGCATCAAGATGGACAGGGCGGCCACATACATGCCCACCTTCATCAACTCACGCTCCCGCAGCTTGGCGACCTCCTGCCGTTGGTTCAGCAGCGACTTTTCGGTGCGCACTACTTCCTGTACTTCAGCGCGCACGGCGTCCATGAGCTGCTTGCCTTGGCCCATGGCGATCCTCGTTCCTGCGGAGGCAAAGCCATCCTGGCGACGCAGTGCGATCACCTCGCGCAGTTCACCGAGCTTGTCATCGATCAACACCTCGAGCCGGTCCATCTGAGAGTTCTGAATCGCGCTGCCCACCAGCAGCTGTCTGAGGCGCGCAAACGTCGGCCCGGCGGCCTCGACCGCCTGTTGGTAGGGATCGAGATAACTGTCGTCTCCTGTGATGACGAAGCCGCGCTGGCCGGTCTCGGCGTCCTGCAGCAGGATGAACAGCTGGTTGACCTCGCCCAGGACCCTGTGGGTGTAGTCCACCTGAGAACGGCTCTGCACCAATTGCTCGTGGAAATGATAGGAAAGGTAGGTTCCCAGCAGCACCACCATGGTCATCGGCAATGCCGAGAAAACCGACCACACCATCACGCGGCGGGGAGGAACCTTGAGGCGGCGGCTGCGCAAGCTGCCAAGTTTGCGCAAGGGCTTGGCGAATGAACGCATCAACGAACGTGCCAGGCCACGCACTGCGGAAGACTGTGGCAGCTGAAGAGGCATGGCGTGATCGGTAGAGGTAAAGGCAAAGAAAAGGGTGACGCCAAGGTCCGCAGCCATCCATTCGACGCTGCAGATCAACACTGCTGAATGCACGATATGGCGGCCCGCAGGGCCGGCGGGTCGGCTGTCAACCTGACGCCTTGTAGTCCCGGCAGCGTAGCCATGGACCGGTAGCTCAATGTGCTTTGCCGATGACCGGGAGGCATGGAGTCCTAGCGTGCAGATGTGAAAGCGGGGCCCTGGGGAACGCGTGATCTGAACGAACGGTTGAAAGCTGGATATGGAGCCGAACCGAGCCCAGCCGAGCGAGCCCGTGCCCGTACTGCGTTCTGGCTATATGGACGCCTCGGCAACGTCCGTAGAGCCAAGTTCGAGGCGTCAATGATGGTATTGCCCGCCAGGGCAATTGGACAGCCATCCACCCCGGGTTCTGAGCCTCAGTGCCGATGGAAGGCGTTGCCCTTCAGCATGGGACGTACGCAGCGCTCGCTACAGCCAGGCTTCGAAGACCGTCGCCCTGGGCGGTTGCGCGCCACGCCGCCCGCCCCTACGCACCTGACCGCTCAACCCCACCACACCGACCGCATCGAGATCGACGCCGACTGGTAGCCCGTGTTGAAAAACCGCGGCATCTCGCTGGACTCCACCGCGCCCGCTGCGTACAGCAGAGGCAGATAGTGCTCGTGCGTAGGGTGCGCCTGCTGGGCCACAGCGCCCAGCTTCTGAAAGTCCTGCAGGGCTCCCAGCTGGCCCTTCCTGATCTGGTCCTGCACCACCGTGTCGAATTCGGTGGCCCAGTCGTAGGCCTCGTTGGCGGCAGAGCCGCGGCGCGATGCGCGCAGGTTGTGCACGATGTTGCCGCTGCCGACAATCAACACGCCGCGGTCGCGCAGGCCTTTGAGTTGCTGGCCCAGCGCGTAGTGCTCGGCCGGAGCTCGGCTGTAGTCCATGGACAGCTGCAGCACCGGAATGTTCGCTTTGGGGAACATGGGCTTGAGGACTGACCACGTGCCGTGGTCGAGCCCCCATTCGCCCTCGTCCACACCCAGCGCTGCGCCCGTGGCCGGCGACTTCAACTCTTGGGCAATACTGCGCGCCACCACAGGCGCACCCGGTGCGGGGTACTGCTGGTCGAACAGCGCCTGCGGAAAGCCGCCGAAATCATGAATCGTCTTGGGCTGCGCCATGCCGGTGACCTGCCAGCCGCCCCGCGTGAGCCAGTGGGCCGACACGCACAGAATGAGCTGCGGCTGCACCGCGCGCGCCATCAGCTCAGTGCCCGTGGCCTGCCAGCTGCGGCGCCAGGCGTTGTCTTCGATTGCATTCATGGGGCTTCCGTGGCCTACGAACAGCACGGGCATGCGTGGCGACGGCTTCAAGGCCTGCAACTGGGGCAATGCGGCGGCATGGCTCAAAGATGTCATGGAGAAAGCTCCCGGAAATGTGGCCAGGCCGGCCAGGGCGGCCATTGAAGTTCTGCGTTGCATGGGTCAGGAAGCGTAACAAATTATGTATAACGCTGGAGGGAGCGCTTGCCGCTGCCAAAAGTTCCAACCGGTTTCGGCCTGGGGTGCCCTGCCCCACCGCCGGCGCCCTGTGCCACCCAACGCTACCGCCATGCCATCCATGACTGTTTCCACCGTGACGCCACAGGCCGCCACCCGGCCCCAGCCGCTTCGCAACACCCGCATCCTGAGCCTGGCGCTCAACCTTCCCGGCCCCGCTGCACTGATGCGCTGCGCCCACCTGGGCGCAGAGTGCACCAAGCTGGAACCACCTCCCGCGCCCGGCCAACCCAGCGCCGACCCCATGGGCATCTACAGCCCCGCCGCCTACGCCACGCTGCATGCGGGCGTGCGGGTGGTGCAGGCCCACCTCAAGACGCCTGAAGGGCAGGCAGCGCTGCATGAAGAGCTGGTGCGCACCGATGTGCTGATCACCTCCTTTCGGCCGTCGGCGCTGGCCAAGCTGGGCTTGGCATGGGATGCGCTGCAGGCGCGCTACCCGCGCCTGTCGCTGGTGCGCATCGTGGGCGCCGCGGCCGAACGGGCCGAGGAGCCGGGCCACGACCTCACCTACCTGGCCGACGCCGGGCTGGTGACAGGCACCGAGATGCCCCCCACCCTCTACGCCGACATGGGCGGTGCGCTAATGGCCAGCGAAGCCGTGCTGCAGGCACTGCTGGAGCGCGCCCACACCGGCAGCGGCGTGTGCATCGAAGTCGCGCTGGCCGACGCTGCCGCATGGCTGGCCCAACCCCGCGACTGGGGGCTGACCACGCCTGACGGTGACGTGGGCGGCCACCACGCGGGCTACCGCATCTACCCCTGTGCCGATGGCCGCGTGGCAGTGGCTGCGCTGGAGCCACACTTTGCCGCCCGCCTGTGTGCCGCCGCAGGCCTGCCCGCGATGGGCGATGCCGACGTGCTGCGCGCCGCAGCTACGCACCAGGCGGTAGCCCGGTTCCTGCTCAGCCAGACGCGTGCGCAGCTCGATACGCTGGCGGCTGCGCAGGACATTCCGCTGCACACCCTGGCCTGAGGCACCGACACCCGATGCAAAAGCAAGGCACCGTCATCCGCTGGGACGCCACGCGCGCTTTCGGCTTCATCCGCAGCCCCGGTACGTCGGCCGATGTGTTCTTTCATGTGCGCGACTTTCGTGGCAGCGCTCCACCCCGTGAAGGCCTGGCCGTCCAGTACGAAGAGATCCACGTCGGCGGCAAGGGACCGCGGGCCATGGCGGTACAACCGACAGCGACGGAGCCATGGGCTGCGAGCGCCCGCACTGCGCGCGACGAGCCATCCCGCGGCCGCGCCGCACCGCATCAGCAGCAACATCAACATCAGCGCAGCCATGTGGGCCACACAGCGCGGGCCCCTCGGAGCCCACGGCGACGCCGACCACGGGAGGCTGCGGGCAGCCCGGCATCCGGCAGCCTGGCGCTACTGCTGACCTTCGGATGGCTTGCCCTGCTGGCCTGGGGTATCTGGACGCGCCAGCTGCCACTGGCACCGACGCTGGCCGCTGCGGTGGCAGTCAACGCCATCACATTCTGGGCCTACGCAGCCGACAAGAGCGCAGCCATCGACGGGCGCTGGCGCACCGCGGAAAGCCACCTGCACCTGCTCGGCCTGGCGGGTGGTTGGCCTGCCGCGTGGCTGGCCCAACAGGCCATGCGGCACAAGTCGAGCAAGCAGGATTTCCGCGCCGTCTACTGGGTGACCGTGGTGGTGCACTGCGCGGCACTGGTGGCATGGATCGCCGGGGTAGGACGCTAGCTGCCACCGTGTGCCGTGGTGCATTGCTACACAATTAATAGCTGCTGGCGCTTACACATCAAGCGGGAGAGGCGATTTTCATCTCAAAAAACAGCCTGCTGACGGCAAAAAGGCCCACCGACCTACACGGCCTGCACCCGCGCCCGGTTTCAATCCAGAGAGTTCCAACACCACCGGGAGATGGCCATGAAACCTCTGATTCTTGATTCGTCCATGACCAACATGGGCGGTACCTTCTACCCCACCGGCCACGTATTTGCGCTGTTCCCAGACGAGGACTGCGTGCGCCAGGCTGCTGCGGCCTTGCAGGCTGCTGGCCATACGGGCGATGCAGCCTATGCGAGCCCCGATGTCATCCTGCAGGACATCGTGCGCACCCTGGGCACAGCCGATGCACCCCTGCCCTCCGTCGGCGCCGAAGGCGACATGGTCCGCCGCATTGCCGACCTGGCCGGCACCGGCCACCACGGCATGCTGGTGAAAATGGACGACAAGGACAACGCAGATGCGCTGGTGTCCGCCATCACCCCGGAGGGCGCGGTGGCTGCCTTTTACTACCGCACGTTCATCATCGAAGACCTGGTCACGCCGGCCCTGCCGGATGACCAGCAGTCCGTGGTGGTGGGCACGCGCGCCGCTTCGCCGTCGCCGTAAGACTTATTGCATTCCACCCCGTGGGGCGAAGGCAAGCGCTTTCAAACCTCACGCACCGGCCCAGCGCAGACAACCTGCCCTGGGCTTTTTCTTTGGGCCCCCACGCGTTGCCTCGGCTGCGCGCAGATCACGCTGGCCGGCGCCACGCTTTGCATGCATTTGCCGGATGATCGCTATATAGTGCGTTGATACCTCCTGGCGGTGCCCTTGCGCCAGTGAGCCTTCGGAAGGTGGCGCCTGCATGGCCCAGGCCCCTCGCGCGAGGTGGCCGCACAAAAGCCTAGGCGCCTTGGCACCCGGTGGGAGATCAATCGATGGATGCATTGCAGTCCGGTGAGCGAAGTCCCCTGCAGCTGACGTTGCGGCTGAACTGGCCCTTCATTGCGATGGTGCTGCTGCTGGCCGCCTGCGCCACGGCCAGCCTGTATGTGCTGTCCACCGTGCGGGCCTTCGTGGCTGGCGAGAGCCTGTGGACCAAAGGGCAAAAAGATGCCATCTACTACCTGGGTCAATACGCCGCCAACGGATCGCCCCATGCTTTCGACAGCTTCACGCAGGCGATGGAAGTCCCTTTGGGTGATCGCGCGGCCCGCCTGGCCTTGCAGCCGGGACAGGTGCAGGTGGCGTTGGCACGCGAAGGTTTTGCGCGCGGCGGCAACCACCCGGACGATATCGACAGCCTGATCTGGCTGCTGCGGTACTTCCACCAATTCGACATCGTGCAAAAGCCGTTGGCGTTCTGGCTGGTGGGCGACGAATACATCAGCGCGCTGCGCGATTTGTCGCACGAGATCCGCCACGAGACCGAGCTGGGCCAGGTGGACGAGATCACCCGGGTGCACTGGCAAGCCACGATCCGCGACATCAACGCCGGCGTGACCCCCGTTGCCCGCGGGTTCAGCGAGGCGCTGGGCAACAGCTCGCGCCGCATCGTGCTGCTGCTGATGTGGCTCAACGGCGGCATGGCGGCCACGTTGATTGTGTTGACGCTATGGCACACCCACACCCTGCTCACCCAGCGCCGCCGCGCCGAGCGCGCCCTGAGCGCCGAGCGCGAACAGGCGCGCACCACGCTCACGGCCATCGGCGACGCAGTGATCACCACCAACGTCCATGGCCAAATCGTCTACATGAACCCCGCGGCGGAACATCTGCTGGGGCATGCTGCATCGCAGGCTGCCGGGCGGCCACTCGAAGATGTCCTGAAATTCGACAGCGACGGGCGCAGCGCGGCGACTGCCGCCACCTTGGTAGCAGACATCCTGGCCACCCCCAGCAACGACTACGGAAACGACTACCGCAATAGACATAGCGACGATGGCGGGGACGCCAGCGAAGGCACCCATGGCCCCCTGCAAGACCCCTCCCACCACCACACCATCGTGCGGCCCGACCAGACGGTGGTGCCCACCAAGCTCATGGCCTCTGCCTTGCGCCAGCATGGCACGGTGACCGGCGCAGTGCTGGTGCTGCACGACGTCACGCGCGAGCAGCAGTACGTGGAGCAACTGTCCTGGCAGGCGAGCCACGACGCACTGACCGGCTTGGTGAACCGGCGCGAGTTCGAACTGCGCCTGGAAGCCCTGCTCCACCGCCCACGCCAGCCGGGCCGCGAGGGGTCGCTGCTGTACGTAGACATGGACCAATTCAAGCTCATCAACGACACCTGCGGCCACCAGGCCGGCGACGAGATGCTGCGGGAGGTCTGCCGCATGCTGCAAAGCCACCTGCGCGATGGCGACACCCTCGCAAGGCTGGGTGGCGACGAGTTCGGCATCCTGCTGAAAGACTGCCCCGCGGGGCCCTCGGCACGCATTGCCGAACAGCTGCGCCAGGCCGGCCAGGACCTGCGCCTGACGTGGGAGGGCGAGCAACTGACCACCGGCCTGTCCATCGGCATGGTGCAACTCATCCCTGCGCTCACCTCCATCCAGGAGGCCATGCGCGTGGCCGACATGGCCTGCTACCGCGCCAAGGAAGGCGGGCGCAACCGCGTGTTTATCTACCAGCCCGAAGACATCGAGATGACCCGGCGCGAAGGCGACATGGACTGGGTGAGGCGCCTGCGCCTGGCACTGGAGCATGGGCAATTCCAGTTGCACGCCCAGACCATCCGTGCGCTGCAGACCCGGGGCGACGAAGGCTTGCACATGGAGGTGTTGCTGCGCCTGCGCGAAGAAAACGGCGAGCTGGTGTCGCCAGGCACCTTCATTCCGGCCGCCGAGCACTACGGGATGATGCCGTCCATCGACCGCTGGGTCATCCGCCACACGCTGCAGGCACTGGCCCGCCACCAGCGCACGCCCGGTGCGCGGGCGCTGCACACCTGCGCCATCAACCTCTCAGGCACCAGCCTGGGGGACGACAGCCTGCTTAAGTACATCCGCACCGCCCTCACCGAGTCGGGGCTCGACCGCGCGCTGCTGTGCTTTGAGATCACCGAAACCAGCGCCATATCGCACCTGCCCAACGCAGTGCGCCTGATGAAAGAGCTGCAGCAGCTCGGGTGCCGGTTCGCACTGGATGATTTTGGTGCCGGCATGTCGTCGTTCACCTACCTCAAGCACCTGCCGGTCAACTACCTCAAGATCGACGGTGCCTTCGTGAAGGACCTGCTGCACGACCCGACCAGCCGCGCCATGGTGGAGATGGTCCACCGCATCGGCCACGTGATGGGCAAAGAGACGATTGCCGAGTTTGCCGAGTCCGACGCCATCGTGGATGCGTTGCGCACCATCGGCGTGGACTATGCCCAGGGCTACGCGGTGGCCAAGCCCGTGCCGCTGGAGCAATTGCTGGGGACGGCGGCGCCTACCGGGCTTTCTTGAATGCCTTGCCGTTGCCCTTGCCTGCACCAGAGGGTGCAGGCCGGCCTGCGGGCGCCGTACCAGAGCCCGTCACACGCGGCGGCAGGCCCGTGTGCTGCGTCAGAATGCGGCCCTTGGTCGGCTGCTGCACGCTGCGCGATGCGGGCACCACGGCAGCCTTGGCGCCGGTGGGGGTCGAATTCTTGCGGCGGGCGCTCTGGTAGCCGCCATCAGTCAGCGGCTGGAAGGTCGGGATCAAATGGTGCTTGCCATTGCCGATCAAATCGGCCCGGCCCATGGCTTTGAGCGCATCGCGCAGCAGGGGCCAGTTGTTCGGGTCGTGGTAGCGCAAAAAGGCCTTGTGCAGGCGGCGGCGCTTGTCGCCACGCACGATGTCCACCGCCTCGCTGTCGCGCGTGATCTTGCGCAGCGGGTTCTTGTTGCTGTGGTACATGGCTGTGGCCGTGGCCATGGGGCTCGGGTAGAAGGTCTGCACCTGGTCGGCGCGGAAACCGTTCTTTTTGAGCCAGATGGCGAGGTTCATCATGTCCTCGTCGCTGGTGCCCGGGTGCGCGGCGATGAAGTACGGGATCAGGAACTGCTTCTTGCCCGCCTCTTCGCTGAACTTCTCGAACATCTGCTTGAACTTGTCATAGCTGCCGATGCCCGGCTTCATCATCTTGGTGAGCGGGCCCTGCTCGGTGTGCTCGGGCGCGATCTTGAGGTAGCCGCCCACGTGGTGCTGCACCAGCTCCTTCACGTACTCGGGACTCTTCACGGCCAGGTCGTAGCGCAGGCCCGAGCCGATCAGGATCTTTTTGATGCCCTTCAAGGCACGGCCGCGGCGGTAGATCTTGATCAGCGGGTCGTGGTTGGTGCCCAGGTTGGAGCAGATGCCGGGGTACACGCAGCTGGGCTTGCGGCAGGCGGCCTCGATCTCGGGGCTCTTGCAGCCCAGGCGGTACATGTTGGCCGTGGGGCCGCCCAGATCGCTGATGGTGCCGGTGAAGCCGCTCACCTTGTCGCGGATGTCCTCGATCTCCTGGATGATGGAATCCTCGGAGCGGCTTTGGATGATGCGGCCTTCATGCTCGGTGATGGAGCAGAAGGTGCAGCCGCCAAAGCAGCCGCGCATGATGTTCACGCTGAAGCGGATCATCTCCCACGCGGGGATCTTGGTGCCGTGGTCGTGGCTGCCGTTCTCGTCGGCGTAGCTCGGGTGCGGGCCGCGCGCGTAGTGCAGGTCGAACACGTAGTCCATCTCGGCCGTGGTCAGCGGGATGGGCGGCGGGTTGATCCATACGTCGCGGGCGGTCACGCCCTCGCCATGGGCCTGCACCAGGGCACGGGCGTTGCCGGGGTTGGTCTCCAGGTGCAACACGCGGTTGGCGTGGGCGTACAGCACCGGGTCGCTCTTGACCTGCTCGTAGCTGGGCAGGCGGATCACGCTCTTGTCGCGCGGCGGCACCTTGAGCTTGGCCTTGAGCGCCGGGTTGGCGACGAACTGGATGGGCTGGATCGCAGGATTGGGGCTGTTTTGGCCGCTACCGCTTGCTGCGCCTGCGCCAGCAGCTATCGAATCAGGAGCATCGTCCTTGCTGCAGGTGCTGCCCTGCGCGGCGGCCTGCTCGCTGGTCGTCATGTAGGGGTTGACGTGCGCCTCCACGCGGCCGGGTTCGTCCACGCTGGTGGAGTCGATCTCGAACCAGCCCTTGCCCGTCTCGTCGTCAGGCCGGCGCACGAAGGCGGTGCCACGCACGTCGGTGATGGTCTCGACCGGCTCGCGCGCCGCGATGCGGTGCGCCACTTCGACCAGGGCGCGCTCGGCGTTGCCGTACAGCAGCAGGTCGCACTTGGCGTCCACCACGATGGAGCGGCGGACCTTGTCGCTCCAGTAGTCGTAGTGGGCAATCCGGCGCAGGCTGCCTTCGATGCCGCCCAGGATGATGGGCACGTCCTTGTAGGCCTCGCGGCAGCGCTGGCTGTACACGATGGCGGCGCGGTCGGGACGCTTGCCGCCGATGTCGCCGGGGGTGTAGGCGTCGTCGCTGCGGATCTTCCGGTCGGCGGTGTACCGGTTGATCATCGAATCCATGTTGCCTGCCGTCACGCCCCAGAACAGGTTGGGTTTGCCCAGCACCTTGAAGGGCTCGGCGCTCTGCCAATCAGGCTGGGCGATGATGCCCACGCGAAAGCCCTGGGCCTCCAGCGTGCGGCCGATGACGGACATGCCGAAGCTCGGGTGGTCGACATATGCGTCGCCCGTGACGAGGATGATGTCGCAGCTGTCCCAGCCCAGCTTGTCCATCTCGGCGCGGCTCATCGGCAAGAACGGGGCCGTGCCAAAGCGCTTGGCCCAGTACGGGCGGTAGCTGGTCAATGGCTTTGCGGCGCGCGCAAAAAAGGAGACGTCGACGGGGGCGTTCATTCAGATGGGGAGCGCGGCCAGCCCATGTGCGATGGGGCCTCGTGGGGCGCGGCTGTGGTGGGTAACCCGCGATTTTACGTGAGTGGGCACTTTTTGTCGCCCTGAAAGCACTTCCCCCTGGCGCTGACAGGCTTGATCTACATCAGGCATATACTTGCCTCAGTCAATCAATTAAATGACAAAGGCAACCATGAGCGCAAATACGTCCAAGGCAGGCACCTCTTCTGCAGGTGCTGCGCCCACGCCGCCTGCCGCAACCATGCCCCCGGTAGGCCCGGAGGCCGTGAAAGCCGTGCGCCGGTTCAACCGGTTTTTTACCCGCCGCGTGGGTGTGCTGGACCCCTTCCTGGGCAGCGACCTGTCGCTGACCGATGTGCGCGTGCTGTACGAGCTGGCCCACCGCGATGGCCTGGTGGCCAGCGAACTGGCGCGGGACCTGGGCCTGGACGGGGGCTACCTGAGCCGCATCCTGCGTCGTTTTGAAGCGGCGGGCTGGATCAGCCGCAGCCCCAGCGCCCGGGACGCGCGCCAGAGCGTGTTGGTCTTGACTGCCGCAGGGCGCGATGCCTTCGAGCCGCTGCAGCAGCGATCGCGTGACGAAGCCGCCGCCCTGCTCGCCCCCCTGCCCCCGGCCCGGCGCCAGGAGGTGGTCGACGCCATGCAGCGCATCGAGGCCGTGCTGGAACCAACCAGCAGCGCCCCCGCCGCCAAGGTGGTCGTCCTGCGCGACCCCGTGCCGGGCGACATGGGCTGGGTGGTGCAACAGCATGGCGATATCTACTGGCGCGAGTACGGCTGGGACGCCCGCTTCGAGGCACTGGTGGCCGACATCGCCGCGCAGTTCGTGACCAAGTTCCAGCCCCAGTGGGAGCGCTGCTGGATCGCCGAGCTCGACGGCGAGCGCGTGGGCGCCGTGTTCGTGGTGCGCAAGTCCCCTACCGTGGCGCAGCTGCGCATGCTGATCCTGTCGCCCCAGGCCCGCGGGCTGGGCCTGGGCGCACGCCTGACCGACGAGTGCATTGCCTTTGCCCGCGCCAAGGGCTACAAGAAGATGGTGCTGTGGACCAACAGCTGCCTCGCAGCGGCCCGTGGCATTTACGGCAAACGCGGCTTCACGCGGGTCAAGTCAGAGCCCTACGAAGGGTTCGGGCAGCAGTTGGTCGGGGAGCATTGGGAGCTCAAGCTCTGAGCCAAGGCTGGGTCGCGGCTTGTGCCCGCCAGCCGCATGCCATCATCGCGCCAAGGCTTTCCGCCCTTTCACCCAATGACCGCCAGCACTGAAATCCTCATCCGCCCCGTCAGCGCCAGCGATGACCTGCAGCAACTGACCCACCTCATCCACTCGGCCTATGCGCCCCACGGCGCGCAGGGTCTGCGCTACTGGGGCACGCACCAGTCGGTGGAGGACACGGCCAAGCGCTATGCGTCCGGCCGCGGATTGGTGATGCTGGAAGGAAACAAGTACGTAGGGACCATCACCTTGCGGCCACCGCAGCGGGAGTCGCCGGTGGCGCTGTACCGCGATCCCGGTGTCTGGACGTTTTGCCAGTTCTGCATTTCGCCCGACGCCAAGGGACGGGGGTATGGCAAGCAATTGCACACCTACGCCACCGCGTTTGCGCAGCAGGCAGGTGCCAGCGTCATGGGCCTGGATACGGCCCAGCCTGCTTCGACACTGATTGCGATGTATGAATCTTGGGGCTACCGCGTGGTGGGCGAGTGCGACTGGAGGCCGCTGACCAACTACACCAGCGTGGTGATGTCACGCACGCTGGCCGAGGGTGCTTAGGCGCGAAGCCACGGCGGCACATGCACCGACCATCGGCTTACCACTCGCCGGTTTCGCGCACCCGTTGGGCCAGATCGGGCACCGTGTCGTCGAACACCGACTCGCCCACCAGGGGTGATGCCATGACCGCATCGCTAGCAGCGCTTTGCGCGGAGCGAGACATGAACCTGCCGAACACATGGCTGGTCAGGGTTTCGTGCAAAGGGGCGATGAGGGGAATGGCGAACATGGCGGTTCCTTTGTTCCGTCGGTGGGCTGAGTGCCGACACCGAGGTCGACATATCCGCTTTCGTCAAGCAACGTTGAAAGTTGAGAACTAAGTGTGACTGCTTCGAAAACTGTAGCGCGAGCTTAGATCGCCGCCACAAAAACAAAGTGTAGGAACAGACGCCATATTCCCGTGTGACCAAACGCACACTCCGTGGCTCTGTGTTACCAGCAAGGCCGAACAGGCGCTTGGGTGTTGCGTCCGTTCCACAAACGCGCACAGGTCGGCGTGGGTCGGCGCAGGTCGGTCGCTCGTCGGGGAAGCGGCGCGGCCCCCCGCGCCGTAAACTCGGCGCCCCATGCCTTACACCCTGGCTTCGCCTACGCACAGCGACATCACCATCAAGAAAAGCCGCTTCATCGGGTGCGTGCAACCGATGGCCGACCGGGCCAGCGCGCAGGCCGCCGTGAATGCCCTGTGGCAGCAACATCCCGGCGCGGCGCACATCTGCTGGGCGCTGCTGGCGGGCGGGCAGTCTGCCGCGGTGGATGACGGCGAGCCGAGCGGCACCGCCGGGCGCCCCATGCTGGACGTGTTGCGCCACCAGGACCTGGAGGGCGTGCTGGCCACCGTGGTGCGTTACTTCGGCGGCGTGAAGCTGGGCGCTGGCGGCCTCGTACGGGCCTACACCGATGCTGTAGCACAGGCTCTGCTCACTGCGCCCAAGGTGCCGTTGCAGCGCATGGCGACGCTGCAGTGCCAGGTGCCCTATGCACTCGAAGGCCTGCTGCGCCGCGAGATCGAGGCCGCAGCCGCCGAGCTGGGCGAGGTCGGCCACGGCTCGCTGGTCACCCTGCAGTTGCGGCTGCCGGAGATACAGGCAGCCGCCTTTGTGCGGCGCATCAACGACATCGGCCAAGGCCGCGTGGGATGGCTGGACGCGTAAGCGCCACAAATGCCTGTGCTCCTACACCCACCGGCGTCACACTACCGCACACTCCCCGCACCAAGGTTTGCCAAGGAGCCCACCCCATGAGCGAACCGCTCGACACCATCATCATTGGCGCCGGTACCGCCGGCCTGGCTGCCCTGCGCGAAGTGCGCAAACGCACGAGCCGCTACCTCATCGTGAACGACGGCCCCTGGGGCACCACTTGTGCCCGCGTGGGGTGCATGCCGTCCAAGACCCTCATCGAAGCCGCCAACGCCTTCCACCGCCGCCATGCGTTCGAAGAATTCGGGATACGCGGTGGCGATGCGCTGAGCGCCGACATTCCCGCCGTATTGCAGCGTGTGCGCGCCCTGCGCGACGACTTCGTGGCCGGCGTGATGAAAGCCACCGACAACCTGGGCCACGCCAGCATCTCGGGCCGCGCCACGCTGCTGGGGCCCGGCACGGTGGACATCGACGGCAAGGTCTACCAGGCCAAGAGCATCGTCATCGCCACCGGATCGCGCCCCAAGGTACCCGAGGAATGGCTCGCCTTCGGCGACCGCATGCTGACCACCGACACGCTGTTCGAACAAGCCACACTGGGCCCGCGGATCGCCGTGGTCGGCATGGGAGCCATCGGCGTGGAGCTGTCGCAGGCGCTGGCGCGGCTGGGCCTGCAGGTGGCCGCATTCAGCACGGGCGACACGCTGGCGGGGCTGAGCGACCCCGGCCTCAATGAAGAACTGGCCGCGCTACTCAAGAAAGACATGGTGCTGCACACCGGCGAACCCGCTCAGTTGCGCGAGGTGGCCGGCGGCATCGAGGTGTCCAGCGGCCCGAACCGGGTGGTGGTGGACCAGGTGATAGCCGCCATGGGGCGCACTCCCAACATCGAACACCTGGGGCTGGATACCCTGGGGGTACCGCTCGACAAGCGCGGCCTGCCGCAGGTCGACCCGAAAACGCTGCAGGTCGGCAGCCTGCGGGTGTTCATGCCCGGCGACGCCAACACGCAGGTTCCGCTGCTGCACGAGGCCGCGGACGAAGGCCACATCGCCGGCATGAACACCATGGCCGACACGCCCACGCGGTTCCAGCGCCGCACCCCGCTGGCCATCGTGTTCTGCGACCCTAACATTGCCACTGTGGGCCAGCGCCTGGAAGACCTCGACCCAACCCACACCGTGACGGGCACCGTGGGCTTTGCCGACCAGGGCCGCGCCCGGGCTGCCCTGCACAACCACGGGCGGCTGCTCGTCCATGCCGACAAGATCACCGGCCGCCTGCTGGGTGCCGAGCTGTGCGCACCCGACGGCGAGCACCTGGCACACCTGCTGGCGCTCGCCATCCATCGGGAGCTCACCGTGCAGTGCCTACTGGGGATGCCTATCTATCACCCCACGCTGGAGGAAGGCCTGCGCACGGCCCTGCGGGATGTGGCGCGCCAGTTGCCGGACGGATCGGCGTCCGACCTGGCCACATGTGGCGGTCTGGGCGTGCCTGCGCTCGACTGAGAGGGGCTCACAAAATTATTAGTGCCTGCGACGCAGCGCCTGGCAAGAACCGCTTCGCTGAGTTTTGTTATCCGCTCCAAGCTGCGGGGCCAGGGTGTCACACAAGGTAACAGGCCTCAAGTCTCGGCCTGACCTGCCGATACGGAACCATCAACCGAAGGAACCGCCATGGACGTCGCACTCGCCAACAGCATCGTCAGCACCGCCACCTCCCTGGCCAGTGCCAAGACATCGGACGCCCTGAACATGGTGGTGCTGAAGAAAGCGCTGGACATACAGGCCGTATCCGCCTCCACGCTGCTGGACGCCATGCAGCAGTCCATGCCCCAGCCGACGCTGGCCACATCTGGCACGCTGGGCACGCAGGTCAATACCTTCGCCTGAGCGCTGGCAGCAGTCGGCCGCTGCGGGTTTTCGGCGCAATGCGGCCGGTAGGGCGCTGTGCACAGCCCGGGGCGCCCGCTGCCTGAGCTAGCGCCAAACGCGCCCGGCCCCCGGTCCTTCGCTACCGCAGCCGCGCAGGCGACAGCGCCTCCGGCACCACCCCCTCACGCACCAATTCATCGCCCAGCGGCTCCCCGCGCAGCAGCTGGCACGCCAGCAGCGATGCGCCCGCCGCGCTCTGGATGCCGTAGCCGCCCTGCCCTGCCAGCCAGAAGAAGCGCGGCACGTGGTTGTCCCAGCCGATCACCATGTCGCCGTCCGGCACGAACGAGCGCAAGCCCGCCCAGGTGTGCGACGGGCGGCGAATCTGGAACCGTGTCATTTCTTCGATGTGATAGATGCCGGTGGCGACGTCCAGCTCTTCGGGCACCACATCGTGCGGGTGCGTGGGGTCGGCATTGGCAGGCGAGCCCAGCAGTTGGCCGGCGTCGGGCTTGAAGTAAAAGCTTTCGTCGATACCGATCACCGCAGGCCAGTTGCTGGCGTCCATGCCCTCTGGCACGGCAAAGGTGAAAGCCGTGCGGCGGCGCGGCTCCAGGCCGATGGGCGGCACGCCCGCCAGAGCGGCCACCACATCGGCCCAGGCCCCGGCGGCGTTCACGATGGCTCGGGCTTGCAGCGTGCGGCCATCGGCCAGGGTGATGTGCCAGATCTCGCCCACCCAGGCCAGGGCCGTGACTTCGGCGCTTGTCAGCACCTGCCCGCCGCGCTGGCGCAGGCCGCGCAGGTAGCCCCGGTGCAGGGCGTGCACGTCGATGTCGGCCGCTTCGGGCTCGCTCATGCCGGCCGCCACGGCGTCCGGCTTCAAACAGGGCAGCAGCGCCATCAGCGCCGCGTGGTCGACCCACTCGACATTGGGCGACGCTGCGCGGGCGTCGTCGTAGGCCTGCTGCAGCAGGTCGAGCTGTCCGGGCCCCGCAACGTACACCACGCCCCGCGGCGACAGGATGGGCGTGTCGCCAAACTCGGGCGGCGGCGCGTCGTAGAACCCGCGGCTCGCGCGGGTCAGCGCCTGGATGTTGGGCGTGCCGTAAGTCGCCATGTACAGCGCGGCCGACCGCCCGGTGGTGTGGTAGCCGGGCTGCGATTCGCGCTCCAGCAGCAGCACACGGGTTGCCGCGTCCGCATCGCCTGCGCTGGTGGCCGCGGCCGCCAGTTGCCAGGCCACGGAGGCACCGGCAATGCCCGCACCGATCACCACATGGTCGTATGTCACAGAGTCCATGGCCTGTCCTTCGTTGCCTTCATCCTGGTGCACTGGCGCTGGTCACACAGCCGACACCGCGCCCTGTGACGCCACCCGGTCTTCGCGCGGCAGGCTGCGCGCGTCCCGCGGGTCGGGCGCACCGGTCACGATGGAAGTCAGCGCGGGCTCGGCCTGCGCGCCCTGCAGCTTGAACAGGTCGGGGCGCGGCCGCGCCAACCCCGGGATACCCTTGAACGCCTGCTCCAGCGCGTGCCCCACGCCCAGCGTGTGCCGGTCTGCCCTGAAACGCCCGACGATCTGCAGGCCGAACGGCATGCCCGCGTCGTCCAGCCCGCATGGCAGGCTGAGCGCCGGGTGGGTGGTCAGCGTGGTCACATAGGTCAGCGCCAGCCAGCGGTAGTAGTTGGCCTGC
Organism: Acidovorax sp. Leaf78; assembly: GCF_001422735.1. Classification (GTDB taxonomy): domain Bacteria; phylum Pseudomonadota; class Gammaproteobacteria; order Burkholderiales; family Burkholderiaceae_C; genus Acidovorax. Next base: position 915,281 of record NZ_LMLZ01000020.1, on the reverse strand, counting down.
GGCTCGCCGTTGATGTGGCTCGCGTACAGATGGGTCCACGCAAACGGCGACACCGGCGTTGTCGGCGCCAGAATTACATCGTAGTGCTCGTACAGCTTCTGGAACCGCGCCAGGATGCGCGTCTGCTCGGCCTGGGCCCAGGCGCTGTCGAGCAGCGTCATGGTGGCGCCCAGTTCGTAGTTGGCGCGGGTGTTGGGTCCCAGGCTGGCGGGGTCGCGCTCATACGCCTCGCGCGTGCTGGCCACGAAAGCCTCGGCGCGCAGCACGTCGAAGCAGCGGTGCACGTCGCCCAGGTCCACATCAATGGCGTCGCATCTGCCAAACAAGTGCTTCATGGCCTGCACCTTGCGGCGGAACACGGCGCGAATGCCGTCGTCCACGGCGCAGGCGCCGAAGTCTTCGGTGTACGCCACGCGCAAGCCGCCCAGGTCCACACCTTCGGGCAGCAGAAAGCTCATCGGGTCGAGCGGGTAGGTCAGCGGGTCGCCGGCCGACAGCCCGGCCGTGGCGGCCAGCTGCAGGCAGGCCTCTTCGACCGTGCGGCCCATGGGGCCCACCACCGAGATGGGCGTGAAGGCCAACAGCTTGCGCGAGCTGGGCACCACGCCGGGCGATGGCCGAAAACCCACCACGCCGCATTTGGCCGCCGGAATGCGCAGCGAGCCCCCTGTGTCCGACCCCGTGCACACGGGCAGCATGTCGCAGGCCAGCGCCGCGGCCGAGCCGCCCGAGGAGCCGCCTGCGTTCAGGTTGGGGTTGAACGGGTTGCCGGTGGCACCCCACACCGTGTTGCGCGAATTGGCGCCCGCACCCATTTCCGGGATGTTGGTCTTGCCGGTGACGATGGCGCCCGCCGCGCGCAGCCGGGCCACCAGCACATTGTCTTCGGCCGGGATGTTGCTGCGGTAGATCTCCGATCCGTAGGTTGTCAGCAGCCCGGCCGTGGCCTCCAGGTCCTTCACGCCCAGCGGCAGGCCGTGCAGCAGGCCCAGCGGCTCGCCGCGCAGCACGGCCTGCTCGGCGGCCTGGGCCTCGGTGCGGGCACGGTCGTAGCAGGTGGCGGTGATGGCGTTCACATGGGGGTTGAGGGCCTCGATGCGCTCGATGCAGGCATCGAGCAGCTCGACGGGCGATACCTCGCGGGTGCCGATGCGGTGGCGCAGTTCGTTGGCGGTCAGCTCGACCAGGGTGCTCTGGGTGCGCTGGGGGGTGTGGGTGCTCTGGGGGGTCATGTCAGGCTTGTCTCCTTGACTTGTTGATCTGTTGACTCTTTGAGGGGCAGGTTCAGTCTGCGGTGATGCTGGCGCGCTGGGCAATGGCCCGCATCAGCGGCAGCTCCTTGTCGATCAGCTCAGCCACCGCCTTGGACGAAGCATAGGCGGGTTCGAACCCCACGGCGATCATCCGGTTGCGGGTGTCCGGGTCTGACCCGACCTGCGCCAGGGTCAGCTCCAGCCGCGATTTGACCGCGGGCGGCAGGCCCCGCGGTGCCACCATGGCCAGCCATGTGTCCATCTCCAGGCCTGGGTAGCCGCTTTCGGCCAGCGTGGGCACCTTGGGCAGCAGGGCCGACCGCTTGCCGGCGGTGACGGCAATGGCCTTGATCTTGCCGTCCTTGAGCTGCGGCAGCGCGGCCGACACGGTGTCGACCGTGAGCGGAATCTGCCCGCCCATCAGGTCCGTCATGGCCGGTGCGCTGCCCTTGTAGGGCACGTGCTGGATCTTGAGCGCCGCCGCGTGGAAGAACATCTCACCCGCAAACTGCGAGGTGGTGCCTGCGCCGAACGAGCCGTACGAATACTTGTCGGGCGCGGCCTTGACCAGCGCCACGAACTGCTTCACGTCCGCCGCCGGCACGTCCTTGTTGGCCAGCAGGATCAGGCTGGTGCGCCCGGCGATGCCGATGGGCTCGAAGCTCTTGACCGGGTCGTACGGCAGCTTGGGGCGCACCGCGGGGTTCACGGTGAAGGTGGTGCCCGAGCTCATCAGCAGCGTGTAGCCGTCGGGCGCCGCCTTGGCCACGGCACTGGCACCGATGGTGGTGCCGGCCCCCGCGCGGTTGTCGATGACCACGCTTTGCCCCAGCAGGTCGCCCATCTTCTTGCCGATCAGCCGGCCCAGCACGTCGGTGGCGCCACCCGGCGGAAACGGGATCACGAGCGTGATCGGCTTGGCAGGGAAAGGACCGTCTTGCGCCATGGCGGGGGCCCACGCAGCGCCCCCAGGGCACAGATCACGGCAGACAAAAGCAGCTTCTTGCGGTTCATGGCGTTCTCTTCAAAGGTCAAGGGATTCAAGGGGTTGTCGGGACGGATTCGATGGGGTGCGAAGGCGGGATGTCAGTGCAATGGGCGGGCGCGAACAGCGTCAGCCACGGGCGGCCAGCAGGGCCCGCCCGCGCTGCACAAAGCCCTGGTACTGCGCATCGGGCACCAGCAGCCCGCCCGTCGTCCAGACCAGATGGGTGGCGTTGGGCAGCGCTGCGCCCACGCCTGTGCGGTGCAGCCAGGCCTGGCCCGCGTCGGTGCCGGTCAACATGCCCGGGCCACTGAAGCCCGCTGCCGCCGAGGGCTCGATCCGCTCGCCCAGTGCATCCAGCACCTGCACCAGGTGGGCAAACAAGGTGTCGTCTGCCACGGTAAACACGCCCGACAGCAGCGGCCCCATCAACTGCGCCGCCAGCAGGGACGCGCGGGGCACGGCCAGGCCGTCGGCCTCGGTCTGGTTGGTGAGGCCCCAGTCGTAGACCGAGGGGTGCGCCTGGCCACCAACCGACTGCGTGGCCTGATCCGCCAGCATCTGCACCATGAAGCACGGCGACTGCACCGGCTCGGCAAAGTAACAATGCACATGCGGCCCCAGCACCTGCCGCAGGCCAAACGCAATCCCTGCAGGAGCGCCGCCCACGCCGCAAGGCAGGTACACGATGAGCGGGTGCCCGGCGTCCACCACGATGCCCTGCTCTGCCAGTTGCGCGGGCAGGTGCAGGGCCGCTGCGCTGTAGCCCAGCAGCAGCGAGAAAGATTGCTCGTCGTCGACAAAGTGGCACAGCGGGTCGCTGCCCGCCTGCGCACGGCCGACAGCCACGGCGCGCTCGTAGTCGCCGGCATGCTCCACCACCTGCACGCCACGTTGGCGCAGGCGCTCTTTCTTCCATTCCTTGGCATCGGCCGACATGTGCACCGCGGCCCTGAAGCCCAAGGCCGACGCCACCACGCCAATGCTCAGCCCCAGGTTGCCGGTGGAGCCCACCGCCACCTGGTAGCGGCCCAGCACCGCGCGCGCCTGCGGGGTGGCCAGCGCGCAGTAGTCACCACCCGGCTGCACCAGGCCGTGCTGCAGCGCCAGCCCCTCCGCAAACTCCAGCACCTCGTGCATGCCTCCCCGGGCCTTGATCGATCCGGCCACCGGCAAACTGTGGTCCGCCTTGATGAACAACCGACCTTGGTCAGGCCCAATGCCCAATGCTGGCTGCAGCGCTGCGGCAGGCAGCACGGCAGATTCAACGACCCCGCCCGTGCCTGCCAACTCGGGAAACACCTGCGCCAGCAAACCTTCGAAGCGATGGAACCGCGCCGCAGCCTCCCGCGTATCATTCAAACTAATGGTGCGACCCAGTGCCTGAAGGGATGCAGGCGCCTGCAACAGCCGCACCGGGTTGGTCCACAGGCAAGGCTGGGCCTGGCGCAGGTGGGTCGATAGCAGCGGATCGATTCCCTTTAGGACTGACGGTTCGACCATGTATTCGGTTTCGGACATAGATGTTTGGGCGGCAGTGGCACACCGTGGGCGGGCAGGTGCTTGTCGCACCCCGGGCCCACGCACTGCAGCATTCTTCGCCTGTCACTCGCTTGTCACAACGCATTTATAGTGACGAAGACATTAGCCAAAGTAATGGACATTCGACTTTCTCCCTCTCTGCTCGCCTGGCTGCGCAGCTTTGATGCAGCCGCCCGCCACGGCAGCTTTACCAAGGCGGCGGCAGAGCTGTGCATCACCCAGGGGGCGGTCAGCCAGCAGGTCAAGCAGCTCGAAGACTGGCTGCGCCGCCCGCTATTCCTGCGCACCCCGCGCGCCCTGGTGCCCACGCCCGAGGGCCAATGGCTGGCCGTAGTGCTGCGCGAGAGCTTCACCGCCATCGAAAGCACCCTCGCCCAGATGCGCCAGCCGCCGGAGTCCGCCACCGCCACGCTCAGCTGCTCGCCGTCGTTCGCCATGAGCTGGCTCACACCCCGGCTGGGTGAGTTCTTTCGGCAGTATCCGAGCCTGGGTCTGCGCGTTTTCGGGGAGTTCCACACGCTGGACCGCACCCGCATGGTGCGAGACGGCATCGAGGCTGCCGTGCGCTTCGACCTGGGTGGCTACCGCGACCTGAGCGCCACCGTGTTCCTGGACGAATGGCTCATCCCGGTGGCCAGCCCCGCCTTCCTAGCCCGCAACCCGCCCATCACCACGCCAGGGGACCTGCAGGGCGACTGGCTGCTGCACGACAGCAGCGCCTGGGACGGCGCGGACACCTACGAAGAGTGGCAGCACTGGTTCACCCAAGTGGGCGCCGCGCCACCACCCTGGGCGGGTGGTCAGCAGTTCAACCTGTCGCAACTGGCGCTGGGCGCGGCCCTGGCCGGCCAGGGCATCGCGATGGGCCGAGCCGCGCTGGTGGTGCAGGACGTGAAGGCCGGGCGTCTGGTGCCTGTGTTGGCCCAGAGCGTGTTGTCGCGTGCGGCATATTCGTTTGTGACCACCGCACACCCCAGCCCGGCGATGGACCAGGTGCGGGAGTGGCTGGTGGACGAGGCGCAGCGGTTTTGCGAGGAGCGTCGCTCCACTTTTAATAGCATAAAAATCAATATGGGCGAGCGGTAGGAGCGTATTGCGCGCACATCAAGCCGTGAGGCCGGTCGGACGGCGGCGCAGCACCAACATGCCCATCCCCGCTGCCATGAGCGAGGTAAGGATCAAGCCCCACTCACTGAGCGTCGGAATCGAAGCCACCCCAGCCGGCGCCGCAGCCAGCACCGGCGCGAACGGGTCGCGGATCGTGCCCAGGGTCGCGTCGGCATCCCCAATGCCGTTGTCGGTCACGGTGTAGGTCACCGTGCGGCGGTCCGGGCTCAGCGTGGCACCCGCCCACTGGAACCAGGTGGACGTGGTGCCCCCCGCCGTGGCCGGACCGAACTTCCAGAACTGCACGCCGGCAGGCAGGGCCTGCGGGTAGGTCAGCGTAAGAGTGACGCTGCTGCCACCCGTGCACCCTGTGGCCGCAAAGGCAAAACCACCGTGGGGCAAGATGTAGCCGCTGGGGGGCTGCCTGGCGGAGCGAAACCGGTGCCGCTGGCAAACGTGCAGCCCGCACCGCCGCCCGTCAGGCTGGCCGTGGCGGTGCCCGCCATGCCCGGCACGGTGCCCGATACCGATAGCTGCGCGGTGACTGCGAAGGTCTGGCTCACGCGCGGTGCTGCGTCGAAGGCGGTGGTGCCCGCCTGGTCTGCGTGGATGGTGCAGCTGCCGACAGCCAGAAAGGTGAGTGCACCGCCCGGGGTGACCGTGCAGACACCGGTCGAGCCGGAACTGAAGCTGGGAGGTGGAGTCGCGTTGGTGGAAGTGGCTACCAGGGTGGGCGAGGTGCCGAAGGTTCGGTTGCCCGGATGAGTGAACGTGATGGTTTGGAGGCCCTTGGGTGTGGCGGAAACCGGCGGGCTCGATGCTGGGCCGGTGCCTGCGCTGTTGGTCGCAGTGACGTTGAACGTGTAGGCCGTGCCGTTGGCGAGGTTCAGAACCACGCAGGTTAAAGTGCCGATTGTGTTGCAGCCCACACTGATGCCGCCGCCGCTCGGCACGCCGGTCACGGTGTAGCCGGTGATGGGATTGCCGTTGTCGCTGGCCGCAGCCCAGGCGAGGGAGACGGCGCGGTCTCCCGGCGTTGCCTGCAGGCCCGTGGGCGCCGATGGCAGGTCAGCCTGCACGACCAACACTTGCGAGCGCACTGGCGCGGCAGCGTAGCGGAAGTTGCTCGCATCCGTGCCACCGGGCTGCGAGGCCCGCACGCCGCACAGGTGGCCCGTCTTGCCGGGCAGAAGGGTCACGGTGCTGCCAGCTACGCTGCAGACATCAGGCGTCCAGGTATCGAAACTGACCGCCAGGCCACTGCTGGCGCTGGCCATGAGCGAACTGCTGGCGCCAGCCCGCGGCGAGGCTACCTGGGTAAAGGTGATCGACTGGCGAGGAGAGGCACGCAATGCGGGTGCCTGCGCGTAGCCGTTGGAGCCCCAGCACTGCACAGTGTCGTCGGTGGTCACTGCACAGGTGTGTTCATGAGCCGTAGCGATGGACGCCACCCCGCCGCTTTGCAGCGCCGTCGGCACGCTGGTCTGGCCGCGGCTGTTGTAGCCCCAGCACTGCACAGCGCCGCCCGTGGTTAGAGCACAGGTGTGATAACCACCCGCATCCACGGACACCGCCCCGCCGCCTTGCAGCGTTACCGGCACGCTGGTTTGGTCGTTGACGTTCTTGCCCCAGCATCGCACGGCACCGCCCGTGATCACCGCACAGGTGTGAAAAGCGCCAGCGGCCACGGACACTGCCCTACTCCCTTGCAGGGCCGCCGGCACGTTGGTTTGTCCTTCAATGTTGCGGCCCCAGCACTGCACCTCGCCGCCAGTGGTCAGCGCGCAGGTGTGGTAACCGCCCCCAGACACGGACACCGCCCCGCCGCCTCGCAGCATGACCGGCACGACGGTTTGACCACTATCGTTGTCGCCCCAGCACTGCACGGCGCCGACTGTGGTCACCGCACAGGTATGCGAACCACCCGCGGACACGGCCATCGCCCCGCCACCTTGCAACGCGGCTGGCACGCTGGTTCGGCCACTGCCGTTGTCGCCCCAGCACTGCACAGTGCCGGCCGTGGCCACCGCGCAGGTGTGCATATAGCCCGCCGCCACGGACACCGATCCGCCGCCTTGCAGCGCCGCCGGCACGCTGGTTTGACCACTGCCGTTGTTGCCCCAGCACTGCGCGGCACCGCCTGTGGTCAGTACGCAGGTGTGGTAACCGCCCCCAGCCACCGACACCACCCCGCCGCCTTGCAGCGCCGCCGGCACGCTGGATTGGCCATTGCCGTTGTTGCCCCAACACTGCGCGGCGCCGCCCGTGGTCACCGCGCAGGTGTGATAACCACCCGCAGCCACCGAGACCGCCCCGCCGCCTTGCAGCGCCGCCGGCACACTGGCTTGGCCACTGCCGTTGTTGCCCCAGCATTGCACGGCACCGCCAGTGGTCACCGCACAGGTGTGAAAAGCGCCCGCATCCACAGATGCCACCGCCCCACTGCCTTGCAGTGTGGTTGGCACGTTGGTTTGACCTTCATTGTTGCGGCCCCAGCACTGCACGGCACCCCCCGTTGTCACTGCGCAGGTGTGGTTACCTGCCGCAACCACAGACACTGCCCCGCCGCCTTGCAGAGCGGCCGGTGCGCTGGATTGGCCCTCGACATTGCCGCCCCAGCACTGCACGGCACCGGCCATGGTCACCGCACAGGTGTGGTAATTGCCTGTGGTGACAGACACCGCCCCGCCGCTTAGCAACGCGGCCGGAACGCTGGTTTGACCCGCGTCGTTGCTGCCCCAGCACTGCACGGCGCCCCCTGTTGCTACTGCACAGGTGTGGTAAAGGCCCGCAGCCACGAACACCGCCCCACCGCCTTGCAGCGCGGCCGGTACGCCGGTTTGGCCCCGTTCGTTGTCGCCCCAGCACTGAACTGCACCGCCCATGGTCACCGCACAGGTGTGCGAAGCGCCCGCAGCCACCGACACCGCCCCGCCTACTTGCAGCGCCGCGGGCACGTTGCTTTGGCCCTTGATATTGCCGCCCCAGCACTGCACTGCGCCACTGGCCACGACCGCGCAAGTGTGCTGATCACCTGCCGACACTTCGCTGGCAATGGCATCCGTGGCGGTGCTGCGCGTAGCTGTGTTGGCCCACACCCCCGGTGCCGTCAGAGCCATCCACAGCACACAGGCCACCAGCCAGAAGGCTTCGCCTAAGCATTTGTCCAGCCAAGCTGGCATGTGCATGACGCGGCTGCCGTGTCCGAGCGGGGAAAAGATGTTCGAGATTGGCGTTGACATGGTGGTTTCCGGGCGACTTGATACCGCACGCTTTTTCCTAAAGGCAATACCGGACTGGGATGCATTTGGATTAGTACGGTGCGATGCTAGCTTTGAAGACCTAATGGCCTTCCACCCGAAGCACTAAATCAGTCCATTTGGACTGACCAAACAGTCGTTCGAAGCTGCCCAAAAACAACAGAAGGGAAATTGAGAGTGACTATTGCAGCTCGGTTATTAAACCCGTGCGCTCACAACACTTGTCCTAAAAAGAAATATTTTTAATGCCAAATAGATTTAGTCCGGGGACGGGCTGCCTGAATCTCGGAGCAGCCGTTCGGCATTTAAATCTATTCAGCGAATATTTCCACAATCCAAATTTCAAATTACCAGTGTGAATTGATTGTCAAATAAAATCGTCGCGACCGACCCATTACAGCGGACCTGTATGGGCTGTGCTCGCGCTGTCTCGCGCGCGAGCGGCAGCCTTCGTAAGCCTTCCGTCGGATTAGTAGATGTACACCGCACCAGAATTGTTGGATGCGTTGTTGACTTGGTCGCCGTTGATGCCCACGGCGTTGCTGTCTTCGGATTTCGCACCCACTGCCAGGGTGCTGCCATCGCTCGACAGCGCCACGCTCCAGCCAAAATCGTAATTCGACGCCGTGTTGCTGGCTTTGACGTAGGACTGCTGAGTCCAGGTGCTTGCGGTGCGTTTGAAGACGTACACCGCTCCGGAGTTGGCAGCTGCAGTGCTGGCTTGGTCGCCGTTGATGCCTGTGGCGTTGCTTCTCTCCCGAGCCGCCCCCACCGCCAGCGTGTTGCCGTCGCCTGACAAAGCGATGCTGCTGCCAAACCGGCTACCCGCAGCAGTATTGCTCGACTTCACATAGGCTTGATGGCTCCACGTGCTGCCGGTGCGCGTGAACACGTACACAGCGCCAGAATCGCCGGCGGCATTATTGGCTTGGTCGCCGTTGACGCCCGTCGCATTGCTGTCCTCTGTCGGCGCTGCGACAGCGAGGGTATTGCCATCGCTTGAAAGAGTCACGCTACTGCCAAACTGGTCGAGTGGCCCTGTATTGCTAGCCTTCAAATAGGCTTGCTGACTCCAGGCGCTGCCACTGCGAGTAAAGACATAGACTGCCCCAGAATCACCGGCTGAATTGTCGGCTTGGTTGCCATTGATACCTGTGGCGTTGCTGGCCTCAAAGACCGCACCTACAGCCATGGTGCTGCCGTCGGCTGAAGCGACACGCTGTAGCCAAACTTGTCGTTCGCCCCTGTGTTGCTGGCTTTCACGTAGGCCTGTTGGCTCCAGGTGCTGCCACTGCGTGTGAAGACGTACACAGCGCCGGAGGCGCCGCTCGCATTGTTGGTCTGGTCACCGTTGATGCCTGTGGCGTTGCTGCTCTCCCAATCTGCGCCCACTGCCAAAGTGCTGCCATCGCCCGAGAGAGATACGCTGCGACCAAAAAAGTCGACAGGGCCTGGATTGCTGGCCTTTATGTAGGCTTGTTGGCTCCAAGTGCTACCGCTGCGCGCATAGATGTACACGGCGCCGGAGTTGACCATTGAGTTGCTGGTTTGATCGCCATTGGCTCCCGTGGCGTTGCTGTCTTCCAATATCGCCCCCACCGCCAAGGTGTTCCCATCGCCGGAGAGAGACACGCTGAAGCCAAACCGGTCATCGCTCTCCGTGTTGCTGGCCTTCACGTAGGCTTGCTGGATCCACATGCTGCCGCTGCGCGAAAAGATATACACCGCGCCAGAATCACCGGCGGCATTGTTGGTTTGGTCGCCGTTGATGCCTGTGGCATTGCTGTCCTCGTAGATGGCTCCCACCGCCAGAGTGTTCCCGTCGCCTGACATGGACATGCTGTAGCCAAACTCGTCACTGTCGCCTGTATTACCGGCTTTGAAATACCCAATGGCGCGCGTCAAGTCCACGGTCTGGGCAGCAGACCAGGCGCTGCAGCCTGCGCTGTTGCAGGCGCTCACCCGGTATGTGGCGTTCAGCCGGGTGTGCAACAGCCCGGTGACCACCCGGTCATAGCTGGTGGTGCTCAGGCCCGTTGCGAGCTGTGTGTCCGTCTGGGGGCCTGCACCATCGGGATCTTCCGTGACCTTGTAGCTCACAGCGCCACCGCCAGTGGGCGCGGACACGGTCGTCCAACTGAGTTTGAAGGTCTTCACGTCGTAGCCCAGTGTGAGCGTGGGCACCGCTGGGATCGCCACCGGTGCGGGGGGCGGTGGAGGCGGCGAAGTGTCCTCGCAGTCCACCGTGAGCTGGGTGACGTCTGCCACTGCCGTGCCGGTACCCGACGACGCGGTGCACATTTGGCTGGCGCCCGACGAGATCGCCGAGACGGCGTAGCGACCCCCATGCAAGACAGGCTGTGCAAAGGTGAAGTCGCCGTTGCTGTTGAGCGTGAGGGTGTCTGCGTTGACGCTGTTGCGCAGCACGACTTGGCCCAGGCTGCCTCGCAGCCTGCCTGACAGTTTGTAGGCGCTGGTGGCACAGGTCACTACGACGCTTGCCGAGGGCGAACCGGGCTGCACCTGTCCCTGGCCGTTGGCCACAGCGCAGGATTGCCCGCTGGGCTGGGTGAGTACCGTAATGCTGTACGCGCCCAGCACAGGCTGCGCAAATGCGAACCTGCCATCGGCACGCACGGTGGGGTCTTGAGTGGAGTTGTTGACGCTGATCAAGCGCAATACAACGCTGCTGCCCGCTTGGAGCCCTGCAACCGAACCCGTGACGGTCTGCGCCTGGGCAGGCACCTCGTTGTCCAGGCAGGTCATGGTCACGTTGTTCACATCGGCCGTGGCCGTGCCGCTGCCGTTGGTGAGGTTGCAGGTCTGACCAGTGGGTTGTGCCTGCACCCGCAAGCTGTAGACCGTTCCCGCGGCCAGGCGCAGGCTATAGCTGCCATTGGTGGACAGGGACGCGCTAGGGCCGCTGGCGTCTGCAATGACGACCGTCTTGCCTGTGCCCAGGCCGGACAGTTGCCCACCGACGCTGTAGGTAACCTGTGCAGGTTCCGGAGGCAATGGAGTGCTATCGCCGCCTCCTCCGCCGCAGGCTGTCAACAGAGCTACCGAGCCATAGGTGAATGCGCGCTGCAGAAATCTCCAGCGCTTTACCTGAACCTTAGAGTGAAATAAGTTGGCCTATGCGGGGCACACGGCTTTTGCAAGCAGTGAAAGCTTCATAGTCAGTCTCAAATGGAAAATTGCTTGCACTCACGTCAGCCAAAAGTGCCCCCTACCGACTGACAGCATTTAATGCTTTATTTGACGCATGAAATAATTAATCATGCCGCGAGGTGCAGAGGTGGTAGCGCCAATTTAAGCCGGATTACATCGACATGCGTGCCTGTGCCGGATCAATATAAGCAATGGCCCCCTCGGTGCATATAGTCCATTCGGACTGGTGTGGCGAGTAAATGACAGAGCATTCTCAGGACTGGTTACATTGCCTGCATGAAGGCAATTCTGCTCATCGACGATCACAGCCTCTTTCGGGCTGGAATCGCTATGGTCTTGGCCAATGGCCTGCAAGATGTAGAGATCCACCAAGCAGCATCTTTAGAGCAGGCGCTGCGCCTCTCAGAGATCGCGCCCACGCTCATCCTGCTTGACGTTCAACTCCAGGGATTGAGCGGGCTGGAGGGCATCGGCCTGCTGCTGCGCAAGTGGCCAAACACGCGCATCGTTGTGGTGTCGGCATACGACATGCCCGATCGCATAGAACAGGCCCGCGAGCGGGGAGCTGTCGTTTTCCTCTCCAAAACAGAAAATCCAGAGCGGCTTTTGCAGAACGTGCAGATGCTGTTGCGCGATGGGGCTGCATCGGTGGAAGTGACCGGCACAAAAAACCCTGCCTCCCTGACGCCGCGACAGCTGGAGGTTCTGGATCTTCTCAGTCAGGGACTGTCCAACAAGATGATTGGGCGGCGCCTATCGCTGTCGGAACATACCGTGCGGGGGCACGTGCAGGCCACCCTGGCGGCCCTGTCGGCATCGAGCCGCTCCGAGGCGGTATTCGTCGCGCGGCGACAAGGACTTATTTTGTGAACGACGACGATCAAATCTATGCCGCGCAGCTCAAGCTGGTTATAGGCGGCATTGGCCAGTCGCTTCCTATCGGCTTCCTGCTCGCCACCCTGTTGGTCGTGGTATTCAACGTGACCAGCGGAGCGCAGCACACCTTCGTATCCGAAGCGACCGGTGAAAAAATCCGCGTGCTTGCACCGTCCATCAACAACGCTTGGCTGGCTTTTTGGTACGTGATCACACTCGTGTGCCGCATCACCATGGTGGTGTATTGCCGGCGTACGCTGAAGTACGGGTTCAGCTTTGAGCAAATGCCACGCATCACAGGGCAATTGGCTGTAGGGAAGGCACTGGAAGGCGTCATCTGGGGATGCCTGGGCTGGATTGTGGTGCAAGAGGGGTCGTCACCTGCGTCTACCGCCATGCTGCTGGGAACGATGGCCGCCATCAGCAGCAATGCCGTTCCCCTGCTTTCCCCCGTGCAACTTTTATTCATCGCGTTGATCATGCCCATGCTGCTGGTCACAGGGAGCCGCTTCCTCGTCATGGACGGCTTGATGTACCAGGCGATGGGAGCTTGCTGCATGATCTACGTGCTCAGTCAGTACGGCCAAGCCAAACTCATCGGACGCGGTTTGAAGGAGTCAATCAGACTGCGTTTTGAAAACCTCGATCTCATCAAGAGGCTTGAGGTAGAAAAGCAAACTGCCAACGACGAAAGAGAACGCGCTGAGCAGGCAAACCAAGCCAAGTCCCGCTTCCTGGCTGCGGCAAGCCATGACTTGCGTCAGCCCGTTCATGCCATGGGTTTTTTCCTGGAGGCGCTGTCGTCAGGCCCGTTAGCGCCCTCGCAAAAGCCGGTGCTCGACCATGCCAAGGCAGCGAGCGTTGCGTCCAGGGAGATGCTGGATACGCTGCTGGATTTTTCGCGCATTGAGGCGGGCGTCATACGGCCAACGCTCTCAAGCCATTGCGTACAGAAAATGCTGCACAAGTTGGAAGAAGAGCTCGCGCCGCAGGCAGACGCCAAGGGCTTGCTCTACCGCTCCAGGGACTGTCGCGCGGTGGTCCTCACGGACGGTGCGCTGTTGGAGCTGATACTTCGCAACGTCATCAGCAACGCCATTCGCTACACCGAGCGGGGCGGCATCCTCATCGGCTGTCGCCAGCGCGGCGAGCGTCTTTCCATCGAGGTGTTCGATACGGGCGTGGGCATCGCCCAACACCAGCAGCGCGAGATCTTTCGCGAGTTTCATCAGCTGGGCAACCCAGAACGTGATCGCCGCAAAGGGCTGGGCCTGGGACTGGCTATCGCGGATGGCCTGTGCCGCTCATTGGACATACCGTTGACGCTGTCCTCCAAGCCGGGGCGCGGCAGTGTGTTTAGGGTCAGCGTTCCCCTTTCCGCCGAAGGTGAAAGGCCTGCCGCGTTGCAGCCGTGGCATGCGTTGCCATCGCCGATCTTGGCTGGTCGCCAGGTGTTGGTAGTCGACGACGACGAAACCGTCCGCTTGGCAATGCTGACGCTGCTGGAAACCTGGGGCTGCTTGGCGATGGCTGTCGAGGGTTTGCAGGAGGCTTTGGCGCTGCGCGAATTTCAGCCGGACGCTATCGTGAGTGACTACAGGCTACGAGACGGCCAAAACGGGGCTGAGGTGATCCGGCACTTGCGAAATCACTATGGCAGGTCGGTACCTGCGCTTCTCATCACCGGAGACACTGCCCCAGAACGGCTGCGCGAGGCGCTCAACAGTGACGTCGCTTTATTGCACAAGCCGGTTGCACCCAGAGAGTTCTGGGCAACGCTGAACGCCATGTTGTCGGACGCTTCACTGACGCATTGAGCAAATGCGTCGGTGCGCTGGGGAGGGCTTCTCTGCAACACCGGTCCGAATGGACTATATGCACAGGGTGGCGCACTGCTTACATTCAGTTTGAACAGGCGATGCGTTTGTTGCAGCTACTAATCAAGCCGTAGCAGCACCCTCCCAGGTTTGAACCTGGTACTGAGTATTCAGTTCTGTGCATGACACAGCGAATGCACGCATCCCCGCCAATCAACCACTTGGCGAGTCGCCAACATTCCTTGTCAAACTTGATGCAAACAGCACACCGCATTAGTTCGTTCTCGCTCCTTCGGTTGTTCACGATATTGATCCTGATAGTGCTCAGCGCATGCGGAGGCAGTGGTGGTGGTGCCAGTGACGGACCGTCTGCGCCGACCCTGAGCACTATCGAAGTCACCTCAGCCAGCCCGAGCATCGCAGCAGGCACAACGGTGCGTTTGGCAGCGACGGCCATCTACTCTGACAACAGCCATCAAGACGTCACGTCGCAGGTGGCTTGGGCTTCTGCCAACACGGCGGTGGCCACCGTCAGCCCATCGACCGGCCTGGTCACTGCCATCGCTCCTGGTGCCGTGTCGCTTAGCGCTACCCTGAATGGAAAATCAGGGACTACGGTTCTGACAGTCACTGCGGCCACGGTGACCGGCATCGCAGTGACCCCCAGCATCAGCACCCTGCCCGCCGGCACCACGACGCAGTTCTCGGCCATCGGCACTTTCAGCGATGGCACCACGCACGATCTTGGCGCAGCGGTGCGCTGGAGCACGTCTGATGTCACACGGGTGAAGGTCGACACGTCCGGCCTCGCCACCGCAATGGCCCCAGGAGGCGCATCGGTCATGGCGAAATGCCAGAACGCGAGCTTGTGCGGTAGCCTCAGCTCGACGGCCACGCTGAACGTCACTGCCGCCAGTTTGGTGTCCATTGCAGTCACGCCGACGACATCAGCCGTTGCGCTGGGCGCTGTACAGCAATTCATGGCCACCGGCACCTACAGCGACGGCAGCACGCAAAACCTGAGCACGCAGGTGAATTGGACTTCCACCGCGCCCGGCGTGGCCAGCATCGACGCGCAAGGCGTCGCGGTGGCTCGCGGCACTGGCACTACGGGCATCACGGCCACCCTGGCATCGGTGTCCTCGCCAGCCGCGTCGCTGACTGTGGCACCGGCATCACTCGTGTCCATTTCCATATCGCCTGGCTTGGAGTCGGTGGCAGTCGGCTTGCCGCAGCAGTTCACAGCCACAGGCACGTATGACGATCAGACAACACAGGTGCTCACCAACCAGGTCACCTGGTCGTCGAGCAATCCAGCTGTGGCAACGATCAGCAACGCTGCGGGAACGACCGGCCGAGCTTCGACATTGGCCAGTGGCACCGCCGCTATCACAGCAAGGATCGGCAACCTGAGCTCACAGCCGGTCAACCTGACAGTGACGGCGGCCAAGCTGGTGTCTATCGACGTGACACCCAAATCGCCCAGCGTTCCCAAAGGCATGCCGCAACAGTTCACGGCGACAGGCACTTATACCGACCAGACAACGCAGACGCTCACGGCGCAGGTGACTTGGGCATCGAGTAGTCCAGCAGTGGCAACGATCAGCAACGCGGCGGGCACCAACGGTCAGGCCACCACACTGGGCACCGGCGCCACATCGATCACGGCCTCGCTGGGGAGCGTCTCGTCTGCGCCTACCACGCTGACGGTCACACCGGCCACGTTGCTTTCCATCGCCGTGACACCGAGTTCACCCAGCGTACCCAAAGGCAGAACGCAGCAGTTCACGGCCACAGGCACCTACACCGATCAGTCGATGCAGGTGCTCACCACGCAGGTGACCTGGACGTCCAGCAGCACATCCGTAGCGACGATCAGCAATGCAGCAGGTACGAACGGTGAGGCCACTACTTTGACTACCGGCACCAGTGCCATCACTGCATCACTGGGTGCCGTCACATCCCCGGCTACCACCCTCATAGTTGTGCCCGCAACGCTGGTTTCCATTGCCGTGACACCCACCTCACCTAGTGTGCCCAAAGGTTTGTCCCAGCAGTTCACGGCGATCGCCAGTTACACCGACGGCAGTACGCAGGATGTGACGACGCAGGTGAGTTGGTCATCCAGCAACGCCTCTGTCGCTTCTATCAGCAACGCGCCCGGGTCCAATGGCCGCGCAACGGCGCTTGCCAGCGGAACAAGCTCCATCAGAGCGACCCAGAGCGCGATTTCTTCCCCGGCAGCGACGATGACGGTGAGCGCCGCGGCACTGGCCTCCATAGTCATCTCGCCCGGGAGTGCAGACGTCGTGGCCGGAGGCACGCAGCAGTACACAGCGACAGGCCGATACACGGACGGCTCCACCCAGAACATCACAACGTCCGTCAACTGGACGTCGGACGCCGCGACCGTGGCGACCATCAACAATACCCCCGGTAGCCAAGGACTGGCAACCACGCTCGCTGCCGGAAGCACGAACATTTCTGCAACGCTGGGGAGCGTCAGCGCCAACCCTGCTTCGCCCCTCACAGTACGACCGGGTGCGACTTTTGCGATACCAGGAGCCGCGACTTGGACCGTACCTTCTGGCGTGACCAGGGTCCGGATCGTCGCGACGGGTGGGGGAGGGGCCAGCTCCCGTTTTCATGGATCCAACACTTCCCCAGGCGGCCACGGCGGCCGCGTCACGGCAGTTCTTACAGTCAATAGCGGCGATACCTTCGCCCTGATCGTTGGCGGAGGTGGCCAAGCATCTACTTACTCAAACAACAGCTACGGTGGAGGAGGTGGTGGCGGTGCGAGCAGCTTTCGTGCAGGCACTGCCGATCAGATAATAGCGGGCGGGGGCGGAGGTGGAGGCGTCATCGGCGGTAGGGGCGGAAACGGCGGTGGTGCTGGTACGGGCGCAGGCGAGGCTGGCAGCGGCCCGGGTGCAGCATCTGGAGGGGGAGCAGGCATCGGTGGCGCAGGTGGCACAGACCCATACGGATTTTGGAACGGGTCGAGCGGAGGGGCTGGCAACGGTGGCGGTGGAGGAAGCAACACCTATGCGGTTGGCGGTGCAGGCAACGGTGGTGGTAACGGCGGCAACGGCGGCGGACTTTTTGGCTCCGGAGGCGGCGGAGGCTATGGAGGGGGAGGCGGCAGTGCATCCATTTCCGGCACGAGTGGATGGGGCGGAGGTGGCGGAGGCGGCAGCACTGGCCCCTCCGGGTCCTCGTACTCCGTGTCGACGAATGGCGGCAATTCGTCTGCAGCGGGCGGCGATGGATCCATAACCATCGAATATCTGCCTTAACAGCAAGTCGATCCGCCGTTGGGTCGTGGCAGGCGCACGTCCCTCGGTAAGAAAATCCGGTATCGTTTATCCCTTGGCAAAGCTTGGCCAACAAACATGACGCTCGGAACATGTCGGTAGCAATAAGGGCGTCCTTCTCGATCTCCTAAAAAAGGGCAGACAAAGCTCCATGAAAATCACGCGACTTGCGGCAGCGGCCGCCTTGGTGACCTGTACGGGGGCATCACACGCGGCACACGTTGCTTTCATGTACGAGAACGGACCGAACGTGGAAGTGACCGGCAGCGGCCCGTTGAATACAACAGCGCTAACTGTTGCTGGACCTGTCTTCGGTTTCTCGTCGCAGATGCGGCCTGCAGTGGGTTCTGTTGCCTACGGTACAACGGTCAATGCTGACAGATTTACAGGCTTTACTGGACCCGCCTCGTATGGATCGGGGACTCTTGTTTTTGCCTCCAGTTCGTCTGGCCAGCGTGTGGCTCTCAGCGGCACTTCAGGCTTCTTGTTCGTTCCGCAGGGCTACGTCTCGGGGTCGCCCCTTTCCGGTGGTGCTATTTGGAACGCAACCACCCTGGCAGGTCTTGGCGCGACGCCTGGCACCTATGTGTGGGCCTGGGGTGCAGGCCTGAACGCTGATTCGTTCACCCTGCGGGTGTCGCTCGCACCAGCGCCCTATGTCACAGCAACCCAGACCGTCGCAGGCACGTTCATCCCAGGCAGTACAGCCACCTACACAGTCGTGCTCACAAACAGCGGGCCTGCCGCGCAGGCTAACAACCCTGGCAACGAGTTCACAAACGTTTTACCCGCGGGCGTGACGCTAGTAAGTGCCACCGCCTCCAGCGGCACTGCCGTGGCTACCGTAGGCACCAACACCGTGACATGGAACGGGAGCATTCCTTCCAGCGGCACGGTGATCCTCACCGTCACAGCCACTGTCAACCCAGCCGCTGCCGGCACGGTGGTTTCCAACCAGGGTAGCGTCGCTTACGACTCTGACGGAGATGGCACGAACGACGCGACCAACCAGACAGATGACCCGGCTGTAGCGGGTGCGGCCAACCCCACAAGCTTCACAGTAGCCGCTGTACCGGTAGTTGCAGCGGCAGCCATTCCTACGCTGTCGGAGTGGGCCCTTATTGGACTGGCGTCCATCATGGCGTTGTTCGGCCTGGCGCGCCTGAGACGCCGTTGACTCCAGGGTGCGCTTGTCACTGACAAATTCCCTGCGCAGCATCGCCATCTCTCGGTCAATCAGGTTGGAATGGCTCGCCTTCTCCAGCGCATAGCTCGACAAGTTAGACGGTGCTTTCCGGGTAGGGTGGTACCAGATTGTTCATGGTCAAGTAACTGGCCACCAGCAGCATCAACTTCGTGTCGACCTGCTCCACATCCCGTGGCACCAAATCGTAATGGCACAACGTACCGACAATGGATCCGTTCGAGTCCATCACAGGCACCCCGACATAGGACGCGACGGTCTCTCTGGCAGGATGGGACGCCAAGCGTTCATCGAGCAACGCCTGAGGTGTCTTGAAGGGAACGCCACTCTCGCGGACATAGCAGCAGTAGGTAGCGGTTTGAGGCACTATGCCCGAGGCGATGGCGGTTGGATCTTGGCGGTCGAAGTGCACCGCGGCCGTGGCCATTCCGTCTTTAAAACGCCATATGCCAATGTACCGAAAGTCGGTCAGTGCCAGCAGCTTTGCCAGCGCGTCCCGCACGGATTTGGATTGAGCCGTTAGAGCGAAATCGGCGAAGGTGGCACTGCTGGATGGTTGCTTGGGCATAGACCACGAATTTTGCATTGCACAGAGCTGAAATGGTGCGCCGCCCTCGTGACCATATGGCGCGAAACTGTAGGACCACTGCCCGAAACAGATCCACCTCCGATTAGCCCGTTGATGAAGATCACGGGACGTTGTGGCACGCCCACGCCCGTGAGCAGGACGTCGATGCGATGGCGGGTCCGCATGGCCAGCACACCAGCTGCGGCGCTGGCACTGCACGGTTTGGCTACCGGCTCGCACTTCGGGAATGGCAGCATTCAACGCCACATCATTTGCCTTGACTGACAGGGTCATGGCTTCAGCGGGAAATCCCAATGGCAAATTGCGGTGTTGATAAGTCTGACGGTCATCCGTGGCTTTTTTCAGGTGTCAATTTGGCCAAGTGGAAACTGAAGCTATGTACATCGTCGACGTGTCCGGTTTTTTTATCTGAAGCATGCAGCCGACTTCAGATCCGGATGTGGCACGCGTCGCCGAAACGGCACGCGACCCATAGATATGCCCAGGTGTCGCGCCGATTTTCGCGAGCCTACTGGTCGAGCGGTTCCAAGATCCACTGGGATTGAATCGTGGCCATCCCGTCGTATGGGGGCAAAACACAAGAGGCCCTTGAGGCAGTGGTCATCTGGCGGTGCCGTCCTTCAGACCCGCCAGCCCCAGCGCTCGGATACTGACGCGCATGTCTGAAAAACTTCGCTATCAATTGCTGCGGCTGACCCGCAAGACCTGGAGCCGCTGCGCGCTCTTCTCGCTGTTCGCGTTGATGGCGGTGGCGTCGTCCGCATTGATAGGGCCGTACATACCTGAGAGCGTGGCGATCAAGCTGGGGTCGGACTCCATCGGCAGCCTGCTGGGCATCCTGGCCTCCAGCATGCTCACGGTGGCCATCTTCTCGGCCAGCACCATGGTGGGCTCTTTCGGTGCCGTGTCGAACAGCGCCACACCCCGCGCGTCGCAGTTGCTGATCGAAGACTCCACGGTGCAGAACACGCTGGCGGCTTTTGTCGGGACGTTTTTGTACAGCGTGATCGCCCTGGTCGGGCTGCATGCGCACCTGTACGGCGACGGAGGGCGGCTGGTGCTCTTTGGCTTCACGCTGGTCATTTTGGTGCTGGTCGTGGTGGTGCTGCTGCGCTGGATCGACTATCTGTCCGTGCTGGGCCGCCTTGGCGAGACCATCCGGCGGGTCGAGGCTGCCACCATGGCCGCCATGGCACAGCGCCTGCAAAAACCTTTTCTGGGCGGCAAGCGGCAGCCACCTGGCGCCCAAGGACGCCACGCGGTGCGGGCGCCCGCCACAGGCTTCGTGCAGCACATTTCGATGGACATCCTGCAGGCCCGGGCCGAGGCGCTGGGCACGACGCTGCATCTGCACGTCTTGCCCGGTGCATTCGTCGAGCCTTCGGTGGTGCTGGCCAGTTGCGATGCCGACTTGGCGGTCAATGACCAGCAGGCCATTGCCGATGCCGTATTGATCGGCGCGGGGCGCAGCTTCGACCATGACCCACGCTTCGGGATGGTGGTGATGGGCGAGATCGCGGCGCGCGCGATGTCTGCCTCTGTCAACGACCCGGGGACAGCCCTCGACGTGATCGCTGCGGCGGTGCGCACCCTCATCTTCTGGGTGGACACCGGGCGCCAGACCGCTGCGCAACACGACGCCGCGGTGGAGTTCGACCGGGTCACCGCCCCGGGGTTGCGCGAGGCGGGCTTGCTGGAGGACGTGTGGACGCCCCTGGTGCGCTACGGCGCGCCCGCGGTCGAGGTGGGCATTGCACTTCAGCGGGCGCTGGCGTCATTGCGGCGGCTGGACCACCCCGGGTTCAATGCAGAGGTCGAAGAACTGTCGCGCTATGCGCTGGAGAAGGCGAGCCACTCCAACCTGATCGATCGGGAGATGGCGATGCTGCGCCGGGAATCTGCAGCGTGCGGGAGCAGCAACAGCAACGGCAGCCACGCGGAGGGGACCGGGTACAACCACCAACACGCCGCTGCGAATGCATCTTCACAATGAACAGTGCTCAGGCACCTGACACCGGACGCAAGTGACATGAAGGGCGTGGCAAGACGCATGCCCTGCCGATTTCCGCCAAACCCATCACAAGGAACAAGGACGCCCATGGCCAAGATCCTCGAAGTGAAATACGAGCACCAGGCCGACGCCTGTGTGTGCGAGGTGGCCCAGCAAAGCATGGCCGACCTATGCTGGCATGAGGTGGCCTACCCCACGCAGGCCAGCGGCGACGCCATCTGGTTCTTCGTGCCCTATGCCAACCAAGCCAGCTTCAAGGTGTTTCGCGTCAAGCATGCGAGCCAGGCTGACATCAAGCTCTTCAAGGTCGACACGCCAGAAGCCGCCGGCTGGCGCAACAAGGACCATCTCTCGCGCGGCAAGCTGGGGTAGTGGCAGTCGCCCGCAGAGTGCCGGGGTGGCGCTCACCGAGTGACACGGTCACTGTGCATACCGCAGCCACGCGCAGCGCCGGCCTTCAGACCCATTTCTCACCACCCATTGCCTTGACCGGGCCTGCCCTGCCGCCCGTCTGCCCACGACCCACTGTGCGCGGACGCAAATGGCACACCCAGCCTTGCCGCAACGCGACGCCTGCGCCGAGCGCCCCGCCCTCACCCCACCTGCAGCGCGCGTAACATGGCGCGTGGGCGCGCCGCTGCCGGCCGCTCCGCCGCAATACTCCTGATTTGATAGCTACCACCGCTTGCCAGACAAGCGGTGGCAGCCATTTTTACTCCTATTTCGCCATGGCCCCCGCCACCGATCCCACCGATCTGCCCTCCCCCACCCCCGGCATACCGCCGCGGCCCCAGCCCCGCAACCCGTCCGATCTGTTCTGGTCCTTCACCTGGCTGGCCCTGCAAGGCTTTGGCGGCGTGCTGGCGGTGGTGCAGCGAGAGCTGGTGGAGAAAAAACGCTGGATGACCAACGAAGAATTCGTCGAGGACTGGGCGGTGGCGCAGATCATGCCCGGGCCCAACGTGGTCAACCTCAGCATCATGATCGGCGACCGCTACTTCGGCCTGCGCGGTGCGTTCGCTGCGCTGGCGGGCATGCTGACGTTTCCGCTGATGCTGGTGCTGGCGCTGGCCGTGATCTACGCGGAGTTCTCCAGCCACCCGGCCGTGGCCGGTGCGCTGCGCGGCATGGGGGCCGTGGCGGCGGGCCTGATCGCCGGGGTGGGCATCAAGCTGTTCGTGTCCATCAAGAAGCACCCGCTGGGCCGGCCGCTGTGCGTGGCCTTCGTGGTTTTGACCGTGATCACCATGGCGGTGCTGCGCTGGCCGCTGCTGTGGATCCTGCCCGTGGTGGGCGGCGCGGCCTGCCTGCTGACGTGGAGAAAGCTTGCGCCATGACCGCCACCGCCGCTGCTGCCACCCTTGCCACCGCTGTGACTGGCCCGCTGATCGCGCTCAGTCCTGCGGACTGGTTCAACCTGTTCCTGTACTACATGTCGCTGTCGCTACTGGCGGTGGGCGGTGCCATTGCCACCGCGCCCGACATGCACCGCTTTCTGGTCGAGCGCAATGCCTGGCTCACCGACCCGCAATTCAACGCGTCCATCGCCATCGCCCAGGCCGCGCCCGGCCCCAACGTGCTGTTCATCGCGCTGCTGGGCTGGAACGTGGGCATCAACGCCGGCGGCCCCGGCGTGGGCGGCTGGTTGCTGGGCGCCCTGGGCATGGCGGTGTGCATGCTGGGCGTGATGCTGCCCAGCAGCCTGCTGACCTGGATGGCCACGCGCTGGGGCCACCGCAACCGCGAACGCCGTGGCGTGCGCGCCTTCAAGCAGGGCATGGCCCCGGTGGTGATCGGCCTGCTGCTGGCCACCTCGTGGGTGCTGGCCCGTGCCCATGGCGGGCCGGCCACGGCCTGGCCGCTGTGGCTGCTGAGCGTGGTCACCGTGGTGCTGGTGTGGCGCACCAAGCTGCATTTGCTGTGGATGCTGGGCGCCGGGGCTGTGCTGGGCGCGCTGGGCTGGGTGTGAGCGGCAGCCCATCTGTGCTCCGCATGCACCACGCCCCATCGAGCCAGCGCTGTCAGACCACGCCTGAACTCCAGTGCATCCGTTGAACCTGAGCTTCCATCACCCTGCATTGAAAGGCTACCGATGAACCTCCGTCCCCTGGGCCGCTCCGGCCTGCAAGTCTCGCCCCTGTGCTTTGGCGGCAACGTGTTCGGCTGGACGGCCGACCAAGCCACCTCGTTCTCGCTGCTCGATGCCTGGGTCGACGCAGGCTTCAACTTCATCGACACGGCGGATGTGTATTCGCGCTGGGCGCCCGGGCATGCGGGCGGCGAGTCCGAAACCGTCATCGGCCAATGGCTGCGCGCCAGCGGCAAACGCGACCGCATCGTGCTGGCCACCAAGGTCGGCAAGGACATGGGCGACGGCAAGGTGGGCCTGCGGCCCGAGTACATCCGCCAGGCGGTGGAGGCATCGCTCAAGCGCCTGCAGACCGACCGCATCGACCTGTACCAGTCGCACGACGACGACGCCACCGTGCCCCTGGCTGACACGCTGGGCGCGTATGCCGACCTGATCCGCGCAGGCAAGGTGCGGGCCATCGGCGCGTCCAACTACAGCGCCGCGCGGCTGGCAGAAGCGCTGCAGACCAGCGAGCGCCTGCACCTGCCCCGCTATGAAAGCCTGCAGCCATTGTTCAACCTGTACGACCGCGCGGTGTTCGAAGACGCGCTGCAGCCGCTGTGCGTGGAGCATGGCGTGGGCGTGATCAACTTCTACGCCCTGGCTGCAGGCTTCTTGACGGGCAAGTACCGCACGGCGGCAGACGCCGCGAAGAGCGCCCGGGGCACGAACACGACCGCCAAGTACCTCAACGACCGGGGCCTGCGCATTCTGGCGGTGCTGGATGCGGTGGCACAGCGCTACGGCGCCACACCCGGCCAGGTGGCCGTGGCCTGGCAGATGCGGCAACCGGCCATCGTTGCGCCCATTGCCAGTGCCACATCGTTGGGCCAGCTGCAGGAGCTGGTAAAGGCCGCGCAGCTGGTGCTGGACGACGCAACGTTGGCAGAGCTCAACGCGGCCAGCGCGCAGAGCTGATCGCTGCAGGTCACTGCTGATCGCCCCTGAAAGGCGATGCTCCAGCGGGCGCCGCCCGCCATGGACAGCTCGTTGCTGAAGACTATTGATCAGTGATCAGTGATCAGCGACGAGTGACGAGTGACGAGTGACCAGGGGCCGGTCAGCTGATGCGCCGGCCGTTCTCGGCGTACACCGCCAGGTAGATTGCGTCCGAGCCGATGTACGGCGCCTTGTTGCCAAAGCCGACGTTGAAGTCGCCGAACGACAGCGCCCGGATGCCGGCCAGGCCCGCGCGCAGGCGGTCGCGCGTGAGGTCCTTGCCCGCGTTCTTCAAGCCCTCGATCATGATCTGGCCGTTGAACCAGCCTTCGAGCGCGCTGCCGCTGTTCAGGAACGCCGCATTGGCGCCCACGGCTTTCATGGTCGTCTGGAACTTGCGCACCGCCACCGATTTTTGCGAGTTGGCATCCGGAAACACTTGCACCAGCGCCAGGCCGCGCGTGGAGGCAGCGAGCTTGGGCATCTCGGACGCGATCACCGTGACCGACAGGCCCGCCAGCGGCACACCCTGGGACTTCGCGCGAAACGCCTGCACAAACGCCGTGTTGGCCGTGCCTGTGGTGGCCAGCAGCACGGCGCCCGGGCGCTCGGCGGCAACCTTGTCGGCCAGTTCGGCGCCGTTCTTGCCATCCACCGCCAGCGCAAATTCACCGCCACGCTCGACCTTGATCTCATCCAGCGCGGCGGACATGTCCTTGAGCACTTCCTTGCCGAAGGGGTTGTCCAGGTACACCACGGCAATGCGCTTGAGGCCCATGTCCACGATCTGCTTGACCAGGCGCTGCGTCTCTTCGCGGTAGGTAGGACGCAGGAAGAAGACGTGGCGGTTGCCAGCGGCGCGCAGCGAGGTGGCGCCGGTCACCGGCCCCACGGTCGGGATGCCCTTGGACTCGACCAGTGGCAAGATGGACGCGGTATTGGCCGTGCCCAGCGGCGAGATCAGCGCGAACACCGATTGGGCGTCCACCATCTCCGTCACATTCTTCAGGGTGCGGGCGGCCACATAGGCATCGTCCTTCACCTCCATGCGAATCTCGCGACCGTGCACGCCGCCAGCGGCGTTCACCTCGGCAAACGCGGCCTTCATGCCCGCCAGCTGCTCGATGCCGGCCTGGCCCAGCGGGCCGGTCAGCGCGATGGAGCAGCCCAGCGTCACCGACTTGGCCGTGAGCGCCTCTTCAGCCGCCATCGCGGTGTGGGCCCATGCGGGAAGCCCGGTGGCAGCAGCGACCTGGGTGGCGCGCAGAAGAAAGTGACGACGGCTCATGGTGTGGAACGCCCCAAAGGTAACGGAAACAAAATGTGAAAGGTGGCGCAGGCTACAGGCTGTGCCTGCCCGGCCGGTGTCCGCTGTGCGACACGAAGCCGCATTCCTGCAACGAAACCGCTAGGGGCAGCTCTCTACCGCGGCTGTAGGCGATCAGCAGCCGGCCGGCCAGGCAGCCGAAAAGTGCGAAGGAGAAACGAGGCCGTTGCGCGCTGTGCAGCGGTTCACGGCCTGTGGCCTGGAAGACAGACTGAGCGACAGTGGCGTGGGTCACACCGCCAGCAACTGCGGCAGCAAGCTGCCCGCCGCGCCGCGCAGTACGGCATGCGCAGCATCATCGAGCTCGCTCGGCGCCGGGTTGAGCACCACCACCCGCGCCCCGGCAGACCGCGCCTGGCGCGCCAGCCCCGCGGCCGGGTACACGGCGCCTGCCGTGCCGATGACCAGCATCAACGCGCATTGGTGGACGGCCAGCTGCGCTGCGGCGAACGTGTCATGGGGCAAGGCCTCGCCGAACCACACCACGCCGGGCCGCACCAGGTTGCCACAGCGGTCGCAGTACGGTGGCTCGCCCTTGGCCGCATCGGCAATGTGGCAGCACGCGCGCGGGGTGTCGAGCCATCGGTTCTCCAGGATGTCGCCGTGCAGGCACAGCACGCCGCTGCTGCCCGCACGCTGGTGCAGGCCGTCGACGTTCTGGGTGATCAGGGTAAGCCGGCCCGGATGGTGCTGCTCGAAGTCGGCCAGTGCCCGGTGCGCCGCATTGGGCTGCACGCTGGCCAACAGGTCGCGGCGGTACTGGTACCACTTCCACACGCGCTCCGGGTGGTTGCGAAAGCCCTCTTCCGAGGCCATCTCTTCGGCGCGAAACTGCGCCCAGTAGCCGGTCTGCGCATCGCGGAAGGTGGGCACTCCCGACTCGGCACTCACGCCCGCCCCGGTCAGCACCGCAATGCGCTGCGCTTGCTGAACCCAGGATCGAGCGATGTCCAGCATGTCAGCAGTCCCGTGATTGGCAAGCCACCGGCGGCATTCGAACGCGAGCGGTGTGCCTAAGCCAGCGTGCCCGAGGAATGGGACTCACCGAGCTACCGCATGCTGGCCCTTGCCCTGCCATTGGCGGGGCGCAAGATGCACCGTGGCTCGGGTGGCGTTTCATGTCCGCTGGCGCAGCGCCTCGTACAGGCAGACACCGCTGGCCACGGAGACGTTCAGGCTCTCGACTGCGCCCTTCATGGGGATGCTGACCAGCTCGTCGCAGTTCTTGCGGGTGAGCTGGCGCATGCCGTCGCCCTCGGCGCCCAGCACCAGGGCCACGGGGCCTTTGAGGTCCACCTGGTAGATGGTCTTGGGCGCATCGTCGCTGGTGCCGATGCACCAGATGTTGCGCTCCTTGAGCTCGTTCAGCGTGCGCGACAGGTTGGTCACCATGAAGTACGGCATGGTCTCGGCCGCACCGCTGGCCACCTTGGCCACGGTGGCGTTGATGCCCACCGCGTGGTCCTTGGGGGCGATCACCGCGTGCGCGCCGGCGCCGTCGGCCACGCGCAGGCAGGCGCCCAGGTTGTGCGGGTCGGTCACGCCGTCGAGCACCAGCAGCAAGGGCTGTTCGATGCCTGCGGCTTCGAGGTTCTCGAGCAGCTCATCGAGCGAGGTGATCTGGGCCACGGGCTCGACCCGCGCGGCCACGCCCTGGTGGCCGTGGCTGCCGGCCAGCTTGGCGATGCGCTCGCTGTCGGCTTCGATCAGGCGGGCACCGGCCTCGCGGGCACGGTCAAGAAACTGGCGCATGCGGGCATCGCGCCGCGTGACTTCGTAGTAAATCTCGATGACGGATTTCGGCGCGGTCTTCAAACGCACGCCCACGGCGTGAAAGCCGAAGAGAACTTTGGGGCTGGACATAGGGCGATTATCCGCTGGCAGCAGGGGTGCCCGTCACGTTGCTATCAATTAGATAGCTGCTTGCGCTTGCTGGAAGCGCGGGAGGGGCCGAAAAATAGCTCAATGGGGTGCGTACGGGCCCTGCGGGTGCGTGCAATGCACGCGGTGTGCGGCACTGCCGCGCGCTCTGTGCGGTGCATGGCGAGGCCATTCGCCGTGGTGCGCTGCGCTGCGTTGCGGTTCCTACACCACGCGGCCCGCTTCGATGGTGATGCGCCGCTCGCACTGCGCGGCGATGGCGCGGTCGTGCGTGACCAGCACCAGCGTCGTGCCCTGCTCGCGGTTCAGGTCGAACATCAGCTGCATGATGGTCTCGCCCGTCGCAAAGTCCAGGCTGCCCGTGGGCTCGTCGGCCAGCAGCACGGCAGGGTGCACCACGAAGGCCCGTGCCAGCGCCACACGCTGCTGTTCGCCGCCGGACAGCACCTTGGGGTAGTGGTTCAAACGCTGGCCCAGTCCCACGCGCTGCAGCATGTCGGCCGCAGCCTTGCGCGCATCGCGGCGGTTGGCCAGCTCGAGCGGCAGCATCACGTTTTCGAGCGCCGTGAGGTTGCCCATGAGCTGAAAGCTCTGGAACACGAAGCCGACCTTCTGCGCACGCAGCGCGGCGCGGGCGTCCTCGTCCATCGCGAAGAGGTCATGCCCGTCGAGCCGCACCGTGCCGCGCGTGGGCGTGTCCAGGCCCGCAATGATCGACAGCAGCGTGCTCTTGCCCGAACCCGATGCCCCCACGATAGCCGCCGTTTCCCTGGGCGCCAGGCGGAAATCGATATCCCGCAGAATGTCGAGCGTGCCGGTGGAATCCGTCACCGACTTGAACACATGCTCCACGGCAATAATCGGCGTCGTCGACGCGGCCGCAGCGGGCACTACCGGTGATGAGAGGGATTCGGACATGAAAGGCTCTTTACTTTGATCGGATTGACGCAAACAAAAATGGCCCAGCGGCCACACGCCAGGGAGACGCATCGTGCCTGACTTCACCACCGCGCATCAGCCCAGCCTGGTTCAAGATCAGCACCGGCGCCACTTTATCCGCAGCGCGGGTACCAGCCTGCTGGTGGGGATTTGCGCGCCCACAGCGCTGGCCCAGTCCCCGGCCAAGGCCCCCGCTGCCCCTGCCACGGCCAAACCCCGCACCCAGCCACTGATCCTGGTGCTGGGCGATTCGCTGAGCGCCGAGTACGGACTGGCCCGTGGTACGGGCTGGGTGGCATTGCTGGAAAAACAGCTGGCGCAGGACAAGCTGGCGGCCACCGTGGTCAACGCCAGCGTGAGCGGCGAGACCACCTCGGGTGGGCGTTCGCGCCTGGCGGCACTCCTGGCGCAGCACCAGCCCACGCACGTGGTGATCGAGCTGGGCGGCAACGACGCGCTGCGCGGTTTGCCGCTCAAGAACACCGAAGAGAATCTGACAGTGATGACGGAAGCGGCGCAAAAGGCCGGTGCCAAGGTCTTGCTGGTGGGGATGCAGGTGCCGCCCAACTACGGCACCGACTACGCCAACAAGTTCGCAGGCCTGTTCACCACCGTGGCGCAGGCCCGCAAGGCGGCCGTGGTGCCTTTCTTTCTGAAAGGCGTGGCGGATGGGGCCGACCCGACCCGCCTGTTCCAGCCCGACCGCATCCACCCGCGCGCCGAAGCGCACCCGCAGATGCTGGCCAACGTGTGGCCTGAGCTGAAGAAACTGCTGCGCTGAGGTCAGGCGCCGGTACCGCCGGGCTGGGCGGGCGCTTGCGCTTCACCACCGGGCTGGCCGCCCTCGCTGGAGTCATCCTCTGGCGGGTCTCCCGGCCTGCGCTGGGACTTGGCCCTCAGCTTCTCTTCCTTTTTCTGTTTTTTGGCGAGTTCGCGCTGGCGCTTTTCGTATCCGTAGTTGGGTGTTGCCAAGGTAGTTGCTTCCTGAAGTAATGGCCCACTGTAACAGCATGAACTGGGCTGGGATTCATGCCACCAAGAAGCCGTCCAATGTCCTGCGGACTCGCGCAGGCGCCCCGCCGGAACCGGATGCCAGACGCAGCGGTCAGCCGGCAGATCGTGCCGACCGGGATGGCGCAAACGACGCAAAAACCATGCAGTTCAAGCGCGCGGCTGCGCTGCTGAGCGTGAGTCCCTGCGGCAGGCGGACCACGCCCCATCATTGCAACGGCACGCCCACGCGCTCTGGCACTGCGCCAGCGGCAGAGTCTGCAGGCCGTGCCGGGGCCACCGACGCGCGGTAGGCGTACCAGCTTGCGTGGCCAAGCAACGGCCCTGCCAGCAGCAGGGGTACCCCCCAGAGCCACAGCGACACCGCAACGATGACCGTAATGAGCAGCCCCCACAGCAGCATGACTCCCGTGTTCTCCAGCACCACAAGCAGGCTGGTGATGCCGGCAGTGAGGGCGTCGGTGTCGCGGTCCAGAATCATCGGGATGGAGACGACGGAGGTAGAAAACACCAGCGCGGCGAACACGCCGCCCACCACCGTATAGACCGCCACGAAGCCCCAGTTCTGCGGGTTGAACACGGCGTCAAGCACGCCCGTGGTCGATGGCATGCCGGTATTGAAAAACACCGCAAACACCACGAGCGAGGCGCGGCCCCACAACAGCTCCAGCACTACGAGCACCAGCACGAGCATGCCCATGCTCCCCATGTGGCTGTCCCAGCAGGTCAGCGATTCGCCCAGCTGCGGCCGCTGGCCCGACTCGCGGCGGCGACTGGTGTCATACAAGCCCATCGCCAGAAAGGGGCCGAGCAGCAAGCAGCCGCTGGCCAGGGACATGGTGTATTCAGGGCGGGTGCGCAACACCCAGCCCAGCAGCATCGCCATGCCCCAGAAGCACACGCCATAGAACACCGCGATGCCCGGCGCAGCGCGCATGTCGTGCAGGCCGCGCAGCAGCCAGCGAAAAGGGTCTGCCGCATGCAGCCGTCGCAGCGCAATGGGCGCAGCAGTGTCACGCAGCGCCTGCCCCGCAATCGCCTCCGCGCACTGGGCCTGCGATGGCGCAGACGCGTCAGGCACGGGCACGGGCGTGGGAGATGTGGCAGTCATGCCGCCACACTAAGCCCGCCAGCGCCGGGGCGCCACTGAGGAAACTACCACCCCGCCCCTCGCCGCCGTACATCGCCCTCCGTCAACCTTCCCCGCCCTTCACGCGGCGCAAGGCATCACTGCGTGAACGCGCGCTCCATCGCCTGCTGCAGGTCGTTTTGCAGGTCTTGCACCGCCTCCAGCCCCACCGAGAAGCGCACCAGCGTGCCCTGCCGCAGGTGCTGCGTGCTCTGGCTGCGCATGCTGGGCAGTTCGTAGGGCACCACCAGGCTCATCGGCCCGCCCCAGCTGTAGCCGAGCTTGAACCAGCGCAGGCCGTCGCAGAAAGCATCCACCTGCGCCTGGGTGTGGCGCGCGTCGAACAGCACACTGAACAAACCGGCCGCCGCCCCCTGGCCGCCGTTGGCACTGCCGCACAGGGCCTTCCAGTGCGCGTGGCCGGGCGATCCTTCCAGGGCCGGGTGCAGCACCTGGGCCACCGCGGGCTGCTGCTGCATCCAGCGCGCCAGCTGGCGGGTCGCCTCGTCGTGGGCGCGGTAGCGCA
This sequence comes from Acidovorax sp. Leaf78, assembly GCF_001422735.1. Classification (GTDB taxonomy): domain Bacteria; phylum Pseudomonadota; class Gammaproteobacteria; order Burkholderiales; family Burkholderiaceae_C; genus Acidovorax. The sequence continues at coordinate 884,266 of NZ_LMLZ01000020.1, read as the reverse complement.
GGCCGATGCTGGGCAGCGCGCGCAGCACGGCCTCGGCATCATTGCCGGCCACCCCGAGGCCCAGGCGCATGTGGGTGAGCTTGAGCTTCATGTGCAGCCCCGCATCGCGGGTGATCACGCTGCCCATGAGCACGTCGCCGCCGCCGCTGGGGTACTTGGTCAGCGCATGGGCCGAGATGTCCACGCCCAGGGTGCCGTCACCCAGAAGATCGAACGGCGCAAACGCCAGGCCCGCGCCCCAGGTGTTGTCCAGCGCCGTGGTCACGCCGCGCGCGCGGCAGATGCGCACCTGCTCGCACAGGTCCGGAAACTCTAGCGTCACCGAGCCCGCGGCCTCCAGCCACACCAGCTTGGTGGCGGGCGTGATGCGCGCGGCCAAGTCGGCCGGGTCGAGGGCGTCGTAGAAGGCATGGGTGATGCCGAAGCGGCGCAGTTCGCCATTGGCGAGGTCTTTGTTGGGGCCGTAGGCGTTGTCAGGGATCAGCACCTCGTCGCCGGGCTTGAGCAGCGCCAGGGCGACATTGGCGATGGCCGCCAGTCCGCTCGGGACCAGCAGGCACTGCAGGCCGCCTTCGAGCGTGCACAAGCGCTCTTCCAGGATGAAGGTCGTGGGGGTGCCGTGCAGGCCGTAGGTGTAGCCGCTCTTGTCTTTCCATTCCCGCGACCGCATCGCAGCCACGTTGGGGAAGATGACGGTGGAAGCCTTGAAGACCCCCGGCTGGGGCGAGACGAAGTCGCCGGGAGGAAGGTAGTCGTGGTGGACGATGCGGGTCGCCAACTGCTCGGAATGTGCGTCTTTCATCCGGCCATGGTAGCGCGCCGCGCGGGGCCTCAAACCCCGCGCGGCGCGCGGTACCTTCAGTGGCGCTGGAGGGCGCCGTTGGTGGATCAGCTGGCGCTGACCACCAGCTGGTTGTTCACGGCGGTCACGCCGTCCACAGCCTTGGCGATGGTTTCGGCACGGTCGCGGGCCACGGTGGTGGGAGCGGGGCCGTTCAGGGTGACCTTGCCGTTCACGGTGTCGACATTGATCTTCAATGCGCTCAGATCGGGGTCACGGGCCAGGTCAGCGTTGACCTTGGCGGTGATGGTGGCGTCATCGATGGCGCCCTTGGCATTGGTGGCTGCGTCCTTGGCAGAGGCTTCTGCGTTGGCAGCGCTTTGCTCGACCTTGTTTTCGGTGTTCTTCATCGCGGCTTCTGCCTTGATGCGTGCGTCAGTCGCGGCCTGTTCGGTCTTTTCGACGGCGGAATCCAGGCGCTGGCCCACGGTGGGCTCTTCATTCTTGCCGCAGGCCGACAGGCCCAGGGCCAGGGCGCTCACGGCCAGGATGCTGGCGATACGGTGGGCGGGACGGAGGGTAATCGCGGATGTGTTCATGGTCAGACTCCTTGGGTTGAGGTATGGATCGAACTGTAGGCACGCCTCCGCGCGCACCGGGTCGGACGGTGCCGAAGCCTATGTAGGACGCTCGCGCCTGCGTCCGCAGGCCAAGACTGCCGCCGCCAGGCACGACAATCGGGGCCATGTCGCCCACTTCCCTGGCCCGCTGGCTTCCGTTTCTCTCCTGGCCCCGCCCTGACCGCCATCTGATCAAGGGGGAATTCTGGGCCGGCATGACGGTGGGGCTGATGCTGGTGCCCCAGGGGGTCGCCTACGCGGCGCTGGCCGGCATGCCACTGATCACGGGCATCTACGCCTCGCTCATTCCTGCCCTGGTGGCTGTGCTGTTCAGTTCGTCCACGCGGCTGGGCGTGGGGCCCACGGCGCTGACCAGTTTGCTCATCGGTGCGTCGCTGACCGGCTTGGCCGAACCAGGCAGCGCCCAATGGGTGGCCATGGCCGCCTGGATGGCGCTGCTGTCCGGCCTGCTGCAATTGGTGATGGGCTTGGCGCGCTTTGGCTGGCTGCTCAACCTGGTCACCTCGCCGGTGCTCAGCGGGTTCACGCAGGCCGCGGCGTTGCTGATCCTGGGCTCGCAACTGGCGTCGCTCACGGGCCTGCGGGCAGACTGGGGCGCGCTGTTTGCCACGCCGTCGCCGGGGCTGTTCGACCTCACGGCGGCGGCCTTCGGGCTGGGTAGCCTGGCACTGCTGATACTGGCGCGGCGCTGGCGGCCCAACTTTCCGGCCGCCATCGTCATCGTGGGTGCCGCGGGGGCGCTGAGCTGGGCGCTGGGCTACGCCGATGCGGGCGGCGCGGTGGTAGGGGCGCTGCCATCCGGCCTGCCCGCGCCGTACTGGCCGGGCATGCTGCCGTGGTCGGGGTTCAGCGCGCTGGTGATGCCGGTGCTGGTGGTCACGCTGGTGAGCTTTCTGGAGACGGCCTCCAGCGCCAAGGTCGAAAGCCAGCGCTCGGGCGAGCGCTGGAACGAGAACCAGGACCTCATCGGCCAGGGCCTGGCCAAGATCAGCAGCGGGCTGTGCGGCAGCTTTGCCACCAGCGCGTCGTTCTCACGCTCGGCCATCAACCTGTATGCCGGTGCCAAGAGCGGCTGGGCCACGCTGTTCGCCATTGCGCTGGTGCTGGTGGTGCTGCTGTGGCTAACGCCGGCGCTGTACCACGTGCCCCAGTCGGTGCTGGCCGCGGTGGTGGTAACGGCCGTCATCAGCCTCATCAAGCCCGGCACTTTGCTGCGCCTGTGGCGTGTATCGCGGGTGGAGGCGGTGATCGGTGGCGTGACCTTTGCCCTCACGCTGGCCACGGCGCCCCGCATGTATTGGGGCGTGCTGGTGGGCCTGCTGATGAACCTGAGCCACTTTCTGTACCAGCGGCTGCACCCGCGCATCATCGAGGTGGGCCTGCATCCGGACGGCAGCCTGCGCGACCGCCACCTGTGGCACCTGCCGCCGCTCGCGCCGCAGTTGCTGGCCCTGCGCATGGACGCGGAACTGGATTTTGCTTCTGCCAGCGCGCTGGAGCGGTGGGTGACCGAGCACATGGCCGCCCACCCGGACGTCGCCCACCTGTGCCTGCTGGCCCAGCCCATCAACCGCGTCGATGTGACCGGTGTGGAAACTTTTGCGCAACTGCTGGCGCTGATGCGCGCCCGCGGAGGCACGCTGCACCTGAGCGGGCTCAAACTCCCCGCCGAGAAAGTGCTGCGCCAGGCAGGCCTGCTGGAGCCTGGCTCGGGCTTGGCGATGTACCGCACCGACACCGAAGCGCTGATGGCCTTGCAGCAGTTGTACCGGCCGGCCGGCGGTGCCTGATTCGGGTTTAAACCTATGCCGGCGGCTGGCCCTCTTCTTGCTGGGGCGCTGGTACACTCCGCAAACTCTTTTTGCTCCGATTTGTGTCTGATCCTGCAGCCTCCCATCTTGTAGATCTGCGCGACCTCCGCCTGGATACTGCACACGCGCTGGTAGCACAGGCTGGCGGCAGCGAAGCGGCCTTGCGCCAGGACGTTCCGTCAAGCTATCTGCAAAGCCTCATCGACGGGCTGTGCGAACTCTCCCTGAAAGACCCGCTCACCGGGCTGGCGAATCGCCGGCACTTTCGGGCGGTGCTCGAACGCGAGATCGACCGCGTGACCCGATCCGGCGAAGCCGCGCTGCTGCTCATGCTGGACATCGACCACTTCAAGAAGGTGAACGACACCCACGGCCACCTGGCTGGCGACATCGTGCTGCAGTCGGTGGCCCGCACCCTGGACGCCTGCGTGCGCCCCATGGACACCCTGGCCCGCTACGGCGGCGAAGAATTTGCCGTGGTGCTGCCCGCCTGCCAGGCCGGCTTCGGCAGCGTGGTGGCCGAGCGCATTCGCCGCGCGGTGGCCAACACGCCCATCCGGGTGTCGGGCTCGGTCGAGCTCAACATCACCGTGAGCATCGGCGGCGCGTTTGCGATGCAGTGGATCAGATCCACCACGCTGTTGTGGACCGACCGCGCCGACCAGCAGCTCTACGAAGCCAAGGCCGGGGGCCGCAACCGCATTAGCATCGAGGAGCAACCTGACAGCACCGTCAGTGCCGAAGAGAAAAGCCTGTTGTTCGGCCCGCTCTACACTCCCTCGGGCTGGGGCGACCTGCCCCCACTGGACCCACCAACAGGCAGCGCCTACTGAAAGTTAGAAGATGAGCGACGCGCTGTCCCCCCAACCCCCTTCGCCGGCAGCCCCTGCCGGCCACGCCACGCCCCAGGCCCAGACGCCCGGCGGCGCCCGCATCATCGCCATCACCAGCGGCAAGGGTGGCGTCGGCAAGACCTTCGTATCGGCCAACCTGGCAGCCGCCCTGACCCGCCGCGGCCACCGTGTGCTGGTGCTTGACGCCGACCTCGGGCTGGCCAACCTCGACGTGGTGCTGAACCTGCACCCCAAGATCACCCTGCACGACGTCTTCACAGGCAAAGCCACGCTCGACCAGGCCGTCATCCAGGCGCCCGGCGGCTTCAATGTGCTGCTGGCAGGCTCCGGCATGGTGGAGTATTCGCGCCTCACACCGGAGGTGCGCGGCCAGTTCCTGAGCGTCATCCAGGCGCTGACCCCGCAGTACGACGTGGTGCTGCTGGACACCGGTGCCGGCATTTCCGACGTGGTGCTGTTCTCCATTTCGCTCGCCTCCGAGGTGCTGGTCGTGGCCACGCCCGAGCCCACCTCGCTGACCGACGCCTACGCCGCCATCAAGGTGCTGGCCATGCAGCAAAAGCGCCAGCACGTGCGCATGGTCATCAACCAGGCGGCGCGCGCCGGCGATGGCCGCGCCATTGCCAGCCAGTTGCAGCAGGTGCTGGACCGCTTCGTGACCACCGAGTCCGGCCGCCCGATGCGCCTGATCCACATGGGCGACATTCCGGCCGACCCGTCCGTGCGCGACGCCGTGATGCGCCGCCAGTTGCTGCTGCTGCAAACCCCCGGCTGCCCGGCCGCTTTGGCGATTGCCCAGCTGGCCAACAAGATCGAAGGCGCGCTGCTGACGCCCGTGACCTGACAGCGCCGCGCCGCCCGCACGCGCTCAGCCGCGGTCGCGAGGCGCTGTGGTTATGCGCACTCCCTGCCGTTTGATGGGCGGCGCCCGCCCAGCGATCGCAGCGACCGTACAGTCACACGCCGCACAGCTTATACAGCCCGGCGCATTCAGCGCAGCCGCAATGCCCTATTTGCCGTGAACTCCACCGACACCATCCTCAACATCTCCTGCTACAAGTTCGTGCCCCTGCCCGATGCGGCAGCGTTGCGCGACCTGCTGCACGCCCGCGCCACGGAAGGCGGGCTCAAAGGCACCATCCTGCTCGCAGAAGAAGGCATCAACTTCTTCCTGGCCGGGCGTGCCGATGCGGTGCGCGGCTTTGTCGATGCGCTGCGTACCGACGCGCGCTTTGCTGACGTAGACCCGAAGGAAAGCTGGTCTGCCATCGTGCCGTTTCGCAAGATGCTGGTCAAGGTCAAGCGCGAGATCATCCGCATGGATCACCCCACCATCCAGCCCGCCGCGGGCCGCGCGCCTTCGGTGGACCCCGCCACGCTGCGCCGCTGGCTGGACCAGGGGCACGATGACGCGGGCCGCGAAGTGGTGACCCTGGACACGCGCAACGCCTTCGAGGTGGACCAGGGCACCTTCGACAACGCCATCGACTGGCGCATTGACAAGTTCACCGAGTTCCCCCCGGCCCTGCGTGCGCACAAGGAGGAACTGCGGGACAAGACCGTGGTGAGCTTTTGCACCGGCGGCATCCGCTGCGAAAAGGCCGCCATCCTGATGCACGAGGAAGGCCTGCCGCATGTCTACCAGCTGGAAGGCGGCATCCTCAAGTACTTCGAACTGACCGATGGGGCGCACTACCACGGCGGCTGCTTCGTGTTCGATGAGCGGGCGGTGCTGACCAGTGACCTGTCGGCCGATGCGACCACCCATGTGCGCGACATCGCCAGCAAGGCTGCAGGCACCGGTGCCAGTGACGCTGCCGCAGTGTCCACGGCACTGCCACCAGCCACCGGCGCAGCGTGAAGCGCCAACGCCGCAGCGCACGCAGTGGGCAGCGCAACAATATGCGCAAATACTGTTGCTATTGAAAAATGAGCATTCAGCGCCCTACCAGCGCGCGGCAGGGGCTTTTTTGATCTGATTCACGCCGACGAATGCCGGGTGCCTGTAGGCCCCGGCACCCGCCCGCGCCGCGCCCTGTCAGGCCTTGAAGCGCCGCTCCGGCAGCGGAATCCACTCCACCTCGCCCGGTACCTGGCCCATGGTCTGGGCTTCCCAGTCGGCCGCCGCCTGCACGATGCGCTCCTTGCGGCTGGAGACGAAGTTCCACCACATGTGGCGCGGGGCCTCCAGCGCGTCGCCGCCAATCACCATGAGGCGTGCGGCAGACTCGCCGGGCACCGACAGGTGCATGGCCTGGCCAGCATCCATCACCGCCAGTAGCTGCGGCCCCACGGCCTCGCCGTTGAGCTGCACCGGGCTGTCCACGGTGTACACCGCCATCTCCTGCGCCAGCGCGGGTATCTCCAGCGTGGCACCGGCCGGGAGCTGCACATCCAGGTACACCGTGGGCGCAAGGGTCGCTACCGGTGATGTCTGACCGAACGCGCTGCCGATCAGCACGCGCACCGTGGCATCGCCCACCCGCACTTCCGGGATGTCTGCCGACGGCGTGTGCACGAACGACGGCTCGGCTTCTTCATGCGCCACGGGCAGCGCGGTCCACAGCTGGATGCCGTGGTTCACATAGGTCTTGTCCACCAGGCTTTCGGGGCGGCGTTCGGAGTGCACGATGCCGCGGCCAGCGGTCATCCAGTTGATGGCCCCGGGCTCGATCTGCTGCACATAGCCCAGGCTGTCGCGGTGCATGATGGCGCCCGAGAACAGGTACGTGACCGTTGCCAGCCCGATGTGCGGGTGCGGGCGCACATCGTGGCTGTCGCCCGGCACCACGGTCACGGGGCCGAAGTGGTCGAAGAACAAAAACGGCCCGACCGCCTGGCGCTGCACGGCCGGCAGCAAGCGGCGCACGGTGAAGCCGCCGCCCAGGTCCTTGGCCTGGCCCTTCAGTTGCAGGATGGCATCGCTCATGGGTGAATCTCCGTGCGGCACGCGGCGGTGCGGGTGGGTGTCCGGTGGCTGGGCACGGCGCTCATGCCATGCGCTCCACCGTGGTGTCGATCTCGGTGGTGACCGTGGTCATGAGCTTGTGCACCGGGCACTTGTGCGCCACGGTTTCCAGCTCGGCGATCTGCGCGTCGGTCAGGTCGCCGCTGATCTGCAGGCGTGCCGTGAGGCGGTAGGTGCCGGCGCGCTCGGCAGAAGCGTCGCGCTCGATCACGGTCTTCACATCCTCCACCGGCAGGCCCTTGCGCCGGGCGTACCACAGCACGGTGAGCGCCTTGCAGGCGCCCAGTGCCGCGTCGTAGAGGTCGTGCGGGCTGGGGCCGCCGTCGGCCCCTCCCTCGTCCACGCTGCCATCTGCCACGAATTCATGGCTGCGGATGTGAACGGCCTGGGCCATGGGCGCGCCGGGGATGCGCTGCAGATCGATTGCCATAGGTTCCTTGTGGGCCTTTGTAGTTGTCAGGTCGCTGGCACTGTAGCGCCATCCTGCGCAGGCTCAGTGCCGTCGCGGTGCTGGTTCAGCGCGCCCAGCGCTGCGCTGCGGCGGCCACGCGCTGGCCGAACTGGCGGCCGGTTTCCAGGTCGCCGGGGAACATCTCGGCCGCCGATGCATCGGAGGGCGACTGCGACATCGCGCCGCTGAAGGAGCCCATCCAGTTCACATCGTTGCGCGTGGCAGCCTTGGAGTTGGCCGGCATCATGCCGTTGCCCACCCACAGGCCACCGTGCTGCATGGCCAGGTGGTACAGGTAGTCCAGCGTGATCTGCTTGTCGCCATTGATGCTGCCGCTGTTGGTGAAGCCGGCAAACAGCTTGTCCTTCCAGGCCTGGCCGAACCACGCCTTGGACGATGCGTCGGCAAACTTCTTGAACTGCCAGCTCGGGCCTGCCATGTAGGTGGGCGTGCCGAAGATGATCGCGCTGGCAGCGGCCAGCGTCTCCCAGCCGCCTTCGGCCAGGTTGCCGTCGGCATCGATGGCGATGAGATCGGCGCCTGCGCCGTCCGCCACGGCCTGGGCCAGGCGTTGCGTGTGGCCGTAGCCCGAGTGGTAAACAACTGCGATCTGTGCCATGGAAAAACTCCTCAAAGGGTCTGCGAAAGAAGGGACGCCGGTCAGGCAGGCCAACGAAAGGGCCGAGCGAAGCGAAACGGCGCATGCTGCACGCGCGTTGGCTCACCCAATTCGGCAACCCCGTCGCCGCAGCCGCAGGGGCTGCGCGCGGCAAAGGGGTCGCATCACATCACACCAATATCAACGGACACCGCGGCGTGCGTCCAGGCTCCAGCCCCCAGCGCCGAAGGCCACCAGCGCCAGCAGGCCACCGCTCACCGCCACGTTCTTGAAGAACATGAGCTGCTGCATCATTTGCTTATCGGCTGGCAGGCTCCAGTACGCATGGAAGAAGAAGCTGGCCACCAGGGTGAACACCGCCAGCGCCAGGGCCGCAAAGCGCGTGCCAAAGCCGAAGATCAGCGCCAGGCTGCCCAGCACCTCGACCGCGGCGGCCACAGCGGCCGCCACCGTGGGCATGGGCAGGCCCACCGACGTGATGTAGCCGACCGTGCCGGCAAAGCCGGTGATCTTGCCGATGCCTGCAGGCAGGAACAATGCAGCGAGCAGAAAGCGGGACGCCAGGGCGAAAGGGTTTTGCAGATTTGGGAGCATGGTGGATTCCTCAGGTTGACGGTGTGAATGAAAAGAAAAAATCGGTGCGAAAGAACGGAGCGAGAGAGAGGTTAAAAATTCAGGCGGCCAGGTCAAACACCAGCACCTCGGCGTCGTGGCCATGGGTCAACGACAAGGCGGTTTCGTTTTCCATCAGCGCGGCATCGCCGCCCGACAGGGGCTGTCCGTTGACCTCGAGTACACCGCGGATCAGGTGCACATAGGTCTTGCGTGCGGGGTTCAGCGCCAGTGTGACGGCCTCTTGCGCGTCGAGCAAGCCCGCGTACACCGCCGCATCGGCATGGATGCGCACGGAGTCCTGCGCGCCATCGGGCGATGCCACCAGGCGCAGCGCACCGCGCTTGTCGGCGTCGGCAAAGCTCTTTTGCTCGTAGCCCGGTGCGATGCCGCGCACGTTGGGCTCGATCCAGATCTGCAAAAAGTGCGTGCTGCGGCCGTCGGCATGGTTGAACTCGCTGTGCATCACGCCCGAGCCCGCGCTCATGCGCTGCACGTCGCCCGGCGGGATCGCCTTCACGTTGCCCATGCTGTCCCGGTGGGCCAGTTCGCCCGACAGCACGTAGCTGATGATTTCCATGTCGCGGTGGCCATGCTCGCCAAAGCCTTTGCCGGCAGCGATGCGGTCTTCGTTGATCACGCGCAGGTTGCCAAAGCCCATGTGCTCGGGGTCGTAGTAGCCCGCGAACGAAAAGCTGTGGAACGACTGGAGCCAGCCGTGGTCGGCGTAGCCGCGGTCCTGGGATTTGCGAACAGTCAGCATGGTGTGTGCTCCTTTCAAGTCCCCACTGTAGAACTGCGGGTGGCCACGCAGGCGCTGCTGGATTGATGGCAATGTTCAAAAAAATTGAATTACCATGGCGTGACCATGCAAAACGCACGCGATGTCCTCACCCCCGATGCGCTCGCCATGCTGCAGGTGATTGCCGAGGCCGGCAGCTTTGCCGCCGCGGCGCGGCAACTGGGCCTGGTGCCCAGCGCTCTGACCTACCGCGTGCGGCAGATCGAGGATGCGCTGGACGTGCTGCTGTTCGACCGCAGCGCGCGCCAGGCCAAGCCCACAGAGGCCGGCGTGGAACTGCTGCGCGAAGGCGGTCGGCTGCTGCAGGACATCGACGCCGTCGCCCACCGCGTACGCCGCGTGGCCACGGGCTGGGAACCCCAACTCACCATCTCGGTCGACGGCATCATCTCGCCCCACACCATGCTGGAGCTGGTGGACGCGTTCTACGCCATGGCGCCGCCCACACGCCTGAAGCTGCGCGACGGCATCATGACCGGCACGCTGGAGGCGCTGACATCGGGCCGCGCGGACCTGGCCATCGGCGTGTCTGTACCTGGCGCCAGCATCGCCGGCCTGCAGCAGGCACCGCTGGGCGACGTGCTTTTCATCTACGTGGTGGCGCCGCACCACCCGCTGGCCACGGTGCCCGAGCCGATCACCGACGCTACCTTGCTGCAGCACCGCGCCGTGGCCGTGGCGGACTCGGCCACGCGCGGCGGCGCCACCATGGGGCTGCTGGGCGGGCAGGACGTGCTCACCGTGGACACCATGCAGGCCAAAGTGCGCGTGCAGCTGCGCGGCCTGGGCGGGGGGTTTCTGCCCGAGCCCATGGTGCGCCCCTACCTGGAGGCCGGCCGCCTGGTCGCTCGCCAGGTGGCGCGCCCCGAGCGCAACGTGCGCGTGCACTATGCCTGGGGCGGCCCCGGCTTTACCGCACCGGGCCGCGCGCTGCAGTGGTGGCTGGCCCAGCTGCAAAGCGCCGCCACCCGCCGCGCACTGCTGGAAAACCACCATCACTTCTGACCCGATCAAGCCGCCAGGCAGGCAGCGCCGCGTGTAGAGTGGTTCCTGTTGGTTTTGTCCTGTTGGTTTTGCATTGCATTTCACCTGTCGACCGTCACCGAAAGGCCTTCCATGAGCAAACCTGATCCCCTCCCCGCCAAACGGCTCCGACGCACCAGCGCCCCCGCTTCCACCCCGCAGGCAGCGCCTGCAGCCCCCACTACCGCGTCTGGCAAGCCCCAGCGCCACTTCGCCATCATCGGCGCCGGCATGGCCGGTATTGCCTGCGCACGCACCCTGGTGCAGGCCGGCCACCGCGTGACGGTGTTCGAGAAATCCTCCCGCGCCGGTGGCCGCACCGCCACCATCGACAGCCCCTTTGGCAACTTTGACGCGGGCGCGCAGTACTTCACCGTGCGCGACCCGCGCTTTGCACGCGCCATCGACACCGTGCCCGGCGTATGCAAGCGCTGGAGCGCCAACTCCGTGCAGGTGCTCGACGCCGCAGGCCGCGTGGCCGCCGTAGGGCTGCCGCACCGCGAGGCGCACTGGGTGGCCAGCCCCGGCATGCAGTCGCTGGTGGCCACCTGGGCCGAGCCGCTGCGCCTGGCGGGCCAGCTGATCACCGACACCCGCGTTTCGCGCATCGAGCGCGACGCCGTCAACGCTTCCGGCTGGCAGTTGCGCACCGAAGGCGCCGGTGGTACGCAGCACGTCTATGCCGGTTTCGACGCCGTGCTGCTGGCCCAGCCGGCCGTGCCCGCGCAGGCCCTGCTGGCCAGCTCCGCCATCGACACGCCCCTGTCCGACCCGTTGTCCACCGTCGCCATCGCCCCCTGCTGGACGCTGATGCTGGCCTACCCGCAGGCCGTGCGCCCCGGCCTCACGACGCTCGGCCCGCAGTGGAACGCCGCACGCAGCACCCACCACCGCATCGCCTGGCTGGCCCGCGAATCCTCCAAGCCCGGCCGAAACGTGGTGGAGCGCTGGACCGTGCAGGCCAGCCCCGCCTGGTCGGCCGAACACCTGGAAGACGACGAAGCCCGCGTGCAGGCCAAGCTCCTCAAGGCCTTCTCCGAAGTGACCGGCATCCGCGCGCAGCCTGCGCATGCGGACACGCGCCGCTGGCGCTATGCCCAGACCACCCACCCCCTGGGCAAGACCCATCTGTGGGACGCCGGCATGGGCCTGGGTGCCTGCGGCGACTGGTGCCTGGGGCACCGTGTGGAAGACGCCTTCGTGTCGGGCCTGGAGCTGGCACTCGCCGTGGCATGACGGCTGGCCCGCCCCCGGGGGGCCTGCAACTCGGCGGCCATGTCGGCCGCAGTATCGACGGCTACATCGGCCGCTTTGCGCCGTCGCCCACCGGCCCGCTGCATGCGGGCTCGCTGGTAGCGGCGCTGGCCAGCTGGCTGGACGCGCGGGCGCACGGCGGCCAGTGGCTGGTGCGCATCGAGGATGTGGACACCCCCCGCTGCATCCCCGGCGCCGACACCTTCATCCTGCAGCAATTGGCGGCCTGTGGCCTCGTGCCGGACGCACCGCCCGTGTGGCAGTCCGCGCGGAGCGATCTCTACCAAAAGGCATTGGACCAGCTGATCGCGCAAGGCGACGCCTACCCCTGCGCCTGTTCCCGCAAAGACATCGAGGACGCCCAGGCAGCCCTGGGCCATGCGCGTGAGCGGCATGCGGCGCTGCCCTACCCCGGCACCTGCCGCCATGGCCTGGGGGGCCGCACGGCGCGCTCATGGCGGTTCAATGTGCACGATTTCAAGCAAAAAAGGCCTCTACCGCCTGATGGGCAAGCGCAAGCAGCTATTAATTCAATAGCAACCAGCGCACTGCACTGGCAAGACCGCCGCCTGGGCCCCCAGCAGCAGAACGTGGCCGATACCGTGGGCGACTTCGTGCTGCGCCGGGCCGACGGCCTGTGGGCCTACCAGCTGGCCGTGGTGGTCGATGACGCTGCGCAAGGCATCACCGACGTGGTGCGGGGCGAAGACCTGGCCGACAACACCCCGCGCCAGATCCTGCTGCAGCAGGCCCTGGGCGTACCCACGCCCCGCTACCTGCATACGGCCCTGGTGTGTGGCGAGAACGGCGAAAAGCTGTCCAAGCAAAATGGCGCCCAAGCCCTCGACCTGAGCAGCCCGGCGCAGGCCTCGGTACAAGCGGCCAGCGTGCTGGGACTGCCCGGTGTGTTGGATGCAAACACTGGTTGCATTTCAGACGCGTTACAAGCATGGGTTTCAGCGTGGCGACGAAACTACAATGGCGCACCGTGATTGAACAGAACACCGCCTTAGCCCCCGCCGACGCAGCCCCTGCCGTCGCCCCCGCCACCACCAGTGGCATTCCCGCCGGTGTGACCCACCCAAAGACCATCAAGAGCTTTGTGCGCCGCGCCGGTCGCACGACCACCGGCCAGGCCAAGGCCTTTGAAGATCTCGGCCCGCGCTTCGTGCTGCCCTACACCGCAGCCCCCATCGACGCCACCGCCACCTTCGGCCGCAGCGCGCCCCTGGTGCTGGAGATCGGCTTTGGCATGGGCGAGGCCACGGCCCACATCGCCCGGGTGCGGCCCGACGACAACTTCCTGTGCTGCGAAGTGCACGAGCCTGGCGTGGGCGCGTTGCTCAAGCGCATCCGCGAGCAGGAGCTCACCAACATCCGCATCCTGCAGCACGACGCGGTCGAAGTCATCGACCACATGCTGCCCGAGGGCAGCCTTGACGGCGTGCACATCTTCTTTCCGGACCCCTGGCACAAGACCAAGCACAACAAGCGGCGCCTGATCCAGTCGCCGCTGGTGGCCAAGCTGGCTGCGCGCCTCAAGCCCGGCGGCTATCTGCACTGCGCCACAGACTGGCAGCCCTATGCCGAACAGATACTGCAGGTGCTGAGCGCCGAGCCGCTGCTGCAGAACACTGCAGAAGCCTTTGCCCCACAGCCCGACTACCGACCCCTCACCAAGTTCGAAAACCGCGGATTGCGGCTCGGGCACGGTGTGTGGGATGTTGTGTTCATAAGACGCCATTGACAACGTGTCCTCGCTGGCCCAACGTACATCCCCGATGAAGCCCATTCTCCAGAATCTGGTTGAGATGACCGGCCACCGCGATCACTTGCGGTTGGAAGTGTCGGTGTTGTCCACGTTGCAAAAGCTCAGCAGCATCGTCGAGGTGAGGGCCCTGGAGCTTTTCACCCACGCCGGCGTGCCGCACGTGAGGCCGCGCACCTGGGTCGACAACGGCAACCTGGTGTCCACCGACTCCGAAGCCGCCGCCGACCCGCGCCGCGAAGCCCTGGACCAATACCCCGCCCTGCGCGAATGCGTGGCCAACCACGGCGACAGCGCGCTGGCATCGCCCCGCAGGGGCCGGTACGTGCTGTGGCTGCCGGTGTGGATGCAGGACAAGGTCAGCACGTGCCTTGAGATCACGCAGTCCCGCCCGTTCTCGGCCCACAAGCTCGACGTGCTCAAGGGCGTGTTCCAGGTCTACCAGAACTACCAGAGCCTGCTGGACTATAGCGAGCGCGACGCGCTGACCGGCCTGTTCAACCGCAAGACCTTCGACGAACAGTTCTCGCGCCATGCCACCGCGCTGGCCAGCGCCAATGCAGCGGCCATCAGCGAATCCTTTGCGCCCGAAGAAGGCCCCCTGCCCAGCGAGCCCGTGCAGCAATGGCTGGCCGTGGTGGACATCGACCACTTCAAGCAGGTCAACGACCGCTTCGGCCACCTGTACGGCGACGAGGTGCTGATCCTGATCGCCAACATCCTGCGCACCTCGTTCCGCAGCCACGACCGCATCTTCCGCTTCGGTGGCGAGGAGTTCGTGGTGCTGCTGCGCTCCACCACGCTCAGCACGGCGCACCGCGTGTTCAACCGCTTTCGCATGGCGGTGCAGGAGTACAACTTCCCGCAGGTAGGCACCGTGACGGTGAGCCTGGGGTTCGTGAGCACTTCGCAGGGCTCGCCGGTCGAAATTCTGGGCCAGGCCGACCAGGCGCTTTACTACGCCAAGGAACACGGCCGCAACCAGGTGTGCTTCTACGACGACCTGGTGTCCAGCGGCCAGCTGGCGGCCAAGGTCGCCAACGACGACGTCGAGCTGTTCTGACCGCTGGGCTGCTTGAAGGGGTGCAAGCCCGCAACCGAGCTGCACCACCCGTAGCGCCCGGCTCGGGTTGCCACACTCACTCCAGCGACGCGAGGATCGCCTCCACATCCACCGCATCGCGCTGCGCCTCGGGCAGGAACTGCAGCGCATAGTCGCGCCACGCACCACTCTCCAGAAAGAAGCGGAACACCTCCGGATCGATGTGCCGGTCCCGCACCATGTGGGCCATGATCTTCAGTGACTCGGACAGCGTCTTGGGCGGCTTGTAGGGCCTGTCGGCGGCGGTCAGGGCCTCGAAGATATCGGCCAGCGTCATCACGCGGTCGGCCAGCGTGAGGTCGGCCGATGTCAAACGGCGGGGGTAGCCGGTGCCGTCGAGCTTTTCATGGTGCGACCCGGCAATGCTGGGCACGCGCGCCAGGTGCGGCGGAAACGGCAGGCCGCTCAGCATCACGATGGTCTGCACGATGTGGTCGTTGATCCTGAAACGGTCTTCCGCCGTGAGCGTGCCGCGCCGGATGGACAGGTTGTGCAGCTCGCCCAGGTGCGCCTGCTGCGCGGGCAGCGTCATGTCGAAGCCCCATCGGTTGGCCGGGTTGCCCGCCTCGACCGGCGGACGCCTGTCGCCCCAGGGCACGATGTGCTCCGGCCGGTCGGCCAGCAAGGGCTCGTTGGCGGGCAAGGGCCGCACCGGCACCGGGGCCAGGCGCGCCGTCTCGGCCTTCGACAGGCCCAGCCGGTCGTCGAAATGACGCTGCCATACCTGCCGCGCGATGGCTGCCAGGCGATGCACGTCGGCGTCGTCCATGAATTCGCCACCCACGTTGCACCGGGCGACGAACGCAAATTCCTCCTGTAGTTGGTCGCGCCGCTGCAATAGCTCGCGCTGCAAACGCACCGGGTCCACGCCCGCCACCTGCTGCTTCCAGTAGTCGAGCTCTGCATCGCGCCACAGCACCTCAAAGCGCATGCGCACCTCGTGGATGCGGTTGTGCAGGGTTTCGAGCTTGGTGGCCTTGTCGATGATGTGCTCAGGGCTCGTGACCTTGCCGCAGTCGTGCAGCCAGGCTCCCAGGCGAAATTCATACCGCTCGGCATCGGTCATCGCCACAGGGGCAAATGGCCCCTCGGTGGCATCGCACAGGCGCTGCATCAGCGATTCGGCCAGCTGCGGCACCCGGTCGCAGTGGCCGCCGGTGTAGGGGCTCTTGGCGTCGATGGCATCGGCCATCAGTCGGATGACGGCGTCGAAAAGCTTCTTTTGCCCCTCGATCAGGCTGCGCGTCTCGATGGCCACCGACAGCGTGCCCGAGAGCTTCTCGACAAACGCCCGAAAATGCACGTCCTCTTCCCGCCCCTCTTCATGCCCCTGCGTTACCCGGTAGCGCAGCACCAGCAGGCCCAGCGGCTGCCCGTCGCGCGTGCGCAGCTGCACCCGCAGCACGCGGTGGTGGCTGGCGGTCTCGGCATCGTCGTCTTCGTGCTCATCGCCGGGCTGCGGCTCGCCATGGTTGATGAAGTGGCCCATCGGCAGGTGGTCCGGGTAGCGCGACTGGTGGTCCGGCTCTTCGCAATAGCGGGCCGTGCGCAGCAACCCGGCGCGCTGCGGCTCCACCAGGTACACGGCCCCGGCGGTGCAGCTGGTGGCGCGCACCAGCTCGAACAGCACGCTCGACAGCATCAGGTCCAGCCGCGACTCGGCGCTGATGTGGTGGGTAATGTCCAGAAACTCCTGAATGGTCTCCGACATGCGGTCCATCACCTGGCCCAGCGCCCGCACCTCGCGCACGGGCGACCGGCGCACCGCCGCCCGGCGAAAGTCGAACCTTGCCAGCGCCTGGGCCTGAATGGCCAGGCCCGACAGGCTGCGCCCCACCCTGCGCCCGGCCAGCCATCCCAGCGGCAACATGAGCGCGATCAAGCCCAGCGACAGCCAGACCTGGCGGCGCAGGTTGTCGTTCACGCCCGAGAGCAATTCCCGGGTCGGGATCGCCATCAGGACCTGCAGGCCCTGCCAGCGGGGCGAGGTGAGTGGCAGCACCTTGGCCAGCCACTCCTCGCCGTCGGCCATGAAGCGGTGCGACGGCCCGGCCTTGAGCCCCATCGCCTGGAGGGCCTGCAGGCTGGGCACGCCCAGCGCGCTGAGCGTGCGCAGCTCCAGCCGGGGCGAGCCAGCGTCTTCGCTGCGCACCAGCACGCGGGCCATGTCGGGGTAGGCCAGCACGCGCAAATCGGGGTCCACCACGGCGATTTCGGTGCGCGGCATCAGGCGCAGGCTGCCGATCTCGGTGCCCAGGTCGGTCAGGGCCACGTCCAAGCCGAGCACCGCGCGCCCATCGTCGGTGGGCTGGCTCAGGGTCACGCCCACCTCCTGGGTGGTGAAGAACACATAGGGGGCCGTGAGCACCTGCGCCTTCTGCACCGCCGCGTCGGCATACCAGGGCCGGCTGCGCGGGTCGTACCGGTATTCGGGCCGCACGGCCGAATCGATCAGGCGCAGCTTTGCGTCGTAGTAGCTCCAGCGGCCCACGGTGCTGGCACCGCCGCGCTCCCGCGCCATCGACTGCAGCAGGTACGCGGCCTCGGCAGGGGCCTCCAGCCGTGCGCGCAGGGCCGCATTGCGGATGGGGCGCAGCAGCAGAAACTGCCCGTCGGGGTAGCCGATGAACACGGCGGACAAGAGCTTGTTCTGCTCCAGCAGGCTGGCCAGCACCGGCAGGCGATGCAGGCGTGCGGGCAAACTGGTGGCCGCAGCGATGGGGTCGAAAGCCAGCAGGCGGATGGTGGCGTCCGCAGGGTCCACGATGCGGTGCACCCGCTCGCTGATCAACTGGCTGATGTGCTGCGCGTTCTCGTCGGACGCATCGATCATCGCCTGCCGCGCGCTGGTACCCACCTGGTAGACCAGCAGCGCCGTGAGCAGCAGCATGGCCAGCACCACGACCGAGGCGATGAGCACCTCGAAAGGGACGGTGATGCGGCGCCACCAGGGCAGCTCGTCTGCCGCCCTGGCGGGGCGGGCTTGACGCGCACCGGTGCCCGGCGGCAGCGGCTGGGACTGGGACGGGCGCGGTGAGTCCATCCGCCGCAATGTAGGGCGAAAGGCTGTAGTGCGTCACTCTCTTTTTGGCATGGGCAGAGTGCGATGGCCTGCCGTGACACATCCCCCTTCGCAGTCAGACCCGCACAACAGCAGCAACCAAGGTGACGCGCAAACAGGTGCTGTCGAGCGCAGTCAAACTCCTCCGAACTCATTCACTGTCAGTAGGACTCGGTAGGACTCGGCGCGATTCGGTCGGGCACTGGCGCATCGGCCAGGCGCAAAAAAAGGGGCAGTGCCCCTTTTCCCGTGATGTGCTCGGCAAACGCCTCAGCCCCACCGACCACCAGCGTCACGACTTCTTTCGTTGCGCCACCGCCTGGATCGGTCTCTGGACCACTTGGACCGCCTAGACCACCTGGCCAGACGTCAGCCCGGCCACGTGGTCCAGAACCCGCCGATCAGCCCAGCTGCTGCGTCACCCAGCCCGTGACCGATGCCAGTGCAGCAGGCAGCTTGGACGCATCCGTGCCACCGGCCATGGCCATGTCAGGCTTGCCGCCGCCCTTGCCACCCACTTGCTGGGCCACAAAGTTGACCAGCTCACCGGCCTTGAGCTTGCCAACGCTGTCGGCCGTCACGCCCGCGGCGATCTGCACCTTGTCGCCGTCCACGGCCGCCAGCACGATGGCGGCGGTCTTGAGCTTGTCCTTGAGCTTGTCCATCGTGTCGCGCAAGGTCTTGGCATCGGCACCCGGCAGCGCAGCGGCCAGCACCTTGAGGCCCTTGATCTCTACCGCCTGGTTCACCAGTTCGTCGCCCTGGCTGGACGCCAGCTTGCCCTTCAGGGCGGCCACTTCCTTCTCCAGCGCGCGCACGTTGTCGAGCGCCTGGCCGATGCGGCCATTGAGCTCGGTCGCCGATGTCTTGAGCGTGCCGGCAGCCTGGTTCACGGTGCTTTCAAGCTGCTGCAGGTAGGCCAGCGCATTGATGCCGGTCACAGCCTCGATGCGGCGCACGCCTGCGGCCACGCCGCCTTCGGCCACGACCTTGAACAGACCGATGTCGCCCGTGCGCTGTACGTGGGTGCCGCCGCACAGCTCGCGGCTGGAGCCGATGTCCAGCACGCGCACGGTCTCGCCGTACTTCTCGCCGAACAGCATCATCGCGCCGGTCTTCTGGGCCGATTCGATGTCCATCACACGGGCTTGCGTGGGGTGGTTGGCCAGGATTTCCTCGTTCACCAGACGCTCGATCTCACGCACCTGGGCATCGGTGACTGCTGCGTTGTGCGCAAAGTCGAAGCGGGTGCGCTCGGCGTTCACCAGGCTGCCCTTTTGCTGCACGTGGCTGCCCAGCACCTCGCGCAGGGCCTTGTGCATCAGGTGGGTGGCCGAGTGGTTGCGCACCGTTGCGGCGCGCAGGGCCGTGTTCACCTCGGCCTGCACCGTGTCGCCCACGTTCAGCGTGCCCTCTTCCAGGGTGCCGTGGTGGCCATACACATCGGCCTTCACCTTGAGCGTGTCGCCCACCACAAAGCGTGCCGAGCCGCTGGTGATGGTGCCTTCGTCACCCACCTGACCGCCGCTTTCGGCGTAGAACGGGGTGGTGTCAAGCACCACCACGCCGGTCTGGCCAGTCTTCAGGGCTGCGGTGCTGGTGCCGTCCACGTAGATGGCGACGATTTTTGCGGTTTCGGCCAGTTGGTCGTAGCCGGTGAACTGGTTGACGTCACCGGTGTAATCCAGCGCTTTGTCCATCTTGAACTTGCCGGCAGCGCGGGCCTGGGCCTTCTGCTTTTCCATGGCGGCCTTGAAGCCAGCCTCGTCCACTTCGACGTCACGTTCACGGCACACGTCGTTGGTCAGGTCCAGCGGAAAGCCGTAGGTGTCGTGCAGCTTGAAGGCCACATCGCCGGGCAGCACCTTGGCGCCACCGGCCAGGGTCGAGTCCAGGATTTCCATGCCGTTGGCCAGCGTCTCGAAGAAGCGCTCTTCCTCGGCCTTGAGCACCTCGGTGATGCGCTGCTCCTGCTCGCGCAGTTTGGGGTAGGCATCGCCCATCAGGCGCACCAGGTCGGCCACCAGCTTGTGGAAGAACGGCGTCTTCTTGCCCAGCTTGTAGCCGTGGCGGATGGCGCGACGCACGATGCGGCGCTGCACGTAGCCGCGGCCTTCGTTGCTCGGGATCACGCCGTCGCTCACCAAAAAGGCGGTGGCGCGGATGTGGTCGGCAATTACGCGCAGGCTCTTGTTGTCCAGGTCCGTCACGCCGGTTTCGCGGCCGGCGGCCTTGATCAGCGCGTCGAACAGGTCGATCTCGTAGTTGCTGTGCACGTGCTGCAGGATGGCGGCCAAGCGCTCCAGGCCCATGCCGGTGTCCACGCAAGGCGCGGGCAGCGGCGTGACCGAGCCGTCGGCGGCCATGTCGAACTGCATGAACACGTTGTTCCAGATCTCGATGAAGCGGTCGCCGTCTTCATCGGGGCTGCCGGGCGGGCCGCCGGGGATGTGGTCGCCGTGGTCGTAGAAAATTTCCGAGCAGGGGCCGCAGGGGCCGGTGTCGGCCATCATCCAGAAGTTGTCGGACTTGTAGCGGCCGCCCTTGTTGTCGCCGATGCGGATCACGCGCTCGGGCGGCAGGCCGATTTCCTGGGTCCAGATGTCATAGGCCTCGTCGTCTTCCTGGTAGACGGTGGCCAGCAGGCGCTCCTTGGGCAGCTTGTAGACCTCGGTCAGCAGCTCCCACGCCCACTTGAGCGACTCGCGCTTGAAGTAGTCGCCGAACGACCAGTTGCCCAGCATCTCGAAGAAGGTGTGGTGGCGGGCGGTGTAGCCCACGTTCTCCAGGTCGTTGTGCTTGCCGCCGGCCCGCAGGCAGGCCTGCACGGACACGGCCCGGTTGTACGGACGCTTGTCGGTGCCCAGGAACACGTCCTTGAACTGCACCATGCCCGAGTTGGTGAACATCAGCGTGGGGTCGTTGCCGGGCACCAGCGGGCTCGACGCCACGATGGTGTGGCCCTTGGAGGCAAAGAAGTCCAGGAAGGACTTGCGGATGTCTGCGACGGAAAAAGTGGGAGTGCTCATGGTGTGTAGGAGTGGTTTCACACAGCAGGCCGCCCTGCAGGCCAATGCCTGCGGGCCGCCCATCGGGACCAACCTTTCATTATAGGTTTGCTCTCCATGGGGGCCGTGGTTGGGCAGCGACAGGCGGGCACCTCAAGCCATCAGGGTCCAAAAACCCTCCGCCCTCAACCAAGGCGATGACTCCCCATCACTGAATCCACGGACTTCTGCGGGTGTGCCCTGGCGCTGCAGTCCCCCTCCTGCCCTGCTGAAAATCCCGCTTGTGAATTTTAGATATGTTGTTAATATATTTATAAATCCACCGAAGCAGCAGCGCTTCACCCTCACCCCCGAAGGAGCATCCGTGAACCCCCAACCCCGCTGGCAAGGCATATTTCCCGCCATCACCACCAAGTTCCACGCCGACGAGTCCATCGACGCCGAGGGCACGGCCCGGCACATCGACTTTCAGATCCGCAACGGCATCCATGGCCTGGTGACCTGCGGCTCGCTGGGCGAAGCCAGCACGCTCAGCCTGGAAGAAAAGCTCCAGGTCGCCAAGATCGCGCTCGACGCCGCCGACGGCCGCATCCCGGTGCTGGCCAACGTGTCCGAGACCAGCACCCGCGAGGCCCTGCGCTACATCGACGGCGCCAACAAGCTCGGCGTGGCCGGCTACATGGTCATGCCCTCGGTGATCTACGTCGCCGATGCCCGCGAGGCCATGGCCAATGTGCGCGCCATGGCGGGCGCCGCCCAGCGCCCCCTGATGGTCTACAACAACCCCGTGGCCTACCGCGTGGACCTCAAGCCCGAGCACATGGTCGAGCTGGCCGACTGCGAGTGGATCGCCGCCATCAAGGAAAGCACGGGCGACATCCGCCGCATCACCGACCTGCGCAACACCGTGGGCGACCGCTACCAGCTCTTTTTGGGCGTGGACGACCTGGCCTACGAAGGCCTGGCACTGGGCTGCGACGGCTTGCTGGCTGGCGTGGGCTGCGCCTTCCCGCGCGAGACCGTGGCGCTGTACGACCTGATGAAGGCCGGCAAGTTTGCCGAGGCGCTGCCGCTGTACCAGTGGATGACGCCGATGCTGCACCTCGATGTATCGAACAAGCTGGTGCAAAACCTCAAGCTCATCGACGCACTCGTCGGCGTGGGCACCGAGCACATGCGCCGCCCCCGCCTGCCGTTGGTGGGCGAAGAGCGCGCGTTCGTCGAAAGCGTGGTGAAGAAGGCGCTCGACACCCGCCCCACCCAGTACCAGTCCGTGGCCTGAGCAGGCCCGACCTGCCAGACCGCACCGCCGGGCCGCACCGCCGGGTCCCAGACGACAGCGGCCTTTTCCCTCACCGCACACCCACAAGGTGGCTCCTGTTCAGAAGGTTTCCCATGACACGTACTTTCGGATTTCGCGCCCTGACCCCTGCCGCCATCGCCGCGCTGATGCTGGCCGGCCACGCCCACCACGCCAGCGCCCAGGAGCAGGTGGTGAAGATCGGCCACAGCGGCCCGCTCTCGGGCCCCAATGCCTTTGCGGGCAAGGACAACGAGAACGGCGTGCGCCTGGCCGTCGAGGAGCTCAACGCCAAAAAAATCACCGTCGAAGGCAAGGTGCTGAAGTTCGAGCTGGTGTCCGAAGACGACCAGTGCGACGCCCGCACCGGCGTCAGCGTGGCGCAAAAGCTGGTGGACAGCGGCGTGAAGTTCGTCATGGGCCCGTACTGCTCGGGCGTGGCCATCCCGGCGTCGCGGGTGTACAGCGACGGCGGTGCGATGGTGTCCACCGTGGGCACCAACCCCAAGGTGACGGAGAGCGGCTACAAGAACCTGTTTCGCATCATCGCCAGCGACACGCAGATCGGCTCCAACATGGCCGTGTACGCCGCCCAGGTGATGAAGGTCAAGCAGGTGGCCGTGATCGACGACCGCACCGCCTTCGGCCAGGGCGTGGCCGACCAGTTCACCAAAGAGGCCAAGAAGCAGGGCCTGACCGTGGTGGGCCAGGAGTTCACCACCGACAAGTCCACGGACTTCCTGTCCATCCTCACCAGCCTCAAGGGCAAGCAGCCGCAGGCGATCTTCTTTGGCGGCTATGCCCCGCAGGCGGCCCCCATGGCGCGGCAGATGAAGCAGCTGGGCCTGACCGCCAAGCTGCTGGGCGGCGACACCCTGTGCAGCCCCGAGGTCGGCAAGCTCGGCGGCGACGCCGTCAACGACACCGTGTTCTGCGCACAGGGCGGCACCATGCTCGACAAAGCCGCCAACGGCCCGGCCTTCAAGGCCAAGTACAAGGCGCGCTTCAAGCTGGATGCCGACGCGTATGCGGCGTCTTACTACGACCAGGTGATGTTCATGGGCGAGTCGATGCAAAAGGCCAACTCCACCCAGCCCGCGAAGGTGGGCGCGCAGATGTACAGCGCCAGCTACCAGGGCGTGGCCGGCACCTATGCCTACGATGACAAGGGCAATCTGAAGCAGGCGCCCATCACGGTGCTGACCTTCCGCAACGCTGCGCCCTTTCCCTTGGCGAGTTATTGAAGCCCCCCCTGAGTCGCCTGCGGCGCCTTCCCCCCCCGAGGGGGGACGCCCCCAGCGCGGCGGGGCGGCCCTTGCGCGGGGGCGCTGGTATTGGCCGGCGCGCTATCTTGCGCCCGCTACGATTTCGAATTCGTCCAGAACCTCACAACCCTCATCGACTCGCCACCATGAAACGCATCCAGATCATCGACTCCCACACCGGCGGCGAGCCCACGCGGCTTATCGTTGGCGGCTTTCCCGACCTGGGTGCAGGCAGCATGGCCGAGCGCCGCGCGCTGCTGGCCAGCCAGCACGATGCATGGCGGGCGGCCACGGTGCTGGAGCCGCGCGGCAACGACGTGATCGTGGGGGCCCTGCTCTGCGCTCCGCAAGACCCTGCCAACGCGGCGGGCGTGATCTTCTTCAACAACACCGGCTACCTGGGCATGTGCGGCCACGGCACCATCGGCCTCGTCGCGTCGCTGGCCTACCTGGGCCGCATCACGCCGGGCGAGCACCGCATCGAGACGCCCGTGGGCACCGTCACCACCACGCTGCACGATGACGGCTCGGTCAGCGTGCGCAACGTGCCGGCGTACCGCCTGCACCACCAGTTGGCAGTCGACGTGCCGGGCTATGGGCGCGTGGTGGGCGACGTGGCCTGGGGCGGCAACTGGTTCTTTCTGGTGGCGGACCACGGCCAGCGCGTGGCCAGCGACAACCTCGATGCCCTGACGGCCTACACCTTCGCAGTCCAGCAGGCATTGAAGGACCAGGGCATCCGCGGCGACAACGGCGGCGAGATCGACCACATCGAACTCTTTGCCGACGACGACCGCACCGATGACCCGGCCGACAGCCGCAACTTCGTGCTGTGCCCCGGCAAGGCCTACGACCGCTCGCCCTGCGGCACCGGCACCAGCGCCAAGGTGGCATGTCTCGCAGCCGACGGCAAGCTGCAGCCGGGCCAGGTGTGGCGGCAGGCCAGCATCATCGGCAGCGAGTTCGAGGCCAGCTACACGCTGGCCGTTGACGGCGGCGGCAAGGTCATCCCCACCCTGCGCGGCCGTGCCCACATGAGCGCCGAGGCCACGCTGCTCATCGAAGACAACGACCCTTTCGGTTGGGGCATCAAGCTGTGAAGGCCCCCGGTGTCGCTGCGCGCCTTCCCCCCAGGGGGACAACGGCCTGTGCTGCAGGGCGGCCGTTGCTGGCCGTCCACGCGCTCGGAGCGCGCGCTGTCCACCGGCAGTTGGCGACACGAAACGGCGTGAACGCCTGCAATCCATCCCCCAGCGCACTGCGTACTTTTCTGCCATGCAGCACACCGATGTCCTCGTGATCGGCGCCGGCATCATCGGCGCGGCCTGCGCGCACGCGCTGGTGCAGGCCGGGCTGTCGGTGCGCATCGTCGACGCGCGCCTGGGCGGCGCCACTGCGGCCGGAATGGGGCACCTGGTGCTGATGGACGACAACCCGGCGGAGCTCGCGCTCAGCCAAGCGTCGCTGAACCTCTGGCACACCTGGGCGCCGCGCATGGATGCGGGCTGCGCCTTCAGCGCCTGCGGCACGCTGTGGCTGGCCGCCAATGACGCCGAGCTGCAGGCCGCACAGGACAAGCGCGCCACGTTGCAAGCCCACGGCGTGGACTGCGAACTGCTCGACGCTGCCGCCCTGGCGCGCGCCGAGCCGGCACTGCGCCCCGGCATGGCCGGTGCCCTGCGCGTTGCTGCTGACAGCGTGGTGTACGCCCCGCGCGCCGCGCAGTGGCTGCTGGACGACGCCGCCCTGCACGGCGGCCCTGGCCGTCTGTGCATCGAAGAGGCCGAGGTCGTGCACATCGACGGCCAGTGCGCCACGCTGCGGGACGGCAGCACGCGCCAGGCGGGCGCCATCGTGCTGGCCAGCGGCATCCACGCCGCCGCGCTGTGCCCCGGCCTGCCCCTGCGCCCCAAGAAGGGCCACCTGCTCATCACCGACCGCTACCCCGGCACCGTGCACCACCAGCTGGTGGAGCTGGGCTACATCACCAGCGCGCACCACAGCGACGGCACGTCGGTGGCCTTCAACGTGCAGCCGCGGCCTACGGGGCAGCTGCTGATCGGCTCGTCGCGCGAATTCGACACCACCGACCCGGCGGTCAACGACGCCGTGCTGGCGCGCATGCTGCAGCGCGCGCTGGAGTACCTGCCGGGCCTGGCCGACCTGAACGCCATCCGCACCTGGACAGGCTTTCGCGCGGCCACGCCCGATGGCCTGCCCATCATCGGCGCGCACCCGCACCGCCCGCACCTCTGGCTGGCCGTGGGCCACGAGGGGCTGGGCGTGACCACCGCACCGGCCACGGCGCAGTTGCTGGCTGCGCAGATCACGGGCACCCCGCTGCCGCTCGACGCTGCGCCCTTCGCAGCCCACCGTTTCGCATCGCTGCAGGCATGACCGACCCCGCCACCATCACCCTGTCGCTGGACGGCCATTCCGTGCAGGTGCGCCCCGGCACCACCGTGGCCGCGGCCCTGGCGCAAGCGCAGCCGCCGGGCGCCACGCGCCGCTCGGTGCGCGGCGAGGTGCGCGCCCCGCTGTGCGGCATGGGTATCTGCCACGAATGCCGCGTGCAGATCGACGGCGTGCGCCGCCTGGCCTGCCAGACGCTGTGCCGCGACGGCATGCAGGTGGCCACCGGCTTGCAGACCGCGAACAGCAGCCCACCATGACCACCGCCACTCCCACCGCATCCCCCGACGCCCCACCCTCCACCTGCGACCTGCTCATCGTGGGCGCAGGCCCTGCCGGGCTGGCCGCCGCGCTGGCGGCTGCGCCCAGCGGCGCACGCATCGTGCTGCTGGACGACAACCCTGCCCCTGGCGGCCAGATCTGGCGCGACGGCCCGGGCGTCACGCTGCCCCCCGCCGCCCGGCAGCAACGCAAAGCGCTGGAGCGCCACGCCCATGTGCAGTTGCGCTGCGGCACGCGCGTGGTGGGCCTGGCCGAGCAGACGGCGCGCAGCGCGGGCCTGCATGCGCTGTGGCTCGAAGACGCACAGGGCGGCTGGGTGCAGCACGCCCGCCAGATCATCCTGTGCACCGGCGCGCGCGAACTGCTGCTGCCCTTCCCCGGCTGGACGCTGCCGGGCGTGACCGGCGCCGGCGGCTTGCAGGCCCTCATCAAGGGCGGCCTGCCGGTGGCCGGCCAGCGCATCGTGGTGGCGGGCAGCGGCCCGCTGCTGCTGGCGGCTGCGCGCACCGCCCGCCAAGCCGGCGCACAGGTCGTCGCCGTGGCCGAGCAGGCCCCCTGGACTGCGCTGGCCCGCTTTGGTGCCAGCCTGGTGCGCTGGCCGGGCAAGGCCGTACAGGCCGCAGCCTTGCTGCCCGCGGTGTACCGCGCCGACAGCCATGTGGTGCGCGCCCACGGCGCCCACAACCTACACAGCGCGGTGCAGTCGGTCACGCTCCGCCAGGGCGGGCAGGAGCGTCAGGTCGCCTGCGACCGCCTGGCCTGCGGCTTTGGCCTGGTGCCCAACACCGAACTCGGCCAGATGCTTGGCGGGCGCGTGAGCGAGCGCCAGGGCCTGGCGGTCGATGCGGACCAGCGACTGCTGCGCGGTGGCGCCGCCCACGGCCCCGGCGAACCACACCCCGTCGATGCTGTGCCGGGCCTGCTGGCCGCGGGGGAGTGCACCGGCTTTGGCGGCAGCGAGCGCTCGCGCGCCGAAGGTGCCATTGCCGGCCACATCGCTGTGGGCGATATCGCCGCCGCCCGCGCACTGCACGCCGAGCGCGCCCGCTGGCATGCCTTTGCGGACGCGCTGCACCGGCACTTTGCGCTGCAGCCCGCGCTGCGCCGGCTGGCCGAGCCGGACACGCTGGTGTGCCGCTGCGAAGACGTGCGCTACGCCGACCTTGCCCAGCGCACCGGCTGGATCGACGCCAAGCTGCACACCCGCTGCGGCATGGGCGCCTGCCAGGGCCGCATCTGCGGCGCAGCCACGCACCACCTGCTGGGGTGGACGCCCGCCCCGCCGCGGCACCTGCTGGCGCCCGTGCGCATCGGCACGCTGGCAGCAACGGGCATCCGTGCCGACGAGGCCCCGCGGCACACCGGTTGACAAGGCGCCACTGCGCGGTGGCTGGTCCCCTTTCGCGCCTCCACTGCCATCGAGCAACATCAGCCCCCCCCCGCGCACACGCGCTGCTTGCCGTGGCGCCCGCGGGGTCATACCCTGAGGCCACTAAGATTCCGTTCCAAACACAACACTTACAACACCGGACACGCCCTCCATGACCATCCGCAGCGCCCCCACCCAGCGAGACCCGGCCCTCAAGCGGCGCGCGGCCGACGTGGCCTATGACGTCATCGAGACCATGATCTCCACGCTGCAACTGCTGCCCGGCTCACCGGTGGTCGAGGCCGAGATCGTGGAACGCACCGGCCTGGGCCGCACTCCCGTGCGCGAGGCGCTGCTGCGCATGGTGTCCATCGGCCTGATCGCGCAGCAGCCGCGGCGCGGGCTGCTGGTGTCGCACATCGACCTGGCGGACCACCTGGACGTGATCCAGACGCGCCGTGTGCTGGAACGCCTGATCGCCGCCTGCGCCGCCCGCCGCGCCACCGCGCCGCAGCGCCAGGCCATCGTGCTGTGCGCCGAGAAAATGGTGGATGCCGCGGCGCGCGGCCACCTGGACGACTACATGCAGGCCGACCACGCGCTGGACGTGGTGGTGCACCAGGCCTGCCAGAACCATTCCGCCGTCAAAAGCGTGCAGCCGCTCATCGTGCAGTGCCGGCGGTTCTGGTACGCCTACCAGCACGAGGGCGAGGTGTCCGAAGGGGCCCGCGCCCACATGCACCTGGCCCAGGGCATCGCCAGCGGTGACGAAGCGCACGCCGTGGCCGGTGCCGAGCAGTTGCTGGACTACCTGGAGCGGTTTGCGCGGCACATCATCGACCGGTGAAGCTTGCATTGCGGGCAGGCGGATGACAAGTCTACTGTGCCTGGTACGTCTTTACTACTTTTTTCATAGCATCTTACGCTTAACCAACAAGCGCTGCAGCCCAGTTGGCGGCACCGCCACCTCATCTGTCCTCGCTGCGGCTGGCGCGGCCGCACCAGCAGTAGGCAGGTATATCCGCCCCCACCGTTCCAGCCGTCCTCACCGGCCCAGTCGCTCATGCCAGTGCCGCATGGGTGACAACCGCGACGTCGCTCCGTGCTAGCCTTTACCCACGCAGCAGAGGCTCTGGCCGCCACCTACGACACCCGTAGTCCGCGCACTCTGTGCCCCAATCCTTCGCCTATCCGGAAGCATTCCCATGGACATGAAGACATCCCCCCTCGCCCAGCTCAACGACCCCAGCCTGCTCAAGACCGACGGCCTCATCGACGGCCAATGGGTGGCGGGCAGCAGCCGCTTCGACGTGAACGACCCGGCCACGGGCCTGAAGCTCGCCGACGTGGCCAACCTGGGCCCGGCCGACGCCGAGGCGGCCATTGCCGCCGCCAACAAGGCCTGGGGCCTCTGGAAGCGCAAGACCGCCAAGGAGCGCAGCATCATCCTGCGCAAGTGGTTCGACCTGCTCATGGCGAACCAGGACGACCTGGGCCGCCTCATGACCGCCGAGCAAGGCAAGCCGCTGGCCGAGGCCAAGGGCGAGGTCGCCTACGGCGCGAGCTTTGTGGAATGGTTTGCCGAAGAGGCCAAGCGCGTGAACGGCGAGATCCTGCCACAGTTCGACAACACCCGCCGCCTGATGGTGCTCAAGCAGCCCATCGGCGTGTGCGCCGCGATCACGCCCTGGAACTTCCCGCTGGCCATGATCACCCGCAAGGTCGCGCCCGCGCTGGCCGCAGGCTGCCCCGTGGTCATCAAGCCGGCCGAGCTCACGCCGCTCACCGCCCTGGCCGCGGCCGAGCTGGCCATCCGCGCGGGCATTCCGCCGGGCGTGTTCAACATCCTGCCCGCCGACAGCGACAACTCGATTGCCATCGGCAAGGTGCTGTGCGCGAGCGACGTGGTACGCCACATCAGCTTCACCGGCAGCACCGAGGTGGGCCGCATCCTGATGGCGCAGTCGGCCCCCACGGTCAAGAAGATGTCGCTGGAGCTGGGCGGCAACGCGCCCTTCATCGTGTTCGACGACGCCGACATCGACAGCGCGGTGGAAGGCGCCTTTGCCAGCAAGTACCGCAACGCCGGCCAGACCTGCGTGTGCACCAACCGCTTCTATGTGCAGGAAGGCGTGTACGACGAGTTCGTGACCAAGTTCGCGGCCAAGGTCAAAACCGCCAAGGTGGGCAACGGTTTCGAAGCCGGAGTGAACCAGGGCCCGCTGATCGAGGAAGCCGCGCTCGTGAAAGTGCAGCGCCACGTTGACGATGCGCTCGCCAAGGGCGGCAAGGTGGTGGCCGGCGGCCAGCGCCTGCAAAGCCTGGGTTCGGGCCAGTTCTTCGAACCCACCGTGGTGGCCGACGCCACCCCCGACATGCTGTGTGCACGCGAAGAGACCTTCGGCCCGTTCGCGCCGGTCTTCAAGTTCAAGACCGAGCAGGAAGCCATCGACGCCGCCAACAACACCGAGTTCGGCCTGGCCAGCTACTTCTACAGCCGCGACGTGAGCCGCATCTTCCGCGTGGGCGAAGCGCTGGAATACGGCATGGTGGGCGTCAACGTGGGCCTGCTGGCCACCGAGCACGTGCCGTTCGGCGGCGTCAAGCAGTCAGGCCTGGGCCGCGAGGGCTCGCACCACGGCATGGACGACTACGTGGAGATCAAGTACCTGTGCCTGGGGGACATCCAGCAGTAATACCGGCTGCGCTGGCTGCAGTAGCGGCGGGCCTTGCGCCGCGCACTATCATTTCGATAGCTGCTGCCGCTTGCGCATCCAGCGCGAGCGGCACTTTTTATTCAAATTCTCACTTGTCAGCGACCGGCGACCGGTTGGTGTAGCTCGCATTGCCCAGCCCCGTGCCCACGGTCAGCACCGCCCAGCGCCTCACGTCCTGCGTGAAGGGCAGCTGCGACAGGCCCTGCACCACCGCATCGTTGTGCAGGCACACCTGGGTGCGGCCGTGGCCGATGGTGGGCAGGCGTTCGCACAGGTCGCGCGGCAGGTGAAAGCGGGTGCTCTCCCAGTTGCCGGGCAGGTTCTGCGTGCCCCCGGCGATGGAGCCGTCTTCCACGATCAGGCCGGGGCAGGCCACGCCGATGTAGGGTGCGAGCGCGATCTTCTTTTTCTCGGCATGGGCGATCAGGTCTTCCAGCCGCTCGGCGATGCCTTCGACCAGTTCATCGCGCCGCGGGCTGTCGTCCTTGTGCGTCCATTTTTCGCGGCGCACCACCTCGGCCAGCGACATGTCGGGCGCGCGGTGCAGGTGGGTCTGCACGATGCCGCAGCGCACGTTGGTGCCACCGATGTCCACCGCCAGGATCGCGTCGTAGCTTTGCAGCAGCGCCGGTGGCGCCAGGTGCACCCAGCCGATCAGGCCGCCCTCGTCGGCGTGGTGGTGCAGCGTATGCAGTTCCACCGGGGTCTTGTCGGCCTTGAGGATGTCGCGCACCCGGCCGATGGCGCGGCTGCCGAACTCGCTCTGGTGAAAGCCTCCGCCCAGGATGACGCGCTCCACATCGCGCCAGGTGGGCTGCTTCATGAAGCGCTGCACCACGCCGGCCAGCTGCAGTGCATAGTCTTCGGCGGCCTGCTCCAGGGCGTGCGCCGCGTCGTCGTTCTTGTCGGCCAGCTTGTCCAGCTGTTTCTTGGAGAAGTCGCGCGTGGCCTTGCTGCCGAAGGGGTCCTTGCCTGACATGGAGGTGACGAGCTTTCGCCAGGCATCGAGCATGTGGCGAAACGCGGTACCGCTGGCCACGTCGCCCACGAAGCCGTCGCTCTCGCGGTCGCGCAGCTCGAGGCTGTAGCCGTTGATGATGACGGACGCCAGCCTCATGTCGCCGTGCAGGCCGAGGATGCCCAGCTCGCGCTGGGCCTTGGAGTCCTTGTCGTCCTGTTTTTCGCTCCCCTTGCCGGTGCGGGGTTCCTTGCCGTCAGTGTCCTTCGAAGCCATTCATGCCCTCTCGCGGTGGGCCCTCACGCGGGGCCGAGCAGGCATCGTGCCGCAGTGACCGGTATTCGCGCGTCAGCCAACGCCGTGACCGCGCACGGGACCGCAGGCCGCAATGGCCCTAGGAAGGCCATGGACTAAGGCCCCGGGAGGCCCTGGGCGAACAGGCTCAACGCGCGCCAAAGCCCCGCTGCCGGACCACGCGCCGGCCCCACAGCCCCGCCCACACCGCAAAGAACACCGCAGCGCCAAACACCCAGCCCGACAGCGCCCCCGCCATGCCGCCCGACAGCAAGGTGCCGATGGTGCAGCCCAGCCCCGTCATCGCACCCCACCCCAGCAGCACTCCGCCCGACAGGCCCCGCGCCGCATCGCGCCAGGTGGGCCAGCGCGGCGCGAACTGGCGGCTGGCCAGCGCCGCCACGAAGGCCCCGGCCACCAGCCCCGCCAGCAGCAGTGCATTGGGCGTGAGCCAGTTGGACGGCGGCAGCGTGGCACAGCCCGCAAAGCCGTCGAGCCCGTCCAGCCGGGCCGGTATCCACCCCTGCCCTTGCGCCCATTGCCGTGCCGCACCGCCCAGCGTGGCCGTCACGCCCAGGGGCCGCATGCGCACGATGGCGAACGCACCGATCAGACCCACGGCAAGCCCGCCCACCCAGTAGTGCCAGCGCCCCGTCCAGAGACTGCGCCACACCTCGCGCAACGGAGGGACGCCGCCCGCACGCGGCCCGCCAGCCTCACGCGCAAAGCCGCGCCATAGCCACGCAGCCACCAGCGCGAGCACGCCCAGTTGCACCAGCAGGGCGCCGCCGTACCCCAGGTGCGCCGGCAGCCACACCACCGGCGCATCGGCCACGCTGGCGCTGTACAGGCCGTTCCAGGTCTTGAAGCCGAGGATGAATCCGAGCCCCGACCCCACCAGCGCAAAGGGCGACACCACAGAACCCTCGGCCAGCCGGTACCAGTGCGCACTGATGCACGAACCCGACACCACCATGCCCGCGCCGAACGACAGCCCCGCCGCCACCAGCACCCAGCTCACCGGGCCGATGTGCATGTCCGGCGGCAGCTTGCCGGGCTGCGGCACGGGCAGCCAGCTGCCCAGCACCACGGTGTAGCCCACCACGCCCACGGCCAGCGCCAGCACGATGGCAAGCAGCCCCCGCGGGTTGCGGTCCTCGAACCAGTCGCGCGCGTGGCAGTAAAAGCAAAAGCGTGATCGCTGCAGCACGATGCCCAGCACCGCACCGCAGGCCAGCGCAAATACCAGGGTGCGTCCGCCCGCCTGGCCTTGCAGCCACTGGGCGCCGGCGACCAGGGCGGCCAGCAGGGTCAAGGCCAGCCACGCCGTGGCCGGGGGAAATCGGAATGAAGAGCGCATAGGTCAGTGGATGGATCAATGGGGCCGGTGAGACGATGTGAATGGAGCCGGACAGCCGCAGGTCCCAGGTACACACAAAAAAAAGCCCGCACGAAGCGGGCTGTAAAAGAGACCCCCTACCAAAAGCCGTGGACTGGTCGCAGACTTTCGCTGTCTCTCGATCGTCGCTTCACTCTCTCCAATTCACTTGGCCGCCCACACGGTGCCTGCCGGGTTGTTGATGGGCACACCCACCGAGTTGCCGTATTCCGTCCAGGAGCCGTCGTAGTTCTTCACGTTGTAGCCCAGGATCTTGGACAGCGCGAACCAGGTGTGGCTGGAGCGCTCGCCGATGCGGCAGTAGGTGATGATGGGCCGGCTGCCGTCCACGCCCGCGTTGGCGTAGATCTTCTTGAGCTCGTCGGCAGACTTGAAGGTGCCGTCTTCCTTCACCGCCTGGCCCCAGGGCACATTGGCCGCGCCCGGGATGTGGCCGGCGCGGATGCTCAGCTCGGGCACGCCGGCCGGTGCAAAGATCTTGCCGCTGTATTCATCGGCCGAGCGGATGTCCACCAGCTTCGCGTTGGTCTTGCCCTCGGCAGCGGCCAGTGCGTCCGACAAACGGGCGCGCAGCTGGGTGTTGGTTGCGCCGACCTTGTAGCTGGTGGCGGCGAACTCGGGCACGCGGTTATTGAGCGGCTGGTTCTCGGCCTCCCACTTCTTGCGGCCACCGTCGAGCAGCTTGACGTTCTTCACGCCGTAGATGTCGAACACCCACGCGCCCCAGGCGGCAAACCAGTTGTTGGTGTCGCCGTACAGCACCACGGTGGTATCGGGCGACACCCCAGCCTTGGACAACAGGGCTTCAAAGCCCTCCTTGCTCACGATGTCGCGGCGCACGCGATCGTTCAGGTCCTGGTGCCACGAGAAGTTGACGGCGCCGGGCACATGGCCGCGCTCGTACAGGCCCGGGTTCACGCTCACCTCGACAATCCGCACCTGCTGGTTGTCCAGGTTCTGCGCCAGCCATTCGGTGCTGACCAGAGGTCCGGCCGGGATGGGCGTGGCAGCCAGCACAGCCCCGCCCCATACCACCATGCTGCCCGCCACACAGGTGCGAAGCCAGGCGCTCCAGGTGGAACGTGTTGAAGGGTTGCGTGGGGCTGTCATGGGCGTCCTTTCCAAGTCTGTGAAGAGAACCTGCGCCGGTGTGCAGCAGGTGAAAGGAATTTAGGGCGCACAGCCCATCTGCCCAACCAACAAGATCGGCTATGAATATGCGTTTTGCGCGCTTGGGTGGACGGGGGTTCTGGACCCCGGCAGATGCTGCCTATAATTGCAGCCTTCGCGGGTGTAGTTCAATGGTAGAACGGCAGCTTCCCAAGCTTCATACGAGGGTTCGATTCCCTTCACCCGCTCCAGATTTCTCGCCCTGATCGCTGGCGACTGTATCGTCAGCGATTCGCCCAGAGCCTGCCATGCATACCCGCTTGAAAATGGGAATGACGTGACAGGCTCTTTGTTTTTGTGCCGCGGCCGTTGCTGCCGCTGGACGATGCGTTAACTTGGGGCCGGCACCTGACCACGTGCAACCTTTCAGTGCCACTTGCGAGGTATCAAACCAAGGCCTTGGAAAGATACGGAGCCGTGCGACTGCCATGGCTGGATGCCACGGCCTGGGGAGTGCCCTGCGCCACGATGCGCCCGCCCTCATCACCCGCACCGGGGCCCAGGTCGATCACCCAGTCGCAGGCGGCCACCACGCGCATCTCATGCTCTACCAGGACGACCGTGTTGCCCGCTTCAACCAGGCCATCGAGCTGCGCGAGCAGGCGGTCCACGTCGGCCGGGTGCAGCCCGGTGGTGGGCTCATCGAGCACGTACAGCGTTCCGCCGCGCTGCTGCTGGCGCTGCAGCTCCGTGGCCAGCTTGATGCGTTGCGCCTCGCCACCGCTGAGCTCCGTGGCGGGCTGGCCCAGGCGCAGGTAGCCGAGGCCGATGTCGCGCAGCACGGCCAGCGGGCGCAGCACTTGCGGCTCGTTGGCAAAGACGTCGCACGCCGCATCGACCGTGAGGCCCAACACATCGGCGATGGACAGGCCGTTCCACACAATCTCCAGCGTGGCGGCGTTGTACCGGGCGCCATGGCATGCGGGGCATGGTGCATACACGCTGGGCATGAAGAGCAGCTCCACGCTCACGAAGCCTTCGCCCTCGCAGGTCTCGCAGCGCCCCTTGGCCACGTTGAATGAAAACCGCCCCGCGTCGTAGCGCCGCTTGCGCGCAGCGGGTGTGGCGGCGAAGAGTTTGCGCACGGTGTCGAACAGGCCGGTGTAGGTGGCCAGGTTGGAGCGCGGCGTGCGCCCGATGGGTTTCTGGTCCACCTGCACTAGGCGTTTGATGCCTTCGCTGCCAGCGATCAGGCGGCCCACCGTGGCAGCGGCTGTTACCAGCGGGATGGAGCCAAAGGCTGCGCCGTCTGCAGCCGATGCGTCGGCTGCATCGTCCTCTGGGTCTGCCACCACCGGGCGGCCCAGGTGCGCCGACACCAGCTCCAGCAGGGCCTGGCTGACCAGGCTGGATTTTCCGCAGCCGGAAACACCGGTCACCGCCGTCATGCACTGCAGGGGGAAAGCCACATCCAGGTCCTGCAGGTTGTTGCGCGTGATGCCTTCAAGCTGCAGCCAGTCCTGGGCCTGGCGCGGCGCGTGCACCGGGGCAGCACCACCGCCAACACCGGCATGGCCGTCGCCAAACAGATAGCGCCGGGTTTGCGACCGCTCGATCTTCGCCAAGCCGGCGGGCGGGCCGCTGTAGAGCACCTCGCCACCGCCTTCGCCAGCGGCGGGGCCCACGTCCACCAGCCAGTCGGCGCGCTGCATGGTGGCCAGGTCGTGCTCGACCACGAACAGCGAGTTGCCGCCGGCTTTGAGGTTTTGCAAGGCCGACAGCAGCGCCTCGCCGTCCGCAGGGTGCAGGCCGGCCGAGGGCTCGTCCAGCACGTAGACCACGCCGAACAGGTGTGATGACAGCTGCGACGCCAAGCGCAGCCGCTGCAGCTCGCCCGGCGACAGCGTGGGCGTGGACCTGTCGAGCGACAGGTACCCCAGGCCGAGGTCGATCAGCGCCAGCACGCGCCGGTGCACCTCTGCAGCCAGGCGCTGCGCAGCCATCACCTTTTCTTCAGACAGCCAGTGCGTGCGGTGCACGTCGGGCGCCGCCGCATGCGCATCGCCAGGGGTAGTGCGCTTTTTGCGTGCCCGGGTGGCGCGGCCGCTCAGTTCTGGCTCACCTTCGCCCAGCCTGCCTTCTGCGGCGGGCCGGAGCAGGTCGGCCAGCGCCTTGAGCGGCAGCTGTGCCAGCGCGGCGATGTCGTGCCCGGCAAAAGTGACCGACAGCGCCTCGGTCTTGAGCCGCTTGCCATGGCACACCGGACACAGCGTGCCCACCATGTACTGCGCTACCCGCTTTTTCATCAGCGCGCTCTGGCTGTGGGCGAAGGTGTGCATCACGTAGCGGCGCGCCCCGGTGAAGGTGCCCATGTAGCTGGGGGTGAGCTTGCGGCGGATCGCATCCTTGACTTCGGCCACGTTGAAGCCTGCGTACACCGGCACGGTGGGCTGCTCGTCGGTGAAGAGGATCCAGTGGCGCAGCTTCTTGGGCAGGTCGCGCCAGGGCGTGTCCACGTCGTGGCCCAGCGTGGTCAGGATGTCGCGCAGGTTCTGCCCTTGCCACGCGGTGGGCCACGCGGCCACAGCGCGCTCGCGGATGGTCAGCGAATCGTCGGGCACCATCGATTGCTCGGTCACCTCGTACACGCGCCCCTGGCCATGGCAATGCGGGCAGGCGCCCTGCGGCGTGTTGGGCGAAAAATCCTCCGCATACAGCATGGGCTGGCCTGCAGGGTAGCGGCCGGCGCGCGAGTACAGCATGCGCAGCGGGGTCGATATGCCCGTGACGCTGCCCACTGAAGACCGCGTGCTGGGTGTGCCCCGTTGCTGCTGCAGCGCCACCGCAGGGGGAAGGCCCTCGATGCTGTCGACCTGTGGCACGCCGGCCTGCACGATCAGGCGGCGTGCGTAGGGCGCCACGGACTCCAGGTAGCGCCGCTGCGCCTCGGCGAACAGGGTGCCAAAGGCCAGCGATGACTTGCCCGATCCCGACACGCCCGTGAATACCACGAGCGCATCGCGCGGGATGTCCACATCCACGTCCTTGAGGTTGTGCTCACGGGCTCCGCGCACGCGCACCATGCCGCGAGCAGAAGGGTCCGTTGCAATGGGCGAGGATTTGGGCATGGGGCGCTGCAGCACGAGGCTGTGGAAGGTGAATGAACCCCGGATCATTGCCTACGACACAGCCTCTTCGTGCAGGCGTTCGCCGCATCTTCATGTGGTGGACACCCGGCCCCTGTGCGGATGGCGGTGATGGATCAGCGGCCACCGAGCGCAAAGTCCACCGCCGCCTGCGAGTGCAGCCGCGTGGTGTCCAGCACGGGCAGCACGCTGTCCTGCGGCTGGATCAAGAGCGTGATCTCGGTACAGCCCAGCACCACGGCCTGCGCGCCGCGCTGCGCCAGCGACTCGATGATGCGCTGGTAGGTCTTGCGGGACGCATCGCGGACCACGCCCGTGCAGAGCTCTTCATAAATGATGCGGTGCACCTCGGCGCGGTCCGGCTCATCCGGCACCAGCACCTGCAGGCCGTGGTCGTGCGCGAGGCGCTCGCGCATGAAGGGCTGCTCCATGGTGAAGCGCGTGCCCAGCAGGCCCAGCACTTGCGCCCCGGTGCGTGCGGCCTCGCGCCCCACCGGGTCGGCGATGTGCAGGAAGGGAATGGGCACCGCCGCCGCGATACGGTCTGCCACCTTGTGCATGGTGTTGGTACACAGCACCACGCAGTCCGCGCCGCCGCGGTGCAAACGCCTGGCGGCGCCCTCCAGCATGCCGGCCAGGTCGTCCCACCGACCTGCGTGTTGCGCCTGCTCGATGGGCCCGAAGTCGACGCTGAACATCAGCAGGCGGGCCGAGCGCAGCGGCCCCAGGCGGCTGCGCACATCCTGGTTGATGAGTTTGTAGTATTCGGCGCTGGATTCCCAGCTCATGCCGCCGATAAGGCCGATGGTGCGGGCGCTCTCGGTGCCCTGGTGTGCGGGGGTGTTCATGCGGGCAGTATCGATGGGCATGTGGCGGGCGGATATCATGAAATTTCAGCCCCGCTACTCCGTTGCCCCGTTGCCCCGTTGCCCCGGCCCCGTGATGCCAGACCACCCCCTCATTCTGGATGCCAACGCCCTGCAAGACTTGCAGGTGGCGCTGCTGAGCCGCAGTCCCTACAGCGCCAGCGACCCGGTGCGAACGCATTCCGTGGGCATGGCGCTGGAGCGCCAGCGGGGCGTGCACGCCATCGGCTCCGACCGCCGGAAGGACTTCGACACCTGGCCCGGCACGCTGGCATACACACCGCCCGGCGTAGATGTTTTCTCTGAATCCGCGACGGGTGGCGAGTACCTGGTGGTGCGCTGGTCCGGCGGTGTTGTAGAGGAGCCTGGCGGGCACCGCGGTGCATACCGCCGTATTGAGGGGACGGGGCATGCCCAGGCGCTGCTGGCGGCTCAGCATCTGCGGCGGCTGTTGCTGGAACCTGCGCCTGATGCGCTGGCCGTCGAGCAGGCGACTTTGGATTTTGTTGGACTGGCAGGGCGAGTGGGCTCAACGGGCCTAGCGGGGTTGGATGGACTGGATGGAATCGACGGCTGGGCCAAGCGCTCTGGCAGGAAGAGCGGCGCCGACCGGCCATTGCGCACCGTCTACGGACGCGTTCTGGACCGCATTGCCAGCGACCACGCCCAGCCCTTGACGATTGCGCAACTGGCGCAGGCCGAGGGCAAGGCGCCCCTGCGTTTCCTGCGTGAATTCACGCAGCTTGTGGGCATGACACCCCATGCCTTCATCGTCGAGACGCGCGTGCAGGCCGCCCGCGCCTTGCTACGGCGCGGCACCGAGCCGCTGGCGTCCATCGCACTGGACTGCGGCTTCACCCACCAGTCGCACATGGGGACGGCGTTTCGCAAGGTGCTGGGGCAAACGCCCGGGCAATACGCGGCAGCCTCAAAGGCCACCGCCGTGCGGGGTTGACCCCGGGGTGGGGCCGGGCGCCGCTCAGCGCTGCGCCGGCGCGGACGACGGCAGCGACAGCGATGGCGAGCCGCCCGCATGCCCTGCCCCGCCCAGATTGAACTGCGCCACCGCCGACACCATGTGCTGCGCCTGCGTGCGCAGGCTGCTGGCGGCAGCGGCCATTTCTTCGACCAGGGCGGCGTTCTGCTGCGTGGTCTGGTCCAGCTGGGTCACCGCCTCGCCCACCTGCCCCACGCCCGCGGTCTGCTCGCGGCTGGCAGAGCTGATCTCGGCCACCATGTCGGCCACGCGGCGGATGGCGCCGACCACCTCCTGCATGGTGGTGCCCGCCTGGTCGGCCAGGGCAGAGCCCTGCTGCACCATGGCGCTGCTGGCGCCGATCAGTTCCTTGATCGACTTGGCCTCCGCCGCGGTGCGCTGGGCCAGGTTGCGCACTTCGGCAGCCACCACCGCAAAACCCCGGCCCTGGTCGCCGGCACGGGCGGCTTCCACGGCGGCGTTCAGCGCCAGGATGTTGGTCTGGAAGGCGATGCCATCGATCACGCCGATGATGTCGCTGATGCGGTTGCTGCTGGCATGGATGTCCTGCATGGTGGACACCACCTGCGAGACGACCTCGCCGCCGCGCGTGGCCACCTGGCTGGCACCCACCGCGAGCTGGTTGGCCTGGCTCGCGTTGTCTGCGTTGTGCCGGATGGTGGCGCCCAATTGCTCCATGCTGGCGGCAGTCTGCTCCAGCGAGCTGGCCTGGCTTTCGGTGCGGCCCGACAAGTCCTGGTTGCCCTGGGCGATTTCGGTGCTGGCGGCAGAGACGCTGTCGGCACTGGTGCGCACGGTGCTCAGGCTCTCGACCAGGCGCCGGCGAAAGCCCTCCATGGCCTCGGCCAGCGTGCCGATCTCGTCGCGGGACCGCACCGACACCGCGTGTGACAAGTCGCCCTGGGCGAGGTAGCCCAAGGCGGTGCTCAGCTGCTGCACCGGGGCCCCCACCAGGCGCCGCGTGACGAACACCAGCACTGCGGCCAGCAGCACCAGCGCCACCAGCACGCCCAGCCACAGCCAGGTAAGCACGGTGCGCGCCTCTTGCATCATTTCGGTCAATGGCGCCTCGGCCACGATGGCCAGGTTCCAGGGCTTGTAGCGCTCCACCGCCACGAAGCGCTGAGCGGTGTCCCCCGCGCCGGTGCGGCGGGGCGACCAAGTCGACTCGAACGAGCCTGTTTGCTCGATGCCTTCCAGCGATGCCATCCAGGCCTTGGCGTCGCTGTCTTTCTCGTCGAGCTTGACCGGCGCACCTGCCAGACCGAACACATTGCCCCGTGATGGGCCCGCCGCCAGGCTGACCGAGTAGACCGCGCCGGTGGTGTAAAGCTTTTGCCCGGCCATCACGGCATTGAGTTTCGTCAGGATGGGGCCCATGTCCGAGCCGATGAACAAGATGCCGATGGTGCGGTTGCCTTCGCGGATGGGCTCGTACACCGTCATGTAGTCGCGGCCGAACAGGTTGGCACGGCCGATGTAGGTCTTGCCTTCGTTCATCAGCGCGTAGGCAGGGTGCTTGCGGTCCAGCAGCGTCTTGTAGGCACGGTCTCCATCCTGCTTCTTGAGCGAGGTCGTGACGCGGATGAAGTCCTCGCCAGAGCGCGCGAAGATGGTGGCCACGCCGCCCATGCTGTCCTTGGTGAACTTGTCCACGGCCTGGAAGTCGCCGTTCAGGGCTGCGCCTTCAAACGACAGCACTGCTTCGGGTTTGCCGTCGGCCCCCGGTGTTTCGCTGACTTCGAATTTGCCTGAGAGGCTGGACTTGAACAGTCCGAAGTCGCGCTTGGCCTGCTCTTGCGCCGTTTCATCGAACGACTGCACGAGGGTGCGCACCTGGGCCGCGTACTGCACGCCGTCGTCGCGTGAGAGCCGCCCGAAATCCTTCCACAAGAGCACGCTGACCAGGCCCATGGTCACCAGCAACACCACAAGCAGGCTGAGCAATGCTGTCAGGGACAGCTTGAAAGCCACGGAATGGCGGATGTTTGATGAAGTCATCTTGTGCTTTTCTGTAATTTATGCAGCGATGTGCATCGGGGCCGCTAAAAGTACCGCATCTACTGCAAAACACAAAACCACACACCGCGTAATGGCCTTTAGCACATAGGGAAAACCCTTGTATTGCTGGGCGCCATCGGGCAGCCCTCCGCTTGGCCCGGGCATGCGCCTCCCCCGATCGCGGCTCAGCCCAGCGGCAGTGACTGAGCCGTCTCAAACCTGCGCATCCCGCCCGTGACTGGGTCGCAGAACTCCAGCGACCGCGCCAGCAGCTGCAAGGGATGGGAGTAGTCACCCTCGGGCGGGTCATTCACGACGGGGTAGAACGGGTCGTTGCGCAGAGGCAAACCCAGGGCCGCCATGTGCACGCGCAGCTGGTGGCGCTTGCCGGTCACTGGCGACAGCCGGTAGCGCGCCCAGGGCTCGGCCACTTCCAGCACTTCGATACGGGTCAGGCTGTTGGGCTCGCCCGGCACCTCCTGCATGCGAAAGAACTGCGCGCTTTCTTCCAGCCGGCTGGCGTGCTCGCGGGGAAAGCCGATGTCGGCGCGCCAGGGGGCAATGGCATCGTAGTGCTTGGTGATCTGCCGGTCTCTGAACAAGGCCTGGTAGGCGCCCCGGGTGTGCTGCTGCACCGACAGCAGCACCAGGCCCGCAGTGTCGCGGTCGATGCGGTGCAGCGGCGACAGCTCTGGCAAGCCCAGCCGGTGCTTCAGGCGCACCAGCAGCGTCTCGTGCAGGTAGCGGCCCGAAGGAGTGACCGGCATGAAATGCGGCTTGTCGGCCACCACCAGGTGCTCGTCCTGGTACAGCACGGTTTCTGTGAACGGCAGCGCGGGCTCGTCGTCCAGACTGCGGTAGTAGTACACCCGCAGGCCGCTCTCGAAGGGCCGGTCGGGCTGCACGGTCTGCCCGCGCTCATCCACCACATCGCCCGCCTGCAGGCGCCGCAGCCATTCCGTGCGCGAGACGACCTGCAGCCGCTGCGCAAGAAAGTCGAGCATGCTGCCCACACCATGGCTGGGCAGCACCACGCAACTGGCCCCTACACCGTCGCGCGGGGGCGGGACATAGGCGTGGCGGGGGTTGTGCATGGCGCGCATTCTAGGTGCGGCGGCAGCAAAGCCTGGACTGTAGGACAACGGCGGCAGTTGGCAGCGCAGGGCCGCAGTCTGCGGCGATGCGGTCTAGCATCGCGTACATGGTGCAGCCCCTGGGCACCGGGCCCCAGTGGCCGGCCTGCGCAGCCGCATCGCCGTTCGCCCAGGCGCATGACCCCCACGCAACCATTTCTCCATCACCCTTCGCTGCATGCCTTCCGACTCCATCCATCCTTCTCCCGCCCGCCCGTCAGCTTCGGACACAGCTGCCCGGCGCACGGCGCGCAGCCCTGTGCAACGCGTGGCGATCTGGGGCCTGTGGCTGCTGGGTCTGCTGCTCGCCGTGCTGGTGGTGTTGGCCATCCTGGTCGCCGTCATGGACTGGAACCGCGCCAAGCCGTGGGTGAACGCGAAGGTGAGCGAGGCCACGGGGCGGCACTTTGCGATTGAAGGGGATTTGTCGGTCGCCTGGCGCTGGCCCCAGCCGCTGGAGGATGGATGGCAGCGCTGGTTGCCCGGTGTCACCGTCAAGGCGGACAACCTCGTGATGGACAACCCCGATGCATTCGTTCCGCCATTTCGGCGCACCGATGGCAAGGCAGCAGCCGGCAAGGCAGGTCCATCGACCCAGGAAGCCGAAGCCCGCACCCACATGGCCCGCATCGGCAGTGCCACCGCCACGCTGAGCCTGTGGCCGCTGCTGGGCCAGCATGTGGCCATCGACACCGTGGACCTCGCGGGCCCGGACATCGCCTTCGCCCGCACGGCCGACGGCAGCAACAACTGGACCTTCAAGCGCAAGGATGGGCCGAGCAGCGGATGGTCCTTCGATGTGGACCGCCTCATCGTGCACCAGGGGGTTCTGGCCTATGCGGACGGGATGAAAGACCTGGACGTGCGTGCCCGGCTGGATACCACCGCGCCAGAGCTTCCTAAGCGGCGCGCTGCCCAGGGCGGCCCGGCTTCGTCCGCCAAAGCGGCTTCTGCCAAGGCTTCTGCACCCGCCCGCGCGTCGTCGGAGGCCGCCGCGCCATCGGTTGCCGCTGCATCGGCCCCAGGCAGTAGCGCCGCGGGCAACACCGCCGTCGGCAGCACAGAGGCTGTCCCCTACGGTCTGCGGTTCGAACTGGAAGGCCGCTACATGAAGGCCCAGATCAAGGGCCAGGGACGCGCGGGCCAGGTGATCAGCCTGCGCAACAAGGTGGTCAACTACCCGCTGCAGATCGACGCGAGCGCAGGCAGCGTGGCGCTGTCGGCCGAAGGGATTCTGGCCAATCCGGGCGCCCTGTCGGGGCTGGACTTTCAGGTGCTGCTCAAGGCCGACAGCATGGCCGACCTGTACGAAGTGACAGGGCTGGTGCTGCCCAATACGCCGCCGTTCGAGACCGATGGCCGCCTGACCGGTAGCCTGGAGCCTGAACGCGCCGTGTGGCAGTACGACAACTTCGACGGCAAGGTGGGCCAGAGCGATCTGCACGGATCGCTCAAGTACACATCGGGCAAGCCACGCCCGCGCCTGACCGGCACGATGACGTCCAACCAGCTGCGCCTGGCGGACCTGGGTCCCACCATCGGCACCAGCAAGCCCGACAACACCAACCGCGGCCGCGAACGGGTGGGCAAGGGCAAGGTACTGCCAGACTCGAAATTTGCGGCCGAGCGCTGGAACGCCATGGACATGGACATCGTGTTCAAGGGCCGGCACATCATCCGCCCCGAGAGCCTGCCGCTGCAAGACCTGAGCGTGCATGCCGTGATGGAGAACGCACAGCTCAAGCTCGCGCCGCTGACCTTCGGCGTGGCCGAGGGCAAGATCGAGTCGCAGGTGAGCATCGACGGGCGCGCTGCGCCGCTCAAGGCCCAGATACGGGGCACCGTGCAGGGCCTGCAGCTGTCGGCCCTGTTCCCCAAGGTGCAGCTCATGAAAAAGAGCTTTGGCCGCATGGATGGCGCCATCGCCCTGGAAAGCACCGGCAACAGTGTGGCCGGCCTGCTGGGCAAGGGCACTGGCGAGATGCGGCTGTATGTGCGCGAGGGCACGTTGAGCAAGCAGATGCTGGACCTGGCCGCGCTGAACGTGGGCAGCATTGTGGTGGGCAAACTTTTTGGCGACACCAAGGAGGTGCACCTGCGCTGCGCGGTGGCCGACTTCACGGTGGTGGAGGGCCTGGCCACCACGCGCGTGGTGAAGATGAGCACCGACGACGCCATCATCGAGGCCACCGGCACCATCAACCTGGGCACCGAGGAGCTGAACCTGCGCATCAAGCCCGAGTCGCTGGAGTGGAAGTTCTTCTCGCTGCGCTCGCCGCTGTACGTGAAGGGCACCTTCGGAAACCCCGACGTCGGCGTGGAAGCCGGCCCGCTGCTGCTGCGCGCGGGCGCTGCGGTGGTGGCCGCGGCCGTGGCCCCTGTGGCGCTGGCGCTGATCCCGGTGACTGTGCCGGCGGCCGACGATGACACGCACTGCAAGCCGCTGCTGGATCTGGGCAAGCAGCCCGTGAAGCCGGGCGCCCAGGGTGCAGCGGGGACTGCGTCGCAACCTGCGCGGCAAGCGGCCAGCAAGGCAGCGACCGCACGCTGAGCCCCACAGGGGGGCCAGGGCATGGGCCGCACGCACAGCCCTGCCCTGCGCTACAGCGACCCAACTCCTGCCCTCCCCCTGCCACGCGGAATAATCGCGCTCTCGCGCCCCGGCGCATTCGCGTTGCCCGTTCATGAAAATTGCAAGAAACCTGTGCCTGGGTCTGC
Organism: Acidovorax sp. Leaf78; assembly: GCF_001422735.1. Taxonomy (GTDB): domain Bacteria; phylum Pseudomonadota; class Gammaproteobacteria; order Burkholderiales; family Burkholderiaceae_C; genus Acidovorax. The sequence goes on along the minus strand of NZ_LMLZ01000020.1, from coordinate 839,544 downwards.
TGGCTGTGCTGGTGGTCGGCCTGCTGCTCCCTGAGCGCATCCGCATCCCCGTGGCCGGAGCATCGGCCCGGGACTGGAACCCCCAATCATTCTGGTTCGAGCCCTGGGGCACCTCGGGTGTGCACAAGGGGATCGACATCTTCGGCAAGGTGGGCACGCCCGTGCTGAGCACCACGGATGGCATCGTGCTGTATACGGGCGAGATCTCCAAAGGCGGCAAGGTCGTGCTGGTGCTGGGGCCCCGCTGGCGGCTGCATTACTTTGCGCACCTGGACTCGATCCAGACCGGGGCCTTGTCTGTGGTGGCTTCCGGCAGCGCCATCGGTACGCTGGGCGCCAGCGGCAACGCGCAGGGCAAGCCGCCCCACCTGCACTATTCCATCGTGCGGATGCTGCCCGCGCCGTGGAAGGCCGATGGCTCCACGCAGGGCTACAAGAAGGCGTTTTTTATCGACCCGCACACCTACCTGCTGGAGCGGTGAGTTTCCACGGGGCCAGTGCACAGGCGCCTCAATGAAAATCCCGGCTGCCCTGCAGGGCCTGGGCCATGCGCCCGAGCAGCGGAGTCATGTCCTTGAAGCGTTGGGCCACCAGATGGCGCACCACCATCGGTGCCGGGCCCTGCGATGGCGATGATGAAGACGGGCCATGGCCCTGCCCTGGAGCACCACCTTCCGGCACGCTGCATTGCCACATCCCCTCCACCGCCAGCAGCTGTGAGCGCAGCAGCGCGTTGCGCCAGGCGTCCACCAGCGACGGCCACACGATCACGTTGACCGGGCCGGTCTCGTCTTCGAGCGTGACGAACATCGTGCCCTTGGCCGTGCCCGGGCGTTGGCGCACGGTGACGATGCCGCATGCGCGCACCTTGCGGCCGTGGGGCATGGCGTTCAATTGCAGCGCGCTCAGCAGCCGCCAGCGCTCCAGGCGCGGGCGCAGCAGGGCCAGCGGGTGGCGGCGCAGGGTGAAGCCGGTGGCGGCGTAGTCGAACAGAATCTCTTCGCCTTCCGGTGCGGCGGGCAGCGCGAGCGGCGCCTCGTGCACCGGCACATCGCGCAGCAGGGCCGGCGCGGCATGCTGGGCAGCAGCCTCCCACATCTGCTGGCGCCGGTGGCCCGACAGGCTGGCCAGTGCATCGGCCGCGGCCAGCGCCTGCAGGTCCTGCTGGCTCAGCTGCGCGCGCAGGGCCAGGTCTTCGGTGTTGGCAAAGGCGGGGCCTGCCAGGCGCGTCTGCACCAGGCGCTCGGCAGCATCTCCCTGCAGGCTGGCCACCAGGCGCAGGCCCAGCCGCACCGCCGGTTGCGGCAGGGGCGGCGCCTGCAGCCCCTTGTGGGGCCGCAGGTGCTCCAGGTCGCCCTCCAGCGTGCAGTCGAGATCGCTCTGGGTCACGTCGATGGGCAGCACCCGCACGCCGTGGCGGCGCGCGTCCTGCACCAATTGCGATGCGGTGTAGAACCCCATGGGCAACGAGTTGAGCAGTGCCGCCAGAAAGGCCGCGGGCTCGTGGCACTTGAGCCAGCTGCTGGCGTAGGCCAGCAGGGCAAAACTGTAGGCATGGCTTTCCGGAAAGCCGTATTCGCCGAAGCCCAGCATCTGCTGGAAGATGGCCTGGGCAAACTCCGTGCGGTAGCCACGCGCCTCCATGCCGCCGACGAGCGGGCGCTCGAAGCGGTGCACGCCGCCCCGGCGCTTCCATGCCGCCATGGATCGGCGCAGGTCGTCGGCCATGCCGGCACTGAAGCCTGCGGCCACCATGGCGATCTGCATCACCTGCTCTTGAAAGATCGGCACGCCCAGCGTGCGCGCCAGCGCGGTTTCGAGCTCGGGCTTTTCAAGCTGCAGCGGCTCGCCCCTGCGCCTGCGCTCTCGTGCCTTCAGGTACGGGTGCACCATGCCGCCCTGGATGGGGCCCGGACGCACGATGGCAACTTCCACCACCAGGTCATAGAACTCGCGCGGCTGCAGGCGCGGCAGCATGCTCATCTGCGCGCGGCTCTCGATCTGGAAGACGCCCACCGTATCGGCAGCGCAGATCATGTCGTAGGTGGCGGGGTCGGCGTGCGGGATGTCCTTGAGGCCCCAGCGCTCGCCGCGCAAAACTGCGCGCAGGTTCAAGCAGCGGCGCAGTGCGCTGAGCATGCCCAGCGCCAACACGTCCACCTTGAGCAGGCCCATGTCATCCAGGTCGTCCTTGTCCCACTGGATGACGGAGCGGTTGTCCATGCTCGCAGGCTCCACCGGCACCAGCCGCGTGAGCTTGCCCTGCGTGAGCACGAAGCCGCCCACGTGCTGGCTCAGGTGGCGCGGAAAGTCGATGAGCTCGGCCGCAAGGTCCAGCCAGAGCTGGGCCGTGCGCCGGTGCAGCGGCGTGCCCACGGCCTCGGCCAGCTCCTGCAGCCGGTCGGTGGCAATCTCTTCGTCGAACCAGTGGTGGTCCTTGGCAAACGCATCCACCAGCGCAGGCCCCACGCCCAGCGCCTTGCCCACGTCGCGCAAGGCGCTGCGGGTGCGGTAGCAGGTGACCACGGCGGCAATGGCAGCGCGGTCGCGTCCGTATTTGCCATAGATATACTGGATCACCTCTTCGCGGCGGTCGTGCTCGAAGTCCACATCGATGTCGGGCGGCTCCTTGCGCTCCTTGCTGATGAAGCGCTCGAACAGCAGATTGGTGTTTTCGGGCGGCACTGCGGTGATGCCCAGCACGTAGCAGACCACGGAGTTCGCCGCCGAGCCGCGCCCCTGGCACAGGATGCCCTCGCCGCGCGCGTAGCGCACGATGTCGTGCACCGTGAGGAAGTACATCTCGTACTTGCAGAACGCGATCAGGTCCAGCTCCTTGCGGATCTGCGCCAGCACGGCGTCGGGTGCGCCCCCCGGGTAATGACCTTGCACGCCCGACTCCACCAGCCAGGACAGCGCTTGCGCCGGTGTCATGCCTTCGGGCACGGTCTCCAGCGGGTACTGGTACTTGACATCGTTGAGGCTGAAGGTGCAGCGCCCCGCCACGGTGAGCGTAGCGGCCAGCAGGTCCGGCGGGTACAGGCCCGCCAGCCGTACGCGCCGGCGCAGGTGGCGCTCGGCGTTGGCCTGCAGCGCAAAGCCGCATTCGGCCACGGTGCAACCCAGGCGCACGGCGGTGATCACATCCTGCAGCGGCTTGCGGGAGCGGGCGTGCATGTGCACGTCGCCTGCGGCCACCAGCGGCAGGTTCAGCTCGGCCCCCACCTGCTGCAGCGCAGCCAGCCACATTCCATCGTCCGCCGCCAGGTGCAGCTCGGCAGCCAGCCAGACATGGCCTTCAAAACCAGCGTCAAATTGTGCCCTACCGCTTGCTACACAAGCGCTGACAGCTATCAAATCAGAAGCATCAAAGCGCGACCTGATGGGCGCCAGCAGCAGCTCGCAACCCTGCAGCAAACCAAACGGGCTGCCCGGGCCCACGTGGTATTGGCCCTTGGGTGCGGCGGCGCGCGCTGCGGTGATGAACTCGCACAGATTGCCCCAGCCCTCGGCATCGCGCGCCAGCGCCACCAGACGCAGGTCCCCCCACAGGAACTCGCTGCCGACGATGAGATGCAGGCCCAGTTCCTCCGCCTTCCCTTTCGCCCGCACCACGCCGGCCACCGAGCACTCGTCGGTCAGTGCCAATGCCCGGTAGCCCAGCTTCACTGCCCGCTCGACCAGCTCCTGCGGGTGCGACGCCCCCCGCTGGAAGCTGAAGTTGGACAGGCAGTGCAGCTCGGCGTAGTCGGGCAAGCGACCAGAGCCAGCGCCGTTGGGGGTTGGGGGCACCGGCTTGCTCATGGGGAAATCCCCGCGGCGACAAGGCAAAAGACGAAGGCAGCAACAAAGGCACGGGCAAAAACCAGGGCCGCTGCACACACGGGGACAACAGCGATGGGACAAGCAGCATCAGCCGCTGCCGCCACCGCGTTGAAAGATGAAGAGACCGATCCCACCGAAGTAGCCCTTGCCGCATCAAGCAAAAATGCCGTGCAGAAACCAGCGGTGCGGGCGCACCACCACCGCTTGCGCGCCGTCGGCCATCGGTGCCAGGCGCTCCCGAAACACCCACACCAGCCCTGCCACATCGTTGTAGGCCACGAAGTAGTCGCGCAGTGCCAGACCGGTGCCAGGGTGGGTCGGGTCTTTTTCCTTTTCCTGTTCGGCCGTGCACCACCAACCCGCCTCGAACCGGTGGGGTCCGTCCAGCAGGCGCAGCCGCCCGTGGTGGCACGGCCGGTTGCCCTGCACCGCCAGGCGCCGCGGCGGGTTCAGCAGCCAGGTGGGTTGCAGCAAGGCATCGGGCGTGGCATCGAGGGCGGCATCTGCAGCATGGATGGGCGCCGCCCTGGACGCAGAGCGGCCTGTGGCCACTGCCACGCGAAGCACCTCTGCCGCCGGGCGCCACTGCTGCATGTGCTCAGGGCGGTGGTCGGCCTGCAGCACCGGGGCCAGCACGCGGTCGGTGCCCAGGCGGGCGGACAGGCGCTCGAGCAGCTGGTGCAGGGCCTCGGCCGATGCGCCCGCGGCATCGTCACCGCCCCGGCGGTCATCCGGGGGCAGCAGGCTGGCGCTGCGCTGCTGCAGCGGTGCGGACTCCAGAAGGCGCAGCGTGATCTGGTTGGCGGGCGCGGCCAGCTGGGTGCGCGTCAGGTTTTCTGACAGCAGGCGCCGCAGGTGCGCCATGTCCTGGGTGCCCTGCGCCGTGCGCACCTGCAGTGCACACGTGGGCGCTATCGCCACGCCGTCGATGCGGCGCAGGTCGTGCCGCCAGGCCAGCTCCAGCCCCAGCGCGCCCTGCTGGCGCGCCTGCAGCCAGCCCTGCAGCACCGTGAGACAGCGGCCCGCGCTCCACAGCAGCGCATCGGCCGACTCGGCCAAGGCGGGCAGCTCGGCCGTCAGCACGAATGCCTCGGGCAGCTCCAGCCAGCTGTGCGCCTGGGGGGCATCGCCCAGGGCCTGGTCCAGCACCTGCAGTACGGCAGCACCAAAGCGCCGCGCTACCCCTGCGCGCGGCAGGGACTGCAAGGCGCCCCAGGTGCGACAACCCATGCGCTCCAGGCTGGCCACATGGGGGCGCAGCGCCGTCAGGGTGTGCAGGGGCAGGCCCTGCGGCATGCGGGCAGGCAGCGCCCGCCCGGCCAGCGCCATCCGCAGCACCGCCTGCGCGAGCAGCGCGGTAGGGCCGCAACCCCAGACGAGCGAGGGGCCAGGCGGCGGCAGGCCCTCAGTACCAGCACCAGCACCGGCATCGACAGCCGCCTCAGCCGCCAGCGCCCAGGCCTCGCACACCTGTCTCAGCAAGGTCTCGCGCCCGCCCCAGAGCCGCTCGGTGGTGGAGACTTCGAGCAGCAAGGCATCACCATCCACCAGCGCCACCCGGGGGGTAAAGCGCAGCGCCCACCAGCCCACGGCGGTGGCGTCTGCCAGGGCAGCGGGCGCATCAGCCTGCCACCGTGGCAAAGGCAGTGCGATCCAGTGCATGCCCCCTCCTCTCTGGGCCGGCTTGGGACACCCACGCCACGTCCGCACTGCGCAGCCCTGCAGCTGCCGGGGATGGTGCGGACACAGCCATGCCGTGTGCGGCCTCATGAAGGGCCCGCCGGCGCGCGGCCTGGGCGTGTAGTTCGTGGGCCAGCCTGGGGTGGCATCCGGGCAGGTAGAGGTCTTGCATCAGCGGGGGACCTCTGCGCTTGAGGATCTGCACCTGCATCGCAGGGAATGCAGAGGCATCGCCCTGCGCCCCCTGCCCGCGCCCTGACTGCGGGGTCGGTGTTTGCACTTGCAGCCGCAGCAAGGCCGGCGACGCCTGCGGAGCCGCCGCCAAAGGCCGGAAGACCCACAAAAGTTGCTGATGCTGGGCGGCCGCCAACTGCAGCCTGCGCAGTGCGGCAGGCTGCACCTGGGGCAGCCACGCCATCACGGCCAGCACGTCGCGGCATCGCAATGCCTGCTCTGCGGCCCACAGCGCAGAGGCGCCCTCGGCCTGCACCAGGCACAACCGCTGGGCAGCCAGCCCGCGGGCCTGCAGCACCGGGCCAAAGGGTTCATACGGCGGCGCCACGCCCACCACAGCGCCGGTGCGCGCGGCCACGGCCTGCGCCAGGGCTGGCAGCACCAGCTGCCATTCGTGCAAACCGGGCAAAGGCTGCAGCACCTCACTCAGCGCACCCACCGGCCACCCCCCGCCTGGCAGCTGCTCATCCAGCAGCGCATAGCCCGACGGCTGGGTCTGCTGCAAGCTCGCGCCCAGCGAATCCGCATGCCATACGCCGGGTACGGCGGACGGCAGATCGGATGCGACCATCCGGCGGGGAATGGGCAGCGCAGACATGGGAAGGGGCGTCTTTCAACAACATCAATACTGTAAATATACACAGTATTTTGCCGCACCTCCCAAAAATTCAGCAGATTGTTTCAGGCGCCTGACCGCAGCGGAAGACTGCGCCTGCACGAACCTGCTGCTCTAAGACGTGGTGGGCGCAGCGCTCCCACCATGAAAAACGGCCTCGATGTTGTAGCCGTCCGGGTCGAGCACAAAGGCAGCGAAATATTGCGCGTGGTACCGGGGTCTCAGGCCCGGTGCGCCGTTGTCGCTGCCGCCCGCAGCCAGCGCCGCCTGGTGGAATGCGACCACCTGGGCCTCGCTGTCTGCGCGAAACGCAATGTGCGAGCGGGGCGTGAATGGTGGACCGGCGGAGATCCAGAAATCCCCTCCCGGATCATCCCCGGGCTTGAGGGCCCGGGCACCAAAGCCCACGGCATCCTCCAGCGCCAGCGTCACGCCGTAGCCCAGCGTGGACAGCACGGACTCATAGAACTGCCGGCTGCGCCCGAGTTGCGAAACGGTGATGCCTGTGTGGTCGATCATTTCAAGCCTCCTATCTCAGATCTCCGATGTGCATGAAATCCGCGCGGGCCAACGCCACCCGCCTGCCGCGCTACGGCCACGTGTCCTCGCCACCTGTGCGCGCATGTTCGCGCGTCCTGCCCACTACAGCCTGCGGACAGCCCAGTCGCACCAGTCGGCCACGGCCGTGTCTTCTGCTGTGGCACGGTCGGCCAACTGGGGCCAGCGGCGGTGGCAGGCGTTCAGGATGCTTTCCAGCTGCCACAGCGCTTCACGGCCTACCAGGGCCACCTCGGCCAGACCGATGGCATCGCCGTCGAGCTGGGCCATGAGTTCGCTTTGCTGCCGCGGATGGGAGCCCGATTCGAGCAAGGTCTTCTGCAAGGCCAGCAGACGGGCGTCGGCAAATGCAAAAGCGCTGCCGGGCAAAGCCTTGGCACCGCCCGGCACTGCGGCCTTGAGACTGTCCCAGTAGGCAAAGGCCTCGGCCAGTAGTTCGATCTGGCGTGGGGCATCGTTGCCCAGCGGCATGAGCGACGATTCACGGGCCACTTCTTCCTGCAGCAGGGGCAGGATGCAGGCCACCAGCGCCGCCGGAAACTTGCGGTGGTTGAGCCTGAGCACCAGCGACAGCCGCTGCGCCGGCATGTCCTCGTATTTTTCGTAGAAGGCGGCCACCACCTCGGCCAGCAACAAAATGCGCCCCAGCGGCGTGATGTCCCCACCCGCCAGGCCCCGCGGGTAGCCGCTGCCGTCCATGCGCTCGTGGTGCTCCAGCACGGCCACTTCAGCCGCCTTGGCATACGCCCGGGTGTCCCGGATCATCAGCATGGCCGTGATGGGGTGCGCCACCAGGTGTTTGCGCTGCACGCCGACCACCTTGTGGTCCGGGTCGCTCCAGGCCGGGTCCATGTGCAGCACCCCCAGGTCGTGCAGCAAGGCGGCGGCGGCCAGGGTGGCGCAGTCGCGCTCTCCCAGGCCGGTCTTGAACCCCAGGAACAGCGCCACCGTCATCATCTGCAGGCTGTGCTGGAACAACTCCGGCCGCTGCTCGCGCATCACCGTGAGCTTGCAGGCCATGGGGGCCGGCAGCGGTACCGCTCGCAGCGGCGACAGCAGCCGCGCACCAGAGCCCAGGGCCTGGGCCAGCATGTTGGGCAGTGATTCCTGCTCGACCAGCGCCTGGGCTGCGGCCATCAGGGCCGGCACATCCACAGGGTTCTCGATGGACAAGTGCCGATCGATGGGCTCACGCAGCTTGTGCTGCACCAGCCGGTCGTACAGCCGGCTGTCGATGCGCGTGCCCTTCTCCACCAGCTTGATGCCGTTGTCGGTGTAGATGGCTGCATCGGCCACCACGGTGCGCCGGTCGGCCATGTCGGTCAGGGCACGCAGGTAGTGGGGACTGTCTGCGGTATCGATGTCTGCCGGTACGGAAGGTTCGGTCATGCAAAGGGCACAAATGGTGGCCTTCGAATATAAGACCTTCGCCCGCCTGCCAGGACCACAAAGATGCCGCAGCCTTTGAAGCCTTGAGATGCATCAAGTGCAAATGGGAAGAGATGGCAGGGGATGGCAAGAGATGGGAGGTAGGAGACCCGGCGCTTTGCAGGCCTTCTGCCAGCCGACACCGCCAGAAAACAGCATGTTCTGTACGATTTCACTGTCCCGAAATCGCATAAGGGGTTTCCACCATAGGTACCCCTGAAAAGCCCCCACCAGCGGTATGTGGCGGGTAAACCCTGAAAAGTTCCGCGCCGATTGTTTCCAATACTGGAACAGTTAGTTCGCGACTCGGTGGTTTTTCTTGAGCGTCCATCCGCGTACAGTTCAACCCATCGATGAGCCGAACCCGCAAGGCGACTCACCGAACCCGGCAGGAAGCATCGACCTGTTTGTCTTCTCTCCGGTTTTTTTGAGACGCTCATTTAATTCAAGGACTTCCATCATGAACAACACCGCACGCTTCCTCTCCATCGCCGCCGTTGCCGCTTTCGCTTCCTTCGGTGCACAAGCCGACGAGGCCGATGCTTCGCAATATGTGTCCAAGTTCGAAACCAACCGCACCCGCGCTGAAGTGGCTGCAGAAGCTTCGAGCGTTGCTCAGACCCGCAGCATCGAGCCAGCAGGTTCGCGCGTTGTGACCTACAAGTCCACCGCTGACCGCGCTGCTGTGCGTGCCCAGGCTGCTGACGCTGTGCGCACCGGCCAGATCCCTTCGGGTGAGCAAGGCTGATCTGAATCCGACGGATTCACTGTGCGTGCCCAGGCTGCTGACGCTGTGCGCACCGGCCAGATCCCTTCGGGTGAGCAAGGCTGATCTGAATCCGACGGATTCAGCTTCCTGACTCTCTTTATAAAAACCTGATTTCTAAAAAATACACTGGACTTTCATCATGAACAAGACCGCACGTTTCCTCTCCATCGCCGCTGTGTCCGCTTTCGCTGCCTTCGGCGCCCACGCTGACGAAGCCGACGCTTCGCAGTTCGCCACCAAGTTTGAAACGAACCGCACCCGCGCTGAAGTGGCTGCCGAAGCTTCGAGCGTCGCCCAGACCCGCAGCATCGAGCCAGCAGGCTCGCGCGTGGTGACCTACAAGTCCACGGCCGACCGCGCTGCAGTGCGTGCACAGGCTGCTGAAGCCGTGCGCACCGGCACAATCCCTTCGGGCGAAATCAGCGCGATGTAATTCGCGGCTGACTGCCACCCTGAACGGGCTCCATTCGGAGCCCGTTTTGCTTGGGGCGCCGCGTTTGCCGACGGTAGACTCCTGGCCCAGGCCTTTGCACAATGCACAGCGGCCATCACAGGCGCTTCACATCCCCCATTCGGCCACCCCGCTGCTGTCCATGCCAGAGACCCTGCCTCCATCGGCGTATCCGCGGTACCGCAGCACGCTGTTTTCCATCGCCCTGATGCTTGTCTCCACGGCCCTCACTGCAGCCCCGGTCGTCCGCCCTCCTTCTGGCACGGACGTGGACGAGACCCGCATGGTCAGCCAACGCACTGCACCACCCCAGCCGTGCATTGCAGTCCCGCTGGGCCGCGTGACCGTGCTGCTCGACCCGCAGGAACTGGCGGTCAGGGCTGCCGCGCGGCCTGCGCAATGGACGACCGAGTCCGAACGCATGGCCTTGATCGAAGGCCAGCGTGCCGCTGCGTTGCTGGCCGCGGCAACCGCCACCGTCCCACCCAACGGCTCCACCGCCACCGCTCACGGCTGCTCGCACACGGTCACCACGCTGGATGCCCAGGCGCAGTACACACTGCTGGCGGCTCTGGAGGCGGGTTCGGCCACCGTGCTCGTGGCGGGCGACAAGCGCCCTGCCGCTGCGGTGGCCATCCGCTACCTGGGAACCCGCTGCGGCCCGCTGTGTGGCCGCGGGCTCCTCATGGTGTCGGTGCCTGGGCAGAGCGCGCCTTTCCTGGTGCAGGACTGGTGGGTGTCCTGACACACGGCACCCGGTGCAGTGAGAATCCGCCGGCCTGAAGGCACCCTGGCTTCAAGACCCGATAAAGGCCCGATCAAGGCCCCGTCAAGGCCCGCAGCATCGAAGGCTCCCATTCGCGGCGTACGGGGTCGTACACACCGAACTCGCCGGACCAATCTCCGTACGCCCACGGCAACCCACGCTCCTCCGCGGCCTGGCGCACCAGGCGGGCATGGCGGGCGCGCAGTTCGGCGGGAATGTCTTGGTAGGAGCTGAACTCCTGCACCCACACTGGGTAGCGGTGCTCCAGCGACCAGGCGTGCACGATGTCCAGCGGCAATGCCATCAACTGCTTTTCCTGTGGGCTGCAACACGTGCTGCCGCGCCATAGGTCGGACCCGGAAACGCCCGGCGCGCCCTGGCGGATGAATCGGAAAGGCTCTGCATGCGTGATACCGACGATGAGATGCCTGTCGGCAGGCACACGTAGCTCCGACACGCCGACAGCCTCGCTCCACCCCACCACCACGACCCGCGTGGCATCGCTCTGGCGGATGGCCTTCAAGAGCGAGGACATTCGCTGGTTCTTGACCGCCCCAGTCCCGCCCGGCACCAGAGACACCTCGAACAACAAACGCTGAGGCCGCGTGGCATAACGCTGCGCGAGGTGCTGCCAGATCACCATCGCTTCACGATGCCTTGCTGGGCCCGCAGACCCGCCTTTGTCTTGCACGGTCGAAGCGGCGGCCCCATGCCCCGGCTCGTTGCGCAGGGCCAGCACCACCGACAGCCCACGCGCAAGGAGCGCATCGACCATGGCATCGAGCTCCTTCAGGCGCGCCGCCTGCTCGCGGTTCTGCAGCCCGGCCAATGCGCGCAAGGAGGCCTGCGGCACCGTCAGCCGCACGGACCGAAAGCCCGCCTGCGCCAGGGTGTCGGCGATCTCTCTGCCTTCCGACAGTGGCGTGGAGGGCTCCAGCGCCGCCACCAGCCCGATGCCGCGCGACAACCCGGCAGCCGCGGCCCATGCCTGCCGTGAAGCCCCGGACGCAGCGCCCAGTAGTGGCGATGACGTCAATGGAGTAGATGGTGGCGATGGCAGCGCCTGGGCCTGCGCACTTGCACCACCCCACAGCAGGGCCAGCCACAGGCCCACGGCCGCCAAGCACGAGCCCGTGCCACAGCGCATCTTCATCCTCATGGCCCGAGCAGCGCGTCGAGCAACGGGCGGTGCCATTGCCGCTTCACGACGTCGTAGATGCCCGAGTCCAGCGGCGGGTCGCGCACATTGAAGTTGGCCGCAAAATCCGCATGGGCCCAGGCCATGCCACGCGCTTCGGCAGCCTCGCGCATCAGGCGAAGATACCGGGCCCGCGACTCCATGGGCGCCGTGCTGGCTGCGCCAAAAGACCCGATCCACAGGGGATAGCGATGCACATCAGACCACGCCTTGGCCAGGTCGAGATCGCGTTCGAGCGACACGCGCTGAGCCTCGTCGCAACAGTGCGTACCCAGCCATTTGTCGGAACCGGCAAACCAGGGCAGGCCCTGGTTCGTGAACGTGCGTGGCTCCCGGTTGTGAATGGCAACCACCAGATGCGGGTCGCGGGGCAATGACAAATCCGCCAGGTGGCTGGCTTCATTGCGCAGGGGCGCAATGACGACGATGCGCACGGGGTTGCTCTGCCGGATGCCTGCCAGCGCCGCTGCGGCCAGGCTGTTCCACTGCTGCGGCGGGCCCTGCGGCGCGTTGTACAGCTCGAACACCAGGCGATCCGAGCGATGCGCATGGCGCCGGGCCAACTGCCGCCAAATGTTGATGAAGCGCGTGCGCACGACGCGGGCGGCGACGGGAGCCTCGCCTTCGTCCAGCGGCCAGCCGCTGAGCTGGCTGTAAAAACTCATGTTCATGACCACCCGCAAGTCGCGGGCGAGCAGGGCATCCACCACCCGGTCGATGCGCCGGGCAAAGGCTTCGTCGAGCAGCGCATCGGGGCTTGCGGCAGCGTGGTTGCTCCAGCGCACCGACAGCCGCACGCTGCGAAAGCCTGCCTGGGCCAGGGTGTCGATCCACTGGTCGTCCATGCGCAGGCCCCAGTCTCCCTCGCGCGGCGCGGCATACACCGTCAGGTTGATGCCACGTGACAACGCCGCCGACGTGGCCCACGCCTTGCGCGATGCACCAGACCCGGCGCCCATGGGCTGGCTGGCGACAGGGGCCATTACAGCGGCCGATGGCGAGTTTTGCGCCTGGGCCTGCCGCATGCCTGCACTCAGCAAAAGCAGCGGTACCAATATCGCCATCGATATCCGTATCAATAGCAGCGGCAGTGGCAGTGGCAGTGGCACGAACCACAAAACCAGCGCCTGCGCACACCAAGGCCAGCGCTGCGCGACGCGATCCCCGCCCAGCGGGCCTCCCGGCATCACGCGGTCGGGCAGGTGCGAAGCACCTGCCGCATTTCCAGCACACGGGCTGCATCGGGCACCAGCGGATCACCGGGCCAGCGCGGCTGCATGGGCGCAAGAAGCTTCAGGCTGCGGCCAAAGCTCTCGCAGGCCTGCAGCCAGTCAGCCGGAATGGGCTCGTTCAGCGTGTTCGACGACACGGGTGCCCGCGCCAGCAGCGCCTTGCCCAAGGCATAAAGCGCCTGCGCATGCCGAAGCTGTGCCCGCCTGTCGGAGGAAGGCCACGGTGCCAGGTCTGTCCACAGCGCCACCGCGGGCGCGAGGGCCTGCACAGCCGCATCGGCAGTCCCGGTTGCCAGCAGGATGTCTCCCAACGCCAGCGACACCTCGGCCACGCCGAGCTGCAGCAATGGCTGATCGGGTGCCGTCTGGTGCAGCGCCTGCAGCTGCTGCTGTGCCCGCTGGATGTTTGCCAGGGCCTCGCGTTCACGGCCTAAGCGCCACAGCGCTACGCCCCCATCGCGCCGCACCAGCGCCAGCCGCCACTGCAATCGGACGCTGCGCGGTTGTGCCTGCACGGCAGGCTCGAGCCCGTCTTCTGCTTGCTGGAACGCCTTGGCTGCCTCTTCTGCGCTGCGAGAAGTCTGTATGGTATGTACGGTCTGTACAGCCTGTGCAACCTGTCCGACGTGCCCCGGGTCCACGGCATGTCCTGCCTGGGAGGCCGTGCCAGAGCCTGCGTGCATCCACCGCTGCCCACGCAACACATGGGCGTCCGCCAGCACCTCGGCCACGCTCGGGTCCATGGGGTGCTTTGGCGACACGGCCTCCAGCAGGGCTAGCGCAGCGTGCAGCGCCGCTTGCGCTTCGGCCTCTTTCTGCTGGCTCGCGAGCACGTGGGCAAAGTCCAGCTGCACGCGGGCCAACAGCAGGCGCCCTTGCTCATCCGCCACGTCGGCTTGGGCGATGCCCGCCGCGTCTGCCACCGCCTCTGCGGCCATGGATTTCGCCTCGTCGTACTGGCCCTCCCACTGCAGCAAGCGAGCCCAGCCGCTGTGCGCCATGGCTTTGGCCTGGCGGGCACGGCGCGCAGTGTCCCCGTCGGGCTGGTGATTCAGGGCCGTGTCGAGCGCCGCCACCGCCAGGGCGTAGTTGCCCATGGCGCCTGCAGTGTCGTTCAGATGAATTCCCTGCGGACCGCCTTGTACCTGTGCAATGCGCACATAGGCCATTCCGATGCCCATGTGCAGCGCCGGCTGGGCGCTGAGGCCGTTCGTGGCCATCCAATCTTTCAGCTCTGCGAGCCGCGCAACCCCATGCGCGATGGATGCGCGCTGCTGGCTGGCCGGCACCAGGGACTCTTGCCCAGCCTCGATTTCCGCCAGTGAAGACTCCAGCGACTGCTGTAGCTGCTGCAGTTGATGCACCTGTTGCACCTGTTGCAACTGGTGCGCCTGCTGGCTGGAGACTTCCCGCGCATGCCACCCCCATGCCACAACGGCCAGGGCCGCAAGGGCGAGCACGCCGGCCCCCACCACCGCGCCTGCAGGGGCTCGTCGCTGGCGAACGAATGCCACCGCCGCGCCAGCCCAGGTCTTGCGCTGGCCCTGCGCCAGGCGATGCCTGCACGCGCTCAACTCTTGCGACAACGCCAGCGCACTCGATTGCCGTTGCCCGGGCTCCTTGCTCAGCGCCTTCATCACGACCGCATCCACGCCCTGGCCCAGCGCCTGGCGCGCGGCGCCGGTGACCACCCGGCTCGGGCGCACGGGCGTGGTTTCGCAGATGGCCTTGCGCACCTCCAGGTCGTCGCTGGCTGCGTCCAGCCGGTAGGGCGCCTGGCCGGTCAGCAACTGGTACAGCAGCACACCCAGCGAATACACGTCGCTGGCCGGGGTGATCGGCTGCCCCCGCACCTGCTCGGGGCTGGCGCATGCCAGGGTCATCACCCGCACCGTGGTGGCGGTGCCGGCCTGGGGCTGGTTGCCCAGGCTCTTGGCGATGCCGAAATCAACCAGCTTCACGTCGCCGTGGTGTGTGACGAGCACGTTGTCCGGCTTCAGGTCACGGTGCACGATGCCTTCGCCGTGCGCGTAGTGCACCACGCCGCACAGGGTCTGAAACAGTGCGATGCGTTGCTCGAGCGTGAGCGCATTGCGCTGGCAGTACGTGTCGATGGGCTCCCCATGCACCAGCTCCATCACCAGGTAGGGCACGCCGTCGGCCACCCCGCCATCGAGCAACCGCGCCAGGTTCGGATGCTGCAGTCTGGCCAATATCTCGCGCTCTGCAAAAAAGCGCGAGGCCAGAGCCCCGCTCCCCAAGCCGTCCCGCACCAGCTTGATGGCAACGTCGCCGCCGGGCGCGCCGTCCAGGCGCTCGGCGCGGTACACCTGCCCCATTCCGCCGCGGGCGATCAGCTCTACCAGCCGGTAGCTGCCCAGCTCTCGCCCCAACCAATCGGCACCGAACCGTGCCGACACGGCCTCGGCCAGCATGGCGCCAGATCCGGCATCCAGCAGCGGGCTCTGAGACTGACCTGCGGCCTGCAGCGACAGCAACTCGTGCAGCTCATGGGCATCGTACGCGTGCTGCGCGAGGAAGGCCTGCTGCTGCTCGGCCGGCATCTCCAGCGCGTCGGCCAGGATGCGCTTGAGCCGCTGCCAGCGCGCTGCCTGCGCGGCGTTGTCCGGGCTGGCTGTGCCCGTCACGGGTTCAGTTCGCGCAGCAGCCAGGCGCGGGCTGTGGCCCATTCCCGCTTGACGGTGGCCTCGGACACCTTCAGCGCTTCGGCGGTCTGCTCTACCGACAGCCCCCCGAAGAACCGCAGTTCGACCACCCTGCCCTGCCGCGCATCGAGCTGCTCCAGGCGTGCCAGGGCCTGGTCGAGGTGCAGCAGGCTTTGCCACTGCTCGCTGGATGCGCACGCCAGCATGTCCTCGGGCGCGTCCTCCTTCAAGGCATCCAGGCTCTTGTCGGTGGCGCCGCGGCCGCGTTTGACGGCATCGCGGTTTCTGGCGTGGTCCACCAGGATGCGGCGCATCAGCGTGGACATCCAGCCGAAGAACTGGCTGCGCGAGGCCCACACGTTGCCGCGCTGCTCGCCCAGGCGCATGAAGGCCTCGTGGACCAGCGCTGTCCGCTGCAGCACATGGTCGTCACGCTCGCCCCGCATATGGAACTGGGCGATGCGTTGGAGATCGCCATAGACCAGCGGTATCAGCCGCTCCAGCGCCTGGTCCTTGCCTTCAGACCAGGCATTGAGCAGCTGCGTGATGGGGGGCTGGGACAGGGAGGGTGGGGACAAGGCAAGCGATGACATGGGGCGCCCGGATTGGTTCGGCGCGATCATAGGGGCGAACGTGCAGTGCCCGCCGTGTTCCTACGTTTTGACACAAAGGGCGCGCAGGCGATGACTGGCCCACGAACCTTTTCCCCAGACACAACAAAGGCCGGCGCACCCACGGGTGCCCGGCCTTGCATACAGCACTGCGGGACATGGCCCGCTCGCTGGGATCACACGATCAAACGATCACATGGTCAAGAGATCAAGCGATCAACTTCACACCCGTCTTGGCCTGCAGCGCGTCGAACGCAACGCCGGGTGCCAGTTCCACCACCTTGAGCCCCTCGGGCGTGACATCCAGCACCGCCAGGTCCGTGATGATGCGGTCCACCACGCCCACGCCCGTCAAGGGCAGTGTGCAGGCGGGCAGAATTTTCAGGTCTTCGGTGCCGTCCTTCTTCTTGGCCACATGCTCCATGAGCACGATCACGCGCTTGACGCCGGCCACCAGGTCCATCGCGCCGCCCATGCCCTTGACCATCTTGCCGGGGATCATCCAGTTGGCCAGGTCGCCCTTTTCGCTGACCTGCATCGCGCCCAGGATGGACAGGTTGATCTTGCCGCCGCGGATCATGGCGAACGACTGGTCGCTACCGAAGATGGACGAGCCCTTGATGGTCGTCACCGTCTGCTTGCCGGCGTTGATGAGGTCCGGGTCCACCTTGTCGTCGGTCGGAAAGGGGCCGATGCCCAGCATGCCGTTTTCAGACTGCAGCCACACCTCCTTGTCGCCCGTGAAGTTGGCCACCAGCGTGGGGATGCCGATACCCAGGTTCACGTAGAAGCCGTCTTCGAGTTCTTGCGCCGCACGGGCGGCCATCTGGTCTTGGGTCCACGGCATGGTCAGGCTCCTGCTTTCTCTGTCTGGGCCGCGGGGTCGCGCGGCGCTTCGGTGATGGTGCGTTTTTCGATGCGCTTTTCGGGATTGGCATTGAGCACGATGCGGTGCACGTAGATGCCCGGCAGGTGGATGTCGTCCGGGGCCAGCTCGCCCACTTCCACAATTTTTTCCACCTCGACGATGCAGACCTTGCCAGCGGTGGCGGCTGCGGGGTTGAAGTTGCGCGCAGTCAGGTTGAAGCGCAGGTTGCCCGACTTGTCGGCCACATCGGCCTTGACCAGCGAGACCTCGGGCACCAGGGCGCGCTCCATCACATAGGTTTCGCCGTCGAACTCGCGCAGTTCCTTGCCATCGGCCACGATGGTGCCCACACCCGTTTTGGTGAAGAAGGCCGGAATGCCCGCGCCGCCAGCCCGCAGCTTTTCGGCCAGCGTGCCCTGGGGCGTGAATTCCAGTTCCAGCTCGCCCGCCAGGTATTGGCGCTCGAACTCCTTGTTCTCACCCACGTACGACGAGATCATCTTCTTGATCTGGCGCGTCTCGAGCAGCTTGCCCAGGCCGAAGCCGTCGACACCGGCATTGTTGGAGATCACGGTGAGATCCTTGGCGCCAGAATCGCGCAGCGCATCGATCAGGGCCTCCGGAATACCGCACAGCCCGAAGCCACCGACAGCCATCAGTTGGCCATCTGCCACCACGCCTTTGAGGGCTTCGGCAGCCGAGGGGAATATCTTGTTCACCACGATCTCCTTATGAATTGGGATGCGCTACGATACTACGTATCTGCATAAGTAGTTTCTCGTAAAGACTTGTACCATGGACGTTGATTACCGGCTGGCTTTCGACATGGCCCCCGTAGGCCTGGTGCTCTCGCGCAACCGCACCATGGTGGACTGCAATCGGCATGTGTGCGAGATGTTCGGCGCCTCGCGCGAGGTGCTGATCGGCCAGTCCTTCCAGGTCCTGTACCCCAGCGCCGACGAGTACGAACGCCTGGGCGCGCACATGGAGCCCATCCTGAACGCCAAAGGCCACTACGCCGACAACCGCATCATGAAGCGCGCCAACGGAGAGGTCTTCTGGTGCCATGTGTCGGGCCGCGCCTTGAACCGCGCCGACCCGCATGCCTCGGGCATCTGGAGCTTCGAAGACCTGTCGGCCCAACGCCCGGTGAAGGCCGAGCTGACCGGCCGCGAGCGCGAGGTGGCGGCCCGGTTGCTCGAAGGGCTCACGTCCAAGGAGATCGGCAAGGCGCTGGAGATCAGCCACCGCACGGTGGAGATCTACCGGGCGCGGCTCATGCGCAAGTACAACGCATCCACCGCCGCCGATCTCGTGCAGAAACTCCTCGCTGGGAGTTGACAAGCCCCCCTGAGCCGCTTCGCGTCTTCCTCCAAGGGAGACGCACCCGGTGGCCCGGCAAAGCCAGTTCCACGGGTGCACTGGCGTGGATCGCGCCAGTGGCAAAGGCCGCGTGCAGATCGCAGGACTCGGTTTTGAACCTCCTGTCCGTTACCCCTTCATGGGTCCGTCAACCACTTCGGCAGCCGTGCGGAATGCGTCTACGGCGCTGGGCAAGCCGCAATAGATGCTCGCGTGCAGCAGCAACTCCTGCAGTTCCTCGGCGGTCACACCGTTGTTGAGCGCGCCGCGCACGTGGGCCTTGAGTTCGTGCTGCTTGCCCATGGCGATCAGCATGGCCACGGTGATCATGCTGCGCGTGCGGCGGTCCAGCCCGGGCCGTTGCCACACATCGCCCCACGCATTGCGCGTGATGAACTCCTGGATGGGCTGGGTGAACGCCGTGGCATTGCCCAGTGCGCGGTCCACGTAGTCGTCGCCCATGACCTCACGGCGGGTGGCCAGGCCTTGTTCGTAGTCCTTCGATGCGGGGGGCTGTGTCATGCGGTCTTCTCCTTCATGGTTTCGGAATGGTCGGTTCGGCAACCGATCAATGGTAGCGATGCCCACAAACACCAACGCCGCGCAAGCCATGGGCTGCGCGGCGTTGGTTTGTGTTGAGTGAACAGCAGGCTACCGCTCACTCAGCGGCACTGTGCATCATCACGCCACATCAAATCGATCAAGGTTCATCACCTTGGTCCATGCTTTCACGAAGTCCTTGACGAACACCGCCTGCGCATCGCTGCTGCCATACACCTCGGCCAGGGCGCGCAGTTGCGAGTTGGAGCCGAACACCAGGTCGGCCACCGTGCCCGTCCACTTCGGCGCGCCACCGGCGCGGTCCACACCTTCCAGCACGCCTGCCGACGTTGCGGACTTCTGCCACTTGGTGCGCATGTCCAGCAGGTTCACGAAGAAGTCGTTGCTCAGCGTCTGCGGGCGCTGCGTGAAGTTGCCGTGCGCCGACGCGGCCGCCACGTTGGCACCCAGCACGCGCAGGCCGCCCACCAGCACCGTCATCTCGGGCCCGGTCAGCGTGAGCTGGTTGGCACGGTCGATCAACAACTCGGACACGGCGCCTTCCAGGCCCGGCTTCACGTAGTTGCGGAAACCATCGGCCACAGGCTCCATGACTTCGAACGATGGCACATCGGTCTGCGCTTGCGATGCATCGGTGCGGCCGGGAGTGAACGGTACCGTCACATCCTGGCCCGCCTTCTTCGCGGCGGCTTCCACCGCGGCGCCGCCGGCCAGCACAATCAGGTCGGCCAGAGAGATCTTCTTGCCGCTGCCGCTGGTCTGTTGCGCTGCATTGAACGCCTGCTGAATCGCTTCGAGCTGGCCCAGCACCTTGGCCAGCTGCGCGGGCTGGTTCACCTCCCAGTCCTTTTGCGGCGCCAGGCGGATGCGGGCACCGTTGGCACCGCCGCGCTTGTCGCCACCCCGGAAGGTGGAGGCCGACGCCCAGGCGGTGGACACCAGCTCGGCGATCGACAGGCCCGATGCCAGCACCTGGGCCTTGAGCGCCGCCACGTCCTGTGCGTCGACCAGCACATGGTCCACATCCGGCACGGGGTCTTGCCACACCAGCACTTCGGCCGGCACGTCCGCGCCCAGGTAGCGCGAACGTGGGCCCATGTCGCGGTGGGTCAGCTTGAACCAGGCGCGGGCAAACGCATCGGCAAACTGTTCGGGGTGCTCCAGGAAGCGGCGCGAGATCTTCTCGTAGGCCGGGTCGAAGCGCAGCGACAAATCGGTGGTCAGCATAGTGGGCAGCAGCTTCTTGGACGGGTCGTGCGCATGCGGGATGGACGCCTCGGCATTCTTGGCGGTCCACTGGTGCGCGCCGGCGGGGCTCTTGGTCAGCTCCCACTCAAAGCCGAACAGGTTTTCGAAGAAGTTGTTGCTCCACTGCGTGGGCGTGGTGGTCCAGGTGACTTCCAGGCCGCTGGTGATGGCGTCGCCGCCAAAGCCGCTGCCGTGCTTGCTGATCCAGCCGAAGCCCTGGTCCTCGATGCCGCCGCCTTCGGGCTCCAGGCCCACCAGGGCCGCGTCGCCTGCGCCGTGGGTCTTGCCGAAGGTGTGGCCGCCGGCGATCAGCGCCACGGTTTCTTCGTCGTCCATGGCCATGCGGGCAAAGGTGTCGCGGATGTCGCGCGCTGCGGCCAGGGGGTCGGGGTTGCCGTTCGGGCCTTCGGGGTTCACGTAGATCAGGCCCATCTGCACGGCGGCCAGGGGCTTGGCCAGGTCGCGCTCGCCGCTGTAGCGCTTGTCGCCGCCGAGCCACGTGCTCTCGGCGCCCCAGTACACGTTTTCATCGGGCTCCCACACGTCGGGGCGGCCACCGGCAAAGCCGAAGGTCTTGAAGCCCATCGATTCCAGAGCCACGTTGCCCGTGAGGATCATCAGGTCGGCCCACGAGATCTTGCGGCCGTATTTTTGCTTGATGGGCCACAGCAGGCGGCGGGCCTTGTCCAGGTTGGCGTTGTCGGGCCAGCTGTTCAGGGGCGCAAAACGCTGCTGCCCTGCCCCGGCGCCGCCGCGGCCATCGGCCAGGCGGTAGGTGCCGGCGCTGTGCCAGGCCATGCGCACGAACAGCGGGCCGTAGTGGCCGAAGTCGGCCGGCCACCAGTCTTGCGAATCGGTCATCAGCGCGTGCAGGTCAGCCTTCACCGCGGCCAGGTCCAGGCTCTTGAACTCTTCGGCGTAGTTGAAGCCGTCGCCCATGGGGTCGACCAGCGGCGAGCTTTGGTTCAGGGGGCGCAGGTTCAGCTGGTTGGGCCACCAGTCGGCGTTGCCACGGCCCTTGGGCGCGGCGGCCTGGGTGTGATCGAAGGGGCACTTTGCGTCTGTCGTCATGGGTCACTCCTTGTTATGGCTGATGAACGGCTCCGATCCTAAAAAATGTGCACCCCATTGAAAAGGCAATCATCTTCATCAAGGCGATAGTTTTTATTGAAAATGAGCGAGCTTCAACGGAGCTTCCGGCTCCCCGCAACCACAGGTGTCGAACAGCACGGAGCGCACCCAGCGATGCCCCGCGGAGCGGTGGGTGCGTTCGTGCCAGGCGGCAGTTTTCACGAACCCCGGTATGGCCACCGGCGGCTCCATGACGACCAGCCCCGGCGCATCGGCCACCACCCGCTGCGGCACGACCGCGATCAAATCGCTGGTGCGCAGAATCTGCGGCAGCACCAGAAAGCTGGTGATCGACAGCGCCACCCGGCGTGACCGGCCCAGGCGTGCCAGCGCCTCGTCCGTCACGCCGCAGAAGCTGCCGCCGGTGTACGAGATGAGCGCATGGTCCAGCGCACAGAAACGGTCGAGCGACAGCACACCACCCTGGGCATCCGGGTGCCCCTCGCGCATCACGCAGACATAGCACTCGTCGAACAGGTGACGGGCGTACAGGTCGGGCGCCGTGTTCTCCGGGCTGATCAGGGCCAGGTCGATGTCGCCGCGCTCCAGCCGCTCGTACACCGGCAAGTGCTGGGCGGGCACCACGGCCACACGCACACCGGGCGCATGCCGCCGCAGCCGGGCCAGGAACGGCACGACCACCACCTGCAGCGCGTAGTCGGTGGAAGCAAGGTGCACGGTCATCTGCGCCGTGGCCGGGTCGAACGCCCGGGGCTGCAGCAAGGACTCGATCCCGCCCAGCAATTCCTTGACGGGCGCGGCCAGCTCCTGCGCCCGCAAGGTGGGCGTGATGCCGCGCTGCGTGCGCACGAACAGCGGGTCGTCAAAACTCTCGCGCAGCCGGGTCAGCATGCCGCTCACTGCCGGCTGGGTCAGGGACAGGCGCTGGGCGGCGCGGGTCACGCTGCGCTCGTCCAGCAACGCGTCCAGGGCCTTGAGCAGGTTGAGGTCCATGGATCTGATATCTATTTTCATGATTTCAAAAATAAGAAATATCGATTTGGTTTATGGCTGGATCGTACCCACCATCCTCACCGTGCGTGGCCACTGCGTCCTTTGGCCCTCCCCGCTTCACTCCATTTTTCAGTCTCGTACAAGAAAGAAAGCTACATGTCTGCCCTGTTCACCCCGTTCCAGCTCCAAAGCGTCACCCTGCGCAACCGCATCGCCGTCCCGCCGATGTGCCAGTACAGCGCCACCGACGGCCTGACCAATGAATGGCACCAGGCGCACTACGCCGGCCTTGCCCGTGGCGGCGCAGGCCTCGTGATCGTCGAGGCCACCGGCGTGTCGCCCGAAGGCCGCATCACACCGGCCTGCACGGGCCTCTGGAACGACCAGCAGGTCGAAGGCCTGGCCCGCATCGCCGCCAACATCAAGGCCGCCGGCGCCGTGCCCGGCATCCAGATCGGCCACGCCGGGCGCAAGGCCAGCGCCCAGCGCCCGTGGGAAGGCGACGACCACATTCCCGCGGACGACCCGCGTGCCTGGCAGCCCATCGCCCCGTCCGCCATTGCCTATGGCGGCGGCCTGCCCCGCGTGCCCAAGGCTATGACGCTGGAGGACATCGCCCGCGTGCAGGCCGATTTCGTCGCCGCTGCCCGCCGTGCGGTGGCCGCGGGCTTCGAATGGCTGGAACTGCACTTTGCCCACGGCTACCTCGCGCAGAGCTTCTTCTCGGCCCACAGCAACCAGCGCACCGACCAGTACGGCGGCAGCTTCGACAACCGCGCACGCTTTCTGCTGGAAACGGTGGAGGCGGTGCGCAAGGTCTGGCCCGCGCACCTGCCGCTCACGGCACGTTTCGGCGTGATCGAATACGACGGCCGCGACGAGGAAACCGTGGCCGAATCCATCGAGCTGGTGCGCCAGATGCGCGAGCGCGGCCTGGACATGGTCAACGTGAGCGCCAATTTCGTGATCGCAGAGACGCAGATCCCCTGGGCCACGCCGGCCTTCCTGGCCCCGGTGGCCCAGCGCGTGCGCAGCGAAGCCGGCCTGCCCGTGGCATCGTCATGGGGCATCGATGATCCGCAGGTCGCCGAGCGCTCGGTGGCGGATGGGCAGATGGACCTGGTGATGATCGGCCGCGCCCACCTGTCCAACCCGCACTACACCTACCACCTGGCCCAGGTGCTGGGCGCGCCCAAGCCCGAATGGACCACGCTGCCCGCGCCGTATGCCCACTGGCTATCGCGCTACCGGGGCGCTGCGCGCTCTACCCAGCAGACGGCTTGAGGCTGGGGTATCAGGCGCCGCTCTCCGCGACCCCGCAGGTCCTGGCTCCTGGGTGCGGCGCCAGGCTGAGAGCACCTCAGTCAGCGCACATGGCGTGAGACCACGGCCTCGAAGTCTTTCATCACATCATCCACGCCATGACCCATCTGCGCATGAACGATGGCGCCATCGATCACCAGCGATAGTGCACGCCCCGAAGACGCGGCATCGCGGCTGAACAGGTCGTCCAGCACGGACGACATCTCCTGCTTGTGGCGACGGACCGTGGCGAGGATTTCGGGATCGGACGACCCCAGTTCCGCCGCTGCATTGAGAAATGCACAACCCCTGAAGTCAGGCTGGCTGAACCAACTTTTAAGGGTCGTGACGAGTGCCCCCACCGCTGACGAACCCGCAGCCGTGGCGTGCGCCAAACTGCCTTGGAACCAGTCCATCCATTTGGCATGGCGGTAGTCAAGGTAGGCCCTGATCAGGTCGTCTTTGCTGGCGTACTGCCGGTAGAACGTGACTTTGCTGACCGAAGACCGCTCGATGATTTTGTCCACGCCGGTGGCCCGGATGCCTTCTCCGTAGAAGAGCGCATGGGCCGCCATCAGGATGCGCTCCCGGGGTGGCAATGGCTCTGGGGTCTGGTCAGAAGTTTTCATGCGGATATTGTAGACAGATCGTTCCACACACATTAATATTGTCATGTAGACAGATCTTTCTACTTACTTCAAAGGTCACCTCATGGAAACTCGCCCACCCGTTCCCCCGTTCTCATTGGCAAGCGCTGTTCAAAAGGTCCGTCTGGCCGAAGACGGCTGGAACACCCGCGACGCGGCCAAGGTTGCGATGGCCTACACCCCCGACACGCAGTGGCGCAACCGGGCCGAGTTCGCCAACAGCCGCGCCGAAGCCCAGGCCTTCCTGGAGAGAAAGTGGACGAAGGAGCTTGATTACCGGCTCATCAAGGAACTCTGGCTGTATGGCGACAACCGCATCGCGGTTCGGTACGCCTACGAGTGGCATGACGACGCTGGGAATTGGTTCCGCTCGTATGGCAACGAGAATTGGGAATTCGCGGCCGACGGGCTCATGCAACGGCGCTTCGCGTGCATCAACGACATGCCCATCAAGGAATCGGAGCGCAAATTCCACTGGCCTCTGGGTCGCCGCCCCGATGACCACCCCGGTCTGTCCGATCTGGGTTTGTGAAGAGTATCCCGACAAGGCAGAGGGTGACACGGGCTGAGCGACTCAGCCGTGCGCCCCAAGGCCGCAGGGCAATTGTGGCGGGGTTGCCGCACAAGAGTGCAGTCGGCCCCCGGCAGCCACCGCGGCCGCCCAGGTCTTCACCTCACACCACCACCGACACGTACCGGGCGCCTGGCTTGCAGTGTCATCGCACGACCAAAAAATGGTCACCCACGGCCCAAAGCCGCTGCGCTGTTTTGCCGCCGCCGCGGCTACCGTTGATTTACTGACGACCGCGCGCTGCGTGCAATGGCAGGCCGGATGCGTCCATGTCCGCGCGCAGGATATGGCCGTGCGTGGAGTCGGTCACGTACAGCGTGCGGGCGCCCTCGCCTGCCCCGCAGCCAAAAGCCAGGTTGGTGGTCGATGCCCCCGCCGGCCCGCGCAGCACCAGCTCGGGCTCGGCCCGGTGGTTGAGCACCCAGACATAACCCAGGCCCGGGTTGGCCACCAGCAGCCGGCCCTGCGCATCCACGGCCAGGCCGTCGGGGCCGCTGGGGCCGTAGGACGTGAAGAACTGCCCCACCTTGGCCACGCTGCCGTCGTGCAGCAACGGCACGCGCCACACGCAGTTGCCGCGGGTCACCGCCAGATACAGCACGCGCCCGTCGGGCGACAGGGCCACGCCGTTGGGGCTGGGCACATTGGCCAGCAGCAGGTCGAGCTGGCCATTCGGGCGCAGGCGGTACAGGCGGCCGCTCGGGTCGTGCAGGCCGCTCTGGCCCTGGTCGGTGAAGTACAGGTTGCCGTCGGCGTCGAAGATCAAATCGTTCACGCCCTTGAAGCGCTCGCTGTTGCGGCGCTCCAGGTGCGGCGTGACGGTGCCGGTGGCCACATCCAGGCGCATGAGGCCGTTCTTGTAGTCGGTGATCAGCAGCGTGCCGACGTCCATGAACTTCATGCCGTTGGGCTCGCCGTCGTACTCGGCCACCAGCGTCCACGCGCCCTCTGGGCTGATGCGAAAGATGCGGCCCCACGGGATGTCGGTCACGTACAGGTGGCCTGCGTCGTCGAACACCGGGCCCTCCAGAAACGAATCGGTGACGGTGCCGCCCCGGTTGGCATCGGCCCACTCGCTGCGCTCGCGGCGGCGAAAGTGGTCGGGCATGGAGGTGAACACATCCAGGTCACGGACCTGGGGTGGTTGCAGCAGAAACATGGCGGTGTCTTTCTTGTTGTTCAGGCAGGAGCGCCGAAACCATACCGCCGTGCCGGGTTGTCGACGAGGCGGCCCCCACCGCATCCATGCGGCATGGCATCGCGCAACGGCAGGACCATGGGCGATCAGTCCAGCTTGATGTTGCCCTTGCGCACCACATCGCCCCACTTGCTGTCTTCCTTCTTGAGGAAGGCCGCGAACTCGGCGGGCGTGGAGCCCACGGGCTGCGCGCCCATGTCGGCCAGGCGCTGCTTGAGCTCGTCTTCCTTCATCACCTCCTGCACGGCCTCGCGCAGCTTGGCAGCGATAGGCTCGGGCGTGCCTGCGGGCAGGAACATGCCGTTCCATTCATATGCTTCGTAGCCGGGGATCACCGTCTCGGCCACCGTGGGCACGTCGGGCAGGCGCTTGGACCGTTCGGGTGCCGACACGGCCAGTGCGCGCAGCTTGCCGCCCGACACGTGCGGGTAGGTGGCCGCCACGGTACCGAACATGAAGTCCACCTGGCCGGCCATCACGTCGGTGATGGCGGGGCCGCCGCTCTTGTAGGGCACGTGCACCATGTCCAGGTTCAGCTGCTGGCGCATCAGCTCGGCCGCCAGGCGCTGCACCGTGCCACTGCCGCCCGAGGCGAAGTTGAGCTTGCCCGGCGCCGCATTGGCCCGGGCGACCAGGTCGTTGATGTTCTTGAGCGGCGAGTCCGCCTTCACGATGAGCACGTTGGGCGCCAGCAGCACCAGCGACAGCGGCTGCAGCGCGTTGGCGGCATACGGCATCTTGGGGAACAGGTGCGGGTTGATGGAGTACGGCGTGGCGTCGTACAGCACCGTGTAGCCATCAGGGCTGGCCTTGGCCACGTAGCTCGCGCCGATGGTGCCGCTGGCGCCGGCCTTGTTGTCCACGATCACGCTGGTGCCCAGCCTGGCACCCAGGCGCGTGGCCAGCACGCGGGCCACGGCGTCGGCCGCACCGCCGGGCGCATACGGCACGACGATGGTGATCGGGCGCTCGGGGAACGCGGCATGGGCCAGGCCCGTGGCCAGGGCGCAGGCGGTGATCAGGGGTTTGAGAAAACGCAACATGTCTTGTCTCCGATCCATCGTTCATGCGGGCATTCAGCCCAAATGCTATTAATAACATAGCTATAACCGCTTGATGGACAAGCGGTAGAGGCCATTTTTTATTCAAAATCCTGTTCGCCGGGCTTTCCCTGCCATGCCTACGCGGCACGCATCGCTGGCGTCTCGCGGGCCAGCACTGCCAGCAGGTTCGTGGCCGCACCCACGCCCATGTTCACGTAGGCGTCGCTGGTCACGCCGCCGATGTGCGGGCTGAGGATGAAATTCTTCTCGCCCTGGAACGGGTGGCCGGCCACCATGGGCTCCACCGCAAAACTGTCCAGGCCCGCCGCCATCACCTGGCCCGAGCGCACGGCTGCGAGCAGCGCGGCTTCGTCGATGAGGCCGCCGCGCGCGGTGTTCACCACGATCACGCCGCGCTTGCACTGAGCGAGCGTGGCGGCGTTCAGCATGCCGCGGTTCTCGTCGGTCAGCGGGCAGTGCAGGGACACGGCGTCCGCCTCGCGCCAGATGGTCTCCAGGCTCACGCTCTGCACGTAGTCCGGCAGGTTCTTGGCGAACGGATCGAAGCCGATCACGCGCATGCCCAACGCATCGGCCATCTTCGCAAAGCGCAGGCCGATGGCGCCCAGGCCCACCAGGCCCACGGTGCGGCCGCCGAGCTCCAGGCTCTTGTGCGTTGCCTTGTCCCAATGGCCGGCATGCATGCGCGCATCCAGCTGCACCACCGACTTGGCACAGGCCAGCAGCAGTGCCAGCGCCTGCTCGGCCACGGCCGCAGCATTGGCGCCCACGGCGGCCACCACCTGGATGCCGCGCGCCTGGGCCGCCACCTTGTCGATGGTGTCGGTGCCGCTGCCGTGCTTGGAGATCACCTTGAGCGAAGGCGCCGCGTCCATCACGGCCGGGCCCACCTTGCCGTAGCGCACGATGATGGCCACCGGGTCGTGTTGCTTGGCGAGGGCGACCATGTCGTCTTCGGTGGGCGTCTTGCCGGCGTAGACGATGTCGTAGCCGCTGAGCAGGCCGAGCGCCTGCTGCGCCAGGTCGGCGCCTGTGACGATGATGGTGGGGTTGGTGCTCACAGCGATTCCCCTTCCGCCAGGACACCGGCCGCACGCAGCGCGGCGGGCAGCCACTTGGAGGCCGTGTCGCCACGGGCGATGGCTTCGATGCGGGCGGCCTCGTCGGCCAACTTCTTGTCGGCCAGGGCCATCATGCCGGGGGCCTTGGCGCGCTCGATCACAACCACGCCGTCGGCATCGCCCACCACCAGGTCCCCCGGGTTCACGGTTGCGCCGCCGGCAGAGATGGGGTGGTTGATGCGGCCGGGCACGTACTTGGTGGGCCCGGCGGGGTTGAAGCCTGCGCTGAACACCGGGAAGTCCAGCTCCAGGATCTCCAGCTTGTCGCGGATGGCGGCGTCCACGATCACGCCGGCCAGGCCGCGCTTCTTGCAGGCGCTGAGCATCAGCGTGCCCATGAGGGCGGCGGTCAGGTCGCCCTTGCCGTCGATCACCAGCACGTCGCCGGGCTGGGCCAGCGCAATGGCGGCGTGGATCATGAGGTTGTCGCCGGGGCGCACTTCCACGGTGAAGGCCGGGCCTGCCACCTGCATGCCCTGGTGCACCGGCGCCACGCGGCCGTGCATCGTGCCGCGGCGGCCCGCCACGTCGGCCAGGATGGCGGCCTGGAAGGTCGCGGCTTTGCTCACGACGTCGGCGCTCACGCGCTCGATGTCACGGATGATGTCGGGGAGTTGGCTCATGGTGTTCTGTCCGTTTGAAAAATGAAGAAGGGGTGCGTGCAGACAATGCCGGCTGCAAAGGCGGTCTTACTCAGCTTTTATGTTTCCGTCTTTGATGACCTTGGCCCACTTGGCGGAGTCGGCCTTTTGCAGGTCGCCCAGCTGCTGGGGCGTGCCGCCCACCAGCGTCACGCCCAGCTTGTCGGCCAGGGCGACCACGGCGGGGTCCTTCAGGGCCTTGTTGATCTCCTGGTTCAGGCGCTGCACGACCGCAGTGGGCGTCTTGGCCGGCGCGAACACGGCCTGCCACTGCTCCACCACGAAGTCCTTCATGCCCACCTCGGCCATCGTGGGCACGGCCGGCAGGGATTTGAGGCGCTGGGCCGAGGTGACGGCCAGCGCGCGCAGCTTGCCCGCCTGCACATGCGGCAGCGCGGCGGCCGCGGGCGCGAACATGAACTGCACCTGGCTGGCCAGCGTGTCCTGCAGCGCCGGGGTGTCGCCCTTGTAGGGCACGTGGATGAAGCGCGCGCCGGTCTGCTGCTGCAGCAGCTCGCCCTGCATCTGCAAGATGGTGCCGTTGCCGCCCGAGGCGAAGGCAAGCTTGCCCGGCTGGGCCTTGGCAGCGGCCAGCAGGTCGGCCACCGTCTTGAACGGCTGGTCCGTGCCCACCACCAAAATGTGCGGAATGGTGCCGATGATGACCACGGGCTCGAAGGCCGTGATGTGGTCGTACGGCAGCTTGCCCATCAGGTGCGGCGCGATCGCCTGCGGCCCGATGGAGGTACCCAGCAGCGTGGTGCCATCGGGCGCCGCCTTGGCGACGAAGGCCGCGCCGATGGTGCCGGTGGCGCCGGCCTTGTTGTCCACGATCACGTTGGTGGACAGCGCCGCGCCGATGCGCTGCGCCACGTTGCGGCCCAGCACGTCGGTGCTGCCGCCTGGGGGGTACGGCACCACCCAGGTGATGACGCGGCCGGCGGGCCAGTCGCCCTGGGCTCGTGCTGGGGCGGCCAGCCACGGGGCCAGCAGCGCGGCACCGCCGGCGGCGAGCACGCCACGGCGCGACAGGCCGGCAGATGGAAGGTCAGTGGTGGATTCGGTCACGGTGGTGTCTCCCCGGTTATCAAGACAATGAAGAAATGGTCGGCGCGAAGCCGTAGAGCGCGGCCGGGTTGTCCACCAGCACGCGCTGCAGCGTCGCGCTGCTGTCGCCAGCCTCGCGCGCCCAGTCGGCCAGCCGGTCCACCTGGCGGGCGTCGTCGGGCAGGGGCTGCACGCCGGCCGATGCGGTGGCATGCGGCCAGTCGCTGCCCCATACCACGCGGTGGGGCGCGCAGCGCAGGTAGCTGGCAGCCAGGGTGTCGAGCGCGGGGTCTTCCACCGAGTGCTGTTCGCTCACGATGTAGCCGCCCGACAGCTTGACCCACGCCTGCCCGCACTGCAGCAGCGCCAGCAGCAGCGCATGGGCGGGGTGCCGCCCCGCCTGCGCGGGAGCGATGCGGCCGAAGTGGTCGAACACCACCGGCACGGGCAACTGGCGCAGCACATCGGCCTGCGCGATCAGCACATCGGGCGCCATCAGCAGTTGCAGGTGCCAGCCCAGCGGCGCGATGCGGCGGGCCAGCGGCAGCAGCGAATCCGCCGTGCCCGACACGCCCAGCGACAGGTTCAGCCGCACGCCGCGCACGCCGGCGGCGTGCAGGCGCTGCAGCGCTGCATCGCTCTCGGTGCCGTCGATCACCGCCACGCCACGGGCTGGCACGCCCATGGCGCCCAGCGCGGCCAGGCCTTCGAGCATCGGGCGGTTGTCGGTGCCGTAGGTCGACGGCGTGACCAGCACCACCCGCGTGGTGCCGATGCGCTGCTGCAACACGGCATAGTCCAGCGCCGACGCATCAGGCGGCAGAAGTTTGGCCTGCGGCGCTGCTGGAAAGCGGCTGTCGTACACATGCACGTGGCAGTCGCAGGCACCGGCCGGCACCAGGGTGCGCGGCGCGGCGGTGCCGGCTGAAAACCGCACGGCATGGGCGGTACGCACAGGCGTGACAAGGCTGTCGCGGTGCATGGCGCGGACTCTTGGGGGGGCGTGAAGCGGTCGCTGTGGCGGTGCTGCCGGTCAGTCCAGGCTGGCGCCCGAGTCCTTGACGATCTTGCCCCAGCGCGGCACTTCGGTGCGCAGCAGCTGGCCAAACTGATCGGCCGTTCCGCCCAGGATGTCGCCGCCTTCGGAGCGCAGCTTGTCGGCCACTTCGGCGTGCTGCAGCGCCTGGTTGATCGCCTTGTTCAGCTGCGCCACGATGGGCGCGGGCGTACCGGCCGGCGCCAGGATGCCGAACCAGGTCACGGCCTCGAAGCCCTTGTAGCCCGACTCGGCCAGCGTGGGCACATCGGGCAATTGCGACGAGCGCTTGGCCGACGTGATGGCCAGCACCTTGAGCTTGCCGTTGCGCACCTGGCCCAGCAGCGTGGGCACGGACGACATGTACAGATCGATCTGCCCGCCCACCAGGTCCGTCATGGCCTGGGCCGCGCCCTTGTAGGGGATGTGGCGCAGCTTGATGCCCGCCGCGTTCTCGGCCAGCTCGCCGGCCAGGTGGGCCACCGTGCCGTTGCCCGAGTAGCCCAGGGTGAGCGCATCGGGCTTGCCCTTCGACGCTGCCACCACGTCGGCGAAGGTCTTGTACGGCGAATTGGCCGGCGCGGCGATCACGATGGGCGACGACGACACCAGTGCCACGGGCACCAGGTCCTTGATGGCGTCGTAGGGCAGCTTGGGGTACAGCGTGGGGTTGATCGCCAGATTGCTGGTCTGGCCCATGACCAGCGTGTAGCCGTCAGGAGCGGACTTGGCCGCGGCGTCCACGCCCAGGTTGCCGCCCGCGCCGGGGCGGTTGTCCACGATCACGTTCCACTTGTTCTGGTCCGTGAGCTTTTGCGCCACGGTGCGCGCGATCATGTCGGTGCCGCCACCGGGTGGGAACGGGACGATGAGGCGGATGGGCTTGTTGGGGTACGCGGCCTGGGCCTGGGCGGCACCCATGGGCACGGCGGTTGCGGCAAGGCCCATCAGGGCTGCGCACAGGTGCGCGCCGACAGCACGCGAAAGCGAGGGAAAAGCTGGCATGGATTTGTCTCCGTTTTATGGTGGTTCGTCACGCCGGTCTGCAGAACCTGCGACGGCCCGGCGCCGTGGCTGCGACTTTACGCAGACGTTTCAACCCATACAATGCAGTTGCACACAGTGAAACGTATAGCGCCATGAGCAACAAGTCCATCAAGTCTTCTCTCCTCGCGCCACCGCCATTGCCGCCCTCCTCGGCACCTGCCCCGGCCCCGCAGCCCGACGCGGCCGGCGGCGTGATCGCCGTCACACGCGCACTGCAGGTGCTCGAAGCCTTTGCCCTGGGCGAATCCAGCCTGCCGCTGGCCGAGCTGAGCCGCCGCTGCGGCCTGCACAAGACCACGGTGCTGCGCCTGGCGCGCACGCTGGCGCAGTCGGGCTTCATGGTGCAGCGCGAAGACGGCGACTGGCGCCTGGGCCCGGCCGCGGGCTGGCTGGGCGCGCGCTACCAGGCGGGCTTTGACGTGCAGAACGTGCTGGAGCCCGCGCTGCGCGAACTGACCCACGCCACGGGCGAAAGCGCGGCCTTCTACGTGCGCGAAGGCCAGGTGCGGACCTGCCTGGTGCGCGTGGAGGGCCCGCAGGCACTGCGCCACCACGCCCGCATGGGCGAAGGGCTGCCGCTGGACAAAGGCTCCCCGGGCCGCGTGATCCTGGCGTTCTCGGGCGAGCCGGGCAAGGCGTATGAAGACATTCGCAAGAAGGGCTACCACTGGTCCATCGGCGAACGCGAGCAAGGCGTGGCCACGGTGTCGGCGCCGGTGTTCGGCATGCACTGGCGCCTGATGGGGTCCGTGTGCATCTCAGGCCCCGCATCGCGCCTGCCCGCTGAAAAGCTCGAAGCGCTGGCCCATACGGTGATTGCCGCGGCGACGCAGCTGTCGTATGCGCTGGCAGGCAACACGGCAGCGCCCGCGCAAAGCCCGGTGCGGGCCACGCACTGGCATCCTTGAGCTCCCCCTGAGCCGCCTGGCGGCGTCTTCCCCCAAGGGGGACGCCCCCGGTGGACCGGCGGAGCCGGATCCACGGGTGCACTGGCATGGCCAGCGCCAGTTTCGGGGGGCGTGCGCGACGCATGCATCGCAGATACTGGCATCCACGACACACAACACTGCCAAGGAGACCTTCGTGAGCCGCTATCCCTTCCCTGACCTGAACACCCTGCCCGACGACATCCGCGCACGCATCGTGGAAGTGCAGGAAAAGGCTGGCTTCATCCCCAGCGTGTTCCTGGCGTTTGCCCGCCGCCCTGCCGAGTGGCGCGCGTTCTTTGCCTACCACGATGCGCTCATGCTCAAGGAAGAAGGCAGCCTGACCAAGGGCGAGCGCGAGATGATCGTCACCACCACCAGCGCTGCCAACCAATGCCTGTACTGCGTGGTGGCCCACGGCGCCATCCTGCGCATCTACGAGAAAAAGCCGCTCATTGCGGACCAGGTGGCGGTCAACCACCGCAAGGCCGACATCAGCCCGCGCGAGCGCGCCATGCTGGACTTTGCGATGAAGGTCTGCCAGCGCTCGCACGAGATCGAGGACGCCGACTTCGAGGCTCTGCACCCGCACGGCTTCGACGACGAGGACATCTGGGACATCGCGGCCATCACCGCGTTCTTCGGGCTGTCGAACCGCATGGCCAGCTTTGCCGGCATGCAGCCCAACCCCGAGTTCTATCTGATGGGCCGCCTGCCGCGCGAGAAGAACAAGTAGGTGCGGCCCCGGCAAGCCCGGGGGCCCTTACAACGTGGCCGATCCGGCCGCGGCGTCAGCCCGGCACGGCTGCGGTGGAGGCCCGCTCGATCAGCTCGAACCCCAGGTCGAACGTCGAGCGCTGCGGTTGCACGCCGCGGCAGCGGTCCATGATGAGCTGCGCTGCCAGGCGGCCGATCTCGGGCCCGTCCACGTGCACGGTGGTGATGGGCGGCACCATGTGCGCGCTGAAGTCCGCATTGCCAAAGCCGGAGATCGCCAGGTCCTGCGGCACGCGCAGACCGCGCGCCTGCGCCTCCACCAGAATGCCGTGGGCCAGCATGTCCGAGCTGCACACCACCGCCTGCAGGCCGGGCTCACGGGCGAGCAGCTCGCACAGCGCCCTGCGGCCCAGTTGCAGCGTGCTGGGCGCAGGCACCACGGCCGTGGGTACGTCGCGGCCCCAGGCGGCCAGAAAACCCTCGCGCCGCTCCATCGCGCGCTGGTCGCCGCCAGTGGCGATGCCCACGCGCTGGTAGCCCCGCGACAGGAAGTACCCCGCCAGCGCACTGCCGACCTTGAGGTGCGAAAACCCGATCACCATGTCCACCGGCCGGTCGCTGATGTCCCAGGTCTCCACCACCGGCACGCCCGCTTTGCGCAAGCGGTCGCGCGCGGCTTCGGACTGCACCAGGCCCATCATCACGATGCCGTCCGGCTGCCGGCTGACCATGGCGTTGAGCACATCGATCTCGCGCTGCGCGTCGTAGAACGTCTGGCCCAGCAGGAGTTGGTAGCCCTCTTCCGCCAGCGCGGCCGTGAGCGACTGCACCGTGGGCAAAAACTGCGACACCGACAGCGCCGGCACGATCCCCGCCACCATGCGGCTGCGCTTGGACTTGAGCCCGCCGGCCAGCAGATTGGGGATGTAGCCCGTGGCCTCCACCGCCTGCTGCACGCGCGCCCGCGTCTTCTCCGACACGATGCCGGGGTTCCCCAGCGCACGCGACGCCGTGATGGGCGAGACGCCGGCCGCCTGGGCGACGTCGTGCAGGGTGGCGGGCTTGCGGGGCGATGGCAGGTTCATGAAGGGTACGGCGGAGACTGCGGAAAGAGCGGAAGGTGCGGACAAGCGGATGTCGGTGCGAGAAGCGGCCGGAGGGGGCCACGGCCAGTGCAGTGGGCGCTGGCGGCCATGCGCTGCAACGCACAAGCCGCAGCGCGACCCGCCATGCGCGACGTTAGCAGATAGCGCAGCGGCCCCACCCCGGTGCCCGCCTGCGCAAAGGCTGCGAGGAGCGCCTGCTAACCACCACCCGATGGCCGCGCCCAGCAGGTGCCCTTGGCGCCGTACCCAGCGAAACATGCAGCAGATCACCCCGCATTGACTTTTGAAATGACAACGATATCATTTATCCGGCCAACAAAAAAACAGAGTTCATGGCGACAGAAATAAAACAGATGCTGGCATTCGTCCAAAAATGACAACGATGTCATTCAACCATCAAGGAGACAAGCATGAAGAAACTTTGGATCACCGCCGCGCTGGCCATGGCGACGTTGAGCACCTCGGCCCTGGCCTGGCCTGACAAGGCCGTCACGCTGGTGGTGCCCTTTCCTCCCGGCGGCTCCACAGACCAGGTCGCACGTGCCGTCAGCCCGCGCCTGACCGAAAAGCTCAAGCAGCCCTTCACGGTCGACAACCGCGCCGGCGCCACGGGCACGATCGGCGCCACCTTCGTGCAGCGGGCCCCGGCGGACGGCTACACCTTCCTGGTCACGTCGCTCGGCCCGCTGGTCATCGTGCCGCACCTGCTCAAGAGCCTGCCCTACGACCCCACCAAGGACTTCGACTTCATCACCGTGGCCGTGGCCTCGCCCAACGTGCTGGTGGTGCCCGCCAACTCGCCCCACAAGAGCGTGGCCGACGTGATCGCGCACCTCAAGGCCAACCCCAACAAGATGAGCTTCGCGTCCGCCGGCAATGGCTCCAGCGACCACCTCACGGCCGAGCTGTTCTGGCAGCAGACGGGCACCCAGGGCGTGCACATCCCCTACAAGGGCGGCGCTCCCGCGCACACCGACCTGATCGGCGGCCAGGTGGACGCGTCGTTCCAGAACATCAACGCCGTGATCCAGTACATCAAGGGCGGCAAGATGCGCGCACTGGCCGTGACCAGCCCCCAGCGCTCGCCCGTGCTGCCGGATCTGCCCACGCTGGCCGAAGCAGGCGTGAAGAACGTCGAAGTCGCATCCTGGCAAGCCATCGTCGCGCCCAAGGGCCTGCCGCCTGCCGTGCGCCAGAAGGCCCATGCCGCGTTCGTGGAAGCGCTGAACGACCCCAAGGTGAAGGAGCAATTCGTCTCCATCGGGTTCGAGATGGTGGCCAACACGCCGGAAGAATTCGCCGCCTTCCAGCGCAAGGAATACGACCGCTGGAAGACCGTGATCCAGGCCGGAAAGATCACCATCGACTGACCTCTGGCCACCGGGAAACCCGCGCAGGCCGCCGCGGGTTTCCCTTGCACGCATCGCCCTGCTCCCAGCCCTTTTTTTGCCTTTCGTCCTTTCGTCGCCCCCCGCTTGAACGCCATGACTGCCCTCTCATCCGCCGACAACACCCCGCTGAGCCCCGACAGCATCGCCTGGATCCGCCTCTCGTCGTGCTACCTGCCGCTGGCCAACCCCATCAGCGACGCCAAGGTGCTGACCGGCCGCCAAAAGCCCATGACCGAGATCGCGATGCTGTTCGCCGAGATCGAGACCCGCGACGGCCACCGTGGGCTGGGCCTGAGCTACTCCAAGCGCGCAGGCGGCCCCGGCCAGTTCGCGCATGCCAGGGAGATCGCTCCCGCGCTCATCGGCGAAGACACGAACGACATCGCGCGCCTGTGGACCAAGCTGTGCTGGGCGGGCGCCTCGGTGGGCCGCAGTGGCATGGGCGTGCAGGCCATCGGCGCGTTCGACGTGGCGCTGTGGGACCTGAAGGCCCGCCGCGCTCACCTGTCGCTGTCCAAGCTGCTGGGCTCGCAGCGCGAGTCCGTGCGGTGCTACAACACCTCGGGCGGCTTCCTGCACACGCCGCTCGACCAGCTCAAGGTGAACGCCCGGGCCTCGCTGGACCGTGGCATCGGCGGCATCAAGCTCAAGGTGGGCCAGCCCGACTGCGCGCTGGACATCCAGCGGGTGCAGGCCATGCGCGAACACCTGGGCGACGCCACGCCCATCATGGTCGACGCCAAC
This sequence comes from Acidovorax sp. Leaf78, assembly GCF_001422735.1. Lineage (GTDB taxonomy): Bacteria > Pseudomonadota > Gammaproteobacteria > Burkholderiales > Burkholderiaceae_C > Acidovorax. The sequence goes on along the minus strand of NZ_LMLZ01000020.1, from coordinate 802,828 downwards.
CAGCAGTGGGACCGCCCCACCGCCCAGCGCATGTGCCGCATCTTCGAGCAGTACAACCTGATCTGGATCGAGGAGCCGCTGGACGCCTACGACTATGAAGGCCACGCCGCGCTGGCCGCGCAGTTCGACACCCCCATCGCCACCGGCGAGATGCTGACCAGCGCCGCCGAGCATGGCGAGCTGATCCGCCACCGCAGCGCCGACTTCCTCATGCCCGACGGCCCGCGCCTGGGCGGCATCACGCCCTTCCTCAAGGTCGCGGCGCAGGCCGAAATGGCCAACGTGATGCTGGCCCCGCACTTCGCGATGGAGCTGCACGTGCACCTGGGCGCCGTGTACCCCAGCGAGCCCTGGGTCGAGCATTTCGACTGGCTGGAGCCTCTGTTCAACGAACGCCTGGAACTGAAAGACGGCCGCATGCTGGTGCCCACCCGCCCAGGTCTGGGCCTTTCGCTCACGGAGCAGGCCCGCGCCTGGACCCGCGAATCCATCGAGGTGGGCCAGCGGGCCTGACGGCTCACCCTGCGTTGCCTACCCCACTACCTCATCCCGCAACCACCACAACCCGCCAGCGCGTCAAACCCACGGCACGCCCTGCGTGCCCAGGAGCCAGCACCATGAACGCCAGAACCATGACCTCGCGCCCCCCGCTTTGCATCCAGATGCACGAGGCCGACAATGTCGCGATCGTCGCCAACGACGGTGGCCTGCCGGCAGGCACCACCCTGCCTGCGGGCGTGACGCTGGTGGATGCCGTGCCCCAGGCGCACAAGGTGGCGCTCCAGGACATCGCCCAAGGCGGCGTGGTGCGGCGCTACAACGTGCCCATCGGCTATGCCATCCGCGCCATCCCGGCCGGCAGCTGGGTGCATGAAAAGCTGCTGGACATGCCCGATGCGCGCTCGCTCGAAGGCCTGCCCATCGCCACCGTGAAGCCGGCTGCACTACCGCCGCTCACGGGCTACACCTTCGAGGGCTACCGCAACGCAGACGGCTCGGTGGGCACACGCAACATCCTGGCCATCACCGAGACCGTGCAGTGCGTGGCCGGCGTGACCGAGTTCGCGGTGCAGCGCATCAAGGCCGAGCTGCTGCCGAAGTACCCGAACGTGAACGACGTGGTCGCCCTGGCCCACACCTACGGCTGCGGCGTGGCCATCGACGCGCCCGACGCCGTGATCCCCATCCGCACGCTGCGCAACATCAGCCTGAACCCCAACTTCGGCGGCGAGGTGATGGTGGTGAGCCTGGGCTGCGAGAAGCTGCAACCCGAGCGCCTGCTCCCTCCCGGCTCCATCCCGCTGGTGGACGAACGCACGCAGGCAGACACCCCGCTGGACGTGGTCTGCCTGCAGGACGAGGCGCATGTGGGCTTCATGTCCATGGTCGATTCGGTGATGCGCCAGGCCGAACGGCATCTGCAGCGCCTGAACCAGCGCCGCCGCGAACCCGTGCCCGCCAGCGAACTCGTCGTGGGCGTGCAGTGCGGCGGCAGCGATGCCTTCAGCGGCGTCACCGCCAACCCGGCCGTGGGCTTTTGCACCGACCTGCTGGTGCGTGCGGGCGCCACCGTGATGTTCAGCGAAGTGACCGAGGTGCGCGACGGCATCGACCAGCTGACCGCGCGCGCCTCCACCCCCGAGGTGGCCGAGGCCATGATCCGCGAGATGGCCTGGTACGACGCCTACCTGCAGCGCGGTCGGGTGGACCGCAGCGCCAACACCACGCCGGGCAACAAGAAGGGCGGCCTGTCCAACATCGTGGAAAAGGCCATGGGCTCCATCGTCAAGAGCGGCAGCTCGCCCATCACCGGCGTGATCTCCCCGGGCGAGAAGCTCCAACAAAAGGGCCTGATCTACGCCGCCACGCCCGCCAGCGACTTCATCTGCGGCACGCTACAGGTGGCAGCCGGCATGAACCTGCACGTCTTCACCACCGGTCGCGGCACGCCCTACGGCCTGGCCGAGGTGCCCGTCATCAAGGTCGCCACGCGCGACGACCTGGCACGCCGCTGGCACGACCTGATGGACGTCAACGCCGGCACCATCGCCACCGGCGAGAAGACCATCGAAGACGTGGGCTGGGAGATGTTCCACCTCATGCTGGAGGTGGCCAGCGGCCGCAAGAAGACCTGGGCCGAACACTGGAAGCTGCGCAATGCGCTGGTGCTGTTCAACCCGGCGCCGGTGACTTGAGCTGAGCTGAGCCCCAGCGGAATGCTACTATTTCAATAGCTGCTAGCGCTTTACCAGTGAGCGGTAGAGCACTATTTCGCTTGAATTTTCAATACCCCATCAGGCACTGACGAGCGCCCGCATCCAGTCGGGCAGGTCCGTGGCCTTCTGCCGCGGAAAGTCCACCCAGATGGTGGTGGCGCCGCCTGCCGCGCACACCACGCCCGGCTGGTCCACGCGCTCCATGGTGCCCCAGGTCTCGAACGTGGTGCGGCCCGGGTCGCTCACGTAGAGCTTGAGCAGCACATCGGCCGGGTACTCCAGCTGCCGGTAGAAGTTGCAGAACGCATTGACGATGACCGGCCCCTGGCCCTGCGGGTCGGGGTTGCAGCCCACCGACACCAGCCAGTCGATGCGCGCCGTCTCCAGGTACCTGAAGTACACCGTGTTGTTGACATGGCCCATCGCATCCATGTCGCCCCAGCGCACGGGAAAACGCATCTCGTAGACCAGCTTCTTGGCTTCAGGAATTTCAATCTTCATCGATAGTCCAGTTTGGTGGTACCGCCCAGCGCTCTGCAGCTGGCGCGCCCCCAAGGCCAGTGCCACCGTGGAACTGGCTCCGCCAGGCCACCGGTGGCGTCCCCCTCGGGGGATGGCGCGCAGCGCCTCAGGGGGGCTTTTCTATACAGCGAAGCCGTCGTCGGCGGCGATGACGGCGCCGTTGATGAAATGGCTCTGGTCGCTGGCCAGCATGACCAGCAAGGCATCCAGGTCCTGCGGGCTGCCCACGCGTTTGCGGGGGAGCATGGCAATGAGCTTCTTGCCCTGCTCGGTGTCCCAGTGGTGGTGGTTGATCTCGGTGTCGATGTAGCCGGGGCAGATCGCGTTGGTGTTGATGCCGAACTTGCCCCATTCCATGGCCATGGCGCGGGTCATCTGCACCACGGCGGCCTTGCTCATGCAGTAGGCGCCGATCTGCGGCAGCACCTTGAGGCCCGCCATCGAGGCGATGTTGATGATGCGCCCACCCGTGAAGCTGCCCGGCGCCGCACCGCGCGAGCGGGCCAGCATGCGCTTGCCGACCTCCTGCGCCACGAAGAACGCACCCTTCACGTTGGTGTCGAAGATGAAGTCGTAGTCTTCGGGCGTCACGTCCTGCAGGCGCTGCGTGGTGCTCACGCCCGAGTTGTTGACCAGGATGTCGATGGAGCCCATTTCGGTCTCGGCGTGCGCCACGGCGGACTTGATGGAGTCGTGGTCAGTTACGTCGAGCTCGATCACGTGGGCGTCACCGCCCTCGCCTTCGATGCGCGCGCGCAGCTCCTTGAGCTTTTCCACCCGGCGGCTGGCCAGCACCACCCCGGCGCCGGCGCGGGCCAGCGTGCGGGCAAACTGTGCGCCCAGGCCGCTGGAGGCGCCCGTGATGAAGGCCACCCGGCCGGACAAGTCGATGCTGTAAGCCATTTAGAGTCTCTCCACTCAACAAAATAGAACGGTCGTTCGATTGTCGCTATTCCATGAATACAATCAGTCGCCAGCCAGACAGGGCATTGCATCCTGTTCTGTTCAAAATATCCATTATCAAACGCCCGACGAGAAGCCCATGACAAACGAAGAAATCATCGCCCAGTATGGTCCCCGTGAATCGATGGAATACGACGTGGTGGTCGTTGGCGGCGGCCCTGGCGGCCTGGCCACCGCGATCCGCCTGAAGCAGCTGGCTGCCGAAAAGGGCCAGGATGTCTCGGTGGTGGTGCTGGAAAAAGGCTCCGAGCCCGGCGCGCACATTCTGTCGGGCGCCATCATGGACCCCAAGGCACTGACCGAGCTGATCCCCGACTGGAAAAAGCGCGGCGCACCCCTCAAGCAGCCCGTTACCGACGACGCCTACATCTTCCTGTCGGAAAAATCGGGCCTGCGCGTGCCCAATGTTTTTCTGCCCCCCTTCGCACAGAACCACGGCAACTACATCGTGCGCCTGGGCGACGTGACCAAATGGATGGCCGAGCAGGCCGAGGCCCTGGGCGTGGAGATCTTCCCCGGCTTTGCCGCCGCCGAAGTGCTCTACAACGAGAATGGTTCGGTCAAGGGCGTGGCCACTGGCAACATGGGCGTGGGCAAGGACGGCGAGCCCACCGAGAACTTCCAGCTGGGCATGGAACTGCTGGGCAAGTACACCGTGTTCGCCGAAGGCGCGCGCGGCCACCTGGGCCGCCAGCTGATCGAGCGCTTTCACCTGTCCGAAGGGCGCGACCCGCAAAGCTTCGGCCTGGGCGTGAAGGAGCTGTGGGAGATCGACCCCAAGAAGCACCAGCCCGGCTTCGTGATGCACACCGCCGGCTGGCCGATGGAGAACGACACCTACGGCGGCGCATTCCTGTACCACCTGGACGACAACAAGGTTGCGCTCGGCTTCGTGACCGGCCTGGGCTACAAGAACCCCTACCTCAGCCCGTTCGAGGAATTCCAGCGCTGGAAAACCCACCCCAACGTCCGCTACTACTTCGAGAACGAAAAAGGCGAGATCACGGCCAAGCGCCTGTCCTACGGCGCGCGCGCCATCAACGCCAGCGGCATCAACGCCCTGCCCAAGACCATCTTCCCGGGCGGCGCACTCGTGGGCTGCAACGCAGGCTACCTGAACGTGGGCCGCATCAAGGGCAGCCACGCCGCCATCAAGACCGGCATGCTGGCCGCCGAGGCTGCGTACGACGCCGTTGTGGCCGGCCGCCAGCACGACGAACTCAAGGCCTACCCCAAGGCTTTCGAGGAAAGCTGGCTCTACACCGAGCTGAACAAGGACCGCAACTTCAAGAACTGGTTCAAGTACGGCCTGACCACGGCCACGGTGATGAACGGCTTCGAGCAGCTGATACTGCGCGGCCGCATGCCCTGGACGCTGCACCGCGACAAGCCCGACCACGCCTACCTCAAGCCCGCGGCCGAGTGCAAGCCCATCGTCTACCCCAAGCCCGATGGCAAGCTCACGTTCGACCGCCTCAGCAGCGTGTTCATCAGCAACACCAACCACGAAGAGAACCAGCCGGCCCACCTGACGCTCAAGGACGCGAGCGTGCCAGTCAACATCAACTTGGCCAATTACGCCGGCCCCGAGGCGCGCTACTGCCCGGCGGGTGTGTACGAGTTCGTGCCCGATGTGGCCAAGGGCGGCGACGCGCAGCGCCTGCAGATCAACGCGCAGAACTGCGTGCACTGCAAGACCTGCGACATCAAGGACCCGACGCAGAACATCGTGTGGGTGACGCCCGAAGGCGGCGGCGGCCCGAACTACTCGGGCATGTGACCCGCGCTGGCGATACGCCGCCAGCCACCCAGATCAAAGGGCCTGCCATGCAGGCCCTTTTTCATGGCGCGGGCCCGCAGGCCCGGTTCACTCAGCGGCCACGCATTCGCCGAACCCGCCACCGCCCGGGGTGGAGATCTCGAACACATCGCCCGGCTGCATCTGCGCGGCGCCGATGTGGCCCAGCTCCTCGACCTGGCCGTTCGCGCGCAGCACCCGGTTGGCGCCTGCGCGGCCCGGCTGGCCGCCCGCCATGCCGAAGGCGGGGTTGAGCCGCCCGTTGGACAGGATGCTGGCCGTCATGGCCTCCAGAAAGCGCACGCGCCGCACGCCGCCGTCACCACCGGCCCAGCGCCCGGCGCCGCCTGACCCACGCTGGATCTCGTAGCTGTCGAGCACCACCGGGAAGCGGAACTCCAGCACCTCGGGGTCCGTGAGGCGCGAGTTGGTCATGTGGGTCTGGACCACGCTGGTGCCGTCGAACCCGCGCACCGCGCGGCCTGATGCATCGAACACCGCACCCGCACCGCTGCCGCCCGCGATGGTTTCGTAGTACTGGTACTGCGCGTTGCCGAAGGTGAAGTTGTTCATCGTGGGCTGGCTGCCCGCCATCACGCCCAGGGCGCCGAACAGCGCATTGGTGATGCAGGTGGAGGTCTCCACATTGCCCGCCACCACCGAGGCCGGCGGGTTGGGGTTGAGCATGGAGCCCTGCGGGATGATGACCTGCAAGGGCTTCAAGCACCCGGCGTTGAGCGGAATATCGTCGTCCACCAGCGTGCGGAACACGTACAGCACCGCGGCCATGCACACCGCACGCGGCGCGTTGAAGTTGTTGGTCTGCTGCGCGCTGGTGCCCGCAAAGTCGATCACCGCGCTGCGCTCGGCCACGTTGACCTTGACCGACACGCTGATCTGCGCGCCGTTGTCGAGCGGCAGGGTGAACTGCCCGTCCTTGAGCTGCGTGATCACGCGGCGCACCGACTCTTCGGCGTTGTCCTGCACATGGCCCATGTAGGCCTGCACGACCTCCAGGCTGAACTGGTCCACCATTTTCGACAGCTCCTGCACGCCCTTCTCGTTGGCCGCGATCTGCGCGCGCAGGTCGGCCAGGTTCTGCTGGGGGTTGCGGCTGGGGTACTGGGTGGTGCCGCCGCCCGTGGCCAGCAGCGTGCGCACCTCCTCTTCCAGGAAGATGCCGCGGTCCACCAGCTTCACGTTGTTGATCTGCACGCCCTCCTCGTCGATGCGCGTCGAAAACGGCGGCATGGAGCCCGGCGTGGTGCCGCCAATGTCCGCATGGTGGCCCCGGCTGCCGACGTAGAACGTGGGCTCTGCGCCCGCGGCCACGTAGACCGGTGTGATCACCGTCACATCGGGCAGATGGGTGCCGCCGTGGTAGGGGTCGTTGAGCATGAACACATCGCCCGGGTGCATCTTGCCGGTGTTCTCGCGGATCACGGTCTTGATGCTCTCGCCCATCGAACCCAGGTGCACCGGCATGTGCGGCGCGTTGGCAATGAGGTTGCCGGCAGCATCGAACAACGCGCAGCTGAAGTCCAGGCGCTCCTTGATGTTCACCGAATAGGCCGTGTTCTGCAGCTGCAGGCCCATCTGCTCGGCGATGTTCATGAACAGGTTGTTGAACACCTCCAGCAGCACCGGGTCCACCGTGGTGCCGGCGGCGTACTGGACCTTGCGCGCGGTCACGCGGTCCAGCACCAGGTGGTCCAGGTCGGTCAGGCGCGCCGACCAGCCGGGCTCCACCACGGTGGTGGTGTTCTTCTCGGCAATGATCGCGGGGCCCGGGACCACGTCGCCGGGGTGCAGGTCCTCGCGCACCACCAGGGCTGCGTCATGCCACTCGCTGCCCGAATACATCTTCACCGTTTCGCGCAGCGGGTGCTTGCGGTGGGGGTGCAGCGGCAAGCGTGGCTCTGCCGGTGCATCGCCGGCGATCACCGCCTCGACCGACACGGCCTCCACCACCAGGCCCTTGCCCACCATCAGGAAGGCGAAGCGCTGGCGGTACGCCGCCTCGAAGGCGGACTGGATGGCCGCCATGTCGCCAAACGGCACGATGAGCGCGGAGTCGGTGCCCTCGTAGCGCACATGCACGTTGTGGCGCACCTGCACTGGGTTGGCGCTGACCTGCTGGCGCTCCAGCTCGGCCTGGGCGGCAGAGCCCAGTGCGTCCAGGCGCTCGGCAATCAGGGGCAGCACTTCGGTGGCCAGCGGCATCTCCACCGCCTGCTCTCGGATCACGTTCTGGTCCGCCAGGCCCATGCCGTAGGCGCTGAGCACGCCCGCCAGCGGATGTACGAACACCCGCGTCATGCCCAGCGCATCGGCCACCAGGCAGGCATGCTGGCCGCCCGCGCCGCCAAAGCACTGCAGCGTGTAGCGCGTGACGTCGTAGCCGCGCGCCACGCTGATCTTCTTGATCGCGTTGGCCATCTGCTGCACGGCGATCTGGATGAAGCCTTCGGCGACTTCCTCGGGCTTGCGCTGGGTCTGCGTGGCGATGTCCTGAAAACGTGCGCGCACCGCGTCGGCATCCAGCGTCTCGTTGGCGGCCGGGCCGAACACGCTGGGGAAGTAGCGTGGCTGCACCTTGCCGACCATCACGTTCGCGTCCGTCACGGCCAGCGGGCCGCCGCGGCGGTAGCTGACGGGGCCGGGGTTGGCACCCGCGCTCTCCGGGCCCACCCGGAACCGCGATCCGTCGTACGCCAGCACCGACCCGCCGCCGGCTGCCACCGTATGGATGCTCATCATGGGTGCGCGCATGCGCACGCCGGCCACATGGGTTTCAAACTCGCGCTCGAACGCACCGGCGTAGTGGCTCACGTCGGTGGACGTGCCGCCCATGTCGAAGCCGATGACCTTCTCATGCCCCGCCAGTCCTGCCGTGCGCGCCATGCCCACGATGCCGCCGGCCGGGCCGGACAGTATGGCGTCCTTGCCCTGGAAGGTGCCCGCATCGGTGAGGCCACCGGACGACTGCATGAAGAACAGCTTGACGCCCGGCATCTCGCTGGCCACCTGGTCCACGTAGCGGCGCAGGATGGGCGAGAGGTATGCATCCACCACCGTGGTGTCGCCGCGGCTCACGAACTTCATCATGGGGCTGGTTTCGTGCGATGTGCTGATCTGCGTGAACCCGACCGACCGCGCGATGCGCTGCGCCGCCTTTTCATGCTGCGCGTAGCGGTAGCCGTGCATGAACACGATGGCCACGCTGCGCAGGCCGCGCGCGTAGGCTGCCAGCAAATCGCCGCGCAGCGTGGGCTCGTCCAGGGGCAGCATCACGCTGCCGTGCGCACCCATGCGTTCGCGGGCCTCGATCACCTCGGTGTAGAGCAGCTCGGGCAACTGGATATGGCGGTCGAACAGGCGCGGACGGTTCTGGTACGCAATGCGCAGCGCATCGCGAAAGCCGCGCGTGGTGACCAGCAGCGTGGGCTCGCCCTTGCGCTCCAGCAGTGCATTGGTGGCCACGGTGGTGCCCATCTTCACGCACTCGACCTGGGCGGGCGTCACCGGCTCGCCGGGCTTGAGCCCCAGCAGGTGGCGTATGCCCGCCACCGCGGCGTCCTTGTACTGCTCGGGGTTCTCGGACAGCAGCTTGTGGGTGGTGAGCGAGCCATCGGGCCGCTTGGCCACGATGTCGGTGAAAGTGCCGCCCCGGTCGATCCAGAACTGCCAGCGGGGCGTGTGTGTGGGGGGTGTCAGGCTATTCATGGTGTGATGGTTCCGACAGTTGAGAAAGGGAAAAACGGAATGCCGCAGCGCCTTTCAGCGCTGCGTGTAGTACGGAATGAAAAGCTGGTTGGCCTCGCTGCCCACCGATCGCACCCACTCGCGCGAGAAGCGTTCGCCCAGCCGCTTGAGTTCGGCGTTGAGCTCGGCGGTGGGGCGCTCCACCTTGATGCCCTTGCGCTGCAGTTCGCCGACCGACTCCTGCGCGATGGCCTCGCTCATCGCCCAGCCGCGGGTCTCCGCCTCGGCTGCCGCCTTGGTGACGGCCTGGCGCACGGGTGGCGGCAGCGCGTCGAACGCCTGCTGGTTGACGAACACGATGTTCTTGGGGAACCACGCGTCGATGCCGTAGTACTGGCGGATCTGGCCCCAGACCTGGTTCTCCACGCCGGTGAGGGCTGAGGTGATCATGGAGTCGAGCTGCCCGCCGGCCAGCGCCTTGTTGACCTCGACCATGGGCACGTCCACCGGCGTGGCGCCCAGCAGCTCGGCAATGCGAACGGTGGCGGGGTTGTAGGTGCGCATGCGGGTGCCCTTGAAGTCGGCGGACGACTTCACGGGCGCCACGGAGAACAACCCCTGCGGCGGCCACGGCACCGCGTACAGGGCCTTGAGCCCCTTGCGCGCGAAATGCCCCTCGATCAGCGGCCGCTGCAGTCCCCACATGCGCCGCGCGTCGGCATAGCTGTGCACCACGAAGGGCACGGCATCGGCCCCTGCGATGGGCATCTCGGCCACGAGGCTGGTCATGATGGTCTCGCCTGCCTGGACCTTGCCGCCCTGCACTGCCGCAGGAATGTCGGCCAGCTTGGCCAGCGTGTTGTTGGCGTGCACCTCGATGTGCAGGGCGCCCGCGGACGCGGTCTGCACCTCTTGTGCGAACTGCACCAGGTTGCGCGTGTGGAACGACTCGGCGCGGTAGCCCGTGGCCAGTTTCCATTGCACCGGGGTCTGGGCCTGGGCCTGCAAACCGAAGGCGCAGCCCATCCCCGCCGCACACAGTGCGGTCATCCAAATAGTTTTCACAGGAACTCCTGGCAGGTGGGTCGACTGGCTGGCGGGGCGTGGCAGATGGGTCGTGGCTGGTGGGGCACGCAGGCGCGCGGACGCGCGAGCTCAAAGGCCCAGGTACGCCTTCTTGACGCCTTCGTCGTGCAGCAGCGTCTGGGCGGGGCCTTCCATGGCGATGCGCCCGGTCTGGATCACATAGCCGCGGTGGGCAATCGCCAGCGCCTTGTGCAGGTTCTGCTCCACCAGCAAGATGGAGACACCCTTGGCGTTGATTTGCTGGATGACGTCCAGCACCTTGGTCACGAACTTGGGCGCGATGCCCCAGGAAGGCTCGTCCAGCATCAGCAGCTTAGGCCGCGCCATCAGACCGCGGGCGATGGCCAGCATCTGCTGCTCGCCGCCGCTCATGGTGCCGGCAAGCTGCGTCGCACGCTCCTTGAGGATGGGGAACAGCCCGAGCATCTCGTCGATGCTGCTGGCCACCTCGTGCTTGTCGGTGCGGGTGAACGCCCCGAGCTCCAGATTGCGCAGCACCGTGAGGCGCGGGAACAGCCGGCGCCCTTCGGGCACCAGCGACAGCCCGAGCGACACCCGCTTGTGGGCTGGCAGCCCACCGATGGATTGGCCGTTGAAGGACACGTCGCCCGCTGCGGCAGCGTTGAGGCCTGCCACCGCGCGCAAGGTGGTGGACTTGCCGTTGCCGTTGCCGCCCACCAGGGCCACGATCTCGCCGGCCCCCACGGTAAGACTCACGTCCGAGATGGCCAGCACGTCGTCGTAGCAGACCTTGAGGTTTTGGATGTCGAGCATTTTCATTCGTCTCCCAGGTAGGCGGAGATGACGTGCGGGTCGCTGGAGACCTGTTTCGGCGTGCCCTCCGCGATCTTCACGCCCCGGTCCAGCACCACGATCTTGTCGGCGATGGGCATGATGCCCTCGAGCACGTGTTCCACGATCAGGCAGGCGATGCCCCGCTCGCGGATCTTGAGCACCACGTCCACGGCTTCGCGCACTTCGGACGGGTTCAATCCCGCCATCACTTCGTCCATCAGCAATATCTGCGGCTCGGTGGCCAGCGCGCGGGCCACCGCCAGGCGGCGCTGCTCGCTGATGGTCATGCTGCCCGCAGGCTTGTCGGCAAAACGGTGCAGGTTGACGAACGCCAGCCACTGCATCGCCGAAACGCGGGCCTTGGCCACGTTGTGCTGCAGCAGCATGGCGCCGGTCATGACGTTCTCGCACGCCGTCATGCTGGTGAAGCTGCGCGCCACCTGAAAAGTGCGCGCCACGCCGGCCCGGGCGCAGGCCTCGGGCGGCAGGCCGGCGATGTTGCGCCCGCCCAGCAGGATGCTGCCCTCGGTGGGTGCGAAGTAGCCCGCTACGCAGTTGAACATGGTGGTCTTGCCCGCGCCGTTGGGACCGATCAGGCCCACGACGGTGCCCTTGTCCACATCGAACGAGACGTCCTGGTTGGCGGTCAGCCCGCCAAAGCGCTTGCTGACTTGTTTGACTTCGAGCAGTTTCATCAGACCTCTCCCTTTGCCGACTGCATGGGTGCAGCGCCTGCTGCATGCTCGGCCACCTGGCGCGATGCGTCGGCACGGGCCGCCCGCCGCTCCTTGAAGCTCTTGACCCATCCGAGAATGCCCATGGGGTAGTACACGGCGATCAGGATGATCATGGTGGCGTAGATGATCACGTCCGTACCGCGGCCCGTGCCACCGAAGACGATGCGTGTGAATTCTTCGATGCTGGTGAGCACGATGGAACCCACCACCGGACCGAACAGCGTGCCCACCCCGCCCAGGATAGCCACCAGGGCCATCTTGATCGACAGCGCCGTGGACAGCACCGAGCCCGGGTCGATGAACAGCTCCTTCTGGGCATACAGGCTGCCACCCAGCGCCGCGAAGAAGGCGCTCAGCGACAAGGCGACCTGCTTGTAGCGGGCGATGTTGATGCCCACGCTGCGCGCAGCATCGGGCTCGTCCTTGATGGCCCGGAAGTAGTAGCCCAGGTAGCTGCGCTCCACCCACCAGTTGGCGGCCAGGGTCAGCACCAGCAGGCCCAGCGCCAGCCAGTAGTACGGCAGCTTGGTGGCGAAGTTCATCCACAGCCAGCCCTGCTTGTCCATGGGCACGTACAGGCCCACGGCGGCGCCGCCGTATTCCCACTCGTTGAAGAATATCTGCACCAGCTCGGCCACGGCAATGGTGGCCATGGCGAAGTAGTGGCCCTTCAAGCGAAAGCACGACCAGCCGAACGCCAGGCTGAGCAAGGCCGACAGGGCCCCGCCGATCAGCGCGCCGATCCACGGGTTGACGCCGAACTTGAGCAGCAGCAGCGTGGAGGTATAGGCCCCCAGCCCGAAGAACGCGGCATGGCCCAGGGACACCTGCCCGGCGTAGCCGCCGAGCATGTTCCACGCCACGCCCAGCTGGGCGGCCATGAGAACCAGGATGGCCATGTTCAGGTGCGACGCATCCACGAAGGACGGCAGCGCCAGGGTGGCCAGCAGCAGCGCTGCGATAAGGATTGAGTTTTTCATGGTGATCACGCCTTGCCCATGAGGCCTTGCGGGCGGAACATCAGCACTCCGAGGAAGAGCACCAGCACCACCGCGGTCTTGTATTGGGGCCCGAGCAACAGGCCCCCCATCACCTCGATCACGCCGACCAGAATCCCGGCCCAGAACGCACCGGTGATGCTGCCGAAGCCGCCCAGGTTCACCACCACGAAGGCCAGCAGGATGAAGTTCGCGCCGACGTCCGGAAAGATGGGAAAGAAGGTCGACAGCAGCACCCCGGCAGCGCCGGCGCAGGCAGCTGCCACGCCCCAGGCCAGCGCAAACATCTTGTGCGAGTCGATGCCCATCAGGCGCGCGGCTTCCTTGTCGGACGCGGTGGCTTCCAGCGCCGCTCCCAGGCGCGTCTTGTTGAGGAAGAAGTAGATGAGGCCCGTGATGACGATGGCCCCGATGCCCGCCACCAGCTGGGGCTGCCCGACCTGCACGCCGAAGCCCTTGACGGTGCCGCTGACCAGCGAGTTCTCGATGGAGCGGAAGTCGGGCTTCCAGAAGAACTGGGCCACGCCGCGCAGCAAGATCATGATTCCGAAGGTCGTGAAGATCTGCGAGAGCATGGGCGCATTGATGATGCGCACGATCACGAACTGGTACAGCAGCACACCGAACGCAAACAGCATGAGGACCGTGAGCGGCAGGGTATAGAGGGGGTCGAGCGCGTACAGCGAGAACATCCAGAACGCCGAGTACATGCCCAGCATCAGGAACTCACCGTGCGCGAAGTTAACGATGTCCATGACCCCGAAAATCATGGTCAATCCGATCGCAACCAGCGCATATATCAACCCGATCATCACGCCCGAGGCCAGCGTCTGAAACAGAATTTCCGCAGTCATGGTTTTCTTTCAGGATTCAGCCCGTGGGGCCTTCACTTGCGCTGGTCCCACTTGGGCATGGGCCACACCACTTCGCGGGTCGCCATGTTGAAGGGCCAGACCGTGTGGTACTTGCCGTCGATGATCTGCACCAGGATGCCGCGGCCCAGCGTGTTCTGGCCCGAGGTGTCGAACTTCACGCCCTTCCACGGCATGATGATGTCGTCGGCCCGGATGTTCGTCTGCGTGAGCGCGGTGCGGACGGCCTCGGGCTCGGTGGAGCCCGCACGGTTGATCGCATCGGCCATCACCATCAGCCCGGTGAAGGTGCGCGAGCTGTTGCCGGTGAAGTTGATCTTGTAGCGCTTCTGGAACAGGTCGTTCACTTCCTTGATCATCGGGTTGCGCGTGGCCAGGTCCAGCGCCCAGGTCTCGCGGGTGATGATGAAGTCGGCATCCTTGCCCAGCGTCCTGATGAAATCGGTGTCGGTGAACCCCGCGTTGTTGGCCAGAATCATGTCCGGCGAGAAGCCCAGTTCCTTGTACGTCTTGATGGACATGATGGCGTCTGCCGTATAGGACGACTGCAGCACCAGGTTGGGGTTGGCCGCCTTCAGGGTCTGCACCTCGGACGTGAGCTGCGTGGTCTTGGCCGGGTAGGACACCTGCTTGACGATGTTCTGGCCGAACTCTGTCGCCAGCTTGGTCTGCAGCTTGGTCGTCTCGGCGCCCCACAAGCCGTTCTCGTTGAGCGATGCGATCACCTTGGGCTTGATGCCCCGCTTGGCCTCGAACTCCTTCAAAAACTCGAACGCGTTGTGCACGAACAGATCGTCATGCGGCGTGGTGCGGAAGAACCACTTGAAGTTGCGCTGCGTGAGCGAGGCCGAGGACGACTCGGGGTTCAGGAACGGAATGCCGGCCCGTTCGGCCACCTGGCTGGCCGTGGCCGTGACGTTGCTGTTGTACGAACCGATCAGGGCGACCACCTTTTCCTGGGTGATCAGGCGCTCGGCTTCCGTCGCGCCGATCTGCGGGTTGGACTGGTGGTCGGCGAACACGAGCTTGATCTTGGCGCCCTTGAGGTTGGGCAGGCCCTTGCCAGCCGCGAACGGCAGGTTGGGGACCGAGGGAGCACCGTTGTTGACGATGTCGGCGGCCAGCTCCAGCGCACTGCGCAGCTCGGCGCCCACGGCCGCGCCGGTGCCGGTCAGCGGGTAGATCACGCCGATCTTGACTTCCTGCTGCGCATGGGCGGCCAAGGTCATGCAGGCGCCACCGATAGCCGCGGCCACACGGGCCCAGAGGGTCTTTTTCATCTCAGATACTCCTTTGAAAGGTTGAAGGATTCGTCGCGGGGTGAAGAACTCAGAAAGACGCGAGGTGGTGGTTGAGCAACGAGGTCACCAACATGGCCCCGGGTGCATGCGTGATGCAGAACGCAGGCTGCGCGGTCAGGATGGCCGACTGGGGGGTGACGCCACAGGCCCAGAAGACAGGGATGTCGCCGGGGGCCAGCTCCACCGCGTCGCCGTAGTCGGGCCGGGCCAGGTCCTTGATGCCGATGAGCGACGGGTCGCCGATGTGCACCGGCGCGCCGTGCACGTTGGGAAAGCGCGAGGTGACCTGCACCGCCCGGATGACATCGGCCGCGGGCATGGGCCGCATGGACACGACCATGGCGCCGCTGAAGGGACCGGCAGGCTCGGTCGCGATGTTGGTGCGGTACATCGCCACGTTGCGGCTCTCGTCGATGTGGCGCAGGCGGATGCCGGCCTCCTGCAGCGCATGCTCGAACGAGAATGAGCAGCCCAGCACGAAGGTCACCAGGTCGGGGCGCCACAGGTCCGTGATGTCGGCGACTTCGTCCTTGAGCTCGCCGTGGCGCCAGACGCGGTACATCGGCACATCGCTGCGGATGTCGATGTCCTCGCCCAGGCTGGGCAGGCCCACCTGGCCGGGCTCGCCCACGGCCAGCACCGGGCAGGGCTTGGGGTTGCGCTGGCAAAAGCGCAGGAAGTCGCCGGCCAGCGCCTCGGGCAGGATGACGAGGTTGCCCTGCACATGGCCATGCGCCAAGCCACTGGTGTGCAGGGTCCACAGCCCTTTGCGAATGACGCCGCGCACATGGGCTGCGTCGCCGTGGCCCTCAGGGCCGAAGGCTGCCAGTGTGTTTTTTGCTTCCGGTTCCACCGTGTTTCCTCGCATCGAAAAATGTCAAATGCATGACGATGGGAGGATTGTGTTGGCGGGGTGCGAGCACTGGCAAATTCAAAAATTTTCTCTCACTTCATCGATTTTTTCGATGCACTACGCTGGAGCACACTTCACCCAACTTGGTGCTCAGTGAAAACCCTAGGCCCCTGGAATCCGCACCGTCGCGCGCCTGGCCGATACCGCCGCAAGCCCCGTGCGGCGGGCTTTTGTGGCCGATGGTGATGGCGCGCCATCCAGACGATGCCGGCCGCACCCGGGCTTGTGCGTGCCGATGGCATGCACCAACAGCAGGCACTGGAACGCGATGGAGACCATTGGAGAGTGCGCGCGGCAGCCACGCAGCGCACCCCAAAGGCTTGCGCAGCGCGCAGGCCACCGCCGTGGCGACGCGGGAGACGCGCCGTCCGTCAGCTTGGCTTCAGGTTTTGGCGCGCACCTTGGTGCGTTCGGACTGCAGTTCGAGGAACGCCATGGCCGAGCGCACCACGCTGTCGACCGGGGTGGACGGGTCTTCGCGGTAGCTCAGGTGGATGGGCAAGGGCCGCAACTCCGTGTCGCAGGCCAGCGCCCGCAGGTCCGGAAACGCCAGCAGCCGCTGCACGGCGTGGCGCGGCAAGGTCGCGATGCCGAAGCCGCCCTGCACCAACTGCACCATGGCCGAGATGGACGAGATGGTGTGCACGCGGCGCGGCTCCACCTGGGCCTGGCGCAGCGCATCCAGCAACGTTACGTGCGGGTGCGAGCCGCGCTGGAAGGTCAGGATGTCCATCTCGGCAAAATCCGCCAGCGCGTAGCGCCGCTTGCGGTGCAACTTGCTGTTGCCGACGAACACCATCTCCATGGGCGCCAGGGCCTGGGTGCGGATGCCTTCGGCGGACGCCGGCAGCGCTGCAAACACCGTGTCCAGCGCGCCGCGGCGGATCTGGTCCAGCAGCACGGGCGTGGTTTCCATGGTGAGTTCAAGCTCCAGCGCCGGGTTGTCCTTGCGCAGTTGCTCGATCCACGGAATCAGCCAGGAGTGCAGCACCGACTCGATCGCGCCCAGGCGGATGGACACCTCCATCGGCCCGCCCGACCCCATCTCGGCCTTCAGCTGGCGCTGCAATTCCAGCATGCGCTTCGCATAGGTCAGAAACCGCGTGCCCGCCACCGTGAGCTTGAAGCGCTTGTCGCTGCGGTCCAGCAGCAGCACGCCCAGCTCTTCCTCCAGCGCCGCCACGCGGCTGGACATGGCCGACTGGGTGAGGAACAGTTTTTCGGCGGCGCGCGTCACGCTGCGCAGAGAGGCGACCCAATAGAAGGCTTCGACGAAACGCAGGTTCATGGTGTGTGGCGCCGTACTGGCGGTGTGGACGGTGTGTGCGGCGGCTGGATTCTGCACCTGTGCCAGCCCGCAGAGCAGCGAACGTGCCAGCGCCTTAGGCCTTAGTCCACGTAGAGCGGCATGTCGGCCTTTTTCAGCGTGCGCAGCACGAAGCTCGAGCGGCTGTGGCGTATGCCCTTGATCTTGTAGAGCTTCTCGCGCAGCAGGCGCTCGTAGTCGCGCGTGTCCTTGACCACCACGCGCAGCAGGTAGTCGTAGTCGCCTGAGACCAGGTGGGCTTCGATCACCTCCGGAATGCTGGCCAGCGTCTCGCCGAACTTCTCCAGCGTGTTGTCCGAGTGGCTGTCGAGCGTGACCTGCACCAGCACCGTGTCGGACAGGCCCAGCGCCTGCGGGTTGAGCCGCACGGTGTAGCCCTGGATGACACCGGCCTCTTCCATCTTCTTGATGCGACCCCAACACGGCGAAGGGCTCAGGCCGACGGCCTGCCCGATCTCCTGCAGACTGGCGCGCGCGTCGCCCTGCAGCACAGCGAGAATTTTTCTGTCTAAACGGTCCATGCTGCGGATTATTCCTTGAACTGCGCAAATACAGAAGGATTTTCTGCAACAGCCGACTTTTGAAGCAAAGAACAGCAAGAACTACTGAGCCTTGCCGCGCATACTTCATCCATCAAGGCGTTCTTACCGGAGCGCACGAACTGACAGGGCCCCGGACCGGTTACCGCCGGACCGGGGCACTTGGCAAGACGGCAGTGGCGGCACACGCCCTTGCGCTTCACCGACTCACCGCGCCACGGGCACCCGCCGCGGAGTCTCACATCACGGGCCGGTGCCGCTCCATCAGAGCGGCACCTCGCCGCACGCCAGCCCGACTTCCATGGCGCCGCCCGCCTTCACCTGTCCTGTCGCCCGCGCGACGCGTGCACTGGTGCCGCGAAGCCCGTGGCGACTGCCTTGTTTAGTAAGCACGCTTACCAGCACAAACCCCGATGCCCTGCGGCATGTTGCAGCGCCATAATTTTTGAGTCCGTGGCACTGGCTGCGCGAAGCCTCCAGCGACAGGTACGCAGGCGACCACGGCAAGAACCACATATACAGGAGACACCATGCAACTGACTTCTCTCGCCGCGGGCCTGGGCCTTGCGTTCGGCTTGATCGCCACGGCCGGCGCGCAGACCACGACGCTCAAGATCGGCTACGCCACGGCGCCCGATTCGCACTATGGCGTGGGCTCCAAGGTGTTCTGCGATGAAGTCGAAAAAGGCACGCAGGGGCGCTACAAGTGCCAGTACTTTCCCAACTCGGCGCTGGGCGGCGAGCGCGAGCAGATCGAGGCCATCCAGCTCGGCACGCAGGACCTGGTGAACACCTCCACCGGCCCTGTGGGCAACTTCGTGCCCGAAGTGAAGATCGTGGACATTCCGTTCCTGTTCCGCGATTACGACCATGCACGCAAGGTGATGGACGGCCCCATCGGCCAGGACATCCTGACCAAGTTCCCGAGCAAGGGCATCATCGCGCTGGCCTGGACCGAAAACGGCTTTCGCCACATGACCAACAGCAAGCGCGACATCGTCAAGCCCGAGGACGCCAAGGGCCTGAAGATGCGCACCATGGAGAACAAGGTGCACATGGACGGCTACCGCACCTTCGGCATCCTGCCCACGCCCATGGCCTTCCCCGAGCTGTTCGGTGCCATGCAGCAGGGCACGGTGGACGGCCAGGAGAACCCTATCCCGGTGATCCTGTCGGCCAAGTTCTCGCAGGTGCAAAAGCACCTGTCGCTGACCGGCCACGTGTACTCGCCCGCGCTTCTGCTGCTCTCGCCCAAGGTGTGGAACAAGCTCAACGATGCCGACAAGAAGGTCTTCACCGACGCCGCCAAGAGCGCTTCGGTGGCGCAGCGCAAGAAGGTCAACGACGATGAGAACAACGGCATAGCGCTGCTTGAATCGCAAGGCATGAAGGTCACGAAGACGGTGGACGGCGCAGCCTTCCGCGAAGCGCTCAAGCCGGCGTATGTGGGCTATGCCAAGGAGTTCGGGGCCGACAACATCAAGAAGATCCAGGACGTTCGTTAACCCGAGCAGACAAACTCCAACCGTTCACGCTGAGCCTGTCGAAGCGCCGCGCAAGGCTTCGACAAGCTCAGCCCGAACGGTTTTTTTTCGCTTTCAGCCAGAACCGAGAACAACACCGTGAAAGCCTTCGAACGCTATTTCCTTGCCGCCAACCGCTGGGCGCTGATCCTGCTGCTGGCGGCCATGTCGATCATCATCTTCACCAACGTGGTGATGCGCTACGTAACCCACAACTCGCTGGAGTGGGCTGAAGAGGTCTCGCGCCACATGATGATCTGGCTGACCTTCCTGGGCGCGGGCCCGGTGCTGCGCTACGGCGGCCACATTGCGGTGGAGAACCTGCAGGACGCCCTGCCCCGCGCCGGCGGCATTGCCATCCGCGCGGTGGTGGCCGCGCTGCTGTTCGCTTTCTTCGGCTTCATGGTCTGGTACGGCTGGCTGTACATGCAGCGCACCATGTTCCAGATGACGGCCGTGACGCAGGTGCCCTTCGCCTACATCTACAGCGCCATGCTGATCGGCGGGGTGTTGCTCATCGTGCACTTTGCGTTCGTCGTGCGTGGCTATGTGCTCGACCGCACCTTCGCGGCCGATGAGCACTTCGACGCTAATGCGAGTGCCTCCCTATGAGCGCGTCCATCATCCTCATCGTTTCGGCCTGCCTGTTCCTGGCCATCGGCGTGCCGGTGGCGTTTGCCCTGGGCCTGGCCACCGCGGCCACGCTGATCCTGGCCGAGAGCTACCCGCTGATGGTGCTGCTCAAGGAGACCTTCACCGGCATCGACAGCTTTCCGCTGATGGCCGTACCGTTCTTCATTCTGGCGGCCGAGCTCATGAGCGGCGGGTCGTTGACCGAGGTACTGCTGCGCTTCGCAGGCCAGTTTGTGGGCCACAAGCGTGGCGGGCTGGGCTACACCAACGTGGTGTCGCTGACGTTCTTTTCGGGCATCTCGGGCTCGGCGCTGGCCGATGCGGCCGGCCCGGGCTCGATGCTGATCCGCATGATGGACAGGGCGGGCTACGACCGTTCGTATGCAGCGGCGCTCACCGCGTCCACTGCCATCGTGGGGCCCATCATTCCGCCGTCCATCATCATGATCATCTATGCGCTGCAGGATGAAACGGTGTCGGTGGGTGCGCTGTTCGTGGCCGGCCTGCTGCCGGGCCTGCTGATCGCGGTGGCCATGTGCATCGTGAACTTCCATGTGTCGAAGAAGCGCAACTACAAGGGCGACGGCAAGATGCCGCCCATGGCCGAGATCCTGACCACCACCTGGAAGGCGCTGCCCGCCATCTTGCTGCCCGTGGTGATCCTGGGCGGCATGCGCGCGGGCTGGTTCACGCCCACCGAGGCCTCGGTCGTGGCCGTGTTCTACGCGCTGGTGTGCGGCAAGTTCGTCTACCGCACGCTGCAGTGGAAGGCGCTGCCTGACATCCTCGCGCGCTCGGCCCTGCTGTCGGCGTCGGTGCTGATCATCATCGGGCTGTCGGCCGCATTCGCGTGGATTTTGACCATCGAGGGCATTCCGCAGCAGATGGCCGAGTGGCTCATCAGCATGAACCTGTCGCCCTGGATGTTCCTCATCATCGTCAACATCTTCTTGCTGCTGTTCGGCATCTTCATCGAGCCGCTGCCGGGGGTGATGGTGCTTGCGCCCATCCTCGCGCCCGTGGCAGTGAAGCTGGGCGTGGACCCGGTGCACTTTGCGATGATCGTGATCTACAACCTCACGCTCGGGATGATCACGCCTCCGGTCGGAGGGCTACTCTTCGTCACCTGCAACGTCTCGCGCGTGCCGATGTCGCAACTGGTGCGCGAGCTGGTGCCCTTCCTGTGGGCGCATGGCGTGGTGCTGGTGATGCTGACCTTCATCCCGCAACTGTCCACCTGGCTGCCGAAGGTGTGGGGGTTCATCAAGTAGCGGGGCTTTCCAGCGGGGGTGCCACGCGCCAGCGGATATACTGGCGCCCGTCAGGAGAGAGCCCCCTTCGCGGGGGCCGCCGAAGGCGCAGGGACAACCCGAACGCTCAGGCAAAAGGACTGGCAACCGCCCGCAGTGATGCGGGCGTTTCCTTGCTGGAGAGAGATGGACCGCCGGGCACACCATACCCACCGCGGCACCCATCCACCGAAGGAGCAAGCCGCACGGCCAGCCAGGGCGCTGCGGTGAATCTCTCAGGTAAAGCGGACAGCAGGGCAAATACCGTGGCCTGGTACAGGCTGCGGCTTTCATTTGCCTTGTCCTGAGAAGCCCGCCATGTCAGCCACCGCTCCCCTGCTCACCACGCCCCTGAACGCACTGCACATCGAGCTGGGCGCCCGCATGGTGCCGTTCGCCGGCTATTCCATGCCCGTGCAGTACCCGGCCGGCCTCATGGCCGAGCACCTGCACACCCGCACCGCAGCGGGGCTGTTCGATGTCTCCCACATGGGCCAGCTCAAGCTCGTCGGCCCGGACGCTGCGGCCGCCTTCGAAACCCTGATGCCGGTCGATGTGATCGACCTGCCCGTGGGCAAGCAGCGCTACGGCCTGCTGCTGACCGATGAGGGCACGGTCATCGACGACCTGATGTTCTTCAACCAGGGCACGGTCGAAGGCGAGCCCACCCTGTTCGTCATCGTCAACGGCGCCTGCAAGGTGGGCGACATCGCCCACATAGAGGCCCGCATCGGCCAGCGCTGCCAGGTGGTGCCCATGCCCGACCATGCGCTGCTGGCGCTGCAAGGCCCGCAGGCGGTCACCGCCCTCGCCCGCCTGGCGCCGGGTGTGGACCAGCTGGTGTTCATGACCGGCGGCGCGTTCGACATTGCGGGCTGCGACTGCTTCGTCACCCGCAGCGGCTACACCGGCGAAGACGGCTTTGAAATCTCGGTGCCCGCAGCCCAGGCCGACACCCTGGCGCGCGCACTGCTGGCCCAGCCCGAAGTCAAACCCATCGGCCTGGGCGCGCGCAACTCGCTGCGCCTGGAAGCGGGCCTGTGCCTGTACGGCAACGACATCGACACCACCACCACCCCGCCCGAAGCGGCCCTGAACTGGGCCATCCAGAAGGTGCGCCGCACCGGCGGCGCACGGGCGGGGGGCTTTCCGGGCGCGGACAAGATCCTCGCGCAGATCGACAACCCCGCCACCCTGCAACGCAAGCGCGTCGGCCTCGTGGCGCTGGAACGCGTGCCCGTGCGCGAGCACACCGAACTGCAGAGTACCGACGGCCAGAAGATCGGCGAAGTCACGAGCGGCCTGCTCGGCCCCACGGTGAACGAGCCCGTGGCCATGGGCTACGTCGTCCCTGAATTCGCGGCCATCGGCACGCGCTTGAACGCCATCGTGCGCGGCAAGGCCGTGCCGATGGAGGTGCGTGCCATGCCTTTCACCCCCGCGCGCTACTACCGCGGCTGAACCACCGCATTCGTTTGCCGCGCATTGCATCGCCTGCGCCCCAGCCCGGCTACAGTGGCAGCTGGCATCGGCACTTTTTTAGACAACCCTTTTTCTGGAGCCCCCATGACTGTCAAGTATTCCAAGGACCACGAGTGGATCGACATCTCTGACCACGAAGCCGCCACCGTCGGCATCACGCTGCATGCGCAGGACGCGCTGGGCGACGTGGTGTTCGTGGACCTGCCCGCCGTCGGCACCACCTTCACCCAGGGTGAAGTGGCCGGCGTGGTCGAGTCCGTCAAGGCCGCGGCCGACGTGTACATGCCCGTCACCGGCGAGATCGTCGAAGTGAACGAGGCGCTGCGCGCCGACCCGTCCCTGGCCAACAGCGACCCGATGGGCGCTGGCTGGTTCTTCAAGGTCCACGTGACCGACATGACGCAGTTCGACGCGCTCATGGACGAGCCGGCCTACGCCGAGTTCGCCAAGAACGCCTGATCGGACTGCCCCTCCCTTCGCGGCCCGGCAGCCACCTGCCGGGCCATGTGTCCCCGCCCTTGCCGCCGCCGCCGATGACCTCCCAAGCCCCCCTGCCCTCCCTCGCCGCGCTCGAGAACGCCACCGAATTCCTGCCCCGCCACATCGGCATCGACGCTGCGGATGAAACCCACATGCTGTCGGTGATCGGCGAGGCCTCGCGCAGCGCCCTCATCGAAAGCATCGTGCCGCGCTCCATCGCGCGCACCACGCCCATGGACCTGCCCCTGCCCGTCACCGAAGCGGCAGCGCTGGCCGAGCTCAAGGCGATTGCGGGCAAGAACAAGGTCCTGCGCAGCTTCATCGGCCAGGGCTACTACGGCACGCACACGCCGGGCGTCATCCTGCGCAACATTCTGGAGAACCCCGCCTGGTACACCGCCTACACGCCCTACCAGGCCGAGATCTCGCAAGGCCGTATGGAGGCCTTGGTCAACTTCCAGACCATGGTGTGCGACCTGACCGGCATGCCCATTGCCAACGCATCCATGCTGGACGAAGCCACCGCCGCCGCCGAGGCCATGACCCTGGCCAGGCGCTCAGTCAAATCCAAGAGCAATGTCTTCGTGGTGGCGGGCGACGCGCACCCTCAGACCATCGAAGTCATCCAGACCCGCGCCAAGCCCCTGGGCCTGGAAGTGCGCCTGGCCAACTCAGCCGAGGAATGGAACGACCTGCTGGCCGGCGACTACTTCGCCGTGCTGGCCCAGTACCCCGCCACCAGCGGCCGCATCGAAGACCTGCGAGCCGATGTGGAAAAAGCCCACGCCAAGCAGGCCGCCTTCATTGTGGCCGCCGACCTGCTGGCGCTGACGCTCATCACGCCGCCCGGCGAATACGGCGCCGACATCGTGGTGGGCACCACGCAGCGCTTTGGCATGCCCATGGGCGCGGGCGGCCCGCACGCTGCCTACATGGCCTGCCGCGACGAGTTCAAGCGCAGCCTGCCCGGCCGCCTGGTGGGAGTGAGTGTGGACGTGCACGGCAAACCCGCCTACCGTCTGGCCCTGCAGACGCGCGAGCAGCACATCCGCCGCGAGAAAGCCACGTCCAACATCTGCACTGCGCAGGTGCTGCCCGCCGTCATCGCCAGCATGTACGCCGTGTACCACGGCCCCGAAGGCCTGCAACGCATCGCCCAACGCGTGGCCAGCTACACCGCCATCCTGGCCCAGGGCCTGGTGCAGTTGGGCGCGCCGGTACGCCCCCAAGCCACCTTCGACACGCTGAGCCTGCATACCGGTGATGCTACCAAATCGATAGCTGCTCGCGCAGTCCAGGCGGGCGCCAACCTGCGCATTTACTTTGAAGAGTACCTGTGCATCTCGCTGGACGAGACCACCACGCGCGCGGACATCGAGCTGCTGTGGAAGGTCTTCGCCCAGGACGGCCAGGCGCTGCCCACGTTCGACGCGTTCGAGAACGGCGTCGAGCCGCTGATCCCGGCTGCACTGCGCCGCACCAGCAGCTACCTCACGCACCCGGTGTTCAACACCCACCATTCCGAAACCGGTATGCTGCGCTACATCCGCCAGCTGTCCGACAAGGACCTGGCGCTGGACCGCAGCATGATCCCGCTGGGCAGCTGCACCATGAAGCTCAACGCCACCAGCGAGATGATCCCCATCACCTGGCCCGAGTTCGCGCACATGCACCCCTTTGCGCCCGCCGACCAGCAGACCGGCTACCGCGAGCTGGACGAGCAGTTGCGCGCCTGGCTGTGCCAGGCCACCGGCTACGCCGGCATCAGCCTGCAGCCCAACGCCGGCAGCCAGGGCGAATACGCGGGCCTGCTGGCCATCCAGGCCTACCACCGGGCGCGCGGCGAAGGCCACCGCAACATCTGCCTCATCCCCAGCAGCGCACACGGCACCAACCCCGCCAGCGCGCAAATGGTGGGCATGCAGGTGGTGGTGACAAAGTGCGATGACAACGGCAACGTGGACCTGGCCGACCTCAAGGCCAAGTGCGAGCAGCACAGCGGCAGCATTGCCTGCGTGATGATCACCTACCCCAGCACGCACGGCGTATTCGAGACCCAGGTCAAGGAGCTGTGCGCCCTGGTGCACAGCCACGGGGGCCGCGTGTACGTAGACGGCGCCAACATGAACGCCCTGGTGGGCGTGGCCGCCCCCGGCGAGTTCGGCGGCGACGTGAGCCACCTGAACCTGCACAAGACCTTCTGCATCCCCCACGGCGGTGGCGGCCCGGGCGTCGGCCCCGTGTGCGTGGTCGAAGACCTCGTGCCCTACCTGCCCGGCCTGCCAGGCCAGGGCGACCAGCCGCTGTCCCCCGCCGACGGCAAGGTGGGCCCGGTTAGCGCAGCCCCGCTGGGCAACGCCGCTGTGCTACCCATCAGCTGGATGTACATCCGCATGATGGGCGCCGAAGGCCTGCAGGCCGCGACCGAGACGGCCATCCTGTCTGCCAACTACATCAGCGCGCGCCTGAAGGACCACTACCCCACGCTGTACGCCAGCGCCAACGGCCATGTGGCGCACGAGTGCATCCTGGACCTGCGCGGCCTGAAGGAGACCAGCGGCGTGATGGCCGAGGACGTCGCCAAGCGCCTGATCGACTACGGCTTTCATGCGCCCACGCTGAGCTTTCCCGTGCCCAACACGCTGATGGTGGAGCCCACGGAGAGCGAGACGCTGTTCGAGATCGACCGCTTCATCGACGCGATGATCGCCATCCGCGAAGAGATCCGCCAGATCGAGGCGGGCAAACTGCCGCAGGACAACAACCCGCTGAAGAACGCGCCGCACACGGCGGAGAATCTTCTGACCGGCGAGTGGGCCCGCCCGTACACGCGCGAAGCTGCTGCCTACCCTGTGGCGGCCCTGCGACAAGGTAAGTACTGGTCGCCTGTGGGACGCGTGGACAATGTGTATGGGGATCGGAATCTGTTCTGCAGTTGTGTGCCGGTAGGTGACCTGGCGTAAGCCAAATATCGCGCACCGCACCCAAGCCTGGGCTATCACAAGGACTCTCATTCTGCAGACCATCTTCACACAATGAGTAAGTCACAACCGTCTGTTTTGCCTATCCGAACGGTCTGTCGGGACGGCCAAAAGCTCCGTTGCGCGTTCACCGCATTGACTGTGCTTCTTGCCCTCTCGATCACTTCAATTGCAGACGCGGCTGACAGCTATCACGCGTTGGTAGCGCCCTGCAAGAGCGTCCTTCACGACTCCGATTTCGAATTGAATATTCCGATCGCCGAAGGTCAACGTCGGGTCCGCGCCACTTGCGAGACACGGCAGGTTTCGTCGGGTCCGAAAAAACGCCATCGCACTCAAATGGAGGTACGGTTCAACTGTCGCACGGCTCCCGCAAAGCCAGGAGATGAATCCACTGAGTTCTACGCAAGAAAGATCCTCTACTTCACATTGCGCAAGTCGGAGTGGCGCATTGAGTCCGCTGAGCTCAATCTGACTGGAATTCCGCCAACCCCATCAGCGATTCAGACGGAAAAAATACCAACAGCATCACTGGGTCCTCTGCTACCTCAAGCAACCGCATGTCTTGGGTCGCCATGACGCCGTGAGACTCACCAACGGGTCAAACACACTGCGGCAATATGCAATGCGCTAAAAGCGAAAGGCCCTAACATCAGGCCTTTGTTTTTTCCTGGAGTTTTCTTCATGCGTGTTCTTCTCGCACTGCTCGCCTCTCTTGCCTTTGCCCCAGTTGCTCAGGCACAAACCGCCCAGCCCGTCACCACCGCCAGCGGCCTGGTGTTTGAATCCTTGAAGGAAGGCTCAGGCGATTCGCCCAAGTCCACCGACACCGTGAAGGTGCACTACAAGGGCACATTCCTCGACGGCAAGGAGTTCGACAGTTCCTACAAGCGCGGCGAGCCCACCGAGTTTCCGCTCAACCGCGTGATCCCCTGCTGGACCGAAGGTGTGCAGCGCATGAAGCCCGGCGGCAAGGCCAAGCTGACCTGCCCACCTGCCATTGCGTACGGCGCTGCGGGCGCAGGTGGCGTGATTCCGCCCAACAGCACGCTCAACTTCGAGATCGAACTGATCTCGGTGCGCAAGTAAGAAGAAGACCCATGCTGCTGAAGGTCGGTGATCTCGCGCGGCGCACCGGCCTCACGGTGCGCACGCTGCACCATTACGACGAGATCGGGCTGCTCAAGCCTTCGGGCCGGTCGGACGCGGGCTATCGGCTGTACAGCCAGGCCGACGTGCAGCGGCTGCACGGCATCCAGACGATGCGGCAGATGGGCTTGGCGCTCAGCGACATCGGCGACCTGCTGGTGGGCGACACGATGGCGCCCGAACGCATCATCGGCCAGCAGATCCGCGCGCTGGACCAGCAGATATCGCAGGCCACCGAACTGCGGGGGCGCTTGACCATGCTGCGCGACGGGCTCATGGCGGGGGCCGAGCCCGACATGGGCAACTGGCTCGAAGCGCTGGCGCTGATGACCACCTACGGCAAGTACTTCAGCTCGGCCGAGCTCAAGCAGATCTTCACCAACTGGAGCCTGATCGAGTCCGATTGGCTGGTGGTGAAGGAGCTGGTGCAGAGTGCCATGGACCGCCAGTTGCCACCCGAAGACCCCGAGGTGCAGGCGCTGGCATACCGCTGGATGGCGCTGATGCTGCACTGGATGGGCGGCGACATGGACCTGCTGGAGCGCTGGGGCCACATGTTCCGCACCGAGCCCACGACCCATGGCCGCAACCATGCGCCGCCGGGCGAGATGATCGAGTACGTCGAAGTGGCCATCAAGCTGCGCATGAACCTGCTGGACAAGTACCTGACCCGCGACGACCTGCGCGCGCTGGGTCATGTATCCCACACGCAGTGGGCGGCGCTGGAAGACTGGGTGCAGCAACTGCTGGCGCGCGGCGTGGCCCCGCAGCACGCTGACGGTGCGGCCGCCGTGCGGCACTGGGACGCCTTGTTCAACCAGCTGACTCGCAGCGACGCCGCACTGCGCCAAAAGCTGCTCACCGCGTCGATGCAGGAGCCCTTGCTGCAGGCGGGCTCGCCGCTGAGCGCGCCCGTGCGGGCCTACCTGCACGCCGCGCTGGCCCACGGTCATGCGCACACCCATGCACACGGCACAGCAGCGGATGCGAAGACGGCGGCGAAAGCGTCCTCGCCACCCCAACGCAAAAAAGCAGCAAAAATCGCTTGACCCTCACGCAACGTGAGGCTTGACAGTCGGTCTCTTGATTGACCGACACATGACTGCTGACCCCTCCCCCTCTCCCGCCGCGGCCTCCGGGCGCCTGCACGCGCTGGACCACCTGCGCGCCACCATGATGTGGCTGGGCATCGTGCTGCACGCCTCCATTGCGTACATGGCAGCACCGTCGCCCCTGCCGTGGCACGACGACCTATCCACGCCGGTGGCCGACCTGCTGGTGGCGGTGATCCATGCGTTTCGCATGCCGCTGTTCTTCATCCTGGCGGGCTTCTTCGTGGCGCTGCTGGTGCAACAGCGCGGCCTGGCCGGCATCGCACGCCACCGGGTGCGCCGCCTGGGCCTGCCGTTAGTGGTGTTCTGGCCGCCGCTGTTCATCGCCACGGCGCTGCTCGGGCTGATGTTCCTGCACCGCATGGCCCACGGTACCTGGGGGGTCTGGGGGTTGGACCGCAGCCTGCTGCCGCGCGGCCCCAATGTGCCGCAGGGACCGCCCACCATGCACCTGTGGTTTTTGTGGATGCTGCTGTGGCTGACCTTGCTCACCCCGCCGGTGTGGGCTGCGGCCCGTGCGCTGCCCCAGGCGGTGCAGCGCACGCTGCAGGCTGCGGCGGCATGGCTGTGCGCATCGCCGCTGGGTGGCGTGCTGCTCACGCTGCCGCTGGCGTGGATCGGCGCGCAGTACGACCACGGCATCGTCACGCCCAGCGGGTCGTTTCTGCCGCCGCTGGCGGAATGGGTGCACAACGGATTGTTCTATGCGTTCGGCCTGTGCCTGTACAGCCAGCGGCGGCTGCTGATGGCGCGCTATGAGCGGCATTGGCCGGTGTTCGCCGCTGCGGGGCTGGCGTGCTTCGTGGTGAAGGGCGTCCTGTCAGAGGCGCTGGCCCAGCCCGAAGCATCGGCCTTTGCGCTGGTGCTGCTGACGGGCGGCTTCACCGACGTGCTGGCCGCGCCCGTGTCGGCGACGCGGCATCTGCAGTTCTGGATGGCGCTGGCCTACAACGCCGCGTCGTGGCTGTGGAGCTTTGCGCTCATCGGCCTGTTTCTGCGGCATGTGGCGCGGCCCCGGGCCTGGCTGGCCTACCTGGCAGACAGCGCGTACTGGGTGTACCTGGTGCACCTGCCGCTGACAGTGGGCTTTGGCGCGCTGCTGTATGGCGTGCCGATCCCTGCAGTTGCCAAGATTTTTCTCAACGTGCTGGCGACCACGGCCCTGTGCCTGGCCAGCTACCACCTGTGTGTTCGCTTTACCGCGGTGGGCCAGTTGCTCAACGGCCACCGCCATTCCCGTCCCTACTCTGGAGAACCTGCCCATGCCCACTGACACCCCCACCCGCGACAACCCGCCGCCGCGCGCGGAGCAAGCCCGGCCCGGGCCGGCCAACCCGGCCGGCCCGGACCAGCGCGCCGCATTGCTCAAGGACCGCAACTTCCGCTGGCTGACCGGCGGCGCTTTCCTGTCGATGCTGGGCGACCAGTTCACGCTCATCGCCCTGCCCTGGCTGGTGCTGCAGATGACCGGCGACACCCTGGTGCTGGGCACCGTGTTGGCGCTCATCAGCGTGCCGCGCGCGCTGTTCATTCTGATCGGCGGCGCGCTGGTGGACCGCCATTCGCCCAAGCAGGTGCTGATGATCACCAAGTACATCAACCTGGTGCTGCTGGCCGTGCTGGCCGCCCTGGTGCTCGCTGGCAGCCTCACGCTGTGGATGGTGTATGCGCTGTCGCTGGGCATTGGCCTGGCCACGGCGTTCAGCATTCCCGCGGGCGTCGCGATGATGCCGCACGTGGTGGCCCGCCACCAGCTGCAGGCCGCCAATGGCGTGAACCTGGGCCTGCGCCAGCTCACGATGTTTCTCGGGCCGCTGCTGGCGGGCGTGCTGATCGCGCTGTTCGGGGATGCCACCGCAGCGCACCCCAGCGGCGGCAGTGAAGCGCGCGCTAACGCCACCGGCATCGGCCTGGCGTTTGCGCTCGATGCGCTGAGCTTTGCGGTGTCGGCCTGGACGTTAGCCCAGGTGCGCACGCTCGGCGGTGGCGGTGCACCGTCTGCCGCAGCACCTGCAGCACCACCACAGGCCGTGCTGGCATCGGTGGCGCAGGGCCTGGTGCACTTCTGGCGCGACACCGAACTGCGCACCTGTTTTCTCTACTGGAGCGCGATTGCGCTGTTCATCATGGGGCCCATCCACATTGCCATTCCGGTGCTGGCCAGCAGCGCGCCCGGGCTGGGCGCGGCCGCCTTCGGCATCATCGTGGGCGCGCATGGCGCAGGCACGCTGCTCGGCATGGTGGTGTCGGGCATGGTGCCGAAGCTGCGCATCGGCAGCCTGGGCATGACCATTCTCGCGTTTGACGCGATCATCGGCGCGCTGTTCATGCCCATGGGCCTGATCACCGCCGTGTGGCAGGGGGCTGCGCTGATGCTGGCCATCGGCCTGTTGGGCGGCTTCATGCAGGTGAGCGTGTTCACCTGGATCCAGCAGCGCGTGCCGCCCATGCTGCTGGGCCGCGCGATGAGTCTGTTCATGTTCATCTTCATGGGCCTGGCGCCCATCTCTGCCGCCGTCACCGGCTGGTTGATGAAGAGCGTCACGCTGACCCAGCTGTTCGTTGCCAGCGGCGGCACGCTGGTGGTGCTGGCTGCGCTGGCCCTGGTGCTGACGCCCATGCGCCGCGTGACGGATGCGGCACCCGTGGCCCGCTGAGCGCCGCTTCATGAAAAATGCCGGGCGTGTGCCCGGCATTTTTTTTATGGGTCGCCTGAAGCCTCAGGTTCAGACCTCGGTCACAAACTGTTCGCGGGGGCGGCGCACCTTCTTCAGGTTCACCAGCCAGTCGCCTTCTTCAGCGCGGTAGCCCAGTGGCAGGATCGACACGCTGCGCAGGCCGCGTGCCCGCAGGCCCAGGATCTCGTCCAGGGCGTTGGGGTCGAACCCTTCCATGGGGGTGGAGTCCACTTGCTCGAAGGCGGCAGCGATCAGGGCGGCGCTCAGGCCGATGTAGGCCTGGCGGGCAGCGTGCTGAAAGTTCACCTCGGCATCGCGCTGGGGGTAGCTGTTCAGCAGCATCTGGCGGTAGTTCTCCCAGCCTTCGTTCTTGAAGCCGCGCTGGTCGTTGGTCAGGTCGAACATCATGTTGATGCGATCGGCCGTGTAGTTGTCCCACGCGGCGAACACCAGCAGGTGCGAGCCGTCGGTGATCTGGGCCTGGTTCCAGGCGATGGGCTGGATCTTGGCGCGCACTGCGGGGTCGGTCACAACGATGATCTCGAACGGTTGCAGACCGCTGGACGTGGGGGCCAGGCGTGCGGCCTCCAGGATGCGCTCGACCTTGTCTTGCGGAACCTTCTTTTCGGGGTTCAGCTTCTTGGCGGCGTAGCGCCATTGCAGTTGGTCGAGCAGCGGCTGTGCAGCGGCTGAGGTGGTGGTGTTGTTGGCAGTGGTCATGTTGGAATAGTCCTGTGATCTGGGCCGTGATGGTTGCGCGTACCTTGTGTCAGGCTGCGGCATATGAAATGTATGCAAGCCCCGGCCGCCCGGTAAGCCATCAACGGGAAAAGGATTGTTCGCGTTTGGTCAACAATCGCTGCTTTTGCAGCAGCCCGGTGCGGCCAAAAGCGCCGTGGGCACAACGCACCTGGCAGCCTGTGGTCTTGCAGGCGCCCGCTGCCATCCCGCCACCTGCGGGCGTACACTTCGGCGCATGCCTTGCGGCCCTTCCGCAAGCCCAGCACTGCTGGCAGCGCAGGGTTTTGACCCGGCACTGCATCTGCGTGGAGACCGCGCGGCCTTCTTCCCATGAGCGAACCCGATCTGTCTTTTCTGGACCCTTCACGCCGCATGCCCGCCGAGGCAGCCGGTGGGCCGGGCCCATCGGTGGTGCGCACCGGCCCGCCCGCGCTGCAGCCTGGCGCGCCTGCCGACGGCCTGGTGGCCGAGCTGCGCGCCTACCAGGCCGAGCTGGAAAGCCAGAACAAGGTGCTGCGCTACAGCCAGACCGTGGCCGAGAGCGCGTACGAGCGGTTCGAGACGTTGTTTGCCAGCGTGCCCCTGGCGCTGATGGTGGTGGACGAGCACGACCTCGTGGTGCAGGCCAACTCCATGGCCCACCGGTCGTTCCAGCCTACCGAGCGCGACCGGCCACTGACCGCGCTGATGCCCTTCGTGCGCGAGCAGGACGCCCGCCGCGTGCGCGAGGCCTTCGCACTGGCCGAGGACCTGGGCCACAGCGAGGTCAAGGAAGTGGTGTTCAGCATCAACGACGACACCCGCATCATCGGCGACCTGCACATCGCGCACATCGAGGCGCCGCAGGCCAGCGGGCCGCCAATGCCGCAGTTTCTGTGCGCCGTGATCGACCAGGGCCCCGTGCTGGCCGAGCGCCAGGCGCTGCAGCACAGCGCGCAGGCACTGCAGCAGCGCAACCAGCAGCTGTACGCCGGCGAAAAGCGGCTGGAGGCCATCATCAATTCGGCGCTCGACGCCATTCTGTGTGTGGACCAGCACCAGCGCATCACCGTGTTCAACCCCACGGCGGCGGCGCTGTTCCAGTGCAGCGCAGGCGACGCGCTGGGCAGCACGCTCGACCGCTTTCTGCCCGACGCATCGCAAGCGCTGGCATTCGCGCAGCTCACCACGCAGGCCATGCTGGGCGAGATGACGGCGCTGACGGCCAGCGGCAAGGAGCTGGCGGTGGAAGTCAGCGTCTCGTTCGAGCGCCACGCCGAGGGCGAGACCACCACCGTGTTCGCGCGCGACCTGACCGGCCGCAAGAAGGCCGAGGCGCATCGCAACGAGCTGGAGGCGCAACTGCGCGAATCGCAGAAGATGCAGGCCGTGGGCACCATGGCCGGCGGCATTGCGCACGACTTCAACAACATCCTGGGCGCGATCCTGGGCAACGTGGAGCTGGCCAAGGCCGACTGCGCACCCGACTCGCCCGTGCTGGAGAGCCTGCTGGAGATCGACAAGGCGGGCCGCCGCGCGCGCGACCTGGTGCGCCAGATCCTCACCTTCAGCCGCAACGAGCCGCCCCGGCGCACCGCCGTGTCGCTGGCCGAGGTGGTGCACGACACCGAGCGCCTGCTGCGCGTGACGCTCCCCCCCGCGGTGGAGCTGCACATGCACCTGCAGCAGGGCCTGCCACCCGTACTGGGCGACGCCACGCAGGTAGAGCAGGCCCTGCTCAACCTGTGCACCAATGCGGTCCACGCCATCCAGGGCCAGGGGTCCGAGCGGGGCAGCATCCATGTCGAGGCCGCCGCGGTGCAGCCCGACCTGCGCTTGTCCGAGCGGCTGGGCTTGGCGTCCGCCGACTACGTGGCACTGACGGTGCGCGACAGCGGCCAGGGCATGGACGCCGCCACGCTGGAGCGCATCTTCGAGCCCTTCTTCACCACCAAGCCCGTGGGCCAGGGCACGGGCCTGGGCCTGGCGGTGGTGCATGGCGTGATGCGCACGCACGAGGGCGGCGTGGACGTGCAAAGCGCGCCCGGCCAGGGCAGCCGGTTCACGTTGTACTTTCCGGTGGCGCCGGCCAGCACCCTGCCCACCCCGCCCCCTGTGCCGCACACCCTGCCAGCCGCACCGCCCCCCGAGCCCGAGGTGGCCGACTGCGCACCGCCACCGCGCAAGCCGCATGTGATGTACGTGGACGACGACCAGGCGCTGGTGTTTTTGGTGCAGCGGCTGCTGCGCCGCCGAGGCTACGAAGTCAGCGGCTTCACCGACCCGCACGAGGCCACGGACGCGCTGCGGGCCGCCCCCCACTGCTACGACCTGCTGGTGACCGACTACAACATGCCCGGGTTCTGCGGCGTGGACTTGGTGCGCGAGGCCCGGCTCATCCGCCCCGACCTGCCGGTGGCACTGGCGTCGGGCTACGTGACGGCCGAGATCGAACAGGAAGCGCTGGCCGAAGGCGCACGCGCTTTGATCCACAAGCCCAACGATGTGGAAGAGCTCTGCGCCACGGTGCAGCGGCTCATTGCCGGTAACGCAGCAGGCGATGACGCCGGCTGAGCCCGCGGTGGGCGCCTGGCACGCGCTGGACGCACTTCACGCCCCGCCCGCTGCGCAAGCCGCGCTCGCCGTGCAGGCGGTGTACGAAGACGCCGACCTGCTGGTGCTGCAAAAGCCCCCAGGCCTGCTGTGCGTGCCCGGACGCGGGCCGGACAAGCAGGACTGCCTGAGCGCCCGCGCGCAAGAGCGCTGGCCGGGCGCGCTCATCGTGCACCGGCTGGACCAGGCGACGTCGGGCCTGGTGATCATGGCGCGCCACATCGACGCCCAGCGGCGCCTGAGCCACGCGTTTGCCGAGCGCCAGGTGCACAAGCGCTACCAGGCCGTGGTGCACGGCTACATGCAGCCCGACGGCCAGGCGACCGATGCCTGGCAGGACATCGACCTGCCGATCGCGGCCGACTGGGAGCGCCGCCCGCTGCGCGTGATCGACGCCGTGCTGGGCAAGCCCAGCCTCACCCGCTGGCGGCCCCTGCGCCACGACGCGGCCACCGGCACCACCCATGTCGAACTCGAGCCCGTGACCGGCCGCACCCACCAGTTGCGCGTGCACCTGGCCGCAGTGGGCCACCCCATTTTGGGCGACGCGCTGTACGCCGATGCCGCCACGCAGACCCAAGCCCCGCGGCTGCTGCTGCATGCAAGCCACCTGCGCTTTTTGCACCCGGCCACAGGGGCAGAGGTGGTGCTGGAATGGCCTGCAAATTTTGAATAAAAGAAGGGCCTACCGCTCTCTGATAAAGCGCCAGCAGCTATTATTTCGATAGCAAATGCATGTGACCGCTCCGTGCAGCAGTCCGGGTAGCCGCCCTCCTGGCTACGCCGCCGCAGGCCGCGACATCGCCCACTGCACCGCCAGGATGCTGCCCAGCACCACCAGCATGCCCACCAGCGAGATGCCCCGCATCGACTGCCCCAGCAGCGCCCAGCCCAGCACCACGGCGGTCACCGGGCTCAGCAGCCCCAGCGACGACACCGCCACCGAAGGCAGCCGCGCAATGCCGCGGAACCACAGTGCATAGGCCAGCAGAGCGCCCGCCACGCTCAGGTACACGTAGCCGGCCACGTTGGCGGCGGTCAGCGCGGGCAGCGGCGGGTCCACCAGCCAGGCCACGGGCGCCAGCATGAGGCCGCCCGCCAGCAGTTGCCAGCCGGTGAAGGCCAGCACCGGCAGGTCGGACCGCCAGCGGCGCGACCAGAAGGTGCCCGCCGCCATGCACAGCGTGCCCACCAGCGCTGCGGCCACGCCCACCATGTCCCAGCGTGCGCCGGGCGACAGCAGCAGCGCCGCCATGCCCAGCACGCCGAAGGCACCGGCCGCCAGGGCCACGGCGGGGGGGCGCCGGTGGTCCATCGCCCAGGTCAGCCCCATCACCACCAGCGGGCCGATGGCGCCCACCACGGCCGCTACCCCGCCCGGCAGCCGGTACGCCGCCACGAACAGCAGCGCCTGGAACACGCCGATGTTCAGCGCCGCCAGCACCACCAGGCGCCGCCAGCCGGTCCAGTCGCCCCATGCCGGCCAGCGGCGGCACCACAGCACCAGCAGCAGGCCGGCCGGCAGCGTGCGCAGCAGCGCGGCGGTGAAGGGCCGGTCTGGCGGCAGCAGCTCGGTGGTGACGATGTATGTGGAGCCCCAGATGACGGGGCCGAGCGCGGTGGTGAGCGCATCGAGCCAGGGGGCGGAGCGGGTGTCTTGCATGGTTATTTATCTTCAATTCAAGATAAATAACTCTACCATACAATCTTGAAATCAAGATACTTTGAAGCCCGACACGATGGCCACACAACGCCAACCCGACGCCGTGGACGCCATCCTGGCTCAGTGGCACCGCGAGCGCCCCGACCTCGACGTCAGCCCCATGGGGCCGATCGGCCGCATCAAGCGCTGCACCGCCCTGCTGGAGCGCCGGCTGGACGAGACCTTTGCCGAGTTCGGCCTGAGCGTGTGGGAGTTCGACATGCTGGCCACGCTGCGCCGCTCTGGCGCGCCGTATTGCCTGGCGCCGACCACGCTGTTTTCCACGCTCATGGTCACCTCGGGCACCATGACGCACCGCATGGGCAAGCTCGAAGCCTGCGGCTGGATCACCCGGCTGCCCAACCCTGAGGACGCACGCAGCTCGCTGGTGCAGCTCACGCCTGCGGGCCTGGCGCTCATCGACCGGGCCGTGGAGGCGCATGTAGCCAACGAGCACCGCATCCTGGCGCCGCTCAAGGCCGCCGACCTGGCCGCGCTGGACGCACGGCTGTCGCTGCTGCTGTCGGCGCTGGAGTCCCCCACGGGGCAGTAGTTACCCACCGGCATGCTCGGCGATGCGTACTGCGCAGTAACATGGCGGGATGCCCCAAAACCACCTCTACATCCTGACCGGCACATCGCGCGGCATGGGCCTGGCCATGGCCCAGCAGCTTTTGCGTAGCGGCAACACCCTGATCTGCATCGCCCGCAGCGCCAGCGCAGACCTGGCCACCGAGGCCAAGGCCGCAGGCGTCACCATCGAACAATGGCAGCTCGACCTGTCGCAGGGCGAGCAGGCCGCGCACAAGCTGCAGGCCTGGC
This sequence comes from Acidovorax sp. Leaf78, assembly GCF_001422735.1. Classification (GTDB taxonomy): domain Bacteria; phylum Pseudomonadota; class Gammaproteobacteria; order Burkholderiales; family Burkholderiaceae_C; genus Acidovorax. The sequence continues at coordinate 765,872 of NZ_LMLZ01000020.1, read as the reverse complement.
TGGCAACGCAGGGCCCGCAGGCGTTTGCCAGCGCCACGCTGATCAACAACGCCGGCATGATCCCGCGCATCGCCCCGCTGTCCGGCAGCGATGCCGCCGACCTGGCCACCGCCCTGCGCGTGGGTCTGGAGGCGCCCATGCAGCTGACCGCCGCCTTCCTGGGCGCCACCGATGCGTGGACGAGCGTGCCGCGCAAGGTGCTCAACATCTCCTCGGGCCTGGGCCGCCGCGCCATGGCCTCGCAAGCCGCGTACTGCGCGGCCAAGGCGGGCATGGACCATTTCACGCGCTGCGTGGCGCTGGACGAAGCCATCAAGCCCCACGGCGCCAAGGTGTGCTCGCTGGCGCCGGGCGTGATCGACACCGACATGCAGGTGCAGCTGCGCGGCGCTGCGCCCGATGCCTTCCCGGACCAGCAGAACTTTGCCAACCTCAAGACGGGCGGGCAGCTCACGTCGCCTGCCGACGCCGCAGAGCGCGTGCTGGCCTGGCTGGACCGCGCCGATTTCGGCACCAACCCGGTGGCTGACGTACGGGACGCGTGAACAGAAAGCTCCTATTTTGATAGCTGCTGGCGCTTGATGGACAAGCGGTAGCGGCCCATTTGATTCAAAACCTCTCTGAAAGGACCTCCCCATGACCCGTGAAGTCGTCGTCGTCAGCGCAGTGCGCACCGCCATCGGCACCTTTGGCGGCAGCCTCAAGGACATTCCGCCCACCGAGCTGGGCGCCCTGGTCGTCAAGGAATCGCTGGCGCGCGCCAACGTGGACGGCAAGGACGTCGGCCATGTGGTGTTCGGCCATGTGGTCAACACCGAGCCCCGGGACATGTACCTGTCGCGCGTGGCGGCCATTAACGGCGGCTGCGGCGAGGGCACCCCTGCCTACAACGTCAACCGCCTGTGCGGCTCGGGCCTGCAGGCCATCGTGAACGCCAGCCAGTCCATCCTGCTGGGCGACACGGACGTCGCCATCGGCGCCGGTGCCGAGGTCATGAGCCGCGCACCGTTCGCGAGCCTGAACATGCGCTGGGGCGCCCGCATGGGCGACACCAAGATGGTGGACATGATGATCGGCGCGCTGCACGACCCGTTCCACAACATCCACATGGGCGTGACGGCCGAGAACATCGCCGCCAAGTGGGGCATCAGCCGCGAGCAGCAGGACCAGCTGGCGGTGGAGAGCCACAACCGCGCCGAGCGCGCCACGGCCGCCGGCTACTTCAAGGACCAGATCGTGCCCGTGACCTTGAAGAGCAAGAAGGGTGACGTGTCGTACGCGACCGATGAGCACTTTCGCCCCGGCGCCACGCTGGCCGACATGGCCAAGCTCAAGCCCGTGTTCGCCAAGGAAAACGGCACGGTGACGGCCGGAAACGCCTCGGGCATCAACGACGCCGCCGCCGCGCTGGTGCTGATGGAAGCCGGCGCCGCCAAGGCGCGCGGCGCCAAGCCCCTGGCCCGCCTGGTGGCCTATGCCCACGCGGGTGTGGACCCCAAGTACATGGGCATCGGCCCGGTGCCGGCCACGCAGGCGGCGCTGCAGAAGGCCGGCCTTACCGTGGCGGACCTCGATGTGATCGAGGCCAACGAAGCGTTTGCCGCGCAGGCCTGTGCCGTCACCCAAGACCTGGGCCTGGACCCGGCCAAGGTCAACCCGAACGGCTCGGGCATTTCGCTGGGCCACCCCATCGGCGCCACCGGCGCGCTGATCACCGTGAAGGCGCTGCACGAACTGCAGCGCGTGCAGGGCCGCTACGCGCTGGTGACCATGTGCATCGGCGGCGGCCAGGGCATCGCCGCGATCTTCGAGCGCATGTAGTCCATGCCTTCGCCGCCCGGTGCGGCAGCCATCGCCAGCGGCGATGCTGCCACCCTGCATTGGCAAGGCAGGCCCCGCGGCGGATCAGCGATCATCCCCGGGTGCTGGCACCAAGACCGGCAGAGCGGCGCGCGGCCCATGCACATGGGCAACGCCGCCCGCCCATTTCATTGAACCGACGGAGACATATCTGACCATGATTCGCACCCTGCTTTCTTCCTTCACCGCGCTCGCCCTGGCGATGGGCGCCACCGCCCAGGCCCAGACGGCCGCCACCCCGGCCGCGTCCGGCGCTTACCCCAACAAGCCCATCCGCCTGATCGTGCCCTTCCCGCCCGGCGGCGGCACCGACATCCTGTCGCGCCTGGTGGCCACCAAGCTCACCGAGAGCGCCAAGTGGACCGTGGTGGCCGACAACAAGGCCGGCGCCGGCGGCACCATCGGCATCGGCGAGGCCGTCAAGGCCGCCCCCACCGGCTACGACCTGGTGATGGGCCAGAAGGACAACCTGGTCATCGGCCCCTGGCTGTACAAGAACCTGCCCTGGGACCCCACCAAGGACCTGACGCCCGTGGCCCACGTGGCCTACACGCCCGTGGTCATCGCCACCAGCGTGAACTCCAAGTACAAGAGCCTGGCCGACGTGGTGGCCGCCGCCAAGGCCGCGCCCGGCACCGTGACCTACGGCTCGCCCGGCAACGGCACGTCCATCCACCTGGCGGGCGATCTGTTCGAGAAGGCCGCGGGCGTGAAGCTCAGCCACATCCCGTACAAGGGCTCCAACCCCGCGCTGATGGATGCGCTGGCGGGCAATGTAGACCTGCTGGTGTCGTCGCTGCCGTCCGCCATGGGCCAGATCAAGTCCGGCAAACTGCGCCCGCTGGCAGTCACGTCGGCCAAGCGCAGCTCGTCGCTGCCCGACGTGCCCACCGTGGCCGAGTCGGGTTTCAAGGGCTTTGACGTGAGCACGTGGTACGGCGTGTTTGCGCCCGCCGGCACGCCTGCCGCCGTGGTGGCCGCGGTGAATGCGGAGGTCAACAAACTGCTGGGCACGGCCGACATGAAGGCCGCCATCCATGCCCAGGGTGCGGAGCCTGAAGCCATGTCGCCTGCACAGCTGGGTACGCTCCTCAAGACCGAATATGTTCAGTGGAAGGGCATCGTGGAAGCCTCTGGAGCAAAAATAGAGTAACCCCCTGAGTCGCTTTGCGCCTTCCCCCCAGGGGGACGCACCCAGTGGCCTGGCGGAGCCAGATCCACGGGTGCACTGGCCTGGGGGCGCGCTTGTTCTGCGGGCTGCTGACGATGGGCAGGGGCGTCAAGAACTGCAATGAAAACGGCTCCCTTGGGAGCCGTTTGTCATGGGGCGGTGCTGTTTGCGGTATCAGGTGCGAACGACCAGCACGGGGATGTGCACCACGCCCAGCACGCGCTGGGTGACGCTGCCCAGGACCAGCTTTTCCAGGCCGCGGCGGCCGTGGGAGCCCATCACGATGAGGTCGGCGCCGGTGCTCTCCAGCGCGCGCAGGATGCCGTCGTGCACGGCATGGCCTTCGCCGACCACGGTGGTCACCTGCACGCCCGCTTCGGCCATGGCCTTGCGCGCGGCTTCGAGCGCACTGTTGGCCTCTGCGGTGGCGGCGTTGATGTACTGCGCCTGGCCGTAGGCGAAATCAGCGCCCACGCCGGTGAAGGGATAGGGGTCGACCACATACACCGCCGTCACTGCGCTGCCAAAGGTCTTGGCCAGGGCGGCGGCCTTGGACACCGCCAGTGCGGAGGTCTCCGAGCCGTCTACAGGAACCAGAATGTGCTTGAACATGGTGCTTCTCCTTGGAGTGGATGGAAAGGGGGATGGGCCGGCTTGTGGCGGGCCCGTCTGACGCCAGTGTGAACGTCCACCATACCTTGCATCTTGATTCGCATCAAATGCGGCGCAGTCATTCCCGCGAGCCCGCAGGGTTTGACGCTGCGCCGGCCAGCATCCCGCAGGCCTGGCCGGGTCAGCCGCCCGCCGGCACCGTCCCCACCACGTCCGCACCCTGGAAGTTGCCGCGCCGGCAGGTGACGACGAGCGTGTCGCGGTGGCCCGCAGCGTCCACCGGCTGGATGGGGGTGGACTCATGGATCATGCGCGCGTCGTCCAGCAGCAGCAGCGACCATGGCTCGGTCAGGGTGAAGCGCTGGCCGCTCGGGCCATGGGCTTCGAACACCCGCGTCTCTCCACCCTTGATGCCCGCGCGCCCCACCAGAAACACGGCCACCAGGTCCACGCCGTCGCGGTGCGCGCCTTCGGGCGTGGGGCGGCCGATGCCGTCGGTGGTGTCGATGCGGAATTGGTGCGCCTCCACGAACCAGGGCTGCGGCGCATTGGCGTTGGTTGCAAACACGGCGTCGGAGACATTGGCCAGAGCCGCCAGCAACTGATGCCATGCGGGCTGGGCCACGGTGGCGGGCTCCATGGGCGCGAACCAGCGCTCCATGCCGCCGTGCAGCGCGTTGTATTCCACCGGCTGCCAGTGGGCGCGGTGCGGCACCTGCTGCACCTGTCCGCCCTGCACCACGAAGCAAGCGTGGCGACGGCGGCGGTAGCGTCCGCCGTCTTTCAGAAATTCATCGGGCGGCAGGCTGTCCCAGTCGCGATTGAGCGCCATCAACGCCGGCAAGTCGCCGCCGATGAAGCGGGCCACGTCTGCCGGGGACAGCACGGCATAGCCGCGCTGGCTCAGATGATTGGCGACGTCCGAAGGGGTGGTGAACGGGGGTGAGAAAGTGACTTGGGCCATAGAGGCCCGAGCTTAACCGCTACCACCTGCACAGCGCCTGCGCTGGCGCAAATGGCAGCGCCTTCGAGGCCTATGGGCTCAGGAAGGCGCGGGAGGCTAGACAAGGCGCTGGACGCTTCAGGCCGCCAGCTCAGCCCTCAATCGCGGTGGCCTTGCCCGTGGCCCTTGCCGTGGCCGCGTCCCCGGTCGTCTTCGCGGTGGCGATCACGGCCACGGTCCCGGTCGTGCTTGCCGCCATGGCGGTGGTCGTCGTCCCAGCGGCGGTCATCGCGCCCGTGCGGGCCGCGGTGGTGGGAAGGCCCCCGGCGCGGTGGTGGCTCCTGCACAAAGTAGACCGGCTGGTTGCAGGCGTTGTAGCGGCCGCAGTGCTTGCCCCAGTTCTTGGCATGGCCCGGCGGCACGTACATGTAGATGGGCGCGCGGGGCACCACGACCGCGGGGCGGTGGATGACCACGGGCTCGGCGTAGATGACAGGCGGCGGCGCCGCATTGCCGATGTTGATGCGCCCGTACACACCCGGTGCCAGCTCACCGCCGACGGTGGCGTTGACGTAGCCCTGTGCCTGCGCACCGCCCGCCACAGCCATCAGCAGCGCAGCGGCGGCGCCAGAAAAGAAAAGGCGAAGACCGGAGGTCATCGTGAGGGTTGTGGTGTGTGTCATGGGGTGCTCCTAGTTGTTCAACGCGCCACGCACGCCAACCGTGCACCATGTCCACAAATCACTGGACTCTCAAGCGCTCCTGAGCCTACTGCATCGCGCCGCGAAGCGGTGTCATCCAATGGCGACAGACTGGCCGCCCGACCGCAAGACAGTCAGGTCAACAGACCGTGCATCCTCCCGCCATGCCGGCCGTGCCCGAGGCCTCCACCGCTAAGACAGTGAAGAAGGCGACGACGATGTTCTCAGGCCAACACGATTTCGGGCACGTTCAGCAGCGCGCTGGCCGGGCCCGGCCGTCCGAACAGGTAGCCCTGCCACACGTGGCAGCCCAGGCTGGCCAGCATGTCGCGCTGCTCGGCGGTCTCCACGCCCTCGGCGATCACGCCCAGGTCCATGGTCTGCGCCAGGGTGACGATGGTGCGTGCAATGCTGGCGTCGTTGGCGTCGGTGAGCAGATCGCGCACGAAGCCCTGGTCGATCTTGAGCTGGTCGAGCGGCAGCCGCTTGAGGTAGGCCAGGCTGGAGTAGCCCGTGCCGAAGTCGTCCAGTGAGAAGCGAATACCCAGTGCGCGCAGCGTGGTCATGCGCAAGATGGTGTCTTCCACGTCGTCCAGCAGCAGGGTCTCGGTCAGCTCCAGCTTCAGGCGCTGCGGGTCGGCGCCGGTCTCTTCAAGCATCGTCAGCACATCGTCGACGAAGTCGGGGTGGCGGAACTGGCGCGCGCTCACGTTCACGGCCAGGCTCCAGTGCGCGGTGACAGGGCTTTGGGCCCACTGCACCAGCTGCTCGCACGCCGTGCGCAAGATCCACGCGCCCAGCGGCACGATCATGCCCGATGCCTCGGCCACCGGGATGAATTCGGCCGGCGACACCAGGCCGCGCACTGGGTGCTGCCAACGCACCAGCGCCTCGGCCCCCACCATGCCGTCGAACTCGCTGATCTGCGGCTGGTAGTGCAGCAGGAACTGGCGCTCACGCAGCGCGTCGCGCAGGTCGGCCTCCAGCGCCGTGCGGGCCGACACGGCCGCCTGCGTGCGGGGGTCGAAGAACTGCAGCGTGTTGCGCCCTGCCGCCTTGGCCTGGTACATGGCCAGGTCGCCGCGCTTAAGCAGCTCGTCCACCGAGCCCTGCGCATCGGCATACAAGGCCACGCCGATGCTGCAAGACCCGTGGTACATGCGCCCGCCCAGCGGGTAGCCCTGCCCCAGCGCCAGCAACACGGTGCGCCCCACGGCTTCGGCCTGCGCCGCGGCTTCTGTGGGCTGGGGGCTCAGCCCCTCGATCAGCAGGACGAACTCGTCGCCACCCAGGCGCGCCACGGTCACGCCCTGGCGCACCCCGCCCAGCCTTGACGCCACCTGGCACAGCAGCTGGTCGCCGATTTCGTGGCCCTGGGTGTCGTTCAGGTCCTTGAAGTTGTCCAGGTCCACAAACAGCAGTGCTCCACCAGTGCCCAGCCGCGCAGCACTGGCCAGCCCGTGCTGCAAGCGGTCGGCCATGAGACGCCGGTTGGGCAGGCCCGTGAGCGGGTCGTAGTACGCCAGCAGGCGGATCTCTTCTTCTGCCGACTTGCGTGCGGAGATGTCGGTCTGCGTGCCCACATAGTGGGTGATCTCGCCCTGCGGCGCGCGCACGGCGGTGACGGTGATCCACGCAGGGTACACCTCGCCATTTTTGCGGCGGTTCCAGACCTCGCCCTGCCAGGCGCCGGTGGCTGCGAGCGCGTCCTTGAGCGCGGTGTAGAAGTGCTCGTCGTGGCGGCCGGACTGCAGCAGCCGCGGTGTCTGGCCGACAAGCTCCTGCACCGAATAGCCCGTGACCCGTGCATACGACTGGTTGGCCGTCAGGATGCGCTGGTCCGGCCCGGTCACGACCATGCCCTCGAACGACTCGAACACCGTGGCGGCGATGCGCAGCGACTCTTCGGACCTGCGGCGTTCGGTGATGTCGGTGGAGATGCCGCACAGCGCATGGATGCTGCCATCGGGCAGCCGCAGCGGAATCTTGACGGACAGGTAAGCACGCGTTTCGCCGGTGCCCAGGTGCTTGTTGACTTCCTCCACCTCCAGCCGCTCGCCCTGCTGCAGCACCCGCCGGTCGTTGGCCTGCAGCTGCTGGGTGGTGGCCCAGTCAAAGAATGCGGAATCGTCGAGCCCCACCACGTCCTGGGCCGGCCGGCCGAACAGTTCCTGGATGTGGTGGTTGGCGTACTGGTAGCGAAAGTCCTGGCCCTTGATGTAGATGAAGGCGCCCACGCTGTCCAGGATGGCGGACAGCTTCTGCTCGCTGGCCTGCAGATTGCGCGTGCGCTCGTCCACCTTGCGCCGCAGCAGCACGGCCGACACGGCCGCCATGAGCGCAAACACCGCCAGCGCCACCATGGCCCAGCCCATGGCCGAGGACATCTGCGCCCCTTCATCAGGCCCCGCCCAGCGGCTCATGACCTGTGTATAGCGCGGCTCGGACCCCGATCTCCAGCCCTGCACCGACCGGTCGATGGCGGCCAGCACATCGGCATTGCGGCCCGGGCCGGTGGCAAAGTACAGCGACGACGGCTGGAACACGATGCCCGAATCGACCAGGCCGAAGCGCCCTGCCTGCAGATTGCCGAACAGGTGGTTGGAAATCACCACATCGGCGTCGCCGCGCTGCACGAACTCGAACGCCTCCACCAGCGTGGGCGCGTCCACCAGCAGCACCGCAATGCCAAAGCTGTCCATCATGCTCAGGAAGGTCGTGCGCTGCACCGAGCCCTTGAGCACCGCCACGCGCTTGCCCGACAGATCGAACATCGACTGGATGGTGCTACTGCGTGCGCGGTAGACCTGAGACCAGCTGTGCAGTACCGGCAGGGAATGAAAGTCGTACAGGCGCTCGCGCTCGCGCGTGCGGGCCACATCGGGCATCAGGTCGAGTTGCCCCGCGGCCAGAGCGTCCAGGCAGTCCTGCCATTCGCACGGCACGTAGCGCAGCGTCCATTGTTCACGCGCGGCCACCAGCTGCAGCAGGTCCACGAAGATGCCGGACGGCTGGCCCTGCGCGTCCACGAACAGCTTGGGTTCGTTCGAATACACGCCGACGCGCAGCTCGCGCGGCGCAGCTTGCGCGCCAGCGCAAAAAAGGCTGACGTACAGCACGACCGTCAGCACCGTGAACACCGCCCAGGGCCTCCGCGCGGCGCACCAGGCTTCAATCAGGGATGCGCATGACTTCACAAGCTGATCCCATGGGAGAAAGCCATATGTTACCGAAAGCTAGTAAAAACATCCAAACGTAATTTCCGACCGGTGCGCTTGGAGTAGCATGTGCCCCACCACCCGCTTCGCCCAGGAGACAGCGATGCCCCATGAACGGCGCCACTTCGTCCGCGTTGGTTTCGACGCACCGGCCCTGCTGACCACCGCCACGGATGCGTTCAGCGTGCATGTGCTGGACTTGTCCCTGAAGGGCGCGTTGCTGGTGGCCCCCGCCCAGGCTGACCTGGAAGCAGGCATGCTGTGCCAGCTCACCATCCCGCTGGCCGAGACGGGCAACCACATCGCCATGTCCACCGAAATCGCCCATGTCGAGGGCCTGCACGCCGGCCTGCTGTGCCGCGGCATCGACCTGGACAGCGTGACCCACCTGCGCCGCCTGATCGAACTGCAGCTGGGCGACCCGGCCCTGCTGGAGCGGGATTTGGGCGAGTTGACGCTGGCGGGGCCGCAGCACTGAGGGGTGCAAGCGGGGCCTTGAACACGGCCCCTCTCCCCGGCCCTTCTGAACGCCGGGAGGGAGCCAAGGTGGGCATCGCTTCAGCCCGGGCTCGCCGTGCTACTGCTGCGCTTCCTGCTCCTGCAGCGCGCGCCACATCACCTTTCCACTGCCACTCTTGGGCAATGCACTCACAAACTGCACGATCCGCGGCACCTTGTAGACCGCCATGTTCTCGCGGCACCAGTCGATGATCTGCTGCTCGGTGGTGGTGTCCTTGTGCGATGCGCGCAGCACCACCACGGCCTTGACCGTCTCGCCGCGGTAGCTGTCCTTGGCGGCGATGATGCAGGCCTCCTGGATGGCGGGGTGGCGGAACATCAGCGCCTCGACCTCGGCCGGCCAGACCTTGAAGCCGCTGGCGTTAATCATGCGTTTCAAGCGGTCGGTCAGGAAGAAATAGCCGTCCTCGTCCATGCGGCCCAGGTCGCCCGAGCGGAAGAACCGCTTGCCCTCGAATTCGATGAAGGCCGAAGCCGTGGCGTCCGGGCGTTTCCAGTAGCCCTCGAACACCTCGGGGCCGTGGATGATGATCTCGCCCTGCTCACCCACGGGCATTTCCTGCAGGGTGTCGGGGTCGACCACGCGCGCATCGGTGCTCATGAACGGGATGCCCAGGCACTGCTGCTTGGGGTGGTCCGGCGGGTTGGAGTGCGACGGCGCGGCGGTCTCGGTCAGGCCGTAGCCTTCGGAATACCGCAGCCCGTACTGCTCCAGCAGGCGCTGCGCCACGGCCTGCGGCATGGCCGCGCCACCGCCGCCGATGTAGACGAGGCTGGAGAGGTCGTAGCTGGCAAAGTTGGGGCTGCCCAGCAGGTCGATGACCATGGTGGGGATGTTGGTCCAGTTGGTGACCTGGTAGCGCGAGATGAGGCGCCCGGCCAGGTCGCGGTCCCACCGGGGCATGATGACCAGCGTGGCGGCCGAGTAGATGGCCGTGTGCATCACGCTCACCATGCCGGTGATGTGGAACATGGGCACCACGGCCAGCGTGACGCTGTCAACCGAGCCCGTGCCCCACAGCGCGCCCGCGGCCGCGTTGTGCACGATGCTTTTGTGCAGGTGCATGCAGCCCTTGGGCAGGCCGGTGGTGCCGCTGGTGTAGGGCAGCAGCGCCAGGTCGTTCGGGCCCACCAGCAGCTCGGGCGGCGCCTGCGCAATGTCGAGCGCGTCGGTCCACGCATGGGCCTGGCCGCCGTCGAGCACGGGCAGCGGGTGGCGTGTGCCCAGCCACTCCATCCAGGCCTCCGGGGGGGCATCGGCCCCGGTCACATTCACATCGAAGGCATCGGTGAACTGCGTCACCACCAGGTGCGCCAGGCGCTCGCCCGCGGGCAGCGCGTTGCTGGCCTTGGCCATCTCGGCGGCCAGGTCGCCGGTGGTCAGCGCCACCTTGGTGTCGGGGTCGGTGATGTAGTGCTTGAGCTCTTCAGCCCGGTTCATCGGGTTGACCGGCACCACCACGGCGTTGGCGCGCAGGATGGCGAAGTGCGCCATCACCAGCTGGGGGCAGTTCTGCATGCACAGCACCACGCGGTCGCCGCGCTGCACGCCCAGGTCCGCCAGCCGCGCGGCCAGGCGCTCGGCACCTTCCACCAGTTGCCGGTAGGTCAGCGTGCTGCCAAAAAAGACCAGCGCCGCCTTGTCCGGGTAGCGGCGCGCGCTGATGGCCAGGTTGTCCCACAGCGAGGTGGCAGGCAGCGTGATGGCCTTGGGCAGGCGGTGGGGCCAGAACTTGTAGTGAGGGCGCATGAGGCAGACAGTCTCCTTAGCCCTCCAGCCTAGGGGCCACATCAGACGGAGACAAGGGGGATGGCCCGATGCACGGTCACACATGTGACGCACGAGCCCTTGCGACGCGGGCCCAGCTATCCCGCCTACCTCAACACTCCTGCAGTCCCACTATGCTCCAACGTATGGCACCCACCTAGAATTGCCGGGAGGAAACGCATAACGCCAGATGCGACAACCATAGCAACCTTTGATGCACTGTTGACAGCTGCCGGCTGGCATTTGCCCGTGACATACACGCAGCTTTTGGCGTGTCGGTCTGCGAGTTTCTTTTTAATAGAGGCTTTGGCTATGCCGGCTATCTGATTACGTAAACGTTCAAGGCCTGAAACGTCGCCGAAGTCGGCTACCCCCTGTACATGTTCTGCGAAGTCGAAGCCGAGGTGGTTCCCGACTCCAACACGCGCGCTGGCTTACCTTGCTTGGGCACTTTTTCATCATGACTGACCTACCAGATGGCCTAGAGCCGCTAGCCTCCGTATTGGCGCGAGATGAGCGCTGGTGGTCTATCGGCGATCGCACTTTGGAACAGCACCACGCGTTAATCGAGGGTTTAGCACTACACGGCGGCGCACCTAGAGACGTTCAGCAACATTACGAGAACGCGCGCAACACTTGGCTGTACGCATTCTTTAACTACCGCTTGTTGCAGGTGGCTCTGATGCAAATACATGTGGCGGGGGAAGCCGCCATCAAGGCGCGCGCCAAAATGGAAGGGCTAAATACGGATAAGTTCACTCTTAAAGCGCTGTTAGACACTGCGCTAGAACGGCGCTGGTTGCTGGACGTTAATTTCGAAGCCTCGGCCTACCGTGCCGAGCGAGAGGCTGAGCATTTGGCAATGCTGCGTTTCATGGGAGTACCTCACACACCCTTTGTGGGACCTCTACACGAGCAGGACTTTGCCAAGGGGCTGGTGGAAGCCTTCCGCCATATTCGCAACGCACTAGCGCATGGCGAGGTGCATTTGAAACCTAACTTGAGCTGGGAATTCATGGCAGTGCGGGATTTGATCAATCAGCTATTTCCTGCACTTTAGTCGAGAGGCGCTATATAGCTTTCAATTTCAAGTTGGCGACCATCACGCGAACTGCCTAACTCTGAATCTGCGCCCACAGCTTGTCCAGCCGCTTGACGCTCACTGGCTGCGGCGTGCGCAGTTCCTGCGCGAAGAAGCTCACGCGCAGCTCTTCCAGCAGCCAGCGCAGCTCCTGCATGCGGGCATCCACCGCGCCCTTGCGCTCGGCCACCAGGCGCCAGTAACGCTGCTCTTGCGGGCGCAGTTCAGCCAGCTTGGCGGCGTCGCGGGCGGGGTCGGCGCGGTACTTGTCCAGCCGCAGCGTGATGGCCTTGAGGTAGCGCGGAAAGTGCGCCAGCTGAGTCCAGGGCGCCTGCGCGATGAACTGCTTGGGCACCAGGCGCTGCAGTTGCTGCTGCGCGTCCTGCGTGGCGTCGGGGGCGTTCTTGGTGTCCTTGATCTTGCGGGCGGCGGCGGCGTACTCGACCAGGATGCCCGAGGCCAGCCGCGCCACTTCGTTGGCGATCAAGGTCAGGCGGCCCCGGCCCTCTTCCATGCGGCGCTTGAAGGCGTACTCGTCGGTGGGCAGCGGGTCGAGCAGGAACGCGCGGTCCAGCGCCACGTCGATGATCTGGGCGCGCAGCTCTTCCTGCGTGCCGCCGCCGGTGCCGTCCGGCGACCGGCCGACCTGCATGTAGGCCACGGCCATTTTCTGCAGGTCGGGGATGTTCTTTTCCAGGTACTTGAGCGCGTCCTTGATCTGTAGCGCAAACAGGCGGCGCAGCCCGGCGCGGTGCTTGGCGGCGGCCACTTCGGGCTCGTCGAAGACTTCGATGGTCACCGCATCACCGCCGTCGATGAGCGCCGGAAAGCCCACCAGGGTCTGGCCACTCTTCTTGATCTCCATCAGCTCGGGCAGCTCGCCAAAGGTCCAGGCGGTGTAGCGCTGGCCCGCGGGCGCAGCCGGGGCAGAAGACGGCGCTGCAGCCGGTGCGGCTTTGGCACCCGCCCCGCCTTTTGCTACTGATTCAATAGCTGCTTGCGCTCGCCCAGCAAGCGGTAGAGGCTGTTTTTGCTCAATATTTGCACTGTCTGCAGCGCCACCACCGCTGCCACCACCGAGCTTGAGTCCCGCCAGCGCCTGGAAGGCGCCCCGCGCCTTGGCGCCCCATTCGGCCTTCAGGGCGCCCAGGTTGCGGCCATGGCCCAGTTGGCGGCCGTGCTCGTCCACCACGCGGAAGTTCATGAACAGGTGCGGGCTGAGCATGTCCAGCTTGAAGTCGGCGCGCTTCACATCGAGCGATGTCTCGTCGCGCACCTGCTTGAGCAGTGCGTCCGTGAGGCTGCCGGTGCCAAACCGCTCGGGCGTGTTGAACAACGCGGCCAGGCGCGTGGCCGACTCGGGCAGCGGCACGAAGCGGCTGCGCGGGCGCTGGTGCAGGCTCTTGAGCAGGGCCTGGATCTTGTCCTTGAGCATGCCGGGCACCAGCCACTCGCAGCGCTCGTCGTTCACCTGGTTGAGCACGAACAGCGGGATGGTCACGGTGATGCCGTCACGCGGGTCGCCGGGCTCGTGCAGGTAGGTGGCTGTGCAGTCCACCCCACCCAGGCGCACCGTCTTGGGAAACGCGTTGCTGGTGATGCCCGCGGCCTCGTGGCGCATGAGTTCTTCGCGCGTGAGCTTGAGCAGCTCGGGCTGGCCGGGCGCGGCGCCCATCTGGCGCTTCTTCGACTCTTCGCGGTACCAGGCCTCGAAGCCATGGCCGTTGCAGATGTCCGGCGGCAGTTGCTGGTCGTAAAAGGCGTAGATGAGCTCGTCGTCCACCAGCACGTCCTGTCGGCGCGACTTGTGTTCGAGCTCTTCGACCTTGGCAATCATCTTCTGGTTGGCGGCCAAGAACGGCAGCTTGGTCTCCCAGTTGCCACCCACCAGCGCTTCGCGGATGAAGATCTCGCGTGCAGCGTACGGGTCGATCTTGCCGAAGTTGATGCGGCGGCCGCTGTAGATCACGATGCCGTAGAGCGTGGCGCGCTCCAGTGCCGTCACCTCGGCCGACTTCTTCTCCCAGTGCGGGTCGAGCAGCTGCTTTTTCAGCAGATGGCCGCCCACCTGCTCGATCCACTGCGGCTCGATGGCGGCGATGCCCCGGCCGAACAGGCGCGTGGTCTCCACCAGTTCGGCCGCTACGATCCAGCGGCCGGGCTTCTTCGACAGGTGCGCGCCCGGGTGCTTGTAGAACTTGATGCCGCGCGCGCCCAGGTACCAGTCTTCCTCTTCGCTGCGCGCGCCGATGTTGCCCAGCAGCCCGGCCAGCATGGACAGGTGCAGTTGCTCGTAGCTGGCAGGCTGCGTGTTGATGGGCCACTTGTGCTCGGTGACCACGGTGAGCAGCTGGGTGTGGATGTCGCGCCACTCGCGCAGGCGGCGGATGCTGATGAAGTTCTGGCGCAGCAACTGCTCGTACTGGCGGTTGCTCAGCTTGTGAGTGGGCGCCGGTGCCGAGGCACTGGCCACGGCGGGCGCGGGTGCCGCAGCGGCCACCAGCCGCTGGGCCACGGGCAGGTGGGCCTGCGACGGGGCGCGCTGGTGGGCCATGGCCTTCTGCGCGCGGGCCGAGGGCAGCGTGGGCGCGCCGCCGCGGGCCTCGTTGATCCACTTCCAGAGCTTGAGGTAGCCGCTGAATTCGCTCTTTTCGTCGTCGAACTTGGCATGCGCCTGGTCGGCCTGCTGCTGGGCCTCCATGGGCCGGTCGCGCACGTCCTGCACGCTCAGGGCGCTGGCGATGACCAGCACTTCGTCGAGCGCCTTGCGGTCGCGCGCCTCCAGAATCATGCGGCCCACACGCGGGTCCAGCGGCAGGCGCGACAGCTCCACGCCCATGGGCGTGAGCTCGTTGGCCTCGTCCACCGCGCCCAGCTCGGCCAGCAGCTGGTAGCCGTCGGCAATGGCGCGGCCCGACGGGGCCTCGATGAACGGAAACTGCACCACGTCGCCAAGGTGCAGCGACTTCATGCGCAGGATGACGCCGGCCAGCGATGACCGCAGGATTTCGGGGTCGGTGAAGCGCGGGCGGGCGTTGAAGTCCGCCTCGTCGTACAGGCGGATGCAGATGCCGTTGGCCACGCGCCCGCAGCGGCCCGCGCGCTGGTTGGCCGCGGCCTGGCTGATGGGCTCGACCAGCAACTGCTCCACCTTGCTACGGAAAGAATAGCGCTTCACGCGCGCCGTGCCTGCGTCAATGACGTACCGGATGCCCGGCACGGTGAGCGAGGTCTCGGCCACATTGGTCGCCAGCACCAGGCGGCGGCCGGTGTGGCCGTCAAAGATGCGGTCCTGCTCGGCCTGCGACAGGCGGGCGAACAGCGGCAGCACCTCGGCATTGCGCATGACCGGTTGGTGGGCCAGGTGCTTGCGCAGGTGGTCGGCCGCCTCGCGGATCTCGCGCTCGCCGGGCAGGAAGATGAGGATGTCGCCACCGGCATTGCCCTGCCAGAGTTCGTCCACCCCATCGGCGATGGCTTCATTGAGGCCGTAGTCGCGCGTGTCCTCGAAGGCGCGCCAGCGTTGCTCAACAGGGAACGTGCGCCCCGACACGTAGATGATGGGCGCGGGTCCTTTGGTGGATTCGAAATGCTTCGCAAACCGGTCCGCATCGATGGTGGCCGACGTGACGATGACCTTGAGGTCCGGCCGGCGCGGCAGGATCTGGCGGATGTAGCCCAGCAGGAAGTCGATGTTCAGGCTGCGCTCGTGCGCCTCGTCGATGATGATGGTGTCGTAGGCCTTGAGCAGCGGGTCGGTCTGCGTCTCGGCCAGCAAGATGCCGTCGGTCATCAGCTTGACCGACGCATCGCGCGACAGCCGGTCCTGAAAGCGAACCTTGAAGCCCACCACGTCACCGAGCGGGGTGTTCAGTTCTTCGGCAATGCGCTTGGCCACGCTGCTGGCGGCAATGCGGCGCGGCTGGGTGTGGCCGATGAGCTGGCCCTTCTGGCCCGGCTTGGCATTGCACTTGCCACGGCCCAGCGCCAGCGCGATCTTGGGCAGCTGCGTGGTCTTGCCCGAGCCCGTCTCGCCGCACACGATCACGACCTGGTGCTTCTCGATGGCCGCCATGATCTCCTCGCGCCTGCCCGACACCGGCAGCGACTCCGGGAAGGTGATGCGCAGCGGCGCGGTTTTGGGGGCAGTGGGCGGGGCTGCTGCTGGCGGGGAGGTAGGAGGCGCGGATTCGGTCATGAAGGCACGCATTATCGGAGGCAGGCGTTGGCCCTGTGCAACACAGGCCATGCGCACCGCCGCGCCGCACCTCGCACGGCACCCGCGCAGGCCCCGCTCGGTGCCGTCTTTTTGCCGAGTGCTACTTTTTGATGGGGTGGATTTCAGGATGTAATGCGCACACCCCATTCCGCCCCGACGATGTCTGCGTGGCGGGTGCCCCTCAGGATTTTGACCGCATGCTCCCGCAGACATCAGCCACCCCGTTTTCACCGGACGACAGCGCGACGCCCGCACAGCCCCCGCACCCCTCGCGCCGCGACTGGCTGGCGTGGGCCGGCGCCGCCACCCTGGCGCCCCTGCTGCCGGCCTGTGGAGGCACCGGCAACCCCGGCCCCACGCTCGCGGCCACCATGGCCTGGGGCCGCAGCGAAATCCGCCAAGCCATGCAGCGCGGTGAGGCGCGGGCGGCCTCCGTCGCCCTGCTGCAGGGCGACCGGCTGGTGTGGCAGGAGGCCTTCGGCGTGCTGGACGACACCACCCGCGCGCTGGCGACGCCGGACACGCGCTTCAACGTGGGCTCCGTGAGCAAGGTGGTGGCGGCGCTGGCCGTGATGGTGCTGGTGGACCGGCAGCTGGTGCAGCTCGATGCGCCGGTGGTGCGCTACCTGCCGCAGTTCACCATGCTGTCGCCGGGCTACCGCGACATCACCGTGCGCCACCTGCTCAGCCATGCATCAGGGCTGCCGGGCACGCACACGCACAACCTGTTCGCCACCGCGCCGCTGCCAGGCTATGCCGCCGAGCTGGAAGAAGCGCTGGCCGACGCCCACCTCAAGCACGCGCCCGGGGCGCTGGCGGTCTACTGCAACGACGGCTTCACGCTGATCGAGCGCATCGTGCTTGCAGTGACCGGGCAGACCTACCCGGCCTTCGTGCAGTCGGCCCTGCTCAACCCGCTGGGCATGGCCCGCTCGGGCTACACCCTGCTGCCGCTGCCCGAGGGCAGCTTCGCCCACGGCTACATCCGCAAGCAGCGCCAGGGCCAGGAGTTCGTGATGGGCCACGCCACCGGCGGGCTGTGCACCACGCCCGGCGACATGATGAAGCTGGCCACCATGCTGCTGCAGGGCGGCGAATACGACGGCCGGCGCGTCGTCTCCAAGGCTGGCGTGCTGGAGATGGGCCGCAGCCAGAACCCGGGCCTGCGCGCCGACCTGACGCCCGACTGGCAGTGGGGCCTGGGGTGGGACAGCGCGCAGCAGCAGGGCCTGTCTGCCGCGGGCGTGCTGGCCTGGCAAAAGAGCGGCGGCACCATGTTCTATTCGAGCGACTTCTACGTGCTGCCGCAGGCGGGCCTGGCGCTGCTGATCACCGGCAGCGCATCGGCCTTCAAGCCCGGGCCGGTGGCCGAAGGCATCCTGCTGCGGGCGCTGCAGGAGACCGGGCAGCTCGCAGCGCTGCCGCCCAAGGTGTCGACTGCGGCCCCGTCACTGGCCACCTCTTCGGCCAGCGCGGTCGACGCGGTGCTGGGCATCTACGGCCGGTCCGCCAAGCCCTTGAAAGCCACCTCGCCCGACAGCCAGCAGATCGACCTGTGGGTATGGTCGGCCGAGGCCAGGAGCTGGACGATGCTGAGCGCCGGGCTGCGCCTGCGCAGCGACGGCTGGTGGTGGTCCGACGCGCAGCCGCGCACCCAGTACCGCTGGGAGCAGGCCGACGGCCGCCGCTACCTGCTGTCGCGCGAGCCCGCCACCGCCGGGCACTACTGGGTGACCATGCCCATGGCGCAGCAGATGCCCCGCGCCGCCGCGCCCTTGCCCGCGCAGTGGGTGGCACGCCTGGACAGCCACTGGCTGTTGGCGAACGAAGCGCCCGAATCGATTCCGCTGGCGTTCGGCGTGCCCGCAGCGACGCTCCGCGAACTGCCCGACCTGCCCGGCTACCTGTTCTGGGACGACAGCCAGTTCTTGCTGCCGCTGTCACCCGACCGCGCGGGCATGACAGTGCAGGTACCCCTGAACGACGGCCGCGACTTGGTCGAGCTGGTGGTGGAGGCGCGCGACCAGCAGGAATGGCTGCACGCGGCCGGGTGGAGCTACCGCCGCCAGGCCTAGCCCGGCACGCACCTACCCCGCCCTGCCCCACGGCAACCAGGGACACCCGCCGGCTGCGGCGCACTGTGCTTTTCATGCGACAGATGCAGGCTGCGACGGCCCTGAGCGCTTGCCAAGCCGCAGAGCCCTCGCCACAATTCGCGCTTCTTTCTTTCAGCCACGGGCACACCGCCACGCAGCCGCTGAAACCACTGGAGGTCACCGCTATGTTTGTTCCTTTGTCCGCAATCACCTGACCACAGTCCACCGCCCCGGCTGGACTGTGCATTCACAAGTCCAGCCAAGGCCCACAAGCGCGCTATTGCACCCCGTGCAGCGCTCCACAAGCCCTGGCTACCTTGCCGGGGTTTTTTGTTTGTGGAGTGCACATGAGTGCTCAAAAAATCTCTCGGGCCTTTGCCCAGGGTCAAGTCAAGAAGCTGCGCCGCATGAAGCAGCCCCTGGTTCTGAAGCTCGAGGCCTCGGGCCCGCCCCGAAACCCTGTGGCCACTGCGCTGGCCCAGCGCAGCCTGTCGAGCGCGGCAGGCAAGCACATCCGAAGCGCCGGCGCCCAGCGCCGCGCGGACAAGGTCGCCCTGCGCAAGGCGACACGAACAGACTTTTCTTTCCATGACTGACAACCACCATCCCACCGCCGCACTGGCGGACACGCGGGCGCCGTGGGGCCCCGCCCAACCTGGGTACCCAGGACAACCCGGGCACCCAGGACAACCTGCATCCAGGGCAACGCCCGACCCGACGGAACCCCGCACGCTGCACGTGGACGCCACTGTGGCCCTGCACGGGCTGCCACCCGCGCACAGTGCAGCGGCTGTGCCAACACACCGGCTGCCCACCGCCGCCGAACTGGCCCAGCGCCAGCAGCACCTGGCCGACACCGCGGCGCAACTCAAGACCGAGCTCGTCGGCATCGACGAGGTCATTGACCGCGTGATCGATGCGGTGCGCGCCTGGTACGTGCTGCCGCAGCTCATCCGCCGCCCGGTCATCGTCTGCCTGTGGGGCCTGACCGGCACGGGCAAGACGCAGCTCACGCGGCGCCTGGCCCAGCTGCTGGGCTTCTACGACCGCTTTGTCGAAGTGCAGATGGACGGCTTCAGCCACGGCGCGGGCTACCGCAGCTCTACCATCTCCGGCATGCTGGCGGACTCCGGCATCTCCGAAGGTGCGCCGGGCATGCTGGTGCTGGACGAGTTCCAGCGCTTTCGCACGGTGGACCGCAAGGGCGAAGAGGCCAAGGTCGAGCGCTACCAGGACGTGTGGTCCCTGCTGTCGGACGGGCGCCTGCCGCCCGCGCTGACGGCCCTGTCCAACATCGAACGCAAGCTGGCCGACAGCCACTACGAGGCCGAGCGCGCCGAGGACGACGAGAACGAACGCGCGGGCAAGAAGCCCTACCGCTTTCAGCTCGACGCATGGGACGCGCAGGAGCTCAAGCGCATGCTCAAGCTCTCCGAACCCCTGGCCGAGATCATGCAATGGCCTTCGGCCAAGGTGCTGGCGATGTACATGGAGTTCCAGCGCTCCAACCAGTCGTGGGAGACCGACTACAGCCGGCTGCTGGTCTTCGTGTGCGGCAACCTCGACGAGATGTACCACGAGACCGCGCAGCGCGTGGAAGACTGCGATACCGACGCCGACATCTTTCACCGCCTCACGCGCAAGCTGTCCATCATCGATGTGAAGAAGGCGCTGTCCGAGCGCTTCAAGCCCGAGCAGATCGCGCGGCTGGGCAACGAGCATGTGATCTACCCATCCTTCAGCCGCGCCACGTACGAGCTGCTGATCCGCCAGCTGTGCGACCGCTACGTGCAGGACGTGGCCGCCCAGTGCGGCGTGCGCTTTGCGATCGGAGAGGACGTGCAGCGCGAGATCTACGCCAACGCGGTCTTCCCCGCGCAGGGCACGCGGCCCCTGTTCTCGTCGGTGCACGCCATCCTGAGCGCGAATCTGGTCAAGGCCACGCTGTGGGTGATGGAGCAAGCGCTGCCGCTGTCGCAGGTGTTCGCCATCCACCTCGCGGCAGACCGCCGCCACCTGGCCGTGCAAGGCACCGACGCCCACGGCGGCACGCACGAGCGCCAGTTCGCGGTGGCGCTGGAGCTCAACCGCCTCAAGCAGCGCGCCAACGCGGATTTTCGCGCGCTGCTGGCGGTGCACGAGGCCGGGCATGCTTTGGTCTACTGCCTGCTGTTCGGCCAGGCCCCGCAGGAGGTGAAGATCAACATCGCCTCGTTCGAGGGCGGCTACAACAGCTTTGCGGGCCTGAAGGTCACCACGCGCCAGAATGCGCTGGACATGATGTGCGTGGGCCTGGCCGGCCGCGTGGCCGAAGAGCTGGTGTTCGGCGAGATGGCCTGCACCACGGGCGCCGAGCAGGACTACAAGCAGGTGACCGCCGAGGCCGCGCGCTACGTGCGCCACCACGGCTTTGGCGCGCGCATCAGCCGCACCGACGCCACGGTGGAGATGGACAACCACATCAACACCGACGTCGGCCCCAGCAATGCCGCCATCGAGGCCCTGCTGCAGTCCCAGTACCAGCGCACCCAGGCGCTGCTGCACGGCCACCAGCCCGCGCTGAACGCGCTGGTGGGTGCGCTGATGGACCACGGCATGATCGCGCAGGACGAGATGCAGGCGCTGCTGGCGGCCCAGGGCCTGACGCTCGCCGTGCGGCCCGGGTCGTGCGGCGGTGCGGAAGATTCGCTGGTTCTGGAGCCCTTTGCCGAGCGGCTGGCGCTGTTTCAGCGCCACGGCGCCACGCAATGAGGCGCGCGGTCACCACAAGGATGCCCTGCATGCTTATGATGCGCGCCTACAGCGGATTTACACCGCAGGCTTTCACACACCACCCGCCATGTCCGCCGTTTTCAATTTCACCTTCGTGCCCTGGTTCCGCTCGGTCGCGCCGTACATCCACAAGTTTCGCAATCAGACGTTCGTGATCGGCCTGACGGGCGAGGCGATTGCGGCCGGCAAGCTGCACAGCCTGGCGCAGGACCTGGCGCTGATCCAGGCCATGGGCGTGAAGATCGTGCTGGTGCACGGCTTTCGCCCGCAGGTGAACGAGCAGCTGGCGGCCAAGGGGCATGCGGCCAAATACTCGCACGGCATCCGCATCACCGACTCGGTGGCGCTTGACTGCGCGCAGGAGGCCGCGGGCCAGCTGCGCTACGAGATCGAGGCCGCGTTCAGCCAGGGCCTGCCCAACACGCCCATGGCGGGCGCGACGGTGCGGGTGATCTCGGGCAACTTCCTCACGGCGCGGCCGGTGGGCATCGTGGACGGGGTGGATTTTCAGCACTCGGGCCTGGTGCGCAAGGTGGACGTGGCGGGCATCCAGCGCACGCTGGACATGGGGGCGCTGGTGCTGCTGTCGCCTTTCGGCTTCTCGCCCACGGGCGAGGCCTTCAACCTGAGCATGGAAGAAGTGGCCACCAGCGTGGCCATCGAGCTGCGCGCGGACAAGCTGATCTTTTTGACCGAGGTGCCCGGCATCCGCATGCAGCCGAACGAGCCCGAGAGCGAAGACAACCCCATCGACACCGAGCTGCCGCTGGCCGCCGCACAGGCCCTGCTGGCCACGCTGCCCGAGGCGCAAACGCCCACGGACACCGGCTTTTACCTGCAGCACTGCGTGAAGGCCTGCAAGGCCGGCGTGGAGCGCAGCCACATCCTGCCTTTTGCGGTGGACGGTTCGCTGCTGCTGGAGGTGTATGTACACGACGGCATCGGCACCATGGTCATCGATGAAAAGCTCGAAGAACTGCGCGAGGCCACCATCGACGACGTGGGCGGCATCCTGCAACTGATCGAGCCGTTCGAAAAGGACGGCACGCTGGTCAAGCGCGACCGCACCGAGATCGAGCGCGACATCGCCACCTACACCATCATCGAACACGATGGCGTGATCTTTGGCTGCGCAGCGCTCTACCCCTACCCCGAAGCCCGGACGGCCGAGATGGCCGCGGTGACCGTGTCGCCGCAAAGCCAGGGCACGGGCGACGGCGAAAAGCTGCTCAAGCGCATCGAGCAGCGCGCCCGCATCCTGGGGCTGGACAGCATTTTCGTGCTGACGACCCGCACCATGCACTGGTTCATCAAGCGCGGGTTCCAGCCGGTGGACCCGGACTGGCTGCCAGATGCACGCAAGCGCAAGTACAACTGGGACCGCCGGAGCCAGGTGCTGGTGAAGAAGCTCTGAGTTTTTTGTTTGCGCCGTGCGACGTGCGGTTTGCGGTCTGCGGTTTTCAGTTGGCTTGACCGTAGGGCATGGCAACCTCACACCCGTTCACGCTGAGCTCGTCGAAGCGCCGCGCAAGGCTTCGACAGGCTCAGCCCGAACGGTGGGTGGCTACTCAGACTCAGCCCGAACGGTCGGTGGCGGCTGAGACACAGCACGAACGGTCTGCCGTGACTGAGACCTATCCCTGGTTCGCATGCCCAGCCCCATCACCACAAACCGTTCACGCTGAGCTCCGTCGAAGCGCCGAGAGAGGCTTCGACAGGCTCAGCCCGAACGGTGAAGCGGTGACTGAGGCTTGACCGGGACTGAAAGCTACCCCTGCCTGGCAGCCACCACCGCACGCGCCACCTGCGCAATCGCCGCATCGCGCTGTTCAGACGACGCCGTCGACGCGGTGATGTAGCAAGTCACCACCACCGGCGCCCCGCCACCCGGCGGCCACATCACAGCGATGTCGTTGGACGTCCCGCTGTTGGTGGTGCCCGTCTTGTCCCCCACCTTCCAGCCCGGCACGCCGGCGCGCAGGCGCTTGTCGCCGGTGCTGGTCTCCACGAGCCAGCGCTGCAGCCAGGCGCGCGACGCGGGGGTGAGCACGTCGCCCAGCACCAGTTTCTGCAGGGTCTGCAGCATGGCCAGCGGCGTGGTGGTGTCGCGCGGGTCGCCCACCTTGGCTTCGTTCAGCGTGGGCTCGGTGCGGTCCAGCCGGGTCATGCCGTCGCCCAGCGACCGCACGAAGGCGGTGAACCCGGCCGGCCCGCCGTGGCGCGCCAGCAGCACGTTGGCGGCGGTGTTGTCGCTCAGGCTCACGGTGGCGGCGCACAGCTCGCCCACCGTCAGGCCGCCGCCGTCGCCCGCGCGGGGGCCGCTGGCGGGTGAATACGCCACCACATCGGCCGCGGCGTAGTGCACGCGCGCATCCAGCCGCTCCTTGCCCTGGTCCACCAGCGCCAGCATCCAGCCCGCCAGCACCGCCTTGAAGGTGCTGGCCATGGCAAAACGCTCGTCCTGGCGCCAGCCCAGCGCCAAGCCCGTGCCGGTGTCGAGCATGGCCACACCGAGGCGGCCCTGGGCGGTGCGTTCGATGCCGGCCAGGGTGTCGTTCCAGGCCCGCGCAATGTGGCCGCCGGCAGCGCGACCCGGCCCGCCGGCGGCATTGCCGGCGCCGGCACAACCCCACAGAGGTACCGCTGCAGCGGCCATCAAGCCCAAGGAAAACTGTCGTCTTTGCATAAAAATGGGGAGTGAAGTGGAAACAAGGCCTGAACGATAAGGACTCCGGGCCCGCAGCACCATCGACAATAATTGCCGCCAGCCCCAACAAAAACTTGGAGCGGCACACACAACGCTTTCGGCGTCACTGCGGCGCCCGGGTCCCAGTACTACCGCACTGTCCGTATCGCATCGCCTGGCCCGACCCGCTGCGCCGAGTTGTGTGATCCGCTCTCAGCCTTCGCAATGCACCTGCCACTGAACGCCCTGCGCGCCTTCGAAGCCTCGGCGCGCCACCTGAACCTCACGCGCGCGGCCGAGGAACTGCACGTCACCCAGACCGCGGTGAGCCAGCACATCCGCAAGCTCGAAGACCGCCTGGGCAAGCCGCTGTTTCGCCGCCTGCCGCGCGGCCTGGCGCTGACGGACGAGGGCCAGGCGCTGCTGCCCGTGGTGGTGGAGTCGTTCGCCAACCTGGCGCGGGCGCTGGAGAAACTGGGCGACACCCGCCCGCGCGAGGTGCTGACCGTGGGCGCCGTGGGCACGTTCGCCGTCGGCTGGCTGCTGCCCCGGCTGCGCGACTTTCAGGCGGCGTGCCCGTTCGTGGACCTGCGCCTGCTCACCCACAACAACCGGGTGGACATGGCCGGCGAAGGGCTGGACTTTGCGATCCGGTTCGGCGACGGCGCGTGGCATGGCACGCACGCCGAACGCATCATGGACGCGCCGATGTCGGTGATGTGCACCCCGGCCCTGGCCCACGGCCTGCGCACCGCTGCCGACCTGGCGCGCCAGCCGCTGCTGCGCAGCTACCGCGCCGACGAGTGGGCGGCCTGGTTCGAGGCGGCGGGCGCACCCTGCCCAGTGGTGCGCGGCGCCGTGTTCGACTCATCGCTCACGCTGGCTGAAGCCGCTGCGCAGGGCGCCGGCATGGCACTGCTGCCGGTGCGCATGTTCACGCGCGAGCTGCGCCAGGGGCGGCTGGTGCGGCCGTTCCCGCAGGAGCTGCAGCGCGGCTCTTACTGGATTACGCGGCTGCAATCACGCACGGCCACCGGCGCCATGGCGGCTTTCTGCGACTGGTTGATGGCCCAGGCGCGGAGCGGGACCGATGAATTGGAGTAAAAAAAGGCGGCTACCGCGCTCTGGACGGGCGCCAAAAGCTATTAAAAATATAGCAGATGCTTCCTTGCCAGATGTGGAGATAAGCCCCGAGGCGCGGGGCGTTCAGACGTGCAGCGGCATTGGCATTGGCAGGGTGGCGCAGGCGGTCACTCCACGGTCCACGGGCGAGGTCAAGCGGCCAAGCCGGCGCTACGCAAACCCCAGCGCAGCAATGTCCACCCCATCCACCTGCTCCGCTTCGAGAAACTCGTGTCCGTAGCGCAGATACACCCCTTCGCGCACGAACACCTCGAACAGGTCCGGGTCGATGTGCCCGTTGTCCCGCATGCGGCACATGATCGCCAGCGCCTGCGACAGCGTCATGCCGCTTTTGTACGGCCTGTCGGCCGCGGTCAGTGCCTCGAAGATATCGGCGATGCCCATCATGCGGGCCTGCAGCGACATCTGATCGCGCGTCAGGCCGCGGGGGTAGCCCTTGCCGTCCATGCGCTCGTGGTGGCCGCCCGCGTACTCGGGCACGTTCTTCAGGTGCCGGGGCCAGGGCAGCGTCTCCAGCATCTTGATGGTGGCGACGATGTGGTAGTTGATGGTGTCGCGCTCGGCCTGGTTCAGGGTGCCGGAGCGGATGGTGAGGTTCTCCACCTCTTCGGCGGTCAGAAAGCTGGTCTGCACGCCCTGCGGGTTGCGCCAGTGCCGCAGGGCGGCGATGTCGCGCACGCGCTGCTGGTCTTCGGCCCGCATGGCTTCGCTGCCGGTATTGCAGCGGCGCAGGAAGTCGCGGTCTTCTTCCAGCGCCTGGATCTCGTGCTGCAGGCCCAGCAGCTCCTGGCCCTCGGCGCGCGCGTCCACCACCGGGCGCAGCGCCAGCTGGCGGCGCAGCGCGGCCAGCTCGGCATCGCGCTTGAGCACCTCGAAGCGGGTGTCCACCACGCCGATGCGGTCGTACAGGGTCTGCAGCTTGGTGGCCTTGTCCACCACGTGCACGGGGGTGGTGATCTTGCCGCAGTCGTGCAGCAGGCCGGCCATCTTGAGCTCGTACCTGTCGCGGTCGCTCATGCTGAAGCCGGCCAGCGGGCCGCTCTGCGTGGCGTTCACGGCTTCGGCCAGCATCATGGTGAGCGCCGGCACGCGCTGGCAGTGGCCGCCGGTGTAGGGGGACTTTTCGTCGATGGCCAGGTTGATGAGGTTCACGAACGATTCGAACAGCCGCTCCAGCTGCGTGATGAGCAGCCGGTTGGTGAGCGCAATGGCGGCCTGCGATGCCAGCGACTCCGCCAGGCTCTGGTCTGCCTCCGAGAACGTGGTGACGTCGCCGGTGTCCGGGTCGTGCGGGTTGATGAGCTGCAGCACGCCGATGAGCTCATGGTCGTGGTTCTTCATCGGCACGGTCAGGAACGAGCGCGAGCGGTAGCCGGTGCGCGCATCGAACGCCCGCGTGCCCGAGAAGTCGAACCCCGCCGCGGCATACGCATCGGCAATGTTCACCGTGCGGTCGTGGATGGCGGCGTGCGCGGCCACCAGCGAATCGTTGGGCGAGCCGTCGGCGTGGCGCAGCGGCAGTTGCGGAAAGTCGATGGGCTTGCCCGTGGTGCCGCCCAGGCGGATGCCGAGCGAATCCGTGCGCAGGATCTCGAACTTGAGCGCCGTGCCGTCGTCCGTCACGCTGTAGAGCGTGCCGCCATCGGCGCCGGTGATGGCCTTGGCGGCCTCCAGGATGTTCTCCAGCAGCCGGTCGATGTCCCGCTCACGCGACAGCGCGGCGCCGATGCCGTTGAGCTGCTCCAGCCGGCGAAAGAGGTTGACTGTGGATTCCTTGCCCATAAAAGCCCTGCGCCCCGCGGTGGTGAGAGCGTGCCGTGCGCGCCCCAACGCACATCGTAACGAAAAGTGACCGCTATCATCAGCCCCCTGCCCCTCCCTTTTCCCATCCCTCCCGCTATTTTTGTGGACTCGGTCACACCCCGCTTTCTCACTGCCGCCCTCTACCAGTTCGTCGACCTGCCGGACTTTGCAGACCTGCGCGAGCCCTTGCAGTCCCTGTGCGACACACACGGCGTGCGCGGCATGCTGCTGCTGGCGCCCGAGGGCATCAATGGCACCATCGCGGGCGAACCGCAGGGCGTGTACGCCGTGCTGGCCTGGCTGCGCAGCGACCCGCGGTTCGCCGCCCTGCAGCACAAGGAGGCGCATGCGGAGCGCCTGCCGTTCTACCGCATGCGCGTGCGGCTCAAGCGCGAGATCGTCACCCTGGGCGTGCCGGGCCTGAACCCGGCGCGCAACGCGGGTACCTATGTGAAGCCCGAGGACTGGAACGCGCTCATCGACGACCCCGGCGTGGTGGTGGTCGACACGCGCAACGACTACGAAGTGGGCATCGGCACCTTCCAGGGTGCCGTCAACCCGCACACCAGCAGCTTTGCGGAGTTTCCGGCCTGGGTGGCCGCGCAGTCGCAACCGGGCGGCGTACTGGCCGGCAAGCCGCGCGTGGCCATGTTCTGCACGGGCGGCATCCGCTGCGAGAAGTCCACCGCGCTGCTCAAGTCGCAAGGCTTCGAGGAGGTCTTCCACCTCGAAGGCGGCATCCTCAAATACCTGGAAACCGTGCCCGAGGACGCCAGCCGCTGGCAGGGCGACTGCTTCGTGTTCGACGAGCGCGTGTCGGTGGGCCACGGCCTGGTGCGCGGCCACCACCAGCTGTGCCGGTCGTGCCGCATGCCGCTGGGCGAGGCCGAATTGCAGTCCCCACACTACGTGCGCGGCGTGAGTTGCCCCTATTGCCACGGCACCCGCACGCCAGAGCAGGAACGCGCCTTGGCCGAGCGCCAGCGCCAGATGGACCTGGCGGACCAACGCGGCGAAGCCCACCTGGGCGCACGCCAGCCGGGCAACCCGGCGCGGCGCCTCATCGCGGACGAGCCGACTGGCGAAGTGACAGGTGGGGTGGCTGGCGAGGACAGCCCCCCGTGAGCGCCCTGCCCGTCCTCTATTCCTTTCGCCGCTGCCCGTATGCCATGCGCGCACGGCTGGCGCTGGCCGTCAGCGGCCAGGTCTGCGAATTGCGCGAGGTGGTGTTGCGCAGCAAGCCTCAGGGCCTGCTGCAAGCCTCGCCCAAAGCGACCGTGCCCGTGCTGGTGCTGGCGGACGGAAAGGTGCTCGACCAAAGCCTGGACATCATGCTGTGGGCCCTGCAGCGCCACGACCCCGGCGCCTGGCTGGCGCCGAGCGACGGCGCTCTGCAAGACATGCTGGCGCTGATTGCCGAATGCGACGGCCCGTTCAAACACGCGCTGGACCGGTGCAAGTACCCCAGCCGCTACCCAGACACCGACATCGACGCCGAGCGTGCCAAAGCCACCACCTGGCTGGGCCTGCTGGACGCGCGCCTGTCCACCCGGCCCCACCTGTTCGGCACCCATACGGCGCTGGCCGACATGGCCATAGGCCCGTTCGTGCGCCAGTTCGCGGCGATCGATGCACCTTGGTGGGACGCCCAGCCCTGGCCCCATCTGCAGGCCTGGCTGGCGCACTGGCAGGCGGCGCCGCTGCTGGCCCGCGTGATGGACAAACTGCCGGCGTGGGTGGACGGGACGCAGGGGGTGGTGTTTCCGGCAGAGCCCGTGCCCTAGCGCCGGACGACGGCACAGCGAGCGCGCGCAAGTCGATCACAACGCAGGGTGCTCCAGTATCTCCAGGCCCTCCGGTCAATCGCAGTACTGTTGCCCGAACCGCCTCTCAACCGCGCTATCGCGGCACTGCACGCCAACGTCCGGTTGTCCTACCCCTGGCGTTGTGTTGCGGCACAAGGATGGTGCTTCACCACAGAAAGCACCTTGATGACCGACCCTCGCAACATTGCCCACGACAAGAAAGTCCAGCAAGCCAAGAAGCACAACAACGAGGAGATCGCTCCCGGCGCCGACAAGACGCCGCAGCCCGGCAAGAAGACGCCCATGGAACATCACGCGTCCGACACTCCCAAAGTGCCGGATGAGGCGGCCCCTGTGCCCACCGAAGAAAAGCCCTTGAACTAGGCGCAAAGGCCAGGCCCATGCAAAAGGCGCTCCGAGGAGCGCCTTTTTTACGAAACCTAGTGCAACCGCAACGGCATCACACCGTCGAGTAGGCGGACCCGCTGCGGCGACCGCCCTGAAGGCCGCGCGCCAGCAACGCCAGCAGCACCACCGCAAAGCCCACGAAGCAGACGAACGACCAGTTGGCAATCGAGCCGCCCAGGAAGGTCCAGTCGATCGCGGCGCAGTCGCCCGAGCCGCGGAAGATCATGGGGATGGCGCGGCTGATGGGATAGT
This sequence comes from Acidovorax sp. Leaf78, assembly GCF_001422735.1. GTDB lineage: Bacteria > Pseudomonadota > Gammaproteobacteria > Burkholderiales > Burkholderiaceae_C > Acidovorax. Next base: position 736,815 of record NZ_LMLZ01000020.1, on the reverse strand, counting down.
TTTCGATCATGCCGTAGAAGTCACGGCCGCAGGTGGCGACTTCAGGCGGGTACCACTGGAGCCAGCTCTGGCGGGCTGCCACGAAAGCGCCGAAGCCTGCGGCGATAGCGGCAATGCCGGCCATCGACATCCACCAGCCGCGCGAGTCGCGGGCGGCAGCCAGGCCGGTGAAGATGGCGACGCCGATCAGTGCGTAGCGCTGCACGATGCACATGGGGCAAGGCTCCAGGCCCACCACATGCTGCAGGTACATGCCGAAAGCCAGCATGGCCACGCAGGCAGCGCTGATCAGTGCCAGCACACGGCGCGGGTTCGCGGTCAACCAATTCATTTTTTCTTCCCAATCCAAAAGCAGTTGCCGAGGGCGCCGGACACGCAACTGGCGCGGCCCATGCCAGTGCACCCGTGATCTGGCTCCGCCAGTCCACCGGGTGCGTCCCCCAGAGGGGGATGGCGCCGAAGGCGACTCAGGGGGGAATCAGATCCCCGCGGCGTGGTCCAGAAAAACCCGGGCGCGGCGCGGTGTCACCACCAGCGTTTCACCCTCTTTGAAACCCATCTCCTTGAACTGCTGCGCAGGGATCTGCGCTTCGATCAAGTGGTCCGGGGACGCATTGTCCGCTGGTTTGTGATCGTCGGATGGAATAAGTTCCAGCCGCGCGATGGGGCCCACGACGATGGCGCGGCTCAGCTGCGCCACGATGCCGCGCGGGCGGCCTTCGGCATCAAGCCCTGCGCCGGGCGAGTAGCGCTGCACATCCAGGTCGTGCGGGCGCACATAGGCAAAGGCCTTGGCGTTCTGCGCGGTCTGGTGTTCGGGGGAGTCGATCTGCATGCCGTCCAGGTGCACCAGCCCTTCGTGGGCGCGGCCATGGAACAGGTTCACGTCGCCCAGGAAGCCGTAGACGAAGGGGCTCGCGGGCTGGTCCCACACCTGCTGCGGCGAGCCGCTTTGCTCGATGCGGCCCTGGTTGATCACAACCACGCGGTCGGCCACCTCCAGGGCCTCTTCCTGGTCGTGCGTCACGAAGATGCTGGTCACGTGCAACTCGTCGTGCAGGCGGCGCAGCCAGCGGCGCAGTTCCTTGCGCACCTTGGCGTCGAGCGCGCCGAAGGGCTCATCGAGCAGCAGCACCTTGGGCTCCACCGCCAGGGCGCGGGCGAGCGCAATGCGCTGGCGCTGGCCGCCGGACAGTTGCGAGGGATAGCGGTCGGCCAGCCAGTCGAGCTGCACGAGCTTGAGCAGGTCGGTCACCTTCTGCTTGATCTGCGCGTCGCTCGGGCGCTCGCCACGGGGCTTGACGCGCAGGCCGAAGGCCACGTTCTCGAACACGGTCATGTGGCGGAACAGCGCGTAGTGCTGGAACACGAAGCCCACGTTGCGCTCGCGCACGTGCACGTCGGTGGTGTCTTCGCCGCTGAAATGGATGGTGCCCACATCGGCCGTCTCCAGGCCCGCGATGATGCGCAACAGCGTGGTCTTGCCGCAGCCCGAGGGGCCGAGCAGCGCGATGAGTTCGCCCGAGGCGATGTCCAGGCTGACATCACGCAGTGCGTGGAAGTCGCCGAACTGCTTGCTCACGTTACGGATTTCAATGCTCATGTTCTTGTTCCTTCAGCGCGCGGCAGTAACAACAGCCGGTGCGGGGCGCTCGGGGGGCAATTGGGCAGCAGCCTTTTGTGCCTGCTCGTTGCGGTGTTCGGCAATGGTCTTGATGACCAGCGTGACCAGGGCCAGCAAGGCCAGCAGCGATGCAGCGGCGAACGCGGCCACGGACTGGTACTCGTTGTAGAGAATTTCGACGTGCAGCGGAATGGTGTTGGTCTGCCCACGGATGTGGCCGGACACGACGGACACCGCGCCGAACTCGCCCATGGCCCGTGCGTTGCACAGGATCACGCCGTACAGCAGGCCCCACTTGATGTTGGGCAGCGTCACGTACCAGAAGGTCTGCCAGCCGGTGGCGCCCAGCACGATGGCGGCCTGCTCTTCGTCGTTGCCCTGCGCCTGCATCAGCGGGATCAGTTCGCGCGCGATGAACGGGAAGGTCACGAACACCGTGGCCAGCACGATGCCCGGCACGGCGAAGATGATCTTGATGTCATGCGCCTGCAGCCAGGGGCCGAACCAGCCCTGCGCGCCGAACATCAGCACGTAGATCAGGCCCGCCACCACGGGAGAGACGGAAAACGGCAGGTCCACCAGCGTGGTCAGGAAGGCCTTGCCCCTGAACTCGTACTTGGCAATGCACCAGGCGGCCGCTACGCCGAACACCAGGTTCAGCGGCACCGCGATGGCGGCGGTGATCAGCGTGAGCTTGATGGCCGCCCAGGCGTCGGGCTCGCGCAGGCCTTCAAGATAGGCGCCAAAGCCTTTGCGCAAAGCCTCTGCGAACACGGCGGCCAGCGGCAGCACCAGGAACAGCAGCATGAAGATCAGCGCGATGGTGATCAGCGTGTAGCGGACCCAGGGCGCTTCGGTCGTGCCCGCCTGTGCGCGGCGGATGGTTCGGGAGTTGTTGCCGCTCATGCTGGAGCCCCCGCGTGGCGTCGCTGCCATGCCTGAAGTGCGTTGATGACCAACAGCAGGATGAACGAGATGACCAGCATGACCACGGCCACGGCGGTGGCGCCGGCATAGTCGTACTGCTCGAGCTTGCCGATGATGATGAGCGGCGTGATTTCAGACACCATGGGCATGTTGCCGGCGATGAAGATCACCGAGCCGTACTCCCCCACGGCCCGCGCGAACGCCATGGCAAAGCCGGTGAGCAGCGCGGGGGTGATGGAAGGCAGGATGACCTTGGTGAAGGTTTGCAGGCGCGTGGCGCCCAGGCAGGTGGCTGCTTCTTCCAGCTCTTTTTCAGCGTCTTCCAGCACGGGCTGCACGGTGCGCACCACGAACGGCAGGCCGATGAAGATCAGCGCGATCACGATGCCCGCGGGCTTGAACGCCAGCTGGATGCCCATGGGCTCCAGGATGCTGCCGACCCAGCCATTGCCGGCCAGCAAGGCGGTCAGCGAGATGCCGGCCACGGCGGTGGGCAGCGCAAACGGCAGGTCCACCAGCGCGTCCACAATCTTCTTGCCCGGAAACTTGTAGCGCACCAGCACCCAGGCGATCAGCAGGCCGAACACCAGGTTGACCAGTGCCGCCAGGAACGAGGCGCCGAAGGTAAGGCGGTACGAAGCCATCACGCGCGGCGCGCTGATGGCGGCCCAGAATTGCTCCCAGGTCAGGGTGAAGGTCTTGAAGATCAGTGCCGACAACGGGATCAGCACGATGATGCTCAGATAGAAAAGCGTGTAGCCCAGGGTCAGCCCAAAGCCGGGCAGCACGCGTTTGGGCGCGCGCCGTCCGGCCGGGGCTGCGGCCACTGCAGTTGCGGTGGTCATAAGTGAGGAGGTAGAGACGAAGCGCGCTGGCTTACTTGGCGCCGGGCGTGTAGATCTTGTCGAACTGGCCGCCGTCGTTGAAGTGCACCTTCTGCGCTTCGGTCAGCGAGCCGAAGTACTTGGCCACCGTGAACTGCTTGAGCGGCTTGAAGGTGTCGGCGTACTTCTTGAGCACGGCTTCCGAACGCGGGCGGATGGCATGCTTGGCGGCGATTTCCTGGGCTTCGTCAGAGTACAGGTAGTCCAGGTAGGCCTTGGCCAGCTGGGCCGTGCCCTTCTTGGCCACGGTGCGCTCGACCACGGCCACGGGGTTTTCGGCCACCACGCTCACCGACGGGTAGATCGCATCGACCTTGCCAGCACCGAACTCGCGGTCGATGGAGACCACTTCGGACTCGAACGTGATCAGCACGTCGCCCTGGTTGCGCTGCAGGAAGGTGGCGGTGGCATCGCGCCCGCCCTTGGCCAGCACGGGCACGTTCTTGTAGAGCTTGCTCACGAATTCTGCGGCCTGCGCTTCGGTGCCGCCCTTTTCGCGGATGGCGCCCCAGGCGGCCAGGTAGGCGTAGCGGCCGTTGCCGCCGGTCTTGGGGTTCACCACGATGACTTGCACGCCGGGCTTGATGAGGTCTTCCCAGTCCTTGATGCCCTTGGGGTTGCCGTTGCGCACCAGGAACAGCATGGTCGAGGTGGTGGGCGATGCGTCGTGCGGGAATTTCTTGGTCCAGTCCTTGGCCACCACGCCGTTGTCGGCCAGGAACTGCACGTCGGTGGTCGTGTTCATGGTGACCACGTCGGCCGCCAGGCCGTCGTTCACGGCACGCGCCTGGGCGCTGGAGCCGGCGTGCGACTGGTCGATCTTGATGTCCTGGCCGGTGGTCTTCTTGTAGTGGGCAGTGAAGGCGGCGTTGTAGTCCTTGTAGAACTCCCGCGCCACGTCATACGACACATTGAGCAGTGAGTTCTGCGCTGCGGCCATGCCGCTGGCGGCCAAGGCCAGAGAGGCCAGGAGAGTCTTGAGTTTTAAAGAGGTCATGGTCGCTTCGCCCGAAGGTGCTGGTACTGGAGATGCGCCATTGTGTGGATCAACGGCTTAAAACTCAAAAGAATATATTCTTGTTAAATAATCAGCTATTGGCATATAGATTTTCTATGGCCGGGCGGCGGACGAAAGCCGCCGCTGATGCGTGTCGCGCGCAAGGATTGCGCTCACAGCCAAACACCCTCTAGCGCTTGCAGTACAAGCGCCAGTAGCTACAAAATTGATAGCTAGCAATCTACAGCGCGGCCGAAGACGCCTGCGCCTGCTGCGGGGCCGGCTGGGCGGCCTGGGCCCGGAGGGCGGGTTCACCCTCCAGCGACTGGAGCAGCGCCCAGCCCAAAGGCCATTCCCCATGGCCGGATTCGATGTTGATGTGCCCTGCGTTCTGCATGCGCACGAATTCGCTGCCCCAGGCCCGCGCATAGGCGCCCGCCAGGCGGATGGGGCAGTACGGGTCGTTGCTGCTGGCCACCACGATGCTGCGGTACGGCAGTGCGGCATACGGCACCGGCGCGAAGTCGCTGAGCACCGCGCGGCGCTCGGGGTCGGCGGGGGCCACCAGCAAGGCGCCGCACACGCGGGCCGCAACCTCGGGGCTGATGTGGCTGGTGGCGATACAACCCAGGCTGTGCGCCACGATCACCACGGGGTTCGGTGCCGCAAGCACGGTCTTTTCAAGCTGTCCCACCCAGGCCGCGCGGGTGGGCGTGATCCAGTCGTCCTGCATCACGCGGCTGGCGTGCGGCAGGCGCTCGGCCCACAGGCTCTGCCAGTGGCCGGGACCGGAGTCGCGCCAGCCGGGAACGATGATGATGGAGGTGGTGGTCACGAAGATCAGGGGCCGGCCACGGCGTTGCGCCGCGGCCCTGCCCTGTGGTTATGGTTTTTGTCTTCTGCCGCGCTTACTTGTTGGGCTGGGGCGTGATGCGCAGGTAGGGGCGCACGGCCTTGAAGCCCTTGGGGAAGCGCTGCGCGATCTCGGCCGGGTCCTGCAGGCTGGGCACGATGATCACGTCGTCGCCGTCCTTCCAGTTGGCGGGCGTGGCCACCTTGTGGCTGTCGGTCAGCTGCAGCGAGTCGATCACGCGCAGGATCTCGTCGAAATTGCGGCCCGTGCTGGCGGGGTAGGTGAACGTGGTGCGGATGACCTTCTTGGGGTCGATGATGAACACGCTGCGCACGGTGACCGTGGTCGATGCGTTGGGGTGGATCATGTCGTAGAGGTCTGCCACCTTCTTGTCCGCATCCGCCAGGATGGGGAAGTTGACGGTGGTGTTCTGCGTCTCGTTGATGTCGCCCACCCAGCGGTTGTGCGAATCGACCGGGTCCACGCTCACGGCGATGGGCAAAACGCGGCGCTTGGCGAACTCGCCGCCCAGCGCGGCCGTCTTGCCCAGCTCGGTGGTGCAGACGGGCGTGAAGTCGGCGGGGTGCGAGAACAGCACGACCCACGAATCACCCGCCCATTCGTGAAAACGGATGGTGCCGGCAGTGGATTCCTGGGTGAAGTCGGGGGCGGTGTCGCCGAGTCGCAGGGTGACCATGGAACGTGCTCCTTGAATGTCTGATGGGTCATTCTGCGAGCCGGCCTTTAAAACCCAAACGAATATATAGCTCTTACTTAATGTCCAAAAGGTCTATAGGGCTGATCCACTTCGGGGCGTTCATCCTTCGAGCAGGCGCTGGAGCCGATCCGGATAGTTGTTCAAAAAGTCGTGTGTCACCACATAGTGCTCGGTCTCCTCGAACGCGACTTCGGACAAACCGCCGCCGTCGAACTGGATGATCTTGGCATTCGGGTAAGACAGCAGGATGGGCGAGTGCGTGGCGATGATGAACTGCGACTTGTCCTCGACCAACTGGTGAATGGCCGCCAGCGCAGCCAACTGCCGATTGGGCGACAGCGCAGATTCAGGCTCGTCCAGCAGGTACAAGCCCTTGCCCTGGAATTTGTGGGTGAGCAGCGCCATGAACGCCTCGCCGTGGGAGCGGGCATGCAGCGACTTGCCGCCGTAGGACTCCAGGTAACCTACCTCGTCCATGTAGGTCGCGACGTTGAAGAAGCTCTCGGCCCGCAGAAAGTAGCCATCCTTCGGCGCGCGGTAGCTGCGCGCCAGCCGCAGCACCTCATGCAGGGACGACTCGGACCCCGCGGTGGCCAGCTGAAAGTTGCGGGTGCCGCCCTCCGGGCTGTAGCCGAGGGCGAGGGCAATGCCCTCCAGCAGCGTCGACTTTCCAGAACCGTTTTCACCCACGAAGAACGTCACGTCCGGGTGAAACTCCAGCCGACCTAACTCGCGGATGGCGGGTATGTTGTACGGGTAGGTGTCGTAGTCGATGGCTGCATCCGGGCGGATGCAGACGCTCTGGAGGTAGGGTTTGGCAGACAGCATGTGCCCCATGCTAACGGGCGCAATGACCGGCTGCGGCGGCGCCATGGCCTTGCCGCCCAGGCACACGCACACGCACAGGCACAGGCAGGCCGTGCATCCTGAACTTTGGAAAAATTTTCAAATTTTTCAGCGCCGCTTAACCCCATTCGCCCGCCCCGTTCGTTTCACCCAGCACCAACAACCACTTTGATGGAGCTGCCATGACAACCGGTGCATTCACCGTCCCCGCAATCACCCACGCCGCAGTCGCGGCCCTGACTGCCGTGCTGACACTGGCCAGCGCGCCGGCGCATGCCGTCGGCCGCCTGGCCGACATCACCATCGTGGACCGCGACACCGGCGCCACGCTGCCGGTCCACTACGCCAGGGGCGAGTACTGGGTGGCGGGCCGGCCGGGGGCACGCTATGCGGTCACGGTGCACAACCGCAGTGGGGAGCGCTTGCTGGCCGTGCCGTCGGTGGACGGTGTGAACGTGCTCAGCGGCGAGACCGCGGCCTGGGACCAGCGCGGGTATGTGTTCTCGCCATACGAGCGCTACCAGATCACCGGCTGGCGCAAAAGCAGCAGCGAGGTGGCAGCGTTCGAATTTTCGAGCATCGCCAACTCCTATGCCGGCCGCACGGGCCGTCCAGCCAACGTGGGCGTGATCGGGGTGGCACTATTCCGCGAGCAGCAGCCAGTGGCGGTGCCGTCCATCACGCCCGAGCCCTACCGCCAGCGGCGCGAGGCACGCGACAGCGCCGAGCTGCAACGCAGCATGCCATCTGCCGGTGCCCTGCCCCCGCCACCCGCATCGCCTGCATCGCCTGCAGCGGCGGCGCCTGCCCCGGCCGCTGAAGCGGACTCCTCTGCCGCTGCGCCATCAGCTCTGTCGGAGCGGTCCGCTAACAGCGTGGCCAAGTCGATGCCGGCACCCTCGCCCCGGCTGGGCACCGCCCATGGCCAGCGCGAGACCTCGGTCGTGTCGCACACCACCTTCACGCGCCTGCAGGACCAGCCCAACGAGGTGATCAGCATCCGCTACGACAGCCGCGCCAACCTGGTGGCCAGCGGCGTGATCCGCGAGCAGCCTGCGCGCGCACCGTCGCCCCGCGCATTCCCGCAGTCGGACAACGTGTCGTATGTGCCCGACCCGAATTGAACGGCCCGCAGGCTGCAGCCGGTGCATGCCGGCCTGCCACGCGACGCGCCGACGGTGAATGGGCGCCTCGCATAATGCGCGGGTGCCGACCGCCCCCTCCTCCGACGATGCCGACAACGCCGACGAAACGCTGATGCAGCGTTTTGCCGCCGGAGATATGGGCGCCTTCGACACGCTGTACGGCCGGCACGAGCTGGCGGTGTGGCGGTTTGTCTATCGCAGCGTGAAGGTCCAGGCGGTGGCCGACGACCTGCTGCAGGATGTCTGGTTTGCCGTGGCGCGCAGTGCGGGCGGCTACCAGGCCACCGCCAGGTTCCGCACTTGGCTGTTCACCCTGGCGCACAACCGGCTGGTGGACCATCTCCGCACCGCCCGGCAGCATCTGAGCCTCGATGCCAACGACGACACGGAGCGCAGCCTGGCGGACACGCTGGCCGCCGACTCCGGCTTCGGACCCGTGCGCCAGCTGCAGTCCCGCGAGCAGGCCGCCGCCCTGATCGCTGCGGTGGAGCAGTTGCCCTTCGAGCAGCGCGAGGCCTTTTTGCTGCAGGCCGAAGGCGACCTGAGCGTGCAGGAGATTGCACAAGCCACCGGTGTCCATTTTGAAACGGCCAAGAGCCGCCTGCGCTATGCGCGGGCCAGCCTTCGCCAGCATCTGCAGGAGTTTGCATGAGCGCGCCGGACCACGACGAGCTGACCGAGCGGTACCGCCAAGCCAGCGCCCAGGACGATGCCCGCCCCGGCGCGCAGGTCCGCGATGCCGTGCGTGCGCATGCCCAGATGCTGGCGGCTGCGGCCTTAGGATCAGGCTCGGCGTCTGCCGCTGCAGCGCCGTCGCCGACCACAGCCGCACCGGGGCGCGCCGCCGCGAACCAGTCGTACTGGAAGCTGTCGGCCCTGGCCACGGTGGCGGTGATGGGCCTGACCGGTTTGCTGCTGCTGCAGTTTCAGCGCGGAACGCCCGAAGAACGCGAAGTGGCATTCGGGGAACGCCAAGTGGCGGCATCGCCCCCCGCGGAGTTGCCGGCGCCTGAACCTGCAGCACCAACCACCTCGCCACCCACTGCACCACCTACCGCGCCTTCTGCGGCGGCGGATGCCAACGTTGTCCCGGCGCCTCCACCGCCCACGGCAGCGCCCTCCCAGGCAACGCAGGACCGCGCTGTGGACCAGCAAAGACGTGCGGCCCAACGCGCAGCCCAAGAACGAGTGGACCCGGCAGAGACACCCCCGAGGCCGCAGGCCAAGTCGGCCCCTGCCCCTGCGGCCACCGAGGCCGAGTCCGCCCGGCGAGAGCCAGGCAGCAACGCAGCAGCACCCCGGCTGCCCGCGCCCGCTCCGCTGGTGACCGATGGCGCTGTGGCACCACAGACCGCGCCTGCGCCAGCACCCGCACCCGTGCAGACGCCGCAGCCGTCACCGTCGCCACCGGCAGGTCCGCCCAACCCATCCGCCGCGCCTGAAGCATTGCGCGAGCGGGCCACCGCGCAACGCATGCCTGCCGCCCGGGATGCGGCGCGATCTGCCGAGGCACCTGCGCCGGCAAACGCCCCTGCGCCCGCGCCGACGCCTGCCGCCCAGGCATCCCCCGCAGCGCCTCCAGCCCGTAGCCTGCAAAGCAGCAATGCGGCCAGCGGGGGCGTTGCGGCCGGTGCCGCTGCAGCCAAGCCCAGCGCCGCCAGCGAGCCCCGCGACGCGTTGGCGCAGGCGTTGCGCCAGGCAGCGCGTGAGGGCCGCACCCAGCGCGTGGAGCAACTGGTGCACCAAGGCGCCCCCCTTGACGCCCGCGACGACACGGGCAAAACGGCGCTGATGCTGGCCGCCGCCAGCGGCCAGGCGGACACCGTTCAGCGGATCATGGCCCTGGGTGCCAATCGCGCACTGGCAGACCAGGCAGGCCTGACTGCCGCGCAGCAAGCACGCCGCCTGGGCCACGTGCGCACCGCAGACCTGATCGACGCGGGGCCCTGACTGGCTCCTAGAACCGCACGGCTTCAAACGCTGGGTGCAGCTCGTCGATCCAGTGGTCCAGCTCTTCCGGCGGGACCGCCAGGTGGTCCATGCAGGCCTGGCCGTGATCCTGCCATTCCCGCGTGGGCGGCAGGTTGTCGTGGTGGTTGACCAGGTACTCGGCCAGCATCCCCAGCGCCACCAGGTGGCGCACCGTGGGGTTGAAGCGCTCGTCGCCCAGGCACGCAAAGTCGTGGTGCAGCCAGATGGCCTGCGCCACGTCGCCGGGCAGATGCCAGGTGCGGGCCACGATGGCGCCCATCACCGCGTGGTCGGTGCGGTGGTTGGCGTTTTCGGTCTGGGTGAAGGTGCGGTCCCTGCGGGCCAGTGCTTCGGTCACGGTGGACCCGTAGCCGCGCACCGCCTTCACCAGCACCGGCATGCCCACATGGCAGAACAGCCCGAAGCTGTAGCCCAGGCCGGGGTCGAAGCTGTAGAGCTGGCGGCCGATGTGCTCGCAGGCGATGGCGCGGCGTTGGGAGCTTTCCCAGAAATGGTCGAGCAGCGGCGAGCGCACCAGCAGCGCGTTGCGGGTGATGAAGGCCGACAGCAGCTCCACCGACGGGTGCAAGCCCAGCACCGTGAGCGCCATGCCCACGGTTTGCACCGGCTGCGCCAGCGCGTGCAGCGGGCTGTTGGCCAGGCGGATCAACGCCGCCGCCATGGCCACGTCGGAAGAGGCCAGCTGATCGAGCGCATCGGCGTCGATCTCCGGCTCGGCCATGATGGCCTGCAGCCGCAGGAGCGACTCCGGGCACGGAGGAATCACGATGGCCCGCACGGTAGGGTGCGTGCGCACCTGCCGGATGTGCTGGTCGATGGGGTGGGCAGAAGTCAAGGCGCGTCCCGGGCAGCGCGCACGGTTGTGCGCTGTGGCCCACTCAGTTTCAATTGGTTGCATTGTGGCGCCAAAAATGGGGCGCCGGTACAAACCTCTGCGTCAGGTGGACGCTCGGCCGAGGTAGGGGGTCAATGGCTGCTGGTACATCGCCCGGTCTGCCGCGCGCTGGTACAGCGCTGCCACATGGCCGTTGGCAAAAACCTGCTCGCCCACCCGCACGAAACCACACCGCTCGTAGTAGCGGCACAGGCCGGGGTTGCCTGCGGAGCAATCAAGCCGCAGCCATCCCCTGCCTTGCGCCGACACATGGCGCTGCGCCCAGTCCATCACCCAGCTGCCGATGCCCGCGCCATGAAATCCGTTGTTGATGGCCAGGCCGTGCAGGTACCCCGCCACGGGCGGTTGTGTGCCCCAGTAGGGCTCGTCGTCCCACTGGATGCACGCCGTGCCGATGTCTTTGCCCGCGTGGCTCACCACATGCATCTCGCCACGCTCGATGGCGCGCGCCACGCGGCGGGCGGAGTCGCCGTGCGGCCCCCAGGCCAAGTCCCCGCGCTCGACCTTGTACCGGGTGGCGTCGTCCATGATGGCGATGAGCGATGCGGCGTCGCTACCGCAGGCCTGGCGGACCGAGATGCCCGGCCAGTCCACCGCGCCGAGCCTCGCCTTTTCCACGTCCACCTCCGCACCACTCAGATGTTGGAGCCGTCCACACCGTCCATCGCCTGCCGGGTGACTTGGCTGCTGCGGCCCGGCATGGCCTCGCCCAGGTAGTCCAGAAACCGGCGCACCGCGGGCGACAGGCCGCGGCGCGACGGAAAGACGGCGTGCACGATGGCGGGCAGCGGTGCCCAGTCGGGCAGTACGCGCACCAGGCGGCGGGCGCGGATTTCTTCGTAGCACATGTAGTCCGGCATCCAGCAGATGCCGGTGCCGGCCATGGCCGCGATCTTGAGCGTGAGCAGGTCGTCGGCCACATAGCGCGGCGCATGGTGCACGACCTGGTGCACACCACCGGGGCCGATCAGGTTCCAGGTGGACCGGCCGTCGGGCGCCGACATGGCGATGCTGTCCAGGCGCGCCAGATCTTCCAGCGTTTCAGGGGTGCCCTGGCGGATGAGTTGCTCGGGGCTGGCCACCAGGATCTGCGTGGCGTGGTCCAGCCGCTTGACCACCATGCTGCCGCTGTCCTCCACCGACGGCCGCACGCGCAGTGCTACGTCGACGCCCTCCTCCACCAGATTCACCGCGCGGTTGCTCACCATGATCTCGACCCGCACCTCCGGGTAGGTGGCCAGGAACTTGGGCATCAGCTCGGCCAGCACGGTCTGCGCCAGGGTCACCGGGCAGCTCACGCGGATGGTGCCGCGCGGCGCTGTCTGCACCTGGGCCACGGTGTCCGCCGCCGCCTGCGCCGACTCGCGCATGGCCTGGCAATGGCGCAGGTAGGCCTCGCCGACTTCCGTCAAAGACAGCTTTCGGGTGGTGCGCTGCAGCAGGCGCACGCCCAGGTGGGTTTCCAGGTCCGACACGCGCCGCGACAGGCGGGACTTGGGAATGCCGAGGGCGCGCCCAGCGGCTGCAAAGCCCCCGCGCTCCACCACTTCAGCGAAATACAGCATGTCGTTGAGGTCTTGCATAAAGTTCATCGTTCCACTGATAGAACAATCTATCGCAAGTTCACTACCTTATCAACATTTTGATGAGTGCCCACAATTCATCCCATGGCCACACGCCGTGGCACCTACCGAATACACATCCAACACACTCCAAGGAGTTCTTTCATGCAACTGCTTCACATCGACTCGGCCATCACCGGCGAACAATCCGTCTCCCGCGAGTTGACCGCACGCACCGTGGCTGCCTGGAAGGCTGCACACCCCGGCACCACCGTGCAATATCTGGACCTGGCCGCCCAAGCGCCTTCGCACCTGTCGGCCCAGTCGATGGGTTTTCGCACCGGCCAGGCCGCTGCCACCGACGTGGAGCGCCAGGAAAACGCGCTGTCCGAAGCGCTGGTGAGCCAGTTCCTGGCCGCTGACGTGGTCGTGATCGGTGCGCCGCTGTACAACTTCTCGATCCCCAGCCAGCTCAAGGCCTGGATCGACCGCCTCGCCCAGGCCGGCCGCACCTTCAAGTACACCGACAAGGGCCCTGTGGGCCTGGCCGGCGGCAAGACGGTGATCGTGGCATCGAGCCGCGGCGGCGTGTACTCCACCAGCGAAGGTGGCCAGGCCATGGAGCACCAGGAGAGCTACCTGAAGGTGGTGTTCGGCTTCTTCGGCATCACCGACGTGCGCTTCGTGCGCGCTGAAGGTGTGGCCATGGGGCCTGACGCCAAGGCTGCAGCCCTGGTCAACGCAGACCGCGATGTGCAGGCGCACACGGCGGCAGCCGCCAACCAGGCCAGCGTTACGCAAGCGGCCTGACGCTGTCGCGCCCTGCAGGGTATGCCGTGGTGGATGCCGCGGCGAATGCAGCGGCTGATCAAGACAAGTGCACGAGCCCCGCGTCGCGGGGCTCGTGCATTTTTGCCCGTGCCTTGGCGGGCTCCGGGCGCACACCTTGCGCCCTTTGAAAAGCGGCTGGTCACCCTGGCCATCCGGGCAACCGCTTCGCAGGGTGGCGGGCTTCAGCCCGTCGCCGGCATTACGCCTGGTGCTGGCGCACCCAGGCCACATACTTGTCCACCCAGCCTTGCAGGAACTTGCGGCTGGCCTCGCCCACGTTGCCGTCGGCATCGAACAAACCCTCCTTGGCGTGGATAAAACCTTCGGGCTGGCCGAGCGTGGGCATGTCCAGGTAGGCCAGCACGTTGCGCAGGTGCTGCTGCGACATCGCAGTGCCGATGGCCCCGACCGACGCACCGATCACTCCCGCCGGCTTGCCGGCCCATGCGCTCTGGCCGTACGGACGCGAGGCGTGGTCGATGGCGTTCTTGAGCACGCCGGGCACGGACCGGTTGTATTCCGGTGTCACGAACAGAACGCCGTGCGCGGCCTGGACCTCGCCCTTCAAGCGCAGCACCGAGGCGGCCTGCTGGCCGTCGTCGTCCTGGTTGTACAGCGGCAGGTCGTCGATGCGCAGCTGGGTGAACTTCACGTCCTGCGGCGCCAGGCGGGCGAGCGCAGTGGCCAGTTGGCGGTTGAAGGAATCCTTGCGCAGGCTGCCGACGATGACGGCGATGTTGAGCTGGGCCATGGGGGTACTCTCCTTGGTGATCGATGCCGGTGGTTTGCAAACGGGGGACCACGCATCCTAGGGGGTGCACCTGGGGGTATCAAGCGCACCGGCTGCGGCAGCCCTGCCCCACGCAAGGGCACTGCGGCCCATTGCTATCAAAAAAATAGCTGCCAGCGCTTTTATACCAAGCGGTGGCAGCCATTTTCATATCGAAACAATGTCGGCGTTCAGGCCGGCACCGGTTCTGGGGGCCATCAGAAGCCCGGCAGCACCGATCCCTTGAACTCGGTCTGGATGAACTTCTTCACCTCTTCCGACTGGTAGGCCTTCACCAGCTTTGCCACCCAGGGCTTGTCCTTGTCGGCTTCGCGCACGGCGATCAGGTTGACGTAGGGGCTCTTGGCGTTTTCTTGCGCGATGGCGTCCTTGCCGGGGTTCAGGCCTGCGGACAGCGCGAAGTTGGTGTTGATGGCCGAAGCGTCCAGGTCATCGAGCGAGCGGGGCAGTTGGGCCGCGTCGAGTTCGACAAACTTGAGCTTCTTGGGGTTGCTCACCACGTCCAGCGGCGTGGCCTTGAGGTCCGCGCCGTCACGCAGCTTGATCAGGCCCTTGTCCTGCAGCACCAGCAGCACGCGGCCACCGTTGGTGGGGTCGTTGGGGATGCCGAACTTGGCGCCTTCCTTCAGGTCTTCGAGCTTCTTGACCTTCTTGGAGTACAGGCCGATGGGGAAGTTGACGGTGTAGCCCACGGGCACCAGCTTGTAGCCGCGGTCCTTGACCTGGGCATCCAGGTAGGGCTTGTGCTGGTAGCTGTTGGCGTCCAGGTCGCCAGCGGCCAGCGCGGCGTTGGGCTGCACATAGTCGCTGAACTCGACGATCTGGATCTTCAGGCCGTCCTTCTCGGCGATCTTCTTGACCTGCTCGAAGATCTGGGCATGGGGGCCGCCCGTGACGCCGATCTTCAGCGGCTTGTCTTGCGCCATCACGCCGGTAGAGAAACCTGCGGCCAGGGCCAGGGCGAGAGTGGTTTGCAGCAGCGAGCGCTTGTTCACGAGGGACACCTTTTCGTTAAGAGATGTTTCGCATATTAGGGTTTACCCAATAAAACTGGAACGAATAGGTTCTTATTTTCTTAGAACCTAGGGGCATAAAGAAACCCCGCATGCGCCAATCGCACTCGCACTGATTCGACCCAATGATGTCGGTGTCACCCCAGACCGAGAGGAGCTGCAGATTGCCTAAGCTCTGAGCGCCACGTTGTTCAGCTTGTCCAGCCGCTCGGGCCAGGTGCCGTCCACGGTGGCGCCCTGCAGCAGGATGCGCGTCCACGCCACCCAGGCGTCCCACTGCACACGCTTGTCCCACGAGTTGCCCCAGGCGCTGAAGAGTTGCAGTGCACTGGCCGCAGCCACCCGCGCGTCGTCCTTGCGCCCGGCCGAGAGGTACAGCTGCGCCAGCACCATCTGCGGCTCGCCCACCCAAGGGTTGTGGCGCACGGCGCTTTCCAGCACGCCGGTGGCCACGTCCAGGTCCACCAGCGGCTGGTCCTGCTGTATCACCGACCAGTACAGCGACGCGGCCGCAGCCTCGTCGGCCGCAGCCAGGGGCTGGGTGCAGTGGGCGAACACGGGCGGCGTGGGCAGCAGGCCCTTCAGACCCGGGTGCTGCAGTGCGAGCGCGAGGCCATTGATCTGCGAGACCATGCGCCCGCTGGGCCGCATCGGGCCGGGCCACAGCGAGGCCGCCCAGTGCACCGGTTGCGGACGGTGCTGCACCGCCGGAAAGCGCGAGAAGATGTCGTCCTGCCAGCTGAACCACTGCTCGATGGTGTCGGCCATGCTCACGATGATGAACACCGCCACCTCGTACGGCGTGAGCACGTGGCGACCGCCGCCTTCGCCCGCGTCCTGCTCCAGCACCAGACTGCCGTCGCCCTCCAGCGCACCGGCCAGCACCTTCTGCACGAACTGCGTGCGCGACTGCGTGCAGAACAGATACACCAGGTGCTCGGCCGACTCGCCCGCGATCTCGCGCACGCGGGCCCGTTCCTTGGCGGGGTCGAACTTCACCAGGTCCACGAAGGCATTGCCGTACACGCTGTGCAGCAGGCCCAGCAGCCGCACATCCCGCGGCTGCTGCCACACCGTGAGCGACCGCGCCACGCCGACCAGGTGATGCCGGAAGGTGCCCGCCTTGTGCCAATCCTGGCCCACGTTGCGCGCGAGCACGGTGGGCAGGACGGGCGCCAGGTCGGGGTCGCGGGTCAGCCATTCATCGTCCAGCAGATGCTGCGCACGGGTGAACAGGTCGGCGTCCAGCGGTTGCAAAGGCAGGTTCATGGGTCTTGTCTCCTGGGATTTTTTTGGCGAATACAACGCACACACAGTATCAGGAGTGGCGGCGTGCACCGTGCCAAAGCATTTTGCAGCGCACTTATGAGCAAAAAATGGCTCTACCGCTTGCCTGCCAAGCGCAAGCAGCTATCAAAACAGGAGCACCTCTGATTCGACGGTGACACCGTCGCGCGTCGAGTGATGAATCCATCAGCGTGGAAATCCGCCGTATCCAGTTTTATGGATTTAATTTCCATTAAACTGCCTTCATGGACATCAACACCCGCATTGCCCAACGACTGCGCGATCTGCGCACCGCACGAGGCTATTCGCTGGAGACCCTGGCGGAACGCAGTGGAGTGAGCCGCTCCAACATCTCGCTGATCGAGCGCGGCCAGAGCAGCCCCACTGCGGCGGTGCTCGACAAGCTGGCCATCGGCCTGAGCGTGGCGCTGGCGTCGTTCTTCGAGGACAGCAGCGACAGCGACCACGGTGCAGCCCCATCGCCCCTGATCCGCGCTGCCGATCAGCCGCAGTGGCAGGACCCGGCTTCGGGCTACGTGCGCCGCCGGCTGTCACCGCCCGCCCCTTCGCCGCTGCAACTGGTGCAGGTGGTCTTCCCGCCCGGCCAGCGCGTGTCGCTGGACTCGGCAGTGCATGACGCCGACATCCACCAGCAGGTCTGGCTGATCGAAGGCCGCATGGACCTGACCGTGGGCGAGACCACTTGGGCACTGGCCGCGGGCGACTGCCTGGCCATGCAGCTGAACCAGCCCATCGTGTTCCATAACCCCGGCGCCCAGCATGCGCGCTACGTGGTCGCCTTGACCACCCTCCCCTTCGCCCCCACCGCCCGAAGAAAACCATGACCGACGCCACCCTGTCACCCTCAACCTCCACGGCCCAGGCAGCCATTGCCGCCGACGCGTCCAGCATTACCATCCGCCGCCTGGGCGCCAACGAGGCCGCCGCCTGCGCTGAGGCCCTGGCCGAGGTGCTGATCGACTGCGTTCAGGGCGGCGCATCCGTCAGCTTCATGTGGCCCCTGCCGCACGACAAGGCGCTGGCCTTCTGGTGCGGCGTGGCCGATGGTGTGGCGCGCAACGAGCGCGTGCTGCTGGTGGCCGAGGACGCAGAAGGAATCATCGTGGGCACGGTGCAGCTGATCACCGCCATGCCCGACAACCAGCCCCACCGCGCCGATGTGGCCAAGATGCTGGTGCACCGCAAGGCCCGCCGCCAGGGCGTGGCCCAGCGCCTGATGGCCGCCGTGGACGACGCCGCACGCGATGCGGGCAAGACCGTGCTGGTGCTCGACACCGTGACCGGTGGCGACGCCGAGCGGCTGTACGAGCGCGCCGGCTGGCAGCGGGTGGGCGTGGTGCCCGACTACGCGCTGATGCCTGATGGCGCCTTCTGCGGCACCACCTTCTTTTGCAAGCGTGTTTGAAAGAAGCAAGGGAGCCGAAGACTCCGAGGGTCTGACATGGACCAGGGATCTGAAGAGCTAGTGGAGTGTGGTCGAGGGCGTGCGAGGGTTTCGAAGGCAACCCACCCATCTGTTCGCACACCATCTGCCGTGGCGCACATGCACCGCTGGAGTTCGCCCCACCGTGCGTCACCCCGCCCCGTACCTCTGGCACCCGCCGAACTGCCCGCACCGCAGATCGCGCGGCGCACCCTTCGGCATGGCCCGTCAGGTGATGTAGCCCTCGCGCTGCATGATTTTCTTCACTGCCTGCGCTGCATCGTTCAACGCGGCTTCGGCGGGTTGGCGGCCGGCTATCACGCTGTGGATGCTTTTGCCCAGCACATCGGTGTTGATCTCGTCCCACTGCGGAATGATGGGCCGCCAGTTGGGGTTGGCGTCGCCGATGCTGCGCGACAGCATCTGGAACTCCGGGTACTTCTTGCCCAGTCCCTCGTCCGCCAGGGTAGACATGCGGTGCGGCACGCCGCCCAGGTGGCACACCGCCTTGTCCTGGGCTTTCGACGTGAGCCACTGCATCAGCAAAAACGCGCTGTCGGCGTTCTTGGAGTTGGTGGGGATGGCCAGGCCCAGACCTCCGGTTTGTGATGCATACCGGCTGCCGCGCGGATGCCTGGCAAAGGCCACCTTGCCGTTCACCTTGGACAGCTTGGGGTCGCGCACCGCGCCGAAGATCAGGGTGGAGTCGAGGTACATGGCGGACTCGCCCTGCAGGAAGGCATTGATCATCTCGCTCTGGCCGAAATTGAGCGCCCCTGCCGGTCCGGTGTCGATGATTTTCTTGAGCAGCTGCGCCGCGCGCACGCCCGCCGCATCATTGAAGCGGGGCAGCCAGCTGTTCTCGAAGATGCCGCCATTGAGCGGATTCAGGTGCAGCAGCCAGGCGTGCACGCACTGGTGCCCCTCTTTTCCGCGGGATGCGAGCGCCCCCATGCCGGCCTTGTCATGCAACACGGGCAGCAACTGCTCCAGCTCGAAGTAAGACGTGGGCGGCTTCGCATTGAGCTTCTCGAAGACATCGGTGCGGTACGCCAGCACCGAGGTTTCTGCGCCGTAGGGCATGCCGTACAGCTTGGCCGCGCCGCCTGCCAGGTAGCCCTTCCACCCGCCCACCAGCCCGATGTTTTCGAGAAAGCTGGGGATGATGTCGGGCAGATCGAAGTCACCGGGTGTGAGCTGCGGGTTCTTGAGGAAGGGCTCGATCTCCCGGATGAAGTTCTTCTTGACGTACTCGCCCTTCCACATGACGACGTACGAAATCAGGTCATAGTCCCCCTGGCCCTTGGCCATCTCGGACAACTGCTTTTTCTTCATGTCCGCGATGGGCAGTTGCTCGAACTCCACCTTGATGCCGGTCTCTTCGGTGAACCTGGGAAACAGTTTGACGGCAGCGTCGTAGTGGTGGTGCTTGGGGAGGCACAGGCTCACCTTCTGGCCCCGGTAGCGGGCGTAGATGTCGGCAGATCGCGCCGAGGGCGCAAAGGCTAAAGGGACGGCTGCGGCGCATGCCGACTGGATCAAGGCTCTTCGTTTCATACGGTCTTTCACCCATTCCCTGGTTGGTTCATGACTTCGACAACACCTGCAACAACACGGGCAATCCCAATCCCAATCGCATCCGGACCTGCACTCACTCGGTCATTCAAGCCTGCGTCCATCCGCCCTGTCATGCGCATGCCTTCGCCCATGTCCATGCTGACGTTCACTCGATGTCCAGCACGTAGATGCCAGACGAGACGAACGTGTCCCCCACCCGCTGCACGTAGGCCTTTTTCACCATGACGCGCTGCGTCACCGGATTGAGAATGTGGTACGGCGCAGACCACCCGCTGTTGCGGTCCCGGGCCAGATCGCGGGAGTTCTTGACGATGAGCACGCCGTTGAAGTCCTTCATGTCGATCAGGGTCTTGCCCACGTTGGCGGGGTTGGCGCCATGGGCCAGGTTGCGGCCGCCGAAGTCGTACACGGTGATGTAGAGATCGCGGTCCTTGAAGGCAGTGCCGCGGGTGAATTCGGCGTAGGCCTTTTCCGGCCCCACTTGCTGAATGAGCGCCACGGCGCGCCGCACCTGCTCTTCCGCCTCGCGCGCCGAACCGTTCAGCGTGAAGACGTTCACCGACTCGACCAGCCGGGCCGCCTGCATGCGCAACTGCTGGGACGCAGCGGCCGTCTGCTCCACCAGCGCGGCGTTCTGCTGCGTGGCCTGATCGATCATCTCGATGGACTGGATCACCTCGCCAACGTTCTGGCGCTGGGTGCGGCTCGACTGCGCGATCTCCGTCATGATGCGGGTCGCGCTGTGGATGGCGTCGGTCATGCCGGTCAATTGCTTGGCGGCGGTGTGCACCAGGTTCGCGCCGGTGGCGATGCGGTCGTTGCTGCCGGTCAGCAGTTCCTTGATCTCCTTGGCTGCACCAGCGCTGCGCTGGGCCAGCGACCGCACTTCGCTGGCCACCACGGCGAATCCCCGGCCCTGCTCACCGGCGCGGGCCGCCTCGACTGCGGCGTTGAGCGCCAGGATATTGGTCTGGAACGCAATGCCGTCGATGAGCGAGATGATGTCCGAGGCGCGTGCCGAGTCCGAGGCGATCTGCTGCATCGTCTGCTGCACCGAGGCAAAGGCCCGGTTGCCGTGCTCGCCCGCCTTTGCCGTCTGCTGCGCAATCGTGTTGCCGGAGTCGGACTTCTCGCCGACCAGCGAGGCGCTGCTGGCCAGCGCGTCGATGGCGTCGGACGTCTGCCGCAGCGACATGGCCTGGCGCTCCGTGCGCTCGGACAGGTCGGTGTTGGCCTGCGATATTTCGTCGCTGGCGATGGACACCTCCTGTGCGCCCGCCCGCACTTTGGTGACCACCTTGGTCAACGACTCCTGCATCTCGCGCATCGCCGTCATGAGGGGCGAAAACTCGTCGGCCACCGGGTCGTGGATCAGCGTGGTGAGGTTGCCCACCCGCACATCGTCATTGAACTTGCGTGCCAGCGCCACCCGCCTGCGCAAAACACTGCCCACCCACCACGCCAGGGCCAGCAGCCCGCCCACCACCAACGCCACCGTGATGCCCAGCATCTGCTGCGCGGCCCCTGCGCTGTCGGCGATGGGGCCCGCGTCGGCCAAGGTCGCTGCCTTGCCCAGAATGGTGATGAGACACCGGGACACCTGCCACGCCCCCAGCAACACCAGCGCGGCCAGCGTGGTCGACAAGGCAAAAAGTTTCTGCGCAATGCTCAGCTTCTGCGTGAATCTCATAAGGTGCGATGCAAGGACAAAAATGGAGGGGAAAGCGGGTGCCAACGAGAACCGTCGAGCGAACGAAGAGGCCGGATGGTCGAGTGAGTGGGCTAGCAAATGGGCGAGCGAGGCCTGTCAGCCCTTCACAGCGCCTGCAGTCAGCCCGGTGATGATCTGGCGCGCCGCCACGAAGGTGAAGATCAGCGGCGGTATGGCGATGAGGCTGCCCATGGCCATGACGCGCCCCCAATCCACGCCCATGTCGGTGATGAAGAGCGAAGCGGCCACCGGCAAGGTGCGGGAGTGGCGGTCGGTGAGTACCAGCGCCAGGATGAACTCGTTCCAGGCAATGCGAAACGTGAAGATCGACGCCGCGGCCAGCCCCGGCGCCATGAGCGGCAGGAGCACCTTGGTGAACACGCGGATGGGGCCGCAGCCGTCGATGGCGGCGGCTTCCTCCAGCTCGACAGGCACCTGGAGCACGAAGCCGTACAGCAGCCAGATCGTGAACGGCAGGTTGACCGCCACGTACAGCAGGACCAGGCCCCACAGGCTGTTGACCAGATGCCATTCGTTCCAGATGAGGAACACCGGGATCGCCATGACAGCCAGCGGCACCGTTCTGAGCAGCAGCGTGGTGTACGCCAGCGCATGCCGTCCGGGGAAGCGAAAGCGCGCCAAGCCATACGCCGCCATGCAGCCCAGGATCAGCGTGACCGCCGTGGAGACGATGCCGACGAACAGGCTGTTGTACAGGTAGCGGTCGAACTTGTCTTCCTGCAGGACTCCGCGGTAGTTCTCCAGCGTCGGGGTGAAGATGAAGTTGAGCGGCTCCGCAAAGATGTCGACCTGCTGGCGAAGACTGGTCGCAAAAATGACGACGATGGGAGCAATGCACAAAAAGGCCAGACTCACCAGGATGGCGTAGTGGGCGGTGACGATCACGGGGGAGCGTTTCATGGACATGTCACGGCCTCATTCACTTCTTGGCATCCAGCGGGTTGGAGATGCGCAGCGCTGCAAACGACAGCGCGGCCACCACCACCAGCAACAGCACGGAGATCGCTGCAGCCACGCCCAGTTGCTGGCCCACGAAGGCGGTCTTGTAGATGTGCAGGGCCAAGATCTCGGTCGAATCGCCAGGCCCGCCGAAGGTGAGCACGTAGATGACTTCCAGCACACGGAAGGCATCGACCAGCCGCATCATCAAGGTGATGGCGATGACGTGCGCGATCATGGGCAGCTTCACCAGGGTGGTCATTTGCCACCAGTTGGCGCCGTCGATGCGCGATGCCTCGATCACGGCGCCATCCACATTGGCCAGCGCCGCGACCATCATGATGAAAACGAATGGCGTCCACTGCCAGATGTCGGCAATCACGATCGCAGCGAACGCGAGCGTGGGGTCAGCCAGCCAGGTCAAGGGTGCGATCTTGAACAGGCCCAGCACAGCATTGATCAGGCCGAACTGCGCATCGAACATGTAGCGCCACGCCAGGCCCACCGCGATGGGCGCGATCATCATCGGCAGGATGAACAAGGTGCGGAAGATGGCAGTGCCCCGCACGGGCCGCTCCAGCGCCAATGCCAGCGCGATGCCCAGCAGCATCTCGGCCGTGACGCAGACGCCGGCAAACAGCAGCGTCGTCCAGAGCGACGACCACACCCGCGGGTTGGTGAAGGCCGCCACGAAGGCATCGAGGCCGACCCAGCGGGCTTCGCTCCACGGCGTGCCCATGCTCCAGTCGTACAGGCCCAGTTGAAAGGCCGAGAGGACCGGGTAGAGGCAAGCCGCTGCCATGATCAGCGCGGCGGGCCCTACGTACAAAAGAGGAACCCAGGCGGGTGTGCGCATGCCGTGCGCTCCTCAGACCTTGTAGCCGGCTTCGCGCATGATCTGCGTGACGGGTGCCACCAGATCATTGAGCGCGGCCTCGGCGGTTTTCTTGCCGGTCAGCGCCTCCGAGATGCCCACGCCGAGCGCCTGCACATTGATCTTGTCCCAGACGGGAATGATGGGGCGCCAGTCGGGGTTGGAGTACTTGAGCGCCTCCTTGAAAGTGATGAACTCGGGGTACTGCCGCACCAGGTCGGCGTCGGACATCGTCGAGTTGCGCGTGGGCGCGCCGCCCACCTTGGTCACCGCCTTGTCCTGCGCCTTCGACGTCAGCCACTGCATGAGCAGAAAGCCCGCGTCGGCGTTCTTGGCATTCTTGGCAATCGCCAGGCCCAGGCCGCCGGACTGCGAAGCCCTGCGGGTGCCCATGGGGTGCAGGGCCCAGCTCACCTTGCCTACGACCTTCGACTTGGCCGGGTCGTTCACCAAGCCCGCGAGAGACGTCGAGTCGAGGTACATGGCGGCCTGCCCCTGCAAAAAAGCCGTGTTGCTCTCGCCCTGCCCGTACCCGGCAATGCCTGCAGGGCCGGTGGCAACCACTTCCTGCAGGAACTTGAGCGCGGCGATGCCCGCCTTGTCGTTGAATCGCGCGCGCCACTGGTCGTCGAACACGCTGCCGCCCAGCGGATTCAGGTGCAGCAGCCAGGCGTGCACCGCCTGGTGGCCTGCCTGCCCGCGCGACGCCAAGGCGCCGATGCCTTCCTTGTCCTTGATGACCCGGAGCAAGTCGCCAAACTCGGCATACGTCTCGGGGACTTTGAGGTTGTGTTTGGCAAAGATGTCCTTGCGGTAGGCCAGGACGGACGTCTCTGCGCCGTACGGCAGGCCATAGAGCTTGGCGCCCGGCCCCGCCAGATAGCCCTTGGGGCCGCCCACCAGGCCCAGGTTTTCCAGGTAGACCGGGATGATGTCCTTGATGTCGTAGGCGGGGTCGGCCAGTGCAGGGTTTTGAAAGAATGGCTCCAGCGGCCGGATCAGGTTCTTGGCGACGTACTCGCCCTTCCACATCACCACATAGCAGCCCAGGTCGTAATCGCCCTGCGGCTTGGCCATTTCGAGCAGCTGCTTTTCCTTCATGCGGCCCATGGCCAGGCGGTCTGTCTCCACCTTGATGCCGGTCTCCTTGGTGAACTCCGGCAGGATCTTCATCATGGCGTCGTAGTGCGGGTGCGACGGCACGCTGAAGGTCACCGTCTGGCCTGCGTACTTGGAGTAGCGGCTCTGCGCGTGGATGCCGCTGAAAGGCAGGCTGGCACCGAACACCGTGGCGCTGGCACTTTTTACGAAATCGCGTCTTTTCATGGGTGTCTCCTGGGGGGCGAATGGGGGTACGTTCAGACGGGGGGAATCCGTGAAACCTGTGGGAACAAGTTCATTGGTTCAGTGCTTGGAGGATTCAAGGGTGCAGAGAGGTGCCGGAGTCGGTGTCGAACACATGCATGTCTGCGGTGTCAAAACCCAGGTCGATCCGCTGGCGCAACTGGCTTTGTGCATTGCCGGGCAGCATGGCCGCCACGCGCTGGCCGGCGGGCGTGTTCATGTGGCCCACCACCTGGCTCTCGGTGCCCAGATACTCCACGACATCCACATTCAGGCTGAGCACGCTGTGGTGGTCGGCGCGGGGGCGCAGGGCCTGGGGGCGCAGGCCCAGTGTCAGCGCCTGGTCCGCGCGCGGAGGCTGGGCCGCGAGCCAGTCGGGCGCGGTCCAGGCAAACCCCTCGCCGCGCAGCACGCCAAGGCCTTGCTCCGTGGTGTAGCGGGCCTTGAAGAAGTTCATGGTGGGCGTGCCGATGAACCCCGCCACGAACAGACTGGCCGGACGCGTGAACACTTCGGACGGCGTGCCGATCTGCTGGATGCGCCCCTTGTCGAAGATCACGATGCGCGAGGCCAGCGTCATGGCCTCGACCTGGTCATGGGTTACGTACACCGTGGTCTTGGCCAGCCGTTCGTGCAGCATGGCCAGCTCGGCGCGCATGTGGCCCCGCAGTTTGGCGTCCAGGTTGGACAGCGGCTCGTCGAACAGGAACACCTTGGGCTCCCGCACGATGGACCGCCCGATGGCCACACGCTGGCGCTGCCCACCCGACAGCTCCTTGGGCTTGCGCTCGAGCAGATGCTCGATGTTGAGAATACGGGCGGCCCCGGTCACCTTGTCAGCGATCTCGGCCTTGGACCGGCCCGAGAGCCGCAGCGCAAAGGACATGTTCTCGGCGACATTCATGTGCGGATAAAGCGCGTAGTTCTGGAACACCATCGCGATATCGCGGTCCATGGGGGCGGCGTGGGTGACGTCCTTGCCACCGATCAGGATCTGCCCTTGCGTGACTTCTTCCAGGCCCGCAATCATCCGAAGCGTGGTGCTCTTGCCGCACCCGGACTCCCCGAGCAGCACGATGAATTCGCCTTCGTGGATTGCCAAGTCCATCTGCTGCACGACAGTCACGTCGCCGAAGCGCTTGACCACGTTGCGTAGTTCCAGTCCTGCCATGTGTTCTCCTGTGCTTATCGTTGTGGTGTGGGTGCGGCCGGTGGCGGCGGCCCGAACTTCTTTTGCCACTGCGCGGCCGTGTAGCGCCGCACGCCCCAGCCCACCGGCGGCTGCCGGCTCGCCGGCGTGCCGGTATCGGGGCCCCAGATGGCTTGGTAGGTGTCCATGCAGCGGCCTCGGTACTGCAGGTAGGCGAATGCCGTGCCCAGTACCAGCCACCAGACGGCCAGCACGATCCACATCCACCGCGGCGCATCGGCCGCATAGAGGCCCAGGAAGATCGTGACGACAGCTGCCAACAGCGCGATGTAGCCACCGGCCTTGTGGACATACTCGAAAGTGACCCGGGTGGCCGTCATGTCGTAGTGGTCTCCGCGCATGTGCGCCGCGGTGGGGCCGCCCTTGGTGCCCCTGGCCCACGCCGACGCGACCTGCACGATCGCCAGCCCCAGCACGCACCACCCCATGGCACCGTGCAAGGCGGCCGCCTGGCCCGCCGCACGGGCATTGCTCCAGGCCAGGCCGATGCCGACGAGCATCAGCGCAAAGCCGCTGTATTGCAGGGTGCGGTGCGCATGCCACCAGGCCTTGTTGTCGCGCACGGTGGGCCAGTTCTGGCCCGGCATCACCTTGAAGAAACGGGCGACCAAGATGCCCAGGGGCAGCAGCACCGCCCACGCCAGCACCATGACGCGTGCATGCCAGTAGGCCCAGGGGGCGATCTCGTGGTGTGTGGCGCCGCTGATGGGCGTCAACAGCCACTGCATCAAATCATTCATGGGCAACCCACCTCAAGCGCGGCACAGCACGCGCGAGACATCCGGTTCGCGCTGTGTGGCCACGAAGCGCTCGAACTGCAGCGTCTCCATGTTGAAGTAGCCGAGCAGGTCGTTGTCCTGGCTCACAAACGCCAGCGGCCGGGTGGGATGAAAACTCAGGGCGATGGCCCGGGCGTCCATCTGCACATGGGCCAGCTCCTGCAGGGTTGCCGGGTCCACGATCGACAGGCTGCGTGCCCCGTAGTTGGTCACCACCAGCCGACCGTCGCGGTAGAGGTACAGGCGTGTGGCATCGTCGCGGGACGGAGCCTGGTACTGCACCTGCATGGTCGCCGTGTCGATGGCGCACAGGGTGTTGCTCCAGCGGCAGGTCACATACAGCGTCTTCTCGTCGGCGCTCAGCGCGTATCCCTCGGGCTTTTCGCCGGGCGAGCAGGCGACGGGGGCCACGGTGGCGTCGTGCGGCTGGATCTTCGTCACGGTGTGCGACAGCAGGTTCATCGAGTAAGCCGTCTGGCCGTCGCGCGTCAAGGCGAACAGGTGGCTCTTGATGCCGCCGGTGCTGACCGCCCGGCGGGGTGCGGTGTCGGTGGCGGGGTGGTCGAGGACCACGAGCTGCGCGCGGTCCTCGCTCAGGGCATAGAGGCGGTCCTGCACGTCCATCTGCATGCCGTGCAGCCGGTTGAACGGGGCGATGTCGATGGTGCGAGCCAGCTCGCGGCGGGCGATGTCCACCTGGAAGATCTGCGTGCCCCCAAAGCCCAGATGGCCGGATGTCTCGACCCCGTAGTGGCCGATGTACGCGTACTGCTCGTTGGAGTCGATCACGAACTCGTGCGGAAAGTCAGGCAGCTCGATGCTGGCCAGGCGCTCGCCGCTGTCGATGTCGTAGTAGCTCAGGCAGTGGCTGCACTTTTCCACCAGCAAAAGGATGTTGTCGGTCATGGTCGGACGACTCCGTGGGTATTGAGAACGATGCTGTAGAGCGACGTGCTGGCGGTGATGAACAGCGTGTCGCCCCGCACACCTCCGAAAGTGAGGTTGCCGACCTTTTCAGGCACCAGGATCTTTCCGAGCAGCGTCCCGTCGGGGTGGTACACCTGCACGCTGTCCCCGCTGCTGGTGTAGATCCAGCCGCAGTGGTCCACGCAAAACCCGTCCGGCAGGCCGGGCGAGATGTCGGCGAAGACGCGCGGGTTCTCCAGGCTGTGCCCGTTCACGTCGAACACCACGATGTGGTGGTTGCCCGTGCCGTCCGCGCTCAGGGCGGCGGAGGTGTCGCTCACGTACAGCAAGCGCTCGTCGGGCGAGAAAGCCAGCCCGTTGGGCTCCTGCACGAAGTCGGACGCAGCGTGCAGCGCGCCGTCCGCCGGGTCATAGCAAAACACATGGTTCGCTGGCAGTTCGCGCGGCGCCTTGTAGCCTTCGCGGTCGCTCAGGATTCCGTAGGGCGGGTCGGTGAACCAGATGCAGCCATTGCCCTGCACCACGACGTCGTTGGGCGAGTTCAGCCGCCGTCCATTGAACTCCCGCACCACCACCTCGTCGATGGTGTCGGCGCGCACGATGCCCTGCACCTGCGGAGTGCGAACGATGGCACGCAGCCCGTGCGAGCAATGCAGAAGATTGCCTTCGTTGTCCAGCACATGGCCGTTGGTGAACTCGACCTGTTCGCGCCACACCGACATGCCGGCACTGGCAGACCAGCGCAGGATGCGGTTGTTGGGAATGTCGCTCCACAGCACCGAATCGTCGTGCGGCAGCCAGACTGGGCCCTCGCTCCATATGGCGCCTGTGCACAGTCGGCGTAGCGACGCGCCAGCAAATACCGGTGCCACGCGCGGGTCCAGGACCTGCAAGGAGGAAGAAGGAAATTCGTTCACGGTCATGCGTGGATGTAGGCCGTCTTCACAGTGGTGAAGAATTCCTTGGCGTGGGTGCCCTGCTCGCGGGGGCCGTAGCTGCTTGCCTTGCGCCCGCCGAAGGGCACGTGGTAGTCCACGCCGGCGGTGGGCAGATTCACCATCACCATGCCGGCCTGCACATGGCGTTTGAAGTGCATGACATGCTTGAGGCTGGCGGTGGCGATGCCGGCCGACAGGCCGAAGGGCGTGTCGTTGGCCACCTGCAGAGCCTCTTCGTAGTCCCGCACGCGGATGACGCTGGCCACCGGCCCGAAGATTTCCTCGCGGTTGATGCGCATCGACGGCAGGCTGTCCACAAACAGCGTGGGCGCCATGAAATAGCCCTTGTTCGCGCTGCCGGTGTGGCAGCGCACCGGATGGCCGCCCAGGGCCAGGGTCGCGCCTTCGGCACGGCCGATCTCGGCGTACTCCAGGTCCTGCTCGAGCTGGCTCTGGCTGACCACCGGCCCCATGTCGGTGCCGATGGCACGCGCATCGCCCACCTTGATCTTCTGCAGGCGCTCTTGCAGCGCCGCCACGAACGCAGGGTAGATCTTGTCGGTGACGATCAGCCGGCTCGAGGCCGTGCAGCGCTGGCCCGTCGAATAGAAACCGCTTTGCGCGCTGAGCTCGACCGCCTGGGCAAGGTCTGCATCGTCGAGCACGACCTGGGGGTTCTTGCCGCCCATTTCCACCTGCACCTTTTTGCCCAGCTGCGCGCACATCACCGAGATGCAGCGGCCCACGCCCACCGAGCCGGTGAAGCTGATGGCAGCGATGTCGGGGTGGCGGGTCATCGCCTCGCCCACCACACGCCCCTGGCCCATGACCAGGTTGAACACACCAGCCGGAATGCCGCTGCGCAGGATGATGTCCGACAAGGCCCAGGCGCAGCCGGGCGCCAGCTCAGCGGGCTTCAAGACCACGCAGTTGCCAAAAGCCAGGGCGGGCGCGATCTTCCATGCAGGGATGGCGATCGGGAAGTTCCAGGGCGTGATCAGCCCCACTACGCCCACCGGCTCGCGGCTGACATCCACGCCCACGCCAGGGCGGATGGATGGAAGGGTGTCGCCCGCCATCCGCATGCATTCGCCGGCGAAGAACTTGAAGATATGGCCTGCCCGCGTCACCTCGCCAATGGCCTCGGGCAGCGTCTTGCCCTCCTCGCGGGCCAGCAGGTTGCCCAGCTCTTCCTTGCGGGCCAGGATCTCGGCAGCGATCTTTTCGAGTGCGTCGTGCCGGGCCTGTATGCCCGTCTGGCTCCATGCGGCAAACGCATTTTTCGCGGCCAGCACCGCGGCATTCACGTCGTCGGTGTCGCCCTGGGCGTATTCACCGATCACGTCGGACACGTCGCTGGGGTTCGTGTTCGCCGCATAGGCAGCAGCAGGCGCACGTTCGCCGTTGATGAGGTTGTCGTAACGAAGCATGTCGGTTCTTTCAGCGGGCCCAGCGGAGCACCAGGGGGTCCAGGCGCCGCGCGATGTCGATCAGTTGCGCGCGTACCTGGGGGTGCAGGGGTGGCCAGGGGTGCCGGGGGGCGTCGCAGGCGATCACGCCCCCTTCTTTCATCAGCGCCTTGGCAGCCAGAAATCCGGCCTGCCGGTTCTCGTGGTTGATCAGCGGCAGCCAGCGCTGGTACTGCGCAAAGGCTGCGTCGCGGTCGCCGATGCGGTGCGCATCGATGATGGGCCGGATGCCGTCCGCAAAGCCGGCACCCGTCATGGCGCCGGTGGCACCAGCCTCCAGGTCGGCCAGCAGGGTGATGGCCTCTTCCCCGTCCCACGGGCCTTCGATGGCCTCGCCGCCCAGAGCGATCAGCTCGCGCAGCTTGTTGGCGGCGCCCGCGGTTTCCATCTTGAAGTAGCAGACCTGCTCGATGTCCTGCGCTATGCGTGCCAAAAAGGCGGACGACAGCGGCGTGCCGGCAGCGGGCGCGTCCTGCACCATGATGGGAATGCCGATGGCGTCGGACACTTGTGCGTAGAACGCATGGATCTGCGCTTCGCTGAATCGGAACGTGGCCCCGTGGTAAGGCGGCATCACCATCACCATGGCCGCGCCCATGTCCTGCGCCCGGCGGCTGCGCGCGGCGCAGATCGCGGTACTGGTGTGGGTGGTGGTGACGATGACGGGCACACGGCCTGCCACATGCTCGAGCACGGTGCGGGTCAAGGTCTCGCGCTCATCGTCCGAGACCAGGAACTGCTCTGAGAAGTTGGCGAGGATGCACAGGCCGTCCACGCCCGAGTCGATCATGAAGTCCACGCAGCGCTTCTGGCTCGCAAGGTCCAGGGTGCCGTCTTCATGGAAGGTGGTCGGGGCCACGGGGAAGATACCGCGGTAGCGCGGGCTGGAGAGTCCGGGCATGCTGTTCACTCGGTGATGTCGAACTGGTCCAGGTACTCCGTCTTGAGCGTCAGCCCCAGGCCCGGCACGTCGTCCTTCAGCTGGATGAAGCCGTTCTCCGCAATCGGCTCGCCGTCGAAGATGTACCAGAACAGCTCGTTGCCCACCTCCACGTCGAAGATGGGGAAGTACTCGGCCATGGGCGACGCCAGCGTGCTCATGGTCAGGTGGTAGTTGTGCATCTGCCCCGCGTGCGGGACGACGGGCACGCTGTAGGCCTCGCACAGCGCGTTGATCTTGTGGGCTGCGGTGATGCCGCCGACGCGGTTGGTGTCGTACTGCACCACGCTCACCGCCTTCTTGTCGAGCAGCTGCTTGAACCCGTAGAGGCTGAACTCGTGCTCTCCGCCCGAGATCGGGATGCTGGTGAGCTGGTTGAGCTCGGCATAGCCGTCGATGTCGTCCGCGATGACGGGCTCTTCGAGCCATCGAGGTTCGAACTTTTCGAGCTTGGGCAGGATGCGCTTGGCGTACTCGACGTTCCAGCCCATGTAGCACTCGAGCATGAGATCGTTGTCATAGCCGATCACCTCGCGCACGGCTTCGACGGACTTGAGGTTTTCCTTCACGCCCTGCTGCAGGTGCGCCGGGCCGTAGCCGAAGCGCATCTTGAATGCGGTGAAGCCCTGCTCCAGAAAGCTCTGGGCCTCGTCCTGCATGTCGTCGAGGTTGGTGCGGTACAGCTTGGAGTAGTAGCACGGGATCTTCTCCTTGGTGCGCCCGCCCAGCAGCTTGAACACGGGCTTGTTCACGCTCTTGCCCAGGATGTCCCAGATGGCCAGGTCTACCGCGGAGATCGCCGCCATCGTCACGCCCTTGCGGCCCCAGGCATGGGTGGCGCGGTACATGCGCTGCCACAGGTATTCGTAGTCCCAAGGGTCCTGGCCTATCACCAGCGGCGCCAGGTACTGGTCGATGATGGCTTTTGCGATGGTGGGTGCGAGCGCCACGTTGCCCAGGCCGACGATGCCGTCGTCGGTTTCGATCTCGACCACCGTCCACGCATGGAAGCGGAAGGTGCTCATGGTCTCCTGCGGCGCATACAGCAGGTCCATGGCGTTGGAGCAGAAGTTGCCCTGCGGCGGGACAGTCTTGCCCTTCCATTGAAAAACACGGGCGCGGACGGATTTGATTTTCATGATGTTCAGGCGTCTTCTTGGTCGTCAGTGGGTAGCGGTGGACCGCTGGCGGGCCTGCCATTGGCTCAGGCCCATGCGGGTGGCGATCTGAAAGGCGTTGCAGATCGCGTTGACATCCGCAGCACCCTTGCCTGCGATGTCGAAGGCGGTGCCGTGGGCCGGTGTGGTGATGGGCACAGGCAGCCCTCCCTGCACCGTGACGCCTTTGCTGAAGCCCATGAGCTTGATGGCGATCTGCCCCTGGTCGTGGTACATGGTCACGATGGCCTGGTACAGGCCGTCGCGGGCCTTCAGGAAGATCGTGTCGGCCGGGAACGGGCCATCCACCGGAAAACCGCTGCCCCTGAGCTGCTGGACCGCGGGGGCGATGATGTCGATCTCCTCGCGCCCGCACACGCCGCCGTCGCCGCCATGCGGGTTGAACGCAGCCACCGCCACCTTGGGCTCTGGGTGGCCGCTGGCCTGCAGCGATTGGTAGATGAGCCGGGCCGCAGCGACGATGCGCTCCTGGCTCAGCATCTGGGCGGCGTCCTTGAGCGGAATGTGCGAGGAGACGCGCGACGTCCAGAGGTCGCCCAGCGTGTTGAACTCGCAGAAGTAGCCATCCACACCGAGGTACTCGGCAAAGTGGTGCAGCTCGTCTTCGTGCGCCAGACCGCCGAGCTTCATGGCGTGTTTGTTCAGGGGCGCAAAGCAGATGGCATCCACCTCGCCGGCCTTGGCGCCATCCATGCACGCGTTCAGCACCCTGAGCACCGAGGCTCCGCAGTCCGCGCTGGCCTGGCCGATCTCGACCTGGTCCGGGCTGATGGTGGCCACCCTCAGAAAGGCGGGGCGACCGGTGTCCGAGCGACTGCGAACGCCTGCCAAGCTCTCGGCCACTTCGGTGGGCACCTCGACCCCGGCGACGCGCTGGCCCTCTCGCCACACCCACTCGTCGCCCACCACCACGATGTTGGCCTGATCGGTGATGCCCGGCTGGCTCAGCAGCTTGGCGATCAGCTCGGGGCCTATGCCTGCAGGGTCTCCGAGGGTGATGGCAACGACGGGCTTTGCTGTCTTCATCATGTAAAGAGTGGTTACAAAAAGCTTCAATAAGCGGATGGGTGGCGAATATAAGAACAAATACTATTAACGTATATTGAAAAGTTGCACTCGATAGATAACCTCTGGCTATCATTTATGATTCATATGTACTATTTGGTACACGCAAACTTTTGTGCTGTTAGAAATGCCTGAAACCACACAGCTTTTGGTCTCCCAGATCCTCAACCGCCTGCGCATGCGCCAGGTGGCCTTGCTGCTCAGCTTTGCGGACCACGGCACGCTGCGCCGTGCGGCCGCTGAACTGGGCATGAGCCAGCCGGCGGCCACCAAGATGATTCAGGAGCTGGAGTCGGCGCTGGGGCAGCGGCTGTTCGAGCGCGACGGGCGCGGCCAGAAGATGACCCAGGCCGGCGAGAAGGTGCTGGGGTTTTTCCAGGGCATGCGCGGCTCGCTGGAATCCATGGTGCGGGAGCTCGACGAGCTGCAGCTCGGCAGCTCCGGGCGGGTGTCGGTCGGCTGCATCATGGCGCCGCTGCCCACGCTGCTCAATCAGGCCATCATCGCGCTCAACAAGACCTACCCGCTGATCACGATCCACGTGACCCTGGACACCAGCGACAGGCTGGTGGAGATGCTCAAGGACGGCTCCATCGACATCGCCGTGGGCCGGGTGGCGCCCGAACACCGGGCCGACTTCATCTTCCAGCCGCTGGCGAACGAGACGCTGTCCGTGGTGGTGGGCGTCGACCACCCCCTGGCCAGCAGGAAGCATGTTCCGTTCGACAGCCTGCTCGAATATTCATGGATCCTGCAGCCCTCTGGCAGCCCG
This sequence comes from Acidovorax sp. Leaf78, assembly GCF_001422735.1. GTDB lineage: Bacteria > Pseudomonadota > Gammaproteobacteria > Burkholderiales > Burkholderiaceae_C > Acidovorax. The sequence continues at coordinate 703,262 of NZ_LMLZ01000020.1, read as the reverse complement.
ATGCGGGAGGTGCTGGAGCAGGAGTTCCGCGCCATCCATGCGCCATTGCCCCGCGGGCTGGTCGAGACCGCGTCGATCCTGACCACCATGCGCCTGATTGCGGACACCACGATGATTGCGGTGATTCCCCTGTCGATCGCCGACATCTACGCGCGGCACAATCTGCTGTGCATCCTGCCGTGCCACATCAAGCACAAGATGGGCGCTTTCGGCTCCATCATCCGCAAGGACAGGCCTTTGCCAGAAGCGGCGCGTTACTTTCTTTCAGGCCTGCACGACACGGTGTGAAGGCGGAGGCGGTGCGACCACGTTCGCAAACGTGTCCAGCGCGCGCCACACCGCCAGGATGGCCGGGTCCTGCGCCTCGGCCGCCCTGCGTGCGAGCCCCAGTTCGCGCAGCAAGGGCGGGTGCAGCGGGCGCACCTGCAGGCCCGCGGTGTCCTGCTCGCCATGGATGCCCGCCACGCCCGGCTGCTCCAGCGGCAGTACGGTCACGCCGTGTCCGGCCACCACCAGGCTGCGCAGCGCCAGCGGGTGGTTCAACTCCATGCGGGGCCGCGGGTTCAGGCCCGCCTGCGCGAACCAGCCCGCCGTGAGCCGGTACATCTGCGTCGCCGGGCCGAACGACATCCACCGCTGATCGGCCAGCCACTGCGGCGTGGCCTGCGCCGGGGCATCCCACGCGGCGGGGATCAACGCCACCATGGGGTCGCTGCGCCAGGGGTCCACCTGCACACCGCCGCCGGATGTCTGGGGCAGCGCCACGATGGCCAGGTCCAGCGTGCCCGCGCGCAGGCGGGCCATGGCGTCGGCCGAGCTGAGCACATCGAGCTTGACGTCCACGCCCGGACTCTGGCGGGCCAGCCACTCCAGCAAGGGCGGCAGCAGGCCCACACTCACACCGGCGGTGGTGGCCAGGCGCACCACACCCTCCAGCCCCTGCGCGCGCCGGCGCACCTGCTCCACCATTTCGTCAGACGCAGCAAGCAGGCGCCGCCCGCCATCCACCAGCACCTGACCTGCGGGGGTCAGGCTGGCATGGCGCCGTCCGCGCACCACCAGCGTGGCGTCAAGGCGCGACTCCAGCTCGCTGATGTGCAGGCTCACCGTGGGGGGCGCCAGGTGCAGCGCCTGGGCCGCTGCAGCGAGCGTTCCCAGGTCGGCAATGGCAATCAAAGTCTGCAGCTGGTCGAGGTTGAGGTTTCGCATCAGAAATTCTGAATTCAACAGTCATTGAACTTCACTTTACAGAAGTCTGACCCAAAAAGATGATTCTGCTTCGAAACAAAATGCTGCGCCCCTCATGCTCACCAACGACATCTTCTTCATCGTGCTGCTGTCCGCCGCACTCAATGCCGGCTGGAACAGCGCCATCAAGGTGGGCGGCGACCGCATCACCGCCATGGCCATCACCACACTCCTGGGCAGCGGCCTGTCGCTGCTGGCCTTGCCCTGGGTGGACATGCCGGCGTCGGCCAGCTGGCCGTTGCTGGCCCTGTCGATCGCCGTGCACACCGCCTACCACTTCGCCCTGCCCATCGCCTACAACCACGGCGACATGGGCCAGGTGTACCCCATCGCCCGGGGCTCGGCGCCATTGCTGGTGATGGCGGGTGCGGCGTGGCTGGCGGGCGAATGGCCCAGCACCGGCGCGGTGTGGGGCGTCATGTCCTTGTGCGTCGGCGTGCTGTCGCTGGCATGGGTCCGCAGCACCGGCACCACGCAGCGCCAGGCCGTGGGCTACGCGCTGCTCACCGGGCTCTTGATCGCGACGTACACGGTGGTGGATGCGCTGGGCGCACGGCAGGCAGGCTCTGCCATCGGCTTTGCAGTCGTGCTGACGCTGGGCGACGGCATTGCCACGGCGCTCATCGTGCTGCTATGGAAGGGGCCCCGCACCTTCTGCGTGGACAGGGCCATGCTTTGGCGCTGCAGCGCCGCGGGCACCATGCAGATGGGCGCGTACTGGATTGCAGTGTGGGCGCTGGCACGGGCCCCCATGGGCGCCGTGTCCGCCCTGCGCGAGACCAGCGTGCTGCTGGTGGCGCTGATATCCACCTGGCTGCTCAAGGAGCGGATGGGCCCGGCGCGCATCGTGTCGGCCGTGCTGGTATGCGCAGGGCTGCTGATGGTGCGGCTTTCGGCCTGAAGCACTAGCCGTGGTTCCTGGGGCACCGCGACCTCAAGGCACCTTGGCGGAGCGCCTTGCCACAGCGTTCTTGGCCCCTGCCCTCGCACCCGCCCCTGCGATGTCCCCAACATCCACACCCGCCAACTCGCCCGACTTCGCCAACGCCTCGGCCAGGAATTTCACGAAGGTCTGCACCCGCGTCGAGAACTGGTGGCGCTGCGGGTACACCGCATACACGTCGGCTGCGGGCGTCTGGTACTGCGGCAGCACGGGCTCCAGCAGGCCCTGCGCCAGGTGCCGGTTCACATCCCACTCGGCGCGCATCACGATGCCGTGGCCCTGCAAAGCCCACAGCACGGCGATCTCGCCATCGTTGGTGGTCAGGTTGCCGGTGATCTTGATGGACTCGGTGTGCGCCTTGCTGCCCCGCCCGGTGGTCAGCCGCCACAGGCCATAAGCCTCGTCGCCCTGGCGGATGCCGATGCACTGGTGGGCCATCAGGTCGCGCGGCACGCGGGGCCGGCCGTGGCGCTCCAGGTAAGCCGGGGCAGCGCACAGCACGCGCCGGTTGGGGGCGATGCGGCGGGCGACGACACGGCCGTCGGGCGGCTCGCCGAACCGCACGCACACGTCGTAGGCGTCGTCGGTGATGGGCGGCGGGTGCACCGACAGCTGCAATTGCACATCCACCTCGGGGTACAGCCGCACGAAGTCGGAGATGGCCGGCGCGATGTGCATGCGCCCGAAGCCCAGCGTGGCGTTCACGCGCAGCAGGCCCTTGGGGCTGGCGCGGGACTGCACGATGAGTTCGTCCAGCGCGTCGATCTCGCGCAGGATGCGGCGCGCGTGTTCCAGCAGCAGCTCGCCCTCGGGCGTGAGGCTCATGCGGCGGGTGGACCGGTTCACCAGCACCACGCCCAGTCGCCGCTCCATCTGCGCCAGGTGCTTGCTGACCGCGGCGGTCGACACACCCATCTCGCGCCCTGCGGCGCTCAGGCTGGGGCTGGCGGCCAGGGTGGAGAAAAAGCCCAGTTCGGCGGGCTGGATGGTGCTGGAACTCATCGGCGAGACCTTCAACCCAGGGTTAACGATGGATTCACTTTATCGCCGTTCCTGCGCCGCGTCCAGGCCTACAGTCCGCTCCATCCATTCAGCCACTCACCGCGTTCAACGCCCTACCCCCATGACCACCTACTCAATCGCCACCATTCCCGGAGACGGCATCGGCAAGGAAGTGATTCCCGCCGGACAGCGCGTGCTCGAAGCACTGTCCACCCAGCACCCCGGCCTGCAGTTCGAGTTCGAGAACTTCGGCTGGGGCGGCGACTGGTACCGCGCCCACGGCGTGATGATGCCCGCCGATGGGCTGGATGCCCTGCGCGGCAAGGACGCCATCCTGTTCGGCTCGGCCGGCGACCCGGACATCCCCGACCACATCACTTTGTGGGGACTGCGCCTCAAAATCTGCCAGGGATTCGACCAGTACGCCAACGTGCGGCCCACGCGCATCCTCCCGGGCATCGACGCGCCGCTCAAGCGCTGCACCCCCAAGGACCTGGACTGGGTCATCGTGCGCGAAAACTCCGAAGGCGAATACTCCGGCGTGGGTGGCCGCGTACACCAGGGCCACCCCATCGAGGCGGCCACCGATGTTTCCATCATGACCCGGGTGGGCGTGGAGCGCATCCTGCGCCTTGCGTTTCGACTGGCGCAGTCCCGGCCGCGCAAGCTGCTCACCGTCATCACCAAGAGCAATGCCCAACGCCATGCGATGGTCATGTGGGACGAGATCGCCGCCAAGGTCAGCCAGGAGTTCCCCGACGTGAAGTGGGACAAGGAGCTGGTGGACGCCGCCACGGCCCGCATGGTCAACCGCCCCGCCACGCTGGACACCATCGTCGCCACCAACCTGCACGCCGACATCCTATCGGACCTGGCCGCCGCGCTCGCCGGCAGCCTGGGCATTGCGCCCACCGGCAACATCGACCCCGAGCGCCGCTACCCCAGCATGTTCGAGCCCATCCACGGATCGGCCTTCGACATCATGGGCAAGGGCCTGGCCAACCCCATCGGTACCTTCTGGTCGGTGGTGATGCTGCTGGAGCACCTGGGCGAGACCGAGGCCGCCCGGCAGGTGATGCAGGCCATCGAGCAGGTCACCGCCAACCCGGCCCTGCACACCCGCGACCTGGGCGGCACGGCCACCACGGCGCAGGTGACGGACGCCGTGTGCGCACTGCTGGCGCACCAGCCTCTGCAGCGCGCCGCTTGAGACCGGGCGAGGCGAGCCCCTGCCCTGCGGTGCGAAGACACCGCCAGCCAGGGGCCCCGCGCAACCGGGCACTTTCTTCCCCCGGCAAAGCAAGACCCGCGTAGCACTGCCAGCGAAGCCGTGCACGCCACGACAACCACAAAAAACACAACGGAGACAAACATGAACCCCATCGCCATTCCCTGCTCGACCGGCACGCAGCAGCCCGCCCGGGGCTCGCCGCCGCAAGCACTGCTTTCACGCCGCAGCCTCATCGCCAACACCGCCATTGCCGCCATCGCGGCAGCCGTGTGCGGGACACCTGGCACCAAGGCCTGGGCCCAAACGCCCGCGTGGCCGACCAAGCCCGTCACCATCGTCGTACCCTTTGCCGCGGGCGGCACCACCGACGTGCTGGCACGCGCGCTGGGCGAAAAGCTGGGCGCAGCCCTGGGCCAACCGGTGATCGTGGAGAACCGCGGCGGCGCGGGCGCCACCATCGGCGCCGACTACGTCGCCAAGGCCGCGCCCGACGGCCACACGCTGCTGATGGGCGCGGTGCACCACACCATCGCCACCAGCGTGTACAAGAAGCTCGGCTACGACTTTCAAAAGAGCTTTGCGCCCATCACCACCGTCGCGCTGGTGCCCAACGTGCTCGCGGTGGCCGCCACCACGCCCGCCAAGGACGTGAAGGAGCTTGTGGCGCTGATCAAGGCGTCACCCGACAAGTTCTCGTACGGCTCCAACGGCGCAGGCACGGCGCAGCACCTGATCGGCACGCAGTTCGCCGCGGCCATCGGCCAGCCGCTGCTGCACGTGCCCTACAAAGGCAGCGGCCCGCTCACCACCGACCTGCTGGGCGGCCAGGTGTCGATGTCGTTCGACACCGTGACCCCCGTGTTGCCCCACATCAAGGCCGGCAAGCTGCGCGCGCTGGCGGTGACCACGGCCAGGCGGTCTTCATCACTGCCCGACGTGCCCACGCTGGCGGAAAGCGGCTTTCCAGGCTTCGACATCGGCACCTGGTTCGGAGTGCTCGCACCCGCACGCACCCCGCCAGAGATCGTGGAACGGCTCAACGCTGAAATGGTCAAGGTGATCCAGTCGGCAGACTTCAAGAAGCGCATGCAGGACATCGGCGCCGAGCCCGTCGGCAACACACCGGCGCAAATGGCGCAGCAGATCGCGAGCGACACCGCGCGGTTGGGCAAGCTGGTGACGGAACACAAGATATCGACGGACTGATGCGCTGAGGCCTGGGGCGCCCGTTGGCGGGTGCCATGGCGGCAACCATGCACTGAGCCAACCCGCTCCGCCGGGCGTGCCGTGCCTTGCTGCACGCTCGTACCGAGAGGTCGCGCGGCGCGACACCGGTTTCGGCGAGGCTTCTTGCGGACCCCAACAGATGCGCCTGCCGCTGCATAGCGCGGCAAGTTAGCGGTTCAGCGATTCAACGCACGCAGCAGTCCCGCGTGCTCCACCGCCAGGTCGGGCGACTGGTCAAAGTGGTGAAGGTACCGCGCACCAAACTCTCCAGGCTCCTCCCGGTTGAGCCGCAGCAGGTCGCGCACCCGCTGCGCGACCACCGTGGGGGCGACGCTGTCAGTGCCCTTGCCTTGCGCGTCCAGTGCCTCGTCCAGCATCACGATCAACCGGCTCAACGGCTCCAGCCACCGCATGGACTCGTCGTACGCCATGAGCTGCAGAAACTGCCCCGCAGACTGCTGGCCGTGTTGCTTCTCATAGTCGCGCCGCTCAAGGTCCACCAAGGTGCGGTGCAGGCCTAGCAGGGCAGTGCGCAACTGGGCGCATTCGTCGGACGGGGCGGGGTTAAGGGTAGTCATGGGCTGGTGATCAGGAGTCGAGGGATGGGCGATGGTAGTGGCTCGGAAACGGTCTTGGGAGGAATGCGCAACACCTCCGACGGGCGGGCGGGCGGTCCGGGCACCCACCGGCGGCGAAATGCCCGTTACCGCGCTGGCATGTGCCGGGCCAGAAACCGCAGCACCGTGTCCTCATACGCAGCGGGCCCAAACGCATGCAGGTCCACATGCCCGGCCCCTTCCACGCGCCACAGCTCCTTGGGCTGCGAGGCGGCGGCAAAGATGCGCTCGGTTTCTGCCCAGGGCGTGGACGGGTCTTGCGTGCCACCCATGATGAGAACCGGCGAGCCCAGGCGGTGCACCGCCTCCACAGGGCGCAACTGGCTGACATGCACGTCGGCCCGGAGCGGGAATTGCCACAGCAGCGGTGGCGCCAGGTAGGCGCCCCACGCGCCCAGGCGCGAGGTCAAACGGTTGGCCACCGCGTCATCGATGGTGGGGTACATCGACTCCAGAATGACTGCGTCGGGCGGTGGCGTCGGCGCTGCGAGCACGGTGGAGGCCGCCCCGAGCGACACGCCGATCACGCCCACTGGCTCGCCAGGGAACTCGCGCCGCAAGAAATCCAAAGCTGTCACGACGCCCGCCGCTTCGCGCGCACCGAAGGTAATGCGGTCACCGGCGCTCTCGCCGTGCGCAGGCAAGTCGATCAACAGGGTGGCATACCCGCTGCGGTTCAGAAACCGCGCGCGGGCCAGCATCTGCGTTCTGTCTGCCCGCACACCGTGCAGCAGCAGCACCGCGCCCTTGCCAGGACGTCCGCTGGTCAGCCAACCGGCCAGGGCGTGCCCGGCGGGCGTGTACGCCAAAAATGCCTGCGCCGGAAAATCGTGCGGTGGGGGGCCGATCTGCCCCTGGGCAGGATGACTGAGTAACTCACCCACAGCCGCAGCTACCAGAGCGAAAGCCGCCACCCCTGCGATGCAGGCGAAGACAACGCGTCGGACCCGCATGCCTGGGAAGCCTACAAGGTGGCTGGCACCGGCCCCACCCTCACCGGTGGCTCAGCCTGCGCACCGCCCAGTCGCCCAGGCTCTGCACGGCCTGCACGAAGAAGATCAGCACCAGCACCACGGCCAACATGATCTCGGGCAAGAAGCGCTGGTAGCCGTAGCGGATGCCCAGGTCGCCCAGGCCGCCGCCGCCGATGGCGCCGGCCATGGCCGAGTAGCCCGTCAGGCTGACGAAGGTGATAGTCAGGCCGGCGACGATGCCGGGCAGTGCCTCGGGCAGCAGCACCTTCCAGACGATCTGGCTGGTGGTGGCGCCCATGGCCTGGGCGGCTTCGACCAGGCCGTGGTCGACCTCACGCAGTGCGGCTTCGACCAGGCGTGCCACGAACGGCGCGGCGGCGATGGTCAGGGGCACCACGGCGGCGGCCGTGCCGATGGACGAGCCGGTGATGAAGCGCGTAAACGGAATGATCGCCACCAGCAAGATGATGAATGGCGTGGACCGCACGGCATTGACCAGCCAGCCAACCAGCTTGTTGGTGGGGCCGTTTTCCAGCACGCCGCCGTGGTCCGTCAGCCGCAGGAAGACGCCCAGCGGCACGCCGATGAGGCCGCCGACGATGCCGGAGATGCCGACCATGATGAGCGTCTCCCACAGCGAGGACGCGAACAGGTCGAGCATGGCGGGGGTGAAGTTGTTGAACATGGTTGTTTCCTCTGCTTTCAGCCTGCCACAGCGACTTCTTCGACCTCGACACCGCCCGCGCGCAGGTGCGCCACGGCGCCGGACAGGCGCTCTGCCTCGCCGCTCGCGTACACGGCCAGCGAGCCGAAGGTCTCGTCCTGGATCTCGTCCACCTGGCCGTGCAGGATGCTCATGTCCACGCCGAACTCGCGGATCAGCTGCGACAGGATGGGCTGGTAGGCGCTGTCACCGGCGTACGACAGGCGCAGCAGCCGGCCCGTGCGCCCGGCGCCCAGCTGGCTGGCGAGCTTGCGCACGTGGCCGAGCACGCTCGCGGGTAGCTCTTGCGGCAGGATCTCGTCGATCAGGCTCTTGGTGATGGGTTGCTGCGGGCGGGTGAAGACCTCCAGCACGCGGCCCTGCTCCACGATGCGGCCGGCCTCGATCACGGCCACTCGGTCGGCCACCTGCTTGATGACCTGCATCTGGTGCGTGATGAGCACCACGGTGAGGCCCAGCTCGCGGTTGACCTGGCGCAGCAGGTCCAGGATGGAGCGCGTGGTCTCCGGGTCCAGCGCGGACGTGGCTTCGTCGCTCAGCAGCACCTTGGGCCGGCTGGCCAGCGCGCGCGCAATGCCCACGCGCTGCTTTTGGCCGCCGCTGATCTGCGCGGGGTAGCGGTCTGCCAGGGCCGACAGGCCCACCAGCTCCAGCAGCGGGTTCACGCGTTCGCGGATGGCCGCCTTGTCCATGCCGGCCAGCTCCAGCGGCAGCGCAGCGTTGTCGAACACGGTGCGCGACGACAGCAGGTTGAAGTGCTGGAACACCATGCCGATGTCGCGGCGGGCTTCGCGCAGCTGCGCATCGTTCAGCTGGGTCAGGTCGCGGCCATCCACGATGACCTGGCCCGTGGTCGGGCGGTTGAGCAGGTTGATGACGCGCACCAGCGAGCTTTTACCCGCGCCGCTTTTGCCGATGATGCCGAACACTTCGCCGGACGTGATGTGCAGGTCAATGCCCTTCAAGGCCTCGACCGGGCCTTGTGAGCCCTGGTAGGTTTGGGTGATACCCCGTAAATCGATCATGGAAATGCCAGAGCGCCGCACAGGCTGTTGTCAACCCGCTGCGGCGCCCATGTCAGTGAAAAAAAGGGATGCAGGAAATGTATCGGCGAAGCCTCATATCTCAAACGATAGAAAAATCGATTGGTTAGACCTGACGCTTATATGAACAGTGCTAGCGGCTGCGCTTGCTATATTATTGATAGCTTGCAGCGCTTACTAGATGCACGGTAGGCAGCATTTCAGCTCACAGGCGGGCACACCAGTTCAAACATGAACACACCGGCCCGTTGGGCCAGCGCCAGGCACGCACGGATCGGAGTCCGACAGGTCAGCGCCGTTGCGCCCCCGACAGCGCCCCAGCCTACCCGCCCGTCCCCATCACCGCATGCACCTTGTTGACCAGCGCTTGCGCATCGAACGGCTTGACCAGCAGCTCCATCTGCGTGCCCAGGAACTGCGGGTTCATGGCCGCCTGCTCGGCGTAGCCCGTCATGAGGATGATCTTGATGGCGGGCAGCTTTTCGCGCGCGTAGTCGGCCACCTGGCGGCCGTTAGGCCCGGGTAGCCCCACGTCGGACAGCAGCAAATCGAAATGCACAGCGCCCGACAACAAGGCCATGGCCGCGCTGCCCGACGCGGCCTCCATCACGTAAAAGCCGTTGTCGCGCAGCAGCTCCACCGCCAGCGCGCGCACGGTGTCGTCGTCTTCCACCACCAGGGCCGAGTCCGGGCGGCGCGGGCTGGTGAGCGGGGTGGCAGGCTCGGCCCGTTCGGCAGCGGCTTCGGCGCGCGACCGGCAAAAGTACAGCGACACGCGCGTGCCCTGCCCCACGGTGCTCTCCAGCACCGCCATGCCGCCGGACTGCCGCATGAAGCCGTAGATCATCGACAGTCCCAGACCCGTGCCCTGCCCCAGCGGCTTGGTGGTGAAGAACGGGTCGAACGCGCGGGCCATCACATCGGCCGGCATGCCGGTGCCGGTGTCGCTCACCGCCACGCGCACATAGTCGCCAGCGTCCAGGCCCAGCACCGAGTCGTCGCCCGATGCCTGCAACTGCACGTTGTCGGCTGCGATGCGCAGGGTGCCCCGGTCGGGCATGGCGTCGCGGGCATTGATGCACAGGTTCAGCACCGCGTTGTCGAACTGGTGAACGTCGGTGTACGCCGGCCACAGGTCCGGCTGCAGCGACATCTGCAGCGTGATGTTTTCGCCGCAGGTGCTGCGCACGATGGTCTCCAGGCTGCTCAGCGACGCGCCCAAGTCCACCGCCCGAGAGTCGAGTGGCTGGCGGCGCGAGAACGCCAGCAGCCGCTGCGTGAGCGCCGCTGCGCGCTTGGCGGCGGCCAGGCCGGCGTCGATGTATTTGCCCGCCTCTTCCTCGCGGCCCTGGGCGATGCGCTGGCGGATGATCTGCAGCGGCAGGACGATGCCCTGCAGCATGTTGTTCAGGTCGTGCGCGATGCCGCCCGTGAGCTGCCCCAGCGCTTCCATCTTCTGGCTCTGCCGCAATTGTTCTTCGGCGCTGCGCAGGGCCTCGGCCTGGGCGCGCTCCTCGGTCACGTCGCGGCCCACGGCCTGCACGAAGCCATCGGCCGGCGCGGCGGTCCAGGCCACCCAGCGGTCGGTGCCGTCACGGTGGCGGTAGCGCAGCGTGCCCTGGCGTTTGGGCGCGCCCTTTTGCAGCGACTGAAGCTCGCGCACCAGCGTGGGCTCGTCCTCCGGGTGGGCAAAGGCCTGCACGGGCCGGCCCACGGTTTCTTGCTCCGTCCAGCCCAGCACCGACGTCCAGGCCGGGTTCACCGCCACGATGTGGCCGTCGAAGCGCGTGACCATCAGCAGCGCGTCCGAGCCGAGCCACAGGCGGTTGCGGTCGGCCGTGCGCTCGGCCACCTGCTGCTCCAGCGACGCTGCGGCCTCGCGCAAGCGCCGCTCGGCTGCCACTTTGCCGGTGGTTTCGATCACCGTGTCCATCATGGCGACCACGGCGCCGTTGTCGTCGCGCACCGGGCTGTAGCAGAAGGTGAAGTACGCCTCTTCGCTGTAGCCGTGGCGGTTGATGGTGAGCGGAAAGTCCTCGACAAAGGTGGACTCGCCCTGGAACGCCTTGTCCACGATGGGGCCGATCACATCCCACACCTCGCTCCACACCTCCTGCACCGGGCGGCCCAGTGCGTCGGGCTTGTCGCCCAGGATGGTGCGGAATGCATCGTTGTAGAAGCAGTAGCGGTCCTCGCCCCACATCAGGCACTTGGGAAAGTCCGACGACAGCACCATCTCCACCGCAAACCGCAGCGCCCGCGGCCAGCCCTCGGCGGGGCCCAGCGCGTGGCGGGTCCAGTCGTAGTGCCGGATCTTGTCGCTCATCACGCCAGCGGCGTGCGGAAATCCAAGGGATGCGGGCGGGAAGGAATCGGTCATGGCAAAAAGGTCGGCCCGGAGTCTGTGTCGTAGTGGATGATCCAAAGTGGGGAGTGGCCCGCAGGTGCGCTGCAGCCAGGGCGGGGCCGAGTGCGCCTGGTGCCTGCCCACTGGGCCTGCCACCGCACACGGTCCTCTCGGAGTCTACAAGCGAAAACCCTGCAGGCCGAAGGTCTGCGGGTATCCCCCAGCGGTGGCGGACAAGGGGGCCCCGCCGGGGCCTTGCGCCTCAGGCGCCTGCAGCCACGGCCCCGCGCGCCTGCACCCGGCGCGAGACCAGCAGGCCCAGCACGAACACGCCCAGCGCCGCCACCGAGAACACGGGCGGCAGCCAGCCCCGGTCGACGCTGAACGCCACGATCAAGACACCCGTGGACTGGCCCAGGAACAGCAGGCACGCGAACATGGTCACCGCCGCGCCCCGCGCCTGCGGTGCCATTTGCGTGGCCTGCACCTGCAGCGTGTTGTGCAGCATGTAAAAGCCGATGCCCGCCATGAAGCAGCCCAGCATCGCCCAGCCCACCGCCGGGGCCCAGGCCAGCGACAGCAGGCCCACGGCGATCAGCGTGGCGCCCGTGATGGCCAGGCCCCGCTCGCCCAGCGCGGCCAGCCAGCGGCGCGCGAACACGCTGTAGATCAGGCCGCCCACGCCGTACAGCACCATCACGCCCCCGGCTGCGGCGGCCGACAAGCCGAAGCCATCGACCATGCGCGCCGGCACAAAAGCCAGCGTGCCGAACGCGAGCGCCCCCTCGATGGCCACCACCGTCAGCACCCAGCGCACACGCTCGATGCGCAGCAGCGCCATCGTGCCGGCGAGGTAACTACCCAGAGAGAAGGCGGGTGCGCCCGGCGCGGCGGCAGGCCGCAGTGCCCCGCTGGCGCGTGCATGGCGCAGCAGCATCGTGGCGGCGGCAAAGAACAGCACGGCCAAGGCGCCCAGCGCGGCGCGCCAGCCCAGCGTTTCGGTGGCAAAGCCGCCAAACCACTGGCCCGCCATCATCCCGGTGACGGTGGCCACCATGAGGCGCGCCAGGGTTTCCTGCCGCTGCTCGTAGGCCACCTCGTCACCGATCCAGGCCATCGAAAGCGGAATGATCCCCGCCGCGGCCGCGCCCATGGCGGCACGCGCCACCACCAGCAGCGTGAAGCTCTGCGACAGCGCAGTGACGGCGCTGAACACCGCACAGGCCGCCGTGGCGCCGATGATCACGCGCACCTTGCCGATGCGGTCGCCCAGCGGGCCGTACACCAGCTGCAGCACTCCGTAGGCCACGGCAAACGCGGCGATGACGGCAGAGGCATCGCCGGTGGTGATCTTGTATTCGAGGGACAGCGCCACCAGCATCGGGTCGCACACGCGCATGGACGCCATGCTGCAAAAGGCCGCCAGGCTGATCAGCCGCAGCATCGTCGAGGAAGAGGTCATAGGACCCGATTGTGGTGCGGCTGGGGCAAGGGTGCTTGTGCCGTGCGCCATGCACCCCGGGGGTTGAAGGTCTGGGCCGCGGTTCGGTCGATGGTTGCCCCTTCACTGAGCGGGTGGCGTTGGGAGCGCCACTTCGACAGACTTAGCGCGAATGGGCGGGGATGGCCCTCGGCCGATGACCCCTCACCCCCACCCGTTCGGGCTGAGCTTGTCGAAGCCTCGCAGTGCGCCCCACCAAGCCCCGCCCGAAAAGCGAGGAGACCTGCTTCACGAAGAACGCGTCGCAGACGTCTCGCTCAGCCCTTACCTGTATTGAAGCTCGTATCGAACGTGCCCCGCACATCCAGCCGCTGTTTGATGAGCCCCGCCGCCAGGTAGAAGTCGGCCGTCTTCTGCTGGTCCGCCAGCACCTGCGCGTCGATGTCCTGCCAGCGGGTGGCGCGGCGGTCGAACTGCAGTTGCGCTGCGTCGGCCGGGATGCCGACGATGCGGGCCAGCGACTGGCCAAAAGATTTGGAGTTCTGGTACGACCAGACCTGCGCCCGTGCCACGCGCTCCTTGAAGTCCTGCAGCACGGCGCGTTTTTCGGCCAGCGCCGCGTCGGTGGCGGCCAGGAAAGACAGGCCCGTCCACAGCCCCCGGCCACTGACCAGCACGCGCGCATGGCCGCTGGTTTCGGCCAGCGCGGTGTAGGGCTCCCACGTGGCCCAGGCGTCCACCGAGCCCTGCGTGAGCGCAAGCTTGGCGTCTGGCGGCGGGATGAAGCGCAGTTGCACGTCGTCGGCCTTGAGCCCGGCGGATTCGAGCACCTTGAGCGTGACGAAGTGGCCGATGGAGCCGCGGTTGGTGGCGATGCTCTTGCCCTTGAGGTCGGCCGCCGTCTTGAGCGGCGAGTTGGGCGCCACCAGCACGGCGGTGCCGTACGCATCCGACCGGTTGGCCGCAAACGCCTTGACCCGGCTGCCCGCGGCCAGGGTGAACAGCAGCGGCGCATCGCCGATGGGTCCGAAGTCCACGGCGTTGGCGTTGAGCGCCTCGGCCAGCGGCGCGGCGGCCGGGAACTCGCTCCACTTGATATCGTAGGGCAGGTTCTTCAGTTCGCCCGCAGCGTCAAGCAGGGCCTGCAGCCCGCCCTTCTGGTCGCCTGCACGCAGCAACACGCGCTGCTGGGCGTGGGTGAGCACGGGCGAGAGGAACGAACTGGCGGCAACAGAAGCAGTCAGCAGATGGTGGAATTGGCGGCGCAGCATGGTGGTCGGGTGTGAAATGGGTTTGGCACTGTCGAAGGGACTCTGGCTGCCATTGCATCACCCGGCCCGCGCTCCACCAACGAAGGCTTGCGACCATCCATATGCGGTTTTCGCATGCCGGGCATTGGCCGCGTGCGGACTCTGCCCGCCCGCGCGACCTGGCATCAGTAGCCCCGCGCCCCATCCACCACGTCTTCCAGCGGCTCCCCCGCCACATGGCGCGCCAGGTTGGCGACGAACTTCCGGGCCGTCAGCTGCGCTGCGCCCTGCGCCGCCCACGACACATGGGGCGTGAGCCGCACGCGCGGGTGGCTGTACAGCGGGTGGCCGTCGGGCAACGGTTCGGGGTCGGTCACGTCCAGCGTGGCGCCCGACAGGCGCCCGCTGTCCAGCGCATGCAGCAACGCCTGCTGGTCCACCAGGGCACCGCGCGCAATGTTCACCAGATGCAACCCCGGCCGCGCGTGAGCCAGGGTGGCGGCATTGATCAGTTGGTAGGTCTGCGTGGTGATGGGCAGCGCCAGCACCAAGTGGTCCGAGGCCGCGAGCAGCTTCTCGATGGAGGGGGCGGTGCGCACACCATCATCGCCCTGCACCTGCGCTCCGCCGCGGCGCAGCACCGTCACCTGCATGCCGAAGGCCTGCGCCAGCCGCGCCACCTCGCGTCCGATGGCGCCGTAGCCCGCGATGCCCAGGGCCCGCCCCTGCAGCGTGCCGGGCAGTTGCTGGTCCACCCGCGCAAAGGTCTCGCGCCACGGCCTGGCGCCAGATACCTGCAGCGTGTCCCATGTGCGCTGGTGCGTCAGCAGCGCGGTCAGCACGTACTCGGCAATGGGCACGGCCGCCACGCCGCGCGAGCAGGTGACCTGCGGCACCTGCAGCAGCCACGGCGGAAAGAAGTCGATGCCTGCAGATGCCACATGCACCCATTTCAACCGCCCGGGCCAGCCTGCGGGTGCGGTGGCCGGCGCATGGCGCCAGCCGTTGCGCGGGCCGGTGAAGAGGATGTCCACATCAGCGGCGCGCTCCCAGGCGGGCACGGCGGCGTTGTCGGTGGTAAGCACGATGGGCAGGCCAGTGTCCGCCAGTAGCGCGTCGGCCTCGGGGCCTGTCTGGTTCAGGACGACCCAGCGGTCGGCAGCTGCGTCGACATTGCAACTGCCAGAATCATGCGCAGCCAGCACCGCGCTCATGCGGCCCCCACGGCCAGCGCCCTGCGGCCCGCGGCCCGCGGCAACATAGGCGCTGTCGTCCTGCGGCGTGTGCACCCGGCCGCACAGCACATCGCGCAGGTGGCGCTCCAGCGGGTTCTTGCGGGCCAGGCCGTGGTTGCTGGTCAGCTCCAGCGCGGCCTGCACGGCCTCGATGGCGTTGCGCGTGGTCAGGGCCTTCACCAGGCCGCTATCCACGGTGGGCACCAGCGTGCCGGCATCCAGGTCGTGGGCCAGGCTGGCGATCAGGCGGTCGTTGGTGAGCAGCAGGCCTTCGATGCGGCCCACGGCCTCTTGCGCGCGGGGCAAGGTCGCCAGCGGCGCGCCCAGGCTGGCGGGCACGCGCTCGCGCAGGAACTGCACCAGCCAGTCGCGCGCGGCGCGTGCCACGCCGGTGTACAGCGCAGCCAGCATCACCGTCATCTCGGCCTGCATGGCGGGCTCGCCGCGCGCCCAGTCCTGCGGCAGGCGAAGGTCCAGTGCGTGTGCGTGGGGGATCAGCACATCGTGCAGGTGCACATCGTGGCTGCCGCTGGCGCGCAGGCCCAGGTGGTCCCAGGTTTCCTCGATGCGGATGCCGGGCAGCCCCGCTCGCACCAGGAAGGCGCCGGTGCGCGGCGCGTCCTCGTCCGTGCGGGCCCACACCACGTACCAACGCAGGATGGGCGCGCCGGTCGAATACACCTTGTGCCCGCTGATGCGCCAGCCCTCGGCCGTGTGCCGCGCCACCGTGGCTGGCAGCCCGCCGCGCGCGGGCGAGCCCAGCTCGGGCTCCACGCGCAGTGCGTTGATCAGCGACACCTCATGCACCGATTCATTCACCAGCTGCTGCGCCAGTGCCTGCGGCCAGGGCGAGCCAGGGCGGCCCATGCCGCGCTGCTGGATGTACTGCATGGTCAGCACCAGCGCCGTGGCCGGGCAGCCCTGGCCGATGGCGCCGATCACCTCGGCCAGCTGCGCGGCCGACGCACCCTGCCCGCCCAGCGACCGCGGCGCGGCCAGGGCCAGCAGGCCGGCCTGCTGCAGCCCGTAAAAGTTGGCGTGCGGAAAGCTCGCGTCGCGGTCGTGCACCGCGGCGCGCGCACCGAACTCCACCGCCAGCGCGCGTGCGGCCTGCCCCCACGTCAGTGGCGCATTCACTGCAGCACCTCGGGCTGGTCGCGCACGATGATGTCGAACAGGCTCTTGAACGCGAACTGCGCACCACCCGGCCCGCCGATCTGCGAGTGCGTGCGCTGCGCGATCTCGTGCGGGATGGGCTTGGGGGTGCCGGCGGCTTCGGCCAGCAGCTGGGCCTGGCAGGCGTTCTCGAGCGCGATGTACCACCACGCGGCGGCCTCCACCGACGGGCCTGCGGTCAGGATGCCGTGGTTCTGCAGGATCACGGCCTTTTGCGCGCCCAGGGCTTCGCCGATGCGAAAGCCTTCGTCGGTCTCCAGCACCACGCCGGTGAAGTCGTCGAACAGCGCGTGGTCTTCATAAAAGATGCACGAGTCCTGCGTGAGCGCATCAAGCTTGCGGCCCAGCGACGACCAGGCCTTGCCGTAGGTCGAATGCGTGTGCGCGGCAGCCACGATGTCCGGCCGCGTCTCGTGCAGCGCGGCGTGGATGGCGAAGGCCGCGCGGTTCAGCGGGCCCTGGCCCACCACGATCTCGCCGGCAGCATTGACCAGCAGCAGGTCGGACACCTTGATCTGCGAGAAATGCAGGCCCAGCGGGTTCACCCAGAAGTGGTCGGTCCACTCCGGGTCGCGCGCGGTGATGTGACCGGCCAGCCCGTAGTTGAAGCCCTGCTGCGCAAACAGCCGGAAGGCCACGGCCAGCGTCTCCTGCCGGTGGCGGCGCTCGGCCTCCACCGTGGGGCGCGCCACCGGGGCGTCGAACCAGTCCTTGCGCTGGGGCGCGGGGTTGAGGGCGAGCTGGGCGGTGGGCAGGGGTTTGAGGACGGCGGACATGGCGGTGGCTTTCGGTATCGGTGGGGATTGGAATGCAGGGACCCGCCCACCTTAGAAGCGCCCCGCCGCCGCGCCAACGAAGAAATCCGCGTGACCACATACGGTTTTGTCATGAACCAGCGCCACGCCGCGACCACCGCGGGCATGCACCGCGCTGGGTGCTGCGTTTCACGCATAACGATGCTACGCAAAGGTCTTTGCGCGCAGGCCGGGCTTGGCGGAATCTCGCAGCCACACCACACAACCCCTCTCCTCCTGCCCACCGACCCATAAAAGGCCCGACCACCATGCACCGCGACTCCACCCCCACACTCAACCGCCGCCACCTCATCCAGGCCGGCCTGGGCGCCACCGCCTGGGCTGCCACGGCGGGCGTGCCCGCGCTGGCCGCCCCGCCTGGCCCCGACCTCTTCAAAGTGACCCTGCGCATCGGCACCTACAAGGGCCTGTGGCGCGCCCTCATCGCTGCGTCCGGCCAGGGCAACACGCCCTACCGCATCGAATGGCGCGAGCTGAACAACGGCGTGCTGCACATCGAGGCGCTGAATGGCGACGCGCTGGACCTGGGCTCGGGCAGCGAGATCCCGGCCCTGTTCGCCGCGCGGCAAAAAGCCCAGGTGCGCTTCATCGCCGTGGTGCGCGAAGACCTCAATAACCAGGTCACGCTGGCCCGCAAGGACGCACCCATCCAGCGCATCGCCGACCTCAATGGCAAGCGCGTGGGTTATGTGCGCGCCACCACGTCGCACTACTACCTGAGCCGGCAGCTGGCCGAGGCGGGCCTGTCGTTTGCCGACATCAATGCCATCAACCTCACGCCGGCCGATGGGCTGTCGGCCTTTGACCGGGGCGACCTGGATGCCTGGGCCATCTACGGCTACAACGGCCAGTTGGCGCGACTGCGCTACGGCGCACGCGTGCTCAAGACGGGCCAGGGGTACCTGTCGGGCAACTTCCCCATCTACGCCAACCCGCGCGCGGTGGAAGACCCGGCCCGCCACGCCGCCATCAGCGACTACCTGCAGCGCCTGCGCCGTGCCTACCTGTGGGCCAACAGCAACTACCTCGACTACGCCCGCGCCCAGTCTGCCGAAACCCGCGTACCGGTGGGCGACCTGATCGAGCTGTGGAACAACCGCAGCAGCGACTATGACCTGCGCCCCGTGGACGACGGCGTGGTCAAGGGCCACCAGGCGGTGGCCGATGCCTTCCTGCAGCTGGGCGTACTGGACGGCCCCGCCCAGGTCGCGCCGCTGTGGGACCGCAGCTTCAAGAGCGTGCTGCAGCCCCTGGCCGTGGACAAGGCGGCGTAAGCCTGGGCGGTGGTGGACCCTGCGTATGGAGCGGCGGCCGAAGCGTGCCATTTTTTGCGTGGCGCTGGCGCCGGTTGCGCTTAGGATGCGCCCCTCATTTGCACCGAGGAGCCCATCTACATGAACAAACGCAACTTCATCACCGCCACTTTGGGCACCGCCAGCCTGTGGTCTGCCACGGGCAGCAGCAGCCACGCCGCCCCGCCAGCCAAGGCTGCCGCCGGCCCCACGCTGCTGACCCTCAGCGGAGCCATCGCCAAGCCCAACCGCGGCGCGCTCGACCCCGCCATCGACCAGATGATGGGCAAGCACGGCATCCAGTTCAGCAACGCCCACGCGCTGGACGCCGCCGCCCTGCAGCGCATGACCGCCATCAGCATCAAGCCCACGCTGGAGTACGACAGCAAGCCCCACACCCTGACAGGCCCCCTGCTCACCACCGTGCTCGCCGCAGCCGGCGTGGCCGCAGGCAGCCCGGTGCAGCTGGTGCTGCGCGCGGTGGACGGCTACAACGTCACCATCAGCATGGCCGACGCGCAGGCGTACCGCATGATCGTTGCCACCCACATCGACGGCCAGCCCATGGCCCTGGGCGGCCTGGGCCCGCAGTGGGCCGTGTACGACGCCGACGTGCTGCCCGCGTTCAAGGACAAGCCGGTGAAGGAACGCTTTGGCCTGTGCCCCTGGGGGCTGTATCACATCGAGGTGAAGAAGGCTTGATGCTTGAGGCCTGATTCCTGAGGCTTGGTGGCAGGGTCCACCGACAGCTTGGCCTGCGTGGCGCAGTCCAAAACAAAGAGCGGCTCCATGGCCGCTCTTTTTTTGATAGCTGCTAGCGCTTATCCAGCAAGCGGTAGAGGCACTTTTTACCCAAACATCAGCGCACACGCCCCGCCATCCGCACCGCCAGTGCAGCCAGCGACCCCACCGTAGCCAACGCCACGACGCCCAGCCAGCCCCACTGCGCCAGCGCCAGGCTGCCCAGCGCGGCACCGGCCGACATGCCGATGAACATGCCCGTGAACAGCAGCGCATTGAGCCGGCTGCGTGCGGCGGGGTCGATGCCGTACACGATGGTCTGGTGCGCCACCAGCGTGGCCTGCACGCCGAAGTCAAAACCGATGGCACTCACCACGATCAACGCCAGCTGCGCCTGGGCGGGCAGCAAGGGCGCCAGCGCCATCGCAGCAAACGATGCTGCAGCCAACCCCGCGCCATATCGGGTCACGACCTCGGGCCCGCGCTTGTCGGCCAGCCGCCCGGCCAGCGGGGCAGCCAGGGCACCCGCCGCCCCCGCCAGGCCAAACGCCCCGGCGGCGGCCGTGCCCAGGTGGAACTGGCTGTGCAGCATCACCGCCAGCGTGGACCAGAACGCGCTGAAGCCCACAGCCAGCAGCCCCTGCGCCCAGGCCGCCCGGCGCAGCGCACTGTGCTGGCGCCACAAGGCCACCATCGAGCCGATCAGCGCGCCATAGCCCAGCTGCGTGGTGGGCGCAAAGCGCGGCAGCCCGCGCCACACCGCCACCGTCAGCAGCGCAATCGCCACAGCCGCCGCCACATACACCGTGCGCCAGCCCCACTGCTGCGCCACAAAGCCGCTGACCACGCGCGACAGCAAGATGCCCAGCAGAAGCCCCGTCATCACCGTGCCCACCATGCGCCCGCGCTGCGCGGCCGGGGCCAGCGTGGCGGCAGCGGGCACCACGTCCTGCGCCACCGTGGCCGCCAGGCCCACGGCCAGGCTGGCCGCCAGCAGCGCGCCCATGCCGGGCGCCAGGCCGCTGAGCAACAGTGCCAGCATCAGCGCCACCGACTTGATGACGATGATGCGGCGCCGGTCGTACCGGTCGCCCAGCGGGGCCAGCAGCAAGATGCCCAGCGCGTAGCCCAGCTGCGTGAGCGTGGGCACGAGGCCCACCACCCGGCTGTCGGCCTGCATGTCCGGCCCCAGCACGCCCAGCATGGGCTGGCTGTAGTACAGCGACGCCACGCTCAGCCCCGCCGTGGTGGCCAGCAGCAGCAACAGCGGCGCGCTCACCGTCCCCTCGGCCGGCGGCTGCCCCGGCGCGGTGCCGATGGCAGGGCTTGCATGCACGTTTTGAATGGAAGACATCTCGACACCTGTTCAACTAAAGGAATGGTGCGATTGTTCTTGTGTTGCAACGCACTGGGTAGTGGGTTGGGCTGCAGATTTGTTATACGCTTGGCGTATGACCATCGCCCTGCCACCCGGCGCCGACCGCATCGAGCTGATGCAGACCTTCATCCGCATCGTCGAAACCGGCAGCCTGTCTGCCGCTGCCCAGCAGCTAGGCACCAGCCAGCCCACCGTGAGCCGCCGCCTGCAGGCGCTGGAGCGCAGCCTGGGCATCAAGCTGCTGCAGCGGTCCACCCATGTGATGAAGCTCACCAAGGATGGCGAGCGCTGCTTTGACCACGCCAAGGCCCTGCTGGAAGACTGGCGCGCCATGGAGGACGACCTGCGCGGCACGGCCGACACCCCGCGCGGCACCCTGCGCGTGCTGGCGCCGCACGCCTTCGGGCAAGACCAGTTCATTGCTCCGCTGATGGCCTACCTGCGCCGCTACCCCGAGGTGGATGTGGAATGGATGCTGCACGACCGGCGCCCGAACTTCATCGCCGAAGGCATCGACTGCGCGATCCAGGTCGGCGCGGTGGACGACCCCTCCGTCGTGGCCGTGCGCCTGGCCGAGGTACCGCGCATCGTGCTGGCGTCCCCCGCCCTCATGGCCGGGCGCGCCACGCCAGCGCATGCGCAGGACCTGCAGCCGCTGCCCTGGCTGGCGCTGAGCACCTTCTACCGGCGCGACGTGACGCTGACCCACGAGCCCAGCGGCGAGGCCCACACCTTCGGCATCACGCCGCGCCTGGCCACCGACAGCCTGTACGCCCTGCGCAGCGCCGCACTGGCCGGGCTGGGGGCGTGCATTTCATCGGCTTGGATCGTGGACGGCGATGTGCGCCGCGGAGACCTGCTGCACCTGGTGCCTACCTGGCACGCGTCACCGTTGCCGGTGTACCTGGTGTACCCGTACGCGCGGTTTTATCCGGCGCGGTTGCGGCTGTTTCTGGAGGCGATGCGGGGGGCGATGCCGGGGCTGGTGGGGATGCGGGCGGTGGGATGAAGGTTGAGCAAGCGGCAAATGTCAGTTAAAACAGCTGCGTCCGCTTGATACAACAGCATCCTGGCGTTCAGAATCTTTGCCCACCTGCTTCCGAAGCGCTACCCTGCCGATTGATCAGAGCGCCAATTGAGACTGTCTTTTCACACATAGGGGAATATAAGTGAGTCAAGAGATGTACGAGTACACAAGTCTGTGGCAAACAGCTTTTGGCAACCGATCAGATAATTTAAACCCGCAACGGGAAATACTGCGTCGGGCTTATAACGACTTTCGTGATCGCGTCGTTTTGTTGCTAGCAAAAATTCAATCTGAACTACCAGCGCTCACTCTCCATGATATTACTCACATTGATGCATTGTGGCGTGTTGCATCTGAAATCGCCGGGCCTAGTTTTGAAATAAATGCAGCAGAAGCTCTTGTTCTAGGAGGTGCATTTTTAATGCACGACGCAGCACATTGTCGCGCCGCATTTCCTGGTGGTATTGATGAAATTCGTCAGACAGTGGAATGGCAAGATTCCGCGGCACAGCGTAATTTTTCTACTACCCAGCTGACTGAAGGCAGTCCAGGTTTCCAAGCCGTGCTTTTCGATACTCTACGTGTTCTGCATCCCCAGAGGGCCCGTGGGCTCCCATTTGCAAAATGGAGTGATGGAGTAGGAAATTTAATGCACCTGTTCCCCCATGATGAATTACGTGAAGCATATGGCCACATCATCGGTGAAATCGCAGAAAGCCACTGGTACAATCCTAATGAGTTGGAATATTTTTCCACTAAAACTGTAACACCCCCAGTATGTATCTCTCCAGCATCGTGGAAAGTTAATACATTAAAGGTTGCTATTCTTTTGCGAGTCGCAGATGCTGCTCACATCGATTCTAGGCGTGCACCACGTCTACTACTTGCTCTCAACCAACCTGGCGGAATTTCACAAGAACATTGGCGATTCCAAGCACGTTTAAATCAGCCGTCCTGTGATGTAGGGCGCGCGGAGCTTATTTTTTCTGGTAGTCCATTTCCTGAAAATGAAAAGGACGCATGGTGGCTTGCCTACGATGCTGCTTGCCTCGTAAATAAGGAACTCTCAGCAGCTGATCATTTGCTAAGGGATAATCATCTCCAGACACTTGCCGCGAAAGAAGTCGCTGGCGCCCATAGCCCTGAATCATTTTCTCGCAACGTACCCACTCAGGGCTGGCATCCGGTGGATTCGTCTATACGCATTAGCGATATTAAATCCGTAGTTGGACGATTTGGTGGGGCTAAACTGTATGGTGAAAAGCCCCATCTAGCTTTACGCGAACTACTCCAAAATGCAAGAGATGCTATCGAGGCCAGCCGGGCTCTTGGAGCCCTCGGTGGAAAAGAAGGATCCATTACCGTTCAACTTGAAGAGCGAGAGGGAGAGCACTGGCTTCACGTTACCGACACTGGCATCGGCATGAGCCGCTTTGTTTTGCTGAACGTGCTTCTCGATTTTGGGCGCTCACTTTGGAAAGACACCGTACTGCCTCGTGAATGGCCTGGCCTCGCTGCTACTGGTTTCAAAGCTATAGGGCGTTTTGGCATAGGTTTTTTTGCAGTTTTTATGCTAGGAAATCAAGTCAAAGTTATAACGAAACGACAAACTGCGAGCATCGAAGATTCAAACTCGGATTGGGTGTTGGATTTCGCGAGTGGCATAGCATCTCGACCTATATTGCGTAAACCTCTACCGGACGAAGCCCTTCGACGACATGGAACCAAAGTATCGGTAAGGCTTCTCAACCAAGAAAAATTGCTTCAACTCAAAAAATCTTCGTTTGATCTTTTTAGTGGCTTAAGCACTACGAGTGAGACGTTACTAAAACTGGAACAAGTAGTCGGCGCTTTGGCTCCAGCCTTAGAAATCGACATATTTACACAAGAGGGTGGCAACCAAAAAATAAAAACAATAAGCGCCGGAGACTGGCGAGAAATCGCTCCATTGGATTTAATTGACCGCATATGCCCCGGCCGTTTTGCATTATCCCCATTCTGGATCACCAATGACCTTGAAGTGGCCACCAAAAATCTATCTCCAATGGCAAATACTGATGGAACAATTTTCGGGCGCTGCTCGATTATTGAATATACCGATAGTATCTTTGGACTGCAAGCCGGCGTTATTACCGTGGGTGGACTTTACGGTGGTTCTATTAGCGGTATCGCTGGCGTCTTAGCAGGTGAGCAAGCTGATTTGCTGGATCGTAGCGTGGCCATTCCCACCGTTGATAAAATTACTCTCGCCACATGGTCCGAAGAACAGGCCGGCTTACTGAGGGCGGCCGGGCAACTCACTTGGAAAAGAAGCGCAAAATTATTAGCACTTGGCGCCAATTCAGACGAATTGCTAATTATTACTCATAGCTCAGAGAACTGGACAAGCAATAGATTTTCTAGCGAACTAAACAACATTGAGGAAATATGGCTCCTTCAAGATAGAGAGATGCAATACCAATCGGATATCGATGATGTCTTAAAATCAGATTTTGAAAGAAATTTCAATATTGATCCAAGAGTTTTTACTATACAAAGTGGAGTTTCTCTCAACGAGTTCATTCAATCAAGTTCTTGGCCAAGCCAATTTTTTAAGGAAAATTTAACCAACCCTAGCGTGGTGGTTGAAAAAATCCTCAATGACGTTTGGCCTAACGGCGAGCTTAAAAAGGTTGAAGATCAAGTGATTGGGCACGTGGCTGGAACGGCTATTAGGCGGGATGTAGAAATTATTCTCAAGAATAAACTTATTGAGCAAATAGAGTAGCAATCCAGTCATACAAAGTGAGAATCGGGACTTTCTGCACGAATTGGCGCGTCGTGCGCAATCTGCATGCGCAGCGCCAAGAGCAGCTTGCTGCGTTCCCGCACTCGCCGTATCTGAAACTATGGCGAGTCTTCGATTTGCGTAGCCGATTCCAATACAGCGCACACCTGGCATGCTGGATCAGTACAGAGGTTTTTGGGTGATCAGTCGCGGGCAGTTTGGTGTGGGCCTAAAACGCAAGCCGCCCAGTATGCGCGGTTTTATCCGGCGCGGTTGCGGTTGTTCCTGGAGGCGATGCGGGGGGCGATGCCGGGGCTGGTGGGGATGCGGGCGGTGGGCGGCGCTGCGGACTCCACCCACAACTGATGCACGCGCGCTGGGCTGCTGCTCTGGCCCAGTCGACAGGTGGGTTGGCAGCCCAGGCGATGCGGACTGCTCCACCGGGAGGACCTACGCCTCACTTCATCGAGCTCAAACCGAACAGGTTGCCTTCGGTGTCCTGGCACAGCGTGACCCAACCGAACTCGCCGATCGAGAATTTGGGCCGCACCACCTGACCGCCCGCCGGCGCAACACGCAATTCCTCTTGTGCACAGTTTTGCACGCTGAAGTACACCAACGTCCCACCTGCGCCCGGCCGGCCATGGCTCGACTTCACCAGGGCACCCCCGGCGCCGTAGACCCCCATGTCGGTGGGGAAGCCCCTCATCTGCGTCTCGCCGGTCGGATCGCCGATGGCCTCCAGCTTGTGCTGCAGCACGCTCTCGTAAAAGGCGACGGCCCGGTCCATGTCGTGGACATAGATATCAAACCATCCGGTTGCATTCGACGTTGCCATATGGCGCTCCTTGTAGTTGATGACGAAGAAGCGCCCAGTCTAGAAATTTGCAGTCAGGTCGTATTGTGTAAATCAGACATGGATCACATATCGATCACACCGCGATCACACAGCGATCACACAGCGATCACACAGCGATCAGACATCGAAGCGGTCGATGTACTGGGCGGGCGTGCAGCCGGTGGCCTTGCGAAAGGAATGGATGTAATGCGACTGGTCCGCATACAAATGCAGATAGTGCTGCTTGAACGACTGCTGCATGCGCAGCACCTTGAGCAGGTCGTGCGGCGCAAAGCCCGTGGTCTGCTTGAGCGTGCGCTGCAGTTGCCGCGAAGACAGCCCGGCCACCGCAGCCATGTCGGCCACCGTGCGAATGTCATCCAGCCCGGCCAATATCCGCGCGGTCACGGCGTTGCTGACCACCAGCCCGGCGTCGATGAACCTCTGCAACAGGTCTGACAGAACGTCCCGCATCCCCGCAAAATCGCGGCCCGCCAGTTGCCTGCCCACGGCTACCAGCGGCAGGCTGCCCCCATACGGCGTGCCGACGAACTGGTCCGCAATCTCCTCGGGGTCGCCCTGCCACACACCGGGCAACAGCTGAATGCCCACGTAGTGGAACGACGTGCCGAGGTTGAGCATTTCATACGTGGTGCGCAGCGCGGTGACACCAGCGATGTCGGTGTCCACCTGGTTGAACAAAATGTTCACGCACGCGTCGGGAATGGCGCGCAGGTGGAAGTCCTGCGCCAGCGTGACCTCCGTGCGCAGTTCCCAGTAGCAATGCACCCAGGCGGACAGGTGCTCCGGTGGCTTTTCCACCATGTATCGGACAAAACGGACGGCTTTGTCCATGCCGTCCTTGATGGGGTCGTACATCGGGGGTAAGAAATCAGGGCTGGTGACAGTTCAAGAAGCTGGCGCCCGTCGATTCAGCCCCTCGCTATTTTTCTTCATGCCAGTTCTCCACCTTGGCGATCCATTGGTAGAAAGGGTCCGAAGCTCCCGCTTTATCGTAGCTAGGTAGAACACCCGTCAACTCGGCCGCGGTCAATGGAATGTCTGCGTCGAACTCCTGCTGGAGCCATTGCTGCAGCGCCAACGGAACGACTGGCGGCTCTGCATCATCATCCCATTCGTCAGGCTCACCGTTTTCGTGGATGAACGCCTCCATGGGCGTGAGGGGCAGGTGATCGGGCCAGCAAAGTTCTTGATAGCCGATGGCGAGCAGCCGCAGAAAGTCCACCGCGTTGTTAGCGAGCACGCCGACCATGATCGAC
This sequence comes from Acidovorax sp. Leaf78, assembly GCF_001422735.1. Taxonomy (GTDB): domain Bacteria; phylum Pseudomonadota; class Gammaproteobacteria; order Burkholderiales; family Burkholderiaceae_C; genus Acidovorax. Next base: position 676,666 of record NZ_LMLZ01000020.1, on the reverse strand, counting down.
CCGGAACCAGAACCCAGGTGCACGAAGCGAAGCTCACCCTCTTCGTCGCGCCACAACGCAGCCACACTGCCGTCGCCGCCCGTGCGGCAAAAAGGCGCCAGCCTATCGGCAGTAATGTCACTCCATCTGTCCGCCAGTTCGAGACTCACCTCTGAAGAGGTTTGCGACGGATCAATCAAGGAATAGTTGCGATCGTTCACGGGCTCTTGCGACGCAATCCAGCGAAAGTAGCGAACCAGTTCTTCCGGAGGCTGCAAGGCGGGCGGAAAAGAAGCTATCAAACGATCCACAAAATGCACGTGCCAGTCCTTTTTTTACAGATTCCACATCGGAAACGTTGCGTCGGGGGAATGTATCTTGCCAATGCCGCGAAGGGATACGAGAGCGAATGAGAACGGTGATTCGCTGTTGAAAATCCAGCCCAAGGCAATGTGAGTTGAGCAACTGCCGGATGCAGTTGCGCATCGAGTGATGCGTTTCCATCCGGCTGGCTTCACGACCGCACGGCACCAGCCTTTGCGATTCATCGCCATAGTAATGACAGTGAGCAATGGAAAAGAGCGGCACAATTACCGCTCTTATTTTGATAGCTTGTGGCCCTTACCTATCAAGCGGCAGAGCCTCATTGAATCAAAAGTCGTGGCTGCCCTGCCCTCAAGCCACGCCTCTCCACACCCCCACATCCGTGATCCCCGCCACATCCACCCGCACCGGCAAGATTCCATCCCGCGCAGACCGGTCCGCCACCGTCTGCAGCGCAGTCACATCCGCCTGCGTCACCGGCCGCGCCGCAATGGCAGCGCGCCCCGTGATGATGCGCGAGGCCTCGATGGGCAAACGCGTGAGCTGCGTGTAGACCTGCGCATACGCCTCGCGGTTGGCCAGGGCCCAGTCGCCGGCGCGGGCCAGGCGGTCCAGGTACTGCACGATAGCGGCGCGCTTGGCGGGGTCGGCCAGCGCAGCCTCGGTGGCGGTGATGAAACCCAGCGCGGTGTTGATGCCGCGCCCGTCGCGCAGGATGCGGCCGCCCTGCTGCAGGGCGATGGTGTAGTAGGGGTCGAAGATGGCCCAGGCGTCGATCTGTTTGGATGCGAACGCGGCGGCTGCGTCGGTGGGCAGCACGAACTTGACCGTCACCTCCTCGCGCTTGACGCCCGCCTCTTCCAGCGCGCCGTACAGCTGGTACTGCGAGATGCTGCCGCGGGCGGACGACACGATGACCGTCTTGCCCCGCAGGTCGGCCACGCTGCGCAGGGGCGAGTTGCCCTGCACCACGATGCCCAGCGAGTCGGGCTGGCCGGCGCGGGTCGCCACGATCTTGAGCGGGGTCTTGCCCACAGCGGCGGCCAGCACAGGCAGGTCGCCTGCCATGGCGGTGTCGACCGCGCCGCTGCGGTGCGCTTCGAACAGCGGCGCGGCGCCCTGGAAGTTGGCCCAGCGCCAGGCAAAGGGTGCGCCGTCCAGCGTCTTGGCGGCTTCGAACAGGGCACGCAGCCCGCCGGCCTGATCGCCTAGGACGAGCGATGCGGCAGGCGCCACTGCCTGTGCATGCGCGGCAGAGCCCAGGCCCAGGATGCCGGTGGCGCCCACCGACAGCGCTGCCGCCTGCTGCAGCCATTGGCGGCGTGATGTGCCGGGGCGGCTGGGGTGGCCGGCGCTGCCTGCGCCGTCACTGTCGATGCTGTGGCGGTGGCCCTCGGCGTGGTCGATGCGGCCGCTCATCACGCCGCCTTGCGCAGGGTGTGCGCCGCGTGCTCGCCGTCGCGCTCGGCGACTTTGGCGCGCACCAGGGGCAACAGCTCGCGGCCGTAGTCGATGGCATCCACCAAGGGGTCGAAGCCCCGGATCAGGAAGGTCGTGATGCCCAGGTCGTAGTACTTGAGCAGCGCGTCGGCCACCTGCTCGGGTGTGCCGACCAGGGACGTGGAGTTGGACCGCCCGCCGATCTCGCGCGCCACCGCCGTCCACAGGCGTTCGTCCACGCGGTCGCCATTGGCGGCATCGGCCAGCAGGCGCTGCGCGCCTTCGCTTTGCTGCGGGCCCACTCCGCGCGCGTAGCCCTGCTGCACGCGCAGGCGGCGGGTGTTGTCCAAGATCCGGTCGGCCTTGGCCCAGGCTTCTTCTTCGGTCTTGCCCAGGATGGGGCGGAACGAGATGCTGAAGTCCACATGCCGACCGTTGAGCGTGGCCTCCGCACGCACGCGACGCACCAGGTCGCCGGCCTGGGCCAGCGATTCGCCCCACAGCGCGTACACGTCGGCGTGCTTGCCCGCCACCTGCAATGCGGGTGCCGATGCGCCGCCAAAGTAGATGGGCACGCGCTGGCCCTGCAGGGGCTTGACCTCGGACACGGCGCCCTTGGCGCGGTAGTAGGTGCCTTCGTGGTCGAACGGCTTGTCTTCGGCCCACACGCGGCGCAGGATGGTGAGGTACTCGTCCGTGCGCGCATAGCGCTCGTCGTGGCTCAGGAAGTCGCCGTCGCGCTGCTGGTCTTCGTCCGAGCCGCCGCTGATGTAGTGCACCGCCAGGCGGCCACCGGTGTAGTGGTCCAGCGTGGCCAGCTGGCGCGCAGCCAGCGTGGGGGCCACGAAGCCTGGGCGGTGGGCCAGCAGCAGGCCGATCTTCTCTGTGACCGACGCCGCATAGGTGGCCGTGAGCAGCGTGTCGGGGCTGGACGAGCTGGCAGGCACCAGGATGCGGTCGAAGCCCGCATGCTCGTGCGCCTGGGCGAAGGCACGCACGTAGGCCGGGTCGATCGCCGGGCCCTTGCGCGGGATGGTTTCAGAGACTTCGTGCGGCTGGATCATGCCGATGAACTGGACGGGCATAGCGGGCTCCTGGGGGGGGTAATTGGGAACGTTGGTCGGTATGGTTGAAGGGCATGATCCGCGCGGGGACGCGCGGCACCAACGAAGAAAAACGTGTTTGCAAAGTCGCAGGCCTCATAGATGGCGCGCGGCGGGTTTCGATGGAAACAAGGCTCGGTTAGAGTGACGGTCCGCAGCCGGGCAACCGGTTCGAATGGCTCACTTCACGGGATACCGGACCCGCTCTGCTCCGTTAACCAAAGCGTGGTCCATGAGCGGGAACCCAATCGAGGCTTCCATTCCATCTTCGCGAAACTGATGAGGCATCAAGATGAAGAAACGCATCATGTACATCGAAAACAAGGCGGGCGGTCTCAGCGGCGCCGCGCGCATTGGACGCGTATCTTTTTCCAGGACTGGCGCAACGGTCTACTACCAAGGCAAGGCATTCCAAAGCCTCAAAGGCAAAGGGTTCAAAGCCAACTACTTTGAAGAAGAAAGCGGCGATCACTACTGGATATCGGGACCCAAGAAGAACGGTCGAGACCGGCTTTATGCGAGCCGTGTACCGGTGACGGTGGACGAGGACGCAAGTGTCGAATACTGGTCCGTGATCCGCAAAATACCCCGCAGCACATCCTCCACAGACTCAGACCGCCCGTGATCAGTCACTGCGTTGTGGATTGTTTGCATATATCCCGCACCCGATGAAATTGCAGGAACCCGCGCAGTACCAGACCAAGGCCGCAGCCGTGTTTGCGGATGTGGCCGCCCAAGTGGCGGCAATCCTTCCGCTCGCCCGCATCGAACACATCGGTGCGTCGTCGATTGCAGGCGCCATCTCCAAGGGCGACCTGGACATCTGCGTACTGGTACCTCTGCAGGACCACGCACGCAGCGTCACCACGTTGGAAGCTGCAGGCTATGTCGTCAAGACAGACACGCTGCGCACGCCCGCGCTGTGCATGTTACTGGCGCCCAGCGCTTCCATGGACGTTGCTCTGCAGGTGGTGGCCAGCGGGTCGGAGTTCGAATTCTTCCTGCACTTTCGCGATGCCTTGCGCGCCAACCCTGACCTGGTGGCGCAGTACAACCAGCTCAAACAACGTTTTGCAACCGAGGGCATGGATCGCTATCGCGAGGAAAAGTCGCGGTTCATCGCTGGAGTCCTCCAGGGCGCGGGCACGACCGCCACGCCGAGCTGATCCGCCCCCGTCGCACGATCACTGCGCCACAGGAGACACGCACATGCCGTCCAGACCCACCACAACCACCCAGCCTGCATCGACCCTCATCGACCAGCGCATCGCCAACCTCACCGACTGGCGCGGCCCGGTGCTGGCCCGCATGCGCGCGCTTATCCACGAAGCGGCGCCCGATGTGGTGGAAGAGTGGAAGTGGATGGGCACGCCCGTGTGGTCATTGGGCGGCATCCTGTGCACTGGCGAGAGCTACAAGGCGGCCGTCAAGCTCACGTTCCTCAAAGGCGCGTCGCTGCCCGACCCGGCGCGGCTGTTCAACGCCAGCCTGGACGGCAATGCACGGCGGGCCATCGACATCCACGAGGGCGACACCGTGGACGCCGACGCTTTCAAGGCGCTCATCCGCGCTGCGGTGGCACTCAACGCCGCCAAGCCCGCAGGCAGAAAACCTTCTGCCGGCGCAAAGGCAAAGTGAAGGCGCGTGTACAGCGCCTGGGGAAAGCCGATGAGGTGACAGCCCGTCGCAGCCTGCAACGCCCCGCGCAGTAAATGCTACGTTTTCGATAGCGCCTTGCGCTTTCTGGACAAGCGGTAGCTGGCAATTTCTTCTGTTTTTTTGGTGCTTGCCCTGCGTTGTCGTTGCGAGAAAACGGGTCTGTCAGGGTTGATCCCATAGCCGTGCCTGCCCAAATAACTGTACATTTATACAGTCATTCAACCAGGAGAACGCCATGGACACCCTCGAAGCCTGCTACACGGTCACTCTGCGCGACTACCCCGAAGAACTGCCTGCCCAGCAGCGGGCGAACGCCGAGCGGCGCTATGCCAAAGAGCTGGAAAAGCAGTTCGGCGGCCCCGAGCAGGTGGCTGCAGCCCTCGACACCATGTCGAGCCTGGAAGAGTCCCCCCCAGAGATCGTCTCGCCCGGCGACCTCACCCTGCTCAAGCACTGGGGCCGCGCCAGCGTCGCCGCCAAGCAGGCGGGTTTTCGGGACCTGGGCGAAGCTGATGGTGCGTACTTTGAAGTGCGCGTGGCTTGACTTGCGCCGACAGCGACGACCGCAGTGGCAACGCTGATGGGCCCGGCAGTTGCAATCGCATCCTTAACTTGCGTCACCTTCAGCCGCGTCTTTAATTCGGTCGCGCGGACGGGCACTTTTAGGCTGCGATGCAGGGGCCGCACAGCCACACAGAATCGACCCCGTTGGTGCCTGCGTCGATTCGTGTCCAGCCTTGTTTCGACTCCCGCTGCAGCCCTGTTCCAGCCTTGTTCTTGACCGCGGTCAAGACCTAGCGGCGCTACAGGCTTTTGTCCGACAGGCCAGCGAATCGATGGATGGCGAATCAGGTGTGCAGACAGCCCAAGAATTTGTTCAGCGGGCCCTGCCCCGCCTGTTCAAAGACATGACAAGGAGCACCTCATGAACCCCATCCTCCACCCTGCCGCCGACACTACGGCACATCCTGCGGCCACCAGCACCGACACGCACATGGCGGTCGACGCAGACCTGGCAGCCCAGGCCGTCCCTGGCCACGGTGTTCCATCACAGGACCCCGACCCCGCCGCGCAGCACGCGCTGACCGACAGCGAGTCCCGCCGCGAATCGCAATCTGCCCTGATGGGCGGCGGCGTGATGGCAGGCGCCGCTGCAGGTGCTGCCGTGGGTGTCGCCGTGGCCGGGCCGGTGGGCGTGTTCGTTGGTGGTACGGCGGGCGCGATTGCCGGTGCCCTTGGCGGCGCTGCCGTGGGGCAAGTGGTGGAACCTCAGCCACCCGTTGGGACCGACTATGAGGCAGCGCAGCCACGGTCCATCGAAAGGCCCTGAACACGGCACCGGTCCACCGAGCCAGCCCCTGTAAAGCCCGCGCAACGCGGGCTTTTTTATGCGCACGGCTGAAGGCTCAAGCAGGACGAATGCGGCACATGGCAAAGAATCCTTACGCGCTGCAGGGCACTACCGGGCCGATGACATGCAACCAACGTTGGAGCTTCAATCCATCAAATCCAAGGCGCAGTTGAGCGCCGACAAGCAGTGCTGGTATGCGGCCTCTGGCTGACTTGGCCCACCGTGCCTACTTCTTCGTCTGCTCATACAACGGTCCGAAGCTCAGCTTGGTCGCCGTGCTGCCCTTGCGCGCCGACACTTCCGGCGCCAGCTCCCGGGCAGCATCGTCAATGGATTTCATGATCTTGACGGCCTGCACCAGTTCATCGGCGCTTCCTGTGCGCTCCGCGGCACGGAACATGCCAAACGCCATGTTCAAGGCTTTCTGCTTCTCGCTCAGGTCGGTGTGGGCGGTGCGGCTCACGTCGTAGGCCGTGCTGTCCGCGAGCCCTTCGATCAGATGGGCAACGTCGCTTTTCAGCAAGGTGAAGCAAGACTCTTTGCGGGTGGGGTCGGTTGCTGCCTGATAGGCATCGAGCGTGGGCAGAGAGGCCAGGATGCGGGTCGCCAATTCCTCCTGCAACGCTTTTTTTGCGGTGTCGTAAGTCTTTTCCACCAGCTTCGGGTCTTCGCCGGATTTCGGCTCGGGCCTCGGCCCGGCCGCCGGAAGGCCATAGGCCTGCAGTGTGGTGTCCAGGATGGGACCACTCAGGCTCCCCGTGGCCTGGCGAAGCACGGCGGTGATCCCGGCCTCGCCAGTGGCCGAACTGAGTTGCTGCAGCCGCTGATCTTCTGTGTGGTGCAGTGCCGCCGTGGAGGAGCCCGCGCGCTGGTTCTCCAACGCATCGCCCAGAAAGAAGTTGCCTTTGCAGACGAACAAGAAATTGTTGAGCTTGCCTGCTGTGGCCAAGCCGCGCTGGTGGTCGTCCTTGATGGGCGAGACGTCGCCCATGGCGTCAGCGAGCCGGTCCAGGGTGGCGTAGTTCTGTTGATCGGTCTTGGAGATTCGCAACACGGCCTGCACGGAGGACTGCATGGTTTCGTAGGCCACCACGTGGCGCAGGTCCTGCGCGTGGCCTTCGCCGTCCTTGCGGGAAATGACTCTGCCGGTCAGGGGGGTATCCCACCTGGGCCGTTCGAGCCTGCTGCAAAGCTCTTCGGTCTTGGGCTTGTCGCGCAAAGGCGTGGCCCGGGTGGCGTCCAGCGACTCGCGCAGGGCCCATTGCAGCGCTGCACTGCTGCTCATGGGGTCGGTGGATGCCTTGACCGCACTGCCGGACGAGGACATGAGCAGCGCTTTCTTGGTGCTGGCTTCGGTGGTGGGATCGCCCCCCTCGTCTCCCCGGGCACGCTTGGTGCCTTGCGCAGTAGACGCAGTAGACGCAGTAGGCGCAGCGCCGTCGTCCGCAGGCAGTGGCGGAAAGCCATCTGGCACAACCAGCGCCATGTGGAACACCGTTGTCGACGCGGTCAACCCAGGGTCGGCCAGGTCGCCGCCCAGCTGCGTGCCGGGCATGTCGTGCGGCAACGTGCCCGGCGTGAACAGGCTGGGCACGCCCTGGGGCAAACCGCCCTGCGACGGCGACAGCGGCGCGATGAAAGGCTGGCTGATGGAGGGGAAATGGCTGGACATGGTGGGCGCCTCGACGGCTGTGCGTGAATGGGATCAGGCCCGCAGGTTCATGAACTGGCTCGACAGTGCGGGCGCGGGTACCGCAGCGGCAACGGCTGCCGTGGCAGCCCCGGCCTGCGATCCCCACAGTCGCTGGGCGAGCGGGCCGGCGCGGGCCGCCAGATTGGCGATGACGTTGGCCAGCACCGTGCCGTCCAGGCCGTTGAGTGGAAGCCGATAGCACAGGTACAGGCTCCCGTCGCCATTGGGGTGCGCGGCCACCGCGGCACCGTCGCCCTCGGCCAGGAACATGTTGTACTGCAGCGCGGCCATCACAACGGATTGGCGGGCCGCTGGGTCGGATGGCAGCGAGCCCAGGCCCGTACTGCAGACCACGTGGCGTGCATGCGCGGGCACGTCCACCACCACGGTGGCCTCCTCCGCGGTGAGCACGCCCCGGCCTTCGGCGGTGAGTGCGAAAGCTGCGTGGCCCACCAGCTCTCGCAGCTCGGCCTCCACGCGTTGTTGCTCCGGCGTCAAAAGGGTCATGCGGTGAGGCTCCAGGGTCGCGAATGGTTAAGGTGGCCGCAGTGGCAAGGCATACATCACGCCCCCCAACGGAGGGCCTTGCCGCCAATATAGGCGCGCCTGCCCAAGCAGCCCAGCAAAGAATTGCAACGTGGAATCGCGCCGCGAAGCCACCTCCGCACCGATGGCCGCCTGAAGGACGCGGGCCTGCGCGCGTGCAGGCAAGTGCACGATCGCGGTGCGAGGGCCAGACCATGCAGAATCGGCCACCGCTCCCATCATCAACCACCCGGCCGAGCACCATGGACCATAAGACGATCAAGCAACCGCCCCTGGAGCACACCCGGCACGACCCATCGACATCGGGCGAGCCGATGTCCGTGCTGATGGTCTGCATGGGCAACATCTGCCGCAGCCCCACGGCCCACGGCGTGCTGCAGAAAATGGTGGCCGACGCAGGCCTGGCGGACCGCATCCGCGTGGACTCTGCCGGCACGCACGGCTACCACGTGGGCGAGCCACCCGACGAACGCGCCCAGGCCCACGCGGCGCGCCGCGGGTACGACCTGTCAGCCCAGCGCGCGCGCAAGCTCACCCGGCGCGACTTCAGCGACTACGACCTGGTGCTGGTGATGGACGACCACAACGAACACGCCGCCCGCGCGCTGTGCCCGCCCGGCAGCGAAGACCGGCTGCGCAGGCTGACGGACTTCTGCACCAGGCTTGAAGCCCACGAGGTGCCCGACCCGTACTACGGGGGCGCCGACGGGTTTGAGCATGTGCTGGATGTGGTGGAGGATGGGTGCGAGGGTGTGATGCGCTGGTGGATGGCTCAGCGCTGAGGGGAAGGTCGGCAAAGTCCACGGGCTTCTTGTCGCAACACGCGCTTGAAGCGGTGGTTGCGGTTGTCGCAGACATACCCCTGGGCCACCAACATGCTGCGGATGCGTTGCGTTGCGTTGCGTTGCGATGCGCGTGCTGCAGTGCTTCCGACTCACGCACCAAGCCGTGTCATCGCCTTCCTGAGGATCAGCCAGCTGCCGCAAACCCGCTGACCCGGGCCACCTCGCGCAGGGCCCGCCGCGCGGCCGGCTGGCCGCTGATGCTGTCGGCCAGCACCACGCTGGCGCCGCCGTGCAGTTGGGCATACAAGGTGTAGATCTCTTCGCGCGGACCGTTGCCCAGGCTCTGGGTGTAAGCCAGGCGGATGGCCAATTGCTGCACCTGGTCCGCAGGCACCTGCTGGAACGACGTGCGCAGGCCCAGCAGCCTACGCTCCGTGCGAATGCCCTGCTGCGCGTTCAGGTAGCTGCTGCGCCGGTTGCCCACCGCGAAGAGCGCCCACGCCACCGCCATACCGGCCGCCAGAAAAGCCGCCAACCGCAGGGCGGGCGGCGCTGTCGCGGACACGGCCAGCAGCAACGGCACGCCGACAAGGCACACCGTGAGGATGAGGATGCGCTGCGCGCGCCACATGCGGCCTGCAGGCTGCTCCAGCTGCGCACCGCCCCCCGCGACGGCCTGCATGGAGCAGACGGCACCGAAAGGATCGGCGCCAGGCATCCGCCCTCCATCGTCCGCCAGCACTTGCGTGCCTTGACTCTGGCCGGCGGGTGCAGGGCCTCGCTCGGCCGCATCGGCTGCATCGACCATCGGCAGCAGAAACTGCGCACGGTATCCCTGGGCCTCGTGCTCGTCGTGGATTTCAAGCCGCCACAGGATGCCCGGCTCGGTCGATGCAGGCAGGCCGTGCGGCACCTGCAGTCGCCATTGCAGGCGCAGCATGCCACTGCCCTCGTCGCTCACCCGGGCCCGCGCGCTGGCGCTCCACTCGACCTGCTCGGTGGTGTGCACTTCGTCGCCGATGCGCGTGGTGCGGTGGCGCAGGCATTGCAGCCGCGCCGCATAGCGCAGGCTGGGCCGGTAAGCGGCCCGGATATCGACATGGGCCGTGAATGGCTCGCCCTGGCGGGCCGGCAGCGGGCTGAGGACCAACTGCGCATCGCCAAAGCGCCGGCGCATGCGGGCGCGCTTGTACAGCGCCCGCAGCAGGCCCGCGGTGACCAGCGGAAACATCAGCACGACCCAGGCGGCCGGTTCGCCTTGCCAGGCCCGGGGCAGCACCCGCAGGCACATCCACACGCTCAGCGGCAGCGCGATGGCCGCAAAACCCGCCAGCAGCATCGTCTCGAGCTTCTGGTGGGCGGAGATGGGACCACCCAGGCGGTCTTCCACCGGCGCAAGGCCTTGTATGGCGCCGCCGGCCACCGTCGTGGCGTAAGTGCTGGCATTGGCGCCCCTGCGGTAGTTGTGCAGCGCCCAGGCCATCAGCGTGCCGCCCACGCCACCGAAGGCGGCGACAAAAATCATCCAGAAACCAAGCAGGTTCCAGCGAATGGTGCGGTCCAGCACCGATTGGGCGGGCTGCGCCAGGTTCACGTATGCGGTGACAGGCTCGCCCGCCTGCAGAGCCTGCTGCAACCGCACGCCCAGGCCGTACTGGAAGTGGCCGATATCGTCGGCGCCACCGTTGATCGCGGGCCGCGATCCGGTACGGCGCACACCACCCACTTCGTAGACGTACTCGGCACGCACGCTGTAGGTGGTCTTGCGCCGGGCGCTGCCATGGGTTTCGATGGCCGCGTCCACCAGCCTTGCGGGCACCGGCTGCCAGGACTGCATGCGCCAGCCGTCATACAGCGTGGGCACGATGGCCGCGAACACAAACACCAGCGCCACGGCGGCCAGGGACAGCCCGAACAGTGCCAGCACCAGCCAGGCACGGGGCGATGCATTCTCGCGGTTCGAGGTGATCGTCTGCGGCATGGCGGTGTACCAGGGGCGTGGATGGGGTGGTGTGGACAAGCGCAGTGTAGAAAATACCCATCCGTACCGGCGGGCATTTCCACACGGCCCGCCGGGGGTCATGTGGCACGGTTACCACGCAGCGCGCCGCAGGTTGGCGCATGCATACTGCCTTTGGACCCTGCCCTGCCGACCCTGCCCGCCTTGCGCGGCATGGCAATTGCATGCTTTGAAAGGCGATGAACCAAGAGCCCAACTTCCTTGCGAATGTCCGTGAAGAACTGAAGAACGGCCGGCGCTGGCTGGACCGCACCATCGTGCTGGCCTGTGCGTGCGCGGCCGGGCTGTGCGTGGTGGCCTTCACGCTGATGGCCGATGCCGCGTTCGAGCTGTTCATGCACATCTACCACTGGCGCGGCGGCTGGGCTGTGCTGGTGTGGATGCCGGCCGTCACCGTCGCGGTCGTGTGGGCCACGCGGCGCTGGGCGCCGGGAGCGGCAGGCTCGGGCATCCCGCAGGTGATGACGGCCCTGGACCCTGCGCTCGACGCGAACCAGCGCGGGCGCTTTGTCTCGCTGTGGCTGTCGTTCGCCAAGATCGTGCTGGCCAGCGCCGGTTTTCTGGCGGGCCTGTCCATCGGGCGCGAGGGGCCGTCGGTGCAGGTGGCAGCGGGCGTGATGCACCATGCACTGCGGTGGTTCGACCCGCGCTCGGGCATCACGGCCCACGCGCTGCTGGTGGCGGGCGGGGCCGCGGGCATTGCGGCGGCGTTCAATGCGCCGCTGGCGGGCGTGGTGTTCGCCATCGAGGAGCTGTCGCGCAAGATGGAGTCGCGCAGCAGCGGCGTGATCATCACGGCCATCGTGCTGGCGGGGCTGATGGGCGTCTCGGTGTTCGGCAACCTGAGCTACTTCGGCCGCATCAAGGTCCCGCGCCTGGACTGGGACGCGCTGCTGCCCGGCCTGGCCGTCGCCCTCGCCTGCGGCGTGCTGGGCGGGCTGTTCGCCAAGCTGCTGGCCGCCTCGCTCACCGGCCGTACCGAGCGCATGTCCCGGCTGCGGGCGCGCTTTCCGCTGCGTTTTGCCGCGTGCGGCGCCCTGGTGGTGGCCGTCATCGGCCTGGTCACCGGTGGCGCCACCTTCGGCGCCGGGTCCGAAGCGGTCAAGCACATGCTGGCCGGCCAGGCCGACGTACCGGCCCTCTACGTCACCCTCAAGTTCATCGCCACGTGGCTGTCGGCCTGGTTGGGCGTGCCGGGCGGCATCTTCGCGCCGTCGCTGTCCATCGGCGCGGGCGTGGGGCACAACGTGTCGGTGCTGCTGGGCACGGACATCGGCCCTGCCCTCATCGCCATGGGCATGGCGGCTTTTCTCGCGGCCGTCACGCAGGCCCCGCTCACGGCGTTCATCATCGTCATGGAGATGGTGGACGGCCATGCCATGGTGCTCAGCCTCATGGCCGCCGCGATGCTGGCCAGCCTGGTCTCGCGCATGCTGGCGCGGCCTTTGTATGAAACGCTGGCGATGGCGATGCTTCACAACCTGGCACCACCGCCTGCAGTGGACCCGGCACCGCCTGCGCCCCGGTAACCTGGCCGAAGAACGCGCGTCCAGAAATCAGCCCGCAGCCCAGAGGCGCAGGCCGCGCCGACGCAGCAACTGCATCAGCTGCGCCACCACTGGTCAATGCGGAAAGCCGCCCCGCAACAACCGCACCGGCTCTGCATCCATGCGGCGAATGAGTGCCTGCAGCCCATCCGCTGCTGGCGCCGCAGCGCTGCCGCCACGGCTTGCCGGCGAAACGTCCACAGACGGTGCCGCCACGCTGGAGCGGCAGACTAGGTCGTCTTCCGACCACGCCGCCTGGCCGGGCGCACCCCGGGCGCGCAGCCAGCCCGCACGGTCGACGATGAGCTGGTAGCCCGGCAGTTCTGCGGTCGACACGCCCAGCACCAAGGCCAATGCCTGCTGGGCAGCAGCCTCCGCATCTGCGCCGCCCTGCGGCTGGCATTCGGCATCGGCACCCGCGGGCAGACCCGCCACCAGCGTGACCAGGCGCGGGTCATCGGCCACTGCCGGCGCACCCTGCGATGCGGCCACCACGCGCACGCGCTGGCCTGCCAAGTCACGGCTGTGGCGCACCCGCCCCTGGCGGCATGCCACGGCCATGGCTGGCAGGCGCACGGGGCGGTCCCAGGTGCCCGATTCGCGCAGCATCTGTCCGGCCGCATGGGCCTGCAGGTAGTCCAGCACCTCCCAGATCTGATCGTCGCGCAGCGCGTCGCCCACGCCGGGCATGGTCACCACGCCGGCGCGGTTGTGCATGCCTTCGCGCACACGCCAGAAGAGTTCTCCGTCCAGCCGCTTCCACAGCAGCGCGCCGTTCAGGTTGGGGGGCCACTGCGCCAGTTGCGCGGCGTCCGGGCCTTCGCCGCGCCCATCGGTGCCGTGGCAGCGCACGCAGTGCTGCTGGTACACGGCTTGCCCGCGCACGATGCCGGTGGCTTCGAAGCCAGTGGGCGACTGGTGCAGGCTGGTGGGCACGGCAGGCGCCAGCAGCAGGTGCGCTTGCGGCCACGGGGCCAGCACCAAGAGTGCGATGGCAGCGGCCCAAAGCGGCATGCGGGCGCGCCGCCACGGCAGCGACAGCCCCAGGGCCAACACCGCACCGGCTGCGCACAGCAGCGACAGCAGCACGCGCCGGGCGTGGCCGGCGTCCACCACCAGCATCTCCGCCGCGATGCGGTGGGCGAGTGGCCAGGCCGGCTGGCCATGTACATCGGGCGCCAGGCGCAGCAGGTGCAGCAGCGCGCGCAGGCCTTGCTGCGCAGCGTGCAGACCTTCGAGCAGGCCGTTCAACAGATCGGGAGACAAGGGGAAAAACCGGCGCTCCGTGGTTACCAGCTCGCGTCCAGCCCCAGCAGCGCCAGGGCCTCGTGCCTCAGTGCGGCCAGGCGCGGGTCGCCGCGGTGGCGCGGGTACGGCAGGTCGTTGACCAGCACCTGCTTCACACGGGCCGGCCGGTCAGAGAAGACCACCACGCGCTGCGCCATGAAGAGCGCCTCTTCCACATCGTGCGTGACCAGCAGGGCCGAGAACCCCGTGCGCTGCCACAGCTGCACCAGCTCGGTCTGCATCGTCAGCCGCGTGAGCGAGTCGAGCTTGCCCAGCGGCTCATCCAGCACCAGCAGGCTGGGGTCGTTGACCAGCGCACGCGCCAGCGCCACGCGCTGCGCCATGCCGCCCGACAGCTGGTGCGGGAAGGCCTTGGCAAAGTCCTGCAGGCCGACCAGGGCCAGGGCTTCGTCCACCCGGTGGCGCTGCGTCTTCAGAATGCCCCGCGCCTGCAGGCCCAGGGCCACGTTGTCCCACACCGTGCGCCACGGGAAGAGCGTGGGGTCCTGGAACACCACGATGCGCGACGGGTCGGGCTCGGTGATGGGCGCGCCGTCCTGCAGCAGCTCGCCGGTGGTGGCGGGCTCCAGACCCGCCACCAGGCGCAGCAGCGTGCTCTTGCCGCAGCCGCTGGGGCCCAGCAGCGCGACGAATTCGCCCGGCGCGATCGACAAGTCCAGCTCGTCGATGACATGCAGCGGGCCGGCGGGCACATCGAACCAGTGGCTCACATTGCGCACGTCGATGCGTGCGCCTTTACTTCCGGGCACGTCGATGCGTGCGCCTTTACCTTCGGGCGCGTCGATGCGTGCACCTTTACCTTCGGGCGCGTCGATGCGTGCACCCTCCGGCACGACAGGGGTTGCCACGGTACTCACCATTTCACCACCCCCTTTTGCCACGACAGCACGCGGTCGCGCAGCACGAACAGCAGCGTGATCACGCTGGAGAACAGCAGCGCCATCACGATGAGTGCCGCATACATGTTGGGGTAGGCCGCCCAGCCCTGCGCCCAGGTCAGGTACCAGCCCAGCCCCGCCTTCACGCCCAGCATCTCGGCCACCACCAGCGTGGAGAACGCGGCCCCGAGGCCCATGAACAGGCCCACGAACACCTGCGGCAGCGCTGCCGGAATGGCCACGCGCAGCACCAGGAACCAGGGCGATGCGCCCAGGGTGCGTGCCACGTCGTAGTAGTTCTTGTGCACCCCCGCCACGCCCGACCAGGTGAGGATGGCCACCGGAAAGGCCGTGCCCAGTGCGATCAGAAAGATGGCGGTAGACCAGCTGGACGGAAAGAAATAGAAGCTCACCGGCAACAGCGCAGTGGTGGGCACCGGGCCCAGGATGCGCAGCACCGGGTGGATCCAGTAGCTGGCCTGGCGCGACCAGCCGATCAGCACACCAGTGACGAAGCCCGCCACAGCGCCAATGGCGATGCCCAGCGCCAGCAGACGAACCGAGGCCACGGCGCTCTCCAGCAGCCGCGCCCAGTCGGTCACGTACACCTCGACCAGGCTTTGCGGCGGCGCGAAGAATGGCGGCGGCAGCGTGCCCAGCTTGGCGGTGAAGACCTCCCACACCGCCAGACCGACGGCAATGGCCACCAGCCAGGGGCCTGCAGGCCGCAGCCGCTGGCCCACCGCACCCAGCACGCGGGGCGCCAAAGCCACCACCGCCAGCGCCAACGCAATGACTGCCGCACCGGCTGCGAACTCTTCGGTAAACGCCCATTCGCTGAAGCCCGCCGGCTTGTTGGGCCAGACATAGGTCAGCACGGCCAGCGCCGCCCAGGCCACGGCGGCGGCCAGCCCTGTCCACCAGAAACGCTGGAAGGCATGGGCCGCCTTGAAGTCGGGCACGGCGGCAGGCCGGGCACTGATGGAGGCATGCGGTGATGCGCCGGGCGCAGGCAGGGGTGGTGGCGATGGCTTGGGGCTGATGCCCGGTGGTGCGCCCAGGATTTGGTCGGCAACAGTGCTCATGTCAGGTCCAGTGGTGTGGGTTCATCACGGTGAATGCTTCTTCGCTGCAGGGGTGCGATATGGGCGCGGCCCATGCCAGGGCAGCCAGGCAAAGGCCGCCCCGCAGCGAGGGCTGCGTTCCCCTGCCCGCAGTGCAACGCACTGCGAGAGCGGGCGATGGCGCGCAGCGACTCGGCGGGGTGCTCCCTGCTAAGCCAGCACGTCTGCGTGCACGTGCGCCGCAAAGCGCGCCGGGTCGGTCGAGGGCTTGAGCACGTTCACGAGCTTGAAGTCGCGCGCGTAGAACTCGATCTCCTGGCGCAGCGCCGTGCCCACCGGGTGGCTGCGGTGCGTGAGCGTGCCCAGCACCGCGCGCAGGTCTTCCTGCGGCACTTTGGAATACGGGCTGAAGATGCGCGCGGTCTCGTTGGGGTTGTCGGCCACGAAGTCCGAGGCCTCGATGATGGCCCGCGTGAGCGCCGCTGCCGTGCCCTTGTCGTTGCGCACCATGGCGCCGCTGACGCCCAGCACGCAGCAGGTCTTGGCGGCGTACTCGCCCGACAGGTTCGAGGCCAGGTCCACCAGGCCCTTGGTGCGGCGCTGGATGAGCAGCAGGTTGGGGTCCCCGTCGGCAATGGCCTGGGCCTCGCCTTTTTCCACGGCCAGGCCCAGCATGTCGCCGGGGAACTGGCGCCAGGTCACGTCTTTTTCGGGGTTGAGGCCGGCCTTGGTCAGCAGCACGGCAAAGAAGTTCTTGCCCGGGCTGTTGAGGTCCGACACGGCAATGGTCTTGCCCTTGAGCTTTTGCAGGCTGGTCACGCCCGCCGCCTCATAGCCCACCAGGCGTGAGCAGCCGCCGTGCGAGCTGCCCACCAGCTTCACATCGAAGCCCGACTCCAGCGGCTTGATCCAGCGGTGGATCATGCCCACGCCAGCATCGGCCTTGGACGTGGCGATGGTCTCCAGCAACTGGTCGGTGGAGCCCGCAAAGTTGATGAGCTCGACCTTGAGGCCGTGCTTTTCAAAAATGCCGCGCTCCACCGCCACGGGCGCCGCCGACAGGCAGATCGCGTTGGCGTTCCAGGCCAGCTTCACCTCGCGCAGCTTGCCAGCCGCCAGCACCTGGCTGCCCACCACGCCGGACGCTGCCATCACGCTGGCGCCACCGGCCACGCGCAGCAACTGCCGGCGCGACCACTGCGTGCCTGCTCCCCCCAGAATAGGGCCCTTGTCGTTCATGCTCTGCACCTCGTGTAATGAATAAGACCACGGTGACCCGCACCGCACTGCCCGCATTGAAGACGGCGCGGCCCGCGAAGAGAACGAAGAAAAACGGAGATGCATATGCAAAAGATTCCACACACCCCGATGCCCGGCGCTGGTGCAATAGAACCCATGAATGCCGTCGCCTCTACCGCCCTGCCGCTGCCCGCGTCCACCGCAACGCCCACAGCACCCGACACCGCCCGCCTGCGCCACTTCGTGCAGCAACTGGCCGCCCTGGTGGACAGCGCGCCGCCCGAGCCCGACCTGCTGGCACGCGGCAGCGCGCTGCTGGGCGCACTGGTGGCATACGACGACTGGCTGCCCGCTGCCTATGCGCAGCCCAGCCCCGAGCGCTACCAGCAGTACCTGCTGCATGCCGATGCGCTCGGCCGCTTCTCGGTGGTGAGCTTTGTGTGGGGCCCCGGCCAGGCCACGCCCATCCACGACCACACGGTGTGGGGCCTGATCGGCATGCTGCGCGGGTCCGAGGACTCGCAGGCGTTTGCCCGCACCGCCGATGGCCGCTGGGCACCCCAGGGCTCGCCGCACCGCTTGCACGCGGGCGATGTGGATGCCGTGTCCCCCACCATCGGCGATGTGCACCGGGTGAACAACGCGTGGGACGGCCAGACCTCCATCAGCATCCACGTGTATGGCGCCAACATCGGCGCCGTGCAGCGCAGCGTGTACCTGGAAGACGGCACGGCCAAGCCGTTCATCTCCGGCTACAGCAACGCCACGCTGCCCAATATCTGGGACCTGTCCCGCAACCCCGCCGCTGCCGCCTGACCTTCCAGCACAGATCCAGCCTTCCAAGACTTTGCCCATGACCGCTCCCGCCCTGCCCCAGACATCCGTCCTCCAGGTCCGCGAGGCCCTGCTCGCCCGCCGTGAAATCGCCCTGCTCGACGTGCGCGAGGAAGACCCCTTCGCCCAGGGCCACCCCCTGTTCGCCGCCAACCTGCCCGCCAGCAAGATCGAGCTGGAGGCGTTCGCGCGCATTCCGCGCCGCGACACCTTCATCGTGGTCTACGACGATGGCGAGGGCTTGGCCGAACCCGCGGCGCGCACGCTGCAGGCGCTGGGCTACACCGAGGTGAGCCTGCTCGCACGCGGCCTGCAGGGCTGGCGCGATGCGGGGGGCGAGCTGTTCATCGACGTGAATGTGCCCAGCAAGTCCTTCGGCGAACTGGTGGAGGCCGAGCGCCACACGCCGTCGCTGGCGGCAGAAGAAGTGCAGGCGCTCATCGACGCCCGGGCCGACGTGGTGGTGCTGGACGCCCGCCGCTACGACGAGTACCACACCATGAACATCCCCACCGGCGTGAGCGTGCCCGGCGCCGAGCTGGTGCTGCGCGCGCAGGCACTCGCGCCCAACCCGGCCACGCAGATCATCGTGAACTGCGCGGGCCGCACCCGCAGCATCATCGGCACGCAGTCGCTGGTGAACGCGGGCATCCCCAACCCCGTGGCCGCCTTGCGCAACGGCACCATCGGCTGGCTGCTGGCCGGGCAGACGCTGGAGCGCGGCGCCACGCGCCGCTTCGACCCCGCCGTGCATGCCGACCGCACCCGCGCCCCCGCACAGGCCCGCAACGTGGCCGACCGCGCCCGCGTGCAGCGCGCGCAGACCGCCGACCTGGCCCGCTTTGCCGCCGAGGCCCAGCGCACCACCTACCTGCTGGACGTGCGCACCCCCGAAGAGTTTGCGGCGGGCCACCTGCCGGGCTTTCGCAACGCACCGGGCGGCCAGCTGGTGCAGGAAACCGACCACACGGCCGCGGTACGCGGCGCGCGGCTGGTGCTGGTGGACGACGACGGCGTGCGCGCCAACATGAGCGCGTCGTGGCTGGCGCAGATGGGCTGGGAGGTGTGGGTGCTGGATGGTGCGCAGCCTGCCGACTTCACCGAAACCGGCGCCGTGGCCAACGCCGTGCCCGAGCCCGAAGGCCCCATCCGCTGGGCCACCCCAGCGCAGCTGGCCGCCTGGCTGAAAGACGAAAGCCCCGGCCACACCGCCGTGCTGGACCTGACCACCAGCGCCAACTACACGCTGCGCCACATCCCGGGCGCGTGGTTCGTGATCCGATCGCAACTGGCGCAGGCCGTGCAGTCCATTCCGAAGGCGCAGCGCTACGTGCTGACTTGCGGCAGCAGCCTGCTGGCCAAATTCGCGGCGAAGGACCTGGAGCGTTTGACGGGTGGTGCCGAGGTCTTGGTGCTGGAAGGCGGCACGCTGGCCTGGATCGCCCAGGGCCTGCCGCTGGAACACGGCGAGACGCGCCTGGCCTCGCCCCGCATCGACCGCTACCGCCGGCCGTACGAAGGCACGGAGAGCCCGCGCGAAGCCATGCAGGCGTATCTGGACTGGGAGTTCGGCCTGGTCGCGCAACTGGGGCGCGATGGCACCCATGGATTTCAGGTGCTGTGACGGTGACTGTGCCCGAGTACGTTCGCTACAAAATCAATAGCTGCTAGCGCTTTCTGGTCAAGCGGTAGCAGGCAATTTTGATCTGAACTTCGGGTTGCAGCCCCGCTTCAACCCGGCAGCGATTCGTAGCGCCACTGCACCTTCAACTCCAGCGACTCTCCCTGCGCCAGCGTGCGCAGCCCCGGCTGCCCGGGCTGGTGGAACGCGTCGATGGGCTGGGTGATGGGCTCGAAGCAGAACGCAGCGCCCTGCGGCGGGCGGTAGATCAGGCAGTAGTGTTCCGACGCGCCGCCGTCCCGTTCGAAGTCCGGCATGCGGGCCGTCAGTTGCAAACCGCGCTCGGGCCACTCGATGCGGGCCGTGCCGCCCCAGCCGGTGTAGGCGTTGTCGATCAGGCTGCCGTTCGCAGGGATGCCCTCGCTCAGGTTCCAGCTTTCAGGGAACTGCATGGTGTGCTGGGTCGGTATCGGGTCGCTGCCGCTGAGCCATACGGCCTCCACCGGGGCGGTGATGTGTGTGGACGGTGTGCGCGGGAACCACGGGTGCAGGCCCAGGCCATACGGCATCGGCTGGGTGCCCAGGTGCCGCACCCGCAGGCTCTGGTCCAGGCCCCCATCCACCAGGCGAAAGGTCTGCACGCAGTCGTAGTCGTACGGGTTGCCGTCGAAGCGCTCGGAGCGCAGCGCCATCTCCAGCGTGTCGCTGGCCGGTTGGCTGATGGCCCAGGGCTGCAGCCAGCCGTCGCCATGGATGGGGTACGGCTCGCCAGCGCGGTTGGGCTGCATGGCATGGAACTGTCCGCCGTGCGAGAACCCGCCGCCGCTGATGCGGTTGGACCAGGGCACCATCGCGAACGATGCCAGCTTGTACAGGTCAGGGGTCTGGCCGTCCCAGCGTCGCCACAGGTCGATGCGCTCGGGCGACCCGCGCGGGTCATCGACCTGCCAGGCCGCGACGCTGCCGCCCAGGGTGGGAACCAGCCCCAGGTGCTGGTTGGCGTGGTGGAGCCAGACGATGGGGTGCGTGGCTTCGGTCATGGGCAGGCTTTCTTGAAATGGAGACGTTGAAGGGTGCACAAGGCAAGGCAGGGGAACTGCGGCCCGCTTGCCATGCTGCGCGATGCGATGCGATGCGATGCGGTGGGGTGCAGGGCTGCGCGCCGCCGCCTCGGTCAACCGCCGAACAGGTGGGCGGGCAAGCCCGCGCTGTCCACGGACACGGCGAACAGCGCCCCGGCCAGCGGCTCGGCCGCCAGCTGCGCAGGCGTCAGGCCCCCGCGCGCCGAGGTGATGAACAGCGTGCGCAAGTCGGCCCCGCCGAAGGCGCAGTTGGTGACCTGGCTCACCGGCAAGGCCACGCGGCCCAGCTCGGCCCCCGTCACCGGGTCGTGGCAGGTCACGCACGAGCCGCCCCAGTGCGCAATCCACAGCCGCCCCTGCGCATCCGTGGTCATGCCGTCGGGCACGCCGTCCTCGGGCAGCCAGCGCATCCACAGCATCTTGTTCGTCAAGGTGCCCGTGGCGGGGTCCGTGTCGTAGCGGTAGGTGCAGCCTTGCACGGTGTCGTTGAAGTACATCGTCAGGCCCTGTCCCGTGCCCGACCAGGTGGGGCCATTCGTTACCGCAAAACCGTCGTCATGGCGGGTGCAGCGGCCATCGGGGTCGTAGCGGTACAGGGCGCCCGTGGGAGCCTCGCACGCAAAGTCCATGGAGCCCGCCCAGAAGCGCCCTTGCGCATCGCACTTGCCGTCGTTGAAGCGGTTTCCCGCGCGCTCCATTTCGGGCTGGTGCACGTAGCGGGGCTGTTCATCGGCGGCCGGGTCGAAGAGCGCGAAACCCCGGCGCAGCGTCACGATGAGGCCCGGCGCATGGGCCCGCTCCGCCAGGGCAGAGATTTCTTCGGCAAAGGTCCAGCGCCGGTATCCGTTGCTGGCCGGGTCCCAGCGGTGAAGGTGCCGCGCGAGGATGTCCACCCAGTACAGCGCCTGTTCGCGCACGGACCACATCAGGCCCTCGCCCAGTTCCGACTCCAGCGCCTGCACGCAGCGCACGGTGCCGATGGTGGGCACTGAGAAAGCCGCTGCCTGTGGCGCGGCGGTGGACATATTGAGCTGGTTCACGCGTTGTCTCCGGTGATTGTTTTTTGGCCATGTCTGCTGCAGGGCTCTTGACGGTCGGCATCTTATCAACGCAAACTGATGCCTGTAATTTATATTTTTATCATCCATCGATACCAATATTGATATGTCATCAAATTCGATCCCCACAGCCGCCGTCCCGGGGGCATCGGCCCTGCTGCCCGACGGCCTGTCGCTCTTCCCCAGCCTGCGCGGGCGCTCGGTGTTTGTCACCGGCGGCGGCAGCGGCATCGGCGCCGCCATCGTGGCCGCGTTCGCCCAGCAGGGCGCGCGCGTGGCCTTCGTCGACGTGGCCCGGCAGGCCAGCGAAGACCTGGCGCAACAACTGGCAGACGCCGGATTCGCCCGCCCCTGGTGGCGCGTGTGCGACGTGCGCGACATCGACGCCCTGCGCGCCGCCATCCAGGACGCCGCCACGGAGCTGGGCGACTTCCACACGCTGGTGAACAACGTGGCCAGCGACGACCGCCACACGCTCGAGTCGGTGACGCCCGCGTACTACGACGAGCGCATGGCCATCAACGAGCGGCCCGCGTTCTTTGCCATCCAGGTGGCAGTGCCGGGCATGCGCAGGCTGGGGGGTGGTTCGGTGATCAATCTGGGCTCTACCGGTTGGCAGGGCAAGGGCACGGGCTACCCTTGCTATGCGATTGCGAAGTCGTCGGTGAACGGCCTCACGCGCGGGCTGGCCAAGAGCTTGGGGCAGGACCGGATCCGCATCAATACCGTGTCGCCAGGGTGGGTGATGACGGAGCGGCAGATCAAGCTGTGGCTGGACGCGAAGGGCGAGGAGGAGATTGCGCGGAATCAGTGTTTGCCGGACAAGCTGCGGCCGCATGACATTGCGCGGATGGTGTTGTTTCTGGCGTCGGATGATGCGGCGATGTGTTCGGCGCAGGAGTTCAAGGTGGATGCTGGGTGGGTTTAGGGTTACCCCCGCCCGTTCGGGTTGAGCCTGTCGAAACCTGGGCGCAGCGACCCACGTCCGTTCGGGTTGAGCTTGTCGAAACCTGGGCGCATCGGCCCACAGCCGTTCGGGTTGAGCCTGTCGAAACCTGGGCGCATCGGTCCACAGCCGTTCGGGTTGAGCCTGTCGAAACCTGGGCGCTGCTCGCAGGCTCGCTGATGGGCAGCATGCCTTTGTTGAGGGCGGAGGCCGGGAGTCGCCCGGCGTGCGAGTAACTTTCTTTCGCGTCGCCGAAAGAAAGTCACCAAAGAAAGGGCGACCCTACAGCCTGCGTCCCTTCGCTTCGCTGCGGGCAACCTGCGGTGCTCGGTCGTGGGGTGCGCTGCGGAACTCACTGCGCGCTGCCGCGCTACGCTCAGACATCCGCAGCGAGTCAGTTCACGATGCGTGTGTCCTTCGGCACACGCTCACCCCACGCCCTGCGCTCCTCGGCGCATCCTGAAGGGCGGGGGGAGAGGACATCCACACGGGCCATCGCTGCGCTCGGCCTGGCGGTCGCGGCGCAAAGCGCCTGCGCGTTCGGGGCCGAGCAACGCGATGGCCCGTGTGGCTGTTCGGATGTTCGGCTGTCCACCCCCTGTGGCTGCGCATGCGGCGGGGCGGTTGAGGGGTGGCATGCGCGTCGGAGCGCGCATGCTTCGTGCTCTAGCTCGCCGTGGTTGTCTGAACGGAGCGCGCAGCGCGAAGTGAGTTCCACGGCGCACCCCGCAACCGCCCCGCCGCAGGTTTGCCCCGTAGCGCAGCGAAGGGGTCGCAGACTTGGGGTCGCCTTCTCTTTGGTGACTTTCTCTTGGCGACGCAAGAGAAAGTTACCGCGCCGCCGGGCGCGCACCCCGGCTCCCGCCCTCAGCACAGGCACACCTCTCAAACCAGCGAGCTAGCGAGCAGCGCCCAGGTNCAAGAGAAAGTTACCGCGCCGCCGGGCGCGCACCCCGGCTCCCGCCCTCAGCACAGGCACACCTCTCAAACCAGCGAGCTAGCGAGCAGCGCCCAGGTTTCCACAAGCTCAACCCGAAGGGATGGCGTTGCGGACGGGCAAGGTTTCGACAGGCTCAACCCGAACGGGCGTGGATCGATGCGCCCAGGTTTCGACAAACAAGCTCAACCCGACCGGACAGTGATGACGTACAAAAGCTTCGACAGGCTCAGCCCGAACGGCCGGTGAGCGCACACAACGCCTCTCACTCCCCCACCTCCAGCTTCCTCCCATACTGCACCAGACTCGTCTGCTTCAACGCCCTCATCATCACCTTCGCCGCCGGCGACAACAACCGATCCGTCCGCGTGATGATCCCGAACGCATCCATATGGCAAGGCATCGCCATCGGCAAGACCGCCACGATCCCATGCGACGCGTAGTAATGCGCCACATCCGCCCCCACCACCGCCACCATGTCGCTCTGCTGCAGCATCCGCGTCATGAACAACAGGGCCGCTGTCTCCACCACATTCACCGGCGGCGCCAGGCCATCCTGCTGGAACATCAGGTCGAACCGGTGCCGCAGCACACTCCCCGCGGGCGGCACGATCCAGCTGGCCGACAGCACATCGCGCAACGTCAGCCCGCTCATGCTCGACAACGGGTGCCCCGGCCGGGTAATGGCGCAGACCAGCTCCTCGGTCAGCGGCTCATAGCGCAGGTTGCTCTTGTCGTGCTCTTCATACAGGCGGCCCACCACGATGTCGAGCTTGCCCTGGTCCAGGCGCTCCAGCAGCACCGGGCTGGTTTCGATGTCCAGCGAAATGCGCAGGCTCGGGTGCTCCTGCTTGACCAGCGCCACCGCCGCCGGCAGCAAGCTCAGGCCCGGTGAGGTGATCGCGCCGATGCCCACCTGGCCGTAGTGGCCCCGCTTGAGCGCGCCGATCTCGTCGTGCGCCTGGTTCAGGTTGGCCAGCGCCATGCGCGCGTGGCGGATCATGGTCTCGCCGTACCAGGTGGGGCGCATGCCGCGGGGCAGGCGCTCGAACAGGGGCACCTCCAGCACATCCTCCAGGTCCTTGAGCAGCTTGGACGCTGCAGGCTGCGTCATGCTCAGCACCTGGGCCGCGCGGTGAATGTTGCCCTCCTCGGCCAGCGCCACCAGCAGCAGCAGCTGGCGCGTCTTGAGGCGGGCGCGGATGAACCAGTGGTTGTAGGTACTCATGGGGAGGGGCGCCGCGAGGCGTGGTGGCTGGGGTTTTCCAGAATGCGGTTATCGATATGTATTTTGACGAAAAAATGATTGGATTGATATCAAAATCATCCATAGACTTCGCCGCAACAGTCACAACGGCTTATTAAGACCCTCATGAAGTTCGGCGACATGCAGCAGAACCCCCGGCACCTGATCAACGGCCGCTGGGAAATCGGCACCACCACCGGCGTCAGCACCAACCCATCGGACACCCGCGAAGTGGTGGCCGAATACGCCCGTGCCGACCGCAACCAAACCGAACTGGCCGTACGCGCCGCCGCCGATGCCCTGCCCAGCTGGAGCCAGAGCAACCCGCAGCGCCGCGCCGACGTGCTGGACATGATCGGCAGCGAACTGCTGGCCCGCAAGGAGGCCCTGGGCACGCTGCTGGCCCGCGAAGAAGGCAAGACCCTGCCCGAGGCGATCGCCGAGGTCGCGCGCAGCGGGCAGATCTTCAAGTTCTTCGCTGGCGAGGCACTGCGAATCCAGGGTGAGCTGATGGCGTCCGTGCGCCAGGGCGTGCAGGTGGACGTCACCCGCGAACCCGTGGGCGTGGTGGGCATCATCGCGCCGTGGAATTTTCCGTTCGCCATTCCGGCCTGGAAGATCGCCCCGGCCCTGGCCTACGGCAACACGGTGGTCTTCAAGCCGGCCGAGCTGGTACCCGCCTGTGGCTGGGCGCTGGCCGAGATCATCAGCCGCAGCGGCCTGCCCGCCGGTGCCTTCAACCTCGTCATGGGCAGCGGCCGCGAGGTCGGCCAGACCCTGGTGGACCACCCGCTGGTCAACGCGCTGAGCTTCACCGGCTCGGTGGCCACCGGCGACCGCATCCTGCGCTCGGCCTCGGCACGGCGCGCCAAGGTGCAGCTGGAGATGGGCGGCAAGAACCCGCTGATCGTGCTGGCCGATGCCGACCTGGAGCAGGCCGTGGACTGCGCGCTGCAGGGCTCGTACTTCTCCACAGGCCAGCGCTGCACGGCGTCGAGCCGCCTCATCGTGGAAGCCCGCGTGCACGACGCCTTCGTGGCCCGCCTGCGCGAGAGGCTCACCGCCCTCAAGGTCGGCAATGCGCTGGAGCGCGGCATTGAAATGGGCCCGGTGGTGGACAGCACCCAGCTGGACCAGAACCTCAGCTACGTCGATATCGCCCGCACCGAAGGGGCCGAGCATGTGTGGGGCGGCGAGCGCATGGAGCGCGCCACGCCCGGCCACTACATGAGCCCCGCCCTCTTCCTGGCGCGGCCAGAGCACCGCATCGCCCGCGAGGAAATCTTTGGCCCCGTGGCCTGCGTGCTGCGCGCCGACGACTACGACCACGCGCTGTCGCTGGCCAATGACACGCCTTACGGCCTGTGCGCGGGCATCTGCACCACATCGCTCAAGCACGCCATGCACTTCAAGCGCCACGCGGCGGTGGGCATGACCATGGTCAACCTGCCCACGGCGGGCGTGGACTTTCACGTGGCCTTCGGCGGGCGCAAGGAGTCGAGCTACGGAGCGCGCGAGCAGGGCCGCTACGCCGCCGAGTTCTACACCACCGTCAAGACCGGCTACATGCTGGCCTGAACGAATCAAACAGAGTCAAAGAAGAGTCACCGAAGAGTCAAGAGAGCCGAGAAAAAGACGCACGATCGATCCCGCAACGCTGTCATCAACCAACCATTAAAGAAACCAGGAGACAAATGATGAAACTGAACCGCCGCACCCTTGCCATAGCCCTTGCAGCCACCCCCGTGGCCGCGCTGCTGCCTTCGGCCGCCTGGGCACAAAAGCCCATCGTCCTGGGCTTCAGCCAGGTCGGCGCCGAAAGCGAATGGCGCACCGCCAACACCGAATCCATCAAGTCGGCCGCCAAGGAGGCCGGCATCGAACTGAAGTTCTCGGACGCCCAGCAAAAGCAGGAGAACCAGATCAAGGCCATTCGCTCGTTCATCGCGCAGAAGGTGGACGTGATCGCGTTCTCGCCCGTGGTCGAGTCCGGCTGGGAGCCCGTGCTGCGCGAAGCCAAGGCCGCGAAGATCCCCGTGGTGCTGACCGACCGCTCCGTCAACGTCAAGGACACCTCGCTGTACGTGACGTTCATGGGCTCGGACTTCGTGGAAGAAGGCCGCAAGGCCGGCCGCTGGCTGGTCGAGAAGATGAAGGACCAAAAGGGCGACGTCAACATCGTCGAGCTGCAGGGCACCGTGGGCTCGGCTCCCGCCATCGACCGCAAGAAGGGCTTTGAGGAAGTCATCAAGGCCGACCCAAAGTTCAAGATCCTGCGCTCGCAGACCGGCGACTTCACCCGCGCCAAGGGCAAGGAAGTGATGGAAGCCTTCCTCAAGGCCGAGGGCAAGAAGATCAACGTGCTGTACGCGCACAACGACGACATGGCCATCGGCGCGATCCAGGCCATCGAAGAAGCCGGCATGAAGCCCGCCAAGGACATCACCATCATCTCCATCGACGCGGTCAAGGGCGCCTTCGAAGCCATGATCGCCGGCAAGCTCAACGTGAGCGTGGAGTGCAGCCCCCTGCTGGGCCCGCAGCTGATGAGCGCGGTCAAGGACATCAAGGCCGGCAAGACGGTGCAAAAGCGCATCGTGACGGAAGAAGGCATCTTCCCGATGGAGGTCGCGGCGAAAGAATTTCCTAACCGCAAGTATTGACTCCCCCTGAGCCGCCTGCGGCGTCATCCCCCCTGAGGGGGACGCCACCAGCGCCCGCAAGTGAAACGCAGCGTTCGCTGCGTGGCGGCCCTTGCGCGATGGCACTGGCCTTTGGCCGCGCCAGTTGCAAAGGCCATGACGCCACTGGCATCCCTTAAAGCAAAAGATTCACAACAGGAGACGACAACAAATGAAGCGTGCAATTTTCAAGGCCGCGCTGGCCACCGTGGCGCTCGCAGCCATCGGCGCCACGTCGGTGGCATCGGCCCAGGACAAGGGCAGCATCGGCATCTCGATGCCCACCAAGTCCTCGTCGCGCTGGATCGCCGACGGCGACAACATGGTCAAGGTGCTCAAGGAGCGCGGCTACAAGACCGACCTGCAGTACGCGGACGACGACATCCCCAACCAGCTGGCCCAGATCGAGAACATGATCACCAAGGGCGCCAAGGTGCTGGTGATCGCCTCCATCGACGGCACCACGCTCTCGCGCGTGCTGCAGAACGCGGCCGACAAGGGCGTGAAGGTCATCGCGTACGACCGCCTGATCAAGGGCTCGAAGAACGTGGACTACTACGCCACGTTCGACAACTTCCAGGTCGGCGTGCTGCAGGCCACGTCCATCGTGGACAAGCTGGGGCTGAAGCAAGGCAAGGGCCCGTTCAACATCGAACTCTTCGGCGGTTCGCCCGACGACAACAACGCCTTCTTCTTCTACGACGGCGCGATGAGCGTGCTGCAGCCGTACATCGACAGCGGCAAGCTGGTGGTGCGCAGCAAGCAGACGGGCATGAACAAGGTGGGCACGCTGCGCTGGGACGGCTCGGTCGCCCAGGCGCGCATGGACAACCTGCTGTCGGCCTACTACGGCAAGGACAAGGTGCATGCCGTGCTGTCGCCGTACGACGGCCTGTCCATCGGCATCCTGTCGTCCTTGAAGGGCGTGGGCTACTGCACGGCCCAGCAGCCCTGCCCCGTGGTCAGCGGCCAGGACGCCGAGGTGCCTTCGGTCAAGTCCATCCTGAAGGGCGAGCAGTACTCCACCGTGTTCAAGGACACGCGCGAGCTGGCCAAGGTGGCCGCCAACATGGTGGACGCCACGCTGTCGGGCAAGCAGCCCGAGATCAACGACACCAAGACCTACAACAACGGCGTGAAGGTGGTGCCCTCGTACCTGCTCAAACCCGTGTCGGTCGATGCGTCCAACTGGAACGCCATTCTGGTGGGTAGCGGGTACTACAAAGAATCGCAAGTCAAGTAAGACAGGCTTCACGGAGTTTGCGCAAACACCCCGTTCGGGCTGAGCCAGTCGAAGCCTCGCGCGGCGCTTTGACAAGCCTGTCCTGAGCCTGCCGAAGGGCTCAGCGTGAACGCTTCAGGTGATTGACAAGGACTCCATAGCAAACCGATCCGCCGTCTGCCATTGCCCTAGGGGCTGCGCAGACGGCCTGCAATCAGGCAAGGCAGCAGGCCCGCCCAAAGACTCCGAAACCATGCTTCTTGAAATGCGGAACATCCGCAAAACCTTCCCCGGTGTGGTGGCCCTGAACCAGGTGAACCTGCGCGTGAAGGCCGGAGAGATCCACGCCATCGTCGGCGAGAACGGCGCGGGCAAGTCCACGCTGATGAAGGTGCTGTCCGGCGTGTACCCGCACGGCAGCTACAGCGGCGAGATCGTCTACGACGGCGAGGAACGCCAGTTCGGCGGCATCCGCGACAGCGAACACCTGGGCGTGATCATCATCCACCAGGAGCTGGCGCTGGTGCCTTTGCTGTCCATCGCCGAAAACATCTTCCTGGGCAACGAGACCGCGCGCTACGGCGTCATCGACTGGATGGCCGCGCACAGCAAGACGCAGGCGCTGCTGCACAAGGTGGGCCTGCGCGAATCGCCCGAGACGCTGGTCACGCACCTGGGCGTGGGCAAGCAGCAGCTGGTGGAGATCGCCAAGGCGCTGTCGCGCCAGGTGCGCCTGTTGATCCTGGACGAGCCCACCGCCAGCCTGAACGAGAACGACAGCCAGGCCCTGCTGGACCTGCTGCTGGAACTCAAGGCCCAGGGCATCACCTGCATCCTGATCTCGCACAAGCTCAACGAAATCTCGCGCGTGGCCGACTCCATCACCGTGCTGCGCGACGGCAGCACGGTGGAGACGATGGACTGCCGCGCAGCGCCGGTCAGCGAAGACCGCGTGATCAAGGCCATGGTCGGCCGCGAGATGGCCGACCGCTACCCGCGGCGCGAGCCCCGCATCGGCGAGACCGTGTTCGAGGTGCGCGACTGGCACGCCTGGCACCCCCAGCGCCCCGACCGTGCCTTCATCAAGGGCGTCAACCTGCAGGTGCGCAAGGGCGAGATCGTGGGCATTGCCGGCCTGATGGGCGCGGGCCGCACCGAACTCGCCATGAGCATCTTTGGCAAATCATGGGGCCAGCGCATCAGCGGCCAGGTGCTGCTGCATGGCCGCCCTATCGATGTGAGCACCGTGGAAAAGGCCGTGGCCCATGGCCTGGCCTACGTGACCGAAGACCGCAAGGGCAACGGCCTGGTGCTGAGCGAGGACATCCAGTTCAACGTGTCGCTGGCCAACCTGGGCGGCGTGTCCACCGCCACCGTGATCGACGGCGGGCAGGAGCACCGCGTGGCGCAGGACTACCGCGAGAAGCTGCGCATCCGCTGCTCGGGCGTGGACCAGAAGACGCTCAACCTGTCGGGCGGCAACCAGCAGAAGGTGGTGCTGAGCAAATGGCTCTTCACCAACCCCGAGGTGCTCATCCTCGACGAGCCCACCCGCGGCATCGACGTGGGCGCCAAGTACGAGATCTACACCCTGATCGCCCAGCTGGCGGCCGAGGGCAAGTGCGTGATCGTGATCTCGTCGGAGATGCCCGAGCTGCTGGGCATCACCGACCGCCTGTACGTGATGAACGAGGGGCGCTTCGTGGCCGAGATGCCGACCGCCGAGGCATCGCAGGAAAAGATCATGCGCGTGATAGTGGCTGCCCCCCCTGAGTCGCTTCGCGCCATCCCCCCCGAGGGGGACGCCGCCCGTGCGGCGGGGCGGCCCTTGCACGGCGGCCCTGGCCTGGACCGTGCCAATTCCAGCGCCAGTACCTCCGCATCAGACAGCCACCCGCAGCGCAACGCATAACAACCATGAGCCAGATGACCAATCCCTCCCCCACGGCCTCGGCCGCGCCTGCACCGGGTGCGCCCGCGCGCCCCACCCGTTCGCTGCTGGACCACGCCAAGCACAACCTGCGCGAGTACGGCATGTTGATCACGCTGGTCGCCATCATGGGCTTCTTCCAGTACATGACGGACGGCACGCTGATGCAGCCGCTCAACCTCACCAACCTGGTGCTGCAAAACAGCTACATCGTCATCATGGCGCTGGGCATGCTGCTGGTGATCGTGGCGGGGCACATCGACCTGTCGGTGGGGTCCGTGTGCGGCTTCATCGGCGCGCTGGCTGCGGTGCTGATGGTGCAGTACCAGTGGCACTTCGTGCCCGCCACGCTGGCCTGCCTGGCCTGCGGCGGCCTCATCGGTGCGGTGCAGGGCTGGTTCGTGGCGTTCTCGCGCATTCCTTCGTTCATCGTCACGCTGGCGGGCATGCTGGTCTTCAAGGGCCTGGCGCTGGCGCTGCTGGCCGGGCAGTCGGTGGGCCCCTTTCCTGAAGCGTTCCAGATGCTGAGCTCGGGCTTCATGCCCGACCTGTTCAGCGTGGAGGGCCTCAAGCTCACATCGCTGCTGCTGGGCGTGGCCGTGGCGGCCGCGCTGGTGGTGGCCGGCCTGCGCGCCCGGGCCAACCGGCTGCGCCACGGCGTGCATGTGGAACCCACTGCATTCTTCCTGGCACGCACCGCGGTGTTTGCCGCGCTGCTCATCTACTTCAGCTACCTGCTGGCCTCATACAAGGGCCTGCCCAATGTGCTCATCGTGATGGCGCTGCTGATCGTGCTGTTCGACTTCATCACCAGGCGCACCACCATCGGCCGGCGCATCTACGCCATGGGCGGCAACGAAAAGGCGGCCAAGCTCTCGGGCATCAAGACCGAAAGGCTGTCGTTCTACGCCTTCGTCAACATGGGCGTGCTGGCGGCGCTGGCGGGCCTGGTGTTCGCCGCGCGGCTCAACACCGCCACGCCCAAGGCGGGCCTCGGCTTCGAGCTCGATGTGATCGCGGCCTGCTTCATCGGCGGTGCGTCTGCCTCAGGCGGTGTGGGCAAGGTGATGGGTGCGGTGATCGGCGCCTTCGTGATGGGCGTGATGAACAACGGCATGTCCATCCTGGGCATCGGCATCGACTACCAGCAGGTGATCAAGGGTGTGGTGCTGCTGGCTGCCGTGCTCGTTGACGTCTACAACAAGAACAAAGCCTGATCTCATGGACGCGGCCACCGTTCACACCCCTGCCCCCGTGCTCGAACTCACGGGCATCCACAAGCAGTTCGCGGGCATCCCCGTGCTGCGCGATGTGCAGTTGCGCCTGTACCCCGGCGAGATCCATGCGCTGATGGGGCAGAACGGTGCGGGCAAGTCCACGCTCATCAAGGTGTTGACGGGCGTGATCAAGCCCAGCGGCGGGCAGATGCGGCTGGGGGATGATGCGGTGTGGCCCGACTCGCCGCTGGCCGCGCAGCGCCTGGGCATCAGCACCGTGTACCAGGAGGTCAACCTCTGCCCCAACCTCTCGGTGGCCGAGAACATCTTTGCGGGCCGCTACCCGCGCTGCGGCATCGCGCAGGGCTTTCGCATCGACTGGGCGCAGATGCACCAGCGCTCGCGCGAGCTGGTGGCGCGCATCGGGCTGAACATCGACGTGACGCGCCTGCTGTCGGACTACCCCGTGGCCGTGCAGCAGCTGGTGGCCATTGCCCGCGCGCTGAGCATCGAAGCGCGCGTGCTCATCCTGGACGAGCCCACCTCCAGCCTGGACGACGACGAGGTGCAAAAGCTCTTCGAGGTGCTGCGCCAGCTGCGCGGCGAGGGCCTGTCCATCGTTTTCGTGACGCACTTCCTGAACCAGGTGTATGCCGTGTCCGACCGCATCACCGTGCTGCGCAACGGCACCTGGGTGGGCGAATGGGCCGTCAACGACCTGGGCCCCCAGGCGCTGATCGCCGCCATGCTGGGCCGCGACCTGGCTGCGCAGGCCGCGCAAACATCGCCGCCCCCCGTGGCGAACGCTTCGGACACCGCACTGCTGCAGACCGAAGGCCTGGGGCAGACCGGCCAGCTGCAGCCGTTGGACCTGCAGATCCGCGCGGGCGAAGTGGTGGGCCTGGCGGGCCTGCTGGGCGCGGGCCGCACCGAGCTGGCGCGCCTGCTGTTCGGGCTGGAGCAGCCCGACCGCGGCATGCTGCGCATCGACGGCAAGGCGGTGGGCTTTTCCAACCCCATGGATGCCATCCGCCAGGGCCTCGCCCTGTGCCCCGAAGAGCGCAAGACCGACGGCATCGTGGCCGAGCTGTCGGTGCGCGAGAACATCGCCCTGGCGCTGCAGGCGCGCATGGGCGTGGGCAAGTTCCTGTCGCGCGCCGAGCAGACGGCCATTGCCGACCGCTATGTGCAGCTGCTGGGCATCAAGACCGCGAGCGTGGACACCCCCATCGGCCTGCTGTCGGGCGGCAACCAGCAAAAGGCCATCCTCGCGCGCTGGATGGCCATTGAGCCGCGCCTGTTGATCCTGGACGAGCCCACCCGCGGCATCGACGTGGCGGCCAAGCAGGAAATCATGGACCAGATCCTGCGCCTGGCGCAGGCCGGCATGGCCGTGCTGTTCATCTCGTCCGAGATGAGCGAGGTGGTGCGCGTGGCCCACCGCATCGTGGTGCTGCGCGACCGCCGCAAGGTCGGCGAGTTGCCCGCTGGCAGCACCGAAGACGCCGTCTACGAACTGATCGCCGCTGAACAACATGCTTGAAGAACGCAACACCCCCTCTCTTGTCAGCAGGCTGATGCGCCACCGCCTGGCCTGGCCCATCATCACGCTGCTGCTGTTGCTGGCCGTCAACACGGCCTTCAACGCCAGCTTCTTGCGCATCGAGTGGCGCGACGGGCATCTGTACGGCAGCCTGATCGACATCCTCAACCGCGCGGCGCCGCTGGTGCTGGTGTCGCTGGGCATGACGATGGTCATCGCCACGCGCGGCATCGACATCTCGGTGGGTGCGGTGGTGGCCATTGCCGCCGCCGTGGCGGCCTGGATGATCGGTGGTTCGGTGTCGGGCACCGAAAGCCGGTTTCCGCTGCCCGTGGCCATCCTGGGCGCCATTGCGGTGGCCCTGCTCTGCGGGCTGTGGAACGGCGTGCTGGTGGCACGCGTGGGCATGCAGCCCATCATCGCCACGCTGATCCTCATGGTGGCGGGCCGGGGCATCGCCCAGCTGATCACCGACGGGCAGATCATCACCATCTACTACACGCCCTACTTCTTCATCGGCGGCGGGCACCTGGCCGGGCTGCCGTTCTCGCTGTTCATCGTGGCGGCCGTGTTTGCCGTGCTGTACCTGGCCGTCACGCGCACGGCGCTGGGCCTGTTCGTGCAGGCGGTGGGCATCAACCCCACGGCGGCGCGCGTGGCGGGCGTGCAGGCTGGCCGCCTGACCGTGGCCGCCTACGTCTTCTGCGGCGTGTGCGCGGGCATCGCGGGCCTGTTGATCAGCTCCAACGTGAAGAGCGCGGACGGCAACAACGCAGGCCAGCTGCTGGAGCTCGATGCCATCCTGGCCGTGACGCTGGGCGGCACGGCGTTGACCGGCGGGCGCTTCAGCCTGGTGGGCAGCGTGATCGGCGCGCTCATCATCCAGACGCTGACCTATGCCATCTACTCGCTGGGCGTGCCGCCCGAGGTCAACCTGGTGGTCAAGGCCGTGGTGGTGTTCATCGTGATGCTGCTGCAGTCGCCCGAGTTTCGCGCGCAGGTCGGCGCCATCGCGCGCCGTCCGGGCGCAGGGGCCCTGTCATGAGCGCCGTTCCGAAGACCGCAGGCTTGAGCACCGTGGCCTCCTCATCCGCGCCCCAGGCCGCCGGCACACGCTCGCGGCTCAACCCCAAGTACCTGCCGCTGGCCGCCACCATCTCGCTGTTCATGGCCATGGCGACGCTGGGCTCGGTGATGTACACCGGGTTCTTCTCGGCCCAGGTGTTCCTCAACCTGCTGATCGACAACGCTTTTCTCATCATCGTGGCGGTGGGCATGACGTTCGTCATCCTGTCGGGCGGCATCGACCTGTCGGTGGGCTCGGTCGTGGCGCTGACCACCATGGTGCTGGCCGCGCTGGTGGAGCACAAGGGCTGGAGCCCGCTGGTGGCCGTGCCGGTGGTGCTGCTGATGGGCACGCTGTTCGGCGCTTTCATGGGCTTTCTCATCGAGCGGTTTCGGCTGCAGCCGTTCATCGTGACGCTGGCGGGCATGTTCCTGGCGCGCGGGCTGTGCTACCTCATCAGCATCGACTCGATCAGCATCACGCACGAGGCGTATTCCGAGATCTCGCAGTGGCGTCTGCCGCTGTGGGAGGGTGCCTCGCTGTCGCTGGGTGCGCTGATCGCCATGGCGGTGCTGCTGGCGGCGCTGTTCGTCGCGCACTGCACGCCGTTCGGCCGCGCGGTGTATGCCGTGGGCGGCAGCGAGAACTCCGCCGTGCTGATGGGCCTGCCCGTGCGCGCCACGCTGATCGGGGTGTACACGCTCTCGGGCTTTTGCTCGGCGCTGGCGGGCGTCGTGTTCACGTTCTACATGCTCTCGGGCTACGGCCTGCATGCCGTCGGCATGGAGCTCGACGCTATCGCCGCCGTGGTGATCGGCGGCACGCTGCTCACCGGCGGCGTCGGCTACGTGGTGGGCACGCTGTTCGGCGTGCTGATGCTCGGAATCATCCAGACCCTGATCTCGTTCGACGGCACGCTCAGCTCGTGGTGGACGCGCATCGTCGTCGGCGTTCTGCTGTTCGTCTTCTGCCTGTTGCAGCGCCTGCTCACACGCCGCTCCGGCAAGCGGTCCTGACCTTTACCCATCTTCTCCCTGATCCGCATCCACAATGACCAACACCCCGCGCAAACTCCGCTCCGCCGAATGGTTCGGCACAGCCGACAAGAACGGCTTCATGTACCGCAGCTGGATGAAGAACCAGGGCATTCCGGACCATGAGTTCGACGGCCGCCCGATCATCGGCATCTGCAACACCTGGTCCGAGCTCACGCCCTGCAACGCGCACTTTCGCAAGATCGCCGAGCACGTCAAGCGCGGCATCTACGAGGCGGGTGGCTTTCCGGTCGAGTTCCCGGTGTTCTCCAACGGCGAATCCAACCTGCGTCCCACGGCCATGCTCACGCGCAACCTGGCCAGCATGGACGTGGAGGAAGCCATTCGCGGCAACCCCATCGACGCGGTGGTGCTGCTGGTGGGCTGCGACAAGACCACGCCCGCGCTGCTGATGGGCGCGGCCAGCTGCGACGTGCCGGCCATCGTGGTCACGGGCGGGCCCATGCTCAACGGCAAGCTCGACGGCAAGGACATCGGCTCGGGCACGGCCGTGTGGCGCCTGCACGAGTCGCTGAAGGCCGGCGAGATCAACGAGCACCAGTTCTTCGCGGCCGAGGCGGGCATGTCCCGCTCCGCCGGCACCTGCAACACCATGGGCACGGCCAGCACCATGGCGTGCATGGCCGAGTCGCTGGGCACATCGCTGCCGCACAACGCGGCCATACCCGCGGTGGACTCGCGCCGCTACGTGCTGGCCCACATGTCGGGCCGCCGCATCGTGGAGATGGCGCACGAAGGGCTCACGCTCTCCAAGATCCTGACGCGCGAAGCCTTCGAGAACGCGATCCGCACCAACGCGGCCATTGGCGGCTCGACCAACGCGGTCATCCACCTCAAGGCCATCGCGGGCCGCATCGGCGTGCAGCTGGACCTGGAGGACTGGACGCGCATCGGCCGCGGCACGCCCACGCTGGTGGACCTGCAGCCTTCGGGCCGCTTTTTGATGGAAGAGTTCTACTACGCCGGCGGCCTGCCCGCCGTGCTTCGCCGCCTGGGCGAGAACAACCTGCTGCCCCACCCCGACGCGCTGACCGTGAACGGCAAGACGCTGTGGGACAACGTGCGCGAGGCGCCCCAGTACAACGATGAGGTGATCCGCACGATCGACAACCCGCTGATCGCCGACGGCGGCATCTGCATCCTGCGCGGCAACCTGTCGCCACGTGGCGCGGTGCTGAAACCCTCTGCCGCATCGCCCGAGCTGCTCAAGCACCGGGGCCGCGCCGTGGTGTTCGAGAACCTCGAACATTACAAGGAGCGCATCGTCGATGAGGACCTGGACATCGACGCCAGCTGCGTGATGGTGATGAAGAACTGCGGCCCCAAGGGCTACCCCGGCATGGCCGAGGTGGGCAACATGGGCCTGCCCCCGAAGCTGCTGCGCCAGGGCGTCAAGGACATGGTGCGCATCTCCGACGCGCGCATGAGCGGCACCGCCTACGGCACCGTGGTGCTGCATGTGGCGCCCGAGGCCGCCGCGGGTGGCCCGCTGGCCGCCGTGCGCGATGGCGACTTCATCGAGCTGGACTGCGAGCAGGGCCGCCTGCACCTCGACATCAGCGACGAGGAACTGGCCGCGCGCCTGGCCGCATTGGCCAGCACCGACATGGGCGGGCGCGGTGGCTACCAGCGCCTGTATGTGGACCACGTGCTGCAGGCCGACGACGGCTGCGACTTCGACTTCCTCGTCGGCTGCCGCGGCGCCGCCGTCCCTCGCCACTCTCACTGATACCGGTGGCCCATCCGCTACAGGAAGCGCTACATATTTCATAGCTTTTAGCGCTTTCCAGACAAGCGCCAGAGCCGCATTTCATTCAAATTTCACCCATCCTCCGCCATGCCAGCCACGCCTTCCCTCCAGAGCCCACGCTACCGCGGCATCTTCCCGGTGGTGCCCACCACGTTCCATGAAGACGGCACCCTGGACATCGAGAGCCAAAAGCGCTGCCTCGACTTCATGATCGACGCCGGTGTGGACGGCGTCTGCATCCTGGCCAACTTCTCCGAGCAGTTCTCGCTGTCCGACGCCGAGCGCGAGACGCTGACCCGCGTCTCGCTGGAGCATGTGGCCGGCCGCGTGCCGGTCATCGTCACCACCACCCACTACGGCACCCGCGTGTGCGCCGAGCGCAGCCGTGCCGCGCAGGACATGGGCGCCGCCATGGTGATGATCATGCCGCCCTACCACGGCGCCACCTTCCGCGTGCCCGAGGCGCAGATCTACGAGTTCTATGCTGGTGTGTCCGATGCGATCAGCATCCCGATCATGGTGCAGGACGCACCCGCCAGCGGCACCG
Source organism: Acidovorax sp. Leaf78 (assembly GCF_001422735.1). Classification (GTDB taxonomy): domain Bacteria; phylum Pseudomonadota; class Gammaproteobacteria; order Burkholderiales; family Burkholderiaceae_C; genus Acidovorax. The sequence goes on along the minus strand of NZ_LMLZ01000020.1, from coordinate 638,995 downwards.
TGCTGTCGTCCCCGTTCCTCGCCCGCATGGCGCAGGAGATCGAGCACCTGGCCTACTTCAAGATCGAAGTGCCTGGCGCCGCCAGCAAGCTGCGCGAGCTGATCCGCCTGGGCGGCGCGGCCATCGAAGGCCCGTGGGACGGAGAAGAGGCCATCACCCTGCTGGCCGACCTGGATGCCGGTGCCACCGGCGCGATGACGGGCGGCGCCTTTCCTGACGGCATACGACCCATCATCGAAGCCCACCGCCAGGGCGACATGGACCAGGCCTTTGCGCTCTACCAGCGCTGGCTGCCCCTCATCAACCACGAAAACCGCCAGGGCGGCATCCTGACCGCCAAGGCACTGATGAAGGAAGGCGGCGTGATCGCCTGCGAAGCGGGCCGCCACCCCTTCCCGGCCATGCACCCTGAAGTGCGCCGGGGCCTGATCGACATCGCACGCCGGCTGGACCCGCTGGTGCTGCGCTGGGGCCGGTAAGCACGCCATGGCCAACACCTCCAACCTCTCGGACAACCGCCTGGTGGCCCTGGACTGGGGCACCAGCTCGCTGCGCGCCTTTCGCCTGGGTGCCCACGGGCAGGTGCTGGAGCAACGCAACCGACCCTGGGGCATCATGAACCTGCCCCCGGTACCCGCGGGCCAGGCCGATGCTGAGCCCGGCGCAGCCTTCGAGCGCGCCTTGCAGGACGCCTGCGGCGACTGGCTGGCCGCCCTGCCCTCGGTGCGCCTGCTGGCCTGCGGCATGGTGGGCAGTGCACAGGGTTGGCGCGAAGCCCAATACCTGGATGCACCCGCCTCGCTGGACGACCTGGCGCGCGGTCTGACCGTGGTGCAGCGTGGCAGCGGCACCCCCCTGCACATCGTGCCCGGGCTGCTGCAGCGCACCGGCCTGCCCAACGTGATGCGCGGTGAGGAAACGCAGGTGCTGGGTGTCTTGGCCGACACATCCGTCGCCAGCCCAGGCCCCGTGCTGGTCGGCCTGCCGGGCACGCACAGCAAGTGGGTGGTGGCGCAGGGCGACAGTGCGCGGCGCAGCATCCAGGGGTTCCACACCTTCATGACGGGCGAAGTGTTTGCCGCACTGCGCGGGCACACCATCCTGGGCAAGACGATGCAGGCACCCGCCGCGCCTGACGACGCCGCCTTTGCGCAGGGCCTGCAGGTGGCGCGCGGCAGCGATGCGGCGCTGGGCCTGCTGTCGCACATCTTCAGCACCCGCACGCTGGGCCTGACGGGCGCGTTGCCCGCCGCGGCGCAGGCGGACTACCTGTCGGGCATCCTCATCGGGCACGAGATCGCCAGCCTGTCGCGCCTGCACCCGCCCACTGGCGCCGCCCCCATCCCGCTGGTGCTGTGCGGCGAGGCCGACCTGTGCCGCCGCTACGCCATCGCCCTCCAGGCCTACGGCTTTGCGCCGCCCACCATCGCTGCGCAGGCCACCGTCACGGGCCTGTGGCAGATCGCCATCGCTGCCGGGTTGACGACAACCCTGGGCGCAGAGCCCACCCCATTCCCCAGGAGCCACGCCGCATGAACCCCATCGACAAGAACCTGTTCAGCACCATGCAGGCCTGCGGCCTGATCGCCATCCTGCGCGGCGTGCAGCCGCACGAGGTGGTGGCCATCGGCCACGTGCTGTACGACGCGGGGTTTCGCATCATCGAGGTCCCGCTGAACTCCCCACAGCCCCTGGCCAGCATCCGCGCCCTGCGCAATGCGCTGCCCGCCGACTGCCTGGTGGGCGCGGGCACCGTGATCACGGCCGAGGCCTGCGCTGATGTGGCCGCCGCGGGCGGGCAGATCATCGTCATGCCCCACAGCGACCCCGCGGTGATCCGCACCGCCCGCGCGGCCGGCATGGCCTGCGCACCCGGCGTGGCCACGCTGACCGAGGCCTATGCGGCGCTGGCCGCGGGCGCCAACATGCTCAAGCTCTTTCCGGCCGAGGCCTTGCCGCCGCATGTGCTCAAAGCCTGGCGCGCGGTCATCACCCCGCCCATGGCGCTGGTGCCGGTGGGCGGCATCGTGCCCGAGAGCATCGCCACCTACGCAGCGGCCGGGGCCAGCGGCTTCGGCCTGGGCTCGGCCCTGTACCGCCCGGGCGACAGCGCAGGCGACGTGGCCGCCAAGGCCGTTGCGTTCGTCACCGCGTGGCAGGACGCCTACAGCCCGGCACACGGTGCGCACCCCAATGCCGCCACGGGCCCGGCTGCCTAGACGTCCTATCGCTGCGTTGCCGCTCATCACCCGCGTCCGCATTCCCACGGCTTCCTTTCCATCCGCCCTCCCATGAAGATCACCCGACTGACCACGTTCCTGGTGCCCCCGCGCTGGTGCTTTCTGAAAATCGAAACCGATGAAGGCATCGTCGGCTGGGGCGAGCCCATTTTGGAAGGCCGCGCGCAGACCGTGGCCGCCGCGGTCGAAGAGCTGGGCGACTACCTCATCGGGAAGGACCCGCGCCACATCGAAGACCACTGGACGGTGCTGTACCGCGGCGGCTTCTACCGCGGCGGCGGTGTGCACATGAGCGCGCTGGCCGGCATCGACCAGGCGCTGTGGGACATCAAGGGCAAGGCCCTGGGCGTGCCCGTGTCCGAACTGCTGGGCGGCAACGTGCGCGACCGCATCCGGGTGTACAGCTGGATCGGCGGCGACCGCCCCAGCGAGACCGCCCAGCAGGCGCGGGACGCCGTGGCCCGCGGCTTCACCGCCGTGAAGATGAACGGCACCGAAGAAATGCAGTTTGTGGACACCTACGACAAGGTGGAGCGCTGCCTGCAGAACGTGGCCGCGGTGCGCGAGGCCGTAGGCCCCAATGTGGGCATCGGCGTGGACTTTCACGGCCGCGTGCACCGCCCCATGGCCAAGGTGCTGATCAAGGAGCTGGAGCCCTACCGCCTGATGTTCATCGAGGAGCCCGTGCTCAGCGAGCACGAAGAGGCGCTGAAAGAAATCGCCCGCATCTCGTCCACCCCCATCGCGCTGGGCGAGCGCCTGTACTCCCGCTGGGACTTCAAGCGCGTGCTGCAGGGGGGGTATGCCGACATCATCCAGCCCGACCCCTCGCACTCCGGCGGCATCACCGAAACCCGCAAGATCGCCACCATGGCCGAGGCCTACGACGTGGCCCTGGCTCTGCACTGCCCCCTGGGCCCCATCGCCCTGGCCGCCAACCTGCAGCTGGACGCGGTTTGCTACAACGCCTTCATCCAGGAGCAAAGCCTGGGCATTCACTACAACAAGGACAACGACCTGATGGACTATGTGTCCAACCCGGAGGTGTTTGCGTACGAGGACGGGATGGTGACCATCCCGAACGGGCCGGGTCTGGGCATCGAGGTGAACGAGGAGTACGTGCGCGAACGTGCGCAGCAAGGGCACCGGTGGCGCAACCCGGTGTGGCGTCACAAGGATGGGAGTTTTGCCGAGTGGTGAGGGCGTGCGTTTGGAAGCGCTGTGGAGATGACACAGTGCCCGACATCAGCCTCTCCCTGCGTCAGAAGCCCCGTTGATTGACAGCGTGGCGGACCTGCAGCGCCATAGCGGCCATCCGCGGCGCTGCCGCATGCATCCTCAGCGCCCCTCTGGCACCACCGCGCCCCCCAGCACCCGATACAGCGTGGCCAGCGCATTGAGCTGTGACAGCTGGTTCTCCTGCACCGCCAGCTCTGCCGTGCGGCGGCGTTGCTGCGCGTCCAGCCAGGTGCGCAGACCCGTGGCACCGGCGCGGTAGCGCACCTCGTACAGGCGCTCGGCCTCGCGGGCGGCCGTCAGTTGCAGGGCCAGTTGTTCGCCCTGGCGCAGCAGCTGGGTGCGGGCCGACAGTGCGTTCTCCACATCGGCCAACGCGGTGTACAGGGTCTGGCGAAAGTTGGTGACCGCCTCCTCGTACTGCGCGGCGGCCAGTTGGCCCGACAGCTTCATCTCTTGCGCGCGCAAAAAAGGCAGGCTCAGCCCCGCACCCAGGGCGGCCACGGGGTTGGAGAGCAGGCGCAGCAGTGAGGTGCTGGACGTGCCCAGGTCCCCCGTCAGGCTGAGCGCCGGGTAGTAGCTGGCGCGGGTGGCGTCGCCGCTGGCCAGCACATTGCGCAGGCGGGCCTCGGCGGCGCGCAGGTCGGGGCGGCGGGCCAGCAGCTCGGCAGGGGCACCAGCGGCTACCGGGGGCAACGCGGCTTCAGGCAGGCGCTGTGGCTCAGTGGGCAGCACCTCGGCCAGGGTGGCGGCGCCGGGGGGCGCGTTCATCAGCACGGCGACGGCGTTGCGGGTTTCCACACGCTGCTGCTCCAGCTGGGCCAGGGCGGCGCGCTGGCTGGCCACCGTCTGCTCGGCCTCGCGCAGCTCCAGCGCCGATACGGAGCCCGCGTCGTACTGCGCGCGCACCAGCTCCTGCGTGCGCTGGGCATAGGCCAGGCTGTCGCCGCCACTGGCCACACGCTGGTTCAGATAGGCCAGTTGCCAGTACAGCCCCGCCGACGTACCGGCCAGGGCCTGGGCGGCGGCCTCGCGGTCCTCGGCAGTGGCGCGGGCGGCCCACTCGGCCGCATCGCGCGTGCTGGCCACCCGGCCCCACAGGTCCACCTCGTAGCTGACCGACAGCGATGCGCCGCTGCTGCGCACCGTGGAGTTGTCGACCCCTTCGAGCCGGCGCGATGCGCTGCTGGACAGGCGGCCCGCCACGGTGGGCGCGAGCGCCGTGGCCGCGATGCCGGCCTGCAGCTGGGCCTGGCGCACGCGCAGCGCGGCGGCGGCCAGGTCGTTATTGCGGACCAGGGCGGCTTCGACCACCTGGGTGAGCGCGGGCTCGTTGAACTGGCGCCACCACTGGTCGGGGACCTGGGCAGCGGTTGCCGGTGCCGCCTGTTGCTGTTGCCACGCGGAGGGAACGGTGGCATCGGGCGCCTTGTAGGCGGTGCGCGTGCCCGCGCAGCCGACCAGCAGCAGGGCCAGTGCCAGGGGCAGCAGGGGCAAGGAATGTTTGGTCGTCACTTGCAGACGGCTCTTCATGTTCATCATCTATTCATTTCCTTATTTCACTGCGTGTTACCCGCGACGCTCGAAACGGGCGCGCCCAATGCCAGCGCCCCCGCGCAAGGGCCGCCCCGCCGCGCTGGGGGCGTCCCCCTCCCGACTCGCACAGCGAGTCGAGAGAGGGGGAAGGCGCGAAGCGCCTCAGGGGGTGCTTCATCTAGTCCCGTGCAAGCGCATCGATAGGGTTGAGCCGCGCCGCGCTGCGCGCCGGCAAAAAGCCGAAGACCACGCCGATCAGCGTGGAGCAGGCGAACGCCCACACCATGGAGCTCACCGAGAACGCCAGCGGCACCACCGGCGCCACGCTGGTGATCAGCGCGCCCAAGCCCAGCGCGATGGCGATGCCCAGGCCACCGCCCAGCAGGCACACCAGCACCGCCTCGATGAGGAACTGCTGCTGGATGTCGCCCTGGCGCGCGCCCACGGCCATGCGCACACCGATCTCGCGGGTGCGCTCGGTCACGGAGACCAGCATGATGTTCATCACCCCGATGCCGCCCACCATCAGCGAGATGACGGCGATGGATGCGACCAGCAAGGTCAGCGTCTGCGTCGTGGTCTCAATGGTCTGGCGGATGCTGTCGGTGTTGAGCACATAGAAGTCCTCGCGGCCATGGCGCGACTTGAGCAGCTGGTTGATGCCCTGCTCTGCCGCGGCCATGGGCGCGGTGTCGGCCACGCGCACGGTGATGCTGCGCAGGTAGTTCTGCCCCACGATGCGGCCCATGGCCGTGGTGTAGGGCACCCAGACGTTCAGCGCCTCGCTGTTGCCAAAGGCGTTCTCGCTCTTGGCGGCCACGCCGATCACCCGCACCGGCACGCTGCCCAGCAGCACGACCTCGCCCACCGGGTTGGCCACGTTGGGGAAGAGCTTGGCGCGGGTGTTGTCGTCGATCACCGCGACCTGCTGGCGCCCCTGCACCGCGCTGGCGTCGAACACCGTGCCCTGCGCGATCTTCACCGCCTTGACGCGGAAGTACTGCTCGCCCACGCCGTTGACGGTGCCGGTCAGCTCCACGTTGCGCCAGCGCAGGCGCGCTGCGGCGTTGAGGTTGGGCGTGACGCTGTCCACATACGGCTGGGCGGCCAGGGCGTCGGCATCAGCCGGTACCAGGGTGCGCACCGCGGCCGAGCGCACGTCACCAAAGCCCGAGCCCGAGAACACCTCGATGGTGTTGGTGCCGATGGCGCTGATGTCGGCCAGCACCTTCTTTTGCGTGCCCGCGCCCAGCGCCACCACCGACACCACCGAGGCGATGCCGATCACGATGCCCAGCATGGTCAAAAAGGTGCGCAGCCGGTGCGCGTTCATGGCCAGCAGGGCCATGTGGAAGGCCTCGCGAAACCGGTCGCCAAAGGCCGACAGGCGCGCAAAGAGCCCCGTAGGCGCGCGGCTGGCGGGGCGTGTGGCACCGGTGCCGGGTGCGGTCGCATCTGCGCGCCGCGTGTCGCCCACGATGGCGCCGTCGCGGATCTCGATCACGCGCTGCGCGTGCGCGGCCACGCCCATGTCGTGCGTGACGATGATGATGGTGTGGCCCTCGGCGTGCAGTTCAGCCAGGATCTTCATCACCTCGGCGCCCGAATGCGTGTCCAGCGCGCCGGTGGGCTCGTCGGCCAGGATCACGCGGCCGCCGTTCATCAGTGCGCGGGCGATGGACACGCGCTGCTGCTGCCCGCCCGATAGCTTGCCCGGCGTGTGGTGCATGCGGTCGGCCAGGCCCAGGCGCGCCAGCAGCGCGGCCGAGCGTTCGTGCCGCTGCGCACGCGTGCGGCCCGCGTACACGGCGGGCACCTCCACATTGCCCTGGGCCGTAAGGTCCGACAGCAGGTGGTAGCGCTGGAAGATGAAGCCGAAGTGCTCGCGCCGCAGCTCGGCCAGTTCGTCGGGCGCCAGCTGCCCGGTCTCGCGTCCCTCCACGCGGTAGCTGCCGCAGGTGGGCGTGTCCAGGCAGCCCAGTATGTTCATCAGCGTGGACTTGCCCGAACCCGATTGCCCGACGATGGCCACCATCTCACCGGCGTGGATGGTCAGGTGCACGTCCTTGAGCACGGCCAGCACCTGGTCGCCGGCCGGGAACTCGCGCGTGACGCCGCGCAGGTCCAGCAGCGGCTGCACTGCCGCTGTAGTTGCTACGGTTGCTGCAGTTGTGTTTGCCACTCCCCCGCCGGGCTCGTGTGCCTTGTCTTGCATGGCCTGCATCGTCCCGCTCACTGCCGTGGCGGGCCGCCGCGCATGCGGCCCGGGTTGGTGGCCGATGGGGCGCTGGCGCCGTCGCCCAGCACCACCTTGTCACCGGCCGCCAGGCCCTCGGTGACCTGGGCGTTGACGTTGTTGTTCAAACCGATCTTCACCTGCCGGGGCGCGGCATTGCCCTCGGCGTCCACCACGCGCACGGTGGTGGTGCCGTCGGCGTTGCGCGCACCCAGTGCGGCCGACGGAATGGTGACCACGCCCTTGGCCTCGGCCCGCACGATGTAGACCTGCGCCGTCATGGAGATGCGCAGCTTGCCGTCCGGGTTGGGCGCGTCGAACAAGCCGTTGTAGTAGATGGCAGTGGCCGTGGCATTGCTGCTGGAGGCCGCGCTGGACAGCGACGATTCGTTGGCGATGGAATCGGGCGCGGGCTCCACCGCGCGCAGCGTGGCCTGGTAGCGCTGGTCGGGCTCGCCCAGGATGGTGAAGTACACCTTTTGCCCGGGCTTGACGCGGGTCACGTCGGCCTCGGAGATCTGGGCCTTCACGGTCATGGTGTCCACCTTGGCCAGCTTGATGATGGTGGGCGCGGCCTGGTTGGCGTTGACGGTCTGCCCCTCCTGCGTGACCACGGCGACCACCTGGCCGTCGATGGGCGCGACGATGCGTGTGTAGCCCAGGTTGACCTTGGCCGTGTCGGCCGCGATGGCGGCCTGCTGCATCTGGGCCTTCAGGGCATCGATGTCGGCCAGCGTGGTGCGGTAGGTGGCCTCGGCCGCCTCCAGGTCGGCCTGCGGGCCGGCGTCGGCCGCGCGCAGCTGCTGCTGGCGCTTGTAGGCCAGCTCCACCTGCGACAGCGATGCCTGGCGCGCGCGCAGGTTGGCCTGCGCCGTGGCCAGCGCTGCTTCGGAGTTGCGCACGGTGTTCTGCTGCGTCATGGAGTCGATCTCGGCCACCAGTTGCCCGGCCTTCACGTTGTCGCCCAGTGCCACCTTCAGCGACTTGATCTGCCCCGACACCTGCGCGCCCACGCTCACCTGCTTGAAGGCCTGCAGCGTGCCGCTGGCCAGCACTGTGTCCTCCAGATCGCCCGTGGCGGCGGTGGCGATGATGAAGTTGTTGGGCACTTTGGCGGGAAAGAACTGCCACTTGACGACTGCAGCAGCTGCCGCGAGCAGCACCAGGGCGATGATGCCGGTGCGCAGGGGTTTTTTCTTGGAAATGGCCATGGTGGTGATTGGGTAGAAAGCGTTGCGTTGCGCGCAAAGGCAGCGCAGTCGGGGGTGGGTCAGCAGAAGAGGAGCGCTAGCCGCGCCAGCGTGGGGCGTTTACTTTCGTTGGCGTTGTGCCGCCTTGGTTCCAGCCAGTGGCGGTGCGGCATCACCAAAAGGCCGCGGCGTCACCGGGTCGCAAAACGGCAGGTGGCTCACAGCGCGGATGGCCCGGGACATCTGCGCCACCACTTCCGTGGTGGTGAAGGCCCGTGCATCGCGCACGGCCGCCCGGCTGATGGTCTCGTCCACCGTCCGCACCGCACCCATCACGGCCGCAGCGCACAGGCGCACGTCGAAATCATGGTGGGACCGCCCCAGCCGGTCGCCGATCAGCGCCGCCATTTCTTCCTCGCCATTGTGGTACGCGTGCAGCCAGATGGAGCGCAGGTCGGGCTCGTCGGGCAGCGCGGCGATCAACCGCACCACCAGCACCATGTCCGCAATCTCTTCTGGCGAATGTTTGTCCAGCGCGAACTGGTCGGCCAAATGCACCTCGATCGGCTCAGCGAGCGGCCAGGCGCGCAGCTCCCGGTAAAAGCGCTGCCAGATCTGCGCGAACAAGGGCGCGACACAACTTTCCTTGTTGCGAAAGTACCGCCACACCGTGCGCTCGGAGATACCGGCCGCTGCAGCGATGTCGCTGCCGCTGGTCGCGCTGACGCCCTGCTCTGCAAACAGGCGGGCAGCAGCACGTGCAACGATGAGGCGAGAGGTTTCTACGCGGTGGATCACAACAAGAAGATGTCAGTTTCCGACATCATAATGGCAGTAAATGCCAAACCGCTCTCTGAATGGGATTGCCCTTTGATCGGCGGCCTTATCGTCGCCTGCACTCCGTGACGGGATACTCACCGGGCGCGCGCGAATGGCGCCTTGCGCATCAGAGGTGCAGCACGTGCATCTCCAGCCCCGTGCTGCCGGGGCGGGCCTCGATGCGCCAGCGGTGCGCGCGTGCGATCTCCTGGCATATCGACAAGCCCAGCCCGGCGCCTTCGTCGCGTCGCGACGCTCCGCGCCAGAACCGCTCGAACAGCCGGCCCAGTTGATCGTCTGCCACGCCGCCGCCCTGGTCCGTCACGACCAGTCCACTCGCGCCCACGGCCAGGTGGACAACACCGCCTTGGGGGCTGTGCTGGATGGCGTTCTCCAGCAGGTTCTTGAGCAACGTAAAGAGTGCGCCCCGATCGATGTCCCAGCACCCCACGCCGTCGCCGAACACCACCGACAGCTCGACCCCTGCCCTTTGCGCGACACGCTCCATGTAGTCGCAGGCCTCCAGCACCGTCGGTGTGGGATCGACGTATTCGATCCGGTAGTTGCCGGGCTCGCTGGCCTCTGCCAAGTGCAGCAGTTGCTGAACCTGGCGCCCCATGCGGTCCACGTCCTGCAGGAGGTAGGCCCGGTTCTCGTCGGGCGGTGCCAGCTCGACCTGGGCCCGGATGAGGGCCAGCGGTGTCTTCAGCTCGTGCGCGGCATTGGCCAGAAACTCCTGCTGGGTTCTGAAGCCCTGCTGCAGCCTGTCCAGCGCCAGGTTGAATGCATCGACCAGCGGCGCGAGTTCGCTCGGCAGGTTGCGTGCTTCGAGCCGGGCGTCCAGCGACTGGGGCGTGATGCGCTGGGCCTCCTCCGACGCCTGATGCAATGGCTTGAGCAGTTGCCTCAAGGTCAGGTGCACAGTCACCAAAAAGATGCCCATGAACGTGATGCACGTGACCAGAATGCCCTGGTGGATGGCGGGTATGCCGATGCTCTTGCGCAGCTGCAGCACCATGCGATCGCTCAGCGCAAACTGCACGTACCACGTGGTGCCGCGGTGCACGCGCGGCACGGTGGCCGCATGCATGGCCACGCCTTCATGGTCGAGCGCGAACCTTTGCCTGGCCGGGTCGAAATCCGCATGGGCCGGAGCCAACGCTGTGACGCGCGCCACAGGCGAGTAGACAACGCGGCCCTGTGCGTCCACCACTTGCACGATGACCTCCTGGTGCAGGCTCCTGAACGGCCACAGCTCCACCGAACTTTTGTCGATGCCCGAGGGGATCCCATCCGGGCCGAACTGAATCTTCTCTGCCATCCCCTGGCCGTAGTCGAAGACCTGGTACTGGAGCATGTAGCGGTTGAAGCGCTCCGACAGAACGATCACACCCACGCCCACCAGCACGGCGCTCACGGTGAGGCCGGCCAGGTACACCAGCAGGAGCCGGGCGCGAAAGCTACGGGGCCACAGCGTCTTGGCGAAGCGCATAACCATGGGTGCGAATGTTGACGATCTCCAGGCCCGACTCCAAGGCCATGAGCTTGCGGCGCAAGCGGTGCAGCGCCACGTCCAGCGCGTTGGGCGTCACGGCGTCGGTCAAACCCCAGGCGGCCGCTTCCAGCGCCGCCCGGCGCACCGTGGCGCCTGCCTGGCGAACCAGGCTGAGCATGATCTGCATCTCGGCAGGCGCCAGGGTGACCGACTCTGCGCCGCAGCTCATCCGCCCCTCCTGCACCAGCAGGTGGATGTCTCCAAAGACCGGGTTGAGCGCCTGCAGGGCCGTCTGCCGCCTGAGCAGCGCGCGCACCCGGGCGATCAGCTCTTCCATGGGGAATGGCTTGGTCAGGTAGTCGTCGGCACCCGAATCGAGGCCGTGAATCCGGTCGTGCAATGCGTCACGCGCGGTCAGCAGCAGGCAGGGCACCGCCTTGCCGGCCGCCCGCACCCGCTTGACGAGTTCCAGGCCATCTCCGTCGGGCAGGCCGCGGTCGATCACCAGCGCGCTGTAGTTCACAGCATTGACGGCGTACCAGGCAGGCTCGATGCCATGGAAAACGTCCACCCCAATACCGGCTGCGACCGTCGCCTGGCGAATCAGCTCCGCCAGCCGGGTGTGGTCTTCAACGAGTGCAATGCGATTCATAAGGGGGCAGCCATCGGGACCATAGAACATGGGCGCACGACCTGTGGTTTCCAGCGCCAGGCACCGGGTCTTCGGCGCAGGGTGTGGGAAGGATTTTCAACTCACGGGCCCTATTCTCTCGCCACGGTCAGTGCCAGCAGAAATTCACCCAGGGACTGCAGGTCGCTCGCTGGGGCAGCATGCCCCAGCAATAGGGCGTACCAGAGCCCGCCGGTTGCGTACCGGCACACCAGCATCACCTGGGGTTCCACGGTGTCTTGCGCGAAGAGCTCATCGATGAACTCGGACCACATCGCCAGGTACTCTGGGTGCTGCAAAGCGGCCCGGGCGTGGTTTGCCTGGTGGCCGCCATCTGCCATCACGCTGCCGCACAGGGCCCGCACATAGGCCCGGATGTGCTGCGCGGCGCCGGCAGGCTCGGTGGCCAGCGACTCGTCGAAATGCACGCGAAAATCCGACAGAAAATCCTCGAACACCGCGTCGGTGGCCCGGGCGGGGGCCGCCGCGAGGGGTGGGAGCTGCGGGTGTTGGCGCGCCATGAGCATCGCCATGGACATGATGGGCCACACCCCCGAAACCGCGGGGCGTGGCCGTACCGGCACATGCGGAAAGGCAGCCATATCGGGCCTTCAGAACCGGTACAGGTAGCCGATGGTCATGCGCGATGTGCTCGAGCGGTCGACGATCGGGCTGTTCTTGATCTCCTTGGGCAGGCTGGTGGTACTGAGGTCGAGGAACACCGTCTGCCGAGGCCGCAGCTGGTAGTCCAGCCGCACCCCGGCCTCCAGCGTGACTGCCGCTTGCCCCGTGTACTGGGCGCGGGCGGGGCGCGCCTCGCCGGCACGCACGCCGTAGTAGTAGTCCACATAGTGGGCGTCCAGCCACTGCGCCTGCACGCGTGGAGTCAGCGCAAGGTTGCCGGAGGCGAATCTGCGGTCCACCTTCAGCTGGAGCATCTGGCCCTTGCTGCTCCGGGACACATCCGCCAACCATTCCCCCGACACGCGGGCAAGGCTGTTGTTCCAGGTGACCGCACCCCCGCCCCAAAAACCGCCCTTGCGCTCGTCCATGCCCACTAAAAACGGCGAGTCGCCGGACTCATATCCATTGGGGTCGTATTTGAGCCGCGCAGCGAGTTCTACCGAGTTGCCGGCACTGAAGTCGCGACGCCAGACCTTGAAGTCTGCACTTGCCCCGTTGAACCGAACCCAGGAGTTTTCATAAAAAAGCAGGGGCAGCGCGCTGTTCTTGCTGTCGTAGCCCTTGTAGGGAAGCCTCGCGGCCGAGGCAGCGATCCCCAAGCCCCAGGACGAAGCCGGCTCTGCGGTGGGCTTGGCAGCCGTGCGTGAGGTACTTTGGGCCGCAGCGGGCAAGGCCAACATGGCGCAGCTCAAAACCGCAAGCAGGCACGCCGTTCTGGAGTGATCGATAGAGTCGAAGGTAGTCATGGGCACGGGTATCGGTGAGTGAGGTACCGAGGGTGCTGCCAGTGGACTTACCAGATACTTACCGGCAATTTTCTACCTTGCTGCGCGATAGAGATCGAGATGGCACGCGCTCAGGGTGCCTTGTCGTCGCGCAAAGCCGCCATGTGGCGTACGGTCTTCGCAGTCGATTGCGGGCCGGTGCGGTGCCGACCAAGGCAGCCCGCCCATCCGCGAAGGCCGGGCGTACTACCGCGGGCTCACACTTTCAACGACCGCTCGATGTCCGTCAGCTTGTAGCGGGCCAGGGCCAGATTGCCTTTGGCCTTGTCCAGCACCAGGTACAGGAAGAGCCCGTCATTGTTGGGCACCAGGCGGATCAGGTGGTACTGGTCGGCCAGGGTGATGAGGATGTCTTCAATACCGCGCTTGATGCCCAGTGCCTCCATGGTCTTGAGCTTGGCCTGCACCACCCGGGTGTTGCCGGCGGCTGCCAGGTCCAGGTTCATGCCGCCCCCGGCCTGGGCCAGGCACATGCCGCTGCGGTAGTCGACCAGGGCGACCGCCTGTGCGCCGTCGATGGTCATCGCGGCATCCATGGAACTCTTCAAATTGGAACTCATATCGTCCGACCTTCTGTCTTCGTTGAAATAATCATTGACCCGCGGGACCTTGCCCAACTGCTCCATAAGCACGAACCACAGCGTCTTCGGGTCGCTGTTGGGCAACTGGTACTTGTGCACGCCGGCGCGCCCATGGGTGCGCAGGAACTTGGAGATCTCCATGTCTTCCATCACCGCATTGGGTAGAAGAATGAACCAGACCGCAGGCGCGGAACGCACGGCAGCAAGCGCCAAAATGGCAGGCAGAAGGGTGAAGCCGCCGGGCCCCACCAGGATCGCCAGCGCGTCGGGCTGCGCAGGCATCTTCTTCAGATCGGCCACCGCAGCGGGGCGGTACCAGCTGATCTCCAGCGCGCCCGCGACGTCTCCAAGCGGCAGCCTCTCCCAGGCACCGTGACCCGATGCACCCGCCACGCCCAGGTGGGCGAGTGCGTATCCGCCGATGCGCGAGGTCAGGTCCAACACGGCGAGTTCAGGGGTGTGCATCAACGGTGGGTTCCTTGTGGATGTTCTTGCGATCTGAGCCGTTGCCCGGGCGCAGGCTGGCTGTGCGGCATGCCGGCGATGCGCTGGCAACAATGCGGTGGTCATGGGTGTTGGCGCGGATGCTCGACTGGCGGCTGTGGGCTGGCCCGCGCCGGAGGCTGCGCTGGCTGGGGCTTGGGTCCACCTTGGCCCGCCTGGGCAGCTCCTCAGCGCGGGGCTGGCAGCGTCGGTCGGCCTGCGTTGCGGCGGATTCTAGGGACGCGCATCTGCATTCAACCGCTTGTTGAATGGATTCAACAGTTCATCCCACCGCGGCGCTTTTTTCGCTTCAATCGCAACGGCTGGTGACCTCATTCCGCAGATAGCTCTGCGCCTGGAGAGGTCAAACCGCCGCTCAGTCCGTGCTGCGGTTCCAGGTGCCTGAACAACGGCCAGGGCGATCAGGCCACCAGGCGGAACTGGCCCACCGTCTGCGACAGCGCCACGGCCTGCTGGCTGAGCGACTGCGCTGCTGCCAGGGCCTCTTCCACCAGCGCCGCGTTCTGCTGCGTGCCCTGGTCCATCTGCGACACGGCCTGGTTGACCTGGGCGATGCCTCAGCGACTGCGCTGCTGCCAGGGCCTCTTCCACCAGCGCCGCGTTCTGCTGCGTGCCCTGGTCCATCTGCGACACGGCCTGGTTGACCTGGGCGATGCCTGCACTCTGCTCGGCGCTGGCCGAACTGATCTCGGCCACCATGGTGGTCACGTTCTTCACGCCATCGACCACCTCGCGCATGGTGGCGCCGGCCTGCTCCACCAGNTGCTCGGCGCTGGCCGAACTGATCTCGGCCACCATGGTGGTCACGTTCTTCACGCCATCGACCACCTCGCGCATGGTGGCGCCGGCCTGCTCCACCAGCTGGGTGCCTGCACCCACCTTGGCCACGGAGTCGTCGATCAGGCCCTTGATCTCCTTGGCCGCTGCAGCGCTGCGCTGGGCCAGGGAGCGCACTTCGCTGGCCACCACCGCAAAGCCGCGGCCCTGCTCGCCGGCCCGCGCCGCTTCCACCGCCGCGTTCAGCGCCAGGATGTTGGTCTGGAACGCAATGCCGTCGATGACGCTGATGATGTCCACGATCTTGCGCGAGGACTGCTCGATGGAGCCCATGGTGCTCACCACCTGCTGCACCACGTCGCCGCCGCGCACTGCGGTGGCCGAGGCCGCACGCGCCAGTTCGTCGGCGCGGCGGGCGTTGGCGGCGTTCTGCTGCACGGTGGCAGTCAGCTGCTCCATCGACGCTGCCGTTTCTTCGAGGGCGCTGGCCTGCGACTCGGTGCGGCCCGACAAATCGCCATTGCCCCCCGCGATTTCGGCCGAGGCGGTGTTGATCGAATCAGTGCTGTCGCGCACCTGGGTCACCAGGCGGGCCAGGTTGTCGCGCATGGCCCGGATGGCGTGCAGGATGCTCGATGTGTCGCCGGGCAAGGTCTCGACGTCGACCGCCAGGTTGCCCTGTGCGATCTGGGTGACCACGTCGGCCGCGTACTGCGGCTCGCCGCCCAGCTGGCGCACCAGGGTGCGCAGCATCTGCCAGGCCATGATGGCCACGACGAGCATCAGCACCGCGCCGATGGACAGCAGGATGGCCGCGCTGCGCCAGAATGCGTCCTCGATGTCGTCCACATAGTCGCCAAAGCCGATGATCCAGTCCCAGGGTTCGAACCGGATCACGGCGTAGAGCTTGTCGACGGGCTCCTTCACCCCCGGGCGGGTGCCGGACTGAACGACGAAGCCCACGGTGCGCCCCTGCATGGAGACGCGAAACCGCTCGCCCGATTCTTTATGGCCCTTGTCACTCAGGGCGCCCACCCGCTTGGGATTGGGGTGAATGAAGGACAGGTCGTGCGAATAGCCGCGCACAAAGAAGTATTTGTCCTTGTGCACAAAGGCGCTGATCACGAGCGAGGCCTCCTTGATGGCGTCTTCCCGGGACAGGGCGCCGCTCTTTTCCTTTTCGTAGGACTTCTGGGCGGCGGCCTGGGCGAGCGTGACCAGGTTGGCCAACTGGGCTTTGCGCTCGTTCATCATCGACTGGTAAAGCGTGTTCAGCGCCACGGCAGACAGCGCGATCATGCCGGCCAGAGTGGCCGCGCACAGCCACAGTATTCTGGTTTTGATTTTCATAATAATGATGATGACGAAGGATATTGGGCAGACGGACAGCCAAGAGGCAGATAATCAATTTCGTAAACCAGAGAATTTCAATCATCTGGAATAGATTGGTATTTTCAAAAACTCAAAATCCATACATCAGAAAATCAATAGATGGACTTGAGCATGTATCACAATGTACACGAGATAGCTGCCTGCTGGCAAATCGGTATTAACCCCTTTCCAAGCTTTCATTCATATTTCATTAATCTTTCTTTTCGCTTTCAATGATTATCAGTGTTAATACCTTCGACGGATACAGACTGCGATGGAGAAGCAATTCGGAACACCCCCAGCCCTTGTTTCAGGATGCTCCATTTTTGATAGCAGCTACCGCGCATGCAGTGCGCGGTAGGGCCCAAAAACATCCCAAAACCCCTCGCCCGCCGCATGATCGCGACCCCGCGTTGGGCATCTGCAAGGCACTGTGATTAAAATCAGTACCCAGCCTGCCGACCCCACCACCCCATGACGGCTCTGCCCTCCCCCGCATCGGCCCCTGCGCCCGCCATCCAGCTCACCCGCTTTCACCGCACGCGCCTCATGCAAATCTGGCGTTCGGCGGGGTGGCCGTGCAAGGACGCGCTGGAGATCGACCTGCTGGCCGCGCAGTTGGTGATGCTGCAGGTGTCGCCCGAGGGGTTCGAGTCCCTGCGGCTCACCGACGAGGGCATCCGCACGCTGGCCGTGGCACGCCAGCGCAGCGTGCGGGCGCTGAGCACGCACGACCGGCTGGCCGCCAGGTTCGCCGAGCACCTGCTGGCGGCGGGGCGCATCGTGTGGCGCGAGCTGTCACTGCGCGCGGTGGTGGACGGGCCGGCGCCGCAGACGCTCCCCGCGGCGGACGCCGCCCTGCCGACCGCCCCCGCACCCATCGGCCACGGCCGCAGCACCCCGCTGTGGAACGAGGACACCGATTCGCCCGCAGCCCGCGCCGCCGCCAACGTGTGGCGCATGGCGCGGCCCGACCTGTTTTCGGTGCGCAACACGTCCGTGCCGGCCTACCTGCAGCCCATGGTGCACGAGGTCAAAGCGAGCCGGGCCGACCTGCTGTCGGACCTGCGGCACGACGCCAAGCGCCAGGCCTACCAGTGGCTGTGCGAGGAGTGCTACTACGTGTTCCCGGCAGGCATCGCCCAGCCGGAGGAGATCCCGGAGCACTTCGGTATCTGGGTGCTGCACGGCAAGCTGGACGATGGCGCGCACAGCCGGTTCGAGCTGCTGCGGCCCGCGCGGCATGCCAGCTGCACCCTGCCCTTCGCGGTGTGGATGGCGCTGTGCAAGGCCACGCCGATGCGCAGCGAGGCCGAGCTGGCACAGGCCCACCTGGGCGAGGCCGCAGAAGCTGCGGAGCAGACGGCGGGGCATGCGGCAGGGCAGACCGCGGTGCCCGCCAACGATGCATCGGCCAACGACGCCTCGGCCACCGGCGACACGCTGGCCGGCGACCTCCCCGCCCTACCCTGCGCCGAGCCCCCGCCATGACCTACACCGTGGCGGTGCGCGAGCTGTGCGAGTTCACCGCCAAGCAGGGCGACCTGGACCTGCGCTTCACCCCGGCGCCCACGGCGCTGGAGGGCATCGCGGGCCATGCCACCGTGGCCACGCGCCGGGGCGCTGGCTACCGCGCCGAAGTGGCATTGGCGGGCCAGTACAAGACGCTGCGCGTGCGCGGCCGGGCCGATGGCGTCGATGCGGCGCAGCAGCGCCTGGACGAGGTCAAGACCTTCAAGGGCCGCCTGGACCGGCAACCCGCATCGCACCGCGCGCTGCACTGGGCGCAGGCGCGCATCTACGGCTGGCTGCTGTGCCAACAGGAGGGCTGGAGCCACATCGACCTGGCGCTGGTGTACTTCGACATCGGCACGCAAAAGGAAACCGTGTTCACCGACCGCCACACCGCGGCCGACCTGCAGCAGCACTTCGAGGCGCAGTGCGAGCGGTTCCTGGCCTGGGCCGAGGCCCAGGTGGCGCACCGTGCGGTGCGCGATGCGGCCCTGGGTGCGCTGGCGTTTCCGTTCGGCACCTTTCGCGCCGGGCAGCGCCCGCTGGCCGAGGCGGTGTACAAGGCCGCCGCGTCGGGCCGCTGCCTGCTGGCCCAGGCGCCCACGGGCATCGGCAAGACCATGGGCACACTGTTCCCGCTGCTCAAGGCCATCCCGGGGCAGCAGATCGACAAGGTGTTCTTTCTGGCGGCCAAGACCTCCGGCCGGCAGATGGCGCTGGATGCGCTGGAGCGCCTGGCCCCACCTGCCGCCACCGCCCCGGGCCTGCCGCTGCGCGTGCTGGAGCTGGTGGCGCGCGACAAGGCCTGCGAACACCCCGACAAGGCCTGCCACGGCGAGTCGTGCCCGCTGGCGCAGGGCTTTTACGACCGGCTGCCTGCGGCCCGCGCCGCCGCCGTGGCCCCAGCCACCGAAGGCGGCTGCCAGGGCCCGGCCCCGCTGCTGCAGGCCCGCGTGCGCGAGGTGGCGCTGGCCCACCAGGTCTGCCCCTACTACCTGAGCCAGGAACTCGCGCGCTGGGCCGATGTGGTGGTGGGCGACTACAACTACTACTTCGACCTGGGCGGCCTGCTGCATGGCCTGACGCAGGCCAACCAGTGGCGCGCCGCGCTGCTGGTGGACGAGGCCCACAACCTGGTGGAACGCGGCCGCAAGATGTACACGGCCGAGCTGCGCCCGGACAGCCTGGCGCTGGCCCGCCAGTCGCCCGCCGCCACGCGCCACCCCGCCGTGAAAAAGGCGCTGGACAAGGTGCGCCGCTGCTGGGTGGCGCTGGACAAGGAACAAACCGCGGCTGGCGCCCACTACGCGGTCTTCGATGCCTTCCCCGACAAGCTGCTGGCCGCGCTGCAGCAGTGCGGCAGCACGCTGTCGGACCACTTTGCCGACCACCCGGCCGAGCCCGATGCGGCGCTGCAGGCCTTCTACTTCGATGCGCTGCACCTGGTGCGCATGGCGGAGCTGCTGGACACGCATTCGCTGGTGGACATCACCCAACCCCACCAGCCCCACCAGCCCACGCAGCGCCCGCATCACCCGCAGCGCACAGCCGGCAAGGCACCGGCGCCGGGCGGCTCCACGCTGTGCATCCGCAACGTGGTGCCCGCGCCCTTCCTGCAGCCGCGCCTGCAGGCTGCGCACACCAGCACGCTGTTTTCGGCCACGCTGCAGCCTGCGCGCTACTATCGCGACCTGCTGGGCCTGCCCGACCAGCATGTGTGGGTGGATGTGGAATCGCCTTTTGCCAGCACGCAGTTGCAGGTGCAGGTGGCCCGCCACATCTCCACCCGCTACCCGGAGCGCCAGGCGTCGCTGGCGCCCATTGCCGACCTGATGGCGCGGCAGTTCACCGAGCGGCCGGGCAACTACCTGGCGTTCTTCAGCAGCTACGAGTATTTGCAGCAGGTGGCCGACGTGTTCGAGCGCAACCACCCGCACCTGCCGCACTGGCGCCAGTCGCGCCGCATGCTGGAGGCCGAGCAGCGGCAGTTTCTGGACCGCTTCACCGACACCAGCGAAGGCATTGCGTTCGCGGTGCTGGGCGGCGCGTTTGCCGAGGGCATCGACCTGCCCGGGCGCCGGCTGATCGGCGCCTTCCTGGCCACGCTGGGCCTGCCGCAGGTCAACCCGGTCAATGAGCAGATCCGCCAGCGCATGCAGGCCCTGTTCGGCGACGGGTATGACTACACCTACCTGTACCCCGGCCTGCAGAAGGTGGTGCAGGCGGCGGGCCGCGTGATCCGCACGCCCAGCGACGAGGGCGTGGTGCACCTGATGGACGACCGGTTCGGGCGCAGCGAGGTGCGGGCGTTGCTGCCGACGTGGTGGCAAGCGTGAGAAATGACCCCCACGCTCCCCACTTCATGTGGTCGCTGCCTCCCGACGGGGCCGCTTTTCATCTTGGGGCGACACAGCGATAAAAAAAAGGCCGGTCACGCAGGGTGACCGGCCTTGTCAAGGCTGCCGGGGCAGCTTACAGAGAGTCAATCTGTCGGGTCGTTGAGGTGGTTTCTTCAGCTGGTTTCAGGTCGCAGCCGGTGCCACCACCTCCAGGTCCTTGGCCTTTCCGCGCTGGCGGAAGAAGCCGAATGTCTGCCAGGCGATGAACAGCACGATCAGGCCGATGAGCGTGCCGCTGATGGGGCGGTTGACGAACACATCGAAGCTGCCGCGCGACAGCAGCATGGAGCGGCGGAAGTTCTCCTCCAGCATGGGGCCGAGGATGAAGCCCAGCATGAGCGGCGACGGGTCCATCTCGAGCCGCATGAACAGGTAGCCCAGTGCACCGAAGGCCACGGTGATGAACACGTCGTCCAGGTTGTTGTTGATGCTGTACGTGCCGATGCAGCAGAAGAACAGAATGGCCGGGAACAGTACGTTGTACGGGATCTTGAACACCGACAGCCAGTAGCGCACCAGCGGCACGTTCAGGATCAGCAGGAAGCAGTTGCCGATCCACATGCTGGCGACCAGGCCCCAGAACAGCTCGGGGTGGCCGGCGATCATGTTGGGGCCGGGCTGGATGCCCTTGATGATGAACGCGGCCATCATCAGCGCCATGACGGCGTTCTCGGGGATGCCGATGCTCATCAGCGGGATGAAGCTGGTGCGGGCGGCAGCCTCGTCGGCAGCGGCCTGGCCGGCCACGCCTTCGATGGAGCCGTTGCCGATCTCGTGCTTGTACTTGCTGACCTTCTTGTCGAGCGCGTAGGCTGCGAACTGGGCGATCGTCGGGCCGCCGCCGGGCAGGATACCCAGGATGGAGCCCACCACGCTGCCCCGCAGCGCGCTGGGGATGATGCGCTTGAATTCGGGCCAGGTGGGGATGAGCTTGATCGTGCCGTTGAAGGGCGAGCGCTCTTCACGCGCATCCAGGTTCTTGGTGATCTCGGCGATGCCGAAGCACCCGAGCGCAATGCTCACGATGCCCACGCCGTCGGCCAGGAAGGGCATGTCCAGCGTGAAGCGGGCCGTGCCGCTGTTCACGTCGGTCCCGATCGAGCCCAGCAGCACGCCCACCATGCACATGGCCAGGCCGTTGAGCAGGCTGCCGGTGGTCACGAAGCTCACGCACACGAAGCCCACCAGCATCAGCGCGCAGTAGTCCGCGGGGCCGAACAGGAACGCCACCTCGCCCAGGCTGGGCGCGAGGAAGGTCAGCACCAGGATGGCCACCGTGCCGCCGATGAAGCTCGACACCCCCGCCGTGAACAGCGCCAGGCCCGTCTTGCCTTTCAAGGTCATCTGGTACCCGTCGATGCACGCCACGATGGAACTGGCGTGCGGGATCTTCATGGTGATGGCGCTCACGCTGTCGCCGTACTGCGCCCCGTAGTAGATGCCGGCCAGCATGATGAGCGCGCCGGTGGTGTCGATGGAATAGGTCAGCGGCAGCAGCAGGCTGATGGTGGCCAGCGGGCCGAGGCCCGGCAGCAGGCCCACCAGGGTGCCCACGGTGCAGCCGAGGGCGCAGAACATCAGGTTCTGCAGGGTGAGCGCGTGGCCGAAGCCGAACGCGAGGTTGTGGAGGACTTCCATGGTGGTGCTCTCAGAACAGCGGCAGGTTGACGCCCAGAAGCTTCTGGAACATGAAGGCGATGCCCACCAGCACCGCGGCGATCTTGAGGTTGCGCACCACCGAGTACGACGTGCC
Organism: Acidovorax sp. Leaf78; assembly: GCF_001422735.1. Lineage (GTDB taxonomy): Bacteria > Pseudomonadota > Gammaproteobacteria > Burkholderiales > Burkholderiaceae_C > Acidovorax. The sequence goes on along the minus strand of NZ_LMLZ01000020.1, from coordinate 617,207 downwards.
CGCAAACCCCGAGCAGAACACCAGGAACACGATGCCCGCGATCATGTTCACGTAGTGCGACAGCGCCGCAAAGCCGCACAGGCTGCCCAGGATGATCGAGATGTTGCGCACCTGGAAATTCAGCGGCGCCGGCGCCACCAGCCGCGAGCGCACCACGGTGATCACGCCGATGGCGAACAGCATGCAGCTCACGATGAACGGGAACAGGCCGGGCCCGGCGTGGCTGAGCTTGCCCAGCGAATAGCCCACCGACGGCAGGCCAAAGCCCAGCGCCAGCGCCATGAGGACGACGCCCCTGGCTAAGTTGCGGTTGACCATGAAATGTTGTCTCCAGAAAAGCTTGTGGGGGACACCCCGGCGAGCCGGTCCGCACCGGTGGCTGGGGTATGCTGACGATGCGACTATCCCCACCGAACCTGATCGCTGGCTGATCTGGGCCATGCGTAATTCCACGTAGAACTTCGAACCGACCATGCGCCTCCTTCTGGTGGAAGACGACCCCGTGCTCAGCCGCACCATGGCCCGGGGCCTTGAAAATGCAGGCCACCGCGTCGAGCTGGCCCACACGGTGGAAGAGGCCCAGCACTGGTGGGCCGTGCAGGCGTTCGACGCCGTGCTGCTCGACCTGAACCTGCCCCATGCAGCGCACGCGCGCAGCGGCCTGGGCAGCGGCCTCACCGCCCTGCGCAGCGCCCGCGCCCGCGGCGACCGCACGCCGGTGCTGGTGCTCAGCGCGCGCGACAGTACCGAAGAGCGCATCGCCGGCCTGGACGCCGGGGCCGACGACTACCTGGGCAAGCCGTACGAGTTGAACGAAGTGCAAGCCCGCCTGCGCGCCCTGCTGCGCCGCGCCAGCGGTACGGCCGACCTGGTGACCGTGGGCCAGCTGGCGCTGGACCGGCAGGCCCGCCGCGTGAGCGTGGCCGGGCAGCCGCTGGAGTTGCCCGCGCGCGAGTTCGACCTGCTGTGGGAGCTGATGACCCCGCCCGGCCGCGTGCTGAGCAAGGGCGATCTGTCGTCGCGCCTGTCCGATGCGGGCGAGGCGCTGGGCGAGAACGCGCTGGAGGCGTCTTTCTCGCGCCTGCGCCGCAAGATCGCGGGCAGCGGCGCGGCCATCCGCACGCTGCGCGGGCTGGGCTACCTGCTGGAGGAAGAATGAGGCACCGCCCCGCCGAGGCCCTTGCGCGGCGCCGGCCTCGTGCATCGCAGGTGGAGCGCAGTGCCACGCCCCGCTGACACGACGCCCGCGCGCCAGCGCCCCGCCCTGCGCGAGCGCATCGGGCGGCACGTGCTGCTGTCGCTGGTGCTGATCTGGGGCCTGGGCAGCACTGTGGTGCTGGGCGTGGGCAACCATTTCGTGGCGGAGGCCTTCGACCGCGCGCTGCTGGACGACGCGCATGCACTGGCGGCGCACGTGCGCGGCGGCGACGCGGCACCCGGCACGGCGCCGCTGCAGCTGGACCTGACGCAGCGCGAGGTCGGGCTGCTGCGGTTCGACCAGAGCGAGACCGTGTGGTTTGCGGTGTATGGCGACGGCGGCGCGCTGGTGGCGGGCGAGGCGGACCTGGCCCCCGACGGCGTTGCGCCCGGCAGCACGCACACCTTCTCTCAATTGCGGCGCGACGGCCGGGAGCTGCGCCGGGTGAGCCTGCGCATCGACGGGCCGCAGCCCTTCACCGTGGTGATGGCGCAGACCACCGCCGAGCGCACGCAGCTGCTGCGCCGGCTGCTGGTGTATTCGGGCCTGGCGCAGCTGTGGCTGCTGGTGGCGCTGGGCTCGTGGCTGCTGCGCGGCATCGAGCGCGACCTGCGGCCGCTGAGTGACCTGCAGGACGCCATGGACCGCCGCGACGCGGCCGACCTGCAGCCGCTGCCCCAGGCCCTGACGCAGGGCGCCGCCACCAGCGACGTCCAGCGCCTGGGCGAGGCGCTGGACGGCCTGCTGGCCCGCGTGCAGCAAAGCCTGCATGCGCAGCGCGAATTTGCCGGCAACGTGGCGCACGAGCTGCGCACGCCGCTGGCCGGCATCCGCACCCAGGCGGCGCACGCCCTGGCGCACAGCGACCCTGCCGTGTGGCGCAGTGAACTCGAAGGCATCGCCGCCGCCGAGCAGCGCGCGAGCCGCACCGTGGACCAGCTGCTGGCGCTGGCCCGCGCGACCGAAGGCGGCATCGCGCTGGCGCTGCAGCACCTGGCACTGAACACCGCCGTGCGCGACACGGTGCTGCGCTACCTGCCGCGCGCCGATGCCCTGGGCGTGGACCTGGGTGCCGAGGGGCTGGACCACGCCGTGGCGGTGCAGGCCAACCTGGCGCTGGTCGAGGGCATCCTCAACAACCTGCTGGACAACGCCCTGCGCTACGGCCGCGGCCAGCCGCCGCGCATCACCGTGTCGCTGCACACAGAGGCCGACCACGCCGTGCTGTGCGTGGCCGACAACGGCCCCGGCGTGGGCCCCGACCTGGCTGGGCAGCTGCAGCAGCGCTGGGCGCAGGGCGACCCGGGCTTGCAACTGGGCCAGGGCGCGGGCCTGGGGCTTTCCATCGTGGCCCGGTATGCGCAACTGATGGGCGGGCGGCTAGAGCTGGGCGAGGCGGAACCAGGTGCGAAGGCGACGGGTCTGGCCGCCCGTGTCTGGCTGCCACTGGTGGCGCTTGGTACACGGAGCAGCGACCAGACGACCGACAAGATCGACAGGACCGACGGAGCCGACGACAGCACGCACGCTTGATGCAGGTCAAGGCGGCCGCTGGCAGCCCGGCCACAATGGGCCGGTGCCAAACCTCCTGAACCCGTCTTCCCATTCCCCCACATCGACCGTGACCAGCATCACCGAATGCGGACTGCAGCGTGCCGCGCTCTGCGTGGCCGTGGTGGCCGCCGCGGTGGCACTGGCGGCCTGCGACAGGGTGGGTGGTGGCCTGGGCACCCAGGCTGCCGTGCCTGCAGTTGCCAGCACGGCCGAGACAGACTTCGACACGCTGGTGGCCGCCTGCACGCAGTCGCTGGCGGGCCGGGAGCGCACGGTGCAGCCCGACAACGAAGGCCAGTGGACGCAGACCGGCTACAGCCCCGCGCAGGTGCAGCGCGAGGTCACGCGCACCGAGTCGCCCATCACGCCGCACGTGGGCAAGATCGTGGTCAAGGACAACGTGGCGCAGGCCAGCGCGGGTTCGCAGGCGCAGGCGGCAGCCATCACGCTGACGCCCGCGCACCTGCGCTCCAACCGCACCCACACCTTCGTCTACAGCTTTGATGGCCAGCGGTGGCGCTGGAACAATGGCCTGCGGCTGACCAAGACGCCGCCGCAGAACGACGAGACCACGCCGTTGTCTCTGGCCGATGTGGCGGCGGACAAAGGCCTGGCGGGGTGTCTGCCGCGTTGATGTGCCAGCGGCCAGCACTATCACGATTGCTATATTTTCGATAGCTGCTAGCGCTTTACCATCAAGCGGTAGAGGCCTTTTTTATTCAAATTTAACTGCCAGTGCGCTGCCTGGGAGGTGGTCGCAGGTGCCATGGGGCGGTTGCGCATGGTCTGGAGGCCCGCTTCCATCGCCGACCGACTTGGGTGAGCCATGCACGCATGCACCCACCTGCGCACCCATCGACCTTGCAACCGCTGATCGATTCGGTGGTGCTACAGCGTGGTCACCCCTGCGGTCCCAGTCATGCAGGCACGGCGTCCCGCTTGCTGGGTGCATCGGCGGCCACGGCGGCCGATGCGGCCTCTGCCCGCGGCGCCCCGTTGCGCCGTGCGGTGTACCGGTTCTCCGGCACCGGCAGGCTCAGATTGCCGCGCAGGGTCTCGGCCGCGTACTCGGTGCGCAGCAGCCCACGCGCCTGCAGCACCGGCACGGCCAGCTCGACAAAAGCCTTGAGCGAGGTGTTGGGCAGCGCTTCGAAGAAGTTGAAGCCATCGGCGGCGCCGCCCTCGAACCAGCGCTGGATTTCATCGGCGACCTGCTCCGCCGTGCCGACGAAGGTGCGCTTGGGCCGGGCGTGCCACAGCGCCACCTCGCGCAGCGTCAGGCCGTTGTCGCGGGCGTGCTGCTTGATGCGGTCGCTCGCGCTTTGCTGGCTGTTGCGGCCCAGGTCGCCCAGGTCCGGGAAGGGTTCGTCCAGCGGGTACTGCGAGAAGTCGTGGTCGCTGAACGGACGCGCCAGCGCGGCGGTGGCGTTCTCGATGGGCACGAGCGCGGCCAGTTCCTCGTAGCGCTGCGCGGCCTCCTGCTCCGTGCGGCCCACGATGGGCCGAAAGCCCGGCAGCAAGAACACCTCGTCCGGGTTGCGGCCCTCGGCCCGCACGCGGGCCTTCACGTCCCGGTAGTAGGCCTGGGCTTCCTCGAACGTGTCGGCATGGAAGAAGATGGCGTCGGCCCGCTGCGCGGCAAAGGTCTTGCCGTCGTGCGAGGCGCCGGCCTGGAAGATCACGGGCTGGCCCTGGCGCGAGCGGGCGATGTTCAGCGGCCCTTCCACCGCAAAGAACTCGCCCTGGTGGTCCAGTTTGTGCAGCTTGTCTTCGTCGAAGAACTGGCCGGTGGCCTTGTCGTGCACCAGGGCGTCGTCCTCCCACGAATCCCACAGGCCCTGCACCACATCCAGGTGCTCGCCCGCCAGGCGGTAGCGCACGTCGTGGGCGTAGTGCTCCTGGCGGCTGTAGTTGCGTGCGCTGCCGTCCAGCCACGACGTGACCACGTTCCAGCCCGCGCGCCCGCCGCTGATATGGTCGAGCGAGGCGAACTGCCGCGCCACCGTGAAGGGCTCGCTGTAGCTGGCGGTGAGCGTGGCCACCAGGCCGATGTGCGAGGTGGCGGCCGCCAGCGCCGACAGGATGGTGATGGGCTCGAAGCGGTTGAGGTAGTGGGGGCTGGAGCGCGGCGTGATGTGCACGCTGTCGGCCACGAACAGGAAGGCGAACCGCGCCTGCTCGGCCAGCTGCGCCTGCGCCTTGTAGAACGCGAAATTGGTGCTGGCGTCGGTCACGGCATCCGGGTGGCGCCAGTCGCCCCACCCGGCCCCCACGCCGTGCAGCACCAGGCCGAGTTGGAGGGTGCGCGGCGCGCGTGGCGCCGGCGTGGCGGGTGCGGAAGATGAGGTCATGGTGGTCCCGAAACAAAGGCCCGAAGGCAGGTCACAAACCCCTCAGCGTAGAAACCTCGGCCCGCCGCGCCAACGAAGAAATTCAGATATCGGTATGCCCCGCATCGTCGCCTGGCGCATCGCCCGCGCCCTGGCCCAGGCCGTGCGCGCTTTGCTGCACCGCCTTTTCCACCGCGTCGCGGGTGAGCGTGGGCACGAAGCTCTCGATGAAGTGGTAGGCATAGCCCCGCAGCCAGGCCCCACGGCGCAGGCCCAGGCGCGTGAGGTTCACCTCGAACAGGTGGCCCGCGTCGATCAGGCGCAGGTGGCGGTCGCGCTCGGCATCCACCGCGATGGACGCGACGATGCCCACGCCCATGCCCAGCTCCACGTAGGTCTTGATCACGTCGGCGTCCATGGCGGTGAGCACGATGTCGGGCGCGATGCCTTCGCGCGCAAAGGCCTCGTCGATGTGCGCGCGGCCGGTGTAGCCCAGCTCGTAGGTGATGATGGGGTGCTCTGCCAGTTGCTCCAGCGTCACCGGGCCCGCCAGGTCCAAGAGCGGGTGGCCCGGGGGCACGACGATGCTGTGCGTCCAGCGGTAGCACGGCAGCGTGACCAGCCCGTCGTAGCTGGCCAGCGCCTCGGTGGCCACCCCGATGTCGGCCTCGCCGGACATCAGCATCTCGGCCACCTGGCGCGGCGAGCCCTGGTGCAGGTGCAGCGACACCTGCGGGAACATCGCCCGGAAGTCGCGCACCACCTGCGGCAGCGCGTAGCGCGCCTGCGAGTGCGTGGCGGCCACCGACAGGCGCCCCTGCGCGCTGGCGCTGAAGTCCTGGCCGGCGCGCTTCAAATTGTCGGCCTCGAGCAGCAGGCGCTCCACCGTGGGCAGCAGCGCCTCGCCCGGGGGGGTCAGGCCCGTGAGGCGCTTGCCGGCGCGCACGAAGATCTCCACACCCAGCTCCTCCTCCAGCTCGCGGATCTGGCGGCTCACGCCCGGCTGCGAGGTGTGCAGCATGTTGGCCACCTCGGTCAGGTTGAAGCCGCGCCGGACGGCCTCGCGCACGGAGCGCAGTTGCTGGAAGTTCATGGCTGGCTCCTGGCAGGGAGCGAAGGTGGCGCGTTAAGGGCGCGCACAGCCAGACGATAGGTCGGGTGGGCGAAGAAGATCACAGGCTGTATGTTGTAGTTCAAATAACCTGTCAATCTTAAAATAACGAATTTAAAACGATAAACAATATATAGAGATAACTTTCCGCCCAAAATGTCTATGTGGACTGGCTGCATGGCGAGCGGGAGGCGAACGCAAGCTCCGCCCGAAGCGGCTCCCAAGGTCCCAACTCTTTTGGGGGAAGTGAATCGATGGCCGTCGGACGGCCGGGTACCTGGGCCAGCCTCAGCGCACCGCGATGCGCCGCAGCCACAGCATCACGAACACGGCGCCCAGGCCTGCGGTGACGATGCCCACGGGCAGCTCCTGCGCCCCCAGCACGGTGCGGGCCAGCAGGTCGCTGCCCAGCAGCAGCGTGGCGCCCAGCAAGGCCGCGCACGGCACGAACGCCGCATGCAGTGGGCCCACAAAACGCCGCGCCACGTGCGGCACCATCAGCCCCACAAAGCCGATCACCCCCGTGAGCGCCACGCAGCAGGCGGCCGCCACGGCAGCGACGAGAAAGACCTGCACCCGCAGCCGCTCGGGCGCCACGCCCACGCTGTGGGCGGTGTCGTCGCCCGCCAGCAGCGCGTCGAGCGCGCGGTGCCGCAGCGCCACGAAGGCCGCCACCACCACCAGGCCCGCCAGTGCCAGCCACAGGTTGTCCCACCGCGCCAGGCCCAGGCCGCCCATGGACCAGAACACCACGGCATGCGCCGCACGCTGGTCGCCGGCAAACACCAGCGCGTGCGTCAGCGCGCCGAACAGGAACGACACCGACAACCCCGCCAGCACCGTCTGCGCCGGGCCCTGCCCCACCGCGCGGCGCACCAGCAGCAGCACGGCCGCCGCGGCCACCATGGCCCCGGCGAAGGTGGCCAGCGGCAAGGTCCAGGCGCCCAGCGAGTCGCCCGCCCAGGCCAGCACTGCCACCGCACCCGCCGATGCGCCCGAGGACAGCCCGAACAGGAACGGGTCGGCCAGGTCGTTGCGGGTGACGGTCTGCAGCAGGCTGCCCACCATGGCCAGCGTGGCGCCCACCAGCAGCGCCAGCAGCACGCGCGGCAGCCGCAGGTCGCGCACGATGGCCTGGGCCATGGCGCCATCCGCGCCCCCACCCCCGGGGGGCGCCAGCGCAGCCAGGGCCTCGTGCCACGCGACAGGGGTGCTGCCCATCGTCAGCGACAGCAGGGCCAGCACCAGCAGCACGGCCCCGGCGGCCAGCGGCAAGGCCCAGCGCGGCAGCGTCATGGCACGGCCCGCAGCGCGCGGGCGATCTTCTCGATGGCGCCGATGTTGGCCGGGCCCGGCGTGAGCTCGGCATAGCGCAGCGGGATGAAGCGGCCGTTGCGCACCGCGTCGGTGAGCCGCATGGCCGGGTGCGACTGCAGCACCTGGCGCAGGTGGTCGGGGCCCTGGCCGTTCTGGTAGTCGAGCAGCACGATGAACTGCGGGTTGCTGGCCGCCACGGCCTCCCACGACGCGGTGCCCCAGCTCATGGTCAGGCCGTCCATCACGTTGCGGCCGCCGGCGGCGTCGATCAGCGCGGTGGGCATGGCGGCGCGCCCGGCGGTGAAGGGCTTGTCCTCGCCCGAGTCGTAGACGAACACGCGCGGCGCGGCCGGCAGCGCAGGCTGCGCTGCGGCCCGCACGCGCGCCTGCCACTGGGCCACCAGCCGCTCGGCCGCATCGCGGCGGCCGAACACCGTGCCCAGGCGCAGCATGTCGCCGTAGAGCAAGTCCAGGGTGGCGCGGGGCTTGTCGCGCAGCGTGTGCGAGCAGCTTTCGGTGAGCACCAGGGTCTTGATGCCGTGGCGCGCCAGCGTGGTGGGCGTGACCTCGCCACCAGGCTGCATGCCGTAGTACCAGCCTGCCATGAAAAGGTCGGGCCGCGCAGCGAGCAGGTTTTCGAGCGTGGGGTACTTGGGCGCTAGCTCGGGCACGTCGCCCAGGGTCTCGCGCAGAGATGCGTCGGACTTGTACCAGCCGGTGATGCCCGTCACGCCCACCAGTTGCGGGCGCAAGCCGAGGGCCAGCGCCATCTCGGTCATGTTGAGGTCGTGCACCACCAGGCGTTGCGGCGGGGCATCGAAGCGCAGGGTGTCGCCGCAGTTGGACACGGTGACCGGAAAGCCCGCCACGGCACCCGCTGCAGCGGCGGGGCCTGCGGCAGCCAGCAGCAGCATCCACAGGAACGACAAAGACAACGACCAGAAACGCAGCACGGCCTTCATCACGCGGCCTCTCTTTCAAACGACCACAGCGTGCCGCCGTGCCGTGGGTGCCGGGTGTGCACCAGCTCCATGCCGAACACGCTGGCCACGCGCTGCGCGCTCAGCGCCTCGCGCGGGGGGCCGTCGGCCACCAGGCGGCCGGCCTGCAGCATCCACACCCGGTCGGCAAAGGATGGCACCAGCCCCAGTTCATGCAATGCCGCCACCACCGTGATGCCCAGGCCACGCACCAGCGCCAGCAGGTCGGCGCGCGCCGCCAGGTCCAGGTGGTTGGTAGGCTCGTCCAGCAGCAGCAGCGTGGGCTCCTGTGCCAGCGCCCGCGCCAGGTGCACGCGCTGGCGCTCGCCGCCCGACAAGGTGGAGAGCCTGCGCGCGGCCAGGGTGTCGACTCGGCAGGTGCGCAGCGCGGCGTCCACCACCCGCGCGTGTTCGGCGCGGGCCACGCGGTGCTGGTGCGGCAGCCGGCCGATGGCCACGTAGTCGCGCACCAGCAGGCCCAGGTCCACCGATTCGGACTGCGCGAGCACCGCCACGTGGCGTGCGCGGTCCGGCGCAGGCCAGCCGGCCAGGTCGTGCCCCTGCACCCGCACCACACCGTGCGTGGCCGCGATGCGTGCGCACAGCATTTTCAGCAGCGTGCTTTTGCCCGCGCCGTTGGGCCCCACCAGGGCCACGCATTCGCCGCGGTGCACGGTCGCATCGATGGGCGCCAGCAGCTCGCGCCCGCCGTCGGTGCAAAAGCCTGCGGCCTGCAGCTGCAGCACGGGGGTGGGCGTGGCCAGGGGTGGAGACATGCGGCGAGCTTATAGCGCCCAGCGCACGGCCAGCTCGACGCTGCGCGGCGCGCCCAGCAGGATCTGGTCGGGGTAGAACGGGTCCGACCAGGCGGCATACACCTTGTTGGCCAGGTTGCGGCCCCGCAGCGTGACCTGCACGCCGCGCGCCACGTCCACCGTCAAAGCCGCGTCCAGCGCGGTGTAGGCGGCCAGGCGCACGGTGTTGGCATCGCTGTGAAAGCGCTCGCCCACGTGCCGCACCGAGGCCGACAGCTGCATCGGCACGCCTGCCACGAAGCGGTAGCCCACGCCCGCATTGGCCACCACGCGCGGCGCGTTGGGCGGTGTGTTGCCCGACAGCGACCCGCCGCCGGCCAGGGCGTAGTCCTGGTAGCGCGCGCGGTTGAGCGCCAGGTTGCCCCACACGCTCCACTGCGCATCGGGCCGCAATGCGACCGAGGCCTCGGCCCCGCGCGACTGCAGGGCGCCGGCGCGTGCCAGCGTCTGGCCGCCCTGCCCCGCATACACGTTGCGGCGCTTGGTGTCGTACAGCGCGAAGGTCCACTCGCCACGGTCCTGCCAGAAGCCCTGCTTCACGCCCACCTCGGCGTTGCGGGTGCGGGTGAGGTCCAGCGGCTGCGTGCCGCTGAGCAGGAAGATGTTGTTGGCCGCCACGTCGGCGCCCGTGCCGTACTGGCCGTACACGGTGGTGCCCGCCGCAGCTTCCCAGGTGAAGCCCAGGCGCCCGGTGGTGGGGTGCCAGGTCTTGTCGAACGGAAAGCCGTTGCGCTGCACGCCCTGGGCGTTGGCCGAGGTGCGCGACAGCTCGATGGACTCGTGCCGCACGCCGCCGATGAGCGCCACGCTGGGCGTGAGCTTGAGGCGGTCTTCCAGTGCCAGCACGGTGTTGCGGATGCCGGTGGTCTGCCGCTGCTGCGTGAGCGGACCGTAGGTGCCGCGCGCGGGGTTCACCAGGCTCACGCTGTCGCCGGGGAAGTTGGCCGCACCGGGGCGGATGAAGTCGAGGTCGCTGTATTCGAACGCCGCCACCAAGCGGTTGTCGCGGCCTGCCACCTGGCTGTCCCACTGCAGCTCGGTCTTGTTGCCCACCGAGGTCTGGTCGTGCGCCAGGAAGAAGCGCTCGCGGTCCACCAGGCCCGTGGTGGCGTTGAACGCGGCGATCTCGTTGTTGAACCAGGTGCGGTCGGCGGTGTAGCGGTAGAACTGGGTGCGCAGCGTGAAGGCGCTGTCGATGCGCCAGTCGGCGCCCGCGCGCAGCCAGGTCTCGCGGGCCTCGTTGCGGTTATCGAGCACGTTGTAGTTGGTGCGCAGCGTGCGGCGGTCGATGGCCACCGGGCCCAGATTGGTGCCGTTGTAGTTGGAGGTATAGGTGCCCGACACCACGCCGCCCACCGGCTGGATGCCCGGGGCGTTGGCCGACACCAGCGGCGTGCCCCAGTAGCTGCTGCCGTTGTCGCGCTTGGCCTCGCCGGCCACGAAGAGCTTGACGCCCGGCGCCACGTGCCAGTCGAGCCCGCCCGAGATGTGGCGGTTGCGCTGGCCGGTGTCGTGGACGAAGCCGTCGCTGTTCGAGCCGCTCACGTCGATGCGGTAGTCCAGGTCCTTCCAGGCCGTGGTGCCGCCCGAGCCGAAGGCCACGCGCCGCTCGCCGAACGAGCCGACCGCACCGGTCACTTCGCTCTGCACCGCGCCGCGGTGCGGCGCGCGGGTGACGAAGTTGACGGCACCACCCACGGCGCCCTCGCCCGACATCAGCGATGCCGCGCCCTTCAAGAACTCGATGCGCTCCAGGTTGGCCGCGTCCATCACACGGGATGTCATGTTGGGCGGGCCGATCTTGATGCCGTTGTACAGCGTGTTGATCTGGCTGTTGGCAAAGCCGCGCATCGAGAACGCGCTGGGCTCTGCCGGAAAGTCCCCGGCCGTCACCCCGACTGCGGCCTGGGCGGCTTCGGTCACCGTGCGCAGGCCGCGCTCGGCCAGCACCTCGCGCGGCACCACGTCGATGGACGCGGGTGTTTCGCGCACCGTGAGGCCCAGGCGCGATGCGCTGTCGGTGCGCTGATCGAGCAGCGTGCCGGGCGTGGCGGATTCCTTCACGACGACATCGGGCAAGGTGCCTGCGGTCTGGGCATGCAAAGGGAAAGCAGCGGCCAAGGCCAACGGCAGCGCGGCCATCCGCAGGGGATGAAATGAGTGGCTCATACGATGATGGAAAACAAATAGGCCCGGCGCCAGCCTCCCGCCAGCGCTTGAGCGTCACGGCAGCGCTCCCTGAGAGCACCACCCACTTGTTGGCCGGTATCCGGGCTGGCGGAAGAATCCCCCAAAGCCTTCCCAGGTGCTTGTTCAAGGCAGTCCAGTGGCTGTGCGTAAGGGGAGCGGGCTGCCGAGGTGGCGACCCATCCGTTGACCGTTGCGGGGGCAGCGCAGGCGCGGCACGGTCCTGTTCGGTGGTGCCTCCCTGCTTCCCGTTGAACTGCGGCATGCGAACCATGCTGCGAGCACCAACGGGGCGATTCTAGGGGCACGGTGCAGTCCTCGCGTCAGAAGTCATACCGGGCCGACAGCTCGAAGGTGCGCTGCGGCGCGATCAGCACCTGGCTGGTGGCCCGGCCTGCAAAGCTGGCGTAGAGCTTGTCGGTCAGGTTGCGCACACGGAAGGTCAGCAGCACCGGCTTGATGCGCCAGCTGGCCGCCACGTCGGCCGTGGTGTGGCCGTTGATGCGGATCTGGTTGGCGTTGTCGGTGTACATCTTGCCGGTGTGGTTGATGGACAGGAACAGATCGAGCGGCAGGTCCTTGAACCGGTAGTTGGCGAACAGGTTCACGATGCGCTCGGGCACGTTGGGCGGCGTGTTGCCCACGCGCGATACGCCGCCCGCCTCGGTCAGCGTGTCGAAGCGCGCATCGAGCGCCGCCACGTTGCCCGACAGCGTGAGCTGCCGGGTCGCGCGCCAGGCGGCGGCCAGCTCTACCCCGCGCGACGACTGCCGGCCGTTGTTGATGGTGACGTTGGCGTTGTTCGGGTCGCGCGAGAGCACGTTGTCAAGCGCGATGTGGTAGGCCGCCGCCGTCCATTCCACGCTGGCCAGGCTTTGCTTGAAGCCCAGTTCGAGCTGCTTGCCCTTGGACTGTGGAAACGCCGCATTGCCCGCCGACAGCAGGAAGAGCGAGCCCACCGGAATGGTGGCGTTGGTGTACTGCGCGTAGACGGACGATGACGCGCTGAGGTCGTACACCGTGCCCAGCCGCGCCGAGTTGGACGAGTACCGCGTGCCGAAGGCGCTGAACGTGCCCAGGTTGAGGTCGGCCACGCTGCGGTCCACGTCCACGCGGTCGTGGCGCAGGCCGCCCACCAGCGTCCAGGCCGGGGTGAGCTTGAGCGAGTCTTCTGCAAACACCGAGGTGCTGCGCACGTCCGAGGTGAAGTTGGTGCGGTTGCCGCCGCCCGCCATGAGCGCCGGGTCGTCGTTGTAGGTGCCCACGGCCGGGTCGAACAGCGGCACGCGCAGGCTGGCGGCAGTGGCGGCAGAGCCGTTGGAAAAGCGCCGCGTGTTGTCGAAGTCGGTCTTGCTGATCTCGCCGCCCACCACGAACTTGTTCGCCATGCCCGCCAGGCGCCCTGTGTGCGAGGCATCCAGCCGGTTGGACAGGTAGCGCTGGTCGTGCGCGATGGTGGTCTGGTCGCGCGTGATGGACGCGGGGGCGGTGAACACCGCGCTTTCCGAATTGCGCCACAGGCGGTCGACCTGGTTGGCCGTGAGCTCGTTGCGCAGCGTCCACTCGGGTGTCAGGCGGTGGGTGATGCGGGCGCGCAGCCAGTAGGCCTCGGACTGGTTCCTGTCGTCCAGGATGTTGTAGTTGTTGCGCGCGATGCGCCGGTCCACCACCCGGCCGTCGGGCGTGCTGACCACGCTGGTGGGCTGGGTCGCCAGGCTGCCGGGAATGAGCGGCGTGCCCCAGTAGGCGTGGCCTTCGTCGCGGGCATAGTCGAACGACACATCGAGCCGGGTAGCGCGCGCCAGCTCGAACGACACGCCGGTGGTCAGGTGCTCGAGCCTTTCGCTGTTGCGGTCGATGGTGCCCACGCGGGTGTCGTTGCGGCTGTAGTCGATGCGGTAGGCGCCCGTCTCGCCCACGGCACCGCCCAGGCCCACCGCCGCCCGGGTGGAGCCGTAGCTGCCGTAGGACAGCAGGGCCTCGCGCCCGGGGTTGCCACGGTCGGGCCGCTTGGTCTGGAAGTTGACGATGCCGCCGATGGCGCTGTCGCCCTGCAGCACCGACGCCGGGCCCTTGAGCACCTCGATGCGCTCGTAGTTCCAGGTGTCTTGCACCCGGTTGGTCACGCCCGCGCCGGACATGCGCACGCCGTCGTACAGGTACAGCACGTTGGTGAAGCCGCGCATCGACAGCGTGGTGGGTGCCGCTGGCGTGCCCCCGCCTGCCATGCCGGCCGCACCGCGCAATGCCTCGCTCAAGGTGCGTGCGCCGCGCTCCTGGATCACGTCCTGCGACAGGATCTCCACCGACGCGGGCGTTTCGCGCAGCGTGAGGCCCAGGCGCGATGCGCTGGTGCTGCGCTGGTCCAGCTGCAGGCTGTCGCGGTCCTGCCCGCCCACGATGCTGACCGCGGGCAATTCGCGGTCGGGCTCTGGCGTCTGGGACCAGCTGGCGTGCGTGGCAGCAGCCACCGCCAGCGCCACGGCGGTGCGGGTGAAGGGGGTCATGGAATCGTCCTCTCGGGTTTTTTTGGATGGGTGGGTGTCAAGGGATCGGGGGCTAAGAGCGGCTGAAAAACTCAGCGAAGCGGTTCTGGCTAGGCGCTGCGTCGCAGGCAGTACGACTAGTACGACAAGACGCAGCAACAACGCCAGAAGAGTTTTTCATCCGCTCTAAACCAAGCGGTAGCGGCGCAGGCGCCAGAGCGCTACGCCCAGCAGCGCCAGCGTGGGCAGCAGCAGCTGCAGCACGGCCCGCGCGGCCTGGGCCTGCAAGGTGCCCGGCGCTTCGTCGCGCCATGCAAAGGCGGGGATGTGCGCGAAGTCCGCCTCGGTGATGGCCAGGCCACCGTCGATGCGGGGAAAGAAGAAGTCCTTCCACGCCTGGTGGTAGGCCGTGATCTGCGCCATGAACCAGGCGTTGCGGCTGTGCCCCGTGCCCGCCAGCGCGGTGATGCCCTCGTACGCCACGGCCGCAGGCGACACGGCGCTCCAGCGCGCCACCAGCGCCTGTTGTTGCGCCTGCTGCGCATCGAAGCGGTCCAGCTCGGGCTGCAGCGTGTCGTCCACCTGGCGCTGGATGCGGTAGTTGGCCATGGCCCGCCCGCTCATGGCCAGACGGCCGTCCTTGGGCACCAGCACGTCGGGCTTGTCCACATGCTCGTAGTCGGTGGCCAGCAGCGCGGCGTTCTGCGACATGGCCTGCGCGGTGACCACGCGGGTGCGGGTGGCCAGCTCTGCGCGCGAGGGTGCCGGGCTGATGTGCGTGACCGCGATGTTCAGCAGCACCGGCACCACCAGCACCAGCACCACCCAGCCGATGATGAGCACCATCGCATTGGTGGCCGAAGACCGGCCGAAGGCATTGACCGCCACCACCGCGGTGAACCAGAAGAGCGCATACGCCCCCACCACCAGCGCCCACCACAGCGTGGCGCCGGGCATGGCCAGCGCCTGCGGGCGCGCCACCAGCAGCACGGCCAGCGGCACCAGCACGGCGGCGCCCAGCAGCACCGCCGCACGCACTGCGATCTTGCCGGCAATCAGCGTGGGCAAGGCCAGCGGCTGCGAGAGCAGCAGGCGCAAGGTGCCGTCTTCCTTCTCACCGGACAGCAGGTTGTAGCTGAGCGCGAAGATCAGCAGCGGCAGCAGGTACACCACCACGAACGCCAGGTCGAAGTGCCCGCTGAGCAGGTGCCAGGGGTTCTCGATGTCGTTGTTGTGCAGGAAGTTGACCTTGCTCTGGTGCGTGACCTTGAACTGCGACGGGAACAGGTCGGTCTGCCCCAGGGCCACCGGCGCCAGCGCGGCGCTGGGCATGACGGCGTAGTGCGCGCCCAGGCCGCCGGCCATGTTGGCGGGGTTGGCCGGGTTGCCGAACGGCGTGGGGGTTTCGGTGCCCGCCATGATGCGCTGGAGCTGCGCCAGCTGGCCGGCGCGCGACTGCGCATCGGCCGCCACCAGGGCCGCCTGCGCGCTGTCGCGCTGCGTGGTCTGCAGCACGCCGTTGAAGAGCGCATAGCCGATGAGCAGCAGGAACAGGCCGCCCACCCACCACAGGCTGCGCTCCTTGAGCAGCAGGCGCAGCTCCTGCCGGGCGACCATGCGAAATCGTTGGAACTGAAATGCTTGCACGGATGGTTTCCTTACAGCGCCCGCTGGCGCGCCACGGCAGCCCAGGCGAATGCGACGGCGAGCAGCAGGCTGACGCACAGCACCGCCAGGCTCGCACCGCTGCGGGCCAGCGCCCAGCCCACGGAGGGCGCGTGGTATTCAAAAGCCGGCACGCGCGCCCACAGCGACGGGCTGGCCTGGTAGGCAAAGTGCTGGTGGCCCAGCGGGTCGGCGTGCGCCATCAGGTCCTGGCTCACGATGTCCTGGATGACGCGGCGGTGGCGCTCCGCAGCGGTGGTGAAGTCACGGTGGTGCACGAAGTCGGTGCCCGCCATGGCGGTGGAGAAGGTGCGTATGGCCAGCAGCGGCATCAGCAGGCCACCGGCCTCCTGCACCGCCTGCTGGTTCTCCCAGGTGTCCCACAGCCGCCCGAAGTGGCGGTCGTACACGGCGTAGCTGGACTGATCGTCGAGCTTGAGCGCGATGCCCCATTTGTTCAGGGGCACATCGCGGCTCCAGCGCTCGGTGGTGCCGAAGGCCTGCATCCAGACCTTGTCAGAAGTCGCCTTGCGGTCGGCGTCCAGCGCCTGGTTGAACTCGAGCCGCGTCGGGCTGGGGAACACGGCACGCGACAGCTCGGACATCACGCGCGGCGCCACCACGGTGTTGGCGATCCACAGCGCCAGCAGCACGGTGATGGCCACGCGCGAGGTGCGCGATGCGGCCGACACCCCGAGCGTGACGAACACGAAGATCGCCAGGTACAGCGCATAGCCCAGCGCCAGGCCCGCAAAGCGCAGCAAGGCGTCGCCGCGTTCGCCACTGGCGGCAGACAGGGCCACCACCGCCGCCGCGATCAACGCGGCCGGCAGCAGCAACGCCGCCAGGCCCATGCCCAAAGCGGCCGCCTTGCCCCACAGCAGGCGCAGCGGCGGCACGCCCAGGCTCAGCGTCTGGCGCAGGATGCCCTGCTCGCGCTCGCCTGCAAAGGCGTTGAAGCCCAGCACCACCACCAGCAAGGGGCCCAGCACCTGCAGGATCCAGCCCACCGACAAATCGCCGAAGCGCTGCAGGCCGGTGGCGTCCTGCGCGGGGCGGAACTTCACCTCGCTTTGCCGGTGCGCCTGCAGCCACACGGTGCTGCCGATGTAGGGGTTGATGCCGGGGTCCAGCAGTGCCAGCGCCGCGTCGGGCTTGAAGGCGTGCATGCCCTGGTGCGCCGCGTCGTGCGGGTGGCGTGCGCCCTGCCGCAGCCAGTCCTGGTAGTCGGAGTTCTGGGCCGCGGCCTGCTCTGCGCGTGCCTCTTTCTGGTGACCGTAGCCCACCGCCAGCGCGGTGAACAGCAGCAGCATGACCATGCCGCCGGCCCAGTACAGCCGCCCGTCGCGCAGGCGCTCGCGCAGGTCCTTGAACGCGATCAGCCAGATCATTGGCCGCCCCGCATGTGCCGCAGGTACAGGGCCTGCAGGTCGGTGTCGCTGATCTGCTGGCTGTCCAGGCTCTCGACCAGGCGCCCCTGTTTCATGATGCCGATGCGCGTGGCCGTCTGCTTGGCGTGGAACAGGTCGTGCGTGGTGGCCAGGATGGCCACACCCGCGTCGCTCGCGCGCTGCAGCAATGTGGTGAACTCGGCCGCAGCATGCGGGTCCAGGCCCGAGGTGGGCTCGTCCAGCAGCAGCGCCTTGGCGTCCTTGGCCAGTGCCACGGCGATCCAGATCTTCTGGCGCATGCCTTTGGAATACGCGGCCACCCGCTTGTCGGCCGCGCCGGCGTCGAGCCCCACCTGCGCCATCAGCTCCAGCAGGCGCGTGCGCGGCGGCGGCTCGCCCAGGGCCAGCGCCGCGAAGTAGCGCAGGTTCTCCAGCCCGGTCAGCGTGCCGTACAGGTTCACCTGCTCGGGGATGTAGGCCAGGTACTGCTTGGTGGCCACGGGCTCGCGCGTCACGTCCACGCCGTGGATCAGCGCCTGCCCTCCGTCGGGGTCGATGAAATTGAGGAACAGGTTGACGGTGGTCGTCTTGCCCGCGCCATTGGCGCCCAGCAGGCAATAGATTTCGCCCGGGCGAATGCACAGGTCGAGCGGGTGCAGGGCGGTGTGGTCGCCGTAGCGTTTGGTCAGGCCGATGGCTTCGAGCACGGGGAGGTTCTCCAGTCAGGCGCGGGAAAGGGAGGCAGGCCGTTTACTGCACAAAGGCACAAGGGCAGGAGGGCACAAGGGCAGCCAGCGATCGGCGCAAAAACCTGGCGACGCCAGATCAGCCTTTAATGATAATGCATTATCGATATCAAAAAAGAATCCCATCCGGTGGCCCGCACAAGAAACCACACGCCCGGCATCGCGGACCGCAGGGAGTGCAGTCACCGATAATTCGCAGTCCCTGCCCCACGCCACCCTGTCTTCCCCGATGGAACGATCCACCAAGCAACGCACCGCCATCCACGCCGCCATTGCGGACGCACACCGCCCCCTGACACCGCAAGAGGTGCTGGACAGTGCGAGGGAGAGCGTGCAGGGCCTGGGCCTGGCGACGGTCTATCGCAACATCAAGGCGCTGGTGGAAGATGGGTCGGTGCAGGTGGTGAACCTGCCGGGCGAGAGCCCGCGGTACGAGTCGTCCGCGCACGACCACCACCATCACTTTCAATGCACGGTGTGCTCGCGGGTGTTCGACGTGCACGAGTGCCCCGGCGACCTGCGCAACCTGGCGCCCCAGGGGTTCACCGTGGAGCGGCACGAGCTGACGCTGTACGGGCGGTGTGCGGATTGCGCGCCGGTGCCTGCGCGGGCGCGTGCCAAGCGGTAGGCAGTAGGCGGCAGGCGCGTATCGGGCTGCCCACCAGAACGCAAAAAGGCGAGCCGTGGCTCGCCTTTTCTTCTCGCAGTGCCGCAGCCCGTGAGGCTGCGCGGCGACCTGCGGCTACCCCCGCGTGAGCCGGTGCGGCACGTAGCGGTCGGCCTGGATGTCGGGCGTCACGCCATGGGTGTAGACGTCTTCGGTGATGGGCAAAAACTGCGCGTCCCACGCGGCCCACTGGGTCTTCAGGCGGGCGAAGACCTCGGGCTCAAGGTCGCGCAGGTTGGCGCGCTCACGCTCGTCCGCGGCCACGTCGAACAAAAACTCGTTGTCATTGACCTTGAGGTACTTCCAGTTGCCGTCGCGCACCGCGCGCTGGGCCTGCGCCTTGTAGCGCCAGTACAGCGTGCGCGGGTGCACGGGCGCAGCGCCTTGCAGCACCGGCAGGATGTTCTCGCCATCGCTCGGGTAGTCCGCATGCGGCGACAACCCAGCAGCGGCCAGCAGCGTGGGCAGCCAGTCCATCGATGCGGTGACCTGGTGCTGCACCTGCGGCGCGATGCGTGCGGACCAGCGCAAGAGCGTGGGCACGCGCAGGCCGCCTTCGAGCAGCTCGGTCTTCTGGCCGGTGAAGGGCCAAGTCTTGGAGAAGCGCTCGCCGCCGTTGTCGCTGGTGAAGACGACGATGGTGTTATCGGCCTCGCCCACATCATGGAGCGCCGCGAGCACCTGGCCCACCGCGGCATCGAGCGCCTCGACGATCTCGCCGTATTTGCGCAGGCTGCCGCCGTCGTAGTGGAACAGGCTCTTGATCTGGTGCGCCACGGCCTCGTCGCCCGGCCCTTCCCAGGGCCAGTGCGGCGCGGTGAAGTGCAACGACAGGAAGAACGGCTTGCGCTCGTCGGCACCCTGCCCTGCGCGGGCGTTGATGTACGCCGTGGCCTCGTCGGCCAGCACCTGGGTGTAGTAGCCGGCACGCTCCACGGGCACCTCGTTCTCCCACAGGTCGCGCGCCACGTCGTCGCCCACGCCGGGCTTGTGCGTGAAGTAGTCGATGGCACCGTGCAGGTTGCCGAAGAAGCGGTCGTAGCCGCTCTGCAACGGCCCGTACTGCGGCGGCAGGCCCAGGTGCCATTTGCCGATGAGGGCCGTGTCGTAGCCCGCGGCTTTGAGCAGCGACGGCAGTGTGGGATGGTCCGGCGGCAAGCCCAGGCCGGTGTCGCGCAAGGCGATGGGCTCTTCCAGCCCCGCGCGCAGCCGGTACTGGTAGCGGCCGGTGATGAGCGCGATGCGCGTGGCCGAGCACACGGCCGAATTGGCGTACGCCTGCGTGAAGCGCACACCCTGCCCGGCCAGGCGGTCCAGGTGGGGCGTGGCGAAGTCCGTGGCGCCGTAGACGCTCAGGTCCGCCCAGCCCAGGTCGTCGGCCAGGATGAAAACGATGTTGGGAGCCTGGGCCACGGTCAATCCGCCCAGAACCCGGACGACTCGATCACCGGCCGCCATTTGGCGATCTCGGCCACGCGCAGTTGCTCCAGGGCTTGCGGCGTGCGCGGGTCCGGGTCGAGCGCGATCTCGTCGAGCCGTGCCTTGACCACCGGGTCTGCCAGCGCCTTGTTGAGCGCACGGTTGAAAGCGGTGACGGTGGCTGCCGGCGTGCCGCTGCGGGCCCACAGGCTGTACCAGCCGCTGCCCACGGCCTTGGGGTAGCCGGACTCGGCGAAGGTGGGCACGTCGGGGAGTTCGCGCGTGCGCTTTTCCGAGAACGTGCCCAGGATGCGGATCTTGCCCTGCTTGTGCAGCGGCAGCAGCTCGGTAGTGGTCTGGATGGCCGAGCTGATCTGCCCGCCCGCCAGGTCCGACAGCATGGGCCCGCCGCCCTTGTAGGCGATGTGCACGATGTCGATCTGCGCCGCGCCACCCAGCAGCAGCCCGAAGAAATGCGGCAGGCTGCCCGCCGCCGGGCTGCCGAAGTTGGCGCGGTCGGGGTGGGCCTTGAGCCAGGCCACGAACTCGGCCACGTTGCGCGCCGGGTGGTTGGCCGGCACGGCCAGCGCGAACTGGAAGTGCGCGAGCAGGCCCACCGGCGTGAAATCCTTGGCCGGGTCGTAGCCCGGCTTCTTGTAGACGATCTGCGACAGCACCGGCGTGATCAGCGGGGCGATCAGAAAAGTGCTGCCATCTGCAGGCGCCGACAGCAGTGCCTGCGCCGCGATCTGGCCGCCGGCACCGGGCCGGTTGTCCACGATGATGTTGTGCTTGCCGCCCAGGTGCGCGGGGATGCGCTCGGCCAGCACGCGGGCCAGCAGGTCGATGCCGCCGCCCGCGCCAAAGCCGACCAGGATGCGCGAAGACTCGGGCACCGCCGTCGCCTGGGCCCACGCGGCCGGGGCACCGCCCACACCGCAGGCCAGCGCGCACACGCTGGCCGCAGCGCGGCCCAGCAGCGTGCGCCGCTGGCGCGACAACTCTGTCGACGATGGCGAAGTCCGTGTCTCGGTCATGGCTGCTTCCGGGTCAGAGCTTGGCGATGGAGACTTCGGTGGACTTGACCAGCGCCACCACATCGGAGCCCACGACCAGGGCCAGGTCGTCCACCGAGCGGGTGGTGATGACCGACGTGACGATGCCCCAGGGGGTTTCGACATCGACTTCGGAGACGACGTCGCCGCGAATGATCTCGCGCACTTTGCCCTTGAACTGGTTGCGGACGTTGATGGCTTGGATGGACATGAAAAGGCTCCTGGAAGATGGGGAAAAAATGGGCGGATGCTGGGGCGGAGGCCCGTGTCGACAACGATCTGTCGCACCGGGCAACCTGCCGTGCAACCACAAAACTAAACAACCAGAAGCAATGTAAATTAAGTTTCTTATACGAATAAATGGTCATTACTCATAAGCTTTGACTTAGATGTATGGGGCATGAGTTGCAGCCACCACGGCATAAGCGCGGGCCGTGGAAGTGCCCCGGCATCCAGGCCGCACCACCCGATGGCCGCTGCCAAACGCAGCCGCCCCGCCAGACCTTGCGATCTGGCGGGGCGAATGGAAGCGGCCGGTTCAGCCGGGGAAGTCGCTGGTGTCTCAGGCGGGCTGCGGCAGATAGCTCGGCCGCGTGGCCGTCATCGACAGCTTGACGTGCTGCGTGAGCTCATCGGCCAGCACTTCGTCCGCACCGGCGGCCAGGCCGTCCAGCGCGCGCTGCACGATCTGCTCGGGGCTCGACTTGGGGACGTCGAAGCCGCGCGTCAGGTCGGTATCGACATAGGCCATGTGCAAGCCCAGCACCTGCGTCTTTTGCGCCGCCAGTTCGTGGCGCAGCGCGTTGGTCAGCGACCAGGCGGCGGACTTGCTGGCCGAATACGCCGCCAGCTCGCCGCCATTGACCCACGACGCCACCGACAGCACGTTGAGCAGCGCGCCGCCGCCGTTGGTTGCGAGGATGGGTGCAAAGGCCTTGCTCACGCGCAGCACGGCAAAGAAGTTGGTGTCGAAGATGCGGCGGGCCACCTCTTCGCTGTCGGCGTCCATGAAGCCGCCGGGCTGGGCGATGCCGGCGTTGTTGATGACCAGCGTCACATCGGGCGCGGCGGCGGCCGCAGCGGCCACGTCGGCGGGGTTGTTGACGTCCAGGCGCAGGGCCTGCACCCCAGGCTGGGGCGCGACGGTGGCGGGGTCGCGCGCACCGGCGTAGACCTTGCGTGCGCCGCGGGCGAGCAGCTCGCGGGCAAATGCCAAGCCGATGCCGCGGTTGGCACCGGTGATGAGGACGACAGCGTTTTCGATCTTCATGAAAATCTCCAGAGGGACAGGTGGAACGGATGGAAGGTTGGGTGGGGACTGACGGCGTGAGAAAAAGGATGTGCAGCGGCCTGCTGGCTCACACCACGTGGATGACGACCTTGCCCTTGGCACGGCCCGCTTCCACATAGGCCAGGGCGTCGTTGGTGGCGCTGAACGGAAAGACTTTGTCGACCACCGGGCGGATGGCGCCCGCTTCGACAAGGCGCGTGATCTCCTGCAGCTGCGCGCCGTGCGCCCGCATGAAGAGGAACGAGTAGCCCACGCCCAGCGCCTTGGCGCGCCGCCGGGTGCCGGCGCTCAGCAGGCGCATCACCAGCCGCACAAAGCCGGGGGCGCGAATGGCCTGGCCGAATGCCGGGTCGGGCGGGCCGGAGATCGAGACGACCTGGCCGCCGGGCTTGAGCACGCGCAGCGACTTCGCCAGCGCCTTGCCGTCCTGGCTGTGCAGCACGACGTCGTAGTCGCGCAGCACCTCTTCGAAGTCCTGCGTCTTGTAGTCGATGACGACGTCGGCGCCCAGGCTGCGGACCAGCGCCGCATTGCCCGCGCTGGCTGTGGTGGCGACGGTGGCGCCCAGGTGCTTGGCCAGCTGGATGGCAAAGGTGCCCACGCCGCCCGAGCCCGCCTGGATGAAGACCTTTTGGCCTTTTTTCAGTTGCGCCTTCTCCACCAGCGCCTGCCAGGCCGTCAGGCCCACCAGCGGGATCGATGCGGCCTCTTCCATCGTCAGGCCGCGGGGCTTGCGGGCCAGCGACGATGCCTTGACGGCGATGAGTTCTGCAAAGGTGCCGATGCGGAAATCGTCTGCCCGGGCATAGACCTCGTCGCCCGGCTGGAACTGCTGCACGCGCGGCCCCACCCGCACCACCACGCCCGCCACGTCGTGCCCTAGCACCAGCGGCATGGCGTACGGCAGGATGAGCTTGAACTCGCCGCTGCGGATCTTGGCGTCGAGCAGGTTCACGCCGGCGGCATGCACCGCCACCAGCACCTCGTCGTCGCGCAGGTCCGGCGCGGGGACATCGGCGTGCCGCAGTGGGCCCTGCTTGGCGTAGCGGTCGAGGACAAAGGCTTTCATGGGGCTTCCTGGGTAAAGGACACAGCGCTAGGCGGTGCAGATCGCAAGCAAATTCGCATGATGATCATCATATGTAAAGGCAAAAAAAAGCGCGCCGCTGGGAAAGTCAGCCGGGCGCGCCTGGCGGCGTGGCAGGTGCAGCGTCTGCAGCGTGCGTCGAGTTCGTCAGCTGCATCAGGTGCTTGAGCGCGGCCTCGCGCAGGCTGTCCGACAGCGCGGGCTCGTCCACCGCGCGGGACAGCACCAGCGCACCCACCATCGTGGCCATGGTGACGAGCGCCTGTTCGTGGGCTGCGGGCTGGCCCCACTGCGGCGACTGGCGCCCGATGAGGTCGACCATTTCCTTGATATGCCGGGTGGCCACGCGGCGCACCTCGGGTGCCTGGCGCGATGTCTCCGAGCCCAGGGCCGCCAGGGGGCAGCCCATCTCGACACTCTCGACATGTTGGCGCGACAAGTAGGCCGAGAGCATGGCGGCCAGCGCGCGGGGCGACGGCTCGCCGGCCGCGGCGCCGGCCGCCAGCGCTGCGGATTCGGTGCATGCCTTGGCAGCGGCCTCGGCCAGCATGGCCTCGCGGGAGTCGAAGTGCGCATAAAAGGCGCCGTGCGTCAGGCCCGCCTCTTTCATGATGTCCGCCACGCCCGTGCCGTGGTAGCCCTCGCGCCGGATCGCCCGCGAGGCGACCGACACGATGCGCTCGTGCGTGGCCTCCTTGGCAGCAGCTCTGGAATTGGGCGTGGATTTTGGCATGATGCGCATCATACGATATATCGCCATGTGTCGCAATCCGGCCGTCTGCGCCGCTGCTTCTGCGAGGCCCACTCCACCCGAGCCACCCTGCCCCCCCCTCGCCACCAAAGACTCAGGCCCTTCGAAAGGGCCTGAGGAGCGAAAGGCCGCCGTGAGCGTCGCTGCATAGCCCATCTACAAACACTACATTTTTTATAGCGCCTTGCGCCCTACCAGCAAGCGGTAGAGGCTTATATCTCTCTCATCCACTCACAGTTTGGCGATGGACACCTCGGTCGACTTGACCAGCGCCACCACGTCGGAGCCCACGATCAGAGCCAGCTCGTCCACCGAGCGGGTGGTGATGACCGAGGTGACGATGCCCCAGGGCGTTTCGACATCGACCTCGGAGACGACATCGCCGCGCACGATCTCGCGGACTTTGCCTTTGAACTGGTTGCGGACGTTGATGGCTTGGATGGACATGGGGTTCTCCTTGATGGGGCTGTAGGGCGAAGAAAGGAATGACAGAAGACAGAAAGCAAGCAGCGAAAGGCAGCAGGCCGTAGCAACGGCTACACCGCCCAGCGCAGACCATGCGCAGGCACGCCGGGCCACGGCGCTTCGTGCGCCGGCTCGCCGTCGGGCTTTTGCAGCACGCGGTCCAGGATGCGTTTTTCGATCGCCGCAAAGGCGGCGTCACCGTGCGACCGGGGACGCGGCAGGTCGATGCGCTGGTCCAGTGCGATCTGGCCGTCCTCGATCAGGATCACGCGGTCGGCCAGGGCCACGGCCTCCTGCACATCGTGGGTCACCAGCAGTGCGGTGAAGCCGCTGCTGCGCCACAGGCCTTCGATGAGGCGGTGCATCTCGATGCGGGTCAGCGCATCGAGCGCGCCCAGGGGTTCGTCCAGCAGCAGCAGGCGCGGGTTGTGCACCAGGGCACGGGCCAGGGCCACGCGCTGGCGCTGGCCGCCGGACAGGCGCGCGGGCCACTCGGTCAAACGGTCGCCCAGGCCCACGCGGGCCAGCACATCGGCGGCGGCGCCGCGACGCGCGGGCGGCAGGCCCAGGGCCACGTTGTCGGCCACGCGCTTCCAGGGCAAGAGGCGCGAGTCCTGGAACATGATGCGGGTGTCGTCGCTCAGGCCAGCGACATCTTTGCCGTCCAGGCGGATCGCGCCGCCCGAGACGGATTCGAGTCCCGCCACCAGGCGCAGCAGCGTGCTCTTGCCGCAGCCGCTGCGGCCCACGATGGCCACGAACTGGCCGGGCTCGATGACGAGTTCGGTCTTCTTGAGCACGTCGCGGGTGCCGTAGCGCTTGTCCACGCCGCGCACTTCCAGGCGCACGCCTTGTGCGGCGGGGGTGTTGGTCGTCTGGGTCATGGTGTCAGGCTCCGGTCTTGAACAGCGGCACGTCCAGCGCATTCACGCGCTTGGGCAGCAGCTTTTCGGCAAAGAAGGCATCGGCGATGCGTTGTTGTTCGGTCAGCGCCGCGGGCACCACGGCACGCACCTCGTAGCTGCGGCGGCTGTTGGCCAACTCGATCACGCCTGCATCCAGCCCCCACACGGGCGCCAGCAGCGCCGCTGCGTCCTTGGGGCTTTGCTTGACCCACACGCCGGCCTTTTGCAGCTCGTTGAAGAACACGCGCAGCACGTCGGGCCGCGCCTGGGCAAACGGGGTGCCCGCCAGGTAGTAGCGCTGGTAGGAGGCCAGGTCGCGCCCATCGGCCAGCACGCGCACGGCGGACTGCTTTTGCACGGCGGCGAGGAACGGGTCCCACACCACCCAGGCATCGATGGCGCCGCGCTCGAAGGCGGCGCGGCCATCGGCGGGGGTCAGGTACGCAGGCTCGATGTCCTTGAACGACAAGCCGGACTTTTCCAGCGCGGCAATCAGCAAGAAGTGCACACCGGCGGCCTTGGCAAAACCGATCTTCTTGCCCTTGAGGTCGGCCACCGTCTTGATGGGCGAATCGGCGCGCACCACGATGGCCTGGGCCGATGGCGATGGAGACTCCTGCGCCACGAAGGTGAGGTTGGCGCCCGCTGCCTGGGCGAACACCGGCACGGTGTCGGCCACGTCGGCGCTCACATCGATGTTGCCCAGGTTCAGCGCTTCGAGCAGCGGCAGGCCGCTGGTGAACTCGTGCCACGTGACCTTGACGTTGAGCGGCGCAAGCAACTGCTCCAGCGTGCCGCGCGTGCGCAGGATGGTGGTGAGGGTGGACGACTTTTGCAAGCCGATGCGTAATGTTTCAGGCTTGCCCTGCGCGGCGGCCAGGCCGCTCGCCAGCCCGGCGATGGCACCGAGCACGGTGCGACGATGAATGTGGAAAGGGGTGGTCATGTGGTCCGCAATTCTTGGAATGGAGGGTCGGGCTGCAGTGCGCCTTACGGCGTCTGGTAGCCGGGATGCCAGCGCAGCCAGTAGCGCTCCAGGCCCTTGGCGAACAGGTCGGCCAACTTGCCCAGCAGCGCGTACAGCAGGATGCCGACCAGCACGATGTCGGTCTGCAGGAACTCGCGGGCGTTCATCGTGAGGTAGCCGATGCCCGCCTGCGCGGAGATGGTCTCGGCCACGATCAGGATCACCCACATCAGACCCAGCGAGAAGCGCAGGCCCACCAGGATGCTGGAGAGCGCGCCAGGCAGGATGATCTGCTTGTACAGCTGCCAGCGGCTCAGGCCGTAGGTGCGCCCCATCTCGATCAACCCGGGGTCCACATTGCGGATGCCGTGGAAGGTGTTGAGGTAGATCGGAAAGAACACCGACACGCTGATGAGAAACAGCTTGGCCGACTCGTCGATGCCGAACCACAGGATCACCAGCGGAATCAGCGCGAGCGCAGGGATGTTGCGCACCATCTGGATGGTGGAGTCGAGCAAGGTCTCGAACAAGCGCACCGAGCCGGTGAGCAAGCCCAGCAGCAGGCCCAGCCCGCCGCCAATGGCCAGGCCCGCCAGCGCACGGCCGGCGCTCACCTTGACGTGGGTCCACAGCTCGCCCGACACGGTGAGCGTCCAGGCAGCCTTGATGACCTCGAGCGGCGCTGGCAGTACGCGGGTGGACAGCCAGCCTTGCGACGAGGCGATCTGCCACAGCACGATGAGCCCCACGGGCACGGCCCAGGGCAGCAGGCGCTGCAGCAGGCCGGACAGGAAGCGGGACAGCGCTGCAGGCAGCACGGGCTTGTCGATCGGCAGATCGACGGAATCGGCCACAGGCGATACCTGCAGCTCGCGGACGGTCTGGGTTGGGGTCATGGGGTGATTTCCTGTTCGTGATCGGGCTCTAGAAACTCCAGCTGGTTACCGGCCGGGTCCTTGACGTAAAAGCGCAGATAGCCGGGCAGCGCGCGGTTCTCCACCAGCGGAAGGTCGGCCTGCAGCAGGCGGTGGCGCAGGGCCGGCAGGTCCTGCACTTCGAATGCCAGGTGCGACACCGCGGGCGCGGGCTGCCAGTGCTCGGTGGGCACCAGGTCGATGCGCTGGGTGCCCGCGGCAAAGCGCAGCGTGTTGCCCGCCTGCAGGCGCACCTCGGGCAGGCCCAGCAGGCTGGCGTAAAAGCGCCGGATGGGCGCCTCGGCACCGGCCGGAAAGGCCAGCTGCACGTGGTTGATGGACTGGATGCTCATGGCGTGGCTCCTCGTCGGTGCGGTCAGCTTTGCGAAGCGCGTGGCACGAAGTCGTTGGCCACGGTTTCGCCGAAAGGACCCAGCGGGTTGCCGCCGGTGAGCTTCTCGCGCACGGCCAGCGGCAGCAGCGGGAACACCAGCTCGGCAAAGCGGTAGGCCTCTTCGAGGTGGGGGTAGCCCGACAGCACGAAGTGGTCGAGCCCCAGGTCTGCGTATTCCTTGATGCGCGCGGCCACGGTCTCAGGGTCGCCCACCAGGGCCGTGCCCGCGCCACCGCGCACCAGGCCCACGCCCGCCCACAGGTTGGGGCTGATCTCCAGGTCTGCGCGGCTGCGCTTCACGCCCCCGGCATGCAGCGCGGCCATGCGGCGCTGGCCTTCGGAGTCCATGCGTGCGAACACGGACTGGGCGCGCGCCACGGTTTCGTCGTCCACATGGCTGATGAGTTCTTCGGCTGCGGCCCAGGCCTGTGCATCGGTCTCGCGCACGATGACGTGCAGGCGGATGCCGAACTTCACGGTACGGCCGTGCTTGGCAGCGCGGGCGCGCACGTCGGCCACCTTCTTGGCGACCTCGGCCGGGGGCTCGCCCCAGGTGAGGTAGGTTTCGACCTGCTCGGCCGCCAGGTCGTGCGCTGCGTCGGACGAGCCGCCGAAGTACACCGGCGGGTGCGGCTCCTGCAGCGGCGGGAAGAGCAGCTTGGCGCCCTTGACCGACAGGTGCTTGCCTTCGTAGTCGAAGCTTTCGCCCCGGTGGCTGCGCGTGAGGATCTCGCGCCAGATGCGGATGAACTCGGCCGACTGCTCGTAGCGCGTGGCGTGGTCCAGGAACACGCCGTCGCCTTCCAGCTCGGCCCGGTCGCCACCCGTCACCAGATTGACCAGCAGGCGCCCGCCGGAGAGCCGGTCAAACGTGGCGGCCATGCGGGCGGCCAACGCGGGCTGGTGCAGGCCGGGGCGCACGGCGACCAGGAACTTGAGCTTTTTGGTGACCGCCAGCAGGCTCGACGCGATCACCCACGGGTCTTCGCACGAACGGCCGGTGGGGATGAGCACGCCTTCGTAGCCCAGGCTGTCGGCGGCCACTGCCACCTGCTGCAGGTATTCGAGGCTGAGCTGGCGTGCGCCCTTGGCCGTGCCAAGGTAACGGCTGTCGCCGTGGGTAGGGATGAACCAGAAGATTTTCATATCGTCGCGTGCCTTGAACGTGTGCCGTGAGGGGATCAGTAAGAGAAGGCCAGGCCGTAGCCCGCCAGCGAAAAGCCGAAACGCAATGGACAAGCCCGCATGCCGCCCGCCGCCACATCGGCCTGCACACGCCTGCGCGTACGGACCGGCCTGCGCGCCGGTGCCTTCAGGCGCCAGGCGTTGGCCGTGGTGCGCAGCACGCGGCGCGCTGCGTCGTGGACAGGGTTTGCGGAAGCGGTGGGCATGTCAGGGCTCCTTGGTTTCAATTGCGGCGACTGTGTGACGCACGGCCGTTAAAACTGGCGCTGCCGAGGCCAGTGCACCCGTGGATCTGGCTCTGCCAGGCCACCGGGTGCGTCCCCCTCCCGCGCAGCGAGAGAGGGGGAAGGCGCGAAGCGACTCAGGGGGTGCACCCCGCCCCCTACCACGGCGAGCGCGCCACATCGCGCACCTGGATGCGTTTGGGGATCAGCTTCAGGTTGAAGAAGGTGTCGGCAATCTTTTGCTGCTCGGCCAGGATCTCGGGGGTCACCGGGCCGGTGCCGTATTCGGCACGCGACGTGGACAAATCGAGCACGGCCTTGGGGATGCCGAACAGCGGGGCCAGCTCGGCCGCCAGCAGGTCGCGGTTGACCTTCGCCCAGATGTCGATCTTGTTGATCTCTTCGATGGCAATGCGCAGCACATCGGTGTTCTTGTCGGCGTACTGCAGCGACGAGAAGTAATACGCGCGGTTGCCCACCACGCCCGTGGCGTCGGCCAGCAGGCGGGCGTCCAGCGTCTTTTCGGCAGCGGCGGCGAATGGGTCCCAGATCACCCAGGCGTCCACAGAGCCTTTTTCAAAAGCGGCGCGCGCATCGGCAGGCGGCAGGAAGGCCACGTTCACGTCGCTGTACTTCAGGCCGTGCTTCTCCAGCAGCTTGACCAGGAAGTAGTGCACGTTGCTGCCCTTGTTGAGCGCGATCTTCTTGCCCTTGAGGTCGGCCACGGTCTGGATCGGCGAGCCCTTGGGCAGCAGCACGCTCTCGGCCTTGGGGCGGGGCACGGTGGCGGCCACATAGGCCAGCGGGGCGCCTGCAGCCTGCGCAAAAATCGGAGGGGCTTCGCCCACGTCGCCGAAGTCGATGGAGCCGACGTTCAGTGCTTCGAGCTGCACGGGGCCGGCGGTGAACTCGGTCCATTTGATGGAGACACCCAGTGGGGTCAGGCGCTTTTCCAGCGTGCCGCGGCCCTTGAGCAGGCTCAGGAAGCCCTTCTGGTGGCCGATGCGGAACTCACGCGCCGGGGTTGTTTGCGCCAACGCGCCGAAAGCCGGCAGCGCCACAGCGCTGGCCGCACCCTGGACGAGGCGGCGGCGGGACAAAGAGATCGAAGTGGTCATGGTGTTCTTCTAAAAATCAATGCGTGTGCAACGGGCCGGGCATCAGGGCTGCGCGCCGAGCACCACGGCATCGCTCACCTTGATGGCTTTGGGGATCAGCTTCAGCTCGAAGAACGTGTCGGCGATCTTTTGCTGGTCGGCCGCCACCGCAGGCGTGATGGGCTTGACGTTGAATTCATAGCGCTGCAGCGCCAGCTCGACCACGTCCACCGGCAGACCTTGCAGCGGCGCGATCAGCTCTGCGGCCTGGCGCAGGTTCTTCTTGAGCCAGATGCCTTGCGCCACCGAGTCTTCGAACAGCGCTGCGATGACCTTGGGGTTCTTGGTGACGAAGTCGCGCGCGCCCAGGTAGTACTGGTAGTTGTTGACCACGCCGCCCGTGCCGTCGGCCAGCACGCGGGCGCCGGTGGCTCTTTCCGCCGCGGCCTGGAACGGGTCCCAGATCACCCAGGCGTCCACGTTCTTGCTTTCGAACGCTGCGCGGCCGTCGGCCGGGGCCAGGTACACGGGCGTGATGTCGGTGAACTTGAGGCCGTTCTTCTCCAGCTGCTTGACCAGCAGGTAGTGCACGTTGCTGCCCTTGTTGAGCGCGACCTTCTTGCCCTTGAGGTCGGCCACCGACTTGATGGGCGATTCCTTGGTGACGAGGATGGCCTCGGCGCGCGGCGCGGCGGGGTCGTGCCCGAAGTAGACGAACTTGGCGCCTGCGGCCTGGCCGAAGATGGGCGGTGCCTCGCCCACATAGCCGACGTCCACGGCGCCCACGTTCAGGCCTTCAAGCAGTTGGGGCCCCGCCGGAAACTCCACCCACTTCACGCCGAAGCCCAGGGGCGCAAGCTTCTTCTCCAACGTGCCCGTGGCCTTTTGCAGCACGAAGAGGCTGGCGGCCTTCTGGTAGCCGATGCGCAACTCCCCCTTGGTCTGGGCCTGCACCGGCTGTGCCAGCAGGAAGGCGGCGATCAGCACGAAGGCCGTGAAGACCACAAAGCCGATGAACATGTTGCGCAGGGCGGCCAGGCCGCCGGCGGGCTGGGCATGTTGCGCGCGGTCTGAACTGGCTGCGCCGTCGCGTGTCAGTGTGCTCATGGTGAATGTCCTTTGAATCATGGAAAAAGGTGGCGTCTGAACCCGGGCAGTGCTCCGCCCTGCCCACCGCTCGGGGCAGCGGGCCTGTCAAAAAAAGGGGGAAACGAGAAATGCGGGAGCCCGGCCGTGCTGCGGCACCCCACGGTGGGGGCGCGCACGGCGGGCGGTGCCCGTCAGACGCTACATCGCACCTGGGAGAAGTGCACCGGCGCAAACCGCGTGGCCTGGGCGGGCGAGGGGCGCAGGGTTTCCGTGACCAGCACGTTGACGGCCTCGTCCAGCCGCGTGGCGATGTCTTCGTTCACGTGGTAGGCGCCTTCGGGCGTCAGCGTGACCTGGGCATCGGTGGCGTAGATGCCCGGCAGGATGCTCTTGGCACCCAGCGACTGCAGCACGGGGCGCAGCGCATAGTCCAGCGCCAGCATGTGGTGCGGGCTGCCGCCAGTGGCCAGGGGCAACACGATCTTGCCCTTGAGCGCCGTCTGCGGCAGCAGGTCCAGAAAGACCTTGAGCACGCCGCTGTAAGCAGCCTTGTAGACCGGCGTGGCCACCACCAGCACGCTGGCCTGGGCTACCTGGTCCACTGCGCCCACCACCGTGGGATGGCCGAAGTCGGCCAGCAGCAGCGCCTGGGGCGACAGGTCGCGGATGTGGATACGGTCCACCAGCGCGCCGCGCACCGACAGGCGCTGGGCGACAGCGTCCAGCAGAGCGGCGGAGCGGGAACGCTCGGAGGGGCTGCCGGCGATGAGAAGAGCGGACATGAAATGTGTTTCCAGAGGGCGTGACTTGGCCAGCGCCACCGTGGATCCGGCTTCGCCGGGCCACGGGTGGCGCCCCTTGAGGGGAGGCGGCCAAAGGCCGCTTCGGGGTGAACTTACTTCTTGGTGTAGATCTGGTCGAAGCTGGCGTTGTCGGCAAAGTGCTCCTTGGCCGCCTTGTCCCAGCCACCGAACGCGTCGTTGATGGTGAACAGGTTCAGCTTGGGGAACTGCTTGGCGTACTTGGCCTTGGCCTTGTCGGACACAGCGGGGCGGTAGAAGTGCTTGCCGGCGATGTCCTGGCCTTCTTCGGTGTACAGGTACTGCAGGTAGGCTTCGGCCACGGCGCGTGTGCCCTTCTTGTCCACGTTCTTGTCTACCACCGTCACGGCGGGCTCGGCCAGGATGGAGATCGAGGGCGCGATCACGTCGAACTTGGTGCCGAATTCCTTTTCCAGCAGGTAGGCCTCGTTCTCCCAGGCGATCAGCACGTCGCCCTGGTTGCGCTGGGCAAACGTGATGGTGGAGCCGCGCGCGCCGGTGTCCAGCACGGGCACGTTGCCGTACAGCTTGGCCACGAAGTCCTTGGCCTTGGCGTCGCCGCCGTACTTGCGCTTGGCGAATTCCCAGGCGGCCAGGTAGTTCCAGCGGGCGCCGCCCGAGGTCTTGGGGTTGGGCGTGATCACGCTGATGCCGGGCTTGACGAGGTCATCCCAGTCCTTGATGCCCTTGGGGTTGCCCTGGCGCACCACCAGCACGATGGTGGAGGTGTAGGGCGAGCTGTTGTGGGGCAGGCGCTTTTGCCAGTCCTTGGGGATCCAGCCGCCGTTGGTGTGCAGCGCGTCGGTGTCGCCAGCCAGCGCCAGGGTGGCCACGTCGGCGTCCAGCCCGTCGATGATGGAGCGCGCCTGCTTGCCCGAGCCACCGTGGCTTTGCTTGACGGTCACGTCCTGGCCGGTCTTGGCTTTCCAGTGCTTGGCGAATGCCTGGTTGAAGTCGACATACAGCTCGCGGGTGGGGTCGTACGACACGTTGAGCAGCGTCACGGACTGCGCAAACGACGGCAATGCCGTCAGGGCCAAGCTGCCCACCAGGGCGGCGGCGAAGGGAAACTTGATAAAGTCGCGGCGAAAGTTCATTGGGAGGCCTCTTTTTTGGAATGCTGAACGGTGCAAATCACCGATGAAGCGCATTCTGAAAGCCCCTCTACAAAACTGGAACTACTGAGATTTCAGTTCTTTATATCCAAATCATCTGAGCCGCACCACCCCAAGGCACGACTCGCCCCACGTTCATACACAAGGAAACCCCATGGCACGCACCGTCCAATGCATCAAGCTCAACAAGGAAGCCGAGGGCCTCGACTTTCCGCCCTACCCTGGCGAGCTGGGCAAGCGCATCTGGGAGAGCGTGAGCAAGGAAGCCTGGGCCGGCTGGCTCAAGCACCAGACCATGCTGGTCAACGAAAACCGCCTGAACCTGGCCGACGCCCGCGCCCGCCAATACCTGGCGCGGCAGATGGAAAACCATTTTTTTGGCGGTGGCGCAGACGCCGCGGCGGGCTACGTCCCGCCCAGCGCGGAATGAAGCTCAGCGAAATGCAGCGCTGCAAAAATTGGTTTTGCCAAAATCATTTTTTTGGCGGCGGCGCAGACGCCGCGGCCGGCTACGTGCCCCCAGCGAATAAGCCTTCATGTCAGTTTTCCTTAGCGCTGCCAGCCACCTGCAGCTTGTAAAACTGGCGCTGCCCAGGCGAGGTAGCCGCGGAACTGGCTTTGCCAGGCCGCTGGCTGCGTACCCCTCCCGCGCGACGCGTGAGAGAGGGGGAAGGCGCGAAGCGACTCAGGGGGTGCTTCATCTCTGAGCCTGTGAACTGGCTGCCGGACGGCACGCCCTACAGCCCCCGCTTCGGCGACCGTTATCACAGTGAAAAAGGCGGCCTGGACCAGGCCCGCCACGTGTTTTTGCACGGCTGTGGCCTGCCGGCGGCGTGGGCGGGGCAGCCGCAATGGCGCATTCTGGAAACCGGGTTCGGCTTTGGGCTGAACTTCCTGGTGACCTGGGCCGCCTGGCGGGCCGACCCTGCTCGCCCCACCCTGCTGCATTTCGTGTCGACCGAGGCCTGGCCCGTGAGCGCGGCCGACCTGCTGCGCGCCACCACGGCCCACGCCGACCTGGCGCCGCTGGCCGAAGAACTGCACCGCCAATGGTGGGGCCTGCTGCCGGGCGTGCACCGGCTGCGCTTTGACGAGGGCCGTGTGCTGCTCACCCTGTATGTGGGCGACACGCAGGCCATGCTGCGCGCGCAGAGCCTGACGGTGGACGCGGTCTATCTGGACGGCTTCAGCCCGCAGCGCAACCCCGAGATCTGGGACCCGCACACCCTCAAAGCCGTGGCGCGCTGCTGCCGGCGGGGCACGCGGCTGGCCACCTGGACCATTGCGCGCGCCGTGCGCGATGCGCTGGCGCAGTGCGGCTTCGACGTGACGCGCGTACCGGGAGTGCCGCCCAAGCGCGACAACCTGCACGCGGTGTACGACCCGCGTTGGGAGCCCCGCACATCCAACAAGGACTGGTACCAGGGCGCAGGGCTCGCCCCGCAGCCGCCCGGCCGGTGCATCGTGATCGGCGGTGGCCTGGCCGGTGCGGCCACCGCCGCCAGCCTGGCGCGCCGTGGCTGGCAGGTGCAGGTGCTCGACCAGGCCGACGCCCCCGCGGCGGGCGCGTCGGGCCTGCCTGCGGGCGTGTTCGCATCTCACGTGTCGCCCGACGACAGCGTGTTGTCGCGGCTGTCGCGCAGCGGCGTGCGCACCACCTTGCAGCAGGCTGGCTGGCTGCTGAGGGAGGGCGTGGACTGGTCGCCCTGCGGCGTGCTGGAGCACCGCACCGATGGCACGCCGGGCCTGGCGGCCGACTGGGCCGAGGGGTCTGGTGCCGACTGGAGCGAGGTTGCCAGTGCCGAAACCCTGCAGGCTGCGGGCCTGCCTGCGTCCACCACCGCGTGCTGGCACCACCAGGGCGGCTGGGTGCGGCCGCCCCGCCTGGTGGCGGTGCTGATGGCGCAGCCGGGCATCGCTTGGCGGGGGCAGTGCAAAGTGGCGCAATTACGGCGTGTGGAACATGCTCCTGCGGACGGACCAGCCCCACAGCACGAAGACTCGGCCACTGACACAGCGGCCCAGACTTCTTCCCCTGTCGCTACCGGCTACTGGCAGGCCCTGGACGAACACGGTACGGTGCTGGCAGAAGCGCCTGTCGTCATCGTGGCGGCAGGGTCCGGCAGTCCGCACCTGCTGCCGACACACTGGCCCCTGCAACGGGTGCGCGGCCAGGTGTCGTGGGCTGCGGCGGCAGACGGCGCAGATGCGCCTACGGTGCCCTTCCCGGTCAATGGCCACGGCAACATCGTGCCCCGGTTTCCCCACAGCGATGACAAGTCTGACGGCACCAGCGGCGCGGGCGAGGGCGGGCCCCGCCCCACCGCCTGGGTGATGGGCTCCACCTTCGAGCGCGGTGTGAGCGCCCTGCCGCCGTCGCACGCCGACCAGCAGGCCGCGCATGCCACCAACTGGGCCAAGCTGCAGACGCTGCTGCCGGCGGTGGCGCAGCAGCTACAGCCTGCGTTCGATACCGTACTGCCCCCCGACGAGCGCCACGCCGCAGCCGTCAGCACGACGCAAACTCCCGCCGCGATCCAGTCCTGGGCGGGAGTACGCTGCACCGCCGGCGACCGCCTGCCGATCGTCGGCCCGGTCGACCACGCCGCCCTGCCCGGCGTCTGGGTCTGCACCGCCATGGGCGCCCGCGGCCTCACGCTGGCGCTGCTGTGCGCAGAGCTGCTGGCCGCCAGGCTGCAGGGCGAACCCTTGCCGCTAGACGCCAAACTGGCCAAAGCCTTGGGCAGCGAGCGGCTGTGATGGGGCGACGGCCACCCTGCCGAGTCAGCACAGCGACCCCGCTACATCCCGCACCAATCCTTGCTTATACGAAAAACGACATACTGGAAGTCAAAAACAATAGTTTGTTTTCATAAGCGAGGCCTCTACATTCGCTGCCATGCATGAATTGGCGTTTGTTTTTGCGGGGTTTGCGGTGGGGCTGATCGTCGGCCTGACCGGCGTGGGCGGTGGCTCGCTGATGACGCCTGTGCTGATCTTTTTCTTCGGCGTGAAGCCGCACCTGGCCATCGGTACCGACCTGCTGTTCGCCGCCTTCACCAAGATGGGCGGCACGGTCAGCATGGCGCGCCAGCGCCTCGTGCCCTGGCGTGTGGTGGGCCAGCTGTGCGCGGGCAGCATCCCGGCCGCGCTGCTGTCGCTGTGGGCGCTGCAGATCCTGGGCCCCGCCAGCGGCACGGCGCAGCGCATCATGACCACGACGCTGGGCTTTGCGCTGCTGCTGACCGCCGCGGCCACGCTGTACAAGGTGGTGGCCTTCTCGCGCGAACGCCAGGCTGCCGACCATGCCAAGCGTGTGGCCGGTGCCGAGCATGCCACCCGCCCCCGCCACTGGTCCCTGCCCGTGCTGCTGGGCGCCGTGATCGGCACCATGGTCACCTTCACGTCCGTGGGCGCAGGCGCCATCGGCGTCACGGTGCTGCTGCTGGTCTACCCGCTGCTGCCCCTGCCCCGGGTGATCGGCGCCGACATCGCCTACGCGGTGCCGCTGACGCTGGTGGCGGGCCTGGGCCATGCCACGCTGGGCTCGGTGGACTGGCCTTTGCTTGCACAATTGCTGGCTGGCTCGTTGCCGGGCATCTGGCTGGGCTCGCGCCTGGTCACCCGCACGCCTGAACGCCTGATTCGCTCCGCGCTGTCCGTGCTGCTGGCCTGGGCGGGCGCCAAATTAATAATGATCTGATGGGTCCACGATGTACCAATACACCCCTTTCGACAAGAAGTTTGTAGAGCAGCGCGCGCACCAGTTCCGCGACCAGCTCAACCGCTGGCAGGCCGGCAAACTGGCCGAGGACGACTTCCGCCCCCTGCGCCTGCAAAACGGCTGGTACGTGCAGCGCTACGCCCCCATGCTGCGCGTGGCCGTGCCCTACGGCGAGATCGCCAGCCGCCAGCTGCGCGTGCTGGCCACCATCGCCCGCGAGTACGACGAGCCCGAAGCGGCCGTGTTCAAGGCCGCCATGGAAGGCCAGGGCCTGCTGGGCACCACCTTCCTGCCCAAGAACTGCGCCCACTTCACCACGCGCACCAACGTGCAGTTCAACTGGATCCCGCTGTCCAAGAGCGCTGACGTGATGGACCTGCTGGCCACCGTGGACATGCACGGCATCCAGACCAGCGGCAACTGCATCCGCAACACCACCACCGACGCGCTGGCCGGCGTGGCCGTGGACGAGATCGTGGACCCGCGCCCCTACGCGGAAATCATCCGCCAGTGGACCACGCTGCACCCCGAGTTCGCGTTCCTGCCGCGCAAGTTCAAGATCGCCATCAGCGGCGCCAAGGACGACCGCGCCGCCACCGGCTGGCACGACGTGGGCCTGCACCTCATCAAGAACGATGCGGGCGAGATCGGCTTCAAGGTCTTCGTGGGCGGCGGCATGGGCCGCACGCCGGTCATCGGCACGGTGATCCGCGAGTTCCTGCCCTGGAACCAGATCATGAATTACATCGAGGCCATCGTGCGCGTGTACAACGAGCACGGCCGCCGCGACAACAAGTACAAGGCCCGCATCAAGATCCTGGTCAAGTCCGAAGGCCAGCAGTACATCGACGATGTGGAAGAAGAGTACCGCCAGATCGTGGAGATCGACGGTGGCCCGCACACCGTGCCCCAGGCCGAGTTCGACCGCGTGGCCGCGTGCTTCGTGGCGCCCCCGCTGGCCGACATCGCCGACGTGGACCCCGCGGTGCTGCAGGCATCGCTCACGGCCCAGGCCGCCGAGCACGTGGCCTTTGGCCGCTGGCTGCAGCGCAACGTGCATGCGCACCAGAACCCGCAGCTGCGCGCCGTGACGCTGTCCTTCAAGCGCCCCGGCCAGTCGCCCGGCGACGCGACCAGCGAACAGCTGATCGCCGTGGCCGACCTGGTGGACAAGTACTCCTCCGGTGAAGCCCGCGTGACGCACGACCAGAACGTGGTGCTGCCGTGGGTGCACGCCAGCCGCCTGTTCGACCTGTGGGAAGAAGCCAAGGCCCTTGGCTTGGCCAGCGCCAACGTGCAGCTGCTCACCGACATGATCGCCTGCCCTGGCGGCGACTTCTGCGCGCTGGCCAACGCCCGCTCGCTGCCGATTGCCGAGGCCATCACACAGCGCTACCAGGACCTGGACGAGCTCGACGACATCGGCGAGATCGACCTGCACATCAGCGGCTGCATCAACAGCTGCGGCCACCACCACAGCGGCCACATCGGCATCCTGGGCGTCGACAAGGACGGCAAGGAGTGGTACCAGGTCACGCTCGGCGGCTCGGACGGCTCGGACCTGTCGGGCGCCGCGGTGGCCGGCAAGGTGATCGGCCCGTCGTTCTCGGCTGCCGAAGTGCCAGACGTGATTGAAGCCGTGCTGACCACCTACCGCAGCCTGCGTGAAAGCGGCGAGACCTTCCAGAACACCGTGCGCCGCACCGGCCTCGACCCCTTCAAGGAAGCCGCCAAGACTGCCCGCCACCCCGCCAAGGAAGAGCTGGCCACGGCCTGAACGCCAGACGCCAAGCCCTGATAAGACCCATGAAAATTCTTGCCTCCCAAGACCACCAGCCGCCCGCAGAGGGCGATGCCCGCACCGTGGCGCTGGCCAACGATGCCGACGCACTGGCGCTGCCGCTCGACGGCGTCGAGCGCGTGGACCTGCATTTCCCCAACTTCACCGATGGCCGCGCGTTCAGCCAGGCTTTCCTGCTGCGCCGCCGCCGCGGCTTTGCGGGCGACATCCGCGCCACGGGCGACGTGCTGATCGACCAGCTGGTGCAGATGCAGCGCACGGGCTTTTCGTCGGCCGTGCTGCGCGATGGCGTGGACCCGGCCGACGCGCAGCGCCAGTTCGAGATGTTCCCTGGCTTCTACCAGGGCGACGCGGTGCACCCGCAGCCCATCTTTGCCGACAAGGCTGCCGCCTGAGCCAGGCCGCAGCGCTGCTACGCACACCCACGAGCACCCCACCATGAGCCAATTCGATCTCGCACGCGTCAATGCCGACCTGGGCCGCAACGCCGAAGGCCTCGTCGCCTGGGCACTGGGCTTGGGCCAAAGCCCCATCGTCACCACCAACTTCCGCCCGTTCGAGGCGGTGATCCTGCACATGGTGTCCGCGGTGAACCCTGTTGTGCCGGTGGTCTGGATGGACAACGGCTACAACACCGACGCCACCTACCGCTTTGCCGACGAGGTGACAAAGCAGCTGGGCCTGAACCTCAAGATCTACCTGCCGCTGCGCTCGCGCGCGCACCGCGAGGCCGTGGAGGGCCCAACGCCAGCATTGGACGACCCGCGCCACGCTGCGTTCACCGAAGAAGTGAAGCTCGAGCCGTTTGCCCGCGCCCTGCGCGAGACCGCGCCCAAGGTCTGGTTCACCGCACTGCGCGCCACCGACACCGCCGTGCGCGCGCAGATGGACCCAGTGAGCATCAACCCCGACGGCCTGATCAAGGTGGCGCCGCTGCTGCACTGGTCGTCCAAAGAGCTGCACGAGTACTGCGTCAAGCACGGCCTGCCCAACAACTTCGACTACGTGGACCCGACCAAGGGCGAAGACAACCGTGAGTGCGGCCTTCACATAGCTCACTGATACCCAGAAACCGTTCACGCTGAGCTTGTCGAAGCGCCGCGCAGAGCTTCAACAAGCCTGTCCTGAGCCTGTCGACGGGCTCAGCCCGAACGGTTCTGATGGTTCGAACGCGCATCCGCACGAAACACCACCGATCCCACCATGAACGCCCGCACCGATGCCGCGCAGCTGCAGAACAACGACATGAGCTACCACCTGAACAACTCGCACCTGGACGCGCTGGAAGAAGAAACCATCTTCATCCTGCGTGAAGTCGCCGCCGCCTTCGAGCGCCCCACCCTGCTGTTCTCGGGCGGCAAGGACTCGCTGGTGATGCTCAAGTGCGCCGAGAAAGCCTTTGGCACCAAGGCCAGCGGCGGCGGCATTCCGTACCCGCTGCTCATGATCGACACGGGCCACAACTTCCCCGAGGTGACGGACTTCCGCGACTTCCGCGCCAAGGAACTGGGCGCCGAACTCATCGTGCGCAGCGTCGAAGACTCGATGGCGCGCGGCACCGTGCGCCTGTCGCACCCCGGCGAGAGCCGCAACGTGCACCAGTCGGTCACGCTGCTCGAAGCGATCGAGGAATTCCGCTTCGACGCCCTCATCGGCGGCGCGCGCCGCGACGAGGAAAAGGCCCGCGCCAAGGAGCGCATCTTCTCGCACCGCGACAGCTTCGGCCAATGGCAGCCCAAGGCCCAGCGGCCCGAGCTGTGGACCCTGTTCAACACCCGCCTGCAGCCCAATGAGCACTTTCGCGTGTTCCCGATCAGCAACTGGACCGAGCTCGATGTCTGGCAGTACATCGACCGCGAAAGCATTGCGCTGCCCAGCATCTACTACACCCACAAGCGCCAGGTGGTGGACCGCAAGGGCCTCCTGATGCCGGTGACCGAGCTGACCCCGCCGCGCGATGGCGATGTGGTGGAGACGCGCGACGTGCGCTTTCGCACCGTGGGCGACATCACCTGCACCGCACCGGTGGAGAGCACCGCCGCCACCGCGGCCGACATCGTGATCGAGACCCTGGCCGCCGACGTCAGCGAGCGTGGCGCCACGCGCATGGACGACAAGACGAGCGACGCTT
Source organism: Acidovorax sp. Leaf78 (assembly GCF_001422735.1). Classification (GTDB taxonomy): domain Bacteria; phylum Pseudomonadota; class Gammaproteobacteria; order Burkholderiales; family Burkholderiaceae_C; genus Acidovorax. Next base: position 576,325 of record NZ_LMLZ01000020.1, on the reverse strand, counting down.
CGATGGAGAAGCGCAAAAAAGACGGCTATTTTTGAGACGGGTACTCTGATGACCACTATGAATTCGATAGCTAGCAGCGCTTTGCAGGCAAGCGGTACAGCCCCAAACAACCATGCTTCCGCCCTGAAGTTCATCACCTGCGGGTCGGTGGACGACGGCAAGAGCACGCTGATCGGCCGCCTGCTGGTGGACAGCAAGGCCGTGCTGCAGGACCACCTGGCCGGCGTGCAGCGCCAGGGCGAGACCGACCTGGCCCTGCTGACCGACGGCCTCTCCGCCGAGCGCGAGCAGGGCATCACCATCGACGTGGCGTACCGCTACTTCGCCACCGAAGAGCGCAAGTTCATCATCGGCGACGCACCCGGCCACGAGCAGTACACCCGCAACATGGTCACGGCCGCCAGCAGCGCCGACGCGGCCGTGGTGCTGGTCGATGCCACCAAGCTCGACTGGAAGAACGCCGGCCTGGCCCTGCTGCCGCAGACCCGCCGCCACAGCCTGCTGGCCCACCTGCTGCGCGTGCATTCGCTGGTGTTCGCCGTGAACAAGCTCGACGCAGTGGAAGACCCCGCGCTCGCCTGGAAGCACATCCAGGGCGCATTGGCCGCGTTCGCCCAGGCCGCCGGCATCGCCGTGCGTGCGACGGTGCCCGTGTCGGCCCTCAAGGGCTGGAACGTGGTGGACGCCCACGCCGGCTGGTGCGGCTATGAAGGCCCCACGCTGCTGCAGGTGCTGGAAGAGCTGCCCAACACGCCCGCCGACACTGGCCTGCCCCTGGCCTTCCCGGTGCAGTGGGTCGAAAAAACCTCGTCCTCGTCGTCGGACACATCCCAGGGCCGCCGCGTGTTCTGGGGCCGTGTGGCGTCTGGCATCGTAGCGCCCGGCACCGCCGTGCAGATCTTCCCCAGTGGTCAGCTCGCCACCGTGGCCCAGGTGCTGGACCATGCCCGCCGCCCTGCCGGTGTGCCCGCAGGCACCAGCGCCGGCATCATCCTGGACCGCGAGGTGGACGTCTCGCGCGGCGATTGGATCCTGGCCGCACCCACGGCGGCTGCCGCTGCGCCGGCGGACGACGACTTCGGCGACACCCCGGCCGCCGCACCCGCCTGGCCCGCCAGCCGTGAGTTGCGCACCACGGTGGCGTGGATGGACGACGAACCCCTGGTCGCCGGCCGCGTGTACTGGGCGCTGCACGGCCACCGCTGGGTCAAGGCCAAGGTGAAAGCCGTGGTCCACAAGCTCAACATCAACACACTGGCCGAAGAAGCCGCCACGCAGCTCGACCCCAACGCCATCGGCCATGTGGATTTGTTGCTGCAAGAGGCCATCCCGGCGGCTGCGTTCGGCACGGCACGCGTGCTCGGTTCCCTGATCCTGGTGGACACCGCCAGCCACAAGACGGCCGGCGCCGTGCTGGTGAACTGATCCACATCAGGCCAGAGACGGGTTGGCCCTCCATCGCATGACCAGGCGGGAGCCGCAGACAGTGCTTTGGCACGGCAAGGCGAACCAACGACGTCAGGCGTTTGAAGGCAAATTCGTAAGACATCCCTCCCAAGAGAGGGGCCCTGTAACCAAAGGTCGGTGAAAGCTTTTAAAATCGAGGGTTTTCACCGACCCACACAACACTGTCATGACCCACGTCGTCTCCGAAAACTGCATCAAGTGCAAGTACACCGATTGTGTGGACGTGTGCCCTGTGGACTGCTTCCGCGAAGGCCCGAACATGCTCGTCATCGATCCCGATGAGTGCATCGACTGCGCCGTGTGCATCCCCGAGTGCCCGGCCAACGCCATCTTTGCCGAAGAAGACCTGCCCGCAGACCAGATCGCCTTCATCAAGATCAACGCCGACCTGGCCTTTGCCGACGGCTGGAAGAGCATCACCAAGCGCAAGCCCGCCCTGCCCGACGCCGACGAATGGAATGGCAAACCGGGCAAAGTCAACGAATTGGTGAAGTGAGCTCCCCCCTGAGCCGCTTCGCGTCATCCCCCCTGAGGGGGGACGCCACCCGTGGCCTGGCAAAGCCAGTTCCACGGTGGCACTCGCCTTGGGCAGCGTCAGTTTTTTGCGCCAGCGCCGGTCTTTGGCGATACGCATGATTCAAGAAACGGATGCCGTCGTCATCGGTGCGGGCCCCGTCGGCCTGTTCCAGGTCTTCCAGCTGGGCCTGCAGGGCATCACCGCCCACCTGATCGACGCCCTGCCCCATGCGGGCGGCCAGTGCGTCGAGCTGTATGGCGACAAGCCCATCTACGACATTCCGGGCATTCCGGTGTGCACCGGGCGCGAGCTGGCGGCGCTGCTGCTGCGGCAGATCGAGCCCTTCAACACCCACTGGCACCTTAACACGCTGGTCGCTGCGCTGTCTCTACAGGACGACGGGCGGCTACTGGTGGAAACATCGCAGGGCGCGCAGTTGCTGGCCCGCAGCGTGTTCATCGCGGCGGGCGTGGGCGCTTTTGTGCCGCGCGCGCTCAAGGTCGATGGCATCGAGCAATATGTGGGCACGCAGGTGCACTACCAAAGCCTGCCTGCCAACACCGAGCTGGCCGGGCAGCATGTGGTGGTGCACGGGGGCGACGAGCCCGCCGTGGCGCGTGCAGTGGAGCTGGCCGAGCAAGGCCAGGCCACCCGCGTGAGCCTGCTGCACCGCCGCGATGTGTTCCAGGCGCCTGACGCCCTGCTTCAGCGGCTGCAGCAACTGCGGGACGCAGGCCGCATCCATGTCGAGGCCGCGCAGATCACCGGCATCAAGGCCACAGGCGACCGGCTGGCCGCACTGAAGCTGGTGGATGCCGATGGCAGCACCCGCGCGCTGGCGCTGGACCTGCTGGTGCCGGTGCTGGGCATCTCGCCGCGCCTGGGGCCGATTGCCGACTGGGGCCTGGCCATGGACCGCAAGCAGCTGGTGGTGGACACCGAGGCGTTTCGCACCAGCGTGCCGGGCATCTACGCGGTGGGCGACATCAACACCTACCCCGGCAAGCGCAAGCTGATCCTGTGCGGCTTTCATGAAGCCACGCTCGCGGCCTTTGGCGCGGCGGAGGCGCTTAAGGGCGACAAGGTGGCGCTGCAGTACACGACCACCAGCCCACGGCTTCACCAGCTGCTGGGTGTTGCACCGGCCGCCAACGCCTAGACCGCTGGCGCGCAGCCCGCTTCGGCGGCGGTGCGCGCAATCAACCTCTGCCAGACGAACTACCGCGCGCACCGTGTACCGGGTCGCTGCGCGGCTTTTGGCTGTGTGACTGCAGCGGCATGGCGAGCACACCGCCATGCTCTCCAGGCTCAGAAAAAAGCACAAAATGTCCAATTGGCGCGAGGGCGGTCGGCACGATGGCGTCTCCCTTCAACACCCATCGGAGCACCACCATGAGCCCACAACCCCTTCAATCCATCTGGGACACCTACACCGCGTCGTGGAAGACCGACTCGGCCGCCGAGCGCGACGCGCTGTTCGGACAGTCGCTCGACCCTGCCTGCACCTATAACGACCCGCTGGCCGCTACGCAGGGCTGGACGCAGCTGACAGCCTACATGGACGACTTTCACCGCCAGGTGCCCGGCGGCCACTTCGTGACCCATTACTTTGCCAGCCACCACCAGCAGAGCATTGCCAAATGGAACATGCTGGACGGCAACGGCCAGGTGATCGGCGAAGGGGTGAGCTACGGCCGCTACAACGGCGACAACCGGCTGGTGGCCATGACCGGCTTCTTCGAAACCCCTTGACCCACAGGCCCGACTCCCGTGCTGCATTTGCGACAACTCCAGGAGGGCATCGACTTCATCGAGGCCCATCTCGAATCCGACATCGAGCTGGCCGACGTGGCACGGGCCGCGGGCCTGAGCCAGTGGCACTTCCAGCGCATCTTCAAGGCGCTGACCCACGAGACCTTGAAGACCTACATCCGCTCGCGCCGGTTTGCCAAGGCGCTGGAGCAACTGGCCAGCACCCGCCTGAGCGTGCTGGACATCGCGCTGGCCGCGGGCTACGACACCCAGGAGAGCTTCACCCGTGCGTTCAAGGACTGCTTTCGGCTGACCCCGTCGCAGTACCGCAAGATGGGCAATCGCTCGCTCTTCGTGCGCAAGATCATGCTGGACCCGAGCTACCTGGCGCACCTGCGGCACAACGTCTCGCTGACACCCGCGATGGAAGCCCGGCCGGCGATGCGCATGGTGGGCCTGCCCACCGACTACTACGGCATCGACTCCGAAAAAAACAACCTGGGCCAGAAGCTGCCACCCCTGTGGGGACAGTTCATTCCGCGGCTGAAAGAAATAGCCAATGCGGTGCCCGGCGTCTGCTACGGCGTGGTGGCACCGGCCGCGCCCGACAGCGAGCAGCTGCGCTACCTGGCCAGCACCGAGGTCCAAGGCCCCGGCGATGTGCCGCCGGGCATGGCTGCGCTGGAGCTTCCAGCAGCGACCTATGCACGGTTCACCCACCGCGGCCCGGCCCAGAAGGTCGATGCCACGGTCAACTACATCTACGGCAGCTGGATGATGTCGTCCGGCCAGGCCCATTCCCTGGGACCGGACCTGGAGATCTACGATGCGCAGTACCACCCGACGTCCGAGCAGTCGGTGATGCACTACGCGATCCCCGTGAGGCCCCCGGGAGCTTGAACAGCCATCACGGCGCAGCGCCGTGAACGCCGTTACTGCGGTTGTTGCGGTTATCGCCGGTCAGGTCGGCGTACCGTCTCCAAACCACTGCAGTGCACCTGCCGCGTGCAGCGACCGCAGCACGTCCACCGGATCGACGGCCTGCGCCAGGGCCAGCGCGCCGCGGTGTGGGTACGCAGGGCCGAGCAGGCGCTGCGCCACCTCCACCACGATGGGCGCAGTCACCGCATAGATGTCCTGGCCGCGCACTCCTGCCGTGCGGCTCAAACCACCCTGCACCACATGGACGGCCAGCTCGAACCGCTGGGCTGACCGCCCCGTGCCGTCTGTGGCCGTGGGTGGCGGGGTGGCCGCATCGCGGATGTCCTGCAGTGCAGAGCGGTTGAGCAGCGAACGGATCTCGCCCACCGGCAGGTGGCGGGCCAGGGTGATGACTTCGCTGAACGGAATCTCGACCATGGCCTGGCGGCCCAGCGGCTCGGCAAAGGTCCAGTCCGGCACGTCGGCGGACGGCACCAAGGGCGCCAGTCGGCCATGCCGGACCACCAGCCGGGGCGCGGTGTTGCGCTCGCCGGTGCGGCGCGTGCCCGCCGTGGGCCACCAGTGGTCGAGTGCGACCGCCACGGTGATCGCCTCAATGCGGCCCGGTGCGGCCAGCGCGCTGGCCAGCAGGTCGGCCAGCCCGCCGTAGAAGGCAGCGGCGGGCACCACCACGCGGCCGGCCACGCGGGCGGGAGCATCCAGACCTTCCAAAGTGGCCTGAGTGCTGGCCTGCTCGGCTGTCACGTCCAGGTAGTGACAGCCTGCGCGCAGCGCGGCGGCACCGACCGGTGCCGCGGTGTCCATGAACGGCCCGGCGCAGTTGATGACGACAGCGCAGCAGGCAAATGCGCGGTCCAGGCTGGACGGGTCGGCCAGCTCTGCGGTGCGGCAGGCCACGCCCGGCGGCATGGTGTCGGCCAGCTTGCGTGCGTCCCGGCCCACTGCGACAACGGCCAGGCCGCGCCGCAGCGCCTCTTGCACCACGAACTGGCCGGTGTGGCCGGCGGCGCCGAACACGGCGATGGATGGCTGGGTGGAATTCATGGGGCAGTCCTCGATAGGTTGGGCTCGAAAAGATACAGACCTGTCTGTTCTTTAAATATTACAGACAGGTCTGTATCATTGTCAACATGCCCAACGCAAAAATGTCTGAATCCGTTGCCGGCCGGGGTTTCCCGTCGGTGGACGCCAGCGCAAGCGCCACAGCCGCTCCCACCCGCCCAGCGCCCAGGCGCGCTGCCAAGGCGGCCGCCAGCGACGGCGCCGATGTGCGCAGCCGCATCCTGGACACGGCCTCCCGGCTGTTCTACGAACGCGGCGTGCGCGCCGTGGGGGTGGACCTGGTGGTGCTGGAGGCCGAGGTCGCCAAGACCAGCCTGTACCGCTACTTCCCCACCAAGGACGACCTCATCGTGGCGTTTCTGGAGCGGGAGGATGTGGACTTCTGGGCTACCTGGGATGGTGTGGCGGAGCAGTTCCGCGACGACCCAGCGGGCGAGCTCAACGCCCACATGGGCTGGATCGGCGAGCGCCTGGCACGCTCGAACTATCGCGGCTGCCCGCAGATCAACGTGGCGGCAGAATTTGCCGAGCAGGACCACCCCGCGCGCCTGGTATCGCAGCGGCACATGCAGGCGCTGCGCCAAAGACTGCATGAGATCGCAGAGCGGCTGGGCGCTCCCCGGCCTGACCAGTTGGCCGCCCAGCTGGCAGTGCTGGTCAACGGCGCCTTCGTGAGCGCGGGCTTGCTCAGTGCGGAGGAAGGCACGGGCGTGCTGCGTGCCGCACTGCAGGCCCTGCTGGCGGGGGCGCAAGTCAAGGGCTGATGCTTCGAAGGGCTGATGGTTGCGAGGGGCTTCGCGTGCGATGGGTAATTCTTCCTCCCGCGCCCACACCCTTCGCCTTTGCCGCCCCGGTCGTAACCGACCGTTTCCGCGTGGCACAATCGCGCCGCTGCCTTCGGGCGGCAATGCTAGGGGTGTCCCGCCGAGCGCGGGGCTGAGATCACACCCTTTGAACCTGTTGCACACCCGCCGTCCGATCGCCTGACGGCTGTGTGCGTGAGATCATCCTCGCGCAGGGAAGCCAAGTCCGACGACGCCACGCCCTGCACCCCTTGCGCTGCGGGGCGCCAGCCACCCGGGCCGCCCCTGCTCTGTATGCCTGTCTGTCTACGGAGCCCTCCATGCCTGTCCACACCGCCGCGCCCGCTGCCACCAACGAAGCGCTGGCCCCCGTTGCCCCCGACCGCCGCGTCTTCCAGTGGCACGACCATGCCTCGCTCTGGTTCAGCCTGGGTGTGGGCCTTTTGGTCATGCAGGTGGGCGCGTACCTGATGCCCGCGCTGGGCACGCAAGAGGCGCTGATCGCCATTGTCTGCGGCTCCATCGTGGGCGCAGGCCTGCTGGGCTGGGTGGCCAAGCTCGGCTGCGACAGCGGCCTGGCCAGCGCCGGGCTGATGCATGCGGTGTACGGCCGCACGTTCGCCAGCCTGCCGATCATCCTGAACATCGTGCAGCTGGTGGGCTGGGGCACGTTCGAGCTGGTGGTGATGCGCGATGCCACCGTGGCCATCGGCCAGCAGTCCGGCACCATGGCCGGAGCGCACTGGCCCGTGCTGGCGACGCTGCTGTGGGGCGGCGTGGTGATGCTGCTCATCAGCGGATCGATGGTGCAGCTGGTGCGCAAGGTGATCGCCCGCGTGGCGCTGCCGCTGGTGGTGCTGTCGCTGCTGTGGCTGTCGTGGCAGTTCTTGTCGCTGGCGCAGGCCCAGGGTTTTGAAGCGCTGTGGACGCGCAAGGGCGAAGGCGGCATGGGCGTGCTGCCCGCGCTGGACCTGGTGATCGCGATGCCGATCTCGTGGCTGCCGCTGGTGGCCGACTACGCGCGCCACGGCAAGAGCGGCGGCGCTGCGCTGCGCGGCACCTGGCTGGGCTACGCGCTGGCCAACATGTGGTGCTACACCCTGGGCGTGCTGGTGGCGTTGACGCTGCCCAGCAAGGACCTGGTGCAGGCGCTGCTGCTGGCCCAGGGCGGGCTGATCGCACTGTCGCTGATCCTCATCGACGAGGTGGACAACGCCTATGGCGACACGTACTCGGGCGCGGTGTCGGCCCACAGCCTGCTGCCGCGCTGGAGCGTGCGCCGCTGGGGCCTGGGCGTGGCGGCCGTGTGCACCGCCCTCGCGCTGGTGCTGCCCATGCACAGCCTGGAGCCCTTCCTGCTGCTGCTCAGTTCGGTGTTCGTGCCGCTGTTCGGCGTGATCCTGGGGCGCCTGGCATTCGGCGCCAACGCGCCCGCACTGCTGGCCAATGCGCGCCGCGTGAATGCGGCGCCGGTGGCCATCTGGGTGCTGGGCATCGCGGTGTACCACCTGGCCCCGCAAGTGGTGCCCGGGGCCGGGTCGGCACTGCCGGCGCTGGCGTTCAGCTTTGTGCTGGCGCTGGCCACACGGCCGCGCGCTGCCTGACCTGCGAGCCTGGCGATGCCTGCAACGCCTTCACCCTGGCGTTGCTACCAAATTCATAGCTGCTACCGCTTGATGGACAAGCGGTAGCAGCCTAAAAGCCATACATCAGTCCCGCACCATCCCCATTGCTGCGGCATCTTTTATTTAACTTGAACAAACCGTTCGGGCTGAGCTTGTCGAAGCCTTGCGCGGCGCTTCGACAAGCTCAGCGTGAACGATTCAAGTTGAAGAACGCCGAATCAATAAACCACGACCTGCGGCACCGGCGCATAACCGTGGTTCAGCGGGCCATGTCCCTTGCCCGTGTGCACGTCGGCACCGGCGGCGATGGCGCCCAGGATGTAGCTGCGGGCGCGCTCCACCGCCTGCTGCAGCGGCAGGCCCAGCGCCAGGTGCGCGGCAATGGCGGACGACAGCGTACAGCCCGTGCCGTGGCCGTTGTGCGTGGCGATGCGCGCTGATTCAAGCCGCTGCGCCACGCCGCCGCGCGTGCCCAGCAGGTCCACCACCCAGTCGCCGGGCAAGTGCCCGCCCTTGAGCAGCGCGGCGGGCGCGCCCAGCGCCAGCAGGCCATCCACCGCGCCCTGCAACGCATCCACACCCTCGATCGTGCGGCCCAGCAGCCAGCCGGCCTCGTCCAGGTTGGGGGTGATCACCTCGGCCAGCGGGAACAGCTCCTGGACCAGCACGCCCACCGTCTCCTGCGCGATCAGCCGGTCGCCGCTGGTGGCCACCATGACAGGGTCCAGCACCACGTGCGGCAGCTGGTAGGTGCGGATGGCGTCGGCCACCACGCGCACCACCTCGGGCGAATGCAGCATGCCGATCTTGACCGCATCCACGCCGATGTCCTGCACCACCGCGTCGATCTGGGCCTTGAGCATCTCGGGCGGAATGCCGTGGATGCCGGTGACGCCGCAGGTGTTCTGCGCGGTGATGGCGGTGATCGCCGTCATGCCGTAGCAGCCCAGGGCGCTGAAGGTCTTGAGGTCGGCCTGGATGCCCGCCCCGCCGCCGCTGTCCGAGCCGGCAATGGAAAGCACGCGTGCGTAGCGCCGCGCCGCGGGGGGCGCCTGAGTCGAAGATGTCATGGCAAAAATTATGGCCTATGCGCCACATCAAAAAGGCGCGGCAGAGGGATGTGCTGTAATTGATTTTTCCGGACGAAACAGGGGTGTCCCGCCCGGTCATGGATGCATGGCCGGCAAGGGGACTGAGAAATACCCTGGGGCCCCGCATCGCCACCGGCATGCAACCGCCCCGCTACCCGATCCAGGTCATGCTGGCGTGGGGAGTTTCCACCAACGGCACAGCCCCGTTTTGTCCTTGCACCCTGGCTCGCACTGTCGTCGCGCCTGGCCTGCAGCCCACGGACACACGAATCGCCTATGCCCCTGTCACCCTCTTCCTTTGCCATCCTGGGCGCAGGCCTCATGGGCCGTCTTCTGGCCGTGGAGCTGGCCCGCCAGGGGCACCGTGTCGACATCTACGACGCCGGCGGCCCGGCCGCCGAAGGCTCGGCCGCCACCGTGGCGGCGGCCATGCTGGCGCCCCTGGCCGAATCGGCCATCACCGAGCCCGGCGTGGTGCGCATGGGCCACCACGCCCTCACCCGCTGGCCTCAGCTGCTGGCGCCGCTGGCCGAGCCGGTGTTCTTCCAGCAGGCGGGCACCCTCATCGTCTGGCACCGTCAGGATGCCGCCGAGGCCCAGCGCCTGACGCGCCAGCTGGAGACCAACCAGCGCACCGTGCCGGAGCTGCCCAGCCTGCAAAAGCTCGATGCCACCGGCCTGGCCCAGGCCGAGCCCACGCTGGCCCACCGGTTTGCGCAGGGCCTGTACCTGCCCGGCGAAGGCCAGCTGGACAACCGCCAGCTGCTCGCCGCCCTGGTGGTGGAGATGCAGCGGCTGGCAGTGCGCACCCACTGGCACGCACCCCGCTCGCCCGACGCCTTTGCCCCCGGCCAGCCGGGCCAGCCCGACTGGGTGCTCGACTGCCGCGGCCTGGGCGCCCGGCCCCAGTGGGCCGCGCTGCGCGGCGTTCGCGGCGAAGTGGCGCGCATCCACGCCCCCGACGTGACGCTGCAGCGCCCCACGCGGCTCGTGCACCCGCGCTACCCCATCTACATCGCGCCGAAGGAAGACCACCTGTTCGTCATCGGCGCCACCGAGATCGAGTCTGACGACCTGTCGCCTGCCAGCGTGCGCTCCACGCTGGAGCTGCTGTCTGCCGCCTACGCCGTGCACCCGGGTTTTGGCGAAGGCCGTATTCTGGAGTTGGCCACGCAGTGCCGCCCCACCTTGCCCGACAACCTGCCCGCTATCCGCCAGCCGCGTCCCGGCGTGCTGGAGATCAACGGCCTGTACCGCCACGGCTTCATGATCGCGCCCGCCCTGCTGGATGTGACGCTGGAGGTGCTGAACGCGGGACAATCGCAGCTTTCGCAACGTTTTGACCTGACGCTGGACCTGGAGCCCACCCCACAGGGCCCGGCCGGCGCCACAGAATCAGCAGCCCGCGCCATCGCATGAACATCTCCATCAACCAGACCCCGCACGACCTGCCCGAGGGCGCCACCGTGGCCGACGCCGTGGCCGCCATCGCCGCGCGGCCCCCGTTCGCCGTGGCGGTGAACACCACCTTTGTGCCCAACACACGTTATGCCGCCCACACGCTGCAGCCGGGCGACCGGGTGGAGGTCATCTCGCCCGTGACGGGGGGCTGATCCACCCTCAAATTCGAGCAAAATCGGCCCCTACCGCTGATCCAGCAAGCGCCAACAGCTATCAAATTCATAGTACAGACATGACCACCCCGACGCCCCACGACCCCCTGGTGCTGTACGGCCAGCAGTTTGCCAGCCGGCTGCTGCTGGGCACCTCCCGCTACCCCTCGCCCGCCGTGCTGGAGGCCGCCGTGCAGCGCGCGCAGCCGGCCATGGTCACGGCGTCGCTGCGCCGCCAGGGCAGCAACCCGGCCGAGAGCGGCAACAGCTTCTGGGAGCTGCTGCGCAAGCTCAACGTGCCGGTGCTGCCCAACACCGCCGGCTGCCACAGCGCGCAAGAGGCCATCACCACCGCGCAGATGGCGCGCGAGGTGTTCGACACGCCGTGGATCAAGCTGGAGCTGATCGGCGACGACTACACCCTGCAGCCCGACACGCTCAACCTGGTGGGCGTGGCCGAACACCTCATCAAGGAAGGTTTTCAGGTGCTGCCCTACTGCACCGAAGACCTGGTGCTGTGCCAGCGCCTGGTGGACGTGGGCTGCCAGGCCGTCATGCCCTGGGCCGCGCCCATCGGCACCGGGCGCGGCCCCGTCAACCCGTATGCGCTGCAGACGCTGCGCGAGCGGCTGAACGTGCCCATGCTGGTGGACGCCGGGCTGGGCCTGCCGTCGCACGCCTGCCAAGTGATGGAATGGGGCTACGACGGCGTGCTGCTGAACACCGCCGTCGCCCTGGCGCAAGACCCGGTGGCCATGGCCGGCGCGTTTGCCGACGCGGTGAACGCCGGGCGCACCGCGCGCCGGGCCGGCGCCATGTCGGCGCAGGATGCCGCCCAGCCCAGCACGCCCGTGCTGGGCACCCCTTTTTGGCACCATGCTCAAGATGCTTGATACGAAAGCCCTGGCGCAACAGATCGTTGCGCACCACGCCGCCACCTTCGCGGGCTTTGCGCCCCAGGCGGCGCCTGCCCCCACCCGGCAGGACCCGGCCTATCTGGCGGCACTGCAGGCCTGCAGCACGCTGGGTTTCATTGCCCACGACGCCGAATGCGTGGCGCAGGCCTGGCAGGCCCGCACCGAGCGCACCGGCGCCGTGCAGCCCGAAATCTGGCCCGACGCGCCCGAGGACTTTGACCTGCAGCCCGTGCCGCGCGCGCAGGCATTCGCCCCCTGCCCGCAGCACCTGGGCCTGTACGCCGTGCTGCCCGACGCCGACTGGGTGGGCCGCATGGCCCGCGCGGGCGTGCCCACGGTGCAACTGCGCTTCAAGTCCGACGACGCGGCGGCCATCGACCGCGAAGTGCGGGCCGCCGTGCAGGCCGTGCTGGGCACGTCCGCGCTGCTGTTCATCAACGACCACTGGCAGGCGGCCATCGCCGCGGGTGCCTACGGCATCCACCTGGGCCAGGAAGACCTGGATGCGCTCAGCGCGGCCGACCTGCAGGCCCTGCGCGCGTCCGGCCTGCGCCTGGGCGTGAGCACCCATGGCTATGCCGAAATGGTGCGCGCGGATGCCGTGGGCCCGAGCTACATCGCCATGGGCGCCGTGTTCCCCACCACGCTCAAGAAGATGGCCACCGCGCCCCAGGGCGTGGGCCGCCTGGGCGTGTACGCGCGGCTGCTGCGCCACTACCCGCAGGTGGCCATCGGCGGCATTGGCGCCGGTCAGTTCGCGGAGGTCCTGGCGACCGGCGTGGGGTCGATCGCGGTGGTGAGAGCGCTGGTCAATGCGCCCGACCCGGAGGCCGAAGCCACAGCGCTGATGCGCGCGATGCAGGTGGCAGGCGGCGCCGCCTGAACCAGAGGGCCCTGCGGGCTGCGGCCCGCGGCGGCGTTGGGTATATCGCCCGCTGGAGCGGCATGGATAGATTACCAAGCTGCTGAACTGCTGGGCCGCTGAACCTATGCCCAGTAGCGCGCTCCAGCCCGGTGTGCGCTGCACCCAGCACAGGCCAGCGAGCCTTCAGCCCCGCACCGTCAGCCCCTCAGGCTCAGGGACGGCCCTTGGGGTAGTTTTCCTTGTGCTCCAGCTCCAGCCGCAGTTCCATCAGGTCGTTGCCCATGCCAAAGCCGACGGCCCCGCCCGATGGCGGAGGGGGAGTGACCGGCACGGCCGGCAAGTCGCTGAGGGTGAGGTGGGGAGGCTCGGACAAGTCCAGGTCCAGCGGCGCGCCCCGTGTGTCCACCGCGACGCCGGGCGCCACCACGGGGGGACGCGTGGCCGCTGGCGGCTCTGGTGGCTGCACGGCGCGCGGCGTGCGCAGCGACTCGTCAAATTCAAACTCCAGGCTGGCCGCCAGCGAATCGAGCGGCAGGTCGTCGCGCTTGGCGGCAGGCTGTGCAGGCGGCTCGGGCATCACCACCGAGTCCATGCGGTCTGGTGCCAGCGGCGTGGTGCGCTGGCGTGGCGACGCCGCATCGCCCCGTGCAGAAGCCGGGGTGGTCTGCGCGATGGCCAGCAACAGCAGCAGCTCGTCGTAGGCGGCCATGTCGAAGGGCTCGATGGCGCCTACGCCATCGCGCCGGAACAAAAACTTCTCCAGCAGCGCCATCACGGAAGGGGACGTCCACTCCGCCTCGATCTCGGCGAGCGCATCGGTGTAGTGGTACAGCATGCGCCCCGTGCGGTGAAAGCCGGTGAACTCCGGCACCTGCGCATTGAACGACTGCATGAACTGCTTTCGCAGCTGCGCGAACTCTTCCACCCGGCTCAGCGTGTGGTACAGCCGCAGCAGCTCCAGGTAAGCCAGCGGCGAGACGTCGCCGCGCTCTGCGATGTGCTTCTTGAGCACCTCGATGGCCTGGTGGTGCTCGCCCACGGAGATGAAAAACTCGGCCTGCTGCTGAATGTCGAACAGCTCTTCGGGGCTGACGATGTGCAATGCGGTCTTGCTGGCAGTCGCAGGAGCCACCGCGGGGGCTGCGCCCGTGGCCACGGCGGGTGCGATGGCAGGGGCGACGCCCGATGTTCTAGCCAGCGTCGGCGCCGTGGCAGTGGGTGCTGGATTGGTGTCCACGAACGACGGCACCAGCGGCGCGGCGCCAGAACTCAGCTTGGGCCCGCGCGCAGGCGGTGCCGCGGCAGGGCCCGCCTGCTGCGCGGCACCGGGCGTGGTGTCCGGTGGCAACCAGGTATCGCCCGGATGGGGCGTGAGGCCCAGCACCGCTTCACGGGCGGCAAGTGCCGGGTCGCGCCCGCCCAGCGCTGCGACGGAATCGCGCCAGTCGCGGATGGCCTTTTCGGAGTTGGTGCGCAGCCGCACCAGCACCCATGCCACCAGCAGCAGCGCGGCGGCCAGCAGGCCGCCCAGTACATACACCACCATCGCCGGGAAGCGCTCTTCCTGGGCCTGCTCCAGTTGCTGCTGCACCTGCGCGGCACTGGCGCGGTCGCGGCTGGCCTGGGCACGCAGCGCGGCCATGTCGGCCTCCACCGCCTTCAGGCGGTCCGCGTCCTGGTTGATGTCTTCGGGTTGCGCGTTCAGCGCCTTCCACACGGCGGCGGCCTGGGCCCGTTGTGCAGAGGGTTGGTCCGACGGCGTGACCAGCAGCTCGGGGGACGTGCGCAACGCCACGGGGCGGTCGAGCCAGAGGTCCAGCGGCTCCACGACCAGGCGTGAGCGCTCGGCGGCCTTGGGCGCTGCAGCGGCAGGCTGGCGCGACGGCACGCTGCGGGCCGGCGCGGGGTTGGCGGCAGCACGCGGCGCCACAGGCCGGCTGGCCGCTGCGGCGCGGGTGGGGGGTGTACCGGCTGCAGCATTGGGCGCCGCATTTAGCGTCGTATTGGGCGCTGCATCGGGTGCAGAGCCTGCGGATGCACGTTGTGCTGCAGTACCAGCGCCGGGCGCTGCGGCAGCGTTGGCACCCGCTGCGGCGCGTGCTGCGTCCGACGAGCTCAGGGGCGCGGACGACAGCCTGGCCACATCGACCGGGCTTGTCGATCGCGCCACGGTGGCCGGCAGCTCGGAGAGAAAGGTGTAGGTCCGGGTGATCTTGCTGCTGCAGCCTGCAGACAGCGTGACGGTGAGCACAGGCTCATCGATGGCCACACTGGCCTGCACACGCACGGCTGGCGAGCGGCCGCGCATCTCGGGCAGCGGCGTGATGCGAACCCTGGCGTCGCCGATGGGGGTGTCGCCGGCCTTCACCTGGGCCGACACGCACGACGATGCGACATCAGCGCCGGGGTCCGGCTGCACGTCGAACGACACATCGAGGGGCGCACCCAACACCACTGTGCCTCTGCTGCCGCCAAGCGAGAGTGCACCGGCGCCCGCAGCAACCACCCACAGCCCGGCTCCAAGTACGGTGTTACGGATTTTCACAATAAGTTCTATTTATGGTGCGGCCCATTCTTGCACATAAGTCCCGCTCAACGCCAGAGCCATAATGGCGCTATGAAAATTCAGTTTCCCAACATCGGAATCGTAGGCACCGGCGCCATGGGTCGGGGCGTTGCACAGATCGCCGCGCAGGCCGGCAGCCAGGTATTTCTGCTGGACGCCAACCCCGGCGCAGCCCAGGCGGCCCAGGCCGCGCTGCAGGAGCAGTGGGCCAAGCTGGTGGCCAAGGGCCGCATCGAGGCCGACGAGGCCACGGCCCTGGCCGCGCGGCTGCACCCGGTGCAGGCGGTGGCCGACCTGGCGGGCTGCGATCTGGTGGTCGAAGCCATCGTGGAGCGCCTGGATGTCAAGAAGACGCTGTTTGCCGAGCTCGAAGCCGTGGTGCGCAGCGACGCGGTGCTGGCCACCAACACATCCTCGCTGTCCGTCACCGCGATTGCCGCGGGCCTGCAGCGGCCCGAGCGCCTGGCGGGCTTTCATTTCTTCAACCCCGTGCCGCTCATGAAGGTGGTCGAGGTGATCGCCGGGCTCAAGACCGATGCGGCAGTGTGCACCGCGCTTGCGGCCTATGCCAAGCAGATGGGCCACACCCCGGTGCAGGCGCAGGACACGCCGGGCTTCATCGTCAACCACGCCGGGCGCGGCTTTGGCACCGAGGCGCTGCGCATCGTGGGCGAAGGCGTGACCGACTTCGCCACCATCGACCGCATCCTGCGCGACCAGGTGGGCTTCAAGCTCGGGCCCTTCGAGCTGATGGACCTGACGGCGCTGGACGTGTCGCACCCGGTGATGGAATCCATCTACCGCCAGTACTACGACGAGCCACGCTTTCGGCCCAGCGTGATCACCGCGCAGCGCCTGGCCGGGGGCATGGTCGGCAAGAAGGTGGGCGAAGGGTTCTACAAGTACGCAGACGGCGCGGCCCAGGTGCCCGCCGAGCCCCCCGTGCCCGTAGTGGCCGACATGCCCCCCGTGTGGGTGTCTCCCCGCGCCGCGCGGCGTGCCGAGCTGTACCAGTTGCTCAAGGATCTGGGCGCGAACATCGAAACCGGCCAGTCGCCTTCGCCCCACGCCCTCACACTGGTCGCGCCGCTGGGCTTTGACGTGACCACCGTCGCCGTGGTCGAGCGGCTGGACCCGGCCCGCACCATCGGCATCGACATGCTGGTGGAGGACGCCGCCACCAAGCGCCGCGTGCTCGCCACCAACCCGGCCACGCGCGTCGACATGCGCAACGCGGCGCACGCCCTGTTCGCCCGCGACGGCAAGGCCGTGAGCGTGATCCGCGACAGTGGCGGCTTTGTCACACAGCGCGTGGTGGCCACCATCGTGAACATCGCGGCCGACATCTGCCAGCAGGGCATCTGCTCGCCCAAGGACCTGGAAACCGCCGTGACCCTGGGCCTGGGCTACCCGCTGGGCCCGCTGGCCATGGGCGACCGCTGGGGCCCGACCAACATCCTCGAGGTGCTGTTCAACATGCAAACGGTGTACGGCGACACCCGCTACCGCCCCAGCCCCTGGCTGCGCCGGCGCGGCGCCATCGGCCTGAGCCTCACGCACGTAGAGGAATGAGGCACTCCGGTTCTGACCGGATGCCTCAGCAGTCGTTACAGCCACCGCCCCCACTGTCCACCAGGTCACGCACATGCCCGCAGAACTCAAGAGCACCAGCCAGGGCCAGACCCTGATCCTGACCCTCAGCAATCCCGAACGGCGCAACGCCATCGACCCGTCGATGTACGCGGCGGGCATCGAGGCGCTGAGCGTGGCCGAAGGCAGCGCCGACATCCGCAGCGTGATCATCACCGGCTCGGACGGCATGTTCTGCTCCGGCGGCAACCTGCAGCGCCTGCTGGCCAACCGCCAGCAGCCACCCGAGGTACAGGCCCAGAGCATCGAAGGCCTGCACAACTGGATCGAGACCATCCGCACCTACCCCAAGCCCGTGATCGCAGCGGTTGAGGGCGCGGCGGCCGGTGCGGGCTTTTCGCTGGCCCTGGCCTGCGACTTCATCGTGTCGGCGCGCAACGCGGTGTTCGTGATGGCGTACAGCAACGTGGCGCTGTCGCCCGATGGAGGTGCAAGCTGGAGCCTGTCGCAGGCCCTGCCCCGGCAGGCGGCCACCGAGATCCTGATGGGCGGCGACCGCATCGGCGCCGAACGCCTGCACGCGCTGGGCGTGGTCAACCATGTGGCCGAGCCCGGGGCGGCGCTCGATGCGGCGCTGGCGCTGGCCGAGCAACTCAATGGCAAGGCACCCAACGCGCTCGCCAGCATCAAGGAGCTGCTCAACGACGCGCCCGGTGCCAGCCTGACCCAGCACCTGGGCCACGAGCGCGACCACTTCGTGAAGAACCTGCACCACCTCAACGGCGGCGAAGGCATCACCGCCTTTTTGGAAAAGCGCGCGCCGCGATACGAGTGACCGCGCGCCCTGCGCCGCGGCGGTGTCCGCGCCGCGTGCCAAGCACTCCACAAGCCCCTGCGTGCCCCATCGGCACCCAGGGGTTTTTTTCTGCGCGCACGTGCAGACGCGCAGGTGACAACCCTGACGCAGCGCGAAGGTCCCTCACGCGACAATGGTCCTGTTTCTAGTCACGCAAAAGACAGGCCATGGACGACCCGATTCTTACTATCGAAGAACGTGAAGCGATCAACTCAGGTCGCTGGTTTTCATCCCTTTCACCTTCGCTACGCCACGACATCCTGCGATGTGCATACGTCAAACGCTTCAAGGACGGCGGCCTCATCGCCGCCCGCGGCGACCCGCCCGAGGAGTGGATTGCCTGCGCGCGCGGTGCGGTGCGGGTGAGCTCCACCTCCATATCAGGCAAGCAGATCACGCTGACCTATGTGGAGCCGGGCATCTGGTTCGGCGACGTGGCGATCTTCGACGGGGACCGGCGCACGCACGATGCCTATGCACATGGGGACACCACGATCCTGTGCGTGGCCAAGGCCGACTTCAAGAAGATCCTCGCGGCGCACACCGAGCTGTACGAAGCCATGCTGCGCCTGCATGCACGGCGCATACGGCAGCTGTTCGGGCTGGTGGAAGACCTCAACACCCTGCCCCTGCGCTCGCGCCTGGCCAAGCAGCTGGTGCACCTGGTGCGCAGCTACGGCGTGCCCAGCCTGTCGGACGGCAGCGAGATGCGCATCGGCCTGCAGCTGGCGCAGGAAGAACTGGCGCAGCTGCTGGGTGCGTCGCGCCAGCGGGTGAACCAGGAGCTCAAGGCCATGGAGCGCGAGGATGCCATCCGCATCGAGCCGGGCGGCCTGGTGGTGCGCGACCGGGATGCGCTGATGCGCATTGCCGAAACCGACAACTGAAGAACGACAACACACCCCTCGCCCACCCATGAGCAATTTCGACCATTTCGTGGGCACCCGGCCCGTCTCCGACCAGCACGCGTTCGACATCGACACGCTGACGGCCTGGCTGGCACAGCACATGGAGGGCTTTGCCGGCCCCCTGACGGTGGAGATGTTCAAGGGCGGGCAGTCCAACCCCACCTACAAGCTCATCACGCCCGGCACCAGCTACGTGATGCGCGCCAAGCCCGGCCCGGTGGCCAAGCTGCTGCCCTCGGCCCACGCCATCGAGCGTGAATTTGCGGTGATGAGCGGGCTGTACGGCACCGATGTGCCCGTGCCCCGCATGTTCGTGCTGTGCGAGGACGAATCGGTCATCGGCCGCGCTTTCTACGTCATGGAATGCATGCAGGGCCGCGTGCTGTGGGACCAGTCGCTGCCCGGCATGGAGCCTGCCGAGCGCGCCGCGATCTATGACGAGATGAACCGCGTGATCTCTGCGCTGCACAGCGTGAAGTTCGCCGACCGGGGCCTGGCCGGCTATGGCAAGCCCGGCAATTATTTCGACCGCCAGATCGGCCGCTGGAGCAAGCAGTACGTGGCCTCGGTCACGCAGCCCATCCCCGAGATGGACAAGCTCATGGAATGGCTGCCCGCCCACATGCCCGCCAGCGCGCGGGACGAGGGGCACGTCTCCATCGTGCACGGCGACTACCGGCTCGACAACCTGATGTTCCATCCCACCGAGGCGCGCGTGATCGCGGTGCTCGACTGGGAGCTGTCCACGCTGGGCCATCCGCTGGCGGACTTCAGCTACCACTGCATGAGCTGGCACATCCCCGCCGCCATGGGCCGCGGCATCGCCGGGCAGGATCTGGCGGCCCTGGGCATCCCCGACGAAGACAGCTACATCCGCCGCTATTGCGAGCGCACCGGCATCGCCACGCCCGACGCACTGCGCGCCGACTGGAACTTCTACCTGGCCTACAACATGTTCCGCATCGCGGCCATCCTGCAGGGCATTGCCAAGCGGGTGGAGGCCGGCACCGCATCGAGCGCGCAGGCCAAGGCCTCGGGCGACACGGCGCGGCCCATGGCCGAGCTGGCCTGGTCGTTCGCGCAGCGCGGATGAAGACCACACCCCAGCTGCACCGAAACCCACACGATAGAGCGGCACCGACGCCGCCCTGACGATCCCACGATTACCAACGGAGACGACACCCATGGACTTTGACTACTCGCCCAAAACCAAGGAACTGCAGTCCAGGCTGCTCCAGTTCATGGATGACCACATCTATCCGAACGAGGTGGCGTACAAGAACGAGCTGATCGCCAACACCGCGGCCGGCAAGCGGTGGACGGCCCTGTCCACCATCGAGAACTTGAAGCCCAAGGCCCAGGCTGCCGGTCTGTGGAACCTGTTCCTGCCGGTGGACAGCGCCGCAGCCTCGGGCTACGACGGTGCGGGCCTGACCAACCAGGAATACGCGCCCCTGGCCGAGATCATGGGCCGCGTGCCATGGGCGAGCGAGGTGTTCAACTGCTCCGCGCCCGACACCGGCAACATGGAGACCATCGCCCGCTACGGCGACGAGGCCAACAAGGCCCGCTGGCTCAAGCCCCTGCTGGAAGGCAAGATCCGCTCGGCCTTCGCGATGACCGAGCCCGACGTGGCCTCGAGCGACGCGACCAACATCGAAACCCGCATCGACCGCGACGGCGACGAGTACGTGATCAACGGCCGCAAGTGGTGGATTTCCGGCGCGGCCGACCCGCGCTGCGCGGTGTTCATCACCATGGGCAAGACCGACCCCGAAGCGCCGCGCCACTCGCAGCAGAGCATGGTGCTGGTGCCCGCCGATGCCAAGGGCATCACCATCATCCGACCGCTGAACGTGTTCGGCTACGACGACGCGCCGCACGGCCACGTGGAGATGACCTTCGAGAACGTGCGCGTGCCGGTCTCCAACATTCTGCTGGGCGAAGGCCGCGGCTTCGAGATCGCACAAGGGCGCCTGGGCCCCGGGCGCATTCACCACTGCATGCGCCTCATCGGCCTGGCCGAGCGCGCGCTGGAGCTGATGTGCAGGCGCGCCTCGTCGCGCGTGGCCTTCGGCAAGACCGTGGCGCAGCAGACCGTGACGCAGGAACGCATTGCCGAAGCCCGCTGCAAGATCGACATGGCCCGCCTGCTGACGCTGAAGGCCGCCTGGCTGATGGACGTGGCCGGCAACAAGGTCGCCAAGACCGAGATCGCGATGATCAAGGTGGTGGCCCCGAGCATGGCCTGCCAGGTCATCGACTGGGCCATGCAGGTGCACGGCGGCGGCGGCATGAGCGACGACTTCCCGCTGGCATACGCCTACGCCGGTGCACGCACGCTGCGTTTTGCCGACGGCCCGGACGAGGTGCACCGCAACGCGATCGCCAAGTGGGAGCTGGGCAAGTACGGCGCCTATGGCCGCGATGCGGGTGTGCCGATCACTCGCGGAAGTTAAGTAAGCACCCCCTGAGCCGCTTCGCGTTTTCCCCCTCTCTCGCGCTGCGCGCGGGAGGGGGACGCACCCGGTGGCCTGGCGAAGCCAGTTCCACGAGTGCACTGGCCGGGGGCGTGGCAGTTTCGGAGGGCGGGGGCGTGTCGCACCAAAAAACACGGGGCCATAGGCCCCGTTTTTGTTTCCGTTTCCGTTTCGGTTTTGAAGCGCGTGTGCGATGTCAGCGGCCGAACCCCGCCTCGTCATCCGGCCCCGCCACCGACATGGGGGGCAGGTTTTGCAGCGCGGCCTGGCCGGCCACCAGCAGGAGTTGCTTGGCGTGCGCGATCTCGGCCAGGCTGCGCTGGGTGTGTTCCAGGCGCAGGTAGACCTTGCCGCGCGCGAGCATCAGCACCATGGGGGATTTGGCGCGTTCGGCGCCGCCCTCGCCTTCCACCGCGTTGAGCAGCTGCGAGACCACGGGCGCGTGGATCCAGCGCTGGGCCTGCTCGATGCGCTCGGCGACCACGGTGAAATGGTCGCGGAACGACGCGGGCAGGCCGGGCCAGGTCACTTCCTCGTACATCGACAGCCATCGCATTTCTTCGGGCAGGCTGGTGCTGATGGCCGTCTGCAGGGTGTCGGTGATCTCGTCGTAGGCGGTGCGCTCCAGCACCTCCTGCAGGGGGCGGTTGATCACCATCACCGCGGCGTCAGGGTCGGCGCCCACGTCGGCGCGGCCGCGCAGCTCCAGGCCTTGCACGTAGTCGCGCGTGGGCGTGCTGCACTCGAGCCGCCAGGGGTGGCCGTGGATGTCGCCGCCCAGGTCGAAATGCCCGTCGGTGGCGTGGGCGACGATGGGCAGGCGCTGGTCCGCCGCCCAGCGGGACACATCTCGGTTGGTCACAGGCCGGCCGGGGGCGCCCGAGGAGCTGCCAGTGGCGCTGAATGCTTTGCGGAGACGGTCAAACATGTTGGGCCGAAGCACAAAGCTTCGCAAGAGTCACAGGTGCAGGCATTATTGAGGGCATTGCAGTGGATAGAAAGCCCCCCTGAGTCGCCTGGCGGCGCCTTCCCCCAGAGGGGGACGCACCCGGTGGACTGGCGAAGCCAGATCCACGGGTGCACTGGCCGGGTGCGCGCCAGTTTCGGCGGTTGTGCGTGTGAGCACGCTTTTTGGATGAAGACATGTTTTTTGTGACTGTGAACCGCCGTTTTGCTCTGAATGCCCTGGCGGCTGGTGGTGTGCTGGCAGCCGTGCCCGCGGCAGCCGCCCCATTGCCGCATGATGCCTCGGCCACGGCGCGCCGGCTGGTGCGCTGGGCCACCGACACGGCCGACCACCAGGGCCTGCCGTTTGCCGTGATCGACAAGCCTGCCGCGCGCATCCATGTGTTTTCGGCACAGGGGCAGTGGCTGGGCAGCTCGCCGGTGCTGCTGGGCGCGGCGCTCGGCGACCGGTCGGCGCCGGACATCGGCCAGCGCCCGCTGTCGCAGATCCGCCCCGAAGAGCGCACCACGCCCGCTGGGCGCTTCGTCACCGAGCCCGGGCGCAATTTGAAGGGCGACGACATCGTCTGGATCGACTACGACGCCGCCGTGTCGCTGCACCGGGTGCGCAGCGTGAGCGCCGCCGAGCGCCGCCACCAGCGCCTGGCCAGCCAGGGTGCGCAGGACAAGCGCATCAGCTACGGCTGCGTGAATGCGCCCGAGGCGTTCTACAACCAGTTCATCGCACCGCTGTTCGGCCAGTCGCGGGGCGTGATCTATGTGCTGCCCGACACGGAGCCGTTTGCTACCATTTTTGTAGCTGCTAGCGCTTACTAGTCAATCGGTAGCGGCATTTTTCAATCAAATTCCGGCGCGCGCAGCGCAGTGGCCCGCACGACAGCCCCGGCAGAACCACTGTCAAACACCCGGCTCAGGCGCTGGCAGGCTCCAGCTTGAACACCGCACGCCGCTCGCCCACCGGCAGCCCCTTGGCATTGAAGATGCGTGCGGACCGGCGCGGGGCCAGTGCCTCGCGCTGACTGGCATCCAGCCAGCCGAGCTGGTCCATCACCTCCACGGCAGCCGCCACCTGCGCCACCATGTTTCCGTCCATGACCTTGAGCGCAAAGGCCTCGCCGCGGCTGCGGCTGCCCGCCACCTGCACGCCGTCAGCGCCGGTCTTGGACACCCAGTCGCCCTGCCCCACCTGCATGAACTGCAGGTCGTGCCGCCCGGTGCCAGAGCCCAGCTCTGGCCGCGCGACCATCGCGTCGGCGAGCGTAATCAGGCTGCCGTGCAGGTCAGTGTCCGGCGCGCCGCCTGCCAGCCGCGCATAGCCCCGCGCCAGGTGGGCCAGCGGCATGGCGTAGTTGGGCGCCGAGCAGCCGTCTATGCCCATGGGCATTTGGTCGGGCGCCAGGCCCACAGCCTGCCCCACATGGTCGCGAATAGCTACCTGCAGCGGGTGCGCCGGGTCCAGGTGCCCCTGTAGCGGCAAGCCTTGGTGCACGCAGTGCGCCACAAAACCCGCGTGCTTGCCGCTGCAGTTGTTGTGGCGCTCGTCGGGCACGAAGCCTGCGGGCAGCGTGCCCAGCCCCAGCTCTGCGAACAGCGGCCGGTGGCAGCCGCACTGCAGTGCGTGGTAGTCCTTGCCCACGCTGGCCAGCATGCGCTCGGCCTGCTGCACGTGCATCGGTTCGCCATTGTGGCTGGCGCACAGCAGCGCCAGCTCGCCCTGGCCCCAGCCCAGTGCGGCGGCGCCGCCTGCCTGCATGAACGGCAGCGCCTGGAAGGCTTTGATGGTGGAGCGGGTGAAGGTGACGGTGTACGGATCTCCCACCTGCGCCAGCACCCGGCCATCGCGGTTGGCCACCGCCACGGCACCCCAGTGCTGGCACTCGGTCAAGCCGCCGCGGCTGACGTCGATCAACGGTACGAAACCCATGGATTCTTCCTTGCAGGCCGCGTCACTTCGCAGCGGTGTCGGGGGTCAGCGTGAGCGTATGCACCCAGCGTGCGGGCTCGCGCTGCAGCACGCGGTAGCCGGTGGCCGCCCAGGTGGCGCTCATGTCGCGGTAGCGCGGCGAGAACACCAAGCCGCTCTGGCCCGTCTGGTAGATGAAGCGCGACTGCTCCAGGTCGGCCAGGTCGTACACCGCGCGCAGCGATGCCGCATGGCGGTTGACGAACGGGCCGCTGGCCTCGCCCGCGTTGTACTGGCCCACGTTCACCGTGTAGCCATCGCCATGCGAGGGCACGCTCACGTCGAAGAAGCGGGCCAGGGCCGGCACGTTGCCAAAAGGCCGGTGCACGCTGAGCGCGGGGTGTGCCGCGCCCCAGCGCCACTGCGCCGGGTCTGCGCCATAGTCCGCCTGCAGGCGGTCGAGCGCACGGCCCAGGGCGGCGGCGGACTGCTCGGCGCAGGTCGCGGGCTGGCACCACCAGGTGTCGTTGCGCTCCAGGATGCCCTCCAGCGCCGCGCGGTAGTCGCGCTTGCCATAGGTGGCGGTGAAGCGGTCTTCGCCGATGCGCGGGACGATGAGGCCGCGGGCCAGCTCGTCCGTCCAGGCGGCGAAGATCAACGGGGCCGGCTTGTTGGCGTCCATCAAGCCATCGAAGCCCAGCAGCTGTTTCTGCGCTGCGGCTGCCAATGCATGGGATGACTGTGCCTGCTGCAAGTACGGCAGCAGGCGGCGCGCCGCGAGCGATGTGATGTCGCGGTGAATGGCCTGCATGCTGGCCGCATCGTGCCTCGGCGTGGCTTCGATCAATTGTGCGATGCGGTCGTAGCGGTAGGGCAAGGCCCAGTCCTGGGTCAGGAAGTGCGGGTAGCCGGGGGCCGTCACGCGCTGGTTGGCCGTGGCGATCCATCCCTTGCTGCCGTCGTCCTGCGGGGTCTGGTCGTACGGTATCCAGCCCTTCCAGTCGTAGCGCGCATCCCAGCCCGGCGACGGGGCCACGCCGCGGATGTCGTTGGCGGCATCGCGCAGCGGCGCGCGGCCTGCGGCCTTGAAGCGGATGGTGCCCTGGTCGTCGGCCGCCACCACGCTCTGCATGGGCGAGTGGTAGTGCTCCAGGCCCGCAAACAGCTCGTCCACGCTCTTGGACTGGTTGGTCTTGAAGCCCGCCACCACCGTCTGGTTGTCGTCGTCCAGGGCGCTCCAGCGCAGCGCCAGCACGTACTTGCCCAGGTCCAGCACCTCGGCGTGCGACTTCTGCGCGTCGCTCAGCACCGGGCCGTGCCGCGTGCTGCGCAGCGGCACCTGCACATCGGCCTCGCCCTTGACGCGGATGGTCTCGTTGCGCACCGTGAACGGCGCCCAGCCGTCGGGCGTGCGGTACTGCGTGGGGTCGGCGGGGTTGATCTGCTCCAGGTACAAATCCTGCACATCGGGGCCGGTGTTGGTAAAGCCCCAGGCGACCTTGTCGGTGCGACCCAGCACCACGAAGGGCAGGCCCGGCAAGGTGGCACCCACGGCGTCGATGGGCGCAATCGGCGTGCCGTCGGCGGCCTTGCCCGCCGGTGCCTGCAGCCCCGCGAAGTACCAGATGGCAGGGGCGGACAGGCCCAGGTGCGGGTCGTTGGCCAGCAGCGGCTTGCCACTCACGGTGCGCGTGCCGGCAATCACCCAGTTGTTGCTGCCCTTGCCTTCGTTGGTGCCTGCGTTGCGGGTGAGCTCGTCGGCCCAGGCCAGCATACTGGCGCTGATCTGGCGCGACAGCGGGCCTGGGTGATTGCCGCTTGCCGCCGCATTGGTGGCTGCGGTGGCGGTGACTACATTGCCCTGCCCGGCCGCGGTGGGCCCTGCACCGGCGGCCCGGTACACGCCCAGCTGGCGGTACAGCGCTGCCAGGTCTGACGATGCGGCGGGCTTTTCGCCAGGGTATGGCGGCATCAGCTGCCACAGCCTGTCGGTGTCGAGCGTGCGGGCAACAGACAGGCGCGCGAACTCGGTGCCCCAGTTGCCGCCCAGGTCCAGCGCCATCATCAGCGCCCAGCCCACGCTGTCTTCAGGCTCCCACACGGCACCCCGGTCGCCCCCGGGCTTGGCGCCCAACAGCAGAAATTCCGGCGGCAGCACCTGCGGGCGCTTTTTGTGAAAGGCGTGGATGCCCTGGCTGTAGGCCTGCAGCGCCTCCTTGGCGTACAGCGGCAGCCCGGCGTACTGGCGGCGCGCCACGCCCATGATGTCCAGGGAGCGCATGAGCTTGTCGGTCTCCAGCGTGGCGGGGCCGAACACTTCGGACAGCTCGCCGTGCATCACGCGGCGGTTGAACTCGAGCTGCCAGGTGCGCTCCTGCGCGTGCACATAGCCCATGGCAAACCACGCATCCTGCGGGGTCTGGGCCCGCACATGGGTCACGTCGGCCGCATCGCGCTGCACCTGCACCGGCTGCGCCAGGCCCGCCACGCTGAGCTTGCCGTCCAGCGCCGCAAAGCTGCGCTGCACATACACCGCTGCGCCGGTCCCGGCGAGCAACGCCACCGCCACCAGGCCGACGGCGGTCCGCTTCATCCATGCCATATTGATCTGTCTCCGATACTGTCTTGAAGGGGCCGGCGCGGCGGGTGCGCGCATGCCGAAAGAGTGGCCCGGCCGTCAACCCAGGTGGACGTTCGCACCTGCGACCTGGAAGTTCATGACCGGCGCGCTGGGCTCGTTGAACGACACGCCCAGCGCGATGCGCCCCGTGCCGTGCAGGATGCACGCATCGCGCCGAAGGCGCACCGGGGCATCGCTGCCGTCAAAGCGCACCCAGGTGCCGAAGCTGCTCATGTCGGTCAGCACGAACCCGCTGTTGCGCCAGTCGATGCGGGCATGCAGGCGCGACACGCGCGGGTCGTTGATGCACAGCTGCGCGTGGTTGGCCCGCCCCACATGCACGGGCGCGTCCGACGAGGTGAAGGACATGTCGACCCCGTGCCACGAAAACTGGATCTGCCCCAGAATGGAATCGGCCGGCGCAAAGCTGCTGACCAGCGCGGCCTGCATGGTGAGCGAGTCGGGTGCTTCGTCTTCGCGCCATTCCACGTGGTAGAGCATGAGCGACTCGGCCTTGCCGCGGATCTCCATCATGCCCAGCTTGCGGTACCAGACGTCGGGCCCGGCCCCTGCCAGCAGCACGGTGGTTTCGGTGGCCCAGATCTCGGCGGGGCCGGCGCGCTCGCACAGGCGCGACGCGACGTTGACGGCATCGCCATAGCAGTCACCGTCCACGTCGATCACTTCGCCGCTGGCCACACCCACCCGGATATCCATGCGCAACGGCTGGGGCCAGCGGTCCTGCCGCAGCTTGTGCTGGCGCAGCATGGTGGCCATGGCCGCCACACCGCTGGCCGCATCGCCGAACACGCCCAGCACGCCGTCGCCCAGCGACTTGACCACCCGCCCGCCGTGGGTTTGTATGGTGGTGCTGATCCATTGCGTGACCTGCGTCACCGCCTCGGCGGCCCGCTCGTTGCCCAATGCTTCGTACAGCGCCGCACTGCCCGATATGTCTGCGAAGACCATCGTTGAGAGCACACTCATGAACGCTGGCCTATTAGTAACATCATGTGAATCAGTTTAGACCAAGCTTTCTTTTGACGCACAGGGAAAAGCGTCAACAATGGTTGCGGCGACCTGCGCGGCCCGAGGCGCCGTAGGGCGATGAAACCACCCGGCGCTTTGACGCAACGTGCCATGCTCAACGCGATACAGGTTGCCCCCGCTGTCCTGCACTCCACCCGGCGCATTGTGGGAATGCTCAGCCTCCAGTGACCCGAATGGAGGAAAAGTTCGCAATAAAGCGGGTTGATTTGTTGTCTTTACGCAAAACAAGGAGCACTCCCCTTGCGCCGATGGGTGCTCCCGCTTAATTTGGCCGGCCCTGTTACATAAACCCTTCACGCGCACCCGCCATGCGGTTCAACAAGCCCAACCTTCGCAACAACCTGCACGACCTGCTCGGCCGTGACAAGCCGTCGTCCACGGCGTGGGTGCGCGACCAGGGCCTGGAGGACGTGCGCCGGGCCATGCTGCAAAGCCTGATGGGCACGACAGGGTGCGAAGTCGCCCGGATGAGCATGCGCCTGCGCTATGCCGCGGACATCGAGGCGCTGTGGTACCTGCGCATCGATCTGTTCAAGACGCTGCTACTGCTGCGCGGCGACATCAGCGCGCAGCGGACCATCGATGAGCTCACCATCCTGTTCCAAGGCCAACTGCCGCGGTCGCCGCGCCCGCCGCAGGCGCCCCATCTGCCGCCCATGCACTGAGCGCCGCTCAGGCGCGACGCGGCCAGACGCCGGGCTGGGTCAGCTCTGGTGCCCCCAGTAGATCAGCGCATCGCGCTCTTCCACCGACAGCGACACCGTGGCGCCCACAGGCAGCAGCACCTTGGTCTCCACATGGCCGAACGGCAGATTGGTCAACACCGGCGCCTTGATCTGCGTGCGCAGCCAGTCCACCACCGACTGCAGCTTGTAGCCCTTGTCGTGGGGCGCGAGCTTGAAGTTGGTGAACTGCCCCAGCACCACGGCTTTTTGCTGGGCCAGCACCCCGGCGTGCAGCAGCTGGGTGAGCATGCGCTCGATGCGGTAGGGGTGCTCGTGCACGTCTTCAATGAACAGCACGCCGCCCTTGATGGCCGGCAGGTACGGCGTGCCCACCAGCGAGGCCAGCACGGCCAGGTTGCCGCCCCACAGCGTGGCGCTTTTCACGTACACGTTGGGCACTGCGGGTTTGCCGGTGTTGGCGTTGGGCTTTTCCTTGTTCATGCGCCAGCCCGTGCCTTCGCCGTGGCCGGTGAGCAGGTCGTCGAAGCAGGCTTCCATGATGTCGTCCGGCTCGCCCACCACACCGAAGTCGGCGCCCAGCGACGGGCCCGCCCATGAGGTCGCGCCGGTCTTCGCCAGCAACGCCATCTGGAACGCCGTGAAGTCGCTGACCCCTACGAAGCGCATGCCGCCCGCGATGGCCTTGGCCACCGCCTTGTAGCGAATGCCCGGCAGGATGCGCGACAGGCCGTAGCCGCCGCGCGAGATCAGCGCCACATCGGCGCCGCTGGCCGCCGCGCGGTGGATGGCGGCCAGGCGCGTGTCGTCGTCGCCTGCAAAGCGGGTGTGCGTGGCCAGCGCGTCCACGTCCACCTCCACCTCATGGCCCAGCGCCTTCAGGCGGGCGATGCCGCGCTTGAACGCGGCCTTGTCGCGCACGGCGCTGGAGGGCGAGTAGATGTAGATGTGCTGGGGGCCGTGGTCGTGGCTGCACTCGGAATGGTCGTGATCGTGGTGGTGATCGTGTGCGTGGTCGTGCAAAGCGCTCAGGCCGTGAAGGGGCCTGCTCCGTCAAAAAGAGGGGTCGTGCGGGGCCAGGTCAGCCGGCAGAGCGGCCGGCCCCGGGAAACGAGAAGTATTCCACAGCCTGCCGGGCGATCGCACCGCCCTGCTCCTGCACGAAGTGCCCGGCGTCAGGCAGCACCGTCGGCGCGGGGCAGCCGCGAATGTGGCGGTGCAGCCCGTGCATGGTGGCGGGCCCCAGCACCGGGTCCCGCGCGCCGATGACCATCAGGCTCTGGCCTTGCCACTGGTGCTGCCAGAAGTCACGCGCCTGGCGAGACATCGCAGCGCCGGGCGCATCGGTCCGGTCCGGCACGCGCTCGGGGAACGCGCGCAGCGCTGCGCGATAGCCCTTGTCCGGAAACGGCGCGTCGTACGCCGCGCATTCGGCGGCCGTCAGGTGCGGGTTGCCGCGCGCCAGCAGCCGCCCCACGCCATACAGCGGCTTGTCGCGGCACATCGCGCGCCAGTCGACAAACCCGTCAGGCAGCGGCGCGTCGCCTGTGCCCAGCACCGTGTTCATCACCAGCAGGCCCGCAAAACGGTCCGGGCAGGCCATGGGCAGCGTCAGCCCCAGGATGCCGCCCCAGTCCTGCACCACCAGCACCACGTTGCGCAAATCCAGCCGCTCGATCAGCTCCAGCAGCACCTGGCGGTGCCATTCGAACTGGTGCACGGACTCTTTCTTGGGCTTGTCGCTCTTGCCAAAGCCGATCAGGTCGGGCGCTACCACGCGGTCGCCCGCGGCCACAAACACCGGCAGCATGCGCCGGTACAGGTAGCTCCAGGCCGGATTGCCGTGCAGGCACAGCCAGGTGCGCGGCGCATCCGCCGGGCCTTCGTCCAGGTAGTGCATGCGCAGGCCCGACAGGCTGGGCAGGTCGCTGACGTACCGGGGTGCCCACGGGTAGTCCGGCAGGTCGGCAAAGGCGGCATCGGGCGTGCGCAGCGCGTCGTCGCGCAAGGGGTGGCGGGCCCGTGCGTCGGCACGTTGCTGGTTGCGCCGGGCGCCGAAAAACCCGGTGAGCAGCGCGCTGCATTCGGCCGCCAACACCCCGCCCTGCACGCCGGTCTGGTGGTTGATGGCGGTGTGTGCGAACAGGTCCAGCACCGAGCCTGCGGCGCCAGTCTTGGGCTCCGTAGCGCCGTACACAACCCGCGCCAAGCGCGCATGCAGCATGGCGCCGCTGCACATGGCGCAGGGCTCCAGCGTGACGTACAGCGTGCAGCCGTCGAGCCGGTAGTTGCCCAGGCGCTGCGCCGCAGCCCGCAGTGCCACGATCTCTGCGTGGGCCGTGGGATCGTGGGACTGCACGGGGGCATTGCGGCCGGTGGCAATCACCTGGCCATCCTTGACGACCACGGCGCCCACGGGCACCTCGCCCGCGTCGAAGGCGGCCTGTGCCTCGGCCAGCGCCAGGCGCATGCCGTCTTCGTCGCTCGACACTGCTGCGGCTGTCATGTCCGCATCACTTGTCGGCTTCAGGGAGGTTTTGGGTGCGCTGCTTCATGATGTCGTCGAGCTGCTGCTGGACTTGCTGCTGCACCTGCTGGCTTTGCTCGCGCACATTGCCCGTGGGGTTGATCACGGGGGCCGACGCCCCGGTGCCCGGCGCAGGCGCCTGCTGCAGCGCAGCGGCCGGCGCGCGCGTGGCCGACAGCTGTTTCTTGGCCACGATACCGACGATGCCCAGCACCACGACCAACCCGACCAAACCGAACAATCCCCGCATGCCTGTGCTCCTGATGCTGTGCAGGCCTGCACTGTAAACCGGGATGCCCCGCCAACCGTCGGCAGCGGCGCATTCGGCGAAGGCGGCGGCTGCGGCGAGAGCGCCACCCGGTGGGGAAGCGCTCACCGCCACGCAGAGCTTCAGTTCAGCGCAACCCGGTTGCCGTCCTTGTACGTGTACAGCGTCACGGCAGGCGTGGTCAGCTCGCCCTTGGCGGTGAAGGCGATGTTGGCGGTCACGCCCTTGTACTCGGTCTTGCCGATGAAGGGGATGTACACCTTGGGGTCCACCGAGTTGGCGCGCTTCATCGCGTCGGCCAGCACCATGGCGGCGTCGTAGGCGTAGGGGCTGTAGATCTGGAACTGGCCGGGGAACTTGGCGTCGTAGCGCTTCTTCCAGTCGGCGCCGCCCTGCATCTTGTCGACGGACGCTCCGCCCGTGGCGCAGGTCACGTTCTTGAGCGCGGGGCTCTTGCCCGACAGCTCGGGCAGCTTTTCGGTGCACAGCGCGTCGCCGCCGAAGAACTTGACCTGCCCCAAGCCCAACTGCTCCATCTGGCGCAGCATGGGGCCGGCCTGCGCATCCAGGCCGCCGTAGAAGATCGCATCGGGCTTCTTGTTCTTGATGGAGGTGAGGATGGCCATGAAGTCGGTGGACTTGTCGTTGGTGAACTCCTCGCCCACCACCTTCAGGCCCTTTTGCAGCGCGGTGGCCTTGAACACCGAGGCCACGCCCTGGCCGTACGCCGTGCGGTCGTCGATGATGGCCACGGACTTGAGCTTCAAGTGGTCGGCGGAGAAGATCGCCAGCGCCGCGCCCAGCGCGCTGTCGTTGGCGATCAGGCGGTAGGTGGTCTTGTAGCCGGGCTTGGTCAGGTCCGGGTTGGTGGCCGCCGCCGTGATGTGCGGCACGCCGCACTTGTCGTAGATGGCGGCTGCAGGGATGGACGTGCCCGACTGCAGGTGCCCCACCACGCCCGCCACCTTCTGGTCGCAAAGCTTTTGCGCCACGGCGGTGGCCTGGCGCGGGTCGCCCGCGTCGTCTTCGGCCGCCAGCTCGAACTTGATCTTCTTGCCGCCAATGACCAGGTTCTGCGCGTTCAGGTCGTCGATGGCCAGGCGCACGCCGTTTTCGGTGTCCTTGCCGATGTGGGCGATGCCGCCCGACACGGGGCCTGCGTGGGCGATCTTGACGGTCTGGACGTCCTGGGCGAGAGCCGCTTGGGCAGCCGCAGCGCAGGCTGCGGCGATGGTCAATTGCACGAAGGGGCGGGAAGCACGGCGAAACACGTTGGAAGTCTCCAGAAATAGAATGGTGGCTAAGGGTCAAGCCCGGCACCATGCACCACCTTGGGGCACAGCGCGGCCCCGCATCCTAGCCACCTGAGACGCTGTTGGCGCATAAATGCTATGTAAACATAGCAACTTGGCGGGTCATTAAGCGGGCTAATAGTGGCAACGCCGCAGTCGGACATGCGCATCCGGATGCTCCATATCGCTGCATGGCTGGGATAATCACGCCCCATGTCTCTCCTGCCCCACCAGCTTGAACTGCTCTCGCCCGCGCGCGACGCCGACATCGGCATCGAAGCCATCAACCACGGCGCCGATGCCGTCTACATCGGCGGCCCGGCCTTCGGCGCACGGGCCGGCGCGGGCAACGACATCCGGGACGTCGAGCGCCTGGTACGCCACGCGCACCGCTTCAACAGCCGCATCTTCATCACCCTGAACACCATCCTGCGCGACGACGAGCTCGGCGCCGCGCGGCAGATGGCCTGGCAGGTGTACGAGGCCGGTGCCGACGCGCTCATCATCCAGGACATGGCCCTGCTGGCGATGGACGACATGCCACCCATCCAGCTGCATGCCAGCACCCAGACGGACATCCGCACGCCCGAGAAGGCGCGCTTTCTGCAGGACGCGGGCCTGTCGCAGATCGTGCTGGCGCGCGAGCTCACGGTGCAGCAGATCGCCGCGGTGCACAAGGCGCTGGGGCCGGTGGATGCGCCGGGCCGCGCCAACATCGAGTTCTTCATCCACGGCGCGCTGTGCGTGGCTTACAGCGGCCAGTGCAACATCAGCCATGCGCAGACCGGCCGCAGCGCCAACCGGGGCGACTGCAGCCAGGCCTGCCGCCTCCCCTATCAGGTGACCGACGCGCAGGGCCGCTTCATCGCGCACGACAAGCACGTGCTCTCCATGAAGGACAACAACCAGAGCGACAACCTGCGCGCGCTCATCGACGCCGGGGTGCGCAGCTTCAAGATCGAGGGGCGCTACAAGGACATGGGCTATGTGAAGAACATCACCGCCCACTACCGCACGCTGATCGACGAGATTCTGGAAGAGCGCGAAAGCGCGGGCAGGCCACTGTCGCGCTCGTCCAGCGGCTCCACCACCTTCACCTTCACGCCCGACCCGCTGCAGAACTTCAACCGCGAGTTCACCGACTATTTCGTGACCGGCCGCAAGGAAGACATCGGCGCCTTCGACACCCCCAAGAACCCTGGCCAGGCCATCGGCTGGGTGACCAAGGTGGGCCCGGACTTCGTCGAGCTGGAGGTGAGCGACCCCGCCACCGTGCTGCACAACGGCGACGGCCTGTGCTACTACGACCTGCACAAGGAACTAGTTGGCATGGCCATCAACGTGGCCGAGCCCGTGTCTGCGCGCAGCTTGGGCCAGTGGCGCGTGTACCCCAAGGACCCGATGGACGGCTTCAAGGACCTGCGCAAGGGCACCGAGGTCAACCGCAACCGCGACATGGACTGGGTGCGCACGCTGGAGAAAAAGTCGAGCGACCGCCGCATCGGCCTTTGGGCGCACCTGAGCGAGACGCCGGCCGGCTTCAGCCTGATGCTGACCGACGAGGACGGCAACGTGGGCTGCGCTGACGTAGAGCAACCCCACCAGCGCGCCACCGATGCCGCCAAGGCCGAAGCCAGCCTGCGCGAGCAACTGGGCCGCTTCGGCGCCACCATCTTTGCGGTGCACGACATCGCGCTGCAGCTGTCCCAGCCCTGGTTCGTGCCCGCGTCGGTGCTCAACGCGCTGCGCCGCGACGCGCTGGCCGACCTGGAAGACTGCCGCGCCCGCAACTTTGCGCGCCTGCAGCGCGCGGTGCCGGTGGAGCCGCCCGTGCCCTACCCCGACGACACGCTCTCGTTCCTGGGCAACGTGTTCAACCAGAAGGCGCACGATTTTTACGTGCGCCACGGCGTGAAGGTGATCGATGCAGCCTACGAGGCGCACGAGGAGGAAGGCGAAGTCAGCCTCATGATCACCAAGCACTGCGTGCGCTTTTCGATGAGCCTGTGCCCCAAGCAGGCCAAGGGCGTGACGGGCGTGCAGGGCACCATCAAGGCCGAGCCGCTGATGCTGATCAACGGCAAGGAAAAACTCACCCTGCGCTTTGACTGCAAGCCGTGCGAGATGCACGTGGTGGGCAAGATCAAACGTCAAATGCTGAACCAAGCCAAAGACCTTCCATTGACCTTCTACAAGGCTCGGCCTCTCGGTAGACATTGACCAAAGCCTTATTCGCCAGCACTGCGCACTGGATCTCCTGTGCCACTGTGCGGCCTACCGGTGGCTTTGACACTGCCGTGCCTGCGTTGCTTTGGTTGATCGTGTAGATGCGCTGGCCTTGCGCCTGGGCGATGGCAATCGCTTTGACTGCGGAGATGGCTTGGGCGCACTCCTGCTTCGCAGGGTTCTGCACCTCCCCTTGCTCGTTGTCGTACCGGCATTGCGTTTTGTCCACCCAGAACTGCTCTGGCACCGCGTGTTCCATGGCGCTGCTGTACTGCCCGCGCAGTTTGTTGTACGCGATCCACCGNTACCGGCATTGCGTTTTGTCCACCCAGAACTGCTCTGGCACCGCGTGTTCCATGGCGCTGCTGTACTGCCCGCGCAGTTTGTTGTACGCGATCCACCGATTCTGCGCTGCGGTCTTGCCGTTGGCGGTCAGCTCCGGTTTGTTGTTGATGGCGGCATTGGGGTCGTCGTTTTTGACCCACCGGGCATGCTGCAGATGCCCGATGTCCATGTTTAGCCTCTGGAACGTGATTCCGTGGCGACGATTCTGTACAGCTTGTTGGGCTTGCTGACCGGGAACTGATTTGTGGAATGGGGGCGGCAATGGCAGCTTCGTCAACTGCTCTGGCCAAAATTTTTGTAGCGGT
Source organism: Acidovorax sp. Leaf78 (assembly GCF_001422735.1). Lineage (GTDB taxonomy): Bacteria > Pseudomonadota > Gammaproteobacteria > Burkholderiales > Burkholderiaceae_C > Acidovorax. The sequence goes on along the minus strand of NZ_LMLZ01000020.1, from coordinate 541,086 downwards.
TAACTCCGAGCTCAACCTCCTTCGGACTGAAACCTCTCACGCTCCATAATCTTACAATTAATATCCGCAAAAACTTTTCTCGCAATCTTCTCACTTAAATCAGATATTTGAATTACTCTTCTCGCGCTAGCTCCGAAGAATTTTTGACGCACCTCAATAGCACCTTCAATACGCAAATCAGCGCCGAAAAAATTCTTATTCAAAGAGATTTTTTTTATTCCTGAATAAAGCCCCGTTGCTTCTATGAATGAGTTTTTATAAAAAAATCCGTCATCTCTTAATTCAATCGTGGATTTCAAACTTCTTTTGGCTATTATTCTAAAAATAAAAATAAAAATAAAAATACTCAAAATATAAAAAAGCGCACCGAAATTATAATTCATTTAAAATACCCACCTCTAAAATAAACATATGCAACCCACAGACCTAAGATAACGCCCAGAGGCGAAGACGAGGACAACAAAACAACCATACCAACAGTCGCAACAATTATTTGAATAACATTTGGAATATTACAGCTTGCCAAACCGCCACAATTAAACGAATCAAAATCATCTCCTGCAAGGTATACAGACGCTATAGCCAACATAGCCAAGGCAAGAGTAAAATATGACAAAAATGCAATCGGAGCAATTATTCCAGCAAGAGCAAAAAATCCAGCAATTCCAATTATTACAATTAATGCCGTCGCAGCATTAAATACTAGCGAGAACCATCCTCCACTTCCTTTCCCCTCAATTAGATAAGCCCCGGACCCGGTCTGAGGGTCCGTTATGACATACCCATAACCCGTGAACCCGTGCGCATTGATTTGTCGCTCATGAAACGTCACCTCCTTACCCGCCAGCACCGCTGATCGAATCTCCTGCCCCACCGTACCACCCACCGGCAGCTTGGGCAAAGCTGTAGCCGCGTTGCTTTGGTTGATCGTGTAGATGCGCTGGCCTTGCGCCTGGGCGATGGCAATCGCTTTGACTGCGGAGATGGCTTGG
>NZ_LMLZ01000020.1:0-540066 GCF_001422735.1 Acidovorax sp. Leaf78 | reverse complement strand
GCGATCCACCGATTCTGCGCTGCGGTCTTGCCGTTGGCGGTCAGCTCCGGTTTGTTGTTGATGGCGGCATTGGGGTCGTCGTTTTTGACCCACCGGGCGTGCCGCAGATGCCCGATGCTGCCCTGGCTGGGGTGGTAGTAGATGTTGTCGTGCATCCACTTTTGGGGATTAAAGCATGCATTCTATTATTTTATCATTATTTATTTAAGGAAATATATCTCCCATAATACATAAAAATATCGATTGTTGCAAATATAATAATCACGTTTGCCAGGTCGGAATGCGCGAAAAAAATAAAATATGTCAATACGACAATTAAAACAAAAACAATTCCAAGATAAAATCTAGTCAAAATTAATTTTCGAGAATTTTCATTTACCACTTTCAGCTTAATAAAGTAATCCACCATCTCAATAATTATTGAAACAACAAAAAACAATAAAAACAATTTAAAAGTGTCATTCATTTGCACACCGCATCAGAAGTAAAAACACCCAAATTCCAACCAAAAAATCTCACAACATTACTATTGAGAATAAGCTGTTTTAAAAATGTGACGACTCCAAGAGCCACTAGGTCAGCCAGCAGAAAAGTGGCCGACTGACCCAATATTGAACTCAAAGCCAAACTAAGTCCTTTAGCGCACCAAAAATCACCGATCACTCCCAGCAGAGACAAAGACATAAGAGAAAAAGCCGTGGTCAAAGCTATTCCCATTCCAATAGTTAGCGCACCCACTGCAGCGCCAAGCATTGGCACAGAAAAAAATGCCACAACTGTAAGCCCGAGAAGTATTAGTGCAGTAAAAAGGAGCACGCCCCCATTGCCTTTGCCCTCTATCAAATAAGCCCCAGCGCCCGTTTGGGGGTCGGTGATTACATACCCATAGCCCGTGAACCCGTGTGCACTGATTTGCCGCTCATGCACAGTCACTTCCTTGCCTGCCTGGATGGCAGAGCGGATCTCCTGCCCCACCGTACCACCCACCGGCAGCTTGGGCAAAGCTGTAGCCGCGTTGCTTTGGTTGATCGTGTAGATGCGCTGGCCTTGCGCCTGGGCGATGGCAATCGCTTTGACTGCGGAGATGGCTTGGNATCTCCTGCCCCACCGTACCACCCACCGGCAGCTTGGGCAAAGCTGTAGCCGCGTTGCTTTGGTTGATCGTGTAGATGCGCTGGCCTTGCGCCTGGGCGATGGCAATCGCTTTGACTGCGGAGATGGCTTGGGCGCAGTCCTGCTTCGCAGGGTTCTGCACCTGCCCTTGTTCGTTGTCGTACCGGCATTGCGTTTTGTCCACCCAGAACTGCTCTGGCACCGCGTGTTCCATGGCGCTGCTGTACTGCCCGCGCAGTTTGTTGTACGCCGTACCGGCATTGCGTTTTGTCCACCCAGAACTGCTCTGGCACCGCGTGTTCCATGGCGCTGCTGTACTGCCCGCGCAGTTTGTTGTACGCGATCCACCGGTTCTGCGCTGCCGTCTTGCCATTGGCGGTCAGTTCCGGTTTGTTGTTGATGGCGGCATTGGGATCGTCGTTTTTGACCCACCGGGCGTGCCGCAGATGCCCGATGTCCATGTTCAACCCCTCGAACGTGATGCCCGTGGTGACGACGCCGTACAGCTTGTTGGGCCGTACCTGCGCGTGGAACAGGCCGTAGCTTAGCGCTGGCCGGTCGAACATCTGCGCCTGCGCGCTGGCAATGGCGCCGTGGCTTTGCAGCGCTGCAAAGTAGCCCCACAGCGTGGCCGTGAGCAGGTCGCCGGTGAGTTGGTCGCCCGTCATTCCCTGCAGCATGGCCGCCCTTTGGTTTTCTGGCGCGGCCTGGGCTTGCTGCAGCTTTTGCTGGGTGGCCTCCATCCGGGTCTTGAGCGTTTCCAGTTGCTTTTGGCTGATGCCTTGGATGGATACGCCCAGCGCTGTTTGCTGGCCTGCGATGAGTTGGTCTTGGGTTTCGTCCCAGTCCTGCCTGCCGTAGCGGGTAAAGCTGCCTTGGCCGATCACTTCGGTGCCTGCGCGCATGCCGGGCCCTTGGGCTTGCACCTGACCGTCTACCAGAAGTTGGGGTTTGAGGTGGATGCTGCTCGACAGCCCCTTTGGCAGCAGGCCGGTATCCAGTTGTTGACCCGGGGCTGGGCGGGGGATGATTGCTGCAATGGCGGCTTCGTCGGCTGCGCTGGCTGCGACCCAGGCCAGGGTGATTTTTTTGCCCGCTATCGCCGCCGTGGGGCTTTGCCAGGTCAGCAGGGGGTTGCCTCCCAAGGCAGCTGTGCGTGCGTCTGCATAGATTTCATACTTGAACTGCGCCTGGCTGGATGCCGGCAGGTCGCTGTATGTTTGGCTGCGTGTCTTGATGCTGTAGGGCAAGCTACCTGCCAGATAGGGCAGCTGGTCAATCGTGGCCTGCCTGGTGCCCAGCACGTCGCCCACGGTGCTTTGGCCTGCGTTCTGGCTGTCTATATAGGCTTTAAGGCGCGTCTGGTAGCTGTTTAGTTGGCTTTGCAGCGCGGTGGTGTTGAGGTTTCTCACCCAGCCTTCGGACATGTTGATGTCTGCGCCTTGCTGGGCCGCAGTCAACAGGGCCTGGGCATCCAGCGGCACGGCGTTTGGCAGGTCCATGCCCTGCTTGAAGGTGTATTGCTTGTAGCTCGCGTCCATAGGCACCCAGGTGTCGGGGATGCTTTGGCCTGCCGTATGGCGGGCGCCGCGGCCCGGCTGGTATTGGATGAGGGCTTCCACCCAGGTGTGTTCGATGCGCAGGGTTTTGGTTTGCCCGCCCGAAACCAGCGCTACGTTGGCCACCCCGCCTTGCCCCCATATCTGCTGGGCGGCGTCGACGGTATGGGCACCGCCTACCCAATTGCGCGCTTGGGCAGCAGGTATGTCCACGGTGCCGGTCACGTACCGCGCGGGGATGCCGCTGGCACGCAGCAGGGCCAACAGCAAACTGGCGGTATCGACGGCGTTGCCGGACTTTTTATCCAGTGTGTCTTGCGCGCCTTGTACGCTGCCCTGAGTGGGTACGTAGTAAATGTTGTCGTGCACCCATTGGTAAATTTTGTGCGGGTTGCGGCCCAGGGTTTGCGCCAGGGCCTTGATGGCGTCGGTGTGCGGTGCGTCCAGTGTGGAGGCCAAGTCCGCAGTACCGGGGGCGGTAGCGGCTTTGGTGTTGTGCACTGCGGCTGCCTTGGCGTTGGATTCAACCGGTGTGGGCTCGCGGTCATCAGCCTGCGCAGCCGGCTGAAGAACGGCACGTTCTGCCTGCCAAGGCAGCTTGTCCAGGTTGACGGGCAGGTGGTTTTTGCGGGGAGCCTCCGCATCGACAAACTCCTTGAGCACCTGCAGGGCTGAGGCCTGGTTGATGCCACTGCTTTCTTGCACTGCTTTGAGGCGCTTGATCAATTGTTCATGCTTCTCTGCAAAGGCAGCTTCCTGGGCAAGTTGGCGGTTCAGAACGCTAGCCTCAACACCTGCGGTTTGCCAGGTATTGCGCAAGGCCTGCCATTCCTGCTGGAGCGTCTGGGCTTGGCGATCCAGGGTTTGCGCAGTGGGCAAGCTGGATGCTATGGGGGTGGGCGTGGAGGCGATGCTGGCGGACGCAGATTCGGGATTCAGCACCTGAGTCAATCGCTTCAGGGAGTCGGCATATTGCTCTGATGGCTGGCCGCTTTGCACGCGTTGCTGTGCCGCCCACTGGCTGCGCTGCGCTATTTGTGCGTGCACCAGTGGCAACCCTACGGTATTGAGCACGGAGGCCACGAACAGCCACACCACCGTGCGCTTGAACCAGCCCACCGAATGGTTCAGCCCACTGGGCAAGGCAAGGTGATGACTGCGGGCGCGTTCGATTGCCGGAGCCTGCGATGGGCGCATGGGGTCGTTCTCTCTTGAATAGGGGGTGATGGCACTGGCAGGTACCAGGCAAAGGCCGGTGGCGGCAGCGGGGGTTTTCTGCGGCGCCTTCATGGCACAGACCTTCCGTGTTGCGCCAAGCTGGGCTGGCGCGCGTTGGCACGCAATCGATATGTCGCAACAAATACCAGCAATACGCTGATGAGCCACAGGAACCACGGATCGTTGACGGGAACAGGGGTAGCCATACCTGGCGCCCCTGGGCCGGCGGGTGCTCCAGGTGCACCAGGAGCCCCGGGTGCTAGCGCAGGATTGGCCCGCACCACATAGTTAGCGGTGGCCGTTGCCAAACTCACATCCATGTCGTAGGCCTTGGGCAGATTCGCAGGCAGCACGATTGCCGACTTGAGATTGTTCCCGCTACCAATCAGAACGGCTTCTACCGTGTAGGTCCCCTCCATCGCAGTTTGGAGTGCTTGCTGGGTGTCGTTAGACCAAAGCCCGCCGGCCTGCAGTTGACCCAGCACATGGGTGTAGGTGTAAACAACGGCATTGCTGGGGTTGCGCACGGTGATGCGAACCCGGGCGTTGTCGACGGGCGCATTGACCGTCAGGTTGCGGGCAAGGTTGCTAATGCGAACACGGTCATTGGGCGCGTACTCGGCTTTGTCAACGGCCACAGTCAGCGCAGCTTTGCCGGCACCTTGCACGACATCTGCCTTGATGGAAAACAAGGCGCTGCCAATGTCCACCACTTCGCCCTTCGTGTTCAGCAGCGTTGCGATGAGCGTGTAGGCGCCAGCGGGGTAGCGCGCTGTGCTCCAGACTTTCGTGTAGGGCACCGAGGCACCTGCAGCCACGTCACCCATATCGTGTTCGGCAAATTGCGCTACTTCTATGCCGGTAGCGTCAGTGATGCGCAATGCCAATGTGAAGGCGGTTGGCGCCATGCCAAGATTGAGCACAGAGGCTCTCAATTGAACCGCCGTATCCGCGGGGTAAGAGGGCTTGTCGGTGCTGACGCTGACGCTGCCACGGATGTTGGCGGGCGAGGCACCGGCAGAATATTTGGCACCGATGATGGTGAGGTAGCTGTCGAAGTAACTGAAGCCAGCAATGGTGGCCAGAAACGGCTTGGCTGCCTTGATACGCCCTGGGCCGGTCGGTATAGGAACTTGGCCGACGCTATAGCCACTGGCGCCCACAGGGGCGAAGGCAGACACATTGACAGCCACCCCATTGAGTTGGAGGCTGTTCAATGCCGTGGTGGGAACCGCGATGTTCAGGTAATTTTCCTTGAACGGCGAGAGGTTGGTAGGTGCCGTGAACACGTATTCGGATAGGGTCTGGTCTATTCCCCCCACATAAGTGAGGGCCGGGTCTCCAAGGGTCGAACTGGTGGTGGCCGAAGATCCTTTGAGGAACTGTCCCACCAACACTGGCGCAGAGGCGACGAGATGGAAGCTTTGCGCGTTTGTAAGCTGATGAAACTCCCCCGGATTGAGGGTTGCCACCAAGGCACCATCCACACTCACTTGCGTTGCAGGGGTGTTGGCCACAATGCGGACCAGATTGCCCACGGTCCCGGTATTGGCTGTTTTTGGCACTACATATTCGCTGGACCAGTGCTTCACGGGTGGCAATTGGGTGAACAGGTGATCGCAAGCAGTCGCATAAACCGTCACGTTGGAGCATTGTGTTCCCGCAAACACAGCCAGCGGTTTGTTGGCTTGTATATGGGTGCCTGTGATCTCATTGAAGGTGGTATAGATAACCGATTGGCCCTTTTGCAGCTTCACGTCAAATGGCTGCTTGGCTCGCTGTCCCGTCGCCAAGTCGCTGACGGGCGTGATGGTGGCAACGGTGCCGTCCTCCACCGCCGTGATTGAAAACTGGATATCACCGAACGAGTGATACCAATCGACTATGCGGTATTCCGACCCCAAAGCCGTGGTGTCCAGCAGGTAGGACATATCTGTGCTGTACATTTCACGGTTCAAGAAATATGCGCTCACACCTTTGTTCGCGTACACCAGCAGAGCCTTGTCCACGACCTTGCCTGGCTCATTCAAAAACCGGTCGCTGGGAACCATTAGTTCAACCACGCCCGTTGCATCGACAACAAAACTGTAGTTGATGGCTCCATCGTTGCTGACAACCTGCCCAGTAGTGCCTTGCTCGCCGAAGATGAACATGTAGCCTATGGCTGCATTGGATAGGTTCGGATGCCCCACGGCCACGGTCTGCAGCGTACTGTTGGCATCCAGGCCAAAGTCAGGCTGCAGCGGCAGGTTGGTGGCGGTGCTCGAAGCAATATCAAAACCGCTGCTGGTGCCTTGGTATCCGGACAAGGTTGCAGAAATGTTCCAACGGCCTGGAGTGATGTTGACAAACTCGTAGCTGCCATCAGCACCGGATGTCGTCTCCAACAGGTTGGCACCCGCCAAAACCACTTTAGCCCCTGCCACCGGACGCTGACTTTGCGCGTTTAGAACCACACCGTGAATGCGGTTGGGGCCCTGTGCTCTGGAGACTAGTTCCACGGGCAGCTCATAACGTGTGCCGACGGCCAGATTCACCGAAAAAGCCACGCTGTCATACCCTTGCGCAGACACTTGGACTTGGGTGGCCCCAGCATTAAGACCGGAGATTTCTGAGACCCCCTGTGCATTGGTCTGCGCTACATGCGGATTGCTGCCTGAAAGGGTGACCGTAGCTGCAGCAATGGGCTGGTGAGTTGCTTTGTCGGTCACACTGGCCCAGATGGAAATAGGCTGCTGCGAGTTGATGCTGGGATACAGCGGCAAGTCAAACTGGTGCGTACCGTCTTTCACGAGCGTGATGGTTTGCTCAAAACGTTGATAGCCCGCCTTCTCCATCGAAATGGTGCGTGAACCGGCAATGTCCGGCACACCTGCAATGGTGTAGCGCCCGGCGGCATCTGTAATGGCGGTGCGGCCTGTGCCATCCACCGCTACCGTAACGCCTGGTAAAGGCAGCCGAGTGGAGGCATCCGAAACAACGCCTTGCAATACCGTCTGGCCTGGAATGGCGCTTTGCGGGGTCAACGTGACGGGCAATGTGATGGTCTGATTGCCCTGTACTTTCATGGTGATGATGCGGACCTCGAAGCCGCTGGCAGTCACGGCAACGGTGTTGTCTCCGGCTACGATGCCGACGTCAAAGGTTGTTTCGCCTTTGGCATTGGTATTGCGGATCAGCCCATTGAGCGACACGCTGGCCATGCCAATCCCTGCGCCTGTCACCTGGTTGCGGACAACCACCTTGAGCATGCCTTGCGCGGCGCTGCGGCGGAAAACAGGATCCAACCGGACTTGCTGCCCTGCCAAGGCACTGAAACTGACCTCGACGGCTTCATATGACAAGTAGCTCGCCTTGAGATCCATAGCGCCTGCTGGAAGCCCCTCCAGGGCGTACTCGCCATTCGCGTTGGTTTGCGTGCTCCATTTGCCCACCGAAACCGTGGCGTTGGCCGCAGGCTGGTAGCTCACCCCGTCGGCGGTGAATTTGGCAACACCCGAAACGTTGACGGTGCTGGCACTACTGGGAGTAAGAGTCTTAAGGCGGACCACGCCCAAGTCCAACTGCTGACCTTTGAGCAGCCCAAGATCTGCAGACAGCGAGAGGTAGCCAGAAGCATCGATGGTGAGTCTGTGGGTACCCGGGTCCAACTGCAAGAATTCGAAACGCCCCTGTGCATCAGTGACAACAGCTAGACTGCCAGGCGACAAACGAACCTGTGCGCCCGCCAATGGAAGGCCAGTATCGCTATTGACCAAAACGCCTTTCACACTGGTCAAATCGGGATCAGTGACAGGCTGGCGAGCCATAGAGGAGGCTCGCAAAGCCAAGGCCGTGGTGTAAGGGTCTGCGTCCCAGCTTCCGTCAGGGCGCTGTGCTGCTCGCAATCCATCAACGGCGACTTGCACAGTGGCAGCGTTGGTTAGCCCTGGAAGCACGGCGGCCAATGCATGCGCATTGCGTACAGAGTTACCCCAAGTGAGCATGCTATTACGTTCGCTCAGCAACCAAGAACGCGCTTTACTGAGCGCCGATGCGACGACGGCGGTCTGTCGATAGGGTTGAAGTGCTTGGATGGCAAGTGCAGTGGGAATGAGATCATCGCTATCGGCCGACAAGTTCCATGAGCCGTCGAGTTGCTGCGCATCCAAGAGCCAGGCCACAGCCTGCCCCGCAGGACCTGTATTGGCACCGGCAGAAGCATTCAGTGCTGATAACGCCCATGCCGTGTCTTGCACGTTGCTGGCATAACCTTGCACCGCACCAAACCCGCCGTCGGCATTTTGTTGCAGTAACAATGCGTTGAGGTAGGTAGTAGAGTTGATGGACAATAGCAGCTCGGTCAAGGCTTTTCTCGCCGTTATCTCGACCGCATCACCACCAGCGGATTGAACAGCGTTCAGCAATTGCGGAGAAATAGTGCCAACAAAGGCTTTGAGTGTTGTTGCGGTCTCAGCACGGCTTTGCAAGGGCAACGCTACAGAGGCCCCTTCTTGAGCGAGACTGCCATTGACTTGGACTTGCGCCTGTAGCCACGACACACCAGCTGCATCGCTAGCCCATACGGAGCAAGAAAACAAAAACACAAAAGCACAGCACAGCCACCGCGAAAACACAGCGGCTGTACGGCTGACAGCCGCGAAGCACATGGAAACCCTCTCTCAATTTAGCAAAGCATCGTGCGCAACAACATTGAAACCTAGCTTGATCTATTGCTATTTATTGGCTTCGCGCGGACGGTGACCGATGCCCGGTTCATCAGACAAAATCGTCCAGATTTTATTTATGGAGCAATTTCCATTTGTGTGCAAATGTGACTTTTGACAAAAATTACATCAATTATTTGGAAAATAATTGGCAAATCAAAATTAAATATAAAATTAACCCACAAAACAACATAAGCCTCTAAATTGTACTAATCAAAAAATCAATAATTTCAAGCAGGCCAACTGCATTAGTAACAAGTAAGCAATGAACAACTCTCCAACAATGGCTTGCGGCATGTAAGAGCAAGAGAGCGAAGACCAGCCTCGCGATTACGCCAAGCACCCACGTACTCTTTTCGGAGCCATCAAGGCCGAAACATAGATGCTGGTCAATTGGAAAAAGACTCATCGTGCGAGATGCATGTGGTGGGCAAGATGAAGAAGTCGTTGCTCAACCAGCACGCCAAGGAGACGGAGGCGCTGGCCGTGCCGTTGCAGTTCTACCGGGCACGGCTGCCTGGGAAGGCGCTCTCAAAATGAGAGCTTCTGGCGCTTTACCAGAAAGCGCTGGAGGCATTTTTCACTTCAAATCTGCAGGCTGGGGTGCGCCTGCATTCTGCGCATAAGCTCATAGCCAACGATTCGACCCATGCGCACCGCCCCGGTGCAAGAATGGCCGCTGCCGCCCGCGCGCACCCCTGCCGCAGGCGCCCGTGTCAGCGTTTTCATTCCATCCAACGGGAGACCCCTCCGCATGAAGATCGAAACCCTTGCCGTCCACGCAGGCTACTCGCCCGACCCCACCACCAAGGCCGTGGCCGTGCCCATCTACCAGACGGTGGCCTACGCCTTCGACAGCGCGCAGCACGGCGCGGACCTGTTCGATCTGAAAGTGCCGGGCAACATCTACACCCGCATCATGAACCCGACGACCGACGTGCTGGAAAAGCGCGTCGCGGCGCTCGAAGGCGGCATCGCGGCGCTGGCCGTGGCCTCGGGCATGGCGGCCATCACCTACGCGATCCAGACCATTGCCGAGGCGGGCGACAACATCGTGTCGGCCAGCACGCTCTACGGCGGCACCTACAACCTGTTTGCGCACACGCTGCCCCTGCAGGGCATCACCACGCGCTTTGCCGACCCGCGCGACCCGGCCAGCTTTGCGCAGCACATCGACGCACGCACCAAGGCGATCTTCATCGAGTCCATCGGCAACCCGCTGGGCAACGTGACCGACATCCGCGCGCTGGCCGATGTGGCCCATGCGCACGGCATTCCGCTGATCGTGGACAACACGGTGCCCAGCCCCTACCTGCTGCGCCCCATCGAGCATGGCGCCGACATCGTGGTGCACTCGCTCACCAAGTACCTGGGCGGCCACGGCAACAGCGTGGGCGGCGCCATCGTGGACAGCGGCAAGTTCCCATGGGCCGAACACAAGGCGCGCTTTCCGCGCCTGAACGAGCCCGACGTGAGCTACCACGGCGTGGTCTACACCGAGGCGCTGGGCCCCGCCGCCTTCATCGGCCGCGCGCGCGTGGTGCCGCTGCGCAATACCGGCGCGGCGCTGGCACCGCTCAATGCCTTCTTGATCCTGCAAGGCATCGAGACCCTGGCCCTGCGCATGGACCGCATCTGCGACAACACGCTGGCGCTGGCGAAGTACCTGCAAAGCCACCCCAAGGTGGAATGGGTGCGCTACGCGGGCCTGCCGGACCACCCGGACCACGCACTGGTGCAGCGGCAATCCGGCGGCAAGGCATCCGGCATCCTGAGCTTCGGGCTCAAGAGCGCCGATGCCGACCCACGGGCGGCAGGTGCGCGCTTTCTGGATGCGCTGCAACTCTTCACCCGCCTGGTGAACATCGGCGACGCGAAATCGTTGGCCACGCATCCTGCATCGACCACGCACCGCCAGCTCAACCCCGAAGAGCTGGCCAAGGCAGGCGTGAGCGAAAGCATGGTGCGCCTGTCGGTGGGCATCGAGCACATCGACGACCTGCAGGCGGACCTGGTGCAGGCACTCGACGCCGTCTGACCGTTCGACCGTTCGACCGCAGCGGATGCCAGTTGCGGGATACTGGCGGGATGGCCCCGCAGATCGCGGGGCGCCCTGACCCTCCATCGCCATGTTCCGCCTATCTACTCTTGCACCGCTCACCCTCGGCCTGCTGACTCTGGCCGGCTGCAGTTCCTCACTGTTCACCCCGCCCCGCGGAGCGGATGTGACCGAATCCCACGTCACCAGTTTCCGCCAGAAGGAGGACGAGCAACTGCTGCGGCAGCAGGTGTCGCCGCCGCTGGATACGCCTTTGACGCTGCTGGAGGCGCCGCTGCCGCGCTACCCGTCTTTCCTGCTGAACGACACCTCGCAAAAAGCGCGCGGCGACGTGACGGTGTCGTTCGAGGTCATGCCCAGCGGGCTGGTCGGTACCACGCGCGTAGTGTCGGGAACGGGCGAAGATGCTCTGCACAAGCCGGCGATCGATGCGGTGCGTCGCTGGAAGTTTGCGCCGCTGGTGCGCAACGGCGAGCCCGCCCGGCTGGTGCTGCAGCACACCTTCCGCATGGAACCCTGAGCGGGCCAGATGCCCCGGTAAAGCGACTCAAGCGTCACGCGCCAAGCGCAGCCCCGTGTACTGCCAACGCGCCGTGGCCGGGAAGAAGTTGCGGTAGGTGCTGCGCGCATGCCCGGCAGGTGTGGCGCACGAGCTGCCGCGCAGCACGTACTGATTGACCATGAACTTGCCGTTGTACTCGCCCACCGCGCCTTCGGCGGTGCGAAAGCCCGGGTACGCGGCGTAGCTCGATTGCGTCCATTGCCAGGCGCTGCCGAACAGTTGTTCCAGCGCTTGGCCATCGTGGCCTTCATCATCATGCCCGTCAGCCGCTACGGCTTGCGCAGCATGCTCCCACTCGGCTTCGGTGGGCAGGCGCGCGCCCACCCAGCGGGCGTAGGCATCGGCCTCGTAATACGACAGGTGCACCACCGGTAAGTCACCCCGCAGCGGCTGCAGTCCTTCCAGGGTGAACACATGCCAGACGCCACTGTCCAACTGCTGCCAGTACAGGGGGTGGTCAAGCCCCTGGGCCACGCGCCAATCCCAGCCTTCGGCCAGCCAGTGGGCGGGGTTGTCGTAGCCGCCGCCTTCGACAAAGGCCAGCCATTCCGCGTTGGTCACCAGCCGCGAGGCCAGCGCGTACGGCGCGAGATAAGTGCGGTGGCGCGGGCTTTCGTTGTCGAAGGCAAAACCGTCGCACCGGTGGCCGATGTCCACCAGCCCGCCGTCAAGCGTCAGCCACCCGAAGGGCTCGGTGGCAGGCACCAGGGCCAGGTCGCCCGCCGAATCGGCAGCGGTGCCGTACGCCGGCCATGTGGAATTGCACGACAGCAGGTGCTTGACGTCCGTTACCAGGAGCTCCTGGTGCTGCTGCTCGTGCTGCAGGCCCAGCTCGATCAACGAGCACAGCGCAGCGTCGTTCAGCACGGTGGGCAACAGGCGCGCCATGCGCTGGTCCACGTTGGCACGATAGGCCCGCACGGCATCGAGTGACGGCCGGGTGAGCAGGCCGCGCTGTGCACGCGGGTGCTTGGCGCCCACGCCGTTGTAGTAGGAATTGAAGAGCACGCGGAACGCGGGATCGAACGGTGCGAAGCCTGGCTCGTTCGGTTCCAGCACGAAGGTTTCAAAGAACCAAGTGGTGTGCGCCAGGTGCCACTTGGCCGGGCTGGCGTCGGGCATGGACTGCGCGCCGCAGTCTTCGGCCGACAGGGGCGCCACCAGAGCCACGGAGTGGTCCCGCACGGCGGCGTAGCGCGAGAGCAGCGCGGTCAACGGGGGGCACACATCCATGTTGGTCATAGTGAGTAAATCCTCAAGGGCGCGCATGCACCACGGCAAACCAGCCGCGGTCATCCGTCCAGGCCTGGGCCTGGGAGAACCCGGCGCGCGCCAGCATGTCGGTAAAAACGGGTAGGGGGTATTTGTAGCTGTTTTCGGTGTGGATGCGCTCGCCCTGGTCAAACCGGCGGGCACCGCCGGGCCAGCGCACTTGCGCGTCGGCCAGGGCTTCCAGGTGCATCTCGATGCGCGACTCTTCCTGGTTGAAGAACGCGCGGTGCTGCCACTGCTGCACGTCGAAGTCGCTGCCAATCAGGCGGTTCACATGCGTGAGCACGTTGCGGTTGAACGCGGCCGTGACGCCTGCTGCGTCGTCGTATGCGGCTTCGAGCACCTGCACGTCCTTGGGCAGGTCGATGCCGATGAGCAGGCCACCATCGTCGTCAATCAGCTCGCGCATGTGGGCCAGCAGCTCCAGGGCGTGCGGCGGATCGAAGTTGCCGATGGACGAGCCCGGGTAGAACACCAGCCGCCCCTTGCGCGGAATGTCTGCGGGCAGCACCACGCCCCGGGTCATGTCGCCGCCCACGGCGCGCGCATCCAGCCCCGGAAAGTCATCGCGCAGGCCCTGCACCGCGGCCTGCAGAAAGTCGGCCGATATGTCCACGCCCACAAAACAGGCCGGCTGCACCAGGCGGCACAGCGCGCGCGCCTTCTGGCAGTTGCCCGCGCCCAGCTCGATCAGCGTACGGCCCGGGCCCACGGCCCGGCCAATGCTGTCTGCGTGCTGCTGCATGAGCGCGGTTTCGGTGCGAGTGGGGTAGTACTCGGGCAACCGTGTGATCTCTTCGAAGAGCTCTGAGCCGTGCTGGTCGTAGAAGTACTTGGGGGAGATGCTGGCAGGGCGCTGGTTCAGACCGCGCGCAATGTCATCGGTAGCGTCATCGGAGGGGCTGGGCAAAGGCATGGATCTTGAAGCGTCTCGCGCGGCATGGCTTGCCACTGCTGGTGAAAGAGCGGAACCGCCGTAGAGCCTACAGGCTCCGAGCCGACCATCCCGCACGCAGGCTGGACCGTGAAAGGCAATATAACCCCACGACCGCCGGGACATTCTGCGGCGGCGGGATGATGCTGCGTGTAGGTCATTTCCCCGTTGCCTGCGGCGCAAAGGGCGCCCTCGCAGCCCTCACCGGCCTGCACGACACTGCGGCACTTTTTGCGCGTCGGGCGGCTCCTACCGCCGTGCGACCCACACGGAGCCGATCACTACCCGCAGCCGCCCCAGGCAGGAGCCCACGATGCCCGACATTGCCACTCCGAGTCTTTCGCCACTGCACCCTGCCTCCACCGCCCCCATCGCCACCACACGCCGCCAGTGGCTGCAGCAGGGCCTGCGGGGTGCTGCCCTGGTCGCCGCGCCGGCGCTGGTGCAGCCCGCAGCGGCCCAGGCCCGCACCATGCCCACGCCGCGCCAGACCGAAGGGCCCTACTACCCCGTGGACATCCCGGCCGACAGCGACGGCGACCTGCTGCGCAACGGGATGCTGCGCTATACCCAGGGTGAGGCTGTCTGGGTGGAAGGCCGGGTCACCGACACGCAGGGCGTGCCGCTGTCGGGCGGCACGGTCGAGATCTGGCAGTGCGATGCCGACGGCCACTACCACCACCCGGGCGACGGCGGCAAGGCGGCACCGGCCTTCCAGGGCTTTGGCCGCGTGGTGCTGGGGCGCGACGGGCGCTACCGCTTTCGCACCATACGGCCCGCGCCGTACACCGGCCGCACGCCGCACATCCACTTCAAGGTGCGGCTGCCAGGGCGCGAACTGCTGACCACGCAGATGTACGTGGCGGGCGACGCCGGCAATGCGCGCGACTACCTCTGGAGCCGTCTGGGCGAAAAGGAGCGTGCGGCGCTCACGGTCCGCTTCGCCCCCGCGGCCGACGGCGTGCGGGGAGAATTCCCGATCGTCGTGCAGACCTGATAGGGTCGAACGGCGACGGTGACATCACCAGCCATCGCCCCCACCCTCCATCCCCCCACCCTGCTCCGCATCCGCACCACACGCCCGCATGGATTCCGTCACCCAACTCGTTCTGGGCTCCTCTGTCGCCATCGCCACCCTGGGCCGCCGCACCGCCGTGTGGAAGGCCGCGCTGTGGGGCGGCATTGCCGGCACGCTGCCTGACCTCGATGCCTTCGTCAGCCACGGCGATGCCATCCTGAACATGGTGCTGCACCGCGCGGCAAGCCATGCCCTGTTCTACCTGACGCTGCTGTCGGTGCCGATGGCATGGCTGGTGTCGCGCCTGCACCGCGAAGCGGACCTGTTCACGCGCTGGTGGCTGGCCCTGTGGCTCGCCCTCATCACCCACCCGCTGCTGGACTGGATGACGGTGTACGGCACGCAGCTGCTGCGGCCCTTCACCGACACGCCGTATGCCGTGGGCAGCGTGTTCATCATCGACCCGCTGTACACCGTGCCGCTGCTGCTAGGCGTGGGGTTTGCGCTGAGCATGCGCCAGGGACGCGGCATCGCCTGGGCTCGGGCGGGGTTGGTGCTCAGCACGGCTTACCTGGCCTGGGGCGTGGCCGCGCAGCAGATCGTCACCCGCCAGGTGCTGGCGTCCGCGCCGGTGCCGCATCTCACGCCCGGGCAGTTGCTCGTCACGCCGGCACCTTTCAACACCGTGCTGTGGCGCGCCGTCGCCATGACGCCCACGCACTACTACGAAGGCTACTACTCGCTGCTGGATGGCGGCCGCCCCGTGCGGTGGACCGCCCACGAGCGGGGCGGGCATCTGTACACACGCTACCAAGACAACGCCTTGGTGGACCGCGTGGCCCGATTCAGCCACGGCTTCTTCAAAATGAGTGAAGACGCCGGGGGCGACGTCTTCATCACCGACCTGCGCATGGGCAACGAGCCCACCTACAGCTTTCACTTCAACCTGGGCACACCCGCAGAGATGGCGACAGGCCAACGCGCCGCCACGCTGCAGATGCAGCGCCCGGACCTGGCCACTGCTCTGCCCTGGCTGTGGAAGCGGATGTGGGGTGCCGAGGTGGTGCTTGCCGCGCCAGCGCCACCGCAAGGCCGCAAGCCGTAGCTGCGTAGCTGCGTTGCGGCGGCGTGGAGCCACTGACAAAGGACCGAGGCGCGCGCTGGCGCAGTGGGCTGGACTGCCGGTGCACACCCCATCGGCACCTTGCCCTGCAGCAAAGGCTTGGCATACGCTTGGCACCGCCACTTCCCCATCTTCATCCTTACTACCACCCAAGGACACCCATGCTCGAGCTGCGACCCAACTGCGAATGCTGCAACAAAGATTTGCCGCCCGACTCCACCGACGCCCGCATCTGCACCTTCGAATGCACCTTCTGCCGTGACTGCGCCGGCACGCGTCTCGACCACATCTGCCCCAACTGCGGCGGTGACCTGGTGCAGCGCCCGCGCAGGCCTGCGTCCAAGCTGGCCAAGTACCCGGCATCCACCGAACGCGTGCTCAAGCCGGTGGGCTGCGGACTGTTGGCCTGACACTCGCACGTTGGTGACGCTGGTGGAGATAGCCAGATCGGGACGCACGGTGTGCTGACCATGGCATGCAAGCCAGCCGTCAACCGCCACGCCCGATCAATGCCGGCGCTGCCCAGGCCAGCGCCACCGTGGGCCCGGCGTTGCCGGTCCACAGGAGGTGTCCCCCTCAGGGGCTGAGGCCTGCGGCTCCAAGCCTGCCTGCGCAGGCTTGGACAGGCCGAAGAGGCCGTGCCTCTGGCACTGCCACGCAGGCGCGCAGCGCCTCAGGGGGAGCCCCCTAGAACCTCCAGCCCAGGCCCACGCCCACCAGCACCGGGTCGGCCTTGAAGGTGCCCAGCTTCGCGCCGCCGGCCGACACATCGGTCTTGATGAAGACTTTCTTCACATCGAAGTTGAGGTATAGATTCTTGGCCAGCGGAATGTCCACACCCACCTGCAGCGCGGGGCCGACGCTGTTGCGGTCAATGTCCACGCCCGCGGGCAGGCGCACGCCGGAAAAGCGCGTGTAGTTCACGCCCGCGCCCACATAGGGCTTGAAGCCGGGCGCGTTGAAGTGGTACTGCACCAGCAGCGTGGGCGGCAGGTGCTTGAGCGAGCCGATGGCGGTGCCACCGGCGCTAAGCGTGTGCTTTTGCGGCACGGTCAGGATCAGCTCGGCCGCGATGTTCTGGTTGAAGAAGTAGGTGACGTCGACTTCAGGAATCGTCTTGTCGTTGATGGCAAGGCCCAGGGGCGTGCTGTCCTTGTTGGCGCTGTCCAGGTGCACGGCACGGGCACGGACCATCCAGGGGCCTTCGGCCTGTTGCGCCATGGCAGCGCCAGAGGACAGGACACACAGGGCAACGACAGCCAGCAGGTTCTTTTTCATGTTCAGTTCACATCGGTTGGACGGGGACGACCCCCGTGCATCCATTGAACTGCTGCGGCCGCCCGCCGGTCTTGCCCTATCTCAAGGCCCGCTCACCCGCCCTTAGACATACATCAAGAAAGAACAAAGGCCTGCATCTGCAGGCCTTGCCACACTGCCAGGGGCGGCCCTGCACAGCACTCAATGCGCCGCCGACTTGCCCCGCACGCGCTTGACCAACGTCACCGCGGCCAGCACCAGCCCCCCGGCGATGATGCCGACCACGGCGTTGAGCAGGTTGGGCACCAGGACTGCCCACAGGCCACCCACCGGCCACTGCGCCGCTGCCGCGCCCGTGCCTTCGACCGCGTGGTGCAGCGCCGGCACGCCGTGCACCAGGATGCCGCCGCCCACGAGGAACATGGCCGCCGTGCCGGCGATGGACAGGCCCTTCATCAGCCAGGGCGCTGCACGCAAAATGCCGTTGCCCACGGCCTGCGCCGCGCTGCTGGCCTTGCGGCTGAGCCACAGGCCCAGGTCATCCAGCTTGACGATGCCGGCCACCAAACCGTATACGCCGATGGTCATGATGACGGCGATGCCGGACAGCACGGCCACCTGCTGCGAGAACGGCGCGTTGGCTACCGTGCCCAGCGTGATGGCGATGATTTCTGCCGACAGGATGAAGTCGGTGCGCACGGCGCCCTTGACCTTGTCCTTCTCGAAAGCCACCAGGTCCACCGCCGGGTTGGCGTTGGCCTGGGCGTGGCTTTCGCGTTCGGCCGCGTCTTCATGGGGTGCGTGCAGCAGCTTGTGCGCCACCTTCTCAAACCCCTCGAAGCACAGGAAGGCGCCGCCGATCATCAACAACGGGGTCACGGCCCAGGGCGCAAACGCGCTGATGAGCAGCGCTGCGGGCACCAGGATGACCTTGTTGATCATCGACCCCTTGGCCACTGCCCAGACCACGGGAATCTCGCGCTCGGCCCGCACACCGGTGACCTGCTGGGCGTTGAGCGCCAGGTCGTCCCCCAGCACCCCGGCCGTCTTCTGCGCGGCTACCTTGGTCATGACCGACACGTCGTCGGCCATGGCCGCGCTCTTCTTGGCTGCGACCTTGGTCATCAGCGCCACATCGTCGAGGATGGTGGCGATATCGTCGAGCAGGGCCAGCAAGCTGCCAGAGGCCATGGGGAATCCTTGAAGAAAATGGTTGTGGATGGGGTTGTCCAGCGGGTCGCACGGCGCCGTGGTGCCCGCCCCAACGGCCTCGGGCACGGGCTTGCCGCACCGCCGCTGTGGGCTGCACTATAGCAACGCGGCGTCGGCCAACGCAGCGTCGCCAGCCATTGCTGACACAGAGTCCGCCGGACGCACTCTGTGGCCGCCTGGCGGGCACGCCGCGGCAAGGCGCATACTGGCTGCTTCACCCACCCACTCGAGGGGGTCCCTGCAAGCCAGCGCTTGGACGGGCTTCGCGCCCCGCCATGCCAGGCTATCTCACCAAGCAGGAAGACATCGCCATCGCCGGCGTTGCCGACCTGATCATACGTTCGCTGCTGGACAAGCAGCAATTCAGCGACCCCGAGGGTGCCGCCGAAGCCCTGGGCATCTCATCGGCCGCGTGGCCACTGTTCGGCCTGCTGTGGCCTTCGGGTGCACAGCTGGCGCAACGCATGGCCAGCCGGCCTTTGCAGACCGGAGAGCGCGTGCTGGAGATCGGCTGCGGCCTGGGCCTGGCAAGCCTGGTGTGCCACCGCCGCGGCGTGGACGTCACCGCCAGCGACTGCCATCCGATGGCCCAGCAGTTCCTGCAGGAAAACACGCGCCTCAACGGCCTGTCGCCCCTGCGGTACCGCACCGGGCACTGGGGTGCGGACCACCACAAACACGACCACGGCCATGCCCAGGCCGGTGCGGTGCAGGGCCATTTCGACTTGATCATGGGCAGCGACGTGCTGTACGAACGCGATGCGCGCGCATCGCTCGCGGCTTTTCTGGACCGCCACGCCGGCAACGGCGCGCAGATCTGGATCGTGGACCCGAACCGGGGCAATCGATCCACCTTCCACAAGCAGATGGCCGTGCACCGGTTCGAAGTGGTCGAAGAGCGGCTGGACCACCCTGCGCTGGATACCGCGCCCGCCTACAAGGGGCGGCTGCTGATGTACCAGCGTCCGGTGGTGGACTGAACTGAAAGACGGCTGACGCTCCCCGCAGGACGCTGCCATCGGCGCGATGCTGCGGGCCCGGGCCCGGGCCCGGGCCGGGACTCGGTGCCTCATGAGCAGGTCAAGGAGCTGGTGTCAGTTCAGGGGCACGAAGCTCTTGCCGGCTGGAATGCACCAGCCAGCGTCGCTGGCACCCGCCAAGCCTGAGCCCTCACCCAGCCCTTATCCCACCCACTTGCGCGCATTGCGCCAGATGCGCATCCAGGGGCTCAGTTCGCTGCGGTCGCCGCTGGTCCAGCTCATCTGCACGTTGCGGAACACGCGCTCGGGGTGCGGCATGATGGCCGTGAAGCGGCCGTCCTGCGTGGTCACGCCGGTCAGGCCGCCGGTGCTGCCGTTCGGGTTGAACGGGTACTGCTCGGTGGCGGCGCCGTGGTTGTCCACGAAGCGCATCGCGGCCACTGCCTGCGCCGCGTTGCCGCGGAACTTGAAGTTGGCATAGCCCTCGCCATGCGCCACGGCAATCGGCAGGCGGCTGCCCGCCATACCGGCAAAGAACAGGCTGGGGGACTCCAGCACTTCTACCATGGACAGGCGGGCTTCGAAGCGCTCGCTCTGGTTGGTGGTGAAGCGCGGCCAGTCCTGCGCACCGGGGATGATGTCGGCCAGCTCGGCAAACATCTGGCAGCCGTTGCACACGCCCAGGCCGAACGTGTCCGTGCGGCCGAAGAAGCCTTGGAACTGCTCGGACAGCACCGGGTTGAAGGTGATCGAGCGCGCCCAGCCGATGCCGGCGCCCAGCGTGTCGCCGTAGCTGAAGCCGCCGCAGGCGACCACGCCCTTGAAATCTTCGAGCTTGACGCGGCCGGTCTGCAGGTCGGTCATGTGCACGTCGTACGCCTCGAAGCCCGCCTCGGTGAAGGTGTAAGCCATCTCGATGTGCGAGTTGACGCCCTGCTCGCGCAGGATGGCGACCCGGGGTTTGGCCAGGTTCAGGAACGGCGCCGCCACGTTGTCGGCCGCGTCGAACGTGAGGTGCACGTGCATGCCGGGGTCGGTGGCCTCGCCCGCAGTGGCGTGCTCGGCATCCGCGTTGGCGGGGTTGTCGCGCTGCTGGCAGATCTTCCAGCTCACGGCGTCCCACACCTGGTGCAGGTCGGTGAGCTTGGCGCTGAACACAGCCTTGGCGTCGCGCCAGACCTGCAGCTCGCCCTTGCCGGCATCGATGCTCGACGACTGCGGACGCGTCTTGCCGACGAAGTGGCTGAATTTGGACAGGCCGTGCTCGCGCAGCACCTGCATCACATCGTTGCGCTCTGCGGTGCGCACCTGCAGCACTACGCCCAGTTCTTCGTTGAACAGGGCCTTGAGCGTGAGTTCTTCACGGCGTGCGCTGACCTGCTGCGCCCAGTTCTTGGCGTCGCCGGTTTCCATGCGGCTGTCGCTGATGCCGTCGCCTTCGGTGACCAGCAGGTCCACGTTGAGCGACACGCCCACATGGCCTGCAAAGGCCATCTCGGCCGCGGCTGCCAGCAGGCCGCCGTCGCTGCGGTCGTGGTAGGCCAGGATGCGGCCCTGGGCGCGCAGCGCGTTCACGGCGTTGACGGTGTTGACCAGATCCTGCGGGTCGTCCAGGTCGGGCACCACGTCGCCGCTCTGATCCAGCGTCTGGCCCAGGATGCTGCCGGCCATGCGGTTCTGGCCCTTGCCCAGATCGATCAGCACCAGCGTGGTGTCGTCCTCGGTGGCATCGAGCTGGGGCGTGAGCGTGCCGCGCACGTCGGACAGCGAGGCGAACGCGCTCACGATCAGGCTGACCGGGGAAGTCACCTTCTTCTTGTCCGCGCCCTCCGACCACTGAGTGCGCATGGACAGGCTGTCCTTGCCCACGGGGATGCTGATGCCCAAAGCGGGGCACAGCTCCATGCCCACGGCCTTCACGGTCTCGTACAGCGCGGCGTCTTCGCCGGGCTCGCCACACGCGGCCATCCAGTTGGCCGACAGCTTCACACGCGGCAGCTCGATGGGTGCGGCCAGCAGGTTGGTGATGGCCTCGGCCACCGCCATGCGGCCCGATGCGGGTGCGTTGATGGCGGCCAGCGGCGTGCGCTCGCCCATGCTCATCGCTTCGCCGGCAAAGCCCTTGTAATCGGCCAGCGTCACCGCGCAGTCAGCCACCGGCACTTGCCAGGGGCCGACCATCTGGTCGCGGTGCGACAGGCCACCCACCGTGCGGTCGCCGATGGTGATGAGAAAACGCTTGGACGCCACCGTGGGGTGGGCCAGCACGTCGATCACGGCTTTTTGCAGCGGCACGCCGGTCAGGTCCATGGGCGCGAACTGGCGCTGCACGGTGGCCACGTCGCGGTGCATCTTGGGCGGCTTGCCCAGCAGCACGTCCATGGGCATGTCCACCGGCAGCTTCTGGTCGCCCGCCACCACGGCAGTGTCTTCCAGCACCAGCTGGCGCTCTTCGGTGGCCGTGCCGATCACGGCGAAGGGGCAGCGCTCGCGTTCGCAGAACGCCTTGAACAGCGGCAGCGACTCGGGCGCGATGGCGAGCACGTAGCGCTCCTGGCTTTCGTTGCTCCAGATTTCCTTGGGCGCCATGCCCGATTCTTCGAGCGGCACGGCGCGCAGGTCGAAGCGCGCGCCACGGCCGGCGTCGTTGGTCAGCTCGGGGAAGGCGTTGGACAGGCCGCCCGCACCCACGTCGTGGATGGCGAGGATGGGGTTATTGGCACCTTGGGCCCAGCAGTGGTTGATAACCTCCTGCGCACGGCGCTCGATCTCGGGGTTGCCGCGCTGCACGGAGTCGAAGTCGAGCTCGGCCGCATTGGTGCCGCTGGCCATGGAGCTGGCAGCACTGCCGCCCATGCCGATGCGCATGCCGGGGCCGCCCAGCTGGATGAGCAGCGAGCCGGCAGGGAATTCGATCTTGGTCGTCAGGCCTGCGTCGATCACGCCCACGCCGCCGGCGATCATGATGGGCTTGTGGTAGCCGCGCTGCACGCCGCCGACTTCCTGCTCGTACTCGCGGAAGTAGCCTGCCAGGTTGGGGCGGCCGAATTCGTTGTTGAACGCCGCGCCGCCCAGGGGCCCTTCGACCATGATCTGCAGCGGGCTGGCGATGTGCTCGGGCTTGCCCACGGTGCTGCCCCAGAGCTTGGACACGGTGAAGCCCGTGAGGCCGGCCTTGGGCTTGGAGCCCCGGCCGGTGGCGCCTTCGTCGCGGATCTCGCCGCCCGCGCCCGTCGATGCGCCCGGGAAGGGCGAGATGGCCGTGGGGTGGTTGTGCGTTTCCACCTTCATCAGCACGTGCTGGGTGGCGCTACTCTTTTGATAGCTGGTAGCGCCCGCTGATTCAGCGGTAGAGGCCATTTTGGCCACAAACCGCTCGACCTCGCCGCCTTCCATGACAGAGGCGTTGTCCGAATACGCGATCACCGTGTGCTGGGGCGCCAGCTGGTGGGTGTTGCGGATCATGCCGAACAGCGATTTTTCCTGCGCCACGCCGTCGATGGTGAACTGGGCGTTGAAGATCTTGTGGCGGCAGTGCTCGCTGTTGGCCTGCGCGAACATCATCAGCTCCACGTCGGTGGGGTTGCGCGCGAGGCCCGTGAAGGCGTTGACCAGGTAGTCGATCTCGTCCTCGGCCAGGGCCAGGCCGAAACGGGTGTTGGCGGCCTCCAGCGCACCGCGGCCACCGCCGAGCACGTTGACATGCTCCATGGCGGCGGGCTGCAGCTCGGTAAACAGCGCTGCGGCGGCGGCGCGGTCGGCCACCACGGACTCGGTCATGCGGTCGTGCAGCAGCGCTGCGACCTGGGCCAATTGCTCGGCGGTCAGCTCGGGCGTGCGGCCCAGCAGGCCGGACTTCAGGCTGATGCGGTATTCGGTGATGCGCTCCACGCGGCGGATGGCGATGCCGCAGTTGCGCGCGATGTCGGTGGCCTTGGAGGCCCAGGGCGACAGCGTGCCCAGGCGGGGGGTGACCAGGATTGCGGCGCCGTCTTCAGGCCCCGCGTAGGGGTCGCCGTAGGCGAGCAGGGCCGACAGGCGCTCTTGCTCGGCAGGGGTGGGGGCCGCATCCGTGGCGACCAGGTGCACGAAGCGCGCTGCAATGCCGTCGATTTTGGGGTGGATGGCTTGCAGGGCCGGTTGGAGTTGCTGGGCGCGGAAGGTGCTGAGGGCGTTGCCGCCCGCCAGCGTGGTCATGTGCAAGGTCACTGTAGCGGCCTGTTGGGTGTGAGGGTACGTGGTGGCGCTGACGCGAAGCCCCCGGCCGGTGGGCGGGAGCCAAGTGGTCAGCCCGGTATTTTACCGGGCTCACCGGGCGCCGCTGCAGCCGGCGGGGTGCGATGGGATAATTGCGGCATGAGCATCACCATCAAAAGCGCCGCGGACATCGAAGGCATGCGCCTGGCGTGCCGCCTGGCCTCCGAAGTGCTGGACTACATCGCCCCGCACATCAAACCCGGCATCACCACCAAAGAGATCGACCGCCTGGGCGCCGAATGCATGGCGCAGCAAGGCACCATCTCAGCCACCGTGGGCTACCAGCCCCCCGGCTACCCGCCCTACCCGGCCTCGCTGTGCACCTCGGTCAACCACGTGGTGTGCCACGGCATCCCCAACGACAAGCCTTTGAAGAAGGGCGACATCGTCAACGTGGACGTGACCGTGATCACCAAGGACGGCTGGTACGGCGACAACAGCCGCATGTACATCATCGGCGAAGGCTCCATCGCGGCCAAGCGCCTGTGTGCCATCACCTTCGACGCCATGTGGCACGGCATCGTGCAGGTCAAGCCCGGCGCCCACCTGGGCGACATCGGCCACGCCATCCAGAAGTTCGCCGAGGCGCAGGGTTTCTCGATCGTGCGCGAGTTCTGCGGCCACGGCATCGGGCAGAAGTTCCACGAAGAGCCCCAGGTGCTGCACTACGGCCGTCCCGGCACGCTGGACGAGCTGGTGCCCGGCATGGTCTTCACCATCGAGCCCATGATCAACGCCGGCCGCCGCGAGGTGAAGGAATTCGGCAACGACGGCTGGACCATCGTGACCAAGGACCACAGCCTGTCCGCCCAGTGGGAGCACACGGTGCTGGTCACCGAAACGGGGTACGAAGTGATGACGCTGTCGGCCGGCTCACCGCCGCTGCCGTCCTTCGTGACCGCGACCAGGACCTGACCCCACGCCGGCCCCTGCCCGTCGGCGCGCACAACTCTTGCATGGCTTTTTGCATGGCCCTTCTTCATCGCGACGCCCGACGACCATGACCGACATCCAAGCCCTGCCCGAGGTGCGCCCCCTGGCCGACGTGCATGCCCTGCGGGATGCCTACCGCCGCGACAAGACCGCCCTGCTGACCGACCTGCAGGCCACGGGCGCCTCCACGCGCGGCATCCGCGTGCTGCTGCGCAGGCTCTCCACGCTGGCGGGCAACCTGCTGCAGACGCTGTGGCAGCGCGCCGAACTGCCGGCCGACATGGCGCTGGTGGCGGTGGGCGGGTTCGGGCGCGACCAGCTTTTTCCGTATTCGGACGTCGATGTGCTGCTGCTGCTGCCCGAGGGCGCGGCGCCCGAGGCCGGCAGCGTGCTGCGCACCCAGCTCGAAGGCTTCATCGGCAGCTGCTGGGATGCGGGCCTGGAGATCGGCTCGAGCGTGCGCACCGTGGCCGAATGCCTGGCCGAGAGCGCAGGCGATGTCACCGTGCAGACCTCGCTGCTCGAATCGCGCCTGGTGTGCGGCAACGCGGCGCTGTTCGCGGAGTTCCAGCGCCAGTACCGGCTGCAGATGGACCCGCAGGCATTTTTGGTGGCCAAGACGCTGGAGATGCGCCAGCGCCACAACAAGTACGAGAACACGCCCTACTCGCTCGAGCCCAACTGCAAGGAGTCGCCCGGCGGGCTGCGCGACCTGCAGATGATCCTGTGGGTGTCCCAGGCCGCGGGCCTGGGCCGCAACTGGAAAGAGCTGGCCGCCAGCGGCATGGCCACGGCCTTCGAGGTGCGCCAGATCGAGCGCAACGAGGCGGTGCTGTGCCTCATCCGCGCGCGCCTGCACGCAGCCGCCGGGCGGCATGAAGACCGGCTGGTGTTCGACCTGCAGACCGCCGTGGCCGAATCGTTCGGCTACCGCTCGCAGGCCCCCGACGGATCGCGCCTGCCGATGCGCGCCAGCGAAAGCCTGATGCGCCGGTACTACTGGGCGGCCAAGGCGGTGTCCCAGCTCAGCCAGATCCTGCTGCTGAACATCGAGGAGCGGCTGAACCCCTCCACCCACGAGCCGCGGCCCATCAACGAGCGCTTCTTCGAAAAAGCCGGCCTCATCGAGGTGGCGAGCGACGACCTGTACCAGCGCGACCCGCACGCCATTCTGGAAACCTTCCTGCTCTACCAGACGACGGTGGGCCTGAAAGACCTGTCAGCCCGCACCCTGCGGGCGCTGTACAACGCCCGCGGCGTGATGGACGGCGCCTTCCGGCGCGACCCGGTCAACCGCGCCAACTTCATGCGCATCCTGCAGCAGCCCTCGGGCATCACGCATGCGATGCGGCTGATGAACCAGACCTCGGTGCTGGGGCGCTATCTGTGGGCGTTTCGCGGCATCGTGGGGCAGATGCAGCACGACCTGTTCCACGTCTACACGGTGGACCAGCACATCCTGATGGTGCTGCGCAACGTGCGCCGGTTCTTCATGGCCGAGCATGCGCACGAGTACCCGTTCTGCTCGCAGTTGGCCGGCGGCTGGGACAAGCCCTGGCTGCTGTACCTGGCCGCGCTGTTCCACGACATCGGCAAGGGCCGCGGCGGCGACCATTCGGTGATCGGCGCGCAGGAGGTGCGCAACTTCTGCCGGCAGCACGACGTGGACCGCGAGGACGCCCAACTGGTCGAGTTTTTGGTCAGCGAGCACCTGTCGATGAGCCGCATCGCCCAGAAAGAAGACCTCTCGGACCCCGATGTGATCGCCGCCTTTGCACGGCGCGTGGGCAACGAGCGGTACTTGACGGCGCTGTACCTGCTGACCGTGGCCGACATCCGCGGCACCAGCCCCAAGGTCTGGAACGCCTGGAAGGGCAAGCTGCTGGAAGACCTGTACCGCTCCACCCTGCGCACCCTGGGCGGCCGCGCGCCGGACGCCGCCGCAGAGATCGAAGCACGCAAGCGCGAGGCACTGGTGCTGCTGGCGCTGAGCGCCCTGCCGTTCGAGGCGCACAAGGCTTTGTGGGCCACGCTGGATGTGAGCTACTTCATGCGCCACGAGGCGGCCGACATTGCTTGGCACACGCGGCACCTGTCGCGGCACGTGGGCACGGCCAAGCCGGTGGTACGCGCACGGCAGTCACTCGCGGGCGACGGCCTGCAGGTAATGGTGTATGCCGCCGACCAGGAAGACCTGTTCGCGCGCATCTGCGGCTACTTCGACCGTGCGGGCTTTTCCATCCTGGATGCGCGCGTGCACACGGCCAACAACGGCTATGCGCTCGATACCTTCCAGGTGGTGGCCTCGTCACAACCCGGGCATTACCGCGAACTGACGCACATGGTCGAAAGCGACCTGGTGCGGGTGATCGAAACCGGCGGCCCGCTGCCCGAGCCTGCCCGCAAGCGCGTGTCGCGCCGGGTCAAGAGCTTTCCGGTGGCGCCGCGCGTCACGTTGCGGCCGGACGAAAAAGCGCAGCGCTGGCTGCTGGCCATCTCGGCCAGCGACCGCGCCGGCCTGCTGTATCTGGTGGCCCGCATCCTGGCCCACCACCACCTGAGCGTGCAGCTCGCCAAGGTAAGCACGCTGGGCGAGCGGGTGGAAGACACCTTCCTGGTGCAAGGGCCCGAGCTGCAGAACAACGCGCGGCAGATCCAGATCGAGACGGAGCTGCTGCGCGAGTTGTCGGACTGAGCAGGCCCGCGTCGTGCCCGCCGCTGCGGACATGCTTCAGTCGTCTTCGTCAGCGCTGATCTCGGGGAACAGCACTTCGGTGAAGCCGAACTGCGTGAAATCGCGCACCCGCATCGGATAAAGCTTGCCGACCAGGTGGTCGCATTCGTGCTGCACCACCCGTGCATGAAAGCCATCGACCGTGCGGTCGATGGGGTCGCCATACGGGTCGAACCCCGTGTAGCGAATACGTACCCACCGGGGCACCTTGCCGCGCAGGCCGGGCACCGACAGGCAGCCCTCCCAGTCTTCTTCTTCCTCATCGCCCAGCGGCGTGATCACCGGGTTGAGCAGCACCGTGGGCGGCACCACGGGGCGGTCCGGATAGCGGGGGTTGCGGTCGTTGGAGCCGAAGATCACCAGCTGCAGGTCCACCCCGATCTGCGGTGCGGCCAGGCCCGCGCCGTTGACAGCGCGCATGGTGTCGAACATGTCGCGCACCAGCAGGTGCAGTGCGTCGGTGTCGAACTCGGTGACAGGCTGGGCGATGCGCAGCAGGCGCGGGTCGCCCATCTTGAGGATGGTGTGAACGGTCATGGTGGGGATCGTGATGAAATGATGGATCGGCAGCCTGGTGGGGCGCAGCATAGCGCGGCGGCATACCGCGCGCTGAAAGAGCCGCCACCGGCCGGCACGGGGCGACAATAAGCCCCATGGCCACCACGCCCAGAGACCCAGACCACGTTGACGCCAACCCCCATGCCGCTACCGACGGCCCGCCGCTGCGCCCGTTGCCGTGGCCCGTGCGGTGGCTGCTGCTGGGGTTTGCGGTGCTGTGCCTTGTGATGGGCATCATCGGCGTGATCGTGCCGGGCCTGCCGACCACCGTGTTCATCCTGATGGCCGCATGGGCGGCGGCGCGCAGCTCTCCGCGGCTGTACCAGTGGCTGTGGAACCACCGGCTCTTCGGGCCGCTGCTGCGCAACTGGGCCCAAGGCGGCAAGGTCAGCCGCCGCGCCAAATGGAGTGCGGCCATCTTCATGACGGCCAGTGCCGCCGTGCTGTGGATGGGCGGGGCACGGACCTGGGTCGCTGCGGTGGCGTCGGCCTGCATGGCGTGCGTGCTGGTGTGGCTGTGGCTGCGCCCCGAACCCTGATGCGCGGCAGAGGCCCGGCCTGCCCCGGCACGCATCGCGTATGCAGGCCGCACATTGCGTGCCGCGAGTTTTCAAGGCGCTATTTTTGTGTATATAATCTAAGTCTTGTTCCTCGATAGCTCAGTCGGTAGAGCGCCGGACTGTTAATCCGTAGGTCCCTGGTTCGAGCCCAGGTCGAGGAGCCAAGAATTTTGCAGGCCCTGCATGTGTACGCGGGGCCTTTCAATTAGTCAGTTGCAAGTCATACCGAACATTCCTCGATAGCTCAGTCGGTAGAGCGCCGGACTGTTAATCCGTAGGTCCCTGGTTCGAGCCCAGGTCGAGGAGCCATACTAAGCCCACCGTGCACAGCATGGTGGGCTTTTTTATTGCCCGGCCATCTCGTCTGCATGCGCTGGTGCCCCGGCGACACAACATGCCGGACAATGGCCATGATCCTGCCACTGCCCGCTTGACCCATGCCCCCGCAATTGCCCTGGCTGGAGCCCGAAGACCCCCTACCCCACCCTGACCAGGCGTGGGGTGCGGACGACCCTGCCCCCGGCCTGCTGGCCGCGGGTGGCGTGCTGGATGTCGCACATCTCCAGGCGGCATACGGCCAAGCCACCTTTCCCTGGTACGGCCCGGGGCAACCCATCCTGTGGTGGGCGCCCGACCCGCGCATGGTGCTGCATGTGGACGAGTTCAAGCTGCACCGGTCCCTGCGCAGAACGCTGCAGGCGTTTCGCGCCAATCCGCGTGCCGAGATCCGCATCGACCACGCATTTGACGCCGTGATCACGGCCTGCGCGACCAAAGAGCGCGACGGCCAGGCCGGCACCTGGATCGTGCCGGAAATGATGGACGCCTACACCCGCCTGCACGAGGCCGGCCACGCGCACAGCGTGGAGACCTGGGTCGATGGCCGGCTGGTGGGCGGGCTCTATTGCGTGGCCCTGGGGCAGGCCGTGTTTGGCGAATCCATGTTCGCGCACGCCACCGATGCCTCCAAGATCGCGCTGTCGGCCCTGGTGGCACTGTGCCGCCACCACGGCGTGCAGCTCATCGACTGCCAGCAGAACACCCGCCACCTGGCGTCCCTGGGTGGCCGCGAAATCGACCGGCGCACCTTCGTCGAACACGTGCAGCAAGCCCAGCGTTTGCCCGCACCCGCATGGAGATTCGACCCCGTATACTGGACCGAGCTGCTGCCCTCCACAGTCTTTACGGCATGACGCAACTCAACGACCTTCCGCTGCAGACCCTGCAGTTCTACGCGACGGCCCCGTATCCCTGCAGCTATCTGCCGGACCGGCAGGCACGCTCGCAGGTCGCCACGCCCAGCCATTTGATCCAGAGCGATGTCTATTCAGACTTGGTCGCGAAGGGATTCCGCCGCAGCGGCATGTTCACTTACCGCCCCTACTGCGACGGCTGCCAGGCCTGCACGCCGCTGCGCGTGCTGGTGAATGAATTCAAGCCCGACCGCAGCCAGCGGCGGTCCGTGGCCCGCCACGGCAACCTGCAGGCGCGGGTGCTGCGACTGTGCTTCGTACCGGAGCACTACCAGCTGTACCTGCGCTACCAGAACGGCCGCCATTCAGGCGGCGGCATGGACCACGACAGCATCGACCAGTACACGCAGTTCCTGCTGCAAAGCCGGGTGAATTCACGGCTGGTGGAGTTCCGCGAGCTGGATGCGCACGGCGAGCCGGGCGCGCTCAAGATGGTGTCCATCCTGGACGTGCTGGACGACGGCCTGTCGGCGGTGTACACCTTCTACGAACCCGAGCCGCACTGCAGCTACGGCACCTACAACGTGATGTGGCAGATCGCGCAGGCGAAGTCCCTCGACCTGCCCCACGTGTACTTGGGCTACTGGATCGAAGCCAGCCCCAAGATGAACTACAAAGCGCGCTTTCACCCCCACGAACTGCGCACCGACGGGCAGTGGCTGCGCACCGGCGACACCGTCACTCCCAACCCCTGACAGCGCGTTTGCATTTCACAAGATAAAATGCGGCGGTCGCCACAGCACCGCCGCCATGAAAAAAAACGATCCGAGCATTCCTGTCAAACCGAGCGTTCAGGTCCTTGAGCGCATGTTCACGCTGATCGATGTGCTGGCTTCGCGCGAGGAAGCCATTTCCCTCAAGGAAATCAGCGAGAAGACAGGTCTGCACCCGTCCACCACCCACCGGATCCTGAACGACCTAACGATCGGGCGGTTTGTGGACCGGCCGGAATCGGGCAGCTACCGCCTGGGCATGCGCTTGCTGGAGCTGGGCAACCTGGTCAAGGCGCGCCTCAGTGTGCGCGACGCGGCGCTGACACCCATGCGCAACCTGCACAAGCTGATTCAGCAGCCCGTGAACCTGAGCATGCGGCAGGGCGACGAGATTGTCTATGTGGAGCGCGCCTACAGCGAGCGCTCCGGCATGCAGGTGGTGCGCGCCATCGGCGGGCGGGCCCCGCTGCACCTGACTTCCACCGGCAAGCTCTTTCTGGCACTGGACGACCCGCAGCGCGTGCGCGCTTACGCCACCCGCACAGGCTTGGCAGGCCACACGCGCAACAGCATCACGCAGCTACCCTTACTGGAACGCGAGCTGGCCAAGGCGCGGCAGTACGGCATGGCGCGCGACAACGAAGAGCTGGAGTTGGGCGTGCGCTGCATGGCAGCGGGCGTGTACGACGACCAAGGCAAGCTGGTGGCGGGCCTGTCCATCTCGGCCCCGGCAGACAGGCTGGACGAAGGCTGGCTGCCCAAGCTGCAGGCCACAGCCAAGGAGATATCACATGCGCTCGGACACACCGCCAGCGCAGAGCTGACCGCCGACGCTGCGGCACGCGGCACAGGGCTGGGCTGACGGCACCGGAACCAGCCAAGGCGCCACATCCTGTGTTTGGCCCGTAGACAGCCGCGATGCAACTGCTGTGCTGTGCTGCCCTGTTCTGGGGCCGTGCTGCGGCCTGAAACCTTCGCAGACTTACCCAGCAAAAAGGCCGACCTGTGTTGCCACAGTCGGCCTTTGTTCATGTTGCGCATCCCGCAGGGTTCAGCACATCAGCTGGACATCGCAAAGGCAGCTCGCACGTCGCGCCTGCCCACCCGCCCACCCTCGACCCTGCTTACTTCACCGCAGGAATCGCGGCACGGGCCTGCAACGGTGCAGCCAGTGACGAAGGCAGGGTTTCGACCCAATGGCGGACACGCTCCGCGTCTCCCAGGCGGCTGAATTTACCTGCCGAGTCCAGGAACACCATGATCAGCTTGCGGCCAGAGATCTGGGTCTGCATCACCAGGCAGCGACCTGCCTCCGAAATGTAGCCGGTCTTCTGCAAGCCGATGTCCCACGTGGGGTTCTTCACCAGGCCGTTGGTGTTGTTGTATTGCAGCGTACGCTGGCCTACAGCCACTTCGTAGCCGGGCGAAGTGGACAGCTCGCGCAGCAGCGGATCGCCATGCGCGACGTTGACCAAGGTCGCCAGGTCGCGGGCGCTGGACTGATTGCGGCTCGACAGGCCGGTAGGCTCCACATAGCGCGTGTCGGTCATGCCCAGCAGCTTGGCTTTGGCATTCATCTGCGTCACGAAAACCTCCAGCCCGCCGGGGTATGTGCGGCCCAGGGCATGCGCCGCGCGGTTCTCGCTGGACATGAGCGCCAGGTGCAGCATCTCACCGCGCGTGAGCGTGGCACCCACCACCAGGCGCGACCGGCTGCCCTTTTCGGTGTCCACATCGTCTTGCGTGATGGTGATGGGCTCTTCCATCGGCAGCTTGGCCTGCGAAATGATCATGCCCGTCATGAGCTTGGTCAGCGAGGCGATGGGCAGCACGGCGTGGTCGTTCTTGGACAGCAGCACTTCGTGCGTATCTTGATCGATGACGAGGGCCACGCTGGACTTCAGGTCGAGCGGGTCATTGACCTCGTGAAGTCCGGCGATCTGGCCAAAGGAAGGCTTGGCCGGAATGAAAGCGACACGGGTGGCGGCCTTGGAAGTCTTGGCAGACACACGCACGGGCTTGGTGGCCGTGGCGGCCTTGCGTGGCGCAACGGCCCGCTTGGCGCTGGCGCTGGACGCGCTGGTCTGTTGTTTCTTGACGGAAGCTTTCTTGCGTTCCTGGGCATGCGCGACAGGCGCAGCCAACGCCGCGCTCACGACGACAAAGCCCAAAAGCTGTAAGAAACGGTTCACTGCAGCGCGGCGGAGATGGTGCATCCAAATGCTCCAAACGGTAAAAAGTGTTGAGCAGTGTACTAAATCAAAAAAAGTCGCGCAAGATCAATACCTTGCGCGACTTTCCGAGAAAGTGAATGAAATTATAAATTCACGGATCAACCTTGTGCTGCCACCCGATCAGCTTTACTTTGTAACTTGTTCAGCGCGCTCAGGTAGGCCTTCGCAGACGCCACGACGATGTCCGGGTCAGCCCCCACACCGTTGACCACCCGGCCGCTGTTTTGCAGGCGCACCGTGACCTCGCCCTGGCTCTCTGTGGAGCCGCTGATCGCATTGACGGAGTACAGCACCATCTCGGCCCCGCTCTTGACGTGCGACTCGATCGCCTTGAGCGATGCGTCGACGGGGCCATTGCCGTCGGACTTGCCCTGCACTTCCCTGCCTTCGACCGTAAAAACGATGGTGGCCTGGGGACGCTCGCCGGTTTCGCTGTGCTGCGACAGCGACACGAAACCGTACTGCTCCTTCTCGCTGGTCACGCTTTCATCGCTGACCAGCGCCAGGATGTCCTCGTCGAAGATCTCGCTCTTGCGGTCTGCCAGTTCCTTGAACTTGGCGAAGGCGCCGTTGATCTCGGTTTCGCTGTCGAGCTGAACGCCCAGCTCCTGCAGGCGCTGCTTGAAGGCGTTGCGGCCGCTGAGCTTGCCCAGCACGATCTTGTTGGCCGACCAGCCCACGTCCTCGGCACGCATGATCTCGTAGGTGTCGCGGGCCTTGAGCACGCCGTCCTGGTGGATGCCGCTGGCGTGCGCAAACGCATTCGCCCCCACCACCGCCTTGTTGGGCTGGATCACGAAGCCGGTGGTCTGGCTGACCATGCGGCTGGCAGCCACGATGTGCTTGGCGTCGATGTTCAGGTCGAGGTCGAAATAATCGCGGCGTGTCTTGATCGCCATGACGACTTCTTCCAGCGAGCAATTGCCGGCACGCTCGCCCAGGCCGTTGATGGTGCATTCGACCTGGCGTGCGCCGCCGATCTTCACGCCGGCCAGCGAGTTGGCCACCGCCATGCCCAGGTCGTTGTGGCAGTGCACAGACCAGATGGCCTTGTCGCTGTTGGGCACGCGCTCGCGCAGCGTCTTGATGAAGTTGCCATACAGCTCAGGGATGGCGTAGCCCACGGTGTCGGGCACGTTGATGGTGGTGGCGCCTTCTGCGATCACGGCTTCGAGCACGCGGCACAAAAAGTCCGGGTCGCTGCGGTAGCCGTCTTCCGGGCTGAACTCGATGTCGGCCACCAGGTTGCGCGCAAAGCGCACCGACTGCTTGGCCTGCTCGAGCACCTGCTCGGGCGTCATGCGCAGCTTCTTTTCCATGTGCAGCGCGCTGGTGGCGATGAACGTGTGGATGCGCGCGCTGTTGGCGCCCTTGAGCGCCTCGGCCGCCCGCGAGATGTCGCGGTCGTTGGCCCGCGAAAGCGAACAGATGGTCGAGTCCTTGATCGCATTGGCAATGCTCTGCACCGCTTCGAAATCACCGTTGGAGCTGGCCGCGAAACCGGCTTCGATCACATCCACCTTCAGGCGCTCGAGCTGGCGCGCGATGCGCAGCTTCTCGTCCTTGGTCATCGAGGCGCCGGGGGACTGCTCCCCATCGCGCAAGGTGGTGTCGAAAATGATCAGTTTGTCAGCCATGTCGTTCTCCTGGTATCGGTGGGTGGGGTCCCGCAACGTCAAAAATCTGGCGCCCAAAGCAAAAGGCCCGTTGCGGGTGCATACGGGCCTTTGAAGAAAAAGTGTGCGCGTGCGCCTACTGTCTCCGCCCGTGGGGAGGTAGCAGTAGAGCCAGGGCAAACGTGTTCATGCAGCGCAATGTAGCACAACTGCGCTGGCGCGGCAGTGCTCACTTGTGCAGCCCGCGCTCATCCGGTTCGTCGGTGGAAGTGCTGATCACGCTGCTGTGCTGCCCCTTGGCCTTGCGCCAGGCATACACTCCGTAACCGCTAAGGCCGTACAGAACGAATACACCGAACAACACGCTGGGCGGGTGGATGTTGATGACGGCAATGCCCAGCGCAATCAGCACGATGGCGGCAAAAGGCACGCTCTTTTTCATCTGCACATCCTTGAAGCTGTAGAACGGCACGTTGGTCACCATGGTGAGGCCCGAGTACAGCGTGAAGGCAAACATGATCCAGGTGATCTGCGACCAGGTGAGCCACCCGTCCTCGCCAGGGTGCACACCCAGCTCGGTCATAAGCCAGATGAAGCCGGCCACCAGCGCGGCAGCGGCAGGCGACGGCAGCCCCTGGAAGTAGCGCTTGTCGACCACGCTGGTGTTGACGTTGAACCGTGCCAGGCGCAGCGCCGCGCAGGCGCAGTACACAAAAGCGGCAATCCAGCCCCAGCGGCCCAGGCCCTGCAGGGACCACTCGTAAGCGATCAAGGCTGGTGCCGCGCCGAAAGACACCATGTCGGACAGCGAGTCCATCTGCTCACCGAAGGCACTCTGGGTGTTGGTCATGCGGGCCACGCGCCCGTCCAGGCTGTCGAGCACCATGGCGCAGAACACGCCGATCGCTGCCTGGTCGAACCGCCCGTTCATGGCCATCACGACGGAATAGAAACCACCGAACAATGCCGCCAGTGTGAACAGGTTGGGCAGGATGTAGATGCCCTTGCGCCGTTTGCGCACCATCACCTCCGGGTTCTCGGCAGACTCGTTGCCATCATGCATTCCATTGTCCTCCAGCGCTTGCCTGTCGTGCGCAAGCTGCTATTAAATTTATAGTTTTTCAGCCTGGTTCCGGGGAACGGACAGAGCGCTGCATGCGCAAAAGGCGAAGGCAGCAGTGTAGCGCCTGCCAGTGGAGCACCCCACGGGCGCGGCAGCACTGCAGAGGGTTTGGCGTCATCAAAATCAACGCGCCCTGCCCTGCAACGGCCCCAGCAACGAAAAAGGCCACCGAAGTGGCCTTGTGAATCCATCCCCGCAGGGAAAGAATCAGTTGCGGGTCTGGTCGACCAGCTTGTTCTTGGCGATCCAGGGCATCATGGCGCGCAGCTTGCCGCCCACCACTTCGATGCTGTGGTCGGCGGTGTTGCGGCGGCGGGCCGTCATCGATGGGTAGTTCAGGCGGCCTTCCTGGATGAACATCTTGGCGTATTCGCCGTTCTGGATGCGCTTGAGCGCGTTGCGCATGGCCTTGCGCGACTCTTCGTTGATCACCTCAGGGCCGGTCACGTACTCGCCGTATTCGGCGTTGTTCGAGATCGAGTAGTTCATGTTGGCAATGCCGCCTTCGTAGATCAGGTCCACGATGAGCTTGAGTTCGTGCAGGCATTCGAAGTAGGCCATTTCAGGGGCGTAGCCGGCTTCGACCAGGGTTTCGTAACCCATCTTGATCAGCTCGACGGCACCGCCGCACAGCACGGCCTGTTCGCCGAACAGGTCGGTCTCGGTTTCTTCCTTGAAGTTGGTCTCGATGATGCCGGCCTTGCCGCCGCCGTTGGCAGCAGCGTAGCTCAGGGCCAGGTCACGGGCCTTGCCGGACTTGTCCTGGTGCACGGCGACCAGGTGGGGCACGCCGCCACCTTGCGTGTAGGTGTTGCGCACGGTATGGCCAGGGGCCTTGGGAGCGACCATCCACACGTCCAGGTCAGCGCGGGGCACGACCTGGTTGTAGTGCACGTTGAAACCGTGGGCGAAGGCCAGCGATGCGCCTTGCTTGATGTTGGGTTCCACGTTGTTCTTGTAGACGGCTGCGATGTCTTCGTCAGGCAGCAGGATCATGACCACGTCGGCAGCCTTAACCGCGTCGTTGACTTCCAGCACGTTCAGGCCGGCCTTGCCGACCTTGTCCCACGATGCACCGCCCTTGCGCAGGCCGACCACGACCTTCACGCCGCTGTCGTTCAGGTTTTGTGCGTGGGCATGGCCCTGCGAGCCGTAGCCGATGATGGCCACGGTCTTGCCCTTGATCAGGCTCAGGTCGGTGTCTTTGTCGTAGAAAACTTTCATGGGTCGCTCCGGTAAAAATACGTTGTCAGGGTGGAAAAAACGGTGAATTGTCTTACATAGGACTTGGATGCGGCCGGATGGCTAGGCGGGGAGCCGCAGACAGTGCTTTGGCACGGCAAGGTTCCCCAACGACGCTAGCCGGTCGAAGGCAGATCCGTCACACGCGAAGAATTCGTTCGCCGCGGCCGATGCCGCTGGCACCGGTACGGACGGTTTCGAGAATGGCCGTGCGGTCGATGGCCTGCAGGAACGCGTCGTTCTTGGACTGGTCGCCGGTGAGCTCGATGGTGTAGCTCTTTTCGGTCACGTCGATGATGCGGCCGCGGAAGATGTCGGCCATGCGCTTCATCTCCTCGCGCTCCTTGCCCACCGCCCGCACCTTCACCATCATGAGCTCGCGCTCGGTGTAGGCGCCTTCGGTCAGGTCGACCACCTTGACCACTTCGATGAGGCGGTTCAGGTGCTTGGTGATCTGTTCGATCACGTCGTCGGAGCCCGTCGTCTGGATGGTCATGCGCGACAGCGATGGATCCTCGGTGGGCGCCACGGTGAGCGATTCGATGTTGTAGCCACGGGCGGAAAACAGGCCGACGACGCGCGACAGCGCACCGGGTTCGTTTTCCAGCAGGACGGCAATGATGTGTTTCATGATGAAGACATTCCTCTTTTCGCTGCCCTCCCCTGCGCACGGTAATACGCAGGCTCGGCAGACAATAGATTCGTCGAAGTGAAGCTATCGAAGTGATAGCAGGAGATTGGCCCACAGCCACGGCAGGACCGTCGCTGGAGGCCGCGGCGGGAGCCGAAGGCCTGTGTTTACAGGTCCTCGGAACCCAGCAGCATTTCAGTGATGCCCTTGCCGGCCTGCACCATCGGGAACACGTTCTCGGTGGGGTCGGTGCGGAAGTCCAGGAACACGGTGCGGTCCTTGAGCTTGCGGGCCTCGCGCAGCGCGGGCTCCACATCACCAGGCTTCTCGATCAGCAGGCCGACGTGGCCGTAGGCTTCGGCCAGCTTCACGAAGTTGGGCAGCGCGTCCATGTAGCTGTGGCTGTAGCGGCCGGAGTATTCGATCTCTTGCCACTGGCGCACCATGCCCAGGTAACGGTTGTTCAGCGAGCAGATCTTGATCGGCGTGTTGTACTGCAGGCAGGTCGACAGCTCCTGAATGTTCATCTGCACCGAGCCTTCGCCGGTGATGCAGAACACTTCGGAGTCAGGCTTGGCCAGCTTGATGCCCATGGCGTAGGGAATGCCCACACCCATGGTGCCCAGACCGCCAGAGTTGATCCAGCGGCGCGGCTCGTCGAAGCGGTAGTACTGCGCGGCCCACATCTGGTGCTGGCCCACGTCCGACGTGATGTAGGTGTCCGCGTCCTTGGTCATGTTCCACAGCGTTTCGACCACGTACTGCGGCTTGATCACGTCGCCGCTGCCCATGCTGTACTTGAGGCAATCGCGCTTGCGCCAGCCTTCGATGGTGTCCCACCAGGCCGCCAACGCACCTGCATCTGGCTTGGTGCTGCTCTCGCGGATCATGGAGATCAGCTCGGTGAGCACGTCCTTCACGTCGCCGACGATCGGCACGTCGACCTTCACGCGCTTGGAGATGCTCGACGGGTCGATGTCGACGTGGATGATCTTGCGGTCGTTCTGGGCAAAGTGCTTGGGGTTGCCGATCACGCGGTCGTCAAAACGCGCGCCGACGGCCAGCAGCACATCGCAGTTCTGCATGGCGTTGTTGGCTTCGATGGTGCCGTGCATGCCCAGCATGCCCAGGAACTTGCGGTCCGACGCCGGATAGGCGCCCAGGCCCATCAGCGTGTTGGTGACTGGGTAGCCCAGCATGTCCACCAGCGTGCGCAGCTCGTTGGTGGCGTTGCCCAGCAGCACGCCGCCGCCGGTGTAGATGTAGGGGCGCTTGGCCGCCAACAGCAGTTGCAGCGCCTTGCGGATCTGGCCACCATGGCCCTTCTTGACCGGGTTGTACGAGCGCATTTCCACCGATTGTGGATAGCCGCTGTACGGCACCTTCTTGAAGGAAACGTCTTTGGGCACGTCCACCACCACGGGGCCGGGGCGGCCGGTGCGTGCGATGTGGAAGGCCTTCTTCATCGTCGCGGCCAGGTCGCGCGGGTCCTTGACGAGGAAGTTGTGCTTGACGATGGGGCGGGTAATACCGACGGTGTCGCACTCCTGGAAGGCATCGAGCCCGATGGCGGGCGTGGGCACCTGGCCGGAGATGATCACCATGGGGATCGAATCCATGTACGCCGTGGCGATGCCGGTGACGGCATTGGTGAGGCCCGGGCCTGACGTGACCAGCGCGACGCCGACTTCGCCCGTCGCACGGGCATAGCCGTCAGCGGCATGGACGGCAGCCTGTTCGTGCCGCACCAGCACGTGCTGGATGGTGTCTTGCTTGTACAGCGCGTCGTAGATGTAGAGTACCGCGCCACCGGGGTAGCCCCAGATGTACTGGACGTTCTCGGCCTGCAGCGACTTGATGAGGATCTCGGACCCCATGAGGTCTTGCGAAGCCAGTGCCGAAGAAGCAGAGGAAGAGGGGGAAGTGTTGCCCTGCGAAGCAGCGGCAGCTGACGAGAGTTCAGCCTTGGAGATTTCCATGATCGATCAACCTTTGTGAATTTCTCTGACGAAAAACCTTGGGTGCCCCTTGCACGCGCTCTTGTGAAGCCAGCTTGGAACTTGAGGCCAAGGACATGAGCGTGGATGATTGCCGCGCCGGACCGTGACCCGTTTGCCTTTTGAATTGCAGCGGCGATTATCGCACTGCAACACATGTAAAACCGCCGGTCGCCAAAAAAATCACCAGCCGGTGCGATAATGGGGGGCTTACCGTGTCGCATAGCCCCATTTTTGGGGAGACTGCGGCACCACTCCATCCCGGACCGACCTGTCTTGGCCACTGAACAAGAACTCTC
This sequence comes from Acidovorax sp. Leaf78, assembly GCF_001422735.1. Classification (GTDB taxonomy): domain Bacteria; phylum Pseudomonadota; class Gammaproteobacteria; order Burkholderiales; family Burkholderiaceae_C; genus Acidovorax. Next base: position 500,903 of record NZ_LMLZ01000020.1, on the reverse strand, counting down.
CGATTTCCTCAAAAGTGTAGAAAAGCGCGCTTTCAAGCGTTCGGTCTACCACGTGCGCAATGAGGAAGCGGCTCTTGATATCGTGCAGGACAGCATGCTCAAGCTGGCGGAGCACTACGGCGACAAACCGCCGGCCGAGCTTCCGATGCTCTTTCAACGCATCCTGTCCAACTGCACGCTGGACTGGTTTCGGCGCCAGAAGACACGCAATGCACTGTTTTCGAGCATGAGCGACTTCGAGGGCCCCGGCGAAGATGGCATGGATTTTGATCTATTGGAAGCGTATTCCGGCCCGGAAGGCAGCGAGCGGGCCGAGAGTGCAGAAGATCTGACCCGCCGGGCCCAGACTTTCCATGAAATCGAAGCCGAAATCGCCGAACTTCCGCCACGTCAACGAGAAGCGTTCCTCATGCGTTACTGGGAAGAAATGGATGTAGCAGAAACGGCTGCCGCCATGGGTTGCTCTGAAGGCAGTGTCAAAACGCACTGTTTTCGGGCGATACAAACCCTGAGCAAGGCACTGAAGGCCAAAGGAATAGAGCTATGAACACTGTACAGACCCCCTCGCCACAGGCACAAGCAGCCGCCGACGTCTTCGCACGGCGGGTGACGGCACGTTTGTCCGGCGGCACCGACGCCCTCCCCTATGACATTGCCGAGCGCCTGCGAGCCTCGCGGATGCAGGCTTTGGCCCAGCGCAAGAAGGTGGCTGCACCCGTGCGCGCGGCGGCCCCGGTGGTTGTCAACGCGGGCGGCACGGCCACCCTGGGCCGAGGCGGCAGCGAGCGCAGCGGCTGGTGGAGCGCCCTTGTCTCCGCCGTCCCATTGATGGCATTGGTGGTCGGCCTCGTGATGATCAACATTGCCCAGGACGAAAACAGCGCCAATGACGTGGCCGAAGTGGACGCCGCCCTTTTGACCGATGATCTGCCGCCGGCAGCGTATGCCGATCCGGGCTTCGTACAGTTTCTCAAGACTTCCGCGCAGTCGAACTGAGCCGCCTGACACCGCCAACCCCGTACTGCATGCACCCAAGCCCTTCTGACGCTTCCCCCGCCCTGCCAGCCTTCGTGCTGGCTTTGGCGCTCTTGGGCGCGCTCGCCGTGGTCGGCGGCCAGGTGCTCGGGCAAATGCGCATGGTGCCCGGTACGGTGCTCTCCGCTGGTGCAGAAGCCGCGGTGGCCAGCCCCAACAATGCACGCGCGCCGTCGCGCGCTGGTGCCATGTCGGTGCCCCAGATAGAAACCGGCCCGGGCTGGGAGACCCTGACCACGCCCCAGAAACTGGCGCTCTACCCGCTGGCCGAGCGCTGGGCGTTGATCAGCGAGTCACAAAAGCGCCGCTGGCTGGCGCTGGCCGCCAATTTCTCGAGCCTGCCCGAGGAAGAGCAGGCGAAATTCCACGAGCGCATGACCGACTGGGCCAGCCTGAGCGCGCAGCAGCGCAACCAGGCCCGCCTGAACTACGCCGTGACCAACCGCCTGGCGCCCGATGACAAGCGCGCGCAGTGGGAGGCCTACCAGGCCCTGACCGATGACGAGCGCCGGGCCCTGGCCGCCCTGGCCGTGCCCAAGCCCAAGGGAGCAGCCACCGCGTTGCACCCCGTGTCCCCCAAGAAGCTGGCCCAGGTGCCGGCCGCGACCGCCGCCAACCCGGCCCGGCCCAACGCTCCCAAGATTCCCCCGGTCACCGACCATTCGCCCCGCATGGCGGCGCCGGTGCCGTCGTCCATTGCCGCACCGTCTGCCCCCAACGCATCAGCGTCGCAGTCCACCGGCTCCGTGGTGGTGGAAACCGCTCCCGTGTCGGTGCCCGTGGCCGTGCCCGCAGCGTTGCCACCGCTGGGCAGCAGTCCCGCAGAGGCCCCCGTGGCCGCGCCGCCCGTCACACCCGATAATTCCGGCTTGTACCCTCAATAACCGGGCCGCTGCCGGCCTGGCCTGACTTGTTCACCACCGGATGACCGCCTCCACTCCCGCCAGCGCACCGCAGGCCGCCACAGCGACCTCCAGCACCACCGCCGCCCCTTCCCAGCCCCTCGGCTTGACCGCGCCCAACCTGTGGCGCCGCATGGCCTGCTGGCTGTACGAGGGCATGCTCATGTTCGGCGTGGTCTTCATTGCCGGCTACCTCTTCGGCACGCTCAGCCAGACGCGCAATGCCATGGACAACCGCCACGCGCTGCAGGCTTTTCTGTTCGTGGTGTTCGGCATCTACTTCACATGGTTCTGGGCCAAAGGCCAGACCCTCGCGCAAAAGACCTGGCTGATCCGGGTGGTCGACAAGGCCGGGCAGCCCATCACACAGCTGCGGGCATTGCTGCGCTACGTGCTCAGCTGGGTGTGGTTTCTGCCGCCGCTGGCGGCCTACCTGTTTGGCGTGCCGGTGCTGGAAGTGCTGGTGCTCCTGGGCGGCTGGGTGGCTGTGTGGGCCATCCTGAGCCGGTTTCACCCGGAGCGCCAGTTCTGGCATGACGCGATGGCGGGCACACGGCTGGTGCACTTCGAGCTCGCTAAAAAATAGCCTTTCCGCGCCGCTGCGGGCGGCGCAAGCTGTCATGCAGCTGCGAGACAATGCGGAAATGTCTATGCGCCCCCCAGAGCCAATCCAACCAACTTCGCCCGTCAACCCTCAAAAGAGCCGTTCCGGACTGAACCGCATGTGGCATGCCGCCGGCTATTCGCTGGAGGGCCTGCGTGCCGGCTGGGGTGAGAAGGCGTTCAGGCAAGAGGCCATCGCTGCCGCCGTGATGCTGCCGCTCTCGCTGTGGCTGGGGCGCAGCTGGGTCGAAGTGGCACTGCTTGCGGGCTCCGTGCTGATCGTGATGATCGTGGAGCTGCTCAACACCGGCATCGAAACCGCCATCGACCGCATCGGCCCCGAATGGCATGACCTGTCCAAGCGCGCCAAGGACATGGGCAGTGCTGCCGTGCTGCTGGCGTTGTTGCTGTGCGGCGGCATCTGGGCCGCGGCACTTTTTCAGAGGTTTTTTCATGGCTGAGCCCGTTATTTCCGCTATTCCCGCTATTCCCGTTGCGTTCTCCGTCTGCGTCTACTGCGGCTCGCGCCCCGGCGAGAACCCCGCGTTCACCGAGGCCGCCAAGGCCGTGGGCCGCTTTATCGGCCAGCATGGCGGCCAGCTGGTTTACGGTGGTGGCCGCAGTGGCCTCATGGGCACGGTGGCCGAGGCCACACGCCAAGCCGGCGGCCGCGTGGTCGGCGTGATACCGCAGGCGCTGGTGGACAAGGAACTGGCCAACCGCCTGTGCGACGAGCTGCACATCGTGCAGACGATGCACGAGCGCAAGGCCATGATGGCCGAGCGCAGCGACGCCTTCCTCGCCCTGCCGGGCGGCATTGGCACGTTCGAAGAGCTGTTCGAGGTGTGGACCTGGCGCCAGCTGGGCTACCACGACAAGCCGCTGGGCTTGCTCAATGTGGCAGGCTACTACGACGCGCTGATGGGCTTTCTGGACCACAGCGTGGCCAGTGGTTTCATGGGCGAATGGCAGATGGGGTTGCTGCACACCTCCACCGACACCGAAGCGTTGCTGCGCACGCTGGTGCAATCCGCAGGCCCTGACCAGGCGCCCGTCCCGCTGCGATCCGTGATCTGACTAGACAGACATACAGACACACAGGCAGACAGGCTGGCTGTTGCGACATCGCGATACGGACCCGAGGGGGTAAAAAGCGAAGGGGCGGATATCCGCCCCTTTTGTTTTTTCAACTGCCGCATGTCCGTCTGCGGCAGGTGGATCAGACAGCGGCGTCGTCCAGATCGCCGGTACGGATGCGCACCACACGCTCCACAGACGTCACGAAGATCTTGCCGTCGCCGATCTTGCCGGTGCGCGCCACGTTCACGATGGCGTCCACGCAGCGGTCCACGTCCTCGGACTTGACGACGACCTCGACCTTCACCTTGGGCAAGAAGTCCACCACGTACTCGGCGCCGCGGTACAGCTCGGTGTGGCCCTTCTGGCGGCCAAAACCCTTCACCTCGGTCACGGTAAGGCCCGTCACGCCGCACTCGGCCAGGGCCTCGCGGACTTCTTCGAGCTTGAAGGGCTTGATGACGGCGGTGATCATTTTCATGGCGTGTCTCCTGAAGAAATATAAAAAAACGGGCTGAAAGCGAAGCGCCGGAGCGCTACGCCCTGAATTTGCTGGTGATAGGGTAACGCCAGTCCTTGCCGAAACTGCGGCGCGTCACCCTTATCCCTACGGGTGCCTGCCGGCGTTTGTACTCGTTGAGCTTGATGAGGCGCGTCACGCGCTCCACATCGGCGCGCGCAAAGCCGCTGGCGATGATGGATTCGATGGGCTCGTCATTTTCCATGAAGCGCGCCACGATGGCATCCAGCAGATCGTACGGCGGCAGGCTGTCCTGGTCCTTCTGGTCTGCCCGCAGTTCGGCGCTGGGCGGCCGGGTGATGATGCGCTCCGGTATGGGGTTGGTGCCCGTGCCGTAGGGGTCATTGGCATTGCGCCAGCGCGCCAGGTCGAACACCCGCGTCTTGGCCACGTCCTTGATCACCGCAAAACCACCTGCCATGTCGCCGTACAGCGTGCAGTAGCCGGTGGCCATCTCGCTCTTGTTACCCGTGGTGAGCACGATGGAGCCGAACTTGTTGGACAAGGCCATGAGGAGCGTGCCGCGGATACGCGCCTGCAGATTTTCCTCGGTCGTGTCCTCGGCCAAACCGGCGAAGTCGCTGGCCAGCGCGGACTTGAAGGCCTCGAACTGCGGCTTGATGGAAATCTCGTCGTAGCGCACGCCCATGCGGTCGGCCATGTCGCGCGCGTCGATCCAGCTGATGTCTGCCGTGTAGGGCGACGGCATCATCACCGTGCGCACCTTGTCGGCGCCCAGCGCATCCACTGCAATGGCCAGCACCAGCGCCGAATCGATACCGCCCGACAGGCCCAGCAGCGCGCCCGGGAACCCGTTTTTGCCCACGTAGTCGCGCACACCCAGCACCAAGGCATCCCAGAGGTCTGCCTCCAGACTTTTCTCGGGCCCCACCGTTGCTTCTATTTTGATAGCGTCTTGCGCTTGCTGGACCTGCGCAAACACCAGTTTTTCTTCAAACCCCGGGCCGCGCCCAGCCACCGAGCCATCCGCATTCAGCGCGAACGATCGCCCTTCGAACACCACCTCGTCCTGTCCTCCCACCAAGTGGGCATAGACCAGCGGCAGGCCGGTTTCGACCACGCGCTCGCGCATGGTGGCCTCGCGCTCGGCGCTCTTGCCCAGGTGAAAGGGCGACGCGTTGATGACGGCCAGCAGCTGCGCGCCGGCCGCGGCGGCATCGCGTGCAGGGGCGGCAAACCAGGCGTCTTCGCAGACCAGCACGCCCACGCGCACGCCCTCCACCTCGAACACGCAGGGCGCATGGCCCGCGACGAAGTAGCGGCGCTCGTCGAACACCTGGTAGTTGGGCAGCTCGCGCTTGGCATACGTCTGCTCAACACGGCCCCCGCGCAGCACGCTGGCCGCGTTGTGGCAGGGGCTGAAGGCCGGCGCATCGGGTGCCAGGGCCTGCGGGTGGCCCAGCAGGATGACCAGGCCTTTCAACCCTGCCGTCTCGCGGGCCACGGTTTTCACGGCATCATCACAGGCCGCGATGAAGGCGGGGCGCAGGAACAGGTCCTCGGCCGCATAGCCGCAGATCGCCAGCTCGGGAGTGAGCAGCAGCCGAGCGCCCTGGGCGTGGGCCTCGCGAGCAGCGGCAATGATCTTCTGCGCATTTCCGGGCATATCGCCCACGACAAAGTTGAGCTGCGCAGTGCAAATGGAGAGCGTCATGGAACTGGAGTCGGCCCCTGTGGCCGGGTTGGATACCGCCAATGCAGGCCCGCACCGCAGTGGGCGGCACGGGAGAGCGCATGGCTAAGGAAGCTGCCATTATCGCCCGCGTCCTCGCGTCCCCGCTCGATGTGGACGCAGCCGCCTGGAATGCCCTGCTCGCGCGCCAGAGCCACCCCACGCCCTTCCTGCGGCATGAGTACCTGGCCGCACTGCACGAGAGCGGCAGCGCCACGCCCCGCACCGGCTGGGCGCCGCGCTTCATGACGCTGTGGGACGGCGACACCCTGGTGGCCGCCTGCCCGCTGTACCTCAAGAACCACTCGTACGGTGAATACGTCTTCGACTGGGCCTGGGCCAGCGCCTACGAGCAGCACGGCGTGCCCTACTACCCCAAGGCCGTGATCGCCGTGCCCTTCACCCCGGTGCCGGGCAGCCGCCTGCTGGCACGCGACGACGAGACCCGGGCGCTGCTGCTGCAGGCGGTGTGCCAGTGGTGCGATGAAGAAAACGTGTCGTCGGTGCACATGCTCTTTGCGAGCGATGCGGACATCGAAGCCAGCGCCGAGCAGGAGCTGATGCTGCGCCGCACCGTGCAGTTCCACTGGACGAACACGGCTCCGGCCAACAGCGATGCCGGTCCCGCCACGCCCCATGCCGGGTCGCAAGCAGCGCCCATTGCAACGGTGCCACTTGCCACCCACGCAGCGCCCCCTGCGCAGCACAGCGGCGGCCGGCCGTTCCACAGTTTCGACGACTTCCTGGCCAGCCTGACCCAGGACAAGCGCAAGAAGATCCGCCAGGAGCGCCGCCGCGTGGCCGATGCGGGAGTGCGCTTTCGCTGGGCGCGCGGCACCGACATCAGCGCGGCGGACTGGGACTTTTTCTACCGCTGCTACGAGCGCACCTACCTCGAACATGGCAACCCGCCCTACCTCACCCGCGACTTTTTTGCCCGCATGGCAGCACACTTGCCGCAAGCGTGGTTGCTGTTCATCGCCGAACGCGACGGACATCCGATTGCTAGCAGTTTGATAGCTATCAGCGACCACCCATCCAGCGGTAGCGCACCCAGCGAGTCTGAAAACACAACACCCATCGCAGCCTACGGCCGGTACTGGGGTGCCCTGGAGCGAGTGGACTGCCTGCACTTCGAGGCCTGCTACTACCAGCCACTGCAGTGGTGCATCGAGCACGGCGTGCAGCGATTTGAAGGTGGTGCACAGGGCGAACACAAAATGGCCCGCGCTCTACTCCCAGTTCAAGCCACCAGCGCACACTGGCTGGCACACCCGGCATTCGCCGAGGCGGTGGAGCGGTTCCTGGAGCGGGAGACTGAAGGAATCCGGGGCTACTTAAATGACCTGCAGGAACGTAGCCCGTTTCGACACCCCGCAGAGAGCGGCAGCGCCCCAGGCCGGGCCGCCGCAGAGCCGAACGGTTGAACAGCAACCCGCAAAGCGCTTGGCGCCGCCTGGCAACTACATCGTGACGTGATGCGTTTTCGCTGACGGCTTACCGCCTCAGAAGCTCTCCCAGTCATCATCCCCACCAGCGGCCGGTGCGGGTGCCCTGGCCATGGCGGGTGCCTTGGCCGGTGCTGCCGCTGGCTTGGCAGTCGGTTTTGCCACGGACTTGGGCGCGGGCAGGCTGGCTGCAGGCGCCTTGCTCACAGGTGCGGCGCCTGCGGGCGTGGCGGACCTGCTGGCGCTGTGTGCAGCCAGGTGGGGCGCCGGGGTCGACAGGGCCTTGCGCGCAGCTGGGGGCGCAGCGGTGTAATGGCGCGCAGGTGGTGCCGGCTTCGATGGTGAGGCTGCGCTGCGCTGTTGCACTCCCGCCTCCAGCTTGAACACCGCCACCGCGTTCACCAGTTCGCCCGCCTGGGCGTTCAGCGCGCTGGCCGCCGCCGCCATTTCTTCCACCAGCGCCGCGTTCTGCTGCGTGGCCTGGTCCATCTGCGTGACGGCTTCGCCCACCTGGCCCACGCCTGCACTTTGCTCGCTGCTGGCCGCACTGATTTCGCCCATGATGTCGGTCACCCGGCGGATGGAGCTGACCACTTCGGTCATGGTGGCTCCGGCCTTGTCCACCAATGCAGTGCCTTGTTCCACGCGCTCCACGCTCGCATTGATCAGGGCCTTGATTTCCTTGGCGGCTTCGGCACTGCGGCCGGCCAGGCTGCGCACTTCACCGGCCACCACNTGTTCCACGCGCTCCACGCTCGCATTGATCAGGGCCTTGATTTCCTTGGCGGCTTCGGCACTGCGGCCGGCCAGGCTGCGCACTTCACCGGCCACCACGGCAAAGCCACGGCCTTGCTCGCCGGCCCGGGCTGCTTCCACAGCAGCGTTCAGCGCCAGGATGTTGGTCTGGAAAGCAATGCCGTCGATCACGCTGATGATGTCCGCGATCTTCTTGCTGCTGTCGTTGATGCCTTTCATGGTCTCGACCACTTCGGCCACCACGTCGCCGCCCTGCACGGCCACGGTGGATGCGCTCATCGCCAGCTGGTTGGCCTGGCGCGCGTTGTCTGCGTTCTGGCGCACGGTGGAGCCCAGTTCTTCCATCGACGCTGCCGTCTCCTCCAGGGCCGACGCCTGCTGCTCGGTGCGCGCCGACAGGTCGTTGTTGCCCGAGGCGATTTGCGAGCTGGCCGATGCCACCCCTTCTGCATTGCCGCGCACGGTGCTCACGGTGGTCACCAGGCTTTGCTGCATGCGCTGCAGCGCGCCGAGCAATTGGCCGGTTTCATCCTTCGACTGCACGTGGATGTGGCCGCTCAGGTCGCCGCTGGCCACGCGGTCGGCGGCTTCCACCGCCCGGGCCAGCGGGCGGGTGATGGAGCGGATGATGGTGATGGCCAGAAAGATCGCCAGCGCAATGGCTGCAGCCCCTGCGATGAGCACGTCGCGCTGCAGTGCACTGGCGGCGGCTTCGGCCCGCTCGCCCGCATCGGCGGTGACCTGGGCCTGGAAGTCGACCTGCTCCTGGATGGTGGCCTGGTAAGCCCGCTGGGTGGGGCGCAGGCGTTCTTCGAGCAGCTTCAGGGCCTCGTCCTTTTGCCCCTTTTGGATCAGGCCGATGTACTCGTCGCCCAGCGCCAGAAAGCTGCTGCGGTTTTGCTGCATGCGCGCCAGGATCTCCTTGCCTTTGTCGGACCGGATCAGGCTGACGATGACCGGCATTTCTTTGGCAATCGACGCCCGCGCTGCGGCCACGCGCTCGAGCGACTGCTTGATGATGTCTTCGGACGTGAACAGCGCCAGGTTGCGGAACTGGATGGCCTGCACATTCACCCCATCGGCCAGCGTGCCCATGGTCTTGGTGATGGGGATGCGCATGGTGACGATGTCGTTGAGCGACGCGCGCTGGCTGGCCGAATGCGCCAACGCCACTCCCCCCAGGATGACGAGCAGCAGCACCATGGCGGCAAAGGCGGCCGCAAGGCGGGTGGAAATGTTCAGACGGTGCATCTTTTGCGACTCCTCAGTGAAAGCACGGATTGATCGTTGACTGCACACCATATAGCCGCAAAGGCCCATCAGCCAGCACTTTTTGGCATAACTGACTGACCATGTCTCGCTGGCGCACCCCTGGCGGGTGTGCAGTTTGGAGAGCTGGCTCCACGCGCGCAGGGCGTGTGGGCGCAAAAAAATGCTACCGTCACCAGACACCCCACCCACCCGACGCACCAACCCGTCTGGAAGCACGACCCGATGCCATTTTTCAGCAAGAAAACCGAGACCGGCGACCCCGCCCACATGCCGCCGCCCGGGCTGCGTTTGCTGGCCCTGGAGCTGCGCGCGCCGTGGGAGTTTGGCGCGGTGCTGCCCGCCTGGCCCGTGCTGCAGCGGGCTCCGCGGGGCGACGGCCACACGGTCATCGTGTTCCCTGGGCTCACCGCGGGCGACGCCACCACCATCCCGCTGCGCCGCTACCTCGATTCACGCAACTACGCCACGCAGGGCTGGGGCCAGGGCCTCAACCTGGGGCCCCGCGAAGGTGTGCTGGACAACGCCAAGCGCCAGTTGCAGGCGGCCAGCGACGCCAGCGGGCGCAAGGTCAGCCTGGTGGGCTGGAGCCTGGGCGGCGTGTACGCCCGCGAGCTGGCCAAGGAAATGCCGGACCGGGTGCGCTGCGTGATCACGCTGGGCACGCCGTTTGCAGGGCACCACACATCGACCAATGCGTGGCGCATCTACCAGTTCGCGAGCGGACGCAGCATCGAGCGCGAGACCGCCAACTACAACCTGCCCGAGGCGCCCCCGGTGCCCACCACCAGCATCTATTCGCGCAGTGACGGCGTGGTGGCCTGGCGCGGCAGCATCCAGGCGCCCGCGGCGCACAACCCGGACACCGAGAATATCGAGGTGGTGGCCAGCCACTTCGGCATTGGCCTGAACCCCAGCGCCTGGTGGGCCGTGGCCGACCGCCTGGCACAGCCGCAAGGCGCTGCGTGGCAAAAGTTCCAGCGGCCCACCCTGCCGGGTCTGCAGTTGGTCTACCCCGACCCCGAGCGGTGAGGCCCGGGCCTGGCAGCATGGCCCCCATCGCCACCCTCAGTGCCTGAAACGCAAAAAGCACGCGGAGAATCCTTCTCTCGCGTGCTTCTTTTTTTATAGCGACTACCCCTTATCCAACAAGCGGTAGCGGCCATTTTTCTTTGAATATCCGGGATGACCTTTGCTCAGAAGCTCTCCCAGTCATCATCCCCACCCGCGGCCGGTGCGGGTGCCTTGGCCGGTGCTGCCGCTGGCTTGGCAGTCGGTGTCGCCACGGGCTTGGGCGCGGGCAGGCTGGCTGCAGGTGCCTTGCTCGCAGATGCGGTGCCTGCGGGCTTGGCTGAAGTACTGCTGCGTGCGGCCAGCTGCGGCGCCGAAGTCGACACCGCCTTGCGCGCCGCGGGTGCGGGCACGGGTGGCGCAACGGTGTAGTGGCGCGCTGTAGATGTCGATGGCGGCGCCGCGCCGCGCTGCTCTGCCCCCGCCTCCAGCTTGAACACCGCCACCGCGTTCACCAGTTCGCCCGCCTGGGCGTTCAGCGCGCTGGCCGCCGCCGCCATTTCTTCCACCAAGGCCGCGTTCTGCTGCGTGGCCTGGTCCATCTGCGTGACGGCTTCGCCCACCTGGCCCACGCCCGCGCTTTGCTCGCTGCTGGCCGCGCTGATCTCTCCCATGATGTCCGTCACCCGGCGGATGGAGCTGACCACTTCGGTCATCGTGGCCCCGGCCTTGTCCACCAGGGCCGTGCCTTGTTCCACGCGCTCCACGCTCGCATTGATCAGGGCCTTGATTTCCTTGGCGGCTTCGGCACTGCGGCCGGCCAGGCTGCGCACTTCACCGGCCACCACGNCGTGCCTTGTTCCACGCGCTCCACGCTCGCATTGATCAGGGCCTTGATTTCCTTGGCGGCTTCGGCACTGCGGCCGGCCAGGCTGCGCACTTCACCGGCCACCACCGCAAAGCCCCGGCCCTGCTCTCCGGCGCGGGCCGCTTCCACCGCCGCGTTCAGCGCCAGGATGTTGGTCTGGAAGGCGATGCCGTCGATCACGCTGATGATGTCCGCGATCTTCTTGCTGCTGTCGTTGATGCCTTTCATGGTCTCCACCACTTCGGCCACCACGTCCCCGCCCTGCACGGCCACGGTGGACGCGCTCATCGCCAGCTGGTTGGCCTGGCGCGCGTTGTCTGCGTTCTGGCGCACGGTGGAGCCCAGCTCTTCCATCGACGCTGCGGTTTCTTCCAGTGCCGACGCCTGCTGCTCCGTGCGCGCCGACAGGTCGTTGTTGCCCGAGGCGATCTGCGAGCTGGCCGACGCCACGCCTTCTGCGCTGCCGCGCACCGTGCTCACGGTGTTCACCAGGCTTTGCCGCATCTCGCCCAGCGCCGACAGCAACTGGCCCATTTCATCCTTGCCGCCGGGCGGTACTTCGGACGTCAGGTCGCCCCCAGCGATGGCGCGGGCGGCCTGCACCGCGTGGTGCGCGGGGCGCGTCACCGCGCGGGTGATGCCGATACCCAGCACCGCGGCCAGCACCACGCACACCGCCAGCGTGGCCAGCACCCAGATGCGGGCCAGGTTGAAGACCTGCAGCGCATCGACCTCTGCCTGCTGCGCGGCCTCGGTGTTGATTTTCTGCAGCTCGCCCAGCGTCTCCGCCGTGGCGACGAAAGCCGCCTCGGACTCGCCGGCGTACAGCATGGCCATGGCGTCGCCGGTGAGCTCCAGCGTCTCGGTGGTGCTGAAGTCCACGCTCTTGGCGATGTCCATCAGCTTGGCCTGCAGCTCGACGTACGCGAGCTTGCGCTTCTTGTAGTCGGCATAGACCTCGCGCTCCCTGGGGATGTCGATCAAGGCTTCGTACGTGGCTTCGACACGGTCCAGGTCCTTGTGGCGCGCGGCCACCTGTTCGGAGAACGCCTTGACCTCGGCCACGTTGCGCGCAGTGACCACGCCCGCCTCGGCCCGCCGCATGCGGTTGAGCAACACACGCAGCTCGCCAGTCTGCGTGACGCTGGGCAGCAGGTTGGTGGCGATCGCTTCGGCATTGGCGTGAATGCGCGACATCTGCACCAGCGCAATGGCGCCGAGCAAAGCCGTCAGCAGCACCAGCACCAGAAACCCCAATCCCAGCTTGACACCGATACGCAGATCGGAAACTTTCATGAATCACCCTTCAGACAGCGGTGCCGCGATGCGCCCGCCATATGTAACAAAATGCTGTCTCAGTCTATCAGCGAGACGCAGCATTTCCTCTCAGGTGTTTCCACGGTTTGCGCAACCAACCGTCCTGCGGCAGGGATCGCTTGCAGTGTCGAAAGCTCCAATTTTGATAGCACCTGGCGCCCTGTAGACCAGCGGTGCAGCCTCATTGGCTCACAGCAGGCGGCGGGCGCAGTTTGCTGCGCTACTGCGGCACCACCTCCAGCACGATGAACTGGTTGGCCTGCGTGTCTGCAGTGAAGTTGTTGTCCGCCGCCAGCACCAGGGTGCGGTGGCCGTTGGGCAGCGTGTGGCCCCAGGTGATGGCCTCGATGTTGTCCAGCTTCACACCCTGCCAGGTGAGCGGCATCTCCAGCAGCACCCGGCGCGTCATGGGGATGTAGGTGGCGCCCGCCAGGCGCGCGGTGCCGATCACGTCGGTGGTGGCGCTGGTGATCTCGGTCCACACCAGGCGGATGGTGTTGCCCACGCCCGAGGCAAAGGCGCGCTCCACCGCGATGAACTGGCCGTTGCCCACGGCCAGCATGTCCGACAGGCCGTTGTCGGGCCCGAACGGCGCGCCCGGCGCGGCGTCCACCGGAATCCTGGGCAACGGGTAGGCGTACTGCCCCTTGGCCTTGCCGGTGGCGGGGTCGAGCGCCGTCACGCGCACCACGCTGCCGCCCTGCAGGCTGGTGAGGGGGCCGTCCTGGATCAGCGCGTCCTCGTTGGCCGCGTACACGGTGCCGTCCGGCGCCACGGCCAGGGCCTCGAACACCTTGTTGCTGCGCGCGCCATCGGTGGCGTTGTCCACGTATTGGTACATGGCGGGCAGCGAGAACTCGCGCACGAAGCGGCCTTCGCGCGTCATCTGCCGCACGAAGGGCTGAAAGCGGCTGGCGGCCGTGGCGCTCCAGTTGCCTTCCGAGGCCCAGTACAGGCTGCCGTCCGGCGCGGTGCGGATGGCTTCGGGGTCCACCGTGCGGGCGGTGGCCGGGAACGGGGTGCCGTCCTCGCGCAGCATGTTCGTCTGGCGGTTGATCCTGACCTTGACGCTGCCGCCGGCGTCGTAGTCGATGCCGAGGTTGTAAAAGCGCGGCGTGCCCCGCTCGCCGCCCCGGTCGTCGGAGATGGCCCAGTAGCTGCCGTCCGCCGCGCGGTCCAGGCCCGAGATGCCGCCGAACTCGACGCCCTCGAACATCGTGCCGGTGGGCAGCGACGTGCTGCCCAGCAGCCGCAGCGACGCAATGGGCTGCGCGCGGCCATCGTCATCGCTGCCGCCACAGCCTGCCAGTGCGGCGGCCATTGCCACCGCGGTTGCCACGCCCACGGCCATGCGCCGCCATGAATGCACCAGTGCCACTGCCATTGCCATTGCTGCCGCTCCCTGCCCTGCCGGGCCTGTTGAATAGATGGATGAAGGAAGAAGTGAATCAAAGACCCACGAAAGCGCCCGAGCCTAGGGCGCCCGTGTTGCGGGTGCATGACAGCGGCGGGGGATGTTCGGCAGATATTCGGAGAACGGTCGCGGCACAGCGCAGGCCACGGCGGGCGGCGCCCGGCCATGAAAAAAGCGCACAGGCCCGGAACCTGTGCGCTTTCTTCAATTGCTTCTTTTTTCATAGCTGCCGGCGCTTGTCCATAAAGCGCCAGCGGCAAATTCTTCTCACACCTGGCCCGGCAGGCCAGGCTGGGCCATCAGGCGTTGTTGGCCTTCTGGTAGGCCGCGATGCCGTCGGTGACTTCCTTCTTGGCGGAGTCGATGCCTTCCCAGCCCAGCACCTTGACCCACTTGCCCTTTTCCAGGTCCTTGTAGTGCTCGAAGAAGTGGGCGATAGCGTTGCGGCGCATGGCGTTCACGTCGTCGATGGTCTTCCAGTGGTCGTACATGGGCAGGATCTTGGACGTGGGCACGGCGATGACCTTGCCATCGACACCGGCCTCGTCTTCCATCATCAGGATGCCCAGGGGGCGGCAGGGCACCACCACGCCGGAGTGCAGCGGGTACGGCGTGATCACCAGCACGTCCACCGGGTCGCCGTCGCCCGACAGCGTCTGCGGCACGTAGCCGTAGTTGGTGGGGTAGTGCATGGCCGTGGTCATGAAACGGTCCACGAAGATCGCGCCGGATTCCTTGTCCACTTCGTACTTGATCGGGTCGGCGTTCATCGGGATTTCGATGACGACGTTGAAGGCTTCAGGGATGTTCTTGCCGGGGGTGACTTTGTTGAGGGACATGTCTTTGAATGGTGGTTGCTGAACGTAACCCGCGATGCGTGCGGCAAGTCGCGCAGCGTCGGGATTAACCCTGATTTTAGGGGCACGCCCCTTTCTGCCCGCTTGCAAACCCGCGTTTGCCTGTAAATTGGGCCTGTTGGCCAATCGACTCCTTGCCCCCTGGCGGGCCCGGTAGCACGAGGAAGCAACGCAGCGGAAGCACCACCGACCTGCGTTGTGATGTTTCCTTCCGTGCAACTGAAAAGATTGAAAGGAGCGACCAATGGCTGGAACTACAGCGCTGACTGCCCCCCTGATACTGGCTCTGGTTTGCGGATTGATTGCGGTGGCCTACGGCATCTGGGCGCGGGGATGGATCCTCGCCAAGGACCCGGGCAATGCCCGCATGCAGGAGATCGCCGCCGCCATCCAGGCGGGCGCCGCCGCCTACCTCGCCCGCCAGTACAAGACCATCGCCATCGTCGGCGTGGTGCTGGCCGTGCTCATCGGCATCTTCCTGGACGGCACCACGGCCATCGGCTTCGTGGTGGGCGCGGTGCTCTCGGGCGCCTGCGGATTCATCGGCATGAACGTGTCGGTCAAGGCCAACGTGCGCACGGCGCAGGCCGCCACGCACGGCATCGGCCCGGCGCTCGACGTGGCGTTTCGCGGCGGGGCGATCACCGGCATGCTGGTGGTGGGCCTGGGGCTGCTGGGCGTCACGGGCTTTTACTGGTTTTTGGTGGGCAACGGCAACCTCACGCCCACCGCCAGCCTGGCCACGCTGCTCAACCCGCTGATCGGGTTTGCGTTCGGCTCATCGCTGATTTCCATCTTTGCGCGGCTCGGTGGCGGCATTTTCACCAAGGGCGCCGACGTGGGCGCCGACCTGGTGGGCAAGGTGGAGGCCGGCATCCCTGAAGACGACCCGCGCAACCCCGCGGTGATCGCCGACAACGTGGGCGACAACGTGGGCGACTGCGCCGGCATGGCGGCCGACCTGTTCGAGACCTATGCGGTGACGCTGATCGCCACCATGGTGCTGGGCGCGCTGCTGGTGGCGGCAGCCCCGGTCAACGCCGTGGTGTACCCGCTGGCGCTGGGCGCCGTGTCCATCGTGGCGTCGATCATCGGCTGCTTCTTCGTCAAGGCCTCGCCCGGCATGAAGAACGTGATGCCCGCGCTGTACAAGGGCCTGGCGATCGCGGGCGTGCTGTCGCTCATCGCCTTCTACTTCGTCACGGTGTGGATCATGCCGGACAACGCCATCATGGCCAGCGGCAGCCAGATGCGCCTGTTCGGCGCCTGCGCCACCGGCCTGGTGCTGACGGCCGCGCTGGTGTGGATCACCGAGTTCTACACCGGCACGCAGTACTCGCCCGTGCAGCACATCGCGCAGGCCTCCACCACGGGGCACGGCACCAACATCATCGCGGGCCTGGGCGTGTCGATGCGCTCCACCGCCTGGCCGGTGATCTTCGTGTGCCTGGCCATCCTGGCGGCCTACCAGCTGGCGGGCCTGTACGGCATTGCGGTGGCGGCCATGTCCATGCTGTCCATGGCGGGCATCGTGGTGGCGCTGGACGCCTACGGCCCCATCACCGACAACGCCGGCGGCATTGCCGAGATGGCCGAGTTGCCCAGCAGCGTGCGCGACATCACCGACCCGCTCGACGCCGTCGGCAACACCACCAAGGCGGTGACCAAGGGCTACGCCATCGGCTCGGCCGGCCTGGCCGCGCTGGTGCTGTTTGCCGACTACACGCACAAGCTCGAGAGCTACGGCCGCGCCATCACGTTCGACCTGTCGGACCCGCTGGTCATCGTGGGCCTGTTCATCGGCGGGCTGATCCCCTACCTCTTCGGCGCGATGGCCATGGAGGCCGTGGGCCGCGCCGCAGGCGCCGTGGTGGTGGAGGTGCGCCGCCAGTTCCGCGACATCCCCGGCATCATGGAAGGCACGGCCAAGCCCGAATACGGCAAGGCCGTGGACATGCTGACCACCGCCGCCATCAAGGAGATGGTGATCCCCAGCCTGCTGCCCGTGGTGGTGCCCATCGTGGTGGGCCTGGCCCTGGGGCCCAAGGCACTGGGCGGCCTGCTGATGGGCACCATCGTCACCGGCCTGTTCGTCGCCATCAGCATGTGCACCGGCGGCGGCGCCTGGGACAACGCCAAGAAGTACATCGAGGACGGCCACCACGGCGGCAAGGGCAGCGAGGCCCACAAGGCGGCCGTGACCGGCGACACCGTGGGCGACCCCTACAAGGACACGGCCGGCCCGGCCATCAACCCGCTGATCAAGATCATCAACATCGTGGCGCTGCTGATCGTGCCGCTGGTGGTGAAGTTTCACGGGGGGTGAGCGAACGCGGGGACGGGCCCGGCCCGCCCGCCGCTAAAAATGCAACCAGGGGGCCGCGGCCCCCTTTTTGCCGCTTACCATGGCGGCTACGGATCCCTTCACCCCCCAGAAGATGGCCTTGAACAGCACCACCACACCGGCCTTGCACCCCTCTGACGACCGCAGCGCGGCGTACCAGAGCCTCTTTCCCGGCGTGGTGGCGGACTCCAGGTATCTGATGGAACGCGTGGCCGAAGCCGCCCGCATGACGCTGCAGGCGCGCCAGGACGCGGTGCGCACCGCGGGGGAGCACCAGGCCATGCACGAGGCGCGGCAACAGATCACGCGGCTGGCCAACGTGATGAGCGACCGCTACCCCGAGGCGCTGCGCAAGTCCATCGAGCAATCCTCCAGCCGCAGCGCCGAGAAAACCACCCGTTCGCTGTTCACCGTGCACTTCGACGAGCTCGAACTCATGGACGAATCGCAGATCAGCGACAGCGTGGAGCGCGCCCGCGCGCGGCAGATCCTGATCTCCGCGGTGGACGGGCCCCTGGCCGACCTGGACGCGCTGGTGTGCGCAGCCCAGGGGCTGCCCAGCGTGCAGCCCGACCAGAACCCCTTGCGCCCCGACGTCTTCCTGCAGGCACTGCAAGCCGTGGTGTCGCAGATGCAGGTCTCCGACCAGGTGCGCCACGACTGGATCGGCCCGATGGCCCAGGCGCTGGGCAGTGAGCTGCGCGCGCTGTACCTGGCGCAGACCGACAAGCTCAGGCACACCGGCGTGCAGCCCGTGGGCTATGCCAGGCGGCAGGCCGACGGCCAGGTGGTGTATGCCGCGCCCGCCGGGGCCGGTGCCGCGCAGGGCTTTGCCGCCGACAACGAATTCGCCACCGCGGCGTCGGTGCCCGCCGACTCCCTGCTCACGCTCGACCGGCTGCGCCGCCTGCTGCTGGGCGAACTGAACGAGCCCGTGGCACCGGCGCCCGCGCCGGGGTCCAGCGCCCTTGGCGAGGTGCAGGAGGACTTCGCCGAGCGCTTTGCGCGGGAGTTCGACGGGCTGGACCCGCTGCCCCGCGTGGACCCGCCCGCCACGGATTTCGCCATGACGGTGCCTGCCGCCTTCGAGGCGCTGCAGGAGATGAACCAGGTCGGCCAGATGATGGAGCGCCTGGGCACCCCGCGCGCGCCCGCTGCCAGCGGCGTGGACAGCCCCCCTGCCGCGGCCGCGCGCCAGCATGCCAGCGGCCTGGGCCAGACGCTGAGCATGGAGGTGGTGGCGCTGATGGTGGACAACATCGCCCGCGACGCCCGGCTGCTGTGGCCCGTGCAGCAGTTCGTGCGGGCGATGGAGCCGGCCCTGCTGCAACTGGCGCTCGCCGACCCGCGCTTTTTCAGCCACAAGGAGCACCCCGCGCGCCGCCTGCTGCAGGACATCACCGACCGCAGCCAGGCGTTTGACAGCGTCGAGGCGGCGGGCTTTCAGAGCTTCATGCGGTCGCTCATGAACATCGCAGGCCCGCTGTCCACCGCCACCATCGAAGGGCCCGACGACTTCGAGCAGGTGCTGCAGCAGTTGCACGCCAAATGGGCCGAGAGCGAAAAGGCGCGCAAGCAGGAACGCCAGCGCGCCATCGAGGCCCTGCAGCACGCCGAGCAGCGCCACCTGCTGGCCGCCAAGGTGTCGCGCGACATCTGGCTGCTGCCCGACATCGACAAGGTGCCCGACCCCATCCTGCGCTTTCTGCTGGGCCCGTGGGCCAAGGTCGTGGCCCAGGCGCGCCTGACCGACACGAGCGGCAGCACCGACCCGGGCCGCTACCAGGAACTGGTGGAGGCCCTCATCTGGAGCGCCCAGCCCGAGCTGACGCGCATGAACACCGGCCGCCTGGCGCGCCTGCTGCCCAAGCTGCTGCCCAAGCTGCGCGAAGGCCTGGCCTCCATCGACTATCCGCCGGACCGCACCGAGGCCGTCTTCGAGCTGCTGATGCAGCTGCACCAGCAGGCTTTCAAGCCGGGCCCACGGCCCGCCACGCCCCGCACGGCGGCGCCAGCCGGCACGCCGGCCGCAGTGTCGGCAGCGCCTGCGCCGCCGCCACCACCCGCCCCGGACGAAGACGACGAGCCCTGGGTGGCTCCCTCCGAGGCCAAGGAATCGGGCTTCATGGAGGCCTCGCAGGCACCCGAGTCCGAGAGCCCGTTGCCTGCGTTGGCAGCCCCTGCAGAAGGCGAGCCCGGCACGCCGGCGCTGGCCGTCGGCAGTTGGGTGAACCTGCTGGTGGCCGGCCGCTGGGAGCGCACGCAGCTGTCGTGGATCGGCTCCAACGGCACCTTCTTCCTCTTCACCAGCGCGTCCGGCCGCACCCAGTCCATGACCTTGCGGCTGGTGGACCGGCTCATCCAGCAAGGCGCCATGCACGTGCTGGCGCAGCAGACGGTGGTGGACGGCGCGCTCGATGCCGTGGCGCAGGCGGCCATGCGCAACAGCGTGGAGAGCAGGCTGTGACTGCGCCGTGCCTGGGGGGTTGATGCCGGCTGGCCACCCCAGGCTGCCCCGGCTTTGCACCAGCGGCATCCAGGCACTGTCTCCGGGCCTCGGCCCGCATCCGCACGCGGGCCTTCCGCTGGCCTGGCACCATTGAACCACCGCTTCCAGGAGCCCCATGCCCATCACCGTGCAATCCCTGGACCATCTGGTCCTGACCGTCGCCAGCATCCCGGCGACCATTGCGTTCTACGAACGCGTCCTGGGCATGGCCGCGCGCGAGTTCAAGCCCGGGCGCCACGCGCTGCACTTCGGCGACCAGAAGATCAATCTGCACGAAGTGGGCACGGTGGTGGACCCCAATGTGCGCCACGCCACCGCAGGCTCGGGCGACCTTTGCTTCATCACCCTCACGCCCATCGAGGATGTACTGGCACACCTGCAGGCGCAGGGCATCGCGGTGGTACAGGGGCCGGTGGGAGCCACGGGGGCGCGCCAACGGCTTCGCTCGGTCTACATCTACGACCCGGACGAGAATCTGATCGAGATCGCCAACGAGGTCTGAAGGCGCAGCGGGAAGACGCTCCGTAATGGCAACGGCCCTTCACCGGCGGGCCAACGATTCCGTGCCTCGCAGAGCGGCTTAGAACTCCACAAACACCGCCGCCCGCAGCAGCGCGGCCGCGGGGGCCACCAGCTCCTGCAGTTCGCCGGCGCGCCCTTGCTCGATGGACTGCAGCACCATTTCGTTGATGCCGCCCACCACCGCCATCGCCATGGTGGGCTGCAGCGGCGTCTTGCGCAGGCGCTCGCCGGTGCGGTTGTTCACCACGTCCAGCATCAGGTCGGCCAGTTGCTGGTTGGCGCGCCGCCGCGCGGCCAGGCCCGGTGCGCCCAGGCCCAGGATCTCGATGAACAGCGTGCGCAGCAGCACCGGGTTGCGCATCAGCACGCCGAAGTACGCGCCCATGGCCTGCTCCACCTGCGCCTGCCAGTCGCTGTGCGGGTCGATGGCGGCACGCAGCACGCCGATCGCGTTGCCGCTGGCCAGCTCGTACAGCGCGATCAGGCACTCGGCCTTGTCGGCAAAGTGTTCATAAAAGGTGCGGCGCGACACGCTGGCCTCGCGCACGATGTCGGCGATGGTGGTGTCGGCGTAGCCCTTGGATGCGACCGCGCGGGCCATGCCTTCGAGCAGGCGGGCGCGGGGTTCCGGGGCGGGGGTGGCGAGCGGGGCGGAGGCCGGGGCGTCAAGGGGCGTCATGCGTACTGCGGCGGCAGAAGTCCTGAAAGCGGAAATGGGGGGCGGCATGGACCGGTACTTGACAGTACCACACCCGGAAGGCATGATGCGAATCACTGGTACACATCAGTACCACACCGCCTCGCCGGGATATCCAGGGAGTATTGTCCATGACCGAGCTTGTTGTCCGCCGCCTGCTGATCGATCTTGAAACGCCGTTTGCGCGCCACTGGTGCGGCGGCGACGCGTTCCGCTCGGCCTTCTTCAATGCGCTGTCGATGAGCTTTCCGGTGGGCGAGCAGTTCTTCATCGACTCGGTGAAGGGCGGCCACAAGGCGCTGCCGCCGGACCTGCAGGCCCGCTTTGCCGACGAGGTGCGCGGCTTCATCGGCCAGGAGGCCACCCACCGCCGCATCCATGCGCTGTTCAACGGCCACCTTGAAAAGCAGGGCCTCGTCAACGCCTGGGCACCGCGCGCGCAAGAGCGCATGAAGCTCTTTGAAGGCGCCGACCCGCGCCACCCGCTGGCCGTCACCGCCGCCAACGAGCACTTCACCGCACTGCTGGCCGAATGGCTGCTGGCCCACCCCGAGATGCTGGAGGGCGCAGAGCGGCGCCTTGCCACCATGTGGCAGTGGCACTGCGCCGAAGAGTCCGAACACCGGAACACGGCGTTCGACCTGTACCAGGCGCTGGGCGGCAACCACGACTGGCGCATCACCTGGTTTCGCCGCATCACCGTGGTGTTCCTGGTCGATGCGCTGCGCCAGACCGTGGCCAACCTGCGCCAGGACGGCACGCTGTGGAAGTGGCGCACCTGGGCCAGCGCGGCACGCACCCTGCTGGGCCGCGGCGGCCTGGTGCGCGAGACCTGGAAGCCCT
The DNA here is from genome assembly GCF_001422735.1 of Acidovorax sp. Leaf78. Classification (GTDB taxonomy): domain Bacteria; phylum Pseudomonadota; class Gammaproteobacteria; order Burkholderiales; family Burkholderiaceae_C; genus Acidovorax. The sequence continues at coordinate 479,218 of NZ_LMLZ01000020.1, read as the reverse complement.
GGCGCGCCTACCTGCGGCGCGACTTCCACCCCAGCCAGCACGGCAGCGACCTCTCCGAGCGCTGGCTGACCGAGCACAGCGATGCCTTCACGCCCGTGGGTGCCCGCTGACACCGCCCTGCCCTGCGCACCACCCCTTTAGCCCGCAAGCCCTGTGCTGCTACAACTCCACCCACCTGCCTGGCAATGCACCACCGGCCCTGCGCCCTCCACGCCGGGCCTGACCCCCAAGAGCTGACACCATGACCCTTACCCGACCGCACCGGCGCACGCGCCGGGCAGGCGAAGCTTTGCTGTGCCTGATCGCCACCGCCCCGCTGGCACTCGCCGCGCTGCCCGCGCAGGCAGAGCCCATGACTTTCGACACCGCGCTGCAGCAACTGGGCCAGCGCTCCGACCAGCTCGCAGCATCCAAGAATGCCGTCGAAAGCGCCCAGTTGCGCCGCGACGCGATGCAGCGCCTGGGCGGCCCGGTGGTCAACCTGACCGGCGCAGCCTACGCCTACAACGCCAACCTGGACGTGGACCTGAACCCGCTCAACCGCGTGCTGCCCGGCGTGCTGTCGCAGTTGCCGCCGCAGTTGGCCGCACCGTTGGCCCAACTGCCGCACCTGCCATCGAGCTACACGCTCAACCGCCACAAGACGGACACCACATCGTCCGTCTCGGCCGTGTGGCCCATCTACATGGGCGGCGCCAGCAACGCGGCACGCGGCCTGCTGGACGCGATGACGCACGAGGCCGAAGCCGACGCCGCCAAGACCGGCCACGAGGCAACCACGCTGCTGGTGCAGCGCTACTTCGGCACCCAGCTGGCCGAGCGCGCGGCCGTGCTGCGCGAGGCGGCCCTGGCCACCATCGAGCAGCACGATGCAGCCGCCCAGAAGATGCTGGACGCCGGCGTGATCGCCCGCGTCGAGCGCCTGCAGGCCCGCTCTGCCCTGGAAGAAGCCCGCCGCAACGCCCGCAAGGCGCGCGACGATGCCGAACTGGCCGCCACCGCCCTCACCCGCACGCTCAAGGCCAGCGAGCGCGTCACGCCCACCAGCCCGTTGTTCGTGCTGGGCGAGCCGCTGCCGCCGCTGCCGCAGTTCATCGACACCGCGCTTGCGCGCCACCCGGGCCTGTCCAAGGTGGCGGCCAAGAAGGAGCAGGCCACGCAGCTGCACGCCGCGCAGGAAGCGCTGCGCAAGCCCCAGGTATTCGCCTTCGGCCAGCGCCAGCTCAAGACCGGCAAGGAAGCCGACTGGGTGGCGGGCGTGGGCGTGCGCTGGACGCTGTGGGACTCCATCGACCGCAACGCGCTGGCCGAATCCTCCAACCGCCAGATCGCGCAGGCCGAGCGCACCGGCGCACAGGCGCAGAACGACATCGCCCTGCTGGTGGAAAAGCGCTGGCTGGGCGTGGAGCAGGCCCGCCGCCAGTTCCTGGCCATGACCCCCAGCCTGGAGCTGGCCGACGAAGTGCTGCGCCTGCGCGCTGCCGGCCTGAAGGCCGGCACCAGCACCACGCTCGATCTGATCGACGCGCAGGTGAACCAGGCCAAGGCCCAGACCGAACGCGCCCAGGCCGCCCACGACTACGTGAAGGCCCTGGCCGACCTGCTGGAGAGCTGCGGCCTGTCGGAAGACTTTGGCAAATACATGGCGCGCGCCGACGCCCTGAAAGTAGAGTGAGCCCACCCATGAGCAACCACACGAACACCCCTTCCGAGCCGACCGACACCGGCGCCCGCAGCCCCGCCGGCGCGCCCCCCACCGCCAGCACGGCCAGCTCCGCCACCAATGCGACAAAGGCCCCCGCGGCCCACACGGCCCACACGTCCGGCCCCACCCACAACAAAAGCAACGGCAAGAAGGCCTCGGTGATCGGCACGGTCGCCGTGGTGGCTGTGGCGGGCTTCGTGGGCTTCGGCCTGTGGAAGGCCTCGCAGCCCGCGCCCGAGGTCTTTCAGGGCCAGATGGAAGCGCAGGAGGCCGACATCGCCCCCAAGGTCACCGCGCGCATTGCACAGATCCTGGTGAAGGAAGGCGACAAGATCGCCGTGGGCGCGCCGCTGATCCGCATGGACAGCCCCGAGGTGCAGGCCAAGCTGGCCCAGGCCACCGCCGCGCAAGAGGCCGCCCAGGCCGTGGCCGACAAGGCCCAGCACGGCGCCCGCCCGCAGGAGGTGGAGATGGCCCGTCTGAACTGGCAGCGCGCCGTAGCCGCTGCCGAGCTGGCCGAGTCGTCCTTCAAACGCGTGGACGGCCTGGCACGCGAGGGCCTGGTGGCTGCGCAAAAGCGCGACGAGGCCGAGGCCAACTTCAAGGCATCGCGCGACCAGGCGCTGGCCGCCAAGGCGCAGTACGACCTGGCCCGCGCCGGCGCCCGCCCCGAAGACCGCTCGGCCGCCAGCGCCCAGGCGCGCCAGGTGGCCGGCGTGGTGGCCGAGGTGCAGGCCGCGCAGGCCGAGACCGAACTCAAGAGCCCCGTGGCCGGCGAAGTGGCCAAGGTGCTTGCGCGCACCGGCGAGCTGTCGCCCCAGGGCGTGGCCGTGGTCACGGTGGTGGACCTGAAGGACCAGTGGGTGGTGCTGAACGTGCGCGAGGACCGCCTGCAGCGCTTTGCCATCGGCCAGGAATTCGACGCCACACTGCCAGCCTTGAGCGGCAAAGACGGCAAAGACGGCAAGGACGGCAGCAAGACCGTGAAGTTCAAGGTCTACCACACCGCCGCCCTGCCCGACTTCGCCACCTGGCGCGCCACGCGTGCGGGCCAGGGGTTTGATGTGCGCACGTTCGAAGTGCGCGCCCGGCCTGCCGCCCCCATCGAAGGCGCGCGCCCCGGCATGACGGTGCTGGTGCAGTGACGGGCGTGGTGGCTTCGATGTGCTTCCTCAGCCCCCTGTGGCTGCGCTGCGCCATTCGGCACGTGAGGGCCGCAAGACTGCGCAGCACTGGCGCCCTGGCTTCGACGGGCTCAGCCCGAACGGGCGGGGGCGGGGTGCGGCTTTGCGCATCGGCTCGTCGGACTCCGATGGGGACTCGGGCTCGGACTCAGACTCGAGCCCTGCCCAGCAGCGGGAATTCAATCAAAAAGTGCCTCTACCGCTTGTCTAGCAAGCGCGAGCAGCTATGAATTCGATAGTAAACAGCTTTCGCCGCGAAGCCCGCCGCCTCTGGGCCGACCCTTGGGACCTGGCCATGGTCACCTGGGTGCCGCTGCTGGGCGTGGCGCTGCTGTGGTGGATCTTTTCAGCCGGGCTGCCGCGCCACCTGGCCGTGGGCGTGGTCGACGAGGACCACTCCAGCCTGTCGCGCCAACTGGTGCGCATGCTGGACGCCACGCCGGGCGTGCAGATCACCCAGCACTACACCAACGGGGCCGAGGCCGAGCGCGGGCTGCGCAGCATCGACGTGTATGCCGTGGTGATCATTCCCCGCGACTTTGCACGCACCGTGAAGGAAGGCCGCGCTGCGCAGGTCACGCTGCTGCACAACGCGCAGATGGGCACGCACTCGGGCCTGCTGCAGCGCGACGTGCGCACGGCGGTGGGCACGCTGTCGGCCGGCATCGAGATGGCCGCGCGCAACAAGCGCGGCGAACCGGCCCGGGCCGTGCGGGTGAGCATGGAGCCCATCCACACGCAGATGGTCGCGCTGTTCAATGTGTCCAGCAACTACGAGCAGTTTCTGGGCGCGGCGCTCATCCCCGCGCTGCTGCACATCCTGGCCATGACGGCCGGCGCCTGGGCCGTGGGCCGCGAGCTGCGCGACCGCAGCGTGGGGGAATGGCTGGGCAGGGGTCCATTCTTCAGCACCGCAGGCGCGTTGATCGGCAAGCTGGCGCTGCCCTGGGCTTTGCTCACGCTGGTGGGACTGCTCGCGCTGGTGGGCATCACCTGGGGCCGGGGCTGGCACCCGCCGGGCAGCCTGTGGTGGGTGGCAGGCGCGCTGGCGCTGCTGATGGCCGTGTCGCTCGCTGCGGGCGCGGCATTGGCGGCGGTCAGCCGCTCGCTGCGCACGGCGCTGTCGGGCGCGGGTTTCTTTGCCGCACCGGCCTTCGCTTTCAGCGGCGTGGCGTTTCCACTGGCCGGCATGCCTGCCAGCGCCCGCGCCTGGGCCGAGGCAATGCCGTTCACACACTACATCCGCCTGCAGATCGAGCAGTTGCAGATGGGCGCGCCGCTGGCCACCAGCGTGTCGACCGTGGTGGCGCTGCTGGTGGCCGCGTTGGTGTTGTGGCTGGTGGGCACGGCGGGGTTGCACCGCGCAGTGCAGCGGCCCGAGACGTGGGGAGGTCGGTGAGATGAAGTGCGGCGACGGGCATGCGGCTGCAACCCCCTCTCCCCCGCCCTCTCCCGCGGGGGGAGAGGGAGCAATGCCTGTGCACCTCGCCAGCGGCTGCCACGCCCACAGAGCCCCTCCCCCCTCGCGGGGGAGGGGTTGGGGAGAGGGGGCCTTAGCAAGTGGCAGAGTGCCCGCAACCACCTCCCCCTCTCCCCAGCCCTCTCCCGCAAGGGGAGAGAGAGCTATACCCGCGCGCCCTACACATCGCCGGCGGCACAGCGCCGCCGCCTCCATCTGACATGACAGCCCTGCCCCCACCACCCACCGCACCCCGCAACCTGCTGCACGCCTGGCTGCTGGCCCTGGCCACCGTGGCCCGCGACAAGGGCGTGCTGCTGCTGTTGATCGGCGCGCCCGTGCTCTACGGTTTCTTCTACCCCTGGTTCTACGCCGACGAGGTGCTCACCCGCGTGCCCGTGGCCGTGGTGGACATGGACCGCAGCAGCCTGTCGCGCCAGATCACGCGGTTTGCCGATGCCGACCCGCGCATCGAGGTGCGCCTGGTCACCGGCAGCGAGCGTGAGGCGCAGGAGGCCCTGTGGCGCGGCGAGATCGAAGGCTATGCCGTCATCCCCGCGGGCCTCAAGCGCAGCGTGGTGCGCGGCGAGAGCGCCGTGGTCAGCATCGAGGCCAATGGCGCATATGCGCTGCTCAACAAGGCCGTGCAGTACGGCTTTGCCGAGGCCGTGGGCACCGTCTCCGCGGGGGTCGAGATCCGCAAGCTGCAGGCCGGCGGCCAGAGCGCGCAGCAGGCCCGCGCCAGCCGCGCGCCGGTGCAGTTGCAGCTGGTGGCGCTGTTCAACCCCACCGAGGGCTACGGCAGCTTCGTGGTGCCCGCCGTGGCGCTGCTCATTCTGCAGCAGACGCTGCTCATGGGCGCGGCCCTGCTGGCCGGCACCTGGGTGGAGGCCGGGCAGCACCGCGCCGATGCCACCACCTGGCTGGGGCGCCTGCTGGCGCTGTGCACGCTGGGCTGGGCCAGCGGGCTGTTCTACTTTGGCTGGATCTTCGTGCTGCACGACTACCCGCGCGGCGGCAACCCGCTGGGCGCGCTGGCCCTGCTGGCCTGCTACGTGCCCGCCATCGCGGCGCTGGGCGCGCTGCTGGGGCTGTGGTTCGGCAACCGCGAACGCGCGCTGCAGGTGCTGCTGTTCACCACCCTGCCCATCGCCTTTGTCGCTGGCTTCTCCTGGCCTGTGGAGGCGCTGCCCGGGCCGCTGCAGTGGCTGCGCTGGCTGCTGCCCAGCTCCTCGGGCGTGCAGGCGTCGCTGCGGCTCAACCAGCTGGGCGCGCCGCTGTCAGCAGCCCTGCCCTACCTGTGTGCGCTGGTGGCGCTGTGTGCGGTGTGCACGGCCGGGGTGCTGTACCGGGCGCGGCCCGTGGCAGGCGAACGCCTGCCGTGATGCCGTGATGCCGTGATGCCGGCAGCCTGCACCGAACCGCCCATCGCCGTTCACGCTGAGCCTGTCGAAGCGCTGCGCAAGGCTTCGACAGGCTCAGCCCGAACGGCGGCCGCGGCTCACAACCTCATCGCTCCCCCGCCGCACGCAGATCACGTTGCAGGGGTCGCGCCGCGCCGCCGCAGCACCACCATGCCGAACAGCGTCGCCATCACATACATGCTGACCGAGTAAATGGCCGCCGGCAGCGCGAGCTGAAAGTTCTCCAGCACCGACAGCGCGATGAAGATGGCGAGCGTGGAGTTGTGGATGCCGATCTCAAAGCTGATGGCCGTGGCCATGGACTTGGCAAGCCCCGCCGCACGCGCCAGGTAGTAGCCCGATGCGAGGCTGATGGCGTTGAACAGCAGCACTGCCGGGCCGATGCCTGCGAAGGACTCCACCAGCGCCGTCCATTCCTTGGCGATGGCGATCAGCGCGAACGCGGCCAGCACCACGGCGCTGAAGATCTTCATCGGCTTTTCCATGCGGGCGCTGAAGGCCGGTGCGCGCCGGTGCACCCACATCCCCAGCACCACCGGCACCAGCACGATGACGATCACCTCCACCACCTTGCCGAACTGCAGCGGCACCACCTGCCCCGTGTGCGCAAAGGTGCCGATGGCCCAGTTGGTGATGAGCGGCAGGCTCACGATGGACAGCACGGTGTTGATGGCCGTGAGCGAGATGTTCATCGCCACGTTGCCACCGAACAAATGGCTGAACAAATTGGCCGACACGCCGCCGGGCGATGCGGCCAGCAGCATCAGCCCCACGGCGTACAGCGGCGCCACGCCCAGCAGCACGATGAGCGCGTAGCACGCCGCGGGCAGCACCAGCACCTGCAGCACCAGGGCCAGCAGCACCGCGCGCGGGTGCTGCGCCAGCCGCGCGAAGTCCCCCACCGTGAGCGACAACCCCAGGCCGAACATGACAAGGCCCAGCGCGATGAACAGCAGCGTGGGCAAGATGGCAACGAAACTCATGGGCGCACGCGGCCAGCGGGGGCCGCGCTCCGTTCAATGCGGGTACGAACGGCAGCGCCCACGGCACCTGGACAGGCGCCGTGGGCAGGATGCCGCTATCCCGACGACAAGGAGAAGAAAGACGAAAAGGAAGACAAAGCAGGAAGCGCGCGCAGCGAGCCAGCGGCGTGCGTTATGCCGCGGCCTGCCCCGTGCGCAGGCGCACCGGACCGCTGCGCGCTTCGATGGCGGCCTGCACGTCCTTGCGCAGGCCCAGCGCAAAGGCCCACTCGGCCACCACGAAGAGCGGCCCCACCAGCAGGCCCATCAGGTCGTCCACGAACGCGGGCTTGCGGCCCTCGTAGTAGTGGCCCACGAACTGGATCACCCAGCCCACCGCGAAGAGGCCGATGCCTGCACCCAGCCACACGGCCAGGCTCTGCACGGCCAGCCATTGCGCCACGGCCAGCATGGCCGCCAAAATCGCGGCCATGGTCAGGCCGAAACGCGTGTCCAGCCGCATGTAGAAAATGCTGGCGGCCAGCGCGCACAGCAGCGCCGGCGTCAGCGGCAGATCGCCCACCATCCACGCGGGGCGCGACAGCAACACCACCACCGCGAACATGATCATCGGCACGCCCACAAAATGGGTGTGGATGTTGCGCGGGTCGCGGTGGTAGTCGGCGTACTGGGCCAGGTGATCGATCAGGGTTTTCATGGGTGTCTCCGGCTATTGTTTTGAGCAGCATCGATACTCGCGCCGCGGCCCCGCCAGCGTCTGTCGTGCACACGACAAAAAAGGCACACTGGCACCGGCTTATCCCCGCCCTCCCTCAACCCACCTTCACCCCACACCGCGCCGCATTCAGGCCCCATCCAGCCCGCATGACCGACCCTGCCGCCTACCTGCCCATCCTTGCGTCCGGCCGCTGGTTTGCGCACCTGCCGCCCGACTTTGCCCAGCCCCTGATCGACATGGCGCACCTGCGCCAGCTGAACGCGGGCGAGGTGCTGTTCCTGCGCGGCGATGCGCCCTGCGGGCTGTATGCGGTGGTGCGCGGGGCCATCAGTATCTCGGGCACGGGCGGGCGGGCGAACGAGGCGCGCTCGGCGCTGCTCACGCGGCTGGAGCCGCCGCACTGGTTTGGCGAGATCTCGGTGTTCGACGGCTCGGCCCGCACGCACGACGCGCATGCCACCGAGGCCAGCACGCTGGTGCAGGTGCCGCACGAGCGGCTCCAGGCCTGGCTGCAGGCGCACCCTGTGCACTGGCATGCGCTGGCGCTGCTGCTGACCGACAAGCTGCGCACCGCCTTCGTCGCCATCGAAGAGCTGGCCCTGCTGCCCGCGCCGCAGCGCCTGGCGCGCCGCCTGGTGATGATGGCCGAGGGCTACGGCCAGTGGACGGCCGAGGGCCAGTCGCGCCGCGTGCTGTCCATCTCGCAGGAGCAGCTGTCGTTGATGCTGGCCATCTCGCGCCAGACCACCAACCAGATCCTCAAGGACCTGGAGCAGCGCCACCTGGTGCGCGTGCAGCGCGGCGAGGTCGAGATCCTGGACCTGGCCGCATTGCGCGCGTCCTGCCACTGAATTCGCTCTCATATCCATAGCGCACTGCGCCTGCTGGCAGGGCGGCAGCAGCGCTTTGCACACAAATACTAAGCACACATTCCATTTCCGGGCAAAATGGCGGCCATGCAACTGAACTACATTGCCAACGCCTCCGTGGCGTCCGCCTCGGGCCGCACCATTCCCGTGATCGATCCGTCGGACGGCCAGCCCTTCGACGAGATCCAGCGCAGCAACGCCGAAGACATCGACGCGGCGGTGCATGCGGCGCGCCAGTGCTACAACGCGGTGTGGCACAAGGTGGCCCCCGTGGAGCGCGGCCGGCTGCTGCAAAAGCTCTCGGCCAAGATCCTGGAGCATGCCGACGAGCTCACAGCGCTGGAGCAGCGCGACTGCGGCAAGCCCACCAAGCAGGCGCGGGCCGATGCGATCGCGCTGGCGCGCTACTTCGAGTTCTATGCCGGCGCCTGCGACAAGTTCCACGGCGAGACCATCCCCTACCCCGACGGCTACAGCGTGCTCACCTGGCGCGAGCCCCACGGCGTGACGGGCCACGTCATCCCCTGGAACTACCCCATGCAGATCTTCGGCCGCAGCGTGGGCGGCGCCCTGGCGGCGGGCAACGTGTGCTTGGTCAAGCCGGCCGAAGACGCCTGCCTGTCGCTGATCCGCGTGGCGCAACTGGCGGCCGAGGTGGGCTTTCCGTCCGGCGCGCTGAACATCGTCACCGGCTACGGCCACGAGGTGGGCGACGCACTGGCGCGCCACCCCGGCATCGACCACATCAGCTTCACCGGCAGCCCCAAGATCGGCACGCTGATCCAGCAGGTGGCTGCAGAGCGCCACTGCCCCGTGACGCTGGAGCTGGGCGGCAAGAGCCCGCAGATCATCTTTGCGGACGCCGACCTCGACGCCGCCATTCCCGTGGTCATCAACGCCATCGTGCAGAACTCCGGCCAGACCTGCTCGGCCGGCTCGCGCGTGCTGATCGATTCGCTGATCTACGAGCCCCTGCTCGAGCGCCTGGGCAAGGCGTTTGACAAGCTGCGCGTGGGCCCCGCCGCCATGGACCTGGACCTGGGCCCGCTGATCCGCCAGACACAGCAGCAGCGCGTGTGGGACTTCCTGTCGGACGCACAGGTGGCCGGCATCCCCATGGTGGGCCAGGGCATCGTGGTGCCCGACGCTCCCGACACCGGCTACTACCAGGCCCCCGTGCTGCTGCGCGACGTGCCGGTGAACCACCGCCTGGCGCAGGAAGAAGTCTTCGGCCCCGTGCTGTCGGCCATGGCCTTCCAGGACGAAGACCACGCGGTAGAGCTGGCCAACGCGACTGAATTCGGCCTGGTGGCCGGCATCTGGACCCGCGACGGCGCCCGCCAGTTCCGCATGGCCAAGCGCGTGCACAGCGGCCAGGTTTTCATCAACAACTACGGCGCCGCAGGCGGTGTGGAGCTGCCGTTCGGCGGCGTCAAGTCGAGCGGCTACGGCCGCGAGAAGGGCTTCGAGGCGCTGTACGGCTTCACCACGCTCAAAACCGTGGCCATCAAGTACGGCTGATCGCTGCGCGGCCGGCCCTTCCGCCCTCGGCCTGTCGCGTTCGCGCGCGACGGCGCGGCCCGCCGGCCCTAACCTGTGCTTCTTCTTGTTGTCGACGCCCCAAACCACATGCCGCTGAGCCCCCCTGCACCCCGCACCTTGAAGCACGTCCGCCGGGTGAACTACCAGGGTTTCGAGCGTGAAGACGGCCTGTGGGATATCGAAGGCGAGCTGCACGACAGCAAGGCCTACGACGCACCCTCCTTCCGCGACCCCACCGGCACGCGCCGGGCCGGCGAGCCCATCCACCACATGTGGCTGCGCGTGACGGTGAACCGCCAGCTCGTGGTGCAGGCCATCGACGTCGCCATGGACGCGCACCCGCTCAAGGACTGCACCGCCGCCCAGCCCGCACTGCAGCGCATGGTCGGCTGCAGCATGGCGCGCGGCTGGCGCCAGTCCATCCAGAAGCACCTGGGCGGCGTGGAAAGCTGCACGCACCTGCGCGAGTTGCTGTTCAACCTGGCGACCGCGGCGTTCCAGTCGGTGCCCGCCGTGTTCGCATCGGCCCAGCCCGACGAGCCGCCACGCCACCTGGGGCAGTGCACGGGCTGGGACTTCAACGGCGACGGCGTGAAGGAGTACTTTCCGCAGTTCTACCGGCGCGCGCCCCAGGTCGCAGGCGCGGTGCAGGCTGCGCTACAGGCCGCACCCGACGCCGACCGCGCTCCCGAGACGGCCACTGCGACGGTGCCACCCGCGTGACCCCCTGCTATCGCATTCAAAAATGCCGCTACCGCTTTCTACACAAGCGTCAGCTGCTATCGAATTTGATTGTTCACGTTTTTATTGTTGTATCTGATTGACTGAATCGAGGAGCCTTTCCATGCGCGTGTTGAACAAATCCATCATCGTCACCGGCGCCGGCAACGGCATCGGCGAAGGCATCGCCAAGCGCCTGGCCGCTGAAGGCGGCAAGGTCATCGTGAACGACATCAACGAAGCCGGCGGCCAGCGCGTGGTGGCCGAGATCACCGCCGCTGGCGGCACGGCGGCGTTCGTGAAGGCCGACGTCACCAGCTCTGCCGAAGTGAAGGCCCTGGTGGCCGAAACGGTGCGCCTGTACGGCCGCCTGGACGTGGTGGTGAACAACGCCGGCTGGACACACCGCAACCGCCCCATGCTGGAAGTGAGCGAAGAAGACTTCGATAAGGTCTATGCCATCAACATGAAAAGCATCTACTTGTCGGCCATCCACACCGTGCCCGAACTGCGCAAGGCGGGCGGCGGCAGCATCATCAACATCGCCTCCACCGCCGGTCTGCGCCCCCGCCCGGGCCTGACCTGGTACAACGGCTCCAAGGGCGCCGTCATCATCACCAGCAAGTCCATGGCCGCCGAACTGGGCCCCGACAACATCCGTGTGAACTGCATCAACCCCGTGTTCAACCCCGACACTGGCCTGGCCGCCGAATTCGCGGGCGGCCCGGTGGACGAAGCCCGCCGCGCCAAGTTTCTGGCCACCATCCCGCTGGGCCGCTTCTCCACCGCGCTGGACGTGGCCAACGCCGCGCTGTACCTGGCCAGCGACGAAGGCGCGTTCATCAGCGGCGTGTGCATCGAGGTGGACGGCGCGCGCTGCGTGTAATAGCGCCCTGGCGGCGCCTGGCGCTGCCGGGCGCGCTCGCCAGCGCACTGCGCCGCGCCGGGTTGTTTCAGGCCACCAGCGGCCCATTGCATAACTGACAGCAACGTCGACGACGCCGTCGACGTCTGCGCTGCTTCAGCAGCAGGTGTAGCAAGCCCGGCGTATCGCCCTCGCCATCAAGATTTTCAAATGCGTATGCACCTCGAAAATCCCAATGAAACACTGAACTACAACGTCTTTTCGACAGGTCTCTCATGACCGCGTAAGAGTTGTATCGGNCGGCGTATCGCCCTCGCCATCAAGATTTTCAAATGCGTATGCACCTCGAAAATCCCAATGAAACACTGAACTACAACGTCTTTTCGACAGGTCTCTCATGACCGCGTAAGAGTTGTATCGGACGATAAAACAAGCACGCCCCGGSMGCTGTTTTGCACTCCCTCGAACCTATCATGCGCGGCGATTTGAAGCCCCCTTCCAGAGGGGACATCGCTACACAAAAAATGATATCGAGAGGGAATCACCATGGGCAAGCCGGCAGCAAGGCTGGGAGATCTGACGAAGTCCGGAGGGCCGATCACGCAGGGATCGCTGACCGTGCTGATCGGCTCCCAAGGGGGNAGAGGGAATCACCATGGGCAAGCCGGCAGCAAGGCTGGGAGATCTGACGAAGTCCGGAGGGCCGATCACGCAGGGATCGCTGACCGTGCTGATCGGCTCACAAGGGGGCATCGCCTGCTCCAGCTGCCCGGGCGGCAAAGCCATCGGCAGTCCCGTCAACCCCACGCTGGGCGCCAAAGTGCTGGTGGGCACGGAAGACCTCGACTTCGCCCTGCCCGGCCCCATGCCCCTGGTGTGGCAGCGCCAGTACAGCAGCTACGTCAACGCGGAGCATGGAGGCGACTGCGGACTGCTGGGCTACGGCTGGAAGCTGCCGCACGAGCTGAGCATCGAGCTCAAAGCCACGCAGACCCTGCTGCGCGATGCGGGCGGGCGCGTCATCACGTTTGACGAAGCGCTGGAGCCTGGGCAGACGCTGCACAGCGACAGCGAAGGGCTGCTGCTGATGCGCGGAGGGGGCATGGGCGTGGCGCCGACCCTGACCAAACTGTCCGGGAACAGTCCGGCGACGGATACGGCGGCCACTGTTACCTCCACCTCCAACCCCCACCCCAACACCGCAGAAGAACTCCTGCCCTGGCACCAGCAACAGCGCTGGGCCCACGTTCCTGCCGCCGCCAAGGCCGGCTCCGACTACGTCCTGGCCGCCACGCAGGGCGGGCGCACCGTCTGGCTCTTCAAGGTGCAGGCCGAGGGCTCTTCCAAAGGTTTGTGCCGGCTCATCGGCCTGATGGATGCGTACGGACGCAGCCAGCATTACCAGCACGACGAGCACGGACGCCTGCAAGGCATCACCGACGGGGCGGGCCGGCGCTATGCGCTGCTGTACAACCAGCCTAACGGCGCAGCAACGGCCACGTCCACTCAGACCTCCCTACCAGGCCTGAACCCCGACAGCGGCCTGCGCCTGATCGGCGTGGATTGCACCCACAACCCGCACGACCCCGAGCATGCGGGTTCTGGCTCAGGCTCCGGTGCTGGCGCACACAGGCACGACCCCATCCCCCTGGTGCGCTACTACTACAGCCCCCAGGGTGACCTCATCGCCGTGCACGCCCGAGACGGCCGGCGCACCCGCCAGTTCACCTACGACAGCGCCCACCGCATGGTCGCCCACCGGGTGGGCAACGGCCCCGAGCACACCTACATCTACGAAGACCAGCGCCAAGACCAGCGCGCCAGCGGCAACCTCGGCCACCTCTCCCCCCGCCCCGGCGCCCGCGTGGCCGAACACCACAACGAAGAAGGCCTGAGCTACTACTTCGACTACGAAGAGGCCCACCCCCAGGCCCCCCGGGCCGCCAGCTGCACCACCGTGCGCGACAGCCTGCAGCGCGTGACCCGGTACCACCACGAAGGCACCGGCGGCCTCAAGCGCATCACCCGCGAGGTGCACCCGGACGGCAGCGAAGCACACTACCAGTACGACAGCGCAGGCCGGCGCATTGCCGCCACCGACGCCCTGGGGCGCACCACCCACTGGCGCTACGACGGCCAGGGCCACCTGCTCGGGGTCCAAGGGCCCGACGGCCGCAGCAGCCAGCAGCGCTGGGGCCTGCCCGGCACCGCCGCCGACGACCTGCTGCTGCACAGCACGAGCGCCAGTGGCATCCACACCCACTACCAGTACGACCCCTGGGCCCGCCTGGTGCAAACCACCGTGGTGGCGGGCGACATCGCCCTCACCACCCGACTGGAATACCTGAGCGGCCCGCCCCACGCCGCCGCAGGCAACGCCCGCGCCTGGGTGGACCAGCCCATCGCGATCACAGACCCCCAGGGCGGGCGCAAGACCTTGGGCTACAACGCCATCGGCCAGCTCGCGAGCTACACCGACTGCTCGGGCCACACCAGCCGCTGGCAGCACGACGCCTGGGGCGAGCTCATCGAAGAGACCGATGCCCTGGGTCAACGCATACGCCACCAGCGCGATGCTATGGGGCGACTGCAGCAGACGGCCCAGGCGGACGGCACGCTGGTGCAATACCGCTGGGGCGACAACGAGCAGGTGCAGGCCATCACGCTGGGCGCCCTGGCAAACCCCACAGCAGGACCATCCGGTGCGCCGGTGCAGACCACCACGATCACCTACGGGCACGACCTGTGGGGCCGCGTCACCGCGCAGACCCAGGCGGGCGCAAGCTTGCACCTGCGCTACGACGTGGCCGGGCGCCTGACCGAGCTCGTGAACGAGAACCACGCGGTCACCCGCTTCGCCTACGACAGCCAAGACAGACTGGTCCGGGAGACAGGGTTCGATGGGCGCAGCCAGAGCTACAGCTACGACGCGGCAGGCCAGCTGATCGAGAAGACCGATGCGCAGGACAGCGGCATGGGCGCGCAAAGCCAAGGCCATGGCACTGTGTGCAGCCGCTACCACTACGACAGCGCAGGGCGGCTGATCTACCGCGTGACCGGCAAGGTTAGGAGGGTTGGTGAAGCAGAGTCGGCCACACGCGACGCAGACACAGACCTGCAGATCCACCAGTTCGGCTACAGCGACAGCGGGGAGCTCCTGGACACCCAGGGCTGGGAGTTGGAAGGGTCTGGAGAGCAAGAACACGGCAATGCATTAGGTGCTGAGGCAGTTAGTGCGCCAGCCGCCCTGATCACCGCCTGGCTGGAGATCAACACCCAGCAGCTTCACAGTGCCCTGAGCCAACAGCACGACGCCCAAACTCTGGCCAGCAGTCCCCTGCTGCAAAATCTGCAAGTCCACCGGCTGCACCAAACCAGCCGCGTGGACCTGCAGCGCGATGCCCTGGGGCGCCCCATTGGCGAAGTGCAAACGCTGTACGGCAACTCCAGCGGCAAGACCGCCATCGAATTCGAGCACCGCATCCACCACCGCCTGGGCGCCCTGGGTCAACGCGAAACCAGCGAACTGCAGGGTATCGGCCAGCTCGACTGGCTCAGCTACGGCTCGGGCCACGTGCACGGTGTGCTGCTCAACCAGGCGCCCCTGGTGGCGCTGGAGCGCGACAAGCTGCACCGCGAAGTGGGCCGCACCCTGCACCTGCTGCCCGGAGAGGGCGCCAGCCCGGAGCTCACACAAACCCGCCAGCTCGATCCCCTGGGGCGCCTGCTGCACCAGCGCTGGCAAGGCCTGCCCGGACAAAACAGCGCCCCCTCCAGCGCAGCGCCCCTCATCGGCGGCCTGCGGCAACGCCGCTACACCTACGACAGCCTAGGCCAGCTCGTGGGCATCCAGACCCCGACCCACGCAGACGCGTACCAGTACGACGCCCGCCAGCGCCTGACCGGGCAGCGCAGCGCCAGTGCCCAGGGCGAGCAGCAAGCGCGCTGGAGGCTGGACCCGGCGGGCAACCGGCTGCCCGAGCAGGCAACCATTCAACGCTCAATAACCAAGAACACAGGCAACCCTGACTGGGCCGCCCAGGTCCAGCAGCACCTGCACGACCCACGCTTCAACCTGCTGCAGCCTCAACCCACCACAGACAGCCCGGCCACAGAGTACGTGGAGCGCTGGCGGGACAACCGCATCGGCTGGAGCCAGGGCGTAGATGATGAAGGAGCGACCCACTACCGGTACGACGACTGGGGCAACCGGATCGAAGCCTGCCATGGCGACGGCAGCACCACCGCCCTGCGCTATGACGCCCTGCACCAGCTCAGGCAAGTCACACAGATCGACCCGCAAGGACAGGTGCAAAGCAAAACCAGCTATCGCTACGACGCGTTCGGACGCAGGGTGAGCAAGACACACCAACAGACTGACGAGGAAAGCCAAGCCACCCACTACGGCTGGGATGGGGACCGGCTGGTCGGCGATGGCAGCACCACCGCCCTGCATTACGACGGCCTGCACCAACTCAGGCAAGTCACACGGATCGACCCGCAAGGACAGGTGCAAAGCAAAACCACCTACCGTTACGACGCGTTCGGACGCAGGGTGAGCAAGACACACCAACAGACTGACGAGGAAAGCCAAGCCACCCACTACGGCTGGGATGGGGACCGGCTGGTGCACACCCAATCCCACGGGCAGATCCACCACACGGTGTACGAGCCGGGCAGCTTTGTGCCTCTGCTGCAGATCGAGCGCCACAAAGATGGGCAAACCATACGACGCGTTCGGACGCAGGGTGAGCAAGACACACCAACAGACTGACGAGGAAAGCCAAGCCACCCACTACGGCTGGGATGGGGACCGGCTGGTGCACACCCAATCCCACGGCCATATCCAGCACACGGTGTACGAGCCGGGCAGCTTTGTGCCGCTGCTGCAGATCGAGCGCCACAAAGATGGGCAGACCAACCCCGTCAAAACCTTGCTGGCCCTGGCCGGCAGCGGCGACGCACAAGCGCAAGAACCAGAGCTGCAGCAATGCGACCAAGAGATGCTGCACCAAGCGCTGAAGGAGGTCCTGCAACCGGGCTACCAGCTGTCCGCCTTGCTGCCGCAGGAGATGCGAAGCCAAGTGCAAGAGTCGCTGCAGCTCATCAAGGACACCCAAGCCCACATCGAAGATACCCACCCGCTGACCATCCGGCACTTCGTGACGGACCACTTGGGCACACCCATTGCGCTGGTGGACGCCAACGGACAAGAGGCTGGACAGGTGAGCTGGGCGGCCCGGTACGGTGCCTGGGGGGAGATCGAGCAGGAGTACAACCCCCGCTGCATACATCAACCCATTCGCTTGCAGGGGCAGCAACTTGATGCGGAGACCGGGCTGCATTACAACCGGTTCCGCTACTACGACCCAGGGGTGGGACGGTATGTGACTCAGGATCCCATAGGATTACAAGGAGGAATTAATAATTTTTCATATGCGGCGAGTAATCCACTAAAGTATGCTGATGCTCTTGGCCTGTGCCCCTGTGGCAGTCCTACTGATTTGATCAATAGCGCGCGCTTGGATAAACGCGACTGGAGTCAACAGGCTGACAGGCGCGATATCAATAGTGGCTTTGGTTCAGGCACTTATAAATGCAATCTTTTTGCGGACACCCAATATGAGAATTCAGGCTATAGCCTGCCTAATATGGGTGGAAGTCCGCTATCCCGACTTCTTGAAAAATACCCGCCTGGTGCTGGCGAACTCTCAAAGCCTGGCTATCAAGTGCCCGGATGGCCTACTGTGTCAGGACCTGCCCAACCTGGCGACTTGGTCGCTTCTGGTGGGCACGTGGGAATCGCCACAAGTTCAACCACGACCATCTCGGCTTCTCCCAGTGGAGTCATCGAAAACAAATGGGGTTTCAGACCTGACCAACAAAGCGTTATTCGGAGGTGTACGTGCGCAAAGTAATTCTGATATTTTTAAGCATTTTCTTTGCAATTTCGTCAATTGCTTTAATAACATATTATTATACAAAAGATGCCTATTACTCAGTGGGCCGCAATGATGGCCTGATCGAAGCAAATGCAGGCACGCTAAAACGTTTGGCGGAAATTGTAAAGGTAATTCCTGCATGTACTGAGGAGCAACAAAGAGAGGGTCAAAACGTCGTTGCGATAAAGGCAGAAGCCGTACATGCCGTTTATAAAGGTTCTGCGACGATTACACTTTGCCTGGCACATTAGAGTGAATGATTTCCGGTATTTATTGAGTCGATGTTGTATCAAGCGATATTCGAATCGGCTGGATTGAGATCCGCATGCCCAGCCAGCATCCATGCGGGTTTGTTCCGAGCGGGGCTGGATGTATCCAGCAGTAACCTGCCATGGCGCGGCCTTCTCTGCCGCAGACAAAGGCTGTCGATGACCATTGCAAGAAAACTGGCCTTACTGGTCTTGAGCGCCATCCTGGGCATCGTGGTGATGACGGCGTGGTTCCTGGTCTCCGAGCGCAGGCTCATCCTGGAGGAGCGCCAGACCGGCGTGCGCCAGGTGGTGGAGGCCGCGCACGGCATCGCCACGCACTTTCATGAGCTGAGCACCAAGGGCGGCATGCCGGACGACGAGGCCCGCAAGCGCGCGGCGGCCGCCATCCAGGCGGTGCGCTACAGCGGCAACGAGTACGTGTGGATCAACGACATGCACCCGCGCATGGTGATGCACCCGGTGCGCCCCGAACTCAACGGCCAGGACCTGACGGCCAACAAGGACCCCAACGGCAAGCAGCTGTTCGTGGACTTTGTGCGCACGGTGCAGGCCAACGGCTCGGGGTTCGTGCCCTACCTGTGGCCCAAGGCGGGCAGCGACAAGCCGGTGGAAAAGACGTCGTACGTCAAAGGCTTTGCGCCCTGGGGCTGGGTAATCGGCTCGGGCGTGTACATCGACACCGTGGATGCGGCCATCTATAAGCGCGCGCTGGGCTTTGGCGCCATCGCACTGGCGCTGGGCGCGGCGCTGCTGGTGGTGGGCACGCTGATCTCGCGCAACCTGCTGCGCCAACTGGGCGGCGAGCCTGGCTATGCCCGCACCATCGCGCGCAGCATCTCCGAGGGCGACCTGTCGGTGGACGTGAACACCCGCACGGGCGACCAGTCGAGCCTGATGCTGGACATGCAGGCCATGCGCGATAGCCTGCACCGCATCGTGCAGCGGGTGCGCGAGGGCACAGAGCACATCGCCAGTGCATCGCGCGAAATCGCCCTGGGCAACCACGACCTGTCCGGCCGCACCGAGTCGCAGGCCAGCGCGCTGGAGCAAACGGCCGCGTCGATGGAAGAGATGACGTCCAACGTGAAGCAGAACGCCGACAACGCGCGCCAGGCCAGCGTGCTGGCGCAGTCGGCCTCCGAGGTGGCGCGCCAGGGCGGCGCGGTGGTCGAAAAAGTGGTGCAGACCATGGGCTCCATCGACGCGTCGTCGCGCAAGGTGTCGGACATTACCGGGGTGATCGAGGGCATCGCATTCCAAACCAACATCCTGGCGCTGAACGCCGCGGTGGAGGCCGCGCGCGCAGGCGAACAGGGCCGGGGCTTTGCGGTGGTGGCCAGCGAGGTGCGCAGCCTGGCGCAGCGCTCGTCCGAGGCGGCCAAGGAGATCAAGGCGCTCATCAGCCGGTCGGCCGAAGAGGTCAAGCAGGGCACCCAGCTGGCCCACGAGGCCGGCACCACCATGCAGAACGTGGTGGACAGCGTGCAGCGCGTGTCGTCGGTGATCGAAGAGATCAGCCAGGCCAGCCGCGAGCAGACCGACGGCATCGAGCAGATCAACCAAGCCGTGGCGCAGATGGACCAGGGCACGCAGCAGAACGCGGCGCTGGTCGAGGAAGCCACCGCGGCGGCTGCCGCGCTGCAGCAGCAGGCGAACGACCTGCAGCAGGTGGTGGCGGCCTTTCAGCTGCAGGCAGAACACGGTGGCAGTCCTGGGGCGCCCGCCCTGCCCGCTGCGGGAGCGCCGCGCCAGTTGCGGTGAACGGAGGGCTTGAGGGCAAGCGTGTCTCGATCGGGGATGCGTTGCAGCGTTGCCCGCCCGGTCACTGCGCTGCCCTGGCCTGCCCTGGCTTAACCTGCCCGGCCCAGCATGGACACAGACAAGCCATCAAGCCACGCATCGCGCAAGGCACCAACCGCCTCTTGCTATTAAAAATATAGCTATCAGCGCTTACCTATCAAGCGGTAGGCGCTCTTTTTTATCAAACTTTTCTGCGATCGAACTGTTTGGCGACAAAGGCCCAGATCAGGGCTGAGGCATCGGGCCCCACCGGGTCGCTGTACGGCTGGTCGGCCGCGCCGCCGCTCCACGCATGGGCCAGCCCCACCACTTCACGCAGGGCCACCACGGTGCGTCCGCGGGCCTTGAATTCGGTGACCTGCGTGGCATGCCTTTGGCCGCGCTGCAGGGTGCGCGCCGCCCCGGGACGTGCGCCCAGTTTCTCGGCCCACAGCGCCGCCGTGGCCGTGGCGTTGCGCACCGACACCACGTTGTCGGCATCGCCATGCAACAACAACAAAGGGGGCAGTACGGCCGGCACCGCAACAGCTGCGGCCGCCGTGGTGCGGGCCACCTTGGCAGGGCGGGCCATGGCTGGCCGTGCGCGCCCGGCGGGCGCTGCAGCCACGGGGGGCAGGGCCCCCGTCACGGGCTCCGGCAGCTGCGCCTCGCGCCGCCCGCCCATCGCCGCCATGGCAGTGGCCGCGGACTCCGCCGTACCCGGAGCCACGCCCGAGTGCATGGCGACGGCGCAGAACCGGTGCGGGTAGGTGGCCGCCATCAGCACCGCCATGCTCGCACCCGCTGACAAACCGGCCACGGCCACGCGCGAGAGATCCACGGGGTGGCGGCTCGCCACTTTGTCGACGGCAGCCAGGAGCGTGGCTGCTTCGGCCTCGGCCTTGCCGCTGCGGCGCTCGAACCAGTTCCAGCAGCCATGCGCATTAGCCACGCGCTCTTGCTCGGGGTACAGCACCAGAAAGCGCTCGCGCGCGGCCAGCCGGTTCATGCGCGACGACACGGCCAGGTCGCGCCCCGTCTGGCCGCAGCCGTGAAGCATCACCAGGAGCGGAAAGGTCTCGCCAGGCCGCGCCACCAGCCCTGGCGGCACGAAGAGGTGGTAGCGACGCGCCCCGGCTGGCCCCGGCGCCACGCCGGCCAGCCATTCGCCCCGCACTGCAGGCACGCGGGGCTTGCGGGCGCGGCTGGTGGCACTGCGGGGGGCTGCGGGTGCGAGCGCCGATGCCACAGCTGCTGCACGCAGGGGTGCCACCACCTTGACCACCTTCTTCTTGGGCGTGCGCACCGGCCCCGTGGCGCGCACCAGGGCCTTGAGGTTGCGCTGGTACGCCCGCGTCAGCGCTGACAGGGAGAACATGCGTGAACGTCGGGCCATGGGTGTGGATGAAGCGGTAGAGGCAGTGGCAGAGGCGGTGTCGGGGAGTCCCCGGTGAAGAGCACGCTGCAGAAAGACGTGATCGACAGATAAGGGAAAACCCTAGCCACCTTAACAGCATCTCGGGCCCTGCGCGCATCGACTATTAATTTGATAGCTGTCAGCGCTTTCCAGGTAAGCGGTAGAGGCCATTTTTTGCCATATTCCAAGTCCTTCAACTGCGCTGTGGACGGTGGCGCGCGACCGGTCTGCCCATCGGGCCTGCGGGATGTCCCAAATTGATCGAAACCTGTCCCACGGGGTTCGGACTTGCTCCTGCAGGCCAGGCACCATTGGCGCCATGCCTTGAACGATGGCATCCGCCCGGTCTCACTGCGATGTCCCATAGTGATGGCACCGTGATGACGCAGGACGGATGCCCGATGGATCACCCAGAAACCTACACACCAGGACCCACCGCCATGCGCACCACCGTCTGTGAACTCCCCCACCTCCCCGCACTGCTCGACCCCGCCTGGGCGGCGCTGTGCGCGCACACCCATGCCGAGCAGTCGGCGCTGGTGCTGCTGCCCGAGTTCGCGTTCGTAGAGCCCGTGTGGGAGACCCTGCCCCCGGACCCCGCCCGCTGGGATGCCGCCGTGGCACTGAGCGATGCGTGGCAGGAGCGCCTACACGAACTGGGCGCCGACTGGGTGGTGAGCGCGCGCCCTGTCACGGTGGACGGGCGTCGCCTCAACGAAGGTTTTGCCTGGTCGCGCCTGGGCGGCTACACGCCGCTGCGGCGCAAGTTCCACCTGCCCGACGAGCCGGGCGGCTGGGAGGCGCACTGGTTCGAGCGCGGCGACGCTGCCTTTCCCCGCTTTAACGCCGGGGCGCTCGCGTTCGGGCTCAACATCTGTTCCGAACTCTGGGCGCTGGACACCTACGGCGACTATGCCGCGCTGGGCGGCCTGCAGGCCATCCTCTCGCCCCGCGCCACAGCCGCCGCCACCACCGCAAAGTGGCTGGCCGTGGGCACCGTGGCCGCCGCACGCACCGGGGCGTACAGCCTGTCGTCCAACCGCGTGGACACCGCCGCCGGCACCTACGGCGGCGCAGGCTGGGTCATCAGCCCCGACGGTGTGCTGCTGGCGCGCACCTCGCCCGCACAGCCCTTTTGCACGGTCGACCTGGACCTGCAGGCCCCGGCCGCCGCGCAGGCCACCTACCCGCGCTACGTCTTTTCTTCGACTTCACCACAGCCATGACCTCAATCACTGCAGCTCCGCACCCCCTGAACATCGCCATCCTCGTCTTCGACGAGGTGGAAGCGCTGGACCTGGGTGGCCCCTACGAAGTGTTCACCACCGCCACCCGCATGCAGCAGCGCCTGCAGCCCGGCGCACCCGCGCCGTTTGCCGTGCAGTGCGTGGCCCGCAGCCTGGCGCCCGTGCAGGCGCGCGCCGGCCTGCGCGTGCTGCCGGACGCCGACTTCACCACCGCCACGGCGCCCGACGTGCTCATCGTGCCCGGCGGCGTGGTGGATGCCGCCGCAGCCTGCGCCCAGACCCGTGCCTGGGTGGCGCAGGCGGCGCGCGGCGCGCAGATCACGGCGTCGGTGTGCACCGGCGCGTTCATCCTGGCGGCGGCCGGCGTGGTCACCGACGGACCTGTGACCACGCACTGGGAAGACATTGCCGACCTGCGCGCGCAGTTTCCAGCGCTCGACGTGCGGGAGAATGTGCGCTGGGTGGACCGGGGCGCCCTGGTCACATCGGCCGGCATCAGCGCGGGCATCGACATGAGCCTGCACCTGGTGACGCGCCTGGTGAGCGAGGCGCTGTCAAAGCGCACTGCCCGCCAATTGGACACGCCATGGAACCCGCAGCCCTGACCCCACCCACCCCCATCCACGTCTACTTCGCCCTGCTGCCCGGCAGCCTGGTGCTGGACTGGGCGGGCCCGGCCGAGGCACTGCGCATCGCCAACCAGACCTTGCGCGCGCGCGGCTTGCCCGAGCGATTCGTGCAGCACTTCGTGAGCCCCACGCCCGAGTCACTCTCGTCGGTGGGGGTCGCGATCAGCGGGCTGGCACCGCTGCCCGACACGCTGCCCAGCCCGGCGTGGGTGGTGCTGGTCGGCCTGGTCGGCCAGCGCATCGACGTGAGCGGCCACGAGGCCCAGGCGCTGCTGCACTGGCTGCGCGGCCTGCGCTTGGCGGTCGGGCAGCTGGAGCTGGTGACCGTGTGCGCGGGTGCCGTGCTGGCGGCGCACGCGGGGCTGCTGACCGGGCGGCACGCCACCACGCACCATCTGCACCTGGACGAGCTGGCCGAGGTGGACCCGCGCTGCGACGTGGCCGCCAACCGCGTGTTCGTGACCGACGGACCGGTGTACACCAGCGCGGGCGTCACCACCGGCATCGACCTGCTGCTGCACCGCATTTCGGACCTTTGCGGCCCCACGGTGGCGGTGCAGGTGGCGCAGGCCATGGTCATCGTGCTGCGCCGCGGGCCGGACGACCCGCAGTTCTCGCCGTTTCTGCACCACCGCAACCACCTGCACGCCGCCCTGCACCGCGTGCAGGACGCCGTGGGCCAGCAGCCGCAGGCCGAGTGGAGCGTGCCCGCCATGGCCGAGGTGGCGCACACGTCGCCGCGGCACCTCACGCGGCTGTTTCTGGAGCATGCGGGCATCGCCCCGCTGGCCTACCTGCGCCGCATCCGCCTGGCCACGGCCGAGGCGGCGCTGCAGTCCGGGCGCAACGTGACGCAGGCGGCGCAGATGGCGGGCTTCAGCTCCGACACGCAGCTGCGCCGCGCCTGGCACCAGTTCGGCCGGGGCGGCACGCCCTCCCAGGGCGCGGGCCGGGGTCAACCCCACTGACCCACCGGGTGCCCGCGCAGTGGCCGCAGCCACGGCCATAATTGGCGCCATCGCGACTGCTGCCCCCACACCGCCATGAAAGAGCCCCCTCGCCCCGCCAACGAGGATGACCGCCTGCAGGCCCTGCGCCAGCTGCTGATCCTGGACACGCCGCCCGAAGAACGCTTCGACCGGCTCACGGCCTTTGCTGCCGAAGAGTTCGACATGCCCATCGTGCTGCTGTCGCTCATCGACGCAGACCGGCAGTGGTTCAAGGCCCGAGTCGGGCTGGACGTGTGCGAGACCGGGCGCGGCATCTCGTTCTGCGGCCACGCCATCCTGCAGGACGAGACCCTGGTCGTGCCAGACGTGGCGCTGGACGACCGCTTTGCCGACAACCCCCTGGTCACCGGCGAGCCGCACATCCAGTTCTACGCGGGTGCGCCGCTCAAGATGCCGGGCGGGCAGAACATCGGCACGCTGTGCCTCATCGACCGCACACCGCGCCAGCTGGACGAGGTGGACCTGGCCATCCTGGGCTCACTGCGCGACCTGGCCGTGGAAGAGCTGGTGCGACGCGCCAGCGAGGAGAACGCCGCATGAGCCAAAGCCCGCAATCGCAAGACATCCTGCTGGTCGAGCCCAGTTCGCTGACCGGCAGCATCATCGTGGCCACCGCGCGCCAGCTGAATTTGCCGCCGGTGCGCCAGGTCAACAGCGTGCGCAATGCGCAGCAGCAGTTGACGAACAAAGGCTTCTCGGGCGTCATCGTGTCGCTGGATGAGGTGGCCGAAGCGGTGGCCCTGCTGGAGCGGGTGCGCAGCGCCCAGTTCGCGGTGGACGCCCAGGTGCCGGTGGCCGTCACCACCGATCAGGTCGACGCCTCCACCGCCGTGCAGATGAAGGCCCTGCAGGTGCGGCGCGTGCTGCTCAAGCCCTTCAAGGTGCGGGATGTGATCTCGACGATCCTGATGCTCAGGGCTGCGGCGTAGCGCGCACTGGACTTTGCCCTTTTTAGGGCTCTACCGCTGGGTGAACAATCGGTAGATGCTATAAAAATAGTAGCTCCGCGATAGATTGCTGGACACGCAACTGGCCGACCTGCCGATCTGCCAACTGGCGAGCTAGCCAACTTGCAAAGCAATCAACAGGTCAAGCAGTCGAGCCGGCTATCGAGCCATACAGCGGGCACTCAGGCAGCCGGCCAACTGGAATCACCCACCGCCCGCCGCTCAATTGCCTGAGCCAGGCGCCTTAGTACACCTCTGGCACGTACATCGACGCAGGCACGGGCTGGCGCAGGTATTCGGGGTTGCGCACGCGCTCGGGCAGCACCACGGTGGGGTGCGGCACCTCTTCATACGGCATCTGCGACAGCAGGTGCGCGATGCAGTTCAGCCGCGCCTTTTTCTTGTCGACGGCCTGCACCACCCACCAGGGGGCTTCGGGGATGTGGGTGCGCTCGAGCATGGTTTCCTTTGCCTTGGTGTAGGCCTCCCAGCGCACGCGGCTCTCCAGGTCCATGGGGCTCAATTTCCACTGCTTCAAAGGGTCGTGGATGCGGCCCAGAAAGCGCAGGTGCTGCTCCTCGTCGGTGATGGAGAACCAGTATTTGATGAGGCGGATGCCCGAGCGCACGAGCATCTTCTCGAACTCGGGCACGGTGCGGAAGAACTCTTCGTACTCGTCGTCCGAGCAAAAGCCCATCACGCGCTCCACGCCGGCGCGGTTGTACCAGCTGCGGTCGAACAGCACCATCTCGCCCGCAGCGGGCAGGTGTGCCACGTAGCGCTGAAAGTACCACTGCGTACGCTCGCGGTCGTTCGGTGCGGGCAGCGCCGCCACGCGGGCCACGCGGGGGTTCAGGCGCTGGGTGATGCGCTTGATCACGCCGCCCTTGCCCGCGGCGTCGCGCCCCTCGAACAGGATCACCACCTTCTCGCGGCTGTGCTGTACCCAGTCCTGCAGCTTGACCAGTTCGCCCTGCAGGCGGAACAGTTCCTTGAAATACTGCTGGCGGGCGAGCTTGTCGGCGGCCGTGGGCGCGCCGATGTCGTCCACCTCGCGGTCTTCGATCTCCAGCTCCAGTTCTTCGTCGTAGCTGTCGATCAGGTCGTTGGCGATGCGCTGCATCAGTTCCTGGGTGTCGAGGGCGTTGTTGTAGAGCATGGGCGTCAGGGTCTTCACACAAAGAGCGCCATGGTGTCTTCGGCTGGTGACGCTGTCGTGACAGTTGAATGACAACCGCGTGATTTGTCACGGCAGCGTCACAACTGCGCACCATCATGCACGTCCGTGCCCACCCCTGCAACCCCCGCTCCCCCCAGCCCGCCTGTTCCGGGCGCCCTTCACGCCAGCCTCAACTACGGCGGCGATGCCGCAGGTCTCATCTGCGGCTATCTGCTGGGCGACGACGCCCTGCCGCGCGAGGTGGACTCCGTGCAAGCCGCCCAGTGGCTGGCCTTGCAGGCGCAGGGCACCGCTGCCGCAGCCCCGGGCGAGTTCCTGTGGCTGCATTTCAACCTGAGCCAGGCCCAGGCCGTGCGCTGGATGGAGCGGCACGCCAACTTGCCCGAAGCGTTCTTCGACGCGCTCAAGGACCGCTCGGTCTCCACCCGCATCGAGCGCGACGACGACACGCTGATCGCGGTGCTCAACGATGCGCACTTCGACTTCGCGTTCGAGCCTTCGGACATCGCCACGCTGTGGACCAGCGTGGCGCCGCACCTGATGGTGACGGGGCGCACGCGCCCCCTGCGGTCGGTGGATGCCTTGCGCACGGCGGTGCGCAGCGGGCAGGCGCCGCGCTCCAGCGTGGGGCTGCTGGCCGAGCTGATGCGCACGCAGGCGTCGGGCCTGGTGAACATCGTGCGTGGCGTGACGCAGCGCATCGACGATGTGGAAGACGCACTGCTGGCAGGCCGCCTGGACCACAAGCGCGCCCGCCTGGGCGTGCTGCGGCGGCTGCTGGTACGCCTGCAGCGGCTGCTGGCGCCGGAGCCTGCGGCGCTCTTTCGGCTGCTGCAGCACCCGCCCGCCTGGATGGGGGCGGACGACGCGCAGGAGCTGCGCGACTCGACCGAAGAGTTCTCGGTGGTACTGCGCGACATGCAGGGGCTGCAGGAGCGCATCAAGCTGCTGCAGGAAGAGATTGCTGCCAGCGTACAGGAGGCCAACAGCCGCAGCCTGTTCGTGCTGACGGTGGTCACGGTGCTGGCCCTGCCCATCAACATCCTGGCGGGCCTGTTCGGCATGAACGTGGGCGGCGTGCCGCTGGCGGACGAGCCGCACGGCTTCTGGATCATCGTGGCCGTGGTGGTGGCCTTCACGGCCGTGGCAGGCTGGCTGGCGCTGCGGGATGCGCGCGACCGGTGAGCGAAGGGTCAGCGGCCGCTGAGCTGCCGCATCAGCGCAGCGGGGCGATTGCGCGGGGCCTGTGGCCGGGCATGTCTACAATCGCGCCCCTTGCCCGCCTCCGATTCGCACTCCCCAGCCCAGCCCTGCCTGCCATGAACATCGTCGTCAACGAAGAACTCAAAGCCTATATCGAACCCCTGACCCCCGACGAGCACGAGGCCCTGGAGCGCAGCATCCTGGCCGAAGGCTGCCGCGATGCGCTGGTGCTGTGGGGCGATGTGCTGGTGGACGGCCACAACCGCTATGGCATCTGCCAAAAGCACGGCCTGCCCTTTCAGACCGTGCAGAACCCGCGTTTTCAGTCGATGGAAGACGTCCACCTGTGGATGATCGACCAGCACCTGGGGCGCCGCAGCGTGTCCGACTTCCAGCGCGGCGTGCTGGCGCTGCGCAAGCGCGAGATCATCGCGGACCGCAAGGCCCGCGCCACCACGGCGGACGAAACCACTGAGTCGGCCGCCAATGCCACAACCGATGCGTCCGCAGCCGCCCCCGAAGCGATGGCCGCACTGCCCGCGCCCGACCCGTTGAGCAGCCGCGAGGCCATCGCAAAGGCCGCCCGGCTGAGCAGCAGCCAGGTGGTGATGATCGAAAAGATCCAGAAGCAGGCCGCGCCCGAGCTGGTGGCCGCGGTGAAGTCCGGCACCATCTCCATCAACGCCGCTGCCGCCGTCGCCACGCTGCCTGCCGAGGAGCAGGTGGCCGCCGTGGCGGCGGGCAAGGACGAGCTCAAGCAGGCCGCCAAGCGCGTGCGTGAACTCAACAAGCGCAAGCCCAAGGAAGACGCCCCGTTGCCAGAGGCCGAAGGCGCTGACGCCGATACTGGTGCAGGCGCTGGCGCAGGCGCAAGCTCAGGCGCTGATGAACTGCAGGCACTGCGCCACCGCGTGGCCGAACTCACGGCTGAGAACACCGAACTGCGCCGGCAGCTGTTTCAACTGCAGGCGGCCCTGCCAGCAGACGGCGCGCCGTTCTAGGCACGGGTTTCGTTCGGCGCTGACCCCAGGGTGCCCGGCGCGCAGGCGGCAGGTCTGCCTGCCTGCGCTGCTGCAGGTCAGCCCGCGCTGCGCAAGGCGCTCAGGCGGTCGGAGATCAGGTCGATGTCAAGGCCGTCCTCGACATGGTCGAGGTAGGTTTCCAGGTCCACCACGGCCTCCGCAGTATTGCCGCGTTCGGCATGCGCCAGGCCCCGGTCGCGCCACTCACCCCAGGACTGTGGCTGCAGCACGATGAGGCGGTCCAGCACGCAGATCAGGCGCTGCCAGTCCTGCTGGGTGCGGTGCACCTCCTTCAGGTTGCGCAGCATGCGCGCAATGATGTCGCGCGGTGTGGCGGCCTGCAGGTACAGGCCCAGCGGCACGTCGTAGTCGTCCACCAGGCCGCTCTGGCGCTTGTAGGGCTCCAGCCGCTCGGACAGCTCCTCGCGGCTGAGCGACTGGCCCGAAATCGGGTCGAGCACCACCTGCCCCTTGGGCAGCAGTACCTTGACCATGAAGTGCCCCGGGAAGGCAATGCCACGCGCGTGCAGGCCCAGGCCCTGGGCCAGCTCCATCCACAGGATGGCCAGCGAGATCGGAATGCCCCGGCGCGTGCGCAGCACGGCGTTGAGGTAGCTGTTCTCGGGGTCGTAATAGTTGTTAATGTTGCCGGCAAAGCCCAGGTCGGCAAAGAAGAACTGGTTGAGCGTGCGCAGGCGCTGCAGCGCGGGCGCATCGACCGGCAGGCGGCGCTTGATGCGCGCGAGCAGCTGATCCATGTCGCCCAGCAGCAGCTGCACGTCCATTTCGGGGTACTCGTCCTGGGCGAGGCTGGCGGCGGCTTCCAGCAGCGGAAAGTGGTCGTCGCTCTGCACCAGCGATGCAAAGTACTCGAGCGAGGTGGGCACGGAAAGACTCAGGGGCATGGCGTTGTTGTAAGTGCACCCTGCCCTGGCGTCAAGCTGCACAAACCCAGGTTTTGCCAGGCTGTTACCAGGACCACCTGCATCAGCGCCGCAACAGCTGGCGCAGCTTGAGCCCAGCCGCCCACAGCGCGCCAAAATACAGCACCGCAGCGGCCGCCATCAGCGCCGCCAACAGCCCTATGCGCCGCAGGGTCTGCCCCTTCATGTCCACCCAGTCGAAATGCTGCGAACCCCAGAGCAGCAGAACGGCCAGCAAGGCGCTGGCGGCAATCACCTGCAGGGCGAACATGCCCCAGCCCGGAAGGGGCCGGTAGCTGCCGCGCCGCAGCAGGCCGATCAGCAGCCACATCGCGTTGACCAACGCACCCAGGCCGATCGACAAGGCAAGGCCAGCATGGTCCATGAAGCGCACCAGCGGGATGTTGAGCAGCTGCGTGATGACCAGCACGGCAATGGCGATCTTCACGGGCGTGCGCACGTCCTGGCTGGCGTAGTAGCCGGGCGCCAGCACCTTGATGGCCACGATGCCGATGAGCCCGGCGCCGTAGCCCGACAGTGCGAGCGCAATCTGCCCCACATCGTCGTCGGTGAGCTTGCCGTAGTGGAACAGCGTGGCCACCAGCGGTGTGGAAAAGGTCAGCAGCGCCACCGCGCACGGCACGGCCAGCAGCACCACGATGCGCAGGCCCCAGTCGAGCATGGCCGAGTACTTCTCGGCATCACCCGCCGCCTTGGCCGCCGTGAGCTGCGGGGTGAGCACCACGCCCAGCGCCACGCCCAGCAGTGCGGTGGGGAACTCCATCAACCGGTCCGCATAGAACAGCCAGGTCACGCTGCCCGGCGTCAGGTACGACGCGATCTGCGTGTTGATCATGAGCGAGATCTGCGCCACCCCCACGCCCAGCACCGCCGGCCCCATGAGCGTGAGCACGCGGCGCACGCTGGGGTCGGCCCAGGCGGCACGTACGGTGCCCCAGGTGACGCCGATGCGCGGCATGAGCCCCAGGCGCACCAGGGCCGGTATCTGCACGGCCAGCTGCAGCACGCCCCCCAGCATCACACCGCCGGCCATGGCGTAGATGGGCTCGATGCCGCGGGCCTCCAGCTGCGGCGCACCCAGCCAGGCCGCGGCGATCATGCACACGTTGAGCAGCACCGGCGATGCCGCGGGCACGGCAAAGTGCTTCCAGGTGTTGAGAATGCCCGCCGACAGCGCCACCATGGACATGAAGCCGATGTACGGAAACATCCAGCGGGTCATCAGCACCGCTGCGTCGTAGGCCTCGGCGTTCTGGCGCAGGCCGCTGGCCAGCGCCCATACCAGCAGCGGCGCGCCGACCACGCCCAGGATGCATACCAGCAGCAACACCCAGGCCAGGGCGGTGGCCACCGCGGAGATGAGCTTGTGCGTGGCTTCTTCGCCCTGCTGCGTCTTGGCGGTGCCCAGCACCGGCACGAAGGCCTGGCTGAACGCCCCTTCGGCAAACAGCCGCCGGAACAGGTTGGGGATGCGGAAGGCGACCTGGAAGGCGTCGGTCAGGGCGTTGGCCCCGAACATCGAGGCCATGAGCAACTGGCTCATGAGTCCCGTCACACGGGAGGCCAGGGTCAGCAGGGAAACGGTGGAGGCGGCTTTGAGCAATGACACCGCTGGAGTGTATTCCCCCTGTGCCGCTGCGCGGCTTCACCCCAGTGGGGACGCATCGGGCGGCACGGCCAAGCCCACACGCCCTGGGTGCGCCGGCGATGGCGCTGCGCCGGTTTTTGAGTGCGGTGGCATCTGAAACCCGCCCTGGGCTATAATCGCGGGCTTTGCTGGCATCATCCTCAGACTCAAGGAACTAAATCATGGCATCCGCTAAACCCAAGAAGAAGAACCCGCGCCTGGCGTCGGGCCGCAAGCGCGTCCGTCAGGACACCAAGCTGAACGCAGCCAACACCTCGCTGCGCTCCAAGTACCGTACCGCTGTCAAGAACGTCGAAAAGGCTGTTCTGGCTGGCGACAAGACCAAGGCGACCGAACTGTTCGCCAAGATGCAAGCCGTGGTGGACTCCGTGGCCGACAAGGGCATTTTCCACAAGAACAAGGCTGCTCGCGACAAGAGCCGTCTGTCTGCCAAGGTGAAGACCCTGGCTCTGGCAGCCGCTTAAAACTCATTTTCCGCCTGAATCACTTCAGGCAAACAGCCCGAACGGCATGTGCCGTTCGCCGTTTGTAACGGGTGCGCTGCCAGCAAACGAACAAAACCGCCTTCGGGCGGTTTTTTCGTTTCCGAACGCTTTGCGCCGGTTTGGCGCTCAATATCCAGAGCCGTCGCCCCAGACTGCACGCCATCAGGCTTTACGGCGAATTATGGATTGATCATAATTATTGGAATTTCATAAAAATTCATAAACTATGACGTTCCGCCGCACCGCCCTTGCCGAACAGATGGCCACGCAGTTGCTCAGGCCCTCGTTCCTGGACACGTCCCTGCGCTCCGGGCTGTTCCTGTCGGGCCAGCGGCGGGTGGGCAAGACCACCTTCCTCGCGACCGACCTCATCCCGGCGCTGGAGGCCCTGGGCGCCATCGTGGTCTATGTGGATTTGTGGAGCCAGCCCCAGGCCAACCCGGCGGACCTGGTGCACGAGGCCATCCGCAAGACGCTCAAGGAGCTGCAGACGCCCGGCTCGGGCATCTTGAAGCGCCTCAAGGACGTGGCCAGCGTCGAAGCCGGGGCGGCGGGGTTCAAGTTTGGCTTCAAGCTGGCCGACGTGGGCAAGGACGACGGCACCACCTTGGCCCACGCCTTCGAGGCACTGATCGACCAGGCCAGAACGGACGTGGTGCTCATCATCGACGAGGTGCAGCACGCCCTGGGCAGCGCCGACGGCGACCACCTGCTGCATGCGCTCAAGGCTGCGCGCGACGCCATCAACACCCGCCCCGGCACCCCCGGCTACTTCTTGTTCATCGGCACAGGCTCTCACCGCGCGCGGGTGCAGGAACTCACGCTCAAGGGCAACCAGGCCTTCAACGGCGCGGTGACCAATGAGTTTCCGGTGCTGGGGCGGGACTTCATCGACTACGTGCTGGAGCAGGTCCGCCCGCAGCTGGGCGCCATGCTGCCTTCGGCCGACGTCACCGAAGCCGCGTTTCGCAGCATGGGCAGCCGGCCGGAGGAGCTGATGAAGGCGCTCAACGTGCTGCGCAGCCTGCCCGCCGATGCCCTGCCGGACGAGCACCTGCCCACCATTGCGCAGTCGCTGGGCGCCGCGGCGGCCGATGTGGAACTGCAGAAGGTGGAGGCCATGGGCCCGCTGGCCGAGGCGGTGTTCTCGCGCATCTGCAGCATCGGCGGCGACGTGAAGGGCGTCTTCACCGGCGAAGCGCTCAAGACCTACGCCGCGCAGATCGGCCGCGAGGTCACGGCCCAGGAGGTGCAGGGCATCATCGGCATGATGACCTCGGCCAACCTGCTGATGCGTGTGAAGCACGGCCACTACGGCGTGACGGACCCGTTCGTGGAAAAAGCCTGGATGAACAGGCTGCAGGCAGACCATCTGCTGCGCGCGGGCCATGCGGGCAGCAACGCCCAGCGCTGAACCCCGGCGCTGCGCGGCTTCAGCCCTTGGGCGGCGGGTCGGGCAGCAGGCAGGCCTCGGCCACCTGCAGATCGTTGTCGCGTGCGAAGTTGATGACGAAATCCCAGGCCATGGGCTCGTGGTCGCGCAGGTCGCGGTGCACCACCACGCATTTCACACCATTCATCGTGGTGGGGATGCACCAGGGCGAATAACTCAGATGGCTGCCAGGCCGCGCTCCGCCGGGGCGAAAGCTGCTCATCACCCCGGCCAGCCGCTCGGCCCAGTCACTCGGGCGAAAGGTCTTCCCGTCGTGGGTGATGCCTTGGATGAAGACTTCTTTGGAGGAGGGGGAAACCATCGGCGGATTGGAGTGGTAGTAAGGGTGCCCGAATGCAGGATCACTGCATGCTGCACCGCAGCGCGACATTCTAACTCTTATATAAGAGCTAGCCCCCTAATCCACCTCCCGCATCGGGAATCGGCCCCGGTTTGCTGCCAACGTACGGCATTGCAGTAATGCGCAATCGTCAACAGCCGTTCACCGTGCTCCCCCTAGAATCGTGCTTCGCTTTCTCGGGCTTTGATCCCACCAGGGCAGCCCATTCACCGCACCGTCAGGAGATTTCTGCATGACCGCTACCACCCCGGCAGCTTCGCCCCACGTGATGAACACCTATGGCCGCGTACCCATCGCGCTGGCCCGCGGTCAGGGCAGCCGAGTCTGGGACGTCAACGGCAAGGAATACCTGGACGGCCTGGGCGGCATCGCCGTCAACACGCTGGGCCACAACCATGCCAAGCTCGTTCCAGCGCTGCAGGACCAGCTCACCAAGCTGATCCACACCTCCAACTACTACCACGTGCCGCTGCAAGAGCAGCTCGCCGCCAAACTGGTGGAGCTGTCGGGCATGCAGAACGTGTTCTTCTGCAACTCGGGCCTCGAAGCCAACGAGGCGGCCCTCAAGATCGCCCGCAAGTTCGGCGTGGACAAGGGCATCGCCAAGCCCGAGATCGTGGTGTACGAGAAGGCCTTCCACGGCCGCTCCATCGCCACCATGTCGGCCACCGGCAACCCCAAGATCCACAACGGCTTCGGCCCGCTGGTCGAAGGCTTCATCCGTGTACCGCTCAACGACATCGACGCCATCAAGCAGGCCACTGAAGGCAACCCCAACGTGGTGGCCGTGTTCTTCGAGACCATCCAGGGCGAAGGCGGCATCAACGGCATGCGCATCGAATACCTGCAGCAGCTGCGCAAGCTGTGCGACGAGCGCGGCTGGCTCATGATGATCGACGAAGTGCAGTGCGGCATGGGCCGCACCGGCAAGTGGTTCGCCCACCAATGGGCGGGCATCGTGCCCGACGTGATGCCCCTGGCCAAGGGCCTGGGCTCGGGCGTGCCGATCGGCGCGGTGGTGGCCGGCCCCAAGGCCGCCAACGTGCTGCAGCCCGGCAACCACGGCACCACCTTCGGCGGCAACCCGCTGGCCATGCGCGCCGGGGTCGAGACCATCCGCATCATGGAAGAAGATGGCCTGCTGGCCAACGCGGCCAAGGTGGGCGACCACCTGCGCGCGGCGCTGCAGCGCGAGCTGGGCAGCTTGCCCGGTGTGAAGGACATCCGCGGCCAGGGCCTGATGCTGGGCATCGAACTTGCCAAGCCCTGTGGCGCGCTGATCGCCCGTGCGGCCGAGGCTGGGCTGCTGCTGTCGGTCACGGCAGACACCGTGATCCGCCTGGTGCCACCGCTGGTCCTCACCACCACCGAGGCCGACGAGATCGTCGCCAAGCTGACCCCGCTGGTCAAAGCCATCCTGGCTGAATGAAGAGCAAGCACGCCATGACGCTGAAACATTACCTGCAGTTCAACGACCTCACCGCCGACGAATACGCGTACCTGTTCGAGCGCGCCGCGCTCATCAAGAAGAAGTTCAAGGCCTACGAAAAACACCACCCCCTGGTGGACCGCACGCTGGCCATGATCTTCGAAAAAGCAAGCACCCGCACCCGCGTGAGCTTTGAGGCCGGCATGTACCAGCTGGGCGGCTCCGTGGTGCACCTGACCACAGGCGACAGCCAGCTGGGCCGCGCCGAGCCCATCGAAGACAGCGCCAAGGTCATCAGCCGCATGGTCGACCTGGTGATGATCCGCACGTACGAACAAGCCAAGATCGAAAGCTTCGCCGCCAACTCGCGCGTGCCCGTCATCAACGGCCTGACCAACGAATACCACCCCTGCCAGATCCTGGCGGACATCTTCACGTACATCGAGCACCGCGGCGCCATCAAGGGCAAGACCGTGGCGTGGGTGGGCGACGGCAACAACATGGCCAACACCTGGCTGCAGGCGGCATCGCTGCTGGGCTTCAAGGTGCATGTGAGCACGCCGCGCGGCTACGAAGTGGACGAGAAACTGGCCGCTGGCGCCCGTGGGATCAGCGCTGGCAGCTATCAATTCTTTAGCAACCCGCTCGAAGCCTGCCAGGGCGCCGACCTGGTCACCACCGATGTGTGGACCAGCATGGGCTACGAGGCCGAGAACGAAGAGCGAAAGAAGGCCTTTGCCGACTGGTGCGTGGACGCCGAGATGATGGCCGCCGCCAAGCCCGACGCCCTCTTCATGCACTGCCTGCCCGCCCACCGCGGCGAAGAGGTCGAAGCGGATGTGATCGACGGGCCGCAGTCGGTGGTGTGGGACGAGGCAGAAAACAGGATGCACGTGCAGAAGGCACTCATGGAGTACTTGTTGCTCGGGAAGGTTGCCTGAGCGGCAAGTCCCATGCCCTGGCGCCGCCAACCAGCCCACAGCGCCGAACTGCAGGCGCACTGGAACGCACTGGGCCAGGCGCTGGGCCGCGACACCCACACTTGGCGCGCCGAGGGCCGCCGCCTGATCCTGAGTTGGGCCCACTGGCCCCGTGCGTACCACGACACCACACACATGTGGGCCTGCCTGCGGCATCTGCAGGCCGTGCAAGACCAGCAGCCCGACGCCCTGCAAGACCCCCATGCTGTGGCCCTTGCGCTGTGGTACCACGATGCGGTCTACTGGCCGTGGAGCAAGCACAACGAGGAACGCAGCGCTGAATGGGCCGCGCGCTTTCTGCGCAGCCAGGGTCTGCCCGAATCCATGGTTGTGCGCGTGCACCAGCACATCCTCGACACGCGGCACTGCCCCGGTGCGTTGACCGGCGATGCACAGTGGGTTGTCGACATCGACCTGTCCATCCTCGGCCAGAGCGATGCGGTCTACCGCCAGTTCGAGCGCAACGTGCGGCGTGAATACTTCTTTGTCCGCTGGCCGCGCTACGTGGCGGGCCGCAGCGCGGTGCTGCAAGGGTTTGTGGACCGGCCGCGGATTTATGGCTCGGAGTGGTTCCACGAGCGCTATGAGGCACAGGCGCGCGCAAACCTCCAGAACGCCTTGCAAGCTCTGTCCGCAAGCCGCTTGTACGGCTGAGCAGGTCACAGCGCCGCCCCGCGCAGGGCTCAGTCCAACCGCAGGCTCATCAGCGCAGCGTCGAAGTACACCCCGTCAAGACACACTGCCTCCGGCTCCACACCGTATGTTGAGAAACCCAGCGACCGGTACAGCTGGGCCGCCGCATCGTTGGGCAAATACATCATGAGATTGATCCGCCGCGCACCTTGAGCGCGTGCGTGCTCAATGGCCCGCACAACCAGCCTGCGCGCAAAACCTCGGCGTCTGAACCGTGGGGAAACAAAAGTGCCCCACAACAATACTTTGTGGCGAGACGATGCGAATTTGCTCTGCCATGCCACGGCTGCTGTCCCCGCCAACACACCATCGCAAAAGACTCCGAACACGGCATTCGGCGCCGGATACGCCAGTTGCTCCCTGAAGCCGTCCAGAGAGCGGCTCAGTTCTTCTTCCAACGTGAGACCCATGGGTATCGGGTTGTCCGCTGTCAGTTCGCGGCGCAGCGACGAAAACACCTACGCATTGGCAGCAGACAGCTGCCGCATTTCGATCAAAGCGTTGGAGGCATCCATGGTTTCAATGGGATCAATAGACATTTGGGATTAAGCCGCTCAGCTGCCAGTGAGGGGCATGACCTGCTGCCGGCGACGATCAGAACTGCGTGCCCACCGTCAGGTACACGCGCTGTGTCAGCTGCATGCTGCTGGTGCTCAGTAGCGGCACCGGGCCCGATGCATCTACGCGGTCGCGGCGAAAGCGCGCGTCGCCTACGTTGTAGATGCCGAGACGCCAGTAACCCAGGCCTCGCACCAACTGCCCCACGTACACATCCAGCATCGCATGGGCACGGCTGCGACCCGCCAACACCGGGTCGACATTCTGATCTGCAGGCCCGGTCATCGACAGCGTGGCGCCGCCGTACCAACCGCCTCCGCGCGGCATAGGGCGGGCTGCACTCAACGTGACGATGTAGCGGGCTTGCCCGGGAATGCGCTGGCCCTCGTTGCGCCCACTGGTCATGCGCGACTGCAGCAGGCTGGCGTTGGCAGACAGCGTCCAGTCGCTGGCCAGCCCCAGCCAACCCAGGCCGGTGCGGGCGTCCGCCTCCAGGCCCCAGACCATGGCGTCGCCCACGTTGCTGCGCTGCTCCACCCAACGCGCGCCCTGTAGCTGGAGCGTGGGCGCGAGCGCATCGCTCACCCTGCGCACGAAAACGTTCAAGCCCATGTGGCCCGCCGCCAGCCGGCGCTCGAAGCCTGTGTCCAGCGTCCACGTCACTTCAGGGCGCAGGTTCGGGTTGCCAACGGTATCGGGGTTGCTCAGGCTGTTGCTGCCCTGGCTGGGAATGGTCCGATCGACCAAGTCCCACACGCGGGGCAACTGCGTCACGCGGGCCAGGTTGGCGCGCCACTGCAGGTCGTCGGACAGCGGTGTGCGCGTGTGCAGCGAGGGCTGCAAAATGTTCCATTGCCTCTGGCCCGCCACCAGCGAGCTGCCACCATGGAGCGTGACCTGCTCGCCCCGCAGCCCGAGGGTGAGCGTGGTGTTGGCGGGAAGCTCCCATTCGTTTTGCCCCCACAGTACGGCGCGGCGGATTCCAGACTCCAACGCAGTGTTCGACTGCAAATCGCCACTCGCTGTAGTGCGGACGTGCAACTGACGGTCTTCCAGCTGCGCACCCACGCTCCAGAGCAAAGCGCTGGTGGTGCCGGTGAGCTTGGTACTCAGGCTCACCAGGTCCTCCCGCCGGTCATCCAGAAAGCTGTAGCTGTCGGTCACTGCAGCGGCCCCCGCCATTCCCGCAGCGCGGACCAGCGTTCCATCGCGGTCCACGGTGTCGCTCGCCCGGCTCGCAGCCAGCGTAGTTTCGAGCTTGCTGGCGGCAAAGCGGTGCGTCCAGTCGGCCGCGGCCTGCAGGTAGCGGCGCTCGTAGCGGTGTGCTTCCTTTGAACTCAGCGCATAGGTTCCATCACCGCTGCCCACGCCGACCGACTCGCCGGCAAACTCGCCCCGGCTGAACGTTGCGCGCAGCGTAAGCTGGTCTTCCGCGCTCAGCCGACCGCTGACGCGCGGGACCAACGCATAGTCATTGCGTCGATAGCGAGCGCTGGTGTCCGACTGGGCGACTTCTGCACCCGCACGCTGCGTGCTGCGGTGGGTGTCCGAGCCCAGCAGCAGCCCTGTGGCCGACGCGGCCACGAAGTACGACCACGGCGGGCTGTGCGCTGCATCACTCTCATCGCCAGCCTGTGCCGGCGTGGCGCCGATAGGACCCGTGCGCGAGAAGAAGGCCTGGCCCGCATTGCGCCCCCACACATGGTTGTCCGTCAGGCGCAGCACCGTCTCGCGCTTGACCGTGGCTTGGCGCAGCACGATGTTGATGGTGCCGCCCGTAGCGCCTGAGAATTCCGCCGTGGGCGCGCGCACCACCTCGATGCGCTCGATCAGCTCTGGCGGCAGTTGGTCGATGGGCAACTGCGATCGCTTGCTGCCTACGCGCTGTCCATCCACCAGCAACTGGGTCGCGCCACGGTCCATGCCGCGCATGCGAATCTCCACACTGCCGTCCCCTGACGGCGTCACCTGCACGCCGGGCAACTGACGCAGCACATCGGCCACCGAGAAAGCGCCCATCTGCTCGATGTCATTGCGGTCCACCACCACCAGCGAGCCCGCGGCAAAGAAGCGCTGCTCGAGCGAGCGGCGCGCCGTCACCGTCACGCCCTCCAATTGCGGGGGCGCGCCCGCTCCCTCGGCCTGACCCTGGGCCCACGCAGCATGGCCCGCCAGACAAGTCATCCACATCGCGGCATGGCGCTTGATTTTTCTCATACCTACCCTCCTCCGGTCATTGTCCAGCGCGTGTCTTAAGCGCAGCCAAAGACGGCGCGCCAACATGCTGTTGCCCCGTCCAACCGTGGTGCAAACCGCCACAATCCCCCCATGCACATCCTGCTCATCGAAGACGACCTGGACCTG
This sequence comes from Acidovorax sp. Leaf78, assembly GCF_001422735.1. Taxonomy (GTDB): domain Bacteria; phylum Pseudomonadota; class Gammaproteobacteria; order Burkholderiales; family Burkholderiaceae_C; genus Acidovorax. Next base: position 440,207 of record NZ_LMLZ01000020.1, on the reverse strand, counting down.
GGCCGGGCCCTGCAGTCCGCGCTGAAGGTCGAGGGACTGACCAGCGAGTGGCTGCGCCGCGCGGTGGACGCGCCCGCCACAGTGGATGCCACCACCGTGGACTGCGTGCTGCTGGACCTGACGCTGCCCGACGGCAGCGGGTTCGACCTGCTGGCGCGCTGGCGGGCGCAGGGGGAGCAGGTGCCCGTCATCGTGATCACCGCGCGCTCGGCGGTGGAGGACCGGCTGGCGGGACTGGACGGCGGCGCGGACGACTTTGTGATCAAGCCCTTTGCCACGGCCGAGCTGATGTCGCGCATCCGCGCGGTGCTGCGCCGCAGCGCGCGGCAGGCCAGCGAGCGCTGGGTGCTGGGCGAGCTGGTGATCGAGCCCCGGCGCCACCAGGTGCGGCGTGGCAGCGAGGCGCTGGACTTGTCGCCGCGCGAGTTTCAGCTGCTGCTGGAGCTTGCGCGCGAGCCTGGCGCCGTGGTGCCCAAGGGCGTGATCGCGCAGCGGCTGGACCCGCTGGGCGAGCCGGTGGACTTTGGCGCCATCGAAGTGCATGTGTCCAACCTGCGCCGCAAGATCGGGCCAGAGCTGATCCGCACGGTGCGTGGCGTGGGCTACCTGCTTCAAGCATGAGCGCACGCACGACATTGCACGCCAGATGGCAGCGGCTGGCCGAGCCCACCCTGGTGCGCCGCAGCGTGGTATCGGTGCTGCTGGCGTTTGTGCTGGTCTGGGGGGTGTTGCTGTGCTACATCTTCATGACCTACAAACACACCATCACCAACGACCCGGGCCTGCAAAAGTACGGAGACGCCCTGCTGGTGTCTCTGCAGGACGTGACCGACCCCGCACACGCTGCAGCGGCCATCGACTCCACCGAAACGTGGACCTACATACGACGCCGCCAGATTGGCATTTTTCCTGGCAAGACACTGCACGCACTCAGTGATGCAGACGGCAATCCGGTGTTTGCCTCGCATGAGTTGAAGACCCTGAATCTACCCCCCAGGCACCCGGAGGCGGTGGGCGTGATTACCGAAGCCATCGCAGAGGGCACCGTGTACCGCATCTACACAGGCCACAACGCCCGGTGGGCCTTGCAGGTGTTCGAGCCCAAGCGCACGGATGCAGCCTTTCTGGCTTACAACGGCCGCTTCATCCTGCCCTACCTGCTGCTGGCCATGCCCTTCGTGCTGGTGCCCGTGTGGCTGTCGGTGCGCAACGGCCTCAAGCCGCTGCAGCAGTTGGCCAGCCGCATTGCCCGGCGCAACAACGACGACCTGCAGCCTGTGGGCTTCGACGCCCGCCACCGCGAGCTCAAACCGCTGGAGCAGTCCCTGGACACCCTGCTGGCCCGCATGCGCCAGAAAGTCGAACGCGAACGCGCCTTCGTGCAGGACGCCGCCCACGAGATCCGCACGCCCCTGGCCGTCATCACCGCCCAAGCCCACGTCATGGCACGTTCGCAAAGCGAAGCCGAGCGCACGCAGGCCCAGGCGCACCTCGAGCAGGCCATCGCCCGCACCTCGCACCTGGCGCAGCAGCTGCTGGACCTGGCCGCGCTCGATGAAGCGCAGCGCCCAGCCCCGCGCGACCTGGACGTGGCGCAGTGGCTGCGCGCCGCGCTGGCGCAGGCCGCGCCGCGGGCCATGGCCCGGCAGATCGAACTGTCGCTGGACGCGCCCGACAGCCTGACTGCGCGGCTGGACCTGCCCGCGCTGGAATCGGTGGTGCACAACCTGCTGGACAACGCGGTGCGCTACTCGCTCGCAGGCGGCACGGTGGCTGTCGGCCTGCGGGTGGACGACGGTGGCACAACGCTGCAATTGGCGGTGCAGGACGACGGGCCGGGCATTCCAACCGCTGAGCAGGGCAAGGTATTCGAACGCTTCTACCGCGGCCCGGGCCATGCGGCCGGTAGCGGTAGCCACAACGATGGGGACCATGCCACCAACGGCTCCGGCCTGGGCCTGGCCATCGTGCGCCAGGCCGCGCTGCGCATGGGCGGGCAAGTGCGGCTGGGCCAGGGGCTGGGTGGGCGGGGCGTGGGATTCTTCGTGGAGATACCGCTGGCGGCGCGCCGGGGCTGATGCGGCGCTGATCCGAGCGGGCCATGGCCGTCGTGACAACCGCTGGCCATCGGCCTGATGAGCTTCAGCCTCAGCGAACTCGCGGCCTGATGAGCTTCAGCCTCAGCGAACTCGCGGCCTGATGAACTGCAGCCTCAGCGACCTCACCATCCGTTCGGGCTGAGCCTGTCGAAGCCAGGGCATGCCCCAAGCGTACAAGGCTTCGACGGGCTCAGCCCGAACGGATTGGGGGTATGTGACGCATGTGGCCATCCAAGCCATCCAAGCCATCCAAGCCTATTAGATGCTCCAGCGCCCTCTACCGCTTGATGGACAAGCGCAAGCAGCTACAAATAATATAGCAACCCATATCAATGCCGCGAGCGTGGCATGGCCACTGTTTTCTCGGCAGCCTCGCCCGGCAACGATGCTGCAGGACCGCAGCCACCGCCACCGCTACTGCAGCTGCTGCACCCCCCACCGCCGTCCCCGCTGCCGCAGCCCGGTGCCTGCACCAGCGCCGGATGCACCCGGCCCAGACGTTGCCGCCAACCCTGCGGCATGTAGCGCCACGCCACGTAGAGCATGGCAACGGCCACGATCACGCCGACGATGATGTCCTGGGCCATGGTTGTCTACCCTCCACCCATCGCCAGTGCGATGCGGTACGTCACGAAGCTGGCCAGGTAGGCCAGCGCAAACAGGTACGCCGTCATGATCAACGGGTACCGCCAGCTGTTGGTCTCGCGCTTGACGGTGGCGATGGTCGACAGGCACTGCGGCGCGAAGATGAACCACACCAGCAGCGACAGCGCCGTGGCCAGTGACCATTGGGCGGCGATCAGCGGGCCCAGCTGCGCGGCAGTCTCCTCGCCCGTGGCAGACAGCGCGTATACGGTGCCCAAGGCCCCCACGGCCACCTCGCGCGCGGCCATGCCGGGCACCAGGGCGATGGAGATCTGCCAGTTGAAGCCGATGGGCGCGAACACCACCGCCAGCAGGCTGCCGATCTTGCCCGCCAGGCTGTATTCGATGGCGGGCCCGGTGGCGCCCACCGGTGGCGCCGGGAACGACGACAAGAACCACAGCAGCACGGTGAGCGCCAGGATGATGCCGCCCACGCGGCGCAGGAAGATCTTGGCGCGCTCCCACAGGCCGATGGCCAGGCTGCGCACGCTGGGCCAGCGGTAGGTGGGCAGCTCCATCAGCAGCGGCGCGGCACCGGTGTTGGTGCGCGCCAGCCGGGCCACGGCGGCCACCGCCATGGCGCTGACGATGCCGGCCACGTACAGCGCGAACAGCACCAAGCCCTGCAGGTTGAACACACCGGCCACCGTGCGCTCCGGGATGAAGGCCGCGATGAGCAGCGCATACACCGGCAAACGTGCCGAGCACGTCATGAGCGGCGCGATCATGATCGTCACCAGCCGGTCGCGCCAGCTCGGAATGGAGCGCGTGGCCATGATGCCCGGGATGGCGCACGCAAAGCTCGACAGCAGCGGGATGAACGAGCGGCCCGACAGGCCCACCACGCCCATCACCCGGTCCAGCAAAAACGCCGCGCGCGGCAGGTAGCCCGAGTCTTCCAGCACCAGGATGAAGAAAAACAGGATCAGGATCTGCGGCAGGAACACCACCACCCCGCCCGCGCCGGCGATGATGCCGTCGGTGAGCAGGCTGCGCAGCGTGCCCTCGCCCATGTTCGCGTTGACCCACGCGCCCGCGGCCTCGGTGGCGGCCTTGATCCAGTCCATGGGCGCAGCGGCCCAGCTGAACACCGCCTGGAACATCAGGAACAGCGTCACGGCCAGAAGCACCATGCCCCACACCGGGTGCAGCACCACCGCGTCGATGCGGTCGTCGCGGTGCAGGCTGACCTGCGGTGCGCGCACCGCCATGTCGATGATGCGGCGCACCTGCTGGTGCAGCTGCATCACCTGCTGCTGCGCGCTGCCTTCGGGCATCGCCACCGGCACCTGCGCGGCAGCCAGCGCCGCAGGCTGCACCGTGTCCAGCCATTGCACCAGTTCTTGCGCACCGCCGCCCCGCACGCCCACGGTGGCCAGCACCGGCATGCCCAGCTCGCGCGCCAGCGCCTCGCGGTCGATCACGATGCCCTGGCGCTCTGCCACGTCGCTCATGTTCAGCACCAGCACCATGGGCAGACCCAGGGAGCGGGCCTCCAGCACCAGGCGCAGGTTCAGCCGCAGGTGGGTGGCATCGGTCACGCAGACCAGCACCTCGGGCGCGGGCTCGCCCGCCCTCCGGCCGGTGACGATGTCGCGCGTGACAGCCTCGTCCATGCTCTGCGCATGCAGGCTGTAGGCACCCGGCAAGTCCAGCACGCGCACGCGCCGGCCGCTGGCTGTCTGCAGCGAGCCTTCCTTGCGCTCGACCGTCACGCCCGCATAGTTGGCCACCTTCTGGCGGGCACCCGTCAGCAGGTTGAAGAGCGCGGTCTTGCCGCAGTTGGGATTGCCCAGCAGGGCGATGCGCAGCGAGGCAGTTGCCGACGGCGCGGTGGTGGAGGTGCCTTGCGCGCTCATGGCTGTACCTCGACGCCGACTTGCACCTGCACCATCGACGCCTCGCTGCGGCGCAAGGCAAACGTGGCCTGGCCAACGCGCACAGCAATCGGGTCCACCCCGAACCCACCGCGTGCGACCACACGCACCGCCTCGCCAGGGAGAAAGCCGATCTCCATCAGACGCAATACCGTGCCCTCTTCCTGCTCGCCGCTGGCGCTGCGAAGGCCCGTCACCAGCGCCGGGGTGTGCAGGGCCAGCCCGTCAAGGCAGGTGGATGGCGCAGGGCCAGTGAAGAACTGCTGCGGCACAGCGGCGCCATCGTGCGAGGTAGTCATCGGAGTCTGATTTTTTGAATGTTATTGATTCTCATTTTAATGACACCAAGGTTGGGAGTTTGGTTCCGTCGAAGAGGGTTGATGCAGCGCAACAAGCCTGCAGGGACTGCCTCGCTAGAAGAGGCTCTGCCATTGCTGCGGCAAACGCACTACGGCTTCAGGTCTGCGGGCTGGAACGGCGCCACATCGGCAGTGCCCATTGCTAGCGCCTTGTTTGTGTTACACCTGAAAATCGCTGGTCACTAAGCATTGCGAAGACGAATGAACGATTACTTCTGGCTCCTTTGTGCGGCGTGGTGTGGTCTCACGGGCGCGGTCTATATACGGTATAGGCTTGGAAAAAGTGTGGCCGCTGGAGAATTTTCCGCAGAGGAGGTCGCATCCTTCACGCGGGCATACGCGCTTTGGATCTCCTGCCCCTGTGTTCTTCTTTGGGTCCTGCAAAGGTCGGTGGGCGACAGCGCAGCGCCGATGTTTCTGACGTGGCCGCAACCGCAGAGATCGCTGGCCCTATCCGTCCAGATTTTTCTGTGGAGCGCACTGCTCTGGTGGGTATTCCTCAAGGATGGCGCCTCGACCCTCTCGAGATACCTGCGCGCGACGCAGCGGAACCTGGGCATCTTCAATGGCCCTGCCGCGATCCGCATAGCTGCCGCTGCTGCAGTGGCAAGCGGGCTGTTCGCAGCCTTTTTCGGTGGTCGTCCCTGACAGACGCACCCACGCGGACGACGCGCTACGCGGGCCTCGGCGCGGGCATGTGGCCATGCAGGGTCGACTCTGGGGCGAAGGTGAACGGCAAGCAGGGTTGATCTTCTGACGCACTTTTTGATAGATCGTTTAGGCTTCAACAAAATATGAAGGGTGTTGGAAATAACCGACACCACGGGTTTTCCGGGACATGCAAACTTTGTCCCATGCCAACCAGCCCCTCTTCCTCCGCCGCCCGCAGGCTCTGGGACATTTCGCCGCCCGTGCATGCGGGCAGCCCCGTGTTCCCGGGCGACACGGCGTACAGCCAGCAGTGGTGCGCCACCATCGGGCCCGGTTGCCCGGTGAACGTGAGCGCCATCACGCTGTCGCCCCACGTGGGCGCGCATGCCGATGCGCCGCTGCACTATGACGAGCACGGTGCCAGCATCGGCGATGTGTCGCTCGACGCCTTTCTGGGCCCCTGCCGCGTGATCCACGCTATCGCGCGCGGGCCGCTCATCACCTGGGACCACATCGCCCACGCGGTGGGCGCCACGCTGCCGCAGCGCGTGCTGGTGCGCACCTACCAGCACATGCCCCAGGACCGCTGGGACGGCGCACTGGCGGCCTATGCCCCCGACACCATCGAGCGCCTGGCAGACCTCGGCGTGCTGCTGGTGGGCATCGACACCGCCAGCATCGACCCGGCCGATAGCAAGACTTTGGACAGCCACCAGGTCATCCGCCGCCGCGGTCTGCGCGTGCTGGAGAACCTGGTGCTCGACGATGTGCCCGAGGGCGACTACGAACTGATCGCCCTGCCGCTCAGGCTCACCACCGCCGACGCCTCACCCGTGCGCGCCGTGCTGCGCGCGCTGGCCTGATCACTCATTTTTTAAAGCTTTTGGGCCGCTACCGCTTGCTGATAAAGCGCCAGCAGCTATCAAAACAGAAGCAAACAACCACCTATCTGCCATGACCATCACTGCACAAGACTGCCGCGCGCTCGACGCGCAAGACCCCATCGCCCCGCTGCGCGAGCACTTTGCGCTGCCCCCGGGCGTGATCTACCTGGACGGCAACTCGCTGGGCGTGGCGCCCAAGGCTGCCGCGGCGCGCGTGGCCGATGTGGTGACGCGCGAGTGGGCCACGGACCTCATCCAATCCTGGAACACCGCGAGTTGGTTCGACCTGCCCCAGCGCCTGGGCAACCAGCTGGCCCCGCTGATCGGTGCGGGCCCGGACGAAGTGGTCTGCACCGACAGCACCTCGATCAACCTGTACAAAGTGTTGAGCGCGGCTCTGAACATCGCCCGCGAGGACAACACCGCGCGCAAGCGCATCGTGAGCGAGCGCAGCAACTTCCCCACCGACCTGTACATCGCCGAAGGCCTGTGCAAGGAACGCGGGCTGGAGCTGGTGCTGGTGGAGCCCGAAGACATCGCCGCCGCGCTGACCCCCGACGTGGCCGTGCTGATGCTCACCCATGTGAACTACCGCACCGGCGCCATGCACGACATGGCCGCCATCACGGCCGCCGCGCATGTCCAGGGCATCCTGTGCGTGTGGGACCTGGCGCACAGCGCGGGTGCGGTGCCTGTCGACCTGAACGGCGCGGGTGCAGATTTTTCCGTCGGCTGTGGCTACAAGTACCTCAACGGCGGCCCCGGCGCGCCGGCGTTTGTGTGGGTACACCCGCGCCACGCCGACCGCTTCTGGCAGCCGCTGTCGGGCTGGTGGGGCCACGCGGCGCCGTTCCAGTTCACCCCTGACTACCAGCCTGCACCCGGCATCACGCGCTACCTGTGCGGCACGCAGCCCATCATCAGCCTGTCGGCCCTGCAGTGCGGGCTGGACGTGTTCACCGCCGCGCAGGCACTGGGCGGCATGGCCGCGCTGCGCACCAAGTCGCTCGCGCTCACCGACCTGTTCATCCGCCTGGTAGAGGAGCGCTGCGCAGGCCACGGCCTGGGCCTGGCCACGCCGCGCGACCACGCACAGCGCGGCTCGCAGGTCTGCCTGACGCGCGACGAAGGCGCGGGCGTCAACGGCCAGGGTAGCGGCGCCTACGCCATCGTGCAGGCGCTGATCGCCCGCGGCGTGATCGGCGACTTCCGCAAAGGGGACGGCGGCACGGGCCCGCACAAGGACATCCTGCGCTTTGGCTTCACGCCGCTGTACCTGGGGTTTGAAGACGTGTGGAATGCGGTGGAGCACCTGCGCCAGGTGCTGGAGAGTGGCGATTGGCAGAAGCCCGAGTTCAACCAGACGCACGCGGTGACCTGAGGCCTGTCGGCATCCCAAAACACCTCAACCGTTCACACCGGGCTTGTCGATGTGCCGCGCAAGGCTTCGACAAGCTCAGCCCGAACGGTCTTGAATGATCGACCGCGAATACGCACGACGCCACGCGAACGCAGGAGACCCACCATGTGCCCTTTTTCCCAGACCACCGTCCCCGCCAGCGACGCACCGGCCGCCGCCCTGCCCGAGTCCATCGTGCACGAGGAACGCGCCCAGCTCGACTTCAGCCAGTCGATGAGCTATGGCGACTACCTGCAGCTCGACGCCATCCTCACCGCGCAAAAGCCGCTGTCGCCCGCACACGACGAGATGCTGTTCATCGTGCAGCACCAGACCAGCGAGCTGTGGATGAAGCTCATGCTGCACGAGCTGCGCGCGGCCATTGCGCACATCGCCAACGACGAGCTGCAGATGGCGTTCAAGATGCTGGCGCGCGTCTCCAAGATCATGGAGCAGCTGGTGCACGCCTGGGACGTGCTGGCCACCATGACGCCGCCCGAGTACACCGCCATGCGCCCGTACCTGGGCCAGTCCAGTGGATTCCAGAGCTATCAGTACCGCAGCATCGAGTTCGCCCTGGGCAACAAGAACCGCGCCATGCTCAAGCCGCACGAGCACCGCGCCGACCTGCTGGCCCAGGTGCAGGCCGCGTACGAGGCGCCGTCGCTGTACGACGAAGCCCTGCGCCTGCTGGCGCGCCGCGGCATCCCCGTGCCCGCCAGCCACCTGGAGCGCGACTGGACGCAACCGTACGCAGAAAGCGACGGCGTGGAGCAGGCCTGGCTGGTGGTGTACCGCAATCCCAAGGAGCACTGGGACCTGTACCAGCTGGGCGAGGAGCTCACCGACCTGGAAGACGCATTCCGCCTGTGGCGCTTTCGGCACGTGACCACCGTGGAGCGCGTGATCGGCTTCAAGCGCGGCACGGGCGGCACCGGCGGCGTGAGCTACCTGCGCAAGATGCTGGACGTGGTGCTGTTCCCGGAGATATGGAAGCTGCGCACGGACCTGTGACGCGGCCCACGCGAACAAGGAGGCTGCTCACTGCACGGTGAACAGGCCTTCCAATCGCCGCTACTGCGCTACTGCTGTCTGCACGGTCAGAGCCCGCACACACTGCGGATGAGAGCGCCGCACGGCACTCTCCAGGTGCTCAGGCTCAGGCAGGGATGACCGCAGGGCGCGGGGCCCGGGACGGCCTCCGCAGCCATTTCACCGCCGCACAGGCGATGAAAGAAAGGCGCAATCAGCGCACGCTGCCTTGCGTGCCGCCCGCCACCATCATGGGGCGGTTGCTGCGGCACCAGATCGGTGCCAGGTGACCGATCTGGATGGTCAGCTCGTTGCCCTTGCCCAGCACGGTGGTCGGGCCGTTGCTGTAGGCGTAGCCGGTTTCAGCCGCCTGCTTGGGCAGGTCCACGGTCCAGCCGCTGCGCAGCAGCACGCCCATGTCCTGATCGGGGAAGAACTGCATTTCCACCTTCTCGCCGTTGCCGCATGCAAACTGCATGCTGCCACGGTCCGTGGGCTCGGAGAAAGCCTGCAGCGCAGGCGGTTGGCTGGCGCAACCCGTCAGCATGAGAGTCACCAGCGCACCCGAACCCAGCACAACCATCTTCTTCATCGGTCACTCCTGACGTCGCGGTGCACCTTGGCGGCACACCCGACAACAACCATCCAACATCCACACCTTGGGGCCTGCGGACTCGCGGCCCCGGCTACCACCCAAGCACAAACCTTGCCACTCCTGCCTGCCGGTCCCCCCCTGCGGGCGGTACCACGCCGGATGGGTCCTCCCGGCCTGCTGGCACGAGGCCGAAGCCACCGGATTCCAGATCCTTCGGAGCCCCCCAGAGGCATGTCCACAAGAGTGCCCCAGGGCTTTCGGCCCGTCATTGGGGTGATCCCCACATCGAGAGGCTCCTCTAAAGTCTGCCCCCGGCCTGTGGCGTGCCTGTGACGGCACCAAAAGCCCCCGGGCATGGCTCCATTGAGATCACCAGCCATCTCAATGGCTTTTGAACTGGTGGATTGCATGCAACTGTTGAAAAGAAAGCAGCCCCGCAGCGGTGCAGGTAGCACCCCATGCAGGGGATCAGGACATACCCTAGGCGGGGCAGGTCGAGCGCTGCCACAGCCACCTGCCACACCGGGCCGCACACCAGCTGCGCACAGGCGGCGACAGCGGGCATGCCGATCAGCAGGTACGCTCGCCGGATCCAGCGGGCCGGACATGACTTCCGAGCGCCGCCTCTTTCTGGAGACCACCCCTTGCCTGCGCCCCCATCCCCCTCAGCGTCGCCCCCGCCCCCTGCCTTGCTGCCCGCCCGCGCCGCCTGGGCCATGCTGCTGGCGCTGGTGTCCGGCTTTGCGCTGAGCCAGGCGTTTCGCACCATCACGGCCATCATGGCCACCGGACTGCGTGCGGAGTTCGGCCTGTCGGCCCAGGCGCTGGGGGTGTTTGCCGGTGCCTTTGCGTTCGCCTTCGGCACCATGCAGCTGTTCATGGGCGTGGGGATCGATCTGTATGGCGTGCGGCGCACGCTGCTGGTGGCGTTTCCGCTGGCTATCGCCGGGTCGCTGCTGTCGGCGCTCGCGCCCGGCTACGGCGTGGTGCTGCTGGGCCAGGTGCTGATCGGCGTGGGCTGCGCGCCGGCCTTCCTGGTCTGCACGGTGTTCATTGCACGCTACTTTGCGGCCAGCCGGTTTGCGATGGTGTCGGGCGTGGCCATGGGCGTGGGCGGGCTCGGGATGCTGTTCACGGGCACGCCGCTGGCGTGGCTGGTGCAGCAGTCGTCCTGGCGCATGGGGTTTGCCGTGCTGGCGGTGTTGGCGGCGCTGGCCTGGCTGCTCATCTTCTGGAAGGTGCACGAGCCTGCAGCGGCCGGCCACGGCACCCAGCCGCGTGAATCGGTGGGTGCCGCGGTGCGCGGTTTCGGCGCGCTGTTCCTGCTGCCGCACACGGCCGGCATCATGCTGCTGGCGCTGATGACGTACGCGTCGTTCCTGACCTTGCGCGGGCTGTGGCTCGGGCCGCTGTTGATCGAGCGGCACGGCTACTCGCTGGTGGCCAGCGGCAACGTGGCCATGCTGTCGTCGCTGGTGTCGCTGTTCACGCCCGCACTGTTCGGGCGGCTCGACCCCGGGCCGTGGCGGCGGCGGCGCTGGATCACGGGCTTCTCGTTGCTGCTGGCCGCGCTGTTCACCGCCGTGGGCCTGCTGCATGCGCAATGGCTGGACGTGGCGGGCTCCATCGCCGTGGGGCTGCTGTCGGGCTACATGGTGCTGCAGTACGCCGACGTGCGCTCGGCCTACCCCGCGGCCATGACCGGGCGCGCCATGGCGGTCTTTACCATGGCGCTGTTCCTGGGCGTGGCGCTGATGCAATGGGCTACGGGCCTGGCAGCATCGCTGGCTGCCGCGCGGGGCGCGGACCCGTACGTGGCGGTGATGCTCACCATCGCCGGCATGCTGGCAGCCGGGGTGCTGGCCTTCAGGCTGCTGCCTGCGCCTCGGCACCGCCCTGCGCGCTGACGCCAGCGGCCCGCGGCGGGCACTGGGCGGAGCCTGTGCCCTGCACCCGCCACCACTGCAACACCCCGAACAGCAGCTCGAATGCGGTGAAGCCCAGCACGATGGCATTGGCCCCGTGGGCCACGGCATAGATCTGCCACGCAGAGAACAGCATGCGCGCCAGTCCATCGAGCCGCCCGAGCCGCCGCGACGGCGCTGCGATGCGCGCAATGGACCACACCACCACCACCGACCCGAGCAGGTTGGCCAGCAGCATGTGCGTGGTGTCGAGCGGGTGCAGCGTGCCTGGCAGGGCCAGCGCCTGGGCCAGTGCGGTGAGCTGCGCGTACAGCCACGCAAAGGTCCAGGGCAGTGCGAACGGCCAGGTGACGAGCAGGTCGTACCAGCCGCTGGCGCGCACGATGCGCAGGTAGCGCGGTTCGGAAAATGCAGGAATGGTGGCCATGGCAACGCGGTCATCGAAGTGAAGGAAGCGCCGAGCTTCAGGCCTGAAGTACGCTTCAGGGTCAAGCACTTTCTGCGACGCGTGCTGCTCTTTCTTTGTTTCTCTTCCACACGCCTTCATCCCGGCAGCGGGCACTCCCATGAACCTTCTTCAACTGACCGACCTGCAACCTGACGACATCCGCCGCATCTGGGCGCTGGCGGGCGAGGCACCGGGGCCCGCACTGAACCCCGCGCCGGGCGGCACCGTGGCGTGGTCGTTCGAGGGCAACGGCATCCGCACGCGCACGACCTTCATCGAGGCGTTCCGGCAGCTGGGCCTGGCGTTTACCGAGCTGCCGAATCTGCTCAAGACCGCGGAGCGGCCCGAGGATCTGGCCGGCTACCTGGACCCGTTCTATGCGCTGTACGTGGTGCGCGAGTCCGACCACCCGCGGCTGTCGGCGTTTGCGGCGGCGTCGCGCCGGCCGGTGATCAACGCGATGTCGGCCCAGGGCCACCCGTGCGAGGTGCTCACCGATGCGTACTACGTGGACACCCGGATCAAGCCGCTGCAGGACGCGCGCGTGTGCCTGTGGGGGCCCAGCACCAACGTGTTCCGCTCGTGGCACGAACTGGCACAGGTGCTGGGGTTCGCGCTGGTGCAGGTGTGCGACCGGCGCTTTCACGAGGTGCTGCCGCAGGTCGAGTTCGTGGAGCCGTCCGCGCTGCCGCAGGCGGTGGACGTGGTGATCACCGACAGCTGGCCGGCCAGTGCCGAAGCCGACGCCACCACGCAAACCGACCTGACGCCGCTGTCCGAGGACCACCTGGCCGCGATGGGCTCCCCCGCCCTGCTGCCCACGCCACCCTTCACCCTGGGCCGCGAGCTCACGGTGGACCCTGCGGCCTACCCCTGCTTCGTGGGCTACGCGCAAAAGGAGCTGCTGCTGCCCGTGCAGATCGCCATCGTGCGCTGGGTGCTGGCGGCCGCCGCCGAGGCCGATGCCAAACGGGTGGCCCACCAGGGCGACGGCCATGCTGATCGGTGAGCTCGCCACCGCGTCGGGCCTGAGCCGCGAGGCGCTGCGCTTTTACGAGCAGCAGGGCCTGATCCGCGCGCGGCGCCTGGCCAACGGCTACCGCGACTACCCGCCCGAGGCGGTGATGCTGGTGCAGTACGTCCGCACCGCGCAGCAGCTGGGCTTCACCCTGGCGGAGATCGGCGACCGCCTGCCGGCCATCTGGGACGCGCCAGACCCGGCACCCGCACTGGCCGAGGTGCTGGCCAGCAAGCTCGGAGAGATCGACGCACGCATCGCCGCACTGCAAAGCCTGCGCCAGACGCTGGCCGAGCGCGTGGCCGCCGACTGCCCGCTGCGCGCCGTGGAGCCGGGTTGAAGGCGCACCCAGTCCGCCACACCCGGCCCCACACCGCTGATTTCGAATAAAAACAGCCGCTACCGCGCTATGGGAAAGCGCCACCAGCTATCAAATAAATAGCATCACAGAGAACTGGCGATCGACCCGTCGCCCCGGTACAGCCAGGGCACATCGAGCACCCGCTCGCCCAGCAGGCGCAGCGACAAATCGCGCCCCCAGCGCACGGGCCCCGTGGCGTGGAAGATGCGGCCATTGCGGGTGGAGCGCGCCTGCACGCGCGCGTTGCGCTGCCAGCGGTTGAGGGCGTAGCGGGTCAGGCGCAGGGGCACTTCCAGGTCGTGCATGGACAGGGCGCGCTGCAGCTCCGCGGCGTCTTCGATGGCCATGCCCGCGCCCTGGGCCAGGTAAGGGCGCATGGGATGGGCCGCGTCGCCCAGCAGGCCCACCAGGCCGCGCGCCATCTCGGCCGCGCTGCGCACCGGCGGGCGGTCGCACAGCGGCCACAGGCGCCAGCCGGCGGCCCCTGGCGCGGCCACGCTGCGCACCACGTCCTGCAGCGCGGTGCAGGTGCCCTTCAGGGCGTGCTCCAGGCCCGCGGCGTTGGCGGCGTGGTCCCAGTTCTCCAGGTCGTGCGGCACCGGCCCCTGCACGATGACGACGATGTTCTGCAGCTCGCCCCGGCGCACGGGGTACTGCACCGCGTGCAGGCGCGGGCCCAGCCAGGCGGTGACCTGGGCGGTGCGCAGCGCCTGGGGCAGCGCGTGCTGCGGCACCAGGGCGCGGTAGGCCAGGTGGCCGGTCACGCGCGGCGGCACGGGGCCCAGCAGTTGCGTGCGGGTGCGGCTCCACAGGCCGTCGGCGCCGATGAGCGCATCGCCCTCCACCTCCTTGCCGCGGCTGGTGCGCACGGTGACGGCGGTGCCGTCGTCGGCAAAGCTGTCGATGGCGTGGGCCAGGTGCAGCTGGGTGTCGGTGTATTTTTCGACGGCGGCCAGCAGCAGGCCGTGCAGGTCGGCGCGGTGGATGGTGGCGTAGGCCGCGCCGTAGCGCTGCACCGCCGTCGGGCCCAGCGGCAGCTCGGCCAGGCCGCGGCCGCTGACGGCGCTGCGCACCTGCAGGCGGCTGGGAAACGCCGCCACGGCCTGCAGCGGCTGCTGCAGGCCCCAGGCCTGCAGGCGGCGCACCACGTTGGGCCCGATCTGCACGCCCGCGCCGACCTCGCTGAACGCGGTCGCGCGTTCGTACAGCCGCACCTCCCAGCCCGCGCGCGATGCGGCCAGCGCAGCCGCCAGCCCGCCGATGCCGCCGCCGGCCACCAGGACCTGCTTTTTCATCGCCCCCCCACCGCAGGCTGAAGCGCAGCCCCCGCACGGGACTGCGACCACACGGGACGAAAAGCGCGCATGCAATGTGTCATGCGCCGATTGTGCCGCGCGCCCGGGCGCCGCTTTTTGTCATGGCGCAGCGCTGCCTGCCAAAACCTGCGGGTGAGATGCGGCCTGCGCGGCCTTACAGCGCAGGCCGCAGCGCCCGCTCCAGCACCTCGGCCGGCATGGGGCGGCCGAACAGAAAGCCCTGGAAGGCCTGGCAGCCGTGGCGCTGCAGAAACTCCAGCTGGCCCGTGGTCTCCACGCCTTCGGCCACCACCGTGAGGTCCATGCTGTGCGCCAGGGCCAGGATGGTGCGCACGATGGCCGCGTCGTTGGGGTCGGTCTGCAGGTCGCGCACGAAGCCCTGGTCGATCTTGATCTGATCGAGCGGCAGGCGCTTGAGGTAGGACAGCGACGAGTAGCCCGTGCCGAAGTCGTCCAGCGAAAAGCCCACGCCGTAGCGGCGCAGATATTCCATGCGCGAGATCACATCCTCCACGTCGGTCAGCAGCAGGCTCTCGGTGAGCTCGAGCTTCAGGCGCTCGGGGTTGGCGCCGCTCTTGTGCAGGATGCCCAGCATCTGCTCGACGAAGTCGGGCTGGCGGAACTGCCGCACGCTCACATTCACCGACAGGAAGAACTGGCGCGTGAGCGAGTGCCGCGACCAGGCCACCAACTGCGCGCAAGCAGTCTCCAGCACCCACTGCCCGATGGGCAGGATGAGCCCCGTCTGCTCGGCCAGCGGGATGAACTCGGCCGGCGACACGAGCCCGCGGCGCGGGTGCTTCCAGCGCACCAGCGCCTCGGCCCCCATCAGCCGGCCCTTGCCGTCCACCACGGGCTGGTAGTACAGCACCAGCTCGCGCTCCTGCAGGCCGCGGCGCAGGTCGGCTTCCAGCGCGGAACGGTTGCTCACGGCGGCCTGCATGTCGGGGTCGAAGAAGCGCTGGGTGTTGCGCCCCGCGGCCTTGGCCTGGTACATGGCCAGGTCGGCGTGCTTGAGCAGCTCGTCCACGCTGCCGGTCTGCTGGCCGAACAGCGCGATGCCGATGCTGGGCGTGCTGTGGTGGCTGGTCTCGCCCAGCGCGTAGGGCGTGCCCAGCGTGGCGGCGATGTGGCTGGCCACGTGGGCGGCCTCGGCGCTGGCGTGGGGCCCGTCGGCGCTCAGGCCCTCCAGCAGCACCACGAACTCATCGCCGCCAAAACGCGAGACCGTGTCGGCCTCGCGCACGCAGGTGGTCAGGCGCTGGGCCACCTGCAGCAGCAGCTGGTCGCCGGTGTCGTGGCCCAGGGTGTCGTTCAGGTCCTTGAAGTTGTCGAGGTCGATGAACAGCAGCGCGCCCTGCGTGCCCGAGCGGCCCACCGCCGCCATGGCGCGCTGCAGGCGGTCCACCAGCATGCGGCGGTTGGGCAGGCCGGTGAGCACGTCGTAGAACGCCAGGCGCTCGATCTGGCTCGCCACTGCCTTGCGCTCGGTGATGTCGCGGCCCACGCCGCGGTAGCCGCGCAGCGTGCCCTGCACGTCGATCACGGGCACGCCGCTGACCGAGATCCAGTGCATGGTGCCGTCGGGCCGGTGGCGCTGCAGCTCCAGGTCCCGAAACGGCTGGCGCGCCTGCAGCACCGCGCGGTGCGCCGCCCAGTCGGCATCGGTCATGTTGAGCGCGCCCAGCTCCCAGCGGGTGTGGCCCAGCACGTCAGACAGCGGCAGGCCGTTGACGCTCAAATCGCCCGCCAGCTGCACGAAGCGGCCTTCGGCGTCGTGCTCCCAGTACCAGTCGGAAGACAAATCGCTGAGCGAGCGAAAGCGCGTCTCGCTCTCGCGCAGCTCGTTCTCTACCCGCACGTAGTCGCTCACGTCGGCAAAGGTGCGCACCAGGCTGCCGTCCGGCAGGGTGGTGGTGCGCACCTCCAGCGTGTGGCCTTGGCGCGTGCTGCGCCAGTACAGCTCGGGCGCGGGGGCCACGGCGCCGCGGGCCACGTATTCATGGCCGCGCCGGTCCACCAGGCTGTAGCCTTCGCCGAAGTCTCCGCGCTCGGCCTGCACGCGGGTCAGCTCGGCCATGGTGGGTCGCGCGGCCATCAGCGATTCGGGCAGGTTCAGCAGCTCCAGCACACGCTGGTTGTAGACGGTGATGCGCCCGTCGGGCCCGGTCTTGAAGATGCCCTGGCTCATGCTGCCCAGCGTGGCCTGCAGGGCCGAGCGCTGCTCCTGCAGCAGCGCAAGCGCGTCCTGCCAGATGCGTGCGTCCACCATGCGCACGGGCTGCTGGCCTTGCACGCTGGCAGTCTTCATGAGCGCGGCCAGCCGGTGCAGCAGCTCGCCCAGGTGGGCCGTCCCGTCGACGTCGCGCAGCACGTAGTCGCCCAGCCCGCACCGAAAGGCGCGGGCGGCCAGCGCCTCTTGCTGCTGGTCGATGCACATCAGCACCGGCCGGCCCGCGCACAGCTCGAGCACGTCGGGCAGCTCCTGCACCGAGGGCTTGAGGCACAGCACGACCGCGTCCCACGCCTGCGATGCGAGCGGGGCCATGGCAGCCTCTGGCCCGGGGCTGTTGACCACGCGCCAGTCGGGGTGGTTGACGGCGATGAGCCGCCGCGCGAGCGCCGCGTGCTGCGTGTCGCTGTCCACCCACAGGACGCCCGGCCCGCTCATGCAGCAGGGCCCTTGGGCAAAGAGGCGGAAGCGGGCGCGGGCTGCGGATGCTGTGGCGCTGGCGACGCTGCCTGCGTGCCCGCAGCCGCGCCCAGGTCGTGCTCGCGGGCGAAGACATCCACCGGCACCGGCCGCCCAAACAAATACCCCTGGAACCCCTCGCACCCGTGCAGCCGCAAGAACCCCAGCTGCCCCGTCGTCTCCACACCCTCGGCCACCACCTCCAGGTCCAGGCTCTTGGCCAGCGCCAAAATCGTCCGCACGATCGCCGCGTCGTTCGGGTCCGACAGCACGTCCCGCACAAAGCTCTGGTCGATCTTCACCTGGTCCAGTGGNCTTGGCCAGCGCCAAAATCGTCCGCACGATCGCCGCGTCGTTCGGGTCCGACAGCACGTCCCGCACAAAGCTCTGGTCGATCTTCACCTGGTCCAGTGGCAGCCGCTTGAGGTAGGACAGGGATGAATAGCCGGTGCCGAAGTCATCCAGCGCGAAGCCCACGCCTTCGCTCTTGAGCTGCACCATGCGGGCGATGGTGTCTTCGATGTCCCCCAGCAGCAAGCTTTCGGTGAGCTCGAGCTTGAGCCTTCGGGGGTCCGCCCCGTGCTCCCTCAGGGTCTGCAGCACTTCGGCCACGAAGCCGGGTTGGCGGAACTGGCGGGCGCTCACGTTCACCGAAATGGACAAATGCGCCGTCTCGATGTGCTGGCCCCAGCGCTGCAGCTGCGCGCAGGCGGTCTGCAGCACGTACTGGCCCAGTGGCAGGATGAGCCCGGTCTGCCGTCTCGATGTGCTGGCCCCAGCGCTGCAGCTGCGCGCAGGCGGTCTGCAGCACGTACTGGCCCAGTGGCAGGATGAGCCCGGTCTGCTCGGCCAGCGGGATGAAGTCGCCCGGGCTGATCATGCCGCGCTGGGGGTGGCGCCAGCGCACCAGGGCTTCGGCGCCCAGCAGGGTGGCCTGGTGGTCCACCACGGGCTGGTAGTGCACCAGCAACTCGCCCCGCGCCAGGCCCTGGCGCAAGTCGGCTTCCAGGTTGGAGCGGGCGTTGACCGCCGCCTGCATGTCGGGGTCGAAAAAGCGCTGGGTGTTGCGCCCGGCGGCCTTGGCCTGGTACATGGCCAGGTCGGCGCGCTTCAAGAGCTCGTCCACCGACAGGCGTTCGTCGCCAAAGAGGGTGATGCCGATGCTGGGGGTGCTGTAGTGCTGGGCGCCGTCGAGTTCGAAGGGCTGGTTCAGGTGGGCCAGCAGTTTCTCGGCCACGGTCTCGGCCTGGGTGGCGGCTTCGGCCAGGTCCGGGGACAGGGCTTCGAGCATGACGACGAATTCGTCGCCGCCGAAGCGGGCCACGGTGTCGGCCTCGCGCACGCTGCCCACCAGGCGGGCGGCCACCTGGGACAGGAGCTGGTCGCCCATGTCGTGGCCCAGGGTGTCGTTGAGGTCCTTGAAATTGTCGAGGTCGATGAACAGCAGGGCGCCGAGGTTCCTGGTGCGCTGGCAGGCGGCGATGGAGCGCTGCAGGCGGTCGAGCAGCAGGCGGCGGTTGGGNATTGTCGAGGTCGATGAACAGCAGGGCGCCGAGGTTCCTGGTGCGCTGGCAGGCGGCGATGGAGCGCTGCAGGCGGTCGAGCAGCAGGCGGCGGTTGGGCAGGCCGGTGAGTGCGTCGTAGAAGGCCAGGCGCTCGATCTCTTGTTCTGCGCGCTTGCGATCGGTGATGTCGCGGCACACGCCCAGCACGCCGGTCACGCGGCCGTGCAGGTCGCGGATGGGGGTCTTGATGGTCTCGAACTGGCCCTGGTAGCCGTCCTCGGCAAAGGTGAGCGTCTCTTCGTACACCAGTGGCTGCCAGGCCTGCATGGCGCGCAGGTCGTACTTGCGAAACCGCTCGGCCACCGCGGCAGGCACCAGGTCGAAATCGTTGCGCCCCACCACCTGCCGCTCGGGCAGGCCGGCAAACCGCTCGAACACCGGGTTGACCGACAGGTACACGCCTTGCGCATCCTTGAGGAACACCATGTCCGGCATGGCGTTGACCACGCGCGCCAGGTGCGCCTTTTGCAGGGCCAGTTCGGTCTCGATGCGCTTGAGCTCGGTCAGGTCGTACGCGAACACCACCACGGCCGACACGCCCTGGTCGGTGACCGCCTCGGGCGCGATGGTGGTGTGGCGGTACTGCGGTCCGTCGGGGGCGTCCACGCGGTTCTCGAACACCGCCGTCTCGCCGCCAAAGGCCTTGTCGAAATACGGCTGCATGCGCGCCATCAGTTCGGGGGGCAGCACGTCCTTGAGCACCCGCCCTTGCAACTGCGCGGGTTCGGTGCGCAGCCAGCGCGCCTGCTGCTCGTTTACGTACAGCACGCGCAGGTCCTTGTCCAGCCTCGCCACGCCGCCCGGCACCTGGCGCAGCATGTTGGCCATCAAGGCCTCGTGCGCATGCGCGGCTTCTTCGGCCAGGTGGTGGGCGGTGATGTCGGTCTGCACGCCGTCCCACATCACGCGGCCATCGTCGAGCGGGCGGGGCGATGCGCTCAGGTGCATCCAGCGCAGCTGGCCGTCGGCGCGGCGGATGCGGAACACCACATCGAGCGTGGACATGGTGAGAAACGACGCACGTTCCAACTGCCGCAGGCGCTTGAGGTCTTCCGGGAGGATCTGGCGGTACACCCGCAGAGGGTCGCGCAGCGCGTCCTGCGCGCTCACGCCGTGCAGGCGCTCCAGCGCCTCGCCCACATGGACGAAGTGCGTGCGGCCATCGAGCTCGCGCACCACCTGGTAGAGCACGCTGTGCGGCAGGTTGCGCCCCAGCAGGGACAGGCGGCCCTCGCTCTCGCGCAGGCGGCGCTCGGCCTCCTGCACGCGTGCGAACGGCAGGCGAATGCCGGCATTGAAAACGGCTTGGTACAGCAGTGCATAGGCCACCACGCGCAGGCCGTGGGCCAGTGGCCCGCCCACCGGCGAGTGGCCGCCCAGCGTGGCCACCGTGACTTCGCCGCACAGGAATGCCAGCGCGGCCCAGGCCAGCACGCGCTCGCGCCGTTGTGCGTGGCGCTGCGCCCCGCGGTAGCACCACACAGCCGCCACCGCCAGCGCCATGACAAGCGCCCAGGCCAGGTAGCGCCGCAGCCCGCCCCCCGCGGCCGATGCGAACCAGCCGGGCAGCGGGCCGAGCGACGAGACCACCAGCAGCAGTGCCACTGCACCCGCGCCGGCCAGCCACGCCCTGGCCGGGCCCGGAGCGGCCACCTGCAGCCCCATGAGCAGCAAGGTGACGGTTTCGGCCAGCCGCGCCCAGCTGCTGAGCCACAGCGAGATGTCGGAGGTGGCCGAGGGCATGTGCACCGGCGTGGAATGCGCGAGCACGCCGTGCAAAAAGTTGCAGGCCGCCGCCACGACAAAGCCGGCGGCCAGCACATTGGCGCGGGCCTGCTCGGGTGCATCCAGC
The DNA here is from genome assembly GCF_001422735.1 of Acidovorax sp. Leaf78. GTDB lineage: Bacteria > Pseudomonadota > Gammaproteobacteria > Burkholderiales > Burkholderiaceae_C > Acidovorax. Next base: position 419,489 of record NZ_LMLZ01000020.1, on the reverse strand, counting down.
GTGTGCAGCGACACGGTGACCACCAGCAGGCCCAGCAGCACAGCCATCAGCTCGAAAAAAGGCTCGAGCCCGTGCTGCGCGCCCGCCCCTTCGCCCAGCACCCGCGCCAGGGGCACCACGGTCAGCGCCAGCACAGCCACGACGAGCACCACCGTGGCGGCGGGCGCGTCGATCAGCTGCGGCAGGCGCGGCCTGGAGGAGCGTGTGAGGGGTGGTGGGGCCATGGGCGAGCGAGAGACAGGCGTATTTCTACAGAGTTCTACATCGCGTCACAAGTGTATCCATGAGTAAACCCAACGGCAGGATGCCCGGCCGGCTTTACTTGGCCCCCTCCACCACGAGTCTTGCCACGCAGTCGTAGCCTCAATGTCGGCACTCTGCCGTGGACCCTGAGGGTGTCGGGGCCGCAGGGGGTAACCCTTGCGCCCCCACCTTTTACGTCAGCTTGCGCGACCAGCCGGTCATGGCGCGGGGCCCCACGGGCTCAGTGCGGTGTCTGAAGGCCGCGCGCCCGAGGAGCACCACACAGCGCTGCCCAACGCACGACCCCCCCCAACCTCAGCCCTGCAGCAACTGGCGCAGCACGAACGGCAGGATGCCGCCGGCCTGGTAGTAGTCCACCTCGATGGGGGTGTCGATGCGCAGCGTGACGGTGACCTCCTGGCGCGAGCCGTCGGCGCGGCGGATCACCAGTTGCGCATCGCTTTGCGGCGTGAGTGCGGGGTCGGGCACCACGTCGATCTCTTCGTTGCCGACCAGGCCCAGCGTCTCCCACGACTCGCCCGCCTTGAACTGCAGGGGCAGCACGCCCATGCCCACCAGGTTGGAGCGGTGGATGCGCTCGAAGCTGCGCGCCACCACGGCCTTGATGCCCAGCAGTTGCGTGCCCTTGGCCGCCCAGTCGCGGCTCGACCCCGTGCCGTATTCCTCGCCCGCGAAGATCACCGTGGGCGTCTTCTGCGCGATGTACTGCATGGCGGCGTCGAAGATGAACATCTTCTCGCCCTGCAGCGCACCTTCGTTCTGGAACACCGTCACGCCGCCCTCCTCGCGCGAGCCGTCGGCGGTGGGCGGGATCATGAGGTTCTTGATGCGCACGTTGGCGAAGGTGCCGCGCATCATCACGTCGTGGTTGCCGCGGCGTGCGCCGTAGCTGTTGAAGTCGGCCTTTTGCACGCCGTTGAGCTGCAGCCACTGGCCGGCGGGCGACGTGGCCTTGATGGAGCCCGCAGGCGAGATGTGGTCGGTGGTGATGGAGTCGCCGAACAGCGCCATGATGCGCGCGCCGTGCACTGCAGAAGCGGTGAACTCGCCTTGTTCCAGCGTGAACTGGGCAAAAAACGGCGGCTCAGCGATGTAGGTGCTGGCAGGCCAAGTGTAGGTATTGCCGGAGACGCCCAGAATCTTCTCCCACAGCTTGCCGGGCTCGGTGCTCACCTTGGCGTAGTTCTCGCGGAAGGCCTTGCCGTTCATCGCGAACTTCATCAGCTGCTGGATCTCGTCGCTGGTGGGCCAGATGTCGCCCAGGTACACGTCGCGCCCGCCCTTACCTTTGCCCACGGGCTCGGTCATCAGGTCCTTGAGCACCGTGCCGGCGATCGCGTAGGCCACCACCAGCGGCGGGCTGGCCAGGAAGTTGGCCTTGAGGTTGGGGTGGATGCGCGCCTCGAAGTTGCGGTTGCCCGACAGCACGGCCGCGCACACCAGGTCGTTGCTGGTGATCACGTCATTGAGCTCGGCCGTGAGGTCGCCCGCGTTGCCGATGCAGGTGGTGCAGCCGTAGCCCGCCAGCGCAAAGCCGAGCTTTTCCAGATACGGCAGCAGGCCGGTCTCGGTGAGGTATTCGGTGACGATGCGCGAGCCGGGTGCGAGCGAGGTCTTGATGTGCGGCTTGACCTTGAGCCCCGCCTCCACCGCTTTCTTGGCCAGCAGGCCCGCGGCCAGCAGCACGCTGGGGTTGCTGGTGTTGGTGCAGCTGGTGATGGCGGCAATGAGCACGTCGCCGTTGCCGATGCTCACGTCGCCGGGCCGGCTGGCCTGCTGGGCCGGCACGTCGGCGCGCGCGGCGGCCAGCGTGGGCTTGTTGTGCTCCATCTCGACCAGGAAGCGCGGCCCGCCCGAGGGCGCGGGCTTTTCGGCGGGCGTGACGGGGTCGGCCGGCGCGTCGTCAGGGCGCACATGGTGGCGGGTGTGAAGCAGCTCGGCTGGGCGATTGAAGCCGTTGCTGGCAATGGGCTGGCTGAACAGCTCGGCGAACTGGCTGGCGACCTTGCCCAGCTCGATGCGGTCCTGCGGGCGCTTGGGCCCGGCCAGGCTGGGGGTGACGTCGCCCAGGTTCAGGCGCACCACTTGCGAGTAGTCGATCTCGCCGGCCAGCGGCACGCCGAACAAGCCCTGCGCGCGGAAGTACGCCTCGAAGGCTTCGATCTCCACCTTGGTGCGGCCCGTGCCCTGGAAGTAGTCGATGGTCTTCTCATCGACCGGAAAGAACCCCATGGTGGCGCCGTATTCGGGCGCCATGTTGCCGATGGTGGCGCGGTCGGGCAGGGACAGCGTGCGCGTGCCTTCGCCGAAAAATTCGACGAACTTGCCCACCACCTTGTGCTGGCGCAGGATCTCGGTCACGGTGAGCACCAGGTCGGTGGCGGTCACGCCCTCGCGCAGCTGGCCCGTGAGCTCGAAGCCCACCACATCGGGCGTGAGGAAGTACACCGGCTGGCCCAGCATGGCGGCCTCGGCTTCGATGCCGCCCACGCCCCAGCCCACCACGCCGATGCCGTTGATCATGGTGGTGTGGCTGTCGGTGCCCACCAGGGTGTCGGGGTAGTAGACGGGGCGCGTGGCGTCCTTGGTCTTGTGCACGCCGCGGGCCAGGTATTCCAGGTTCACCTGGTGCACGATGCCGAAGCCCGGGGGCACCACGCCGAAGGTGCTGAAGGCCTGCATGCCCCACTTCATGAACTCGTAGCGCTCGCGGTTGCGCTGGAATTCGAGCTTCATGTTCAGGTCGAGCGAATTCTTCTTGCCGTAGTAGTCGACCATGATGGAGTGGTCGACCACCAGGTCCACCGGCACCAGCGGCTCGATCTTCTTGGGGTTCTTGCCCAGCCGGCCGGCCACGCTGCGCATGGCGGCCAGGTCGGCCAGCAGCGGTACGCCGGTGAAGTCCTGCAGCACCACGCGCGAGACGACGAAGGGGATCTCGTCCTTGCGCTCGGCGTTGGGCGCCCAGTGCGCCAGCTGCTGCACGTGCTCGGGCGTCACCTTGCGGCCATCGCAATTGCGCAGCACCGATTCGAGCACGATGCGGATGGACACCGGCAGGCGGCTGACCTCGGGGAACTGACGGGCCAGTGCGGGCAGGGAGTAGAAGTACCCCTCCTTGCCGGACGCTGTCTTGAAGCTCTTGAGCGTGCTGGCAAACGCGTGGCGCGGCGAAGCGCCGGTGGCTGGGCGGGAAGACGGGGTGGCTGGCGGCTTGGGCGATGAGGCCATGGCGAACTCCTGTGTGACGCAACAGGCCTATTCTGTCAGCCTCACGTGACGGCGCAATCGTGGGGGTATGCACAGGTGCCGCGCGGCGCTGCGTGCGCCCGGCACGTGCATGGACCCGGGCCACAGCGCTGAAAATTCAAATAAAAATAGCCGCTACCGCTTGATGGACAAGCGCCAGCAGCTATTTATTTGATAGCAATCGCCTGCATTACCCTACGCGGCTGCCCACACAGGCAGGCGGCGCACACCGAACCACTGCAGTTCTGCCAACAACGCCACCGACACCACATGCACCACCAGGTATGCCTGGCCGAGCAGCGTGGGCGTGAGCGGCGAGGCCAGCAGCAGCGCCAGGCTGGCCAACGCCCACGCAAAGTTGCCCACGATCAGCACCCACAGCCAGCCCCGGGGCATGGGCTCGGACCGCGCAATCGCCACGGCCAGCGCCGCGTAGCCCAACAGCAGCGCGCCGGTGACCTGCAGCAGCCCCGTCGGCAGGCCCAGCCATTCGGTCAGCGGCGCAGTCAGCAACAGATGCAGGGCACCGAGCAAGACACCCGTGGACGCATCGAACCAGACCACAGCACGCAGGAATCGGGGGGAAGACATCAGACTGAACATGGAAGGCTCCTTGACTGGGTTGAAAAAACGAAGAACAGGCCTGCATCGTTCCCGCCACGGCGCACCGAGTCGATGACCTGGCAGGTAATGGCCCGTGTCCGCTTTGACCCTAGGATGTGGCCCATGACCTCCTCCGCATCCTCCGCATCCACCCCGTCGCACCGCCCACCGCGCCCCACCCTGCCGCACCGCGCCGCAGCGGCCGGGCCCGCATCGTTCGGCGACCACCTGCGCACCTGGCGCCAGCAGCGGCACCTGAGCCAGCTGGAGCTGGCGGACGAGGCGGACATCTCCACGCGCCACGTGAGCTTCATGGAAACCGGCCGCACCAACCCCAGCCGCGACATGGTGCTGCGCCTGTGCGAACGCCTGGCCGTGCCCCTGCGCGAGCGCAACGCCCTGCTGGTGGCCGCCGGCTATGCGCCCATGTACCGCGAGCGCGCGCTGGACGACCCGGCGCTGGCCGCAGCACGGCAGGCAGTGGAGCTGGTGCTCAAGGGCCACGAGCCCTGCCCCGCCATCGCGCTGGACCGCTGCTGGAACGTGGTGGCCACCAACCGCGCGGCCCAGGCCCTGCTGGCGGACCACGTGGCGCCTGAGCTGCTGGCGCCGCCCGTGAACGTGTTCCGCCTGAGCCTGCACCCTGAGGGGCTGGCGCCGCGCATCGCCAATCTGGCGCAGTGGCGTTCGCATTTGTTCGAGCGGCTGCGCCAGCAGATCCAGGCCACGGCCGACCCGGTGCTGATCGCATTGCAAGCCGAGCTGCTGGAATATCCCGAGCCTGCGGGCGCGCAATCCACCGTGCTGCCCGGTGAATTGCTGGGCGTGGTAATGCCGTTTTGCTTTGAAAGCCGCCACGGCATGCTCTCGCTGATCAGCACCACCACGATATTCGGCACCCCGGTGGACGTGACGCTGCAGGAGCTGGCGGTGGAGTCATTCTTTCCAGCCGACGATTTCACGGCGCAGGTGCTGCGCGACGTGGCGGCGCAAAACAGGCAGGCGTAAATGGCGGCAGCAAATAGACCTTCTGGCCTGCTGCTGTCTGGGCGCCATGCAATGGCGCAGGGTTTGAGGCGGGGGCAGGGTTTCCCCCTAATTATCCAAAGTTGTACTGCGACGCCACTTTGGCCAGACAAGCGAGGCATCTCCCGCCATCGCAATCGAGCCAAGCCGGCGCTGCTGTGAGGATGGATAAAAACCATTCAACCCTGCACCCCGGCCTGCACCAATTGGGGGATTAACGAATCCACAAAAAAAGCCCGCTGAAGAGCGGGCTTTTTTACCATCCGGACGGTCCGGGCGGCGAATCAGATGACGAACTTTTCGCGGCTTTCGTTTTGAATCCACTTGGGCGCCTTGCCACGGCCAGTCCAGGTTTCGCCGGTGGCGGGGTTGCGGTACTTGGGCGCGACCTTGGTGCCAGCGGTGGAGCTGCGGGTGCCCTTGCCAGCAGACTTGCCAGCGGGGAACACGTCTTGCGCGGTCAGGCCATATTCAGCCACCAGCGAACGAACCTGAGCGACAGCGCTCGACAATTCGCTGCGGCGCGCTTCGTTGATTTGCTGCTCGAGGGCTTCACGCTGCTTCAGCAGGTCTTTGTAGCTAGTGGTCATGATGTCTGGATTTAGGTGTAAGGGTGAAAGACAGGCGCGATTATAGGAATATTTTCTGCCGTGTGGTTCACAGCCCCGAAAAAATCCCATTTTCAATGCTATGGAATAAGCCAGCGCCATTTGTAGGAATCGTCCCACCTTTGCCACTACACCCATCCCCATGGGGATGGGTTGGACGACCTGAAAGCCCTGGGCACCGGGTGTGATATCCATCGGAATATGCCAGCCACTGTGGGCCGGGAGCGCCCCTACCATCTATCTGCAAGCCGTAAAGTTTTATTGCGAACGCATCACGCCCTGTAAATCCTGAATATCGGGCGCGCGCCCCACAGACTGTGGCCTGCAACGCTTTCAAGGCATTGGCGCATCCGCCACGCCCGGCCTGAAATGCACTCTGCATTCAGCAATCGACACCGGTTGCCGCCGCGGGCCGTGCAATCCCGCAGAGAATCGCTGCTCCTTACACACCACAAGTACCCATGGCTCTTTACTGCATCGGCGATATCCAGGGCTGCGACAGCGCGCTGGGGCGCCTGCTCGACGAGATCGGTTTTTCTGCCAGCCGCGACACGGTGTACCTGCTGGGCGACCTGGTGAACCGCGGGCCCGATTCGGCCGCCGTGCTGCGCCGCTGCATCGCGCACGACGGCGCGCTGCGCAGCCTGCTGGGCAACCACGACCTGCACCTGCTGGCCGCGGCCCACGGGGCCCGCAAGCCGTCGCGCCGCGACACGCTGGCCTCCGTGCTGGAGGCGCCTGACCGCGATGCCTTGCTGCAGTGGGTGCGCAGCCAACCGCTGGCCCGCACGCACACGCACGGCGGCGAGACGCTGCTGATGGTGCATGCCGGGGTGCTGCCCGGGTGGTCTGCCCAGGACGCACTGGCGCACGCCGACGAGGTGGCGGCCGTGCTGCGCGGGCCCGACCTGCCCGGCTTTCTGCAGGCGATGTACGGCAACACCCCTGACCGTTGGAGCGACGAGCTGACCGGCAACGACCGCTTGCGCGTCATCGTGAACGCGCTCACGCGGCTGCGCTTTTGCTCGGCTCGCGGGGAGATGGACTTCGACAGCACCGAGAGCGCCAGCGATGCGCCCGCAGGCCTGATGCCCTGGTTCGACGTGCCAGGGCGCCGCGCTGCACGCACGCTGGTCGCGTTCGGCCACTGGTCCACATTGGGCTGGCTCAACCGCAGCGATCTGCTGGGCCTGGACACCGGCTGCGTGTGGGGCGGCTGCCTGAGCGCGGTGCGTTTTGGCGCCACACTGGCCGACCGCGAACTGCTGCAGGTGCACTGCGAGCAGTCGCAAGCACCCGGCGCCTGAACCCGGGGCTGCACTTCGGGAGCACAGAGCCCAAAGGGCACAAGAGCGCAAAGGAAGGGCAAAAGGTGGGGTGCCCAAAATCGACGCTACAAAAAATATAGCTGCCAGCGCTTGTGTACCAAGCGGTGGCAGCTATTTTATTGAGCAACCCGGTGCATCACCAGGCGCAGCGACTACATGCTGACTTACTGCGTCGTAGCTTCCGGCTGCACAGCTTTGAACAGCGCGGCCACCTTGCGCTTGGGCTTGATGTTGGCCGACACGCTGCTGCGCGGGGCCGACTTGGCGGACTCCCAGGCGGGGGCGGCGTCGGCGGCTGCATTGGCTTCGTAAGGCTTCTCGAAGAACGGGTCGCGCGACGGCACTGCGGGCCGAAAGCCGCGGTGCTGCTCGCGCGGCTCGCGGCCTTCGCGGCCACCACGGTGGTCGCGCTCTCGCTCACGTTCGCGTTCACGGCGTGGCGCTGCAGCGGCGATCGCATCGCGGCCGTCGCCCGTTTCACCGGCTTCACGCCAGGCACGGCGGCCATCGTTGATGCGGCCGCGGGGCTGGTCTTCGTCGTACTCGACCGCTTCGAGGTCGATCTTCTTCTTGATCAGCTTCTCGATGTCGGCCACCAGGCGCGTGTCGCTGCCGGACACCAGCGTCACCGCCAGGCCCGAGGCGCCCGCACGGCCGGTGCGGCCGATACGGTGCACATAGTCTTCGGCGTTGAACGGCACGTCGAAGTTGAACACCGCCGGCACGTCTTTGATGTCCAGGCCGCGGGCGGCCACATCGGTACACACCAGCAGGTCGACTTCACCCTTCTTGAAGGCCTCCAGCGCCTTCAGGCGCTCGTCCTGACTCTTGTCGCCGTGCAGCGCGGCGGTCTTGAGGCCTTCGCGCTCCAGGCTGCGGGCCAGGCGTGCGCAGCCTAGCTTGCTGTTCACGAAGATGAAGGCCTGCTTGATGCCCCGGGTCTTCAAGACCTGGTGGATCGCGCGGCGCTTGTCGTCGTCGTTGGCGCTGTAGAAGCGCTGCTCCACCGTGGACGCCGTCTCGTTGGGGCGAGCCACTTCGATGGTGATGGGGTTTTGCAGATAGCTGCCGGCCAGGCGCTTGATCTCGGGCGAGAACGTGGCGGAAAAAAGCAGCGTGGTGCGCTGCTTGGGCAGGTACGACAGGATGCGCTGCAGGTCAGGCAAGAAGCCGATGTCCAGCATGCGGTCCGCCTCGTCGAGCACCACGTACTCGACCTGGTTGAGCACCGCGTTCTTGGCCTCGATGTGATCGAGCAGGCGGCCTGGCGTGGCCACCAGCACTTCGACGCCTTTTTTCAGCTCGAGGGTCTGCGGCTTCATGTCCATGCCGCCGAACACCACGGTGCTGCGCAGCTTGGTGTGCTTGGCGTACAGCGCGATCTGCTGGGCCACCTGGTCGGCCAGCTCACGCGTGGGCAACAGCACCAAGGCGCGCACGGGGTGGCGTGCAGGCGATGTGGAGCTGTTCTCGTGCTTGAGCAGGCGCTGCAGCAGAGGCAGCGAGAAGGCGGCCGTCTTGCCGGTGCCGGTCTGGGCGGCGCCCATCACGTCCTGCCCGGTGAGCACGACCGGAATGGCCTGCTCCTGGATCGGCGTCATGGATTCGTAGCCCATTTCGGCCACGGCACGCGCCAGCGGCTCGGCCAGCGAAAGATTGGAAAAGGAACTTGTCATTAAGAGCGTGTTGGAAGGCGACGCTGAATATGTCTGAGCAATGTGACACCCCCGGGTTCGGGGCGGGCCGCAAGGCGCAAACCGTAGCGGTGACCATCGCCACCGCAAGGATTGCAACGCCGCAGATCGGGCCTCCCACGGGCGGGGTGCCGTGGGCAAGGGCCTGACTGGGCGTTGCGCTAGAACCTGCTCATGACCTTCCGCGGTCGGGGGCCGCGCGAGGTCATGAGCAGGCTCGCAGCCCTCTATTGTCGCACTGGTGGCCCAAAAAGCGATTTTTCAGGCAGGAATGGGGTGCGAGCGGGCCCGCTTTCCGTCGCCCAGAACGGCATTTGCTATGTTTTATATAGCTGCCAGCGCTTACCTATCAAGCGGTACCGGCAGTTTTGATCGATGTATCACTCCAGCACGGCGCGCAGCTGGCGTGTGGTCGCGGCCAGCCGGCGGGCCCCGATCATCGCGAGGTTATTCATCACCGTGAGCGCCGCCTCGGGGTACAGCCGGGCCCAGGCGTCGAACTGGTCGCGCGACAGGCGCACCAGTTGCGCAGGCCGCCGCTCGGCCCCGGCGCTCGCCGTGCGTGCTGCACCGTTCAGGAAAGCCATGTCGCCGAACGCCATGCCCGGACCGACAGTGGCGAGCCTCAGGCCCGTCTCGGGCGGCCACTGCGTGGCCAGCGTGATGTGGCCGGACTGCACCACCAGCAGGTCGCGGTCGTGGTCGCCCGCGCTGAAGACCACGCTGCGGGCGGGCACGGCCACGGGCACGAGCAGGGCCAGCAGCGCGGCGCCGGCCTCGGGGCCCACGCCCTCGCCGATCTCGCCCAGCAGGTCGCGCTCGGGGTGGGCGGGGCGCTGGTCGAGGGGCCGCTGCAGCAGGATGCCGGCCTCGGCCCATTCCAGCGCGCGGTCCAGGTCGGCAAAGCTGCGCACGTGCTCGCCCGCATGGTCACGCGCCAGCGGGTCGAGCCCCGCCACGGCGCCCGCGATGCCTTGCTGCGCCAGGTCGCGCACCAGCGCGCGCAGTTGGGCCAGCGCCGTGCTGTCCCAGGCCGGCACGCGCGCTGCATCCAGAATGACCCAGCGGTGGCGCGGCTGCAGCAGCATGCGCACCTGTTCGGCCAGGTGGGCGGCCACGCCGAAGGACATCACGCCCTGCAGCTCGAACACCGCCACCTGGTTCATGCGCGGTACGAGCCAGCTGTCCGATCCCGCGCGCCGCAGCCGGCGCGAGCGCAGCTCGCCATCCAGCCGCACATGCCGCAGCACCTTGGCGGCCGAGTCGTGCAGCAGCACGAAGGTGGCCACCACCAGGCCGGCCACCAGCGCACCCACGCCGCCCATCACCGCAAACACCAGCGCCACCTGCCAGCTCTGCGCCCAGGTCACGCGCGAGCGCCGGGCATAGCGCAGCGACCACATCAGTGCGGGCACCTGCAGCAGCCCCGCCAGCACCAGGCCGCCCGCCAGTCCCGCCATCGGCACCCAGTGCAGCCACCAAGCCCCGGTGACCGCCACGCCCAGCATGATGGCCGCATGCCAGCGCGGGCCGCTCGCCAGCCCCGGCGCGCCGCCCGAGCCCCCGGCCTGCGCCAGCAGGATGCGCGAGCGCGAAGCGCTGGTGGAGGCAGGGATCATCCCCGCCAGGCCGCACAGCACGCCCAGCAGGCTCTCGCGGCGCAGGGCCTGGTTGGCATTGCCGCGCAGGCCGTGGTCGAGCTCCAGCTCCTGGTTGAAGACCATGATCTCCAGGCTGTTGACCAGGGCCATGAGCAGCGCCAGCACCACCAGGGCCGAGCCGTGCTGCTGTGCCAGCGCCACCCAGGGGATGCCCGTCCAGTCGGGCCACAACGGCCCGGCAAACGCGCTGGCCTGCACCGCGGGGGCGAACACATCGCCCAGCCCCGCGCCCCACACGCCCGCCAGTGCCACCGCCAGTGCCACCAGCGCAACCGCCGTCAAAAGCCCGGGCGCGCGCGGCCAGCGCCAGCGCAGCGCCCAGGCCAGCGTCACCACGGTCAGGGCCGCCAGCGCATGCCAGAGCGTGCGCGCATCCCACAGCGCATCAGCGGCCCCGGCGCCAAAGCCGTTGCGCACCTGGCCCACCACCATCGACAAGCCCACGCCGGCCGCAAAACCATGCGTGACCGAGATCGGCAAGAACCGCGCGACAGATGCCAGCCGCAGCACCCCCAGCAGCCACTGAAAGACAAACGCCAGCGCCACGGTGGCCCCGCTCACCGCCAGCACCTGGCGCGCGCTCAGGCCCAGCTCCGGCGCCGCTCCATGGGCCGTGGCCAGCACGGCCGCAAACAGCAGCGCCACCACCGTGGTGGGCGCATAGACCACACCCGGGCGCGGCACCACCAGCGTGAGCAGCAGGCCTGGCAGCGCCGCCGACCACAGGGCCAGCGCGGCCAGCGAATGGTCCCCCGCCAGCGGAGCGAAGGCCAGCAGCCCCAGGCCCACGGCATGCGGCACGGTGACGGCAGCGGCAGACCAGGCTGCCGCTGCGCCCGATGCCTGGGGCGCAGCCGCCTCGGGCTCCAGCGTGTTCCAGCCGGTGGGCGATGGGGTCTGAAGCGGCGCAGGCCGTGACTGCTGGACGGATGGCATGAGAGAGGTGCTGCCGCTGCGATGGAGCCGACGATGGCGGTCTTGGGGCTGCGGCAGCAATTGCTACAAACTACCGCGGCACACCGCCCTTACAGGCTGCGGGACGTGAAGGTGTCGCACGCCTTCACGTTGCCGTTCTGCAGGCCGTTGTTGAACCAGCGCTGGCGCTGCGCACTGGTGCCGTGGGTGAAGCTCTCGGGCACCACGGCGCCGCCGCTGGAACGCTGCAGCGCGTCGTCGCCGATCTTGGCGGCCGCGTTCATCGCCTCTTCCACATCGCCCTTCTCCAGGATCTGGCGGGCGTTTTGTGCGTGGTGGGCCCACACGCCGGCAAAACAGTCGGCCTGCAGCTCCAGGCGCACCGACAGCTGGTTGTACTCAGCCTTGCTCACGCGGCCACGCATCTGGTCCACCTTGGCGCTGATGCCCAGCTGGTTCTGCACGTGGTGGCCCACCTCGTGGGCAATGACATAGGCCTGGGCAAAGTCGCCGGGCGCACCCAGCCGGTTCTTCAGGGTTTCATAAAAGCCCAGGTCGATGTAGACCTTCTGGTCGGCGGGGCAGTAGAACGGCCCCATCGCCGCCTGGCCTGTGCCGCAGGCCGTGGGCGTGGCACCGCGAAACAGCACGAGGCGCGGGTTCTGGTACTGGCCGCCGCCCTGGCGGAACACGGCCTGCCACACGTCTTCGGTGTCGGCCAGCACGGTGGACACGAAGCGCGCCATGGTGTCGTCCGCGGGCGGGCGGTGCGCCGGGCCCTGCGGTTGCTGCTGCTGCACTTGCGCCGGAGAGCCGCCGCTCAGCAGCCCCAAAATCGTCAGCGGGTTGATGCCCAGCACCCAGCCGCCCACCAGGGCGATCACGATGGTGCCGATGCCGATGCTGCGCCCGCCAAAGATGGGCGAGCCGCCCCCGCCGCCACCGCCCTCGTCCCGGCGGTCTTCCACATTGTCGGATTCGCGATTGCCTTCCCACTTCATGCCAGTCTCCAGCGCCCTCCTCCCTGGAAGGCATGGGCGCCATGTTACGCGCCAACAAGGGCGGCGCCGGGCAGATTACGATGGCCCACCTCGCTTCACGCCCGCCGCGCAGGCACCCCCCCATGCACCACCACGCCTCCCACTACGCGCCGCCCGCCGAGCCGGTGATCCTGCTCACCGGGTTCGACCCCTTCGGCGGCGACGCGCTGAACCCCAGCTGGCTCATCGCCCAGGCGCTGGATGGCCAGCGCATCGGCGGGCACAGGGTGGTGTCCGTGCAGTTGCCCACGGTGTTTGGCCGGTCGCTGCACCACTTGGGAGCGCTGATCGACGCGCACAAGCCTGCCCTGGTGGTGTGCCTGGGCCAGGCGGGCGGGCGGGCCGCACTCTCCATCGAGCGGGTGGGCATCAACGTCAACGACGCGCGCATCCCGGACAACATGGGCGCCCAGCCCGTCGACACGCCCGTGGTGCCCGGCGGGCCGGCCGCGTATTTCGCCAGCCTGCCCGTCAAGGCCATGCTGCGCGGCGTGCAGCGCGCCGGCGTGCCCTGCGAGGTGTCGCAGACGGCCGGCACCTTTGTCTGCAACCACGTGCTGTACGGGCTGATGCACCTGCTGGCCACGCGCCCTGCGGGCCCCCAGGGCGTGCGCGGTGGATTCGTCCACGTGCCCTGGCTGCCCGGGCAGGGCGCGCCCTACCTTCCGCTGCGCGACATGGTGCGGGGCCTGCATGCGGCCCTGTGGGCGGCCGTGTTGGCGCGTGAAGACATTGCGCTCGGAGCGGGCGCCACGCACTGACTCCCACCCGCGGCGCGGGGCCGAATGCGATCCCGCCGGCCAATGCCCCCTGAACTGGGGCTTGCCCGGCCCCCCGGTGCGCCGCGGCGTGTGTACATTTCCACCATGCCTTCTTCGCACCGCCCGGAGCCCTCCCGCACGCTGGACGCCGCCGCCACTGCCGCGCTGCTGCCCTGGACCGCGCTGGCCGACGAGATCGCCGCCGTGCTGCGGGATGCGTCGGTGCTGGTGCCGGCCCGCAGCGTGCTGCCCTTGCCCCTGGGCGGCACGCTGTTCGTCATGCCCGCCACCGACAGCCGGGTGGCCATGACCAAGCTCATCACCCTGACCCCGGCCAACGCGGGCACGCCCCGCCCCACCATCCAGGGTGATGTGGTGGTGTTCGACGTGGCCACGGGCGAGCGCCGCCTGGTGCTCGACGGTCCCACCATCACCGCACGCCGCACGGCGGCAGCGTCGCTGCTGGCCGCACGGCACCTGGCGCAGGAGCCGCAGGGGCCGTTGCTGGTCGTGGGCGCGGGCGTGCAGGGCTTTGCGCATGTCGAAGCCTTCGTGCAGGGCCTCGGGGTGCGGGACGTGCGCGTGGCGTCGCGCAGCGCGGCCAGCGCCGAAGCCCTGGCCCAGCACGCCCGCACCCTGGGCGCCAAGGCCCGCGTGGTGGCCGATGCAGAGGCCGAGGTGCGCCACTGCCCGCTGATCGTCACCTGCACCCCCGCGCACAGCGTGGTGCTGGGCACACCGCCGTTGGCCGATGCCTTCGTGGCGGCCGTGGGCGCCTACACCCCCACCATGGCCGAGCTGTCCCCCGCGCTGTGCCGACACATTGCGCAGCAGGGCCACATCGTGGTCGACACCCCCGACGCGCGCCACGAGGCGGGCGACCTGCTGCAGGCGGGCATTGACGTGGCCGACCTGCCCACCTTGGGCGATGTGCTGCAAGGCCCGCGCATCCAGCGCACCGGCCCCGTGCTCTTCAAGAGCTGCGGCTGGGCAGGGTGGGACCTGGCCGCGGCGCGGCTGGCGGTGCGTGCGCACGACCACGCAGGCGCTGCGGCCGTTACCGTCGGTACCGCCGAGCCGCGCCAATGGGCCACGCCATGAGGGTGCGGCGCTTTTCGGACCTCAGCCTGCGCTCGCAGATTGCGCTGGTGTTCGGCACCATCGTGGTCGCGCTGGCTGCCTTGCTGTCGCTGGGCTTCGGCGAGCTGATCAAGGTGCGCAACGAACGCGATGCGGGCGCCTCCTTGATGATGGTTGCCGAGAACGCGGGCAAGCTGCTGGCCAATGGCTTGCTGGACCGCAGCCGCGAAGCCGAAGTGCTGGCCGCCGCCGAGGTCGTCTGGGTCAAGGGACTGGACTCGCCGGAGGCCCACCACATGCTGTCGCGCAGCCAGGCCGCGCAGCCCAACAGCGTGTGGATCGGGGTGGCCGACGCGCAGGGCGTGGTGCGCAATGCGACGGGAGGGCTGCTGCTTGACCAGAGCGTGCTGGAGCGCCCCTGGTTCAAGGCCGGCATCGACAAGCTCTATGTGGGCGACGTGCACCCCGCCAAACTGCTCGAAAAACTGCTGCCGCCCCAGGCGTCGGGCGAGCCGTACCGGTTCGTGGACTTCGCCGCGCCCATCCGCATCGGCCCCACCACCGTGGGCGTGCTGGGCATCCACGGCAGCTGGGAGTGGACCGGCGAGGTCATCGAAAGCCTCACCCCGCCGCCCACCGAGGATTCCGCCCTGGAACTCTTCGTCTTCGACCGTGCAGGGCAGCTCATCTACGCCCCCGATGGCCAGACCCAGGCCCTGCAGGCGGCCGGCCAGCAGTTGCCCAAGCCCCCGCCCACGGCCCGGGGAGGGGCGGGCGACGGCACGCAGCCCGCCGTGGTCCGCTGGCTGGACGGGCGCGAGTACCTGACCGCCATCGCCCCGATGAAGCCCCGCAACACGGCCAGCGACCTGGGCTGGCGCGTCGTGGCCCGCGAGCCGGTCGAGCTGGCCTTTGCCGAGGCAGGCCGTACCGTGCGCCTGGCGCTGGTCATCGGGCTCACTGCCGCCATGGTGGCATCGGTGCTGGCGTGGCTCGCGGCGCGGCGGCTGAGCGACGACCTGTATTCGCTGGCCGATGCCGCGACGGCCGTGGAGGCCGAAACGCCCGGCACCCGCATCCCGCAGACGCGCAGCAGCCGCGAGGTGCGCAAGCTCTCGGGCGCGTTGCGACGCATGACGCACCACTTGCTCACCGCCCGCGAGGCCATGGAAGAAAAGGTGCGCATGCGCACGCTGGAGCTGGAAGCCGCAAACCGCGCCCTGGACCTGCAGGCCCGCACCGATGCGCTCACCGGCCTACTCAACCGCCGCGGGTTCGAAACGCAAATGGCTTTTGCACTGGCGCTGGCGCGGCGCGGCGGCCGCCCGCTGAGCCTGATCACCGTCGACGTCGACCACTTCAAGCGCGTCAACGACACCTACGGGCACGAAGCCGGCGACGAAGTGCTGAGGCGCCTGGCCCGCACGCTGGAGCTGCGCCTTCGCAATTCCGACGTGGTGGCGCGGGTGGGGGGCGAGGAGTTTGTGGCGCTGCTGCCCGACACCGACCTGGCAGGTGCGCGGTCCATCGCCGAGGCGCTGGTAACCGCCATGGACGACCAGCACGACCCCGTGGTCGGCCACATCACCGTGAGTGCGGGCGTGGCCACCATGCACGGCCTGTACGACGATGGCGCCGACATGCTGCGGCGTGGCGATGCAGCTCTGTACGAAGCCAAAGGCCAGGGACGCAATCGGGTCTGCGTGGAGACCTGAGGGACCTGAGGGCTGTTACACCAGGAGCAGGTGTCCGCGTCCTTGCTCGTCCATCTCGGCTGCTACGCGGCAACCTTCAGGCGCCGCGGCGTCGAAGTAGACCTGCAAGCGGGCTGCCAGCGCGCCAAGGCTTTCGTCGCGCGAGTCGTAGGCGGCATTCAGGCGGCTCTGGGCATAGGGCCGGTGGCCCAGCATCATGTCGGTGTTGACACAGTGGCCCGCAGCGGCCATCTTGAGCACAAAAACGTTGAGCAAATCGCAGGGCCAGTAGGTGGCGTGGTGCGGCATGCCGACAAACGCTGCCGCGCGGCGTTGCGAGGCAAACGATGCGTCTGTGGTGAGGGAAAAATCAGCGCCCCGGTTTTGCGCGGGTGCCGAGGGTGCAGCAAAGGTCAGCATGGGGAACTCCTTTTTGTCTCACCACCAGACCATCTGGAGGCTTGACACCATGCTAAGAACCTTACTTGCGCTTGCACTTCAGCCGATGGACCATGCCTGTGTAGGACACCGGCTGTGCGCACCGCCCGCCCGCGGCTGAGCGCCTGCGGGGCCACCCCGTTGCCTGGGTGGCTGGGTGGCTGTGTAGCGGCGGGAATCAGGCCTTGGGCAGCGTGACGCCGACCTGCCCCTGGTACTTGCCTCCGCGGTCGCGGTAGCTCACCTCGCACACATCGTCCTTGTCGCTCTCGAAGAACAGCACCTGTGCACAGCCTTCGCCGGCGTAGATGCGGGCCGGCAGCGGCGTGGTGTTGGAAAACTCCAGCGTCACGTAGCCTTCCCACTCGGGCTCGAACGGGGTCACGTTCACGATGATGCCGCAGCGGGCATAGGTGCTCTTGCCCAGGCAGATGGTCAGCACGTTGCGCGGAATGCGGAAGTACTCCATGGTGCGCGCCAGCGCAAAGCTGTTGGGCGGGATGATGCAGCTGTCGCCATGAAAGTCCACGAAGCTCTTCTCGTCGAAGTTCTTCGGGTCCACCACGGTGCTGTGGATGTTGGTGAACACCTTGAATTCGGGCGCGCACCGGATGTCGTAGCCGTAGCTGCTGGTGCCGTAGCTGATGATCTTGCGGCCTTCGGCCTCGCGCACCTGGCCGGGCTCGAAGGGCTCGATCATCCCGTGCTCGGCGGCCATGCGGCGGATCCATTTGTCGCTCTTGATGCTCATCGGTCAACTCCCTGCGCAGTGGCCCGGGCGGTCGACAAACAACGACAAACGTCCGGGCGCTATGAAATATGTAGCTGGTAGCGCTTGATCATCAAGCGCAAGGGAACCTCTGCACGAATCGAGCGGAAAGTGGGGGCTGCGGATCGGGAGGGGCTGCAAGGCGCAAAACGGAGCAATAGCCGTAGCTATTGCGAGTATTTGCAACGCCGCAGACTGCCCGAGACCGCAGATGCCCACGGCGCGGTGATTCGTGCAGAGGTTCCCTGGGCTTATTTTGCTTGAGAAATCACCGTCTCTTCCACCACGCGGTCATCCCCCAGCACGATCAGCGCAAACAATAGCTCATCCAGGTTGCGCGCCTGGGCCGTCTTGCGCTCCAACAGGGGCGTGGCGCGGGGGTTCAGCACCACGAAGTCCGCCTCGCAGCCCGGCTGCAGGTTGCCCAACACGCCCGCCAAGCCCAGCGCCTGGGCCGCGCCCGCCGTGTGCTGCCACCACAGCTGCTGGGGCGACAAGCTCAGGCCCTGCTTGCTCTGGCCCTCGCGGCCCACGTAGTAAGCCGCCAGCATGGTGTGGAACGGGCTGAAGCTGGTGCCCCCGCCCACGTCGCTGGCCAGGCCGTAGCCAAAGCCCACGCGGTCCGCGCCCGCATAGTCGAAAAAGCCGCTGCCCAGGAACAGGTTGCTCGTGGGGCTGACGGCCGCCACGGTGCCGGTGTCACGCATCAGCGCGCGGTCGTCGTCGTCGAAATGGATGCAGTGGGCGTACACCGCACGCTCGCGCATCAGGCCGAAGTCGTCGTACACCGCCAGGTAGCTGCGCGACGCGGGGAACAGCTCGCGCGCCCAACGGATCTCGTCCAGGTTCTCGGCCACGTGCGACTGAATCCACACGTCGGGGTAGCGCGCGGCCAGATCGCCCGCGCCGCGCAGCTGCTCGGGCGTACTGGTGGGGGCAAAGCGCGGCGTGATGGCGTAGCCCAGGCGGTCCACGCCGTGCCAGCGGCGGATGAGTACTTCGGTGTCGAGCAGGCTCTGCTCCGTGTCGTCGCGCACGCCGTCGGGGGAATGCCGGTCCTGCAGCACCTTGCCGGTGATCAGGCGCAGCTGGCGGCGCTGCGCCTCGGTGAACAGCGCGTCCACGCTGGCCGGGTGCGAGGTGGCAAACGTCAGCGCCGTGGTCACGCCGTTGCGCAGCAGCTCGTCGACGAAAAAGCCCGCCACCTGGGCGCCGTAGGCCGGGTCGACAAAACGCGACTCGTGCGGAAACGTGTAGTTCTCCAGCCAGGGCAGCAGGCCGTCCGCGGGCGAGCCGATCACGTCGGTCTGCGGAAAGTGGATGTGCATGTCCACGAAGCCCGGCGCCAGAATCCGGCCCGGAAGGTGCGTGACGGGGTGGCCGGCGTACTGGTGGGCGAGCGCTTGCCAAGCACCCGCCGCCACCACGCGCTGGCGGCCCTTCGCATCGGGGCCGACGGCCAAGAGGCCGTCTTCTTCATACAGCGCCGATCCATCGTCGGCAAAGCGCAAAAGGGCTGAGCGGTATACGTGCATGGGCGCTAGCTTAGCGGCGGCTGTGGCCCCGGACATACGCTGCGTGCAATAAACGCTATGGCCTGCGCGCCGACGCAGCCCAGGTAACCGCGTCAGCGGGTGATGCGGCCCTGCACGCCTTCCACCAGCCAGTTCATCTGCAGGATCTGTGCATCCGTCAGGGACTGGCCGGCAGCGATCACTTCGCGCCCTTCGTTGTCGCGCACTGCGGCCTTGGTACCCGCGCGGAACGGCTGCAGCTGCCCCGCGCCGATGGCCTTCTGTGCGGCCAGCACCTCCTGCTGCACGGCGGGCGGCACCTTGGGGCCGAAGTCGCCCACGCGGATCAGGCCCTCGCGCACGCCGCCCCAGAGGTTGCCGCTCTTCCAGGTGCCGTTTTGCACCGCGCGCACGCGGTCGGTGTAGTAGCGGCCCCATTGGTGGGTGACGGCGACGATCTGCGCGTCCGGCCCGGCTTTGCGCATGTCGGAGTGGTAGGCCACGGCCATCTTGCCGCGCTCCTGCGCTGCGGCCATCACCGCGGTGGATCCGGTGTGAAACGCCATCACGTCCACGTCCTGGTTGAAGAGCACCATGGCCGCATCGCGCTCCTTGGGCGGGTCGAACCACACGTTGATCCACACCACCTTGACGGTGGCCTGCGGGTTGACCGAGCGCATGCCCAGCGTGAACGCGTTGATGCCCTGCAGCACTTCGGGGATCGGAAAGCCCGCCACGTAGCCCGCCACGCCGGTCTTGCTCATGCGGCCCGCCGCGATGCCCGCAAGATACCGGCCCTCGTAGTAGCGAGCATTGGCCGCCGCCACGTTGGGCGCGGTCTTGTAGCCGGTGATGGACTCGAACTTCACGTTCGGATAGTCCTGCGCCACCTTGAGCGTGGGCTCCATGTAGCCGAAGCTGGGCGTGAAGATGATCTGATGCCCCGTGGCCGCCAGGTCGCGGATCACGCGCTCGGCGTCGGCCCCCTCGGCCACGTTTTCCACAAAGGTGGTTTGCACCTGTGCGCCCAGCGCCGCCTCCACGGCCTTGCGGCCCTCGTCGTGCTGGCGCGTCCAGCCGGCTTCGGTGATGGGGGAGACGTAGACGAAGCCCGCCTTGACGGGCTGCTGCGCTGGCGCGGGGGCAGGTGGTTTGGCACCGGCCGGGGTTTGGGAGACAGCGGGAAAGGTGATGAAAACGGCGCCCGCCAGCGCACTCACACAAGCCGCACGCAGTGCGGTGGCGAGGTTTTTGTACATGGTGTTCCTCTACATGGCCCAGGTTGAAAAGCGGAGCCACCGCAGGGCGGCGGTGGTCCACGAAAAAAATCGGTCGGTCAGTGGTTCAGTCGATGGTCCTGCGGTCGGTGGGCAGTTCGGCAAACGGTTCGCTGGACAGGTCGATGGTGAACAGGTCGATAGTGATGGGTGCCGGGCAGGCTGTGGGGCGGCGCCCACCCTTCGCCTGCATCGACGCCCCCATCAGCCCAGGCGCGGCACCCTGAGGCGTGCGGAGTCCGACACGGTACCGCCCAGGCGGAAGGCGCCCACCACTTCGGACAGGCGCGCGGCCTGGTCCTTCAGGCTCTCGGCGGCTGCGGTGGATTCCTCCACCAGCGCGGCATTTTGCTGCGTCATCTGGTCCAGCTGGCTCACCGCCACGTTCACCTGGCCTATGCCCAGGCTCTGCTCCGACGCTGCGGCGCTGATCTCGCCAATGATGTCGGTCACGCGGCGCACCGAGCTCACGATCTCGGTCATGGTCGTACCGGCGTTCTGCACCAGGGCAGAGCCCGACTCGACCTTCTCCACCGACACGCTGATGAGCGCCTTGATCTCCTTGGCAGCCTCGGCACTGCGCTGTGCCAGGCTGCGCACTTCGGTGGCCACCACGGCAAACCCGCGGCCCTGCTCGCCTGCACGGGCCGCTTCGACGGCCGCATTGAGCGCGAGGATGTTGGTCTGGAAGGCGATGCCGTCGATGGTGCCGATGATGTCCGCGATCTTCTTGCTGCTGGTGTTGATCTCGTCCATGGTGCTCACCACCTGCGAGACCACCGCGCCACCGCGCTCGGCCACGGCAGCGGCCGATGCGGCCAGCTGGTTGGCCTGCACGGCCGAATCAGCGCTCTGGCGCACGGTGCTGGTCAGCTCTTCCATGGAGCTGGCGGTTTCCTGCAGGCTGCTGGCGGTCTGCTCGGTGCGCGCGCTCAGGTCCTGGTTACCGATGGCGATCTGCGTGCTGGCTGTGGAGATGCTGTCCACCACGCCACGCACTTGCTGCAGCGAGCCTTGCAGCGCGCTGCGCATCAGGTCCAGCGCGCGCAGCAGGCGGCCGGTTTCGTCGTTGGCGTAGCTGGCTTCGGGCTGGCCGGTCAAGTCCATGTCGGCGATGGCTTCGGCAATGGCCTCGGCATGGCGCAGCGGGCGCGTGATGCTGGTGGCCAGCAGCCAGGCCAGCAAGGCGCCCAGCAGCAGCGAGACGCCGGTGCAGACCTGCAGCAGCAGGGTGGTCTGTGCGCGCAGGGTTTCGCTGCGCTTGCCGGCGTCGTCCAGCTGCGCGCGCTGCGCGTCCACCATCTGCTGCACGCCTGCGAGATAACTGCGCGAGGTGGGCTCAAAGCGCTCACTGAACACCTTGTTGGCGCTCTCGGCGTCGCCCGCCTGCTTGAACTTGCTCACTTCCTCGCGCGCCGCAAGGTAGTCCTTGCGCAGCTGGCCCACCTGGTCGAAGAGCTTCTTCTCTTCGGGCGTGTCCATCTTGGATTCGATGAACTTTTGCAGCTCGTTGGTGTTGCGGATCGACTCGGCCGTGGCCGGTGCGAAGTACGGGATCAGGCTCGCGTCGCTGCTCTTGGCGATGGCCGCGGCGCGCTGCACGCCCGACGTGGTGTGGCGCAGCCAGTCGGCCCCCGCGCGCTCGGTCTTGATGTTGTCGGACACCATGGTGTCGATCTCCTGGCCCAGTTGGCCGAGCTTGACCACCGCCACCACGCTGCTGGCAAAAAACAGGGCCAGGATCAGGCCCAGCACCAAAGTGAGGCGCTTGCCGATGGAAATTTGACTGAGAAACATGGGGGAAAGCTCCGTGGTGGCGCGGGCGCGCGCCTCGCCAGCCCATGGTCCATGGGCTGAGGGGGTCTGGATCGAGGGAAGTCAAAACGGGGGTGCGGCTGACGGCGCCCCAGGATGCGGGCCTCAGCCCGCTCGTACAAAAACTCACAATTCTAGGGTTTACCCGAAAATTTAGCTAGTCCTGCACCAAATGGGGGATAAAACCAAGGCCTCTGGAGGGCCTGTGAAGGCGGCTGCACCATGAGCCATCCCGCAACGCAGCGCGAGAGTGGTCCGTTCTCAGTAGTCATGCTCCACACAGCGCTCGAAGGTCTCCTTGAGCTTGTGCTCCCACGTACGCTTGTCGGCATTGCCTGCAAAGCTGGCTTCGAAGCTGTTGAAAGCGAGCTGGTAGGCGTGCTTGGCCGTGAGGTGCGTGGCGGCGAACACCTGGGTGAAGTTGTCGTTGATGTAGCCGCCAAAGTACGCCGGGTCGTCCGAGTTGACCGTGGCCGCCAGCCCTGCGTCGAGCAGCTTGCCCAGGTTGTGGTCCGCCAGGTCGGGGAACACGCGCAGCTTGTGGTTGGACAGCGGGCACACCGTGAGCGCGATGCGGTCCTGCGCCAGGCGCTGCATCAGCGCCGCGTCGTGCACCGCCTGCACGCCATGGTCGATGCGCTCGACCTTGAGCACATCGAGTGCGCTCCAGATGTACGCCGGTGGCCCCTCTTCCCCCGCATGCGCGACCAAGCGCAGGCCCAGTTCGCGGCAGCGGGCGAACACGCGCGCGAACTTCTCGGGCGGGTGGCCCACTTCGCTCGAATCCAACCCCACGCCCACGATCTTGTCCAGGAAGGGCTGTGCCTGCTCCAGCGTCTCGAACGCGGACTCTTCGCTCAGGTGGCGCAAGAAGCACAGGATCAGCGTGGCGCTGATACCGAGCTCGGTGCGCGCGTCCTGGCAGGCGCGGTGAAGGCCGTTGATCACGGTCTCCATCGCCACGCCGCGGGCCGTGTGGGTCTGCGGGTCGAAGAAGATCTCGGCGTGCAGCACGTTGTCGTGCGCGGCGCGGACCAGGTAGGCGCGCGCCATGTCGTAAAAATCCTGCTCGTGCAGCAGCACGCTGGCACCGGCGTAGTAGATGTCGAGAAAGCTCTGCAGGTTGGTGAAGGCATACGCGCTGCGCAGTGCTTCCACGCTGGCGTAGGGCAAGGCCACCGCATTGCGCTGCGCCAGCGCGAAGATGAGCTCGGGCTCGAGCGAGCCTTCGATGTGGATGTGCAGTTCTGCCTTGGGCATGGCGCGCAGCAGCGCAGGCAGGCGCTCGGCGGAGATGGGCGGGACTTTGAACATGGCGGCCTGGCCTCTCATTTTTCTGTGGGGATGGGCCACATCATGCACCGGCATGGCACCAACGAAAAGGGCCGCACAAAGCGGCCCTGGGGCATTGTCGCGATCCACCTTGCAGGCACCGCACGGCGCCCGCCGAGGTGTTCACAAAGGCGTCTTACTACTTCTTGTCGCCGCCGGGGATCTTGCCTTCCACGCCCTTGACGTAGAAGTTCACGCCGCCGAGGAATTTGTCGTCGGCCACGGCGTCCTTTTCCAGCACGGCCTTGCCGTCCTGGCCGACGATGGGGCCCTTCCAGATCACGAAGCTGCCGTCGGCCAGGCCCTTCTTGACTTCTTCGACCTTGGCCTTGGTGTCGGCGGGCACGTCTTCAGCGATGGAGACGATGTCGATCGCGCCTTCCTTCACGCCCCACCAGCTTTGGCCGGTGGCCCACTTGCCTTCCAGGGCGTCCCGGGTGGCCTTGGTGTAGTACGGGCCCCAGTTGATCACGGCCGATGCCAGGTGGGCCTTGGGGCCATAGGCGGTCATGTCCGAATCCCAGCCGAAGGCGCGCTTGCCCTTTTCCTGCGCCGTCTTGAGCACGGCGGGCGAATCGGTGTTCTGGAACAGCACGTCGGCGCCGCCGTTGATCAGCGACGTGGCGGCTTCGGTTTCCTTCGGCGGGCTGAACCATTCGTTCACCCAGACCACCTTGGTCTTGATCTTGGGGTTGACCGACTGCGCACCCAGCGTGAAGCTGTTGATGTTGCGGATCACTTCAGGGATCGGCACCGAGCCCACCACGCCCAGCGTGTTGGTCTTGGTCATGGCACCGGCGATCACGCCGGCCATGTAGGCACCTTCGTAGGTGCGGCTGTCGTAGGTGCGCACGTTCTCGGCGGTCTTGTAGCCGGTGGCGTGCTCGAACTTCACGTCCTTGAAGTCCGGGGCGATCTTCTGGATGGACTCCATGTAGCCGAAGGTCGTGCCGAAGATCAGCTTGTTGCCCTGGCCGGCCAGGTCGCGCAGCACGCGCTCGGCGTCGGCGGACTCGGGCACGCTTTCGACGAAGCTCGTCACGACCTTGTCGCCGAATTCCTTCTCGATGGCCTTGCGGCCGTTGTCGTGGGCGAACGACCAGCCGCCGTCACCGACAGGGCCGACGTACGCGAACGCGATCTTCAGAGGCTCGGCCTTGGGCGCAGGGGCCTCTGCCGCAGGAGCCGGTGCGGGCGCGGGGGCCGGTGCCGGTTCTTCCTTCTTGCCACAGCCCACGAGCGCGGCGGCGGCAACGGCGGAGAGCGCTGCCACCTTGAGCAGGGAGCGTTTCTGCAGATCAGTCATGTCGGTTTCCTTATGGATGAAGAGAGGTTAACAACGGCAAACGCACGAAAACGGTGATTATGGTCCGATCTACCGGGCAGTAACCAAAGGTTTTTCAGCTCCTGCAGCCCGGATGCAAGACCCGGGCCACGGAGGCAGTTTCTGCAAAATGCCCGGCGCGGCTCAGGAGCCCGGATAGAACGGCTTGCCCAGCGACGCCGGCATGTTGATGCGGATCCACGCCGGGTTGCGCGATATCAGCGCCAGCACCACGATGGTCGCCACGTACGGCAGCATCGACAGCAGCTGGCTGGCCACCTGCACGCCCGTGGCCTGCAGGTGGAACTGCAGCATCGTCACGCCGCCGAACAGGTAGGCCCCCAGCAGCACCCGCGCGGGGCGCCAGGTGGCAAAGGTGGTCAGCGCCAGCGCGATCCAGCCGCGGCCGGCCACCATGCCTTCGACCCACAGCGGGGTGTAGACGGTGGAGATGTACGCGCCCGACAGCCCGCACAGCGCGCCCCCGGCCACCACGGCAGCCAGGCGGATGCGGCGCACCGGGTAGCCCAGCGCATGGGCGGACTCGGGCGACTCGCCCACCGAGCGCAGCACCAGGCCCGCGCGCGAGCGGTACAAAAACCAGATGAGCGCCGCCACCAGCACCATCGTCAGGTACACCAGCGGGTGCTGCTGGAACAGCGCGGGCCCGAGCAGCGGCACGTCGGACAGCACCGGGATGGCGTACTTGGGCAGCTCGGGCAGCTTGGCCTGCACGAAGCTGATGCCCGCAAAGGCCGAGAACCCCACCCCGAACAGCGACAGCGCGAGCCCGGTGGCGTACTGGTTGGTGTTGAGCCAGATCACCAGCACACCGAAGATGGCCGCCAGCAGCGCCCCGGCAGCCATGCCCGCGGCAAAGCCCAGCCAGGTGTTGCCCGTGTGCACCACGGTGGCAAACCCGGCGATGGCGGCGCAGAGCATCATGCCCTCGGCCCCCAGGTTCACGATGCCGGCCTTCTCGTTGATGAGCAAGCCCAGGGCCGCGATGGCCAGGACCGTGCCGGCGCTCAAGGTGGCGCCGATGAGGAGTGCGTAGGATTCCATCAGGCCACCACTTTCTTGGCGCCTACCCAGCGAACGCGGTAGGCAATGAGTGTGTCGCAGGCCAGCAGCGTGAACAGCAGCAAGCCCTGGAACACGCCGGTGAGCGACTTGGGCAGCCCCAGGCGCGACTGCGCCAGCTCGCCGCCGATGTAGAACATGCTCATCAAAATGGCCGACAGGATCATGCCCACCGGGTGCAGCCGCCCGACAAACGCCACGATGATGGCCGCAAAGCCATAGCCCGCCGGCACGTACGGCGTGAGCTGACCGATGGGCCCGGCCACCTCCAGCGCGCCCGCCAGGCCCGCTGCACCGCCCGAAATGAGCAGTGCCGTCCACAGCGCCCGGCGCGATGAAAAGCCCGCGTACCGCGCCGCCGCTGGCGCCAACCCGCCCACCTGCTGGGCAAAGCCCGCGCGGGTGCGGAACAAAAACACCCACAGCGCCGCAGCCCCGGCCAGCGCCAGCAGCAGCCCGATGGACATGCGCGAGCCCTGCATCAGCCGCGGGATCTGCGTGACCTTCTCGAACGTCTTGGTCTGCGGGAAGTTGTAGCCCATGGGGTCCTTCCACGGGCCGTAGACCAGGTAGCCCAGCACCAGCGTGGCCACGTACACCAGCATCAGGCTGACCAGGATTTCATTGGCGTTGAACTTGTCGCGCAGCAGGGCCGTGAGCCCCGCCCACGCCATGCCGCCCAGCACGCCCGCCACCAGGATGGCGGGCACGATCCACGGCCCGGTGGTCTTGTCGGCCAGCAGCGCCACGCCGCCGGCCACCACGGCACCGATGACGAACTGGCCCTCGGCACCGATGTTCCACACGTTGGAGCGAAAGCACACCGCCAGACCGAGCGCGATGAGCAACAGCGGCGTGGCCTTGACCATGAGTTCGCCGATGGCGTACTGCGTCTTGATGGGCTCCCAGAAGAACACCTGCAGCCCGCGCACCGGGTCCTTGCCCAGCGCGGCGAACAGCGCGATGCCGATCAGCACCGTGAAGGCCAGCGCCAGCAGCGGCGAGCCGTAGGTCCAGAGTTTGGACGCCTGGGGGCGCGGTTCGAGCTTAAGCATGCTGCACCTCCCCCACCTTGGCGCTGTGGGCGCTGTGAACGTTCTGGGCCAGATGGGCCTGCACGTCGGCATGCCACAGGCCACTCATCCATTCGCCGATCTGCTCCACCGTGGCATCGGCGCGCGGTACCGAGGGCGACAGGTGCCCCTTGGCCACCACATGCAGCCGGTCGCAGATTTCGAACAGTTCATCCAGCTCTTCACTGACCACCAGCACCGCGCAGCCGGCATCGCGCAGCGCCAGGATGGAGCCGCGGATCTGCGCCGCCGCACCCACGTCCACGCCCCAGGTGGGCTGCGAGACGATGAGCAGCTTGGGGTTGGCGTCGATCTCACGCCCCACGATGAACTTTTGCAGATTGCCGCCCGACAGCGATTTGGCCGCCGCGTGCGGGCCGCCCGCCTTCACGTTGAAGCGCTCGATCAGCGCCTTGGCATGCGCCTCCAGCGCACCCACCTTGATCCAGCCGCTGCCCGCCACCGAGTTGGTGCGCGTGAGCAGCAGGTTGTGCGCCAGGCCCATGGTGGGCACGGCGCCCCGGCCCAGGCGCTCCTCGGGCACGAAGTGCAGGCCCAGCGCACGGCGCTGCCCGGGGCGCATGCGGCCCGCGTTCTGCCCGGCCACCTGGATGGCGGCGGGCTCCGCCCGCGTGTCCTCGCCCGACAATGCGTACAGCAGCTCCTTCTGGCCGTTGCCGGACACTCCGGCAATGCCCACCACCTCGCCCGCCTTGACCTCGAACTGCAGGTCGACCAGGTCCACGCCGAACTGGTCCGCGCGCGGCAGCGACAGGCCCTGCACACGCAGCACCGTGGCGCCGGTCTGCACCGCGCGGTGCTCCAGCGCCGGCGGCTCGGCGCCGATCATCAGGCGCGAGAGCGACGCGTTCGATTCCTCGGCCGGGTTGCACACGCCCGTGACCTTGCCACCGCGCAGCACGGTGCAGGCGGTGCACAGCGCACGGATCTCGTGCAGCTTGTGGCTGATGTAGAGGATGCTGCAGCCCTCGCTGGCCAGCTGGCGCAGCACGACGAAGAGTTTTTCGACCGCCTGGGGCGTGAGCACCGAGGTGGGCTCGTCCAGGATCAGCACCTTGGGGTTGGTGAGCAGCGCACGGATGATCTCCACCCGCTGCATCTCACCCACGCTCAGGGTGTGCACCGGGCGCAGGGGGTCGATGTCGAGGCCGTACTCGGCCGCCTTGGCAGTGATGCGCTGCGTGACCTCGGGCAGCGACAGGCTCTTGTCCAGGCCCAGCCAGACGTTCTCGGCCACCGTGAGCGTGTCGAACAAACTGAAGTGCTGGAACACCATGGCGATGCCCAGCGCGCGCGCCTCCTGCGGGTTGCGCACCTGCACGGCCTGGCCGTTGAAGTGCACGCTGCCCTCGTCGGGCTTGACCGAGCCGTAGATGATCTTCATCAGCGTGGACTTGCCCGCGCCGTTCTCGCCCAGCACGGCGTGGATCTCGCCGGGCAGCACCGTCAGCGACACGCCGCTGTTGGCCACCACGGCCGGGTAGCGCTTGGTGATGCCCGCGAGCTGCAGCCGGGGCGGCGGTGCGCCCGGACCACCCGGGGCGCTGGAGGTAGGAGGTGAACTCATGCGGGGATTGTCTCTCAGTTTTATGACTTGTTTTTGGAATGAAAATACCGCCTTGCGCTTGCTCCGTATGCGCTAGCAGCTATTCTTTTCGTAGCGACGCAGCCACGGTCTTCACGCAGTCGCGCAGCCAGATGGCCGCCGCCGAATGGTGGGTGCGCGCATGCCACAGCTGGTAGTACATCAGGCGCGGAAAGGGCACGGGGCTGGGCAAGATGGCCAGCGGCAGCTGGTCAACGTAGCGTTCGCAGTACTGGCGGCCGGTGGTCAGCACCAGCAGGCTCGATGCCACGATGGGCGGTATGGCGCTGAAGTGCGCGCAGCGTGCGGTGATGTTGCGGGCCATGCCCAGGCTGTCCAGGTGCGCGTCGATCACGCCACGCGCACCCGGGTGGGTGGGGGTGGGCGCGATGTGCTCGGCGGCCAGCCAGCTCTCGGCGTCCCAGCCCCGGCGCACGGCCGGGTGCTCGCGGCTGACCAGGCACACCACCTCGTCGCCGAACAGGCGGCCCATGTGCAGGTCGTCGGGCGGCTGCGGCCAGTTGCCGATGACCACATCGACCTCGCCCTGGGCCAGGTGCGCGTGGTAGTGGGCGTCGGCCGACAGCGGCAATATCTCGATCGGGCACAGCGGTGCCTCGACCTTCAGGCGCGCGACCAGCTGGGGCAGGAAAAGCGGGTCCAGGTAGTCGCTGGCCGCCACGCGGAAGGTGCGGGTGGACGTGCGCGGATCGAACCCCCGCGCATCGGAGAACAGCGCTTCGGCCGAGCGCAGGATGGCCCCTGCGGGCTCCACCATGCGCAGCGCGGCGTCGGTGGGCATCATGTTGGCACCCGATCGCACCAGCAGCGGGTCGCCCGCCAGGTCCCGCAGGCGCTTGAGCGCGGCAGACACGGCCGGCTGGTGCATGCCCAGCCGGACGGCGGCCCTCGATACGCTGCGTTCTGTGAGCACGGTGTGCAAGACCCTTATGAGATGGAGGTCTATCTTGTCGAAAAGGGCGTGGTCTCTCATACGGGGGCCTGCATTCCTGTCATACGGCATCGTGTATGCCGTGCGGCGCGGGGCTGCGCAACGCACCGCAAGGGGCTTGCCAATCTTCACATAGAACGCCGCGCCAGCAGCAGCGCGCAAGGCAAAAGTCCCGCGACCGGGCTGCGGGTTGACGGCGACTGCCCGGTCGTGGCCGACCACGCCGCAGGTACATTTGTCGGTTGCGCGGCCCACGCATCCGCCTGCGCGCAAGCGCTCCTCCTGTTCCCCCTGCATGAATCCCACACCGCACATCCAAGGCTGGTGCCCCGGCGCCTGGCAGCCCATGGCCTCGGGCGACGGGCTGGTGGTGCGCGTGCGCCCGCCGCTGGGCTGGCTGACCCTGCACCAGGCACTGCGGCTGTCGCGCCTGGCGCAGGTGCACGGTGCGGGCACGCTGGAGCTGTCGAGCCGCGCCAACGTGCAGCTGCGCGGCGTGCCGCCCGAGCGCCATGCCGCGTTGCTGCGATCCCTGGCGGCCTGCGGGCTGCTGGATGCGGATGCACGCAGCGAGCGCCTGCGCAATGTAGTGGTCGACCCGCTGCACCGGCTCGGCGACGGGGTGCAGGCGCTGGCTTTGGCGCTGCACCAGGCGCTGGCGCAGTCGCCAGAACTGGACGCCCTGCCCGCCAAGTTCGGCTGGTCCATCGACGGCGGATATTCGACTTGGCTGCATGGCGTGTCGGCGGACATCCGCCTGCTGCGCGCACCGGGCCCGGGCACCACCGCATGGTGTGTGCAGCCCGATGGACTGCGCTGGGCGCTGGCGGCAAACAACCAGCAAGACGCTGTGGCTGCAGGCCTGGCACTGGCACGCTGGTTTGCACAACGTTGCGTGCGCCAGAAAGCCTTGGGGCAACGGCCCGGACGCATGGCCGCCTGTGCAAAAGAACTGGAAAGCGCACTTCATCACCCTGCTGACGAAAATTCCACGGCCACGTCATCCACGTCTCTGGAATGGCTGACGAGCCTGCCTGCGGGCGTGGCGTGGGTGCCGGCCGACGGGGTGGTCTCTGCACAAGCGTCAGAGCCGCCCCTTGAAGGCGATGCCCTGCCCTGCCTGGTGCCCGGCGTCGGCACGCTGGTGGCGGCCCCGCTGGGGCGGGTGCCTGCCCAAGCGTGGGCCGAAATGGTTTGCGCAGCGCGCCGCAGCGGCGTCACGGGCCTGCGCATCACGCCGTGGCGCATGGTGTTGCTGGAATCTGGCTCCGACGCCGTTGGCGGCGGCAGGCAGGGATGTGATGCCGCGGCGGGCCTCCCATCCAGCCCGCACTGGATCACCCACCCCGACGACCCGCGCCTGCGCGTTTCCGCGTGCACCGGCGCCCCGGGCTGCCCGCAGGCCCACGCCCCCACCCAGGCCCTGGCGCTGACCTGCGCGCCCCACGTGCCGCCGGGCGCGCACCTGCACGTGTCGGGCTGCGCCAAAGGCTGCGCGCGCCAGGCGCCGGCCACGGTCGCTCTGCGGGCGGAAGCGACCGAACGCGGACCGATTTGGGCGGTGATTCGCCAAGGGACTGCCAGCCAGGTCACCGATGAGCGCATGAAGGAGGCCATCCTGCAAGACAATCCCGGGTTGTTGTTTGCAAAGAATTCATGCTCCACCGCTACGAAACCCAGGGCGCCGAGATCTACCGGCAGTCCTTTGCCACCATCCGGCGCGAAGCCGAGCTGAGCCGCTTCACCCCCGTCGAAGAGCGCGTCGTGGTGCGCATGATCCACGCCGCGGGCATGGTCGAGCTGGCCCCGCTCGTGATGTTCTCCCCCGGCATGGCCGAGGCCGCGCGCCAGGCGCTGCAGGACGGCGCCCCCGTGCTGTGCGATGTGCGCATGGTGAGCGAGGGCATCACCCGCACCCGCCTGCCCGCCACCAACCCCATCATCTGCACGCTGCAGGACGAGCGGATACCCGCTCTCGCCCAGCAACTGGGCACCACGCGCAGCGCCGCGGCGGTGGAGCTGTGGCGCCCGCAGCTGCAGGGCGCCGTGGTCGCCATCGGCAACGCACCCACAGCCCTGTTCCACCTGCTCAACATGCTGCAGGAGCCCGGTTGCCCGCGCCCTGCGGCCATCATCGGCTGCCCGGTGGGCTTCATCGGCGCGGCCGAATCCAAAGATGCCCTGATGCACGACCTGCCCGTGCCGGCGATGATCGTGCGCGGCCGCCTGGGCGGCTCTGCGATGACGGTGGCCGCCATCAACGCACTGGCCAGCGATGTCGAGTAGCGCCATGGCATCCGCGCAGGCCCGGCCCGGCATCGTGTGCGTGGGCCTGGGCCCCGGTGACCCCGACCTGATGAGCGTGAAGGCCGACCGCCTGGTGCGCGGCGCGCTCCACGTGGCCTTCTTCCGCAAGAAGGGCCGCCCCGGCAAGGCGCGCCAGCTGGTGCAGGGCCTGCTCGCACCCGGCGTGACGGAATACCCCATGGAATACCCCGTGACCACCGAACTGCCGGTGGACAGCGCGGACTACGTAGCCCAGCTCTCGGCCTTCTACGACGACTGGTGCACGCGCCTGGCCCTGCTGGCGCAAACCCAGCAGGTGGTGGTGCTGTGCGAAGGCGACCCGTTTCTGTACGGCTCGTTCATGCACCTGTACACCCGCCTGCGCGAGCGCACCGGCACCGCGCCCGATGTGGTGCCCGGCATCCCCGGCATGGTGGGTTGCTGGCACGCCACGGGCGAGCCCATCACCTGGGGCGACGACGTGCTGAGCGTGATGACCGGCACCCTGCCCGAGGACGAACTGGTGCGCCGCATGCAGACCGCCGACGCGCTGGTGGTGATGAAGGTGGGGCGCAACCTGCCCCGCATCCGCCGCGCGCTGGTGCGCACCGGGCGGCTCGATACCGCGTGGCTGGTGCAAAACGGCACCACGTCCACGCAGCAGGTCGCGCGCCTGGCCGAAGTGGCGGACGACGCCTGCCCCTACTTCGCCATCGTGCTGGTGCACGGCCAGGGACGGCGGCCGGAGGCGGCATGGTGAACGGGTCTGCCAACCCCGCCCCGGGCCGCCTGACCATCGCAGGCCTGGGCCCCGGCTCGCTGGCGCAGATCACACCCGAGGTGGCAGCCGCCCTGCAGCACGCCACCGATGTGGTCGGCTACTTGCCGTACGTCGAGCGGGCGCAAGCCCTGCGGCAGCAAGCCGACGCACTACAACCTGTGGCCTGGCACGCGTCCGACAACCGGGTGGAACTGGACCGCGCGCAACAGGCGCTGGCCCTGGCCGCACAAGGCCGGCAGGTCGTGGTGGTGTCGTCGGGCGACCCCGGCGTGTTTGCCATGGCGTCAGCAGTGTTCGAGGCCATGGAGCACGCCGAGCCCGCCACATCGGCAGCCTGGCAGGCGCTGGACGTGCAGGTGCTGCCCGGCATCACTGCCATGCTCGCGGCAGCCGCGCGCGCCGGGGCGCCGCTGGGCCACGACTTTTGCTGCATCAACCTCTCGGACAACCTCAAGCCCTGGCCGGTGATCGCCAAGCGCGTGCGGCTTGCGGCCGAGGCCGACTTCGCGATGGCCTTCTACAACCCGCGCTCGCGCAGCCGGCCCGAGGGCTTCGTGCGGCTGCTGGAATTGCTGCGCGCCCACTGCGAGCCCGGGCGCCTGCTGGTGTTTGCGCGGGCCGTGTCCACGCCCGACGAGCAGCTCACCGTCTGCACCCTGGCCGAGGCTGCGCCCGAGATGGCCGACATGCGCACCGTGGTGCTGGTGGGCAACAGCACCACGCGGCGCGTGGGCCGGTTCACCTACACGCCGCGCTTTTATGGCGTGCCAGCCGACGCGTCTTCACCAGGCAATGCGCCATGACGCAGCCAGTGCATCACCGCGCCCACATCCTCGGTGCGCGCACGCTGCGGCAGGGCTGGCCGCTGCACCATCACCACCGGCAGGCCCAGCGCGCGCGCCGCGTCGAGCTTGCCGCGCGTGGCCTCGCCGCCCGCGTTCTTGGCCACCAGCCACTGCACGCGGTGCGCCTGCAGCAGGGCCAGGTCTTGGTCCGCGCTGAAGGGGCCACGCCCGATCTCCAGGCCCACCGAGGCATCGGGCCAAGGCAGGCTGCCGGGTTCGGGGGCATCCACCAGCCGCAGCAGGTAGTGGTGCTGCCCCAGGCCCGCAAAGGCCTGCAGCTGCTTGCGCCCCACGGCCAGGAACACCCGCGCCGGTGTCTCTGGCAAAGCCAAGGCAGCGGTCGCCATGTCGGGCACGTCGATCCACCGGTCGCCCGGCC
Source organism: Acidovorax sp. Leaf78 (assembly GCF_001422735.1). Taxonomy (GTDB): domain Bacteria; phylum Pseudomonadota; class Gammaproteobacteria; order Burkholderiales; family Burkholderiaceae_C; genus Acidovorax. Next base: position 386,092 of record NZ_LMLZ01000020.1, on the reverse strand, counting down.
CGGGTTGCCACGGGGCACGCTCCAGCGCCAGCAGCGGCACACCGGCCATGCCACACGCCTCGCAGGCATGGCGGCTCATCTGCGCGGCAAAGGGGTGCGTGGCGTCGACCGCGTGCGTGATGCCATGGTCCACGAGGTACTGCACCAGCCCCGGCACCCCGCCAAAGCCGCCGACGCGCACAGGCAAGGGCTGCGCCAGCGGGGCCTGTGTGACGCCCGCATACGAAAAAACGGCCGGCACGCCCGCCTGGTGCAGGGCCTGGGCCAACTGGCTGGCGCCGGTGGTACCGCCCAGCAGGAGAACATGCGTCATGACTGATCCGTGGTTGACATTGGTCGGCCTGAGTGAAGATGGGCTGGAAGGACTGGCCCCCGCCGCCCGCCGCGCACTCGATGCCGCCCAGGTGGTGTTCGGCGGCCCGCGCCACCTGGCGCTGGCCGAGGTGGGAGACCGCGGCCAGCCCTGGCCTGTGCCCTTCGACGTCGCCCCCGTGCTGGCCCTGCGCGGGCAGCGCGTGGTGGTGCTGGCATCGGGCGACCCGTTCTGGTTCGGCGCGGGCGGCAGCCTGGCGGCGCACCTAGCGCCCCACGAGTGGCGCTGCCACGCGCAACCCTCGACATTCTCGCTGGTCGCGGCGCGCCTGGGATGGCGGCTGGAGGCAGTCGATTGCCTGGGGCTGCACGCCAGCCCGCTGCAGCAGTTGCTGCCCCGCCTGGCGCCAGGGCGGCAGTTCATCGTGCTGCTGCGCGATGGCGCGGCCGTGGCGCAGCTGGCGCAGTGGCTGGTGCACGAAGGCTGGGGCGACAGCAGCCTGTGGGTGATGGAGGCCGTGGGCGGCCCGCGTGAGCGCTGCCGCAGGCTGGCGGCGCACGAGGCGATCATCGCGCTGCCGGCAGACCCCGCACAGGCCCCCTTGGCCGTGGCCCTGCAGGCCCTGGGCGGCGTGGGCATGCCCCAGGTGCCGGGCCGTGCCGACGATTTTTATGCGCACGACGGCCAGATCACCAAGGCCCCGGCCCGCGCGCTCACGCTGGCCGCCCTGGCGCCACGGCGCGGCGAGCGGCTGTGGGACATCGGCAGCGGCTCCGGCTCCATCGCGGTGGAATGGTGCCTGGCCGGAGGCATGGCGCACTGCGTGGAGCAGCACGCGGCCCGCGCCGACAACATCCGCCGCAACGCCGAGCGCGTGGGCCTGCACGCCGCGCTGCAGGTGGTGCACGGCCTCGCACCCGCAGCCTTGCACGGGTTGCCGTCGCCCCAGGCGGTGTTTGTCGGTGGCGGTTTCGACGCCGCGCTGTTCGCCGAACTGCAGGCGTTGATGCCCGCCGGTTGCCGCCTGGTGGTCAACGCCGTCACGCTGGAGACGCAGGCGCTGCTGGTGCAGCTGCATGGCGCGCACGGCGGGCAGCTACTGCGGCTGGAGCTGTCCAGCGCCCAGCCGCTCGGGCGCATGCACAGCTGGCAGGCCGCCCGTCCGCTGGTGCAGTGGAGCTGGCAGCGATGACGGGTGATACCCACCTGATGCCACCCCACTCCGCCTCGAGCCAGGACCACGTCTGCACGGTGGTGGGCGTGGGCCTGCGGGCCCATGCGCAGCCCGCCGCGCTGCACGCGCTGTGGGCCCAGGCGCAGGCCTTGCTGCGGGGCGATGCGGCGTGGGCTGCAGACGACCTGCGGCCTTGCGCCGTGGCCGTGCTCGACACCAAGGCGGCGCATCCCGCGCTCGCAGCCTGGCTGTCGGGCATCGCCGGCAGCGCACCGCCCGTACCGGTACGGGCAATACCCGCCGCAGACCTGGCCGGCCAACCGGTGGCCACCCAATCGCCGCGCTTGCAGGCGCGCTACGGCACCGGCAGCGTGGCCGAAGCAGCTGCCTTATCGGCTGCAGGCCCGCAGGCAGAGCTGGCCGTGCCGCGCCTCGTGGCCGCCGATGGCAGCGCCACACTGGCCGTGGCCATCCGGCGCACCGGCAACCCGGCCTGTGGCATCGCAGCGGTTGTCCTGCCGCATGCCACGGGCCCATCTCAAGAACTACAAGGAGCACCGGCATGACCGTGCATTTCATCGGCGCTGGCCCCGGCGCTGCCGACCTGATCACCGTGCGCGGCCGCGACCTGATGGCCGCGTGCCCAGTCTGCCTGTACGCCGGCTCGCTGATCCCGCGCGACCTGCTGGCGCACTGCCCGCCGGGCGCCCGCATCGTCAACACGGCGGCCATGAGCCTGGACGACATCGTGGCCGAGATCGAGGTCGCCCATGCGCAGGGCCAGGACGTGGCGCGCCTGCATTCGGGCGACCTGTCGGTGTGGTCCGCCATGGGCGAGCAACTGCGCCGGCTGCGCGTGCTGGGCATTCCGTACACCGTGACGCCCGGCGTCCCCTCATTCGCTGCCGCTGCGGCCACGCTGGGCGCGGAGCTCACGCTGCCCGGGCTGTGCCAGTCGGTGGTGCTCACGCGCACCTCGGGCCGCGCCACGTCCATGCCCGAGGCCGAGAACCTGGCGGCGTTTGCCGCCACCGGCGCGGTGCTGGCGATCCACCTGTCGATCCATGTGGCCGACAAGGTGCAGGCCGAGCTGCTGCCGCACTACGGCGCCGACTGCCCCGCCGCCATCGTGTGGCGCGCCAGTTGGCCCGACGAGACCGTGGTGCGCACCACGGTGGGCGCGCTGGCGCAGGCCGTGGCCACCAGCATGGAGCGCACCGCGCTGATCCTGGTGGGCCGCAGCCTGCAGGCCGAGGACTTTGCCGAGAGCCGCCTCTACGCCGCCGACTACGACCGCCGCTATCGCCCCCTGGGCACTGCGCCGCGCTTTCCGGCCACCGATGTGCGGGGCGGCACGGCGCTGGACACCGCCCGCGACGAGCCGCTGGACGCGCCCTCCGCATGAGCGCCGAACAGGCCCTGCCCCCCGTCGCGCTGACTCTCATCGGCATCGGCACCGGCAACCCCGACCACCTCACGCGCCAGGCCATCGCGGCGATGAACGCGGCCAACCTGATCCTGCTGCCGCACAAGGGCGAGGACAAGGCCGAGCTGGCGGCCCTGCGGCAGTCGCTGTGCGATGCGGTGCTGACGGGCACCGCAGTGCCGTGCATCGCCGGCTTCGACATGCCGGTGCGCCGCAGCGAGGGCGACGACTACCTGGCCCAGGTGGACCAATGGCATGCCGCGATCACGCAGCAGTGGCAGGCGGCCATCGCCAGTGCACTGGCGCAGGCCCGCCTGCCTGTGCCCGCCGATGGCGCAGCGCTGCGCGTGGCGCTGCTGGTGTGGGGCGACCCGTCGCTGTACGACAGCACGCTGCGCATCGCGGCCCGCCTGCAGCCCGCGCCGGCACAGGTGCAGGTGGTGGCGGGCATCACGTCGGTGCAGGCGCTGGCGGCGGCGCACGCCATCGCACTCAACGACATCGGCCAGCCCTTCGTGGTGACCACCGGCCGCCAACTGCGCGACCACGGGTGGCCCGCCGGGGTGGACACGGCCGTGGTCATGCTCGACGGGCAGTGCAGCTTCACCACCTTGCCAGCTGAAGGGCTGCACATCTGGTGGGGCGCCTACCTGGGCATGCCCCAGCAATTGCTTGACAGCGGCCCGCTGGCCGATGCCGGCCCGCGCATCGACAGCGCGCGCGCCCAGGCCCGCGCGCGCCATGGCTGGATCATGGACATCTACCTGCTGCGCCGCCAGCCTGCCCACGAGGGCTGATGGCGCGGCCCGGTGCCGTCCTGCCCAGCCGCAACATCAGAAACCCATAGCGCGCCGGGCATCCTCGTTATACGCTCGCGCTTATGTGGGCGCTGCGCGGTGCGCATACGCTCTGGAACTATCCTTCTGACGACTACCTGCCCGGACCCCGGGCCGCCCCACGCATGACGACGCCCCACCGCCTTATTCGCTTCATCCGCCGCGGCCAGCCCGTGGTGCTGAACCACATACCGCCCGACCGCACACTGCTGGAGGTGCTGCGTGAAGACCTGGGCTGCACGGGCACCAAGGAAGGCTGCGGCGAAGGCGACTGCGGCGCCTGCACGGTGGTGCTGGGCGAACCGCGCGACGGCCATGTGCACTACAGCGCGGTGAACAGCTGCATACGCCTGGCGCATTCGGTGGACGGCATGGCGCTGTGGACGGTGGAGGACTTGGCGGAAGACCCACTGATTCAGCCGGCTGATGAACCGCCCAAACCGTCGCGAGCGGACGGCGGGCTAGGCGCACGGAGCGCAGGAACCGGAATGGACATTCAGGTCCATGAGGATTCCGAGCACCGCGCAACGACGCCCACCGTTCGCGCAGCAGGTTTGCATCCTGCGCAGGAGGCCATGGTGCAGTGCCATGGCTCCCAATGCGGCTTCTGCACCCCCGGCTTTGTGATGAGCCTGTTTGGCATGTACCAGCGGCACGTCGTGCCCCTGCAGGCCGTGGGCTGCACCACCCAGGCCACCCACCCCATCCAGACCATCCAGCCCATCACCCGCGAGATGGCGCAGGAAGACCTCTCGGGCAACCTGTGCCGCTGCACGGGCTACCGCCCCATCCTCGACGCAGCGCAGCAGATGGCCGCACTGCCCCCCGTAGCGGTCAACGAAACGCTCTTGCTACAGAAATTGCAGCAAATGAATGAATCAGGGCCAGCGGCAGCGCCTGATTCTTCTTACATCGCCCCCACGACACTGCCTGAACTGCTGGCCGCCCGCGCCGCCCACCCCGGCGCGCAAATCGTGGCCGGCTGCACCGATGTCGGCTTGTGGGTGACCAAGCAGCACAAGCAGTACGAACGCATCCTCGATGTGACCCGCGCGGCCGAGCTGCGCAAGGTGCAACGGGATGCGCACCACATCGCCATCGGCGCCGCCGTATCGCTGACCGAGGCGTTCGCGGTGCTCAAGGCCCAGTGGCCCCAGTTGCACAGCTTTGCCGCGCGCTTTGCGGGCCTGCCGGTGCGCAATTCGGGCACGCTGGGCGGCAATGTGGCCAACGGCTCGCCGATTGGCGACTCCATGCCGCTGCTGATCGCGCTGCGCGCCCAGGTGGTGCTGGCCAGCAGTGCGCGCGGCGAGCGCACGCTGCCGCTGGAAGACCTGTACACAGGCTACCGCCAGAACGTGATGGCGGCCGATGAGCTGCTGGTGCGCATCGTCGTGCCGCGCCCCGGCGTGACCGAGGCGCTGCGCGCGTACAAAATTTCCAAACGCTTCGACGACGACATCTCCGCCGTGTGCCTGGTCATCAACCTCGACATCGACGCGGGTGTGGTGCGCCATGCCAGCATCGGCGCTGGCGGCGTCGCCGCGACGCCCGCGCGGGCCCGACAGACCGAAGCCGCCCTGACTGGCCAGCCCTGGAATGCCGACACCGTGCAGCGCGCCGTGCAGGCGCTGCAGGCCGAGTTCAACCCCATCTCCGACATGCGCGCGAGTGGCGCCTACCGCCGCACCGTGCTGGCCAGCCTGCTGCAGCGCTTCTGGCTCGAAAGCCAGGGCGAAGACGTGGTGAGCGTGGAGAACTTCCGCCTGGAGGCCACCGTATGAACCAGCGCGACAACGGCTCCACCAGCCTGCCCGTGAGCCGCGACGCAGGCGACGACCCGATGGTGGCAGCGGCCGACGCCCACGCCGCCGACCCGCAGCCCCCGACGGCTGCCGGCGCACCCTCCGCCCCGGTCCCCGCGCCCAGCCTGCGTGCCATGGGCCAGTCCCACATCCACGAAAGCGCACGCGCCCAGGTGGCCGGGGCTGCCCACTACATTGACGACCTTCCCGAGGTGAAGGGCACGCTGTACGCCGCGCCCATCCTGTCCACCGTCGCTCACGGCAAGCTGAACAGCGTGGACGCCAGTGCCGCCCTCGCACTGCCCGGCGTGCGCGGCGTGGTGCTGTCGGCCGACGTGCCGGGCGACAAGCTGCTGGCCGCCTTTGCGCACGACGAGCCCGTGTTCGCCATCGACACCGTGCAGCACATCGGCCAGGTCATCGGCCTCGTCGTGGCGGACTCGGTGATGCAGGCGCGCCGCGCGGTGCGGGCGGTGAAGCTCGACATCACACCCCTGCCCGCCGTGCTCACCGTGCAGGACGCGCTGGCGGCCCAGAGCTATGTGCTGCCGCCAGTGTTCGTGCGCCGGGGCGACGCGGCCGCAGGCCTGGTCTCGTCCGAACACCGCCTGAGCGGCCAGTTCGAAGTCGGCGGGCAAGAGCACTTCTACCTCGAAGGCCAGATCGCCTACGCCCTGCCGCTGGAGCAAAAGCAGTGGTGGATCTACTCCAGCACCCAGCACCCCGGCGAGGTGCAGCACTGGGTGGCACACGCGCTGGGCATCGACAACCACGCGGTCAAGGTCGAATGCCGCCGCATGGGTGGCGGCTTCGGCGGCAAAGAGACGCAGGCCGGCCACCTGGCCGTGTGGGCGGCCGTGGCCGCGAACAAATTCGGCCGCCCCATCAAGCTGCGCCTGGACCGCGACGAAGACTTCATGGTCACCGGCAAGCGCCACCCGTTCGCGTACGACTACGACGTGGGCTTTGACGCCACCGGCCGCATCACGGGCCTGAAGCTGCAGATGGCGGCCAACTGCGGCTTTTCCGCCGACCTGTCGGGCCCCGTGGCCGACCGCGCCGTGTTCCACAGCGACAACGCGTACTACCTGAGCGACGTGGAGATAGCCTCGTGCCGCTGCAAGACGAACACCCAAAGCCACACGGCGTTTCGCGGCTTCGGCGGCCCGCAGGGCGTGATCGTGATCGAGGCCATCCTGGGCGACATCGCGCGCGCGCTGGGCCGGGATGCGCAGGACGTGCGCATGGTCAACCTGTACGGCAAGGACGCATCCGAAGGCCGCAACGTTACCCACTACCAGATGACGGTGGAGGACAACATCCTGCACGCGCTTTTGCCCCAGTTGGAGCGCGACGCCGACTACCGCCAGCGACAGGCGTCGATTGCGGCGTGGAACGCCACCAGCCCTGTGCTCAAGCGGGGCCTTGCGATCACCCCGGTCAAGTTCGGCATCAGCTTCACCGCTACCCTGTTCAACCAGGCCGGCGCGCTGGTGCACGTGTACACCGACGGCAGCGTGCAGGTGAACCACGGCGGCACCGAGATGGGCCAAGGCCTGCACACCAAGGTCGCGCAGATCGTGGCCGACGAGCTGGGCGTGCCGCTGGCCCGCGTGCTGGTCACCGCCAGCGACACCAGCAAGGTGCCCAACGCCAGCGCCACCGCCGCCAGCAGCGGTACCGACCTGAACGGCCGCGCAGCCCAGTTCGCAGCGCGCAACGTGCGCGACAACCTTGCAGCTTTCGTGTCGGGGCTCGACACCTGCGGCGCGGGTGCGATCCGCTTCGAAGGCGGGCAGGTGATCTCGCCCAAGAAAGTGCGGCAGTTCGACGACGTGGTGAAAGAAGCGTACGCCAACCGCATCCAGCTGTGGAGCGACGGCTTCTACCGCACGCCCAAGATCCACTACGACAAGGCCACGCTCACCGGCCGGCCGTTCTACTACTTCGCCTACGGCGCGGCATGCTCCGAGGTCGTCATCGACACCCTCACCGGCGAGAGCCGCGTGACGCGCGTGGACATCCTGCACGACGTGGGCCACAGCATCAACCCGGCCATCGACATCGGCCAGATCGAAGGCGGCTTCGTGCAGGGCATGGGCTGGCTCACCACCGAGCAGCTGGTGTGGAACGACAAGGGGTACCTGGTCACGCACGCCCCCAGCACGTACAAGATCCCGGCGACGGGCGACATCCCCGCGCACTTCCGCGTGACCCTGTGGCCCGAGGCCAACCGCGAAGACAACGTGGGCGGCAGCAAGGCCGTGGGCGAGCCGCCGTTCATGCTGGCGATCAGCGTGTACGAGGCGCTGCGCAACGCGGTGGCTGCCGGGCGCGCTGGCGATGAAGCAGCGCAAGCGCCGGTGGTGTTGACAGCGCCTGCGACGGCGGAGAATGTACTGAAGGCGCTGGGGCGATTAGGCAACTGAGCCAGGGTGCGGGCCAATCAGGCTGGGCAATAGCGGACGGCGTGTAGGGCCACACCGCCATGCCAGCACATCGCCGCTCAGGCGGCGGTAGCCGCCGCTCCCCGGCGCAGCAGATGGGCATGCACCGCCCCCGCCTTCAGATGCCGGTGCACCACCAGCCCCCAATCCGCCAGCTCCTCATCTACCCACACCCGCGGTGCCTCCAGGTAGATATGCCCATCGGGGGCCACGGCACGCGCTGCGGCCTGCAGTGCCTTGCCAAAGATATCGCTGCCGAACGGCGGGTCGAGCAGGATCAGGTCGAGGCTGCCGGGCCCGGCCTGCTGCAGGGCAGATAGGCCGTCGCCGCGGGTCACCCGCACGGTGGTGGCCTTCAAGCGCTGTTGCTGGGTGTTGAGCTGCGCCACCAGGGAGGCATCGTTCTCCACCAGTTGGACCGCCGCGGCGCCGCGCGATGCGGCTTCCAGGCCCAGGGCGCCGGTGCCGGCGAAGGCGTCGAGGCAGCGCCAACCAGTGAGGTCCTGGCCGAGCCAGTTGAACAACGTCTCGCGCACGCGGTCTGGCGTGGGGCGCAGGCCGGGATGGCGGGCGACTGCGAGGCGGGTGCGTTTCCACTGGCCGCCAATAATGCGGATCTCGCCCGCGCCCTTATGGACGGCCGGGTCGGTGGGTGCGGCATTGCTTTGGGGACCTTTCGGCTTCGCTGTAGACGCGGCGGTTGCGCCCGCGTTTTTGCCGCCGGGCAGGTCGCTGGGGCGCAGGGTGGAGCGGCTCATGGCTTGCCTCCCACCACTACGGTCACCATGCGCTCGGGCTGCAGCTTGCGGGCCATGGCGGCGCGCACTTCGGCCACCGTGAGGGCATCGACCTTTTGGGTCCACTTGTCCAGGTAGTCGAGCGGTAGGTCGTTCCAGGCGATGTTGGCCACGTTGCCCAGCAGTTTCTTGTTGCTGTCGATGCGCAGTGCGAAGCCGCCGATGAGGTTGTCCTTGGCGGCACGCAGCTCGGCCTCGGTGGGGCCTTCGGCCACGAAGCGGGCGATGACCTCGCGCGAGACCTTGACGGCCTGGGCCGCCTGGTCCGGGCGGGTCTGCAGGCCCACGGTAAAGGCACCCGCATGCATGCCGGCGGCAAAGTAGCTGTACACGCTGTACGAGAGGCCGCGCTTTTCACGCACCTCGTTGGTCAGGCGCGAGACGAAGCCACCGCCGCCCAGGATGTGGTTGCCCACCAGCAGCGCGACGAAGTCCGGGTCGCGGCGCTGAAAGCCGGGCTGGCCGATCAGAACATGGGCCTGAGCCGACGCGAACGGGATGTTCTGCTCGGCCGGCGCAGTCAGCGCGTTGATCTCGCCAACTGCTGGCAACGGCGCGCAGCCCGACGTGGCGGGCAGGCGCGAGAGCAGCGTGGCCACCAGCGTCTGTGCCTGCGCACGCGACACGGCGCCCACGATGCTGACCTTGGCACGGCAAGCTGCGATGAGCTGGGTGTGAAAGGTCTGCATGTCGGCGATGTTGACGCGCATGAGGCTTTCTTCCGTGGTGCGCAGGCCGTACGGGTGGGTGCCGTACACGGCCGATGCAAATGCGTAGCCCGCCACGGTCGCTGGACGCGTGGCCGCTTCCTTGAGGCTGGCGGTCCAGCGGGCGCGGTCGCGTGGCCACACGTCGGCAGGCCAGCTGGGCTCGCCGATCTGGCGGGCGGCCAGGCGGGCGGCCTTGTCGAGCAGCGGCGGGTCGGTGAGCGAACGCAGCGAGTAGTGAAGTGCATCGTTCTCGGCACCGGCCTCGAAGTTCGCGCCCAGGTCGGCCCAGGCCTCGCCCAGGCCGTTCTCGTCCAGCGCGGGCTCGCTGCCCACAGCCTTGACGCCCTTCGATGCCATGGTGGCCACCGCGCTGGCCAAGCCTTCTTTACCGGAAGGATCGCGGCGACTGCCGGCGTCGAAGTCGATCTGCACGTCCACCATGGGGATGACCGGGCTTTCGACCAGATAGACCTTGGCGCCGTTCGCCTCCGTCCAGTGCTGAATGGGCAGCAACGCCCAGGCAGGGTTTGAATAAAAAACCACTCCAGCGCTTATCAGGCAAGCGCGAGCAGCTATATTTTTGATAGTAATCATGTGCAATGGCCCAAGGCTTGTTCAACGGATCACGGTGCCAGGGGGCAGTGTGGGGCGGGCGCGCAGGCCCTCCAGGGGCTGGGGCAGCAGCGTGCCCACGGTGAGCTGGTCGTCGCCGAAGTACTTGGCGGCCACGGCCTGTACCTGGGCTGGCGTCACGGTGCGCAGCAGCGCCAGCAGGCGCTCGTTGGCGTCGAGCGGAAAGCCCTGGATCCAGTTGCCGCCCAGCTCCTGGGCCTGGTTCATCACGGAGTCGCGTTCGTACACGGTGGAGGCGATCCACTGCGTCTTGACCCGTGCCAGTTCGGCCTCGCTCACGCCGTCACGCGCCACGCGGGTGACTTCGGCGCGCAGCGCGTCTTCGACCTGCTGCGCGGTCTTGCCCGCAGCGGGCACGCCACTGAGCATGAACAGGCTGGGACCGCGGCCGGTGACCATGGCGCCGCTGCTGGCACTGTCGGCCACACGGTTCTCGCCCTGGGTCAGGGCGCGGTCCAGGCGGGCACCGTCATAGCCGCTGAACACGGCCGACAGGACCATCAATGCCAGAGCATCGTTGTCGGCGTCGGTGAGCTTGTCCAGCCGCTCCAGGCTGGGCGTGCGAAACGCCAGCGCCACGTAGGCCTGCTCGGCCGGGGCCTTGACGGCGATGCGGCGCATGCCTTGCTGTACGGGCTCGATGCGCGGCTTGCGCTCGGGCAGCGCATGGGCGGGGATGCTGCCGTAGTACTTTTCGGCCCAGGCGCGCACCTTGGCGGGGTCTACGTCGCCAGCCACCACGACCACCGCGTTGGTGGGCGTGTACCACTGGCGGTAGAAGGCGCGGGCGTCGTTGGGGGTGAGCGCATCCAGGTCGCTCATCCACCCGATGATGGGGCGGCGGTAGGGCGATGCGATGAAGGTGGTGGCAAAAAGCTGCTCGGACAGCACGGCCCGGGGCTGGTCTTCGGTGCGCAGGCGGCGCTCTTCCTTCACCACCTCCAGCTCTTTCTTGAATTCCTCATCCGGCCACTGGTTGTTGGCAAACCGGTCGGATTCGAGCTTCATCACGTCTTCCAGCCGATTGGACGGGATCTGCTGGTAGTAGCCCGTGTAGTCGCGGCTGGTGAACGCGTTTTCGCGCCCGCCCAGGGCGGCCACGCGGCGCGAGAAGTCGCCGGGCGGCAGCGTCTTGGTGCCCTTGAACATCATGTGCTCGAGCACGTGGGCGACGCCCGTGACGCCATCGACCTCGTCCATGGAACCCACGCGCACCCACACCATGTGCACCGCGGTGGGTGCGCGGCGGTCCGGCTGCACGATGAGCTGCATGCCGTTTTTGAGCGTGAACAGCTCTGCGCCAGAGGCCGTACTGGACGGCGTGGCGGGGGTTGGAACAGCCGGGGTGGTCGCCGCAAAGGCAGCCCCGGACGAGAGGCAGGCCACCAGGGCCAGAAGGGTGAAAGCGCGTTTCATAGAATGGCTGATTCTAAGAACCCGCCAATGTTCAGTTTTTTCAAGAAAAAGCCCTCCCCCGAGTCCACCCCGGCCCCGGAAGCCGCCGCACCTGCGGCCGCCCCTCCGGTCACAGCCGCGCCGACCACGCCCCCAGCCCCTTTAACCCCTCCATCGGCGGCCCCCGCCCCGACTGCGGCGCCTGTGCCGCCCTGGCCTGCCGCGCCTGCCCCAGCGGCTTCCGGGGCCGTGCAACCCGTTGCGCCAGTCGCAGCGCCAGCCCCCTCGGCCTTCGGCTGGCTGCGCAATCCTTTTGGCAACAAGACGGCGGAGCCGCCACCCTCAACGCCGGTAGCCGCCCCGGTACCTACACCGGCACCTGCGCCGGTGTCCACGCCGGTGTTTGCGCCCGTGGCGGTACCTGCAGCGGCACCTGTGCTTGCGCCCCCTGCGGTGACGCCGCCTGCCGCAGCGCCCGCTCTGGCGCCCGCCGCTCGCGTCCCTGCGCCCGCGCCGTCCACCCCGGCCGTCGCACCATCTCCGGCTCCGGCTCGGGCTCCGCTCGCGCCGTTCATGGCGCCCACACCAGTGCCAGTGCCGGTGTCAGCACCAGCCCCCGCTGCAGCCATCGCCGCCGCCCCTGCCGAACGCACGGGCTGGCTCGACCGCCTCAAGTCCGGCCTGCGCAAGACCGGCACCAGCATCACCACGGTCTTCACCGGCACTCAGATCGACGATGCGCTGTACGAAGAACTGGAAGAAGCCCTGCTCATGGCCGACACGGGCGTCAAGGCCACCACGCACCTGCTGCAGGACCTCAAGCGCCGGGTGAAGGATGCCAAGGCCACCGACCCTGCAGCGGTCAAGGGCCTGCTGGCTGACGCTTTGGCCGACCTGCTGCGCCCGCTGGAAAAGCCGCTGGTCATCGGCGAGTTCACGCCCACCGTGATCATGGTGGCGGGCGTCAATGGCGCGGGCAAGACCACGTCCATCGGCAAGCTCACCAAGCACCTGGCCGACGAAGGCGCCGCCGTGCTGCTGGCCGCGGCCGACACCTTCCGCGCCGCGGCGCGCGAGCAGCTCGGTGTCTGGGCCGACCGCAACACGGTGGAGATCGTGAGCCAGGAAGGGGGCGACCCGGCCGCCGTGAGCTTCGATGCCGTGACGGCCGGCAAGGCACGCGGCAAGGACGTGGTGCTGGTGGACACCGCCGGCCGCCTGCCCACGCAGCTGCACCTGATGGAAGAGCTGAAAAAGATCCGCCGCGTGGTGACCAAGGCCGATGCCACGGCACCGCACGAGGTGCTGCTGGTCATCGACGGCAACACCGGCCAGAACGCGCTGGCCCAGGTGCGGTCTTTTGATGATGCACTGCAGCTCACCGGCCTGATCGTGACCAAGCTCGACGGCACGGCCAAGGGCGGCGTGCTGGCCGCCATTGCGCAGGAGCGCCCGATCCCGGTGTACTTCATCGGCGTGGGCGAGAAGCTGGAAGACCTGGAAACCTTCAACGCACGCGAATTCGCCCAGGCACTGCTGAGCTGAATCCGGCAGCCTCCACGGCGCGCCATGGCCCCTTGCCGGGGCCATTTTCACGTTTACGGATCACGGTTATTCCCCCATGATGGACCTTTTCCGTCCAGAAGAAAACGTGTGGAAGGCCCATGTTCATTGAGCTGGTCAAAGGTCTCGCCCTGCTGCTGGCTCTGTGTTTTCTGCACAGCACTAGCATCCGGCTGTGGCGCCATCATCCGTTGACCGGACAGGCCGTCTCCGGGGTCTTGTTTGGCGGCATCTGCGTGGTCGGCATGCTGACTCCGGTGGTGTTGATGCCAGGGGTGATCTTCGACGCACGCTCGGTGGTGCTCAGCATGGCGGGCCTGTTCGGCGGCCCCCTGGTGGCCTGCATTGCCGCCGCCATGGCTGCTGCGGGCCGGCTGTGGCTGGGCGGTGGCGGTACCGAGGTCGGCCTGGCCAGCATCGCGCTGTGCACGGTGCTGGGGCTGCTTTACCGCGAAGCGCGCACGCGCGGGCGCCTGAGCGTGAACCTGCTTCCGCTGGCCCTGTTCGGGCTGCTGGTGCATGTGGCGCTGCTCGGCGTGTTCCAGTGGCTGCCGCCCGCCGCGGTGGCGCGGGTGAACGAGACGCTGGCTCTGCCCTTTTTGCTGACCTTTACTCCTGCCACAGTGGCGCTGGGCCTGCTGCTGCGCGACGTGGAGCAGCGCTTGGCCACCGAGCTTGCCCTGGCCGGCAGCGCCGCCCGGCTGCGTGCCATTGCGCATGCGATCCCGGATGTGCTGCTGGTGCTCGATGCGCAGGGGCGCTATGTGGAAGTGCTGTCGTCCGACGATGCATCGCTCGCGGCCAGCCCTGCACAGCTGATCGGCAAACGCCTGCACGACGTGCTGCCTGCCGCGCAGGCAGACCGCTTTCTGCGGCTGGTGACCGACACGCTGCAATCGGGCCAGACCCACAGCATGGAGTACGAGATGCAGACGCAGTCGGGGCTGCGGCATTTCGAAGGCCGGACGCAGCCACTGGGCGTGAAGGTGGGTGGGCTGGCGGCCGTGGCCTTTCTTGCGCGCGACATCACCCACCGCAAGCAGGCCGAAAGCGCGCTGCGCGAGTCGGAGCTGCGCTTTCGTTCGCTGCTGCGCAACATCCCATCCATCTCGGTGCAGGGCTACCTGGCGGACGGCACCACGAGCTACTGGAACAAGGCTTCCGAGCACCTGTATGGCTACACGGCCGAAGAGGCGCTGGGCAGCAACCTGCTGGACCTGATCATCCCGCCGCCGATGCGCGAGGTGGTGCGCGGCAACGTGCAACAGATGTTCGCCACCGGCGAGGCCATCCCCGCGGGCGAGCTGCAATTGCGGCGCAAAGACGGCACGCCCGTGCACGTGTTTTCCAGCCACGCCTACATCCAGGTGCCGGGGCAGCCGGCCGAGATGTTCTGCATCGACATCGACATCTCGGGGCGCAAGGCGGCCGAAGACGAGGCGCGGTACCTGGCGTTCTACGACGCATTGACCCAGTTGCCCAACCGGCGCCTGCTGGTGGACCGTCTGCAGCAGGTGCTGGCCAGCGGCGCGCGTTCGGGCCTGACCACGGCGGTGCTTTTTGTGGACCTGGATAACTTCAAGACACTGAACGACACCCGCGGGCACGAGGTGGGCGACCTGCTGCTCAGGGAAGTGTCCGAGCAGCTGCGCCGCTGCGTGCGCGAACAGGACACCGTGGCGCGCCTGGGCGGCGACGAGTTCGTGGTGGTGCTGCAGGCCCTGAGCAGCGATGCGGCCGAAGCCGCCGCGCAAGCCCGCACGCTGGGCGAGCTGATCCTGGCCCAGTTGCGCCAACCCTCGGTCCTGGCAGGCCACGAGCACCATTTTTCGGCCAGCATCGGGATCACGCTGCTGCGGGGCCACCAGGACTCGGTGGACGAAGTGCTCAAACAGGCAGACATGGCGATGTACCGCGCCAAGGACGCCGGGCGCAACACCCTGCGGTTTTTCGACCCCGACATGCAGCAGGCGGTGAACCGCCGCGCCCAGCTGGAAGCCGAACTGCATGCGGGCCTGCGGCAATCGCAGTTTGTGCTGCTGTACCAGCCGCAGGTGGACAGCCGCGGGCACGTCATCGGCGCCGAAGCCCTGGTGCGCTGGATGCACCCGGTGCGCGGCATGGTGCCGCCAGCGGAGTTCATTGCGCAGGCCGAGGAGTCCGGCCAGATCGTGCCGCTGGGCCATTGGGTGATGCAGACCGCACTGCGCCAGCAGGCGCTCTGGCGCGAGGACCCTGCCCTGGCCCGGCTGGCGCTGGCCATCAACGTGAGCGCGCGGCAGTTCTTGCAGGACGACTTTGTGGCCCAGGTGCTGCAGCTGCTGCAGGACACGGGGGCGGACCCCACGCGCATCAAGCTCGAGCTGACCGAGAGCCTGCTGCTGGACAACGTGGACAGCGTGATCGCCACCATGCGCGCCCTGAAAGCCCACGGCGTGGGCTTTTCGCTGGACGATTTCGGCACGGGCTATTCGTCGCTGAGCTACCTCAAGCGCCTGCCACTGGACCAGATCAAGATCGACCAGGGCTTTGTGCGCGGGGTACTGCAGGAGCCCAACGACGCAGCGATTGCGCGTTCGATCATTGCGCTGGCGGACAGCCTGGGGCTGGACGTGATCGCCGAAGGGGTGGAGACCACGGCGCACCATGAGTTTCTGCTGGCGCACGGCTGCAGGTCTTTTCAGGGCTACTTGTTCGGGAGGCCGCTGGCGCTCGATGTGTTCGAGCGGCAGGCGCGCGAATCATCGTTGCCTGGCTGATTTGCACCTCGCAAGCTTTGCCCCCGGCCAGCGCCCGGCGGCGCACAGTGCGCATAGCCACAAAAAAAGCGCCCGAGGCGCCTTTCTTGTCAGCGGGGCCAGAGCCCAGCCATTACATCGCGCTGATTTCGCCCGACGAGATCTGGCCTGCGCGCAGAGCCTGGGCAGCCTGGGCCTGCACGGCAGCGCGATCAGCGGTGGACTTGTAAGTCACCACGCGGGAGCCTGCGGGTTCGATGCTGCGGGTCTGGGCCACGCTGGTGGCTTCTGCAGCCACTTCGGCACGGGTGCGGTTGGTGTCGAACTTGGCAGCGAACTGCGAAGCATCGGCTTCGTCAGCGTGGGCGCCAAAGGCAGCGAAAGCGGACACAGCGGCGATGGAGAGGAAACGTGCGGTCTTGTTCATGATGGAACTCCTGTGCAATCGGGTGAATAAAGATGAGGATCGAAAGTACCTAGGTACTCAGTGATACGGGACGCTGAATCGATTGGATTCAGATCAACCCTGCTCACCCGAAGGGATCTGGCCGGTGCGCACAGCGTCGGCAGCCTGGGCACGCACGGCAGCGCGATCAGCGGTGGACTTGGAGGTCACGACGCGCGAACCTGCTGGCTCGATGCTGCGGTTCTGGGCGACGGTGGCAGCTTCTGCAGCCACTTCGGCGCGGGTGCGGTTGGTTTCGAACTTGGACACGTATTGCGAAGCGTCGGCTTCGTCGGCTTGTGCACCGAAGGAAGCGAAAGCGGCAACGGCGGCGATGGAGAGGAAGCGTGCGGTGTTGTTCATGATGAAAGTCCTTGAAGTTAAAAAGCGTCTCAATAAAGCCGGGACAAAACAATTCTTGAACCGGGCTCGGTGAGTCGCCTTGCGGGTTCGGCTCATCGATGGTTTGAACTGTACGCCGGTGGTGTTCAAAGAAAAACCGTCCGGTCGCGAACTGACTGTTCTGTAAATGGCAACAATCGTTTCCCACGCTGAATTGCAGATAGCCGACGCAAGAATCACCAAAAATGCGGGCGGTTAGCTGCATCATTTGCAGCAATGACCGCGCCTATTGGAGGTCACTTGCAGTCATTAGATGGGATCAAAGCTCACATTAATCCTATATGAATCAATGGCCTGCGTGCGAATTGGCCGACACTCGCGACGCATGCCGCCCTACTCCCGACGTCATGCGGGCCATGGCACCATGGACGAACAACCAGAGGGAACTTGTGGTTTAGCACTCGATCTGAACGAGTGCTAATATTCACGGCTTAGAGGAAAGGATTCCTGGAATGAACATTCAGTATGGAACCGCGACGACGACTTTGGCGCCTTCCAACCCCTGGGCGCTGGTGCCCCCATTGGGCAATTTGGACGCCTATATTTCGGCCGTCAACCGCTTGCCCCTGCTCACCCCCGAGGAAGAGCAAACCTACGCCCGCCAACTGCGTGACAACAATGACGTGGATGCCGCCGGACGCCTGGTGATGTCGCACCTGCGCCTGGTGGTGTCGATCGCTCGCCAGTACCTGGGCTATGGCCTGCCCCACGGCGACCTGATCCAGGAAGGCAACGTGGGCCTGATGAAGGCCGTCAAGCGTTTCGACCCCGAACAGGGCGTGCGCCTGGTGAGCTACGCCATGCACTGGATCAAGGCCGAGATCCACGAATACATCCTGAAGAACTGGCGCATGGTGAAGGTGGCCACCACCAAAGCCCAGCGCAAGCTATTCTTCAACCTGCGGTCCATGAAGCAGGGTTTCAAGGCCGACGCTGCAGCCGCCGACGCTGCGACGCACCGTGACACCCTGTCGGACAGCGAGATCAACGCGGTGGCCGCGCAGCTCAATGTGAAGCGCGAAGAAGTGATCGAGATGGAAACCCGGATGTCGGGCGGCGACGTGTTGCTGGACCCCGCTCCATCGGATGACGGCGAACAGGCGTTCGGCCCCATCGCCTACCTGGCCGACGCTTCGCATGAGCCCACCGCCATGATCGAGTCGCGCCAGCGTGACGCGCTGGCCACCGATGGGATCGCCACGGCCTTGGAAAGCCTGGACGACCGCAGCCGCCGTATCGTGGAAGAGCGCTGGCTCAAGGTCAACGACGACGGCTCGGGCGGCATGACGCTGCACGAACTGGCTGCTGTCTATGGAGTCAGCGCTGAGCGCATCCGCCAGATCGAAGTGGCTGCGATGAAGAAGATGAAGAAGGCGCTGGCGGAATACGCATAAGCATGCGCACGGTTTGCCAGCGGCAGCACGAAGTAGCGCGTTAACATCGCTGCTTCGCGGCTGGTATACACACCAAAGGGCCCCGTCGGGGCCCTTTGCCATTCCAGCCTCCCGAACGAATAATTCCAAGGAGATGCTCTTGTCACGCCCTGTTCCCCGCCGCGCCGCCCTGGCATTGGCGCTTGCCGCCCTGTCACCCTGGGCCCTAGCGCAGCAGTCCGCCCAGAAGCCCGCCACCAAACCAGCGGCGGCGGCTGCTCCCGCTGCGGCTGCGGCATCCGTGGCCTGGCCGACCAAGCCGGTGCGCATCATCGTCGGCTTTCCCGCAGGCTCTTCCCCGGACCTGACGGCACGCACCATCGCCGAGCCCCTGTCCAAAGCGCTGGGCCAGCCGGTGATCGTGGAGAACAAGGTGGGCGCGGGTGGCAACATCGGTGCCGATGCGGTGGCCAAGGCGCGTGACGACCACACCATCGGCCTGATGATCAACGGCAACATGACCATCGCCAAGATGCTCAATCCGGCCGTGCCCTACGACCCGATCAAGGACCTGGCGCCGTTGAGCCTGATCGGTACCTCGCCGCTGGTGCTGACCGCGCCTGTGAGCCAGCCGGGCGTGTCGGCAACGGCCGATGCGCGCGAATTCTTCGTGGCCGCCCGCAATGGTGGCGACAAGTGGAGCTACGGCACGCCGGGCGTGGGCACGGTCGGCCACATCGGCACCGAACTGCTCAAGTCGCGCAGCAACATCAACCCCGTGCACGTGCCCTACCCCGGCTATCCCCAGGTAGCCACGGCCATGCTGGGCGGCCAGTTGCAGATGGCGCTGCTGCCGCCCGCCCTGGCCCAGGCCCAGGTCAAGGCCGGCAAGCTGCGCGCCATCGGCGTCACGTCCGCGGGCCGCAGCCCGCTGGTGCCGGATGTACCGAGCCTCGCGGAAGCGGGCATCACGAACTTCAACCTGGAAATCTGGAACGCCTTCGCAGCCCCGGCCACCATGCCCAAGCCCATCCAGGCCAAGGTGGCGGCGCTGATCAGCGAGATCGCCCGCAGCCCGGATGTGCGCAGCAAGCTGTTCCAGCAGGGCTGGCAGGTGGTGGGCACCTCGCCCGAAGGCCTGGCCAACCGCATCAAGGCCGACACCAACCTGCTGGGCGGTGTGATCGCCATGCGGGGCATCAAGGCTGAGTAAAGGCACTGGGGTGCACCCATGACCATCACAAAGGGCCCGCAAGCGGGCCCTTTGTCGTTTCGCGACGCACTGCCGACGCAGGCGTGGCGGGGCGATGGAGGTGATGGAGGCGGGCAGCCCGCCCGGCTCAGGCCGCCTCGCCCAGGAGCGCCTTGACGTCCGAAGCCAGCGCCTGCGCGCCGCTGCCGTAGCGGTTGTAGACTCGCAGGCGCCCTGCCGTGTCGTACACGTAGCTGCCGGCGGAGTGGTCCATCGTGTAGCTCGTGGGCGTCTTGCCGTCGACCTTCTTGTAGTAGATCTTGAAGTCCTTGGCGACGGCGGCCAGCTCTTCGGGCGTGCCGCGCAGGGCCAGGAAGCTGGGGTCGAAGTTGGTCATGTAGGCCTTGAGCACTTCGGGGGTGTCGCGCTCCGGGTCCACCGTGACGAAGATGCCCTGCAGGCGCTCGCCGTCCTTGCCCAGCATCTGCTTGACCTCGGCCAGCTCCTGCATCGACGTGGGGCAGACATCGGGACACTGCGTGAAGCCGAAGAACACCACCACCACCTTGCCGGCAAAGTCCTTGATGTGGCGCGGCTGGCCGTTGTGGTCGGTCAGGGGCAGGTCACGGGCATAGTCTGCGCCGGTGATGTCCACGCCGCGGAACTCGGCCTTCTTCTCTGTGCATGCCGTCAAAAGCCCGCCACCGCTGATGGACAGGGCGGCAACAGCTATCGTTTTGAGAGCATTTCTCTTGAGCATGGTATTTACAGCACGTAGTGGTCCACCAGCAGCGCCGCGAACAGCACGCTCAGGTGGATGAGTGAAAAACGGAAGGTCTTGCGCGCCAGCGCGTCCGAGTAGTTGCGCCACAGCGCAAAGCCATAGCCGCAAAAGCCCGCGCTGAGCACCACCGCAGCCGCCAGGTAGATCCACGAGCTCATGCCGTACACGAAGGGCATGAGGCAGCCAGCGAACAGGATCAGCGTGTACAAAAACACCTGCAGCCGCGTGAACTCGTTGCCGTGGGTCACGGGCAGCATGGGCAGTCCGGACTTGCGGTAGTCCTCCACGCGGTACAGCGCCAGCGCCCAGAAGTGCGGCGGCGTCCACAGGAAGATGATGAGGAACAGGATCAGCGCCTCGGGGCCCACATCGTTCGTCATGGCCGCCCAGCCCAGCACCGGGGGCATGGCGCCGGACGCGCCGCCGATCACGATGTTCTGCGGCGTGAGGGGTTTGAGGATCACCGTGTAGATCACGGCATAGCCGACGAACGTGGCGAAAGTCAGCCACATGGTCAGCGGGTTCACCCAGAAGTAGAGCAGCAGCGAGCCGGCTGCGCACAGCGCGGCCGAAAACAGCAGCGTCTGGGCGTTGGACAGCTCGCCCTTGGCCGTGGGGCGCCAGGCGGTGCGCTTCATTTTGGCGTCGATACCCTGCTCCACGATGCAGTTGAAGGCCGCCGCCGCGCCGGCCACCAGCCACACCCCCAGACAGGCGATGACCATCAGACCGAACTGCGCCGCCGTGGGCATGCCCGGCACCGCCAGCACCATGCCGATGAGCGCGCAAAACACGATGAGCTGCACCACGCGCGGCTTGGTCAGCGCATAGAACTGCGCAAAGCGTGACGGCGGGGAGACAAGGGCGGGGGCAGCGGTCATGCGGAGACTCTCGATGCGCTCGAACGCGCGGGGACATTGTGGGTGGCAGCGGCCACGCGGCTGGACGCCAGCGCCCAGGTCAGCACCACCACCAGCGCCGCGGCGCCACCGGTGTGCAGCACGGCGGCGACGAGGGGCCAGTCCAGCACCACATTGGACAAGCCTGTGGCCAGTTGCAGCAGCGCCAGGCCCGCCAGCCACCGCGCCTGTACCGGCAGCGCGCCGGTGCGGTGCAGGCGCCATGCGGTCAGGCCCAGCGCCAGCAGCACCACATAGGCCGCAAGCCGGTGGACGTAGTGGATGGCGGTCAGGCCCGCAAAACTGATGTGGCTGCCGTCCTGCAGCATGCCGAGCGCGCGCCAGATCTGAAAGCCCTGGGCAAACTCCATGTCGGGCCACCAACTGCCCTGGCAGGTGGGAAAGGTCGTGCAGGCCAGCACCGCGTAGTTGGTGCTGACCCAGCCGCCCAGCACCACCTGCGCGCTGACCAACACGCCCGTCCACACCAACCCACGGCGCAGACCGGCGGAGATGCCCACGGGCGCCTTGCCCAGCGCGCTGTGGGTGTGGCGCACGGCCTGCACACACAGCAGCGCCAGCAGCACCAGGCCGCCAATGAGGTGCAGCGTGACGATGGCAGGAAAGAGCTTCATGGTCACTGTCAGCGCACCGAAGGCGCCCTGCAGGCACACCCAGAACAGCGTGAACGTCGGCCACCAGGGGCTCAGCGGCGGTCGCTCGCCCTCGCCCCGCGCAGCGCGGCGATGCTGCACCCAGGCAGACACCGTCAGCACGATGATGAGCACGCCGACACCGGTGGCCAGATAGCGGTGGATCATCTCGACCCAGGCCTTGCCGTGTGTGACCGGGCCCGTGGGCATCGCCTCCTGCGCCGCAGCGATCTCGGTGCGCGCGCCGACCGGGCTCGCGCTGCCATAGCAGCCGGGCCAGTCGGGGCAGCCCAGGCCCGAGTCGGTCAAGCGCGTGAACGCACCGAACAGCACCAGATCGAAGGTGAGGAATAGCGTGAGCACCGTGAGGGCCTGCAGACGGCGCAGCGGTGAGCTGCCGCGGTTGCGCAGCCCCACCCAAGCCAGCGGGCCCAGGGCGATCACCACGCCCAGCAGCATCATGCGGGCCAGCGGAGCGAGGTCGTACAGGGGCTGTGACGCGTCCATCAGGGCTTTCCGGGCCGGCCGGCCTCGTCCCAGGACGACGAGGCGCGCAGCAGGCGTTCCAGGTCACGCTTGGCCTTGGCCGCGCCGCTGCTGTCCATGGCGGCCGGAAAGCGCATCATCCAGTTACCCATGGGGTCCACCACGTAGAGGTGCTCGGCTATCTGGTGGCCGTCGGCCGGGGCCAACCAGGCGCTCAATGCCGCGCCATCCACCCGCAGCGCCGTGGCTTTTTGAATCGCTGGCTGCAATTCGGCAGGGATCGGGGCGCCATCGTTCACGAGCCACACCCAGTCCACACGGTCCTTTTCCCTGCCGACGCTCTCACGCAGTTGCCGCTGCAGGTACAGGTGCTTCTGGCACGCCGCATCGCAGGCGCCCCCGGCGACGCTGACCAAGAGCCATTGGCCTTTGAGCGACGACAGCTGCACCGGTTTGCCATCCAGCGCCGTCGCGGTCAACGCGGGCATGGTGCGCTGGGGATCGATCAGCTCGCCGTAGTTGCGCCGGCCCTCGGGGCGGATCACGTAGTAGGTGAAGTAAGAGGCGACGACCGGGGCCGCGCAGATGAGCAGCACGCCCAGCATCTTCCAGCGGCCGTGGTGCGTGCGCTGCGCCGACGCCACCGCATCGCCTGCAGCAGGCAGCGTGTGCACGGTCAGGCCCAGGGGATGCTCGTCCCCCTGGCCCTCAGGCGGCAGGCTGGCTGCGCGGGCGAATGAACCGTCGGACGAGTTGGAACCAGACATAGAGAAGTGCAATCAGGCCGCAGAGCCCGAACCATTGAAATGCGTAACCGTAGTGTTTGTCGACACCGGCGCCGACCACGGGCCAGTCGCGTTGCAAGCCTTCGCTCGCTGCGCCGGTTTGGAGCACCGTGAGATTGGCGAGCGCAAGACCGGTTTCGGTGCGGTACGCTGCCAGGTCGAGATTTTGCCGGATGCGGGAAGACCCCTGAACGCTATCGGCGCCCTGGAACTCATAAAGCCGCGATGGCGCCGCAGCCACGCGCCCTTCGACGCGGACTACCGCACTGGCAGGGGTCTGGATTTGCGGCAGTGCGGTGCGGTCCTGAAAATTGCGCGGTGCCCAACCCCGCTGTACCAGCACCACGCCACCGCCCGGCGCGCTCAGTTGCAGCGGTGTCAGCACGAAGAACCCGGGGCGGCCCTGCATCTGGCGGTTGTCGAGGTAGACGGTGTGCTCGGGCAGCCACCGCCCTTCCAGCACCACCGCACGGTGCACCAGCGCCTGGCTGCCCGGCGCTGACGCAGCGGCGGCTGGGCCCGCGCTGAGGAACAGGCTGGAGCCATCGATGGCGGGCATCCGCCCGCGCTCATCCAGAGCGGTCTGCAGGGATTCCTTTTCTGCAGCGCGCGACAGCTGCCAGCGCCCGAGCGACGCCGTAACGGCCATGCCCACCAGCGCGGCCAGGGCGATCAGCCAGAAACGCAGGCCCACAGGACGTTGGATAGCGGTCACGGGATAATGGACTCCATGAAATATCTTGTGGTGGTGGCGTTCATCGCTATTTTGGCCAGCTTGGCTTCGGCCCTGTTCTTCATGATGCGCAATGGCCGCAGCGACAAGGACGACAGGGCCAAAGGCAACCACATGGCCAAGGCGCTGGCGGTTCGGGTGGGACTGTCCATTGTGCTGTTTCTGTGCCTGCTGTTGGCCTGGAAGCTCGGGTACATCCAGCCCACCGGTCTGCCGGCGAGCCGTTGAAGGCTCTGGATGGTCTGAACACTGGCCACTGGCGTCCAAGCAGCCCCTGGCGCCAGCCCTGACATTCCCAACAAAAAAGCGCCTTGCGGCGCTTTTTTGTTGATGCATGGCACTGCTGATTACATCCAGTAGACCAGCACGTACAGGCCGAGCCAGACCACGTCCACAAAGTGCCAGTACCACGCGGCGCCTTCGAAGCCGAAGTGCTTGTCCGCCGTGAAATGGCCCTTTTGGAGGCGCAGCGTGATCACCAGCAGCATCAGCATGCCCAGGAACACGTGGAAACCGTGAAAGCCGGTCAGCATGAAGAAGGTGGAGCCGAACACGCCCGAGTTGAGCTTGAGGTTCAGGTCGGTGTACAGGTGGTAGTACTCGTAGCCCTGCACCAGCAGGAACACGAAGCCCAGCAGTACCGTGGCCCACATGAAGGCGATGGTCTTGCCGCGGTGGTTTTCGCGCAGTGCGTGGTGGGCAATGGTCAGCGTCACGCCCGAGGTCAGCAGCAACGCGGTGTTGATGGTGGGCAGCCAGAAGGGACCCACGGTCTGAAAGGGCTCGACGATGCCGGCAGGCGAAGCGGTGACGCCCGCAGCCAGGCTGGGCCACACGGCCTTGAAGTCAGGCCACAGCAGTGCGTTGTCCAGGCTGCCCAGTGCGGGCACCGAGTGCGAACGTGCCCACCACAGGGCGGTGAAGAACGCGCCGAAGAACATCACCTCTGAGAAGATGAACCAGCTCATGCTCCAGCGGTAGGAGATGTCGATCTTGTGGCCGTACAGGCCGTTCTGGCTCTCGCGCACGGCGTCGCCGAACCACTGGTACAGCACGAACAGCCACCACACCATGCCCACCGCCAGGGAATACTTGCCCCAGTCGTGGCCGTTGATCCATTGGCCTGCGCCCAGGATGACGAAAAACAGCCCTATCGCCGCCATCACCGGGTGGCGAGACTCTGCAGGCACGTAGTAGTACGGGGTTCCGCCGTGGGTCGATGCACTCATTTCAGCTCCTGGCTCTCAAAATCTTTGTTTGTCTCGGTCTTGTCTTCGGGGTACGTCGTCCCCCACCCGATTCGACCAATATTCATCTACTTTTATTCACGCAACTCAAACGATCCAGTTCACCAGCCCGATCAGGCCAATCACCAGCAGGAATACCGCTGCGAGGCCGACCACGATGATGTGCAACGGGTTGAGCTTTTCCACATCCTGCTGGTACTCGCTGCCCTTGCGCAGACCGATCAGCGACCAGGCCACGGCGCGCACCGTGCGCAGCAACGAGCCTTTGCGCTCGTGCGGCTTGGTGGCCACAGCGGGCTGCTCCACCGGCGCGTTCATGAGCCTGCCCCGGTGGCCAATGCTGCCGGGAGCACGCTGCCCACGGCCGCTGTCGATTCGGGCGCTGGGGGCGTCTTGCCGCCGACTTCGAAGAAGGTGTAGGACAGCGTGATCGTGGTGACGTCCTTGGACAGACGCGGGTCGATCACGAAGGCCACCGGCCATTCTTTCTTTTCACCGGGCTCGAGCGTGTACTGGTTGAAGCAAAAGCACTCGAGCTTGTTGAAGTGCGCTGCCGCCTGGCGGGGCGCATAGCTCGGAATGGCCTGAGCCGCCATGCGGCGGTTTTGCACGTTCTGGAACTCATACATCACCGTCGTGAGCTCGCCAGGGTGCACCTGCACCGAACGCTGCGCAGGCTTGAAGTCCCAGGGGCCGCGGGCATTGGCGTCGAACTCGACCGTGATGGTGCGGGTCTTGTCCACCTGCGTGTTGGCAGGCACCTTCACGTCCTTGCCTGCCACGCCGTTGCCCGGCACCTGCCGCTCGGAGAGCGACAGGATGTTGATGCCCGTCATCTCGCAGATGTGCTTGTAGATGGGGATCAACACGTAGCCGAAGGCGAACATGCCGGCCGCGATCACGACCAGCTTGCCGACCATCTTGGCGTTTTCGCGGTGCAGGCTCATGGCAGTCGGTGTGTGGTTCAGCGGGACATCAGCACGACCTTGACCATGAACCCGACGAAGAAGACGACGGCTACGGAGGCAAGGATCAATGCCATCCGCAGGTTGCTCTTCTTTTGCTCGGGCGTCATGGGCATGGCATCAACCGATCACGCGGGTTGCCGTGGCATCCAGCTTGGGTGGGTTTTCGAAGGTGTGGAACGGTGCAGGCGATGGCACTTCCCATTCCAGGCCTTCGGCACCGTCCCATGGCTTGGCCGGGGCCTTTTCGCCCTTGCCGCGCATGGCGGGCACGACCACGGCCAGGAAGAAGTACACCTGCATCAGGCCGAAACCGAACGCACCCACCGAAGCGATGGCGTTGAAGTCAGCAAACTGCATGGGGTAGTCGGCATAGCGGCGGGGCATACCGGCCAGGCCCAAGAAGTGCATCGGGAAGAACGTGATGTTGAAGGTGATCAGCGAGCCCCAGAAGTGGATCTGGCCGCGCTTTTCGGAGTACATCACGCCCGTCCACTTGGGCAGCCAGTAGTAGACGCCAGCGAACATGGAGAACAGCGAGCCGGCCACCAGCACGTAGTGGAAGTGGGCCACCACGTAGTAGGTGTCCTGCAGCTGGATGTCGATGGGCGCCATGGCCAGGATCAGGCCGGTGAAGCCACCCATGGTGAACACGAAGATGAAGCCCACGGCGAACAGCATGGGGGTCTCGAACGTCATGGAGCCGCGCCACATGGTGGCGATCCAGTTGAAGATCTTCACGGCCGTGGGCACGGAGATCAGCATGGTGGCGTACATGAAGAACAGCTGGCCCGTCACAGGCATGCCGGTCGTGAACATGTGGTGGGCCCACACGATGAACGACAGGATGGCGATGGACGAGGTGGCGTACACCATGGAGGCGTAACCGAACAGCTTCTTGCGGGCGAACGCGGGCACGATCTGGCTGATGATGCCGAAGGCCGGCAAGATCATGATGTACACCTCGGGGTGGCCGAAGAACCAGAAGATGTGCTGGTACATCACCGGGTCACCGCCGCCGGCGGGGTTGAAGAAGCTGGTGCCGAAGTGGCGATCCGTCAGCGTCATGGTGATCGCGCCGGCCAGCACGGGCATCACGGCGATCAGCAGGTAGGCGGTGATGAGCCAGGTCCAGGCGAACATGGGCATCTTCATCAACGTCATGCCGGGGGCGCGCATGTTCAGGATGGTCACGATGATGTTGATCGAGCCCATGATGGACGAGGCACCCAGGATGTGCATCGCGAAGATGCCGGCGTCCATGGAGGGGCCCATCTGCAGCGTCAGCGGTGCGTACAACGTCCAGCCGGCGGCGGGTGCGCCACCTGGCATGAAGAACGAGCTCACCAGCATCAGTGCCGCAGGAATCATCAGCCAGAAGCTGAAGTTGTTCATGCGGGCGAAAGCCATGTCGGATGCCCCGATCTGCAGCGGGATCATCCAGTTCGCAAAGCCCACGAAGGCCGGCATGATGGCGCCGAACACCATGATCAGGCCGTGCATGGTGGTGAGCTGGTTGAACAGCTCGGGGTTGACCAGTTGCAGGCCGGGCTGGAACAGCTCGGCACGGATCAGCAGGGCCAGGATGCCGCCCACCATCAGCATGGTGAACGAGAACAGCAGGTACAGCGTACCGATGTCCTTGTGGTTGGTGGCGAACACCCAGCGGCGCCAGCCGGTGGGACCATGGTGGCCATGGTCGTCGTGTGCGTGGTCGCCAGCGTGCCCGTGGTTGTCGAGAACTGCGCTCATGTTGGATTCCTCAATCAATACGTAGGGCGATGTTTACTTGCCGCGCTGGGCCACGATTTCAGCAGGCTGCACCAGCTGCCCGGTCTTGTTGGACCAGGAGTTCTTCGTATAGGTCGCCACAGAGGCAATATCGGTATCGCTGAGCTGGGCCCAGGAAGGCATCGCGCCATTGGCCGCGCCCTTGAGCAGGATCTGGATCTGCTTGGCGTGGTCGGCATCGAGCACGATGGCCGAGCCGTCCAGTGGCTTGATCGGGCCGGCACCCTTGCCGTTGGCCTGGTGGCAGGCCGCGCAGTTGGCGGCATACACCTTCTCGCCGCGCTTCATGATGTCGTCCATCGTCCAGACCTTGGTCGGGTCGTCCAGCTTGGCGGCGGCCTTCTTCTTCTGGTCGGCCACCCAGGCGGTGTAGTCCTCAGCGGACACGACCTTCACGTGGATGGGCATGTAGGCGTGTTCCTTGCCGCACAGCTCGGCGCACTGGCCGTAGTAGTCGCCGATCTTCTCGGCGCGAAACCAGGTGTCGCGCACGAAGCCGGGGATCGCATCCTGCTTGATGCCGAATGCGGGCACCATGAAGGCGTGGATCACGTCGTTGGCCGTGGTGATGATGCGGATCTTCTTGTTGACCGGCACGACCATCGGGTTGTCGACCTTGAGCAGGTAGTCGGCGGGCGCGTCGGCGACCTTGCCGCTATCGGACATCACGCGGTGGCTGCTGTCCAGCGTAGAGATGAAGGCCAGGCCCTCGCCTTCGCCGGTGATGTAGTCGTAACCCCACTTCCACTGGTAGCCCGTGGTCTTGATGGTGAGGTCGGCGTTGGTCGTGTCCTTCTGCGCCACCAGCACCTTGGTGGCGGGCAGGGCCATGAGGATCACGATGATGAAGGGGACGATGGTCCAGACCACTTCGACAGTGACGGACTCATGGAAATTGGCCGACTTGGCGCCCTTGGAGCGGCGATGTTTCCAGATCGAGTAGAACATCACGGAGAACACTGCCACGAAGATCACCGTGCAGATGATCAGCATCATCCAGTGCAGAAAATGCTGCTCCTCGGCAATCTTGGTGACCGGAGGATGCAGATTGAGCTGGTTGACTGCAGGACCGCCGGGCAGGTCTTGAACGGCATGGGCCACGCCACCCACCCATGCACCGGCGATCAGGAGCAGAGAAGCCAGCTTGTTGGAAATGCTCTTCATAGTTCTCACTTACTTCTAAGCCTTAATTTAACCAATCCCCTGTGTGCGCCTGCGTGGGGTCAGGCTGCGCGCAAGGCCATGCGGATCTCCGATGCCAGGGCCGGGCGAAGCTCGGGGCGCACGTAACGCCCCACGTCTATCGACCGTCCTTGGCCAGACAAGGTGATCAGCGATCGGTCGCCGGTCTTGGGTTCCACACGGACCCAGTTCCGGTCGAATTCGGCGCGTTTCAGCTTGCCTGCTGTCTCCTGCTCCACCACCAGGCGTGAGCCCTGCAGTGAAATCCTCTCGCCGTCGGCCGCATGACGTCCGTACATGGCGAATGCCCATCCAACAACCACTATCTCCAGCCATGCGAAAGGCATGACCAGACGGGCTCCGAGCATCCAGAAAAAAGTCGCAATGCCCAGTGACACCGAACACAGCGACAGGTACATCCACCCCATCTGCGCGGGGGTGACCGAGCAGTTGCGAGCCAGACGCCAATCGATGCGCTGGCCCGAGACAGTGGCAAAACGAAGAATCAAGCCTGTCACCGGTGGTGTTCACAAGACCGGCGACTGCCGCTGCACCAGCAAAAATACTGGTGCAGCATGCGCAGCCGCCACGTTGCGCGGGAGGATGTGCCCGAAATCCCAATAACCCTGAATTGTACCGTGCCTTGTTCCACATCATTGACACGCTGTTGCAAGTGAAGGCCATAGCCCCATATGGGTGCGCCGCCTTCGCAACACTCGCACAAATCAAGTCTGGAAAACCCTGTGCGGACCGGCCCGATCAGGGGTTGCGCGGCCCGCCGTCCGGGCTGTCTTTGCCGCCCTGGCGCAGCATGGCGCGCATGTCCTGCAGCGAGACGGCGCTGCTCTCGCTCACGCGCACCCGGGGTGCGGGCTTGAAGGCGTGCCCGTAGATGATCTCGAAAGTCAGTGCCAACTGGCCACCTTCGGCCGGGTCTGCCAGCCGGTCTGCCAGCGCCTGGTACAAACGGTCCCGCCAGCGCTTGCCGCGCAGTGCGCCAAAGCGCGCCGGGTGCAGGTTGCAGCCCAGCTCTTGCAGCTCCTGCACCAGCCGCTCGGGCGTGGCAAAGGTCAGCGTGATGCGCTCCATGTCCATCACTGGTTCGGCAAAGCCGGCGTGCACCAGCATGTCGCCCCAGTCGTGCATGTCCGTGAAAGCATGGCCTGCCGGCGGCCAGCCCAGC
The DNA here is from genome assembly GCF_001422735.1 of Acidovorax sp. Leaf78. Classification (GTDB taxonomy): domain Bacteria; phylum Pseudomonadota; class Gammaproteobacteria; order Burkholderiales; family Burkholderiaceae_C; genus Acidovorax. The sequence continues at coordinate 356,135 of NZ_LMLZ01000020.1, read as the reverse complement.
GCGGCGTAGACGGCGTGCAACTCGCGCAGGGTATCGGGGCCCAGGCACGAGAACATCAGGTAGCCGTCGACCGCCATGGCCCGGTGCCATTGGCCGATGAGCGCCTGGGGGTCGGCCGCGGTGTGCAGCGCCATGTTGGCCCAAAGCATCTGCACACTCGCATCCGGTGGCATGCCGAACTGCGGGTTGCCCGCGCCCCAGCTGGCAGGGTTCCACCAGGGCTTGGCCAGTGCCTGCTGCGCCGCGCCCTCACACCGGGGCGCGCTTTCGTAGACCTGGCAACGCGCCTTGGGGTAGCGTGCGCTCACCAGCGCGTGGGCGCCGAGTCCGCCGCGCACGGCGTCCCAGTGGCACCAGGAATCGGGGGGCTGGCGTATCCACTGCAGGCGGTCTTCCATGCGGCGGGCCACCTCTTCATGAAGCCAGGGCGAAATAGCGGGGGCAGCAGCATGCCAGCGGGCTGCGGCGGTGGGATCGATGGTGGGGGGGCGCTCGGAGGACATGGGAATGCACGGGGACGCGCGAGTATATTGATTCATGCTCTTCAAAGCCCTTCAAGGGATTTCGCACCGCGTGCGCAGCAGTGCCCACCGCGTACCAAGCCAGTGCGCCGTATGCCACGCCTGGCCGTCGCAACGCGTTTGTAACGCCTGCGCGGCGCGGTTCGCCCAGCCGGCCGCCCGCTGCCAGCGCTGTGCGCTGCAGGTCCCCCAGGGCGTTGCCGTCTGCGGCGCCTGCACGCTGCACCCGCCCCTGTTTGACGCCTGCATGGCGGCGGTGGACTACGCCTATCCCTGGTCGGACATCCTGGGCGATTTCAAGTTTCGAGGCGACGCAGGCTGGGCCGCCACCCTGGCCACCCTGATGCGCAGCACGCCCTGGATCGAACCTGCGCTGGATGCCGCCGACCGGGTGTTGCCCGTGCCGCTCTCAGCCCAACGCCTGCGCGAGCGCGGCTTCAACCAGTCGGCCCTGCTGGCGCGGCAGCTGGCCGGGCCCAAGGCCGACGCACGGACTCTGCTGCGGATACATGCCACCGAGGCCCAGAGCGGCTTGCCGCGCGCGCAGCGGCTGCGCAATCTGAACGGTGCGTTTGCGGTGGAGCCCGCCCGCGCCGCCGCGTTGCGCGGGAAGCGTGTGGTGCTGCTGGACGATGTGATGACCACCGGCGCCACCCTGCACGCAGCGACGCAGGCCCTGCGTGAGGCCGGGGTGGCACACATCACGGCCGTGGTGCTGGCCCGCACCGGCATCGACTAACGGGATACTTTTGATTACCAGCGGCTGTCCCACTCTCGCTCGGGACGAAGACAATAGAGGCCTATGTTTCATATCGTCCTCGTCGAACCCGAGATCCCGCCCAACACCGGGAATGTGATTCGCCTGGCGGCCAACACAGGCTGCACGCTTCATCTGATCGAGCCCCTGGGGTTTTCGATGGACGACAAGCAGATGCGCCGCGCCGGCCTGGACTACCACGAGTACGCCCAGGTGCAGTGCCACGCAGGCTGGACTGCCTTTCTGCGCGACGCCCAGCCGGACCCGACCCGCATGTTCGCCATGACCACGCAGGGCTCGCAGCCTGTGCACTCCACCCCGTTCTTCGCGGGCGACTGGCTGGTGTTCGGGGCCGAGACCCGCGGTTTGCCACCCGAGCTGCGCGACACCTTCCCGCCCGCCCAGCGCCTTCGCCTGCCGATGGTGGCGGGACAGCGCAGCCTGAACCTGTCCAACGCGGTGGCCGTGACGGTGTTCGAAGCCTGGCGCCAGAACAGTTTTGCCATGCCCGATGGCGGGATTGACGTGGAGCCTGAAGGCACGATCATCAGCGGTTTTGCGCAGTTGAGCTGAGCTGAACCTGGTAGCGCTTATCTGAGGTGCGCTGAGTCAGGCCCAGTCTTTTCAGACCTGGCCCGATCCGCGCTGCAAGCCGATCCTGCTGGCTGCGCCTGCCGCTCTCGCAGGCCCGCCACCCCCAAATTCAAACCCGCTTGCCTTCGCTGAGCGCAGGTGCAGAAGCAGGTGCAAACACAGACGCAGACGCAGACGCACGCCAGCGCTACAGCTTCTGGCGCTTTTGCTCCGCCATGGCCAACGGCACCTGCTCCGTCAAAAAGTCCAACAGCACCTTGGTGCGCGCCGGCAGCATGCGGCCTGACGGCAGCGCGGCGTAGATGGTGTAGCGCGAGAAGATCCACGCGGGCAGGATGTGCACCAGCTCGCCCCGCGCCAAGTGCTCTTCGGCCAGCAGCCGCGAGGTGATCGCCACGCCCGCGCCATCCACCGCAGCGCGCAGCAGCAACTCGGTGCTGACCGACTGCAGCACGGCGGGCACGTCGATTTCTTGCGCGGGCTGGCTGCCGCTGAGCGACTGCAGGCGCAGCTTGCGCCCGGGTCCGGCCTGCGACCGCGCCGCCATGCCAGAGTCGCGCAGGTGGTCGTGGTGCACCAGGTCCTGCGGTTCGCGCGGAATGCCCCGGCGCTCCAGGTAGTCCGGCGACGCAACCACGATGGCCTCGCCCTGCTGCAGCGGCCGCGCCACGATGTTGGCGTCGAAGTCTTCACCCGCCACCATGATGGTCACGTCGAACTCATCCACCCGGGCCATGGCGAACGCATCGATGCTGATATCGAGCATCAGCTTGGGATAGTGGGCATGCCACAGCGCCATCATGGGCGCGAGGAAATTGGTGGCCAGCACGGGCGCGGCCACGATGCGGATCGTGCCGCGCAGGTCGCGCGTGCTGGCGGCCGCAGCGGCCTCCGCATCGTCGATCTCGTGCAGGATGGTGCGCACACGCTGCAGGTACGACTCGCCCGCGTCGGTAAGCGCGAGCTTGCGGGTGGTGCGCTGCAGCAGGCGGGTGCCCAGGTGCTGCTCCAGCTCGGCCACCATTCGGGTGACCACCGGGGGCGACATGTCCATGGCGCGGGCAGCGGCGGCAAAGCCGCCCTCCTCCACCACGCGCTCGAAGACCTTCATGGCTTGCAGACGGTCCATGGTTCAGCTCCTCCGTCCAGCCGCGCCCATACGAGGGCGGATGCGACTCCCCTCTCCCCCTACGGGAGAGGGACTGGGGGAGAGGAGGCTGAACAGAGCTTCTACGCCGGAGCGCCGAAGTTGCGCGCCAGCGATTCCGCCACGCACACCGGCTTGTCGCTGCCCTCGCGCTCCACCGTCACGAGCCACGTCATCTGCATGCCGTCCGGCGCCACGGGCTCGGCGGCCTGCAGTGTGAGGCGCGCACGCAGGCGGCTGCCCACCGGCACCGGCGCGGTGAAGCGCACCTTGTTGAGCCCGTAGTTCACACCCATGCGCGAGCCCTCGATGGTCAGGCCCGTCTCGAAGAACTGCGGGATCAGCGACAGCGTGAGAAACCCATGCGCGATCGGCGCGCCGAACGGCCCGGCCTTCGCACGCTCGGGGTCCACATGGATCCACTGGTGGTCGCCCGTGGCCTGGGCGAACAGGTTGACCTGTTCCTGCGTGATGGTGATCCAGTCGGTCACGGCGACCTCCTGGCCGACGCTGGCGCTGACTTCGGAGTAGGAGCGGAAGATTTTCATCGCCCCAATGTAGCGCCGCACCCGGGCGCGCCTTGTCTGGCGCGGGACAGCAGGTGTTTTCCCGCAGGATTTTTGGCTTCACAGCGTCCTTCAAAACCGCGTCCGTCATGCGTCGAGCCAGATGCGGATGCCTTGCCACTGCTCCAGGTCCCGCGCCACGCGGCCCGGCGCCACATCGAACAGCGTGAGGCCATGCGCCGCCAGGTGCACATAGTTCTGCGTGTCGCGCAGATAACCCAGCACCGGAAACCCGAGGTTGTCCACGAAGTGGTGCAACTGCTCGGCCGCCTTGGTGCGCCCATCCACCCGCATGCCGACGATGCCCACTGGCACGCCCGCTGCGTGGCGGTGCTCGGCCAGTTGGTCCAGAAAACTGCGCGTGGCAAAGATGTCGAACACGCTGGGCTGCAGGGGCACGATGACCTTGTCGGCCAGCTTGAGCACGTCGTTCAGCCGCCAGCCGTGCAGGCCGGCGGGGGTGTCCAACACGGCATGCGTCGTGCCCTTGGGCGGGCGGCTGATCACGTCCGAGCTGGCATCCCAGGCGCCGATGGTGCGCGCGGCCGGGGGCCGCAGGCCCAGCCACAGCTTGGCGGACTCCTGCCGGTCCGTGTCGCCCAGGATCACGGGGTGCCCCTGGCTCGCAAAGTAGCCCGCGATGTTGGTGGACAGCGTGGACTTGCCCACGCCGCCCTTGGGATTGGCGACAACGATCACTGGCATGGCGAGCTCCTTCGAATCTTTGGGTTCATGAAAACTTCAAGCCAAATCGTGCCCTACCGCTTGATGGATAAGCGCTAGTAGCTATTAAATTCAGAGCAAAACCGTGCAGGCCGCACGGGCCGCACAGACCACCTGCACGGCGGCGCTGCAGCCACCCGGGACGGTCCGCGCTCAGGCGTGCTGCCCGCCCCGCTTCACAAAGAACAGCCCTGCACCCACCGCCATCAGCAGCCCGCCGAACACCCGGTTCTGCGTGCGCACCGCCCGCGCGCTGCGCATCAGGCGGCGCAGCGCGCTGGCCCCGAAAGCGTAGCCGTGCATCACCACCACGTCCACCGTCAGCGTGGTGGCAGCCATCACCAGCAGTTGCGACCACAGCGGGCGCGTGTCGGTCATGAACTGAGGCAGCACGGCCACCATGAAGATGATGCCCTTGGGGTTGGTGGCGTTGGTCAAAAAGCCCGTCAGGCAGCGCTTTTGCCAGGTGCCCGCCGACGCGGCCTCGTCGCCCTGCACGGGCGACGCATCGCCCGCGCGCCATTGGTTGAAGCCGACGTAGATCAGGTAGCAGGCGCCCAGCACCTTCACGATGCTGAAGGCCACCTCGGACGCCAGCAGCAGCGAGCCCACACCCGCGCCTGCGACCAGCAAGATCAGCAGCAGCCCCAGCTGCAGGCCCAGGATGGTGGCGCCCGTCTTGCGCACGCCGTACGACAGGCCGTGGCTCATCGACAGCACGGCGCCTGAGCCCGGCGACACCGCTATCAGGCACGATGCCGCAAAAAACGCCAGCCAGGTCTGCAAGTCCATGAGGTCACACCAAGAGAAAGCCAAGAGGGGCCCGCATCTTAGCAACGCGGCCTGCCTGGCGGCTTGACGCAGGCAAAAACAGCCGCTCGCGCTCAGCCACCCAGCGCAAGCAGCTATCAAAAAAGAAGCACGCCGGTGGACTGCCGCGCAACCACGTCAGGCTGGTGCAGTAAACACGGCACACCCGCTGCCGCGCGGGCTCAGCGGTGCCAAAATCCATGCCATCCGTACGCCTTTAGCACGGGCATGCGGACGTGCGGCCTCAAGCCCCGCACAGGCCCGCTCGTACGTTCCGCACACGCCCCCCACACCTTGAACAGGCCACGGCTTTGGCCGTCGCCCCAGCCTTTATTCAGACATGGAACACGCCCCTACCTGGCTCACTTACGGCTTCCTGTACCTCACCGCCGCGGTGCTGGCCGTGCCCATTGCCAAGGCGCTGGGCCTCGGGGCCATCATCGGCTACCTGGCGGCGGGCATCGCCATCGGGCCCTGGGGCCTGGGGCTGGTGAGCAACGTGCAGGACATCCTGCATTTCGCTGAATTCGGCGTGGTGCTGATGTTGTTCCTCGTCGGGCTGGAGCTGCAACCGAGCCGCCTGTGGGCGCTGCGCCGCCCCATCTTCGGCACCGGCACTGCGCAGGTGCTGGGCTGTGCGGCCGTGCTGTTCGCGCTGGGCGCACTCGCCGGACTGCCCTGGCGCGTGAGCCTGGTGGGCGCCCTGGGCCTGGCTTTGTCATCCACAGCCATCGCGCTGCAGTCGCTGTCCGAGCGCAACCTCATGCGCACCCAGAGCGGGCAGGCGGGCTTTTCCATCCTGCTGTTCCAGGACGTAGCGGCCATTCCCATCTTGGCCCTGCTGCCAGTGCTGGGCGCCGCTGCGGGCGACGGCGCGGGCCACACGCCGGGCGAATTGGCGCTGGAGGTGCTCAAGATCGTGGGCGTGATCGCGGCCATCATCCTGGGCGGGCGCCTGCTGCTGCGCCCCGTGCTGCGCTGGATCGCCAAGAGCAACACGCCCGAGATCTTCACCGCCGCCGCACTGCTGTTGGTGGTGGGCATCGCTTACCTGATGGTGATCGTGGGCCTGTCGATGGCGCTGGGCGCCTTCCTCGCCGGCGTGCTGCTGGCCGACAGCGAGTACCGGCGCGAGCTGGAGGCCGACATCGAACCCTTCAAGGGCCTGCTGCTCGGGCTGTTCTTCATCGCCGTGGGCATGAGCATCGACTTCGGCGTGATCCTGCGCTCGCCCGGCCTCATGGCCGCCATCCTGGTCGGCTTTCTGGCGGCCAAGGCCATCGTCATCTACACCCTGGCCAAGCTCGTCAACATCCCCTACCAGGAGCGCCCGGTGTTCACGCTGCTGCTGGCCCAGGGCGGTGAGTTCGCGTTCGTGGTGTTCCAGGCTGCGGCTGGTGCCAGCGTGTTCCCGGCCGAGACGGCGTCGCTGCTGATCGGCGCAGTGGCGCTGTCGATGCTGATCAGCCCGCTGCTGCTCGTGGTGCTCGACCGCGCACTGCTGCGCCGCTATGCGCACGTCAAGGCCCCCACGGCCGAGGAAATCTCCGAGCCACAAGAGGCGCCCATCATCATCGCGGGCTTCGGCCGCTACGGGCAGATCGTCTCGCGCGTGCTGCTGGCCCAGGGCTTTCGCACCACGGTGCTGGACCACAGCGTGGAGATGCTGGAAGTGGCGCGCACCTTCGGCTACCGCGTGTTCTACGGCGACGCCACGCGCCTGGACCTGCTGCGCATCGCTGGCGCCGAGCACGCCCGCATCCTGGTCATCGCGGTGGACGACGCCGAGCAGTCCCTCAAGATCGCCAAGCTGGCCCGCGAGCATTTTCCCCAGCTGCAGATAGTGGCCCGCGCCCGCGACGTCACCCACTGGAACAAGCTGCGCGATGTGGGCGTGACGCTGGTGCAGCGCGAGCTGTTCGAATCCAGCCTGCAAAGCGCCCACACCGTGCTGGAACTGATGGGCCTGCAGCCCACCGAAGCCACGGCCATCGCCCAGCGCTTTCGCGCCCACAACATCGCGCTGGCCGACCGCATGTACCCGCACCACAAGGACCGCGCCAAGTTCATCGCCGTGGCGCGCGAGGGGCGCAACCAGTTTGCGGAGCAGATGGCGAGGGAGCGGCAGGAGAGTGCCGCGCTGGATGCCGCGGGTGGCGCGTATCCGGGGTATGAAGCAGAGAAGGCTGGCGAGGGGGGCGATGCGATCGCCAGCGCCCAAGATGAGACCAAAAACCGGACCTAACGCCTATTCATCAAACGCTGGCAGCTATTTATTCAATAGCACTACAGGTCTTCAGAGGTGTTCCACCGAGCCCGAATGGCGCATCCACGACGGCGGTCCACTGCCTGCATTCGCGCGAACCTAGCAGGTCCGCTTTGCGTCCGCGCCATCAACGGCCGGCAGGCTCCAGCGTCAACACATGCAGCACCGCACGCTGATCCGGTAAGACCTCGACATCGGTCCAACCGCCCACGCCAGCCAGCCGCACATGGCCCCGTGTGCAGGCCGCTACCAACGCCACCCCCGGCTGCGGCACCACGCTCAGGCGCACAGTCGGCGGCGTGCGGTCTTGCGCGCCCACGGCAATCTCGTAGCGCTTGGCGATGAACTGGGCAGAACGGCCGAACTGTGTGCTCAGCGCGCGCAATGGCGCGTCCGTCAGGCAGTAGCGGTGGCGCAGGTTGGCTTTTGTGAGGGCCTGCTGCGTCATCAGCGCGTACCCGGGGCGCAGCCGGTAGCGGATGTCCAGCGTCTGGCCCGCGGGCAGCGCCACGCCCAGTGTGCGCTGCGCGCGCCACTGGGCGAGGTGGTCGGTGCCCGAGGTGCCCACAGCACCTGCGCGAATTAGCTGGGAGAGCACGTCGGCAGAGAGGCCTTCCGTGGGAACGAACGGCGGCGTGTCGGCGATCAGCCAGGGGTTGATGCCGGCCTTGCGCAGCAGCTCGGAGACATCCACCGCACCGGCAACCGCCCGGACCGACTCCGTGACCTCTACGGGCTGGCCATTGCTGAGGACACGCAGCTCCGGGAAGTGGCGGTCCGGATAAGGGTCCGAGTCTCCCAGCCAGCCAAACAGCGGCCCTTGAATCAGCCACTGCGCCGGGGCGGCCAGTGTGGGTGGGGGCGTCAAGGACACAGTCACCTCATCACCCTGCATGCGCACTGCGCTGCTGACACTGGGCGCGCCACGCAGCGGGGCATCCTGGGGCGCCGAGAGAATGCGGGGCGCCACGCCATCGCTGGTGTCGTTCGCCATGACGGGCTGCGCCAGACACAGACTGGCTCCGATCACGACGGCACATCGCACCGCGCTCCGCAGGCGTTGATGAAGATCAGGCAGGGCCGCAGTCATGGAGCGCTGGTCTGGTAGCGGTAGACCTTGGGAGGATCCGGCCGCCAGTAGCGCAAGGACGCCGGCATGTACGCGGGCCCGTTCGGACGGGTGGCCGTGAAAATATCGTTGTGCTGCGTCCAGTTCTTGCCATTGGCGTTGACACGCTGCGTGGTGGCGTCTTCCTTTTGAAGCGCAGAACCAGCATAGATCGCCATGTGATTGGGCCAGGACAGCACATCGCCCGGTTGCACCGCCTCCGTCGCCGTCAACAGGCGAAATAGCCCTGAGCGCTGGGCATAGGCAGGGAAGGTGCCCGACGTCTGATATTCGTACGGAAAGCCCGCTTCGCGGTAGATCAAGAACGTCGTTCCGCTGCAGTCGCCAGAGCCCCCTTTGGTGGAAGCAGATCCGCGCAGGGCATACGTCGTTCCTTTCCAGGTGGCCGCTTCTTTGATGAGGGGAAGCGCTTCGTTGGCGGTGATATCGCGCCTTGTTTTTTGCGTCATGTCGGAGAGGTGTTTTGAATATTGCCGCTGGTGCAGGGCTGCTGCACTGAACGCTTTCGGCCCGCTACCGTCCGCTCTGATGCTTGGTGCGCATCGAGTGGAAGGTGCTTCGCAAAGCCCGCGATCGTATCGACGGCACCGATGTTTTCACGACCGCAGCACCAACCAATATGTGCCAGACACGAAACATTTGCAGCAAACTGCTTCTACGACTCCTACAAAGTGCAGCGGATGACACAGGCCACCGCGGCGCAACATTTTCCCGTGCCAAGCCTCCCAAACGATAACCATTCGCATTAGAATCCCACCCCTCAGCCAGCCAGCGTCCCCGGACAGAGAAACGCGAGCCAGTGCCCCTTCGCGTTTTGCCCACTCTCCAACGGGACTTTCATGTCTTTCCAGCCCTCCTGCGCGGCCCTGGCGTCCAGCGCTGCACGCACGTTTGCGTCTCCCACTCCATCGGCCCGCAAGGCCCGCTTTTTCGCCCTGACCCCGCTGGCCCTCTGCTTTGCACAAGCAGCGATGGCGCAGCAGGCCGCCGCGCCCGCTGTTGACCCAACATCCAACGCCAACGTCACAGCCCCCCAACTGCAAGAAGTCCGCATCAACGCCAGCACTGAAAAAGACATGGGCTTCGCCCCGGTCGAGGCCCAGACCGCCGGCAAGGCGCCCATGCGCCGGCTGGAGACGCCGCAGTCGGTGAGCGTGGTCACGCGCGAGCAGATGGAGTCGCGCCAGATCGTGAACGTGCAGCAGGCGCTGCAGACCGTGGCGGGCGTGAGCCCCGTCAACTTCGGGCGCCGGGGGTTTGACGACATCAACATCCGCGGCTTTCGCTCTACCGAATCCATCCTGGTCGATGGCCTGGTGCAAAGCCCTGGCATGTGGGCCAAGCTGCAGCCCTACGGCTACGAGCGCTTCGAGGTGCTCAAGGGCTCGGCGTCGGTGCTGTACGGTCAGGTGCAGCCCGGCGGCATCGTCAACGCGGTGAGCAAGCGGCCCAAGAAGGATGCGCTGAACGAAGTGGGCGTCGAGGTGGGCAGCTTCGGCCAGCGCACGCTGCAGGCCGACGTGAACAAGCCGCTGTCCGAATCGGGCAAGACGGCGCTGCGCATCAATGCCCAGGTGTCCAACGCCGACGACCCCACCCAGTTCGTCTACCGCAAGGACCGGTGGTTCGCGCCCTCGCTCTCCATCGACCTGGGCGCGCAGACCGACCTGGTGCTGTTTGCCACCTACAGCCGCAGCGAGTGGATGCGCCAGCAGGGCATCACGCCGTATGGCACGCTGCTGCCCAACCGCAACGGCACGCTGTCCCGCACGATGTTCACCGGCGACCCTGCCTTTGGCGTGTACGACGTGGAGAGCACCACGCTGGGCTATGCGCTGGAGCACAAGGTGTCCGACGCCATGACCTTCCGCCAGAACGTGCGCTACGAGACCGAGAAGGGCACGGGCAACTTCGTCTCCAACCAGGCGCTGCAGGCCAACCAGCGGCTGCAGAACCGCCAGGCCTCGCGCCAATACATGGACTACGACCTGCTGGCCACCGACACCTCGATGCTCACGCGCTTCGAGGCGCTGGGCGCCAAGCACCAGATCGTCACGGGCCTGGACGTGCGCAGCGGCCACAGCCTGCTGGCCAGCCGCACCTGCCGCATCGGCGCGCTGGATTTGTTCGCGCCCGTCTACGGCATGCAGGCCGTATGCCCCACGGCGCTGACCAGCGACGCGCCCGCCAAGCTCTCGGTGGCCGGCTTGTATGCGCAGGACCAGATCAAGTTCGGCCAAGGCTGGACGGCCCTGGTGGGCCTGCGCCGCGACTGGTCCACCAACGACACCGACAACCGCGTGGCCAACACGCAGACGCGCCAGAAGGACAGCGCCACCACGCTGTCCGCCGGCCTGGTGTATGAGTTCAAGCCTGGCTGGGCCGCGTACGGCAGCTATGGCGAATCCTTTCTGCCCCAGTCGGGCCTGACGTTTGCAGGCTCGCCTTTCGTGCCCGAGACCGGCAAGCAGTGGGAGGCCGGCGTGAAGTACGAGTCGCCCAATGGCCAGCTCACCGGCGCACTCGCCGTGTTCGACCTGGTGCGCGAGAACGTGACCACGGCCGACCTGGCGAACACGGGCTTCAGCGTGCAGACCGGACAGCAGCGCGCACGCGGCCTGGAGGTGGAACTGGGCGCAGACATGAAGAACGGCTGGAAGCTGACCAGCGCCTACACCTACACGCAGTCCAAGGTCACGCGCGACAACAACGCCGCCATCGTGGGCCTGCCGCTGAACCTCACGCCGCGCCACACGCTCACGGCCTGGGCCACCTACAAGCTGCCGCAGTACCAGCGCATCACGCTGGGCATGGGCGGGCGCTATGTCAGCGAGCAGATCGGCTCCTACCCGTTCACGCTGCCGTCGTATGTAGTGGCCGATGCGTCCATCAGCTACGCGGGCGACAACTACCGCGTGACGGCCGGCGTGAAGAACGTGTTCAACAAGGCGTACTACGACGGCGCGATCAATGCCAACGTGGTCTCGCCCGCGTTGCCGCGCAGCTTCAACCTGGGTGTGACGTACTTCTTCTGACCGCAGCGCCATCACCCGCCACCGCCAGCCGACCATGACCAGCCAGCGCACCCTGAACCGCCTTTTCGTCCTGCACTCCTGGGCGGGCATCGTCACGGGGCTGCTGCTGTTCATCGTGTGCTTCTCGGGCGCGGTGGTGGTGTTCAAGAACGAGATCGACCTGTGGGCCAACCCGTCGCTGGCGCAGTTGCCACGCTCAGACAAACCTGCCTCGCTCGACGTGGTGCTGACGCAGTTGCACTCCCGCTACCCCGGCGCCACGGTGGAGACCATCGCGCTGCCCGATGCGGTCAACCCGAGTTACTTTGCCTTTGTGCGCGAGCGCGGCGCGCCGGCCAGCACGCGGACCAAGGTGGCACTGCGCTCGGACACGGGCGCGGTGGTGGGCCCGGTGGACAGCCAGCTCGGCCAGTACCTGCGCATGCTGCACGTGTTCCTGTTCTTCGGGCCGCGGTGGATCGTGGGCTTTCTGGGCGCGGCCATGCTGGTGCTGATCGTCACGGGCATCGTCATCCACCGCAAGATCCTGGCCGAGCTGTTCACCCAGCGCTGGGGCCGCAGCTTTCGCGTGGTGATGTCCGACCTGCACAAGTCCGCGGGCATCTGGGGTTTGTTCTTTCACATCCTGATCGCGACCACGGGCGCATGGATGGGCCTGGCGCCGCTGTTCGAGCAGGGCTACAAATACGTAAGCACCGCCAACAGCAACACCAGCGGCACCGATGCCGCCAAAGCCCCCAAGCCTGCGCGCAAGGCCGCGGGCGATGCCGCAGAGCCCGTGCGCATGCAGTCGCTCGATGCCCTGTACGCCACTGCGCAGCAGGCCGTGCCGGGGCTGGAGGCGCGCTACGTGTCGATGCGCCGCTGGGGCACCGACACGGCCGAGGCCAGCTTCACCGGCAATCTGGACGGCCACCTGGCCAGCACCGCGCGGGTGGACATCAACGCCGCCACCGGCGTGCCCAGGAAGGTGCACGACCCGCGCACGGCGGGCTTCTGGTCGCTGGTCAATGGCCTCATGGAGCCGCTGCACTTTGGTGACTTCGGCGGGCTGGCGCTCAAGTGGCTGTATTTCTTGCTGGGCATGACGCCCGCGTTCCTGTCGATCTCGGGCACCTTGATCTGGCTCGACGCGCGCCAGCAACGCCGGCGCGAGGCCGAGGCCGCAGGCGGCGGCATCGCTGCGGCGAGTTGATGGTCATTGAACCGGTCACGCTGGGCCTGCGGAAGCGCCGCGCAAGGCTTCGACAGGCTCAGCCCGAACGGTATTGAACGATTGAAAGCCCGTCTTTGCGAGGCCCATCCACTCCCATGTCCACATCCAGGCCCCCCATTCGTTTTTCTCCTTGACCATGCAACGCTTCTTCCTGGCCCTGCACGCCACCACGCCCGCCGCGCTCGTCGTGGCGGTGTTCGTGCATTTATGGGGGCCCTCCGGCATGCCGTCGCTGGCTCAGCGGCCGGTGTGGGCGACGTGGGTGCTCATCGGCGCGTGGCTGTTGATGTCGGCCATGGCCGCATGGGCACTGCGCACGCTTGCGCTGTGGCGGGTGGCGCTGGGCGGTGCGGGCGCCATGCTGGCCGTCGCTGGCGTCGTGGGCCTGGCGCTGGGCAGCGCGCACGCGGTGGGCATGTGCGCCAGCCTGCTCGCCGTGGGCCTGGCGTTTGCGGGCATCGCCGCCTTCATCGGGCCGCAGCGGGTGCAGGCCCACCGGCGCAAGGCAGCGCGACACGCCACCGTGGCCACATCGGGCCCGGCAGCGCACCCTGTCGCTCCCCGTCCGCGCTGGCACCCGCGCGGCTGGGGCCGCCTTGTGGTGCCGGCGCATCTGCCCTTCTGGCTGAGCGGCCTGCTGGCGGTGGAGTCTTTCCGCCTGGCCCACATCGTGGCCACCGAACCCGCGCGCTCGTCCGGCATGCTGGGCCTGCTGCTCGCCTTCTTCATCGCCCTGCCCGCCGCCACGCTGCGGCACTGGGCGCCGCGCACCACCGTGCTGCTGTGGGCGGTGGCCGCGCTGGCCTATGGCGGCCTGGCGGCCAAGGCGGGGCTGGTGCAGTGGGCTGTGGCGTGTGCACTGTGCGCAGTGGCAGCCGGGGCCCCACTGCTGCTGCGCGCGCACCGGGCACTGCGCTGGCGGCGGACGGGCCATAACGCGCCGCACCCACCAGCCCCAGCGGCGGACCCTCACCCCCCGGAGGCTGCATGAACGAATTCACCGGCCTGTGCGCCGCAGTCGCTTCGCTGATGGCCCTGACCTGCTGGGCGCGCAGCGTGCCCACTCGCACGTGGGGCGACGGCAGTCCCGCACCCCGCCGCGCCTGGGCCGTGGCGCTGGCCACCGTCGTGCTGCAGATCCTGACCGCGACTGCAGCGGCGGGGCTGGCGGCAGGCGTCGCCCTGGTGGTCGCTGCGTGGATGGTTTTGGGCTGGCTGCTGGTGTTGGCCATGAACCAGTGGCCCACTGCCAGCCTGCAGTGGGCTCGCCGGCTGGGCGCACTGGGCGGCGCGGGCTGCGTGCTGGCGCTGGCGTGGCACTTATTCTTCCAGACCTGAGCCTTCTTTCTTCAATCAAAAATACAGATACCGCTTGTTGAATAATCGCTAGCAGCTACCATTTTTATAGCATCACAGCCACGCACTGAATGCTGAGCGCCCACCCGACGCCACGGCACAATCGCGGCCATGGACCCCTCGCTGCTCGACGCCCCCTGGGTGCACACCCTGCGCTTTCTTCTGGAGGTGGCTGCCACCATCGCGTTTGCACTCTCGGGCGTGATCGCTGCCGCGCGCAAGCGGCTCGATGCCGTGGGCGTGTGCGTGCTGGCCTTCGTCGCGGCCTTTGGCGGCGGCACGCTGCGCGACCTGCTGCTGGACCAGCGGCCCTTCTTCTGGATTCGCCACACCGGTTTTGTCTGGGGCATCCTGGCCCTGTGCGTGGGCGCGATGCTGTTCATGCGCCAGCGCCACTTCGAGCCCACCCAGCGCGCCATGCTCGTGCCCGACGCCATCGGCCTCGGCTTGTTCGCTGCGGTGGGAGTCGACATCGCCACCGCCGTCGGCATGGAGCCGATCATCGCCGTGATGATGGGCGTGATCACCGGCGCCTTTGGCGGCGTGCTGCGCGACGTGCTGTGCAACGAAGTGCCCCAGGCCTTCAGCGACCACCGGCCGTATGCGCTGTGCGCGTTTGCCGGTGGCTGGGCCGACGTGGCCCTGCGCCACCTGCACGCGCCCGACTGGGCGCCGCTGGTGGCGTGTGTGCTGCTCACCGCGGGCCTGCGCGGCCTGGCGCTGTGGCGCAACTGGGAGCTGCCGGCCTGGCGGGTGTGACACTTGATTGCCGCCTTTTACACACCCAGCATCATCAACGGACTCAGCACTGCGCACTGGCCCTGGCGCCACCGTGACAGCCGTGCACTGGCGCGGGCGGCACACTGGGCCACGAGGAGCCATCGAACCATGACGAGTCCCGACCACCCCACCGCCGCGCACCTGCAGGCCACCGAGCTCATCGACAGCGACGCCCCGGCTGTCCAAGCCTTTGCCGCCCAACACGCCCGCGGCGCCAGCGACCGCGAACGTGCCGTGGCGCTGTACCTGGCCGTGCGCGACCGCTTTCGCTACGACCCCTACCGCATCGACCTGTCGCCCGAGGGCATGGCAGCCAGCAGCGTGCTGGCCCACGGCCACGGCTGGTGCGTGCCCAAGGCCGCTCTGCTCACCGCCGTATGCCGCGCAGCGGGCATCCCTGCGCGCATGGGCTTTGCCGACGTGCGCAATCACCTCTCCACCGAGCGCATGCGCGAGACGATGAAGACCGACCTCTTCATCTGGCACGGCTACACCGACATCTGGCTCGATGGCCAATGGCGCAAGGCCACGCCGGCCTTCAACATCGAGCTGTGCGACCGCTTCGGGCTGCTGCCGCTCACGTTCGACGGCGAGAACGACTCCATCTACCACCCGTTCGACAAGTCCGGCCAGCGCCACATGGAGTACGTGCACCAGCGCGGCGCGTTTGATGACATGCCGCTGGCGCAGATCGTGGCGGACTTCCAGGCGGTGTATGGCGGTTGGCTGGACAGCAGCGACGGCGGGAGTGGCAGCAAAGCCACCACCAGCGTGCTGAACGGCGCCAGCTTTGCCGACGATGTGGAGCAGGAGGCCGCGCGGTGACGGCCACCGCCTCCTCAGCGCAGGCCCCGTCGCCGCAGATACCCGATGGTTTTGTGGCCCTGGCCTCGGGCGGGCCGTTCATTGAGCACAACGGCCTGCTGTATGTTCGGCACGAGGGCGACGTGGTGCGGTTCGGCTTTCGGGTGGAGCGCCGCCACGTCAACCCCATGAACAACCTGCACGGCGGCATGATGGCCAGCTTTTGCGACATGCTGCTGCCGCTGTCCGTGCACCGCAAGAGCACCGAGGTGGCCGACCGGTTTTTACCGACCATCAGCCTGCAGATCGACTACCTCGCCCCTGCCCCGCTGGGCGTGTGGGTGGAAGGCGAGGCCGATCCGCTGCGCATCACGCGCTCGCTGGTGTTCGCGCAGGGGCTGGTCACGGCCGATGGCGTGCCTTGCGCGCGGGTGAGCGGGGTGTTCAAGATCGGGCCGGCTGCGCCACAAAACGCTGTCGAGTGAGCGGTTGCCATCACGCGGCGCGGGCGCGAGAAATGCTACGCGACCTTGCTTTTGCAATGGCTTTTCATTCATAGACTTACGAATTTTCTTATTTTAATTCATCTATGAATAAATATTGCCAACTATGACAAAGAATGGTGGCAACAACACCAGAAAAATTCATAGATGTCAGAAAATTCAATCTGTACTAACATCTATGAATGCCCGTTCAAAACACCAGGCCCACTGACCACCCCCAGGCTGTGCTGCAGCAGATCGAATTGCTGGCGCAGAACATCGTGATCGCGCGCAAGCGCCGCAAGGAAACGCAGGCGCAGTGGGCGCAGCGGCTGGGGGTGTCGCAACCCACCATGGCGCGCATCGAACGGGGCGACCCATCCGTCGCGATGGCGTCCTACGTCATGTGCATGTGGATCATCAACCCGGCCCTGGGCCTGGCTGACCTGATTGCGCCGCAAAACGACATGGCCTCGCTGGAGCGGGAAGTGGCCCGGACCCGCAGCCGGCCCCAAGCCACCAGGGCTGCGGTGCAAGAGGCGCCCTCCACTGATGTGGGGCAAGGCCAGATGGGGTATTTGGAGCCGAAACCCGCAAAGGGAAAAACGGCCCAAGCCGAACCTCGGGCTTCTCACGTTGCGCGGGAAGCAACGACAAGTCCCTGGGGCCCACCACAGGATGACAACGTGCAGCGGGCCACGCAGGTAGCCGCTGGGCTGGGCATGTCCGATCACAAGACCAACAGCACCGCAGCGGGTTTGGCGGCCCTCATCGCCGGCCACAACAAGGTGCGGCCGTGAGCATGGCCGACGTCACCCCGCGCTCCTACCAGCCGCAGGACACGCTGTACGTGTGGGCGGTGGTCAACCCTGCTAACCCTGTTCTGGCGGGCGCTGTCAGCCTGTCGCAACTGGTGCCCAACTGCGCCACCTTCCACTACGCCGCCGACTGGTGGCAGTTTGCGCTGAGCGAAGACCTGCCCCTGCTGGCCGGCCAGATGTTCAGCGCTGGCCACAAGGACAGTGCGCCCGGCGCCATCGACGATGCCCGCCCCGACCGCTGGGGCGAGCGCATCATCCGCCACATCGACCGCCCTGCACGCCTGTCGATCCTGGAGATGCTGCTGTTCGCGGGGGACGACCGCTTCGGCGCTTTGGGCATCTCGACATCGGCCGACCACTACGTTCCCCGCCGCATCGGGCCGTACCCGCAGCTGCGCGACCTGGACGCCATGGTGCGGGCGGTGGAAGACGTGCAGTCCCAAGCCCCGGTCACCCCGGAAATCCAGCGCCTGGTGCAGCCCGGCGTGACGCTGGGCGGGGCCCGGCCCAAGGCGCTGCTGCAAACCGACAACGGCCCCTGCGTGATCAAGTTCAGCGAACTCGACGACACCGTGGACACGCCCCTCATCGAACACGCCACGATGACGCTGGCAGCGCAGGCGGGCATCCATGTCGCCACCACGGGTGTGCTGCCCATTGCATCGCGCCACGCGCGCCCATCCAAACGCCATGCGCTGACGATCCAGCGGTTTGACCGTCTGCAGACCGAGGCACTGAACCTGCGCGTGCATTGCATTTCTGCCAAGACCGCGCTGGCAGCGGCAGGCCTGACCGAAAGCTATGGCGCGCTGGCCACAGTACTGCTGCGCCAGGCCCACCCGGACCGCCACAAGGCCCTGCGCGAAGAGCTGTTCAGGCGCATGGTGTTCAACATCCTGATGGACAACACGGACGACCACGAACGCAACCACTGCCTGCGCCTGGGCTTTGACGGCTACTACGACCTGGCCCCGGCGTTCGACGTGGTGCCCACACTGCAGAACATGGGCTACCAGGCGATGGTGGTGGGCCGGCACGGGGCGCAGTCCACGCTGGACAACGCGCTGACCGACTTGAACGAGTTCGGCATCACACGGGCCCGGGCCATCGCATTGATCCAGGACGTCGCCCAGGTGGTCGCGCAGTGGCCCCGGCATTTTGTGCAGCATGGCGTCTGCCCCGCAGACATGGAGCAGCTCGCCGCCAGCATCGACCGCGATGCGCTCAGGCAGCAGCGCGAAGCCTTCTACTGATCTGCTGTCGCAGAGCGCTGCGCTGCTTTGCTTTTCCACGCATCAAGCCACGCCCATCACTGCCACCACATGCTCCACAAACCGCGCCAGCTTGGGCAGCTGACGCCGGTCCGGCGCATAGACCAGTTGCACGGCGCGCGCCGCGGGCAGGCAGTGCTGCATCACCGGCACCAGCGCGCCGCTGGCCAGGTCGTCGGCCAATAGCACCTCGGGCTGCATGATCAGGCCCAGGCCGCGCAACGCGGCTTGGCGCAGGCCTTCGCCCTGGTTGCAGGTCAGGCGGGCGTTCTCGGGCCAGAAGAAATCCGCATCGCCATCACGCAGCGTCCACTCCACGCGGCGCTGCCATGCCGAATGGCTCAGGCACTGGTGGCTGTCCAGGTCGGCGGCGCGCTCGGGCGTGCCGTGGCGCTGCAGGTAGGCGGGTGCGGCAGCGATCACCATGCGGTAGGGGCGCAGCGGGCGGGCCACCAAGCCTTCATCCACCACCCGGCCGATGCGCACCGCCACGTCAAAGCCCTCGCCCGCCAGGTCCACCACGCTGTCGGTGAGCTGCAGGTCCACGCGCACCTGGTCGTGCACCCGCAGAAAGTCAGCCACCAGCGGTGCAATGACGTGGGTGCCCAGGGTGAAGGGGGCGCTCACGCGCAGCAGGCCCTGGGGCACGGCGCGGCTGCGCTCCACGGCGGACTCGGCCCAGCGCACCTGTTCCAGCACGCGCTTGCAGTCTTCATAGAACGCGGCGCCCACCTCGGTCAGGCTGTTCTGGCGCGTGCTGCGCTGGAACAGGCGCGCGCACAGGTGGGCTTCGAGCTGCTGGATGTGTTTGCCCACCATCACCGCCGATATCTGCAGCTGGCGCGCGGCGGCGGCAAAGCTGCCGGCTTCGACCACGGCCACCATGACTTCCATGTTGCGCAGTTTGTCCATGGCAGATTCCTAATCAATGGTTAGTGCAAGAAGAACTTCAATGTACTTTATGCATTGTTTGATTCACAAAAGAATCAGAGCCTGTCTGTTCCTCCCCCCGTTCTTTTTCAACTTTCAAGGAAAACACCATGTCCAAGATTCTTCTCATCGGCGCGAGCGGCACCATCGGCCAGGCCGTGCTGGCCAACCTGGGCGCACGGCACGAGGTGATCACCGTGGGCCGCAGCAGCGGCACGCACCGCGCAGACTTTGCACAGCCGGGCGCGGTCGCACAACTGTTCGAGGCGGTGGGCACGGTCGATGCCGTCGTCAGCACCGCCGGCAACCTGCACTTCGGCCCGCTGGCCGACATGACGCCCGAGCAGTTCAACCTGGGGCTGCAAGACAAGCTCCTGGGCCAGGTGCAATTGGCTTTGATCGGCCAGAAGTACCTGACCGATGGCGGCTCCATCACGCTGACCGCGGGCATCCTGTCGATCGAGCCCATCCGCAACGGCGCCAGCGCCACGGCGGTGAACGCCGCCATCGAGGGCTTCGTGGCCGCCGCCGCCATCGAGCTGCCGCGCGGCCTGCGCATCAACGCCGTGAGCCCCACCATCCTCACCGAATCGGTGGGCGTGTACGGGCCGTTCTTCCCAGGCTTCGACACCGTGCCCGCCGAGCGGGCCGCACGCGGCTACCAGCGCAGCGTGGAAGGCGCGCAGACGGGGCGCGTGTACCGCGTGCAGTGATCACGGCCACCTGTACCCCACCCAGCTGGGAATGAAATGAAAATAGCTGCTGCCGCTTGTCTATCAAGCGTCAGCAGCTATCATTTTAGTAGCTGCAATGACCGAAGGCGCAGATCAGTCCAAGCTCGCGCCCGACTCCTTGACGACCTTGCCCCACTTCACGGACTCGGCCTGGATGAAGGCGGCGAACTGCTCGGGCGTCTCGCTGTACGTCTCGGCGCCTTGTTCGTTGATCTTCTTCTTCACCTCGGCCT
Source organism: Acidovorax sp. Leaf78 (assembly GCF_001422735.1). Lineage (GTDB taxonomy): Bacteria > Pseudomonadota > Gammaproteobacteria > Burkholderiales > Burkholderiaceae_C > Acidovorax. The sequence goes on along the minus strand of NZ_LMLZ01000020.1, from coordinate 335,960 downwards.
GGTTCAGCACCTTGACCAGCGCGGTGTTCAGCTTGGCCAGCACCGGTGCGGGCGTGCCAGTGGGCGCGAACATGCCGAACCAGGACGTGGCCTCATACCCCGGCACGCCGGCTTCGGCGATGGTGGGCACGTTGGGCAGCTCGGGCGAGCGCTTGGCGGTGGTCACGGCAATGGGCACCAGCTTGCCGCTGCGCACATGCTGGATGGCAGACGGCATGTTGTCGAACATGATGCCGATCTGGTTGCCCAGCAGGTCGGTGACGGCCGGTGCGCTGCCCTTGTAGGGCACATGCACCATGTCCACCTTGGCCAGGCTCTTGAACAGCTCGCCCGACAGGTGGATGGAGCTGCCGTTGCCCGACGAGCCGAAGTTCACCTTGCCGGGGTTGGCCTTGGCGTAGGCGATCAGCTCCTTCACGCTCTTGTAGGGCTGTGCGGGGTTGGCCACCAGCAGGTTGGGCACATTGGCCACGCGCGTGAGCGGCGCGAAGTCCTTGATGGGGTCGAACGGCATCTTCTTGTACAGGCTGGCGTTGATGGCGTGCGTGCCCACCGTGCCCATGAAGAGCGTGTAGCCATCGGCCGGCGACTTGGCCGCCAGCGCGCCACCGATGTTGCCGCCCGCGCCGGCACGGTTGTCCACGATGACCGATTGGCCGAGTTCGGTGGTCAGCGCCTGGCCGATGATGCGGGCCAGGATGTCTGTGGTGCCGCCCGCGGCAAAGGGCACGACGATGGTGACGGGCTTGGTGGGGTAGGCCTGGGCCATTGCTGCGCTGCTGCCCAGCAGGCCAGCACCGGCGATGGCGGCAATGCCCGCGCAAGCAGCGGCCGACAGTGCGAAGCGGCGGGTGGTGTGGATGGAACGGGTCATGGTTTGTCTCCTTCAGGAAGGTGGATGAAATGGGTGTCACGAGCGCGGAATCCGCCGCGCCGTGGCCTCAACCGGGCGCCAAGGCCTCCGGGCGAGAACAGGGGGTGCGCCCCTTTCAGGGCTGCAGTGCAAATGCGTTCAGGTGGCTAGACAGGTGCCACGCCGAGCGTGGTACCACCGCACACGTACAGCACCTGCCCGGTCACGAAACCGTTGTCGGGCGAGAGGAAGAACAGCGCCGCGCGGGCCACGTCGTCGGGCGTGCCCATGCGGCCCACGGCAATGCTGTTCAGGATGCGCTGCGTCTGCGGCGCGCCGTCGGGGTTGCTCTGGCGGAAAAGCTCGGTGGCGATGGGCCCGGGGCCGATGGCGTTGACGGTGATGCCGTCACGCCCCAGCTCCATGGCCAGCGTGCGCGTCATGCCGATCATTCCGGCCTTGGTGGCCGAATACACGATGCGGTCGCCTTTGCCCAGCGCGGCGCGCGACGACATGTTCACGATGCGGCCCTGGCCGCTCGCGCGCAGGCTGGGCAAAAAGGCTTGCACCAGCAGCATGGGCGCGCGCAGGTGCAGGCCCACCACGTCGTCCAGGTGCGCCGTGGTGGCGGTGTCGATGGTGCCGGGGCGCGTGGCGCCGGCGTTGTTCACCAGTGCCGTGACATTGTGTTTGGCGGCGATCTCGGCCGCGCGTTCACGGGTCGATGCCTCGTCGGTCAGGTCGCCCTGGTAGGACGTGAGCAGCGGGTGGCTCCAGCTGGGCAGCACGTAGTCCAGGTTGACCACGGCGCGGCCCTGGGCCAGCACGGCCTCGGCGATGGCGCGGCCGATGCCGTTGCTGGCGCCGGTGACGACCGTGACGGGAGTGCTTTTATCGATGGCGGTCACACGCGCTCCAGGATGATGGCAATGCCCTGCCCCACGCCGATGCACATGGTGCACAGCGCGTACTGGCCAGCGTGTTCGTGCAGGCGGTTGACGGCGGTGGTCACCAGGCGCGCACCGCTGGCACCCAGCGGGTGGCCCAGCGCAATGGCGCCTCCCCAGGCGTTCACACGTGCATCGTCGTCCTTGATGCCCAGCGCGCGCAGCACCGCCAGGCCCTGCGCGGCAAAGGCTTCGTTGAGCTCGATCACGTCCAGGTGGTCGATGGTCAGGCCCGTCTGCGCCAGCACCTTTTGCGTGGCGGGCGTGGGGCCGAAGCCCATGATGCGCGGCGCCACGCCGGCCACCGCCATGCCCACCACGCGGGCGCGGGGCTTGAGGCCATATTTGGCGGCATTGGCTTCGTCGGCCAGCAGCAGTGCACAGGCGCCGTCGTTCACGCCGCTGGCGTTGCCCGCCGTCACCGTGCCGTCGGGCCGCACCACGCCCTTGAGCTTGGCCAGCGCTTCCAGGCTGGTCTCGCGCGGGTGCTCGTCCTGGCTCACGATGATGGCGTCGCCCTTCTTTTGCGGGATGTGCACCGGCACGATCTCGCGCGCCAGGTGGCCGGCCTTGATCGCCGCCACGGCGTTAAGCTGGCTGGCCAGGGCCATGCGGTCCTGCGCCTCGCGCTCGATGCCGAAGTCGGTGGCCACGTTCTCGGCGGTTTCGGGCATGGAGTCGACGCCGTACTTTTCCTTCATCAGCTTGTTGATGAAGCGCCAGCCGATGGTCGTGTCGTACACCGCGTTGTTGCGGCTGAAAGCGCTCTCGGCTTTGGGCATCACGAAGGGCGCGCGGCTCATGCTCTCCACGCCGCCCGCGATCATCAGGCCGGCCTCGCCCGACTTGATGGCGCGCGCTGCGGTGCCCACGGCGTCGAGCCCCGAGCCGCACAGGCGGTTGATGGTGGCGCCGGGCACGTCGATGGGCAGGCCCGCCAGCAGGCTGCTCATGTGGGCCACGTTGCGGTTGTCTTCACCGGCCTGGTTGGCGCAGCCGTAGAGCACGTCAGTCACGGCCGCCCAGTCCACGCCGGGGTTGCGGTCCATCAGCGCCTTGATGGGGATGGCGCCCAGGTCGTCGGTGCGCACGCCGGAGAGCGCGCCGCCGTAGCGGCCGAAGGGGGTGCGGATGGCGTCGCAGATGAAGGCTTGGCGTTGTGGGCTCATGGTGTTGTCTCCTCGTTTCTTGGGGGTTGGATTCAGGCGGCGGGGCGGATGGGCAGGCCCACCAGTTGCTCTAGCTCAGGCAACTGCAGGCCGGGCACGGTGTCGATGAGCTGCAGCCCGGTGGGCGTGCAGGCCAGTGTGCACAGATCGGTGTAGATGCGCTTCACGCAGGCGACACCGGTGAGCGGGTAGGTGCATTGCGTCACGATCTTGCTGGCGCCCTGCTTGGTCAACAGGTCCATCATCACCCAGGTCTGCTTGGCGCCGATGGCCAGGTCCATGGCGCCGCCCACGGCCGGGATGGCGCCGGGCTCGCCCGTGCTCCAGTTGGCCAGGTCGCCCGTGGCACTGACCTGGAAGGCGCCCAGCACGCAGATGTCGAGGTGCCCGCCGCGCATCATCGCGAAGCTGTCGGCGTGGTGAAAATACGCGCCGCCGGGCAGCAGCGTCACCGGCTGCTTGCCGGCGTTGATGAGGTCGTAGTCCTCCAGCCCCGCAGCCGGCGCCGGGCCCATGCCCAGGATGCCGTTCTCGCTTTGCAGGATGACCTCGCGGCCCGCGGGAATGTGGTTGGCCACCAGGGTGGGCTGGCCGATGCCCAGGTTGACGTAGGCGCCGTCGTGGATGTCCTGCGCCACGCGCTTCGCCAGTTCTTCTTTACTACGCTTTTGATAGCTGCTCACGCTGATTCCTTGTGCGGTAGAGGCCAATTTCATGCGGATTTCACGGCTTTTTGAACCCACCGGCCTGCGTGGCGGTGCGGTCGATCTTCACGACATGGGTCACGTAGATGCCGGGCGTGACGATGGCTTCCGGATCCAGCGCGCCCAGTTCCACCACCTCGTGCACGGTGGCGATCGTGGTCTTGGCGGCCGTGGCCATCACCGGGCCGAAGTTGCGGGCCGACATGCGGTAGGTCAGGTTGCCCCAGCGGTCGCCCTGCTCGGCCTTGATCAGTGCCACGTCGCCGTGGATGGGGTATTCCAGCACGTAGTGCTTGCCGTTGATCTCGCGCGTCTCCTTGCCGGCGGCCAGCTCGGTGCCGTGGGCCGTGGGGCAGAAGAAGGCGCCGATGCCCGCACCCGCAGCGCGCAGGCGCTCGGCCAGGTTGCCCTGGGGCACGAGTTCGAGTTCGAGCTTGCCGTTGCGGTACAGGTCGTCGAACACGTAGCTGTCGACCTGGCGCGGAAAGCTGCAGATGATCTTGCGCACCTGGCCGGCCTTGAGCAGCGCGGCCAGGCCCTGGTCGGCATTGCCGGCGTTGTTGTTGACCACCGTGAGGTCGCGCGCGCCTTGGGCAATCAGGCCGTCGATCAGCTCGCCGGGAATGCCCGCGGTACCGAACCCGCCTATCAACACCGTGGCACCATCCTTCACCCCTGCAAGGGCCTGGGCCACCGACTCCGCCAGTTTGTTGATCATCGAACCGCTTTCGTGATGTGCTTGTCTCGGGATAGAATTTGTTCGCTTATAGAACAAATGTTCGCATAAAGAATTATAGAGGGCCTCAGTATGAATGCCGAAACGCTCCCCGCCAAAGACCCCAAGCCCAGCGACAGCTATGTGCAGTCGTTCGCCCGCGGGCTGGAGGTGATCCGCTCGTTCAGCGCCGCCCGGCCGCAGCAGACATTGAGCGAAGTGGCTGCGCAGACCGGCTTGACCCGCGCGGGCGCGCGCCGCATCCTGCTCACGCTGCAGACGCTGGGTTACGTAGAGACGGACGGCAAGCTCTTTCGCCTGAGCCCGCGCATCCTGGACCTGGGCTTTGCCTACCTGTCGTCGCTGCCCATCTGGAACCTGGCCGAACCGGTGATGGAAGACCTGGTGGAAGACGTACGCGAGTCGTCATCGGCCGCCGTGCTCGACGGGCTGGACATCGTCTACGTGCTGCGCGTGCCCACCCACAAGATCATGCGCACCAACCTGGGCGTGGGCTCGCGCCTACCGGCGCCGTGGACGTCGATGGGCCGGGTGCTGCTGGCCGGGCTGCCCGATGCGGAGTTGGAGTTGCGCCTGGCGCAGCAGCCGCTTGATCGCTTTACCACGCACACCACCACCGACCTGCCGACGCTGCTGTCACGGATCCGCGAGGCGCGCCAACAGGGCTGGTGCCTGGTGAATCAAGAACTGGAAGAGGGTTTGATATCGATTGCCGCGCCGCTGGCCGACCGCACGGGCCGCACAGTGGCGGCGCTCAACATCAGCGGTCAGGCCAACCGGACCAGTGCGGACGTGATGCAGACCACGCTGCTGCCAGCATTGCTGCGCGCGGCCCAAACCATCTCGCGCATGATGGGTGCACCGCGGGCATGAACGGTGGGGGCTTGGTGGTGGGAAGGGAAAGATCCAGCGATTCACCGCAACGAGCAGCCGGGGCTGGCATTCCAGGCAACCTTGCCTTGCGTGGGTGCAAAGTGCTGAAGCACCAACGCCAACGACTCGCTGCGATGACTGGTGGCCCGGCGCGCGCTGCGCAAGGCACTGCATGTGATGGCATGCCCTGCGACGGGGCATAGCCGGGGAGAAAATCAGCGAACTGCCGGCTGGGTCTCAGCCGGGTTGATCTCAGCTCTTGCGAAAGCCTACGACCAGCACCATGCCGCCGACCACCATGGCACCCAGGCTCATCCACTGCGGGATGACGACAGCCTCGTAGTTGTCCTGGGCCGTCAGATCCAGTGCGCCTAATGGCGCCTGCAAAACGTCGCCGCCAATACTGATTCCGCCGGCCACAAACACCGCCATGCCCATCATCAGCAGCAACACACCCGCAATTCGCAGTGCAGTCATGAACGCATCTCCCAAACACCGGACCATCCGTGGAATCTGGCAGATAGGGCCCGGCTCTCTCTGCGCAACGCAAATGTAGAAGCGGCCAGAAAACCGCCGCGTAGGACATAGCCGCAGACTATGCTGCGTTGACCGCGCGGCCCTGGCAACCCTGCGCGCCCCAGGCCCACAGGGTGCGTGCTAACCTCCCGCCCCATGTTCAGCCCCTCCCAAGCCGATGTCCGCCGCTTTCTCTGCGGGGTGCACACCAAGACCCAGGCCGGCGCCCCCATGGAAGCCATCGAGACGCTGGCCAGCCTGTGGATCGCGGAGCACCCCGAGTACCACGCCGACCTCTCCAGCGCCGATGCCGCCGTCGCCCGCAACTACGACGAGACACCTGGCCAGACCAACCCTTTCCTGCACCTGTCGATGCACCTGTCGATCAGCGAGCAGTGCAGCATCGACCAGCCCCGCGGCATCCGTCAGGCGGTGGAACTGCTGACCGCGCGCCTCGATTCGCTGCACGACGCCCACCATGCGGCCATGGACTGCCTGGGCGAGATGCTGTGGGAGAGCCAGCGCGCCGGCCGCGCGCCCGACGGCCAGGCCTATATCGCCTGCGTGCAGCGCCGCGCCACCAAGGACTAGGGCCGGGCCCGCGCGAGCAGCGCTGCTCTGCCCTTCGCCGCTCTGCCCTGCGCCGCAAAGATATCGAGCGACCCAGCCTTGCCGGCGGTGGCCGGACAACACCACCGGTAGCACAAATGTGCGGCGCGCTTGCCCGTTCGTCACCCTGGCGCACACAATAGGACACAAACCACTGGCTGCACGCGGCACGCTCCTTGCGTGCAGGCTGTCCAGTCCGGTCCTGGAGCCCACTCGGATGCGCGCATTTCAGCTCTCCCTGCGAACGGCCATCGCCGTGCCTTTTGCCGTGCTGTTCGCAGCCACGGTGGCACTGCAGGCCGTCACGCAGCACCGGCAGATCACCGATCTGATCGACCAGGAAAGCGTGCGCCTGCTCGACGCGATCACCAACACTTCGCGCGGGCGGCTGGCCGAGTTTCTGGAGGCGCCGTTCCTCATCCAGCGCAGCATCGGCGATGCGATAGCCCGCCATGGCCTGTACCAGCCAGGCAACCTCAAACCTCTGTACCAGCATTTGCAGGGCATTTTTTCCGAGCTCTACACAGACCACCAGCAGATCAGCCTGCTCAGCTTTGGCAGCCAGACAGGCGAGTACGCCGGCATCCGCCGTGACGCCAGCGCGCGCAGCGGCTTCAAGCTGATCCTCAAGGACAACTCCACCCGCGGCCTGATGAACGTGTACGAGGACGCGAGCCCCGCCAAGGTGGCGGCAGCCTTCCCCCACTACGACCCCCGTGTGCGGCCCTGGTATGCGCCGGTGGCGCAATCTGGCACGGCGCAGTGGTCGCCCATCTACACCACGGCCGGCGAGCGGGGTGACGTGACCATCTCGGCCGCGTCGCCCGTGGTGGTCAAGGGCCAGTTGGTGGGCGTGATGGAGGCCGACGTGCGGCTGGACACCCTCAACCGCTTTTTGCGCGAGGAGCCGCTGCGCGGCCAGGGGCAGATCTTCATCACCGACGCGCAGGGCCGCATCGTCGCGCACTCCGAGCCCGGCGCGCTGGTCAGCGACCAGCAGGACGCGGCCGGCCAGCGCGAACGCCTGACCGTCGCGCAGAGCGCCAGCCCGCAGATCCGTGCGGCGGGCCCCTACCTGCAGCAGGCCGCTACGGCGGAGGGCACGGGCTTTCGGTTCACCCACGTGGGCGAGCAGTACTTCGGCCGGGTCACGCGATATGCGGACCCACGCGGCATCGACTGGCGCATCGTGGTGCTGCTGCCCGAGTCGGACTTGCTGGGCGACTCCCGCAGCGCCAATCGCCAGGCACTGCTGGCCACCGCAGCCATCGCGGTGCTGGGACTCATCCTGGGGCTGTGGGTGATCGAGCGGGCTGCGCGCCCCATCCTCATGACGGCCGAGGCCGCCAACCGGATTGCACGCGGCGAGTGGAGCACGGGTATCGAAAAAAGCAGCCCGCTGCTGGAGACCACCATCCTCGTGCACGCCTTCAACCAGATGGCGGACCGGCTGCAACGCTCGTTCAACCAGATGCGCGAGCTGCTCATCTACGACAGCCTCACCCAGTTGCTCACGCGCCGCGGCCTGCTGGAGCAGGCCAACTGGACCGAGCCGCAACCCGCGGTGCTGACCCTGGTGGGCCTGGACGCCTTTCGCGCCATCAACGACAACGTGGGCTACGGCACCGGCGACCGCCTGCTGCAGGCCGTGAGTGAACGGCTGCGCGCGCGCCTGCCCGCGCCGGTGCTCATGGCACGCCTGGGCGGCGATGAATTTGCGCTGCTGCACCTGAGCAGCGGCGATGCGGCGTCGCAAGCGCAGATCGCCAAGACCGTGCTGACACTCTTCACCACGCCGTTCTCGGCAGGCGCCGACGAAGTCATGGTCCACGCATCGGTCGGCGTGGTGGGCGGGCACCTGCGCGGCGACGACCTGCCCGAATGGCTGCGCAACGCCAGCATCGCGCTGGGCGAAGCCAAGCGGCGCGGCCTGAACCAGTGTGTCGTGTTCGAGCCCAGCATGGCCGAGCAGTCCAAGGAGCGCGCCCGGCTGGCCACCGAGCTGCGGCAGGCGCTGGAGAAGAACCAGTTCCTGGTGCACTACCAGCCGGTGATCGAGCTGGACACCGGCAGGGTGAGCGGCGCCGAGGCGCTGCTGCGCTGGCACAGCCCCACGCGCGGCATGGTGCCGCCAGGCGTGTTCATCCCGGTGGCGGAAGAGTCCGACCTGATCCTGGCCCTGGGCGACTGGGTGCTGCGCCGCGCGACGCAGGACATCGCACAGCAACTGCCGCACCTGCCCGAAGGGTTCGATCTGCACGTGAACGTGTCGGCGCGCCAGCTCATCCAGTCGGACTTTCCGGCAGCGCTGCAGCAGGTGCTGGCCACCAGCGGCCTGCCGCCCCGGCACCTGACGCTGGAGCTGACGGAGTCGGTGCTGATCGAGGGCGATGCGGTGACCGGCCAGCGCCTGGCGCGCATCCGGGCGCTCGGGGTGAAGATCGCCATCGACGACTTCGGCACGGGCTACTCATCGCTGGCCTACCTGAGCCGCCTGCCGTTCGACTGCGTGAAGATAGACCAGAGCTTTGTGCGCAACCTGCTCGACTCGCCGCAGAACGCCGCCATCGTCACCGCCGTGCTGAACATGTCGCAAGGCTTTGGCGTGACCGTGGTGGCCGAGGGCGTGGAGACACAGGCCGCCGCCCAGCGCCTGCGCGAAATGGGCTGCGCCAGCGCCCAGGGCTACTGGTTCGGCCGCCCTGCGCTGCTGCAGGACATGGACCTGTCGGTGCGGCTGCTGGACGGAGATGGGACGGGCTCACTGCCCACCCCATCGTCAACGCCATCGACGCAGGCATAAAAAAACCCGCCAGGGCGTGGCGGGTTGTTCTGGCTGCGGCGGGTGGCTGGCCACACCGCCGGGCTCTTCCTGCGATCAGCGGAAGCGCGATTGAGGCACCACGTGCAGGTCGCCGTCGATGCCGCTGATGTAGTTGGACAGTGCCTTCAGTTCGGCATTGGTGAACTGCTTGGCGACGCCGCCCATGATGGCGTTGCTGCGGCCCACGTTGGGATTCTTCTCAGCCTTGTACGACTTCAGGGCCACGAACAGGTAGTCGGCGTGCTGGCCTGCGACCTTGGGGTAAGACGGGTCGATGGGCTTGGCGAAGTTGTCGCCGTGGCACGAAACGCAGGCGCCTTTCTTGAGCAGCTCGGCCACTTGCACGCTGGGTTCGCGGGCGGGCTTGGCAGGCAGCTCGGTGCCCGTCTTGCCGTGCTGCTCGTAGTAGGCAGACACATCGGCGATGTCTTTTTCAGACAGCGACTCAGCCACACCGCGCATGGTGGGGTGCTTGCGCTCGCCCTTCTGGTAGGCGGTGAGCGCTGCGGCGATGTACTTGGCGCTTTGGCCCGAAATCATCGGCACCTTGTGCACTTCAGGAAAGCTGGCCTGGTAGCCCGGAATACCGTGGCAACCGATGCACATGGCAATCTTCTGCTTGCCTGCTTCCACGTCGCCTTTGGCTTCCTGGGCATGGGAGACGGCGGTCACGGAAGCGACAGCCAGGGCGAATAGCGTGGTCAGCGTTTTGTTCATTTTGCGCGCACAATCTCGTGGAAGTTCAGTCAGCTCTGGGGATCTGATCAACAGCAGATTATAGCCAGCGCCTGTCAAGCCCCATCCATCAACGATCCGGTGATTTCCCTCATGAAATTTCAAGGTTCCCAGAACTACGTCGCCACCCAAGACCTGATGCTGGCCGTGAACGCAGCCATCACCCTGCAGCGCCCGCTGCTCATCAAGGGAGAGCCCGGCACCGGCAAGACGATGCTGGCCGAAGAAGTGGCCCAGGCGCTGGACATGCCACTGTTGCAATGGCACATCAAGTCGACCACCAAGGCCCAGCAGGGCCTGTACGAATATGACGCCGTGAGCCGCCTGCGCGACAGCCAGCTCAACGATGGCGACAGCGCCGACCGCGTGAAGGACATCCGCAACTACATCGTGCAGGGCGTGCTGTGGCAGGCCTTCACGGCCGACCGGCCCGTGGCGCTGCTGATCGACGAGATCGACAAGGCCGACATCGAATTCCCGAACGACCTGCTGCGCGAGATCGACCGCATGGAGTTCTACTGCTACGAGACGCGCGAGCTCATCAAGGCCAAGCACCGCCCGCTGGTGTTCATCACCTCCAACAACGAAAAAGAGCTGCCCGACGCCTTCCTGCGCCGCTGCTTCTTTCACTTCATCAAGTTCCCCGAGGCCGACACCATGCGCCAGATCGTGGACGTGCACTTCCCCACGCTCAAGAGCGAGCTCTTGTCCGTGGCGATGAAGACTTTCTACGACGTGCGCAACCTGCCCGGCCTCAAGAAGAAGCCGTCGACCAGCGAACTGCTGGACTGGCTCAAGCTGCTGGTGGCCGAAGACATCCCGCTCACCGCGCTGCAAAGCGCCGACAACAAGGTGGCCGTACCGCCGTTGGTGGGCGCGCTGCTCAAAAACGAACAGGACGTGAGCCTGTTCGAAAAGCTCGTGTTCATGAACCAGAGGAACCGTTGACCCCCACGCTCCGCCGTTTCATGGGTCGCTGCCCCAGGCTGGGGGAGGGGCGTCGGCCCACCGAGCCCGTGGGACTGACCCGCCTTGGGGCGGCCCGGCGGCGGGTCGTCTGTTGACCCACTTGAACAAGCATCCATGACCCAGTCCACCCCCTCTCTCGCAGACGGCATTGCCGACGCCATCGGTTTCGTCGGCGGCGCGCTGGCCGGCTTCTGGATCGGCCAGTGGCTGGGCCTCGATATCTTTGCGCCCGGCTACGGCACCAAGGCACTGCTGGGCATTGCCCTGGTGGGCCTGGGTGGCGGCCTGGGCCTGCACGCGGCGCGCCGCTGGCAGAAAAGCCGCCGCGAACGGACCCAAGACTGACCGGCCTGGGGCCCGCACACACACCCCAAGGCACCAACCGCAAAGACAGCAACATGGCCTTTGTAGAACCCGTCACCCTGAGCAGCCGCGGCGTGCGCCTGGAGCCACTGGCGCTGTCGCACGCATCGGGCCTGGCCGCAGCGGCCGCCGATGGCGAGTTGTGGAAGCTGCGCATCACCTCGGTGCCCGAGCCGCAGGACACGCGCGCCTACATCGAAACGGCCTTGAAGGGCCGCGAGGAAGGCCACCGCTTTGCGTTCGCCGTCATCGATGAAGCCACGGGCCAGGTGCTGGGCTCCAGCAGCTTTCACGACATCCTGCCCGCAGTGAAACGCGTGGAGATCGGCTACACCTGGTACTGCCAGAGCGTGCAGCGCAGCCACGTCAACACCACCTGCAAATTGCTGCTGATGGGCCATGCCTTCGACACGCTGGGCTGCCACGTGGTGGGCTGGCGCACCGACAACTACAACTTCGCCTCGCAGCGTGCCATCGAGCGCCTGGGCGCCAAAAAGGACGGTGTCATCCGCGGCCACGCGCTGCGCCGCGACGGCACCATCCGCGACACGGTGATGTACAGCATGCGCTCGGGCGAATGGCCCGAAGCCAAGGCGCAGTTGCTATATCTTTTAGAGCGCCACATGCCCGCCTGACCAGCGGCAGGAGCCCACAACATGCTCATCGACTTCTTCTACACGCTGCGCTCGGCCAAGCTGCCGGTGTCGGTCAAGGAATACCTCACCCTGCTCGAAGCGCTGCAGGCCGGCGTGGTGGGCCCGCGCTCGGACGACGCCTGGAGCCTGGACGATTTCTACAACCTCTCGCGCCTGACCCTGGTCAAGGACGAGAAGCACTACGACAAGTTCGACCGGGCCTTCGGCGCCTACTTCAAAGGCGTGGAGATGGTGGCCGACTTCACCAAGGAGATTCCGGCCGACTGGCTGCGCAATATCCTGGATAACGAACTCACGCCCGAGCAGAAGGCCGCCATCGAGAAGATGGGCTGGGACGAGCTGATGGAGACGCTCAAGAAGCGCCTTGAAGAACAGAAGGAGCGCCACGAGGGCGGCAGCAAGTGGATCGGCACCGGCGGCACCAGCCCCTTTGGCCACGGCGGCTACAACCCGCAGGGCGTGCGCATCGGCGGCGCGGGCAAGAACAAGAGCGCCGTCAAGGTGTGGGAGCAGCGCGCCTACAAGGACTATGACGACCAGCAGGAGCTGGGCACGCGCAACATCAAGGTGGCGCTGCGCCGCCTGCGCAAGTTTGCACGCGAAGGGCACGACCTGGAGCTCGACCTGCCCGACACCATCCGCAGCACCGCCGCCAACGCGGGGTACCTGGACATCAAGATGGTGCCCGAGCGCCACAACAACGTGAAGGTGCTGCTGCTGATGGACGTGGGCGGCACCATGGACGAGCACATCCAGCGCGTAGAAGAACTCTTCAGCGCCGTGAAGTCCGAGTTCAAGCACCTGGAGTTCTACTATTTCCACAACTGCGTCTACGACTTCATGTGGAAGAACAACCGCCGCCGCTTTGCCGAGAAGTTTCCGACGCTGGACATCATCCGCAAGTACAACCGCGACTACAAGCTGATCTTCGTGGGCGACGCGACCATGAGCCCGTACGAGATCCTGCAGCCCGGCGGCAGCGTGGAATACAACAACGAGGAGCCCGGCGCCGAGTGGATCCAGCGCCTGACCCACGCGTTTCCCAAGCACGCCTGGATCAACCCCGAGCCCCAGGGCGTGTGGCAGTACCGCCAGAGCATCAACATCATCCAGCAGCTCATCAGCAACCGGATGTATCCGCTGTCCCTCAAGGGGCTGGAAGAAACCATGCGCCTGCTGTCCAAATAGGGCCGCATGCAGCGCCCCGACGCGCACCGCGCACGGGAGTCGGCAGGGGCATCCCGGCATCAGCGGGCACAGTGAGCGAAGCTGTCTGACAAGGACCGCCCAACTTTCAGGGCATAGTGGCAGGGCACCAACAAGGTGCAGGTGCGGCGTGCAAGACACCTGAAACGCCGTTTTTGACGCCCCGGACGCCCAATATTCCTTGCCCACCGTGCCTTTCAGCCCCCTGCGCCCCACCGCCATCTCCCCAACGCCGGCCCTGTGGCCGGCGTTGCTGCTTGTTGGCGTGCTCGGCCTGCAAGGCTGCAGCATGCTGCGGCCCGGGGTCGACGAGAACGAGGGCGACAGCGCATCGGGCACGGGGCCCGTCATCGCAGAGTCTTCGTCGCCATCGTTCGCTGTCGAAGTGCGCGCCCCCGATGCCGTGCGCGGGACGCTGGAGCGGCACCTGGAGCTGCAGCGCTTTCGCAACCTGCCCGACGTGAACGCCAGCGAGCTGCAGCGCCTGCTGGGCGCAGCCGACGCCAACGCGCGCGAGCTGCTGGGCACCATGGGCTACTTCGCCCCCACCATCACGGTGGAGTTGACCGAGACGCCGGACTCCAAGGCTGCGCCGCGCACCGTGGTGGTCACTGTGCAGCCCGGCCCGCAGACCCGCATTGCCAGCGCAGACATCGACTTCTCCGCCAACCCCGCGGCAAACCCCGAAGACGTGAAGGCCAGCGCGCGCCAGCAGCAGCGGGTGCAGCGTAACTGGTCGCTGTCGCCCGGCCAGGCCTTCACGCAGTCCGCATGGGACTCAGCCAAGACCGACGGCCTGCGCCAGCTGCAGGCCCGCCGCCACCCCACCGCTCGCATCGCCAACAGCCGTGCAGAGGTTGACGCCGACAAGCACGAAGCCAAGCTCAACGTCACCTACGACCCCGGCCCGGCCTATCGCTTCGGCCCCCTGCGCGTGCAGGGCAGCGAGCGTTACGACCCCGACGGTGCTCGCCGCCTGGCGCGCCTGCCCACGGGCGCGGTGTACGACGAGGCCGAGCTGCTGGACGCGCAATTGCGCCTGGCCAGCAGCGGCTACTACGATGCGGTGTTCCTCACGCTCGACACCGAAGGCACGGACCCGCAAGCCGCTCCGGTGGTGGCCCAGGTGCGCGAAGCGCCGCTGCAAAAGCTGGTATTCGGACCCGGCTTTTCGACCGACAGCGGCGCCCGCCTGTCGCTGGAGCACATCCACAACAAGCTGCCCGGCATCGGCTGGCGCGCGGTGAGCAAGCTGTCGCTGGACCGCGAGACGAAACTGGCCAGCACCGAATGGACCGCACTGCCCGACACCAACGGCTGGCGCTGGTTCGCCGGCGGCCAATTGCAGCGCGAAGACACGGGCGACTTCGACACCAACAGCGGCCGCCTGCGATCGGGCCGCAGCAAGAGCACCAAAGCCATCGACCGCAGCTACTTCCTGCAGTACGACTACGCCAACAGCCAGGGTGTAGGCGCACCGCCGTCGGGCACCGCCGTCAGCGTCAACTACGGCTGGACGGGCCGCTACTTCAACAACATGACCGCACCCACGCGCGGCCACGGCATCGCCGTGGAGCTGGGCGTGGGCACCACGCTGCGACCCGAGCGCGACCCCTTCGTGCGCACCCTGGTGCGCTGGCAGACCTTCATCCCCGCAGGCCGCGTGCAGGACGACGCCGGCCAGGGCCGCAATGCCCGCATCGCCGTGCGCGCCGAGGCTGGGGCCGTGCTGGCGCGCGACAGTGCCCAGGTGCCGGTGACGCAGCTCTTTCTGACCGGTGGCGACACCACGGTGCGGGGCTACGGCTACCGCAGCATCGGCGCCCGCACCGACAACGGCATGCTTTACGGGGGCCGCTACATGGCCGTGGGCAGCGTCGAATGGCAGCGCCCCATCGTCTACAAGGGTGAGATGACCGACTGGGAAAGCACCCTGTTCGTGGACGCAGGCGCGGTGGCCGACCGCGCAGGCGACCTGGATCCGCGCGTCGGCGTGGGCGCGGGTGTGCGCTGGCGCAGCCCGGTGGGCCCGCTGCAGGCCGACCTGGCCTACGGCGTGAAGACCAAGGAAGTGCGGGTGCACCTGCGTCTGGGGTTCAGCTTCTGATGGCAAACCAGGACCCCACGCCCGTTCCAGCCCCCGCTCCGCCACGCGCTAGGTCTTCGGATTTCAGCGCTGGCGCGTCCGGCCGCAAGAAGCCCCCACGGCGGCGCGTACGCCGCGCGCTGCGGGGCCTGGGCTGGCTGCTGGCCACCGTGGTGGCCCTGCTGTTGGCCGTGGCCGCGGCCCTGTGGTGGTGGACCGGCAGCAACAGCTCGCTGGCGGCCGCACTGGCACGCGCTGCGCAGTATTTGCCCGCCGACCAGCAACTGGAAAGCCGCGATGTCACCGGATCGCTGCGCGGTGGCGGGCACATCGGCTGGCTGCGCTGGAGCAGTCCGGCCCTGTCGGTGGAGGTGAATGACATCGCCCTGGGCTGGCAGCTCATGCCCCTGCTGCAGCGGCGGCTGGAGCTGGGCGAGGTGCACGCCGCCCGGGTGCAGATCACACCCGCCGCGGACGCACCGCGCAGCACCGAGCCACCCCAGCCGCTCACACAACTCAAGTTGCCCTTGCAGATCGGCGTGCCGTTTCGGGTGGACGAGATCCAGTGGGCAGGCACGCCGGCCGTGCAGGTGCTGGGCCTGCAGGGTACCTACCGCTACGACGGGCGCGACCACCGTCTGAAGATCGACAACGTGGAGCTGGCCCAGGGCCGCTACAGCGCCAGCGCCACGCTGCAGGCCGATGCGCCCATGGCGCTGGACGCCACGGTGGACGGCACCGTGCAGGCTGCCGTGCCCGGCGGCGGCGCTGCGCTGCAGCTGGGCGCACACGCCACGCTGCAGGGCACGCTGGCCACCGCCGCGGCGCAGCTGGAGCTCAAGGCACGCATCAGCCCGGTGGCCACCACGGCAACAGCAACAGCATCAGCAACAGCATCAGCAGCCGCCTCCGCTTCCGCGGCCGCCAACGCAACGGCAGCATCGGCACCCACCGCCCAGCCCGCCAGCAAGTCGGCGTCCAAAGCCGCCCGTACCACCAGCACCGCGCAACGCAATGCGGCAAAGCCGCCGCCCGCAGAGCCCATGCAGGCCGACCTGACGGCCACCGTCACCCCCTGGACCGCCCAGCCCCTGCAAGCCGCCACCGCAGCGCTGCGCGCCGTGGACCTGGCCGCACTCTGGCCCCAGGCACCCAGTACACAGTTGCATGGCACCGTGAGGGCCGGGCCGATGGCGGTCGACCCGTCAGCAGGTGCCACGCCGCCGCTCCCCGCACCCAACAATCCAGCCAGTATCACGCAGGGCAGTGGCGCCGCCTCTCCCACTACTGCTCCCTCATCGGCAAGCCCCACCACCGGATGGACGCTGCAAGCCGAACTGCGCAATGACCTGGCCGGCCCGTGGGACCAGCGCCGCCTGCCCCTGTCCGCGCTGCAGGCCGACGCCCGCTACGACGGCACCCGCTGGACCGTGCCCTCCGCCGTTGCCACTGCAGGCACCGGTACCGCCACGCTGCAAGGCCACTTCACCCCCGCAACCCAGGCCCTGGAAGGCCAGGCCGAGCTGCGCAACCTGCGCCCCGACCTGCTGCACACCGCCATGGCCGCTGCGCCACTGGCAGGCCGCATCAGCGCGCAGACGCAGGGCGACAAGGTGCGCTTCAACGCAGACATCCGTGCGTCAGGCCCCGCTACAGCGCCTGCACGGGCCAGCAAGGGCCGCCCTGCCCTGCTCAGCATCCAGACCCTCGCGGCGCAGGGCAACTGGCAACCCGGGGCCCAGGCCGGTGCGCAGAGCGGTGGCGGCACGGTGCAGCTGGACCGCCTGCTGGTGGATGCACTGCAGGCGCGCGCCGAAGGCACCGGCCTGCGCATCGCCCTGGCCGGCCCCGCCGTGCAGGGCCAACTCGCCATCACCGTACCGGGCGCCACGGCCCGGGCGCAAGGCAGCATCGCACCCACCACCGGCGCAGGCGACCTGCAGGTGCAATGGGCCGATGTGGATGCCACGCAGCGCTGGTTCACCAGCCTGCCGTTCGCCGGCAGCGCCGCGCAGGCCGCGCTGCAGGGTGCCACTGCCAAGGGTGCTGCGTCGGTCACCGCGCGATGGAAGGGCGGCTGGCAGACACTGGCGCGCCAACTGCAGGCCGCCCCATCCGGCGCAGCCCTGCCCGCAACCAAGGACGCCTTCGAGCTGCAGGCCACGCTGGCCACATCGCAGCTCGACCTGACGCTACCGCCCGCCAAGGAAGCCGGCAGCAGGCCCACCGCCGTGCAACTGCGCGGCGTGAAGGCCGAGCTGTCGGGCAACGTACTGCAGGCCACCCTGTCGGTGGACGGCGAAGCCCGCCTGAACGCCAACCAGGCACAGCAGATGCAGCGCGCCACCCTGCAGGCCCGACTGTCCGGTGGTCTGACCGCCCCGTCGCAATGGCGAGCGCAGATCAACGAACTGCGCCTGCAGGCGCAGGACGCGCAGCGCCCAGGCCCCTGGGCCATGCAACTGGCCGAGCCGCTGTCCGTTACCGTGAACACCACGGCCAGCACGGTCCCCGCCGCCGGCACGGCAAGCCGGCGCACCGGCAACAACAAGAACGACAACAAAGGCAGCACCGCCCCCGCACCACAGCCCGCGCCCGCACTGACCATCCAGACATCCGCAGGCCAGGCCCGCCTGACCGGCCCTCAGCCCGGCACCGTGGTGCTGCGCTGGCAGCCCGTGCGCGTCACCACAGGCCCCGCACTGCAGGTGCAGACCCAGGGCACTCTGCAGGGCCTGCCCATGGCCTGGGTGGACGCACTGGGCATTGGCAGCACACCCGCGACAGCAGGCCGCCCCAATCAGCCCCTACTCGCCCGAATGGGCCTGGCCAGCACCCTGGTGCTGGACGGGCAATGGAACCTGGACACCACCAGCGCGCTGCGTGCCAGCGCCAGCCTGCGGCGGGCCAGCGGCGACCTGCGCATCCTGGCGGGCGACCCCACCGCCGTGACCGCCGTGCAGAGCAGCGGCCAAGGCGCTGGTGCCGGCGCCACCACCGTGATCGCCACCGAGGCCACGTCCACCCCCGCCGCAGGCACACCCGCCGGTGTGCGCCAGGCCGAGGTGTCGATCGATCTGGAAGGCGACGCGCTGCGCGCACGGCTGGCCTGGGCCAGCGACCGCGCTGGCGAGATCGACGCCAGCGCCAGCACACGGCTTACACTGGCCGGTGGCAGCGCGGGCACCGACCTGGCCGCCATCACCTGGGCGGCCAACGCACCGTTGGCCGGCACACTGCGCGCCCGCCTGCCCGACGTGGGCGTGTGGTCTGCCCTGGCACCGCCCGGCTGGCGCGTGCGCGGCACGCTGGACGCCAGCGCCACCCTGTCGGGCACACGCGACGTGCCCCGCTGGGCCGGCACGCTCGGGGCGGACGAACTGGCCGTGCGCTCCGTAGTCGATGGCGTGGACCTGCAAGGCGGACGCCTGCGGGCGGCGCTGAGCGGCAACCAGCTCGACATCACCGAGTTCCGCCTGCAGGGCGGGCGCGGCAGCGGGGCCCGCATCGCGGGATTCAGCGGCAACCGCACGTCTGCGCCACAGGACGGCGGCACCCTCACCGGCACGGGCCGCATCACCTGGGGCCAGGCGGGCAATGGCATGTCCGGCATCGCCATGGCACTGCAGGCCGAAGCCAAAGCGCTGCAGGTGCTGGTGCGCGCCGACCGCCAGATCAGCGTGTCGGGCGAACTCAAGGCCCAGCTGCAGCAGGGCCAGATCAGCCTGCGCGGCAAGCTGACCACCGACCGCGCCACCATCATCCTGCCCGACGAAAGCGCGCCCAGCCTGGGCTCTGACGTGATAGTGCGCTCTGCCGCCAAGGACAAGGAAGACCAGGCCAAGGCCCAGGCCGCCGCCCGTGCCAACCAGGTGGCCGCCCAGGCCGAAACCGCCAAGCCCCCCGACATCGCCATCACCCTCAACCTGGGCCGCGACTTCGCGCTGCATGGCCACGGCATCACCACCCGCCTGACCGGCGAAGTGGACATCCGCAGCAGCGCCGTGGCCGGCGCCCCGCCGCGCGTAACCGGCGAGGTGCGCACCGAAGAAGGCCGCTACCGCGCCTGGGGCCAGATGCTGGACGTGGAGACGGGCCTCATCCGCTTCAACGGCCCGTACAACAACCCCTCGCTCGACATCCTGGCCCTGCGCCCCAACATCAGCGTGCGCGCGGGCGTGCAGGTCACTGGCAGCGCCCAGGCCCCGCGCGTGCGCCTGTATTCAGACCCTGAACTGCCCGACGCCGAAAAGCTGTCGTGGGTGGTGCTGGGCCGCAACGCCGCCGCCGGCGGCGCCGAAGCCGCCGTGCTGCAACAAGCCGCCCTCGCCCTGCTGGGCCGAGGCGGCGGCGGCAACAACACCGCCGCCAACATCGCCAACCGCGTGGGCCTGGACGAAATCGGCTTCAAGGGCCCCGGCTCCGGCGAAGACGCCACAGGCGCGGCACTCACTTTTGGCAAGCGCTTGTCCAAGGATTTGTACGTGACGTACGAACGCAGCCTGTCGGGGACGCTCGGCACGCTGTATATCTTCTACGACCTGTCGCGCCGCCTGACGCTGCGCGGGCAGACGGGGGAGAAGAGCGCGGTGGATCTGATCTATACCGTGAAGTACGACTGAGGGGGGTGGAATCAGGCCGCCAGGAACCGCGCCACGCAGCCCCTACAATGCGCGGCTGTCTCTTCGTAGTTCAATGGATAGAACGAGTGCCTCCTAAGCGCTAGATACAGGTTCGATTCCTGTCGAAGGGACCAAAAAACAACCAGTCCGCACGGGTGCAAGCTCTTGCGGGCTTTTTTGTTTCCCCCTGGGAAATCAGCTTATGCCCCTATACAAGCACTGATTGCGGCCAGACCAAGCACAGTCCTCCCATGGTTATCGCCGAAGAGCTTCGCGAGGCGCTGGCCGATTCGGGGCGCACCGCGCTGCCCATGCGGGCCAGTGTGTCACGGCTGCAGAGCAGTACGCAACCGCCCACGATGCAGCCTATGCGCGCCTGGAGGCTTGCAAGGCCTAGGCAGACTGCGAAGAGGCCCTCTCGAAGGCCATGGCGCTGCTGCGCACGTTCCCGACCCGTTGGGCTCTGATTAGCGCGTGGAGGATGTGCGCGCCTATTGCATGAAGTTTGGTCGGCGAGCGCTCAACGGCCGTGGCGCTGGGGCGGCCGGAGGCTTCGGGGCAGCCCGAGTGGAGGCGCTGGGCATGCTGGATCTTTGAGCGTCCCAATGATTCCTACCAGGCGTGCGCTTGGCGCTGAAATGCAAAAGGCCCCGGCGTTATTTCGGGGCCCTTTTTTGCGTTGGCCTGCCATCAATTACAAGCCGTCAACACTACGAAGAATAAATATCGTTATTAATATCGGCAATAGCCTTCATCGCGCGAAACCACAAGGCAGTCTTTTTTCCCTCTCAAAGCACTGCGGTTTACGGAATCACCCATACCAGGACGCACAGTCTCCATCACACCATTACGCTCAAAGCGAAGTCCATCCGATGTAATAGTGCCAACAAATTTGCCGTGCATATCTGCGTCTAAGCCCCACTGATTGTCAATCAAGAGGCTGTCGCCTTGGCGCGTAATTTTCATCACAGTGCCTTCACCGCCGCGCCAGCGGCCGATAAACGCGGATGCCGGCAAAGGAGCAGCAGAATTCACCTTAGACCCGAGTTCTTTCTCCAGCGATAAAGAACGAGATTTAGTTACCTCGACCCAGCAGCTAGCCACGGCTACAGAAGCCATCGTGCCGCCATTGCGCCCTTTGGAGACGCAGTCCCGATCACGCGATTTCAGCCATGCCCGTTGCTCGGTCAAAAGAGTTTTTCGAGCAGCTGTATTCAGGCTGGCGCGCAGCTCAGCATAGCGCTTGCTCATCTCAGCATCTGCATCGCGCAAATCATGAGCAGCGCATTGCTGCATTTCAAGAGTTGAGATGCACTGCGCCGGCCTTTGACCAGTAAACGCTGGATTATTCATAAATTGGCCTGCGGTCTGAGCCCATGCCGAGGCAGTAACGTTCAAAGCGACGAGAGCAATGCCGATAAATAAAGGTTTTTTCATTTCTGCTTTGAATATGTTAGCGGACTTCAATTTCTTTTGAAGCCATCAGAATAAGCCCCTGAGACTGACTATTAAAGTACAAGAATTTTGCTCTCACTGTAGGAGCTATGCCCATTGGCTTGATAGCTCAATTTTGGAGCGGAAGGGCAAATTTTTAAGATCGCACCGGTACAACTCGCACACCCCACCTCTGCGTATCAGCCTTCGGCGTTAAAGAACGTTCAGCATCTAGCGCTTGTACTTGTTCGGGATGGCATGGGTCATGCAATCGAAGGGCCCATCGCTGCCCGAGCCACGGATGCGCGACTCGAAGAACTGCCGCCTTGAGCCTGCGCTTTGTAGCGCCTGCGCCGTGCCTGAATCGATGCTGCAATAGTCGCAGTAGGTGCTCTTCAAACGAATGACCATGAACCGCTCTGCTTTGTCGTAGCAGATGCGGGAAACATCGCTGCTCTGGTTCACGTCGGCACACACAAGCGTATCGAGCGGGACGGGGCCGTGGTGCCACACCTGCACCGTCTCGGCTGCGGCGGCCTGGGCCATCAGCGCAAGCGCTACAAATACGAAAAGCTTCAAGATGCGCCCCCCCGACCCATCAGCCTCAGGACTGGCCCTTGCAATTGCATTCATCCTCTACTGCGCTGCAGCGTGGTTTTCCGCAGACCTTGCGATCGCGGTGCACAAGCCCTGTGCCTCCGACTTCGAAGGCGGCTGCGGGTACGGCAAGGTGTGGGCCGGGGCGCTCTCTTGGCTTGCAGCCTGTGCGGCCGTCGCCATGGCGGGTTGCATCGCTACGTTCTCGTCAGCGATGCTTCGCTTCAAATCCGCGCTGACGTTGACCGCCGCCGTTCTTGCCTGCCCGTTCATCGCATATGTGCTCTACGGGCTGTACCAAGTAGCTCCTATGGTTGTGGAGTTGCTGCGATAGGCACGGGATGTGTGGGCGCGCAGGCAAAGCGCCCGGTCCATCCAACGCCCGCGCTGCTCAAAGCTGCGGAAAATTCCATGCAGCCATGTGCCGCAACTCCTTCGCGCCGCCGTGGGTTATGCGGTCGGGCATTCTCTGGGCATGGGGGCGCGGCGGTACGCCTTGGGCGATGCGTTTGACGCCGCTGGTCTGGTCCAGGCTGGCGCACCACATCTGCCAGCGACTGCCGTCCAGGCGGTCGCGAAAGCCCCGCTCGGCCAAGTCGGCCGGTGTGGGTGGTGTGGGTGACAGGATGTCCAGATACTCCATGCGGCCGCGCACGACGCCGGTGGGCTCGTCGGTGCGCATTTCGTGGCAGTAGGCGGCGCCCCAGAGGTCTTCTCGAAAGCGCACGACATACACGTCGCCCGCGGCCAGCGGACCGGGCAATGCACGCGGGGCCTTGGGCACCCCGGTGGGCCGGGCTGCGGACTTTGCACGAGATGGTGGTGGCTGAGGTGCTGGGGCCGCAGGCTCTGCGGTGGGGCGCGGCAGGTGGCCAAAAAGGCTGTGCAGCAGGGCGTCGTTGGTGCCGTGCGCCGCTGTCCACCACGCCAGCGGGCCCGGCACTTCGACCCGCACGCTGGGCCGCTGGTCGCGCTCGCGCGCGGAGGTGAAGCGGGTCCGCAGGCCAGGCCGATCCGGGGCCTGCAGCACGCCTATAAACGCCAAAGCCTCAAGCAGCAGCCCGGCACGCCAGGGCTTGGCAGGCTGCAGCCACTTCGCGGCCTGGATGGCGGTGCGTGCCTGGCTGTAGCGAGCGATGCCGGGCAGTCTGCGCAGCAAGCCCAGCAGCTGGTGCAGCACCCAGATGTCGCGCGGCGCGGGCTGCGGCCAGCTGTCGGGCGGGCACTGGAGCGCGTCTTCCAGGGTCAGCACTGCGGCCAGCGGGCCGTCCTCGTCGCTCCAGCCCGACCCTTGCAACGCGCGGTAGTAAGCCAGCTGAGTGCGATCCTTGGCCGTTGCGGTGTGAAAGCAGATGGCGCAGCGGTCTGACCCCGGGCCCATGGGTTGGTGTGCATGTTCTGGCATGGCCCGGCCCAGCGCAACGGCGGGCAGCACGGCCTGCCACTGCAGGCCGGCCGAGCCCAGCGATGCCACGAACGCGTCGGCCGCGCGACGCAGGTCCACCTGGGCGGCCAGGCTGCGCAGCCGTTGTATGGCTTCGTCATGCGGCCACTTCGCCAGCGTGTTGGGCGTCCAGCCGGCATCGGCCAGTTGTTGGCGCTCCTGCGCGGTCACCGTATCGGGGATGCGAAAGAAGGACTGGCCGTGGCTGTCGATACCGTGGTTGGCAACGTCGTAGATGCGATGCAGCAGCGGGGCGACCAAGTCGAAGTTCATGGGTGGAAGTGGGTAGACGGGTAGGCGGTCGGGGGGTGCAACACAGATGGCTCGGCTGAGCGCGTCCAACTAAGCGGCGCACGCCGACACATCCACGGTCAGGCTGATTCCCACCTCCGTACCAGCATCTTCGGATGGCCAGTGCGACGGCCAAAGGCAGGGTCAGCGCTGCGTGATGCTAGCGGACTTGCGTGGCATGCCCGTCGCCGACAGGACCCACAGGCTTGAACGGGACCTGCAGGTCAGCAGGTCAAAACCGCTGGCGCTTAGGAGCGCGCATGAAGCTTTGACCACTGCAGCAGTCGCCCTACATCCTGGGCGGCTGGCCTACCGGGTCTGCGCTTTCATCCTCTTGCTCGCCCTGGTACGGGCTGGGTTCGGACGACTGCGGCAACTGGGGCTGTGGCGGCACCGTCAGTGGCTCCGTGCTGGGCGGCAGATCCCCCGGCGGCAGGGGGAACGTTTCGGGGACTTTGTGGATGGGGTGTTCTGCGGGGTCAGTGGCCATGGTGTGCTCCTGGGTCAAAGATTGAATTGGGCCCGGTAGCGCTGGCCTGCAGCGTAGGAGACGGGCCAAGATCCGGGTGCGCGGCCGGGAGTCTCACTGGCCCCTTCGGGCACGTAGCGCATGTGCGAAAAAAAGGCCCCGACATGGATGTCGAGGCCTTCGCCATATTGGGTGTTACGGCTGCGCTGCAGCACGGTCACTTGGTCTGGTCCTTGTTTTTCGCGCTGGCGGTTTGCTGGTTCTGGTCGGCGCTCTTGGTGCGGTTGCTGCGCCAGGTGTTGAAGTCGTCCGAGAACTTCTGGTAGCGCTCTCCGCGGAAGGCTTCGTAGTCCTTGTCGAGATTGCTGATCTGCTCGTTGCGCCACTGGTGGTAGTCGGGGTCGTGGCCCTGCTGGCTCTGGTTGCGGCCAGAGCTGAAGCGGTCGGACTCACCATAGAAACCACCGCCGGATCGGTCCTGCCGCCCGCCGTACTGGCCACCACCGTAGCCCTGCGAGAACTGATCGGCGCCGCCGTAACCACCGCCTACCTGGCGAGAGCCGCCCCAGTCATAGCCTTGCTGTTGACCACCCTGTGGATAGCGGTCCTGCTGGTACTGCTGACCGCCGCCATAGCCGCCGTAGCCGCTGTCCCCGACGCCGCGCCCGATGTTGCTGTTGCCACCGCGGTCACCCACGAAGTGGCTGCTGCCGGGGCCTGACTGCCCATAGCCGCCAAACTGTGATTCGTTGCCGCGCCCGCTGCGGTACTGGCCGGCGCTGGAGTCCCTGTCGCTGGCAAACCGGCTGGTGTCGTCCTGCGCCTGGTACTGCCGGTTGCGTTGGTCTTCATGGCTGCCATAGCCGCCGCTGCGGTATTCCTGCTGCTGGTGTTGTTGGTGCCGTCCGCTGTCGCTGTCGTAGTCGCGTGCTTGGTTGCGGTTGCGGTCTTCGTCGTCACGGTATGCCATTGCAATCTCCTCGTTTCAATGAAAACGCATGGGCCAATTCCTCATGCGAAAACCCATCTTGAAAAAACGCGCTGCCCATTTCTGTAGGCCATTCCTTACGCGTTTGTAGTGCTGTGGCTGCGATACAGATGTGCACATTCACGCCATAAACGTTGCACGCCCGCGGCGCGACGGGCGGGCACGCGAGCCTCGGTCAACGTGCATCAACGAAGCGCGCGGCCACACCACCCGCTTGCGACAACCCCATGGACACCGCGCGGGACATGACGACGATGACGATCGCCCAGATGCGCGGCGGGTCCACTTTTCCAAGGAGCCAACCATGACCAGCAAGAACACGATTTGCCTGTGGTACGAGCGAGATGCTTTGAGCGCCGCCCATTTCTACGCAGCCACCTTTCCCGACAGTTCCGTCGGCGCAGTGATGCTGGCACCGGGCGACTACCCGGACGGCCAACAGGGCGATGTGCTCACGGTGGAGTTCACTGTGGCGGGTATCCCGTGCGTCGGCCTGAACGGCGGGCCGCAGTTCAAGCACAACGAATCCTTCTCCTTCCAGATCGCGACCGACGATCAGGCCGAGACGGACCGACTGTGGAACGCTGTGGTGGGCAACGGCGGCCAGGAGAGCGAGTGCGGCTGGTGCAAGGACCGCTGGGGCGTGTCGTGGCAGATCACCCCGCGCGTGCTGACCACGGCCATGGCCGACCCCGACCGCGCAGTGGCCAAGCGGGTGTTCGAAGCGATGATGACCATGCGCAAGATCGACATCGCCACCATCGAGGCGGCATGGCGGGGCGGCGGCCCGGCATCTGCGGCTTGATGCACTGACGGATACCATCGCTGTCAAGAAAAGAGCCCGCGTCGGGCTCTTGAGGAACGGATGGCAGGGAGTGACAGCAAGTGAATCACACGGATCTGCGGGCGGCGCGCACGCAATGGTATGCAGCCTTTGTGGCGGGCGACACCGGCGTTCTGGGGCAGTTGCAGGCCGCCGATTTCTTTGTCGTCACCAGCACCGGCGTGCAAAGCCGGGCGATGCAGCTGGGCGGCATTGCAGCTGCCGTGCAATCGGGCCGCTGGTTTCCGCCCGGCAGCCGCGCGCAGGACGAGCGGCTGGTGCTGCGCACAATCTGCGATGGCGTGGTGTCGGCCCATGGCGTGGGCCGCATGGCTACACCACAGGGTGACCAGCCTGCGGTGCTGTTCACCGAGTTGTGGCTGCACACCGTAGAACACGGCTGGCAGGTGCAGCACCTGCATTACCACGACGCACCGCGCGCCAGTTAGTAATGCGCATGCGCGACCCCTGGAACCATCACTGAACTACGCGGCGGCCGGCTCGCGCAGCGCGGGCTTGCTCCGCCCGGCCGTCATGGCCGTGCCCATCGATGCCGACACGATGAGGCCGATGGCGAGCCACTGATTGAAGCTCAGGTGCTCGCCCAGCAGGCCCATGGCCAGCACGGCGGCCACGGCGGGCTCCATGCTGATCATGATGCCGAAGGCCTCCTTGGGCAGGCGCTTCAGGGCCATCATTTCCAGCGAGATGGGGATGGCGCTGGAGATAGCCGCCACGGCCAGGCCCACCAGCAGCACGGTGGGCGTGAGCAGCGTGGTGCCTGCATGCACCACGCCCACGGGCACCACCACCAGCGCAGCCACCAGCAGCCCCAGCGATACGGTATGCCCCGCGTGCAGATGGCCGGCGCGCTTGCCGAACACGATGTACAGCGCCCAGAACACGGCGGCAGCCAGCGCGTAGAAAACGCCCATCGGGTCGAGCACGCTGCCGTTCAGGCCCAGCGGCAGCAGCATGCCCAGGCCTGCCATCGCCAGGGCCACCCACACGAAGTCCACCGCGCGGCGCGACGACCAGATTGCGACCGCCAGCGGCCCCGAAAACTCGATGGCCACGGCCAGGCCGAACGGCAGCGTGCGCAGCGACATGTAGAACATCAGGTTCATGGCGCCCAGCGCGGCGCCGTAGCAGGCAATCGCCACGGCATCGGCGCGTGACAGACGCCAGCGCCAGGGGCGCCACAGCAGCAGCATCAGCACGGCCGACAGGCCCACGCGCACGGCGGTGGTGCCCTGCGCGCCCACCGCCGGAAACAGGATCTGCTTGGCCCACGATGTGCCGAACCCGAGCGCCGTGACGGAGCCCAGCACGGCCAGGAAGGGAATGAATCGTTGAAAGGGGGACGCGGTCATGGGTAAAAATATAGTTCGACCGCGGCGCGTTTTTGGCTCTGTTTCGAAGCCCTTCACGCAACTTTCGCTCACTCCCCCTGCCCTGCACCGGAAGGCTGCCGACATGCCCACCACGCCCATTTCCGCCTCCGCCATCGCGCCCCTGCCGCACCCGGGCCTGGACCGCTTCGACCTGGCCATCCTCGACATCCTGCAGACGGACAACACCACGCCGCAACGCCTGATCGCCAGGGCGGTCAATCTGTCGGCGCCCGCCGTGCAGCGGCGCATCAAGCGGCTGCAGGACAGCGGCGTGATCCGCGCCAACGTGGCCGTGATCGACCCGGTGAAGGTGGGCATGCCGCTGACCATCGTGCTCGAGATCCATCTAGAGAACGAGCGCCCCGACCGCACGGCCCCGCTGCGCGCGCGCATCGCCGCCGAAGACGCGGTGCAGCAGTGCTACAGCGTGACCGGCGAGGCGGACTACCTGCTGGTGGTCAACGTGGCGTCGATGGCGGACTACGAGGCGCTGACGCGGCGGCTGTTCGATGGGGACGACAACGTGCGGCGCTTTCGCACGTCGGTGTCGCTGGGGTGTTTGAAAGCAGGGCTCAAGGTGCCGCTGGGCTTGGGTGAGGCTGGTGCGGCCTGAGTGGCGACCCCGGCTGCGCACATCCCCCAAAGATGGACAGCTATGACTTGCCTTGGCTCAGATAGGCCGCCACCAGCGCATTCGCATGCCCATGGCCCAGGGCGTGGTCGGTTTTGAGCAGGGCCACGTACTCCATGTGCTTGCGCGGGCCCGCGGCGCGCAGTACGTCCATCCAGTGGCTGATAGGCTGGCCGTACTTGGCCTCGATGGACGGGAAATACGAGGCGGGGCCTTTCGCCGGGGTGATGTTGGTGCTTGGCTCTGTCATGGTGGGTCCTTGGTATGAAACTGGCTGGCGACAAAATGAAGACAGCCCCTGACAGGACGGTGACTCTGGGCCTGTGGGCGCGGACCATCAGCGCCGTTGTCGCCGGTAGGGCACTCGCCCGGCGCGCCCGTGAGCAAGCCGGCGCGCTGGCAGCGGTTGCCACTGCAGTGCGTCTTGCTCATCGCTGGCCGTATTGCCATCGTCGCACTGGCAGCCAGGCCTGGCAACCTCCGGTGAGCTTGCACAGCCCATCAGGGCACGGTGTAGTCCGTGCAATCGGGCGCTGGCGTATCGGGCACGTAAGCGCGGGCTTGCGGGGTGAAGCGAAACAACCGCTGGTAACTGCATCGGGGGTCGGTCACGGTCACCAGGTCGCGCTGGCGAAGTGGCCGCGCCGCCAGCGAGTCTTTGGACCGCGACACGTGCCCCGGAAACGATGTCGCCTTGCTGCGATAGCGCAGAACCGGCCACCCTGCAGCGGATGCTTGCGTCAGGACGAGGGTCGCGTCGAAGTTGTATTCATCGTGGCAGGCCCCGGCGCGCTGCTTCATGTGGCGCTCGCTGAAACACGCCCGGATCGTCGCGCTGGAGCTCTGTGGAACACGCAGAACCTCGAACGGTGATTGGTCGGGCACAAAGGCGATGAGGTGCAGGGTGGTTGCACTGGCCCCACCGCCCGAGTACATGGCGCGCTCCTCCATTTGCACACCCACAAGGAGGCCGCCCTTGAAGCGGATGAGCTTCGGCCACAGCCGGGCATAAGCGTCTGCGGATGGCAGCCCTGCTATCCGATAGAGCATGTGCGCCGGATCGCCCTGACCGCCAGGCAGCTGCAGGCTCACGTCCGTGCCATCGGCTGCGCCGTTGGGACATGCCTGGCCTTCGCAGCCGCGCTCCGATGGAGCGATTTCCACACAGAGCTTGTCTGGCGTACAACCGACCGCGGCCCACCCTTCGGATGGACTGATGGCCAGCGTGTCCGTGCGCGGTGACGCGGCGAGGGAGGGTGTCGACAACACGAGCGCCGTGGCTGCAAGGAGTATGAATATGCGCATGATCAAAAGCTTAGCGGTTCCCACCCAGCGTTGACTTGAACGCAGCTTTGCAGGCGGGTCTGCGCAACGCACGGGGGAAGGTTGGGACAGGGAAAACATGCGCCTTGGAGAGCCAACGACCTGGGTGGGAAGGCAAGGCAACAAGCTTTTTCCAGCAAGTCCTGTGTCACGCCAAACCCAACGCGTTGCGCATCTCTCGCCCCGTCAACCGCAGCCGCGGCCCCCCGAGCAACTCGCACATGCGCGCACTGAGCGGCGCCTGCCCACCCTGCTGCGCGGCCAGCCGCACCACGGCTCCGCAGATGGCATCGATCTCGGTCACACGTCCGGCCTCCAAGTCGTCCCACATGGACGAGCGCGCCTGGGCGTCGATCTGCAGCATGCGCCGGGCCAGCCGCGTGAACAGCCAGTTGGGCAGGCGCAGCACATGGGGCAGCAGGCGCGGCGACACCGCGGTGACCTTGGCCGGGGAGATACCGGCGCGCGCCATCACCACCAGTGCCTCGGACTGCAGCGCGGCAAAGACGAAGCGGCAGTCGCGGTCGAGCAGCTCTTCGCGCAGCGGCAGGTTGGACAGCGCATTCACCGGGTTGTTCAGGTTGAGCAGCAGCTTGCCCCACTGCACTGCGCGGATGTCGTACGGCAGCACGGTGGCCAGGCCCGCCGCGTTGAACAAGGGTGCGAGGCCCTCGGTCACATCGCTGCGCTGCAGTTGCAGGTGGCCCGCCGTGGCACGGTGCACGTGGGCGCCGCGCAGCACCACGTTGTACGGCACCATGCCGGCCAGCACGCGCAGCTCGGGTGCCAATGCGGTCAGGTGGGCCACGTTGTCCACGCCGTTCTGCAGCGAGATGACGGGGGTGCCGGCCGGGCACGCGGCCGCCAGTTCGCGCGCGGCGGATTCGGTGGCGCCGCTCTTGACACACAGCAGCACCACGCTCTGGGCACGCGGTACGGCGTCGGCCAGATTGGTGGCAATGCGCAGTGCCGTGGGCGGCACCAGCTGGTCCAGGCCGTCGAGGTCCGTCACGCGCAAGCCCTGCAATGCGATGGCTTCGAGCGCACGAGGACGGCCCACCAGGCACACAGAGTGGCCGTGCGCAGCCAGCCGCCCACCCACATAGCAGCCAATGGCGCCCGCACCCAAGACGATGAAGTTCATGTGACGTCGATTCCGTTGAAGCGATGTGTAAACGCGGACTGGCAAAACCGCACGCCAAAGGGCGGTCGGCGGCCGGCCACCCGCAGCCTGTGCATTGTGCGGCGACGCGGGCCTGCGGCCAGCCGCCCAGGCGACCACTGTCCCCTCCCACGGCCTTTCCCGGCACTGCCCTGCACTGCCCCCTCGGATGCCAACGCGCACCAGAAGTCCAGCTTTTTTGGCCCCTACCGCTAGATAGATAAGCGCTACCAGCTACCAAAATCATAGCACTCGCACTGAACCCGATGCCGTGCATTGCACAACGAACCGACCCGCACACCCACGCAGGCCCGCAGCCCGTGCCACAGGCTGACGGTGACCTACGCCGCCCCCGGCCACCGCACCGTGACGCGCAGCCCGCCCAGCCGCGGCGATGCATCCAGCGCCACCGTGGCGCCGTGGGCCTGCGCGATGGCCTGCACGATGGCCAGGCCCAGGCCGCTGCCCGGCGCGCCGTCGGTGGTCTCGCGCACGAAGCGCTGCATCACGCGGGCGCGGTGTTCCTCAGCAATGCCGGGGCCGCTGTCTTCCACCGTCAGTTCAACGGCCTGGCCGTCGGCCGCACGCCGGACCAGCAGGTCCACCCGGCCGCCTGCGGGCGTGTACTTGACGGCGTTGTCGAGCAGGTTGCGCGCCAGCATCCGCAGCGCTTCGGCGTTGCCAGGCACCGATGACGCGTCGGAGTCGAGCAGGCCCAGGTCGATGGACCGGGCTTGCGCCGCCGGGGCCACGTCGGCCAGCGCCAGTTGCGCCGCGGCCTGCAGGTCCACCGGCTCGGTGTGCGCGCCGGGGGCCGCAGCACCGGCCTCCTGGCGGGCCAGGGTCAACAATTGCTCCACCAGCCGCGTGGCGCGGTCGATGCCCGAGGACAGTCGCTCTACGGCGGCGGCGCGCGCAGCGTCGTCACCCGCGCGCTGCAGGCCCTGCAGTTGCAGGCGCAGCGCAGCCAGGGGGGACCGCAGCTCGTGCGCGGCATCGGCCACAAAGTGCTGCTGCGCGTCGAACGCGCGCTGCACGCGCTCGAACAGCAGGTTGAGCTCGCTCACCAGGGGCTGTACCTCGTCGGGCAACTGCGCGTCGCTGACGGGCGAGAGGTCGTCGGCCTGGCGCTGGGCCAGTTGGCGGCGCACGCGCTCCACCGGCGCGAGCGACCGGCTCACGCCCCACCACACGGCCAGCACCAAGAGCGGCGCCATGAAGGCCAGCGGCGCCAGCGTGCGCAGCGCCAGGGCGCGCGCCATGCCCCGGCGGGCCGCCATGTTCTGCGCCACCTGGATGACCTGCGAGCGCGTCTGCATCGAGAACACGCGGTAGGTGCCGCCCCGTGCCTGCACGTCGGTGAAGCCCAGCACCGCGATCTGCGGCAGCGCCGCGCCCACGGCGGATTCAAAAATGCGCAGGCCTTCGTTGGTCCACACCTGCACGATGAATTCGTGGTTCTCGTCCTCCGGGTCCAGCCCCGGGCCCAGCCCCTGCGCGTCCACCGGCAGGCCCGAACGCAGCGCCAGCGCGGTCTGCTGCATGTGGTAGTCGAACAGCGTGTCGGCCTCGGCCAGAGCACCCCGGTAGGCCAGCGCGCCCTGCACGGCGCCGGCCAGCACGATGGCGGCCAGGATGAATATCAGCAGCCGCGTACGCAGCGAGCGCGGCAGCACCGCGCGAACGGACTGCAGGGCTGAGGTGAGCTTTTCCGTCATGCCTTGGGCACCAGGTAGCCCACGCCGCGCACATTCAGCAGCACCTCGGCGCCCAGCTTCTTGCGCAGCCCGTGGATGTACACCTCGACCGCATTGCTGCTGACTTCGTCGCCCCAGCCGTAGAGCTTGTCTTCGAGCTGCTGGCGCGACAGCACCATGCCCGGGCGGGCGATCAGCGGCTCCAGCACAGCCCATTCGCGGGCCGACAGCACGACCGGCACGCCCTGTACCGTGGCCTCGCGCGTGGCAGGGTTGATGCACACGCCCTTGTGTTCGTACACCGGCTCGGCCCGGCCTGCGGCGCGGCGCAGCAAGGCGCGGATGCGGGCGAGCAGTTCATCCAGGTCATAGGGCTTGAGCACATAGTCGTCGGCACCGGCATCGAGCCCTTCGATGCGCTGCGTGACCGAGTCGCGCGCCGTGGCCACCAGCACCGGGGTGCGGTCCTTGCGCGTGCGCAGGTCGCGCAGCACCGAGAGCCCGTCGCGCTGGGGCAGGCCCAGGTCGAGCAGCACCAGGTCGTAGACCTGCGTGCGCAGGGCCGTGTCGGCCGCGGTGCCGTCACGGGCCCAGTCCACCGCGTAGTGCTCGGCGCGCAGCAGGTCCTGCACGGCTTCGCCGATCATGGTGTCGTCTTCTACGAGGAGCAATCGCATGGTGGGGCGAGCATAGCGAATGGTGGGAGTGGGGTTGCGCCCTGGCTTCGACAGGCTCAGCCCGAACGGGTGGGGTCGGGTCGGGATGAGGTGTGGAGGTTGGGGCACTCCGCCCCGTTCCTTACACCTCACCCCCATCCCCGCATCAGCCCAACCGCACGGGCACAAAGATCTTGTTGCCGTCGCGCTCGATCAGCAGCGCCACCGACTTGCCGGCCTTGGCCATCGCCGTGCGCACCTGGTCGATGTTCTTCGCCGGAGCGCCGTTGATGGCCAGCAGCACGTCGCCAGGCTGCACGCCCGCGGCGGCGGCGGGGCCGCGGGCCTGCTCGATCACCAGGCCTTCGCTCACGCCCACCTCGCGCCGTTCGTCGGCATCGAGGGGACGCAGCGACAGGCCCAGCTGCGCCTTGCCCACCGCCTCTTCGGCGCGCGCCTGCTTGCTGCCCGCCTTGTCGCTGGCGTCGCCCAGGGTGGCGGTCAGCTCCACCGGCTGGCCGCGGCGCCACACCGACAGCTTGGCCTGCTGGCCGGGCTGGGCCTGGCCCACCCAGGCGGGCAGGTCGCCGGAGGCGACGATGGCATGGCCGTCCACCTGGCGAATCACGTCGCCAGGCTGCAGGCCCGCCTTCTCGGCGGGGCTGCCCTTGCTCACGCTGGCCACCAGCGCGCCTTCGGGCTTGTCGAGCTGGAAGGATTCGGCAAACGCCTGATTCACCTCCTGCACCGCCACGCCAAGCTGCGCATGGCGCACCTTGCCGGTGGCGACGATCTGGTCCTTGATCTTGGCGGCCAGCTCGATGGGGATCGCGAACGACACGCCCTGGTAGCCGCCCGAGCGGCTGTAGATCTGCGAGTTGATGCCCACGACCTCGCCGCGCGCATTGAACAGCGGCCCGCCCGAGTTGCCGGGGTTCACCGCCACGTCGGTCTGGATGAACGGCACCAGGCTGTCGTCGGGCAGCGAGCGGCCCTTGGCGCTGACCACACCCGCGGTCACGCTGTTTTCAAAACCGAAGGGCGAGCCGATGGCCAGCACCCATTCGCCCACCTGAAGGTCGCGCGTACTGCCCAGGCGCACCACGGGCAGGTCCTTGGCGTCGATCTTGAGCACGGCCACGTCGGTCTTGGGGTCCGAGCCCAGCACCTTGGCGCGGAACTCGCGCCGGTCGGTGAGCTTGACGGTGACGTCGCTCGCGCCCTTGACCACGTGGGCGTTGGTCAGCACCAGCCCGTCGGGGCTGACAATGAAGCCCGAGCCCAGGCCGTGGGTGGGCACGTTGGGACGGCCCTGCGCACCGGCGCCGGGCATGCCGAACTGGCGGAAGAATTCGTAGAACGGATCGTTCGGGTCGATCTGCGGGCCCCGGCCCTGGCGGGCGGTGGGCTGGCTCTCGTCGTCGTCATCGTCGTCGTTGGCCATGGCAGCCTTGGTGCTGCCGGTGACGCTGATGTTGACCACCGCCGCGCCGTTTTGCGCGGTGATCTGCGCAAAGCTGGGCAGTGCACCGCCCGAGGGTGCCGCAGGGGTCTGCGCCACGATGGGGGTAGCCGGCGTGACCGCGCGGGCCTGGTGGCCGCTGATCAGCCCGGCGCCGGTGGCGCCCAGAGCGCCCGCGGCCACCAGGGCCAGGATCAGGCGGCGGGGAGTGGATGCAAGCGTGTTGCTCATGGTGTCTGCCTTTTCAATCGGGGTTGCGAT
Organism: Acidovorax sp. Leaf78; assembly: GCF_001422735.1. GTDB lineage: Bacteria > Pseudomonadota > Gammaproteobacteria > Burkholderiales > Burkholderiaceae_C > Acidovorax. Next base: position 301,460 of record NZ_LMLZ01000020.1, on the reverse strand, counting down.
GGAAGGCAGTGTGGGTAGCGACACTTAGACGAAACTTAGGCTGCGGGATGTGCATGTGGGTGCATTTGGAACATTCTTTTCCCGCCCAAGGGCCTTCGATACTGGCGCGACCCCAGGCCAGTGCCACCGTGCAAGGGCCGCCATGCTGCGTATGCGGCGCTGCGCTTGCGTGCACCGGTGGCGTCCCCCTCCCTAGCGCGAAGCGCGTAGAGAGAGGGGGAAGGCGCATAGCGCCTCAGGGGGTGCACTCTACAAAAACATGCCGCCCGAGGCCTCGATGCGCTGCGCATTCACCCAGCGCGTGGCGGGCTGCAGCAGGGCTGCGACCAGCGGACCGATGTCCTCCGCCACGCCCACGCGGCCCAGTGCCGTCTGGCCGGCGACAAAGGCGTTGAGCTGTGCGTTGTCGCGCACCGCGCCGCCGCCAAAATCCGTCTCGATGGCACCGGGGGCCACCACGTTCACGGCGATGCCGCGCGGGCCCAGTTCCTTGGCGAGGTAGCGGCTGAGCACTTCGATGGCGCCCTTCATCGCCGCATAGGCCGCGTAGCCGGGCAAGGCGAAACGGGCGAGGCCCGACGACAGGTTCAGGATGCGGCCGCCGTCGTTCATCAGCGGCAGCAGGCGCTGCGTGAGAAAGAACACGCCCTTCAGGTGCACGTTGACCAGCGCATCGAACTGCGCCTCGGTGGTCTCCGCAAACGGTGCGTGCACGCCCATGCCGGCGTTGTTGACCAGAAAGTCGATGCGCTCGCGCTGCCAGCCGGACTGCAGGGCCTGCGACAGCTGAACGGCAAAGGCCTCGAAGCTGCCGACGTTGCCCACATCCAGCGGCAGTGCCACGGCGCGGCGGCCCAGGGCCTCGATCTCGGCCACCACGGCCTGGGCTTCGGCGGCCTGCTGGCGGTAGGTCAGCACCACATCGATACCGCTCTTCGCAGCCGCCAGCGCGGCGCTGCGGCCCAGGCCCCGGCTGCCGCCGGTGATGAGAACGATGGGGGTGGAAGAAGCGGGGTTTGCGGGGGTGGTCATGGGGAGGTCCTCGGGTGGGTGGGGTGCCTGCCACGGGGTGCAGCGGGCATGGAGAGAACTTTATTGATTCCCCATGAATACATAAACCAGGCAAAATTGAATTGATTGTTCAAAAATAGATAGCCAATGAACCCCTTTGACCGCATGCAGATCTTTGCCCGCGTGGCCGAGCTGGCCAGCTTCACGCAGGCCGCGCAGGTGCTGGGCATCCCCAAGGCCAACGCCTCGCTGGCCGTGCAGCAACTGGAGGCGCAGTTGGGCACGCGCCTGCTGCACCGCACCACGCGCCGCGTGCAGTTGACGCAGGACGGGCAGGTCTACTACGAGCGCTGCAAGGACCTGCTGGCCGACGTGGAGGAGCTGCAAACCCTGTTCACCCACCCCGAGGGCGCCGACCTGCAGGGCCGGGTGCGCATCGACATGTCCACCGGCATCGCGCGCCAGCTGGTCCTGCCGCGCCTGCCCGAGCTGCTGCAGCGCCACGCCCTGCTGCAGGTGGAGCTGAGCAGCACCGACCGGCGCGTGGACCTGGTGCGCGAGGGTTTTGACTGCGTGATCCGCGTGGGTCCGGTGGCAGAGCCCGGCCTGGTGGCGCGCCCGCTGGGCGTGGTGCGCGTGGCCACCTGCGCCAGCCCCGGCTACCTGGCCAGGAAGGGCACGCCCCGCACGCTGGCCGACCTGGCACAGCACGAACTGGTGCACTACGTGAGCACACTGGGCACACGCTCGGCGGGCTTCGAGGTGCAGGACGGCGACAGCCCGCAGTTCCACCCCATGGACGGGCGCGTCACCGTGAACAGTGCCGAGGCCTACCTGGGCGCCTGCGCCGCCGGGCTGGGTCTGATCCAGGCGCCGCTGCTGGGCGTGCGCGAGCTGATCGACAAGGGCCTGCTGGTGGAGGTGCTGCAGGACCACCCTGCCCCGTCCATGCCCGTGACGCTGCTGTATGCCCACCGGCGCCACCTGCCCCAGCGCGTGCGGGTGGTGATGGACTGGCTGGCGGCGGTGGTGCAGGAGCACCTGCAGCGCGAGGCGGCCGCAGCAGCCCAGCAGGCATCGCTATCAATTCAATAGCTGACAGCGCTTGCCAGACAAGCGGCAGAGGCCTGAAAAGCTTGATAACCCATGAAGGCAGGCGGACGCATCAGCCTGTGAACCGGTAGACGATGGCCCCGCGCACCACCTCGCCCGGCTGCCACCAGCGCGCGCCGAAGCCGGGGTGGTTGGGCGCGTCGGGGTACTCCATGGGCTCCAGGCAAATGCCGTCGCCGGGCTGCCACAGCCAGGGCGTGCCGGGCGCGCCGATGGCGCTGCGCCCGCTGTCACGCATCGGGTCGGCCTTGAGGCCGTGGCCGGCATACACCTGCACGCCCGGAGCAGTGGTCCACACCTGCATTGCGCGCCCGCTGGCAGGGTCGCTGAGCAGGGCCGCGGGCCGCAGGCCCCCCGGCGTGATCGGCGAGGCCAGCGCGGGTGCTTGCAGAGCCCAGGCGGGCAGCGCGGCGCTGGTAGCGCCGCCCCAGGCCAGGTAGTGGTCCAGCCCGCCTGCGCGCGCCAGTTGCTCGTGCGGGTGCGCCACGGCATCGCCCACACGGCGGGGCGCACGAAAGTCGAACGGCGTGCCCTGCACCGGCTCCACCGTGCCGACGGGGCACACATCCGCCGCCAGCGGCACATAGTGGCTGGCGGGCACCTGCAGCACATGGCCGTGCGTGCTGCCCGCGCCGGCCAGGTTGAAGAACGCGTGGCCGGTGATGTTGACCACCGTGGGCGCATCGGCCACCTCGGCCGTCCAGGCCATGTGCAGCGCGTTGTCGGGTGCGATGGCCAGGTCCAGCGTCAGCCGCACGGTGCCGGGCACGCCGTCGTCCTGCGTGCGAAACACGTGCTGCAGGCGCAGTGCATCGGGCCGCGCCTCAGCCACCGTGAACACCTGGAACCGGCTGCCCAGCGGGCCGCCGTGGTGGTGGTGCGGACCGCTGTTGGTGGGCAGCTGCAGCGTGGTGCCATCGGGCAACTTCAGCTGTCCGTGGCGCAGCCGCCCGGCCCAGCGGCCGATGATCGCGCCCATGGAGAGTTGCCCATCCAGGTAGCCCTGCAGGCTGTCGTAGCCCAGTGCCACGTCGGCCAGGCCGCCCTGCCCGTCCGGCACCGCCACCTGCACCAGGCGGGCGCCGTAGTTGCTGACCGCCACCTGCAGCCCGCCCGCGCCGCGCAGGGTGTACAGGTCGGTGGGTTGACCGTGGAGGGTGTGCGTGAAAGCGTCGCGATGGAGGGTATGGGCCATGGGCAGCGAGTCTAGGGCTTGGCAGGGGGCGTGGCTGGCGTGGACGCAGGCGCATCGCGCGTGACCAGCCAGATGCCCGCGCACACCAGCACCAGGGCCAGCAGGTTCTTCCACTCCAGCAGCGCCTCGCCCAGGAACAGCGCCGACAGCGCCGCGCCGAAGATCGGCACCGTGAAGTTGAACACCGTGATCTGGCTCACCCGGTTGTGCTTGAGCAAGATGCTCCACAGCGAGAACGCGGCCGACGACAGCAGCGCCAGGTACACCAGCAGCGCAGCCGAGCCCCAGGTGAAGCCCGTGAGCGAGCCGCCCAGCACCCCGCCGACGGCCAGCAGCGCCGCGCCGCCAATGCCCAGTTGCCAGCCGGTCATGACCACCGAGTCCATGCGCTGCGACACCTGCTTGCCGTAGATGCTGGCCGCGGCCAGCACAAAAGCGGCGATCACCACGAAGCCTTCGCCCAGCAGCGTGAAGTCCATGTCCAGCGTGCCGCGCCCCAGGTTGACCACCATCACACCCACAAAGCCCACCAGGCAGCCCCAGAGCTTGGCGTGGCTCAGCCGGTCGTTGTGATAGACCCAGTGCGCCAGCAGCACGCTGAAGAAGGTGCCGGTGGCGTTCATGATCGAGCCCTTGACGCCCGTCGTGTAGGCCAGCCCCACGTAGAAGAACACGTACTGCAGCGTGGTCTGCGACAGGCCCAGCACCACCAGCTGGCGCGCACTGCCCGCCCCCAGGTTCACGATGGACTTGCGCTGGCTCAGCGCCCAGGCCAGCAGGATGAGCCCCGCGCCCAGAAAGCGCCAGCCGGCGAACACCAGTTGCGATGGGATGTCGTCGCGCGCAATGCCGAACCAGGCGTAGCCGGTCTTGATGGCGGGGTACGAGCTGCCCCAAAGCAGGCAACACAGCAGCGCCAGCGCCACCACGACCTTGCGGTCGGAAAATCGGGTGTGGGGCATGGGATTCGTCTTTCTCTCTAGTGACACAGCCCGTGCAAGGACGGGCTGTGGGGATGGGATTTCGGCAGATCGTGTCTCATGGATCTGTCTCGAAAAAAAACTTAAAACCCGTTCACGCTGAGCTTGTCGAAGCGCCGCGCAGGGCTTCGACAAGCTCAGCCCGACCGGGTATTTGGTGGGTTTGAAGGATGGGAGCGGACGCGGGACAGATGGGTGAGGTCCCTCACAACGTACGCTTCAAAAGACTCCTGCGAACCCTTTCAACAACCCATACCGTTCACGCCAAGCCTTTCGACGGACTCAGGACAGGCCGGTCGAAGCGCGGCGCGAGGCTTCGACAGGCTCAGCCCGAACGGTTGGCTAATACACGCGAGCCTCGTCAAGTCACCGGCGCCGGATTGAACAGCACCAGCGCGTTGTGCAGCTTCCACTGCTCCGCCCAGGTCTTCTTGCGGCCGCTGGCCACATCGAGCAGCAGGTGGAACATCTCCCAGCCCAGATCTTCGATGGTGGCCTCGCCGTCGGCGATCTTGCCGGCGTTGATGTCCATCAGGTCGTGCCAGCGGCGCGCCAGGTCGCTGCGCGTGGCCACCTTGACCACGGGGCATTCGGCCAGGCCGTAGGGCGTGCCCCGGCCGGTGGTGAACACGTGCAGGTTCATGCCGGCGGCCAGCTGCAGCGTGCCGCAGATGAAGTCGCTGGCCGGCGTGGCGGCGTACACCAGGCCGCGCTGGTCGCGGCGCAGTTTTTCGCCCGGGGCCAGCACGTGCGAGATGGGCGCGGTGCCGCTCTTGATGATGGAGCCCATGGCCTTCTCGGCGATGTTGGACAAGCCACCCGCCTTGTTGCCCGGCGTGGTGTTGGCCGCGCGGTCCACGCGGCCGCGGTCCAGGTAGCGGTCGTACCAGCCCAGTTCGCGCACGATGGCTTCGGCCACCTCCGGCGTGGCGGCGCGGCTGGTGAGCTGCTCGACCGCGTCGCGCACCTCGGTGTTCTCGCTGAACATCACCGTGGCGCCTGCGCGCACCAGCAGGTCGGCGCAAAAGCCCACAGCCGGGTTGGCGGTGACGCCCGAAAACGCGTCGCTGCCGCCGCACTGCACGCCCAGCACCAGCTCGCTGGCCGGGATGGTCTCGCGGCGGCGGGCGTTCAGGCGTTCCAGATGCGGCCTGGCGCTTTGCAGTATGTCGTCCAGCATCGACATGAAGCCCACGTGGTGGTCGGCCTGCAGGCACACCGTCTCGGGGCCCAGGGCCGCATCGCGCTCGTCGGTGATGGGGAAGCTGCCCGGGGGCAGCAGGCGGTCGGGCTGCAGCTTCTCGCAGCCCAGGCTCACCACCATGATTTCTCCGCCGAAGTTGGGGTTCAGGCTGATGTGCTTGAGCGTGCGGATGGGGATGACCGCGTCGGGCGCGTCGATGGCCACGCCGCAGCCGTAGCTGTGTTCCAGGCCGATCACGTCGTCGACGTTCGGGAACAACGGCAGCAGCTCGGTCTTGATGCGGTGCACGGCCTGCGACACCACGCCCGCCACGCACTGCACGGTGGTGGTGATCGCCAGAATGTTGCGCGTGCCCACCGATCCGTCCGCGTTGCGGTAGCCCTCGAAGGTGTAGCCCGTCAACGGCTCCAGCACCGGGGGCTTCACCGTGGCCATGGGCAGGCCTTCCAGCGCACGGGCCGAGGGCATCTGCAGCAGCCGCTCGTGCACCCAGCTGCCGGCCGCGATGTCCTTGAGCGCATAGCCGATGGGCACGTTGTAGCGGCGCACCACGCCGCCTTCGGGGATGTCCGCCAGCGCCACCTTGTGGCCCTGGGGCACCTTGTCGCGCAGCGCGATGCCGGCGCCGGGCACGCCGGGCGGCAACACCGTGCCAGCGGGCAGGCCACCGTCGTTGGAGACGATGGCGACGTTGTCTTCCGCATGCATGCGGATGGTGAGGGCTTCTCGCATCGGGTCTGTCACTTCTTTACTTCTTGCTGGCGCTGCACAGCTTGCACAAAAAGATACGCCATGCCGCCGCCAGAGTCATCGCACGCGCCTTGCACATGCATCTCGCTTCACTCGCCTTCACACCCGGTGGACAAGCTGTCAAGGGGCCGACTCGTCGCCAGCCCCGCCCCGCTTCACCCACCGCCCTTCAAGACCAGGTCCGGCAGCCACATCGAGAATTGCGGCACGTACGTCACCAGCATCAGCGCCACGATGAGCGCGCTGTAGAACGGCCAGATGGTTCGCATCACCTCGCCCACCGAGATGCCTCCGATGGTGCAGCCGATGAACTGCGTGGTCCCCACCGGCGGGGTGTTCAGGCCCAGCGCGCAGTTGATGAGGATCACGATGCCGAACTGCTCGGTGCTCATGCCGAACTGCTGGCAGATGGGCAGGAAGATCGGCGTACAGATCAGGATGGTGGCCGCCATGTCCAGGAACGTTCCCAGGATGAACAGGATGATGTTCACGCACAGGAAGATGACCCATGGCGACGTGCTCATGGACTTGAGGGCCTCGCCGGTCAGCTCGGCCACACCGTACAGGCCGATGAGGTAGCCGAACATCGACGAGATGCCGATCAGCAGCAGCACGGTGCCCGTGGTCTTGACGGCCTTGGAGGCGGCCTTGAGGAACTGCTCGCGGGTGAGCTTCTTGTAGACGAACACCGACAGCAGCAACGCCCAGATCACCGCCACCGAGGCGGACTCCGTGGCCGTGAACGCCCCCGACAAGATGCCCGCGATGATGATGACCACCACCGCCAGCCCGGGGACCGACGCCCGGAACGAGATCCACACGATCTCCCAGCCGGGGAACGTGCCCGATGGGTAGCCGCGCTTGACGGCCACCAGGTAGGCGGCTAGCAGGTTGCACACGGTCAGCAGCAGCGCAGGCACGATGCCAGCCAGGATCAGCGCGGCAATGCTCACCTTGCCGCCGGCAGCCAGCGTGAAGATGATCAGGTTGTGCGACGTGGGCATGAGCGCGCCCACCAGCGAGGCGTGCGTGGTCACGTTGACCGCGTAGTCGGCGTGGTAGCCCTCTTTCTTCATCTGCGGGATGAGCACCGCGCCCATGGCAGACACGTCGGCCACGGGCGAGCCCGAGACGCCGCCGAACAGCGTGCAGGCGAGCACGTTGCTCATGCCCAGCCCGCCGCGCACATGGCCGGCCACGCTCTTGGCGAACACCACGATGCGGTCGGCAATGCCGCCGTACATCATGATCTCGCCCGCAAAGATGAAGAACGGAATCGCCAGGAACGAGAACGGGTTCATGCCCGAAATCATCTGCTGGAAGCCCACCGCCAGCGGCAGGCCTTCGTACAGGATGGTCGCCAGTGACGACAAACCGATGGAAAAGGCCACGGGCACGCCCAGCAGCAGCAGGAGCGTGAAGGTCACGCACAGAATGGTCAACGCCATGATGGTGGAATCTTTACAGGAACGTTAGGGTGCTGGGCGGTATGCAGGGATTGCTGCGATCGACCCCGGGTCGCTGCGCATGAGGCGGGCGTTACCCAGGCCAGGGCAGCCGAGCCAGGGCCGCCCCGCCGCGAGGGCTGCGTCTCCCTGCCCGCTTGGCGCAGCCATGCGAGAGCGGGGGGAAGCGCTGAAAGCGCTCAGGGGGGTGTGCTTCATCTCAGTGCCAGGCGGGCTCGACCTCTGTGCCGCGGACCAGGGCGATGATGTGCTCGAGCGAGAACATCGCCACCAGCACACCAGCGAGCGCGGGGGGAACGTACTTGAACGCTTCGGAGATGCCGAGCGTAGGGATCTTGTAGGGCGCCACGGACTCGGCCAGCACGCCGCAGTTCCAGGCCATGACCACGCCGAAGATCAGCACCAGCACGTGGATCACGATTTCGAGTTTGTGGCGTAGCCAGTCGGGCGCGAGCACCAGGAACGATTCGAGGCCGATGTGTCCGGCATCACGCACCCCCACGGCCATGCCCAGCATGGTCACGTACAGCACCAGCAGCACGGCGCTGCTTTCGGCCCAGGTGGGTGTGTTGTTGAAGATGTAGCGGCCGACGACCTGATAGAGCACGGCGCACACCAGCAGCACCAGCCCCCCGACACCCAGCTGAAGGCAGGTGCGCGCGATGAAAGCGCAGAGACGCGTATACATAAGAGACATTCAGAAGACGGAAGGAGTGACCGGCAGGGCGACCGAAGAAGGCGCCCTGCCGGCCGGTCTGGTGGGCTTATTGCACCGCGTCGATGCGCTTGACCATGTCCTGGAGCTTGGGGTCCTTCAGGAACTTGTCGTACACAGGCTTCATCGCGGTCTTGAACGCGACCTTGTCGATCTCCACGACCTGCGCGCCGCCGGCCTTCACCGTGGCCAGGGACTTTTCTTCACGTTCGTCCCAGATCTTGCGCATGAAGCCCACCGATTCCTTGGCGGCAGCGCGGATGGCCTTTTGCTCGTCGGCGCTCAGCGTGTCCCACACGCGCTTGCTGAACAACAGGATCTCGGGCGCCATCGAGTGCTCGGTCTTGTTGAAGTACTTGGCCACTTCGAAGTGGCGCGAGCTTTCGTAGCTGGGGTAGTTGTTTTCGGCAGCGTCCACCAGGCCGGTCTTGAGCGCGGTGTAGACCTCGCCGAAGGGCATGGGGGTGGCATTGGCACCCATGGCTTCGAGCAGGGACACCCACAGGTCGCTCTGCTGCACGCGCACCTTCAGGCCCTTGACGTCGGCCAGGGTCTTGATGGGCTTCTTGACGGTGTAGATCGAGCGGGCGCCGGAGTCGTAGAACGCCAGGCCCACGAAGCCTTGCGATTCGCAGTCCTTCAGGATCTCGTCGCCGATGGCGCCGTCGAGCACCTTGCGCATGTGTTCCTTGTCGCGGAACAGGAAGGGCATGGTGGGCACCATGGTGGCGGGGCAGATGTTGTTCATGGGCGCGACGTTCACGCGCGTCATGGCGATCGCACCCAGCTTGGTCTGCTCGATGGTGTCCTTCTCGATGCCGAGCGACCCTTTGGCATACACCTTGATGCTGTGCTTGCCGCCCGTGGCCTTGGACAGCGTCTCGCCCATGTGGCGCACGGCCAGCACGGTGGGGTAGTCCTCGGGGTGGATGTCCGACGAGCGGAATTCCGTGGCCTGCGCGGCCAGGCTGCCGAACAGGACGCTGGCAGCCAGTGCGACGCGGCCAAACAGATGGGGGATTTTCATGGTTGTCTCCTGGGTTGAAATGTTGTGAATTGGGGGAGAGTTCCGGGGCCTGTTGTCCTCAGGCGCTCCGATAGGGTGTTTCCGGCAACCCCGCCACGCCGGGCCGGGTGGCAAAGATGGCGCCGCCGAGCGCCACGTCGTCGCCCTGGGGCTGCCCCGGGCGGATGGAGGTGATGAACAGCACGTCCAGCCCCGGGCCGCCGAAGCTGCACATCGAGGGCTTGCTCGTGGGCACGGCGATGGACCGGTCCAGGCGGCCGTCGGGCGTGAAGCGGTGCACCACGCCGGCGTCGTTGCCGCAGATCCAGTAGCAGCCGTCGGCATCCACCGCGCCGCCGTCGGGCCGGCCGGGCAGATCGCGCATGTCGACGAACAGCGAGCGCTCGCCCAGCGACCCATCGTCGTGCAATGGCAACTGCCAGATCTGCTGCACGCTCGGGTGGCTGTCGCTCAGGTACATGGTCTTGCCGTCGCGGCTGAAGCCCAGGCCGTTTTGCGTGACCAGGCCCTGCACCTGCGGTGCCGACAGGCCGCGCTCTCCATCCATGCGGTACAGGCTGCCCGCGGCCTGCGCCAGCGACATGTCGCGCACCATGGTGCCCGCCCAGAAGCGGCCCTGGCGGTCGCAGCGGCCGTCGTTGAAGCGCATGCCGGGCTGGGGGTGGTCCACGCCGGCCAGCAGCGTGGCGGCCAGCGTGCCCCCCACCTGGGGCTGCAGGTGAAAGACGCCCGTGTCCATGCCGGCGATCAGCCCGCCGGCTGCGTGCAGCGCGATGCAGGCGGGGCGCTCGGCGGTGTCCCAGCTTTGCAGGTGCTGGTCCGCATAGGTCCAGCGGTGCAGCTGGCGGCCTTCGATGTCCACCCACCAGAGCGCCTGCTCGGCAGCGCTCCACACCGGGCTTTCGCCCACCTGGTCGCGGTGGTCGGGCAGCAGCAGGTCCACGGACGGCGTCATCGGGGCGCTCATTCGAAAGGGCCGGTGCGCACGAAGGGGCCGCCCTGGTAGATCACGGCGGGGTCGGTCAGGTCGGGGTGGGGGTCGGCCGCCTCGACCTTGGCGCGGAAGGGCTCGGAGCTGTCCTGCGGGCGGTAGCCGATGTGGCGCGCCAGGGTGTTGTCCCACCAGGTGGTGGTGTTGTCGCCCATGCCGTAGATGGTGCTGTGGCCCACGACCGGCGCGGTCAGGCTGGCGACCACCAGGCGCTCCAGGTCGTCGTAGCTCATCCAGGTGGCCAGCATGCGGCGGTTGCGTGGCTCGGGGAACGAGGAGCCGATGCGCAGGCACACGGTCTCGATGCCGTAGCGGTCGAAATAAAAGCGCGAGAGGTCTTCGCCAAACGCCTTGGACAGGCCGTACAGGCCGTCCGGGCGGGCCGGGTCTGCCAGGCCCACGACTTCGTCCTGGCGATAGAAGCCGGTGACGTGGTTGGAGCTGGCGAACACCACGCGCTTGACGCCCTGCTTGCGCGCGGCTTCGTACAGGTTGTATGCGCCGACGATGTTGGCCTGCAGGATCAGGTCCCAGGGCTGTTCGGTGGACACGCCGCCCAGGTGGATCACGGCGTCCACGCCTTGCAGCAGGCTGAGCACGGCGCCGGCATCTTCCAGCCGAGCGGGGCGCACTTCCTCGCCCTCGGCCTCTGCGCCCAGGTCCGCGATGTCCGACAGGCGCAGCGTGGTGCAGTAGGCCGACAGCCGCGTGCGCAGCTCTTTGCCCAGCCCCCCGGCGGCGCCCGTCAGAAGCAAGCGTTGAAAACGGATCGGCGTCGGATGGCAAGGCATGGCGGTTACAAAGGCAGAGGTTCTTGGTACAGTGACAACACTCTTGCTATACGTCATCAGTTGTCGTACAACAAAGAAAGAGCAATGTACCGCTTCTGCCCCACGAGGCCACATAGGGATAACACCAAGAAATGAACACCGTTACCGAGCTTCGCCGCAAGCCCCGCACCCTGGCCCTGGAGCTGGTCGAATCCCTGGGCGACCGCATCCGCGACGGCCGCCTGGCCCTGGGCGACAAGCTGCCGACCGAAGCCGCGATCATGACGGAGTTCAGCGTGAGCCGCACCGTGGTGCGCGAGGCGATTTCCAAGCTCCAGGCCTCGGGCCTGGTGGAGACGCGCCACGGTATCGGCACCTTCGTGCTGGGGCTGGGCCAGGCGCCCGGCTTCAAGATCACGCCCGACCAGTTCAGCACGCTGCGCGACGTGATCGCCGTGCTGGAGCTGCGCATCGGCGTGGAGACCGAGGCGGCGGCCCTGGCCGCCCAGCGCCGCACCGACGCCAACCTCAAGGCCATGCGTGAAGCGCTGGACGCGGTGGCCGCCGCCGTGGAGGCCGGGCGCGACGCGGTGGCGTCGGACTTCCAGTTCCACCTGGAGATCGCACGCGCCACGCACAACAGCCACTTCGCGGAACTCATGGGCACGCTGGGCAGCATGATCATTCCTCGCGCGCGCCTGGACTCGGTGGACGGCGTGAGCAACGAGCGCAGCCAGTACCTGCGGCGCGTGAACGGCGAGCACGAAAGCATCTACGACGCCATCGTGGCGCAGGACCCGGACGCCGCCCGCGCCGCCATGCGCACCCACCTGGCCAACAGCCGTGAACGCCGCCGGCGCGCACAGGCCGAGGCCAGCTGAACGCCCCCGCCACTGGCAGGCCACAGTCTCGGCGCCTAAGTAGTTACCCTGGCAAAAGTATGTGCACATTGTTGTACGATGACATACAACATATTCTTTTCCCTGGGTGCTTCGTCCTTGGGCCGCCGCACCACCACGGCGCTTGCGGCACGGCGCCGTATCACAGCGCCACGACGTCCACAGCCCTGAGGGCTTGAAGACTTGTCGACCCCCATCCATCCACCTCACTCACTCCCACCACAGCCATGCATGCAAACCTGATTGGCGGCACCTGGACCGAAGGCGCCCGCAACTACCGCAACACCAACCCCTCCGACACGCGCGACGTGATCGGCGACTACGCCGTGGCCAGCCGCGAGCAGGCGCTGGAGGCCGTGTCGGCAGCCCACGCGGCCTTCCCAGCATGGAGCCTGTCCACGCCCCAGCAGCGCTTTGACATCCTGGACGCGGTGGGCAACGAGATCATCGCCCGCAAGGCCGAGCTCGGCGACCTGCTGGCCCGCGAAGAAGGCAAGACACTGCCCGAAGCGATTGGCGAAGTAGGCCGCGCGGCCGCCATCTTCAAGTTCTTCGCCGGCGAGGCGCTGCGCCCTGGCGGCGAGCTGGTGCCTTCGGTGCGCCCCGGCGTGGGCATCGAGATCACGCGCGAACCCCTGGGCGTGATCGGCATCATCACGCCGTGGAACTTCCCCATCGCTATCCCGGCCTGGAAGATCGCCCCGGCCCTGGCCTACGGCAACTGCGTGGTGTTCAAGCCCGCCGAAGTGGTGCCCGGCTCCGCCTGGGCGCTGGCCGACATCCTGCACCGCGCAGGCCTGCCGGCCGGCGTGTTCAACCTGGTGATGGGCCGCGGCTCGGACGTGGGCCAGGTGCTGCTCGAAGACGAGCGCATCGCCGGGGTGAGCTTCACCGGATCGGTGGGCACGGGCCAGCGCGTGGCCGCCGCCTGCGTGCCGCGCGGCGCCAAGGTGCAACTGGAGATGGGCGGCAAGAACCCCTTCGTGGTGCTGGACGACGCCGACCTGGCCGTGGCCGTGGGCGCTGCCGTGAACAGCGGCTTCTTCTCCACCGGCCAGCGCTGCACCGCCAGCAGCCGCGTGATCGTGACCGAAGGCATCCATGACCGCTTCGTGGCCGCCATGATCGAGAAGATGAAGACCCTGAAGGTGGACGACGCCCGCAAGGCCGGCACCGACATCGGCCCCGTGGTGGACGACCGCCAGCTGGCGCAGGACCTGGAATACATCGGCATCGGCCAGCAGGAAGGCGCCAAGCTCGCCTTCGGCGGCGAGGCCCTGGAGAAGAACGCGGACGGCGCGCCCGGCTTCTACCTGCGCCCCGCCCTGTTCACCGAGACCACGCCCGGCATGCGCATCAACCGCGAAGAAATCTTCGGCCCCGTGGTGAGCGTGCAGCGCGTGAAGAACTACGACGAAGCGCTGGCCCTGGCCAACGACACGCAGTTCGGCCTGGCCAGCGGCATCGCCACCACCAGCCTCAAGCACGCCACGCACTTCAAGCGCCACGCCCAGGCCGGCATGGTGATGGTGAACCTGCCCACGGCCGGCGTGGACTACCACGTGCCGTTCGGCGGCCGCAAGAGCAGCAGCTACGGCCCGCGCGAGCAAGGCCGCTACGCCGCGGAGTTCTACACCACCGTGAAGACGGCCTACACCCAGGCCTGACCAGCCCGCACCGCGCCAGCCGCACCCTGCATGGGTACGGCTGCCTGCCCCCCCCGCAACCCCGCCACGGCACTCTGCCTTGGCGGGGTTTCTTTTTGGGCGGGGAGCGATGGCCGCCCCAATCGTTACGCATTGCAACGGTGGGCCGCGGGCCCCGAATGGGCCGCAGGCCGCCCGTATGATCCTGCCCGGACCAGATTCACACAACCAACAGGGCGAGGGGCGCGGGATCCGTATGGCATTCACGATGGAAGGCGTGGTGGCGCTGGCGCCCGACGACGCGTCGGCCAAGGCCGCCAAAGGCCTGGTCTCCCCCGCCAAATGGCCCCTGCTGGGCGCCGACGACAAAGCCGTCTGGGGCGAATGCCAGGGCAGTGGCTCCAAGCCCTACCAGACGCAGGTGGACCTGAACGGCCCCGCCTTCCGCTGCAGTTGCCCGAGCCGCAAGTTTCCGTGCAAGCACGGGCTGGCGCTGCTCATGATCCAGGCGCAGAACCCCCAACTCTTCCAGGCCACACCGCCGCCCGCGTGGGTGAGCGAATGGCTCGGCTCGCGCGCCGACAAGGCGCAGCAAAAGGAAGTGCGCCAGGCCGAGAAGGCCGCCGCCCCCGTGGACGAACAGGCGCAGGCCAAACGCGAAGCCCAGCGCTGGCAGCGCATGGAAACCGCCGCGCAGGAACTGCAGCGCTGGCTGTGCGACCAGGTGAGCCGCGGGCTCGGGTCGCTGAACGCCGAGGTGCTGCAGACCTGGCAGACCATGGCCGCGCGCATGGTGGATGCGCAGGCCCCGGGCCTGGGCGTGCGCATCCGCGAAGCCGCCGCCGGCATCCGTGACGGCGAAGACTGGCCCGAGCGCACGCTGGCGCGCCTGGGCCTCATGCAGCTGGCCTGCGAAGCCCTGCAGCGCCGCGCCAGCCTGCCGCCGGCCCTGCAGGCCGAGCTGCGCGCCATGCTGGGCTGGCCGCACGACAAGGCCGAGGTGCTGGAGCATGGCGAGCGCGTGGACGACCACTGGACCGTGCTGGGCGTGGTGGCCCAGGACCGCGACGACAAGCTCACCGAACGCCGTGTATGGCTGCACGGAGCCCGCAGCCAGCGCCGGGCGCTGCTGTGGGACCACGCCTTCGGCGGCCGGGGTTTCGAGCAATCCTTCTTCGCCGGGACGGGTGTCAGCGCCACGCTGGCCTTCTTCCCCGGCACGGCGGGCCTGCGCGCGCAGGTGGTGGACCAGGCAGGCCCCCCTGCCGCCCCGCAGTGGCCCGATGCCGGCACGGCGCACGAATGGGACGGCGTGGCGCGCCGCATCGCCGCCAGCCCCTGGGTGTTCGGCCATCCGGTGGTGATGCACCACGCCGTACCGTTGCTGCGCGACGGCCAGCCGTACCTGCATGCCGACGGGCACCTGCTGCCCCTGGCCGTGGGCGACGCCGACCTGTGGACCCTGCTGGCCGCGACCGGCGGGCACGCGGTGCACCTGGCCTGCGAATGGGACGGCAGCAGCCTGGTGCCGATGACCGCGTGGGAGAGCGCTCCGCCCCAACACCAGGCCGAAGCCCCGGCGCCGTCGCCCCTGTGGCAAAGGAGTGCCGCATGAGCGCCGCATGGACCCCGCTGCTGGCCACCGCGATGGTGGGCACCGAGCGCCAGAGCAGCGCGCAGCCGCACTGGCCCGGCGCCATCGGCCAGGCCATCGACGACGCGATGGCGCAGGCGGCGGATGCACCCACGGCCCTGCTGCGCGCCTCGGGCATGCTCGCGGCCTGCAGCCTGGCGGGGCTGCAGGGCGTGCCCAGCCCCCTGCCCGCATCGGCCACCCAGGCAGAGCCCGACACGCGGCCCGCGCTGCAGGCCTGGCCTGACGGCCAGCTGCCGCACCTGATCACCTGGGCGCTGCAGGAGGGGCCGCCCCGGCTGCACCACCAGATCTGCCTGGCGCTGGCCGGGGCGGGGTACCGGCTGCCGCCGCGCCTGTTGCCCGCGGCCCTGGACCTGGGGCGCCGCTCCGTCGCGCTGCGGCCCGTGCTGGCGCCGGTGCTGGGCGAGCGGGGCCGGTGGCTGGCCAGCCAGCGCGAGGACTGGCGCTACGCCGTGGGCGTGAGCGCGTCGGCCCCCGAAGAAACGCGCTGGACCGACGGCAGCCTGGAACAGCGGCGCGCCTTCCTGGCCGCCGAGCGCGCCACGCAGCCCGAGCAGGCCCGCCAGCGGCTCGCGCAGGCGCTGGCCGAGCTGGGCGCCAAAGAGCGCGCCGACCTGGTGGGCGTGCTGGCCGACCAGCTCTCGCTGCAGGACGAGCCGCTGCTCGACGGCCTGCGCACCGACCGCAGCCGCGAGGTGCGCGCCAGCGCGCTGGAGTTGCTGCTGCGCCTGCCCGACGCCGCCCATCCCCGGCGCGCTGCAGACCGCATGGCCCCGCTGGTGCGCCACGAACGCGCGCTGCTGCGCAAGCGCTGGGTCATCGATGCGCCCGAGGCCGTGGGCGCCGACTGGAAAGCCGACAACCTGGACACGCCCCGCCCCCAGCACGAGGCGCTCGGCGAACGTGCCTGGTGGCTGTACCAGCTGGTGCGCCAGGTGCCGCTGGGCTGGTGGACCATGCACACCAGCCTGTCGGCCAGCGAGCTGATCGAGTGGGCCAGGGGCACCGACTGGGCGCAGTCGCTGCTGCGCGGCTGGCGCGACGTGCTGCTCGCAGCGCCGCAGACCGACTGGGCCCAGGCCTTCATCGACACCGGGGCCGCCCACCAGCTGCGCACCGACGTGGCGGCCATCCTGGCGCTGCTGCCCCGCGCCGCACGTGAAAAGATCTGGCAGCAGCGGCTGGACAAGGAGGGCGTGACGGTGCAGCTGTACACCCTTGCGCCGCAGATGCTGGCGGCCTGCCCGCCTGCGGACACCTTGTCGGCCCCGCTGTCCGCGGCGCTGGCAGACATCCTGCTGCAGCGGGCCCGCCAGGGCACGCTGAGGGACGACTACGGGCTGCGCTCGGACCTGGCGGAGCTGGCCTGCGCGCTGCACCCCGATGTATTGCCCGCGCTGGCCCAGTGGCCGCGCCATGCCGACGAGACCCCTTCTTTTGCCACCGTGGTGCATGACGTGATGCAGGTCATCGCCACACGCCGCGCCCTTCAACCCCTGTCCACGACACCCACCACCCACGCCACGCCATGAGCTCCACACCTTCTTCCGTCATGCGCCAGCACGCCGAGCACCAGTTCGCCGAAGAACTGGCGGAACTGAAAAAGCACGACCAGCGCCAGCGCCCGCACAACTGGGCGCTGTCGCCTTGGGCCGTTGTGCAGTACCTCATGGGCGCCACGCTCGCCAATGGCTTTCAGGTGAGCGCCAAGTACATCGGCAATGCGCGCCTGATGGAGGTCGCCGTGGCCACGCTGGCCACGGACCGGGGCCTGCTGCTGTACGGCGTGCCGGGCACGGCCAAGTCCTGGGTGTCCGAGCATTTGTCGGCCGCGATCAGCGGCGACTCCACCCTGCTCATCCAGGGCACGGCCGGCACCAGCGAAGAGCAGTTGCGCTACGGCTGGAACTACGCCCAACTGCTGGCCCATGGCCCGTCGGAAAAGGCCCTGGTGCCCAGCCCGCTGATGCAGGCCATGCGCGCGGGCAAGATCGCGCGCATCGAAGAGCTCACGCGCATCCCGGCCGACGTGCAGGACAGCCTCATCACCGTGCTGTCCGAAAAGACCCTGCCCATCCCGGAGCTGGGCAGCGAGGTGCAGGCCGTGCGTGGCTTCAGCATCATCGCCACCGCCAACAACCGTGACAAGGGCGTGAACGAGCTGTCGGCCGCGCTCAAGCGCCGCTTCAACACCGTGGTGCTGCCTGTGCCCGGCAACGAGAACGACGAGGTCGCCATCGTGGTCAAGCGCGTGGCCGAGATGGGCCGCGCGCTGCAGCTGCCCGCCGAGCCCCCGGCGCTGAAGGAAGTGCGGCGCATCGTGCAGATCTTCCGCGAGCTGCGCAACGGAAAGACCGAGGACGGCAAGACGCAGATCAAGTCGCCCTCGTCCACGCTGTCCACCGCCGAGGCCATCTCGGTGATCAACAACGGCATGGCGCTGGCGGGGCATTTTGGCGACGGCACGCTGAGCCCGCTGGACGTGGCCTCGGGCCTGATCGGCGCCGTGGTCAAGGACCCGGTGCAGGACCAGGTGGTCTGGAACGAATACCTGGAGACGGTGGTGAAGGAACGCGCCGACTGGAAGGACCTGTACCGCGCCTTCCGCGAAATGGCATGACGCAGGCCCCTTGTGACACCGGTTCCATTGGCGCAACCTGCGCCACTTGCGCCACTTGCGCCACTTGCGCCCCCCGTGCCGGCGGGTTGCGCGCCGGTGCCGTGCACCGTGGACCCCTGACATGAGCGAACCCCACTACTTCGGCGTGCGCCACCACGGCCCCGGCTGTGCGCGCAGCCTGGTGCGCGCGTTCGAGGCGCTGCGCCCCGACTGCGTGCTGATCGAAGGCCCGCCGGAGGGCGACGCGCTGCTGCCGCTGATGGTGCATGCCGACATGAAGCCGCCGGTGGCCCTGCTCAGCCACGCTCCCGATGAAAAAGGCCTGGCGGTGTACCACCCCTTCGCCGTGTTCTCGCCGGAGTGGCAGGCCGCCCTGTGGGCGGTGCAGGCCCAGGTGCCGGTGCGCTTCATCGACCTGCCGGTGGCGCACAGCCTGGGCATCGAGAAGGCACGTGCGGACGCCGAAAAGGCAGAACAAGCCGACCAGGCGGAACCAGCGGCCGGGAGCGATGCAGACACTCCGCGGGCCGGGCCCGCAGCGCCCGACACGCCCGGCGAGTCGGCCGACGCTCCCGCCACAGGCTCCACCGAAGAGCCCGCCGCTGCAGCCACCCCCACCCACCCCGGCGACGCCGATGCGGACCTGGACCCGCGAGCCGACGCAGAGGGCGCACGCGGCGACCCGCTGACCTGGCTGGCACAGGCCGCAGGCTATGCCGACGGCGAAGCCTGGTGGAACCACATGGTCGAGGAGCGCGGTGACGGCGAAGAGCTGTTTGCCGCCATCTCCGAAGCCATGCTGGCGCTGCGCAGCGAGTGGGGCGAGCGCCACCGCAGCCCCGAGGAAGCGCAGCGTGAAGCCCTGCGCGAGGCGCACATGCGCCAGTGCATCCGCGCGGCGCAGAAGGAAGGCTTCGAGCGCATCGCCGTGGTCTGCGGCGCCTGGCACCTTGGGGGCCTGCAGGCCAAGGCCACGGCCAAGGCGGACCAGGCGCTGCTCAAGGGCCTGCCCAAGGTCAAGGTGCAGAGCACCTGGGTGCCTTGGACCTACCGCCACCTGGCCCGCGCCAGCGGCTATGGCGCCGGCGTCCACGCGCCCGGCTGGTACGAGCACCTGTGGACCAGCCACCAGAGCACTCAGCCGCGCGCCATCGGCTGGCTGGCCCGTGTGGCGCGGCTGATGCGCGAGCGCGACCTGGACTGCTCGTCCGCCCACCTGATCGAGGCCGCACGGCTGGCCGATTCCCTGGCCGCGCTGCGCGAGCGGCCCGCCCCGGGGCTGGAAGAGTTGCACGAGGCCAGCCGCACCGTGCTCACGCTGGGCGACGAGTCGGTGCTGCACTTCATCCACGATGCGCTGGTGGTGGGCGACCGCCTGGGCGCCGTGCCGCCCGACGTGCCCATGGTGCCGCTGCAGCGCGATGTGGAGCAGGCCCAGAAGAGCCTGCGCCTGAAGCCCGAGGCCACGCACAAGACGCTGGACCTGGACCTGCGCAACGCCAACGACCTGGCGCGCAGCCACCTGCTGCACCGCCTGAACCTGCTGGACGTGCCCTGGGGCACGCTGGCCCGTGTGGGGCGCTCGTCGCGCGGCACCTTCCACGAGGTGTGGAACCTGCAGTGGCAGCCCGAGTTCGTGCTGCGCCTCATCGAGGCCAGCCAGTGGGGACAGACACTGGCGCAGGCCGCCACGGCGCGCGTGACCGACGAGTCCGCCCGCGCCGAGAGCCTGGGCGAGCTGTCGTCCCTGGTGGACCGCGTGCTGCTGGCCGACCTGGACACGGCCGTGGCCGCCGCCACGCGCGCGCTGGAAAACCGCGCGGCGCTCACCGGCGATGCGCTGCAGCTGCTGGCCGCGCTGCCGCCGCTGTCCAACGTTTTCCGCTACGGCAATGTGCGGCAGACCGACGCCACGCTGGTCAGCCATGTGCTGGACAGCCTCATCGTGCGCGCGGCCATCAGCCTGCCACTGGCCTGCAGCGCCATCGACGACGACGCCGCCGACCAGCTGCGCGAAAAGCTCCTGGGCGCCCACGCGGCCATCGCACTGCGGCAATCGCCTGAGCAGACCGAGCAGTGGCAGCGTGCGCTGGCCCAGGTGGCTCAGCAGCACCAGAGCGCGCACGAGCTGCTGCAGGGCGTGGCGGTGCGGCTGCTGCTCGACGATGGCGTCTGGTCGGCAGACCAGGTCGGACCCGCGCTGTCGCTGCACCTGTCGGCGGGCGCGGAGCCCGGCAAGGCGGCGGCGTGGCTGGATGGTTTTCTCAACCGCAACGCCGTGGTGCTGCTGCACGATGCCAACGTGTGGCAGTTGGTGGACCAGTGGCTCTCCAGCCTGAATGAAGAACACTTCGTGCGGGTGCTGCCGCTGGTGCGCCGCACGTTCTCGGCGTTCGGCCCGAGCGAGCGGCGCGACCTGGGGCAGCGAGCGAGCCAGGGCGCGCGCACCGCCGCCGCACCGCTGGCCGCCCCCGCATGGGACGAAACCCGCGCGGCCCTGCCGCTGCCGCTGCTGCGCGAACTGATGGGACTGACGGCATGACGACAACCCCGAACCCCACGCCGGCCGCCCAGGCAACGCCATCGGCACCGGCGGCGGACACCGCGCCCACGCCGCTCACCCACGAAGAACGCCTGCGCCGCTGGCGCCTGGTGCTGGGCAGCGAAGCGGCACAAAGCTGCGGCCCCCTGACGGGCCCTGCCGTGGAGATCGACCAGGCCCTGGCGGCGCTGTACGAGGCCGATGGCCCGGGCGGCCTGCAGTCGCGCGAGCGGCGCGGGGGCCGGGGCGCCTCGTCGCCCAGCGTGGCCCGCTGGCTGGGCGACATCCGCAAGTACTTCCCCAGTTCGGTGGTGCAGGTGATGCAGCGCGACGCCATGGAGCGCCTGAACATGCGCGACATGCTGCTGCAGCCCGAGATGCTGGAGACCGTGCAGCCCGACGTGCACCTGGTGGCCAACCTGCTGGCGCTGTCGCACGTGATTCCGGCCGGCACCAAGGACACCGCCCGCATGGTGGTGCGCCGCGTGGTGGACGACCTGATGAAGCGGCTGGAGGACCCCATGCGCTCGGCCGTGAGCGGCGCGCTGGACCGCAGCCAGCGCAACCGCCGCCCGCGCCACTCGGAGATCGACTGGCAGCGCACCATCCGCGCCAACCTCAAGCACTGGCAGCCCGACTACCGCACCGTGGTGCCCGAGACGCTGATCGGCTACGGCCGCAAGGCCCGGCGCCCGCAGCGCGAGGTGGTGCTGTGCATCGACCAGAGCGGCTCCATGGCCAACTCGGTGGTGTACTCCAGCATCTTCGGTGCAGTGCTGGCCAGCCTGCCGGCCGTATCCACCAAGCTCGTGGTGTTCGACACAGCGGTGGTGGACCTGACCGAAAAGCTCGACGACCCGGTGGACGTGCTGTTCGGCGTGCAGCTGGGCGGCGGCACCGACATCAACGGCGCGGTGGCGTACTGCCAGTCCCTCATCAAGGAGCCGCGCAACAGCATCTTCGTGCTGATCTCCGATTTGTACGAAGGCGGCGTCGAGGCCAACCTGCTGCGCCGCGCCGCGGAGCTGGTGGACAGCGGCGTGCAGTTCATCACCCTGCTGGCGCTCAGCGATGAAGGCGCGCCCGCCTACGACCACGCGCTGGCGGCCAAACTGGCCGCGCTGGGCGTGCCCTCGTTCGCGTGCACGCCCGACGCCTTTCCGCAGCTGATGGCCGCGGCGATCCGGCGCGACGACATCAACGCGTGGGCGGCGACCCAGGGCATGGTGACGAGCGCCAAGGCGCGGTGAGTGCGCCTTGCAGACTGCAGGAGCAACGCCAGCGCCCCCCAGTCTGCGGCGCCCAACGCACGGGCAGCAGGGCCAGTTACCGCCAGCGCCACAGAGGTTACGGCACGGTGTTCGCTCCTGAAGACTATCGATCCAAACGACCTCCCGCCGCTTGATGGATCAGCGCCAATAGCTATATTTTTTATAGCACATCGCATTGAGATCATCGAGAGGCGCGCACGCCGCCTGCAGTGCCTCGCCCGGCGATCCGGGGCATGCGCGGTTATCATCGCGCCCCATGACCGCCACCCGACGAACCTTCTCTGCGCTGCGCCTGTGGGTGCTCGCATGGTTCGTGGCGTCGATGGGCATGGCCGTGGCGACCCCGTTCGTCAACCCGCAGACCATCGAAGTGATCTGCTCGGGCGCCGGCACCATCAAGCTTTTGGTGCAGACCGACGACGGCACGGTGGAGATGGCCGCCACCCCCATGGACTGCCCACTGTGCGCCACGCCGGCTGCACCACCGCCGGCTGCGGTGACCCTTCCGCTCCCCTACCACCCGCTGGCCCATGCGCTGCAGCCGGTGGAGGCCGCCCGCATTGCGGCGGCCACGGCAGCGCCGCTGCCGGCCCGCGGCCCGCCCGCACGCTCGTGAGCTGACACGCCTTCGCAGCGCCGCGTTCCTGGTGGGACGGCACTGCATCCCTGTCCGTACCAACGCGCCAGCGCATCCTGTGGGGTGGGCTGCGCGGTTCATTCCGAGCGTTTTTTTCATGTCCCGTACCTCCCCCCGCCGCACTGCGGCCACCCGCGCCTGCGCGCCCCGTTTCGCTGATAGCGGCTGCCTGCAGCCCGTGGGCCGCTCCTTGACCCTGTCGCCCTCGCCCATCTACAGCGGCGTCTTGGCCCTGCTGGCGCTGGGCCCGCTGGCAGCAGCCCAGGCGCAAGACGCCACCCCCACACCCACGCTGCAGCCCGTGACCGTGGCCGAGCCCGCAGCATCGGCTGGCGGCAAGCTGCAGCTCGACACCCCCACCGAGACCGGCAGCCGCCTGGGCCTCACGGCGCGCGAGACCCCGGCCGCCGTCACCGTGGTGGACCGAGCCACCATCGACGCGCGCGGCGCGCAGGACACGCAGGAGATCTTGCGGGGCATCCCGGGCGTCACCGCCCACAACGCACCCGGCTCCATGGCCGCCAACTACCGGGGCTTCACGGCCAATTCGGTGGCGCAGCTGTACAACGGCATCAACCCACAGTACGGCAGCGCCACGCGCGCGGTGGACAGCTGGATCTACGACCGGGTGGAGGCCATCGGCGGTGCGTCGAGCTTTCTGTTCGGATCGGGCGGCGTGGGCGGCTCGATCAACTACATCACCAAGACGGCCGAGCGCAGCGACTTCGCCGAAGGCCAGGTGCGCCTGGGCTCCTACGGGCACAAAGAGGTGTCGGTGGGCCTGAACCGGCGCATCGCCACAAGCACCGATGGCACCGGCCCGGCCCACTTCGCGCGCATCGACCTGAACCACCGCGACGCTGGCAGCTGGACGCACGGCACAAAAACCCAGGCCACACAGCTAGCCACCTCGCTGCTGTCGGACCTGGGCGGCGGCTTCACCCACACGCTGGCCTACGAATACCAGAAGGACCACGTGGACCGCCCCTACTGGGGCACGCCCGTGCTCAACCCCGCCGTGGGCGCGCTGCGCATCGACCGGGCCACGCGCTTTGCGAACTACAACAGCGCCGACGGCATGTACGGCCACCGCGTGCAGTGGCTGCGCTCGGTGTCGCAGTGGCGCGTATCGGATGCGTTGCAGATCAAGAACACGCTGTACGCGTACGACGCGCTGCGTGACTACCGTAACGTGGAGATCTACACCTTCAACGCCGCCAACACGGCGGTCGTTCGCACATCGCCCCTGCTGCAGCGCCACGACCAGCAGTTGGTGGGCAATCGGCTGGAGGGCACCTACCAGGGCCAGCTCGCGGGCCGCCAAAGCGACTGGGCCTTTGGCCTCGATGTGAGCGTGAACAAGCAGACGCGGTTTCCGCTGGGCCCCTCGGTCACGGTGAGCACGGTCAACCCCTACCAGTTCTCGACCGAGAACTTCTTCGACATCCCCGGCATGTCGCCCGTACTGAGTGCCGACAAGGACAACAAGGCCACCACCACCGCGCTGTACCTGGAGAACCGCACAGCCGTGGTGCCGGGCGTGAACCTCGTCACCGCGCTGCGGCACGAGCGCATCGGGCTCGACCTGGTCAACCGCCGCGCCGTCACCGCCGCCGCGCCCGCCACGTTCAGCCGCAGCTACAGCCCCACGACCGGCCGCCTGGGCGTGGTGTGGGACATCGCCCCCGGCGCCAACCTGTATGCGCAGGCCTCCAACGCGGCCGACCCGCCCTCGGGCTCGCTGGCATCAGCGTCGTTCGCCGACGTGCGCAACAACAGCGAGCTGACCACGGGCCGCCAGGTCGAGCTGGGCAGCAAGTGGGACTTCTGGGACGGCAAAGGCAGCGCCACGGTGGCGGCCTTCGAGATTCGCCGCAAGAACATCGCCACGCAAGACACGGCCAACCCCAACCTCACCGTGCTGGTGGGCGAGCAATCGTCCAAGGGCATCGAGCTGGCGGCCGGCGTGCGCCCCAGCGCGCGGTGGCAGTTGCAAGGCAACCTGTCGCTCATCCGCGCCCGGTACGAGCACTTCGTGCAGGGCGGCGTCTCGCGCGCGGGCAACGTGCCGGCCCTGGTACCGCAGGCC
This sequence comes from Acidovorax sp. Leaf78, assembly GCF_001422735.1. Taxonomy (GTDB): domain Bacteria; phylum Pseudomonadota; class Gammaproteobacteria; order Burkholderiales; family Burkholderiaceae_C; genus Acidovorax. The sequence goes on along the minus strand of NZ_LMLZ01000020.1, from coordinate 276,877 downwards.
GTGGCCAACCTGTGGGCGTCGTATGCCATCACGCCCGCCATCACCGCCAGCGCCGGGGTGCGCCATGTGGGCAAGGTGTATGGCAACGCCGCCAACACCAAGTTCTGGCCCTCGTACACGCTGCTGGACCTGGGCCTGGCGTGGAAGGTCAGCCCCACCACCACGCTCACCGGCCGCATCCGCAACGCCACCGACCGCATCTACGCCGCCGAGACGCGCGACCAGGTGTACCTGGGCGCGCCCCGCACGCTGGACGTGACGCTGCACACCGCCTTCTGACGCAGGGAGCACCCACACATGCTGCATGCCAAGCGTTGGCTGTACCTGGTTCACCGGTGGCTGGGCGTGCTGCTGTGCGCCTTCTTCGCCATGTGGTTCGTCTCGGGCGTGGTCATGATGTACGTGGGCTACCCCAAGCTCACGCAGGCCGAGCGGCTGGCACACCTGCCGCCGCTGCGCCCCGCCACGCAAGGGCCCGACCGCGTGCTGGAGCCTGCCGAGGCGCTGCAGCGCGCGGGCATCACCGGCCCGTTGCAGGACCTGCGGCTGGCTGTGGCGAGCGCTGGCCGGGCCGTGTACCTGGTGATACCGGCGACGGCGCAGGCCACGCACACAGCGCCCGCTTCAAAGGAAGCGCCCCCGCGCAGGCCAGCGGCTCCGGCCGTCATCGACGCCATCACCGGCGCCGTGCTGCAGCAGGTGGATACACAACACGCCGTCGCTTCTGCGAGCGCTTTTGCACAGGGCGCTGCGGGACCCATCCAGCACCTGGGCACAGTGGACGAAGATGCGTTCACCCATTCCCGCGCCCTGGACGTGCACCGCCCGCTGCACCGCCTGCACTTGGGCGATGCGGCAGGCACCGTCGTCTACGTATCGGGCATCACCGGCGAGGTGGTGCGCGACGCCACGCTGCAAGAGCGCGTGTGGAACTACGCAGGCGCCTGGATTCACTGGCTGTACCCCTTGCGGGGCAATGTGTTCAACCCCCACTGGACGGACATCGTCAACTGGCTCTCCATCGCAGGCATCGTGCTGACAGTGACGGGCACCGTGGTGGGCGTGATGCGCTGGCGCTTTGCGGGCCGCTACAAGACCGGTGCACGCACGCCGTACCGCGGCTTCATGATGCGCTGGCACCATGTGTTCGGCCTGGTGTTTGCGCTCGTCACCTTCACCTGGATCTTCAGCGGCCTCATGTCCATGAACCCCTGGAAGATCTTCGACAGCGGCGCCGCCCCGCTGCGCACCGAGGCCATGCACGGCGGCCCCCTGGTGCTGCCCGTGCCCGCCGCCAGCGTGCCCGCGCTCTTGGCCGCTGCATCGCCCAATACCCGCGAGTTGCGCTGGACGCAGACCGCCGGCCACGCCCTGGTACAGGCACACAGCCCCACCGGCGCGCCCCTGGTACTGCACGCGGGCACAGGCGACCCCCACGCCTGGCAGCCCGGCGCACTGGCCCACGCCGCCGCCCAACTGCTGCCCTACCCGGTAGTGCGCACCGACACCCTGCAGGCCTATGACCTGCACTACTACGACCGCGCAGCCCACACCATGACCGGCGGCGGCGACAAGCCCCTGCCCGTGCTGCGCGTGGTGTTCGACGACCCACAGGCCACCTGGGTCCACATCGACCCGCACACCGGCGCGGTGCTGGGCCGCACCGACACCCGCCGCCGCACCAGCCGCTGGCTGTTTGCCATGCTGCACAGCTGGGACTGGCTGCCCCTGCTGGAGCGCAGGCCGCTGTGGGATGTGGTGCTGATCGTGCTGAGCCTGGGCGGTGCGGTGATGAGCGTGACGGGGGTGGTGATCGGGTGGCGGAGGCTGGGGTTGAAGCTGCGCGGCGGCTAACGTGATGGGCTCGACAGACCGCTTGCAGCGCCATGACCTCGCGCTCTGCGTAGGCCGGCGTCATCCTCTTTCGCTGCACCTCGCTAAATGCCTTCTGCGCTGCGCAAGTAGTGGTGATTGAAACCCTGATGTCGTCATACGGACCACATGGCCCCTTCGATGAAAAATTTCTTCCAATTGCTATCAGGGCGCACTTTCTAGCCTTTTTAGACCTCGTTGCATCAACCGATGCTGCATCGTCACCAGCTACGTTGGAACCGCTCCCACAGATGATGGAATGGCCCAAGTTCGGTGCTACCCGCACCAACCGACCAATTCGCAACGTGGGATGAAAATGGGAGCAACAGCACAACAAAGGATCACTGGCGCTGTGGGAGATGCAGGCCTGAATAAGCCAACTGACGTGATAGCCATACAGCGCCTTCTCAACGGGCACTTGGCGAGAGATAACGGCAGCAGGCAGCTGGCGGTGGATGGAAAGATGTCGACCGAACTCCTTGAAGCCATAACGTCGTTCCAAATAGCTGGCGACATCGCTGCCATACGGCCCGGCCGCGTTGAACCGGGGAGCCCTACGCTGTGGATGCTCAATCAGAGACCGGACGCTTTTGGATACGAGCGAAGGCGGATGCGGCTGAAGATGTCACTCACCATGACAGAGCCTCAACAGAGCATTGAGGTTTTTGTATTTGACGCCATCATGAGCAGCCCTGGGTCGCAGTTCGGACATGCCGCAATCGACATTGACGGCACTACCTACTCCCGTGCGCACACAAAATATGCAAAGCTTGGGCGCGACGACTACATCACCAGCAACTTGACGCGGGTGAAACGCGATGTGGTGTCACTGACTCTGCGTGTCACTCGCCAGGAAAAAGCGATCATCAAGGCCGAGCTGGACAAGCGTGTTGCAGCTCAAGCGCCTTACGACATCGCGGTCAATAGTTGTTCCACCAATGTGGCAGACGTTCTGGAAAAGGTCGGCATACTGGCCCATGACCCACGCTTTCAACTGATGCCATCCAGCACAAAATTGGTGACCCCCAAGGAGCTGCTGATTGTTCTTTCCCGCTCGGATCGGTTGATCAAGCGCACTAACTATTCAAAATCGAAATGACCAGGGTTTTGCAAATGGCGATGCTGTCATGCCTGTCTATCTTGTGTGCCTGCACCGACCCGCCACAGCCGCCTCAGGGCCGTTGGGAGGCCACTGGCCCGGTCAATGTCTATGCCGAAAGCGACGACAGGTTCACCGTGAAATTCCATTTGGCCAAGGGTGATGTCTGTGCCATAAGTCCAGACGTTAAGGTGACCAAATCCTTGGGCTACCAGAAAGTGGTTTGCCCGCAGGGTGATGGATGGATCATCAACGACTATCCATTCAGGAAGCTGGATTAGTCTCTGACGACCTGAAGATTGCGTGCGCGAGTACAAGGGCTCGAATTGCTGTGGAAAGGTTACGAAAGCGCACAGCGCCGACCTACCCACTCATCAGCGGCTGCGCAGCGTGCGACTCAGCAAAATCACCGGCACCAGCCCCACCGCCACCAGCGCAAGCGACGGCAGCGCCGCCTCGCCCAGGCGCTCGTCGCGCGCCAGCTGGTAGGCCACCACGGCCAGCGTGTCGCTGTTGAAGGGCCGCAGCACCATGGTGGCGGGCAGCTCCTTCATCACGTCCACGAACACCAGCAGCGCCGCTGCGGCGGTGGAGCGCTTGAGCAGCGGCCAGTGCACCTGCGACAGCAGCCGCGCGCTGCCCGCGCCCAGCATACGGGCCGAGGCATCGAGGTTGGGGGGGATGCGCGCATAGCCGCTTTGCATGGACTGCAGCGCCACAGCGCAAAAGCGCACCAGGTACGCCCACACGATGCCGAACGCGGTGGCCGTGACCAGTGCACCCACGCCCCACTGCGGCACCGCCGCCTGCAGCCAGCCCACAGGCAGCAGCAGGCCCACGACGATCACAGCGCCCGGCACGGCGTAGCCCACGCTGGCGAGCTGCACCACGCCGCGGGTGATGCGGTCGGGCTGGCGGCGCAACGCAAACGCCAGGCCCAGCGCCACCATCACGGCCAGGCCGGCGGTGATGCCACCCAGGCGCACGCTGTTCCAGGCCCAGCCCACGAAGCGCTCCCACGGCAGCACCGACCAGTCCGCCGCCAGCGGGCGCAGCATGAAGAACACCGGCGCCACGAAGCCCATGACCACCGGGACCAGGCAGATGGCCCAGGCGGCCGCGCAGCGCGCACCGCGCAGCCGCACGGGCTGCGCCTCGGCCGAGCCCGCGCGGCCACCGCCGGCCGCAAAGCGCATGCGCTTTTGCGCGCGGTGCTCCATGTGCAGCAACAGCAGAACCAGCACCAGCAGGATGGTGGCCAGCTGCGCGGCGGCCAACCGGTTGTCCATGGACAGCCAGGCCTTGTAGATGCCGGTGGTGAAGGTCTGGATGCCGAAATAGCTGGTGACCCCGAAGTCGGCCAGCGTCTCCATCAGCACCAGCGCCACCCCGGCGGCCACGGCAGGGCGCGCCAGCGGCAGGGCCACGGTGCGGATGCGGCGGGACAGCGGCGCGCCCAGCAGCCGCGCGGCTTCCATGAGGTGCGCTGCGCGCTCGCCCAGCGCGGTGCGGGCCAGCAGGTAGACGTACGGGTACAGCGAGAAGATGAACACCCACACCGCGCCGCCCAGGCTGCGCACCTCGGGCAGCAGGCGGCCTTCCAGGCCGAAAGTGTTGCGCAGCCCTACCTGCAGGGGCCCGCTGAACTGCAAGAAGTCGGTGTACGCATACGCGGTGACATACGCCGGCATGGCCAGCGGCAGCAGCAGCAGCCATTCGAACGTGCGCCGGCCCGGAAAGTCGAACAGCGTCACCATCGCCGCCGTGCCCGTGCCGACGATGGCCGCCCCCACCGCCACCAGCAGGCTGAGCCACAGCGTGGTCCACACATAGCCGGGCAGCACGGTGGACGCCATCTCGCGCAGGATGCTGCCCGCCTGCGCATCGCCCTGGCCAAAAGGCAGCCACGATGCCAGCACCGCCAGCACGGGCAGCGACAGGAAACCGGCAAACAGGATCAGCGGAATGGAGCGAAGGGCGAAGGAGATGCGGCGCAAGGCAGGGGGCTCGGCGGAGGAGTCAGGGAATCAGGACCAGGGACGCACGCCCGGCGTGGCGGGGCCAGGCATGGTTCGGGAATGCAAATGCGAATTTTAAGCATTCGTGCGTACGCCTAGAATTGGGGCATGTTTCTTGAGGTCTCCCAACTCGACGTGCGCTATGCCGGCCGCGCGCAGGCCGCCGTGCAAGGCGTCACTCTCAGCCTCAATGCAGGCGATATCGGCGTGTTGATCGGCCCGTCTGGCTGCGGCAAGACCACGCTGCTGCGCGCGGTGGCGGGGCTGGAGCCCGTGGCCGGCGGCCAGATCTGCCTGACCCAGCAGGTGGTGAGCAGCGCCACCGTGAGCGTGCCGCCCGAAGAGCGGCGCATCGGCATGGTGTTTCAGGACTACGCGCTGTTCCCCCATCTGACCGTGGGCCGCAACGTGGCGTTCGGCATCCACCGGTTGTCCAAGACCGAGCAGGCCGCGCGCGTGGCCGAGGTGCTGGAGCTGGTGGGCCTGGCGGGCAGCGAGAACCGCTTTCCGCATGAACTGTCGGGCGGCCAGCAGCAGCGCGTGGCGCTGGCCCGTGCACTGGCACCGCGCCCCCAGCTCATGCTGCTGGACGAGCCATTTTCCAACCTCGACGTGGACCTGCGCGAGCGGCTCGCGCACGAGGTGCGCGGCATCCTGAAGGCCGCGGGCGCCACGGCGCTGTTCGTGACGCACGACCAGCTCGAAGCCTTTGCCATCGGCGATGTGATCGGCGTGATGCACGAAGGCCAGCTGCACCAGTGGGACGACGCATACACCCTGTACCACCGCCCTGCCACCCGCTTCGTAGCCGACTTCATCGGGCACGGCGTGTTCGCTCCCGCCACGCTGGTGCAGCGCGGTGACAACGTGATCGCGCAGACGCCGCTGGGCGAGCTGACCGACCTGGAGGAATGCCCGCTGCCCGGCAGCTACGCGGGCGGCGAGTGCGACGTGCTGCTGCGCGCCGACGACGTGGTGCACGACGACGCCGCCCCGGTGCAGGCGCAGATCCTGCGCAAGTCGTTCCGCGGGTCGGAGTTCTTGTACACGCTGCGCCTGGCCAGCGGCCACACCGTGCTGGCCCATGTGCCCAGCCACCACAACCATGCGCTGGGCGAGTGGATCGGCATTCGCGCGCAGGTGGACCATGTGGTGACCTTCCCGCGCGCATGATGGCCGGGATTTGATCCAAAACGGGCTCTACCGCTTGTCCATCAAGCGCAAGCAGCTATCATTTTTGACGATCAGCGCTGCAGTATTTCAGTCCAGAAAGCGTGCAGCGGTCTCGGGCGAAGGCACCATGCACACCTCTGACCGCCCCCAGATCCGGTAGCGGTTGCGCGCCACCCAGCGGTAGAGCGCATCGCGCAGCGGTGCGGGCACCAGCCACCCCACCCACGCCAGCCGCCACGGCCAGCCCAGCGCGTGCAGCACGCGCAGGATGGCGGCGGTGTGCTGCCAGCTGCGGTCGCCATCGATGACCAGCAGGGTCTGCAACGAGTCCACCCGCAGTCCGGCATCGGCCAGCAGCTGCCGGCCCGTGGCGCCCTGCATAGACGCGAACCGGATGCGCCCGGCGCGGTCGTGCCGCAGGATGAACTGCACCCAGCCATTGCACAGCAGGCACTGCGCATCGAACACCACGATCATGCGGATGCCTCCCGCCCAGCCGGTACGACCGGCACGACAAGGTGGCCGCGGTAGTGCACCACCCGCCCCACCCAGGGAACGGTGGCCTGCACATGAAAGTGCAGCGTGTCGCCCTGCCCCATCTCCTCGGCCACGATCTGCGGGCGCAGCCATGCGGGGCACGGAACGCCCAGAAAGTGCAGGCTCTCCAGGCGCATGACCAGGCGGCCCTGTGCCTCGACCAAGGTGAAGCCCAGGCGCGCCGCACCCAGGTGCTCGACCACTTGGCCGCCCGATGCACGCAACGTCGAGCTCATGGTGCGCGCGGGAAAGTGGCGGGTCCACACCTCGGCGAGCGGGGTGGCCTGAAGCTCGAAGACGATGCTGCCGCGCACCGATGCCTGCGGCGCCCCCAGCGCCCAGGCCAGCACGCGGCCCACAGCGCCCGCGGGAGCTTCTACCGCGACCTGCCCCTGCAGCCGGTGCTGGCCAGACAGGCTGTGAAAACGCGCCAGCGCCGGTGCCAGGCGCGCGAAGGCCGGGCCCATGGCGCGCTGGTACATAGGCAAGGGGTGGGAGGGTGCGGACGTGTCGGGCATGGGCAAAGTGAGGGTATCAGTCCAGCGAAGACCACCGTCGCCAACGGACGGACGGCCACGCTGTCGATGCCGACCAGTCTACCGACCCTGCCAGTGCCCCACGCTCAAAAGCCGGCATGCATACCGGTGCAACGCGCCACCCGCAGCGCATGCCACTGGCGCGGCCACAGCCAGTGCCCCCGCGCAAGGGCCGCCCCGGGCGCGGGCGCGGGCGCGAGCGCGGATGCGGCGCTTCGCTGGTGTGCTCTGAACATCCCCCTCCAGAATCGCGCAGCGAATCTAGAGAGGCGGGAGACGCGCGCAGCGCTTCAGAGGGTGCTATTGCGCTTCAGGACTTGCCCTTGCGCTGCAGGCCTTCCAGGGCATTCAAGTCCACTTGCGACATGTAGCCCTGCAGTTCCTTCACGCCCACCTTGTCGCCTTCGAGGCTGACCACCAGGCCGTTCTTCAGGATGGCCTTGAACTCCGCATGGCTGCCGTCCTTCTGGTAGCGCGTGTGCAGCGTGCGGCCGCCTTCCTGCCAGGTCTTTTCAGCGCTGGACGGGTCTTCCTTTTCGCCCTGGGCCATGCCCATCGCCATCGCGGCCATCTGGCCCAGGCCGCCCACGTCCACGATCTCCAGGCGCACCTGCTTGTCATCGCTGCCGTACTGCGCACGGGCCTGGCTGGTGGGCAGGCCCAGCGCTGCGCCGTCCTGCACGTCAAAACCCGTGCGGGGCAGGCCCGCCAGCTTCTCGGGCAGCGCGGCCTTGAGCGACTGCGCGGCCACCACCTGGCCGCCGCCCAGGGCGCCCGCAGCCGCCGCGGCCGCCTGTTGGCCCGCGGCAGCGATGGCGGCCGGGTCCTGGCTCTTTTGCGCTTCTTCCATCTTGCGCGCGGCCTCTTCCATCTTCTTGCCCGCGGCCTCCAGCCCGGCCGTGTCGATAGACACTTTGCCGCCCGCGGTCTCCATGGTGATGGCAGAGCCTGCAGCACCGCCCATCAACGACCCGCCGCGCGGCATGAAGATGGAGCTGACCGCACCGATGATCACGCCCACCACGATCGCCGCCACGATGACCACCACGGTGTAGACCACCGATTTTTCGGGCAGGTTCTTCATCAGCACCGGCAGGCCGGTGTAGAGCAGGTAGATGGAATACAGCGAAGCCACCAGCATCAACACGGACAGCGAGGGCAGCAGGCTGAAAATGCCGCCCAGCAGCGCCGCCGTGCTGGCGTACACCGCCACTTTCTGGGCCTGAATGGGGTTCTTCTGCCCGCCAAACGTGGGGGCCAGCGCATCGATGATCAGCCCCAGCACGAAGATCCCCACGAGGCTGAGCACGTACGACACCACCATGTTCACCAGCCCGGAGACGAAGGGCACGCGGATGGTGACGCCAAACCCGCCGAACCCGATCAGCGACATGCCGATGAACCCGCACACCGCCGGAATGGCCGCCAGGATCATCGCGTAGCGGGTGAACAGCGTGGCGACGTCGGTAGGCTCCGTGTCGATGGCGACCCAGGTCTCCTTGGGTTGCAAAAGAATGCTCTTGGCGCGTTCGATCAGGTTCATGGTGCCCTCCCGGCAGTGACAGGCCTGCAAAGGCTGCAGGCTGGCGAAAGATGCGGACGATACGGGGAAACGGCGTGTATGGGGCCGGTGTGTAGCAGCCCCCGCGGCTGTAACCGTGGAATATGCACGGTTTTGGGGAGCGAGGCCAGTGGCTGCTTTCGGGAAGGGTGCCCACTGTCGACTCAGGGCCCTGAGCAGTCCTTCAGTGACCTGCATTCTTGCAGACATTGCGGGTTAATTGAGCCGACTCGCTTTGCATTGGTCACCGGTTTGCGAGCATCCAAGATGGCTACTTCACGCTCAGTTCAAATTAGGCTCATTTTCTGCACACGAAAGGCTCCTACTATGCCTTTTATGCCAAATCTCAAGCCACTATCTCGTGCCCAATCTGCACTGGCTATCTTTGGTGCTGTCGTGTGTGCCAACGCAACCCTGTGGGGCGTGCTGGGTGCCAATCTAACAAGGGGAATTTATCCAGCAGACGCTGATTCGATAAGCATCCCTATCAGTTTCGCGTTAATGGACTCAATGTTCATACTACTTTTTGGAATTTCGGGAGCCCTGTTGCCCCAACGACGGGTTGGATGGCGCATTGCGAACTGCCTGTTGCTGGTAGTCGCAAGCTTACTTGGCATGGTGTTGGCCTACCGTTGGCTCTATCCAAATCACTATCTGGCAGGGTCGGCATTTGTTCTTGTACCTATCGCGTGCGTGCTATCACTTTGGAAGCCATCAAACACGACACAGCCTTGGTAGTACAACTTGGCGTCCTCATTAATGGCCGCTATTGGCCGATCCCAGTCATCGGTTCAGGCCGCTTTTCCAAACCATTCAGCCGGTACTCCCGCGCAGCGCAGGAGAGTCAAAACACAACCCATTCAAGTCCCGAAATTCTCACCCCGTCTGCCGCAGCGTATCCACCGTGCCGTGCAAATTCTGCGTCCACACGCGGCGGTCGCGCCCCTCGGGCTGCTGGATCTCGCCGTAGTGCACCACCGCCTCAATCGGCGGCGCGCTCAGCGTGCGCCAGATGGAGCCGATCAGCGTCTCGTCGCCGATATAGCTGGGCGCAAAGCTCGTCGCACCCGTCGCCTTGTCGGCAAAGCGCAGGCCCACCGGTTGCACCGGCGCCTGGGCGGCGACGGCGGCCTGGATGAGGTTGGCGTGGAAGGGCAGCATGTCGCGGCCATCGCCCGTGGTGCCTTCGGGGAACACGGCCAGCACCTCGCCGCGCCCAAGTGCGTCCTGCATGGACTTGACCATGCGCAGCGCGTCGCGGCGCGAGCTGCGCTCGATGTACAGGGTGCCGGCCGCGGTGGCCAGGGTGCCGATCAGCGGCCAGCCCTTGACGTCGGACTTGGACACGAAGCGGCAGTGCCGCCCTGCGTGCATCACCGGAATGTCGAGCCACGAGATGTGGTTGGCCACCAGCATCACCGGCCCCGCCACCGGCGGCTGGCCCACGACGCGCAGGCTGATGCCCAGCCGGGCCAGCAGCTGCAGCGACCACGCCTGCACATGCGCGTGCTGCTGGTCCTCGGACAGTGCCGGAAAGCGCAGCGCCACGATCCACAGCCCCTTGGCAATGTGGCCCAGCAGACGCAGCAAGCGCCAGCCGGCGCGCAGATGCCTCATGCCAATGGTCCGTATCGATCCATCCGTACGGACCGGCCCTGCAGCGGTCGCCCAATCAGCATGCCCGGCACGACTGGCATGAATGGCGCGGCCGACGCCCGTTCCACCATGGAACCGGCTTTCCCGGGCCAAGGGTGGCGTCCCCTTGGGTACATGGCGTGAAGCGGCACAGGGGGGCTACCGATCAAACGCGACTTGTCCGCCCACGAGCGTCATGCGCACGCGGCCCGGCAGCTCGTAGCCGGAGAACGGGGTGTGCTTGCCCTGGCTGCGCAGCGCGTTGCCCTGCACGACCCAGGCGGCGCCGGGGTCCAGGATGCACAGGTCGCCCACGCCGCCCTCCACGATCTGGCCCACGCTGGCCTGCAGCGTGCCCAGGGCGGAGCCCAGCACGCGGGCGGGCTCGGAGGTGACCACGGCCAGCGCGCGCGCGAGCGGCACGCCGTTGTCCTGCGACCACTTGAGCGCCAGCGACAGCAGCAGCTCCAGGCCGGTGGCGCCGGGCTCGGCTTCGGCGAACGGCAGGGTCTTGGCGTCTTCGTCGACCGGGGTGTGGTCGGACACCAGCGCATCGATGGTGCCGTCCAGCAGGGCGGCGTTCAGTGCATCGCGGTCGCGCTGCTGGCGCAGCGGCGGTGACAGGCGCGCGCGGCTGTCGAAGAAGCCGATGTCCGCGTCGGTGAGGTGCAGCGAGTTGATGCTGACGTCGGCCGTGACCTTCAGGCCGTCGGCCTTGGCGCGGCGCAGCAGCTCCACGCCGGCTGCGCTGCTGATGCGGCACAGGTGCACATGCGCGCCGGTGGTCTTGAGCAATTCGAAGATGGTGTGCAGCGCGATCGTCTCGGCCGCCACGGGCACGCCCGAGAGGCCCAGGCGGGTGGCCAGCGGGCCGCTGGCGGCCACGCCCTTGCCCAGATGCATCTCCTGCGGGCGCAGCCACACGGTGTAGCCGTAGGTGGCCGCGTACTGCAGCGCGCGCTGCAGCACCTGCGTGCTGGCCAGCGGCACCTCGGCCTGGCCGAAGCCCACGCAGCCGGACTCGGTCAGCTCGGCCATTTCGGTCAGCACTTCGCCCGCGAGGTTGCGGGTGAGCGCGCCCAGCGGGAACAGCCGCGACTGGTGCAGCTTCTCGGCGCGGAACTTGAGCATCTCCACCAGCCCCGGCTCGTCGAGCACGGGGTCGGTATCGGGCGGGCACACCAGGCTGGTCACACCCCCGGCCACGGCGGCGGCCATCTCGGATTCGAGCATGCCTTCGTGCTCATACCCCGGCTCGCGCAAGCGCGCCGCCAGGTCCACCAACCCAGGCAGCACGATGCAGCCCGCCGCATCGATCACCCGGTTGGGCGCGAACTCGGGCGGCACGCGGTTCACCCCCACGATGCGGCCCGCCGCCAGCGCAATGTCACAGGTCTGGTCGAACCCCGAGGCAGGGTCGATCACACGGCCGTTCTGGATCAGGATTTTCATGATTTCAAGCCAAATGGGCCGCTACCGCTTGATGGATAAGCGCCAGCAGCTACAAAAAACATAGCAAATACTTCACTCAACTTTTCACCCGCCGTTCGCACCGCAGCAGACGCGATGCCAGCGCCCCCGTGGAACCGGCTTCGCCGGGCCACCGGGGGCGTCCCCCCTTGGGGGGAAGACGCGAAGCGGCTCAGGGGGGTTAAGCCTCATTTCCGGCAACGATGGACATCACCGCCATGCGCACCGCGATGCCAAAAGTCACCTGCGGCAGGATCACGCTCTGCTTGCCGTCCACCACGGCGGAGTCGATCTCCACACCACGGTTGATGGGCCCCGGGTGCATCACGATGGCGTCGGGCTTGGCCAGCTGCAGGCGCTCCTGCGTGAGGCCGAAGCTCTTGAAGTACTCCTGGCTGGACGGCAGCAGCGCGCCGCTCATGCGCTCGTTCTGCAGGCGCAGCGTGATGATCACGTCGGCGTCCTTGATGCCTTCTTCGAGCGTGTGGCACACGCGCACGCCCATCTGCGACATATCGGACGGCACCAGCGTGCGCGGGCCCACCACGCGCACTTCGGGGCATCCCAGCGTGGTCAGGCCGTGGATGTCCGAGCGCGCCACGCGCGAGTGCAGCACGTCGCCCACGATGGCCACGGTGAGGTTGCTGAAGTCTTTTTTGTAGTGCCGGATGGTGTACATGTCCAGCAGCCCCTGCGTGGGGTGGGCATGCCGGCCGTCGCCTGCGTTGATCACGTGCACATGCGGTGCCACGTGCTGGGCAATCAGGTACGGCGCGCCCGACTCGCTGTGCCGCACCACGAACAAATCGGCCGCCATGGCCGAGAGGTTAGCGATGGTGTCGAGCAGCGACTCGCCCTTGCTGGCCGAGCTGCGCGCGATGTCCAGGTTGATCACGTCGGCCGACAAGCGCTTGGCCGCGATCTCGAATGTGGTGCGCGTGCGCGTGCTGTTCTCGAAAAACAGGTTGAACACGCTCTTGCCGCGCAGCAGCGGCACCTTCTTGACCTCGCGGTCGTTGACGGAGACGAAGTTGGCGGCCGTGTCGAGGATGTGCGTGACGATGTCGCGCGGCAGCCCTTCGATGGACAGCAGGTGGATGAGTTCGCCGTTGCCGTTGAGTTGGGGGTTGCGCTTCTTCAGCACGGTCAGGCCTCTTTGACTTGGAAATGGAAGGTGCCGCTGTCGTCACGCGCCAGCGCCAGCGACTGCGATGCGGGCAGCGCCACGCGCGCGGCGGCGAAGTCGGCCTGCACCGGCAGCTCGCGCCCGCCGCGGTCCACCAGCACGGCCAGGCGCACGCTGGCGGGGCGGCCGTAGTCGAACAATTCGTTGAGCACGGCGCGGATGGTGCGCCCGGTGTAGAGCACGTCGTCGAGCACCAGCACGTCGGCGCCGTTCACGTCGAACGGCAGTGTGGTCTGCGCGCTGGCGGCCAGGCCGCGTTGGGCAAAATCGTCGCGGTGCATGGCCGACGACAGCACGCCGGCGGGGCCTTCGAGGCCCAGGTCCTTTTGCAGGCGCTCGGCCAGCCAGGCACCGCCAGAGGCAATGCCCACCAGGCGCGTGGTGCCGGTGTGCATGCTGCGCACGCCGCGCAGCAGCTCGCGGTACAGGGCCTCGGCATCGAGCACGAGGCTGCCTGCGATGGCGTTGGAGGGGGTAGTCATGGGAGGGTCCTCAAAAACTGTTCCAGGATGATGCAGGCCGAGGCGGCATCGGCGTCCTTGGCGCCACCGGCAATGGCTTCGGTGGTGCTGTAGCGTTCGTCCACCTCGAACACCGAAAGGCCGAAGCGTCCGCGCAGCTGGCGGCCGAATTTGAGCGCGCGCGCGGTGTTCTCGTGGCTGGCGCCGTCGGGGTGGTAGGGCACGCCGATCACCAGGGCGTCGGGCTGCCACTCCTTGATGCGCTCGGCCACATGGGCAAAGCGGGCGTCGCCCTCGGCCTGGATGGTGCGCTGGGGTGTCGCGCTGCGCAGCATGCGGTTGCCGGTGGCCACGCCCGTGCGCTTGAGGCCGAAGTCAAAAGCCAAAAAGGTCTGGAAATGCGCGGGAACGGCGGGTTGCTCGGGGGGCTCGTGGTGAACGGGCGCAACGGTCATGCGTGCCCCGCCTCGGGCGACAGCATCCAGGCCTTGAGGCCCAGCAGCGCCAGGGCCCGGTCGTAGCGCTCGGGCACGGGGGTGTCGAAGATCACCGACAGGTCGGCCGCCACGGTGAGCCAGGCATTCTCGGCCAGCTCGGTCTCGAGCTGCCCTTCGCCCCAGGACGAATAGCCCAGCGTGATCAGCACGCGGCGGGGGCCCGCACCGGTGGACAGGGCTTCGAGCACGTCCTTGGAGGTGGTCATCTCCAGGCCGCCCGGAATGGTCATGGTGGAGGCGTACACGGATTCATCCGCCTCGGCACTCTCGAACAGCATGGGCTCGTGCAGCACGAAGCCGCGCTCGGTCTGTACCGGGCCGCCCTGGAACACGGGCTCTTGGGTCAGGTCTTCGCGCCGCAGGGACAGATCGACCTTGTCGAACAGGCCCTTCAGGGTGATGTCGGTGGGCTTGTTGATGATGAGGCCCAGCGCACCGCGTTCGCTGTGCTCGCACAGGTAGACCACACTGCGCGCGAAAGACTCATCCTCCAGGCCGGGCATCGCAATCAGGAAGTGATGCGTCAGGTTGATGGGCGCAGAATCGGAGGACATTCCGCAATTTTAACGGTGAACATGCAGCCCCCTTCGGCGCCCTCCTATTCAAGCGGGCTGGTCTGGTTTCGGCGCGATCTGCGCACCGAGGACCAAGCCGCCCTGTACCACGCCCTCACCCAGTGCCAGCAGGTGCACTGCGCGTTTGTCTTCGACACCGATATCCTCGATGCGCTGCCCCGCGCGGACCGGCGGGTGGAGTTCATCCGCGAGACGCTGGTGGAGCTGGATGCCGCCCTGCGCGCCCTGTCAGGGCACGATCACGGCGGGCTCATCGCGGTGCACCACGCCGCGGCAGCCGATGCGGTGCCGGACCTGTCGGCCGCGCTGGACGTGCAGGCCGTGTTCACCAACCACGACGACGAACCGCAGGCCATCGAGCGGGACGGCACCGTCCGCACCCGGCTGGCGGCCCAGGGCCGCGCGCTGCACACCTTCAAGGACCACACGGTCTTCGAACGCAGCGAGGTGATGACGCAGGCGGGGCACCCGTACAGCGTGTTCACGCCGTACAAGAACGCGTGGCTCAAGAAGGTGGATGCGTTCTACCTGAGCAGCTACCCGGTGGAGCGGCATGCCGCGCGGCTGGCACCCCGGCCTGCGGGCCACCGCAGGCCCGTGCCCACGCTGGCGGCACTGGGCTTCGAGCCCGCGGGCCTGGCGCAGCTGAAGATCCCCACCGGCAGCCAGGGCGCGCACCAGTTGCTGGCGGACTTTGTGGAGCGCATCGACAAGTATGAGGACACGCGCAACTTCCCGGCGGTCAAGGGCCCGAGCTACCTGAGCGTGCACCTGCGCTTTGGCACCATATCGCCCCGCCTGCTGGCCCGCACCGCCCACGAGCGCGCCAGCAAGGGCAGCCCCGGCGCGGCCACCTGGCTGAGCGAGCTGATCTGGCGCGACTTCTATTTTCAGATCCTGTACCACCACCCCCACGTGGTGGACAACAGCTTCAAGCCCGCCTACGACGCCATCGACTGGGAGACGGGGCCCGAGGCCGATGCCTTGTTTGCGGCCTGGTGCGAGGGCCGCACCGGCTACCCGCTGGTGGACGCCGCCATGGCGCAGATCAACCAGACGGGCTACATGCACAACCGGCTGCGCATGGTGGTGGCCAGCTTTCTGGTCAAGGACCTGGGTATCGACTGGCGCCGGGGGGAGGCCTACTTTGCGCTGCAGTTGAACGACTTCGACCTGTCGGCCAACAACGGGGGCTGGCAGTGGGCCAGCTCGAGCGGCTGCGATGCACAGCCCTACTTTCGCATCTTCAACCCGGTGAGCCAAAGCGAGAAGTTCGACCCGGATGGCAAGTTCATCCGCAGGTACCTGCCCCAGCTGGCCGCGTTGCCCAACGCAGCCCTGCATGCCCCCTGGAAGGCCAAGCCGCTGGAGCTGCAAAGCGCCGGCGTGCAACTGGGGGACAACTACCCCTTGCCCATCGTGGACCATGACACCGCGCGGCAGCAGACGCTGGCGCGGTATGCGGTGGTGAAGGCCGGCGCCTGAGCCTGATCTTTCCTGCGGATTTGCGTTCAATCACCCAAGACCGTTCAGGCTGAGCCTGTCGAAGCCTTGCGCGGCGCTTCGGCAGGCCTGCCCTGAGCCCGTCCGGAGCCCGTTGATGCATTCCAGCGTGAACGGGTTCTTGTATCTGCTGAAGACGAATGGGTATCTGCCACCCCGCTCAGACGGGAGGCGCGTTCTCACGCATGCTCATCCCCGCCACCGTGAGCGAGCCTCCCGCGGCCAGCCGCAGCTTGAGTGACAGGTCGGTGCGGTTGTCCGCATGGGCAATGGCTTCTTCGGCGCTGATCGCGCCGGACTCAGCCAACGCGAACAGTGACTGGTCGAAGCTGCACATACCCTGCTCCACGCCCCGGCTGATGGCGGTCTTGAGCTCGTCGACCTGTCCTTTCTGGATGAGGTCGGCCACGTAGGGCGTGAGCAGCATGACCTCGGTAGCAGGCACCAGGCGCGCCGACACGCCTTTGATGAGGCGCTGCGCAATCACCGCCCGCAGGTTGAGCGACAGGTCCATCTGCAGCTGTTTGTGCGCATGCTCCGGAAAGAAATTGAGGATGCGCTGCACCGCCTGGTTGGCGTTGTGCGCGTGCAGAGTGGACACGCACAGGTGGCCCGACTCGGCATAGTGCAGCGCATGCTGCATCGTGGCGCGGTCGCGGATCTCGCCGATCATGATCACGTTGGGCGCCTCGCGCATCGCGCGGCGCAAGGCCTCGTCGTAGGAGCGCGTGTCGATACCGACCTCGCGCTGCGTGATCAGCGATTTCTTGTGCGGGTGCAGGTACTCGATCGGGTCTTCGATGGTGAGGATGTGCCCGGACGCGTTGGTGTTGCGGTGGTCGAGCAGCGCGGCCAGCGTGGTCGTCTTGCCCGAGCCTGCAGAGCCCACCGTCAGCACCAGGCCGCCCTTGAGGAAGGCCAGCTCCTTGAGCACCTTGGGCAGGCCCAGCTCGTCCAGGCTGGCAATCCGGGAGGCCACATGGCGAATCACCATGCCCACCTGGCCGCGCTGCAGGTGTACGTTGACCCGAAAGCGATCGCCTTCTGCCGTCGCGTACGAGAAGTCGCACTCCATCGTGCTTTCGAACTCGTGGCGCTGCGCCTTGCCCATGATCGAATAGGCCATAGTGCGGATGTCCTGCGCTGGCAGCACCTGCTGGCTGATGGGCAGAAAGTCGCCTTGCCGCTTGACGGTGGGCGGTGCCCCCGCCAGCAGGAAAAGGTCTGACGCCCTTTCGCGGGCGACCAGGGCGAGGCAGGCCAGCAGCCGGCTGTCGCCGAACGGTGCGGGCGGGTTGGGCTCGATCAGGACATCGGACTCTGGGGGCATGGCACGCTCAAAAAAAAGGGCGCCTCCAGGGCGCCCGTTGCAGGAACTGTGTGAGAACCGGGCATGCAGCTCCTTCAGGGGGCCGCATGCCGCGGCACACATTCATTCGTCTCTATCTCTCTCGTCCACCGATCCGGGCATCTGCTCCTGCAGTACCGTGGTCAAGCCTCGGCGGCCGCGGCCTCCAGGCGCGCGTAGTGCTGGATCAGGCTCAGCAGTTCCTCGTCCGAGTACGGCTTGCCCAGGTAGTGGTTCACGCCCAGCTCCATCGCATGCTCGCGGTGCTTTTCGGCGATCCGCGAGGTGATCATGATGATCGGCAGGTCGCGCAGTGCACCGTCGGCCCGGATGTTGCGCGCCAGGTCGAAGCCGTCCATGCGCGGCATTTCGATGTCGGACAGCACCACGGTCGGACGCTCTTCCTGCAAGCGTTCGAGCGCCTGCAGGCCGTCGGCCGCCAGGGACACGCGGTAGCCTTCGCGCTGCAGCAGGCGCTGCGTGACGCGGCGCACCGTGATCGAGTCGTCCACCACCAGCACCAGCGGCACCTGGCTCGGTCCTGCCAGTTGGGGGAGCACCACTGCCTTGCCGGCGCCCGCGCCGCCAGCTTCAGAAGCGGGTGGCAGGCCAACGCTGGCCGCACGCACCTGGTCGCCATACACCGTGGACAGCGCCACGGGGTTGTAGATCAGCACCACGGCGCCCGATGCCAGCACCGACATACCGGCCAGGCCAGGCAGACGGGACAGCTGCGGCCCGAGGTTCTTCACCACGACTTCCTGGTTGCCCAGCACTTCGTCCACGTGCATCGCGATGCGCTGTGCAGCGCTTCGGAAGATCACGACAGGGCGGGTCTTGCCAGCAGGCTCGTAGCTGCGGGCCGAGGCCTGCAGCAGCGCGCCGGACCAGAAGAACGGCAGCTTTTCGGTGCCGTCATCGAAGGTGCCGGTCCGGTAGGCTTCTTCCAGGTCCTGCAATGACGTGCGGCGCACGATCTCGACCACGCTGGCGGGTACGCCAACGGACAGATCGCCCGCGCGCAGCATCACCACCTGCGTCACCGCAGTCGTCAGGGGCAGCACCATGCGGAACGCAGCACCCTTGCCCGCTTCGGTCGAGGTTTCGATGCGGCCACCCAGCGCGTTGATCTCGGCGCGCACCACGTCCATCCCGATGCCACGGCCCGACAGGCCGGTCACTTCAGACGCCGTGGAGAACCCGGGCATGAAGATCAAGTTGGCGGCATCGGCGTCGCTCAGTTCGACACCGGCTTCCACGATGCCTTGCGCCAGCGCCTTCTCGCGAATGCGGGGCAGGTTCAGGCCTGCACCGTCGTCGCGGAACTCGACCGACACGTCGTTGCCTTCGTGGTGAAGGTCCACCGTGATGGTGCCGGAGGCTGGTTTGCCAGCCGCCGTGCGCACCTGCGGGTCTTCGATGCCGTGGGCGACGCAATTGCGCAGCAAGTGTTCGAACGCCGGCGTCATGCGGTCCAGCACGCCGCGGTCCATTTCGATGGAGCCGCCGGTGATGTCGAGCTTGATCTGCTTGCCGGTCTCCTTGGAGGCTTGGCGCACCACGGCGTACAGGCGTTCGGCAATGCCTTCGAACTCCACCATGCGGGTGCGCAGCAGGTCGCGCTGCAGCTCGCGGGCCTGGCGGCCCTGGGCGATCAGATCGTCTTCGGCGCCTTCCATGGCGCGTTGCAGGTTGCGCTGCACGGTGGCCACGTCGTTCACCGACTCGGCCATCATGCGCGTGAGTTCCTGCACGCGGGTGAAGCGGTCGAACTCCAGCGGGTCGAAACCGGCGGCGGAGTCCTTGGACAGCGCCAGGCGCGATTGCATCTGCGACTCGGCCTGCACTTCGATGTCACGCAGCTGCTGGCGCAGCCTGTCCAGGTTGCCCGACAGGTCGGTGAGCGAACTGCGGAACTGGCCCAGGCGAACGTCCAGGCGCGAGCGGCTGATCATCACCTCGCCGGCCTGGTTGACCAGGCGGTCCAGCAACTGGGCACGCACGCGCACCGACTGGTTCGTCGCCACGCGCAGGGGCGCCAGCTGGGACGGTCCGGGCATGCGGGCAGCGGTAGCGCCCGCAGGGGTAGCCGCCGATGGAGCCGACGTTGCGGCCGCCGCATCTGCAGACGGTGCTGCAGCCGGAGCGCCGGCGCGCGCAGCGTCCACAGGCAGCGCCACCACGGTGTCGCCAGCGTTCTGGCCGATGGCGCGCAGTGCCTCGAAGTTGGCCTGCAAGCCGTCGAAACTGCCTTGCAAAGGCTCGATCTGGTCGGACGTGACGGTCTCGGCATCGAGGTGTTCGATCGCCGATTCCAGCCTGTGCGCCATTTCGCCCAGGCGCATGGCGCCTGCCAGGCGCGAGCTGCCCTTGAGGGTGTGCAAGGCACGGAGCACCTCGCTGCGTGCGCCCAGGTTGTCGGGGCGGGAGGCCCATTGGCGCAGTGCACCACCCAGCTGGGGCAGCAGTTCTGCGGCTTCTTCCTCGAAGATCGGGAACAGGTCTGGGTCGATGACGTCGATGGCGTCGATGTCGTCGTCCACGTCGGATGCCATGGCCACGGCGTGGGCGATGGCGTCGTCCACCAACTGGTCCTGGTCGTGCACCACCACCGACAGCGCGGGGGCCACATGGCCTTGGGGCACGATCAGCGGAGCAGGGTCGAGTGTCGACTCGGCAAACGCTTCGGGTTCTTCAGGCAGCTCGGGCGCGGCGGGCTCCGCAGCAGCAACCACAGCTGCTGCGGGTTCTGCTGGCGCTGCGGGTGCCGGTTCTGCAAACTCGTTGGCGTACGCGTCCAGCAAGTCGTCTTCGGGAGGCGTGAGGGTGTTTTCGACCTCGGTCTCCAGAATCTGGCGCAGCTGTTCGAGCACTTCCTGGCTGGGCTCCTTCAGGAATCCGGCCGCGAACTGGTGCAGCAGGCGGCGGATGTCGTCGGCCGCAGCCATGAACGCCTGGGCCTGCTCCTCGGTGCCGCCAGACTGGAACTGCACGTGTTGCAGCGCATGTTCCAGTGTGCGGGCCATTTCGGACAGACCCGTGAAACCCACGGTGGCCGAACTGCCTGCGAGCGAGTGCGACAGCGCCACGGCGTTGTCGGGCAGCGGCTCGTGCAGCTCCAGCGCCCACTCCTGCAGACCGGTCACCAGGCGGCGCGACCACTCGTCGGCTTCGTTCAGGTACACGTTGTACAGAGGGATCGGAATGCGCAGCGTGTCGATGACCTTCACCGCATCGTCGCTGCCGGAATCGTCCAGCTGCAGCGGTTCGTCCAGATCGGCCGAGACCGGAAGTGGAGCTGATGGCTCGGCTGCCGCAGTGAGCTCCGCATCGGCCGCGTCTTCTGCGGCGAACGAAGCCACCGGGGCATCCACGCGCGCATCGGGCAACTCGGCAGTTGCAGAAGCCACGGGCTCCGGCTCACCGGCATCCAGCAGTTTTTCCAGTTCTGCAAATTCCTGTGCTTCCAGGAATTCGACCTCTTCCACCGACTCGAGAGGCGGCAACGCAGGCGCTGCATCCGCCTCTTCCACGGCACCTTCGGCGGCTGGCTCGGAGTCCAGCGACAGATAGCCGTCAGCCACAGGCTCTGCGGCGGCCACGGGTTCGAGGTCTGGCAGTTCGAGGTCCAGCACGAAATCGACGCTGGACGTATCGACTGCAGCGGGCACTTCGGCAGGCGAGGCTTCGTTCAGCGCAGCGCTGAAGACCGAGAAGTCGATGTCCTCGGCCACTTCCGGCACCGCAGCGATCTCGTCGGGACCGTGCTCTGCGATCTCGGTGGCCTCAAAGTCGGGAATGGTGAATTCTTCTTCACCTGCGGCAGGTACTTCTGCGACCACAGGCTCGGGCAACACAGGAGGCAACTCTGCCACCAGGGGCTCGACTTCCGGAGCGGCCAGTTCGGGCGCCTCGGCCACCAGCTCGGGTTCGGCAGCGGCGGGCACCGGGGCCGCGACTCCATCGGCCGACGGGGGTGCCAGCGGCAGCAAGGTGCCATCCAGGCGCATCGCGTCAGCAGACTTGCGGAAGGCCTCTGGGTCCCAGCCAGCATCGCGTCCTGCCGCGATGTCGTCTGCCCAGCGGCTGAAGGCCTGCAAGGAATCAGCCGACAGCGTGAGCAATTCGGGCTGCATCGGCTTTTGCTCTGCCAGCCAGGCATTGAGCAGTTGCTCCATCGACCAGGCGGCTTCGCCGAAGTCGTTGAGGCCGACCATGCGCGAGCTGCCCTTGAGCGTGTGGAACGCACGACGCAGCGTGGTCTGCTCGCTCAGGTTGCCCGGTTCATCGCGGAGCAGGTCGATCGCGGCCAGACCGTTGACGACCACTTCGCGCGCTTCTTCGAGGAATACCTCGAGGAGTTCGTCTTCGATGGCAGGCGCTGCGCGCAGGTTGATGAAAGGGGCCGGCGCGGCAGCTGGTGCCGCAGCGTTTGCGCCCAGGTCCAGCGCGTCGAAAGAGATTTCGGGCGCCAGGGATGGGGCATCGGACGGCGCCGCGACAGGGGCCGCAGCGGGGAAATCCGGCAGTTCCTGCAAGGAGCCGAAATCGGTCGGTGCGCTGATGGGTTCCTGCACCGGAAAGCGTGGCAGCACGTCGGGCACCGGGATCGCAGAGCGCTCTTCCAGCTTGGCGGGAGACTCTTCCACCGCGTCCGATGCGCGGGGGCGTGTCTTGCCCATCAGGATGCGCAGCTCGCCCAGTTCTTCGTCGTACACGAACAGCTTGCGCGCCATGGTGCGCTGGTAGCTGAGCATGTCGATCAGGAAACCCAAAGCGCCCAGGCTGTTGCCCAGCTTCTCGAAGACGCCCTGGCGCTCGGCCTCGGGCACTTCGTTGATCAGCAGGCGCTCGACCATATCGCGCATGCGCACGACGGCCAACGAGGCCTGGTCCAGGCCCAGCACCGACAGCACGCCGCGCATTTGCGCCAGGTGGCCCGGCACCGCGGCCAGAACAGCCGTGTCTTGCGGATTGCGGAAGAACTGGTCCAGCGCCTTTTCGGCTTCGCCGAGGGTGGCACGCAACTCGTCCACCACGCTGCCCATGGTCTGGTTGTCGCTGACCCTGCGGTACAGCTCTTCCATCCATTGTTCGAGGGGCTCAGGCTGTGCGCCTGCGCCCACCGCATCCAGGCGCTCCGCCAGGCGGGTCGCGCGCACTTCCATCTGTTCGTCGCCAGCGTCCAGTTCTTCGAACGCGGCCTGCAGGTACAGCACCGAGGTCGCGACCTCCATGGCCAGGGCGGCCGAAGGCGGCTCGCCCGAGCGGGTGGTGGATTCGACCACGCGCGTCAGGGCCAGGGCGAGGTTCTCGCTGCCTGGGTGCAGCTTGCGCAGGGAGTCGCAGACGAGGCTGAACTGGTCCGCTGCAGGCTTGAGCTTGTTGCGGTCTCCGCCCGCGAGGCCCGACCAGGTTTCCGTGGCCGCGGCAATGCGCTTTCTGGCCTGGGTCAACACGGCAGGGTCGAAGCGGCCGAAGCGGGGGGTGTCGTAATCGACCGGCTTGAAACGGTCGAGCGAAAACGCCTGGCGCACGGCGCGCAGCGAAGGCACGTCGTCCAGAGTGCCTTCGGCCGGCTTGGCCTGCGAGCAGAAGAACAGCAGGTCTTGCACCAAACGGTCGGCGATGGTGGTGTCGCCCTTGGCCAGCGTGGCGTACTGCATCAGCACGCGCGACGCGACGCGCTTCACATACACATCGGGGGGCAACAGGCCGGTGCCGAACGCTTCGAAGAAGCCGGCACAGATCTTCCAGAAGGCGCGCGACTGGCGGTCCGGCTGAGCTGCGACAAACCCGAGGCAGGTGTCGCGCAGGCTGATGGCCGCCTTGAGGTCACCCGACTTGACGATGCGCAGCACCGCGGAATCCAGGCGTGCACGGGCTTCCGGGCCGTAGGGAAGCGGGGGCACGGACACCGTGCCTTCCGGCTCGCGAAAGCGGCGCTCCACGGGCCACAGGTCGGCAGGGTGCACACGGTCGGCCCCGGCCAGTGCCTGGGCATCGCGGTACTGCGGAAACAGCGACACGGGCGAGGCAGGCTTGCCCGCCAGCACCGTTTCCAGGTATTCGATCAGCGCAAAACTGGCGCGCTCGATCACCGCAGCGGCTTCGTCGCTGCAGGTTTCAGGGCGCTGCACGAACTTCTGGACAGCAGACTCCATCGAGCGCAGCACCAACGCCGGTGGGCCCATGCCCACCATTTCAAGCGCACCGCACGCCTGGTGCAGTTGCTGGCGCGCTATGCGCAGAGACCCGGCGTCCAGCGCGGCCAGATCCGACTCCCTGGCCACTTCGGCGTCGCGCACGAAGCGGCGCATGGCCTTGACCGCACCGTCCAGCGATTTGCGCAGTTCGTCCAGCACCCAGGCCAAGGGACCCAGGTCCTGGTCCCCTTGGGACCAGTCTGCGGCCGGTGCATTGTTGACATCCATAGATGACATGTATTCGTCCCCGGCCGCTATGAGCCAGCTGATTGATGACTAACTGCTGACGCGTCAGGCGATCTTGAACCGGGCCACCGATTGGCGCAGTTCTTCGGCCATGTGCGACAGTTCGCGCACCTGCTGTGCTGTGGTCCGGGTACCTTCACCGGTCTGCTCGGTCACCGCAAAAATGTGCTGGATGTTGTCGGCCACTTCGTTGGCCAGCACGGCTTCGCGGGATGTCGACGACGAGATCTGCTCGATCAGCTCGGCAAGGCGGCGCGACACGCGGTCGATTTCGGTCAGTGCGGTACCGGCGCTGTCGGACAGTCGGGCCCCTTCCACCACACCCTGCGTGGAGCGCTCCATAGCGGCCACGGCATCCTGGGTGTCGGTCTGAATGGCCTTCACCAGCGCCGAGATCTGGCGCGTGGCGTCTGCGGAACGTTCAGCCAGTCGCTGCACTTCTTCTGCCACCACCGAGAAGCCGCGACCGGCTTCACCAGCAGACGCTGCCTGGATGGCGGCGTTCAGAGCCAGCACGTTCGTCTGTTCGGTAATGTCGGAAATCAGCTCGGTGATTTCACCGATCTCCTGCGACGACTCGCCCAGGCGCTTGATCCGCTTGGAGGTGTCCTGGATCTGGTCACGGATGGAGTTCATACCGCCGATGGCGTTCTGCACGGCCTGCAGACCGGAGTCGGCTGCTTGCAGCGACTGGCGGGCCACCGTGGCCGACTCTTGCGCCTGTGTGGACACTTCGTTGATTCGGGTCGCCATGTCCAGAACGGAGCGGCCGGTTTCGCGAATTTCGCGCAGCTGCTCGGTCGAGGCTGCCAGCAGTTCGGTCGACGTGCTGTCCACCTGGGCGGTCGTTTGTGCCACGCGGGTCGCCGTGTTCTGCACGCTGCCCACCAGTTGGCGCAGTTCTTCCACCGTGTAGTTCACCGAGTCGGCAATGGCGCCCGTGATGTCTTCGGTCACGGTAGCTTCCTGGGTCAGGTCACCTTCAGCAACCGACTGCAGTTCGTTCATCAAACGCAAAATGGCGGCCTGGTTGGCATCGTTGACGCGCTTGGCTTCCTGCTCCTGGCGCTTGGCGTCCTTTTGCTGCGATTCGGCAGCGGCCTGGCGGCCCCGGCTGTCCAGCAGCTGCACGCGGGAGATACCCACACCGCAAAGAATCACGAACAGACCGGCGAGAGCCAGGGCTGCCAGCTGACCACCGCCCACACCGGTTTGTGCGGACAGCTTGGACTGCAGGCCTTCCAGCTGGCGGCGCAGGGGTTCGCTGTCGGCAATGATGGCGGACTGCGCTTCACGGGCAGACACCAGACCTTGCAGGTTACCCAGGATGGCGCTGGCTTGGGTGCGGGTTTGTTCGTACAGCTTGATCAGCGATTCGAGTTGCTCGCGGGTCTGGGCGTCCTTCGTGGCGGCCAGGCGCAGTTCAGGGCTGCCATCCAGCAGGCCCTGGGCGATTTCCTTGAACGAGTTCAAGTCCTTGCCCAGCAGGAACACAGCCTCGGGGCTCACGCCTTCCATGGTCTGGAATTCGTTGGCGGACTTGCCGATACGCTGGGTCAACATCACCAGCTGGCCGGCAGCAGAGATTTCAGCGGCGGGCGCGTTCTGCTGGAGTTTGAGCGACGACACCGTTTCGGCGATTTCGAGCAGGTCGGACGACTGGCGGTTGATGGTGCGCAGAGCGTCACCCACCTGCGTCAGGATCTTTTGCTGGCCCATCACCACGCTGGCGTTGCGCTCTGCGCGCTCCATCAGCGGGTTCACCGCATCGAGATCCGGCTTGTAGGGCTCGCCCAGCGATTGCACGCCCAGTTCGTTGTCGCCAGCGTTCAGGCCGCGCACGTTGCGCGCCAGCACGCCCGAGCTTTCCACCACGTCGGGGAAAGCCTGGGGGCTACCCACCAGCGCCTGCGACACCGACTTGGCCAGACGCTGCGACTGCATCAGCGATTGGCCGGTAGCGGCCAGTTGCTGTGCAGAGCGGTCGGCTTGTTGCAGCACCCAGAAGGCAATGGCACCCAGCACCAGCACGCCGACGCCCAGCAGGGCGAGCAGGCGGCGCTGGTGGGCCGCTGCGGTCGCGCGGCCCAGGATGGGCAGGGAAATCAGGTCTTCCTCGACGTCCGGGGCCGAGAGCTCCGGTGCGTAGCCGTCAGGGTCTCCCTGCACGCTGTTCATGGCTTCGGCCTGGTACGCGTCGCGCAGTTGCGCGCCGTCCAGCGAACCCGTGGCCAGAAGGTCCTGCCCATCGTCGGCAGTGCCTGCCGTCGCGCCGTTGTCTGGCGTGGCAGGTTTCCGGTTGAACAGTTTTCCAAATTGATTGACGACGGACATGGTGCAGCCTTACAGAAAAACTCAAGCACTGATGCTCAGGAAAGCGGGATGTTGGGACAGGAGCTGCAGGTTCAGTTCCTGCCAGCGGGTGCCGCTGGAATCGATATAGGTCGTGCCGAAGAATGCGGGTGCATCCTCGCCCGGGGGGTGCGACGACACGAAAGCGTCGGTGCCGCGCAGGCCCGCAAGGCGGTCGACCAGGAGCGCAGCATTGACGTCGAGCGCGGCGTTGAACGCCAGCAGGCTCGACTCGGTCAGTGCCTGCTCGGTGCGCGGCGCCGTGGCACCTAGCAAGCCGGCCAGATCCACCACGCCGACGAGCCCGCCGCGCAGGTTGGCGACCCCCAGAAACCAGCTCTGGGTGTAGGGGACAGGCTGCACGGAGACCCAGGAGAAGATTTCCCCCGACTGTCCGAGCGGCAGCAAATAAAAACTCCCGGCGGACTCTACAGCCAGCCAGGACGATACAGAGGTTCCCTCGACCCGCGCCGCCTGCAGGCGGCTGGCAAGGCGGGTCTGGAGCTCTCGCAGGGCTTCGCGGTTGGCCATGAGCGAGCCGCCGCGTTAGTTGAGCGCGTCGATTTTGGCCTGCAGTTCTGCGGGATCCACTGGCTTGGTGATGTAGCCACGCGCACCTTGGCGCATCCCCCAGACGCGGTCTGTTTCCTGGTTCTTGCTGGTGCACATGATGATGGGCACGTCGGCATACAGCGGGTCACGCGTAATGGCGCGGGTGAGCTGAAAACCGTTCTGGCCGGGCATGACCACGTCCATGAGAATCAGGTCGGGCTTTTCTTCGGCGAGACGGCGAAAAGCTTCATCAGCATTTTCTGCGGTACGCACCTGCATGCCTTTTTTCTGAAGCAGGTCGGTCAAAAACATCAACTCGGTCTTCGAGTCGTCGACGACCAGTACTTTCTGGATGGGCATTACATCGCTCCTTGTTGGGCATTGCCAAATTGCTGCACAGCCTGCAGCAACTGGTCTTTGGTAAACGGTTTGGTGAGATATTCCTGGCAGCCGACCATGCGCCCGCGGGCCTTGTCGAACACGCCGTCCTTCGAGGACAGCATGACTACCGGTGTATCTGCGAAACGGGCGTTGCGCTTGATGATGGCGCAGGTCTGGTACCCGTCGAGCTTGGGCATGAGAATGTCACAGAAAATCAGCTGAGGCTGGTAATCGTTGACCTTCGCCAAAGCATCAAAGCCGTCGTCTGCCAACAAGACTTCGTGCCCCCCCTGCTTGAGAAAAATCTCGGCGCTTCGACGGATGGTGTTGCTGTCATCCACCACGAGCACTTTGAAAGATGCGCCTGTTGTAGTCAATTGTTACTGCTCCCGATGGAAAAATAAACAACGCTGTAGTCCATGATGCTGGGCTAAATCGTCTCAAATCTGAACCATCTCGAAATCTTCCTTGCGTGCGCCACACTCGGGGCAGGTCCAGTTCATGGGGACCTGCTCCCAGGGCGTATTGGGGGCAATGCCGTGCTCGGGAGAACCCTCTGCCTCGTCATATATCCAGCCGCAAATCAAACACATCCAGGTTTTAGAGTCGGTCACAGCTTAAAGGGCCTTCACATAGAATGCAACGATTGTATCTAGTCATCTCAGCGGGCTGCGGCTTCGGGGCCACCCCTTCAGCAGGATCTGGTCCATGACCAACAAAGCATCCCAACCCTCCCCAGAAATCATAGACAGCGAAGATGACGGTTCCGAAGACGCAAGCCCGGCCTGCATCCTCGTCTTCAATGCCAGCGATCCCAGCGGCGCGGGCGGACTGACGGCCGACATCACCACCATTGCCTCGGTAGGCGGCCACCCTATTGCGGTGGTGTGTGGGGCCTACGCCAGGGACACAGCCCAGATCTTCGACCACTTCAGCTTCGAGGACGAGGCCGTGGCCGAGCAGGCCCGCACCGTGCTGGAAGACATGCCCGTGCAGGCCATCAAGGTCGGCTTCGTGGGCAGCCCCGAGAACATCAGCACCATCGCCGAGATCACGACCGACTACGACGAAGTCCCCGTGATCGCCTACATGCCCAACCTGTCCTGGTGGACGGACGAGCAGATCGACGAGTACCTGGATGCCTTCCGAGAATTATTGTTACCGCAGACCTCGGTGTTGGTAGGAAACCACAGCACGCTGTGGCGCTGGCTGCTGCCGGACTGGAGCAGCGAGCGCAGCCCCACGGCGCGCGACATCGCCCGCGCCGCGTCCGAGATGGGCGTGCCCTACACCCTGGTCACCGGCATCCCCCTGCCCGAGCAGTTCGTCGAGAACGTGCTCGCCTCTCCCCAGGCCATCATGGGCAGCGGCAAGTTCGAGCTGTTCGACGCCACCTTCGCCGGCGCGGGCGACACGCTGTCGGCGGCGCTCACCGCGCTGGTGGGCGCCGGCAACGACCTGGGCGAGGCCACGAGCGAGGCGCTGAGCTACCTCGACCGCTGCCTGGACGCCGGCTTTCGCCCTGGCATGGGCCACATCGTGCCCGACCGCATGTTCTGGGCCCAGCCCGACGACGAAGACGATGCGGATGACGACACCCTGATCGACGAAACACAGGCCATCGAAGGCTTTGTGATGCCCCCTCATGACACCAAGCACTGATCTCAATATTCCCCTGTTCGAACGCGCCAAGGCGCTCATCCCCGGCGGCGTGAACTCGCCCGTGCGGGCCTTCAAGGCCGTGGGCGGCACGCCGCGTTTCATCAAGCGGGCCCAAGGCGCGTACTTCTGGGACGCCAACGACCAGCGCTTCATCGACTACATCGGCTCCTGGGGCCCGATGATCCTGGGCCACGGTCACCCGGCCGTGCTCGACGCGGTGCAGAAGGCGGCGCTCGAAGGCTTCAGCTTCGGCGCGCCCACCGAGCGCGAGGTCGAACTGGCCGAGGAGATCCTGGGCCTGGTGCCCTCCATGGAAATGATCCGCCTGGTGAGCTCGGGCACCGAAGCCGGCATGAGCGCCATCCGCCTGGCGCGCGGCGCCACGGGGCGCAGCAAGTTCATCAAGTTCGAAGGCTGCTACCACGGCCATGCCGACTCGCTGCTGGTCAAGGCCGGCTCGGGCCTGGCCACCTTCGGCAACGCCACCAGCGCGGGTGTGCCCCCCGAAGTGGTGCAGCACACCCTGGTGCTCGAATACAACAACGTCGCCCAGCTCGAAGAAGCCTTTGCCCTGCATGGCAAGGAACTGGCCTGCGTGATGATCGAGCCCATCGCGGGCAACATGAACCTGGTGCGCGCGAGCGTCCCGTTCATGAAGCGCTGCCGCGAGCTGTGCACCGAGTACGGCGCGCTGCTGGTGCTCGACGAGGTGATGACCGGCTTTCGCGTGGCGCTGGGCAGTGCGCAGAGCGTGTACGCAAAAGCCATCCCCGGCTTCAAGCCCGACATCACGGTGCTGGGCAAGGTGATCGGCGGCGGCATGCCGCTGGCGGCCTTCGGCGGGCCGCGCGCCATCATGGAGCACCTGGCCCCGCTGGGTGCCGTGTACCAGGCGGGCACGCTGTCTGGCAACCCGGTGGCCACCGCCTGCGGGCTGGCCACGCTGCGCGAGATCAAGAAGCCTGGCTTCTTCGACGCGCTCTCGGCCCGCACCCGCTCGCTGGTCGATGGGCTGTCTGCCGCCGCCGCCGCAGAGGGCGTTCCCTTCAGCGCGGACTGCGAAGGCGGCATGTTCGGCTTCTTCCTGCTGCCCGAGCTACCGCAGAACTACGCCCAGGTGCTCAAGACCGACAACGCGCGCTTCAACACGCTGTTCCACGGCCTGCTGGACCGCGGCGTCTACATCGCGCCAGCGCTGTACGAGGCAGGCTTCGTGAGCTCGGCCCACACGGCCGACGACATCGACGCCACCGTGGCCGCCGCGCGCGAAGTATTCAAGACACTATAAAAATCATAGCTACCAGCGCTGATCCATAGCGCGGTAGCGGCATTTTTTATCGAAATCCTGGCTGCAGCGCCATCACAGCAGCCCGCGCAGCTCGCGCGCGGCTTCCTGCAGCAGCGGCAGCATGTCGCGCTGCAGGCTGCCCTCGTCCACCTGCTTGGGTGACGCCACCACGTTCAGTGCCGCCACCGTGCGGCCCTGCAGGTTGCGCAGCGGCACGGCCAGCGCGTGCACGCCCAGTTCATGCTCCTCCACCGCCAAGCAGCAGTCGTCCCGCCGCGCCCTAGCAATCACCTGCCGCAGCGGCCCGACCTGCGTGATGGTGTGCGGCGTGAGACGCTGCAGGGTGCAGCCCTTGAGCCAGGCCGTCAGCTCCGCCGCAGGCAGCGCCGCCAGCAGCACCCGCCCAGTCGACGTGGGGTGCGCCGGCAGCCGCGCGCCCAGGTGCAGGCCGTAGGCGAGCACACGGGACGGCGCGCCGTACACACCGCTGCGCGCCACGATCACGACCTCGTTGCCGTCCAGCACCACCGCCGAGAACGACTGCTGCGTCTGCGCCGCCAGCCGGTTGAGCGTGGGCTGCAGCACGCGCGGCAGCCGGGCCGACGCGAGATAGCTTCCTGAAAAGCGCAGCACCTTGGGCGCCAGCCAGAAGTAGCTGCCGTCCGTCTCCAGGTAGCCCAGGTGCGCCAGCGTCAGCAGGTGCCGGCGCGCCGCCGCGCGCGTAAGGCCCGTGCGCTGCGCCGCCAGCGTGGCGTTCAGCCGCTGGCGCTCGGTGTCGAAGCTCTCCAGCACCGCCATGCCCTTGGCCATGCCTTCGATGAAGTCCGCCTTGGCGATGGGGGACGCAGTCTGAACGGTGGTCATTGCGCGATGATCGCACAATACATCCGCCCATCGCACGCAACCGCCCAGTCGCCCTGCCCGTTTGACGCAGATCAACCTACGCTTGGCAGCATCTTTTCCCCACGAGGTTGCCCACCCATGCGTACCCAGGTTGCCATCATCGGCGCAGGCCCCGCCGGCCTGCTGCTCGGCCAGTTGCTCTATACGTCCGGCATCGACGCCGTCATCATCGAACAGCGCAGCCCCGACTACGTGCTGGGCCGCATCCGCGCCGGCGTGCTGGAGCAGGTCAGCATGGACCTGCTGGACCAGGCCGGCGTCGGCGCCCGCGCCCATGCCGAAGGGCTGCCGCACGACGGCATCGAGCTGCTGTTCAAGGGAGCCCGCCACCGCATCGACCTGCACGCGCTGACCGGCGGCAGCCGGGTGACGGTGTACGGCCAGACCGAGGTGACCCGCGACCTGATGGACGCCCGCGCCGCCGAAGGCCTGACCACGGTATACGACGCCCAGAACGTGAGCGTGCACGACTTCGACGGCCAGCAGCCGCGCGTGACGTACGAGAAGGACGGCCAGACGCACGAGGTGCTGTGCGACTTCATCGCAGGCTGCGACGGCTACCACGGCGTGTGCCGCGCCAGCGTGCCCGAGGGCGCGCTGCGCACCTACGAGCGCGTCTACCCCTTCGGCTGGCTGGGCGTGCTGGCCGACGTGAAGCCCGTCTCGCACGAGCTGATCTACGCCAACACCGAGCGCGGCTTCGCGCTGTGCAGCATGCGAAGCAACACGCGCAGCCGCTACTACCTGCAGGTGCCATCGACCGACAAGGTGGAGCAGTGGAGCATCGAGCAATTCTGGGCAGAACTGGGCAACCGCCTGGACCCCGAGGCGCGCGAGAACCTGGTCACCGGCCCGGCGCTGGAGATGAGCATCGCACCGCTGCGCAGCTTCGTGGCCGAGCCCATGCGGTTTGGCCGCCTGTTCCTGGCGGGCGACGCGGCCCACATCGTGCCGCCCACCGGTGCCAAGGGCCTGAACCTGGCGGCGAGCGACGTGGGGTACCTGTGGAACGCGCTGTCGGACTATTACCGCGATAAGTCCAGTGCGGGCATCGACACGTATTCGGACCGCTGCCTGCGCCGCGTCTGGCGCGCCGAGCGCTTCTCGTGGTGGTTCACCTCGCTGATGCACCGTTTTCCGGACACGGGCGAGTTCGGGCAGAAGATGCAGGAGGCGGAGCTGGATTACTTGGTGAATTCACGCGCGGCGTCCACGTCGCTGGCGGAGAACTATGTGGGGTTGCCGCTGGATTTTGCGCTGCGTGAGCCCTCGTAATCCGCTCTTCAAGCGTTTGAAGCGGTTTCGATACATGCTTGACGGGGGCGCGGACGTCATGCACCCCCTGCAACGCATCAAGAGCCAATAACGCATCTCAGTCGAGGGGAAAATCCTTGTCTAAGATGCCTTCACAACGCTCGCAATAAAGATACCTAGTTTTGGTTCCAGCCGCCAACGCGCCCCATCCCGTGGCGCCATCCAGAGTGAGTCGATAGGTCTTTCCTTTGTGGGACCGCACAAAACCCTCGGCCGTGCAGTCATCCAGGATCAATGCCCTTTGATAATTGAATGCCGTACTTGGGACAGCATGTTTTATGAAGAATCGCATTTTTCGCTCGGTCAATACCGAATCGACGCAATGATCTTGATTGCCCGATGAATTCGCTCCCGCAGAATTCTTGACAATGTACGTCGCCTTGGAGTCTTTCTGGAGGAGCGGAAAATCGTCCGCCGCGTGGGCAAACGCGGCGACTCCTGCGGCCATCACGGCAAGGGTTGTCGACAACAGTTTTGGCATCACCACTCCGCAGTGGCCGCTTCCGTGACGTTCTTGCGGCTGACGGTGGGGTGCCGAAAGACATCTGCTTTCTCCAAGCTCAAGGTCTGCAGCAGTTCCTCCAGCAGATATTTGAAAGACATCTGTTGTGCGCCCGTCAACGCCTCGTACACCGAATGATCGTTAAAAAAACGCTTTTGCTGAACGTCGCTCAGTCCTTTGGGCATTGGTTTGTTAGCCGGCAGGAAAGCTTGGCCCACGATCTCGATCCCGATGGTTTCGGAATTGGACGGATATCTTTCAGGCACTGATTTTTTCATTTCCGCTGCGTGCATTCGGGTGACGCCCATCTTCTTGTATGCCGAATTTTCAGAAGGCGTGCATTTCACTTCAGCAAGGCAACGGGCGCGTATCGGACCAATATGATTGTGCGATACCTGATAGAAGCCGTCTGATATATAACACCCGTTTTCGAAATAAGAAAATGAGCACCATTGGCGCCTGGTTGTTTATAACTAGCCAGTGTGGAATTCTCGGTAGAAGAACCGGTTTGATGGGCAATGATGCCCATCACGGCAGCCATTTTTGAACGCTCGATGGATGTTACCCTGTGAGCAACCACCCTGGAATTTTTGATCACCATCCCGTCAGCACTTAGCTTCAACATAATCCGCCCCGCAATGAACCTATTGATATGCGCGACAGATTTCATTTCAAGGCAAATCTTTCAACAAGGAAATTTTCAAGTTGAAACGTTTTCAGATGTAAGGGCAAATAAAAAGCGGCCGTGAGGCCGCTTTTTACGCAGATATCTTTTTTTGTATAGGTATCAATGGCGGAAGTGGCGCACGCCGCTGAACACCATCGCCACGCCACGCTCATTCGCTGCGTCGATGACTTCGTTGTCGCGCATCGAGCCGCCGGGCTGGATGACGCAGGTGGCGCCTGCGTCCACCACCACATCCAGGCCGTCGCGGAAGGGGAAGAACGCGTCGCTCGCCACCACGGTGCCCTGCAGCGAGAGGTTGGCGTGGCCGGCCTTGATGCTGGCGATGCGGGCGGAGTCCAGGCGGCTCATCTGGCCGGCGCCCACGCCCATGGTCATGCCGCCCTTGCAGAAGACGATGGCGTTGCTCTTGACGTACTTGGCGACCTTCCAGGCGAACAGCAGGTCTTCCAGTTGCTCCAGGGTGGGCTGCTTCTGGGTCACGACCTGCAGGTCGATGAGCGACAGCTCATGGTTGTCGGCGGTCTGCAGCAGCAGGCCCGAGCCGATGCGCTTGGCGTCCATGGCGTTGCGGCCACGCTGCCAGTCGGTCAGGACGTCGGTCTTGGATGCGTGGGGCGGCAGCGCGATCTTGAGCAGGCGGACGTTGGCCTTGGCCTTGAAGACTTCCAATGCCTCGGCCGTGAAGTCGGGGGCCATCAGCACTTCGACGAACTGCTTGCTGATCTGCGCGGCAGCGGCGCCGTCGAGTGTGCGGTTCACGGCGATGATGCCGCCGAATGCGCTGGTGGGGTCGGTCTGGAAGGCCTTGCTGTAGGCATCCAGCGCGTCCAGGCCCACGGCCACGCCGCAGGGGTTGGCGTGCTTGACGATGACGCAGGCAGGCGCCTCAAAGCTCTTGACGCATTCCCACGCGGCATCGGCGTCGGCGATGTTGTTGTACGACAGCTCCTTGCCTTGCACCTGCTCTGCGGTCACCAGCGAGCCGGGTGCGGGGTGCAGGTCGCGGTACAGCGCGGCCTGCTGGTGCGAGTTTTCGCCGTAGCGCAGGTCCTGCACCTTGGTGAAGATGCCGTTGCTCTGGCCGGCGAACTGGGCGCGCGTGGGCACGTAGGTTTCCGACAGCTTGTCTTCTTCGAACGTGACGGACGACAGGTAGTCGCTGATGGCGCCGTCGTACTGGGCGATGCGGTTGAACGCAGCCACCGACAGCGCAAAGCGCAGCTTGTTGGAGAGCTTGCCGCCGGCTTTCAGCTCGGCCAGCACAGCGTCGTACTGGTCGGCCGAGGTGATCACGCCCACGTCGTTCCAGTTCTTGGCGGCGCTGCGCACCATGGCGGGACCGCCGATGTCGATGTTCTCGATGGCGTCGGCCAGCGTGCAGCCGGCCTTGGCCACGGTGGACTCGAAGGGGTACAGGTTGACCACCAGCAGGTCGATGGTGTCGATGCCGTGCTCCTTCAAGGCGGCCATGTGCTCGGGCAGTTCGCGGCGGGCCAGCAGGCCGCCGTGCACCTTGGGGTGCAGCGTCTTCACGCGGCCGTCCAGCATCTCGGGGAACCGGGTGACCTCGGCCACCTCGGTCACGGGCAGGCCGTTGTCGGCCAGCAACTTGGCGGTGCCGCCGGTGGACAGCAGCTTGATGCCCAGCGCGTGCAGGGCCTGGGCAAATTTGACGATGCCGGTCTTGTCGGAGACGGAAAGAAGTGCGTTCATGGCAGTGGTGGTGGGGAGAGTTTGAATAAAAACAGGGTCTACCGCTGGATGGATAAGCGCGAGCAGCTACAAATTTAATAGCAATAGGTTGTGCGGGCCGTCACAGCAGCTTGTGCAGCGACAGTTTCTTGCGCAGGGTGTTGCGGTTCAGGCCCAGCCATTCGGCGGCGCGGGACTGGTTGTTGTCGGCCTGCTGCATCACCACTTCCAGCAGCGGTTTTTCGACCACGCGCACCAGCATGTCGTACATGCCGTCGGGCGTCTCTCCGCCCAGGTCGCGAAAGTAGCCTTGCAGGCTCTCGCGCACGCATTCCTCTATGTGTTTCTTGCTCATGCAGCCATTCCCTCTTGTTCTTCTGAGTCAGCGTCCACGCCGGTGGCGGCGGGCAGCCGGTCCATCTGCTGCCCCAGGGCATCCAGGTGGTCGGCCACGGCCTGCCACTGCGTGGCGCTGTCTTCGATCGTATTGATGTGTTGCCTGAAGGCCTCGCCGCCGGGCAGCGCGCGCAGGTACCAGGCAATGTGCTTGCGCGCACTGCGCACCCCGGTCAGCTCGCCGTACAGGCCGTAGTGGTCTTGCAGGTGGTCCAGCAGCAGGCGCCGCACCTCAGCCACCAACGGCGGCGCCAGGTGTTCACCCGTGGCCAGGAAGTGGCCGACCTCGCGGAAGATCCACGGCCGGCCCTGGGCCGCGCGGCCGATCATGATCGCGTCGGCCCCGGTGGCGGCCAGCACGTCACGCGCCTTTTCGGGCGATGTGATGTCGCCGTTGGCCACCACGGGCACCTTCACCGCGGCCTTGACCGCCGCGATGGTGTCGTACTCCGCATGGCCCTTGTAGCCCTGCTCGCGCGTGCGGCCGTGCACGGTCAGCATCTGGATGCCCACGCCTTCGAACGCGCGGGCGAGCTGCACCGCGTTCTTGTGCTCCTGGCACCAGCCGGTGCGCATCTTCAGCGTGACGGGCACGTTGAAGGGCGCGCAGGCCTCAACCACCGCAGCGGCGATCTCCACCGCCAGGGCCTCGTTCTGCATCAGGGCGGAGCCCGCCCATTTGTTGCAGACCTTCTTGGCGGGGCAGCCCATGTTGATGTCGATGATCTGCGCGCCACGCTCTACGTTGTAGACCGCGGCCTCGGCCATCATCTGCGCCTCGGTGCCGGCGATCTGCACGGCAATCGGCCCGGGCTCCCCGTCATGGTTGGCCCGGCGCGAGGTCTTGAGGCTGTTCCACAAGTCCTTGCGCGAGGTCACCATCTCGCTCACCGCATAGCCCGCGCCCAGCGCCTTGCACAACTGGCGGAACGGCCGGTCCGTGACGCCCGCCATCGGGGCGACGAACAACCGGTTCGCCAAAGGAATGTGGCCAATGTGCATGGGAAGGGTGCGGGAGGGGGCAGCAGCGAATGCTGAAAAAGGAGGCGGGATTGTACCTGCTCAAAATTTCAGCAAATGAAATGTTCCGCCCAGTGAAAAGCGGATGTCTTTGCAGCTGGCGGTAGCCGCACCAAGCCGCGGCAGGCATGGCCTCATCGGCCGGTACGTTTCAACGTCTCGTTGATTCGGCTGCTGCTATCTCAGCTTTTGGCCCGCGCGCCACGCTTTGGCCCGATCAGCGCGATGCGAGATCGGTGTCCGCCGAGGACGCGGGCGCCGCGCCGCGCTGTGCGAAATGCCACCAGGCCGTAGGCAGGTTGTCGAACTGGTGGCGGGCCATCAGGCCGCGCAGCCAATCCCGGTTGTGCTGTACATCGGGCGAAAAGCCCTGTGCCCCGGTCTGCGCACCTGCCAGCTCCACACCGGGCGGGGTGCCCATGTCCACATCGTGCCCGTCGGCCAACGGACCGCGCACCACCTTGCTGGCCTTGACGCCGTCCGTCACCTTCACCTGCACGACCCAGCCGCTGCGGCTCTGAGCCACTTGGCACGACGCGCGAAACGCAAGGCCCTGGGCCTTCAGCTCCTGCGTGATGCCCTGCAGAGCGCTGCGCGAGGCGGCGGTCTCCGCACAGGGCTGGGCAGAGCCCTGACCGGCTGAGGCGCTGGCGGCCCGCGGTTCTGACGATGCCGGCACTGCAGCCTGCGGGCTGTGCACACAGGCCGCCATCAGTAGCGCCGTGGCCACCGACGACCAGCGGGTGCGGGACGACACGGCGGCGCAGCGGCGCCCGGTGCGGACTGCAAACGATGGGATGGTGGACAGGGTGTCTTTGTGCATGGCGGTCTCCTGAGCGGCGCCACCAGAAGAACAGGATTGGCAGCACCGTGTTGCTTCACGATACAAATCGGGCTGTGGCAGGCCCATGCGCAGATGCCGCAGGCCTGCGTAGGACAGCGCCCCCATGCGCAAACCGCCCCATTGGCCGGACCTACACTTCGCCGCTATGGAAATCTGGATGCAACACTGGATGCAGCAACTGCTGGAATGGCTGGCTTTGCCGCAGTTCGGCCTGAGCACCGTCTTCATCGTCTCTTTCATCTCGGCCACGCTGCTGCCGCTGGGCTCGGAGCCCGCGGTGTTCGGCCTCATCAAGATCAACCCCGCAATGTTCTGGCCCGCGATCCTGGTGGCGACGGCAGGCAACACGCTGGGGGGTGGCGTGAGCTGGTGGATGGGTTTTGGCGCCCACAAGGCGGTGGACAAGGCGCGGGGCGGCCACACGGATGTGCGGGCACTGGCCTGGCTGCAGCGGTTCGGCGCCCGGGCGTGCCTGATGAGCTGGCTGCCGGTGGTGGGCGACCCACTGTGCGCGGTGGCCGGCTGGCTCAAGCTGCCGTTCTGGCCCTGCCTGTTCTACATGGCCATCGGCAAATTCATGCGCTACCTGGTCATGACCAGCGTGCTGCTGCACTTCATGCCCGGCAAACTGGGCGGCTGATGCCCGGCGCCGTTTGCGCAGGCCTACAGAAAAGCGTGGGCGCTGGACTCCGACAGCACTGAATCACCCTTGGCCACGGGCTCCTCGACCACCACCTGGTTGCGCCCGCCCTCCTTGGCCATGTACATCGCGGTGTCGGCGCGCGAGAAGAACTCCAGCACCGATTCCCCCAGTACATACTGCGTGACGCCGATGGACACCGTCACGCGGCCCTTGAGCAGCCCGGTCCAGGCGTGCGACTCGACCTGCGCGCGGATGCGCTCGCAGGTGTTGAGCGCCGGAAGCAGCGAGGTCGCGGGGAAGATCAGCAAGAACTCCTCGCCGCCGTAGCGCCCGAACACATCGCCGCCGCGCACGCCCTGCTGCGCGATGCGCGCAAACGTGCGCAGCACCTCGTCGCCGCCCAGGTGGCCCAGCTCGTCGTTGATGCGCTTGAAGCGATCGATGTCCAGCACGGCCAGGCACAGCGGGATGCCGCTTTCGTCGGCCATCTGCTTTTGCTCTTCGAGCGCGGCCAGCACGTAGCGCCGGTTGAAACAGCCCACCAGCGTGTCGCGCTGCGCGTCTTCCTGGATGTTCTTGATCTTGCGGCTGGCGTGGTAGAGGCTGCGGTACAGGCGCTGCACCCGGCCCATGAGCAGGATGAACGCGGGCAGCGCCAACAGCAGGGCCAGACCGTGCAGCGCCTCCAGACGCAGCAGCGCCACATTGCGCTGCTCCAGGTAATGCAGCCCCACCACCCCGGCATACAGCACCATCAGGCAGGCCGACAAGCCCAGCAGCGTGCGGCGCGGCACGGTGAAGGTGCCGTAAGCCACCGCCACGAACGCAAAGGGCGCAAGCAAAATCTGCGTGACGGGTTCCAGGTAGAACAGCACCAGCATGCAGGCCAGCGCCGTGGCCACGATGGCCAGCTTGATATGCCGGTGCCGCAGCTTCTGGTGCAGCGCCGTGGCAAACAAGGCCCAGAAGGCCAGGCAGCACAGCGCTGCCAACACCGCCAGCACCACCAATACCTGCGCCGACACCACGTCCAGCGCGTAGAAACCCACCATCGCCGCCGCGTACAGCCCGATCAGACCGATCGCCTGCTGCCACTGCTGCGCCACGCTGGCCCCGCGCGCGCCCTGTGCGCCCAGTCCGTCCATGGCGCGCCGGGCCGGACGCACCACCGCCGCCGACGAGTCGTCGAACTCCATGACAGCGTCGGACAAGGGAAAGGCATCCGTGGCAGAAAACGGATTCTTGCGTCCAAAAAACATGTGGGAGGACAGGCGAAGCCTGGGTTCGTTCGGGTGGCAACATCTTGCCGGGGTGCGCGGGCCCTTGGCAAGCAGCCTTGGTGCAGGCCCCGCGCATCTTACGCAGAACTGACATCACACCACACGGTGTTTTCCAGTAGCGGGCAGCGCCAGACGCCCACTTTTGAGAAAGATCAACCGATGGGGGGCATGGACCGCCGTCCGCAGCGGCCGCCGCCGCGCACTGCAGCGCGGCGCATCATAGTCGCGCGGGCTCCGCCCTGCGCACCGACCACCAGCCTTCAGCAGAATAGACGCAAAGAGCCGCCCAGATCAGCACAAAACCCACCAATCGCGCAGGCTCGAAGGCCTCATGAAACACCCATACGCCCAGCGCGAACTGCAGGCTGGGCGAGATGTACTGCAGGATGCCCAGCGTGGACATGGGAATGAGACGCGCGCCCGCCGCAAACAGCAGCAACGGCACGGCGGTGAGCGGCCCCGCCACCAGCAGCCAGCCCAGCGTGGCCGCATCACCCTGCACCATCGCTCCCTGCCCTTGCCAGGCCCACCAGCCCAGCACGATGGCGGCCACCGGGGCCAGCATCATCGTCTCGAGCGCCAGACCCTCCAGGGCCCCCAGGGCGGCCACCTTGCGCAGCAGCCCGTACACACCGAAGCTCGACGCCAGCACCAGCGCGATCCAGGGGAGCCGACCCGCCTGCACCGTGAGCCATAGCACCCCCGCTGCCGCCACGGCCACCGCCACCCACTGCCCGGGGCGCGGACGCTCGTGCAGGAAGACATAGCCCAGTGCGACGTTCACCAGCGGCAGGATGAAGTAGCCCAGGCTCGCGTCCACCACATGCTGGTTCTGCACCGCCCACACATAGGTGAGCCAGTTGCCGGACAGCAGCAGCGCCGACAGCGCAAACGCCGCCAGCACGCGGGGCTGGCGCACCACGGCGCCCATCCACGCCCACTGGCGACGCACCAGCAGCACCGCCAGCACGAACACCAGCGACCATAGCGTGCGGTGCATCACCACCTCCAGCGACGGCACATCGGCCACCTGCTTGAAGTACAGCGGGAACAGGCCCCAGGCGACATAGGCCAGCGCGGCGTAGAGGATTCCGGGGTTCATGGTGCTGCCAGGGTGGGTGCGGAATGGGGCCAGTGCCCGTCCCGCCGCAGGGTCGAAAAAAATCCCTGCAGGCCGCCAGGGGCTTGCAGGGAGCGGACCGGGAGCGCCACGCGCCCCCAGGCGGCACCGCCGGAAGGCCGGCGATGCCACAAAGGCCAATCAAACGTTGAAGAGGAAGTTGAGCACGTCGCCGTCCTTGACGATGTACTCCTTGCCTTCCGCGCGCATCTTGCCCACGTCCTTGGCGCCCTGCTCACCCTTGTACTGGATGTAGTCGTCAAACGCGATGGTCTGCGCACGGATAAAGCCGCGCTCGAAGTCGCCGTGGATCACGCCCGCCGCCTGCGGTGCGGTGGCGCCCACAGGCACCGTCCAGGCGCGCACTTCCTTCACGCCGGCCGTGAAGTAGGTCTGCAGCCCCAGCAGGCTGAAGCCCGCGCGGATCAGGCGGTTCAGGCCGGGCTCTTCCAGGCCCATCTCCTGCAGGAACATGTCGCGGTCTTCATCGCCCATCTCGGCCATTTCGGCTTCGATCTTGGCGCAGATGGCCACCACCGGCGCGCCCTGGGCGGCTGCGTATTCCTTCAGGCGATCGAGCAGGGGGTTGTTCTCGAAACCGTCTTCGCTCACGTTGCCGACAAACATGGCGGGCTTGGCCGTGATCAGGCAGAACTGCTTGAGCAGCGGCGCGTCTTCCTTGCTGACGGGGACGCTGCGGGCAGGCTGGCCCTGGTCCAGGGCGGCCTGGATGGGGGTGAGCAGCGCGACGATCTTGGCGGCTTCCTTGTCATTGCCCGACCGGGCGGCCTTGCTGTAACGGTTCAGTGCCTTCTCGACCGTCGTCATGTCTGCCAGGCACAGCTCGGTCTGGATGACTTCGATGTCCGCGATCGGGTCCACGCGGCCGGCCACGTGGATCACGTTCGGGTCTTCGAAGCAGCGCACCACGTTGACGATGGCATCGGTTTCGCGGATGTGGGCCAGGAACTGGTTGCCCAGGCCTTCGCCCTTGGAGGCACCGGCCACCAGACCGGCAATATCCACGAACTCGACGATGGCGGGGACCACGCGCTCGGGCGAGACGACCTCAGCGAGCTTCTGCAGGCGAGGGTCGGGCACTTCCACGACGCCCGTGTTGGGCTCGATGGTGCAGAAGGGATAGTTCTCGGCGGCGATGCCGGCCTTGGTCAGCGCGTTGAAGAGAGTGGACTTGCCCACATTGGGCAGACCCACGATGCCGCATTGGAGGCTCATGGCAGGGCTTTCTGGAATTCGGAGACAAACCGCTTATTTTACGGCGCGCGAGGCATGCCCCTCCGAGAGAGACCGTTCACGCCTCAGTCAAACCGCAGATCGGCCGCCACCCGCTGTCCCACGCGCAGCATCTGGCCGGCCCCCTGGCGCACAATGGCGTTCATGCCGAAGGTGATGGCACCGTTCAGGCGCCGGTCCGCGCGGTACGCGCGCAGCGTGGTGCCCACCTCGGGGCTGCTCTCGGCGGTGGCCGGGTCGATGTCGGGGATAGGACAGCGTGCGCAGGGCTTGACGGTCTGCAGATGGATCTCGCCTTCGGCTCCGCCGTCCACCCGCACCATGTCCACCCGGTCTTCGTCGTGAGAGTCCACACCGCCCAGCACCACGTTGGGCCGAAAGCGTTCGATGCCGACGGCGCCGTGGCCAGCCGCCGTGAGTCGGTCGTTCAGCTCCTGCATCGAGGCCTCGCTCGCCACCAGCACCGGAAACCCGTCGGAGAACTGGTTGGGCGCCTCGATGCCGCCCGTCCAGTCCATGCTGGACAGGCGCCGGTAATCGGGGTCGAAGCGCACCAGCCGGCAGGGCTGGCCCAGAAAGTCGGTGAACCACTGGGCGGCCACCGCGCCCATGTCCCAGGCGGGCACCGTGTCGCGCCAGACCGTGACCGTGGCCGGGGCCTCCACCGCGTCGATGGCCACGTGCAGGGCCAGCATGCCGGGTGCCCGCAGCACCATCTCTTCGGTCTTGAGCTGCGGGCGAATCAGGGCCATGCGCGGCAGCGCGCGCTGGGTCAGGAAGGCACCGTGCGCGTCCACCACCATCCAGGCGCGGTCCAGGTCCAGGCCCGTCTCGGTGAGCAGCGCCTCCCGCACCTCGATGCCCGCGCACGACTTGACGGGGTAGACGAACAGGCGCGCGATGGTGCCGGACAGATCGGAATCGGGATTGAAACTCACGCCAGCGCGCTCCTGAAAAATGGGCCATCGATACAAAAAAGGGGCTCTCCGCCCGCAATTTTGCACTGCGCCCAGGCGCCCGGGACGGCTCCTACAATGCCTCTCATGGCCCAAACCTTTGATATTTGTATTCGCGGCACCGGCGTGGTGGGCAGCACGCTCGCCCTGTTGCTGGCGCGGGACCGTTTGAAAGTGGCGCTGCTGCCCGCCTCAGGCCCCAAAAATCCTGCAGCCACCGACGTGCGGGCCTATGCCCTGAACATCGCCTCCCGCCAGTTGCTGCAATCCCTGCGCAGCTGGCCAGACGATGCACATGCCACGGCCGTGCGCCAGATGCAGGTGCAGGGCGACCAGGACGGCGCGGTGCAATTCGATGCGGCGGCCCAGGGCGTGGATGCCCTGGCCTGGATCGTCGACGTGCCGGCCCTGGAATCGGGCCTGGCCCAGGCCGTGCGGTACCAACCCCATGTAGAAGTGGTGGACGCGCCGGTGCCTGCCGCACTCACCGTGGTGTGCGAGGGCCGGGCCAGCAGCACCCGGGACGAGTTCGGGGTGAACTTTCAGGTCACGCCCTATGCCCAGCACGCCATCGCCACCCGGCTGCAGTGCGAACGCCCCCATGGGCAGGTGGCCCGCCAGTGGTTCTTGCCCGACGGCATCCTGGCTTTTTTGCCTTTGGGCGGGCCTGACGGGAACTCCGTGGCCGTTGTGTGGTCCGTCTTGCAGGAGCAGGTGGCGCCGCTCCTGGCTTTGCCACCGCAGGAATTTGCGCGACGGCTGCAATCGGCCAGCCACGACGCACTGGGCGCGTTGCAACTCAGCGCGGAGCGGGCCGCCTGGCCTTTGCAATGGGCGAAGGCTGACCGCTGGAGCGGCCCCATGCCATCGGCACCAGGCACTGCAATGCGCAGCTGGGCCCTGGCCGGCGATGCCGCCCACAACGTGCACCCGCTGGCAGGACAGGGCTTGAACCTGGGGCTGGCAGATGCACAGGCACTGGCCCGTGTGCTGCACGAGCGGGACTACTGGCGCAGCGTGGGCGATGTGCGGTTGCTGCGGCGCTATGAACGCGAGCGCAAGGCCGCCCTGCTGCCCATGGGCGTGGCCACCGACGGACTGCAGCAGCTGTTTGCGCGGCCCGAGGGGCCGATACAGGCACTGCGCAACTGGGGCATGAAGGGCTTCGAGAGAAGCGGCCCACTGAAGGATTTTGTGGCCCGACAGGCCATGGGAATTTGATTGACGACGACACTGCGGCGGCCCCTGGTGGCTTCCGCGCCTTGAACCCGAGAACACCATGACATTGCTTCCCATCCTGATCACGGCCATTGGCCTCCTCGCCAGCACCGCAGCCTCTGCCCAGGAGGCCGATATCCGCAAGGCCCTGGCCGAACGCATTCCGCAGATGGACAAGGTCGACGAGGTTCGCCCCACGCCCATGAAGGGGCTGTACGAAGTGCGCATCGGCACTGACCTGTTCTACACCGATGCCAAGGGCGACTACGTGATC
This sequence comes from Acidovorax sp. Leaf78, assembly GCF_001422735.1. Taxonomy (GTDB): domain Bacteria; phylum Pseudomonadota; class Gammaproteobacteria; order Burkholderiales; family Burkholderiaceae_C; genus Acidovorax. The sequence continues at coordinate 232,615 of NZ_LMLZ01000020.1, read as the reverse complement.
CAGGGCGAACTGATCGACACCAAGGCACGCCGCAACCTGACCGAAGACCGCAGCGCCAAGCTCTCTGCGGTGGACTTCTCGGCGTTGCCATTGAAGGACGCCTTCACCATCGTGCGCGGCGACGGCAAGCGCAAGGTGGCCGTGTTCGAAGACCCCAACTGCGGCTACTGCAAGCGCTTCGAGCGCGACCTGCAGAACGTGGACAACGTGACCGTCTACCTGTTCCTGTACCCCATCCTGAGCCCCGACTCGGCAGAAAAATCGCGCAACATCTGGTGCGCCAAGGACAAGGTGGCCGCCTGGCAAGACCAGATGGTGCGCGACAAGCCCGCTCCAGCCGCCAGTTGCGACACCAGCGCCCTGCAGCGCAACCTGGCCTTCGGCCGCAAGCACAAGATCACCGGTACCCCCACGTTGATCTTTGCCAATGGCACACGGGTCCCCGGAGCCATCGGCGCGCAGGAAGTCGAAAAGCGCCTGGCCGAGGCCAGCAGCGAAACCACCCGGGCCAACTGAGCCGCATCCATTGAGCCGCACGAACTGAACCGCACTGTGGGAACGCGTTGACGTTCCCTGAGCCTGCCAGCAGGGCCCGGCGCTGCTGGCTACCACGCCAGAACCCACCAGACGCCCATGCCCTCACCCCGCCACCACGAGCCCGCAGCCATCCACTACCGCGTAGAGCCTGCGGATCTGCATGCCCACCTCTTTCACATCACGCTGACGATCGCCCACCCCCAGGCGCTGCAGGAGGTCGCACTGCCGGTGTGGATCCCGGGGAGCTACCTGGTGCGCGAGTTTTCCAAGAACCTCCAGGAGCTCAAGGCACACCAGGGCAAGCACGATGTGCCCCTGACGCAGCTGGACAAGCACCGCTGGCGCGCGGACTGCAGCGCGGACAAGCCCCTGGTACTGACCTACGCCGTCTGCGCCTACGACACCTCGGTGCGCACGGCGTGGCTGGACACGTCGCGCGGCTTCTTCAACGGCACCAGCCTGTGCCTGCAGGTGCGCGGCCAGGAAAAGCAAAGCCACACCCTGGAGATGGCCAGCACCCCGGCCACGGCGGACTGGTCGGTGGCCACCGGGTTGACGGCACTCAAGGTCGACAAGAAGGGTTTTGGTCTCTACCAGGCCGAGGACTACGATGAGCTGGTCGACAGCCCGTTCGAGCTGGGCAACTTCTGGGTGGGCCGCTTCACGGCCGGTGGCATCCCGCACCGCTTCGTCGTGGCCGGCGCTGCGCCGTCATTCGACGACAAGCGCCTGCTGGCGGACACGCAAAAAATCTGCGAGACGGCCATCCGGTTTTGGCACGGCGACGGCGCGGCCCCGTTCAAGAGCTATGTGTTCATGCTCAATGCCGTGGGCGACGGCTACGGCGGCCTCGAGCACCGCAACTCCACGGCCCTCATCTGCGGCCGCAGGGACCTGCCCCGTGTGGGCGAAAGCCGCGCTGGCGACGGCTACACCACGCTGCTAGGTCTGATCAGCCACGAGTACTTTCACACCTGGAACGTCAAGCGCCTGCGCCCTGCCGAATTTGCGCAGTACGACTACGCGCGGGAGAACTACACCGACCTGTTGTGGTTCTTCGAGGGCTTTACCAGCTACTACGACGACCTGCTGCTGCGCCGTGCCGGCTTGATCGACGACGCAACCTACCTCAAGCTCATCACCAAGACCATCAACCAGGTGCACCAGACCCCGGGGCGCGCGGTGCAGACCGTGGCGCAGGCCAGCTTCGACGCGTGGGTCAAGTACTACCGCCAGGATGAAAACACCCCCAACGCCACGGTGAGCTACTACACCAAGGGCTCGCTGTTGGCGCTGTGCCTGGACCTGGCGCTGCGCCGCGACGGCAAGAGCACGCTGGACGACGTGATGCGCGCGCTGTGGAAGCGCTGCCAGGGCGGCCCCATGACGGAGGACGACCTGCGCACCGTGCTGCGGGAGCTGGGCGGGCGCTCGTTCGACGCTGACATCGCGCAGTGGGTGCACAGCACGTCGGAACTCCCCCTGGCCGAACTGCTGGCGGCCCACGGCGTGCATCTGCAGGCAGAAGCGCCGCAATGGGCCCAGCGCCTGGGGCTGCGCGTGGCCGAAAACCACAGCGTGCAAATCAAGACCGTGCTGCGCGCGGGCCTGGCAGAGCAGGCCGGCATCGCACCCGGGGACGAATGGCTGGGCGTGGAGGTGCAAGGCCAGGGCTGGCGCATCAGCAAACTCGACGACGTGGCGTTCTACGCAGGCACCGAAACGTCGGTGACGGCCGTGGTGGCCCGCGACGGCCGGCTGCTGCGCCTGGCGCTGGAGCTGCCGGCGCGCGGCCACAGTGCCACGCCGCGCAAATCGAGCCGCCATACGCCCGCCCCGGATACGGTCAGCCTGTCGGCCTCGGACGCCGCGGCGCTGGGACGCTGGCTGGGGTAAAGGTGACGGCGGAGGGCAATTCAGGCCCACGCGCGGCAGCGGTACGGTCTTTTACCTACCGCGGCGCAATCCGGACCTGCTTCGGTATATTCCTTCACGCCCGTCATAACAAACCATAAACCCAGGAGATTCCATGGCCTACGAAACCATTGAGGTTCGCATCGAAGCGGACAAGGTCGGCGTGATCACGCTGAACCGCCCCAAGCAACTCAACGCCTTGAACGACCAGCTCATGAACGAGCTGGGTGCCGCCCTGAAGGATTTCGACGCCAACGAAGCGATCGGCGCCATCATCGTCACCGGCAGCGAAAAAGCATTTGCAGCGGGCGCCGACATCGGCGCGATGGCCAAGTACAGCTTTGCGGACACCTACAAAGGCGACTACATCACCCGCAACTGGGAAGCCATCCGATCCATCCGCAAGCCCGTGATCGCTGCCGTGAGCGGCTTTGCGCTGGGCGGCGGGTGCGAGCTGGCTATGATGTGCGACTTCATCATCGCAGCCGACAATGCCAAATTCGGCCAGCCCGAGATCAAGCTCGGCGTGATCCCCGGCGCCGGCGGCACGCAGCGGCTACCGCGCGCAGTGGGCAAGGCCAAGGCGATGGACATGGCCCTCACCGGCCGCATGATGGATGCCACCGAAGCCGAGCGCGCCGGCCTGGTCAGCCGCGTGGTGCCGTACGACAAGCTCATGGACGAAGCACTGGGTGCGGCCATCATCATTGCCGGCTTCTCGCAGATCGCCGTGATGGCCGCCAAGGAATCCGTGAACCGCGCTTTCGAAGGCAGCCTGTCGGATGGCGTGATGTTCGAGCGCCGCCTGTTCCACGCGCTGTTCTCCACACAGGACCAGAAGGAAGGCATGGACGCCTTCATCAACAAACGCGCTGCCAACTTCACACACCAATAATTTTTGTTCTATAATCTTGGTCTTACGGTCGTATAGCTCAGTTGGTTAGAGCGCAGCATTCATAATGCTGATGTCGGTGGTTCAAGTCCACCTACGACCACCACATTCGAGAGACCTGCCAAAAGCCCGCAACGCGCCAGTGATTGCGGGCTTTTTTGTGGCCGCAGCGCGGCGGCCGTGGCGGTAAGTCCTTGTACGAAAACGGTTTTTCCGGCCCCCTGGCCCGTAAAATCAGCCTCCCCCACCTTGTCCTCAGCCTCTGGATACACACCATGAACCGCTGCCTCCCTGCCCTGACCTCTTCCCCCGCCGGCCCTGGCCGATGTCTGAACGCTGCACGCGCCATCGCAGCCGCCAGCCTGGCCGCCTTGGCATGCATGGCAGCGCCCGCCCAGGCGCAGGTGCAGCCGGGCATGGGCGTGGTGCGCAACTTTCCCGATGCGTCGCTGCGGGGCAGCCTGACCATCCAGGGCGGCTCCGATGCCGTGCTCAGTGGGCGCACCATTCGCATGGCGCCCGGCATGCGCCTGTTCAGCCCGCAGAATTCGCTGGTCATGCTGCACACGGTGCAGGGCCAGACGTTCAAGGTCAACTACCTGATTGAGAACAGCACGGGCATGCTGCTGTCCGCCTGGATCCTGACCGAGGGCGAAGCCGCCCAACCGCGCAATGGCTCTGACACGATCCAGTTCAACTTCCGCACCGACTCGGACCCGACCAAGAAGTAGCCCCGGCATGGGCAGGCCCGCTGCGCGCCCGCCCACTGCCCTGCCCCAGTGGCCGCCCGCGCGAGCCGCCGCATCCCCATTCGGACACGAGATTGATTGCCATGGCCAAAAAAGTCTTCATCAAAACCTTCGGCTGCCAGATGAACGAGTACGACTCGGACAAGATGGCCGACGTACTCAACGCAGCCCAGGGCTACGAGCCCACCCAAAACGTGGATGAGGCCGACCTCATCCTCTTCAACACCTGCTCGGTGCGCGAAAAGGCGCAGGAGAAAGTCTTCAGCGACCTGGGCCGCATCAAGCACCTGAAAGCCCGCGGCGTGAAGATCGGCGTGGGCGGCTGCGTGGCCAGCCAGGAAGGCGCCGAGATCATCAAGCGCGCGCCGTATGTCGACGTCGTGTTCGGCCCGCAGACCCTGCACCGCCTGCCCGAGCTGCTCAACCAGCGCGAGCGCCTTGACCGTCCGCAGGTGGACATCAGCTTCCCCGAGATCGAAAAATTCGACCACCTGCCGCCAGCGCGTGTCGAAGGCGCCAGCGCCTTTGTCTCCATCATGGAAGGCTGCAGCAAGTACTGCAGCTACTGCGTGGTGCCGTACACCCGCGGTGAAGAGGTCAGCCGGCCGTTCGATGATGTGCTGGTGGAAGTGGCGGGCCTGGCCGATCAGGGCGTCAAAGAGATCACGCTGCTGGGCCAGAACGTGAACGCCTACCTGGGCAAGATGGGCGACACCAGTGAGATCGCCGACTTTGCGCTGCTGCTGGAGTACGTGGCCGACATTCCGGGCATCGAGCGCATCCGCTACACCACGAGCCACCCCAACGAGTTCACACCGCGGCTGATTGCCGCGTACGCCAGCATCCCCAAGCTGGCCAGCCACCTGCACCTGCCGGTGCAGCACGGCAGCGACCGCATCCTGATGGCCATGAAGCGCGGCTACACGGCCATGGAGTACAAGAGCACGGTGCGGAAGCTGCGCGCCATACGCCCCGACCTGGCCATGAGCAGCGACTTCATCGTGGGCTTCCCCGGCGAGACGGAAGACGACTTCAACAAGATGATGAAGCTGATCGACGACATCCACTTCGACAACAGCTTCAGTTTCATCTTCAGCCCCCGCCCCGGCACGCCTGCCGCCGGCCTGCACGATGACACGCCACACGACGTGAAGCTGCGCCGCCTGCAGCACCTGCAGTCCGTGATCAACGCGAACATCAAGTCCATCAGCGAAAGCCGCGTGGGCTCGGTGCAGCGCATCCTGGTGGAAGGCGCCTCCAAACGCGACACCACCGAGCTGATGGGCCGCACCGAATGCAACCGCGTGGTCAACTTCGTGGGCCAGCCGCGCCTCATCGGGCAGATGGTGGACGTGACGATCACCGAAGCCAAGGCCTACACGCTGCGCGGCGAGGTCCTCACGCACGAGGCCGCACTGGCCTGAAACCGCAGGAACAGCCTCTCCCATGTCCGAACCCAGTAGTCCACCCAGCGCTGGCGCGCCCAGGGCGGGCGGGCCGCTCAACGGGTTTTCGTTTCAGCAACTGTTGCTGCTGGCGTTCCTGCTAATTGCGGGACTGCTGGGCGTGAGCTCGCTGCGGGCGCTGCACACGCTGGAGCAGCTCATGGTGCAAAGCCGCCAGGGCACGGCCCACGCCACCGCACTGGGCACCGCCGCGCAGTCGCTGAACCAGCGCGGGCAAGCGCTGGAGCGCGCAGCCCGGCAGTCCCTGGTGCTGCGCGATGCGCCGCTGCGCCGCAGCTTCGATGAAATGGCACTGGAGGCGCTGGGCATCCTCGAACAGTTGCACAAGGACGGGCTCCCCGAAGCGCAGGTGGACGAGTGGCGCAGGCACCTCGACGCCGTCAAAGAGCTTGTGAACGCGCCGCCCGAACGTGCGCTGGACAACGAGCGGCTGGTGGCCGAGGAGTTCGTGGCCATCGAGACGTTGAACCTGAACATCGCGCAGTCGATACAGGACATCAACGCCCAGCGCAACCGAGAGCTGCAGGACCGCGTGGAAGCCAGTCGCCGCAATGTGACGCATCAGGTGGTGGGCGTGATCGTGCTGGCGCTGTTGCTGGCACTGGCGCTGGGCATCTGGCTGGCCCGTCCGTTCAAGCGGCTGGAGGGCGCCATCCGCCAACTGGGCGAGAACCAGCTGGATGAACCCGTGGTGATCTCGGGCCCCGACGACGTGCGCCGCGTCGGCCAGCAGCTCGAATGGCTGCGCCTGCGCCTGGTGGAACTGGATGCGGACAAAGCCCGCTTCTTGCGCCATGTATCGCACGAACTCAAGACACCCTTGGCCGCACTGCGCGAAGGCGTGGCGCTGCTGCAGGACGGCGTGACGGGCGAGCTCAATGGCGGGCAGCGCGAGGTCACGCAAATCTTGCACCACAACACGCTGGTGCTGCAGAGCGAGATCGAGGCACTGCTGCGCTTCAATGCTGCCGCCTTCGAGGCGCGCCAGTTGAACCGTCGCGACACCGATCTCCTGGCGTTGCTGGAGACCCAGGTCGAGACCCAGCGGCTGCAATGGCAGGCCCGGGGTCTGAAGGTACAGGTGGAAGGCCCGTCGATATCACTGCCGATCGATGCCGACAAGATTGCGTCGGCCGTGAGCAACCTGCTGTCCAACGCAATCCGTTTCTCACCCAAGGGCAGCACACTGCGCATCCTGCTGTCGCGCCCTGCAGGGGTCGCCCGGGTGGATGTCATCGACCAGGGCCCGGGTGTGGCGCCGGCGGACCGCGACCACGTCTTCGAGCCGTTTTACCGCGGCGTGCGCCAGCCGGACGATGCCGTGCGCGGCACCGGCATCGGCCTGTCCATCGTCCAGGAATACATCGCGGCCCACGGCGGCACGGTGCGTCTGGTGGACGAAGGCGCCCAATCATTCTTTCGCATAGAACTACCGCATGCAGCCCAGTGACTTTCACCTTACCGCTGCCACCGAGCGCACGTTGCCGAGCCCCGGGGCATCCTCCCTTCTTCCGCTGGCGGCGGCGTGGCTGTTGGTCGGCTGCGGCGCGACGGCTCCGCAGCAGGTCGCTGCGCCACCACCACCACCGCCCCCGGTGACGGTCGCGGTGGCGGTGCCGGTCAAAGTGAAAGCGGAGCGTACGCCACCTGCAGAGCTGCCCCCATTGCCCCCGCCCCACCCCGTGCAGCAGGTGCTGGCACAGACCGATCTGATGCTGCGCATGCCGCCGGCAGATTTGCCGAAGGAAATCGCGCGCCTGAGCGATGCCGAAGAGGCTGCGGCCGAAAACCCCCTGCTGCTGGCCACAGCACTCGCACAGACCCGCCAGGCCGTGGACACGGCGCGCGCACTGGGGCTGGTGCAGCGCGTGCTGGCCAACCAGAGCGCAGTGTCCCAGGCCCTGCACCCGCTGGCACGCCTGATGGAGGCCCGCCTGCTGACCCAGCGCCGGCTGGAAGACCAGCTGGAGCGGCAAACGCAGCAACTGCGCGACGCCCAGCGCCGCAACGACCAACTCAACGAGCGGCTGGAGGCCGTGCGCGCCATCGAGCGCAGCCTGACCACCCGCCCCCCCGTGCCGGCCGCCCCCGCGTCTTCGCCCGGCAGCAGCCCGCAACGTTCAGCCCCCTGACACCCACACCACCATGGCATCCACCTCCACCCCTGCATCCCGCGCTGGCGCATCGGCCCGCATTCTTGTGGTGGACGACGATGCCGACATGCTGCGGCTGCTGTCGCTGCGCCTGAGTGCCGCTGGCTACGAAGTGATTGCGGTGGGCTCTGCCGAAGCCGCGCTGGCGCAGCTCGACATGGCGCGGCCGCAGCTGGTGCTCAGCGACGTGCGGCTGCCGGGGCGCGACGGGCTGGCGCTGTTCGACGAAGTGCGCGCGCGGCACCCCTCGCTGCCGGTGATCCTGCTGACTGCGCACGGCACCATTCCCGATGCAGTGGAAGCGACTTCGCGCGGTGTGTTTACCTACCTCACCAAGCCGTACGACGGCAAAGACCTGCTCGAAAAGATCGGACAGGCCCTGGCGCTGAGCGCCCCCGCCATCACCCACGCCCATGCCAACGAGGCCTGGCGCGCCGAGATCGTGAGCCGGTCCAACCGCATGACCGATCTGCTGGCCGAAGCCTACATGGTGGCCCAGTCGGATGCCAGCGTGCTGCTGCTGGGCGACAGCGGCGCGGGCAAGGAGCTGCTGGCGCAAGCCATCCACCGGGCGAGCCCGCGCGCCGCCAAACCTTTCGTGGCAGTCAACTGCGGCGCCATCCCCGAGGCCCTGCTCGAATCCGAGCTGTTCGGTCACGTCAAAGGCGCCTTCACGGACGCGACCAGCAACCACAAGGGCCTGTTTCAGGCGGCCGACGGCGGCACGCTGCTGCTGGACGAAATTGGCGACATGCCCCCGGCCCTGCAGGTTAAGCTGCTGCGCGTGCTGCAGGAGCGCGCCGTGCGGCCCGTGGGTTCGAGCCAGTCCACGCCCATCGACGTGCGCATCATCTCTGCTACCCACCGCGACCTGGAAGCGGCCATGGCCACCGCCCAGTTCCGCGAGGACCTGTACTACCGCCTGAATGTGGTGACGCTGGCGCTGCCCACGCTGGCTGACCGGCGCGAGGACATTGCACTGCTGGCGAACCACTTTCTCGACCGTCTCGCACGCAAGTACGACAAGCGCCTTTCGGGCTTTGCGCCCGAGGCCCTGAAGGCGCTGACCATGGCCGCGTGGCCTGGCAACGTGCGCCAGCTGTTCAACGTGGTGGAGCAGGTGTGCGCCCTGTCCACGACGCCGCTCGTGCCACTGACCCTGGTGCAGCGTGCGCTGCGCATCCCGTCGGCCCAGGTGCTGAGCTTTACCGAGGCCCGGCAACGCTTCGAGCGCGAATATCTGGTGGGCCTGCTCAAGATGACGGATGGCAATGTCGCAGACGCATCCCGCCTGGCCCAGCGCAACCGCACAGAGTTCTATCGGCTGCTGCAAAAGCATGCCCTCACCCCCGGCAATTTCAAGAACGAAACGGCGAGCGGTGAAGATGTCGCCGAAGAGCGACACGACTAAGCCGTTGATTTCAAAAGAATTTCTTGTCCTAGGCTTGGTGCTTGTCGCCACACAGCGACAAATACGAGGCTTTTAGGGCCGCAGAAACTGCTTGCACAATCGCTTACATGTACATCGAGGCTTAAGTCGTTGATATAGAACAGTTTTTCAGAGCTGGCACAGGGTTTGCCCTAGATGCTGCATGCAAGCTGTTTTTTCTCCATCTTCGCCTTTGCTTCGGCATGCCCGACGGACCGTCGGTCTGCTGGCGCTGGCCCTGGTGGCCGCGAAGGCCCAGGCACAGGGCTTCGACTTCGACAGCGTGACCCAGCTGGCGCGCGAGCGTGCCGGGAAGCCCTATCGGGCAGCTGGCGACAAGCTGCCCGCCGACTTGGCCAAGCTCAATTACGACCAGGTGCGCGACATCCGCTGGCGTCCCGACCGCGCCCTGTGGCGCGCCGAGAAACTGCCTTTCGAGGCCATGTTCTTCCATCTGGGCCTGTACCAGAAGGAGCCGGTGCTGATCAACGAGGTGACGCCGCAGGGTGCCCGCCACATCAGCTACAGCCGTGCCGACTTCGACTATGGCAAGAACCAGGTCAAGCCCGAGGCCTGGGGCGACCTTGGGTTTGCAGGCTTTCGGCTGCACAACCACCTGAACTCCAACGCCTACAAGGACGAGTTGGTGGTCTTCCAGGGCGCCAGCTATTTCCGCGCACTGGGCAAGGGCCAGCAGTACGGTTTGTCGGCCCGCGGCTTGGCCATCGACACGGTAGGCGCGGCGCCCGGCCAGAGCGAGGAGTTTCCTCGCTTCACCGAATTCTGGCTGGTGCGTCCCGACCCGTTGTCGACCAAGGTCACGGTGTACGCGCTGCTCGATTCGCCACGCGCCACGGGGGCCTACCGCTTCGACATCGAGCCCGGCGCAACGACCACCACGACCGTGCGCAGCCGCATCTTTGTGCGGGCTGGTGCAGGCAAGCCCATCGGCACGCTGGGCGTTGCCCCGTTGACCAGCATGTTCTTCTTTGGCGAGAACCAGCCCCGCAAGGACGACTTCCGCCCCGAGGTGCATGATTCCGACGGGCTGATGATCGCCACCGGCGAGGGCGAATGGCTCTGGCGCCCGCTGCAGAACCCCAAGCAGACCCTGGTCACGTCGTTCGCCACCAAGAACCCCAAGGGTTTTGGCCTGATGCAGCGGGACCGCCAGTGGGCCAGCTACGAGGACGTGGAAGCCCGCTATGAACGCCGCCCCAGTGCCTGGGTGCGCCCCCTGAACGACTGGGGTCCTGGCCGTGTGGAACTGGTGCAGCTCAACACACCCGATGAAACGCACGACAACATCGTTGCGTACTGGGTGCCCGCCCAGTTGCCCGCCCCAGGCCAACCGCTGGAATTTGCCTACGAGCTGAGCTGGCAGGGCGAAGAGCAGCAGCGCCCGCCGGGTGGCTGGGTGACGCAATCGCGCCGCGGCATGGGCTACACCAAGGAGACGGCAGCCGCCCTGCGCCAGCAGGCCCAGTTCGTCGTCGACTTCGACGGCCCTTCACTGAAGGCCCTGCCACCGGAAGCCGCCGTCAAGGCGGTGGTGAGCACCGATGCCAACGGCAAGGTGCTTGAAAACATCGTCTACCGAAATCCCGCCACCGACCAGTGGCGCATGACCGTTCGCGTACAGCGCCTCAAAGCCGATCGCCCGATCGAACTGCGCGCTTTTCTTCAACACGACAACAACGCTGTGAGTGAAACATGGACGCACATCATTCTTCCCGAGTAAGCCCCAAGGCGCCCCTTCGCTCACCAGCCCACCTGCGCGCTGTTCCCAGCCTGCGCAGCGTCGTGCGTGAAGAGCGCCATCCCAACGCTGTGACGGCACCGCCGCTGCACCGCGGGTCGATGACGCCCGTGCCCTGGCGCGGGTTCTGGAACAGCATGAGCACCGCCGTGCTGCTGCGCCTCACGGGCCGCGCCCGCAATGCCGGCCCTGCAGAGCCGACAGACGAGCACACGCAGGCCTGGCAGGGCGCAGCGCAGCGCCGCCGCTGGACCTTCATGGTGCTGACCGTGCTGGCCACGGCACTTGCCAGCCTGCTGTTTGCAGGCGTGCAGCCCACGTATGACAACCCTTGGCTTGGCTACGGGCAGATCGCCTTGTTCGCGCTGCTGTCGGCCTGGGTGGTCACGGGCTTCTTGACCGGCCTAATGGGTTTCTGGGTGATGGTGCGGGGCGACAAGCATGCGCTGTCGGTCCGCAGCGTCACCGAGCACCAGCTGGCGCCGGATGCGCGCACCGCGATCATCATGCCGATCTGCAATGAAGACGTGTCCACCGTGTTCGCCGGTCTGCGGGCCACGTGTGAATCCGTGGCGGCCACCGGCCACGGCGCCACCTTCGACGTGTTCGTGCTGTCCGATAGCTATGACCCCTCCATTGCCGCCGCCGAGCGCGCCGCCTGGGAAGAGCTGCGCAGCGCGCTGGCCCAGAACGGCCAGCAACCCCAGGTGCAGGTCTACTACCGCCTGCGCACCCGCCGCACCCACCGCAAGGCCGGTAACGTGGCAGATTTTTGCCGCCGCTGGGGCAAGGACTACCGCTACATGGTGGTGCTGGATGCCGACAGCGTGATGAGCGGCGACTGCATCGTCTCCATGGCCAAGCTGATGGAAGCCAACCCCTCTGCCGGCATCATCCAGACCGCCACGCAGGCCATCGGCCACGTCACGCTGCACGCCCGTGCGCAGCAGTTTGCCTCGCGCGTCACCGGCCGGCTGTTTACGCTGGGCATGCAGTATTGGCAACTGGGCGAGTCGCACTACTGGGGCCACAACGCGATCATCCGTGTGGCGCCGTTCATGGAACATTGCGCGCTGGCGCCGATCAAGGGCACGGGCGGCCTGGCGGGCGGCATCATGTCGCACGACTTCGTCGAAGCCGCGCTGATGCGCCGCGCCGGCTACCACGTGTGGCTGGTGTCCGACCTGATCGGCAGCTACGAGCAACAACCACCAGACCTGCTGGCTGAACTGCAGCGCGACCGCCGCTGGTGCCAGGGCAATCTGCAAAACGCCCGCCTGATGGCCGAGCCTGGCATCCACCCCGTGCACCGCTCGATGTTCGTGACGGGCGCCATGGCTTATCTGTCGGCACCGCTGTGGCTTGCGTTCCTGACGCTGGGCACGGCGCTGTGGCTGTCGGGCGCCAAGCTGGTGGCCGACTGGCACATCCTGCCGGCCGAGTTGCTGGCGCTGTGGGCCTGGACCCTGTGCCTGCTGTTCCTGCCCCGCATCCTGGGCGTGGCCGCGGTGTTCATGCGCCGCGAGCAATCGCAGTACGGTGGCGCCTTCAGCCTGCTCAAGAGTGCGGTGCTGGAAAGCGTGCTGGCCATTCTGCAAGCCCCCATCCGCATGCTGGCGCACTCGCTGTTCGTGGTGATTGCACTGACCGGCCTGAAGCTGGAATGGAAGTCGCCGCCCCGTGAAGCGCATGCCGTGCCATGGCTCCACGCCATGCGCCAGTTGGCCCCCATGAGCGCGATCATCGCCGTGATGGCGCTGGGTGTGGCCTTCATCGACAGCAGCGCGCTGCTGTGGCTGATGCCCGTGGGCCTGCCCCTGGCACTGGCGATTCCGCTGGCGGTGCTGACCAGCCAGATCGCTCTGGGCAAGGCACTGCGCGCGCAGCAACTGCTGTTGATCCCCGAGGAGTCGTGGTCGCCGCCGGTATTGCGCCGTGCGTGGCTGCATGCCAGCCGCCTGGCGCAGCCCGCACTGCGCGCGGCCTAACCGCCATGTGATCGACGTCACGCCCACGTCCCCCCAGGAAGCCGGTGCATGCACCGGCTTTTTTACGGTGCGCGCGCTTTGGCAGTATTCAGGGTCCACGCGGTCGGATGCTGACGATGCAAGCACTTGAAACACTGTCCCAGCAAATGCGGCAGGGGTACGGCACTCCTTTACGATACGGCACGCTTTGGACACGGCCGGACGCATGCCGCCACCGGACAGCGGTCACCTTTCCATCCGTCTCAGCTTCTTGATCACCATGCCCATGTCTTCCCCTGCCCCCGATACCCTGCGGCGCTTTTTGAGAGTCAGCTTACTGGCACTGGCCATCGCAGCCGCAGGGTGCATCGCGCCGCCAGCGCCGATGGCCGAGGCGCCCACCGCGCCCCCTGCCGCACCCGCGCCAGTGGTGCCTGCTGAGCCACCGGGCCGCATCATCTTTGCCGGCTTTGCGATGCACTCGCAGTCCAAGGCCTTCCGCAACGATGTATTGCTGGCTGAAAAGCTGGTGCGTGAGCTCGACTCCAACGCCTTGATGCTCAAGCTGGCCAACCCGGCACGGGGCGAGAGCGCAGAGTGGCCTCAGGCGACGGTCGAAAATTTCGCGCTGGTGATGTCCAAGATGGCCGAGGTGGTGCAACCGCGGGACCGGGTCTTGCTGCTGATCTCCACGCACGCCAACCCTGGCCTGCTCAACATCACCGTGGCTGGCAAGAACCAGCCGCCCATCACACCCAGGTTGCTGAGCGATGCCCTCGCGCCGCTGAAGGTACCGACCCTGGTGGTGCTGTCCGCCTGCTACAGCGGCGCATTCATCAAGCCGCTGAGGGCGCCGAACCGCGTGGTGCTCACGGCCTCCGACACGCGTCTCACCTCGTTCCGCTGCCAATACGATGGCACCCACACGCCGTTCGCCGAAGCGCTGTTCGGCCAGGTGGATGCCGAAAATTTGTCAGTGACCGACTGGATGGATGAAGCCAGAAAATCCATCGCCGCGCAAGAAAAGCGCCGCAAGCTGCCCGCATCCAAGCCGCAGACCTTCGTCGGCGAAGAAGCCAAGGCCTGGGCAGGCCAGCCGTTGAAAGACTGGCTGCAAGCGCCTTGAGCGCCTGGCCTGCGCTCAAGATGGCTCATCCCTCATCGCCCAACCGCTGCGGCATAGAGGTTTGAGCGGCCCACGCATGCAGCACGTCCGTTGCTGGGTTGAATGAGGGCGTCAGGCAGCCCCGTTGATCCGGGCTGAGGGTTGAGCAGCTCAGATAGGTGATCTCAAAAAGGCATCTTGGGCATGCCACCGCCGCCCAGGCCCTTCATGCCGCCCATGCGCTTCATCATCTTCATGAGGCCGCCGCCCTTCATCTTCTTCATCATGCCCTGCATTTGCTCGAACTCCTTGAGCAGGCGGTTGACCTCTTGCACATGCACGCCCGCCCCGCCGGCAATGCGCTTCTTGCGGGTCGCCTTGATGAGGTCGGGCTTGCGGCGCTCCAGCGGCGTCATGCTCTGAATGATGCCTTCCTTGCGCTTGATGTCCTTCTCGGCCTTGTCCATGTCCACCGCGCCGGCCTTGGCCGTGAGCTGGGACGGCAGCTTGTCCATCAGGCTGGACAGGCCGCCCATCTGTTTCATCTGCTGGATCTGGGACAAAAAATCATTCAGGTCGAAACCGTCGCCGCTCTTGACCTTGGCGGCCAGCTTCTGCGCGGCCTCCATGTCCACACCGGCAGTGACCTGCTCGACCAGCGCCACGATGTCGCCCATGCCCAGAATGCGGCCCGCATGGCGCTCGGCGTCGAACACCTCCAGGCCGTCGATCTTTTCCGACACACCTGCAAACTTGATAGGCGCACCCGTGATCTGCCGCACCGACAGCGCCGCGCCGCCGCGTGAGTCGCCGTCGAGCTTGGTCAGCACGATGCCGGTGAGAGGCAGAGCCTCCTTGAAGGCCTTGGCCGTGTTGATCGCGTCTTGGCCCTGCATGGCATCGACGACGAAGAGCGTCTCCACCGGGTTCAGGGCGGCGTGCAGGTCCTTGATTTCCTTCATCAAGGCTTCGTCGATGGCCAGGCGACCGGCCGTATCGACCAGCAGCACATCGAAATAGTGCTTCTTGGCGTAGTCGAGCGCGGCGCGCGCAATGTCCAGCGGTTTTTGGTCCGGGGTGC
Source organism: Acidovorax sp. Leaf78 (assembly GCF_001422735.1). Taxonomy (GTDB): domain Bacteria; phylum Pseudomonadota; class Gammaproteobacteria; order Burkholderiales; family Burkholderiaceae_C; genus Acidovorax. The sequence goes on along the minus strand of NZ_LMLZ01000020.1, from coordinate 217,563 downwards.
TCGGGAACCACTCCGCGCCCGCCTGCCTGGTGACGGTCTTGAGCTGCTCGATGGCCGCGGGGCGGTACACGTCGCCAGAAACGGTGAGCACCTTCTTCTTGCGCTTTTCGATCAGGTGCTTGGCCAGCTTGGCGGTGGTCGTGGTCTTGCCGGCGCCCTGCAGGCCAGCCATCAGGATGATGGCGGGCGGCTGGGCCGCCAGGTTGATGTCCGAGACGCCCTGGCCCATGGTGGCCGCCAGTTCGCGGTTGACGATGGAGACCAGCGTCTGGCCGGGCTTGAGCGATCCGATGACCTCCTCGCCCAGGGCTTTTTCCTTCACCCGCGCAATGAAGTCGCGCACCACCGGCAGGGCCACGTCGGCCTCCAGCAGCGCCATGCGCACCTCGCGCAGCATGTCCTGCACGTTGGATTCAGTGATGCGGGCCTGGCCACGCATCTCCTTGACGAGGCGCGAGAGTTTGTCGGTAAGGGCGGAGGCCATGGGCAATGTTCCGGTGTTGCCTGCGCGCGATCAACACAACGGTTGTGGCTGGCAGGCACGCCCAGGTACGGGCGGTGGGGGCAAAAGGCTAAACTGCGATCCATGATTTTAGCGAGTAGCTCCCCCTTCAGCTGGCTGCTGGCCCTGGCCGCCGCGGTGGCATATGGCGTTCCCGCCGTCGCCGCCAAGCGCCTGGGCACCACGGCAGCCCGCAATGCGCTGCTGGTGGCCTGGGTGCTGCATGGCGCCGTCCTGGTGTGGGGCCTGTGGGGCGACGCACCGCGCTTCGGGTTTGCGCCCGCCCTGTCGATGACGGCCTGGCTGGTGCTCACCGTCTATGCGGTCGAGCGGCAGCTCTTTCCCCAGATGCAGTCGCGCTGGGTGCTGGCTGCGCTGGGCGCGGTGGCCGTGGTGCTGGCCCTGGTGTTCCCGGGGCAGCCACTGCATGTCACGGCTTCTGCCTGGCTGCCGCTGCACCTGGCCTTGGGCATTGCCTGTTACGGCCTCTTTGGTGCTGCGGTGGTGCATGCCTGGCTCATGACCCGCGCCGAGCGGCACATCCGACAGGCTGAAGACCCGCACAGCGGCATCCCGCTGCTGACGCTGGAGCGCCTGACCTTCCGCTTCGTGACGGCGGGCTTCATCCTGCTGACGGCCACGCTGCTGGCCGGCTGGCTGTTTGGCGAAACGCTGTATGGCCGCGCCTGGCGATGGGACCACAAGGCCGTTTTCTCGCTGCTGTCCTGGCTCACCTTCGCCGCGCTACTGATAGGCCGCGCGCGCTTTGGCTGGCGGGGGCGCAACGCGGTGCGCGTGCTGTATGCGGGCTCGACCCTGCTGCTGCTGGCCTACGTGGGCTCACGCTTCGTCATGGAAGTGGTGCTGGGGCGCAGCGCATGAAATACCTGGTACTGCTGATCGTCCTGGTCGTCGCCATCGGTATCTGGCGCAGCCGGCGTGACAAGGACACCGACGCGGAATCACGCAGGCCCCCACCGCCTTTGGCAGGTCCGCAGGACATCCTCGCGTGCGCGCATTGTGGTGTGCATATTCCGAAGGCAGAGGCCCTGATGCTGGGCAACCAGGCCTATTGCTGCCCGGAGCACAGTCGCCTGGGCCCGGCCTGAGCCATGCAAGTACCACCCGCCGGGATGTTTACGCCCACTGTGGACGCACCATTTGTCAGGCTGTGGCGCGGTTTTCTGACCGGTCGGGTGGTGGTGGCGCTGGCGTTGTTGATGCTGCAAGGCATTGGGCAGATCGTCAATCAGGCACCGGAGCCAGCAGTGCTGGGCGTGTGTGTAGCGTACCTGGTCGCCACCGCCATGCTGCGTGTGCTGGCGGGACATGCTCCGCCATCGCCGCGGGCAGGTGCCCGGTGGCTGCCCTCGATCGGGGTCGACCTGCTGGCCATCGCCCTCGTGCAGTTGCTGCATGCCGGCATCATGAATTTCACCCCCCTGTTCGGCCTGCCCATTCTCATGGCGGCCGTGCTCGGCACCTTGACGCTGGCCCTGGGGACCACGGCGGCGGCCACCCTGCTGCTGCTGGGCTGGGCCTGGTGGCAGGGCATCAGCATGACCGGCGACGCCGCCCCGCGCTACCTGCAAAGCGCGCTGACGGGCACCGGCTATTTCATCGTGAGCTACCTGGTGCACCAGCTGGCCACCCGCCTGGCGCGCGAGCAGGAGCTAGCCCATCAAAGCCAGGTCGCGGCCCGCGTGCAGACCCAGGTCAGCGCACTCGTGATCCAGAACCTGACCGACGGCGTGCTGGTGGTGGACGAAAGCGATACCGTGCGCATCGCCAACCCGGCGGGCCTGCAGCTGCTGGGCGGGGGCAGCCTGCCAGAGCTGCCGTTCATGCTGACCACGGAGCCCCCATGGAGCCCCCTGATCATCCTGGCGCGGCGCACGTTTCGGCAGGAGCAACCCCAGACCGCCGATGTCGACCTGCTGCACCCCGGGCAAAGCCCCACCGGCCTGCACGTGCGCACCTGGCTGACTTCTACGCGCGAGGCATCTCAGCAGACTCAGACGGAACGGCTGTGCGTGATGTTCCTGCACGACCTGCGGGAGATGGAGGCGCGGCTGCGCACCGAAAAGCTCGCGGCGATGGGCCGCATGTCGGCCGCCGTGGCCCACGAGATCCGCAACCCGCTGGCCGCCATCGTCCAAGCCAACGCCCTGCTCGAAGAAGACCTGCACGACCCGGCGCAAAAACGCCTCGCGCACATGGTGCAGCAGAACGCCGACCGCCTGGCCCGCATCGCAGAAGAAGTGCTGGACATTGCCCGCGTGCAGCACCAGATCAGCCATGCCCCGGCATCCACCGTGCCGCTCGATGAGACCGTGGCGCAGATATGGAACGACTGGCAGTCCCAGAACCCGGCCAAGCGCCTGGCCGTGGTGACGCTAGAAGCCGAGGGCACCCAGGTCGAGTTCGACCCCGAACATCTGCGGCGCGTTCTGGTGAACCTGCTGGACAACGCCTTGCGCTACATGAGCCAGGAGCCCGATGCGCTGCTGGTGAGCACGCGCGCCCTGCCGTCGGGCCAGGTCAGCCTGCAGGTGTGGAGCGATGGCGCTCCCATGGACAAGTCGGTGGAGCGCCATCTGTTCGAGCCCTTCTTTTCGTCCGAGAGCCGGTCCAGCGGGCTGGGCCTTTATATTTGCCGAGAACTGTGCCAGCGACACGGCGCCTCCATCAGCTACCAGCGCCTTGCGCGTGCCACGGCACGGGGTGAGACCGGGGGCAATGCCTTCACCGTCGGTTTTCGCCGTACGACCCGCCCTGCCGAATCCGCCACCCTGTTCGACACCATCGTGGTCTGACCTCCACCGCCATGAACGCCACCCCTGCCTCCATCCTCGTCGTAGACGACGAACCCGACCTGCGCACCCTGTATGAACTCACGCTGCTGCGCGAGGGCTACCGCGTGCAGACGGCCTCCAGCGTGCAGGAGGCGCGCGATCAGCTCAAGGCCCATCGCTTCGATGCGGTCATCACCGACATGCGCTTGCCCGACGGGTTCGGCATGGAGCTGCTGCAGGACCTGCGCGAGCAGCAGCGCAAGGAGCGCTGCGTGGTGATGACGGCCTACGGCTCTGCCGAGAACGCGGTCGAGGCCCTGCGCGCCGGGGCTTTCGACTACCTGACCAAGCCGGTGGACCTCAAGCAGTTTCGGTCGGTGGTGGCATCGGCCATCCAGGGCACGGGCGGCGTGCCGGCCCCACGCGCAGCGCGCAGTGGCGGCAACCAGAACAAAAGTGCGGCCTCGGCGGCCGTGGACCTGGCCGGATCGACCCCGGCCCTGGAGCGGATGGTGGGAGAGTCCATGGCCATCCGCAACGTCAAACAGCGAGTGGCCAAGGTGGCCCGCGGCATGGCGCCTGTGCTGATCCATGGCGAATCGGGCACCGGCAAGGAACTGGTGGCGCAGGCGCTGCACGCCAGCAGCCAGCGCGCCGATGGCCCGCTCGTGGCTGTCAATTGCGGCGCCATCCCCGAAAACTTGCTGGAGGCCGAGTTCTTCGGCGCGCGCAAGGGATCCTACACCGGCGCCTCGCAGGATCGCGATGGCTACTTTCAGGCGGCGCGGGGGGGCACACTGTTTCTCGACGAGATCGGCGACCTCCCCCTGGCCATGCAGTCCAAGCTGCTGCGTGCGATCCAGGAGCGCAGCGTGCGGCCGCTGGGCTCCACGCAGGAAGAAACCGTGGACGTGCGCGTCGTCAGCGCCACGCACCGCGACCTGGCTGCCGACGTGCAGTCGGGCCGCTTCCGGCAGGATCTGTACTACCGGCTGAACGTGATCGAGATCGTGATCCCGCCCCTGCGAGAGCGGCGCGAAGACCTGCCCGCGCTGTGCGTGGCCCTGCTGGCACGCATCGCCCAGGAATCGGGCATGGCCGTGCCACGGCTGACCGAGCAGGCGCTGGCCGCCATTGCAGCGCATCCCCTGACTGGCAACGTGCGTGAGCTGGAAAACTTGTTGCACCGCGCGGTGGCGCTCAGTGATGGAGAGGAGCTCCATGTGGACGGGCCGGCGCTGCCGTACGACGCATCGGGTGCGCGGCCCATGCCGCCGCAGGCAGCGCTCGCCACCAGCGCCTCGGCAGGCTCTGCAGGCGACGCGCCCACTTCCGCGCAAGGCCCCGCTGCGGCGGCCCACCCCAACCCAGGCAGTTCGGTGCCACTGCCCAGCGACCTGCAGGCCTGGCTGGACCAGCAAGAACGCGACATCCTCATCCGGGCCCTGCGCGAGGCCGGCTTCAACCGCACAGCCACCGCGGCGCGCCTGGGTATCAGCCTGCGCCAGATCCGCTACCGCATCGCACGCCTGAACATTGCCGCGCCCAACGACCAGGATGCGAATGACGAGATCGGTTGAAGCCGAGCAGGACGACTCGGGCCCACTTTGGGACGGCGGCTGGTACCAGCGGGCACACCGGCTCCCCTCGCCGAACTACGGGGAGCGCCCGGTACAGGGCGAGCAGGCCATCGACCTGATCGTGGTGCACTCCATCAGCCTTCCGCCGGGTGAATACGGCACCGGCAAGGTGCAGGAACTGTTCACCAATGCACTCGACTGGGATGCCCATCCGTACTTTCAAAGCATCCGCGGCCTGGCGGTGTCGTCGCACTTTTTCATAGAGCGCACCGGCGCGCTCTGGCAATTCGTGAGCTGCGACCAGCGCGCCTGGCATGCCGGCCAGTCTGCCTACCGCGGCCGCAGCCAGTGCAACGACGACTCCATCGGCATCGAACTGGAGGGCCTGGAAGGCCTGGAGTTCGAGGCGGCGCAGTACCACATGCTCGCCCAGCTGTGCCGGGATATCGAGCAGCGCTATGCCATCGAGCACATCGCCGGCCACGAGCACATCGCCCCGGGGCGCAAACAAGATCCCGGGCCAGGGTTCGACTGGCGCCGCCTTCAGGATGCGCTCAGCTGGCCATTGCGCAGGTTTCCTGCTACCACGCTGACCAGCCACCCACCACCGGGCTGATCACTGCAGCCCCAGCGCCACATCCAAGATTTTTCTTTGTGCGTTTGCACATTGTTGCAGTGCCCGGCGACCCCAAGGCAGCATGCGGCCTCGGCGGCAAAATCCCTCGCAACGCCTGTCGGCATGCGGGTCGTCTGCCCCACATCCCCGCGTTTCAATGGATTGCGACGAGGTGCCCAGCCCCCGCTTCGCATGCCTAGCACAAGCCGTGTCCTCCTGGAGGCAGTTTTACCGCGATACACTACCGGTAGTGTCTTGAACGCATGAGACACACCATATATAGTGTGCCCAGACAAAAGCCCTGCGCACCGCTCTCCCGGCCCGGCTGCATTCCCAGCCGAGCATCACACCCCAGACAGCCCATAGAAGAGGACACCCATGCAAGCTGCTTTGAACACGCCTGTCACCACCCACACCGCCACGGCCGATGCCCCTGCATCCCATGCAGCGCCAGTGGCCGCCACCCAATCGCTCCCGCACTACCAGATCATTCGCCGCAACGGCGCGGTGGTGCCCTTCGAGCCCCAGAAAATCGCGGTGGCGATGATGAAGGCCTTTCTGGCAGTGCATGGCACCCAGGGCGCAGCCTCTGCCAGCGTGCGCGAAGTCGTGGACACGCTGACGCAGAACGTCGTGCGCGCGCTGGTGCGTTCGCGCCCTGCCGGCGGCACCTTCCACATTGAAGACGTGCAGGACCAGGTGGAGCTGGGCCTGATGCGCGGCGAGCACCATGAAATCGCCCGCGCCTATGTGCTCTACCGCGAACGCCGCACGCAGGAGCGCGCGCGCCACACCGAGCAACAGGCTGCCGTGCCCGCTGCACCGCTGCTGCATGTGATCGACGGCGACAAGCGCGTGGCGCTGGACCTGAATCGCCTGCAGGGCCTGATCGAGTCGGCCTGCGTGAACCTGGGTGCCGACATCAAGGCCGACCCCATCGTCGCGGAAACCATGCGCAACCTGTACGACGGCGTCCCGATGGACGAGGTCTACAAGGCCTCCATCCTGGCCGCGCGCACGCTGATCGAAAAAGACCCCGACTACACCTACGCCACCGCCCGCCTGCTGCTGCACACCATCGTGCGCGAGGTGCTGGATAAGGAAGTGACCCAGTCCGCGATGGGCCAGGCGTACCTGGAATACTTTCCCCAGTTCATCCAGAAGGGCGTGGACAACGAACTGCTGGACCCCCGCCTGCTGACGTTCGACCTGGCCCGCCTGGGCGCCGCCCTCAAGGCCGACCGCGACCTGCAGTTCGACTATCTGGGTCTGCAGACGCTTTACGACCGCTACTTCCTGCACGTGCGCAAGACCCGCATCGAGCTGCCCCAGTGCTTCTTCATGCGCGTGGCCATGGGCCTGTCGCTCAACGAAGCCGACCGTGAAGCCCGCGCCATCGAGTTCTACGAGATCCTCTCGAGCTTCGACTTCATGTCCAGCACGCCCACGCTGTTCAACAGCGGCACGCTGCGCTCGCAGTTGTCCTCGTGCTACCTGACCACCGTGCCCGACCACCTGGAAGGCATCTACGACTCCATCAAGGAGAACGCGCTGCTGTCCAAGTTTGCCGGCGGTCTGGGCAACGACTGGACCCGCGTGCGCGCCCTCGGCTCGCACATCAAGGGCACGAACGGTGAATCCCAAGGCGTGGTTCCTTTTCTCAAGGTGGTCAACGACACGGCCGTGGCCGTGAACCAGGGCGGCAAGCGCAAGGGCGCCGTGTGCACGTACCTGGAAACGTGGCACCTGGATATCGAAGAGTTCCTGGAGCTGCGCAAGAACACCGGTGATGACCGCCGCCGCACGCACGACATGAATACGGCCAACTGGATTCCCGACCTGTTCATGCGCCGCGTGATGGAAAAGGGCACCTGGACGCTGTTCTCGCCTTCCGACGTGCCCGACCTGCACGACCTGTTCGGCACCGCCTTCGAGAAGGCCTACGTGGCCTACGAACAAAAGGCTGCGCGCGGCGAGATCAAGCCGTCCAAGACGGTGCAGGCCACCGACATGTGGCGCAAGATGCTGACCATGCTGTTCGAGACCGGGCATCCCTGGATCACCTTCAAGGATGCCTGCAACGTGCGCTCGCCCCAGCAGCACGCCGGCGTGGTGCACTCGTCCAACCTGTGCACCGAGATCACGCTGAACACCAGCGACACCGAAACCGCCGTGTGCAACCTCGGCTCGGTCAACCTGCTGCAGCACTTGAAGGATGGCCAGGTCGATCACGAGAAGCTCAAGAAGACGATCACCGTGGCCATGCGCATGCTGGACAACGTGATCGACATCAACTACTACGCTGTGCCCAAGGCCCGCGACTCCAACATGCGCCACCGCCCCGTGGGCCTGGGACTGATGGCCTTCCAGGACAGCCTGTACGAACTGCGCATCCCCTACGCCTCGCAAGCGGCCGTGGAGTTTGCCGACAAGTCGATGGAAGCCATCTGCTACTACGCCTACTGGGCGTCGACCGAGCTGGCCCGCGAACGCGGCCAGTACACCAGCTACAAAGGCTCGCTGTGGGACCGCGGCATCCTGCCTTTCGACACGCTGGACATGCTGTCCGAGGCCCGTGGCGGCTATGTGGAAGTGGACCGTTCGTCCACGCTCGACTGGGACGCCCTGCGCAAGAAGATTGCGCAGGACGGCATGCGCAATTCGAACTGCGTGGCCATCGCCCCCACCGCCACGATCTCCAACATCATCGGCGTGGACGCATCGATCGAGCCATCGTTCGGCAACCTGTCCGTGAAGTCCAACCTGTCGGGAGAGTTCACCGTCATCAACGGCGGGCTGGTGCGCGACCTCAAGCGCCTGGGCCTGTGGGACGACGTGATGATCATGGACCTCAAGCACTTCAAGGGATCGCTGCACCCCATTGACCGCGTGCCGGCCGACATCAAGGCGCTGTACTCCACCGCCTTCGAAGTCGAAGCGCAATGGCTGGTGGAAGCCGCATCGCGCCGCCAGAAGTGGATCGACCAGGCGCAGAGCCTGAACATCTACATGGCCGGCGCATCGGGCAAGAAGCTGGACGACACCTACAAGCTGGCGTGGATCCGTGGCCTCAAGACCACGTACTACCTGCGCACGCAAAGCGCCACGCACGTCGAGATGAGCACCGTGAACACACGCCAGCTCAACGCCGTGTCCTCCGGCAACGACGGTGCCTCGCAGCAGGGTTCTGCAGCCGCTGCATCCAAGCCCGGCGCGCAGGAAACAGCAGTCACTGCAGCGTCTGCGCAGGCCGCGTCACGACCCGCCACGGACGTTCAGTTCACCGCGATCGACGACGTCAGCTGCGAGGCCTGTCAGTAAGGTCCTACGAAGCGGCGTGCATCGCGTTCAATGCACGCTCGCTTCGGTGCTGTGAAGCAACAAATCGTTGCTGCACAACGCTGCAGTGCTTTCCTTTTTGCAGCACTGCTTTCATAATCCGAACACTGGAAAATCTATGTTGTCCTGGGACGAAGAAGTCAAGCCCTCATCGCAAAATCAACTGGACGGTGGACTGAACAAGAGCCACCCGGCGGAGCAGCCGCCCGTGTCTTTCCAGACCCCCTCACTGCAGGACGTCCACGCTTCGATGACCGCATCCGCAGCACCCCAGGCAACTCCTGCAGCAGCCGCCACGCACCGCCGCGTGAATGCCGCCGACAAGCGCATCATCAACGGCCAGACCGACGTCAACCAGCTGGTCCCGTTCAAGTACAAGTGGGCGTGGGAAAAGTACCTCGCCACCTGCGCCAACCACTGGATGCCGCAAGAAGTGAACATGACGCGCGACATCGCGTTGTGGAAGGACCCCAACGGCCTGACCGAAGACGAGCGCCGCATCATCAAGCGCAACCTCGGCTTCTTCGTGACTGCCGACTCGCTGGCTGCCAACAACATCGTGCTGGGCACGTACCGCCACATCACTGCCCCCGAGTGCCGCCAGTTCCTGCTGCGCCAGGCGTTCGAGGAAGCCATCCACACCCACGCCTACCAGTACATCGTGGAGTCGCTCGGCCTCGATGAAGGCGAGATCTTCAACGCCTACCTCGAAGTACCTTCGATCCGCGACAAGGACCAGTTCCTGATCCCCTTCATCGAAGCGATCATGGACCCCAACTTCCACACCGGTACGTTCGAAACCGACCAGACGCTGCTCAAGTCGCTGATCGTGTTCGCCTGCCTGATGGAAGGCCTGTTCTTCTACGTCGGCTTCACGCAGATCCTGGCGCTGGGCCGCCAGAACAAGATGACCGGCGCTGCAGAGCAGTACCAGTACATCCTGCGCGACGAGTCGATGCACTGCAACTTCGGCATCGACCTGATCAACCAGCTCAAGCTGGAGAACCCGCACCTGTGGACCGCCGAGTTCAAGGCCGAGATCAACGCGCTGTTCATGAAGGCCGTCGAGCTGGAATACCGCTACGCCGAAGACACCATGCCGCGTGGCGTGCTGGGCATGAATGCGTCGATGTTCAAGGGCTACCTGCGCTACATCGCCAACCGCCGCGCCACGCAGATCGGCCTGGAGACGCTGTTCCCCAATGAAGAAAACCCGTTCCCGTGGATGAGCGAGATGATCGACCTCAAGAAGGAACGCAACTTCTTCGAGACCCGGGTTATTGAATACCAGTCTGGTGGTGCGCTGTCCTGGGACTAGCACTTTTTAGCATTGCACCACCATGGATATCTACACCACGCACCACACCGACAGCGCCCGAGAGCCTTGCCGTGTGGAGCGTTCCCGTGTTCATGGGGATGGGGTCGACCTCCATCTCCATGGATCGCTTCTTGTCCATTGAAGACAGGAAGTGCTCTTTGCAAATTGACCCAAGGAGAACATGATGGCAACTGCGAAAAAGACCGCTGCTAAGAAGGCAGCCCCCGCGAAGAAGGCCGCTCCTGCCAAGAAGGCAGTAGCAGCAAAGAAGGCAGCACCGGCCAAGAAGGCTGCGCCCGCCAAGAAGGCAGCAGCACCGGCCAAGAAGGCCGCTCCCGCCAAAAAGGCAGTAGCAGCGAAGAAGGCCGCTCCTGCCAAGAAGGCAGCAGCGCCAGCGAAGAAGGCCGCTCCCGCCAAGAAGGCAGTAGCAGCGAAGAAGGCTGCACCGGCCAAGAAGGCARCGSCAGCRAAGAAGGCAGCACCCGCCGCCAAGAAGGCAGCTCCTGCTGCCAAGAAGGCTTCGCCCGCCAAGAAAGCCCCCAAGGCCCCTGCCCCTGCGGCCGCAGCGCCTGCTGCACAGACCACGCTGAACCCTCAGGCAGCCTGGCCATTTCCTACGGGCAACAAGCCCTGATACTGGCGCACGTCGCCCTCGACCCGGTGCCTGTGCACCGGGTTTTTTTATGCCTGAACGCAGGGCGAGAAGATCGGCAACGCGCTGGGCCTAGTGCGGTCCAGAGCTTGCGCAATTAAGCATGCCCAGCCCACGCACCGCGCAAGGCCAAGCGCAGGGCCGGCCGCCGCAGCATCGATCAGCGCAGATCGATCAGCGACAGGCCACCCTGCATCACTGCTGCATCACCGCATCACTGCGGCGTGAAGTCGAGCGTGTAGTTTTGCGGGCCGCGCTGCGCGATCTTGAGCGCGCCCACACGGTTGCCCAGCTCCGCACAGCGCACAAGTGGCCAGCCCTTTTCCAGGCCGAACAGCAGCGCACCGCGCCAGGCGTCGCCACAGCCCGTGGGGTCGACCACCTGCGCCGGAGCCACCGCGGGAACATGGGTCTTGGCACCGTCGACCCACACGTCGCACCCCTCGGCACCGAGGGTCACCACCAGCCCCCGCACCTTGCGCGAGAGTGCGTCCAGAGACAGGCCCGTGCGGTCGCACAGCATCTTGCCTTCGTAGTCGTTCACCGTGACCCACGTGGCCTGCTCGACGAAGCGCGTGAGCTCCTCGCCGTTGAACATGGGCAGGCCCTGGCCGGGATCGAAGACGAACGGAATGCCCGCCGCCACGAACTGGGCCGCATGCTGCAGCATCGCGTCGCGGCCGTCGGGCGAGATGATGCCCACCTTCACCGCTGCATCCGGCTCGATGCGGTTGGCATGCGCCTGCATCATGGCGCCGGGGTGGAAGGCCGTGATCTGGTTGTTGTCACGGTCGGTCATGATCATCGCCTGCGCCGTGTAGGTGTCCTGCACCTGGCCCACATGGCGCTGGCTGATGCCCAGCGTTTCCAGGCGCTGCAGATACTCTGCGCCATCGCTGCCGAGCATGGCCATGGGCACGGGCTCGCCACCCAGCAGTTTCAGGCTGTAGGCGATGTTGCCAGCGCAACCGCCGAAGTCGCGGCGCAGCGACGGGACCAGGAAGGACACGTTCAGGATGTGCAGCTGGTCCGGCAGTATCTGCTCGGCAAACCGGCCCTCGAAGGTCATGATGGTGTCGAACGCCAGGGAACCGCAAATAAGGGCAGCCATATCGGTGATGTAGGTTGGAAAAAGAAAGGGAGAAGAGACTGCTCGGGCGGCTCAGGGGTAGAACGCCAGCAGCCGGTATCCGGCCACACGTGCCCCGCCGGTGGTCACGACCACCGACACCGCGGTCGACCACTCGCCACGGGCGGGCAACTCGGACGGCGCCCCCATGTCGGCAGGCAGCAGTACCCGCCGCAACACCGGCTGGTCTTGCGCATCGGTCAGCGTCAACTCCACCGCCGGCATCGCCAGCGCAATGCTGGCCTTGCTCTTCATGGCCAGGGTGAGCTGGTAGCTGTCGCCCCGCGCCTTGTTGAAGGAAGAGCTGTCGATGACCACATCAGCGATCTGGCGTTGTGGCGCAATGTCGCACTGCAGCGGCACACACAGCCTGGTCAGCCATGGCCGCGCCCGTGCATCCAACGCCGCAATGCGGTCGCGCTCCTGCACGGCCACCTGCAATGCCAGCGCCAGTGTGGCCAGCAGCACGACCACGACCAGCACAGCCCGCACGGCGGGCCTGCGCCAGAACGCCTTGCGGCGTGCGGCCACAACAAAGCTCACCTCTTCTTCATGCGGTTCGGCATGCGGTTCTGCGTCGTGATCATCATCGTCCGCTTCCGCCCGAGGTGCCTTGCGGGGCTTGGCCTGTAGCACCGCAGCGGGGGAATCGTCCTCCACCAACGCCAGCCCTGCGGGGCTTGGCGGCACAGGTTGCAGAGGTGGCGCATCAAACTCCACCGACGGCAAACCCTGTGCAGCGTGCTGCACCTGCACAGCTGCTGCGGACGATGACGATGGTGGGACTGCCAAGACGTCATCAGAGTGCGGCTCGGGGCTGGGCGCAAGCCGCGGTGGCGCGACGGGCGCGGGCGGCGCCGTCACAGGCCTGATGGGCAACTCGAGCGCCGGGTAACCCAGGGGCGTCAGCTCGGCAGGCACCGTCGACTCGAACGACGGCATGTCGAGCGGATCTTCGTCGTCGCGAAGATCTGCAAAGGGCAGCTCGTAGCCCGCGGGCAAGGGTACGGCAGGCACCAGGGGCACTGGTGAAATCGCCGCCTCACTGGCCCCGACAGGTGTGGATCTGGCCCCGATGACCACTGCTGCAGGGAGCGACGCCGACGCCACATCGATGCGGGCCGCTGACGGCATGGGGTCTGCCGGCACGGCAGGTGCAGGCAGAGCGTGCGCTTCGGTTGCAGACCCCGCGGCCTTCTGGGTGGCTGCGCCTTGGCGGGTGCGCCAGCCAAATGGCGTGAGAGGCTCAAGCTGAAGATCTTCGCCTTGTCGCTGGCCAGTGGTGCTACCTGCCGCCAGAAATGCCGGGACGGCCGCTTCTGGCACCGCAAGCACTTGCTCCGGCATCTCGGGGACAGCAGGAAATTCAGGTGTATCGGTTATGTCGGGTACGTCGGGCGCATCGGCGGAGGCCAGAGCAGCACCGGCATCCACACCCAAGCCTACGCCTACGACCGCATGCGCATCGTCCAAAGGATCCGCCGGGAACAACGAAAAATCCTGCGCCGCATACAACGGCGCCGCCGGCACTGTCACGGAGGGAGCGGGAGCGGTAGGCAGTGGCGCTACAGGAGCCGTGCCGGCCCACGCGCGCCCTGTGTCCGGCTTGCGCACCACCGGGGCCGGGGGCGGACGCACATCCGTCAGGGAGACATCGGGCAGCAGCGGCGGGGGCGGCGCGGGCAGCAGGTGGGCTGCCGCATCGAACACTTCTTTGCACTGGCCGCAGCGCACCCATCCTTCCGAAATGCGCAATTGGTCTGCCACCACCTTGAACGAGGTGGCGCAGGACGGGCAACGGGTGATCTGGCTCATCTGCGGGCGATTGTAGGGGCGCGGTACCGACCCACCACGGGCAAGCGGCAAGCTCAGCGCCGGGCCGTCATCAGGATCCAGCCGTCCTCGGTGTCCGACACCTCCAGCTGAACCCATGGGGCATACGCCTCCTTGAGCTCCTCACTCTGCCGCGCCAGGATGCCAGCCAGCACCAGGTGGCCACCGACGGCCACGTGCCCGCACAGCAAAGGGGCCAACACGCGCAGGGGGGTGGCCAGGATGTTCGCCAGCACCGTCTGGTACTGGCCCTTCGCCTTGTCCGGCAAGCCTGCGTGCAACACCACTTCGTTGGCGGCCGCATTCAGGGCGGTGGACTCCACGGCAGCGGGATCGATGTCGACCGCGTCGATGTCGGTAGCCCCGAATTTGGCGGCGCCGATGGCCAGGATGCCGGAGCCGCAGCCGTAGTCGAGCACACGCCCCAGCGGGTTGCCCTGGGCCGCGTCGGTGGCGCCGTGGCGCGCGATCCAGCGCAGGCACATGCGTGTGGTGGGGTGGGTGCCGGTGCCAAAGGCCAGGCCGGGGTCCAGGCGGATGCTGCGCTTGGCCTCGGCGGGCAGCTCATGCCAGGTGGGCACGATCCAGAAATCGGGCGTGATGTCCACCGGCGCGAACTGCGACTGCGTGAGCCGCACCCAGTCCTGCTCTTCGACCTTGGCGACACCCAGCACTTGGCAGCCTTCGAAGAAGTCCTGTACGGCCAACAGATCCCGCGCCTCATGGGCTCCAGTCTCGGTCTGGAAGAGTGCCACCACCCGGCTGCGCTGCCATCCGTCCTTGGGCGGGGGCATGCCGGGCTCGCCGAACAGCGCCTGCTCGGCATCGGTCTGCGCGTCGGCGTCTTCCACCGATACCGACAGCGCATCCAGCGCGTCCAGCGCGTCGCTGACCGCTTCGATACTGTCTTCCGGGCACATCAGGCTGAGCTCAAACATGGGCGACTCTCAGAAAAAATGAAATGCCGGCCCCCGTTGCCAGAGGCCAGCATGTAAACCAACCATTGCCGCGCCAGCAACAGCCCGGCACAAACCATGGCTCTTGAACAGCGCACAGAACTTGCCAGCTGGAGGTGTCCCCCTTCCCAACCTGCGCAGTAGTTCGAGAGAAGGGGAAGGCGCAACGCGACTCAGCGGGTTGTACCCCGCCTGCCTAGCGCTTGTGCTGCGACAGCCACTCTTCCAGGTAGTGGATGTTGGTGCCGCCGGCCATGAACTTGGCGTCCACCATCAGCTCGCGGTGCAGCGGCACGTTGGTGTTGATGCCTTCGATCACCGTCTCGTTCAGCGCCGTGCGCATGCGGGCCAGGGCCTGCTCGCGCGTATCGCCGTGCACGATGATCTTGCCGATCATCGAGTCGTAGTTGGGCGGCACGAAGTAGTTGGTGTACGCATGCGAATCCACCCGCACGCCCGGGCCGCCCGGCGGATGCCAGGTGGTGATGCGTCCGGGGGATGGGACGAACTTGTAGGGATCTTCCGCGTTGATCCGGCACTCGATGGCATGGCCGCGGATCTCGATCTGGCGCTGGGTGAACGGCAGCTTCTCGCCCGCGGCGACCATGATCTGCGTCTTCACGATGTCCACGCCCGTGATCCACTCGGTCACCGGGTGCTCCACCTGCACGCGCGTGTTCATCTCGATGAAGTAGAACTCGCCGTTCTCGTACAGGAACTCGAACGTGCCCGCACCGCGGTAACCGATCTTCTTGCAGGCGGCCACGCAGCGCTCGCCGATCTTTTCGATCAGCTTGCGGGGAATGCCCGGGGCCGGAGCCTCTTCGATCACCTTCTGGTGGCGGCGCTGCATGGAGCAGTCGCGCTCGCCGAGGTACACCGCGTTGCGGTGCTTGTCGGCCAGGATCTGGATCTCGATGTGGCGCGGGTTCTGGAGGAACTTCTCCATGTACACCGCAGGATTGCCGAACGCGGCACCCGCTTCGGCCTTGGTCATCTGCACGGCATTGACCAGGGCGGCTTCGGTGTGCACCACGCGCATGCCGCGGCCGCCGCCACCGCCGGCGGCCTTGATGATCACGGGGTAGCCCACGGCCTTGGCAATGCGGCGGATCTGCACCGGGTCATCGGGCAGCTCGCCTTCGGACCCCGGCACGCAGGGCACGCCGGCGCGGATCATGGCCTGCTTGGCCGAGACCTTGTCGCCCATCGTGCGAATGTTGTCCGGCGTGGGGCCGATGAACTGGAACCCGCTCTTTTCCACGCGCTCGGCAAAGTCGGCGTTCTCGGACAGGAAGCCGTAACCGGGGTGGATGGCTTCGGCGTCGGTCACCTCGGCGGCCGAGATGATGGCCGGCATGTTGAGGTAGGACAGCGGGGACGGGGCGGGGCCGATGCACACCGCTTCTTCCGCCAGCTTGACGTACTTGGCGTCGCGGTCGGCCTCGGAGTAGACCATCACCGCCTTCACGCCCAGCTCATGGCAGGCGCGCTGGATTCGCAGGGCAATTTCGCCGCGATTGGCAACAAGAATCTTCTTGAACATGAGCGCCTTATTCGATCACGAACAGCGGCTGTCCGTATTCCACGGCCTGGCCGTTTTCGCCCAGGATGCGGGTGACCGTGCCCGACTTGTCGGCCTCGATCTCGTTCAGGATCTTCATGGCCTCGATGATGCAGATGGTCTCGCCTTCCTTGACCTGGCTGCCTACTTCGACAAAGGCCTTGGCGCCCGGGCTGGACGAGCGGTAGAACGTGCCCACCATGGGGGACTTGACGATGTGGCCCGCAGGCGCTGCTGCGGCGGTCGGGGCGGGCAGCTCGCCCACAGCGGCTGCGGCAGGTGCAGGGGCGGGGGCTTGCACAGGGGCCGGCACGTATTGCTGAACGACCGCGCCACCGCTCTTGACGATGCGGACTTTGCCCTCGGCCTCAGTGATTTCGAGTTCGGACACGTTCGACTCGGACACGAGATCGATGAGGGTTTTGAGTTTTCGCAGATCCATGGAAGCTCCAACGGCTATAAAACTGAATAGGGCGCGAATTTACTCCAATTTCACCCTATCACCGTCTTCCACAGTTATTTTTCATGAACTTCTGCTGACAATTTGCAGTACCTACCCTCCCCGGCGGCATGGATATCAGCCAAAAAGTTCAGCGCAGCGCGGACCAGAGCTGCAGATCCTGCGGTGTGACTTGCCCCATTTTACGGTGCAGCACCCGCCCGTTGCTACCCAGCACCACGGTGAAGGGCAAGCCCCCCGTAAGGTTACCCAACGAACGGCCGAGCTCCGTCCCGCCCAGGCCCGCCAGCCCGACCGGAAACTCCAGCGGAATGCGTGCCAAAAACTTGCGTACCGCAGAGGGTTGATCGATCGCCAAACCCAGCACTTGCCATCCATTGGCGGCCTGTTCACGGTAAAACGCATTGAGCATGGGAAGCTCTTCCACGCACGGCGGGCACCACGTGGCCCAGAAGTTCAGCAGAAGAGGCTTGCCTGCCAAGGACTGCAAAGCCAGCGTTCCACCCTCGGGCCGCTCGAATTCCTGCGTCCACAGCGCCTGCTCGGCGCCGCTGTCGATGGCGTGCGGCTGGAACTTCCACCAGGCCAGGCCCGCGCCACCGAGTGCTGCAGCGCCCGCCACGCCCGCATACAACATGCGCCGGCGCGCGGGCGACGGGAGGTGTGCCGCGGCTGCCGGCAAAGGGGAATCTGGCGATTGCGGTGCGTTCATGGAGCGGCATTTTCCTGCAGAAGCCGGCGCACCGCAGCGATGTCGCCACGCGGCACACGGCCTTTGGAGTCGGGCCGCAGCGCGCCGCGCATGTCGTCCAGGTCGTAGACCATGAGGTGCACCCCGATCATTTCGTTGAGCTCAGGCGACTTGCTGCCCAGGCTCAGGGCCTCCACGGACTCGCCATGAAACCCGGTCACCGTGCGCGGCTCGTAGTCCACATGGTGGTCGATGAGCGCTATTTCTGCAGATTTCGAGTCATCGCAGAACAATTGAATGTAGATATCCGACAGCCGCGTGGCCGTGCCGTGCCAGACGGCCCCGGCCAGGTGCGGGCGAAACGTCGCCATGCGCTCCATCCACACCAGCGCCAGCTGCCGCAGCGCCAACAACTCGCGCGGCTGGGTGTCGGCGCAAAAGAGGTCGATGTACTCGCGCACTGCCGCCTCGACGAGGTCGTTATCCGGCAGCGGCGTCCGGGCGGGCAAGCCCATCTGGCGCAGCGCCCGGCGCTTGGCCGGCCCCCACTCCAGGCCTTCTTCCACCACCAGCCGGGCCGTGGTGTGTGCGATTTCTTCGCTCAGAGGTGTGTGCATGGCAGGCAAGGATGGAAGAAGGACACCACTGCATTGTGGCTCCAAGTGCCGCCCGGGGTGAGGGTTGACCCTTGGACGTGGCGGGATGGGGCGCATTCCCGGCAGATGCTCCTATTTTTATAGCTTTCAGCGCAATACACATGAGCGGCAGGGGCAATTTTCACTTCACATATGCACCCTGCGCAGCGTCGGGTCAACGCCCATGCCATCCCGGCGCCATTGCCGCCCGCCTCTGCACTGGCCCGACGCCTGCGCCTGCTGCAGCCAGGTCGCGCCCACCACATGCCCATGCACGCCGCCACTGCCAGGGCACCCTGGGCACGCTCTTAGAATCTGCGCCCATGCATATACACATACTGGGCATCTGCGGCACGTTCATGGGCGGCCTTGCTGCGCTGGCGCGCGAGGCGGGCCACAAGGTCACCGGCTGCGACGCAGGCGTCTACCCGCCCATGAGCGACCAGCTCCGCGCGCTGGGCATCGACCTCATCGAAGGGTTCGGCGCCGACCAGTTGGCCCTGAAGCCGGACATGTTCGTGGTAGGCAATGTGGTCAGCCGTGCCCGCTTGCCGGACGGAACGGCGAAATTTCCGCTGATGGAAGCCATCCTGGAGGCCGGCCTGCCCTACACCAGCGGGCCGCAGTGGCTGGCCGAGCACGTGCTGCAGGGTCGGCACGTGCTGGCTGTGGCCGGCACGCATGGCAAGACCACCACCACGTCGATGCTGGCGTGGATTCTGGACAGCGCAGGCCAGCAGCCCGGGTTCCTGATCGGCGGCGTGCCGCTCAACTTCGGCCTGTCGGCCCGTCTGGGCGCTGCCCGGCGCCCTGCCCCGGGCAACGCGGCGCTGGGCGAGGCCCCGCTCTTCGTCATCGAGGCGGACGAGTACGACACCGCCTTTTTCGACAAGCGCAGCAAGTTCGTGCACTACCGCCCCCGCACCGCGGTGCTGAACAACCTGGAGTTCGACCACGCGGACATCTTTGACGACCTGCCCGCGATCGAGCGGCAGTTCCACCACCTCGTGCGCACCGTGCCGCCGTCGGGCCGCGTGGTGGTCAACGGGCTGGAAGAAAGCCTGGTGCGTGTGCTGCACAAGGGCTGCTGGAGCGAGGTGAGCAGCTTCGGCGAGGCGGTGAGCGATTTCTCCGCCGACGGAGCGCCCCATGCGTTCGACGTCTTGCACCGGGGCCAGAAGGTCGCGCGCGTGGAGTGGGGCCTGACCGGCGTGCACAACCAGCTCAACGCGCTGGCCGCCATCGCCGCGGCGCACCATGTGGGCGTGGGCCCGCAGCAGGCGGCGCTGGCGCTGGGCGCGTTCCAGAACGTCAAGCGGCGCATGGAGCTGCGCGGCACCGTGCGCGGCATCGCGGTGTATGACGACTTCGCGCACCACCCGACGGCCATCCGCACCACGCTGGACGGTCTGCGCCGCAGCATCGGCGGCACCGATGCCCGCATCCTGGCGGTGTTCGAGCCGCGCAGCAACACCATGAAGCTGGGCGCCATGAAGGCGCAGCTACCGTGGTCTCTGGAGCCGGCCGATCTGGCGTTCTGCCACACCGCAGGGCTGGACTGGGACGCTGCACAAGCCCTGGCGCCGCTGGGCGTGGGCCCAGGGCAGCGCGCCCAGACGGCCGCAGACATCGACACCCTGGTGCAGCAGGTTGCCGAAGCCGCAAGGCCGGGCGATCACATCGTGTGCATGAGCAACGGGGGGTTCGGCGGTATCCACGCCAAGCTGTTGCAGGCGCTACAAAATAAATAGCTGCTAGCGCTTGTTGGACGAGCGGTAGAGCGGTTTTTACTGCTAAATCCTCGCCTCAACACACTCCAGGCGTGCGATGCGTTGACCACACACCGGCCGCCTTGCAGATCAAGGCACACCCCGCCGCGGGGTGGCAGCCCGGCATCAGAACGTCACGGCCATCGCGGGCACGTCCACGCGCACCACCGGCTTGGCCAGCGCAGCGGTAGCTGCCCGCGCAAAGTCCTGCAGCCAGGCCGGGTCGGCCAGCAGCTTCTCGCCTGCGGCGCGCGCCACGGTCAGCACCTTGTCGGCCAGCAGCACCTTGCCGCTCGCGCGCAGTGGCTCGCAATCGAGCACGGTGAACTGCTCATCCAGCCAGCGCCGGCCGGCCTCGTGGCCCATGGGCTCGGCGTTCTTCAAATCGATGCGGAATTCCTGGTTGCCGGCCAGACGGACGGAGACTTCGCTGTGCATGGTGGGTTGCCTTTCTTCTGAAACCGGGGCCGTGGGGGGCTAGTGCCCGTGCACCGGCCCCACGGCCATCAGTTTAGGGCCACGGCCCGCGGCCTGCCCCTTGCCCTTGCAGCTTCGATCAACGCGCGCGGCGCGCAACCACAGCGTTCGACAGTTCGGCCAGCGATTGCAGGGAATCATCCCAGCCCAGGCAGGCGTCGGTGATGCTCAGCCCGTAGGTCAGTGCTGCCGCATCGTCCTTGCCGGGCGTGAACTTCTGCGCGCCGGCCGTGAGGTGGCTTTCGATCATCAGTCCGAAAACGCTGCGCGAGCCGCCCGCGATCTGGCCGGCCACGTCGCGCGCAACGTCCATCTGCTTTTGGTGCTGCTTGCTGCTGTTGGCATGGCTGCAGTCCACCATCAGGGTGGCGGGCAGCTTGGCGGCCTCCAAATCCTTGCAGGCGGCGGCCACACTCTCGGCGTCGTAGTTGGGGGCCTTGCCGCCGCGCAGGATGACGTGGCAGTCCTTGTTGCCGTTGGTGTTGACGATGGCGACCTGGCCGTTCTTGTGCACCGACAGGAAGTGGTGGCCGCGGCTTGCAGACTGGATGGCATCGGTGGCGATGCGGATGTTGCCGTCCGTGCCGTTTTTGAAGCCGATGGGCGCAGACAGGCCCGATGCCAGTTCGCGGTGCACCTGGCTTTCTGTGGTGCGCGCGCCGATGGCGCCCCAGCTGATCAAATCGCCGATGTACTGGGGCGAGATCACGTCCAGGAACTCGCTGCCCGCCGGCATGCCCAGGCGGTTGATGTCGATCAGCAACTGGCGCGCGATGCGCAGGCCTTCGTCGATGCGGTAGGTTTCATCCAGGTAGGGGTCGTTGATCAGGCCCTTCCAGCCCACCGTGGTGCGGGGCTTCTCGAAGTACACGCGCATCACGATCTCCAGCGTGTCCTTGTACTGCTCGCGCGCCACCTTCAGGCGGCGGGCGTATTCGAGCGCGGCGGCCGGGTCGTGGATGGAGCAGGGGCCGATGATGACCAGCAGGCGGTCGTCCTCGCCGGCCATGATGTTGTGGATGTTCTTGCGGGTCTGGGTGATCAGCGATTCCACCGGCGTGCCGCTGATGGGGAAAAAGCGGATCAGGTGCTCTGGAGGAGGCAACACGGTGATGTCCTTGATACGTTCGTCGTCGGTCTGGCTGGTTTTCTCGACGCTGCGGTACCAGGCATCGCTGGTGGGGGTGTTGGAGAC
Organism: Acidovorax sp. Leaf78; assembly: GCF_001422735.1. Taxonomy (GTDB): domain Bacteria; phylum Pseudomonadota; class Gammaproteobacteria; order Burkholderiales; family Burkholderiaceae_C; genus Acidovorax. The sequence goes on along the minus strand of NZ_LMLZ01000020.1, from coordinate 196,052 downwards.
CGTCATGGTGCTGCTTCCTCGTGGAGTCGTTGGTTGGGTGAAGAAAGGGAAAAACAGGGGGCTGGAAAAACAAAAACCGCCGGGCTTTGCAGCGTCGGCGGTTGGTATGGGGAGGTTGTGTGTGCTTGCGCGTTAGCCTCTCATCCGCCGGGGACTGAGATAAAAAACCAAAAATAAAACGCGCTGCGAACTTGCATGGAAGGCAATGTAGCACAGGAGCGCGGCAGTGCAGCAAGCGGTGTGCGTTGCAGCCGCACAACAGGGCGGTGCGCCAGAGCCCGCGCCAGAGGGCGCGCGGCACACGTTTTCAGCGCGGCTTCAGCGGGTTGGTGGGGAGTGCCTGCAAGGGCAGGCCTGTTCAGCGCCGCCACCGGCGAAACCACTCCCGCACGCGCTGCAGCGCAGGCACTTTGTCCCGCCGCTCGACATCGGACAAATCGCTGGGCGGATCGCTGTGGTGCTCGTACATGTCGATCAGCAGCAGCGCCTCCCCCAGCGTGCGCCAGGCCAGCAGCTCGAAATGGTCGAACCCCGCACGTTCCTTGGCGCTGCGGCGCTCCAGCATCTGCTGCCAGTGGGCGATGGCATTGCGCAGCTCGCGCAGGGCCCGCTGGTAGGCGCCGAACTCGTACAAGGCATGCCAGGCCGACCCCAGGCCGGTCAGGAACAGCTGGTGTTCGCGCGCGCACTGCGCCAGGCTCACCACGCGCTGCATGATGGCTGACGTGTCGCTGCTGGTGCGCCGGGTGCGCACGGCCTCGTCGATCTGGCTCGACAGTGCGCCCAGGCTGTCGCGCAGCTGGCGGGACTCCTCATCGGCCACCCCCTCGCGCAGAAAGCGGCTGATGTCGCCAAACGACTGAAGGGTCAACTGCTGGCTCGGGAGCGTGGCGGGCATGGCGACATTTTGCGCTGCTCCAAGGAGGGCCCGCGCAATTTATGCATCCCGTACCCACCAATGGTGGCGCTTGCAACACCGCAGCGTTGTGCTGCCGATTGGTTGCGCTCAGTTTTGATTGGTTCTGATCCGTTCTACTCAGTTCCGATCAGCCGACAGCCTGGGCCGTGCTGAATGGCACAGCCCGGGAACCCAGGTCAGGCCTCAGGCCTCAGGCCGTGCCGCCCACCGTCAGTCCTTCCAGGCGCAGCGTGGGCTGGCCCACCCCCACCGGGACGCTCTGGCCTTCCTTGCCGCAGGTGCCCACGCCGCTGTCCAGGCGCATGTCGTTGCCAATCATGGTGACCTTCTTGAGCGACTCCGGGCCGCTGCCGACGATGGTGGCGCCCTTCACGGGGTACAGGATCTTGCCGTTCTCGACCCAGTAGGCTTCGCTGGCAGAGAACACAAACTTGCCCGAGGTGATGTCCACTTGGCCGCCACCGAAGTTGGTGGCGTACAGGCCCTTCTTGATGCTGGCAACGATCTCGGCGGGGTCCTTGTCGCCACCCAGCATGTAGGTATTGGTCATGCGCGGCATGGGAATGTGCGCATAGCTCTCGCGGCGGCCGTTGCCGGTGGGCGCCACGCCCATCAGGCGGGCGTTGAGCGAATCCTGGATGTAGCCCTTGAGGATACCGTCTTCGATCAGCACGTTGCGCTGGCTGGCGTTGCCTTCGTCGTCCACGTTGAGCGAACCGCGGCGGTCGGCGATGGTGCCGTCGTCCAGCACAGTGACGCCCTTGGCCGCCACGCGCTGGCCCACGCGGCCGCTGAACGCGCTCGAGCCCTTGCGGTTGAAGTCGCCCTCCAGCCCATGGCCGATAGCCTCGTGCAGCAGGATGCCGGGCCAGCCGGGGCCGAGCACCACGGTCATCTCGCCAGCGGGCGCGGGGCGGGATTCCAGATTCACCAGCGCCGCGTTGACGGCCTCGTCCACGTACTGGTTCATCTGCGCGTCGTCGAAGTACGCCAGGCCGAAGCGGCCGCCACCGCCGGCAGAGCCCACCTCGCGGCGGCCGTTCTGCTCGGCGATCACCGTCACCGACAGCCGCACCAGCGGGCGCACATCGGCCGCCAGCGTGCCATCAGCGCGGGCCACCAGCACCACGTCGTATTCGCTGGCCAGGCCCGCCATGACCTGTGCCACGCGCGGGTCCTTGGCGCGGGCGCGCTGCTCCAGCCGCTCCAGCAGCGCCACCTTGGCGGTGCTGTCGAGCGAGGCGATCGGGTCCACGCCCGGATACAGGCTGCGGCCTGCCGCTACCTTTTTAGGAGCTACCCGTGCTTTACCAGAGCGCGATGCAGCCGAAATCGACCGCACGGTGCGCGCGGCATCCAGCAGCGACGCCTCGGAAATGTCGTCCGAGTACGCAAACGCGGTCTTCTCACCGCTGACGGCCCGCACGCCCACACCCTGGTCGATGCTGAACGAGCCGGTCTTGACGATGCCCTCCTCCAGGCTCCAGCCTTCGCTGCGCGTGTACTGGAAGTACAGGTCCGCATCGTCCACCTGGTGGGTGCGGATCTCGGCCAGGGCACGGGCGAGGTGGCTTTCATCGAGACCGAACGGCGTCAGCAGCAGTTCGCGGGCAACATCGATGCGCTGGCTGGTCGCCGCGCGCTGGGGGGCGGCAGTGGAGGTGCGGAGAGTCATCAGGGCATTTTAGGCGCGCCGCCCCGCACTGCACGGCACCGCTGCACAAGCCCCTGCGCGGACCCGGCAAGACGCCTGCGCAAAACTGCCGTCAGGCGGCCGTCTGGTCGTCCACACCCGCCTCGGGCGCATGGGCCTGCACGGACTCGATGCCCGCATCCCGTGCCTTGGCCCCGGCGTACATCTGGCTTTGACCGATGACCTGTCCGTTGCCGGCCTTGAGGGTGAAATAAGGCGATCCGTCCTTGGCGCTCAGGCGCCCGAACCGGCCGCCCTGCGGCGCGTGCTTGCGCACGGACTCGATGCCGTTGAGCGCACTGGCACGGGACTCGTACATCTCGCTGGTCAGGATGACCTGGCCGTTGGTGGCCAGCAGGTTGAACACAAATTTGTCGTTCTTCGACTTCTTCAGCTCGAACTTCGCCGCCATGGGGATGCCCTCCGGTTGCACAGGCCAAGAAATGCGGGGACCGCCAGCCGCGTTGTACCCGCTTGCCGCAGCACATGCAACGCCGGGGCAGAGACCCCTGGTCGGGTCGGGATGTACTGCAAGGCAGCCAGACGCACGCGCGCATCCCGCACTGCGCGGGCTCCCCCATGGCCCGCAGCCGCTGCGCCTTGCCGCCAACCCTTGCGCGACGACTGCCGGTTGCCAGGAGCCAAAACCAGCCCTCCCGAACCATCGAACTGTGAGAGAAAATTCTCGCCCCGACAGGATTTCCTTTCTCCCCCACAGCACCCCTACCGATGCGCCACCTTCCAGCCTTTGCCCTCCCCCTGATGGCAGCCTTTGCCGCCTTCAGCCCTGTCCTGCATGCCCGCGAAGACGTTGATCTGAAAGTGACGGGCGTCACCTTCATCGAAGCCCCGCCGGGCCGTGACAAGAACCTCACGGCGTTTGGCGCGTCCCCATCGCAAGAAAAGGTGGAGGTCCACGCCGTCGCCACGAGCCGCTCACTCCAGTTTGTCGAAACGTCGGGCGGCTTCCCCGACAAGGGCGATGTGACGGTCACCGCAGTCTTCGCCGACAAGAGCAGCCAGGCGTTCGGCAATGCCGAGATGAGCGGGTTCGCCAAGTTCTCTGCGGATGGCCGCACGCGCAGCTTCAATCTGGTCATCAACCGCTTGCCCGACAAACCGGTGAGCGGCCTGATCTTCGAGGGCACCCTGCCCTTGAGCGTGGCCAACGGCACCAGCAAGGCCGCCCAGGCGCTGGACCCCCAACGCCCTGGTCCGCTCAAGCTGGGCAGCGTCGACATCCTGCAGTTCAAGATCGACGGCACCAGCGTGCACTTCCAGGGCAACGACACGCTCCTGCGGATCAAGACACTGTCTCTCAAGCTGCCGTCCGGACAGATGATCAAGGCCGAGCGCGGCGGCTGGCAGCGCACGAACGCGGACTACAGCCAGACATGGAAGTTCGATGCACCGCCGGCCAAGGGCGAACTGCAGGCGGAGCTGTACGACGGCATGAAGACCGTGCGGCAACCGGTGCGCTTCGTGGTGGGTCGCCCCTGGTGAACTAAACCGCGCCGGGCGATTGCAGTGCCACCTAGTCATACGGGTGGCGCCTTATACGCGGGTGCGGATGGGCAGGGCTTTGTCGCCGGAACGGGTGTTGTGCGAGGCCAAGGCGCCAAGACTGAAGCACGTCGCGATGCCAAGGGCCGCGCAGAGCGAGCCAAGAGCCACCCAGGAGAAGGCATTGAAGATGAGCACACTGGCTTGCCAACACACCAACGCCATCAGGAGCGTTGCACACACTCTCAGCTTGTGCGCGGGGGCGAGCACCACGGCAGCGCACAGGAGCAGCGTCGACACTGCAGCGTAGCTCAGCGACCAGATGGAAATGGATACGGGTGGAAAGGCACAGATTCCAGGCGATGAGCGCCACCAGCCCTCCGGGCAGACCAGCCGCCCCCAGCGCGTGAGCTGATACAAAATCACCGTCTTGCCGACAGTGGCAATGCCGAAGCACACGACGGCCAAGGCCAGCCAACGAATCGCAGCCCTGGCGCTGAACGGAATTTTTTGCATTGCACAGTCTAGCCGCGGGGCTACTGGGCTTGGCCTGCTAATGGGTGAACGTGGCTCACCTGCCACTGCGGAGACCTAACCAGACGCCCCCAGCAGCGCAGGCCGCGCATCCTTCGGGTCCTGCCGCTGCGCCCGCGCCACCGACATCAGGATGCCCAGGGCCATGCCCAGGGTCACCATGGCGGTGCCGCCGTAGCTGATGAAAGGCAGCGGCACGCCCACCACGGGCAGGATACCGCTGACCATGCCCATGTTCACGAACGCATAGGTGAAGAAGATCATCGACACCGCGCCCGCCATCAGACGCCCGAAGAGGCTGGTGGCGCCCACCGCGATGGCCAGGCCGCGCCAGACCAGCAGCAGGAAGCACACGGTCAGGAACAGGTTGCCTGCCAGGCCAAACTCCTCGGAAAACGCCGCGAAGATGAAGTCGGTGGTGCGCTCGGGGATGAACTCCAGGTGCGTCTGCGTGCCGGCCATGAAGCCTTTGCCCCACACCCCGCCCGAGCCGATGGCGATCATGCCCTGGATGATGTGAAAGCCCTTGCCCAACGGGTCGCGCGTGGGGTCGAGCAGCGTGCACACGCGCTGCTGCTGGTAGTCGTGCAGCACCACCCAGCGCACGCCGTCGGCGCACAGCTGGTCGCCCAGCAGCACCAGGGTGAAGATGCCCACCCCGGCAATGAGCACCGGCGGCAGCACCAGCTTCCACGACAGCCCGGCAAAAAAGATCACCGACAGCCCGGCGGCCAGCACCAGCAGCGATGTGCCCAGGTCGGGCTGCTTCATGATGAGCCCCACCGGGATGAGCAGCAGCAGCCCTGCCGCCGCAAAGTCGAGCGGGCGCAGGGTACCCTCGCGTTTTTGAAACCACCAGGCCAGCATCAGCGGCATGGCGATCTTCAAAATCTCGCTGGGCTGGATGACGATGCCCACATTCACCCAGCGCTGGGCCCCCTTCTTGGTGATGCCGAACAGCGCCACCGCCACCAAGAGCGCCACCCCGGCGGCATACAGCGGCACCGCAAACACCATGAGCTTTTGCGGCGGCACCTGGGCCACCATGAACAGGATGGCGCCCGCGATCAGCATGTTGCGGCCATGGTCCATGAAGCGCGTGCCATGGTCATAGCCCGATGAGTACATGGCCACCAGCCCCGCACCGGCCAGCAGCATCACCACCAGCAGCAGCGGCAGGTCGAACCCACGGAACAGGGGCATGAAACGCTGCGCGAGCGTGGGTTTGTCAAAAACGGCGGACATCCTCCGATTATCGGCGACCCCCAATGGCCGCAGCAGCCCGAGCGGCCCTAACGGCATTCAGAACGGACAACAAAACACAGCGAAACGGTTCTGACCAGCCGCCGCGTCGCAGGCAGTACAAGCAGTGCAAGTAGTACGACCAGACGCGGCAACGACGCCCGAAGCGTTTTGCCAGCCGCTCCAAGCCCCCTCAACCCGCCTGCCTAAAGGCCATCACAGCCTGGTTGCGCAGGGTGCGCAGCAGGCCCAGGGCCTTGTCGTCCACCACGATGCCGCCGGGCGTGGACTGGTCGGCATAGATGAGCGCAAAGGTCTGCCCTTTGATCTGCAGGGGCAGCAGCAGGAACGAGGGGGCGTCGAGCCCGCTGCGGTACCAGGCCGGCAGCCGGGCCTGCATGCGGGGCTCGGTGGCATCGTTGATGAGCGTGTCCGCGCCCCGCAGGCACACCGCCGCGAACAGGTCGCCGGGCACCTTGAGCGGGACTTTCAGCGCGCGCACAGCCGCCTCGCTGCCCTCGCCCAGCCCGAAGCGGCCGGTCAGCATGTCGGTGCGCGCCTCGCGCAGGCAAAACACCATGCGGCGAAACCCGAGCGCCCGGAACATGGTCTCCAGGATCATGCGCAGCACGTCGTTCAGCTGAAAGCTCTCCACCATGGCATTGGTAATGTCCTGGATGCCGGCGGCCAGCACCTCGTTGATCTGAGCCACCGACACCGCACTGCGGGCCTGCGACTCCAGCACTGCGGGCAGCGGCTGGGTTTCGCTCTCGCGCAGCTCGTGGGTCTTGAGCGCATCGTCCTGCACCGCCGCCCCACCCGCCGCGGCCCCCGCGGCCACGGGCAGCTTGAGCAGCCGCGCGGCCGGCGTGCCCGGGTCCACTCGCAGGTCCAGCGCCTCGGCCAGCGCCACCAGCTTGTGGCGGGCGCGCACGGTGGCTTCGGCGATGTCCTGGGCCGACAGCGCCAGCGTGCGCGAATACCGCGCGCCGACCTGGCCCAGGTGCGCATTCGCCTGGCCCGGCTCGGTCAAGAGCAGTGTGGTGGCGACCTCATTGGCTGCCAGGGCCACCCAGCGCAGGCGCTCCACGCCCTGCTCGGGCGCGCGCTGCATGGGCGAGCCCAGCGGTTTGCGCATGCAGCGCTGCAGGCTGTCGGGCAGCGCCCAGACGCGGGCCACGCCCACGCCCAGGTCTTCCAGCCCCAGGCCGAGCACCTGCAAAGCTGCGGACTCTTCGCCGCCTTCGATGCGGCCGGAGGCCACCATGCTGCGGATCTGGCGCGCTTCTTCGGGAAAGTAGAACTCGCACAGCATGCGGCCCAGGTTCTGGAACATCGCGCCGATGAACGCCTCTTCCGCGGCCTGACCGGGCTCGCAGAGCTCGGCGGCCACCGAGCCGGCCATCATCGCGCGCAGGAACTCCTCGCGCATCTGGCTGGCATGGGCCTTGTCCTGCATGTGGTCCAGCAGTACCAGGCTGAGCGCCATGTTGCGCACGGCGTTGAAGCCCACCAGGCTCACCGCCCGCGACACGGTGCTGATGGTGCCGCGCGCGGCGTGGGCGTAGTGCACGCTGTTGACCAGGCGCAGCAGCTTGTTGGTCAGCGCCACGTCCTTCAGGATTTCGTGCGTGAGGTCGCTGATGCTGTCGTCCTCCGAATTGGCCACGCGCTGGATGCGGGCCACCGAGTCGGACAGCGCCGGGAAGTCGCTCTTGTGGCGCATGCGCCGCAGTAGAAAGTCGAGCGTGGCGTTGCTTGCGGCGCTGGACGCGCTGGCTGGCGCCGCCCAGGTGCGGAGCGCATCCCGAAAATCCGCCGCCGAGCCATAGCGCTCGCCGGGCTGGCGTGCCATGGCGCGCTGCAGGATGGCCCGCAGGCCGTCGTCCACGCCCGGGCCCAGATCCTGCGGCAGCTGCAGGGTTTCGTTGGCGATGCGGTACAGCGCCTGCCAGGTGTCCTTCTGGTGGATCAACGGCTGGCCGGTGAGCATCTCCACCAGCACCAGCGCCGCGGAATACACGTCCATGGCGGGCGCTGGCGCCGCGCCAGCCGCCGCCTCGGGCGACAGGTAGGCGGGCGTGCCGCTGGCCAGTTGCGCATCCTGCTCGGCCTGGACCGGGGCGGCCATGCCAAAGTCCATCACCCGCGCGTGTCGCTGGGTGTCGATCATGATGTTGGACGGTTTCAGGTCGCGGTGCACGATGCCCGCCTGGTGCGCGGCCTGCAGGCCATCGAGCACGTCCACCATCAGCGCCACCGCGTCGTGCGGCGTGCAGCGGCCTTGCTGCGCCAGATGCTCGGCCAGGGTCTTGCCCGGCACGTACTCGAACACGATGAAAGGCTGGCGGCCCTGCACGTCGGCCTCGAACACCGGCACGATGAAGGGGTGGGCCAAGCGCCCCACATGCCGCGCCTCGCGCAGCCACTGCTCCAGCACCGAAGCGTCCTCTTCCTGCACCGGGCGCATGAGCTTGATGGCCACTTCGCGCTGCAGGCGCGGGTCCAGCGCCAGCCAGACGGTCGCCTGGGCGCCGCGGCCGAGCATCTTCTTGAGCTCGAACCGACCCACCGACGCAGGCGGCTTCTCGTTGTTGGATCCCAGGGCCCAGCGTTTGGCAGTGGAAAGCGGGGCAAAATCAGTCATGGTGGGAATCAATGCAGCGGGCCCTTCGACACGGCGCCCATGCCGTGCATCTTATGCCCCGCCTGTCCATTTTTGGAGCAGTGATTCCCCTGCCCTGTCGTTTTCCGCGCCATGACCACCCTCCATCCCACCACCCACCCCACCACCCACCTTCTGTACCTGCACGGCTTTCGCTCGTCGCCCCAGTCTGCCAAGGCCCGCCAGATGGCAGCGCATGTGGCGCAGCACCATCCGGGCGTCACCTGGTGGTGCCCGCAACTGCCGCCCTCGCCCCGCGAGGCGATGGCACTGGTGGCCCAGGGCATTGCCCAGTGGCCCGGCGCGGCGATGGGCGTGGTCGGCTCGTCGCTGGGTGGCTTTTACGCCAGCTGGGTGGCGCACCACAAGGGGTGCCCGAGCGTGATGCTCAACCCTGCCGTGCACCCTGCGCGCGACCTGACCCGCTACATCGGCGAGCAGACCAGCTGGCACGACCCGGCAGAGAGTTTTTATTTCCGGCCCGAATACATCGACGAGCTCAAGGCGCTGGACACGTCCGGCCAGGCCCCGGCCAGCCGCGAGCTGGCCATCATCGCCAAGGGGGACGAGGTGCTGGATTGGCGCGAGATGGTGGCGCGCTATCCCCACGCGCGATTGCTGCTGCAGGAGGGCGGCGAGCATGCGCTGGTGAATTTCGAGGAGTACCTGCCAGCCGTGGTGGACTTTTTGGCGCTGGCCTGACCGTCAGCAGGTCACAGCAAGCCCATCGCCCGGCTCGCCCGGCCATCACCCCGGCGCGGATGCCTTGGCTGCGCGCCCACCCACGTAACGGCTGTACTCGCGCGGGTAGGCCAGCCGGTAGCGCTTCATGTGAAAGGCGGCCTCGTCGTCCTGGCCCAGCATCAGGGCGCTGTCGATCAGTATTTCCAGTATGCGGGGCTCGGGGGAATAGTGCAGCATCTGGTGGGCCAGGGCGTTCACCTGGACCGCGTTGTCGCGGGTGGGCGCCATGGTAGTCAACCGGGCAAAGTCGGCCTGGGCACGGAAGATCATAGGGTTGCCCACCTTGTTCTGCGTATCGTCACGGTATGCGGCTGCCCGGTCGGCATAGGGCTTGTACAGCTGGCTCACGCGGTGGTAGTCCCACGCGGCCAGGGCGCACAGCGCCCACACCAGGGCCGCGCCGCACAGCACGACGCCTGCGCCGCCGGCCGACACCACGCTGCGGCGGGGCCACAGCAGCAGGGCCAGCGCCGCCAAGGTCACGATCTGGAACGGGCCGTACCACAGCGGGTACTCCAGCATGCTGTGCAGGCCGATGACCGCCAGCACGCCCCACGCCAGCTGGCGCGCGGGTTGGGTCTCGCGCCACGGCTGGCTCCACAGCACCCAGATCAGCGTGCCACCGCACAGGGCGACCGCTGCAGGCAGGCCCAGTTCCACCGCCAGGTGCAACGGCAGGTTGTGCGCGTTGTCCAGCAGCACGCAAAAACGCTCGCCCGGGAACAGCGTGACGTAGTGGGCATAGTCCAGTTCGCCCCACCCCCAGCCGAGCCAGGGCTTTTGCGCGATCAGGGTGAACATGTTGGACCACAGCACGCGCCGGCTGGTGCAGGAGTGCGAATCGCCCGCAAAACGCTGGGACAGCGCATCTGCCCGCACGCCCTGCAGTTGCCACAGCAGCTCGGGCAACGCCCAGGCGGCAATCACGAAGACGGCCAACGCCGCCACCGCCAGGCGCAGCGCAGCGCCCGGCCCGGTGCGCCGCCAGCACACCACCAGCGCCACGACCAGCAGCCACTGCACGGCGCCGGTGCGCGATGCCGTCGCGGCCTGCGCCAGGGCCATCCAGGCCATGGCGGCCACGGCCAGCACCGGGGCCATGTCCTGCAGCAGGCGCCGGCGCGGCGTGGCCTCTGTCACGGGGTCTGGAGCCGCACGCCATGTCGGCGCATGCAATGCCCACCACAGGATCGCCCACAGGCCCAGGCTGAGCAACGACGCCTGCTGGTTGCGCTGCCGCAGATTGCCCACCGCCTGCCCGATGGTGGAGGCATGGATCCACGGCGCCAGGCCCGCGTCGCCGACCAGGTACTGGATCAGCCCGATGAAGCTGCCCACCGCGGCCGCCACGGCCAGCCCTAGCGCCAGAAGGCGGGCCCAGCCCAGGCGGGCGACGGCCCCCTGGGCACCATGACGCATCGCCTGCACAGCCACCATCAGCAGCAACCCGCCGCCGCACACCCACGACACCAGCAGCGGCCAGAAGTTGCCGGTGGGGGAGTCGGTGATGGAGAAAAGAAAAGGCAGCGCTACCGCCAGGACAAACAACGGTGCGACGGAAAAAGGCATCTCGGCGGCAAAAAGGCAGGTAGAGGGTGGGAAGGCCGGGCGCGGCGTCAGCGGATCATAGGGGCAGCGGGCCGCCCGGGCCGCCACCAGAGCGCCCCGCCGAAGCCCACCCCCGCCCATGGGACAATCCCCGCCATGCATGCACTGTTTGAAGAAGCCGGCAAATTCATGGCCGGCCGTATCCTGTCGGAGGCCGATACATCGGCCCAGGTCGAACTCGACTCCGGCAAGCGGGTCAAGGTCAAGGCCGCCAACATCCTCCTGAAGTTCGAGAAGCCCGCCCCGGCGGAACTCATCGCCCAGGCGCAGGCCGTGGCCGAGTCCATCGAACTGGACCTGGCCTGGGAGTTCGCGCCCGAAGACGAATTCGGCTTTGCCGATCTGGCGCGGGACTACTTCTCCGAGAACGCCACCCTGGTCCAGCAGGCCGGCGCCCTGTTCCGCCTGTACGACGCACCGCACTACTTCCGCCGCGCGGGCAAGGGCCGGTTCAAGAAGGCATCGGCCGAGATCCTGCAGCAGGCGCTGGCCGCCATCGAGAAGAAAAAGGCCCTGCTCGCGCAGATCGACGAGTGGGCGGCAGCGCTCGGACGCGGCGAATGCCCGCAGCCCATCCGCGACCAGCTCTACAAGATCCTGTTCAAGCCGGACAAGAACGCGCCCGAGTACAAGGCCGTGGTGGACGCCAGCCGCGCCACGCATACCGCGCCGCTCGACCTGCTGCAAAAGGCCGGCGCCATCGACTCGGCCTACCAGTTCCACTGGAAGCGCTTTTTGTTCGAGAACTTCCCCAAGGGCACGGGCTTTCCGGCCGTCACGGCGCCCGTCATTGCCGACGAGCTGCCGCTGTCCACCGCGCAGGCGTACTCCATCGACGACTCGCAGACCACCGAAATCGACGACGCGCTGTCGGTGCAGGGCCTGGGCACGGGCACCGTGGTGCTGGGCATCCACATCGCCGCGCCGGGCCTGGCGATCCAGCCGGGCAGCGCCATCGACCAGTTGGGCCGCGCGCGCCTGTCCACGGTGTACATGCCGGGCTACAAGATCACCATGCTGCCCGACGACGTAGTGCAGACCTACACGCTGGACGAGGGCCGCGCCAACCCGGCCGTGTCGCTGTACGTGACCATCGACGAAGCCACGCTGGAGTTCAAGAGCTCCGAGACCAAACTGGAGCGCGTGCATGTGGCTGCCAACCTGCGCCACGACCAGCTCGACGCGGTGGTGACGGAAGAATGGCTGTCCAACCCCGCGTTCGAGCACCAAAACGACCCGCAGCGCTTGTCTGACCTGCGCCCGCAGCTATCATTTTTGCACCGCCTGGCCAAGGACCTCAAGGCCCGCCGCGAAGTGGTGCGCGGCAAGCCCGAGAACTTCAACCGGCCGGACTACAACTTCCGCCTGGTCGGTAACAACGGTGCCGAACCCACGGGCGACGAGCAGGTGCAGATCAGCGTGCGCCAGCGCGGCGCGCCGCTCGACCTCATCGTGGCCGAGGCCATGATCGTGGCCAACAGCACCTGGGGCAGCTGGATGGCCGAGCTGGGTGTGCCCGGCATCTACCGCAACCAGGCCAGCATGGCGCCGGGCGTGAAGGTGCGCATGGGCACCAAGGCGCTGCCGCACGCAGGCATCGGCGTCAAAGCGTATTCGTGGGCCACCTCGCCCCTGCGCCGCTACACCGACCTGGTCAACCAGTGGCAGATCATTGCCTGCGCCCGCCACGGCAAGACCGCCGCGCTGGCCGCGCCCTTCAAGCCCAAGGACGCCGACCTGTTCTCGATCATCAGCAGCTTCGATGCCGCCTACAGCGCCTACAACGGCTACCAGGGCGGCATGGAGCGCTTCTGGACGCTCAAGTACGTGGAGCAGAACGGCATCACCGAGCTGAATGCCACCGTCTTCAAGGAAGGTCCGGGCGGCAGCTTTTTGGTGCGGGCGGACGACATTCCGCTGGTCTTCCCGGTGCTGGGCGCGCAGAACCTGCCGCGCGGCGCGCGCCTGAAAGTCAAGCTGGGCGAGGCGGACGAGATCACCCTCGACATCCACGGCACCGTGATCGAGCGCCTGGACGATCCGGCCGATAGCAGCGACGACGGTCCGGTGGAGGACGCCGAGGAAGACGACGACGCCGTGGCCGGCCCGATCGCCATCGCGGTGGATGTGAACGAGGCCCCCGCCGAAGCCGCTGCGGCAGCCGCGGCTTCCTGACCGCCTGCAACAGCCACCGACAGCCCCGTAACACCCCCTGATAATTGCCGGCGATGAAACTCCCCGCCTTTCTCCGCACCTTCAGCACGCTGCAGCTGGCGCTGGGCGTGTCCATCGCCGTGCACGCTGCGCTGATCTCGGTGCGCTTCATCGACCCCGAGGGCTTCAACCGCGTGTTCCAGGACACGCCACTCGAAGTCATCCTGGTCAATGCCAAGTCGAACGAGCGCCCGGACAAGGCCCAGGCGATTGCCCAGTCCAACCTGGCAGGCGGCGGCGATGCCGAGAAGGGCCGGGCCACCAGCCCCCTGCCCTACTCGGCCCTCACCGCCATCGGCGACGACTTCGAGGAAGCGCAGCGCAAGATGGACGCGATGCAGGAGCAGCAGGCCCAGTTGCTGGCCCAGTTGCGCAAACAGCTGGCCACCCTGCCCGAGCCCGACCCGCGCAAACCCAGCCAGAGCGCCGAGCAGGTGGCCGAGCAGGAAAAGCGCCGCCAGCTCGTCAAGCTGCTGGCCGAGATCGAAAAGCGCATCAACGAAGAAAACTCGCGCCCCAAGAAGCGCTATATCAGCCCCGCCACGCGCGAGGAGGCCTACGCCATCTACTACGACGGCCTGCGCCGCAAGGTCGAAGACAAGGGCACCGAGAACTTCCCCGAACAGGGCGGCAAGAAGCTGTACGGCGAGCTCACCATGATCGTCACCGTGAACCACGACGGCCGCGTGCTCGACACCGAGATCGTGCAAAGCTCGGGCAACGCCACCCTGGACCGCCGCGCCGAGGCCATCGCCCGCGCCGCCGGGCCCTTTGGCACCTTCGACGCCGACATGCGCAAGAAAGCCGACCAGATCGCCATGGTGGCGCGCTTCAAGTTCACCCGGGACCAGACGCTGGAGACGAGTGTGAGGTAGCTCCCCCCTGAGTCGCCTGCGGCGCCTTCCCCCCGGGGGGACGCTGCCAGCGGCCTGGCAAAGCCAGTTCCGCGGCAGCCCTCGCCCGGCACCGCCCCCTGCATGCAGCCCCCGTTGTTGTTGTTCCCATGACCTCTTCGTCTTTCCCCGCTGATCTGTACTGCGTGATGGGCAACCCGGTAGCGCACAGCCGCTCGCCGGCCATCCACGCCCGCTTTGCCGAACTGACGGGCGAATCGCTCACCTACGAGCGCCGCCTGGTGCCCATGGACGGCTTCGCCCAAGGGGTGCGGGAGTTCGCGGCCCAGGGCGGGCGCGGCTGCAACGTCACCGTGCCGTTCAAGATCGACGCGCCGGGCCTGGCCACCGAATCCAGCGCGCGCGTGCAACTGGCAGGTGCGGCCAACACCCTCACCTTCCGCGCGGACGGCAGCATCTACGCGGACAACACCGACGGCCTGGGCCTGGTGGCGGACATCACCCGCAACGCTGGCGTATCGCTGGCAGGGCGCGACGTGCTGCTGGTGGGCGCGGGCGGTGCCGCGGCCGGCGTGCTGGGCCCGCTGCTGCTGGCGGGCGTGCGGCACATCACCGTGGCCAACCGCACCCTGGAGAAAGCCCAGGCGCTGGTGCAATCGCACAGCGCGCTGGCAACGCTACAAAAATCAGAGCTGCTGGCGCTCACCCCGCAAGCGGTAGAGGCCGATTTCGATGTGATTATCAACGCCACGGCCACCAGCCTGGCCGGCGCGGGCGTGCCCGTGGGGGCCCACGTGCTGCGCCCCGGCAGCCTGGCCTACGACATGATGTACGGCCCCGCCGCGCAGGGGTTCCTCGACTGGGCCCGCCAGCACGGCGCCACGCCGCGCGACGGGCTGGGCATGCTGGTGGAACAGGCGGCCGAGGCGTTCCTGCTGTGGCGCGGCGTGCGCCCGCCGTCGGCGCAGGTGCTGCAGGAAATGCAGCAGGCCGTTTGAGCAACGGGTCGGCATGATTCCCCTTGAACCGTTCACGCTGAGCGTGTCTGAGCGCCGCGCAAGGCGTCGACCAGCTCAACCCGAACGGTTTTGCGAGGGCAGGCCCATCCGTCCACAACACCCAACACAGAGAAAAACGCTCCAATGAAAGCCGTGCTGCGCTGGCTGGGACTGGTGGTGCTCGCGTTCGTGGCGCTGCAGCTGTTCTTCGTGGTCCGCATCGCGGCCATGACCGTGATCGACCCGGAATCCACCAGCTTCCAGCGGTCCGAAGCCTGGGCCCAGCTGTCCAGCACCGGCCATGTCCGCTGGCGCCAGGAATGGGTGCCGTATGCCGGCATTTCCGACAACCTCAAGCGCGCGGTGATCGCCTCGGAAGACGACGGCTTCGTCAGCCACGACGGCGTGGACTGGAACGCCATCGAAAAAGCCTGGGAGCGCAATGCCAAGGCCGAGGCGCAGGCGAGCAAGGCCCAGGCCCGCGCCCCAGACCGCCCGCAGCGTGCGCCCAAGATCCGCGGCGGCTCCACCATCACACAACAACTGGCCAAGAACCTGCTGCTGTCGGGCGAGCGCACGCTGCTGCGCAAGGGCCAGGAGTTCGTGCTGACACTGCTGCTGGAGCAACTGCTCTCCAAACAGCGCATCCTGGAGATCTACCTCAACAGCGTGGAATGGGGCGAAGGCGTGTTCGGCGCCGAGGCGGCCGCGCAGCATTACTTTCGCAAGAGCGCCAGCAAACTCAGCGCCGGCGAAGCCGCCCGCCTGGCCGTGATGCTGCCGGCCCCCAAGCGGTTTGAAAAAGCGCCAGGCTCGGCCTACCTGGCAGGGCGCACCCGCACGATCATGGCGCGGATGGGGAGTGCGGAGCTGCCGTGAGGGCACGTTACGTCATGAGGTATCAACCGGTGAAATTCACGCGAACAGAGCGTTGGGCGGCAATAGTCAACATTGCAATGGTCTGTCTCTTTAGCGTCTGGAGCCTCGGCGTCGCCTATGACGCACTTCCACTCTATGCTTGCTGCAGCGCTCCCTCGTATGCCGAGACCATCCTGGCAATACTGAACTTCCCGTCTTGGTTGCCTGCCTCGCTTGCGGCAAATGCTGTCTATGGCCACAGCTTTACCGAATTCGTGACAGTGAAGCAGCTAGCTTGGATCATTCTCTGCGTACCCCAGTGGTGGACCTATATCGCCATCTGTCGGTTTCTGAGAAATCGCAGGTGAGCTTCACAATAGAAATCGGTTTGTGCCGACCTTAGTTTCGACACTCGAAAAACTTATTGCCGTCTTGCCAACCGCAGCACCACCGGCACATCAGGCCGCAGCGTCACGTGCAGCTGCGGCGCACATGCCACTGCCGGCTCGGGCTGCCGCAGCGTGTACCGCTGCAGCAGCATGGCCGCCAGCAGCGTCATCTCCAGCATTGCAAAGTGCTGCCCGATGCACACGCGCGGGCCCACGCCAAAAGGGATCCACGCGCCCTTCTCGATGGGTGCCGCCCCCTCCAGAAACCGCTCGGGCACGAACCGGTCGGCCTGTGCGAACCAGCGCTCGTCACGGTGCAGCACCCAGGGGGTGATGCGCAGCATGGCGCCCCGCGGCACGGCCACGCCGCCCAGCGTGATGGGTGCGGTGGTGCGACGCGTCATCAGCGCCGCCACCGGCGGGTACAGGCGCAGCGCTTCCTTCAGGGTGGCGGTCAGCCAGGGCAACTGCGCCATGTGCTCGGGCCCCGGCGTGCCGGCTTGCAGCACGGCATCCACCTCGGCCTGCGCGCGCCGGGCGGCCTCGGGGTGCTCGGCCATCAGGCGGCTCCACCACAGCAGGGCCGTGGCGCTGGTCTCGTGCCCGGCCTGAAAGCTCACCATGCACTGGTCGAACACCTCCTGCGGCGATAGCGGATCGCCGGTGGTCTCGTCGCGCAGAGCCAGCAGCATGTGCAACAGGTCGGTGCGCTCGGTGGTCGGTGCCGTGAGCGACGCAACGTCTGGCCGGCGGGCATCGATGTGCCGCTGCACCAGGCCGCGCAGCACCTTCAGCGCGCGGCGCTTGGCGGCCTTGCCGGGCAGGGGCAGCCAGTCGGGCAGCGTGAACGGCATGAACATTTCGCGGAAGGCGGCGGCCGACAAGGTCTGCGTGGCCCACGCCGCATCGCGTGCATCGGCCTGCGCCGATTCGCTGAACAGGGTGCGCAGGATCACGTCCATGGCCACATCGGTCCAGAGCGTGTCCATGGGCACCAGGGCCTCGGCTTGGCCTGCAGGCACGGCTGCGTCGAGCGCGCTGTGCGCCGCGTCGGTCATGAGCTGCGCGTAGCCCGCCACGCGCCGGGGGCTGAAGGCGGGCATCAGCATGCGCCGCTGGCGCTGCCAGGTATCGCCCTCGGTCACCAGCACGCTCTGGCCGAACACCTGCTCGAAAACGGCGATGCCACGCTCCCAGCGGATGAGCGAGTCGGCGTGGGTGACAAGCGCCTCGCGCACCAGCGCGGGCGACATCAGGTCCCAGGCGTCTTCGTTGACGATGCGCATGCGGGTCAGATCGCCGTGGTCGCGCTGCAGGCGCTGCACGAAGCCCAGGTAGTCCGCCCGCATGGCGCGCAGCAGGGGCAGGCCCCACCAGCGCTGGGGCGGGCCACCGGCTTTCAACGTGGGAGCGCTGGACGCTGGAGCCGCCAAAGAGGCCGAAGATGCACCAGCCATGGGAATGTGGACGGACGTGGTTGGGTTCATGCCGCCGATGGTGCGGGGCGATGGCGAGGCGGTCTTGAACGAATTCGACATCCGCACTGGCCTACACTCGCCGCGCATGGCCACCCTGGTTTCCTCTGCCGCACGCCAGCCCGATGGGCTGATCCCCTCGGGCCAGCTCTGGCTGGCGCGCCCCACGCTCGCGGCCTGCCTGCGCGGCACCATCGTGCGCAGCACGGTGGGCCATGTGCTCAGCGATGAGGACCGCATCAACCGCTTTCCGGCCACGCCGCTGTGCAGCCTGAGCTGGTGGTTCACCGGCCGCAGCGAACACCTGGTGCCCCAGCGGCCCGACACCATGGCCGACCTGAGCAGCCCGCGCGAGGCCTACCCCGGCCGCTGGGTGCTGGCAGGCCCGCAAACCCGCCCCAGCAGCAGCCATTGCGCCGGGCCCACCCACGCGATGATGGTGATGTTCATGCCCGATGCGCTGCACCAGCTCACCGGCCTGGAGCCGCAGGCGCTGACCGACCGCATGGTGGACGCGCAGACCCTGTTGCCGCCGGAGTGGATCGCGATGTGCGAGGCCGTGCAGCGCCAGGCCGACGACGCTGCCCGCCTGGAGTGCCTGGAAGACTTCCTGGAGCCCCGCTGGCAGGCCTGCCGCCCCACGCAACCGCTGCACACGCAACGCTACGGCGACTGGGCCGCGCACCTGGCGCAGCGCGCGGCCATGTCCGCTCCGGGCCGCAGCCTGCGCCAGCTGGAGCGGCGCATCAAGCGCTGGGCCGGGCTGCCGCTGCGCGAGCTGCGCGGCTTTGGCAGGGCGGAGCAAGCCTTCTTCGACATCATTGCGTCCGACACCGCAGGCGAGTCGGTGAAGTGGGCCGACGTGGCCGCCGGTGCGGGGTTTTCAGACCAGTCGCACCTGTGCCGCGTGACGCGGCGGATCACGGGGTATGCGCCGCAAGCGCTGTACCAGGGCATCCACCGAGAAGAGGCTTTCTGGGTGTACAGAATTTGGGTGTAGCGGATGTTGGTACTGAATGGGCAGGTCACAGCTGTCTTTTGCTCGTCCGTGTAGCAAACGCCATGCTGCAGGGTGATCACGGTCCTGGTTTGTCGAGTTCCGCATCTGTCTGCGCTCTTATTTATCTGTTGCAATTTGCCCCCATCGCGCAGCCCGGTCTGTATGTGCGGCGGGTCTCGCATTCCAATCGGCGACACCTCCAAAAACGCCATGCAATTTTCGATTTTTCAAAAACTCAAACTGATAGTTTTGTGCCTTTTCGCAGAAGGCATTTACTACATCCTGGCGCTCGTTCCTGTAGTGCCATTCACGCTGCTCAGCGCCATCTTTTATCCGCCCACCACTGCGCTGATGATCGGCGCCACGCTTTTTCTGGTGGTCGTGTGGGCGATCCAGCCAGACCCCATCGACGACCGGGATGCGATTGCCGTCGCGCCGGGCAGTGTGCTGCACCAGTGGGTCCACGCGCTGTCGGTGGCCGTAGATGGGGGCAGGATTCACCGCATCGTGTTGACCGACGAGGTCAACGCTTCGGCCTATGTATCGCCCGGGTTCATGGGGCTGGGCGCGCGCCGAACCCTCAGCATCGGGCTGCCCCTGCTGCAGTGCCTCTCCAGCAGCGAAGTCAGGGCTGTGGTGGCGCATGAGCTGGGGCACTTCTCGCTGCGGCACAACCGGGCGGGCCACTGGGTCTACCGCGTCAGGTACAAGTGGGGCATTTATCTACTGGCACACAGGTCCGGTACGGACGGTTTCATCCAGTCGGCGCAAAAGCTCGTGGCCCGCTGGTTCATTCCGTACTTCCTGCGCCAGTCTTCTGCCTGGTCACACCAGTGCGAGTACGAAGCCGACGCCTGCGCCCAGCGTGCGGGCCTGGCCAGCAGCCTGATCGACGCGCTGGTGAAGGTGGAGCTGCACCATCACATCGAGCAGCATGCGATGCAGCGGGACTGGGTGCAATGGAAGCTCCAGTCAGACGCCCCGCCCCCGAACATCCTGGAGACCACCCTCGAACACATACAGCGTCACGCCGCGCCGTCCTTCGCCCCGATGCTGGCAGCGGCCCAGGCGCGCCCCACACGCCTGTACGACACCCACCCCCGCCTCCAACAGCGCGCAGACCACCTTCGCGTCACCATCGAGCCACCGCAGTGGCATGGCGCCTGCGCGGGTGCCGAAGCCTTTCCGAGCGACTGGGCGTCCATCTTTCAGGCGCACCAGGCGGCATGGGTCGGCAAGCACCGGGATGCGTGGTACTTCGCGCACTACCGCTTGCGCTGGCTGCAGGCCCAGGTTGATGCCCACCCGAACGACGTGGCACTGCAGGCCGTTGCCATGGCGTCACTGTCCACATCCACCACGGCAGTGGACGCGCTGAAGGCGCTGGTGGCAGACCATCCTGCCAACGCTTACCTGAACTATGAACTCGGCTGCGCCTTGCTCGACAGCGACGATGAGGACGGCATCGACCACCTGCAGGCCGCCGTCCGGCTGAACAAGAAGATGGCGGTGCCAGCGCTGCGAAGAATCTCCGAGTACCGCTTGCAACGCGACTGCGCGCAAGCCATCGAACGGTCCATCCGAAAACTGGACGCCGCGTTGCGCTGGACAGACGCCTTCTTCGACCGGGACCTCTGGAGCCGGTTCGCCAACGAACCGCTGGAGCCTCTGGAGCCCGCGGCCCGGGCGCTATTTCGCGACGCGATCAGCGCAAACCCGCGGATAGACGGGTGTTGGGTGGGTAGCCTTCAATCCAGGCCCATCGACGGGCACCAGTTCAAAATCAATCTGGTCGTGTTCCGCATGGATGGGTCGGGTGAACTCTCGCCCCACCATACCGAAGACCACATGAAGGCGCACCTGGCCCACCTGCTGGAGACGGTGACCAGGCCCGATGAACTCACCTGCGTGAAAGCGGTGTTCTACACCGAGCCGTTGAACCCCCGGCTCCTGCAGAACATCAACAAATACCCAGAGGTGTGCATTGCGCAACCTCTGGGTGCCGTGAACCAGAACGTGATCAGAATCGACGTGCTTTGAAGGTGATTTGATACAGGCCGAGCCTGTGGCTCGCGTGTAGCAACGCCTGCAGCCAGCTCGCCAATTCCGATGCGCGTCACCCCATGATCGCGCCCTTAACCATGCTCATCACCCCGATCGCGGGGTCGACGGCCTTGAAGACGCCCACGGCGCCGGTCACGGCATCTTTGGTGCGGCCTGCGTCGGTGAGCGCGCTTTCGTGCAGCTCGGTGGCCGAGGCCGTATCTTTGCCGTCCAGCGAGCGGATCAACGCAGACGCCACCAGCCCGCCGTCGGGATCCAACGCAGTGCTTCCATGCTCTGGCTCCTTCAAGGCCATCACCTCCCCACGGACTTCGTCGAGGCTTTCCTTGAGCAATTCGCGGTCCAGATCGTCGGTCAACAGCCCGCCGACGGTGGACGCGACGGCCACCGCGGTGCCGACTGACGATGCCACCTTGCCCGCCAGGTCATAGGCAGCGGGCAAACCCGACAGCCCCGCGCTGACAGCGACCGAAGCCACTGCCAGGCCCACGCCCACCGTGATGCCTGTCCATTTGGCAGCAGTGGACGCTGTCTCTGCACTCACACCGCACCGGGTGAGTGCCCCATGGACCACGTTGGCCACGATGCTGTTGCCCATGGGCAGCTTCTCGTAGGGCGGAGGCCTGTGGTCGGCAATGGCTTCCATGTTGCGCATGTTGCGGTAGGCGCAGACGGCGTCGCCGGTGGAGACCGCGAAGTTCACGCAGGCCAGCGCCAGCAGCGGCGTGGCGCCACCGAACGATATCGCCGTGAGCCCCACGGCCACACCCACCGCCACGGCCGAGAGCGCCACACCCAGCGCCTTTTTCCAGAACGATGTCTTGGCGACATCCACGCCCTCTTGCCGGGCCTGCAGCAGCTTGTCGCCAGCCGCCAGCAGCTTGGTCTTGGCAGCGTCTGCCCGCGAAGGTGTCGAGGTCGTCGCGCCTTCGCGGACGGGCTCGGAGGCTACCGAGCGAACACGGTCGGCCTGCCCCGCCGTCACATCGCTGCGCGGTGGCGGGGGCAGCGTCAGGGACACGGGTGCCTGAGTCGCAGCCGCCTCTGCCGTGCTGGCGGTTTGCTGCGCGGGCCCACTGCCCGTGGTCGAGAACAGGTTGGCCGGCCGGCCCATTCCAACGCCGATGGGGGAGCTCATGCTGCACCTCCGGTCAGGCTGGACAGGCGGGCTTGCGCGTGCGCGCGCACCAGGTGGTGCTCGGGGCTCAGGTAGCTCAATTGGATGCAGGCGCGAAACGCTTCTTCGGCTTCCTGGGCGTTGCCCATCGCTTCCATGCACTCGCCCAGGCGCAGGATGCAGCCTGCGTTGGTGGCGTCCATCAGCAGCGCCTGTGCGTAATGCTGCGCGGCCGCCTCATGGTGCCCCAGCATCTGCAACGCCAGCGCATACGCGAACTGAAAGCGCGGCTCCCAGGCGTCGTGCGTCACCAGCAGGAGCAGGTCTTCCACGGCGTCCTGCGCGCGGCCCTCGGCCAGGTGCTCGTAGGCCACGGCATAGAGCGCCTCCAGGTCATCGTCGGAAATCCCCTTGGCCGAGGCCAGGGTGACCCCATGGTTGACGAATGCATCGGCGATGCCTTCCGGGGTGCTGAGGTCGACGTGGGTTGCGTCGGATGTGGGGTTCATGGTCGTGCTCCTGCCTGGTCAATCCAGTGACCACTGAGTAACAGGCGGACGCCGGGAGTTCCTCACCCTGCGACTTCTTTGCATGCAGCCCCCATTCAGCAGCGCCCCGCCCTGGCCTGCGCACCTCGCCCCGTATGATCCCGCCCATGCTTGCCAAGTTGATGAGTCTTCTCCTGCTGGGGATCGTGCGGTTTCTGACCGGTTCCCAGGCCCGCTGGTATGGCTGCCCGCCCAAGGCCGAGCAGCGCATCTATTTCGCCAACCACCAGAGCCACGCCGACATGGTGCTGATCTGGGCCGCGCTGCCGGAGGAGCTGCGCAGCATCACCCGCCCCATCGCGGCCAAGGACTACTGGACCAAGACGCCGTTTCGCCAGTGGATCACCACCGCCGTGTTCAACGCCGTGTATGTGGACCGGCAGGCCACGCCAGCACGCCCGCCCGCTCCGGCGGCACCGGTAGCCCCGGACGTCGGAAGCGTGATCGACGCCATGTCCACCCCGCCATCAGACGCCGACACCGCGACGGCGGGCGGCCCCGACCCGTCACCCGAAGCGCCGCCGCGGGCGCCCACGCCCGAAGAGCTGCGCACGGCCCTGCCTGAATCGGACCCGCTGGCGCCGCTGGTGCGTGCGCTGGAGAGCGGCGACTCGATCGTGATCTTTCCGGAAGGCACGCGCGGCCATGGTGATGAGCCGCAGCCGTTCAAGTCGGGCCTCTTCAAGCTGGCGCAGATGTTCCCGCAGGTGGTGCTGGTGCCCGCCTGGATCAACAACGTGCAGCGCGTCATGCCCAAGGGCGAAGTGGTGCCGGTGCCCATCCTGTGTTCGGTGACCTTCGGCACGCCGATTGCGCTCGAATCCGGCGAAGAACGCCGCCCTTTTCTGGACCGTGCACGCCGCGCGGTGATCGCCCTGCGGGAAGTTTGACCACCATGAACGACTTCCTTCGCAACCTCACCGCTACGCAGCAGATCGGGGCGCTGTTCCTGGCCGTGTTCGGCATCCTGTCCATCGTCACCGTGTGGGCCTTCGTGCGCAATCTGCGCGAGCATGCCAGCGACGACCCGCAGGCTGAAGCACGCGTCGTGGAGGCCAAGCGCTTCTGGGGCCTGCTCAAGACGTCCTGGATGATGGCCACGGTGTTCTGGGTGGGCTGGGTGCTGGGCGAGACCGTCGCCACCGTGCTGTTCGCCATCGTGGCGTTCTTCGCGCTGCGCGAGTTCATTACGCTGTCGCCCACACGGCGGGGCGACCACCGCAGCCTGGTGCTGGCGTTCTTCGTGGTGCTGCCGCTGCAGTTCTGGATCGTGGGCAGCAAGCACTTCGACCTGTTCACCGTGTTCATCCCCGTCTACGTGTTTCTGGCGATCCCCGTGGTGAGCGCGCTGGCCAACGACCCGCAGCGCTTTTTGGAGCGCAACGCCAAGCTGCAGTGGGGCATCATGGTCTGCGTATACGGCATGAGCCACGTGCCCGCGCTGCTGCTGCTCGACTTTCCGGGCTACAAGGACAAGGGCGCGTTCCTGGTGTTCTTCCTGGTCTTCGTGGTGCAGACCTGCATGGTCGTGCAGCACCTGCTGGGGCGCCGCTTTCCGCACAGGCCCGTGGCGCCGCAGGTGAGCCAGAGCTTTCAATGGGCCAGCTGGCTCGCCGGCGTGGCGGTCGGGGGGCTGATGGGCGGGTTGCTCACCTTCATCACGCCCTTCAAGCCCGGGCAGGCCCTGGGCATGGCGCTGCTGGCCTGCGTGGCGGGCAGCCTGGGGCACCTGGTGATGAAGGCCTTGAAGCGCGACCGCGGCATCACGAGCTGGGGCATGCAGGGAATGTCGGTCACCGGCGCGGGCGGGCTGCTGGACCGGGTGGACGCGCTGTGTTTTGCGGCACCGGTGTTCTTCCACTCGGTGCGGTGGTACTTCGGTTTATAAGAAAAAAACCTTCTACCGCTTGATAGACAGGCGCTAGCAGCTACAAAAATAATAGCAAAACAATAGCAATGCGAATTCTAGGCATCGACCCTGGCCTTCAAACCACCGGCTTCGGCGTGGTGGACATGGACGGCCACAAGCTCAGCTACGTGGCCAGCGGGACCATCCGCACCACCACCCTGGCGCTGGGGGATCTGCCCGGCCGGCTGAAGATCTTGTTCGACGGCATCACCGAGGTGGCCGCGCGGTACGAGCCCGACGTGTCCTCGGTCGAAATCGTGTTCGTCAACGTCAACCCGCAGTCCACCCTGCTGCTGGGCCAGGCGCGCGGGGCCTGCATCACGGCCCTGGTGGCAAGCAACCTGCCAGTGGCCGAATACACCGCATTGCAGATGAAGAAAGCCGTGGTGGGCCACGGCCGCGCGGCCAAGAGCCAGGTGCAGGAGATGGTGCGCCGGTTGCTGCATTTGCCCGGCCTGCCGGGCACCGACGCGGCGGATGGCCTGGGCATGGCCATCACCCATGCGCATGCGGGGGCCGCCATGAGCCGGCTGGGTGAGGCGGCCACGCTGAATCGGCGGCAGCATGCGATGTACAAGGGGGGGCGGAGTTATTGAGGCAGGGGGAAGGGTCAGAGGTCAGCGCTCTGAGGTTGAGGTCAAAGGAAAGACCGCAGATGCCTAAGGCAGGCACGCCAGCTGCTGTGAACCGGGCGGGCGGATGGCCATCTTGCCCCCTTCGCCCCATGCTCAGCACGTCAGGGCACGCACTGCGTCATCCATCGCAGTAACCGAATTTGCCCGCTGGCTTCGCCGCCAGCTCTTTCCCAACTTTGCGCGCCAAGGCCACGGCTTCGCGCGACGCTGTGAGATGCGACCCAACACCACCCCAGTAAAAACCGCTGGGGCCGCGACAGAGCATCACGATGGCGGGCTTTGTAGACAGGGCCGTGCTGTCTCCGCGGTCAACAACCACCTCATACCGGACCCGCTTCATGGGCTTGCCGCGCAAGGTGGCGACCACACGCCCTTCGTAGAAATGGCGCTCTTCGGTCATCGTGCGACCTTCGTCCGCGTAATAGAGCCCGGTGGGCACATCCGGGCTGGGGATGGGCACGATGGTGAGGCGGGTGTGCACGATCACCACGGTGTATGGGGTCATCGCCATGGCTTTGGCGAGCTGCTCTTTTTCCAAGTCCTCCATGGGCGCGGGTGGCGCTGGCTTCCAGACAACTTCGGGCGTGTGCTCGCTAGCGTGACTTGTCATACAGACCAAGGCCAACACGGCACCACAACGCGCAAACCTTCGTAACGAGCCGCGAATCCCGCACGGCCTCGGGGAGCCGTCAGAGCAACTCACAATCTCTTCGGCATAGCCGACATCCATCAACACGCTCGAACGGTTTGTCATCTTCATCTATTGGTACTTGGCTGTGTCTTGGCGCTTAATTTTTTCTACAGCGTCACGTGGCGCCGCCTTGCGTCGCCGATAAGACAAGCAGGCTGTCGGTCCGGATCAGCCAGTAAGCGCAATTCAGCCTCATGCAGTGCCACATGCAATCGCCCGCTTTGCTCAAGCGCACTGCGCATAGTTTGCCAGCCAGGATCGGTTTCGCTGATCGCGGTGGGTGTGCCATCGACAAGCGAGCCCCACAAGACCCATGTTTCGCCAACGAACCCTGCGTGAGAAGCCAGGTCAAGGCGCACCAACTGGTCAATGAGAACTGGTGACATGGGCAGCAACGTTCGGCTTGATGAACGATATCTACGGTGGGTCCGCTTGGCGATAGTGTCCAAAAAGTAGCGATTTATCTGATTGATCCAGTTTGTCGGCATTTCTCATTCCGTGCAGACACGCGACCTCCGCAGAATCTAGTCTGCGCGCTTGAATGACCTGTCATCAATCACCCAACCTTCGCCTGCTTCACATATTACTTTTTTATATCCAGCGGCTTTCGTCGCTTCCCAGTGCAACGACAAGCCACACATTTCGCCAGGCAATATGCGAAATAGAACCTCAAAACTATCGTCATTTTTATAAACATCTACACGTTCAGTTGCCAGCCAATTAATCTGCGACTCTTGACAGCCAATCAATATGAAAATGAAGACTACAAATGATTTCATCAAACTCATCAGACCCAGACGACCTACGACCTATTTCTCAACAAGATATATGGAATAACTGAAACAGCCATCCACCACCATTGATGGCTGTACAACACCCATAGCCAACAGCCCCATGCAAAAGGGACCGCAGCGTATTCGAGTATTTTTCTAAACCTCATTTATTTATAATATTAACTGCCAAAGGGGTGACACCCCAACGAACATAAACCAGGTATGGAACAATTCTAGCAACACCTGCGGGAGTCGAAATAACTATAGGAGTTAACGACGTTCTGTTGATAAAAAGATTGACTGGACGTCCCACCCTTGCGAGATAAATACCTGGCCCGAACAAAGCATTCTTGAGCATGTTGAGAGATGGATTGATGGCGGAATCCGCCACAATTCCACTCGCTCCGGCCGTAGTAGAGAAGTGAACCAGCGTTTTGGGGATGTTGACGAACGAGAAGCCAGCCGCCCCCAAAGTAAGCGCAGTAACAGGAGCAACTCCCGGAGTCCATAGTGCAGCAAAGCCGCCCGGGATGTTTGCCAACGGGGCAAGGGGACTCTTCGACTGAACAGCTATATCGGCCCAAAACTGAGTGGCATCACTAGCGACTGAAGTAGTAGCTTCGTACAAAGTTTTGAGGCGCCAAAGCAAACTGCTTGCGTCAGACAACTCAATCGGCCTTGGACAGCCCATGGGATGGCAATAGACACTGGTGTTCTTTTTGGTAGGCATCATTTTCGTTCAGGCCTGCTGCATCTTCAACTGCTTCGCGCAAGAGACTGCTTTGCGCAACGTGCTGATGCACTGTGCGGCCTGGATGGAGCCCTTGCTGACACCTTTTTTGGCCGTCGTACCCAGGCCTGCGGTGAGCTTGCTCAGGCGCGAACCGCAGAGGCGGCATGCGAGGGCGAGGCGGTACAGGCGATTGCTCTCTGCGGCCATCCGGCCGCAGTAGTTGCTGACCTCGGCATCGGTCTGACTACCCGACTGGGTCAGGTCCTTACCGAAATCGAAAACCTCGCCCAATTCGAATTGCAAACATACAGGCGAGACTGCGTTTACGCCAGATGCCAAAGTGGCGAGCGTCAACTGTGGATGGCGGTCCATCGGGAATCCCTCTTAGTTTTCAGTTGGTATTTTTGGTGCGCTGAGGCTGTCATGAACAGCCAATCAATGCGCGCCGGAGAATATCCACTGAAGACGGTTTTTCTAGAATTTCCCGTGTCTACAGATGTAAGAGCTGTGTATCAGCGGTCGTAAGGGTGCATCGCAAAACACAATGCTTTTTTTTTGCTAGGCATTTGGTGCAAGAAACTTTGAGACTCAACCGATCAGTTCACCGCCCCAAACCCCGCTTGAGTTCCTTGAGCAGCAACAACACCTGGTTCGACGCATGCCGGCAGCTGCTGTTGAGCAGCTGCACCGCCTTTTGCTGCTCCCCCGCCTGGAAGATCGTCACCACGTCGGCCGCCTGTTGGTGAAAGTACTTGTGCCGGGCCACCAGCATCGCAAACGCCGGGAAATGCCCCAGGCGCACCTTGCCCGTGCCGTAGAGCCAGCGGCCCAGGTCGCAGCGGTCGTCCTGGCAGATGCGCTCGGGGCGCATGACCTCTTGCGAGCGGCCGTTGACCATGTCCTGCAGTTGCAGGCGCCACCGCTCGTGGCTGGCGATGGCGGCGTCGATGTCGATCTCGGTCATCAGCATCGACGCGTACTCGGCATCCAGCACCAGTTCGCTGCCGTTTTCCTCCAGGGCCCAGGTGGTGTCGGGGCTGGCGGGATCTTGTTCCTTGATCTTGAACAGGCGGCTGAAAAAACCCATGCTAATTACCGGTAAAGGCCCCCGTGCACGGGGCCGAAAATCGTCCCGCCAGAAATGGCTTGAAACATTTTGTGTCGCCCGAGCATTTTTGGCTATCAAAAAATTGCGCCGTGCCTGTTCGGCCCGAAGGCAACCCTTCTGGCGCAGCCGGCTCTGGTGACCCTGCCGGCACAAATACCTTGCGCGCAAGACAATAGGTGCATGACTTCCACCGCACCCCGTTCCGCCCTGTCCATGCTTGACCTGGTTGCCGTCCGCGAAGGCGGCACGGTGGCCGAGGCGCTGCAGATTGCCCTGCGCACCGCACAACATGCTGAAAAACTGGGTTTTGCCCGCTACTGGCTGGCCGAGCACCACAACATGTCGGGCATCGCCAGTTCGGCCACCGCGGTGCTGGTGGGCCACATCGCGGGCGGCACGTCGCGCATTCGCGTGGGCTCGGGCGGGGTGATGTTGCCCAACCACGCGCCGCTGGTGGTGGCCGAGGCCTTCGGTACGCTGGCCGAGCTGTACCCGGGCCGCATCGACCTGGGCCTGGGCCGCGCGCCGGGCACCGACCCCGCCACCATGCGCGCGCTGCGCCGCAGCCGGGTGGAGACGGCTGACGACTTCCCGCAGGACGTGGCCGAGCTGCAGCGCCTGCTGGCGCCCGAGGTGCCAGGCCAGCGGCTGATCGCCATGCCGGGTGCGGGCACCAATGTGCCCATCTGGCTGCTGGGCTCGAGCCTGTTCTCGGCGCAGCTGGCGGCCGAGCGCGGCCTACCGTACGCGTTTGCATCGCACTTTGCGCCCCGCCTGCTGCATCAGGCGATCGATTTGTACCGCAACCTGTACCGCCCGTCTGCCGCCTGGCCCAAACCGTACCTGGCCATCGGTGTGCCGCTGATCGCAGCCCCCACCGACGACGAGGCGGAGTACCTGGCCAGCAGCACCTACCAGCGCGTGCTCGGCATCCTGACGGGCGACCGCCGCCGCCTGCTGCCGCCCATCGACAACTTCGCTGCGCGCCTGCAACCGCAGGAGCGCGCTGCGATTGGCGACTTTCTGGCGGCCGCCGTCATTGGCGGGCCTGAGACTGTGCGCGCAGGCCTTGCGCAACTGGCCGAGTCCACGCAGGCCGACGAGTTCATGCTGGTGAGCGACGTGTGGGACCCCGCCCTGCGGTTGCGCTCGCTGGAAATTGCAGCGCAGGCCCACGCGGCCCTTGGGGCGCCCGCCAGCGGGCCGGCAGTGGCCGCCTGAAGCCGGCGCGCAGCGGGCGACACGCCAGGGCCTGCGCAAGGAGATCACGCAAAGCACCGCGCGAAGGGATTGCGTGACGCAGTCTGCGAAACGGCCCACGGGTAGCGGCTACCATCTCGGGCTACCGAATGCTCTGCCGGTGACCGCCCCCAACCGGGCAGCCGGCACACAGACCGCCTCTTCACGCCCCACGCCCACGCCGCATGCCCGCTTTTTCCTTTGAAGCCCTGGACGCCCAGGGTCAGACCCGCAAGGGCCTCATGGAGGCCGACACCGCCAAGGCCGCGCGCGGCCTGCTGCGGGCCCAGGCGCTGGTGCCCCTGTCGGTGGAGATGGTGCAGACGGGCCAATCGACCCAGGGCGGCGCGCCCGGCCTGGGCCAGCGCTTGTTCACCCGGCCGGTCTTCGGCGCCACGGCGCTGTCCATCTGGACCCGCCAGCTTGCGGGGCTGGTGTCGTCCGGCCTGCCGCTGGAGCGCGCACTGACCGCGTTGTCGGAAGAGGCTGAGGACGAGCGCCAGCGCCACCTGGTCGCGGCCCTGCGGGCCGAGGTCAACGCCGGCGCGTCGTTTGCGCGCGCGCTGTCGCAGCACCGGCGCGAATTCTCGGACATCTACTGCGCCGTGATCGGCGCGGGCGAGCACAGCGGCAACCTGGGTCTGGTGCTGGAGCGGCTGGCCGACGACCTGGAAGAGCGCCAGGCGCTCAAGGCCAAGCTGATGGGCGCGGCGCTCTACCCGGCCATCGTGACCATCGTGGCCATCGTGATCGTGCTGTTCCTGGTGGGCTACGTGGTGCCGCAGGTGGCCAGCGTGTTTGCGGGCACCAAGCGCGCGCTGCCCTTCCTGACCGTCGCCATGCTGGGCATCAGCGCCTTTGTGCGCAACTACGGCTGGGCGATGCTGCTGGCCTTGGTGGTGCTGGGCAGCGCCGGGCGCTGGGCGCTGACCATCGGCTCGGTGCGCGAAAGGTTCGACGCCGCGTGGCTCAACCTGCCCCTGGTGGGCAAGCTGGCGCGGGGCTACAACGCGGCGCGGTTTGCCAGCACGCTGGCCATGCTGTCGGGCGCCGGGGTGCCCATCCTCAAAGCGCTGCAGGCCGCTGCCGAAACCCTGAGCAACCAGGCGCTGCGTGCCGACGCGCTCGATGCGCTGGTACTGGTGCGCGAAGGCGCCCCGCTGGCCTCGGCCCTGGCGCAGAAAAAGCGCTTTCCGGGCCTGTTGTCGATGTTCGCGCGGCTGGGCGAGCAAACCGGCCAGCTGCCGGTAATGCTGCAGCGTGCCGCACGCCAGCTGTCGACCGAGGTGCAGCGCCGCGCCATGGCGCTGGCCACCATCCTGGAGCCACTGCTCATCGTGGGCATGGGCCTCATCGTCATGATGATCGTGCTGGCCGTGCTGCTGCCCATCATCCAGCTCAACCAGTTCGTGAAATAAGAAAAGCAGCCCGGCGCCGCGCCCCTGCGCTGGGCGGCCCGCCGGGCGGCAATGGACGTTAGGAAACACCATGGCGTTGACTCTGGACGACAAGCTCGTAGTGGCGATCTCCTCACGGGCGCTGTTCGACTTCGAGGAAGAAAACCGCATCTTCGACCCGCTGGACCCGCGCCCCTACATGGAGCTGCAGCAGCAGCGGCTGCATGTGCCGGCCAAGCCTGGCGTGGCGTTTCCGCTGGTGAACAAGCTGCTGGCCTTCAACACGGCCGATGCGCGGCCGGTGGAGGTGGTCATCCTGTCGCGCAACGACCCGGTGAGTGCGCTGCGCATTTTTCATTCGGCCCACAACGCCGGATTGCCGCTGGAGCGCGGCGTGTTCACCCAGGGCCGCGACCCGTTCAAGTACCTGCGTCCGCTGGGCGCGCACCTGTTCCTGTCGGCCAACGAGAAGGACGTGAGCGAGGCGCTGGCGCTGGGCTTCCCGGCGGCGCGGGTTCTCACCGATTCGGCTGCGGCCGGCTCCAACTACCCGAACGAGCTGCGCATCGCCTTCGACGGCGACGCGGTGCTGTTCTCCGACGAGGCCGAGCGCGTGTACCAGGCCGAGGGGCTGGCGGCGTTTCAACTGCACGAGATCAGCAAGGCGGCGCTGCCCCTGTCAGGTGGCCCGTTCAAGCCACTGCTGGCCGCCCTGCACCAGTTGCAGCAGCAAGCCGGCGCCGCAGGCATGAAGCTGCGCACTGCGCTGGTCACGGCCCGCAGCGCGCCCGCCCATGAGCGCGCCATCAACACCCTTCTGAAATGGAACCTGGCCGTAGACGAGGCCATGTTTTTGGGCGGACTGGAAAAGGGCCCGTTCCTGCGCGAGTTTGAGCCCGACTTCTTCTTCGACGACCAGACGGGCCATGCGACATCCGCCGCGCGCCATGTGCCAGCGGGCCACGTGAACAGCGGCATCTCGAACCCGCTCAAGGCCGACGGCCAGTAGACGCCGCCGCCGGGCGCCTGAGGGCACCCGCACCCCCGCTCGCCACAGCCTGAAAAGTTCTGCAAAGCCCCTGCAACACTGGGTGAAGGCTGCAAAGCCCCCGTTGCAATCCGCGGGCTGGGGGCCCACCTGTGACACCATGCCACCATCACGACCTTGCGTCGAAGGAGCCTGTATTGCGCAAAACAATTTCAAACACGTCACTGGCATCGATCACATCCATCGCGTCCATTGCCTCCATCGTTCTGGGTGCCACTGCGTTATGTGGCAACGCGTTCTCGCAGCAGCCAGCGAACGCGAAAGCGCCACCACCTGCCGCAGCCCCCACTGCGGTGCCCGACGAATCGCAGCCTGGCCTCTCTAAAGGCGAGATCAAGGCGATACGCGAGTTCAAGATGCTGGACTTCAACGGCGACGGCAAGCTGAGCCGGTCTGAGGTCAAGCTGTTCCCCCGCCTGGCCGCGGCTTTCGATGATGCGGACACAGACCACGACGGCTTTGCCTCGTACGCGGAAGTCCGCGCCTTCGCCGCCAAGTACCGTGCCGAGCGGGACCGCAAAAAGGCAGAGCAGGCTGCTGCAAGCCCGCAGCCATCGGCACCAGCAGCCGCAGCCCCGGCACCGGCACCGGCGCCAGTCACAACACCAGCTCCCACAGCGGCACCGGCCTTGGCGTCCGAGCCACCGCCGGCAGCCCCCTTGCCGAAAGCGTCTTCAGCGCAGCCCTGACTGGGCGCCGGCATCGGTCTTGGGTATCTGGGAGTGCTGAAGCTTGGGCGGGATCGGCATGGCATGGGATGACATGGGTTCACCATCGACCATCTTGGTCGCTGGCTGGCCCAGCAAAGCCCAAGCGGTGCCAGTGCAGCTGTTTTTCTGATCAAAAATGCCAAAAATGGCTTTTACCGCTTACTCAGCAAGCACCACCAGCTATATTTTTAATAGCAATTCCATCGAACACCCAGCAGACGGTGAGAGCGGCCCACCCTACCCACGGCAGCCGGCCCCCCCGCTGCCCGCCTCTGGATCGACCTGCCGCAACCCACGTCAAAAGCCCCATCCAAAAAGAAAAAGCGCACTGCGAAACCGCACTGCGCTTTTTCTTTGGGCGACGGACGAACCTGTCGGCCGCCTACAGCCCGCCCGTGCGCTTGACCTTCGGGTCCGAGTAGATCAGCGGCTCGTTCTTGGCCTGCTGGGCCAGGCGCTCCTGCAGGGTCATCTTGTTGATGTCCTGGGCCACTTCCACCGCGCTGCCGCTGGCGCGCCACATGGACTGGATCAGTTCGAGCAGCTGCTTGTAGATGGGCTCCTTGGGGGGCTCTGGCGGCTCCTCGACGGTGTCTTTTTTCTTGACCTCGGTCCAGTCGCGGTTGGCGGTGTCGGGGTTGGACGGCTTGTCCGGCTCTCGCACGATGGCGCCCTCGCCCAGCCGGTCCATGGACTCGACGGGGTTGGGAGCGTTGACTGGGCGCACCGGTGGCGCGCCGGAGGCCCCGGTGGAATACAAATCAGCGCCCTGAGGACGCCAACTCGGCGATCGGTCGACAGGTGGCATTTGCATGACGAGGGCCCGGTAGTTGGTAAAAACGTGCAGAGGGTCTTTCACCTTCTTCGTACTTCATTACGGCAAAAAGAAAGGGAAATTTAGGTCTTTTTCACCGATCAAACAAAAAATAGGGTTTTCCCTAGGTGTTTGACCATGTTTGGAACCGCCTGCAGACCTTAAGGCTGCCTTGAGCAGCCATAGGTGCTGTTCGCAGGATGATTGGAACGGGAGACGGAGACGCCTGCGCATCGTTGTGGGCGCGCCATTTGGCAGAAAAAGACGAAATCGAAGCCGCTTTCGGGCAAGGCGGCTGTTAACAGGAGCATGCAGCGCGGCAATGCCCCGGCGCCATGCGATCCAAGCGCCCCATGAAGGCCATTGGCGCTCCAGGCAGCGTCGTACAGCGCCCTCGTCAGGCCGGATGCAGAGACCCGAATGTGCAGATGTGCGCAGGCGTGCGCAGCGCCGCCGCTGGGGCGCTCGTCCCGAGAAGCCGCAGGCGCGGCCAGGCGTCAGAGGAACCGCTCGAGCAGCTTGCGCGAGTGCTTGTCCAGCGCGGTGGTGTCGGGCACGCGGAACTGCAGGCCGTCGTTGGCTGCAATCAACAGCCGGGTGCGCCCGCCCAGGCGGCGGATGTCTTCCTCGGCCTTGAGCACCAGCTTGGCCGCGCCGCGGTCGGTCACCACATCCCAGGTGCTGGGGGTCGAGAAGCTCGACACAGCGACGATTTTCTCGATAGTGGGCACAAACTCCCGGGCTTCGAGCTCTTCTTCGATGAGGCGCAGGGAATCTGCCTCCAGCTGCGCGATGCGGTCCACCCAGACCAGCTCATGCCCGTCGGTGCCGACCAGGGACAGCCCCTCGCCCGGGGCGGCAATCGGGAATGCCCGCACGGGCGTGACGCCCTCGTGCACGGCCCCGTCGGCAAAGGTCAGCACCAAGCGGCCATGCGCATTGCGGCTGAGCGTGAAACGGGGAAGTCCCGCAGGCGGCTGGGACAGCGACACGGTGGGCTGGGGGCGGGCGTTGGCAGTGTGGGCGTCGTTCATCGCAGGGTCCAGCGGTTCGCGGTTCATTCAGGCGTTGCCGGCAGGGTGCGCCGGGTGCAGCAGGCTGCTGTCGACAATGACGACGCCAGCGGCCTGGGCGTCTTCTTCGGCGCGGCGGGCTTGCGCTTCGTACAGGCGCCAGTAGGCGCCCTGCTTTTCCATCAGCTCGTCGTGCGGCCCGACCTCGACCACCTCGCCGCGGTCCATCACCACCAGGCGGTCGGCCTTGCGCAGCGTGGACAGGCGGTGGGCGATGGCGATGGTGGTGCGGCCCTGCACCAGGTTGTCGAGCGCCTTCTGGATCTCCTTTTCCGTCTCGGTATCGACGGCCGAGGTGGCCTCGTCCAGGATCAGGATGCGCGGGTCGATCAGCAACGCACGGGCAATGGAGATGCGCTGGCGCTCGCCACCCGACAGGCCCTGGCCGCGCTCGCCCACCAGCGAGTCGTAGCCGTGCGGCAGGCGCAGGATGAACTCGTGCGCGTGCGCGGCGCGGGCGGCGGCAATGATCTCCTGGCGCGTGGCCTCAGGCTTGCCGTAGGCAATGTTCTCGGCAATGGTGCCGAAGAACAAGAAGGGCTCCTGCAGCACCAGGCCGATGTGGCGGCGGTAGTCGGCCACGGCGAAGCGGCGCACGTCCACGCCATCGACCTGGATGGAGCCTTCGCTCACGTCATAGAAGCGGCTGATCAGGTTCACCAGCGTGCTCTTGCCCGAGCCGCTGTGGCCCACCAGGCCGATCATCTCGCCGGGACGGATGTCCAGGTCCAGCCCCTTGATCACCGAGCGGCTGCCGTACCTGAAGCCGACGTTGCGCATGGCGATGGCACCCTCGACCCGGTCCACCTTCACCGGCTGGGCGGGGTCGGGCACGTTGCTCACGTGGTCCAGGATGTCGAAGATGCGCTTGGCGCCCGCAGCGGCCTTCTGCGTGACCGACACGATGCGGCTCATCGAATCGAGCCGGCTGTAAAAGCGCCCGATGTAGGCGATGAAGGCGGTCAGCACACCCACCGTGATCTGGTTGCGCGACACCAGCCAGATGCCGAAGCCCCACACCACCAGCAGGCCGATTTCGGTCAGCAGCGACACCGTGGGGGTGAACAGGCTCCACGTCTTGTTGAGCTTGTCGTTGACTTCCAGGTTGTGCTGGTTGGCCGCACGAAAGCGCTCGGCCTCGCGCTTTTCCTGGGCGAAGGCCTTGACCACGCGGATGCCGGGGATGGTGTCGGCCAGCACGTTGGTCACCTCGGACCACACGCGGTCGATCTTCTCGAAGCCGGTGCGCAGCCGGTCGCGCACGGTGTGGATCATCCAGGCGATGAAGGGCAGCGGCACCAGCGTGACCAGGGCCAGCCACGGGTTGATGGAGAACAGGATGGCCGCCGTCATCATGATCATGAGCACGTCGGTCACGAAGTCGAGCGCGTGCAGCGACAGGAAGACGTTGATGCGGTCCGTCTCCGAGCCGATGCGCGCCATCAGGTCGCCGGTGCGCTTGCCGCCGAAGTAGTCGAGAGACAGGCGCAGCAAATGCTCGTACGTGGTGGTGCGCAGGTCGGCGCCGATGCGCTCGGACACCAGCGCCAGAATGTAGGTGCGCGCCCAGGAGAGGCCCCAGGCCGCCAGGGCCGATGCCAGCAGGCCGCTCAGGTACAGCAGCACCAGGCCCGGGTCGATCTGCTTGCCGTTCTGGAACGGGATCAGGATGTCATCCATCAGCGGGATGGTCAGGTACGGCGGCACCAGCGTGGCCGCGGTGGACGCCAGCGTCAGCCCGAAACCGGCAGCCAGGTGCTTGCGGTAGGGCCGCGCAAAGCGCCACAGGCGCAGCAGCACCCAGGTGGACGTCTGCGGCGGCTGGGCGCGCGCGCAGGCGGGGCATTCCTCGGTGTCGGGCGGCAGGGGCGTGTGGCAGGTGGGGCACACGGGCTCGTCCACGTCGCCCTCGGCATCCAGGTCGCCGCGGGCCACCTGCTGCTCGAACCGCTGCACCACGCGCAGCACCTGGGCGTGGTGCGCCAGGGTGAAGCGCCACAGCGCCAGGCGCTCGGCGGGGCCGTGCAGCTCCAGCGAGCCCACGCCGCCATGGTCCTGCAGCCGCAGGGACAGGCCGTCGCCCAGGGGCCAGGCGCGCCAGGTGGTCGCGCCCGGCTCGCAGGCGATGAGGCGCTGCGACGTCACCACCACCCAGCCCGCGGCGAACCGCAGGTCCGCGCTCAGGTCAACCTGTAACGCCGCCAGTACGTTCTCTCTGGGTGCGAGCATGGCCCGCAGATCAGCCCCCACGGGGCTGGAAAAGACACCCGAGGCGTCCACAGAATGGTGATGTTGCATTTTTGGTTGGTATCCCCGCTCCCGGCAGCCTGCCGCAACCGGTCTCGCGAAAGCGCGAATTCTCGCCGATACTGCGCCTCAGAACCTCTTTCGAGGCGTGGCGGCATCCTCATGTAACGTCTGCAGCGATCATTTGGCTGACACTGCCAGCCAGTGCGCGGCTGACGCACAATCCCCGTCCATCACGTCTTCTTTGTCCTTCGACGCCTCTTTAAGGCCGCAAACACACCCGCTGCAATCCATGGCGAAACTCAACGACATCCAACTGCTGCGCATCAACTACCTGCGCGGACCCAATATCTGGACCTACCGGCCGGTCCTGGAAGTCTGGCTGGACCTGGGCGAACTGGAGGACTACCCCTCCCACACCATCCCCGGCTTCACCCCGCGCCTGACCGCCTGGCTGCCCGCACTCATCGAACACCACTGCGGCGTGGGCGAGCGCGGCGGCTTTCTGCAGCGCCTGGAAGAAGGCACCTGGTGCGGCCACGTGCTCGAGCACATCGTGATCGAGCTCTTGAACCTGGCGGGCATGCCCACCGGCTTCGGCCAGACGCGCAGCACCAGCCAGCGCGGCGTGTACCGCATGGTGTTCCGCGCCCGCGACGAAAGCGTGGCGCGCGTGGCGCTGGCCCAGGGCCATGCACTCATCATGGCGGCCATCAACGACGAACCGTTCGACGTGAAGGCCGCCGTGGCCCGCGTGCGCACCGAGGTCGACGACCAGTACCTCGGCCCCAGCACCGCCTGCATCGTCACCGCCGCCACCGACCGCGGCATCCCGCACATCCGCCTGAACGACGGCAACCTGGTGCAACTGGGCTACGGCGCCAGCCAGCGCCGCATCTGGACGGCCGAGACCGAATTCACCAGCGCCATCGCCGAAGGCATCGCCAGCGACAAGGACCTGACCAAGACCCTGCTCAAGTCCTGCGGCGTGCCCATCCCTGAAGGCCAGGTCGTCAACAGCCCCGAAGAAGCGTGGGAAGCCGCGCAGGACATCGGCCTGCCCGTGGTGGTCAAGCCCTCCGACGGCAACCACGGCCGCGGCGTCACGCTCGATTTGCGCAAGAAGGAAGACATCGAGGCGGCCTACCACGTGGCCTACCCCGAAGGCAGCGACGTCATGGTCGAGAGCTTCATCCCCGGCGACGAACACCGCCTGCTGGTGGTGGGCGGCAAGGTCGTGGCCGCAGCGCGTGGCGAGGTGGTCAGCATCACCGGCAACGGACGCAACACCGTCAAGGAGCTGATCGACACCCAGCTCAACTCCGACCCGCGCCGCGGCTACGAAGAAGAGTACCCGCTCGAGATCATCGACCTGGCCACCGACACCAAGGTGCAACTCGAACTCAAGCGCCAGGACCTGGGCGCCGACTCCGTGCCCGCCGCGGGCCGCGTGATCGTGGTGCAGCGCAACGGCAACGTGGCCGTGGACTGCACGGACGACGTGCACCCCGAGGTCGCCTACATCGCCCAGCTCGCCGCCAAGGTGGTGGGCCTCGACATCGCCGGCATCGACATGGTGGCGCTCGACATCTCCAAGCCCCTGCACACGCAGGGCGGCGCCATCGTCGAAGTGAACGCCGGCCCCGGCCTGCTGATGCACCTGAAGCCCGCCGTGGGCGCGCCCCGCCCCGTTGGCCAGGCCATCGCCGAGCACCTGTTCCCGTCCGAAGACGACTCCGGCCCCGTGGGCCGCATTCCGGTGGTGGGCGTGGCCGGCACGCGCAGCACATCGACCATTGCGCGGCTGGTGGCCTGGCTGCTGCACCTGGGCGGCCACCACACCGGCCTGGCCTGCCGCGAAGGCCTGTTCCTGGACCGCCGCTGTGTCGAGACCACCGACTGCGCGCACTGGGAAGCCGCCCACCGCCTGCTGATGAACCAGACCGTGCAGGCCGCCGTGATCGAAAGCGATGCCCGCACCATCCTGCGCGACGGCCTGGCGTACGACCGCTGCCAGGTGGGCGTGGTGACCGACATGGACGGCGTGGAAACGCTGGCCGAGTTCGACGTGCATGAACAAGACCAGATGACCAAGGTGATGCGCACCCAGGTCGACGTGGTGCTGTCCGAAGGCGCCGCGGTGCTGAACGCCGCCATCGAGCAGGTGGCCGACCTGGCGCCCCTGTCGGACGGCTCGGTCGTGCTGTACGCGCAGGACCCGACCCTGCCCGTCATCGTCGAACACCGCGCCACCGACAACGGCCGCGCCGTCATCGTCAAGAACGGCCGCGTGGTGCTGGCCACCGGCAGTGCCGAGCACGTGCTGGGCTCGCTGGCCGACCTGACCTTCGGCCGCAACGCGGTGGTGCCCGACACCGACGCCCTGCTGGCCGCCGTGGGCGCCGCCTGGGCGCTGGACATCGCGCCCGACCTGATCGGCGCGGGCATCAAGACCTTCGAGCCCGACCTGCCCGCACCCCTTGGCCTGCCCACCTGAAATGGCACCCCCTGAGTCGCTTCGCGCCTTCCGCCTCTCTCGTATTGCTGCGCAATACGGGAGGGGAACGCCCCCAGCGCGGCGGAGCGGCCCTTGCGCGGGGGCACTCGCCTTGGTCGCGCCAGTTTCATGTGCCGCTGGCGTCACCACGTACTGTGTGAAATTGACGCTGAGCAACCTGACAGATGTAGTGAAGTCGGACTGTGGTCCCGACGGATATTGAGAAAGAGACTCCCCATGGATGTATCCCGCACACGGGCCCTGCGCGGCCCCAATCTCTGGAGCCGCCACATGGCCATCGAGGCCATCGTGACCTGCCCTGAAGCCGAGCGTGCCGTCAGCCAGATGGCCGGGTTCGAAGCCCGCCTGCGGGCGCTGTTCCCGGGCATCGGCGCACTGCACCCGGAAAGCGGCGGCCCCGACATCTCGCTGGCCCACGTGCTGCAGACCGCGGCCCTGGCGCTGCAGGCGCAGGCCGGCTGCCCCGTCACCTTTGCGCGCACCACCGCCACCACCGACGCGGGCGTGTACCAGGTGGTGGTGGAATACAGCGAAGAAGCCGTGGGCCGCAAGGCGTTTGAATACGCCGAGCACCTCATCCACGCCGCGCAAGGCACCGGCAGCTTCGACGCCGATGCCGTCATAGCCGAACTGCGCGAGCTGGACGAAGACGAGCGCCTGGGCCCCAGCACCGGCTCCATCGTGGCCGCCGCCGTGGCGCGCAACATTCCGTACCGGCGCCTCACGCGCGGCAGCCTGGTGCAGTTTGGCTGGGGCTCCAAGCAGCGCCGCATCCAGGCCGCCGAGGTCGACTCCACCAGTGCCGTGGCCGAATCCATCGGCCAGGACAAAGACCTGACCAAGCGCCTGCTGCACGCCGCCGGCGTGCCCGTGCCGCTGGGCAAGCCCGTCGACACGCTGGACGAGGCCTGGGAAGTCGCGCTCAAGGTCGGCCTGCCCGTCGTGGTCAAGCCGCAGGACGGCAACCAGGGCAAGGGCGTCACCGTCAACATCACCGACCGCGCGCAGCTCGACGAAGCCTTCCGCACCGCGGCCGAATACGGCACCGTGATGGTCGAGCGCTTTCTGCCCGGCCACGACTTCCGCCTGCTGGTGGTGGGCGACCAGTTGGTGGCCGCCGCGCGCCGCGAGCCGCCCCAGGTGCTGGGCGACGGCCAGCGCACCGTGCGCGAGCTGGTGGACATCGTCAACCAGGACCCGCGCCGTGGCGAAGGCCACGCCACCTCGCTCACCAAGATCCGCCTGGATGACATCGCCGTCGCACGCCTCACGCTGCAGGGCCTCACGCCCGACTCCGTGCCTGACAAGGGCCAGCGCGTCATCCTGCGCAACAACGCCAACCTGTCCACCGGCGGCACCGCCACCGACGTGACCGACGACGTGCACCCTGAAGTCGCCGCGCGCGCCATCGCCGCCGCCCAAATGGTCGGCCTGCACATCTGCGGCGTGGACATGGTCGCCGAGACCGTGCTGCGCCCGCTGGAAGAGCAAGGCGGCGGCTTTGTCGAAGTGAACGCCGCCCCCGGCCTGCGCATGCACCTGGCGCCCAGCTACGGCAAGCCCCGCAACGTGGGCCAGGCCATGGTCGACAAGCTGTATGCGCATGGCGACGACGGCCGCATCCCCACCGTGGCCGTCACCGGCACCAACGGCAAGACCACCACCGCGCGCCTCATCGCCCACCTGTTCACGGCCCAGGGCCTGCGCGTGGGCATGACCAACACCGACGGCGTGTACGTCAACGGCCGCCAGATCGACAGCGGCGACTGCAGCGGCCCCAAGAGCGCCCGCAACGTGCTGCTGCACCCCGAGGTGGACGCCGCCGTGTTCGAGACCGCCCGCGGCGGCATCCTGCGCGAAGGCCTGGGATTTGACCGCTGCCAGGTGGCCGTGGTCACCAACATCGGCGCGGGCGACCACCTGGGGCTGAACTACATCACCACGGTGGAAGACCTGGCGGTCTTGAAGCGCGTGATCGTGCAGAACGTGGCCACCACCGGCTACGGCGTGCTGAACGCGGCCGACCCCATCGTGGCGGCCATGGCACCGTCGTGCCCCGGCAAGATCATCTTCTTTGCGGCCGACCGCCACCACCCCGTGATGGCCACGCACCGCGCGCAGGGCCACCGCACGGTGTACGTGGACGGCGACTCCATCGTCGCATCCGAAGGCTCGTGGCGCGAAACCATCCACCTGCGCGACGTGCCCATCACCCGCAACGGCAAGATCGGCTTCCAGGTCGAGAACGTCATGGCTTCCGTCGCCGCCGCCTGGGGGGTGGGCATGCCCTGGCAGACCATCCGCCGCGGCCTGTCGGGCTTTGTGAACGACAGCGACAACGCACCGGGCCGCTTCAACATCATGGACTACCGCGGCGCCACCGTGATCGCCGACTACGGCCACAACCCCGATGCCATGCGCGCCCTGGTGCAGGCCGTCGACGCCCTGCCCGCCAAGCGCCGCAGCGTGGTCATCAGCGGCGCGGGCGACCGCCGCGACGAGGACATCCGCGAGCAGACCGTCATCCTGGGTGCCGCGTTCGACGACGTCATCCTGTACCAAGACGCCGCCCAGCGCGGCCGTGCCGACGGCGAAGTGA
This sequence comes from Acidovorax sp. Leaf78, assembly GCF_001422735.1. Classification (GTDB taxonomy): domain Bacteria; phylum Pseudomonadota; class Gammaproteobacteria; order Burkholderiales; family Burkholderiaceae_C; genus Acidovorax. Next base: position 154,133 of record NZ_LMLZ01000020.1, on the reverse strand, counting down.
TGAACCTGCTGCGCGAAGGCCTGGCCGGCGCGCCCCGCACGAAGCACGTCGAAGAGATCCGCGGCGAATTCATCGCCATCGACGCCGCCCTGGAGCGCCTGCAGCCCGGCGACCTGTGCCTGGTGCTGGTCGACCAGGTCGAAGAAGCCCTGGCCCACCTGGCCCAGCGCTGCACCGAAGCCCCCGCGCCCGGAACGGCCGCGTGACGATGATTGTGATGATGACGAAGAAGGCGCGGCCCACAATGACGATGACCATGAAGATCACGACCATGCAGACGACCAAGACCCGGGCCGCTGCCGCCTTCGCTGCGCTCGCAGCGTCGGCCCTGTGCATGGGCATGGCCGCACCGGCGCACGCCGCGTCCGGCGAAAAGATCGGCACCGTGGACACCGCCTTCCAGTGGGTGGGCCGCGACCACGACATCATCGTGGAAGCGTACGACGACCCCGCCGTGCAGGGCGTGACCTGCTACGTCTCGCGCGCCCGCACCGGCGGCATCAAGGGCACGCTGGGCCTGGCCGAAGACCGCGCCGAGGCCTCCATCGCCTGCCGCCAGGTCGGGCCCATCAGCTTTCCGGAGCCGTTGAAAAAGCAGGAAGAAGTCTTCAGCGAACGCATGTCCATCCTGTTCAAGCGCCTGCGCATCGTGCGCATGGTGGACGCCACACGCAACACACTGGTGTACCTGACGTATTCTGAAAAGCTGGTGGACGGCTCCCCCCAGAACAGCGTGACCGCCGTGCCCGTGGACCGCGCCACGGCCATCCCGCTGCGCAAGTGATGCCCCCGTGGCTGCAACTGCGGTTGCGGCTGCGGCTGCGGCTGCGGCTGCGGCTGCGGCTGCAGCCCCGTCACTGTCAGCCAGGGTAAGCATCCCGCCCCGCCCCTGGCACCCCACCCCACCCCAATCCGTTCACGCTGAGCCTGTCGAAGCGCCACACAGCACGCCGCCCAACCCCATTCACGCCATGTGAATGGACCCAGCCCGAGAGCGCACAGCACGCAAAGCACCCAACGCACAGCAAGACAAGCACACCACCACACCACCACACCACAACGACAAAGGGGCCCCAGGGCCCCTTTGTTTTATGTATTTTCAGCCCCTACCGCTTATCCAGCAAGCGCCAGCAGCTATACATTCAATAGCAAATCACAGCCTCACACCTGCTGCGCCGCAATCTGCCGCAGCGCCTGCTCGAACACCTCCACCGGCTGCCCACCCTGGATCAGGTGCCGCTCGTTGATGATGATCGCCGGCACGGAATTAATGCCGCTTTGCAGGTACAACTGCTCGCGCTCGCGCACCTCGTCCGTGAAGCGGTCCGACGCCAGCAGCGCACGCGCCTCGGCCACATCCAGCCCCACCTCGCCCGCCACCCGCGCCAGCACCTCATGGTTGCTCGGGTCCTGCCCGTCGGTGAAATAGGCCTTGAACAGCGCCTTCTTCAGCGCGGGCTGCACGCCCTGCTCTTCGGCCCAGTGCAGCAGCCGGTGCGCATCGAAGGTGTTGTAGATGCGGCTGCGCTTGTCCATGCTGAAGGTAAAGCCCAGCTCCGCCCCACGCGCCGCAATCGCCTCGCGGTTCTTCTGGCTCTGCGCGGGCGTGGCGCCGTACTTTTCTTGCAGGTGCTCGCCAATGTCCTGCCCCTCCGGGCCCATCTGCGGGTTCAGCTCGAACGGCTGAAAGTGCAGGTCCAGCGCCACCTCATCCTTGAGGCGGTCCGCCGCCTGCTCCAGCGACTGCAGGCCGATGATGCACCAGGGGCAGGAGACATCGGAGACGAAATCGATTTTGAGGGTGGTGGGGTTGGGCATGGGAGGGCCTTGGGAAGGGAAGAAGGACGGGATGGTAGGCGGGGTGGGATAACCGTGGTGGGAGGGGGTTTACTGGGTGGGTTCGTGTGGCTGGCGGTGAGGCGGTTGACTGCTTTGCAGCGATTGCCGTCGCACAATCGCGAGAGCGCAGAGACCGCATTGCTCTGCCTTACCGTCTTTGGATCGAACTTAGACAGTTGACGTCGGCGTCCCAGCTATTGCCAGCTGTCCCATATATCCATGCGTGACGAAACGCGATCAATAATCGCCAAAGGACTGTTCGTCGTTCAAAGCTTGAGAAGCTCCTCTTCCAGCCGCGTGGCCTCAGGCACGCCGAGCGCAACGAGCGCTGCGACGAGGTTGTCGATGGCAGGCCGCAACGGTGCGTTGCTACTGAAGCTGGAAGGGCTATGTACACGGATGGTCTCCATCACCAAGCACCAGCGGTGGCCCACCCCGTGATCGATCCACAGCTGTCGGAAATCAGGATATGCCTCAAGCCATACACCTCCAGCCTTAACCAGCACATCCAGTTGCTCGGCTCGTGGAGCAATTTCAAGCAGGTTGAGTAATGCCATGGCGACGAAGAGTGACGGCCCTTTGCTGACCAGTTTGTCCAGAACAGGAAGAAACGGACCGACTCGCTCCACGCCCTTCTCAAACAGGTAGCACTTCGATCCCTGCCCGTACATGTAGTCGTTAAAAAACAAGACGGCGATTGCTGGGCCAATGTGTATTTCGATGGACAAGTCCCTGCTTCGGCTGAGGCGCTCCCATCCACGCGTTGTCAGCATGTGGTCGGCGAGTGCACTCCGAATGTCTACGGCCACCTGCGTCGGAATGCTGTCGCCCCCGAAGTACACCGCATCGAGGCTGCGCAAGAAATCGACGAGCACGTCGTAGAAATGCCGATCTGGAAGCCCAACGATATGCCGCAATGCCAGTTCAGTAGCCTCAGACGTTGACAGACCGACAATGCAGCGCGCAACCGCCGCAAAGAACGTATCGTTCCACTCAGATGGCGGACGGTCCGTTTCGTCTCCGTCGTCTAGGTTCGCTCCATTCGCGAGGGCCGTCCAAGGCATGTAGGCTCTCACGATCTCACTGAGCCAAGGGCGGGTGTCATCATGGGAAAGAGCGTGCGCTTGGCGCAACCAGAGAGCCGCTGCCTGATGATTTACATGCTCTGCTAGCGAAAGCGCCGACGCTTCCGGTGCAGCAATCTGGGTTTCGTACAAGCTTAGTTGCCTTCTCGACCGAGCTCGCTCTACCGGGAATTTTGGCCACGTTGGCTCTGAGCCTTTACCTTCAAGCCACGCCATCTCAGCCGCAACGGCAGCCAGTACCCGTTCATGACTGCGCGCTTTGCTAGCGTCGACTTCTTCCTGTGACGCATTCCAAACTCGATCCTCTACGACACTCGCGCTGAATGCACATCGGAGCACAGCTCTCGGCAGGCGAATATCGACATCCGCGAGGACTGCGGCGGACGTCCCAAAGCCGTGCGCTGCAGCGTGGTTTCCTGTCGCCGCTACTTCAAGAAGCGACCGCACGTCTTCCGGCGTTGTCTGATGTCGCAACGCGTGGATCAATCCGGCATAAGCGATTGCGGTCGGATTGAAGCGCAGCCCCCCTCGCATCTGACGTGCAGGACCATCGTCGAGAGCTGCAAGAGTCTTGTCCAGTTGAGATCGGGCCCATTCTCCGTGCTCGGCGCGAAAGGCGTCATCGCCGTCCCGCATGACGATCATCGCGGCCGTCACGACCGCTTCCTCTTGCATGCGCCGCTCTCCGCCGTCGTCGTCAGATTCGACTTCTGCCATAGCTGTCGCAGAACGCCGCGCCCAAGCCACCGCTGCAGACCGACCTTCTGGTAGCAACCGAGGGGGATCCTCGACCGCAAGGGCCAGCGCAGCCCGCGTGGCGAAGTCTGAATCTCCCTCAGTCGCGGCGTCTCGCAAAGCTTGTAGATGGGTCTGCTCTGCCGTTGGCGATAGATACTGGCGCGCAGTCGCGGATGATCCGTCCTTGAGCGTCACTTCAACTTCCTGCCAATTTGCGGCATCCGAGAGGTTTAGCGCGTACTGAACCATGAATTCCGGATTGCCCAAATGCGCGCTCGCGGCAGGTTCACCCAATCGTGCTGCTGCGGTCGCCAACAGGGTTCTCAGTGTCGCGAGTTGATCCGGAGATGCCAGGAACGTGAAGTTGCCAATCAGTTCGTCGAGCGTTGTCCGTCGGGATGGCCGGCACTTCAGGTCAGCGGCGGTCACGCTGCCACGCGGTTCGCTATGCAAGGCGCCAAACCCGAAGAAATCCGGCATTTCGACGCGATCATGCACCTGACGTGTGTGATCGATGCACAACAGTTCGGGGTTACTGAGAAAAGCTGCCGCCACGTCAAGCGACTTGGGCCAATGCGAAATGATGAGATCAACTGCCACCAGCAAATACGCAGCACACGAGCCCTGCGGTCCGAGCACGTCTGTTAGCACACCTTCGAGTGCTTCGCCTGCCTCGATGCGGCGGTGCGCCCATGCTTCGAGTGCCATCAGTGCCGACGTGACGGCGTAGAAGTTGCTGTTGCGTGACCAGAAGTAGGTCTGCGCCCACGGGAATGTGCGCGCACCTCCTGGCAAAGCCAAGTCGAATCCATTCGTTCCTGGGTCTGCACCTAGGCTTCGGTGTGCGACTGCGTGTGCGACCAAGCGATGAACCAAGGCTAACCCGTTCTTGGGCGAGTTGGTCAACAAATCGAGGAATGGACCTTGTGCCGGCGATGCTGGAATGAACTGATAGTCGAGATAGGTAAACGCCTCTTCGCGCTCCCGGTTGAAGCGGTGCTCGTGTCGCCGGGGCTTTGTGATCAACGCCCGTGCAGTCAGGTTAGCCAGTTCTGCCGGAGCTGCTTGCGCCAGCGTGCCGCGCATCTTCAAGATGCTGCGCACGATATCTTCGTTGTGCTCACTTTCCCCCACTGCCGTCAGGTATTCAGCGGCAAGCTCTGGCGTAGTCTCCGCGAACATGACGAACGCTTCGCGAAGATCCGATTTCAAGCCCCCGCTTCGCATCGACATTGAATCTATTGGCTCCACCAACCTCAGCCAACGGTAAATCTGTCGTGTCGTAAACGGCGTGATATCGGAGGCGCCAAGCGTGCCAAGCGAGAAATTCGTGTATAGCTGAACAACCTCTGGGATAGCATCTTTAGGAATGCCATTTCCTACACCCAAGAGCCAAACAATCAATGTCGTCCATGCCAAGCCGCGCGGGACGTTGATTGATGAGGGTATGAGCGCAGGGTCGACTCCCGCAGCCGCAAAGACTTGTGTGGCAGGAAGCACTTCGACAGCAATGACCGTTCGGATGAGTTCGCGCAGCAGTTCGGCGCCATTGGCGAGAAGCTCGGGCGATGCGCGATGGAGAAGCGCTTCCGCAGCTTCGGATCGAGCGATGGCAAGCAACGCGGCGCGGCGCCAAGAACGATGAACTCCCGCTTGGCTCAGCCGATCAACGAGCGCATACCACCTCACGCCATCAGTCGCCCGCTCGATTGCCATACGCGCTGCCAGCTCAACACCACGTGCAAACATTGCCGTGGCCGGCCGATCTAGTTGTAGCCTGTCGACGAGTTCGGAGTGGGCGTGCAGGGTGCCTGCAATTGCCCACTCGCGCAGTACGTCATGACGAAACGCGACCCGGTCAATACCCAAATCCCGCAGAGTGCCGCTGAATACCAGCGCATCGATTGGCGCCGCAGCTTGGCCTGTAACGTCAAGGAAGTCAGCGCCAGCCAGGGTTTGCGTTGCTGCGGCTTGCAGCAGCCGCGCCCGATCACGCCAACCGGCATCGCGGGAGCCATCCGCTGTGGTCCACCACTGCTCAGCCATATCGACTTCAGTGCGCGGTACGGGATCAGATGCTGGCTGACTTGCTAGGCGTGCGAGGCGAAACAGGTTTCTGGCGACCTGGCGTGCGGGATGGCTGTCCGTTAGAAGGGAGGCAAGCGCAGGATCAGTCACCTTCAACTGCTCAATCTCCACCTTGCTCAGCTCACCGAGCATGACGGGGTCGGTTTCACCCAGGCGTGCCAGTGCATCGCTCGGCAGCCAACTGGGCTCATCAATCCCAAATTCGCTCCGAGCCGTCGCAACAACGGAAACTCCCGGAACGACAGAGGCTTCCCCGAGGACATCGACGACCGTGAGCCTCTCCTCTGTGCTGAAAGAGTCGAGGTTGTCGACAAAGATCGTGGCGCCGCCGTCATTGGCCAGTTCGACAAGCAACTCGCGAAGCGTTCCGTCGAAGCCGAGCTGTGCGCGCAACGCGGTCCACCCGCGGGGAACACACCGTCCTGGGCTGAGAACGATGACCTGACTTTCGGCTTGCATGGCCTCGGCCATCTGCCGCAAGACACCAGATTTGCCGACGCCTGCATCACCACGGATCTCCACATAGCGTCCACGATCCAATGCTTCACGCATTGCGGCCACACGCTCCTGTCGTGGAAGTACGACCTTGCCCACGCGATTACGAATGTCAGCAAGTGCCAAACGGGACGACTCGGCTAGCGCTGCTCGGGCCATAGCGTGCCGACGTTCGCCTAGGAGCCGATAGCCCAGCTGCGCAAGAGCTTGCAATGCTGTCTCGCGAGTTCTGTCGCCACCACTTTTCGCCACATCGATTGCTAGTTCAATGAGGCTGCCCCAGAAGGCGCCGACGCGCGATCCATCGTCAGTGTGCAGCACACGCACAGCGCGTTCTAGCGCCAGGTCATGAGATGCAGAGCCTGGGGCCGTGAAATCGAACGTCAGAATCTGCAACCGGCGCAGCAATAGCCAGACGGTCTCGTTGTCGTCTGGCGAACCTTCGTCTCGCATGTGGCTTTTGAACGTCTTGACGAGGGCGCGCATGTCGTCGTTTGCCACTCCCGCCAGATCAATTTGAGCGGCGAACGTAGCCGCGTCGCCAATCTGGCGCGCGAGCGTGAGTACATCCTGATATGCCCCATCGATCTTGCGCGATCCCTTCGTCGTTGCAATCGCCAGCTCATATCGCTGAGTCAGGAAGTCAGGCCGTTGCGATGCTTTGACGATTTGGCCTACGACTTTGCGAAAGATGGGATCGGCGGCAGCGAAGGTGATGGATCGCTTGACCTGAACCTCCAGCACCGCCAGCTTCCCAGACACATTGTCGTGGGCATAGATGACCACGTCGTCGAGCGGACGCCCCGCATTGGCTTGCTGTAGCGCCACTCGATCTATCGTGGCACCGGGAAGGCCGCGGGCGGGTGCCCTGGCGAGCATGGCTAGCAAGTATGACGCACCGACCTGGGCTTCGAAATGGGCGCCCGCTGGCCCACTGGCCAACGTGCTCGTTCCTGGACTACTGTCAGTTGGAGGTATTTCCTGCTCGCTCATGCTTCGCTTCGTTGGCATGCTTGCTATTGTGGCGGCATCGCAGAGTCTTCGAAGGACAGGGTGCCGGAGATGTTTCCCGGATCGACCACTGCAGTACGCCAACCCGTTCGGAACTTCTGAAGGTCAGTTAAGCATGCCAGCCGGTGGCAACGAAGCGCAGACGCCAATACAAAGCCACCGGCCCCATAGCGCTGGAAATTTACGCACGAGGAGCATGAACAAAATGGCAGGTCGAAAGCAGCATTTCATTCCGCAAGCCCTTCAACGCGGCTTCGGGGTGGCCAAGGGGAAGAAAACACAGGTGTATGTCTTTAAGAAAGGGCAAGAGCCCTATCATTCTTCAACCGAGGGAGTTGCGGCGCAGCGAGACTTCTACTCTGAGCCTTCGGACGAACAATCGCTCGATGACAAGATCACGACTTATGAGCGCTTAGTCTTGTCCCCTGCCATCAACGCGCTGCGTGAGGCCCCAGTCGGACCTGTTGACTCACACGTGGCAGCAGCGGTGGTTGTTCATCTGTCAATCCGTTCAGCATTCTTCAGGGACAGTTCCTCCGCTATCGCGACCCAGATTTTGGGTAGTCTCACAGACGCTATGCGCAGCGACGAGACCGCGCGCGTCTTTCTCGAAATTGACTCACTCCAATCCGAGGCGGCTTTAGTCAAGTTGATTGAAGAAGAACTTTTTCTACAATTTGAAGCTATTCCTGAAAGCGGCAGAAAAGTGCTTGCAAAGCTGGTTCACTTCCGGGCACGAGAGAAGTTTCCCGAGATGTTTCCGGCCATGGCCACGATGTTTTTGCAACAGCTCGGGATACTGCTCGATAGAGTTCCCCAGATGATTATTAGCGGACACAGCAAGGCACTGGATACAAATATGGCTCCACCGCCTCGCGTGGAACGCCTGAAGGCGATGAACTGGCAAATCTTCGGAGTTGAACCGCCGAACCACTTCATACTCCCCGATTGCCTTGCGGTGGGATCAAAAACATCGGACTTCCGGGAAGTGTTGCCATATTCCCTCATGAGCGACGATGAATTTTCCGGAGTAGCGATGCCTATTGGCTCCACGAAAGTGCTGGTGGGCAGCTTCAGTAGTCCAGAGGTCAATGTGACATCTCTGAATCGCTGTCTCGCCCAGTGTTCTTTGAACTTCTTTATCAGTTCGCAGGTTGACGAGCAAACGCTCGATGCCGCGCAGTTCCTCGGAAGCACAGTTTCCAAGTACGTTGACAGTTTGGTTGAGGAACAGCCGTTTGACGCACCTGAGAGTAGTGTCGAATCGCAAAAAACCAATGGTCAAGTGCCGGAACTGGTCAGGGTTCCCATCATGTTCGATCCAACGAGTCGCAAGAGCGGCAAGGCACAGGCCGCTGTTCGCAATCTGATGGGCGCACCCGAACTGCAGGCTGGTTTGCGAATCGTTGAAACCATCGTAGTTACAGACAACATAGTACGCTCCATGCGCGAGCGCGGAGTGCTTGTGAACGACTACACCGCTCAAGCCGTGCAGCTAGGAACCTGCCATGTGAATGCACGCCAAGACGGCGTCTCCTGTCAACTCTTCGTCACTACGCAAGCTGTCAATCTAGTCGCCAAGAGGCATCCGCTTGCCCGCGCTGCAGCAGCACTGATTCGTCACCAAGCAGGACGGGCGGTGTACTACGCCGCGGTGATCTCTAAGATTCCCCAGGAAATAATGGAACGACAGAGGCCACCGCTTGAAGCGATTGGCTTGCGCATCGCACACCTCTTCTGCTCGCATTACTTTGGTGGTCGGCTGTCGGGGCTTGGCCGCATGTCGGACGAGGATTTCACAGCCGCCGACGACCTCTACAGCCAGACTCTGGCTGCTTGTTTTCAAGGAATTGCCGATGCACGTTTGCACTTCATTCGGCATCGGGATGTGGATACAGCTCTGCTTCCAGCGCTTTGCCATGTGGAGCAAATGCTTTGCGCCACAGCCAGTGCATGCGCGGCTACTTGCGGTGAAGTCGGCCGCTGGAAGGCCAGCAAGAGCATTGAGATACTGAAGGCGGTCAGCCTAAGTGACTGGTTCGAACTCCTTTCTCTTGACCTAGGGCGCTTCTTTGACTCCCACAAGGACGTCGCAGGAGACACCGACCTTGTACTTCTCGGCAGTCACATCGAGCGCGTGCTTTGGTCTTTCGGTATCGCGCTGTCAACACCGACCCCGGAACAGATCTGGATGGATGTATTTGTGGACGAGCAATTCGATAATGTGCGTCTGATGCTAAGGGCCTGATGCGGCGAACTCGGTGCTTGTCTGTCAATGTCGCGTTACAGCGAAAACTGACATTCCCGACGCAAATCAGAACGGCCACTGTCAGCCTATACCGGTAGTTCATAACGCGAGTAAAGACCACGACTACACGTTCAGAACGCCCGCTGATCCAACACGGGCCCAGCCATCACCACGCAACCCGCATCAACTCAGCCTTCGACAAAATCACACACCGCTGGCGGGTCTGCTGGTACTTGCGCAATGCGGCGTCCTGGATGCGTTCGATGTTGCGGCCCACGGCCTGGGCGAGGGATGCAAAAGCGCCGTGCACGCCCAGGGTGTGCTCCAGCATGGCGCGGTCCAGGCGGACGGAGAGGTCGTGGCCTTGCGCGTCCAGGTTCACGATGATGAGGCCGGGTTGCGCTGCATCGGAGACGATCTGCATCATGGTCGGAGAGATAAGAACGAAGTGAATTGGAGGGTTGTGCCGTTGAGCTGTTACCGCTCGACTCGGACACACGAAGCCCGCAACTTTAGGGACACCGGAGGCCACCGCTTGTAGGACCGCAACGGAACCCGCTCACAAGTGGCGCATGTGTGGCTGAATAGGCGCATGGAGAGCAGCGATGACGCGGTGCTTCATCGCCAGCGCATGCAAAGCGTCTACCCGCGCAGTTCCGTCTTCAACACCTTGCCGTAGCTGTTCTTCGGCAACCCTTCCACCCACCGGTACACCTTCGGCCGCTTGAACCGCGCGATGTGCTCCCCGCACAGCGCGTCCAGCACTGCATCCTCCACCGGTCCGCCCTCGCCCGCCACCAGGTAGGCCACCACCACCTCGCCCCACTCGGCATCGCGCTGCCCCACCACGGCCACTTCGCGGACCTGGGGGTGCAGCAGCAAAACCTCTTCCACCTCGCGCGGGTAGATGTTGCTGCCGCCGGAGATGATCACGTCCTTCGACCGGTCCTTCAGGGTCAGGAAGCCATCGGCGTCCAGCACGCCCACATCGCCCGTGTGCAGCCAGCCGGCCTGCAGCGTGCGGGCCGTCGCGTCCGGGTTGTTCCAGTAGCCGGGCATGACGGTGTCGCCGCGCACCAGCACCTCGCCGGTGTCGCCGGGGGGCATGGGCTGGCCTTGGGCGTCGACCACGCGCACCTCCACCAGCGACTGCGCCACGCCGACCGAGGCCATGCGCTCAGGCCAGCGGGGGTGGGTGGTGTCGGCCAGGTGCGCGCGTGACAGCGCGGTGATGGTCATGGGGCTTTCGCCCTGGCCGTAGATCTGCACGAAGCGGTCGTTGCCCATCACGGCCATGGCGGTGCGCAGGTCGTCCGCATACATGGGGCCGCCGCCGTAGACAATCGTTTTGAAGCCCGACACGTCGGCACCGGTGGCGCGCACGTGGTCCACCAGGCGGTGCACCATGGTGGGCGCGGCAAACAGGGTGAGCTGGCCCACTGTGGCGGCCAGCTGCACCAGCTCAGCAGGGTCGAAGCCGCCGGACATGGGCACCACGTGCCGCCCGCCGCGCAGCACCTGGGCGTAGTTGTACAAACCCGCGCCGTGCGACATGGGCGCGGCGTAGACCATGGCGTCGCCGGGCAGCACGTCGTCCACGTCGGTGAAGTAGCAGGCCGTCATGGCCAGCAGGTTGCGGTGGGTCTGCATCACGCCCTTGGGCCGGCCGGTGGTGCCCGATGTGTAGAACAGCGATGCGATGTCGTCCGGGGCGCGGTCGTGCACGGGCATCGGCGCACCGTGCTGCTGCACGGCGTGCTGGTAGTCGGCTGAGCCCAGCACCAGGGTGGCTGCGGGGTCGGCGCCCGCATCACGCGCGGCGGGGTGCAGGGCCTCGGACACCAGCACCACGCGCGCGCCGGAGTCGGCCAGCACGTAAGCCAGCTCTTTGGCGTGCAGCTTGTAGTTGACGGGCACGTGCACGGCGCCGGCCCACACGATGGCGTGCAGCGCCTCCAGGTACTCGGGCGCATTGGCGGCGTAGATGGCCACGCGGTCGCCGGGCAACACACCGTAGCGTGTGCGCAGGCTGGCGGCCAGCGCGGCGGTGCGGGCACCCAGGGTTTGGTAGTCGAAGAGCACACGGTCGCCCTGCAGCACGGCGGGCTGGTGGGCGTGCAGTTGCGCGCTGCGGCGCAGCAGGTGAGCGATGTTCATCGGGTGGCGCCCCGCGCGCTGGGCGTGGTGGTGCCTGCCCTGCTGGTGCTGCATGTACTGCCCGTATTGCCCGTAACGCTGGTATTGCTTGCCCTGCTGGTCGTCGCCGCTTGCCGCATGCCTTGCCTCCTTGCATTGAGACAGCCACTGTACGCAAGCCGCGCCCAAGCGCACAGCCGATCAACTACGCAAGGGGAAACCCGGGTGGGCCGCAGGGCTGGCAGCCCCCTGCCCCGATGCACCTGGTTACCAGATGGCTGCAAGTCCCCACAAGCCGTGGCGTTGAAAGCGCGCGCCCTAGACTGCACCTGACTCCGCACGTCGCCCGTAGCCCCTTTAGGCTGGGGCGGAGTGCCAACCCCCTTAATTTCACGGCCTTGCAGGCCCGCACCGCATGACTCCAGAACAGCAAAAATCCATCCTCACCATCGCCTTGCTGGCCGCGTTTGCGGACGGCACCAAGGACGACGCCGAGCGTGAAGAGATCCGCCGCATCGCCCAGTCCCTCGCAGGCGACAGCGGCATGGCCGACCTGCCGCGCATTTACCAGGACGTGCTGCTCAAGCGCACCACGGTGCAGGCCGCCGCCGCCGCGCTGACCGACCCCGGCCACCGCCAGCTGGCCTACGAGATGGCGGTGTGCGTGTGCGATGTGGATGGGCGCCAGACGCCTGCGGAGGCGCAGTTCCTGGCCACGCTCAAGTCTGCGCTGCAACTGGGCGCGCAGCAGACCGCCGCCTTCGAGCACGAGGCCGATGCACTGGTGGACGTGGCCGAAAAAGCGCCGCCCTCTGCCGTGCCCTGGGGCGTGGCGGGTGCTGCGGCCACGGGTGCTGCGGCCTATGCAGCCGCTGCGTCGGCGCCTTCCTCTCCTTCTTCTTCGTCGTCCTCGTCGCCTGCATCCATGCCTGTGCCGGTGGCCGTGCCCGCAGGCCCGGGCGACGCCGAGCTGGACAAGTCCATCCTGAACTACGCGATGCTCAACGGCGCGCTGGAGCTGCTGCCGCAGTCGTGGGCGTCGATGGCCATCATCCCGATGCAGGTGAAGATGGTCTACGGCATCGGCAAGGCGCACGGCGTGGAGCTGGACCAGGGCCACATCAAGGAGTTCATCGCCGCCGCAGGCGTGGGCATGACGTCGCAGTACCTGGAGCAGTTTGGCCGCAAGCTGCTGGGCGGCCTGCTGGGCAAGGTGGCGGGCCGCACCATCGGGGGCGTGGGCAGCGCGGCCACCGGCATGGCGTTTTCTTTTGCCACCACGTATGCGCTGGGGCAGGTGGCCAAGCGCTACTACGCGGGCGGCCGGGTGATGAGCACCGCCATGCTGCGCGACAGTTTTCAGAACCTGCTGGGCCCGGCCAAGCAGATGCAGACGCAGTACCTGCCGCAGATCCAGCAAAAGGCGGCCACGCTGGATGCCGGCAAGATCATGGCGATGGTGCGGGGCGGTTGACGGGCGCCGGGTGCGCGGTGCCGGTGACGAGCAGCGCGGCAACCCTGCACATACGCTCCTGATTTGATAGCTGCTAGCGCTTGTCTATCAAGCGGTAGCGGCACATTTTTACCCAAACCCGCCCTGCCACGCAGCGGCGGGGCCTGCTGCAGTAGCGCCGTCAGCCGCCACCGCGGGCGCCCACATGGCACCGCGCCAGCGCTGCGTGGCCGCAACAGGCGCCGCATGCGCGCCAGTGCATGACAAAATCAGGCATGCGCGCCACCACGGATTTTGCAGACTCCCTCATCCCCGCCATGTCGCTGGACTCGCCGTCCGACAACGCCATGACGGCGCTGTACCGCGTGGCGCTGGGGCCGGTCAACACCGACTATTACCTCCCCGTCTTCGCTCGCTTTGACACCGCGGGCCGCACCACCACCACCTGGAACTGGGCAGCCAGCCTGTCCACGCTGAACTGGATGGTGTTCCGCCAGGTGTGGAGCGGTGCGCTGGCCTATGTGGCCGTGGCCGAGGGCCTGGCCCTGCTGGTGTTTGCGCTGGGCCGCCAGTTCTTGAACTGGCCGCAGGGTGTGGAGCTGGGCGTGCTGGCGGCGTTTGCCATGCTGGCGTTCACGGTGCCTGGCCTGTACGGCAACGCCATCCTGCACGCCGATGTCCGCCGCCGCATCTCGCGCGCGCTGGCAGCGTCGCGCACCGTGCCCGAGGCCTGCGCGTTGCTGGAGCAGCGCGCAAGCTCGCGCAAACGCCTGCAGGCCATCGTCGGGGTGAATGTGGCCCTGGCCATCATCGCGGTGGCGGCATACCTGTCGGTGCCCAGCACAGGGGTTCAGCCCGAGGCCGATGCGTCGATGACGCCCGCCGTGACCGTGGCGCAGGCGTCGTCGGCCGCGGCTGCTGCGGCGTCTGTGGCGTCTGCGCAGGCGGCGGCCCAGTCCACCGCAGCCGCATCCGCCCCTTCGCAGGACGACGCCACCCCAGCCACCACCCAGCCTGCTGCGACCCGTGCTGCGGTGACTGCAAGCCCCGGCCCAGCCGGGGCGGCACCTGCCACCCCTGCACCGGCCACTACACCGACGCCCACACCGACGCCTGCGCCCGCAGCCAAATCCTCAGCAGTAACGACAGCACAAGCACCAGCGCCAGCACCGACAACTGCACCCGCACAGGCCCCCGCGCCCGCCGCTACCGCCACCACGCCCACCAATTCCACTACGGCAAGATCCCAGGCCAACACGCCCGCAGCCCCAGCTGCCCAGACAGCGCCAGCGGGCAACGCGGCCAGCGACAAGACGAACTCCGCCAAGCCCAGCAGCCCACCCGCCGCCAAGGCCGAGGCGCCCGCGTCCAAGCCCGCAGCGCCGGCCAGCAAAGCCGACGCCGCCAAGGCTGCTGCTGCTGCCAAGGCGGCCACGAAGGCCGCCAGCAAACCCGCTGCCGCGCCCGACCGTGCCGCGCGCACCGCTACCGCCAAGGCATCTGCCGCTGCAGCCTCTTCTGCCAACGCGGCCACCGCCCCTGCGTCCGGCTCTGCCAGCGCCCCGCTGACCACCGTGGGCAGCACGGCGGGCTACTACATCAACGTGGGCCTGTTTGCCGACGAGGCCAATGCCCGCAAGGCCCAGGCCCGGCTGCTCAACGAGGGGCTACCCGCCTTCCGGCAAGAGCTCAACAACTCCAAGGGCCGCCGCATCCGCGTGCGCGTGGGCCCGTACGACAGCCGCGCGCAGGCGGCAACAGCGGCCGAGTCCATCCGCGCGATGGACCTGGACGCGGTGGTCTTCAAGCAGTAGCAGACTGGGTGGCTGAAGCAGCGGCCATGGCGGTCGCTGCGGTTGCGGCGCAATGGCCACGGGTACTCTGTCCTACGCGGGCCACGGCGCACCACCGACGGTGGGGCCAGGGGCGCGGCGATACGCTCGCGATTTAGCCCACGTCCTGCCCCACCATGCCACACCACCCCCACCACCGCCCCTCCAGCACCCGCCGACTGGCCCTGGTCACTGCGGCAGCAATAGGGGGCGCCTTGCTGGTCTCGGCCTGCGCACCCTGGCGCATTTTTACGTCGGTAGACCTGGCCAAGCAGGCCCAGCCCTACACCGCGCAGCCCCCGCAGCCCAGCCAGCGGCTGCTGGTCGTGGGCGACAGCACGGCCCTGGGCACCGGGGCCAGCAGCCCCGCCGACAGCCTGGCGGGCCTGATCGGCAAGGCCCACCCGCAGTGGCGCATCGACAACCTGGCCGCCAACGGCGCCAAGTTCGGCGATGTGGCGCAGCAGCTGCAGGGCGCCGAGGCGGGCTACGACATGGTGCTGGTGCTGGCCGGCGGCAACGACGTGATCCGCCTCACCACCCAGAAGACACTGCGCGCCAACCTGGAGCAGACCGTGGCGCTGGCGCGCGAGAAGGGCCGCACCGTGGTGCTGATGCCCTGCGGCAATGTGGGCCATGCGCCGTTCTTCGTACCGCCGCTGTCGTGGGCCATGTCCAGCCGGTCCGAGCGGCTGCACGCCATGGTGCAGGAAGTGGCCGCGGCCAATCAGGTGCGCTACGTGCGCCTGCTGCGCCCGCGCGATGAAGACCCCTTCGTGCTGCGCAGCGACGAGCTGAACGCCGCCGACGGCCTGCACCCCAGCAGTGCAGGCTATGCGCAGTGGTACCAGGAGCTGGTGGCCCAGGGCGGCCTGGCTCCGGCCACGCCGGGCACGTCTGCCACTTCCACCCCCGCCGCGTCCACCACCAACTAACCCGCGTTTGCGGCCGCAACACGCAGCGGCTCAACCAGGGCCGGTAGTGCCGCTGCAGGCCTGGGCATCGCCCTGCGGGTGGCCATCACCGTCCCCACCGGCCACCCAGCGCGCCACCTGCTCCACCACCCAGGCGCCGTCATCCAGCGGCAGGTCGTGCCCTGCCGCGGGGTGCCGCTGCAGTGGCACCTGCCAGGCCTGCGCAATGGCGATGGAGCACTGCACATCCACCAGCCCGTCGCGCTGGCTGGCCAGCATCAGCACACGCTGCAGCGGGGCAACCACCGGCGCGCGGTAGCGGGCTGCAGCGGCCAGTTGGCGCAGTGCGTTTGTGGACGACACCGGTCGTGCCAACCGCACGCGGGCCCATTCGGCCACGGCAGCGCCATGGTCTGCCACGCGGTGGCTGGTCAGGCGCAGCACCGTGTGCTCCATCTGCTCGGGCGATCTTGGCCGCAGCACCAGCCCCAGCAGCGCCGCGTAATTGCGCGGCCGCAGCCGCTGGTAGAAGAGGCTGAAGGGCTGGAAGCTGGTGTTGATGAGCACGCAGCCCGCCACCTCGTGCGGCGCCACGCGCGCCCATTCGGTGGCGACCATGGCACCGAGCGACATGGCCAGCAGGTGGTACGGCGGCGCCACGCCCCGGCGCGCCAGCTCGGCCCGGCACGCGGCCACCATGCCCGCCACCGTGGTGGGCGATGGCAACAGGTGGAGCAGGCCATTGCCCGGCAGGTCCAGCGCGGTGACAACATGCCCCGGCAGCGCACGCTCGAAGTCGGCCACAAAGCCGCCCCAGTGCGCTGACTCGCGCGTGAGCCCGCGCAGGAAGATCCAGGTGGTCATCGCCGTCATGCCGTCATGCCCAACAACGGTGGCGCAGTTTGCACAAGGCCCCGTGCCGACGCACGCTGCTGCAGCCACCGCGCACGGCTGCGTGCTGCGGCATCAGCCTGCCATCTGGTGGCCCGGCGCGGGTCAGTCGAATGCATCGCCATACCAGGCCGCCAGCGCATCCGCCCGCCGCTGCGCGCGCTGCTCGGTCGCGGGGGCCCAGCGCGCGTGGCTGCACGCTGCGCGCGACAGAAAGTCCAGCAGCAGCATGTGCCGGCGCAACACGCGCTGCTGCCGGTGGTCGATCAGCGGGTTGAAGATGCCCCAGCGCGAGAACAGCTGGCGCGGGTTCTTCTTGATCCACAGCCACGAGCCCATCTCCAGCGTCAGCGGCAAGAAGGTGTGCGTCGGCACGTTGCGGCAGGCCTGCAGGTACAGGTGGTCCCACAGGTCGCCGTGCGTCAGGTACTGCGCGCTCTGCGGCTCGATCACGTACGGGTGGTGGCTGTGGGCCTGCAGAAAGATCTCTTGCAGCGCATGCAGCTCGGCCAGGTGCGGGATGGGCTTGCGCGTGTGGGCGAACGGAAACCACAGCCGGTCCCGCACGCCAAAGCCCGAGTGGCAGTCCAGCGCCAGGCTGAAGCTGCGCGGCAGCAGCTCGGCCTCCACCACTTCGCACAGGGCCTGGGCTTCTTCTTCCATGGGCTCGCCCGCACGGCCCCGAAACCACGGCAGGCCCGCGCTGAGGCGCTGGCCGCCCACCCACAGCGGCACGCGGTCCATGGCCTCGACCGGCGCGTTGCGCATCAAATCCACGCCGCGCGGGTTGGCGCGGGTGGACGACCACATGCCGCCCGGGTTGACGATGGGCATGAACACCAGCCGCACCTGCTCGAGCTGCCGGTGCAGCGTGGCGTCCCAGCGCAGCCGCATCACCACGCTTTGCAGGTAGGCCATCACCACCTCGGTGCCGATGCGCTCCAGCCCGTGCACGCCGCCGAAAAAGCCGACCGCAGGTATGTCTGGCGCGTCGTTGCCGATGCCGATGGCGTAGATGGGAAGGCTGGGCCCCGCAGGCACCTGCACCTGGCGCACCACCCGCACGTCCAGGTGCGGGGCGCCCTGCTCGATGATCTTTTCCAGTGCCAGCAGCTCGGACAGCATGATTTTCCGGTGAATGGCGGCCCGTGGGGCGCGCACCAACAGGCGAGCTTAAGCGGGGCCCGGGCCCCGCGATAGCCCTGCGCGGGCAGCTGTTGCTATTCATCCCGGTGACGCCAAACCGTCACATTGGCGGGCTAACGTGGCCGCAGTCAACGGGTGGAGGTACACCATGCTCTGGAAAATTCTCGGGCTGCAGCGGCTGCTGGATGAGCTCTTCGATCAAGGCTGGGTGCGCTTTGACCTTCCCCGCACGGACGGATGGTTCCATGACGACGCGCCGGTCCCTTCGCAAGACTGAGGCCTACCGCCTCGCGGTACTGTGCGGCACGCTGGGCTGCGCGTTTGCATGGGGCCTGGTGGAGCTGCTGGCGCTGCAGCGATCGCGCTACCAGCTGTGGCGCGACAAGCACCACACGTCCCACACGCGGCTGCTGCGGTAGGGCTGCTTGCGCGCGGCCTGGCTCCTCAGGCCGCTGCGCTCTGCCCGCACTGCGCCGCCACCATCACCCGGTCGCGCCCCGCCTGCTTGGCGCGGTACATCGCAGCGTCTGCGGCAGACAGCAGCGCATCCAGGTCCAGCCCGGCCAAGGCCGAATCCGCCACGCCCAGGCTGGCCGTGACCTGCACCGGCCCCGCGGGCAGCAGCACGGCCGCACCGGCAATGGCAGCACGCAGCCGCTCGGCAAACAGCACGCCGTGGCTGCTGTCGCAGTAGCCCAGCAGCACCACGAATTCTTCGCCGCCAAAGCGCGCGGCCAGGTCGCCCTCTCGCAGCATCGCACGCACCCCGTCGGCGACCGCACGCAGCGCCGTGTCGCCCGCTGCATGGCCGTGGTTGTCGTTGAGCTGCTTGAACCGGTCGATGTCCATCATCACCACCGCCACCGCAAACCCATGGCGCGACGCAGCGGCCAGCATGCACTGCGCCGCTGCCAGAAACGCCCGCCGGTTGGGCAGCCCGGTCAGGCAATCGGTTTCGGACTGCAGCCGAAGCTGCTCGATGAGCTGGTCGCGCTCGCGCTCCAGGTCGCGGCGCTGCCGGGTCTGCACCTGCAGCGACCGCACGGCGCCGATCACCTCGGCCATCTCGTCGTCGCCCAGCGGCACGGGCAGCGGCGCGCTCAGGTCGTCGCGGGCCAGCGCGCGCAGGGCGCTGGTGGTCTTGACCAGGGGTTGCAGCACGCGCCGCTGGATCATGACCAGCGCACCGCCCAGCACCAGCAGCAGCCCCGTGGCACCCGCCAGCACCCACAGCAGCGTGGTCACCGCGCGCGCATGCTCGGCCGATGCCTTGTGGCGGGCCTGCGCCAGCAGCACATCGCGCAGCGCCGGTAAGGGCTCCATGTCGGGCACATAGAGCGCGGCGAATTGCGCAGCCGTCAGGCCATAGATCCCGTCGCGCTCGCCCCGGGCCATCACGTCTTCGGCCAGCGCATAGGCCGCGCCAAAGTACCGCATGGTCACCGCGCCCCATGCATCCACCACCGGGTCGGAGGCCTGGTGCAACTGCAAGCGCAACTCCAGCAGCGCGCGCAGCCGCTCGATGCCGCCACGGGTCTCGTCGATGGCGCGGCGCTCTGCCACCGCAAACGTCTGGCCCGTGACAATGGCCGCCGTGAAGTGCGAGCCGAGCAGCCCCGCCTGGTCGCGCAAATGGATCGCCAGGCTGGCGCCGTGCACCTCGTCACCCAGCGCCGGGTACGCGCTCAGCGACGACCGGGCCGATGCATTGATCAACGGTGCGAGCAAAGGCACCACCGCAGCCATGCCGTTCACGGCCTGCCGGATCATGGGGTGCGTGCGCTGCGCCTTCGGGAGCGCGAGGACATCGTCCACCGCGGTGCGGGCCCTGGACAGCGCCATCACTGCACGCCGCTGCCGCTCGGCCGCATCGTCGGCATACGGTGCGTGCGCCACGGACTGCTGCAACTGCGCCAGCGCATGGTCCGTGCGCTCGCGGGCATCGCGCAGGGCTTTGAGACGCTCTGGCGCCGCGGGCAAGCCGTCGCCCAGCGCTGCGTTGGTGGGGCCGCGCTCTCGCGACAGCATCTCGACCGCGCGCAGGCCCAGCTGAAGCTCGTCGAGCGCGTGCAGGCTGTGGGTCGCCTTGCGCACCGACTGCCATTCGGTCGTTGCCACGCGCCCCACCAGCAGCACGGTGGCCAGCAGGATGAGCGCTCCCAGCAGTTGAAGCAATCGGCTGAGTTGCATGAATACACGCGCTGCCTGCCGCGGCAGTCACGCTCAAAAAGGCCTTGTTTTCAGGTGTTTTTGCTGCAGGCTCTCCCTACCCCGACCCGCAGCGCGGCCTGATTGTAGAGACCGCTGCAGGCGTTCAGCACGCGCTGCAAACGCTGCGCGAAACGCCCGCGGCAAGAATCCTCAGGCCTGTGCGGGTCTTCCATATGCAGACGCCCTGCGCTTCCGCACCTAAAATCGCGCGTCCCCTACAAAATTTGACAGGGGCGTCTTGCAACTTTGAAACAACAAAACATCATGGCAACTGCAAAAAAAACCACCGCTGCTCCCGCGAAGAAGGTCGTCGTCAAGGCCGCCGCTCCTGCAGCCAAGAAGGCCGCTCCCGCGAAGAAGGCTGCGCCTGCTCCCAAGGCCGCTCCAGCCGCCAAGAAGGCTGCTGCTCCCGCCAAGAAGGCTCCTGCCGTCAAGGCAGCCGCAGTGCCCGCCGCGCTCAAGCCCATCAAGGCAGCGTTCAACAAGACGACGCTGGTCGCCCACCTGGCTGAGCAGTCGGGCGTGGACCCCAAGGCCACCAAGGCCGTGCTGGCAGCGCTCGAAGCCGCCATCCTGGGCTCCGTGCACAAGAAGGGCTCCGGCGAATTCACGCTGCCAGGCGTGCTGAAGATCGGCCTGCAGCAAGTCGCCGCCAAGAAGAAGCGCTTCGGCAAGGACCCCTTCACCGGTGCTGAGCGCTGGTTCCCCGCCAAGCCCGCATCGGTCAAGATCAAGACCCGCGCGCTGAAGAAGCTCAAGGACGCAACGGCCTGATCAATCAGCCCGCGCTCCCCAGCGACAAGGACCAGACGCCCCCGGGCGTTTGGTCCTTTTTCTTTGTGCGGCCCGTGGGGTTTAGTTAGGTTTAGTTGGGCTGGCAATGCCCCGTGGCGCCGTCGCAGCCCAGGCAGTCCACCTGCAGCACCAGGTCCGCCACCAGCGGCCGCAGGCCCACTTCGGCGGCACGCAGTTCCAGCTCGTTGCGCAGCTGCGCGCCGGGCAGCGTGGCCGAGCGCTCGCACCGGCGGCAGGCGATGCGCACGTCAGCCGACGGCGGCGGCGCAAAGGGCCGCAGGCGGTACACCGTGTGGCGCCGGTCGCTGCGGTCGTGCAGCAGCACGCCCAGGGTCTGCAGCTCGTGGATGATGCGGTACACCGTGCTGGTGCTCACGTGTGTGCCGCGCAGCAGCATCTGGTGAAAGGCCTCGTCAGCGCCGATGCCCGCGCTGCCCGCGGTATGGATCACCTGCAGCACGCCGATGCGCGCCGTGGTGGGGCGCAGGCCCGCGGTGCGCAGGCGCTGCAGCATGGTCACCGGCTCTGTCATGCCTGGGTTCATGGCTGCGCCATGGCGGCCACGCGGTGCGCGCCAGTATCGGCGTCGGGCTGCCAGCCCCCGCCCAATGCGCGGTACAGAGCCACCTGCGCCTGCCATTCGGCCTGGTGCAGCTGGGCCGCCATGTCCTGCGCGGCGTACAGGGTGCGCTGTGCATCCAGCAGCGTGAGCAGCGTCTCGGCCCCGGCGCGGTAGCGCGACTGCGCCAGCGTGGCCGCCTGCTGCGCCTGCTGCACCACCTGCGCCTGCGCGGTGCGCTGGGCCTGCGTGCCCGCCACGGCCTGCAGGGCTTGCTCCACATCGCTCACGGCCGCCACGATGCTGGCGCGGTACTGCGCCAGCAGCTCGGCCTGGCGCGCCTGGGCCGCATCGCGGTCGGCGGCCAGGCGCCCGCCGTTGAAGATGGGCGCGGCCAGCGCGGCGGCCAGGCTGTAGAGCGGGTTGTCGAACAGGCGGGGCAGGTTGCTGCCCCCGGTGCCCAGGCTGGCGCTCAGGCTGATGCGCGGCAGCAGCGCCGCGCGGGCTGCGGCCACGTCGGCGTGGGCGGCAAAAAGCCGCGCCTCGGCCCGCGCAATGTCGGGCCGCCGCACCAGCAGGTCAGCGGGCGATCCGGCAGCGGGCGCCAGCGTCTGCGCGGCCGGCAACGCGCTGGCCTGCACCACCGGCCACTGCGCCTGGCCCAGCAGCGCGGCCAGCGCCGTGTGCGCACCGGACACCTGCTGGCGCCGTGCCTCCAGCATTTGGCGCTGCGTGGCCACCAGGCCGCGCTGCTGCGCTTGCTCCAGCTGCGTAGCAGCCCCGGCGCGCGCACGCGACTCGACCACGGCCAGCACGCGGTCGGCGCTCTGCAGGTTCAGCTCGGCAATAGCCAGGCGCTCGCGCCCGCCCACCAGCTGCAGCCAGGCCTGCGCCACCGCCGCCGTCAGCGTGATCTGCACCGCGCCGCGGTCGTGCACGCTGGCCGTGCGCAGGGCCTGGGCACTGGCACGCTCGGCACCCAGGCGGCCCCAGGCATCAAGCTCGTAGCTGGCGACCAACGCGGCGCCGATCTGGTTGCCGGCCACCTCGGCCTGCCCGCCGGCACGGGCCTGGCGGCGGGCGTCGAGCGTGCCGGTCACCGCGGGCAGCAGGCTGGCGCCGGCGGCCCGCGCCACTGCATCGGCCTGCTGCACCCGCGCGATGGCGGCGGCCAGGTCCGGGCTCTGCGCGTGGGCCGCGCGGATGAGCGCGTCGAGCTCTGCGACGCCGAGCGCAGAGACACCCGTCGCCACCCCCTGCGCGGGCGGCAACGGGCTGGCCCACTGCACGGGCAAGGCGGGTGCGGCAGCGGCATCTTCAGGCAGCGGCTGCACCGCGGTGCAGCCGCTCAGCAGGAGCACGCCAGCGGCAAGACAGGACACAGAGGCAATACAAGTGCGCATACCAACCATCACAATCATTCGGAGGCCAGGGCCACCACGGGGTCGAGCCCGGCGGCGCGGCGGGCGGGCATGTAGCCGAACACCAGGCCCGTGGCCACGGCGCAGGCGAAGGCACCGCCCATGGCGGTGAGCGAGAAGATCACGGGCACGCCCGACACGATGAGCACCGCGCCTACGGCCAGGCCGATGGCCAGGCCCGCCGCGCCGCCCACCAGCGTGACGAGCACGGCCTCGGTGAGGAACTGGCGCAGGATGTCGCCCTGCCGCGCGCCGGTGGCCATGCGGATGCCGATCTCGCGCGTGCGCTCGCGCACCGTCATCAGCATCACGTTCATCACGCCGATGCCGCCCACCACCAGCGACACAGCCGCGATCAAGCCCAGCATCATGGTCATGGCGTTGCGCGTCTGCGCCTCGGCCTGCAGCTTGGCCGCGGCGTTGCCGATGCGAAAGTCCTCGCGCCCGTGGCGCGACAGCAGCAGCGCGTGCATGGCCTTCTCGGCCGCCTGCACCTGCTCGACCGACGCAGCAGCGACCACGGTGTAGTCGGGCTGGGTCTGCACCCGGTACACCCGCGCGCGGCCCGACTGGTAAGGGATGAACACCATGTCGTCGTAGTTCTGTGCGCCCGAATCAGCGCCGCGCTCTGCCATCACGCCGATCACTTCGAACGGCGCGTTGCCGATCAGCAGGTGGCGGCCCAACGGGTTCGGGTGGTCCGGAAAAAACTGCGCGCTGGCCTTGTGCCCCAGCACCACCAGCGGCGCCAGGTCGCGGTCTTCGGCCGCGCTGTAGTAGCGGCCCTGGGCCACCTTCCAGTGGTGCACGCGGGGCATGTCCTCGCTGGCGGCGAACACGTAGATCTGCCGCTCGACGTTGCCGTGGCGCACGGGGATAGGGTCGCCGATGACGGGCATCACGTGGCCGATCTCGGGCAGGCGGGCGATGGCCTCCAGGTCCTCTGCGGTGATCTCGCCCTGCGGCCCGCCCTCGCGCGGGTGGCTGGCACCCAGGTACATGATCGTGGTGCCCATGGAGCCCATCTGCTCCACCACGCGCTGCTTGGCGCCCTCGCCCACGCCCATCATCACGATGACCGACGCCACGCCGATCACGATGCCCAGCAGCGTGAGCCCGGTGCGTGCGCGGTTGATGCGCATGCCGCGCCAGGCCGAGCGGGCGGCCTCGGCCAGTTCGGCCCAGAAGGCGCGGCCGGAACGCTTGCTACCATTTTTATAGCTACTTGCGCTTGCTGGTTGAGCGGTAGAGGCTTTTTTTGCTTCAAACGCCCCTGCCACGGCCGCACCGCTGTCCGCCACGATCTCGCCGTCGCGGATCTCGATCACGCGGCGCGCCTGGGCGGCCACTTCGCGGTCGTGGGTGATGAGCACGATGGTGTGGCCCGCATCGGCCAGCTCGTGCAGCAGCGCCATCACCTCGGCGCCGCTGTGGGTGTCCAGCGCGCCGGTGGGCTCGTCGGCCAGGATGATGCGGCCGCCGTTCATCAGCGCCCGCGCGATCGACACGCGCTGCTGCTGCCCGCCCGACAGCTGCGTGGGCCGGTGGTGCAGCTTGTCGGCCAGGCCCAGGCGCGACAGCAGTGCGGCTGCGCGGCGGGTGCGCTCCTCGCGCGGGGTGCCGGCGTAGATGGCGGGCACCTCGACGTTCTCGCACGCCGACTCGGCGCGGATCAGGTGGTAGCCCTGAAAGACGAAGCCGAAGGCCTCGCGCCGCAGCCAGGCCAGCTGGTCGGCGTCGAACCCCGCCACGTCTTCGCCCTGGAAGCGGTAGCTGCCGCTGCTGGGCTTGTCCAGGCAGCCGAGCAGGTTCATCAGCGTGGACTTGCCCGAGCCCGACGCGCCCACGATGGCGACAAACTCGCCCGCGTGGATGGACAGCGAGATGCCACG
This sequence comes from Acidovorax sp. Leaf78, assembly GCF_001422735.1. Lineage (GTDB taxonomy): Bacteria > Pseudomonadota > Gammaproteobacteria > Burkholderiales > Burkholderiaceae_C > Acidovorax. The sequence continues at coordinate 129,379 of NZ_LMLZ01000020.1, read as the reverse complement.
CAGCACCTCCACCTCGGGCTGCTCGCCACCGCCGTAGCGGCGGCGCACGCCGCGCAGCTCGATCAGCGGCACACCATGCGCGTCATGCAAGACGCCGTGCAGGGTGTCGTGTTGGATGCCGTTGCCTGCGGTCACAGCTTGAACCTTTGCGGGCCGCTGCGCGCAGGGCGCTCGCCGGTCACCAGCTGCTCGCCCTCCTGCAGGCCCGAGCGCACCTCGGCCAGGTGGCGGCTTTTCACCGCCACGACGACGGCGCGCTGCTCCACCACGCCATCGGCGCGCAGCACGCGGGCGCTGTGGGTGGCTGCGGCGGCCTTCTCGCCAGCGCCGGCACCAGCGCTGTCACCGTCACCCTCCGCATCAGCTGCCTTGCCACCAGCCGCCTTGCCGCTGGCCGGTCTGGCAGGGCTGGTCGGACTGGCCAGTGCCGACAGCGGCACGGCGATCACGCCCTGCGCCTGCGCGGTGACGAAGCTCGTCTGCGCGGTCATCTGCGGCATCAGCTCGCCGTCGGCGTTGTCCACGTCGAACAGCACGGTGTACGACACGGCCTTGCTCGCGGCGGCCTGTGCGTTGGCGCCGCCCGCGGCCTTGGCCTCCGGCGTGGGCGGCGCGGGCAGCACCTGGCGCACGGTGCTGCGCCACCGGCGCGCGGCGGCGTCGGCCTGGCCGCCCAGCGTGGTGAAGTACACCGGCAGGCCGGCCCGCACGCTGCGGATGTCAGCCTCGGAGACTTCGGTCCACACCGTCATGGTCGACAGGTCCGCCACGCGCAGGATGTTGGGCGTCTGGTAGGTGGCGTTCAGGGTCTGGCCCTCGCGCGCTTCCAGCGCCACCACGGTGCCGGCCATGGGCGCGTAGATGCGGGTGTAACCAAGGCGCGCCTCGTCGGCCTTCAGGCTCGCCTGGGTCTGGTCGATCTGCGCCTTCAGGTGGTCGATGCGCGCTGCGGCCGATGCGAGCGCGGCCTCGGCCGTCTGCAAATCTTCGAGGCGCGTGGCGCCTTCGCGCTCCATCTGCTGCTGGCGGGCCTGCTGCTGCTGGGCCAGGCGGTGCTGGGCCTGCTGCTCGGCCAGCTGCGCGCGCAGGCCGGCGAGTGCGGCGCGCGCGCCGTCCACCGTGGCCTGCTGCACGCTGGGGTCTATCTCCACCAGCAGCTGGCCCTTCTTGACCTCGGTGCCGGGCTGCACGTGAAGGCGCGTTATCTGCCCCGACACCTGCGCGCCCACGTCCACATAGCGGCGCGGCTGCAGCGTGCCGATGGCACTGACCGTGGCCTCGATGTCGCCGCGCGCCACGGGCACGGTGTCGTAGACCATGGCGGGCTGCCGCGTCCACCACCAAGCGCCGGCGGCGATGGCACTCGCCAGCACCACAAGCACCAACAGGGCACCCACGCGGCGGGGCGTGCGTTCGGTAGGAGGAGTCGGGGCCATCAGCGGGGCACCTCGAAGCTGAGCGTGGCGGTGTGGCGCACGTCGTCGTATTTCTTGCCGTCCACGGTGACGGAGCCATTGACCTTGGCGCTCACCTCCAGCACGTAGAGGCCGGGGAAGGGCGTGTCCAGTTGCACCGTGCCATCGGCCGCCGGGGCCAGCGTGCGGCGCCAGCCGGCGCTGGTGTCCACGTTCACCTGCGACGCCGCCACGGTCTGCCCCTTCCACACCAGCTTGAAGGTGTTGCCGCCCGGCGTGGTGGGCACCAGCTCCAGGTCGTTGGCGGCGCGGGTCTCGCTGCGGCCGGTGCGGGCCTGGTAGTAGGTGACCGCGCCGTGGCCGGTGATGTGCAAGGTGCTCAGGCGCAGGTCGTCCCCGCCCGGCGCGGTGATGTCGATGTGGCCGGCCTGCGGCGCCACGGGCAGGTCCTTGCCGTCGGCCAGGTAGGCGCGCGGCGCCTGGAGGGGCGGCAGCGCCGCGCTGCGGCGGGGCAGCTCGCCGGCGTAGGCGCGGGCCTGGGCCCCATCGCGCTGCAGCCACACATAGTCGGCATGGGCGTGGCCCGCCCAGGCGCAGGCGGCCAGCGCAAGCAAGGCACCGGCGGCGGCGGAAGGTGAGGCAAAGAGTGAAGACATGGCTGGGTCGAAAAACGAAGATGAAAAAAATGCAGGCCGCCAGCGGCGCAGGCTGCAGGGCCACGCACTGCACCTACTGCCTATGACCAACGAGACGGAAAAAAGCGCACGCTGTTCGGGACTTTTTTTGCCAACGCCCCCCCAAGCGGCGCCGCTGGTGCCTACAGCCCGGCAGCGGACCCCACAAGGCACACGCCCGCCACCAGCACCGTGGCCGCCGACACCCGTACTGCCAGGTGCGGCGCGTAGGTCAGCAGCACGCCCACCAGCAGGCCGCCCGCCGTGAGCAGGCCGCACCAGGCGGTCAGCCCCACGGTGGCGCCCCAGGCACCGATGCAGGCGGCCAGGGCCAGCGCCAGCAGCAGGCTGGCCGCCCAGCGCAGCACCCGGCGCTGCGTGCGTGGCACCTCGGCGCGGCCCGTCACTTGTTCGTGGTGGCGGTCCATGGCCAATGCCAGGCCCGCCATGCCGCTGAACGACAGCGTGAGCGCGGCCAGCGGTGCCACCCAGCCCACCGCCGTCATGCGCCCGCCTTCAGCGCCCAGAGCGCAGTGGCGAGCAAGGCCGACGGCACGGCCAGGCCCATCCAGGCGCGCAGTGCGCTGCGCGCGCTGAAGGCCCAGATCACCGCCGCCGCATACACCGCAAAGCTGAGCTGGGTGGCCGTGAGCAGCGCGCTGGCGCGGCTGGTGTCCGACACGCGGGGCAGCCCCAAGGCCAGCACCGCGGTGAACAGCGACGCCAGCGCATAGCCGCCCAGGGCCGCCGCCAGGGCGCGGCTGGCCACCATGCAGCGGTAGCGCGCGGCAGAGCCTGCGTGTGCCGTGGCCATGGCGGCTTACTGCGCGACGAAGGTCAGCGTGGTCGTGTAGCCCAGCTTGGCGACCTTCTGGCCGGCAATGACCACATCGCCCACGGCAGGTGCCTCGTGGGTGCTGACGAGCACGTAGCGGCCCTTGCCGTTCACCGGCACGTCGATGCGGCCGGCCGCATCGGTCTTGAAGCCCTTGGTCCACTTGTCGGGCGTGATCACCGTGACGGTCTTGTTCGCCACGGGCTGGCCCTTGAACACCAGCGTGAAGGTGTTGCCACCCGCCGTGACGGGCACCAGCTCGTAGTCGAGCACGGCCTGCGTCTCGCTGCGGCCGGCGCGCGCGTTGAACACGGCGGCCTGGAAGCTGCCGTCCTTGGCCTTCCAGGGCTTCCAGACCTGGTCGTTGGACAGGCGCACGTCGCCGGCAGCGGCCACGTCGGCCTCCAGGAATTCCTCCTTGGCGGTGAGCTTGGCCGTCTGCTGGCGGTCGGTGGTGAAGACCTGGGTGGTGGCGGCCAGCTTGGCCACTTCGGCGCCCTTGTCGTGCTCGCTGTCGGCATCGCCCACGTACACACGCACCGGGCCGGTGGCATCGCGCTCCAGCCACAGCTGGTGGGCAGCGGCAGACAGGGCGATGCCGGACAGGGCGACGGCGAGCAGGGTTTTCTTGAACATGGAGACTCCTTTGAAGATCGAGAAGAAGAAGAAGAAAAAGAAGAAAGAGAAATCGGGGAAGAAGCACTGCGGCGCGCTAGAGGGCGGCACCGGCGACCACGGCACCACGGGCGCGTGCGGGCTCCGCCGCAGCGCGCTGCCGGCGGTGCACGCGGCGTGCAGCGACCGCAAGGCACGCGCCCAGCGCCAGCATGGTGAGGTCGAACCCGGCCAGCACCCAGTCGCCCGCAGGCAGGGTGACGCCCAGGTGGCGGTCGGTGGTCAGTGCGTTGAGCAGGGGCAGCAGCGCAAACGCCGCGGCGGCCAGCCACAGCGATTCGAGCCACGCGCGCAGCGGCGTGCGCCAGGCCGGGTACAGCAGCAGCACGCCCCAGGTGATGAAGAGCACGTGCGCCTCCCACTCGCGGCGGGTGGCGAAGTCCGCCGGGATCAGGCGGTTGGCCCAGAAGTACGCGGCCACGGCCACGGGCAGGCCGGCCACGGTGCCGATGTTCAGGCACTCCACCAGCCGAAAGCCGAACTCGGGCTTGCCGCCCGCCTTGGCCCGCTTGTCCTGTTGGGTGCGGCGCTTGGCCGTCCACAACACCAGGCCGGTGGCGATCATCGCGCAGCCCAAGAGGCCGCTCGCAAAGTACAGCCAGCGCAGCACGGGCCCTGCAAAGCGGCCTTCGTGCAGGGCCAGCAGGACGTCCTGCGTCTCGCGGGCCGCGCCGTCCTCGGCCTTGGGCGGCAGGGCCTCGCCCGTGCGGGCATCAAAGCGCAGCCGGTCGCTGCCGGCAATCTGCCCGCCCGCCATGCGCACCAGCTGCACGTCGGCATCGGCGCGCCCGGGCTGCTGCACGCCCACGCGCGCGACCTGGCCCGCGCCCCACTGCGCCTCGGCCTGGGCCACCAGCGGCGCCAAAGCGGTGAGCGGCTGCGCGGAAACAGTGGCATCCACAGCGGCCGATCGCTGCAGCAGGTCGTCGTAGAACACCTGCGCGTTGCCCGCATAGTGGCTGGCCGCCAGGCCCGCCGGCATGTACTGGAACAGGAAGAACACCAGCCCGCTGTACGTGATCATCAGAAAAAACGGCAGCGCCGTCACGCTGATGATGTTGTGCGCGTCCAGCCACGAGCGCTGCCCCTTGCCCGGCCGGAAGGTGAAGAAGTCCACGAAGATCTTCTTGTGGGTGATGACCCCGGTCACCACGGCCATGAGCATCAGCATGGTGCAAGCGCCCACCAGGCGGATCGCCACGTCATACGGCACGTAGTGCAGCATGTAGTGCATGCGGTACAGCAGGTGGCCGCCGCCGGTCTTGCGCACCACGGGCTCGGCGGCTGCCTGGCCGGTGGCCGGGTCGAGCGTTCGGCGCACGAAGCGGCCGCGCGCGCCGGGCTTGCCATCGGCGGGCGGCTCGCGCCAGCTCACGCTCAGTGCGCTGCTGCCGCGCTGGCCGGGCAGCTGCACCGACCAGTCCTGCGACTGTGGCGGCGCGTTGGCCTGCAGGTAGGCCTGCGCCAGCGCGACCGCCCGGTGCGGGTCCACCGCCGCGGCATCGGTCGCCAGGGGCAGCTCGGGGCGCATCCACCGGTCGATCTCGTGCGCGAAGTAGCCGGCCGTGCCCGTCACGAACACGAAGAACAGCACCCAGCCCACCACCAGCCCGACCCAGGTGTGCAGCCAGGCCATGCACTGGCGAAAGCCTTCTTTCATGGCAGATCACTCCGGTTGCAGAGATGCGATGGCATGCATCACTCCCTGCCGGTAAAACTGGCGCAACACAGGCCAGGGCTCCCGCGCAAGGGCCGCCCCGCCGCGCTGGGAGCGTCCCCTTTCCAGGGGGACGGCGCAAAGCGACTCAGGGGGTGCATCAGAACCGCACGTCCAGCGCCACCTGCAGGCTGCGCGGCGCACCGTAGTACGAGTTGCCGACCGAGGTGTAGTACACCTTGTCGAGGGCGTTGCGCAGGTTGGCCGTGACGGCCACCGTGTCGGTGATGGCGTAGCGCACCATGAGGTCGACCACCGCATACGCGGGCTGCGTGAACCGCACGCGCGCGGCGCCCTGGTTGTCGCGGTAGATCTGGTTCTGCCAGCGCAGGCCGCCGCCCACGGTCAGGCCCTTGCCGATGCCCGCGATGCGGTAGCTGGTGAACAGCTTGGCCGTGTTCTGCGGCACGTCGGTGAGCAGGCGGGTGCGCAGGCGGTCCTGCGTGAGGTTGCGCGAGAAGCCCGCCGCGACCTGCCAGCCCGGGCGCACCTCGCCCGTGGCCTCGACCTCGAAGCCGCGCGTGCTGGTGCCCGAGACGGCCTCGTAGGCCTGGCTGCCGTCCGGGGCGAACACGTTGGGAATGGCCACGCCCAGGTTGTCCTGCCGCGCCTTGTAGATGGCGCCCGAGACGTTGAGGCGGTCGTTCAGGAACGCGCCCTTCACGCCCAGCTCGAAGCTGTCGCCCGTCTGCGGGTCCATGTAGTCGCCGTTGGCCAGGCGCAGGCTCTGCGGCGTGAAGATGGTCGTGTAGCTGGTGTACGCCGACCAGTTGCGGTCGATGTCGTAGACCAAGCCCAGGTACGGGGTCACCTCGCCGCTTTCGTAGCGGTTGTTGGCGGTGGTGGCACCGGTGGAAAAGCGGGTGCTGGTCTGCGCGCGGCTCCAGTCCACCACGCGCGCGCCGGCCAGCACGGCCAGCGCATCCGTGGGCTTGAAGCGCACGGTGGCGTAGGCGCTGTTCAGGCGTTCGTCCGACGTGTTGCGGCCGATGCTGGGGTTGGCCGGCGCGGCGGGCGAGGTGCCGTCCCAGGTGAAGATGTTGCCGATGGCGCTGCTCCAGCCCGCGTGCGTCCAGTTGGTGTACGACGGCGCGTCGTAGCTGGTGCGCGACATCTGCGCGCCGAAGGCCACGTCGTGCTTGCGGCCCAGCAGGTCGAAGCGGCCCGTGGTCTGCACGTCCAGGCTGTCCTGGCGGGGCGTGGCGCTCCAGCGGCCCGCCCACAGCGTCACCCCCGCGCCGGTGGCGCGCACCGGTGCACCGCCACTGGCGTAGCCGATCAGCTCGTCGTAGAAGTTGTTGGTGCGGGTGGCCGTAGCCTTGACCTTCCAGTCGTCGCTGAAGCGGTGCTCCAGCGCCGCGAACACCGAGGTGTAGTGGCGCTTGGAATACGCCCAGGGCGGCGCGGCCGAGGCCGAGCGGCTCCATTGCGTGCGCGTGCCGTCGGAGTAGTAGGCCGGCAGGCCGCCGCGCGCATGGCCCGTGGCGTCGTGGTGCTGCACCGAAGCGCCAGCCAGCAACTGCGTCTGTGCGGTGAGGTCGGCCTCGACCACGCCGTAGAGCAGCTTCTTGCGCTCCTTGAGGCGGTCGATGTAGGAGTCGTTGTCCTGCGCGGCGGCCACCAGGCGGCCCCGCACGCTGCCCGACGCGTTGATGGGCCCGGCGATGTCCGCCTCGGTCCGCACATGGTTCCACGAGCCCGCCTCGGCCCGCACCGAGGCCTGGAAGTCGGCGGTGGGCCGCTTGCGGATCATGTTGATGGCCGCGCCCGGTGTGCCGATGCCGTTCATGAGGCCCGAGGCGCCGCGCACCACTTCCACGCGGTCGAACATCGCCATGTCGTTGGTCTGGAAGATGCTCGAGTAGTTGGAGTCCGTCTGGCGGACGCCGTCGATCATGTAGGTATTGACCGAGAAGCCGCGCGAGTAGATGGGCGAGGTGTCCGAGCCTTGGTTGCCGCTCTGGCTGAACACCAGCCCGGGCGTCTGCGCGACCACGTCGGACAGCTGGGTCAGGCCCTGGTCTTCCATGCGCTGGCGCGTGATCACGCTGACCGACTGGGGCGTCTCGCGCAGCGACAGGGCGAGCGGCGTGGACGTGCCCGCCTGGCGCGTGGTGTAGGAGCCGCTGTGCTCGGTGAGCGCGCTGGGCTCGGCCTGGGCCTGCACCCGCACTTCGGCCAGGCTGGTCTCGCCGGCAGCACCCGCAGCACCCGATGAAGCCGCCGCAGGCGGCCTGCGCACCACGATGCTGGTGCCTTCGATCACGCCCACCAGGCCCGAGCCGGCGAGCAGCCGGTCCAGCGCCTCGCGCACCGTGAGCGACCCGTTCACGGCCTGCGCCGAGCGCCCGGCCACCAGTGCGGGCTGCACCATGAGCTCCATGCGCGACTGGCGCGCCAGGTCGTTGAGCGCCTGGGCCAGCGGCTGCGCGGCAATGCTGAGCGCCACGGCGGGCTGCGCGGCGGCGGGCGCCACCTGGGCGCTGGCGCCCATGGCCGCCAGGCTGAGCGCGGCGGCCAGGGCCAACGGGGCGGGCCGGAATCGGGTGCAAGGCATGTGAGAGATCTCCCTGGAAACGGATGTTGGAATGGATGTTTGAATAAGACGCCTTCTCATGTAGACGCAGGCCGAAGCCATCCCCCTAGGTCGGTGGGCCAAGTTTTTTGAAAAAAGATGCGGGGCCCTGTGCAGGGCAAGGCGGGGCGCGCGGGACCCACAGGCGCGCAGACCCATCCGCCAGCGGCGGGCGGCCAGGAACGGCCAGCAATGGCCTGCTGCCGGCCGCTACCGGCAGTGGCTACTGCGGGCGGCTACTGAGGGTGGGGAGCGGCCACGATCTCGGTGACCGCGCCGTGCGCGCGCAGTTGCACGGGCAACACACTGGGCAGTGCCCGCGTGAAGTTATCGAGCCGCCGCGGGTCGAACGTGCCGGTCAGGCGCAGGGCCCCCACGCCAGGGTCGCGCACCACGAGTTGCGTGGAGCCGTACCGGGCGAACTCGGCCAGCGCCTGCGACAAGGGCGTGTCGTCAAAGCTCACCCGCCCATCGCGCCAGGGTGCAATGCCCGCAGGGGGCACGGGGGCGATGGCGGCAAGGTGGCCGTCCGCAGCGCTGCGCACCTGCTGGCCTGCGGTCAGCTCCACCACCTCGGGCCCGGCATCGGCAGCGCGCGCCACGCGCACGCGGCCCTCTTCCACCGCCACGCGCACACCAGCGTCGCCCGGCACGCCGGGCGTGTAGCGCACCGAGAACCGGGTGCCCACCACCGTGATGCGCAGGGGCCCCGCCAGCACGTCGAACGGCCGCGCGACATCGCCCTGCACCCTGAACACAGCCTGCCCTTCCGGCAGCACCACCTCGCGGCGCTGGCGGCGGAAGGTGACGTCCAGGCGGGTGTTCGTGTCCAGGCGCACGGTGCTGCCATCGGGCAGGTGCACCTCGGACTGCTGGCCCAGGCCGGTGGAGAGGGCCTGCTCATACACGGGTTGCTGCTGCCAGTGGTGGTAGCCCATGACCGTGGCAGCAGCCACCAGGCAGACCGATGCGGCCGTGGCGGCGCCCTGCCCCCAACTCCAGCTCCAACTCCAGGTCCATGCACGTGGGCGGGCCGGTGCGCCGGCACGGGCCTTGTCCTGCGTCAAGCCCGCGCGCAGCTGCCGGACTGCCGTTGCGGGGAATGCGTCGAGCGCGCGCCACTCCTGCTGCCAGCGCGCCAGCGCCGCCGCATGCCGCGGGTCGGCGTCGCGCCACGCATGCAGGGCCTGCAGCGTGGCGGCATCCGGTGCGCCCTGGCTGCGCACGAGCCAGTCCAAGGCTTCACCGTCGATGTGGTCGATGGCGTCGATGCAGTCGTTGGCGCCGTCCGGCATGGGCATGGGGGACTGCGCGCTCATGGCTGCTCCTCCCCCTGCGCGGTGGCACGGCACGCGCGGCAGGCCACCATGGCGCGCTTTATGTGCTGCTCCACCATCTTGCGCGAGATGCCCATCTGCGCGGCCACCTCGGCCTGCGACAGCCCGTCGAACTTGTGCAGGATGAACGCTTCGCGGCAACGCAGCGGCAGCGATTCGATGGTGGCGATCATCGAGGCCACGCCTTGCGCGGAGGTGAAGGCGGCTTCGGGCTCGCACACGGCGGGTGCGGGCAATTCGGCAACGTCAGGCAGGCTGTCGTCGGCCTCCGAAGGCACCGTGCCCCGCACCACATGGCGGCGGTGCTGGTCAATGAGCAGGTTGCGCGCGGTGCGGTACAGCAGCGCGCGCGGCTGGGCCACGGCCTCGCCGCTGCGCTGCAGCGCCAGCACGCGCGCGTAGGCCTCGTGCACCAGGTCTGCCGCCGTGTCGCGGCTGCGCACCATGCGGGCAAAGTAGTTCAGCAGTTCTTGGTAATAGTGGGCAACCACGGCGCACGCAGCCTGACAAAGGGCGGCCCGAACGCAGCAGGTTCGGGACCGGGACGGCTGGGGGCGCAGTGTGGTCAGGCCCGTGGCTAATAAGAATGATTCTCATATTGTAAGGACTTGGGCCTGCCCCGGTTTGTAAAGATGGACTAGCCGGTGATGACCCGTTCGTCCACCGGGCTGGCCTGCAGGAGCGCCACGTCGGCGGCCCGCCGCGCCAGCACCGCGCCCTGGTTGATGTAGCCCTTGTCGGTGATCTCGCCGCTGTCCGCATCGGGCGGCTGCGCCAGCACCAGGGCGCGCGTGGGGCACTGCGACGAGCCCGCGCCGGCGTTGCGCCGGGCCCGCATCACGCCCTGCAGGGCGGCGGTGAGCTTCGCAGGGTCGGCCGCGCCCGCTGCCGACGGGAACACCAGCATGCCCACTTCGTCGTGGTTGTGGCCGGTGAGCACGATGTCCTGCACCAGCGGCGCGAGCTGCGAGATCAGCTCCACGCGCAGCGTGCCCACCGACACCCAGCTGCCGCTGGAGAGCTTGAAGTCTTCGGCCACGCGCCCGTTGAAGACCACGCCGCGCTCGGGCCGCTCGGGGTCCACCAGGTAGCCGGCGTCGCCGATGCGGTAGAAACCCTCGCTGTCGAACGCGGCCGCCGTCTCGGCCGGCGCGTTGCGGTAGCCCGGAAACACCGACACGCCCTTGACCCGCATCTCCAGCTTGCTGCCATTGGGCACGAGCTTGAGCGCCAGCCCGGGCAGCGGCGCGCCGATGCAGCCGGCCTTCTCCAGCCGCCAGTGCGCGCTGGTGACGGCGGGCGACGTCTCGGTGGAGCCCCAGGACGTCGTCAGCCACAGCGGCTGCGCGGGCCGCACGCGCAGGGCCAGCGCTTCGAGCCGCTGCCAGGTGGACGGCGCGAGCGCCGCAGCCGCATAGAACGCCAGCCGCATGCGCGACAGGACCTCGGCGGCCAGTTGCTCGTCCGCTTCGAGGAAGGGCAGCAGCATGTCGAAGCCGCGCGGCACGTTGAACAGCATCGTGGGCTTCACGTCGCGCAGGTTGCGCACCGTCTTCTCGATGAGCCCGGGCACGGGCCGCCCTTCGTCGATGTAGAGCGAGCCGCCGTGGCACAGCACCATGTTCAGGTTGTGGTTGCCGCCGAACGTGTGGCTCCACGGCAGCCAGTCCACGAGCACCGGTTTTTCGTGGGTCAGGAAGGGCCAGGTCTGGGCCATCATCTGCTGGTTGGCGCAGAGCATGCGGTGGGTGTTGATGACCACCTTGGGCCGGCCGGTGGAGCCCGACGTCAGCAGGTACTTGGCATGGTCGTCGGGCGCGATGGCGTCGAACGCCTGGCGCACGGCCGGGGTCTCCACCCCCTGCAGCAGCCGCGCGAAGGGCAGCGCGCCCGGCACCTCGTCGGCGTGGCGGCTGAACACCTGCAGGGCGTCCGATGCATAGCCTGCCAAGGCCGGTGCGTATGCCCGGGCATCGGACGCATAGATCAGCGACGGCCCCAGCGCCGCGAGCATGCTGTGCAGCCGAGTGGAGTCCTTGGAGCGCGCGTAGGCGCTGGACAGCGAGCACGAGGCCAGGCCCACATGCATCGCCGCGAGCATGAGCACCGCGTGGTCCACCGCGTTGTCCGACAGGATCGCCACGGGGCGGTCGGCCGGCAGCTTCAGGTCGAGCAGCGACTGCGCCACGGCGCCCACGGCGCGGCGCAACTCGCCATACGTCAGGCGGCGCCAGTGCTCACCTTTTTCATCGCGCTCGGCCAGGGCCAGCGCGTCGGGCGTCTCGCGCGCCCAGTGCTCCAGCCACTCGCCGATGCAGCGCGCATAGTCGCCCAGCGGCACGGGGGACTGCAGCGTGATCGAGCCGTCGTCCGCACGGGTCTGGGTGGTCAATGCCAGCGCGATCTGGGTGTCGTCGTCAAGGAATCCGGGGTGCATGGCGTGGTGTCTCTCTGGCGGTGTCTGGGTGAGGCAGGTGATGGGGAGCGCCCGGCGCATCAGGTCGGCGTGTCCAGTCCGGGGGATGCGCTCTTGGCGCGCAGCAGGCCGATGAGCACGACATCGCGCGCCTGCGCCAGCTCTGCCTGCGTGCGCCCGCCGAGCGCCTGGTCCACGCCCTCGACCACGCGGCGCTGCAGCTCGGGCGTCATGCGCGGCGCGCCCAGGTCGTCCCACCAGCCTTCGATGGGGCCGCCCAGGTGGGCCAGCAGATGGGCCATGCCGCCGTCGCCACCGGACAGGTGCAGGTTCATGAAAGGGCCCATCAGCGCCCACCGCAGGCCGGGGCCCTGGGCGATGGCGGTGTCGATGTCGGCCACGCTGGCCACGCCTTCATTCACCAGGTGGAACGCCTCGCGCCACAGTGCGGCCTGCAGGCGGTTGGCGATGTGGCCCAGGATCTCGCGGCGCACATGGATGGGGCGCTTGCCGATGGCGGTGTAGAAGGCCATTGCGGCGGCGATGGCCGCGGGCGACGTCTTCTCGCCCCCACCCACCTCGACCAGCGGGATCATGTGTGGCGGGTTGAACGGGTGCCCCAGCACGATGCGCTCCGGCCGGGCGCACCGGGCCTGCATGGCCGATACCGACAGGCCCGACGAGCTGGACGCCACGATGGCGTGCGGGGGTGCCGCCGCGTCGATGCGGCGCATCAGGTCGGCCTTGAAATCCTCGCGCTCCGGTCCGTTCTCCTGCACGAAGTCCGCTTGCGCCACCGCATCTTCCAGCCGCGCGTGAAACCGCAGCCGGGCCATGCTGGCGCCGGGTGCCAGCCCTTGTTGCTCCAGCGCGGGCCAGTGCCGGCCCACCGCATCGCGCAGCCTCTGCTCGGCGCCTTCAGCGGGGTCGGTGGCCTCCACGTCCAGGCCCTGCGCCAGAAAGTAGGCCGCCCAGCTGGCGCCGATGACGCCGGTGGCCACCACGGCCACGCGCTTCACTGTCGAATCCATCGAAGATTTTCCTTGTCGTTGTTGCGCAGCGGCTCAGGGGTGCGTCAAGACCTGTTCAAGACTCGGCCGTGAACCCGATCTTCTTGACCAGCGGCCCCCAGCGCTCGAACTCCGCCTGCTGCGACGCTGCCATCTCGGCCTGGGTCGACCCCTTGGCGATCAGGCCCACGACAGCCAGGCTGTCGATCACGGCCTTCTCCTTGATGGCCTGGTTGATGGCCGCATTGGCGGCGGCCACCACGCTGGCCGGCGTGCGGGCGGGGGCGTAGAACCCGAACCATTCCTCGGTCGTGAGCTCGGGGAAGCCCTGCTCCGCGAAGGTCGCCACTTCGGGCGAGAACGGCGAGCGTGCCTGGCCGGACGTGGCGATCAGCCGCAGCTTGCCCGCCTTGTGGTTGGGGATGAAGTCGCCGCTCGGGGTGACCATGGACGCGATCTGCCCGCCCACCACATCGGTCACGCCGGGGATGGAGCCGCGGTAGGGCACATGCTTCAAGTCCACGCCGTTGTTGATCCCCAGCAGCGCACCGATGAAGTGCGGCGTGGAGCCCGCGGCGGGCGAGCCGTAGTTGGCCTGGCCCGGGTTGGCCTTGGCCCAGGCCAGGTAGTCCTTCACGGTCTTGACCGAAGCCGGCACCAGCGGGCCCACGGCCAGGCCATGGTGCATGACCGCGCCGATGGACACGGGCACGAAATCCTTCACCGGGTCGTAGCTCAGCTTGCTGTAGATGTGCGGGTAGATCGACGTGCACGAGAACGGCGAGAGCGTGAGCACGCTGCCGTCCACCGGTGCGCCCTTAAGCGACTCCAGCGCAATGCGGCCACCCGCGCCGGGCTTGTTCTCCACCACCGCGCTGTTGCGGGTGTACGCGGAGCCCGCCAGCTTTTCGCCCACGCGCCGCGCGACGCTGTCGCCCGCGCTGCCGGCCGGAAAGCCATACAGGATCTTGACCTGCTCGATGGTCTGCGCAAAGGCGCTCCAGGGCGCGAGGGCCCCGAGCGCGGTGGCAGCACCCACGTGGTGCATGAACTGGCGGCGTGTCGGCTTCATCATTCCTTGTCTCCTCTTTCTTTTTGGTGGGGATGGGTGCGGCGGCGATGGATGCGGTGGCGGGATGGTGCCGTTCAGTGCGGCGCGAATTCAGGGCGGGGGCCGCCCACGCGCGGCAGGCCCATCAGCGCGCGGGCCTCGGCGGGCGTGGCGGGCTCCATGCCCAGCTCGCGGATCACGCGCACGATGCGCTCGGTGAGCTGCACGTTGGTGGCCAGCTCGCCGTGGCGGTAGTACAGGTTGTCCTCCAGCCCCACGCGCGCATGGCCGCCCAGCAGCAGGGCAGCGACATTGGCTTCGAGCTGCGAGGGGCCGATGCCGCTCACGCAGAACAGGCTGTTTTTGGGCAGCGTGTCCACCATCATCTGCAGGTGGCGTGGCGAGTACGGCATGGCGTTCTGGAAGGCGCGGTGCACGTTCATCACCAGGTTGATGAAATGCGGGCCGTCGTCGTCATGCCCCTCTTCGATGAGGGTGGTGGTGTCCTGCAGGATGTGGGTGGGGCTGAAGACCTCCCACTCGGGCTTGATGCCGCGCGCCTTCATGCCGGCGGCCAGCTCGCGGCCGCGGCTCAGCGGCGTGTCCATCAGGATCTCGCGGCCGTCGAAGCTCAGGTTGAGCGTGGTGGCGTCCAGGGTGCACATCTCGGCACCTGCGTCCATGCCCTTGATGCGCTCTTCCCAGGCGATTTCCCAGCGGTTGCCGGGCAGTGGTTTGACCATGTCGCCGTGCACGCCGCCGCCCGTGGAGTTGTTGATGACGATGTCGCAGCCCTTGGCGCGGATGCGGGTGTTGATGTCGTGGTAGATGTCGGCGTTGCAGGTGGCGCCGTCATCGGGCCTGCGCGCATGGATGGCCACCACGCTGGCCCCGGCGTTCCAGCAGCGCTGCACGTCCTCGGCGATCTCGGCGGGCTGGGTGGGCAGGTGCGGGTTCTGCGATTTGTGCGCCATGCCGCCGGTGGGGGCGATGGTCACGATGACTTTGCGCTTTGTCATGGCATCGGCTGAGGGAAAATGGTAGTGCACGCATTATTTTTTTGGGCGCTTGCATACTCAGTCATTGCGATGACATTTGGACTCAGGGTATACGAGGAACCGTGCGGCCCTGCCCGTTGGAGAACGCTTCACCATGCTGGTCAACAAGGCACCGCCCACGGTGGCCGAGCTTCTGGCCGACTCGGCCTGGTTCCCGGTGCTGGATGCCCCGGCCCAGCAGCGCGTGCTCGATGAACTGCGCGAAGTCGATGTGCCGCAAGGCAGCGCGCTGTGCCGCCGCGGCGACGTGCCTCGGCACTGGTACGGCGCGATCGAAGGGCTGCTCAAGTGGACGGTGACGTCCGACAACGGCCGCTCCGTGACGCTGGGCGGGCTGTCGGCGGGCAGCTGGTTCGGCGAGGGCACGCTGCTACGCGGCGTGGCGCGCACGGCAGACATCATTGCGCTGCGCCCCAGCCGCGTGGCGCTGCTGCCGGTGGAGACTTTTGAATGGCTGCACGCCACACAGCGCAGCTTCGACCACTTTTTGCTGCGCCAGATCAACGAGCGCATGCACTGGTTCCTGGGCAACTTCACGGCCCACCACCTGATGGACACCGACAGCCAGGTGGCGCGTGCGCTGGCCGGTCTGTTCCACCCTTTTCTGCACCCCGGCAGCGACCCGCACCTGCAGGTCTCGCAGGAGGAGATCGCCAACCTGTCGGGCGTGTCGCGCCAGCGCTGCAACTCGGCCCTGAAGCGGCTGGAGGCCGAGGGCGTGCTGCAGATCGAGTACGGGGGGATTACCGTGGTGGACCTGGAGAGCTTGCGGCGGCGGGTGGAGTAGTTTCACCGACCCACAGCCTTTTACGCTGAGTTTGTTGAAGCGCTGTACCTGGCTTCGACAAGCTCAGCCCGAACGGAGGGAAAGGTGATGGTGGCGTTCACGTGCACTCAAGGTCGTGTGCCACATGCTCCATGGATGAACGCCACCGTCTCGGAGATCACGTCGCCGGGCCGGTCACGGTGGGGGGAATGTGCACATCCGTCAAGCTCCAGCAACTGCGTGCCAGGCACGCGCCCGGCAATGCCGCGGATCTGCGCCAGCGTGCCGTATTCGTCGTCCAAGCCCTGCACGGCCAGCACGGGGGCTCGCACGGCGGTGATGTCCGCTCCGATGTTCCACGTGCGAAATGCGGGGTCGAGCCAGATGCGGTTCCAGCCCCAGAAGGCCGAGTCCGCGTCGTCGTGGTAGCGGCCAAGCTTGTTTCGAAGGTCGGTGGTTTCATAGGCCGTGCGCGCCAGCTCGATGTTGGCGATGGTCACGTCCTCGACCAAGATGTGCGGGGCCAGCAGCACCAGGCCGGCCACGTGGTTCGGAAACTTCGCTGCGTACAGCAGCGCGATGGACGCTCCGTCGCTGTGGCCGAAGAGCCAGGGCGCTTCCACCACGCCCAGGGCCTGCAGCAGCGCGGGCAGTACCTCGTGTGCCTGCCGGTGCATGAAGTCCACGCCCCAGTGCTCATCGGGCGCACGTGGCGTGGAGCGGCCGTAGCCAGGGCGCGAGAACATCAGGCCCCGAAACCCGCCCGCCGCGCACAGCTGCGCGGGGAAGTCCTTCCACATCGCCACCGAGCCCAGGCCTTCGTGCAAAAAGACCACCAGCGGTGCCTGCGTGCGCTCGGGCGCTATCCACTGGTACTCGACCTGCACGACCTGCCCCCGCCAGGAGATGCTGGCCAGAGACGCCGGGCCGCCGGAGCTCGCCGTGGCGCTCACGCCCGGGCCTCCTGCTCGCGCAGGCGAAAGCGCTGGATCTTGCCGGTGGCGGTCTTGGGCAGCTCGGGCACGAACTCGATGAGGCGCGGGTATTTGTACGGTGCCAGGCGGTCCTTGACGAAGGTCTTGAGCTCGTCGTCCGTTGCCGCCTGGCCGTCCTTGAGCACCACAAAGGCCTTGGTCTTGGTCAACCCCTCGCCATCCAGCACCCCGATGACTGCAGCCTCGAGCACGGCGGTGTGCTGCATCAGCGTGGCCTCGACCTCGAAGGGCGAGACGTAGATGCCGCTGACCTTGAGCATATCGTCGCTGCGCCCGGCGTAGGTGTAGTAGCCGTCCGCGTCGCGCACGTACTTGTCGCCGCTCTTGGTCCAGCCGCCCTGGAAGGTGTCGCGCGTCTTGTCGCGGTTGTTCCAGTACATCAGGGCGGCGCTGGGGCCCCGGATATACAGGTCGCCCACCTCGCCGTCGGCCACGGTGCCGCCGTCCTCGCCGCGCAGCGCGATGTCGTAGCCGGGCACGGGCTTGCCGGTGCTGCCGTAGCGGATGTCGCCCGGGCGGTTGGACAGGAAGATGTGCAGCATCTCGGTGGAGCCGATGCCGTCGATGATGTCGCAGCCGAAATGCGCCTTGAAGCGCTGGGCGATGTCGGCGGGCAGTGCCTCGCCGGCGGACGAGCACATGCGCAGCGCCACCTGGGCGCGCGCCGGCAGCCGGGGCGAGGCCAGCATGCCCGCAAAGCCGGTGGGCGCACCGAAGAATACGGTGGGCCGGTGGTCCACCCAGCGCTGAAAGGTGGCGTCGGGCGTGGGCCGCTCGGCCATCAGCACCACGGTGGCGCCCACCGACAGCGGGAAGGTGAGCGCGTTGCCCAGCCCGTAGGCGAAGTACAGCTTGGCGGCCGAGAAGCACACGTCGTCGCGCGTGAGGCCCAGCACGGGCTTGCCGTATAGCTCGGCCGTCCACCAGAGGTTGCCGTGGGTATGCACCGTGCCCTTGGGCTTGCCGGTGGAGCCCGACGAGTACAGCCAGAAGCCCGGGTCGTCGGGCCCGGTGGCGGCAGGCGCAGGCAGTGGCTCTGCGTAAGAAATGGCGTTTTCCAGGTCCACAGCCCCTTTGCCGAGCGTTTGCGTGGGCTGAGACACCCACAGCGCGGCCACCTCGTGCGGGCCGAGCGCCATGGCGCTGTGCAAGATGGGCAGCAACGCGCCCGACACCAGCACGGCCTGCGCGCGACTGTGGCCCAGCATGTAGGCGTAGTCGTCCGCGGTGAGCAGGGTGTTGACCGCCACGGGCACCACGCCGGCGTACAGGCAGCCCAGAAAGCACACAGGCCAGTCGCTGGTGTCGTGCATCAGCATCAGCACCCGCTCTTCGCGCCGCAGGCCGGCATCCACCAGCACACCGGCCAGGCGCCGGGCGCGGTCCTGCAGGTCGCCGTAGCTCAGCGTGCCGCGGTCGTCGATGTAGGCGGTGCGCTTCGCGTGGTCGCGGTTCAGGTCGAACAGGTGCTGCGCAAAGTTGAAACGCTCGGGCAATTCGTTCATGGCGATGTCTCCGGCTCGCTGGCTGTGTTCTGTGCGGACGTGGGCTGGCTGGCTGACTGGCGTTTGTTGCTGCGGTTGTCAGAGGCCCAGCGCAGCCAGCACGCCGGGGCTGGCCTGCACCGCACTGCGCTGGTGGTAGAAGTCGAGCGCACGCAGGCCGCCCAGCTCCGCGCCGCCGCCTGCGCGCCCGGGGCCGCCGTGCAGCGACATGGGCATCACGTTGCCGTGGCCGGTGTGGGCCTGCGCGACGTCGGGCGTCACCACGTGCACACGGCCATGGCTGGCCGCCAATTGCACGGCTGCGTGTGCCAAAGCCGCGTCATCCGCCCCGTACAGCGACGTGACGAGTGACCCCTGCCCGCGCTGCGCCAGCGATACGGCATGGTCCACGTCGCGGTAGGGCACGAGCGTGGCGACGGGGCCGAACACCTCCACATCGTGTACCACGGCTGCCGCATCGGCGTCGCGCACACCCAGCAGCACCGGGCCGATGCAAGCGGCCACGGCGGGGTCGGCGTCCACCAGCGGCTGGTGGCGGCCGTCGTGCAGGATGTCGGCGTGGGCGCTCAGCTGCGCAAGCCCCTCGCGCACGGCGTGCAGTTGGGCCGTGCTGACGAGCGAGCCCATGCGCACGCCGTCGTTGCGGGGGTTGCCCACCGTCACGCCTGCGAGCTTGGCGCCAATGGCCTCGGCCGCTGCGCCGTACAAACCCGCCGGCACCAGGATGCGGCGGATGGCGGTGCATTTCTGGCCCGACTTGACGGTCATCTCGCGCACCACTTCGCGCACCAGCAGGTTGAAGGCGTCGCTGCCGGGCGCCGCATCGGGCAGCAGCAGCGCACTGTTGAGGCTGTCGGCCTCGATGTTGGCGCGCACCGAGCGCTGGGCCACCGCAGGGTGGGCGCGGATGATGCCGGCCGTGTCGGCCGAGCCGGTGAACGAGACCACGTCGAACGGCCCGAGCTGGTCCATGAGCCCGGCCGAGCTGCCTGCAATGACCGACAGCGCGCCCGCCGGCAGCACGCCCGCATCGACCACGTCGCGCACCATGCGCTGCGTGAGCCAGGCGGTGGACGTGGCGGGCTTGACGATCACCGGCACGCCGGAGAGCAGCGCGGGCGCCGCCTTTTCCCACAGGCCCCAGGCCGGGAAGTTGAAGGCGTTGATGAACAGCGCCACGCCGCGCGCGGGCACCTGCAGGTGCTGCGACAGGAACACGGGCTCCTTGCCGAGCCGGGCGGCGTCGCCATCGCGCAGCGCGCGCACATCGCCCAGCGCATCGCCCCATTTGGCGTACTGGCCCAGCGTGAAGATGCCGCCGTCGATGTCCACGGCGGAGTCGTTCTTCACCGTGCCGCTGTTGGCCGTGGCGATCTCGTAGTACGCGTCGCGGTGGGTTTGAAGTACCTTGACCACGGCGCCCAGTAGCGCGGCGCGCTGCCGGTAGGTCAACGCACGCAATGCCGAGCCGCCCTGTTCGCGGGCGAACCGGAAGGCCTCGGGCAGGTCGAGGCCCGTGGCATCCACGCGCACCAGGTCGTGGCCCAGCACCGGGTCCTGGAGCACGGCGCCCGGGCCCTGGCCGGTTTGCCAGCGTCCGGCAGCGTAGTTGGGGAGCAGTTCGGTCATGAAGATCTTTCTTGCAGGTGGTCGGCAGCGCCCGCGGTGGCGATGTCGGTGGCGGCAGCGATGCAGCGGACAAGTCGGGCGGCGAGCCCGCCGTGCCTTCAGCGCGTGAATTGAATCTGCCCCTCGGGCAGCAGGTAGAGCACCAGCGAGCGGCCCTGGGCCACGGTGGGGCGGTGGGCGCTGCCGGGCGGGTACACGCACCAGCCGGCGGGGTGCCCGTCGAAGGTGGCGTCGCCCTCCAGCGGCATGATCAGGTCGATCTCTCCGAGCGGATGGGTGTGGTGCGGGCCGGCGATGTCCTGCATGTCCACCACGTCCACCGAGAAGCGGTGCAGCGCGTCGTCTGCCTGGAAGACCCGGCCGTAGCGGATGCCACCGCCCTCGCGCTCGCAGAGCCAGCCTTGCGCCACGCCCGCCAGGCAACCCGCCTTGAGCTGCCGGTAGGCGTCGCTTCCCTGGCCGTGCGTCTGGTTGAGCCAGGTTTGCAGGTCACGGTCCAGACGTCGGCCTGCGATCTGCCCGGTCAATGCGGCCAGGGCTTCATGGAATGCTGCTTTATCGGACATGGCGACTCGTGGGTGGCTGGGACAATGGAGCGCAGCGTGCACAGTGCTGCATGCATTTTCTTGTGTGATTCGGCAATGTGCAGTATCTTGCCTGCACATGAACGATAGGTAATGCTTGATGCAGTGTCAAGCACTATAGTGCATGCATGGTGTTTTCCCCTACGGTGTCCGGCCGCGCGGGCCGCCCGGGGGATGCACCGCAAAATGCCCAGGTGCAGCCGATGTGAATTTGAGGATGGACATGAACGAACCAGAAGACACCGCCACCTTGCCCCCAGCCCTGGGCGAGGTCGCGCCAGGGCCTGCCGACGAAGCCCGCAACCCCCTGCTGACCGCCCTGGGCGAGCGGGTGCGCAACCTGCGGGCGCAGCGCGGGCTCACGCGCAAGGCGGTGGCGGTGGCGGCCGATGTGTCGGAACGGCACCTGGCCAACCTGGAGTACGGCACGGGCAACGCGTCCATCCTGGTGTTGCAGCAGGTGGCCGGCGCGCTGCACTGCTCACTGGCCGAGCTGGTGGGCGACTTCACTACCCGGTCGCCCGAGTGGCTGCTGATCCGGGAGCTGCTGGAGCACCGCAGCGAGCCCGAGCTGCGCCGCGCGCGGCTGGCGCTGCACGAGCTGCTGAACAACGGCGCCAGCGACTCGGCACGCCACCGGCGCATCGCGCTGGTGGGGCTGCGCGGCGCGGGCAAGTCCACGCTGGGGCCCCTGCTGGCGCGCGACCTGGACGTGCCGTTCATCGAGCTGAGCCGCGAGATCGAGACCCTGGCGGGCTGCAGCGTGCGCGAGATCCACGACCTGTACGGCACCACCGCCTACCGCCGCTACGAACGCCGCGCGCTCGAGGAGATCGTGCAGATCCACAGCGAGGTGGTGATCGCCACGCCCGGCGGCATCGTCTCAGACCCTGCCACCTTCAACGAGCTGCTGGCGCACTGCACCACGGTGTGGCTGCGCGCCGCGCCCGAGGAGCACATGGGCCGCGTGCTGGCCCAGGGCGACATGCGCCCCATGGCCGCCAGCAAGGAAGCCATGGACGACCTGCGCCGCATCCTGGAAGGCCGGGCAGCCTTCTATTCGAAGGCGGACCTGACCATCGACACCTCGGGGCAGGCTGTGGACGACAGCCTGCGGCAGCTGCGCACCGGGGTGCGCAGGCTCATGGTCGACCGACCCGACTGACACCCAGCTGGTAGACGCGGGACGCGGGGCCTCTGGGGCCGCGCACCCCTTCCGCCCCTTCCGCCCCTTCCGCCGGTGCAGCCCTTCACGTGGGCCTGCGTCCGCCCGTGTCCGGGCACGCCCCGACGTCGCCTGCTGACCGGCTCATCGGCGCGACCCACTCGCCCGGCGGCCACAAAAATCCTCGAAAAATTCGCGCATGCATTGACTTGCCCGCAAACATGCACCATGATGCACATCAACAGATCAATTGATGCATTATTATTCCTGTTGCAAGATTTGACGGAGACGCCCCATGACCGCCCAGACCACCGCACCCACCCGCGTTGACTACCGCACGGACCCCACGCAGTACCGCCACTGGAAGCTGGCGGTGGATGGCCCCATTGCCCGCCTGTCGCTCGACATTGCCGAAGACGGCGGCATCCGCCCCGGCTACAAGCTCAAGCTCAACAGCTACGACCTGGGCGTGGACATCGAGCTGCACGACGCGCTCAACCGCGTGCGCTTCGAGCACCCGGGCGTGCGCACGGTGATCGTCACCAGCGCCAAGGACCGCATCTTCTGCTCGGGCGCCAACATCTTCATGCTGGGTGTCTCCAGCCACGCCTGGAAGGTGAACTTCTGCAAGTTCACCAACGAGACGCGCAACGGCATCGAGGACTCCTCCAAGCACTCGGGCCTGAAGTTCGTCGCCGCCGTGAACGGCGCCTGCGCGGGCGGCGGCTACGAGCTGGCCCTGGCCTGCGACGAGATCGTGCTGGTGGACGACCGCTCGTCGGCCGTGTCGCTGCCTGAAGTGCCCCTGCTGGGCGTGCTGCCCGGCACCGGTGGCCTGACGCGCGTGACCGACAAGCGCCACGTACGCCACGACCTGGCCGACATCTTCTGCACCAGCGTGGAAGGCGTGCGCGGCCAGCGCGCGGTGGACTGGCGCCTGGTGGACCGCATCGCCAAGCCGGCGCAGTTCGCGGCCGCCGTCGATGACGCGGCGGCGCGCCTGGCCCATGGCAGCCACCGCCCAGCCAACGCAAACGGCGTGGCCCTGACCCGCGTGGAGCGCGAAGAAGGCGCCGACAGCCTGCGCTACGCCCATGTCAGCGTCGACATCGACCGCACCCGCCGCACGGCCACCCTCACGCTGAAGGCGCCCACCGGCGCGCAACCCACGGACATCGCCGGCATCGAGGCCGCAGGCGCCGCCTGGTGGCCGCTGGCCCTGGCGCGCCAGCTGGACGACGCCATCCTGAACCTGCGCACCAACGAACTCGACATCGGCACCTGGCTGCTCAAGACCGAGGGCGATGCCCAGGCCGTGCTGGCCAGCGACGCCACGCTGATCGCGCACCAGGACCACTGGCTGGTGCGCGAGACCATCGGCGCGCTGCGCCGCACGTTCGCGCGGCTGGATGTGTCCTCGCGCAGCCTGTTCGCGCTGGTGGAGTCGGGCTCGGCGTTTGCCGGATCGCTGGCCGAACTGGCGCTGGCCGCCGACCGCACCTACATGCTGGCCCTGCCCGACGATGCCGAGCGCGCGCCCAAGCTCACGCTCAACGAGTTCAACTTCGGGCTGCTGCCGATGGTGAACGACCAAAGCCGCCTGCAGCGCCGCTTCTACGAAGAAGCCGCACCGCTGGAAGCCGCGCGCGCCGCGGCCGGCACGCCGCTGGATGCGGACGCCGCGCTGGCCCTGGGCCTGGTGACCGCCGCCCCGGACGACATCGACTGGGACGACGAGATCCGCATCGCCATCGAGGAGCGCGCCGCGATGTCGCCCGACTCGCTCACCGGGCTGGAGGCCAACCTGCGCTTTGCCAGCAAGGAGAACATGAACACCCGCATCTTCGGCCGCCTGACCGCCTGGCAGAACTGGATCTTCAACCGCCCCAACGCCGTGGGCGACAAGGGAGCGCTCAAGGTCTACGGTACCGGTGAAAAAGCCGGCTTCGATCTGAACCGCGTCTGACCCCAAACCCCCACCCAACCGATTGACCTCCCCACCCGTTCAGGCTGAGCTTGTCGAAGCACTGCGCAAGCCTTCGACAAGCTCAGGCCGAACGGATATGAACCTCCACTTGAAGGACTGGCCATGAGCACGATCAACTACAGCGAGAAGATCCCCAACAACGTCAACCTGGGCGAAGACCGCACGCTGCAGCGCGCGCTCGAAGGCTGGCAGCCCAACTTCATCAACTGGTGGGACGACGTGGGCCCCGAGGGCTCGACCGACCACGAGGTCTACCTGCGCACCGCCGTGAGCGTGGACCCGCAGGGCTGGGCACAGTTCGGCCACGTGAAGATGCGCGACTACCGCTGGGGCATCTTCCTGAACCCGGGCGACGCCAACCGCGAGATTCACTTCGGCGACCACAAGGGCGAGAAGGCCTGGCAGGACGTGCCCGGCGAACACCGCGCCAACCTGCGCCGCATCATCGTGACGCAGGGCGACACCGAGCCCGCGTCGGTGGAGCAGCAGCGCCACCTGGGCCTCACCGCGCCCAGCATGTACGACCTGCGCAACCTGTTCCAGATCAATGTGGAAGAAGGCCGCCACCTGTGGGCCATGGTCTACCTGCTGCACAAGCACTTCGGCCGCGACGGCCGGGAAGAAGCCGAGGCACTGCTGCAGCGCACCTCGGGCGACGTGGACAACCCGCGCATCCTGGGCGCCTTCAACGAGAAGACGCCCGACTGGCTTGCGTTCTTCATGTTCACCTACTTCACCGACCGCGACGGCAAATTCCAGCTGTCGGCGCTGGCAGAGAGCGCATTCGACCCGCTGGCCCGCACCACCAAGTTCATGCTGACCGAGGAAGCCCACCACATGTTCGTGGGCGAGTCCGGCGTCTCGCGCGTGCTGGCGCGCACCGCACAGGTGATGAATGAGCTGAAGACCGACGACCCGGCCAAGGTGCGCGCCGCCGGCGCCATCGACCTGGGCACAGTGCAGCGCTACCTGAACTTCCACTACAGCGTGACCATCGACCTGTTCGGCGCCGACCAGTCGAGCAACGCAGCCATCTTCTACAGCTCGGGCCTCAAGGGCCGCTACGAAGAAGGCAAACGCACGGACGACCACATCCTCAAGGGCCAGACCTACAAGGTGCTGGAGGTCAAGGACGGCCAGCTGCTGGAAAAGGACGTGCCCATGCTCAACGCGCTGAACGAGGTGCTGCGCGACGACTTCATCAAGGACTCGATGGCCGGCGTGGGCCGCTGGAACAAGGTGCTGGAAAAAGCCGGCATCCCCACGCGCCTGTCGGTGCCGCACAAGGCCTTCAACCGCCAGATAGGCGCCCTGGCCGGCATCAAGATGTCGCCCGACGGCCGCGTGGTGAACGACGTGGAATGGGCAGCGCGCAAGGCCGAGTGGCTGCCCACGCCCGAGGACTTTGCGTTCGTCGCGTCGCTGATGGGCCGCGTGGTGGAGCCCGGCAAGTTCGCGGGCTGGATCGCGCCGCCGGTGATGGGCATCAACCGCCAGCCGGTCGACTTTGAATACGTCCGCTTTAGTTGAGCCCCCTGAGCCGCTGCGCGGCTTCCCCCCCGAGGGGGGACGCCACCGGCGGCCCGGCGGAGCCGGTTCCGCGGTGGCACTGGCCCGGGGCCGCGCGCAATCCAAGGCATCGCCCAAGAATTCTGCGGCTTCGCTGGAAGAAAAATATGGATACCACCACGCTGATCGACAACGGCATGCTGAAGCAGCACCTGATCGACCCCGAGATCTGCATCCGCTGCAACACCTGCGAGGCCACCTGCCCGGTGGGCGCCATCACGCACGACGACAACAACTACGTCGTGCGGGCCGATGTGTGCAACGGCTGCATGGCCTGCATCTCGCCCTGCCCCACGGGCTCCATCGACAACTGGCGCACCATGCCGCTGGCGCGCGCCTACAGCATCGAGGAACAACTGACCTGGGAAGAACTGCCCGCAGAGCTGTCGCCCGAGGAGCTGGCGGCCGAGGGCGCACCGGCCGCGGCGGCACAGGCCACCGCGCTGCAGGCTGCGCCGCCCGCCGCCGCGGCAGAGCCCGGGGCCCAGCCGTTTCAATCGGCCCAGTACGGTGCCACCGTGCCGCCCTGGTCGGCCGCGCACCCCTACACCAACCTGTTCCCGCCGAAGAGCCCCACCACCGCCACAGTAGTGGGCAACTTCAACTGCACCGAAGCGGGTTTCGAGAGCGAGACGCACCACGTGGTGCTCGACTTCGGCAGCATGCCGTTCCCCGTGCTGGAGGGGCAGTCCATCGGCATCATCCCGCCGGGCACCGACGCGCTGGGCAAGGCGCACCACGCGCGCCAGTACTCGATTGCCAGCCCGCGCAACGGCGAGCGTCCCGGCTACAACAACCTGGCGCTCACGGTCAAGCGCGTGACCACCGACCACGACGGCCACGCCGTGCGCGGCGTGGCCTCCAACTACGTGTGCGACCTGCAGGTGGGCGACAAGGTGCAGGTTGTGGGGCCGTTCGGCAGCTCGTTCCTGATGCCCAACCACCCGCGCTCGCACATCGTGATGATCTGCACCGGCACCGGCAGCGCACCGATGCGGGCGATGACCGAATGGCGCCGCCGGCTGCGCAGCAGCGGCAAGTTCGAGGGCGGCAAGCTGCTGCTGTTCTTCGGGGCGCGCACCCAGCAGGAGCTGCCCTACTTCGGCCCGCTGCAAAGCCTGCCCAAGGACTTCATCGACATCAACCTCGCGTTCTCGCGCACCGCAGGGCAACCCCGGCGGTACGTGCAGGACCTGATGCGCGAGCGCGCTGCCGACCTGGCCGCGCTGCTGCGCGATGGCAGCAGCCATTTCTATGTGTGCGGCCTCCAAAGCATGGAGGAAGGCGTGGTGATGGCCCTGCGCGACATCGCCACCGCCAGCGGGCTGGACTGGAGCCAGGTGGGCGCGGCGCTCAAGCGCGAAGGGCGACTGCACCTGGAGACGTATTGAGGGATGGGGCATTCAAACTGCCCCTACCGCTTTATACGCCACACTTTGCTGCTATATATTTAATAGCAAACAACCTCCAGGGCCGGCAAAGCACGCTGCAGGCCGGCTACGAGACCCTGCGTGCATCGGTTCTTGGCGTGTTGCACGGCCTTACACCGGAGTGGCGCGGCTGTCCCACGCTTGCTTATCCGTCCTACACCGAATGGAGCGGTCCAAAAATACGATCCTTTCAGAATGTCTGTGCTTCGGCACCGGCGCCGCCGGCCCGCTGGCCGGCCCTCCGAAAGGAAAGGACCTTGCATGACCGACCCGACCGTCCACGACGGCCCCTTGCGCTCCGTGCAGCAGCCCACGGCGTTGCAGCATGAAGCAGAAGTCGTCATGCCCTTCACGTTGGGCCTGCAAGGCCATGCCAGCGAGCACGAGCGCCAGACCCGCGAACACGTGGCGCGCCGCGTGGCGCACCTGAAGGGCTGTGCATACAGCGACGAACTCGCCCCATCGCTGTGGACCCAGCGCACCTACCTGGTGCCGAGCGAAACTCTGGTGGAGGCTTCCGCCCTGAACCTGCACATGCGCGGCGAGGACGACCTGTTCGGCGGCGTGGTGCCCCATGCCTTCGTGGCGACCAAGGCCATCACCCACCCCTTGATCGCACCCGATGCGGCCGCCCCTTTGGGCTGGAGCCACACCCTGCCCGAGGCCATTGAGAAGGCCGTGCTGGCGGGCTACACCGCCTTCACGCGCCACGACGCGGTCGAGGCCGGCGAACGGTTGCTGGCCCTGGGGCCCGTGCGCATCAAGCCCGTGGCGGAGACTGGCGGGCGCGGGCAGTCGGTGGTGCATGCCATCGGCGAGCTGACCATGAGCCTGGCGGCGCTGAGCGACAACGCCTTTGCCGAGCATGGCGTGGTGCTGGAGCACAACCTCTCGAACGTCGACACGCTGAGCGTCGGCCAGGTGCGCGTGGCGGGCATCCTGGCCTCGTACCATGGCCGCCAGCGCCTCACACGCGACAACCGCGGCGCCGTGGCGTACGGCGGGTCGGACCTGACCGTGGTGCGCGGCGACTTCCATGCGCTGCTGGCCACGCTGCCGCCCGGCCCGGTGCGCAAGGCGGTGGACCAGGCACTGCTCTACGACGCCTCAGTGCGGCAGTGCTTTCCGGGCTTCTACGCCTCGCGCGTCAACTACGACGTGGCGCAGGGCATCCATGCCGGAGGCGAATGGAGCTCCGGCGTGCTGGAGCAGTCCTGGCGCATCGGCGGCGCCACCGGGGCGGAGATCGCCGCGCTGGAGGCCTTTCATGCCGACCCCGGCCTGCACACGGTGCGGGCCAGTTGCATCGAAGAGTTCGGCCCTTTGGCGCCGCCCCCCGCATCGGCCGTCGTCTACTTCCAGGGCGAGGACCCCGAGGTCGGGCCGCTGACCAAGTACACCGTAGTGCATACCGATGGCGACACGGCATAGAGACATTCAGATCCCCTCGGGCGACCGCACCATCGCAGGCACGCTGGTCGCGCCGGACACGGTGGTGCCCGGCGTGATGCTGGTGCACGGCTGGGACGGCAGCCAGGAGCAGTACCTCTCGCGGGCCCACGCCATTGCGGCGCTGGGCTGCATATGCCTCACCATCGACCTGCGCGGCCATGCCCGCGACAAGGCGCACCGCGACACTGTGACGAGGGAAGACAACCTGAACGACATGCTGGCCGCCTACGATGTGCTCACAGGGCACCCGGCCGTGGACCGCAGGTCGGTCGCGGTGGTGGGCAGCAGCTACGGCGGCTACCTGGCTACCGTGCTCAGCGCGCTGCGACCCGTGCGCTGGATGGCGCTGCGTGCGCCCGCCCTCTACAAGGACGAGGACTGGCTGGTGCCCAAGCAGCATCTGGACCGGCAGGAACTGGCCCGCTACCGCGCCATGAAGCTGCCCACCGACGCCAACCGCGCGCTGGCGGCCAGCGCACAGTTCGAAGGCGATGTGCTGCTGGTGGAATCCGAGCGGGATGTCATCGTGCCGCACCCGGTGCTGGAGAACTACCGCGCAGCCTTCTTGCGCTCCCGATCCATGACGTACCGGGTGATCGCAGAGGCCGACCACGCACTGGCCCGGCCTGAATGGAGCGAGGCCTATACCGGCATGCTGGTGAACTGGATGAAGGAAATGCTGGGCCACGCGAAGGACAGCGCGGCATCCGCCCGCCAGTGATACGCGGCACCCACGCAGGTCGCTGGATGCTGCGCACGCATCCACTCTGATGAGAGAAGCCGACGCTGTCTGACACGGCCTGCCCTGGTCCGATGGGGTAATGAGGCATCAAGTACCTCTGAAGCCCCTCTGCAGCCCTCTGGGAGACCGTCATGTCCAAGACCCACCGTACCGCGACCGACCACGTCAAGCCCCGCACACTCAAGCGCATGCGCCAGGGCGAGGCGATGGCCCGGCCCCGCAGCGTGCCGCTGCGATTCCCGGACCCCGAACCGCCGGTGTGGAAGCCGTTGGGCTGATGGCCGGTCCGTCGGTCTGCGCACACCGCGCCCCTTGCCGAACCACACACACGCACTGAACATATCCATGAGCACACAACGCCCCGCACCGCCGCGCCGCAAGCCGGCCTCATCCTCGGCTGCTGCGCCCGCTCCAGCAGCACGAACATCAGCCCGTGCAGCAACAGCGCCAGCGGCATCAACATCCGCGGCCCGACGTTCATCCACATCTTCATTGACGCCGTCACCCAAGCAGTCGCCGGCCACCGCCCGCAAGTCGGCAGTGCCTGCGTCCACGGCCGGTGCTGCATCCACCACCACGCTGAAGCAGCAGAAGATCCAGGCCGAGCAGGATGCGAAAGACCAGCAGCAGAAGGCTGCGAAGCCCAAGGCCGGTCAGCCAGCCAAGAAGAAAGCCGCCCCAGGCCCGGGCCGCGAAGAGCCCACCACCCCGCTGCCCCGGCAACACCTGACGAAACCCGGCATAGAGGCCGACCTGCAGTTGCAGCCGCGCTTCGAAGCGCCGCACTACCAAGGCAGCGGCAAGCTGGAGGGTTTTTCCACGCTCATCACCGGCGGTGACTCGGGCATCGGACGTGCCGTGGCGGTGCTGTTTGCACGCGAAGGGGCCGACGTGGCGATTGCCTACCTGTCCGAGCACGAGGATGCCAAACGCACCCGCGAACTGGTGGAGGCAGAGGGCGGGCGCTGCATCCTGCTGCCGGGCGATGTGCGCGATGCGGCGTACTGCCAGCAGGCCGTCCAGCAGACGGTCAAGGCCTTTGGCAAGCTCAACGTGCTGGTGAACAACGCGGCCTTTCAGGAGCATGCAGCCTCGCTGGAAGATTTGACCGAAGAACGTTTCGACGAGACCTTCCGCACCAACATCTACGGCTACTTCCACATGGCCAAGGCCGTCCTGCCGCACCTGCATCGCGGCGACGCGATCATCAATACCGGCTCGGTCACCGGGCTGCGCGGCAGCAAAGAGTTGCTGGACTATTCGGCCACGAAGGGGGCGATCCATGCGTTCACCAAGGCCTTGGCACACAACCTGGCCGACAAGGGCATCCGCGTGAATGCGGTGGCGCCCGGCCCGGTGTGGACGCCGCTGAACCCCGCGGACAAGCGCCCCGAAGATATTGCCAAGTTTGGCGAAGACACGCACATGGGCCGGCCTGCACAGCCTGAGGAAATCTCGCCCGCCTATGTGTTTCTGGCAGCGCCGTCGTGCTCCAGCTACATCACCGGCACGGTGCTGCCCATTACCGGCAACGCGGGCGATGGTGCGTGACCTGGGCTCTGCGCGCCGCGCTGGCCGCATGGAGCGGCCACGCAGGCCGATACCGCAGCCCGGCTGCGGGCAGCGGTCAGGGCTTTCTGTCGCCCCGGGCGTATTCCTCGACCGCCGCAACGGCCCGCTGCCGGGTGTCGAAGGTGGCCTCGCGCACGGGCGTGTTGTGGCCGTCGACCAGCAGGCTCTGGATGGTGACCCGCCCTGCATCGCCGTGCGAGAGCACCGCTGAGTAAGACGCGCCATCGGAGGTGCCGAACACGTTTTCTTCGCTGGGTTGTTGTGGGTTGACTGACTCCATGAAGGCTCCTTGAGTTTGGGACCCATTGTCAGCAGGAACCAGCGCGACGGCTGTAGGCAAAAAGCGCTTGCCCGTACGCCACGGCAGGCGCATGCCAGGTGCCGCAAGGGCCACGCACTCTGCGCTGCAACCTCCGCCTTGGCACCCGCTCCACCTTCTTGACTATGAGAACCACGCCATGCCCCGCACCGCCACAGCCCGCCCCCCAGTGAAGCGCGCGCAACCCTCGCAGCCCGAGCCCCGCATCACCCATGGCGAACGGGTCGTCGACGCATCCACCGGCATCACCAAGATGGACATGGTGCGCTACTACGCGCTGGTGGCGCCGCTGATGCTGGAGCATCTGAAGTCACGCCCCGTGGCGGTGGTCCGCGCGCCTGACGGTATCGAGGGGCAGCTGTTCTTTCAGAAGCATGAGGACAGCGACCGCATGGCGGGCGTGCTGCAGCTGGACCCGGCCCTGGACGAGGGGCACGACCCGCTGATGGAGATCGCGTCTGCGCAGGGCCTGCGCAGCTATGCCCAGATGAACGTCATCGAATACCACACCTGGAACGCACTGAAGGACCGCATCGAGCGCCCCGACCGCATGACGTTCGACCTGGACCCGGGCGATGGTGTGTCGTGGCAAGAGGTGCAGGAAGGCACTCTGCTGGTGCGCGTGCTGCTGCAGGAGCTGGGCCTGCCCGCGTTCCTCAAGACCAGCGGCGGCAAGGGGCTGCATGTGGTGGTGCCCCTCAAACGCCTGCGCGACTGGGACACGGTGCGCGCGTTCTCCAAGGCCATCGTGGAGCACTTGGCCCGCACGATACCGGAGCGCTTCGTCGCCAAGAGCGGGCCACGCAACCGCGTGGGCAAGATCTTCGTGGACTACCTGCGCAATGGCCGGGGCGCCACCACGGTGTGCGCCTGGTCGGCCCGTGCGCGGCCCGGCATGGGCGTGTCCGTGCCGGTGGCATGGGACGAGCTGGACGGCCTGACCAGCTCCGCGCACTGGACGGTGCAGACCATAGCGCCCCGCCTTGCCGCCGGCAACACGCCGTGGGACGGCTACGCACAATCTGCAGCCACCCTGACCGCGGCCATGAAGACGCTCGACTTCGCTTGACCGTCGCCGTGCAATGCAGAGGCGGCGATATGCTCGCCGCATGGACAAGACCCCCTCGCCTGCGATGCCTGCACCAGCGATATCAGCGTCGACAGCCACGCCCGCCGCTCCGCACGACCCGGCCGCGCCACTGAAAACGCTGCTGA
This sequence comes from Acidovorax sp. Leaf78, assembly GCF_001422735.1. Lineage (GTDB taxonomy): Bacteria > Pseudomonadota > Gammaproteobacteria > Burkholderiales > Burkholderiaceae_C > Acidovorax. Next base: position 97,686 of record NZ_LMLZ01000020.1, on the reverse strand, counting down.
TCGTCTACCACTCGATGACGGGCGGCACGCAGCAGATGGCCGAGGCGGCTTGCCGGGGTGCATCGCAGGAGCCCGGTGTGCACGTGCGGCTGCTGCACGCCAGCCAGGCGGGTGCTGCAGACATGCTGGCAGCAGATGGCGTAATGTTTGCCACGCCGGAAAACCTGGCGGCCATGAGCGGGCAGCTCAAGGACTTTTTTGACCGCAGCTACTACGGAGTGCTCGACCGGGCCAACGGCCGCCCGTACGCCTGCATGGTCTGCGCGGGCAGCGACGGCACCCAGGCGGCGCGGCAGGTGGCGCGCATCGCTACCGGCTGGCGCCTGAAAGCCGTGGCCGAGCCGCTGATCGTCTGCACCCACGCGCAGACGCAGGCGGCCATCCTGGCGGCCAAGCAGATCGACGCCGCCGACCTCACGCGCTGCGAGGCCCTGGGCCGGGCATTGGCGGCGGGGCTGGCGATGGGCGTTTTCTGACGGACCTTCATGACCCTGTGCCAAATGCCTGCACGGCGCGTCCATTTGGTGTTTGAATAGCGTTTTGCAAAAGAGGCCGTCCATGAAATCCGTTGTGCTCGCTGCCGCGCTCATCTCCGCTACAGCGGGTGCGCAAAGCTCCACATGGCTCACCGTGGTCGGCGACCCTGGCAACGCATCCACGGACACCGTGGAAGTGGACGCCACCAGCGCGGTGGCCTTCGAGTCCATGCGCCTGGTCAAGCTGCGGGTCAACCGCGGCACAGCGCGCACTGCGTTCGACGGCAAGCCCTTTCGCTCCTACTACTCCACAGCCATGGTGGACTGCAAGGAGAACAAGGCCTGGCACCGGTCGATCAGCCTTTTCAGCGGCCCCTTGTGGCAAGGCCAGATGCGCATCCACGATTACGTGGAAAGCGATGGCCGCAACCTGGCCTTTGCAGACATGGCCGACAACCCCCGCGACCGCTTGATCAGGGCCGCTTGCGCGATTTCGCTGCAGGAGAAATAGCCACCGGGGCGCCCGGCACAGGCGCTGCGCTTCCTGGGCAGCAGTGCGCCGCCCTGCCGAGGCGCGGTCGCGCAGCGCGCATAACACAGGCCATCGAATGAAATACCTGCCTACCGCTTGATAGACATGCATTTTTAGCTATTTAATTGATAGCAAATTGCTGCACGAGCCTGACGTATCTGCGGAGCAGGCAGTACGGCACGGAAAGGCCTTGGGCTCGTCCGCCAGGCACCTTGAGACCCACAGCAGGCCCCCCAAAAAACAGGCGCTCTGCCTTGTCAGCAAGAGCGCCCGCAGAGGCTGGAGGGATCGATGCAGACAGGCCCGGTCGAACCCGTTGGGGTTTCGGTCCGGTTGGGTCAGATCCGCTGCGCTGCCAGCCTGCGGACCACCGTGGTCAGGCGGTCGATCTCGTCGAAGGTGTTGTAGAACGCCAGCGACGGCCGCACCGTGGTCTCCACACCAAAGCGGCGCAGGATGGGCTGCGCGCAGTGGTGGCCGGTGCGCACGGCAATGCCCTCCTCGTTCAAGGCTTTGCCGACCTCTTCGGTGGAGTAACCCGCCAGCACGAACGACATCACGCTGGCCTTGTCCGCCGCCGTGCCGATGAGCCGCACGCCGCGGATGGTGGACAGCTGCTGCATGCCGTACACCAGCAGCTCGTGCTCGTAGCGCGCGATGTTCTCGATGCCCACGCGGTTGACGTAGTCGATGGCAGCGCCCAGGCCCACTGCGTCGGCGATGTTGCCGGTGCCCGCCTCGAACTTGTTGGGGATGGGCTGGAACACCGTCTTCTCGAAGGTCACGTCGGCGATCATGTTGCCGCCGCCCTGCCACGGGGGCATGTCTTCCAGCACCGAGCGCTTGCCCCAGACCACTCCGATGCCGGTCGGCCCGAACACCTTGTGGCCCGAGAAGACGAAGAAGTCCGCATCCAGGTCCTGCACGTCCACCCGCATGTGCGAGACCGACTGCGCGCCGTCGACCAGGGCCTTGGCCCCTGCGCGGTGCGCCAGTGCCACGATCTCCTTGACCGGCACCACGGTGCCCAGCGCGTTGGACACCTGCGTGACCGCGACGATCTTGGTGCGGTCGTTCAAGAGCTTTTGGTATTCATCCAGCAGCACCTGGCCCGAGTCGTCCACCGGAATCACGCGCAGCTTCGCGCCCTTCGCGGCCGCCAGCTGCTGCCAGGGCACGATGTTGGCGTGGTGCTCGAGGTTGCTGACGATGATCTCGTCGCCCTCGCCCACATGCTGCGCGCCCCAGCTCTTGGCCACGAGGTTGATGGCCTCGGTGGCGCCGCGCACGAAGATCACCTCGTTCACATCCGGAGCGTTGATGAAGGTCTTCACGCGCTGGCGCGCGCCTTCGTACGCATCGGTGGCCCGCGCCGCCAGCTCGTGCGCGGCGCGGTGGATGTTGGAGTTCTCGTGCTCGTAGAAATAGCTGATGCGGTCGATGACCGCCCGGGGCTTGTGCGTGGTGGCCGCGTTGTCGAACCACACCAGCTGCCGCCCGTTCACGCGCTCGGCCAGCACCGGGAAGTCCCGGCGGATGGCGTGCACATCGAACGGCGGGTGGTGGCCCTGCCCCGCCAGCGGCACGCTGGCGTGCGGCGCGGGCTTGGCCGGCGTCACGTAGCCGCTGGGCAGCACCACCGCATCGGTGAAGTAGAACTGCGCAGGCGCGGCACCGGCACTGGACTGGCCCAGCGGGCCTTGCGATGCCGATGGCGCGCTGCGCAGGTCCACACCTTGCAGCGATGCGAAGGGCTGGCGGGCCAGCTCGTCGCTGATGCGGGTGTCGCCCAGTGCGTTGGGAGAAGTACCGTAGGGCGCGCCCGTCGGCGCGCCGGCAGACGGTGCCGGGTGCCCGCTGGGGGACGGCTGCCCGTGGCGGTCGGCCAGGAAGTAGAACGGCGATGCTGGCTGGGCGGCACCGCCCGTGGGCGCATTCCGCGCTACCGAACCGGCGTTGGCACCCGACGCCTCGGGCACGCCCAGCGCAGCGCCACCCAGGCGCGGCTCGTACGCTGGCAGTGCACTGACCACCGTGTCCGGCAGGCCGTTGCCCGCCGTGGCGTGCGGCAGCAAAGCCGGGGCCCGGTGCGCCAGCGACGCCAGGGGCGTGGGCGATGCCGGGACAATGTTGCTGCCCGGAAAGACGCCGGGCGGGATCGGCGTGCCCGGCACGCTGGGCCCGAACCCCGCAGGGCTGACCAGCGGCGAGCCTGGCGGCGCGATGTTGACGGGCGCCTGCACGCCGGCCGGCACGGGCGACAGCGCCTGCGCAAAGCCGGGGACGGCGCCCTGTGGTGTGGACGGCAGCGCGGCGGCGGGGCCGGCCGGCAAAGCCGGTGCCTCGCCCGGCCGGGCCGAGAAAAGCGCTGTGGCCATCTGCGCCAAAAGCGCAGGGCTGATCGGCGCTTCCAGCGCGTGGGGGACTGCGCCTTGCGGCGTGGATGGAAGATTGCTCACCGCGGATTACTTGTAGGTATCGGGGTAGTCGTGGTACTTGTTGATCTCGACGTCATCGAGCACCGCCAGGGCGTCGGTGGTCAGCACGGCCAGCGAGCAGTACAGCGAGATCAGGTAGGACGCGATGGCATGGTTGTTGATGCCCATGAAGCGCACCGACAGGCCAGGGCCCTGCTCGCCCGGCAGGCCGGGCTGGAACAGGCCGACCACGCCCTGGCGCTTGTCGCCCACGCGCAGCAGCAGGATCTTGCTTTTGCCGTCGGCCACAGGCACCTTGTCGGACGGGATCAGCGGGATACCGCGCCAAGTGATGAACTGCGAGCCGAACAGGCTCACCGTGGGCGGCGGCGTGCCGCGGCGGGTGGCTTCGCGGCCGAAGGCAGCAATCGCCAGCGGATGGGCCAGGAAGAAAGCGGGTTCCTTCCAGACCTTGGTCAGCAGCTCGTCCAGGTCGTCGGGCGTGGGGGCACCGGTGAGCGGGAAGATGCGCTGCTCTTCCGTCACCTGTGCCAGCAGGCCGTAGTCGGGGTTGTTGATGAGCTCGCTTTCCTGGTTTTCCTTGATCGTCTCGATCGTGAGGCGCAGTTGCTCCTTGATCTGGTCGTGCGGGCTGCTGTACAGGTCCGACACGCGGGTGTGCACGTCGAGCACGGTGCTCACGGCATTGAGGAAATATTCGCGCGGGTTTTCTTCATAGTCCACGAAGGTGCGCGGCAGCTGGTTCTCGGACTCCTTGGCGGTGCATGCGACCTTGATCGCCTCGGGGTTCTTGACCTTGTTGAGGCGGTAGATGCCCGCTTCGACCGGAACCCACTGCAGCAGGTGCGTCAGCCAGCGGGGGCTGATGGTCTCCAGTTGGGGGACTGTTTTGGTCGCGTTGGCGAGTTGCCTTGCTGCGTGATCGCCGAGTGCGGTGGTACCGCCCACTGTTGCCGACATGTGAGAACTCCGTGTGGTTGAAAACTGAATGGGGAAAAGATGAAACTGCGGCGCTGAGTGTCAAAGCTCTGCGGCCGGGCTTCAACAGGCTATAGCCGCCAACTGAAGGCCGCGCACCAGGTTGGCGGTGTGCACCACCTCGCCGCGCGTGACCAGCGTGGAAGGCGTCACGCCCAGAGCCACCGCGAGCTTCTCGACGGTGACCAGGGACGCGATCACGCGGCCGCGCTCGACCTCGCCGACGTAAGAGCGGTTGAGGTCCGAGTGCTCGGCCAGCCGCTCCTGCGACCAACCCTGCGCTTCGCGCGACTGGCGCACCGCGATGCCGAAACCTTTGATGAGCGTGGTGGTCATGGCAGTGCCTCGGCGGCGGCCGCAGGCCGGGGGGTGCGCCCCGACTCCTGGGTGCTGGCCTGCGTCACGTTGCCGCCGGGCGCCACGTCGTGCGTGAGCCAGACATTGCCGCCGATGACCGCGCCCTTGCCCAGCGTGACGCGCCCGAGGATGGTGGCGCCCGCATAGATGACCACGTCGTCCTCGACCACCGGGTGGCGCGGAAGGCCCTTTTGCAGCACGCCCTGCGCGTCGGTGGGAAAGCGCTTGGCGCCCAGCGTGACCGCCTGGTACAGGCGCACGCGCTGGCCGATGACGGCGGTCTCGCCGATGACGACACCCGTGCCGTGGTCGATGAAGAAGCCAGCGCCGATCTGCGCACCGGGGTGGATGTCGATGCCGGTCTGGCTGTGCGCCAGCTCGGACACGATGCGCGCGAGCAGCGGCAGGCCCAGCCGGTACAGGCAGTGGGCCAGGCGGTGGTGGATCATGGCCAGCACGCCGGGGTAGCACAGCAGCACCTCGTCCACGCTGCGCGCGGCGGGGTCGCCCTGGTAGGCGGCCAGCACGTCGCTGTCGAGCAGCCGTCGGATCTGCGGCAGGGACTGTGCAAACGCCTGCGCCACCTGCTGGGCCTGGTCCTGCACGCCGTCGGCGTCGCGCTCTTCGTGGCGGGCGCTGTACGTCAGCTCCAGGCTGATCTGCGTGAACAGCGTGTGCAGCGCGGTGTCGAGCGTGTGCGCCACGTAGAAGTCCTCGCTCTCCTGGCGCAGGTCGTAGGGCCCCAGGCGCATGGGAAAAAGCGCGCCCTTGAGCTGCTCGACCACCTGGGCCAGCGCGTCACGCGAGGGGAACTCGCGGCCCCCCGGCTCTTGCGATCTCTTTTGCGCCTCGCGCCATTCGCGGCGCACCTCGCTCAGCGAAGCGGCGATCTGCTCGATGTGGAAATTTGCCATGGGTGCCTTGTGCGCTGCGCGGTTCAGTCCTGCACCCAGGGCAGGCCATGAAAGCGCCAGCCATCACTGCCGCCGCGCTGCTGGCGGTCGTCGATCTCGCCCTCGAAGCCTTCGAGCACATTGAACACATGGCGGAAGCCGACGGCGGCTGCCGCCTCGGCCGCGAGCACCGAGCGCTTGCCGCTGCGGCACAGCAGCAGCACCACGGCGTCCTTGCCGCCGTCCTTGGCGAGCTTGGCCTCCAGCTCCCGCACGAAGCGGGGGTTGCGCGTCAGCGCCGTGCCCGTGGCCCACGCCACGTGCAGGCTGCCGGGCACATGGCCGACGAACTTGCGCTCTTCGGCGGAGCGCACGTCCACCAGCAGGGCCTGGCCCTCGCGCACCAGATCCCAGGCGGCCGGGGGCTTCACACCGCCGGCGTAAGAGAGTCCTTGCTCCACCGACGCCTGGCGCACCTGCTCCAGGGCTGTGGGCAGCACGGCGTCTGCGGTTTCGTAGGTCATGAAATGGCTCCTGGCAATGAATTCGGTGGTGATAGTCATCGAATCTACGGGCCCAGCCATCGATCACAAACGAATAAAAACTCCGTTCAAAATTACCTAAACATCCTTAGGCAATCCGCAGGCAGCCATCGTCCTCGGCAGGGTGCCGCGCTGTGTGCGTATCGCTCAGGCGCCCGCCGGCGCAAACCGCCCTGCCGACAAGGTCGAGAGGTCCGCCCATTCCGGCAGCCCCAGCACCCGCAGCGCCAGCACCTCGCCAATGGCGGCCGAATGCTTGAAGCCGTGCCCTGAGCACGGCGACGCCACATGCACGCCCGGCCAACCCGGCAGGCGGTCGATCACAAAACCGTGGTCCGGGCTGACGGTGTACAGGCACGCATGGGCCTCCGTGCACCGTGCCTGACTGGCGTTCAGCCGGGGCTGCACGTAGCGGCGCAGCATGTCGTCTGCCTCGGCCGGGGCCACGGTGCGGTCCACCGCCTGGGGCGTGGTGGTGGCCTGGTACTGGGCGGTGGCGATTTTCAAAGCCGGCGCGCCAGGGCCCACGGCGGGAAAGCCGTAGAACGAGTTGCCCTCTTCATCCCCCAGCGCCCAGATGAACACCGGAAACTGCGCAGGCCCGAAAGCCGCGGTGTCAGTCCCGACATCGAACCAGAACATCACCTGGCGGTACACCCCCAACTGCCCGGCCAGCGGTGCGCTGTGCAGCGCCCCGCCCGCCTGCACCAGCTGCGGCAGCCATGCGCCCGCGGCCAGCACCACCTGGTCCGCGCGGTAGGTTCCGCGCGTGGTGGTGACCACCGTTGCATCGCCCTGCGGCTCAAGGGACAACACCGTCTCGTGGGTGTGCACCTCGGCGCCGTGCGCCTGCGCCACCTGCAGCTACGCGCCAATGGCCACCTCGGGCCGCACGAAGCCTGCATCGCGCTCCCAGTAGGCGAACTCGTCGCCGCGCAGCTTGAACTGCGGGTAGCGGCGGCGCAGGTCGGCCGTGTCCAGCACCTCGTGCGCAATGCCGTGGCGCTGGGCAATACCGATGGTGCGGCGCACGAAGTCGTCGGGCTTGCCCGCGCGGGCGGTGGCACCTTCGCGCGGGCCCAGCACCAGGCCGTGGGTGCGGGTGTAGATGGATTGGCCCGTGGCGGCCTCCAGTTCAGCCCAGATCTCGTGCGAGCGGCGCACCAGGGGGACGTACTGGTCGCCCTCGCCCACCGCCAGCCGGGTGATGCGGGTCTGGCCGTGTGACGAGCCCAGGGTGTGCGGCGGTGCGAACTGGTCCAGGCCCAGCACCCGCGCCCCGCGCCGCGCCAGCTGGTACAGCGTGGCTGCGCCCATGGCCCCCAGGCCCACGACGACGGCGTCGTAGTGCGGAATATCTTGGGTGGGCGAACTCATGCCGTGGCCCCGGCACGCCGCGCAGGGTGCGCGGGCCGCGACAGGCCCAGGTGCTCACGCAAGGTGGTACCTGCATAGTCCTTGCGGAACAGGCCCCGGCGCTGCAGCTCGGGCACCACCAGCTCGGCAAAGTCCTTCAGGCCATGGGGCAGCGTCGGCGCCAGCACATTGAAGCCGTCGGCCGCGCCGGTGGTGAACCAGTGCTCCAGCTGGTCGGCGATGGTCTCGGGCGTGCCCACCAGCGTCCAATGGCCCCGCGCGCCGGCCACTTTTTCGTACAGCTGGCGAATGCTCAGCCCCTCGTCGCGCGCCATCTTGGCGAACAGTTCCTGGCGGCTCTGCCAGCCTTGAGTAACGGGCAGATCTTGCGGAAACGGGCCGTCGACCGGGTAGGCGGACAGGTCGGCATTGCCCAGGAAGGTGGACAGCAGCCCCACGCCCAGCACCGGGTCGATCAGGCCCTGCAGTTGGTCGAACTTGTCCTGGGCCTCCTGCTGCGTGCGCCCCACGAAGGGCGAGATGCCCGGCAGGATCTTGAGCTGGTCCGGCGTGCGTCCATACGCCGCCAAGCGGCCCTTGAGCGACTGGTAGAACGCGCGCGCAGCTTCAGGCGTCTGCTGCGCGGTAAAGACTACTTCGGCGGCGGACGCCGCAAGGTCCTGCCCGTCGCTGGACGAACCTGCCTGCACCAGCACCGGGTAGCCCTGCGGCGAGCGCGGCGTCTGCAGGCCGCCATGCACCTTGAAGTGCTCGCCGTCGAACGCCACGCGGTGCAGGCGCTCGGAGTCGAAGAACTGGTTGGCCGCCTTGTCGTGGATGAAGGCATCGTCTTCCCAGGTGTCCCACAGGCCTTTGACGATCTGCACGTACTCGTGCGCGCGGGCATACCGGTGCGCATGGTCGAGCTGTTTGTCGAGGCCAAAGCTGCGCGCCTCGAAGTCGCTGCCCGACGTGACCAGGTTCCAGCCCGCGCGCCCGCCGCTGATCTGGTCGAGCGTGGCGTACTTGCGCGCCAGGTGGTAGGGCGGCAAGTAGGTGGTGGACACGGTGGCCACCAAGCCGATGCGCTCCGTGGCCTGCGACAGCGCCGACAGGGCCAGCAGCGGCTCCATCGGGTACCACAGCGCGTTCTTGGCGAGCACCGCATCGGGCGGGCCGGGCAGGCCCACGTTGTCGGCAAAGAAGATGGCGTCGAACTTGGCGGCTTCGGCGATCTGCGCCCATTCACGCAGTTGAGCGATGGAGCTGGCCGCGCCGGGGTTCACGTCCGGGTGGCGCCAGGCGGCCAGGTGGTGGCCCACGCCAAAGAAGAAGGCGCCCAGGTGCATGGTGGGAGAAGGTGTCGGCATGGAAGAAGGCGTTGCGCCCGTCGAGAATGAAAGAAGAAGGTTGCACGCCCCGCCCAGGGCCCGGGCAGGCCGCCACCGTGCTCAGCGCTGCTGCCCCCACTTGCGCACAGTCAGCCGCTCCAGTGTGGCAAATCCCAGGCTCTCGACCAGCAGCCCGATGAGCACCACCATGACCAGCCCCGCGAACACGCGGTCGGTGTAGAGCTCGTTGCGGTTCTGGAAGATGTACCAGCCCAGGCCGCCCTTGCCCGACGATGCGCCGAACACCAGCTCCGCAGCGATCAGCGTGCGCCAGGCAAAGGCCCAGCCGATCTTCAGGCCCGACAGGATGGCCGGCAGCGCAGCGGGTATGAGGATCTGCAGCACATACGGAATGCCCCGCAGGCCATAGTTGCGGCCGGCCATGCGCAGGGTCTCGGGCACGCCTTGAAAGCCCGCATAGGTATTGAGCGCCAGCGGCCACAGCACCGAATGGATCAGCACGAACACCAGGCTGCCGCGCCCCAGGCCGAACCACAGCAGCGCCAGCGGCAGCAGCGCAATGGCGGGCAAGGGGTTGAACATGGACGTGAGCGTACCGAGCAGGTCGCGGCCCAGCCGGGTGGACACCGCCAGGGTGGTCAGCGCGAACGCCAGCACCACGCCCGCCACATAGCCCTGCACCAGCACGAACAGCGACAGGCGCACTTTCTCGATCAGCTCGCCGCTCAGCAGGCCCTCGGCCAGCGCCTTCATCGTGGCGCTGAACGTGGGCAGCAGCAGATCGTTGTTCTGCCAGCGCGCGGCTACTTCCCACACGGCCGCGAGCACCGCCAGGATCACCGCCTTGCGCAGCCACTCCTGGCCCCAGATGCGGTCTGACAAGGGGAGCGCGCGCTCCACCGGCACGTCGCGAAACGGCTCCAGGGTGCGCTCGTATTCAGGCCGCACAGGCGGGTGCAAAAGTGGGCTCATGGCTGCGCGTGCCCTTCTTGGGTTTGTTCTTCTTCGAACAGCAGGTTATGAATGCGCTGCGCCGTGGCCTGGAAGTCGGCACCGCCCAGGCTCCCCAGGTGAAAGTCGTGGCTGTTGATCTCGGCGCGCATGCGGCCGGGGTGTGGCGACAGCAGCGCGATGCGATTGCCGACCACCAGCGCTTCTTCGATCGAATGCGTGACGAACAGCAGCGTGAAACGCACCTCGTCCCACAGCGCGAGCAACTCTTCCTGCATCTTGCGGCGCGTGAGCGCGTCCAGCGCGGCGAAGGGCTCGTCCATCAACAAAATGCGCGGCTGCATGGCCAGCGCCCGGGCAATGGCCACGCGCTGCTTCATGCCGCCCGACAGCTGGTGCGGATGCACATCGGCAAATTTATCAAGCCCCACCTTGGCCAGGTAGTGCAGGGCCCGCTCGGCGGCTTCTTTCTTGCCTACCGTGCGCGACGCGAGCAGCGGAAACATCACGTTCTGCTTGACGGTCTTCCAGGGCGGCAGCTGGTCGAACTCCTGGAACACCACGATGCGGTCCGGCCCGGGCGCGGTCACCCGTTGGCCACCCAGCCGGATCTCGCCTTCGATGGGTGCGATGAAGCCCCCCACCGCCTTGAGCAGCGTGGACTTGCCGCAGCCCGAGGGGCCCAGCAGCACGAAGCGGTCGGCCGCATGCACGTCGAAGCTGACCTGGTGCGTGGCGCGCACCACGCGTTCGGTGGTGCGGTATTCCAGGCTGACGCCATCGACCTGCAGCAGCGCGCCAGGCGCCGCCTGCACTGCGGCGGCAGGCGCCGGCGCGGCGTGCGGTGCATCCACTGCGGCTTCAGCCAGAAAGCCCTGCCGCAGCGCAAGGTCAGGCGCCAGCACGGGCATGGTCAGTTCCCCGCCGCGTTGTGCGCGTCTGCAAAGAAGTAGTCTTTGGCAGAGGCAGGCTTGTTCTTGATGGCGCCCACACGGTGCATGAACTCGGCCAGCGCATAGGTGTTCTGCGGCGTGATCTTGAACTGGACTTCGGGGTTCTTGATGATCTTGAGCAGCAGGTCGCGGTCGGTCTTGGCGTTGCTCACCTTGAGGTAGATGTCCGCCGCCTTCTCCGGGTTGGCGGTGACGAACTGCGAGGCCTCGTTCAGCGCATCGATGAAGGCCTTGTAGGTCTTGGGGTTCTCGGTGCGGAACTTGTCGGTGGCGTACAGCACGGTGGCCGACGAGGGGCCGCCCAGCACGTCATAGGACTTGAGCACGATGCGCGCCTGCGGGTTGCCGGCCAGCTCCTGCTCCTGGAACGGCGGGTTGCCGAAGTGCGCCGAAATCTCGGTGCCGCCCTTGATGATGGCGGCGGCTGCATCGGGGTGCGGCACCGCCACGCTGATCTTGTCGAGCTTGTTGAACTCCTTGTCGCCCCAGAGCTTGGCCGATGCCAGCTGCAGCACGCGCGACTGCACCGACACGCCCACGGCCGGCAGCGCAATGCGGTCCTTCTCGGTGAAGTCCGCAATCGTCTTCACGTTCGGGTTGTTGGTGACCAGGTAGTACGGGAAGTTGCCGAGGGACGCCACGCCCTTCACATCCTGCCGGCCCTTGGTGCGGTCCCAAATGGTGAGCAGCGGCCCCACGCCGGCGCCGGCGATCTCGATGTTGCCCGACAGCAGCGCATCGTTGACGGCGGAGCCGCCCGACAGCTGCACCCATTCCACCTTGGCATCCACGCCGGCGGCCTTGGCATGTTTTTCGATCAGCTTTTGCTCCTGCGCCACGTTGAGCAGCAGGTAGACGATGCCGAACTGCTGAGCAATGCGGATCTGCCCTTCCGCGTGGGCGCTGAGGGTGCCGAAAGCAAGGCCCAGGCCGGTGACGAGTGCAGCGGCTTTGCGCGTGAAGTTGTTCATGGCTTTGTGTTTCTCTCTGGAGGATGGTGGTCAGTACGGCGCGTCGCCCTGGATCGTGGTGCGGTGGAGCTTGCGGCGCAGGTGGTCAGGCGTGCCGGCGGCCAGGTGCATGAGGGACCGGTTGTCCCAGAAGACGAGGTCGTGGGGCTGCCAGTGGTGGCGGTAGATGAACTCGGGCTTGACGCTGTGCGCGAACAGTTCGGCCAACAGCGCATCGCTCTCTGCCTGCGGCAGGCCGACGATGCGCGTGGTGAAGTGTTCGCTGACAAACAGCGCCTTGCGGCCTGTCTCGGGGTGCGTGCGCACCACGGGCTGCACGGCGGGCGACACCTGGTCGATCTGCGCCTGCGAGAGCTTCGGGCGCCAGGGGTTCTTGGCGCGCAGCTCCTCGTACTTGGCGAGGTAACTGTGCTCGGCCTTGAGCGGCAGGATGCGCTGCTGCAGTTCGGGGCTCAGGGCCTCCCAGGCCAGGTGCTGGTCGGCGAACAGCGTGTCGCCGCCCTCGCTGGGAAGCTCCTGTGCGTGCAGCAAGGACCCCAGGCTGGGGTAGGCCTTGTACGAGATGTCGGAGTGCCAGTACACGCCCGCATCCCCTAAGCCGATGGGCTCGCCGTTGTCCTTGATGTTGGAGACGATGAGGATCTCCGGGTGCCCCTTCAGCTGGAACTGGTGCAGCACGTGAATCTCTAGCGGGCCGAAGCGCCGGCTGAAGTCCACATGGGCTGCAGGCGACACCTGCTGGTCGCGGAACACCAGCACATGGTGGTCCAGGTGCGCCTGGTGGATGCGGGCGAACTCGCTGTCGCTGATGGGCTGGGAGATATCGAGGCCCACGACCTCGGCGCCCACGGGCGCATCGAAGGGCCGTATCTCGAAGTTCTGTACGGGGGCAGGAGAACGGGTGGCAGTGGCAGTCATTGGGGGCTCTCGCGCTCGGGTCGCAGGGGCTGGTGCATGGAAGCTGCCGACTGTAGGGATGCTTCGTTCTACACGGAACGAATGATTTGTTGCTTGTTTATGAAATAAACATCCAAAGGAATCATCTGCCTGCGGAGTTGCAGCGGGCAAGCACGCTCGCACGGTAGCGCAGCCTTGTCGCGTCGTGCTGGTCAATGAACTGATTTGGATATGCGCTTTCCTTCGTTGGCCGCGTGGGGGCGCCCGCCTATCGTCGCGGCTCCCGCTGGCCCTGCGCCTTGCCGATGTGCAAGGGCATCTATAGACCAGCGCCTCATCCACCAGAAATACTTCATCAATCAATCACCATGCGACTGAAATTTTCATCCCTCACTGGTTTCATTGCGGCCACGGCGCTGGCGCTCGTGGGCATCACCGCCAAGGCCGACCAACTGGACGACATCAAGAAGAAGGGTGAGATCGTCTTCGGCGTTCTGGGCACCGACGAACCCAACAGCTTCGTGGACCCCAAGACCCGCGGCTTCATCGGCTACGAGATCGACATCGCCACCGCGGTGGCCAAGAAGCTGGGCGTCAAACCCGTGTTCAAGCAGTTGGCCGTGGCAGCGCGCATCCCCGAGCTGCAGCAGGGCCATGTGGACGTGCTGGCCGCATCCCTCACGCACAACAAGGAACGCGAGGCGCAGATCGACTTCGGCCTGACCCATTTCGTCACCGGCTCCAAGGTGCTGGTCAAGAAGAGCAGCGGCATCCAGAACGTGGCTGACCTGGCCGGCAAGAAGGTGCTGACCGTGAAGGGCGGCACGCAGGAGCCCAACCTGCTGCGCGCCGTGCCGACTGCCGAGGTCGTGACCTTCGAGAACACCCAGCAGGCCTTCCAGGCGCTGCAGCAGGGCAAGGGCATTGCCTACGTCAACGACGAGTCGTCGCTGTACAACGACGTGGCCAAGCTGGGCGCCAAGGGCGGCGACTACCTGATCCTTCCGCAGAACCTGAACGTCGAGCCGCTGGCCCTGGGCATCCGCAAGGGTGAAACCGCGCTGAAGAAGGCCATCGACGACACGCTGCGCGGCCTTGAAGCCTCGGGCGACGCCGAGAAGCTGTACGAAAAGTGGTGGGGCGCCCAGAGCAAGCTCAAGTTCGCCAAGCGCACGTTCCGCTTCGAATCGGACAAGGTGGACGGCTGAGCGCTGCACGCTGGTCCCCTGATCGCTGATCGCTGATCGCTGAAGGCCCAAAGGACGGCCTGCCTTTTCACACAGAGGCAGGCCGCCGCTTTTTGTTGTATGCCCACTTTCGATTTTTCGCTGCTGCTGGCAGGCCCCTACCACGCCATGCTCTGGGCAGGCCTGCGCCTGTCGCTGACCCTGCTGGCCGTCACGCTGCCCCTGGCACTGCTGCTGGGCCTGCTGGTGGCCGTGCTGCGCCTGGCGCCGCTGGCACCCTTGCGCTGGACCGGCTTTCTGTTCGTGGAGTCGCAGCGCAATATCCCGCTGCTCGCCCACATGCTGTTCTGGTACTTCGGTGCGCCCGAGCTCCTTCCGGACTCTGCCAAGGAATGGCTCTACCAGCACAACATCGAGGCCATCGCGGCCGTGGTGTCGCTCAGCCTGTATGCCGGCGCCTTCATGGCCGAGGACATCCGCAGCGGCATTCGGTCCGTGCCCACGGTGCAGCTGGAGGCTGCCCGTGCACTGGGCCTGGGGTTCGTCGCGGCCATGCGGCTCGTGGTGCTGCCGCAGGCCGTGCGCACCAGCGTGCCGCCGCTGGTGTCGCAGACCCTCAACCTGTGGAAGGACACCAGCATCGCCACCGTGATCGGCACGGCCGAGCTCATGTACCAGGCCGCCAAGGTGGAGAGCGCCACCTTCAAGAGCTTCGAGGCGTTCACCTTCGCCACGGTCAGCTACCTCGGCATCTCGCTGGCCATCACCGCCCTCGCAGCGTGGTACCAGCACCGGTACCCGCCGCGCTCGGCATGACAGGAGGCACACGTCCATGAGTTTTCTCGAGATGCTCGATGCCTACTGGCTCTTCTTCCTCATCGGCCAGTACCCCGACGGGCCGCTGGGCGGCCTGGCGCTGACGCTGCTCCTGGCGTCGTCCGCCCTGCTGCTGGCCATCCCCGCGGGGCTGCTGCTGGGCCTGGCCCGGGTCAGCCCCTGGGCCTGGCTGCGCTGGCCCGTGAGCGCGCTGGTGTTCGTGGTGCGCGGCACGCCGCTGTTGATGGTGATTTTCTGGGCCTACTTCTTCCTGCCCAGCATCACCGGGCACAAGACCGGCCAGTTCACCACCATGCTGATCGCCCTTGTGGTGTTCGACGCCGCCTACCTGGCGGAGATCGTGCGCGCCGGCATTCGCGGCCTGCCCCGGGGGCAGATGGAATGCGCGCGCTCGCTGGGCCTGCCGTACCTGGCGTCCATGCGCCTGGTGGTCCTGCCCCAGGCACTGCGCAACATGCTGCCGTCCCTCGTTAACCAGTTCGTCTCCACCATCAAGGCCACGTCGCTGGGCTACATCATCGGCCTGGCCGAGGTGTCGTTCATCGCATCGCAGATCAACACGCTCGTGTTCACGCTGCCCACGCAGGTCTACCTGGTGCTGGGGTTCACCTATTTCGTTCTGTGTTTCGGCCTGACGCGCTTCGCGGTATGGCTGGAGCGCCGGCTCGCACGGCGCCCTGCGCGCCAGATGCCTCTCCACGCCCCCGCTGCGGGGGCCGCACCATGATTACCTTCGACAACGTCAACAAGTGGTACGGCGACTACCACGCGCTTGCAGACATCACCGAGACCGTCGCCGCCGGCGAAGTCGTGGTCGTGTGCGGGCCGTCGGGCTCGGGCAAGTCCACGCTGATCCGCACCATCAACCGGCTGGAGCCCATCGACAAAGGCCGCATCACCGTCAACGGGCAGGACATCCACGCCCCCAAGCTCAACCTGAACGTGCTGCGCGCAGGCATCGGCTTCGTCTTCCAGCAGTTCAACCTGTTCCCGCACCTGACGGCGCTGGACAACTGCACGCTGGCGCCGGTCCATCTCCGCAGGGTGTCGCCGGACCAGGCCCGCCAGCGCGCGCTGGCCCTGCTGGACCGCGTGGGCCTGGCGCACAAGGCCAACGCCCACGCCGCCGAGCTGTCGGGCGGCCAGCAGCAGCGCGTGGCCATTGCCCGCGCGCTCACCATGGAGCCTCGCATCATGCTGTTCGACGAGCCCACGAGCGCGCTCGACCCAGAGATGGTGGGCGAGGTGCTGTCGGTGATGCGTGACCTGGCGCGCGACGGCATGACCATGGTGTGCGTCACGCACGAAATGGGCTTTGCACGCGAGGTGGCCGACCGCATCTGGTTCATGGACGCGGGGCGTGTGCTGGAGCGCGCCAGCCCCCAGGCGTTCTTCGACAGTCCGCAGCACCCCCGCGCGCGGCAGTTTCTGACGGACATCCGGGCGCCGCTGCCTGTCGCCGCCACCTGACGCGGCGTCTAACGCCGCCGCCAGACGCTTGGCCCGATGCAGGCGTTGTGAAAAAATGGGCATCCAGCGTCGCCGACATTGCATATGCGCAAAACAAGTGCGCCCGGCGGGTAGCGCTTGCGCTATAAATAGCGCACCTCATCCATCTTTGTGTGAAAGCATCCATGAACCGCGCAGAACTCGTTGATATCCTGGCTTCCAAGAATGATCTGTCCAAGGTTGCGGCCAACGCCGTGCTGGAGACGCTGATCGAGACCGTGCAGACGGCCGTCAAGAAGGGCGACACCGTCCAGCTGGTGGGCTTTGGCACCTTCAAGTCCGCCAAGCGGGCCGCCCGCACGGGCAAGAACCCTTCCACCGGCGCTGCCCTGAAGATCCCTGCCACCACCGTGCCCAAGTTCGTCGCAGGTGCCAAGTTCAAGGCCGCCGTCGACCCCAAGGCCGCCAAGCGCAAGGCTGCCAAGTAAGCAGGCCCTGCCGCTTCGGCACAACCGCCCCAGGCTTCGCCTCGGGCGGTTTTTTCGTTGTGCGGCCTGGGCGGGCGGAGCGCCGTCCATATGGCGCTTTGCAGCTAAGCATGTGACAAAACGGTCGTTCTCCTGACAGCGGCAGGGCCAGACAATCGCGCCTCCCCTGATTCTTTCCACGACCGCCACCACCATGCACGCCGCCGCAGCCCCCATCAAGTCCCTCGTCGTGCTGTGGCTCGCCGTGTGTGCAAGCTGTGCCGCACTGGCGCAGCCAGCGCCCGCCACGCTCTTCCCCAACAAGACGGTGCGCGTCACGGTGCACAACTCGCCCGGCAGTGCGCCCGATGTGCTGGCGCGCTACCTGTCGCAGCGCCTGTCCGAGCAATGGAAGCAGGCCGTGGTGGTGGACAACCGCGGCGCTGCTGGCGGCATCGTGGCGGCCGATGCGCTGGCCAAGGCGCCGGCGGACGGCCACAGCCTGCTGGTCGGTGGCGACGGCCCCATCACCATCCTGCCCAACCTGCAGAACAACCTGCCTTACAACGCCCAGCGCGACCTGGTGCCGGTGGTCTCGCTGGGTCATGTGGACTTCGTGCTGGTGGCTCACCCCAAGACGGGGTTCCGCAGCCTGGGCGACTTCGTGCGCGCCGCCAAAGCCCAGCCTGGGCGCTACAGCTATGCGTCGGCCGGCAACGGCAGTGCGCTGCAGTTCAGCATGGAGATGCTCAAGCAGCAGGCCGGCTTCTTCGCCACGCACATCCCCTACCGCGGCGGGCCCATGGGCCTGCAGGACGTGATTGCCGGGCAGGTGGAGGTGATGTTCATCGCCCTGGGCCCTGCGCTGCCGCACATCCGCAGCGGCAGGCTGACGCCCCTGGGCACCACCGGCGACAAGCGCAACGCCTTGCTGCCGGACGTGCCCGCCATTGCGGAAACCTATGCAGGCTACCGGTCAGGCACCTGGTTTGGCCTTTTCGCGCCCGCCAACACACCGCAGCCGGTGCTGGACACCATTGCCGCAGATGTGGGGCGCATCGTGCAGACGCCTGCGGCGCGCGCTGAGCTGTCCGCCCAGGGCATCGACGCCACGGGCTACCCGCAGCTGCAGTTCCAGCGCCAGGTGACTGCCGAGTTCGTGCGCTACGGCCAGATCGTGAAGACCGCCGGCATCAAGATCGAATAGATCCAGTCCATCGAGCGGGTCCGTCCATCGCACACCAAGCCGCCGTTGCCGCGCGTCGTCAACGAGGCGCAAGGGCCGGGCCGGCATGCGCAGCCGCTCGTGCAAGGCCTCGATCCCGCACAATGGCGGGCCATCAACAGCCGCCCTGCCCTCCGCAATCCGGGAGCTGCCGGGCAGATCCATCAAGGAGCATCCCCATGAGAGAGCAGAGAGTCGCCGTGGTCACCGGAGCAGGTTCCGGCGTCGGCAAAGCCGTCGCGCTGGCCCTGGCCTGTGATGGGTACAGCGTGGTGCTTGCAGGGCGGCGCAGCGCACTTCTGGATGAAGTGGTGGCACAGGCCCATGCGCAATCCGGCGCGGGCGACCGCATGCTGAGCGTGCCCACCGACGTCGCGGACGCTGCGGCGGTCGAACGGCTCTTCGCTCAGGCGGTGTCCAGATTCGGCCGCGTGGACTTGCTGTTCAACAACGCGGGCCGCGGCAACCCGCCGGGGTCTTTTCTGGACTGGACGCCCCAGCAGTGGCGCGATGTGGTGGACGTGAATCTGAACGGTATGTTCTATTGCCTGCAGCAGGCTTTCCGGGTGATGCGCGACCAGTCTCCGCAGGGAGGCAGGGTCATCAACAACGGGTCGATCTCGGCCCACACGCCGCGTCCCAACTCTGCAGCCTACACATCGACCAAACACGCCGTCATGGGCCTGACCAAGACCGCATCGCTGGACGGGCGCCAGTACAACATCGCGGTGGGGCAAATCGACATCGGCAACGCCATGACGGACCTGGCGTCGCGCATGGCCAAAGGCGTTCCGCAGGCCAACGGCGAGATCGCGGTCGAGCCCCTGATAGACGTCAACATCGTCGCCCAATCGGTGCTGTATATGGCCAACCTGCCGCTGGAAGCCAACGTGCTGTTCCACACGGTGATGGCGACTAAGATGCCTTTCGTCGGCCGCGGCTGAACTGCCGCGCAGCGGCAGCACTCGCCGGGCCTCCTCAGGCGCCCGGGGCCTGCAGCACCAGGGTGTGCAAGGCGTCGAGCCTGTCCTGCCGCTCGCGCTCCGACGCTTCCTGGTCACGCTGCTGGCGCTTCAGCTCCTTGATGAGCGGCAGCAGGTCCTTGTGGCTCGACTGCTGGCCTGGCGTGGTCTGGGTATCCACGATCTGGTTGTTCTCGACCTTGATCATGTGCAACGATTGCGATGCCTGGTGCGACAGCGTGGCCAGCACGGGCTCGCCTTCGTCATAGGCCAGGCGCATTTCGGTGGTGCTGCTGTCTTCCACCGTGTTGTAAAGATAGTTTTGCGATGCGGAGGTGGAGTCGAACTTGGGCGCTGCCGACGTCAGCAGCGACTGGTGGTAAGCGGCCGAAAGCTTCGAGGTCTGCGTCTGCGTGACTGCCCGGCTGCCTCGGTTGCTGCCCGTGATGTCCGTGGACTGGTTCAGCGTGTACTGAAAGCTGTCCCGCTCCTGCGTGCGCCTTGGGTTGGTGGCCCGGGTGGTGGCTGCGATGCTCGCGCTGAAATCTGCCAGGCCCGTCATGAGGCTCTGGTCTTCCGCATCGAACGCAGCCCCATCGATGCGCAGCGGGATACTGCCAGGCTTCATGCCCAGGCCGTTGCCGTCACCGCCTTGCTGCGCGTAGCTCGCGTGCATGGCAGAAAAGGTGGACTTGAACATGTCCACCAAGGCCGGGTTGGCCCGGCCACGTTCCGCGGCCTGGTCGATGCGTGCGAGGTACTGCGACACCGCCTTGTCCTTCTGGGCTGCGCTGCCCCACTGTGCGGGCTGCCGCAGGTCGGTGCTCATCTTCACGACGCCTTCCCGGGTCTTGATGTCGACCTCGCGGCGGCTGGCATCCAGCCGCAGGTCGGCGCCCAGTTGCAGCACCCGTTTGCCCTCATCGTCCCGGCCATAGTGCTCGAACTTCAGATCGACCCGCGCGAGCACCTTGCTGTCGAACTTGAGCAGCTCTTCCAGATCGAGCCGCGGCTCGTCGCCTGCCAGGCCCTGCACGGCCTTGTCGAACCCCGCGGCCAGGGCCTTCAAGGCATCGCGCTCCTGCGCCGTGAGTTCTCCCTCGACCTCGATCGCCACCGAGATCCCCGAACCGGTGACGCTGTACTCGCGCTGGTCCGTGATGGACAAGCGCACCTTGGCGCCCGACTGGGTCTGGATGGTGAGCTCCGCACTGGCACTGGGTCGGCTTTTGAAGGCCCACAGGGCGTCAGAGGCCTTGCGCTGAATCTGATCGGGCGAGTAGGCCGCGCCGACGTTCACGATGGTCTGGCGGTAGCTTGCGCCGGTGGTGCCTACCTGCTCGAGCAATGCGGCCCCCAGCCCCGCCAGCCGGCCTTGCTCCGTCGTTCCGCTGGCATTGCGGCCCATGACCTGGGCCAGCGCGTCGTCGGGCCGTTGCTCCCACACCTGCATCTGCCCGCCGCGGGTCTGCACGCTCAGCAGCGCTTCATACGTCGCCTGGGCCGTCTCCAGGCTGCCTGGCATCTGCGTGACGTGCAGGAATCGGAGATCGGTCCTTGCCGCAGAGTTGGCGGCAAAGGCGGGCACGAAGCTGCTGGGTGTGTAGACGGTGACGGCGGGTGATGCGGCCGCTGCCAAGGGCGCCACTGTGCCGCCGCCCACCGGCTGGGAGGCCCCTGCCGTGTTCAGGGAGACGCCTTGGCCGAGGGCCGGCGAGACAACGGTGGGGGTGGCAAGACCTACAGCACTCATCTTGGATTCTTCTCCTCCGTGTTATCCATGGGATATCGGCAGAAACTGCGAGAACTGAAATCAAATCCATCGGATGGGGCGTGTGGCCTCATCCGATGCCAGCGGTGCAGCGACGCACCGCAAACCCACGCATGCGCCAGGCATGCGTAGCGCTGACGGCATGCGGTGGCGTGCGCCTACAGAGGCGCCCCTGCCATCTCTCGACCATGAGTCTTGCTTTATCAACCCCCACAGGAGTTCTCTCATGCCTACCAGCCAACGCCAGAAAGACGTGTGCGACCTGCTTGATGCCGACCACAAGGCCGTCAAGAAGATGTTCAAAGAGTTTGACTCACTGTCCGAATCCAAGGCCCGCGGCGCCGCACAATCGCGCCTAGATCTCGCCCGCGAGATTTGTATGGAACTGACCGTCCACGCCCAAGTGGAAGAAGAAATTTTCTACCCCGCAGTGCGCAATGCGATCAAGGAAACCGACCTGATCGCGGAAGCCGAGGTGGAGCACCAGACCGCCAAAGACCTGATTGCACAAATCCAGGCTGCCGAGACGGCCGACGAAGAGTTCAACGCCAAGGTCAAGGTGTTGGGCGAGTACATCGACCACCACGTCAAGGAAGAGCGCAACGAGATGTTCCCCAAGGCCCGTGCAGCCAAAAAGCTGGACCTCGTCGCGATGCGCGATGTGGTCGAGGCCCGCAAGCAGGAACTCATGGACGAGCAGGCTGCCGTGGCCTGACGCCACGCGGCCGTACAGGCCGCACCGGCCGCGCTGGTCACCACTGGCGCCCCGCATGACCAACAGCCCGCCCCGTGCGGGCTGTTGTGTTTGGATACTCCCGCCGTCGGGTGCAATTCAGGCGGCTTCGCGCACCGCCACACACACTTCACCGCGGCCCTGGGACTTGGCCTGGTAGCAGGCCGCGTCGGCTGCAGCGATCCATTCATCCACCGACGCGGTTCCCTGGAGCAGGCTGGCCACGCCCATGCTCGCCCCCACCACAAATGTCTGCCGGCCCCGGGTCAGCCGGATGGCTGCCACCGCCGCCCGGACCGCCTGCGCGATCTCCACGGCCGACTCCGGCGGGCAATGCTCCAGCAGCAGGGCGAACTCATCACCACCGATGCGGGCCACCAAGTCGCTGCCGCGCACCGACGCAGAGATCGCCTGGGCCACGGCATGGAGCATGGCATCGCCCGCAGCATGCCCCCCTTCATCGTTGACCGGCTTGAAATGGTCGAGGTCCATGAAAACGATGGCGGCCGGAATGGAGTGCGGTGAGCGGTCTATCAACGATCTGGCGCGTTGCTCGAACTCCCTCCGGTTGGCCAGCCCCGTCAGCGGGTCGTGGCCTGCAGACCACTCCAGTTGGTCGTGCGCAACCTTCTGCTCACTGATGTCTGTAATGGTCCAGATGGTTCCAGCGGCAGCGTCCGCCACGTCTACCGAACTGCTTCGCAGCTGCGCCCAGAAGTGGGAGCCATCGGAGCGCAGCAGCTTCCAGTCCCCCACATAGGTCCGGCCCCTGGCGAAGGCCTCCAGCACCCGCGGGCGAATGCTCGCAAAGTCTTCGGGCGAGGCAAAGATCTGGCTGGGGTGGGAGCTGCGCAAAGTCGATTCGCTGTGTCCCAGGAGCCTGCAGAACTCGGTACTCACCAGCTCGACCCGCTCGTTGCGCACAAAGGCGATGCCGGTGGGCGACGCAGCCAGTACCGACACCAGGCGGCTCAGCAAGTCCTTGTTAGCAGCCTCCAGCTTGTCGCGGCTGATGCTGACCTCCTTCAGCACGTTGCCCAACCGCCCGATCTCGCCCACGGCCTCGGGCCAGCCCTGGTCGGCAGGCACATCGGCGCCAAATAGCTGCTGCGCCCGCCGCTCGAGCAGCCGCAGGGGGTGCAAAAGCCAGGACAGCAATGCGAATGTGAGCAGGGACACCACGACGATGAGCCCCGTTGCCCAGGCCAGTGCCTCCTTGCGTGCTGCGTTCAGCGGCGCCAGCAGCTCGCTTTGCGGGCGAAAGCGCCAGACCATCCAATCGGCCCCCGGCACGCCCGCTGCGCTCACGACATCGCCCGCCTGCTGCAGCTGCAGTCCCGCTGGCTCCACCGGGCTGCCCTGGCTCAGCCATACGCGGTAGGCATCCGCCAGCCTGGGTTCGTCTGTGAGAGAACGCGTGAGAAGCTGCACGTCGGGATGCGCCAGCACGCTGCCTTTGGCATCGGTGACGACGGTGAGCGCCTCCCCGTCCAGGTCCCGCGCCTCCACCAGGTGGGACAGGAGACGCCGCTCCGACAGGTTGAGCGCGCCTGCCAGTACTGCATGCAGACGGCTGGCGTCGTACAGGGGCTGCGTCAGCACCACCACGGGCAGCCCGGACACCCGGCTGGGCACGGGGTCTGAAACGATGGGCCGCCGCTCTGCCAACGTGCGCTGAAAGTACGGGCGGTCGGCAATGGACAGCTCCAGCCTTTGCACCCCCTTGTCATCCAGGTAGAAGACCACTTGCCCACCAGGCCGGGCGATGAAGATGTTCGAGAACAGGCTGCGAAACACAGGTTTGCCCTCGAAAAACTCGCTGAGTGCAGCGTCGCTCGCCAGCGCCGCCGCAGGAAGCTGCGCCGCGACGATGCCCAGAGCCTTCTGCAGATCGACCACGTTGCGCGACAGCAGGTTGGCGGTGCGAATGACCTCGGCCAACTCACGCTGCCGCTGGTCGTCCAGCGTGTCGTGTCCTGCACGCTGAACCAGCACGAAGGCGATCAAGCCGATACCTGCAGCCAAGACGGCGATCGTGCCCAGCGTGACCCTTGCGCGCAAAGAACTGAGCCATCCGGGAAAGAGACCAAATCCCATGAAGCCACCACCCATGCATGTGAAGACGGAACTGCTGGGCGGATTCCACGAACCCCAGCAGGAGCGAGGTACCTGGCCGTCCACTGTCATCGAGTGTGACGACAAATGAGGCCGCGTATGTCAGTCGACTTCCGCAATGCGGCCGCAGGGCCTGCGCCGCCCTGCACGCCCCTGCACCTGTGCGCACCCGTTCGGCCCGGCAACCCGGTGGTGTGCCCTATGCCAGTCTGGCCATCGATGGTGCGGATTGCAGACCGAACGCCTCGGAGAACTCGTAGGCCGACACCGGGCGGCTGAACAGATAACCCTGCCCTTCCTCGCACGCAACGCTCTTCAGATAGTCGCGCTGCGCCTCGGTCTCTATGCCTTCAGCCACCGTTTCAAGACCGAAGCCGCGCGCCATGTGCAGGATGGCGCGAACCACGGCCCGGTCACGCTCGGAGTCGGGTGCATTCTGGACAAACGACCGGTCGATTTTCAAGCGGCTCAGCGGATACTTCTTGAGCAGGCTGAGCGACGCGTAGCCGGTGCCGAAGTCGTCAAACGCGATGCCGACACCCATGTCCCGGAGCTTTTGCAACACGCCGAGCACGAGATCGTCCTCGTCCAGCACGATGTTTTCCGTGATCTCAAGCTCCAGGGCGTCTGGTGGCAGACCGTGCCTCTGGAGCGTGGCCGCCACTTCCCGCACCATGTCGTTCGCCCTGAACTGGGCACCGAACAGGTTCACACCCATGCGAAATGGGGTCGCGCCATTGCGGCGCCACAGCGCTGCCTGCGCACACGCTTCGTCCAGCACCCAGAAGCCCACCATCGCGGCGAGCGGACCGGTCTCGAGCGCGGGCAAAAAGGCCGCGGGCGATAGCAAGCCCCGCTGCGGATGCTGCCAGCGAATCAGCGCCTCGGCGCCGCGCAGCGAACCATCGCTCAGCTTGATCTGCGGCTGGTAGAACAACACGAATTCGCCTTCGCTGACGGCGCGGTGCAGTTCGATGCTGTACAGCCTGCGCGCCGCAGCCTCCATGCGCAGGTCGGCCAAATAGGCAAAGACCTGACCGCGCCCGAAGCTCTTGGCTTTGAACAGCGCCAGGTCTGCGTTGCTGAACAGCTCCAATGCCTCGTGCGCATCCTGAGGGGCCGTTGCCAAACCGCAGCACACGGTGATGTGGATGTCTTGCCCGTTCACGGTGATGGGGTCTGCCAGACTGTCGACAATCCTCCGGGCCACCGCCATCGACTCTGCATGGCTGGGGGCGGCCGGAATGAGCACCGCGAACTCGTCGCCGCCGGTGCGCGCCACCGTGGACAGCGAAGACGCAGACTCGACCAGCCTGCGTGCTGCCTCGCGCAGCACCGCGTCACCTACCGCAGGCCCGAGGGTATCGTTCACCTCCTTGAACCCGTCGATGTCGATGATCAGCAAGGCCGCCCCGGCGGCTTCGGTCACCGCCTCTTCCATCCGTCGATACAAGGTTGCGCGGTTGACCAGCGCGGTGAGCAGGTCGGTGGTGGCCAGCCTTCGCAGCTCTGCCGACTGTGCGTGGCGGTCCGAGAGATCCTGCAGGTGCGCGTGGAAGGTCAGCTTGCCCTGGTCGATCCAGCAAAAAAGAGCGACGCCCAGTGGGAACTCGGAGCCATCCTTGCGCAGGCCCTCCAAGCCCTCGGGCACCACCAATCCATCCGCAGTACCGGCCACTGCCGCCTTGGCCACGAGCTGCGCCACGGCGTCGCGGTGGTCATCCGCCAGAAAGCTCAAGACCATGCGCCCGGGGCCATCGGCCGGCACGTACCCGAAAATGGCGGCTGCGGCCTTGTTCCAGGCCATGACACGCAGGCTCTCGTCGAACCAGACCACCGCCGTGGGCGATGCGCGTGCGCCGTCGTCGAAGGGCCGCTTGGCCCGCTCCGTGGAGTGCTCCAGCCTGCGCAACTCAAGGCGGTCGCAGGCCATCTGCGCAAGGTCCGAGAGGCGAGCGCGGTCGTCGTCGGAGAAGTCGAAGTGGGGAACGCTGTCGAGTACGCACAGCGCGCCGAGCGGCAGCCCGCCGGGAGAATACAGCGGCACACCCGCATAGAAGCGCACGCCGGAAAACCCGGTGACCAGCGGGTTGTCATAAAAACGCGCATCGCGCGTGGCGTCCGGCACCACCATGACTTCGTTCTTGGCGATGGCATGCGCGCAAAACGACACGTCTCGCCGCATGTCCACCCGCTGGCCTTCAAAGCCCGTGCTGGCTGCAAAGAACACGTGGTCGTCGCCCACCAGGTTGACCGCTGCGACCGGCATGCCAAACACCTTGGCGGCTATCTGCACGACCGAGTCAAGGCTCGGCAGGGGGCGGTCACCGTGAAGTCCGTAGTCGGAAAGCGCCTGAAGGCGCTCAGCCTCTGACTCAAGAGCGGGGGGGCACTTCACTACCAAGTCCTCCAAATTAGATGCTGCCCTGCTTGCTCGGCAAAACTGACTGAAAAGCCCTGCAGGATCGACGCTCAAAATGTCGCCAAATCCATGCGGGCTTGCAAGTTTTCATTGGCATAACGTGACTGAGACGGTGCCGAATGCGCGTGTGGATGCCGTCCGGAGCCGTCTGAACGTTACATGTCGCTGCATTCGCACCGAAACCCTGTAGGACAAATTCCCGCAAACGTTTGCAACCGGACAGAAGGAGTTGATCCTGGTGCGTGCCAGTCGCGCAAAGATCAGCATCCACGTCACGCGCTGTAGAGCCCCACAACGCAAAAAAGCCCGCAACGTGCGGGCTTTTTTGGCTCGGTACTAACAGCAGTGTTTTGACAGTGCTTATGGATGGGCTCGGTGGCATGACTTGAGAACAGAGCCACCCTTGGAGTGACTGCAAGCGCAATGTGCAGTGGATTCCATGGTGGTGACACCAATGGTTTACGACCACCGTGACAACGCTACCGCTTCTTGTCGTCCACCTCGCCCAGCACCTGTTGACCTGCGCGTGAAGAAGGCTTCGGGTCGGGCCGCTGCTCGATCGCGCCCACCCGATGCCCGGATGCGGTGACCTTGTCCATGGGGCCCACCACAGGTTGTTCGCCGCCTGGGCGGTTGGAATAGGTGTCTACCACCGTCGCATCGGCATCTTTCATGCCGTATTGGTTGTAGTCGGGTGGCTGCTTTTTGTCGGTCATGACTTTCTCCTGATTGCTGTGAAACGCCGAAAAGAACACTTTGGGCGAAGCGTTGACAACCCAGTGTGGAAAGCAGCGACAACCCGTGGTGTGGGGCGGTGGGCGCGACTTGTGTAGGAGCGCACCGGCGCCGCACGCTGCGCCCGTACCGCAGGGTTTGCGCAGTCAGCCGGTGGAACACGACAACCATGCTTGTCCATCAACATGGTGGACGTTCTGACTGGCTATCGTTACCAGCGCCGGTACCCACTTTGCGTGGGAAGCGCTATGGGACCGGGCTAGCGAGCCTGACTGTCAGACGTATAGGCCCGTTCCTACAAACCCGTGGACCCATGCCGCCCACCATGGTTCTACAGAGCGAACCCATGGCTTGGCGCTCATCGCATTCTTAGGGCAACCATGAACACATCTCTCCCCAACCAATGGGGATCGAATCTCCAAAGGGCTCAAACGCACCAGCCGAACTGGGACAGCTACGTCGTTACCAAGGTCAAGCACGTGCGTGCCGCAATGCTCTCGGGCATCGACACCTTCAACGCCGAAGGATTCACGATTCCGATGGCCACCGGCTTCATCGAGCTGTCCGGCATGCGTGCGGGAGCATTCCGCACATTTTTGAAGATCGGCTTTGCAGAGTCCCACCGGACAGCGCTGCCGTCCTTCGAGCTGGTCGACAACTCCGCCATCGGGACCCTCATCCTTCCGGCGCACTG
Source organism: Acidovorax sp. Leaf78 (assembly GCF_001422735.1). Taxonomy (GTDB): domain Bacteria; phylum Pseudomonadota; class Gammaproteobacteria; order Burkholderiales; family Burkholderiaceae_C; genus Acidovorax. Next base: position 70,393 of record NZ_LMLZ01000020.1, on the reverse strand, counting down.
CTTCGGCTCTGCGCTGCAGCTGGCCAACAGCCCCACGGCGCACTTTCGGATTGGAGGAGACGGCAGGCACAACGCGATGGCGACCGATGTCGCGCTGCTCAGTGCTGCGTTGACGCAAACGAGTGATGTGCCGGAAGGGATCGAGATCGGCTTTGCCAATACCCGTTGAGGCGGGATGTCCGCAGACCGGCGCTGCCGTTTGGGCCAAGCACAGGGGTTAAGCGCCACGCGCCATCGACCGATGGCTCTGACGCCCCACTGAACTGTGCTGATTACCGCGGACCCATTTGCCCTGCCGACTGAGGCATAGCGTGTCAGTCCACTACCAGCGTCTAAAGCTCCATAAGCCTGCCAACACACACCATGCCAGCTCCGACGCCCCCTGCATCCCCGACACCTCAGCCGCAATGGGTTGACCCCGCTGCCTTGGTGGACGTGGGCCGCTGGTTGCAGTCTCAGCGCTATCAATTCATTACGCCTACGCCCGCCACACATGCCCTGGTGCTGGGCCGCCGCACCGATGCCACAGCATCCGATCTGCGGGACATCTTCGGGTGGAACCTGCCGTTTGCCGAAAGCTTGTTACCCACAGAGTGGATGGCCAAGCTGCAGCGTAGCGGGCTGGTGCAGGCATGGGGCGCCGGTCTTCAGCGCGCCACGGTCCGGTTCTCCACGTTTGGCTCCCTCCTCTTTCCCCACTCTTCGTTTCCCACGACCCAGAACGAGTCCGTGTTCTTCGGCCCGGACACGTATCGGTTCGCCGGACTGATCCGCCGCCAACTGAGCCTGCGCCCGCTGCAGGGCAGGTCGCGCGTGTTGGACATGGGCTGCGGCTCTGGCGCAGGCGGACTGGTGGCAGCCATCCACGACCGCACCGTCAGTCCGCAACTGGTGCTGGCGGACATCAGCCCTTTGGCTTTGCGCTTTGCACAAGCCAGTGCGGAACTGGCGAACGTTCCCCATGTGGGCTTCAGCCAGGGCGACCTGTTCAACAGCGTGGCCGGAGATTTCGATCTGGTCGTGGCCAACCCGCCGTATCTGAACGACGGCGCTCAGCGGCTGTACCGCCACGGCGGCGGGCGGTGGGGCGAGGCGCTGTCGATCCGAATCCTGCGCGAGGGTTATCCACGCCTGGCGCCTGGCGGTCGCCTGGTGCTGTACACGGGCTCTTCGATCTCACAGGGGGGGGACCACCTGCTGCAGGCGGCCGAGGCAGAGCTCGCTGCATACCCCTGCAGGTGGAGCTACGAGGAGATCGACCCGGACGTGTTCGGCGACGAGTTGCAAAACCCGGCGTATGCCGACATAGACCGTATCGCTGCCGTCGGCCTGGTGGTGCAAAAGCCATGAGATTCCTGGGCATTGGCGACACCAATGACCTGGCGGCCATGTACCACGGCCTCGCCCAAAGGGGACACGACGTGCGCGTATTCGTGCGGGACCCTGATTACAGCGACGTGTTCGCAGGCATGCTGGACTTCACGTCCGACTGGCAGAAAGAACTGGGCTGGCTGCGGGAAGCGGGGGACGACGGCATAGCGCTTTTTGAATCCGCCAGCGACGGCGCCACGCAGGATGCACTGCGCCGTGATGGGTTCCATGTCGTCGGCGGCAGCGCGTTCGGTGACCGGCTGGAGGCCGACCGCGCGTTCGGACAGTCTGCGCTGCGCTCCATCGGCCTGCGCACCGCCGCCAGCCATCCATTTGCCGACTATGAGGCGGCCAGTACCTTCGTCAGGAACCACCCTGCGCGCTACGTCCTCAAGCTCAATGGCGCCGACGCCCTGCGCACGCGCAACTTCGTGGGGTCGACCCCGGATGGCGTTGACGTGCTCGCGCTGCTGGCGCACTACGGTCGGTCGCAAACACCAAAGTCGGCCGAGCAGCCGGGCGGCAGTGCTGGCGATCGAGATGGTTTCATACTGATGGACTACCTTCAGGGTGTGGAGGTGGGCGTCGGCGCGTACTTCGACGGGCAGTCTTTTCTGAGCCCGGCATGCATCGATTTCGAGCACAAGCGGTTCTTCCCTGGCGACCTGGGTGAGCTGACGGGTGAGATGGGAACCATCGTGTCCTACCGCCTGTCGCAGCGCCTGTTCGACACCGTGTTGGCCCCGTTAGCCGACATGCTGCGGGACGGTGGCTATTGCGGATACATCAATGTCAACCTGATTGCGAACGAAGACGGTTTGTGGCCGCTGGAGTTCACCAGCCGCTTCGGCTACCCGGGCTTTGCGATCTGCGAGGCACTGCACGTCGACCCGTGGGAAAGCATTTTCTCCACCATGGTCCACCAAAGCGGGATGCACTTTCGCACCCATCCTGGATTTGCCGCGGGCGTGGTACTGACGGTGCCACCGTTTCCCTACCGCTACGGATATGCCGAGTTGTCCAAGGGCTTGCCGATCCACCTGCGCGACACCTTGTCGCAAGCTGATCGCAGCGCACTGCATTTTGCCGAAGTGGCGCTGCAAGGCGAACAGCTCATCACCAGCGGCGTCACTGGATACCTGGGCGTAGCCACGGGAGTGGGCCCAACGCCGGGCACTGCCAACGCGCAGGCACTGCAGGTGGCGCAGGGCGTGGTGGTGCCCAACCTGCGTTACCGAACGGACGTCGGAGAACGCCTGGAGCACGGCGGCGAGTGGGATTTGCTGCACCGCCTGGGCTGGCTGGAGTGACAGCGGCGCGGCTGTAGGGCCGCATTCATCGCCGTAGGAGAGTGCCCACGCGCGGAAGGCGTCTGGCCCGATGCAGCAGGCGTCGGCGCACGGCGATGCTGAAGATCTCACATTCTTCTGCACTCCTCTGCACACCTCATGTCCGCCATCCTGAAGGAACTTGCCGATCGCCCCGCCCGGCCCATGGCCACGCCGTTGGCGTTGACTCCCAGCCAAGGTCGCGACGAGCACAGCGGCTTCTGCCACCCGTTGTACGAACGGCTGGCCGACGGAATTCCCGCGGCCAAAGACATCCAGGAAGCGGCCGACTTTCTCGCCCAGGCCATCGACCGCGCAGGCACCCAGGTCGATGACCTTCCTGCCGATCCAGCGGACCTCACCACCTGGATGACCACCAACGTGGAGCGGGTGCACGCCCAGTACCAGTCCTACCTGCAGTCGCGCAAGGACGGAGCAGCCCGTCGCTACTTCAGCAATCGGGCGCATGCACTGTACTTTCTGCGGCAGGTGTCGCCCACCAAGTTGGTCGACGGTGCCTGGCTCTACGGCGTGTGCGCCCATACGGGCAACCCACGCCTGTCCAACCTGGTCACCACGTACCTGGAAGAGCTGGGCAATGGTGAGGCGGACAAGAACCATGTGACGCTGTACCGCAACCTGCTGTCGCGCTATGGGCTTGACCCCGTCGACGGCCTGTCCGACGCGCTGTATGAGCAGGGCCTGATCCAGCTAGCGCTGGGCTGGAACGCACAGGATTTTCTGCCCGAGGTGATCGGCTTCAACCTGGCCTATGAGCAACTGCCACTGCACCTGCTGATCACATCCTACGAGCTCAACGAACTGGGCATCGACCCGTACTACTTCACGCTGCACGTTACTGTGGACAATGCCGACACGGGACACGCCCGGCGCGCCTGCCAGGCAGCGCTGGAAGCCGCGCCGCGCATCAACGATGGCGGCGAATACTGGCAGCGCGTGCGCGCCGGTGCCAAGCTCGGCAATCTGGGGGTGAGCACCATGGATGTGATCCAGGGCTTCGACATCGAGGCGGAGGTGGTTCGCATCCTTGCGCACAAATCCCCCGCCGGGCACGGCGCACACTCCGACTTCTGCAAGGTGGAGGGCCGCAGCGTGAACGAGTGGCTGTCCACGCCGGATGCCATGGCGGACTTTCTCACCGCGCTGGAACGCGCGGGATGGATCAAGAAGAACAGGCCTGTCGACGAGAGCCGGTTCTGGAAGCTGCTGCAGGGCGAGCGCGCGGAGATGTTCGGCGTTTTCTCGGGCTACGAACTGCAGATCATCCACGACTGGATTCGCGGTACGGCCAGCGCAGACGGCGCATCGTTTGACACCGCGCCAGCCCCAGAAACCACCGGGACTGGTGGCGCCACGGCCACCACACCCCGCAGGCTGATGAGCTTTCGGGTCGCCGAGCGGCTACGCCAGGCCCAGCGCGGCACACCCAGGCACACCGAAGCCTCGCTGGACGCGGACCTTGCCATCTTTCGCGAGCGCTATCCCTTGCTGGAGGGCGACGAACAGCGCCAGTTGCTGGTCCAGGCCCTATCGCCCGCGCTGCATTGGACGCCTGCCGGGCTGGAGGCCACGCGGGAGCTGGTGCGCACCCTTCATGGATCGCCTACGGTGGTGCAACGCGCCGCCTCGCGCGCGAGCTGAACCGAGCTGAGTTCATCTGCTCAGGCCTGACCGCATAGTTTGAAAATTTATCGATGGGAGAAGTGATGACTCAATCCTCTAAACCCGACGGCGTGCCGCATTCTTCAGCGAGCAACCGATCTGCCACCAAGCGATCCATCGCCATCGCCGGTGTGGTCATCGCATTCTTGATGGTGGCAATCTGGGTGCCCTGGTAACTCGTGCCAAAAAAACCGATCGGCTGAACGCGACCGGCATGGGCCGGCTCACGCATCGCATATGACATTGTTACGGAGCATTTGGCGCAGTTCAGCGGAGTCAGTCTCCCAAATTTGGCTCCACCTTCATCGTCGCCACGCTTCATAACTGCCGCGCTTCGCTGCGCACATTCCCATCGAATACCGCCGATGACCACCACATCTCGCACTTCTTTGTCCCGCACATCTGCTTCTTCCGTTCCGTCCGCCAAGCCCGAGCGGTTTGCGGCGGTTCCGAACGCCATTCAAAAAACGTTGAAGAAGGTATTCGGCTTCCAGCGCCTTAGGCCCGGCCAATGGGACGTGGTGCAGCGTGTGCTGGATGGCGCCAACACACTGGCCGTCATGCCCACGGGCGCAGGAAAGTCGCTGTGCTACCAGTTGCCTGCCGTACTGCTGCCTGGCATCACCGTGGTGGTATCTCCGCTGGTCGCGCTGATGAAGGACCAATGCGACATGCTGAAAGCGCTGGACTTGGCCGCGGTGCAGATCAACAGTGCCATCTCCAGCGAGGAGCTGAACGCTGCGCGAGCAGCCATCGACAACGGCAGCGCGCGCATCGTGCTGACCACCCCCGAGCAGATCGCAGACCCTGCACTCACCGCCGCTCTGGCAAGGCACACGGTCAGCCTGCTGGTGATAGATGAAGCGCATTGCGTTTCGCAGTGGGGCCACGACTTCAGGCCTGCGTTCCTGGAGATCGCGCCGGCAGTCAAAGCGCTTGGGCGCCCCGCAGTGCTGGCCCTGACGGCCACCGCCAAGCCCGAGGTCATGAAGGAGATCGTGACCCAGTTCGGCATCGCATCCCAGAACGTGGTGCAAGCGGGTGCGTACCGGCCCAACCTTCAGCTCGCCGTCGAGCAGTTGTCACGCGCTGCCGACAGGCTGCCCCGTGCGCTGGAGTTCGTTGCCGGCAGCCAAGGCACCGGCATCGTCTACACCTCGACCGTGAAAAGCGCCGAAGAACTCCACGACAAGCTGGCCGCGGCCGGCGAGAGCGTGGCGCTGTACCACGGCAAATTGCCCGCTGCCCGGCGCACCCAGGCGCAAGATGCATTCATGGCCGGCGACGTGCGTGTGATGGTGGCCACCAACGCGTTCGGCCTGGGCATCGACAAGCCTGACATCCGATTCGTGCTGCACTACCAGATGCCTGCCAGCGTGGACACTTACTACCAGGAGGCTGGCCGCGCCGGACGCGATGGACAGGATTCGCAGTGCACCCTGCTCTACGTACGGCAGGACCGGTCGTTGCAGCAGTTTTTCATGTCGGGCCGCTACCCCACGCTGGACGACCTGCAGGCGGTGCATGCCGTGCTGCACCAGACAGCGCCGGACGGCGGCTGGACGTCTGACGTCATCGTGGACGCAGTGTCGCGGCCCCGTGCAAAGACATTGGTGGGATTGAGCCTGCTGCGCAGCCACAAGGCTGTGCGGCGTGACCGCTCAGGCCGCTTCACCGTGGCGCAGGAGTTGAGCGGTGACGCGTTGGAGCAATTGCTGTCCGGCTACCGGCGCAGGCGCGAGCAGGACGGCGAGACGCTGGAAGCCATGGTGGCCTATGCGCAAGGGGGACGGTGCCGCTGGCACGCCGTACTGTCGGCACTGGGGGAGACCCCGCCGTTTGACGGGTGCGGCCGGTGCGACAACTGCCTGCGCATGGCAGCACTCCAACACCTTGCACCCGCGGTGGCCATGCCGGAACGCCCGATCGAGGTGCGCGCGCCAGCGAGTATCCAGCCCCGTTTTGCCAGTGGCCAGACCGTGCGCGCACGGCGGTACGGAGCGGGCCAGGTGGTCGAAGCCAGCACGCATTCGGTGACGGTGGAGTTCGCGAACGGCGCGCGGCGCACGTTTTTGCCCGAGTTTGTGCGTGTCGCCAAATCGGCGCCATCATCGGCGGTGGCCGCGGTGGCGGTGGCAGCTTAGCCACACCAGCAGAGGCCGGTAGCAGGAACACACCGCCCGGTCCCGGTAGCCCTACGACAGCTACCCATTCTTGATCCCAACGCGTCAGGGCGTGTTGGGCTGCAGGGCGCTGCTTGTAGGAGCCGCCGCCCTTGAGCTTTCGATCTAGGCTGACCCCTCAACTTCCACTAGCATTCGACAATGGTTGAGCATCGACAGCTCAACGTGTCCCCCCACCTTCCAAGTTGCGCTGAAGCGCACGAAGAAGAAAAATGGCAGGCGGGCCGTTAAAGTCTTGTGCTGTGATCCTCTGCGGCGAGCGTTGCCAGTCTTCCATCGGCTGGTCCACAGCCCTGGGGTCACCGTTAGCTGCGCAATATCGCGCGTTGCCAGTGGCCGCCACGCCGTCGAAAGGACAAGGTTTGTCAAACAGTTCAAGAGCCCCGTCTTCGTCCGAAGACCTGTCACCTACAGGCATTGCAGGGCTGGACAACGTCCTGAATGGCGGGCTTCCAGCGCGGCATCTGTACCTTATCGAGGGGAGCCCCGGCACCGGTAAAACAACGTTGGCGCTCCAGTTTTTGATGTCGGGCAGGGACAAAGGTGAGCGCGGGCTCTACGTGACGTTGTCGGAAACCTCCGAAGAATTGGCCCAGGTGGCCCAGTCGCACGGCTGGGCGCTCGACGGCATCGAGGTCTATGACCTGGTCAGCGACGAGGGCCTGAGCGAAGACGCCGAGCAGACGATCCTGCATCCCTCGGAATTCGAACTGGGCGAAACCACGCGCGATGTGATGCGGCTGGTCGGCGAACTCAAGCCCCACCGGGTGGTGTTCGACAGCTTGTCCGAGTTGCGGCTGCTTGCGCAAAGCGCGCTGCGGTATCGGCGCCAGATACTGGCGCTCAAGCGCTTTTTTGCCCAAATGGGCTGCACGGTGCTCATGCTGGACGACAAGTCCGTGGGTGAAGGCGACCAGCAACTGCACAGCATCGCCCACGGCGTTGTCCATCTGAACCAGAGCGCCAACACCTATGGCTCCGACAAGCGGCGTCTGCGCGTGGTCAAACTGCGCGGCGTGAAATTTCGCAGCGGTGACCACGACTTCGACCTGGACCGGGGTGGGCTGGTGGTCTTTCCGCGGTTGGTGGCGGGCGAACACTCCAGTACATTCGACAACAAGACCCTGTCGACCGGCACCGCCGAACTGGACGAGCTGCTGGGCGGCGGGTTGTCGCCCGGCAGCAATCTGCTGCTCGCAGGCCCGGCCGGCGTGGGCAAGACGACCACCGCCACCAGCTGCGCCGTGGCGAACATGCGGGCCGGCGGCAAGGTGGCCTACTACCTGTTCGACGAAGGCCTGAACACGCTGCGGCTGCGCTCACAGGCGCTGGGGCTCGATATCGATCCGTTCATCGCGTCCGGCCACCTCACGATTCGTTCGTTCGATCCCGCGGAAGTCTCGCCTGGCCAGTTTGCCCACGCCGTGCGAAATGCGGTGGAGAACGACGGCGTCAACATGGTAGTGATCGACAGCTTGAACTCGTACATGCAAGCCATGCCCGGCGGCCAGTACCTGCAACTGCAGATGCACGAGTTGCTGGCCTACCTGAACCTGAAGGGCGTGGTCACGCTGATCATCCTGTCGCTGCACGGTGTGGTGGGCGAGGTGCGCACCGATGTGGACCTGAGCTACCTGAGCGATGCCATGGTGCAGTACCGCTTCTTCGAAGCCCGCGGCAATCTGCTCAAGGCGCTTTCGGTGGTGAAAAGTCGCACGATGGAACACGAGACGACCATCCGTGAGTTCCGCCTGGGACCGGATGGCGTTGAAATTGGAGAACCGCTCGCCGATTTCCACGGAATACTCGCCGGCTCCGTGCAGTACGTGGGCAAGCATGCCCTGCTGGGCGACTCGGACATCGCCGTGTCGGCCCGATAACCAAGGAATTGCATGGAAGGCCGCGTGCTAATTCTTGCGCCGCATGGCCGCGACGCACAGGTGATCGAGTCGGTGCTGCGCCGTGACGGTATGGAGTGCCTGGTGTGCGGAGACGGCGCTGCGCTGATGTCGGAGCTGCAGGCCGGCGCCGCCACGGTGGTATTGACTGAAGAGGTGCTGGCCGGCGGTCTGGACGAGTCGCTGCGTGACTACCTGGAGCACCAGCCGGCGTGGTCGGACTTTCCGTTCGTGGTGCTGGCCATGCGCCAGGCCGTCCGGCGTTCGGAGCGCGCCATGGTGTCGTTGCAGGAACTCGGTAACCTGGTGATCCTGGAGCGGCCGGTCAACCCCCAGACCCTGATGAGTGCGGCGCGCTCAGCCTTTCGGGCCCGCGCACGGCAGTATGCGTCGCGGCGGCACCTGACCGATATCGAATCGGCCAAGCAGACGGTAGAGCAGCTCAACGCAGACCTTGAAAGCCGCATTGCCGAGCGTACGAGTGACCTCGCAGGCGCCAACGACCGGCTCATGCGAGAAATCGGCGACCGGGAACGCATCCAGTCCAAGGTCGTGCAAAGCCAGAAGCTGGAGGCGATAGGCCGGCTGACGGGCGGCATAGCGCACGACTTCAACAACCTGCTGCATGCCGTCAGCATGAACCTGCAGTTCATCATGCGGCTGGCCGAAGACAAGCGGCTGTCGGACTACGCACGGCGCGCCAAGGAGTCGGTGGACCGAGGGGCGCGGCTGACCGCGCAGCTCCTGTCATTTTCACGCGCGCAAAGCCTGTTGCCGCGCCTGCATGAAGTCAACACGATGGTCGGCAACCTGCGCGAGCTGATCGAGGTGTCGGTAGGCTCCAAGGTGCAGGTGCATGTGGACCTTTGCGCCGATGAGGCGTGGGCGTTGCTCGACGGGGCGCAGCTTGAAATGGCGCTGCTCAACATGGCCGTGAACTCACGCGACGCCATGCCCGATGGCGGGCACCTGACCATCCGCACCAGGCTGCTCGAAGGTGCGGACGGCAAACGGCGGGTGCAGATCAGCGTGCAGGACACGGGCTGCGGAATCCCCGAAGCCATTCAGTCCAAAGTGTTCGACCCGTTTTTCACCACCAAGGCGGATGGTGAAGGCACGGGCCTGGGGTTGAGCCAGGTCTATGGCTTTGCCAGTCAGTCTGGCGGCAGCGCCGAGATCCACAGCCGCGAGGGCGAGGGGACCACCGTGACGCTGCAGTTCGCGCGTGCCACACCGGCCGCCGAGAGCGCACCTGCGGCCCCGTCCCAAAACAACGGGGCCACGACCTCCAGCAAACGCACCGAGGTCCTGGTGGTGGAAGACGACGAGGCGGTCCGGCGCGGCATTACCGAAGGGCTGCGCTTGTTGAACTACAGCGTGCGCGAGGCCAGTGACGGCGAAAGCGGCCTGCGGGAACTGCGCCGCCGCATGCCCGACCTTCTGATGGCGGACTACCTGATGCCCGGCATGAACGGCGCCGAGTTCATCGCTGCGGCACGGCAGATTTACCCCGAGATCCCCGTGCTGATGGCAACGGGGTATGCGGACATGGCCGAGGTGGAAAGGCTGGTAGGGGTGCAGTCGGTGCTGAAGAAGCCGTTTGACCTGGAGACCCTGAATGCTGCCGTGGGTAGCGAGCTGGCACGGTGCCGCGTTCAGGCTTGACCCGGTCAGACTCACCGAAACTCACCAAAACTCACGGATCACCCTTCCATCGCGCTGTAGACCTTGCAGCGCGACCGGTCAGACCGCCGGACCGAACCCGAAGGGCGATGGTTTGCCGGGCGTTTTTTGCTCTGCCTCTGCCGCTCCCGACGGCTCCCGCTCAGTGGCTGCGCGCTTGGCAGCTGAAGGCGCATGCGCCGCACGCGCAGCGCGAAAAGCATGGGAAGCGTGAGGCGCCGTGGAACTGCGCGGCCCGATGTCCAGGTCCTCGACCATGGCCTCCAATGCCACCAAACCGCCAGCCATGGCGTCTTTGTAGGTACCCGCGGCGGATGCGGACCTCTGGATTTCTCCCCAGGCTGTGCGGCCGTCGCGTTCGCTGAGAACCCATTCGAAGCCGCCGGCCGAATCTTCTTCGACGTGGACAGCGATAAGGCGAAGGTCAGCAGGCATGGCGGTGAGCTTACAAGCGCACCTGCCGCCGTAGACAGTACCAAGGCCTACCAACGGGGTAAGCAAACACCTACGCAGGCCGCATGCACCCCGCGACAAACTTCACGCACGCGGGCTCCCCGTGCAGAGAGATTCAGACATGGCAACTGGAAGTCGCACCCTCTGGAAAGGCGCCATCACCTTCGGCCTCGTTCACATTCCCGTCGGGCTGCACACCGCCGCCAGCGAGCAAGGGGTGGATTTCGACTGGCTGGACAAGCGCTCCATGGACCCCGTGGGCTACAAGCGCATCAACAAGCGCACCGGCAAGGAAATCGACAAGGACAACATCGTCAAGGGCGTCGAGTATGAGGACGGCAAGTACGTCATCATCAGCCCCGAAGAGATAGCGGCCGTGTTCCCCAAGACCACGCAGACCATCGAGATCCAGCGGTTCATCGATGCGAACGAGATGCCGTTCATCTTCCTCGAACGGCCCTACTACGTCGCGCCGATCAACAAGAGCGACAAGGTCTATGCACTGCTGCGCGAGACCTTGCTGGCCACCGGGAAGATCGGCCTGGCCAAGGTGGTCATCGCCACCAAGCAGCACTTGGCCGCGCTGGTGCCCTCAGGGCCCGCCCTGGTGTTGAACCTGCTGCGCTGGGGCGACGAGGTGAAAACGCTGGACTCCCTGGAGTTGCCCGCGGCCGGCAAAAGCAGCGTGAGCGCGGCCGAACTCAAGATGGCCAAGCAGCTGGTGGCAGAGATGTCCGGCGAGTGGAACCCGGAAGACTTCAAGGACGAGTTTCGCCTGCAGGTGATGAAGCTGGTGGAGAAGAAAGCCAAGGCTGGCGAAGGCAAGACCGTGCTGGAGCCGGAGGAAGAATCTCCGCGGACTGGAGAGGTCATCGACCTTACCGCGCTGCTGCAGCGCAGCCTGAAGGGCGGTGGCAAGTCCGCCAGCAAGCCAGCCGCCAAGACGCCCGCAAAGAAAACGAGCGCCAAAACACCGGCAGCGAAAAAGGCTGCGCCGCAACGGAAGGCGGCATAACAGGCGATCTACCAAAGCCTTCCATCGTCCGCACGCATCGGCCTGCTTGCGGCGTCCTGAGATCCTTCTCCAGCCACCGCACCGCCACCGCGTCTATACGGGGCTTTACGTGCATTTCGGCGCTGAATCGACACCCTGCGGCCCTATAGCCATTTTCTATTGACAAACTGTTACGGAAAAAAGGACCATGACATAGATCAATTTTGGGGGTGTCGACATGGGGTTTCAAAACATGACATTGAGGGCGCGGCTGGGTTTGTCGTTCGGCCTGATGGTGTTGTTGATCGTGGTGCTCTCCGCGGTCGCCATCAAGGACATGAGCAGTGCCAAAGCGCAGTTTCATGACTTTGTGACCGGCGTGAGCGCACGCGCGCACTTGGCGCAGCAGATCCGAACCGCCGTAGACCAACGTGCCGTCGCCGCCCGCAACCTGGTGCTGGCCACCAAGCCGGCGGACCGCGAGGCCGAGAAGCTGGCGGTCTCCAAAGCCCACGAGAACGTGCAAAAGCGCCTGGGCCTGCTTCTGCAGGCGGTAGACAATCCGGGCATCCCTGCCAACGTGAAGGCGTTGGTGGCGGACATGGCAAAAATCGAGCAGTCCTACGGTCCGGTGGCACTGGCCATCGTGGACCTGGCGATGGCGGACAAAAGGGACGAAGCCATTGCCAAAATCAATGACGAGTGCCGGCCACTGCTGGCAGCGTTGGTCGCCAAGACGAACGAATACCAGACGACGACCGACGAGCGCTCCAAGCAGTTGGTGGATGCGTCCGAAGCAGACTTCGAATTCCAGCGCAGGGTGCTCATCGGTCTGGCCCTGCTGGCCACGGTGATCGCGGTGGTCTGCGGGCTGGCCATCACGCGCGGCGTGCTTCGGGCATTGGGCGCGGAGCCCGATGCATTGAGCAGCGCTGCCAGCAAGGTGGCGGGGGGCAACCTGTCGTCCATCGCGGGCGCGAGCGCCGCCCCACACGACAGCGTGCTGGCGTCGCTGAGCGCCATGCAGCAGAACCTGGCCAGCATCGTGAGCAAGGTGCGCGGCGCCACGGACTCCATCTCCACTGGCACCAGCGAAATCGCCATGGGCAACGCCGACCTGAGCCAGCGCACCGAAGAGCAGGCCAGCGCGCTGCAGCAGACCGCAGCCACCATGGAGGAGTTCACGTCCACCATCCGCAACAACGCCGAAAACGCCAAGACGGCCGATCAGCTGGCCATCAGCGCATCCGCAGTGGCCACGCGCGGCGGTGAGGTGGTCTCCAAAGTCGTGGACACGATGAAAGACATCAACAACAGCTCGCGCAAGATCTCGGACATCATCGGCGTGATCGACGGCATTGCCTTTCAGACCAACATCCTGGCGTTGAATGCTGCAGTGGAGGCGGCCCGCGCCGGCGAGCAAGGGCGGGGCTTTGCAGTGGTGGCCACTGAAGTGCGCAACCTGGCGCAACGCAGCGCAAGCGCCGCCAAGGAGATCAAGACGCTGATCAACGACAGCGTGGAAAAGGTGTCGCTGGGAACCGGCCTGGTCGATCAGGCCGGCCAGACCATGGCGGAAGTGGTGGGTGCCATCAAGCGGGTGACGGACATTGTGGGAGAGATCAGTTCGGCCAGCTCCGAGCAGAGCACCGGGATTTCCCAGATCGGCCAGGCAGTGAACCAGATGGACCACGCCACCCAGCAGAATGCAGCGCTGGTGGAGCAAAGCGCCGCCGCAGCCAAGAGCCTGGAGTTGCAGGCTCAGCAACTCACGGAAGCGGTTCGCACTTTCACACTGGAAGATGCGGCCGCACCAGCCTTCGGACATAGTGCTGCCGCGCGCTCGATCTCCGGGGTGCCTCACCGGGCATTGCTCGCTCCGGCCTGAGGGACCACATCCACATCGGCATCCACACCGGGGCTACCCTTCGCCGTGCAAAACATGCACCCGCAGCGCCTCTGGGCTCCAAGCGCTGCGGGTGCGGTACCGCTCTGATTAAACCAACGGCGGGTCGGTCTCGCGCTCAGGATGGCGGTGCTGGGCGATGCCCCGGATGAACAGGTCGAACTCTGCAGGGCCTGCACCGAACACGATGCCTGGGTCGGGGTCGCCAGACAGCAGCGTGGACGGAATCTGTGCCTTGAGCATCAGGGCCGAAGACGCGGGCATGACCAGAATGGTCTTGCAATGGCGGTATTGGTCCTTGAGGAATTCCAGGGTATGGCCATCGCGGGACAAGGCCTGCACACCGGCGTCACCGTCGGGCAACGCCAGGGCGTCGAACAGAAAGCCCGGCTCGTTTTCCAGCGATGCATCGGCGTTGATGGCGACCTTATCGGAAGTCTTCACCGGCCCGATGCGCGGCGCCACGAACCGGCCGACAGCCCCTTGGGCAAACAGCGCGGCTTGCAGGTCCAGCGCAGGCTGCCCCACCACTCCGTCTGCGACGAGGATGGCCACCTTGCGGCCCATCAGGCTGCCGTCGCCGGGCCGTGCAAAAAGCGACAGCGCGTCGGACTTGGCCACTTCGGGCTTGGGCGGCTTGGCCAGTGCGCGGAGCATGGGCTCCGGCAACACGTCCATGCCCAGGCCCTCGGCGACTTGGTTTGCCAAGTCTTCGGACACATTCAGCAGCGACGAGATCATGCGCTCGCGCACCGCCGGCACCGTGACCTTGCTCAACTCGAACCGGAAGGCCGCGGCAATGTGAGCCTGCTCCACAGGGGTCTGGCTCTCCAGGAACAACCGTGCCTGCGTGTAGTGGTCGGCAAACTTCTCGGGCTTGGCCCGCACCTTGCCTTGCGCCTCCTTGGCCTCGATGCGCGCTGGTACCGACACAAACCCCTGGGCAGCACCGGCCTGGAAGGGGCAGCCGCCTGCGAGGGAATTGGGCTCGTAAGAGACCTTTCCGCGGTGGATGGCCTGGCGGTGCATGCCATCGCGCTGGTTGTTGTGCACCGGAGCGATGGGGGAGTTGATGGGCAGCTCATGAAAGTTGGGGCCACCCAGCCGCGAGATCTGCGTGTCCACATACGAGTGGATGCGCCCGGCCAGCAGCGGGTCGTTGGAGAAATCGATGCCCGGCACCACGTGGGCCGCGCAAAAGGCCACCTGCTCCGTTTCGGCAAAGAAGTTGTCCGGGTTGCGGTTCAGGACCATGCGGCCGATGCGGCGCACGGGCACCAGTTCTTCGGGAATGATCTTCGTGGCGTCCAGGATATCGAAGCTGAAACTGTCTGCCTGCTCTTCGGTGAACACCTGCACGCCCAGCTCGTATTCCGGGTAGGCACCTGCCTCGATGCGCTCCCACAGGTCGCGGCGATGGTAGTCAGGGTCGGCGCCGGAGATCTTCACCGCCTCGTCCCACACCAGCGAATGCGTGCCGGCCTTGGGGTTCCAGTGGAACTTCACAAACACCGACTCGCCCGCCGCATTGACGAACCGGAAGCTGTGCACGCCAAAGCCCTGCATGGTGGCGTAGCTGCGAGGAATGGCGCGGTCCGACATCACCCACATCAGCATGTGGGTGGACTCCGGCATCAGCGAGACGAAGTCCCAGAAGGTGTCGTGGGCACTGGCGGCCTGCGGCATCTGGTGGTGAGGCTCGGGCTTCACGGCGTGCACCAGGTCCGGGAACTTCATCGCGTCCTGGATGAAGAACACGGGAATGTTGTTGCCCACCAGGTCCCAGTTGCCCTCGTCGGTATAGAACTTGACAGCGAAGCCACGCACATCGCGCGCCGTGTCCTTGGAGCCGCGCTCGCCTTGCACCGTGGAAAAGCGCACGAACACTGGCGTGATCTTGCCGGCCTCCTTGAACGGGGCGGCCCGCGTGAGCTCGGTCAGGGGCTCGTAGCATTCAAAAAACCCGTGGGCGCCAGAGCCACGGGCATGCACGATGCGCTCGGGAATGCGCTCGTGGTCGAAGTGGGTGATCTTCTCGCGGAGGATGAAGTCCTCCAGCAATGCGGGCCCGCGCTCGCCGTATTTGAGCGAGTTCTGGTTGTCGGCAATGGGCACACCCTGATTGGTCGTGAGAACCTGCCCCGCCGAGTCCACCCGCACCCTGTCCAGGGGTGCAATGGTGGCGTTCACACCTTCGGCAGCTACCGTGCCCGTTTTATCGGTGCTGTTGGCCTCCGACAAGGTGCTCCCCAGCGGCAGGCGGGAAGGTGCCTCCACCGTGGTGCCGGCAGGGGGATTCACGCCGTTCTTGAAGCCGTGCTCGGCCGCCTTGCCCGGGTTGTAGGGCATGGCTGCCGCCATGCCATGGGTCTCGCCAGCCTTGGCGGTGTGCACATCGGAGGGGGCACCGAGTGCGGAGGGGCCGCTGTCGGTGTTTCTGGCTGCGGCAGCTGCCGACGTACCTGCAGCGCGGGTGTCTTTGATCATTGGGGGGCCTTGTTGCGTGATGGGAGGCCCTGGGACGCGCGAGGTGCCGCTCCAAAGCCAATTTCATCTTGTGCACGGCCCCGGCCCAGATTTGTAGGCGATGACCTTGGGGGGCAGTCAGCGGATGAACAGGCTTGGGCCATGCGGCCGTTCGGACCTGTCGATTCCAGAATGAAGCCACCTCCCTTACCTGTCAGTAAGAATCGGTTGTAATCGACCCTGCAGGTTTGCGTGCCGACCCTCGGCACCACCGCCCCTACCGAACCGTGATTGCAAGGACGGAACATGCCGGACAGCCCAGCCGCAGCCCAACACGCTCCCCGACAGGCGGGCGACTCGGTCCGTTGGCTTCGGATTCTGGTCATGCTGAGCATTGCGGTGCCGCTGTTCATCTACCTGGTGGTCGGCGCGGTGCGGTACGTGGGCGCGCGCGACGATGCGGCAGCGCGCGTGAGCCGCTCGCTGCGGGTGGTCCACGAGCATGCCTCCAAGGTCATTGCGGCGTCGGAAGCGCTTCAGGACAAAGTGCTGGTGCTGGTCAGCGGCAAGAACCCGGCCGACCTGCGCGGCAACGAAACCGCTCTGCACGAAGCCCTGCGCGCCAGGACTGTGGACCAGCCGCAGATCCAGTCCATTCTGATCCTGGACGCACAAGGCAAGACCCTTGCCAGCAGCCGCCTGCTGCCGTTTCCGCTCACGGACCTGTCGGATGGCGAGTACTTCAAGGTCCACCAGCAAGGCTACAAGGGCTCGTACCTGTCCAAACCCTTCGTCACCCGGACGTCCAAGGAAATGGTGCTCAACCTGAGCACCGGCTTTTATGACCACGAAGGCCGGTTCGCCGGAGTCATCAACGTCACCCTGCTGACGTCCTACTTCCGCGGCTATTACAGCGATCTGGTGGCCGATGAACCGGGCCTGGCGGTCAACCTCTTTCGCGAGGGCGGGGAAATCTACACGCGCTGGCCCGACATCGCGGGCGCCCCGGACCGGCTGTCGCCGCAGGGCCCGGTGCTGACGCACCTGCGCACGGGCGAGGAGTCGGCGCAGTTGCGCGGCATTTCGTCGGTCAACGGAGAAGACAGCTTTCTGGCCTACCGCCGGGTCAACAACTACCCGCTGTATGTGGGCACCGGCATGAGCATGACCGCGCTGCGCAATGGGGTGCTGGCCGAGCTGGGCACGCTGTTCGCCGTGGGGGCGCTGCCAGTGGCCGCCCTGTTCCTGACGGCCACCCTGGCGCTGCGCAATGCCCGAACGGCGCTGCAGACCATGGAGAGCCTGGAAAAGGAAATCGAGACCCGCCACCGGGCCGAAGAAGCCCTGCTGCAGGCCCAGAAGCTGGAAGCGCTGGGCCGACTCACAGGCGGCGTGGCGCACGACTTCAACAATGCCCTGATGGTGGTCAGCAACAACCTGCACCTGATCCGGCGCGCGGCACCGGGCGTGGCGACCAAGCAGGTGGACTCCATCGCCCGTGCCGTCAAGTCGGCCACCAACCTGACCCGCCAGCTGCTGGCCTTCTCGCGCCGGCAGCCGCTGGTGGCCGAGCATGTGGTGCTGCAGGACAAGCTTCCCTCCATCAAGGACCTGGTCAGCCCTGCGGTGGGCAGCCAGATTCAGCTGGATGTGCAGGTGGACGCGTCCACCGCCCCGGTCACCCTGGACTTGGCAGAGCTTGAACTCGCCCTGCTGAACCTGGCCATCAATGCCCGCGACGCCATGCCCAAGGGCGGCGCGCTCTCGATCATTGCGCGCAACGCCACCGCGGCGGAGTCAGGCAGCGATGCAGTGCCCGGCATGGTGCTCATCGACGTGCAGGACACGGGCACCGGCATCGCCCCGGAGCTGATCAGCAAGGTCTTCGAGCCCTTCTTCACGACCAAGGCCGTGGGCGAAGGCACCGGCCTGGGCCTGAGCCAGGTGTACGGGATGTGCCAGCGCCTGAGCGGCCGCGCGGAGATCACCAGCCAGATCGGCGTGGGCACACGCGTGCGCCTGCTTTTGCCCGCAGCCATGCCGCAAGCGGCGCAGGCCTCGGCACCCCACCCCACGGTGCTCCCTCTGGCGAAGAACGTTCTGATGGTGGAAGACAACGAGGAAGTGGCCGCGTCGCTGGTGCCCATTCTCGAATCGCTGGGGTGCCGCGTGACGCACGTGGACCGCACCGCCAAGGCCCGGCAGTTGCTGGAGCGGGGCGAGCAACCGGACATCGTGCTGTCCGACGTGGTGATGCCCGGCGACATGGACGGCGTGGGTCTGGCCCAGTACATCCGCCAGACCTGGCCGCAGCAGCGATTGCTGCTGATGACCGGGTATGCCGAGCAGCTGGACAGCATCCGCAGCCTGGGGTTCGAGGTGCTGCCCAAACCGTGCACGCCGGAGATGCTGTACACCGCGCTGGCGAAACTCACCAGGGCCCACCCCCAAGGCTGAATGGACGTATTGGTCCCGCTCGGGTGGCGTGGGGCTCGGGCCAGGGTGAGCGATAGAGCGCGTGAGCGCCTGGACGATTGGGTATCTTAAAAAAACGAATGGCGCCCATCGCCAAGGCGCTCCGGGGAACACTTGCATCCATGCAATCAGCATGACCACTGCAAGACGAGGACCCCATGACACTGCACCATTCCATCCAGCGCGCCACCCTGGCCCTGGCCTGCGCCACGCTGGCGTCCGTCGCCGTGGCACACGGCACAGCACACACGGGCAAGGCCCATAGCGGAGGCATCCAGAGCGCGCCTTCGGCCGCGGTCAAAGCGCCCTATGACATCGTCCACACCAAGATCACTACCGACGGAAATGTGGCGATCTTTCACATGCACGTGTCTGGCAAGGCCGGCGCGAACAAGCCGACCAGAACGGGCAAGCTGGCCGGCAGCAGCGTGTTCTCCTATGTGTGGCCCACCACGCTCGACCCCGCATCGGTAGGGTTTGAATCGGGCAGCGGCATCCTGGCATTTGCCGTGACATCCCACCCTGACTTCGACGACACCCCGCTGTACGACGAGAACGGCGATGGCCGCACCGGCAACGATGGCGGCGTGTGGCATTCGCACTGGGTGGTGGTGCAGCCCGACGAGGCGTGCGGCAAAGGCGCGCTCAAGGTGGTGGACATTCCGGAAGGCAGCAAGCCCCGCGTTCCCAAGACGTGGCCTGGGCTGCCCATCCTGATCGACAGCCCCGGCTGGAGCCCCACCTTCTCCGGCGGCACGCTGGAGGTGCGCGTGCCTTTTGACGACATCGGTGCCGTCAACGCAGCCAGCTTCGACGGCGTGACGGCCGCGCTGCGCGTGAACGCCAGCGTGCACAGCCCGCTGCTGTGCGTCGTCGATGTGTTCAAGACCGCGTCGGGCAACCTGTCACTGCCCGGCAAGACGAACAAGTAAGACCGGCACAGCGACCGCGAGGGCACGCCAACTGCGTGCCGCGCGGTTGCCAGCCAGTGATTCATTGCCACGACACCCCGGACGACCCCATGCAAATTTCAGTCTACGACACCTACGTGCAGCGCCCCGACGGGCTGCGTATGCACTTCGACATCCTGGTACCTGCGGACTTGGCCGATGACGAGCGCGTTCTGCAGTACGGCCGTACCTATCTGGCGGCCAAGGGCCTTGAAGCCACCGCACTGAAAGCCGAGAAGTGCAACTTCTGCCATACCGAGTCTTCCCACCCAGCGGTAGAGCAGGAGGTCGCGCAGCACGGCTTTGCCATCATCGAGCTGGAGCACTGCACATGATGGCCGCACTGCCCATCGCCCCCATCACCCGGATAGCCCGCCCGGCAGCAACGCCCGCCACGGCCCCATGGCGGCAGGCTTCGCCGACCTAAGCACCATGAAAACCGACCGCCCCATCGTGCTGGCCTTGCGCCATGTGCACTTCGAGGACCTGGGCACTCTGGAGCCCCTGCTGCGCGGCCGTGGCTACGAGGTGCGCTATGTCGACCCTGCGTTGGACGACCTGGAAGCCATCGACGCCACCGCACCCGCACTCGTCGTTGCGCTGGGCGGCCCGGTGAGCGCTGTCGATGAGGACAGCTTCCCTTTTCTTGCGTCGGAACTGCGCCTGCTGGAGCGGCGCCTGGCCAGCGGCAAGCCCTTGCTGGGCATCTGCCTGGGTGCACAGCTGATCGCAAGGCTTGCGGGCGCCCGGGTACAGCCCATGGGTCACCATGAAATAGGCTTCAGCCCGCTGGTCCTGGCATCGCACGGTGCGCCCGAGCCGTCCGTACTGGCCCCGCTGGCAGGCGTGCCTGTACTGCACTGGCACGGTGACCATTTTGAATTGCCCAGGCATGCGCAGCTCCTCGCCAGTACCGCCCTGTGTACGGAGCAGGCGTTCACCCTTGGCACCGCCGTGCTGGGACTGCAATTCCATCTGGAGGCAGACCCGCGCCGCATCGAGCAATGGCTGGTGGGCCACAGTTGCGAACTGCGACAGGCCCGGGTTGCGCCCCACAGCATCCGGGCCGATGCGCAGAAGTTCGGTGGGGCGCTGGAACAGGCCGCGCAGCAGGTGTTCACCCGCTGGCTGGAATCGTGGGAGTCGTGAAAGTAGTGAAAACAGCCCGGCGCGCCCGGCTGAGTCCATCCTGACGCCACCGCCCGAGCGGCTGCACCGCCTTGGTGCGCCCGTACCCTGACCCGGGGTTGCCCCGGCCGGCGCGAGCCCTTCAGCCGCCGCGTATTTCAGGGTAAATCCGCCGCTCCGTGATGACCGTGTGGGTACCATTCCGCATGCACTTGAACTCCACCACGCCAGTGAGTCAGGCCGAACAACAACGCCGAAAGCTCGGGGCGCTGCTGGTCGGGGGCAACCTCTTGCTCGGTGCGGTGCTGGCGGGCCTGGTGCTTTCCGTGATGTCGTCTTCCAGGCAAGCGCATGAAGACCGGGCACGGGCTGCGGCCGAGCGGTTCGTCGCCATCGCCAGTGCCAGCCTGCAGTCGGAACTGGGCGCGGTGGACACGGCGCTGAAGATCACCATGGACGATCTGCAGCGGGCCGGCTTCGACGCCGGTGCCAGCGTGCAGGACATCAACGACCACCTGGCGGCCAAGCACCGGGTGCTGGCGGGGGTGGAAGGGTTTCGGGTGGCCGACGAAAACGGTCTTGTCCGGTGGGGCAACCTCATCGACAGCGCTTCTCCACCCGACATCACCAACCGCGACTTTTTCTTTCGCGCCAGGGACTCGAGCTCAGACAAGGCGGTCGTCTCCGACCCCGTGATCTCGCGAGTGTCCGGCCACTCGGTCATCGTCGTGGCACGCCCCATGGCATGGGGCGGCAAGTTCCGGGGCGTGCTGTACGCCAGCATCCATACCGAGCACTTCGAACAAATCTTCAAGCGGTACGAGCTGGCCGACCACGACGGCATTTCGCTCAGAACCAACGACCTGAAGCTGGTGGCACTGCAATCCCCGCGCGGCCGCAGTACTGCCGCAGTGGGCACTCGCGACGTGGCGCAGGAACTGCAGGACTCGCTGCGCAGCAAGCCGTCGGCCGGCAGCTATCTCGCGACCTCCAAAGTCGACGGCATCAGCCGCACCTTCGCGTACCGCCAGGTGGATGGCTGGCCCCTGCTTGCGATTGCCGGGCTGGACAACTCGAACCGGTGGAGCCAATGGCGCAGGGAGATGCTGATGGTGTCGCTGCTGGCTGGCCTGGCGTGGGCGCTGAGCTGTGCAGCGACGATTGCCGTCTACCGCTTCGGCAGGCGCGAGATCCGCGCCGTGGCGGCGCTGCAAGCCCAAAGCCGGCAGACGCAGACGCTGCTGCGCGTCGCGGGAGACGGCATCCACATCCTGGACCGTGCGGGGCGCCTGGTCGAACTGAGCGACTCTTTTGCCGAGATGCACGGCTCGTCCCGGGACAAGCTGCAAGGCCAGCACGTGGCAAGCTGGGACGCCAATCAGAACGAGGCCCGAATCGATGCCTGGCTGGCCAAGATCCGGGACGGGGACAAGCAGCGTGTGGAGGTCCAGCATGTGCGCGCCGACGGGAGCATCATCGATGTGGACCTGCACTGGCGCGCCGTCGACATCGACGGGCACCTTCTGATCTTCGGCTCGGCCAGGGACATCACCGACAAGAAACACCTGCTCCAAAGCCTGGAGGAGTCCTCGGCACGCATCCAGGACCTGTATGACCACGCACCCTGCGGATACTTTTCGCTGGATGCGGACGGTCGCTTCGTCCACCTGAACGCGACCGCCAAGGCGTGGTTCGGCGGAGATTTCCAGTCGGACCGGCAGTTCGTGGGGCTGCTGGACGATGCGACCCTCCCGCAGTTTCGGGACCATTTCATCGCCCTGGCCCTGCAGCTCCATGCGCCCGAGATCGAGGTGTGCATATCGCCCGCCAACGCGCCGCAGCGCCACCTGTGCATCAACTCCACGGCCGTGCGGGATGCGCAGGGCAACTTCCTGATGAGCCGCACGGTGGCGGTGGACATCACGGCCCAGCGCGAAGCGCAGCAGCGTGTGGAGTCGCTGTTGCGCGAGCAGTCGGCGATGCTCAACAGCGATGTGGTCGGTATGGTCAAGTTCCACCATGGCAAGGTCAGCTGGAAAAACCGCGCATTCGAAAAAATGCTGGGCTACGAAGACGGCGAGCTGGCCGGCGCCGCCATAGAGACGCTGTGTGCCGAGGACGGCGAGCGGCATGCGCTGGCACAAAAGACCTTGCTGGCCATGCGCCGTGGAGAGAACTACCGCGACGACGTGCGCCTGAAGCAAAAACAGGGCACCACGATCTGGGTGGATTTGAACGGTGTCCAGCTGTCGGGCACCGAATCGTTCTGGATGGCGGTGGACATCACCGAAGCCAAACGCGCGCACGAGCAGATCACCCACGTGGCCTTTCACGACGCGCTCACCCAGCTGCCCAACCGGCTGTTGCTGTTGGACCGCATGCAACAGGCGCTGGCGGGCGCGGAACGGTTCGGCCACGAAGTGGCGGTGTGTTTTCTCGACCTCGATGGCTTCAAGGAGGTGAACGACCAGTACGGGCACGAGGCGGGGGACAAGCTGCTCGTGGCCATTGCCGCGCGGATATCGGCCTGCATCCGCGCGACGGACACTGCAGCACGGCTGGGGGGCGACGAGTTCGTGCTGCTGCTCGCGCCCCTGGCGGGGGACGAATGGCGCGTGATTGTCGACCGGCTGATGCAGACCGTGGATGCGCCGGTGCCGCTGGCCGCGGGGCTGAAAGTGACCCTGGGCATGAGCATCGGCGTGGCGCTGTCCAGAGGCCGCACCCAGGCCGAGGTGCTGGTTGCAGAGGCGGATGAGGCCATGCTGCACGCCAAACGCCGCGGGAAGGGCCGCATCCACCTGGCAGGCAGCGCTCAGTTTGTCACCCGTCCTTAGCGCTTGCCCACCTACGGCCCGATCCCGCTGGATCAACACCCTGAGCCAAGCGTGCTTCCATGATTCAAAAACAAATCATTACAACCATGCGGCAGGAATGAGCGCACGCTCGGCGTGCATCGATGACCAATGGAGTTGGGTCACTTCGCCACTGGCACTGCGACTGCACACCAAGGTCATGTATGTCGATCAATATCACCGTGTCACGAACGCTGCCTCGTGACGCCTATGCGCGCATTGAGGCGCTGACCCATCTGTTGCGAACCACCGACGCCAACTTCATGACGGTGCCCATCGAGGTCACCCGTGGAGAGTCGGCCGATGGGGTGGCCGTCGTCGACCATGAAGACGGCTTGCGCGGGCAGTTGCTGCGGCACCTTCTGGACGAAGCACTGCGGGACGGCTCCGATTCCATCCTGGGAGAGCTTCGGTGATCTGTGGTGCAGCGCACCATCTTCACAGCGCTGCCATGCCCGCTGCACTGTGAGCCCCCATGGTGAGCAAGCGTCCAGCCCATACCAGCGAAGCTTTGCGCGCAGCGGCTGGGTGTGGCTGAGGCCGCCAGCCGGTCCGTCGGGCGTGTATCAACGCAGCGTGGCCAAAAACGCAGCCATGTCCCGGGCGTCCCGCGGGGCCACCCCCAGCTCCGGCATCGCCGTGCCAGGCTTGATGGACTGGGTATGCACCAGCCAGCGCTCCAGGTTGTCCGGCGAGTTGGGCAAGACCCCGGCAATGATCTCGCGCTTTCCAAATCCGTCTAGCGGCGGTCCCACGTACGCCGCAGGGCCGGTAACGCCTGGAATGCTGTGGCACGAGGCGCAGGCGTATTGATGCAGCGCCTGACGCCCGCGCTCTACATTCACGGCAAAGGCCACTGCAGGCGCCGTCGCAGATGCAGATGCGCGCGCGGGTTCAGCGGTGACGACGGGCGCCGGAACTGCCTGGCCGCGCCCGCATGCCGGTACGGCAGCCGTGGCAGACGCTCGCTCTTGCCACTGCGCGTACTGCGGCGCGCTCAGCTCGGGCAGCCGCTGCATGAAAGCCACCACGTCCCATATCTCTCCATCGGCCAGGCGGTATTCCCACGCAGGCATGCCGGTCATCTTGAGCCCATGGCGTACCACCCAGTACAGCTCGCGCGGTTGCCAGTGCAGCTTGGCATCCACCAGCGGGCCCGGCTGCGGCTGCAGGCCCAGGCCGATATCACTTTGCGCTACGCCGGGCGCTCCGTGGCACTGCACGCACTTGTCGCGAAAGCACGCAGCGCCGCGCAGCGCCATGCGCTCATCGGCCAGCGGGGGCGCCTCGATGTGCCGGGCACGCAGTCGCACCGACTGGCGCATGGCGACCTCCAGTGCCGAGTGCGTGATCTGCCAGTGCTGCCGGGTGGCCGCCACGTCGTACAGACCGCCGTAGATGACCACAGCGCCACCCAGCAGGGCTGCCAGGGCCAGACCACCAGTGGTTGCAACAACGATCAGAAACATCTTGGCTTTGGACATGTGCGCTCATTCTGGGTCAGTTGTCGACCCCTGTGCGTCAGAATGCACCGATGAAGCATAGGGAACCGCTCGATACGCTCCTCGCGCCCGGCACGCGGTGGCCGGGCCGCGCGTGGGCCGGGGGGCTGACGCTGTTGATGGCGACCGGGCTGCCCTGGGCCGCGCACGCGCAGCCCGTGCCGCCTGTCGCGCCCGGTGCCAGCGTGGACCGCGGAAAGGTGTTGCTGGCGCAATACCAGTGCGGCTCGTGCCACACCATTCCGGGCGTGCAGGCCGCGCGGGGTGACAGTGCACAGACCCTGCGCGCCTGGAGCCGCCGCAGCTATATCGCCGGCAGGCTACCCAACCGGCCCGACTTTCTGGTGCAGTGGATCATGGACCCGCAGTCGCTGGTGCCCGGCTCCACCATGCCCAGCATGGGTGTCTCGCGGCCCGATGCGCAGCACATCGCGGCCTACCTCTTGTCGCTGGAATGACGATGCAAGGCGTGCTCCAGTCCGCGGGCGATGCAGCCCGCGCCATCGAAACGGTGACCTGGGCGCTGTTCATCGGCGGCGGCATCATCTTCGTTGGCGTGATGCTGCTGCTGGCCGGGGCTCTGCGTGCGCGGTCGACAGGCGCCAGCGCACGGTGGTGGATCTGGGGCGGCGGGGTGGCGTTTCCCGCAGCGGTCCTGGTGGTCCTCTTTGCCTGGTCGCTGCCCCTCACGCCCCACTGGAAGCCGCTGCCGCCGCCCGGCGCGCTGATGGTGACCGTGAAGGCCCACATGTGGTGGTGGGAGGTGCGCTACCGCGACCCGGCCACCGGCGCGGACATCGTGACCGCCAACGAAATCCGCATCCCGGTGGGCAGGCCCGTGTACCTGGCGCTCACGAGTGCCGACGTGATCCACAGCTTCTGGGTGCCCCAGCTGGCAGGCAAGATGGACATGCTGCCGGGCCGCATGCAGCACCTTCTCGTCAACGCAGCCGCGCCGGGCGTCTGGCGCGGCCAGTGTGCAGAGTTCTGCGGCGAGCAGCATGCGCTGATGGCACTGCATGTGGTGGGTCTTGCCGCCCCGGACTTCGACACGTGGCTTGCGGCTCAGGCGCGCCCTGCAGCGCCTGCCGCATCGGCACTGCTGGAACAAGGCCGCGCGGCATTTCTGGCCCAGCGCTGCAACGCCTGCCACACCGTGCGCGGCGCGGGCGCCGATGGCAACCTGGGGCCGGACCTCACGCACTTCGGCAGCCGCCTGCACCTGGGCGCCGGAACGCTGCCCAACACGCATGAGGCGCGTGCCCGCTG
Organism: Acidovorax sp. Leaf78; assembly: GCF_001422735.1. Classification (GTDB taxonomy): domain Bacteria; phylum Pseudomonadota; class Gammaproteobacteria; order Burkholderiales; family Burkholderiaceae_C; genus Acidovorax. Next base: position 44,249 of record NZ_LMLZ01000020.1, on the reverse strand, counting down.
GGTGGCGCACACCGAGCACATCAAGCCGGGCGCGCGCATGCCGTCCTACGACCGGCTGGACACACACACTTTGAACGCCATCGCCGAGTGGCTGGGGTCACTCCAATGACGGGCACTGCCTACACACCGCCAACAACTGCCGGACTGCCCAACACCCTGCCCCGCCCCGAGGGCGAGCTGCAGGCGCTGCAGCGGGCCTGGGCGCCCCCGTCCGGGTGGCGCAGGCTGACGGCAGTGAACAACAGCCACATCGGTGTCTACTACCTGGCCACTGCGCTGCTGTTCTTCGTGCTGGCAGGTGTTCTGGCCCTGGTCATCCGCATGCAGCTGGCACTTCCGGGCAACACCCTCGTGGGCGCTAATACCTACAACCAGCTCTTCACCATGCATGGGTCGGTGATGATGTTCCTGTTCGCAGTGCCAGTGGTAGAGGCCGTGGCGGTCTGGCTGCTGCCCAACATGCTGGGCGCGCGCGACCTGCCTTTTCCGCGCCTGTCTGCGTATGCCTTCTGGGCCTATGCGTTTGGCGGCATCGCGTTCTTTTGCACCATCTTCTTCGGGGCTTCGCCCGACGGCGGCTGGTTCATGTATCCGCCGCTCACCAGCAAGGAATTTTCTCCCGGCATCGGCGCCGACTGGTGGCTCCTCGGTATCGGGTTCATCGAGATCTCTGCGATTGCAGGGGCCATCGAGCTGATCATCGGCATCCTCTTCACGCGCGCGCCTGGCATGACGCTGGCCAGGATGCCGGTATTCGCGTGGGCCGTGCTGGTGGCGGCGCTGATGGTGATCTTCGCGTTTCCGGCACTCATTGCGGGCACGCTGCTGCTGGAGCTGGAACGCGCGTTCGACTGGCCCTTCTTCATACCCGCACGCGGAGGCGACCCACTGCTGTGGCAGCACCTGTTCTGGTTCTTCGGCCACCCGGAGGTGTACATCATCTTCCTGCCTGCGGCCGGCATGGTGTCGATGATGGTGCCGGTGATGGCGGGCACGTCGCTCGTCGGCCACCGCGCCATCGTCTGGGCGCTGGTCGCGGTGGGCGCCATCAGCTTTCTGCTGTGGATGCACCACATGTTCACCGCAGGGCTGGGACCACTGGCGCTGCACATCACCTCCATCGCCAGCTTCGCCGTGTCGATCCCGAGCGCCGTGCAGGTGTTCGCATGGATCGCCACCTTCTGGCGGGGCCGGGTGCGCATGAAGGCGCCGTCGCTGTTCCTGCTGGGCTTTCACTTCGTGTTCGTGCTGGGCGGACTCACGGGGGTGATGCTGGCCGTGCTGCCGTTTGACTGGCAGGCGCACGACAGCTACTTCGTCGTGGCGCACCTGCACTACGTGCTGGTCGGCGGGCTGGTGTTCCCGCTGTTCGCTGCCATCTACTACTGGGCGCCGCTGTACAACGGGCACAGGTTGTCCGAGCGCGTGGGCCGGTGGAGCTTTGCGCTGATGTTCGGCGGCTTCAACCTGGCTTTCTTTCCAATGCACATCGCCGGCATGGCCGGCATGCCGCGCCGCGTGTACACCTATTCCGCCGGGCTCGACTGGACGCTGTGGAACCTGCTGTCCACGGTGGGTGCTTTCGTTTTTGCGGCCGGCGTATTGCTGTGCCTGGTCGATCTGGTGCGCACCCTGGTGCGCTCCGAACGTGATCACGGCGACCCATGGCGGGCAGATTCGCTGGAATGGCTGCCGCAGGGCGACTACGGCGTGCGCAGCATCCCGCAAATCGCCTCGCGAGAGCCGCTGTGGAGCCATCCCTCGCTGCCGCAGGAGGTCGCCGCAGGCCGGCACTGGTTGCCGGGCACGGTGTTCGGTGGGCGCGAGACGCTGGTCACGAGCCCCGTGCAGGCGCAGGTTCGGCACCTGCTGCGTCTTCCGGGAGACGGCTGGTCGCCCTTCATTGCAGCGGCGGGCACGGCCGGCTTCTTCCTGTTGCTGACCGTCGCCTGGATCGTGCCCGCGATGATCGCAGGGGTGGCGTCGGTGGCCGCGATGCTCGTGTGGCTCTGGGGATCAGACCTCCCGCCACCTCAAGACACGGCCGCCATCGGCGAGGGTGTGAGCGTGCCGACATCGGCCTCGGGCGTGGGCTCTCACTCCTGGTGGGCCACGGTGATCCTGCTGGCGGTGGACGCCACGGTTTTCGCCTCGTTCGCGTTCGCGCACATCCACGTGTCGATGGCGCTGGACATCTGCCCGCCACCGGGCGCCCACATCCCCCCGGGCGGGGCGTTGAGCACCGCGCTGTTGCTCGGCGCGTCCGGGCTCATGGTGTGGGCGGTGCGCTGTCTGCAACAACGCCCCCGGCAAGGCCTGCTGCGCCTGGCAGTGGCTCTGGCCATGGTGGGCGCGGTGGGCGCCACCGGCCTGGAATTGGCGACCCATTGGCAGGCGGGCCTTTCGCCCCGCGCCGACGCCTGGAGCGCCACGGTGGCAGCACTGCTGGCGTGGCAAGGCTTCCACAGCCTGGTCCTCATCGTGATGGGCTGCTACGTGCTGGCCCGCTCGTGGGCAGGCAGACTGCGAACCGATGCCCGCGCCACCTTGGACAACACGGCCCTCATGTGGCACGGCACCGTCGCCCAGGCCCTGGTGGGCATGGCGCTGGTACGGTGGCTGCCAGCCTGGATGGGCAACTGAACGGCGCGCAGTGGCTGACACGCCAGGACTTGCGGTGTCCGCCTACATCCGGCTGGGGTCGTCACTGTCCATACTGCGCCATGCAAAAGCTTGCCCGACACCCATCGCTCTCACGGCCAGCTCGGCCATTGGTTTCAACACGGCCATCCATGCCGCCGTCCCGACCGTCAGGGCCGGGGTGGCCGTTGACGCTCGCAGCGCTGCTGGCGGGCTGCTCCATCGCCGGAGCCAGCGCGCAGCAGCTCAACCCGCCAGGTGTCGGACCCAACCCGCCATTGCCGCCCCCGCACAAGAACCTGCTCCTACCCACCGTCAACATCGCGCCGGCCGACGAGTGGCCTCAAGGCGTGACGCCGCTGGCGCCCACAGGCTTCAAGGTGACTGCACTGGCCAGCGGGCTGGACCATCCGCGCTGGGTGTACACCCTGCCCAACGGCGACGTGCTGGTGGCCGAGAGCAACAAGCCGCAACCCGAAGAAGGCGCAAAGAACGTGCACGCCGACGGACTGCGCGGCAAGGCCATGGGCATGGTCATGAAGCGTGCCGGCGCTGGCACGCCCAGTGCCAACCGCATCACGCTGCTGCGCGATGCCGACGGCGACGGTGTCGCGGAAACCCGCACGGTGTTCATGAAAGACCTCGTGTCGCCGTTCGGCATGGCCCTGGTGGGCCAACAGCTGTACATCGCCAACGCGAATGCGATAGTCAAGGTGCCGTACGAAACCGGCCAGACCTCAATAGCGACGACTCCCACCAAAGTCACGGACCTGCCGGCGGGCGCCAACCACCACTGGACCAAGAACATCCTTGCCAGCGCTGACGGCAGCAAGCTGTACGCGACGGTGGGCTCCAACAGCAACATCGGCGACAACGGCCTCGCAGCAGAGGAAGGCCGCGCCGCGATCTGGGAGGTGGATGTTGCCACCGGCAACAAACGCCTGTTTGCCACCGGCCTGCGCAACCCCAACGGCCTGGGCTGGGAGCCGCAAAGCAAGGCGCTCTGGACCGTGGTCAACGAACGCGATGAGCTGGGCAACGATCTCGTGCCCGACTACCTCACGTCCGTCAAGGACGGCGCCTTCTACGGCTGGCCCTGGAGTTACTGGGGCCAGAACGTGGACACGCGCGTCAAGCCGGCCAACCCGGACATGGTGGCCAAGGCCGTAGCGCCCGACTACGGCCTGGGCTCCCATGTCGCCCCGCTGGGCCTGGCCTTCTCGGACGCGCGCATGCCCATGCAGTACGCCAGTGGCGCTTTCATCGGGCAGCACGGTTCGTGGAACCGCAAGGATCTGACAGGCTACAACGTGGTTTTCGTGCCATTTGCCGGTGGGCAGCCCTCAGGGCCGCCCGTGGAGTTTCTCGGTGGCTTTCTGAGCAAGGACGGCAAGGCCTACGGACGCCCCGTCGGTGTGGCCATGGACGGCAAGGGCGCACTGCTGGTGGCCGACGATGTGGGCAACACCATCTGGCGTGTGGTTCGCACGGAATAGCCACCCACCACCGCACCACCGCGCCGTGGCATGCAGCGCGACAATCGACGCAGGGTCGGCAGCGGCTTCCCCCGCTGCATCACCCTGCTCTCCCTTTCCCTACTGTCGCCTCGCCTGTCTTCGATCCCTCCTTGACCCTCACTCTGCGCTGCCGTGTTGCGGACTTCCATGCCCCCTCTTTTCAAACATGGCGCCGTGTTCATGCTGGCCGGCTGCGCCTGCGTGGCCGCCCACGCCGCCGAAGAAACCACTGACGCACAGCCATCCGCCGATGCTGCGCCCACCTTGCGCACAGTGGAGGTCATGGGCAGCACGGCCGCCCAGCGCCGCTTCGACAGCGCTGCGAGCCACAGCAGCGTGGTGGTGGACGGGTTTTCGGCACCCTCGCCCCTGGTGAATTTGTCAGAGCTGCTGAGCGGCCAGGCTGGCGTGGTCACGCAGGACCGCGGCAACTACGCGCAGGACCTGCAGATCGCCGTGCGCGGCTTCGGCGCCCGCTCCACCTTTGGCGTGCGGGGCGTGCGCATACTGGTCGACGGCATCCCTGCGACCATGCCCGACGGCCAGGGCCAGGCCGCCACCGCGCACCTGCCCTCGGCCGCCCAGATCGATGTGCTGCGCGGCCCGCTCGCGCAGCTGTATGGCAATGCGGCCGGAGGCGTGGTGCAGGTCACCACGCGCGACCCTCGCACGACCGGAACCGCGCAGGCGGGTCTGGCCATCGGGTCGTACGGCCAGCGGCTGGTCGACGCATCGCTCGACTTTGGCGACCAGCGCCTGGGTGGCCTGGTGGACGTGTCCCGTTTCGACACCGACGGTTGGCGCGCACACAGTGGAGCGCAGCGCACACACCTCAACGGCAAGCTGGTGGCGCGGCCGGACGGCCGCACACGCGTGACTGCGCTTGTCAACCTGTATGACCAGCCGCTGGCGCAGGACCCGCTGGGCCTGACACACGCCCAAATGCAGAGCGACCCGCGGCAGGCCGCTGCAGTCGCCACCGCGTTCGACACCCGCAAGTCGGTGTCCCAGAACCAGCTGGGTCTGGTGGTGGACCACGAGTTGTCGTCCACCGACAGCGTGCAGCTGCGCGCCTACGGCGGCACGCGCGACCTGACGCAGTACCTGTCCTTTAGCGGTGCAGCCACCAACAGCGCCGGCGGGGTGGTGAGCCTGGACCGCAGCTACCACGGCATGGGCGCCACCTGGACGCGCTCGGCGCGGCTGGCATCCGGCCTGCCAGTGACCCTGACGGCGGGCCTTGAGACGCACCGCATGGCCGAACACCGCCAGGGCTTTGTGAACGATGCAGGCACCAGTGGCGACGTGCGCCGCAACGAGCAGGACCGCGCCACCAACACTGATGTGTACGCGCAGATCGATGCCTGGCTGTCGCCCCGCTGGCGCGCCATTGCCGGCCTGCGCGCAAGCCAGGTGCGCGTGCAGGTGAACGACCGCTACATCACCCCGGCCAACCCGGACGACAGCGGCGCGCGCACCTGGCGCCACACCAGCCCCGTGCTGGGTGTGGTGTGGAGCGCCACCGACGCGTTGAACATTTACGCCAATGCGGGCCGCGGCTTCGAGACACCCACGCTGGCCGAAATGGCCTACAGCGTGGGCAACGCAGGCCCCAACTACGGGCTGTCTGCATCGACAAGCCAACAGTGGGAGATCGGCGCGAAATGGCGCGGCGAGCACCAGCAGGTCGACCTGGCATGGTTCGACACGCGCAGCCGCGGCGAGATCGTGCCGGTGGCCACCGTCAACGGCCGCTCCGTCTTCCAGAACGTGGACAACGTGCGCCGCCAGGGCCTGGAGCTGGCCTGGCGGGCCGCTTGGGGCGCCTGGTCTCCCAGCGCCACCTACACGTACCTGGATGCCCGCTTCGGCAACGCTTACACCGGCGCCGCAGGCGCTGCCGTGGCCGCAGGCAACCGCTTGCCAGGCACTGCACGCCATGTGGCGCAGTGGGCCGTCGACTACGCACCGGGCCCCCGGTGGCGTGTGGGCGGCGCAGTGAACCTGTCGGGCCCGGTATTTGCCAACGACACCAACAGCGAATCGGCTGCAGGCTTTGCCGTAGTGGGGCTGCACGCGGGCTACCAGATGGGCGGCACGGCGCCAGGTGCCACCCGCTGGCAATTGTGGGCCAGGCTCGACAACCTGTTGAACCGACGCTATGCCGGGACACTGATCGTGAACGATGGCAACGGCCGGTTCTTTGAACCGGCAGCCGGCAGACGGTTGATGGTGGGTGTGCGGGCGCAGTTCCTCTAGCGCCGGCCGGCTTCCGTTGCCACTGCCGTTGCAGTTACCGGGCCGCGCCCACAGGCTTACGGGGCAGCGACCAGGGTTGCAAAGGCGGCATTCAACGCCGCCTCGGCCGACAGCAGGCGTTGGCGTGCGTCACCAGCCCACGCGCGGTCTTTGGCCAGGCTGTCGGTGCCAGCGGCGATCATCCGCTGTACCTCCCGCGGTTGGGGGCCACCGGTGCCCGTGCGGGTGACGACCATCTCTGCAGGCGACAGCGCGCGGCGAAATTCCTTCTCGCTCAGCGGAAGCCGCTGCTCCTTGAGGTCGTATTTTTTACCTGCTTCGCGGTAGATCTTCACAGCCTCTGCATAGGGAAAATCCTTGGGCCGAATGTTGCGCTCTTTCGCAAACAGCACCACGTCGGATGCGAAGTGGTGCCCCACGCGGAACGGCACGCCGTGACTGCGCTGCAGTGCCTCCGCCAGCTCCATCGACGTGGTCCATTCGGACTCCAGCTCCTCCAGTGCACGCGCCGGATCGATGCGCAGCGAATCGAGCACATCGGTGAACTGCTGCAGCATTTCGACAGCCTGCACAAACGTCTTGGCGCTGGCAGGGCTCCAGGTGTTCTTGTAGTCGATCATGCCCGGTGTCACGTTATGGGCGCGCCACAGCGACGCCTGCGCCGAGGCCACCACGTCGCTGGCCTTGGCCCGCGTGTTCTGGATGATTCCGGGGTTGGCCTTCTGCGGCATGGCGCTGCTGGTGTAGGTCTTGGAGCTGGCCAGCAGCAGCCAGGGCCGGGTCTGGTGGTACTGCGTGTGAACATCCTGCATGAAGGCACCGACGCGGATGGCGGTCGAGCTGGCAATGGACGTGGCTTCGATGGGAATGTCGTAGGTGCTGATCTGCCCGGCATCCAGCGAGTTCACGATCAGGCCGTCGAACCCGAGCAGTTGTGCCAGGCGCTCGCGGTTGATGCTCCAGCTGGAGTTTGCCAGCACTGCGGTGCCCATGGGGCTGAGGTTGACGCGTGCGTAGGCCTCGCGGATGCGCGCCGAGTCGCGGCCGAACGAGTCGGCAAGGGCCATCAAGTAGTGTGCATAGCTGATGGGCATGGCCTGCACGCCGTTGGTGTAAGCAGGCACATACGTGGCGGTGTGCGCCTGCGCGATGGTCATGAGCCGAGCACGCACCTGATCCAGGGCGTCGGCGAAGTCCAGCATCTCCAGCCGCAACTGCGCGGCGTTCAGCGTGGAATGAATGTCCTGCCGGCTGCGGCCGGTGTGGATAAGCGTGGCCTCGGGCCCCACAGCGTCCGTGATGATTTTCTCGACCTGCAGGACGTCGGTGGGCCGCTTGCCGCCGGGCGCGCTGGCCTGCGCGATCGACTGCTCCACGCCGCGCGCTATGCGGCCTGCCAGCGCCTTGGGGATGATGCCCTGCTCCACGTTCATCACGGTCGATGCCATGTTGATCCGGCCGAACCAGTAAAAGGTGTCTTGCGATTTGGACAGCGCACTGGTGGCGTCACCCTTGACGACGCCCTGGATCTTGGCGACCTGCGCCTGGCATTCCGCCGTGGTCTTGCAGGCGGTATCCAGCGTGTCTGCAGCGTGTGCAGTGCCGGCGGCCAGCAGCGCGCCGACGATGGGCAGAATGTAAAGGCGGGAGGTGCGCGGTGCGGCACGGTGCGACGGGTAAGTACAGGGCGATGGCATGTGGTTTTGTCTCCTCAGTGACCGCGGGACCTTGGCATGTCCCTTTCGGCAATAACATTCGTGGAGTGGATTGACTGAGCGCGTTGGCGCCCACCCTTCAGGGCCCGGGCATCGTTGCACAGCGCGCCGCGCGAGACCAATGCTTCTTTAGCTGTCTGATTCATTTTTTGAATACCCATGTCTGAGCCCTCCCCGTCGGTCCTGTTCAATCGAATCCTGGGTCGCGTCCGCCTGAAGCACCTGCAACTGGTGATCGCGATTGCCGACCTGCAAAGCCTGCACCGGGCTGCAGCGTCCATCGGCCTGAGCCAGCCTGCCGCCACCCACGCCCTGGCAGAGCTGGAGAACACACTGGGCGGGGCCATCTTCGAACGGCACGCCAAAGGCATGCGCCTGACGAGCCTGGGTCGCGCAGTGCTACCGCTGTTGCGGGCCGCGCTGGTGCCCATCGAGGCGGTGGCCGGCAATGCAGCGCTGATGCAGCAGGGGGCAGCGTCCGCCCCGATCCGCATCGGGAGCATTGCCGCGGGCATCAACGGCTTGCTGACCACGGCGATACACGCTTATTGCGCGTTGCAGCCAGACGCCGTCATCGATGTGCAGGAGATCACCATCGACAACCTGCTCGCGAGCATTCAAGAAGGAAAACTGGACCTTGCGATCTGCCGCCAGCCGGAGCCCATGCCACAGGGTTTCGAGTTCCACGCCGTGCGGCAGGACGAGTTCGTCGTCGCGTGCCGCACAGGACACCCGTTGGCTCAGCAAGCCACCCTGCAGGCCGCTGATTTGCTCGCGCATCGCTGGCTGGCCCCACCGCTCACAGGGCTTGGCCCCTTGCAGGTGGAGCATCTCTTCGACGACCTGGGGGGTGTTCCCGATCTATGCAGGGTGTCCAGCCGCTCGGCAGAAATCGCCTATGCCCTGCTGTCCGCCAGCGACTTGCTGGTGTGCCTGCCGATGAGCCTGGTGCGGCCGTTCGTGCAACGGCAGGACCTGGCCGTGCTGGCCTGGCAAACCAGGCCTGTACCGCCGCTGGGCGTGCTGGTCAGAGCGGACTTAATGACGGACCATGGTGCGGCCCACCCGTGCCGCCCGTTCATCCATCACCTTCTCGCGCAGGCCCAGTAGCGCCGCCGACGCTACGGCGCCCGGCGCTGCTAGCGCGGCAATGCGTAGGCACGCACCGAGTCACCGGCCTTGGTGCCCGTGGAGCCATGCCCGCCCGCCACCACCACCACGTACTGGCGCCCGTCGTCGCCCGTGTAGCTCATGGGCGTGGCCTGCCCGCCGGCGGGAAGGCGGTCGTGCCAGATGATGCGGCCGTCGTTCACGTCATAGGCACGCACATAGTTGTCGAGCGCGCCTGAGTAGAACGCTACCCCTCCGGCCGTCACCATGGGCCCGCCGATACCGGGCACCCCCATGCGAAACGGAAGCGGTACTGGCGCCAGGTCGCGCACCGTACCGTTGCGGTGCTTCCATGCCACCTGGCCCGTGCGCAGGTCGACACCCGCCACGTAGCCCCAGGGCGGTGCCTGGCAGGGCAGGCCCATGGGCGATACGAAAGGCTTCATCGACGCGGCAAAAGGCGCACCAAAGTTTTCGTTGAGCGCGGGCAGGTTGCCTTTGGGCGGTCCATCCTTCTGCACCATCAGGCTGGAGTCGTTTTTGCGGGGGACCAGCTTGGACACGAACGCCAGGTATGTGGGCGTGGTGAACGCCACCTGGCGGGACGGGTCGACCGCAATGCCTCCCCAGTTGAACACGCCGAAGTTGCCTGGATACACCAGGCTGCCTTGCTCGGAGGGCGGGGTGAACCGGCCCTCGTAGCGCAGCCGATGGAACGCGATGCGACAGGCCAGCTGATCGAACATCGTTGCGCCCCACATGTCACGCTCGCGCAGCGGGGGCGGGTTGAACGACAGGGCCGAGTGGGGCTGCGTGGCCGCAGTGTGGTCGCCGGCGGCTGCGCCCTGGGGTGCTGGCGCCTCCTGTACCGGCAGCAACGGCGCACCGGTGCGGCGGTCCAGCACAAACAACTCGCCCTGCTTGGTGGGCTGCACCAGTGCAGGCACCGTCTGGCCATTGATCTGCAGGTCGAGCAGGGTCGGTTGTGCAGGCACGTCGTAGTCCCACAGATCGTGGTGCACGGTCTGGAAGTGCCAGCGCACGCGGCCGCTGGCCAGGTCGAGCGCCACAACAGACGACGAATAGCGTTCCACCGCCGGACTGCGGCGGCCGCCCCATTGGTCGGGTGGCTGGTTGCCCATGGGCACATAGACCATGCCCAGTGCCTCGTCCACGCTGGATATGGACCAGCTGTTGGGCGAGTTGGGCGTGTAGGTGCGCCCTGGCGCCAAGGGTGCGGTGTCGTCAGGGTTGCCTGAATCCCAGTTCCATACCAGCTGGCCGGTGTCGATGTCGAATGCGCGGATCACGCCCGACTGCTCCTTGACGGACGCGTTGTCGAGCACCGTGCCACCCACGATCACGTAGCGCTGGGTGACCACCACCGGCGAGGTCGAGTAGTACGCACCTGGCCGCAGGTTGGGCATGCGCTGCCACAGGTCGATCTGGCCGGAGCCCCCGCCAAAGTTGGCGCACACCGCGCCGGTGTCGGGGCTCAGCGCGATGATGCGGCCATCTGCCGTGGGCATGAACAGCTTGGCCATGCAGGCCGCATCCGTCGCACCGCGCCGTGCCGCGATGGGCGTCTGACGGGAGTTGGATGCGGCAGCAGCAGTGTCGGCAGGCGCCGCGGTAGCCGCAGTAGGCGCCGCAGCAGTGAGGGGCAACACGGGCACTACGGTTGCGCCAGCGTTCACATCCGCCGCAGCAGCGCGCGGCGGCTGGTAAGACAGCCCGCGGCAGGTCAGATGCTGCAAAGCCAGCTTGTTTTCAATCTGGGGGTCGTAGCGCCACAGCTCCTTGCCCGTGGTCGCATCCAGCGCAATCACCAACTGGTGCGGCGTACACAGAAAAAGCCGATTGCCGATCTTGAGCGGCGTAACCTCGTACGTGGTCTCCTCAGGGTCGCCCGGCTTGCCCCGCACATCGCCTGTGCGGTATTCCCAAGCCAGCTTCAATGCCGACACGTTGGCGGGCGTGATCTCCGACAAAGGAGCAAAGCGCTGGCCCAGGCCAGTGCGTCCATAAGCGTGCCACTCTCCAGGCGCAACCACAGGGTTGCCGGGCATGCCCGATGCGGGGGTGGGCGCGACTGCGGGCGTGACGGTGGCAGAGGCTTCGGTCCGCGGCAATGTGCCCGCGACATCGTGCGGGTCACGAAACCACGACGCGACCGCGACGGCTGCAGACACCACGATCACCAGACCCAGCAGTGCACTGCCTGAGGGCGACCAGCCCCGGTGCGCCCGGCGCGAACCCAAAGGCGAAGCGGAGGCATCTCTCTCGTCGGTGAGCGAAGGGCGCCCCGACCAGCGGGTGAGCATCCACAGGCCCAACACGAACAGCACATCGAGCCGCGCGGCCAACGGCCACCAGTCGAGGCCCACCTCCCACAGCGCCCACGCGAGCGACCCGCCGAGCACCACGGCATACCACCCACGCGCCCACGGATGCTGGCGGGCCCACAAGAATCCCGTGACCAGCAGCGCGCTCCCGACCGCAGCGTAGTACCAACTGCCGCCGAGCGACGCCAGCCAGAGACCGCCCGCCAGAACGGCTGCGCCCATCAGACCGGCGATAACGCCCGTCACCATTGCCCTGCGTGTGTGATTTGCCATGCCGACCCCATCCCATTGCGCTTGTAAAGGCTCTTCCGCGCGGCACCTGCGCGCGGATGTGGACCTAAAGCCATGGTGACGATGTTGGCGGGGAAGCGCCGTGGGTTCTGGCGCTGATGGCAAGTGCGCCCTCGCCTACAGGCGGTGAAGCGCTACGCCGGTCTCGCGCTCCAAACTTTCGGCATTGGGCTGCGCAAAGTCTCTCCAGAGAACCGTGTCAAACGTGTGCGCCCAGCAGAACGCATTCACATCGCGGCCAGCACCCACGACGCACCACCATCATGGAAGACCGCATCTGGCCTTACAGCAGGTTGCCGACCTCGCCGTGAGAAACCCGCCCAGTGCACACCGCTTGGACCACGGGCTCCGGCTCATCCCGCAAACCAGCGCAAGGCACTTGCATGTGCCGAACGGATGACCCCGCGTGGCGCCGGATCCAGCCGACCAGCGCGTCCCGCTCCATCGGCCTGGCGATGTGAAACCCCTGGCCTTCCTGGCAGCCCATGCCGCGCAGCGACTGCCAGACGGCGGCATCCTCGATGCCTTCCGCCAGCACGCTCAGGCCGAGTTTTCGGCCCAACTGGGCCACCATCTCAGCAATGCGCGCGCCGCGCGGTTCACCGAGCTGTCGGACGAATGAACGGTCGATCTTGATGCGGTCCAGCGGCAGGCGTTCCAGGTAGCTCAGTGACGAATACCCGGTGCCGAAGTCGTCGATGGCAATCGTGATGCCCTTGGCTCGCAGAGCCGACAAAGTGTGCTCCAGGAACTGCGTCGGGAGCACCGCCACCGACTCCGTGATCTCCAGTTCGAGGTGCTCGCCTTGCAGCCCGCTGTGGTCCAGCGCAGCGCACACGATGTCGAAAAATCCCGGGTCCTGCAACTGCACCGTGGACACATTGACGGCCATGCGCTGCGGGGCAGCGTTGGCATCCAGCAGCTCACGCATGGTGGCGCACGCGGTGGCCAGAACCCACTGCCCCAGTCCGACAATGAGGCCGGAGTGTTCGGCCACGGGAATGAACTGATCGGGCGGAACGAATCCGCCGTCCGCCGTCCGCCATCGCAGCAGTGCCTCCAGCCCCACCAGGGCATGGGTGTCGAGGTTCAGCTGGGGCTGGTACACGAGGAACAGCTGTTCGTTCTCGATGGCCTCCCGCAGCTCGGAACGCAGCAAGGCACGGGCCCTTGCCTCCGTTCCCATTTGCACGGCGTACTGGAGGTCCTGGCCCCGGTGGTCGCGTTTCGCGCGCTTGAGGGCGATGGTCGCATCCTTGACCAGATCGGCACCGGCCTGCGGTTCGTCGGGCAGGAGCACGTACCCACAGGTGAGCGATACCTTGTGCGGTACGCCGTCGATGTTCAACGGTTGCCGAACGCAATCCAGCAGGCTTCTCGGCCTCACCTGCCGGACGGAGCCCAGCACCCCGAAGGTGTCCGCCCCGAGCCGCGCCAACAGCACGCCAGGCGGCAGCGATGCTTCCAGGCAACGCGCGACCTTCTCCAGCAGCCGGTCGCCAAAGCGATGGCCCATCACCTCGTTCGTGGCGCTGAAGTCATCAATATCGATCAGCGCCAGAACGTAGTCGGTGGCCCCGTGCCGCGCGCAATCATTGACCTCTTCGACAAAGTGCGCGCGGTTGGGAAGGTTCACCAAAGGGTCGTGGTAGGCGCTCTCGTGCAACCGCCCCAGAAGCCCGCGGTTGTGCAGCAGCGTGCTCAGGTTCGCGCACAGCACATCGAGCAACTGCGGCTCCAGGCCGCGATGGTTGCGGGGCACATCCATGAACACCACGAAGTCTTGCTCGTCCTTGTGGCCGATGTGCAGCGCCAGTCCTCCCGACTCGCCGAACACGTTGTACCGCTTGGCGATGGAAGTGCACAGCAGATCGAGTTCGGGCCCTTGTGACAACAGATCCAGCGGGAGCCCTGCGAGTTCGGAGAACCTGCCCGAGGCGGCCAGTACGTAGTAGTCACGCCGGTTCTCGCCGCGCTGCACGCACACCAGGCCCTCGCGTTCCACATTCAGCAAGGCCGCCAGTTGCGTCAGCACTGCCGATGCGAACTCATAGGCATCCTTCGTTTCCAGAAGCGATGCGCTGGAGCGCACGATCATCTCCAGGCTGACCCGGCTGGCATCGACCGCGCACAGTTGTTTGTAGGACCGAACCGCTGTCACGACCATCGCCAACAGCCGGTCGGGGGTGAGTTCGGCCTTGGTCCGGTAGTCGTTGATGTCGTACCGCAGCAGGGTGTCAAGGTCCGGCACCTGCCCGGGCTGGCCGGTGCGCAGCACGATGCGGGTGTTCCTCAGGCCCGCCGAGTGGCGGATGAAATCGACGAGGTCCAGCCCCGGGCTGGCCTGCTCCGGCACCACGTTGAGGATGACCATGGCAAGGTCGGTTTCCTTGAGCAGCAAAGATTTGGCCTCGTCGCCCGAGAACGCATGCATGAACACCAACGGGCGCTCGAACAGCGTGTGGCCCTCCAGCGCAGCCAGCGTGGCGGCGTGCACGTCGGGATCGTTGTCGACGACGAGTATTCGCCAGTGCGTCCCCATGCCGAGCGCGTCACGCCGTGTGGTGTCGAGGGTGGCCCACCTTGAATCTGCCCGGCGCAGTTCAGCCTCAGACCACATGCTCAAGCGATGGCAAAGAGCTGGCCGCCACGCAGACCTGGTTTCGCCCACCGCGCTTTGCGACGTAAAGCGCTTCGTCAGCCAGGCCATAGGCGCTGTCGAAATCGCTGCCCGCACCCGCCCAGCACACGCCGAAGCTGGCCGTGACGCCGCTGCCGTCCGGCAGATCGAAGACGCACGTCTCGATGGCCTGCCTGAGCGCCTGCGCCACCCGCTCGGACTCCTGGGCGCTGTGCTGCCGCAGCACCACGGTGAACTCCTCGCCGCCCACGCGCCCTATCTGCGCGGTGGCCGGGACCACCGCCTGGAGACAGGCGACCACGCCCAGGATGACCTTGTCGCCCATCGGGTGGCCGAAGCTGTCGTTGATCCGCTTGAAGTGATCGATGTCGAGAACGACCAGGGCCAGGTCTTCGCGGACGAAATGCCGGTTGACCCGTTCGATGATGGCCGCGCGGTTGAGCACGCCCGTGAGCGGGTCATGATTGGCACGGTGTTCGAGCTCGGCCGCCAGATCCTGCAGCCGTGTGTTCATCTGGTTCATCTCCAGCTCGGCCCTGTCGCTGCGGCGCACCAGCCTGCGCGTCTCCCGCAGGAGTCGCTCGTATGCCAGGATCAGCTCGCCCAGGGCCGACCCACAGGCGTCCTGCGCGGAGCCTGCGCAAGCCGAATGGGCAGCTCGGGCTGCCAGCAGCGTCTGGTTCTCGGCATCGAAAAGATCGGGCGCCGGCCCGGTTGCAGCGCTCACCATTCAAGCGGCTCCCACCGCATGGGTGACGAACTCGATGGCTGGGAAGTCTTCGCTCAACTCCTGGCCGAACTCGAGGATCGTGTCGTCCTCTTCGTCGTGGTACCAGTTGAGCACCACCCGGTTGCCCGCTTCTGCAGCGTTGCTCAGCGCCTCGATCAGGTTGAACAGCATCTTGGTGCTGGAGCTGTTGAAATACGCCAGCGCCACGTTCACGTTCAGGGTGGCTTCGCGCTGCGTGGACAAGAATTCGCTGAGGCGCGCGATGATGTCGCCGTAGAACGCGGCTGCATTCTCAGGATACGACTCGCCCCGGAGACTGAGCGTCTGCGCATCAAACTTGAAATCCACCTCAGGCGAGCTGGGCGTTGGTGCGATGTAGAGGTTTTCCATCAGTAATCTCGATTCATTGACAGGCGCTGTGCGCCTAGATGGCTGCCTTGAGGTAGAAGACAGGCGAACTGCCGGTCTCCTCGTCGGCGTCGAAGTCAAATTCGAGCGGCTCGCGCGCATCCCGCGCGACGGTCAGAAAACCCATCCCCGCTCCCTTGCTGCCTTGTGGCGTTTCCTCGCGCAGCGTTTGTCGGTAGGCCTGCTTGATCTCCTCGAGCGTCATGCTGCGCAGCGCACTCAGCTTGATGCGCAGCTCTTCGGCCACCACGCGCTCGATGGGGTTGGCGCACAGCAGCGAGAAGCTGCCATCCGCCTCGCGGCGAATGCACACCGACCCGTGGCGCAACTCGCCGTTGTTCTGGCTCGCAGGCGTCAGGGAGTCCGCCGAGTAGTGAATGATGTTCTGCGCCATCTCGACGAAGGACGAAAAGAGCTTGCGCCGCGTAGGAGCAGCGACACCGGCGACTTCGAGCTGCAGCTTCACCGCGTCGGCCATCGCAGCCACGATGTGCTGCGAGAAATACCCCACGTAGTAGAAGATGACCTGGTGCTGGCGCGCCAGGTGGAAGAACGAGCCGTACTTGGTGGCGATCGTGAGAGAAGGCATATCGTGGTCTGTCTATGTGCGAAAGCTAAAGAAGGTCAGGTCGTCGCGCCGATGGTGCTCGCCTTGCCAAAGGCGAAGCGCTTCCAGCAGCGCAGCGTTGACTTCTGACGGCGTCTTTTCCCTGTGCTCGAGCAGCACCTCGCGCACACGGCGCTTGCCCAGCGCAATGCCGCGGGGGCCACCGATCTGGTCGATCAGCCCGTCGGTGCTGACGAACACCAGACTGCCCGCGGGTAGCACCACTTCCTGGTTCTTCCATGCGTAATCGAACTCGCTGTCCACATAGCCAACGCCCTTGCGCTGCCCATCCAGCACGTCTACCGTGTCGGCTCCGGGGCGAACCACAAACATCGACAGCCGCGCGCCGGCAAAAACCAGCCGGCCTTGCGCGGGCTCGAACCAGAAGCACGCGGCGTCCATGCCGTCGTCGGAACCCGGGGTGCGATCCTGCCCATCCACCTGACCCAGCATCTGCTTGATGCTGCGGTTGACGTGGCCCAACAGGCTTGCGGGGTCGCGGGGGCCATTCTGTTCAATGGCCTGGTTCAGGCTGGTGGACGCAATCAACGTCATGAATGCGCCGGGCACGCCGTGGCCGGTGCAGTCCGCCACCGTAGCAAACCAGCCATCGGCATCCGTGCTGAACTGGTAGAAGTCGCCGCCGACGATGTCCCGCGGTTGCCACACCAGGTCGGCGTCCGGGCAAGCGCGTGCCAGGGCGTCGAGCGAGCTGCGCAGCGTGGACCGCTGGATCACGCTGGCGTATTCGATGCTGTGCATGATCTGGCGGTTGCGAGAGGCCTGCATGTCGGCCACCACCCGCATGAGCTGCAGCCCATTGCCGATGCCCGCATAGGCACCGTCGCGCGTGATGATGAAGCCGTCGGACAGGGCCTTTTCTCCGTACTCCACGGTCTTGAAGGTCAACGCATCGATGTCCAGGGCCGCGTCGACAATCAGCGGCTCCTTGTCCATGAAGGCGATGCAGCTCTTACGGCCATACAGCTCCTGTCGGAACTGCTTGCTCATCTGCGACAGAAAAATGCTGCGGTTGATCAGGCCGATCGGCTGGCTGCCTTCCACCACCGGCAGACTCACCAGGTCGCGGTGGCGGTTGAACACCTCCATGACCTTTTCATTGGTCTCGTCCGTCGTCATGCACGGCACTTCGATGCACAGGTCGGCGGCGCTGGGCTGGCGAAAACGCGGCCGGAAATCGCTCAGGTACTCAGTGGTTTCGGGCATGAACAGCGCCAAAGAATCGTTGTGAGCAAATGTTACCGGTGCGGTATTTCGGTTTTGTGACGCTGTGGTGCGGTCACTTCCGAAAACTGCAGCGCTGCTCATCTTTCGCCGGGCTGACCCGGGGCGCCGCCTTGAACAGCGGAGTTCCGACCCAGCCTTATGCGGTGACTCTTGAACCTCGCGTCCCATGCGCCAAGCGCCGGGCTCCTCACTCCACGGTCACCCCACCGTTTTTCTCAGCACCCGCAGCACATCGGCCACGTCATAGGGCTTGGCCAGCACCTGCACACCTGGCATGGAAACGCGGTTCTCCGAATAGCCGGTGGCCAGCACCACCTTGACGTGGGGGAAGCGGCTCACGATGGTCCTGGCGAGGTCGATGCCATTGATCGTGCCGGGCATCACGACGTCGGAAAATACGACGTCGATCTTGGTGCCGGCCTCCAGGCAGGCCAACGCGGCGTCGGCACTCTCGGCCATGATCACGAAAAACCCTCCGCCCTCCAGCGCAGGCGCGACGCTTTCGCGGACCAGGGCGTCGTCCTCCACGAACAATAGCGTGCCGCCACCGCGCCCACCCGAACCTGCTGCGGGCTCCTCGCCCGCCGTGCTGCCCCGCACATCGGCAGCCGCTCCAGGCGCCTCGGTGGCACCGACGGCCCTGGGCAGGTAGATGTCCACCTGCGTTCCCTGCCCCTCGCGGCTGTGGAGCAGCAATGTTCCGCCAGATTGCCGCGCGAACCCGAAAGCCTGCGGCAACCCCAGGCCCGTACCCTCGCCCACCCGTTTGGTGGTGAAGAACGGGTCCAGCGCCTTGGCCATGACATCGGCCGTCATGCCGATCCCGGAATCCGAGAAGCTCACCCGCACGTAGTCGTCCACCGGCAGCCCGGCCGCGGGGGAGGCGCCCGGCTCGTTGCCGACCACCACGCGAATGCTGCCCCCGGTGGGCATCGCATCCTTGGCGTTGATCACCAGATTGAGGAACGCCAGCTCGAACTGCGTCGGGTCGATGGTGACGGGCCAGGCCTCCTCCGGAATGACCACGTCCAGCGCGATGCTGGCGGGCAGCACGTTGTCCACCAGGGGGCGGAACTCGTGGATGTGCTTTTGCAGGCTCACGGTCTCCAGCCGCGCATCCTGCGTGCGGCCGAAGGAACTGAGCTGCCCCGTCAGTGTCTTCGCGCGCTTGAGCGCCTTGGTGCAGGTGTCGAGCAAGCCCTGCACACGGTCGGACTCGTTGACCCGCTTGGCCAGCTGCAGCGAGGTCGACAAGGTCTGCAGCAGGTTGTTGAATTCGTGGGCGATGCCTCCGGTCAGCCGACCCAGGGCTTCCATCTTCTGGCCCTGCAGCAAAGCCTTTTGCGCGCGCTCGGTGTCGGCCACGGCTTGTGCAACGCGCAACTCCAGCTCGCGCTGGTTCAACAACAAGCGATCGCTCACCTGTGCGATCCGCACGCCCACGGCGTCGACCTCGACCAGCCCCTGTGACGTGTAGTTCACTTGTTCGCCCCGGCCCAGTGCATCGGCCGCCAATGCCAGCCGGTCCATGCGAGAGATGACCCCCGCGCCGATGCGGCGCGCCACCAGCAGCGAGATGATCAGCACCAGAACGGCAGCCAATGCAAAGAGCCCGGCCCCGCGCAGGGCCGATCGCCGAATCTCGCTCTCGGGAATGCTGAGAACGACCGTCCAGTCCGATGCGGCCACGCGCTGGTAGAACGTCTTGACGGCCACCCCATCGAGCGTGACCGAGCGGGTGACGCCCTGCGCGGTGGATGCGAAGAGTTTTTGAAGCCGCTCGTCCGAGGCCTTGCCTACAAATTTCTCGGGGTCTCGCGAGCGTGCCAGCACTACCCCCTTGCGGTCGACAATCGCGCCCAGCCAGCTGGCCGGCATGTTTTGCTGGGACATCAATGCCTGCACCGCGGCAGCATTGACCCCCATGACGACGAAGTAGCGGACGGCACCGCGCTCCATGAATGGCACCTGGACGACGAAGTCGTACCGCTTGCCGAGCGGCGCAAAAAAGACGTCCGACACCAGGGGAGAGACGCCACCGTCACGCTGCATCAGGTCGCTGACGTTGGACGCTCGCTGGGTCGGAAGCACGGACCCCAGCGGTACCCGCGTGTTGAGCAACTGCCGCCCGCTCGGTTCGATCAGGATGATGGTGGTGTCGGAGGTCGGTGCGTTCTTCTTGGCGAACTCGTAGAACGTCGCCAGGTCACCGGTGGCCAGGGAAGGCGCATTGGCGATGGTGCCGAGGATGCGCTGCCGGGACTGCAGTTCGTTGTCCACCAGAAGCGAGAAGGTGCGCGCCGCCTCCTTCAGCCCGGTTTCCTGGGTGGCCTGCTCCTCCTGATAGACATACCAGATGGCCAGCATCGCCGCCAGGGAAGCAGGTATCAGTACGGAAAGGACGAGAGCGAACAGCTGACTTTTGATGCGCATGGCCAACGATCAACACGAGAGTCCGACGATACAAACCAGGAGATATCGCGTCTCTGGGTCACGAGATGGTTGCCGACTATAGCGCCGGGCAGCGAGCGCGGTGCGGGCCATGGCATGCGGCGGCGGTTAGCCGCGACCCCGGCGCCTGCGGCAGGTCGCTGGCGCATTCAATACCGCATCGTGCTAGGCCAGCAGCTTGATGCCCTGGCGAATCGACTGCCGCTTCTTCCAGTAGTCCTTCCAGGGGTCGTCTTTCTGAAAACTCAGGTACTCCCGCGCCGTCGCAATCGTCCAGTGGGCCCCACCTTTGAGCTCTCGCAGTTGCTCCCACGCCACCGGCATCGATACGCCCATGCCGGGCCGAGACCGTGCAGAGAACGCACAGGCGGTGGTTTGCCCGTGCCCGTTGCGCAGATAGTCGATGAAGATCTTGCCCACCCTGTTCTTGCCGCCCATGACGGCCACGAACTTGGACGGGATGACCTTGGCCATGTGCTGCACGACCGCCTGCGAGAAGGCCTTGACCTCGTCGTAGTGGAGCTTCGGAGTGATGGGCACCACCACATGCAAACCCTTGCCCCCGCTGGTCTTGAGCCAGCTTTCCAGCCCCAGCTCCGTGAGCATGACGCGGGTGAGCTCGGCCGCCTCCTGCAGCATCGGCCAGGTCACGCCCTCGCCGGGGTCGAGGTCCAGGATCAGCCGGTCCGGTTGGTCGATGCGCGCGATCTTGGAGTTCCAGGTGTGGAACTCCACCACATTCATCTGCGCCGCGGAGATCAAGGCCTCCAATGAGTCAACCGCCAGCAACGCGGCATGGTCGGGCCAGAGCGCAGGGTCCAGCTCTTTCATCCCGGGCATCTTGCTGTCGGGGTGCTTCTGAAAGAACAGCTGCCCGGTAATGCCGATGGGGGCCCGCACCAGGGAGGCAGGCCGATTCTTGAGGTGCGGCAGCATCCACTCGGCAATGCTCTCGTAGTAGTGCACCAGATCCATCTTGCGCAAGCCCGTGGTGGGGTCGATCACGCGGTCAGGGTGCGTGATCTTCACCGCGTGGGCCTGGCTCCGGCGCTGTGGCTCGGCTGCGTGCGCCGCGGCAGCGACCTGGGCCTTCGGGCGTTCGCGCACGATGGCGCTGGCCGGCTTGTCGGTGCGGATCCCTCGGAACACGGCGTGCCGGATGCGCCTGTCCGGCGTCCATTCGCCAAAAGCCACTTCCACCACCAGGGTGGGCTTGACCCAGCGTTCGCTACCCGCCCGCCGTTTGGACCACCGCCCCGGCTTCACCTCGTCCACACTCACCGGAGGGGTCGCGACCTCCAGCTTCGCAAGCTTGGAGTGAAGCTCCCTGCCGGCGGCTGAATCCCAGCCGGTTCCGACCGAGCCAGCATGGTGCAGCTGCCCGTCCTCGTGGTAGCCCAGCAAGAGGCTTCCAACCTCCTTGGCGGCGTTGGACCGGTCGGTGAACCCCAGCACCACGAACTCCTGACGGTGCTGGCACTTGAGCTTTACCCAGGTTTCCGTCCTGCCCGACACGTACGGTGCATCGGAGCGCTTGGCCAGCACGCCTTCCAGCCCCATCTGGCACGCTGCGCCGAGCAGTTGGGCCGGTGCCACATCAAACGCGTCGCTGAACCGGACGGTGTCGCTGTGGCGCTCGCCGAGCAGCTGCTGAAGCACAGCCCTGCGGTCCACCAGAGGGACTGCGCGCAGGTCCATGCCCCCCAGAAAGGGCACGTCGAACACGAAGAACACAATGTCGCGCGTGTGGGCGCTGTCGATGGAGTTTTGCAGGCGATTGAAGTCCGGGATGCCGGCATCGTTGAGGACGACGATCTCCCCGTCCAGCCAAGCACTGGTCAGGCCCAGCTCGGCCACTGCGTCGGCAATGGACTGCAGCTTCGCAGTCCAGTCGTTGCCGTTGCGCGTGAAGATACGAACACTGTCACCCTCCACGCGAGCCAGCACCCGGTAGCCGTCGAACTTGGTCTCCACGACCCAGTCGCCCTCGGGCACGGCGGACACAAGCGTGGCGAGTTGGGGTTCAAGCCTGGCGGGAAGTCTGGCCTTCCTGGCTGCCTGCAGCGCGTCAGTGCCGCCACCCGCGGCGCGGCGCAGAGGCGACGCCTTGCTTCGCGGCTCACGTTCCTCGATCAAGCCTAGCGGCTTGTCGACCACACTGTCCGGCAACGCGGTAATGACGTCGTAGTCGCTGCGGGGCCGCGCCCACGCGTCGCCCCGCTTCTTGAACAGCATCCATTGATCCTGCTTCTTCTCGCCCGGCTTGGAGATGCGCACCAGCTCCCACAGGCCGGCCAGCTTTTGGCCGTGCAGCTTGAAGATCACCTTGCCCTTGGCCAGGCCCTCGCGCGCATCGCCCACCGGCTCCCACGTGCCGCGGTCCCAGATGATCACCGTGCCAGCGCCGTACTCGCCCTTCGGGATGGTGCCCTCGAAGGTGTTGTAGTCGATGGGATGGTCTTCCACATGAATCGCCATGGATTTGGTGGCTGGGTCATAGGACGGCCCCTTGGGCACCGCCCAGCTGACCATTACACCATCGAGTTCCAGCCGGAAGTCGTAATGCAGGCGGGACGCCCAGTGCTTCTGGACCACGAAGTGGAGCGCCTCCGGTGGCGCCGACTGGGTGGACCGCCGCCTCGCCGGCACGACACCAGCCGGTTCTGCGGTTTTCTTGAAGTCGCGCTTGGCGTTGTACCTGGACAGCGGATCCGTCGTCGGTGCAGGCGGTGCGTCAATCGCAGAGGTGGCAGCGGCCGCAGTCTTCGCAGTGCGCGGTCGCGTGGGCGTGGCAGGCAGACCCGCTGCCTTGCGCTTTGCCGGCGCCTTGGCGAGCGAGAGCTCTGCCCACACGGGGGCATGGTCGCTGGCACCTTCTCGCGCCCGCTCATCACGGTCCACACCCGCATCCACCACCTTGAAGGAGGGGCTCGCCAGGATATGGTCGATGCGAAGACCTGCATCGCGCTCCCAGCGCTTGCGCCGGTAGTCCCAGAAAGTGAACGGAACGCCTTTGCGGTGAACCTTGGCCAGGGCATCGGTCCAGCCCTGCGCGAGCACTTGCGCATAGGCTGCGCGCGGCCCGGGCTGGAGCAGTGCGTTGTCCCGCCAGGTGTCTGGCTTGTAGATGTCTGCATCGGTCGGAACCACGTTCCAGTCGCCCATCAGCACCACTGGATAGCCGGAGTCCAGAAGCTCCTGCGCACGCAGCGTCATGCGCTCGAACCAGCGCAGCTTGTAGTCGAACTTGGGCCCGGGCTGGGGGTTGCCGTTGGGGAGATACAGGCACGCGAAAAGCACGCCGTTGATGGCCGCTTCGATGTAGCGCGCCTGTTTGTCCGACGGGTCGCCCGGTAAAGCGGTGACCACGGTGAGGGGCTCGTGGTCGCGGCACAGCAGCGCGACTCCGTTCCAGGTCCGCTGTCCGGCCACAGCGCACCGATAGCCTGCAGCCTCCAGCGCCGCAGTGGGGAAGTCGGCCGTGGAACACTTGAGCTCTTGGAGCGCCACCACGTCCGGCTGGGCGCGCTGCAGCCAATCGACCAGCAGGTCTACGCGTTTAATGACGTTGTTGATGTTCCAGGTGGCGACGCGCATGGCGTTATCGGTGGTCAGCCCCGTGCGGCTGTGCGGCAGTGAGATGGCGAACTGGGGCGGTCCTGGCTGTGTTCAGGCTTGTATCAAAGGTCTTTTGCTGGGCTGTGCTGGATTCCTCCATTGCGGGGAAGGATGGAGATTTTTCATCGGACACGGCAGCCTCGCTTTTGAATTTTCGGCCTGTTGCAGCGCCCAGTTGCTGTTGACCATGGCATGACCAGCACTCGCAAACCGCCATGCTATGGCAGCTACACCGTCTGCGTGTCAGCCAGCAGCGCAAGTTGATGCGCAAAATTTTCTGCGGCATAGCCAGCTGCCGCGACCGCTACATCTCTTCACAAAATTGCTTCTCGCCGCAAATTTGAGTCGCCCCGGTGACGTTTCCCCTGTTAGACGCCGCAAGATCGGAGGACACCGCGCCAAAACAACTTGCAGCAGTTTGTGCTTTCCGTACACTGTTTTGATAGCAACGAGTGCGGACCGAAGGGTCCGGCCACATGTCGCCGGACCACCCCGCCAGGAGCAAGGGGCCTCATGCCGGTTCGTGCGAAGAAGGAATCGCGTGATCCAGTCGGCATTTCAGAAGATCTACGACAACAGGAAATCCGATGAACAAACTCTCTCTGGCACAGCGGCTTACGCTCATCAACGGGTCACTCATCTGCGTGCTCATGATTGCCGCGGTCATCGTCTGGTTCATGATGGCCAAGGTGACCGAGGCAGCGGACCGTGTCAACCTCACCAACGTGCCGCAGTTGTTGACCATCGGGGAGCTTGAACTCAACGTCACGCGCACCTCCTTGCAGCTGCGCCATGCCATCCTGGCGCGCACGCCTGCCGAACTGGACGAGGCGCTGTCGGATGTCGGCGCCAAAAAGAAACGGCTGCTCGAACGCCTGGATCACCTGGGCAAGAACATGATCGACGAAGAGGGCCGCCAGGCATTTGCCCCCCTGCCCGCGTTGATGACCGAGTTCTGGGCCGTGGGGGAAGAAAACGTCAAGCTCATCCAGGCCGGCAAGAAAGAAGAGGCATTCGCCTTCCTGGTGGACAAGACGATTCCTGCCCGCAACCGTCTCTTGCAGCCGCTCGCAGCCGAGAAGTCCAGGCAAGGCAGCCGGCTGGCCTACCGCATCGACGAGATCAAGTCGCTCGCCTCGTTGGACCGCAACATTGTCATCTCCGTGATGGCAGGCATCGCTCTCGCGCTGCTCGGACTTTCGTACTACCTGCGCGGTGTGGTGCGGCAGCTCGGCGCAGACCCGCACGCTCTCAAGCACGTTGCGCAGGCGGTGGCCGATGGTGATCTGGCCCGCGCGATCCGGGTGCGCGAGGGCGACTCGGAAAGCGCCATGGCGGCCTTGGCCACGATGTCGCACCGCCTGTCCGATGCTGTGCGCACCGTGCGGCACAACGCTGACAGCGTGGCAGCCGCCAGCCAGGAGATCGCCAACGGCAACCACGACTTGTCGGCACGCACGGAGCACCAGGCCAGCACGCTGCAGCAAACCAGCGCCACCATGGAGCAGTTGAGCTCAGCGGTTCGCCAAAATGCCGACAACGCGTCCGAAGCGGACCGCGTGGCGGGCGTGGCGGCCACGGTGGCCAGCGATGCGGGGTCTGTCGTGCAGGAAGTGGTGAAGACCATGAAGGGCATCCACGACAGCTCCCAAAAGATCTCCGAGATCATCGGGGTCATCGACGGCATCGCGTTTCAGACCAACATCCTGGCGCTCAATGCCGCGGTCGAAGCAGCGCGCGCTGGCGAACAGGGCCGGGGCTTTGCGGTCGTGGCCAGCGAAGTGCGCAGTCTGGCGCAACGAAGCGCCCAGGCCGCCAAGGAGATCAAGAACCTGATCGACACGAGTGTGAGCCGGGTGGCACATGGATCGGGCCTGGTGAACAGTGCCGGCACCACGATGGGCGAGGCGGTGACCGCCATTCACAAGGTGTCCGAACTGGTGGCGTCCATCAGCTCTGCCTGCAGAAGCCAGCACCAGGAGGTATCGCAGGTGGTGCAAGCGGTGGTGCACATGGACGCAGCCACTCAGCAGAATGCGGCGTTGGTCGAGCAGATGTCGGCCGCGGCGCTGAGCCTGAGCACCCAGTCACAGGAGCTGGTTCACGCCGTGTCGGTGTTTCGGCTGGAGCACGAACCGGCGTGATCGCTGTGATCGCGTTATTGCCGTGATCGCCGTGATGGAAAGGACGTGCAGGTCAGCAGCCATCGCCCCACCTGGCAGGCGATGCGGCGCCGTTCTTCAGCGTCAATGCCACGGCACTCGCCGCGTGGCGAATACGCTGCCTTTCCCGCCTATCGTGCCTATCCCGCGTGTGCAGCCAGCCACTGCACGATGTCGGCAGTCACCTCGTCGCGGTGGGTCTCGTTGAGAATCTCGTGGCGCGCACCTGGGTACAGCACGACCTTCACATCGGCAATGCCGGCATCGCGATAACGCTGCCCCAGTGCCTGAATCAGCGCCCCGCCTCCGGCGAGCGGGTCGGCATCGCCGGAAGCGATAAGGATCGGCAGTTCGCTGCGGATGCCCGCCAGCAGTGCCGGGTCGGCCAGTCGCGACGCGGGCGCGAACAGCGAGGGAATGACAGGTTCTGGCACATCCCACCCGCACCACGGGTCGGCCACATAGGCATCCACCTCGGCGGCGTCGCGCGACAACCATTCGTAGCCCGTGCGGTGTTCAAAGCCTGCATTGAACGCCGCCAGCCCGGCGGGCGCATCCGCCGGTGCATTGGCCATGCCGGCAGCCAGCAGGTCAAGCGCCGTGGACCCTGACAGGACCACTCCCGACCACGTCGATGCGTGGTCCAGAATGGCCGCCTGCGCCGCAAACGATCCCATCGAATGGCCGAACAAAAACAGCGGCAGACCGTCGTGCTGCGCACGCAGCGCTGCCCCGAACTGGGCCACATCTGCAATCAGGCCGCCAAAACCAGCCGCACCGAAATCGCCCAGCCGCCCGTTGGCGGTACGCCCGTGCCCCCGGTGGTCAACCGCATGAACGACAAACCCGGCAGCGTTCAGCGCTTTCGCAAACCGGTCATAGCGTTCACCATGCTCTGCGAGTCCATGGGATATCTGCACCACACCAGCGGGCTTGCCTGCCACATTGGCCCAGGTATAGGTTGCGATCTGGGTGCCGTCTGCGGCGGATGGAAATGAGGAGGACGAAGAGGAAGAGATCAAAGTGCTCATAAATTCATTCTGACACGGCATGCAGGGTGACAAAAACCGTCGTCAGCCAGGGGCCGGGAGTCGCGCGTGATGGTGACCCGGCCTGTGAGGGCTCAAGGAACGGCTCGCAGCTCAACCTGTCATCACCGTTCCCAGTATGGGCCCGTCCCGGGACAGACGACGGGGTACTTCCGCCAGCCGATGAATCGGAGCATGCTGCACGCTTCAGCGCGTTGCGACATCATCTGATCGCTGGCGCGGGGCTCAACCTGCCCCAAGAAGCGCCGCGCGAGTTTGGCGGCGCGGTGGCCGACTGGTCGGCAGACCGCTGTCGGGTCACAGGCGCCAACATGTCTGGGATGTGGCGGCGCTGCATACCCCGCCCGCACTACGGCAGGAGTCACTGGTGGGTCTGGTGTGTCAGTCGGACTTTCAGAGCCGCGGAGTAGCAAGAGTTGATCGGAGTCATCAAAACGCTGCCGCTGCATTGCGCGGTACAACCAGGACCTGGCCATGCTGGATGCGGAGCAGCCAGCCCACGTCCACCATGGCTGGCGTTCACAGGTGGCGGCGTTGGTCCAGGGATGGCTTCTGGAAACCCATGACGGCGCTGTTCAGCCCGCTCATCTTGATGCCTACCTCAACGAGTTCGTCTTCCGCATCAATGGGCAAATTCCGAACTCTCGCGGATTGCTGGTTTATCGTCTGCTTCAGCCCGCCATGCAAACCAGCCCTTGCAGATCAGCCTCGTGAGAAGCTGATCCATGGTTCACTCAACGAGGGCCGAAGCCCTCATGCTTACCAGCCCCGGAACGCCTTCACGTCCGCAGCCACCGCCGCGGCGATAGCCGAGTGCGTGGCAAGCGTAGGATGCAGTCCCTCGTGGGTCGTGCCGGGGTTCATTGCCACGGTGCCGTCGCTCCAGTAGTTGGAACGGATGGCGAAGCCAGGGTAATGGGCGTTCACTTCGGCGACGCCAGCGTCGATGCCGGTGTTAGTCGCAGCGAAGTACGTCTGCCAAGCGGAGACCTGCGCCGCTACCTGGGCCGAAGTCCAGCCGGGTGGCGGCAGGGTGAGAGCGGCGGCAACCGTGTCTTCAGGCACCGTGTATGGTGCTTCGATCACTACGAGGCGGCGACCTTCTGCAGCCAGTTGCTTGCCAATCGTGCCGATCAGGTAGGCCACGATATTGTGCTTGTCGGTCGGCGTATGCACACCTTCTGCTGGGCCATCGTTACCACCCAGGTGGATGATTACGGTGTCAGCTTGGATGGCTGCGGCGTGCTGCACCAGCGTCAGGCCGCCCCATGCCGACACGTTGGCGGGTGGGTTGGTGGCGAAACCCATGCGGTAGCCGTTGACCATGCCGACAAGCGAGGACCCCCCGAACTGCTGTGCATCGTAAGTGGAGGCGCCGCTGGCACCGAAGATACGCCACGCCAGATCGTACAGGCTGGAGCTTGCGCCATGAGCCGGATAGCTGGTGAACTGGGACACAGGGCCACTACCGTTGCCAGCAGCGGTAGTGGCATTGCCACCCACGTTACCGCCGTCCCCGATAGAGTCGGTGTAGACAGCGATCTTCTTGGCGATAACTTGCGCGTGCAGCAGGCTGCCATGAGCCAGGAGCAGGCCCGACACGGCGGCGGTCAAGACCAGACGCGCCAGAGCGGGGAATGAGGGGCGACGTTGAACGATGTTCATGATAGTTTCTAAGAAGAGGTTGGCCGGCACGCGATGAGCGAGCCTGTGCAGGAGTTGAGCGGGACGAAAAGTTCACTGCATTTCGCACCGCCCGCGGCGAAACCGACTTTTGTCATGTCGGTTTATGGCACTTGATCAGGTGCCAATCCGGTGAAGTCATTGGACGTTGCCCACCCACATATCGTCACGGCGGCTGGGCTTATCGAGTTCAAGCGCAGTCCTACCAGCGCGCCCATCCAGACGCAGGGTAGTTCTGCTCGGCATGTCCAATTACTGCAGCCACAGTCGACAAATTGCCGACGGCAACCAACCGGCGTGCGGTGTGCCACTGTGTGTCGGAGATGGTGGGTGCAGCTGTGTTGTCACCCAGTACGGACATCAACGCCAGTTCGTTCGGCGACCCCTGGCGGCGGCTTGCGTAGACACGGGTGAATTCGTGCGCATAGAACGCCATGCATGTGCCCTGAGCTGGCTGCTCGACCGCGTCAGCGCGGTCACACAGCGCGATCGCATGGCCGTCCCGGATGAAGTTGTCGTTCCAGACCCACTGCTTGATGTCGTGGCTGAGACTGACCCCGGTGGAACCTTGCAGTTGCTGAAAATTCACTCCGTCGACGCTGTAGTAGGCATAGCGCAAGAAGTTGGCATCCACAAAAGCAACCGGCAGTTCCGACAGGGCTTTGACCAGGTCAGGAGATGCCGGGCCGTCCTTGCGAATCGACATGTCCACGACCATCGCTTCGCGCGGCACCGCAACGCCGTCGCCCAACGTCACGCCGAATGCCATGTCGTACGGAGCCACGCCTGGCTGCCCGCCATTGCAGGTACCGGAGAGGCCCGGTTCGTCATAGAGCAGTGGATCGATTCCGAGCAGGATGCCGTTGCTGGCCGGGGTTCCGAGCTGGGCGCCATTCCAATTCGGAATCGAGCCCGTCAGCACTGAGGTGCGCCCTGCGCAATCACCACCCTGCGTCGGGTTGTAGTTGTTGCCTTGGCTACTGCGGCTTGTCATCTGAAAGTCTGCGCCGGCGTTGTCGTGGGGCACCACCTTGCGGCCGGCGATCCACATGTTCGTGATCATCGGCGAGTTGGTTCCGTAGGGCGCTATGGCCTCGTTCAGTTTGATGCGGATGACACCGTTGTCCTTCTCGAACTCCTGGGCCGACGCAGCCACGGATGCGAGCAGTGCCACCGAAAGGAATATGTGCTTCATGCGAAAAATCTCCTGGTTGAGGTCAAGGTCGGTACTTCAGCAAGGCAAGCAATGCGGTAAATAAGGTGTTTCATCTGCATCAGTGGAACTTCAGCAGGGTTCACTTGCAATGTGCAAGGACAGCTCCATCGCGAGACGTCGCAGATCCCTCATCCTTATTCACGCGCGCAATCGCAATAACCGGCAAATAATGCAGCAGCCGCAACTGATGCAATATCATTTTTGATAGGTATCCTTAGAAAACACCGCCTAGCCACCCATTGCGATTGATTTGTATTAAGCAAGCTTCAATGGTTTCTGAAAAGGGCTGTTTGTGAGTGAAAGTATGCCGAAGTGTTCACTTACTGCATGATTGTGCTTATTGGTGCCATATCCTCACCACTAACACATGTGAGATTTTGGAATCGTTTAGTTGCAAAACAAATTAATGTTTACAAATTAACTTCGCCATACACCACAGCAAATTGAATCGTTTCGTTTGTTGCAAATTTCGAATTATTGTCACATTCAAAAGCAAATAGGTTGTGTGCAAAACAGCAATCAACCTTCGCCACTGATACTAATTTGCATTTTGCTTTCCCTAAACAATACGATTCCGCCGAATACTGGTGAAAATTTGCGCGCTACAAAAGCAAATTGACTTCTCCGGTCAACTTATGCATAAGACCACATAGGTAGTTTTTAAGGTTTTCATCGCTGGTAGATATTGAAGAGATAGATTGCGACAAGACGTGAGCACATGTGAGGCCGCCCCAGGCATGTGCTTGCTGAGTGATTTATCACCTTCAACGGGAGGAGAGCCCAGTGTCAAATCCAACCCTTCGGCGAATCAGCTTCGCCTTGATCGCTGCCGCCAGCGCAGCGCAAGCCCAGGAGGTCATCCCCGACTTCTATAAGGAGCCCGGGATCCAGCCCAACCGCGACGCGGTCAATCAAAGCCACCACGAAAGCATCGACCCCTTCACCGGTTCGCTGCAGCGGCACTACGTGGACATCCGAATTCCGGGCAATGGCGGCTTGGACCTCAAAGTCATCCGCTCATACAACAGCAGCAACGTCGACCCGGCCAGCGCCGGCCAGCCCAGAACCACGGCTGGGTGGGGTTGGACCATTCACTTCGGCCGCATCCTCAAAGCCCGCGAAGGCTTT
Source organism: Acidovorax sp. Leaf78 (assembly GCF_001422735.1). GTDB lineage: Bacteria > Pseudomonadota > Gammaproteobacteria > Burkholderiales > Burkholderiaceae_C > Acidovorax. The sequence goes on along the minus strand of NZ_LMLZ01000020.1, from coordinate 13,431 downwards.
CCGTGCTTCAACAAGAACGTGGAAACAGTCGCCGAGAACCCAGTGCTGGAGTTGCCGGACGGAAGCCGTCAGTTGCTCACCTTCACCAACCAGAACTCCCCCATGGCGCTGACCACACAGCGCTGGCGGGCTGACTGCAACCCGGGTGGTGATGGTCTCATCGTTACATCGCCGGACGGGGTGGAGTACCAGATGACGCAGGCTCTGGGCTTTTCGTCTACCTCGTCGCCGGTGTACGAGTGGCACACCAAGAAGATCACGGACCGCAATGGCAATTCCATCACCATCAATTACGCCTCGGCCAGCAGCTCGGAGATCCGCACCGTAACGACCAGCGACGGGCGCTCACTGACCTTCAGCTACGACGGCGCGGGCAGTGCGATACCGCGTATCCGCTCCATCACGGGTGCGGGCCAGACCTACCAGTACAGCTATCAAGCTTCAGGCATCAGCGGTATTTACCAGCTCACCCGCGTGGTGCGCCCCGACAACAACGACTGGACGTACGAGTACAACGGCAACAACGGAACGTCGGCGGGCAGCTACCTGATGCGCTCCGCGAAGACGCCTCAAGGTGGGACTATCAGTTACTCGTATGACTTCGAGTACTTCGACTCGCAATCCAACCCCGCGAGCCGCTCCAACGTGGTCAGCAGAAAGACCATGAGCACGGGCGGGACCTGGACTTTCAGCTACGCGCCCGGGGGAACGGGCTCGCTGGACACCACCACGGTATCGACACCCGCTGGAAGCATCGTCTACAAGCACTTCGGCCCGGGATATGCTGGCTCTGGAAGTGTCTGGAAGGTGGGGCTTCTGGCCGAGAAGCGCATCGGCTCGGAGCAGGTGGAGCAATACGTGTGGGAAAAGCAGACCATCTCCAACGAGACGTATTTTCGGCCCGGTGCTTTTCTGACCAAAATTGACTATCTGCAGACCAACGCGCCACTGCTGGCGCAAAAGACCATCACCCGCAATGGTGCAACCTACCGCACCACGTTCAGCAACTTCGACAACTACGGAAATCCTCGCACGGTGTCCGAGTCCGGGCCCAACGGTGGCAGTCGAACGACCACCATCAGCTACTACACCAACACCTCCAAGTGGATCATCAAGCAGCCTGAGAACGAAAGTTCCGCCGGGCACTCGGTCAGCCGCGATTTCGACAGTTCAGGCAATCTGACCAACGAGACCAAAGACGGCGTCTCCGTCAGCCGCACTTACGACGGAGAAGGCAACGTGAGCAGCACGACCTTGCCCCGTTCGCTGACACACCGGTACTCGAACTACATGCGTGGAGTGCCGCAAAGCGAGACGCAGCCCGAAAGCATTTCGATCTCACGCCAAGTCAGCGATGCTGGCAACGTGACCTCGGAGACTGACGGCAACAGCCGCACGACCCGCTACGGGTACGACGATCTCAACCGGCTCACGTCGATCGATTTTCCGATAGGGAACAGCATCAGCATCAGCTACTCGGCCACCAGCCGGCAAGTCACGCGGGGATCGCTGTCCGAGACCACCTCGTACGACAGCTTTGGCCGGGTCACGGGCGTCACCCGAGGCGGCATTTCCAGAAGCTACACAGTGGATGCGTTGGGGCGTATCACCTTCACATCAGACCCTGACAGCTCATCGGGCCAGACCTACCGCTACGACATGCTCAATCGGCTGGAGGAGGTCCGCAACGCAGACGGTTCAACGCAGTCCATCTCGTATGGCTCGGGCTCCAAGACGGTGAGAAACGAGCGCAACTATTCCACCAGCTACTCGTACCGCGCATACGGTGATCCTGACAGGACCTTCTTGATGGAAGTGTCCACACCGGACAGCAGTTCCAGCGTGCGCTATGACCGCAACAACAAGGATCTCATCACCTCTGCGACCCAGGATGGCTGGACACGCAGTTTTGGCTACAACAGCAATGGCTACCTGACATCGGCGACTCACCCAGAGACCGGCACAACCACCTTTGGGCGCGATGCTGCAGGGAACATGACCTCCAAGAGCGTGGGCTCGGCCGGCTCGATCTCGTATTCGTACGACAGCCAGAACCGCTTGAGCACCATCAATTACCCAGGCTCAGCCCCCTCGGTTTCACATACCTACGACCGGCGTCATCGACTGCTCAGAACTACTTCCTCGGAGGCGACCCGGGACTTCACCTACGACGGCAACGGCAATCTCACCAAGGAAGAACTGGATGCTGGTGCAGTGAGCTGGCGGGCAGAGTATGGGTACAACGGCAACGACCAGTTGACCTCCGTCACCTACCCGCGCTCGGGCACCACGGTGAACTACTCGGTCAACACCTTGGGCAGGCCGACGGCCGTGTCGGGGTATGCGACATCGGTGTCCTACTGGCCGTCGGGACAGCTGCGCAGCATCACGTATGCGAACGGCACGCAATCGGAATACGGCCAGAACTCTCGCTTGTGGCCCAGTTCGTTCAGAACGTCGCGCTCGGGTTCATTGTTCACCAATGCGGCCTATACCTACGATGACGTGGGCAACCTGACCCGGATCAGCGACACCAGCGACGACAGCTACAGCCGCACCCTTGGCTACGACAGCATGGATCGCCTGACCACCATGTCCTTCGGAGGCGGCTCCGGCGCCATCACGTACAACGGTGTTGGCAACATCACCCGCCAGACTTTCGATGGTGAGCAGTTGAACTATCAGTACAACAGCGACAACCGCCTGAGCGCACTTACGGCGACACCCAATACGCTGTCGACGACGTTCACCTACGACTCTTTAGGCAACATCGCGAGTGGGTCGGGCCGCACCTATACCTACGACTCCGTGCCCAACCTCACGTGCGTGAACTGCTCCACGCCCGCCACCAGCATCCAGTACGCCTACGACGGCGACCAGAAGCGGACATCGGTCACCAAGGCAGGCGTGAAGACCTACGAGTTCCACGGCGTGCACGGCAACCTGCTGGCGGAATACACGCCCGGCGTGCCCGGCAAGCTGGTGGAATACATCTACCTCAACGGCAAGCGCATCGCCCAGAAGGAGTCCGCACAATGATCACGACGCTGAACACCGCTATGCGAACTTCTGTTTATCGATTCGTGGCGCGCCTGGCACTGCTGCTCACCCTGGTAGTCGGCACCCTCGGCACTGCTTCTGCGCAGACCGTCACGTACTTTCACAACGATATTGCCGGCACCCCGATGCTGGCCACCGACGCTGCGGGCGCTGTGGTATGGAAGGAGAACTACCTGCCCTATGGTTACCGCCAGATGGCGGACCCGGCCAGCAGTGGCAACAAACTGTGGTTCACCGGCAAGGCCTATGACCCGGAGACGCAGCTGTCGTACATGGGGGCTCGGTACTACATGCCCTTGCTGGGGCGATTTACGGGCATCGACCCCGTTGAGATGGCCCCAGAGCAGCCGCACAGTTTCAACCGGTATGCGTATGCAAACAACAATCCATACAAATTTGTAGATCCGGATGGGAGGCAGTCAGTATCGGTAAATGTCTACCCGAATTTCAATCCCAACGAGTATTTGACAGGTTTAGCATGGGAGTCTGCAAAATTCGTCTTGATGGTCGCAGGTGGGCCTGGAGCAGCTACCATCAAAGGGGCGCAAGCAGCGGGTGTCGGCGTTAGGGGGGCCGCGACAGTCTGGGATTCAATGAAGGCAACACAGGTTGTTTGGTCCGGGACATCCATTCCAAGGTCATTTGAGCTAGCTGCGGGGAACAGCTGGGTTTGGGTGCACGGCAACGCGACTGAACATTTGGCGGAATATGCAATTTCCATGGCAAATAGAGGGGTAGGTGTCGATTTAGTTAAGATAGGAATTCAACAACAATTAAAAAGCCTTCAGTCTGCGGTGGAAGCGGCGACAGCTGGTGGAATGACATTTGACCGACTATTAACTGTCGGGGGATGGGAATTGAAATTTGCCGCCCCCAGAGCGGAGGGGCAACTACCTGCGCTAATTCATGCACTGCCAGTAAAATGACAACATATATAACAGTATACGGCTTATATCAACCATCTCTCAATGTGTGCAGAATTGAGGTCGATGAATACATTCCGCTTCGTTTTCGCAGTTACGAAGGGGCACTCGGTGTTAATTACTTGCGACTAGGCAATTTTGATACCTCATTGCTCGAACTTTTGATCGAACCATCTGCAATGGCAGTTCGCGGCTTCAATCTGACTTCCGTGGATGCAATTCATGAACCGAGAGCGAAAGAAAATTTATCGAAGAGAGAGGGGCTGCCAATTATTCGATTGCCAGAAGATCTCCATGGGCCATTCGGTGCGCAGCGCTTCGATATTAAGCAGAATTTTTCGGTAGGGTTAGCGAAAAATTTCTTAGAAATTGACTTTGGTAATATTTCGCATGCGCAGTATGTTGCCGTCGCTGGGTCGGTAGAGTTCTACGTAGGTTCGATAGGGATGGCAGGGCTGCGGGTCGTTAACTTGCCGGAAAATGATATTTCATCTCTCAAAGCAATGTCTTGGGCAAAATAGTTAATAAATATGTCATTTTACAAATCGGTGCGCCATTTATGAATCATTAAAAATAAATACGAAAATTTATAAATTTTAAATGCGAATTTGGACACGCCTAATGCGAACTTCAAGCGTGGGGCCACGCATTGAGAGATCGTTCGCGTGGGTACTTCAGCCAGAGTGCCTGGGTTAAGAAGTGGCAGACAATCAGCTCTAGGTCTACGCGCCAGCGTACCGCAATACTGACTGCAAATAATCGCCATCAGCTCTCCGGCGCAATGAGTTCAAACATGCCAACTAACACGACCTCACAACAGCAGAAGGCGGCTTCGCCGCTTGCGTTGGTGGTCCGGTCATCTTCACGTTGAGCGGTGCTTTCATTCGAGTTGACTGGCTGCTCCTAGCTAATAGTACTAATTCGCAGACGGACACCGTATGTCCGCAACCATCCTCTTGCAGCCGTTGCGGCATGTGGCGCCTGCTCGGACCACAAGAACTTCTCGCAAGACAAAAAATAGCGCTCAAAGTGAGCGCTATTTTTTTATGGCAACAAGTTCAAACCGACTGAGTTTAGCTTCGCATACCCAGGTATTCTTAACCATCGAATTCGATCTTATCGTTACAAATAATCAGATCGCAAAACCGCATGGATGCTATTGGCTTGTTCACGACTTTATTTGCGAGTTTACGAATTTAATTACCCGGATTATCTATTCTGGGCAATTAAAGTCGTAAACTGAAGCCTAGCATCCATGCGGCCTAGCGCTCTGCAAGTCATAGCAGCCGCAAATCTAAAGTCGTAAACTCCTTCAGATAGGTGCGAGCGACCACTCAAACACGGCTCGTAGCGGTTCATCGAAGCGCTTTGCTAGTGCATTAGGCTAAGCATCTGAATCCAAGATCCCGGCTTGAATGCGCCCACCTGCTTAGGATGCCAAGGCTTTGTGCGTCGATGCCAAACCAGGTCAAATACGATTTCACGCAATGCGATCGAAGGCTGAAAGAACGCCAACTGGCGACCAGCCGGCGCCGGGCATGCTCGTCCGCCCCTATCAGGCCAGCCGCCTTGCGGCCACCGCTTCAGGACGAGCGCATCTTGCCGATAACCAGGAGGTTATGGTGAAAAGCCTCCTCGGTCTGCTGCTGGCCAGCGCCTGCTTCCAGGCGCAGCCCACCAACCTGTCTCCCTGCGACAAGGCGGTGCGTTTCACTGCGGCTTGGTTTGCCGATCCGGAAGTGGACAACGCCAAATCGGCCGCCGAACTGACGAAGATCGGCGCGGGCGCCGGCCGCAGCGGTACGCAACTCGGCCACGTCGTTGTCGAGACCAAGCTGGCGGTGATGCCGCAGACCAGTTGCCAGGGAGTCGTCGTGCGGCTGGATTACATCAAACCGGTGCTGCGCGTGGCCAGCGAGATCCCGCCGGGTAGCTGTGCCTATGCGCACGTGATGAGGCACGAGCAGACGCATGTGCGCATTCACCGCGACATCGCGCGCCAGTTCCGCGAGCTGGACTATCCCTGGGCCTCGGGTGCAAGCAGCGCGGGCATTCTGGTCTACGCAAAACAGGAACTCGACCGCCTGATGCAAGCACAGGTGCTGTTCGACAACCCCGAGGAATACGCCAGCAACTTCAGCGCGTGCGGTGGTGAGATCGAGCGGCTGGTGAAGCCTGCGGCATCTACCAAGTCGGGGCGGACACCAGGCTGAGGCAACCGCCTTCCGCGGCGGCTGATTGGTCGCGCCTTGGGTTGAACCAGACTGATGCCGACGGTCCTGCGGCATACGGGACCGCGCCCGCACAAAGTCCACAAACGCCCGCTACAGGGTGGGCAATAGATTGCTGCCTGTGTACTACAGAAACGGCCCCGAGAAGCTCGGCCACCAGTCGGCCAACACGGTCTCCAGCTTGCCGCTGTCTAAATACGGTCTCAGCCGGTCTTCGAACATCTAGACCACGCCGGCGTCGCCGATAGCGGCATCTACCGCTAGATCGGCCGTGGCACATAGCCTGTCGCATCCCGGATGATTGCATAGACTCTAAACGCTATCCACTCTTCATGGCGCGAGCTGTTTTGAAGGAGTTGATAGAGTCCTTGCAATCCACCCGGGGAGTGAAGCCATGTTGATTGCCCTGCACAAGAACGCTCGCACCACTCCCGCCGTGCGCGCCGAGATCGCAGCCAGCAATGAACCAGCCAGCGTCCTGGCCCAGCGCTTTGGGATCACTGAGCAGACGGTCTACAAGTGGAAGAAGCGCGATGTCTTTGCAGACCGCTCGCACACGGCCCATCACTTGCAGACCGTGCTCACGCCTGCGCAAGAAACCGTGGTGGTGCACCTTCGGCGTACCTTGCTGTTGCCCCTGGATGACCTGTTGGCGGTCACGCGGGAGTTCTTGAGCCCCGATGTCTCACGCTCAGGTTTGGACAGGTGCCTGCGCCGCCATGGAGCGGGCAACCTCAACGCCCTCAAGCCCCACCAGCGTGCGGTAGCCCACAAGGCCTTCAAGAGCTACGAGCCAGGCAACGTGCACATGGACGTGAAGTACCTACCCAAATGCAGGACGAGAGCAGCAGGCGCTATCTGTTCGTGGCCATCGACAGGGCCACGCGCTGGGTGTTCGTGCAGTTCAAGGCCAACAAGACAGCGGCCAGTGCCAGGGCCTTTCTCAAAGCACTTCACAAGGCCTGCCCGATCAGGATCAACAAGCTGTTGACAGACAACGGCAAGGAGTTCACAGACCGACTGTTTGCCAGCCGGGAGCGCGAACCCAGCGGCAACCATGAGTTCGACCAACTGTGCCAGGAGCTGGGCATAGAGCACCGGCTGACCAAGCCCAGGACTCCGAGAACCAACGGCATGGTGGAGCGGTTCAATGGCCGCATAGCGGACGTCCTGAAGACCCACCGATTCAACAGCCGTGAAGATATGGAGCAGACCTTGCAGCGCTATGTGGCCTTGTACAACCACCAGTTGCCACAGTCAGCGCTCAAGAGCAGTACGCCAATGCAGGCCATGAAAGAGTGGTACCAAGAGCACCCGGATCTGTTTCACAAGCGGCCATATGATCATCCGGGATGTGACACATAGCCATTCAACTGTGCGCACCGCTGGAACTTATCGAGCGAACTATCAATGTGTATCAATCCACCCACTGATTGTTTCTATGCCGTGGTCGACGACTACATCCGCTCACACAACGATAAGCGGATCTAGGGAAGGTCTGCAAAACCCCATTCGCCAGCGCGGCACAGCCTGATGTTGAACGGAAGGTCGCCTGATTCCTGCGCAATCCGCTGCCTAGGCCCGATTGGCACGGTTTACAGGCCCGTTTCAGCCCTTGCGGCGCCACCTCGGCACCCCACAGACGCACCTATCCCTGCAGCGCCATGATCCGCTTCCTGGCCATCCACAGATTGCCCAGCGCAAACAGCATCGTCAGGCGCGCCGTGTTCTTTTGGAGACCCCGGTAGCGCAGCTTGGCATACCCAAACTGCTGCTTGATCACCCGGAACGGGTGCTCTACCTTGGCCCGCACGCTGGCCTTCAGTCGCTCGACTTTCTCCAGCAGTTTGTGCAGCTCCCGATTGGCATCGAGCGCCTTGCGCTTGCCCGGGCGCATGGCCACGTGCCACTTGATCTTGGCCTTGGCCTTAGCTTTGCTCCCTTGCATCTCCTGGCGCTTGTCCACGCCCTGGTAGCCCGCGTCACCCCAGGCATGCTTCTCTTTGCCATGCAGCAGTCCTGCTGCCTGCGTCACATCGTTGACGTTGGCTGCTGTGCCGATGACGGTGTGCACCAGTCCCGAGTCGGCATCCACGCCAATGTGTGCCTTCATTCCAAAGTGCCACTGATTGCCCTTCTTGGTCTGGTGCATCTCGGGGTCGCGCTCACCCGCCTTGTTCTTGGTGGAACTCGGCGCTGCAATGATGGTGGCGTCCACGATGGTGCCGGTCTTGAGCATCAGGCCCTGCTGGGCCAGACCGGTGTTGATGGCGGCCAGCACCTGCGGGGCCAGTTGGTGCTTCTCCAGCAGATGGCGGAAACGCAGGATGGTGGTCTCATCGGGCATGCGCGCTGCGCCGTCCAGGCCGGCAAAGCGGCGATACAGGGGCCGCTCGTGCAGTTCTTCTTCCATGGCCGGATCGCTCAGGTTCCACCACAGCTGCAGGCAATGGATGCGCAGCATGGTCTCGATGGGAAACGGTGGGCGGCCACCCAGGGCCTGGTGTGCACCTCGGGCAAATGGGGCGATGAGGGCCACCAGCGTTGCCCAGGGCACGACCTGGTTCATCTCTTCGAGGAAGACCTCCTTGCGGGTCTTCTTGGGCAGTGGGTCCAGGCCCAGGGTGTATTGATCCATGGCGCCATTGTCTTGGATGCTTGGCGCTGGGGAGGATCAGGCGGGGAGGTTTTGCAGACCTTCCCTAGATCTCCCTTGGCTCTCTCCGCACCGTCGAATAACGGGTGATTCTTAGACCTGCGGCATAAAACCAGTCCAAGTGTTTACCCGCTCCTATTAGCCAAAGACAGGCGAAAGCCGGTATCCGTTAGGAGGCTTGAAGCACAACCAGATTGATAGCGCATGATCTTTGTCCGCTGATAATATTCATCAAATCCTCAGGCTTCTCAAGGTGGCAAGGGCGGCCTCGATGTACTCCCCCATGTATTCCGCCCAATCCGTGTCCGCCCTTAAATACTCGAGCACTTTTTTTAGACACCTGACCTGCTCAGTGTTCATCGAAGATAGCCGCTTTGCGACCTGTTCAATCTCTTCCTCGCTGCGGGCCACCAGACTCAGCACAAAAAATGAGGTTTCCATCCGACTGTATTTAGCCTGCTCCGTAAGAGCATAGCGGAGATAGTGCGGAATAATCCATCGCGTAGTAACTGCCGAGAGCTTGCGAAGTTCCTGGTGCATTTCCCGGAGAAAGTCTTCATCTGGAGTCCTGGTGCGCCAGTTCTCCAAATCCTCGGCAACTTGAAACCCATAATCTTGGTCTGGCAGCGCGCAATCGATAAGATCCTCTTTCGGCGGAAAATCAACTTTTTTAAAGGCATGGTCAATAATATCGAGCAATTGCATGATGTACCTCAGGGACATTTCTCCTTACAAACCCTTTTAATAGTGCGCTCAGCGTTAAAAATGTTAATTTCGATGTCAGTCATCATTTGGGCGTTGTGCTGCGTATCTTGGCCGCCCCACCATTTATTGGTATTGGCCTCTCGAAGGGCTTTGCAACTCTTCCACTTTTTTAGTTCCCACTTCGCGCGCTCACAGTCATTCAATCCAGACGGCGGCTTCTCATTACACGCATTCTTGTATTCGCGTCGATTTGCTTCTTTCTCAATAAGTTGCTGCAGTTCTGAGTCCGATGTTGTCGACCCTTGATTCGGTCCCACTCCTAGTGGAAATTCAGGATCGACAATCGGCCGCTTTCCCCCAGGACCAACAATTATTATCTGCAAGCCGTTTGGATCAATCGCGCTCAGAGGACTCCCCTCTACATACCCAAACCGATTCCACCCCCCCTCCAGCCCAATAGGATCAGCCTGCGTATACCGCCCACTCTTGCTGTCATAGCTGCGGAAGTGGTTGTAATGCAGCCCACTCTCCTCATCAAAGTACTGCCCCGGATACCGCAGGTTGTACTGCACCAGCGGAACCGCCGTTGACCCCGTGGTCGGGTTGGTCGTGGCGCTGGTGAACCGCGAGGCCGCCGCCGTCGGCGCATCTTCTCCGAACGCGCTGTATGCCCACTGCCAGGCTACCTTGCCGTCTTCCTGCGTCAGCCGCCGGGGGGTGTTCAGGTGGTCCGCATGCACCGCGTACTGCCGGCCTTCCCCCACCACCGCAATCGGCATCGGGCCGTTGGCCGTGGGCAGCCAGATGTGCTGTGCGCCCTTTGTCGGTGCAGTGGCCGGGTTGGCCTCCATGGGGTATTCGCCCAGCAGGCTGCCGTCTTCCGCGTACACGAACGCGCGGCCCTGGGCCTGGGTGCTGTCGGTCTGCGGGCTCCACAGGCGCAGCCAGAAGTTCTGCAGATCCTTCAGCAGGCCGGTGGGTTGGAGACCGGTTGCGGATTGCTCTTCGCCGTCATCACCCAGCAGGGTGATCTGTGCTGGGCCGGTCTTGTTGTTGGCGGTGGTGCTGTTGGACGTACCGCTTGCCAGCATGTCGGTCTTGAACACCCGAAGCCCCAGCGCGTTGTGCGCGTACTGCACGCTGGAAGCTCCCGCCCCTGTGCCCAGCGTCACCCGCTCCAGGCGGCCTTCGCTGTCGTACTGGTAGCCGTGCAGGCCGTCTCCCTGCTGGTTGCCCGCCGCGTCGTAGCTGTAGGCCACGCTGGTGTTGGCGGTGCTGACCTGGCCGGTGGCGGGGTCCGTGGCGCTTTGGGTTTGCGCAAAGCCCAGAAGCCGGTTGTGGCTTGCGTTGGTGCTGTAGCTGCGGCTGGTGACTGTGGGCTTGCCCGCCAGGGTCTGTTGGCTGATGCTGCCCGTGCGGTTGCCGTTGGCGTCGTACTCGTACGTGGTCGCGTCTGTGGCTGCACCTGACGCGTTCTGCCGGGTAAAGCCCGTGATGCGGCCTGTGCGGCTGTATTGCACGTTCCAAGTCACGGGGGTCTCTTGCACGGTCTGATCCAGTGGGTTGGGGCTGGCCGGCGCCCACAGGTTCTGCGTCAGGCTGTTGATGCGGCCCGCCGCGTCGTATTGGTAGCTGCTGAAGTCGGTAGTGGTCAGCTGGCCTGCGGTGTTGTAGCTGCGCGCCACGCTCAGGCTGCTGCTGCCCTGGCTGCCTTGCAGGTTCCAGGTCCAGCCGGTGGGCTGGCCCAGCGGGTTCCAGGTGATGCCGCTGACCAGGGGCTGGTTGTTCCACAGCATCCCGGTGAGTTGGCCGGTGCTGTCGTACTGGTGCTGCAGCACTTTGCCGTCGGGGTAGGTGATGCCCGCCAGCAGGCCGCTTGTGGCGTAGCTGTAGCCCACGGTGCTGGTGTGCCCGTTCTTCAGTTGCTGGGTCTTGCGCACGATGCGGCCGTGCCAGTCACGCTGGTAGCCGCTGGCGTCCACGATCTCGCTCAGCGAGCCTTTGCTGGCGTTGGGCTGGCCGCTCTGGTTGTAGGCGCTGCCGGGCAGGTCGTAGCGCAGGGTGGTGACCATGCTGTCTTGGCTGGGAGCGTTGGGGGCTGCACTGTAGGTGATACGAATGGGGCGACCCACGCTATCTCGCAGGATATTGGTCGCACCACCCAGGGCGTTGGTGATGCTGCTGGGCAGATCCAGTCCGTCGTACTGAATAGCTCGTGCCCCCACGTCCGCGCTGGTTTCTGTCTTGGCATTGCCCACTTCATTGCGCTCGTAGTGGGTGGCCACGCCCTTGAAGTCGCTGGCCTGGGTGACGCTGTCCAAGGCGTCGTACGTCAGGCTGGCGGTGGCGCTTTGCGCGTCGGTGATGGCTTGCACGCGGCGCAGAGCATCGAGTCCGTACTGTGTCGACTCTCCCAATCCATTGGTGGTGTTGGTGAGGTCGCCATTCGCGTCGTAGCCGTAAGTGGTGGCAGCCTGAGGGCCCACCGTAGTGCTCTGCGTGCGGTTCAGGCTGTTGATGCTGCGGGCCAGCGTCCACGCGGTTTGGCCCTGGGCATTGCGCACCACCTCAGAGGTGCGGTTGCCCATGGCGTCCAGCACGTAGGTGCCCGAGGCGCCTCGGTTGTCGCTCCAGCCCGTCAGGCGTTGAGCCGCGTCGTACTGGTAAGCGATGGTGTAGCCGCTGCTAACAGCAATGCTGGCCAGTTGGCCACTGGCGCGGTAGGTGTATGTCGCGCCAAGTCCGTCGCGCTGCAAAGTGAGCATGCGCCCGCGAGCGTCGTACGTGTATTCGGTTAACAAACCACCGGCCGACGTATGGCTCAACATGCGGCCAGCTACATCGTAGGTATAGCTTTCTGTATGCCCCAGAGGACTCGTGCGGCTGGTGAGATTGCCAGCAGTGTCGTACAGGTAGCTGGTAACTGCGCCATTGGGCGTGGTGCTGGTGGCAACCAGAGCCTGCGCGTTGTAGGTCCAACTCCAGGTCCGGCTGGCAGTGCCCTCGACGGTCAAGGTGAGTAAGTTACCTTGGCTGTCGTAGGTGTAGTCAGTCCTGCGGCCTTGCTCGGTGGTTCTGGTCGGTNGTCCGGCTGGCAGTGCCCTCGACGGTCAAGGTGAGTAAGTTACCTTGGCTGTCGTAGGTGTAGTCAGTCCTGCGGCCTTGCTCGGTGGTTCTGGTCGGCAGATTCCATTGCGGATGCCACGCGGTAGCCACCGTGCGTTGCTGAGCAGTACCTGCGGCCTGCACCTGGCTCACAGGGACGCGGCGGTTGGTGTCCCAACTCGTGACAGTGCTGTTGCCCCTAAAATCGGTTTCTGATTCGATCAAACCCAGCGTACTCTGCACGCGGCTGGCTGCATCTGGTTGACCCAGTGGGTCGGGGCTGCTTGCGCCCAGCACGGCCAGTTTGCCGGAGCGTGTGCCGTAAACAAAGCTGCGAATGGCGCTCAGCGGGTCGGTGACGCTGACCCAGTGGGTCGGGGCTGCTTGCGCCCAGCACGGCCAGTTTGCCGGAGCGTGTGCCGTAAACAAAGCTGCGAATGGCGCTCAGCGGGTCGGTGACCGAGACGGGACTGGTACCGGTGGTTGGATACGCGACCTGATAGCGCTGTACTCCGCCAGCCAGCTCAGTGCTGATTGCACGGCCCTGCGCATCGTAGGCAAAGGTGCCCCAGCGCTGGCCGTTCTCGTCCTGGATGCCCGTCAGTGCGTGCGGAAAGCTGGCGTTCTCGTACAAGAACACACGTGATGTGCTGTCTGGGTAGGTGACCTGTTTGAGGCGGCCATCGTCGTAGCCCAATGCGATGACTTGGCCGTCGGGCGCCGCCACAGACACCAGTTGGCCACTGCTGCT
>NZ_LMLZ01000019.1 GCF_001422735.1 Acidovorax sp. Leaf78 | reverse complement strand
CTTCGATGAATCGCTTCATGGGGCACCTCGCTTGAATCGGGTGCCGTTATTTTAATTTTTAGCAGCGGTTTAGGGTTGGGTTTTCACACAGCCTCGGCCGATAGCTGCCATGTTAACGGTGGCTGGCCTCTCAGGTTTCGTCGCTGGTGCTGCTTGCTGTCGGCGGCTTGCAGCTGCATCCGGCTGGGTGGCTTGGTAGGGTTTGGTGGGTTTTGAAGGGTTTTTTTCCGACGAAACGCGAGCCAGTGAAAACGCAGCCGGGCAACTCGCAGACCAGCAGGCCGGGCGGGTTGGTGGGGTTTGTAGGCTTTGGGGGGTTTACCGACCGTCGAAGCGCGAGCAAGTGAAAACAGCTGCGGCCCGGATTGGCAGCCTGCGCGCCCGGGCCGACTGGTGGTGTTTGTAGGCTTTGAGGGGTTTGCCGACCGTCCAAGCGCGAGCAAGTGTTTTTTCTTCCAGCCGTGGCGAGCGGGTGGAACTGGTGCGCCGAAGCCTGGCTTTTGAGGCTGCTGCAGCCCCCGAGGCTGGGGGCATCTTCTTGGGGGCACCGACGCCTGTAAATGTGCCCCCAATTTGAAGAATCGTGCCCCCAAATGTGCCCCCAAATTGCGTAGATGGGTATGGACTGGCTCGGACTGCTGTGGACAGCTAAGATGCTGATTCCAAAGGAGAAATAAAAAAGTCCAGAAGAGTATGGACTCTTCTGGACTCGTTCGTGGTGCCCGGGGCCGGAATCGAACCGGCACGCCTTGCGGCGGGGGATTTTGAGTCCCCTGCGTCTACCAATTTCACCACCCGGGCTGGAATTCGTGAAGCCACAAATTATGGCACAGTAGGGCGCATGAAATATCCGACGATTGAAGATGCGGTTGGCAACACGCCGCTGGTCGCGCTGCAGCGCATTGGGGCCCAGGACAATGCCGCGCGCGGCAACGTGGTGCTGGGCAAGCTGGAGGGCAACAACCCGGCGGGCTCGGTGAAGGACCGGCCGGCGCTGTCGATGATCCGCCGGGCCGAAGAACGCGGCGACATCCGGCCCGGCGACACGCTGATCGAGGCCACGTCGGGCAATACCGGCATTGCGTTGGCGATGGCGGCGGCGATCAAGGGCTACCGCATGGTGCTGGTGATGCCCGAGGACCTGTCCATCGAGCGCGCGCAGACCATGAAGGCCTTTGGCGCAGAGCTGGTGCTCACGCCCAAGAGCGGCGGCATGGAGCATGCGCGCGATCTGGCCGAGGCGATGCAAAAGCGGGGCGAGGGCAAGGTGCTCGACCAGTTCGGCAACCCGGACAACCCGCGCATCCACTACGAAACCACCGGCCCCGAGATCTGGGAGCAGACCGGTGGGCGCATCACGCACTTCGTGAGCGCTATGGGCACCACGGGCACCATCACCGGTGTGTCGCGGTTCCTCAAAGAGAAGAACCCGGCCATCCAGATCATCGGCGCGCAGCCGGAAGAGGGCTCGCGCATCCCCGGCATCCGCAAGTGGCCGCAGGAGTACCTGCCCAAGATCTACGACGCGAGCACGGTGGACGAGCTGGTGTACGTGAACCAGGACAACGCTGAGGACATGTGTCGCCGCCTGGCGCGCGAGGAAGGCATCTTTGCGGGCATTTCTGCCGCCGGGGCTTGCTGGGTGGCGCAGCAGATCGCCGCGCGCGACAGCAACGCCACGATCGTCTTCGTGGTGTGCGACCGGGGCGACCGTTACCTGTCCACCGGTGTATTCCCCGCGTGATCTGGAAGAAGGCCGGCTGCCTGCCCTTCTTTTTTAATGAAAACGGCCGCTACCGCTGGATGAATGTGCGCAAGCAGCTATCAAAATAAGAGCATATGCACTACGAAACCCGCTACTGCACCCACTGCGGCACCGCGCTGCAGCCAATCACCCTGGCCGAAGACGGTGGCGACAAGGAGCGTCTGCGCTGCCCCGCCTGCGGATGGACGCACTGGAACAACCCCACGCCCGTGCTGGCCGCCATCGTGGAGGTGGACGGCCGGGTGCTGCTGGCGCGCAACGCGGCTTGGCCGGAGAAGATGTTTGCGCTGATCACCGGCTTCATGGAGGCGGGCGAGTCGCCGCAGGAAGGCATCGCGCGCGAGGTGAAGGAGGAAACCAACCTCGATGTGCTGTCCACCACCATGGTGGGGGCGTACGAGTTTCTGCGCATGAACCAAGTCATCATTGCCTACCATGTGGTGGCGCAGGGCGAGGTGCGGCTGTCGCCCGAGCTGGTGGATTACCGGTTCTATGACCTCGACAAGCTCAAGTGCTGGCCTGCCGGCACCGGCTATGCGCTGGCCGACTGGCTGCGCACGCGCGGGCACGAGCCGGTGTTCTTCACGGCCGAAGAAAATGAAGAACGCCGCCGGGGCCTGAACCTGCCGCCCAAAGACTGAAGCACAAGACAAGATACGGACACAACACCATGGACATCCACAAAGAAGTCGACACGCGGGGCCTGAACTGCCCCCTGCCCATCCTCAAGGCCAAGAAGGCGCTGGCCGACATGGCCAGCGGCCAGTTGCTCAAGGTGGTGGCGACGGACAGCGGCTCGCTGCGGGACTTTCAGGCGTTTGCCAAGCAGACGGGCAATGAGCTGGTGGAGCAGCAGACGGTGGGTGAGGAATACATCCACGTGCTGCGTCGGCGTTGAAGACCTGACGGGCGCACGCACGGAGGCACCGCAGGCGGTTCACGCCGCTGGGCGTCCTGTGCAGGGCTGGGGCCCGCTGGCGCACGCCCGGCCATCCACAAAAGAAACCCTCTCGCAGCGTTTGCTGGGAGAGGGTTTTTTGTTGTGCAGGCAGGGTGTTGTGACTGGGCCCCGGTCAGCTTTCGCTGCGCGGGGCAGGTGCGGTACCCGGCTTCGACAGGCTCAGCCCGAACGGGCGGGGTGATGGTGCGCCGGTGGGCCACCTCTGATTCCCGAGTCCTGATCCCCGGAGCCCGATCCCCGGGGTCTGATCCCCGGGGTCGCGCTTACGATTACAGCTCCAGCGCCTTCAGGTACTCACGGAAGTGCGCACCCACCTGCGGGTGGCGCAGCGCCAGTTCCACCGTGGCTTCCAAAAAGCCTTCCTTGCTGCCGCAGTCATAGCGCTTGCCCTGGTACTGAAACGCGTACACGGCCTCGTTCTGCATCAGGCGGGCGATGCCGTCTGTGAGCTGGATCTCGCCGCCCACGCCGCGCGGCTGGTTGCGGATCTCGTCGAACACGCCGGGCGTGAGGATGTAGCGGCCGGCCACGCCCATGCGGGACGGGGCCACGTCGGCCTTGGGCTTCTCGACGATGCGCTCGATGCGGATCAGTGGGCCCCCGGCGGATTCACCGGCCACGATGCCGTATTTGTGCACCTGGTCTTCCGGCACTTCCTGCACGGCGATGACCGAGCGGCCTTGCTGGCGGAAGGCCGCGGCCATCTGGGCCAGCACGGGCGGGCCGCCCTGGGGGCCGACCATCAGGTCATCGGCCAGCAGCACGGCAAACGGCTCCTTGCCCACCAGCGGTTCGGCGCACAGCACGGCATGGCCCAGGCCCAGCGAACGGGGTTGGCGCACGAAGGCGCAGTCCATGTCGTCGGGTTGGATGGAGCGCACCAGGTCCAGCAGCTCCTTCTTGCCGGCGGCTTCCAGTTCGGCTTCCAGCTCGTACGCGGTGTCGAAATGGTCTTCGATGGCGCGCTTGCTCCGGCCCGTGACAAAGATCATGTGGCGGATGCCGGCGGCGTAGGCTTCTTCCACCGCGTACTGGATCAGTGGCTTGTCGACCACGGGCAGCATTTCCTTCGGAGACGCCTTGGTGGCGGGCAAAAAACGGGTGCCCAGGCCGGCGACGGGGAACACGGCTTTGCGGACGGTGGTGGCAACGGTCATGGAGGAGGTTCCTTCGGGGATGTGAAGCAGTGAAATCGGGTGGTGGGGGCCGCCGCCAGGGCCGGCCCGCCAGCCCGAAGAGTATGGCGTCGGTTGTCAGCCCAGTCGTGTCAGTTGATCGCGCAAGCGGCCCAGCGTGACGCCGAAGTCGGCGATGCGCTTCTTTTCCTGGTCGATCACGGCAGGGGGTGCCTTGGCCACGAACGCTTCGTTGGAGAGCTTGTTGTGCGCCTTGGTGATCTCGCCGTCGGTGCGGGCGATCTCCTTGGACAGGCGGGCCTTCTCGGCCGCCACGTCGATCTCCATGTACAGGCACATGCGGGCATCGCCCACCACAGCCACGGGCGCGGCCTGCGCGGCAGCAGCCCAGGCGGCTTCGTCGTCGAACACCTTGACCTCGCTGAGCTTGGCCAGCGCCTGCAGCACCGGCGCCACACCGCGCATGAACTCGGTGTCGCCCACCACGTACATGGGCAGGCGGGTCGACGGCGAGACGTTCATTTCGCCACGCAGTGCGCGGCAGGCGTCCACGAGGCCCTTCACACGGCCCATATGAGCGATGGCGGCCTCATCGATCTTGTCCAGTTGCGCCTGGGGGTAACGGGCGATGCTGACCGACTCGCCGGCAATACCAGCCACCGGCGCCACCGTCTGCCACAGGGCCTCGGTGATAAACGGGATGATGGGGTGGGCCAGCCGCAGGATGGCTTCCAGCGTGCGGATCAGCGTGCGGCGCGTGGCGCGCTGCTCGGCCTCCGTGCCGTTCTGGATCTGCACCTTGGCGATCTCCAGGTACCAGTCGCAGTACTCGTTCCAGACAAAGTCGTAGATCGTGTTGGCCACGTTGTCCAGGCGGTACTCCGCAAAGCCCTTGGCCACCTCGGCCTCGGTCTTCTGCAGCAGCGACGTGATCCAGCGGTCGGCCTGGCTGAAGTGCATGTAGCCGTGGGCGGGGCCGCCGGGCTGGCATTCTTCCTTGGTGTGCTCTTTCAGGCCGCAGTCCTGGCCCTCGCAGTTCATCAGCACGAAGCGGCTGGCGTTCCAGAGCTTGTTGCAGAAGTTGCGGTAGCCCTCGCAGCGCTTGCTGTCGAAGTTGATGCTGCGGCCCAGGCTGGCCAGCGCCGCAAAGGTGAATCGCAGCGCATCGGCGCCGTAGGCCGGAATGCCTTCAGGGAATTCCTTTTGCGTGTTCTTGCGCACCGTGGGCGCAGTCTCGGGCTTGCGCAGGCCGGTGGTGCGCTTGTCCAGCAGCGGGTCGAGCGCAATGCCGTCGATCAGGTCCACCGGGTCGAGCACGTTGCCTTCGGACTTGCTCATCTTCTTGCCCTGCGCGTCGCGCACCAGGCCGTGGATGTACACGTGCTTGAACGGCACGCGGCCCGTGAAGTGCGTGGTCATCATGATCATCCGGGCCACCCAGAAGAAGATGATGTCGTAGCCGGTCACCAGCACGGTGCTGGGCAGGTACAGGTTGAAATCGTCGGTGGGTGCGTCACCTTGCTCAGGCCAGCCCATGGTGCTGAACGGAACGAGCGCGGACGAGTACCAGGTGTCGAGCACGTCCTCGTCGCGGCGCAGCGTCTTGCCAGGGGCCTTGGCCTGCGCCTCGGCTTCCGTGCGGGCCACGATCACGTTGCCGTCTTCGTCGTACCACGCCGGGATCTGGTGGCCCCACCACAGTTGGCGGCTGATGCACCAGTCCTGGATGTTGTTCATCCACTGGTTGTAGGTGTTGACCCAGTTCTCGGGCACGAACGTCACCTCGCCCGTGGCCACCGCGTCGATGGCCTTTTGCGCGATGCTCTTGCCCGTGGGGTCCTGCTCGGACACCTTGCTCATGGCCACGAACCACTGGTCGGTGAGCATGGGCTCGATGACCTGGCCGGTGCGGGTGCAGATGGGCACCATGAGCTTGTGCTTCTTCACCTCGACCAGCGCGCCGATAGCTTCCAGGTCGGCCACCACGGCCTTGCGGGCCACGAAGCGGTCCATGCCCTGGTACTTGGGCGGCGCGTTCTCATTGATGGTGGCCTGCAGGGTCAGCACCACGATCATCGGCAGCTTGTGGCGCTGGCCCACGGCGTAGTCGTTCTGGTCGTGCGCAGGAGTGACCTTGACCACGCCCGTGCCAAACTCCTTGTCCACGTAGTCGTCGGCGATCACCGGGATCTGGCGGTCGCACAGCGGCAGGTTCACCATCTTGCCGATGAGGTGGGTGTAACGCGCGTCTTCAGGGTGCACCATCAGGGCCACGTCGCCCAGCATGGTTTCGGGGCGGGTGGTGGCCACCGTGAGGCTGCCCGATCCGTCGGCCAGGGGGTAGGCGATGTGCCACAGCGAGCCATCTTTTTCTTCGCTCTCGACTTCCAGGTCGGACACGGCGGACTGCAGCTTCGGGTCCCAGTTCACCAGGCGCTTGCCGCGGTAGATCAGCCCCTGCTCGTACAGCTTCACGAAGGTGTCTGTCACCACCGTGGACAGCTTGTCGTCCATGGTGAAGTATTCACGGCTCCAGTCCACGCTGTCGCCCATGCGGCGCATCTGCGTGGTGATGGTGTTGCCCGACTTTTCCTTCCATTCCCACACCTTGCTCACGAAGTTCTTGCGCGCCTCGGGCGGGGTCGGGCCCATGTCGTAGCGGCTGATGCCCTGTTCCTGCAGCTGGCGCTCCACCACGATCTGCGTGGCGATGCCCGCGTGGTCGGTGCCCGGCACCCACGCCGTGTTGAAGCCACGCATGCGGTGGTAGCGCGTGAGGCTGTCCATGATCGTCTGGTTGAACGCATGGCCCATGTGCAGCGTGCCTGTCACGTTGGGCGGCGGCAGCTGGATGGAGAACGCGGGCTCGCCCGCCTGGGCGGCGCCGGTGCCCCGGAAGCCCGCTACGCCGTAGCCACGACGCTCCCATTCGGGGCCCCAGTGGGCTTCCAGGGCGGCGGGTTCAAAAGACTTGGACAGGCTGTCGAGGCCGGTTTGTTGCAGGGGCGAGCTCATGGGTATGGGGCAGTGGGACCGGGCGGCCACGCTGTGCGGCGCCGGGTCGGACAAGATGGACCGGGCATTTTACGGGAGCGCAGCCACTGCCCCGGCGCCGTGGGGCTGCGGGCTGTCCGACCGTTCATCCAGCGTTTCTATCCAATTGTTACCTTGTGCCTGCGCCTGCAGCCACAGCGGTGCCGATAATCGCCGCCCATGGAGCGAGGGAAGGCCGCAGCGAAGCAGGCCGGGCTCCATGCAAGAGAGCACGCGCGTGCTCTTCGGATCACTACATACAACACGGTGGACTACCGGCCCGAAAGGCGGCGCGCAAAAGCGCCGGTTTCGGGCATTGGGCCGCCACAACACACGTCCGAACCCATGACAGCAGTTCCATCTTCTTTCCGCACGGCCCTGGCCAAGGTCTTCGTGTACGCGCTGCTCGCGCTGTTCCTGGTGCCGGCGGGGACGTACTTCTTCAGCGGCTACGCGCAGCGCGACCAGGACGCGGGTTTCGTGGCCGGCATCAGCCAGCGCATCGACGCCGAAAAGGGCATGCCCGCGGCCGAGAAGCTGGCGCGCAAGGACTACTACCGCCTGAACCCGCCGTCCACCATCTGCGGCAGCACCGACCCCGAGGCGCAGGACTACCGCGAGGCGCTGTGCGAGCGGTACTCGGACGTGTGGCAGTTCAACATGGCGCGCAAGGTGTCGTTCTGGACCCTCGTGGCCAGCGCCTTGCTGCTGTTGTCGGTGCTGGGCCTGGGCGCGCTGGCGTTTGCCGACCGCACCTTGCAGTACACCAGCTTCGTCACCGGCTGGCGCCTGACCACCTGGGCCAGCGCGGCGGCGCTGGTCGTGCAGGGCACGATGGCGGTGTGGCTGTCGTTCTGGGTCACGGCCTTCTTCTTTCACAAGTACTCGCCCAAGCTGATCATCATCGTCGGCCTGGCCGTGGCGGCCGGGGTGTTCGTGGCGGTGGCGGGCATCTTCAAGCGGGTGCATTCCGAAAGCCGCGCCGTGGGCGAGCTGGTGTCCGAAGAGGATGCACCGCTGCTGTGGAAGCGCATACGCCACATGGCCGAGCGCCTGAAGACTGAGCCGCCGCAGCACATCGTGGCCGGCATCGACGCCAACTTCTTCGTGACCGAGGCCCCGCTGGCCGTGGGCGACAAGCTTCTGACCGGCCGCACGCTGTTCGTCAGCCTGCCGCTGCTGCGCATCCTCGATCAGTCCGAAGCCGACGCGGTCTTCGGCCATGAACTGGCCCACCTGCGCGGTGGCGACACCAGAAGCAGCGCCCGGCTGGGGCCCAAGCTCGTGCAGTACGACCACTACCGTCACGCCATGCGCACCGGCGGGCTCACGGCCGTCGTCTCGCCCGTGCTCGACCTGTACCGCATGATCTTCGAGATCGCGTTGGCCCGCGACAGCCGCGAGCGCGAGTTCAAGGCCGACCGCATCGCCGCCAAGCTCATCACCCCCGCGGCGATCGCGCAGTCGCTCGTCAAGATCGCGGCGTACGCGCAGTACCGCCACAAGATCGAGGACGAACTCTTTGGCCGCAACGAGCGGCACGACCAGGCCACGCTGGGCATCGCCAGCTTCGTGGCCCAGGGCCTCGCGCCGTATGCTGCGTCGGACGACTTCCTGGCCGCGATGAAGACCGCCAACGTGCCCCACCCCTACGACTCGCACCCCGCCATGCCGGAGCGGCTGCGCAACGTGGGCATGGCCCTGAAGGAGCAGGACTGGGGCAGCATCGCCGTGCGCGTGCCTGCGGCCACCTGGGTGCAGCAGATCCTCACGGCCGACGCCATCGAGCAGCGCCTGTGGAGCGACTACGAGCAGCAGTTCGCGCAAGACCACGAGCGCAGCCTGGCCTACCGCTACGAGCCGGCCAATGACGCAGAGCGCGCCGTGGTGCTGAAGTACTTCCCGCCGGTGGTGTTCACGCTCAAGGGCAGTGACACCGTGGAGATCAGCATCGACGGCATCCGCACCAGCGCCGACGAGACCACCGTGTTCTGGGACGCGGTGAAGGCGCTGGAGTACAAGGAAAGCAGCTTCGGCAATGCGCTCATCGTGACCCACCCCGACAAGGGCGCGTTGGGCACGGCCAAGACCACGAAGATCAAGCTCGGCGGCCTGGCCAAGCAAAAGGACGAGTTCAACGCAGCGGTGAGCCACTACTGGCAGCGGCACCAGATCATGCGGGCGCATCAGCAGGGCGGCTGAGCCACCACGGAGCGCCTGCGGGAGCGCCCCATTGCCCGTTAGAGGGGAGGCGCTTTTGGACGGCTGGGAATGTGCCGGCGAGCGCTGGCTGTGGGTGCAGCTCGTGTCTTATCAGCTGTAGCCGCCAGCAGCCTGCCCGCGCCGGACGTCGATTTTGTTTGCTACGCTTTTTATAGCTGGTAGCGCTTGCCTACCAAGCGGTAGAGCACTTTTTCATCACAAGCGCGTGCCAGCCGGGCGCCCCCGGGCCATCGCATCAGCCCTGTGCGTACTCCGGCCGGTCGTTCTGCTGCGGCTTCAGGGGCTGGGCCGCCTTGCCTTCGGCGCGCTCCTTGCGCCACTGCTCCTTGCGCGCCGTCCACTCCTTCAGGCGCGCATGCGCCACCGTGCTGTCCTTTTCCATGGCTTCTTCATTGGCCAGCTGGGCCGACAGCTCCAGGCGGATGCCGTTGGGGTCGAAGAAGTAGATGCTCTTGAAGATGTGGTGGTCCGTCACGCCCAGCACCTCGATGCCGTGGGCCTGCAGGCGCTGCTTGGTGTTCTCCAGCTCTTCGATGGTGTTCACGCGGAAGGCGATGTGGTTGACCCACAGCGGCGTGTTGGGCGAAGGCTCGGCTTTCACGTCGTCACCCAGGTCGAAGAAGGCGATGAACGAGCCGTCCTTCAGGCGAAAGAAGAAGTGCGTGTACGGGCAGTACTCGCCGGTGCTGGGCACGTGGTCGCTCTGGATGATGTGGTACAGCGGCAGGCCCAGGATGTCTTCGTAGAAGTGGCGCGTTTCCTCGGCGTCGCGCGCCTTGTAGGCGTAGTGGTGCAGTTGCTGGATGGCAGCGGGCGCGGGCAGGGTGGCCAGGTCGGGCTTCAGGACGGCATTCATGCGGTGTCTCCTCAGATGGATGCTTGCAATTCTACTATTCGTAATCAATTTACGTTAAGTTAATTTTTGGGGGCGACGAGTTTGCGGTACAGTCCGCATCCGACCATTGCCCCACCCACCGAGGCCCGACTCCCATGCGCCTGTAAGCCCCTTCAAGCCGTTCCCCCGCTTGCCTTTGCGAAGGCCAGGGGGCTCTCTGTCTTGTCTGGAGTGCTTTGGCATGGCGACACCTTCACGGGGCACATCCGCCCCTGGCAGCCGCAGCGCTGCCGCATCCACCCTCAGCAGCCGCAGCGCTGCCGCAGCTTCAGCTGCTCATCCTTCTTCGGGTTTTTCATCGTCTGCCGTCTTGACGGCTTCTTACGCAGCTGACGGCGGCGCGCCGCCGCATCCGCGTGCCGGCGCCAGCGTGCTGCAGTTTCGCGACGTCACCTGGGGCCCGCCTGGCGGGCATGCGCTGTGGGCGCGCCCCCTGACCGTGGCCGTGGGCCGCGGCGTGACGGGCATCGTGGGTGCCAACGGCAGTGGCAAGAGCGTCTTCCTTCAGTTGGCGTCGCGTGCGCTGCAGCCGGCCAGCGGCGTGGTGCTGGGCCAGCCCTCGGTGCACGCGGTGGCGCAGGAGGTCGCCGCCGCGGCGCAGGCCACGGTGGCCGACATCGCCGGCCTGGGGCCGGTGCTGGGCGCGCTGGCGCGGCTGGCGGCCGGGGAGGGGTCTGCCGACGACGTGCTGGCGGCCGATGGGCGGTGGGACTTGCCCGCGCGCTGGCAACAGGCGCTGCAGGCGCTGGGCCTGGCCCACCTTCAGCCAGGGCACGCGGCCCGGCAACTCAGTGGCGGCGAACGCATGCGGGTGGCGCTGGCGGGCGCTTTCTTGTCGGGCGCGGACCTGCTGGTGCTGGACGAGCCCACCAACCACCTCGACCGCCCCGCCCGCCGCTGGTTGATGGAGTCGCTCGGCCAGTGGCCCGGCAGCGTACTCGTGGCCAGCCACGACCGCGAGCTGCTGGGGACGGTGGGCAGCATCGTGGCGCTGTCCCCGGCCGGGTTGCAGCGCTATGGCGGCAACTGGGCCCTGTACCAGGCGCAGCGCCAGGCCGAAGCCGCAGCCGCCCAGGCGGATCTGGACCACGCGCGCACCGAGCGCGAGCGGGCCCTGCGCACGCTGCAGCGGGACCACGATGCACAACTGCGCCGCGCGGCCCGGGGCCGCGAAGTGGGGCGCACGGCCAACCAGGCGTCCGTGCTGCTGGACCGCCAGAAGAACAACTCCCAGGCCCACGCCGGCCGCGAGCACGAGCGCCAGCAGCAGGAGCGGATGCGCCTGAACGACGCGGTGCGCGAGGCGGCCTCGCGCCTTCCCGCACAGGCATCGGCCACGCTGGTGCTGCCGCAAAGCGCTGTGCCCGCGGGCAAGCAGGTGCTGGCGTTCGAACAGGTGGTGGTGCCCCATGCCGCACCCGGCCAGACGCCGCTGAATGGTGTGTGGAGCGGGCCGGTGCGCATCGCGGTCACGGGGCCCAACGGCTGCGGCAAGAGCAGCCTGCTGCGGCTGATCGCGGCGCCGGGCGAGGTTGCGGGCGGCAGGTCGGGCAACGTCTCGGGCAATGTTTCGGGGGATGTGTCGGGCAACGTGTAGGGCAACGTGTCTGGGGGCCGCGTGTTGCGCAGCGTGCGGGCCGCCTGGCTGGACCAGCACAACACCGACATGCTGCCGCCCGGGCGCAGCGTGCTCGCGCAACTGCAGGCGCTGGGCTCGCCCTTGCCCGAGGCTGCGTTGCGCACGCACCTGGCGCAGATGGGGCTGGGGGCGGACAAGGTGCGGCAGCCTTCGGACCAGCTCAGCGGTGGCGAACGCATCAAGGCCGCGCTGGCCTGCGCGCTGTGGGCGGGCGAGCCGGCGCAGATGCTGCTGCTCGACGAGCCCACGAACCACCTGGACATGGCCGCCGTGGAAGCCCTGCAGTCAGCGCTGCAGGCCTTCACCGGCGCCTGGATCGTGGTGTCCCACGACCACGCCTTTTTGCGTGCACTGCAGCCGGATGTGGTGTGGGCGTGGCGGCCGCAGGGCTGGGACCTGGATGCGTCGCTGGACGTCGCCTGAGCGCACACCGGGCAGTTGGCGCCCCAGATGCCCACGGTGGCGCGCCCCAGAAAAAAGCCACCCGCTGCGCTGACGCTGCGGGTGGCTTCTGGGCCAAGACGCCAGCAGCGCCTTGGAGGCAGTGACGACCGTGATTACTGCTTCACGGCTTCGATCTGCACCACGAGGCGCACGTTCTTGGGGAAGCCCCATTCCACGCCGTAGTTCATGCCCCACTGGGTGCGGTCGATGGTGGTCTCGAAGTCGCCGCCGCACACTTCGCGCTTGAGCATCGGGCTGTCGTAGCAGTTGAACTGCGTGGCCTTCAGGGTCACGGGGGCGGTCTTGCCCAGCAGCGTCAGTTGGCCGGTCACTTCGCTGACCTTGTCGCCGTTGAAGCTGAACTTGTCGGACACGAACTTGATGGTGGGGTGCTTGGCAGCATCGAACAGGTCAGGGCTTTGCAGGTGCTTGTCGAACGGAGGCGTGCCCGAGTTCACCGAGGTGGTGTCGATGGAGATCTCCACCTTGCCGGTCTTGGCTGCGCGGTCGAACTCCACCGTGCCTTGCTTCTTGTCGAAGCGGGCGCGGTTGGTCGTGGCACCGAAATGGCTGATCTCGAACGTCACGAAGGTGTGCGTGGGGTCGATCGCGTAGTTGGCGGCCTGGGCGGCGCCAGCGGTCATGGCAGTGGCGGCGGCGACGGCCAGCAGGGAGAACAGGGACTTGCGCATGCGAAAACTCCTTAAAAGGAAAGGTTCAGGGATGAAGGAACACGAATAAGTTTGAGTTGTCAGCTCACGCCCCAAACAGGCATGGCCGAGGCCAGCGCTCCCGCGCAAGGGCCGCCCCGCCGCGCTGGGAGCGTCCCCCTCCCGCATTGCGCAGCAATGCGAGAGAGGGGGAAGGCGCGGAGCGACTCAGGGGGAGCTTCATTCAAATCTTGCCCACGCCGGTGAGCGCGAGCTTGAACTTGACGGTCACGTCGTCGGCCACCATCGAGGTGTCGGCCCACTCGTTCTCGCCGATCTTGAAGGCCAGGCGCTTGATGGGCAGCGTGCCGGTGGCCGTGGTGGTGGGACCGCTTTGCGTGAGCGTCACGGGAACGACCACGTTCTGGGCATTGCCCTTGATGGTGAGCTTGCCGGCCACTTCGAACTTGCCGCCGCCCAGTGCCTTGATGGCGGTGGACTCGAACTGCGCCTGCGGGAACTTGGGCACGTTGAACCACACGGGCTTGGGCAGCTCGGCATCGGTTTCCTTGGAGCCCAGCGTGGCGCTGCCGGTGTCCACGGTGAGCGCGATCTTGCTGGTGGCCAGCTTGGCCGGGTCGAACGCCACCTGGGCGCTGAACTTCTTGAAGTGGCCATCCAGCGGCACGCCCATCTGGCGCGCGGTGAACTGCACCTCGCTCTGGGCGGGCACGAGTTGCTGCTGGGCCATGGCGGCCTGGGCGCCCACGGCGAGGGCGGCGCCCAGCACGATGCGGGAGAAGGCGGAAGACAAGTTCATTCGGAAACTCCGATCAAAGATTGTTGGAAAAGAGAGCAGTGCCGAGATGTGCCACTGACGGATGACTGGGGCGAGCACTCGCCAGCGCACCCGTGGATCCGGCTTGTATGGTGGAGGTGTTGGGGTGGAGGGCCTGAATACCGGCTATCGGCTTTGACCGACTGGCAAAGATAGCCCCCACCCCGCCCCTGAGCGT
>NZ_LMLZ01000018.1 GCF_001422735.1 Acidovorax sp. Leaf78 | reverse complement strand
TTCGATGAATCGCTTCATGGGGCACCTCGCTTGAATCGGGTGCCGTTATTTTAATTTTTAGCAGCGGTTTAGGGTTGGGTTTTCACACAGCCTCGGCCCAAAGCTGTAGTCTAGCCTCGGGGTCCAAATTGCCTCATTCGGAGTGCCCGGCGCTGTTCCATCGGTTGCAACTTCATTGCAACGGCGCGTTCCGATTCATCCCGGGATAGCCCAAAAAATCCCAGTTTTCGCGCCGCGTGGAGTGGTGGTTATCTCAACTCCCTTCAGTGCTGACCTGGGTCACCGTGGAGATGGGTAGCGGGTGTGCCAGGCGCCACACCTGCGCTGCGGCCCGGGCCATCCGGCGCGCAGGCAAAAAAAAGCCCGGCAGAACCGGGCTTTGAAGGGATCCTGGAAACGGGGGTTTCGCGAGGATCCAAGGAGACAACTCGTGCGCTGCAACCGGGGCTGTAGCGCGTGATGGGATTATCAGGGTAAGCCCTGAAAACGGCCTAGAGGTTGCTCTCCAGACCGCGTGCCCTGGGCTCAGCGCTTGCGGGGAGCGGCCGTCTTGGCGGCGTTGGCAGCGGTGCTGGCCACGGCGTTGAAGTTGGCTTCGGCCACGTCGGACGCTTGCTTGACAGCCTTCTGGACCGATTCAAAAGCGTTGTTGGCGGCAGAGACGGCGCTCTTCATCACAGCCACGGCGGTTTCGGAACCGGCAGGTGCGTTCTTGGCGGCGCTGTCGACCAGGCCGGTGAATGCGCGTTGTGCGTCGGAAGCCTGGCTTTCGAAAGCCTTGCCGAACTCGGCGCCGGTGCCGGAAGCGATGTCATACAGGTGACGGCTGTAAGCGGCGGTCTTTTCAGCCAGGGGCTGGAACAGGCCGGCTTGCAGAGCCAGCAGCTCTTGTGCGTCCTTCACACCCAGCACGGCCTGGCTGTGGCTGGCGGCTTCTGACAAGGCAGCGCGCGAGGCGGTCACGTTCAGTTCGACCAGCTTTTCCACGCCTTCGAAGGCCTTGGTCGTCAGACCGAACAGGGTTTCGAGGTTGGCTTTGTGGGAAGCGAGGATTTGTTCTGCGGTCAGCGTCATGTCATATCTCCTAAGAATGGGGCCCTGCGGGCCATGGTGGTTCACAAGACATCTGCGCTGGCCCTGACTCGAACAAGTCATGTTGCAGTGCAGCATGGATCGAATTTTAGGGACTTGGTGCCGGTTTGCAAGAGGTTTTTGTTGCGATGCAGCAAATTAGAGATGCAACCTCAGGAATCCCTGCCTTGCCACAATCGCGTCATGCACGCCTATTACGCCGACCAGTTTGTGCTGCCCCTGCCCGAAGGCCACCGCTTTCCGATGGCCAAGTACCGCCTGCTTCGCGACCGCATCGCCCAGCACCTGCCCGGCGTGTCGCTGCAGGTGGCGCAGCCCGCGGCCGACAGCGAACTGGCCTTGGCGCACGACAGCAGCTACATCGACGCCATCGCCGACGGCACTTTGCCGGCACCCGCCCAGCGCGAGATCGGCTTCCCCTGGAGCCCCGCCATGGCCGAGCGCGCCCGCCGCTCGGTGGGCGCCACGGTAGCCGCCAGCCGCGTGGCGCTGCAGGAAGGCGTGGCAGGCAACCTGGCCGGCGGCACGCACCATTCGTATGCCCACAAGGGCAGCGGCTTTTGCGTGTTCAACGACGTGGCGGTGGCTGCGCGGCTGATGCAGGTGGAGCGGGCCAGGGCGCGCGGCCGCCATACCCAGCCGCTCCGGGTCGCGGTGATCGATCTGGACGTGCACCAGGGCAATGGCACGGCGCACATCTTTCAGGACGACCACAGCGTGTTCACCCTGTCGCTGCACGGCGCGCGCAACTTTCCGTTTCGTAAGGAGGCGAGCGACCTGGATGTGGAGCTGCCCGACGGCTGCACCGACGATGCCTATCTGGAAGCGCTGTCGCACGCGCTGGACGCACTGGAGCACTGCTTTGCGCCAGAGATGGTGTTCTACCTGGCCGGCGCCGACCCGCACGAGGGCGACCGCCTGGGCCGGCTGGCCATCACGCACGACGGCCTGGAAGCGCGCGACCGGCACGTCTTCGACTGGGCCTGGCAGCGGCGGCTGCCACTGGTCTTCGCGATGGCGGGCGGCTACGGGCGCGACATGGAAGATACGCTCACGGCGCAGCTCAACACCTGGCGCGTGGCCTGGGAGTACCACCAGCGCTGGCAGAATGTGCGGCCATGACGTCCGCCGCCAGCACCCCCCACGCCACCCGTTCAGACACCACGCCCGCAGCCGTCCCCACGGCAACCTCGGCGGCGCGCCCTGCACCGCAGCCGCGCAGCGCCTACCGCGCGTTTCGCCCCATCACCACGCGCTGGGCGGACAACGATGTCTACGGCCATGTGAACAACGTCGTCTACTACAGCTGGTTCGACACCGCGGTGAACGCGCACCTGATCGAGCAGGGCGTGCTCGACATCCACGCGGGCGGCACCATCGGCCTCGTGATCGAGACCCAGTGCAACTACTACGCGCCGCTGGCCTTCCCGCAGACGGTAGAGGCAGGCATTCGCGTGGCGAAGCTGGGCAGCTCCAGCGTGCGCTACGAGGTGGGCCTGTTCGCGCAGGGCGAGCCGCTGACCGCCGCGGCCGGGCACTTCATCCATGTGTATGTAGACCGCGAAACCCGCCGCCCTGTGCCCGTGCCGGACGCGCTGCGCCAGGTGCTGCAGGCGCTGGTGGTCGCGGGCTGAGCGCCTGCAGTGCTGGTGCTATTGATTTAATAGCTGCTGACGCTTGCTCATCCAGCGGTAGGGCCATTTTTGGCCTGAAACGCTTGGGCCGGCAGGGTGGTGGCGGCCTTGAAAGCGCCGCACAGCGGCATGGCCTACACTTTGCGGCTTTGCTGCACGGCCTTCTGCGTCCCCGGCCTTCTTTGCGCCCGCACCGTCCATGATCATCACCAGCCTGCTCGACACCGACCTGTACAAGTTCACCATGATGCAGGTCGTGCTGCACCAGTTTCCGGGTGCGCAGGTCGAATACAAGTTCAAGTGCCGCAACCCTGGCGTGCAGTTGGCGCCGTTCGCCAATGAGATCCGCGACGAGATCCGGTCGCTGTGCAGCCTGCAGTTCCAGGACGCCGAGCTGACCTACCTGCGGTCCATGCGCTTCATCAAGAGCGACTTCGTGGACTTCCTGGGGCTGTTCCAGCTCAACGAAAAGTACATCGCAGTCACGCCCCTGCACAACGGCGAGATCGAGATCTCCATCCGCGGGCCCTGGCTGCACACCATCCTGTTCGAGATTCCGGTGCTGGCCATCATCAACGAGGTGTACTTCCGCAACACGCAGAAGGTGCCCGACTTTCCCGAAGGCCGCAGGCGCCTGGACACCAAGATCGCGCAGCTGCAGGCCGACGGCCTGTCCGACCTCAAGATCGCCGACTACGGCACCCGCCGCCGTTTCAGCCGCGCCTGGCACGAAGAGGTGCTGCGCGTGCTGGTGGCCCGCCTGGGCACGGGCGACCGCCGCCCGGGCGCACCGGCAGGCCCCGGCCAGTTCGCCGGAACCAGCAACGTGCTGTATGCCATGAAGCTCGGCGTGACGCCGCTCGGCACCATGGCGCACGAGTACCTGCAGGCCTGCCAGGCCCTGGGTCCACGGCTGCGCGACAGCCAGGTCTTCGGGTTTGAAATGTGGGCCAAGGAATACCGCGGCGACCTGGGCATCGCCCTGTCGGACGTGTACGGCATGAGCGCCTTTCTGCGCGACTTCGACCTGTACTTCTGCAAGCTGTTCGACGGCGCGCGCCACGACAGCGGCGACCCGTTTGCGTGGGGCGAGCGCCTGCTGGAGCACTACCGCAAGAACCGCGTGGACCCGCTGACCAAGACGCTGATCTTCAGCGACGCGCTCACCGTGACGCGCACCATCGAGCTGTACCAGCAGTTCCGCGGGCGCTGCCAGCTGGCCTTCGGCATTGGCACCAACCTGACCAATGATCTGGGCAGCCCGCCCGCGCACGAGCCGCTGCAGGTCGTCATCAAGATGACCCGCTGCAACGACCAACCGGTGGCCAAGCTGTCGGACACGCCCGGCAAGGGCATGTGCGACGATGAAAAGTATTTGGCCTATCTGCGCCAGGTGTTCGATATTCCCCAGCCTGCCTGACCCTGCGGGGCAGGGGGCGGCCTTCAGGGTCGACGCTCTGCATCCGCACAGCGGCATTCGCTGACATAGGGCTGCATTCAGTCGCGATCAGTCTGAAACAGTTGCATTGGCGGCACTCATCGGCACCCGCCGGCACCCGCGATGGGGCGCCACAGTTATTGGAGCGAGATGGAGACAACGAATATCTTGAAGGCGGCGCGCAGGCTGTCGGCCGCGGCGCTTTTGTTGGCGGCATGGCCCGGTGTGGCGCAGGCCGCCGATCTGGACGGGAGCACGCTGTCGGTGCTGTGGGGCGTGCCGTTCGCGGGCATCCTGCTGTCCATCGCGCTCATGCCGCTGCTGGCGCCCATCTTCTGGCACCACCACTTCGGCAAGGTGGCGGCCGCCTGGGGCCTGGCGTTCCTGCTGCCCTTCGCCGTGGCCTTCGGGCCGGCGGTGGCGGGCGCGAACCTGGTGCATGCGCTGCTGGCCGAGTACATCCCCTTCGTCATCCTGCTCACCGCGTTGTACACCGTGGCGGGCGGCATCTACATCCGCGGTAATCTGCATGGCAGCCCGGGCCTGAACACGGGGCTGCTGGCCCTGGGCGCGGTGCTGGCCAGCGTCATGGGCACCACGGGCGCGTCCATGCTGCTGATACGCCCGCTGATCCGTGCCAACGACAACCGCAAGCACGTGGTGCATGTGGTGGTGTTCTTCATCTTCATCGTGTCCAACGCCGGCGGCTCGCTCACCCCGCTGGGCGACCCGCCGTTGTTCCTGGGCTTTCTGAAAGGCGTGGACTTCTTCTGGACCGTGGGCCACATCCTGCCGGAGACAATGTTCCTCATCGGCACCTTGCTGGCGCTGTTCTTTGCGCTCGACACCTGGTTCTACCGGCAAGGGGCCGAGGTGCTGCCGCGCGACCCCACGCCCGACACGGGCGGTGTGCGCGCCTTCGGGTTCGACGGCAAGCTCAACTTTGCGCTGCTGGGCGCGGTGGTGGCCCTGGTGCTGCTCAGCGGGTTCTGGAAGTCGCCCGTCGTGTTCGACATCATGGGCACCCCGGTGGGCCTGCCCGGCATCGTGCGGGACGTGGGCCTTGTGGCCGTCACGTTGGCATCGCTGTGGCTCACGCCGCGCCAGGTGCACGACGACAACCAGTTCGGCTGGGCCCCGATGCAGGAGGTGGCCAAGCTCTTCGCGGGCATCTTCCTCACCATCATTCCCGTCATCGCGATGCTCAAGGCCGGCACGGACGGACCATTCGGCGCCGTGGTGCGGGCCGTCACCCGGCCCGACGGCACGGCCGACCCGGCCATGTACTTCTGGGCCACGGGCGTGCTCAGCTCGTTTCTCGACAACGCGCCGACCTACCTGGTGTTCTTCAACACGGCAGGGGGCGACCCGGCCGTGCTGATGACCACGCTGGCCCCCACGCTCGCCGCCATCTCGGCCGGTGCCGTGTTCATGGGTGCCAACACCTACATCGGCAACGCGCCCAACATGATGGTCAAGGCCATCGCCGAAGACCGGGGCGTGAAGATGCCCAGCTTCTTCGGCTACATGCTGTGGTCGGGCGGCATCCTGGTGCCGCTGTTTCTTGTCATGACATTCATCTGGTTCAGATGATGTACATCCCCCTGAGCGGCTGCGCCGCTTCCCCCTTCTCTCGCACCGCTGCGCGTTGCGGGAAGGGGGACGCCGCCCTCGCTGCAGGGCGGCCTTTGCACGGCGGCCACTGGCCTGGGCAGCGCCGGTTTTATAGGGCGACTGACCTCGCGAACACCTTGGAGATGAGACTATGAGCAAGCCCCGCATCCTGGTCGCGCGTGCGATCTTCCCGGACATCGTGGACCGCCTGCGCCAGCATTTCGACGTGCTGGACAACCCAGATGACACCATCTGGTCCCCCGCCGAGCTGGCCGAGCGCCTGGCCGACAAGGACGGCGCCTTCACCACCGGCAGCCAGCGCATCGACGCGGCGCTGCTGGCGGCCGCGCCGCGGTTGAAGATCGTGGCCAACATGGCGGTGGGCTACAACAACTTCGACGTGGACGCGATGACGGCCGCCGGCGTGTGGGGCACCAACACGCCCGATGTGCTGACCGAGACTACGGCCGACTTCGGCTTTGCGCTGCTGATGGCCACCGCGCGCCGCATGACGGAGTCGGAGCACTACCTGCGCGCCGGGAAGTGGACCAAGTGGAGCTACGACATGTTTTCCGGCAGCGACATCCATGGCAGCACGCTGGGCATCATCGGCATGGGGCGCATCGGGCAGGGCATTGCCCGGCGCGGCGCGCACGGCTTTGGCATGAAGGTGGTCTATCACAACCGCTCGCGCCTGTCGGCGGAGCTCGAAGCCGAGTGCAAGGCCACGTACGTCGGCAAGGAAGAGCTGCTCGCCACGGCCGACCATGTGGTGCTGGTCGTGCCCTACACCGCGGCATCGCACCACACCATCGGCGCGGCCGAGCTGGCGCTGATGAAGCCCACCGCCACGCTGGTCAACATCGCGCGCGGCGGCATCGTGGACGACGCGGCGCTGGCCGTGGCGCTGCGCGAGGGGCGCATTGCGGCGGCGGGCTTGGATGTGTTCGAAGGCGAGCCCAGCGTGCACCCCGACCTGCTAACCGTGCCCAACGTGGTGCTCACGCCCCACATCGCCAGCGCCACGGTGCCCACGCGCCGCGCCATGGCCAATCTGGCGGCCGACAACCTGATCGCCTTTTTCGACGGGCGCGGTGCGCTCACGCCGGTGAATACGCCCGCCGCCTCGAACCGCGGCTGAATTTTTAATAAAAACACCTGCTACCGCTGGATGGATAAGCGCGAGCAGCTATCAAAAGTATAGTAAACGCATTTTGACTACCGACACCCTCGTCTTGCTGGCCGCCCTGGGCCTGGTGATAGTGCTGCTGGCCATCGTCCTGCTGCGCCGCCCGAACGTGAATTGGCCTGCCGACTGGAACACCCGGCTGCAGGCGCTGGAGAGCATGGCCCAGGCCACCCGGCTGGCCGTGGCGCGCAACGATGGCGCGATGGAGTCGCTGGGCCAGCAACTCGGCGGCTTCACGCAGGCCACGCAGCGCCAGCTGGAGGCCCTGCGCGGCGCTGTCGACGAACGCCTGGGCCAGGCCGTGGGCGAATCGCGCACCGGCCGCGCTGAGCTGCTGGCTGCGTTCGGCGCGTTCGAGGCCAAGCTCGAGCAGCGCCTGGCCCAGGGCCAGGCCGAGGCCGCGCTGGCGCGCAAGGAGCTGTCGGATGCGCTGGCGGCGTTCCGTTCAGAGCTCACTCAGACTGCGCAGTCCCTGGCGTCCGACAGCCAGCGCTCGCGCGAGGCGCTGGCCGAGAGCACGCAGCTGTTCGAGCAGCGCATCCAGGAGCGCTTCGAGGCCCTGTCCGTCGCCACGCGCGGCACGCTCGACTCGCTCAAGAGCGACATCCACACCCAGCTGGGCGCCGTGTCCACCGCGCTCAAGGACCAGCTCGAAGCCAACGGCCAGCAGATCCGCCACCAGTTCGGCGTGCTGCAGGACGCTGTCTCGCAGCAACTGGCGGGCCTGGTACAGGGCAGCCAGCAAAATGCCGAGCAGCTGCGCACGGCGCTCAACGAACGCCTGGCGGCCATCCAGACCGACAACTCTGCCAAGCTCGAAGAGATGCGCCGCACGGTGGACGAGAAGCTGCACGCCACGCTGGAGCAGCGCCTGGGCGAATCCTTCAAGCTCGTGAGCGACCGCCTGGAGCAGGTGCACAAGGGCCTGGGCGAGATGCAGACCCTGGCCGGCAGCGTGGGGGACCTCAAGCGCGTGATGACCAACGTGAAGACGCGCGGCACGTGGGGCGAAATGCAGCTGGGGGCCATCATCGAGAACGTGCTCACGCCCGACCAGTTCGCGCGCAACGTCAAGGCCGTGCCCGGCAGCGACGACCTGGTCGAATTCGCCATCCGCCTGCCGGGCCGCGGCGACGAGCAGCCCGTGTGGCTGCCCATCGATTCCAAGTACCCGGTGGAGCAGTACCAGCGCCTGCTCGACGCGCAGGACGCGGCCGACAAGCCCGCCATCGCATCGGCCGGCAATGCGTTCGAGACCTCGATCAAGCTCGAAGCGAAGAAGATCTTCAGCAAGTACGTGTCGCCACCGCACACCACCGACTTCGCGGTGCTGTACCTGCCCACCGAGGGCCTGTTCGCCGAAGTCATCCGCCGTCCCGGCCTGGTCGAAGCGGTGCAGAACGACTGCCGCGTGATGATCACCGGCCCCGCCAATCTGGCCGCCATGCTCAGCAGCCTGCAGATGGGCTTCAAGACGCTGGCCATCGAAAAGCGCTCGTCCGAAGTGTGGGGCGTGCTCGGTTCGGTGAAGACCGAGTTTTCCAAGTTCGGCGAGATCGTCGAGTCGGCCCGCAAGTCCATCGACGCGGCGGCCAAGAAGTTCGACGACGTGGGCGTGCGCACCCGCGCCCTGCAGCGCAAGCTGCGCGACGTGCAGGAGCTGCCCGCACCCAACGCACCCACCGGTCTCGGAGCACCCGTCGTGCCGGCAGCGGGCACCGGCACGGCCGCACTGCCGGGCCTGGACCTGGAGGACGACCTGCCATGAACCGCAACCTGGCACGCCTGATTGCCGGGCAGGTCTGCGTGCACGCCTGCATGGCGGGCATGCGTTTGGCGGCCCCGTTGCTGGCCCTGCGCGAAGGCTACGGCGCTGCAGCGGTGGGCCTGCTGGTGGCGCTGTTTGCGCTCACGCAGGTGTTTTTGGCGCTGCCGGCCGGGCGCTATGCAGACCGCCACGGGCTCAAGCGGCCGGTGGGTTACTCCGTGGCCCTGGCTGCCACGGGTGCGGCGCTGGCCATGCTGTTCCCGGTGTTTCCGGTGCTGTGCATCACCGCGTTGATGACGGGCGGTGCGGCCGGTGCGGCCACCATTGCGGTGCAGCGCCATGTGGGCCGCGCGGTGCACGACACCACGCAGCTGCGGCAGGTGTTCAGCTGGCTGGCCATCGGGCCGGCG
The DNA here is from genome assembly GCF_001422735.1 of Acidovorax sp. Leaf78. Lineage (GTDB taxonomy): Bacteria > Pseudomonadota > Gammaproteobacteria > Burkholderiales > Burkholderiaceae_C > Acidovorax. Next base: position 4,931 of record NZ_LMLZ01000018.1, on the reverse strand, counting down.
GTTTCCAACTTCATCGGGCCCTTCCTCGCGGGGCTCATGATCGACCACGTGGGCCGGGTGCCCGGCAGCATCGAGGGCTACCGGGGCGCGTTCGCGCTGCTGGCCGTGCTGCCGCTGCTGTCCTGGGTCTGCGTGCGCACTACGGTGGAGTTTCCGCCCGTGGTCGCGGCCAACGACGGCGTTCCGCGCCGCGCGTGGGACCTGCTGGGCGACGTGCCCTTCAGGCGCCTGCTCATCGTCAACTGGCTGCTGTCCTCGTGCTGGGATGTGCACGCCTTCGTGGTGCCGCTGCTGGGGCACGAGCGCGGCTTGTCGGCGTCGGTCATCGGCACCATCCTGGGCGCGTTCGCCATTGCCGCCACGGTGATCCGCATGCTCATGCCCATGGTGGCCGCGCAGCTGAGCGAGCGGGTGGTCCTGGCGGGCGCCATGGTGTCCACCACGGTGCTGTTTTGCATCTACCCGCTGCTGGGCAGTGCCCTGGGCATGGGCCTGTGCTCGGTGCTGCTGGGCTTTGCGCTGGGCTCGGCCCAGCCCATGGTGATGAGCCTGCTGCACCAGATCACGCCCTCGCACCGCCACGGCGAGGCGCTGGGCCTGCGGCTCATGGCCATCAACGCGTCGAGCGTGCTCATGCCGCTCATCTTCGGGTCGGCCGGAGCGCTGATCGGCGTGGGCGGGCTGTTCTGGGGTGTGGGCGCCATCGTGGCGGGGGGCACGCGCCTGGCGTGGCTGCTGACAGTGGCGCCGTCCGAGCCCGTGCAGGCGCCCAAGGACTCGGGAAACGGCACCTGAGCGGGCACCGGAATGGGTTTTCGTGCGGTATTGCGCGCAGCGTGGCAATCAGGGCTTGAGGGGCTGAGCAAGGGGCGCGAAACGTAGTAGATTCGCCCCATTCGACAGAGGGGGCTGACATGAGCGTTCCAACCTGGTCCCGGCACGTGCGCCGCCTGGCCGTGCTGCCGTTTCTGGTGGCGGCCCCCGGGTCATTTCTGCATGCCGACGAAGTCGTGGGCCAGGCGCATGCCCTGCTGCAGCAGGGCGACGCCCGGCGCGCCTTCGAGGTGCTGGATGCGCAAGAGGCTGCGCGCGCGGGCGACCCGGCATTCGATGCGGCCATGGGCCGTGCCGCCCATGCGGCGGGCCAGTACAGCCGGGCCGTGCTGGCGTGGGAGCGGGTGGTGGCGGCGCAGCCCGGCAACACCGAAGCCCAGTGGGAGCTGGGGCGCGCACTGCACGCCGTGGGCGACAAGCAGGGTGCCAACGCCGTCTCCGAGCGCGTTCGTGCCGCCGGCATCCCGGTAGACGCTGCGCTCAGCATCGACCAGTTTCTGGTGTCCTACGACCGCCTGGGCCACCAAGGCCGCTCCACCTGGAAGGGCCATGTCGAGCTGACTGTGGGCCGCGATACCAACGCGAATGCCGGCCCCGACCTGAATGCACCCGCGCTGTCGCCCCCTGGCACACCCGCCTGGTCGCTGGCCCCGGGTGCCGAGGCGCAGCGTGCGTCGTACGCCGCCGTGCTGGGCAACATCCGCGGACGGCATGTGCTGGACTCCCGCTGGTCGCTGATCGGCGCGGCCACAGGGGAAGTGCGCGGCTATTCCGACGCGGGCAAGCCCTACGACAGCGCGCAGCTCGATGCCAGCGCCGGCGTGGCCTACCGCGTGGAGCGCCACGAGTGGATGCTGAGCGCGCAGGGCGCCACCTACCGGCTCGATGGCGACACGCTGCGCAACATCGGCGGCGTGCTGGGCGAGTGGATCTACCGGCTCGACGGATTTCGGCAGTGGGACACCTTCCTGCAGGTGCAGGACCTGCGCTACCCCACGCAGTCGCTGCGCAATGCGCGCCGGACGGTGGGCGGTACCTCGTACGTCCACATCCTGCGCAACGGCAGCCTGTATTACGCCGGGCTGTATGCGGGGCAGGAGACCCCGCACGCCAGCGACGTGGACAACCTGGGTCACCACCTGGCGGGCCTTCGGGCCGGCGTGCAGTGGGCCATCACTGCCGACTGGGCGGCGTTTGTGCACCTGAACCACGAGCGCCGCCGCTACGGCGCGGCCGACCCGTTCTTCGGCGTGACACGGCGCGACCGCCAGACCTATGGGGTGCTGGGCGTGTCCTGGCTGCCGGCGCCCGGCTGGCGCATCACGCCGCAGTGGGCCATCACGCGCAATGCGTCCACGCTGCCCATCACCGATTACGACCGCCGCGTGTTCTCGGTCACCGTGCGCCGCGAGTTCTGAGGGAGTCCCTGATGCAGTCCAATTTTCCTTCTTCCCGGCTGGCACTGTGGCTGGCCGTGGCGGCTGCATGGCCGCTACAGGGCCTGGCCGCTGCCGGCCTGGTGCAGTTCGTGGCGGGCGATGTGCAGTTGCGCAGGGGTGCCGCCCAGGCGCCGGTGGCCAAAGGTGCCGAGGTCGAGAGTGGCGATGTCGTCGTGACGGGCGCCGCGGGCCGCGCGCAGATCCGCTTTTCGGATGGCGGGCTGGTGGCGCTGTACCCGGACTCGCAATTCACGGTCACACGGTATGCGGATGCCGGCAACGCGGCCGAAGACCATTTCGCCGTGGACCTGCTGCGCGGCGGCATGCGCGCCATCACCGGCCTGATCGGCAAGCGCGACCCGCGCAACTATCGGGTGACCACGCCCACGGCGGTAGTCGGCATCCGGGGCTCTGCCTTCCTCATCGCCTTCAATGCCGAGGGCGAGCTGGTGGTGTCGGGTGAGCAGGACGAGATCGAGGTGTGCACCGAAGCCGGTTGCGTGGGCGTGAAAGCGGGCGAATCGGTGCGTGTGGTGGCCAGCAGCCAACTGCCGCTGTACACCCACACACGCGCCGTGCTACCGCTGCCGCCGCCACCGGTGCCGTTTGCAGTGGGCGAGGAGCTCAACAGCAGCGGTCGCTTGGCGCCCACCCCGGTCGCCCCCGTGCCGCCGCCCGTTACCACCACACCCACTCCGCCCGCGCCCGGCGTGCCGCTGCCACCACCGCCGCCCACGACGACGGTACCGCCGCCAGACCCTTCCATCCCTACCGCGCCGCCGCCCCCGACCACGGGCACCCCCACGCAGCCACCGACGACGCGGCCGCCGGTGACCGGCGCGCCACCGACCACACCGCCCACGACAACGCCCACCACGCCCGCACCGCCGGCCACGCGTCCCCCCATCTTCGTGCTGCCGCCCATCGTGCGGCCCATCATCGTGCTGCCACCGATCGCGGTGCCGCCACCGCCGCCGGTGATCCGCTGACGAGGCGGCCCCTGCACGCACCAGCGGGTGGTGCGGACGGGGGCGCATGGCAAGGGCAGGGGCCCGCAGGCCCAGGGGCTCAGCCGTTCACAGCTGGTAGAACGACTTGATCAGCTCCCACGCTTCCTGCGGGTCGTCGGTGTAGTGAAACAGGCCCAGGTCCTGGGCCGAGATGGTGCCTTCTTCGACCAGCACCTCGAAGTTGACGAGCCGCTTCCAGTAGTCCGAGCCGAACAGCACGATGGGCACGGGTTTGGCCTTTTTCGTCTGCACCAGCGTGAGCACTTCGAACAGCTCGTCCAGCGTGCCGAAGCCGCCAGGGAAGGCCACCAGCGCCTTTGCGCGCATCATGAAATGCATCTTGCGCAGCGCGAAGTAGTGGAACTTGAAGCTCAGCGTGGGCGAGATGAAGCGGTTGCCGCTTTGCTCGTGGGGCAGGGCGATGTTCAGGCCCACGTTGAGGGCGCCCACATCGTGCGCGCCGCGGTTGGCGGCCTCCATGATGCCGGGGCCGCCGCCGGTGCAGATGTAGATGCGGTCCGCGGGCTGCTGGCGTTCACTGTGCTCGGCCACCACGCGGGCGAACTGGCGGGCCAGGTCGTAGTACTTGGCGTTGCGCACGGCTAGGCGCGCGCGCTGCAGGCGCACCTCGTCGCCGCTGGCTTCGGCCTCGAGCAACTGGGCATCGGCTTCGTCGGGCGCGATGAAGCGGGCGCTGCCGTAGACCACGATGGTGTTCTCGATGCCTTGCTCGATCTGGCCCAGGTCGGGCTTGAGCATCTCCAGCTGAAAGCGGATGCCCCGGGTCTCGCGGCGGAACATGAATTCAGGGTCGGCGAACGCCAGGCGATAGGCATCGGCGTGCAGCGGGTTGCCGTTGGCGGCGTGGCTTTGCAGCTCCGCCCAGGCATCGGCCAGGCGGCGGTCATTGAGTTGGGTATTGGCGTCCATGGCAGATCAGAAAAAAAGCGCTGCAGGCCGTCGCAAAAGCGCAGGTCGGCAGTGGGTTGAACGTGGGGTGGTGATGAGCGTTGCGCTTGATTATTACGCAGGATCAAGCGCGTGCAGCTATCAAAAGAGTAGCGCTGTGGATGCCCAGCACAGTGAGTGTGAGCGAGCCGAGCAAATGCACTGCGGTCGTGCCCAGCGCCAGCAGATAACGCTGCTGCTGCAGCATGCCCACCACCTCGGCAGAGAAGCTGGAGAACGTGGTGAGCCCGCCCAGAAACCCGGTGACGAGCGCCAGGCGCCACACCGGGTCGAGCTGCGGCAGCGCCTGGAACACCGCCACGCAGACCCCCACCAGGTACCCCCCGATCAGGTTGGCCGCCAGCGTGCCCCACGGCAGCAGGGCTCCCGCCGTGTTGAGCCAGATACCGAGCCGCCAGCGCGCCAGCGCACCCACGCTGGCACCGATACAGATGGCCACGACTGCAAGCATGGTGCGATGACTCCGGAGAAACGAAGGGCCGTATTGTCGGCGATGCTGTGTTCAGCCGGTCTGTACCGTGGCCACGGCTGCGCGAACCGCCATCCACCGTCAGCCTGGGACGCAACCCCGGCCAGCGCCACCGTGGAACCGGCTTGTATGGTGGAGGTGTTGGGGTGGAGGGCCTGAGTACCGGCTATCGGCTTTGACCGACTGGCGAAGATAGCCCCCACCCCGCCC
>NZ_LMLZ01000017.1 GCF_001422735.1 Acidovorax sp. Leaf78 | reverse complement strand
CACCATGATCGCAAGCCGTTTTATGCGCAGGCATGGGTATGGCTCGCGCAGTCCAGGATGCTGTTGAGCCGGCTGAAGTAGATTTCTTCTACACCCTCCAAGAGAAAGTCACCAAAGAGAAGGCGACCCCAAGTCTGCGACCCCTTCGCGTTGCGAAGGGGCGACCTGCGTCGGGGCGTTTGCGGGGTGCGCCGTGGAACTCACTGCGCGCTGCGCGCTTCGTTCAGACAGCCACGGCGAGCTAGACAACGAGGCATGGGCGCTCCGACGCCCATGCTCACCCCGCAACCGCCCCGCCGCAGGCGCAGCCACAGGGGTGGGGAGCCGAACAGCCAACAGCCGGACAGCCACACGGGCCGTCGCGTTGCTCGGCCGCGGCCGGGGCTGCGTCAGCTAGCGTGCTGCCTCATCCGCCGCCATGTTGGCTGCGTGTTCTTCCTGCAGATGCTGCGCAATTTGCGCCCAGGCCAGCTTGGCGTCGGCGTCTTGCGCCCAGGCGTAGCAGCTGGCGATGTGCATGGCCGTCACCGCATGGTGCGGGTCGAGCGCAAAGGCCACCTCGCACTGCAGTGCCGCCTGTCGCCACATCGCGGTCGCGTCTTCTGATCCTTCTTTCTGTAGCGCATGGGCTTCGGCCACCCACGCCTGACCCAGGCGAAACGCTGCTGCGTGTTGCGTGGGGTCGGCTTCGTGCGCCCGTTGAAACAACACACCCGCCTGCCGCCACAACGCCCGCGCTGCGGCAAAGTCCTGCGTGGCTACGGCCTGTGCCTGCGCGACGAGGGCGTTGCCGGATTGGAGGAGGGTGGAGGGAGCGTCGCTGAGCATGGTGCGAAATGGAAGACGATGGAGCTTCGGATTATCGGCGGTCCTACTGCAGCTACCGGCCAGAGGCCAGCCAGTTACAGCTAGAGAAGGCGGACGCTCAACGTTGGATTTAACTGGCACGCAACGCCAAGTCGCTAGAACCTATAGACCGAAGAACATCCTACGTTCTTCACTCTTGTGCAGGTCGTGTTTGGCGATGTGATACAGCTTAGGTCCGACAGCGTTAGACCACAGTCGGAAAGGCAGGCCATCGATGCAAATTTCCGCCACTACAGCGGAGAAGTCTTTCTCGTAACAGTCCCGTAGGATCTTCAAGTTAGTTGACGGAAAGCTGTCTTTGAACTCTTTGTTGAAGTCGGGGTAGAAGTATCTGATCAGGGCGGCCTCGTAGAGCGAGATACGTTCTTCCTCCGTCGTATTAAAGAGTTTGTCCAGCCCTTGTCGAATTCTCGTTCCGCTTTCATCCTTGTTCTTCGCTCGAGGATTGATCACGGTTACTAGCTGATTGTTTGGTTCAATCGCCAACAGAAGCAAGGTGATTTGATAGCCGTCTGGCGCTGTCTTCAAGGCAATTTTCTGAAGCGTCTCGTGCTTGAGGAGGCGATCTATGGCATTTCTGGATCCGCCTTGTCCGTAGGCCTGCCCAACATACTTAACCTCGAACTTGACTGCGCCTGTGGCGGCTAGCCTAGTCTGCATGTCCATTTCGTTTGGCCAGAACCTCTTTCCGGAGCTGTCGCCGACGTAGAAGAGATCGCCTTCAGTCCCGAGCGAGGCGCCTTCAGGCAGTACGTACTCGACCACATGATTTTCCGAGAGAACCTTGAACGACAGCAGAAGATTTCGATCCTTCTGTTCGGCCCCGACAAAGTCAATCCTTGGGGTGTAGCCGATCATGTATATGTGGCAGGTGTCAAGGACACTCGCATACTGTGCTAGCGCCTCTTTGTCGTAGAGACCCGCAGCGGGGATTGTGCAAAAACTGAGTGCATACATGCTAAGTGCATGCTCAATGTCAAAGGCGGCGTTCCCAAAAAAATCATCTCTCGTCAGTTTTTCAGATTTCTTCACGCTGATTTTCCTTAGATATTTTGGCCACTGACTTCTTCTGAATTTGCCGAGGGCTACATTACTCAAAACCTCGGCAAATCCGGATGCTTGATTTGCCCCCCGCGCACCAGCATCTTCCCGTACTCCGCGCACCGGTTCAGCGTCGGGATCACCTTCCCCGGATTCAACAACCCCGCCGGGTCGAACGCGTGCTTGAGCCCGAACATCTGCGCGTTCTCCTCGGCCGTGAACTGCACGCACATGCTGTTGAGCTTTTCCACACCCACGCCGTGTTCGCCCGTCACCGTGCCGCCCATGGCCACGCTGGTCTCCAGGATGTCGGCGCCGAACAGTTCGCAGCGGTGCAGTTGGTCGGCGTCGTTCGCGTCGAACAGGATCAGCGGATGCAGGTTGCCGTCGCCTGCGTGGAATACGTTCGCGCAGCGCAGCTGGTATTTCTTTTCCATGGCCTGGATGGCCAGCAGGATGTCCGCCAGGCGCTTCCTCGGGATGGTCGAGTCCATGCACATGTAGTCGGGGCTGATGCGGCCGCTGGCGGGGAAAGCGTTCTTGCGGCCGCTCCAAAAGCGCAGGCGTTCGGCCTCGTCTTGGCTGACCGAGATGGCGGTAGCGCCTGCCGCTCGCAGCACGTCGCTCATGCGGCCGATTTCTTCTTCCACTTCTTCGGGCGTGCCGTCGCTCTCGCACAGCAGGATGGCCTCGGCCGTGAGGTCGTAGCCGGCTTTGACGAAGTCTTCCACGGCGGCGGTCATGGGCTTGTCCATCATCTCCAGGCCCGCGGGGATGATGCCGGCCGCGATGACTGCGGCCACCGCGTCGCCGGCTTTGCGCACGTCGTCGAAGCTGGCCATGATGCAGCGCGCCAGCTGGGGCTTGGGGATCAGGCGCACCGTCACTTCGGTGATGACGGCGAGCATGCCTTCGCTGCCGATCACGGCGGCCAGCAGGTCGTAGCCGGGGGTGTCCAGCGCCTGGCTGCCGAACTCCACGGGCTCGCCGTCCACGGTGAAGCCCTTCACCGCCAGCACGTTGTGCACCGTGAGGCCGTATTTCAGGCAGTGCACGCCGCCCGAGTTTTCGGCCACGTTGCCGCCGATGGTGCAGGCGATCTGGCTGCTGGGGTCGGGGGCGTAGTACAGGCTGTACGGTGCGGCGGCTTCGCTGATGGCCAGGTTGCGCACGCCGCTCTGCACGCGTGCCGTGCGGCTGACCGGGTCCAGGTCGAGGATGCGGTTGAACTTGGCCAGCGACAGCGTGACGCCCATCGCATGCGGCATGGCGCCGCCCGACAGGCCCGTGCCCGCGCCGCGCGCTACCACGGGCACCTGCAGGTGGTGGCAGGCCTGGAGCACGGCCTGCACCTGCTCATACGTTTCAGGCAGGCACACGACCAGCGGGCGCTGGCGGTAGGCGGTGAGGCCGTCGCATTCATACGGGGTGGTGTCCTCGGCGTGCCACAACAGCGCGTGGGCGGGCACCACGCGGCCCAGGGCCTGCACGACCTCCGCCTGGCGCGTAGCGCGCTCTGACGAGGTAGGCCCGGCCGGTGGTTGGGCGGCTGCAGTGGAGGTAGGGGTGGCGGCGGGAGTCTGCATGCCGCCACTGTAGGGGATGGCGTCAGGCGCGGGCGTGAGATTTTTGCAGAGCGGCCGTGAAAATCCTGGCGAGGCCGCAGGCTGTGCGGCTTGGCTGCGGCCACTGGTCGCGGCGACCTCTGCAGTTTTCACCACCGACTTGCCGCCCACTGGGTCGTTTGCGGGTCGCTCACTACCCGCTACCCGCTACCCGCTACCCGCTCGCTATCCAAGCACTGCCCAAGCACTACCCACCGCTGGACGCCAGCAAGGCCGTGTACCGCAGCTCCTGCAGGGTGGCGCCCGCTACCGTGATGCTTTTGACACCATCCGCATCCGGCACAAATCCCTGCCGCGTGTAGAACCGGATGGCAGGCTCGTTGGCCGCCAGCACCCACAGGCTTGCCTCTGCCTTGCCACGGGCCAACAGGTGCTCGCGGGCGTGCCGCCACAGTGCGTGCCCCGTACCGCGGGCCCAACGCGCAGGGTCTACATAGATGGCCCAGACTTCGCCCCGCGTGGCGGGCGCTCCGGGGTCTCGGCAGTCGCCCAGTGCGATCCAGCCTGTCACCGCGCCGTCGCTGCCGTCCTGCGCCAGCAGCACCTCGGGTGCGCCCTGGGCAATCGCTTGGGCCCAGTAGCCTTCGCGTTGCGCCGCGGACAGGGCGGCCAGGTAGGCAGCGTCGATGATGCCGGCGTACGCCGCCTGCCAGGCCGCAACGTGGATGCGCGCGATGGCGTTGGCGTCGGCGGGCTGTGCAGGGCGGATGGTGAGATTCATGTCGGCAGGTGGTGGATGGATGCGACGGTGATGGTGATGCTGCGTTGGCGCGGTGTTGCAGTGGTGCGTGGGTGAGCCGATGGCGCCATGAAGTAGCGCCGCAGCGAGCCATGCGCCGCGCTGCTGCCGATCACGCCATCGTCTTGCGCAGCCAGTCGGCAAAGGCCGCGCATTCCCAGCGGTCCATGGTGCCGGTGCGCCAGCACAGGTAGTGCGCGTGCGGGCTGGCGGTGTCGGCGTCGAACAGGCGCACCAGCGTGCCGTTCTCCAGCCACGGCGCACCGAGCTTCAGCCGCACCAGGGCCACGCCCATGCCGGCGGATGCGGCGTCGCACATCAGTCCGATGTCGTTGAACTGCGAGCCTTCGCTGGGCTCGGCCCAGTCCAGGGCGGTGGCGGCGAACCATGTACGCCAGGGCTCGAGCGGGCTGCGCAGCAGGGGCACACCCTCCAGGTCCTCGGGCTTGTCGAAAGGCCCGTGCTCGCGCACGAAGGCGGGCGAGGCCAGGGGCGTGACCACGTCGCGGGCCAGTTCCACATGCTCCACGTCGGCATAGTGGCCGGGGCCGAAGCGCACCATCAGGTCGGCGTCTTCGGCCACCACGTCGAGCAGCGGGATGGACACCTGCAGCGCCAGGTCGATCTCGGGGTAAGCCTCGGTGAACTGCCGCAGGCGCGGGATGAGGATGGTGCGCGCAAAGGTGGGCGTGACGGCCAGCTTGAGCCGCCGGCGGCCGGGGGCAGACGCCGCTCCCGGAAAGCGCTGCAGCGCCCCGAGCCCCTCGCGCACATGGGCCAGGTAGGCGCTGCCCTCGGTGGTCAACGAAAAGTCGGCCCGCCCGAACAGCCGCACACCCAGGATCTGCTCGAGCTGCTTGACCCGGTGGCTCACCGCGCTGGGCGTGACGCACAGCTCCTCGGCCGTCTGCGTCACGCTGCGCAGGCGCGCCAGCGCTTCAAAAGTCAGCAGGCACTGGATGGGCGGTATGCGCCGCGCCGCGCTGCTGAGAAAGGACGAGGGAGCGGCAGTGGCCATCTGCAGGCGATGCGACGGCTATCGGAAGACGACGGTCTTGTGGCCGTTCAGGATCACGCGGTGCTCGCTGTGCCACTTCACAGCGCGGGCCAGCACCTGGCTTTCGGTGTCGCGGCCGCGGGCGGTCAGGTCTTCCACCGTGTCGGTATGGTCGGCGCGGGCCACGTCCTGTTCGATGATGGGACCTTCGTCCAGGTCGGCCGTCACGTAGTGGGCGGTGGCGCCGATGAGCTTCACGCCGCGGTCGTGGGCCTGGTAGTAGGGCTTGGCGCCCTTGAAGCTGGGCAGGAAGCTGTGGTGAATGTTGATCGCCCGTCCGGCCAAAGCTTGACACAGATCAAGAGAAAGGACCTGCATGTAGCGCGCCAGCACCACCAGCTCGGCCCCTTCGGCCTCGATAATCTCAAGCTGCCTGGCTTCGGCCTGCGGCTTGGTGGCAGCGGTCACCGGGATGTGGTGAAACGGCACGTTGTAGCTGGCCGCCAGTTGGTAGAAGTCGCGGTGGTTGCTGACGATGGCGCGGATGTCGATGGGCAAGAGGCCGCTCTTCCAGCGAAAAAGCAGGTCGTTCAGGCAGTGGCCCTCCTTGCTGACCATGAGCACCGTCTTCATGGGCGCTGCCGTGGCGTGCAGGCTCCAGCGCATGGTGTGGGGCTCTGCAAAGCTGGCCAGGCGGGTCTTGAGCGTGGCGTGGTCGTGCTGGTCGCAGGCGAACTGCACCCGCATGAAGAACAGACCCGTGGCGTGGTCGTTGTACTGCGCGGCTTCTTCGATGTTGCCGCCGTGCTCCAGCAGGAAGCCGGAGACAGCGTGCACCAGCCCCAGGCGGTCGGGGCAGGACAGGGTAAGGATGTAGGCGTTGGTCGTCATAGCCGCGACATTGTCGCAGCATGGCTGGCACCGTGTGGCCGCGCCCTTTGCGGCCTTAGTACGGCCGGTGGGCGGATAACGGGGGAAATCGATGGTCAATCCGGGCGAGGTCCCGCGTTTCGCTCCCTGGCGGGGGATGCTGCTGTACCTGGTGCTCGGGGTGGCCTGGGTGTTTGCGGGCGACGCGCTGTTGGCGCACTGGGTGACCGACCCTGCGCGGATCACCCACTGGCAGACCTGGAAGGGCTGGGGCTATGTGCTGCTGACCAGCGCGTTGGCCTGGTGGATGCTGCGGCGCATGCGCCGCGCCGAGAAGGTGCGCTGGGCCACGGCGCGGGAGCTGTCGCAGGTGGTGCGCCATGCGCCCGCCGGGTTCGCGCGGGTAGCGCCGGACGGGCGCTTCCTGTGGGCCAACGAGCGGCTCTGTGCCCTGCTGGGCGTGACGCTGGCGCAAGTGCGCATCCTCAACTTCCGCGATGTGATGCTGGCGCGCGAGCCGGACGGCGCCACCCTGCAGCTGGCCCGCCTGCTGGCAGGCGAGATCGACCACTATGTGGACGAGCGCGAATGCCAGCCCCCCGGCGGTGGCCGCAGGGTGCCGGTGCTGTGCACCGTGACGCAGATCCCCGAGGCCGGCGACGAGCCCGCGCACCTGGTCTGCGTGGTGCAGGACCTCGACGAGATCACGGCCGCGCGCGCCGCGCTGCAGTCCAGCGAAACCCGCCAGCGCCTGGCCGCCACGGTGGTGGACAACACCGTCGAGGGCGTGGTGGTGACCGACGCCCACAGCCGCATCCTGTCGGTCAACGCGGCCGTCACACGCCTTCTGGGCTACACCGAGGAGGAGCTGCTGGGCAAGACGCCGCGCGTGTTCAAGTCCGGCCGGCACGACCGCGCGTTCTACGACGCCCTGTGGGGCACACTGCGCCAGACGGGCCACTGGCAGGGCGAGATCTGGAACCGCCGCAAGAACGGCGAGGTCTTTCCCGAGCACATGTCGCTGTCGGCCGTGCGCGACCCGGCGGGCGAGGTGACGCACTACGTGTGCATGTTCACCGACATCTCCGAAGAAAAGGCGCACCAGCGGCAGCTTGAATTCCTGGCGCACAACGACGCGCTCACGGGGTTGTCCAACCGCGCCTGGTTCGGGCACCAGGTCGAGCAGGTGGTGCAGGAGGCGCGCGCCAGCGGCGAGCACATCGCCGTGCTGCTGCTCAACCTGGACCGCTTCAAGGACGTGAACGACAGCTACGGCCACACCACCGGCGACGAGGTGCTCAAGCACATTGCGCGGCAGGTGCAGTCGGCCCTGCGGCCCGGCGACGTGCTGGGGCGCCTGGCCGGCGACGAGCTGGCCGTGGTGGCGCGCCACATGCGCCATGCCGACGGCGCGGCGGCGGTGGCGCGGCACCTGATCGCCGCCGTGGCCGAGCCCTGGCGCTCGCCCGACGGCTTCGAGGTGGTGGCCGGCGTGAGCGTGGGCATCTGCATGTTCCCCGAGCATGCGGCCACCACCGAGCTGCTGCTGCAGGGCGCGCACGCGGCGGTGTACGGCGCCAAGGCGAGGGGCCGCGGCGCGTGGTGCTTCTTCCACGAGGCCATGACCCAGGCCGCGCGCGAGCGGCTGGCGCTCGAATCCCGCCTGCGGCTGGCGCTGGCGCTCGGGCACCTGCAGATGTACTACCAGCCGCAGGTGGACATCCGCTCGGGCCGCATCCTGGGCGCCGAAGCGCTGGTGCGCTGGAACGACCCCGACGAGGGGCTGATATCGCCCGCGCGCTTCATCCCGGTGGCCGAGACCTCGGGCGTGATCGGCCCGCTGGGCGAATGGGTGTTGCGCGAGGTCTGCCGCCAGGGCCAGCAATGGCGCGCCGACGGCCTGCCGGACCTGACGCTGGCCGTCAACGTGTCGCCCCGCCAGTTCCACCTGACCGACCTGGCGGGCTGCACGTCGGCGGCGCTGGCGGACTCGGGGTTTCCGAGCGAATGGCTGGAGCTGGAGATCACCGAATCCGCGCTGGCCGAGCGCACCGAAGAGGCGCGCCAGGTGCTGCTGCGCCTGCGCAGCCTGGGCGTGCGCATCGCGGTGGACGACTTCGGCACCGGCTACTCGTCGCTGGCGCAACTCAAGCGCTTTCCGATCGACGTGCTCAAGATCGACCAGGGCTTCATCCGCGACATTCCGCAAAGCGCGGACGACATGGCCATCAGCGCGGCCATCATCGCCATGGGGCACAGCATGGGGCTGTCGGTGCTGGCCGAAGGCGTGGAGGACGAGGGGCAACTGGCCTTTCTGCAAGAGCGCGGGTGCGACGCGTACCAGGGCTATTTGTGCAGCCGGCCGCTGCCCGCGGATGCGTTTGCGGCGTTGCTGCGGGAGCGTAGCGGGGGGCGTTGAAGGGGAAGAACGACGGGCCCACCTTGGCCCGCTGCCACGTTGGCTACGGGACCCGTGCTCCATGACTCCACCCGTTCGGGCTGAGCCCTGTGGCAGGCTCAGAACAGGTTTGCCGAAGCCTCGCGCCGCGCTTCGACAAGCTCAGCGTGAACGGATGGGGGATTTTTTGAACGCATGCATGCATGCATGAACGCATGAATGTATGAATGCACGCCGGCCTCACCGCGCCGGGTTTGCGCCCTTGCCCCACTGCTCGCGCAGCTCTGCGCAGTGGTCCTTGGCGGGCAGGGCAGGGGTGGCAACGATGGCGTCCGCATCTGCATCCGTGTCTGCATTCATATTTGCAGGCGCTTCTTTTTTGACAGCTGCTTGCGCTTCTCCCGCCTGTGCCAGGGCCACTTTGGACGTCAAGCCTGCAGGCAGGTGCGTGGGTACGCCCAGGCTGCGCAGCACATGGCCACCACCGGCAATCAGCAGCACGGTCTGGCCGCTCACGCGCGCTTCGGTCGCGGTGCGGGCCATGGCGGCGTCCCGGGCGATCTGGATGCGGGCCATGGGAGCGATCTGCGACTCGGGCAGCAGGCCGCAGTGGCCCTCGCGCAGCGCCTCGTACTGGCGCTGCAGAGCGGGCGCGGGCAGGTGCCGGTCCCACGCGGTATCGGCCATGGCGTCGCGCATGCGGGCGCGGGGCAGGTTGCCGCCCCACACCGGCACGCCCGCAGCCACGGCGGCCATCACCACCGGGCCGTAGGCCTTCCAGGGCCAGGCGGCGTCCTTCCACTGCAGGGCGGCCTGCACCTGGGCCTCGGTGGCATCGCGGGGCAGGCCGGTGGTGCTGTGGCCTTGCTCGGCCATCTCCATCACCACGGCTGCCAGCTGGCCCCGGGCGGCCATCGCCTGCACGGTGTCGCGCTGCCATTGCTGGTGCTCGGCGGCATCGTGCTTTTCGCCCAGCAGCAGCACATCGGCGGGCAGCAGGGCCTGCAGGCGCGCAGGCCAAGCGGCGGGGGAGACAGCGGGGGAGACAGCGGTGGCAGAGGTCGTGGTGGGTGACGAGGCCGTGGGGGCTGTGCCCAGGCCGGTGCAGCCCCCCAGCAGCGCCAGGCTGGCCGCCGCGAGCCCAGGTGCAGCGCGGCGGAATGTGAAGAAGGTCGATGGCGGTGTGTGCATGGCGTGATGCTACGCGCGGCGGGCCTCACGCTGTGGGGTGGTGCAGTGACACAGCGCTCGGGTAAATCTTGTCACCAATCGCAAGCACCGCTTGATGCGCGACGAGCTACTTGACCGGCTGCGCCGTTTCCATGACGATGCCTTTGCGCAGTACCGGAAAACCTTCCAGACGCTGGCCGCCCGTGCAGGCGGGGCCCGAGGTCCTTTGCTGCACGCAGCAGCGCCCGGTGGTGCTGCGGCTCGAGCGCCTCATGGAGTACCCATGGTGCGCGGTCGGGTGCCGTCGGGGCAGATCAGCCCGCAGGGCTGGCACCATGTGATCGAGGAGGGCGAAGTCCATGTCTTTGACGTCCGAAGTGGTGGCTTTGTGCCCACCCCCATGCCGAGCATGACAGCCCAGTGTGGCTCGACGATGCCTGGCGCGACATGCACACGCGCAGCACGCGTGCGTCTCTGTTTGCGTCTGAACCCCGCGCCGCATGGCGCCCCTGCAATGGCACTGCGTGCGTCTTGACCCAGCGCAAGCCCCTACTGTCGTGAACCCCCAACCATCGGTACCCATGAAGCGCGAACCACAGCACACTCTGGCCACCCCCTCGTCCCTGCAGCCCATCAGCCTGGATGTGCTGCGCGAGAAGTACCTCAAGCCCGGCGAAACCTCCGTGGACGAGCTGTACGCCCGCGTGGCGCGTGCGCTCGCTTCGGTGGAGGCGCCCGATCTGCGTGCGAAGTACGAGGCTTTGTTCCTCGCCAACCTCCAGGCCGGCGCCATCGGCGCGGGGCGCATCATGAGCGCGGCGGGCACCGACATCCAGGCCACGCTGATCAACTGCTTCGTGCAGCCCGTGGGCGACTGCATCCAGGGCGTGGACGACGAAGGCTTCCCGGGCATCTACGAAGCGCTGCGCGAAGCGGCCGAGACCATGCGCCGTGGCGGCGGCGTGGGCTACGACTTCTCCCGCATCCGCCCCAAGGGCGCACATGTGAAGGGCACGGCCTCCATGGCCTCGGGGCCGTGCAGCTACATGAACGTGTTCGACCAGTCCTGCTCCACCGTGGAGAGCGCGGGTGCGCGCCGGGGCGCACAGATGGGCGTGCTGCGCATCGACCACCCCGATGTGCAGGAGTTCATCACCGCCAAGCGCACCCCGGGCCGCTGGAACAATTTCAACGTGTCGGTGGGCGTGTCGGACGCCTTCATCGACGCGGTGCAGAACGACACCCCCTGGGAGCTGGTGCACAAGGCCGCGCCCGGCGCCGCATTGCAGGCGCAAGGCGCCCGCCAGCGGGCCGATGGCCAGTGGGTCTACGCCACCGTGCGGGCGCGCCAGTTGTGGGACACGATCATGAAGTCCGCCTACGACTTCGCCGAGCCTGGAATCCTGTTCCTGGGCCGCATCAACGAAGACAACAACCTGCATTACTGCGAGGACATCGCGGCGACCAACCCGTGCGGCGAGCAGCCGCTTCCGTCGTATGGCTGCTGCGACCTCGGCCCCGTCATCCTGACCCGCTTCGTGCGGCACGCTTTCGGCTTTGGTGGTGTGGCAGCGTTCGACTTCGAGGCCTTCGGCCAGGCGGTGGCGCTGCAGGTGCGGGCGCTCGACAACGTGCTGGATGTGACCTTCTGGCCGCTGCCGCAGCAGCGCGACGAGGCCATGGCCAAGCGGCGCATCGGCGTGGGCTTTACCGGCATGGGCAATACGCTGGCCATGCTGTGCCTGCGCTACGACCGGCCCGAGGGCCGCACCATGGCGGCGCGCATTGCCGAGCACATGCGCGATGCGGCCTATGCGGCGTCGGTGGAGCTGGCGCGCGAGAAAGGGGCGTTCCCGAAGTTCGATGCGCGGGGCTACCTGGCCGAGGGCACCTCTGCCAGCCGGCTGCCCGCGCCAATACAGGCGTCGATCCGCGAGCATGGCATCCGCAACAGCCATCTGCTGTCCATCGCGCCCACGGGCACGGTGAGCCTGGCGTTTGCCGACAACGCTTCCAATGGCATCGAGCCGCCGTTCTCGTGGATGTACAAGCGCAAGAAGCGCGAGTCCGATGGCAGCACGCTGGAGTACGCGGTGGAGGACCACGCCTGGCGGCTGTACCGCGACCTGGGCGGCGACGTGAATGCGCTGCCCGACTATTTCGTCTCGGCCCTGGCGATGTCTGCGCAGGACCACATCGCGATGATGGAAACCGTGCAGCCCTTCGTGGACACGGCCATCTCCAAGACGGTGAACATCCCGGCGGACTACCCCTACGACGACTTCAAGGACCTGTACCTGCAGGCCTGGCGCGCGCGGCTCAAGGGGCTGGCCACCTACCGGCCCAACAGCATCCTCGGCTCGGTGCTCGAAACGCACGCAGAGCCCGCGCCTGAAGCCGCTGCAATGGCAAAGCCCGCGCCTGCTGCCCCCGCCGCAGCGCCTGTGGACCCGATGCGCACTGTCATCGAGAGCCGGCCGCAGGGCGGCCTGTCGGCGGTGGCCGAGAAGCTCGAATACTGGACGCAGGAGGGCCACAAGACGCTGTACCTCATCGTGTCCTTCCTGCCCGTGCCCACGGGCGTGGGCGGCCGCACGGTGGACCGTGCGATCGAGTTCTTCATGCCCGTGGGGCAAAGCGGCGAGTCGCAGCAGTGGATCACCTCCAGCATGCGCATGCTGTCGCTGGCGGCGCGCGGCGGTTTTCTGGAACGGGCCCTGTCCGACATGCGCAAGGTGGCCTGGGACCGGGGCCCTGTGCGCCTGGGGCAGCACCGCAAGGACGACGGCACGCTGGTGCCGATGTGGCACGACTCGGAAGTGGCGGCCATGGCCTATGCCATCCAGAACATCCTGTCGCGCCGCGTGGCGGACCCGGTGCAGCAACTGCTGCCGCTGGACGAGCCCGCGCCGCCGCCCGCGGCCGTGCCACAGGCCATGGCGGGCAAGAAGTGCAGCGAATGCGGCGCCCATGCGGTGATCCGCAAGGACGGCTGCGACTACTGCACGCAGTGCGGCCACCTGGGCAGCTGCGGATGAGCGCGTTCGCCGTGCACGGCAATCTTTCGCAGGGTAGGTACACGCCATGAGCAAAGTCATTCCTGTCGCGATTGGCAAGCCGTCGGCACAGGCCGTGGCGCAGCAGGACCCGCGCTGGCGCTGGCAGTACCTGATGCTGGCGCCGCACCGGCTGGGGTTCTTCCTGGCGATGGTGGTGCTGGTCGCCTCGGGCGCGTGGTGGGCGCTGGTGCAGGTGGCGCGCTCCACCGGCTGGTGGGGCATGTACTACGCGATGTCGCCCACCACCGTGCATGCGGCGGTGATGGCGCTGGGTTTCATTCCGCTGTTCTTCTCGGGCTTTCTGTTCACGGCCGGGCCCAAGTGGCTGGGGGTGGCCCCCTTGCCGCCGCAGGCGCTGCGCGCACCGCTGGTGTTGCAGGCGCTGGGCTGGCTGCTGTGGCTGGTGGGTGCGCACTGGCGCATCGGCGCGGTGCTGGTCGGCCTGGCCCTGGCCGGCGCGGGCCTGTTGTGGATGACGGCGCTGTTCTGGGGGCGTGTGCGCGCGAGCCGCGCCGAAGACCAGCTCCATGCCCGCGTGATCGGCGTGGCCTGCGGCGTGGGCTGCATGAGCCTGGTGGCGCTGTGGTTCAGCCTGGCGGTGGGCACGCATGCGCTGGCGCGGGCCTGTGTGTACACGGGGCTGTGGGGCTTCGTGGTCGTGGTGTACGTCACGGTGGCGCACCGGATGATTCCGTTCTTTACCTCCAGCGCCATGCCCACGGTGCGCTCTTGGCGCCCGTTCTGGGTGCTGTGGCTCATGCTGGCCGCGGCCGGCATGCAGGTGCTGGCCACCTGGCTGGAATGGGCGGGTGTACCCGCCAGCCGCGCCGGGCCCGCCTGGATGCTGGTGCACGGCGCCCTGCAGCTGGTGGTGGGGGGCGTGCTGGTGTGGCTGGCCTGTGTGTGGGGGCTGGTGCAGAGCCTGAAGAACCGGCTCCTGGCCATGCTGCACATCGGCTTTGTGTGGCTGGGCGTGGCGTTCTTGCTGGGTGGCCTGTCGCCGTGGCTGGCCTGGGTCTTTGGCATCGGCACGCTGGGACTGGGTGCGCTGCATGCGCTCACCATGGGGTGCCTGGCATCGCTGATGCTGGCCATGGTCACGCGCGTGTCGTGCGGCCACAGCGGCCGAGCGCTCGTGGCCGACCGCATCGTCTGGGCACTGTTCTGGTTGCTGCAGGCGGCCACGCTGCTGCGCATCGCGGCGGCCATGCCGGGCGCATTCGGCGTGGCCTGGGCCTGGCTGCTGCCGGTGGCGGCCGTGCTGTGGGCGGCCACCATGGGGGTCTGGGGCGTGCGGCTCAGTGGCTGGTATGGCCGCCTGCGGGCCGATGGCCGTCCGGGCTGAGCCCCTGTTTGTTGGACAAGGAACTGCGATGGCTGTCATCCCCTGGCCCCTGAACCCGCGCGGCGCCGCACGGCAGCGCACGGCCGCGCCTGCGGTGCCTGCCAGTGGCATCGACGACGTGGCGGCCATCGCGGCCACGCTCATCCAGTCGCGCCAGACCATCCTGCCCAAGCGTTTGGCGGGCCCCGGGCCCGGTACCGACGAACTGGCGCAGATTCTCCAGGCCGCGGCCCACGCGCCCGACCACGGGCAACTGGTGCCCTGGCGGTTCGTGCTGGTGCCCGAGGCTGCACGTGCGGCACTGGCCGAGGTGTTCGCCCAGGCGCTGCAGCAGCGCGACCCCGCCGCCACTCCCGAGCAGGCCGCGCAGGCGCGCGAGAAGGCGCACCGCGCGCCGGTGCTCATGCTGGCCGTGGTGGACGCGCAGCGCGGCGACCCCGGCATCGACCTGGCCGAGCGCCTGGTGTCGGCCGGCTGCGCGGTGCAGAACATGCTGCTCATGGCCACGGCGCAGGGCTACGGCTCGGCACTCACCAGCGGCAAGGCGCTCAAGGCGCCGGGCTTGCGTTCGTTGTTCAGGCTGGCGGACTCCGAACAGGCGCTGTGCTTCATCAGCATCGGCACGGTGCAGTCGCGCAAGTCGGCGCGGTCGCGGCCTGCGGCGCGCAACTACGTGAGCACGCTGGATGCGCAGCGGGGCGTGGTGCCTGGGTTCTGATTTCCTTTTTCTCTGTCTTTTCTCTTACAACCGTTTCGTTGCCGCCCCATGGATATTTCAAGTTGCGATGACCTGCTGCAGGCCGCGCGCCAGCAGCCCGAGCCGCAGCGCCTGCTGTTCGTGTTCACGGCGGTGGATCTGCCCGATGACGCCACCACTGCCCAGCATGCACGCTTCGAGGCGGGGCAGGGCTGCGCCCCGGTGCCGCTGATGTGCGTGGACAAGACGCCGCAGGAGCTGCCATCGTTCGCTGCACTGGTGGAGGACGCCCGCCAGTTCACCGCGCCGGGCCACGACTGGGCGATGGTGTTTGCCGCGGCGATGCCGGGCACCTTGAACAGGCGTCCACCCCCGCGGAGGCCGGGGCCCCGCCGCAGCGCATGGTCGATGCGATCCAGCAAGGTGCGCTCGGTGCGTACATCCCCTTTGACCGCCAGGGCCAGCCCGTGCGGTTTGGCTGAGGTAGTGGCCGCATGACGACCACGCCTGCCTCTGCCCGCGAGATCCCGGGTTTCAACACGCCGGGCGTGGGGTTCGAGCAGCCCTTTGCCATGCTCGAGGCCTGCCACGAGCGCGTGCAGCGCACGCTGGCATTGCTGGGACGGCTGCGCGCCCACGTGCAGACCCACGGCGCCGACGAGCCTGCCCGCCAGGCGGCCCGCGACGTGCTGCGCTACTTCGACATCGCGGCGCCGCTGCACCATGAGGATGAAGAGCTGCATGTGTTTCCGCCCCTGCTGGCCCAAGGGCCGGCCGAGGTGGTGGCGCTGGTGCAGCGGCTGCTGCAGGACCACCGCGACATGGTGGCCGACTGGGCCGCCGCGCGCCAGCCCCTGCAGGCGCTGTTGGAGGGCCGGGCCGATGCCTTCGGTGCCGCCGACGGCGCGGTGCTGGACCGCTTTGCCGAGCGCTACGCCCGCCACATCGAGGACGAAGAACAGATCGCTTACCCGGCGGCCCATGGCCTGCTGCCCGGCGCCACGCTGCAGGCCATGGGCCTGGAGATGGCGGGCCGGCGGCAGTCCCCGGTGGCAGCGCGCCCGGGCCCGCAGGGGTAGCGCAGGGCAGGGTGCGTGGCGGATCGGCAGGCGGATCAGGCGGCTTGCGCTGCCGTACCCTCGCGCAGTGCCGCCAGGGACACGCGCTGGCTGCCGTCCTCGGTGAAGTTGCCCGGGGCGAGCCAGCGCTCGAAGCCTGCCTTCAACGCGGGCCATTCGCTGTCCAGGATCGAGAACCACGCCGTGTCGCGGCTGCGGCCCTTGTAGACGAGGGCCTGGCGAAAGATGCCTTCGAACTGGAAGCCCAGGCGCTTGGCCGCCTCGCGGGACGGCGCGTTCAGGCTGTCGCACTTCCACTCGTAGCGGCGGTAGCCCAGGTCCGCGAACACACACTGCATCAGCAGGTACTGCGCCTCGGTGGAGATCGGGGTGCGCTGGAGCAGCGGCGAGAACATCACATGCCCCACCTCGACCACGCCGTGGGCCGGGTCGATGCGCATCAGCGACAGCGTGCCCACGGCGCGGCCGGTGCGCCGGTCGATCACGGCGTAGTGCAGCGGGTCGGTGCTGGCGGCGGCCTGCTCGCAGTGGGCGCGGTAGCTGGCAGCGTCGGTGAACGGCCCCACGCCCATGTAGGTCCAGCCGCGGCCGTCCGGCGCCTGCGCGTAGGCGGCGTACAGGTCGCTGGCATGGCGGGCGGCGTCCAGCGGTTCCAGTCGGCCGTAGTGGCCTTCGAGCACGGTGCGGGCCGGGCGCGGCCGGGGGCTCCAGCCGGGCAGCGGTGCGCCCACGGGTTGCTGGTATTCGTTCACAACGGAAGATGGCATGCGCGGGGTCCTTGCAGAGAGATAGAGAAAAGAGAAAGAAAGAGGTGTCGGCTGAAGACGCCCTGAAGTTAGCGGCAGCGTGGTGTGGTGAAAAGTGCCAGAATCCAGGCTTTTTAAGGTGCCACGCATGGCCAGCGCTGTGCCCAGCGGTCAATCGCCTTCCCGTGCAGCCCAGATGGCACGGCCAACCCCGCAAGCCCCGGTCGCGCAGACGCTGCTCGAACGCGCGCTGGACCACGGGCCCGGCGCGGAGCCATTGCGGCGGCAGCTCTTCCAGCGGCTGCGCCACGCGATCTTCGACGGGCGGCTGGTGGCCGGCAGCGCGCTGCCGGGGTCGCGTGCGCTGGCCGAGGGCCTGGCCCTGTCGCGCAACACGGTGACCGCGGCCTACGAGCAACTGGTGGCCGAGGGCTATGTGGTGTCGGACCGGCAGGGCACGCGGGTGGCGGCGCTGGCGCAGCGGCCAGCCGGGCCGTCGGCCGCCCGGCACCCGGCGCCGGCGGTGCCGGAAGTTCCGGCGATGGCCGCCCGCCTCGCGCTCATCCAGCCGCGCGCACCACGCACCGGCGCCACACCGTTGGCACTGAGCCCGGGCATGCCGGCGCTCTCGCAGTTTCCGCTGGCGGCCTGGCGCCGTGCGCTCGACCACGCGGTGCTCGGTGGCGGCCCGGCAGCGCTGGGCTATGGCGACCCGCTGGGCGAGATGGCGCTGCGCACGGCCATCGCGCGCCACCTGGCCGTGGCGCGTGGCGTGCGCTGTGCGGCCGAGCAGGTGGTCATCACCGAAGGCGCGCAAGAGGCGCTGGTGCTGTGCGTGCGCCTGCTGTCGAACCCCGGCGACGTGGCCTGGGTGGAAGACCCCGGTTACCGGGGCGCCAAATCCGCCCTGCAGGCGGGTGACCTGCGCACCGTGCCACTGCGGGTCGACGCGCAGGGGCTGGTGGCGAACGAGTCCGACTGGACGCTGCGCACCCCGCGCCTGGTCTACACCTCGCCATCGCACCAGTACCCGGGCGGTGCGGTGATGTCGGTGGCGCGGCGGCTGGCGCTCATCGAGCAGGCGCGGCGCCACGGCGCGTGGATCATCGAGGACGACTACGACAGCGAGTTCCGCCACGCGGGCGAGCCCATCGGCGCCATGCAGGGGCTGGTGGACGGCGCCCCGGTGCTGTACGTGGGCACTTTCAGCAAGACGATGTTCCCGTCGCTGCGCCTGGGCTTCGTGGTGCTGCCCGCGGCCGTGCTGGACGCCGTGCGCCTGCCGCTGGCCGAGATGCTGCGCGGCGGCCAGCGGCACGCGCAACTGGCCATGGCGCATTTCATGGACAGCGGCCAGTTCAGCCGCCACCTGGGCCGCATGCGCCGCCTGTACCGCGAGCGCCAGCAGGCGCTACGGGCCGCGCTGGCGCGGCACCTGGCGGTGCCCCACCAGACCGAGGGCGGGCACTGCGGCATGCACCTGCTGGTGCGCCTGCCCGCCAACTGCCCGGACCACGCCATCGCAGCCGCGGCGCGCAGCCATGGCATGGCGCCGTCGCCGCTGTCGGGCTTTGCGATGCAGCCGCAGCCGCAGGACAACGGCCTGGTGCTGGGCTACGGCAACACGCCGGTGGAACTGTTCGAGCCCCTGGTGCAGCGGCTGTCGCTGCTGGCGCAGGCCGCCATGACCTAGGTCCGGTCCCTGCGCCCTGTCTTTGGCGATGCCTGCCATGCCGGGCGGGTAAGGCCTGGCCACCTGGGGTGGCGGGCGGGGCGCGATACTCGGCGTTGCCTTTTTGCGCGTGCCGTCACTGTGTCGTCATCACCCCTGTTCCCTTTGTCCCCCCTGCCTCCCCGCTTGAAATTCGCCGCCCGCGTGCTGGGCACGCTGCTGCTGGCCTGGGCCGCGGCCGCCGCCTGCGTGGCCCTGCGCACGCCGCTGCCCTGGATGATCGGCCCGCTGTTGGCCACGTCGGTGGTGTCCATCGTCGGCGGGCCGACGGAGAGCTGGGGGCCGCTGCGCAATGCCGGGCAGTGGACCATCGGCGCGGCGCTGGGCCTGTACTTCACGCCGCAGGTGGTGGCACTGATAGGCGGGCTGTGGTGGGCCATTGCGCTGGGCATCGTGTGGGCGCTGTTCCTGGGCTGGCTGTTCGGTGCCTGGCTGTACCGGGTGCATGCACCGCGCATGCATGGCGTGCCGGCACCGATGATGCGCGCCACCAGCTACTTCGCGGGGGCCATCGGCGCCGCGTCGGAGATGACGCTGCTGGCCGAGCGCGAGAACGCCCGCACCGACCTGGTGGCGGCCAGCCACAGCCTGCGCCTGCTCATCGTCACCGTCACGATTCCATTTGCGCTGCAGTGGAGCGGCCTGCACGGCCTGGACGTGCTGCCGCCCACGGTGGCGCGCGTGGTCGACCTGCCCGGCCTGGCGCTGCTGGCCATGCTCACGGGCGTGGGCGCGTTGTTGATGGACAAGCTCGGTCGGGCCAACCCCTGGTTCATGGGCGCCATGCTGGTGTCGATGGGTATCACCATGGCGGGCATCAGCCTGTCGGCCGTGCCGCAGGTGATGGTGAACGCCGCGCAACTGGTGATCGGGGTGAGCCTGGGGGTGCGCTTTCGGGCCGACTTCTTGCGCACTGCGCCGCGGTGGATGGTGTCGGTGGCGCTGGGCACGCTGGTGCTGATGGGGGTGTGCGCCCTCTTTGCCGGGGCGCTGGCCTGGGCGACCGGGCTGTCATGGGTCACGCTGCTGCTGGGCTCATCGCCCGGGGGCATCACCGAAATGGCCATCACGGCCAAGGTGCTGCAGCTCGGCGTGCCGGTGGTGACTGCGTTCCAGGTGTGCCGGCTGATCGCGGTGCTGATGCTGGTGGACCCGCTGTATCGGCGGATCTATCCGTCCGAGGAGAAGCCGACCAAGCTTTGAGCGCGCGCTGCCCCAACGCCAGCCTACCCGTGGAACCGGCTTGTATGGTGGAGGTGTTGGGGTGGAGGGCCTGAGTACCGGCTATCGGCTTTGACCGACTGGCAAAGATAGCCCCCACCCCGCCCCTGAGCGTCGATAAGGAACTGAGCCGCACCTCAGCGCCGA
>NZ_LMLZ01000016.1 GCF_001422735.1 Acidovorax sp. Leaf78 | reverse complement strand
GGTCGTGCTGGCGCGCAAGCTGCTGCGCATTGCCTTTGCTGTGTGGCGATCGGGCAAGCCGTTTGATGCTCATCGCATCACCCCAAGCGCTTGACTCGAACCATAGAACCTTTGCCGGTCCACCGGGTGCGTCCCCCTCCCGAAGGAAAGGGGGAAGACGCGAAGCGGCTCAGGGGGTGTTTCATCGAGGCAGCATGCGTTGGAGCAGGCCATCGCGGTCGATGATCTGGTGCTTGAGCGCTGCCGCCACATGCAGCAGCACCAGCCCCGCCATCGCGAACGCGGTGTACTGGTGCCAGGGCTTGATGGCCTCGGCCAGCTCCTTGCTCACCGGCACGAAGTCGGGGAGCTGCCACAGGCCCAGGAACACGATGGGAAAGCCCGCCGCAGAGCTGTACGCCCAGCCGATCAGCGGCACGGCGAAGAACAGCAAGTACAGCAGGTGGTGCGTGCCGTGGTGCGCCAGTTTTTGCCACCGCGGCATGGCGTTGTCGACAGCGGCAGGCAATGCTGGGGGGCGGTGCGTCAAGCGCCACAGCAGGCGCAGCACCGACAGCACGAGGATGGTCACGCCCGCCCACTTGTGCCAGTTGTAGAACTTGAGCCGCTGGGGCGAGAACGGCAGGCCGGTCATGTACAGGCCGAAGCCGAACAGTCCGATCAGCGCCAGACCCAGCACCCAGTGCAGGAGGATGGCGGTGCGCGTGTAGCGGCGTGGTGGTGCTGCGGCAGCAGGGGCTTGGGCGGTTGCAGTCATCAAAAAGGTGGCTCAGGAATGTGGGCGCCGGCGTGCTGCAGCGGGTGCTGGTGCGCGTCCGGTGATAGGGCAGTGTAGGAAGCCAGGGGCAGGCCCGGCTTCAGGCAGATTGACCACTCAGTTCAAAAAAAATGAATTGAGGGGGCCTGAGCAATCAAAGTTCCCCAATGCTTGGGGTAACCCTGTGCGGTCAGGGGGCATCGGGTGAGGCGATGGATGAAGAGCGCCCGGGGTCTGGTCGGACCGCGCCGGTCGGACTGTGAAGCGGCGGCATGGCGGCAGGTCGCTCTGTCATGCAGCGCGTCCTGGCGGCTCTTTCAAACGGCGTGCTCGGGCAGCTCGCTCAAGCCGCCGGTGCGCGGATTGCGCGGATTGCGCGGCGCAGGGTTACCGGCCCAGCGCGGCTTTCTTCCACGCCTCGGCCGCGACGGCATCGTCGCCCCGCTGCTCGGCGAGTTCGGCCAGGTGGCGCCATGCACTGGCGCGCAGGCCGGCGTCGGCCAGCTGCTGCGCGGCCTGCGTGAGCAACTGCTGGGACTTGCCCCACAGCTGGCGCTTGAGGCAGGCCATGCCGGCCAGGTACTGCAGCCGCGCGTCGCGCGGATTCGCCTGGTGGGCGGATTCGATGCGGGCCAGCCAGGGCGCGTCCAGTGCATCCAGGCCCGCTTCCAGCGCGCGCACCAGCTTCAGCGCATGGTGTTCGGCCAGCGCGTCGGGCAGGCCGACCATGCGGTCCCACACCGGCAGCAGCCAGGCGCGCACCTGCGTGGCGTCACCACCCAGCGATGCCAGGCGCTGTGCGGCATGGATTGCCAGCTCGGGCATGTTGCGCTCGGACGATTCCAGCGACAGCCAGATCTGCTGCAGCTGCGCCGTGTCGTGCGCGCTGTTGATGAGCTCGGTGGCCAGGCCGCGCACGATGCTCTGCGCCGCGCTGGGCGAGAAAGCGCGGTGCTTGCCCAGCAGGCGCGCGGTGTCGAGTGCCTCTTGCGTCTGCCGTGCCAGGCGCGTGGCCTTGAGCTTGATGCGCAAGGCCAGCGTGCGCCGCGCCGCGCCCTGGGGCAGGGCGGCCAGGCGTTCCAGCGCTGCGCTCGGGTCGCGGTCGTCCAGCGACCAACGGGCGGCGCGCATCTGCGTGCCTTCGCGCATTTCCTGCTCGTTGACGGAGCCGCGGGCCGGGGCCTCCTGCAGCGCATCCTGCAGATGGCTTTCGCGCGTCGCGCGGTCTTGCAGGGCATGCGATGCCTCGGCCGCAATCATGTGCGCCAGAGCGCGCAGCTGGCCGCCGTGCGGCACGCCTTCGCCGGAGGCGGCCAGCGCGCTCTCTTGCGACAGCGCCGCCACCGCCGCCTTGCGCGAGCGGATGAAACGGCCGCCCAGCATGTGGGTCAGCGCATCGAGCAAGGCCGCGTGCATGGCGCGCTCCTTTTGCTGCACGCGCCAGCGGCGGGCCTGGTGCGGCAGCTCCAGCAGCGCAGCCAGGGCGCGCAGCGCGGCGTAGACGGTGACGAACCCGCCCACCAGCAGCAGCACCACCATGTTCAGCGACAGGTCGATGCGGTACGGCGGCCAGTACAGGGTGACGGTGCCCTGGTTGTTGCCCGCGAACAGCGCAGCCGCCACGGCCACGCCAAACAATGCCAAAAGCCAAAGTGCTGCGCGCATTTCAATATTGCTCAGTGATCCGCTGCACTGCGCGCCTGCCCGTGAAACTGGCGCGGCCAGAGGCGAGTGCCACCGTGGAACTGGCTTCGCCAGGCCACCGGTGGCGTCCCCCTCCCGCAGGAGAGGGGGAAGGCGCGAAGCGACTCAGGGGGTGATTCATTTACCTTCCGGCTGCTGCGGTGGCCAGGGCGGACAAGGTTTCGTCCAGCCGCGGCTGCTCGGCCGCCTTCATGCTGGCCTGCGCGGTCTGCAGCGTGCTGGCCGCGTTCTGGGTGCGCCGCGATGCGGGGTCGAAGTACTTGTTCAAGGCCACGGTGGCGGCGGTCAGGTCGGCGCGGGCCGACTCGAATTGCCGCGCGAGCACGCCCAGCCGCGCGTTGAGCAGCTTGAGCTTGAGGTTCTCGCGCAAAAAGAAGGTCTGCTCGGGCGCCAGCAAGATCGCCTCGGGCTGGTCGATACGGCTCACGCGCACCAGGCCCCGGGCTTCGTCGCGCACCACTTCCCAACTGCGCTGCAGGGTGGCTTGCCACCACGCCATGCCCTCGGTGGGGGCGGGCGGGCTGCCGACAGCGGCCGGGCCGGTGGACAGGCGCTTGGTTGATGCTGCCTGCGCCACGGCGTTCAGCACGGGCAGTTCGTCCACCTGGCGCACCAGGTCGTCCAGGCGGGCCAGCAGGCCGGCGGTGTCGGTGACGGCGGCGCGCGTCAGGCGGTCCAGGTCCCGGCCGATGGCGCGCTGCACGGGCGCCAGCCGCGGTTGGGCTGCCCGCTCGATGCGCTGGTTGGCGCTCTTGAGGGCCGCCACCAGCGGCTCCAGGCTCCCGGTGAGCTGGGCCTGCTGCTGGGCCAGGCGGATGGCGGACTCGATGTCCACCACCAGGTTTTCATCGCGCGACCGGGACAGGCTTTGCATGAGCTCTTCAAGCTGGCTGCGCTGCAGCGCCACCTCGCTCACGCGGGCCTCGGCCACCGACAGGCGGGCGGCGGTGTCGCGCACCAGTTCTTCGGCCTGGCGGGCCATGGTGCGGGCTTCGATGGCCTGCGCGCCGGAGTCGGCGGACTGCCGGGCCAGTTGCTCCTGGATGGCGCTCAGCCGCTGCCACAACAGGCCGCTGCTGATCAGCGCGGCGGCGGCCACCGTGCCGAGCAGCAGCGTCACGGCGCCGCCGCGGCCTGTGGCGGCGGGTGCCGGTGCAGGGGCTGGAATGGCCGCCGGTGCGGCCACGGGCGCGCCGGCGTGGGCTGGAGGCAGGTCGTGGGAAGGCGCGGAACTCATGCGCCCGATTCTATCGACGCCACCACGTCGGCCAGCGCCGGACGGCATTCCCGCACCGTGCCAAAGCCCACTGCGCGGGCGGCCTGGGCGATGCGTGGGTGGGTGGCCAGCGCCTGCGCCGCTGCCCAGGTTTGGCCCGGCAGCGCCTGTGCCAGATGGGCCACGGCCTCGGAGCTGCTCAGCAGCCACACCGAGCCGTCCTGCGCGGCCTGTTGCGCCAGCGCCCTCTCCGCCGCATGGAAAGTGGGTGCGCCGCGTTGGTATGCCACCACAAAGTCCACCTGCCCGCCGGCGGCAGTGATCTGCTGTGCGAGCCAGTCGCGCCCCGTGCCCTGCACCGATTCGTGCGCGCCGTCGGGCGTGGCCGAGCGCCCGCGCACGATGAGCACACGGTCACCGGCTCCGATCTGGCCGTGCACCTGTTGCCACAGCGATTCGGAGTCGAACTGCGCGGCATCGGGCGCCGGGCCGTCGATCTGGCTGGGTGGCACGCCCGCCTGCACCAGCGCGGCCGCTGTGCCCGGGCCGGGTGCCCATGCTCTTGTTTTGATAGCTGGTAGCGCCTGCCTATCCAGCGGTAGGGGCTGTTTTGATGCAAAAAAGTAGGTGGCGGCATTGCCGCTCACGAACATCAGCGCGCGGTACCCGACCAGCCGTGCGCGCGCCTGCGCCAGCGCCTGCTGGGCTGCGGGGTCTGTGCAGGGGCCGATGCCGATCAACGGCAGTGCGACGGCATCAAGGCCGTGCGCAGAAAGCTGATCAACCCAGTGCGCGGCCTCGCGGGCCGGCCGCGTGACGATCACCCGGGGCAGGGGCATGGCCGCCTCGGCTCAGTCTTGTGGGCGGGACGCGGGGTCCACGCCGCGCGCGCCGCCAGCGCGCAGGCGCTCGGCCACCGCGGTGCCCAGTGCTTCTGCTTGAACCAGCGTGGCCACGGGCCCGTGGGCCTGTGCGCGCACCAGCGGGGCCTGGCCGTCCGTGTCGCCCCAGGCAGCGTCGATGTGCAGCACGCCGCCGCTCATCGTGCCGTGTGCCGCCAGCGGCATGGAGCAGCTGCCGCCCATGGCACGGCTGACCGCGCGTTCGGCCGCCACGGTGAGCCAGGTGGCCTGGTGCGCCAGCGGTGCCAGCGCGTCCACCAGGTCCTGCCGCTCGCCGCGCACCTCGATGCCCAGCGCGCCCTGGCCCGCTGCGGGCAGCATGGTGTCGGGGTCGAACGCGGTGCGGATGCGGGACTCCAGTCCCAGGCGCTTCAAGCCCGCGGCCGCCAGCACGATGCCGTCGTACTGGCCTTCGTCCAGCTTGCGCAGGCGGGTGTCAAGGTTGCCGCGCAGCGGCTCTATTTTCAGGTCCGGCCGCAGGGCCTGCAGCAGCACCTGGCGGCGCAGGCTGGAGGTGCCCACCACCGCGCCCTGGGGCAGATCGGCGAGCGACGCATAGCGGGGCGAGACGAAGGCGTCGCGCGGGTCTTCGCGTTCCATCACGCAGGCCAGCACGAAGCCTTCGGGCAGCTCCATGGGCACGTCCTTGAGCGAGTGCACGGCGATGTGCGCGCGGCCTTCTTCCAGCGCCACTTCCAGCTCCTTCACGAACAGGCCCTTGCCGCCCACCTTGGACAGCGAGCGGTCCAGGATCTGGTCGCCCTTGGTGGTCATGCCCAGCAGCTCCACCGTGTGGCCCTGCGCGCGCAGCAGGGCTTGCACATGCTCGGCCTGCCACAGCGCCAGGCGGCTCTCGCGCGTGGCGATCACGATGGAAAGCGGCGGGGTTGCCGCGGGGCTGTGCCCTTGCGGCAAGCGAGACTCCTGGGGGGGCAGCGACCCGGTCGGCGAAGCGTGGGGGGCGTCTTTGGAGGTGCTCAAGTTCGTAACCTGTTTGTAATCTTTCAGGGGCGGGCGATGCTAGCATGCGCCCGCACCGGGGCTGTGGTGTGGCCTGGCGCAGACCGGGCGGGCGGCCCCCGGCCATCCCATCCATTCCCGGAGACACCTGCATGAAACGATCCGACAAGGACCAGCCCCTGATCGACGACATCCGCCTGCTCGGCCGCATCCTGGGCGACGTGATCCGCGACCAGGAAGGCGTGGCCGCCTATGAGCTGGTCGAGCAGGTGCGCAAGCTCTCGGTAGCCTTCCGGCGCGACGCCGACCAGGAGGCCGACCGGGCGCTCAAGAAGCTGCTCAAGTCGCTGTCGGGCGACCAGACGGTGAGCGTGATCCGCGCCTTCACCTACTTCAGCCACCTGGCCAACCTGGCCGAGGACCGCCACCACATCCGCCGCCGCGCCGTGCACGAGCGCGCCGGCGACACGCAAGAGGGCAGCATCGAGGTTGCCCTGTCGCGCCTGCGCTGGGCCGGCATTGCGCCCAAGACCATCTCGCAGACGCTGGCCGGCAGCTACGTGGCGCCGGTGCTCACGGCCCACCCCACCGAAGTGCAACGCAAGAGCATTTTGGATGCCGAGCGCGACATCGCCCAGTTGCTGGCCACGCGCGACGACATCCAGGTGCGCGCCCAGCTGTACAACACCGCCAAGGACGCGCTCACCCCGCGCGAGCTGGCCGCCAACGAGGCACAGCTGCGCGCCCGCGTGGCCCAGCTGTGGCAGACGCGCCTGCTGCGCTACAGCAAGCTCACCGTGGCCGACGAGATCGAGAACGCGCTGTCGTACTACGAAGCCACCTTTCTGCGCGAGATTCCCAAGATCTATGCCGACCTGGAAGCCGAGCTTGGCCAGTACCCCGTGCACAGCTTCCTGCGCATGGGCCAGTGGATCGGCGGCGACCGCGACGGCAACCCCAACGTCACCGCGCAGACCCTGCAGTACGCCCTGGGCCGCCAGGCCGAGGTGGCACTGCGCCACTACCTGACCGAGGTGCACTACCTGGGCGGCGAGCTGTCGCTGTCGGCGCGCCTGGTGCAGGTGTCGGCCGAGATGGAGGCGCTGGCTGCGCGCTCGCCCGACACCAACGAGCACCGGGTGGACGAGCCGTACCGCCGGGCGTTGACGGGCGTCTATGCGCGCCTGGCCGCTTCGCTCAAGGAGCTGACCGGCGGCGAGGCGGCGCGCCATGCGGTCGCCCCGCAGAACCCGTACGTGAGTGCCGAGGCCTTTTTGGCCGACCTGCGCGTGATCGAGGCGTCGCTCAAGTCCCACCACGGCGAAGCCCTGGCCGCCGAGCGCCTGCACCCGCTGATCCGCGCGGTGCAGGTCTTCGGCTTTCACCTGGCCACGGTGGACCTGCGCCAAAGCTCCGACAAGCACGAAGAAGTGGTGGCCGAGCTGCTGTCCACGGCACGCATCGAGACCGCGTATTCCACGCTGTCCGAGACCGACAAGCGCGCGCTGCTGCTGCGCCTGCTCAACGACGCGCGCCCGCTGCGTGTGGTGGGCGCCAGCTACTCGGACCATGCCCGGGGTGAGCTCGCCATCTTCGAGGCGGCCCTGGTCATGCGCCAGCGCTACGGCCACCAGGCCATCCGCCACTACATCATCAGCCACACCGAAACCGTGAGCGACCTGCTGGAGGTGCTGCTGCTGCAAAAGGAAGTGGGGCTGATGCGCGGCACGCTGGACGGCGATGCCCGCAACGACCTCATCGTGGTGCCGCTGTTCGAGACCATCGAAGACCTGCGCAATGCCGCGCCCATCATGCGCGAGTTCTACGCGCTGCCGGGCGTGGCAGGCCTGGTGCACCGAAGCGGCAGCGAGCAGGACATCATGCTCGGCTACAGCGACAGCAACAAGGACGGCGGCATCTTCACCAGCAACTGGGAGCTGTACCGCGCCGAGATCGCGCTGGTGGAACTGTTCGACGAACTGGCTACTAGCCACGGCATCCAGCTGCGCATGTTCCACGGCCGCGGCGGCACCGTGGGCCGTGGCGGCGGCCCCAGCTACCAGGCCATCCTGGCCCAGCCGCCCGGCACCGTGCGCGGCCAGATCCGCCTGACGGAGCAGGGTGAAGTCATCGCCTCAAAGTACGCCAACCCAGAGATCGGCCGGCGCAACCTGGAGACGCTGGTCGCCGCCACGCTCGAAGCCACGCTGCTGCAGCCCACCAAGCCTGCGACCAAGGCGTTCCTCGATGCCGCAGCCCAGCTGTCGCTGGCCAGCATGGGCAGCTACCGCGCACTGGTGTACGAGACGCCCGGCTTCACCGAGTACTTCTTCAACTCCACACCCATCCGCGAGATCGCCGAGCTCAACATCGGCTCGCGGCCCGCCAGCCGCAAGGCCAGCCAGAAGATCGAAGACCTGCGTGCCATCCCCTGGGGCTTCAGCTGGGGCCAGTGCCGCCTCACGCTGCCCGGCTGGTTCGGCTTCGGCTCTGCAGTCGATGCCTTCGTCAACGCCGAAGGCAAGGACCCCAAGAGCCAACTGGCGCTGCTGCAAAAGATGTACCGCCAGTGGCCGTTCTTCCGCACCCTGCTGTCCAACATGGACATGGTGCTGGCCAAGAGCGACCTGGCCCTGGCCTCACGCTACAGCGAACTGGTGACCGACGCACGCCTGCGCAAGAAGGTCTTCACCGCCATCGAGGCCGAATGGCAGCGCACCGCCGAGGCCCTGACCCGCATCACCGGCGACAAGCAGCGGCTGACGAACAACGTGGCACTGGCCCGGTCGATCAAGCACCGCTTTCCGTACATCGACCCGCTGCACCACTTGCAGGTCGAACTGGTGCGGCGCTGGCGCGCAGGGCAGGGGGATGAGCGGGTGCAGACCGGGATTCATATCTCCATCAACGGGATTGCAGCGGGGTTGCGGAATACGGGCTGACGCGATTCCACGGCACGACCCTGTGGTGCCGAGCACTGAGCACTGAGCGTTGAGCAGGGCGTGCTGTGAAGCACGGCGGTGCGGGGTTCCGAGGGGGCCGTGTCCCCATGGCCTTATCTCCCCTGCGGAGAGGCCGGGTGCACATCCATCACCCGCACGATGGAAGGCGCCAGCATTTCAGCGGCTGGCGCGGTCTAAATCCCTACCTTCGGTGGTTAGAGCACCCCCAATCCGGCATTACCCGCTGCGGCGTTCTACTACGATAGATTGAGGGGAGCACGGTCATAGACGGCATCTGCGGCGCGACCCCAGCCAAGCGAAAAGCGTCGGCGCACAACCATCTCCAGAACCACAAAGCACGCAGGCCATTCGCCTGCGTGTTTGCGTTCTGTGGTCGCAATGGCAGCAGCGGGGGCATTGGCCTGCGTGCAGCAACTGTCTGGTTTGGCGGCGGACTGCTCAAGCTTGATTGCCTGCATGCCCCTGGCTATTGGATGAACCCATGGAACGCACCCATTGCAATCAATACCTATGCTGAGTTCTTCTTCTTCAACACTGCGAGGCCGCATCATCCGTCGGATGGCGCTGTTGCTGGCTGCATTGGCCCTCTGGTTTTTGGCGGTGGCGCCCATGGCCCGCTGGATCACTTGGAGCAAGGCCGACCAGGAAATAGCGGCGCTGGAAGCCGCGGCAGAGCAGGACGAGAAAATCTCCCCGATCGTGGTGTACAGCACCATTCGCCGGCTGGAGGCAGAGGCCTTCGCGCAGGAGAAGACGCTGACCGCCACCGGGCTCATCACGCTATGGTTCGTGGTCAGCACCATCCAGTCGGCCAAGCGTCGGCGCAACGAGTCAGCGCAATTTTGACGCCGATTCGCTGTCGCTCGCACAGCTCCCAGTCGTTGGCGGTGGGCCGTTGCCCCCGCGCAGCAGCAGTGCTACGGGGTGACACGGCGCCTTAGTCCCCCAGCAACTCCCCCACCGCTTTCAAATCTTCCACCCGGTCGCAGATCGCCTTCACCGCCATCATCACCGGGATGCCCAGCAGCAGGCCCCACAGGCCCCACAGCCAGCCCCAGGCGAGCACGCTCACGAACACGGCGACGGGGCTCATGCTGCTTGTGCGGCTGGTGAGCCAGGGGGTGAGCAGGTTGCCGATGAGGGTGTGGATCACCAGCGACGCGCCGCCGATGGCCAGGGCCATGTCGATGGTGCCGAACTGCAGGAAGGCGACCAGCGCCGATGAACCCGTGACCAAGGCCGAGCCGATGTACGGCGCGAGGTTGAGCACCCCGGCCACCACGCCCCACACGGCGGCGTTCTGCAGGCCCAGCGCCCAGTACGCCAGGCCCGTGGCCACGCCCACCAGCACGCTGGTGAACACCTGCACCAGCAGGTAGCGCTGAATCTGGTTGGTGATGTCTTCCAGCACGTGGATGGTGACCTTGCGCCGCTCCAGGCTGGTACCGGCGATGCGCAGCAGCTTGTTGCGAAACAGGTTGCCGGAAGCGAGCGCGAAGAAGGTGAGGAAGATCACCACCGTCAATTGCCCCAGGGCCGACATCAGACCCATGGTGCCGCTCCACAGGTAGTCGCGCACGTTGAAGGGCGGGCGCTCGACGATCACGCGCTGCACGCCGCGGCGGGCGGGGGCGGCGGCCGTGTTCTCATTGGCGGCCTGTTCGATCTGGGCGGCGGCCTGCTGCACGGTGTCCAGCGGGCTGGCGGTGGTGGCGCGCGAGCGGATGTTGTCGCGCACCTTTTTGGCGGCTACCGGCAGGGAGTCGACCAGTTGTGCAGCGCCGTCGCTCAGCGACCAGGCGGCGGTGGCCAGGCTGCCGACGATGGCGATCAGCAGCACGCCCGCGCCCAGCCAGCGCGGAACGCGGGCGCGGTGCAGCATCTCGACGGCAGGCCGCAGCGCCGTGGTGAGCAGCAGGCTCAGCATGATGGGGATGAACACCGCACTGGCCCAGTGCAACAAGGCCACGCTGGCGAACAGGGCCAGCAGGGCGAGCGACAGGTTGCGCACGTCCACGGGCATGTGGAGCATGAGCGGGCTGTTCAAGGCGGTGGGGGAGGCCGAGGACAGCGCGGCTTCTGACATGGCGGGTGTCGCAGGACCTGCGGGTGCCGCCACAGTCTGCGGGCTGATTCGGTCAGCGGCCGGAGTTGATGAGGGAGGCTGCGCCGGGGGCGCTGCTGCATGCGCTGTCTCCTGAGGGGCGGTGCCGGCCGGCCTGGCAGGGGCGGCGTCCGCGGTGGTGGCGGGGGCAGGGGGCAGGGGGTCGGCAGCGGGCGCAGTCATGCGCAGATTGTGCTGCAGCCATCCCACCGCGTTTGTAGGCGGCCACGCCACCGCTCGTGTTGTGCCGGGGGAAGAACGGCGCAAAACCCACGCTTATTGCCTGATGGCGGTAACCCCTGCACCGCTACGATGACGCGATGCCATTGCAATGCCTGCATTCCATTCACTTCACGGCGACAAGGGGGTCGTGCGCATGAAACACCAACGACCACGGGCGGTGGGCGTGCTGTGGCGCGCCGCGGCAGCTGCTGCCGTCCTGCTGATGGCCGGCTGCTCGTCCCTGGATGTGCCCCGCGCCGACAACTATCCCGCCACCGACCAGAAAAAGGCGCGCGCTGTGCACCACTGGGATGTGCTGGCCGACGATGTGGCCAGCCGCATTGCCAGCAAGATCAGCGCCTGGCCGGCCGGTGAGTACCCCATCTACGTGTCGACGATCGCAGGCGACACCAGCTTCAACAACGGATTTCGCAAGCTGCTCATCACGCGCTTGCTGGACCGGGGCGTGACCTTGTCCACCCAGCCGACGGCCGTGACGCTGACGTTTGAAACGCAACTGGTGCAGCATGAGGCACGGGTGGTCAGCAAGGGCCCGATGCCCTGGACGCGCCTGGCACTGGGCGTGGGCGTGGCGCGTGACTGGCATCTTTACCACCAGAGCGCGGGTTCAATGCTCGGCGGGATCGTCGCGCTGGGCGCGATCACCGACCTGACGCAATACGCAATCAGCGGCGCCGCAGCCGGTGGGCCCACGCGCACCGAAGTGCTGATCACCACGTCGCTCGAAAGTGCAGACCGGTACCTGGCGCGCACGGCCGATGTCTACTACATCGAGCAGGATGACTCGGTCCTGTACAAGGCCAAGGCGCCTGAGCCGCCGCCCCCCATGCCGCCCCCGCCCACACCCATGAAAACGTGGCAGGTGGTGGCACCATGACGCCCCGCCTGCCCCGCGCCCCAATGCGCGCCATGCACACACTGGCTGCCGCCTGCCTGGCCCTGGGCCTGCAGGGCTGTGCGAGCAACCCCATGCACAGCTACTACTACGGCGACCGGGCCGGTGGCATTTCGCGCAGCGACCTGATCGAGACCAACGAGCGCGCTGCCGACGCGCTGCTGCAGTACGCACCGCTGGACGCGCGCCAGCCGGTGCTGGTGGCCACGTTGGTGAATGTGGACCGCCTGACCGAATCGTCCCGTCTGGGCCGCATCTTCTCCGAGCAGATTGCGGGCCGCCTGGTGCACCGCGGGCTGCGGGTGACCGAGGTGAAGCTGCGCGACAACCTGCTGCTGCAGCGCGACCAGGGCGAGTTGCTTCTGTCGCGCGAGGTGCGCGAGGTCAGCCAGGCACAGGACGCCCAGGCCGTGGTGGTGGGCACGTATGCGGTGTCCACGACGGTGGTCTACATCAGCTTGAAGCTGGTGAACCCCGTGGGCAACACGGTGGTGGCGGCGTACAACTATGCGGTGCCGATGGACGAGAACGTGCGGGCGTTGCTGGCTGGAAGGTAGTGAAGCCCCCCTGAGCCGCTTCGCGCCTTCCCCCGAGGGGGACGCCCCCAGCGCGGCGGGGCGGCCCTTGCGCGGGGGCACTGGCTTGGTCCATGCGAGTTCATAGACCAGTGGACTGTTGTCTCCTCCAGAAACACCAAAGCCCCGCCGGTAGTCCGTGCGGGGCTTTTTGCTGGAAAGGTCAATGCAGCATCAGCGCGCCGGCGGTCTTGCTCTTGCCAGCGCGTGCGGGTGGGTTGCACAGGCCGCAGGTGAAGTGGCGGTTTTCGTACAGCTCGGTCACGAACTGGCCGCTGCACTGCGAGCACTTGGTGCGGGTGAGCATGCCGGCGTCCACGAATTTCACCAGGCGCCAGGCGCGGGTGAAGGACAGCAGGGGTTCGATCTCGGCGGTGGCGACCTGTTCGTTGTACAGGCGGTAGGCCTTGGTCAGCAGTTCCACCGAATCCAGGTCCACGCCCTTGGACAGGTATTCGTAGATGTTCAAGAACAGCGAGCTGTGGATGTTTTCCTGCCAGGTCAGGAACCAGTCGGTTGAGAAGGGCAGTTGGCCCTTGGACGGCGACTTGCCCGCTATCTCCTTGTACAGGCGGATCAACCGCTCGTACGACAGCGTGGTTTCCGACTCCAGCACCTGCATGCGTGCGCCCATCTGGATCAGCATGGCAGCGCGTTCGATCTGCTTGGATTCGTTCAGAACGCTCTTGGCTGGGGCTTTGACGGCGGCGGCAGTGGTGGTGGACGACATGGCGGGCTTTCGGCGGGGTGGGCGGTGAGGGCGGGGCGGGTGAAGCGCTGCTCTGTCAGAGCACTTCAGACACGCGGCTGGCCATCAGGATGTTGGCGTGCAGCGTGTTGGTGGCTTCGTTGCCCACCTTCTTGGCCGAGTGGTTGGTCAGCAAGCTCCAAACCAGGTTGTCGTCCACACGGAAGCTGCACAGCAGCGTGTTGCGGGAGGCCAGCTTCATCACTTGTGCTGCGGACAGCGAAGCGAGAATATCGGCAGACTCCTCGTTCATGCCCAAGCGGAACACGGCTTCCGCCTTGTCCTGGCGAATCAGGGTCTGGGCCAGCATCAGGTAAGTGAGGTTGGCTTCGCGGATTTCAGCGAGGATTTGTTCGTTGGTCATGGCAGCTTCCTTTTTCCAGTTCGGGGTCCGCGTTTCCTGCTGATTGCAGGCTTTGCGTGATCCGATGAAATGGATTGTGAAACCGCCCCAATCAGAAATTAAGTCGGGGTTTGGATGTGCAGCGTGTCTGGTTGTGCGGTGGGCCGTGTAGGAATTTGCCTTACAAGAACCTCAGGCGCTGTCCCGCATTTCCATTGGTGCAGGGGTGCTGTGCCTGTATGCACACCCTGCCCGATTCTGCTCATGGTTTTGATAGCGCCTGCAAAACCATCTTTTTTGCGGTTTTACACGCCGCGTTGGCATGTTGTGGCGCGAATCAGCCTTTTTCGACCGGGCGGGCGGGGTCTGAGCACCATTCGCTCCAGCTGCCGGCAAACAGCGCGGTAGGGCCCAGGCCGGCCACTTCCATGGCCAGCAGGTTGGGCACGGCGCTCACGCCGCTGCCGCACTGGTGCACCACGGTGGCCGGGTCGCGGCCTGCGAGCAGGGCGTCGAACTCCGCGCGCAGTGTGGCGGCGGGCTTGAAGCGGCCGTCCGCGCCGATGTTCTCGGCAAACGGGCGGTTCAGCGCGCCGGGGATGTGGCCCGCCACCGGGTCCAGCGGCTCGACTTCGCCGCGAAAGCGTGCGCCGGCACGGGCGTCGATCACGTTTTGCGCGGGGCTGCCCAGGCCGGCCAGCACCTCGTCGGCCGTGGCCAGGCGGCGCAGGGGCTCGCCCAGTTCGAAGTTGGACTGGAAGTGCGCGGGCTCCTCACCGCTGGCCACCGCGCCACCGGCCGTCTGCCAGGCCTGGAGGCCGCCGTCGAGCACGGCCACCGCATCGTGGCCCGCCCACTTGAGCATCCACCACAGGCGACCGCAGTAGTTGGCGCCCTGGCGGTCGTACACCACGGCCTGCATGTGGTTGGCAAAGCCTACGCTGGAGAGCCACATCGAAAATCGCTCGCGGCTGGGCAGCGGGTGGCGGCCGCCGGACGCGGGCTTGTCGGCCTCTTGCGCGGTCAGGGTGCCGCCCGCACCGGGCGCGCCGTGCTTGGCGCTCAGGTGGTGGTCGAGGTCGGCGTAGACGGCGCCGGGGATGTGGGCCTGGTCGTACTGCTGTGCACCGGCCGAAGGATGCATCAGGTCGAAGCTGCAGTCGAACACCATCAGCGGCGCGCCGCCGTCGATCAGGGCCTGCAGTTCAGAAGCGGAAATGAGGGTGGTGTAAGAGGTGGTCATCGGAGTGGGATGTCAAAACAACGGGCTCCATTGTGTCCAGTTGCGCGCGGTCCCGTGCATCCAGTTCGTATCAATGTTCTTCAGCGGGCGCACCGGGTGCGGCGCGGGCGCGCAGGATGGTGGCGGCGATGCCGCTGCCCACGATGAGCGCCATGCCCGCCCAGGCGATGGGCGGCAACTGGTCGCCGAACAGGGCCACGCTGTAGATGGCGGCGAACACGATGCCCGAGTACTGCAGGTTGGCCACCACCAGCGTGCCGCGCTGCGTTTTGGCGCTGGCATACGCCTTGGTCATGCACAGCTGGCCGCCCGCCGCCAGGATGCCGATGGGCAGCAGCCAGAGGGCCTGCCACCCCGGCCACACCGACGTGCCGGTGAACAGCAGCGCGGCGCCGCCCGCCACTGCCGAGCCCAGCGCAAAGTAAAACACCGTGCGCGACTCGGGCTCGCCCAAGCGCGACAGGGCCACGACCTGCATGTAGGCAAACGCGGCCGACAGGCCCGACATCAGTCCGATCATGCCGGCGAAGGCCTGGTGCGCGTCCAGGCTGGGGCGCAGCATCAT
Source organism: Acidovorax sp. Leaf78 (assembly GCF_001422735.1). Classification (GTDB taxonomy): domain Bacteria; phylum Pseudomonadota; class Gammaproteobacteria; order Burkholderiales; family Burkholderiaceae_C; genus Acidovorax. The sequence continues at coordinate 6,807 of NZ_LMLZ01000016.1, read as the reverse complement.
CACCACGCCCACGAAGCCGGTGAGCACGGTGGCGATCAGCGTGCCCTGCAGCGCGGGGCGCGGGGTGGTGGCCGAGGGCCGCCAGGCCAGCAGCGTGCCGCCGATGAGAAAGGCCGCGATCCACACGCTGCTCATGTAGTTGAGCGTCATGGCCGTGGCCAGGGGCAAATGGGCAATCGCGTAGAACCAGGCCCCGAGCGACACCACGCCCACCGAGCTGCGCCACGCATGCATGCCCGGGTACTGCGTGGCCAGGCTCACCTTTTGCGACCGGGCCAGCAGCCACAGAATGGCCATGCCGATGAGGCCCCGGTAGCAGACCAGCTCGGCCGAGTTGAAGAAGCTGGAGGCGAGCTTCACGCACACGCCCATGCTGGCAAACAGGAACGCGGCCAACACCATCCAGAGGGCTTGCATGGGGAATGAGTCTCGAAAGTAAAAATAGCTGCCGCGCTGGATTACCAAGCGCTGGCAGCTATTGTAATGAGAGCATTGCGGGTGAACCCGCGGATTCAGGCGGCTTTGCGCCCCAGTTCAGCGCTTTGGTACTGCTTCACCCATCGCGTTGCGATACCACTCGTGAAAGTGCTGCATCCCGTCTTCCATGGGGCTCTGGTAGGGGCCGACTTCATTGTCGCCGCGCGCCAGCAGCGCCTTGCGGCCGGCGTCCATGCGCTCGCCGATCTCATCGTCCTCGACGCAGGTCTCCATGTAGGCAGCCTTCTGCGCCTCGACGAATTCGCGCTCGAACGCCGCGATCTCTTCGGGGTAGTAGAACTCCACCATGTTCATGGTCTTGGTCGGGCTGATGGGGTGCAGCGTGGACACGGTCAGCACGTGCGGGTACCACTCCACCATGATGTGCGGGTACAGCGTGAGCCAGATCGCACCGTGCTTGGGCGGCTTGCCCTCGCGGAAGGCGAGCAGCGCCTCGTGCCAGCGCTCGTACACCGGGCTGCCGGCCTTGCCCAGGCGGTTGGCCACGCCCACGGTCTGCACCGAGTAGTTCTTGCCGAACTCCCAGCGCAGGTCGTCACACGTCACGAAGCTGCCCAGGCCCGGGTGGAAGGGGCCGACGTGGTAGTCCTCAAGATAGACCTCGATGAAGGTCTTCCAGTTGTAGTTGCACTCGTGCATCTCCACATGGTCGAGCACGTAGCCGTCAAAGCTCAAGTCGGCGCGCGGGCCCATCTGGGCGAGGTCGGCGGCCACGTCGTAGCCGTTGTCTTCGAACAGAAGCCCGTTCCACTCGCGCAGCGGGTAGTTGTTCAGGTTCAGGCACGGGTCGTGCGAGAAGTGGGGCGCGCCCAGCAGTTCGCCCTGGGGGCTGTACGTCCAGCGGTGCAGGGGGCACACGATGTTGCCGCCCGCATGGCCCTTGCCCTGGCCTTGCAGCGAACCCTTGCCCTTGAGCATGACAGCCTGGCGGTGGCGGCAGACGTTGGAGACCAGCTCGACGCCGCCCTGGGCGTTGCGCACCAGCGCGCGGCCCTCGCCTTCCTGGGGCAGTGCGTAGTAGTCGCCCGCATTCGGCACGCTCAGTTGGTGCCCCACATAGCGGGGCCCGCGCTGGAAGATGGTGGCTAGCTCGCGCTGGAACAGCGCATCGTCAAAGTAGCTTGAAACTGGTAGTTGGCTTGCGGCCTGCTGCAGTTGAAGACTTAAATCAGACATGGGTGACCTGACCTAAAGACTCCCCACAGGGAAGTGCGGGAGGTGCGCCGGAGCGCATCCAGAAAAAAGAAACCGGCTCGGGAACATGAGCCGGTGTGCGGGAATGGGATTATAGGCGGTGGGGTTATTCCCGCATCCCCGCTACGTGTATTGAAAAGCTTCGTTCTAGATGCAGATCAAACCGCCGCGATGCCCTGGGCATGGACCGGCTGGCGATTGGCTTCGGCAAGGGCGCGCCCATTCTGCGGCCTTGGCCCCCTGCGTCGCAGTGGTGCGCCTAAAATGACCGGTTTTTTCACCCGCGCTCTGCGCCCCCTCCATGCCCAAGGCCCCCGCCACCCCCGCGCCTCCTTCCGAACCCGCCAGCTACGAAGCGGCGCTGGAGGAACTGGAGCAGCTCGTGGCCCGCATCGAGTCGGGCCAGTTGCCGCTGGACCAGATGCTGGCCGGCTACCAGCGCGGCGCCACGCTGCTGGCCTTTTGCCGACAGCGGCTCGAAGCCGTGCAGGACCAGATCAAGGTGCTGGACGAGGGCCAACTGCAACCATGGAGCCAGGAATGAGTGCAGTGCCCGCGCCGACCGACGCAGCGATGAGTCTTTCTGCTTTTGATGCCGCTCCCTGGAGCCAAAACCACCTTGCCCATGTCGAGCAAGCCCTGTCGCACTGGGTGGGCGACGGTGCGCCCGCCGGCCTGGGCGATGCGATGCGCTACGCGGTGCTCGATGGCGGCAAGCGGCTGCGGCCCCTGCTGGTGCTGGCCGCGTACGAGGCCGTGTGCAGCGCCCACCCCGCTGCGGCAGTGGCGGCGACAACAACCGCGGCAGCGGCGACGACACCGGCTGACGACGCAGCCCTGCGGGCCGCGTGCGCGGTCGAGCTGATCCACGCGTACTCGCTGGTGCACGACGACATGCCCTGCATGGACAACGACGTGCTGCGCCGGGGCAAGCCCACGGTGCACGTGCAGTTCGGCGAGGCGCAGGCCCTGCTGGCGGGCGACGCGCTGCAGGCGTTTGCGTTCGAGCTGCTCACGCCCGACGGCAGTGCCATACCGCCTGCCACACAGGCCACGCTGTGCCGCCTGCTGGCGCGCGCGGCGGGCTCGGCCGGCATGGCCGGCGGGCAGGCGATCGACCTGGCCAGTGTGGGCCTGGCATTGACCGAAGACCAGCTGCGCCAGATGCACCGGCTCAAGACCGGCGCGCTGCTGCAGGGCAGCGTGCTCATGGGCGCCGTGTGCGGCCATGCCGCGCAGCCGGCCTACCAGGCGCTGTCAGACTACGGTGCGGCCATGGGCCTGGCGTTCCAGGTGGTGGACGACATCCTGGACGTGGTGGCCGATTCGGCCACGCTCGGCAAGACGGCGGGCAAGGATGCCGCGGCCGACAAACCTACCTATGTGTCGCTGCTGGGCCTGGCACGGGCGCAGGCCTATGCGCAAGAACTGCTGCAGGAGTCGTACGCGGCGCTCGCGCGCAGCGGCCTGCCCGATACCCGCGCCCTGGGGGCGCTGGCCGACATGGTCGTGCGCCGCTCCCATTGAGCCCGTTCTCGCCCTGTTCATGCACCGTGCTTGCCCCGTTGTTGCCGATCATGATGAAAACTAGCCCCTACCGCTTGCCCAGCAAGCGCTAGCAGCTATCAAAAGAATAGTAATGTCAACCACGTCCTTTCCCCTGCTGCAGACCATCAACGACCCGGCAGACCTGCGCCAGCTCTCGCGCGCAGACCTCAAGGCGCTGGCCACCGAGCTGCGCGAGTTCGTGCTGCAAAGCGTCTCCCAGACCGGCGGGCATCTGAGCTCCAACCTGGGCACGGTCGAGTTGACGGTGGCCCTGCACCACGTCTTCAACACCCCCGAAGACCGGCTGGTGTGGGACGTGGGCCACCAGACCTACCCGCACAAGATCCTGACCGGCCGGCGCGACCGCATGCAGACGCTGCGGCAGATGGGCGGCATCTCGGGATTTCCGCAACGGGCCGAGAGCCCGTACGACACCTTCGGCACGGCGCATTCCAGCACAAGCATCTCGGCCGCATTGGGCATGGCCCTGGCGGCCAAGCTCAAGGGCGAAAACCGCCACGCGGTGGCCATCATCGGCGACGGCGCCATGACGGCCGGCATGGCCTTCGAGGCGCTGAACAACGCTGGCGTGGCCGATGCCAACCTGCTCGTGGTGCTCAACGACAACGACATGTCGATCAGCCCGCCCGTGGGCGCGCTCAACCGGTATCTGGCGCAGCTCATGAGCGGCCAGTTCTACGCTGCCGCCAAGAACGTGGGCAAGACCGTGCTCAAGCCCGTGCCGCCGCTGCTGGAGCTGGCCAAGCGCTTCGAGCAGCAGGCCAAGGGCATGGTGGTGCCCGCCACGCTGTTCGAAAAATTCGGCTTCAACTACATCGGCCCCATCGACGGGCACGACCTCGACTCGCTCATCCCCACGCTTGAGAACATCAAGAGCCTCAAGGGCCCGCAGTTCCTGCACGTGGTGACCAAGAAGGGCCAGGGCTACAAGCTGGCCGAGGCCGACCCCGTGGCCTACCACGGCCCCGGCAAGTTCGACCCCAGCGTAGGCCTGACCAAGCCCGCCACGCCGCCCAAGCCCACGTTCACCCAGGTCTTCGGCCAATGGCTGTGCGACATGGCCGCGCACGACACGCGCCTGGTGGGCATCACGCCCGCCATGCGCGAGGGCTCGGGCATGGTCGAGTTCGAAAAGCGCTTCCCGGACCGCTACTACGACGTTGGCATTGCCGAGCAGCACGCGGTGACCTTTGCGGGCGGCATGGCCTGCGAGGGCGTCAAGCCCGTGGTGGCGATCTACTCCACGTTCTTGCAGCGCGGCTACGACCAGCTGATCCACGACGTGGCGCTGCAGAACCTGCCGGTGGTCTTTGCGCTCGACCGCGCGGGCCTGGTGGGGGCCGACGGCGCCACGCACGCGGGGGCGTACGACATCCCCTTCGTGCGCTGCATTCCCAACATGAGCATGGCGTGCCCGGCCGACGAGCGCGAATGCCGCCAGTTGCTGTCCACCGCGTTCGCGCAGAACCACCCCGTGGCCGTGCGCTACCCGCGCGGCAGCGGCGCGGGCGTGGCGCCCCTGCCGGGGCTGGAAGGCCTGCCGTTCGGCAAGGGCGAGATCCGCCGCGAACGACAGGGCACTGCTGCGCCCGGCAGCACCCCGCGCATCGCCATCCTCGCCTTCGGCACGCTGCTGTACCCGGCCCTGCAGGCCGGTGACGCGCTCGATGCCACCGTGGCCAATATGCGCTGGGCCAAGCCCATCGACGAGGCCCTGCTGCGCGACGTGGCCGAGCGCCACGATGTGCTGGTGACGCTGGAAGAGGGCGCCATCCAGGGCGGCGCAGGCAGCGCCGTGACCGAGGCGCTCAACGCCATGGGCATCGTGCGCCCCGTGCTGCAATTGGGCCTGCCCGATGTCTTCATCGAGCATGGCGACCCGGCCAAGCTGCTGGCACTGCAGGGCCTGGATGCCGCGGGCATCGAGCGGGCGATCCGCCAACGCTTCCTGGCGTCCTGATCGGCACACCGCCAGGGGGCGGTGGTGCGGCAATGGCTACTGGCATGGGCGGCCCGCACAGGCCGTGCACTGATGGCCGGCCGCGTTCGGAGCGTCGCCGCGTGCGGCGCCATCGCTTCGGCGTCACCTTGCACTGCGATCGGCCAGAGCGGGGCAGTTGCCGCTGCGGCCCTGGACGGCTTCGGCCGGGCGCAGAGATACCTCGCCCGGCGCCCGGGAAAACCTAGAGGGCAGTCCGCACCCCTGCCTTCTACAATTGCGTCAAAAAGCAACGGGCCACCAGCCCGTGCGGGCGCTGCAAGGGTGCCCTGGCTGCTCCCTTCCGGCACTACCACCCCTCTGGAGACTTTTTGTATGGATCGCCGTTCGCTCATCAAGCACTCCGGTCTGGCGGGTGTACTGGCCACAGGCGTTGCGCCGGCCGTGCATGCCCAGCCCACGCTGCGGTGGCGCATAGCATCCAGTTTTCCGCGCTCCTCGGACAACATCTTCGGCGGCGCCGAGGTGTTCGCGAAGGCCGTGCGCACCCTGTCCAACGGCAAGTTCGAGATATCGGTCCACCCCGGCGGAGAACTCATGCCCCCGTTCGACGTGGTGGATGGCGTGCAGAGCGGCGCGGTGGAGATGTGCCACGCCGTGCCGTATTACTTCTACGCCAAGAACCCGGCGTTCGCGCTGGGTTGTGCGGTGCCTTTCGGCTTCAATGCCCGCCAGATGAGTGCGTGGATGCTGCATGGCAACGGGCGCAAGCTCATGAACGAGTTCTACGCCGGCTACAACATCGTGAGTTTTGCCTGCGGCAACACAGGCACGCAGATGGGCGGCTGGTTCCTGCGCGAGATCAAGACGCCTGCGGACTTCAAAGGCCTGAAGATCCGGGTGGGTGGCGGCTTGGTGGCCGAGGTCATGCAGAGGCTGGGCGCCATTCCGCAGAGCCTGCCGGGCGGCGAGATCTACCAGGCGCTGCAAAAGGGCGTGATCGATGCGGCCGAGTGGATCGGCCCTTACGATGACCAGAAGCTGGGCTTCAACAAGGTGGCGCCTTACTACTATTACCCCGGCTGGTGGGAGGGCGGCCCCGAGGTCGATCTCTATGTGAACAAGAAGGCCTACGAGTCGCTCACGCCAGACTACCGCTTCATCATCGAGGCTGCGGCATCGATAGCGCACACGGACATGCTCGCCCGGTACGACGCGCTCAATCCCAACGCGCTCAAGCAACTGGTGGCCGCCAAGACCAAGGTGCTGCCGTTTTCGCAGACCGTGATGGATGCCGCGTTCAAGGCATCGATGGACGTCTTCGCGCAGAACGACTCCAAAAGCCCGGAGTGGAAAAAGATCTACGGCGACATGCGCAACTTCCAGCGTGACCAGATCCTGTGGTTCCGGTTTGCGGAAGCGCGGTATGACACGTTCATGTCGGCGCAGAAGATTTAGCTCCCCCTGAGTCGCCTGCGGCGCCTTCCCCCTGAGGGGGACGCACCCAGCGGCCTGGCAAAGGTTCTATGGTTCGAGTCAAGCGCTTGGGGTGATGCGATGAGCATCAAACGGCTTGCCCGATCGCCACACAGCAAAGGCAATGCGCA
>NZ_LMLZ01000015.1 GCF_001422735.1 Acidovorax sp. Leaf78 | reverse complement strand
CTCGCACGCCGGGCGACTCCCGGCCTCCGCCCTCAACAAGGGCATGCGGCCAATCAGCGAGCCTGCGAGCAGCGCCCAGGTTTCGACAGGCTCAACCCGAACGGGATGTGGGGTCGCCGTGCCCCGGTTTCGACAGGCTCAACCCGAACGGATGTGGGTCGCTGTGCTCAGGTTTCGACAAGCTCAACCCGAACGGATGTCATCAATCAAGCCGCCACAGCCTCCCGCTCATCCGCAGCAAACTCCGGCAACCCCCTGAGCCGCTCATAGATCGGCGCAAAGTCCGCCGCCGTCATCTCGAACAACTGCTCAAAACTATCAATCACAAAATACGTCTGCTGGTACGTATCGATCTTGTACCGCGTACGCATCGTCCGCTCCAGCGCCAGCGGAATCCGCTGCGGCTCCGGGCTCTGCACCGCATACGCAAGCTCTCCTGAAGAGCTCAAGATCCCCGCCCCATACGCCCGCAACTCCCCCGCCTCACGGATCAGCCCGAACTCGATCGTGTACCAGTACAGCCGCGACAGCATCTCGCACGACCCCAGCCCCTGCGCCTTCAGACCGCCCTGCCCGTAACGCTGCACGTAGTCCGCGAACACCGGGTTGAACAGCAACGGCACATGCCCGAACAGGTCGTGAAAAATATCCGGCTCGACGATGTACTCGAACTCCTCGGGCTTGCGGATCCAGTCCGTCACCGGGAACTTGCGGTTGGCCAGCAGTGTGAAAAAAGGCACCTCCGGGATCAGGCCCGGCACGCCCACCAGCTCCCAGCCGGTGGCTTTCAACAGGCGCTCGTTGACCTCTTCGAAGCGCGGGATGCGGTCGCTCGCGCCCAGCGAGGGCAGGGCCGCAATGAAGGCATCGCTCGCCAGGCCCGGCAGAAGGGCGCGCTGGCGCTCGTACAGGCGGCGGTAGGTGTCGTGGTCGGCGGCGGTGTAGCTCGCGTAATCCTGCGGGCAGGTGTAGTCCTCGCTGGCGCGCGAGTAGTCGCCGCGGGGTGGGCGGGCGGATTGGCCATAGACGACAGGGGCTTGTCCCATTTTCTTGTACTCCTTGCCGCCCTGACCGCGCGCCGGGGTGGCGCGCACCTGCCCTGGCGGCTGCTAATCGATCTTGATTTTTGCGGCCCGGATCAGGAACTCGTACTTGCTGTTTTCCGAGCGCACGAACTGGGCGAACGTGTCGAGCGTCAACTCTTCGGGCGTGATGCCCATCTTTTTGAACTTCTCCTTGCCGGCGGGCGAATGCATGGCTGCCGCAAAGGCGGTGGCATAGCGGCGCGCGTCTGCGTCGGGCAGCGAGGCGGGCGCGAACAGGCCGAACCAGGTGGACACGTTGAAGCCCTGCACGCTGTCGTTGATGCTGTGCACGTCGGGCAGCGCCTCGTTGCGGCTCAGCGTGGTCACACCCAGCGCCAGGAACTTGCCCGACTGGATCTGCGGCAGGGCCGACGCCAGGTTGTCGAACACCAGCAGCACCTGGCCGGACTCCAGCGCCGCCAGCGCGGGCTTGGAGCCCTGGAACGGCGTGTGGTCCATCTTGGTGTTGGTGAGCGACTCGAACATCTCCGCCGCGATGTGGCCGATGCTGCCGTTGCCGCCCGAGCCGTACTTGAACTGGTTCGGGTTCTTCTTGAGGTACTGCACCAGGTCCGGCGTGGTCTTGATGCCGAGCTTGCTGGCCTGCTCGGCGTTCACCACCAGCACGTTGGGCGTGCGCGCCACCAGCACCAGGGGCTTGAAGTCCTTGATGGGGTTGTACGGAAAATTCTTGTACAGCCACGGGTTCACCGCGTGGGTGGCCACGGCGCCCATCAGCACTTGGTTGCTGGTCTTGCCGGCCTTGGCGACCTGGTCCGCCCCGGTGTTGCCGCCCGCGCCAGGCTTGTTCTCCACCGTGATGGGGCCCAGCTGGGTCGTGCCTTCGGCCACGATGCGGGCCGAGATGTCGAGCGGGCCGCCCGCAGGGTAGGGGACCACGATGGTGAGCGGGGCGGCGGGGTTCTGTGCCAGGGCGGGCATGGCTGCAGCAGCAGCAGCAGCCAGGGCGATGCTGGACAGCCAGAGAGTACGGAGCGACATCGGGATCCTTTTGAGTTCCGGGGAGCGCGCAGTATAGGCACCTGCCCAGGGTTAACCCAAAGATGTCTGATGTCTTAGGTGTTCAGCACGCCCCGGCGGATCTGGTCGCGCTCCAGCGATTCGAACAGCGCCTTGAAGTTGCCTTCGCCGAAGCCGTCGCGGTAGTCGCCTTCGCGCTGGATGAACTCGAAGAACACGGGGCCCAGCATGGGCGTGGAGAAAATCTGCAGCAAGAGGCGCGGCGTGCCGTCGGCCGTGGTGCCATCCAGCAGAATGCCGCGCGACTGCAGCTCGGGCACGGGCTGGCCGTGGCCGGGCAGGCGGGTGTCCAGCATCTCGTAGTAGACGTCGTTGGGCGCGGTGGCCAGGCCGACACCGGCCATGCCCAGCTTGTCCACCACGTCCTGCAGGTTGTCGCAGATGAGCGCGATGTGCTGGATGCCTTCACCGTTGAACTGCATCAGGAATTCTTCGATCTGGCCGCCGCCCTGCTTGGACTCTTCGTTCAGCGGGATGCGGATCTTGCCGTCGGGCGCGGTCATGGCCTTGGACGTCAGGCCCGTGTACTCGCCCTGGATGTCGAAGTAGCGGATCTCGCGGAAGTTGAACAGCCTCTCGTAGAAGTTGGCCCAGAATCCCATGCGGCCCCGGTACACGTTGTGGGTCAGGTGGTCGATGAGGTTCAGGCCGTGGCCCACGGGGCGGCGGTCCACGCCTTCGATGAATTCGAAGTCGATGTCGTAGATGGACTTGCCGTCTTCAAACCGGTCGATCAGATACAGCGGCGCGCCGCCGATGCCCTTGATGGCGGGCAGGCGCAGTTCCATCGGGCCGGTCGGAATTTCGATGGGCTGGGCACCCAGCTCCAGCGCGCGGTTGTACGCTTTGTGCGCATCCTTCACGCGAAACGCCAGGCCGCAGGCCGACGGGCCGTGCTCGGCGCCGAAGTAGGCCGCCTGGCTGTGGGGCTCTCGGTTCAGGATGAAGTTGATGCCGTTCTGGCGGTACAGCACCACGTCCTTGGAGCGGTGCTTGGCGACCAGCGTGAAGCCCAGTTTTTCAAACACCGCCTCCAGCACGCCCGGGGTGGGCGAGGTGAATTCGATGAACTCGAAGCCCATCAGCCCCATGGGGTTGTCCCAGGCTTCGAGCTGGGCGGCGGTTTCTTGCGGCAGGGCGGCGTTCATGGGGTGTCTCCGGCATTCGTGGTGGGGTGAATGGCATCGACTGTAGGCGCGCATGGCCTCATGTTTCTGGCGAAATCAAGACCTCGGGGCGCCTGATTTGCAGGAATCTTGCGAATGGTCGGATTGCGGCGCAATTCGGGAGCGCTGTGACGTTGAAAGCCTGGGCGTGGCAGCGTGGCGCTCAAGAGCCCGCGGGCGCTGCCCCGAGTCTGCGCAGCGCCAGTGCCGCATCCAGGCGCTGCTGCTCTTCGCTGCTGAACAGCTGCTGGCGCAGTTGCTGCGCCGCGGCGCTCTGGTCGCCCTGCTGCGCGCGGGCCTGGCTGTACTGGTCGAGCCGCTGCTGCCAGTGCTGCTCGTCGCGGTCGAGCTGCGCCAGCGCGTGGGCGGCGGCCTCGCCGTACTGGGCGCTGCGGGCCTGGTGGCGCGTGAGGTCGCTCGCGTTCTGCGCATTGAAAGCGGCGGTCTGGGCGGCCGCCGCCATGTGTTCTGTAGATGCAGCGCGCTCTGCGCGGCGCTCCGGGGGCAGTTCGCTGTCAGCGGCCTGCAGGGCCTGGGCCCGCTGTTCGGGGCTGAGGCCGGTGTTGCGTGAGATCTCCAGGCGCGCCAGGGTGTAGCGGTCCAATGCGGCTTCGCGCGCGAAAAGTGCATCGTATTCAGGGCCGTCGAAGAACTGCAGGCGCACCTTGTCCCGCGCCTGCATGGCATCGCGCAGCGCGCGCGGGTCGTTCAGGTCCTGCGCTGCAGCTGGGCTTTTAAGCTGACCCAGCGCCACGCGGTAGTCCACATAGCGCTCTGCCAGCGCCAGCGCCCGGGCGGCCAGTGCCGCCGGAAAGTGCCGGCCCACCAGGGCGGCCAGGCGCTGCTTGAGGGCGGCCGGGTCGCTCACGTCGCCGGCTTCCATCAGCAGGGCTTCGAGCGTGTCGCGCAGGCCCTGGACGAGCAGGGGGTCGGGCAGGTCCGCGTCCGCCGCAGATCGCCGTGCGCCCGCGGCGCTGCCGGGCGCGCCCCCGTCCAGCGCGGCGGCGCCCAGGGCCGCGGCCTGCCGCTCTGCGGCGGGCGGCGCGCCGAGGACCGCCGTGCCGGGTGCACCGGCCTCAGGGTCGGGTTGAAACCACCAGAGCGCAGCCCCGGCCACGGCGGCCAGCACGGCCACCCCTGCGATCACGCGGCTGCGCTGCATGGCTTACAGGCCCTGCGCCTTCAGGCGGTTGGCGTGCTGGCGGTACAGCGTCACCGGGTCGGTGGAGAACCAGTCGCGCAGGCCCACCAGCTGGTTCACCTCGTCCAGGTGGTTCTGGCGGTAGTCGCCCAGGTGCTTGCCCAGGCGCGACGAGCAGGCCGACACCAGGCCGTCGTTGGCTTCGCCGAACACCAGGCTCAGCACGCTGAGCAGGCCGTCGCTGGCGTCGAGCACGTTGGTCAGCGGCTGCGTGCCCGTCCACGAGTAGTAGCGCACACCGTTGACCAGCTCGGCCCCGCTGCCGCAGCCGGTGGGCAGGCCCTGCGGGAAGCGGCGGTTGAAGCTGGCCAGGCCCGCGGTGGTGAGCGAGTCCAGTGCGGCGGTGGGCATCTGCGGCAGGCCGGTGCCGCCGGAGGTGAGGTTGATCAGGCTGACCAGCGCCTTGGCTGCGGCGTTGGCCACGGTTTCCGACACCGACCCCGCCGGCGCCACGCCGCGCAGGATGTCGGCGACGCGCGAGCCCTTGTTCACGCCCCCGATGGAGGTGACCGATGCCACCAGCTGCGGCGCCGCACCGGCCACATAGCGCGTGGTGGGCCCGCCGTGCGAGTGGCCCACCAGGTTGACCTTGCCCGCGCCCGTGATCGCGAGGATGGTCTTGACCTGCGCCAGCAATTGCTCGCCGCGCACCTCGCTGCTGTTGGCCGCCGAGACCTGGGCCACGTAGACCTTGGCGCCGCCCTGGCGCAGCGCGTCGGGGATGCCGTAGAAGTAGTCGATGCCCAGGGCCGAGTCGAAGCCGAACAGCCCGTGCACCAGCACGATGGGATAGCGCGTCTGCGTGTAGCCGCTTTGTGCGTGCGCACCCGCCCCCAGCAGCAAAAGCCCCGCGGTCGCCGCCAGCACCAGTCGCCGCAGAAAGCGGCTCAAAAATCCTGTCATGTGTTTGTCTCCAGTGATGTGATTTCTTGTATTTGCAAAATAGAACGGTCGTTCTTTTTTGCAGGATTCATTCTTCGTGGGAGCGGCTTTTGTCACTATCGGGACATACCCGAGCCCGCAATGTGGCGGCCGAAAATCTGCGCAATTTCGTAGAATCCTGCGCCATGAAAGCCTTTGACGCACTCGACAAGCTGGACCGCGCCATCCTGCGCCGTCTGCAGGAAAACGGCCGCGAGACGTATGACGTCATCGGTGAGCAGGTGGGCCTGTCGCCCAGCGCCGTGCTGCGCCGCGTCAAGCGACTGGAAGACAGCGGCGTGATCGAGCGCTACGTGGCGCTGGTCCCGCCCGAGGCGGTGGGCCTGGGGCTCACGGCGTACCTCAATGTGCGGCTGGAAAAGCACACCGAAAGCCACAAGCGCAACCCCATGGACCTGTTTCGCGCCAGCGTGCAGACCTGGCCCGAGGTGGTGGAATGCGCGTCGCTCACCGGCGAGATGGACTACCTGCTGCGCGTGGTGGTGGCGGACATGGCGCACTACAGCCGCTTCATCATGGACACGCTGCTCAAGCACCCGAGCGTGCAGGATTGCAAGACGAGCTTCGTGCTCGACCGCGTGAAGGCGACGACTGCAGTGCCTGTCTGAGCCCCGCGCAAGCACCTTCTGAGCCTGTGTGACAATCCGCGCGCCCTCGGCCCCGGGGGTGTTACGGATTGTTCATGATCGCTATCGACAACCTGCAGTTCGGCTATGGCCGACACCTGCTGTATGACGGCTTTGCCGCCCGTGTGGAGCAGCCCGGCATCTACGGCCTTTTCGGGCGCAACGGCAGTGGCAAGTCCACGCTGCTCAAGCTGATCTGCGGCCTGCTCACGCCCTGGGCCGGGCAACTGCAGGTGCTGGGGCGCAACCCCCGCGCACGCGCTGCGGACCTGCTGGCGTCCATCTACATCGTGCCGGAAGAATTCCATCTGCCCAACCTGACGTGTGCGCAGCTGGCGGCCACGCAGGGCGTGTTCTACCCGCGCTTTTCACACGCGCTGCTGAACGAGTACCTGGCGGAGTTGGAGGTGCCGGCTACCGAGCGGTTCGAGTCCATGAGCCTGGGTCAGAAAAAGAAGGCCGCCATTGCCTTCGCCCTGGCCACGTGCACGCCGCTGCTGCTGATGGATGAGCCCACCAACGGCCTCGACATCGTGGGCCGCACACAGTTTCGCAAGCTCCTGCAGCGCCCCGAGCACGCGCACCGCGCGGTGCTCATCAGCACCCACCAGGCGCACGACCTGGAGAGCATCCTGAGCCACATCTGGTTCATCGATCAGGGGCGGCTGGCGCTGTCGGCGCGCATGGACGAGCTGGCGCGCTGGCTGCACATGGGCGTGGCGCAGGATGACGACGCTGCGCGCGTGCAGGCGGGCGGCGCGCTGCTGTACCAGGAGCGCATCGGCCAGCAACTGGCCTATGTCGCTCTGCGCTCCAACGAGCCTGGCGCGGCCGTGCCGACTGGCAGCTCGGTGCAACTGGAGCTTTTGTACAAGGCGCTGAGTCTGAACCGCGACCAGGTGCTGCAGGTACTGGCCCCGCTGCGCGCGGCCCCGGCGGCCAGGGAGGCGGCATGAGCAACGCAAACAACCACCCATCTGCACCCGCATCCACACCACTGTCGAGCGCAGGCAGCGCCTCGTTTTCGTGGCACCGCTTCACGCTGCTGGCCCGTGCCCACTGGGCGGAGCACATGCGGCAATACCTGGGCCACCTGCTGGTGACGGGCATCCTGTACTGCGTTCTGCTGGTGTTCAGCCTGAGCGTGTCGCGCGGAGAAGTGTTTGTGACCGGGGGGCAGTCGGCCTTCTACTTCTGGGGGCTGTACCTCACGGGGTTCGTGTTTGCGGGGCGGTACTTCGACGGCATGGCGCGGCGCGAGTCCGCGCTGCTGGTGTTGATGCGTCCGGCGTCGGTGCTGGAAAAGTGGCTGCTGTGCGTAGGCGTCGTGGTCGTCGGATACCCCGTGGCCTACACACTGTTGTTCCTGGCGATCTCGTGGCCTGCGCAGGGTGTGGCGCTGGCGATGCGGGCGGCCTGGGCGGACCCTGCCAACCTTGATCTGCAGGACTACGCGCTCTTCGTGCCGCTGCTGCTTCAGCCGTTGCGTGAAGCCCTGCTCAGCATCCCGCAGCAATGGGGGTTCTTCATTGCCGCCTGGGCCCTGCAGGGGGCGGCCGTGACCGGCTCGCTGTACTTTCGCAAGGCGGCGATGCTCAAGACCTTGGTGCTCGGCGTGGTGCTGTTCATTGCCACGGTCATGGTCGCAGTGCTGTCGCGTCCGCGGGACGAGGTGCTCTTTGCCTGGTGGCGGGACGGGGCCGCAACGCTGGGCCCCGAGACCCATGCACTGAACGCCGCGCTCTGGCTGGCCCTGCCGATGCTGCTGTGGTGGCAAACCTACCAGCACCTGCACGAAAAGGAGCTCACGTGATGGCGCGGTTTCGCTCCCGGGCGGGCGCGCCGCGCAAGCTGGGCCCCTGGCTCTTTGCCGGTGTGTTCGTCATGTTCTGGGTCCTGCTGGCCATCAGCGGGATGGACCGCTTCAAGGCCAAGGACGGCGACAGCCGCCAATACACCGTCCCTGCGGCACAACTGCAAGGCGTGACGCGGCTGCGCATCGAAGGCGACCCTAGCGACGCGCGGGGCTACGTGCCCACGACACGCGTGGTGCTGCGAAGCACGAGCGACGTCACGCTGAACCTGCACCTGCGCCGCGAGGGCCGCCGCAAGGGCGCCCGCGCGGCCACGCCAGCGCCCGGCGCCGAGCCGCCGCTGGTGGCCGTGCGCGAGGGCGACACGCTGGTGCTGCGCTGGTTGCCACGCACGCCTTCGCCCACAGCAGGGTCCGACGACCTTCAGGAGCAGTGGCTGGGCGAGATCGTGCTGCCCGCGCGCTTTCAGCACCTGGCGCTGTCGCACGCGCTGGTGGAAGTGCTGGATCCGGTGGAGCAACTGCACGTCTCGGGCCGCGCGGTCGAGGTCCGCGGCCTGGCGGCGCATCTGCACCTGCAATCGACGCAGTGCCGGCGCTGTGCTGACACCGGAGCCGCAGCGGCTCCGGATGACAGCAGCGCGTGCGACGAGAAGACGCACCCAGGACGGGACGCGGTGCTAGAGGTCAATGCCAAGAACATGCTGTCCGTGCGCGTCGTGGCCGGTGTGGGCAACGTCAAGCTCAACGAAACGCGGCGCCTGCGGCAGCTGGACCTGCAGCTGGGCGACAGTGTCGGGCTGTTGGTCGACCGGGCGGCCGTGCTCCGGCTGGGGCGCGGCGCTGGCGGTGGGGAAGCTGGTGCGGCGCAAGGGCCGGTGGTGGCGCCGGGCGACTGCGCTGCGCCGCCGGCTGCCGGGCGCGATCCGCTACCGTCTGTGCCGCTGGACCTGGTCCGTGTGGCAGAGCGCTCGCAGCCGGGCCACCCGTCAGCTTCCGAGTGAGTCACCCGCGCGCTACGGCGGTCAGTGTTCCCGCCCGCTCCAGGGAGGGCGCGGGTCGCCTCGGGGACGGCGCGGCATGATGTGTTGTGGCGGTTTGCTCTTGATTTGATAGCTTATGACGCAGGCACAGCAGGCGTTGAAGGGTGATTGCGCAGGGTTTGGAGTCGCCTCACTATTTTGCTGCATTGCAACAAAAGGTATGGAAATAATGAGGGGAAACCCTTATATTCGATCCATGTTCGCAACGAAAGACTGGCTCAAGGCATCCTGGTACGTAGGCAGGGGCATGCTGCGCCCTGTGACAGGTGCTCCGTCCGCGGCTGAAAGCCGCGTCAAGAAGGAGGTTCCCGTGATGGTTCCCATCCGTGCCCTGGGTCCCTCGTACCGCGAGCGCATCACCCAGCATCTGTTGCAGCTCGAGCCGTCCGACCGCTACCTGCGGTTCGGCTACGCAGCCAACGACGAGCAGATCCGCCGCTACGCCGAGCAGCTCGATTTCAACCGCGACGAAATCTTCGGCA
Source organism: Acidovorax sp. Leaf78 (assembly GCF_001422735.1). Taxonomy (GTDB): domain Bacteria; phylum Pseudomonadota; class Gammaproteobacteria; order Burkholderiales; family Burkholderiaceae_C; genus Acidovorax. The sequence continues at coordinate 14,462 of NZ_LMLZ01000015.1, read as the reverse complement.
TCTACAACCGCCGCCTCGAACTCATCGCGATGGCGCACCTGGCCTTCTCCGAGCACCCCGAGCACAAGCACTGCGCCGAATTCGGCGTGTCCGTGCTCAAGCAGGCCCGCGGCCGTGGCTTTGGCGCGCGGCTGTTCGAGCGTGCGGTGATGCACGCCCGCAACGAAGGTGTGAACATGGTGTTCATCCATGCGCTGTCCGAGAACACCGCAATGCTCAAGATCGCGCGCAGCGCCGGTGCCACGGTGCGCCGCGACGGCTCGGAGTCCGAGGCGTATCTGCAGATCCCGCCCGCCAGTTTCGACACCCGCATGGCCGAGATGGTGGGCCAGCAGTTTGCCGAGGTGGACTACCAGTTCAAGAAGCAGGCCAAGCAGTTCTGGGATTTCCTGGCCAACGTGCAGGAAGTGCGCAGCGGCGTGCAGCACGCGCGCCACCAGTCGGCCGAATAGCCCAAAACTCCACAGACGCCGCAGACTCCCGTGAGAGACCGGCGCACTGCCGGCCGGGTTGTGCCGATGGGCCCCGTTGCAACGCCAGCGGCGGCCTGTCACCACAATCCGCTATCCTAGGGGCCTGATTCACTACCGCACGTCCTGCACTAGACGACAGTGTCTGACCCGCACCCCGCGCACCCTGGGCGACCGTCCGAAAGGGAAGACAAGCGCACCTTCCTGCAGAAAGTGGCCGAGTTCATCCATCCCGGCCCGGACTCCACGGAAGAACTCATCGAGACCCTGGCCGAGGCCGAAGACAACGAGGTCATTGGCGCCGAAGCGCGCGTGATGCTCGAGCGCGTCATCCGCATGGCCGACATGACGGCAGGCGACGTGATGGTCGCGGCGCCGCGGATGGACCTCCTCAACATCGAGGCCCCGTTCGAAGACCTGCTCAACCTCGTCATCCACACCGCGCATTCGCGGTTTCCGGTGTACCAGGGCGAGCGCGAGAACATCATCGGCATCCTGCTGGCCAAAGACCTGCTCAAACTGCAGCGGGCGCCCGAGCTGAACATCCGCGCGCTGCTGCGCCCGGCCATCTTCGTGCCCGAGAGCAAGGGCCTGAACGACCTGCTGCGCGAGTTCCGCGGCAGCCGTAGCCATCTGGCCGTGGTGATCGACGAGTTCGGCCGCGTGGCTGGGCTCATCACCATCGAAGACGTGCTCGAACAGATCGTCGGCGAGATCGAAGACGAGTTCGACATCCCCGAGGACGACGGCGATATCTTCGGCCTGGCCGACCACACCTACCGGGTCAGCGGCGACACCTCCATCGAACGTGTCTGCGAGGCGTTCGACGTGCTGATCCAGGGCAGCGACCCGGCTGAAAACTTCGACACCATCGGCGGCCTGATCGCCCATGAAATGGGCCATGTGCCCAAGCGGGGCGAACATCTGCAACTGTCGGGCCTGAACTTCGTCGTGCTTCACACCAAGGGCGGGGCGGTGCGCTGGTTCAAGGTGTCGCGGGCCGAAGAGCCTGGCGCCAGCGCCGAGTGATGGCGCGCGTTCGAGCCCCCGCGGGACTGCCGCTGGTCCCGCAGGCGGTGCTGGCGGTGGCCGCAGGCCTGGCCCAGGCTGCATCGCTGGCGTGGCCCGGCAGCGGCCAGCCGCTGTGGTGGCTGCAACTGCTGTCGATGGCGGTGCTGGCCTGGCTGGTGCGGCCGTCGCCGGTCCAGGCCATTGGCTGGCGGCGCGGCGCGCTGACGGGGGGGCTGTTTGCCACGGCCTGGCTCTCAGGCACGTTCTGGTGGCTGTATATCTCCATGCACACCTACGGCGGGCTGGCCGCGCCCCTGGCCGTGGCCGCGGTGCTGGGCCTGGCCGCGTTCCTGGGCAGCTACTACGCGCTGGTTGTAGGCATTTTTTGCCGCCTGTCGCTTGCCAGCCGTGCGCTGAGTGCTATATTTTTCGGAGCAATGTGGCTGGTCGCCGAACTGGCGCGGGGCACGCTGTGGACCGGCTTTCCCTGGGGCGCCGGGGGTTACGCGCATGTCGATGGGCCACTGGCGGCCCTGGCGCGTTACGTGGGCGTCTACGGCATCGGTGCCGTGGCCGCGGTGCTGGCGATGTACGTGGTGCAGTTGCGTGGCGTAGACCTGCGCCGCTGGCGCGCCTGGGTTTTGCCCGTCGTGGCCGCTGTCCTGCTGGCTGCGGCTACGGCCGACCGCTTTTGCGCGGTGAACCTGTGCTACACGCCCCCCCATGCGCAGTCCAAGCCCCTGACCCTCGCGCTACTGCAGGGCAACATCCCGCAGGACGAGAAATTCCAGCAGGGCAGCGGGGTGCCGCTGGCCCTCCAGTGGTATGCCGAGCAGCTGCAAGCGGCCAAGGCCGACCTGGTGGTGGCGCCCGAGACCGCCATTCCGCTGCTGCCCCAGCAGCTCCTTCCGGGTTATCTGGAGGGCATCGAGCAGCGCTACGCCCAGGGCCCGCAGGCGGCGCTGGTGGGCATTCCGATGGGCGACGAAACCATCGGCTACACCAACACCGTGCTCGGCATGGGCGCTGGCGTGGCCCCGCCCGGCACGCCGTACCGTTACGACAAGCACCACCTGGTGCCGTTCGGCGAGTTCATCCCGCCGTTCTTCAAGTGGTTCACGGCCATGATGAACATCCCGCTGGGCGACTTCAACCGCGGCGCCGTGGGCCAGCCGTCGTTTGCGTGGGCCGGGCAGCGCATTGCGCCCAACATCTGCTACGAGGATTTGTTCGGCGAAGAACTGGGCGCCCGCTTCATCGACCCGGCCCAGGCGCCCACGGTGTTTGTCAATTTCAGCAATATCGGCTGGTTCGGCAACACCCTGGCCATCGACCAGCACCTGCACATCAGCCGCATGCGGTCCCTGGAGTTCGAGCGCCCGATGGTGCGCGCAACCAACACCGGGGCCACGGCTGTCATCGACCACCGCGGTGTCGTGACGCATGCTCTGGAGCGCCACACCCGCGGCGTTCTGCTGGGCGAGGTGCAGGGCCGCGGGCTCAATGCGCAAGAGGGCTGGGCGATCACGCCGTACGCCTGGTGGGTGTCGCGCTGGGGGCTGTGGCCGCTGTGGATACTGGGTGCCGTGGCGGTGGTTTTTGCCGCAGTTTGCCGGCGGCTGCGTACCGTGGGCGGGGTTTGATCCAGGTCAGCGCGCTGGGGGAGCCCCAGCGCTCCGGTGGGCCAAAACGCGCCGCGCTGCCTGCTGCCTTGATAATGGAGCCCCACAAGCGGGGGCTTGTGTTGGGTTTCGTGTTGGTTACAACGATGATTTGAGGCGGGCCAACCCGCCGTTCTGGAGCAAGACTGAAGATGGCTGATTCCTTTTCCTACGAACAACTGATCGCCTCGGGTGAGGGCCGGCTGTTCGGCGCCGACAGTGGCCGCCTGCCGCTGCCGCCCATGCTGATGTTCGACCGCATCACGCACATCGACAGCGATGGTGGCGAGCACGGTCTGGGAAAGATCCGCGCCGAACTGGACGTGCGTCCCGACCTGTGGTTCTTTGCCTGCCACTTCCAGGGCGACCCGGTCATGCCCGGTTGCCTGGGGCTCGATGCCATGTGGCAGCTGATCGGCTTTTACCTGACCTGGCTGCAACTGCCGGGCAAGGGCCGGGCCCTGGGGGCTGGTGAAGTCAAGTTCACCGGCGAAGTGGGCCCCAACGTGAAACTCGTGACCTACGAAATCGACATCAAGCGCGTGATCAAGCGCAAACTGGTCATGGCCATTGGCGATGCACGCCTGCTGGCCGACGGCCAGGAAATCTACGTGGCCAAGGACCTGCGCGTGGGCCTGTTCAAGCGCGAGGAACAGGCTGCGGGGGTAGAAGGAGCAGCAGCATGAAACGCGTAGTCATCACCGGCGCGGGCATCGTCTCGTGCATTGGCAACGACCTGGCCACGGTGGAGGCCTCGCTGCGCGCCAGCAAGAGCGGCATCAAGGCCGTCGAAAAGTTCAAGGAACTGGGCCTGCGCAGCCAGGTGGGCGGCGCGCCCGAGATCGACATCGAGTCGCGCATCGACCGCAAGCAACTGCGCTTCATGGGCGATGCCGCGGCGTACGCGCAGATCGCCCTTGAAGACGCGATTGCCCAGGCAGGCCTCACGCCCGAGCAGGTCAGCCACCCGCGCACCGGCCTCATCATGGGCTCGGGCGGCGGCTCGCCCAACAACCAGATCGAGGCGGCCGACACGCTGCGCGAAAAGGGCATCCGCCGCGTGGGGCCCTACCAGGTCACGCGCTGCATGAGCTCCACCGTGTCCGCGTGCCTGGCGACCAACTTCAAGGTCAAGGGCATCAACTACTCCATCACGTCTGCCTGCTCCACGTCGGCGCACTGCATCGGCGCGGCCGCGCAGCAGATCGCCTGGGGCATGCAGGACGTGATGTTCGCAGGCGGCGGCGAAGAGCTGTCGTGGGGCATGTCGCTGCTGTTCGACGGCATGGGCGCCATGTCCAGCAAGTACAACGACACGCCCGAGAAAGCCTCGCGCGCCTACGACGCCAACCGTGACGGCTTCGTGATCGCCGGCGGCGGCGGCGCCGTGGTGCTGGAGAGCCTGGAGCACGCCCAGGCGCGCGGCGCCACCATCCTGGCCGAAGTGGTGGGCTTTGGCGCCACCAGCGACGGCGAAGACATGGTCGCCCCGTCGGGCGACGGCGCCATTGCCTGCATGAAGCAGGCGATGGAGGGGCTCGACGCGCCCATCGACTACATCAACACCCACGGCACCTCCACGCCCGTGGGCGACATGCAGGAAGTGCGGGCCATGCAGGCGCTGTTCGGCGACAAGGTGCCGCCGTTCTCGTCCACCAAGTCGCTCACCGGCCACTCGCTGGGCGCGACCGGCGTGCAGGAGGCCATCTACTGCATGATCATGCTGAACAAGGGTTTCATCGCCGGCTCGGCCAACGTGGACACGCCCGACCCCGCGCTGGGCTCCATGCCGCTGGTCACGCAGACCCGCGATGCGGAGCTGACCACGGTGCTGTCCAACAGCTTCGGCTTTGGCGGCACCAACGCCAGCCTGGTGCTGCGCCGCTGGACTGCTTAAGCGATCCCCCTGAGGCGCTTCGCGCCTTCCCCCTTCTCTCGAATGGCTGCGCAATTCGGGAAGGGGGACGCAGCCGGTGCGGCGGGGCGGCCCTTGCACGGCTGCCCGCGGCGGGAGCCTCGCGATGGCCCAGGCCGTTGATGAAAGACGCAGCCGCTGGATACCTGCGATAACTCTCCACCCGCCACCCGGCCCACGGGTGTGCGGGTTTTTTCATGCCCGCCGAGGAGGCTGGCCCGAGAGGGCTGCATGGAGCACCCCCGGCAGCATCGCCAGCATGCGCGTGCCCTGCAGGCCCGGTGGCGACGAGCGTGCGTGGTAGCTGTACAGCGAGATCGGCGGCAGCTCGTGCAGCTCCAGCGTGACCATGCTGGCCGGGTCCAGGCGCGTGGCGGTCAGAAAGTCGACCACCGTCCAGCCCATGCCCAGGCGCACCAGCTCCAGCGCGAGGCGTGATGTCTGCACCTGGATGCCCGGCCCCGCCGGGGTGCCCAGGCGCTGGGCGATCTCGTCGATGGACTGCCGCATGGGGTCGTCGCCCACCAGCCGGATCACCGGCACCTGCGCCAGCCGGGCGCTGTGCGAGGTGGCGCGGGGCGCGCGGCTCCACAGCGCCTCGGCCACCGCCAGGTACATGCGCCCGCTCACCAGCAGGTCGCTGCGGATCTGCGGGTGCGGGTGCTTGTAGAACCCCAGGCAGAAGTCCACGCTGCGCGTGAGCAGGGCCTGCGTCATCTGGTCCTGGTGGATGGTGCGCACCTCCACGCCCACCTGCGGGTAGCGCAACGCGTGCTGTTGCAGCAGCAGCGGCAAGAACTCATGGCTCACCGCCGGGATCGCGGCCAGCCGCACATCGCCCGTGTCGCTGGCGGCCAGGTTGCGCGCGGTGCGGCGCAACGCGTCGAGCTGGCGGTGGATGCCGGTGGATTCGGATGCCAGCACCTGCGCCTCGGGCGTAGGGGTCAGGCCGGCCGGCGTGCGCACGAACAGGCGGTAGCCCAACTGCAGCTCGGTGTGCGCCACCGCCTTGCTGATGGCCGACGGCGTGATGCACAGCAGCCGCGCCGCTGCGCTCATGTTGCCGGTCTGGAGCACCGCCTGAAAAACTTCCAGCTGCCGCAGGTTCATACGTCGGTCCCTGTTTTGGGGTGTGAGTGAAATTCACATGGGGGCGCTGATTATTCCGCAACAGTGTGTGTCGATCTCTCATAGGATGCGCCACCGCTCGAAAGCGGCGCGGTGGCCGCAAGGCGCCGTGACACACAAACACAACACACCTGTTCCAGGAGACTTTTCACCATGCGTATTTCCCCACCTGCTGCCACTGCCGCCCACCGCTGGCTGGCCGGCCTGCTGCTCTCGGCCGCGTCCGCCGTGGCCATGGCCCAGGCCGCCCAGCCCCACGTCGTGGTACTGGCCACCGGCGGCACCATTGCCGGCGCGGGCGCGTCGGCCGCCAACAGCGCCACCTATGCCGCGGCCAAGGTACCGGTGGACAAGCTGCTGGCCGGCCTGCCCGAGTTGGCCAGCGTCGCACGGGTCTCCGGCGAGCAGGTGTTCCAGATCGCGTCCGAGAGCTTCACCAACGAGCACCTGCTCAAGCTCGGCCAGCGCGTCTCGGCCCTGTCCAAGCAGGCCGACGTGGACGGCATCGTCATCACCCACGGCACCGACACGCTGGAAGAAACCGCCTACTTCCTGAACCTGGTGGTGCGCACCAACAAGCCCATCGTGGTGGTCGGCTCCATGCGCCCCGGCACGGCCCTGTCGGCCGACGGCGCGCTGAACCTGTACGACGCCGTGACCGTGGCCGCCAGCAAGGATGCCGCCGGCAAGGGCGTGCTCGTCACCATGAACGACGAGATCCAGAGCGGCCGCGACGTGAGCAAGACCATCAACATCAAGACCGAGGCCTTCAAGAGCCAGTGGGGCCCGCTGGGCATGGTGGTGGAAGGCAAGAACTACTGGTTCCGCGCGCCCGTCAAGCGCCACACCGCCAACTCCGAGTTCAACATCGACGAGATCCACGCCCTGCCTGCGGTGGACATCGTGTACGGCTACAGCAACATGAACACTACCGGCATCGAGGCCTACAGCAAGGCCGGCGTGAAGGCGCTGATCCATGCCGGCACCGGCAACGGCTCGGTGGCCGCCCAGGCGGTCGACTCGCTCAAGGCCCTGCGCGGCAAGGGCGTGCAGGTGATCCGCTCGGCCCGCGTGCCCGACGGTTTTGTGCTGCGCAATGCCGAGCAGCCCGATGACAAGTACGACTGGGTGGTGGCCCACGACCTGCGCCCGCAGAAGGCCCGCATCCTGGCGATGGTGGCCCTGACCAAGACCAACGACAGCAAGGAACTGCAGCGCATTTTCTGGGAGTATTGAAGCCCCCCTGAGGCGCTGCGCGCCTCGGCACCGCCGCCAGAGTCGGCGGCTCTTCGGGCACGTCCAAGCCTGCGCAGGCAGGCTCGGAGCCGCGGCCCTCAGCCCCCTGAGGGGGGACGCACCCGGTGGCCTGGCTAAGCCAGATCCACGGGTGCTCTCGCGATGACGGCGCGTCCAGTTGGGCGTTGGGTTGTGCGAGTCGAGCGACGGATTTTTGATACGTGATTTGGTGCACTGCTGTGCGCCGATGGTTGCCTGCAAGGGCGGCACCTGCACGCGGTGGCTTATGGGCGACGCGGATGGGTTGGAAAGGCTGGGGCTCCACGAGGGTCCTGGCCTTTTTTCATGGGGCGGGCGGTTTCGACCTCTGGCTGCTGGCAGCGACTGGCGGTGCCGTCGCGCTGTTTGCAGAGCGGTATTGTTGCGGCGCCGTAAAATGATCGGTTCGCGTGTGCGATGCCTGTCCTTGCTGCCCTGGGTGGTGTGCTCAGGGCTGATGCCGACGCCGCGCTTCGCTTTTTCTTTCTCTTCCTACTTGCCCGGCCCTGGCTTGCCAGTGCCACAGACGCCATGTTGACATTCCAGCAAATCATTCTGAAGCTGCAGTCCTACTGGGACGCGCAGGGTTGCGCCCTCTTGCAGCCCTACGACATGGAAGTGGGTGCCGGCACCTCGCACACCGCCACCTTCCTGCGCGCCATCGGCCCAGAGCCCTGGAAGGCTGCCTACGTGCAGCCCAGCCGCCGCCCCAAGGACGGCCGCTATGGCGAGAACCCCAACCGGCTGCAGCACTACTACCAGTACCAGGTGGTCCTGAAGCCCGCGCCGGCCAACATCCTGGAGCTGTACCTGGGTTCGCTCGAAGCCCTCGGTTTCGACCTCAAGAAGAACGACATCCGCTTTGTCGAAGACGACTGGGAGAACCCAACGCTGGGCGCCTGGGGCCTGGGCTGGGAGGTGTGGCTCAACGGCATGGAGGTGACGCAGTTCACTTACTTCCAGCAGGTCGGCGGCATCGACTGCAAGCCCGCCACGGGCGAGATCACGTATGGCCTGGAGCGCCTGGCCATGTACCTGCAGGGCGTGGACAACGTCTACAACCTCAGGTGGACCGACACGCTGAGCTATGGCGACGTCTACAAGCAAAACGAGGTGGAGCAGTCCACCTACAACTTCGAGCACAGCGACGCGGACTTCTTGTTCACCGCCTTCAATGCGCACGAAAAGCAGGCCAAGTACCTGATGGAGCAGCAGCTGGCGCTGCCCGCCTACGAGCAGGTGCTCAAGGCCGCGCACAGCTTCAACCTGCTGGATGCGCGTGGCGCCATCAGCGTGACCGAGCGGGCCGCGTACATCGGCCGCATCCGCAATCTGGCCCGTGCCGTGGCGCAAAGCTACTACGAGAGCCGCGAGCGCCTGGGCTTCCCCATGGCGCCGCGCGAGTGGGTGGAGCAAATGGCCAAGAAGGCAGCTTGAGCGGACGAAAGAGAACAAGAACATGACGACGACCCAAAACCTTCTCGTAGAACTGTTTGTCGAAGAGCTGCCGCCCAAGGCGCTGCAAAAGCTGGGCGATGCCTTTGCCACCGTGCTGGGCGACCAGCTCAAGGCGCAGGGCCTGGCCACGGCAGCGTCCGTGGTCACGCCCTTTGCATCGCCCCGCCGCCTGGCCGCGCACGTGACCGGCGTGGCCGACAAGGCGGCCGACAAGGCCGTGCAGCAAAAGCTCATGCCTGTGGCCGTGGGGCTCGACGCCAGCGGCAACGCGAGCCCGGCGCTGTTGAAAAAGCTGCAGGCCCTGGGCGCGGATGTGTCCGACCCGGCAGCCGCAGTGGCGGCGCTCAAGCGCGCGCAGGACGGCAAGGCCGAGGCGCTGTTCTACGACAGCGTGGTGCCTGGCGCTACGCTGCAGGACGGCCTGCAGAAAGCGCTGCAGGAGGCGATTGCCAAGCTGCCCATCCCCAAGGTCATGAGCTACCAGCTCGAGACCGACTGCGAACTGCCCGGCTGGACCAGCGTGAACTTCGTGCGCCCCGCGCACGGCTTGGTGGCGCTGCACGGCAGCACCGTGGTGCCGGTGAAGGCGCTGGGCCTGTCGGCGGGCCACAGCACGCAGGGCCACCGGTTTGAAGCCGCCGTGTCGCCCGTGGTGCTGGCAGACGCCGACAGCTACGCCGCCACGCTGAAGAAGGACGGCGCCGTGATCGCCTCCTTTGCCGAGCGCAAGGCCGAGATCGCCCGCCAGCTGGCCGCGGCCGCCGCCCAGGTGGGCAACGGCGCGCGCCCCATCGAAGACGAGGCGCTGCTCGACGAAGTGACCGCGCTGGTTGAACGCCCCAACGTGGTCACCTGCTCGTTCGAGACCGAATTTCTCGATGTCCCGCAGGAGTGCCTCATCCTCACGATGAAGGCCAACCAGAAGTACTTTCCGCTGCTGGACGCCGCGGGCAAGCTCACTCACAAGTTCCTGGTGGTCAGCAACATCAGCCCCGAAGACACGAGCTTCGTCACCGGCGGCAACGAGCGCGTGGTGCGCCCGCGCCTGGCCGACGCCAAATTCTTCTTTGACCAGGACCGCAAGAAGACCCTGGCCTCGCGCGTCGAGGGCCTCTCCAAAGTGGTCTACCACAACAAGCTGGGCACGCAGGGTGAACGCGTGGAGCGCGTGCGGGCTATCGCGAAGGCCATCGCCACGCAACTGGGCGATGTTGCCCTGGTCGCTGATGCCGACAAAGCCGCACAACTGGCCAAGACCGACCTCGTGACCGACATGGTGGGCGAGTTCCCTGAGTTGCAGGGCATCATGGGCGGCTACTACGCCCTGAACGACGGGCTGGGCGAGACCGTGGCGCACGCCATCGAAGACCACTACAAGCCTCGCTTTGCCGGCGACACGCTGCCGCGCAATACCGCCGGCGTGGTGGTGGCGCTGGCCGACAAGCTCGAAACCCTGGTCGGCATGTTCGGCATCGGCAACCTGCCCACGGGCGACCGCGACCCGTTTGCGCTGCGCCGCCATGCGCTGGGCGTGATCCGCATGCTGGTCGAAAAGGACCTGCCGCTGCAGCTCAACGACCTGCTCGCCGGTGCCGTGCCCGCCTTTGGCGACAAGATCACCGACGCATCGGCGCCCCTGGCCGACTTCATCTACGACCGCCTTGCCGGCAGCCTGCGCGAGCAGGGCTACCGCGCGCAGGAAGTCGACGCCGTCATGGCCCTGCGCCCGCAGCGCCTGGCCCTGGTCGAAAAGCAGCTCGCAGCCGTGCGCGCCTTTGCCGCACTGCCCGAAAGCCCGGCCCTGGCCGCGGCGAACAAGCGCGTGGGCAACATCCTGAAAAAGGCCGAGGTCGAGGGCCCGGTGGATGCCCACGTGAACCCCGACCTGCTGCAGGAAAAGGCCGAGCAGGACCTGTACGCCGCGCTGCAGCGCTTCGTGCCCGAAGCCAATGCCCAGTTCGACGCGGGCGACTACACCGCCAGCCTGCAGACCCTGGCCGTGCTGCGCGCGCCGGTGGATGCGTTCTTCGACGACGTGATGGTCAACGCCGAGCAGCTGGATGTGCGGATGAACCGCCTGGGCCTGCTCAAGATGCTGCACAACGCGATGAACCGCGTGGCGGATCTTTCCCGTCTGGCCGTTTGACCGGATGGCCCAAGCTGATAGGCTGGCGATTCTCACAAGGTAACCAAGCCCCATGAAACTCGCCATCCTCGACCGCGACGGCACCCTCAATCCGCTGGGGGACGACTTCATCACCTCTGCCGAAGAGTGGACCGCCGTGCCGGGCGCGCTCGAAGCCATTGCGCGGCTCAACCACGCGGGCTGGCATGTGGTGGTGGCCACCAACCAGCCGGGCCTGGGCCGGGGGCTGTTCGACGTGATGGCCATCAACGCCATCCACGCCAAGATGCACCGCCAACTGGCTGCTGTGGGGGGGCGCATCGACGCAGTGTTCTACTGCCCCCACGCGCCCGACGAGGACTGCGCCTGCCGCAAGCCCGCGCCGGGTTTGCTGGAGCAGATCTGCGACCGCTACGGCGTGGAGCGGCACGATGTGCAGATCGTGGGCAGCTGTGCCGTGCACCTGCAGGCGGGCGCCGCCGCCGGGGCCCAGCAGTTGCACCTGGTCTGCACCGGCCAGTCGGCCCTAGTCGATGCCCGCGGCGCCGTGCCCGAGGGGTTTCCGCCCGGCACCGTGCTGCATGAGAGTCTGAAGAATTTTGTGGACCAGCTGCTGCCTGCCGTGCCGGTGCCCGCACCCGCGGCTGCTGCGGTCCATCCACCTGGTGCTATTTAATTGATAGCTGCTGGCGCTTGTCCATCAAGCGGTAGCAGCCTAAAAGGCTTGATTTACTCCATGGCTTTCATCCGTTCTCTCCTTCACTTCCTCTGGATGGGCATCACCGTCGTGCCCTACACGCTGGCCATCATGCTGGGCTCGCTGTTCGGCATGCGCGGCCGGCCGCTGTACCGCATTGCGCGGGCATGGCTGTCGCTGTGCATCAGCAGTGCCCGGGTGATCCTGGGCGTGCGGGCCAACGTGATGGGCATGGAGAACCTGCCGCAGGGCGAGAACGACGGGGCGGTGCTGCTGGTCAAGCACCAGTCCACGTACGAGACCTTTCTGATGCCGTCGATCATGCCGCGCCCCCTGGCGTACGTGTTCAAGAAAGAGCTGCTGCACGTGCCGTTCTTCGGCTGGTCCATCGGCCGGCTGGACATGATCCACATCGACCGCAACCAGCGCACGCAGGCGTTCAACAAGGTCGTGCAGCAAGGCAAGAAGCTGCTGGACAAGGGCATCTGGATCATCATGTTCCCCGAAGGCACCCGCATCGAGCGGGGCCAGAAGGGCAACTACAAGACCGGCGGCACGCGCCTGGCCATCGACACCGGCGCGCCGGTGGTGCCTATCGCTGTGACGTCGGCCAAGGTCTGGCCGCGCAAGGCGTTCATCAAGCGCCCCGGTGTGGTGGACGTGTCCATCGGCAAGCCCATCCCCAGCGCCGGCCGCCAGCCTGAAGAGCTGATGCGCGAGGTGGAGGCCTGGATCGAGGCCGAGATGCGCCGCCTGGACCCAGAGGCGTACCCCGCCGCCAGCACTGCTGCCACAGCAGCGACCGGTGCCGCCAGCGCCGCCAGCGCTACGGGCGCCACCACCCAGACGCCCGGGAAGTAAATCACCGTGATGCAGCGGCTGGTGCAACTGGCGCTCGACCTGTTCGATCCACCCCCGGCATCGGCTGGTGCCACAGCGCCGGTATCGCCGCCTGCCACACCCAAATCCGGCCCCAAAGTGCCTCTACCGCGCCAGGGGCGGTCGGGAGGCGCTACTGAAAATATAGCGGAAGCTGTGCCTGCTGCGCCTGTTGCGCCACTCGTACCCACTGCGCCGGTCGCCGACCCTCCGGCTGCCCGCACACCTGCCATGCACACCCCGGGCGTGCCGCTGCCCTCGCTGCTGTCCCCCGCCGAATTCCGCCACCCCCAGGCCAACCGCGAGGTGCTGCTGGGCGATGCTGTGGTGGGCTATGCGCTGACGCGGGCGCGGCGTCGCACCATCGGCTTTACCGTGGGCGCCGACGGCCTGGCGGTGCGCGCGCCCAGCTGGGTCACGCTGTCGGCCGTGGATGCAGCACTGCGCGAGAAGGCCGACTGGATTTTGCGCAAGCTGTCGGAAGCGCGTGAGCGCCAGCAGCGCATGGAAGGCGGGCGCATCGTCTGGGCCCATGGCGCTGTGCTGCCGTACCTGGGCGAGCCGCTCACCGTGGTGCTGGACCCGAGCCACGGCTTCACCGGCAAGGGTGGGGCGCTGGTGTCGGCCGCGCCGGCTTCGCCCCCCCAGGAGCCCGGCGCTGCCGCGCCGGAAGGCGCAGCCCCGACCGAAGCCCGCAGCCTGCACATCGGCCTGCCCCACAGCGCCAGCCCCGCGCAGATCCGCGATGCCGTGCAGGCCTGGCTGATGCGCGATGCCCGCCGCCACTTCACCGCGCGGCTCGACCACTTTGCGCCGCTGCTGGGCGTGCGCTGGGCCAGCCTGCGCCTGTCAAGCGCGCAGACCCGCTGGGGCAGCGCCAAGGCCGACGGCTCCATCCGCCTGAACTGGCGGCTGCTGCATTACCGCCCGGCCATCATCGACTACGTGGTGGCGCACGAGCTGGCCCACCTGCGCGTGATGGACCACAGCCCGCGCTTTTGGGACACCGTGGCCACGGTGGTGCCCGACTACGCGCAGCTGCGCAGCCACCTGCGCGAAGAGCCCGCGCCGCTGTGGTGAAGGCCCGAGACTGAGACACGAAGGAGTGGACCGATGACAGCAAGCCCGACGATCACCCCCGCCGACGGATACGCCGGCGATGTTTCCCCGCAGCAGGCCTGGCAATGGGTCGAGGCCGGCCAGGCCGTGCTGGTGGACGTGCGCAGCGACGCCGAGCGCGACTGGGTCGGCCAGGTGCCGGGCGCCGCGGCCGCGGCCTGGAAGCAGTGGCCCGGCATGGCCATGAACCCCGACTTCGACGCACAGATCCGCGCCGCAGTCCCTGCCGGCACCCCCGCCGTGCTGCTGTGCCGCAGCGGCGTACGCTCCATCGCCGCCGCCCGCCGCGCCACGGAACTGGGCCTGACCGCCTACAACATCCTCGAAGGCTTCGAAGGCGACCCCGACGCCCAGGGCCACCGCGGCCAACGCGGCGGCTGGCGCTTCCACGGCCTGCCATGGAAACAGAGCTGATGATCCTAAAAAAATAGCTGCTAGCGCTTGTCCATCAAGCGGTAGCAGCTATTTTTCTTTGAATTCGACGGTGTTGGACGGCCCAGCGATAGCGCAGACCCGCCGCGCCAAAATTACCCCCGCCCTCCGCCAGTGCACCCGTGGAACCGGCTTGTATGGTGGAGGTGTTGGGGTGGAGGGCCTGAGTACCGGCTATCGGCTTTGACCGACTGGCGAAGATAGCCCCCACCCCGCCCCTGAGCGTCGATAAGGAACTGAGCCGCACCTCAGCGCCGATCTGTAAGCAAGCTAACGCCTGTGGCGGGATTCC
>NZ_LMLZ01000014.1 GCF_001422735.1 Acidovorax sp. Leaf78 | reverse complement strand
TTCCGAATTCTGCATCTCTCGACACATCCTCCGTTCAGCGAAGCCTTGAATTATATACCGGTTTTTATCCCGCTTGCAACTCAAAACCAAACTTTCTTCGCCACCCAACCAGAAGATCCGCAACAACAACGGCCAAAGCCCTCATCACCGCCAACCTCCTGAACTTCAACATCCCCTGCAATCTCTGCAGAACCGTCTCAGTAGCGAAGCCCTCGACTATAGCACCGTTTTGGGCGCTTCGCTACAGATAGTGGAGAAATTCGCCTACAAAGCAGCTGGTGCCTTCATGGCAGCTTCCAGTGCATCAATGAAGAGCGCAGCCACATCGCAGCCTGTCTGATCAAAGATCTCCTGGAAGCAGGTGGGGCTGGTGACATTGATCTCGGTGACGCAGTCGCCGATGACGTCCACGCCCGCCAGCAGCAGGCCGCGCGCTTGCAGGATGGGGCCCAGTGCCTCACCAATCTCCTGGTCGCGTGCCGACAGGGGGCGGGCCACGCCCTTGCCACCTGCAGCAAGATTGCCGCGCACTTCCGTACCTTGCGGGATGCGCGCCAGGCAATAAGGCACCGGCTTGCCGCCGATGACCAGCACGCGCTTGTCGCCCTCGACAATTTCCGGCAAGAACTTCTGCACCATCACGCTTTGCGTGCCGTTGCGGTTCAGCGTCTCTGTGATGCTGCCCAGGTTGAGGCCATCAGGCCCCACGCGGAAGATGCCCATGCCGCCCATGCCGTCCAGCGGCTTCAGGATGATGTCGCGATGCTCGGCATGAAAGCGCTGGATGTCCGCCGCGCTGCGCGTGACGAGCGTCGGCCCGATGAACTGGGGAAACTCCATGATCGCCAGCTTCTCGGGATGGTCGCGCAGTGCCCGGGGCTTGTTGAACACGCGTGCGCCTTCGCGCTCGGCCTGCTCCAGCAGGTGGGTGGCGTAGAAGTACTCGCTGTCAAAAGGCGGGTCCTTGCGCATCAGCACGGCATCGAACTCCACCAGCTCGGCGGTGCGCTCGGGCTGCGCCTCGTACCAGTCGGTGGCATCGCCCGTCAGGCGGATGTCGGTGACCTGGGCCATGACCTTGCCGCCGCGCTGCCAGGAGATGTGCTGGGGCTCGCACACCGCCAGCGTGTGGCCCCGGCGCTGGGCCTCGCGCATCATGGCGAAGGTGGTGTCCTTGTAGATCTTGAAGCTGTGCAGGGGATCGGCGATGAAGAGCAGGGTCATGGTGTCAGATGTCTAAGAGCGCTGGGAGCGGACGCCTGGGCAGGTCATCCACCTTATATATAGAGGCCGCACCGCCGTACCCAAGGGCGGGGCCGCCAGCCGCTGCAGGTGCAGCCGGGGGCCCGCGTCAGGCTCCTCGGGCCGGCGAACGCCTGTACTGTTGCACAAATAGCGCAAAGCTGCCCGCGACCACACCCCAAAAGGCCGACCCCACTCCGGCTATGACCACGCCGCTCAGGGTGACCAGGAAGGTGATCAACGCCGCCTCGCGGTGCTGCTCGTCCCGAACGGCCACTGCCAGGCCATTGCCGATGGTGCCGAGCAGGGCCAGGCCTGCGATGGCCACGACCAGTTCCTGGGGGAAGGCCGTCAGCAAGCCGGTGATCACCGCGCCGAACAGGCCGATGGCCACGTACAGTGCGCCGCACGACACGGCTGCGGTGTAGCGACGGCGGCGGTCTTCGTGCGCCTCGGGGCCCATGCACATGGCGGCGGTGATGGCGCTGAAGTTGAGGGCAAACGCGCCAAAGGGTGCGAGCACCAGGGTGGCCACGCCGGTCAGGGTGATCAACCGAGAGATGGGCAGGTCGTAGCCCGAAGCGCGTATCACCGCCACACCCGGCAGGTTTTGCGAGGCCATGGTCACCACGAACAGCGGAAGCGCCAGGCTGATGGCCGCAGGCAGACTGAACACTGGCGCAGTAAAAACCGGCAGGGCCAGCTCCAGGTGCACCGCAGACCAGGCCATCTGCCCCTGCAGCGCCACGAAGATCACCGCGATTGCGAGCGTGATCACCACCGCATAACGCGCAGCGAACTTGCGTGCAAACAGGTAGACGACCAGCATGGTCAGCACCAGCGGCAGCGCCGTCTGCGCCGCCGCAAAGGCCTGCAGGCCGAACCGCGCCAGCACACCCGCTAGCAGCGCCGCTGCGATCTCCATAGGAATGCGGTTCATGACCCGCTCGAACCAGCCCGTCATGCCGGCCAGCGCGACCAGCGTGGCACTGACCATGAAAGCACCCACCGCCTCGCCCATGCTGAAGCCGCCTGCGAGGCCGGCGGTGGCAAGTACCGCCGCACCGGGGGTGGACCAGGCAATCATCACGGGCTTGCGCAGCAGCAGCGAAGGCACCAGCGAACACAACCCCATGCCCAGCCCCAGCGCCCACATCCAGGACGTGATCTGCGCCGGTGTGGCACCAAAAGCCTGTGCCGCCTGGAACACGATGGCGACCGAACTGGTGAACCCCACCAGCACCGCGACGAAGCCCGCGGTAAACGACGACAGGCTCAGGTCTTTGAAAAATTGCATGGACTGGATTCTGGCACCCAGCCCTGCGCAGCACGAATGCTATGTTTTATATAGCTGGTAGCGCTTGTTGGACAGGCGGTAGAGGCCTAAAAGACTGAAAACTTGGCACACATCCGGCACATATCCGGTCGCGCCGCGATCAAATCTCGATCTTCGACCCCAGCTCGACCACCGCGTTGTTGGGCAGGTGCAGAAAGTCCGCCGCGCCGCTGGCGTTGTGGTGCATCTGGGCGAACAGCTTCTCGCGCCAGGGCGCCATGCCGCTGCCGATGGTGGGGATGACGGTGTCGCGCGACAGGAAGTAGCTGGTCGTCATGGGCTCCAGCTCGCAGCCGCGGCCGCGCAGCAGCTCGAGGGCCCGCGGCAGATCGGGGTCGTTCTTGAAGCCGTAGTGGATCACCACCTGCCAGCAGTCATGTCCCAGCGACTCGACCTGCAAGCGCTTGTCCAAACCGATCCAGGGGGTTTCGTGGTTGTGCACCGTGACGAACAGGTTCTGCTGGTGCAGCACCTTGTTGTGCTTGAGGTTGTGCAAGAGCGCATTGGGCACCGCACCCGCCTCCGCCGTCAGGAACACCGCCGTGCCCTCCACCCGCGTGGGCGGGCTGATGAACACCGACTCCAGAAAATCCTTGAGATCGATGGCATCGGCGCGCAGCTTGTCGTTGAGCAGGCGGCGCCCTTCCTTCCAGGTCATCATGAAGGCGAACACGATGCCGCCGATCATGAGCGGGAACCAGCCGCCCTGGAAGAGCTTGAGCAGGTTGGATGCGAAGAACGCCAGGTCCACCACGAAGAAGCAGCCCGTGGCGGCGATGCACAGCGCCAGCGGGTAGCCCCAGCCGTAGCGAATCACGAAGAAGGTCAGGATGGTGGTGATCAACATGTCCAGCGTCACGGCAATGCCGTAGGCGGCGGCCAGGTTGCTCGACGAGCGGAACATCACCACGGCCAGCACGATGGCCACGAACAGCCCCCAGTTGACCAGCGGCATGTAGATCTGGCCCGTGTCGCGCACGCTGGTGTGCTGGATGTTCAGGCGCGGCAGGTAGCCGAGCTGGATGGCCTGCTTGGTCACGCTGAAGGCGCCGGTGATGAGCGCCTGCGACGCGATCACCGTGGCCATGGTGGCCATGATGACCAGCGGGATCAGCGCCCAGTCGGGCGCCATCATGTAGAACGGGTTCTTGACGGCCTCGGGCTCCGCCAGCAGCAGCGCGCCCTGGCCGAAGTAGTTGAGCGTGAGCGCCGGCATCGCCACGCCGAACCACGCCAGGCGGATGGGCCGTTTGCCGAAGTGCCCCAGGTCGGCGTACAGCGCCTCGGCACCGGTCACGCACAGCACCACCGCGCCCAGGATGATGAAGCTGGTGCCCGGGTTGGCCCACATGAAGCCCAGGGCATGGTGCGGGCTCAGCGCCCACAGGATCTCAGGGTGCCCCACGATGTGCGAGACGCCCAGTGCCGCAATGCTGATGAACCAGATCAGCGTGATGGGCCCGAAGAACTTGCCGATGCCGCCCGTGCCGCGCTTTTGCACGACGAACAGGCAGAACAGCACGATCAGCGTGAGGGGGATCACATACTGCTTGAAGTGGGGCGAGACGACCTCCAGCCCCTCCACCGCCGACAGCACCGAGATGGCGGGCGTGATGACCCCGTCGCCATAGAACAGGGATGTGCCGAAGATGCCCACGCCCAGCAGCACTGAGCGCAGCCGGGGCTTGTCCTTGACGGCCTGCGAGGCCAGGGCCAGCATGGCGATGAGCCCGCCTTCACCGTGGTTGTCGGCCCGCAGCACCAGCACCACGTACTTGAGCGACACGATGACCGTGAGCGTCCAGAAGAAGATGGAGAGGACACCGTAGATGTTGTCCTGGGTGAACGGCACATGGCCGGACCCGAACACCTCCTTCATGGCGTACAGCACGCTGGTGCCGATATCGCCGTACACAACACCGATGGCGCCCAGCGTGAGCGCTGCGAGCGATGATTTGGAGCTTTGCACTGACCTACCCCACGCAGAGTCTGGCGGGGTTCCGTTACTTTTGGGAACGCTATTGTGCGCCTGTGCCCCCGGCCGCGTCTGGAGGGCTTGCACTATGTTGCAGCGCAGCAACTCGGCGGTGATTCACGGCTTGGCAGCGCACCGCAGACATGGCATGGCCGCCACGGCAGCGCCACGCAAGGCTTCGACAGGCTCAGCCCGACCGGTGTGAACGGTGTGGAGTTATTGCGTGCAAATCCGTCGCAGCGATCCATTGCGTTGCGCGCGCCACCCAGGTGCATAAACTGGCGCGGCCAAGGCCAGTGCACCCGTGGAACTGGCTTTGCCAGGCCACGGGGTGCGTCCCCCGTGGGGGAAGGCGCGCAGCGCCTCAGGGGGTCCATTCACCTCAGTCGTAGATCTCGGCGTCGGGGTTGGTGGCTTCCAGTTCGTAGCTGGCGGCCAGCATGGCCAGGCGCGCCACCACGCCGTACATGTAAAAGCGGTTGGGCGCGCTCACCCCGGGACGCACGCCGGGCTGGGGCATGTGCGTGCTGTGCTCGAAGGCCAGCGGCACGAAGCTCGCGCCCGGGGCGTTCAGGTTCTCGTCCACGCCGCGCTCGGCATGCATACGGTAGAAGCCACCCACCACATAGCGGTCCATCATGTAGACCACGGGTTCGGCCACGGCTTCATGCACACGCTCCTGCGTCAGCACGCCTTCCTGGATGATGAGGTCGTTGACCGGCTGGCCATCCTTGATGACGGCCATCTTGTTCTTGGTCTTGCGGTTGACCGCGTCCAGCTCCTTGGCATCGCGCACGGTCATGATGCCCATGCCGTAGGTGCCGTTGTTGGCCTTGACGATGACGAACGGCTTTTCGTTGATGCCGTATTCCTTGTACTTGCGGCGCACCTTGGTCAGCAGCGCGTCCACCGTGGTCTGCAGCTTGTCCATGCCTTTGTCTTCGGCAAAGTCCACGCCGTCGCACTGGCTGTACATGGGGTTCACGAGCCAGGGGTCGATGCCCAGCATCTTGCCGAAGCGCTTGGCCACCTCTTCGTAGTTCTTGAAGTGGGTGCTCTTCCTGCGCACGCTCCAGCCCGCGTGCAGCGGGGGGAGCAGGTACTGCTCGTGGATGTCTTCCAGGATGCCCGGGGGCCCGGCCGACAGGTCGTTGTTCAGCAAGATGGTGCAGGGGTCGAAGTTCTTGAGCCCCAGCCGGCCCTTGGTGCGCACCACGGGCTCCAGCGTCACGGTGTCGCCGTTGGGCAGCTCGATCAGCGTGGGCTTCTTGATCTCGGGGCTGATGGAGCCCACGCGCACGTTCAGGCCGGCCATGTTGAAGATGCGCTGCAGCTGCACCACGTTGGCCAGGTAGAAGGTGTTGCGCGTGTGGTTTTCCGGAATGATCAGGAGGTTGCGCGCCTCGGGGCAGATCTTCTCGATGGCGGCCATGGCGGCCTGCACGGCCAGGGGCAGCATCTCCTTGGTCAGGTTGTTCCAGCCGCCGGGGTACAGGTTGGTGTCCACGGGCGCGAGCTTGAAGCCCGCATTGCGGATGTCCACCGAGGTGTAGAACGGGGGCGTGTGCTCCATCCACTCCAGCCTGAACCAGCGTTCGATGGCGGGCATCGAGTCCAGGATGCGCTGTTCAAGTTCGTTGATCGGCCCGGTGAGGGCCGTGATGAGATGCGGAACCATAGGTGCCCTTGGGGAAGCAAATTGCGACGAATTGTAGGGATTTGGGGCCGCCTTCCCTTTTCGCAAGGCGGCGCGGCAGCCCGCGGAGTCAACGGCGCCAGAAAGCAGGCGTGAGCAGCGCCATGAAGCTCAGGATCTCCAGCCGCCCCAGCAGCATGCCCAGGGTACACACCCAGATCTGAAAGTCGGTCAGCACCGCGTAGTTGGACGCCGGCCCCACCATGCCCAGCCCCGGCCCCGCGCAGTTCACGCTGGCCAGCACCACCGAGAACGCGGTCACCGGGTCCAGGTCGGTCAGCAGCATCACCATCGACAGGCCGAACACGGTGCCGCCGTACACCAGCATGAAGGCCAGCACCGAGAAGATCACCCGGTTGTCCACCACGCCGCTGCCCAGCCGCACCGGCTGCACCGCGCGCGGGTGCACCAGGCGGTTCATCTCGCGCCGCGCCTGCTTGACGAGGATGAGCATGCGAACCATCTTGATGCCCCCGCCCGTGGACCCCGCACTGGTGGCCACGCCCGACAGCAGCAGCATGAACACCGGCGCGAACACCGGCCAGGCCAGGTAGTCCACCGTGGCGAACCCGGTCGTCGTGGCCATGGACACCAGGTTGAACATGCCGTGGCGCAGGGCCACGAGCGGCTCGTACACCCCCTTGGCCCACAGCAGCAGCGACACCAGCAGACCGCCGCCGACCAGGGTCAGCAGCGTGGCGCGCAGCTCCGGGTCTCCCCAGAAGCCGCTCCACTGCCCCTTGCGGATGGCCACGAAGTACAGCGCGAAGTTGCAGCTGGCCACCAGCATGAAGACGATGCAGATAGCCTCCAGCAGCGGCGACTGAAAATACCCGAAGCTCGCGTCGTGCGACGAGAGCCCGCCCAGGCTCACCGTGGCGAACATGTGCATCAGCGCATCGAGCGGGCCCATGCCCCCCAGCCAGAACGCCAACCCGCAGGCCACCGAGAACATCGCATACACGCCCCACAGCCCCTTGGCCGTGCCGGTCATGCGTGGCGTGAGCTTAGTGTCCTTCAGCGGCCCCGCAGCCTCGGCCTTGAAGAGCTGGCTGCCGCCCACGCCCAGCAGCGGCAGCACGGCCACGGCCAGGATCAGAATGCCCATGCCGCCCATCCACTGCAAAAAGGTGCGCCACACGTTGACCGACACCGGCAGCGTATCGAGCCCCGCCAGCACCGTGGAGCCCGTGGTGGTCAACCCCGACACGGCCTCGAAGTACGCATAGGTGAACGACATCGGCCGCCCGATGTGGTGCCCCGCCAGCATCAGCGGTACCGCGGCCGACAGCGGCAGCAGCAGCCAGACCAGCGACACCAGCATCACGCCGTGGCGCGGCTGCAGCTCCTGGCGGAACAGGCGCAGCCGCCACCACAGCCAGGCACCCGCGGCCAGCGTGGCGGCCATGGCCATCGGGTACACGTGCCAGACCCCGTCGCGCGTCCACAGCGACACCGCCAGCGGCACGCCCATCGACAGCGAGAAGATCATGATCAGGATGCCCAGCACGCGCAGGACGGGAAACATGTCCGTCATGGCCAGCACCCTGGGTTCATGGCCGCCAACATCGCATGCAGCTGCCAATACTGGCGCAGCCCAGGCGAGGGCCGCCGCGCAAGGGCCGACGCGCTGCACAGGCGGCGCTTCGCCTCCGTGCGCTGGCGGCGTCCCCCTGCCCGCAGTGCGCAGCGCTGCGAGAGCGGGGGGAAGGCGCGAAGCGACTCAGGGGGGTGCATCAAAAGAACGTCGCGCTCACGCGGAACAGCTTTTCCACGTCGCGCACCAGCCGCTTGTGCGGCAGGAAGAACACCACGTGGTCGTTGCTCTCGATCACGGTGGAGCTGCGCGGGATGATGACCTCGGGCTCGCGCAGGTCCTGCACGGCACCCTGCGACACGTCGTAGGCGTCGGGCAGGCCGCGCACGATCAGCCCCATGTGCACGTCGCGCGGCAGCTGCAGCTCGCTCACCTTGCGACCCACCACGCGCGAGCTCTTGCGGTCGCCGCGCACCACGATCTCCAGCGCCTCGGCCACGCCCCGGCGCAGGCTGTGCACCGCCTGCACATCGCCCTGGCGCACATAGGCCAGCAGCTCGCCCAGCATGGCCTGCGCGGGCGACAGCGCGATGTCGATCTGCGTGCCGTGCATCAGGTCGGCATAGCTGCGCCGGTTGATGAGCGCCAGCACCCGGCTGGCGCCCATGCGCTTGGCCAGCAGGCAGGACATGATGTTGTCCTCGTCGTCGTCGGTGAGCGCGAGGAACAGGTCCACCTCTTCGATGCCCTCATCGCCCAGCAGGTCCTCGTCGGTGGTGTCGCCCTGCAGCACCAGCACGTTGGTGGGCAGGGACGACGCCAGCTCCACGCAGCGGTCCGCGTGGTCCTCGATGATCTTGATGTTGAAGCGCCCCGGCGCCTGCGCCAGCTGCCGCGCCAGGCGCAGCCCCACCCGGCCGCCACCGGCGATCATGATGCGGCGCACGGGCTTGGAGGGCTGGCCCTGCGGGCGGTGCAGCGCGCCCAGCACATCGGCAATGCGCTCCTGCGCGGCCAGCACGAAGACCTCGTCGCCGGGCTCGATGCGCGTGCGGCCGTCGCAGGCGATGAAGCGGTCGGGCTCGTCGGGAAAGCGCCGGTAGATGGCCACCATGCGCATGGCCAGCTCGGGCGCGTTGTCGCGCAGGTCGCCAATGGTGTGGCCCACCATGGGCGCCCCCACCCGCGCCCGCACCGACACCAGGCAGGCCCGGCCCCCGGCAAATTCACGCACCTGCATCGCCTCGGGGTAGTCGATGAGCTTGGCGATGTAGCGGGTGAGCGATTCCTCGGGGCAGATGATGCGGTCCACCGCAAAGCCCTCGGGGCCCACCAGGCGCTCCTCGCCTTCGAAGCCGGTGGACCGCACGCGCGCGATGCGCTTGGGGATGTTGAACATCAGCTGCGCGATCTTGCAGCACACCAGATTGGTCTCGTCCTGCGCAGCGCAGGCGATCAGCAGGTCGGTGTCGTGCGCGCCGGCCTCGGCCAGCACATTGGGCTCGATGCCGCTGCCCACCACACCGCGCAGGTCGTAGCGCGACTCCAGGTCGCGCAGGCGCTCGGCATTGGTGTCGATGACGGTGATGTCGTTGCGCTCGGACACCAGGCTGTCGGCCACGCTCTGGCCTACGCGGCCCGCTCCGAGGATGATGATTTTCATATGTTTTTGGCTGCTACCGCTTGATCAGCAAGCGCCAGCAGCTATCAAAACAAGAGCAAATCAAGCGCGGACTTCGCCATCGCCCAGCACTACGTACTTGAGCGAGGTCAGCCCCTCCAGCCCCACCGGGCCGCGGGCGTGGAATTTGTCGGTGCTGATGCCGATCTCGGCGCCCAGCCCGTACTCGAAGCCGTCGGCAAAGCGGGTGCTGGCGTTCACCATCACGCTGGCCGAATCCACCTCGCGCAAGAACCGCTGGGCGTGAACGTGGTTGGTGGTGAGGATGGCGTCGGTGTGGTGGCTCGAATAGTGGTTGATGTGCGCGATCGCCTCATCCACGCCCGCCACGATCTTCACGCTGATGATGGGTGCGAGGTACTCCTCGCTCCAGTCCTGCTCCGTGGCCTGGGCCAGTTGGGCGCCGGCCACCTTCTTCAAGATGGCCAGCGACTCGGGGCAGCCGCGCATCTCCACGCCCTTGGCGGCATACACCGCGCCGATCTTCGGCAGGAAGTCGGCCGCCACACCGCGCGCCACCAGCAGGCCTTCGCTCGCGTTGCAGGGGCTGTACTTGTTCGTCTTGGCGTTGTCGGCCACCTTCACCGCCATGGCGATGTCGCAGGGGTCGTCCACATAGGTGTGGCAGTTGCCGTCCAGGTGCTTGATGACGGGCACCTTGGCGTCGCGGCTGATGCGCTCGATCAAGCCCTTGCCGCCACGCGGGATGATCACGTCCACGAACTGCGGCATGGCGATGAGCTGGCCCACGGCCTCGCGGTCGGTGGTCTGCACCAGCTGCACCGCGTCCTGCGGCAGGCCGGCCTCGGCCAGCGCCTGCTGCACCAGCTTGGCCAGGGCCTTGTTGGAATCGATGGCTTCGGAGCCGCCGCGCAGGATGCAGGCGTTGCCGCTCTTGATGGACAGCGACGCGGCCTCGATGGTCACGTTGGGCCGGCTCTCGTAGATCATGCCGAACACGCCGATCGGCACGCGCATCTGGCCCACGCGGATGCCGCTGGGCTGCTGTTTCATGCCCAGGATCTCGCCAATGATGTCGGGCATGGCCGCCAGCTGCTCGCAGCCTTCGGCGCAGGTCTCCAGCACCTTGGGGCTGAGTTTGAGGCGGTCCACCATCGGCTCGGCCAGCCCGGCGGTGCGGGCACGGTCCAGGTCCCGCGCGTTGTCGACCTGGAGCGCATCTACGTTCTCGCGCAGCAGGCGGGCCAGCGCCTTGAGCGCTTTGTTTTTGATAGCTGCCGGAGCTTTGGCCATCTGCGCAGAGGCCGTTTTGGCCTGCAGGCCGAGGGTGTGCGTGTATTCAGCGACGTTGAGGGCGTTCATCCGGCGATTTTGCCGCAGATACCCTCTGTGCGGCCCATTGAGCGCCTGTTACCCTTGCCACCCCGCCGCCATACCCACGCATCCAGAGCCGCCCATGACCCGCGCCCACCTGCTCCAACCTGTCCATGACGCCCTCGAAGCCTTCAGCCACGGCACGCTGTCGGCGTCCGGCCTGAGCACCACCGCCCGCGCCCAGACCGACCTGCTGGCCGCCTTGCCCCCGCGCTACGCCGAGGTGCTGCACGGCCTGCTGGACCGGCTGGAATCCAGCGCGCTGTTCTCGGAAGAAAGCTGCTCGTTCAGCCAGAAAGACCTGGTGGACAGCCTGCGGATGTGGGTGGAGAAGGCGCGGGCAGCCATCGCCTGAGCGCGGCAACGCGCTAGGGCAAACAGAACCACTCCTGCTGAAGCCCGTCTGCCAGCAGCGATCGTTCGTCGATGATGGGCGCAAAAGGCAGCGCGCCCAACGCTGCCAGCCTGTCATGCAGTTCCTGCGCAAACCGGTGCGCATAGTCCTCTTTGGTGGCTCGGGTTTTTCCCTCCCAATCGGACACGCAAGACCGGTCGTGATCCACGTGATGGCCTATCTCATGGAACAAAGTGCGATACAGCACCGTGTTGCGCAACGAGGTGGGCGTCACCCGAATCTGAATGCCCTTGCGGATACGGTGAATGCCGTGCCCATCTCGGCGCAAGCGCTCGAGCTCACGCGCCCTTTCCGGGTCGACCGATTCGCTCCAATCAATGGGCGTCAGGTCTTGCGCCTCGATAACAATGGCCCGCCCCTGGTACCGATCCATATCGAACACAAAAATGGCACGGCCCCACACAGGGCACAAAATTCGCTGCTTGCGCGTTGGCTGCCGCAACACGATGAAATCAAAGGCGTCGAGCACATCGGCAGGGCAATGCGCCAGGACCGCGCAAATATCATCGACTGTGCACGGATAAAACCAATCGGGCCGCGTCGGCTCTACAAAAAATCGAACTTCGCGCGCCCCGACCGGCCTTGTGACGACGGTGTACGAACTCAGTCTTTCCCAATAGCACTTGGAGTCATTCCAGGACTCCGGGATGGAGAACTCATTGTCCACCCCATGCCCATGCGCCTTGGTACCTGCATTTCTGTTTCGTCGAGCGGGGCTCCAACCTGGGCGCATAGGGCCTCCCACAAAGTTTGCAATCCTGATCCGCCAGTTCTAGCCAATCAACCCGGATTCGCGGCAATCGCTCACCGCGCCGCCTGCGTCAGCCGGCACACCTGAAACGCCAGCCGCTGCAGCGCCTGCCAGCCGTTCTGCGGCCAGTCGGGCACCTTCAGGCCCTTGACGATGCCGTCCACCGTGTGGGCCGACTGCAGCAAGCGCGCCAGGGCGGCGTCGCTGGCCTTGGGCAGGATGCGCTCATACAGCTTTTCCTTGGCTCCCCAGATGCGGTTCTCGCGCAGCGCCATGGGCAGGGGGCGGCCGGCGTTCATGGCGTCCTTCACGCGCTTGAGGGCGCGGATGTCTTCGGCCAGCGCCCAGTGCACCAGCACTTCCGCCTCGCCTTCGGCCTGCAGGCCGTCGAGCATGCGCTGCACGCGCGCGGTCTGGCCCGACAGCACCGACTCGGACAGCTTGAACACGTCGTAGCGCGCCACGTTGAGCACCGCCGCCTCGACCTGGGCCTGCGTCAATTCTCCCGCCGGGTGCAGCAGCGCCAGCTTGCTGATCTCCTGGTGGGCGGCCAGCAGGTTGCCCTCCACGCGGTCGGCAAAGAACTGCAGCGTGCGCTGGCCCTCCTCGCCCGCCACCACGCGCTGGCCCTGGGTGGCCAGGCGCTGGGCGATCCACTGCGGGAGCATGCCGCGCTCGATGGTGTCGATCTGGATCGACATGCCGTTGGCCTCCAGCGCCGCAAACCAGGCGCCGCTGCGGGTGGCCTTGTCCAGGCGCGGCAGCATGACGAGCGTGAGCGTGCTGTCGTTGCCCCGCGCCGATTCGGCCACCTGCTGCAGCGCCACGCTGCCGTCCTTGCCGGGCTTGCCCGAGGGGATGCGGATCTCCACGATCTGTTTGTCGGCGAACAGGCTCAAACTGCCACCCGCCGCCAGCACGGCGCTCCAGTCGAAGTGGGCGCCCGCCACCGTGTAGCTGCTGCGCTCGGTGTACCCCTGGGTGCGCGCCAGGGCGCGGATGCTGTCGGCCGCCTCCTGCTGCAGCAGGGGTTCGTCGCCGTGCAGCACGTACAGCGGCGACAGGCCCTTTTGGAGGTGGGTGGAGAGTTGGGCCAGGGCGAGTTGCATGCGGCAAAGTTTATCGCCTCGGCCCCATGCAACGGACTGCGGACGGGCTACGAACGCCTTCCCAAGGCGCGGGCATTGCGCAGATCGCCAGTGCCAGCCCGCAGATTGCACAGCGCACGCGCCCGATGGAGCAGCTGTCTGACTGTTCATTGGCGCGCGCTGCGCAGACAATCCCGCCACCACGGCGCACCCCGACCCCGGATGCGCCGCCCCCTTCAGCTCCCACAAAGGCTTTTTTCCATGACCCCTTCGCCCCATCCCACGGCGCCCGCCATCAGGCTCATCGGCGCCCCCACCGACGTCGGCGCCGGCGCGCGCGGCGCCTCCATGGGGCCTGAAGCCCTGCGGGTGGCCGGCCTGCAGCCCGCGCTGGAGAGCCATGGCCTGACCGTGGTCGACCGGGGCAACCTCAACGGCCCCGCCAACCCCTGGCAGCCGCCTGACGCGGGCTACCGGCACCTGGCCGAGGTGGTGGCGTGGAACCAGCATGTGTTCGATGCGGTGTATGCCGAGTTGCAGCTGGGCCACCTGCCCATCCTGATGGGCGGCGACCACTGCCTGGGCCTGGGCAGCATCAGCGCGGTGGCGCGCCACTGCCTCGAGGTGGGCAAGACCCTGCGCGTGCTGTGGCTCGACGCGCATGCCGACTTCAACACCAGCGCGCTGACCCCCAGCGGCAACGTGCACGGCATGCCCGTGGCCTGCCTGTGCGGCTTTGGCCCCGCAGAGCTGACGCAGCTGGCCGGCATGCCGGGCGGGCGCCCGGCCCTCACGCCCGGCCAGATCCGCCAGATCGGCATACGCAGCGTGGATGCGGGCGAAAAACGCTTCGTGCACGAGCAGGGCCTGGAGGTTTTTGACATGCGCTACATCGACGAGATGGGCATGCGCGCCACCATGCAGCAGGCGCTGGCGGGTGTGGACGACAACACCCATTTGCACGTGAGCTTCGACGTGGACTTTCTGGACCCAGAGATCGCGCCCGGCGTGGGCACGCTGGTGCCCGGCGGCCCCACCTACCGCGAGGCGCAGCTGTGCATGGAGATGATCGCCGACAGCGGGCGCCTGGCCTCGCTGGACATCGTGGAGGTCAACCCCGCGCTCGACGTGCGCAACCGCACGGCGGTGTTGGCGGTGGACCTGGTGGAGTCGTTGTTCGGAAAAAGCACGCTCATGAGGCGATCCCCCTGAGGCGCTGCGCGCCTCGGTGCTGGCCGCCAGAGGCGGCAGCTCTTCGGGCCGTCCAAGCCTGCGCAGGCAGGCTTGGAGCCGCGGCCCTCAGCCCCTTCTCTCGAATCGCTGCGCGATTCGGGAAGGGGGACGCAGCCAGCGCGGCGGGGCGGCCCTTGCGCGGCTGCTCTAGCTTTGGGGCGCGCCAGTATTGACCTGCAGCGGGCGAAAGACAGAAATCCACCCGGCAGCGCCCAGCGGGACGCGACCGTTCAAAAATCGATCAAAGCCTGACCACAGCCAAGCGCCGCAGCAGCTGCTGCACGATGTCCGTGCGCATGTTGCGGTACAGCAGCGCTTCTTCCGCTTCCTTGGCCAGGGCGATGGTTTCGTTGTAGCTGATGTCGCGCTGCTGCAGCAGCTCGGTTTCGGGGATCAGCTCCACGCCGGCGGGGGTGCGCAGGCGGAACTTCACGCGCAGGCGCAGTTGCAACTCGCGCACCTGGCCGGACGCGTTCAGGCCCACCACCACGCGCTCCTGTTGCTCTTGCACCAGGTCCATGATGGCCTGGGCGGTGGTCAGGCCGGTGGCCTCGCGCACCACCTGCAGCTTGCCGCCCGAGCCGGCCAGCGTGCGCTGCAGTTCGCGGGCCAGGGGCGAGGCCGCGGGCGCGGCGATGTAGAGCGTCTCGAAGCCGAACTCCGGCACGCCCCGCAGGCGAAAGCCGCATCCGACCAGCAAGGCGGCGGGGGCGAAGGTCAGCAGCGTACGTCTTTGCATATCAGTCATTCATTGCGGTCGCGCGACCAGAAGCGATCCACCCGGTGCGGCCCGGGCCTGCAGATGCGATGCGCACCAGGGAGTGGTCGCTTCATGGTCCAGTCAGTCAAATCACCACGTTCACGAGGCGGCCGGGCACGATGATCACGCGCTTGGGGGCCGCGCCTGCCGCTTGTGCGGTGAAGGCTTCGCTGGCCAGGGCCACGCGCTCGATCTCGGCCTTGTCGGCCTGGGCCGGCACGCGGATGGAGCCCCGCAGCTTGCCGTTGACCTGCAGCATGAGCTCGATCTCGTCCTGCACCAGCGCGCCCGCATCGACCTGCGGCCAGGCCGCGTCGAGCAGGTCGCCCAGGTGGTTGGCGTAGCCCAGGCTGCTCCACAGGGTGTGCGCGATGTGCGGCGTGGCGGGGTACAGCACGCGCAACAGAATGCCGAAGCCTTCGATCAGCGCGACCTGGGCACCGGCGGAGTCGGCGGCCTTGAAGTCCTCCAGCGCGTTGATCATCTTCATCGCGCCCGAGACCACGGTGTTGTACTGCATGCGCTGGTAGTCGTAATCCACCTGCTTGAGCACGTTGTGGATCTCCAGGCGCAGGGCCTTGGCCTCCTTGCCGAATTCGACGTCATTCAGGCTGCTAGCGCTTGCCACGCTTGCGGTAGCAGCTCCCATATCCATAGCAGACAGCTTGACACCGAAGTTCCACACGCGGCGCAGGAAGCGGTAGCTGCCTTCCACCGCGGCGTCGTTCCACTCCAGCGTGGCCTCGGGCGGGGCGGTGAACATGGTGTACAGGCGGGCCGTGTCGGCGCCGTACTTGGCGATCAAATCCTGCGGGTCGACACCGTTGCGCTCGGTCTTGCCCATCTTGCCGACGCCGCCGTATTCCAGCTGCAGGCCTTGCGGGTACTGGCCTTCGGCCTCGGTCAGCCGGCCACCCACGATGCGGCCTTGCGCATCGAGCACCTGCGTGACGGCTTCGGGCGGGAAGTAGTTCTTGCCGCCCTTTTCATCGCGCCAGTAGTAGATGTGGTTGAGCACCATGCCCTGCGTGAGCAGGTGCGCAAAGGGCTCGTCCACTGTCACCAGGCCCAGGTCGCGCATGACCTTGGTCCAGAAGCGCGCGTACAGCAGGTGCAGGATGGCGTGCTCGATGCCGCCGATGTACTGGTCCATGCCGGCACCGCCGGTGGCGGACTTCTGGTCGCGCATCCAGTAGGCCGTGCCTTCGCCCACCATGGCACCGCTGTTCTTCGGGTCGCAGTACCGCATGAAGTACCACGAGCTGTCCACGAAGGTGTCCATGGTGTCGGTCTCGCGGCGCGCGGCCTTGCCGCACACGGGGCAGGTCACGCCGGCGTGGAAGCCTTCGTGCTTGTGCAGCGGGTTGCCGGAGCCGTCGGGGATGCAGTCCTGCGGCAGCACCACGGGCAGATCCTTCTCGGGCACCGGCACGGCGCCGTGTTCCTCGCAGTGGATGATCGGGATCGGCGTGCCCCAGTAGCGCTGGCGGCTCACGCCCCAGTCGCGCAGGCGCCAGGTGGTCTTCTTCTCGCCCAGGCCCTTTTGCTCCAGGGCATGGGCGACGGCGTTCACGGCGTCCTTAAAGGACAGGCCGCTGAAGCTGTCGGAGTTGATGGTCACGCCGTTCTGCTTGTCGCCGTACCAGTCTTGCCACTGGTGGTAGTTGAAGCTCTCGCCGTCGACCAGCACGACCTGCTTGATCTCGATGTCGTACTTGAGCGCAAAGGCGAAATCGCGCTCGTCGTGCGCGGGCACGCCCATCACGGCGCCGTCGCCGTAGCTCATCAGCACGTAGTTGCCGACCCAGACCTCGACCTGCTCTTCGGTCAGAGGGTGCGTGACGAACAGGCCGGTGCGCAGGCCCTTTTTCTCCTGCGTGGCGAGCTCGGCTTCGGTGGTGCCGCCGTTCTTGCATTCTTCGATGAAGGCCGCGAGCGCGGGGTTGCTCTTGGCGGCGTGCGCGGCGAGCGGGTGCTCGGGCGCCACGGCGCAGAAGGTCACGCCCATGATGGTGTCGGCGCGCGTGGTGAACACGTACATCTTGCCGTCGCCGATCAGCGCGCCGTCGTCGCCGCGAACGTCGTGCGTGAACGCAAAGCGCACGCCTTCGCTCTTGCCGATCCAGTTCTCCTGCATGAGCTTCACGCGGTCGGGCCAGCCGGCCAGCTTGTCGCCGGTCACGAAGTCGAGCAGTTCGTCAGCGTAGTCGGTGATCTTGAGGTAATAGCCCGGGATCTCGCGCTTTTCGACCGTGGCGCCGGTGCGCCAGCCCTTGCCGTCGATCACCTGCTCATTGGCCAGCACGGTCTGGTCCACCGGGTCCCAGTTCACGACCTGGGTCTTGCGGTAGGCGATGCCCTTGTCCAGCATCTTCAAAAACAGCCACTGGTTCCACTGGTAGTACTCGGGGTCGCAGGTGGCGATCTCGCGGCTCCAGTCGATGGCCAGGCCCATGGCCTGCATCTGCTGCTTCATGTACGCGATGTTCTCGTACGTCCACTTGGCGGGCGGCACGCCGTTCTTGAGCGCCGCGTTCTCGGCCGGCAGACCGAAGGCGTCCCAGCCCATGGGCATGAGCACGTTGTGGCCGTTCATGCGCAAGTAGCGCGCCAGCATGTCGTTGATGGTGTAGTTGCGCACATGGCCCATGTGCAGCTTGCCGCTGGGGTAGGGCAGCATCGAGCAGGCGTAGAACTTCTTCTTGCTCGCATCTTCCGTCACGCGGTAGGCGTCGGTGGCGGTCCAGTGGTCGTGCGCGGCGCGTTCGACGTCTTGGGGAGAATATTTGTCTTGCATGGGGGCTCGGGGTGAGAGGGGGGTGCAGCCGCGTGCGGTGCTGCGCTGGGCGGATTTTAGGCGGTCATGCGCCTGTCATTGCAGCACGCCATGGCCAACCCGGGCGAGGACGCCGTGCCGGGCGCGATTTCAGGGCGTGCGGGGCGGCTGCGCGGCGGCCGCTGGCGTGGCGGTTGGCCCGGCGGATGGCGCGCTAGATGGCCCGGCAGGTGGCGCCGGTTCGGCCACGAAACCGATGCGCTGCAGGCCCGCCAGGTGGGCCGCGCCCATGACCTCGACCACGCGGCCATAGGGCACGGCAGCGTCGGCGCGCAGCTGCACTTCGGTGTCGGGCTGCTCGGCGCCGATGCGGCGCAGGCGCTCGGCCAGCGCGGGCTGGCTCAGGGGCTGGTCGTCCAGATAGGCCTGGCCCTTGGCATCCACCACCAGCGTGATGGCCTGGGGCGCGGAGCCCGGCGTGGCGCCTTCGCTGCGCGGCAGGTCGAGCCGGATGGAGCTGGCCAGCAGAGGCGCGGTCAGGATGAAGATGACCACCAGCACCAGCATCACGTCGACCAGCGGCGTCATGTTGATGTCGCTCATGGGCTGCGGGCCCGTGGTGCGTTCCAGCCGTCCGAAAGCCATGGCGGGGTGTCCTGGTGAAGGTTCAGGGGTGTGGCTCAGGCCGTGCCTGCGGCGGGCGGCAAAGCCCCCCGCACCACCGCCTGGTCG
Source organism: Acidovorax sp. Leaf78 (assembly GCF_001422735.1). Lineage (GTDB taxonomy): Bacteria > Pseudomonadota > Gammaproteobacteria > Burkholderiales > Burkholderiaceae_C > Acidovorax. The sequence goes on along the minus strand of NZ_LMLZ01000014.1, from coordinate 25,713 downwards.
ATCAGCAATTCGCGCAGATCGCGTGCGAAGCCTTCCAGATCGGCCTCGATGCGCCCGATCAGCCGGCCGAACACGTTGTAGGCCAGCACGGCGGGGATGGCCACGGCCAGGCCTGCGGCGGTCATGATCAGCGCCTCGCCCACCGGGCCGGCCACGCGGTCGATGGTGATCTGCCCGGCCCCGGCCATGGCGGTGAGCGCATGGTAGATGCCCCACACGGTGCCCAGCAGGCCGACGAAGGGCGCGGTGGAGCCCACGGTGGCCAGCATCACCTGCCCGAACTGCAGGCGCCCCAGCACGCCGTGCAGGGCGTCGCGCAGCACGCGGGTGAGCTGCGTGGCGAGGCTGCCCTGCGTGGCAAGGCTACCCTGTGCGGCCGTGGCAGCGCTTGCTATGGAATTTGCAGCAACCACAAGAGGCAGGACCAGCGCTTCACGGTCAAAAGCCTGCAAACGTTGCGATGCCAGGTCGAGCGATGGCGCCTGCCAGAAGGCGGCGGTGCTGCGCGCCACGTCGGCGCTGGCGCGGCGCATGAGCCGCAGCTTCCAGACGATGACGACCCAGCTCGCGACCGACATGGCCAGCAGCAGCAAGGCGGTGACCTGCGTCACCGCATCGCCCTGGCGCCACCAGTGCAGCGCGTCCATGGATCAGTGCAGATCGAGCACGTCGAACATGTCGAACATGCCCGTCTTGCGCTCTGCCAGGAAGCGCACGGCGCGCAGGCTGCCCTGGGCATAGCCGGCGCGGTTGGAGGACTTGTGCGAGATCTCGATGCGCTCGCCGATGCCCGCGAACAGCACCGTGTGGTCGCCCACGATGTCACCACCGCGGATGGCCGCAAAGCCGATGCTCGACGGGTCGCGCTCGCCGGTCACGCCTTCGCGGGCGTAGACGGCGCAGTCCTTGAGGTCGCGGCCCAGGGCGTCGGCGATGACTTCGCCCATCTTGAGCGCGGTGCCCGAGGGCGCGTCCACCTTGTGGCGGTGGTGGGCCTCGATGATCTCGATGTCGTAGCCGGTGGCCATGGCCTTGGCGGCCATCTGCAGCAGCTTGAGCGTGACGTTGACGCCCACGCTCATGTTGGGCGCCATCACGATGGCGGTGTTCTGCGCGTGGGCCGCGATCTCGGCTTTTTGCTCGTCCGAAAAGCCCGTGGTGCCGATGACGGCCTTCACGCCCAGGCGGCTGCACACGGCCAGGTGGGCCAGCGTGCCTTCGGGGCGGGTGAAGTCGATCAGCACATCGGCGTTTTTGAGGCCCGTGGCGATGTCGGCCGTGATGGCCACGCCGCTGGCGTGGCCGAGGAACGCCGTGGCGTCCGAGCCGATGCCGGGGCTGGCCGGCACTTCGAGGGCGCCCGCCAGCACCAGGTCGTCGGTGGCGCGGATGGCTTCGATGAGCATGCGGCCCATGCGGCCGGAGGCGCCAGCCACGGCCACGCGGCACGGAGCGGTGGCAGCGGGGGTTGATGTCCCTGTCATGAAAATCCTAATCGTTGGTGCAGCGCGGGCTGTGCGCGCTGCCGGTGCCGGTCTAGAACGTGGTCACGTTCGATCTCAGCGCGCAGGCGCTTCGAGCGGCGGGTAACTGACGGAGGCGGGCTCCAGAGGGGCCGCCGTGGGTGGCGTGGTGGGCCGCGCCGAGGCCGGGAAGCGCGCCAGCTGCTCGGGCGTGGCCTCGAGCACGGGCACCTTGCTCTTGGACCCTTTGGAGCCCAGAGTGGCCACGAATTCGGTCTCGGTGGGCATGGTGTCGCCTTCGGAGCGGTCCAGCACATCACCCTTGAAGAACACGGTCAGCTTGCGGGTCTGCACTTCTTCGCCAGGACGTTTGAGCGTGAACACGTACTCCCAGCGGTCTGCGTGGAACAGGCTGGTGAGCAGCGGCGTGCCCAGGATCTCGCGCACCTGCTGGCGGCTCATGCCGGGCTGCAGGGCTTCGACCTGCTCGCGCGAGACGAAATTGCCCTGGACGACGTCGATCTTGTAGGGGGTGACGATGTTGGCGATGCGGGTGCCGGCGCCGTTGAAGCTACCGCATCCGGCCAGGGTGGCCACGCCAGCACCGATCAAAAGGACCAGGCCCAGGCGGGCGCTGCAAGTGGCTTTGACGGGCATGGATAAAAGGGCTGAGGATATGATCGCCCCATTGTAGCGGCAGGCCCCCCGAACTCCGGGGCCCAGGCCGGTATCCCGAAAGACCATGCCATGACCAACATCGACGAACTCAAAAGCACGGGACTCAAGGCCACGCTGCCCCGCCTGAAGATTCTGGAGATTTTCCAGAAGGGCGCGCAGCGCCACATGACCGCCGAAGACGTGTTCCGCGTGCTGCTGGAAGAGCGCTCGGACATCGGCCTAGCCACGGTCTACCGCGTGCTCACCCAGTTCGAACAGGCCAGCATCCTGATCCGCAGCAATTTTGAGAGCGGCAAGGCGGTGTACGAGCTCAACGAAGGCCAGCACCACGACCACTTCGTGTGCACGTCGTGCGGCAAGGTCGAAGAGTTCTACGACCCCGAGATCGAAAAGCGCCAGCAGGCCGTGGCCAAGGCCAAGGGCTGGGTCGTGCACGACCACACCATGGCCTTGTACGGCCAGTGCGCGGCCTGCGCTAGCAAATAACTCCCCCCTGAGCCGCCTTCGGCGCCTTCCCCTCCAGGGGACGCACCCGGTGGCCCGGCGGAGCCGGTTCCACGGGTGCACTGGCGTTGGGGGAGCGCCAGTATTTACGGCCTCGGGGCGCAAATGGGTTGTGACGCTTGGGCACTCTGGGCGCTCTGGTGCTGGTGTCTTCGCGCTGGGGGTGGGGATGTCCTGTTTCAGCGAATCCCGGAGCAACGGCTCGGTGGGCAAAGGCACTCTGACAGGCCCGATTTGAGCCAAAACAGGCTCTACCGCTTGCCTATCAAGCGCAAACAGCTACCAAATCAATAGCAGGCAGACCTAGCCGCCGGTGTCGCGTTCCATGGCGCGGCGGTGGCGCTCCACGAATTCCTGGTAGGTGTCGATGCCGCGCAGGTTCAGGATGGTATTGCGCACGGCGGCTTCGACCAGCACGGCGATGTTGCGGCCGGCGACCACCTGGATCACGACCTTGAGCACGGGCACGCCCAGCACGTCCTGCGTGAGCGGCTCGTACGGCAGGCGCTCGTATTCGCGCTCGAGCGTCTCCTTGCGCACCAGGTGCACGATGAGCTTCAAACGCATCTTGCGGCGCACCGCGGTCTCGCCAAAGATGGCGCGGATGTCCAAGAGGCCGATGCCGCGCACTTCCAGCAGGTTCTGCAGTAGCTCGGGGCACTTGCCTTCGATGGTGGTCTGGTTGATGCGGTAGAAATCGACCGCGTCATCGGCCACCAGGCCATTGCCGCGCGAGATCAGCTCCAGGCCCAGCTCGCTCTTGCCCAGGCCCGATTCTCCGGTGATGAGCACCCCCAGCCCCAGGATGTCCATGAACACGCCGTGCATCGTGGTGCGGTCGGCAAAGTGCTTGGACAGGTAGGCACGCAGCACGTCGATGACGAACGCCGAGGACTCGTGCGTCGAGAACATCGGGATCTGTGCGCGCTCGCACATCGAGACCAGCGCGTCGGGCGCGGTCTGGTTGTCGGCCAGCACCAGCACCGGTGGCTCCAGCGTCACGATGCGGGCGATGCGGCGCTTGCAGTCGTCGGGCGACGCGCTGCTCAGGTACGCGATTTCGCGCTCGCCCAGGATCTGCACGCGGTACGGGTGGATGTAGTTCAGGTAGCCGACGAGGTCAGCCCCGGAGCGCGCGGAGCGCACGGCCACTTCGTCGAAGCGGCGCTCGGAGGCGCCGAGCCCGGCGACCCATTCCCATTTCAGGGGCGCGCGAAATTCCTCGAAGAGGACATCGGCGCTGACAACATTGGGCTTCACAAGGTGCTGGCGGAGTGTTGTGTGCAGCGAGCGCCGGTACGGCTCAGGCGGCCTGCGTGGACTGCCAGCCTGCGATCATGCCGTGCAGCTCGGCCGCGTCGGTGCAGGACTTGAGCTTTTCGCGCAGTGCGGAGTCGCTCAGCAGCTCCGCGATCTCGGACAGGATTTCGAGGTGCTTTTGCGTCGCCGCTTCGGGCACCAGCAGAAAGATCAGAAGGCCCACCGGCTGCTCGTCCGGCGCATCGAAACCGATGGGGTGCAGCAGCTGGAACACCGCCGCCATCGGGGCCTTGAGCCCCTTGATGCGGCCGTGCGGGATGGCCACGCCATGGCCCAGTCCGGTCGAGCCCAGGCGCTCGCGCGCAAACAGGCTGTCGGTGATCAGCGCGCGCGACAGGCCGTGCTGGCTCTCGAACAGGAGACCCGCTTCTTCAAAAGCACGCTTCTTGCTCGTGGCGTCAACACTCACAAGCACTTGGGCGGAGGGCAGGATGGAGGCGAGTCGATTCATGGTCAAGGTAACAATTATGCACATCTTGGCGAAAACCCTGATCGCGAGGCGTCAGGCAACAAAAAAACCGCCCAGTGGGCGGCTGCTGTGCCAAGCTCAGGGCTGGCGCATTACGCGTGCAGTTCGCGCTTGGCGGCTTCGTGGTGGTGATCCTGCAGGCGGTCCTTGTGGCGCACAACCTGGCGATCCATCTTGTCGACCAGCTCATCCACCGCAGCGTACAGGTCGGAGTGCGAACTCTCGGCGAACAGGTCGTTGCCCTTCACGTGGATGTTGCATTCCGCTCGCTGCCTCTTCTCCTTTTCCTTTTGCTTCTCTACCGTCAGCAATACTTTGACATCGACAACCTGGTCAAAGTGGCGGGTGATCCTGTCCAGCTTGTTCGTGACGTAGCTGCGCAAGGCGGGAGTAACTTCGAGATGGTGACCGCTGATCGTCAAGTTCATAGATAAGTCTCCTGTAACACTCTCAGTGAAAGAATGCCGTCCTTGATCAGGGGAGCGGCTGGGGAACGAGGATGCATCCGTTGACGTGAGTTCACTATGCCCCTGCCCTCACCGAAAAGCAATCCCATACCGCCCTTGCCTGCTGGGTTATGGCGGCAGAGGTGCCAAGCACATCAAAAGCGCGCACAATGATCCGGTTGCCTTGCTGGCCCCCAGCACCGCGCCCTTTACGGCCCCACGCCCGTTGACTCAGGGCACGCTCAGCGGGCCGACGGCGTCGCGCCATGCAGCGTGAGTCGCCCCACCACCACCATCGACAGCACACTGGCGGTGATGCCCACCGCGGCAGACATCCAGTAGTTTTGCACCAGCCCCTGCGCGTCGCGGCTGATCAGCAGTCCGCCCAGGAACGATGCCACGCCCATGGCCGCCGACTGCACCGACGCGTTGAGCGTCATGAACGTGCCCCTGAGTGACGGCTGCGCCGCCGACGAGATGATGGCCATGCCCGGGATCATGCGGCCGCTCATCAGCGCGAACATCAGCGTGGACACCGTGAGCACGCCCCACAGCGGCACGCCGTGCACCAGGGTGATGCCCATCAGCGGAAACGCCCCGGCCACTGCCAGGCAGCGGAACACCACCACCTTGCCCCACCGGTCGGTCAGCACGCCGAAGAGCCGCGCGGTGAACAGCGTGACCACGCCGCCGCACAGGTACACCAGCGGGACCTGGTCGGGCCGCACGCCGGCATTGGCCTGCAGGTAGATCGTGATGTAGGGGATCACCGTGAACCCGGTGAACATGATCAGCGCAGAGAACAGAAACGCCCAGCGGTGGTTGGCGTCGCCCAGCACCTGGGCGATGCCGCCGAACGTGCTGCGGCGCTGCGCAGCCTGCAGGTGCGCCGTCATCGTCGGCATGGTGCGGGCCGCAAAGATGGCCAGCACGCCGACCAGCGCCGCGATGGCGATGAATGGCAGGTGCCAGCCGCCGTATTCGGCCAGCAGCAGCCCGAGCGGCACGCCCGCCACGGTGGACAGCGAGAACGAGGTCATCACGATGCCCATGGCCCGGCCGCGGCGCTCGAACGGCACCACGTCGGCCACGATGGTCTGCGACAGCGCCGACAGCACCCCGCCGAAGGCACCTGCCAGGATGCGCGCCACCATCAACGAGCCGTAGGTGGGCGCGAGGCCGCAGGCCAGCGTGGCCAAGCCGAACAGCACGTACAGCGTGAGCAGCAGCCGCTTGCGGCCGAAGCGGTCGATGTAGGTGGAGGCCAGCAGCCCCGACGCGCCCGCCGACAAGGTATAGGCCGACACCAGCAGCCCGAACTGCGCATCGGTGATGCCAAAAAGCCGCGTGAACTGCGGCCCGAGCGGCATCATGATCATGAAGTCCAGAATGTGGGTGAACTGGATGCCGGCGAGGGTGAGCAGCAGCCAGAACTCGCGCCGCGGCGTGAGTGCAGGGGCAGCAGCAGGCGCTGCGCCAGATGAAGCAGGTGATGTGGGTGAAGGGGGCGGTGAGGACTGCACAGGAAGTCGCGCGCGGGCGGCCAATGGGGGAGGATGGAGGGGCGGCAGGAAACGACCGGACGGGGGCCGCACAGTGTGCCGCAACACAGTGCAACACGCGCGACATTCGGTGCGCATGCAATGCCGGTGCCTGCGCCAGCGGCCCCAGGCACCGTGGCCGGGCAGACCCGGGCGCGGCGCCCGGCTTTGCCCTGGCGCGTAAAATCCGCAGGTTGCGTGGAATGCTCCCGCATGTGTTTTCACGTTGTACGTTCACCAGCCTGCCCCGCAGCGGACGCGACCCATCGACCGCCACACCGACACCATGACCCAGCCCCACCCCACCGCCGCCACCGCCGCCGCCCTGCACACCTCTGCCCTCACGTCGCTGCCCCTGTTGGCCCGCGGCAAGGTACGCGACAACTACGCCGTGGGCGACGACCGCATCCTGATGGTGGCCAGCGACCGCCTGTCGGCGTTCGACGTGATCATGGGCGAGCCCATCCCCGGCAAGGGCGAGCTGCTCACGCAGATGGCGCTGTTCTGGTTCGACAAGCTGGGCTACATCTGCCCCAACCACCTGACGGGCGATGCCCCCGAGAGCGTGGTCAAGCCCGACGAAGTCGCGCAGGTGCGCGGCCGCTCCATGCTGGTCCAGCGCCTCAAACCCATTCCGGTCGAAGCCGTGGTGCGCGGCTACCTGGCCGGCAGCGGCTGGAAGGAATACCAGGAATCGCGCTCGGTCTGCGGCGTGCCGCTGCCCGAGGGCCTGACCAACGCGGCCAAGCTGCCCGCCCCCATCTACACGCCCGCCGCCAAGGCCGCTGCGGGCGAGCACGACGAGAACATCACCTTCGAGCGCACGGTGGAGATGATCGGGCTGGACCTCGCCACCCGCATCCGCGACCTGAGCATCGCCATCTACCAGGCGGCGGCCGAAATCTCGCTGGCCAAGGGCATGATCATTGCCGACACGAAGTTCGAGTTCGGCCTCGCGCCGGACGGCACGCTGGTGCTGATGGACGAGGTGCTCACCCCCGACAGCTCGCGCTACTGGCCTGTCGAGGGCTATGCCGACGCGCTGGCCCGCGGCGAGAACCCACCCAGCTACGACAAACAGTTCGTGCGCGACTGGCTGGAACAGGCCCAGGTCAACGGCAAGCCCTGGGACAAGACCGCCCCGGCCCCGCGCCTGCCGCGCGACGTGATCGAGAAGACCGCCGCCAAGTACCGCGAAGCGCGGGAGCGGTTGACGGCGTGACAGCGTGAGGGCGTAGCGGCATGACGAACGGCTGCACGCCTTCCGCCACGGCCGGGGGCCCCGGTGCCGACGGGCGACCGGGCGTGCGGCCTACCGCTTCCAGCGCCTATTCCAGCAGCGTCTCGGCGGCCTCGAAGCCGAGCAGCGGCTTGCCCTGCGCGTCGCGCAACTGCAGGTGCGTGCCCTGCTGGCGAAAGCTCGCCACGCCTTCCAGGGCATTGAAGAACCGCGTCTCCAGCGCGCCGCGGTCCAGGCACAGGGCGATGTTGGACACCACCCGGCCGAAGAACAGCTGCGCGCCGTTGAGGTGGTAGTCGGTCAGGTACCGGTTGCAGCCGCCCGAGCCTGTGGCCCGCGCCTCGTCGGACTGCAGCACCAGGTGCGGCGGCGTGCCGCCCTGCGCGGGGCGGGGCACGGCCTCCTCCTCGATCGACACCAGGCGCCAGTACGTCAGCAGCAGCGGCACGCCGGCCTCCACCACGGCCGCCAGCGGGGGCTGGCGCCGCAGCTGCACGTCCACATGGCGGTAGGCCGCATCCTGCGGGACGGCGTGGCGCGCCTCGGAGGCCAGCAGCAGCCGGCCTTCCAGGGTGACGGCGGCGCGCACCTCGTAGCGCCCCTTGGGCACGAACCGCGAGGACGGGTACGCAATGGCCACTGCATAGGGCGGCTGGCCCGCCGGCTCGCGGCGCTGGCGCCCCAGGACCACCGGGGGCGCGTCGGGCTGGCTCACATCCAGCAGCGTGGCCTCGAAGACGGCCTCGGGGGGCAGCACGACGCGCTCTCGGGACAAGGCCACGCCCGTCACCACCGCATCCGGTGCCGGCGGCCGCGTGCCGCAGCCCGCAGCGAGCAGGCAAGCGGCCATGCACGCCAACAGGCGGCCCCGGCCTGCCCGGAGGCTGCGGTGGTGCCCCTGCCCGGCGCGCTGCACCGCCATCACCCCCGACCCGCCGCGTCCAGCCACCTGGCCGGAATCAGCTGAGCACCACGCTCGACAAACGGCGGCGGTAGGTGGCCACCACCGGGTCGTCGGGCGGGATCTGGCCGTCGGCCACCTTCACCTTGGGCGGCTCGATGATTTCAAGGATGGCGACATAGGTCTTGCGGGCGGCTTCTTCGCCCCAGGCCTTGTCGCGCATGAGGATTTCGAGCAATTCGTCCATCGCGTCGGTCCAGCGCTGGCGGGCCATGAGCCAGCGGGCGCGCGCGTAGCGGGTGTCGAAGTCGCGCTTGCTGGCGGCGATCTTGGCATCAAAATCGGCTCCAGCGCTCTCCCCATAAGCGCTCAAAGCTACGAAATCAATAGCATCCATCCAGGTCTTGAGGGCACCGAGCTTGCGCGAACCCGGGGCCTTGGCGATCACCGGGGCAAAGGCGACCTTGGCGTCGTCTTCGCGGCCCAGCTGCAGCAGCAGCTTGACGTAGTCGAAGCGGGCGTCGTCGTTGGCGGGGTCGGTCACGACGGCATGCTGCAGCTTCTCGAGCGCCGTGTCGGTGTCGCCTTCGGCCAGGGCTTCGAAGGCTTCTTCCTCTTCGGCTTCGGCCGTGAGCTGGTCTTCGGTGGGCACGTGCTTGTCGAGGAAGGCACGCACCTGACCCTCGGGCAATGCGCCCATGAAGCCGTCCACGGGCTGGCCGTTCATGAGCAGCACGCAGGTGGGAATGCTGCGGATGCCGAACATGCCGGCGAGCTGCTGCTCCTGGTCGGAGTCGATCTTGGCGAGCTTGAAGCGGCCGGCGTATTCGGTCTCCAACTTCTCCAGCACCGGCCCGAGCGACTTGCAGGGGCCGCACCAGGGCGCCCAGAAGTCCACCAGGACGGGCACGTCCATGGAGGCGGCAACCACCTCGGCTTCAAAGTTTTCTACGGTGACGTCAATCATGATGGGGGGCCGGGAGAGGCCGGCGCAGCTGGTGGGTTCGCGCTATTTTGGCCCATCGACATGCCCGGGCTCCATGGAGGGAGGCGCAAAAAGTAAAATCGCGGGTTCTACCTACAGCCGAGCACCGGGCACCTGCCGCTGCCGCACACCCCTTACCACCATGAAATCCATCCAGATCGGTGTGGTCATGGGCTCCAGCAGCGACTGGGACACCATGCAGCACGCAGTGCAGATTCTTGAACAGTTCGGCATCGAGCACGAGGCCCGTGTGGTCTCGGCCCACCGCATGCCCGACGACATGTTCGCCTATGCCGAAGCCGCCGTGGGCCGGGGCCTCAAGGCCATCATCGCCGGTGCGGGCGGCGCAGCCCACCTGCCCGGCATGATCGCGGCCAAGACCACCGTGCCCGTGCTGGGCGTGCCGGTGGCCAGCCGCCACCTGCACGGCGTGGATTCGCTGCACAGCATCGTGCAGATGCCCAAGGGCATCCCGGTGGCCACATTCGCCATCGGCACGGCCGGGGCCGCCAACGCGGCGCTGTTCGCCGTGGCGCTGCTGGCCAGCGAGAACCCCGAGCTGCGTGCGCGCCTGGAAGCCTTCCGCGCCGAGCAGACCGAGGTGGCGCGCAACATGACCCTGCCGCCCGCCGCATGACCGCGTCTACAACGCCTCTCCTTCCTGGCGCGACTCTGGGCGTGCTGGGCGGTGGCCAGCTGGGCCGCATGTTCGTGCACGCGGCGCAGGCCATGGGCTACTTCACGGCGGTGCTCGATGCCGACCCCGACAGCCCGGCCGGCCTGGTGAGCCACCACCACATCCAGACCGGCTACGAAGACCCGGCGGGCCTGGCCGAGCTGGCCCGCGTGGCCGACGCGGTGACCACCGAGTTCGAGAACGTGCCCGCTGCTGCGCTGGCAACCCTGGCTGCTGAGCGCCCGGTGTCGCCCGCAGCCAGCGCCGTGTCGGTCGCGCAGGACCGCGCCCGCGAGAAAGCACATTTCGTGGGCTGCGGCGTGCCCTGCGCGCCCTACGCTGTGATCGATACGGCCGAGCAACTGGGTGCCGTGTCCGCCGACCTGCTTCCAGGCATCCTGAAAACCGCCCGGATGGGCTACGACGGCAAGGGCCAGGTGCGCGTGAAAACCGCCGCCGAGCTGGCCGCCGCCTGGGATGCCGTGGGCAAGGTCCCCTGCGTGCTGGAGAAGATGCTGCCGCTGGCGCTCGAATGCTCCGTGATCGTGGCGCGCGGGGCCGACGGCGCCATGGTGCACCTGCCGGTGCAGCGCAACCTGCACCGCGACGGCATCCTGGCCGTGACCGAGGTTCATGCACATAATCTGCCCCCAGCGCTTGCTGAGCAAGCGGTAGCAGCTGCAAAATCTGTAGCAGAAGGCCTGCAGTACGTGGGCGTGCTGTGTGTCGAATTCTTCGTGCTGCAGGACGGCAGCCTGGTGGTCAACGAGATCGCCCCGCGTCCGCACAACAGCGGCCACTACAGTCAGAACGCGTGCGACGTGTCCCAGTTCGAGCTGCAGGTGCGCACCATGGCCGGCCTGCCGCTGACCCAGCCGCGCCAGCACAGCCCCGCCGTGATGCTGAACCTGCTGGGCGACCTGTGGTTCGCGCAGGGCGATACCGCGCAGACCCCGCCCTGGGCCGACGTGCTGGCCCTGCCTGGCACCCACCTGCACCTGTACGGCAAGCGCGACGCCAAGCGCGGCCGCAAGATGGGCCACCTGAACGTGACCGGCGCCACGCCCGAGGCCGCACGCGCCACGGCGCTCCAAGCGGCTGCACTTCTGGGCATCGACCCTTTCTGACCGCCATGATTCTTGACGGCAACGACCCCCTGGCTATCGCCGCTGCGGCCCGCACGGTGCGCAGCGGCGCGCTGCTCGGCCTACCCACTGAAACCGTGTATGGCCTGGCCGCAGATGCGAGCAGCGATGCCGCCGTGGCGCAGATCTTTGCCGCCAAGGGTCGGCCCAGCGACCACCCGCTGATCGTGCACGTGGCCAATGCAGAGGGCATACGCCGCTTTGCCAGCAGCGTGCCCCCGTTCGCCCAGGCGCTGGTCAACGCTTTCTGGCCCGGCCCGCTCACGCTCATCCTGCCGCGCCTGCCCGGCGTGGCCACCGCCGCCACCGGCGGCCAGGACAGCGTGGGGCTGCGCTGCCCGGCACACCCGGTAGCGCACGCCCTGCTCGTGGCCTGCGCGGCCCCGGGCGACGACGCCCAGGCCGGTGGACCGCCGGTGTGGGGGGTGGCGGCCCCCAGCGCCAACCGCTTTGGCCGCGTGAGTCCCACCACCGCACAGCATGTGCAGGACGAGCTGGGTGCCGACCTGCTGGTGCTCGACGGCGGCGCGTGCGCCGTGGGCATCGAGAGCACCATCGTGGACTGCACCCGCGGCGTGCCCGTGCTGCTGCGCCCCGGCGCCATCACCCGCGAGCAGATCGCCGCGGCCTGCGGCATGGCGCCCCTGTCCAAGGAAGACCTGCCCGACCACACGCCCCGCGCCTCCGGCACGCTGGAGGCCCACTACGCGCCCAACGCCAAGGTGCGCCTGATGGATGCCAAGGCGCTGCAGACCGGCCTGGACCTGCTGGGCGCCGAGGCCGCCAACATCGCGGTGTATGCCCGCGCGGTGCTGCGCACCAAGTCGTCGCGGCTGGTGATGCGCCGCATGCCCGACGACGCCGCCGCCACGGCCCAGCAGCTGTTTGCCGTGCTGCGCGGCTTCGACGACGACGGAGTGAAGCTGATCTGGATCGAAACCCCGCCCCCCAGCCCCGACTGGGAAGGCGTGCGCGACCGCCTGCAGCGGGCTGCCGCCGCGTAGGCCCGAGGACCTGGCGGCCAGCCACAGGCATTGGCCGCACCCGTGGCCCGCTCTCAAGAGCCCTTCGCGCACCTTGAAACCATGTTCCGGCCAGCGCTTTACATGGTTTGACATTGCGCCGCTAAACTACCCCCCACTTTTCTGGAGAAATACATGGCAGCAAATTGGATGCGCCGCACCGTCATGGTCGCCGCATGTGCGTCGGCGGCGTTGCTCGCGGCCTGCGGTTCGAGTACCACCGAGTCGGCCATCACGCCCGAGCGCTTCATCGCGTTCGGCGATGCCTACAGCGACATCGGGCAAAAGGGTACGCGCTACACCGTCAATGACGGCAGCGTGAACAACTGGACCCTGCAGGTGGCGGCCAACTACGGCAAGCCCCTCACGGCCGCATCGGCAGGCGGCAAGAGCTACGCCGTGGGCAATGCCCGCGTCAAGGCCAAGCCCGACGCCGCCGGCAACGCCAGCACCCCGACCATCACCGAGCAGATCGACACCTTCCTGGCAGGCAATACCTTTGGCGCCAGCGATGTCGTGTTCGTGAGCGGCGGCGTGAGCGACGTGATCGCGGGCATGGCCGCCGTGCAGGCCGGCACCCAGACCGAAGCCGCCATGGTCGCAGCCGCCCGCAAGGCCGGTGAAGACCAGGCCGCGCAGGTGCGCCGCCTGGTCACGGCCGGTGCCAAGTACGTGGTGGTGACCGGCACCTACGACCTGAGCAAGACACCCTGGGCCAAGTCCATCAACCGCGAAGCCCTGCTGGCTGACGCGAGCACCCGCTTCAACGACGGCCTGCTCGTGAACATCGTCGACCTGGGCGCCAACGTGCTGTATGTCGACTCCGCCTACTACGTGAACCTGTACACCGGCGTCCCTGCCAACTACGGCTTCAACAACGCCGTCGCGCCGATATGCACGTCGGTGGATGCCAACAACGGCATCGGCATCGGCACGGGCAAGGTCAACTCTTCGCTGTGCAACACCTCCACGCTGGTGGCGGGCGCGAGCCAGGACTCCTTCGTGTTCGCGGACCAGGTGTACCTCACGCCGTCGGCGCAGCGCCAGTTCGGCACCTACGCGTACGACCGCCTGCGCGCACGCTGGTAATCGGTTCGTCCAACAGGACCGCGCACAAACACAAAGGCCGCCCTCGGGCGGCCTTTGTCATGGTGGCGGGCGGGACTCCGCCCTTCTTCAGAACTGGTAGCCCAGGCCCACGGCGATCACATCGGGATTCAGTCGCTTGGAGATCGACTGGCCCGACGAGAGGTGCGAGGTGGTCTTGAGGAAGCTCTTGTAGTAGGCCGCGTCCACGAACCAGCGGTCGTTGATCTTCCACACGAAGCCGACCTGGGGCGTGACGCCCCACTTGTTGTCGACCGATGCCGTGGTCGGGTTCGCCGGCGTGCCGCCCGTCAGGCCGCTGAGCGTGGCCGTGGTGCGGGTCTTGAAGAACCGGCCGTAGGTCACGCCCAGGCCCACGTAGGGGCGAAACCGCGCCTCGGCCTCGCCAAAGCGGTACTGCGCAAACATCGTGACGGGCAGCACCTTGGTTTCGCCCAGCTTGCCCACGCCGGCGATGGCGCCGTCACCCACGATGTCGTGCTTGAACGGCAAGGCCAGCGGCACGTCCACCGCCCAATGGTCGGTCACCATGTAGTTCACGCCGCCCGACAGCGACGTGGCGGCGTCCACGTCCACCTTGGTGTTGGGGAACGCCGGGGCGCTGAGGTTGCCGCTCTTGACCTGTGGAGCGATGTGGGTGAGGCCCGCGCGGACACTCAATGTACCGGCGACCTGCGCCATGGCGCCCGTGCCGATGAACAGCGCCGCTGCCGCCAGGCCAGCCTTGGAAAATGCGTGCATGAAGAACTCCTTGAATGGAAGCGAATGCAGCCGGCTTACAGCCAGCCAGCGCGGGACAGCGAGCGCGACACCAGTTGGCCCACCAGCTGGTGGCCGTACGGCGTGGGGTGGAAGCTGTCGGCGAAGCCATAGCTCTTCCACCAGTCGGCGCCGCCCGTAGCGCCTGCAGGTGGGGTCATGGCCGACAGCACCGTGGCGGTGCAGGTGGGGAAGGTGTAGGTCGGCAGTCCATCCGCGCCCACGCCCGTGGCCGGGCAGGCCGGCGTGGTGGCGTTGGTGAGCTGGTACTGCGCAGGGTTGGTCGCCTGGTCCTTGAAGGAGGTGTAGAAGTCCACCAGCGCGATGCGATTGTCGCCGGCCAAGCTGGTCGCCAACTGCGCGTTGAACGCCTGGATCCAGCCATCGAACAACGCCTCGGCCTGCGTCGCAGCGGCTGCGCCGCGGGTGGCGCTGATGGACGCCAGCACCAGGCGGAAGCGCGGCGTGAGCGTGACGCCGGGGGCATTGAGCACGGCCACGCGCGGTGCGTTCTTGGCCGTGGTGTTGGCCTTGATGGTGTCGGCGAAATTCCTGGCCAGTGCCTGCATGTAGGCGCCGCCCACCTGCGCAAGGCCGTTGGCCCCGCCCGCCAGCGCGGCGCTGACGGTGGCCTGGGGCAGCACGCTGCTCAACAGGGCCGCGTAGGCCTGGCCGCTGTCGGTAGACGCGCGCAGGTACGCGCCGATCAGGTCGGCCGCGTCGTTGCCGCCGCCATCCACCAGCACCAGGTCCGTCGCGCTGTAGCCGCGCGCGCCCATGTCCTTGAGCTGCTGGGTGATCGACACCGGCGACGTGGGTGCGGTGGGGTTGTTGATGCGGCCGCCGCCGACCGCGTAGTTGGTACAGGCCGCATTGGTGCCGAACGCCGAGCCGTTGAACCGGTAGTAGGCGCACAGCGACTGGCCGTAGCTGGTGGCCACGCGCTCGGGCCAGATGGGTGTGGAGCCCACGCCGGTGGCAGCCGAGCCCTGGACGGTGAATTTATAGCCAAAGGTCCCGCTGTCGGCGAGGCTGTCACCGGCCACTTTGACCGAGGTGACGGCTGCCGACGGTGCGGTGTCGGAACCACCGCCGCCACAGGCGGCCAGGAGGCAGGCCGCGACCAGGGCCGACAGGGAAGCTTTGCATTGTTGTGAATTCAAGGGATTCTCCAATGGGAAGTTGCAAAAACGAACGACCGTGCTTTTTTCGCAACTCCATGGTACCCCTGAGTTCCCGCCTTGACCGCCCGGGAAACTACCGAGCCCCCGCCCCCTTTACAAACACACAAGAAAAAGCCGACCCGCAGGTCGGCTTGTGGAGGAGCGCAGGGTCTGCCTGCAGCGGCGGACGTTGGCCGCCTGCGCAGACCTGCGCTCATCCAGGCATCTACGTGCCGACGTGTCTACTTGACGGTATCGAACACCGCCCGCGCCTGCGCGTGGCAGAACGGTGGCTCGTACGTGCCGTGGTAGGAGCCGTAGTAGGTCGCAAAGGCCGCAGACGCAGGGTCCGTGGGCGCCTTGCCGCCGATGCCGAAGGTGGCCTGGACGGCGGCGTCCACATCCACCGACGTCACATTGGTCACGCCGCGGCTGTCGAAGTCGGCCTTCATGACCCGCTGGTGCACAGCAGGCGGCACCGTGGGGTCGCCCGCACCGCCGCACAGCAGCACGCGGGCCTTGGGCGTCCAGCCCAGCAGGTCGTTCTTCTTGGCCGCGAGGTACAGCGGATGGGTGATGCTGGTCTGCGAGCCGGTGATGAAGTCCGGCTGGAACAGCGCGTCGCGGGCCTGGTTGGGGGTGCCCGCCGGCAGCGTGCCGGAAGTGACCAGGGTGGTGTAGTTCATCGTGGGGTTGGGCAGCAGGGTCTCGATGTAGCCCGAGTACGGCGCCTTGAAGACCTGTTTCACGTCGGTGTAGACATCGCCGTAGACCTTCTGCCAGGCGGTGACGAGGTACGGCACGAAGAACTGCACGCCCGCGATCGCATCCGGAATGCGCAGCGAGCCGGACAGGTTGTACGGCCCGGCCAGGTGCGCGCCCGCGACGACGTTGAATTCGCTGCCGTAGTCGCGCTCTGCGCTGCGCTGCGCGGCCATCGACGAATGCCCGCCCTGCGAGTAGCCGGTGAACATGACCTTGCCCGACAGGTTGGCGCCCACTGTGCCTGCGGCGTTGCGCGCTGCGCGCACCGAATCGATCACCGAGGTGGCTTCCGAATCGGCATGCAGGTAAGGGTGGTAGCTGTAGCCGGACTTGGCAAAGCCCAGGTAGTCGGTGGCGACCACCGCATAGCCCTGCGCAGCGTACATCGCGGCGAGCAGGAAGGTCTCGCTGTCCTGCGGGTTGGCCAGGGTGCGGGGCTTTTGCACATCGGTGCCCTTGGCATACGCCAGCAGCGGCGCCGCCGTGGTGCAGCTGCCGGCGGGCACCAGCATGACGCCCGAGGCGTTGGTCATCTCGCCGCCCTTGGCGCCTGCGGTAGCGTAGTTGAGCGACACCACCTTCACGTCGCACTTGGCCTTGCCGCTGATGGGCTGCAGGCCGCTGCTGGTCGTGCCGGCATCGATCTGCGCGGCCGTGAGCGTGGCGAGCACCGCCGGTGGGTCGATCAGGGCGCCGCGGGCGGGGTCGTCCGAGCCCCCGCAGGCCACAAGCAGGACCGCCGCAGCGGCAACACAGGTCAAGCGAAAATACGTCATGGGTGGAGACCTCCGGTGGGTAAGGAACGACGGATCGTGCGCTTACCTGCACTGCAGCAGCATCCGGGTTAACGAGTGCCCGGCGGGGCAGATTTGACACCTGGGCGACAGTGGCGACGGGCCCGCTCACAGTGGTAGTGCCCTGGGCGGGGCACTGCCGGATGCTCAGCGCCCGCCGCGGGTCCCGTACACCATCTTCATGCCCAGGATGGTGCCGGCCAGCGCGAGCGTGATCGCATTGGCCACCACGATGGGCCAGGCCCCGAGCACCAGCCCGTAGACCAGCCACAGCGCCACGCCCGCGGTGAACACGCTGTACATGCCCAGCGAAATGCCGCCCACATCCCGCGTGCGAAAAGTGTGCAAAGCCTGCGGCACGAAGCTGCAGGTGGTGAGGAACGCGGCCAGGTAGCCGATGAGCTCGGAGAGGGGCATGGTCAGAAGAGGCTGTGTCAGAAGGGCTGAGCCTTCCGGATTATTCATTGGTCGCGCGCTGCCCAGTCGACCAGGCTGTCCAGCACCGGCCGGGCCGCCCCGGCGTTGGCATGGTTGACCACCGCCACCAGCACATAGCGCCGGCCACTGGCAGCGTGCACGTAGCCCGCCACGGCCATCACGTCGCGCAGGCTGCCGGTCTTGAGGTGGGCGGACGCGCGGCTTTGGCTGCGGCGCAGCGTGCCGTCCACGCCCGACATGGGCAGCGATGCCACCAGGTCCGGCATGACGGGCGACTGCCAGGCCACCTGCAGCATGCGGGCCAGGGCCTGGGCCGTGAGGCGCGCATCGCGGCTGAGCCCCGCGCCGTTGTCGGCCTGGGGCAGCTCGGCATCGCCCACGCGCGCCTGCCACCACTGGCGCAGGGCCTCGCGCGCGCCGTCGAACGTGGCCACGCCGTTCTTTTGCAGCGCCATGGTCAAAAACACATGCTGGGCCATCACGTTGTTGCTGTACTTGTTGACGTCGCGCACCACCTCGGCCAGCGCGGGCGATGTGGACATGAACACGGGCTTGAGCCCCGCCGGCACCTTGCCATCGCGCACGCTGCCGGTCAGCTTGCCGCCCAGCTCCCGCCACATGCCCTCCACGGCCCGCGCCGCAAAGCCGCGCGGGTCGGCCGCCGCCACGGGCCACACCCGCTCGCCACACGCGGCCGGGTACACACCCTGGAACACCACCTTCGCCGGGTCGGCCAGCTCGGCCCGCAGCGCGCCACGCCAGTCGCCGCAGTCGGCACCCGCCGCCGCCAGCGCCACGGTGGCCTGGCGCTGCACGCCGGCCAGGGGCGGGTCGTACTGGATGCGCGCCAGGCCCGCCGGTACGTCGGGCACAAACGTCATCACCGACGATTTGTAGTTGACCAGCAGCGCATCGGGCGACGCGTTGTAGGGCCGCAGCGGCTCGCCGTCGAAGCGGGCCGGATCGTGCTCGGGCACGTCGAACGCGGTGCGGTCCAGCACGATGTCGCCCACGATCACCTGGATGCCCTGGGCCTGCAGGCGCCGCATGAGCAGCCACAGGCGCTCCATCACCAGCTTGGGGTCGCCCTGGCCCTGGATGTAGACATTGCCGCGCAGGCTGCCGTCCTGCACGGTGCCCTGCACATACACCGGCGTGTTCCACACGTAGGCGGGGCCCAGTTGCTCCAGCGCCGCGTAAGTGGTCACCAGCTTCATGACCGAGGCGGGGTTCACGGCGACCTGCGCGCGGTGCGCTAGGCGGGGCTGCGTGCGCGCAGCGCCCTGGGCCTCGGTCACTACCACGCTGAGGGATTCGCGCGGCAGCTTGGCGCGGGCCAGCGCAGCTTCGACCTCGGGGGGCAGGGCCACAACAGGCGCTGGCGTGGTCTGGGCCTGCACGGGGATGGCAGCGACAGCGGCAGCGCACAACGCACCCGCCAGCCACACGGCCCGCCCCCATCGCAGGGGCAGGGGATTTGTCGATCGGTTCTTCATGCCGGAAGTCTAGAGGACGGCCGCACAGTTGCCGGCTCGCATCATTGGGCGGCTGGCGCACCTGCCTCGTGCGCGCTCTGCAGCTTGCGTACTTACACTATGCAACATTGAACCCACGCACCGGGACAGTGCGGGCGCACCCCCAACGCGCTGAGGCACCGAGGATCTGCGCGGCAGGGCGGCCATCGCGGCCACGGTTGCCATCACAACGCTACACAACAAGGCATTTTTCTTATGAGCCGACTCTCCGATCTCTCCGTCGCCAAGCGCCTTGCGCTGGGATTTTCCCTGGTGCTGCTGCTGTTGATCGGCGCCATTGCGCTGAGCATCTCCCGCCTGAACGCCGTGGCCGATGCCACGCTGGAGATGGTGCAAAACCCCATCAAGACCGAGCGCCTGGTGAGTGACTGGTCCCGCAACCTGCGCACCGGCATCACGCGCACCGCCGCCGTGGCCCGCAGCAGCGACCCGGCGCTGGCGGACTTTTTTGCCGAGGACAGCAAGGCCTCGTCCAAGAGTTCCGGCGAGCTGCAAAAGGCCGTCGAGGCGCTGATGATCCTCGTCTCCGAGAAAAAGACCTTTGCGGAAATCGGCGCGCTGCGCACGATCTACCTCAAGAACCGCGACGACATCTTTGCGCTCAAGAAAGAGGGCAAGGTGGACGAAGCGAATGCCATGCTGGTCAAGCAGTTCATGCCCGAGGCGGCCAACTACGCCGCCAAGATGGACGAGCTGCTGCGCAACCAGCGCGAGCAGGTGGATGCGCTGGGGCGGTCCGTGGAACAGAACCGCCAGACCAGCCGGCAATTGCTGCTGGCCCTGGGCGCTCTGAGTGTGGCGGTGGCCGTGCTCTTTTCGTGGATTCTGGCCCGCTCCATCACCGTGCCGCTGTCGCAGGCCTCCGACCTTGCCAAGCAGGTGGCCGCCGGCAACCTGACCGCCACCGTGCCGCAGCATGGCAAGGATGAAGTGGGCGAGCTCATGTCGTCCCTCGCGCTCATGCAGACCAACCTGGCCAGCGTGGTGAACAACGTCCGGCACGGCGCGGAGTCCGTCTCCAATGCCAGCTCCGAGATCGCCCAGGGCAACACCGACCTGAGCTCCCGCACCGAGCACCAGGCCAGCGCGCTGCAGCAGACAGCCGCCAGCATGGAACAGCTGAACTCCGCCGTGCGCAACAACGCCGACAACGCCCGCCAGGCCAACCAGCTGGCGATGACGGCCTCCAGCGTGGCCGCCCAGGGCGGCGCGGTGGTGGGCGACGTGGTCGAGACCATGAAGGGCATCAACGACGCCAGCCGCAAGATCAGCGACATCATCAGCGTGATCGACGGCATTGCCTTCCAGACCAACATCCTCGCGCTGAACGCCGCGGTGGAAGCCGCCCGCGCGGGCGAGCAGGGCCGCGGGTTTGCCGTGGTGGCGTCGGAAGTGCGCAGCCTGGCCGGCCGCAGCGCCGAGGCCGCCAAGGAGATCAAGAACCTCATCCAGGCCAGCGTGGACCGTGTGGAGCACGGCACGGCGCTGGTCGACAAGGCGGGCGAGACCATGAGCGAGGTGGTGAGCAGCATCCGCCGCGTCACGGACATCATGGGCGAGATCAGCGCGGCCAGCGGCGAGCAGAGCGCCGGGGTCGCCCAGGTGGGCGAGGCCGTCACCTCCATGGACCAGGCCACGCAGCAAAACGCCGCGCTGGTCGAAGAGATGGCCGCAGCCGCCAGCAGCCTGCGCAACCAGGCGCACGACCTGGTGCAGGTGGTGGCGGTGTTCAAGCTCTCTGGCGATCAGGCCCGCCCTGCCGCAACGCCCGCACGTGCGCCCGCCCCCATCCCGCAAAGCCGCCCCGCGCCTGCACGTCCTGTGACCCTGGCCAAACCCTCCGCCAAACCCGCCAACCCGACAAAACCCGCCATCGCCCGGGCCCCATCGCCCACACCTGCAGCGCGCAAGCCCGCGGCCCCGGCCCCTGCCCTGCCGTCATCCCCCGCCCCGCGGCCCGATCCGCGCAGCGCGCAAAAGGGCGGCGATGACGACTGGGAATCCTTCTGAGCACCTGGGGCGACGGTCGGATGCGCTGACCGGCGGCACACGCGCCGTGGGCTGAACCTGGCCCGGGCCCGCGCCGCCGGATAATCCCCCCATGCGCTTTTCTCCCCGTGCCGTGGGCCTGCTGGCGGCTGTCGTGACGGTCACCATCTGGACGGGCTTCATCGTCATTGCCCGCGCGTCGGCACAGCGCACGCTCACGCCGTTCGACATCGCCCTCCTGCGCATCGCGGGCGCCAGCCTGGTCCTGCTGCCCTGGGGCTGGTGGATGGTGCGGCGGCGCACGGCGGCCCTGGGCGCATCAGCAACGGCATCGAGCCTGGCGGGCATCTCGCCGCTGCCCCTGCGCACCACGGTGTTGCTGGGCACCCTGGGCGGGCTGCTCTACGCCATGCTGGCGTATGCGGGCTTCTTCCACGCACCGGCCACGCATGCGGCGGTGCTCATGCCCGGCAGCCTGCCGCTGTGGACGGCCCTGCTGGCCACCGTGGTGCTGCGCGACCGCATCACGCCGCTGCGCGCCGCGGGGCTCGCGCTGATCGTGGCAGGCGACCTGCTGGTGGGCGGCAGCAGCCTGCTGGCCGCCTTTGCGGGCGGAGACGTCTGGAAGGGCGACCTGCTGTTCATGTCCGCCGCCGCCTGCTGGGCCGCCTACAGCGTGATGGCGCGGCGCCACGCGGTGGATGCGGTGCAGGCCACCATCGCCATCACCGCCTTTGCCTGCCTGGCGTACGTGCCGTCGTATGCGCTGCTGGTGGGCCTGGGCGCGGTCACCAGCCGCCTGGCGCTGGCGCCCTGGAGCGAGATCCTGTTTCAGCTGGCGTTCCAGGGCGGGGGCTCGGTGGTGATCTCGGGCATTGCCTTCACGCGCATGATCCAGCACTTCGGGCCCGTGCGCTCGACGATGATCACGGCGTTGGTGCCGGGGCTGTCGGCCATCGGCGCGGTGATGTTCCTGGGCGAGCCCCTGCACTGGAACCTGGTGACCGGGCTGCTGCTGGTGACCGGGGGTATCCTGCTGGGGGTGTTGCGCCGGGCGCCGCCGGCGGCGGCGGCCTCACCGGTACCCTCCACTGCTTCCGCACCGGGCCGAACGGCCCCGTAACCCGATTTTTATCCCCTCGCGCGACCGGCCCCAGCTCCATGAATTTGCTTGCTTTCGACACCAGCACCGACGTCATCTCCATCGCCGTGCAGCACGGCGATGCCGTGTGGCTGCACCACGGTCCGGGCGGCCCGCAGGCCTCGGCCACGCTGATCCCTGCCGTTCGCAGCCTGCTGGCGCAGGCGGGCCTGACGTTCGACACGCTGGACGCGCTGGTCTTCAGCCGCGGGCCGGGCTCGTTCACTGGCCTGCGCACGGCGTGTGCCGTGGCCCAGGGGCTGGCCTTTGGCGCACGCGGCGGCCAGGGGATTCCGGTGCTGCCGGTGGACACACTGCTGGCTGTGGCCGAGGAGGCCCGGGCGCAGCACGGCTGCACCCAGGTGGTGGCCGTGCTGGATGCGCGCATGGACGAGGTCTACCACGCCCGCTGCGAGTGGCTGGCCGCCGAAGGCCGCTGGCACGCCGACGCCGACTTCGGCCTGGGCGCGCCCGAAACCGTGCAGGCCCCGCCTGGCTGGACCGTGGCGGGCAACGCCCGGGCCCCCTACGGCGAGCGCCTGGCACCAGGCGCACCGCACGTCGCGGCCCTGCCCACCGCCGCCGCCCTGCTGCGCCTGGCCCCTGCCCTGCTGGCCGCTGGCGGCGCGGTGCCCGCCAGCGATGCCCTGCCGCGCTACATCCGCGATAAAGTGGCAAAAACCACGGCCGAACGCGCTGCAGAGCGCGTGGCGGCCACCCCGACCACCACGCCACCATGAGCGCCCTGCCCACCCCCCCTACATCCGCGCTGGAGGCGCGCTTTGAAAACCTCACGCTCGCGCGGCTGGACGCCGTGCTGGCGGTGGAGGCGCGGGCGTACACCCACCCCTGGACGCGCGGCAATTTCACCGACGCCCTGGCCTCGGGCTACCAGGCCCAGGTGCTGATGGCCGGCGACCACCTGCTGGGCTACTTTGTCGCCATGCTGGGGGTGGACGAGGTGCACCTGCTGAACATCACCGTCACGCCCGAGTACCAGCGCCAGGGCTGGGCGCGCGTGCTGCTCGACGCGCTGGCGCTGTGGTCGCGCGGGCGCGGCGCGCAGTGGCTGTGGCTGGAGGTGCGCACCAGCAACCTGCGCGCCCACGGCATTTATCTGGCCTATGGCTTTCGCCGCGTGGGCGAACGCAAGCGCTACTACCCCGCCGCCGACGGCCAACGCGAAGACGCGGTGGTCATGAGCTTTGCGCTATGAAACCCGGCACCTTGCGCCTTAACTTCTTATGAGTCTTCACCTCGATGCGCGCCAGCGCGCCATGCTGCAGGAAATGGGCGTCACCGTGTGGGGCCCGTCCGAAGCGGCCGATGCGGCACCCGCGCGCGCAGGGGCTGCGCCGGTAGCGCCGGGCGCGCCCGCCCCCGCCGCTCCATCGGCAGGTGCTTCGGCACAGCAGCCGCCCGCGTCGCGGGACGCGCCTGCGGTCACTGCACCGCCCTTGGCGGCGCCAACAGCCCCACCGGCCTCTTCACGTGCCCCTGTCACAGCACCGGCACCCGCACCTGCATCGGCGATGTCCAACCCGGCGTCGCCGGGCGGTGCAGGCGCCCCGGCGCTGCGGCTGCATGCGGCGCAAGCGCTCTACCCGCAGGCCGACCCTGCACAGGCCCCCGCCGAGCTGGGTGCGGGCTGGCTCATCGTGACCGAGAGCACCACCCCCACTGAGCCGCTGGCAGGCGACGCGGGCAAGCTGCTCGACAACATGCTGCGGGCCATGCAGCTGCACAAGCACCCCCGCGTGTTCATCGCCGCGCTGGAACGCTCTGCCACCGGCGCCCCCGGTACCGATGCCATCCCTGACGCCCTGGCCGACACGGTGGGCCGGCTGCAGCCCGCCATGGTGCTCGTGCTGGGCCATGTGGCGGCCCGCGCAGCCCTGGGCCGCACCGAGCCCCTGGGCCGGTTGCGCGCCGAACTGCACCAGCTGGCGGGCTGCCCCGCGGTGGTGTCGTACGACCCGGCCTTTTTGCTGCGCTCGCAGGAGCCCAAGGCTGCGGCCTGGGCCGACCTGTGCCGGGCACTGGCCACGGTGCGCGCCCGCCTGGGCGCCTGAGCGTTCAACCCCGGCCCGCTGACCGCCGCCCCTCAGGATCGCCGCGGCCATCGACCCCGCGGCGGGGAGGCTTGCTTTCCGGCTCGGCGTTAAAAGCGTTTTTTGGGGAGGTTCTCCGGGCGGAACTCGGCCGTGCTGCACGGAGTCTTCCCACAGGCGCTGCACAGCGCCTCACGCAAAGCGCGCAACGAACGCATTCAGCCCCGCCACGGCCCGGACAGGCACGAGGTCCGGTGCCATAATCCGCCGCTTGTCCATTTCTTACTGATTGACGGAGAAAGCTCCTTGGAAACCTACCCCAGTTGGTAGCTTTCAGCTCCCCGGCCTGCTGCCGTGGGGTCTGAAAGCACCCCATGACCCCCCACCGCCGCAGATGCCACATAACCAGGGAGTGAGCCCATGCTCAACATCTTTTCGCTCGCCAATGGCCGGCTTGTCCAGGAAGAAATCGAATCCCTGGAAGAGCTGACCCGCTTCCAGCCGATCTGGGTGGACCTGGAAGCCCCCACACTCGAAGAAAAGCGCTGGATCAAGCAGCACTACGGCCTGTCCATCCCCGAGGATGCGATGGACGAGGACATCGAGGAATCCGCCCGCTTCTACGAAGAAGACAACGGCGAGCTGCACATCCGCAGCGACTTCTTGATCGACGACGATGAAGACCCCCGCTCGGTGCGCGTGGCCTTCATCCTGAACCAGCACAACGCCAACCTCAAGAGCCGGGGCGTGCTGTTTTCCATCCACGACGAAGACGTGCCGGTGTTCCGCCTGCTGCGCATGCGCGCACGCCGTGCACCGGGGCTGATCGAAGACGCCAAGGAAGTGCTGCTCAAGCTGTTCGACGCCGACGCCGAATACTCGGCCGACACGCTCGAGAACATCTATGACGAGCTCGAAAAGGTGAGCAAGCAGGTGCTGGCCGGCGACGTGACCGACGCCTTGGCTGGTGAAGTGCTGGGCGCCATCGCGCGCCAGGAAGACTTGAACGGGCGTATCCGCCGCAACGTGATGGACACCCGCCGCGCGGTGAGCTTCATGATGCGCAGCAAGATGCTCAACTCCGACCAGTTCGAAGAGGCCCGCCAGATCCTGCGCGACATCGAGTCGCTGGACAACCACACGGCGTTCCTGTTCGACAAGATCAACTTCTTGATGGACGCCACGGTCGGTTTC
The DNA here is from genome assembly GCF_001422735.1 of Acidovorax sp. Leaf78. Taxonomy (GTDB): domain Bacteria; phylum Pseudomonadota; class Gammaproteobacteria; order Burkholderiales; family Burkholderiaceae_C; genus Acidovorax. The sequence continues at coordinate 387 of NZ_LMLZ01000014.1, read as the reverse complement.
ATCAACATCAACCAGAACAAGATCATCAAGATCTTCTCGGTGGCCAGCGTGGCCCTGCTGCCGCCGACGCTGATCGCCAGCGTCTACGGCATGAACATGAAGTTCCCTGAGCTGGAGCTGCTGGGGCCGGCGGCCTATCCGTATGTGATCGGGCTCATGCTGGCGAGTGCGCTCGGGCCCATGTGGTACTTCCGCAAACGAGGCTGGTTGAAGTAGCCCCCCTGTGGCGCTGCGCGCCTTCCCCCCTAGGGGGGGACGCCTCCGGGGGACCGGCGAAGGTTCTATGGTTCGAGTCAAGCGCTTGGGGTGATGCGATGAGCATCAAACGGCTTGCCCGATCGCCACACAGCAAAGGCAATGCGCAGCAGCTTGCGCGCCAGCACGACC
>NZ_LMLZ01000013.1 GCF_001422735.1 Acidovorax sp. Leaf78 | reverse complement strand
TCGGCGCTGAGGTGCGGCTCAGTTCCTTATCGACGCTCAGGGGCGGGGTGGGGGCTATCTTCGCCAGTCGGTCAAAGCCGATAGCCGGTACTCAGGCCCTCCACCCCAACACCTCCACCATACAAGCCAGTTCCACGGTGTCCCTGGTGTTGGCAGCGTGCCAGTCACAACGGGCTGTGCGCAATACCGACTCTGGATGCAATCGGCTTGCAGCGACCCGCCAAAAACCGCAAGCAGCTATCTATTCAGTAGCATTCTGCGCCGCAAGGCGCTCGCTTTTCCAGTACACGTCGTCGCCGCCGTCCATGCGGTTGAGCACGCGGGCCAGGACGAACAGCAAGTCCGACAGGCGGTTCAGGTATTGGCGCGGGGCGTCATTCAGCGGCTCGGCGGTGCCCAGGGCGACCACCACCCTTTCGGCCCTGCGCGCCACGGTGCGGCAGACGTGGGCCTGGGCTGCGGCGCGGGTGCCGGCGGGCAGGATGAATTCCTGAAGGCGCGGCAGCGCGGCGTTGTGGTGCGCCAGGGCCTCGTCCAGGTCCAGCACCGCCTGGAGCTTGAGCAGTTCGAAGCCAGGGATCGACAGCTCGCCGCCCAAGTTGAAGAGCTGGTGCTGTATCTCGACAAGCAGGGTGCGAACATCGCTGGGCAGGGGCTCGCACAGCAGCAGGCCGATGTGGGAGTTGAGTTCATCCACATCGCCCAGCGCGTGGATGCGCAGGCTGTCTTTGGAGACGCGTTCGTTGTTGCCCAGGCCTGTGGTGCCGGCGTCGCCGGTGCGTGTGGCGATTTGTGTGAGTCGGTTGCCCATGGGTGCCTTGAGATAAAGGGTGGCGGTCTGCGCACTTGCGTCATCGCAAGCTGCCAGCCTGAAACTGTGCAGACCTAATTTTGCGCCACAGGCTCCGTCAAGACTTGTACAGCCACGCCGCAGCAAAATGCCCGCACCCACTGACTCACCGCAAAGTGGATCAGTGGGTGCGGGCTTTGCGCAGAGGGAGCTAGCTGGCCAGCGCCCCCTGCAAACAGCCGTCCACGACTTTAGTGGGTCGTGGTGGGCGTGCGGTTCATGCGGTCGATGTCGGCGGTCGACACGCCCGAGCCCGTGGGCTTCATGTTGTTCCAGGACGATGTGTGGTACGCATCCCATTCAGCGCGAGACACCATGCCGTCGCCGTTGGTGTCCATCAGGCGGGCGTTGACGCGGGTGTCTGCCTTGGCCGCAGCCTTGCCACCAGACGCGCTGGGGTTGATCTCGGCCACAGGGGCGCCGCGGCCGTCACCGGCGGCAGGGTTGGCAGGGGTGGCGGTGCTGCGTGCAGCGCGGTCATCGGCCTTGTTTTGTGCGTTGGCCGCTGCGGGGCCACCCGATGCGGCAGGATTCACTTCCGATGGAGGACGTGGGGCATTGGGAGCCTGGGCCAGGGCGGCCGTGCAGGCAATGGTGGCGAGGGCGGCGATGAGGGTTTGCTTTTGCATGGATGGCTCCTTGATTGATCAGTGACACAACAGGGTTAAATGAAGCACGCAACTGTTGCGGGCTTGGAGTTCATTGTTGGAAGCGATGCGCCAGCACGGTGTAGGACTTTCGCGGTCACGCTGGTCAGCGTGCGGGGCGCTCAGTTACCGGTGAAAACCCCGCCAGCCAGTCGTTTTGAACGCCACGGGGGCCGCTGTGAGAGGCGGTACGTTTGGCTACATGCACGATGCATTGCTCCACAAAACAGGCCCTGGCAGTTACACCACGATGGCAAATGTTGGGTAAGGCAACAGCAGGCAAGAGTGCTGGTACTGAGGCCCTTGCTGCGGTGCAATAGAGCCCTGTTCAACTTCGAAGGAATCCACTTCCATGAAGGCACTGCAACGACGCACCTATTCGTTCGACACGCGCAGCGTGATGCTTTTCGCGGCCCTTTCTCTGGGCGGCGTGGGCGCATTGCAAGCACAGACGTCTTCGCCCCAGTTCGGCCCCAGTGAAAAGACTGCGCCCCAGGCTGGCTCCAAAAATTCCACCGGACCGGCCCTCGTGCCGGCCCCTCAATCCACCGCTTCCACCGCGGCCTTTGACCGGGCCGATGTGAACAAGGACGGCCAGCTCAGCACGCAGGAAGCCGCCAAACTGCCGGCCATCGTGCAGCGCTTCAAGGAGCTGGACGCCGACAAGAGCGGCACCCTGTCCCGCGCCGAATTCGAGAAAGGCGCCAACTCCTGATGCCCCTGCACTGACGCCACCGCACAGGGCCGCCACGCCCTAAGCCACGGCGCTACCCACACGTTTTATGCGGGCCCGGCGTTTGTAACGCGGGTTCGTGAGCCTGCCCGCGCTGGAACTCCAGGGCGTGGGCAGGCTCTTGCGCGTGGGCCGATCGCGCAGATCAGTGGAGCTCGGCAGCTCGGCGCCACTCAATCGTGCAACGACGAAAGGAACTGCTGCAGCTCCGGCGTCTGCGGGTTTCCAAAAATCTCGGCGGGTGCGCCGGACTCATGCACGCGGCCCTGGTGCATGAAGATCACGCGGTCGCTCACCTTGCGGGCAAACGCCATCTCGTGCGTGACCATCATCAGCGTCATGCCTTCCAGCGCCAGCGACTCCACCACGCGCAGCACCTCGCCCACGAGTTCGGGGTCCAGCGCCGAGGTGATCTCGTCGCACAGCAGCACCTGTGGCTCCATGGCCAGGGCGCGCGCAATGGCCACGCGCTGCTGCTGGCCGCCCGAGAGCTGTTCGGGCATGGCATCGAACTTTTCGGCCAGGCCCACGCGCTCAAGCAGCTTGCGCGCCTGGGCCTCGGCGGCCTTGGCGTCGCGCGCCTTGACCAGCGTGGGCGCGAGCATGATGTTGCGGCCCACCGAGAGGTGCGGAAACAGGTTGAAGCTCTGAAAGATCATGCCCACCTGCTGGCGCAGCGCGCGCATGGCCATGGCGCTTTCGTGCATGAGTTTTTGACCATCGACGCTGAGCGCGCCTTCCTGGAACACTTCCAGGCCATTCACGCAGCGCAGCAGCGTGCTCTTGCCCGAGCCGCTCTTGCCGATGATGGCGATCACCTCGCCCTTGCGCACCTTGAGGTCGATGCCTTTAAGCACCTCGTTCGTGCCGTACGACTTGCGCAGCGCGGTGATCTCGACGATGGGGCGGCCCACGAGCGTTGCGTCTTGGGCAGCCACGGGAGCTGCGCTGGTGTCAGTGGCGGTTGCCATGGAGTTTCCTTTCAAGGGACTGCGCGACCAGGCTCACCGGGAAGCACAACACAAAGTACAGCAGGGCCACGCAGGCGTAGACGAGGAAGGGCTGGTAGGTGGCGTTGGAGATCATGCTGCCCGCCTTCGTCAGTTCGACAAAACCGATCACCGACGCCAGCGCCGTGCCCTTGATCACCTGCACCAGAAAGCCCACCGTGGGCGGCACCGCAATGCGCAGCGCCTGGGGCAGCACCACGTGGCGCAGCTGCTCGCCGAAGTTGAGCGCCAGGCTCTGCGCGGCCTCCCACTGGCCCTTGGGGATGGACGCCACGCAGCCGCGCCAGATCTCGGTAAGGTAGGCACTGGTGTAGAGCGTGAGAGCAAACGCAGCCGCCGTCCACGGCGATGTCTTGATGCCGAACAGCGCGATGCCGAAGTACGCGAGGAACAGCTGCATGAGCAGCGGCGTGCCCTGGAACACCTGCACGTAGGCGCCGATGAGCCGCTCGGTGCCGCGCATCTTGGAAAGGCGCAGCACCAGCAGCAACAGGCCCACCAGGCCGCCGCCGATGAAGGCAATGAGCGAGAGCGACACCGTCCAGCGCGCGGCCAGCAGCAGGTTGCGCAGGATGTCCCACAACGAAAAGTCAACCATGGCGATCTACCTCCCCACCAGAAAACGCGCTCCCACCCACATCAGCAGGCGGCGGGTGAGCATGGACAGTGCCAGGTACACCAGCGTGGCCAGGATGAAGGCCTCGAACGCGCGGAAGGTGTTGCTTGAAATGAGGTTGGCGGCGTAGCTCAGCTCGGGCGTGGAGATCTGGCCGCACACGGCCGAGCCCAGCATCACGATGATGATCTGGCTGACCATCGCAGGCCACACCTTGAGCAGCGCGGGCGGCAGCACCACGCGCCGGAAGGTCTGGCCGGGCGTGAGCGCCAGGCTCTGCGCAGCCTCAATCTGGCCGCGCGGCGTGGCCTCGATGCCGGCGCGGATGATCTCGGCCGAGTACGCGCCCAGGTTGATCACCATGGCCAGCACCGACGCGACCTCGGGCGAGAGCTTGAGGCCCAGCGCCGGCAGCCCGAAGAACAGGAAGAACAGCTGCACGATGAACGGCGTATTGCGCACCAGCTCCACATAGGTTGCCACCGCCCAGCGCAGCGGCGCCGCGCGCGGGCCGAGATTGCGGGCACGCGCCCAGGCACAGGCCGTGCCCAGCAGCAGGCCCAGCACGGTGCCCACCACGGTGAGGCCGATGGTCCACACCAGGCCACGCACCAGCAGCGGCCAGGACGAGAGCACGGCAGAGAAGTCGAGTTGGATCAACATGGTGCTAGCGGCTTAGGTTGTGGATGCCTGTGTCCTGCAGTGCGCGTCATGGATGGCGGGATAGCACCTTCACGGCCTCCGCCAGCGCCCTCACACCCGTTCGGGCTGAGCCTGTCGAAGCCAGGGCGCGCACACAGCGCACACAGCACGCAGAGAGCGGCTTCCACAGGCTCATCAGCCTGAACGATGGGGAGGAGTCACAACGCGCCGTTGATCACAGAGGCAATTCACCTGCGGGGCGGCCCAGCCACTTGCTCGACAGCTTGTCGATGTCGCCGGACTTCTTCGCCTCGGCAATGATCTCGTTCACTCGCAGGCGCAGCTTGTCCTCGCCCTTGGCCACGCCGATGAAGTTGGGGCTGTCTTTCAGCAGCAGCTTGTATTCGGTCTGCAGGTTGGGGTTCTTCATCATGATGGTGCCGGCCGTGGAGGCGCTGGTGGCGATGGCCTGCGTCTGGCCCGACACGAAGGCCGAGATGCTGGCGGCGTGGTCTTCGAAGCGCTTCACGTCCACGCCAGCGGGCGCGACCTTGCCCAGCTCCTGGTCTTCCATCGCGCCACGCGTCACGGCGACCGACTTGCCGGTCAGGTCGGCAAAGCTCTTGATCGACAGGCTCTTGCTGGCGAACACGGCCTGGAAGAAAGGCGCATACGACGCGGTGAAGTCGATCACTTTCTCGCGCTCGGGGTTCTTGCCCAGCGTGGAGATCACGAGGTCGGCCTTCTGCGTCTGCAGGTAGGGGATGCGGTTGGCGCTCGTCACGGGGATCAGCTCGACCTTCACACCCAGCTTGGCAGCAATGTAGTTGGCCATTTCCACATCCAGGCCCTGGGGCTTGAGGTCGGTGCCGACGAAGCCGTAGGGCGGGTAGTCGGTGGGGATGGCGATCTTGATTTCCTTGGCCTTGAGGATGTTGTCCAGTGCGTTCTGCGCGTGGGCAGCGGGTGCCATGAGCGCGGCCGACAGGCCGGCGGCGGCGAGCACGCCCAGGGTCAGGCGGCGGGTCGATGGTGCAGGGGTGCGGCGGATGGTCATAGCAGGGCTCCTAGGTAGGTGGATGCGTCGGCGGGTGCTGCGTCGTTGTCGGACGCGGTGGAAAGGGAACGTGCGGTGGCGGCGCGCGGCTTGCGGGGCCGGCGCTTCTTGTCAGGTGCGACGGGGGTTGCAGGCTGGGCCGGCGTGGCAGCAATGGCGGACCTGGCAGCGCCCGGATCGGCGGCAGGGCTCTTGTGCATGGGAGCCAGCGCGTCGCGTAGCCCCGCCAGCGGGTCGGTGCTGGCCTGCAGGCGCAGTGCCGACTGCACCGAGCCGATGTGTTCGGACATCAGCGCCTCAGCCCGGGCGATGTCGCCGGCCTCCAGCGCCTCGACGATGCGCACGTGGTCCGCACAGGACTGCGCCGCATCGTGCGACGACTGGTAGAGCATGGCGATCAGTGTGGTGCGCGCCGTGAAGTCGCGCAGCGTGTCGGCCAGCAGGCCGTTGCCCAGGCATTCGGCCAGACAAACATGAAAGTCGCCCAGCAGGAAGCTGCGCACGCCCACATCGCTGCCCACCAGCGCCGCCTTCTCGCGCTGCAGGTGGGCCTTGAGCTGGCGCACGGCGGCCTTGTCGACCGACTTGAGCTGGTGCAACAGGCCGAGTTCGATCACGCGGCGCGCCTCGAAGGCCTCGCGGGCCTCGTCTTCCGACGGTTCGATCACATACCAGCCGCGCCGCGCGCTCACAGTGACGATGCCGCGGGTGGACAGGCGCGTGAGCGCCTCGCGCACGATGGTGCGGCTGCAGTCGAACAGCATCGCCAGCTGCTGCTCGCCCAGGCGCGAGCCGGGGGCCAGCTTCTGGGCCATCACGGCTTCGATGATGCGGTTGCTGATGTCGTTGGCGGTGGTCATTGCGCTCCACCGATTGCAGGTTCCGTGCCAACTGGTATACAAGTTCTGCGCACCAGGCTGGAGCACACAGGGGTTTGACGGCGTCCGGATCGGGCCTGCGCGCCCCGCCCTGGGGCATCACAGCGTCAGTTCGGGGCGTCTAAGGGGCGCCTGCAGCGGCGCGCCGTCCCGCTAGCACTCCTCATGTGCCCGGCAGGCAACCACCGGATGCAAAGGCGGTCCGCGGCCGTGGCTTAGCGCCGCAGCTCCCGCTTCCCCCGAAGCCACTCGGCCATACTCGCCGGCTGACCCTGCCTGCACCGTGGGTCGCCAGCACGTTCCCGGTCCGTGACCCCTAGAATGTTTTCCACACGCCGACCACGGAGACATACCCATGAACGCCCCGACCGCCACCGTCCACTTGCTTCCAGAAATCCACCTGCGCGATGTACCGCAGGCCTTGATCGAGGCACTGCAAAGTCGCTTTGGCGCGCAGTGCTCCACGGCCCAGGCCGTGCGCGAGCAGCACGGGCGCGACGAGGGCTCGCTGCAGGCGCCCCCGCCTTCGGCCGTGGTGTTTGCCCAGAGCACGCAGGACGTGGCCGACGCCGTGAAGCTGGCCAGCCAGTACGAGGTGCCCGTGATCCCCTACGGCGCGGGGTCTTCGCTCGAAGGCCACCTGCTGGCCGTGCAAGGCGGCATCAGCATCGACGTGAGCCGCATGAACCAGGTGCTCAGTGTGAACGCCGAAGACCTCACGGTGACCGTGCAGCCCGGCATCACGCGCAAGCAGCTCAACGATGCGATCAAGGACACGGGCCTGTTCTTCCCCATCGACCCCGGCGCCGACGCGAGCATCGGCGGCATGAGCGCCACGCGCGCCAGCGGCACCAACGCCGTGCGCTACGGCACCATGCGCGAGAACGTGCTGGCGCTGGAGGTGGTCACGGCCAGCGGCGACATCATCCACACCGGCACGCGCGCCAAGAAGAGCAGCGCGGGCTACGACCTCACCCGCCTGCTGGTGGGCAGCGAGGGCACGCTGGGCATCATGACGCAGATCACCGTGCGCCTGTACCCGCTGCCCGAGGCCGTGAGCGCGGCGATCTGCTCGTTCCCGAGCATCGAGGCGGCCGTGCACACCGTGATCCAGACCATCCAGCTCGGCGTGCCCATTGCGCGCGTGGAGCTCATCGACCACCACACGGTGCGCATGGTGAACGCCCACAGCAAGCTCTCGCTGCGCGAGGAACCGATGCTGCTGATGGAGTTCCACGGCTCGCCCTCCAGCGTGAAGGAACAGGCGGAGACCGTGCAGGACATCGCCAGCGAATTCGGCGGCCAGGCCTTCGAATGGGCCAGCACGCCCGAGGAACGCACCCGCCTGTGGACCGCACGGCACAACGCCTACTTCGCCGCCGTGCAAAGCCGCCCGGGCTGCCGCGCCATCAGCACCGACACCTGCGTGCCCATCAGCCGCCTGGCCGACTGCCTGCTCGAATCCGTGGACGAGGCCGAAGCCAGCGGCATCCCGTACTTCCTTGTCGGCCACGTGGGCGACGGCAACTTCCACTTCGGCTACCTGATCGACCCCAACAGCGCCGAAGAACGCGCGAAGGCCGAAGCCATGAACCACACCCTGGTGGCCCGCGCGCTGAGCATGGGCGGCACCTGCACCGGCGAACATGGCGTGGGCATCCACAAGATGGGCTTCCTGCTGGACGAAACGGGGGCGGGCGCGGTGGACATGATGCGGTCTATCAAGCGGGCGCTGGACCCGAAGAACATCCTGAACCCGGGAAAGATTTTCGCGATGTGATCACTGTGGGCGCAGTGTGAGGCGCGCCGTGGTGCCATCCCAGGGCGCTGTGCGGATGCCGCCGTGTGCTGAGCCACTGTCAACGAGCATGGTCACCGTCGTACTCCTGCCTGGCATGGACGGCACGGGCGACTTGTTCGCCCCGTTTGTCGCAGCGCTGGGCCCATCGATCAGAACGGTGGTGGTGCGCTATCCCACGCAGAGTGCGCTCGGCTACCAAGCACTGGAAGTGGTGGCACGGCAGGCACTGCCGCAAGACGGACCCTATGTGCTGCTGGGTGAGTCGTTTTCAGGCCCCATCGCCCTGTCGCTGGCTGCGTCCTGCCCGCCAGGGCTGGCCGGGGTGGTGCTGTGTGCCACCTTTGCGACGAACCCGGTGCCGCTGCTGCACCCCGTGAGCGCGCTTGCGGCCATCACGCCCTTCGAGCTTGCACCCGCATGGCTGGTACGAAAACTTCTCATGGGCCGGCATACGTCGCCGGATCTGGGGCGCCTGTTGCGCGCTACTCTGGCCAAGGTGTCGGGGGCAGCGCTGCGCGCCAGGGCGGGCGCCCTCTTGAGGGTGAACGTGGTCGCCCAGCTGCGCGCGGTGCAAGTGCCGGTGCTGTACCTGCAAGCCACGGAAGACCGGTTGATCAAGCGCGCATCGGCGGAGGTGATCAAGCGCGCGCTGCCCAACGTGGAGATCGTTCGCATCGAGGCTCCACACTTGCTGCTGCAGGTCGCGCACACCGCTGCCGCAACGGCGGTGGCCGCTTTCTCTGCGCGGGCGGAAGCCGGGTGGAGGTCCGCCGCAGAGCCGGCCGCAAGGCCAGTCGGTACGGCCTGATCCCACAGGTTTTCTCGCCAAGAGTGATGGATTTCACGGCGCGATCCGGTGGCGGCGCCGCATGCGGCGGCCGCCCGGGCGTGCCCATCTATGCTCGGCCAATGCCCCAGTTCATTCGCTCGTTCACGCTGCTCATCGCGCTTCTTGGCAGCCTGCTCTTTGGCGCCTTGCTGATCACCTCCCTGCTGCAACCCACCTGGGTCGAGCACACGGCGCGCGACATGATCCGCCAGCACATTGAAAAGAAAACCGGCGAGAAGCTGCAGGCCCTGGATGAGCGCTTTCTGACCGGGCGGGCGCGGCTTCTCTGGCAGGGCAAGGAGCAAGAGATCGAAGCCGCCCGCAAGGCGCTGTCGGCAGGCCTGCCAGCGCGCGTGGCCGCCATAGCCGCCGAGATGGGCATTCCCGCCTGCGAGTGCCGCAAGCGGCGCGAGCAGCGCCTGCAGCTGGAGATCGGCACGGCGCAGCAGATGCAGGCCCGCCTCGACGCGTTGATCCGCACGGCTTACCTCGACACGGCAGACAAGCTGCTGCGCGAGCTGCGCATCTTCAGCGGCGCGAATGCGCTCGCGTTTGCCTTGCTGGGGCTGGCCGCATGGCGGCGCCGCGGTGCACAAGCGGCGGCGCTGGTACCGGCCGCGGCCACGCTGCTGGCGGCTACGCTGATCTGCAGCGGCGTGTACCTGTGGGGCCAGAACTGGCTCTCCACCATCGTCTTCGGCAGCTACGTGGGATGGGGCCAGTTGGCCTACATTGCGGTGGTGTACGCGTGGCTGTGCGACCTGCTGTTCAACCAGGCCCGCGTGAGCGGACACCTGTGCCAGGGCATGGGGAGCATCTCCGTGTCACCCTGCTGAAAGTTTTTCTCACCATGCGCATCGCCCTCGTCTCCGACATCCACGGCAACCTGGCAGCCCTCGAAGCCGTGGCGGCCGACATCCGCCAGCGCGGCGCCGACCGGGTGGTGAACCTGGGCGACAACCTCTCGGGCCCGCTGCTGCCGCGCGAGACGGCGCAGTGGCTCATGGCATCGGGATGGCTGTCGCTGGCGGGCAACCACGAGCGGCAGGTACTGCACCTGCAGCCCGGGCGCGCAGGCCCATCGGACCAGTATGCGCACGCGCAGCTCACAGAGGCCGAGTTCGCATGGATGCGCACGCTGCAGCACAGCCTGCGCCTGACCGACGACGTAATGTTGTGCCACGGCTCGCCGCGCAGTGACCACGAATACCTGCTGGAGACGCTGGACGGCCACGCCCTGCGCCTGGCGCGGCCCGCAGAGATCCGCGAGCGACTCGATGCACAGACTGCGGTGCCTGTGATCGCCTGCGGGCACACCCATGTGCCGCGCGCAGTGCGGCTGGGCGCGCAGTTGCTGGTCAACCCCGGCAGCGTGGGGTTGCAGGCGTACAGCGACGACCACCCCGTCTACCACGCGGTGGAATCTGGCACGCCCGATGCGCGCTACGCGCTGATCACGCTGCACGGCGGCCAGTGGCAGGTGGAGCACATCGCCGTGGCTTACAACCATGAAGCGATGGCGCTGCTCGCCGAGCAGCGGCAGAGGCCGGATTGGGCGCATGCGCTTCGCACAGGGTACATGCCCTGACGCAGATCGTGCGCCTCAGGCAGGGCCGCAATGCAGCGCACCGCTCAGCCGTGCACCCGGCGTGAATCCACCGGCACCTGTGCGCGGTCGTGCAGGCCGTAGTCGCGCACCACGGCGGCCACGCGCAGGCGGTAGTCGGCAAAGATGCCAGCGCGGCCTGCCTGCTGGGTGCTGCGGTGGGCCTCCACCTGGCGCCAGCGGGCCACGGCCTCTTCATCCCGCCAGAACGAGAGCGACAGCAGCTTGCCGGGCTCGCTCAGGCTCTCGAACCGTTCGATGGAAATGAAGCCGTCCACCTGCTCCAGCGCAGGCCGCAGCGCGGCGGCGGCGGCCAGGTAGGCGTCCTTGCGGCCGGGTGCGGGCAGCACCTCGAAGATCACGGCCATCATGGGGCGGACTCCACGGCGTGCGCGGGCAGGCCCAGCGTGCCTTCGACGCCCTGGGTGAAGGTGCGCTCCTCGCGCAGGATGAAGCGCTTTTCCTGCGCCATCGCGAAGTTGGCACGGCCTTCGGGGTCGGTGCGCAGGCGGGCGCGATAGGCCTCGTACGCGGCCAGCGAGTCAAAGCCGATGAGGCCCCACGCCTCGTAGTTGGTCCCTTCGTGTGGCAGGAAGTAGCCCAGCAGGTGGCCACCGCAGCGCGGGATGATCTGCCCCCAGCGGCGCGCGTATTCGGCGAACTGCTCGCGCTGGAAGGGGTCGATGTCGTAGCGGATGAAGCAGGTGATCATGGTGTGATGCCCGGGTCGGGATGCGTGTGGTGTGTGAGGGTTTGACGATAGGCGCTTGACGGCCCGGGATGGTTCGCCCAACATCGAACCATGAAAGACGGCCCCCACATCGCGCGCATTGCCGCGCTCATCGGCGACAGCGCGCGCGCCGAAGTCCTGACCGCACTGATGGCCGACCGCGCCCTCACGGCCACCGAGCTGGCGGACATTGCCGGCGTCACCAAGCAGACCATCAGCGCGCACCTGGCCAAGCTGCTCGACGCCGGCCTGCTGTCGGTGGAGAGCCAGGGCCGGCACCGCTACTTTCGCCTGGCCGACCGCGACGTGGCGCAGTTGCTGGAGTCGCTGATGAACGTGGCGTTCCGTGCAGGCGCCGTGCGCTTGCGCGCAAGCCCGCGCGAACCCGCACTGCGGCGCGCCCGCGTCTGCTACGACCATCTGGCGGGCGAAGTGGGCGTGCAGTTGCACGAGGCGTTGCTGCGCCAGGGCTATCTGCACGCTGCCGATGGCGGCCTCGCGCTGACCACGGCGGGTGCCGAGTGGTTTGCCCAGCAAGGCATCGACACGGCCGTGGTGGAGCGCCAGCGGCGCATGCTGTGCCGCCCCTGCCTGGACTGGAGCGAGCGGCGCCACCACCTGGGCGGCGCGCTCGGTGCCGCGCTGCTGCAGCGCTTGGTGGAACGCGGCTGGGCGCGGCGCGACAAGGACTCGCGCGTGGTGCACTTCTCGGCCGAGGGCGAGCTGGCCCTGCGCGCATGGACGGCGCCTGCCGCTGGCGAGGCAGCGAGCAACGACACGGCCCACCGCCCCCGTCTGGCGAATGCGAAAACGAAAGCGCAGGTGGGCCTGTGAAGACCTTCGCACTCTTCGTGGCCACAGCGCTGGCCGAGATCGTGGGCTGCTACCTGCCGTGGCTGTGGCTGCGTCAGGGCAAGCCGGCATGGCTGCTGGTGCCCGCCGCGCTGAGCCTGGCGCTGTTTGCTTGGTTGCTGACGCTGCACGACACCGCCGGCGCGGGGCGCGTCTATGCGGCGTACGGCGGCGTCTACATCGGCGTGGCGCTGGCCTGGCTGTGGGCAGTGGACGGCATCCGGCCCACGCCGTGGGATGTGGCGGGGGTGCTGGTGGCGCTGGCGGGCATGGCGATCATCGTGTGGCAGCCCATGAAGTGAGCAACCGATGGGGTGCAGACGGATGGATCGATCGCGCTGGCTGCCAGCGTGCGCAGAGCGGGGGTTTGTATTGAGGCTCTGCTGCTCACGCCCCCTCTCGCCAGCCCTCTCCCGCGAGGGGAGAGGGAGTTTGGGGGGGCTGTCTGCGGCTCTGTTGCCGTTGTGTGCGGCGAGATGCAGTGGATAAGAATGCTATACAAATAATAGCTTCTAGCGCTTTTAGAAAGCGCGCCAGAGGCCATTTCCACCAGAGTCGTACCCTACCCCGGCTTTGACCCCCTCGCCCCTCGCGGGAGAGGGTCGGGGAGAGGGGGCCGTCTTCCGCGCACTACGGCTGCTTCACCCCAGCCACCTTCCAACCAGCAACCCGCCAACCCTCAATTCACCTTGATCAACCGCCAGTCGATGCGGTTGTCCGGCCGCTGCACCAGATCCACGTTCTTCTTCATGGCCCAGGCCAGCATCTGGTTGTGCAGTGGAATGTTGGCCACGGTGTCGTTTTGCAGTTGCAGCCCTTCGGTGAGCAGCCGGTTGCGCACCGGCAGGTCGATCTCGGTCTTCACGCGGTCCACGATGTAGTCCATGCGTTCGTTGCTGTAGCGGCCCAGGTTGTAGTTGCCGTCGCCGCCGGTGGTCTTGGTGCGCGTGAGCGACTGCAGGGTGTACAGCGCGTCGAACGTGGGCACGCCCCAGCTGAGCAGCGCGATGCTGGCCTCGTGCCGCTGGGCCATGGGGTAGTAGGTGACGGCCGGCAGCGTGCGCAGCTTGGCCTTGACGCCCACGCGCGCCCACATCGAGGTGATGGCCTGGCACAGCCCTTCGTCCTGGATGATGGCGTTGTTGCTGCAGGCCAGGTCGACCTCGAAGCCGTCCTTGTAGCCCGCATCGGCCAGCAGCGCCTTGGCCGCGCTGGGGTCGTAAGGCAGGCGCTTGTCCACCGCCTCCGTCCAGCCGTTGACCAGCGGCGAGACGATGGCGCCCGTGGGCTTGGACATGCCGCGCATGGTCACACGCTGCAACGTACCGACATCGATGGCCTGGTACAGCGCCTTGCGCACCCGCAGGTCCTTGAGCGGGTTCTTGCCCTTGATATTGCTGCCCGGCAGCTCGTCGCGGAACTGGTCCATGGCCAGGTAGATGGTGCGGTTCTCGACCATCTCCATGACCTTGAGATTGGGGTTGGCCCGAAGCCGCTCCAGGTCCTGCAGGCTGGTGTCGCGCACCATGTCGACCTCGCCGGACAGCAGTGCCGCGATGCGCGTAGCCTCGGACTTGATGGGCGTGTAGGTGATCTCGGTCACGTTGCCCTCGGTCTTGCCGGCGCTCCACCACAGCGGGTTGACGGCGAAGACGATCTTCTGGTCGGGCACCCATTCCTTCAGCACGAACGGGCCCGTGCCCATGGCGTTGCGGTGCGAAAACGTTTCGTCCTTGGCCTTGATGTCCTTGGGCTCCACGGCATTGTTCTTCTCGGCCCAGGCCTTGCTCATCACGCGCAGCTCGGTCAGCTGGTTGAGCAGCACCGGGTTGGGGTTCTTCAGGAAGATGTCGATGGTCTCGCCATCCACCTTCGCGATGCGGTCCATGCCCTGGGTGTAGATGGCGTAGGTGGACGTCTTGCTCATCGCGCGCTGCAGCGAATACACCACGTCGTCGGCCGTCATGGCCGAGCCGTCGCTGAACTTCACGCCCTGGCGCAGCTTCAGGCGCAACTGCGTGGGGCTGACCTGCTGCCAGGACGTGGCCAGCAGGGGCTCGACCTTGAGCGTGCGGCTGTTGAACATCACGAGCGACTCATACACCGCCGCGTGGATGCCGTTGCCCAAAGCGCTGTTCTGCGAGTGGATGTCCATGGACTGGATGTCGCTGGAGCCGGCCCATTTGAAAGGCTTTGCCCCCGCCACGGCGGGCACCATGCACGCCAGGACGGCCGCCAGTGCGGGCGCAGATAGCAGCGAGTAACGATCGAAACGCAAGGGCATACAAACCTCCAGATTGTTGTCAGCACGCAATGTGCAATACCTCCACGCTTCTGCAGATATGGAAATCCCTGGGTGGTGTTTCCGCAGTGAAAGTGAAGGGGCCCGGGACGTATGCACATGACATGCCACCAGCTGCCGCTGCATACGGCCCATTACATCTCTTACACCCGAACCTGGGAATTTCACGGCCAGAATCGCCGGTCCCCCCTCTGCACGACCCCCATCCCACCATGCCAGGGCTTTCCTTCCGCACTATCTTTCGACTGGCCGCCGCCGTGACCACGGCACTCGTCCTGGCTGCGATGGGGACGCTGGGCTACCTCTTTTCCGTAGAGGACTACGTCACGCGGCCCGGCTCGCCCGTGTACTACCTGGGCATCTCGTCGCTGGTGCGCGATGTACAGGTGCCCGACGTCGCACAGGGCCGCGAATACTTCGGCTCGGTCGGCGACGGCAACAAGCCGCCCCAATCGCAATTGAGCTTCAAGGTGCCGCTCGACACCGCCGACGCGGTTTGGGACCAAGTGAGCCGCCAGCTGCAGAACCTGGCGCTGCATTCCGTCAGCGCGACGGGCAATGAATCGGCGGTGGC
This sequence comes from Acidovorax sp. Leaf78, assembly GCF_001422735.1. Taxonomy (GTDB): domain Bacteria; phylum Pseudomonadota; class Gammaproteobacteria; order Burkholderiales; family Burkholderiaceae_C; genus Acidovorax. The sequence continues at coordinate 36,172 of NZ_LMLZ01000013.1, read as the reverse complement.
CAGCAACAAGAACATCGTCTCGCCCGGACTCCGCGAAGCGCAATACACCTCTGACAAGCGCGACCTGGTGTTGCTGACCACCTACCAGGACAGCGATGGGGGCACCCCACTGATCCGCTTTGAAATCACTCACTACGATTGATTTGATCCCACCGCAGCCGCGCACGCAGCGCCCCCTTTTTTTCTCCACTTCCTCGTTGAACACCCATGTCATCTCGCTCGGACATTCCCAATCGCCTGATCTACACGTGCAATTGCGGCTGGATCGATATTGGCCACCTGGTGTCCGTCGAGAAGCCGGCCAACCGCCATGCGAGCGCCGCCTATCTGTGGAAGGACGTCTCGCTGGAGCGCGGCCTGCAGGTCACGGGCAAGCCGGACCACCATCTGGTGATGTACCGCCAGGGGATGCGCAAGTTCGGCTTCTCGCGTGACTTCACGAAGTTCTACTTCATCCGCAAGGGCCTGCCGCTGGCCACCCAGCGCTCGGTGGCGCTGGCGATCTTCAAGGAAGTCTCCCTGGGCTTCGAGGACGTGCAGGCGTCGCTGTCGGCCTTCACGGACAGCGGCTTCAGCGAAGAAGATCTGGTGTCGAACCTGCTCGGCTTTTACGTGGCCGTGCTGGGCAATGTGGACTGGCGCAACCACTGCAAGCCCGTGTCGGCAGAGGCTTCGCGCGTCGTCTGGGACACGCTGGGCCCGGTGGGGTCGCGCAAGAACCGCCAGTTCGTCCCCAAGCTGCATGCCTGCGAAGAATGCAAGACCCAGCACCACATCACGCAGCCCGTGTTCCCGCCCATTTTTTCGTCCATCCGCCCAGCCCAGCAAGGTGCGGATTTTTTTGAAGCCACGGACGCCACGCCCGGCCTGCCCGTCCCGGCGCACATGCTGTCCACCTTGTTTGTCTGACCGGCCCTGGCGCCCGCTGAGACGTCATGGGTGCAGACCGGATCGTCCCCCTTACCGCTGCTGCAATGCCGGGTAGCGCGCAGTGCCAGGCGCAGTGCCCACCTGCAGCAGGTTGACCACCCCCAACACATCGTCCACCAGCTGCACGGCCTGCTCCATCGCCAGGGACTGCTCGGCCGACTGCACGCAGCCCATCAGCGTGACCAGGCGGCGCTCGCCCAGCACCCATACGCTGGTGTCGCCAAACCGGCCGTCCTCGCGCAGGTACAGCCGCACGCGCGGAATGATCTCGGCGTCGTACAGGTAGGAGTTGGGCAGCCGGCATCGGCCCACGCGGTAGCAGCTGCCGCCGTGCTGCGCGCGCACATGCGCCACATCACGCACTTCGGTCTCGGTATACAGCGGGCCCTCGGGCACGGGGCAGGCGGGCATGGCGGACGTGACCTGCACGAAGGGGTCGTTGAAGGCGTTGGTGCGCTCAGGCGTCGGGGCCTTTGCGCCTTGCGCCATGGCGACAGCCGCCGCGCTGGCCAGGACGCCCACGACGCACACGGAGCGCAGCAGGCGCCAGGGCAAGATGAAGTGCATGGGACCCCTTCCTTTTGGCAAAAGAATGCACATGGTACGGCGCGGCGCCCCGCTGCGCGCGCGCCTGAAGGCCCCATCCAGTGCTCACAAACATGCGGCGTTGGCCTGCAGACAGCTCGGCCGATGTGGTGATGATGAGGGCAACTCGCACAGCATCGTTTGCTCTCTAATTCATAGCAAAAAGACCTATTCCATTAAGCGGTAGCGCTGATTTTTTCTGAGAGCCTGCCGCCACCCTGCCGTCCCACGCCATGCCCAGCGACCTCATCGTTCACCGCCCTGAAGGCCTGTACTGCCCGCCCGGCGATTTCTACATCGACCCCTGGCGGCCGGTGAGCCGGGCTGTGATCACGCATGCGCATTCGGACCACGCGCGCATGGGCTCGGCGCACTACCTGGCGCACACGGACAGCGAAGGCACGCTGCGCAATAGGCTGGGTGCGGACATCGACCTGCAGACGCTGGCCTATGGCGACGTCATCGACCAGCAGGGCGTACGCGTGTCGCTCCATCCCGCGGGGCATGTGCTGGGCTCGTCGCAAGTGCGCATCGAGCACGGCGGCCAGGTGTGGGTGGCGTCGGGCGACTACAAGCTCGAAGACGACGGCACCTGCCCGCCGTTCGAGCCGGTGCGCTGCCACACCTTCATCACCGAGTCGACCTTCGGCCTGCCCATCTACCGCTGGCCGTCGCAGCCGGTGCTGTTCGCCGACATCAATGCCTGGTGGGCTGCGAATGCCGCGGCGGGCAAGGCCAGCATCCTGTATGCGTATGCCTTCGGCAAGGCGCAGCGGCTGCTGCACGGGGTGGACCCGAACATCGGCCCCATCGTCGTGCACGGCGCGGTGGACCCGCTCAACGGCGTGTACCGCGCAGCCGGCGTGGCACTGCCACCCACGCTGCGCGTGACGGACCCGGGCGTCACCAAGGCCGAGCTGCGCCGCGCGCTCGTGCTGGCCCCGCCCTCGGCGGCGGGCACGCCCTGGCTCAAGCGCTTTGGCGAGCATTCCGATGCCTTTGCCAGCGGATGGATGCTGGTGCGCGGCGCACGCCGCCGCCGCGGCGTGGACCGGGGCTTCGTGATGAGCGACCACGCCGACTGGCCCAGCCTGCAAAAGGCCATCGGCGCCACCGGGGCCGAGCGCGTCATCGTCACCCACGGCAGCACCGAGGTAATGGTGCGCTGGCTGTGCGAGCAGGGCCTGGATGCGCAGGTGTTCAAGACCGAATACGGGGCCGACGACAACGAGGACGACAGCAACGCGGCGCCTCCTGCAGCCCTTGCCGAAGAAGCCGGCGCGCTGCCTGAGGCCGCGCCATGAGGGCGTTCGCCGAGCTGTTCCAGGCGCTGGATGCCACCACCGGGCAGTCGGCCAAGCTCGCGGCGCTGGTGGCCTACCTGCGTGTGGCGCCGCCGTCCGATGCAGCCTGGGCCACCTACTTTCTGGCCGGTGGCAAGCCGCGCCAGATGGTGCCCACCAAGCGCCTGAAGGCCCTGGCGCAAGAGGCCGCCGGCCTGCCCGAATGGCTGTTCGAAGAAAGCTACCAGGCCGTGGGCGACCTGGCCGAAACGCTGGCCCTGCTGCTGCCTCCGCCGGTGCAACCCTTAGACCTACCGCTGGCCGAGTGGATGGCCCAGTTGCTGCCCCTGCGCGCGCTGCCGCCCGACGAGGCCGACGCCCGCCTGCGCGCGCAGTGGGACAGGCTGGCGCCGGAGCAGCGCTTCGTGTACTTCAAGCTCATCACCGGCAACTTCCGCGTGGGGGTGTCGCGCCTGCAGGTCACGCAGGCGCTGGCCACGGTGAGCGCGCTCGACCCCAAGCGCATCGCCCACCGGCTCATGGGCTACACGCAGATCGGCCGGCAACCCCAGGCCGACGACTACAGCGCGCTCGTGGCGCCCGTGGGCGAGGCTGCGGATGGCGACGCGGGCGATGCCGTGGATGCCGGCATGGCCGGCCAGCCCTACCCCTTCTTCCTGGCCCACCCGTTCAACCAGCCCGTGGCCGAGATGCCTGCGTTGCTCGGCACGCCCGGCGACTGGCTGGTGGAATGGAAATGGGACGGCATCCGCGCGCAGATCGTGCGGCGCGGCGGCGCGGTGTGGGTGTGGTCGCGTGGAGAAGAACTGGTGACCGATCGCTTCCCCGAACTGGCCGGGGCCGCGATGGCGCAGCTGCCCGATGGCTCGGTGGTCGATGGCGAGATCCTGGTGTGGCTGCCCGGCGAGCCCCAGCCCCGCCCCTTCGCCGACCTGCAAAAACGCCTGGGCCGCAAGACCCTCGGCCCCAAGCTGCTGCGCGAGCTGCCAGTGGTGCTGGTGACCTACGACCTGCTTGAACATGCGGGCCAGGACCTGCGCCAGCAGCCCCAGCAGGCGCGCCGTGCGCTGCTGGAGGCGCTGCTGCAACCGTCGGCCGATGCACCGCAAGGAACACTCCCAACAACCGCCGAACCGATCACGCCGAGCCCGTCGAAGCGCGGCGCTGGACTTCGACAGGCTCAGTCCGCACGGCTGGTGGAGCTTGACCTCGAACCCACACCCTCGCCCTCGACCACCACCGCACGGCAACCCACCCTGCGACTGAGCGCGCTGCTGCACGGCGCCAACTGGGACGACCTCGCGCGTCAGCGCGAGGCCGCGCGCGGCATGGGCACCGAGGGCTTCATGCTCAAGAACCGCCAGGCGCACTACGGCGTGGGGCGCACCAAGGACGTGGGCGTGTGGTGGAAGTGGAAGATCGACCCCATGAGCGTGGACGCCGTGCTCATCTACGCCCAGCGCGGCCACGGCCGCCGCGCCAGTTTGTACAGCGACTACACCTTTGCCGTGTGGAACGGCCCGCCGGACGACCCCGAGCGCCAACTGGTCCCGTTCGCCAAGGCGTATTCGGGCCTGACGGATGTGGAGATCGGCCAGGTGGACGCCATCGTGCGCAAGACCACGCGCGAGAGCTTCGGGCCCGTGCGCAGCGTGGATGCGACCATGGTCTTCGAACTCGGCTTCGAGGGCATCGGCAAGAGCCCGCGCCACAAGAGCGGCATCGCGGTGCGCTTTCCGCGCATGCTGCGCTGGCGCAAGGACAAGACCGTGGCCGAGGCCGACACGCTGCAAACCTTGATGGCGCTGTTGCCGGGGCAGGACGCACCGGGATGAGCACCGCTGCCAAGGCCGCGCCCCGCCGTCCGCGCAAGCCGTTGCCCACCGTCGCGTTGAGTGCCGCAGCGGGCTGGATGGCGGCGCGTGGCTGGCAGCCCTTCGGCTTTCAGCAAGACGTGTGGCGCGCCCTGGGCAAGGGCCGCTCGGGCCTGCTGCACGCGACCACCGGCGCGGGCAAGACCTATGCGGTGTGGCTGGGCGCGCTGCAGCACCTGGCGCTGGCCGGGCACACGCTGATGCCGACAGCCGGATCGACCAGTCAGATCACATCCCCACCCGTTCGGGCTGAGCCTGTCGAAGGCGGGGCCGCTTCCATCGAAGCTGCGACGCCGTCGGCCAGCACCAGCACCAGCGACCGCACCGCCCTGCGCAAGCGCCGCGCAGCCGCCCCTCCCCTGACCGTGCTGTGGATCACCCCCATGCGCGCCCTGGCAGCCGACACGCTGCGCGCCCTGCAGGCACCGATGCCCGACCTGGCCCCCGACTGGACCAGCGGCCTGCGCACCGGCGACACCGCCAGCGGCGAGCGCGCCGCGCAGGACCGCCGCCTGCCCACGCTGCTGGTAACCACGCCCGAGAGTCTATCGCTGCTGCTGGCCCGCGCCGATGCCCACGAGCGCCTGCGCCATGTGCAACTGGTCGTGGTGGACGAATGGCACGAGCTGGTGGGCAACAAGCGCGGCGTGCAGGCGCAGCTGGCGCTGGCGCGCCTGTCGGGCTGGAACCCGGCACTGCAGGTGTGGGGCATGTCGGCCACGCTGGGCAACCTGCAAGAAGCGCTGGACACGCTGCTGCCCCGCCCTTCCCCGGGCGCCCCCGCTGCACCACCGGCCGTGCTGGTGCAGGGCCGCGTGGACAAGGCGCTCAAGGTGCAGGTGATGCTGCCGGCCAAGGTGGACCGCTTTGCCTGGGCCGGGCACATGGGCCTGGCACTGCTGCCGCAGGTGGTGGAGTCCATCGAGTCCTGCGCCTCTTCATTGGTTTTCACCAACACGCGCTCGCAGGCCGAACGCTGGTACCAGGCGCTGCTGGAGGCGCGGCCCGACTGGGCCGGCACCATTGCGCTGCACCACGGGTCGCTGAGCCAGGACGTGCGGGCCTGGGTGGAGAACGGGCTGAAAGCCGGTCTGCTCAAGGCGGTGGTCTGCACGTCGAGCCTGGACCTGGGCGTGGACTTTCTGCCCGTGGAGCAGGTGCTGCAGATCGGCTCGGCCAAGGGCGTGGGGCGGCTGGTGCAGCGCGCGGGCCGCTCGGGCCATGCACCGGGGCGCACGTCGAGCATCACGCTGGTGCCCACGCACAGCCTGGAGCTGGTGGAAGCCGCCGCAGCGCGCCATGCGCTGGCCCAGGGCCGCATCGAAGACCGGCACACGCCGCGCGCACCGCTCGATGTGCTGGTCCAGCACCTGGTCACCATCGCGTTGGGCGGCGGCTTCGAACCCGATGCGCTGCTGGCCGAAGTGCGCCGTGCCCCGGCCTATGCCACGCTGGCCGACAACGACTGGCAGTGGGCGCTGCAGTTCGTGCGCCAGGGCGGGGCCTCGCTGGCCATCTACCCCGACTTCCAGCGCGCAGCGCCTGATGAGGAAGGGGTGTGGCGCGTGCCCGATGCGCGGCTCGCGCGCCGGCACCGCAGCAACATCGGCACCATCGTGAGCGACTCCAGCATGCAGGTGCAGTTCGTGAGCGGCGGGCGCCTGGGCTCGGTGGAAGAAAGCTTCATCGCGCGGCTGCGCAAGGGCGACGTGTTCATGTTCGCCGGCCGCCTGCTGGAGCTGGTGCGCACCCAGCAGATGACGGCCTACGTGCGCATCGCCCCCAAGGGCAGCGCCGCGCTGCCGCGCTGGAACGGCGGGCGCATGCCGCTGTCGAACACGCTGGCCGACGCCATGCTGGAGATGCTGGAGCAGGCCGAGCGCGGCGTCTACGCATCGCCCGAGATGCAGTGCGCCCAGCCGCTGCTGGCGCTGCAGCACGCCTGGTCGGCCCTGCCCACGCCCAGCCGCCTGGTGGCCGAAACCCTGCACACGCGCGAAGGCTGGCACCTGTACCTGTACCCGCTGGCGGGCCGCCTGGTGCACCTGGGCCTGGCGGGGCTGCTGGCCTGGCGCGCGTCCGAACAGGTGCCCAACACCTTCTCCATCGCCGTCAACGACTACGGGCTGGAGCTGCTGTCGGCCAAGCCCGTGGACTGGGCCGCGCTGCTGCCGCGCCTCATCGGCGAGGGCACGCACACCACCATCGGCAGCGGGTTGGAGGACGAAGTGCTCGCCAGCCTGAACGCGACCGAGATGGCGCGCCGGCGCTTTCGCGAGATCGCGCGCATCGCAGGCCTCATCTTTCAAAGCCACCCCGGCGAGCAGCGCAGCAGCCGCCAGCTGCAGGCCTCGTCGTCGCTGTACTACGACGTGTTCGCCCAGTACGACCCGGACAACCTGCTGCTGGCCCAGGCCCGCGCCGAGCTGCTGGCCAACGAGCTCGACATGGAGCGGCTGGCCCGCACGCTGCGCGGCATGCAGGCGCAGACCCTGTCCATCCATGCACTGCAACGCCCCACCCCGTTCGCCCTGCCGCTGATGGTGGAGCGCTTTCGCGAACGCCTGAGCACCGAAACGCTGGCCGACCGCCTGGCGCGCATGGTGCAGGCGCTGGAGAAGGCCGCCGACGACACCACCGGCACCCACCTCGCCGACAATACCGTGGCCCCGGCCGACATGGCCTGGGACGTCCCCGACGGCGCCACCGCATCCCCCCGGCGCGCACGCCGCGGCGACACTGAGGGCGCACCCCGCCGGCCCCGGGGACGCCACGGATTCTGAGCACGACGACGAAGACGACACCGACCTTGCCCGTGACCGCAGACACCACCGCCACCGCCACCGCCCCTTCGCTGGCATCCCCACCTGCTGGCGCCCACGCCATCACCCTGCCCTGCGGCACCGCCCTGTGGCTGCTGCCCCAGCGCGCCGTGTGGTGGCCCGCCGCGCGCATGGCCTTCGTGGCCGACGTGCACTTCGGCAAGGCGGCCACCTTCCGCCGCGCAGGCCAGCCCGTGCCGCACGGCACCACGGCCGACAACCTGGCCCGGCTTGACACCGTGCTGGCCGTGACGGGCGCCGTGCACCTGGTCTTTCTGGGCGACTTTCTGCACGCCCGCAGCGGTGCCGACGAGCGGCTGTGGCAGCAACTGCTGCCCTGGCGCCAGCACCACGCGCACATCGCCATGACCCTGGTGCGCGGCAACCACGACCTGCACGCAGGCGACCCGCCGCGCGCCCTGGGCATCGACCTGGCCGACGAGCCCTGGCAACCCATGACAGGCGCCCCTGTGGCCGCCTGCCACCACCCGCAGACCGTGGAAGGCGCCACCGTGCTGGCCGGCCATCTACACCCCACCACCACGCTGTACGGCCCGGCGCGCGATGCCATGCGCCTGCCCTGTTATGCCCTGACGCCCGGGCTGCTGGTGCTGCCGGCGTTCGGTGCCTTCACGGGCACGTCGAGCCAATCGGTACCGCCGATGGCCCGGCGGTTTGCGGTGGTGGGGGACCGGGTGCTGGCTGTTCCTGCGCGAACAGACCCAGGATGACCGTCCACGAGGCACTGGGCTCGCGCGAACGGGCTTTAACATGGTCACATTCCGCCCAGCACATATGGCCATTGAACACCTTTTCAGCCTTCACACAGGCTACATAGATTTCACGGGTTACCTGCGCTATCTGGATTCCATCCAGGCGCGCATGCCTGTCCATGTCTATGAATTCGCGTCCGATCCTGCGCACCACGATCTCAACGCCCGCAGTTCGCTTCACGATGCATGGCTGCAGTCACTGACCATTGGCGAAACAGCAGAGGGAAGTAGGCAGGAAATGCGGCAAACGGAAGTACGGTTGTGCCTCTTGGGCCCATACCACGATCGGCGCATCCATCTGCACTACACCGCGGTGGAGGCATATGCCTTTCAGAGCCCTGCGCGGCATGGCGAGCCTCGCTACTCGCATACGGCCCATGGAGACCTGCTCGCCCATGCGATTTGGATAAATCCCGCGGGCATGCTGGTGCACGATATGGTGTTCGAACGCGGGTCAACGCTTCGGATCGAATGCGCAGACATTCGACATGCTCAGGAGCCTTTGCAGTGACACCTGTTGATGCCAGAGAAGAACAGGCCCACGAGGCGTGGGACGCCGGCGATCTGCCACGCGCGCATTCCAATTGTTTCGGTCCTGCGCATACGAGGGTCTTAGGAGCGCGATGATGAATCTGGGGTTCTTCTACGACGAAGGCCTGGGTACACCTGCCAGCAAACACCTGGCAAAGATCTGGTACCGCAAAGCGCGTCACGCAGGCGACTTTGTAGCCTCCAACAACTTGGCCATCTTGTTTCGTGAGCGGCATGCCCATCGCAGCTCTTTCCATTGGTTCCGCAAAGCAGCCCTGGACGGAGATGGCGACGCCTGGGTCGAACTGGCAAAGTGCCATTTGAAGGGCTCAGGAACATCGTTGTCCGCAGCCCGCGCCAGGGAGTGCCTGAGGCGCGCGATGCGCTCCCGGTTCATCACACCCGCGGGGCGCGAGGAGGCGCAAGCCCTGCTGCGCGTCCAAGGCGTTTTGCAGAGCCTGCGCTACCGGCGCTCCTGAGCGGTAAGGGTCCGTTTTTGGGGCTTGCTGCCCCCTCGCAGCCGTCCTGCTTGGCCCCTGTATGAGTGAGGCCTTTGCAGCCTGCATGCACTCGCATTGGGTAGCGCACCGCTCTCGTACGGGGGCACCAGCGATAAAAAAATGGTCCTACCCGCCAGTAAATTTTGCATAGTGGAATTCGATTGCAAAAACCGGGGGCCAAGCCAGCGCCAAGGAAGGAGAATGCGAGAGCATCCGCGTTTGGCCTCTGTCCTGCACCGGTAGGGGCCGTCCACATACTCGTTTCGTGAGACAAGCCATGACGACTCAGCAACCGACCATCATCTACACCCTGACCGACGAGGCACCTCGCCTGGCCACGGCTTCCTTTCTTCCCATCATCCGCACCTTTGCCGCACCGGCCGGCATCAACGTGGCGGAATCGGACATCTCCGTGGCCGCCCGCGTGCTGGGCGAGTTCCCCGAGTTCCTGAAGGAAGACCAGCGCGCGCCGAACACGCTGGCAGAGCTGGGCAAGAAGACGCTGCAGGCCGATGCCAACATCATCAAGCTGCCCAACATCAGCGCGTCGGTGTCCCAGCTCAAGGCAGCCATTACCGAGCTGCAGGGCAAGGGCTACGCACTGCCCGACTACCCGGACCAGCCCAAGGACGACAAGGAAAAGGACATCAAGGCCCGCTACGGCAAGTGCATCGGCTCTGCCGTGAACCCCGTGCTGCGCGAAGGCAACTCCGACCGCCGCGCGCCCGCCGCCGTGAAGAACTACGCGCGCAAGAACCCGCATTCGATGGGTGAATGGAGCCAGGCATCGCGCAGCCACGTCTCGCACATGCACCACGGCGACTTCTACCACGGTGAAAAGTCCATGACCCTGGACCGCGCCCGTGAAGTGAAGATGGAACTGATCACCAAGAGCGGCAAGACCATCATCTTGAAGCCCAAGGTCGCGCTGCTCGACCGCGAGGTGATCGACAGCATGTTCATGAGCAAGAAGGCGCTGCTGGAGTTCTACGAGAAGGAAATCGAAGACGCGCGCAAGACCGGCGTGATGTTCTCGCTGCACGTGAAGGCCACCATGATGAAGGTGTCCCACCCCATCGTGTTCGGCCACTGCGTGCGCATCTTCTACAAGGACGCGTTCGCCAAGCACGCCAAGACGTTCGACGAGCTGGGCGTGAACGTGAACAACGGCATGGTCGACCTGTACAGCAAGATCGAGACGCTGCCGCAAAGCCAGCGCGACGAGATCAAGCGCGACCTGCACGCCTGCCACGAAAACCGCCCCGAGCTGGCCATGGTCGATTCGGCCAAGGGCATCACCAACTTTCACTCGCCCAACGACATCATCGTGGACGCGTCCATGCCCGCCATGATCCGCAACAGCGGCAAGATGTGGGACGCCAACGGCCGCCTGAAGGACGTGAAGGCCGTGATGCCCGAGTCGACCTTCGCCCGCATCTACCAAGAGATCATCAACTTCTGCAAGTGGCACGGCGCGTTCGACCCCAAGACCATGGGCACGGTGCCCAACGTGGGCCTGATGGCCCAGCAGGCCGAAGAGTACGGCTCGCACGACAAGACCTTCGAGATCGCCGAAGACGGCGTGGCCAACATCACCGACCTGGCCACAGGCGAAGTGCTGCTGTCCCAGAACGTGGAAGCCGGCGACATCTGGCGCATGTGCCAGGTCAAGGACGCTGCGATCCGCGACTGGGTGAAGCTGGCCGTGAACCGCGCCCGCAACTCCGGCATGCCCGTGGTGTTCTGGCTCGACTCGTACCGCCCGCACGAAAAGGAACTCATCACCAAGGTGAAGATGTACCTGCATGAGCACAACACGGTCGGCCTGGACATCCAGATCATGAGCCAGGTGCGTGCGATGCGCTACACGCTGGAACGCGTGATCCGCGGCCTCGATACCATCAGTGCCACCGGCAACATCCTGCGCGACTACCTGACCGACCTGTTCCCCATCATGGAACTGGGCACCTCGGCCAAGATGCTGTCCATCGTGCCGCTGATGGCCGGTGGCGGCATGTACGAAACGGGTGCCGGCGGCTCCGCCCCCAAGCACGTGCAGCAGCTGGTGGAAGAAAACCACCTGCGCTGGGATTCGCTGGGCGAGTTCCTGGCACTGGCCGTGTCGTTCGAAGACCTGGGCCTGAAGACCGGCAACGACAAGGCCAAGATCCTGGCCAAGACGCTGGACGCCGCCACGGGCAAGCTGCTGGACAACAACAAGAACCCGTCGCCCAAGACCGGCCAGCTGGACAACCGCGGCAGCCAGTTCTACCTGGCGCTGTACTGGGCGCAAGAGCTGGCCGCACAGACCAGCGACGCCGACCTGGCCGCCAAGTTCGCGCCCCTGGCCCAGCAACTGGCCGACAACGAGCAGAAGATCGTGGACGAGCTCAACGCCGTGCAGGGCCAGCCCACCGACATCGGCGGCTACTACCTGCCCGACACCGCCAAGCTCGACACCGTGATGCGCCCCAGCAAGACGCTGAACGACGCGCTGAAAAGCGTCGCCGCCTGAGAGCTGCGCCCCCGATCCGCTGTGCGCACGCCCCGAAAGGGGATGCGCCAGTTGCCAAGGGCGAGGTAGATGGTGATTTATTGATGAAATAAGCCCCTACCGCTCTCCCAACAAGCGCTAGCAGCTATATTTTTCATAGCACACCAAAAAAAGGCCCTGCTGACCAGCAGGGCCTTTGTGCTTTGCGGCGCCTGTTGCCGTCGTGGGCTCAGGGCCGTGTGCGGTCGTACACCCGGCTGGCCAGGGGCGCCGGCACGTAGTCGGGCAAAAACGCGCAGCCCTTGCCGAAGGCAGCTTCGTTGGCAGGGCACTGCTGGGCGATGCTCTCGGGCGTGGGTTTGACGCCTTCATCCGCCCAGCGCAGCAGCGCGGTCAACAGCGTGGGGTACGTCGGGTCGCTCAGGTAGCTGTGGGTGTTGTGGCGCGTGAAGGTCTGCACCAGCCGCGCGCCGCTGCCGCCCTGCTCCATCGTGGCCTTGAACTGCGCGTCCAGTTCGACGAACGCGGTGGGGTCGTCCACGCCCTTCACCGTCAGCACCGGCACGGGGATGCGGCCCGTGGGGTCGGTGTCCTGGCCGAAGCGCGCCACGGCCTGTGGGTCGGCCTGGTAGCGCAGCACGCCTGCGTTGAGCGCCGCATCGTCCGGCGAACCCTTGTAGACCACGCCCCGGTTGCCGAACGGGCTGGCGCCGCCGGTGCGGTGCTGCACCACGTCGCGGAAGTGGAAGGTGGCCCAGTTCATGTGGCCCTGGATGGAGCTGGCCGGAATGCGGATCACATCCGCGATGGTCTTGACCTTGGCCTGCTGCTCCGCCGTGCGCTCTGCGGCCGGCTTGTTCAGCCCCAGGCATTCGTTGAGCCGCGCCTGCAGGTCGTTTTGCGACATGGTGGCATCACGCGGCAGGCCGATGTTGAGCGGGTAGGCCGCCTCGGTCGGGCGCGGGTGGTTGTGGCACAGGTACTGGTAGACCACGCGCAGGTCGGTGCGAAAGTCGTACGACCGCGTGCCGCCCGCCAGCACGCCGCTGGTCAGCAGCACCGCGTCGTACGGGCGCTTGCCGTCGGCCGTGCGCTGGAACATCCCGGCTCCCTGGGCCGCCACGCTGGCGCCCCACGACTGGCCGTGCAGGATGGTGCGCTGCGGCTGGGCCACGTGCTGCACGAAGATCTGCCGCAGGCGCTCGGTATCCTCCGCCGCGGCGCGCACTTCCACGCCGCCCTGGCGGAAGGTGCTGCCCGCCCAGGCATAGCCCGCGCGGACCATGATGGACCAGCGCTCCAGGTCCTCCACCGACCGCTCGGCCTTGGGCGCGCCCAGGGCCGGGCCGCCGTGCGCATGCAACACCAGGCGCTGGTTCCACGTGGTGGGCATGGCGATCAGGTAGAAGGCCCCGGCCGAGTCCTGGCCCGACAGGCAGCGGGCGATCGCAGCCAGGTCCTGGGGGCAGGCGGTGGGTGCGGGCGCCGCCTCGCTGGCGGCCACGGCAGGCGCGGTGCGCGTGGCCGACGGGGGCGTGGTCTGCACCGGGGCGCAGGCAGCGCCCAGGCTGGCCAGTGCGGCGAGGCCCAGGCGCGTCATCATCAGGGGATAGGGCTGCGTTGCAGTCATGCGATGTGTCTCCGTTGGAATTGTCATGAAATCGGCTGTCGCAGCGCATCGTAGGAACGCGCGTTCCATACGTCAAATATGCTGATTTGCGGCATGCCATACGATTCGCCTATGACCCGCTCCACAGCCCGCTGCTGTCACTGATATGGACATCCGCCAACTGCGCTACTTCCTGGCCGTCGCCGATGCAGGCCACATCACGCGCGCCGCCGAGCAACTGGGCATGGCCCAGCCACCGCTGAGCCAGCAGATCAAAGCGCTGGAAGGCGCAGTGGGCCTGGCCCTTTTCAAACGCCATGCCAAGGGCGTGACGCTGACCGAGGCCGGGCGCGCGCTGCAGGCCGACGCCACGCGCCTGGTGCACGACTTCGATGCGCTGCACAGCCGCATGCAGCTGCTGGCCGAAGGCAAGACCGGGCGGCTGTCCATTGCCTTCACCAGCTCGGCAGCAGCGCACGAGTTCACGCCGTTTGCCCTGCGCGAATGCCGCGCGCGGCACCCCGACCTGGTGCTGGAGATCGGCGAGAACAACGCCGCCGAGATCACCGAGGCCGTGGCCGATGGCCGCCTGCACTGCGGCCTGCTGCGTGTACCTGTGGCACGGCCTGCCGGCCTGGCGTTCGACACCCTGCAGCACGAGCCTGCCATGGTGGCGCTGCCCATCGACCACCCGCTCGCGCTGCGCCAGCGCCGCGGCAAGCCGCTGCCCATCGAGGTGGCCGACCTGCACGGCGAGCCGATGATCCTGGTGCGCCGCACCGGCGCGCCGGGGTTGTACGCCAACCTGCTGGCACTGTGCGACGAGCACGGCGTGCAGCCCCGCGTGATGGCCGAAGTGGCGCGCATGCTGACCAACCTGAACCTGGTGGCCGCAGGCACCGGCATTTCGGTGGTGCCATCGTCCATGCTGGGCGTGCACCGCCATGCGATTGCGTACCGACACCTGGTGGACCATGGCCGGCTGGAGGTACCGCTGACGCTGGTTTACCGCAGCGACGACAACGTGGGCCCCACGGCGACCTTCACCACGCTGCTCAAGACACTGGCGGGCGCACTGCCGGCGGCAGCGCCACGGCGAACAACGCCGCGCCAGTAGTGCCGGGGCGCACAGTGCCGTTGCTATAGTCGTTCGATCATTCGACAGGAGGACAACGATGGCAGGACAGGGCTGGCGGCTGAGGGCCACCATGGTCGCTACAGCAGCTTTATGGGCTGCCGCAGGCGCGGTGCACGCAGAGCCCACGGCGTGGCCGGACTACATGCCGCGCCTGTCCGCTGGCGTGTCGGAAAGTCCCATCGACGCCGCACTGCCGGCCGATGTGGCGGTGGTCGCGCCCGACAGCACCGTGTCGCCCGGCATCTCACGCTGGAGCGGCGTGTGGCAGGGCTGGGCCTGTGTCGCCCAGGTGTGCGATGTGAAGCTGGCCGTCGAGAAACTATCGCCCACGGGCGCCACCCTGGTGTACGCAGCGGCCAGCAGCGGGCAACCGGCCTTCACCGAACGCACGGACGCCCTCTTTGTCGACGGGGAGCTCGTCGCGCAGCTCAAGACCGGCACGAAGCTGGTGCTGCGCCTGCGGGCCGACGGCGACATGGACATGTCGCTGTGGCGCCCGAATGCGCAGCTGCTGGCTGCAGGTGTGTTGACGCAAAAAGCGCAGGCCCGGCCCTACCGCAGCAGCACCGAGCGCGTGCCCACGCCCTGGACGGAGAACGGCCAGGCCCAGACGCTGGAGATGGTGGTGTACCGCCCGGTGGCAACGCCCGGACCCTGGCCCACGCTGGTCTTCAACCACGGCTCCACCGGCGAGGGCAACCAGCCCGCGTGGTTCAAGTTCACCTCGGCGAGCCCCGAGGTCGGCCGCTACTTTGCCGAACGCGGCTGGCAGGTGGTGTTTCCGCAGCGTCGCGGGCGCGGCCAGTCCGACGGGCTGTACGACGAGGGTTTCGAAGCCGACCGCTCGCGCTATGCGTGCCGGCCCGAGCGGTCCCTGCCCGGCGTGGACCGTGCCATCGCGGACCTCGACGCCACCATGGCCTACCTGCGCCAGCGGCCGGATGTCGACACCACGCGCCCGCTCATCGGCGGCGTGTCGCGCGGCGGCATCCTGTCGGTGGCGTATGCGGGCAGCCAGCCACAGATGTTCGCGGGCGTGATCAACTTCGTGGGCGGCTGGGTGGGTGACCTGTGCCCTGCGGCAGACGAGATCAACCCGGTGGCCTTTCGCCGGGGCGCGGCCTTTCGCAAGCCAACGCTGTGGCTCTATGGGGACAAGGACCCGTACTACTCTCTACAACACAGCCGGCAGAATTTCGCGGCCTTTGAAGCAGCCGGCGGCACGGGCCAATTCATCGCACTGCCCGCGCCCGCGGGCGGCAACGGGCACTTCATCCACACCGAAAGAACTTTGTAGGAGAGCGCAGTCACGGACTATCTGCAGCGGGTCGTTCCGCCGCGCTGAGCGTGGGCCGGTGGGCCGATGCCTGCCCACCGCACACCATCGCCACCCAGCGGGCGGGCCACAAAAAAAGGCCGCCGCGCCCCTCTCGGAGCGCGGCGGCCTTTTGCATATCAACCGATCAGTTGTTGCCCTGCGCCGTGCCTTCGCGCCGTGGGTCCGCGCCACCGGCAAAGGTGCCTGCACCGGGGTTGCGCGCGAACAGGCCGGGGGTGCCGTTGCCACGCACGCCGTTGTAGACCGCGCCGTGCAGGCCGCTGGTGAAGGTGTCGGTCTGCGCCACGGTGTGGCCGCGGGTCTTCAGGCCGTCGCGGATGGCCACCGTGTCGATGACCGAGCCTTTTTCGATGGACGTGGTGGCGTTGGTCTGCGCGCCGAAGTTGGGCAGGTTGATCGCCTGTTGCACGTTCAGCCCCCAGTCCGTCATGCCCAGGATGGCCTTGGCGGTGTACTGGATGATGGCGCTGCCGCCGGGCGAGCCGATGGCGCCTTCCAGGTCGCCGGTGGTGGCGTTGAAGACGATGGTGGGCGCCATGGAGCTGCGGGGGCGCTTGCCGGGCTGCACGCTGTTGGCGATCGGCAAGCCTGCAGCGTCGGTGGCGGTGAACGAGAAGTCCGTGAGCTGGTTGTTGAGCAAAAAGCCCCGCACCATCTGCAGGCTGCCGAAGCCGTTCTCGATGGTGGTCGTCATGGACACCGCATTGCCCGCGTTGTCGATGATGGACAGGTGGGTGGTGGACGGCAGGGCGGCCGAGTTGTCGAGGCCCTTGGCGCCGCTCACGCCGGGCGGCGTGCCGGCAGTGGGCGTGCCGATGCTCTTGGTCAGGCTGATGAGCTTGGCGCGGTCCTTGAGGTAGTCGGCGTTGATGAGGCCGGCCTGCGGCACGTTGACGAAGTCAGGGTCGGCCACATACACGGCGCGGTCGGCATACGCCAGGCGGTAGGCCTCGGACACCACGTGCACCGAATCCAGCGTGTTGGGCTTCATGGCCGCCAGATCGAACCCTTGCAGCAGGCCCAGCGTCTGCAGCACGGCGATGCCGCCCGAGCTCGGCGCGGGCATGCCGCAGACGCGGTACTGGGTGCGGTACACGCCACAGACGGGCTCGCGCACCTTGTGGGTGTAGCTGTTCAGGTCGTCCAGCGAGAGCTTGCCGGGGTTGGTGGGGTGGCTCGCAACCTTGGCCACGATGTCCTTGGCGATGTCGCCTTTGTAGAACGCATCGGCACCGCCGGCCGCAATGGCGCGCAGCGTGGCCGCCAGCTCGGGGTTCTTGAGCAGCGTGCCGGCCGCCTTGGCCGTGCCGTCGGCGTTGAGGAAGTAGCTGGCGCCGGGCTCACCCTGTGCCTTGATGCGCGCGGCCGAGCCGGCGATGGACACGCTCATGCGCGGCGAGATGGCAAAACCGTTGTCGCTCAGCGCGATGGCGGGCTCGAACAGGTCCTTCCAGGGCAGCTTGCCGTGCACCTTGTGCGCGGCTTCGAGCATGCGCAGCACGCCGGGCGTGCCCACCGAGAGGCCGCCGTCCACCGCCGCCAAGAAGGCCAGGGGCTTGCCGTCTGCACCGATGAAGAGGTTGGGGGTGGCGTTCTTGGGCGCGGTCTCGCGGCCGTCATAGGCCAGGAGCTTGTTGGCGCCCTTGTCGAAATGCAGCATGAACGCGCCGCCGCCGATGCCCGACGACTGCGGCTCCACCAGGTTCAGCACCATCTGCACGGCAATCGCGGCATCGAGCGCGGAGCCGCCCTTGGCCAGGATGTCGACCCCGGCCTTGGTGGCCAGCGGGTTGGCCGTGGACACCATGTCCTTGTTGGCATAGCTGATGGTCTTAGGCGTGTAGCCCGAGGGCGGCTCTGGCGGCACGTACTGCTCGACGGGCTCGGGCGTGGCGACGGGCGTAGCGGGGCCGTCATTGCCGCCGCAGGCGGCCAGCACGGCCAGGGCGGCAATGCTCAAGCCCCAGAGGGCGGGTTGGCGTCGAAAGGCAGAAGCCGTCATGGATGAAGTCCTTGGTAGAAAAGGGAAAAGTAAACGAATCGCCCGCACCGTGGCACGGCACGCCACCGACCGCCTCGCACCACGGTGGGTGCGGCTCGGCCCCGCGCAGCAACAGTGCGCAGATTCCGTGCCAGAAGCGCCCATCCAGTATGTGACGGTTTGATGAAAATCATTTTGCTTTTATTCCCGCCGGGGCGCCAAATAGGAGAAACGAGTTTTCATATTTGCCGTGAAACAGAATCTGGATTCCATCGACCGCCAACTGCTGGCTTTGCTGCAGCACAACGCCGAGACACCGTTGGCCGAACTGGCTGATGCGGTGAACCTGTCCAACACGCCCTGCTGGCGGCGCATCCAGTGGCTGCGCGAGAAGGGCTACATCACCCGGCACGTCGCGCTGGTGGACCCGCGCAAGGTCAACGTGGGCGTGACCGTGTTCGTGGCCATCAAGACCAACCAGCACCACCAGCAGTGGTTCGAGACCCTGCGCGACGTGGTGATGGGCATCCCGGAGATCGTGGAGTTCTACCGCATGAGCGGCGACGTGGACTACCTGCTGCGCGTGGTGGTGCCCGACATCCGCGCGTACGACGCGGTGTACAAGCGGCTGACCCGGGCCGTGGCGCTGTCGGACGTGAGCTCCAGCTTTGCGATGGAGGAGATCAAGTTCACCACCGCGCTGCCGCTCGACTATGCGCAGTGAGATCGCTGTACAAGCCAGCGCTTGCGCGCACGGCACAATCCGGCCACTGCGCCGCACCGCGCGCCCCCACATCGCCGCTGCCCGCCCCTTGATATCCAGCCCGGACTGGATTTTGTTAACCAGATAGTGAACTATTCGGGCATGACCAAAGACACCGAGACCCCCGCCAAGGAGCGCCAGCGGGATGCCGACCGCTCGCAGGGCGTGATCTTCAGCGCCGCGCGCGACGAGTTCGCCGAGCACGGCCTGGGCGGCGCCCGCATGGATCGCATCGCCGAGCGGGCGGGGCTGAACAAGCGGCTGATCTACTACTACTTCGAAGACAAGGAAAAGCTCTTCCAGGCGGTGCTGGAGCAGGCGTATTTGCACATCCGCGAGGAGGAGCGCAAGCTCAACCTGCTGGAGCTGGCGCCCGCCACGGCCATCCGGCGGCTGGTGGAGTTCACCTGGACGTACTACCTGGAGAACCCGCAGTTCCTCACCCTGCTCAACAGCGCCAACCTGCACAAGGCGCGGCACCTGCAGGAGTCGCAGCGTGCACGGGAGATGAACTCGCCGCTGATCGCCACCCTGGCCGAGGTGCTGGAGCGCGGCCGCAGCGACGGCAGTTTTCGCGGCGGGGTGGACCCGCTGCAGCTGTACGTGTCGATTGCCGGGCTGTCATATTTCTATTTGTCGAACAACCACACCCTGTCGGCCATCTTCGGCCGCGACCTCATGGCGCCCAAGGCGTGCAACGAGCGGCTGTCGCACATGTGCGATGTGATCCTCGGCTACGTGCTGCGGGGCTAGAGGCGCCTGGCGCGCTGATGGCGCAGGCCCTTCAACAACTGCACGCTGCGCGACGGGACCGCAGTTCGCCTCGCCACTGAGCGGCGCGCGGCAGGCGGCAGGACGGTCAGGCGAGGCACCGCAGTGCCGGGGCTTCGGCGCAGCCCCGGGTAAACCCCTAAACCTTGGCAGTCACAGCGCGTTGACGTGCGCAGCGCATTCCTCAAAAATGCACTCTATTCACCAATCAGTGAATTAAAGAGCAAGTCCAAGCCTGCCAACGGAGACAAATCCATGCCCATCACCCGCACCACCCGCCGCGCAGCGGCCACCGCCCTGGCGGCGGCCGCGCTCACCACCCTGTCCTTCGGCGCTTTGGCGCAAGGCAGCTACCCGACCAAACCGGTGCGCGTGATCGTGCCGTTCGCGGCGGGCAGCACCACCGACATCATTGCGCGCGCCATTGCCGACAAGATGGGGCAGAGCATGGGACAGACCCTGGTGGTGGACAACCGCGGCGGCGCCAGCGGCACCATCGGGCAGCAGGCCGTTGCCACGGCCGCGCCGGACGGCTACACGGTGATGATCCATTCGTCGTCGCACACCGTGAGCCCCTCGACCTTCGCCAAGCTGCCGTTCGATACCGTGGGCGACTTCGCGGGCGTGACGCCGATCTCGTCGCTGCCCAACGCGCTGGTGATCTCGCCCGCCAAGGGCATCAAGACGCTGCAGGATCTGGTGGCCACGGCCAAGGCCAAGCCGGGCACGGTGAACTTCGCCTCGGCCGGCCAGGGCAGTGCCACGCATTTGAACGCCGAGAAGTTCAAGCTGGCCGCCAAGATCGACGCGCAGAACATCCCCTTCAAGGGCTCGGCCGAGGCCGTGACCGAGGTGCTGTCGGGCCGCGTGGACTACTACTTCTCGCCCATTGCGCCCGTCATCGGCCAGATCAAGGACGGCCAGCTGCTGGCGCTGGCCGTGGGCTCGCCCAAGCGAGCCGCCGCCCTGCCCGATGTGCCCACCACGGCCGAGGCCGGCGTGCCCGGCTCGGAGTTCAACTTCTGGATCGGGATGATGGTGCCGGCCAAGACGCCGCGCGACATCGTCAACCGCCTGCACGACGAGGTGGTCAAGGCGCTGGCCACGCCCGAGGTGAAGGAACGCTTCCTGAAGCTCGGCGCCGATGCCTGGACGCTCAAGCCCGAGCAGTTCGATGCCTACATCAAGGACGAGATCAAGAGCAACGCCACGCTGGTGAAAGCCGCAGGTTTGCAGCCCGCGCAGTAAACACGATCCGTCAGGGCACGCAGCGCGCGGTGAATACCGCGATGCAGTGACCCCGTCAGCAGCGCCCTGCATTCGCGGGGCGTGCGGGCCGCGCTTTGCCCATTTTTTCTTCTCTATTCGCAACCTTAGAACTGAACGAAAGCACCACCGCCATGGCAACCCAACGACTCGGACTCATCATGCACGGCGTTACCGGCCGCATGGGCATGAACCAGCATTTGATCCGCTCCATCTGCGCGATCCGCGCGCAGGGCGGCGTGGTGCTCTCCAATGGCAATCGCGTGATGCCCGACCCCATCCTCATCGGCCGCAATGCCGAGAAGATGGAGGCGCTGGCCAAAGCCCACGGCATCGCGCGCTGGGGTACCGACCTGGACGCCGCCCTGGCCAACCCCGAGGACACGGTGTTCTTCGACGCCGGCACCACGCAGATGCGCCCCACACTGCTGGCCAAGGCGATCCGCGCGGGCAAGCATGTGTACTGCGAAAAGCCGATTGCCACCAACCTGAACGAGGCGGTGGAGATTGCGCGCCTGGCCTCGGGCTCGGGCCTCAAGCACGGCGCGGTGCAGGACAAGCTCTTTTTGCCCGGCCTGCGCAAGCTCGACATGCTGCGCCGCGCGGGCTTCTTCGGCCGCATGCTGAGCGTGCGCCTGGAGTTCGGCTACTGGGTCTTCGAAGGCGACCTGCAGCCCATCCAGCGGCCGAGCTGGAACTATCGCACCGAAGACGGCGGCGGCATGATCCTGGACATGATGTGCCACTGGCGCTACGTGCTGGATAACCTGTTCGGCGAGGTGAAGTCGGTGTCTTGCATCGGTGCCACGCACATCCCCACCCGCTGGGACGAGGCCGGCCAGCCGTACCAGGCCACGGCCGATGATGCGGCCTATGCCACCTGCGAACTGACCGGCCACAACGGCGAGCCGGTGATCGCGCAGCTGAACATGAGCTGGGCCACGCGCGTGCGGCGCGACGACCTCGTGACCTTCCACGTGGACGGCACCGATGGCTCGGCCGTTGCGGGCCTCTCCAGCTGCCGCGCGCAGAGCCGCGTTGCCACGCCGCGCCCGGTGTGGAACCCCGACGAGAAGCAGACCATGAACTTCTTCGACCAGTGGCAGGAGATTCCGGACTCGCAGGTCTACGACAACGGCTTCAAGATCCAGTGGGAGCACTTCATCCGCCACGTGGTGGAAGACGCACCGTACCGCTGGACCCTGCCCGAAGGCGCCAAGGGCGTGCAGCTGGTCGAAGCGGCCCTGGAGAGCTGGAAGGAACGCCGCTGGGTGGACGTGGCGCCATTGCAGGCGTGACGGCTACCAAAGGCAATCACTATCAATTTAATAGCTGCTAGCGCTTACTCATCAAGCGGCAGGCAGCATTTTGACTTCAATCCGCGAGCACACCATGGCCCTTAGCCTCCCCTTGCCCACGGCCGATGGCCGCATCAGCCCCTACACCCTGCAAGGCCGCCCGCCGGTCGTGCCGCAGCAAGGCGCGGCGTTCAACCGCATCGCCTACTCGGCCGCCCACGTGGTGGCCAACCCGCTGGCCGCGATCGACCCGTGGCTGCAGTGCGCGGTGGACTGGGACGCGACGATTGCCTACCGCCAGCGCCTGTGGTCGCTGGGCCTGGGCGTGGCCGAGGCCATGGACACCGCGCAGCGCGGCATGGGGCTGGACTGGCCGACGTCGCTGGAGCTGATCCGCCGCTCGCTGGACGCGGCGCGCGACTTCGGCCACGGCGCGCTGGTGGCCTCGGGCTGCGGCACGGACCACCTGGTACTCGACGAGGTCAAGTCCGTGGACGACGTGATCCGCGGCTATGAGGAGCAGATGGAAGCCATCGAGAAGCTGGGAGGCAAACTCATCGTGATGGCCAGCCGGGCGCTGGCCCGCGTGGCGCAGAGCCCCGCCGACTACGAGCGTGTGTACGACCGCATCCTCTCGCAGGCACAGCAGCCCGTGGTGCTGCACTGGCTGGGCGACATGTTCGACCCGGCGCTCGCGGGCTACTGGGGCTCGCGCGACGTGGATGCGGCCATGGACACCGCCCTGGCCGTGATCGCCGCGCACCCGGACAAGGTCGACGGCATCAAGATCTCGCTGCTCGACAAGGACAAGGAAGTCGCCATGCGCCGCCGCCTGCCCGCCACCGGCGGCACCGACGGCCAGGGCGTGCGCATGTACACCGGCGACGATTTCAACTACGCGGAACTCATCGCCGGCGACGGCGCGGGCGGCACGCCGCGCCAGGGCCAGAGCGATGCGCTGCTGGGCATCTTCGACGCCATCGCACCGGCCGCCAGCGCGGCGCTGGCCGCCCTGGCCGCGGGCGACACGGCGCGCTTCCACGCCATCCTGGGGCCCACGGTGCCGCTGTCGCGCCACATCTTCGCGGCGCCCACGCGGTTCTACAAAACCGGCGTGGTCTTCATGGCCTGGCTCAACGGGCACCAGAGCCACTTCACCATGGTGGGCGGGCAGCAGAGCACGCGTTCGCTGGTGCACTTTGCCGAGCTGTTCCGGCTGGCCGACCAGGCCGACCTGCTGGAGCAGCCCGAGCTGGCGGTGCAGCGCATGGGCCATCTGCTGGCATTGCATGGCGTGAGCGCCTGACCACCATGCGCGATTTCACCCAAGACCACCGCTGGCTCTCCATCAACACCGCCACCGTGCGCAAGCAGCAGGGTGCGGAAGTGCCGCTCGCACGCATCATCGACCAGTGCGCGGAGCGCGGCATCCGCGCCATCAGCCCCTGGCGCGACCAGGTGGCGGCGGCCGGGCTCGATGCCACCGCGCGCCAGCTGCGCGCCCACGGCATGGAGCTGTCGGGCTACTGCCGCGGGGGGTTCTTCCCGGCCGCGGACGCAGCGGGCCTGCGCGCCGCGCTCGACGACAACCGCCGCGCCATCGACGAGGCCAAGACGCTGAACGCCGCCTGCCTGGTGCTGGTGGTGGGTGCGCTGCCCGGTGCGCTCGACGGCACGCCGCACTACACCGACCTCGCCCGTGCGCGCAGCGAGGTGGTCGACGGCATCGCCGCATCCTTGGAGTACGCGCGCCAGGTGGGCATGCCGCTGGCCATCGAGCCGCTGCACCCCATGCAGGCGGCCGACCGCGCCTGCATCAACACGCTGGAGCACGCGCTCGACATCTGCGATGCGCTGGACCCGCTCGCCACCGGCGCGACTGGAGACGCACGGCAAGCCGCGCTGGGCGTGGCCCTGGACGTGTACCACGTGTGGTGGGACCCCAAGCTACAGCAGCAGATCGCACGCGCCGGCAAGGAGCGCCTGCTGGCCTTTCACGTCTGCGACTGGCGCCTGCCCACGCGCGACTTGCTCAGTGACCGGGGGATGATGGGCGACGGCGTGATCGAGCTAAAGAAGATCCGCCAGTGGGTGGAGGCTGCGGGCTTTGCGGGCTATTCCGAGGTGGAGATTTTCTCGGCGCTGGACTGGTGGCAGCGCACGGGCGAGGAGACGCTGGACACCTGCATCGAGCGGCACCGCAGCGTGGTCTGACCCGTCAACGCAGGCGATGCGATCGCCGCGATCGCCGACATCACTCTGGCATGGCACGGCGATGGCCGTGACGCCGCGATGGGGTGCACCAGCGCGGCACGGGGCCGCGTCAGTCGCGGGGTGGTACGCGCATGCCTTGCAGCACCTGGCGCGTCGATGCTTCCACCCGTTCGGCGCTGGACTGGCGCTGCGGACCTTCTTCTACCAAGCGCTTGACGACGGCCAGCAGGCTGTCGAGCTCGATAGGCTTGACCAGGAAGGCGTCGTAGCCCTGGAAGACGCGCCGCACCACGTCCTCGCTGGTTCCACTCATGAACACGAATGGGATCTGGCCCAGCGTGGCATGTTGCTTCAACACGGTGCCGAACTCACCGCCATTCATGATGGGCATCATGAAGTCCGACAGGATCAGCGCAGGGTGCTCACCGGTTTGCAGTATGTCCAGCGCGTGCTTGCCATTGGACGCCACGGCGACGCGATAGCCCTCCGCTTCGAGCAGGAGTTGCAGCACTTCGGCGTTCCCATATTCGTCCTCGACAATCAGAACTAGTTTCATCGAGACGATCTTTCATTTAAACGGCTGAGGGCTCAGCGGCCTTGGAGAATGAAACGAACAAGTCGACGGTCGACTGCGTGGCCCCGCCGCCGCCTCCACGCACCTTGCCGATCGTGAGGACACGCTGGTCCACCTTTCTGTCGCGCGTGGGCACCGTCTCGAACGTGAACACGTTGTCGAACCAGCCCGTCACGCCATCTGCAAGCGGCGTTCCTGCCGCCACGGCCAGCGCATCCGGATCGACCGTGAACAACGATGTCACACCGCGCAGCCGCAACTCGATGAGCAGCCGGCCCAGGAACCGGTAGCCACGCTCCGGAAACGCCAGGGTGTCCGCCAGCCCGGCAACCCCATCCACGACCAGCCGCCGAATCTTCAGCTCATCGACCAATCGCAGCAGTTTGTGGCCCATCTCGTCCATCGACTCGTCCTCGTGTCCCAGGTTCCTGATCGACAGGGCCCCGGAGGCGACCGCGGCCTCGATGCCGAGCCCCAGTTCCGAGCCGAGCTGGCGCAGGTCGCTGCCCAGTTCCGTGCACGAAAGCACCAAGCCTGGCGCGTCGGGTGTGGAGCAGGCGGCAAAGGCCAGAGCCAATGTGGTTTTTCCTGTGCCAGTTTGCCCTATCACCGCTGACGCACTGCCGGTCAGGATGCCGCGGCCGTGTAGGACGCCGTCGAGCGCGGGCATGCCGGTGGAGATGGCGGTCTTGCCCAGTTTCGCGTGGGTGCCGGTGAGCGGCAGGCTCTCCAGCCGCGGAAAGAACTGCAGGCCCTGCGTGGAGATGCAGAACGTGTGCTGCCCGCGGATGATCTGGCTGCCGCGGAACTTGCGCACCTGCATGCGGCGCTCTGCACGCCAATGAAAGCCGTGGTCCTCGAACGAGAAGATGCCGTCCACCATGGTCTGCTCTGCGCTCAGCGCGTTGCCGTTGCCGCTGGTGAGAACGAGGCTGGTGCAGGACATGGCGCTGACCAGGCTTTGCAGCTCGTGCACGAACTGGCGCACGGAGTCGTTGGTCATGGTCTCCAGGCTGTTGACCACCAGGCCGTCGATGACGAGCAGCGATGCCCGGTGGCGCATCAGCTCGGCGCGCAGCAGCTCGACGACGGACTTGAGGCCGCCCTGCTCCAGCTCGCGGTAGCCGCTCACGTAGAACACGGTGGCGCTGACTTCCTGCTGGTCGAAGAAGATCTGCTGCTCCATGTGCTGCAGCATGCGCGCATGGGATTCGGCCAGCATGGTGACGTACAGCGTGCGGATCTCGCGCCGGGCCAGCGTGTAGGCGATCTGGTTGGCCAGCGTGGTCTTGCCGACCCCGGGCGGGCCCTCGAAGATGTACACGCCGCCCTCGAACAGACCGCCGTTGAGGATCTCGTCCAAACCTTCCACAAGGGTGGGCAATCGTTTCATTCTTATTGGCGTGACAGGAGGTGGTGGAGAAGAGACCCGCGCCACCGCACGCCGGCGGCGCGCGGGACCGGGGTACCGGAAATGCCGATTCTAGGACGGCACGCGGCCTGCGAAACGCGCGCAGAGCGCCCGCCTCCGGCGCGCCGCACAGCCGCCGCAAGACGCCCAATCACCATGGCATCCATGGGGTAATCGGTCGAGGGACGGCATAATTACGAATCAGTCTCATCCACAATCCCACTCGCATCTTCGCACCCATGGCCACCAGCGCAGTCTCCCGCCTGAACATCGTTTCGCGCATCGCAGCGGGGGTGCTGGGCGGTTATGCCTTCACCTGGGGCTTCATCGCGCTGGCCATCGGCCTGCTGTTCGCGGCCCGCATGGAGTTCCACGACGCCGAGGCGCTGGGCTACATCGTGGGTTTCATCATCTTTCTGGTGGCCTTTGTGTGGGCCTTTGCGGCGGCGAGCGTCAAGCGCGTGTGGCTGGTGCTGGCGGGTGGCGGCGCGGTGATGACCGGCGCGGCCTGGCTGGTGCAGCGCGCCATTCTGTGACCTGCACGCCTTGAGGAGATAGGTCCCATGTTTCAAAATTTCCGGCTCACCATGGCCTGGCTGCACACCTGGTTTGGCCTGGTGCTGGGCTTCGTGCTGATGGTCGTTTTCTTCTTCGGCTCGTTGTCGGTGTTCGACCGCGAGATCGACCGCTGGGCGATTCCTGCGACCCGGTTCGAGCCGCAGCCGATGCCCTCGTTCGACAAGATCCTGAAGCCGGTGTTCCAGGACATGAAGCCCGATGCGGCCAACGTGGAGGCGGCCAAGAGCCGCGTGAACGGGCCCATCGCGCAGAGCTTTCCGGTCATCAACACCTGGAGCGCCTACACCACCCACCGCGATCCGGTGCTGGGCCTGTTTGCGGGCTACGAGCTGCCCAACGCCAAGGACCCCGAGGACATGGTCTGGGGCAACCGCACCATCGACCCGCGCTCAGGGGCCTCGCTGCCCGATGACCACCTCAAGATCGGCAGCCAGTTCTTCTACCCGCTGCACTACAGCCTGAACCTGAACTGGAAGAGCCTGGGCACCTGGATCGTGGGGTTCGCAGCCCTGATGATGCTGGTGGCCCTGGTCAGCGGCGTGGTGATGCACCGCAAGATCTTCCGCGAGCTGTTCACCTTTCGGCCCAAGAAGCACACGCAGCGCAGCGCGCTCGACCTGCACAACCTCACGGGCGTGGTAGCGCTCCCGTTTCACTTCATCTTCGCGTTCTCGGGGCTGGTGATCTTTGGCGGCACGTACTTCCCCATCACGCACACGCAGTTGCACCCGTTGCACGAGCTGCATGAAAAACACGAGGCCGCCGAGACCGGCCTGCCCCACGACCGCGCCAACGTGCCGGGCACCCTGGCCTCCGTGGACACCATGGTGACCGAAGCCCAGCGCCGATGGGCCGCGCAGGGCATGGCGGGCGACGTGGGCTTTCTGGTGGTGCGGCACGTGGGCGATGCCAACGCGTACGTCAGCATCTACCGCGCCGGCACCGACCGCATTGCGCTGGTGGGCAACGGCATCCACTTCAAGGGCAGCACCGGCGACGTGCTGCGCGAGGACCCGCCCCAGACCGCGGTGGCCAGCGTCAACACCTTCCTCACCGGCCTGCACCTGCAGCACTTTCGCCACTGGCTGCTGCGCTGGCTGTATGTGCTGGGCGGCCTGTCGGGCTGCGTGTGCATTGCCACCGGCTTCATCTTCTTCGTGGAAAAGCGCAAGCGCCAGCACGCCAAGCAGGGCGTGACCGGTGCGCGCTGGGTGGATGCGTTCGCGGTGTCCACCGTGACGGGCATCGTCATCGCAGCGCTGACCATGCTCATCGGCAACCGCCTGCTGCCCACAGACCTCGCCGGGCGCGGAGACTGGGAACAAGCCATCTTCTGGGGCGCCTGGGCCCTGGCGTTTGCGCACGGCATCTGGCGCACCGCCCCCGTCGCCAGCGCCCGCATGGCACCGGCCTGGGCCGAGCAGTGCTGGGCCATCGCCGTGCTGGGCGTGGCCGCGGTGCTGCTCAACTGGGTGACCACCGGCGACCACCTGCTGCGCACCATCGGCAACGGCTACTGGCCGGTGGCCGGTGTGGACCTGGCCATCCTGGCCAGCAGCGCCATCGCCGTGCTCGCCGCGCGCAAGCTCCATCGCCGCGCTCAGGGTCAGTTGACCCCCTCTGGCACAGATGCAGGCGCCGCCGCTGCGCTGGAGACCGCCCGTGCCTGACGCCCTGCTGCTGACCGCCGCCGTGGCGGTCAATGTGATCAGCCTCGGATGGCTGGCCTTGTCGATGGACGCGCACTGGGAGCAGGTGCGCGGCACCGAGCCACTGCAGCGCCACACCGTGCGCACCCTGCGCTGGATGGGCGCCACCGGCCTGCTCGTGGCCCTGGCCCTGTGCCTGGCCGTGGACCACGCATCGATGGCGTCGCTGGTATGGTTCATGGCGCTCGCGGGCGCGGCGCTCACCATCGCGTTCACGCTGTCGTGGCGGCCCCGCGTGCTGGGGGTGCTGATTGCCTGGGTGCGCCGCAGTCCCGCTGGCGTGGCCAGGTAACCGCCGTCACCCACAGATTGCTCGCTGAACTCAGGGCTTGATGGTGCAACGTTTGCGCACCGGCTTCGACAAGCTCAGCCCGAACGGGTTGTGAAATATCGGGAGGCGTGGCTGCCCAAGCCCGATTCCTCCACGCCCTCAAACACTGGCGCGCCCCAACGCCAGTGCACCCGTGGGACCGGCTTCGCCGGGCCACTGGGTGCGTCCCCCTCGGGGGAAGCCGCGAAGCGGCTCAGGGGGCAGCCAGTCCTTCCCGTGGAACCGGCTTCGCCGGGCCACTGGGTGCGTCCCCCTGAGGGGGAAGCCGCGCAGCGGCTCAGGGGGCTTCAGGCCTTGCCCATGTAATCGCGCTTGCCCAGCTCCACGCCGTTGTGGCGGGCCAGCGCATAGGCGGTAGTCACGTGGAAGAAGAACTGCGGCAGGCCGTAGTGCAGCAGGTACTGCTCGCCCACAAACTGCTTTTCCTTCGGCGTGCCGGCCTGCAGGATGATGGTGCGCGTGGCGGCATCGGCAAAGGCCTCCACGGGCAGGCTCGCGATGAAGGCGAGCACGGTGTCGATGCGCTGGTTCAGATCAGCAAAACCGGGGCGGTCCGCGTCCGGGTACGAGGGCACGTCCACACCCGCCAGCCGCGCCGCCACGCCCTTGGCGAAGTCGCAGGCGATCAGCACCTGGCGCGCCAGGGGAAACATGTCCGGGAACAGCCGCGCCTGCAGCAGGGCGTCGGGCTCGATCTTGCGGGCCGTGGCGTGGGCCTCGGTCTTGGCCAGGATGTCTTTGAGCGAGTTCAGCATCTGGCGAAGGACCGGGACGCTGGCGTTGTACAGGGGAGAGGTCATGGCAGGGTTTCTGGTCTGGGGATGGGGTCAAGCACAGGGAAAGAATGGTCAGTGCCCGGCGGCTGGGTTGTTCGTTGCCTGCCGGGACCGGAGCGCATTGCAGCACATCGGCGCACTCCGTGCTGGCACCCTGCCTTTTTCTGCGCGCCGGCCCGGCCGCGTCAGGCCAGGCGCTGGCGCAGCTGGATCACATTGCCTTCGGGGTCATGGCCATCGCAGGCCCGAAAGCCCCGGGCCTCCCATTCCTTGCCTGCAGGCGCTATCTGCCCGCCCAGCTCCACAGCCCGCAGCCGGGCCTGGGCGAGGTCCGGCACGGCGAAGAACAGCTTGATGGGGGTCTCCTCGCGCACCACGGGCGGCTGCGTGATGGTGATGGTCCGGGCGATCCGCTTCGGAATGGCGTGGACCACGATCTGCACCGCGCCCGACTCCAGCACGATGTGGTCGCTCTCGGCATGCACCACGGTCAGGCCGCACAGCTGCTCGTAGAACGCAGCGAGCCGCTGAATATCCTTGGCAAAAACGACGGCGCCGGACGGGGGCATGGTGGACACAATTTTTCCTGAAGCTATGGTGGACGAGAAGTCTAGGTGAACTCTGCCTCTGGTGCGTCGCTCAGTGCCCAAGCCAGCAAGGCCTCCTGCATCGCACGCAAGGCTTCGGCTGGACTTGTCCAGTGCCCTGCGGCTTCTGCAGCACGGTTCAGATGACTCGTGCTGCGGGCACCCCAGGTACTGCTGGCGACTCGGGGCGGAGGGCCGTCATATTCCGTCAGGTCCATGGCGTCCCCCGCCAACGTGGCGGCAAACCAGGGGGCGCCTAGGTGTTCCCAGGTGGCACGGGCAGCAGCACTGTCTGGGTTGCGGTGCTTTTCCCAGTGTTGCCAGCAAGCCTCGGATGCCTGTACCGCAGCCAACCGGGTGGCGTCACCGGGACAAGCGATGTAGTTGCGGGCCGCGGCCATCGCAGCGTTTCGCAACACCAACAACGCAGCAGGAGCGCGGTTGCGCGCAGCGAACTGCAGCTCTGCGCACGCGAGAGCCGCGCGCTGTATCGACTGCGCGCCCCAGAAGGCCACGCAGCGCACAAAAAGATCCGTAGCTTTTTGCTCCACAGAAAGCCCCAGGCCATGGGGGTCGGACTTCAATTGTGGATCGCGCGCAAAGATTTTCGAGTGGGGAACCGCCAGACCTTGCCGCTCCAAGGCCGCAATGGAATCGCGGTGTCCTAGCCAGGCAGCCAAGCTGGTCTTCGGCGCTGCAGTTATCGAGGTCCCGAGCGTCTTCCAGGCAGCGAGCCCTTTGCGCCTCGAAGACGAAAACAGGATTTTTCCGGTGTCCAATATTGCCGTCTGCGCATGTTCGTCGTTGGAGTCGTTCTCCAGCAATGCCAGCAGTTCACTGAGCGGCATGCCGTCAGGATTACCAGGCAATGCCACCCCTTTGGTGGTCAATTTCTTTTTAGCCATCTTTCAGTCCACTATTGCCACAACGAAATAGGCTCTCGCTGAACCTGCGGCTGCGGTGGACATCGCGTACCAAGTCACGGCTTGCATCGTCCAACGCACGGCTACATCGTCGCCCAGCCTCGTCGCACGATCTCACCGCACAGGGGTCGCAACAGCTGGTGGCTCAGCCAGTTCTCTCCATCAAGCCAGGGCTGTCCTGCGCACCCGGCGCACATTGAACGCGCTGGCGATCAGCACGCCCTGCACCACGGCCAGCCCCAGCAGCACAGCCGTGAAGCGGCCCTGGTCGAGCAGCACGCCGAACAGCAGCGGCGACAGCGCCTGGCCGATATCCAGGCCCGAGTACACGATGCCGTAGACGCGGCCGGTGGAGCCCTCGGGCGTGGAGCGCTTGACCAGCAGGTCGCGCGACGGGCCGGCGATGCCCGCGCAAAAGCCCATCACGCCGAACAGCACGGGCACCAGCACGCCGGGCGGGTGCGCCAGGGCCAGTGCCACGGCCACGCAGGCCGCCAGGCCGAAACCGATGCCCACGATGCGCTCGCAGCGGGTGGGGTCGGCCGCGAGGAAGCCGCCCAGCACCATGCCGCCCGCGCTGGCCACCATGTAGACCGTGAGGCACATCGCCGCCAGCGCCACGGGCACGGCGTGCAGCTGGCGCGCGGCCTCGGGGGCGAAGGCCTGCACCACGTTCAGCGCCACGGCGTAGAAGAAGAAGAACGCAAAGCACATCCACACGGCCGGGATGCGCAGGAACGCGAAGTTGCCGCCCTGCCCCGCCGCACCCGTGGCGGCGGACTTGGCCGCAGGGCTCGGCGCAGGCAGGGGTGGCAGCGCCAGGTGGCGGCGGCTGACCAGCAGCACCAGCAGCACCGAGAACGCCAGCACGCCCGCGCACACCAGCGCCACGCGCCACGAGGTGGCGATGGCGATCGGCACCAGCATGGCGGGCGCAAGCGCCCAGCCCAGGCTGCCGGTGATGCCGTGCACGCTGTAGGCATGGCCCAGGCGCGGCGCGCTCACCCGGCGGTTGAGCAGCGTGTAGTCCACCGGGTGGAACACGCCGTTGCCGATGCCTGCCAGCACCGAAAAGCCCGCCAGCATGGCGTAGCTGGTGCTGGCCGCAAAACCGAAGGCCGCCAGGCCCAGCAACGCCAGGCCGCCGAACAGGATGGGCCGGGGCCCGAAGCGGTCCACCACGAAGCCCGAGCCCGCCTGCACCGCGCACGAGACCACGAAGAAGATGGTCATGAGAAAACCCAGCTCGGTGTAGCCGACCTGGAACGCGTCTTTCAGCCACGGGAACAGCGGGGCGAGCAGCAGCTGGCTGTAGTGGCTGATGAGGTGGGCGATGCCGACCAGCCCGATGACGCTGGCGTCAGCGCGCAACGGGATGGGGGCAGGCGGAAGGCTGGTGGCGTTTGCGGTGGTCATGGGGGCATCGTAGTATTGGGCCCCGGTTTCTGGAATGCGACGGAACGACAGGTTTCGGCGAATTTGCGCCAAACCGTCGGTCTGCGGCAGACCGCCAGCGCAACACACCGCTTTTTTTGCCAACCCCGCCATGGCCCGCACCAGCCAAGCCGCTCCGCTTGGAGACATCGACCCGTTCACCCCCACGCCCGAGAGCCCCGTGCGGGTGCGGGCGCGCGACATGCCGGCCGACATGCACTTCGAGCCCCACCGCCACGCCTGGGGGCAGCTGGCCTACTGCGCCAGCGGGGTGATCCAGGTGAGCGTGCATGCCGCGGCCGCCGCCACGGCGTACATCGTGCCGCCCTCGCGGGCAGTGTGGATCGCCCCCGGCGCGCTGCATGCGGTGGCAGTGCTGGAGGCCGCGGCCTTTCGCACGCTGTACATCGACCCGAGCGTGGTGCCGGCCGTGGGGGCCCACTGCCGCGTGATGGCGGTGACGCCGCTGCTGCGCGAGCTGGTGTCCGCGCTGGACCCGGTGGGCGGCCCGCCGCCCGGCCCCGCGCGCATGGCCGCCCTGACCGGTCTGGTGCTCGATGAGATCGGCCACGCCGAAAGCCTGGCCCTGGGCGTGCCCCTGCCCGGGCCGGGCAGCGACAAGCGCCTGCGTGCGCTGTGCCAAGCGGTGCTGGATGCGCCCGGCCGCTATGCCACGCTGCACGACTGGGCGGCCGACAGCGGCGCCAGCGAGCGCACGCTGGCGCGCCTGTTCCGCGCGCAGTTCAGCATGGGTTTTGCGCAGTGGCGCCGCCAGGCGGTGCTGGCCCATGCCCTGCCCCGCCTGGCGCGCGGCGAGCCCGTGGGCCAGGTGGCGGCGGCCAGCGGCTACGCGAGCGACAGCGCGTTTTCGGCGATGTTCAAGACGGCCATGGGACAGCCGCCAAGCGGTTTCATGGGCAAAAATGCGGCCTAGCGCTTGCTGCACAAGCGCTACCAGCTACTATTTTTATAGCATTTCAAACCATAGGGCCACATACGTTGTCCGCATGACCCCAGGCCTGCGCCGGGCGCCCCGAGCGCCTACGATGGACTCACCCTTGCCTTTGCGACGCACGACATGACCGCCACCGACATCCACAGCTACGAACCCCGCCAAGGCCACGGCCTGCCGCACGACCCGTTCAACGCCATCGTGGGGCCGCGCCCCATCGGCTGGATCTCCACGCAGAGCGCGGCGGGCGCCACCAACCTGGCGCCCTACAGTTTTTTCAACGCGTTCAACTACGTGCCACCCATCGTGGGCTTTGCGAGCATCGGTTTCAAGGACACGGTGCGCAATGTGCAGGAGACCGGCGAGTTCGTGTGGAACCTGGCCACGCGCGACCTGGCCGAGGCCATGAACCAGAGCTGCGCCAACGCGCCGCCCGAGGTCAGCGAGTTCACCCTTGCGGGCCTTACGCCCCAGCCGTCCACGCAGGTGCGCCCGCCGCGCGTGGCCGAGAGCCCCGTGGCCTTCGAATGCCGCAGCACGCAGATCCTGCAGCTGCAGGGCGCCGATGGCGTGCAGGTGCCCACCTGGCTGGTGCTGGGCGAGGTGGTGGCCGTGCACATCGACAAGCGGCTGCTCAAGGACGGCGTGTATGACACCGCCAACGCCGGCCACATCCTGCGCGCCGGGGGCCCGGCCGACTACTTCACGGTGGGGCCGGAGCAGTTGTTCAAGATGCACCGGCCGCGCTGAACGGAAGCGCCGGGGCTACGGCGACTCCAGCGGCAGCGTGACGCGCACCTCGAACCACGGGATCTGCGCCCAGTCGCTGCGGCGCGTGACCAGGGTTTCGCCCGCACTCATCTCCACAATGTAGGCCTCGGCCGGACCCGACAGGCTGCCAGCGCCCTCGCGGCCCCGGCGGCTGCGGGGCTCCCAGCCGCAGCAGACGAAGTGCAGGCGCGCCATGCCGGTGCGGCGCGCGAGGTAGCGCTCCACAGCGGCGGCCTGCGCGCCCGGCACGCGGTAGGTGGCTATCAGGGCGCGCAGTTGGTGAAAGTGGTCTTCGGTACAGCCCGTCCATTCCAGGCCCGGCGGCTTGTGCCGCAGCGTTGCCAGGAAATCACCGCATGTGGGAGCAGGCATGGTCTGGCCAAACGCGGCAGGTGCCAGCAGGGCCAGGCCAAGGCTTAAACACAGCGCAGCGGTGCGCGCCAAGCCGCCGCGTCCAGGCTGACCCAAGCCGCCGCGTCCAGGCTGACCCAAGCCCCCGCGGCACGGCCAGAACCGCCAGTGTCCACCGTGTTGCCAACCAAGCTGCGCATTCCCGCTAGGCGCTTTCGCTCTATCGCAAGGCTGCGGTGCAACGTGGTGCTGCGCCATTGCCAGCTAGCGCCCCAGGGGCGCGCACAGCCCGGCGGCCGGGGTGCGTGCCCATTGCTCGGTCCAGGCCCAGACCTGCTGCACACCGTCGGCGGCCACATCGGCAGTGCGGCGCTGCAGGCCGTGGTCGGCGCCGGCAAGGCTGCGCGCGCAGTACGGCACGGTGCGCACCGCGGCCAGCCCGGCAAAACGTTCGTAGGCCGCAGCAGGCACCAGCGCATCGTCGGCGCCCCACACCTGCAGCAGCGGCCAGGGACTGTGCACCAGCGGCAGCGTGAGCGGCCAGCTCCACAGGTCGCGCCAGTAGCCCAGGCTGCGGCCCTGTGCCACGACGGTGTCGGGCTGGCGGCTGGCCACCCTGCGGGCCAGTGCGTCCCAGTCCGCCTGCGCGCCCAGGCGCTGCGCCTGCAGCGTGCCCGCCTCCTGCGGATCGAGCCCACTGGCCGACAGCATCACCAGACCCGCCAATTGCGGCACTTCGGGCGCCAGGGCGGGCAAGAGCTCGGCCCCTTCGGAGATGCCGACCAGCAGCTGGGGCAGCGCGGGCCCGCCTTCCCGCGCGCGCTGCTGCGCATCGGCCTGCAGGGCAGCGCGTGCATGCGCGAGCCAGGCGGACAGGCGGTCGTGCAGCACAAAGTCCCGCGCGCAATCGCCCGGGGCCGTGCGTGCCTGCGGGTCCACACCGGGCTTGTGCAGCACCAGCACCTGCGCGTGCAGCAGACTGGCGAAGTAGCGCTCGGCGATCGGCCCCATGCCCGCGCAGCCGGAGCCCGGGATGACGATCACGCGGTAACGTAACGGCGCGGTGCGCGCGTCGCGCGTGAGGACCTGCAGCGTCGTGGCCCCGTCCGCACCTGGCAGCGACCGGCGCACGAAGTGCTCGCCCTGCGCTGCAGCCACTGCAGCAGCGTCGGCGTCATCGGCAGAAGCGGGTTCATACCCGCCCGCCATGGTCTCAGACACTGCCGATGCATCAACCTGCACCGGCGCCGCGCACCCGGTCAGCAGCCCCGCCACACCCAGCACCATGCAAAAGGCCAGCACAAGGCTGGCCCGGGGCCGCAGCGATGCGGCGGACGACCGAAAGGAAAGGGTTTGGAGCGGTGGTTGCCGGGCGTGGTGCACACCGAAGTCTGGCATGGCCGCAATGTCCTCAGAAATGCCGTCAAACACTATGGCACAGCGCCCCGCACTGGCACGCCCCAGGCAAGTGCCACCGTGGAACTGGCTTGTATGGTGGAGGTGTTGGGGTGGAGGGCCTGAATACCGGCTATCGGCTTTGACCGACTGGCAAAGATAGCCCCCACCCCGCCCCTGAGCGTCG
>NZ_LMLZ01000012.1 GCF_001422735.1 Acidovorax sp. Leaf78 | reverse complement strand
GCCCTTTCTTTRGTGACTTTCTTTCGGAGGGTGTAGAAGAAATCTACTTCAGCCGGCTCAACAGCATCCTGGACTGCGCGAGCCATACCCATGCCTGCGCATAAAACGGCTTGCGATCATGGTGCATCACAAGCCTTCGGTTGCGCTCCAGCCATGCGTGGGTGCGCTCCACCACCCAGCGCTTCTTAGGCATGACTACCGGTTTCTCTTCGCTCCACAACGATTGCTGCGCGTCATCCCAACGGTGCCGTGCGCTGTGGCGCACGATCTGAACCCGCACACTGTGCGCCTTTTCGATCTCTTGAGCACATTGCCCAGCGTACGCGCTGTCGGCCCACAAAACCTTCAACGAGCCGCCCGTGCGTGCGCATGCCTGTGCCACTGCCTGCCCAGCCGCTGCCCGGTCCTGTACAGCGGCACTGGTAACCACCACGGCCAGCAGCAAGCCCAGCGTATCCACCACCAAGTGGCGCTTACGCCCTCGGACCTTCTTGCCAGCATCAAAGCCCAGCGTTCCGCCTTGAGGGCTGCCACGGTTGGACTGGGAGTCGATCACGCCTTCGCTCGGTTGTGCGGCACGCTCCACACGTAGGCGCCACTGCTGGCGCAGGCGCTCGTGCAGCGCTTCAAACTTGCCCTGCCGAGCCCAGCGTACAAATGCCTTCTGCACCGATTGCCAAGGCGGATAGATCTGGGTGGGCAGGTTGCGCCAGGAAGAGCCTGTACGCAGCACATAGCAACACGCTTCGACAACGCTACGCCGGCTGTAGGTTGCGGGCCTTCCGCGCAAGCCTGGCTCTGGCTCGAACAGGTCCTGGGCCAGCGCCCATTCGGCGTCGGTGAGCGCACCCGCCATGCCCGAGGAACTGCCGGGGCGATGTTGGGCGGTGTAGCCGTAACGCGTGCCCAACTGTTGGGGCTGGGCGCGAGCGAGCTGTTGCTTGGGTCGTGTCCGTTGCAAACCAGCAGCCTTCAAAGCAGCGCGCATGGTCACAGTGCTGGGGGCATTGCGGCCCATGCGCTCACCCCACGCCAGAGCCAGTTCGGGAAGGGTCGCCTGCGAGTTATCGCGCACCACTTCTCGCAGGGCTGCGTACTCCCCAGGAGATATCACTGGGGGCCGGCCAGTCTTTGCCATCGTATTGCTCCTGTGGAATCGGCACGATGGGATCATAATTTATTTCTTCTACACCCTCTTAAAGAAAGTTACTCGCACGCCGGGCGACTCCCGGCCTCCGCCCTCAACAAGGGCATGCGGCCAATCAGCGAGCCTGCGAGCAGCGCCCAGGTTTCGACAGGCTCAACCCAAACGGCCGTGGGTCCAAGTACGCAGGTTTCGACAAGCTCAACCTAAACGGTTGGGATCGGCAGGCGCCAAGGCGCCATTCCCATCGCACCTGAAGCTATGCTCAACCATCCTCCTCCCCCAGCCCGCCCAAGGACCCCTCCATGCGCCCAGCCGTACAAAACCTAGAAGCCTCCAAAATCCGCGAAGTCGCCAACGCCGGCATGGGCCGCGCCGATGTCCTGGCCTTCTGGTTCGGCGAGAGCGACGAAGTCACCCCTGAACCCATCCGCCAAGCTGCTATCGAATCCCTGCAACGCGGCGAAACCTTCTACTCCCACAACCTCGGCCTGCCCGACCTGCGCCAGGCCATAGCCAGCTATGCCAGCACATTGCACGGCCCCATCACTGCAGACCGTATCGCAGTGACCTCCGGCGGAGTCAGCGCGCTGATGATCGCCATGCAGGCGCTACTCGATGCGGGCGACGAGGTGGTGGCCGTCACACCCGTGTGGCCCAACCTCACCGCTCAGCCCGCCGTGCTGGGTGCGCGTGTGCATTGCGTGCCACTGCGGGCCGAAAGCGGTGCGTGGACGCTGGATCTGCAGACGCTGCTCGACGCCATCACACCCGCCACTCGGCTGCTCATCGTCAACGCGCCCAACAACCCCACGGGCTGGACGCTCACTCGGGCGGAGCAGCAGGACATCCTGGACCACTGCCGCCGCACCGGCACCTGGATCCTGGCCGACGAGGTGTACGAGCGCCTGTACTACGAGCCCACGCCCAACGGCTGCGCGCCGAGCTTTCTGGACGTTTCTGACGCCGAAGATCGGCTGATCGTGGTGCAGAGCTTTTCCAAAAGCTTCCTCATGACCGGCTGGCGTCTTGGCTGGCTGGTGCTGCCGCCCACGCTGGTGGATGCCGTGGGCAAGCTGATCGAGTTCAACACCTCCTGCTCCAGCGTGTTCACCCAGCGCGCGGGCCTGGCGGCACTGGAGCACGCGGGCGAGATCACGCCGCCCCTGGTGGCTCACATGCGCCGCTGCCGCGACACGCTGCTGCCCCGGCTGGCTGCACTGCCGCAGGTAGAGGTGGCAAGCCCGCTGGGCGGGATGTATGCCTTCTTCCGCCTGCACGGCTTCGATGATTCGCTGGCAGTGGCGCAGCGGTTGGTCAGCGAGGCCGGGCTGGGCCTGGCGCCCGGCAACGCGTTCGCCCCGGAAGCCCAGGGTTGGCTGCGCTGGTGTTTTGCGTCCAAGGAACCGGCGCGACTGGAGGCCGGTGTGCAGCGCTTGCAGGGTTGGCTTCAGTCCCAAACGTGACTTGTTAAGGCACCTAAATCGACATTTTGTGCTTGCAATTTGCAATACAATAATTATTTGGTTTCAAATAAGAGAGGGGTTCGCGTGTTCAGAAAAATCAGCGTAGCAGGTTTGGTTTTGGTAGCCACGTTATTAACAGGTTGTATTCAGGCGCCAAAAAAGACGGCTTTCAATCAGGCAATGGCCACTAATTTGAAGACGGTCCTCATTGTTCGCGATCCTGATCAAGACCGGTATGAAGCAGTCATGATTGGCCACCCGGGTGCGGGCTTCGGCCTGATAGGCGCACTGGTCGCCACGGCGGACATGCATGCGAAAGGTTCACGATTGACTGAAGCGATCGACGTCAACAAGACAACCCTCAGAGATCGTTTCGAAAAGGTTCTGGCCGAAAAACTGCAAGCACAGGGCTACACCACTGCACGTTTGGTCTTGCCGAAAGACGTAAAAGAAGAGGATATGCTGGCCACGGCACGGAAAATGGGCGTTCAAGCAGATGCTGTTTTATGTTTTCGCTTGAATGGAGGATATGTGGCTGCGGGACCCACTTCTGATTATTTTCCATCTGTAGGTGTAAAGGTTGTCCTCTCCGATCAACTCGATAAAGAGCTTTATGCCGATACCTTCAGCTATGGGTACACTGCGCCCCAATCCAAGGCGATTCATTTCACTTCGGACGAACAGTATCGGTTCTCCAACATAGATACTTTGATCAGCGATCCCCAAAAAACGCGGCAAGGTCTTATCGCAGGGCTTGATGTGCTGGCAACGCAAATCTCCCTGGATCTGAAGCGGCCGTGATACACCAGAAAAGTCGCCTTGTAACCGCTGGCATTGCGTTGTCTCTGGCGGGCTGCCAGACCATGCAGACCGGCGAAAAGATTGTGAGCGATGGCGTTGCTGCCTTGGACAAAACGCCGTTGTGTTGTTCCGATCTGAGTGAAGCCAAGCGAATTCCGCTTCCGCTATTGCCCACGGATATTGCTGTGGATGCAAAATCTCAGGCCCGCAAGTTTGATGGCACAAAAGCATTCTTCGTGCTTTTGGAACTTCCAGTTTATGAAAAGCCCTATGCCCTCACACTGACCAGCAGTGCAAAAGGTGTGGTCAACGACAACGCACTTTTTATTCCCCGAGTGACGGTGTATGACGCTGAGTACACAGCGACTAGAACCTTTGATGAAAAAAGCTTGCGTAATCGAGGTAATGACTTAGAGCGAACCATCTTCATCAATCCGCAGAACAACAGCGAACGATACATCGCCATTTACGGATCGGATCTTTCTGCCTCCATCGTGCGGCCATACTCCGAAGTGACCTACAACACCGTGGTTGTCGGGACGATCATGTTCAATGTCGTTGGCGGTCGTGATGGAAAATCAACGCTACGCTCTTCGCCCACCGGAAGCCTGCACATAGAGGTTTCGGGGCTCGACAAGCCCCAGAAAAAATGAGCGACAGAATCCAGCCAGCCCCAGCCGCTTAACAACAAGCGATGAGGTGGCTGGGTTATCCACTTACCCGTGCCACGTCAGGGTTGAACGAGACGATGCCGCTGCCACCCTGGAGGCGGCTGCCACTCCGACGCCCAGCTCAGAAAATCGCCCAGCGGCATTGGCCGCGCAATACAGTACCCCTGCGCCTGTGTGCAGCCCAGCTGCAGCAGCATCTGTCCCTGCTCGACGGTTTCCACGCCTTCGGCGATCACGCGATAGCCGAAGGAGCGGGCGAGGCCGATCACGCCTTGCACGATGGCCAGGTCGCCGGGGTCGCCCATCATGCCGTGCACGAAGCTCTGGTCGATCTTGAGCGTGTCCATGGGCAGGCGGCGCAGGTAGGTGAGGGACGAGTAGCCGGTGCCGAAGTCGTCGAGCGACACTGCCATCCCCAGGGCGCGCACTGCGTGCAGGGTGTGCGCCACGGCGGCCAGGTCGTACAGCGCGGCGCTTTCGGTGATTTCGATCTCGACCAGGCGGCCGGGCACGCTGGGGTGACGCTCCAGGCATTCGGCCATCCATTCCGCAAACCGCGGGTGCTGCAGGTGCTGTGCGGCGATGTTCACGCTGATGGGCAGGCCTGGCGGGTTCTTGCGGGCCTGCATCTGTTCGAGCACCTGGAAGGCGGCTTCGATGACCCATTCCCCAAAGCCGATCTCAAGCTCGGTGCCTTCCAGCATGGGCAGGAACTCGCCGGGCGAGACCACGCCGCGTTGGGGGTGCTGCCACCGGGTGAGCGCTTCGGCACCCACCACGGTGCCGCTTTTCATGTCGACCTTGGGCTGCAGGTACAGCGTGAACTGGGCGTCCGCCAGCGCGCCTTGCAGGTGGCGCCCCTGTTCGCGCAGCAGCTGCAGCGCGCGCTCCTGGGCGGCGTCGAACTGGTGGAAGCGGTTGCGCCCGGCCTGCTTGGCCGCGTACATGGCCTGGTCGGCGTGGCGCAGCAAGGTGTCGGCGTCGGCGTCGTCCTGCGGGAACAGGGTGTAGCCGATGCTGGCGGTGACCACCACGCGCTCGGTGTCCAGCGTGTAGGGGGCCGAGATGCTGTCCATCACCTGGCGCAGCATGCGTTCGCAGTGCTGCACGGACTCCAGCTGGGGCATCAGGATCACGAACTCATCGCCGCCCAGCCGGGCCACCGTGTCCAGCGGGCGCAGTGCGCGCGTCAGCCGGCCGGACACCACCACCAGCAGGCGGTCGCCCGCGCCGTGACCCAGGCGGTCGTTCACGGGCTTGAATCCGTCCAGGTCGAGGTAGGCCACGCCCAGCTGGGTGCCGCCGCGGCGTGCCTGGACCATGGCGTCCTGCAGCTTGCGCGCCAGCAGCACGCGGTTGGGCAGGCCGGTGAGCGCATCGAACAGCGCCAGCCGCTGCAGCAACACCTCTTGCTCGCGCTGCGGGGTGACGTCGATGGCCACGCCCAGCATGCGGTCGGGGCGGCCGGTGGCATCCACGCCGACGATCTTGCCCAGGCTGCGCACCCAGCGCACGGCGTCGCCCGCTTGGTTCACGCGCCAGGTGGCGTCGAACGGTGTGCCGGGGTGGGCGATGTGGCGCGCCATCTCGGCGGTGATGCGGTCGATGTCGTCGGGGGCGATGCCGCTCGTCCACTGGATGGTGGCTGGCGTCGCTTCGTGGGATTCGAGCGGGGGCAGCCCGCGCATGGAGCGCCAGCGGTCGTCGCCGCTCACGGTGCCGGTCGGCAGGTTCCAGTCCCACAGGCCCAGCGATGCGGCCGAGATGGTGAGCGACAGCAGCTCCTCGCGCTCGCGCACCTGCTCTTCGCTCTTCTTGCGGTCGGTGATGTCGTGCACCGAAAACAGCCAGCAGGGCTCGCCGTCGAACTCGGTCGCGCGCATGGACTGCAGCACGGTGCGGGGCGTGCCGCCGCGCACTTTCAGCGTGATTTCGTGGCTGCTCAGGTGCCCGGTGCCACCCTCGGCCTCCAGCAGGCGCGCGCGGTCGGCTTCGGTGAAGATGCCCAGCTCGATGGCGGTGCGGCCGATGGCTTCTGCGCGCGGTATGCCCAGCATGTCGACCCACGCGGGGTTGATGTCCACATACCGCCCGTCGCTTCGGTGCGACAGGCCCATGGGGTAGGGCATGAGGTGAAAAATGCGCGAGAAACGCTCTTCGGACTGCCGCAGGCGCTGGTCGGACCGCTTGGCCTCGTCGATGTCCTGCATCACGCCGCGCACGCGGGCGACGCGGCCGTTCTCGACCACCGGCTCGCCGCGCGCGCGCACCCAAACCAAGCGGCCGTCGGTGTGCAGCACTTCCATCTCCATGCTCCACTCGGTGCGCTCAAGGATGCTCTGGCGGATGCGCTCGCGCAGCGGCTCGCGGTAGTCGGGTGCCACCAGGCGGTCGATGTAGTCGTGCGGCAGCGGCGAGCCCGGGGGCAGTCCGTGGATGTCAAAGCACACGTCCGACCAGTAGACGAGGCCTTGGCCGCGTTCGTCCTCCCAGGCGCCCAGGCGCGCCATGCGGCCCGCCTGCTGCAGCAGGCTGTTGAGGGCCCGCAGCTCGTCGCTGGTGCGATGGGCTTCGGTCATGTCGTGGAAGATGAAAACAAAGCAGTTCTCGCCATCCACAAGCACGGAGCGTGCCGACATGAGGCCCGGGATGCGCGCACCGCGGCCCTGGGCCACCAGCGGCAGGCGGTCCACCCGGCCATCGCGCCGGAAGGTGTCGACCAGCCGGGCGCGCTCTTTGTCAGAGGCCCAGATGTCGAGCTCGGTGGATGTGCGGCCGATCACGTCCTCGCGCGGGCGGCCCAGTACTTCGCAAAACGCCGGGTTCACGTCGATGTAGCGCCCGTCCGAGATGCGCGAGATCCCTGCCGGGTCGGGCAGCGTCTGATAAAAAGTCGTGTACTTGGCCTCGGACGATCGCAGGGCGTCTTCCACCTCGCGGTGGGCGGTGATGTCCACGTCCATGCCGATCAGGGCAGTAGGCTTGCCCTCGGCGTCGCGCCGGGCCACGGTGCCGCGCGACATCAGCCAACGCCAGCGGCCGTCGGTGTCCAGCACGCGAAACTCGGCCTCGTAGGTTTCGTCCAGCCCGTCCATGGCACGGGCCAGCCGGGCGGCATTGCGTTCGGCGTCCAGCGGGTGGCGGCGCTGGTACCAGCGTTCCCACAGCCCCTGGGCATCGGCCTCGTCGCAGCTCACGCCGAAGGCCTCGTAGAACTTGCCGTGGCAGCGGAACTGGCGCTCCACCACGTCCCATTCCCACCGACCTCCGCCCAGGGAGTCCATGGCCAGTTGCAGCTGCTGCTCGCGCTGCACAAGTGCCTCCTGGGTGCTGGTGCGCGCCAGCTCTGCCCGGGCCTTGCCGGCCAGCAGCAGGCGGCCCACGCCCAGCATCAAAAAGCCCGCGCCGTGGTGCCAGGGCAGGGTGGTGGGCCACGGCCCCAAGGTGGCGGGCGCCTGGTTGGCTAGCCACAGGCAGGCCGATACCGTCACCGGCAGCGTCACGGTCATGCCCGCCAGCGATATCCACGCCGCAGAGCGCAGCGGCAGCCGCCGTGACGTCCGCCGCCAAGCCCAGGCCAGCGCCCATGTGGCGCCCAGCACCATCACCGCGGGCGGTGTGGCCGCCGGCGCCATCAGCACAACGGCCAGCAGCGCCGCCAGGGCCGTGATGGCCGCAGGCAGACCGCCAAAGTACATGCCCATGAACGCGACGACGGTGGGGTAGGCGACGATTCCCAGCTCGGGTGCGTTCCAGTGCAGGGCGGTGAACGCCGTTGCCGACACCGCGCCGCCTGCGGCGCCCAGCAGCCAGAGCGATCGGCGCGAGGGG
Organism: Acidovorax sp. Leaf78; assembly: GCF_001422735.1. Taxonomy (GTDB): domain Bacteria; phylum Pseudomonadota; class Gammaproteobacteria; order Burkholderiales; family Burkholderiaceae_C; genus Acidovorax. The sequence goes on along the minus strand of NZ_LMLZ01000012.1, from coordinate 548,039 downwards.
CGCAGGGCCTCTTTGGGCGGCAGCCACTCCAGCACCAGCAGGAGCGTCATCAGCACCGTGCCCGCCATCAGGGTGTTGTTACCCATGGCGGTATGCGGTGGTGTGGCAGATCGGGAGGGAGCAGATGGCTGTGCCGGCTGTCAGGGCCGGTGGCCTGGGGCAGCCTGCGTCGGCGCCGCAGCCTGCGCTGTCAAGCACAGGGGTCGGATCGCAGCAGCCCAAAGAAAAAACCATTCCCCGAGTTTATGGCCGTTCCGGCTGGGCGCGCCCGGGGCGCAGCGTCCTGATAAGCCCCGTTGACAGCAGCGTGCCGCAAACGATCACCAGCGCGCAGCCCACCATCCACGGCGTGATGCGCTCGCCCAGGAAGACGGAGCCGTACAGCACGGCAAACACCGGCGCGATGAAGGTCACCGCCAGCGCCCGGCTGGGGCCTGCACTCGCGATGAGGCGGAAGTACAGGATGTACGCAATGCCGGTGCACAGCACCGCCATGGCCACGATGGCGCCCCAGGCGCGCAGGCCTGGCAGTTGCGCCGGCCACAGCCACAGCGTGGGCAGCGCCAGGCCCAGCGCCGCGCCGAGCTGGCTGCCGGTGGCCGTGGCCAGCGGCGGGATGCCGGTGAGGTGGCGCCGCGCGAAGCTGGCCGACACCCCATAGAAGCACGACGCCAGTAGGCAGGCGGCAATGGCCCATTCAGCGCTGTCGGTCTTGAAGCCCGTGCCCGCCGGCGCGCGCCAGGCCAGCAGCGCAACGCCCACGAAGCCGAGCGCCAGGCCCGCCCATCGCAGCCGGTTGATGCGGTCACCCAGCCAGGCCCAGGCGATCAACGCGCCGAAGAGCGGCACCGTGGCGTTCAGGATGGACGACAGCCCGGTGGCGATGTGCAGCACCGCCCAGGAGAACAGCGCGAACGGGATCGCCGAGTTGATGACGCCCGCGAACATGATGGGCCGCCAGTGCTGGCGGAAGGCGGGCCAGTGGCCCTGGCGCAGCATGATGGGCCACAGGAACACCGTGGCCAGCGCCACGCGCAGCCCGGCGGTGGGCAGCGGGCCGAACTCCGAGGCGCCCAGGCGCATGAAGAGGAAGGATGACCCCCACAGCGCCGCCAGCAGAGTGAATTCGCCGATCCAGGCGGTGACGGGTTGGGTTCCCGGGCTGTTCATGCGTGCTCTTTCAGGGTTTGAATGTCGTGGTCGTCCGGCAGCCAAGGCTGCTGCCGCAGGTGCAGTGGCTGCGGGTGGTCGTGCCGGTGCGGCGCATGTTCCAGCGCCAGCAGGGCCGTTTTGCGGTCCAGCCCTCCAGCGTAACCGGTCAGGCTGCCGTCTGCACCGAGCACGCGGTGGCACGGCACGATCACGCTGACCGGATTGCGCCCCACGGCCGCGCCCACGGCGCGCACCGCCAGCGGCCGGCCCAGTTGCTGGCCGAGGCGCCCGTAGCTGGTGGTGCCACCGCGGCCGATGACCAGCAGCGCGCGCCATACGTCCCGCTGAAACGCCGTGCCGCCCGACAGGTCGAGCGGCAGGTCGAAGCCGTCGCGCTCGCCCCGCAGGTACTGCTGCAGCTGGCCTGCGGCCTCTTGCAGCAGGGTGTGGCCGGCCGCCTCGGCCCAGGCGCGATCGCCGTGCAGCAGGTGGACGGGCTCGTGCCGCTGGCCCTCGAACCAGACGCCGCACAGGCCCGCGGGCGACGCGGCTAGGCGCACCGGCCCGAGCGCTGTGCTGGCACGTGCCTGCACGGTGTGGGGATGAAAGAGCATGGGGTTGATCCGATAAGTTCTGAAGAAAATAGGCCGCTACCGCTTGCCAGGTGAGCGACAGTAGCTATTGTTTTGGTAGCGTTTCGATGGAGGCGCCAGCCACGGGTTGCGGCATCTGCGCGGTGGTGCCTGCCGACCAGGCCCGAAGCACCGCATAGCTGCGCCAGGGGCGCCACGCCTCCGACGCCCCGCTGGCTGCGCGTGCCGGATTCTTTTGGCCCTGCACGTTGAGCGCCTTGTGCAGCGCCACATCACCGGCAGGGAAGGCATCCGGCCAGCGCAGCACGCGCATGGCGATGTACTGCGCCGTCCAGTCGCCGATGCCGGGCAGGGCGCACAGCGCGGCGGTGGTAGCGGCCACGTCGGCGCCCGCCTGCAGCGCCAGGCCCCCGCCGTCCACCGCGCGGGCCAGCGCCACGATGGCGGCCTGCCGCTGGCGCACGATGCCCAGTTGGCCCAGGGTGTCGCCATCGGCCATGGCGAGCGTGGCGGCGGTGGGGAACAGCCGGTTCAGCGCAGGCCAGGGCGTGTCGATGGGCTCGCCCAGCCGCTCCACCAGGCGCTGCCCCAGCGTGCGCGCCGCGGCCACGGTGATCTGCTGGCCCAGCACGGCGCGCACGGCCAGCTCGAAGCCGTCGAACGCGCCGGGCACGCGCAGGCCGTCGCCGTCCGGAAAGTGCGGGTGCAGCACCGCGTTGATGGCGGCCGGGTCGGCATCCAGGTCCAGCATGGCGCGCACGCGGCGGATGACGAGCGGCAACACCGGGTACAGGCTGTCGCTGGTCTGCAGCAGCACGTGGTGGCGGGCTGCGTCGAAGCGTGCGCTGAACCAGCCGGTGGTCTCCTGCGCCATGCCGGTGCAGGCGGCCGGCAGCCGCACGGTGCGCCGCAGCGTGGCCTCGTGGGGCAGCACCCATTCGACGCCATGGAACTGCCGCCGCTCGAAGAACGCCAGCAGAGCCGCCACATCGAACGGCGGGCGCCAGGCCAGGCGCAGTGTGCTGCCTGCGCCGTGTGACCCGGTTGTGCCTCCCTTGCTGGCTGGTGTGCCGCTGCGCCGCAACTGGGTGGGGTTGAGCCCGTAGTGCCCCACAAAGGCCGCATTGAAGCGGCGCACGCTGGCAAAGCCGCTGGCCAGCGCCACCTGGGTCACGGGCATGCAGGTGTCGGTGAGCAACTGCTTGGCGGTCAGCAGGCGGCGGGTCTGCAGGTACTGCAGGGGCGACACGCCCAGGGCGGCTTCGAAAATGCGGCGCAGGTGCCGGTCGCTCACGCCCAGCCGCTCGGCCAGGCGGGCCACCGTGGCGCCGCTGTCGGCTTGGGTGGTGGTTGCGGGCTGGGCGGGCCAGAGGTCCGGCGCATCCAGCAGCCTTACCGCCTGCTGCACCAGGATGCTGCTCGCATCCTGCACCGACCACACCAGGGCCTGGGGCGCCAGCTCGGGCCGGCAGCGCAGGCAGGGGCGAAAGCCCGCATGCTCGGCCTGGGCGGCCAGTGCGAAAAAGCGGCAGTTCTCGCGCCGCGGCGTGCGCACCGCGCACACCGGGCGGCAGTAGATGCCGGTGGAGGTCACGCCGGTAAAAAAATGCCCGTCGAAACGCGCATCCCGCGCCATCACCGCCAGGTAGCGGCCTTCGTCCAGGGCGGGATCGGCGGCGGCAGCAACTGAGGGCGGGGCAGGGGAGGTCATGGGCCCGATCATAGGCAGTGGGCGCGTGCGCACTGGCCGTTTTCGGACATGTGCCTCCCGGGGCGGTTTTGGGGCGTGGGGGTGATTACCCTAGGGCACGGAATGCCCCGCCTACAATGTGTCGGACTCCCTCTTATCCCTTCGCGAAAGGCCCTTACGTGCAACCCACGCCCGCCATTTTCAAAGCCTACGACATCCGCGGCATCGTGCCGTCCACCTTGAATGAAGAAGTGGCCCTGGGCCTGGGCCGGGCCTTTGGCACCGCCGCCCGCGCCGAAGGCCAGACCACGGTGGCCGTGGGCCGCGACGGGCGCCTGTCGGGCCCCGCCATGTCGGCCGCGCTGATCCAGGGGCTGGTGGAAGCGGGCATCGAGGTGATCGACGTGGGCCTGGTGACCACGCCGCTTTTGTACTTTGCGGCCAGCACGCTGTGCCACAGCGGCATCCAGGTCACGGGCAGCCACAACCCCAAGGACTACAACGGCTTCAAGATGGTGCTCAACGGCCGCGCCATCTACGGTGAAGAGATCCAGGGCCTGCGCCGCACCATGGAGCAGGAAAGCTGGCAACTCCAGGCCGGCGGCTCCGTGCGGCACGTGGACGTGCTGCCGGCGTACACCGAGCGCATCGTGGGCGACATCAAGCTGGCCCGCCCGCTCAAGGTGGTGGTGGACTGCGGCAACGGCATTGCCGGCGCGTCGGCCCCCGGCATCTTCCGTGCGCTGGGCTGCGAGGTGGTCGAGCTGTTCTCCGAGGTGGACGGCAACTTCCCCAACCACCACCCAGACCCCAGCAAGCCCGAGAACCTGCGCGACCTGATCGAGGCCCTGAAGACCAGCGACGCCGAACTGGGCCTGGCCTTCGACGGCGACGGCGACCGACTGGGCATCGTGACCAAGGACGGCACCAACATCTTCCCCGACCGCCAGATGATGCTGTTCGCCCAGGACGTGCTCTCGCGCGTACCCGGCGGCGAGATCATCTTCGACGTGAAGTGCACCCAGCGCCTGGCGCCCGCCATTGCGGCGGCCGGCGGCGTGCCGGTGATGTTCAAGACCGGCCACTCGCTCATCAAGGCCCGCATGAAGGAGACGAATTCTCCGCTGGGCGGCGAGATGAGCGGCCACATCTTCTTCAAGGAGCGCTGGTACGGCTTCGACGACGGCACCTACGCGGGCTGCCGCCTGCTGGAGATTCTGAGCAGGTCGCAAGACCCGAGCGCCGTGCTCAACGCCCTGCCCACCAGCTTCTCCACGCCCGAGCTCAATGTCTCGTGCGCCGAGGGCGAGCCGCACCGCCTGACGGCCGAGCTGCAGGGCCTGGCTGCAGGTACCTTCTCGGCGCCCGCCACGGTGAGCACCATCGACGGCCTGCGGGTCGACTGGCCAGACGGCTTTGGCCTGATCCGCGCCAGCAACACCACGCCGGTCCTGGTGCTGCGCTTTGAGGGACATACCGAAGAGGCGCTGGCGCGCATCGAGGCGGCCATGCTGGCGCTGCTGCACAGGGTCAAGCCCGACGCCCATGTGGGCGCTGCCAGCCATTGATGGGCACCCTGGCTGTGGCTTTCACTGCCACTGCCACCTTCTTTCACCGTTGATTTTTAGCGAGTTGCCTGCGTGAACCCACAGTTTTCGACCCCCTTACGCGTTGCCGCCGCACAGTCGCCGTCCGTCCCTGGAGACGTGGCGCGCAACGTGCAGACCCACCTGGCCTTTGTGCGGGTGGCGGCGAGCCAGGGGGTGCAGGTGCTGGTGTTTCCGGAGCTCTCGCTCACCGGCTACGAGCCGTCCGTGCTGGCCGCCAACGTGCTGCATGCCGACCACGCGGCGCTGGCGCCCCTGCGCCAGGCTGCACGCGACCATGGCATGGCCCTGGTGGTGGGCGGCCCTGCCGCGCCGGTGCAGGACGGCGCACTGCCCGCCATCGGCGCCTGGGTGCTGAATGGGGACGGCAGTACCGCGCTGTACCGTAAGCGCCACCTGCATGCCAGCGAAGAGTCCTTTGCCAGCCCGGGCACCGACGACGCGCAGGTGCACCTGCTGGCGGGCGAGCCCACGGGCATGGCGGTGTGCGCCGACATCACCCACCCCGAGCACGCCCGTGCCGCGCACGCTGCCGGTGCCACGCTGTACGCCGCCGGGGCGCTGGTCAGCCACCAGGGCTACGGCCCTGAATCCGAGCTGCTGCAGGGCTATGCGCGCGACCACAGCATGGCCGTGCTGCTGGCCAACTACAGCGGGCCGTCCGGCGGCTACGTCAGCGCGGGCGGCAGTGCCTTCTGGGAGGCGGGTGGCCGCTGCGTGGTGGCGGCCGATGGCGATGTGCCCTGCATCGTGTGGGCGGCACGCGGCGACAGCGGCTGGAGCGGCGGTGTGGTGTCGGTCGACCTGCACCTCGCCGCGGCATGAACCCCGCCCGCGCGCTCTATTCAGTGGTCACCTGGGGCGCACAGCCCCTGCTGCGCCGCAAGCTGCGCCGCCGCGCCCAGGCCGAGCCCGGCTACGGCCACGCGATCGGCGAGCGCTTTGGCCGCTACCCGGCGCCCATCGACAGCCTCATGCCGCACAGCAGCTCCGACCCGCTGGGCCGGTTCGTGTGGATCCATGCCGTCTCGCTGGGCGAAACCCGCGCCGCCGCCATCCTGCTGGCCGCGCTGCGCCAGGAGCTGCCCGGCATGCGCCTGTTGCTCACGCACGGCACAGCCACCGGCCGCGCCGAGGGCGAAAAGCTGCTGCTGCCCGGCGACGTGCAGGTCTGGCAGCCCTGGGACACGCCCGGCGCGGTGGCGCGATTTCTGCGCAGGTTCCGCCCGGCCATCGGCATCCTCATGGAAACCGAGGTCTGGCCCAACCTGGTGGCCGGCTGCCGCCGGCGCGGCGTGCCGCTGGTGCTGGCCAATGCCAGGCTGAACGCCAAGTCGCTGCGCAACGCCCAGCGCCTAGCCCCGCTGGCGCGCCCCGCCTACGCAGGCCTGACGGCGGTGTGGGCCCAGACCGAGGACGACGCCGACCGCCTGCGCGCCATCGGCGCCAAGGTGCGCGGCGTGTTCGGCAACCTGAAGTTCGACGTGGTGCCAGACGCCCGGCAGCTCTCGCAAGGCCGCACCTGGCGCGACCAGGCCGCGCGCCCGGTCGTCATGCTGGCCAGCAGCCGCGAGGGCGAGGAAGCCATGTGGCTGGAGAATTTCAAGCAAAAAACGGCGCTACCGCTGGCTGGGAAAGCGCAAGGCGCTATCAATAATGAAGCATCGGGCGATGGTGACGCCACCGCCCGCAGCGTGCAGTGGCTCATCGTGCCGCGCCACCCGCAGCGCTTTGACGAGGTGCACCAGTTGTTGCTGCACGCTGGCCTGACTGTGTCCCGCCGCAGCACCTGGGCAGGTGCCCCCCCGGCCGCCGACGTGTGGCTGGGAGACTCACTGGGCGAGATGACGCTGTACTACGGCCTGGCCCACGTGGCGATGCTGGGCGGCAGCTACGCGCCGCTCGGTGGGCAAAACCTCATCGAAGCCGCCGCCTGCGGCTGCCCGGTGGTGCTGGGCCCGCACACCTTCAATTTTGCGCAAGCGGCAGAGCAGGCATGCGCAGCAGGTGCTGCCCGCCGGGTGCCGGACATGGCTGGCGGCGTGGCACAAGCAGTTGAGCTGGCGCTCGACCCCGAGCTGCAAAAGAGCGCCAGCTACCGCGCCAGCCGCTTTGCCGACGACCACCGGGGCGGGGCGTTGGCCACGGCGCAGGCCGTGCTGGGCATCGTGTTGCCCGCCAGGTCCGTGGCCGCTGGCGGCTGACACGACCGTGCGCGCCACCGCTGTGGCTGTCGCTGCCGGCTGCTGCCGGTGCCTGCCCGTGAAGACGATCTTCGGCGGGCGACGCGGCGGCTTGACTTATGCGACCAGCGACTTAGCGGACCAGCAACGCGTTGATCGCCTCGACATCCTGCTGCGTCAGCGTGCCGGCCGCCTGGCGCAGCTTCAGTGTGCCCAGCAGCACGTTGTAGCGGGCCTGGGCCAGGTCGCGCTTGGTCTGGAACAGCTGGCTTTGGGCGTTCAGCACGTCGATGTTGATGCGCACCCCCACCTGGTAGCCCAGCTTGTTGGCGTCCAGCGCGCTCTGGCTGGAGGCCTCGGCGGCTTCGAGCGCCTGCACCTGGCCCTGGCCGGACTGCACGCCGAAGAACGCTGCGCGCGTGGCCTGGGCCACGTTGCGGCGGGTGGTTTCCAGGTCGGCGGCGGCCTTGTCTTCCAGCGCCAGGGTTTCACGGATGCGGTTTTGCACCGAGAAGCCCGCGAACAGCGGCAAATTGAACGCCACGCCCACGCTGGCACTGTTGGTGCGGCTGTTCACGCCCGGAGAGGTGACCGTACCGTTGGGGTTGCGCGTGACGTTGTAGCCCGCCTGCAGGTCCACCGTGGGCAGGTGGCCGGTCTCGGCCTTTTTGGTCTCCAGCCGCGCGATGTCGAGCGCGATGACCGCCTGGCGCACGCCGGGCTGCTGGTCGCGGGCCGTGTCCACCCACAGGGCGACGTTGTCCGGTTGCACGGTGGGCAGCGGTGCGGGCAGGGCCAGCGGCTTGGGGGTGGTGCCGGCTATGCCGACGAGCTGGTCGAGCGCCAGGCGCTTGACGCGCAGGTCGTTCTCAGCCGCGATCTCCTGCGCGATCACCAGGTCGTAACGGGCCTGGGCTTCGCGTGAATCGGTGACGGTGGTGGTGCCCACCTCGAAATTGCGCTTGGCAGACGCCAGTTGCTCGGACACGGCGGCTTTTTGCGCCTGCACGAAGGTCAGCGTGTCCTGTGCGGCCAGCACGTCGAAGTACGCCTGGCTCACGCGCACCAGCAGGTCCTGCGTGGCGGCGTCGAGCTGCGCCTGCGCCACATCGATACCGCGCTGGCTCTGCTGCAGGTTGATGCGGTTGGCGGGGCGGAACAAGGGCTGCGATGCCTGCACACCCAGCGTTTGCTGGGTGCCGGTGTTCTCGACCGGGGGCCGGTTCAGTTCCACATTGGCCCGGTTCAGGCCGGCCGTCAGCCCGGCGGTGGGCAGCAGGCCCGCGCGCGCCTGGTCGGCACGGCGCGCTGCCGCGTCCAGCTGCGCACGGGCCGACTGCCAGGCCGTGTCGTACGTGCGGGCCGACTCCACCACTTCCAGCAGGCTCTGGGCGTGCACGGGTGCACACAGGGCCGTAACCAGCAAGGTTCCCAGCGCCATGGACAGGGGTGACAGAGGATGTGGCCGTAGCGGGGTCGTCATGAAAGTCCTTCGGAGATAGAAGTCTGCGGATCGATGGGTGGGAGACGGAACAAACAGGGAGCGTCGGTGCGGTGGCAGCGGGCTTCAGTACCGGGGCACAGCCGGGTCGGCTTCATGCGACCACACGTCGATGCCGCCCGTGATGTTGGCCAGGCGCTCGAACCCGTGGTGCTCCAGAAAGGCCGCCACGCGCAGGCTGCGGGCGCCGTGGTGGCACAGGCAGGCAATGGGGCGCGTGGGGTCCAGTTCGTCCAGGCGTCCGGTCAGCTCACCCATGGGGATGGCGACCAGCTCGAATCCATCGGCGCGCACGCTCGCGGTTTGCAGCTCCCACGGCTCGCGCACGTCCAGCACCACGGGCTGGCTGCCTTCGGGGGCCGAGGCGAACCAGGCAGACAGCTGGGCGGGGCGGACGTGGTCGATCATGCAGAACTCCGAAAGGAAAAATCAGACGCTGAAAATCAGAACGTGAAGCCGGATGGCTCGGGGAAGCCGACCAAGCGCGGCGCGATGGTGTCCCAGGGCGACGTGGTCTCGAACCGGTCACCGGTGCGGCGCGTCAGGGTGAAGCGCATCACGGGCTCGCTGCCCACGATGGCGCCCAGGCGGCCGCCGTCGCGCAGTTGGGAGAGCAGGGCGGCAGGCACTTCGGCCACGGAGCCGCTGAGCACGATCACATCGAACGGGCCATCAGGGATGGGGTCGCGGGCGCCGTCGGCCTGGCGCACGTCGGCGTTCTGGATACCGGCATCGCGCAGGTTCTCGCGGGCCATCTCGGCCAGCTCTGCGTTGATTTCGAGCGACACCACGCGCTCGGCGCGGTGGGCCAGAAGGGCGGCCATGTAGCCCGAACCTGTGCCGATCTCCAGCACGCGGTCGGTCGGCTTGATCTGGAGGTCCTGCAGGATGCGGGCTTCCACGCGGGGCTGCAGCATGCTGTGGCCCAGGCGCACCGCCTCTTCTGCGTCGTTGCCCAGCAAGGGCACTTCGATGTCCATGAACGCCATGCTGCTGTAGGCCGGCGGCACGAACTGTTCGCGGCGCACCACGGCCAGCAGCTCCAGCACGTCGAAGTCGAGCACGTTCCACGGACGGATCTGCTGCTCGATCATGTTGTAGCGGGCCTGGGCGACGGGGTCGCTGATGTTGGCAGAGGTGTTCAGGGGCATGTTCATGGGATTTCTCCGTGGGGCGGGTGCAGGGCCGATCGGAACGATCAGGACAAACCCTCGATTTTAGGGGGCGTTGCGCGGGCGTTGCCGAATTTGCGGCGTGCCCAGCCTGCGAGGTCGTCCATGTAGCAATAAACCACCGGCACCACCACCAGCGTGAGCAGCGACGAGGTGATGACACCGCCGATCACCGCCTGGCCCATGGGGGCACGCTGCTCGGAGCCCTCGGACAGCGCAAATGCCAGCGGCACCATGCCGAAGATCATGGCCAGCGTGGTCATGAGGATGGGGCGCAGCCGCACGCGGGCGGCCAGCAGCAGGGCGTCTGCACGGGGCAGGCCAGGCACGGTGCGGCCCTCGTCGTTCACGTGTTCCTCGCGGGCACGGATCGCAAAGTCCACCAGCAGGATGGCGTTCTTGGTCACCAGGCCCATCAGCATCACCACGCCGATGATGGAGAACATCGACAGCGTGGAGCGGAACATCAGGAGCGCCAGCACCACGCCGATCAGCGTGAGCGGCAGCGAGGTCATGAGCGCCAGCGGCTGCAGGAAGCTCTTGAACTGGCTCGCCAGGATCATGTAGATGAAGATGATGGCCATGGCCAGGGCCGAGATCGCGTAGCCGAACGATTCGGCCATGTTCTTGGTGGAGCCGCCGAACTGGTAGCGGTAGCCGGGCGGAAAGCTCACGCCCTCCAGCGCTTTCTTGATGTCGTTCGACACTTCGCCGGCCGAGCGCTGTGACACGTTGGCGTTCACCGCCACCTCGCGGGTCAGGTCGCGCCGGTTGATCTGGTTGGCGCCGGTGGATTCGGTCACGCTGGCCACCTGGTTCAGGCGCACGATGCGCGTGGTGCCGTCGGCGTTGGCCAGGGCGAACGGCAGTCGCTCCAGGTCCTGCGGGGCGGTGCGGGCCTCCGGGGCCAGGCGCACGTTCACGTCGTAGGTCTGGTCGTCCGGCGCGCGCCAGTTGCCCACGGTGGTGCCGGCCACCAGCGTGCGCAGCGATGCGGCCATCTGCGCCACCGACAGGCCCAGGTCCGACGCCGCATCGCGTCGCACGTCGAGGGCGATGACCGGCTTGTTGGGCTTGGCGCTGGTGTCCAGGTCCACCAGGCCGGGGATGTCGCGGATCTTCTCGGTGACCACCTTGGTCAGGCGCTCCAGCTCCTGCAGGTCCGGGCCCTGCAGCGAGAACTCCACCTGTTTTTGCCCGCCCACGGCGTCCAGCAGGCCCACGTGGGTGATGGTGATGCCAGGCACGGTCTTCAGGCGCTCGCGCAGCACGTCGGACATCTGGTCCACGCTGCGGCTGCGGTCCTTGCGGTCCACCAGGCGCACGTAGATGTTGGCGTAGATCTTGCCCTGCGCGCTGCCGGTGTTGATGGTGGACAGCGTGTAGCGCACCTCGGGCATCTCGCGCAGGATGCCTTCCACCTGCCGTGCCTTGGCCTCGGTGGCTTCCAGCGACGAGCCGACGGGCGTGTAGAAGTTGAGCGAGGTTTCGGAGAAATCGGCCTTGGGCACGAACTCGGTGCCCAGCAGCGGCACCATGAAGATGCTCAGCACGAAGACGGCCAGCGCTATGGCCATCGTCGCCACCTTGTGCACCAGCGACCAGCGCAGGATGCGCTGGTAACCCTCGGCCAGCGACTCGGTGGCACGGTCGAACCAGCCGGTGACGCGGCCGATGGTCTTGTCGTAGAAGGTGACGGGCCCGGTCTTGTGGCCATGCCCGTGGATGCTGGGGTCGTGCCAGATGCTCGACAGCATCGGGTCGAGCGTGAAGCTCACGAACATCGAGATCATCACCGCCGCGACGATGGTGATGCCGAACTCGTGGAAGAACTTGCCGATGATGCCGCCCATGAACCCGATGGGCATGAACACCGCCACGATGGACAGCGTGGTGGCCAGCACCGCCAGGCCAATCTCCTGCGTGCCGTCCATGGCCGCGTTGTAGGCCGACTTGCCCATCTGCACGTGCCGCACGATGTTCTCGCGCACCACGATGGCGTCGTCGATCAACAGGCCCACGCACAGGCTCAGCGCCATCAGCGTGATCATGTTGATGGTGAAGCCGAACATGTTCATGAACAGGAACGTGCCGATCAGCGCGATCGGCAGCGTGAGCCCGGTGATCACGGTGGAGCGCCAGGAGTTCAGGAACAAAAAGACGATCAGCACCGTGAGGATGGCGCCCTCGATCAGCGTCTGGCGCACGTTGTTCACCGCCACGCGGATGGGGCGGGCGCTGTCGCCGATGGTCTCCAGGCGCACGCCGGGTGGCAGCTGGTTCTTGAGCTCTGCCACCGCCGCGGTGAGGCCGTCCACCACCTCGATGGTGTTCTCGCCCTGCGACTTCTGCACCGACAGCAGCAGCGTGCGCTGGCCGTTGTACAGGGCGAGACTCTCCACTTCCTGGGCGCCATCGTTGACCCGGGCGACCTGGTCCAGCCGCACGGGGGCACCGTTCTTGCGGGCGACGATGATCTTGCCGAAGTCTTCGGGCCGCTCCATGCGCGCGTCGATCTGCACCACGCGGTCCTGCGCCAGCGACCGGATGGAGCCCACGGGCAGGTCCTGGTTCTCGTTATGCACGGCCTGGGCCACCTGGTCGGGCGTCACGCCGAAGGCTTCGAGCGCCTGCGGGTTCAGGTAGATGTTGATCTCGCGCTTGGTAGCGCCCACCAGGTTCACCGCGCCCACGCCGCGCACGTTCTCCAGGCGCTTTTTCAGCACCTGCTCGGACCAGGTGGTCAGCTCCACCGCACTGCGCTGCGTGCCGCCCGCCTTGTCATCGGGCAGCACGGCCAACGACCACACGGCGCGGCTGGCGGGGTCGAAGCGCAGCACGCGCGGCTCCTTGACCTCGGTGCGCAGCAAGGGGCGCACGGTGGCCACCTTCTCACGCACGTCCTCGGCGGCCTTGCGGCCGTCGATGTGCAGCTGGAACTCGATGATGACCACCGCAGTGCCTTCGTAGCTGCGCGAGGTCAGGGCGTTGATGCCGGCGATCGAGTTGACGCCTTCCTCGATCTTCTTCGTGACCTCGCTCTCCACGATCTCGGGCGATGCACCGGGGTAGTCCACGGTGACCACCACCACGGGGAAGTCGATGTTGGGAAATTGATCAACCTTGAGGCGCTGGTACGAAAAGAGACCCAGCACCACGATGGCGAGCATCACCATGGTGGCGAACACAGGGTTCTTGAGGCTGACTTGGGTGAACCACATGGCGGTGCGGGCGGGTCAGGGAGCAGCGCGGGGCGCCGATGCGGGCGCGCCCGCCGGGGCGGCTGCGGCAGTGGTCACCGTCGTGCCTTCACGCAGTTGCCCGATGCGCCCGTCGATCACCGGCGTGCCTTCTGCCACGCCCTGGACGGCGACCCAGGTCTGGCCGTTGACCACCGACCGCGCGCCGGTCTTGACCTCGGCGTAGGCGATACGGCCGTCCTTGAGCGTCTGCAGATAGGGCGCGGGCTTGTCGGTGCGCACGGCGTCGAGCGGCACGGTCAGCACTTCGGCGCGGCCAGTGTCGAGCGTGCCCTGCACGAACAGGCCCTGGCGCAGCGGCGTGTCGCCCTTGGCCTGGTCCACCCGCAGGTACACCGGCACGGTGCGGCTGCCCGCCTGGGCGCTGGGGCTGATGCGTGCCACGGTGGCAGGCACCGGGGTCGCTGTGCCGTCGACGGTCAGCAGCGCCTTCTGGCCCACGCGCACGGCCAGCGAATCGGCCGGGGTGAGCAGTGCTTCCAGTTCCAGCCGCGACAGGTCCACCACTTCGATGATGCGGGCGTCCACGGCCACGCGCTCGCCCGGCTGGGCCAGGCGCTGGGCCACCAGGCCGGTGATGGGACTCTTGAGCACGGTGTCGTCCAGCGACTTGCGCGCCACGTCGGCGGCCGACACGGCGGCCTGGTAGCTCGACTGCGCGGATTCGAGGCTGGCCTGCGATGTGACCAGCGCGGTGGGCGAGATGAAGCCCTGGTCCACCAGCGCGCGGTTGTTGGTGTACTGGCGCTGGTTGATGTCCACCTGCGACTTGGCCGCGTCGGCCTGCTGCTGCGCCTGTCGCAGGCGGGCCCGGGCCTCGGTGGGGTCGATGCGGGCCACTTCCTGCCCGGCCTTGACGCTGTCGCCCTCGCGCAGCGTCAGGCCTTGCAGCTCGCCGCCCACGCGCGCCTTGACCATGGCGGAGTCGACCGCACGGAGCGATCCGGACACGGGCACGCCCAGCATCAGGTTCTGGCGCCGCACGGTGATGATCTCGTCGGCAGCCAGTTGAAGCGGTGCCTGCGCTTTTTGCGCCGTGGTCTCGCTCAGCGCCTTTTGCTGCGCCTGGCGGGCCGCCATGGCACGCCACACGCCGCCGCCGAGCAACACGATGACGATGGCTGCGGCCACCCAGGGAATCCAGCGTTTCATGGTCAGGCGCCGCGTCGGGGCGATGCAGAGAAAGAGGAGGGGGAGGGGGCAGGGGGTGTATCGGGCCGCGTCAGCAGCCCGTGCAGCACGTTGTCGATCTGCGCTTCGATGAATTTCTCGGGGTCGAGGTCCATGCCTTCAGGAATGCAGACCGACACCGAGTGCTTCCACATCATGAGGAAGATCATCGGTGCAAGCACCACGTGCACGATGTAATCGAGCGACACGGGGCGGAACTCGCCGCGCTCGATGCCGCGCTCGATGATGCGGCGCACCAGCCCCTGGCCGGGCAGGATCACCTCCTGCCGGTAGAACTGCATGATTTCCGGGAAGTTCTGCGCCTCGCTGAACATCAGCTTGGTGATGCCCGACGCCTTGGTGGAGCCGATGCGCTCCCACCAGACCTGGTAGCAGTAGCGCAGCAGCTCGGTGGTGCTGCCCTCGAAGGTTTCGAGCTCCTGCGTCCACTCTTCGAAGCGGCCCGCGATGTTCTGGCGCACCACGGCCTTGAAGAGTTCTTCCTTGCTGGGGAAGTACAGGAACAGCGTGCCCTTGGACACTCCGGCCCGCGCGGCGACCTCGTCCACACGCGTGGCCGCAAAGCCTTTTTCGACAAAAAGGTCCAGCGCTGCCTCCAGCAATTCGCCGGGGCGGGCTTCCTTGCGGCGCTCGCGTTTGGTTCCGGCTGAAGGGGGTGGGGAGGCTGAGGTCAAAGGGGTGTTTAGTTAATGACTGACTGGTTAGTAATGTAGCAAGGGTGTGTGCTGGCGTCAATTCGTTGGTGCCCGGCAGACCGCAAAACCGGCACGCAGGCGACACCCGCGGGTAAACCCCGAGCGTGCGGATTTTGGGCCGCGAAGGCACCCTGGCAGGGGCGTTCATCGACGCCCCGTGGTGGTGCGCCGTGCTGCTGCAGGCCCTGTCTTTGTGCAAAAGCGTGCTCCAAAAAAGGGAGCGCCTTGCGGGCTGTGGCTCTCTGGCGCAAATGTCCTTAAAACAGGACCAAACGACCCTAAATGTCTTATTGACAGGACATTACCGATGCTTGACGATGAACCCCATGTCGCCCAAGCTGCCACTGCCCAAGTACCACCAGATCTACCTGGTGCTGCGCGAGCAATTGCAGGAAGGCCACTTCGCCGCGGGCCTGCCGGGCGAGCTGGCGCTGATGGAGCAGTTCTCCGTGGCCCGCGTCACCGTGCGCCGCGCGCTGGAGCTGCTGCAGGGCGAAGGCCTGATCTCTCGCCAGCCCGGCCGCGGCACCCGGCCTGTGCCGCAGCCCGACGCAGGGCAGGGCAGCGCGGAAGGCTCCCCCCACAGCAACCGCGCGCAACTCACAGGCCTGCTCGAAAATCTGGTCAGCATGGGTCTGCGCACCTCGGTCAAGGTGCTCGATGTGGAGACGGTGACCGCATCGCGCGCCGTGGCCGGTGCGCTGCAGATCGCCGTGGGCGACTCGGTGCAGAAGGCAGTGCGGGTGCGCAGCACGCGTGAAGGCCCTCTGTCGCACATCACCACCTACGTGCCCGCCGACATCGCCCGCCAGTTCGGCCGGCGCGAGCTGGCCCGCAAGCCCATCCTGGTGTTGCTGGAGGAATCCGGCGTGAAGGTGGGCCGCGCCCACCAGACGATTTCCGCCAAGCTGGCCGATGCCGTCGTCGCCCGCCACCTGGATGTGGCCGTGGGCTCGGCCCTGCTGGCGGTGCGCCGCCTGATCCTGGACGACCAGGAGCGGCCGGTGCAATGGCTGCACGGCCTGTACCGGCCGGACCGCTACGAATACGAGATGCAGCTGTCGCGCGTCGGCAGCATCGACGCCAAGGTCTGGGTCAGCAAAGAGCTGTCCGCCCAGTTCCACTGATCACAACGACCGCCCCCCGACCCACCCCCCAAGGAGAACGCCCATGAGTAACCGCCGCCATTTCCTATCCCAGTCGGCTGCCGCCGCATCGGCCCTGGCCTTCCCCCTGGTGGGCGGGGCCCAGGCCAAGGCCATCAAGGTGGGTGTGCTGCACCCGGTGACGGGCGCGCTGGCGTACTCGGGCCAGCAGTGCCGCGAGGGCGCGATGATGGCCATCGAGGACATCAACAAGGCCGGTGGCATCAAGTCCCTGGGCGGCGCCAAGCTCGAGGCCCTGCTGGGCGACGCGCAGTCGCAGCCCCAGGCCGGCGCGGCCGAGGTCGAGAAGATGAACGAGGCGGGCGTGTCCGCCGTGGTCGGCGCCTTCGCGTCGGCCATCTGCCTGGCCACCACGCAGGCCGCCGCCAAGTACAACCTGCCGCACATCGTGGACGTGGGCGTGGCCGACCAGATCGTGGAGCGGGGCCTCAAAAACACCTTCCGCTTCGGCCCCGGCTACAAGAAATGCACCGAGACGGCCATGGCCAACCTGCACGTGCTCAACACCGCCGCCGGCAAGCCAGCCAAGACGGTGATGATCATCCACGAGGAATCGCTGTTCGGCTCCGGTACGGCCCAATTGCTGTCGCGCGAGCTGCCGGGCTACGGCTACGAGGTCAAGGAAGTCGTCAAGCACGCCAACCCCACGCGCGACTTCAACAACATCGTGCTGCGCATGAAGGCGGTCAACCCCGACATCGTGATCCCCGCCAACTACTACAACGAGTACGCGCTGCTGGTGCGCACCATGCAGCAGCAAAAGGTCACGCCCAAGGCCATCTACTCGGTGCTGGGCGGCGCCGCGTCGAGCTACAAGTTCGTCAAGGAGTTTCCGGACGCAGCCAACGGCATCATCGACTGCAACCACTGGTTCAACCCCAAGGACAAGCGCGCGCAGGACCTCAAGAAGCGGGTGGAGGCCAAGGGCCTGTTCTTCAGCTACGAACTGTTCATGACCTACACGTCCATGTGGCTGCTGGCCGATGCCCTGGAGCGCGCCAAATCGATGGACCGCGCCGCCCTGATCGACGCGCTGGAAAAGAGCACGTTTGCCGACCACATCATGCCGTACGGCCCCACCAAGTTCGTCGCCGGACAGAACCAGGGAGCCCAGCCACTCATGACCCAGGTGCTGAACAAGGACATCAAGGTCATCATCCCGCGCGACTACCGCGAAGCAGACCCGCTCTTCCCCTTGAAGGCCTGAGAAACCCACCTCCGGCCATGCCTGCAACGGCCAGCGCGGCGCCAGAGCACCTGGTGCCAGGCCGCGCCTTTGCCTGAACAGCCGGACACACCACACCCATGTTCGATCTCAGCATCCTCTTCCCCTCGGTCCTGAACGGCCTGACGACCGGCGCGGTCTACGCGCTGATCGCCCTGGGCCTGACCTTGATCTACGGCGTGCTGCACATCATCAACTTCGCGCACGGCGCGTCGCTGATGTTGGCGCTGTACGCCGTCTACCTGCTCAAGCAGCACTGGGGGATCGACCCCTACCTGGCGCTGCCCATCGTCGTGCCGGGCATGTTCGCCCTGGGCTACGTGCTGCAGCGCGTGGTCATCAACCGCGCCAGCCACGGCAAGCACGAGAACATCCTGCTCGTCACTCTGGGCATCTCCATCGTCATGGAGAACCTGGCGCTGCTGTTCTTCAAGTCCGACACGCGCACCATCGAGACCAGCTACACCCTCACCACCGTGGCCATCGGCCCGGCGATGATCGCGCTGCCCAAGCTCGTGTCCTTTGCTGGCGCGCTGGTCGTATCGGGCCTGCTGCTGTGGATCGTGGGGCGCACCGACCTGGGCCGGGCCATCCGCGCGGTGGCGCGCGAGAAGCACGGCGCCAAGCTCATGGGCATCCATGTGGACCATGTCTACGCCATGAGCTTCGGCATCGGCCTGGCCTGCCTGGGCGCGGCCGCGTGCTTTCTGCTGCCGGCCTACTACGTCAACCCGCAGGTGGGCAGCGGCTTCGTGCTGGTGGCCTTCACCATCGTGGTGCTCGGCGGCATGGGCAGTTTTGCGGGCGCGCTGGTCGGCGGGCTGCTGATCGGCGTGGTGGAGTCGCTGGGCGGCCTGTACCTGGGCGAATCGCTGGGGCAGATCGGGATCTTCGCCATCTTTATCGCCGTGCTGCTGTTTCGCCCGCAGGGCCTGTTTGGAGCCCGTCAATGAAGCAGCTCGCATCCATCGCGCTCTTCGCGCTGGCCGTGTCGGCCATCACCTTCGCGTCCGACTCCGGCGTGCTGCTGAACTTCATCATGATGGCCCTGTATGCCGCCTTGCTGGCGCAGGCCTGGAACATCCTGGGCGGCTTCGGCGGGCAGTTCTCGTTCGGCCATGCGCTGTTCTTCGGCACGGGCGCCTACATCCAGGCCATTGCGCAGATGCAGGGCGGCATCAACGCCTGGGTGGCGCTGCCCATGGCCGTGGGCGGCAGCGCGCTGGTGGGGCTGTTCGTGGGCGGGCTGTCGTTCCGCTACGGGCTTAAGGGATCGTACTTCGCGCTGGTCACCCTGGCTTTTGCCGAGGTGTTCCGCATCCTGGCGCTGTCGGTGCCCTTCACCGGCGCGGGCGTGGGCCTGATGCTGCCGCTCAAGGAATCGGTGGCGAACATGCAGTTCGGCTCGCGCAAGGGCTATGTCTTCCTGATCCTGGCGCTGGTCACGCTGGCGCTGCTGGCCAGCTGGTGGCTCAAGAACTCTCGCTTCGGTGCCTGGCTGCAGGCCGTGCGCGACAACGAAGACGCGGCCCGCGCCATCGGCGTCAATCCGTTCACCGTGAAGATGGGTGCCATCGCGCTGTCGGGCGGCTTCATGGGCGCGGCGGGGGCGTTCTATGTGCAGGTCTTCCAGTACATCGACCCGGGCATCGCCTACGGCTCGGTGACCTCGGTGGAAGCGCTGGTGGCGGCCATCGTGGGCGGCATCGGCACCATCTGGGGGCCAGTGCTGGGCGCCCTGGTGCTGCACGTGCTGGCCGACCTCACGCGCAACCTGTTCGGCCAGCTGCCCGGCATCAACATGGTGATCTACGGGGTGGTGCTGGTGGTCATCGTCATGTTCCTGCCGCGCGGCATCGCGGGCCTGGGACAGTCGGTGGTGCATCTGTGGAAACGTTCGGGAGGCCGCCATGGCCAATGACCTGCTGACTCTGACGGGACTGGGCAAGTCCTTCGGCGGCCTGAAGGCCGTGCAGAACGTGAGCCTCACGGTACCCGAAGGCTCGCTCACCGCGCTGATCGGCCCCAATGGCGCCGGCAAGACCACGCTGTTCGCGCTGATGACCGGTTTCGTGAAGCCCGACGCGGGCACGGTGCAGTTCGCCGGGCGCGACATCACCGGCCAGGCGCCGCACCTTAATGCCCGCCTGGGCATGGCGCGCACCTTCCAGATCGTGCAGCCCTTTGCCGCCCAGACCGTGCGCGAGAACATCGCCGTGGGCGCCCATCTGCACGAGCCGCGCCGCGCGGCAGCGCTGGCGCTGGCCACCGAGGTGGCGGCGCGCGTGGGCTTGACGGCGCAGCTCGACAAGCCCGCATCCGACCTGACCGTGGCCGGGCGCAAGCGGTTGGAGCTGGCGCGGGCGCTGGCCACCCGGCCGCGCCTTTTGCTGCTGGACGAAGTGCTGGCCGGCCTCAACCCCCAGGAGATTGCCGAGATGATTCCCGTGGTGCGTGGCATTGCCCAGGGCGGCGTGACGGTGCTGATGATCGAGCACGTCATGCAGGCCGTGATGAACCTGGCCGAGCACGTGTGGGTGCTGGCGCAGGGCCAGTTGATCGCCGAGGGCAGCCCGGGCGTGGTGACGTCCGATGAGCGCGTGATCGAGGCGTATCTCGGCCACGGCACCGCAGCCCGCCTGCGCGCGGCTGCGGCCTCCTCCTCCTCGAAGGAGGCCGCATGAGCACGGGCCCACTGCTGGATATTGCGGGCCTGCGCGGCGGTTATGGCCGTGTGGAAGTGCTGCGCGGGGTGGACCTGCAGGTGAACCCGGGAGAAACCGTGGCCTTGCTGGGCAGCAACGGCGCGGGCAAGTCCACGCTCAACAATGTGGTCTGCGGCATCTACCCGGCCTGGGCCGGGCGCGTGGCCTTTGGCGGCGCCGACCTGAGCGGTGCGCACTACACCGAGGTCGTCAAGGCCGGGCTGATCCAGGTGCCCGAGGGGCGCAAGATCTTCCCGAACCTGAGCGTGCTGGAGAACCTGTCGCTCGGCAGCTTCTCGCGCGCCCGGGAGCGCCGAGCCGAGAACATCGACAAGGTGTTCGCCACCTTCCCGCGCCTGAAGGAGCGCACCGCACAGCTGGCCGGCACCATGAGCGGGGGCGAGCAGCAGATGCTGGCCATCGGCCGCGGCCTGATGGCCGAGCCGCGCCTGTTGATCCTGGACGAGCCCTCGCTGGGCCTGTCGCCCCTGCTGGTCGAAGAGATGTTCGGCCTGATCCGCCAGTTGCGCTCCACGGGCCTGGCGGTGCTGCTGGTCGAACAGAACGTGGGGCAGTCGCTGGAGATCGCCGACCGCGCCTACGTGATGGAAAACGGGAGCATCCGCTTTTCCGGCGCGCCCGACGAACTGCTGCGCAGCGACGAACTGCGCCGGGCCTATCTGGGCCTTTGAGAAGGAGACAACCACATGACCATTCCACGCCGAAAACTGCTGCTGGCGTTGCCCGCCGTGCTTCCGCTCGGGCGGGCCCTGGCCCAGGGCAGTGCCCCCATCCGCATCCTGGTGGGCGCGCCTGCCGGTGGCTCCACCGACACGCTGGCGCGCAACCTGGCCACCGAGATGGGTCGCCAGCTCGGCCGCACCGTGGTGGTGGAAAACCGCCCGGGCGCGGGTGGCAACATCGCGGCCGACGCGGTGGCCAAGGCCGTGCCGGACGGCAACACGCTGCTGATGAGCTTCACGAGCCACGCCATCAATGCGAGCCTGTACCCGTCGCTGCCGTTCGACCCCATCAAGGACTTCACGCCGCTGACCTGCGTGGCGACCTCGCCGTCCATCCTGGTGGCCAACCCCGCGGTGCCGGCCAAGGATGTGCGCGAGCTGATCGCACTGGCCAAGGCCAGGCCGGGCCAGCTCAACTTCGCCATCGGCGCCGTGGGCTCGTCGCTGCACCTGGCGGGCGACGCTTTCAAGATGCAGTCGGGCGCGTACATCGTCAACATCCCGTACAGAGGCACCGCGCCCGCGCTGCAGGACGTACTGGCCGGGCAGGTGGAGCTGATGTTCGCCGCCGTGGGCAACGCCCAGTCGCAGATCCGCGCAGGCAAGCTCAAGGCGCTGGGCGTGACCAGCGCCAAGCGGCTGCCGGCCTTTCCGGACGTGCCGGCCATCGCCGAGGTGCTGCCCGGCTACGAGTCGAGCGCCTGGTTCGGCTTGTTCGGCCCCGGCAACATGAACCCCGAGCTCGCCAAGAGGTTGAGCGACGCGGCCCGCCAGGCGATTGCCACGCCCGAGGTCAAGAAGCGCCTGGAGACCGAAGGCGCCGTGCCCGTGGGCAACAGCCCTGAGGAATTCGCGCGCTTCGTGCAGGCCGAGATCACGCGCTGGGCCAAGGTCGTGCGTTTTGCCGGAGCCAAGCCCGAATGACCACCGCCCTCAGTACCCTGGCGCAAAAGCTGGTGGCCCGCGCCAGCGGTCGCAACGCCGTCACGCCCGGGGAGATCGTCAACTGCCAGGTCGACCTGGCCATGTTCCACGACTCGTCCGGTCCCCGGCGCCTCAAACCCATGCTCGACGAGCTGGGCGCGAGCATCTGGGACAAGTCGCGCGTGGTGCTGGTCATGGACCACTACCTGCCCGAGCGCGACGACGAATCCCGCCGCATCGTGCGCATTGCCCGCGACTGGGCCAAGGAGCAGGCGCTGCCCCACGTCTACGACGGCCAGGGCATCTGCCACGTGGTGGTGCCGCAGCACGGCCACATCCGCCCGGGCATGTTCTGCGTGGGGGGCGACTCGCACTCGCCCACGGGCGGGGCGTTCGGTGCCTACATGTTCGGCATCGGCAGCACCGAGATGCTGGGCGTGGTGGTCACCGGCGAGATCTGGCTGCGCGTGCCCCACACCCTGCAGATGCACTGGAGCGGGCGCCTGGCCGCTGGCGTCACCGCCAAGGACATGATGCTGCACATGGTCGGGCGCTTCGGCATGAACGGCGGCCAGTACCAAGCTGTGGAGTTTGCCGGGCCTGCGGTACAGGCCCTGTCGATGCAGGAGCGCATGACCCTCTCCAACATGAGCGCGGAGCTGGGCGCGCAGGCCGGCCTGATTGCCCCCGACGCGACCACACACGACTGGCTGGCCGTCCACGGCGTGCCCGAGGTCGACCTGCAAGGCCTGGACACCTGGGTGACGGACCCCGGCGCGCCGCTGACCCGGCACGACTTCGACGCCTACACCCTGGCGCCCCAGGTAGCCGCGCCCCACAGCCCCGCCAATACCGGTGCCGTGGGCCAGCATGCCGGCACGCGCATCGACGTGGCCTACATCGGCGCCTGCACGGGTGCCAAGCTCGACGACCTGCGCGCCGCCGCCAGCGTGCTGCGCGGCCACCGCGTGGCCAGTGGCGTGCGCCTGATGGTGGCGCCCGCCAGCCAGCAGGACCAAGCCGCCGCGCGCGCCGAAGGCGTGCTGCAGGTGCTGGAGGACGCGGGGGCAGAACTCTTTCCGACCACCTGCGGCGCCTGCGCCGGCTATGGCGACACGGTGGGCGACGGCACCACCGTGATCTCCAGCACGGCGCGCAACTTCAAGGGGCGCATGGGCTCGGCCACCGCTCAGGTGTACCTGGCGTCGCCCTACACCGTGGCCGCATCGGCCCTGCAGGGGCACATTGCCGACCCGCGGGAGGTGCTGGCATGAGCGCCGCACCACACAGGGTCTGGAAGCTGGGCGCCGACATCGACACCGATGTGCTGGCCCCCGGCCATGCCATGAAGCACGGCATTGATGTGCTGGCCCGCCACTGCCTTGAATCGGTACGCCCGGACTTTGTGGGCGGCGTGCGCCATGGTGACGTGATCGTGGCCGGCCCCAACTTCGGCATCGGTTCGTCGCGCGAGCAGGCAGCTGCCGTGCTGGTGCGGCTGGGCATCGTGGCAGTCATCGCGCCGTCGTTCAGCGGCCTGTACTTTCGCAATGCCTTCAACCTGGGGTTGCTGCTGCTGACCTGCCCCGAGGCGGACAGGGTGGCCGAGGGCGAGCAAGTCGCGCTCGACTGGCAGGTCCCGGCCGTGATCACTGCGGATGGCACGCGCCTGGCGTGCGATCCGATTCCCCCGTTTCTCATGGACATGGTGCGCGCCGGCGGTTTGCTGAACCAGCTGCGCGCCCGATTTGGCAAGGAGGCCGTCAATGGCTGACAACAAGGTAGCAACATCGATGGACCCGGTCACGCTGGCCGTGCTGCGCGGGCGGCTGGAGCAGGTGGCCGACGAGATGGATGCCACGCTGTACCGCAGCGCATTCAACCCCATCATCGCCGAGGCGCACGACGCCTGCCATGGCCTGTACGACGCGGCCAGCGGCGACACCCTGGTGCAGGGCAAGTCGGGCCTGCCGGTGTTCGTGGGCGCCATGGCCTTTGCGGTGCGCGCGGCCATGCGCATCGCCGCAGAGCGTGGCGGCATGGCGCAGGGCGACACCTGGCTGTTCAACGACCCGTACGAGGGCGGCACGCACGCCAACGACTTCAAGCTGGTGCGGCCGTTCTTTCGCGACGGCCGGCTGTACTGCTTTCTCGCGTCGGCCGCGCACTGGCACGACGTGGGTGGCAATGTGCCCGGCAACTACAACCCCGCCGCCACCGAGTGCTGGCAGGAGGCGGTGCAGATTCCGCCCGTGCGCATCGTGCGCGGCGGTGCGCTGGACGAGGACGTGCTGGCCATCCTGAAAGCCAATACCCGCCTGCCCGACAGCCTGTGGGGCGACCTGAACGGACAGCTCTCCGCGCTGGACCTGGGCGAGCGCCGCCTGAACGACCTGCTGGACCAGTATGGCGACGCCGTGGTGCTGCAGGCCATGGGTGAGCTGCGCACGCGCGCCGTCAAGCTCATGCGCTCGCATATCGCGGCGCTGCCCGATGGGCGCTACAGCTTCAGCGACATGCTGGACAACGACGGCGTGAAGGACGAGGCGCTGACCATCGCCCTGGACATGACTGTCGCAGGCGACCGGCTCACGCTCGATTTTTCGCGCACCTCGCCGCAGTGCGCCGGGCCGGTGAACATCTCGCGCGCCACGGCCATCGCGGCCTGCTACGTGGCCTTGAAGCACCTGTTCCCGGACGTGCCCGCCAATGCCGGCGTGCTGGATGCGGTGGATTTCGTGCTGCCGGACGGCCTGGTGATCAGCGCCGCTCGGCCACGCCCGGTGGGCGGTTACACCGAGACCATTTTGCGCATGATCGATGTGATCTTCAGCGCCACGGCCCTGGCCGCGCCCGAGCGCGCCATGGCCCAGGCCTACGGCACCATCAATGCGCTGTCCATCGCCGGACACCGCACCGATGCGGCACGCAAAGGCCAGCGCTGGGTGATGTTCAGCTTCTTCGGCGGTGGCCACGGCGGGCATTCCGATGGCGACGGCATGAGCCACGGCAACGCGCCCATCTCCACGGCGACCATCCCGCCACTCGAAATTCTGGAGGCCGCGTACCCCGTGCGCTTCACGCAATGGGCGCTGCGCCCGGGCTCGGGCGGCGACGGCCAGCACCGCGGTGGCCTGGGCGCCATTTACGAGATCGAGCTGCTGGAGCAGGACGCCGAGGTCTTCATCTTCGGCGAGCGCGGCAAGGCCGCACCGCAGGGCATCGCCGGAGGCGGAGAGGCCGCGATGAACGTCTTCAGCTACGAGAACGCGGGCGAGTGGAAGACGCCGCCCATGCGCTCCAAGATGATCGGCATCCAGCTGAAAAAAGGCGAGCGTGTGCGGCTGGAAACACCCGGCGGCGGCGGTTACGGCGCCCCGTCGGCGCGGGCCGCAGCAGCGCGCCACAGCGACGAGGCGATGGGTTATGTGGTGGCGGACAACAGCGCAGCAGCAATGAAAGGCGCAGCATGAGCGGCAAGGCTTCCTTTGTGGTGGGTGTGGACGTGGGTGGCACCTTCACCGATCTTTTTGTGCTGGACGAGTCCGACGGCAGCGCCCGCATCGTCAAGGTGCCCTCGACCCGCGGGGAAGAGGCCCGCGGCTTCATGAACGGCGTGGCACGGGTGGCGGATTCGGCATCGGCCATCGCCACCATCGTGCACGGCACCACCGTGGGCACCAATGCGCTGCTGGAGCGCAAGGTGGCACGCACCGGCATCATCACCACGCGCGGCTTTCGCGATGTGCTGGAGATGCGCCGCCGCGACCGGCCCCAGACCTGGGGCCTGCGCGGCAGCTTCGAGCCCATCGTGCCGCGCGACCTGCGCCTGGAGGTGGACGAGCGCGTGCTGGCCGATGGATCGGTGCACACACCGGTCGATCTGGACCAGGTGAAAGCCCAGGCCCAGGCCTTGCTGGACGCTGGCTGCGAGGCGGTCTGCGTGTTCTTCATCAACACCTACGCCAACCCGGCCAACGAGCAGGCGGCCGTGGCCGCGGTGCGCAGCCTGTGGCCCAACCCGCACGTGACCGCGGCCAGCGAGGTGCTGCCCGAGATCCGCGAGTTCGAACGCTGCTCCACCGCCACGCTCAATGCCGCCCTGCAACCCGTGGTGGGCAGCTACCTGGAGCGGCTCGAGGGCGACCTGCGCACCCAGGGCTTTGGCGGCGAGCTGCTCATCGTGCAGAGCAACGGCGGCGTGATGTCGCGCCAGACGGCGTGCGACGTGCCGGTGCGCACCGCGCTGTCGGGCCCGGCGGCTGGGGTGATCGCCTGCGCAGCCATTGCGCGGGCGGCCGGCTTTCCGGATGCGATCACCGGCGACATGGGCGGCACCTCGTTCGACGTGTCGCTGGTGGCGGGTGGCGAGGCGGCCCTGGCCGCGCAGACCGCCATCGAGTTCGGCATGGTCGTGCGCTCGCCCATGATCCAGATCGAGACCATCGGCGCGGGCGGCGGCTCCATTGCGTCGGTGGACGCCAGCGGCATGCTGCAGGTGGGCCCCGAGTCGGCGGGCAGCGTGCCCGGCCCCGCGTGTTACGGGCGCGGCAACACCCGCCCCACGGTGACCGATGCCAACGTGCTGCTGGGCCGCATCGCGGCCGACCGGCCGCTGGGTGGCGGGCTGCTGGCCGCCATGGATGCGGCCAAGTCCCGCGACGCCATCAACACCCACGTGGCCCAGCCCCTGGGCCTGGACGTGATGGCCGCAGCCGAAGCCATCCTGACGGTGGCCAACGCCAAGATGGCCGGCGCCGTGCGGGTGGTCTCCATCGAGCGCGGGCACGACCCGCGCCAGTTCGCCTACATGCCGTTCGGCGGTGGCGGCGCTTTGCACGTGTGCGCCATGATGCGCGAGGTGGGCGTGGGCACGGGCATCGTGCCGCGCTACCCCGGCGTCACCTCGGCCCTGGGCTGCGTCATGGCCGACATGCGCCACGACGCGGTGCAGACCCTGAACAAACCCCTGGCCGAGCTGGACGTGGCCGACCTTCGCGAGCGCGTGCAGGCCCTGTCGGCCGCCTGCCAGCAGCGCCTGGACTCGGCGGGCGTGCAGTTCGTACAGGTGCAGGAAATCATTGCGCTGGACATGCTCTACGCCGGGCAGACGCACACCGTGCAGGTGCCGCTGGCGGCGCAGGCACTGAGCCGCGAAGGCATCCAGGCCGCTTTCGAGGCCGCCTACCGCGCCGCCTTCGGCCGGGTGCTCGACGGCATCGCCGTGCGGGTGATGAACCTGCGCTACGCCCGCGTGGGCGTGCGGCCCAAATTCGACCTGACGGTGCTGGCACCGCAATCGATCACACTGAACCCCTCCCTGGGCGTGCAGCGCGTGTTCCACGCCGGCCAGTGGTGGGACGCGGCGCGCCACGCGCGGCTGGACCTGCCGGTGGGCACCCGCATCGACGGCCCCGCCATCCTGGAGCAGCCCGACACCACGGTGTGGCTGGAGCCGGGCTTTCATGCCACGGTGGACACGCTGGGCAACCTGCTGGTGCGTGCAGCATGAGCAGCAGCGCCACACCGTTGTCCCCGCTGAACCTGCGCCGCACGGCCCTGGTCATCATCGACCTGCAGGACGACTTCCTCGCACCCGAAGGCGCCTATGCCCGGGGCGGTGCGGTGAGCGCTGCCGCACAGGCCCTGCCGCCGCGCGTGGCCGCCGTGGCCCAGGCGCTGAAAGCGGCGGGCGGCATGGTGGTGGGCAGCCAGTTCACCCTGTGGCCCGATGCGCAGGGCGAACCCATGATCTCGCCCCACCTCAAAACCCTGCGCCCGTTCCTGCGCCGCGGCGACTTCGCGCCGGGCAGCGCGGGTCAGGCGATGGTGTCCGACATTGCGCCGTGGGTCGATGTGGCGGTCTGCAAGGTGGCGTACTCGGCCTTTTTCAACACCCAGCTCGACTGGGTGCTGCGCCGCGCGGGCATCGACACCGTGGCGGTTTGCGGCATCGTCACCAACGGCGGCGTGGCCAGCACGGTGCGCGACGCCCACATGCGCGACTACCGCACCCTGGTGTTGTCCGACGGTTGTGCTGCCTTCCGCCAGGAGGTGCACGACACCGCGCTGGCGGACATGGGCACCGTGGCGCAGGTGCTGACCTGCAACGACTTCACCGCCGCATTGGCTGCAGGCACGCCATGAGCAGCACGCTGCCGACCATCCGCCGCGCCGACAGCATGCCGGCGGCCGCGCAGGACAACCATGTGCCTGTCGCCATCGTGGGCGGTGGCGCCTGCGGCCTGACCGCGGCGCTGATGCTGCACGACCTGGGTGTGGACTGCGCCGTGCTGGAGCGCGACGCCACGCCCACGGGCTCATCAGCGCTGTCCTCAGGCTTCATCCCGGCACCGGGCACACAAGTGCAAAAGGATCTGGGCATTGCGGACAGCGCCGAACGTTTTGCCGCCGACATCACCGCCAAGGCCAAGGGCAGGGCAGCGCCGCAACTGGTGCAGGCCTACGCCCGCGCCATCGGCCCCGCGCTCGATGCGCTGCAGGACCGCCATGGCCTGGAATGGCAGGTGCTCGATGGATTCTTGTACCCCGGCCACAGCGTGCGCCGCATGCACGCGGTGCCCGAGAAGACCGGTGTGGGCCTGATGGACCGGCTGGCCAACGCGGTGGCGGCCGCCGACATTCCCCTGGTCACCGACGCCGCCGTGCGCGAGCTGTGGGCCGACGACACCGGCCTGCTGCTGGGCGTGGGCTACGAGCGGCCGGACGGCACGCTGGAGCATCTGTCGTGCGATGCGGTCATCCTGGCCTGCAACGGCTTCGGCGGCAATGCCGCCATGGTGCGCGAACTGTTGCCCGAAATGCGCGACGCCCTGTTCGCCGGCCACACCGGCAACGACGGCAGCGCCATCGCCTGGGGCCGCGCACTGGGCGCGCGCCTGGCGGACCTGGGTGGCTACCAGGGCCACGGCTCGTGGGCCATACCGCAGGGCGCGCTGATCTCGTGGGCGCTGATGATGGAAGGCGGAATGCAGGTCAACGCGCAGGGCCGTCGCTTTCATGACGAGACACAGGGCTACTCCGAGGCCTCGGTGCATGTGCTGGCCCAGCCGGGCGGCGTGGCCTGGAACGTGTTCGACGCGCCCATTCTGGCCCTGGCGCGCGGCTTTCCGGACTTCGTCGACGCCGAAGCCGCGGGCGCGGTGAAGCACTGCGACAGCGTGCAGGCGCTGGCGGCCTTGATAGGCTGCGACGACACCGCGCTGGCGGCCACGCTGGCAGGGCAGGGCCCGTACCCCCGCCCGGGCACGCGAGCGCTGCAGGCGCCGTTTTGCGCCGTCAAGGTCACCGGCGCGCTGTTCCATACCCAGGGCGGGCTCGACATCGACGCGCAGTGCCGCGTGCTCGACACCCAGGGCCGCCCGTTTCCCAACCTGCTGGCCGCAGGCGGCGCGGCGCGTGGTGTCTCGGGCGATGCCGTCTGGGGTTACCTCTCGGGCAACGGCCTGCTGAGCGCCGTGGCCGGCGGCTACCTGGCGGCCTACACCGCCGCCCATCTGCTTCGTCCCCCTACGGGTTCCAAACCATGACCGCCATGACTGCCATGACCCTGCACGAACGGCTGCAGCAGCCGAACATCCTTCTGGCCCCAGGCATCTACGACGCGTTGAGCGCCCTGGTGGCCGAGCAGGCCGGCTTCGAGGCGCTGTACCTCTCCGGCGCCTCCATCGCCTACACACGGCTGGGCCGCTCCGATGTGGGCCTGACCACCTACACCGAGGTGGAAGACACCCTGGCGCGCATCACCGAGCGGGTGCGCAAGCCCGTCATCGTGGATGCCGACACCGGCTTTGGCAACGCGCTGAACGTGCAGCGCACGGTGCGCGGCTTCGAGCGCGCGGGCGCGGCCATGGTGCAGATCGAGGACCAGGGCTTTCCCAAACGCTGCGGCCACCTGGACGGCAAGACCGTGGTGCCCGCCGCCGAGATGTGCGGCAAGCTGCGCGCCGCGCTCGACGCCCGCCGCGACGCCAGCACCCTGATCCTGGCGCGCACCGACGCGCTGGCGGTCGAGGGCATAGAGGCCGCGTTCGACCGGGCCGAGCGCTACCTGGAGTGCGGCGTGGATGCGCTCTTCATCGAAGCCCTGCGCACGCCCGAACAGATGGACGCCGCCTGCCAGCGTTTCGCCCACCGCATCCCCTTGCTGGCCAACATGGTCGAGGGCGGCAAGACCCCGGTGCAAAGCGCGCAGGAGCTGGGCGAGCGCGGTTTTCGCATCGCCATCTTCCCCGGTGGCACAGCACGGGCGGTGGCCCATACCCTGCAGGGCTACTACGCCAGCCTGCACGCGCACCAGACCACGGCGCCGTTCAAGGACCAGATGCTCGATTTCGACGGGCTCAACGCGCTGATCGGCACGCCCGAGCTGATGGAGCAGGGCAGACAGTACGAATGACGAACCAGCGGGCGGCCCAATGCCCCCGCCCGCACTGCGTTACCGGGCGCCGCGTACCATGCCCCTGAAACCATTCATCGCATGGAGACCCACATGGCACAGAACCTTCAAACCATCACCCTGGGCGGCGGCTGCTTCTGGTGCACCGAGGCCGTGTTCGACCGCGTGCGCGGCATCACCGACGTGGAAAGCGGCTACACCAACGGCCAGACCATCAACCCCACCTACGAGCAGATCTGCCAGGGCGACACCGGCCACGCCGAGGTGGTGCGGCTGACGTACGACGCTGACGAGATCAGCCTGGAAGAAGTGCTGGAAATCTTCTTTCACACCCACGACCCGACCACCCTCAACCGCCAGGGCAACGACGTGGGCACGCAGTACCGCAGCGGCATCTACTTCGACAAGCCCGAGGATGGCGAGGCAGCCAACGCGATGATCCGCCAGATGTCGCAGGACAAGCTGTTCGGCGCGCCCATCACCACCGAGGTCAAGCCGCTGCAGAACTACAGCACGGCCGAGGCCTACCACCAGGACTACTTTGCGCGGAACCCGAATGCGGGTTACTGCGCGTTTGTGGTGGGGCCGAAGGTGGAGAAGTTCAGGAAGACGTTTGCGCGGTACGTGAAGGGTTGAGCTGGGACTGCGGTCGTGCAATGATGCGCTGGCGTATGTATTGACAACGGATATACATTGATCTAAAGTTTGTGTATCTATTGCATACACACAGGAGTTGCCATGCGCGACGCTGCCATCAATCTCAGGGCGCTGCCCGAGCAACGTGACTTGATCGACCATGCGGCCAGCCTGCTCGGCAAAAACCGCTCCGATTTCATGCTGGAAGCGGCTTGTGACCGCGCGCAGGCTGTGGTGCTCGATCAGGTGTTCTTCAGCCTGGATACAGACAAGTTCAAGCAGTTCACAGCCCTGCTGGACGCCCCCCGTACCTCCAACGAAGGTTTGGAACGACTCATGGCCGTCAAGGCTCCCTGGACCGCGTAAGCAGCATGAGCGGCATGGGTTTGCAGTGCAGTGCGCCACAGCCTCTGGCCACCCACCATCAGCTCGACGGTTTTGCCTGCGGAGAGCCTACGCTCGATGACTGGCTCAAGCGCCGCGCTCTGGCCAATCAATTGAGCGGGGCAAGCCGCACGTTCGTGGTGGCAGGCGCTGACGGGCGTGTCGTGGGTTACTACGCCATGGCGGCAGGCGCTGTGTCGCACCAGATGGCGACCAGCGGCGTGCGCCGCAATATGCCGGACCCCATTCCTGTGATGGTGCTGGCGCGGCTCGCGGTCGCCCGGCAGGCCCAGGGCCTTCAACTGGGGGGCGCACTGCTGCA
The DNA here is from genome assembly GCF_001422735.1 of Acidovorax sp. Leaf78. GTDB lineage: Bacteria > Pseudomonadota > Gammaproteobacteria > Burkholderiales > Burkholderiaceae_C > Acidovorax. The sequence continues at coordinate 516,471 of NZ_LMLZ01000012.1, read as the reverse complement.
GGATGCCGTGCACAGGGCCGTGGCGGTGTCGCAAAACGCCGGGGTTCGTGCCGTTCTCGTCCACGCGTTGCATGAGAAAGCCAAGCGTTTTTACGAGCACTACGGGTTCAAGGAATCGCCCCTGCATCCCATGACGCTGATGCTGCGCATCTAGCCACTCGCCCCGGGCGCCTGAAGCGCTGCGACCTGCGTGGCCCATGCGGATGTTGCAAAGTGCCCTTGCAGTTCCTGGGTACACCCAGGTTCAGCGACGAACACGGCAGGCATAATGCAACCCGATTGCGTTATCCACTCTGCTTGCCCATCGCTGTCCATGCCTGCCACGTCTTCACGCCCATCCAGCCCCACTTGGTCGCTGCCCGCAGGTATGCGTGCGACCCGTGCCACACGCGCACTGGCAGCGCTGTACGCAGCCCGCCCAGACGCAGCCTTCTCCGAACCCGAAGTCGAGGCCGCCCTGGCCACTGCCGGCGCCCCGGTCAACAAAGTCACCGTCTATCGCATGCTCGACCGTTTTGCCGCGGCCGGACTGCTGCACAAGCAGGTGGATGCCGCCCGCGTGACGCGGTATGCGCTCGCACCCCAAGGCGAGGACGGCGCTGCACCGCGCTTTGAATGCGACGACTGCCACCGCCAGTTCCGCCTGTCGCAAGGCTCTGCCAAGGTGCAGACAGCGTTGAAGCAGGTGCTGCAGGCGCTGGCCACCGCAGGGCACGAGAGCCTGGCGGTGGACATCGCCGTGCGGGGCCGCTGCGCGGGCTGCGCGCACCCTGCCGAGGGCGCGGCGGCATGATCCGGACCCGAGGGCTTGCCTACACCTACCCCACGGGCGATGCGCCGCTGCGCTTTCCGGATGTGGACCTGAACCAGGGCGGCACGCTGCTGCTGCGCGGCCGTTCGGGCACGGGCAAGTCCACCTGGCTGTCGCTCATTGCCGGCCTGCGCGGCGCGAGCGGCGGTGACCTGTTCGTGGGCGGCCTGCAGCTGGGCACGCAGCGCGGCGCGGAGCTCGATGCCTGGCGCGCGCGCAGCATCGGGTTCTTGCCGCAAAAGCTGCACCTGTCCAGCGCGCTCACCGTGGCGGACAACCTGGGCCTGGTCTACTTTGCAGCCGGGCTGCCGCGCGACGACTCTGCAATAGCCCGCGCGCTGGCGCAACTGGGTGTGGCAGAGCTGGCCGCGCGCAAGCCGCACCAGATCTCGGGCGGGCAGGCGCAGCGCGTGGCGCTGGCGCGGGCGGTGCTGCTGGCGCCCGAGCTGCTGCTGGCCGACGAACCCACCGCCAGCCTGGACGACGAAGCCGCCGCCGACGCGCTGTCCCTGCTGCAGCGCAGCGCCGCCGCGTGTGGCGCCAGCCTGGTCATCGCCACGCACGACCAGCGCGTGGTGCAGGCGCTGGCCGGCGCGCAGCAGCTGGATTTGAATGAAACAGCGGCCCACCGCGCTCTGGACGGGCGCAACCAGCTATGAAAAACATAGTAAAGCTCGCATCCCTGTCATGGCGCTACCTGTGGTCCCGTCCGCTGGCCGCCGTGCTCAACCTGCTGGTGCTCACGCTGGGCCTGGCCGCCATCACGCTGGTGCTGCTGGTGGCCACGCAGCTCGACACAGCTTTTGAGCGCGACCTCGACGGCATCGACCTGGTGGTGGGCGCCAAGGGCAGCCCGCTGCAACTGATCCTGGCGGGCGTGTTCCACATCGACGTGCCCACGGGCAACATCCCGCTGCAAGAGGTGCAGGCGCTGCAAAAGAACCCGCTGGTGGCGCAGGTCATCCCGCTGAGCCTGGGCGACAGCTACCAGGGCTACCGCATCGTGGGCACCACGCCGGACTATGTGTCGCACTACGGCGCCACCCTGGCCGAAGGCGGCTTGTGGCAGCAGCCCATGGACGCCGTGCTGGGCGCCAGCGTGGCGCGCGGCATTGTCAAGCCCGACCACGGCGGTGCGCCGCTGGTGGGCGCCACCTTCATCGGCAGCCACGGCCTGGGCGGGGGAGGGCACGCGCACGGCGACCATCCCTACCGCGTGAGCGGCGTGCTGGCGCCTTGCGCCTGCGTGCTCGACCGCCTTGTGCTGACCAGCACCGAATCCGTCTGGATGGTGCACGAGACCGCCACGGCCACCGAGCCCGAGGACCTGGAGATATTGAAGGAAGAGCGCGAAGTGACCGTGGCACTGCTGCGCTACCGCACGCCCCTGGCCGCCGTCACGCTGCCGCGCCAGATCAATGCCGACACCGCCTTGCAGGCCGCCGCGCCCGCCATCGAGGTGACGCGCCTGCTGCGCCTGCTGGGTGTGGGAGCCGATGTGCTGCGCGCGTTTGGCGGCGTGCTGCTGGCCGTGGCCGCGCTCAGCGTGTTCATTGCGCTGTGGAACGCGGTGCGCGAGCGCCGGGCCGACCTGGCCATGCTGCGCATGCTGGGCGCCCCCCCCGGCCGCGTGGCCGGGCTGGTGCTGTGGGAGGCGCTGTGGCTGGCCGCCATGGCGTCGGCCCTGGGCTTGCTGATGGGCCACGCCCTGGCGCACACGCTGGGCTGGGTGCTGCAGTCTCAAGGCCTGCTGCCGGTCAGCGGCCTGGTGTGGCTGCCGGCCGAGGCGGGCGTGCCGCTGCTGGCCGGTGCCGTGGCGGCGCTGGCGGCGCTGTTGCCAGCCATGCAGGCCTACCGCACCGAGGTGGCGGACCTGCTGAGCCAGCCCTGAGCTTCCTCTTCTTCATTTCACGTCAGTTCATTTCGTTTCATTCACTTCACTCCCCATCCTTCGAAAGGTTCTTCATGAAAAAACTGTTCACCACCCTGGCCCTGGTGCCATTGCTGCTGTTGGCCGGTGCCGTGGCCAACGCGCAGGGCGCGCATTCCGACAAGGAAACCAAGGCCGACATCGAGCGCCACCGGGCCATGGCCGCCGCGCACGAGGCCGCTGCCAAGTGCCTGGAATCCGGCAAGGACCACGACACCTGCCAGAAGGAACTCCAGACCGCGTGCAAGGGTCTGGGGATTGGCAAGTATTGTGGGATGCGCCACGTGCACTGATGCTCCCCCTGAGGCGCTACGCGCCTTCCCCCTGAGGGGGACGCCCCCGGTGGCCCGGCGGAGCCGGTTCCACGGGGGCACTGGTATGGGGGCGCGCCGGTTTTGCAGTGCGCAGCCGCAAATAAGCTCGGGGGGAATCAAGCCGCTGATCGACAGCGTTGATGCGGTGATGGAATGGCTGGCCTTGTGTTTGCAGGGCGTTCACGGAAGGGATTTATATGCACCATCGTTTGTTGCCTCGGTTTGTGCCCGGGCGCTCTATCGCTCTGCCTTTGGCCCTGGCGTTGGGTGTCGGTGTCTCTGGCACCGCGCTGGCACAAGCCAAGCCTTCCGCAGCGCCCGTGCTCAGTTCGCCGTTGCCGGCGGGTGCTGGTGGAGCGCCGGTGGCGGGTGTGCCGTCGGGCTCGGGGGCGGGGTATCACAGCCCGAACAGTCCCATCGCGCCGCTGCCCCAGCGCACGGATGTGATTCCTTGGTCGGTGCTGACCGACCTGACCAAGAAGACCACCAAGGACGGCATCCTGCCCGTGTTCAGCGATGCGCAAAAGGGCATGGACAAGACCACGCAGCGCATCCAGGGTTTCATGATGCCGCTGGATGCCAAGGCCACGCAGACGCACTTTCTGCTCACTTCGGTGCCGCTGACCTGCTCGTTCTGCCTGCCGGGGGGGCCCGAGAGCATGGTCGAGGTGAAGGCCAAGACCCCCGTGCGCTATTCGATGGAGCCCGTGGTGGTCGAGGGCAAGTTCACCGTGCTCCACAATGACCAGTACGGCCTGTATTACCGCGTGGTGGAGGCCGTGCCGGTGAAATAATCGCAGGGGCGCAGCGTTTTGCGCCATGCGCCTTGCCTCAATGGTGGATTCCCTTTCGTTTTTGCACTGCATCTTGTCGTGACTGTTCCATCCCGCCCACGCCGGCATCTGCCATCGCCTGCCCGCCGCAGCGCGGGGCAGGGTGCGCCTTGGCAGATGCCGGGCGGTGTGGGCCGGTGGACGGGCCGCCTGCAGACCCAGGCCCTGGTGCGGCTGGCGCTGGCGTGGCTGCTGCTGGCCCTGGTGGTGGTGCCGACACTGGGGCGGCTGCACCAGGTGGCGCACGGCGGCGCGTTGGACCGGGTGCATGCCGGGCAGGCGCTGGCGCACAGCGCGGCCCTGGCGTCTTCGTTGCCCTTGGCATCGGCAGCGACAGCCTCTGGCACGGCCAATGCCGCGCCGCTGCCCGCTGCGTCCCACGGCCACGGGCTCTGGTCGCTGTTCCTGGGGCAGCACGCGCCCGTGGATTGCCTTTTGCTCGACCAGCTTGCGCTGGGCGATGCCCTGCACAGTGCCACCCTGGCGCTGCCCGACGCGGTGCCTGCGCACGCACCGCCTGCCGACCATGCGCTGCGCACCGCCGCTGCGCATGTCGCGCTGTTCCAGGCGCGCGGCCCGCCTCGGGGCTGAGAAGCACCACGCCCCAGGCTCTTTGGCGGCTGGCCCGTCCAGTGCCTGCCTGAGCCTTGTCGCCTGACAGCACTGCACCGCACTTGATCGGATGGGATCGCCGTGCAGCCGTAGGCGCGACCACGGGCCGCCGTTTATCGCGGCCGTCACTGCTTCTTCCTTCAGTTAACTCCTGATTTCATAGCTGCTAGCGCTTGACCATCAAGCGCTGGAGGCCATTTTTGTTCATGGCTTTACGCCCCATGGCGTAAAGCCGCGCGCCGCACACCTGGCTTTGCCATTGCGGTGCGCACCTGCCCGTTGCAAGCAAGCACCACCATGACACACACCCTTCTCGCCCCCCGTTCTGCCGCCCACCGCAGCTGCCCAGCCCTTCGTCCCGTGGCCTTCGCGGCCATGCTGGCGCTGTCGGGCACCGGCATCGCGCATGCGCAGGCCGCACCTGCTGCGGCACCATCGGCACCGGTGTCGGCCGATACCGCGCCCAGCCTGCCGCCCGTCACCGTGTCTGCCAGCGGCCTGCAACTGGGGGCCACGGAGATGACCACGCCCGCCACCGTGCTGGAAGGCGACGAGCTTGTGCGCCGCCGTGAGGCCACGCTGGGCGAGACGCTCAACAGCGAGCCCGGCATCACCAGCAGCCATTTCGGCGCGGGCGCCAGCCGCCCCATCATCCGCGGCATGGACGGCCCGCGCGTCAAGGTGCTGTCCGATGGGGCCGAGCTGCACGATGCCTCCACCATCAGCCCAGACCACGCGGTGGTGTCCGAGCCCTTGCTGGCCACGCAGATCGAGGTGCTGCGCGGCCCGTCGGCCCTGGTCTACGGCAACGGTGCCGTGGGCGGCGTGGTCAACGTGCTGGACGGCAAGATCCCCACCGCCGTGCCGGAGAAGGGCTACGAAGGCAGCGCCGAGCTGCGCGCCAACACCGGCGCGCGCGAAGGGGCAGGGGCCTTTTCGCTCACGGGCGGCACTGGCAACCTGGCCGTGCACGTGGAAGGCGTCTCGCGCGACGCCAGCGACTACCGCGTGGGCAAAGGCTGGGCGCCCAATGGCGAGCCCGCCCGCAAGGTGCTGGGCAGCTTCAACCGCACCGACACCGGCAGCGTGGGCCTGTCGTGGGTGGGCGACCGCGGCTACCTGGGCGCGGCCTACACCCGCCAGACTGCCAAGTACGGCCTGCCGGGCCACAACCACAGCTTCGAGGGCTGCCACACCCACGGCGACCACCTGCATTGCGGTGCCCATGCCGACGAAGGCGAGGACGGCCACGACCATGACCACGGCGCCGAGGCCGGTGACGTGCCGGTGGTGGACCTGCGCAGCGAACGCTTCGACATCCGCGGTGAGCTGCGCAACCCCTTTGCAGGCTTCTCGGCGCTGCGCCTGCGCGCCGGCGTCACCGACTACGTGCACGACGAGGTCGAGGACGGCGCCATCAGCACCACCTTCAAGAACAAGGCCTACGACACCCGCATCGAGCTGCAGCACGAGCCCATCGCCGGCTTCAAGGGACTGATCGGCCTGCAGACCTCGCAGCGCAAGTTCAGCGCCGAGGGCGACGAGGCCTATGTGGAGCCCACCATCACCCGCAAGCTCGGCTTCTTCGCACTGGAGGAATACCGCCTGGGCGACTGGCGCTTCGAAGCCGCCCTGCGGCACGACCGCCAGACGGCCGAGGCGCAGACCAGCGGCATCGAGCGCAGCCACAACGGCACGTCCGCGTCGCTGGGTGCGGTGTGGAAGTTCACGCCCGGCTACCAGGTGGGCACCTCGTTCACCCGCGCCAGCCGGGCTCCGTCGGCCGAAGAGCTGTACGCCCAGGGCCTGCACATGGCCACCAGCACGTACGAGCGCGGCAACCCCGACCTGCGCTCCGAGATCTCGCAGAACATCGACGTCAGCCTGAAGAAGACCAGCGGCGACACCACCTTCGGCGTCAGCGTGTTCCGCAACCGTATCAGCAACTACATCTACGGCCGCACGCTGGACGAGGTCGATGGCCTGCAGCTGCTTCAGTACAGCCAGGCCGACGCCACCTTCACCGGCATCGAAGGCCAGGTGCGCCAGCGCCTGAACCGCCACTTCGGCATCACCCTGTTCGGCGACACCGTGCGCGCGCGCCTGGCCGGCGGCGGCCTGCTGCCCCGCATCCCCGCCACCCGCGCCGGCCTGCGCCTGGACGGCAACTGGAACGCCTGGGAAGGCCAGGTCGAATGGGTGCAGGTGGCCCGCCAGGGTCGTGTGGCGGAGTTCGAAACCGCCACGCCCGGGTACGGCATGCTGAATGTGGGCGTGAGCTACAGCGGCCAGTTCAGCGGCGGCACACCGTGGCAGGTGTATGTGAAGGCGAACAACCTGACCGACCGCCTGGCGTATGCGCACACCTCGTTCATCAAGAACGCGGCGCCGCTGATGGGGCGCAACGTGACGGTGGGGGTAAAGGTAGCGTTTTGATGGACGGGCCCGGGCGCCATGCGGGTTGGCAGCCCGCGCCCGGGCCGTGTTGAGCAGGAATGGATGGGAAGTCTCGCCAGTTCATTCCAATTGTTAACAAAATTCAACTGTTTGCAATAACTGGATACAAGTCATAAAATCCTAGGTGAAAACCCTGGTTTGAGACCCAGCACCTGATCAAAAACCGATCGTCCCCACGGCGTCCCGCGCCGGGCGTTGGGGGATCGGGCCACCCGGACACCCACCCGCGCCGCTGACGAAGCTTCGTGGGGGTCTGTCCGCCGACATCCGGCACTGCCACATGGGGCGAGGGGATAAGTCCCCGTCCACCAACCCCGATGTCCAGATCAGCCACTTTCCCTCTTTATTACCGAGCCGACCGTCGATGCCCGTACCCGAAATTGCCGTCCTGGACCTGACTTCACGCATTGGCGGCTACGCGCTGGCCCAGCTCGGTGTGACCGGCACCACCGGCCACGGCGCCTGGGAAAAGATGCCACTGGGCGGTGTGGCGGGGTCTCCGGAGATCAGCTGGTACCGGCCTGCCAACGTGCCGGATCTGTCCCAGCTGCCAGCCCAGCCCGACGCCGTGGCCATCCTGGTGGGCCCCGGCGCCTTCACCATGCTGCCGGCGGTGCTGGCGCTGCAGCCGCTGCTGGACGCGCGGGCGGTGTGGTTCTTCCTGCTGCCCAACGCCGTGATGGAAGACATGGAGATCGCCAAGTTCCTGCGCACCCACCCGCGCGCGGGGGTTCACAAATACCAGTTGCCCAACAGCGACCCGCAGACGCTGTGGTTCGTGCTGATGGAGCAGGTGGGCAAGGTCAAGACGGTCAATGAGTATTTCAACGAAGAGAAAAAAGGCACAGACGGTATGAGTTCGAATCTGAAGAGTTCCATGGACGCAGCCATGACGATCGACGGCGCGCTGGCCGTGGCGGTGGTGGACTACCGCAGCGGCATGTGCCTGGCGCAGGCCGGCAGCGGCATGAACCTGGACCTTGCCGCCGCAGGCAACACGCAGGTTGTGCAGGCCAAGCTCAAGACCATGGAATCCCTGGGCATCCGCCGCGGAATCGAAGACATCCTGATCACGCTGGCCGAGCAATACCACCTGATCCGCCTGATCCCCAACAACGAAGGCCTGTTCCTGTACCTGGTGCTTGACCGCAGCAAGGGCAACCTGGCCCTGGCCCGCTACCGGCTGACTGACCTGGAGCGATCGCTGAAGGTTTGAGACCCCGTGTCTGGCCACAACACCCACAGTCCGCATTGACCGGGCCGCAACAGCGGCCGCTGTGTTGCCGCTTGTGATGCGCCCGCTACCGGCGCCCCTCTACACCGTAGGCACCGTGCCCCCATCGATGATGTGCTCCGAGCCCGAGATCGCTGCGGCCCTCGGCGAGACCAGGAAGGTGATCAGGTCTGCCACTTCCTGCGGCCTAGCTGGCCGGCCGAGCGGGATGCCGCCGAGCGACTGCATGATGATCCGTTGCCCGCCCGCGTAGTCGGTACCGGCCTGATCGGCCAGGCGCTGGGCCAGTGCCACCGAGGCCTCGGTCTCGATCCAGCCGGGAGCGACGCTCAGCACCCGCACGCCCTGGGGCGTGACCTCTTTCGACAACGCTTTGCTGTACGTGGACAACGCCGCCTTGGCCGCCGCGTAGGCGGTGGTGGATTCCGGCAGCGGCAGCAGCCGCTGGATGGAGCTGACGTGGACGATGACGCCCGAGCCGCGGGCCAGCATGCCGGGCAGCAGGGCGCGGTCCAGCCGCACGGCCGGCATCAGGTTCTGGTTGATTTCGCTGAACCACTGCACATCGTCCAGCGCGGCAAAGCCGCCGCCCGGGGCGCTGGAGCCGCCCACCACGTTGACCAAAGTATCGACACTGCCCCAGTGCTGCAACACCGATTGGGCGACTGTTTCCACGCCCTGCGCGGTGGTGATGTCGGCTGCCACATAGAGCACGCCGTCGGCCGGTTGCACAGGCACCGCGCGCGCGGTGGCCATGACCTGCGCACCCGCACTGCGCAGCGCGCTGACGACGGCGGCTCCGACCCCTTTGGTGCCGCCGGTGATCAGGGCGCGTTGCCCTTGCAGTTGAAGGTCGAAGCTCATACCGTGACCTCCAGCGAGGCGATCAGGCCACGCTCGAGGCGAAAGTAGTAGCGCAGGTCCAACGGGCTGCCAGGGAAGTTGCCCTCCACACGGCTCGTCACCACGTGCTGCCCGTGGTGCTGCTCCAGCGCCACAGGGCTGGCCGTGTACGTGTACTTGGCAGACGCTGCTGTGCGCCACGCCGCGATGGCCTCGCGGCCTTGGTGGGTGTGGCCCTCATCCTGGACGACGGCCCCTGGCGTGAAGCACTGGGCCAGGGCTTCGGAGCTCTGCCTGTCGGCCGCGAAATAGGCGGCAATGGGGTCGGGAAGGTGCAATTTGGTCATGGCGACAAACTCCTGAGTGGTGGAAGCCGTGAGATTGACGCCTCTGAAGAGTTTAGTGAATGGCCTAGAATACGAATGAGCTATGTAGAAACGAATACACAATGCGTGGAGCGGAGTTTGCGGAACTGAAGGCCTTTGCCGCAGTGGTGGAGCGGGCGAGCTTTGCCCGGGCGGCGGAACACCTGGGCCTGTCGCCGTCGGCGTTGAGCCAGACCATCCGCCTGCTCGAAGCCCGCATGGGCGCCCGGCTGCTCAACCGCACCACGCGCAGCGTGGCGCCCACGCCCACGGGAGACCTTCTGTACGCGCGACTGGCGCCCTTGTTTCGGGACATGGCCGATGCCGTGGCCGAGGCCAGCGCGGCGGCCGGCCAGATGCGCGGAAAACTGCGCATCAACACCCTGGGCATGGCGGCCCGCCAGGTCATTGCGCCGCGGCTGGGGCGGTTTCACCGGGCGCACCCGGATGTGCAGCTGGACATCGTGGTGGACGACGGCTTGAGCGATATCGTGGCGGGGCGTTTCGATGCCGGGATTCGCGTGGGCGGGCGGCTGGAGAAGGACATGATTGCCGTGCGCCTGACCCCGGACATCCACATGATTGCCGTTGCGTCCAGAGACTACCTAGCGCGACGCGGCGTGCCCCAGTCCCCCGACGACCTGCATCACCATGCCTGCATCAACTGGCGCCTGCAGGCCGATGGCAGCGCCTACCGGTGGGAGTTCGAGCAGGCCGGAAAACGCGTGGAGGTGGCTGTGGACGGGCCTCTGGTCACCAACCATTCGGACCTGGGGGTGGCCGCGGCCCTGCAAGGGCTGGGGATCGCCTATGTGTTCGAACGCGACCAGATGGACGAGCACCTGCGCCAGGGGCGGCTCGTGCAGGTCCTCGCCGATTGGTCCGTCACGCGTCCCGGCCTGTTTCTCTACTACTCGAACCGGCGGCACCCGTCGCCGGCCCTGGCCGCGTTGATCGACTGCCTGCTCGACAGGGAGCCACTGGCGTCCGAGCGCCCGTTCCAGGCTGGCCACTGATGCGGCGGGGTGCAGGCGCCATACCGCAAACATGCAGCTTGCCAACGCACAATCGCCGACACTGGTTTTTTGTCATCCCTTCGCCGCGCCCCACCATGTCCCACCTTTCCCACCTGTTGCTCTACCCCATGGCACTGCACGTCGCCCTTGCCACGGTGCTCTACATGCTGCTCACCGCAGTGCGCGCCCCGTCGGTCTGGGGCATTGGCCGCAGCGCCGATGGCTCCAACCCCTGGGCGGCGCTGGAGCGCAGGGTGAGCGCCAATCTCTCCAACCAGTTCGAGTGGCCGCTGTTTTTCTACGCCGCTTGCCTGGTGCTGTGGCAACTCCAGGCGGTCGACGGAGTGCAGCTTGCGCTGGCGTGGGTGTTCATCGCGGGGCGGGTTGCGCACAGCGTCGTGCAGGTGGGGACGACCAACGTGCGCTTGCGCGGCCTGGTCTTCACCATCAACTTTCTGGCGGTGCTGGGCATGTGGGGCTGGCTGGTGGCCGGGCAGTCCGGTCTGGTGGGCCGTTAGCTTGCAGCAGACCATGACGCGCCAGCAGCTGCATGACTGGCTGGTGGCAACCGCAGGGCTGGTGCCGGAGCCGGCGGTCAACTCTGTGTCGCGCACCTACTTCTATAAAACTGTGGAGTGGCATCCGGCGCGCAGTTCCCGCGTGCTGCGTGTTCTCTTCGGTGCCGACGGCCAGCCCAACCGCATCCAGCTGTGTGCATCGTCCGACAATAACAACGCGGTGCTGATCGCGGGCCCGTTCACTGTCCAGGGCCTGGGCGCACGGGTGGCTCAGGAGGTGGAGAGGGTGAGGGAGCGGCTGGGCGCTTGCAGCGGCGGGTAGTGCACCGTAGCAGGCCAACCGGTGGCCTTGTCGTGCATCTCATCTGGTCCACCCGCTTTCGACTTGCTTTCACCCGCCCTTGGTGAAAGCACAATGGCAGCCCCTGTGCGCACGCGGCATGATCCCCTGCTTATGAAACTCCTCTTGGTCGAAGACGATTTTGATCTGGCCGGCGCCCTGAGCCGCAGCCTGGCGGCGCGCGGCTTCGAGGTGCTGTGCTGCGCGGACGGCAAGGAGGCGCTGGCGGCAGCCCGTCGCACCGTGTTCGACGTGATCACGCTCGACCTGTCGCTGCCCGGGCTGGACGGCCTGGAGGTGCTGCGCCGCCTGCGCGACGGCGGCAGCACCACGCCTGTGCTGGCGCTCACGGCCCGCGCGGCGGTCACGGACCGGATCGCGGGGCTGGAGGCGGGCGCCGATGACTACCTGGCCAAGCCGTTCGACCTGGACGAGCTGGTGGCGCGCCTTCGGGCGCTCACGCGGCGGGTGGGGCGCGACGGGCAGTTGCGCTGCGGCGCGCTGTACCGCGAGCCCGGCACCGGGGTGTTCTACAACGATGCGCTGCCGCTGGACCTGTCGCAGCGCGAGGCCGAACTGCTGCGGCTGCTGATGTCCCGCGTGGACCGGGTGGTGAGCAAGGAAGAGCTGCGCACACAGGTGTTTGCCGACACGGGCGAGCAGCAGGTGCAGGCCGACGCGGTGGAGGTGGTCGTACACCGCCTGCGCAAGAAGCTGGTGGGCACCAATGCCGAGATCGTGACCCTGCGCGGCGTGGGCTACCTGCTGTGCGACGGCGACAGCATGGCCGCGCAAAAGGGCGGGGCGCCCCGGTGACGCTGTGGCTGCGGCGCCGGTGGGGTGCGTGGCATGGGCCAAAGCGCTGGCAGCCGCGCGGCGGCTCGCTGCGGCGGCTGCTGGTGGTGTGGCCGCTGGCGGCGCTGTGGGGCCTGGTGGCGCTGTTCATCGGCGTGCATGCGGTGCAACAGATGCGTACCAATGCCGACTGGCAGGACAACACCCTGCGCGTGGCCCTGCTGGCCTGGCCCACAGGGCAGGGCACCGACAGCGACGCCGATACCGGTGCGCCAGCCTACGCCACCCCATCGGTCCGGCCGCAGTGGCTGCGCGAGACCCGGCTGGGCGGCGAGCGCCTGGCCGGCAGCGCGGCGGTGCCGCCCTTGCTGTCGGTGCACGAACTCGGCGCGCCCGGGCAGGTGCACTTCTACCTGGCAGAGATTGATGGCCAACTGGCCCGCGTGGGCGCCACGCTGTACCAGCCCGCAGGGGTTGCCGCTGGCGGCGAGCCCGTCGTGCGGCAGGTGGCGCGCCGCTGGAACGAGCGCCTGCCCACCGCGGGGCAGATGCTGGACAACCCGGTCTTGCGCGCCGTCTACGCCCTGGCGCTGGCGATGAGCGCCGTGTCGGTGGCGCTGGCGCATGTGGCGTCCGCCTGGCTGCGCCGCGCGGATGCGTCGCTGGAGCGGCCGGCGGGCGCGGCCGTGGCGCCGTACGAAGGGCCGTCGGAACTGGCGCCTGCCGTGGTGCACCTGCGCACGCTGCAGGCGGGGCAAAGCCGCTGGATCGAGGAGCAGCGGCGCTTTCTGGCCGACGCCACGCACCAGCTTCGCACCCCCATGGCGGTGCTGCGCACGCAGCTGCAGTCGGCCATCCATGGCGACGTGTTGCCGGCCGACGCCTTGCAGCAGATGCTGCACACGGTGGACAGGGCCTCGGGCCTGGCCAACCAACTGCTCAGCCTGAGCAAGGTGGAGCAGCTCAAGCGCATGGGCGAGCTGCCCTGCGTGGACCTGAACGCCGTGGCGCGCGAGGCGGTGATGGAGCTGGCACCGCTGATCGCCGCCAAGCGCCTGGACTTTGCGCTGGAGGGGCCTGACCTCTCAGTGCCCGGCGACGCTGCCTTGCTGGGCGAGCTGATGCGCAACCTGCTGGCCAACGCCATTCACCACACACCGGCGCACGGCCGGCTGGGCGTGCTGCTGCGCGACAGCACCGGCTGGCGCGAAATGCTGGTGTGGGACGAAGGCCCCGGCATCGAGGACGGGGTGCGCCAGCGCCTGTTCCAGCCGTTTTCTGCGGGCAAGGGCGGCGTGGGCCTGGGCCTGTCGATCTGCAAGCAGATCGCCGAGTCGATGGGCGCCGAGGTCACCCTGTTCAACCGGCAGGACGCGGGGCGGGTGGTGGGCGTGGATGCACTCGTGACCTGGGGGCCGTCGGCGGCGCCGGGGGACACCGGCGCCACGCTGGCCCCGGGCGGCCTGCCGGCAGCGCCAGGCGCCGCGCCTGCCTGAGGAAACCACTGCTATGACCCTGTCTTCATTCCCACCGCCCCTGGCGTCCCACGGCATCGAGTTCCAGGGCGTGTGCAAGCGCTTTGGCCCCGCCGACAGCGACCCGTTGGTGGTGGACCACATCAGCTTTGCCGTGCCCCGAGGCACGCTCACCACCATCCTCGGGCCGTCGGGCTGCGGCAAGACCACCACGCTGCGCATGATCGCCGGGCTGGAGTCGCCTACGGCCGGGCGCATTTTCATCGACGGCCACGACGTGACCACCCTGGGCCCGGCCCAGCGCAATGTGAGCCTGGTGTTCCAGAGCTACGCGCTGTTTCCGCACATGAACGTGATCGACAACGTGTGCTATGGCCTGCGCATGTCGGGCCTGGGCAAGGCCCAGGTGCGCGAGAAGGCGCGCGCCATGCTGGATACCGTGGGCCTGCACGGGCTGGACCAGCGCCGGCCCGCGGAGCTGTCGGGCGGCCAGCAGCAGCGGGTGGCGCTCGCCCGGGCGCTGGCGCTGGAGCCGGCGGTGCTGCTGTTCGACGAGCCGCTGTCCAACCTGGACGCCCGCCTGCGCCGCGCGATGCGCGAAGAGATCCGCACGCTGCAGCAGCGGCTGTCGCTCACCGTGGCGTACGTGACGCACGACCAGAGCGAGGCATTGGCGGTCAGCGACCAGATCATCGTGATGAACAAGGGCGCCATCGCCCAGCGCGGCGCGCCCAGCGAGCTGTACGAGCAGCCCGCGTCGGAGTTCGTGGCCGGCTTCATGGGCGAGGCCATGCTGTTCGAGGGCACCAACCAAGCCAGCCAGCGAAGCCATGCGGATGGCGGCGCCCCGGGCCATGCCGACCTGGGCCCGCTGCGCGTGCCGTCTCCGCCCTCGCTGCCGTCCGGCCCCGTGAAGATCGCCGTGCGGCCCGAGGCCTGGATCATCGGCCCGGCCACCACGGCGGGCCTGGCCGCCCGGCTGACCAAGCGCACCTACCTGGGCAGCATCATGGAATACACGTTTGCCAGCGCGCTGGGCGAGATCTTCGTCGTCTCGCCCCTGGTCAAGGCACCGCTGGATGTGGGCGCGCCGGTGAGCCTGACGCTGGCGGACCACGGCGTGTCCGTGGTGGCTGGCTAGACCCAGATGAACTGCAACAACGAACCCCGCAATGACTGAGCCCATCCCCCTCGTGCCCGCCCACCGCAAGCCCTGCACCGTGGCGATTTTTGATCTGGACAACTGCCTGCTGGACGCCCGCGCCATGGGCACGCTGTTCGAGTCGGCCTTCGTGGCCATCCGTAAGGCCAACCAGGGCACCCTGTCGCCCGAGGTGCTGGAAGAAGCCATTGGCGAGTGCTGGTACACGGCCTTCGACCTGGTGGCCGAGCGCTTCGGCTTCAGCGCCGCGATGCGCGACGCGGGCTGGCAGGAGTTTTGCCGCATGGAGATGCGCCCGCCGCTGTCGGGCTACGCCGACATCGGCCAGTTGCCCGGCTTGCCGGTGCGCAAGTACCTGGTGACCAGCGGGTTTCGGCGGCTGCAGCAGAGCAAGATCGACGCGCTGGGCATTGCGCCGTGGTTCGAGCGCGTGGTGATCGACGCGATCGACGAGCCCGGGCCGCACGGCAAGGGCCGCATCTTTGCGGACATCCTGGCCCAGGAAGGGTGTGCACCCCGGCAGGTGCTGGTGGTGGGCGACAACCCGCTGTCCGAGCTGGGCGCGGGGCGCGCGCTGGGCATGGTGACGGTGCAGACCGTGCGGCCCGGCGTCAGCCCCTGGGACGGGGCCGACCACCAGGTCATGGGCCTGGAAGGGGTGGCGCGGCTGCTGTCGGCGGCGCCGGCACCGCAGTAACGGCTGGGCGCTACCGGCCGGGCCACGCTGGCCGCAGCGTCAGCAGCGTCAGCAGATGGCCGAGAGCGAGTCCACGATGTGCTGCTGGCGCCGGGTCAGCGCCGCGTAGCCTTCGCGGATCAGCCGCTTCACGGCCGCGTGGATCTCAAGTTCTGTGTACAGCATGGAGCCCTCCGGATGTCGTGGTGTACGCCCGGCTCCACCGCCCGTCACCAACGGGGGCAGGGAAGGGCGCCCTGTGCGCGCTGACTTGTGGCGGTGCCGAAGCGCCCAGGGGGCGGGCCGCGGCAGGCGCCCAGTCAGCCCCGCCAGCTTGCCAGCCTGCGCGCAGGGCAAACGGCCAAGGAGACAGGCAAACCCCGGGCAGTTCGTTCCACGGGCAGTCACGCATGGCGCTCCAGCAGCCGGCACAGCGTGCCCCAGGTGCGGGTGGTGGCGGGCAGGCCGAAGAGCTTTTCGGCCCACACGTTCGGGCTGCCCATGGTCAGGCCGTGCGCGTGGCTCACCGACAGCAACGCGGTGTCGGTGTACAGCAGCACCTGCACATCGCCGCGGGCGTTGCTCTGCGGCAGGCCGGGCACCACCTGCGCGTCGTCGTGCAGAAAGGTCACGTAGAAGTCGTACACGGGCGGGCTCTTGCTCAGGCCGGTAAACGGGTCGCGGAAGCGCAGGGACAGCAGGCCGGGCATGTCGCGCAGAAAGACGGGCTCGTCGAACCCGCGCTCGTGCACCAGCATCGCCTGCACCGCCCGCAGGACCTGGCGCGCGGGCCGCACACCGCGTGCGGTGAAGGCCACCGTGCCGTTGGTCTGGAACGATGCCGCCTCTCCGGCGCCGGCTCGCGTGAAGATGCTCTCGAGTTCAGCGCGCGACGGCGCGGCGCCGTGGCCCAGGTTGAGGTTGCGAAAGAAGGCGGCGAACTTCATGTCGATGCACGCTGTGGCGGATGCTGGCTGGCACTATAGGGCGCTCCAAAGCGTGTTGCACCTGTGGCGCCGGCCCCTTCAGCGGGCGGCGCATGCTGGCCTGTGGGTGGCTGCATGCCCGGGTGAATGCCAAAAACTGAAGAAAAATGGCACCTACCGCTTGATGGGATTGCGGGAGCAGCTATTCAATTCATAGCAAAGGCTGTGATGCACCTGCGGCAGAGGCCACAATACCGGCCGCGGCCACCACCGGCCGCGCTGTCGTCCACCCCTTTGCCGGCCGCCCCAGCGCGCCGTGCCGCCCACCGTGAACTCGCCCGTCGTCACCTCGCTGCTCCCCGTCATCCTGTTCATCGTCATCGGCTTCTACACGGGGCGGCGCGGGTGGATACGGGCCGAGGCCGTGAAGGACCTGGCCAACCTCGTGTTCATGGTGCTCACCCCCGCGCTGCTGTTTCGCACCATGAGCTCGGTGCATGTGCAGGACCTGGACTTCGGCCCCATCGCCATCTACTTCGCGGCGGCGATGCTCGTCTTTGGCGTGACCATGGCGGTGCTGGGCTTCTCCAGCCTGGCGGCGGCGCGCGCGCTGGCCAACACCTTCAGCAACACCATCATGATCGGCGTGCCGCTGGTAAGCCTGGTGTTTGGCGAGGCCGGGCTGGTGACGCTGTTCACCCTGATCTCGGTGCACGCGCTCATCCTGCTGACCGCCGCCACCGTGGTGTTCGAGCTGGCCTCTGCGCGCGAGCATGCGGGCCGCGCCGGGGGCACGCAGCAGGCCATGTGGCGCACCGTGCTGCAGGCGGTGCGCAACGGCATCGTGCACCCGGTGCCGCTGCCCATCATCGCGGGCCTGCTGTTTGCGCAGACGGGCCTCGCCATCCCGGCCGTGGTGGACAAGCCCATGCTGCTGCTGGGCCAGGCGCTCGGGCCCATCTCGCTGCTGCTGGTGGGCGTGACGCTGGCGTTCACCAAGGTGGGCCACCATTTCAAGGCGGCCCTGCGCATCGCGGTGGTCAAGTGCGTGGTGCACCCGCTGGTGCTGGTGGCGCTGGCCTGGGCACTGGGCCTGTCGGGCATGCCGCTGGCGGTGATGATCGTGGCGGCGTCGCTGCCGGTGGGCGCCAACGTGTTCCTGTTCGCCCAGCGCTACCAGGTGGCCGAGGACGAGGTGACCGCCAGCGTGGCGGTGTCCACGGCGCTGGCGCTCATCACCATGCCGGTGGTGATCCTCGGGGTGACGAAGTTCTTCGCCGTGTAAGGCGCGGCCGGCGCAATGGCTACCTGTAGGCAGCAAGGCAAACCGGCCGGGCCGGTGCGATGCGATGCGCCTTATCGGGCCGCGTACGGCAGCGACGAGTGGTGCACCACGATGCGCAACTGGCCCGCATCGTCCTTGGCGAAGCTCCAGGTCTTGTCCACCGTGGTGACCGTGCCGTCCGGCCCGGTGAAGCGCACGTTGCCCATGGTCATGGCCACGTCGCCAGAGATGTAGACCGCAGCATTGTCGACATCGCACTTCTTCCAGCCCTTGAGCGCAAAGCCGGTGTCGTTGGGGTAGCTGGGGTTGCCGCCCACAAAGTACGCCAGCGCACCGGCGCGGTCGGTGCGGAAGGTCTGCGGCGCCACGGTGAGCGTGGGCTTGAACAGTACGGCGCCGAACTGGTAGCCGTAGGCGCTGTCGATCACCTTGGCCGCGAGCGCAGTGGCGGCAGCGACGCCGTCGCGCTGGTGGACGGCACTGATGTCGAGCAGCGCCTTGCACCAGTTCTGCTGCGCGGTCAGCACTTCGGCCTCATTGATCGCGTGGTTGACCACGGGTGTCTTGGCGTGGGCTTGCAAAGAAGCGGCGGTGACGAGGAAAGCGGCCAGTGCCAGGCGGTTGATTTTCATGGAAGTTCAATGGTTGTGAGTTGTTGACGCCGACTGCGAAGTCAGCGGTTCCCATTGAACCGGGCAGGGGTGGACAGAACGTGATGCGCCCATGAACCGCGACGAAGCGGGACATGAACGGAAGATGAACAGGGCCCCCACCGCCCTTGGGCTCCCGTGCGCTCCTGTGTGCTCCTGTGTGCTCCTGTGTGCGCCCTTGGCGCGCCCCGGGTGGGGCGGCCAGGCCTCGCTCAGGGTGCGAGGCGCTCCCGCACCCACTCGCCCTGGTCCAGGCGGTAGCGCAGGCGGTCGTGCAGGCGGCTCTTGCGGCCCTGCCAGAACTCCCATTGCTCGGGCTTGAGGCGGTAGCCGCCCCAGTGCGGCGGGCGCGGCGGCTTGAGCAGGAACTGCGCGCCGTACTTGGCCGCATTGGCCACCAGCACGCTGCGGCCTGCGATCACCTGGCTCTGCGGGCTGGCCCAGGCGCCGATGCGGGAGTCGAGCGGGCGGCTGTGAAAATACGCGTCGCTTTCCTCGTCGCTCACTTTCTCCACCGTGCCTTCGATGCGCACCACGCGCTCGAGCTCCACCCAATGGAACTGCAGCGCGGCGAACGGGTTGCCGCCGATCTGGCGGCCCTTGCGGCTGTCGTAGTTGGTGAACCAGACGATGCCGCGCTCGTCGTAGCCCTTGATGAGCACGATGCGGGTGCTGGGGCGCAGGTCGCTGCCCACGGTGGCCAGCGTCATGGCGTTGGGCTCGGGGATCTCGGCCTTGATGGCCTCTTGCAGCCACTGGTCGAACTGCTGCAGCGGCGCGGCGTGCGAGGCGTCTTCGTTGAGTTCTGCGCGCTCGTAGCTCTTGCGCAGGTCGGCGATGGAGTGCGTGGTCATGGCAGCGATTGTGCATCGCCCGTACCATCACGCCTTGCGCTACGGCAGGCGTTTGCGCCGGGCTTGGCACCCGCTGGTTGTGGCCGAATGATTATTCGCTTATAGTCGCCCCGCCATGAAACCCAAGGACGATGAGAAACAGCGCGCCATTGCGCAGGCCACCTTCGACCTGGTGGCCCGCACGGGCCTGAGCGGCCTGACCATGGCCGAGATCGCGCGGGCCGCGGGCATTGCTACCAGCACGCTCTACGTGTACCACCCGTCCAAGGACGAACTCATCAGCCAGCTCTACCAGGACGCCAAGACCGTGACGGCCACGCGCCTCATGGAGGGCGTGCTGCCCGACATGCCCTACCGCGCCCGCGTGCGCCGCAGCTGGTGCAACCTGCTGCGCCACCGGCTGGACCAGTATGCCGAGGTGGTGTTCCAGGAGCAGTACTACAACTCGCCCTGGTTCACCGACGGCAACCGCGAATTCTCCACCCGGCTGATGGCCGGTTTTTTTGCGCTGATGGCCGAAGGGCAGCAGCAAGAGATCCTCAAGGCCGTGCCGGTGCCGCTGCTCACGGCCAGCTTTGTCGGCTCGGTGCGCGAGACGGCCAGTCTGATCCGATCGAAGACGCTGCCCGACGACGACGCCGTGCACCAGATGGCGTTTGGCCTGTGCTGGGATGCACTCAAGGCATGAAGGCCCTGGCCGCCCGTGAATGCAATGCGCAACACCGCCCCGCCAGCCTGACCGCCAGCACAAACTCAGAATTTCGGATTTAATCGAATAAATATTCTCTTAAAAAAACGAAAAAACCAAGCGGCGATACAGCCGCACCTGATTGCGCCGTCTTTTGCAGGCGCTGACCTTCACCCCTGGAGTCCCACGATGCCCACCCTGAACATCAATGGCAAAGACACGCCCGTCGACGCCGACGAATCCACCCCCATCCTCTGGGCCCTGCGCGACACGCTGGGCATGACCGGCACCAAGTTCGGCTGCGGCCAGGCCTTGTGCGGTGCCTGCACGGTGCACCTGAACGGCGCGCCGATCCGCTCGTGCATCACGCCGATCTCGGCGGCGGCGGGGCAGAAGATCACCACCATCGAGGCCGTCACGGAGAGCGACAAGGTGGGCAAGGCCGTGCACGCGGCCTGGGTCAAGCACGACGTGGCCCAGTGCGGCTACTGCCAGAGCGGCCAGATCATGAGCGCCACCGCACTGCTCAAGGGCAAGAAGAAACCGAGCGACGCCGACATCGACTCCGCCATGGCCGGCAACGTGTGCCGCTGCGGAACCTATGTGCGCATCCGCGCCGCCATCCACGACGCCGCCAAGACGCTGGCCTGACCCAAGCACCGAAGGAGAACACCATGCATTTCGACCCTCAAGTGGTAGAGGCAGCGCGCAGCAGCATGCCCAAGAACCTTCTGGCGCTCATGGACAGGGCGCAAGGCGCTACTGATTCAGGAGCAGACGACGCCATCGACGGTGCCGGCGGCTTTGCACGCCGCACCTTCCTCAAAGTCACCGCAGCCTCTGGGTTTGCGCTGGGCGCCTTCCCGCTGGCAGCCACCGCGCAGGGTGCGCCAGCTGCGGCACCCGCCGGGCTCAAGCCCTTCGAGCAGCCCTCGGCCTTCGTGCGCATCGATGCCGACGGCATCGTCACCGTCACCATCAACCGCCTGGACTTCGGCCAGGGCGTGCAGACCGGCCTGCCCATGATCCTGGCCGAAGAGCTGGACGCGGACTGGTCCAAGGTGCGCAGCGTGCATGGAGACGCCAACCCGGCCTATGTGGACCCGGCTTTCGGCATGCACATCACCGGCGGCTCCGGCTCCATCAAGAACTCGTACACCCAGTACCGCGAACTGGGCGCGCGCACCCGGGCCATGCTGGTCGGCGCCGCTGCCGCGCAGTGGGGTGTGGACGCATCGGCACTGCGCACCAGCAACGGCTTTGTGGTCGGCCCCGGCGGCAAGAAGCTGGGCTACGGCGCGCTGGCCGAGGCCGCGATGAAGCAGCCCGTGCCCGAGAAAGTGGTGCTCAAGGACCCCAAGCAGTTCCGCCTGATCGGCAAGCCCACGGGCCGGCTCGACGCCAAGGCCAAGTCGAGCGGCCGGCAGGACTACGGCATCGACGTGCGCCTGCCCGGCATGCTCACCGCCGTGGTGGCGCGCCCACCGGTGTTCGGCGCCCGGCTCAAGACGCTGGACGACTCGGCGGCCAAGGCCGTCAAGGGCGTCAAAGCCGTGCTGCGCGTGCCCACCGACCGGGGCGGCGAAGGCGTGGCGGTGGTGGCCGATGGCTACTGGGCTGCCAAGCAGGGGCGCGATGCCCTGAAGGCTGAATGGGACAACAGCGGCGTCAAGCCCACCGACTCCGCGCAGCAACTGGCGCAGTACCGCGAGCTGGCCGCCAAGCCCGGCCTGGTCGCGATGCAGGCCGATACGGCGCCATTGGCAGGCTCATCGCACAAGATCAGCGCCGAGTTCGTCTTTCCGTACCTGGCGCATGCGCCCATGGAGCCGCTCAACTGCACCGTCAAGCTCGACGGCGATAAAGCTGAGCTGTGGATGGGCACGCAGATGCCGGGCCTGGACGCCATGGCCGCTGCCAAGACGCTGGGGCTTGAGCCGCAGAACGTCAAGGTCCACACCCAGATGGCCGGTGGCGGCTTCGGCCGCCGCGCCATCCCCACCAGCGACTACGTGGTGGAAGCCTGCGGCGTGGCCAAGGCCGCACGCACGGCGGGCATCACGGCCCCGGTGCGCACGCTGTGGAGCCGCGAGGACGACATCAAGGGCGGCTACTACCGCCCCATGCACGTGCACCGCGCCGAGATCGGCTTCGACGCGCAGGGCAAGATCCTGGCGTGGGACCACACCATCGTCGGGCAGTCCATCACCAAGGGCTCACCGTTCGAGGCCTTCATGGTCAAGAACGGCATCGACGCCACCGCCATCGAGGGCATGAAAGAGCCCTACAACGTGCCCATGAAGCTGTCGGTGCACCACCCGGACGTCAACGTGCCCGTGCTGTGGTGGCGCAGCGTGGGCTCCACCCACACCGCCTACGCGATGGAGACACTGATCGACGAAGTGGCCCGCACCACCCAGCAAGACCCGGTGGCCTACCGCCTGGCCCTGATGGGCGACAAGCACCCGCGCCACAAGGCGGCGCTGCAGCTGGCCGTGGCGCAGTCGGGCTACGGCAAGAAGAAGCTCGCCGCCGGCCGCGCCTGGGGCGTGGCGGTGCATGAGTCGTTCCAGTCCGTGGTGGCCTATGTGGTCGAGGCGTCGGTCAAGGACGGCACCCCCAAACTGCACAGCGTGACCGCGGGCGTGCACTGCAACCTGGTGGTCAACCCCAGGAGCGTGGAAGCGCAGGTGCAGGGCGGTGCGCTGATGGGCCTGTCGATGTGCCTGCCGGGCGCGGCCATCACCCTCAAGGACGGCGTGGTGGAGCAGAGCAATTTTGGTGACTTCGCCGTGCCGCGCATCACCGACATGCCCCAGGTGGCCGTGCACATCGTGCCTAGTGCCGAGCCGCCCACGGGCATGGGCGAGCCAGGCCTGCCACCGCTGGCGCCGGCGTTCGCCAACGCGGTAGCGCGGTTGACCGGGAAGACACCGAGGGCGTTGCCGTTTCAGCTGGCGTGAGAGGGCCCAAGCGCCGGGCCGGGAGCGAATAGGCGGCCGAGTCTTTCGGGCGTCAGGTGGCCGCGCGCCCGGCGCGCCGCCCTTTGTCCAAGGTGCGCACGCTGGACAGGCGGAGGGACACGCCGCCGCCCCCGCGGCTGGATTCAGCCGCCTGCCCCGTGCGCGTTCGCCATCTCAGTCCCTCGCCACATCCTTCATGGCCTCGTCCGACAGGACGAACGAGCCGCCAATGACATCGGCATCGGGCTCCAGCACCTCGGGGTAGCGCAGGTCGGGCAGTATCTGGATGTCGAAGATCTCCTGCACGATGCCCTCGAAACGGATAAAGCCCACCGTATTGCCGGTATTCAGGTCAATGACCCAGACGCCACAGCTACGCTCGTCAGGCTTGAGGCGCTGGCTCAAGGCAATGCCGTCGAACACGCTCTCGCGCACCTGGGACAGTCCCACGAAGGCCAACGAACCATGCATGGCCAGGCCGCGGGTAAAGCCGGGCATGTGGGCGACGGTTTGTGTTTTTCCGGTGGCCGGATCGAACGTGATGAGCGTGCCTTTGGCGCTCTCGAGCAACCACCATTGGCCGTTATGCCAGCGCGGGGAGTGCGGCATGCCAAGGCCTTGGGTGACGATTTCGTTGCTGGCGATGTCCATGACGATGCCGCCTTGGGCTTTGTGGTGCCGCCAGCCTTCAGGGGTGTTGGTGCTGCCCAGGGCCGTGACCAAGGTGGGGGTGCCATCGCGCATCCCCAGGCCATTGAGGTGGCATCGGTCTTCGGCCGCCAGCGCGGTGACAAACGATGGTCGCCAGCGCGGCACAAAGCTGTGGTCGCGATCGAGCGTGCACAGCGCCGAAAACCGGGTGTTGACCACCCATAGTTCTCCACCCGCATCAAAAGCCAGCTCATGCACTCTGATGTCGCCAGTGACGTGCATGTTGCGCGGTATGAAGCAGCCGTCGTGCTTGTTGGGGTGCAGACGGGAGGCGACGTCGGGCATGTTTCGGTAGTCCCAGACGGCTTGCAGCGTGCCGATGGCCAAGCGGTTGCCGTCATAGGCCATGCCCATGGGACTGGGAAAGTAGGTCAGGTGGGTGTTGAGCTTCGGGCCATCTGCACGCAGGGTGATGAGGCGGCCGCTTTGGTACGTGGTCACCAGCAGCGATGCGCCCAACTCATTGAGCAGTTGCGGCAAGGATGTGGTGTGAACGCTGCGAAAGTCCTGGTGGTCGTGCGGCTGGGCGGGGGCGGCGCTGGGGGCGGGCGTTGGCATGGGGTGGGCAGTGGCCGGGTGGGGGCCGGCGGCAGGCATGGGAGCGGGAGCGACGGGCGCCACCGGCGTAGGGGGGCGGCGCAGGGGCTCGTGGGCAAACAGTGCCCGGGCGCGCTCGGCAGTGGCCGAGACCAGGTGCATCAGAGGCTCGATTTCGGTGGCGTTGGCTCGCCATTTGTCGGGGTTGGCTGGCGTGAGGGTATGCCGCGAAGGCGGCAGCGGTGCGGTCAAGTTGCGATCCCACGGCAAGCGAACGAACTGGCTGAGCCTGCGCACTTCTTGCTCCGGGTGAGCCACCAGTTGGTCGTAGCTGGCCACGCACCAGCTGTCGGGTGGCAGCGTCTGCAGGTCATCCAGCACGGTGCGGGTAATGGACTCCCATTGGCGCACGGCAACCTCTGCCGTGGACATGCCAGCCATGTCACGCCATCCTTGTACCAAAGCCAGCGACCAAGGTGTGCCGCGCCAGCCAGGCAAGTCGTAGGTGACAAAGTGCCCGGAGCGCCAGGCGTCCAGCATGCTGCTGATGGTGGCGCGTTCATCGCGGTACAGGTAGATGAACATGGCATCCGGAAACATGGCGCGCAAAAAAGGAATGCGCAGGCTGTTTTTCGGGGTTTTTTCCAGAAACCGAAAGCTATCCCGGTCCGCCGTGGGCCGCCCTTCGCGGTCATGGGCAGCGGTGGCAAATCGGGATGCAAGCTCCTGCATCACCTCGGGGGTGGCATCTGCGCTGCCCAGTTGGTTGGAGTGCCATTGGTGGGCGGCGGGATGCAGCGCCTCGATGCCCTCGATCAGTGCATGGCTCTCACCGCCGATGGAGAACACGTCCTTCGCCTGGCTCAGCGTCTCAAACAGCAGCGACGACCCTGAGCGCGGAGACGAAACGATGAAAACGGGCCGGTCGAATCGCGTCTGGGCGCCGCGCACCGACGGCACCACCCGATCGGCGAGATCGGTGTTGAGGGCGGGTGCCAGTAATATCTGCTGCACCGCGAACGCGCCGTCCACCCCGTTGGAAAGCGTCACGCTGCTGCGCAGTCGGCCCATCCTGTCGCCGGTACTTTCCAGCAGATCGGCATAGGCGCGCCAACCCGAAGGGGCTGACTGGTGCCGGTCCCAGAGCTGCCGCCATTGGTCGAAAAAACCGGCCACTTCGGCACGCAGGGCTTCGCCCGAATTTGTGCTGGGCAGCTCGGCCTGGATGTTTGCAAACAGCGTTTGCTGCTCTGCAGGCGACATCACCACAGGAAAATTGTCGACCTCATGCCAAATTTTCGGATGGGCGCCGGGCTCGAAGGCCACCGTGCGGACCGGGCCCATGGCTGGCGCTTGCGGATCCGTGGGGCGGCCGCCTTGCGCGAGCAGTGCCGACAGTGCCGCCGAACCCGTGGTGTCGATCACCAGGTGGATGCGCTGCAAGTGGGTGGGATTGATGACGTTGTGCTCCCGCCAGGTATCGAACACCCAGGCTTGACCGGCTGCCATGTGCAACGCTTGGCCGCCGCAGATAAATTGCACCGCAGGATCGGTCACGATGGGCACATGCACGCGCATGTGCTGCTGCCAGTAGTAATTGACATCCACATGCAAGCTGGCCTCGGCCCGGCCATCAATGCGCATCAGGCGGGTGCGGCCGATGGGGGCTTGCAGTACCGACATCACTTGTCGCAGGTACGGGCAATCAAGCAGTTGCGGCGTGGGTTGCATCACCCCTTTGACACCGTTGTTCAGAGGGTCGCCCTCCACAGCCATCAGCGGCAAGGCCGCATTGCCGGCGTGCCCTTCGGGGTGTGGCTGCCACGCCACTTCGGGCAGGGCGCGGATCTCGCTGGCCAAGCGGGCCGCATCGAAGGCCAGGGGGAGTCGGATGAATTCTGTGTTCAGGCGCATAAGGGTCAGGCACCGGTTACTTTCGTGCCCATTGTTCGTAGAATCTGGCCAACAGCAAAGTTAGCATCACTAAGGGATGAGGGATATGGCGGTATACCTGACACAGGGTGGTGCATGGGATCGTAAGTCCGATGCAAAACGGACAGGAAAAAGCGCGGTACTGGCTGCGGGCGCGGCGCTCGCAGCCATGGGCGGGCACGCATCGGCAGCGGTCATCGAAGTGGATTCTCTGGCTGACGATGTCACGGCAGGCGACAACTTGTGCACGCTGCGCGAGGCGGTGAACAATGCCAACACCAACAGCGACACCACCGGGGGAGATTGCGTTGCAGGCGCGGGCACCGACACCATTGACCTGTCTGCGTTGACCGGCACCATCACATTGGGTGGTACCCATCTGCGTCTTACCGATTCGGTCACGGTGCAAGGACCCACGACAGGGACACTGAGCATCAATGGCAATAGCACTTCCCGCATTTTTTATGTCAGAAGTGCCGGTGTAAACGTCACCATCAGCCGTCTGACGCTGACGGCGGGTAGAAATAGCAGTGGCGCTGCTATTCGTTTTGAGCAATCGGGAAGCTTGACGATCGACCAGTCCGTCATCACGGGCAATGTGTCGACCAGCAAAGGTGGCGCGCTGTTTTTCAGATCCAATGCAGGTGGGGTCAACATCAGCAACACCAGGGTCAGCAATAACACCGCAACTTCTGGTGGCGCGGGATTGTTTTTGTATAACGTAGCTGGCTCCAGCAGCATCACCAGTTCCACGATTTCAGGAAATTCCGGCGGATCTCGGGGCAGCGGCATCTTTTTGTATAAAATTAATGCGCCATTGACGATCAGTGATACTACGATTTCCGGTAATAGCAACGCCAATGGTCGTGGTGGTGGCGTGTTCTTTTATAAATCGTCCGCACTTGGCACACTGACCGTTGATCGTTCGACGATCAGTGGTAACACTGCAGGCCAAGGGGGCGGCTTCTTTTTTTACAGAACCAACTCCACGTTGCGTCTGGAAAATACCACCATATCGGGTAACGCCGCCAATGCGGGAAAGGGTGGCGGCATTTATTTGAAGGGTTCTTTTGGCGGTAGCCAGTTGACCGACATACGTTCCTCCACGCTGGCATCCAACACGGCGAGCACATCGGGGGGTAATCTCGACGGAGGGAACAGCGCCAACACCATCAACATCACGAATTCCATATTTGCTGGTGGCACCGCGCCGACGGGCCCCGATATCAACACGGGAAACGCCACCATCAATATGAACTACTCGCTGCTGCAAAGCACATCGGCCGCTGTGGTGGTGGGTGGCAATAATATCGGTAACGTGGACCCCCAATTAGGATCGCTGGCCAACAATGGTGGCGCCACGCTCACACGCTTGATTGCCAGTACGAGCCCGGCACGCAATGCAGGCTCAAACACGTTCGTGACCGTGGCTTCAACCGACCAGCGAGGATTGACGCGCATCGTGGGCGGCACCATCGATATGGGTGCGGTGGAGATTCAACCCTTTGTACCAACCGATACTGCCAGCAAGATTCCTACTTTATCGCAATGGGCTTTGGTGCTGCTGGCGACCTTGCTGGCGTGGTTGGGCATCCGCCGTTATCCAAAGGTCTAAAAGGCCACTCGGGCGCATTGGCGGGCGGCGCTTACGGTGGCGTGCCTTGGGGAAAGTTGAGGCAATCGAGCAGGCCATTGGGGCCGAAGCCTGAATTGACCAAGCGTGCGTAGATCACTGGCGCTCGCAAGCGATGGGCCATTCATTGCTGCGTTGCTTCGCATTTTCTGCCGTACGGGAAACTGGCGAGAACATCTTTTTCGATCCCACAGGCAATTGCGTCCATGCGACACCACCTTCCCACGGTCCTGATCCTCGCCTCCGGCCGGGGCGAACGGTTTACCGCATCGGGCGGCGCGGTACACAAGCTGCGCGCGCCCTTGGGCAGCACTACCGTGCTGGAGCACACCCTGGCTGCCGTGCGGGCCAGTGGTTTGCCTTGGCATGTGGAGGACGAGGGCCACCCCGGCATGGGCGATTCGATTGCAGCGGCGGTGCGCGCGACGGCAACGGCGCCGGGTTGGCTGGTACTGCCCGGAGATTTGCCGCTGGTGCTCCCCGAAACGCTAAGTTCCATCGCCGCCGTCTTGGCGGACTGCGCCGTGGCGGTGCCGGTGCACCAGGGCAACCGCGGCCACCCCGTGGGTTTTGCCGCCGAATGCCTGTCTGGACTGCTGGCCCTGGCGGGAGAGCAGGGCGCTGCCAGCGTGGTGCTCCATCAGGCGCAGCAAGAAAGAGTGCGTTGGCTGGAAGTGGAAGACGTAGGCACGGTGACGGACATCGACACCGTGCAGGATCTGGCGCGCGCCGAAGGCCTGCTGGCGGCGCGCCGGACCTGAGGGCTCCCCAAAAAGCAAACCCGCCGGCCGATGCATTGGGGCGGGTTATGGCCAGCGCAACGGCGGGCAAAAGCTTTGCAGGCAGGCAGGCGGGCGGATCGGTGCGGCTCCAGCGCCCTGCCTGCGTGCGACCGTTACTTGGCCGCGATCACGGCACAGGCCAGGCGGGGGCCGGCGTTGCCCGTGGGCTGGGTCTTGTAGTCGTCGGGGTCGCGGTGCACGATCAGGCCCTTGCCCACGATGTCGTTGGCGGTGCTGCCCACGCGGATGGTGCGCGACTCGAAGCTGAAGGTGGCCACGCCGTTGGCGTCGGCATTGAGGCTGGGCAGGTCGCCCGTGTGGTGCTCGCCCGCGCCGTGGTGGCCGTGGGGCTTGCCGCCAGGGTTGAAGTGGCCGCCGGCGCTCATGCCGTCGCCGCTGGAGCAGTCGCCTTTTTCATGGATGTGAAAGCCGTGCTCGGCACCCGCCTTGAGGCCACGGATTTCGCCGGACACCTTCACCACATCGCCGGCTTGCACGAACTTCACCGTACCGGTGGTGGTGCTGCCGCGCGTGGGCTCCAGCGTGGCGCTGGCCGTGGGGCCGGAGGAATAACCGGCGCAGCCCATCAGGGCGGCAGCGGCGATGAGGGACAGAACTCCGGCTGAACGAACATTTTTCATGGGTCAGGCTCCTTGGCTGAGGGGTGAGAGACCGCCGCATTGTGCACCCGCCGCGCCGCGCCGCGCCGCGCCGCAGGACACGGCGCCGTCCGCACATGCTGCCGAGGCACCCGATGCCAAAGCGTCTAAGCCTCTTTGCGGGCCAGTGCAATCAACTTGGCCAAGGCGCGGTCATGGATACCGTGCCTGCGCAGCTCGTCGTACGTGGCCTGGGCGTAGTCCCGCGTGGTGCCAAAACGCCCGCAGGCCTGCTCGAAGATGCGGCAGTACTCTTCGTCAGGCAGCTCGCCCGTGTGGTTGGGGCTTTTGCGCGACAGGGTGAAGGCCAGCGCCTGCACGGTGCCCTGCGGTGTGCGGCAGGGCAGCCAGCGCGGGTCGTACACGGCGGTGACCATCTCGCGCTGCCACAGGTTGATGAGCACCTGCCGCGCCTGCGCCTTGTCCACCCGGAACACCATGCCCCGGCAGCTGCCGCCGGACAGCATGCCGAACACCAGCCCTGGGCACTCGGGCGTGCCGCGGTTGATGCGGCTCCACATCTTGAGCGCCCGGTGCCAGCCGTGCACGGTGGCCGGGCGGCGCTCGGTGAAATCGAAGTCGGGCCGCCAGATCAGCGAGCCATAGCCGAACACCCACAGGTCGGTGTCGCCGCCCCACTCATCCAGTGCACGCTCCAGCATGGGAGCCGGGTCGCGAAGGGGCGCGGGAAGATTCGTCATGGGAGCACTTTACAATTGAAGGCTTTGGTGCGGCATGCCAGGGTCTTGTACCCGCCACAGACAGTGCAGCGGCATGGGCACACCGGACCTTTTTCAACATCAATCAACATCACGACTGCGGGAGTTTTCATGTCCAGTTCCGACGACGATAGCCAAGAACGTTTTGCTTTGGGTTTCCTGTTTGCGCTCATCGCGCTGGTGATCTCTGCCGTGGTCGGCACCGTGGTGGTCAAGCGCGTGGGCGCTGCCGGTGCCGCCAAGCCGGTGGCGGTGGCAGCAGCAACCTCGGCTGCACCTGCCGCACCCGCTGTTGCAAGCAACGCGCCAGCGGCCCTGGTCGCTGACGATGCGGCCAGCGTGCGGGTGGACAACGGCGTGGTGAAGTTCTACTTTGCCAGCGCCAAGGCCGACCTGGCTGTCGGCGCCAACGAAGCGCTGGCCGACGTGGTCAAGGGCGTGGCCGAGGGCAAGAAGGCCGTCGTGTCGGGCTTTCACGACGCCACGGGCGACGCCGCGCTGAACGCCGAACTGGCCAAGCAACGCGCCTTTGCGGTGCGTGATGCCCTCAAGGGCCTGGGCGTGGCCGACGACAAGATCGAGCTGAAGAAGCCCGAAGAAACCACGGCCAGCGGCAACAACGCCGAAGCCCGCCGCGTGGAAGTGGCCCTGAGCGCGCAGTAATTCAGCGGCGGTCCACCGCCGACCCAATGAAAAGCCCGGCAATGCCGGGCTTTTTTACGGGCGCTCAATGGGCCACTGAATTGAATAAAAACTGGCTCTACCGCCTGTCTGGCAAGCGCTGCCAGCTATTAGTTCAATAGCAACCGCCAATTCATCGCAGACCACCGCCTGCCGAACCCTCGGCCCTTTGTATCAATTCAATTTTGTACCCGTCCGGGTCCGTGACGAAGGCGATGACCGTGGTGCCGCCCTTCACGGGGCCCGCTTCGCGCGTCACGTTGCCGCTGGCTGCCTTGATCTTCTCGCAGGCCGCATAAGCGTCTGGCACGCCCAGGGCAATGTGGCCGTAGGCCGTGCCCAGGTCGTAGCTCTCGGTGCCCCAGTTGTAGGTCAGCTCGATCTCGGCCTGGCCGGGGTTGCCGCCGTCAAAGCCCAGAAAGGCCAGCGAGTATTTGTACTCGGGGTTTTCGGACTGGCGCAGCAGTTGCATGCCCAGCACCTGGGTGTAGAAGTCAATCGAGCGTTGAAGGTTGCCAACGCGCAGCATCGTGTGGAGGAATCTCATGCCTTCGATTGTGCCGGCAGATCAAAGACCAAGCAGGTGGTGGTGGCGTGGGCGTACAGCGTGCCGTCCGGGCCCACCAGGCGGGCTTCGGCCGTGGCCAGTTGGCGGCCGCAGTGGATCACCCGGCCTTCGGCGCGCACGCGCTGCACTTTGGGCGTGAGGGCCTTGACCAGGTTCACGCCCAGCTCGGCGGTGGTGTAGCCGCGGCCGGGCAGCATGCGGGTGTGCACGGCGCAGCCCAGGGCCGAGTCCAGCAGGGTGGCAAACCAGCCGCCGTGCACGGTGCCCATGGGGTTCAGGTGGGCCGGCCCCGGCGTGCCCTGGAAGACGGCCAGCCCTTCGTCCACCTCCATCAACTGGAAGTCCAGCGTGCGGGCGATGGGCGGGTAGGGCAGCTCTCCGCGCAGCATGGCCTGCATCATCTGCAAACCCGTCAAGCCCGCCACCTGGTCGGGGCGCGAGACGCCCGGTCCCACGCCGGCCTCCAGCCGGGCGGCGATGTCGCGTTCCTGGGCGAGCCATTGTTCAAGCTGGTTGTTCTGCGTCATAGGTACGGTGCCTTGGATGGGAGTGGGGTGAAAGCCAAACGAATAACTTGCATATGCAATTATTGCAGATACAATTTATAGCATGCAAGCTGAAATCACTCCACCCGAAGCTGTCGCCGGTGCGCTCCCCCAGGGCTGCACTAACTTCAAACTGCGCCAGCTGATGCGGCGGGTGGCGCAGCACTACGACACCGAGATGGCGCGGTGCGGCCTCAAGACCACGCAGTATTCGCTGCTGTCGCATGTGCTCAAGCTGGGGCCGATTCGCCCGGGGGATCTGGCCGCGGCGATGAAGATGGACGCCTCGACGCTAACCCGCAACCTGCGCCCGCTGGTCGATGTCGGCTGGGTCACGCTCGAAGCTGGGGCCGATGCACGCAGCCGGCTGGTGCACATCACCGATGCCGGCCGCGACAAGCGTGCCGAGGCCCAGCGCCACTGGAAGGCCGCGCAACTGGCGCTCAACGACACCCTGGGGGCAGGGCGGGTGAACGCGCTGCACGCCTTGGTCGACGATTCCCTGGCCCTGCTGGCCAGTGCCCAGGAGCCCGGCGATGACCAATGACACCCGTAACACCGCCCCCGCAGGGTCCGCACGCGCTGCTGCGCCCGCGCTGCCCTTGTCCCTGTGGCTGGTGCTGCTGGCCGCAGCGGGCGCCTTTGCACTGACCATGGGCACGCGCCAGACGATGGGCCTGTTCCTGTCGGCGCTCAACACCTCCACCGCGCTGGGCATTGGCAGCATCAGCCTGGCGTTTGCGTTCGGCCAACTGTGGTGGGGGCTGACCCAGCCCTTTGCGGGTGCGGTGGCCGACCGCATCGGTACCGGCCGCGTGATCCTGCTGGGCGTGGCGCTGGTGGCGCTGGGCACTTTCATCACGCCCTACATGACCACGACCGTCGGCCTTATCTTCGCCATTGGCGTGCTGGCCGCGGGCGGGGCAGGGATGGCGGGGCCGTCGGTGCTGATGGCCGCCACCTCACGCCTGGTTCCGGCCCACCAGCGTGGCCTGGCCACCGGCATCGTGAACGCGGGCGGCTCTTTCGGCCAGTTCATCATGGCGCCCATCGCCATCAGCCTGACCGCCGCGCTGGGCTGGGCCAGCGCCATGCAGTGGCTGGGTGTGCTGGTGCTGCTGGCGCTGCCAGCGGTGTGGGTGCTGAAGGGCAACTCCAAGGCGCTGGCCGCACAGGCCGCTGCCGCGTCGGGCCAAAAGGCATTGACCGCCCGCGAGGCCGTGGCCCAGGCGCTGGCCACGCCGAGCTACCGCTACCTGGCCATCGGATTCTTGGTGTGCGGCTTTCATGTGGCCTTTCTGGCCACGCACCTGCCCGGGGTGATTGCTGCGTGCGGATTGCCGCCGCAAGTGGGCGGCTGGGCGTTGGCCGTGATCGGCCTCTTCAACATCGTGGGCAGCCTGGCGATGGGCTGGGCCGTGGGGCGCTGGCGCATGAAGTCGCTGTTGTCGCTGCTGTACGCCGTGCGCGGCTTGGCGGTGCTGGTGTTTTTGTTCGCGCCCAAGACGACCCCTGTGGTGATGATTTTTGCGGCGGTGATGGGCGTGACGTTCCTCTCCACGGTGCCGCCCACCGCGGGCCTGGTGGCCAAGATGTTTGGCACCGCCAACATGGCGATGCTGTTTGGCGTGGTGATGCTCTCGCACCAGATCGGCGGCTTTCTGGGCGCGTACCTGGGCGGCAGCGTCTTCCAGGCCACCGGCAGCTACGACTGGGTCTGGTACATCGACATCGCCCTGGCTGCAGGTGCGGCGCTGGTGAACCTGCCCATCCGCGAGGCCCCGCTGGCGCGCAGCCCTGCAGCTGCTGCGGCCTGAGCCAAGCCGAGCCAAGCCATTTCATCCGTTGATCCTTAGCTGAAAGCAAACTGCCATGACAACCACCCTGGCGGCAGCCGCCGCATTGCCCGACTCCACACAACCCCAACCCCTGCCGCTGTACCTGGACGACCTGGCCGTGGGCGACCGCTTCACCAGCGGTGAACATGCCATGGACGAAGCCCAGATCAAAGCGTTTGCAACCCAATTCGACCCGCAGCCTTTTCACCTGGACGAGGCCGCGGGCCGCGCCACGCTGTTCGGCGGCCTGGCCGCCAGCGGCTGGCACACAGCGGCCATCACCATGCGCTTGCAGGTGACCACGGGCCTGCCGATTGCCGGCGGCATCATCGGCGCCGGGGCAGAAATCAGCTGGCCGCGACCCACCCGCGCCACTGACGTGCTGCACGTGGTGAGCGAGGTGCTGGAGATCCAGCCGTCCCGATCCAAGCCCGACCGCGGCATGGTCACCGTGCGCAGCGAAACCCGCAACCAGCAGGGCGATGTGCTCCAGCTGTCCACCGTGCGCATCGTGGTGCCGCGCAGGCAGGTGGCAGTGACCCCGGGGGCGGCTTCATGAGCAGCGCAGCCACGGCGCCAGCCGCGCCCGCGCCGCTCGACGTACGCACCCGCATGCTGCTGGAGGCGCCCATTGCGCCCACCTTGCTGCGCCTGGCCATGCCCAATGTGCTGGTGATGCTGGCGCAGGCGGGTGTGGGTCTGATCGAAACCTATTTCGTGGGTCAACTGGGCACCGATGCGCTGGCGGGCATGGCGCTGGTATTCCCCGTGGTCATGCTGATGCAGATGACGTCGGCAGGCGCCATGGGCGGGGGCATTGCGTCGGCCATTGCGCGGGCGCTGGGGGCGCGCCGGCGTGACGATGCCGATGCGCTGGTGCTGCACGCGCTGGCCATTGCGGCGGTGTTTGCGCTGGTGTTCACGGTGGCGGTGGTGGGAGGAGGGCGCTGGCTGTACACCCGCATGGGTGGCACCGGCGGCGCGCTGGAGGCTGCGCTGATCTACTCCAACTGGGTTTTCGCTGGGGCGTTTCTGGTCTGGCTGTTCAACACGCTCTCGGCCGTGATCCGCGGTACCGGCAACATGGCGGTGCCCGCGTATGTGACGGTGCTGGGCGCGGTGGTGCTGGTGCCGCTGTCGCCGTTGCTGATCTTTGGCTGGGGCCCTGTGCCGGGCCTGGGCATTGCAGGCGGCGCCATCGCGCTGATGGCGTACTACGCCGTGGGCAGCGCCGTGCTGGCCGCCTATTTGTGGTCGCCGCGCAGCCTGCTGCGGCCGTCGTTGGCGCAGATCCGGTTTCGCTGGGCACTGTTCAAGGACATCTTGCGGGTGGGCCTGGTGGGAACGGTGTCCACCGTGGCTACCAACCTGGCGATCGGCGTGACGACGGCGCTGGTGGGCGGTTTCGGCACCGCAGCCATCGCGGGCTACGGCACCGCGTCGCGGCTCGAGTATTTGCTGGTGCCGCTGGTGTTCGGCCTGGGCGCACCGCTGGTGGCCATGGTCGGCACCTGCATCGGCGCGGGCCAGCGCGAGCGGGCCCTGCGCGCCACCTGGATCGGCGCTGCCATCGCGTTTGCCATGGCCGAGGCCATCGGACTGTGGGCCGCCGCCTTCCCGGGCACGTGGTTGCGGCTATTCAACAGTGACCCGGCCATGCTGGAGGCCGGTGCGCTGTACCTGCGCACGGTGGGCCCGGTGTACGGGTTCTTCGGGCTGGGCCTGGTGCTGTACTTTGCCTCGCAAGGGGCAGGGCGCCTGTTGTGGCCGGTCATCGGCAACATCGCCCGGCTGGTAGTGGCGGTCACGGGTGGCTGGCTGGCCTTGCGCTGGGGCGGCGGGTTGACCGCCGTGTTCGCCGCGCAGGGCGTGGCGCTGGTGCTCTATGGGTTGATCAACGCCTGGGCCATTGCGGGCGGCGCCTGGTTCGGCCGGGTGGGATGGCCACGCAGCATGTCGGGCCTGCTCAGCCGCGTGCCGCAGGGCTGAATCGGTTTGCACAGGGCTGCGCAGGGTCCGGGTGGTGCCGAATTGGCCTAAAAACAGGCCCTACCGCGCACTAGGCTTGCGCTAGCAGCTATTGATTTGATAGCTACTGGTGCAGCGGGTCTTAGCGTTACACCGGCACGGTGTAGTTCAGCGTCATCCGCCCGCCATCCACCGTGACGATCTCACCTGTGACGTAACTGGCCGCGTCACTCGCCAGCCAGGCCACCACATCGGCAATTTCCGACGGCTCGCCCAGCCGCTTCATGGGCGTGCGGCTCAGGATCTTGTTCTTGGCGTCATCGCTGGTCAGCACGGCCTTGGCAGCCAGCTCGGTAGCGATGGTGCCCGGCGCGACGGCATTCACGCGGATGTTCTTGTCCGCCAGTGCCAGGGCCATGACGCGGGTCAGCTGGTTCACGCCGCCCTTGCTCACGTTGTAGCTGGAGATGCTGGGAATGGTCAGCACGCCGTTCACCGAGCTCATGTTGACGATGGACCCGCCGCCGGATGCCACCATGGCCCGCGCCACGGCTTGGCCCACCAGGAAGGAGCCCTTGAGGTTGACGCGCAGCACAGCGTCGAAATCCGCCTCGGTCACATCGAGAAAGTCCGCAGCCCTGAAGATGCCGGCGTTGTTCACCAGCACGTCGATGCGCCCGTGGGCGGCCAGCACCTGTGCCACCAGGGCGTCCACCTGGGATTTTTCGCCCACATCGCAGTGCACGTACAGCACACCCAGTTCCTGCGCCAGCGCCGCGCCACGAACATCGTCCACATCCACAATGACCGGCTTGGCGCCTTCGGCCGCGAACCGCCGCACGCAAGCCTCGCCAATGCCTTGCGCGCCGCCCGTGACGATGCAGACACGGCCCTGGTGGCCGAAGTGAATTTTGGATGGGTGTGCAGGAGCGGGCTGGGAAGTTATGGTCATGGCTTGATGGTAGCGGTGATGGCACGAGTCCAGACAGTTGGCGGTGAAGTCAGATGCATCATGTTTTACTTTATACGATGTATATTATGTTAAATGACGTGAACACATTGGCATCCTGTACGGCATCGACAACGAGTACCTAAGCAAACTTGTACGCTAAAAGCACAGGAAAGTTGTACGTTAAAGCGGTATCTAGGACGTACCCTCAGATAAGCCAGCGGCGTCGGGAGACGGCCGACAGAAATTGGGCCGGAAACTTGAACCTCTTTCGTGTCGCACGCGGACTCGGCGTGGGAGCCCAATCTTGTCGCGATCTTTTGGGACACGGGAACAGAGATCGCTCCTCAACGCTAGATGCCGGAGAAGTCGCATCCACGTTTAGCCCATCGTGTAATCTCGGCAGAATGACGGCTCCGCCAGATAACTTCTCGACCGATAAAAGTCGCTCATCGGCTTGCTACGCGTCCGCAGCACAGTCGGCGGGTTTTTTGCGCGCTGGCGACAAGTAT
Organism: Acidovorax sp. Leaf78; assembly: GCF_001422735.1. GTDB lineage: Bacteria > Pseudomonadota > Gammaproteobacteria > Burkholderiales > Burkholderiaceae_C > Acidovorax. Next base: position 479,690 of record NZ_LMLZ01000012.1, on the reverse strand, counting down.
CGGCGCGACCGCATGGACGCAGCCGACATGCTCTCGATTGAGGAAGCGGCCGAGGTGGCTGGGACTAGTCGGAATGAGATTGAGGAGTGGATCAAGTCGCATCGCTGCATTGCCGTTTTCGATCGATGCCGTCAGTACAAATTGCCTCGCTGGCAGTTAGAGCCCAACGTGTGGAATGTTCTGCAGTCTCTGACATCGGCTCTTTGCGCGACTGATGGCTGGCAGGTGCTGGTCTTTTTAGAGACACGAGCACTGGCTTTAGGCGGAGAGACGCCGCGGACCGCACTAGAACAAGGCGTGAATGCGCAGCGCATCTTGGCACTGGCAACTGCGGAGGCTCATTGATTAACTAGTGCGATTACTCGCTCTTGCTTTGCGAGTTTTCACGGTGGGCTTCACCGAATCGCTAGTCGGCAATCGATCGCGAAGTTCGTTGAGGACGGCGAACATCTCAGTGCTGCGCTGTTCAAGCTTTCCTCGCAAGTCCTTCGTCTCGTCTCTGGCCGCGTGCAGATCTTTGACCAGACCTGCTTTCTCCGCCTGCAGTGCCCCCACGAGGGCCTCCAGCTCTCGAGCTTTCTCCAGCGAAGCCGACAAGGACTTGGCAGACTCCCGGGCGTCGCCCTCCAGTTTGAGTGTCAGCCGCTTCGATTCTTGGCGCGCACGGTCCACCTCTGCATTAAGTCTGCGCTCCTGAGCCTGCGCACGCTCCTCTAGACGCGTGCGTTCTCCCCGGTGGTTAATCTCCATTTCCTCTTGGCGCCGACGCTCTGCATCCGCTGCCAGTCGGAGCTGCTTGCTCTCTGAGCGTGACGCAGCCAGCATTTCCTGGGTTCCAGCAAGTTGCTGCTGCAGCTCCTGGATAAGACGGCTCATCTCGGCGATCTGCGCATCCCTGGCCTGCATTGCCAGATCATAGGCTTCGCTTCGGTCGGTCAGGCGCTGTGTTTCCTGTGCCAGGAGGTCTTGCGCCTGGCGTAACGTCTCGGCTTGCGCACTCAGCTCTTTACGAGCTTCAGTGAATTGAGCCGTTGCACGCTCGTCTGCGTGCTGGAGGGCCCTGCCCCAGATGGCTTTTGCAGCCCTGACAACCGGCGCGGGCAAAGGGATTTCGGCGCCGCCATCTTGCTCAAATGCATCCACCGGCGAATGCAGCCGCTGGGCCAGCGAGCCATACCAACCATCAAGCATTGGTCCCACAGTATTGGGGGAACCACGGCCGAGCTGTTGGCGCACGCGCTCGATCGTCGGCCGCTCCCCGAGTCTGAGAACGGTGTCGGCGGCTGCCCAGACCTCTTCCGTTTGCACACCACGCGGGCCTCGCACAATTTTTGACTGCATCGCCCTACTCCACTAAAATTTTACCCACGATAATCGATGCTTATCATGACTTATCAACAAAAGTTGTTGTAAACAATACATCATATTTAGTGTTTATGGAAATTTTACTTACACAAGACTGATTTCAACCATGCGCCTGCCGTCTCTGAGAAATAGCTCCTCGCTGGAGCCCTCTTCACTGTCGCAAGTGACCGCGAAGGCTGTTGAGGAGTTGATGCGCGAGGGCGAGTCCGTGAACACGCTGGCCAGCTATCGCTCTGCGCTGCGCTACTGGGTTGCCTGGTTTGGCGTTCGGTACGGGCAAGGCATCACGCTGCCGCTGCCTGCGAACGCCGTCCTGCAGTTCATCGTGGATCACGCACAGCGGACGACCGCCGATGGCCTGGCTCACGAGCTACCGCCAGCCATTGACCAAGCGCTGGTGGATGCGGGATTCAAAGGCAAACCGGGCCCGATGGCGCTCAATACCTTGATCCACCGGATTGCCGTGCTGTCCAAGGCCCACCAGCTCCGAGAGCTGAAAAACCCTTGCCAGGACCCCAAAGTCCGCGAATTGTTGGCCAAGACTCGCCGGGCCTACGGTAAACGCGGCGAGCTTCCTAAGAAGAAGGATGCGCTGACCAAGGACCCATTGATGGCCATCCTCGACACCTGCGACGAATCACTCAAGGGCATCCGTGACCGCGCCCTCCTCCTCTTTGCCTGGGCGTCGGGCGGGCGCCGCCGCTCTGAAGTGACCGGGGCGACGATGAAGAATCTTCACCGCGTGGGGCCGAGCAGCTTCACCTACACCCTCGCCTATTCCAAGAGCAACCAGACTGCGGCGGATCGTCCGGAGAACGTGAAGCCGCTGGAGGGCATTGCAGGTGAAGCTCTGCAGACCTGGTTGACGACTTCGGGCATCGTGGACGGAGCAATATTCAGGCAGGTCAGGAAAGGCAGTCACCTTGGTGAACCCCTCTCCCCTGCCGCCGTGCGGGATATTGTTCGAGAGCGAGTAAAACTTGCCGGGCTGCCGGAGGTGTTTTCTGCGCACTCGCTGAGGTCTGGATTTGTGACTGAGGCGGCTGTCCAGAAAGTGCCTTTGGCAGACACGATGGCGATGACGGGGCACAGGAGCGTTGCCAGCGTTGTGGGCTACTACCGCCCTTCCAATGACAACCCAGCTGCGAAGTTGCTTTGACAAACGGTATCTGTTGTTCTCCTGGTGGCCTCAGCGCAGCGGAAGCGCTCTTACTCGGCAGGTCGCTAACTTCACGCTGCGGCGCGTGAAGCCGTCATACGTATGCGTGCAGCAGTGCCAGTAGCGACGACCGTTTTCGTGCGCGATGCAGCCGGCCAAGTGGCCTGTCGGCCGCTCGACGGGTAAGTGTCCGGCGAAGTCATCTTGACTTAGCCGAGCTGGCAGTGAGCCACAGCCAAGGGTGCCCAGCGATGCGGCAACAGTTCCTTGATCCGACTGGTGGGCTATGTGGATAGCCGCTGCAACTGTATGCGATGCGCTCTTAATTAATATCCGATTGGGACGCGATCACTCATCAAAAGTCCCCGAAGGAACTCCGAACTTGTAAAGACAGAATACTCGTGGAAATCATCGCTTTTCTTATCGTCTCCAAAGTCGCACACGGATTTAAGCGACAAAACAAGAGGCTGCGGATTTCCCGCATATTCGGCTGCGCAAAAAACAGCATAGCTTTCCATCTCGATGCCGACCAGATTCTTGTGCTGAGCACGAACCTCATCCATCGCTTGCTGGGATTGAAGGACTGCGGCGCCGCTCGCCATAGCATCAATTATTACCTTGGGCGGCGAAGCAGGCTTTCCCCCCTTAAACGAGGCGTGCACGTCCGCCATTAGCTCCGCATCGTCACCAGCGGCGCGCACCGCCGAGCGCACAGACTCATTCAATCTCCATTGGTACGGCGCCGGCAAAAAACTCTGCTTTCCAGAAAGCTTGTCAAATATCCACTTACCGCCACCCCAATCGAAACATGGGTCTGCAACCAAAATATCGCCAAGAGCCGACTTTCCTCGAACGCCAGCACATATTCCGGTCATCACAAGCATACGCGGCCTAAATAAAGAAATGAGCTTAGTTGCTGTTATTGCCGCAGGAGTCAGTCCCATCCGCGGAGACGCTACTGCGACAATCCTCAACGAGCGAGTGGGCGTGACAACCGTACCGATGAAATAACGAGAGGGGTCGTGTGCAACGGGACATTCCGTCCAGTCAAAAGGTAGCTTCCGGATGCCCTCGAGCTCCTCTCCTTCGAGAGCAACCACCACTCCAACGTCATAGTGATAGGTCCTTCCATCGTTGAAGTAGGGTGGAGCACGCTTCAGCCCTAGATAACGAACCGCCTCTTGAACGGATGACTTCCAGGTATCGTTAGAAAAGGAGAATACCAAAAGTTTCCAAAGCGGCATCGAGAACGCCGATTGTGCCGCCGCAGCACCATCTGCATACGCTGTCAGCCCAATAACGTAGGTTGCGCCATAGAAGAAGAGGGATCAGACGCAGAAAAGTGGTCTTGCCCACCCCGTTGTCGCCCACCGCCAGAACACCGCCGCGTGGGTCCAGCTCCGAGATCCGCCCTGAAGGGTTGCTGTCGCTGGGGTTCCTGATGTTGATCGCGATGATGCGGCGAAGCTGATGGGGCATGTGGGTTGATCCCTCAAATTAGGTTTTCTTTGTTAATTCATTGTGCCTTCACTCAAAAACCGCGTCGGGAAACCGATGCACCGCAACATGTGGGAGCTGCCTTTGATGGGAAAAGAGTCGGATCCGCAAGGACAATCGTGACGCGTGTCATTCCGATAGGACTCTTATGTCGCTGATCGCGACAGAATTCACCCTCTTCCGTAAGTAACGGCAGCAGCTAAGTGATTGTTTTTATTAGTTGCTCCTTTGTGGATGGACAGGGAAACTCATGTCGGACAGCTTCGACAATGAGTCCACCGCCCACCACATCATCAACGCGCGTGAGCTGGGTCGGCAAGCGTTCTTACAGGACGCGCCAGCGTCATCAAGTAAAAGCTAAAGCGCCACCGCCCAAAGCACAACGGGCGGGCCTTCTGCGATCAGAGGCAGTCTCAGTTTCTTGCAACAACAGAAAAACTGCAGAAAAAATCTCATTTGCGGGAGCGCCATAGTTCATATTGACTTTGTGTGCGTTGCCAGCTGAGATTCAGGGCATCCTCGTGACTTCTAGGAAGTAGGCACCAGCCCAGAAGCAGGCCCTTCTTCTAAGTGGTTTATCCCCCTGCCCTATCTGCCCGCTCATTGCGCGCACTCAGCAGATAAGCCGTAAAGTCACGCACGATGCGAGACTTCGGAAGATCCGGTCGGAATATCAGCAATGTCCGAAAGTGCACAGCGGCAGAGAAGGGCCGGAACACCACACCCCGCTGTGCATAACCGTCCGTGGCATAGGGATTGACCAGCCCCAGGCCCAGTCCCTCCATGGCGAGCGCGCACACGGTGGATGAGTTGGGTGTCTCTGCTACCACCTTCGGCCTGACGTTGCTTCCCTCCAGAATTTGCGTCAGCTTTCTGCGCGCCGTGTCCTCCGGCGAGAGCGCTATGAAGGCCTCGTCGTGAAGGTCTTCGGGCTTGACCACCTTGCGTGCGCACAGCCTGTGCCCTGCGGGCATGGCGCAGACTGCTTTGGGCGTGGCAAACAGCTGATGCTCCAGCCCCGCTACATCGATCTCGTCTGCTGCCAGACCCACATCGAAACGGCTGCTCACCACGAGCTCGCGCACGGTGGCTGAGCTGGCCACCTGCAGAGTGACCGCGATCGAAGGGTACTGTTCCCGGAACAAGCGAAGCGCATGGGGTACCAGCGTCGACCCCATAGCCGCCAGGCTCGCAATCCGAATGTCTCCCGTACCAAAGTCGCGAATGCGCGCTGCGCTGATGCGCAGCCTGTCCAGGCCCTGGAAGGTGGTCTCCACATCCCGAAAGAAGAGATGGCCTTCTGCGGTGGGCACCAGTCGCCCACGCACCCGATCAAACAGTGCAAACCCTGTGATCTTCTCCAACTCCAGGATGCTGCGGCTGATGGCCGGTTGGCTGATCTGCAGCAGGTCCGCCGCGCGGGACGCAGAGCCCGTCACCATCACCGCGCGAAACGCTTCAACTTGACGAAAGTTCATTCAGCACCTATCAGCTTTTGACATAGATCATGTCAATCAGATCATTGATTGATATCGACTTGGATTCTAAAGTCCTCTCCTCTCCTCTACCGACCCACGGGCCCTGGCGCACTGATCCATGGTGATGGCGGGACGGCCCCACAGCCCTTGAAAGGACCAGAGCCATGAATCGTCGATCGTTACTACAGAAGGCCGGTGCCGCCACCGCAGCGATGTGGCTACCCGGTAGGTCGCTGTGGGCGCAGACGGCATACCCCGACAAACCTATCAAGCTGATTGTTCCGTGGTCTGCGGGAGGTAGCACCGATGTTCTGGCCCGTGCGGTCGGCCAGAACATGGCTGATGGGCTTGGCAAACCTGTGGTGATTGACAACCGCCCCGGCGCTGCAGGGCGCCTGGGTGTGGACGCGATGGTGAAGTCGGCAGCGGACGGATACACGGTCGCCATCATCGAGTTGGCGCACGCGATTGCACCGTCGATCTATCAAAAGATGCCCTACGACATCATGAACGAAGCGGCGGCAATCTCCACCCTCGGTGTGTCTCCCCTGGTTCTCTTCGTGAATGCGCAGAAGTACCAGGCGGGACAGCACCAGAAGTTTGTGGCAGATGCGAAAAAGGCGACCGAGCCTCTGAGCATTGCCACCAGCGGTACGGGCAGCATCAGTCACCTGGCGGCGGGCCTGTATGCAAAAGAGGCCAAGCTGGAATTGCAGATGGTTCCGTACAAAGGCTCTGCGCCCGCATTGACCGATGTGGCGGCAGGCGTTCTGAGCGGTCACTTCTGCACTTTGGCAAGCGCCAGCAGCCTGTTCAGCGCCGGAAAGATCGTGCCCCTGGTGGTGACGGGCAGCCGGCGCGTGCCACAGCTTGCGAATGTGCCGTGCGCCAGCGAACTGGGGCTGAACACCATGGACTTTGGACAGTGGTGGGCGTTGATGGCGCCGGCCAAAGTGCCCAAGCCCATCATCACCACACTGCACAAAGCGACGGCCACTGCATTGGCGGACAAGCAGGTGCAGTCCCGCATTTCCAGTCTCGCCATCCTGCTGGGTAGTCGCTCGCCCGACGAAACCCAGGCATTCATTCGCGCCGAGGCCATCAAATGGGCCAAGGTAGTCAACAGCCTGGGCATCAAGCCCGAATGAGCAGCACAGCAAGAGCCTCCGTATGACGCCACAAGCCAACGTTTCTCCCGAAGCGCCCAGCGATCAGTTTCGCAGCCTGTCACCCGCCGTGTGGCGGGCTTCCACCGTGCTGTTCGACACCGTTGCAGACTTCACGTCCCGAAAAGACCGTCTGTTTGACGGCTACACCTACGGCGTTACTGGTACACCCACCACGCGCGCTTTGGAAGAACGAGTGGCGGCGCTGGAAGGAGCCCACCATTGCGTCGCCATGCCTTCCGGGCAGGCGGCGCTGTGTTTGATCGCCCTGTCTCTGCTCAAGGCGGGGGACCATGTGCTCATCGCAGACTCCGCCTATGGGCCGCTGCGCACCTTCGCCCGCGACTACCTGCAGCGCTTTGGCATTGAGCACGAAACCTTTGATCCATCAGCCGGTGCAGACCTTGCGGCCTTGCTGCGCCCCCAGACCCAGCTGGTGTTTCTCGAATCCCCCGGCTCCGTCACGATGGAGATGCAGGACATTCCGGCCATCGTGAAAGTGGCCCAGGCTGCGGGTGTGCGCACGGTGCTCGACAACAGCTGGGCCTCGCCCCTGGGGTTTCGCGGAATTCCAGCGGGGGTGGACATAGTTGTGGAAGCGGCATCGAAACTTCTGAGCGGCCACTCCGATCTGCTGTTGGGCACCATCGCAACGGACAACCGATCGCTGTACGAGGCGTTCAGGACGACGCAGAGCGTCTTGGGACAGGCCGTAAGTGCCGAAGACTGCTTCCTCGCCTTGCGGGGCATGGACACACTGGAGGTGCGCTACACCCGCCAGTGCGCCAGTGCGCTGGCTGTCGCATCAACACTCGACAGCCATGACGCGGTGGCGGAAGTCCTCTTTCCTCCGCGGCCCGGGGACCGCAGCCACGCACGCTGGGCAGCATCGTTCGCCGGTGGTGGGTGCGTGCTTTCTTTGGTACCTCGCTTCCATAGTGATACAGCGGTTCACCAGTTCTTCTCGGCCCTGCGCGTGTTCCAGATCGGGGCCAGCTGGGGCGGGGTTCACAGCCTGGCAGCCTTCTACCCCGTAGCAGAGCAACGCAAGCGCAAGCACTGCGCATTCAGTGCGGGCATCGTCCGCCTGTCCATCGGTGTCGAGTCCCCTGACAAGCTCATCGCAGATCTTGAGCAAGCCCTGCAAGCCGCTTCAGCGCAATGACGTCCTGACCCGTTACCCCCAGAAAGAGAGAGAGAGCCATCTATGACCGAACGACGCGAATTTTTCCGCTACGCCTCTGCCAGCTCACTGGCGATGGCCATGGGCACTGCATCAGCAACCACTTCTGTCACAGCAATAACTGGCGAAACCTCGATGTCTGCAGCTGCCGGTTCCAGCACACTGCAAACGGAACTTTCCGGACTCTACGACGTGGACCGCACGGTGATCAATCTGGACGCGGCGTACTACGGCGCGATGACCCGCGAAGTCCAAACGCACTACTTAGAGCGACTGATGTGGGTCAACCGGTACAACTCCACGTTCTTGCGCAGCGCCGTGCAAGGCATTCCGAGGGATCCTGAACTCAACAAGTCCCGTGCAGCAGTGGCGCACCTCATCGGTGCGACACCCGACGAGGTCACGCTGTGCGGCGGGGGAACGGAAGCACTGTATTCACTCATCGTCAACTACCGGCCACTCAAGGCGGGCGATGCGGTGATCTACGCCGACACCGACTACGACGAAATGCAGTACGCCATGGACTACCTGGAGCAAAGCCGGGGTGCCAAAGCCGTGCGCTTTGATCTGCCTGAGCCTCATACGCGCGCCAATGTGCTGGAAGCGTATGACCGCGTCTTGCGCAACACACCGCGCGCCAAGTTGCTGCTGCTGACAAATGTCTCCAACCGCAATGGCCTTGTGCCACCGGTCGCGGAGATTGTGGCCATGGCCAAAGCGCGGGGCGTGGATGTGATTCTGGACAGCGCCCAGGCTGTAGGCCACATGCCTTTCGATGTCAAAACCTATGGCGCGGACTTCGTAGGTTTCTCACTGCACAAGTGGGTGGCTGCGCCGCTGGGCACCGGCGCCATTTACATCAAGAAGGAAAGGCAGGCAGACATTCAGCAGTGGCTGGGCAACAAGCTCTACAAAGCAGAGGACCTCCGCTCGCGCATTCCAACCGGTACCGTGGACGTGGCCGCCCGACTCACCATTCCCAAAGCCTTGGCCGTGCAAGAGCGCATTGGTCTGGAGCGTAAGTTTGCGCATCTACGCGCCCTTCGTGACTATTGGGTCAACAGGGTTCGGGACGTGCCAGGTGTCGAACTCATGCTGCCGCAGGAGCGCGACAACTATGGCGCGATCAGCGCATTTCGCTTGGCGGGCCTGCGGACCATGGAGCAGGCGCGCCAAGTGCAAGCGCGCTTTATTTCAAAGCACGGCGTTTTGGTCGTAGCTAAGTCAGGGTTAGCTTCCGGACCTGTCATGCGAGTCACCCCCTCGCTGTTTAACACCACCGACGAGCTGGACCGCTTGGTAGCCGCCATTCAAGCAGAGCGAAATCTGTTCACCTGAGCCGTGGCCTGCTTATTTTTGACCTCCGCCGACTAGCCACATTCTCCTCGCGTCAGCATTGGTCTGGTGTACCTCATGCTGCCGTTTCTTGTAGCCCACCTTGCCCCGCCGTGTACGCCGCGGCCGCTGCGCTGCTGTGGCTGGGCGCGATGAGCCAGGTTCTGGCGGCAACGCAAAACATTTTCATCGGCTTGCTGCGCGGCCTGGGCAACACCGCATCAGGTCTGACTCGCACCGCCGCAGGCTATGGCGCGATCGGCTTCCGGCCATCTTCGTTGGCAGCGAAGGGTTGGGCCGGGGTGCAGAGGGAGCGTGGCTGGGGATGTGCATCGCTTTTGGCGCGACGAGCCTGCTGCTTGGGCAACACTTTGCTGCAGACCTGAAGCGTCTGACGAAGGCTCCGTGAACGCCACCTCGCAGTCAATCCCCATGTCGGAATCACGGCGGCCATGTGTAGGGTTAGCGACGGCACCAGGCCGGGAAATGCATTACATGGGAGTGCTTTGCTAACCCAAGGCCATCATGCTCGCTGCTTTTCCAGTCGGATGTCTCCGCCACCAATCTCGCTCTCGTTACCCCATCCCAGATGCCGATAGAGCTGCGCGGCGCGGCTACCATTCGCAGTCTCAAGCCACGCGGTGGAGTGTTGTTCAAACAGGGCAAGTTCACAGGTCTTGGTCAGGCTCGTGCCAATCCCGCGACCCTCATATTCGGGGAGCACAAACAAGGCAAAGAGGCACGCACTATCCAAGTCGACCATTGCGAAACCAACGACTTCCTCATCAACAGTCGCTACCCACGCACACTGTGCGCTTTCCACTGCGAACGCGATGGCTTCCGGAGTGATACCTATTGCTGACAGCTCGGCAGGAGTCATGGTGTTTTCACCAACCGACGCTCTGACCTTGAACATTGCGCTCACATCCGTGACGGCTGCAGGTCGAATTTGTGGCAAAGATATCTTCATGGCGGAATAGTCGCACCGAATGGCAATCATGGCCGTTAGTACTCGTTTGTTTGCGGTCAGCGCATGACTGCAACCCGTCTGAAGGCGACAACTCCCGACGGGTCGCTTGCAAGCTTTCTGCTCGAGGAGGATAATTCGCACTTATGAAAATTCTCACCAACGTGATCAAGGCATCGTTCGCCAGCTAGTTGCGCCCCTCGATCGCGTGTCGGAGGGCTTTGCGCCTTCCGGTCCAGGAAACCCCGGCAGGCTCCCCCTCCGGGGTTTTTTGTTTTCTGACTTCTCATCACCAACCTATGCGTACCTACGACAAGTTGATCGCCACGATTCCCGACCGCCGGAGCTTGAGTTCCGTGCGCCCGGGCTCCGGCGACAGCACAACTTCCCATCGACGCTAGCCATCAGGCGAATCCATCGCCTGGGCTGGCGTAATGCCAACCAGGCGGCAGCTGCTCGCAGAGACGAGTGCAGCCGCAAGAAAGATTCGCCATGAGAAATTCACGCAACACCAGCAACGCCCATCTGCGCAACCTCGGTGTCATTGCCCATGTAGACGCGGGCAAGACCACGACCACCGAACGCATCCTTTTTTATACAGGCGAAAGCCATCGCATCGGCGAAGTGCACGACGGCACGGCGCACATGGACTTCGACCCGCAAGAGCAAAAGCGCGGCATCACCATCAACAGCGCTGCCGTCACCGTGCACTGGAAGGGCACGCAGCTGAACCTGATCGACACGCCCGGCCACATCGACTTCAACATCGAGGTGAACCGCTCGCTGCGCGTGCTCGATGGCGCGGTCGTCGTGTTCGACGGCGTGGCCGGCGTGGAGCCGCAGACCGAGACCAACTGGCGCCTGGCCGACAAGTACCGCGTGCCGCGCATCGCCTTCATCAACAAGCTCGACCGCGTGGGTGCCGACTTCCACCGCGTGGTGGCCATGATGGAAGACCGCCTGGGCGTGCGTGTGGTACCGCTACAGATCCCCATCGGCGTGGAAGGCGACTTCCGCGGCGTTGTGGACTTATTAAGCCTGCGCGCCCGCATCTGGGACAAGGACGACGCGAGTGCCCCCTACCGCGAAGTCGATGTGCCCGCCGACCTGCTTGAGCAGGCAGTGCTTGCCCGCGCGCGCTTGGTAGAGGCTGCTGCGGAGCAAGATGAAGCGGCCCTGCAAGCCTACGTAAACGGCGAAGAGATTGCTGTGGACGTGCTGCGCGCCAACCTGCGCCGTGGTGTGCTGGCCGGCGCCTTCGTGCCCGCGCTGGCCGGCTCGGCCTTCAAGAACCGCGGTGTGGAGCCCTTGCTGGACGCTGTGGTGGACTATCTGCCGTCGCCCGACGACATCGTGCGTGAAGGTGGTGCCAAGGCGGCAACCGCTGCCGACCCGTTCGCGGCGCTGGCGTTCAAGGTCGTCACCGACGACCATGGCGCCAAGGTGTTCGTGCGGGTGTACAGCGGCCGGCTGGGCCGGGGCGATGTGGTGCTCAACACCAGCACGGGCAAGACCGAGCGGGTGTCGCGCCTGTACGAAGTGCATGCCGACCAGCATATCGAGCGCGACGAGCTGGTGGCGGGTGACATCGCCGCCGTCGTGGGCCTGAAGGACACGCTGACGGGGCACACCCTGAGCGACCCCGCACACCCCGTGGTGCTGGAGCAGATCAGCGTGCCCGAGCCGGTGATTCACGTGGCCATCGAGCCCAAGGCGAGCGCGGACCAGCAAGGCCTGTCCAAGGCCCTGCAGTCCTTGCTGCGCGAAGACCCGAGCCTCAGGCTGCAGCATGACGCCGAATCCGGCCAGACGATTCTGTCCGGCATGGGCGAGCTGCAGCTCGAAGTCTCGATCGAGAAGCTGCGCGCACGCCACGGCGTCAACGTGTCGGTGGGCCGCCCCCAGGTGGCCTACCGCGAAACCATTTCAAAGAGTGTGGAGGTGAGTCATGTGCACAAGAAGCAATCGGGCGGCCCCGGCCAGTTCGCCGAGGTGAGGCTGCAGCTAGCGCCGTTGCCGCGCGGCGAAGGTATCCAGTTCGAGAACCGCATCGTCGGCGGCGCCGTGCCGCGCGAGTTCATTCCCGCGGTGGAGGCCGGCATCCGCCGCGCCGCCTTGGCAGGCGTGGTGGCCGGCTTCCCCGCCGTGGACTTTGTCGCCACGCTGGTGGATGGCAGCTTCCATGAGCGCGACTCGTCCACGCTGGCCTTCGAGCTGGCAGCCATGGCTGCCTTCCGCGAGGCATTCGCCAAGGCCGGGCCGCAGGTACTGGAGCCCGTGATGGCTGTGGAAGTCATCACGCCGGCTGAGTACCTGGGCGACAGCATCGGCGACCTGAACCGACGCCGAGGCATCGTGCGCGGCCAGGGCCAGCGCGGCAACGCGGCTACGGTCGAGGCCCAGGTGCCTCTGAAGGAGATGTTCGGCTACATCGGCAGCCTGCGCGCACTGTCCTCAGGGCGTGCGCAGTACTCGATGCAGCTGGACCACTACGAGGTGGTGCCTGCGGCGGAGATGGCTGCCTTGGCGCAGCAGTGAGCTGACCCACGCCGGGCCGGGCGGGATGGCCTGGGCGTGCCAGCGACAAGAAGAATGGGGCGCAGACGCATGTCTGCGCCCTTTTTTCTCTCTGCGATGGAAGCGGACCCGATGCCTGCCTCCTGGCGCTCAATCACACCCCGCAGCGCTTGTTCCCTCGTCTGGCCATGCAGTACTGCCCGCCCCTCAGCCCTGCGCATACCTGGTCTCCGGCTATCGCCACGCCGAAACGCGCTGGCCGATAATCCGCGCTCATGAGCACACACGCCGCGATCCACACGCATGCGCCCACCTCGGGGATACGGCGTCCTGCATCCGGCCTGATTCAATGGGTGCTGCTGTGGTTCGCACTGTCGCTCGGCTCGGCCATTGCATCTCCGATGGTCCATCCGCAGACCCTGGAGCTGGTCTGCTCGGCGGCTGGCTTGGTCAAGGTCATCGTGCACACTGATGACGGCGTGCAAGAACTCGGGGCTAGCCACATGGACTGCCCACTGTGTGTGCAGGTGGGCACCCCACCCTCGACAGCAGCCTTTGAACTGCCGACGCTTATGCCGGTCGCTGATGGGGTGCGGACGATCGCAGCCACCCACATCGCAGCGGCTGCCGCGGCTCCCATGCCAGCGCGCGGGCCCCCTCCCCCTTCGCTCTTCTGACGCTTCTTCTTCAGTTCGTACGCGCGTGATGCCGCCTTCAGGCGCGCTTTGCGTTGCGCGTTTCGCATCAAGTCGGCGCCCGCCGTTGGGCGCCAGAGAGTCTTTCATTCATGAATCCCCATCGACGCCACGCCTTGTCTGCGCTCAGTGCACTTTCCGCACTGGCGTCCCTCCACGCTACAGCGGCGACCGACACCGTCGCGCCAACACCGCCACTTCCCACCGCTACCTCGCGCCCACGGCTGCAGATTGTGATGATCGTGCACCCCGACATGACCGCCCTGGATCTGGTCGCACCCCAGCTTGTCTTCGCAACCATGGGCGATGCAGACACACACCTGGTCTGGAAAGACCTATCCCCAGTCACCACCGACAGTGGCTTGAAAATCTTGCCGAGCACGACCTTCGCAGACGCGCCCGCTGCGCCGGACATCCTCTTCGTGCCCGGCGGGCTCAAGGGCACGACTGCGCTGCTGCGGGACGAAGACACGTTGCGCTTCCTGCGCGAGCGTGGCGAAGTCGCGCGTTGGGTCACCGGCGTGTGCACCGGGGTCCTGCTGCTCGGCGCGGCCGGCCTGCTGCGAGGGCACCGCGCCACGGCGCATTGGTATGTGCGGGACCTTTTGCCCATCTTTGACGCGACTCCGGTGGCGCAGCGCGTCGTGGTCGACCGCAACCGTGTGACCGGCGGCGGCGTGACTGCGGGCATGGACATGGCACTAACTCTTTCCGCGCTGCTGCGCGGCGAGGCACGTGCGCGTCTCCAGACGCTGCTCTTTGAGTACGACCCTCAGCCGCCCTTTCCATCAGGTACGCCCGAGCTGGCCGGTAAGGTGCTGACGGCCACGGTCCGCGAGCGACGGGGCATCGCCATCGAGACGGCCCGCCAGGCGGCGCAGAAAGCTCGTGACCGCTGGCCCAATTGAACGGGTGAACACCACATGTGAGATAAAGTAACCAGTCGACCTTCCGGACACGCCATGAGACAAACACCCCTCAATCCCTCTCCCCCGCGGGATGGTGAGCATGAGCAGGAGCGGATTTACGTACTTGAGTGCACCCAGCTTCTGGATACTGAAGACAGCGAGGCGTTCGACCGCATCACCAGGCTTGCAACGCACGTGTTCAACGCGCCCATCGCTCTGGTCTCCCTGGTTCATCAAGACCGTCAGTGGTTCAAATCCCGTTGCGGTTTTGATTTGAAAGAGACTGATCGAGACACCGCTTTCTGCGACCGCACCATCGAACTGGGCGATGTGCTGGTGGTGGAAGACACGACCCAGGACGAACGGTTTCATGACAACCCTTTGGTCGTCGGTTACCACGCCATTCGCTTTTATGCAGGGGCGCCGCTCGTATTGACCTCTGGCCACGCACTGGGCAGCCTGTGCATTCTTGACCGGCGACCCAGGACGTTTGACAGCGCGCAGCGCCAGCGGTTGGCGGAACTGGCCGCGATGGTGGTAACGCAGATCGAACTTCACCAGCGCGCGGGTCGCGTCAATGAGGTGACGCGTCTGCCGAACCGTGCACAGTTGGTCGACGATCTTGAGAGGCTGTGCCAAGACTTCGCAGGACAAAGGCGGGTACTCGTGCTCCTGGATGTCATCGGGCAAGCGACCCTTCAGGCGGCGGTCCGGGCCATGGGCATCGAGCCGCTGGAGCATGCCCTGCGCAACATCGCTGCGCGCCTGGCTGCTGCATTGCCGCCAGGCGCAATGCTTCACCACGTCAGCGAAACCCGATTTTCGATCCTGCTCGGAGCTGGGTCGCGGGAGTGCAGCGAGCACGCCGCCATCGAACTACTCACCCATATGAGGGAGCGGTTTGACAGCGGTGGTGTGTCCATTGAACTGCGGATTCAGGCCGGCTTGGTAGATTTTGAACTCGACGCTGTTAGCGCTGCCGATGCGCTGCGCAAAGCCAGCTCGGCGATGCACGAGGCCGCCTCCAGCGAGCAAAGCCACATGTGGCACGACCCTTGTTTCGATACGGCGCACCGGCGTGCGTTCAACCTCGCCCGGGGCGTCTCGATCGGGTTGGTGCGTGGTGAATTCCGACTGGTGTACCAGCCCAAGCTCAACCTTTCCATGGGAGCTTTCTCTGGCGTGGAAGCGTTGATACGCTGGACCCACCCTCGATATGGTGTCGTACCCCCGGGCGACTTCGTACCGCTGGTGGAGGAAACAGCCCTGATCCACGAGTTCACTGAGTGGGTGTTGAACTCTGCGCTGGCGCAACTGGCCCAGTGGGAGGCCAAAGGCATTTCGCTGACGATGGCAGTGAACGTCTCGTCAAGGAACCTGGAGCGGCCCGGGTTCGTGGACTTCGTCAGTGAGGCTTGCGCACGCCATGGCGTATCGCCCGTGCATCTGCACATCGAGTGCACCGAGAACGCCATCATGACCAGCCAGGCGACGTTGGATGCCCTGGGACGCCTGAAGGCGCTGGGAATCCAGATTTCGCTGGATGACTTCGGCACCGGCTACTCGAATCTGGCCTGCCTATTCGACTTGCCGGTAGGAATGTTGAAACTGGACCAGTCGCTGGTCATGCCGATTGAAAGCAGCCCGAGGGCGCTGAAACTGGTCCGGTCGCTCATCGACCTGGGCCACTCGATGGGCTACCGGATGTTGGCCGAGGGCGTCGAAACGCAAGGCGTGCTCGACCTGCTGATAGCGGCTGGATGCGACGCCATCCAGGGGTACTTCCTGTCCAAGCCATTGGAGGCCGACAACATTCCAACGTTTCTCGGTACGAATCGTGTGGGAGACCTGCTCACATCCTCAGGCAGCTCTGTCGATTCACGGGGCTCATAAACATGATCGCGGCTCCCAGTACTGAACCCTGGGGAGCCTACCCAGCGCCTTGCTCGGCGCATCGCTCCCCTCCCCCGCTCCGAGCACCCGTTAACCCGATGCATGGCCGCCCGTCATTGCGCGCGGGTCTCGTCTCAGATCCACTGATCATTCTGTACCGTGCGTGGTCCTGACGCACCATCACCGGCGTTCACCACACCTCGCGGCTCTATCAGCAGCATTTTCACTTGCGCAACGGCAGACGGCTGATGCTCGACCCCCTTGGGAACCACCGCCATGTTTCCCGCGCGCAGCACAATGACCCCTTCGCGGCCGGTGTGGCCCCGGTAGGTGATCTTCAGCTCACCCTCCAACACCACGAATGTCTCGTCGGTCTCGGCATGCACGTGCCATGGAAACTCGCCTTGCACCTTCACCACCTTGAATTGGTAGTCGTTCATTTCAGCAACCACGCGCGGCTCCCAGTGACCATCGATGCTGTCGATCTTCTGAATCAGGTCGATTGCTTGGCATTGGCCACGCTCGGCAGGCGCTGCCGCAGGGTTGTGAGGCATGGACATGGATCGCTCCTTCTATGTGAAAGAAGGCGAATCTACGCAGCGCTTTGACCCGTGTATTGAACGTTTGTGGCCGGTGGCTTCGCAGCACGTCCACCGGATGCCATTCGAAGCCACCGTCCAGGCGTCAGTCCGAAGGTCTTGGTGAAGTGGCGGGTCATGTGGCTCTGGTCGGCAAACCCAGCTGTCGCAGCTGCGTCCGCCAGAGACGCACCGCCCATCAACATGCACCGCACCACGTCAAGCCGCCGCATCGTCTGAAAGCGATAAGGGCTCGTGCCGTAGAAAAGGCGAAAGTCATGCGACAGGCTCCACCGGTCGAGCCCGGTCGCTGCCTTGAGCTCGTCCAGCGCGACGACTTGTGCCTGGTTGGCGTGCAGGTAGTCGTAAGCACGTTGCGCGGCAAGAAAGTCGCCCTTGGGCCGTGGTACGGAGTCCCCTGCCCCGGATTCCATGGCCAACGCCAATTCGGCAATGGCATTGCTGTGTTCCAGTGGCTCCGGCCGCGTGTCCATGTGCCACAGCAAGTTCTGGGTTGCCATCGCCAAGCGCGGATCCGTGGTCACGCCCCCTTCGATGAAGGGCAATGCACGCCCCCGGAGCACCGCTTGGATGAGGGACGGCTCCACATAAACCATGCGGTATTCGAAACCCTCTTTGGTACCAGCTTGACCGTCGTGCGGTTCATCGGGATGCAGCACCATCGTGTGGCCAGGCAGGCTGTCACGTCGGGTGCGTCGGTAATTGAAGCTTTGGACACCTGCCAGGGTGCTACCGACGGCGTATGTGTCGTGGCGGTGCATGGCGTAGGCCTTGCCATGAAAGCGCGCCTCGATGCGTTTCATGCCGTCGATGGGTTCGGCGTGCCTCACCCAATCAACGGGGGCTGGTACCAATGGCCGACTCATGCGGGCATTGTATTCAGTGCATGTTTGCCAGCGAGTTAGGCAGCAAGAACGGATCAAATATCGGAGCACGGATGGATGCCACCCATGCAGACATGCTCATCGCAATAAGGATTGCCGGCGAACTTTTCCTATACGTGCAAAAGAATTATCAGCAACTCCCTCGCCAGCCAAGCCGGTGCGTTGCCAACGCCTGAACGTTTGCTGGCGTCGGCCCGTCGGCGCGAATTAGCTTGCGGCTTAGTGAACCCACAGCACCTCAAACTGCTGTCGGATTGCAGCGATCTGTATCGATACCTCGTCACCCTCGCATTTACCCAGCATGGCACGGCCCAACGGGGCCTCAGAACTGATGACCTGAACGGCTTGCGCGCCGCTGAACAACTTCATGCTGCCGCCATCCAGGCCGAGAAAGAACTGGTGCTGCTTGTCGTCAGAATCGATGAGGCAAATCAGGGCGCCCAGCTCTATACCTTTGCTCGCGTCATAGGGGCGCGCGCGGAATTGGCGCCAATGGGCTATTGCTTGACGGATGCCCTCAGCGCGCCGAGCTTGCCCGGTGGCCAGGTACGCGGCTTCCAGTCCCAAGGTGTCATATTTGTTTTCGGCGATGTTTTCTTCGTGCGTGGCCGTCTCATGGGCCGCCCGCATCGCCTGTTCGGCCTGCAGCAGGTCTTCAGCGAGCCGTTCCAGCACCTGATACTGCAGCAAAAGTTTATCCATGCGAGAAGTATGCATGTCGAGACGCTGGTGGCAGTCACGACACCGAAGCTGCGACCCAACTTAGCCCTACGACGTCCGAGGAATCCCGTAGCAATCCACGATCACTTTGCTGGATGCACATCGCTCGGCGCGCGTGGTCTAGCGCTTTTCCCGCGGGCAGGTTCGGCGATGCAGACTGCAAGCGGGAAGTCTGTATGGCGAATGTAGTGCGGTCGACGAGATAGCGCTGGTATCAGTTCGCAGAGCCTGCCCCTGCTTTCTTGTGTCTAACTCGCGCGTCAGCAATCCGCAGGCCCACGAGGGTGGCCGCAAGTCCAATACGCAATGCAAGCGGCAAGGGTGCTTCAGTGCCTCGCTCTGCATGCAAGAGACGTTCATCGAGCAAATAGCCGTGGTCGATAGGCGCTGGCTCTACTACCGGGCCGTCGTCTTTGACCTGCCGTGAGACCTGCCTGTGAGAACCACGTTCGCGAGCATATACCTTGGTGAATTCTGCGCCGAGAAGAAAGATCTGCGCTGCGTAGTAGACCCACACAAGAATGACCGCGATCGATCCTGCGGCCGCATAGGTGGAGCTAACCCCCGCCTTCCCAACATAGAGCGCGATAAGCACCTTGCCAATTTCAAACAGTGCGGCAGTCACCGCAGCGCCAATCCACACATCGCTCCACGCGATCTTGATCGAAGGCATGAGCTTGAAGATCATCGCAAAAATGACGGCTTCCAGGCCGAACGACAGCGCCAGATTCACGCCTTGAAGAACAAACTCCCAACCAGGAAGCAGCGTGGAAAAAAGCTTTCCAGTGGCAGCAACGGCAGCACTGACAACCAGGGATGCTGTCAGAAGGAATGCCAGACCGAGAATCAGGCCGAACGAGAGAAAACGCGCCCGCAGCAGGCCCCAAAGACCGCTGGGCTTTGCCTTCTCTGGAACGTGCCAGATTCGATCGAGGGCGCTTTGCAGCTCGGCGAACACCGTCGTCGCGCCAACAATGAGTAAAACGATGCTGATACTGCTGGCTACGATGCCTTGCGTAGGCTCTCTTGCGCTGCTGATCAACCCTTGGATGGCAGCCGCGCCGTCCGAACCGACGAGCCCGGAAATCTGGCCATGAAGTGAGCCGCGTACAGCCTCTTCTCCAAACACATAACCTGCCACCGCGATGACGATGATCAGCAGTGGCGCAATCGAGAAAGCTGTGTAGTACGAGATGGCAGCTCCCATGCTGGGAGCGTAGTCATCAATCCACTCGCTTACCGATTGTTGAAGGATCTTGAAAATTTGCTGGATTGCCATGGTTGTGATGACTGGAGTGCACAGTGGAGATCAAAGCCGGATGGCCACATCGACTGCGCCAGGGTCATGCTGGCGATGCAGTGGACTATCGACGTAGGGCGACTCGAAGGTCAACGGAGATGATGGTGTTGTATTTTTCTTGTGGAGCCTCAAAGTTTCTGTAGGACGGACCCACCGGCGCGCCCCCATTTGATCAGCGCATGTACTGGCGCTGATCCGGCAAGCACTGAGGGAGGTGCAGACGAGTCGAATCAAATGAAATGACTTCGGATCTGTCCTCAGCAACCAACGGGCTTCAGATTCCGAATTCCTACACCGATATGCGAGTTCCATTCACCCCGTCAGCACACGCACCCATTCAGCATTCCCCCATCTACATTGATGGGAAAGAAATGAAAACTCCAGCTCTACTTTGGTCCGCGCTGATCGGTGCGGTGGCCAGCGCTCGCTCGATGACGCCAATGGCCACCCTGGCAGCAGCACGACTTCTGGGCCGCTCTACGCCGGGACAGCTTGCACTGCTGGATCGCCCGTTGTTTAAATACGGGGCACTCGCAATGGGTGCCGGTGAACTTGCCGGCGACAAGATGAAGACGGCGCCGGACAGAACGGTGGCGCTTGGCCTGCTGGCCAGGGTCATGAGTGCTGGCATTGCGGGTGCGGCTCTGGCGCCCCGTGGGAGCGAGCAAGCGGGTGCACTGGTAGCGGTAGCCACCGCAGTGCCTCTCGCGTACATCACCTTGGATGCCAGGAAAGCCGCCATGAAACACATCGGTCAGACCCGAAGCGGGCTGATCGAGGATGCACTCATCATCGCCGGGGGCATCGCCATCGTCGCGCTGGCCGTCAAACCCAAGAGCCGTTTCTGAACATTGCGCACCAGGGCCGCGGTAGTAACGGGGGATCAGCTACCTCGATCCCTGGCACCAAGTACGCCTCACGTCTTAAGGTGCACGAGTAGGGATCAAAGGCTCCGTCGCATCCGGTGCAATCACATTGATGCCGGGCGAAGGTTGGCTATTTGATTTATCCGGGATGGAAATCGACACGCATCACACCCTGCCCATACCCGCCAGCAGCTTGTCCAGTGTGATCGGATAGTCACGAACACGCACGCCGGTAGCGTTATAGATGGCGTTGGCAATGGCCGCGCTCACACCGCAGATGCCCAGCTCGCCGACACCCTTGGCCTTCATGGGAGACGCTATGGGGTCCACCTCGTCGAGGAAAATCACCTCTTGATGCGGAATGTCGGCGTGCACAGGCACTTCGTAACCGGCCAGGTCGTGATTCACGAAAAACCCGTGCCGCGTATCCACCGCCAGCTCTTCCATTAGCGCGCTGCCCACCCCCATGGTCATGGCGCCAATGACTTGGCTGCGCGCTGATTTGGGGTTGAGAATGCGACCGGCTGCGCACACGGCCAGCATGCGGCGTACCCGGATTTCTGCGGTGTATGCGTCCACCGCTACCTCCACAAAATGCGCGCCAAAGGTGGACTGCTGCGTCTTCTTGTCGAGCACCCCGAACTCGATAGTGTCTTCGGCTGTGATGTCTCCGCCCGACGCAGCCTGGGCCAGGGGTACGCGGCGGTCTCCTTGATGTACCTGCCCATCAGAAAACTGGGCGGTGGCTGCGTCCATGCCCAGTTGGCGTGCAATGGCCTCACGGAGCTTTACGCAGGCCGCATACACGCCAGATGTGGAACTGGCCGCTCCCCACTGTCCGCCCGAGCCTGCCGACACCGGGAAGTCAGAGTCGCCCAACCGCACGCGCACCCTGTCGAGGGGCACGCCCATCATCTCGGCAGCAGTCTGCGCAATGATGGTGTAGCTGCCGGTGCCGATATCGGTCATGTCCGTTTCTACCGTGATGAGGCCCGCGGCATCCAAGCGCACACGGGCCGCAGACTTTTCGACCGGCGCTCCGCGGTAGGCCGCGGCGACACCCAATCCAACGAGCCATCGGCCTTCGCGGCGCTTTGCTGGCTCGGCGTTGCGGTCCTTCCAGCCAAAACGCTCCGCGCCGGTGCGCAAGCACTGCACCAGCTCGCGGCGAGAAAACGGCTTGGGGGGTTGATCGCCCTCCTCGCCCGCTTTCTTTTGGCCTGGGTCTTTTTTGCCAAGGTCAGGCACTACCTGGGTGTCGTTGAGAATGCGCAGCTCCACAGGGTCAATGCGAAGCTTTTCGGCCAGTTCGTCCATGGCGACCTCCAGGGCCATGTGCCCCGTGGCCTCGCCGGGTGCGCGCATGGCATTCGCTTCGGGCAAGTCCAGCACCGCCAGTCGGGTGGCAGTCATGCGGTGGGCGCCGGCATACAGCCTTCGGGTCTGGTCCACTGCTGAGTCTGCGGACCCTTTGGGCTGATCTCCTGACCAGCTTTCGTGGCCAATGGCTGTGATGCGGCCATCCGCTGTCGCGCCGATACGGACCCGCTGTATCGTTGCCGGCCTGTGGGTGGTGTTGTTGGCCATCAGTGGCCGCTGCAACGCCACCTTGACTGGACGGCCGGCAGCGCGGGCGCCCAGCGCGGCCAGCAATGCATCGGCACGAAGAAACAGCTTGCCGCCAAAACCGCCGCCGATAAAGGGCGACACCAGCCGTACTTTGTTCTTGGGAATGCCCAAGGTGGCGGCCAACTCGCTCTGCCCCCAAGCAATCATCTGGTTCGCTGTCCAGACCGTGAGTTCGCCGCCCTTCCAAGCGGCCAGTGTGGCGTGCGGCTCCATCATCGCGTGCGTCTGGTCGGGTGTGGTGTACATGGCGTCCATCTTGACCGGCGCGGCAGCGAACGCTCCGTTGAAGTCGCCGATGGCGGTGTCCGGCGCATCACCGTTGATGCTGTCGGGCCGGGTGGCTGAGTCCTTGGCAGCGGCGAGGTCGTAAACACCGTCAGCCCGCTCATAGTTCACGCGCACCAGATGGGCGGCGGCACGTGCCTGCTCGAACGTTTCGGCCACGACCAGCGCCACGGCCTGGTGGTAATGCGCTACCTGTGAGCCTGCCAGTAGCGGCACGGTGTTCATCTTGCCTTGCCCCAGTTTGCCTGCCGTTGTGGCCGTGACGATGGTGATCACGCCAGGTGCCCGCTGCGCTTGTGCCAGGTCGATGTTGCGGATGCGCCCCTTGGCAATGGCTGCGCCTACCACGTAGCCATAAGCGCAGTGTTGGGTCACGTCATGCCGTTCGTAGGCGTAGGGGGCGGTGCCGGTGGTCTTGAGCAAGCCGTCGATGCGGTTCACTGGCTTACCAATGATCTTGAGTTGATCAATCGGATTGACGGTGGCTGGTGTGTCGAATTTCATGGCATCAGCTCCTGGCCTGTTGCAGCGCGGCGGCGAGCGTCCGCTCAGCCAACGGCAGTTTGAATGCGTTGTCGTGCGTGGGGCGCGCGCCCGCCAGCAGTTGGTCGGCTACGGCCTTGGCGCCGCGCGGCAAATGCTGCTCGGCCGCTTCCACCCGCCACGGCTTGTGGGCCACCCCACCCAAGGCTACCCGGCCACTGCCATCGCGCTGCACGATGGCAGCGACCGACACCAGCGCAAAGGCATAAGACGCGCGGTCGCGCACTTTGTGGTAAATGTGCACCCCGCCCACGGGTGCAGGCAGCGTGACGGATGTGATGAGTTCCCCGGGCTGCAGAACTGTCTCGACCTGCGGAGTGTTGCCGGGCAGACGGTGAAAATCCGCAATAGGGATGACACGCGCTGTTCCGTGGGCGTTGACGGTCTCCACCGTGGCATCGAGCACGCGCAGCGCCACGGCCATATCGCTCGGGTGGGTGGCAATGCACTCCTGGCTTCCACCAATGACCGCATGTTGGCGGCTTACCCCGCCGATCGCCGAGCAGCCGCTGCCAGGCCGCCGCTTGTTGCAGGGCATGTTGGTGTCGTAGAAGTACGAACACCGTGTGCGCTGCAGCAGGTTACCCCCCGTGGTCGCCATATTCCGCAACTGGCCTGAAGCGCCCGCCACCAGGGCGCGCGTCAGCACACCGTAGTCGCGCCGCACGCGCGGGTGGGCCGCCAGGTCGCTGTTGCGCACCATCGCTCCAATGCGCAGCCCACCTTGCGCCGTAGGCTCCACCGTCCCCATACCCGCGCCATTCACGTCCACGAGGTGCATGGGGGCTTCTATCTGAAGCTTCATCAAATCGAGCAGATTGGTGCCGCCTGCGATGAACCGGGCGCCCGGCCTGGCGGCCACTGCGGCGGCGGCGTGCGCGGGCGACGTCGCGCGCTCGTAGGTGAACGGGGTCATGTGCGTGCCCTCCCGGAAACCTCGGTGATCGCATCCACGATGTTGGAATACGCTCCGCAGCGGCAGAGGTTGCCGCTCATGCGCTCGCGCAATTCGGCGGCCGATACCAGCGGCTGCGCAACGATGTCCTGGCTGGCATGGCTGGGCATTCCCTGCTTGATCTCGTCCAGCACCCCCACCGCCGAGCAGATCTGCCCCGGTGTGCAGTAGCCGCACTGGTAGCCGTCGTGCCGCACGAAAGCCACCTGCATCGGGTGAGGTGACTGCGGCGTGCCCAGGCCCTCGATGGTGGTCACGCTGGCGCCCTCGTTCATTACCGCCAAACTCAGGCATGAAACCACACGCCGCCCGTTGACCAGTACGGTGCACGCGCCGCACTGACCGTGGTCGCAACCCTTTTTAGTGCCCGTGAGATGCAGGTGTTCGCGCAAGGTGTCGAGCAGCGTGGTGCGTGTGTCGAGATCAAGCACGTGATCCCTTCCGTTCACTTGCAGCGTGATGGACATGTTGGTGGCCTGCATAGGCTGTGCTGGAGGATTGACGGTGCTGGTCTGTCCGGACACTGTCGACGCAGCGGCGGTAGAAGCGCCCGCAATCAGCAGGCCCCTCCGCGTCACGTGAAGTTGGGAGTGGGGGTCCATGGGATGTCCATCTTGTTCGTCGCAGTCGTGGGGAATGTGCAGGCCGAGGCAAGCACACGACACAAGCATCACCCAAGGAACCAAGTTTTTGTGTAGGTCGAAAGCGCACGGTCGACTTCACAACGCGGCATGCACAGCACGATTTGCGGCCGGTTTGCCTACCGCCTTAACGCAAGACGTCTGTTCGCTGGCGGTGGATTTCTAGCTGCGAACCAGCAACACGACGCCTAGCAAAAATGATAGCCCTCTCATTCCTGATGGTGGCGCTTGCGGCGGGCGGTGCGTAAAGTCTGACCAAATGACCACGTTCGGGACAAAACTACGTCAGCAATCCCAAGCGAAATGCCACCGCAATCGCTTGCGATCGGTTTTTCACGTCGAGCTTTTCCATCACATTCTTGACGTGAAACACCACGGTGGGCTCCGCGATGGACATGATCTGACCGATCTCTGCAGATGTCTTGCCCAATGCCACCCAGTTGAGACACTGGGATTCTTGTGCCGAAATCGGTGGTTTGGCAGCCCGTGCGGCTTCGCTGGCGATCAGGCCCCGGTGCGCAAAGTGCGCGCAACTGGCCAGCACCTTGCCGATGGCCAGCAGTTGCTGTTGCTCTCGTGGGTCCGAAATGGGTTTGTCGCGTGCCAGACTGATCATGCTTTTGACGCCATGTGCTTCATGCACAGGGACGCTGAGGCCGAATCCCAGTCCGTGAGACCGCGCCTCTTCAAAAAAATCGAGCGTTCCAGACTTGGCAAAAAAATCCTCGGTCCAGACAATCGCACCCGTGCTGGTCTGACAATGGCGGACCGTGGGATCGAGCTCCGCATACTGCCGCTCGGCGTAAATGCGTTGCCAGCCAGTGGGGTAGCCGCTGGCAATCTTGTAAACGGGGGCACCGTTGTCGTCAAACCACTGGGTGCCAACCATAAATCGCTCAAACCCTATGTCACGAGAGATCGCAGCCATCGTCGAGAAAAACTCTTCATCTGTCGAGGCATCAAATATCTTCGACACGAGGTCGATGGAACCGGGCATTGAAACGCCTGTCGACATTGGATACTCCACCGCTCAGTTGGTAACAACTCCATGATAGGCGTCAACAGACCAAACCACGACTACTATGTGCGCATGTCCCTAGACGCCGTCAACGGTATAGGGCTGGAGCACCACGCGACAGAAGTCAACTGCGGATCTGCGGCTAGCGGATTTACGGAGTGGATAGCGCAGTGGAATACGGCGCTTTTAGTGGTGAGTTGGGACTGGACTCGCCTGGACGACGGCATCATCGTGCAGCCGCACCCGCGTACGGTGCTGTCCAATCTGATGCTGCTGAATGACTACGCCTTCGACCAAGGGGTCGATGCGACCGAAGCAGCCTTGATGCGCCTGGTGGATCGGCTGGATTGGAAACCTGCGGTAGCCAGGACGTGCGACTGCTTGATGGCCAGAATGCCCGCCCCGGCTGTGTAATCAATGTGCGGCTTGAGATCCGATGGCGGAAAGAGTGATGTGGTCGATCTCGACGATCAAGGCCACCGCCGAAGCGACCCCAATGCGGATGGAGGGCCCCATCCTGTGAACATGCAGGCCTTGATGGCGAAGCATTCTTTCCATGACAGGCGTCGTCACCGTCACATAGCGGCTGATGTTGTTCTCCAGCGCAAACTGGGCGGACTGGCGCATCAGGGCCATGGGCATGTCGCCAAAGGTCGCATTGGCAGTCCCCACACGGTCGGTCGCCACCGCGAAGCGGCTGAGCTCCCAACAATCGTCGCTGTGGGGCGCTGGCTGGCCGTGAAGCAGTTCAGGGAAACTGTCCCTTAGCATGTAAGCGCCAGTGGTTGGAAGGAGTCTCCAGCAGGCATCCACAGAACCGTTGGGGTGCTTGGCCAGGACATAGGCGACTTCCGGGAGGTCATCGAACTCGTCTCTTTCCATGCCGTCCTGCGATTTCACGTCCCAGCCGAGCCTTTCGTGAAATACGGAATACCGGAGTTTGAACATGGCTCGCAGGTCGCCACGGTCGATGTGCGCAGGCGTAAAAATTTTGATGTCGTAGTTCATCTGGCTTTTGCGGTGGTATGTGCAAAAGCTATTGAACCCAGCGAAGCATCGTGTAGAAACTGTCAGAAGAGGTAGCTTGTGCTTGCCTTCCGCTTGGTGCTGCAAAGCCGTTTTAACCGCTTTTCAAGTGGAGGCAGAGTGTGCTGCTGAGGTGAGAGCCGCAGTGCGAAATGCGCCTATCGACTGTTTTTCCGGAGCGCTGTAATGGCGCTGTGGTAAGGCTGCCAGGCAGTCACGACATGCACTCTCGACAGCTGCAACAACTCGCTGAATGACATCGGCTTGACGCCTCGCCGGTGTACATACAAGACCCATAACTTCGTACTTTGAGCGCCGCTGAAGAGCGCCTGACCACCTGCGCAGCGGTATGCTGGGCATCCAGCGCTCGCTGGAAGTTCTTGGATTCCCTTCACCGTCTTGACCATGTCTTTCACCAACCCGCCCCGCCGCACTGCCTTCCATCTCTTCCAGTGTCTGGCCGCCATCGCCTTATTTTTGCTTACCGCACTACCTGCTGCCCACGCTGCGCCAACGGTTATCTACAACAAGGATGGTGTGAGCTTTGAGCATCCCGTGGAGTGGAAAGTGGCCGAAGACGTTGTCGCGCAGGACGGAACCCGCCTGCGCAGCATCGATGTGGAGGGGCCCGACGAAGCCGTCGTAACCTTGATGTTCAGCCCACTGTTGGCCACCCAGGACATCGAAAAGTTTGCGGCCACGGCAGCGCGCAATCGCGAGAACGCAGCACGTGCCAACACCGCACAGCAGGTCCGAATGGGCGCCACGACTGCCACACCTGTTACCCGCCAAGTGGCGGGCCAGGACAACAAGGGCGTCTCCCAGCGCTTTGTGGTCAGCCTGTTGGGCCAGGACCTGCCGCACGAGGCGCGCTTCTTCAAAGCGAGCCTGGGCGATACCACGGTGATCGTCATGACCCAGGTGGCAGATGAAAATGCCAAAGCCGCGGAGCCCGCGTTGGTGATGGTGCTCGGGAGGCTGCGCTACAGCGGCAGCAAGCGCTGAGCTCTGGCACACAAGGCCGCACCTTGGACGGCGCCGATGGCTGGATCAGCGCGCGGCCTTCCAACGCTCCATCAGTTCGAAAATGCCCATGCCGACAAGCATCGCCGCGACAAAGATGATGGCTTTGGCCTCGCCCATTCCGACGGCCACCAGTGCGGGCCCGGGACAAAACCCCGCCACGCCCCAGCCGACGCCAAACAGCAGGCTACCGCTGACCAGGCGGCGATCGATGCCGCGGGCGTCCGGAAGCTTCATCGGCGTACCCAAAAACGACTGCGTCCTGCGCTTGGCAATGGCAAAGGCCACCAGCCCGATGCCAATGGCGCCTGCCATCACAAAACCCAATGACGGGTCCCAAGGTCCGGCCAGATCGAGAAAGCCAAGTACCTTGTTTGGATCGGCCATGCCGGACACGATGAGCCCGATGCCGAACACCAGGCCAGACACGAAGGCAGTAAGAAGAAGCATGGTGAAGACCTCCTGATTCAAAACAGGTGCCGGACAACGAACACCGTCGCAAACCCAGCGGCCATGAACAGCAACGTGGTCACCAACGACCGCAATGACAGCCGGGAGAGTCCACACACCCCGTGGCCGCTGGTGCAGCCCGCGCCGTAACGCGTACCGACGCCGACCAGGACGCCGGCCAGAACCAATGCTGCTGTGTCCGCATCTATCTGAGGCCGCGGTAGGTCACGGCACAGCGCGAACACCAGCGGCGCGGTCAGCAGGCCCGCGATAAACGTCGCCCTCCACGCCCCCTCCCCTTTTGAAGGTTTGAGCATGCCCCCCAGGATCCCGCTGATCCCGGCGATGCGCCCATTGAACAAAACCAGCAGCGCGGCTGCGGCGCCAATCAGCATGCCGCCCGCCAGCGACGACCACGGGGTGAAAGCATTCCAGTCGATGGCCATGGTCAATCCTTCGGGCAGTACAGGCGGTAGAGCACCGCCAGGATGTCAAGCAACGCCGCATCTGCGACAGAGTAGTAAATGTTCTTGCCCTGACGTCGCGTGGACACGACCTCTTCTGATCGCAGTACGCCCAGCTGCTGAGACAAGGTTGGCTGGCGAATGCCCAGGGCCTCTTCCATTTCGCTCACGCACATTTCGCCCTGCGAAAGCTGGCACAGCAAAAGCAGCCGGTCCTCGTTGGCGAGGACCTTGAGGGTGGCCACGGCCTGCCCAGCGGCGCTTCGCAATGCCTGCGGGTCAAGGGTGAGAGACTGGTTTGCCATGTGATCGCATTGGGTAGCTGGGAAACAATATATTAAAATATATAATCAAAGTCAACATACTGAAGCGAGCCGATCATGAGCCGGATCTCCATCCAATCGTTCTTCGACACCACAACCGGCACGGTCTCGTATGTGGTGACCGACGCGGCGAGCCGGCGCGCCGCCATCATCGACCCCGTTCTGGACTACGACTCCAAGTCAGGCCACACCAGCACGAAGTCCGCCGATGCATTGCTCGACTACGTTCGCGCGAACGAGATCACCGTGGAGTGGATTCTTGAAACGCATGCCCATGCGGACCACCTCTCTGGCGCCCACTATGTTCAGGAGCAGGTCGGCGGCAAGATCGCCATCGGAGAGCGCATCCGCGAGGTGCAGGCAACGTTCAAGCAGCTGTACAACCTGGGGCCCGCGTTCTTGCCCGATGGCAACCAGTTCGATCACCTGCTCAAAGACGGAGAGGTCTTCCACATCGGTGACGTGAAAGCCACTGCCCTGTGGGTGCCGGGGCATACTCCAGCCGACCTCGCGTACGTGATCGAAGACGCCGTTTTCACCGGCGACACGCTGTTCATGCCGGACGTCGGCACCGCGCGTGCAGACTTTCCAGGTGGTAACGCGCATACGCTGTATCGATCAATCCACCGCCTGCTCGAACTCCCATCGGAGACGCGCGTGTTTGTATGCCACGACTATCCCCCGGAAGTCCGCGACGCGGCGTGGGAAACAACGGTTGCGGAGCAGCGCGCGTCCAATATCCATGTGCGCGACGGAGTCAGCGAAGACGAGTTCGTAGCGCTGCGGAATGCCCGGGATGCGACGCTCGAAATGCCCACGCTCATTCTGCCGTCGATCCAGGTCAACATCCGTGCGGGGCAGTTGCCACCGGCAGAAGACAACGGCGTGGCGTATCTGCGCATCCCGCTCAATGTCCTCGCCCAGCACAGACAGTAGTAGCCGCAGCGGACCACCTGAGTGGCCGCATTGCCCTCATCTTGCCCCGACTTGCGGTGCCCGCACTTTTCGTACGCGCAATCATCCTGACTTTGGGGAACGTTCGTACGACTGTGCGGCAAGTGCACTTGCCCTGTGCGTGCCCCTGCGTCCCGCGTCAGGCTTTCTGAGGTGGTCCGGCGGCCTAGGACAGGGCCTGCAACAGCAAGTGGGGTTGCAGCGGCTTGCCCAGGTGCTGATCAAAGCCCGCCGCCAGTGCCCGGTCGCGATCCTGGGGCCGCGCAAAGGCGGTAAGCGCAATTGACCGCAAGTGCGGTCGACCAGCAGCCGCCTCAAGCTCCCGCACTTTGGCGATGAGGTCGTAGCCGTCACGGCCCGGCAGGCCGATGTCGCTCACGAACAGATCGGGCCACGCCAAGTCGAACTGGGCCAGGGCGGCCTCGTAGCTGTCGGCTACGCGCACCCGCGCCCCTTCGTCGGAGAGAACGATGCTGAGCATCTCGCTGGTGTCGGCGTTGTCGTCCACGACCAGGACGTCCTTGCCCTGCAAAATGCGAGATTCATGAACCGGTGAGGCCACTTGCCCATCGTCGGAAGCTGCCTGGGCCTCTTCGTATCCCACCATGAGCCGCGCCGTCATGGTCGTGCCATGGCCGGCGCCTTGGCTGGACGCGGAAATGGTGCCGGCATGCAAATCCACCAGATGCTTGACAATGGACAAGCCCAGGCCCAGGCCGCCGTGGGCTCGGTTTCCCGGAGCACCACTCTGCGTAAACCGCTGAAACAGATAGGGCACAAAAGCCGCGTCGATGCCCGCACCGTGGTCTTGCACGACCAATGTGAGTTCGTCTCCGTCGTGTTGCAGTCGCACCTGCACCAAGCCGCCTGATTCTGAGAACTTGATGGCATTGGTGACCAGGTTCCACACGATCTGTTGAAACCGCGTGACATCAAGCCAGGCCGGCTCATCGACGTCCCCGCTCATCACCTCCAGGGTGATCTGCTTGGCTTGCGCCTGGTCGCGCACGGCGTCGATGGAGACGCGCACCAATTCCCCCGGTTTGGCCCATTCGCGGTGCAGCCGCAACTTGCCAGAGGCAATGCGCGAGACATCCAGGATGTCCGAAATGATGCGTCCCTGCGCCTTGGCCCCTCGCTCGATCGCGTCGATACCACGCGCCAGCATTTCGGGTTTGGTGTTGGGCCGTTTGAGCATGTGCACCCAGCCCGTAATGAGCGTGAGCGGAGTGCGCAGTTCATGCGACAGCACCGCCACAAAGTCGTCCTTGGTGCGGCTGTGGCGCTCCGCCAGCACCCGCGCAGCCTGCTCGCGCTCCAGCAGTTCTTCGCGCCGGCGCTCGAAGTCGATGCGCTCGGACAGGTCCGTGGCGATGCCGATGCGCAAGCCCGGCTCGACGTGATCGGACATGCTCCAGTCAAGCAACACCTCCTTCCCGTCGCCCCGAATAAGCGGGAACTCGCCCTTCCAGTCCACCGCAGACCCGGCTTCCATGCAGCTCTGCACAAAAGCCTGCCATCCCGAGGGTGCCAGCGACGTTACCACCTGCCCGATAAGATCGCCGCGCGGGCGCTGCAGCAGCGCCTCTGCGGCGGGATTCAGGTCGGCGAAGCGGC
The DNA here is from genome assembly GCF_001422735.1 of Acidovorax sp. Leaf78. GTDB lineage: Bacteria > Pseudomonadota > Gammaproteobacteria > Burkholderiales > Burkholderiaceae_C > Acidovorax. Next base: position 448,230 of record NZ_LMLZ01000012.1, on the reverse strand, counting down.
CTGCTTCGTCGATGAGCATCATGGCCACCGGCGCTTGGTCGTAAATGGCGCGAAACCTTGTCTCGCTGCGCCGCAGCTTTTCTTCGGCCGTGCGTGCACGGATCAGCGCCTGCAGCGTGGCCACCATCAGTGCGGGCTCGGCAGGGTGCACCATGTACGCATCGGCCCCGGCATTGAGTCCCGCCACCTTGTGCTCACTCTGCACATAGGTGGCAGACAGGTGAATGATGGGCGTCAGCTCGGTCTTCGCGTCGGCGCGCAGCACTCGGCAGACTTCAAAACCGTCCATGTCCGGCAGATGCACATCCAGCACTACCGCGGAGATATCGCGCTGAGCCGCGGAAATGGCCGCCGAGCCGGTGTCCGCCTCTTCGGTATGAAACCCCGCGGCACGAATCACCCGTGCCGTCGCATACCGGGTGACGGGGTTGTCGTCGACCACAAGGACCGTGTGCAAGCTGCGGTCTATGGTCGGCGAAATCATGGCGGATGTAGGCATGTTGTGGATCAGCTCTCGATGCCGTCCTTGCCAGGGAGCATCTGGACAGGAACGATGACGGAAAAGACCGACCCCTCACCCACCACGCTGTGCACGCTGACATAGCCGCCCAGCAACACGGCCAGTTGTTTGGACAGTGCGAGGCCCAGACCCGTGCCGCGCAGCCGCTTTTGAATGGGGGCGTTGACCTGGGAGAAGTCGTTGAACAGGCTCTCCAGGTGCTCGGGCGCAATGCCGATGCCAGTATCGGACACCGAAAAGCGCACCATGTTCCCGCTTTCCAGCGTGGCCGACACCCTGACTTCGCCGCGCGCCGTGAACTTGAGGGCGTTGGAGACGAAGTTGCGCAGAATCTGTGAGAGCTTGCGGTCATCGGTAAACAGCCGCGGCAGGCCCATGGGCTCCTCGAACACCAGATTGAGTTCGTCATTGTCCAAGAGCGGCTTGAACATTCCACGCAGCGCTGCGAACAGGTCCATCATCTCGAACCAGGCTGGCGAGACGTCGAGCCGGCCAGCTTCGATCTTGGCCAGATCCAGCAGGTCGTCCACCATCACCGAAAACTCTTCGCAGGTGCTCTGGATGAAGCGCACCTGGCGCTCCTGCTCCGCGGTGAGCGGGCCGTCCACATGGTCGAGCAGCAGGCGGGCGATGCTCAGCGTGGCGCCTATGGGCGTGCGGAACTCGTGGCTCATGTACGAAAGGAAGCGGCTTTTGAGCTGCGTGGCGTGGCGCAACTGCTCGGCCTGCTCGTCCAGCTCGGCATACAGTGCCACGACGCCGCGGTTGGTTTCCTCCAGCTCGGCCCGCAGGGCCTGCACCTCGCCCTGCAGGGCCAGCGCCTCGGCCTGGCTTTGGTCCAGCCGGGTTGTCAGATCGTCACTCAAGAACATTCCCCTGTTTCACCACCAGCACGGTGGCATCGTCGCGACCACGTATCTGCCGCCACAGCAACGAGGCCGCGATCAGCGTGGGGTCGCGCTGCAGCAGCGGCACCACTTCGGCCGCCTTCCAGCGCGAGGTGATGCCATCGCTGTGCAGCACCGCCAGAGCATGCTGGGGCATGTCCTGCGTGGTGACCTCCGTCTTGCGCAACTGCACGCCCACCGTGCCGTGCTGTGTGAGCATCGAGCGGTCGTACACGCCAGACAGCACGCGCCCCACCACGTTGCCCGCCCCAGCGTAGTGCAACTGACCGGCATCCATCCGCAAGGCGAACAGCGCTGCTCCGCGGGTTGTCTGCAACCCCCGGTGCGCATCCTGAACCAAGGTCTCCAGCGGATCGAAAGGGGCCGCAGCAAACGCGGCCAGCGCAGCATCGGACGCCTGTGCAGCGTGCGGTCCATGCCCCAAGCCGTCGGACACCACGGCAGCCAGCCTGTTGCCTTCCTCCGCCACCGCCCAGCCATCCCCACACACTGTCTCGCCAGGTGCCGCGATGCTCACGGCGCCCCAGCGGCGCTCGGACGCGGGCGGCTGCCCTGAGGCACGCATCCGCACCAGGCACACCGTGCCTTCCGGCGCGGAATGGATGTCGAAATCGCTCGCCAAACGGCGTATGGCGCCCAGGCCTGTGCCTGGCGACCCCGTTCCGGTGGATATGCCGTCCAGGCTGGACCGCTGCACGTCCGCCATGCCAGGGCCCTTGTCCAGTGCGATCAGTTCCACCTCGTGCCGGGCAGGCACCACAGCAATCCACAACTGCCCCTGCTCTGCGTGCCGTACGAGGTTGGTGCCCAGCTCGGTGACCACAATGGACAGGCGCCCCGCGTCCAGCTCGCTCCATCCCCAGTCGAGCACCGTGCGTGCACAGAACCGCCGCGCGTCCCCCACGCAACTGGCGTCCGTCATGGGAAAGGGTCGATGGCTCCACCCCAGGCTCACTTCCACTTGGTGATGCTCACGCGAGTGCCTTTTCCAGGCGCAGAATCCACCGTAAAGTCGCTGACCAAGCGCTTGCTGCCCGGCAGGCCCAGTCCCATGCCACCCCCCGACGTCCAGCCGTCAGTCATGGCCAGCTTCATGTCGGCGATGCCAGGGCCATCGTCCTCGAAGTGCAGGGCAAGACCCGTCTTCGCACCGGCCTCCAGCACCTCCCAGCGCATGCGGCCGCCACCGCCGTGGATCAGCGTGTTGCGAGACAGCTCGCTGGCCGCGGTGATCATCTTGGTCTGCTCGACCAGCGAAAATTTGAGCAGTTGGCACAGCGAGCGCACGGTCTGGCGTGTGGCCACGATGTGTTGCTCGGACTCCAGCGGCAGCGTGCCGGCGCGTTCAACTGACAAAACCGGCCTCCTTGCGCGCGCGGTCGAGCAGCGCCAGGCCTCGTTCCACGTTCAGGGCGGTCTTCACGCCGTCCAGAGACAGTCCCAGTTCCACCAGGGTGATGGCCACTGCAGGCTGCATGCCCACCACCACCGTAGTGGCTGACAAGATGCGGGCAATGCCAGAGATGCTGGCCAGCATGCGGCCGACAAAGGAATCCACGATCTCCAGCGCCGAGATATCGATCATCACGCCGCTGGCGCCGGTCTTGGCAATGCGGTCTGCCAGGTCGTCCTGCAGCGCCAGTGCAGTCTGGTCCTGCATGTCCACCTGGATGGTGACCAGCAGGGTCGAGCCCATGCGCAAAATTGGTATACGGTCCATACGATTGCCGCGTCCCGATCAGGCGACCTGGCGGGCGATGCGCCAGCCGGTGCGCTGTAGCGCCAAGGCCAGCGCATCGGCCAGCGTGGCCTTGGTGCTGACGCCCTGAAGATCAATGCCCAGGTGCACGATGGTTTGCGCAATTTGCGGGCGAATGCCGCTGATGATGCAGTCCGCCCCCATGAGGCGAATGGCCGTCACGGTCTTGAGCAGATGCTGCGCTACCAGCGTATCCACGGTGGGCACGCCGGTGATGTCGATGATGGCGAGTTCGGAACCCGTGTCCACAATGGACTGCAGCAGCGTCTCCATCACGATCTGGGTGCGGTTGCTGTCCAGGGTACCGATCATCGGCACCGCCAGCACGCCGTCCCACAGCTTGACGACGGGCGTCGACAGCTCCAGCAGCTCTTCCTGCTGGCGGGTGATGATCTCTTCACGCGCACGCTGGAAGGTGGTCGCCGTGAACTGGGCCATGTTGTCCACCAATGTGGTCAGTCCCCAAAATGCCGACATGATCTGAAGACTGTCACTGCCTTGCAATTGACCGTGCAGGGCTGACAGCAGAGGCTTCTTCAGCGCCAGCACGAAAAGGCTGGTTTCCCCCGCACCTTGCCCTTGTGCCGCGCCGGACCGGGACAGCGCCGCAAGGACCTGCTGCAAAGCCGACCATTTTGGATCCGAGAAGGACTCAATGCTGGCCCCCTCGCCCAAGGACCGCGCCATGGCCGACGCCAGCTCTGCGGCATCCGTAGCGGCAGAGCGCGGAAGTCCGGCATTGCGGGTGCGCGCCTCGTCGATCCACTCGCGGATCAAAGCCTCCCGTTTGCTGTCATGCAGTGCGTCAAGGATCTGGGTCGTCAGGTTGGTCATAAATCTCTCGGCATGGGGAATCGGCCCTGCCAACAAATCTGGCAGGGTGTAAATCATTGTAGAGGGGCGGCCGTTACAACCTCAGCGACGCCCTCCAGCAACGTTTATGTCGGCGCGTTGTCCTACGTGATTAGCGGTAGGCAGCCAACAACACGACCCAGAGCCTGTTGCCTCAATGCTTCGGCGGCTGGCTCGCTGATTCAGTTCGAGGTGGTGGGGCTGGTGCACCGGCGGAGGTTGGTGACCCGCAAGGCAGTGCAATCCGTGCGTCTCGTCCATACAACGATCGGCGTTTTTCAGGCCCTTGTCCTGCATGCCGCCCGCGTCTTTTTCGGTCTAATGCCGCATGAGTTCTGAACCCGAAAAGCCGCCCATCACCGGATCCGCCGCACCCGAGGTGTCGCTGCTCGGTTCCAACGTGACCACCATATCGGATCACGACGACGATATCTTTTTCACGGCGATTGAAACCACGCGCATGCCCATGCTCGTGACGGACCCAAGGCAACCCGACAACCCTGTTGTGTTTGCCAACCGCGCGTTCCTGTCCATGAGCGGCTATTCGCGCGATGAAGTCTTGGGCGCGAATTGCCGGTTTCTGCAGGGTTCCGGTACCGACCGCGCCACAGTCGCGTCGGTACGGCAAGCGATTGCCGACCGCACAGAGATAACGACCGAAATTCTCAACTACCGCAAGGACGGCACGTCGTTCTGGAATGCGCTGTACATCTCGCCTGTCTACAACAAGAACAAAGAGCTTGTTTACTTCTTCGCCTCCCAACTCGACGTGAGTCGCCGCCGCGATGCAGAGCAGGCGCTGGCGCAGGCTCAGAAGATGGAGGCACTGGGCCAGTTGACGGGCGGTATCTCGCACGACTTCAACAACCTGCTGCAAGTGATCTCCGGCCACCTGGAAATCCTCAAGCGCCGCGTCAAGACCCACAAGGGCGATGAGTCTGTCCTGGCCAGCGCCGACAGTGCCGCAGCGGCCGTCAAGAAAGCTTCCACCCTAACCCAGCAACTGCTGGCGTTCGCACGCAAGCAACGCCTTGAGGGGCGCCCGATCAACCTGAACGCTGCAGCCGAGAACATTCGCAACCTGATCGAAGACACCGTGGACGGCGGCATCGAGTTGCACATGGACCTGGCGCCAGACCTGGCCAACTGCCAGGTCGACCCGACGCAGCTCGAACTGGCCATCCTCAACATCATCACCAATGCCAGGGACGCGATGCCGCACGGTGGACGGGTGACCGTATCCACTTCCAACGTCCAGGTCACTGGGACGGACGTCACCGCGTTCGGTGGCCTGCGGCCCGGCCTTTATGTCTCGATGACCATCACCGATACCGGAGAAGGCATTCCGCCGGAGTTGATCAAGCAGGTGGTCAACCCGTTTTTCACCACCAAACCCGAGGGCAAGGGTACCGGGCTCGGCCTGTCCATGGTGTATGGCTTTGCCAAACAGTCCGGCGGCACCGTCAACCTGTATTCCGAAGTCGGCATCGGAACCACCGTGCGGCTTTACTTCCCTGCCACCACCCAGCCGTCAAACGCTCGGGAGATTCACGACGACGAGTCGTCGGAGCGCGGGGGCACAGAGCTGATTCTGGTGGTGGACGACCGCCGCGAAGTGGCCGATCTGGCAGGCGCGATGCTGGAAAGTCTGGGCTACAGCGTCCATATCGAGACCGACGCGGCCACCGCGCTGGCGTGGATCGGAGAGCCCGGCGGCGATACACGCAACCGGCCGGACATGGTTTTCTCGGATGTGCTGATGCCTGGCGGCATGAACGGATTCATGCTGGCCCGCCAACTGCGCAGCCGCCACCCCGGCATCGCAATTTTGCTCACCACAGGATATGCCGGCGATGGAAACATGACGGACGATATCGAAGGTGTTGAATTCGACATCCTGAAGAAGCCGTACGGAATGAAAGACCTGGCACGTCGCGTACGGCTGGCACTGGATGGCCACACCGGCGCGCGTGCCAGAAGGCAGGTGCCTCAGGGGCGCCCTGCTTAGCCCGCCGAACCTCAGCCGTAGGGTGTGTGTGCGACCTCAGAATTGAAATGCAGCCTTGACAAAGCTACTAGCCACTCGCTCGCAGGCTCAACGCTGACGGCCCCCACAGCGCCCCCTTACTCGTCGTTGGCGTACCCCGTCATCTCCAGCATGGTTTCGACGAAAGCCTCGTGCGAGGGAAGACTTGACGTAGACAGCTCCTGTCGTGCTGGAGGTGCCTTCACTGCGGCCAAAAATAGCAGAAGATCGACGTCTGACGTGCCGCCAGCGTCCAACGCACAGGCCAAACCCGCAGGTATCGAAATCCATTCGCCAGCCTCGCACAGCACACCCACATAGCCATCGCTGGCCTGCAGATAGACCAGCAATGTGCCCGACAGGACCCAATGCACGGCAAGGGCATCGGGAGGCGTTTGAGGCCGCGTGCCTTCACCTGCTCCCCACCGTACCCGTTCTACTGAGCTGGTGCCCCAGAGTCGGTGCAATGGTGCCAACACGTCAATATCCAGCTGCACGCCCGCTTCAATGTATTGCCGCCCCCAGCGCACTCCCAGAGCCTGCAGGTTGTGCTCCAGCAGGTGGTCGCAGACATGGGTCTGCCCCCAGGTGCCTTCAGCATCGAAGATCGCCAGCACGCACATACCGGGACAATCGGGTGTTTACCTGCTGCGCTTACTGCAGGAACGCGGGTTTGGCGTAGCCGCGGAATTTGCTGTCCACCACGGCCTGGAATTCCTTGGAGCGGTAGGCCTCCACCAGGTCCTTGGCCCAGGCCTCGTCCTTGTCGGTGCGCTTGACGGCCACCACGTTGAGGTAATGGTCGGGCGTCTTCTCCAGCGCCACGGCTTCGGTGAGCTTGAGGCCCGAGGAGATCGCGAAGTTGCCGTTGATGATGGCGTACTCGGTGTCGCCGAGCGAGCGCGGCAGCTGGGCAGCTTCGAGCGGGATGAACTTGAACTTGCGCGGGTTCTGCTCGATGTCCTTCTCGGACGCGCGGATGGGGTCGATCCCGCCCTTGAGCGTGATCAGCTTGTTCTGCTCCAGCAGCACCAGGGCCCGCGCCAGGTTGCTCGGGTCGTTGGGCAAGGTGAAACGGTCACCGTCCTTGGCCTCGGCCAGAGTCTTGCGCTGGGTGGAGTAAACGCCCAGCGGCGCGATGGGTCCTTGCACCAGCTCGACGATGTCGAGCTTCTGGTCGGCTGCGAACTTCTTCAAGTACACCAGATGCTGGAAAAAGTTGGCATCGAGCGAGCCTTGTGCGAGAGCCAGGTTGGGCTGCACATAGTCGTTGAACTCGACCAGCTTGACCTTGTAGCCCTTCTTTTCCAGCAGCGGCACGATGCCCTGCTTGAGCTGATCGATGTTGGAGCCAGCGGTACCGCCGATGGTGAGCTCCTTCTTCGCGGCCTGGGCATTGGCTTGCAGCGGCACCAGCACACCGATGGACAGTGCCACCAACGACAGGGAAAGGACGGAACGGCGGAGCAATGCGTTTTTCATGGATGTGACTCGAAATAGGAAAAGAAACAGGGTTCAGCGCTTGTCCAGGCGACGAGCGGCCGTGGTGCCCACAAACTGCAGAATCTGCACCAGCACCACGAGCAGGGCCACGGTCAGCACCATCACGTCGGTCTGGAAGCGGTAGTACCCGTAGCGGATGGCAAGGTCGCCGATGCCGCCACCGCCCACCACGCCGGCAATGGCGGAGTAGGAAAGAAAGCTCACCGACAGCACCGTGAACGCCAGCACCAGACCGGAGCGGGCCTCGACGATCAGCACGCGCCAGATGATCTGCAGCTCGCTCGCGCCCATGGCGTGCGCGGCCTCGATCACGCCCCGGGGTACCTCGCGCAGGCACTGGTCGACCAGGCGTGCCAGATAAGGGATGGCGGCCACCGACAGCGGCACCGCGGCAGCCAGCGGGCCGATGGACGTGCCCGCAATGAGACGCGTGAACGGCACCAGCGCCACCAGCAAAATGATGAACGGGAACGAACGCACGGTGTTCACGATCCAGTTGAGCACCAAAAACACCGGCTTGTTGGCCAACGACTGGCCTGGGCTCAGCAGGAACAGCAAAATGCCCAGCGGCCCGCCGATCAGCAGCGCGGCACTCAGGCCGATGGCCAGCATCAAAAAGGTCTGGCCAATGGCCACGCCCAGCTCGGGCAGGATGGCGACGATGTTCTCAGGCATACGCCACTCCTTGCGTGCCGTTGGCGCGTGCGGCATAGCCCGCAGCCGCGGCGGCGTCCTCCCGTGCATCGCGTTCGCGGCGGCGTACCAGGGTGTCGATCTCGCGGCCCAGCGCGGTCCGGCGCTGTGCGGGCGGCGCATCCACGGCAAACTGCTCGATCAGCTCGCCCTGCTCCAGGATGGCGACCTGGCGGCACAGCAACTCGACCACCGGCAACTCGTGCGTCACGATGACGATGGTCACGCCGATCTTCTGATTGATGTCGCGCAGCGTGGCCAGCAGCTCCTGGGTGGTCTCGCTGTCCAGGGCTGAAGTCGGCTCGTCGCACAGCAGCACCTTGGGGCGCGGAGCGAGCGCGCGGGCAATGGCCACGCGCTGTTTCTGGCCGCCTGACAGCTGGGCGGGATAGGTGTCGATCTTCGCCTCCAGCCCCACCAGCCTGAGGCATTCGCGCACGCGCTCCTGGATCTCGGCGCGCGTGTGGTGACCGTGGATCTTGAGCGGAAAAGCCACGTTGTCGGCCACCGTGGCGTTCTGGATCAGGTTGAATTGCTGGAAGATCATCCCCAGGCTCTGGCGCGTGTCGCGCAGCTCGCTGCGCGACAGCGTGGTCAGGTCGCGCCCGCCCACGATCACGCGGCCAGCGTCGGGGCGCTCCAACAGGTTGATCAGTCGCAGCAGCGTGGACTTGCCCGCGCCGCTCTTGCCGATCAGGCCAAAGATGTCGCCGGCATGGATGTCCAGAGACAACGAGCGCACGGCATCAAACCGCTCGCCGTTGGGCAGCGTGAAAGACTTCTGCACGGATTCGAGCCGGATCACCGGTACAGCGTTGTGCGCAGGGGGATGCAAGGGGGTGACAGCAGTCATGGAAAAGCAATGGCCCCGCGGCACGCCCACAACAGGTGCGCATGCCGGGCAGGCCCTGAACATCGAAGCAGCCGAGTATGGGAACGGGCAGCGCTAGAGGGAACGACGCATTCGGCGCGTGCTTATGCGGATTTCAAGTAAGAGGCCATAGCGAGCCGCCCGGGGTAGCAAAAATGGCCTATTCGCACACCGCGCTTGTGTGGCAGCCGCATAAGGTTGCGCGCATTTCTTCGTTGGGGAATGTGCCGTGCACGGCCACAGTCGGCGCCTTCTTACACACTTTCATGCCGACCACCATGCTGCACACAGTCCGCCGCCGCGCCGCGATGATCACTGCGATCTCGCTGGCCTCCGCCGCCCTCCTCGCCTCCCACGGCACCTTGCACGCGCAGGACAAGAAGACGCTCAAGGTGGGTGTCTCCGTCGGCAACGGCGACCAGATCTTCGAAGTGGTCAAGAAGGTCGCGGCCCGCGACGGCCTGGCCATCGAGGTCGTGGTCTTCAACGACTACCAGCTGCCCAATGCCGCCCTGGCGGCGGGCGACCTGGATGCCAACGCCTTCCAGCACCAGCCCTTCCTGGACAACCAGAACAAGGCACGCGGCTTCGACATCGTGCCCGTGGGCCTGACCATCACCGCGCCGCTGGGCTTCTACTCGCGCAAGATCAAGAGCATCGACGCGCTGCCCGAAGGCGCTACGGTGGGTATCCAGAACGACCCCTCCAACGGCAACCGCGCCCTGCTGCTGCTGCAGGAGGCCAAGCTGATCACCCTGAAGCCCGAGGCCGTGAAGAACAACAACGCCACGCCGCTCGACGTGGTGTCCAACCCCAAAAAGCTCAAGCTGGTGCCGCTCGACGCGGCGCAACTGCCGCGCTCGCTTGATGACCTGACGATCGCCTCGATCAACAACGACTATGCCGAAAAGGCCGGCCTCACCCTGGCCAAGGACGCCGTGATCAAGGAATCGCCCCAGGGCCCCTACGCCAACCTGATCGCCGTGCGCCGCGCCGACAAGGACAAGCCCTGGGCCAAGCAACTGGTCAAGGCTTATCAGTCGGCCGAAGTGAAGAGCTTCATCGAGACCAAGTTCAACGGCTCGCTCGTTCCAGCGTTCTAAGACCCTGTCGAGTATCCCCGGGCCCACGCCGTGATCCGGCGGGGCCTGGCTTTTTCTCCCCCCTTGTTGCCCTGCCGGAGCCTTGCCATGAAACGCCGTTCCGTCCTTCACGCTGCCGCCGCCGGCGCCACCACTTTTGCCCTGCCTGCCGTGGTGCGCGCGGCCGACGCGCCCAAGGAAGTGCGCCTGGACTACGCCTACTACTCGCCCACCAGCCTGGTGCTGCGCCGCTTCGGCTGGCTGGAGCAGGAGTTCAAGAAGGACGGCATCGACGTCAAATGGGTGCTCAGCGCCGGCAGCAACCGGGCGCTCGAATACCTCAACGCCAACAGCATCGACATCGGCTCGAGCGCCGGCCTGGCCGCCGTGCTTGCGCGCGCCAACGGCAACCCCATTCGTACGCCCTATATCTTTTCCCGGCCCGAATGGACTGCGCTGGTGGTGCGCCGTGATTCGCCCATCCGCACGCTGGCCGACCTCAAGGGCAAAAAGGTCGCCGCGACCAAAGGCACGGACCCCTATCTCTTCCTGCTGCGCGCCCTGCAGACCGTCAAGCTGCGCCGCAGCGACATCGAACACGTGGGCCTGCAGCACGCCGATGGCCGCGTGGCCCTGGAACAAGGGCGCGTGGACGCGTGGGCGGGCCTCGACCCGCTGATGGCGGCCAGCGAGCTTGACGCAGGCTCGCGCCTCATCTACCGCAACGTGGCCTTCAACACCTATGGGTTTCTCAACGTGCGCGAGGACTTCCAGGCGCGCCACCCGGCCGTGCTGCTGCGCGTGATCAGTGCGTACGAACGCGCACGCAAGTGGACGCAGGCCAACACCGTCGAGGCCGCGCGCATCCTGTCAGAAGAGGCCAAGGTCAGCCTGGAAGTGGCGCTGCTGCAACTCAAGCTGCGTACCGACCTGAGCAACCCGCTGCCATCGTCCGAACACGTCAAGGCACTGCAGGCGGCCTCGCCGATCCTGCTGGAGGAGCAATTGGTCAAACCCGGCACCAACCTGAACAAGGTCATCGCCGACCTGGTGGACACACAGTTCGCACGCGCCCATCTGGCGGGCGCTGCGGCCTGAACTGCCCATGAGCGCCGTCCCCCCGCTGGAGGCAACCAACGTCACCTCCCCTACCCTAGCGCGAGACCTGCGCACACAGCGTCCTCGGTCAGTACGCGGCACGCCCTCACGCTGGCTGGGCGCCGCGCTGCCCCTGGTGTTGCTCGCCGGGCTGGAGCTGGCGGTGCGCTTGGGGTGGGTGGCACCCCATCTGCTGCCCCCACCGAGCGAGATCGCACGCACGCTGCTGGCGTTGGCCGAGCAGGGCCTGGCAGGCCATGTGCTGGTCAGCACCGCGCGGGTGCTGGCCGGCTTTGTGCTGGGCGCTGGCCTGGCCATTGCCCTGGGCGTCTGGGTGGGCCTGAGCCGGCGCGCCGAGGCGGTGCTGGACCCGAGCTTCCAGGCCCTGCGCGCGATTCCTTCGCTGGCCTGGGTGCCGCTGCTGCTGCTGTGGCTGGGCATCGACGAAGGCGCCAAACTGGCGCTGATTGCCATTGGCGCTTTCTTCCCGGTCTACATGGGCGTGGCCTCGGGCCTTCGGGACGTGGACCGCAAGCTGGTCGAGGTGGCCGAGATGGCGGGCCTCGGGCCAATCGCCCTGGCCCGCCGCGTGCTGCTGCCTGCAGCGCTGCCCGCGGTGTGGACGGGCTTGCGCAACGGGCTGTCGCTGGCCTGGATGTTCATGGTCGCGGCGGAGCTGATCGCTGCCACGCGCGGCCTGGGCTACCTGCTGACCGACGGGCGCGAAACTGGACGCGCCGACATTGTTTTGGCGGCCATCGTGCTGCTGGCACTCATGGGCAAGCTCACCGACAGCGGCATGCAGGCGCTGGAGAACCGCTGGCTTGCCTGGCGCGACACGGTGGCCACGCGATGACGACCGCAACCCACCACCCCTTGCTCGACGTGCGCGTGCGGCGCAAGGAATTCGCCGGACACGAGGTGCTGCGCGACGTGCACCTGCAACTGCAGGAAGGCGAATGCGTTGCCTTGGTCGGGGCCAGCGGCTGCGGCAAAAGCACCCTGCTGCGCATTGCCGCCGGGCTGGAGCGCGACTACGACGGCCAGGTGCGCCTGGCGGGCCGGGCCACGGCCGGGCCCACGCGGGACATCCGCTTCGTCTTTCAGGAGCCGCGCCTCTTTCCGTGGTTGACCGTCGCCGGCAATGTCGCTTTCGACGGCGAGGAATCCACCGATGCCGCGCGCGTGGCGCAGTTGCTGGACGAGGTGGGCCTGGCCGGGTTCGGCGCCCGCCTGCCCAAGGAGCTGTCTGGCGGGCAGGCCCAGCGCGTGGCCATTGCGCGCGGACTGTTCGCGCAACCGCGAGTGCTGTTGCTGGACGAACCGTTTTCAGCCGTGGACGCCTTTACGCGCCTGAAGCTGCAGGACTTGCTGCTGCGCGTGGCGCGTGCACACCGCATCGCCGTATTGATGGTGACGCACGATATCGACGAGGCCGTGTACCTAGGCGACCGCGTGCTGGTGCTGGAGGCAGGCCCGGGCCGCATCAGCGCGTCGATCGGTATCGACCTGCCGCAGCCCAGGGACCGTGACGGGCCTGAGGTCGGGGCGGCGATTGCGGCGGTGCGCAACGCGCTGGAGCGCGTCCATGCTTTTTGAATAGCCGCAGTGGCCTGGAGGGTGGTTTACACCCCTCGCTCACACACTGATAGCTGACTTCTTCTCGCTGTCACTACCAGCACTGTCGCTGCCCGGTGCGCCCGGTCGCCGGTACTGCGCCCCCGCGTGGCGTGCGGGCAGATAGTCCGCCTCGCCAAACAGCTTCTTGCGCAGGCTGCCCTGCGCATACTGAGTCTTGTAGACACCTCGCGACTGCAGCTCCGGCACGATGAAGTCCACGAAGTCCTCATAGCTTTCGGGCACCACAGTGCGGCTCACATTGAAGCCGTCCACGCCGGTCTCGTCGATCCAGGATTGCAGCTCGTCGGCCACTTGGCCCGCATCGCCGACGATAGCCGGGTAGCGGCCGCCGAGCTCGAACAGTTCGAGCAGCTGCCGGCGCGTCCAGCCGTGCTGGGCGGCGGTGCGGGCCGCCGACTCGATGGCATTGGTGGCGCCGTAGACAATGGGCTCGTCCAGGTCGTAGCGGGCATAGTCCACGCCCGTGCTGGCTGCGAAGTGAGCCAGGCCGGCCTCGCGGCTGGCGTAGCGCTTGTAGTCCTCGTACTTCTCGCGCGCTTGCTGCTGCGTGGCGCCGGTTACCACGGCGGTGCCCATGAAGACCTTCACGTCGTCCGGCCGCCGGCCGGCGCGCACCAGCTCCTCGCGCAGCGCATCGACGCTCTTGCTCGCGGCGGCCTTGTTGGGTGGGGAGATGAAGACGCACTCGGCGTGCCGCCCGGCAAAAAGCTGGCCCCGGCCTGAGCTACCGGCCTGGAACAGCACGGGCGTGCGCTGCGGCGAGGGCTCGGCCAGGTGGTAGCCGTCCACCTGGTAATAGCGGCCCTGGTGCTGCACCTTGTGCACCTTGGCCGGGTCGGCGTACACGCGCCCGGCGCGGTCGCGCCGCACGGCGCCCTCTTCCCAGCTGCCCTCCCAGAGCTTGTAGAGCACTTCGAGGAATTCATCGGCCCGGTCGTAGCGTTCGTCGTGCGGCAGCTGCTCGGCGAGGCCCATGGCCCGCGCCGCGCTGTCGAGGTAGCCGGTGACGATGTTCCAGCCGATGCGCCCGCGCGTGAGGTGGTCCAGGGTCGAGAAGCGCCGCGCCAGCAGGTAGGGCAGCTCGTAGCCGAGGTTCACCGTGACGCCAAAGCCCAGGTTCTGCGTGACCGCCGCCATGGCCGAGATCAGCATCATCGGGTCGTTCACCGGCAGCTGGATCGATTCGCGCAGGGTCACATCGACGTTGGCCTGGTAGACGTCGTACACGCCCACGATGTCGGCGATGAACAGGCCGTCGAACAGCCCGCGCTCCAGCGTGCGTGCGATGCCGGTCCAGTGCTCGATGGTGTTGTAGGCAGCCGATTCGTCGCGCGGGTGCGTCCACAGGCCGTGGTTGATGTGGCCCACGCAGTTCATGTTGAACGCGTTGAGCAGGATCTGCTTCTTCGGGGTGGCCATGGTGTCAGAACGCCGGGATCACGCCGCCGCCGAAGGTCTTCACGATGAAATCGCGCACCTCCTCGGTCTGGTAGGCCTTGACCAGTTGCTGCACCCAGGGCTGCGCCTGGTCCTGCTCGCGCACTGCGATCAGGCAGGCGTAGGGGCCGTCCTTGTCCTCGACCAGGATGCCATCCTTGGCAGGATTGAGGCCGGCCTTGATCGCATAGTCGGCATTCACGGCGGAGGCGTCGGTATCGTCCAGCGTGCGTGGCAACTGGGCGGCCTCGATCTCCACGAAGCGCAGCTTCCTGGGGTTCTCGGTCACGTCGCGCGGCGTCGCGTTGATGCCTGCTATCGGGTCGATGCCGGTGCGCAGCTTGATGTGGCCAGCCTTTTGCAACAGCAGCAGAGTACGGCTCTCGTTGGCCGGGTCGTTCGGTATGGCCACCCGGGCGCCTTCGGGCAGCTCGGCGATGGACTTGTACTTCTTGGAGTAGATGGCGATCGGCCCGATCCAGGTGCGGCCGAACCCCACGATCTTGTAGCCACGCGCGCGCACCTGGGCCGCAAGGAAAGGCCGGTGCTGGAAGCTGTTGGCATCGAGGTCGCCGGCATCGAGCGCGGCGTTGGGCCGGCTGTAGTCGGTGAAAGGCACAATCTGGATCTTGAGCCCGTAGTCGCGCTCGGCAACACGCCGGGCCACCTCGAAGGTCTGCTCGTGCGGCCCGGTGGTCACGCCCACCTTGAGTACCTTGGTGGTACCTGGCTGCTCCTTCAGCGCTGCGGCCGCAGGCACACCCAGGCCCGCGAGGGCGATGGCAGATCCCGCCTGCAGCAGGCGGCGGCGCGAGGCCGCAGGGTCAGAAAAATCGGGACGGACGATCACATGCAACTCCTGATGGCAAAAAGACGTGGTGACAGGGCCCTACAGCGCGCCGTGGCGTGGCGGCAACTGGCCGTTGAGGTAGTAGTTGCCGATGGCGTGGTACTTCCAGCGCACCGGGTCGTGCAGGGTGTGGGTGCGTGCGTTGCGCCAGAAGCGGTCCAGACCCAGGCCGTCGAGCGTGGCGCCGGTGCCGGCGAGCTCGAACAGACGGTTGCCGGCGTCCAGCGATGCGGTGGTGGTCAACACGCGGGCCTCGGCCACAGCGATGGAGGCGGCACCCACGCTGGCCTCGCCGGGCGCAGCCTGGGCCTGGTCGACAAAGTGGCCGGCGCGCCGCAGCAGTGCCTGGGCGGCGCGCAGCCGCACCGCCACATCGCCCACCTGGCGGATCGTCAGCGGGTCGTCGCTGGCGCGGTCCACGCCGGCATCGATCCAGGGCCGGGACTGCTCGCGCACGAAGGGCAGCGTGGCCTGCAAGGCGCCCTGCCCGATTCCCAGGTCGATGGCCGCATGCAGCAGCTGCGCGAACGGGCCGATGGGGGTGGGCCGCTCGAACGAGGCAAGAAAGGGCACGACCCAGGCCGGGTCGACCGCCACCGCGTCGAACGACACGGAGCCGCTGCCGGTGACGCGCTGGCCAAAGCCATCCCAGTCGTCGACGATGGCGACACCCTCGGCCCGCCGAGGGATGAAAGCCAGCAGCGTCACATCGCGCCCATCCTGCTGCGCACTGACCAGAGTGGGGATCCAGTGCGCGAACAGCGCGCCGGTGCAGTAGAACTTCTGCCCGTCCACCCGCCACCCGGCAGGGTCGTCGGTGGTCAGGCGCGTGCGGCGCTTGAAATCCTTGTGGCCGATCTCGGCCAGGGCGTTGCCAAAGCGCTCGCCGTCGAGCGCGCGGCGGTAGAAGAAGGCCTTTTGCGCATCGCTGCCGCCCACGCGCAGCACTTCGAGCGCGTAGTAGTGGTTCTGCGGAATCTGGCCCAGCGAGCCGTCGGCCGCCGAGATGGTGGCGATGACCTCGGCCAGGGTGACGTTCGACACCCCTGCCCCGCCGTAGGCGCGCGGAACCGTGATGCCCCACAGGCCGCTGGCCGTGAAGCGGTCCAGTTCGTCCCAGGGCAGGAGGCGGTCGCGGTCGCGCACCACCGCATCGCGCGCGAAGTCAGCGGCCAGCGCGCGGGCGACTTCGAGGGCGTGCGCATCGTCGCGGATGCGCTGCACGGGCTGGGCTGGCGGGTGTGCAGGTGGCTCGCCAGCGGGACGTTTTTGTGGCGGCGCGCCCTGCGCGTCTTCAGATGGGTTCAACAATTCGAGGGCCATGTCAGATATCCGTTGAGCATTGCGCAACAGGCGCGGTCCAAGAAACTGGCGCGCTACAGGCCAGCGGCCGCCGTGCAAGGGCCGCCCCGCCGCAGGGGCGGCGTCCCCCTTCCAGGGGGAAGGCGCGAAGCGACTCAGGGGGTAGCCAAATCATTTCAGTTCCAGGAGTGCCGCCGTGGGGCGATACCGTTGAGCAGGTAGTTGCCGATCAGGTGCGCCTTCCAGCGCACGGGATCGTGCAGGGTGTGAGTGCGGGCGTTGCGCCAGTGGCGTCCCAGGTTGTGCGCCTCGCGCGTGGCGGACGAACCCGCCAGCTCCAGCAGCTTCTCGGAGGCATCGAGCGCGATCTGCGTGGTCAGCACCTTGGCTTCGGCCACGGCGACCGATGCGCGGGCGCTGTCCTCGGCCGTCACCGTGCCCGCGGCGCGGATGGCGTCCAGCAACTGGCCGGCTTCGCGCAGCACCTCGTGCGCGGCATGCAGGTCCACCTGCAGTCGGCCCACTTCCTGGATGATGTAGGGGTCGTCGGTCGCCTGTTGCAGCCCGGAGTCGATCCAGGGCCGCGCGCGTTCGCGCACGAAGGCCAGGGCGTCGGCCAGCGCCGCCTGGGCAATGCCCTGGTCGATGGCGGCCTGCACCAGCTGCGACGACGGTCCGAACAGCCCCGGCCGGTCGGCCAGTTGCCAGATGGGCAGCACATCGACCGCGTCGATGGCCACGTTGTCGAAGCGCACGGTGCCGCTGGCGGTGGTGCGCTGGCCGAAGGACGACCAGTCGTCGACCACCGTGAGCCCGGGCGCGCCGCGCGGCACCCAGACCTGCACGGCGCGGCCCTCGTCGTCCAACGCGCGCGTGGGCACCCGGTGGGCGAACAATGCGCCGGTGGAATAAAAGCGTTCTCCGCTCAGCCGCAAGCCCTGCGGCGTCTGCGCCAGGCGCGTCTGGCCATGCAGGATGGTCTTGGAGCGCCGCTCGGGCCCCGCATTGCCTAAGCGGTGGCCAGCCAGCACCTCGACGTAGAAACGCGCCTTCTGGGCGTCGGTGCCGACTTCGCGCAGCACGCCCAGCACGCCGAAATGGTTCTGCGGAATCTGCCCCAGCGCCGGGTCGGCTGCCGAAAGGATCACGAACACCTCGGCCAGCGTGGTGAAGGACACGTCCGCTCCGCCATAGGCGCGCGGCACAGTGATGCCGCCCAGCCCGCTTTCGGACCAGAGATCAAGCTCGGCCCACGGCAGGCGCCTCTCGCGGTCACGCCCGGAGGCGCCCGGCGCAAACAGCGCGGCCAGCCGGTGTGCGGCGTCCAGGGCCTCCTGGTCGCTGTGCAGCCGCTGCACGCGCGATGCGTCGGGCGCTCGGGGCCGCTGATCGGGTGTGGCCTGTGGTGGTGGGGATTGGGTATCTGTCATGCGGGATCACCGTCAAAAGGAAACCGGCATGCGGGCCGCGTGTGCGCTGCCCGCATGCCTCGCTGCGCGGAGGATGGGTCAGGCCAGCGAGAGAACCGGGATTTCCACAAGCCCGTGTGCCCGCTGGCGCAAAGCCGGCAGGGCGCGCTCAACGGCCAGGGCAATGCGTGCCCGCAGCGCATCGCTGCTCACCTGGTAGTTGTCGAACTCCTTGTCGGTCGCATACACGCCGATGGGCAGCGTGTGCGCCTGGAAGAAGCTGAACAGGGGCCGCAGCTGGTGGTCGATGGCCAGTGCATGCCGGTCGCTGCCGCCCGTGGCGGCCAGCAGCACGGGCACATCGATCAGCGCTTCGTGGTGCACGAAGTCGAACAGGTGCTTGAACAGCCCGGTGTAGGAGCCGCGGTAGATCGGGCTGGCCACCAGCAACAGGTCGGCGGATTCGATATCGCGCAGCACGGCTTCGATGGCGGGAGGCAGATGGGAGCGCTGCAGCACGCTGCCGAACTGGGGCACGAGCTCGCCCAACTCGATCAGCCGCGTGTCTACGGGCAAGGCATCCGACAGGCCCTTCAGCAGCTGCTGCACCAGCGCCAGGGTGCGGGAGGGGCGCTGCAGGCCGCCGGAGACGGCGACGATCTTGGGGGTTCTGGCCATGGCGAATGCAATCTTGAATAAAAACGGTGTAGACCGCCCGAATCGCAATGCCCAGGACGGCGCAAGAAGCCGTTGACTGTGCCCCCGGTTCAGCCCGCGCAGGGCATGGTCGCTAGAAGCTTTTCAGCTATCGATATGCGCAATGACCACAAGTACCGTAAGTACCGAAAGACGATCAAGACCTGCGCCAGCCCGCTGCTTATGCACCCGCCGCATTTGCAGTCGCACATTCCTTCGTTCGGGGTGCTGGGCGCGCTGCCTAGCATGGGCGCACACCATCGTGCGGGCCCCTGCTCGCCCCATCCCGAGAAGCTGCCCATGTCCCGCAATCCCCCGACGCACGACTTTCTCGTTGAGCGTTTTCACCCGATTTTCAAACGCATTGCCGAGCATGCTGCCCAGCGCGAACATGCGCGCGAGCTGGCCCACCAGCCCATTGGCTGGCTGCGCGAAGCCGGGTTCGGCGCACTGCGTGTGCCCATCGAGCACGGCGGCTTCGGCGCCACGCCCGAGCAGCTCTACGACCTGCTGATCGAGCTGGCCGAGGCCGACTCCAACCTGCCCCAGGCCCTGCGTGCGCATTTCGGCTTTGTGGAGCGCGTGATGGCCGAGTTCGAGCCCAATCAGCGCGCGCCCTGGCTGCGGCGCGTGGCCGATGGCTCCATCTTCGGCAACGCCACCACCGAACCGGGCGACGGTGCCCTGGGCCGGCTGCAGACCCGGCTGTTCCAGCAAGAAGACGGCACCTGGCTGTTGAGCGGCGAGAAGTACTACAGCACCGGCACGCTGTACGCCGACTGGGTGGCAGTCACCGCCGAGCGCGAGGGTGCCGACCCCGCGCAGGTACGCACCATCGCGCTGGTGCCCACCGATGCACCGGGCGTGGAGTGCATCGACGACTGGCGTGGCTTCGGCCAACGCCTGACGGCCTCGGGCACCACGCGCTTTGATCGGGTGGTGGTGGCGGCCAGCGACATCATCGACTTTGCGCGCAGCGGCACGACGCTGATGACCGCCGTGTTCCAGCTGTTCCACATCGCCACGCTGGCCGGCATCGCGCGTGCCATCGAGCGCGATGCGGTCGCCTTCGTGCAGCCGCGCCAGCGAGTGTTCAGCCATGCCAGCGGCGATGTGCCGCGCGAAGACCCGCTGGTGCAGCAGGTCATAGGCCACCTGGCGAGCACTGCCTTCATCGCCACGCTGGCCGCACGCGAGGTGGCGCGCGGTTTGGGCGAGCTGGACCGCTGGCGCCTGCGCGGCGAGCCCTTGCCCGAGGATTTGCTGGTCGACGTGGAGCTGCGCGCCGCCAAAGCCCAGGTCGCCGTGACCGAGGCGGTGCTGACCGCCGCCACGCGCCTGTTCGACGTGGGCGGCGCCAGCGCGCTGCAGGAGGACCGCCGCCTGGACCGCCACTGGCGCAATGCCCGCACGCTGGCCTCGCACAACCCGGTGATCTACAAGTCGCGCGTGATCGGAGAGCATGCGCTCAACGGCACGCGCCCCACGTTCTACTGGGCCGTAGGCACGCGTGGCTCCGCCAACGGGGCGCAGACATCTGGCTGACGCATCCGCAGCCTTGTCGAAGCGGTTCGCGAACGCAATAACGCCACACTGCGCAACTCCCCCAAGCAGGCGTGTGTTTCCGGGCCCGCTGTTGATTCAGGCGCGACTCAACTGTGCGCTGGCGCTGCGGCCCCCGTGCGATGGCCGTTCAGCCCCAGCTTGGCGAGCAATTGCACGTCCGCATCGACGTCCGGGTTGCCGGTCACCAGCAGCTTGTCACCGTAGAAGATCGAATTGGCGCCCGCCAGGAAACACAGCGCCTGAACAGCCTCCCCCATCTGCTGGCGGCCCGCCGACAGGCGCACCCGGGCTTTGGGCATGGTGATGCGGGCCACGGCAATCATCCGCACAAAGTCCAAAGGGTCGATGGGCTCGCTGTCCGCCAGCGGCGTGCCGGGCACACGCACCAGGCTGTTGATGGGCACGGACTCGGGGTACGGGTTCAGGTTGGCCAGCTGTGCAATCAGCCCTGCACGGTGAACCGGCGTTTCGCCCATGCCAACGATGCCGCCACAGCACACGCTGATGCCGGCGCCGCGCACGTTCTGCAGGGTGTCCAGCCGGTCCTGGTAGGCGCGGGTGCTGACGACATCGGTGTAGTACTCGAGCGCGGTGTCCAGGTTGTGGTTGTAGTAGTCGAGCCCGGCGTCCTTAAGAGCATGGGCTTGGTGAGGTTCCAGCATGCCCAGCGTGGCGCAGGTCTGCAGGCCCAGGTCCTTGACGGCCGTGATCAGCTCGCCTATCTTCTCGATGTCGCGGTCCTTGGGTGCGCGCCAGGCCGCCCCCATGCAGAAACGGGTGGCGCCCGCATCCTTGGCGGCCTGTGCGGCGCGCACCACCTCGTCCACCTCCATGAGCTTTTGCGCCTTCACTCCTGTGTCGAACTCGGCCGCCTGAGGGCAGTAGCCGCAGTTTTCGGGACAGCCACCGGTCTTGACCGACAGCAGCGTGGCCAGTTCGATATCGCCTGCGGGCCAGTGTTGCCGGTGCACGGTCTGCGCTTCGAACAGCAGGTCCATCAGCGGCTTGTCGAGCAGTGCCTGGATGGCCTGCAGCGACCATGCGTCTGCCGAAAGCTGGGGCCCATGGGCAGACGCCGTTGGTTTGCGATGCAACTGCACCGGTTGAGCGACGGCAGGTGAAGCGATGGTGGACGTGGTCATTGGCGGTTCTTCCCTTCAGTGCGTCCGCCCTGGTGGCTGCGCCAGGCAGTCTTCCTCAGGCGGGGAGGCGGGGTTTAGCAGCGCGATCAAGTGGCCTTCACAAACAAGCTTGCGCCGCAACGGACCGCGATTTTCAAACGAAAAACGGAGCAAAAGCAGGCTGCAGGGTCACAAAAAGTGCCCTCGAAACTGCGGCGACAACGCACGGCAAGTTCGCCGCACGTTCCGGCGCAGATGCCGGATTTTGGGATGCCGTTGACGCCCATTCAACGCAAGCCCGCGGACCATGCCCGCGGCGTGTCGGCAAGTGCGCCGATCGGCCGCGAACGCGCGGCCAACATCTGCGCCACCTGCATGAAGATGCGCGGTGTTGATGCACGAAGCCAAGCGCGTTTTGCGCGTGGATGTGCACATGCGAGGCTTTCGCAAGCAACGCTGTGCACCAATGCGTCAGCGCGTCAGGCGCTCAAGGTGACGACACCGTCTTGGCCCACGCGCACAAAGCATGCTTGTCGAGCGCATAGAACTGCGCAAGGAAAGTCCGCACCTGGTCCGTGCTCGCGCCGTCTACGGTGGGGCTTGCCGCATCCCGTCCGAAGAGTCCGAGCACACCCGGTCGGGCCACCACCTGGAGCATCACCAGAAACCGGTCGTCTCCCTCGCCCGACACGCTCAGGGTCGTGGTGGGCTCGCCGATGCGAACCCACCACAGGCACGGGAACTGACCGGTGACGTTCTGCGCCTTCGCTACCTCGCGCTGCCAGTCCTGGTTCTCCCAGACTGCGATGGCTTCGAACAGGTCGTTGGCGGTGGCGAGGTCTACACGCTGGCCTTCAGCCGTCACGAAGTAGCAGCTGGCGGTAAAACCCATGGTGTCTTCCGGTCAATGGTTGATCAGCACTCGAAGCCATAGTCGCGCCGGTACCGATTGGCGTCGGCAGCAGGCATGTGGTTGAACATCACACACACGGTGTAGCTGCCCTTTTGTTTGCCGTTCAGCGTGTAGCCCCAGTCGGTGATGTCTGCGCGGGTGAATGTCACGTTCTGCCCGTTGGACAGGCGGGTCACGTAACGCGGCTCACCGGCCAGCGTGCCTTTGAATCCCGTCTTGGTGGTCTGAAAAGGCGTGACCCAGATGTGCTCGGAGTTGCCGCCGCCCGTGAACATGACCTTGAGCTTGAACTCGTCTGCGCCCTTGGGCGGGTTGGCCTGGATTTTCAGAAAGTCGTCGAGCGTGGCCCGCGCTTTGGTGATGGCCGCGTCCATCTCTGCATCCTGGGATGAGATGTTGTAGGCCTTGTCCCGGATTTTTCCAACCTGGCCCTGGGCCAGGGTGGGGGCGGACAGGGCCAGAAAAATGGAAGTCGCAGTGAAGATCAGCGAGGTGGTTTTCATGGGCAATGACATGCAGCGGACGGAAGAACCCGCGAATGTAAAGCCCGAATGCAACGCAAATTCTTCCATCGCGGCGCTTTGCGCGCGATCTTGGTAACAAGACGCAATAAGACCCCGCCCCTGCGTCCGAACGCCCTGTCACTGGTTCATCCAGCCAAGACTTGCACCTGCGACGGCTGACTTCGAGGCCCGACCAGGGCTCAGTCTGCAGGTCGATCAGGCCGCGCCGTCAGCCCAGCGCCGCAATGACGTCAGGCGGTGCCTGCACCAGCTCGATGAGCACGCCTTCGCCCGCAATCGGAAACTCGCCATTGCTCTTGGGGTGCAGAAAGGTGATGTCGTACCCCGCCGCGCCCTTGCGAATCCCGCCCGGTGCAAACCGTACGCCCTGGGCGGTGAGCCACTCCACCGCCTTGGGCAGGTCGTCGATCCACAGGCCGATGTGGTTGAGCGGCGTGGTGTGCACTGCCGGCTTCTTGTCGATGTCCAGCGGCTGCATGATGTCGACCTCGACCTTGTAAGCCCCCTGCCCCATCGCCAGGATGTCTTCGTCGACGTTCTCGCGTTCGCTCTGGAAGGTGCCGGTCTGCGTGAGGCCGAGCATGTCCACCCACAGGGTTTTCATGCGCTGCTTGTCGGTGCCGCCGATGGCGACTTGCTGGATGCCCAGCACTTTGAAGGGGCGTGTGGAAATGGTCATGGACCTGTCTACCTCGTTGCAATCTTGTGAAAACCTGTCACACCTCGCGCAGCAACCAGCTGCTGGCCATGGCGAAATATTCGCGCAGCCAGGCGTTGTAGCGGATGTAGAGCGGTGTGGGTGCAGCCACCGGGATGGCCTGGGTGAAGCCCATCTTGCGGGCGATGCGCTGGGCGCGCACGGTGTGGAAGTCGCTGGTCACCACGGCCAGGGCCGAGTCCAGGCCCACGCCCTGCGCCTGCATCAGCGGCAGGCTGTACTGCAGGTTGAGCTCGGTGCTGGTGCTGCGCTCTTCCTGCAAGATGCGGCCCGGGGCCATTCCCTGCTCGCGCAGGTAGTTGCCCATGACCTGGCCTTCGCTCAGGGTCTCGCCAAAGTCCACGCCCCCGGACACCACCACCCACGCCTGAGGATGCAGCGCTGCCAATTCGCGCGCCTTGTCCAGACGCGCGCGCAGCGCAGGTGAAGGCTGTGCACGGGGTGTGCCGCTGCCCAGCACCACGATAGCCTTCAGGGGCGCAGCATTGGCAGCGCCCTCGAACTGGCGCACCTGCTGCGCCAGCCAAGCCCAGAACACCGCCACGCTGATGACCCACGCGGCCAGCACCAGCCAGCCTGCGCGCCAGATCAACCTGCCCCAGCGCCTGCCGGACAGCCAGGCCTGAACGCGTTGCCACGACAGGGCCAGTGCACACAGCGCCAGGCCCAGCACGCCCGGCAAGGTCACGCCGAGCATGAAGAAGCCTTGGCCCATGAGCGCCAGCGCATCGGCCAGCAGCACGCCACCTGCCAGCAAGCTGGCTGCGCGCGCCCAAGGCCAACGGCGCGGGGAGCCCGTGGGGCGCCCCGGGCGCAGGCCTAGAGGGGTCCGCGTTGACGATGCAGCCTGGGTCAAGCGAACTCCAAAATGACTTGGTCCACCGCCAGCGATTCACCCTTGCCCGCCATGACCTTGCCGACCACTCCGTCCTGTGCGGCGAAGAGGATGTTCTCCATCTTCATGGCTTCGATGACCGCCAGCTTTTCGCCGGCCTGTACCTTCTGGCCGGGCTGCACCGCCACGTCCACCAGCAGGCCGGGCATGGGCGACAGCAAGAACTTGGACAGATCCGGCGGTGCCTTGAAGGGCATCAGCTGGTGCAGGCGTGCCCCCAGCGGTGACAGCACGATGGCGTCGATCTGCGTGCCGTTGTGCGCAATGCGCAGCGCCAGCGGGTTCTTGCCCGCGCCCCGCTCCACCTGCGCGGTAAAGCCCACGCCGTTGCACTGGCCCTGCACGCGAATCTGGCCCAGCGTGGCGGCGCTACTGATTTGATAGCTTTTACCGCCCACTGCGACAACGCTGGAGCCGGATTTGTCCTGAAAGTCGGTCACCGACACGGCGTGGTGTTCGTTCTGGCCCTCGGCGCCCATCACCACCACCATGAACTGCTCGCCCACCTTCACCTCATGCCCTGCCAGCTGTCCGCTGATGCCGGATGCCCGCGCGCGGTAGCGGCGGTTCATGAAGGCGGCCAGCGCCACCAGGAACAGCGGGTCTTCGTGCGGCACGTCTTCGGCATGAAAGCCCTTGCCGTAGTGCTCGGCGATGAAACCGGTGTTGAACTCGCCGGTCACGAATTTCGGGTGGGCCAGCAGCGCTGCCTGAAAGGGGATGTTGCTGCTGATGCCGCGGATCACGAAGCCGTTGAGCGCCGCACGCATCTTGGCAATGGCGTGGTTGCGGTCGGTACCGTGCACGATGAGCTTGGCGATCATCGAGTCGTAGTACATCGGGATCTCGCCGCCTTCGTACACGCCCGTGTCCACGCGCACACCCAGCTTCTTGTCGGTGTCGCCCTGGAACATCGTCTCCTCGGGCGGCTGAAAGCGCACCAGGCGGCCTGTGGAAGGCAGGAAGTTGCGGAACGGGTCTTCGGCGTTGATGCGGCACTCGATGGCCCAGCCGTCGCGCTTCACGTCAGCCTGGGTCAACGGCAGTTTTTCACCCGCAGCCACGCGGATCATCAGCTCCACCAGGTCCAGGCCGGTGATGCATTCCGTCACCGGGTGCTCCACCTGCAGGCGCGTGTTCATCTCCAGGAAGTAAAAGTCCTGATCCTTGCCGACCACGAACTCCACCGTGCCGGCCGACTGGTACTTGACCGCCTTGGCCAGCTGCACCGCCTGCTCGCCCATGGCCTTGCGCGTGGCATCAGAGATGAAAGGCGATGGTGCCTCTTCGATCACCTTCTGGTGGCGGCGCTGGATGGAGCATTCGCGCTCGTTCAGGTAGATCACGTTGCCGTGGCTGTCGCCCAGCACCTGGATCTCAATGTGGCGCGGCTCCTGCACGAACTTCTCGATGAAGATGCGGTCGTCGCCAAAGCTGTTGCGGGCCTCGTTCTGGCAGCTGGTGAAGCCCTCGAACGCTTCCTTGTCGTTGTACGCCACCCGCAGGCCCTTGCCGCCGCCGCCAGCTGAGGCCTTGATCATCACGGGGTAGCCGATGCCCTTGGCGATCTCGACTGCCTGCTCGGGCCCGGCAATGGCGTCGTTGTAGCCGGGGATGGTGTTGACCTTGGCCTCGTTGGCCAGCTTCTTGGACGCGATCTTGTCGCCCATGGCCGCGATCGAATGCGCCTTGGGGCCGATGAAGGCGATGCCCTCGTCCTCGCAGCGCTTGGCGAAGGCTTCGTTCTCGGACAGGAAGCCGTAGCCGGGATGGATGGCCTGCGCGCCGGTCTCTTTGGCAGCGGCAATGATCTTGTCGGCCAACAGGTAGGACTCGCGGCTGGGTGCGGCACCGATGTGCACGGCCTCGTCGGCCAGCTTGACGTGGCGGGCTTCACGGTCGGCGTCGGAGTAGACGGCGACGGTGGCGATGCCCATTTTCTTGGCCGTGGCGATGACCCTACACGCTATTTCGCCCCGATTCGCAATCAGGATTTTTGTGAACATGACGAGTTCCTCAAAAGAAATTCAAAAACCAGTAACTAGTACAGATGGGCAGCGCTCGCGCAGAGCATCGATAAAGCGTTGCTTCTCGCGCGGCGATATCAGAATGCTGCGGCCTTGGCCGTAGCGGATGCGCAGTCGGTCCAGCGACAGCGCGGGCGAAGACGCCCAGCTGCGGGACGGCAACACCTCGCGCACGTCGCCGAGCGCAATGCGCCAGCGCAAGGGGCCACTGCGAACCAGCAGCTCCTCCGCGGTCAAGGTGTAGCTGGTGTCCAGCAGCAACCACAGGGGCAACACCAGGGTCAGAGCAAACACCACGGCGATCAGGCTCAGCATTGTCTTGTCGTGCAACACCCCGGCATTGAACGCCAGCGGCACCACCGTCACCGCCACCGAGGTGATGGCAAACAGGCCCGCCAGCGGACCGATGGCCAGTAGCCAGGAGTCCACCCGGGAAGTGAAGAATGCGCGGGACTGGGCCATGGCCTGACTTGTGGAGGCCAGCGTTTACAAAGGGATGTTCCCGTGCTTGCGCCACGGGTTCTCGAGCTTCTTGTCGCGCAGCATGACCAGCGAACGGCAGATGCGCTTGCGCGTCTCGTGCGGCAGGATCACGTCGTCAATAAAGCCCCGCGCACCCGCCACGAACGGGTTGGCAAAGCGTTCCTTGTATTCCGACTCGCGGGCGGCCAGCTTGACGGGGTCGTTCTTGTCTTCGCGGAAGATGATCTCCACCGCGCCCTTGGCGCCCATCACCGCGATTTCTGCCTGCGGCCAAGCCAAGTTCACGTCGCCGCGCAGGTGCTTGGAGCTCATCACGTCGTACGCGCCGCCGTAGGCCTTGCGGGTGATGACGGTGATCTTGGGCACGGTGCACTCGGCGTACGCGTACAGCAGCTTGGCGCCGTGCTTGATGATGCCGCCATATTCCTGGCTGGTGCCGGGCATGAAGCCGGGCACGTCGACAAAGGTGACCACCGGGATGTTGAACGCGTCGCAAAAGCGCACGAAGCGCGCGGCCTTGATGCTGGACTTGATGTCCAGGCAGCCGGCCAGCACCAGGGGCTGGTTGGCCACGATGCCCACGGTCTGGCCTTCCATGCGGGCCAGGCCGATGACGATGTTCTTGGCATAGTCGGGCTGCAGCTCGAAGAAGTCGCCGTCGTCCACCACCTTGGCGATCAGCTCCTTCATGTCGTAGGGCTTGTTGGCGTTCTCGGGCACCAGGGTGTCGAGGCTGCGGTCCATGCGGTCGGCCGGGTCGTTGCTCGGGCGCACGGGCGGCTTTTCGCGGTTGTTCAGCGGCAGGTAGTTGTACAGGCGGCGCAGCATCATCAGCGCCTCCACGTCGTTTTCGAACGCCATGTCGGCCACGCCGCTCTTGGTGGTGTGGGTGCTGGCGCCGCCCAGTTCCTCGGCCGTGACCTCTTCGTGCGTCACGGTCTTGACCACCTCGGGGCCGGTGACGAACATGTACGAGCTGTCCTTGACCATGAAGATGAAATCCGTCATGGCCGGGGAGTACACGGCGCCGCCGGCGCAGGGGCCCATGATCATGCTGATCTGCGGGATCACGCCGCTGGCCAGCACGTTCTTCTGGAACACGTCGGCATAGCCGCCCAGGCTGGCCACGCCTTCCTGGATGCGCGCGCCGCCGGAGTCGTTCAGCCCGATGACTGGCGCGCCGACCTTCATGGCCTGGTCCATCACCTTGCAGATCTTCTCGGCATGGGTTTCGCTCAGGGCGCCGCCGAACACGGTGAAGTCCTGGCTGAAGACGAACGCCAGGCGCCCGTTGATCATGCCGTAGCCGGTGACCACGCCGTCGCCGGGGATCTTGTTGGCCTCCATGCCGAAGTCGGTGCAGCGGTGCTCGACGAACATGTCCCATTCTTCGAAGGTGCCGTCGTCCATCAGCAGCTCGATGCGTTCGCGCGCGGTGAGCTTGCCCTTGGCGTGCTGCGCATCGATGCGCTTTTGCCCGCCACCCAGGCGTGCCTGGGCGCGCTTTTTCTCCAGTTGATCCAGGATGTCTTGCATGGTCGTCCTTTGGTGAAATTTCGGTGAAATGGTCAGGGTAGCTGATTGCTATTTATTTGATAGCTGGTGGCGCTTGCTGGGCTTGCGCAAGCAGCAAATTTCTTGCTGCAGTGGACGCGGCGATGCGCCCTGCGATCACGTCGGCCCGCATCTGGGGCAGCAGCTCTTGCACGGCGGGGTGCTGGCGGAACGCGAGCTTGAGGCCCGCGTCGATGCGCTCCCACATCCAGGCCAGCGATTGTTTTTCGCGCCGCGCTGCCAAGCGGCCGTTGGTGGACTGCATATCGCGGAACAACGCCACAGTGGTCCAGAAAGCATCCACCCCTTGCCCCAGCAAAGCGCTGATCTGCAGCACGCGCGGTTGCCACAGCGCGCCGTGCGTCGCGTGGTCAGGGTTGCCGTGCATGCCGAGCAGGCGCAGGCTGGAGGTGATCTGCGCCTCGGCCCGCGTGGCGGCGTTCTTGTCGATGTCCGCCTTGTTGATGACCACCAGGTCGGCGATCTCCATGACGCCCTTCTTGATGGCCTGCAAATCGTCGCCCGCGTTGGGCAGCTGCATGAGCACGAACATGTCCGTCATGCCCGCCACGGCGATCTCGCTCTGGCCCACGCCCACGGTCTCGACGATGACCACGTCGTAGCCCGCGGCCTCGCAGACCAGCATGGCCTCGCGGGTCTTCTCTGCCACTCCGCCCAGGGTGCCGCTCGACGGGCTGGGGCGGATGTAGGCCTTGTCGTGGACGGACAGGTGCTCCATGCGCGTCTTGTCGCCCAGGATGGAGCCGCCCGACACCGTGCTGGACGGGTCGATGGTGAGCACGGCCACGCGGTGGCCCAGGCCGATGAGGTAGAGGCCGAGGGCCTCGATGAAGGTGGACTTGCCGACGCCGGGCACGCCGCTGATGCCCAGGCGGAAGGCTTGGCCGGTGTGTGGCAGCAGCGCGGTGAGCAGCTCGTCCGCCTGCGCGCGGTGGTCGGCGCGGGTGGATTCGAGCAGTGTGATGGCCTTGGACATGGCGCGGCGCTGGATGGGGCCGGCGGGGCCGGTGATTCCATCGAGCAGTGAGTGCAATGGTTTGGGCTGGCCTTCGACAGGCTCAGGCTGAACGGTTGGGGGTGTGCAGGCGCCCGCGGCGATGGGCATGCGTCCACTCAACCGTTCGGGCTGAGCTTGTCGAAGCCGGGAGACATCCGCAACCTTGCCGCGTGAGCTTGCCAGCACCTGCAGACGCTCCCAATCACCCGCCATCAGCGCTTCCTTCTTGGCCCGAGACCAGCCTTTGACCTGCTGCTCAAACGCAATGGCGCCCTCACGGGTCTCAAACTCGCCCTGCCAGACAAGCTCCACAGGCTTTCGCAGCGACGTGTAGCCGATGTCTCCATTGGCATGCTGCTGCATGCGCGGATCCATGTCATCGGTGTGGCCCACGTAATAAGACCCGTCGGCACAACGAAGGATGTAGACGTAGAAGGGGCGCATGCTTCAGTGATTGACCAGACCGGACGTTAGCACCCCGCCACGGCGTTCAGTCCCAGCCACCCAAAGCCGTTCAGCCTGAGCCTGTCGAAGGCCATCAAAGGTCTGCGCCCTGGCTTCGACGAGCTCAGCCCGAACGGATGGGGTGAAAGCGAGCAGCTTCGTCACGCCGCCACCGCCTTGCGAATCTGCTCCAGCACATCCTTGGCACTGGCCGGGATGGGCGTGCCGGGGCCGTAGATGCCCTTCACGCCCGCTTCGTACAGGTGCTCATAGTCCTGCGCCGGTATCACCCCGCCCACGAACACGATGATGTCGTCCGCACCCTGGTCCTTGAGCGACTGGATGATGGCCGGCACCAGCGTCTTGTGGCCCGCAGCCAGCGTGCTCACGCCCACGGCGTGCACGTCGTTTTCAATCGCCTGGCGCGCGCACTCCTCGGGGGTCTGGAACAGCGGGCCCATGTCCACATCGAAGCCCAAGTCGGCAAAGGCCGTGGCCACCACCTTGGCGCCGCGGTCGTGGCCGTCCTGGCCCAGCTTGGCGATCATGACGCGGGGCCGGCGGCCCTCGGTGTCGGCAAATTGGGTGATTTCAGCCTTGAGCTTGTCCCAGCCCTCGGCCGAGTCATAGGCGGCTGCGTACACACCGGTCACCTTTTGCGTATCGGCGCGGTGGCGGCCGAAGACCTTCTCCAGCGCATCGCTCACCTCGCCCACCGTGGCGCGCAGGCGCACCGCCTTGATCGCCAGGTCGAGCAGGTTGCCGCTGCCGTCTTCTGCTGCAGAAGTGAGAGCATCCAGCGCTTGCTGGACAAGCGCTGGGTCGCGGCTGGCCCTGATGTTTTTCAGGCGCTCGATCTGCCCGTCGCGCACCTTCACGTTGTCGATCTGCAGGATGTCGACCGGGTCTTCCTTAGGCAACCTGTACTTGTTGACGCCGACGATCACGTCCTTGCCACTGTCGATGCGCGCCTGCTTTTCAGCCGCAGCGGCCTCGATCTTGAGCTTGGCCCAGCCGCTGTCTACGGCCTGGGTCATGCCGCCCATGGCCTCGACCTCTTCGATGATCTTCCAGGCGGCGTCCATCATGTCCTGGGTGAGCTTTTCCATCATGTAGCTGCCGGCCCAGGGGTCCACCACATTGGTGATGTGCGTCTCTTCCTGGATGATGAGCTGCGTGTTGCGCGCGATGCGCGAGCTGAATTCGGTGGGCAGCGCGATGGCTTCATCGAGCGCGTTGGTGTGCAGGCTCTGCGTGCCGCCAAACACCGCGGCCATGGCCTCGATGGTGGTGCGCACGATGTTGTTGTACGGGTCCTGCTCCGTCAGCGACCAGCCCGAGGTCTGGCAGTGGGTGCGCAGCATCAGGCTCTTGGGGTTCTTGGCGCCGGTCTCCTTCATGATGCGGCACCACAGCAGGCGCGCGGCGCGCATCTTGGCGACTTCGAGGTAGAAGTTCATGCCGATGGCCCAGAAGAAGCTCAGCCGCCCGGCGAACTCGTCCACGTCCAGGCCCGAGGCGATGGCCGTCTTCACGTACTCCTTGCCGTCGGCCAGGGTGAATGCCAGCTCCAGCGCCTGGTTGGCGCCCGCCTCCTGCATGTGGTAACCCGAGATCGAGATCGAGTTGAACTTGGGCATGTTGCGTGCCGTGTAGCCAATGATGTCGCCAATGATGCGCATGCTCGGCTTGGGCGGGTAGATGTAGGTGTTGCGCACCATGAACTCTTTCAGAATGTCGTTCTGAATGGTTCCCGAGAGCTGGTCTTGCGACACGCCCTGCTCTTCCGCCGCCACCACGTAGCCCGCCAGCACGGGCAGCACGGCGCCGTTCATGGTCATGGAGACGCTGACCTTGTCCAGCGGGATCTGGTCGAACAGGATCTTCATGTCCTCCACCGAATCGATGGCCACGCCGGCCTTGCCCACGTCGCCCGTCACGCGGGGGTGGTCGCTGTCGTAGCCGCGGTGGGTGGCCAAGTCGAACGCCACGCTCACACCCTGCCCGCCTGCGGCCAACGCCTTGCGGTAGAAGGCGTTCGATTCCTCGGCGGTGGAAAAGCCCGCGTACTGGCGGATGGTCCACGGGCGCACGGCGTACATGGTGGCCTGCGGGCCGCGCAGGTAGGGCTCGAAGCCCGGCAGCGTGTTGGCGTACGGCAGGCCTGCGGTGTCTTCGGCGGTGTACAGCGGCTTGACGGTGATGCCGTCGGGCGTCACCCAGTTGAGCGCTTCGACATTGCCACCAGGGGCGGACTTGGCTGCGGCCTTGGCCCAGGCCTGCAGCGACGCGGGTGCAAACTCGGGCGTCGGCGTTGCGGACGGTGCGTTGTGGGGCGTGTCACTCATGGCGAAGCGGTCTCCGAAGATGGCAGTGGGCTGGGGGCGGGCTATGCGCTGCAAGCTGCGCCGGGAGCCTCCCCCGATGTGGCGGCGAGTTTACATCATTCATAATTATTGATTCAAAATATTCTGCCCGGCTTA
This sequence comes from Acidovorax sp. Leaf78, assembly GCF_001422735.1. Taxonomy (GTDB): domain Bacteria; phylum Pseudomonadota; class Gammaproteobacteria; order Burkholderiales; family Burkholderiaceae_C; genus Acidovorax. Next base: position 415,837 of record NZ_LMLZ01000012.1, on the reverse strand, counting down.
CAATCTGCCCATGTCCGCTGTCACCCTCACGCCCCGCGCCCTCTATGAAGAAGTTGCTGAGCAACTGCGCCAGCGCATCTTCCGGCGCGAGCTGGAGCCCGGCAGCTGGATCGACGAGCTCAAGATCGCCGAAGAGTTCGGCATCAGCCGCACCCCCCTGCGCGAGGCATTGAAGGTGCTGGCCGCCGAGGGCCTGGTCACGATGAAGGTGCGCCGTGGCGCCTATGTGACCGAGATGAGCGAGAAGGATCTGCGCGACGTGTACCACCTGCTGAGCCTGCTGGAGAGCGATGCCGCCGGCGTGGTGGCCACCAGTGCCGACCCGGCGCAACTGCAGGCACTGCAGGACCTGCACGCCGAGCTGGAGGCCGCCGCCACCGAGCGCGAGCGCTTCTTTGCCGTCAACGAGCGTTTTCACATGCTGCTGCTGGAGCTGGCCGACAACCGCTGGCGCAGCCAGATGGTGGCCGACCTGCGCAAGGTGATGAAGCTCAACCGCCACAACTCGCTGTTCAAGCAAGGGCGTATCGAGGATTCGCTGAACGAGCACCGCGCCATCCTGGCCGCCATGGTGGCCCGCGATGCCAAGGCGACCATGAAGGCCATGCAGGCCCACTTTGCGCACGGGCTGGAAGCCGCGACCTGAATTGATCCACCCTCCTGCCCCGCCGGCAATGCAACCCCGGCTATGGGCCGCGGCGCATCAGCCCGCCATCTCCACCCTATTGCGCCCCGCGGCCTTGGCGATGTAAAGCGCCTCGTCCGCGCGGCGCAGCAAGTCGCTGAAGCTGCGGTCGCCCTCGCCCGCAGCGGCCACGCCCATCGACACGGTCATCGGGATCAGCGCGCCGCTCGCATGCAGCGGCTCCCGGGCCACCAGCGCACGCAGACGCTCGCCAGCGGTCAGCGCGGCGGCAGCGTCCAACCCATCCCACAGCACCACGAACTCCTCGCCGCCATGGCGCGCCGCCAGGTCGCTGCCGCGGCACGCGGCGCGCAGGTGCTCGGCCACATGGCGCAACGCCACGTCGCCCACCTCGTGGCCATGGCGGTCATTCACTTGCTTGAAGTGGTCGATGTCGATCACAGCCAGCGCCAGGCTGCGCCCCTGCGGGTGCTGCCGCTCGGCAAACCGCCGCTCTCCCACCGTGACCAGCGTGCGCCGGTTGGGCAGGCCGGTCAGGTAGTCGGTGGACGCCGCCAGTTCCCATTGCCGGCCGATGCGTTCGGAGCACATCATCAAGAAGGCCGTGGTGCCCACCACGGGCAGCAGCGCCGTGACCATGGGGCTGGCGATGTTGATCCAGGCCCCGTCGCCGGTGATGTCGAACGACGGGCTGACGCCGCGCCCCACGAAATACGCCGCCCGGAACACCATGAACCCCGCCACCAGGGCGAACAGGCCGGCCACCACGCGGCGGCTGTGCACGCCATCGGGCGCCTTCTGCGAGACCAGCAGCATGAAGCTTGCGAGCAGCAGGAAGGTGCAGCAGGCCGACAGGATGAACACGCGCATCCGGGTGTCGGGCGCAACCACGGCAAACCACAGGATGCCGATGAACCCGACCAGCGCCGGGGCAAAAAGCCAGCGTGGGTCGGGCAAGCCGTAGAACTGGCGCAGTGCGCGCAGGTAGCCCGTGCAGCCCAGCATGACCAGGCCGTTGGCCAGTGGCGACGCCAAGCCCAGCGGCATCTGGTACTGGAACGCGTACAGCACAGCGCTGCCCGCCAGCAGCAGCGTTGCGGTGCGCCAGGTCTCGGTACACGGGCGCAGCGCCGCGGGAAAGTCCTTGCGCATCAGGCCCAGCACCCACCCGTTGGCCAGCATCATCAGCATGACAACAATGAAGATGGTGACGGGATCCATGGCGATGACGGGGGATGTGGGCAGGGTGCTGTGGCGTCGGATACCAATGGGCGGGCGGTCAACGTCGTGGCGGCCCGGTGGCGGTGGCGCCCAAGGTGGGGCATTGTGGCCGACCCAGGCCCAGGCCACCACAGGCATTGGCGCGTGTCCCAGGGGCCCGAGGGCTATGCCGCCACACGGCGGAGCGGCATGAGTGTGACCAGACGCACGTCTGCCCGCGTCTTAGCACGCTTGCACGGAGCCACTGGTTTAGTAGCTCTGGCCCTGTGCGGCGGCACACCATGCTGCGGTCAGCCCGGCCGATCATTCCGAGAATCGGAACGCACCATTTGCAACACAAGAGCGGTCGGCAAAGGCGTTTTACCCGGGTGTGGTGGGTATGATCCCGCGGGTTTTCACCGAGGCGGTGCGTTTTTGACGTGCGCCGCCTTCACCGCAGGTTCCATGGTTTCCATTCCTTCCGATATCGCCAGCGTCCAGACGCTGCCGCAGCTTCTGGCCTACCGCGCAGCGCGCACTCCCGACGCAGAGGCCTACCGCGCCTTCGACAACCCCACCCAGACCTGGACCAGCCTGTCGTGGTCAGACACCGCCCAGCGCGTCGACCAGTGGGCCCACGCCCTGGCGGCCATGCAGTTGCCCCCGGCTGCGCGCGTGGCCATCCTGCTGCCCAACGGCCTGAACGCCATGTGCGCAGACCAGTCCACGCTGGCCACGGGCGGCGTACCTGTGCCGCTGCACGCCATCGACAACCCCGGCAGCATTGCCTACATCCTGTCGGACTGCGAAGCCTCGATGCTGATCGTGGGCCAGGCCGAGCAGTGGGCCAAGGTGCAGGCCGTGGGTACGCCGTTTCCGGCACTGCGGGCCGTGGTCATTGCCGACGACGACGCCGCGGCCATCGCGGCCCTGCCACCCACCCAGGGCGGGCCCATCGTCGGGTCGCTGGCGCAGTGGCTGGCCGGTGCGCAACAGGCCGCCGCGCCCGCCGCATGGACGCCCCCTACCGAAGACGACCTGGCCGCCATCGTCTACACCTCTGGCACCACCGGCAAGCCCAAGGGCGTGATGCTGACCCACCGCAATGTGGTGAGCGACGTGAAAGCCGTGCTCGAGCGCATCGCGCCCACGGTGGACGATGTGTTTTTGTCGTTCCTTCCGCTGTCGCACACCTTCGAACGCACGGGCGGCTACTACCTGCCGATTGCCGCAGGCAGCTGCGTGGCCTATTCGCGGTCGGTGGGGCAGTTGGGCGAAGACCTCAAGACCGTGCGCCCCACGGTGCTGGTGTCGGTGCCGCGCATCTACGAGCGCATCCACGCCAAGCTGCTCGAAAAGCTGTCGCCATCGCCCTGGAAGATGCAGCTGTACGAGGCCGCCCAGCACAAGGGCTGGACGCAGTTTTGCGCCACGCAGGCCCTGGCCGCGCCGGCGGCCGACGAGGGCCGGGCCGCCGGCTGGATGGCCGCCCTGCCCTGGCCGCTGCTGCAGATGCTGGTGGCCAAGCCGCTGCTCGCGCAGTTCGGCGGGCGCGTGCGCGTGGCCGTGAGCGGCGGCGCACCGCTGTCGCCCACCATTGCCAAGTGCTTTCTGGGCCTGGGCCTGCCGCTCATCCAGGGCTACGGCATGACCGAGACCGCGCCCGTGGTGTCGGTGAACTCGCTGGATGACAACGACCCGGCCTGCGTGGGCAAGGCCCTGCCGGGCGTGGAGGTGCGCATCGGCGAGAACCGCGAGTTGCAGGTGCGCGGCCCCATCGTGATGAAGGGCTACTGGAAGCGGCCCGAAGACACCGCCCGCATCCTGAGCGCCGACGGCTGGCTGGGCACGGGCGACCAGGCCGACATCGTGGGCGGTCGCATTTACATCAAGGGCCGCATCAAGGAGATCATCGTCACCTCCACCGGCGAAAAGGTGCCACCCGGCGACCTGGAACTGGCCCTGCTGGCCGACCCGCTGCTGGAGCAGGCCTTTGTCGTGGGCGAGAACCGCCCCTTCATCGCCTGCGTGGCGGTGCTCAAGCGTGACGATTGGCAACGGCTGGCCGCGGACCTGGGCCTGTCCGCGCAAGATGCCGACAGCCTGAACCACCCGAGCGTGCACCGCGCGGTGCTGGCCCGCATCGAGAAGAACACCGCCAGCTTTGCCCGCTACGCCGTGCCCCGGGCCGTGCACTGTACGCTGGAGCCGTGGACGATTGAAAACACCTTCATGACACCCACGCTCAAACTCAAGCGCAACAACCTGATGGCGTATTTTGCGCAGGCGATTGACGGGATGTACTTGAAGCCGGGTGGGCGTTAGTCTGCACCTCCGGCCTGCCATTGCGGCAGGTATTGCGCCACCATCGCCTCCACCACTTCGGCCTGCAGGGCATCACGTCGACGCTTGAGCGGGTCGCGATCGCCCTGCCCACTCATCCACCGCTTGAAACGCGCGAATGACAGTGGATGCAAGGTGTTCATGCGGGCCATGGCTCCGCTGGAAGCAACGACTACCGCGCTGAATGGAGGCGCGTCCATCAGCACATGGGCCTTGCGAGCCTGGGTGACCCAGAAGTCGTCTTCATCGTCGCTCATCCGGATGGGGTGTGGATCTTCGCCCTGCTGTTCACGCCGCAAGATGTCCACTTCAAAGCCGTCTTGGTTGACGGCGGTGTATTTGTCCAGGTCCTTGATGCGAAAGGACTTGTCCACTTTTCGAAGCAGTCCGATCATCGAGCTGTCCACGCGGGCCAAGGCCGTAGCAAAGTGCAATCGCTTGCGAACGTCCCACAGCAAATCGATGTCCCGCGTGGCAACTGCATCGTCGTCCACGACGACACCGGCTGCCGCTTCGTAGGCATAGAGCGCATGGGTGCCCACGACGCGAAAGAAATCGCTCAGCCCCGATGAAGTCATGCGGTCCAGCACCTTGACCACGATGGGGTCGACGCGGCCCACCCGCAGAGCACGGTTCATGCGCTCGTGCTCCTTGCGCTTTTCTGCCAGCGCAGTCAGGCGGTCTTGCGCCAGTTGCTTGCGCTCCAGAAAGCGGGCGTAGGTCCGCTCTGTCTCGGGGGTTTTGGGGCCCAGGCTTTTTTCCGCGCCCTTGGGGCTGGTTCGCACCAGGTAGACAGCCTCCGGAGCCGATGGCGCCCCCTTGTGCCAGTACATTCCGCCGCGTACTTGAGATGCTTCGCGCTCCGCATCTTCCCAAGCTTCGAACACCGAAACCGCATCGATGTATTGGCGGGCAACGTTGGGACGGATTTCAAGCATTCGGTATAAATTTCAAAAATACGAAAATATACCGAACTATCAATTAAATCAATAGGTTATTCAACCATCTATTAAGCAGAAACTGCCGAAGGAAGTGCGAACAACCCGTCATTGGCAAACGCCACCCCAAACCGGTTCGCCAAGAAGTCCCCCAGCCGCACCGCCTCTTGCCCCACAAACCCGTGCTGCGGCAACTGTCCCAGTGCCACCAGGTCCAGCGCCGTGCAGATACCCGCCGCGGTGGTGAGCTGGATGGCGCTGAGCCTGTGCCCGGCCACCTCGGTGCCCACGATGCGGGCCGAATACGAGTCCTGCACCAGCCGCCCGCCGCGCATGCCCGCCGCCGTGGCAAAGATGACGATCACGTCTTGGTCGGTGGTGGGCACCGCCGTCTCCAGAATGTCTTTCAGCAGGTCTCGCCGCTCGCGCAGGCGCAGGTCGTTGAGCAGCAGCTTCAGGATGGCGCAGTGGCCGGGGTAGCGGATGGATTGGTAGTCCACCTGCCGCGCCCTGCCCGCCAGGGTTTCGGTCAGCGTACCCAGGCCCCCTGAGGTGTTGAAGGCCTCGTATTCAACGCCATCCAGCGCAAAAGTCTCCAGCCCTTCCAGCGCCGGGACGGTGGTGCGTACACCGTCCACAATGGCTTCGCAGGGGTTGCAGTACTCGTTGATCAAGCCTTCGGTGCTCCAGGTCAGGTTGTAGCGCAGGGCGCCCTGCGGATAGCGCGGCAGCGCCCCAACGCGCATGCGCAAGGTGTGCAGAGTGTCGAACCGGCGGGCCAGATCGTTGCCCACGATGCCGATGAACCCCGGCGCCAGGCCACACTGGGGCATGAGCACGCTGCCTGCGCCAGCAGCCGCCAGCGAGCGGATGTCCTGCGTGCTCTGCACGTCCTCGGTCAGGTCGAAGTAGTGCACCCCGGCCTTCACACACAAAGTAGCCACTGGTACGGCACGGTGGAAAGGCAGTGCGTTCAGCACCGCGAATCGGCCTGCAATGGCGGCCTCCAGACTGGCGTCATCGGAAATCGACCGCGTAGCGACACCGAGGGCGGCCACCTCGGCCAGGCGTACGGGGTCCCGGTCGGCAACCTCGATGTCGTAGTCCCCAGACTGCTGCAGCAGCAATGCCATGGCGAAGCCGATGTGACCGGCGCCCAGTATGGTCACGGCAAGGCGCCCTGCTGACGGTTGGCCCTGTGATTGGAAGGATGTGGATTGCATGGCGTACTCCTGGTGGCATTGCCCCGGCCTGCATGTGGGGCCATCAAGGGGATAGTGCATTGATGCTAGGCGGGAGCACTGTCGATGTGTAGTACCTAAAACGTCGAAAACCCTTTAGTCTTAGGTCGTATCGGCGATTCCTATCGCCTCAATGACTTATTGATAGACGAAGGCCTGCATGACCCCCTTGGACGACACCGACCGCCAGTTGCTCAGCCTGCTGCAAGCCAATGCCCGCGAAGGCACTGCCAACCTCGCGCGCAAAATAGGATTGGCGCGCACCACCGTGGTAGCGCGCATTGCCCGCTTGGAGAGATCTGGCGTGGTGGCTGGCTATGGTGTGCGCCTGGGGCCGCAGCTGGAGGCTTTGGCCGTGCGGGCGTGGTGCTCTCTGAACGTCTTGCCCAGGACCGCACCGGCCGTGCTGCGCGCGCTGCAGGCCATGCCCGAGGTGGAAGAGGTCTCGGCCGTGAGCGGGCCGTTCGACTACTTGGTGTTTCTGCGCTGCACCAGCCACGAGCAGCTCGACACCCTGCTCGACCGCCTGGGCCAGCTCGACGGGGTGCACCAGACGCAGACCAGCATCGTGCTCAGCCGCAAGATCGACCGTCGAAGCGTGGGGTGACCGATCCAGGTCAGGCACCCCGGGGTAGATTCGATTGCTATCAATAAAATAGCTGTTAGCGCTTCACTAGCAAGCGGTAGAGGCTATTTTTACGCTCATAGAGGCCAGGCAGATCAGGCAGGCCGCGCGTATCACGCATCGAACTGCGTCGGGTTCTTGCCACGAATGGGCGCATAGAACGCCTTGATGCTCGCCATGTCGCGCTCCACATCACCCGTGGGTTCGAACACCGGCCCCAGCCCGCCCACCTTGCGGCCGTAGTCCACAAACGCCAGCACGATGGGCACGCCGGCCTGCTGGGCAATGTAGTAAAAACCCGTCTTCCAATGGCGCGTCTTGCCACGCGTGCCCTCGGGCGGCACGATGAGCTGCATGGGCCCGTCCGCATCCCGCATGGCCTGGGCCGAGTTGGCCACCAGGTTGTTCGCCTGACTCCGATTCACCGGAATGCCGCCCAGCCAGCGCATCACGCCGCCAAACGGCGCCCTGAACAGGCTCTGCTTGCCCATCCAGTACACCCGCAGGCGCAGCGAAAAAGCCAGCATCAGCGTGTACGGCAGGTCCCAGTTGCTGGTGTGCGGCGCGGCGATCAGCACGCTTTTGGCAGCATGGGCGGGCAAGGCGCCCTCCACCCGCCAACCCGTCAGGCGCAAGGTGGCGCGCGACAGGGCGCGCAGCAGGGTGTTGACAACCGGCGTGTCAAAAATCGTGTGGTGCATGGGGAATACAGCGGCAAGCAGGGCCGCAGGACGCGGCGGCACGACCGGTCCTGCAGACATCACAGGTCGTACATCAGAAGAAAAGCGCCGCGAGTATCGCCGATGCCGCCTTGGCCCTGCCTTGCGGCTGGACAAGGGCTGGAGTCATTATGGCGGTGTATACGCCAAGCACTACTGTTTTGATAGCTATTGGCGCTTGCCTAGCAAGCGGTAGCACCGAATTTTTCTCATATTCACAGGCTGGCGCGGCCGGCAAGCGGGTGGGATAATCGGGCCGTCCTTACCCCTGCAGCCTTGCGCGCGCCCTGCCGGTGTGCGCCGCTACAGCCCTCTCTTTTGTCTTGCTTCTATCTCCCTTGCCTTTTGTGACTGCCGTGGAATCCCCTGCTTTGAGCCCCTGGCGCATGTCCGTCGCGCCCATGATGGATTGGACGCGCAATCCATAAATTTGATTAAAAATCAAATAGTTGCGTCTTTCGACAGATGACGCGTAGCACTACAGCAGCTTCACCCTGTCGCCTCTACACCGTCTCGACGGGCTTGAGCGACAACCAAACCAGCTCCCCCGCGGCCTTACTGGCCGCATCCTGCAGGCGGTTGAACAGCTCCAGGCGTTCATCGAGATTGTCAGCGGCCTTCCCCAACTCCGCGCGCTGCTCCGGCGGGCAGTCATCCCAAGCCGTCAGGTAGTCCATAGCGGTGAGTGCGTCCCACACGCTGTGCCGACTGCCTTCGAGCACGCGGTCCACAGCGGCCGACGCCCGGGCGCGCTGGTCCGGGGTAACCTCCCCGCCCGCGCTCTTTCTGAATATCACTTCCATCGCTCTTACTCCTGCGGATCGAGGTCGCTCACGATTACGAGCTGCACCTCTTTTGTCGGATCTTGCGGGCCGTGTTTGAACAGCTCAACCGGCGGCAGCTGAATCAGGGCCTCGGCCTGCTCGATGGTGCCGTGCAGCCAGGTGTGCCAGTCGACTTTTTCCAGCGGCACCACGGTGCGCTTGTCCTGCATGTGGGGCGGGCGCTTGGGGTCGGGCCGGTGCATCAACCTCAGCAGTGGATGCACGTCGCAGTTCTGCGTGACCATGGTGAAGTTGAGCAACACCTCGCCCGTGGCCGGGTCTGTCCACTCGTTCCACAGGCCAGCCAGGCCCCACGGCTCGCCATCGGCGCGGGAGAACTGCCACGCGGTATGCACGCCGTCTTGCCAATACGGCTCGACGTAACTCTTCGCGGGGATGATGCAGCGCTGACCACGGCGCCACGGGCCGCCGTAGGTCCACGATTTGGCCATCCCCTCGCGCCTTGCGTTGACGGTCGACAAACGCTTGCCGTCCTTGCCCTTGGGAATGCTGGTTTGCGAGTCCGGCGGGATCATGCCCCACTGGCCCACAACAAGCTCTGCAGCCTGCCCGGCGCCCCGCAAGAACGGCCCACGGTACAGCGGGCTCATCTTGTCGCGCCACTCTTCCTCAGGCAGATCACCGAAGTGCAGAACAAGCTGCTCGCGGCCGGGGACGTCGTAGAAGGTGCACATGCAGCACATTCTGCCGCGCATCGGATACACTGTAAATATGTACAGTCTTTTGGATTCCCCGCTGCCGGTGCCCTACGACGTGGCCGTGCANGGTGCACATGCAGCACATTCTGCCGCGCATCGGATACACTGTAAATATGTACAGTCTTTTGGATTCCCCGCTGCCGGTGCCCTACGACGTGGCCGTGCAGTCGCTCGCTCTGCCGATCTGCGGCGTGAGCGTGCGCGCGGGGTTTCCATCACCTGCCGACGACTTCGTGGTCGAGCGGCTGGACATCATGCAGCTGCTGGTGGTGCACCCCCAAGCCACCTACTTCTGGCGAGTCAAAGGCGACTCCATGCGCGATGCCGGCATCGAGGACGGCAGCATCATTGCCGTGGACAAGGCAGTACGGCCGAAGCATGGGCTCATCGTCGTGGCAATCGTGGACGGCGAGTGCACGGTGAAGTACCTCTACCAACGCGCAGGCCGCATCAAGCTGCGCGCGGCGCAATCGTGGACGGCGAGTGCACGGTGAAGTACCTCTACCAACGCGCAGGCCGCATCAAGCTGCGCGCGGCCAATCCCACGTATCCGGACATCATCCCCCGCGACAGCCAGACGATTGACGTGTGGGGCGTGGTGCGTGGATGCGTGAAGATTTTCCCGACCAGCTAACCGAGGGCGCCAGCGAGTGCACTGCCATGTATGCCTTGGTCGATGGGAACAACTTCTACGTTTCGTGTGAACGGGTGTTCCGGCCGTCACTGAACGGCCGGCCCGTGGTGGTGCTGAGCAACAACGATGGGTGCGCAATCGCGCGGTCCAATGAAGCCAAGGCGCTGGGCATCAAGATGGGTGCGCCGTGGTTCCAGATCCAGCACATGGAAGACACGCACGGCCTGGTGGCCCTGAGCGCGAACTTCACTCTGTACGGTGACATGAGCAACCGGATGATGAGCCTGGCCGCAGGCCTCGGGCCCACGCAGGAGATTTACTCGATCGATGAAAGCTTCATCGGGCTGGAGGGCATGCGGGGCGATCTGACCCGGCGATCACAGGCCATCCGCGACCGCATCGACAGGTGGGTGGGCATACCCTGTGGGGTGGGCATTGCGCCCACGATGACCCTGGCCAAGCTGGCCAACCACATCGCCAAGACGGCCGAGCGCAAGCCCGGTAGCTACCCCAGCGAACTGGCCCAGGTCTGCAACCTGGCCGCCCTGCCCGCGCAGGACTTCGACGACGTGCTGGCCGCGACGCTGGTGGAAGAAGTGTGGGGCGTGGGCCGCAAGATCGGCGCGCAGTTGCACGCAGGCGGCATCCACACAGTGCTGGACCTTGTGCGCATGGACCCGGCCACCGTGCGCCGGCGCTGGAGCGTCGTGCTGGAGCGCACAGTGCGCGAGCTGCAAGGCATGCAATGCATGCAGCTGGACGATGCGCCGGACCCCAAGAAAGAAATTGCATGCACTCGATCATTCGGTAGCACCGTGACGGATCTCCCCCCGCTGGTCGAGGCCGTGAGTGAGTTTGCGAGTCGGGCCGCGGAAAAGCTGCGCAAGCAGGACAGCCTGGCCAGCCAGTTGCTCGTTTTCTGCCACACCTCACCGTTCCGCGACGGGCCGCGGTTCAACAAGTCGGTTGTGGTGCCGCTGCGCAGGCCCACGGCGGACACAGGGAACCTCGTATGGGCGGCGGCCGCCGGCATGCGGCGGATGTACGAGCCAGGCTATCGGATGGCGAAGGCCGGGGTGATGCTGCTGGACCTGATGCCTGGCAACGTGCTGCAGGGCGAGCTGGATCTGGAAGACGAGGACCACCGGGACCGCAGCAAGCTGTTCGAGACCATTGACGCACTCAACACGCGTTACGGCAAGGGGACCGTGCACTCAGCCGCTACTGGTGGCAGCAACAAGGCCGAAAAGGTGTGGGGAATGAAGCAGGAGAGGCGCACGCCGCAGTACACGACACGGTGGGAGGATGTGCCTATTGCGCGGGCTTAGGTTGTAAGCTAACTTTATGCGGAACCTTGCCGATGGCGGTCAAGTAATTAGTGCACGATAAGGGAGATTATGAATAAGGACCATTGGGGTGACGACCTCATGAAGAGGGAAGCATCTGGCAACTTTCTCTACAAGCTTGTTCAGGCTAAGTACAAGGCGATTGCGGCGTCCCCAAAAAGCGCATCCCTCACGTTTGCATTGGATGGAGGTTGGGGCACAGGAAAATCATTCTTTGTAGAGCGCTGGAGCAAAGACATCGAAAATCAACAACACGCAGTTATACGATTTGATGCCTGGAAAAATGATCTTAGCGACGATCCGTTAATCGGCTTCATGGCTGAGTTGAATTCAACTCTCAAACCGTTCATTGATGAAATACCTGCATTGAGCGAAGAATCAAAAAAGAAACTTCTAGCGCAAGCCAAAAAGGTAGTATCAAACAGCCGCAAAGCCATCTTTCCAGCATTGAAGCAACTAGGCAAGGGACTGGCAACGAGGTATATGACGTTAGAAGGCGCGGAACAAGTCCAAAGCATTCTAATGGAAGATGCCGATGCAAGTATCGAAATAAAAGAGCAGAAAAAAATTACCGACAAAGCAATTGAAAATTTTTTCAATGGTGTACTAAAGAGTCACACCAGTCAAAAAATGGCGATCGCTGATTTCATTTCTGAGCTTGAACGGCTCGCTTCATATCTAGAAAGCACAAATGAAATCAATCTTCCCATATACATTTTTATTGATGAATTGGACCGTTGCAGGCCAAGCTATGCGATTCGATTGCTCGAAGGAATAAAGCATGTTTTGAACGCACGAGGCGTCTGCTTTATTATAAGTACGAATTTAACTCAGCTATCGCATTCAATAAAATCAGTTTATGGAGCGGGGTTTGATGGGCAAAACTACCTAAAAAGGTTTTTCGATTTTGAATACAAATTGCCAGCTCCAGACAATCTGGCTCACGCACGCAATTTGCACGACAACAGTTCCTTTTTACTTAGACCTAATTTAATTACCGGACTCGAAACACTGGACGTGCATGGCAGAAAACAAATTGTAGAGCCGCGCGATATTTTTTCCTATATTGCAAATACTTTTGAACTAGACCTAAGAAGTCAGAAACAAGTTTTCACACAAGCGGAGGGGGCGATTGCCTCGATACCGGATAATGAAAATGTATATCTAACATACATTTTCGCACTTGCCGCCTTGGCACACAAATCACCTCAAGACATTGATGGAATATTAGACGGTCGCCTCGGCAAATTCCCCACTGATAAGCTAATCACAATCAATTTCAAAACAAAATATCACGACTCCAATGGAAGCCTGAGGGATAAACAATACTCGTTAAGTGAGATATTAAATTTTTATCACAACAACGCTTTCAACCCAATAGAAAAAGTTCGCGAACAATTTCGAAACTCCAATCTTTATGACTATCCTCAATCTATGTTGGAAGGTATGTTGAATGACAGTAGCGGCAAGAGCTATTTGAATATTAAAAAATATGTGAAACTGATTCGCTTGGCAGGAGACATATCTGCAGCTAATTAACTACTTTGCGGGAGGACCAGGCCAGGCAAGCTGCGTTAATCCCGCATCAGCAGCGTGCCCTTCAGCTTTGCGCGCGAGCTCTCCACCACGTTCCGCCAGTCGTCCACCTGCAGCTGCCAGGTCTTCGAATACGGCTGTGCAGGCTGCGGCGTACTCGGCGAGGGCGGGCTGGGCAGCTCGCTCGATGCGGGCTGGCAGGCCGGCAAAGTCGCCCCGCAGGCCTGCAGTAGAAGTGCGCAGCTCACGCAGGCTGCGGTCGAGATCTTGCTGCGCAGCGGCGTTGCGCTGGCCCGTCGCTTGAAAATTGGCGAGTGCATCGTTCAGTCCTTTCTGGAATCCGGCCATGTCCTTCACAGCCTGGTTGGCGCCGGCCAGCTGGTTGCTGGTGGCCTGGTGCTTGAGCTTCTCGATTTCCAGGCCGTAGCGGTTGCTCTGGCTCCACCAGGCGGCGCCGAAGCCCACGGTGGCCGCGACAGCTGCGGCGATGAGGTGCGTAGTAAGCAGCGGGATCATGGGCGCGCCTCCGCAATCAACCCTGCGCTGAAATGCCCATCCCTGCCCCACTCCGCGCACAGCTCGCGCGTGGTGCCGCGGCGGTCGACCAGGCCGGGCAGCACGGTGGACTGGCCGTTGACGGTCCCGCGCACCCAGCGCGGCATCTGCTGGCACATGCCCACCAAGTCGCCCGCATTGCCCAGGCGCACCAGGGTCGTGCCGTCCAGCACCGACGGGCCCAGGTTGTAGACCATGTCAATGATGCTGGCGCGTACCCAGACGTTGTACGTGCCCCAGTGCTTCAGCGCGGCCTTGGCGCGACGCTCGGCGTCGAGGTACTTGGGCAGCTCGAGGCGGTGGCAATCGTCGGGCGTGTAGTACGTGCCGGGCACCACCTCGGGACCGGTGACGCCGTTGCACACGGTCAGCGGCTGGCCCTTGCCGAGCTTGTCGACATAGGGCGTGCCGATGTGCCGGCCACTGCTCTCAAAGTGCGCGCCCAGCTCCATGGCCAGCAGCACCTCAGCGCTGGGCTGCTGGGCCTGGTAGGTGGCGACGCCGGCGGCGCCCATGGTGATGGCAAGGGCGGCCTGGATGAGCCGCTTGCGGATGGCTTCTTTCATCGGAAAAATCCTTTCACTGCTGACCACACCCCGATGGCTGCGGCTGTTGCTGTGGCGATGGCGCCGACTGGCTTGGCCACCTTGCCGATCCAGTTCAAGACCTTGAACGCGCCCTGCACCGCCTGGAAGAACTCCACCAGGTCGGCCGTGTTGGCCGCCACCTGGCGCGTGGCCTCGGTGTTGGCGGCCAGCTCTTCGCGCACGGCGGCCACGTCGCCCTCGATGCGGCCCATGCGCTGGTCGCCCGCGTCGAGCCGGGCGCTGATGCCGATGCCCGCGGGCGGCGCCACGGCGTTTCCAAAATCGTCTTGCATCACTGATGTCCCTCTCTGGTGTTGTTGGTGTGGTGTCGATTACTCGGGCGACGCTGCGCCCTGCCCACCGCTGCGCGAGGTGTAGCGCGGCTCATTCGGCGGGTGGTACTCGGTGGGGTAGTTCTTGCGCGCGAACTCCTTCGTGTACGCGTGCATGCAGTGGTCTGGCCCCTGCCAGAAGAACAGCAGGTTGATGGGCCGCATGAACAGGCGCCCGAACACTTTGCCGTCGCGGTGGGCCCGGTAGCACCGGGCGCTGAGTGTTTCATCGGCATAGCTGACCGTGCCATCCAGGGGCGGGATCAACGCGTTGGCGAGCTGGTCGACGGCGATGAAGACCTGCTCACCGTAGGCACGGGCCAGGGCGCCCACGCGCTCATGCCGCGTTGGCGCTGTCGAATTGGAATCCTGCGTCATGTGCTTCGTCCTCGATGGATGCGGGCCAGCCCGCGGTGAAGTCGTAGGCGCCCGGGTCTGGGCTGGCCTGCATGGTCATGCGGTGGATCTCCGCCGCGGTGAAGATGGCTGTGTCGCTGGCAGCGGTGGATTGCACGATGCCCACCGCGAGCGCGGGCGTCATCGGCACGAAGACGGGCGACGGGCCGAAGGTGAGCGTTTTCCACTGCAGGCCCGCGGGCACGGCCTGGCCCAGCAACACCAGGCCGAGCTGCTGGATGCGGCTTTTCTCATCGCTGTGGAACCAGTGCGCGCCGACCTTCACGCCCATTGCTGCGCGGCGATCGCGCTCGGCTTTGATCGCCGCCCAGGCCGTGGCCGTGCGCTCGGCAAAATCCGCAGCGGTCAGAGGC
Source organism: Acidovorax sp. Leaf78 (assembly GCF_001422735.1). Classification (GTDB taxonomy): domain Bacteria; phylum Pseudomonadota; class Gammaproteobacteria; order Burkholderiales; family Burkholderiaceae_C; genus Acidovorax. The sequence continues at coordinate 400,822 of NZ_LMLZ01000012.1, read as the reverse complement.
ACGACCGCCCAGGCCGTGCGCCATGCGCCACCAGAGAAGACAGGCGCGATCTGCACGGTTTTGAAGCCTGTCGGGGGCACGGTGGCCGGCGTTTCCAGCAACGGCTGATACCCAAGGTCCGACAGGTCAGCACCTTCTGCTGGCATCGACACCTGCGGGTGCGCGCGGCGGAGTTCATCAAGCGTCGCAACGGCGAGCGTGGTGGTGTGGACGTACCTCATAGAGCGAAGCTCCTGAAAGCTGTGTTCGACCAAGCTGTTTGGCCGGTGAAGGCCTTCACATCCGTGAAATTGGTGCCATCGTTAGCCCCCTGGATGATGAAATTTCTTGGCGCATAAATGACACTGCCGATGCTGCTCCCCTCCTCGTCTGGTTTGCCTGAAGGATGAAGGGCAACCTCCCTCACGACCTGGGGCGTTCCCAGGTCGAAGCGAGCCCATTCCGGTGATCCCGTAGACGGTGTTCCGGTACTAGCCCATGGTGCCCCGAGCAAGAAGTTGTTCACCATCTGGGTGGGGCCATAGCCAGGGGCCAGGGTTGATGACGCCAAGGAGGGAGTGCTTGGCGATGTAAGGTCGGGCCCGCCTACGGTGGCACGCAGCTCAACCTCATTGATCTGCACACCACCTGAACCACCACCTGCATCGGTCAGGGTCACATAGATGCGCCAGTACCGATAAGCAACCGCAGCGGCCACCTGTTGCGCAAGGAGTTTTTGCCAGAGCAGCATGGTCACTTCCCGTAGACGGTGGAGCCCACCTTCCACAGCACGATGACTGTGAAGCCGGTGGTCCTGAGCGTGGGGGCGTTGCCGTCCGCGGTGAGCCAAGTCACGCCGATGGTGGACCAGGTGATGGTGTAGGCCGTGCCGTCGTCGACCATCAGCGTCATGCCCGTGCCCGCGTTCCAGCCGGTGGCCGTCGGCGTGCGATTCGCACCCAGCGTCCAGGTCTGGATGCTGCCGTTGGCAGGTGTTATGTTCACGCTGCCGCCGTCGGTGATCGCCACCACAGTCTCCACCACCTCTTTCACAGTCTGCTGGCCGGTCCAGGAGTTCGCCTGCGCAACCAGCCATGCCTGCAGCGTGGCTTTGAGGTTGGCCCAAGTGAGCCTTTTGAGCGCGCCAGATGCCGCACTGTCCTCAAGGAACAGGCCATCACCATCGACCGGCGTGGACTTGGATGCACCCAGAATGCGCATGCTCAGCCTTGCACGATGGCGCGGTACTGGCCGGAGCTTGGCGCCGTCCCGAACGTGAGCTGCACGGTGTTCACGCCGTTCGCGACGTTGTCCACCAGCACCTGCGCGCCCCCGGATACCTCGCGCACAGTCACCGTCACGTCGAGGGTGTTCAGGTTGTGGGTCACGGTGATGGTGGTGGCCGAACCATCGCCCACGTTCGCCGCGTACTTGCGCGTGACCACTGCGGCATCGACGGAGATGACGCCGCCAGAGATGCCGATGCCGTTGCCCGCGGTGTAGCTGGTGCCCCCGCCCACCTGGGCCCACACCAGGGCCGTGGTGCCGATGGTGACCGGGCCATCCGTGGTCATGTTCCACTGGCTGTTGCCATTGGCAGTGCCTTCGGACACGAACACCGCGGCGCCCACGACCTCGCTGGCGGCATCGAAGTCAGCCGCGCGCGACCAGGCGCCGGCCGCGGCTACGTAGATGCCGTTGGCAGAGCCGGCGGATTGGCTCTTGACCAGCACCCGGTCGCCAGCGATCACGCTGACGCCGTCGATAGTCTGCGCGCCGGACAGGGTGATGTTGGCCGTGGTGGCAGCCCGCACGGGCTCCTTCCACTTCCAGCCCTGCACAGCGGCATCCAGCTGCGCCTTGGTGACGGCGTCCTGTGGGCTGGTGCCATCCCCCATGTTGACGATCTTGTTGCCGTTGGCGTCGAGGTTGTTGGTGATTTTCATGATGGTCGGTCCTCAGTCAGTTGCAGTAAGCGAAACCAGTGATTGCGGTGCTGTGGGCGACCTGCACCAGGTCGTCATCGAGATAGCGGACATCAGCCAGCACCAGGTTGCCCAGGTGGTCGGTGACGGCCACCGACGGGCGGCGGCCCAGGTTGTGAGCCACGGTCCACACGGCAGCCGCCACGGTCTGCGTGTGCACGTAGGTGCTACCGCCTGGCGGCCCGGGCTTGCCAGCGATGACCGCCGCGATGTCCGCCGGCAGCACATCGGGCGGCAGCACCACGCGCAGCGCCAGCACATCCGGCAGCAGCAGCTCGAGCTCGATGGTTTCAGGCACCGGTGGCCCCCTTGACGATGTGGAAGTGCACGGCGGTGGTGAGCAGCACAAAGCCGTCAGGGGCCGTCAGCCGCACATCGAACCGCGCGGGGCCGATGGGCCAGGCATCGGTATTGAGGCTGCGTAGCACGAGCACGCGGGCGGTGGCGGGGTCTTCCCACTCGACATCAAGCGTGGCGACGGGCGCATCCTTGTCGGTGACCACCTGCGAGGTGGGCACCCAGGTGGAAAAGTGCCCGTCGGCAAAGCGCGAGGGGATGCGCGCCATCAGCTGAAAACTGGCGCCGCGCGTGTGGTTGAAGCTTGGGCTTTGGCAAGTCATGGATAGGCCTTCATGCGGCAATGCGTTGCGTGGTCAGCAGCAGCACGGCGATCTGGTCCGCGCCGGAGAATGCCCGGGCGGTGAGCGTTTCGACGGCGGTCGAACCGGTATCGGTGTTCTTGGTCTCGACCACCAACGTGCCGCCGTAGGCGATAGCGCGGTGCCCGGAAGCGGCCACGCCCGGATCACCTGGCGCTGAATCCCACTCCACCGTCCATGTGCCGCCGGTGGCCAGCGCCATGAAGCACCGGCCCGGGAAAAGCTTGTAGTACGTGGTGTCGATGGTGAGTTCTTCGCAGATGAACCCCGCGCCGGGTACGGGCCGGGCGCGGTCGAGCCCATCGGCCGCGACGGGCACGCCCACCCAGATGGAAGACTTCAGCCCGCTGTAGTCGATGCTGGTGTCTTCGTCGTAGTAGTCGCTGAAGATCTCCGTGCGGTCATCACCCAGGGGGGTAACGGTCAGCGCCACCTCGGGCGCGGCGGCCAGCTCAGGCACCAGCCAGCCGGTGCACACAACGTCACCCGATGGCACCACGCCGCCCCCGCCGCTGGCGGCGGGCGCCGGCGCGGCGAGGCGCTGCATGCGCACGGTCAAGCCTAGGTTGGGCGAGGTCTGCACGATGGTCATACAACAACCTCCAGCTGCAGTGGCGCGAAGCCTGGCATGCGTACGGTGAGCGTGTGGGCACCGCGCGGCGTGCGGAACTGCACTTGCCCCAGTGGGTTGGTGTTGGCAGTGACGAGGCCATCCAGCGTGACGGCAGCGCCCGCCATGGGCTGGCCCAGGTCATCGAGGATGGTGAAGGTGGCCACCCCGTCGCGGTAGGTGATCGGCGCGGCCTGCGTTGGCGAGGGCACGAGGGCAGAGCCGCGGCGTACCAGGTCCACGCGCGGGGCGCTGGTCGAATGCATCTCGGCCTTGAGCGTGTAGGCGCCCCGCTCCCGGTCGAGCGTGACGGACGTCAGCACGGCCAGGCCAGCAGGCACGTGCGGGTGCGACACCTGCACGGTCATGCCCACCAGTAGTTCGCCCACGCGGTCGGACACGTCGCTGGCATCCAGCACCCAGCGGGCCCGGGCGGCATCGGCCAGACGGGCCGAGGCGATGGCCAGCGCATCGCGGGCTGTGCGCACGGCGGGCAGATCGATCTGCATAGGCAGGTCGCCCCACACGTTGACGGCCTGGGGCGCAGCCAGGTTCATGGACGCCCGGGCAGCACCGGCGGCCCAGTCGTAGGCGTACGTGACGCGGGCGGTGGTGAACAACCTGGTGTTGTCTGCCCGGGCGGTGATGGTCTCCACAACCGAAGGATCCAGGGTGGCGGCTGGCAGGCCCGGCGCGCGGCGTGTGGCCCAGCCCGGGCGCCACATGGCGCCCAGCGGCTCCACGACGGCCGCAATGGCCTCGCGCAGCGCAACCTCATCGCCGAACACAATGCCCAGCGTGGTCTGGCCGTAATCGGCATCGAGGCCCGCCCAGGCGTCGCGCGGCTCGGTGTGGCCGCACAGGCGCAGCAGCTCGCGCACGATGGCGGCGGGGGTGGCCAGCAGCTCGCCCGTGTCCGGGTGACGGCGGCCCGCCACCGTGACGGCCACGGCCAGGGCGGTGGTGGGCTGCGCCAGGCGCAGCACGGAGATAGGCCGGTCGGTAGCGTCGAGCTGCTGCACCAGCTGCCAGCCCTCGGTGGGCAGGCCGCCTACGGTGACGCGATCAATGCCCGCAATGGGATGGTCGGCCACCAGCCACTCGGCGCCCAGCAGGTCCAGCGGCACGGGGTTGACCGTGGCGCGGCCAAAAACCCAGGGCAGCATGCGGCCCGCGGCCTCGGTGCGGTACAGGGGCAGATCCTCCACCCGGCGCAGGGGGAGCTTGTCGGAGTACAGGAGGGGTGCGGCCATGGTCAAGACTCCAGATCCAGCACGACGGACGCGCCCAGGGCGACGGCCTGCACCGCACCGGCAAATACCAGCACTCCGTCCTGGCGCAGCTCGGCGCGGTGGCGCAGCAAGTTGGCAGCGGCCAGCACCTGGGTGAGCTCGCCCCGGGCGTTGTCCAGAGTGACGGGCATGTTCGGCAGCTCGCCATTGATGGAAGCGTTGGATGCGCCCACGGATGCGACTGCAGCGCCCTCAAACACCAGGGGCGGCACGGTGAAGATGGTCAGTTCGAACAGCATGCTCACACCATCACGGGCCGCAGGGGCAGAGACAGAGACACGGCGCGGGTGGCGGTGGACTGCCAATCGGTGTCGTCGCTGGCCTCAATCTGCTCGCTGTCGATCGTGCACAGCGATGCGTTGCCCGGGCTGTCGAGGTCCGGCACCATGGCCAGGGCTTCGGCACCCTGCCGCGCAGCGTGGTCCAGCAGCTCGAAAAGCTCGGCGTAGCTGTCGGCCAGCAGCGCAGCCTCTTCGCCATCCAGGTTCCACGACCAGCTGCCAGCCACACCGGCGCCGCGATACAGCGCGCTGGCGTTGATGCCCGTGCCCCGGGACAGCGCCCAGGTGCGCGAGCGGGTCATGCGAGGGGTGACGGTGGGCTGCCACCCTACCCCGGCCCACAGCCAGCCGATGGAGCCGCCCGCCCCGGCGCCGGTGATCGCCACGCGCAGGTAACGCACGGCGGTGCTGTGGGCCGCATCCACCTGGGTGAGGGCCAGCACAGGGTGCAGCACCAGCGGCTGGCTCCACTCAGTGGGCGCAGCCAGGCCACCGGACACGGTGACGGCAGCGCCTGGCGCGATGTCATGCAGGGCCAGCATGACCGCCTCGACCGGCACGGCGGCGCCCAGGTCGATATCGAGCGTGGCCACAGGGCCATCCCACGCAAATGCGCGGCCCACGCGCGGCTGGCGCAGGCGGTCGGTGCCGTAGGTGGCCACGGCCCTGAACTGCCACGCATCGGCTGGCAGGAAAGACGGAGCGGGCCCGGCCGCGGCGGTCAGCAAGAGGCCGTCGCCCAGGTCCAGCGGCGGGCCATACAGGTCGGCGGTGGACCAGGCCCCGCCGTCGCGGCGCCACCGCAGCTCGCCGCCCTCAATGTCGAACGCCAGGGTGTCGCCCACCTCGAAGGGGATGCCACCAGGCAGCAGCGCCACGTCGGCCGGGCCTGCGGTGTATGCGGCCGGTGAAGCGGGGTCATACAGCCAGTCGGCCAGCGCACCCAGCACGGAGCTGCGCGCCGTCCAGGTCTGCACAGGGCTGCCGTCCGTGCCACCCGTCAGCGGCGCGCTGCCGGCGGCGATGACCGGAATGGTGAATTTGTCACCCTCGGACCAGGCTGCCTGGTTGTGGGTGTTGGAGATACGGATGATGATCTGGTCGCCCACCTTCAGGCGGTGCTCGCACTGAGTGACCAGGCCGATGCCGAACTCTTGGGTGCTCACGATCTTGCCCTCCACGTCGCGGATGACGCTGACATAGGGCTGGTTTGTGAACATGGGGAGATAGATACCCTCGGAGTGTTCCCACAGGAACGCGCCTCCAGGGTCACGCCAGCAGGGACTCCCCTGTGCACCGCTGGCGTCAGATTTTGGGAGGATGCCCGCGTGCACTCGGCACACGTCCATCGCTGCGCTGTACTTCCTGAGCAGGGCCGCGTCGAAACCCGGGGTCTCGGTGAGACCCGCGTTCGACAGGTCCGCGAAGGGCAGGAATTCCGCCTTCAGCTCCACCACAACAGCATCCCATTCGGTGAGCGCGTCGGTGTCTTCAAAGACCTCCAGCAGCGCGTCCTGGCAGTTCTGCACCACGGCATTCACCAGCGCCACGTCGTTGGCGTCCATCTGCACCACGGCAGCGTCAGGGTGCACCCCGTCGTTGTCAGGTGCCAGGGCGATGTTGGAGCCCAGGAACTCGGCGCGCCACTGCATCAGGTCCAGCAGACGGCTTTTTACGTCAGCGTGCATGGCTCCCTCGTCTTCGGGCAACAGGCCCAGGCATTGAAGGCTGACGGGCAGCGCGGGCAGTTGCGCGCAGCTGCAATCAGCCGGGGGGCGTTTCTTGTAGACAAAAGTGACCTCCTTGTCGGTCGCGGCGATGCCGAGGATCTGCGGCTTGAAGCAGATGGCGGGGAGCCCCTCACCCGTGTTGCGGGTGGTGGGCACGAAGCGGGATTGAATTGACGCCTGCGAGCTGACGCTGCTGATGGGCGTGGGGATGGTGAAACCCACGGGCCCAGCCGTGTACGGCACGCCCGTGAAGGCGGGCGGCAACTGGCCGCTGACCCCACCGCGCACGCTCCAGTACTGGGCGCCGCCGGTGGCCCGGCCTTCGTTGGTGACCACGATGTTCTCGGTGGGCGCCGTGGGCGACACGTCGCCGACCACCATGGACTGCGAGCGGCGAACGGACGCGATCACCGGCAGCGCGTGCGCGTCGGTGCGCAGCGGAATGTCGGTGACAGCCTGGCCACCTGGTGCGCGGTCTTCCGCCACCACGCCCAGCACCTGCAGCAGCGCGCTGCGGGCCTGCACCTGGCTCAGGAAGTCGAACATCGTGACCGCGGTGTAGGTCTCGGTGTCGGTGCCGTCGGTCACGGTCAGCGTGTAGTTGCCGGCCACCGCGCGCACGCGGGTGTTTTCGGGCACCTCGTACGCCACGGCCGGATCCAGGCGGTAGCTGAAGCGGCCTTTTTCCCAGATCTTCCAGGCGCGCAACACCTGGGGGATGCCGGCGAAGGCGATGCGCAGGGCGCCCGGGGGCACCTCGGCACCGTTGCCGGCGGGTTGGCCCCAATCGAACTGAGCGCCCTCGAAGGCGGTGGACCCCACAGGGATGCTCTGCAGCGTGGCGTAAGGCAGATCGGTGTAGACCAGGCTGCGGGTGACTGACAGCTCGATGCTGTTGCCAACGACACCAGGCGCGCGGGCGGCCAGCTGCACGCCGAAGAAGTCCAGCAGCGCGGGGGTGGAGGCCTTGCCAGCGTCCAGCAGCGAGAACCGCAGGGTCTGCGGCACGGCGCCCACGTCGATGCCCTGCACCTCCAGCGTGCCATTGCCCACGCCCTGCAGCACCGGGCTGGAGGCGCGCAGCGCGCCGTCTGGCCCGCCCAGCACCTCAACGTCCACCACCGTGTCGGCGCCGCCGGTGTAGGCGCCCGACAGGCCCACGGATCCATTGCCCGCGCGGTTCTGCGCCAGCAGGTGCACCGTGGTGCTGGCGCGCTGGGTGGAAGCCGTGATGGCAGCCGCGCGCACCTTGTTGTGCGCGTTGCCGAGGATGCGGGTGCGGGTGTAGGGGGTAGCAGCCATGGCGATCAGGAGCGCATGCCCCGGCGGTTCAGGTTTTCGATAACGGGAATCAGCTGGCGGGCCATGCGCTCAGCGTCGGCACGGTTGGACAGGTCCGCACCGGGGTACACGTTGATCGTGATGCCCGTGGACATGCCGCTACCGCCGCCCCGGCCGCTGGAGCCGCTGCTGCTGGTGGTGGCAGTGGTGGGCGCGGCAGGCCTGCTGCTGGATGAGCTGGTGCTGGACGATCCGCCGACGCCATTGAGCAGTCGGGCCTCAAGCTCTTGCAGCTCGCGGCGCATGGCGGCGATCTCATTGCTACTGCCCTGGTCGGAGACGTTGCCGCCGATCTGGGCCATGAGCTTGAGCATGGTGGCCAGCTGGCGGGCCCGCTGGGCATCAGGGTTGTCGACGTTGTCCTTGCCGTAACGCTCGGCAATGTCTTTGTCGACGTTCTCTTTCGTCTCGCCAGCCAGCACGCGCTCGCCGGCGGTGTTGAGGGAGTAGCCCTCTTTGTCGATGTTCAGGCGCTTGTTGCGGGCTTCGTTCTGGCGCTCGATAGCAGCGGTTTCGCGCTCGATCAGTGCTATTTGACGCTCGCTCATATTCGCGGTCATGGTGAAGCGCATGAGCATTTCTGCCATGGCGTCTGATTGATCGGCCAGCGCCACACGTTGACGCCCCAGGGCAGACGTCACGGACTCCAGCCCACTGACAGCGCGTCCGGCCTCAAAACCCAGCGATCGGTGAACGTCAGCCAAGTCCTTCAAGCCCTTTGCGGTGGCCTCGGCGATCTGCGCCTCTTTGATCTTGACCTGCGCGGACTTCTCGGCCGCGTCCAGCTCCAGACGCTTCACATCGGTCAATTGGCCGGATGCGATCAGCTCTGCCCGCTTGGCCGCCACAGCAGCCAGCGCCGCCTCGCCCTCTGCGCGCTTCGCACGCGCCGACAGCTCAGCCAGCTGGATCTCCAGCTTGCGCAGTTCGTTGGCGGCGCGGATAGCACCCGCTTCGTCCCCTCTAGCCCGCGCCAGTTCATACACCGCGCGCTGCTGGGCCATGGCGAGCTGCACAGAAGCAGCTTCCAGGTCCAGGCTGGCGCGCTGCGCATCGGCTTTGGCTTTGATGGCCTTGAGCTGGTCTGACAGGGCATCCCGATACAGCAGCGCGGCGCGACCTGCAGCCAGCTCGGCCTGCTCCACCTGCTTGAGCGAGGCCATGCCGCCAGCCTGCGCCACGACCATGCTGTTGAGCTCCGCACGGGCAGAGGCCCATGCGGCTCCCAGCTCAGCCACGCGCGCAGAGTTGTCGCTCAACGCTTCGGCCTGGGCCTTGGACTGCTCGGCCACCAGGCGCGCGGCCTGGGCTTGGGCCACTGCTTTGTCGGTGTCTTGCTGCCGCAGGGCAATCTGCTTTTCGAGCTCGGCCAGCTCTTTCGAGCGCTCATTGCTGATCTTGCCCTTTTCGACCGCCTCCTGCTTCAGTGCAGCAAGTTGCGCCTGCATGGTGGCCAGCTCGGTCTGGCGCAGCTGTGACAGGTTGTCGAGGGCTACCGCCTCAGCCTCGGCCGCAGCGGCTTGCGCGGCACGCTTTTCGGCCTCGGTACCGAACGCTGCGGCCAGGGCCACCGACGCCTTCCCTTCAGCTTCACGAGCGGCTACCGCTTTCTCTGCTGCGGCGATCTGGTCGCGCAAGCTCACCAGAACCTGGCCGTAACCGACATTGAGCTTGATCCACGAATCGGCAGATGCGCCTGCCTTGGCGCCGGCCTGGCTGGCGGCATCGCCTGCTTGTTGCTGGGCAAGCGCCATCTTCAGCGCCGCATCTGACGTCTGATTCAAGGCGGCGCGGAGCGTTTCATTGTGCGAGGCGGCCTTCAGCAGCTTGTCGCGGCCTTCTGCCTCGAGGTCAGCAAAGGATTGTTGCAGCCCCGAAAAGTCCCAGTTGGCAACAGCAGCAATCAGGATGCCGATACTCTTGCCCAGCGACACCACAGTGTGATCCAGCAGCACCAGGCCAGCCTGCGCAATCTCAGCCCCGGTCTTCAGCGCAGACAACCCGCCGGCATCGCCAATGCTGGACGCCATGTCCGTAAATGCATTCTTGACGTTTGCAAACTCCTGCGCCAGAGTTTGAGCGCCGCCAGTCGAGCCATACAGATCATTCAGGCCTTTGGCCAGCGCCGGGAACAGGTCTTCTGCAGTGATCTTTCCCTGCTCCACGAGCTCGGACAATTCCTTGGTGGTAACGCCCAGCCCGGCAGCGGCAGCATTCAGGGCGCCCGGCAGCGCCTCGCCAAGCTGGCCACGGAGCTCTTCCATCTGCACCTGTCCCTTGCCGGCCATCTGCGCCAGGGCCTGCAGGGCGTTGCTGGTCTCGGCACTGCCCTTACCAGCGCGCGCCATGGCAACTGTCACAGCCTCGAAGACCTGCCGGGTGGCCGCGCCTTCGACGGCGGTGCCCTTGGTAGCAGCGCTCAGGCTCAGGAACGCGCGCCCCGTCTCGACCACATCCACCCCGGCCACACTCGCCATGCGGCGGACGAATTCCATGTCCTTACCAGCCTGCTCGGCGCTGCCGCTCACCGCTTTCAGACCAGCTTGCAGTGTCTCGATATCCGCTGCTGCCTGCGCCATGTTGCCAATGGCGAAAACTGCAGCAAGACGCCCCGCCAGACTGCTTGCAAGGTCACCGATTGAGGACAGCCCGCTCCGGACGTTCGCAAACACGGCGCTTGCACCGTCTTTAGCGTTGATCAGGATCTCAATGGGCTTGAAGGCCATGGTGGGCGGTGATGTGTGAAGGGTTCAGGCAATGCAGCGGCTTCAACTGCCGCCTTTTGGGGCGGCACTTGGAGGCGCTCAGCGCCTACGGCGCTGGCGTTGGTGGGGGTGGGTTACGGGGCGGCCAGCCAGTCAACCCGGGCGAAGGACCCATAGAGCGGATCGCCCGCCAGCTCGGGCACGTACAAGGCCTCGCCGCTGAAGGTGAGAGAGGCCTCTTCATCCTGAATCCACGAGAAATCGCCGTCCATAGCGAGGTCCAGGCGCGGAACAATCAGCCGAGCCTTTCGGCCGTCATGGTTGATTCCGCTAAACACCATCCCGCGCTCGACGGTGCTGGGCTGCGAGAACGCGGCCATGCTTTCGTATGCGCCGTAGGCATAGTCGGCAAATATCGGCTGCGCGATGCCCGCAACCGACAACAGCCGGGCGGTGCCGTGAGCGGCGCTCAGGATCTCGTAGTGCGTGCCCTCGATCAGCGTGACGGGCGTGGCGGTGCTGTCTTCCAACACGATGCTGCTGGCGTTGGGGTGCTTCAGAAAGAAAGTGTCACCCACCGACAGCGTGGCGAACTGCTCAGCGGTCACGGTGCCATCGTCGTTCTCAGCCAGCTGCGAGAACAGCGCCGCCGCGAACATGGGGCCGTTGAACTCCACCAGCTCGAGCGATACGTTCATCGTCTTGGCACCGGGAATCGTCGCCAGCGTCAGCTTATTGCCTGAGCAGGTTTCCTTAATGGGCTTCTTTTCCTGGGTGAGGCTCATGGTCAACGTGCGAGTACTACAGCCGACCTCGCGCAGCTTGGTCAGGTAGGCCATGGCAGCCCGACCATTCACGCGGTCATAAATGCCGATCTCGACGGGGCCTTGGCCGGCCCAAATCATCTTTTCCATTGCGTGCTCCTGTTGAGTTGTGGGATGGGCTGGCGGGTTCAGGCGGTAGCGTTGCCGGCGTCGGCCTGGCTGTCCGCCTTGGAATCGGCCCCCACCTCTTTGGCCACCCTGGTGCCGATGAGCCAATCGGCCTTACCTTCGGGCAGCGTGAGTTCCGCACCCTTGGGGTAGGTACGGCCTGCGTGTTCGTGTTGCTTGCGCAGCTCGACCGTTTTCGTTTGTTGCTTCTTCATGATGTGATCCTTGTGAAATCAGCAGGCGCCACAGGCGCCCACCTCAAAGCGTTTGCCGAGAGTGAAGATGAGCTGGCAGCCCACCACCGAATCGAATGGATCCAGGGCTCGCACCTGGCCCAGAATCAAAGCCGTCCACAGGTCCTTCGTCTCATTGGCCCCTGGCACCTTGAACCCATGCAGCGCCTTAATGGCTGCGGCGAAAGCCGCATGCAAATCGGCCGCAGCATCCGGGCTGCGGGCTACGCCGATGGACACGGACACCACAGGCGAGACGTTGACCGACGAAGCGCCCTTGGCATCGCCCACGGTGGCACCCTCAAAGCGCACATCCACAAACGGCACCGCGTCGCGCGGCTCTGACGTCAGCCCGTCGCGAACGGACCACGACTGAAAGTGCGGCACGTTGCGCAGGTGCGTGGCGATGCCAGCGAGTGCGAGAAACATTGCGTCAGCTCCTGCGGAAAATGACCAGGCCAGAAGCCCAGCCGCTGGAGTCCGGCTGCACGCCGACACCGACGGTGTAAACCACGCCATCAATCACCAGCTGGCCGCCTTCAGCCAGGCCAGGGGCATGGGCTGCGACGTTGAGCGATACGGTGATCTCGGGCCCGTCCACCACCCCGCCCGCCCCGCCAAAGCCGTCGGTCTGGCCTTTTTCCAACTGCACACCGAACGGCTGACCACCCTCAAAGGTGGCGGTGGCGTTTGACAGGTGCGCCTCCACCGCCCGATTCAGACGGGCAGCACGGTCGGCGAAGGGCGCAAGGGTCATGGCGGCGATCAGGCGGTGACGGTGCCAGGGTTGCCAGCGAAGCGCACCAGGCCCAAGGTGTCCGCAGAGGCAGCAACCGCCCACGCGCTGGTGCCAGCACCGTTCACGTCGCCTGTCGCGGCAGTGGCCACCGGCGCGAAAGCGCTGGCGGATGCATCCCACATTAGCGTTTGACCCTGCGTCCACGCAGAGCCTGCCGCCTTGGGCACCTCATAGACGCCGTCGAGATTCAGCTCATACGGCTGACCGATGCCGGCGGGGGTTGCCGCCACGCCGATCAGGGAGCCAACGACCACGACCTGGCCGGAGGCAACAGCAGCCGCAGCAGCAGCCACGGACAGCACGTTGCCAGCTTGACGAAAATTCTTCATGGTTTCTCTCCGAGTAAATTAAGGAAGGCAGCTGGCGCCCGCAGCGCCAGCCGGGCCCGTGTGATCAGGACGTGCCGTTGGCCTTGGCCAGGCCGCGCCAGTCGATGACCTTCGCAGCAAAGTCCAGAGTGGCGCGAACCTTCACACCGTCGATGTCTTCGCTGGCAAAGGTCTCGGTGCGCACGCCTTCGGAGCCATCCACATAGGCGTATTCGACGGTGTCAATCTGACCGGAGCGCGCGGCCATGAACCAGGCGGCGGCACTGACTTCGTCCAGCAGCGGCTCCACGATGGGCTCCACCGCAGTGCGACCGCCAGCACGGAACTCATTGACGTCGGCCATAGTGGCCGGAGCGTAGTTCGAGCTGGTGAACTGATAGGCTGCCTGCTCAAGATCGGACGGAACGATCAGGTAGGCCGGCGCCAGGTTCAGCTGAGTCTTGCCGTCCAGATCCTTCTGCTTGCGCATCAACGCCCGAACCTTGCCCATGTTTTCGAGCGTCAAGGTGCTGGTGGCGGCCAACAGGTTGCCGTGGGTCGCATGGAACAGCGCAACACCGTCCTGCATCAGCGGGTTGCTGGTGATCTGGTCGTACACCAAGCGGTTTTCCAGACGGCGGGCAGACTCACCGAAGCGCTGCAGCAGTCGGTCGAACGCGCCCAGGTCGTCGTTGACGAACATTTGGCGAGTCATGGCGATGGCGCGGCCATAGCTGAAGGCGCGGTAGCTGGTGGCGTCTTCACTGATGGTGCCGTACGTGTATTCGCCTGCCTCATTGAGCTTTTTCAACTCAGGCGCGCCACCCACCGCGAGCACGTTCGTGATGCGGAAATCAGGCAGGTTGGGCGCACGGCGAGCCCACAGCTGGAATGTGGTGGGAGCCAGCTCATAAGCAGCGCGCAGGCGGCGCGCGCCGACACCGCCCAACAGGCCGGGGAAGTCGCCAGTAGTGTGATAGCCCGTGGCCCGCACCTGAAAGGCACGCGTGGCGATCTCGTTTCGAGACAGGCCACGCGTGGAGCAACCCAGACCTTCCAGCGCCTCGCGCGCCATTTCGGTCAGCGACAGGCCACGGTACTGGCGGCCCAAGTCGGTGAGCTGGGCGCGAGGGTCCAGGCGGCTCATGATGGCTTCTTCCATGCCACTCATGCGGGTGTCGTGCTCGTCACGAACGGTCTGCACGCTTACGGTGCTACCGCCACGCCGGCCCTGGTCGGCGGCGTCCATGCGGTCGAGGATCGCGGCGCGGGCCTGGTCAACGGTGGCATTTTGACGCAGGAGGTTCTCCGCCAGTTCCGTCGCGCCGTGTCGCTGGCACAAAGCCAAAACGTCGGCGGCGCGGGTGCCGTCACCGACCACGGCAACTACTGGCGCTGCGCCAGAGTTCGGTGCGGCGCGGTTGGCCGTGTTGTCGCCAGCGTTAGCGGCGGTTTGTTGGGTGTCGGCGGTGCCGCCGTCGCCCTGCGTGTTTGCTTGGGGCATGCGTTGCTCCTGAGTTGCGGATGGATGGGCGGCTGCCCGGACGAATTCGCACGGCAGGCCGCCCGGCTGGGCGCCCTGCTGTTGCGAGGCTTGGGGGGCGGACCGCGTGCCTGCGCCGGCGTCGGCGGGTACGGTCACGAAAGAAATTTCTTGCGGCATCCAGCGCACTGCGCGGTACAGATCGATGGTGCCGCCGTCAGTGCGCTGCGTGCCTGGGGTGATGGCGTACTGCTGCACGCTATAGCCAAAGCTGATGGCGCGGATGACACCGGCACGAATGTCAGCCACGATGCCTGCCACTTCGGGACGCTGACTCAGGCGGATGGTCGCCCGGCCTTCTCCATCGGCGATCCAGCCCCGCTCGGCAATGCCCAGGATGGCATTGACGCCGCCATAGACCCGGTGCCCGTCCAGCACTTGCACGGTGCCTGCGTCAAAACGGGTCATGTCGACCGCTTCGTCGGTGACGTCGAGCGCTTCGTCGTAGGGCCGGCCTTCCCAGTAGTCGTAACGGCGAACCGTGGCGCCTTGCGTCCAAACCACCTCTACGGTGTTGTCGGCTTCATTGAATGTTGCGGGCACCAGCGTGGCCGCGCGCACCTGCACCGGCAGGTCTCGCACGTCACGCTGATGGGTGGTGGGGTTGGGTGCTGCGGCTTGAGGCATGGGCCGCAGTGTTCCGGTTTAGCTGTGCCATTTCCCGGAAAAACTGTCACTATTTTTGGCCGTCTTTCTCGCCCCCGAGACTTGCCAACAGGTCGAGCGGGTTCTGAGCACCGAGCAACGCGGCCAGCAGGGGCAGGGTGCCATCGTTTTTCAATCGCTCAAGATCGCTTTTAAGTTCAGCGTGGACCAGTTCAGGGTCGTATCCGCGCTGGCGAATCTTTTCGCTGATGGACGAAAGACCCCCCTTTATCTCGGAGAGGTCGGCAGCCACGTCCTGCACGGGGTTCACGCTGGCCCATTTGGGCGTGGTCCAGTCTGGGTAGACATCAGGCGGCGCTGGAGATCCCACCAGGTCCATAAGCGACAGCCATCGCGTAGAAATGCGATCACAGAACATGGGGACCATCAGCGTCCACTGCTCACGCTCCACGTCCCGCTTGTATTGGTTGGTGCGAACGCGCGAGCTGCTGAAGTTCACCTCGCTCATGTCGCCGGTGACGAACTCATACGGCACACCCATGCCAGCAGCGATGATCTTTTGCCGATGCTTGACATAGTCCACGTAGCCAGGCGCGGCCGTAGGCTGCACGAAAGTCGGGTTGCGCATGCCCGGTGGCAGACCCACAATGCCCCCGCCTGCAAGCTCGCCCAGGTCCAGCATTGCAGGGACAGATCCCGCGCCATTGAGATTCTCAGGAACCTTCACACCATCGAGCAGCGACTCATCCCACTCCCCGATGGCGCCCATGCGTGCTTCAAGATTCTTGCGGGCTTGCTCTGCATCTTCGTACACCTGCAGGTCGCGCACGGTGGGAATGACTGGGGCCAAGGCCGAAATGCCAGCCTGTTGGCCTGGCCGGGCTGGGTTGAAAAGGTGAATGATTTCGTCCGCTGGAACTCGCTGACTTTCGCGCAGCGCAGTACGCAGGCCCACGTCCCCGGGATGGCGATCAAAAAGCCAATAGGCCACCCGCGCCCCTCGCTTGTCGTACTCAATACCCGCGATCACTTCGCTGGTGCCGCGCACCTCACAGCGCTCCACATCGAGCCAGTCAATCTCCAGCAGTTGGATCTGCAACGGCACCACGGTAGGGCCGATGCGCCGCTCGCGGAAACGCGCCAGCACCTCACCATCCACCTTCATGGTTCCCCAGGCCTTGCCCTGGAGACCGTTGATGTCAAGCAGGCCGTCATAGTCAGCCAGCTTGCCCCAGTCCTTCCAGCGCTTTGCAACGCGTCCGTCCAGGTCGTTGACCCACCGCGGCACGATGCCCGTACCGATGGTGCAGGACACCATGACATTGACGGCCTGGGCGATCACCGGGACGTTGCTGGCCAGTGCGCGGGCGCGGTGTCGCAGCTCACGCGCGTCGGCCAAATAGTCGGCGTGTGCACTGGCACCAGCACGTCGAGGGCGCCATCCGTCAGCGCGGCTGGCACCTTCGTACGCTCGGCCAAGCATTTCACGAGCACTGGCTCTGCGCAGGCCTGCGCGCGGGCTGATCCAGCCGATGGTGCGATCCAGCCAGGTGGGCGCTGCCCGCTTTTGCTTCTTGCCTGCCATGGTGTTTAGCCTCCGCGCAGGGTGGTGAATGTGGCGCGAGCCACCATGGCCCGGCGCCGCGTACCTACGGGCGCCATCTGCGCCTCCAGATCACGCCGCGCAACCATCATTTCATCGAGGCTGCGGTAGGTGACGGAGGCGCCTTTGGCGTCGGTGATAGTGCGCTCACCAGAGTGGATGGCGGCATTGAGGAGCGCAAGGCGCTGCTGTTGTTCGGGCGTGCTCATTCCCGCACGCTACCGAGATAGGTGTGACATTTCCCGGAAAAACTGTCACTCTTTTCCAGGCTGCTTCAGGTATCGATACACCGTGCGACGCGAGACGCCGAGGCGTCGTGCCACCTCAGAGGCATTGCGCCCGTTGAAGTGGCGCAGCACCTCGCTGGCAAGGTCACGGCTGGAGCGCTTTTGGATGTAGACCTCTTCCCCAGCGAACTCAGCGCGCACCGCGGTTTGCGCCTTCTGCAAGCGGCCAGCGTCGCCAGCGAGCTGGGGGAACTCGGCTAGTAGGTATTCAAAGATGCGGTCCACCAAATCGGGTTGGTCCGCCAGCAGTGCCTGCAGTTCCTTGGGGGTGGGGTGTGGCTGGGTCATGGGCTACCAGTTGCGAGAAAGAGGTTTACGAGCAGGCGCACGCGGAGTTGATGAAGCCTGCATCTGCTGCACTGGATTGCTATCTTTTTTATAGCCATCTTCAGTTGCTGTTGGATCGGTCGGAGCTGCCTCAACCACAATCTGCACGGGCTGGCTGAATAGATCTGCGGGCGGCTGCACCGCGTCCTCCAGCCGGCTCCACTCCATATCGGTCCACTTATGCATCCGCTGCGCCATCGCCGCATGAATTGCATAGTTGCGGTTATCGAGCTGCTCATTGCGGGGACGGCGCTTTACCCACCGGTACGCGTCGCGGCCGTTGACCTTGGCCAGCACGCGCTGCTCGGCGGTGAGCTGTTCATAGAACTCCCGGGACAGCTCGTCGCTGAAGTGGACGTACCCGGGGCCCGGGTTCTGGATGGCGAGTTGGCCCAGCAGCAAGTCCTTGGCAGCATCGACGCCCACGCGCCACAGCTTGACCCCGCGCGTAACCTTTTTGCCGCGCCAGTTCACCTCCTGCAGGCTGCTGGCGCCGAGGATGTTCACGGACTCGTTGCCGTCGCCCTTGATAGCGCGCAAGTTGGGCAGCACGTGCTGCGCCTTAGTCACCCAGTTGTAGACGGCCTGCGTCTGGTCAGACGAGTCGATGCTGGTGGCGCTGATGCCCAGGCTGCCACCGTGCCATTCCTGGCTGTACCGGCGCTGCAGCTGCTGGGTGACGGCGTCCCACTCTTCATCGACCGCGGGGTTCCCCTCGATCACGATCACGTCGACCACCCAGGACTCCATACCGCGGCCCCAGGCGTACACGGTGATTTCCCAGCGGTTGCGCTGCACGTCCACCCCAGCGGTCAGGTACAGGCCACCCTTGGGCACGGTGCACAGTTTGTAGGGCTCTGCCCGGGCCTGCAGGGCGTGCTCGTCGGTGCGCTCGCCTGCGAGCTCCCAGGTTTCACCCAGGGTTTCGTTGACGAAGGTCTGAAGTGGGGCCACGTCGCCCAGATCCTTCGCCTTCACCGCCCCTTCGAACTTCTCAATGATGTGTGACCAGGCGCGCTGCGGGCTGTACGCCGCCCACACGTGCAGGCCCAGAGTGCGAGGCGGACGGCAGGGCATGCCGGCAGAGTCGCGCCAGATGCGGTCTGGGCCGAGGCGTTTGCCGGTCCGATCACACACCCAGGCGCCGGACAAGGGCACACCGCCGGGCAGGTAGTCAGCCTGGGTGATGGCCTCCCGACAATGGGGGCAGACGTGGCGCACGCTGGCCGGGTTGCCGCGATCCCACTTGAACCCGTGCGCAACTTTCTTGCCGCCCCAAATCAGCGGGTGGTCCAGGCCGCAGCGTGGGCAGTCGATGTGAAATCGCACCCGGCCTTCAGCGTCGCCGATGCCGCGTTCTACGTGGCACAGCCCTTTCGTGCCGGGGGTGGATCCGCCGACAAACTTGGGGTACGCAGCGCCTTCGAGACGGCCCTTCGCCAATTCGTCGGGCGAGCCGCGTTTTTCGACTGACTGGTCGAATGCAGACCACTCATCCAGGATCACCACGGCCACGGTGATGCGCCGATATGCGCGCGCTGCCTTGCCACCCAACAGGTGCAGCACACTATCCCGAAACGGCTTGTACTTGACGGTTTCCTGGCTGGTTCCCTTGCCTGCCTTGCGCGCGGCATGGACGGACGGCACGCCCGAGATAGGGTCCAGCAGCGGGTCGATCTCGCTCTTGACGTAGCTGTCGCGGTCGTCGTCGGTGGGCTGCCACAGTGCCTGTTTGCGGCGGCGGTGCGCGATGTTGTAGCAAATGAAAGCGGTGACCATCTTGGTGTAGCCCACGCGCTTGGACTTCATGATCGACAGTTCTTCAATCCTGTCGTCGCTCATCATGTCCAGCATGCCGACCTGAAACGGCCACGCCACCCAGGCGCCTTTCTTGTGGCTGCTCTCGCCCGCCAGTTTGAAATGCTCCTGCGCCCAGTCCCCCAGCCGCTGCGGCGCCTCGGCCCGCAGGCTTGCCAAGCCCATGCGCACTGCGGCCTTGATGGCGGCGGCAGTGTCAGGGTGGACAGCAGGCAACACGGTGGTCATGGCTGCATGGCCTCCATGTCTTCAGTCTCACCATCGTCAGCGGTCAGCATCTCATCGACCGCGGCATCGACCAGCTGCGCCGTGGATTTGATCCACTCATTGCGGGCATCGGCGATCACCGTCAACACGGCCGTCTTCGCTTCTTCTGGCAGATCCGGGCAGGACTTCGCCAGCACGCCCTCCAGATGGTCGAAGCGATCCACCACGGCACTGGATGCCGTGCCCAGCACGTCAGCCAACAGACCCACAGGGCCGAACTCCTTGCGTGCCACCCCGTTCTTGATGGACTGCCCGATACGCTGCTCACGCGCCAGGGCGGCCCGCTCCTGCACCAGGTCCAGGCCGCCCACCTCCGAGCCAGCGCGGCCTGCAGCCTGGTCGCGCAGACGTTCGCAGTACGCCACCAGCCACTCCTGCGCCGTGTCACCACGCACGATCACCCCGTCGCCGACCAGCTGCGACACGCGAGCCTCGCTCAGACCGACCATCGCGGCGAACTCAGCCTGTGAAATCTGCTGCTCAAGGACAGGGATCACCTTCACGCGGCACCCCCGAACGCTACAAAAAATGAAGCATTGAACACAGCAGCCATCTTCACTTAACCCCCTTAGGAGGGTTGCGCAACAGTCCGAGAGCACGGTGCGAATTACCCGCACTGGAGGCTCCCCGGGAGGACCCGTTGAGGGAGGGGGTTTGTTGCATCGTCGCAACACCTTCGATGCACCGAGCTGGTGCAGATCGATGCGTTGCAATGGCGCTACGCATCGCCTGCCCCTTCGACCTGACCTGCACACTCAGCACGTCGATCAACACTCATCGGCACTTTGTGCAGAGCTGCAATCGCATGGTCACGCGCACCACGAGACACCGTGCGATCACCGGCTTTGGCGCGCGCAACGATCACACGAGCCCAGTCCACGCCGTCACCCATAGCCGCAATCGAAACCTTGATCGGCTCGAACCTAGGCGCAGGCAGGCGAGGCAAACCCTCAACCTCTGCGTGGGTCTTGCGTGGTGCGGCTGCCTCGCACAGCTTCTCGAACTGGGGGAGGTTCGGCGGGAAGTCAGGGTGCGCATGCCTGATGCGGCCTGCGGCCAGCTCGACTACACCAGGCTCGAACCGAGCCAGAGCCGCATCCCACACCATCATGGCCGCCCGTATACCCTTGTCCTTGCCCGCCCCATCGACCTCGCCAGTGGCGAACTTGGAAACGAACAGGTTGCCGTACGCCCCGTGCATCACAAGGAACAGCTTGCGCACCAGCGGCGATTCAGCGCGCTGCTGTTGCTGAGCAACTTGACGAACGGTCTGCTCAGCGAGCGTTGCAAGGTCAACCATTCATCACCCCCTCGAAAAGCGCCGCGTGTGCAGCCGCGTGTTTGTTCTGATTCGGCGCCCCGCGTTGCCGCGCCCCCCCCGCCACATCAGGCTTGAACAACCCTTGCCACCCCGCGATAGCCGCACTCTCCAGCGCCTTGGCGTAGTCAACGCCCTCATCTCGCCAGGCAGCCAGCTTGTCCACCGCCAGCTGCTTTTGCTCAGCGGTGGCTTTCTTTCGCTTCAGGCACGAATGCCACGCATCCCAGTGCTGCCGGTTGATCCAGTCCGGCACCTCAAAGGATTGCGCGGACTCGCGCGGTACCTTCTTTGGTTTTAGGTTCATTGATGGTTCACTGATGGTTTGGGTGCAGGATCTGCGGGGGTGGGGTGCATCTGCTGCGGGGGTGGGGTGCAGCATCTGCGGGGGTGGGGGTGCATTTGCTGCACCCTGGGGTGCATTTGCTGCGGGGTGCATTTCCTGCGGGGGTGCATATGCTGCGGGGGTGATCTGGTACACAGTAGACGTACCGCTGCGTTCACTCGACCGCAGCACTCCAGCCTCGCAAAGCCACCGAATGGCGCCCTGCACGGCTCGTTCAGACAGGCAGGTACGGACCGATATCGTTTTGATCGACGGCCAGCAATACCCGTCATCGTTCGATTGGTCGGCCAATGAAATGAGTACTGCCTTCTGTGCGGGCGACATGCCACCCAACGGCCAGCAGGCGCCCATGATTACGGTGCTCATACCCCCAAAGCCTCCCGCAAACGAAACCGCACACGCCGGTCCAGGTAATCCTGCAGCCCAGCTCCTCGAGCCACACGCTCCATGCTGATCCGCGGCTTGTACATAGGCCTGCGCACGAACATGAGCACCGGTCGCACATCGCTACCGTGCGTGCCCGACGCTGCCCATACACCCATAGCGAGGTGATGCCCTCGAAGACGCCCGTAGCTCACAAAATAGCGGCGCCCGGTCGTCTTGGCCGTGCCCTTGTGAATCTGCTTGCGACGCTTATCCGTCATGTTGGCCCGGTAGCCCTGCTCCGAGCTGGCCTGCAGATAGCTGATTAACTGTGCGACGAACGCCCCACGGATGTTGCCTCGCCCGTCATCACTGCCGGGGTATGGGTTTTCGGGCAGCGCTGTCTGAAATCCGTTCGGCAAGATACCCGCGCGCCGCAGCGCGACCTCGCTGCGCTTGTCCATGCGTCGCCCCCCAAACTCTTGGGCCTGCAGCACATCCTGCGGGTCGACACCCACCTTGCCGCCCGTCGTGCCCAGGCGCTTGGTGTGCAGCGTCGGCGCAATCGACACACTGAGGTCATCGGCCGTTGCAGTGAACACCTTTGGACTGCTGCGCACAAACGGCGTCACCCGGTCAAACTCATCCGTCAGCTCACGCTGCATTGCACGCCGACCTTGAAAGCCGGTGTCATTCATGGCTAACGCATAGGCCGTTCGGGCCTGCCTGCCTGACAACTTGCCAAGCAATTCGACTGCCAACTCTTGGTTCCGAATCACCAAACTCAGATCAACCCCACTCACGGCGCGCCCCCTTCGTCAGGGGCCTGGCGCATCGCGCCACGCAGAGAAGCCAGCAGAAATCCCACACTGGCGTGCACCTCCTGCGCCTGATACTCGGCCCGGCGCATTTCATTGGCCGTCACCTGCCTGGTGGGCTCAGCCTGCACACGCGCCAACGGCTCACCTACAGCGCGCACCAGCCCGGCAAAGTCCGTCTGCACACGCATGAAGGCCTCGATCACATCGCCGTCCGACTGGTCCGGCGTGGCCCTGTTCACCACATAGCCCAGGTGCTCTGCCATGGCATGCAGCACCGCCACATTGCCCGTGAAGTACATCAGGTCCAGCAATTGGCGCGGGTGAAACACGTGCTGCGTGTTGTTCTTGTTCGCCTTCTGGCGCAACGTCTCCAGCGGAATGCCCATGTGCACAGCCAGCACCGCCGTGCCCTCGGTGTAGCCGTGCACCGTGTGATAGATCACATCCACGATGTCCTGCCCCGCCGGGGGTCTGTCGGGCACGGCCTCGCCGCCGACATAGGCAAGGTGGTTCGGAATTGAGACAGTAGCCCTCATGACAAATCACACCCCCAGCCGCGCTGAAGCGGCCACAAATGAAGACAGCACCGCCCTGCCCCAACGCGTCGCCGCGCTGGAGCTGCTGGTGCAAAACCTGGTGTTCGTGCTGGACGCACAGGGCGCCATGGACGCAGACGCCTTTGGGCGCTGGATGGAAACGGCCATAGGCCGCATGGTGGCGACGTGCTGCGTGCCGGCAGGCACGGTGGCTGCGCTGGGCGCACTCACCGCGCAGGTAGCGCAATGACGGGCGCCCGCCCGCCCTTGGCATACGATGGGTGCTCCTACACAACCAACGCCAAGGAGGGCGGACATGACCGAAGAACAAGCGCTCAACGCAATGTTGTCCATCGCCGAGGAAATGGATGCGGACGCACTCGACAAATTGATCTCTGCCCTTGCCGAGGTGCGATCAAAGAAACTGCCCGCGGTCTCGCAGACGCGCCCGGGAATGGGAGACCCCTCAACTTTGGACACCATCATCACCATGGAAGACGACCCCTCGATGATGGCAATCAGGCTGCGCGATGGTCGGGTGCGAGTCTGGGCGCGCAGCAGCGGCTTCGGGTGGCTGGCGTTCAACCTCCCCATGACCAACGCGCTGCTGCTGAAGGACTGGTTCAATGCCAATCTGGATGGGAATTCCGACCTCCTCAGCGACAGCGGTGGTCAAGCTCACTAAGCGCAACATCAAATCACCTCCATAGCTTCGGAATTGATAGCTGCTGGCGCTTGCGCACATTGCGCCCCATCTTTTCCAGTCTCGCGCAGATACCGCCAATCGACCTCTGGCCGCAAGAATTCACACATCACACGTCCAGCGGACTCGCGCTCGATGTTGATACAGACCTCTGCTTTCAGACGCTGACCAACAGACACTGCCTTGCGCAGGTATCCCACGGTGGTGCCGCAGCGCTGGGCAAACGTGGCTTGCTCAGCCACGGGCAGGCTGTTGAGGTAATCCAGAAGGGGCTTCATGACACCGCACTATACCTGCAGGTAAACATACAAAGCAATACCTACAGCACATTTACCCAGCGGTATCTGACTTGCAGAATCGGCGCTCAATGAGCTTTACGGAACACTGGCGCCTTCGCCTGCAGGAACTACTCGCCAGCACTGGTCTGACACAGGCAGCCTTTGCGGAGCGTGCCGACGTCACTGCCGACTATCTTTCGCGGCTGCTGTATCCACTGGATAAGCCTGGTCGGAAGAATCTGGGCGCGCTCACCATGCGCAAGATCGGGATGGCGTTTGACTTGTCCCCGGGGTGGTTCGACGCCCCGCTGGGCACAGATCTACCCGGTGCGGGAAAAAACACTTCGCCTTACGCATCTGGCAGCCCACCAGGCAGAACGACCTTAACCGCCGAAGCAAATCTCGAAGACGCGCAACGCAAACGGGAGCCCGTGGACTGGCCATTCACCATCGTGACCTATCAACGGATGAGTCGCCTTCGCCAACACTTTGGCGCACGAGGCATGCCTCCTGCCCTTTCGGAAATTGACAAGCATCTCGACGTGCTGGTCACCCGATGGGAAAACGAGATGAACAAACAGAAAAGTTCCGCCGCTTAAGCGGCACAGCAACGTGCTGCCGTTCGTGCGTCGCCCTCGCGACTAAAGAACTATTCCGACAAGCGTTTCTTCGTAGCCACGGCAATTGGCGAGCTCGGGGGCACAAGCGCGGTGCCGCCACATTGCGAGCAAGTCTTGTACTTGTTTGCAAGCCGCCAGACCGAGTAAATCAGACCTGGCAAGAACAAGCACAGCCAGAGGACAAGCTCCACGGCCGTAGAACCGCGCGTCTTCGTTTTAGCCGCCCCTTCATGGCCACAGGTGGTACAGAACCGAGCCGGGCCTGATGTGCCACCAGAGCCCTTGATTGCAAAAACTAGGCCTGTTCCGATGCCTACGATGAGCATCCATGCCAGCATGGAAAGCCCGTCATTGCTTGCGCCTGAAACAGGCACCTTTGCGGCCCCATCCGAAACCACAGGCGCCGCCACAGGCTGCTGACTTGGCGGCGGCGCTGCCGTCACGGCCTGCGCTGTAGCTGCTCCGCCGGGCGTAATTTGCACCGCATCTCGCGGGCAGCCGCCAAGCTGCTGGGTGATCACAACCCCATTTGGCATTCGACATTGCACCTGTCCAGCGGCCGACGATGCAGCCGCTGCAAGGGCTATCACCAACACCACGTCAATCACCCTCGACATAGCAGCACCCCTCAACTGTTGTGGTGGCAGTGTAAATGCCACACCGTTCAAATCATATACCCACAGGTATTGACACGTACATATACCTGCAGGTAAATTACCTCCACGCGCCACCCCGGCGCCTTGGAGGAACGATGCAGATCACCACCCACCCCGACGCCGAGCGGGGCCAACAATTCACCCTGACGGCAGAGACGGACGCTGACCGCGAGCTGGTCGACGCCATCGACATGGACGGACCGCACGCACTGGTCCGCAAGCTCACCCACCGCGCACCCAGCCCCGATGGCGCGGGCTACATCAACACCGGCCTCACGCTGCTGGCAGACCGCCAACACCCGCAGGCACTAGAAATCCAGTCGGGTCGCCAGCTTCTCCGCGCCGCGCGCGAACTGTTCCGCCTGAGCCTTGGTGAGGAGGCACTCCACAGCCATATCGGCCTGAACACCGCCAATCCAGACACGCAGGAAAAGCTCGCCGCTCTTTTCGAGAAGCTCCACATCGTGCTTGATGCTGGGGTTCGAGCGATCGGACAAGGTGAAGGGGTCGGGAAGACAGTTGACACCACCCATGGCGGGCTCCTTTGCAGTTGCAATGCTTCGCAGGATAGTGCGCCCGCAACGTTGCAGGACTTTGCCGCCGCCTTCACCGCTTGGGAGCAGCAATACCGCAACGACCCCAGCGACTTCATGACAGCCGAAGAGTGCCGCGCAGCCGAGGTGGCAGAGCACGGCGAGCGCTGCGCGATCTACTTCAACGCCCTGTTGCGCCAAGTGCGAACGCCAGCATGATCCGCGCCGTCAACCTCTACGGCGTGCGCGTGGGCACCACCACGCACCGCATCTGGGCCACCGGCGGCTGCGACGCGATCGCCCAGGCCCTGGCCCTGGGCCTGCCCGCCACCAGCGCGCGGAGGCTGCCATGACCGGCCCGCGCATGCGCACCCCCACCCCGCTGCCTAGCGTGGCCGACGAAGCCGCCGCCGCGTTCCGCGCGGGCCTGAGCAACGGCATGGTCATCGGCGCAGTCCTGGGCCTGGCCCTGGCCGTTTTGGCGGGCTGGCTGCGATGAACACCGCCAGCCACACCCCCACCACCGAGCGCCGCGCCCGCGCACGCGGCCCGCACCTGTGCAGCTGCCAAGAGTGCCGCCGCTGCCGCACCGCCTGTCCCACCCCGCAGGCCTGCGAACTGCCCGACGAAGACCCGCCCACCGCCATGGAGCTGATCGGCTATGCGCTGGTGTTGGCGCTGTTCACGTGCGTCATCCTGCTGGCGGCCTACATGGGCGCTAGCGTTTGATGGGCAAGCGGTAGCAGCTATCAATTTCATACCACCGAGAAAACCATGAACATCAATATTGAGCTGGATCTCCCCGGAATCATTGCCCAGGCCTGCGCAGCCGATCGCCTGCAGCCACTGGTCGACAAAGCCATTGCCGATGCATTGAGGTCAGCCATCGACAGCGCCACCGGCTACCGCAGCGAGTTCCGCAAGGAGCTGGAGGTGCAGCTGGCACAAGCAATGCCCCACGGATTGCGCACCTCCGATATCGCCAAGTTTCAGCACGTACTGAACGAGGCCATCACAAGTCACGTGCGCGGCGCCAACGAAGAAACAGTGGCCGCGGCCATGGCGAAGGTCATGCAAAGTGCCATGCCCTCCGTGCCCGCTGTAGTCAAGATTTCAGAACTGCTGAAGATTGCACGCGACGCCTTCAGCAAAGAAGCGCACGAGGCCTTCTACGCGTACTGGGAACCCTCCACCTATGGCACGGGTGGATGGCTTTACCTCGACAGCGACGAGAACCCGAACAAACGGCCCTACAGCCAGACGCGCGATCGCGAAGACGTCAAGTACCAGGCACAGCACCGCATTGCGGTCAACGACTACGGGGCCGTGTACGCGCTTCGCATGGACGGCAAAGACGTCACCCCCGCCAGCCGCCCCGACGTCATCGGGGAATTCGACACCACCCTCATGGCGATGTATGTCGGCCGCACCAAGGTCGACATCGACATGGATGACGACGACGTGCGCAGCGCCGCATCTGCTCAATACGACTGACCCGCCACCCCAGGTAGGAGCCCACCATGCAGCACACCGGCACCCTGTTCATGAGCAAAGCCCGAGCCGAAGTCTCGAAGGCTGAGGACGGCGCATTTCAGCTCACCCTGCAGCTCATCGACAGCCTGGGCACGCACATGAAACAGGTGTACCGCGTGCGGTGGGAAGGCCCCGAAGCGCAAGCGTTTTGGAAGGCCCACGCCAATGACATGCAGCCCGGCGCCATTGTCGATGCACGCCTGACCCGCGTGTACCAGCACACCGGCGCCACCCACCCGCCACGCCCCGAGCTGCGCGCCACCGCCGTCAGCCTGCAGTACATGCCCAAGCGCACCCCAGCAGAGCGTGCCGCGGCTGAAACGCATGCCTGACCGCCACCACCCACCCCAACCCGTGGCCCAGCCACACAACCCAGCGAAAGCAACCACCATGTCCACATCCAGCAAGCGCAGCCGCGCCGCCACCAAGCCCGCAGCACGCGGCACCACCATTGCCAAAGCCCTGCCCGGCCACGCTGCGCCTGTCGCAGCCGCGTCCAACGTCGCATCCATCCGCACCGGCCCCAAGCTGGCGCAAGAGGTGCTGCGCGATGCCGCCGAAATCATCAACCACCGCGGCCACCAGCGCGACGGCACGCAGGGCATCGCCGTCACCCCGCAGGAGCGCAGCATGGCCGCCACCGTCGCCGCGTTCAACGCCATCGAGGACACCAGCCTCACCACCCGCCAGGGCTGGGCCTTCATGCAGACGCTGAAGCTCACCCGCGCCGCCGCCAGCGCGCGCAACGGCGTGTTCCACGCTGACGACTACACCGACGGCGCGGCCTATGCAGCCTTGGGCCACGAAGCGGCAGAGGACGAAGCCGCCCACGCCGTCAGCTGAGCCCAGACACGTCGACATGACCACCGCCACCGAACTGGTCGCATGGAGCGATGCCATGGACGCAGCTGGCAAGCGCGACGCCATGGGCTACCCCTTCTCGACCTGGGACGTCGCGGTGCGTCTTCCTGACGGTACTGCAGCGCGCGACCAGCACGGCCGCCAGATCTTCGAAACGCAAGCTGAATTCAAAGCGCGGCACCAGGCCCACCCTGTCGCCACCGGCCAAACCCTGAGCCTGTTCTGACCATGACCCCCTCCCACTGGATCCTCACCGCCGACGGCACCGACCAGCACATCAACGGCCTGCAGCTGCTTGTGCAGAACAAGGCCCCGCGCATTGAGGTCATTGCCCACAGCCTGGCGCAAATCAACCGATTCACGGGCCATGCCGCCCGCCCCTACAGCGTTGCAGAGCACAGCATTCTGGTAGCCGACATCCTCGACGCGCAGGGCCACAACTGTCATGTGCAGCGCCTGGGCCTGATGCACGACGCTCACGAATGCATGACAGGCGACGCGGCCAGCCCCGTGAAATGGGTGCTCAACCTCGCCTGGATCATGTTCGAGAACCCCCTGGCGAAGCTGGTGCGCCAGCACTACCACCTGCAGACCGCGCACACGGCTTATCGCCACCTGGTCAAGCATGCCGACCTGACAGCCCTGGCCACCGAACGCCGCGACCTGATGCCCTTCAAGGCTGCGCGAAACCTGCTCTGGGACGTGATCGACAGGCCGGGCCGCGAAGTGCCTGCACTTGAAGCAGTCAGCCTCAACACCCCGGTGCGCGAGGCCATGACGTGGAAGCACCACCGGGACACCTTCCTGCAGCGGTACGAGCTGCTGACGGCCCAGTGCCAACAGATGCCGGGAGCGACAGCATGACACTGCCCACACCAGAGCCCGGCAGCTACGAAGCCCGCCACCAGACCAGTGCCGAAAAACGCGCCGCCACCCTGGCCGCCAACGCCGCCCGCGAACGCGCCAACCAGGCCCGCATCGCCCGCGAGGCGCGCGAGCGCAGCCAGATGCTGCGCGGCGGCTCCTACACCTGCCCCGAGCTGCAGCGCAACCCCGGCCTGACCGATGGACGCTTTGCCGCCTTCGCCTTGCCCAGCCGCGTGGGCAACCGCCTGCACTTCCCCGATGGACGCATTGAAAAGGTCACCCAGCCATGAACCGCCAGCAAAAACGAGAAGCCCTGTTCAAGCGCGGCCAGCGCTACGGCAACGGGGCACACGCCGACAGCGACATCCTGCACAACCGCATCGCCCAGGCCCTGGTGCGCGCCCGCATCATGGACGAAGTGCGCCAGCTGCGCACCCGCGCGGGCCTGCAGGCCTACATCGGCAACGACGCCACCCTGGTGGCCGACGCCATGGGCCGGCTGGTGTACACCGTGGCGCACGCCGCAGGCCTGCACGGCCTGGGAGACACGCCAGAGGCGCGCATCCTGCTGGGCACCGCCAACGCCCTGGCAGACGTGGCCGCCACCCCCAGCGCGTTGGAGCAGCAGCGCGCGTCCATCACCAGCGGCCTGGCCGCCATCGAGCGCCTGCTGCCCCAGCTCCACGAATACAGCCTGGCCGCCGGCGCGCTGGAGCTGGACCGCATGCTGCAGCGCGGCCACCTGGGCACGGCGAGCGTGGAGCAGGCGCTGCGGCCCGTCTCAGGCGCGTCCGTGCAGGCGCTGGAGGCTTGCGCAGCATGAGCCGGGTCGCGCATATCGGAAACGCAACCCTGCACCTGGGTGATTGCCTGGATGTGTTGAAGGGTTTGCCCGACAACACTGTCGACAGCGTGGTGTGCGATCCACCGTACGGCCTCAGCTTCATGGGCAAGCGATGGGACTACGACGTTCCGAGTGTCGACGTGTGGGCTGAGTGCCTGCGCGTGCTCAAGCCAGGCGGCCATCTGCTGGCGTTTGCTGGCACCCGCACGCAGCACCGCATGGCCGTGCGCATCGAGGATGCCGGTTTTGAAATCCGCGACATGATCGCCTGGGTGTACGGATCGGGCTTCCCCAAGTCCCACAACGGTGACTGGGGTGGCACAGCCCTCAAACCCGCGCTTGAACCGATCACCCTGGCGCGCAAGCCCTTGAATGGCACCGTGGCCGAGAACTGGGGCGCCTACGGTACCGGCGCCCTGAACATAGCCGCCTGCCGAGTGGGCGATGAGGCGCGTACAGCGGCCTTCACGTCCTTTGCGGCATGCAGTAACAACGCCCTGGGCGCGCCGGGCACGGCCGCCGCACGGCGCGGCACGCAGGGCGATGCGCAGGAGTACGTGGGCCGATGGCCGGCCAACCTCGTGCATGACGGCAGCGACGAAGTACTCGAAGCGTTTCCGGCCGCGCCAGGCCAACTGGTCGCAGCCAGTACCAGCACCACGCCGCGCGACAACCAAAACGTTTACGGCGCCATGCAGCGAGGCCGTGGAGAGGAACCCAGCGCAGCCAGCGCTAACGGCGGAGCAGTCGGATTCAAGATGAAGCCCGGCATGCGCCGCGACGCCACCACCAGCGCCGCCCGATTCTTCTATTGCGCCAAAGCCAGCCGCGAGGACCGCAACGAAGGGCTCGAGAGCTTCGCGGCGCCTGCGGTCAGAACAGACGCCACGATGGGCGACCGCGAGCGCGCCTACTCGGCAGCGCGCAACGGCAACCACCACCCCACCGTCAAGCCCACCACGCTGATGGCCTATCTCGTGCGCCTGGTGACACCCGCCGGCGGTGTTGTGCTGGACCCCTTCATGGGGAGCGGCAGCACCGGCAAAGCAGCATTGCCCGAAGGCTTCCAGTTCATCGGCATCGAGCGCGAACCCGCCTATTTCGATATCGCCTGCCGACGGGTTGAACAGTCCATCGCGCAGGGCTCGCTTTTCGCACAACCTTGCCTGGAACACGCATGAAACGCGACGCCTTCACCCTCCCCCTCGCTTTCCCCGGCGAACTCATCATCGACAACTTCGCCGGCGGTGGCGGCACCAGCACCGGGCTCGAGCGCGCCTTTGGCCGTCCCGTGGACATCGCGATCAACCACGACCCCGAGGCGCTGGCGATGCACGCCATCAACCACCCGCACACGCTGCACCTGTGCGAATCGGTGTGGGATGTGGACCCCATCAAGGTCACGCGCAACCAGCCTGTGGGGCTGGTGTGGTTGTCGCCCGACTGCAAGCACTTCAGCAAGGCCAAAGGCGGCACGCCGGTGGCTAAGAACATCCGCGGCCTGGCCTGGATCGGCGTGCGCTGGGTGGTACGCACCAAACCCCGCGGCTTCATGCTGGAGAACGTGGAAGAGTTTCAGACCTGGGGCCCCCTCATGCAGGACGAGAAAGGCGACGACTACCCCGACCCGGCAAAGAAAGGCCAGACCTTCCGCCTGTTTCGGCAGATGCTCACCACTGGCGTGCCCCTGGACGAGCGCGAAGGGAACGAATCGATTGCCGACGCTCGTGAAGCCCTGTGCACTGGCCCACTGGCATTCAGCGAGGCCGAGTTCTCCATGGCGCTCGACGGCCTGCACTACACCGTGGAGTGCGCCGAGCTCAAAGCCTGCGACTACAACACCCCCACCATCCGCAAGCGGTTCTTCATGGTGGGCCGCCGCGATGGGCGCCCTACCGTCGCCCGCCCGGCAACCACCCACGGCGCGCCGGACAATAAACAGGTGCTGGCCGGCAAGCTGGCGCCCTACCGCACGGCGGCCGAGTGCATCGACTTCAGCCTGGACGCCGCCAGCATCTTTGACCGCAAGAAGGCCCTGGCCACCAACACTCAGCGCCGAGTGGCGAAGGGCCTGTGGCGGCACGTGCTGACCAGCGCCAACCCATTCATCGTGAGCACCGGCGCCGCCACGGTAGTGACCAACACCACCGGGCACCCTGGCGCACCTGTGTCGGGTCCGCTGCCGACGGTGACGACTGGCGGACACCATGCCGTTGCCACCGCGGCGCTGACGCCCTACCTCACCGAGCACGCCAACGCCAGCAACCAGCGCACCATGGCAGCTACCGAGCCGCTGCGCACGCAGTGCGCCCAGGTCAAGGGCGGTCACTTCTCGCTGGTGGCGCCCACCATCACCCCGCTGCGCGGCACTACCGAGGCCCACCTGGGCGGCCACGACGTGCAGGGCCCGCTTTCCACCGTGGCCGCCAGCGGCACGCACCACGCGCTCACCGCCGCATCGTTAATACCAGTGGCCCACGGCCAACGTCGCGAAGGCGAATCACGCACCGCAGACCTGAGCAACCCGATGGGCACCCTACACGCCGGGGGCGGCGCGTTTGCCATGGCTGGCGCGCACCTGGTTACCATCGGCTACGGCGAGCGCCCCGGCCAGGAGGCCCGCACCCAAGACATACGCGGCCCGCTGGGCACCGCGGTGGCCGGTGGCGTAAAGCAAGGCGTGGCGGCCGTGCATCTGACGCACCTAACCCACCACGGTGAGCGCAGCGGCCACAGCCCGGCCGAACCACTGCGCACCGTCACCGGCGCGCACCGCGGCGAGCAAGCCGTGGTGGCCGCCACCCTGGTGGACATGGGCCACGGCGAAAGCTGCAGCACCGGCGCCAAACGGTGGAGCAGCGGTGTACGTTCAATTGAGACGCCACTCAACTCAGTCACAGCCAGCAGCACCCCCAGCGCCCTGGTAACGGCCTGCCTCGAGCAAGCCAACGGCGGCTTCTACGACGGTGACGGCCGCGCGGCTGACGCACCGGTGTCCACCATCACTGCCGCGGGCAGCAACCAGCGCCTGATCACCGCCTACGCAGTGAAGTACTACAGCAGCGGCGGCCAGTGGCAGGGCCTGGGCGAGCCCATGCACACCCTGCCCACCAAGGGCCGCATGGGTCTGGTGCAGGCCGTGCAGGTGCATGCCGACTGCCTGGCGCCAGAGCAGCGCGCCCGCGCCCGGCAGTGCGCCGAGCTGCTGCACACCCACCTGCCCGAACACTTCCCCGAGCCCGCCGAGCTGGTGCTGATGTGGCACGTCGGCAGCTGGTGGGCGCTGGTCGACATCACCCTGCGCATGCTCAAGCCACGCGAACTATTCCGCGCCCAAGGCTTCCCCGAGGACTACGTGATCCACGAAATCCCCGACCCGGCGCTGCTGTTCAAAGACGGCAAGCAGGCCGCCCACCCGCTGGAGGTGCCCCGCATCCCCCTGACGGCAACCGCCCAGGTCCGCATGTGCGGCAACAGCGTCTGCCCACCGATGGCCGAGGCGCTGGTGCGGGCGAACTTTGGGCACGAGGCGTTGATTTACGGGGTGGCGGCATGAAAACCCCAGCGACCCCAGCCGAGGCCGAGGACCTGGCAAAGAAGGCTGTCGGCGACTACCTGACGGCCTGCCGCATGCAATCCCCCGAGAACATAGGCAACTACCTCATGAAGCTCTGCAGCGTGGCAGGGGTTGTGATGGCACAGGCCGAGGGCTCCGAGCCAGCCGCCGACCGCCTCGAGGGGACAGCTGCATTCATCCGCAAAAACATGCCGCGCACGCCAGCAACGCTGCGGCCCATCCAGTGAGGATTTCATGACCACATCCCCCGCCCAAGGCGAACACGCCCAGCCCGCACTCAGCTACGAGCAAGTCTGCGACCTGCTGAAGACCGGCAAACCCAGCGATGAAGAGTGCCGACTGATCCAACTTGGCTACAGCGCCGCTCAACCAGCACCAGTGGCGCAGGCCGGGTGGAAGCTGGTGCCGATAGAGCCCACAGATGCGATGTTGCAAGCCGCCGAGCTGGGCGACCGAGAGTACTCTCTGAGGAACTTCGGCGAAGGCGCGACCGTCATGCAAGGCCCGTACGACCACTGGGTCGCAATGATTGATGCAGCACCCGCAAAAACCGAACACGCCCCCGCTGTCGTGTCAACGATATCTTTGTCGCAAGGTCAGTGGTTTTCCTTCAAGGACAAAAAACCGCCACTTAGTGCGGCCATTGACGACAAGAAAGTAAAAACGGCCGATCGCGTCTTGGCAACCAACAACATCGGTGCCCGAGACCGGATGGGCCGTATGTCCCATGTTTGGTTCGCCGCCCCTATCAAGTCAGGTCAAGACTGGTGTGTTTTCGACGAGTCAGATCGGAAGATCGAATTCTTGACCCACTGGTTTGATCCGTTTGCCAACGTCGTCACGCAAACCCTCCGCGCCGCATCCCATGGGCAAGCACCAGCCGGGGCGGCGGACCGGTACATCGACGGCGTGAACGTCGAGCGGTTGCGCGAGGCTCTGGTCTTCCTTGGTTGCCGGGCAGAGGGCCAAGAGGCCATGGCCGCGAACCTCTCTCAGCACATCAATACCGTGACCCGCGCTGTGCTTTCCTGCAAGGAACTGCTCCGCCCCACGGCACAGGCGGCACCAGCCGGGGTAACCGAGGTGCGCGCAGTCTGCGATCAATTGAAATCCGAACTTGCCGGGTTGCACGAGCGGTTTCCCGAGACGCGCCCCACGGCACCAGCCGCTGGCGCAATTGTGGGGCGGAGACTGCTGGACGAGATCCAGCGCCTGGCGCAGTTCGCGGATACAGCGACACGCATGGGGCCTCGGCACATGCACAACAACATGGAGACGCTGGCTCAGGAGTTGAACAACCTGCTCGCCGCCGCGCCCACCCCAGCCGCCCAGGCGGACAGCCAGCCAGCGCCCGATATCTTCTCTGTGTTGGATGCTTTCGAGGGCAAGCAACGCGGCATCCCGCAAGCCCACATTGCGGCGGCACTGGTGCAAGAACTGCGAGCCGCCATCGAAGCCCGGTCGGCGGACAGCGGGGTGCAGGAGGATGAAATTGCCATGATCGACGCAGCCATGGTCGAGATGGCAAACATCCATCCCCCGCTCAAGCGCAGCGAGTGCGCCCGCTTGATCCGCGCAGCCCTGGCCGCGAAGAGAGAAACGCCATGACCACACTGGACAAAGTGGAAGGCATCAGCGTCTTCGTGAAGATCGACGGGCAATTCTGCGTGGCGCCCATCGCGGCAGAGAGCGCGGAAGCCTTCATCGGAATGCTGTCTGCATTCCAGTCTGGCAGCCCAAAGCAAACACGCCTTATTCGCTTGCCGGATGGTGTGACCGAGCACGTCAAAGCCGCCGGCGAGGCGCTGTACGCGGTAACAAGGAAGGAGGGCAACACCCATGGCAGCTGACACCACCCGCGCCGCCCTGCTCTGGGTGCTGTGGCACCACCAGGGCGCCAGCAGCCCCGTGGGCCAGCCCATCCGCCTGGCGCTGGGCATGGGCCCCTACGACCGGCTGACCGAGCTGGACGTGGTGGCCGCCAAGGAATGGGGCCAGCTGACCCGCAAAGGCACCGACGCCCAGCCCACCCAACGCACCCCCTGGGAAGCCATCTGGTCGGCCATCAACGACTGGCGCGAGTCGCCCCCAGGCGAAGCCAGCGCCGCCGCGGCCGACCAGGTGAACCGCGCCATTCACCAGCAGGTGCTGTCCTGGGTCGAAGCCGACCGCATCACCGCCGCACTGGCAGAAGGCACCTGACCATGGCCACCACCCCCATCATCCCCACCCTGCGCGCCGGCGGCGCCCTGAAATGCAGCCCGCGCACCAACCGGTTTTTCATCGTGCAGAACAGCCGCGATATCTCCATCGACCAGGCCGAGGCCCGCAAGCTGGCCAGCACCGGCGCGCTGCGGCCAAACGGCATCGACAGCCATGGAAATTATGTGTTTGCGCTGAGCGCTGAGCCAAAAAGATGAATACTTTTTTCGCACTAATGGCTGAATACGGCACAGCCCAGATTCCCGTTGATAGATGCGCCAATTTATTTGGATTGTCTCCAAAAAAAGCGGAAGAGTATGCCTGCCGTCAAAGACTACCTATACCTGCATATCGTCTTGGATCGCAAAAAAGCCCTTGGCTAGTCGATGCAGCGAAGCTTGCAGAATATGTTGATGAAACAAAACTAAAGGCAAAGAAAGAATGGGATAAAATAAACAACCAATCAATTAGCAGTTGAGCCATTACTAAATCGACCCATTGGATGCTTATAGCAATAATTCTTTATTGCAATTTCAGCCTTTTCATGGGCAACCAATATATCGCGACAAATACTAGTAAATTGCGATGTATACTCTTGGTGTGCCACTTGCACAAGAGAATAATTACGTTGACCAATAAGTTTAGGCAAATCAACGTTTGTCCATAGGCCAACACAACGCTTAAGATAATCAATCTCCCCCCAAGCTTCCGCAAGCAAAACTCCACCAGATGATGCTGAACGCGCTATATTAAGAAATTGCGACTCGGAAGGGGGAATAATTTTACCCAATTCAGCCTCCCATTCTTCCGCAACAGCACGGTACTTAGTGCTTTCCATGCTCGAATTTAGCAGCAGATATGTTCTTTTTAGTTGAATGGTATTAATGGTTATATTTGACAGCAAATTTATCGCAGTCACATACGCCACATGTTCATCTTCACGTTGTTTTACTCTCTGCTGGTGACTTGAAAAATATATTGCTACACCAACGGCCGCTAACCCTCCAATAAACTGAAACCAAGATGCCAGATCGGATGATGAGCTGGGATAATATTTGCTTGGCAATGGAAATGCAGAAAATAGAGCATACAAAGCCAATAAAATTGAGGTGCCAACTAGCAAACAAAGGCGAATATTAATTATGAAATTCACATGCATAATAATTATCTCCTTATCTTTCAGGCACATTCTCAGGCTGCAAATGCGTATACCTTTTTAGAGTAGCCCAACTTTCATGAAGCGTAAACTGGGCCACTTCCTGAATAGAGTAACCACGTTCGAATAGTCGGCTAGTGGCTTCATGACGAAGATCGTGAAAATGCAGGCCCTCAATCCCCAGCAGCTTGCATGATCTGGTAAACGCTGCACTTACTGAGCGGGCATTGAAAGGGAACACCAGGTCAGCGCCCTCACCCTTCACCTTGGACTGGCGTTGAATAATCTCCAGCGCTGACTTCAAAAGGCGAAACTTGCGCCGGTTTCCCTTCTTATGCCGCGGGTGCTTCACATCATCCAGCCAGGCCACACCGTTTTTATCGTCCACGTCCGCCCAGCGTAGCCGGCAAATCTCATCCTGCCTGCGTGTGCTGGACAGCGCAAAGCGCACGATGTCGGCCATAGGGATATCAGCCCGGGCGTCCCTGCTCTCAAAGTGCGCAAGCAGCTTGGCCTCCTCATCGGCCAGCAACCTGCGCGATCGCTGTTTCGCCTTGGCTACCACACGCACCCGCAGCAGCTCCTCACGCGCGCGGTCGAGCGCCACCAGCGGCGCAGGCAGATCTCTCCCAATGGCCGCCTGCATCAACACCTGGCGCAGCCACACCAGATCATTCAACACCGTGGCCGGGCCCGCACCGTCCACCGAGCGTCGCAACCGTGCATGCTCCATAAAATCCAGCGCTGTCAGCTTGGTGGCGTCTTTGGCAGCCAAGCCCGAGCGCTTGAGCCGGTTGATATCCGCTGTCTTACTACGCCCCCACGCGGTCACGTTTTCAGCCGCGCTGACATAATCCGCGATCAACGTTTCCAGCGTCACCCCCTTGGCTAGAGGCCGCCCGCTGGCACGCACTGCCTCCAGTTCCGACTCCCGGCGACGCTTCCATTCATCGGCCAAAGCCCTGCGGCTGAACGTTTGCGCCTCGCTGTGGATCACCTTGCCATCCCGCTTGATGCGGATCTGCGCGGTGTAAGAAGTAGTGCCGTCGGCGCGCTTGCGCGCAGTGATAGTGCCCATGTGGTGCGGTGCTACAAGCCCAAATTTGTAGCACCCACTGTAGCACCGCCAGACTGAAAACCAGTGAAAACGGGGAGTGACGATGGAAAACCAGACAGCGTATAAATGACACCTACCACCGATCAGAGCCGCGCCCAGCAAGGAACTCGGCAGAAACACAGCCCTTGGCGCATGTCCGTCGCGCCCATGATGGATTGGACTGACCGCCACTGCCGGTACTTCCACCGCCTGCTGACGCGCCAGACCCTGCTGTACACCGAGATGGTCAACGCTGGCGCCATCATCCACGGCGGTACCGAGCGCCACCTGCGCTTCAACACCGAAGAGCACCCGGTGGCCCTGCAGTTGGGCGGCAACGAGCCCGACAAACTGGCCCACGCCGCGCGGCTGGGCGAGGAATGGGGCTACGACGAGATCAACCTGAACTGCGGCTGCCCCAGCGACCGGGTGCAGCGCGGCGCCTTTGGCGCCAGCCTGATGAAGGCGCCACAGCTGGTGGCCGACTGCGTGAAGGCCATGAAGGACGTCGTGGATGTGCCGGTGACGGTCAAGCACCGCATAGGCATCGACAAGGCAGAAGACTACGGCTTCGTGCGCGACTTCATCGGCACCGTGGCCGAGGCGGGCTGCACCGTGTTCATCGTGCACGCACGCAACGCTTGGTTGCAGGGCCTGAGCCCGAAGGAAAACCGCGACATTCCGCCCCTGCGCTACGAGGTGGTGCACCAGCTCAAGGCCGAGTTTCCGCAGTTCACCATCGCCATCAACGGCGGCATCCAGACCGACGATGTGGTGCTGCAGCAGCTGGAGCACCTGGACGGCGTGATGATCGGCCGCGAGGCGTACCACAACCCCTGGTGGATGGCGCGCTGGGACCAGCTCTACTACGGCAGTCAGGGTGGTACGCCCTGCCCCCTGACCCGCGAAGAGGTGGAGCTGGCCATGGTTGAGTACATGGAGCGCGAGGCCGCCCTGTACGGCACCCCCTGGCCCCACATCGCCCGCCACATGCTGGGCCTGCGCCACAGCCTGCCCGGCGCCCGCATCTGGCGCCAGGTGTGGAGCAACCACCTGCTCAAGGACCGCCCTGCGCGAGAGGTGCATGCGTTGGCCATGGCGTCCTATGTCAACACCGCGCCGGACGCTGCTGCAGAACCAGTGGCTCAGGCCGTAGCCTGACGCGGCGTTTTGGCGGGATGCAAGGTGCTGGAATCCGGGCTTTCCGTAACACCAGGCGCGCAGCCCGCCGTGTTTGTGCGCCCGCCCATGGTGGCCGATGCGCCCCGCTTCATCGCGCTGGCCTGCCAAAGCCGTGCGCTGCACGCGCCCTGGACCACCGCACCGTGCGATGCAAAGGCGTTCTCGGACTTCCTGGCAATAATGGACTCGCGCAGCAACCACAGCTTTCTGGTGTGCCTGCGCTCCGCTGACGGCGCCGAAGAGATGGCCGGCGTGATCAACATCACCCAGATCGTGATGTCAGCGTTTTGCAGTGGTTATCTCGGGTACTACGCGTTCGCGGGCCATGAGCGGCAAGGGCGCATGCGCGCAGGCCTGCAGCAAGTGCTGCTGCACGCGTTTGAGGTCTTGAAGCTGCACCGCCTGGAGGCCAACATCCAGCCCGGCAACCTGCGCTCCATCGCACTGGTACGGTCCTGCGGGTTCGTGCAGGAGGGGTTTTCGCCGCGCTACCTGAAAATCGACGGACACTGGCGGGACCATGAGCGCTGGGCTGTTCTGGCGGACTGAGTGCTGTGGCGGGCCGTGACAGTGTCGGCCGGCGCGCCATGATGGGCCATCGTCCGGCACGGCGCCTTTGCATTTGCGAACACACTTGGTGAAGCGATCAACAAGGACGCTGGCAGCTATGCTCTGTGGGCGGGGAACCTGTGCCTGCGATTGCACTCTTCCCCATTCAACAACAACATCCGAGACACGGCATGCCATCGCTTGATTTCGATCTGGAGGAATCCAACTTCCGCGCGTTCTATGCGCAACAGTCCGCCGCGCTGGAGGATGCTTGTGCGGCGCTGACAGCGCTGGTGGCGGCCACCGTCACTCAGGCGGGCGGGGTGGACATCACCAAGGTCGAGGGCCGGGTGAAGGATGCCGACGAGTGCATCCGCAAGTTCATTCGCAAATACCGCCCGGCGCTGGAAGAAAGCAACACCCCGTACGACATCCAGAGCTACATCACCGACCTGATCGGCGTGCGCGTGGTGTGCCTGTACGAGGACGAGTTGGAGAAGATCGCCCAGATCATGCGTGCGCACTTCGCGGTGATCGACGTGACCGACAAGGTCAGCGCGGTGGAGAGCACCGAGGCGTCGTTCGGCTACAAGGGCCTGCACCTGGATTTGCGCCTTTCTGCCGCGGAGCGCTCATTGCCGGAGCATGCTGCCTATGCGCATCTGCCCTTCGAGCTGCAGGTGCGCACCATCATCCAAGACTCCTGGAGCGTGCTGGACCACCGCATCAAGTACAAAAAATCGATCCCGGGCCAGCTCAAGCGGCGCATCAATGTGCTGTCGGCCCTGTTCGAGCTGGCCGACCGCGAGTTTCGCCAGATTCGCGACGCCACCGCCGCCGAACTGCTGCAGGCGCCGGACGAAACCGCAGAGCCCCTGCCCGACGCTGAAGCAGACGGCGACGTGGACGGCGCGCGCGCACCTGCCAAGGTGGCTGCGGGGAGCAGCGAACTCAACGCCTTCACCTTCTTGAAGATCGCGACCCATTTTTTCAAGGAATTCGAGTTCGAACCGTCCAAAGTCGATAGCTTTGTGGACGACATCCAGGTGTGGTCGCCCAGCATGACGCGCGCACGCTTCAATGCGTTGATGCGGGAGACCGTGGGGGTGGTCAAGCGCTACAAGCAGCATTTTGAAGAGCACAACCCTAAAGCGAGCTTTAACCCGTACACGGTGATCCGGCACTGCTTGTACCTGAGTAACAAAACAGCATTTCGTCCGGCATTGCGCAACTCGGCAAGGGAATCTTTTGAATCTTGGCTACAGGAGCATGGCGAGCCGAAAGCACACTGAACAGAGTAAAACTGCGTGCAGCGAAGAACCACAAAGCGCCAACAGCTATAACTACGATAGCAACCAGATGATTGAAGGTGCAGGATCAGCACCCTTGAAAGCCCACACCAGCCCTGTCGCATAGGTGACTTGAAACTGGTGGTTATCCTCCATGCGCTTGTTACCAAGTGCTGCTATATTGCACTGCAACATAACGGAGTTTCGCCCATGCTGTACCACATCTACGAGACACAGCGCTCTTTGATGGAGCCCTTCACTGATTTCGCTCAAGCAGCTGCCAAGCTTTACAGCAATCCCTTGTCGCCGTTCAGCCAGAGCCACCTGGCGCAGCGCATGTCCGCTGGCTACGACCTGCTGTACCGCCTGGGCAAGGACTACGAAAAGCCATCGTTCGACATTCCCTCGGTAGATGTGGATGGCGTCGGCGTGGCGGTGCATGAACGCATCGAGGTGGATAAGCCATTTTGCGAGCTGCGCCGCTTCAAGCGCTTCTCGGACGACCCGGCGACCCTGGTCAAGCTCAAGGCCCAGCCTGTGGTGCTGATCGTGGCGCCCCTGTCGGGCCATTACGCCACGCTGTTGCGCGACACGGTGCGCACCATGCTCAAGGACCACAAGGTCTATATCACCGACTGGAAGAACGCCCGCCTGGTGCCCCTGGCCGACGGTGAGTTCCACCTGGACGACTATGTGAACTATGTGCAGGACTTCATCCGCCACCTGCAAGGCATTTACGGCAACTGCCACGTGATCAGCGTGTGCCAGCCCACGGTGCCGGTGCTGGCCGCCGTGTCGCTGATGGCCAGCCGGGGCGAGACCACGCCGCTGACCATGACCATGATGGGCGGCCCCATCGACGCGCGCAAGTCGCCCACGGCGGTGAACAACCTGGCCACGAACCGTAGTTACGAATGGTTCGAGAACAATGTGATCTACCGCGTGCCGGACAACTTCCCTGGCGCGGGCCGCCGCGTGTACCCCGGCTTTCTGCAGTACACAGGCTTCGTGGCCATGAACCCCGACCGGCATGCCACCAGTCACTACGACTACTTCAAGGACTTGATCAAGGGCGACGACGCGAGCGCGGAAGCCCACCGCAAGTTCTACGACGAGTACAACGCCGTGCTGGACATGGACGCGGACTACTACCTCGAAACCATCGAGACGGTGTTCCAGGAATACAAGCTGGTCCACGGCACCTGGGATGTGCGCTCGCCCGACGGCAAGATCGAGCGCGTGCGTCCGGAAGACATCAAGACCACGGCGCTGTTCACGGTCGAGGGTGAGCTCGATGACATCTCGGGCTCGGGCCAGACCGAAGCCGCGCACGGCCTGTGCAGCGGCATCGTGCACAAGGAGCGCCACCTGGAGGCCAAGGGCGCTGGCCACTACGGCATTTTCAGCGGCCGCCGCTGGCGCGAGGTGGTGTACCCGCAAGTACGCACCTTCATCCGCGAGTACGAAAAGCCCCAGAAGAAGGCAGTCGCGCGCGTGATCGAAACGCCCGACGACAACCCGCCTTTGCAAGCCACGTCGGCCCCGAAGGCCGTCGCAGCGGCCAAGCCTGCAGCACCCAAAGTGGCGGAGTCCAAGGCCGCGGCCAAAGCCACAGTGAAAACAACGGCCAAGGCAACAGCGAAAGCTTCAGCAAAACCTGCTGCGAAACCAGCAGCCAAGCCGGCAGCCAAACAACTGGCGACAAAACCAGCAGCCAAGGCCACGCCCAAGCCAGCGGCCAAAACTGCTGCCAAGGTTGACGACGTGGCGACAGCTGCATCGCCGGCATCGTCAGAGCCTGCCGTGGCTACCCGGTGGGTGACGCCGCCAGCAGCCGGTCGTACCAAGGCGACCGGTGCTGCCAGCCCCGCCGCAGCAGCACCCACTGCCGAGACGCCAGCACTGGCCAAGGCCTCTGTCACGGCCGCTGCCACGCCGCGCACCCGCCCCCGTGCGGCGCGCAAGGCTTGATCGCCGCACTGACGAGCACACCCCCGCCGCCCGCCGCCATTGCCGCGCTCGCGGCGCGGATCGACGCGGCCCTGCCGCAGACGCAGTGCACGCGCTGCGGCTACCCGGACTGCGCCTCGTATGCGCAAGCCATCGCATCAGGATCGGCGCCCATCAACCAATGCCCACCGGGTGGCGCCGAAGGCATTGCGCGGCTGGCGGCCATCATGGGCCAAGTCATTGCACCCCTGAGTGCCGAACACGGCCAGGAGGCGCCGCGCGCCGTGGCGTTCATCGACGAGGCCTGGTGCATAGGCTGCACCCTGTGCATCAAGGCCTGCCCTACCGATGCCATCGTTGGGGCCAACAAGGTGATGCACACGGTGATCGAGCCGTATTGCACCGGGTGCGAGCTGTGCATTCCGGTCTGCCCGGTGGACTGCATTCAGCTGGAGAACGTGACAGGCACTGCCACTGGTTGGGCAGCGTGGTCTCAGCCTTTGGCCCGGCAGGCTAAGCAGCGCTACGCGGCGCACCGCGAACGGTTGCCGCTGGAGGCTGTGGTGGAAGACGAAGACTCTGGCGGTGCCATGACGGCGGGACCATTGGTCGGTCATGCCACTGGCACAGGTGCTGGCTTTGAAGACTCTGCACCAGCACCAAATGACGCGGGCAAAGCCCAGGCCGCGCGCCAAGCCGCCATTGCTGCTGCCATGGAACGTGCCCGCCAGCGCCGCGCTCAGGGCCCGGGCTAGTAGCCAAAAGCAAGCCCAAGAGCCCACGAGCCATCACTCGCTGCACAGAAAGGTGGCCGCCGAAGCGCGGCTCCTGAGACCGAAGGCTCAGCGTGCCGCCAGCGTCTTGTACACACCGCAGCCCAGGTACAGGTCGCCCACGCGGCTCACATACGACATCTTGGTCTGCACCGCGCCGGAGGCC
This sequence comes from Acidovorax sp. Leaf78, assembly GCF_001422735.1. Taxonomy (GTDB): domain Bacteria; phylum Pseudomonadota; class Gammaproteobacteria; order Burkholderiales; family Burkholderiaceae_C; genus Acidovorax. The sequence goes on along the minus strand of NZ_LMLZ01000012.1, from coordinate 357,298 downwards.
GGGTTGACGATGTCGTACTCCACCCAGCCCGGTGCATGGTCGGCCTGCGCCACGATATCGCTCACCAGCTGGTCACCCGCAATGCCCGGAATGTCCTGCACCCGCGTGCCCACCTTGGCAGGGTTGCCGCCGAAGGCCCGGTAGGTTCCGCCGGTGTCGAGCGCGAACACGTACATGTCGCGGTCGTGGTAGGGCTGGCTTTTGTCCGTGATGCTGCGCAGGAACTGCTCGCGCGAGGTGCTCTTGTGCAAGGCCACGGCCCGGTGCACCAGCGCCACGGCCTCCTCGGCTGTCCCCTGCTGCAGGCGAAACGCCGACACCGCGCGCGACAGCGTGGACGCGCGGCTTTCCAGCGCCTCGGCCTGCTGCACCGCCTGGCCCACCATCTGCGCGTTGTGCTGGGTGATCTGGTCGAGCTGCTGCACGGCAGCGCTGACCTCGCGCAGGCCGGTGCTTTGCTCGGTGCTGGACCCCGATATCTCGCTCATGCTGGCCGCCACGCTGCGGATCCCGCTGGCCATGTCCGCAATGCCCTCGCCCGCGGACCGGATCAGGCCGGCGCTGGTTTCCACCTGGCTCACCGATGCCCCGATCAATTCGCGGATCTCGCGGGCGGCATCGCCCGAGCGCTTGGCCAGGGTGCGCACCTCGGCCGCCACGACGGCAAAGCCGCGCCCCTGTTCCCCCGCACGGGCCGCCTCCACGGCGGCGTTCAGGGCCAGGATGTTGGTCTGGAATGCGATGCTGTCGATGACGCCGATGATCTCGGTCATGCGCCGCGCGCCCTGCTGGATCGCCTCCACCGATTGCACAGCGCGGTCCATCGCCTGCGCGCCCTGGTCGGCAGCTTGGCGCACCTGGGCGGCGCGCGCGTCGGCGCTCTGGGCTGTCTGGGCGTTGTTCTGCACGGCGGACGACAGCTGCTCCACACTGGCCGCGGTTTGCTCCAGGTTGGCGGCCTGCTGCTCGGTGCGGTCGGCCAGCGACCGGTTTCCCTCGGCCAGGCTTTGCCCTGCATGGGCCACCAGCGCCGCGTTGCTGCGGATGTCTGCCACCATCGACGACAGCGTGATCACCATGCGGTCGAGCGACCGCGCCATCTCGGCAGCTTCGTCGCGGCCGATGCTGGTGCGGGAGCGTGCGCACAGGTCGCCGCCACGCGTGCGCTCGATGGCATCGGCCAGCGTGGCCAGGTCCGTCGACAGGCTGGCATAGAGCGCCACCAGTGCATACAGCACCACGGCAGCTGCCAGCGCCAGCAACCACCAGGGCGCCCCGGCCACGGCGGCGGCCAGTGCCAACGCCATCAGCACGCCCAGCGTCAGCAGCTTTCCTGGCAAGCGCCATCTGCGCATCCACCCAAGTCCCGGCCTCAGCGGCAGAAATGCTGACATCTTGTCTCCTCTTATCGTTCTGGTGAGTGGCCGAAATCCTAGGGGGACGCACTTACTGTGAATTGACAGCGGGCGTCGCTGCGGGTTTGCACCAATGCGTGCGCCGGGCGTTCGGAAGGTGGGCCGCACCCATCGCCCATAATGACGCCCCATGAATCCCCTGCTTTCCCATCTACAGCCCTACCCGTTCGAGCGGTTGCGGCAGCTCTTTGCCGGGGTCACGCCGCCCGCCAACTACGGCCCCATCAGTTTGGGTATGGGTGAACCGCGCCATCCTACGCCGCAGTTCATCAAGGATGCACTCAGTAACAACCTCAATGGCCTGGCCAGTTATCCGGCCACGGCGGGGGATTTGAAGCTGCGCGAAGCCTTCACCGGCTGGCTGGAGCAGCGCTACGCGCTCAAGCTAGACCCCGCCACTCAGGTGCTGCCGGTCAACGGCTCGCGCGAGGCGCTGTTCGCGTTAGCGCAGACGGTCATCGACCCATCCAAAGGCCAGCCGCTGGTGGTCTGCCCCAATCCGTTCTATCAAATCTACGAAGGCGCAGCCTTGTTGGCGGGCGCCCAGCCGTACTACGCGGCGAGCGACCCGGCGCGCAATTTCGCGGTCAACTGGGATACCGTGCCCGAGGCGGTGTGGCAGCAAACGCAACTGCTGTTTGTGTGCTCGCCCGGCAACCCCACCGGCGCGGTGATGCCACTCAGTGAATGGCAAAAACTGTTTGAACTGAGCGACCGCTACGGGTTCATCATCGCCTCGGACGAGTGCTACAGCGAAATCTACTTCCGCGACGAACCCCCGCTGGGTGGCCTGCAGGCCGCAGAGCGGCTGGGCCGGCGCGATTTCAAGAACCTGATCTCTTTTACCAGCCTGTCCAAGCGCAGCAACGTGCCGGGCATGCGCAGCGGCTTCGTGGCGGGCGACGCTGCCCTGATCAAGGCCTTCTTGCTGTACCGCACCTACCACGGCAGTGCCATGAGCCCCATCGTGCAGGCCGCCAGCATTGCCGCCTGGGGTGACGAGCAGCACGTGGTGGAAAACCGCGCGCGCTACCGCAAGAAGTTCGCCCAGGTCACCCCGCTGCTGGCGGGCGTGATGGATGTGGCGCTGCCCGACGCCGGTTTTTACCTGTGGGCCAAGGTGCCCGACGCGCTGGGCATGACGGACGCCGAGTTCGCGCGGGCCCTTCTGGCTCAATACAATGTCACGGTGCTGCCCGGCAGCTACCTGGCCCGCGAGGCCCAGGGCAGCAACCCCGGCGCCCAGCGCGTGCGCATGGCCCTGGTGGCCGAAACCGAAGAATGCGTGGAAGCCGCGCTGCGCATCGTGCAATTCATCCAATCCCGTACTGCCTGATCCAATCTCCGATCCACAGACGACCGACTTACCGACAGATCAAATAGACCAACAGATCAATAGACCGACGACACCATGACACAACAACTGCAAACCCTCATCGACAACGCCTGGGACAACCGTGCCAGCCTCTCGCCTGCCGCCGCCCCCAAAGAAATCCAGGACGCTGTCGAGCACGTGATCGCCGAGCTGAACAACGGCACGCTGCGCGTCGCCACCCGTGAAGGCGTGGGACAGTGGACCGTGCACCAATGGATCAAGAAGGCCGTGCTGCTGTCGTTCCGCCTGAAGGACAATGAACTCGTGAAGGCCGGCGACCTGGGCTTCTATGACAAGGTGCAAACCAAGTTCGCCCACCTGACGGCCGATGAGATGAAGGCCACCGGCGTGCGCGTGGTGCCGCCAGCCGTCGCCCGCCGCGGCAGCTTCATCGCCAAGGGTGCGATCCTGATGCCGTCGTACGTGAACATCGGCGCCTACGTGGGCGAAGGCACCATGGTCGACACCTGGGCCACCGTGGGCTCGTGCGCGCAGATCGGTGCCAACGTCCACCTGTCGGGCGGCGTGGGCATCGGCGGCGTGCTGGAGCCCCTGCAGGCCGGCCCCACCATCATTGAAGACAACTGCTTCATCGGCGCGCGCTCTGAAGTCGTCGAAGGCGTGGTGGTCGAAGAGCACTCGGTGCTGGGCATGGGCGTGTACCTGGGCCAGAGCACCCCCATCTTCAACCGCGCCACGGGCGAGATCAGCTACGGCCGCGTGCCCACCGGCTCGGTGGTGGTGAGCGGCAACCTGCCCAAGACCGCCGCCAATGGCACGCCGTACAGCATGTACGCCGCCATCATCGTCAAGCAGGTGGATGCGCAAACCCGCTCCAAGACCAGCATCAACGACCTGCTGCGCGACTGACCGGGCAGCGAGTTATTGACCGCAGCACCCGCCGTGCGGCACGATCAGCGCCACAGACGATAAAGACGACAACCCGAGGGACACACCATGAGCACGATGGAACGGATTCTCCGCCTGATGGCCGAGAAAAAGGCGTCCGACGTCTACCTGTCGGCCAACGCGCCGGCGCTGATCAAGATCAACGGCGAGTGCGTGCCGATCAACAACCAGATCCTGCCCGCCGACGCGCCGCGCAACTTGCTGTCCGAAGTGGTCCCCCCGGACCGCATCGAAGAGCTGGAAGAAACCGGCGAGCTCAACATGGGCGTGCCGCTCAGCGGTGTGGGCCGGTTCCGCGTCAGCGCCATGCGCCAGCGCGGCAGCTACGCGGTGGTGATCCGCTTCATCTCGCAGCACATCCCTGAATTCGACTCGCTGGGCCTGCCGCCCGTGCTGCGCGACCTGATCATGGAAAAGCGCGGCCTGGTGCTGGTGGTGGGTGCCACGGGCTCGGGCAAGAGCACGACACTGGCGTCGATGATCGACACCCGCAACGAAGCGCTCACCGGCCACATCCTCACCATCGAGGACCCGGTCGAATACCAGTTCAAAAACAAGAAATCCATCGTCAACCAGCGCGAGATCGGCAGCGACACGCAGTCCCTGCAGACCGCGCTGAAGAACGCGCTGCGCCAGGCGCCTGACGTGATCCTGATCGGCGAAATCCGCGACCGCGAGACCATGTCGGCCGCTATTGCGTACGCGCAATCAGGCCACTTATGCCTGGCCACCCTGCACGGCAACAACAGCTACCACGCGCTCAACCGCATCCTGTCGTTCTACCCCGTCGAAGTGCGCCCCACGATGCTGGGCGACCTGGCGTCGGCGCTCAAGGCCATCGTCTCGCAGCGCCTGGTGCGCAAGACCGACGGCGGCCGCGTGCCGGCGGTGGAGGTCATGCTCAACTCCAAGCTCGTCTCCGAGTTGGTGGAAAAGGGTGATTTCTCGGGCGTGAAGGAAGCCATGGAAAAGTCCATGGCCGAAGGCTCGCAGACCTTTGAAGAAGCCTTGGCCCAGCTCATCATGGACGCCAAGATCGACCGCAAGGAAGGCATTGCCTACGCAGACTCGCCCACCAACCTGATGTGGCGCCTGCAAAACGACTTTTCGCTGGCCGCCAACGCCGCCAAAGCCCAGAAAGAAGCGCGTGACGCGCCGGACGACCAGCCCTCTTTCACCGAGATCGTGCTGGACGTCAAACCCACCGCTTGAACGACACCACTCCCGCCCCCGATGTCCCGCACACTGCACCTCGCTGAACAGCTCATTGCCCTGCCCTCCATCACCCCCGAAGACGCCGGGTGCCTTGAACTGCTCGCGACCCGCCTGGCACCCCTGGGGTTCGTGTGCGAACGCATCGACAGCGGCCCGGCAGATTTCCGCGTCAGCAATTTGTGGGCAAAAAGGCCTGTACCGCTGGATGGACGTGCGCAAGCAGCTATCAAAACCATAGTATTCGCTGGCCACACGGACGTGGTACCCACCGGGCCGCTGGCCCAGTGGAGCAGCGACCCGTTCGTGCCCACGCACCGGGACGGCAAGCTCTATGGCCGCGGCGCCAGCGACATGAAGACCTCGATTGCGGCCTTTGTGGTCGCGGTCGAGGAGTTTCTGGCCACCACGCCAGAGCCGCAGATCCAGCTGGCGTTTCTCCTGACCAGCGACGAAGAAGGTCCGTCGGTGGACGGCACCAAGGTAGTGATCGAGCAGCTCACCGCGCGCGGCGAAGCGCTGCACTACTGCATCGTGGGCGAACCCACCTCGGTCGAGCGCATGGGCGACATGATCAAGAACGGCCGCCGCGGCACCTTGAGCGGCAAACTCACCGTGCGCGGCATCCAGGGCCACATCGCGTACCCACAGCTGGCGCGCAACCCCATCCACCAGGCGCTGCCGGCATTGGCAGAGTTGGCCGCGACCGAATGGGACCAGGGCAATGCGTTCTTCCCGCCCACCAGTTGGCAGATCAGCAACATGCACGGCGGCACCGGTGCCACCAACGTGATTCCGGGCGACGTGGTGATCGACTTCAACTTCCGCTTCTCCACCGAGTCCACGGCCGAAGGCCTCAAGCAGCGCGTACATGCCCTGCTGGACCGCCACGGCCTGGAGTACGACCTGCGCTGGACCCTGGGCGGCCAGCCCTTCCTCACCACGCCGGGCGAACTGGTCAGCGCGGTGCAGCAGGCCATCACCGCCGAAACCGGCCTGACCACCGAGCTGTCCACCACCGGCGGCACCAGCGACGGCCGATTCATTGCGCAGGTGTGCCCCCAGGTGATCGAGATGGGGCCGCCCAACGCCACCATTCACAAGATCGACGAACACATCGTCGTGGCCGACATCGAGCCGCTCAAGAACATCTACCGCCGCACGCTGGAAAATCTGGATGCAGCGGTGAGGTCCGCAGCATGACGACCGTGCAAGAGCTCATCGACTCCGTCGCCGCACGCCTGGATGCAGCGGGGGTTGCCTTCGGTCACGGCACCACCAACGCCTTCGACGAGGCCGCCTGGCTGGTGCTCTGGCAGCTGGGCCTGCCCATCGATGACCTCGACAGCGTCGAAAACATGCCTATCACCGGGGAGCAGCGCGCCGAAGTGGAGTCACTGCTCAGCGACCGCATCGCCACACGCAAGCCTGCCGCCTACCTCACGCAAGAGGCTTGGCTGCAAGGCATACCCTTCTATGTGGACGAACGCGCCATCGTGCCGCGCAGCTTCATTGCCGAGCTGCTGGTCGATGGCAGCGTGGACGAATTCTTGAGCGAGAACACCCGCAGGGTGCTCGACTTGTGCACCGGCAACGGCAGCCTGGCCGTGCTGGCCGCTATGGCGTGGCCCGAAGTGGTGGTGACGGGTGCGGACATCTCGTCCGATGCCCTGGCCGTCGCGCGCATCAATGTCGACAAGCATGGCCTGCAAGACCGCATCACCCTGCAGCTGTCGGACGGCCTGGCCGCCCTGCCCGGCCCATGGGACCTGATTCTTTGCAACCCACCATATGTGAACGCAGCCAGCATGGCCGCACTGCCCGCGGAATACCGCGCAGAACCCGAACTGGCGCTGGCGGGCGGCACTGACGGCATGGACTTCATACGCCAGCTGTTTGCCGCAGCACCCGCCTGCATGAGCGAAGACGCTGTGATCGTTCTGGAGATCGGCAATGAGCGCGCGAACTTCGAAGCGGCGTTTCCCACGTTGCCCGCATACTGGATTGACACCAGTGCGGGCGAAGATCAAGTACTGCTGATTCAAAGAACCAGCCTCTTGCAGCTCTGATCCGTGGCCCACAGCACTTGGCCCGTGTTATCCACGGTAGCTGGCCCTGGCCAGACGTCGCCGGGCGTCGTGCTTGCTTGTACCGCAGTCACTTGCGCGCGTCAGTGGCTCTGTGGACTGATCCGGTCAGTGGGCACGCCATGGGCGATCGCCATGTTTGCCCTCCTTGCACTCGTTGTACTGCCCGCGCTGCAGGCACAGGAGCTGCCGCGCGGCGCCAGATTGTCGGAGCCTGTCGCTCGCGGATCCGTGGACTCCGTGATCTATGACCGCGACCAACGGAAAGTTCAGATTCAGGGCTGGAGCTTCAATGCATCAAATGCTGAGCCACCCTCCTCCTTCGTCGTACGCATCGACGGGCGCGAGGTTTCGATCATCGCCAAGCATCAGGTTGCGCGCGATGACGTCAACGCCAGTTTTCCGGGCGTGTCGCCCGCAATGGCTGGGTTCGTTCTCGACGTACAAACACCGAGGGATCTGAGCTGGGGGCAACATCCAGTCTCCGTCACCGCCAAGTGGAGCCATATCGAGCAAGACCTGGCCCCGGCGTCGGATCAAGCACGAGCATTTTCAACACTTGCCATTCCCGCTCGGCATTGGTGGCTCGCTGCATTGCTGACAGCATTTTTGGTCGTGCTGTTTGTGTGCAGCCGCATTTCGAGAGCGTCCGTTTTGGTGCGGCAACTCGATGCGGCACTTGCAAAGAATACCCGCCTGATTGCACTGCTGATCTTGGGAGCCTTCGCGATGCTGGTGGCGTCGGGATGGACTGGCGTGTCTTTGCAATTGCTGGTTGGCGATCCCGACAAGGCTGGATCGCATGCCTTTTTGGCACCTGAAAGCGGTATGCGGGCTGTAGCGCTGTCCCCACGTGCCATCCGGTCGGATGAGTGGCTGGTGATCACTCCCAGCGCTCTGGCCCAGGCGCACCATCAGCCCCCTTTCCCGATGATCAATCACCATCTGGGTAACGATGGCCAAAACATGATGATCATCGGGATGACTGGGGTGCCGGTACTTCATGTATCTGCTCTTGCACGGCCGGCTACCTGGGGCTTCTTCGTGCTACCGCTCCCCAACGCGCTGGCTTGGTATTGGTTTTTCCCCTTGTTTGCCTGTTTGCTGGCGTTGTGGGGGTTTCTGAACCAACTGGCCCCTACACGTTCATCCAGAAATTTGGTGCTGTCCCTTCTGTTCTGCTTGGCACCATATGCGACGGGATGGTCCTACTGGCCCTTGTACACAGTTTTTTTCGCTGTGGGCGCACTGTGGGCCATCATGTCGATGGTGCAGGCCGTCCAAGCAATGCGCATTTGGCTGCTGTCAGTGCTATTGGGTTTGTTCGCCGCGGGATTTGCATTGGTTCTGTATCCGCCTTGGCAAATTCCACTGGCTCTGCTGTGCTGCCTCTTGCTGCTCGCCTGGTGCGCAGACCAGCGACCAAAACCCCAGCGAATCTTTCTACCAGCACTTTTGCTGTCGGTAGCCATCGCTGCTGCACTGCTCGGGGTGTGGTGGTTCGATGCCAGAGATGCCATAGCCATCATGCAAGGCACGGTCTATCCGGGCGGGCGGGCAGCTCTGCAAGGTGGTGAGTTCCCTCTGTATTGGCTGACGCGCGGATACTCCAATCTGGACACACTGACGCATCTAGGGGCAAGCGAAACCAATGCGAGCGAGTTTGGAGCCTACTTTCTTCTACCCATTCCTTTGGCGCTCCTAGCTTGGCGACTGATTACGGGCCCCACAGGTCAACACCGATGGATGGCTTGCGCGTGGAGCGTGTTCACCGCCTGGACTTTGGTTTTTATCGTTTTTGGCGTACCGCTCTGGCTATCCAAAGCGTTGCTCTGGCATATCGTGCCATCCCATAGAGTAGATCTGGCGTTGGCACTGGGCTGCACGGTATTGCTCGCACTGGTACCCAGTGGGACACCTGCCCGCAACCATCAATACCGGTCAATCCACCTCTCGTCGCTGGCGACCGCCGCAGGCAGTGCATGCCTGATCACGGTCGCATTGCTGGCGCTGCCTGACGTTCTGTATCCCTCGCTCAGTCCAGTGTTCTTGACAACGATGGCCGTTGCAGGCTTTTTGATAGCTTACTGGCTATCTCTGGGCCAAATGTGGGCCGCCTTGTCGCTCCACCTGCTGCTGTACCTGATTGCAGCCGTAAGCTTCAATCCGATCGCTCGAGGCCCGGGTCAAATACAATTGCATCCAGCGGTACGTCCTTTCTTGCAGATTTCGGAGCCAGGAACCTCCGCTTCATGGAAGCGTGTGTTAACGGTCGGCATAGATAACGGCATGCGCGCCGCCATGTCGCTGGCTTCAGCGGGTGTCCCGGTGGTGAACGGTGTTTTCTACTATCCGCAGTTTTCACTGTGGGCAGAAATGCACCTCCCGCAAGCAGATATCCCTGTCGTCAATCGTTACCAGCATCTTTTTTTCGCTCCTGGGGAGGTCGAGCCTCCGAGCACATACCGCGTAAGTACCCGTTCACAGCTTTCGGACACGGTGTTCGTGACCATTGATGCAGCGCGCTTTGATTTCAAAGCGACCGGCGCTCAAGTGGTACTCACCAAAGAAGCTGATGCCGATCAATTTTTGAACAACCCTCAACTGCGGGTGCTCGGGAGGCACGCTGGTTGGGCGTGGTTTTCAGTACATCCTCAATGATTACCCTTAAAAACGTTACCCTGCGACGCGGCGCCAAAGTCGTGCTCGACAGTGTGTCTGCCACCATCAACCCAGGCGAAAACGTCGGTCTGGTGGGGCGCAATGGCGCGGGCAAATCCAGCCTGTTTGCGCTGCTGAGTGGCAAACTGCATGAAGACGGCGGCGACTTCCACATCCCCACCAGCTGGCGGATGGCCGAGGTGGCGCAGAACATGCCCGAGACCGATCAGTCGGCGACGGATTTTGTGCTGGAGGGTGACACCCGCTTGGCCGAGGTGCAGCAGCAGTTGCTGGACGCCGAGGCCAGTGACGACGGCATGGCCATCGCCCATGCGTATTCGGACCTGCACGATGCCGGCGCGCACGACGCGGTTGCGCGAGCGCAGGCTTTGATTCTGGGCCTGGGTTTCCGCGTCAGCGAGCTCGAGAACCCGGTCGACAGCTTCTCGGGCGGCTGGCGCATGCGCCTGCAGCTGGCGCGCGCGCTGATGTGTCCGAGCGACCTGCTGCTGCTCGACGAGCCCACCAACCACTTGGACTTGGACGCCCTGGTCTGGCTGGAAGCCTGGCTCAAACGCTACGCCGGCACCATGATCGTGATCAGCCATGACCGGGAGTTCCTGGACGCCATCACCAATGTCACCCTGCAGATCCAGACGGGCCAGTTGAACCGCTACGGCGGCAACTACAGCAAGTTCGAAGAGCTGCGCGCGCAGCAGCTCGAGTTGCAACAAGCCAGCTTTTCCAAGCAGCAGGAAAAGATGGCCCACCTGCAGAAGTTCATCGACCGCTTCAAGGCCAAGGCCAGCAAGGCCAAGCAGGCGCAAAGCCGCGTCAAGCAGCTGGACCGCATGGAAAAAATTGCGCCTGTGCTGGCTGAAGCCGACTTCACCTTCGAATTCAAGGAACCGGCCAACCTGCCCAACCCGATGCTGGCCATCAGCGACGCCTCGTTCGGCTATGTAGACGAGGACGGCGTGCCGACCACCATTTTGTCGAACGTCAATCGCTCGGTGCTGGCAGGCCAGCGCATCGGCATTCTGGGTGCCAACGGCCAGGGCAAGTCGACACTGGTCAAGACCATTGCCCGCACCATGAAGGCGCTGGACGGCAGCGTGACCGAAGGCAAGGGACTGAACATCGGCTACTTTGCGCAGCAAGAGCTCGATGTGTTGCGCCCGGCGGAAAACCCGCTGGAGCACATGATTCGCTTGGCCAAGGAGCTGGGCCCAGACCTCAAGCAACCGAGCCGCGAGCAGGACCTGCGCAGCTACCTGGGCACGTTCAACTTCACGGGCGACATGGTCAAGCAGGCCGTGGGCACCATGAGCGGCGGCGAAAAGGCCCGCTTGGTACTGGCGATGATCGTCTGGCAACGTCCCAACCTGCTGCTGCTGGACGAGCCTACCAACCACCTGGACCTGGCAACCCGCGAAGCCCTGGCCATGGCGCTCAACGACTTCGACGGCACCGTCATGCTGGTCAGCCATGACCGCGCGCTGCTGCGCTCGGTCTGCGAAGACTTCTGGATGGTGGGCCGTGGCGTGGTGGGGCCGTTTGACGGGGACCTGGACGCCTACCAGCGCTACCTGCTCGACGAATCTCGGCGCCTGCGAGAGGAAGCACGTCAGGCCGACCAGGCACAGACGTCAACAGCTCGTGCCGACGCCGCGCCAGTGGCTGCAGCGCCATCGGCTGCGCCCCCCCCAGTTTCTCCTGCGACAACCCCCAATGCGGCCCCTGCGGCCGCTCAACCCCCTGCCCGGGACGGTCGGGAGCAGCGCAAGCTCGATGCGCAGGCTCGCCTACAGCAATCTGAAAAAACCAAACCGCTCAAGAAGGAATTGGAAGCCATCGACAAGCGCCTGGCGGCACTGTCGGCTGAACGGGCGGACCTAGAGCGAAAGCTGACGGAGGCGCTGCCGCCATCCGACATTGCCGACTGCGGCAAACGCCTGAAAGCGGGACACGACGAGACAGCGCAACTGGAAGAACGGTGGCTCGAAATTTCTTCGTCGATCGAAGAAATTCAGACGGCCTCGGCCTGACCAAGATGTAAAACCATGTAAATTTAGCATGGTATTTTGATACTGTAGCGCTTGTCCACCAATGACAAGCAGCTACAAATTCAATAGCAAATTGGAATGTAAAGAACAGGGGCGGAGCGGTTGCATTTTTTTGCGAAAGGCTGTCAACGCAACCCGACAGGCCCGCGTTGTTGGTACATCACAGGAGTTTTTCAGATGAATACCACCGCAATCTTGTCCGCCTGGCCCGAAGACGAACGCGACCGCAAACGCGCTCCCGCTCGCTTCTGAGACCGCCTCGGCCCTGTTCAAAATCCAAATCCTCGGATTTGAAATCATGAAAGCCCCGACCTTAATCCGCAGACCGTGTTTTTGCAGCGGTGCGCCAGAAGGCCGGGCTTCGTCCAGGAGGCATCTTCGGTTGCAAGCGACCCCATAGCTTGCCCTCATGAATGTTCTCCCCAACAAAAAACCCCGCACTGCGGGGTTTTTGCTTTTGGCGGCACGCATTGCCGTTGCATGGTGCCCCCCGCGGAAGGGGGGCAGTGGGCCATCAGCCCATGTGCAAACCGCCGTTGACGGAGAAGTCAGCACCGGTGGCGTATCCACCCTCTTCCGAAGCCAGCCAGGCAATGATCGAAGCGATTTCGCTGGGTTCGCCCAGGCGCTTGACGGGCACGGTGGCGACAATCTTCTCCAGCACGTCAGGACGGATGGCCTTGACCATGTCGGTGCCGATGTATCCAGGGCTCACGGTGTTCACGGTCACACCCTTGGTGGCGAGCTCCTGGGCCAATGCCATCGAGAAACCATGCATACCGGCCTTGGCCGCCGAATAGTTAGTCTGACCGGCCTGCCCTTTTTCGCCGTTGACGGAACTGATGTTGATGATGCGGCCCCAGCCTTTTTCCACCATGTCTGCCACCACTTGTTTGGTGACGTTGAACATGCTGTTGAGGTTGGTTTCGATGACTGCGTCCCAGTCTTCGCGCGACATCTTGAGGAACATGCGGTCGCGGGTGATGCCGGCGTTGTTCACCAGCACGTCGATGGTGCCGTGCTCGGCCTTGGTCTTGCCGAAGGCTTCCACCGTGGAATCCCAATCCCCCACATTGCCCACGGACGCGTAGAAGCTGTAGCCCTGGGCCTTTTGTTCAGCCAGCCATTTGGCATGGTCACGGGTCGGGCCGCAGCCAGCGATGACCTTGAAGCCCTCTTTGTGCAGGCGCTGGCAGATGGCGGTGCCGATGCCGCCCATGCCGCCGGTGACGTATGCAACTTTCTGGCTCATGTGATTTCTCCTTGTTGATTGTGTGATGCGCTCACCGCCACTCTAACCAAGAATTCAGGCACTGCCGTGAAGGAAAACACTGAAGCCCCTTTCGTTTTCGACATATTGGTATGCCTGCAGCAAGCGCTATCCACGTCTCCTGCTGTTCGTCACTGTTTTGGTGCGTGTCTGCGCTTAAGCGCCGGCGACAACCGGAAACAAAAAAGCCGCGCCAAAGCGCGGCTTTTTCACGGCTGTCCCAGCGACAAAGGGATCGCAGAGGCTCCTGCGCGATCCCGGTCCCCAGTGGATGCCGATCAGCGTTCGAGGGCCAAGGACACGCCCATGCCACCGCCAATGCACAGTGCGGCGATGCCTTTCTTCGCGTTACGGCGCTGCATTTCATGCAGCAGCGTGACCAGGATGCGGCAGCCAGATGCGCCGATGGGGTGGCCGATGGCAATGGCGCCGCCGTTCACATTGACCTTGGACGGATCGATCCCCAGCTCTTTGTTCACCGCGCAGGCTTGCGCAGCGAAGGCTTCGTTCAGCTCGAACAGGTCCACGTCGGCGGCGTTCCAGCCGGCGCGCTCCAGCGCCCTGCGCGTGGCCGACACGGGGCCCATGCCCATGGTGGCGGGGTCGAGGCCCGTGGTGCCAAAGGACGCGATGCGGGCCAGGGGTTTGAGGCCGAGGGCCGCCGCCTTTTTGGCACTCATCACCACCACGGCGGCTGCGCCGTCGTTCAGGCCCGATGCATTGCCAGCGGTGACGCTTCCTGCCTTGTCGAAGGCGGGGCGCAGGCCGGCCAGGGCTTCTGCATTGGTCTTGCGGTTGAGGTATTCGTCGGCGTTGAAGAGGATGGGGTCGCCCTTCTTTTGCGCCAGGCTCACGCCCACGATCTCATCGGCAAACTTGCCGGCGTCCTGCGCGGCCGCAGCCTTTTGCTGGCTGCCCAGCGCCAGGGCGTCCTGCATGTCGCGGGTGATGCCGTATTGCTTGGCCACGTTCTCGGCGGTGATGCCCATGTGGTACTGGTTGTAGACGTCCCACAGGCCGTCCACGATCATGGTGTCGACGAGCTTCCAGTCGCCCATGCGCTGGCCGTCGCGCGAGCCGGGCAGCACGTGGGGGGCCAGGCTCATGCTTTCCTGTCCGCCCGCCACCACGATCTCGCTGTCGCCCCAGGCCACGGCCTGGGCGGCCAGCATCACAGCCTTGAGGCCCGAGCCGCACACGGCGTTGATGGTGAGGGCCGGAGTTTCCTTGGCCACACCGGCCTTGATGGAGGCCTGGCGGGCGGGGTTTTGCCCCACGCCGGCGGTCAGCACCTGGCCCATGATGACTTCGCCGATCTGGTCGGACGACAGGCCCGCGCGTGCGATGGCTTCGCGGATCACGATGGCGCCCAGTTCGGTCGCCGGGGTCTTGGCCAATGCGCCACCAAACTTGCCCACAGCAGTGCGGGTGGCCGAAACGATGACGATGTCTTCCATGGAATGTCCTTCTTTGTGGTTGGGTCGGTGCAGGCCCGCTGGCGAGCTTGTCTGGTTTGCGTGAATGGCGGTCTCGCCGGGTAATTCTCTCAGGCCTTCAAGTCAGGACTTTTCAGGACTTTTGCTTAACGTAGCTGCCTGGCGCGGGCTCGATGGCTTTGAACTTGGTGCCCTTGCCGTACGCCTTGGGCGCGGCGATCTGCTTGCCGGCATGGCCCTTGAGCCAGCCGGACCAGTCGGTCCACCAACTGCCAGGGTGCTCGGTGGCACCTTCGAGCCACTGGTCCAGCGTGGCCGGGAACTTGCCGTCGGCACGTATCCAGTGGCTGCGCTTTCCCTTGGAGGGCGGGTTGATCACGCCGGCGATGTGGCCCGATGCGCCCATCACGAAGCGCTTCTTGCCCGGCAGCACCTGGGTGGAGGCATAGGCCGCGGTGGCAGGCACGATGTGGTCCTCGCGAGAGCCGTAGATGTACACGGGCATGGTCAGCTGGCCCAGGTCCATCTTCTCGCTGCACACGGTGAGCTTACCGGGTTTGACCAGGCTGTTCTCCAGGTAGAAATTGCGCAGGTACCACGCGTAGAACGGGCCCGGCAGGTTGGTGCTGTCGCTGTTCCAGTACAGCAGGTCAAACGGTGGCGGCGTTTCGCCCTTGAGGTAGTTGCCCACCACGTAGTTCCACACCAGGTCGTTGGGGCGCAAGAAGCTGAAGGTCGATGCCAGGTCCTGCCCCTTCATCAGCCCACCTTGGCCCATCTGCATCTCGCGGAACTTGACGAAGGCTTCGTCGATGAACACATCCAGAATGCCGGTGTCCGAAAAGTCGATGAGCGTGGTGAGGAAGGTGGCGCTGGCCACGGGCTCTTCACCCCGCGCTGCCAGCACCGCCAGGGCGTTGCTCAGGATGGTGCCCCCCACGCAGAAACCCAGCGCATTGATCTGCTCGGCCCCGGTGATGCTCTGCACCACGTCGATGGCCGCCATGGCGCCGTCTTCGACATAGTCGTCCCAGGCCTTGTGTGCCAGGGTGTCGTCGGGGTTGCGCCAGCTGACCACGAAAGTGCGGTGGCCCTGGTCCACTGCGTAGCGAATGAGCGAGTTCTCGGGCTGCAGGTCGAGGATGTAGAACTTGTTGATGCAAGGCGGCACCAGCAAGAATGGGCGCTCGTACACCTTGGCGGTGAGCGGCTTGTATTCGAGCAGCTGGAACAGCTCGTTCTCGAACACCACGGCCCCTTCGGTAGTGGCCACATTGCGGCCCACCTCGAACAGGCTCTCGTCCGTCATGGAGACATGGCCTTGCGTGATGTCGTGCAGCAGGTTCTGCATGCCTTTGGCAATGCTCTCGCCCTTGGTCTCGATGGCTTTCTTCTGCGCTTCGGCGTTGAAGGCCAGGAAGTTGCTGGGCGCCATGGCGGCCATCCACTGCTCCACGCCGAAGCGGATGCGCGCCTTGGTCTTCTCGTCGGACTCCACCGCGTCGGCCAGGCCCATCAGGGTGCGTGCGTTGAGCAGGTAGGCTGCGGCAGAGAATGCGGCCACCGGGTTGGCGGCCCAGCCTTCGCCGGAAAACCGCCGGTCCTTGACCTCGGGCGTGCCCTGCAGGCCTTGCGCCCACAATTGTTTGGCTTCATCCAGGTACTGCTGCTGCAAGGCCTGCAGCTTGGACGGGGAGAACTGAAGCTGGGGAGCGGTGGGTGCGGAGGCAGATGTGGATGCTCCAAGATCCATCTTCTGGAACGACTGCAATGCCTGCGACCAGCTTTGCCCGAAAATCTGTTGGAACTGCTGGGCGCTCTCGGCCCAGGGTGATTCAGAATTCATGTTCTTTCCTCGGTGGTTGGTCGTTCGCAGCGGCTGGGCTTTGTCTCTCGACTTCATTGTTGCTTACCGACTTGTGCAAGGCAACGGCTTCAACCCATCTCGGAACGTGTTCTTACATCCAACCGCTTGTTCAATTCAATACCCGCAACCAATGTACCTGATCGTCATCGTCTGGACCTACGTCACTCTCATGATGGCCGTGGCCGAAGCCACCAGCCCCGTGGGCACAGTGCTGGGCGCGATCGTCACCTTTGTGCTGTATGGCCTGCTGCCCATGAGCATCCTGGTGTACATCCTCGGGACACCGTCACGCAAACGGAAGATCAAGGCGCGCCAGGCGGCTGAGCAGGCCGCGTACGACGCACAGCAGGCGGCAGCCCAACCAGTAAATGCAGGGGTCGACGGTGGTGTTGTTGACCCGACACCTGCATCAGGCTCAGTCGCGCCAGATACAGGCGGCGAAGCGCCCGCTGCTGCCCAGGGTACCGCTGTCGCGCCGGTGCGAAAAGAACCGTGAAGCATTGGTCACCGTGCACCAGGCGGGGCTGCTGTCATTGCCGTAGATACTGGTGATGCCCAGGGCCTCCAGCCGCAACCGCGCCAGTCCTGCCAGATCACACAGGTACTTGCCTGGCAGGCCGGCACGGGGCGTGAAGCAGCCCTGCGCGGCCGCAGACACATCGCAGAACGCTGCACGCACCTCGGCACCGACCTCGAACACGGTGGGCCCGATACAAGGGCCCAGCCAAACCATGGTGTCCGGTGCGGCACCAAGGGTCGCCCCCCCAGATGCTGCCAGCACGCTTGCTTCGATATTGATAGCGCCTGGCGCTTGATGGGCAAGCGCAAGGGCACCAAAACGCTTTACCACAGCCTCCAGCACACCCTGGCCCCCCTGCCCCGCCAAGCCCCGCCACCCTGCATGCGCTGCAGCCACCACAGCCCCCGAGCGGTGGGCCAGCAGCACCGGCAGGCAGTCGGCCACCATGATGGTGCAGGCCACGCCGGCTTCCGTGGCCACGCAGGCATCGGCATCCGTGCCATCGGCTGTGGCGCTGTCAAGCTGCACCACGCCGTCACCATGCACCTGGTTCAAGAAGACAGGCCGCACGCCCGCGGACACCGCCTGCACACGGGCCTCCAGTCGCAGCCGATTGGCGCGCACCGCCGCACGGTCGTCGCCAACGTGGATGCCCAGGTTCAGGCTGTCATAAGGCGGCTGGCTGACCCCGCCAGCGCGCGTGGTGCACAGTGCGTGCACGCCCGGGGGCACAGGCCAGTCGGGCACCAGCCAGTCAGCGGCCTCTGCGGTAGCGATGGCGTCAGTCAAGCTTCGTGGTCCGGACAGGCCGAAGGCTGGGCCTTCTGGAATGCCGGCAGGGCCAGGCACGCGGCGTGTACGCCCATGGTGAGCGGCAGGCCGTCCAGGTTCACTTTGAACCGCTGGGCATTGAAGATTTGCGGCACCAGGCAGCAGTCGGCCAGCGTGGGCGTGTCGCCCCAGCACAGCTGTGATGGCGGCAGGCCCTGGCTCTCGCGCTCCCGGGCCAGCAACGCCAGCTGGCGCTCGAAGGCCTCCAGGCCGCTGCGGGCCCAGTGGTGGTACCAGGCGTTCTTGGCGTCTTCTTCCACCTTCAGTTCGCGCACCAGGTACTTGAGCACCCGCAGGTTGTTAATGGGATGGATCTCGCACGCCACCATCTGCGCCAGCGCGCGCACGCGGGCCCGAGCCAGCGGGTCGGCGGGCAGCAGCGCGGGCGTGGGATGCGTTTCGTCCAGATACTCGATGATCGCCATCGACTGCACCAGCGCGGCGCCGTCGTCGGTCACCAGCGTGGGCACCAGGGCATCGCCGACGCGGGCGGTGTAGGCGGGCTGCTGGTGCTCGCCCTTGACGAGGTGCACGGGCAGGTAGTCGTAGTCCAGGCCCTTGATCGCCAGCGCTATGCGCACACGGTAAGAGGCCGAGGAGCGAAAGTAGTTGTAGAGCTGCATGCGGTATGGATGTCTTTGATTCGGCGCACCCGGCGCCACGGGTCAGTGGGCCATGCCTGCGGCGGACTGCCGCGAAGCGATCAGCCGTCCGGCTGGCAAAGTGATCTCAGGGCTGTGTCAGAGCGGTGTCAAAACGATTTCAGCGAGCCGGTCAGGCCCCCGAGGCGCCTGCCGGGTCCTGGTGCTGGTAGACCACCTTGGTCAGCATCGCCATCAGGTCGCTGCGCTCCTGCGCATCGAGCGGGGCCATCAGGCGCTCTTGCACGCGCTGCGCGGCGTCGCGCATCTGCAAGGCGGCGACCTCGCCTTCGGGCGTGATCCACAGCAGCTTGCGGCGGCGGTCGCGGGTGTCGGGTTCGCGGCGGATCCAGCCGCGTTTCTCCAGCCGGCCGATCACCGACCCCGACGTGGCCGCATCAAATGCCACGCGCGATGCGAGGGTGACCTGGTCTTCGCCCGGCTGGGCCAGCAGCTCATGCAGGATGGCGAACTGCACAGGCGTCACATCGAACCCGGCCGTCTCTTCCATGAAAAGGGCCACGGTGCGCTGGTGTGCGCGGCGCACCAGGTGGCCTGGCGTGTTGTGGAAATCGAAGCTCTTTGCCATGGGCGCGAGTGTAGCCTCTGGCTGCACGGGCCTTGCAGCCATGGCACACTGCCACTTTCGGGCTGGCTGCGGCGCCCCCCGGGTCCACAGACCCCCTCGCCGCACCTGTCGCGGCCCCTTGCGGCCCGTGGCGGCTGACAACGGCCCGGCCCCTCATTCACATCGAGCGACACAAGAAAGGCAGACATGAGCTACGTGTTTTCTCCCGCGCCAGTGGCCAGCGTGCCCGTGGTCGGCAGCGGCGACCGTTTCCCCGTCCACCGCATCTACTGCGTGGGCCGCAATTACGAAGAGCATGCCAAGGAGATGGGCTTCACCGGCCGCGAGCCGCCCTTCTTCTTCATGAAGCCGGCCGATGCCATCGTGGTGGTCAACGCGGGCGAAACGGGCCAGCTGCCCTACCCCACCCTCACCGCCAACCTGCACCACGAGATCGAGCTGGTGGTGGCCATTGGCAAGGGCGGCAAGAACATCGCTGCCGCCGACGCGCTCTCGCACATCTACGGCTACGCCGTGGGCCTGGACATGACGCGCCGCGACCTGCAGAACGACATGAAGAAGCAAGGCCGCCCCTGGTGCATCGGCAAGGGCTTTGACGCCAGCGCACCCATCGGCCCCATCACGCCCGCAGCCCAGGCGGGCGACGTCGCCAACGCCGGCATCTGGCTGCAGGTCAACGGTGCCGACAAGCAGCGCAGCACCGTGGCGCAGCTGATCTGGAACATCGCCGAGACCATCGAGCACCTGTCTGCAGCCTGGGAGCTGCAGCCCGGCGACCTGATCTACACAGGCACCCCCGAAGGCGTGGGCGCCGTGGTACGCGGTGATGTGCTGGAAGGTGGCGTGGAAGGCCTGGGCACGCTGCGCCTGACCGTGGTGTGACCACCGACGGCGCGTGCACCGTGGCCCGCTGTGCACGGCCTTGCATTGGCCGGCCCTGCGCACAGGCCTTGGCGCCCGCGCCGCCCGCTACACTATGCTTTTCATAGCTGCTTGCGCATGCTGAACAAGCGGTAGCGGCCTATTTGAACCAAAAACCACGCATGACCTTCCGCAGCCCCATCCAACACTGCCGCGCCTGCGGCACCGCCGTGGTCTACCGCCTGCCCGACGACGGCGATACCAAGCTGCGTGCCGTCTGCCCTGCCTGCAACACCGTGCACTACGAAAACCCGCTCAATGTGGTGGGCACGGTGCCCGTCATGGCGGATGGGCGCGTGCTGCTGTGCAAGCGCAACATCGAGCCGCGCTGGGGCAAGTGGACGCTGCCGGCCGGGTTCATGGAGCTGGAAGAAACCACGGCCCAGGGCGCCGCGCGCGAGACGGATGAGGAAGCCGGTGCGCAGATCGAGATGGGCCCGCTGTTCAGCCTGCTCAATGTGCCCCGCGTGGGGCAGGTGCATTTCTTCTACCGGGCCCACTTGCTCAGCGACCAGTTCAACCCGGGTTTCGAGACCATCGAGGCGCGCCTGTTCACCGAAGACGAGATCCCGTGGGACGAGATCGCCTTTCGCACGGTCAAGGAAACGCTGGAGGCCTACTTCGCGGACCGCAAGACGGGCAGCTTCGGACTGCACTGCATCGACATCGAGTAGCGAGCCGCACAGCGACACGCTGGCGGTCGCACCCCACCCCACCCTACCCTACCCACCATGCCCTTGCCTTCTGCCCCACCCACTGCGGCGGCACCACCGGACGGGATGCCCAGCTACCGGTTGCTCACCGGCCCCGACGATGCCGCGTTCTGCCGCCGGGTGAGCGATGCGCTGGCGCTGGGCTACGTGCTGCACGGCTCGCCCGCAGCCACGTTCAACGGCCAGACCGTGATCGTGGCGCAGGCGGTCATCTGGCCGGGCGTTCGGCACACAACGCTCTAGGCAGGGATCGGCGAGGCAACGCTGCCACGACCAGAGCGATGACTCCAGCGCTGCGCATGTCTGACCGCTAACCGCCCGTGCGTTCCTCGGCAGGCACCGGCGGTGCCGTCGAACCCGGTGGGTCGTGCGTCACCGGTGGCAGCCCACCGGGCCCTTGGCCCGGCATCTGGGGCTGCGATTGCGGGTCGCTGCCAAACAGCCCGCGGATCCAGTCGCGCATGGCGCCGAGCGGAGCATCCCCCGGTGGCGGCATTTGCGACGGCGGCGGTGTGGTGTCGAACTCGTCGAAGAACCGCTCCTGCCCATCCACCACCTTGGTGCGGATGGCCTGCTGCATGAACTCGCCCACCATGGGCAGCGCACTGCGGGCACCCTGCCCCCAATGGTCGCTGCGCAGCGTGATGCGGCCGTCGTTGAAGCCGGCCCAGGCGCCCGCCACCACATGGGGCTGCATCAGGATGAACCAGCCGTCCGTGTTGTCCTGCGTGGTGCCCGTCTTGCCCGCCACGTCGGCCTGGATGCCGTAGCGCGAGCGGATCGCCGTGGCCGTGCCCCGGTCCACCGCACCGCGCATGGTGTTGCGCAGCACCTGGGCGGCGCGCGCGTCGAAGACGGCCTCGGGCACGGGCTTGGCAAAGGTCTCCAGCACCTTGCCGTGGCGGTCCTCGATGCTGGTGATGAGCACCGGCTCCACATAGCGGCCCAGGTTCACGATGCTGCTGTAGGCCGAGATCATCTCCTTGAGCGTCACCGGGCTCGTGCCGAGTGCCAGCGAGGGCACTTCTTCCAGCGGCGACTGGCGCACGCCCAGCGCCCGCGCCAC
This sequence comes from Acidovorax sp. Leaf78, assembly GCF_001422735.1. Lineage (GTDB taxonomy): Bacteria > Pseudomonadota > Gammaproteobacteria > Burkholderiales > Burkholderiaceae_C > Acidovorax. The sequence continues at coordinate 335,719 of NZ_LMLZ01000012.1, read as the reverse complement.
CTCGGCCACGCGGGCCGGGCCCACCTGGTGCATCACCTGGGCGGTGATGGTGTTCTTGGACAGCGCCAGGCCGTCGGCCAGGCTCATCGGCTGGTCGCTCGGCGGGCCGCCGTCGGTGGGGCGCCACACGCGGCCGCCGCCCAAGGGGATTTCCACCGCAGCGTCCATCAGCATGTCGGTGGGCTGGGCGCCCTGCGCAAACGCGGCGCCGTAGACGAAGGGCTTGAAGGTGGAGCCCGGCTGGCGGCGCGCTGCCTGCACATGGTCGAACGGGTCCTGCGCGAAGTCGCGGCTGCCCACCCAGGCCAGCACGTGGCCGGTGACAGGGTCCTGCGCCAGAAAGCCGGCCTGCACGCGCGTCTTGTCGGCGCGCAGCTTCTGCAGGAAGGCCTCGTCCGCCAGCAGCGCCTTCTGGGCGTCCTCGGGCGTCTCGCCCTTGTCGACGGCCGTGCGGAACTCGGCGCTTTCGCGCACCAGCGTCTGCACCAGCTCGTTGCCCGGCCCCCAGCCGTCGCGCTTGCTCCAGGCGGCGTCGGCCACGGTTTGCAGCTGCTTGCCCTGGCGGGCGACCGCCTGGTTGGCAAAGTTCTGCAGGCGCGAGTCGATGGTGGTGCGGATCACCAGGCCATCGGCATACAGGTTGTAGCCATGGCTGTCGGCCCAGTCGATGAGCTGCTTGCGCAGCTGGATCGCAAAGTGCGGCGCCGGGCCCATGACCTCGGTCTGGCGCTCGAAGTTGACGCGCAGCGGGCGCTTTTGCAGGTCGTCGAACTGCGCCTGCTCCAGCTTGCCGCGCTTGACCATCTGCGACAGCACGGTGTTGCGCCGTGCCTGGGCGCGCTCGGGGTTGAGCACGGGGTTGTAGTAGGCCGTGCCCTTGAGCATGCCGATCAGCGTGGCGCTTTCGAGCACCGTGAGCTTGTCGGCCGACTTGTCGAAGTACGTGCGGGCCGCCATCTCGATGCCGTAGGCGTTGTACAGAAACGGTACGGTGTTGAGGTACGTCTCCAGCACCTCGTCCTTGCTGTACGAGGCCTCGATCTTGACCGCCGTGATCGCCTCCTTGAGCTTGCGCGTCAAAGCCTGCGGAAACACCCGCGAACGGCCGATCTCGTCCGGGAACAGATTGCGCGCCAGCTGCTGCGTGATGGTGGAGCCGCCCTGCGGGTCGCCGCGCAGCGTGTGCACCACCGACGACGCCGTGCGGCGCCAGTCGAGCCCGAAGTGGTTGTAGAAACGGTGGTCCTCGGTGGCGATCAGCGCGTCCACCACGTGGGGCGAGATCTTGTCGAGCTCGACCCATTCGCGGTTCGCCCAGCGGTACTCGGCCAGCAGCTTGCCGTCCACCGACATGAGCTGCGCGGGCAGCTCGCTCTTGGCCTTGCGGATGTCGGCGGTGGACGGCGTGAACGGGATCAGCGCCAGCGTGTACACCAGCACCGCCGCGGGCACCGACAGCGCCCCCCAGAACAGTGCCAGGCGCAACGGCCGGGGCATCCAGGCGAACAGGCCCGCCAGCCAGCGGAAGAACGCCGCGGCACGGGCCTTGAAGGAGAGCAGCAATGTGCGCATCAAAAACTCGAAAAAATGAAAGGTGCCTCAGGCACCAGGGCCGGACAGCAGAGCCAGCATGCCGGCTTCGTCCAGCACCGGCACGCCCAGCTCTTCGGCCTTGGCCAGCTTGCTACCCGCCTCTTCGCCGGCAACGACGTAGCTGGTCTTCTTGCTGACGGAGCCCGATACCTTGGCGCCAGCGGCCTCCAGCATGTCCTTGGCGGCATCGCGGCTGAGCGTCGGCAATGTGCCGGTGAGCACGATGGTCTTGCCCGCGAGTGTCTGCGGCGCCTTCTCGGCGCGGGCGGCTTCAGACCATGTCACGCCGCAGGCGCGCAGCTGCTCGACCACCTCGCGGTTGTGCGGCTGCTGAAAGAAGGTGTGCACGCTCTGCGCGACGATGGGGCCCACGTCGGGCACCTCCAGCAATTGCTCCACGGTGGCAGCGGTCTCTTGCGTTGCGCCCATCAGCGCGTCCAGCGTGCCGAAATGCTTGGCCAGGTCCTTGGCGGTGGATTCGCCCACCTGGCGGATGCCCAGGCCGAACAGAAAGCGCGGCAGCGTGGTCTGCTTGGACTTTTCGAGCGCGGCCAGCACGTTCTGTGCGGACTTCTCGGCCATGCGCTCCAGCGCCACCAGGGACGACAGGCCCAGGCGGTACAGGTCGGGCAGCGTGCGGATGACATTGGACTCGACCAACTGGTCCACCAGCTTGTCGCCCAGGCCCTCGATGTCCATTGCACGGCGGGCGGCGAAGTGCAGGATGGCTTCCTTGCGCTGCGCGGCGCAGAACAGGCCGCCGATGCAGCGGTGGTTAGCCTCGCCCTTCACCCGCACCACATCGCTGCCGCACACTGGGCAGGTCTTGGGCATGTGGAAGTTGGCGACATAGCCGACCCTGTTGCCCGGCATCACGCCCACCACTTCGGGGATCACGTCGCCGGCGCGCCGCACGATGACCGTGTCGCCCACGCGCACGCCCTTCTTGCGGATCTCGAACAGGTTGTGCAGCGTGGCATTGGTGACGGTAACACCGCCCACGAACACCGGCGCCAGCCGCGCCACCGGCGTGATCTTGCCGGTGCGGCCCACCTGCACGTCGATGCCTTCCACCTTGGTGGCCATCTCTTGCGCAGGGTATTTATGGGCCACCGCCCAGCGTGGCTCGCGGGTCTTGAAGCCCAGGTCGCGCTGCAGCTGCAGTGCGTTGACCTTGTAGACCACGCCGTCGATGTCGTAGGGCAAGGCGTCACGGCCGGCGCCGACCTGCTGGTGGTACGCTACCAATTCTGTAGCGCCTGTCGCAATCTGGACCTGCGCTGCGACCGGAAAACCCCAGGATTTGAGCGTCTGCAGCAGCTCGAAATGCGTGCGGAACACCGGCCCGCCCTCCGCGGCTGGCGTGATGGCGCCCAGGCCATAGGCAAAAAAGCTCAAGGGGCGCTGCAGCGTGATGTTCGAATCCAGCTGCCGCACCGCACCCGCCGCCGCATTGCGCGGGTTCACAAACGTCTTGCCTCCCTGCTCGCGCTGGCGCTCATTGAGCGCGTCGAAGTCGGCGCGGCGCATGTAGACCTCGCCGCGCACCTCCAGCAGAGGCGGCACACCGTCGGGCAGGGTCAGCGGGATCTGGCGGATGGTGCGGATGTTGTGGGTCACGTCCTCGCCCACCTCGCCATCGCCGCGTGTCGCGGCCTGTACCAAGCGGCCGTTTTCGTAGCGCAGGCTCATGGCCAGGCCGTCGAACTTGGGCTCGGCCACGTATTCGATGGCCGGGTCCGATTCGGCCAGGCCCAGCTCGCGCCGCACGCGGGCATCGAACGCCTGGGCGCCCGTGGCCTCGGTGTCGGTTTCGGTGTGGATGCTCAGCATCGGTACCACATGAACCACTTTCGGCAAGGTCACCAGAACCTGCCCACTTACGCGCTGTGTTGGAGAATCGGGAGAAATCGCTTCAGGGTAGCGAGCCTCTAGTTCCTCAAGTTCTCGGTACAGAAAATCGTACTCGGCGTCTGAAACTACAGGCGAATCTAAAAGGTAATACTGAGTCGAGTATTCACGCAACAAGTGCCGAAGAACTTCAATGCGCTTCGCTGCTCTCGTCGCATCCTCGGACTGCTCGGGATCGCCAAACAGATCAGTGTTTTCTGTCATCGCCAACCGCCGAGTCAACTAAATAACCTGCGCGCCAGCACCGACCCTGCCGACAGGTCGCGCCCGTCGAGCTGGTCATACAGCAGCTCCAGGTCGGCCGTGATCGGGTCCATGGCCATGGCGGGCAGCGGGTGGCCGTTCTGGTCGCACAGGACGCCGTCCATGGCGTCGCACAGGGCCTTGGCCACGTCGCGCAGGCGGGCAAAGGGTTGCTCGGACCGGTGCACCTGGGCCACATCCAGGCTCAGGGTGATGTCGCGGATGGCGGATTGGTCCGGGTCGTCCGCCAGTGCGGCGGCGGTGTCGAAGCCCAGGGTGAGCAGCGGCGGCAGGCCTGCGGCGCTGGTGGCGGGCAGCACCAGGCGGCCCGGCATGGCACCGGCCACAAAGCCCAGGCGGCCGGCGTTCTGTTGTATGTAGCCAGGGCTCCAGGCGGCCTGGCGTGCGCGCAGCATGAAGGCCAGTTGCGCATCGTGGTCGCTGGCGAACTGGTCCAGCTCGCGGGCGCGGGCCACCTCTTGCAGCATGTCTGGAAAGTCGGGCGCGGCATTGATGGCATCGGCAAACGCCTGCACCTTGACGACGAATTCCGAGAATTCGATCTCGTTGAGCGCACCCATGCGGTTGGCCAGTTGGACACCGGCCTGAAAGGACTGGTAGCGCTGGCCGGGAGCGGGCGTTTCCCACTGCTGGGTGGCTTCGTTCAGGCCTTCGATGGCGAACGGCTTGCTGCCGGCGCGGCGCGTGGGCGGCAGCGCGCTCAGGGCGGCATCGCCCGACACCACGTGCTCGGGCTGCAGCGGCGCGATCACGTCGATGAGCGGGTCGAGCCCGGGACGGCGCTCCACCGAGAAAGACGGCACGGGCATCTGCAGCGCTTCGGTCGGGTCCACCGCGTGTTCCGACAGTGGGTCGGTGCCGCGGTCGAGCGCCTGCAACTCGCCGGGCGTCAGCTCCACCCCGCCGCCGCCGTCAAAACCGGGATCCTGCCGCAACGCGGGCTCGGCCAGCCGGTCGGACGCGGCCCCGCTGCCCGCCGTGCCACGCTCGGCCTCCTGGGGCACCGCGCGCTTGGGGGCATTGCGGCGCGATGTCCAGGTGTTGTAGGCCACGATACCGGCAAGCAGCAGGCCACCGATGATCGCCAGACTGAGTTGAAGTGTGCTCATAAAAAGATGGTTCTAGCTATCCCGTTGCCCGGTGTGCACCACAGAGTTGCGCGATTGGCGCGGCACGCCAGCGCGCAGCATAGATTTGCCAGCGCCGGACTGCCGTAGGTCGCGCTCCCACACTGGGGCAGGCGCACAGCGACATGGGGGCAGCAGCTCATGCTTCAGCCATCGACAGTGCGCTTTCCATGTCCACCGCCACAATGCGCGAGACGCCCTGCTCCTGCATGGTCACGCCGATGAGCTGCTCGGCCATCTCCATCGCGATCTTGTTGTGGCTGATGAACAGGAACTGCGTGCCCTTGGACATGCTGGACACCAGCTTGGCGTAGCGCTCGGTGTTGGCGTCATCGAGCGGCGCGTCCACCTCGTCCAGCAGGCAGAACGGCGCAGGGTTGAGCTGAAAGATCGCGAACACCAGCGCGATGGCCGTGAGGGCCTTTTCGCCGCCGGACAGCAAGTGGATGGTCTGGTTCTTCTTGCCGGGAGGCTGCGCCATCACCTGCACGCCGGAGTCCAGGATCTCGTCGCCGGTGATGATGAGCTTGGCCTGCCCGCCGCCAAACAGCTCGGGGAACATGCGCCCGAAATGGCCGTTCACCGTCTCGAAGGTGCCCGACAGCAGCTGGCGCGTTTCGCCGTCGATCTTGCGGATCGCGTCTTCCAGCGTGTTCATGGCTTCGGTCAGGTCGGCGGTTTGCGCATCGAGGAAGATCTTGCGCTCGCTGGCGAGCTTGAGCTCGTCCAGCGCGGCCAGGTTGACCGCACCCAACGCGGTGATCTCGCGGTGCAGGCGGTCGATCTCGCTCTGCAGGCCGGTCACGCGCACATTGCCGTCCGCAATCGACTGGGCGATGGCGTCGAGGTCGGCCTGCGCATCGGCCAGCAGCGTGGTGTACTGCTCCAGGCCCAGGCGCGCGGCCTGTTCCTTGAGCTGGAATTCGGTGATGCGGGCGCGCAGCGGGTCCAGGGCCCGTTCCAGCTGCATGCGGCGCTCGTCGCTGCTGCGCAGCTTGGTGGTGAGGTCGTCGTATTCGCTGCGCTGAGCGCCCAGGGCCTTTTCGCGCTCCATCTTCACGTCCAGGGCCTGCTGCAGCCCGCCCTGCGCGGCGGCGTCGGACAGGCGGGCCAGTTCGTCACGCGCGCGCTGTTGCTCGTCGGCCAACGCGGTCGCTTGCTGGGTGGCGGTTTCGATGGATCGGTTCAGCTCGCCGCGGCGCGCCTCCAAGCTGCGCTGGGAGAACGTGGCCTCTTGCGCCTGGCGCTCCAGCGCGCGCTGCTGCTCGCGGCAGGCGGCCAGCTTGCGCTCGGCCTCGATCACGCTGTCGCCCAGCTGGGCTTCGCGCTCCTGGCTGTGGGCCAGCTGCATGTCCAGCTCTTCAAAGCGGGCTTCGGCCGCCACGCGGCGTTCCTGCAGGTCGGCCAGTTGGGCCTCGACCTCGGCCAGGTCGGTGTCGATCTGCTGGCTGCGGGCGCGGGTCTGTTCGGCCAGTTGGGTGAGGCGCATGGTTTCCACCTGCAGCTCGTGCGCGCGGCCCTGGGTCTCGGTGGCCTCGCGGCGGGCGGCAACCAGGCGCTGCGAGGCGTCGGCATACGCGGCCTCGGCACGGACCAGCGCACTGCGTGACTCGTCGGCGATCAGGGCCTGGGCGCGCAGTTCCTTGTCCAGGTGTTCGATCTCCTGCGCGCGGGCCAGCAGGCCGGACTGCTCGGAGTCCTGCGCATAGAAGCTCACGCTGTGGGCACTGACCGAATGGCCGGTGGGCACGAAGACAACCTCGCCCGGCTGCAGACTGGCGCGGAGGTTCAGGGCCTCGTCCAGCGTGGGGGCGGTGGTGCAGCCTTGCAGCCAGTCGGTCAGCACGGCACGCAGGCCGGCATCGTTCAGACGCAGCAGGTCCGACAGGCGGGGGTTCTGCGAGGGTGCGTCGGGCTGGCCGGCAGCCGGCGCGCTGTAGAACGCCAGCCGTGCGGGCGGTGCGTCGGTGCCGCCCGATCCGAGAAAGCCGCGCACCATGTCCAGCCGCCCGACTTCGAGCGCGCCCAGGCGCTCGCGCAGCGCGGCTTCCAGCGCGTTTTCCCAGCCCTTTTCGATGTGGATGCGGCTCCACAGGCCCTGCAAACCGTCCAGGCCGTGCTTGGCCAGCCAGGGGCGCAGCTTGCCGTCGGTCTTGACCTTTTCCTGCAGCGCCTTCAGGGCCTCCATGCGGGCCGACAGGTCGGCCTGGCGGGCGCTTTCGGTATTGACGGCCTGCTGGCGCGTGCGGCGGTCGTCGTCGAGCTGGGGCACGGACTCCTGCAGCTCGTGCAGGCGGGCCTCGGTGGTTTCGGCAATCTCCTGGGCTTCTTCGAGTTGCTCGCGCAGGTTGGTCAGGCGCGCTTCGTCAGGGGCGGCCAGTGCGTTGCGGTCGGTACGCAGCCGCTCGAAACGGCCATCGAGCTGGCGGCTTTGCTCGTCGATGCTGCGCTGCTCGGCGGCCAGCACGCCGATCTGCTGCTGCACCTGCACCACGCTGCCGCGCTGCTCGCTGGCACGGCTCTGGGCCTGGCGAAGGGCGTCTTCCAGGTCGGGCATCTGCATGGCCTGCTCTTCGACCTGCGCGGCCAGCATCTCGGCGCGCTCTTCGGCATCCACACCGGCACCGGCCAGATTCTCCAGTTCGATGTCGGCTTCTTCCTTGCGGGCCTGCCACTGTGCGATCTGCTCGGCCAGGGTGACGAGGCGCTGCTCCACGCGCTGGCGGCCTTCGACCACGTAGCGGATCTCGGCTTCGAGCTTGCCGACTTCGGCCGTGGCTTCATACAGCCGGCCCTGGGCCTGGTTGACCTGGTCGCCGGCCGCGTAGTGGGCCTGGCGGATGGTTTCGAGGTCGGACTCCACCGCGCGCAGGTCGGCCATGCGCGACTCGAGGTCGTTCACGGCCTGCAGGCCGTCCAGGCGCACCTTGGTCTGATCGGCTTCGGCGTCGGCGCGCTTCAGGAACCACAGTTGGTGCTGCTTGAGCGTGGCGTCGGAGTTCAGCGCGTTGTACTTGGCGGCCACTTCGGCCTGCTTTTCCAGCTTTTCGAGGTTGGCGTTCAGCTCGCGCAGGATGTCTTCGACCCGCGTGAGGTTCTCGCGCGTGTCCGACAGGCGGTTTTCGGTCTCGCGGCGGCGCTCCTTGTACTTGGAGACGCCCGCGGCCTCTTCGAGGAACAGGCGCAGCTCTTCGGGGCGCGATTCGATGATGCGGCTGATGGTGCCCTGGCCGATGATGGCGTAGGCGCGGGGCCCCAGGCCCGTTCCCAGGAACACGTCCTGCACGTCGCGGCGGCGCACGGGCTGGTTGTTCAGGTAGTAGCTGCTGGTGCCGTCGCGCGTGAGCACGCGGCGCACCGCCACTTCGCCGTACTGGCCCCACTGGCCGCCGGCGCGGTGGTCGGAGTTGTCGAACACCAGCTCCACGCTGGCGCGGCTGGCCTGCTTGCGGGTGGTGGTGCCGCTGAAGATCACGTCCTGCATGGACTCGCCGCGCAGCTCGCTCGCCTTGCTCTCGCCCAGCACCCAGCGCACCGCGTCCATGATGTTGGACTTGCCGCAGCCGTTCGGACCCACCACGCCCACCAGTTGGCCGGGCAGCATGAAGTTGGTGGGTTCAGCGAACGACTTGAAACCGGAAAGCTTGATGGAGGTAAGACGCACGGGTCAAGGGGCAGGCAATGAGGGGCGGGACTTCAGTGGCAAAAAGTGGTGCCGCAGGGGCGTTCCAGGCAAGGAGCGCACAGGCTGCGGCAAGGCCGGAATGATACCGCGCCGCCTGGGGGCGTCTCCCATGGTCGGCCGTTGGCAAGGCTGCACAGGTGCCCGGCCGGCCAATATTTGGCAAAAACAGCCTCTACCGCTTGATGGGCAAGCGCCAGCCGCTATCAATTTTGATTATCGCGGCGCCGGATCACTGCCCGGAATGCCGGCTGGCGCCAGCGGGCCATCAGGGCAGCACGCACACCTGGTTGCGCCCATCGGCCTTGGCTTGCAGCAGCGCCTGGTCGGCGCGCGCCACCGCCTCGGACAGGTGCTGCAGGCACGGTATCTCGCACACGCCAATGGACACCGACAGCGGCACCGGGTCGGTGAGGGCCGCCACGCTTTTGCGCAACTTCTCGGCCACGATGAGGGCGTCCTGCAGCGGCGTCTGCGGCAGGCACACCATGAACTCCTCCCCGCCCCAGCGCACCACCTCGTCGCCGCGGCGCAGGGCTTCCTGCAGCGTGCGGGCCACGGCCTGCAGGGCCTTGTCGCCCACGGAATGGCCGTGCTGGTCGTTGATGTTCTTGAAGCGGTCCAGGTCCAGCATCAGCAGCGAGGACGCCGGCTCGAACAGCGAGGTGCGGTACACGCGCCGGTCAATCAGGTCGAGGGCGTGGCGGTTGAGCAGGCCCGTGAGCGCATCGTGGTAGGCCGCGCGCTGCAGCTCGCTGCGCTCGGACGCCACGGTCATCAGCGATCCGAACAGCTCGGCCAGGGTGGCGAACAGGCTCACGCCCACTTCATCGAAGTAGCCGCCGCGGTCGGCGTACAGCACGAAAATGCCGCTGTAGCCGTTGAACGCAGAGCGGATGGGCAGCGCCACCACGTGGTGGATGCCGTGCTGGCGTGCCGCGTCGCGCCACGGGCCGAACAGCGAGAACTGCGACACCGTGAAAGGCTCGGCCGGTGCGCCGCTGTCCAGCGCCGAGAACGCCGGGCCGATGCGGGTGAGCAGATTGCGCTCGATGCACAGCGACTCGGCGTAGGCAGACGCCGGGCCGGCGAACACCTGCGGGCGGATGGTCTGCGTGTCGGACGGGCCGAACCAGGTCCAGGCCAGGCGGATGTGGGGCGTGATCTCCACGATGGCCTGGCAGATGCCGCGGATGATCTCCAGCTCGCCGCGGCCCAGGATCAGCTGTGCCGAGCGCTTGAGCAGCATCTCGGCGATGGCGGACTTTTCGCGCTGGGCGTCGAACGCGCCTCCCGGCGCGGGAGGCGCGGTGGATGTGGCGGACGAGGCAGCAGGCTTTTTCTTCAGCAGGAACATGGTCTGCGGATGTCTTCCTTGGCGGGCGGCTGCAGGGCTGCCGGGCGGGTGGCCCGGTCACGCAAGCTGCGATCCGGGGGCATTGGTAGTGCGCACCAGCGCTTCGAATTCGGCCGCCGGCACCGGCGGACTGAACAGGTAGCCCTGCCAGGCGTGGCATTGGTGGCGCTCCAGGAATTCGCGCTGGGCTTCCGTCTCCACCCCCTCGGCAATTACGCGCAATCCCAGGCTGGTACCCAGGGCGACCACGGTGCGCGCAATGGCGGCATCGTTGGGGTCGGTGAGCACATCGCGTACAAAACTCTGGTCGATCTTGAGCTGGTCCAGCGGCAACCGCTTGAGGTAGGCGAGCGAAGAATACCCGGTGCCGAAATCATCCAGCGAGAAACCCAGCCCATAACCCTTGAGTTGCCCCATCTTCTCGATGGTGTCTTCCACATCCTGCAGCAGCAGGCCTTCGGTCATCTCCAGCTTGAGCTGGTGGCCCGGCGCGCCCGAGCTGGCCAGCGCTGCGAGCACCTGCGCCACGAAGTCGCACTGGTGGAACTGGCGCGGGCTCACGTTCACCGCCAGGCTCAGCGCGGCCAGCTCGGGGTGCGCGGCCCAGGAAGCCAGGCGCTGGCAGGCGGCTTTGAGCACCCATTCGCCCAGCGGCAGGATAAGCCCCGTCTCTTCGGCCAGGGGGATGAAGTGCGCGGGCGAGACAAAACCGTCGCGCGGGTGGCGCCAGCGCAGCAGCGCCTCGGCCCCGGTGATGCGGCCCCGGTCGATCTGCGGCTGGTAGTACAGCTCGAACTGGCCCAGCGCCAGGCCGATGCGCATGTCGCGCTCCAGCGTGGCGCGGGCGCTCACGGCGGCCTGCATCTTGGGGTCGTAGTAGCGCAGCGTGTCGCGGCCGGCGCTCTTGGCCTGGTACAGCGCCAGGTCCGCGCGCTTGAGGAGTTCGTCCACCGTCTCGCGCGTGCCGCTGAAGACGGTCACGCCCATGCTCAGCGAGCTGTGGTGCGCGGTGCCGTGCAGCATGTAGGGCGCACGCAGCGCGGCCAGGATGCGCTGGCCTACCTCTTCACTGCGCGCGGCGGCTTCCTCGGGGTTGTCGCCCAGGTCTTCCAGCACCACCACGAACTCGTCGCCGCCCTGGCGGGCCACGGTGTCGTCCTCGTGCACGCATTCGCGCAGGCGCTGCGCCACCTGCAGCAGCAGGTGGTCCCCGCTGTCGTGGCCGCGGGTTTCGTTCAGCGTCTTGAAGTTGTCCAGGTCCAGCAGCAGCAACGCGCCGCTGCGGTGGTGCCGCGTGCTGGCGGCCAGCGCCTGCTGCAGCCGGTCCATGAGCAGGCGGCGGTTGGGCAGGCTGGTGAGCGGGTCGTAGTAGGCCAGGTTGTTGATTTCTTCCTCGGCCGCCTTGCGCTGGCTCAGGTCCTGCATGGTGACCAGGTGTCCACCCTCCACCTGCACGCCCGAGACTTCGACCGGGCGCTTGGTGCCGTCGCGGCAGGTGATGAGGTATTCGGCACCCGGAATGACGCCATCCACCCCGGCCGCGCGCTTGACCGCCGCGCGCCAGCTGTCCCGCACGCCTTCGCGCTCGGCCACGTTGGGGAAGGCGCGCTGCCACCAGAGGTCCACATCGGGCACCTCGGCCTCGGTGTACCCGCAGATTTCCACATACCGCTGGTTGCGAAAGCCGATGCGCCCGTCCGGATGGACAAGGCACAGACCCATGGGCAGGCGCTCCAGGATGCCGCGCAACCGGTGCTCGTTGGTGCGCAGCGTGTCTTCCATGAGCTTGCGCGAGGTGATGTCCTGCACCACGGCGATGTGGTTGTCGGGGGTGGCACCCGGCGACACGGTGAGGTCCGTCCAGACCACGCGGCCCTCTTTGTGCAGGTAGCGCTTTTCCAGCCGGTATTCCGGGATCTCTCCGGCCTTGAGCCGTTCGAGCTGCTGCACATCCGCCGCCAGGTCGCCCGGATGGGTGATGGATTGGAAGCTCATGGTGAGCATCTCGCCGGGCGTGTAGCCCACGATGTCCGCATAGCGCTGGTTCACGCGCAGGAACCGCCCCGTGGTGCTGTCCAGCATGGCCACGCCCACGCTGGCCTGGTTGAACAGCGCGCGAAAGCGCTCATCGCTTTCGCGCCGCGCATCGTCGGACGCCTGAGCGCGCACCAGCGCCATAGTGCGCTGGCGCACCAGCAGCCCCACGGTGGAGGCCAACAGCAGCGATACCAGCACCCCGCCGGCCCCCGCCAGGATGGGCAACCGGGCCTCGGACGCCGACAGGAACGAGCGCGCTGGCCGGAACGTGAGCCGCCAGCGGCGGTCGTGCACCAGCAAGTCGCGCACGAAGGGCTGCGAATCCGGCAGCGCCGCAGACGACTGCGTGAGCAGCGTGCGCACCGTGGCATCGGTAGAGCCCGCACGCACCGACCCGTGGTCGGCCATCGCAATGGAGATGCCATTGAGCAAGCCCTGGCTGCCCAGCGCCTGCACCAGGTCGTACACCCGGATGGTGGAGGCCACCGCGCCCACGAAGCGTGGCTCGGGCGTGCCGGCGGTGTAGTCGAACACCGGCACGCGGATCACGAAGCCTGGGCGGTGCGTTTCTTCCTGCAGCAGATCGAACGGCGCGGACGCCACGGTGTGCCCGCTGTCGCGGCTGTACTGCATGGCCGCCAGGTTGGTGGGCTGCGCGCTGATGTCGAGGCCCAGCACGCTCTCGTTGCCGGACATGGGCCAGAGGTACTCGGCCACGAAGTACTCGGCCCGCTCCCCCGGCGGGCGGATGGCGAAGTCGGGGTAGCCGTTGGCGGAGATGGACCGGTCGGCGCGCACCCGGGCCTCGTAGGCGGCGCGCTCGGAGCCCGGCACCCAGCGGGTGAACGACAGGTTGCGCACGCCGGCGTAGCGCTGGCCCACCTCCAGGTCGCTGGCGGCGCGCTCGAACTCGGCGCGCGTGAGGTGGGGGTTGGCAGTGAACAGCCCGCGCAGGCCGTTGACGACCTCGGTGTGCCCCTCGATGCGCTGGCCCAGCGCATCGGCGAACGACCGGGCCTCCTGCACGAACCGCGCCTGCCCGACCTGGGCCACGGCCTGGGACTGCTGCCAGGCCAGCCACAGGCTCAGCGCGATACCGAGCGTGGCCACACCTATCCCGGGCAACCAATGCCGGTAGCTACCTGAATAGGTGAAGGAGGACATGGTTTGCGGGCTGGGCAGGCGTGTTCGACGAGGGCTTCGCGGTGGCCGGATCGGAGGCTGGGACCTGTGGTAACAGCGCAGGATAGCTGCAATCTCACGGGCTTTTGGAGCCCGGAAAGTGATAACAACTGGTTACCGCCCATTATTGAGACAAAAGAGCGTCCACCGCAATACGGTCATGCGCAAGGCGCTATGAATTCATGAGCAAACTGCATAGACGCCGCACCAATGCATCGTCAGCCCAAGGGTCTACCCTGCCCCCGCGGTGGCAGCCACCGGGTAGGGCGCGAACCGGCTGCGGTTCTCGTTCACATCCAGCGCCCGGCCGATGGGCGGAAAGGCGCGCTGCGGGCAGGCCGGCCGCTCGCAGACCTTGCAGCCCATGCCGATGGGGACGGCCGCGTCGGGGTTGGCCAGGTCGAGCCCTTGCGAATAGACCAGCTGCGGCGCGTGCCGCACATCGCAGCCCAGCGCCACGGAAAACTCCTTGCCCGGCAAGCCCCACCCCATGCCGCCGCGCGACACGGTGCGCGCCACCCACAGGTAGGCCCGCCCGTCGGGCATGCGGGCGATTTGCGGCACGATGCGGCCCGGCTGGGCGAACGCCTCGTACACGTTCCACAGCGGGCAGGTGCCGCCGATCTTGCTGAAGTGAAAGTGGGTGGCCGACTGGCGCTTGCTGATGTTGCCCGCCCGGTCCACCCGGATGAAGAAAAACGGCACACCCCGCGCGCCGGGCCGTTGCAGGGTGGACAGCCGATGGCACACCGTCTCGAAACCCACGCCGAACTCGTGGCCCAAGCGGTCGATGTCGTAGCGCACCGCCTCGGCCGCGCGCAAGAAGGCGGTGTAGGGCAACACCAGCGCCCCGGCGAAGTAGTTGGCCAGGCCGATGCGCGCCAGCGCCCGCGCCTGGTCGCTCGACAAGCCCGCCGCGTCCGCGAGCCGCGCCAGTGGCGGGCCCATTTCCAGAAACGCCAGCTGCGTTGCCATCTGGAAAGCGCGCTGCCCGGGCTCCAGCCCGGCCGCGAGTTGCAACACGCCGGAGCCGGGCTCGAACACCCGCTGGGCCTGGCCCGGCAGATCGATCGCGCTCACCACCCGCACCCCGTGGGCCTGCAGCAGCCGCTGGGCCAGCGCCTCGCCCGCGCGGCCCGGCTGCAGGGCCCATTCGGCGGAGCAACGCTCGGCCGCATCGTCCAGCTCTGCGATGTGGTTCTGGCGCGCGAAGAAGAAGTCGCGCACTTCTTCGTACGCCATGGGCAGGTGGCCGCCCGCCAGCGGCGGCGGCGCCGCCGCGCCGCGCTCGTCGCCCAGGCCCCACTGGGCGTTCTGGGCGCTCAGCGCCTCCAGCCGCTCCAGGGCCTGGCGGTGGCGCTGGTGCAGCGCCAGCAGCGTGCGGGCCACTGCCGGCATGCCGGCGGCCAGCTCGCGGATCTCGGCCAGCGACACGGCGTCGCCCGCGCCCTCGCCGCCCAGGCCCGCGGGCAGGTCGGACAGCACCTCGCGCAGGCCGGTGATCAGGCGCGCCTCGTCATCGTCCGAAAAGCGCTGCACATCCACGCCGAACACCGCGTTGATCTTGAGCAGCACCGGCACGGTGAGCGGCCGCTGGTTCTGTTCGAGCTGGTTGAGGTAGCTCGCCGACAGGTCCAGCGCGCGCGCCAGCGCCACCTGGGTCATGCCCCGCTCCTCGCGCAGGCGGCGCAGGCGCACGCCCATGAACGTCTTTTTCATCGATTGGCCTCGGCAACAAATAACTTCGCAAAATTTGCAATCTGCAGGGATTTCATTCGCAAACATTCGCCAATTCAGCCCTTCTGCAGGGCCGCTATTGTGCGTAGATTGCGAAGCATGACAACCCCCAACGGCACCCTGGAGCTCACGGAAATCATCTTTCCCGAGCACGCCAACCACTACGGCACCCTGTTCGGCGGGCATGCGCTGCTACTCATGTCCAAGGCGGCGTTTCTGGCTGCCCGCAGCGCGGCCGGCAGCAACGTGGTGATGGCCGGCGTGAGCGACGTGCGATTCGTGGCGCCCGTGGGCGTGGGCCATGTGCTCACCCTGCGCGCCTGGGCGACGCGGCTCGGGCGCAGCTCGCTCACCGTGTGCGTGGCCGGCTTCGCGCAGGCGCTGGGCTCGCCCGCCGAAGAGGTGCTCCAGGGGGTGTTCGAGATGGTGGCGGTGGATGCCAAGGGCCGCCCCGCACCCATCGCCCATGCCTATCTGGCACCACAGTGACACCCCAGGAGACCCCATGACCATGGAAACAACGACCCCTACCGCAGGCTTCAAGCCCAAGAAATCCGTCGCGCTGTCGGGCGTGACTGCCGGCAGCACTGCGCTGTGCACCGTGGGCCGCACGGGCAACGACCTGCACTACCGGGGCTATGACATCCTCGAT
The DNA here is from genome assembly GCF_001422735.1 of Acidovorax sp. Leaf78. Lineage (GTDB taxonomy): Bacteria > Pseudomonadota > Gammaproteobacteria > Burkholderiales > Burkholderiaceae_C > Acidovorax. The sequence continues at coordinate 320,177 of NZ_LMLZ01000012.1, read as the reverse complement.
ATCGCCGACGTCTGCGAATTCGAAGAGATCGCCCACCTGCTGGTGCACGGCAAGCTGCCCACGCGCGCCGAGCTCAAGGCTTACAAAACCAAACTCAAGGCCCTGCGCGGCCTGCCGGCCAGCGTGAAGGACGCGCTGGAAAAGCTGCCTGCCAGCAGCCACCCGATGGATGTGATGCGCACCGGCGTCTCGGCCCTGGGCTGCGTGCTGCCCGAAAAGGACGACCACAACACGCCCGGCGCCAGGGACATCGCCGACCGGCTGCTCGCCTCGCTCGGCTCCATGCTGCTGTACTGGTACCACTGGAGCACCCAGGGCAAGCGCATCGACGTCGAGACGGACGACGACTCCATCGGCGCCCACTTCCTGCACCTGCTGCATGGCACCCGGCCCGGCGCGGCCTGGGAGCGCGCGATGCACACCTCGCTCAACCTGTATGCCGAGCACGAGTTCAACGCATCGACCTTCACCGCGCGCGTCGTGGCGGGCACGGGCAGCGATGTGTATTCGTGCATCACCGGCGCCATCGGAGCACTGCGCGGCCCCAAGCACGGCGGGGCCAACGAGGTAGCCTTCGAGATCCAGAAGCGCTACGACAGCCCGGACGAGGCAGAGGCCGACGTCCGCCGGCGCGTGCAGGCCAAGGAGGTCGTGATCGGCTTCGGCCACCCGGTCTACACCGTGAGCGACCCGCGCAATGGCGTCATCAAGGGCGTGGCGCGGTCCCTGTCCGAGGAGGCGGGCAGCACCAAGATGTTCGACATCGCCGAGCGGCTCGAGTCGGTGATGTGGGAGGCCAAGAGCATGTTCCCCAACCTCGACTGGTTCAGTGCGGTGAGCTACCACATGATGGGCGTGCCCACCGCCATGTTCACGCCGCTGTTCGTGATCGCGCGCACGAGCGGCTGGGCGGCGCACATCATCGAGCAGCGCCTGGACAACAAGATCATCCGCCCCAGTGCGCATTACACCGGGCCGGACAATCTGCCGTTTGTGCGGATCGAGGACCGTGTTTGACAGCCATGAGCGCTGCATCGTCTCCCTCTCCCTCTCCCTCTCCCTCTCCCGCGAGGGGAGAGGGGAATCGAAAGACAGTGACGAACTGACAGGTATTTGAAGCCGAGCGACACAACACCATGATGAACACCCGACATCGCCGGCCCTTGCCCGGCACCGCACTGGACTACTTCGACGCCCGCGCGGCCGTCGATGCCCTCACGCCCGGCGCGTGGGCCACCCTGCCCTACACATCGCGTGTGCACGCCGAGAACATCGTGCGCCGGGCTGACCCGGCCATCGTGGACGACTGCCTGCGCCAGCTGATCGGGCGCCGGCGCGAGCGCGACTTTCCGTGGTTTCCGGCGCGTGTGGTGTGCCATGACATCCTGGGCCAGACCGCGCTGGTGGACCTGGCGGGCCTGCGCGACGCCATCGCGGCCGCGGGTGGGGACCCCGCCCAGGTGAACCCCGTGGTGCCCGTGCAACTGGTCGTGGACCATTCGCTGGCCGTGGAATGCGGCGGGTCCTACCCCGGTGCATTCGCAAGAAACCGCGCCATCGAAGACCGCCGCAACGAAGACCGCTTTCACTTCATCGAGTGGACGAAAAAGGCCTTTTCCAATGTGCAGGTCATCCCCGCAGGGAACGGAATCATGCACCAGATCAACCTGGAGAAGATGTCGCCCGTGGTCCATGCCGACAACGGCGTGGCCTACCCCGACACCTGCGTGGGCACCGACAGCCACACGCCGCACATCGATGCGCTGGGCGTCGTTGCCATCGGCGTCGGCGGCCTGGAGGCCGAGAACGTGATGCTGGGCCGCGCGTCGTGGATGCGTCTGCCGGAGATCGTGGGCGTGCAGCTCACCGGCCAGCGCCAGAGCGGCATCACCGCCACCGACGTGGTACTGGCGCTGACCGAGTTCCTGCGCCGGTCCAAGGTGGTCGGCGCCTACCTGGAGTTCTACGGCGAGGGCGCCGCTAGGCTCACCATCGGCGACCGCGCGACCATCTCGAACATGGCGCCCGAGTACGGCGCGACCGCGGCCCTGTTCAGCATCGACGACCAGACGCTCGAGTACCTGACGCTCACGGGCCGCACGCCGGTCCAGGTCCGTCTGGTGGAGACCTATGCCAAGGCCGCAGGCCTGTGGTCCGACACGCTGAGCGATGCGGTGTACGAGCGCACGCTGAGTTTCGATCTGTCCAGCGTCGTGCGCAACATGGCGGGCCCGTCCAACCCGCACGCGCGCGTGGCCACCAGCGACCTGGCGGCCCGCGGCATCGCCCGCGCATGGCAGATGCCGGCGGCCCACGAAGGCACCCTGCCCGATGGCGCCGTGGTGATTGCCGCCATCACAAGCTGCACCAACACCTCCAACCCGCGCAATGTGATCGCGGCGGCGCTGCTGGCGCGCAACGCCCGCCGCTTGCGCCTGGCGCGCAAGCCCTGGGTGAAAACATCGCTCGCCCCCGGCTCCAAGGCCGTCGAGCTGTACCTGCAGGAAGCAGGCCTGCTGCAGGACCTGGAACACCTCGGCTTCGGCATCGTGGGTTTTGCCTGCACCACCTGCAACGGCATGTCGGGCGCGCTCGACCCCGCCATAAGGCAAGAGATCATCGACCGCCAGCTGTACGCGACCGCCGTGCTGTCGGGCAACCGCAACTTCGACGGCCGCATCCACCCGTACGCCAGCCAGGCCTTCCTGGCCTCGCCGCCGCTGGTGGTGGCCTATGCGATCGCGGGCACGGTGCGCTTCGACATCGAAAACGACGTGCTGGCGGTGGTGGACGGCCGGGAGATCCGCCTCCGAGACATCTGGCCGAGCGATGCAGAGATCGACGCCGTGGTGAAAGGCGCCGTCAAGCCCGCACAGTACCGCGCCGTCTACGAGCCCATGTTCGCGATCCGCGCCGACACTGGCGACGCGGTGAGCCCGCAGTACGGCTGGCGCCCGGAGTCCACCTACATTCGCCGCCCGCCCTACTGGGACACCGACGGCGTGGGGGCCCTGGCGGCCCAACCGCGCACGCGCCAGGGCATGCGCCCGCTGGCCATCCTGCCGGACAACATCACCACCGACCACCTCTCGCCGTCGAACGCCATCCTGCGGGACAGCGCAGCCGGCGAGTACCTGCACCGCATGGGCGTGCCCGAGGAAGATTTCAACTCCTACGCCACGCACCGCGGCGACCACCTGACGGCCATGCGGGCCACGTTTGCCAACCCCACGCTCCGAAACGAGATGGTGCGCAACCCCGACGGCAGCGTGCAGCCCGGGTCGCTGGCCCGGGTGGAGCCCGAAGGCCAGATCCTGCGCATGTGGGAGGCCATGGAGACCTACCTGAACCGCCGCCAGCCCTTGATCATCATCGCCGGCGCCGACTACGGCCAGGGCTCCTCGCGCGACTGGGCCGCCAAGGGCGTGCGCCTGGCGGGTGTGGAAGTGGTGGTGGCCGAGGGCTTCGAGCGCATCCACCGCACCAACCTGATCGGCATGGGGGTGCTGCCCGTGGAGTTCCAGCCCGGCACGAACCGGCTGACGCTGGGCCTGGATGGCACCGAGGTCTATGGCGTGGAGGGGCTGTGCACGGCGCGGGCTGACTTGACGCTGGTGGTGCGGCGCCGAAGCGGCGAGGTGCTGCGGGTGCCTGTGGCCTGCCGGCTGGACACGGCGGAGGAGGTGTCGGTGTATGAAGCGGGGGGCGTGCTGCAGAGGTTTGCGCAGGATTTTCTGGAGCGGGGTGGCGGTGGTGCCTCGGCCCCCTCTCCCCAACCCCTCTCCCGCGAGGGGAGAGGGGCTTCCCTGGATAAGCACGGCTGACGATCATTGGCTGGGCGCACTTCAATCATCCGAGAGAACATCCCGAACAACACCAGCGCCATGCACCCCTCCCCTCTCCCCTCGCGGGAGAGGGGCCGGGGGAGAGGGGGCCTCAGCGCAACCACCAACCCATTGGCAAAGCCCACACGCCCTCCCCGCAAACGTAGACCCTCCACCCCATGACACCCTCCTCACCCCAACTCAAAATCCCCGCCACCTACATGCGCGGCGGCACCAGCAAAGGCCTCTTCTTCCGCCTGGACGACCTGCCCGCCCCGGCCCGCCAGCCCGGCGCCGCCCGCGACGCCATCCTGCTGCGCGCTCTGGGCAGCCCGGACCCGTACGGCAAGCAGATCGACGGCCTGGGCAATGCGTCGTCCAGCACCAGCAAGGCCGTGATCCTGTCGCGCAGCCTGCGGCCCGGGCATGATGTGGACTACCTCTTCGGCCAGGTGTCCATCGACCAGCCGTTCGTGGACTGGAGCGGCAACTGTGGCAACCTCTCGGCCGCCGTGGGCCCCTGCGCCATCCACATGGGGTTGATCGATGCAGCGCGCATCCCGAGCAACGGTGCCTTGGACGTGCGCATCTGGCAGGCCAACATCGGCAAGACCATCGTGGCGCATGTGCCGATCGCGAACGGGCAGGTGCAGGAGACCGGGGACTTCGAGTTAGACGGCGTGACCTTTGCAGCGGCCGAAATACCACTCGAATTCATGGACCCCGCCGACGGTGCGGAAGGCGCGGGATCGATGTTCCCTACCGGCAACGTGGTGGACACGCTGGAGGTACCAGGTGTCGGCAGCTTCCCCGCCACGCTGATAGACGCGGGCATTCCCACCATTTTTCTCAATGCCCACAACCTGGGCTACGCCGGTACCGAGCTGCAGGACGCGATCAACGGCGACGCCGCGGCGCTCGCACGCTTCGAAGCCATCCGCGCCCACGGCACGCTGCGCATGGGCCTGGTCCGCGAACTGGAGGATGCCGCCACCCGCCAGCACACGCCCAAGATCGCGTTCGTGGCGCCGCCCGCGGCCTACACCGCCTCCAGCGGCAAGCGCATCGAAGCACACGACATCGATCTGCTGGTGCGTGCGCTCTCCATGGGCAAGCTGCACCACGCGATGATGGGGACCGCCGCGGTGGCCATCGGCACAGCCGCCGCCATCCCTGGCACGCTGGTCAACCTGGCAGCGGGCGGTGGGGCGCGCAACGCGGTCCGCTTCGGGCACCCCTCGGGCACGCTGCGCGTGGGCGCCGAGGCCACGCATCACGGTGGCCAATGGACGGTGACCAAAGCCTTGATGAGCCGCAGCGCCCGCATTCTCATGGAAGGGTGCATTCGCATCCCCGCCGACTGCTTCTGACACACCCTTATGAACACCAAACAACAACTCAAGGCCCTGGCCGAAGCCCGCCGGGGCGTCATCGTGCCAGGCGCGTTCAATGCCCTGTCCGCCCGTGTGGTGGCCGACCTGGGGTTCGAGGCGCTCTACGTCACTGGCGCAGGCGTCACCAACATGTGGTTCGGCCTGCCCGACCAGGCGTTCATGGGCCTCACCGACATCGCCGACCACACGGCACGCATCCGCGACGCGGTGGAGCTGCCGCTCATCGTCGATGCCGACACGGGCTTCGGCAACGCGCTCAACACGTACCACGCGGTGCGCACGCTGGAGCGCGCGGGTGCCGACTGCATCCAGCTGGAAGACCAGGTCTCGCCCAAGCGCTGCGGGCATTTCAACGGCAAGGAGGTGATCCCCACCGACGAGATGCTGGGCAAGATCAAGGCCGCCGTGGACGCGCGCCGCGACCCGGGCACCCTGATCATGGCGCGCACCGACGCCTGCGCCGCCCAGGGTTTCGAGGCGGCGGTCGAGCGCGCGCAGCGGTTTGGCGAGGCGGGGGCCGACATCCTGTTCGTGGAAGCCGTCACCACGGCCGACGAGATCCGCGCCCTGCCCCGGCGCCTGGCCGACCGGCCCCAGCTCATGAACATGGTGATCGGCGGCAAGACGCCCATCTTCAGCGCCGACGAGCTGGCGGGCCTGGGCTACGGGCTGGTGCTGTACGCCAACGCGGCATTGCAGGGCGCAGTGGCCGGCATGCAGAAGGTGCTGACCGTGCTGCGCGACGAGCGCCGTGTGGATGAGGACCCCGCGATGGTGGCGCCGTTTGCCGAACGCCAGCGGCTGGTGTGCAAGCCGCAGTGGGATGCGCTGGAGAAGAAGTACGAGTAAAAATGGGCGCTATCGCTTGTCCAACAATCGCAACCAGCTACATATTTAATAGCAAACCCTACCGTACCCTGCCGCTGCCTGCAAGCCCTCTCGCGCGGTGCCGCGATGCCGCGGTGCCGCTGTGGCGGCGCATGCCCGCAGTCTCTTGAATGCGCCAGCGCGCCACACCAAAGGCAGCGCTCGGCAACCCGCCCCGGTGACGGGAGCCGCGGGAGCCGTCACCGTCACCTTCACCTTCACCGCTCACCCATCGATTGCGACAACGTCTTGGTCAGGGGCTTGGTCAGGTAGCTCAACACCGTCCGCTCCATCGCCTTGATGTCGACGGAGGCCGTCATGCCCGGCCTGATCTTGACGTCGCTGCCCTTGGTGAACTCCTTGCCCCGGATGCGGATCTGCACCCGGTAGTAGGGCTCCATCTTGCCCTGGCGGTTTTCCTCCAGCGTGTCGGGGCTCACGTAGAAGACTTCGCCCTTCATGGTGCCGAAGATCGAGTAGTCGTACGCATCGAGCTTGACGCTCGCGACCTGCCCTATTTCCACGAAGGCGATGTCGGCGGTGTTGATCTTGGCCTCCAGGATCAAATCCCCGCCGGTGGGCACGATTTCCATGATGACGTCGCCGGGCTTGACCACGGCACCTGCGGTCGTCAACTGGATGCTCTTGACCTGGCCGCCCAGCGGAGCGAACAGTTCGGTGTGCTCCATCACCTGCTTGCGGTCGCGCACCTGCTCGACCTGTGTGTTCAGTTCCTCCTGGGCCTTGGTCATCTCCGCCTGCGAGTCCTGGAAGTACTTGTTCCGCTTGTTGGCGATCTGCGCCTGGATCTCGGCGACCATGCGCTTGAGCCGCAGCACGTCGGCCAGGCTCACGTCGCCGGTGGCCACCAGTTTCTGGTTCATGTCCAGTTCCTGTTTGGCCAAGTCCATCGCGCCGCGCAGCGAGGCCACATCCTCGTCGATCGCCTGCTTGCGCCGCTCGTACAGCGCACGCTGGTTGCGCACGAATTCGGGGTATGCCAGCAGCTCTGCATCGAACTTCAAGGGTTCCCCATAGACCTCGGCGCGCAGGCGCACCAAAGCTGAGCGAAGGGCTGCCACCTTGGACTGCGCGTCGTCCACCGCGGCTTCCGCCCGGGCCTTTTCCAGGGTCACCAGCAGTTGCCCCGCTTTCACATCGTCGCCCTCGCGCACGTGTAGGCGGGTTACCACGCCCGGGTCTACCGCCTGGATGACCTGCGTGCGGGCGCTGGCGATCACCTGGGCCTGTGCGCGCGTCACCTGGTCGATCTTGGAAACTGCGGCCCAGGTCACCAGAGCCACGATGCCGACCATCGCGACGCGCAGCGTCCAGCGGGACCGGCGCTGCGGTGCCAGCAGGTCTGCGATATCTGCGTGAGCATGGGCGTGTGCGTCAGCGGCACGCTGTCGTTGTGGTTGAGGTTGTGACACCGCCATGCCACGGGCGGGTGCCTGGGCGTCCATCATGGGTTCGATCTTCATGCGGTGACCACCTGCACACCTTGCGCGGCCGCGTTGGACGGCTGTACGGACACGGGCTCTGACGCCTTCTTCAAGCGCATCAGCACGGCATCCCGGGGCCCGTCCATCACGACCTTGTGGCCGGACACGACAACGATGCGGTCCACCAGCGGGAGCACGCTCGACTTGTGGGTGACCACGATCAGCGTTTTGCCCACACCCGCCTCCTCGCCCAGTACCGACAGGCAGCGCTTTTCCTGTGCCAGATCCATGTTGGCCGTGGGCTCGTCGAGCAGCAGCACGGTAGGCTGCGTCAACAGCAGGCGCGTGAAGGCCACCAGTTGCCGCTGCCCGCCCGACAGCCCTTTGCCCCCTTCGTGGATGGGCAGGTCCAGCCCACGCGGATGGCCCGCCACGAACTGGATCAGGCCGGACCGCTGCAAGGCCATCTGCATCGCGTCGTCGCCTGGGTCGGGCATGCCGATGAGCAGGTTTTCGCGCAAGGTGCCGTGGAACAAGCGGTGCTCCTGCTGCAGGTAGCCGATGTGCTGGCTGATGACCTGCTGGTTCACCTGGGCCATGTCCAGGCTGTCGACCAGCACCCGGCCCGACGTAGGCCGGTACAGGCCGGCCAGCAGCTTGAGCAGCGACGACTTGCCCGAGCCGATGGGCCCGATCACCGCTACCTTTTCGCCGGGCTGAATCGTCAGGCTCTTGATAGAGACGGCCGGGGCATTCTTGCCATAGGCAAACGCCACATCCTGCAGCACATAGTGGCCCTGCAGCTTTTGGGGCACCAAGGGACGCGGTACGCCATGGTTGTCAGCCTCCAGCGCGTAGAGCTTTTCAAGCGAACGGGTGGCCGCCTGCGCATGGGCATGCTGGACGATCAGGCCCGGCAGCGTCACCAGCGGCGCCATGATGCGGCCACCAATGATCGAGCAGGCGATCAACGCCCCCATCGTCATGCCCCCATTGATGATGACCCAGGAGCCGAGCATCACGATGCCGACGTAGCTGAACTGCTGGAGCGTGGCTGCGAAGTACCCCGCGCCCTCGCTCACATGGCGCATGTCCAGGTCTTGCCGGATGGTGTCGCTGTTGACTGCAATCCAGCGCGAGAGGAACTTCCAACTGCCCACACCCGCCTTGATGGTCTCGGCGCCTTCCACCACCTCGACCAGCAAGCCGGTCTTGCGGCTCGCGGCCGATAACCCCTGGCTGGCCAGAGCGTTCACGCGCCGGTGCCGGCTGACACCCACCACCAAGGCCATCAACCCGCACACCAAAGGCACCAGTGCCACCAGCGGGTGCCCGATGACCATCAGCACTGCCAGGAACAACAGCGCCATCGGAAAGTCCACCAGCGCAAACAGCGTGCTTCCGGTGTAGAACCCGCGCACTTGCTCGTACCCCCGTATCTGCCCTGCCAGGCTGCCGACCGAGCTGGGCAGCTGATCGATGCGTACGCTGAGCAAACGCTGGAAGATGTCCCGGGACAAACGGCTGTCCAGGCCGGCCGTGAGGGAATCCATGACGCGGGATCGCGCGAACTTCATCGCCGTCTCCAGCAAGATGGCCAGCAGCACGCCGATGCCAAGGATGATCAGGGTGTATTCGCTGCGGGTGGGAATGACCCGGTCGTAGACCTGCATCGAAAACAGCGAGATGGCCAGTGCCAGCAGGCCCATGAACACCGACGCCAGAGCGGCCTCCACCAGCACGCCCCGGTATGGGCGCAGCGCATTCTTGAGCACGGCCTCGAACGTGTCGGACTGCGCGGCGACGCCCCGCTGGCGCATCGCCACCATCGCGGAGTGGGTCAGCGCGGCCTCGTCCACGGGGCGGGTGCCATCGGCAAACTCGACCACCCACCGCTGCTGCGGGTCGCGGTCCACCACCACGCCCCATCCATCGCTTTTCGTTTTGCACAGCAGCGGCAGCATCACCCGGTCGGGGTGGTTCATCATCACGGGCGCGGACCAATCGAGGCTGGCGCACACAGCGGTCACGCCCGACATGGAACCCGGCCGTCCATGCCGTTCCACGGCGGCACGCAAGCGCATCATATTGATGCTGACGCCCTGTAACTGGGCCAGTCGTTCTAAAGCCCACGCCAGGGAATGCTCTATGGGGTTGTTATTCATGGAAAACGCACTTGGACCTTGCCGCACACGGCATCACACGCATCACGTGCATCACGGGAACCAAAAAAAACGAGCCTGTCGCGCACACACGGAACTCGTGGGCCATGTGGCAGACAGGTTGAAAAAGGAAAAGAATGACCAACGCGCGCAGTGCCGCCGAATCTGCAGGACAGACCGCACGATCACGGCGCACTCTGCTGCCAATCCAGATCGCCACGCACCACCTGCAGGCGGTAGTAGGCTGCCAGCAAGGCCGCGCGCGCGTCCACCAGCGCCAGGCGGTTGTCGCCCCCCTCGCGCACGGTGTTGAGAACTTCCTGCCAACTGCGCTTGCCCGCGATGAACAGCCTTTCGTTCGACACCAGCACGTCCGTGGAGGACCCGACGGCGGTCGCCAAGGCATCGGCGCGCATCTGCGCACTGGCCATGTTCTCCAGATCGGTGCGCATCTGTTCGTTGAGCTCGCGCTGCGCGGTCTCCGCCGCAAACAATTGCCCCTGCGCCCGCTCAGACGCAGCCCGACTGGTGGCCAGCGAGGACAAGCCCGCGCCGGGCTGGTATCGCACACCGACGAAGACGCTGCGCTCACCCGGCACCGCCGCACCACCGGCCCTGTATTGCGCCCTCAAATACACCTCGGGCCCGAGCCCGGCCCGCTGCACGTCGGCCTGGTACTGCACCACCCGTGCCCGCTCCCGCGCTTTGCGCACCGAGGGGTGCACGTCGATGGCATCGTCGATCTGCCGGCCCAGCGCATGCCGGGTTTCCGATGCGGTCGTCGCCAGCGCCGCCAGGGGTTGCTCTGCGTCCCATGCGGCATCGCTTTCGGGCTCGTGCCCGACCAGCTGGCGCAGGCGGTTGCGGGACAGCGTGCGCGCCGTGCGCGTCTGCTGCAGATCGACCCGTGCCTGAAACGTCCGCCATTCCAGCAACGTGAATTCGATCTGGGGCGACACCTGTGCGTCGACACGCCGGCGCATCATTGCCTTGTAGCGCTCGAGCTGGTCGATGGTCCGGCCCGTCTCTTTGATGCGCTCGTCGGCCTGCACCATCGCCACCCACGAGTCCACCACCTTGGTCGCCAGCTGGTACTGGACCTCTTTCTTCTGGGCCACCTGCAGCGCCTCCTGCGCCCGGGCCATATCCCGCTGCGCATCCAGGCGCCCGCCCGTCCAGAGCGGCTGCTCCAGGCTGAGCTGTGTGGACAGGCGTGGGGTGTTGGACGAGGTCTGGGCAGCCAACGTGGGGTAACGCTGCCAATCCGCGGCAGACACATCCTCCTTGGCCGCCCGCACGAAGGCAGACTCCATCCGTACCGAAGGATGCAGTTCCACTGTCTGCCGGATCAGGTTCAGCAACACCGGCGACATGGTGGGCTGCGCGAGCGCTACTCCCCCCATGTGAAGGCACAGGGCCAGGCCCACGCCCCTGCACCCACGCAGTGCGGCTCCGGCCACCAAGGCACTACTCTTTTTCAATCCGCACTCACTTGTTTGTTGATCTGCCAATTTGCTTGTGGGCTGGCTTGCGCCCATTCGCACCGGACGGGGCGCCAGGGAATCCATGCACAGAGAAGAAATAGCCACGGACCTGGTGGCCCGTGGCTTCGGTCGCTCCCGGAATCAGAGCACCGGGTGCAGCGCGGCTTGCTGGTCGACCAGCAGATTCGCCATCGCGCTGTGCCACACGTCGGGTGTGTGGTCGTCGATGGACGCCGTCGCATCCGCGTGCTTCGCGCCAGCACCGTCCAGTCGCCCTGCATCGTTGCCGTCGACCGTCACCAACAGCGGCTTGGTGGCAAAGGCATGGACCTCCAACGGCTTCATATCCACCGTGACAGGCGATGCGTCGTCCGTGCCCGGGTTGCCGTGCGGAGCGACAGTGGCGTTTTGCACCAGGGCGTCCAGCGAATCGTGGGCGAACATGGCGTCGGCCACCAACATCGACGATCCGTCAGCCATGGTGGCCGATGTGCGCCCGAACTCGATCACGCCGTCGCCGTGCCGCACCTGTCCATCGCTGGTCAAACCGATGGACGTGATGCCCCAGTCGGCCAGCGACCGGACCTCGCCCGCATCGCTCAAACCGTTCTGGTTGGCATCGCGCCACACCGCGAACTGCGAGAACTCCTTGTCGTTCGCATCGAACACGCCATCATGGTTGGTATCGAAGCGTGCGGCCAGGCCTTGCAGGTCGGTGCTGCCGCCGTACTGGGTAAAGGCGTACTGGCTGCTGTCGTGCACCACGCCATCGCCGTGCTTGTCCCACACCAGCACGCCATCGTTGGCGCCTGTCCAGGCGGTGCGCTCCGCTACGCCGTCTCCGGTCACGTCCATCACGACATGGCCGTATTCGATGTGGCCATCGTGGTTCAGGTCCAACACCACCGGCGGCGTGAAGTTGATGGGCTTGGTCACGCTGTTGCCGGCCTTGTCGACCACGGTCGCGTACAAGGGCCTGGTGCTGTCCTGCACTTCGCTCGTCGTGATCTGCCACTGTCCCTGCGCATCCGTCACCGTCGTACCGAGGACGGTGCCTGCACCGTCTTTCAGCGTCACCGTGCTGTTCAGTTCCGCCGTGCCATTGACCACTGTCGTGGCGGGCATGTCGATGACGGCCTGGTAGACAGCGGCACCGCTGCCGTCCCTGGCATCGTCAGCCTCGGTGTTCCAGGACACCACCACCTTGCCACCGACCAACGCGGTGACGTGCAGCGGTGGCTGCTCTCCCGCGTCGCTGAGTTCCGCCCGGTAGTTGCTCACCAGAATTTCGCTGCCGACCTTCGCGCCCTGAGCGTTGAAGTACTGGCCGCGAATCACGGAATTGCCCGGGTCAGCCCAGGAATCGTCATACCAGGCAGCAAAGAATCCGCCGGTGTCCAATCCGACCATGGTCGGCGGGGACTGGTTCCCTGCCGTAGTCGTATTGACCATGGTTTGGGCACTGACCGTCACTGCACCAGCGTTGTTGCTCACCACCACCATCGCTGCCTCGTTGGTGTCCGTGGGGCCGGTGTTGTTGGTGCTGTCTTCGGTTTGCCAGCCCACGGCGACCTTGCCACCCTGGAGCGCGGTGGCCGTCAGGAAAGGCATGTCGACCTGGGTGTTTTCATTGACCACCCAGGTGCCCAGGGCCACCTCACCACCGACCTTGCTGCCGCTGGCATTGAAGTACTGGCCGCTGATCTGGCCTTGGCCGCCTTTGACGCTGCTGTCGTCGTTGAACCAGGCGATGAAGTAACCGCCATCGCTGGTCGCCACCATCACCGGCGCGCCCTGGTTGCCTGCCGTCGTGGTGTTGGCCACGGATTGCGGGCCCACCGTGCCCGTGCTGGACACCACGACCTGAGCTACTTCGGTAGACGCCGTGTTGGGGCCTGCCGGGCCGCCTTCAGCCGTCCATGCCACTGCGATGCCGCCATTGCTGAGTGTCACGGCGCTCAGCGGTGGCTGACCCACAGCCCAGGAGTCGCCATTGACCTGCCAGCTACCCAGTTGGAGCTCCCCACCGGTCTTGTTCCCATTGGCATCGAAGAACTGTCCGCGCACCACGCCTTGGGGGTCCGTGTCGTCCGCGTTGTACCAGGCCATGAAGAATCCGCCATCCTTGGTAGCCACCATGGCCGGGCCGGACTGGTTTCCAGCCAGTGTCGTGTTCGCCAACGTGGGCGCACCTGCCGAAGCCGTGCTGCCTGTCAGGGTGGCCGTTGCATAGGCCACTTCGCTGGTGGCGTTGGAGCCGCCTCCGCCCACACCGCCGTTGGAGTCCTCGGTCTGCCATGACAGCACCACCTTGCCATTGTCCAGCGCCACGGCGCTCAGCATCGGCATGTTGGCATAGCCGTTGCCGTTGACCTGCCAGTTGCCGCCACCAAAAGTCAGCTCATTGCCGATCTTGATGCCATTGGCGGTGTAGTACTGCCCGTGCACCGCGCCTGCAGGGTCGTTCAGTGCGTTGTCGTACCAGGCTGTGAAATAGCCGCCGTTGCTGGTCTTCACCGTGACAGGACCGGACTGATCGCCCGCCGTGGTGGTGTTGACCTGCTGCCCAGTCAGCACAAAGGACGGCGCGGTACCAACGAAGACGTTCTGCGCCGTTGTCTGGCTGGGCGCAGCGGTGCTCGTGTCCAGAGTGAAGGACACGGAGTTGCTGCCGCTCACATTGCCCGCTGCATCGATCTGGCGAACACTGATCGTGTTGGCCCCCTCCACCGCGGTGGGTTTGCTCGCGCTCCAGTTGGTACCGTCCTGGCTGTACTGGACGACCGCGCCTTGCTCCACGCCGCCTGCTGTGTAGCTTCCGTTCCTGGTGTAGGCGTCGCTCGACGAACCCGTCTGAGTGCCTGCAGTGTCCTGGTCCAAGGCAATCGTGGGCGCCGCCGGTGGCGTGGTGTCCACCTTGAGCACCAAGGGGCCGCTCTGGGCACTGTCCGTGCCCGCGCTGTTGGCGGACGTAAAGGTCAGGTTGTAGGTTCCGTCAGCCAGCGGAACGTTCGGCGTGAGTGTGCCCGTCGCCGCGTTGTAGGTCGCAGCCACAGCCGTGCCGTTGACATACAGCTTGGGGTTGGTCAGGCCTGTGCCGACATTGATGCCGGGCGTGGTGTCGTTGGTGGCCGGTGCCGTGCTGTTGGCATTGGTGACCGGCGCGGAATTGTCGTCGTAGCTTGTGGGTGCTGCTCCAGCCGGAGGCGCACCGGTATCCACGGTGATGTTCAATGCCGGGCTCTTGCTGCTTTCGTTGCCTGCCGCATCGGTCAGCGTGTAGCTGAACGTGTGAGCGCCGTCGGGCAGTGCCGCCGTGGGCGTGAGTGTGCCGGTGGCCGGGTCGTAGGCGGCGGCCACCGCCACGCCATCGACGTACAGCTTGGGCGTGTCGCTGAGGTTCTGCCCCACCAGGATGCCCGGGCGGGTGTCGTCCGTAGTCGGTGCCGTGCTGTTGGCGCCCTGCACCGCACCCACATCATCCTTGTAGCCTGCGGGTGGTGCCGCCGGGGTGCTCGGTGCCGTCGTGTCGACCTTGACGGTGTAGGCCGCGCTCGGCGTGCTCTCGTTGCCCTGAGGGTCGGTGGCCGTCACGGTCAGCGGATGGCTGCCTTCGGTCAGAGGCGCGGTGGGCGTGAAGCTCCAGCTGCCGTTGGCCTGCACGGTGGTGGCGCCCAGCAGAGCGCCGTTGTCGTAGACCTTGATGGTGTCGCCGGCCGTCCCGCCCGTGCCCGACAGCGTGGGCGTGGTGTCGTCGGTGCTCGCGCCGTTGGCCACCGGGCCCTGTACCGTGCCCACGTCGTCCGTGACATTGGCGATGGACGGTACCGCAGGTGCCGTGGTGTCGATCGTCAGGCTGAAGGTGGTGCTGCCCGTGGTGCCCGCCGCGTTGCGGGCCTCCACGGTGTAGTTGTGCTGGCCTTGCGCCTGCGCCGGCAGGATGAAGCTCCACGCACCGCTGGCGTCGGCCGTGGCCGTGCCCACCGTGGTGGCGCCTTCCTTGACGGTGATCGTCGCGTTGGCCGCTGCCGTACCGACCAGCGTGGGCGTGGTGTCGTCGGTGCTTGCGCCGTTGGCCAGGTCGCCCTGCTTGCTGCCCGCGTTGTCGGTGGCCTTGGCCACCGAGACGGTCACGTTGCTCGTATCCACCGTGAAATTCAGCGGGTCGCTTGTGACGCTGGTGTTGCCGGCCGCGTCCGTGGCCGTTGTGGTGATGGCGTGCGCACCGCTGGCCAGTTGCGCCGTGGGCGTGAAACTCCAGCTGCCATTGGTTTGTACGACTGCGCTGCCCAGCAGTGTGCCATTGTTGTAGACCTTGACGGTATCTCCCGGCGTGCCCGAGCCGCTGAAGGTCGGGGTGGCGTCGTCGGTCGTGCTGCCGTTGGCCACGGTGCCTTGCACGGCGCCCTGGTCGTCCGTGGCCGTGGGCGCGCTCGGCTTGGCCGGACCAGTGGTGTCCAGCACGATGGCATAGGCACCCGTCTCGGCACTGGACTGGCCCGCGCCGTCGATGGCCTTGGCCGTCAGCAGCTTGGTGCCGTCGCCAGTCAGGGCATTGCTCGTCACGCTCCAGGTGCCGTTCGGGGCCACGGTAGTGGAGCCGACTTCCACACCGTCGGCGTAGAGCTTGATGGTGGTGCCTGCCGTGCCGGTGCCGCTGACGGTGGGTGTGGTGTCGTCCGTTGTATCGCCCTTGGCGATGGTCCCCGTCACGCTGCCTGCGTTGTCGCTCACGCCGGTAATGGCCGGCTGTGCGGGGGCATCGCCCAGCAGCTTGAAGTTCCAGCCAGCGCTGGAGGGTCCTTCGTTGCCCGCGGCGTCCACCGGACGCGCGGTGAGGTTGTGGTCACCGCTGGCCAGCGGGGTGGCAGGCTCGAAGCTCCAGGCGCCGTTCGTCACGACGGCGCTGCCCAGCAGCGTGGAGCCATCGTAGACGTTGACCTTGGCTACGTCGGCGCCTACGCCGGTCCCCTTGAACGTGGGGCGTGCGTCGTCGGTCATGCCGCCACGGGCGATCTCGCCCTTGACCGAGCCTACGTCATCCAGCAGGGTCAGCGTGCCTTCGCCGCCGGCCGCCGGGCCGCTCGTGTCCACGGTAAGGCTGAACGCCGGGCTCTTGCTGCTTTCATTGCCGGCCGCGTCGGTCAGCGTGTAGCTGATGCTGTGCGGGCCTTCGGCGAGCGCAGTGGCGGGTGTGAGGGTACCGGTCGCCGGGTCGTAAGCCGCCGCCACCGCCACGCCATCGACATACAGCTTGGGCGTGTCGGTGAGGTTCTGCCCCACCAGGATGCCCGGGCGGGAGTCGTCGGTGGTCGGCGCAGTGCTGTTCGCGCTCTGCAGCGCGCCCACGTCGTCCTTGTAGGCCGCAGGTGCGACCGGTGCGGACGGGGCCGTGGTGTCGACCCTGACCGTGTAGGCCGCGCTCGGCGTGCTTTCGTTGCCCTGCGGATCGCTGGCGGTCACTGTCAGCGGGTGACTGCCTTCCGTGAGGGGTGCCGTGGGCGTGAAGCTCCAGCTGCCGTTGGACTGCACCGTCGTGCTGCCCAGCAGCGCGCCGTTGTCGTAGACCTTGATGGTGTCGCCCGCGGTGGCGCCTGAGCCGGTGAGCGTGGGCGTCGTGTCGTCCGTGGCCGCGCCGCTGGCCACCGGGCCCTGCACGGTGCCCACGTCGTCAGACACGCCGCCGATGGTCGGCACTGCGGGAGGCGTCGTGTCGATGGTCAGGGCGAAGCTGGTACTGCCCGTGGTGCCCGCGGCGTTGCGGGCCTCCACCGTGTAGTTGTGCAGGCCTTGCACCTGCGTCGGCAGCAGGAAGCTCCAGGCACCGCTGGCGTCGGCTGTGGCCGTGCCCAGCGTGGTGGCTCCTTCCTTGACGGTGATGGTGGCGCCGGCCGCTGCCGTGCCGACCAGTGTGGGCGTGGTGTCGTCGGTACTGGCGCCGTTGGCCAGGTCGCCCTGCTTGGGGCCAGCGTTGTCCATCGCTTTGCCGACGGAGACGTTCACATTGCTCGTGTCCACCGTGAAGTTCAGCGGATCGCTGGTTGCACTGGTGTTGCCGGCCGCATCGGTGGTGTTGGTGGTGATGGCGTGCGCGCCGCTGGCCAGCTGCGCGGTGGGCGTGAAACTCCAGCTGCCGTTGGCCTGCACCGATGCACTGCCCAGCAGGACGCCGTTGTCAAAGACCTTGACCGTGTCGCCCGGCGTGCCGGAGCCGCTCAGGGTGGGTGTGGAGTCGTCGGTCGTGCCGCCGTTGGACACCGGGCCCTGGACCGCGCCCTGGTCGTCATTGGCCGTGGCCACGCCTGGCTTGGCCGGTGCGGTGGTGTCCAGCACGATCGCATAGGCACCGGTTTCGGTGCTCGACTGGCCTGCGCCGTCGAAGGCCTTGGCCGTCAGCAGCTTGGTGCCGTCGCCTGTCAACGCGCTGCTCGTCACCTGCCAGGTGCCGTCCTGCGCCACGGTGGTCGAACCCACCTGCACGCCGTCGGCGTAGAGCCTGACGGTGGTGCCAGCGGCGCCCGTTCCGCTGACGGTGGGCGTCGTGTCGTCGGTGGCCGCGCCCTTTGCGATATTGCCTTGCACACCGCCAGCGTTGTCGCTCACGCCGGTGATGGCGGGCTCCCGCGGGGCGTCGCCCAGCAGCTTGAAGTTCCACGCGGTACTGGCGGGGCCTTCGTTGCCTGCAGCGTCCACAGGGCGCGCCGTGAAGTTGTGGTCTCCGCTGGCCAGCGGTGTGGCGGGCTCGAAGCTCCAGCTGCGGTTGGTCACCACGGCGCTGCCCAGCAGTGTGGCGCCGTCGTAGATATTGACCTTGGCCACGTCGGGCCCAGCGTTCATGCCCTTGAAGGTGGGCTTAGCGTCGTCGGTCATGCTGCCCGGGGTGATCTCGCCCTTGACGGCGCCCACGTCGTCCAGCAGGGTCAATGTGCCTTCGCTGCCGGAGGTCGGTGCACTGGTATCCACCGTCAGGCTCAGCGCCGGGCTCTTGCCGCTTTCGTTGCCGGCTGCGTCGGTGAGCGTGTAGCTGATGTTGTGCGCGCCATCGGCCAGCGCAGTGCTGGGGGTGAGTGTGCCCGTGACGGGGTCGTAGGCCGCAGCCACCTGCACGCCGTCCACGTACAGCTTGGGCGTGTCGGTGAGGTTCTGGCCCACCAGGATGCCCGGGCGGGTGTCGTCGGTGGCGGGAGCCGTGCTGTTGGCGCTTTGCACCGCGCCCACGTCGTCCTTGTAGCCTGCGGGTGCTGCCGTGGGGGTTGTCGGAGCCGCCGTGTCCACCCGGACCGTGTAGGCCGCGCTCTGCGTGCTTTCGTTGCCCTGCGGATCGGTGGCGGTCACCGTCAGCGGGTGGCTGCCGTCGGTCAGCGGTGTCTGCGGGGTGAAGCTCCAGCTGCCGCCCGGCCTGACCTGCGTGCTGCCCAGCAGCACGCCATTGTCAAAGACCTTGATGGTGTCGCCCGCCGTGGCACCGGTGCCCGACAGCGTGGGTGTGGTGTCGTCGGTGCTGGCGCCGTTGGCGACCGGGCCTTGCACCGTGCCGACGTCGTCAGTGATATCGCCGATGGCCGGCACGGCCGGAGCGGCGGTGTCGATGGTCAGGGCGAAGCTGGTGCTGCCGGTGGTGCCCGCCGCATTGCGCGCCTCGACGGTGTAGTTGTGCAGGCCTTGTGTCTGCGCAGGCAGCGTGAAGCTCCAGGCACCGCTGGCGTCGGCCGTGGCCGTGCCCACGGTGGTGGCGCCTTCCTTGACGGTGATCGTCGCGTTGGCGGCCGCCGTCCCCACCAGAGTCGGTGTGGTGTCGTCAGTGCTCGCACCGTTGGCCAGATCGCCCTGCTTGCTGCCGGCGTTGTCGGTGGCCTTGCCGACCGACACGCTGACGTTGCTGGTGTCCACCGTGATGTTGAGCGGGTCGCTGGCCGCACTGGTGTTGCCCGCCGTGTCGGTCGCCGTGGTGGTGATGACGTGCGCACCGCTGCCCAGCGGCGTCGTGGGGGTGAAGCTCCAGCTGCCGTTGCCTTGCACCAGCGCTGTGCCCAGCAAGGTGGCGCCGTTGCCGTTGTTGTCGTAGACCTTGACCGTGTCGCCCGGCGTGCCGGATCCGCTCAGCGTCGGGTAAGCGTCGTCGGTGGTACCGCCGTTGGGCACCGGGCCCTGCACTGAGCCCTGGTCGTCGCTGGCCGTAGCCGTAGCCGGCTTGGCGGGTGCCGTGGTGTCCAGAACGACCGCATAGGCCCCCGTCTCGGGACTGGCCTGGCCTGCGCCGTCGATGGCTTTGGCGGTAAGTTGCTTGGTGCCGTCGCCCACGAGCGCGCTGCTCGTCACCCGCCAGGTGCCGTCCTGCGCGACGGTGGTGGAGCCGACCTCCACGCCGTCGGCATACAGCTTGACGGTAGTGCCGGCCGTGCCGGTGCCACTGACGGTGGGCGTGGTGTCGTCGGTCGTGGCGCCTTTGGCGATGGAGCCGGTCACGCTGCCTGCGTCGTCGCTGACGCCGGTGATGGCGGGCGCCGCGGGTGCGTCGCCCAGCAGCTTGAAAGTCCAGGCAGCGCTGGCGGGGCCTTCATTGCCGGCTGCGTCCACCGGGCGCGCCGTCAGGTTGTGGTCGCCGCTGGCCAGTGGCGTGGCGGGCTCGAAGATCCAGCTGCCGTTGGTCACCACGGCGCTGCCCAGCAGCGTCGCGCCGTCGTACACGTTGACCTTGGCCACGTCGGCACCGGCGGCGGTGCCCTTGAAGGTGGGCCGTGCGTCATCGGTCACACTGCCGCGGGCGATTTCGCCCTTGACGGTGCCCACGTCGTCCAGCAGCGTAAGGGTTCCTTCGCTGCCGGTGGCAGGCGCGCCGGTGTCCACGGTGATGGCGAGCGCCGGGCTCTTGCCGCTCTCGTTGCCCGCCGCGTCGGTCAGCGTGTAGCTGAAGGTGTGGGCGCCGTCGGCGAGGCCCGCCACCGGGGTCAGCGTGCCGGTGGCCGGGTCGTACGCGGCAGCTACCGCCACACCGTCCACGTACAGCTTGGGTGTGTCCGTCAGGTTTTGCCCTACCAGGATGCCGGGGCGCGTGTCGTCGGTGCTTTGCGCCGTGCTGCTGGCGCTCTGCACCGCGCCCATGTCGTCTTTGTAGCCCGCAGGTGCGGCCGTCGGCGTGGCCGGGGCCGTGGTGTCGACCTTGAGGGTGTAGGCCACGCTCGGCGTGCTTTCGTTGCCCTGCGAGTCGGTGGCGGTCGCCGTCAGCGGGTGGCTGCCGTCGGTCAGCGGCGTGAGGGGCGTGAAGCTCCAGCTGCCGTTGGCCTGCACGGTGGTGCTGCCCAGCAGCGCGCCGTTGTCATAGACCTTGATGGTGTCGCCGGCTGTGGCGCCCGTGCCCGACAGCGTAGGTGTGGTGTCGTCGGTGCTCGCGCCGTTGGCGACGGGCCCCTGCACGGTGCCGACGTCGTCCGTGGCGCCGCCGATGGACGGTACTGCCGGGGGCGTGGTGTCGACGATGAGCGCGAAGCTGGTGCTGCCGGTGGTGCCGGCCGCATTGCGGGCCTCGACGGTGTAGTTGTGCTGTCCCTGTGTCTGCAAAGGCAGGATGAAGCTCCAGGCGCCGCTGGCGTCTGCCGTGGCAGTGCCCAGCGTGGCCCCGCCTTCCTTGACGGTGACGGTGGCGCCGGCCGCCGCCGTGCCCACCAACGTGGGCGTGGTGTCATCGGTGCTCGCACCGTTGGCCAGGTCGCCCTTCTTGCTGCCGGCATCGTCCACTGCCTTGCCCACCGACACAGTGACGTTGCTGGTGTCCACCGTGAAGTTCAGCGGGTCGCTGGCCGTACGGGTGTTGCCCGCCGCATCGGTCGCCGTGGTGGTGATGGCGTGCGCACCGCTGCCCAGCGGCGTCGTGGGGGTGAAGCTCCAGCTGCCATTGCCCTGCACCGCAGCGCTGCCCAGCAGCGTGCCGTTGTCGTAGACCTTGATGGTGTCGCCGGGCGTGCCCGCGCCGCTGAGCGTGGGGGTGGCGTCGTCGATGGTACCGCCGCTGGCCACCGGCCCCTGGACGGCGCCCTGGTCGTCATTGGCCGTGGCCACGCCGGGCTTGGCCGGGGCCGTGGTGTCCAGCACGATCGCGTACGCGCCGGTTTCGTTGCTGGACTGGCCCGCGCCGTCGAAGGCCTTGGCGGTGAGCAATTTGGTGCCGTCGCCGGTGAGGGTGCTGCTGGCGATCCGCCAGGTGCCGTCTTGTGCCACGGTGGCTGAGCCAACTTCCACACCATCGGCATACAGCTTGACGGTGGTGCCCGCCGTGCCCGTGCCGCTGACCGTGGGGGTGGTGTCGTCCGTGGTCGCGCCTTTGGCAATGTTGCCGGTCACGCTGCCAGCGTTGTCATTCACGCCGGTAATCGCCGGCTGCGCAGGCGCATCCCCCAGGAGCTTGAAGTTCCATCCGGTGCTGGCAGGGCCTTCATTGCCGGCCGCGTCCACCGGGCGCGCGGTCAGGTTGTGGTCGCCGCTGGCCAATGGCGTGGCGGGCTCGAAGATCCAGCTGCCGTTGGTCACCACGGCGCTGCCCAGCAGCGTAGCGCCGTCGTACACGTTGACCTTGGCCACGTCGGCGCCGGCGCCCATGCCCTTGAAGGTGGGCCGCGCGTCGTCCGTCATGCTGCCGCGCGTGATCTCGCCCTTGACCGACCCCACGTCATCCAGCAGTGTCAGCGTGCCTTCGCTGCCTGTCGCTGGTCCGCTGGTGTCCACCGAGATGTTCAGTGGGTCGCTCGCCGCACTGATGTTGCCTGCCGCATCGGTCGCGGTGGTGGTGATGGTGTGCGCGCCGCTGCCCAGCGGCGTGGCGGGTGTAAAGCTCCAGCTGCCGTTGGGCTGCACCGGTGCGCTGCCCAGCAAGGTGCCGTTGTCGTACACCTTGATGGTGTCGCCTGGCGTACCGGAGCCGCTCAGCGTGGGTGTGGTGTCATCGGTCGCACCGCCGTTGGCGATGGGGCCTGTGACGGCGCCCTGGTCGTCCGTGGCTGTTGCCACTCCCGGCTTGGTGGGCGCTGTGGTGTCCAGCACAATCGTGTAGGCCACCGTTTCCGCGCTGGACTGGCCTGCGCTATCGATCGTCTTGGCCGTCAGCAGCTTGGTGCCATCGCCCGCAAGAGCGCTGCTGGTTGCCGTCCAGGTGCCATCTGCGGCCACCGTGGTCGAGCCTACCTCCTGGCCGTTGGCGTACAGCTTGACGGTGGTGCCCGCCGTGCCAGTCCCGCTGACTGTAGGCGTGGTGTCGTCGGTCGTGCCGTTCTTGCCAATGCTGCCCGTCACGCCACCGGCGTTGTCAGTCACGCCCGTGATCGCGGGAGCGGCGGGCGTGTCGCCCTGCACCTTGAAATTCCACCCGCTGCTGGCTGGCCCCTCATTGCCCGCCGCATCCACGGGGCGCGCCGTCAGGTTGTGGTCGCCAGGGCTCATTGGCGTCGTGGGCTCGAAGCTCCAGTTGCCGTTGCTGTTGCCCGTGGCGGTGCCCACCAGGGTGTTGCCGTCATACACATTGACCTTGGCCACGTCGGCACCAGCACCGGTGCCTTTGAACGTGGGCCTTGCGTCGTCGGTCACGCCGCCGAGGGCCACCTCGCCCCTGACCGCACCCACGTCGTCCGTCAGCGTCAAAGCGCCTTCGCTGCCGGCTTTTGGCGCGGTGGTGTCCACCGTCAGGCTCAGCGCTGGGCTCTTGCCGCTTTCGTTGCCGGCTGCGTCGGTCAGCGTGTAGCTGACGGTGTGCGCGCCTTCCGTCAATGCGCTGCTGGGTGTGAGCGTGCCGGTGGCCGCGTCGTAGACCGCAGGCACCTGCACGCCGTCCACGTACAGCTTCGGCGTGTCCGTGAGGTTCTGGCCCACCAGGATGCCAGGCTTGGTGTCATCGGTTGCTGCCGCCGTGCTGCTGGAGTTTTGCACCGATCCCACGTCATCCTTGTAGCCCACAGGCGCCGTGGTGGGCGTGGCCGGTGGCGTCGTGTCCACCGTCACGACCAGGGCGTCGCTCTGCTCGCTCAGCGTGCCTGACGCGCTGGTGTTGGCGTAGGTGAGGCTGTGTTTGCCTTCGGACAATGGCACATTTGGCGTGAGGGTGCCAGTCGTGGCGTCGTACGTGGCAGGCACCTCGGTGCCGTCCACGTACAGCTTGGGGTTGCTCAGCCCGGTACCAACCTTCAGCCCGGGCGTGGTGTCATTGGTGGTCGATGCCGTGCTTTGGGCATTGACGATGGGGGCGGAGTTATCGTCGTAAACGGTGGGCGCAGGCGGTTTGACCAAGTTGGCGGTGTTCACTGCGACCGAAATAGGGTCGCTCTGGAGGCTTTCGTTACCGGCCTCGTCGCTGACGGTGTAGGTGATTTTGTGGGGGCCGTCTGCCAGCGGCTTGCTGGGCGTGAGGGTCCCTGTTTCGGCATCGTAAGTGGCAGGCACTTGTACGCCATCCACGTACAGTTTTGCACCGGTTTGACCCTTGCCGACGTTCAGCCCGGGAGTGCTGTCGTCAGTGGTGGCGGCAGTGCTGTTGGCGTTTTGCACTGCGCCCACGTTGTCGTTGTACCCCGCGGCGCTGGCCGGTTTGGCCGGTGCGGTGGTGTCCACCACCAACACCATAGGATCGCTTTGCTCACTGTAGACGCCATCGCTGTTGGCGTATGAGTAGGTCAGCTTGTAAGACCCTTCGGGCAGCGGCGCATTGGGTGTGAGTGTGCCGGTGGTCGCGTCGTAAGTCGCGGCGACTTCTTTGCCATTGACGTACAACTTTGGATTGACGAGGCCAGTGCCGATGTTCAAGCCCGGTGTGGTGTCGTTGGTGGCAGCCGCAGTGCTGCGGGCACTGGTGACCGGTGCAGAGTTGTCGTTGTAACTGGTCGGCGCGCTAGGCTTGGAAGGTGCCGCAGCGACAGGCGGGTTTGACCCATAAGTGGCAATGGCCACCGTCGAAAGTGCAGCACCGCCCAACAGCAGCATGGGCATGGCCCCGAATCCCTCGCCCACACCGCCACCCACGGCTGAGTCGCCCAGCACCTGCATGGCCCCCTCGCCGCCGTCGACTAATCCGGCCAGCCCTTGATCGGAACCGCCTGCCTGGGGGATGTAGTCGTGGACGGCCCCGTCACTTCCGTAGCCCACCAATCTGGAACCATCCTGGTCGTAAAAATCTTCGATGATCAGGTCAGAGCTGCCCGTGCCGTCTTCCAGAAAATCAACCTGCAGATCAGCACCAACACGGCGCACCTTGACTACTTCGGGAGCCTTTTGGGTGTTGGCCTGCGTCAATTCGATGGAAACACCCCCTCTGGCGCTGATTCTTGCCACACCCTGACCGGGAGTCGCCACTGTTTTGGGCGCCATCGGCCTGTCAATATTTACCGCGCCTGAAATTGCGGATTTATCAATCTTCACAACGGATGCGTAGACTTCAGCGGTCATTTTATTTCAATCAATTAATAATTATGAGTAAAAATATTTACCAGACCACGCACTAAGTGGCAGGAAAATAAATCAATACTGCAAATAGCATTCAACATGTAGACAACAAAACAAAACCCAACAGTCCAATCAAGGTGGCCGGAATGACTTCATTCAGATTTTGAACATCGCCGCGAGAGCAGACATCATCGAAACAACAAAAACTTTGGCGCGTGAGACGAAAATTTCGCCATGGGGCCGAACTATTGCCAATTGCCACCTTGGAGGTGAAGATCAATGAATCTGCAAATAATTTGATCGATTCAATACCGCCGCCGTGGTGAGATTCACACGACCACTGGCTGATGCCACGACTTAACCTGCGGCCAAATCCGCCTGATCAAAGTTCAGTATTGAACACACACTGCATAAACGCTGATTTCACGATGCATTAGCCTTCGCGGCTTTGCACTGCAGTTGTTAGTAGGCCTGCCCGGCAAGGGGGGCCTATCTACATCACACTTGGGATCTGTTCCCGAGCACGGGCACTGAACCCGCCAAGTCCTCTTTTCTATTTGCCCAATGCAAGGCTGTTGTGCGAGGTGGGCACATTCCAGATGGCAAAGTCAACTCAGAATGCTTACGGTTGCGCAAGCGAGTTACCAAAAAGTGACTGAACCGGCTGGGACGATTCAACAAGAAGGTGAATTATCTTTGTTGATGAAATCGTAAAATTTCAAAAAAATTCTTCCCACACAACAATCTGCCGATTGGAGCGATGGCAACAGGCATTTTTTTCAACAAGACATATTCCACCGAAATCTGCAGTGCTCACAACATATTATTCTGACTTGTGCAAGTCAGAATTTCGCATCTGTGTGACCGGGCGCCGCGGCCGTTTCCACTGAATTGCAGGCTGGTCTTGCTGCAAAAAACGAACGCCAGAAAGAGTGCTGCGCAATGTTCCTTCCGCGGACAGTCCCGCATAAGCGCAGGCCTGCTCTCAGGGCGCAACTCTCAACACATAGGGATGCGTCACGCCGCCCACCCCATGCAGCCCGGCACCAAGCGGCCCGCCATGGAAGCCGTCAAGCCAACGCGCGTCAGCGTGGCGTTTGCACACAGCGGGCGGCAACCCGATGCACGGCACTGCACAATGGGCTTTCTGCTTACGCCCGCGGATACGCACAGTCCATGCAAAGAATTTCCTCCGCGAACATCGTCGACCTGTTGCTGGACGCTGTCTGCGTCGTGCAGCCGGACAGCACCATTGTTTTCGTAAGCCCGGCGTTCGAACGCATCTTTGGCTACACGCCCGATGAAGCCGTAGGACTGCGCATGCTGGACCTGGTACACCCGGACGACCTGCCCGGCACACAGCAACAAGCGCAGCGGGTGATGGAGGGCCAGTTGCAGCTGCAGTTCGAAAACCGCTACCTGCGCAAGGACGGCACGGTGGCCCACATCCGCTGGACCGCGCGCTGGCTGCCCGACCGCAAGGTCCGTCTGGCTGTGGCGCACGACATCACCGAGCGCAAGTTCACCGAATCCATGCAGTCGGCCATCTACGAAATCTCCGAGGCAGCGCATGCCGCGCGCACGCTGGAGTCGCTGTTCCAGCGCATTCACGAGATCGTGGGCGTGCTGCTGCACGCAGCCCACTTTTCGGTGGCCTTGCACGACGCGGGTAGCGGCACGCTGAGCTTTCCGTACCACGCGCGCCCCGGCGACGGGTCTTTGCCGGGCGCTCCGGCGCCCGTGTCGGACGAGCAGATCCGGCTGTGCCGCGAAGTCATCCACAACGGCACCACACTGCTCATCACGCCCGAGACGATGCACCGCGTGCTGCCGCTACCGCAGGCCGCACCCGCCCCTGGCGCCCCGCTGTATTGGCTGGCCGTGCCGCTGTCCACCCAGAACGGGGTGCTGGGCGCCCTGGTGCTGCAGAGCTACACGGAGCAAGGGCGGTACACCGACAAGGACAAAGAACTGCTGCAGTTCGTCTCCACCCAGGTGGCGGCCGCCATCGAGCGCAAGCAGTTGCACGAGCGGCTGGAGCGCATGGCCCAGTACGACCAGCTCACGCAGTTGCCCAACCGCCAGCTATTCCTGGACCGCCTGAGCACGGCGCTTGCCCGCGCGCGGCGGGAGGAGCGCCTGCTGTCGTTGCTGTTCATCGACCTGGACCGGTTCAAGGACGTGAACGACACCCTGGGCCATGCGATGGGAGACCTGCTGCTGCTGCAGGTCGCGCAGCGTCTGCAAAGTTGCGTGCGAAGCTCCGATACGGTGGCGCGGCTGGGCGGGGATGAATTCGTGGTGCTGCTGGAGTCTGGCCACGTGCGCGACCACGCGGCCTCGGTGGCAGGCAAGATTCTGGCTGCGTTCAGCGAAGCCTTCGAGGTGGGCGGGCACCGTCTGGCCGTGCAGCCCAGCATCGGCGTGTCGGTCTACCCAGAGCACGGAGCCGACGCGCACCACCTGTTGACCCACGCAGACGAGGCCATGTATTTGTCCAAAAAGCACGGCGGCAATCAGGTGCGCATGGCGGCGCCGTGAAGCCCGCTCGCCCTGTCTGACGCAGCACACCGCGTCTGCTCCACATCGACAGCCGGTCTGGGAGAAAGCGGCGAAAGCAGTCGCTGGGTACGTGACTGACAGGTGTGGTCAACGGGCACGCCGATGGTGTTTCAAGCCCTGCGCCCTGTGGCCCTACGCGCCGGAGGGTCGCCGCAACAGCGCTTCGCGGCACAATCCGTGCGCAAGGCCCGCCGCCGCAAAGCGACCTCGCTCGGATCCACCGCACACCAGGCAATTTCAAATACCCCACCATGCTCTACAACGCTCTGAAACTCGCCCACATTCTCTCCATCGTCGTGTGGATCGGCGGCATGGTCTTTGCCCATTTCTTTTTACGTCCCGCCGCCCAGTCGCTGGAGCCGCCGCAGCGCCTGCGCCTGATGCACGACGTGCTGCAGCGCTTTCTGGCCGCCGTGACGGTGGCTGTGGTGGTGGTGCTGGCCAGCGGGCTCTGGATGATCGGCCGGGTGGCCAAGCAGACGGTGCAATCTGGCGGCGCCTTTGCGATGCCGCTCGACTGGACGATCATGGCCACGCTGGGCATCGTGATGATGGCCATCTTCGGCCACATCCGCTTTGCACTGTTCAAGCGCCTGCAGCGCGCAGTGGCAGCATCGGACTGGCCCGCTGGCGGCCAGGCCATGGCCAGCATCCGCCAGTGGGTGGCCGTTAATCTGGCGCTGGGCGTGGTGATCGTGGTGGTCACCGTGCTGCTGTAGCGCGGCGGCCGGCCTGCGCGACCGCGCAAAATAATGCGCGCACAAAAACGGCGCCAGCGCTGGCAGCCCCTACGGTTCACCCATGCAATCCGCGGACAAGGCCTCTTCTGACACACCCCAGTACCGCAGGTCCTCTACCATCACGGGTTCACCACCTGTTTCCTACGTCTTTCAGTGTCGCCTAGTGCCGGCCGGGACAGACGCTTGGCGGGTCGCGCAGCCGACGCTGTCGTCGTTGCCGACTGTCCACAAGCGCTGAACGCCGCCAAGCCGCCGGGCCGCGGACCGCTCGGCAACCTGGTTGCCAGAGGGGGTTGGAGTGATTTCGGGCCGATGAACTCGGCCGTGGCTCGCGCGCCTGCTGCTTTGCACGGGCAAAAGTCCCAAGGGCGCGCTACACGCGTCCCGTCATTCCAGTCCAATCCAGTGCGATCACCCCCATAGACATGGAACAGGTTCCAAGGAGCCTTGCTACGTGTTCAAGTATTTCGAAAGCCGCATTTCCCCTTATCCCCCTGCGGAACCCCATCTGCCGCCGAAGGACTTCATGGCCTTCGTCTGGGACGGCACCCGGGGCGTCCGCGGCTACGTGGTCGCGATGGCGGTCGTGTCCGCCGCGATTGCCGTGTTCGAGGCCCTGCTCTTCGCCGTGCTCGGGCATGTGGTCGACTGGCTCTCCACGGTGGCTCCAGCCGCTTTGTGGGCCGAGCGCAAGGGCGCCATCCTGGGCATTGTGGCCCTGCTGATGGGCACCTTGGTGCTGGTGTGCTTGCAGACCAGCCTCAAGCACCAGGTGCTGGCCATCAACTTTCCGCTGCGCCTGCGCTGGAACTTTCACCGCCTGATGCTCGGCCAGAGCATGGCGTTCTACGCCGACGAGTTTGCAGGCCGCATCACCACCAAGATCATGCAGACCGCACTGGCAGTGCGCGACATGATCTTCACGACCACCGATGTGGTGATCGGCATGGGTATCTACCTTGTCACCATCCTCGTGCTGCTGGCGGGTTTCGATGCGCGGTTGATCGTGCCCTTCGCCGTGTGGATCGTGGCCTACGGCTTGGCGTGCTGGTACTTCGTGCCGCGCCTTGGCAAGGTGGGCAAGGCGCAGGCCGATGCGCGCTCGGTGATGACCGGGCGCATCACCGACGCGTACACCAACATCGCCACCGTCAAGCTCTTCTCGCACACGCGGCGCGAGTCGGAATTTGCGCGGGCGGCGATGGATGCCTTCAAGCTCACGGGCTACGCGCAGATGCGTTTGGTGAGCCGCTTCGAGATCGTGAACCAGGCGCTGGTGGTGGGCATGATCCTGGGCGCCTGCGGCACCGCGCTGTGGCTCTGGACGCTGGGCGAGGTGGGCGCTGGCGCCGTCGCCGCCGTCATTGCCATGACGCTGCGTGTGTCCGGCCACGCCCATTGGGTGATGTGGGAGATGACCACGCTGTTCGAGAGTGTGGGCACGATCCAGGACGGCATCAACACGCTGACCAAGCCGCGCACCGTGGTGGATGCACCCGACGCGCAGCCCCTGCAGGTGACCCAAGGCGAGGTCCACTTCGACAATGTGAGCTTTGCCTACGGCAATGGCCGCCCCGTCATCGACCAGTTGCAGCTCACCATTCGGCCCGGCGAGAAGATCGGCCTCATCGGCCGCTCGGGCGCGGGCAAGTCCACCCTGGTCAACTTGCTGCTGCGCTTTCATGACGTGCGCTCGGGCCGGGTACTGATCGACGGGCAGGACATCGCACTCGTGACGCAAGACAGCCTGCGCCGCAACATCGGCATGGTCACGCAGGACACGTCGCTGCTGCACCGCTCGATGCGCGACAACATTTTGTATGGCCGCCCGGACGCGACCGAGGAAGACATGCACGCCGCAGCGCAGCGCGCCGAGGCCTCGGAGTTCATCGACAACCTGAACGATCTGCAGGGCCGATCCGGCTACGACGCCCAGGTGGGCGAGCGCGGTGTGAAGCTGTCGGGTGGACAGCGCCAGCGCGTGGCCATTGCGCGCGTGATGCTCAAGGACGCGCCCATCCTGCTGCTGGACGAAGCCACCAGCGCGCTCGACTCCGAAGTGGAAGCCGCCATCCAGCAAAGCCTGGACACCCTGATGGAGGGCAAGACCGTGATCGCCATTGCGCACCGTCTGTCCACCATCGCGGCCATGGACCGGCTCATCGTGCTGGATGCCGGCCGCATTGTCGAGGAAGGCACCCACGCGCAACTGCTGGCGCAAGGCGGCGTCTACGCACGGCTGTGGGGCCACCAGAGCGGCGGGTTCCTGGGCGAGGAGGAGTAGGCCCCTCAAGGCGCTGAGGGCCTCCCCCACCTGGGGGTCGCACCTGTGGCGCGGGAAAGTGCGATCCACGGGTGCGCTCGCGATGGGGCTTTTGAGATTGCCGCGCGCTGGTTGGCGCGGTGACCGGGTCATTCAGGCTTTCACCGCCCTCCTCCAGCAGCGTCGCGCCGGGGTTCGGCGTGTGGCGGCACAAGGCCACGCAGTGCTAGGCTCGCGGCATCCCCTTGTCAAAGCGCCATGCTCCAATCCCTGCTCCCCGTGTACTACGTGCAGCTCTCGCCGGCCGAGGTCAGCGTGCTCAATGTGAAGTCCAACGTGCGGGTCCGCGACCTGCCGGAGGTGGCGTTGTCTCCGGGCGCGACGCCGAGCGTCCTGGCGGTAGGCCGCGCAGCCAGGCAGGCTGCGGCGCAGTCGGGCGGGTCGTGGGCCAACCCGTTCGGGCATCCGCGGTCCCTGGTGTCCGACTTCGTGCTGGCGGAAGCGGTGCTCAAGCACTTCGTCATCCAGGCCGCTCCCGCTGGCTGGAAGCGCCTGATGACCCCGTCGCCGCGCATGGTGATCCACCCCCTCGGAGACCCGGAGGGCGGATACACCCAGGTGGAGATTCGTGCCTTGCGCGAGCTGGGGGTTGCGACGGGCGCCGCGCACGCCACCGTGTGGCAGGGCCGACCTTTGACCCGCGAAGAACTGCAGTCAGGCGCCTTTCCTGCCGAGGGTCGGGTGCTGTTGTAGCACCTGTTCGACGCCGCGCTTTTCCTTCGAAAGAGGCTGCGTGCACGCACCAAGAAGGTTTGGCGGCACCGAGCAATGCACTCCCATGACGCCCATCATCGGCCCCGTCGCCGTGCACTGTCGCGCAAGCGGCTGCAGACACGGGCTGCGCGCCCTTACCGTTCAAGCCGCAGGCGGCCATGGCGGCGGCCTTTGACGGGAGACACGCTGCATGATCAAGATCACAGCCCTGTACCGCTGGCGCGAGGGCGCCAGCTTCGACCACGACTACTACCACAGCGAGCATATGCTCATTGCCCGTGCGGCCCTGCAGCCGCTAGGCCTGGTGCGGCTGGAGAGCGATCGCGTGCTCTACCCCGGCGAGCCCCGCCCCGGGCAGGTGGTGGCACTGACCAACGCCTTCTTCAGCGACCTCGCACAGGCGCAAGCAGCAGCGCGCCAGACGGCCGCGGAGCTGACGGCGGACATCCCGAACTACACCAACATCACGCCCGAGTCCTACTTTGCGCAGATGCTGCAGCACGAGGTGTCGGCCGCTTGACGGCAATGCCTGGTCTGCCCGGTTGGCTTCGGCAGGCACCGGGAGGGGTTCCGCCGCGGTCATGGTGCCGGATCACCCGCGCTCTCGCACGGCCTTGAAGAGCAAACTCAGGCACACGGCCATGCCCAAGATGGGCACGGCCGCCAACACCGCCGCCACAGCGCGCGCAGGCACCGACCAGTCGAAATCGCGCGCGGTGCGCCAGGCACCGAAGGCTGCGACCAACCCCAGCGCCGCCATCGCCATCCGAAAACTCGCGCCAGGCTTCACGAACGCAATGAGCAACACCACATTGGCCACACCGATGGCCAGCGCCACATGGCCCAAGTGCAACGAAAAACCCGAAGTGGCGGCCGGGCTGTTTCGCCCTCGGCGGCCTGCGCTCCCCGGCAGCGCTTCGCTCTCGCCGTCGTCCAACGTGGCTGGAGGGCGCGGCCTGGCGGTAGAGGTAGCAGGTGCAGCGGGTGTATTGCGCGGACTCCCGGCGGTCTGTGCCGCGGCCTCGCCCGTGCGGCCCCACTCCGTGGCAGACAGGCCTGCTGCCGCAGTGGCCGCCAGGGGCTTGCCGGCTGACGGCAGAGGCGCCACAGGTGCAACAACCGCCACTGGTGCCAAAAGGCTCCGCTCCTTCAGCACTGCGCAGAGGCGTCCCGGCTCGCGCAGCGCGGCCACCAGGGCGCGCACGGGGCTCTGCTCTTCACGCCGGATACGCAGGTCGGCTACCTGCATGGTGGTGCCGCGCGTGTTGGCCAGCATGAACAGCGCCTTGGACATCAGCACGTCCTTGGCGCCTCCCTTTCCGCTCTCGATGAAGTTCCCCAGGTTGTAGGTGGCATCGGCATGGCCCGCCTCTGCCGCATGGGCGTACCAGGCACGGGCCTGGGCCAGGTTGACAGGTGCGCCATAGCGGCCGTGCTCGTCACTCGTCCCCAGGTGAAAGGCGGCATGGGGGTTGCCTTCGCGCGCATACCAGCCTGGCAGGTCGCGCAGCACGTTGCCGGTCCAGGCTACAGGTGCTGCTGGGCCAGGCGCAGGTGAGGCGGGCGCCATGGGCACGAGGCTCAGGCCGCCGGGCGATTCGGCCTCCTCCATTGCCCGCTGCTTTGTCTGCGCCCGTTGCCGTTGCTCTTGCGCGGCGGCGCTCCACTTCATGGCTTGCTGCGTGTCCACCGTGCCGCCCCAGCCCCGCTCGTGCATCACGGCCAGCAGGCGCTTGGCGGGCTCGTGGTCCCACTCGGCCGCGCGCTGGCACCAGTAGCGGGCGCTTTCGTAGTTGGGCTGCTCCCAGCCGATCACGGTATCCAGCGCATGCAGGAAGGCTGCGACCTCGTGGCCCTGGGCCGCAGCAGGCTGCAGGGCATCAGTGGCTTCGATGTGTTTGCGCGAGTACAGGGCCAATTGCTCGCTGCGGGCCACAGCGGCGTCCACCGCTTTGCGATCGTGGTCGATGATTTGCAGCAGTTGCTCGCCTGGCGCCGACTTCAGGCGCGCCATCAACACCTGTATGCGCGACTTGGCTTCGTCGGGAAACCGCTGGAAAAACGTCTGGGCATCCTGACGAGTTTCCGCATCGTGTGCGCCCATGAGCTGCAGCGCGGCTGCCAGGTCAAAGTGCCTGCGCTGGCCCATGGTGCCAAAGCGCAAGGCCCGGCCCAGCGCGTAGACGGCATGCGGGTTGCCCCGCGCAGCCCAGCGGCGGTACTCCGCCCAGGCTCCGGCATCGTCGCCAGCCTCGCGAAAGCGCGCCGCACGCCGCACCGGCAGATCCGGCTCTTCGGGCGCATCGCCGTTGGCCAAGTAATGCACACCGCTTTGCGGGTCATACAAGTTCAGACCCAACCGGACTGCCTGCTCCCAGCCATCGTCAAACGGCTGGCCCCAGTCCGAAGAACGGGTGTTGATACCCACACCCCAGGTGGGATCGGTCAACTCCGGGCCACCGAGGTAGACGTCCCAGAACCCCGGAAACCGCTGCTCGACGGCCTGGGCCCAGGCTGCGAACTTAGGGTTCATGGGCAGCTGGGGAGCAGCCTCCGCACGCTCGTACTGCGCGTCCGCTTCGGCCTTGGTGGTGGGCCAAGGCCAATCCGCGGGCTTTTCCCAGATCTGGATGGTGTAACTCACGAATCCCTCCTCGGATGCCGCTGGGTGCGCGGCTTGTTGTCAGTGTTGACGCTCGTCAAGTGAGAATAATTCTAGGAGCTGCCCACGTCGACAGGCATCGCGGCCGTTCCTCTATCTTCTCCAATGACGCGCCTGCGCCACACCCATATGTCGGCGGGGTATTTTGACTAAAAATGGCCTCTGACGCGCCCCCCTGCAGCGCAAAAAGCTCTCATTTTCATAGCAAAACCATGCCCGAGATTCCACGCCCTGCCATCCCCATTGCCATGCCCATCCCCACCGGCGACCAGCTCAAGGCCAGCCGCACCGCCGCCGGCCTCAGCCAGGCCCAGGCCGCGGAGCTGATGGGTTATCCACTACAGACCGGCAGCCGCGGCGGCGTGCAGTCGCGCACCTGGCAGGCGCTCGAGAGCAATACCGATGAACGCAACATGCAGGGGCCCGCGTACGCCATGTTCCTGCTGCTCACCGGGCAGCACCCCCACTACGTGCTGGCCCGGCGCCCCGGCGCGGCCCTCTCTGCCGACGCTCCATAAAAAAAGCGGAATGGCCCGAAGACCATTCCGCAACCTACTTACAGGGAGATCACTGGAAAAAAGCTGGTGGCTCAGTCCACCTTGATATTGGCGGCTTTGATCACCTGGGCCCACTTGTCCACTTCGGCCTTCTGGAACGTCGCGATCTGGGCGGTGGTCATGTCGGCAGGCTCCATGCCGAAGCCCTTCAGGCGCGTCTGCATGTCGGGCTGGGCCAGAATCTTGCGGATCTCGTCATGCAGGCGCGTGACGATGGGTGCCGGCGTGTTGGCCGGCACGAAAATGGCCTGCCACGACTGCACCTGAAAGTCCGCCAGGCCGTTCACGCCCGACTCTGCCACCGTGGGCACGTCGGGCATCGACGCCAGGCGCTTGGGCGAGGTCACCGCGATGGCGCGAAGCTTGCCGCTCTGGATGTGCGGGGCCGCGACCACGGTGGTGTCGAACATCATGTCGACCTGGCCGCTGATCACGTCCTGGATGGCCGGGCCGCTGCCCTTGTACGGGATGTGCGTGAATTTCACGCCCGACTTGAAGGCCAGCAATTCGACCGCCAGATGCTGCGAGCTGCCCGTACCGGCCGATGCCGACGACAGGCCGCCCTCTTTACCCTTGGCCGCAGCCAGCACGTCCTTGAGCGTCTTGTGCGGGCTGTTGGCAGACACCACCAGCACCACCGGGTTGGTGCCGATCAGCGTGACCGGGCTGAACGACTTGATGGGGTCGTAGCCCAGCTTGGGGTAGAGGCTCACGTTGATGGCGTGCGAGCTCACGGTGCCGCCCAGCAGCGTGTAGCCGTCGGGCGCGGCACGGGCCGCGGCTTCGGAGCCGATGCTGCCAGCCGCGCCGCCCTTGTTCTCGACCACCACGGTGGTCCCGAGGGCCGTGCCCAGCTGCTGGCCGATCAGGCGGCCCAGCGTGTCGGTGGTGCCGCCTGCGGCAAACGGCACGACGTAGCTGATGGTCTTGCCGGTGGGCCAGGTGCCCTGGGCCGCAGCCGGCAGGGCGGCGAGGCCCACAGCGGCGGCCAGAGCGGCCGTGTGGATGAGGGTTCTGCGTTGCATGGAAAGTCTCCTGGTTTGTGGATGATGGGATGAAACGGGTGGAATGAGGGGGCTAGGCCCAGGGCCAGGTAGGCGTGCGATGGCGCCTAGACGGCGCCCCGCGTCTCCACGTACAGCGCGTAGACGGAATGGCTGCTGGCCATGAACAGGCGGTTCTTCTTGAGCCCGCCGAACACCAGGTTGGCGCAGCGCTCGGGCAGGCGGATGTGGCCGATGGGCTTGCCCGCGGGGTTGAACACCATCACGCCGTCGAGGTCGGCCGCACTGGCGCTGGGCGAGCCATTGCTGCCCCAGCCGCACCACAGGTTGCCGTCCTCGTCGCACTTGATGCCGTCGAGGGCGCCCGGTCCACCCGCGTCGATGTGCACGCGCTTGTTGGCAAGGCGTGCGCCGGTGCCCACGTCAAACGCCCAGACCAGTCGGTTCGGTTGCGCGCGGCCTTCGACGATGTACAGGCGTTTTTCGTCGGGCGAGAAGCACAGGCCGTTGGGGCCGGCCAGGTCATTCAGCACCAGCTCGGTCTTGCCGCTGCTCGGGTCGATGCGGTAGACGGAATGCGGCAGCTCGGACGTGGCCTTGTCGCCCTCCCAATGGCCGCCGATGCCGAACGGCGGGTCGGTGAACCAGATGGAGCCGTCGCTCTTGCAGACGATGTCGTTGGGAGAGTTCAGGCGCTTGCCGTTGAAGCCGTCGGACAGCACGGTGATGCTGCCGTCGTATTCGGTGCGGGTCACGCGGCGCGTGAGGTGCTCGCACACCAGAAGGCGGCCCTGCCGGTCGCGCGCCAGGCCGTTCGAGAAATTGGCCGGGTGGCGGAACACGCCCGTCTGGCCCGTGGCCTCGTCCCAGCGGACGATGCGGTTGTTGGGGATGTCCGAGAACAGCAGGTAGCGGCCGTCGCCCACCCACACAGGCCCCTCTACCCACCGAAAGCCGGTGGCGATCTGCTCCACGCTGCTGCTGAACAGGCGGTACTTGGCAAACGACGGGTCGAGCACCTGCACGGCCGGATCGGGGTAGCGCTGGTTGGGCTTGAAGTCAAAGGACTGGGCCTGCGCCAGGCCGCCGGTGCCTGCGGCGGCGATGGCGCCGGCCATGAAGGCACGGCGCGAGGCCGGCGCTGCGGTGGGGGCCGTTGAGGCTGTGGGGTTGGAGGCCTGGTCGGTCGGTGGCTGCGGGCTCATGCGGCGGTGTCTCCTCGGGTTGTCATCGGGTTCGCTTCGGTGCCAGTGCGTTGTCGGACGCCGGGCTCAGGGCAGGTCGACGATCTCGACCCAGTTGGGGTTCTTGCCCGCGGGCACGCGCGTGGGCGCACCGGGGATGCCGGTGGCGGGGTCGATGGGGTGCAGCGACACCTGGTGCGACTCCTGCCCTGCGGCGATGAGGAAGCGGCCGGACGAGTCCACCGCAAAGCCGCGCGGGGATTTTTCGGTGGGCACCTGGCCCAGCGGCTGCAACTGGCCCGTGGCCGCATCGACCCGGAAGCTGCTGAGCGTGCTGGAGGTGCGCTCGGACGCATACAGGGTGCGGCCATCGTGCGACAGGTGCAGGTCGGCCGCCCAGGGCTTGCCGGTAAAGCCCGTTGGCAGTGCACTGGCGCGCTGCACCGAGCGCAGGCCACCGCGCGCAGCGTCGTAGGCCATCACGTGCACGGCGGCGTCCAGTTCGTTCAGCACGTACATGAAGCGCTGGCCCTTGTCCCACACAAAGTGGCGCGGGCCCGATTTTTCAGGTGCCACCGTGGTGAGGGCGGGTTCGTTCGCAGAAAGCTTGCCGGTTTCGGCATCGAAGCGCCAGGCCGACAGGTTGTCGCCGCCCAGGCTGGTGGCGAACACAAAGCGGTTGGTCGCGTCGGCGTGAATGGCGTGCGCGTTCGGCGCCGTAGGGATGAGTTGCTGCACCGCCCCCACCGCGCCGTCCTTGCCAATGCTATTGACCGTGATCTTGTGACCGGGGTACGAGGCCGCAAACAGCCAGCGCCCCGTGGCATCGGTGTCGATATTGGCCATGCTGTCGGCCAGCGGGGCCTCGCCCAACTTGCGCAGCTTGCCGCTGGCGGGGTCGATCGCCAGGCTCACCACGCGGAACGGCTGCGAGCGCAATGCAACGTACAGCACCTTCTTGTCCGGGCTCACGGCCATGGGCATGGCCATGCCGCCGACTGCGGTCGTGTCCACCGGCTTGAGCGCCGCGGCGCTGCGGTCCAGTTCGAACACCGACACATCCTGGCTATCGGCGTTGGAGACATACACCCAGGTGGCGGCCCACGCGCCAGGCGTGGCGAATGCGGTGCCTGCGGCAAGCGCCAGCTGTGCCAGTCGTGCGCCGCGGCGCGAAGTGCGAAGTGCTGCGATCATCCCTGTCCCCTTGGTTTTAAACGGCTTGAAAGTTGCCTCTGCGCTGGTTGATGACGGCCGCCGGCTCCGGCGCGTGGGTCAGCAGTCACCGCACAACGACGCCACAATGCCGGCCCTGCACGCGGATCGTGATATGTCGTCATACAACATGGGCGCCATTGTGTCTCGACTGATCACAGGCGTGGCAAAGGGATTACCCGAGGTTTTGAAAGAACCTCCAAGCCGCCTTTTCCCTATGAGAACACAGAGAATTCCTACCTAAAATATCAGTGATTACCCTGATTTTTTGAGGGTAAACCCGCGCTTTTAGCCTTGAGTGATTGCGCTGTCCCTCGCTTAGTTGTACGATGACTAACAACAACCCAAGCAAAGGAGACATTCCATGACTTTCAACCGCCGCGCCATTCTTCTGGCCTGCACCGCCGCCCTGGCAGCAGCCTCCGCTACGGCACAGACCGCCACCGACTGGCCTGCCAAGACCCTGCGCATCGTGGTGCCCTACCCTCCAGGTGGCAGCTCCGACATCATTGCGCGCTCCATCAGCCAGTCGCTGTCCGAAGCACTCAAGCAAAGCGTCATTGTCGAGAACAAGCCCGGTGCCAACGGCAACCTGGGTGCAGACTTCGTGTCCAAGGCAGAGCCGGACGGCTACACCGTTCTGCTGTGCGACGTGGGCGCACTGGCCATCAGCCCCTCGGTCTATACCAAGCTGTCGTTCGACCCTTCCAAAGACCTGCGTGGCGTGACCATGCTGGCCTACTCGCCCCACCTGCTGGTGGTGCACCCTTCCGTGCCGGTGAGCAACCTCAAGGAGTTGGTCGCCTACTCCAAGAAGAACGACCTGAACTTTGCGGTCACGGCCACCGGCAGCGCCCCCCACCTGGCGGGCGTGGCGCTGGAGCGCGCGAGCGGCGCGCGCTGGCAGTACATCCCCTACAAGGGTGGCGTGACCGCCATCCAGGACACAGTGGCAGGCCAGACCCAGGTGCTGATGAACGGCATGCTGGCCACCCTGCCCCAGGTGCAGAACGGCAAGCTCAAGGTGCTGGGCGTGTCCAAGGCCACGCGCATGCCGCTGATCGGCGACGTGCCCACCATTGCCGAACAGGGCGTGGCGGGGTACGAGTCGGGCACATGGCAGGGCATCCTGGTGCCACGCGGCACGCCCGAAGCCGTGGTGCAAAAGCTCAACAAGGCCCTCATCACCGCCATCCGCGCGCCTGAAATCCGCTCGCGCCTGGCCGGCCAGGGTGCTGAAGTAGTCACGATGACCCCCACCGAGCAAGACCAGTTCTTTGCCAAAGAACGCGCGCGCTGGGCCGCCGTGGTGAAGGCCGCCAACATCAAGCTCGACTGAGTACGTCCCCACTTTTTTTCATTCACCTTCCTCCTCGTTGCAATGACCATGAACCCGCAAGAACTCAAATCCATCATGGGCTCCGGCCTGCTGTCGTTCCCCATCACCGACTTCGACGAGCAGGGAGTACTTCTCGCTGTCGGGCCCCGAGTACGGCCAGGTGGTCAAGACCGCGGTGGACACCTGCCGCGGCAAGGTGCCGATCATTGCCGGTGCCGGTGGCCCCACCCGTACCGCCATCGCCCATGCACAAGAAGCCGAGCGCCTGGGCGCCCACGGCATCCTGCTGCTACCCCACTACCTGACCGAAGCCGGCCAGGAAGGCTTGATCGAGCATGTGGCCCAGGTGTGCGCCAGCGTGAAGTTYGGYGTCATCGTCTACAACCGCGACCGCACCAAGCTGACYGCCAACTCCCTGGCCATCCTRGCYGACCGCTGCCCCAACCTGATCGGCTTCAAGGACGGCGTGGGCAACATCGAGACCATGTCYTCGATCTTCATGAAGATGGGCGACCGCTTCTCCTACCTGGGCGGGCTGCCCACGGCCGAGGTCTATGCGGCTGCCTACAAGGCGCTGGGCACGCCGGTGTATTCGTCGGCGGTGTTCAACTTCATCCCCAAGACGGCGATGGAGTTCTACAAGGCCGTGGCGGCAGACGACAYCGCCACSCAGCACAAGCTGCTCAAGGAGTTCTTCATGCCCTACCTGGCGATTCGCAACCGGGTGGAAGGCTACGGCGTGAGCATCATCAAGGCGGGCGCCAAGATCGTGGGCCACGACGGTGGGCCAAGCTGCTCAAGGAGTTCTTCATGCCCTACCTGGCGATTCGCAACCGGGTGGAAGGCTACGGCGTGAGCATCATCAAGGCGGGCGCCAAGATCGTGGGCCACGACGGTGGCCCGGTGCGCGCACCGCTGACGGACCTCAAGCCCGCCGAGGTGGAAGAGCTCAAGGCGCTGATCGACAAGCTCGGCCCTCAATAAGCAAGGGCTACGCCCTCCGGGGCGTTGCGGCGGCCGCACGGCTTGCCCCGCAAAAAGGCTTTGCGCGATATCGAAGATCTCGACATGAATACCCCGCGACCGGCCGTGCACGGGCGCGGTGGTCTACCTGTGGCACGCAACGCTCTTCATTTCGTCATCCATCACACACAACAAAGGAGACAGACAAGATGTTCAGGAAACTCGTTCTCGCCACGGCGGCCATCGTGACCGTGGCAGCTCTTTCGGGCTGCGCAACCCGCACCACCGCCGCTTCATCGGCGTCATCCGAGCAGGCCGTGGCCGCTGCGGCCGAGCGCCTGCGCGTGGCCATGATAGACCCGACGCCTGCGGCCCTGGCCCAGCTGGTGGCTGATGACCTGAGCTACGGTCACTCTGGCGGCCGCGTGGACACCAAGGACAGCTTCATCGGCGACCTGGTGGCCGGCAAGTCGGACTTCGTGACCATCGCCATCACCGAGCAGACCATCAAGGTCGTGGGCAACACCGCCATCGTGCGCCACACGCTCACGGCCGACACCAACGACTCAGGCAAGCCCGGCAAGGTGCAGATCAAGATCCTGGGCGTGTGGCAGGATCAAGGCGGCAGCTGGAAGCTGCTGGCCCGCCAGGCCGTGCGCGTCGCGGCTTGAAGCCCATTCCCGACCAAGGGCCGCCGATGCGGCCCTTTTTTCTTTGAGGGCCATTCGCGCCCACCATTCTTTTCCGCACCCATGACCACCACCGCCCTGCCCCGCATCCTGCAAATCGGCCGCCTGCCACTTCCTGCGCTGGAGACAGAACTGGCCGCCCGCTACCACGTCACCTGCCTGGCGGACCAGGCCGACCCGGCCGGTTATCTGGCGTTGCATGGGGCGGAGTTTTCGGGCGTGGTGACCACTGCATCCATCGGCCTCAAGGGCGACGTGATTGCCGCCCTGCCCCACCTGCAGGTCATCAGCAGCTTCGGTGTGGGCTTCGACGCGCTGGACATTGACGCCGCCAAGGCGCGCGGCGTGCAGGTGGGCTACACGCCCGGCGTGCTCAACGACTGCGTGGCCGACATGGCCTTTGCGCTGATGCTGGACGTGTCGCGCGGCATTGCCGCCAGCGACCGCTTCGTGCGGCGCGGCGCATGGACGCAGGGCCGCTTCGCCCTGGGCAGCCGCGTCTCGGGCAAGCGCCTGGGCATCGTCGGCATGGGCCGCATCGGCCAGGCCGTGGCCGAGCGCGCCAGCGGCTTCCGCATGGAGGTCGGCTACCACAACCGCCGCCGCGACCCCGACATCGCGCAGCAGTACTTCGAGTCGCTGGTCGAGCTGGCGCGCTGGGCAGACTACCTGGTGCTCACCGTCGCCGGTGGACCGGCCACGCGCCATCTGGTGGACAGCACCGTGCTGCAAGCGCTGGGCCCGCAAGGTTTCCTCATCAACGTGGCGCGCGGTAGCGTGGTGGATGAAGCCGCGTTGATCGATGCGCTGACCCACCGCCAAATCGCCGGCGCAGGCCTGGATGTCTTCGAGGACGAGCCTCTTGTACCGCCGCACCTGATGGCGCTGGACAACGTTGTGCTCACCCCGCACACAGCCAGCGCCACCCACGAAACCCGCCGGGCCATGGCGGACCTGGTGCTGGAGAATCTTGACGCGTTTTACACACAGGGCGCGGTGAGCGTGCCCGTGCCTGGGACCACTCGGCCTCAGTAGGGAATTGCCACATCAAGTCATAGCATGGGACACTCAATGACATCGTCGCCGAGTTCAAACTCGCCGCAGCTCCAACCGACCGCGTACTTGAAAATAACTGGCAGCAATCGCCGAAGCCACGCCACAGCGGCCCGCCAGCAAACGCAAATGGTCGCAACCAAATCAAAATTTGGTTGATATTAAATATTCATTAATATGAATTTATTATAACGACTAATTGACCTCGAGCGGTTGCAATCGACTTTCCCACGCCTTGTCAAGACTGTGTTGAAAGGTACTATCTTTGAACGGAACAATCGCCGCCCCGAAATCAGCATCGGAGAGGGCTTGGCGAGCAGCTGGTGTCAGTCGAGACCACGCAATGGCGGGTTGAGAGCCGCCCAGATGGTCCGTATAGGTCAAGCTGTGGTTGAAAGGGAAATCTGTCTCTGTGTATTTCACCAGTGGCCTCGACCCGTAAAGAGGTGGACGGAAAAGCGTTTGATACCCGCCATGTGCCGAGTAAGAAACTGCATTGATTTGGGCTTGCGGAGAACATTGGCTCAACCAAACGACGACGGCCTCCCAATCATGGGTATGTCCCTGACCGAGAACAACGATATCCTTGGGAAAATACCATGCATACATGACAGCACATTCATTGTGGTAAGGCTCCGCCCGAACATATACCTGGCCAATGCTTTGTGAACACCCTCCATTGACGGGATAGGTAGGACGCAAACCCCGGCCTACATTGCCGTAGGCATCCACGGCAGGGTACGGTACACAGCCTCCATCCACAAAAAGCCTGGGCTTGAAAGTGGCTTCAAAATCATCCACGCTCTCCGGAAAGTTCACAATTTGGTTATGGGGCAGGCTATGAAAATAGACCGATGCTCCACCGTCTTCAGAAAATTCGTCGGCTTCGTTCAATCCACTTTGCGCGTGCGCGGCTCCACAACACATCGCCGCGATACATGCAGAAAATATAATTTGGGTAAAATTGCGATTTTTGACCATGATCCGCCTCCAAATGAAGTGGTGTAGGAAAATTCAGGGCTCAAGCATCCCGCATAAAAACCGTCCAAATCTTATAAGCAATACATCAATATTTAATATTCAAAATTAACCTACCCATACCATTAAATACTCTTTTCAAGCCCGACGACAGCTACATTAACCATACGTCCCGCATCGCAATGCGCTGCGCTGCGCGGCTGGTCCATAGCAGGTCACCACCCGCCTACCAACGGATTCGTCCCACTGTGCGTGGGCCCTGAAGCAACTCACTTTCGAACTACAACCATCCCGCCGATCAGGCTGCGCGCGAGATGGTGATAGCGAAAAACTCAGGATATGGCGTCTATGTGCAGCTGCACCGAATCATTCAGGTACACGGGCGTCACCTTGAAGCCCTTGACCGTGACCGAGCCGAACGTGCCACGCACCATGCTGCCCCGCACGATGGTGATGGTGGGGCCCACTGCGGGGGTGTAGCCCGCCTGGAAGCTGACCACCAGCGAACCTGCAAGCGTCGCCGGGCCGCTGGCGTTCAATTGGCCCGCGCCGTTGGCGCCCAGTCGCAGGTCCAGCGTGCTGCTGGCGCCCTGGGTATACGCACCGCCAATGACCACCGCGGAGGCTGCGTTGCTGATGAAGGTGCCGCCGCTCAGGTACACGTCGCCCTTGCCTGCTGCATTGGCGGAGTCCGCCTGCAAGGCGCCAGCCGCGACCTCGGTGCCACCGGTGTAGTTGTTGGCTCCTGACAGCGCCAGCGTGCCGCTGCCGCGCTTGGTCAGCTTGCCGGCGCCGGCAATGTTGTTGCGCCAGGTGTCGAGGGCGTGGAAGCCGCCTTGCGCGGCGTCCATCGCCACTGCCACATCGCCGTTGAAGTTGCCGTAGCCGTCGCCTGCCGCAAACAGGTTCAGGCGCCCCCAGCCTTCGGCGTCGTCCATCACCGGGTAGCCCGAGGCGATGGCCGTCGTCTTGAGCACCACGCGGCGCTGGCTGGCATCCAGGTACGGGAAGCGGGTTTCGAGCAGCACTTCTGCGCCCTTGGGCACTACGGCAGCGCGCGTGGTGTCGCCGATCGGCGCGAAGCCGAAGGTCATGCGGCGCAGGTACTCGGCCTTGTTCGTGGCGCGGTCGGCAAAGCGGTCGGTGCCCACGGGCTGCGAGTGTGCGAACTGCTGGAACTCGGCGGGCGTTTTCGCGCCCACGGCGGCCATCAACGTGCCGCGCGCCTGGGCCAGCGCGGCGGCCTTGCGCGGAGCGTTCACGCCGGTGGCGATGCTGGCGGCAGCCACGGCCTGGCCGTGGATGCGGCCGCTGATCACGTCCAGGGGCGAATGCATGCCGGCCAGGATGCGGCTTTCGCCCAGTTCCAGCCCACGGGCTAGCATTTCCTGGAAGCGCTCGGGCACCACATAAGCCATTGCGATGGCGTCGCGCACACCTTCGGCGGTGTGGCCGCTGGTGAAGCCGCCGTCGGTAGCGGCGGCGGTGCCCTTCGCGGGCACCAGGGCGGGCACGACCTGAACGCTGGCACTCCAGCGCCAGGGGCGTGCGTATTTGTAGAACCGCTTGGCAGGCTCGGTAGAGCCGTTGTCGCCGATGCCCCCCAAAAAGTCCACCACCGTGCCGAAGCTGGTATTGGCGCTGCCTCCCACGCCCACGTTGTTGCCGGTGTCGTTGTACACGACGCTGGTAGCGTCGGTCGGGACGTTGGTGATGGATGTGGTCTGCTGCGCGGCCGTACGCCATGCGCTGGTGAGCGGGCCCAGGCCGTCGGTCACGCTGTAGCCTTTGCCGCGCCGGTCATCCAGGTAGGCCGACTGCGCCTGCGCGGCGGTTCGGCGTGTGGTGGCGTCCACCACGTACTGGATGTTGCGGGCATGCACGTCCCGGTTCAGCACCGTGCCGTCGGTGGCGTCGCCGGGGATGCCGCTCCAGCTCGATGGGGCAATGGCCGGGAAGGTGCCGTTGGCCGAGGCAATCACGCCGGCGTCCACCAGCTGGGTGCTGGGCTTCCAGATGTCGAGGAACCCGCCCAGCACGCGCACCCCGGCGTTGGTGGCGAGCGTGGCGTAGCGCGCGTCGCCGCG
The DNA here is from genome assembly GCF_001422735.1 of Acidovorax sp. Leaf78. Classification (GTDB taxonomy): domain Bacteria; phylum Pseudomonadota; class Gammaproteobacteria; order Burkholderiales; family Burkholderiaceae_C; genus Acidovorax. The sequence goes on along the minus strand of NZ_LMLZ01000012.1, from coordinate 275,515 downwards.
CTGGTTGGTGAATGCGAAGTCGACGAACGGAGGGGTGGTGGCCTCGTTGGGCACGGGGCGGTATCGGCACGGCCCAGGCCGACGGGTGCTTGCGGGGCGGCCGGCTCTGCGTCGCCTCCCCCTCCGCAGGCGGACAGGGCCAGGGCGGCGGCAAGGGCAATGATGAGGGGGCGGTAGGTGGGAGGCTGCAACATGACGGAGGACACGGGTTGGACGGGCAAAGGCGGTCACTGCGAACAGCGCCGGTGCAGGCCCACGCGGGCCGGCTGCGTGGCACTGTAGAAACGGCCCATGACATTTGCGTGACGCCTGCTGGACGGTCAAACGGGTGTCACGTGCAGCTGAAACCCACGCCTGCAGAGCGCTGCCGGGGCGCGCGCCTGTACCCGTGCTTCTTCGATGGCCTACAAAGCGCTTTTGGTGCGCCCAATAAAGAATAAATCCCCGCAAGTCGCGACGACTGCGGGGTTTTCAGCGGCAGGCCGACAGACCTGCATCGCGGCCGCAGAGTTACTTCACGGCACCGGTTCGCCGGCCGCCACAAGGTCGGCCAACAGCTGCGGGCCGATGCGCGGCGCATGGTGGCGCAACTCGAACAGCCACATGGCATACAGCGGCAAGGCTTCGGCCAGCCGAAGCGCTGCCACCTGCGGCGCGGCGCCGCCCAGCAATGCAGGGTGCGGCACCACGGCCAGCAGGTCCGACGTTGCCACCAGGTTCAGCAGGCTGGCGAAATCAGGGCAGCGCACCGCCATGCGCGGCGCGGGCATGCGCCGCACGCGGTGTGCCTCGGTCAGCACATCCACCGGCCCGCTGACGCTCGGCCCCACGCAGGCCCAGGCCGCGCCCTGGAGCTGCCCGAGCGACCGGGCTTGGACCAATGGATGGCGGCGGCGCGCGTAGACCAGCGGCTGCAGGTCGTACAGCCGCCGGGCGGACACGTCCGCATGGTCGAACTTGCGCGGCCGGGGCGCAATGACCGCGTCGAACCGCCCCTGCAGCAATCCGGCCAGCAAGCTGCCCTCATCTGCCGTCGCCATGGCCAGGGACCGCCTGCCTTGCGGCACGCACCAGCCCCGGTACAACACCGGCCCGCACACCATGGCTGCAGACGAGGTGAGCCCCACACGCAGCTGGTGGCGTTCCGCCGCGCCTGTGCCCAGCCGAGGCAGCGCGTCGATACGCTCTCCGACTGACGCCGCCTCGGCCGACACCGCTCGGGCCAGGTCGGTGGGCAGGTAGCGGCGCCCCTGCCGCACGAGCAGCGGGGCGGCAAAGTGCGCCTGCAGCGACTTCATGCCCTGGCTGATCGCCGGTTGCGACACGCCGCAGGCCAGCGCGGCCCTTGCAAAGCTGCCGTGTTCGATGATGGAGCGCAGGTACTCAAGGTGGCGAAGATACATAAGCCGCATTTATGTATGGAGCGCCATTGTCGCTTGCCGGACGGCGCAGACGGCGCGAAGCTCAGGCATCCATCCACATCAGCGAGATACACCCAGTGACCCAGCAACCGATTGACACCGTACGCACCTACCTCGGCCACCTGCATGCGAGCAACACCGACGGACTGATCGCGTGCTTCGAGCCCGATGGCGTGGTGCACTCACCCTTCCTGGGCACGATGCGCGCCAGCGACTTTTTCAAGAAGCTGGCCCAGGCCTCCAGCGGCAGCGTGATCACCGTGCTGGACCTCTTTGGCTCCGTGCTGCCTGCCGCTGACGGGGGCGCCGTGCGCGTTGCCGCGTACTTCCGCTATGACTGGACATTGAACGACGGACGCGAAGTGACCTTCACCTGCGTGGACGTGTTCACCTTCGACGCGGGCAGCGCGCTCATCCGCGACATGAACATCGTCTACGACACCCACCCCCTGCGCGAAGAGGTGGGCGACAAATACGCGCCCGACTGATGCGCGCGCGTGGGCCCAAGCTCGGGCGATGGCCGCTGCGCACCGCGCGCGGCGTGCTGGGCGGCATTGCGGCTTTAGCCTGATTGGCGCAAAATGCGCCAATCAGGAGATCACCATGACCGCCACCGCCTTTTCATCCGTCAAACTTCCCGCGCACCTGGTGGAGCAGGCCCGCCAGGCCGCGCAGCCCATGCGCCGCTCGGTGGCCAGCCAGATCGAATACTGGGCCACGCTGGGGCAAATCGTGGAACACACGGGTTTGAGCGTCTCCGAAGCCCGCAGCGCCATCGAACAGTACGAGGCTGCCGCCTCGCGGCACAACCCCCTGGCGGCCCCGGCGTCGGTGGACGCCCTTACCGCCCGTCTGCTGGCTGCACAAACGCGCGGCACGTTGGCCCAGCGGGTGCGTGAGGTGGTTCAGGAAAACCAGGCCAAGGTCGGCGCCACCGCCGCTTGACGGCCGGATGGCGTGATGGCTTGATGACATCTTCGCAGTCTCGCTCTTCACCACCCGGCATCGCCACCCCACCCCGCTGGTTCCACCTGCTGGCCGGCCCCAACGGCGCAGGCAAATCCACGCTGTACCGCGCGCTGGTGCGCGAAGGCATCCTGGGCCCGCCGCTGGAATTCGTGAACGCCGACCTGCATGAACAGGCGCACTTGCAGCACATCGCCGACCCTGAGGACCGGTCCGAAGCCGCCCGGCAATGGGCCGATGCGCGCCGGGCCACGCTGCTGCGCGAAGGTGCTGATTTCTCCAGCGAGACCGTGTTTTCGCACCCCTCCAAACTCACGCTGATTGAAGACGCCCAGCGATGCGGCTACACAGTGGCCCTGTACATCGTGGCGCTGGACGACCCGGCGCGGCTGCTGCCCCGCGTGGCGCAGCGCGTGCGCTAAGGCGGGCACGCCGTGCCGCCAGACCGCATCCTGGCGCGCTACCCCCGCACCATGGACAACCTGGCCCTGGCCGTGCGCAGGGCCGACGTGTCGTACCTGTATGACGCTGCCGAAGCCATGGACACCGGGCCACAACTGGTGGCGATGTGCTCCCCCACGCAGACCACGCCGCTGGTCCCACCGCTGCCCGCATGGGCCCGGCGCCTGGTCGGGCACTGACTAGCTGGTTGAGGCGCTGGCTTCTGGGGCGTCAACGGCGGACTGCGCCGAGCGTGGGCGGCCAACATCAGGCTAAAAATCTGCCCCTACCGCTTGACCACATTGCGCTAGCCGCTATCCATTTCATAGCAAACCCGCCGCACAAAAAATCCCTGATGCCGTTGTGGGTGTTTCTCATTGCCAAGACAATCATTGTCTAGTCAATTAAATTCCCTACCCATGACATCTCAGCCTTCCGATTCTTCCGCCCAAGGTTTCTACAGCCCCAGCCACCTGGAGCCTGAGGAAAGCGTGGGCTACCTGATGCGCAAGGTGATGTCGTCGATCCGCACGCAGGCCGACGCGCAGCTGTCTACGCACGACCTCACGTATGCGCAGTGGCTGCCGCTGTTCAAGATCTCGCGCTGCGACCAGACCACCGTGGCCAGCCTGGCGCGGGACCTGGAGACCGACCCGGCCTCGATGACCCGCGCGATGGACCGCCTGGAGGCCAAGGGCCTGGTGGTGCGCGAGCGGTCCACCACCGACCGCCGCGTCGTCCGCCTGACGCTCACGCCCGATGGCGACCAGGTCGCATCGCGCGTGCCGGCGGTGCTGGCCGACGTGCTCAACGTCCACCTCAGCGACTTCAGCCATGCGGAGTGGCAACTGCTGCTGAGCCTGCTGCGCCGCATGCTGGTGAACGGCAAGCCGCCTTCAGCGGCGTCAACGCCTTCAACGCCGGCTGCATCTTCGGCGCCGTCAGCATGAAGGAACGCCCGGGGCCTTGGCCCCACCGATGCAACCGCCTTCGTCCTCCTCCATACAACACACCAAAACCATTCTGGAGAACCCCGTGACCACCACCGCCACCACTCCCCTGCCCTCGGTCCGCTCTGCCTTTGCCGCCCATTTCGCCGTGTCGGCACTGGCCCTGGCCGCCGCCATCCTGCTGGTCGGCTGCGCCAGCCCCGGCGCGCCGCACACCCCGCTGGCGCAGACCACGCCCGCCGCCGTGGGCCTGAATGCATCCACCGCCAGCGACACCGCCGCACCCAGCCAGTGGTGGACCACCCTCGGCGATGCACAGCTCAATACGCTGATCGAACAAGCCCTGCAAGGCAGCCCCAGCCTGGCCGTCAGCCGCGCCCGGCTGGAGCAGGCGGTTGCCCTGAGCCAAGTGCGCGAAGCGGCCAACGGCCCGCAGGCCAACCTGGGTGTGGATGTGACCCGCCAGCGCTACACCGCCAACGGCCTGGTGCCCGCGCCCATCGCCGGCAACACCTACAACAGCGGCACGGTGCAGGCCACGCTGTCGTGGTCGCCGGACTTCTTCGGCCAGCATGCGGCCGAGCTGCAGGCCGCGCTGGGCCAAGCCCGCGCTGCACAGGCCGATGCGGCCGCCGCCGCCAACACTCTGGCCGCGCAGGTGGGCCGCAGCTATGTGGCGCTGGCCCGGCTGGTATCCCAACGCGACGTGGCCGCCCGCGCCCTGGCGCAGCGCGAAGAGCAGCAGCGCCTGACGCAGGAACGCGTGTCCGCCGGCCTGGACAGCCAGGTCGAGCTGACGCAGGCCCAGGCCGCCGTGCCCGACGCCCGCACCCAGATCGAAGCGCTGGAAGAGCAGATCACCCTGGCCCGCCGCCAGATCGCGGTGCTGAGCGGACAGGCGCCCGATGCGCTGCCGACGCTGGCCCCGCAGCTCGCCCAGCTGCAGCGCAACACGGTGCCGGACGTGCTGGGCGCCGACCTGCTGGGCCGCCGCCCCGACGTGGTGGCCGCGCGCTGGCGCGTCGAAGCCGCCACGCAAGGCGTGAACAGCGCGCGCAGCGAGTTCTATCCCAACATCAACATCGCCGCCTTCATCGGCCTGAACTCGCTGGGCCTGGACAACCTGTTCAATGCCGGCTCGCGCCAGATGGGCGTGACCCCTGCCCTGCGCCTGCCCATCTTTGACGGCGGCCGTCTGCGCGCGCAGCTGGGTGGCCGCCAGGCCGAGCTGGACGCCGCCATCGCCCAATACAACGGCGCGGTGCTCGATGCCGTGAAGGAAGCCGGCGACGCCATGGCCTCCATCCAGTCGCTCACCCGCCAGCAAGCGCTGCAGGACGACGCCGTGGCCAGCGCCGAGAAGGCCTACCGCTTTGCGCAAGAGCGCTACCGGGCGGGTCTGGGCAATTACCTGGTGGTGCTCTCCACCGAAAACCAGGTCCTGGCCCAGCGCCGTCTGGCCGTTGATTTGCGCGCCCGCCAGCTCGATACCCGCCTGCAGTTGATGAAGGCCTTGGGTGGCGGCTGGACGGATGACACGGCAGTACTGCAGACCGCGACGCGATAGACATCCACTGAGGCTGCACACATGCCGATCCGCCACCCGTTCACGCTGAGCCTGTCGAAGCGCCGCGCAAGGCTTCGACAGGCTCAGCCCGAACAGTCGGGATGACGCCTGAACGCTGACCAGTGCGACAGCCCCGAGCCTGCCCCGAGCCAGCCCCCTACAAAAACCACATAACAAGCATTCCTGAAAGACCACTGCCATGAGCGAACCCCTTGCCACCCCCAAAGAAGCCACCAACCCCGCCCGCCGCCGCGGCCTGACCGTGATCGCCGCTGCCGTGGCGATCGCCGCCATCGGCTGGGGCGCCTGGCACTGGGCCAATGGCCGCCACCTTGAAACCACCGACAACGCCTACGTGGCGGGCAACGTGGTGCAGATCACGCCCCAGGTGGGCGGCACCGTCGTCTCCATCGGCGCGGACGACACCGACTACGTCAAGGCCGGCCAGTTGCTGGTCAAGCTCGACCCCGCCGACGCCCGCGTGGCGCTGGAGCAGGCCGAGGCCCAGCTGGCGCAGGCGGTGCGCGAGGTGCGCACGCTGTTCGCCAACAACTCCACGCTGAAGGCCCAGGTCAGCCTGCGCAGTGCCGACCTGGCCCGCGCCCAGGCCGAAGCCGCACGCCTGCAAGACGACGTGACCCGCCGCGCACCGCTGATGGCCAGCGGCGCCGTGGGCAAGGAAGAGTTCCAGCACGCCACTGCCCAGGTCACGGCCGCCAAGAGCACCGTGGCCGCCGCACAGTCGGCCGTGGTGGCCGCGCAAGAGCAACTGGCCGCCAGCCAGACGCAGACCGAAGGCACCTCCATCGAGCAGCACCCCAACGTGCAGCGCGCCTCGGCCCGCGTGCGCGAAGCCTACCTGGCCGTGCAACGCGCCCAACTGGTCGCGCCGCTGGACGGCCACGTCGCCAAGCGCGGCGTGCAGGTGGGCCAGCGCGTGCAGGCCGGCGCACCGCTGATGACGCTGGTGGCCCTGAATGATCTGTGGGTGGACGCGAACTTCAAGGAAAGCCAGCTGCAGAGCCTGCGCATCGGCCAACCCGCCGAGCTGGAAGCCGATGTGTACGGCACCAAGGTCAAGTACCACGGCACTGTCACCGGCCTGGGTGCCGGCACCGGCGCAGCGTTTGCGCTGCTGCCCGCACAGAACGCCACGGGCAACTGGATCAAGGTGGTGCAGCGCGTGCCCGTGCGCATCGCGCTGGACGCCAAGCAGGTGGCCGAGCACCCGCTGCGTGTGGGCCTGTCGATGGAAGTCAAGGTGGACACGGCCGACCAGAGCGGCAAGACCCTGGCCGACACGCAGCGCTCCACCCCCGTGGCCGCCACCGCCGTGTTCGACGAGCAGTTCAAGGCAGCCGACGATGAAGTCGCGCAGATCATCGCCGCCAACCTGGGCCGCAGCAGCAAGGCCGCCGTGGCCGCGGCGTCGCCCAAAGTGGGCGCTGCAGGCACAGGCACTGCAAAGGCTCCGGCACTCGCCACGACGCTCCCTGCGCCCCGTGTCGAAAAACATGCGTCAGCCCCCGCAGCGTCGTCACAGTCCCTGCAGTCGCCAGCGGTGCAGTAAGCCGGGGTTCGCATGACTGCCGCCAACCCCACTGCAGACACCGCAGGCCAGGCCCCCGCCGCGCCAGCGGCCCCTGCTGCCGCGCCACCTTCGGCCCCCTCGGGCCCACCGGCCGCCTACGCGCCACTGCAGGGCACCGCCCTGCTGCTGGGCACGCTGTCGCTGTCGCTGGCCACGTTCATGAACGTGCTGGACTCGTCCATCGCCAACGTCTCCATCCCCGCCATTGCCGGCGACCTGGGCGTGAGCCCCGGCCAGGGCACCTGGGTCATCACCAGCTTTGGCGTGGCCAATGCCATCTCGGTGCCGCTCACCGGCTGGCTCACGCAGCGCTTTGGCGCGGTGCGCCTGTTCACCATGAGCGTGCTGCTCTTCGTGCTCACGTCCTGGCTGTGCGGCTTTGCGTCGTCGCTGGAGATGCTGGTGTTCTTTCGCGTGCTGCAGGGCTTGGTGGCCGGGCCGATGATTCCGCTCAGCCAGACGCTGCTGCTCGCCAGCTACCCCAAGGCGCTGGCGGGCACCGCCCTTGCCCTGTGGGGGGTGACCACGCTGGTCGCGCCAGTGGTCGGGCCGCTGCTGGGCGGATGGATCACGGACAACATCTCCTGGCCCTGGATCTTCTACATCAACGTGCCCGTGGGCCTGCTGGCCGGCCTGCTCACCTGGGGCATCTACCGCAAGCGTGAGACGCCGATCCGCAAGCTGCCCATCGACACGGTGGGGCTGTCCCTGCTGGTGCTGTGGGTCGGTGCGCTGCAGCTCATGCTCGACAAGGGCAAGGAGCTCGACTGGTTCGCCTCCGGCGAGATCGTCATCATGGCCGTGGTGGCCGTGGTCGCGTTTGCGGTGTTCCTGGTGTGGGAGCTGACCGAGAAGCACCCGGTGGTGGACTTGAAGCTCTTCAAGGGCCGCAACTTCACCTTCGGTGCACTCGCGCTGTCGGTGGCGTATGCCCTCTTCTTCGGCAACGTGGTGCTGTTGCCGCTGTGGCTGCAGCAGTGGATGGGCTACACCGCCACATCGGCCGGCATGGCGCTGGCGCCGGTGGGCGTGTTCGCCATCTTGCTCACCCCGCTGGTGGGCAAGAAGGTCGGCCAGTGGGACCCGCGCCGCATGGCCACGGGCGCGTTCATCGTGTTCAGCACGGTGCTGTGGATGCGCTCGCAGTTCACGGTGCAGACGGACTTCATCCACATCCTGATCCCCACCCTGCTGCAGGGCGCGGCCATGGCCTTCTTCTTCATCCCGTTGACCACGCTGACCTTGGCGGGTATCCCGCCCGAGCGCATACCGGCCGCTGCGGGGTTGTCGAACTTCGTGCGGATCACCGCGGGCGCCATGGGCACGTCGATCGCCACCACGCTGTGGGAGAGCCGCGCCGCCATGCACCACGCCCACCTGACCGAAGGACTGGTGCAGGGCCAGGGTGTGTTCGGGCAGACGCTGGACAACCTGACTGCCTCGGGCCTCACGCAGATGCAGGCGCTGGCGCAGATCAACCGGCTGATCGACCAGCAGGCCTTCACGCGGGCTGCCAACGACATCTTCCTCGGGTCGGCGTTTTTGTTCCTGCTGCTCATCGGGCTGATCTGGCTGACCAAGCGGCCGCCACGGGCCGCAGGCGGCGGCGCGGCCGATGCGGGTGGAGCGCACTGACAGCGGCATTTTCGAAGAATGACAACGCACGAGAGACCGGCCTTGCGCCGGTTTTTCTCTTTGTGTTTTTGCATCGCCCTGCAGCGCACGGAGATTAGAGTCCAAATAGCCGCTACCTCTTGACTGCGAAGCGCCGATAGCTATAATTTTCATAGCATCTACTACAAAGAGCACAGCCAGCGAAGGCGAGCGCAAGCCCAACATCCAACATATGCGCATCCGTGCGGAGAAGCACGTCCGCGCGCACGGCGGTGTAGGAAAACACCGCGTACTCGCCATAGGGGCATACTGTCTCGTTATTCAGGCGACGCGAGACGATTCCGCCACGACCCCGCTGCGACCGGCGCCACGCCGCAGCCCGATACAGCCATTGCCATGCGCAGCTTCATACTGAACAACCGCAACCAACTCATTCAACGGTGCAAAGACAAGGTAGCCATGCGGCCTTTGCGCGGCGCCACCCACACCCAGCTGTTGCACGGCGTCCCGATGTTTCTTGACCAGTTGACGCGCACGCTGGAGGCCGAGGGTCACGGCGACATGGTGGGCGGGCTGCAGATTTCAGGGGTCTCCGGAGGAAATGCGTCAGCGCTGTCGGAAATGGGCGTTTCGGCGACGGTGCACGGAGGCGAACTGCTGGGGCTAGGCTACACGGTAGATCAGGTCGTTCATGACTACGGCGATTTGTGCCAGGCGATCACCGACTTGGCCGTCGAACGTGATGCCCATTTTTCGGTCGATCAGTTCCGCACACTGAACCGCTGCCTGGACAACGCCATTGCCGACGCCGTGACTGAGTTCGCGGCCCAGCGCGACGTCGAAGTGGCCAGACGCCAGGCAGAGGAAGAGAACGAACGGCTGGGCTTTTTGGCGCACGAGCTGCGCAACCACCTGCACGTCGCCAAACTGGCGTTCGCCGCGCTGGAGTCGGGCAGGCTTCCCGTCGGCGGCTCGACCGGTGCAGTGCTCAAACGCAGCCTGGCCTCCATGGAAGGATTGATCCAACATTCCTTGGCGGCGGTTCGCGATGCAGCGATCGCACCCTTGCACCCTCGCGTGTTCTCGCTCGCCATCTTTCTGGCGGATGCAGGCCGCGTGGCCGAACTGTATGCCGCCGACACCGGCTGCACCCTGCGCATCGTGGAGGTGGACGCCCAACTCGCGATCGAAGGCAATCGCGAACTACTGCTGGCGGCGCTCGGCAACCTGCTGCAGAACGCCTTCAAGTTCACCCGGCCTGGCAGCGAGGTGACCTTGCACGCGCACACGTCCGTGGATTCGATCCTCATCGAGGTGGAGGACTGCTGCGGCGGGCTTGCCGCGGGTAGCGCCGACACAGTGTTCGAGCCTTTCCAGCAAGGGTTTGACGACAAGCGGGGCCTGGGGCTGGGCCTGTCCATTGCGCGGCGAAGCGTCGAAGCCGACCAAGGGCGCCTGACCGTGCAAGACTTGCCGGGCAAGGGGTGCGTCTTCAAGATCAATGTGCCGCTGCGAAAGCTGGCGTAGCGGACTGCATGCAGACCCACTCCGCGCGTGCCCACCACCCCGTCAATCCCACACCCCCTGTCGGAAATTCCTGACCCTGGAGCAGGCGCAGCACCTGCGGTCACACCCCGGCACTGGGCCCAACAATGCAGTCACCGTAACGATAACAAGGAACTGCCATGTCGCTCTCGCTGATTCTGCTGATTGTCCTGATCCTCATCCTCGTTGGCGCACTGCCAACCTGGGGCCACAGCCGCTCGTGGGGCTACGGACCCAGCGGTGGTATCGGCCTCGTGGTGCTTATCCTGGTGGTCCTGCTGCTGATGGGCAGGATATAAATATAAAAGTGCGGCATCGGGGTGATGTGGGCAGCTAACGCCCGCAGCATCCAGGTGTCACAACTTCCAGAGAAAAGCGGCCTTCGGGCCGCTTTTTCTATGGGGGCTCCGCAGTCCTGTCATGCCTTTGCACGTTTTGGCACGCCCTGTGTCTCGTGCCCAGCGCGCCCACGCGCCGATCCACCCACATTCCACTCGCGCCATATGCAGCGTACGGCGTACGGCCCGCCGAAAATCACACCGCGGCCACGCCCTTTTCCGCGTGGGCAAACGCCGTGGTGAACGCCGCAAATTCTTTCTGGTTCACCACCCCATTGGTGTCCCCACCCTTGTCCATCAACTGAAGCACCGATTGCGAAAAATCGGTGCCTTGTTTCTGGATCGATGTGCTGGCCATGCCCTTCAAGAACTCGTCGTGCGAGATGCTGCCGTCCTTGTTGGCATCAAAGCCCGCCGTGATCTGCTGCTTTTGTGCATCGTCGGCGCCAAAGCGGGTCAGGATCTCCTGAAAGTCCTGCACCGACACGGACGAGCCATTGCCGGCAAGACCTGCACTGCCCCCGCTCTGCGCGCCACCGCGCTGGACGGCACCCAAGGCACCATCGAGCTTGCCTTGCGACACCAGAATGCCCTTGCCGGCAAACCCGGCCAGCGCTTCGGCCTGCGGGCTGAGCGTGACGACCGCAGAGGGCTCCGCATCGGCCGTCTCGCTGCTGCGACGTGTGGCCGCTGACTTGGAGGATCCGCCCGAGGCGGCGTTGAAGACCATCGACGCGACGGACGCCAGGCCAGAGATAAGAGGTGACATCGCCATGAGCTCCTGTGTGGCGACACCCCGGTGCCGTGGGACGACCATCGACGGGCCACCGTTTCGCCTTGTCCCGCCAGGGTACCCGGCCCGTGCACCTCGCAAAGGCCTGAAAAGCGGCGACATCGCCCCCCACCTTGCCTACTTGAGCACGTAGCCCGCCAGCACCGACTGCACCTCGTAGATGCTGAGCCGCTTGTTGAACTGCTTTTGAAACGGCGCGGCGCTGCCCGAGATCCAGATTTTCAACTCGGCGTCCAGATCGAAGGTCCCGCCTGTTTCGATGCTGAAGTGCGTGATGCTCTTGTAGGGCAGCGAGTGGTATTCCACCTTGCTTCCCGTCATGCCCTGCTTGTCCACCAGCACCAGCCGCTTGTTGGTGAACACGAAGTAATCGCGGATCAGCTGGTAGGCATGCTCCACCACCTCGCCGGGCGCGAGAATGCGCCCGAACTCTTCCTGGATCTTCGCTGCATCGATCTTGGATGCATTGCCCAAGACGCCGTCAAAAAGTCCCATCGTGTGCTCCTGCTGTTGTGATGTCCCGGTGGCCCGTCAAGCCCCGGCCCTTCAGGCCAGCGACTGGTAGCCCGGCCCGAAGGCGACGAACTCGCCCTCCAGCCGCCCGGCGGGCTGGCCCTCGTAGTGCAGCACCGACGTCTGCACGATGCGCCCGATGCCCTTGCGCTGCAGCATGCGGGTGAAGGAACTCCACACCGCGGCCGACGGGGCGTCGGCCACGGCAGTGAAGGTGCCGGCCATGGGCGCCAGGTAGTCCATGGTGTTGCGCTGGATGACCAGCCGGCTGCCCAGCCCTTCGGCCGACAGCCGCACATGCAGCATGCTCCACGCGGCCAGGATCGCCACGGCCGACGCGCTGCCGCCAAACACCGTGTCGCGGTGGTTGATGTTGGGCGCCAGCGGCGCAGTCAGCACCACACGTTGCGGTGATGCGTCCACCACCGACACGCCCATGGCACGGGCCAGGGGGATGTGGTCGTGCAGATAGGACTCCAGGTCGCGAGGATTCATGCAGGGGCTTTCGGGTCGGTGGGTGCGGGGGCCGGGTCGCGGTGCACGAAGTGAGGCACAGGGCCAGGCACGTCACCCAGCGTTGCCAAGGCTTCGCCAAGGAAGGCCGGGCGCAGGTCCAGTTGGGCCAGGCTGGCACGGGCAAACCACGCAAACTCCAGCCCGCGATGGCCTTCGGCGCCCACATACGGGCCGGGCGTCTGGTCCAGCAGGCTGCCGGGCCGCGGCTGGGCGTGCAGGTACAGGCCCATCTCGTGGTAGTCCACGCCGCCATAGGCGTAGAAGTTCTCCACCACGCAGGCCAGCGCGCCCGGCTCCACCGCCACGCCCAGTTCTTCGTGCATCTCGCGCACCAGCGCTTGGGCGGCGCTCTCGCCCGGCTCGATGCCGCCGCCGGGCAGTGCCCAGAACAGATCGCCTTCGGCACGGTGCAGCAAGACCTGCCCGGGCCGGGTGATGACCGCCGCTGCCCGCAGGCGAATGCGCGGCGCGATGGGGATGGACGGTGCCATGGGGTTCATGCTGCCGATCCTATCGCGGCATGGTGACAGGCACCGTCTGCGCGATGCAGGCCGGGCCCGACCGCGACGTGCGCCCGGCTCAGTCGGGCAGCAGCAAGCCCTGCTGGGCGGCCACCGTCTCGCGCAGAAAGGCCCAGGTGGCCTGCATACGGGCCACGTGCTTGTTCTCTTCAGGCATCGACATCCAGAACGTGCGGGTAAAACGCGCCGTGCCGGGCAGCACCGCCGTGAGTGCCGGGTCTTGCGCCGCCACGAAGGCCGGCAGCACCGCCAGCCCGGCACCGGCGCGCACCGCCTCGTACTGCGCCAGGATGCTGGTGCTGCGCAGCGCAAAACGCGCGGGGCGGTGCAGCTCGTCCAATATCTGCAGCTCCTTGGTGAACAGCAGGTCGTCCACATAGCTGATGAAGCTGTGCCCGCGCAGGTCGTCCGCCGTGCGGATGGGCGCATGGCGGGCCAGGTAGCTGCGCGTGCCGTACAACTGCAGCACGTAGTCGGTGAGCTTGACCACCAGCACCGCGCCGCGGGCGGGGCGCTCCAGCGATATGACGATGTCCGCCTCGCGCCGCGACAGGTGCACCAGGCGCGGCAAGGCCAGCAGGTCCAGCACCAGGCCCGGGTGCTCCAGCGCAAAGTGCGCCAGCTGCGGCGCCAGCACCAGATTGCCGAAGCCTTCGGTCGTACCGATGCGCACCAGGCCCTGCAGGCCCTGGCGCACGCCCGGCGCGGCGTTCTCCACAGCCAGAAAGGCGGCCTCCATGGCCTCGACCTGTGGCAGCAGTGCGCGGCCCGCCTCGGTCAGCCGGTGGCCCCCGGCCTCGCGGGCGAACAGGGCCGAGCCGACCTGCTTTTCCAGCGCCTGGATGCGCCGCGCCACCGTGGTGTGGTCCACGGCCAGGCGGCGCGCAGCGGCCACCAGCGTGCCGGCGCGGGCCAACTCCAGGAAGTAGCGCAGGTTGTCCCAGTCCATAAGCCCTCTCTGTACGGCGTCTCGCGAGCCCATCGCTCGCGATCGATCTGCATTTTTGCAAACCTTGTGCGCAGTATTGTCTATTGTCTTCACAAATTTGCACAGCTACCATGCGCTGGTTACCCGCTGCGGCGCCCTATTCCATTCAGGAGACAACACCCATGAACGCACCCACCTCGCAGGCCGTGCTGGCCCCCACCGTCAAGCTGCTGATCGGCGGCCAGTTCGTCGAGTCCAAGACCACCGAGTGGCGCGATGTGGTGAACCCCGCCACACAAGAAGTGCTGGCGCGCGTGCCGTTTGCCACGGCCGACGAGATCGATGCCGCAGTCGCCTCGGCCAAGGAAGCCTTCAAGACCTGGAAGAAGACGCCCATCGGCACGCGTGCCCGCATCTTCCTCAAGTACCAGCAACTGATCCGCGAGAACATGGCCGAGCTGGCCGCCATCCTCACCGCCGAGCAGGGCAAGACGCTGCCGGACGCCGAAGGCGACGTGTTCCGCGGCCTGGAAGTGGTCGAGCATGCCGCGAGCATCGGCAACCTGCAGTTGGGCGAGCTGGCCAACAACGTGGCCGGTGGCGTCGACACCTACACCCTGCTGCAGCCGCTGGGCGTGTGTGCGGGCATCACGCCCTTCAATTTCCCGGCCATGATCCCGTTGTGGATGTTCCCGATGGCGATCGCCACCGGCAACACCTTCGTGCTCAAGCCCTCCGAGCAGGACCCGATGGTCACCATGCGCCTGGTGGAGCTGGCGCTCGAAGCCGGCGTGCCTGCGGGCGTGCTCAACGTGATACACGGCGGCGAGATGGCCGTGAACGCGATCTGCGACCACAAGGACATCAAGGCGATCAGCTTCGTGGGCTCCACCAAGGTCGGCACCCACGTCTACAACCGCGCCAGCCTGGCCGGCAAGCGCGTGCAATGCATGATGGGCGCCAAGAACCACGCCATCGTGCTGCCCGATGCGAACAAGGAGCAGACCCTGAACGCCCTGGCCGGTGCGGCCTTTGGCGCTGCAGGCCAGCGCTGCATGGCGCTGTCGGTGGTGGTGCTGGTGGGCGAGGCGCAAAGCTGGATCCCCGACCTGGTGGCCAAGGCCAAGACGCTGAAGATCAGCGCCGGCACCGAAAAGGGTACGGACGTGGGCCCCGTGGTCTCGTGCGCTGCCAAGGACCGTGTCGAAGGCCTGATCGCGCGCGGCGTGGCCGATGGCGCGAAGCTGGAGCTCGATGGCCGCAACCCCGTGGTGGCCGGCTTCGAGAAGGGCAACTTCGTGGGCCCCACGGTGTTCAGCGGCGTCAAGCCCGGCATGAGCATCTATGAGCAAGAGGTCTTCGGCCCCGTGCTGTGCCTGTCGGCCGCGGCAGACATCGACGAAGCCATCGATTTCATCAACGACAACCCCAACGGCAACGGCACCGCTATCTTCACCCAGTCGGGCGCCGCGGCGCGCAAGTTCCAGGAAGAGATCGATGTGGGCCAGGTCGGCATCAACGTGCCGATCCCTGTGCCGGTGCCGCTGTTCTCGTTCTCGGGCTCGCGCGCGTCCAAGCTGGGAGACCTGGGCCCGTACGGCAAGCAGGTCGTGCTGTTCTACACGCAGACCAAGACGGTGACGGCGCGCTGGTTTGACGACAGCACCGTGTCGCACGGTGTGAACACCACGATCAGCTTGAAGTAGGTGCTGCCGGGGGCTGGTACATGCCACGTGCCATGCTGGCCGCGACCGAAACATCCATTCACGCTGATTGGGGGTCGAAGCGTTGAGCAGGGCTTCGACAAGCTCAGCCCGAACGGGTGGGGAGGCACCACCCCGGCTTCGACAGGCTCAGCCCGAACGGGCGTGTGATGGCGGCCGGCGCGACAACACCCGGACCAACCCCAACCCAACCCCGACCGTTCAGCCTGAGCTTGTCGAAGGCCCCCACGCTGCACAACGACGGTGTTAAAACCAGGCCATGCAACTCCACCCGCCAAAGACGAAATTGCCTGCCTGGGCCGTCGCTCTTGTGCTGCCCTGCGCAGTACTGTTGACCATGCCGCAAGCCCACGCCCAGGCCGGCGCTGCCTGCAACCCCGCCGGCACAGTGCCAGAAACCAATGCCTGCGCCGTGCAAGCCTTCCAGGCGGCAGACACCGAGATCGCCATCCTCTACGGCGACGTGATGCGCGCCCTGTCGGCCCACGAGCGGCCCCAGCTGCGCCAGGAGCATTCGGCCTGGCTGCGCGAGCGCACCACGCGCTGCAAGCAGTCCACGCGCAGTGCCGAGTCCCAGCCTACCGGGCCCCGGGTCTACCACGAGTGTTTGATCGCAGAAACCCAGGCGCGCCGCAAAGGCGTGATGCGCTGGCTGACGCTCGACCACCCGTCGGCCAAGCCCTGACGCACCATTCAGAACAACAAGAACTGACGAGACAGACACACCATGGACTTTGAACTCACCGAAGAGCAGCGCGCCTTTGCCCAGACCGCCCGCGACTTCGCCCAGGCGGAGCTGGCGCCCCACGCCGCGCACTGGGACGAGGAAGGCATCTTCCCGCGCGAGGCCATCGCCAAGGCCGGCGAACTGGGCTTTTGCGGCCTGTACGCGCCCGAGGCAGCCGGCGGCCTGGCCCTGCCCCGCTTGGACGCCACGCTGGTGTTCGAAGAGATGGCAGCGGTCGACCCATCGACCACCGCCTTCATCACCATCCACAACATGGCCACCTGGATACTGGGCACCTGGGCTACCCCTGCGGTGCGCGACCACTGGGGCCCGCTGCTGACCACCGGCGAAAAGCTCGCGTCGTACTGCCTGACCGAACCCGGCGCGGGCTCCGACGCGGCCTCGCTCAAGACCCGCGCCGAGCTGGTGGGCCACGACTACGTCATCAACGGCAGCAAGGCCTTCATCAGCGGCGCGGGCGCCACCGACGTGCTGGTGCTCATGGCCCGCACGGGCGATGCAGCATCGGGCGCAGGCGGCATCAGCGCCTTTGTGGTGCCGGCCGACGCGCCGGGCATCAGCTACGGCAAGAAGGAACAGAAGATGGGCTGGAACAGCCAGCCCACGCGCACCATCAGCTTCGACAACGTGCGCATCCCCGCCGACCACCTGTTGGGCCGCGAAGGCGAAGGCTTCAAGATCGCGATGAAGGGCCTGGACGGCGGCCGCATCAACATCGCCACCTGCTCGGTGGGCGCCGCGCAAGGCGCGCTGAACGCCGCCCAGCAGTACATGCAGGACCGCAAGCAGTTCGGAAAGCCGATCGCGAGCTTTCAGGCGCTGCAGTTCAAGCTGGCCGACATGGCCACCGAACTCGTCGCCGCGCGCCAGATGGTGCGCCTGGCTGCAGCCAAACTGGACGCCGGTGCGCGAGACGCATCCACCTACTGCGCCATGGCCAAGCGCTTTGCCACCGACGCGGGCTTCACCGTCATCAACGACGCCCTGCAGCTGCACGGCGGCTACGGCTACATCCGCGAATACCCGCTGGAGCGCCTGCTGCGCGACGCCCGCGTGCACCAGATCCTGGAAGGCACGAACGAGATCATGCGGGTCATCATTGCGCGGCGCATGCTGGATGGGGATGCGACGGAGGCGATTCGCTGACACTATATTTTTGATAGCTGCTCGCGCTTGTCCAACAAGCGGTAGCCGCCCATTTTTATCAAAACCATGCCTGCCCGCCCCCTCTCTGACGAAACCCTGCACCTGATCGACGCCATGCGCACGGCGCTCTCGCAATGCAGCGATGTTGAAGAACACCCGCTGTTCGGCACCCATGCCTTCTTCGTGGACGGCAAGATGTGCATCGCGGTCAAGGGCGAGGAGCTGCTGGTGCGCCTGCCACCCGAGCGCCATGGCGAGGTGCAGGAGATGCAGAACACGCGAGAACTGTCGCCCGGCGGAGGGATGAAGGGTTACTTCTGGGTGGAGCCCAATGGCTACTCCACGCGGGCGCAGTGGAGCTTTTGGGTCGGCGAAGCCCTGGCGTACAACCCGCTGGCCAAGGCAAGTCCGCGCAAGAAACGCGCGCCCGTCGCAGCAGCCGGCAAGGCGGCAACCACCGCTGGCAAGAAGCCAGCCGCCAAATCGTCCGCCAAGAGTGCGGGCGCGAACAAGCCGCCAACGAAGACCGCGGCAACGAGGACAGCTGCAGCCAAGAAGCACAGCATCTTCGAAGCCGACGACTGAGCCGCCCTCGCCCCGCGCAAGCACACGCCATCACCTCCAGCCCACCCCGGAGCCACCACCATGCCCATCCGCATCGTCCGCCTCGGCACCCCGCGCGCCACCGGGGAAGGCACCCGCATCGGCACCGTGCGCCGCCCGCCGCGCGGCGTGCCCAAGGCCGAGTTCGCCAGCCGCGACTATTACGACGTGTGGTACCCGCTGCTCGCCCCCGCGCAAGAGCTGATGACCCAGGGCCAGCAGGTCCCCGCAGGCCCCGAGGGCGACAAGGACTGGCAGGCGTTCGTCCAACATTTCCGCAAGGAGCTGGCCCAGCCCGAGGCCAGCCGCACATTGGACCTGCTGGCCGCGCTGTCGCAGCACAGCGCGATGTCGGTGGGCTGCTACTGCGAGGACGAGTCGCGCTGCCACCGCTCGGTGTTGCGGGCCGAGCTGCTGACGCGCGGCGCCCGTGTGGAGGGCTGAGTTTGAAGCTTTTTCGGCCCCTACCGCTGGATAGGCAAGCGCTACCAGCTACAAATTTAATAGCAATCCTTTTCTAACCGATCACACTGTTGTGCAAGGCCCCGACATCCCGGGCGTTGCCAGCATCACCCTCACCCCCTCACCCCCCTCATCACAACGACATCAAGGAGCAACACAGCATGAAGATCGCATTCATCGGCCTGGGCAACATGGGCGGCCCCATGGCCCTGAACCTGCACAAGGCGGGCCACGACGTGGGCGCCTTCGACCTCTCCAAACCCGCCTGCGACAAGTTGGCCGCTGACGGCGTGCGCATTGCCGCCGACGCCGCCACCTGCGTGCTGGGCGCCGAAGTGGTCATCAGCATGCTGCCCGCCAGCCAGCACGTGGAGGCGCTCTACCTCGGCAACGACAAGCAAACCGGCCTGCTGCCCCAGCTGGCAGAGGGCGCGCTGGTGATCGACTGCTCCACCATAGCGGCAGCCACATCGCGCAAGGTGGCCGATGCCGCCAAGGCCCGCGGCCTGGCCTTCATCGACGCGCCCGTCTCGGGCGGCACCGGCGGCGCCATCGCCGGCACGCTCACCTTCATGGTGGGCGGCGACACCGCAGCGCTGGAGCGCGCCCGCCCCATCCTCGAAAAGATGGGCGCCAACATCTTCCACGCAGGCGACGTGGGCGCCGGCCAGACCGCCAAGATCTGCAACAACATGCTGCTGGGAATCCTGATGGCCGGCACCAGCGAAGCCATCGCCCTGGGCGTGGCCAACGGCCTGGACCCGAAGGTACTGAGCGAAATCATGCGCCGCAGCTCGGGCGGCAACTGGGCGCTGGAGAAGTACAACCCCTACCCCGGCGTGATGGAGACTGCGCCAGCGAGCAAGGGCTATGCGGGTGGTTTTGGGACGGATCTGATGCTCAAGGACCTGGGCTTGGCGCAAGAGAACGCCGCGGCGGTGAAAGCGGCCACACCGCTGGGTGGGCTGGCGCGCAGCCTGTATGCGGCGCACAGCCTGGCGGGGCATGGGGGGCTGGATTTCTCCAGCATCATCAAGCTGGTGCAAAAGCACTGACCGCAGCACGCTGGCCGCCCAACGAGGACTGCCCACCTGCCAACCCACGCCAGCACCGTGCTGGCGTTTCTTATCGCCACCACGAGCTCTCAGATACCGGCCACTGGAGCTTTCGGCTGGACAGCTTTATATATTTGGCCAAAGAGATGCAACATACGCCAACTCTGCATCAACCATGGATTTTGTTTGAGCAATTGGAGCGGTAACTCGGAAAAATTTGCCTTGCCTCACATCCAGCACACCAATAATATCCCCCTCCTTACATAAATCTCGTAAAGCAACCTCCATTAACACTGTAGCCAAATCTATGCGCAACTTGCTAAGCGGCTCATCTTTCAAATATAGTTTAATAATATATCTTTGATCATCTATTACCAGACCCAGCTCCGGATTGATAGAAACATCGACCCCAGAATTTCCATAAGTGTTTTTTGGCGGATCAAACCAGAAAATATTCTTCTTCCCCCACCATTTGCTATATCCATTTAATGCATTGTTATAGTTGGCCACTTTCTTAGGATCCCTTATTGCGGATCTGATATTCACAAGAAAACTCCTTTCCAATCCTTCTTTGTGAATTTTTATCAATCCGTCCCGCAAAGGCTTATAAAAATCAGTTGCCGGATGGTAAGCTTTTCTGTTCTTTATTTGATTTACCTTTGTCGCTTTTGGACTACCCGATTTTGAAACAATATCAACAAGATCAGTAAGTGAGATACCGTACATTTTCCGCTTTCTAATGTTTGACATGAGACATTGAGAGCCCGCAAACCGAAAATCGACCTGTATATTGATGATTTAGCGGGCACTCGAACCATTGACTCTTCAACCTTGGTCACATCCATGCGCGTAGCTTGATTGAATTGAAGAACCCCTTGCACCGATGTAAGTGTTGAGCCTAGTAGTCCAACTCCATCCGCCACCGGTCTTGCTCGGTACCTTATTGGGACAGCGGCGCTAACTGATGACAAGCTTAAATTTGCCATTAGGCTGAGTATCAACATCTACGGGCCGCGGCTCCCCTACCACCCGGGTTGATTGTTCTCGGTATGCATCATTTCAAGGCACGGCGACCTTCCTACAAAGCCACAATCTGCTGTTGAGTATGATTCGCACCCCTCATGCTGCGCCGCACCATCCCCGCCCTGCCTTTCCACATCGTGCTTCTGCTCGTGGCGTTGTTCAACGCCCTGGCGGGTGTGCCGCTGCATGAGGCACGGCACATCAGGGAGGGAGTAGCTAGCGCCACAGCCTCGACAGCCGCAGGCGATGTGGATGCATATGCCACAGACACCCCAGCCAGGGGCGAGCACGGCGAAAGCACGCATACCACCTGCGCCTGGTGCCTGACCCACGCGCTGGAGGCGGGCCTGGCACATGCACCGGTGGCCGGCCAGCTACCGCTTCCCGCAACACCCAGCACCCTCGCGCCGCAAATCACAGACCCCTTCACGGTCCAGCAAGTGCGATGGCCGTTTGCCGCACGCGATCCTCCGCCAGCCCATCGGGCCTGACGCGCGTCAGGTCCTAGCCAGCCTGCGCTCTCCAGCGCAACCCCCTCTTTTTTCAGCCTTGTAGTCACCCCGCCGGGGTGGGTACGGGCACGCGGCTTTGTGCGCCCGCCTTGACCACTTGAATCAGGCAGGTGTGGGCCACGCTGCTCGTGGCTTTGCATTCATCGCTTTTGGACTGGTTTGCCATGCGTTCTTCGTCTTTGTCATCTTCTCTTTCGTCTTCACGCCCAGCGGCGTTGCCGCGCCCCACGTTGTCGGCCGTGGCGGTTGCGTCGCTCTTCGCCTCCATCAACCCCGCCTTCGCCGCAGACGGCGATGTGATCACCCCACCCACCCTGTCCGCCGTCGACGTCGTCGGCCGCAGCGCCTCCGGCGCCTACTACGCCGACGAGGCCGAGGGCGCCAAGACCACCCTGCCGCTGCGCGAGCTGCCGCAATCCGTGCGCGTGATGTCGCGCCAGACGCTCGATGACCTGGGCGCCACGCGCCTGGACGATGTGCTCGACTACGTGGGCGGCGTCTCGCGGCAGAACAGCTTTGGCGGGCTGTGGGACAACATCGCCATCCGGGGCCTGCCCGGCAACGAGAACACGGGCATGGCGACCTTGCTCAACGGCTTTTCGTCCAACCGGGGCTTCAACGCGCCGCGCGATCTGGCGGGTGTGGAGCGCATCGAGTTCCTCAAGGGGCCAGCCGCTGCGCTGTACGGCAGCAGCGAGCCGGGCGGCACGCTCAACATCGTGAGCAAGAAGCCGCTGTGGAAGGCCGCGCACTCGGTAGAGGCCTACGCCGGCAGCAACCGCCTGGGCCGCGCGGCGCTCGATACCACTGGCCCCATCAACGACCGGCTGGCCTACCGCCTGAACGTGGCGGTGGAAGACCGCGGCAGCTTTCGCGACCATGTGGATGCGCAGCGCCAGGTGGTGGCCCCCGCGCTCACCTGGAAGCTCACGCCCGACACGGTGCTGGAGTACACGGCCGAGTTTCTGCGCCACGCAACACCGCTTGACCGGGGCGTGGTGGCGGTCAACAACCGCCTGGGCGCCATCCCCGTGAACCGCTTTCTGGGCGAGCCGGCCGATGGCGACGTGACGGTGCGCAACCAGACGCACCAGCTGGTGTTGTCCCACGAATGGAACCCCGACTGGCGCAGCCGCGCCGGGCTGTCGTACCGCGAGACGGGGCTGGAGGGCTTTTCGACCGAGCCCACCGCGCTGCGGCCGGACAACCGCACGCTCACGCGCCAGCGCCGCTACCGCGACTTCCAGTCCGACGACATTGCGCTGCAGGCCGAGCTGCAAGGCACCGTGCGTGCCGGTGCGCTGGAGCACGAGGTGCTGGCGGGTGTGGAGAGCTTTCGTTTCAGCATGGATTCGCTGATGCTGCGGGCCAGCCCCAGCACGGCAGCGCCCTATGCCATCGACATCCTGAACCCGGTGTACGGCCAACCCCAGCCCACACCCGGCCGCAATACCGACACGCTGGAAAAGCAGCGCAACACCGCCCTGTACCTGCAGGACACCATCAAGCTGGGCGCGCAGTGGCGCGTGATGGCGGGCCTGCGCGCCGACAATTACGACCAGTCGCTGAACAACCGCCTCACGCAGCGCACCACGGCGCAGAGCCCCTCGGCCGTGTCACCCCGCCTGGGCGTGAGCTGGCTGCCCACCGATGCGTGGACGGTGTACGCCAATGCGGGCCGCTCGTTCCGCCCCAACACGGGCTCCGACGTGGCCGGCAGCGGCTTCGACCCTGAAAAAGCCCGCGCACTGGAGCTGGGCGCCAAGTGGGAGAGCAGCGACAAGCGCATCGGCGCCACCGCCGCCCTCTTTGACATCCGCAAGCGCAATGTGCTGACCAGCGACCCGGCCAACGCCGGGTTCTCGGTGGCCGCCGGCGAGGTGCGCAGCCGCGGGCTGGAGCTGGACCTGGCCGGCCGGCTCGATTCCCACTGGCGCGTGAACGCCAGCCTGGTGCTCAACGACGTGAGCATCGCCCGCGACAACCTGCTCGAAGTCGGCGGCCGGCTGTTGAACGTGCCCCGCGTCAACGGCAGCGTGCTGGCCGTGTACGAAGACACCCTGGCCAACGGCCAGCGCTACGGCGTGGGCGGCGGCATCACCCACATGGGCCAGCGCCTGGGCCAGGCGCGCACGCAGGCCGAGGGCAATGCGGGCGCGGCCAGCTTCGATCTGCCCAGCTACACCACCGCCAAGCTGGTGGCGTACTGGCGCCTGAGCCCCACGCTGAGCGTCACGCTCGACGTGGACAACCTGTTCAACGCCAAGCACTACACCAGCTCGTACAGCCGGGTGTGGGTCACGCCGGGTACGGCGCGCACTCTCACCGCAGGGCTGCAAGCCAAGTTCTGACGACATGCCATTGCCACACCCTTCCCTTCACCGCCACCCGGCCACACAAGCCGCCTCCACCGCAGGCCTGACCCGGCGCAGCACGCTGCAATGGCCCGCCGCCGCACTGGCCGCTGCAGCGCTGCCCGCAAAGGCCCAGCCGCAGCCCGCTGACAGTACCAGTACCAGTACCCCGCTGCGCATCGTGGGCCCGTGGGAGATCAGCGGGCTGGCGCCTGCCCAAAGCGGCTACATGTTCACCCGCCTGCAGGTCACCGAGACACTGATGGGCGCGGGCGACGATGGCCGCCCCGAAGGTGCGCTGGCCCAGCGCTGGCGCACCTCGGCAGACGGGTTGGTGTGGCAGTTTGACCTGCGCCCGGGTGCGCGGTTTCACGACGGCAGCCCGGTGACGGCGGCTGCCGTGGTGCGCTGCCTGCAGGACGCGCAGGTGCCGCCCGCGCTGCTCAGCCACGCGCCCATTGCCGGCATTGCGGCGCAGGGCGATCACACCGTGGTGGTGCGGCTCAACCGCCCCCACGCCGCCCTGCCCGCCCTGCTGGCGCACAGCAGCACCATGGTGCTGGCACCAGCCAGCTACGGGCGCGGCGGCAAGGTGCAGTCCATCGTGGGCAGCGGGCCGTACCGCATTGCGGCCCTGGTGCCGCCCCAGCAGGTCGAGACGGTGGTGTTCGACGGCTTCGACGGCCCCCGGCCCGCCATCGCCGCCGTGCAGTACCTGGCCGCCAGCCGGCCCGAAACCCGCGCGCTGATGGCCGAAGGCGGTCAGGCCGACCTGGGTTACGGGCTGGACCCGGCCAGCCTGCGGCGGCTGCGGCGCCACCAGAAGGTGGGGCTGGCGTCGGTCACGCTGCCGCGCACCGTCATCATCAAGCTCAACGCAGGGCTGCCCGCGCTGCGCGATGTGCGCGTGCGGCGGGCACTCAGCCTGGCCATCGACCGCGGCGGCATCGCCCATGCGCTGATGGGCGACGAGAACCTGGCCGCCACCCAACTGCTGCCGCCCACGCTGGCCGCCTGGCACAACCCGGCGCTGGCGCCGCTGCAGCACGACCCCGAAGCCGCTGCGCGTCTGTTGCAGGCTGCCGGCTGGCAGCGCCATGCCGACGGCCTGCGCAGCCCCGACGGCCAGCCACTGGCGCTGACCATCCGCACCTTTCTCGACCGGCCCGAGCTGCCGCTGATCGCCACTGCGCTGCAAGAGCAGTGGCGGCTGGCCGGCATTGCCGTCAAGGTGAGCATCGGCAACTCTGGCGACGTGCCGCTGGGCCACCGCGACGGCAGCCTGCAGCTGGCGCTGGCCGCGCGCAACTACGCCAACGTGCCCGACCCCACGGGCACGCTGGCGCAGGACTTTTCGGCCCAGGGCGGCGACTGGGGCGCCATGGGCTGGCACAGCGACGCCGTGGTGCAGTCGCTGCAAGAGCTGGCCCGCACCGCCACCACGCCCGAGCGCGCAGCGCTGCTGCGCCAGCGCATCACCCACACCCTGCAGGACGAGCTGCCCGTGATCCCCGTGGCCTGGTACCGCCAGCACGTGGCCGTGAACCCCCGCGTGCGCGGCGTCACGCTGGACCCGCTGGAGCGCTCCTACCGCATCACTTCCATGGAATGGCAAACGACATGACCCGCCCGTTCAACCCCTTGTGGACCCTGGCCGCGCGCCGCCTGGTGCAGGTGGTGGCCCTGGCGCTCATCATCGGCACGCTGTGCTTTTTGATGGTGCGCTCGCTGCCCGGGGACCTGGCCACGCGCATCGCGGCCGGCCGCTACGGCTACGACCTGGTGAGCAATGCCGCCGCCGACACGGTGCGCGCCGAGCTGGGGCTGAACCAGCCCGCCGCCTGGGCCCTGCTGCACTGGTGGCGCGACATCGCGACGCTGAACCTGGGGCTATCGCTGGTCACCCAGGCCCCCGTGTGGGAAGAAGTGGCGCACCACCTGGCGGCCACCCTGCGGCTGTCGGCGGCCGCGCTGGGCGTGGCCTTCGTCCTGGGCGTACCCATGGGCCTGTGGGCCGGCCTGCGGCCAGGCGGCTGGGTGGACAAGACCAGTTGGGTACTGAGCGTGGTGCTGCGCGCCACGCCGCCGTTTTTGCTGTCGGTGCTGCTGATGCTGCTGGTGGCCGTGCACTGGGGCTTTCTGCCCGTGGCGGGCGATGAAAGCCATGCCAGCCTGGTTCTGCCCGCGCTGACGCTGGGCCTGGGTCTGGCCGCCGGGCTGGCCCGCGTGACGCGCGCGGCCATGCAGGACGTGGTGCAGTCGCCGTCCTTCGAGTTTGCCCGCACCAAGGGCCTGTCGGACCTGCAGGCGCTGGTGCGCCATGGCCTGCGCAATGCCGCGGTGCCCGTGGCGGCCTACCTGGGCGTCCAGGCGCTGTTTCTGGTGGAGGGCGCGGTGGTGGTGGAGACGCTGTTTGCCTGGCCTGGCATCGGCCACGCGCTGGTGCATGCCGTCTTCGGGCGCGACATTCCGATGATCCAGGGCGCGGCCCTGTGCATGGGGCTGCTGTTCGTCACGTTCAACCTGGTGGTGGATGCAGCCTGCGTGGCGCTCGATCCGCGCCATGCCAAGGGGGTGTCGGCATGAGCGCGATCCCCACGCCTTCCACGATGCCGCTGGCACCTGCGCCGGGCCTGCCCCGCCCCCGCGTCCGCTGGCGCACGGCCCTGGGCTTGGTGCTGCTCGGGCTGCTGGCTGCGTTTGCAGCGTTGGGCCCCTGGCTCATCGGTGCCAGCCCGGTGGCGCAAGACCTGCGCCACCAGCTGGCGCCGCCCAGCGCCCAGCACTGGCTGGGCACCGACGTGCTGGGCCGCTCGGGCCTGGCGCGGCTGGCGCATGCGGCGCAGCTGTCGCTGGGCATGGCCCTGCTGGCGGCCTTCAGCGCGGCCATTCCCGGCACGCTGCTGGGCATTGCGGCCGCGTGGCGCGGAGGCCGCACCGAGCGGGCGCTGGTCATGCTGTCGGACGCGGCGCTGGCCATACCGGGCCTGCTGCTGGTGCTGCTGATCGCCGCCATCGCGCCGGGCCAGCTGGCTGCGCTGTACGTGGGGCTGGCCCTCGCGCTGTGGGTGGAGTACTTCCGCGTGAGCCGCGCCGTGGCGCGCCCCGTGCTGGCGGGCGACGCGGTACAGGCGTCGCGCCTGCTGGGCTTTGGGCGCGGCTACGTGCTGCGCCGCCACCTGCTGCCGGCCCTGGCGCCCACGCTGGGCACGCTGCTGGCCTTCAGCACGGCGCAGGCCGTGCTGTCGCTGGCGGCCCTGGGATTCGTGGGCGTGGGCATTCAGCCGCCCACGCCGGAGCTGGGTTTGATGATGACCGAGTCGATGCCCTACTACCAGGAAGCGCCATGGCTCATCGCCGCGCCGGTGGCACTGCTGGTGTGCCTGGTGGCCGCCATGATGCTGCTGCAACCCGAGCGGGAGACTGCATGACAACCACTACCTCCTCATCACCCGCCCTGCTGGCCGTGGACGGCCTGGGCATTCAGGTCAACGGCAGGCACCTGCTGCGGGACATCGCGTTCACGCTCCAGCCCGGCGAAGCGCTGGCCCTGGTGGGCGAAAGCGGCGCGGGCAAGTCGCTGCTGGCCCAGGCCATCATGGGCAACCTGCCGCCCGCGCTCAAAGCCACTGGCAGCATCACCATCGAGGGCACCACCACCCGGGCCGACGACGCTGCGGCGCGGCGTGCGCTGTGGGGCCGGCGGCTGGCGCTGCTGCCGCAGGAGCCGTCGCTGGCGCTGAACCCGCTGACCCGGCTGGCGCCGCAGCTGGCCGAGGTGCATGCGCTGCTGCATGGCCACAGCAGGCCGCAGGCGCAGGGGCTGGCCCAGGCACAGTTGACCGCAGCGGGGCTGGGCGAGGCTACGCAGCACTACCCCTGGCAGCTATCGGGCGGTATGGCCCAGCGCGCGGTGGCGGCCATCACCCTGGCCGGCGGTGCGCAGGTGCTGATGGTGGACGAGCCCACCAAGGGCCTGGATGCGCATTGGCGCGACCGCACCATCGACCTCTTCCGCGGCGTGCTGGCCGCGGGTGGCTGCCTGCTGACCATCACGCACGACCTGGCAGTAGCCCAGGCGCTGGGCGGCAAGGTGATCGTGCTGCGCGAAGGCCAGGTGGTGGAGCATGGCGACATCGCCACCGTGGCCACCCGGCCATCGCACCCCTTCACCC
Organism: Acidovorax sp. Leaf78; assembly: GCF_001422735.1. Taxonomy (GTDB): domain Bacteria; phylum Pseudomonadota; class Gammaproteobacteria; order Burkholderiales; family Burkholderiaceae_C; genus Acidovorax. Next base: position 248,009 of record NZ_LMLZ01000012.1, on the reverse strand, counting down.
GGCAGTTGCTGGCGGCAGATCCCGCGCGGTGGGATGCCTTTGCGGCGCCCACGCTTGGCGACACCGTGGTGCAGGCGCGCGGCATTGCCAAGTCCTACGGTGGCCGCAGCCTGTTCGCCGCCATGGACCTGGACCTGCGCGCTGGCGAACGCATCGCCGTGCAGGGCCCGAGCGGCACCGGCAAGAGCACACTGGGCAATGTGCTGCTGGGCCTGCTGGCGCCGGACACCGGCAGCGTGCAGCGCGCGCCGCAGCTGCGGCCGCATGCTTTTCAAAAGCTCTACCAGGACCCGGTGTCGTCGTTTGCGCCGCACGCCAGCCTGGCGCAGTCGCTGCGCGACGCGGCCCGCCTGCACGGCCACGCCTGGGCTGCGGTGCTGCAGCGGCTGCAGCAGCTGCGCATTCCCGAAAGCCTGCTCGCGCGCAGGCCCGAGCAGGTCTCTGGCGGCGAGCTGCAGCGCATTGCGTTAGCGCGCGTGCTGCTGGCACAACCCGCACTGCTGTTCGCCGACGAGCCGACGTCGCGGCTGGACCCCATCACCCAGCAGGAGGCCTTGGGCGTGCTGTTGGCGGCGGTGCGGGAGACCGGCGCCGCGCTGATGCTGGTGACGCACGACGAGCACATTGCCGCGGCGGTCGGCACGCGGACGCTGGATTTTTCCGCGAACGCCAGGGCAGCGATGCCGCGCGCACCTGCGGCTGCCGGGGTGCTTCACAATGCAGCGCCATGAGCCACCCTATACAAGCATCCCCTGTGCCAGCGTCCACCGCCCCTGCGCTGTGGATCATCAAGACCGGCGCGGCCCCGGCGCCGCTGCGCGCGGCGCATGGGGACTTTGAAGACTGGATCGCACAGGGCCTGCGCGCGGGCCCCGGAGGCAGTGCGCTGCAGATCCGCACCCTCGACGCGCGGGCGCTGCCCGAATGGCCTGCGCAGGACGAGATCGCCGGGGTGGTCGTCACGGGCTCTCCGGCCATGGTGACCGACCGGGAGGCCTGGAGCGAACGCACGGCGCAGTGGCTGGTCCGGCTGATGCAAGGCGCCACCCCGCTGCTGGGCATCTGCTACGGGCACCAGCTGCTGGCGCACGCGCTGGGCGGCGAAGTGGCGCACCACCCGGCGGGCCTGGAGATCGGCAGCGTGGCCGTGCAGTGCCTGCCCGCAGCCGCAGGCGACCCGTTGCTGGGCGGGCTGCCCCGGGAGTTTGCGGCCCACACCGTCCACGAGCAATCGGTGCGGCGCCTGCCGGCTGGCGCAGTGCCGCTGGCCGCCAACGCCCATGAGGCGCACCACGCCTTTCGCGCCGGGCCCTGTGCCTGGGGCGTGCAGTTCCACCCCGAGTTCAGCCAGACGGTGATGCAGGACTATGTGCGGCTGTTCGCGCCGTCGCTGCACCGCGGCGGGGTCGATGTGCAGGCGCTGCACGCCGCGGTGGCTGCCACCCCGGCCGCCAACGGCCTGCTGGCGCGGTTTGCGAGCCTGACACAGGGCTCTGGCTCTGGCTCTGGCTCTGGCTCCGCGTCGCAGAGTCAGGCGGGCTGAGCCACACCCCTCACCAGGGGCGGCGTCAGGTCAGAGCGACGGCGCCGCCGGGTGCGCGCCCAGGAACTGCTGCTCGAACGCCTCGACCGGCAGGGGGCGGCTCAGCAGGTAGCCCTGGATTTCATCGCAACCCAGCAGTGCCAGGCGGCGCAGTTGGTCCTGCGTCTCGACCCCTTCGGCCACCACGTTGAGCGCCAGCGAGTGCGCCAGGTTGATGATGGTGGACACCAGCACGTGGCCTTGCGAGGTGGTGTCCATGCCCATGACGAAGGACCGGTCGATCTTGAGCGTGTCCGCGGGCAGCGTGGCCAGGTAGCTCAGCGACGAGAAGCCCGTGCCGAAGTCGTCGATGGCCACGGTGATGCCCATCTCGCGCAGCGCGTGCAGGCTGCGGCGGCTGTGCTCCACATCGTCCATCACCATGCTTTCGGTGAGCTCGAGCTCCAGCCCCGCACCGGCGCCGGAATCGAACGCTAGGGCCTGCCGCACTTCGGCGATGAAGTTGCGGTGGCGCAACTGCAGGGCCGACACATTGACCGCCACGCGCAGCGCCGTGTGGCCCGCGTGGCGCCAGCGCTGGTTGTCCTGCAGCGCCTGCTGCAGGGCCCAGCGGCCCACGTCGTAGATGAGGCCGGTCTCCTCCAGCACCGGGATGAAGAGCCCCGGCGGCACCAGGCCGCGGCGCGGATCGTTCCAGCGGATCAGGGCTTCGGCGCCCACGATCTGGCCGTCCGCCAGGCGCTGCTTGGGCTGGTAGTGCAGCACGAACTGGCCCTCTTCCAGGGCCTGGCGCAGGCGCCCTTCCAGGCTCAGTGTCTCGGCCACGCGGGTGTTCATGCCCGCGGTGTAGAACAGCAGACTTTCTGCCGATGCCTTGGCCTTGTTCGCCGCCGCCTCGGCGTTGCGCAGCAAGGCCTCTGCATCGGCGCCGTCCAGCGGGTACAAGGCCACGCCGGCCTTGGCGGCCATGCGCAGTTCGGTGTCGCCCAGAACGAAGGGCGCATCAAAGCAGCTGCGCATCAGGTGGTCCACCGCCAGGGCCACGGCATCGGCGTCGCGGGCGTCGGTGACCGAGATGCCAAAGCTGTTGATGCCGATGCGCGCCACGCAATAGGCCTCGCCAGCGGCTTTCTGCAGCCGCTCGCCCACCTGCCGCAGCAGCTCATCGCCCCGCTGGCGCCCCAGCGTGTCGTTGACGAAGCGAAACCGGCTGATGTCCATCAGTGCCAGGCCCTGCAGGGCCCGGGAGCCTTCGCGCGAGCGCAGGTGCTGGGCGCTGCGCTCCAGGAACAGCGTGCGGTTGGGCAGGCCGGTGATCTCGTCGTAGAAGGCCAGGTAGCTCAGGCGCTCTTCCTTGTCGAGGTGGTCGAGCGCAAAGCCGATGTCGCCGGCCAGCTCCATCAGCAGCTTGACCTCGACCGCGTCAAAGAAACCCACTTCTTCGGAGAACAGCGCGAGCACGCCCACCACCTTGTTCGCCACCATCAGCGGCAGCATGGCCAGCGATGCCACGCCGTTCTGCGCGAGCAGATCAGGCAGCACGATGCGCGGGTCGCCGCGCACGTCGTCGCACACCGCCGGCTGCCCGGTGCGGGCCACCTCGGCGCTCAGCGCCTCGCCCGCGGTGGGCTGTGCGTACAGGCCCAGCCGTTCCCGCACGCGCACCAGAAACTCGGGCTCGGCGCCAGCCAGCGCCACCGGCACGAGCTTCATCTGGGCCTCGTCCACGCGACCCACCCAGGCGATCTTGAACTGCCCGGCCTCCACGGCCACGCGGCAGGCGCCCTGAAAAAGCTCTTCACGGTTGCGAACGCGCACGATCAAGGTGTTGATGCCGCTGAGCATGGCGTACACGCGGTTGAGGCGCTTGATCTTGCGCTCGGCCTCCTTGCGCTCGGTGATGTCCTCGCCCAGTGCCGCGACGCCCGTGACCTGGCCGCCCACGGAGCGCAGGACGGTGTTGTTCCAGTGCACCAGCCGACGCTCGCCCGAGCGGGTGACGATTTCGTTGTCGTAGTGCCAGGTCGAGGACCGCCCCGCCAGCACGTCGGCAAACACCTGGCGGATGTGCGTCTGCTCGGGCGGCAGGAACAGCGCGAACCAGCTTTGGCCCGCCACCTCCTCGTGCTGCCAGCCGGTGAGCTTGAGCAGGTAGTCGTTGCAGTAGGTGACGCGGCCTTCGTTGTCGAGCATGACGGAGATCATCTCGACCTTGTCCAGCATGTCGTTGAAGCGCCGGTCGCTCTCGCGCAGGGCCTCTTCGGCGCGCTTTTGTACGCTGATGTCCTGGATGGTGTTGAACCAGCGGAACTTCTCGGGCGCACCGTCTTCGGGAGGCAGGGGCTCCATCACCTGGCGCAGGTGGAGCAGCGCGCCATCGGCACGCACCAGCCGGTAGGTGAAATCCATGCGCACGCGTTGCCGCCCGGCCTGCTGGGCCCGTGCGCGGTACAGGGGCTGGTCGTCGGGGTAGACCCGGGCCAGCCACTCGCGGGCCGACTGCGGCATGGCCTCGGGCGTGACGCCCAGCATGGCAGGACAGGTATCGGGCCAGCTTTCGAAGACGCCATCGCGCCCGCTGATCACGTGCGTGATCTTGGCCAGCACCTGCGCGCGGTGCAGGCCGGCCTCGCTGGCCCGCAGTTCCTCGATGACGCGCTTGCGCTCCAGCACCTCCAGCTGCAGCCGGTCCGCGTGCCGCTGCACCTCGGCGTAGAGACTGCCGTTTTCATAGATGCGGCCCACCTGCGCGCCCAGGATGGAGAGGATCTTTTCATCCTCGGCACTGAACTCCGCTGCGCCCAGCTTGTTGACCAGGCACAGCCAGCCATACGAAAACGACAGTGAGGTGATGGGCGCGATCACCGCGGTGTGCAGGGCCGGGTAGCCCGCAGGCAGCCCCACGGACCGCGGGTCGCCGCCAGCTTGCACGAACCGCTGGGCGCGGCGCTGGGCGCGCACCTGCCCGAGCAGGCCGTGCGAGACCACCGGCAGATCCGGCGCACCGGTGGTGGCGGCCTCGATGCCGCTGGTGCACACGAGCGATGCGTGGATGTCCTTGCGCACCACGCACAGCACCACATACTGCGCCCCCACCAGCTCCCGCGCGCCACGGCAGACGTTGGCCAGCAGCACCTGGGGGTCGCGCTCGGAGGCCAGTTGCAGGTTCAGGTCGGTAAGCGCCGCCAGGCGGCGGTTCATGGCTTCGAGCTCGGCCACGTTGCCGTTGAGCTTGTCGGTCATCAACTGCAGGTGCTGCGTCTGGAAGCTGCGCTCCAGATGTGGTGCCGGCGGGGCCACCTCGGTCAGCGCCTGCTCGATGGCCGCCAGGATGTCCTGCGGCTCGCAGGGCTTGGCCAGCACCTGGCGCACGCCGCAGGCTGCCGCGAGGTTGCGGGCCTCCTGCTCGCGGTAGTGCGCGCTGTAGAAGATCACCTGCGTGCCGGCCAGTTCGGGGTCGGCACGCATCTGCCGCACGAACTCGAAGCCGTCCATCGTGGGCATCAGGATGTCGGAGATCACCAGATCGGGCCGCTCCGCGCGCACCATGGCCAACGCCTGGGCGCCATCGGACGCCTCCAGCGCCTGGTGGCCGCTGTGCCCCACCAGCGTCACCACCAGCGCCCGGTTCACCGGGATGTCGTCGACGACGAGAATCTTGGCCATGCGCGCTCCGCCGTGTCAGGCCGCGCCTGGCGGTGAGTGGAAGGACGGGCCGAGAAACGCCTCGATCTGGCGCACGAAGGTCTCGGGCGTGATGGGTTTGGAGAGGTGGTCGTCAAAGCCCACCTCCAGCGCCTTCTCGCGGTCGCCGGGCATGGAGAACGCCGTCACCGCGACCAGGGGCACCACGCGCCAACTGGAGTTGGAACGCAGGTTGTGCGCCACCTCGTAGCCGTTCATCACGGGCATCTGCAGGTCGCACAGAATCACGTCCGGCCCCTCGGCCAGGGCCATCGCCAGGCCCAGCGCACCGTTTTCTGCGGCCAGCACGCGGTGGCCCGCGTCCTCCAGCAGGTAGATGACCAACTGGCGGCTGGCCTCATCGTCCTCGATGACCAAAATCGTGGCTCTCTGTGTCATGCGCTGCTCTCCGGAATTTCCACGGTAAAGAGGCTGCCCTGCCCTTGCGTGCTTTCAAAGTCCACGCTCCCGCCCAGCGCCTCGGCCAGCTTGCGGCTCAGGTGCAGGCCCAGGCCCGTGCCCTCCTGGTGCCTGCGCTCCGCCGTCTCCACCCGGGAAAAAGCCTCAAACAGGCGCGACTGCTCTTGCACAGGGATGCCGGGCCCGGTGTCCCGCACGCTGACACGGACCATGCGCCTCGTGGCCTGGGTGGCGGTCTCCAGCGTCACGTCCACGCTGCCCCCGGACGTGAACTTGATCGCATTGCCCACCAGGTTGATGAGGATCTGGCTGACCGCCCTGCGGTCGGTGTACAGCGGCACGGCACCCGGGGGCAGGTGCACGGCAAAGGCCAGGCCCTTGCGCCGGGCCTCGGGCTCGAGCGTGGCGGCGACTTCTTCGACCAGGCTGCGGCCGTCGAGCGCCTCCAGGTTGAACGATGCCTTGTTGGCGCTGAGCTTGGCCACGTCCAGCAGGTCGTTGATGAGCGACAGCAGGTGGCGCGCTCCGGTCTGCACGATGCGCAGCTGCTTGTCCTGCTCGGGGTTGAGCGGGCCGGGCAGCTGCATGATCAATGTGCCGGTGAAGCCGATGATGGCGTTGAGCGGGGTGCGCAGCTCGTGGGACATGCTGGCCAGGAAGCGGTCTTTGACCAGCGCCGCATTTTCAAGCTCCAGATTCTTGTCGCGCAGCGCCCGCTCGATGAGCTTGCGCTCGGTGACATCGCGGATCGCGCTCGACACGAACAGGCCCTCCTCCGTGTCGAGCGGGCTCAGGCTGATCTCCACCGGGAATTCGCTGCCGTCCTTGCGCAGGCCGTACAGGTCGAGCCCCGCGCCCATGGAGCGGGCGCGCGGCTCGGCGAAGAAGCCGTGGCGGTGCTCGGGGTGGCGCTGCGCGAACCGGCGGGGAACCAGGAGTTCGACCGGCTGGCCCAGCAGTTCCTCGCGGCTCCAGCCGAACAGCTTCACGGCCTGCGAGTTGACCAGCACGATGCGCCCGTCCCGGTTGACGATGACCATGGCGTCCGGCGCCGCTTCCAGCAGGTCCTTGAACTTCTGGTCGGCCCGCTTGCGGTCGGTGATGTCGCGGATGGCCGTCATCGCCATCGTGCCTTCCTCGGTGACGAGCGGGCTCAGGCTGATCTCCACCGGGAACTCGTCCCCGCCCTTGCGCAGCCCGTACAGCTCCAGCCCCGCGCCCATGGTGCGCGTGCGCGGCTGGGCAAAGAAGCCGCTGCGGTGGCCCAGGTGCGCTCCGCGGTAGCGGTGGGGCAGCAGCGTCTCGATCGACTGCCCGATCAGCTCTGACCGCACATAGCCGAACAGGCGCTCGGCCTGCGAGTTCACGAGCACGATGCGGCCGGTCACGTTGACCATGACGATCGCGTCGGGGGTGGATTCGAGCAGGTCGCGAAAACGCGCTTCCAGCAGCTTGGCATCCCGCTGCACCTTGAGCTGAGTGACGTCCTTCTTGCTCGACAGGAAATAAAGCACCTCTCCGTCCGCATCGCGCACCGCCTTGGTCGAGACGTTGACGTGCACGAGCGAGCCATCCTTGCGCCGGCGCACCGACTCGTGCACGGTGGTCGAGCCGCGCAGCGCCTGGGCGCGGATGCTTTCTTCCTCCCGCACCTGGTCGGCGGGCACGATGAGCTCGGCAATGGGCCGGCCCCGGGCCTCGGACTCGGTGTAGCCAAAGATCGCCTCGGCCGCCGCGTTCCAGTGGAGCACTGCGCCCTGCGGGGACAGCACCAGCAACGCATCGGGGTTCTGTTCCCAGTATCCGACCGAAAAATCAGATCCCATTGAGCCCTCCGGGCGATCGGTCCGTCATTTGCAGGCAGGTCGTGCCAGCAGGTGCGCTGGCAGCCATGAACGGCCGTCGAAATGTTCGTTGTGTGCACGGCCTGCCGGGGTGCATGCGCAGGCCGTGCCCCTGCCGAAGCGGCAGGTCGAAATCATCTTAGAAGCATGCCGCAGAAATGCCAACCCGCAAATGTCCATGCCAGCGTGTCACGGGGCAGGGATTGCCTGGCTTGCGCCCACCCGAAAAAAGCCCCTGTGGCCGGCGACGGCAACAGGGGCTCATCGGCATGTGGCACCCACGCAGGGCGTGCGGCTGCCTACATATGGTCGATCATCACCTGCCCGAAGCCGGAGCAGCTCACCTGCGTGGCGCCCTCCATCAGGCGGGCGAAGTCGTAGGTAACCTTCTTGGAACCGATGGATTTTTCGAGCGAACTCAAAATCAGGTTGGCGGCCTCGACCCAGCCCATGTGGCGCAGCATCATCTCGGCCGACAAAATTTCGGAGCCAGGGTTCACGTAGTCCTTGCCCGCGTACTTGGGTGCCGTGCCGTGCGTGGCCTCGAAGCACGCCACCGAATCGGACATGTTGGCGCCGGGCGCAATGCCGATGCCGCCCACCTGCGCCGCAAGTGCGTCGGAGATGTAGTCGCCATTGAGGTTGAGCGTGGCTACCACCGAATACTCGGCGGGCCGCAGCAGGATTTGCTGCAGGAAGGCATCGGCGATGCTGTCCTTGATGGTGATGTCCTTGCCCGTCTTGGGGCTCTTGAGCCTGCACCAGGGGCCGCCGTCGATCAGCTCGGCACCGAACTCCTTTTGCGCCAGGGCGTAGGCCCAGTCGCGGAAGCTCCCTTCGGTGTACTTCATGATGTTGCCCTTGTGCACGATGGTCACGCTGGGCTTTTCATTGTCGATGGCGTACTGGATGGCCTTGCGCACCAGGCGCTCGGTGCCTTCACGCGAGACGGGCTTCACGCCCAGGCCCGAGGTGTTGGGAAAGCGGATCTTCTTGACGCCCAGCTCCTCGCTCAAAAACTTGATGAGCTTCTTGGCCTTGTCGGATTCGGCTTCGAACTCGATGCCGGCGTAGATGTCTTCGGAGTTCTCGCGGAAGATCACCATGTTGGTCTTCTCGGGTTCCTTCAGCGGCGAAGGCACACCCTTGAAATACTGCACCGGTCGCAGGCAGACGTACAGGTCGAGCTCCTGGCGCAACGCCACGTTGAGCGAACGGATGCCGCCGCCCACGGGCGTGGTCAGCGGGCCCTTGATGGAGACCACGTACTCCCGCAGCACCTGCAGCGTTTCTTCCGGCAGCCACACGTCCGGGCCATAGACCTTGGTGGCCTTTTCACCGGCAAAGACCTCCATCCACTGGATCTTGCGTTGGCCGCCGTAGGCCTTGGCCACGGCGGCGTCCACCACCTTGATCATCACCGGCGTGATGTCGCGCCCGGTGCCGTCGCCTTCGATGAACGGGATGATGGGCTGGTGCGGCACATTGAGCGACATGTCGGCGTTGACCGTGATCTTCTGCCCTTCGGCGGGCACCTTGATGTGCTGGTAGCTGGTCATGAAACGGTGGTCTCCAGTGGAAGCTGACATGAGTCGGCAGGTGATGCCATGCAGGCAATCAAAACCAAACAATTCTAATGACAAAAAAAATCGCAAAAGACCCTGTCAACGGGCGCGCCACTGCTATCGTTGCGAGTGGAGCTGTGCGGTTTTGCGCATGGCCCTCAACCCTCGGTTCAACAACACTGGAAACGGCATATATGAAAAAACTCCTCGCTGTCCTGGTGGCTGGCCTGTTCGCTGCAGGTGCTTTTGCACAGGCACCCGCAACGGCTCCCGCCCCCGCTCCTGCTCCCGTCGCTGCCCCCGCAGCTGCAGCACCCGCTCCTGTAGCGAAGACCAAGGCCACCCACACTGCCAAGAAGAAGACCGGCAAGAAGGTTGCCAAGAAGAAAACCGCCCACAAGGCAGCCTGATCTGGGCGTTCAGGGCCTCTCCGGTCCTGACCACCGCCTCGAAATCGCCCGCATTTGCGGGCGTTTTGCTTGGTGGGCGCTCAAAGTACTGTGAGCTCGCCGCCGGTCGCTGGAATTTTTGCGGCGCGAGCGGCTCCATAGCCTGACGGGCTGCAAACCCGCTGCAGACCGGCACAGCATCCTGCAGCGAACACCTGCAACCACTGCGCCATACTTGCTGCCGTCCAGCCGCCCTGCCACCCTGGCGTCCCCGATGAACCGAAAGCCTCGCCCATGAAGATTTCCGCTCTTGCATTCGTCTCCCCCGCTCGCCAAACCCTGGCGGCCTCCCTGTTGATCGCCTTGGGGCTGCTGGGCGGTGCGGCCCATTCCCAGGACGGGCCGCAGCTCAATCTGCAGCGTGTGGAGCTGACATCCGGCATGCACCGCATCGACGCCCAGGTGGCCGCCACGCCGGACCAGCGCCAGACCGGGCTCATGCACCGCAAGGAGATGCCCCAGCACGAAGGCATGCTGTTCGTTTTCGAACAACCGGCCCAGCAATGCTTCTGGATGAAGAACACCCTGCTGCCGCTTACGGCGGCGTTCGTGGACGATGACGGCACTGTCGTGAACCTGGCCGACATGAAGCCGCAGACTCTGGACTCGCACTGCTCGGCCAAGCCGGTGCGCTATGTGCTGGAGATGAACCAGGGCTGGTTCGCGCAGAAGGGCATCAAGGCTGGCGCCAAGCTCGGCGGGGCGCCGTTTCGCCGCAAGTGACCTCTGGCGCCGACCACCTGACGGGGTCGGCACTGGAGCTTCGGTCGGTAGCTCAACCGATCAATTGCTATACTTTCAATAGCAATAAAACCTTGCAGTAAAAGCGGAAGGCATCCCAAAATTCTGCCTACCCGCTGGATGCGACCATAAAAAAAGCGGCCCTGCAGCCGCTTTTTTCGTGCACCCGCCGCGTAACGCAACGGGTGGACGGACCGCCGAGGATCAGGCGAAGTTGGCTTCAGCGAACTTCCAGTTGACCAGCTTGTCGAGGAAGGTCTCGACGAACTTGGGGCGCATATTGCGGTAGTCGATGTAGTACGCGTGCTCCCACACGTCGACCGTCAGCAGCGCCTTGTCAGCGGTGGTCAGCGGCGTGCCGGCAGCGCCGGTGTTGACGATGTCCACGCTGCCGTCGGCCTTCTTCACCAGCCAGGTCCAGCCCGAACCGAAGTTGCCCACGGCGCTCTTGACGAAGGCTTCCTTGAACGCGGCGTAGCTGCCCCACTTGGCGTTGATGGCTGCTGCCAGCGCGCCCGATGGCTCGCCGCCGCCTTGGGGGGCCATGCAGTTCCAGAAGAAGGTGTGGTTCCAGATTTGCGCAGCGTTGTTGTAGATGCCGCCGCTGGACTTCTTGACGATCTCTTCGAGCGTCAGGTTTTCAAACTCGGTGCCCTTTTGCAGGTTGTTGAGGTTCACCACATACGCGTTGTGGTGCTTGCCGTGGTGGTACTCCAGGGTTTCCTGGCTGTAGTGCGGCGCCAGGGCGTCGATGGCGTAGGGCAGCGGGGGAAGGGTATGTTCCATGGTGTTTTCCTCGTGGTTTGAAATTCTGGGATGCATGCCATCTGCAGCGCTTACCTCGGCAATGCAGTCGGACACAGCGCGAAAGGGGCATTGTAGGAACATCGGATGACCTGTGCAGGCTCGCGTCAAGCCCTGCCGTCAAAAACCTGTCGATGGCGCGCCAGTCCTACAGCCACGTTCCATGCCCGGTGCCTTGAATGCCACTAGCCACGTGCAGCGTGCAACAAGCCGCTACAGCAGCCGGGGCTGGGCGGTCACGGTCACATCTACCGCACCATCGGCCAGCGTGGCGCGCAACGCATCGCCAGGATGGGTTTGCTGCGCGCTGGTCACGGCGTGCCCCTGGGCGTCCGTCAGCAATGCATACCCGCGCTGCAGCACCAGCCGCGGGTCGAGCAATTGCAGACGCAGGGCCGCACGGTCCAGCCGCTCTGCCTGGTGGGCCAGGCGGCGCTGTATTTTGACGGGCAGATCTGCCTGTAGCGCTTGCTGCGTATGCGCCAGCCGCTGCAATTTCAGGAGCATACCGTGGCGCATGTGCTGCGACAGCCGCGCCAGTTGTAGCTGTTGGCGCGCGACCAAGCCCGACGGGCGCCCCAGTCGCGCAGCGGCCTGGTCCAGCCGCTGGTGCCGGCTGTCCAATTGGCGCTGCAGGCTGTCCTCCAGGCGCTCGGCCATCAGGTCCAGTGCCCCCAGCCACACGGCGCGCGGCTGGGACACGAGCTCGGCGGCGGCCGTGGGTGTCGGGGCACGCAGGTCGGCGCAGAAGTCGGCAATGGTGAAGTCGGTCTCATGGCCCACGCCGGAGACCAGCGGCACCGGGCTCTGCACGATGGTGCGCGCCAGTTGCTCGTCGTTGAACGACCAGAGGTCTTCCATGGAGCCCCCACCGCGCACCAGCAAGATGGTGTCGATGGGTGGCGTGGTGCTGTGATCAGCCCCTGCCGTTTTTCCCGCCTGCGCGAGCCGATACAGTTTTGATAGCGCCGCCACCAGCGATGCAGGCGCTGCACCGCCCTGCACCTGGGCTGCGACCAGCACCACCGGAATGTGCGGCACGCGGCGGCGCAGCGCGGTGACCACGTCGTGCAGCGCCGCCGCGCCCAGCGACGTGACCAGCCCGATGCCGCGGGGCATCAGGGGCAGCGGTCGCTTGCGGGCAGCGTCGAACAGGCCCTCGGCCTCCAGCTGGGCCTTCAGGCGCAGGAACTGCTCGAACAGGGCACCCTGCCCTGCACGCTGCATGCTTTCGACAATGAACTGCAGGTCGCCACGTGCCTCGTACACGCCGAGGCGCCCGCGCAGTTCGACCAACTCACCATCCCGCGGCGAAAAGTCAAGCAGGCTGGCAGCGCGCCGAAACATCGCGCAGCGCAACTGCCCGTTCGCGTCTTTGACCGAGAAGTAGCAATGACCGCTGGATGCCCGCGAGAAGCCCGTAATCTCGCCGCGCACCGCGACAGGATTGAACCTTGCCTCCAGCGCATCAGCAATGGCGCGGCATAGCGCGCCAACTTCCCACACGCGGGGCGTCGCAGCGAGGCCCGGGCGCTCAAGCATCGGCCACCGCAGGGTTTGACGGCGCTTGCGCCAGTGGAGTACTCCACAGAACGGCGCCAGCGACCGTAACGGCGCACGCACGGGTCAAAAGTGGCTGCACAGCACGTTTGCACGTGCAAGCTGTTGATTTATAAGGATTTTTCACTGCACAATTTTTCATCAATCTGTTGCAACCACGCAGCGACGCCACTTTGCGGGCTGCCTGAGACGGGTTTCCCACAAAGTTATCCACAGATTTTGTGGGTGAGCGGCAGGCCATGAAGGGCGCGCAGCAAGGTAACTGTTTGTGACGCAAACTGGCGCCGGAGGAGGCGGGAAGCTGGGCCATAATCGCCGATTGCTTCATCTGCGCGGAGAGAGATTTGCTGTCCATCATACAAGCCGCAGGCTGGCCGATCTGGCCCCTGATTGCGTGTTCCGTCCTGGGACTGGCGCTGATTTTCGAACGTTTCCTGGCCCTGAAAACGGCCCGCGTCGCCCCGCCCAAGCTGCTGGATGAAGCGATCACCGTATCCTCCAAAGCGATCCCCACGCCCGACGTGGTGAACCAGCTGGCGCAGAACTCTGCGCTGGGCGAGGTGCTGGCCAGCGGCCTGCGCACCGTCAACAGCAACCCCCAATGCAGCGAAGCGGACCTGCGCGCCGCCATGGAAGGCACGGGCCGCGCCGTGGCGCACCGGCTGGAAAAGTACCTGGCAGCTCTGGCCACCATCGCTTCTGCCGCGCCCTTGCTGGGCCTGCTGGGCACGGTCATCGGCATGATCGAAATCTTCGGCTCGCAGTCTGGCGGCGGCGGTGTCGGCCAAGCGATGGGCGGTGGCAACCCTGCTCAGCTGGCGCACGGCATCTCGATTGCGCTGTACAACACGGCGTTCGGCCTGATCGTGGCCATCCCGGCACTGATCTTCTGGCGCTACTTCCGCGCCCGCGTCGATGCCTATCTGCTCACGCTGGAGCTGGCCTCCGAGCAGTTCGTGCGCCACATCCTGCGCCTGCGCAAGAAGTGAACTCCCCCTTGAGACGCCATCGTTCCATTCCCCCATTGTTCAGCGCTGCGCGCCAGGGGCCTATGGATGCCGCCTGTGCGGCGGGGCGGCCATTGAACGGCGGCCGCTCGCAAGGGCCGCGCCGGTTTCCAAAGCCCGCTGTCACAGCGTGCAGCAGATTGGATCGTTGACATGAACTTTCGCCCCCGCACCAAGGAAGAGCCCGAGATCAACCTGATCCCGTTCATCGACGTGCTGCTGGTGGTTCTCATCTTCCTGATGCTGACCACCACCTACAGCAAGTTCACCGAGCTGCAGCTCACGCTGCCGGTGGCCGACGCCGAGCAGCAGCGCGACCACCCCAAGGAAGTCATCGTGTCCGTGGCGTCGGACGGGCGCTACGCCGTCAACAAGACCGGCGTCGAAGGCAAGAGCGTGGACAACATTGCGCAGGCGATGCGCGCCGCTGCCACTGCGGGCCCGGGCAGCGTAGTGATCATCAGTGCGGATGCGATGGCGCCGCACCAGTCCGTGGTGACCGTGATGGAAGCGGCCCGCCGTGTCGGGCTGACGCAGATCACGTTTGCCACCCAGTCTTCTGCCGCAGGGCGCGCGGCCAACCGCTGAGCCGCATGGCGGGCTTGTTGCCACCTGCTAGATATCCCGCAGCGGTCCAGCGTCATCGGCTGAAGTCGATGCAACACGCGCGATGCGTGGGAGCCTCTCCAACCCGGCATCCTGGCAGTCACAGCGCCAAGGCGCAGGCTTGGAGCTGCTGTAGCCCGGTCGCGGTCAGGCCATGAACCGGTCACCCGGGCCGCCAGCGCCGGCCCCCTCCTCTCCGCCCACGCCGCCCCTGACGTCCGCACAGGGCCTGCAAAAGGTTTGGCAGACTCGCGGCCCCGCTGCCTGGGCGCTGTGGCCGGTGTCGCTGGTGTACCGGGCCCTGGTGGCAGTGCGGCGCGGTTTGTACCGCGCGGGTGTGTTGGCCTCCAGCCACCCAGGTCGCCCCGTGATCGTGGTGGGCAACGTGATTGCCGGCGGTGCGGGCAAGACGCCGGTGGTGATCGAGCTGGTGCGGCACCTGCAGGCGCGCGGGCTGCGGGCGGGGATCATCTCGCGCGGTTACGGCCGGCGGACCACCGACTGCCGCGAGGTGCGGGCGGACAGCGTAGCGGCCGACGTGGGCGACGAACCGGCACTTATCGCGCGCCATCTGGCTGCAAGCACCATGGCGCCGCTGACGGAGCCGACAACAACGCCGAGCACAGTGCAGACCACGGTGCCGATTTTCGTGGCCCGTCAACGCACGGAAGCGGCAGCCGCCCTTCTGGCGGCCTATCCAGACACCCAGGTGATCGTCTGCGACGACGGCCTGCAGCACCTCGCTTTGCGCCGCGATGTGGAGGTCTGCATCTTCAATGACCAGGGCATCGGCAACGGTTTTCTGCTGCCTGCAGGCCCCTTGCGCGAACTCTGGCCCCGGGCTGTGGACATGGTGCTGTACGCCGGCCATGCGCCACCCCGCAGCGACGCGCCCGGCTTCCGCCTGGACCGTCGCCTGGCCGACTACGCGCTGCGTGCCGATGGCAGCCGGGTGCCTTTGCAGGACCTGCAAGGCAAACCCCTGCATGCGGTTGCCGCAGTGGCACGCCCCGCGGACTTCTTTGCCATGCTGCAAGCCCAGGGACTGGCGCTGGCCCATGCCGAGGCTCTACCCGATCACTATGATTTTGATAGCTGGCAGCGCTTGCAGTACAAGCGGTACGTGCTCATTTGCACTGAAAAAGATGCTGTAAAACTGTGGCGACACCACCCTGACGCGCTGGCGGTGCCGCTGCAACTGCACATCGACCCGGCATTCTTCAGTGCCCTCGATGCACGCCTGCCGGTCTGAGCCGCAGCCTTGATTCAATACCCTGATCCACGGCACTGCCCCACAGCTATCATCCCCGGCTGCCTGCCTGACGACCGCACTTTTTCTGAGAGCCCCCCATGGACCCCAAACTGCTTGAACTGCTGGTCTGCCCCGTCACCAAGGGCCCCCTGACGTACGACCGCGAGGCGCAAGAACTTGTCTCGCGCAGCGCGCGCCTGGCCTACCCGGTACGCGACGGCATCCCGGTGCTGCTCGAAAACGAGGCCCGCACGCTGACCGACGAGGAACTGGAGCGGTGAGCGCGCTGCCCGCCACGCTGCTTGGGCGTGACGACGCCTTCACGGTGCTGATCCCGGCACGCATGGCGTCCAGCCGCCTGCCCGACAAGCCCCTGGCAGACATCGGCGGGCTGCCCATGGTGGTGCGCGTGGCGCAGCGCGCCGCCCAGAGCGCCGCCAGCCGCGTGGTGGTGGCGGCCGACGACCTGTGCATCCTGCAGGCTTGTGCAGAGCATGGTGTCGAGGCCATCCTCACCCGGGCAGACCATGCCAGCGGCAGCGACCGCCTGGCCGAAGCCTGCAGCCAACTGGGGCTGGACGGCGACGACATCGTGGTCAACGTGCAGGGTGACGAACCCCTGATGGACCCGGCCCTCATCGACGCAGTGGCAGCCCTGCTGCCCGCGCGGCCCGAAGCCAGCATGGGCACTGCGGCCCATGCGCTGGCCACGTTGGCCGACTACACCAACCCCAACGTGGTCAAGGTGGTGATCGATGCCCGAGGCCTGGCGCACTACTTCAGCCGCGCGCCCATCCCGTTTGCACGCGACCACGCAGGCACTGCCTGGTGGCAGGATGGCGCCGCGCAAGCGGCAGCACCCAACGTGGCAGCACTGGCAGTTTTTGCGCCGCTGCGGCATGTGGGCATCTACAGCTACCGCGCCGGTTTTCTGCGGCAGTTTCCGACCCTTGCGCCCGCTCCCACCGAGGCCGTGGAGGCACTGGAGCAGTTGCGTGCGCTCTGGCACGGCTACCGCATTGCCGTGTACTTGGCCGACGCGGCACCGGGCCCCGGCGTGGACACACCTCAGGATCTGGAGCGTGTGCGGGACCTTTTCCGCTGACCCACGGCGCGCTCGCTGCGCTGACCCGTTGGCGACAGCCGCAGCGCCGTGAGCAGCAAGCAGCGGGGTGTATTGGCACGCTGCCACAGTGACGGCCGTCGACAGCTGACGCAAAAGGCAAGCGTTGGAGCCTGCAGGTTGAGCCAGGGCCCTTTGCGCCTTGCAGGGGCGCAGCCAATGCAGGGCGTACGCCGCATCCATGCCGCCAGACGACCACCGCGCAATTGCCGCCCAGATCGTGAACAGGTGATCATGCCGGGCCCCAGGAAAACACGCCCATAAACGGTGCGCCGTGTAAGTCAGGGCAAGGTTGTCACATGCTATCCTCGACTGTAACGAGAGAGAGCATCGCACCCCGGGAATACCTCTGGCCACCGCTGCCTGCACGCGGTGGCCTTGGCGCGCCCCGGCCAGCGGCGCCACCCGATTTCTAAACTTCGAGGACTTCCATGAGACTGATTCTGTTGGGCGCGCCTGGCGCCGGAAAGGGCACGCAAGCCACGTT
Organism: Acidovorax sp. Leaf78; assembly: GCF_001422735.1. GTDB lineage: Bacteria > Pseudomonadota > Gammaproteobacteria > Burkholderiales > Burkholderiaceae_C > Acidovorax. Next base: position 230,924 of record NZ_LMLZ01000012.1, on the reverse strand, counting down.
CATCTGCCAGAAGTACGGCATCCCGCAAATCTCCACAGGCGACATGCTGCGCGCCGCCGTCAAAGCCGGCACGCCCCTGGGCCTGCAGGCCAAGGCCGTGATGGATTCGGGTGCCCTGGTCAGTGACGACATCATCATCGGTCTCGTGAAGGAACGCATTACACAGCCCGACTGTGCCAAGGGTTTCCTGTTCGACGGCTTCCCGCGCACCATTCCGCAGGCCGACGCCATGAAGGCGGCTGGCGTCAAGCTCGACTACGTGCTCGAGATCGATGTGCCTTTCGACGCCATCATCGAACGCATGAGCGGCCGCCGCTCGCACCCCGCCAGCGGCCGCACCTACCATGTCAAGTTCAACCCGCCCAAGGCTGAAGGCAAAGACGACGTGACGGGCGAAGAGCTGATTCAGCGCGAAGACGACAAGGAAGAGACCGTCAAGAAGCGCCTGCAGGTCTACAGCGACCAGACCCGCCCGCTGGTGGACTACTACAGCAACTGGGCCAAGTCGGAGCCCGATGCCGCCCCCAAGTACCGCGCCATCAGCGGCACTGGCAGCGTGGACGAGATCACCACGCGCGCTCTGCAGGCCCTTGCCAGCTGATAGAGCGTCAAAGTTACAGCGCAGCGGGCACGGCACGCGGTCGATAACGCATCGCCGAGCCTGACCGCACAGTCGCTGAACAGCTTTGACAACAGCGTTGACTGAGCACCGGACGGCGCCTTGCCATCAAGGCGCCGTTTTTATTGGGGCCGCCTTTTGTCTATATGCCGCCCCGCGCCTTGTGCGCAGATAAGCTGCATCCGCTGCATCCGCTGCATCCGCTGCATCCGCTGCATCGTGCATGTCGTGCCGTGTTGCGCTGTGCTCCATCCATGGTCGCACGGCGGGGCGCCCTCCCACTTACTCGCGCCAATGGCACGCAGGCAGAGCGCGTGGCGGCGTGGCGGCTATGCCGGGCTGGAGCGCAGGCCGTACGCCTTGCCGCCCACAAACAGATACTCGGCACGCACCACCGCGTCACCCTTTTCGTCCCGCAGGGTAAAGCCCACCACCGACACGGCCGCGCCGGGCTTGATCGGCTGCACCTGCCACGCCTGCATCCGCGTCAAAGGGGCGAGTTCGATCTCCCACTGGCGGTCTTTGCGCGTCGGCAGAACGGCCTTGGCCAGCAAGGCCTTGCCGTCGACAGGCGCCGTCTGGGCCGGCACCGCGCGTTGCGCCAGGTTGGCAGGCAGTTGCAGGTCCGCAGCAACTTCCAGTTGCAATTCAGCATGCGGGTTCTGCCACCGCACGGACTTCACCGTGCCTTCCAGGTAGATCGGGCGGTCCGCATCGAAACTGCTCCACCCGTGGTGCGCGTGCGCGGCCAGGGGCAAGGCAGAGGCGGCCAGCAGCAAATGGCGGCGTTCCAGGTTCATCGGTACTCCTTTGCGGGTGAGGGGCTATAACGAAGCGGCCATCCATGGCATGGACGAACAGCTACAGGTAAGCGATCCAGCGGCCGCAGACCACCGCAGCCAGCCAGATCACAGTGGAGACCAGCATCTGCACCTTGGCCACACCATCCAGACGCGCCAGCGAACCCCGGCCATGGAACCACGCCGCGTTGCAACCCGCAAGCATTAACAACAGCATCTTCAAGGTGAATGCCCGGTTGGTGAGCAATTCTGCAGGCTGAGTGGCGAACATCAGCAGGCCAGAAGCCGCAGCCAGCATGAAACCACACAAGGCCACCGACAGGCTCAGCCGGGCCAGGTCCTTGACCGGCAGCCCGGCGCCGCGGCCGAACACCCGCAGTTCCAGCAGGACCAGGTTTCCCAGCAGCAGTGCAATGCCCATGATGTGCGCCACCTCCAATGCTGGATACGCCCAGGCGTGGGTTTTGAGGGAGGCGAAGAAGAACATGGCAGTGGCGACCCGGACGTGCGGCGGTAACGAAGGACTACTGCGCCAGCAGGTCCAGCATCAGGGTGATGCGGGCCTTGACCGGGGACAAGCCTTGCGAGTCCGGCAAGGCATCGCCCGGCTTGGATAGCACCTGGCCCTCCGGGCAGCGGGTGGAGCGCACCACGCGCACTCCAACATCCTGCGCCTTGATGAGCGCAGCTTCGAGCACGTGGTGCACCGTACCGTTGCCGGTGCATGCCACCACCAAGCCCTGAACGCCGTCGCGCACCAGCGCATCCACCATGGAGCCACTCGCACCCGCGTGATTCAGGATGATCTCCACCCGGGGCCAAGCAGCCGCATTCGCTATCTTTTCAATAGCTATTGGCGCTTTTGCATCAAGCGCTGGCGGCCAATTCTGGGCCAAGCGGACATGGCCCTCCTCCACCCATCCCAGCGGCCCCGCGTCGCCTGAACTGAAGGCGTTGACGCGGTACGGGTGCACCTTCTGCACATGCCGGGCCCCGTGGACCTCACCCGCCGCCACCGACACCACGCCGCGCGCGCCGGGCATCGCGGCGACGGCCACTGCATCCAGCAGATTCTGCGGCCCGTCGGGCGTGAGTGCACTGGCAGGCCGCATCGCGCATGTCAGCACCACCGGCTTGACGCGGGTGTCGAGCACCAGATGCAAGAACCAGGCTGTCTCTTCCAGGGTGTCCGTGCCGTGGGTGATGACCACGCCCTGTACCTCGGGGTCTTGCAACAGCCCGGCGCAGCGCAAGGCCAACGCCTGCCAGACCGGCGTGTCCATGTCCTTGCTGTCGATCTGCGCTACCTGCTCGGCCAGCAGCCGTGCGCCTCCAGCGGCCTGCTCCAGCCCCGGCACGGCGCCCAGCAATTGCTCCACACCGACCTGTGCGGCGGTGTAGCCTATGTTGTCGCCAGGCTGCGCAGAAGTGCCTGCGATGGTTCCACCTGTGCCCAAAACCACAATTTTTTGCCGACTCACTTGCATACTCCGAAAAACTGGTGAAAAATACAGTTACTGGATTAAAAAACAGTTGTTCGCCACTGTAGCGTCTCCACCGGAAAGCACCATGCTCGACAACCCGAAACTGACAGCCCGCCAGCAGCAGATCCTGGACCTCATCCAGACCGCCATTGCCCGTACCGGTGCGCCCCCCACCCGCGCAGAAATCGCGGCCGAGCTGGGCTTCAAGTCGGCCAATGCCGCTGAAGAGCATTTGCAGGCACTAGCCCGCAAGGGTGTCATCGAGTTGGTCAGCGGCACATCGCGCGGCATTCGCCTGCGCAGCGACACGGTGCGCTCCATCAACGCGGCACGCGGCAACCAGTTCAGCCTGCCCATTCCGGGCCTGTCGCAGCTCGTGCTGCCCTTGGTCGGCCGCGTGGCGGCGGGCTCGCCGATTCTCGCGCAAGAACATGTCGACCAAACCTACAGCGTGGAAAACAGCCTGTTCCACCACAAGCCCGACTATTTGCTCAAGGTGCGCGGCATGTCCATGCGCGACGCCGGCATCATGGACGGCGACCTGCTGGCCGTGCAGTCCACCCGTGAGGCGCGCAACGGCCAGATCATCGTGGCCCGCCTGGGTGAAGACGTCACCGTCAAGCGCTTGCGCCGTACCGCTACCGCCATCGAGCTGCTGCCCGAGAACCCCGACTACCCGGTCATCGTGGTCCAACCCGGCGAGCCTTTCGAAATCGAAGGCCTGGCCGTCGGCTTGATCCGCAACACCATGCTCATGTAGAGCATTCCCTTAGACCGCACCGCAGGTGGCGGGCGTTTGGTGTGCCGGTAACGTCGGTACGCCAGCCCTGCGGTGCCCGGTTGTCATTGCAATCCTGCCTATGTCCAACCCCCGACCTTCGGAGTTTTCACATGGGAATTGCCTTGTCCACCCTCTCTTCCGCCCTGCCCCATTCGCTTCAACAACTGGCGCGCTGGTTGCACAACCTTGTCCGCCTGGAAGAAGCACCACGCGTGGGCGCTGCGACATCGCCCCCCCCCGGTCAAAGCCACCAGCCGAGCGACCAGCACACAGCTGGCGACAAAGGCGGCATGGGCAGTCAGCGCCCTGCCGGGTCCCCGGGTCTGCGCCCGCTGCGCGGCAATTGGCCGTTCACCGTTCAACCGCCCGCACCTGAGCCCAAGGCGGTGGTGGCTCGCCCCTCGCTTGCGGCCAACCGGTCTTCTTTTCTCGGCACAGCTGGGGGCAGCAACCGCGACGCATTCATGGCGTCGATCGCATCCGGCGCATTGCCTCAGCGTTCGTCCTCTGCAGTGCGCAAGGTGTCCCATGCCAGCGGCCGGCTGGTGATCGCTGGCCGCATGGCCGATGTGTGTGCAGAGCTGGACCGCATGGCCGCCTGCGAGGCATTGCAGGCCTGACGCTACGTCACAGTCGGAATGCACGTGCGGGCCGAACTTGGGGCCGGGCCCGCATGTGGGCAGTACAGGCCGGATGTGCTGGGTGCTGCCCTGCGCACGGCTGAACGCTTTCACGGCTGCATGACTGCATGACTGCATGACTGGATGACTGGATGGTGTAGCCAATGTGCCGCTGCTGCAGCGACTCTGTGCGGCGTGCCAACGGCGAAGACCACAATCCGTCACCAAAAGCTGACCTTTTGGCGCACCGCAACACCTCCCGGTGCAATGCGGCGCTTCCTGCCAAGGCACAATGTCGGGATGAACATCGTGATTCTCGACGACTACCAGGATGCAGTGCGCAAGCTCCATTGCGCCTCCCGGCTCGACGCATACACAGCCAAGGTCTACACCAACACCGTCAAAGGGCTGGGACAGCTTTCCGTGAGACTCAAGGATGCGGACATCATCGTCCTGGTCCGAGAGCGCACGCAGATCACGCGGCAGCTGGTGGAAAAGCTCCCCCGGCTGAAGCTGATTGCACAAACCGGCAAGGTAGGCAGCCACGTGGATGTGGCCGCCTGTACCGAGCGCGGCATTGCCGTGGCAGAAGGCATCGGATCGCCGGTGGCGCCAGCGGAGTTGACCTGGGCACTGGTGATGGCTGCCATGCGCAGGCTGCCGCAGTACATCTCCAACCTAAAGCACGGTGCCTGGCAGCAGTCGGGCCTCAAGGCGGCGTCCATGCCGCCCAACTTCGGCCTCGGCACGGTGCTGCGTGGCAAGACCCTGGGCGTATGGGGTTACGGCCGCATTGGCCAGCTGGTGGCGGGCTACGGGCGCGCCTTCGGCATGAACGTCCGCGTCTGGGGCCGCGAGGCATCGCGCGCTCAGGCGCTCACCGATGGCTATCAGGCAGCCACGACCCGAGAAGAGTTCTTTGCACAGTGCGATGTGATCTCGCTGCACCTGAGGCTCAATGATGAGACCCGCGGCATCGTCTCGCTCGAAGATCTATCGTGCATGAAGCCCACAGCACTGCTCGTGAACACGTCGCGCGCAGAGCTGATCGAGCCGGACGCCCTGATCGCCGCACTCAATCGCGGCCGGCCTGGCATGGCTGCGGTCGACGTTTTCGAGAGCGAGCCGATATTGCAAGGGCACGCCCTGCTGCGGCTCGAGAACTGCATCTGCACGCCGCACATCGGGTATGTGGAACAAGACAGCTACGAGCTCTACTTCGGTGCTGCGTTCGACAACGTGGTGAATTTCATCAAGGGCACGCCCACCAACATCGTGAACCCCGGTTCGCTGCAAGTGCGCCGTTAAGCCATCGAGGCAAGCCAGACTGGCGCCGAGAGCCCTGGCCTGTGCTTGGCTCGTGCCTCTACCACTGGCGCTTGCACCACCACTGGCGCTTGCACCCCTCAGGGTTAGGTATCCTGCGGCCGTACACACACCCTGTGGACTTGAGGTAGGAAGTCGCTCTGGATGCGCGCAGCACCAGAGCATTCTGGCGCTGACTCAGCGTTGCTCGAGCACCGCAGTGCAAAGCAACTCCGTGCACCCCGTCAGACTTGCTGGCCTATCACCAACCACGCCCCTTGAATAAAAAAAGGCTTCCTTGCAGGAAGCCTTTTTGCTTTTGACGCAGCACCGAAGCGCTGCACCAAAAAGGAAGCCGCTCTGAATTACAGAGGCGTCTTCTTGCCGTCCTTGTAGTTGTACAAGGTGATGGCAGGGTTCTTGATTTCGCCGTTGGGTTCGAAGGCGATCGTGGAGGTCACGCCCTTGAAGTTGGACTTCAGCAGCTCGGGGGTGTAGACCTTAGGGTCCACCGAGTTGGCGCGCTTCATGGCGTCCACGATCAGGTACGTGGCATCGTAGGTGTAGGGGCTGTACACCTGGAATTGGTTGGGGTACTTGGCATCGTACTTGGCCTTCCAGGCCGTGCCGCCAGGCATCTTGGCCAGCGAGGAGCCGCCTTCAGCGCAGATCACGTTGGCCAGGGTCTTGGCACCAGCGGCCAGCTTGGCGACTTCCGACGTGCAGACGCCGTCACCACCGAAGTACTTGACGTTGCCCATGCCCAGCTGTTCCATCTGGCGCAGCATGGGGCCGGCTTGAGGGTCCATGCCGCCGAAGAACACGGCGTCGGGGTTCTTGGCCTTGATGGCGGTCAGGATCGCCATGAAGTCAGTTGCCTTGTCGGTCGTGAACTGCTCGTCCACCACCTTCATGCCCTTGGCAGCTGCGGTCTTCTTGAACACGTCTGCCACGCCTTGGCCGTAAGCGGTACGGTCATCGATGATGGCAACCGTCTTGAGCTTCAGGGTGTCGACAGCATAGAACGCCAGGCCAGCGCCCAGGGCGTTGTCGTTGGCGATGATGCGGAACGTGGTCTTGTAGCCTGGCTTGGTCAGGTTGGGGTTGGTGGCAGCACCGGTCACGTGCGGGATGCCGCAGTCGTTGTAGACCTTGGACGCAGGGATGGTAGTACCGGAGTTGAGGTGGCCCACAACGCCTGCAACCTTGGAGTCGCACAGCTTTTGTGCGGCTGCGGTGCCTTGCTTGGGGTCGGCAGCATCGTCTTCGGCCTGCAGCTCGAACTTGATCTTCTTGCCACCGATGGTGATGCCTTGAGTGTTCAGCTCTTCAATGGCCATGCGGGCGCCATTTTCGTTGTCCTTGCCGTAGTGGGCTTGGGCGCCGGAAACCGGAGCCACGTGGCCGATCTTGACCACCTGCTCTTGTGCAGAGGCCACACCAGCAGCAGCTGCGATAGCAGCAACCACGGTCAGTTTCAACTTCAATTGCATATCAATCTCCAGTAAAGATAAACGCTGAGAATGTTCTTGTGTCTCAACGCAGGGGAACATATCGCAATTTACGGGCCAGATCATTAGGGAACACGATTAAATGTGGGGGAAACCACAGGGGAATACCCTGTTAACCCTTTGGCTTCCCAGGCGCTCCACTCGCCAACTCATCGGCCACGGCCTCGTACACCGCGTGGCGAACCACTGATTCGATCTCTTCGCGCAGGCGCGGCAGCACCGATCTTGTCTGTTCTTGCACCACTGTGGCGATCGCTTCGCGCAGACGTTGATCCAGCACAACGTCCACGCGCTGCATCACGCGATGCACCATGTATTCCTCAAAGCCATCGGGCAATGCACGGGCGGCAGGTGCCGCAACTGCAGTCACTGCGCGCGGCGCGGCGGCGGGTGACGGCACCGCATCCACGGCAGGCAAGCGACGGGTCAACACCCCTGCGTTGGCAGCGGCGCCCAGCGGGCTCGCTGCAGCATTCACCGGCGCAACTGGCGGTGATGCCGCCACGTGCGACGCACCAGACACAGGCGCTGGTGGGGGTGAAGGTGAAAGTGCAGGCGCCACTGCAGGAGCAGTTGCAGCGGCAGGTGCTTTCACCGCGCCCGGCAACGGTGCGTGCGCCTGCGCAGGCCGCTGGGCCATCACCGCGGGCGGTTGTGCACTCGGCAAGGGTGGGCGCACTGCAGACACCTGCACTGCGGGCGCACCGCCTCCAGCAGCGGGCCGCACCACCGGAGGCAAGGGCGACAACATCACCGTGGTGCGCCCGGCTGCAACGGGTGCAACAGGTGCCCCGAGTGCAGGCACGGAATCCGGCGTTTGCACCACTTCGGTGAGCGTGGGAACAAACCGAGGCGGCGTGCGGGGAGGTTGTGCCATCAGCCTGCCTTCAGCACCAGGTCGTGGCGGGTGATAGCGTAGCCGCGCGATGCATAGTGCTTCCAGCGCGCGCGCGCTTCAGCGCGGTCCGTCTCATCCTGCGCGCTGACCACTTCGACCAATCGGTCAAACCGGCCAAAACCTTCCGGCACTCCCGCGTGCAGATTGAGCAGCACCTCATGGTGTGCAGCGGTGCGTGCATCGGTGGCCAGCAGCACAGGAGATGCGTGCACCAGTTCTTCGTCCGCATCGTCCCGGCAGTGCGCCACGAAGTCCTGGGGCGCCAGAGCCCAGAGCATGCGGTCCAGCGCCACCAGGGTGTCGGCGGGCGCCGAGATCACCAACCGTGCTCCGCTGCGCTGCACCTTGCGTGCAAACCGGCAGGCGTAAGCCAGCTTGTCCGGCGCATTGAAGTGAAAAGCGACTTCGGTCATGGGGCTGTGGCCTTGAACGACTCAGACGCCACCGGCCTGGGCCGCGCGCCTGGCCGCGGCAGGCTTGGCGCCTGCAGCGCGTGCGGGCGCTGCAGCACCCATAGCAGCGGTAGCTGATGCAGTCTTGACTCCCTTGACTCCCTTAGCGGCGCTGGCGACCTTGGCCACCTTGGAAGTCTTGGACGCCTTCGCATTGGCACTGGGATTCGCGCCGGCCGCATCCAACAGGTACTGCACCAGAAGGCCCACAGGCCGGCCTGTGGAGCCCTTGGCCGCCCCGCCCTTCCAGGCTGTGCCGGCGATGTCCAGATGGGCCCACGGCAGGTCGCCCACGTACTTCTGCAAGAACTTCGCCGCCGTGATCGCGCCGCCTGCACGGCCCGCCACGTTGCCCATGTCCGCAAAATTGCTCTTGAGCCCGTCGGCGTAGTCGTCGTCGAGCGGCATGCGCCAGCACAGGTCCTGCGCCGTGTCGCCCGCAGTTTGCAGCGCGTTGGCCAGCGCATCGTTGTTGGCAAACAGGCCGCTGCGCACGCCGCCCAGGGCGATCACGCAAGCACCGGTCAAGGTGGCGATGTCCACCACAGCGGCGGGCTTCAAGCGCGCGGCGTAGGTCAGTGCATCGCACAGCACCAGACGGCCTTCGGCATCGGTGTTCAGGATCTCGATGGTCTGGCCGCTCATGCTGGTAACCACATCGCCGGGCTTGACCGCGCGGCCGTCGGGCATGTTCTCGCAGGCCGGAATCAGGCCGACCACGTTGATGTCGGGCTGCAGCTCGCCCAGCGCGCGGAACACGCCCAGCACGCTGGCGGCACCGCACATGTCGAACTTCATTTCGTCCATCTCGGCCGCGGGCTTGATGGAGATACCGCCGGTGTCGAACGTGATGCCCTTGCCCACCAGCACCACCGGGGCCTTTTCCTTGGCGGCGCCGCTATAGCGCAGTTCGATGAACCGCAGCGGCTCTTCGGACCCCTGCGCCACGGCCAGGAAGGCGCCCATGCCCAGGCGGGCCACTTCTGCCGGGCCGTGCACCTTGCACTGGATGCGCGGCTGCTTGGCCAGGGTCTTGGCGGCGTCTGCCAGCAAGGTGGGCGTGGCGTGGTTGGCGGGGCGGTTGCCCCATTCCCGCGCAAACTCGACACCCGCCACCAGCGCCACGCCGGTATCAAAAGCGTCGCGCACGTCGGCCGCGCTGTGCACGCCCACCACGCAGCGGCTCAGGGCGCGCGCCTCTACCTTGGACTTGGTGGTGGTGTAGACATAGCTGGCCTCGGCCACGGCCTGCACGGCGGCGTTCACCGCGCCCGCTTGCGCCTTGGCAGCAAAGCACACCACCACGCGCTTGGTCTGCGGTGCCTTGATGGCGCCGCCCACGGCCAGCAGCGCCTGGCGCACGGCACGGGCAGCCCCGTCGCCGGCGCCCAGCAGCACCACCCGGCGGGCGGCGGTGCCAGCCGGCTGGTAGAGCTGCAGGCTCTTGCCCGCCTTGGTGGCCAGATCTCCGTTCTTGAGCGCCTGCGCAGCCAGGGCGGACAAGGAGTCCTTCCCGGGCTTGAACCCCTCGGGGATGAGAGCGATCAGCAGATCGCATTTTTCCGACGCGGCCGCAGTGAGTTCAAGGGTCTTGAGATCAAAGTTCATAATCGATGTTTTCCTTTTTCAGCGTGCTCTACAGGCTGCGAGCCAATGTTATTCGATTCATCCATCCGCAAGGAGCTGGCGCGCAGCTTTGGTGCGACGCTCGTGGTGCTGGTGACCGTGGTCATGACCATGATGCTGATCCGCACCCTCGGCCAGGCCTCCCGGGGCAGTGTCAGTCCATCCGATGTGATGCTGGTCATGGGCTTCACCGTCCTCGGGCAGCTGCCCACCATCCTGAGCCTGAGCCTCTTCATCGCCGTGGTCGGCACGCTGTCGCGCATGTACCGCGACAGCGAGATGGTCATCTGGTTCGCCAGCGGCCGCGGCCTCATCAGCCTGCTCAAGCCCCTGGTGCGGTTTGCCTGGCCGGTGATGGCGGTGGTCGCCGTTCTTTCGCTGCTGGTCTGGCCCTGGGCCAACTCGCAGATCCAGGAACTCAAGACCCGCTACGAGCAGCGCAGCGACATCGACCGCATCGCGCCGGGCGAATTCCAGGAATCCTCCAACGGCAGCCGCGTGTTCTTCATCGACAAGGAAAGCGCGGACACGCAGACCGGCAACAACATCTTCATCGCCGCCACCGACGGCACGCGGGAGTCCGTGACATCGGCGCGCAGTGCGCGGCTGGAGACCCAGAACGGCGAGCGCATGGCCCTGCTGACGGACGGCCAGCGCCTGGAGACCACGCGCGACAAACCCGGCGTGAAGGTGAGCGAGTTCTCCGAATACGGCACCCGCATCGGCTCGGCGCCCTCGGGGTCGGCCGAAGAACTGTCTGTCAAGACCCGCGCCACGCATGAACTGGTGATGAACCCCCTGCCCGCCTTCCAGGCCGAATTGGGCTGGCGCATCGGCCTCGCGCTTGCGGCCCTGAACTTCGTGGTGCTGGGCCTGGCCGTGGCCAGCGTCAACCCGCGGGCCGCGCGCAGCACCAGCCTGGTGTTTGCGCTCTTTGCCTTCATCGTCTACTACAACCTCATGACCCTGGGGCAAAGCTGGGTCGGGGCCGGCAGGCTCGGCCTGGCCAGCTTCATGGTGCTGCTGCACGGCGGCATGCTGATGGCGTCGCTGCTGGTGCTGGCCGCGCGCCACAACCAATGGACCATCCGCCGGCTCTGGCAGGCCGGTCCGAAGCCCCGGAGCGCCCCATGAAAACCATCCGCCGACTCATCCACCGCGAAGCCCTGCTGGCCGTCACCTTCGTGACCGCAGGGTTCCTGGCCCTGTTCTTCTTCTTCGACCTGGTGGACGAACTGCGCTGGGTGGGCCGCGCGGGCGCCGAGGGTTACCAGCTCTCCCACGCGTTCCTGTTCGTGGTGCTCAGCATTCCCAGCCACCTGTACGAGCTACTTCCCATCACGGTGCTCATCGGCACCATCTTCGTGATGGCGCGCCTGGCGCAAAGCTCGGAGTTCACCATCATGCGCACGAGCGGCATGGGCCCGTGGCGGGCGCTGCGCACCCTGCTGACGCTGGGCGGCGTGTTCGTGCTGTTCACGTTCGCGGTGGGCGACTACATCGCGCCGCTGACCGACCGAGCGGCCCAGCTGGTGAAGGTGCGCTACCTGGGCCGCCTGACCACGGGGGCCACCGGTGCGTGGCTCAAGGAGCGCCAGGAAGACCACTCCTTCGCGGTGAACGTGCGCGCACTCACCCCGAACGGCGGCATGCTGGACGTGCGCATTTTTGAATTCGACGGCAAGGGCCGCCTGGCATCGCAAACACGTGCCGCCTCCGGGCAGTTCGGGCCCGATGGCGCCTGGGAGCTTGAAAAGGTGCAGCGCAGCAAGTTCGAGCAGCGCGGCACCGACGGGGCCCGGGTCGAGCACCTGGACACCCCCACGCTGCAGTGGCCCACGCGCATCAGTGCCGACATGGTCGCTGCCTCGCTGCTCAAGCCCGACCGCATGGCCACCATCGACCTGTTCCAGTACATCCGGCATCTGGACGCCAACGGACAGTCCGCCCAGCGCTACGAGATCGAGTTCTGGCGCAAGGTGTTCTACCCGCTCTCGTGCCTGGTGATGGTGGTGCTGGCCCTGCCTTTTGCCTACCTGCATTTCCGCTCGGGCGGCATTGCGGGCTATGTGTTCGGAGGGGTGATGGCGGGCATCAGCTTCTTCCTGCTCAACAACGTGTTCGGCTACGCAGGCAACCTGCAGAACTGGTCGCCGTGGCTGACTGCCGCCGCGCCCGGGCTGATCTACTCCGTGTTGTCCCTGGCCGCCTTCGGCTGGCTGGTGCTCAGGCGCTAGCTGGCCCCCTTGAAACACACCACCCTGCCATGAGCCTCAGCGCCATCATCCTGTTCGCCCACGGATCACGCGACCCCCTGTGGCGCGCGCCCATGGAGGCCGTCGCCACCCGCATTGCCGCCGCCCACCCCGAGCGGCCCGTGGCCTGCGCGTACCTGGAGCTGTGCAGCCCCAGCTTGCCCGAGGCCGCTGCCCAGCTGGTAGCGCAGGGTGCCGCGCAGGTCACTGTAGTGCCGATGTTTCTGGGCACGGGCAAGCACGCGCGGGAAGACCTTCCGGTGCTGGTGCAGGCGCTGCGCAGCGCCCACCCCGCCACGCAATTCCATGTGCAGCAGGCCATCGGCGAAGACCCGCGCATGACCGCCCTGATGGCAGACATTGCCTGCGAGAGCCCGGCCGAGCGATAAATCCGGCAGGGTCGTCTGATTTCTTTAGATGGTTGCAGCATAATGATGCAACTCTTTAGGCGATATCAGATATGAATCTGCACCAATTCCGTTTTGTGCAAGAGGCCGCGCGGCGCAACCTCAACCTGACCGAGGCGGCCAAGGCCCTGCACACATCCCAGCCCGGTGTCTCCAAGGCCATCATCGAGCTGGAAGAAGAATTGGGCGTGGACATTTTCGCGCGCCATGGCAAACGCCTCAAGCGCATCACCGAGCCGGGCCAGCACGTGCTCAAGAGCATCGAAGTCATCATGCGCGAGGTGGGCAACTTGAAGCGCATCGGCGAGCAGTTCAGCGCGCAGGACAGCGGCACGCTCAGCATCGCCACCACCCACACCCAGGCCCGCTACGTGCTGCCGGTGCCGGTGGCCCGCCTGCGCGAGGCCTACCCCAAGGTCAACATCAGCCTGCACCAGGCCACGCCGCACGAAGTGGCCCGCATGATCATCGACGAGGTGGCCGAGATCGGCATGGCCACCGAATCCCTGGCGGACTACCCCGAGCTGGTCACCCTGCCCTGCTACGAATGGCAGCACGTGCTGGTGGTGCCCACCGACCACCCGTTGGCGCAAAAAGAGCGCATCGGCCTCGATGACCTGGCCCACGAAGCCCTGATCACCTACCACCCCTCGTTCACCGGCCGCGGCAAGATCGACCACGCCTTTGCCGCCCGCAAGCTGCAGCCGCGCATCGTGCTCGAAGCCATCGACTCGGACGTGATCAAGACCTACGTGCGCCTGGGCCTGGGCATCGGCATCGTGGCCGAGATGGCCATGCGCGACGACCCGCTGGGCGACCTGGTGGTGCGCCCCGTGGGCCACCTGTTCGGCCAGAGCGTGGCGCGCGTCGCCTTCAAGCGCGGCGCCTACCTGCGCAACTTCGTCTACAAGTTTGCCGAGCTGCTCAGCGACCGCCTGAGCCGCGAACTCATCGCCCGCGCGATGACCGGCCATGTCAACGACTACGAACTTTGAAACACCCCCTGAGCCGCTTCGCGGCTTCCCCCTCCAGGGGGACGCCGCCGGTGGCCTGGCAAAGCCAGTTCCACGGCGTCCGCTGGCTTGGCCTGCTCCGCGGCCTTCGGGCCGACAAACGCCGCGCTGATTTCCCATGATTGACACCACGCGATGAGCACTCCGTCCTTCCCCAGCAAGTTGCCCAACGTGGGCACCACCATCTTCACCGTGATGTCGGCACTGGCCGCAGAGCACCAGGCCGTCAACCTGGGCCAGGGCTTTCCCGACTTTGAATGCGCCCCCGAGCTGGTGAACGCCGTCACGGCGGCCATGCAGGCCGGCCACAACCAGTACCCGCCCATGCCCGGCGTGCCGGTGCTGCGCGAAGCCGTGGCCCGCAAGATCGAAACGCTGCATGGCCGGGCCTACCACCCCAACACCGAGATCACCATCACGGCCGGCGCCACGCAGGCCATCATCACCGCCATCCTGGCCGTCGTGCACCCGGGCGACGAGGTCATCGTGCTCGACCCCTGCTACGACAGCTACGTGCCCAACATTGAACTGGCGGGCGGCAAGGCGGTGCGCGTGCCGCTCACGCCCGGCAGCTTCCGGCCCGACTTCGGCAAGATCAGCGCGGCCATCACGCCCCGCACCCGCGCCATCCTCATCAACAGCCCGCACAACCCCAGCGCCACCATCTGGACGGCCCAGGAGATGCGCCAGCTCGAAGACCTGCTCGCTCCCACCGACATCCTGCTCATCAGCGACGAGGTGTACGAGCACATGGTGTTCGACGGCGCCGAGCATGAAAGCGCCGCGCGCTTTCCGGGCCTGGCGGCGCGCGCGTTCATCGTGTCGAGCTTTGGCAAGACCTTCCACGTCACCGGCTGGAAGGTCGGCACCGTGGCGGCCCCTGCAGCGCTGACGGCCGAATTCCGCAAGGTGCACCAGTTCAACGTGTTCACCGTGAACACGCCCATGCAGCACGGCTTGGCCGCTTACCTGCAAGACCCGGCGCCTTACCTGCAGCTGCCCGCGTTCTACCAAGCCAAGCGCGACCTGTTCCGCCAGGGCTTGGCGGACTCGCGCCTGAAGCTGCTGCCCAGCAACGGCAGCTACTTCCAGTGCGTGGACATCTCTGCCGTGAGCGATTTGAACGAATCCGACTTCTGCCAGTGGCTCACCCGCGAAGTGGGCGTGGCGGCGATTCCGCTGTCGGCGTTCTACGGCGACGGGTTCGACCAGCGCGTGGTGCGCTTTTGTTTTGCCAAGAAGGACGACACGCTGCGCGCCGCGCTGGAGCGGCTGCGCAAGTTGTGAGACGCGGACCGTGGCTGCACTGAATTTCTCGGCTCCGCGCATCGTCGCGCCGACGCCATCCAACAAGCTGTTGCCGTTTGAAAAGGCACTGCTCGACGCCACCGCTGCCGCACTGCCCCCGGCGGACGGCCGCTTGCTGGCGCAGCAAGTGCTCTGCATCAACAACATCCGCCGCGTGTCGGACTGGAAACAGATCGAGCTCTACAGCAAGCGCTGGCTCTGGCACCGGTGGCCAGGGGGCGTGTTGTTTGCCCGTAAGGACAAGTTTCGCCTTGCCACGGTGTCGTGCCGGTTCGGCGTCAAAGACGCGCACGTCGATGTCTGGGCGGTGGATGGCCATGTGTCTGCGCTCAGCGCCTCCACCGGCCTGAGCGGCTTGTCCATCGCCGGGCCGCTGAGCATCCTGGCGGTAGATCCGGGCGTTTAGAAAAACCGCACCTCATAAAAAAGGGCTGTACCGCGCTCCCAATGGTCGCCAGCAGCTACCAAATAGATAGCAAACACCTGCACAGACCCGCAGGTGCCGGCAGCGCCGGCCCCCTCACCGGCCAGTCTGCCTGGCCAGCCACACCCCCGCAGCCGCCAGCGCCATGCCCGCCAGCGCCCAGCCGCTGAGCGTCTCTCCAAACACGGCCCAGGCGATCAGCGCGGTCGTGGGCGGGGTCAGGTAGAACAGGCTGGCCACGTTCACCGCGCCGCCGCGGCGGATCAGCAGATTCAGCAAACTGACGGCGCCCAGGGACAGCACCAGCACCAGCCAGCCCAGCGCAAAGAGAAACTCGCCGCTCCACTGCACGGCCATGGTTTCCGTCGCGTACGCCAGCACCGCCATGGCCACCACGCACGGCAGGTACTGGATGACCGAGCCGGTGCGCAAATCGAACGCCGGGCAAAAGCGCTTTTGGTACAGCGTGCCGGCCGTGATGCCCAGCAGCGCCACCACCGCTGGCAGCAGCATGCCCACCAGCGCGCCGCCAGGCACCGTGGCCACCTTGCCGGCCACCACCAGCGCCACGCCGGTAAACCCCAGGGCCAGGCCCGCCCACTGCGCGGGCCGCACCTTCTCGCCCAGCAGGGCACCCGCCACCAGCGCCGTCAACAGCGGCTGCAGCCCCACCACCAGCGCCGTGATGCCCGACGGCAGCCCGTGGCCGATGGCGATGAACACCCCGCCCAGGTACACCCCGTGCACCAGCAGGCCCGACACGCCGATGTGCAGCCACGCCCTGCCCGACGGCGGCCACGGAGCCCGCACCAGCGTCACCACCGCCAGCATCAGCACGGCGACGATTGCGAAACGAATGGCCAGAAAGGTGAGCGGCTCCACATACGGCAGCCCCAGCTTGGCGCCGATGAAGCCGGTGCTCCACAGCGCGACGAAGAGCAAGGGCATAAACGCGTCGAGGGTGCCGGGTGTGGCGGGATGCTGCTGGGGCTGGGGCTTGGCCTGGGTCATGGAATATCAATGAAAGAAAAAGCACAGGGCGGCATCTGCGCCCGAGGGAAGAAGAAAAAGTCGATAACGCAACGCCGCAAAGCAGCACGGCCGTTCACCGCAGCGCGTCCACGGCAGCGTCCGCCTCAGCCAGGGCCTTGCCCGCCCGCGCCGCAAACCAGTCCACGACCCACGTGCGAAAGGCCGCCATCGCCGCCGTGCTGAACCGGGCCGAGGGCCGCACCAGGTAGATCCCCGCGTCGGCATTGAGCTGCCACTGCGGCAGCACCTGCACCAGTTGGCCCGATGCGATGCCGGGGTTGATCAACCAGTCGCCACCCGCCAGGATGCCCACGCCCAGCAGGGCAGCCGCAAGCAGCGCCTCATTGTCGTTGCTGACCAGCGAGCCGCGCACCACCACGCTGTGGCTCGCGCCCGGCTGCGTGAGCTGCCATTCCGGGTACGACTGCAGGCCGGTGAAGCCCAGGCAGTTGTGCTGCGCCAGGTCTGCGGGCAGCTGCGGGGTGCCGTGCTTTGCCAGGTAGGCCGGTGCCGCCGCCATGATGCGGCGGTGGCTGCACAGCCGCGTGGCCACCAGCCGGCTGTCGGCCAATTGGCCGATGCGGACCGCGGCGTCGAAGCGTTCGCCCACGATGTCCACCAGCCGGTCGGCGTACTCCAGCTCCAGCGTGACCTCTGGATGGGCCAGCGCAAACTCGGCCACCATCGGGCTGAGCAGGCGCCGCCCCATGGCGGCAGGCACCGATATGCGCAGCCGCCCGCGCACCTGCGCTGCACCGTCGGCCGCTTCTTTCTCCGCCTGTGCGATCAAATCCGTCGCCTCGCGCACCTTCTCTACCAGGCGCTGGCCGGCGTCCGTCAGGTGCAGTTGGCGCGTGGTGCGCTCGACCAGCCTCACGCCCAGGCGGCGCTCCAGCGCGTTCAGGCGCTTGGACAGCACCGAGGGGTGGCGCTGCAGCGCGCGGCCCGCCGCCGCAAACGAACCCGCGTCGCTCAGGGCAAGAAGGGTGGCCAGTTCATCGGCGTGCTGGCTGTCGGGCAGGTCCATCGGGTGTCAAAAGCGCCATGGGGGAGCAAAGAGGTTAAGAACCTGTTCAAGATCTTTTCAGGGTCCCCGAAAAGATCTTGAGCAAGTTCTAAGGAGCCAGGATGATCGCACCTTGCGAGCGCCCCTGCTCCAGGTCGGCGTGCGCGGTGCCCACATCGGCCAGCGCGTAGCGGCGCCAGATGCGCGGCGTGATGATGCCGGCCGCCACGGCGTGCAGCACGTCCTGGGCGCGCTCCTGGTACTCCGCCGCCGTGGCCGTGTGCGCGGCCAGCGAGGGGCGCGTGAGGAACAGCGAGCCCTTGGCATTGAGCGTGCCCACCTCGATGGGCGCAGGCACGCCGGAGGTGGCGCCAAAGGACACCAGCAGGCCGCGCGGACGCAGGCTGTCGAGCGAGGCTTCCAGCGTGGCCCGACCGATGGGGTCGTACACCACGTCGGCCCCGCTGCCGTGGGTGGCCTCGCGCACCTGGCCCGCCAGCGTGGCGGGGTCGAACACGAACACCGCGTCGCAGCCCGCCGCCCGGGCGCGCTCCACGGTCTCGGGCCGGGAGACCACGCCCATCACAAAGGCGCCCAGGTGACGGGCCCACGCGCACATCAACTGGCCCAGTGCGCCGCCGGCCCCGTAGATCAGCACCTTCGAGCCTGGTGCTACCGGATACGTCGTCTTGAGCAGATACTGCGCCGTGATGCCCTTGAAGAGCACCACCGCCGCCTCGTCGAGCCCCAGCGCATCGGGCAGCCTGACCAGCCGCTCGGCCGGGAACAAGCGCGCGCTGGCATAGGCCCCCAGCGGCCCGGTGGCGTAGCCACACGGTCGCCCACCGCCACATTCGCCACCCCCGGCCCCACGGCCACCACGTGCCCAGCGCCCTCCAGCCCCAGGCCGGACGGGAACGCGATGGGCACCGCACCCTTGCGCTGGCTCACGTCCAGCGGGTTCACGCCGATGGCCGCCTGCGCGAGCCACACCAGGCCGGGGCCGGGCACTTCGGGCTCCGCCACCTCCAGCCGTAGGGCGTCGGGCCCGCCGGCGGCATCGATCCGCACTATCTGGTGCATGGGGTGCATGGGTTTTTCCTTGTCGTTGGGTTCCATGCCGCAAGCGTAATTTCGGGTGCCGCGCCGAACAATCCGGGCAGGTGCATTTGACCCGTGCATGCGGTGCAGCAACGGGGCTGCCGGGGCGAGCGCGCGGTCTGCGGCGCCTAACACTCTCGCGCCGAGCACCATTTGTGCATAAAAACTGTCCCTACCGCTGGATCAGCAAGCGCCAGCAGCTACATTTTTAATAGCAAACACTCACAACGACCCGTAGCCCCTCCCAGCCGCCGCACCCTCCGTCTTGATGCGTTCTTGATACCCCGCCCTGCACTCTTGCGGGCATCTTGATGCGCCGATTCCTAGCATCGGAGGCATGCCGCAAGGCTTTCAAGGAGAAGGACATGGACTGGATTTTTATGGTGGCTGGCGGCCTGCTGTGGCTCGCGGTCTACGGGCTTGCCCGGGGCTGTGCCCGGCTGCAGGCGCGCGGTCAGGGGGGGCGGTCATGATGACGAGCGGCTGGATGATCCTCGCGGCCGTGCTGGCCTTGGCGCTGCTGGTGTACCTGGTCGCAGTGCTGCTGCGCCCGGAGGACTTTTCATGAGCACCGGTGCCTGGCTTCAACTGGCAGTGTTCATGGCACTGCTGCTCGCACTGGCATGGCCCCTGGCCCGTGCCATCGATGCGGTGATGAGCGGCCGCTTTGCGCTCGGGCGCCGGCTGGAATCGCCGCTGTTCAAGCTGGCGGGCGTGAACCCTGCGGAGGACAGCGGCTGGCTGCGCTATGCGCTCGGCCTGCTGCTGTTCAACGGCCTGGGCCTGCTGGCCGTGTATGCGCTGCAGCGCCTGCAGGGCGTGCTGCCGCTCAACCCCCAGGGCATGGGCGCGATCACGCCGGACTCGGCCTTCAACACCGCCATCAGCTTTGTCAGCAACACCAACTGGCAGGGCTACGGCGGCGAGAGCACCATGAGCTACCTCACGCAGATGCTCGCGCTCACGGTGCAGAACTTTTTGTCGGCCGCCACCGGCATCGCGGTGGTGGTGGCGCTGGTGCGCGGCTTTGCGCGGCATTCAGCCCAAGGGATCGGCAACGTGTGGGTGGACCTGACCCGCGCCACGCTGTGGGTGCTGCTGCCCCTGTCGCTGGTGCTGGCCGTCGTGTTTGCCGGCCAGGGCGTGATCCAGAACCTGTCGCCCTACACCGAGGTGCACACGATCGAGCCCTTGAACTACGAGGCGCCCAAGGTCGACGCCGCCGGCCAGCCCCTGCTGGACGCCCAGGGTGCGGCCGTGACGGAGCCCGCCACCCAGGCCACGCAGACGCTGGCCATGGGCCCCGTGGCATCGCAGCTGGCGATCAAGATGCTGGGCACCAACGGTGGCGGCTTCTTCAACGCCAATTCGGCCCACCCGTTCGAGAACCCCACGGCCGCGAGCAACCTGCTGCAGATGCTGGCGATCTTCCTGATCCCCGCGGCGCTGTGCCTGGTGTTCGGCCGCATGGTCGGCGACGAGCGCCAGGGCTGGACCATCCTGGCCACCATGAGCCTGCTGTTCGTCGTGGCCGTGATCGCCACCACCACGTTCGAGCAGCAGGGCAACCCGCTGCTGGCATCGCTGGGCGTGGACCAGGCGGCCAGCAGCCTGCAGGCGGGCGGCAACATGGAAGGCAAGGAGACGCGGTTCGGCATCGTGACGTCCGCCCTGTTCGCCGTCATCACCACGGCGGCCAGCTGCGGCGCGGTGATCGCCATGCACGACAGCTTCACGCCCCTGGGCGGCATGGTGCCGCTGGCGCTGATGCAGATGGGCGAGGTGGTGTTCGGCGGTGTGGGCTCGGGCCTGTACGGCATGCTGGTGTTCGCCATCATGGCGGTGTTCATCGCCGGGCTCATGATCGGCCGCACGCCCGAATACCTGGGCAAGAAGATCGAGTCGCACGAGATGAAGCTCGTGTCCATCGCCATCCTCGTCACCCCGCTGCTGGTGCTGCTGGGCACTGCCGTGGCGGTGATGACCGAGGCCGGCCGCACCGGCGTCCCCAACCCTGGCGCCCACGGCTTCTCCGAGGTGCTGTACGCCCTGTCGTCCGCCGCCAACAACAACGGCAGCGCGTTTGCCGGGCTGTCTGCCAACACGCCGTTCTACAACACGCTGCTGGGCGTGGCCATGTGGCTCGGGCGCTTTGGCGTGATCGTGCCGGTGCTGGCCCTGGCCGGCTCACTGGCAGCCAAGAAGCGCACCGCCGCCACCGACGGCACCCTGCCCACCCACGGCCCGCTCTTCGTGGCGCTGCTGGCCGGCGTGGTGCTGCTGGTGGGCCTCTTGAACTACGTGCCGTCGCTGGCGCTGGGGCCCGTGGCCGAGCACCTGGCGCTGTGGGTTCGCTGAACGGACAACAAGAAAAAAGGAAACTGCCATGAGCCGCACAACATTGACCCTGTTGGACCCCGCCCTGGTGCGCCCCGCGCTGCTGGAGGCTTTCAAGAAGCTGGACCCGCGCGTGCAATGGCGCAATCCGGTGATGTTCGTGGTGTATGTGGGCAGCGCCTTCACCACCGCGCTGGCGGCCAGCCAGCCGCAGGCCTTCACCGCCGCCGTGGCACTGTGGCTGTGGGTCACGGTGCTGTTCGCCAACTTCGCAGAGGCCATGGCCGAGGGCCGCAGCAAGGCCCAGGCCGCGTCGCTGCGCGGCCTGAAGAAGCAGACCTGGGCCAAGAAGCTCGAAGGCCACTTCGACCGCACCACCCCGCGCACCGACATGACGTGGCTGCCGCTCGAAGCCGACAACCTGCGCAAGGGCGACATCGTGCTGGTGGAGGCCGGCGACACCGTGCCGGCCGACGGCGAGGTGATCGACGGCGTGGCCTCGGTGGACGAAAGCGCCATCACCGGCGAATCCGCCCCGGTGATCCGCGAATCGGGCGGCGACTTCAGCGCCGTGACCGGCGGCACCCGCGTGCTGTCCGACTGGATCGTGGTGCGCGTGGCCGTGAACCCGGGCGAGACCTTTGTCGACCGCATGATCGCCATGGTCGAAAACGCCAAGCGCCAGAAGACGCCCAACGAGATCGCGCTGACCATCCTGCTGGTGGCGCTGACCATCGTGTTCCTGGGCGTGGTGGCCACGCTGCTGCCGTTCTCCATCTTCGGCGTGGCCGCCACCGGCCAGGGCCAGCCCGTGGGCCTGGTGGTGCTGGTGGCGCTGCTGGTGTGCCTGATCCCCACCACCATCGCCGGCCTGCTCAGCGCCATCGGCGTGGCGGGCATGAGCCGCATGATGCAGGCCAACGTGATCGCAACCTCCGGCCGCGCGGTGGAGGCCGCAGGCGACGTGGACGTGCTGCTGCTGGACAAGACCGGCACCATCACCCTGGGCAACCGCCAGGCCAGCCAGTTCATCTCGGCCCCCGGCGTGACCGATGCGGGCCTGGCCGACGCTGCCCAGCTCGCCTCGCTGGCCGACGAAACGCCCGAGGGCCGCAGCATCGTGGTGCTGGCCAAGCAGAAGTTCAACCTGCGCGAGCGCGACATCGAAGCCCTGGGCGCACAGTTCGTGCACTTCACCGCGCAAACCCGCATGAGCGGAGTCGATCTGCCCGGCCCGCGCCTGCTGCGCAAGGGCGCGGCCGACGCCATCCGCAAGCATGTGGAGGCCCTTGGCGGGCGCTTCCCCACCGCCGTGCAGACCGCGGTAGACGACGTATCGCGCCGCGGCAGCACGCCCCTGGTGGTGGCCGACGGCGCCCATGTGCTGGGCGTGGTGGAGCTCAAGGACGTGGTGAAGGGCGGCATCAAGGAGCGCTTTGCCGAACTGCGCCGCATGGGCATCAAGACCGTGATGGTGACCGGCGACAACCGCCTGACGGCCGCCGCCATTGCCGCCGAGGCCGGCGTGGACGACTTCCTGGCCGAGGCCACGCCCGAAGCGAAACTGCAGCTCATCCGCAGCTACCAGGCCGCCGGGCAGCTGGTGGCCATGACCGGCGACGGCACCAACGACGCGCCCGCCCTGGCCCAGGCCGACGTGGCCGTGGCGATGAACACCGGCACCCAGGCCGCCAAGGAGGCCGGCAACATGGTGGACCTGGACAGCAACCCCACCAAGCTCATCGAGATCGTGGAGACCGGCAAGCAGATGCTGATGACGCGCGGCTCGCTGACCACCTTCAGCATCGCCAACGACATCGCCAAGTACTTCGCCATCATCCCGGCGGCCTTCGTCACCACCTACCCGCAGCTGTCGGCGCTCAACTTCATGCAGTTGGCGAGCCCCAGCTCGGCCATCCTGTCGGCGGTGGTCTTCAACGCCCTGGTCATCGTGTTCCTGATCCCGCTGGCCCTCAAGGGCGTGCGCTACCGCGCCGTGGGCGCCGCCGCGCTGCTGCGCCGCAACCTGGCCCTGTACGGCCTGGGCGGCGTGGTCGTGCCCTTCATCGGCATCAAGGCCATCGACATGGTGCTGGCTGCCGTCGGCATGGTTTGAGCCCCTGCCACCCATCTTCTGGAGATACCCTCATGACCACCGCATCCACCACTGCATTCACTACTGCATCCCATACAGCATCCCATACTGCATCCACCGCCGCCTCTGCCGCACGCAGCGCCGCCCCGGCAACCCCGTCATCTGGGCTGCTGCGGCCTGCCCTGGTGCTGTTCATCACCCTCTCGGTCGTCACCGGGCTGCTGTACCCGCTGGCCGTCACCGGCGTGGCGCAGGCCGCGTTTCCTCAACAGGCCAACGGCAGCCTCATCGTGCGCAACGGCCAGGCCGTGGGCTCCGAACTCATCGGGCAGTCGTTCACCGCACCGGGGCACTTCTGGGGCCGCCCGTCGGCCACGGCGCCCATGCCGTACAACGCAGCGGCCTCGGGCGGCTCGAACCTCGCGCCCACCAACCCGGCCTTGACCGAAGCGGTGCAGCAGCGCGTGGCGGCCCTGCGCGCAGCCGACCCCGGCAACACCGCACCGGTGCCCGCCGACCTCGTCACCACGTCGGCCAGCGGGCTCGACCCACACATCAGCGCGGCCGCAGCGCTCTACCAGGCAGGCCGCGTGGCGCGTGAACGCGGGCTGCCCGCCGACCGCGTGCAGCAACTGGTCGAGCAGCACACCGAACGCACCTGGGGTGGCTTTCTGGGCGAGCCGCGCGTGAACGTGCTGCAGCTCAACCTGGCGCTGGACGCCCTCGCGCCCACCGCAGCCGCAGCCACCACCACCAGCAAGCCATGACCGACATGCTGACGGCCCTGCTGCTGGCCGTGCTGGTGATCGCCGTGCCGATGCTGCTGGCCTGGCTGCTGACTCGGCAGCGCGCGGCGCCCGCTACCCCGCCGGCAACCCCGTCGCTGCACGACAATGCAGCACTGCCCCACCGCCACCACGCCAACGACTTTGCCCACCCCCTGGACCGGCATGCACGACGCAATCCGCCCTGATCCCGACGCCCTGCTCCAGCAGATGCACAGCGAAGACGCGCAGGCCCACCGGGGCCGGCTCAAGATCTTCTTTGGCGCCTGTGCGGGCGTGGGCAAGACCTACGCCATGCTGTCGGCCGCCCGCGCCGCCCAGGCGCAGGGCCTGCCCGTCATCGTCGGCGTGGTCGAAACACACGGCCGCACCGACACCGAGGCCCAGGCGCAGACCCTGCAGCGCCTGCCGCTGCGCCAGATGCCGTACCGCGACCGCACGCTGCCCGAGTTCGACCTGGATGCCGCCCTGGCCTGGGGCGCGCAGCACCCCGACGGCCTGGTGCTGCTGGACGAGCTGGCGCACAGCAACGCACCCGGATCGCGCCACCCCAAGCGCTGGCAGGACGCCCAGGAGCTGCTGGCCTCGGGCATCGACGTGTGGTCCACGATGAACGTGCAGCACCTGGAGAGCCTGAACGACATCGTCAACGGCATCACCGGCATCCGCGTGTGGGAGACCGTGCCTGACAAGTTCTTCGACGACGCCGACGAAGTCGTGGTGGTGGACCTGCCGCCCGACGAGCTGCTGGCGCGCCTCAAAGCCGGCAAGGTCTACCTGCCCCAGCAGGCCGAGCGCGCAGCCGGCCACTTCTTTCGCAAAGGCAACCTGCTCGCGCTGCGCGAGCTGGCCCTGCGCCGCACGGCCGACCGGGTGGACGACGAAATGCGCGCCTACCGCCGCGCCAGCGCCGCACGCACCGCCACCTTCACCCCCGTGTGGCCCAACCGCGAGGCACTGCTCGCCTGCGTGGGCCCCGGCGAAGGCGGTGAGAAAGTGGTGCGCAGCTGCGCCCGCCTGGCCGCCCAGCTGGAGCTGCCCTGGCATGCCGTCCACGTCGAGACACCCGCCCTGCAAAAACACAGCGCCACCGTCCAGCCCCGGGTGGAGCGCACCCTGAAGCTGGCGCAGGAGCTGGGCGCGAGCACCTATGCGCTGTCGGCGCCCGAGGCCGCGCTCGCACTGGTGCGCCACGCGCGCGAGCACAACCTGGCACGGCTGGTGGTGGGCCGGTCCGCCAAGCGCTGGCCCTGGCAGAGCACCATGGCCGAGCAGATCGCCCAGCAGGCCAGCGACCTGGACCTGCTGCAGGTGGGCGACGCCGGCCCCTCAGCCCGCCAGCGCCCGGCCGCTGCAGCGCTGGCGTCGGACGACACCGCCAGCCACCGCTGGTCATGGCCGGGCTACATCGCCGCGGCGCTGATCTGCGGCGTCACCGCACTGCTGGTGACCCCGCTGGTCGAAGTGCTGGAGCTGACCAACATCGTCATGCTCTTCCTGCTGGTGGTGGTGGGCGTGGCCCTGGTCTACGGGCGCGGCCCGGCGGTGCTGGCGGCCTTTCTGGGCGTGGCGTTCTTCGACTTCTTCTTCGTGCCGCCGCGCTTCAACCTGGCGGTCAGCGATGCGCAGTACCTGGTCACCTTTGCAGTGATGCTGGTCGTGGCCCTGGTGGTTGGGCAGCTCACCGCCGGGCTCAAGGTGCAGGCCGAAGCCGCCACGCGGCGCGAACACCGCGTGCGCAGCCTCTACGACATGGCGCGGGACCTGTCGGCCGCGCTGCTGCCCGAGCAGGTGGCCGAGATCGGCGCGCGCTTCCTGGTGGGCGAATTCGGCGCGGGCTCGGCACTGCTGGCGGCCGACGACGACAACCACCTGCAGACCCTGCCCGGCGCCACCGCGCCGGTGGACCTGGGCGTGGCGCAGTGGGCCTTCGAACGCGGCGAGCCCGCGGGCCGGGGCACCAACACCCTGCCCTCGGGCCCCACGCTGGTGCTGCCCCTGAAGGCCCCCATGCGCGTTCGCGGCGTGCTGGTGGTGGCGCCGCCCGACGGGCAGGCCCTGGGCACCGAGCAGCGTCGCCTGCTGGAGACCTGCGCCTCGCTGCTGGCCATCTCGCTCGAACGCATCCACTACATCGACGTGGCGCAGAAGAGCACGGTGCAGATCGAGTCGGAGCGGCTGCGCAACTCGCTGCTGTCCGCCATCTCGCACGACCTGCGCACGCCGCTGGCCTCGCTGGTCGGCTTGGCCGACACGCTGGGCATGCTGCAGCCGCCGCTGCCCGCCGCGCAGCAGGGGGTGGCCCAGGCCATCGGCCAGTCCGCCCAGCGCATGAACGCGCTGGTCAACAACCTGCTGGACATGGCCCGCCTGGAGGCCGGCGCGGTGCAGCTCAACAAGGCCTGGCAGCCGCTGGAAGAAACCGTGGGCAGCGCCCTGGCCGCCGTGGGCCCGTCCCTCGCAGGCCGGCCGGTGCAGGTGCAATTGGCGCCCGACCTGCCCCTGCTGCACCTCGACGCCGTACTGATGGAGCGGGTGCTGGTGAACCTGCTGGAAAACGCTGCCAAGTACACGCCACCCGGCTCCGCCATCACCATCGGCGCCCAGGCGCACAGCGATACCGCGGCCCTGACCATCACCGACCAGGGCCCGGGCCTGCCGCGCGGCCGGGAAGAACTGCTGTTCGAGAAGTTCGAACGCGGCAGCCGCGAAAGCGCCACCCCCGGCGTCGGCCTGGGACTGGCCATCTGCCGCGCCATCGTGCAGGCGCACGGCGGCACCATCCATGGCGACACGGTGATGGATGCGGCAGGCGGCCTGGCCGCGGGCGCGCGCTTTACCATCACCCTGCCGCTGGGCACGCCACCGTCCGACAATGGCAGCGACGAGACCGGTGCCGATGACGCGGCGGCCCAGGCCGAACCGACCACCGCCGGTGCATCCGACCCCGCCCCACTGCCCCATTGACGCACTCACCATGACCGAGCTGGCCACCCACATCCTCATCGTCGAAGACGAAGCCGACATCCGCCGCTTCGTGCGGCTGACGCTCGAGACCGAAGGCCACACCGTGCACGAGGCCGCCACCCTGCAGCGCGGCCTGATCGAGGCCGGCACGCGCCGCCCCGACCTGGTGGTGATGGACCTGGGCCTGCCCGACGGCGACGGCGTCGACCTGATCCGCGAACTGCGCACCTGGTCGACCATGCCGATCATCGTCCTGTCGGCCCGCAGCGCCGAGGCGAGCAAGATCGCCGCGCTCGACGCGGGGGCGGACGACTATCTCGTCAAGCCCTTCGGCTCCGGCGAGCTCACGGCCCGCGTGCGCGCCCAACTGCGGCGCAGGCAGACGCCTGCGGGCGCAGCGGCCCAACCACTCATCACTTTCGGCGACATCACGGTCGATCTGGTCCGCCGCACAGTCGAGCGGCGCACCGGCGACATCGGCGAAACCGGCGCAGAAGCCCTGCACCTCACGCCCATCGAATACAAGCTGCTCACGCACCTGGCGTCCCAGCCCGACCGCGTCATCACCCACCAGCAGCTGCTCAAGGCCGTGTGGGGCCCCGGCCACGCCGAGGACACGCACTACGTGCGCGTGCACCTGGCCAACCTGCGCAAGAAGGTGGAAGACAACGCGTCCATGCCCCGGCACCTGGTGACCGAGGCGGGGATCGGGTACCGGTTCGTGCCGTAGCGACCGTAGCGACCGCAGCGGGCCTGTAGGCGGGCTCGGCAGCCTGGATCGCTCAGCGTCCGCCAGCCTGCGAAGCCGTGCACCGCAAGGCCCGCTCGCCGGCCACCCGCAACCGCTCCGTCAAAGAGACCGGCGCGAGCACCTCGAATTCGACATCCTGTGCCATCAGCCAGTACACCAGCGAGTCGCTGGCAACGCAGGCCAGCTGGCAGCGTTGCCCCGCCTCCAGCGATGTCACCACGCCCGCAAATTGCGGGATGCGGCGTGACATGACGGCGTAGGGCGCATGCAGCACGACGCGAGCCTGCTCGGCATGCGGCGGTGCCGAGATGGAGCGCGCCACATAGCCCTTCAGATCACCGCCATCGGGCGATGCCCGCGGCGCGAAATGCGCGCCCACCTGCGGGTCGCCCACGATGCGGTCGATGCGGAAGGTGCGCCAGTCGCCCCGCACGCAGTCCCAGGCCACCAGGTACCAGCGCTCGCCGGTGTGCACCACGCCCTGCGGCTCCACGCTGCGCTGCGCGCTGCGGCCCTGGGCGTCTTCGTAGTGGAACGCGGTGCGCAGCTGGTCGCGGCAAGCGGTCGCCAGCGTGGCCAGCACCGAGGCCTCGACCACCGGGCCGATGCGGTCCAGCGGCACGATGACCGAGCGCAACGCATCCACCCGCTTGCGCAAGCGCGCAGGCATGGCCTGCTCCAGCTTGACCAGCGCCCGCAGCGCAGGCTCTTCAATGCCGCCTACCGCGCCCGCCGTGGCGGTGCGCAGCGCAATCGACACGGCCAGGGCCTCGTCGTCGTCCAGCAGCAAGGGCGGCAGCGCCTGCCCGGCCCGGAAGGCGTAGCCGCCCGCCACGCCGCTGCTGGCATGCACAGGGTAGCCCAACTGGCGCAGGCGGTCCACATCGCGCCGCACGGTGCGCGGGTGCACCTCCAGGCGCTCGGCCAGCTCGGGGCCCATCCAGTGGGTGCGGGTCTGCAGCAGGGAAAGCAGCCGCAAAAGACGCGTCGATGAACTCAGCATGGCGCCACTGTACTTTTTATTGAGGACCGAAACTGTCCGCAATGGTTTCTACAGTGGAGACACCTTTTCTTCCACAACCACCTCAAGGAGTTTTCCCATGTCCATCGTTCTCTACTGGCACCCCATGTCGAGCGCCAGCCCCATCGCCTGCGCCCTGGCCGAACTGGGCGTGCCGCATGAACGCGTGAAGGTCGACATCCGCACCGGCGAACAGCACCGCCCGGAGTACCTGGCCCTCAATCCCAATGGCAAGGTCCCCACCCTGACGGTGGACGGCGCCCCGATGTTCGAGACCCTGGCCATCCATATGTGGCTGGGCCACCGCTTTGGCATCGAGCGCGGTCTGTGGCCCGCGGCGGGCACGCCCGAGGCGCTGCAGGCGCTGTCGTGGTGTGCATGGTCGTATGTGACCTACGGCGCCTTGATGGTGCGCCTGAATGTGGCCACGCGGGGCGACGAGGCTTTGCACAGCGACATCCATGCGCAGGCCGCCAAGGCGGGCCTGAATGACCTGCTGGCGGTGCTGGACGCGCGCCTGGCCAAGCAGCCCTGGATGCTGGGCGCCGACTACTCGCTGGTGGACCTGGTCGTCGGCTCGGTGCTCGGCTACAGCGTGTTTCTGGGCGCACCGGTGAGTGAGCACCCGCACGTGCAGGCCTGGCTGGCGCGGGTGCAGGCGCGGCCGGCGATGCAGATCGAGTCGTAAGACGGATTGGCGGTCGCTCCGCCGATCCGCCGGGACGAGCCGTTCAACAGACTGGCCGAAGCGTCGCGCGGCGCTTCGACACGCTCAGTGTGAACGGTCTCTTTTTTCAAGAAGCGCTGTGGCAGCGCCGACCGTCAGTGTTTGCGCAGGCCTGTGATGATGCAGCGGCGCTACAGCAGCACGATGTCGTACTGCTCCTGCCCCACCGCGCTCTCGGCCTGCAGGGAGATGGGCTTGCCGATGAAGTCCGACAGCCCGGCCAGGTGCTGGCTCTCTTCGTCCAGGAACAGCTCCACCACGCGCGCCGAGGCGACCACGCGGAATTCGCGGGGGTTGAACTGGCGGGCTTCGCGCAGGATCTCGCGCAGGATGTCGTAGCAGACGCTGCGCGCGGTTTTCACGCTGCCCTTGCCCTGGCAGGCTTCGCAGGGCTCGCACAGCATGTGGGCGAGCGACTCGCGGGTGCGCTTGCGCGTCATCTCCACCAGGCCCAGTTGCGAGAAGCCGCCCGCCATGGTCTTGACCCGGTCGCGCGAGAGCTGCTTCTTGAACTCGGTCAGCACCGCGTCCTGGTGGCCGGCCTGCACCATGTCGATGAAGTCCACGATGATGATGCCGCCCAGGTTGCGCAGCCGCAGCTGGCGCGCAATGGCCTGCGCCGCCTCCAGGTTGGTCTTGAAGATGGTGTCGTCGAAGTTGCGCGCACCCACGTAGCCACCGGTGTTCACGTCGATGGTGGTGAGCGCCTCGGTCTGGTCCACGATGAGGTAGCCGCCCGACTTCAGGTCCACGCGCCGGCCCAGGGCCTTGGCGACTTCTTCGTCGATGGAGTACAGGTCGAAGATGGGGCGCTCGCCCTTGTAGTGCTGCAGCTTGGGGGCGGCCGCGGGCATGAATTCCTGCCCGAAGGCGCGCAGGCGCTGGAACTGCTCCAGCGAATCCAGGCGGATGGTCTGCGTGTGGTCGCCCACCAAGTCGCGCAGCACGCGCTGCAGCAGGTCCAGGTCCTGGTGCAGCAGCGACATGGCGGGCAGCTTGAGCGATGCCTCCTTGATGCGCGCCCAGGTCTTGCGCAGGTAGGCGATGTCTTCGGCCAGTTCTTCGTCGGTGGAGTCTTCGCCATTGGTGCGCAGGATGAACCCGCCGCCACCGCCCGTGGACTTGTCGCCCACCAGCGCCTGCAGGCGTGCGCGCAGCGCGTCGCGCTCGGCGCCGGGGATCTTCTGCGAGACGCCCACGTGGTCGTCCTGCGGCAGGAACACCAGCAGGCGCCCGGCGATGCTGATCTGCGTGGACAGGCGCGCGCCCTTGGTGCCGATGGGGTCCTTGATGACCTGCACCATGAGGGACTGGCCCTCGAACACCTGCTTTTCGATCGGGATCTGCGGCTCGGTCTTGCGGGCGAATGCTGGCGGCTCGCCGTCGGGCTGACGGTGCCACACATCGGCCACGTGCAAAAAAGCCGCGCGCTCCAGGCCAATGTCGATGAAGGCGGACTGCATGCCCGGGAGCACCCGCGACACCTTGCCCAGGTAGACGTTGCCGACCAGGCCGCGCTCCAGCGTGCGCTCGATGTGCAGCTCCTGCACCGCGCCGTGCTCCACGATGGCCACGCGGGTTTCCTGGGGAGACCAGTTGATCAGGATGTCTTGTTGCATGGCGTTGTCGTTATGTTTGGTTATGGTCGCTGCCGGGCTTTGGCTCCGTTCACGCCCCCACCATCACGTCTTTGCCGGTCCGCCGAGCACTGGTGGCTTTGTGGGGGCCACAGCTGTCGGGCGGGCTCAGGGGGCGGGAGAAACGCGGGGGTTTGCCGGGTGCGTCAAAGCGCCACTAGACGGCAAAACCGGCTGCGCGCAGCAGTTGCGCCGTCTCGTACATGGGCAGCCCCATGATGCCCGAATAACTCCCTGCCAGGTGTTCCACATACGCGGCCGCGCGGCCCTGGATGCCGTACGCGCCGGCCTTGCCCAGCGGCTCGCCGGTGGCCACATAGGCATTGATCTGCGCCGCCGTCATGGGCGCGAAGGTGACGCGCGACACCGACAGCGCCGCAAGCCGCTTGGTGCCCACCTGCAGCGCCACGGCCGTGAGCACGCGGTGCTCGTGCCCCGCCAGCTCGGCCAGCATGCGCGCGGCGTGCGCGGCGTCGTCGGGCTTGCCGTAGATGGTGCGGCCCAGGGCCACGGTGGTGTCGGAGCACAGGATGGGCGCATCGGGCAGCTGGCGCCGTGCGCGCCGCGCCACGGCAGCGTCGAGCTTGAGGCCGGTCACGCGCTCGACATAGGCCGTGGGCGCCTCGCCGGGCAGCACGGCCTCGATGGCTTCGGCGTCCTCGGGCTCGTCGCCATCGACATTGGGCAGCAGCAGTTCATGGCGCACGCCCAGCTGTTCGAGCAGCTGGCGCCGGCGCGGGCTCTGGGAGGCGAGGTAGAGGAAGTCAGGCATGAACGGATTCGATCAAAAATCGGCCCCAGCGCTGATCCATCAAGCGCTGGCAGCTATCACATCAATAGCAAACGGCAGGAGGGCCATGGTGCGCTCCAACCTGCTCATTCGCGGTGGTAGGGGTGGCCTGCGTTCACCGACCAGGCACGGTAGAGCTGCTCGATGAGCAGCACGCGCACCATGGCGTGGGGCAAGGTCAGGTCGGACAGGCGGATGCGCTCGTGCGCGCCCTGGCGGAAGGCCGGGTCCAGCCCGTCGGGGCCACCGATGACCAGCGCCACGTCGTCACCGCCCAGCTGCCAGCCCTTGAGCCGCTCGGCCAGCGCCTTGGTGGTGAGGTTGGTGCCGCGCTCGTCCAGCGCCACCACGCGCGTGCCGCGCGGAATGGCCGCCTCGATGCGCTCGCGCTCGGCGGCGTAGAGCGTCTCCAGCGTCTTGGAGCCCCTCGGCTCGGTCTTGACGGCCTTGAGCTCCACCTTGAGCTCGGGCGGGAAACGCTTGGCATAGTCGTCGTAGGCCGTCTGCGCCCAGTCGGGCACGCGCTGGCCCACCGCCACGATCAGCAGTCTCATGGAATGCGTTACCGAAAAGGGTTGCGCCCGTCAGCTCAGCCGTGCTGCAGGGCCATCAAGCCCGGCCGCCGCTGCGCGAAGGGGACTTCTTGGCTGCGGGCTTGGCGCCTGCCCTGGCCGGGGCGCCGGCGGCAGACCGGGGGGCGCCGCGTGCGGGTGCTGCGGCACCCTTGGCGCCGGTCGACTTGGCGGCTGCGGGCTTCTTGGCGCCGCCCGGCTTCACGACCACGGTCTTGATCGGGGTCTTGGGGGCCGATGGCTTCTTGGCGGCTGCGGTGCTGCCTGTGGTCTTGGCGGTGGTCTTGGTTGGGGTGGTCTTGGCCGCTGGCTTGCTGCCGGCGCGGGCTGCGGGCTTGGCTGCGCTGGTCTTGGCGGCAGGCCTTGCCGATGGCTTGGCAGATGGCTTGGAAGATGCCGACTTGGCGGGCGCTGCGGGGGCGGTCTTGGCCGCCGTCTTGGCCACGGCCTTCACGGTGGCCTTGCCGGAGCGTGCAGCCACAGTCGGAGCTGCAGCAGCCTTCTTGGCCGGAGCCTTCGCAGCGGCCTTGGCACCCGACTTGGCGGCCTTCTGGGCCGACTTCTTTTCGGCCAGATCGGCGGCGGCGCTGGACACCGGCTTGGCGGCCCCCAGCTTCAGGCGCACGGGGGTTTCGCCCCACAGTTCTTCCAGGCGGTAGTACTGGCGGATGGCGGGCTGCATGATGTGCGCCACGGCCGGGCCGCAGTCGACGATGATCCATTCGCCGTTGTCTTCGCCTTCGATGCGGGGCTTGGAAAAGCCCGCTTCCTTCACCGCGTCGCGCACGCTGGCGGCCAGCGCCTTGGTCTGGCGGTTGGAGGTGCCCGATGCCACGATCACCCGTTCAAACAGCGGCGAGAGATTCTCGGTGTTGAAGACCTGGATGTCTTGCGCCTTGACGTCCTCCAGCCCATCGACGATGGCGCGCTGGAGCTTGGTAACGTCTTTCTTGGCGGCGGATTCCGATTTGGTGGAGGTGGTCATCAGGTGGTGAATAGAGAGGGAATGGAATCAATATAGCGTGCAACGCGGCGCACAGCCAGTGGGGCTGCGCCTTGGGTGTTGCGCCGGTGTCGCGCCGGGGCGCTGCGGCAGTTCGCGGTGTTTTTGGCCTCTGGCGCTTTTGCGAAAAGCGCACACAGCTATTGAAATTATAGCTTTCGCGCCTTTCGGGCCATCTTCAGCACCATCTTCCGGGCGTCAGGCACCTGCCTGCGCCCCGCTGCCCAGCCAGTCGCGCCGCACCAGGAACCGCTGCGCCAGCTGCGCTTCGGCAGAGTCGGCGGCGTCCGAGCGCTGGTACGACCAGGCCACCAGCGGCGGCATCGACAGCAGGATGGACTCGGTGCGCCCGCCGGACTGCAGGCCGAAATGCGTGCCCCGGTCCCACACCAGGTTGAACTCGACATACCGGCCGCGGCGGTAGAGTTGAAAGTCCCGCTCGCGCTCGCCGTAGGGCATGTGCTGGCGCTGCTCGACGATGGGCAGGTAGGCCGACAGGAAGGCGTCGCCCACCGACTGCGTCATGGCCAGGCTTTGCGCGAAGCCCAGCTCGGAGAAGTCGTCGTAGAACACCCCGCCCACGCCGCGCTGCTCGCTGCGGTGCTTGAGGTAGAAATACTCGTCGCACCACGCTTTGAAGCGCGGGTACTTGTCGTCACCAAAGGGCGCCAGCGCGTCGCGGCAGGTGCGGTGAAAGTGCACCGCGTCGTCCTCGAAGCCGTAGTACGGCGTCAGGTCCATGCCCCCGCCGAACCAGCAGGTCGGCGCCTGGCCCGGGTGGCCGGCAGCGATCATGCGCACGTTCATGTGCACCGTGGGCACATATGGGTTGCGGGGGTGGAACACCAGCGACACGCCCATGGCCTCGAACGGCGCGCCGGCCAGCTCGGGCCGGTGCTGCGTGGCCGACGGCGGCAGCTGCGGGCCGCGCACGTGGCTGAAGCCGCAGCCCGCGCGCTCGAACACGCGGCCGTTCTCCAGGATTTTGGTGATGCCGTCGCCCTGCAGCGGCTCGCCGGGTGCCTTGCGCCAGGCGTCGGCCAGGAAGCGCGCGCCGCCCTGCTCCTGCGCGCCTTCCACGGCCTCCAGCGCAGCGGTGATGCGGGCCTGCAGGCCCTGCAGGTAACCGCGCACCTGCTCTACCGTATCGACCGTGTTCAGGCTTTGTGCGCCCGCCATCAGCTCTTCAGCGCCCGGAAGCCGATGTCGCGGCGGTACTGCGCGCCGTCGAACTGGATGCCGCGCGCCACGTCGTACGCCCGCTGCTGCGCCTGCTTGACACTGTCGGCCAGCACCGTGACGCACAGCACCCGGCCGCCGGTCACGCTGACCACGCCGTCCTGCAGCTGCGTGCCGGCATGGAACACCACCGCATCGTCCGCGTCCTGCGGCAGGCCGGTGATGGCGTCGCCCTTGCGCGGGTTTTCAGGGTAGCCGTGGGCGGCCATGACCACACCCAACGCGGTGCGGCGGTCCCACTGCAGCTCCATCTGTTCGAGCTTGCCGTCGGCCGCAGCGGCCATCACGTCGCTGAAATCGCTTTTGAGGCGCATCAGGATGGGCTGGGTTTCGGGGTCGCCCATGCGGCAGTTGAATTCGAGCGTCTTGGGGTGGCCCTTGGCGTCGATCATCAGCCCGGCATACAAAAAGCCGGTGTACGGGATGCCGTCCTTTTCCATGCCGCGGATGGTAGGCAGGATGATCTCGCGCATGGCGCGGGCGTGCACGTCGGCCGTCACCACGGGCGCGGGCGAATACGCACCCATGCCGCCGGTGTTGGGGCCTTCGTCGCCGTCTTTCAGGCGTTTGTGGTCCTGGCTGGTGGCCAGCGCCAGCACGTTCTTGCCGTCGCACAGCACGATGAAGGACGCTTCTTCGCCTTCGAGGAACTCTTCGATCACCACGCGCGCCCCGCCCTCGTTGTGCTGCACGCCGTACTTGTTGTCCACCAGCATGAAGTCCACCGCGTCATGGGCCTCTTGCAGCGTCATGGCCACGACCACGCCCTTGCCCGCCGCCAGGCCGTCGGCCTTGATGACGATGGGCGCGCCCAGGCGGTCCACGAAGGCGTGGGCGGCTGCCGGGTCGGTGAATGTGTCGTAGTCGGCCGTGGGGATGCCATGGCGGCGCATGAAGGCCTTGCTGAAGGCCTTGGAGCTTTCGAGCTGGGCGGCCGCCTGCGTGGGGCCGAAGATCTTGAGGCCATGCGCGCGGAATTCATCCACCACGCCAGCGGCCAGGGGCGCCTCGGGGCCGACCACCGTGAGGGCGATCTTTTGCTCCTGCGCCCAGACGCGCAGGGCCTGCACGTCGGTGATGGCCACGTTCTCCAGCTTGGCGTTGAGCGCAGTGCCGCCATTGCCAGGCGCGACGAACACCTTGGTGACCTTGGGGGACTGGGCCAGTTTCCAGGCCATTGCGTGTTCACGGCCGCCGCCACCAATCACAAGTACTTTCATAGAACCTTTGTGAACCTCTGGCGCAGCGCTGGGCCACGGACAGGGTTCGGGGAAAAACATCTCAATCGCAGTTATTCAAAATTCTTTGCGCCGGACCATGGGCTCCAGCAACCGGCGCGGCCCCATCACCAGGGCACCCGTGGAACTGGCTCCGCCAGGCCACCGGGTGCGTCCCCCTCCCGCGCAGCGAGAGAGGGGGAAGCGGCGCAGCCGCTCAGGGGGAGCTTCACAGTGCCGCGTTGTGATAGACCTCTTGAGCGTCGTCCAGATCTTCCAGCACGTCCAGCAGTTTTTGCATGCGCACGGCGTCGTCGCCGGTCAGCTCGATGGTGTTTTCAGCCCGCATCGTCACCTCGGCCAACTCGGGCGTGAGGCCAGCGGCCTGCAGCGCATCCTTGACGGCTTCGAAGTCGGCAGGGCTGGTCAGCACTTCGACGGCGCCGTCCTCGCCGGTCACCACATCGTCGGCACCGGCCTCCAGCGCCACTTCCATGACTTGGTCCTCGTTCGTGCCCGGCGCAAAGATCAGCTGGCCGCAGTGCTTGAACTGGAACACCACCGAGCCTTCGGTGCCCATGCTGCCGCCGTGCTTGCTGAAGGCGTGGCGCACTTCGGCCACGGTGCGCACACGGTTGTCGGTCATGGTGTCGATCATGATGGCGACGCCGCCGATACCGTAGCCCTCGTAGCGGATTTCCTCGTACGTCAGGCCTTCGGCATTGCCGGTGGCCTTGTCGATGTTGTATTTGATGCGGTCGGCGGGCATGTTCGCCCCCTTGGCCTTGTCCACCGCCAGGCGCAGGCGGGGGTTGGCAGACAAATCGCCGCCGCCGGAACGGGCAGCCACGGTGATTTCGCGAATGATGCGGGTCCAGATCTTGCCGCGTTTTTCATCCTGCCGCCCCTTGCGGTGCTGGATATTCGCCCATTTGCTGTGTCCTGCCACGAGAAGTCCTTTTGTATTGATTTAATCTAGCCATGCTTGTTGGGCCCGGTGCAGCGGCAAACCGTGTCTTTCGCGCCACGGCGGCAGTGCAAGCCCCGCCGCCAGCGCCTGCAGAGGCCGGGTTTGGCGCCCCTCAGGCGGCGCCAAATCCACCTGTTTTGTCTCTGTAGCGCCCTGCCCGAACAAGTCATCTGCCGATTTTACTTTTTGCCGACCCCGCTCCCCGAGGAAACCCGAAATGGCCGAACCCCTTCTGATCGCCAAGCACGACACCATCGAATGCCACCTGCTGCCGAGCCTGGCCAACCGCCACGGGCTGATCACCGGTGCGACGGGCACCGGCAAGACGGTGACGCTGCAGACGCTGGCCGAAAACTTCTCGCGCATCGGCGTGCCGGTGTTCATGGCCGACGTAAAGGGCGACCTGACCGGCGCCAGCCAGCCCGGCAAGATCGGCGACAAGCTGGCGGCCGTGCTGAAAGAGCGTGGTCTTGAGCTCCCCACACCCCTGGCCTGCCCCACCACGCTGTGGGACGTGTTCGGCCAGCAGGGCCACCCGGTGCGCGCCACGGTGTCCGACATGGGCCCGCTGCTGCTGGGCCGCATGCTAAACCTGAACGAGACGCAGCTGGGCGTGCTGAACATGGTGTTCAAGATCGCCGACGACAGCGGCATGCTGCTGCTGGACCTGAAAGACCTGCGCGCGATGCTGACCTTCGTGGGCGACAACGCCAAGGAGTTCACCACCGAATACGGCAACGTGAGCGCCGCCAGCGTGGGCGCCATCCAGCGCGGGCTGCTGCAGATCGAGCAGCAGGGCGGCAGCGCGTTCTTCGGCGAGCCCATGCTCAACATCCAGGACTTCATGCAGACCGTCGATGGTCACGGTGTCGTGAACATCCTGGCGGCCGACAAGCTCATGAATTCGCCGCGCCTGTACGCCACCTTCCTGCTGTGGATGCTGTCCGAACTGTTCGAGCAACTGCCCGAGATCGGCGACCCCGACCAGCCCAAGCTGGTGTTCTTCTTCGACGAGGCCCACCTGTTGTTCAACGAGGCGCCCAAGGTGCTCATCGAGCGGATCGAGCTGGTGGTGCGCCTGGTGCGCTCCAAGGGCGTGGGCGTGTACTTCGTCACACAGAACCCGCTCGACATCCCCGACAGCGTGCTGGCCCAGCTGGGCAACCGCGTGCAGCACGCGCTGCGCGCCTTCACCCCCCGCGACCAGAAGGCCGTCAAAGCCACGGCCACCACCATGCGGCAAAAGCCGGGCCTCGATATCGAGACCGCCATCACCGAGCTGGCCGTGGGCGAGGCGCTGGTGAGTTTTCTGGACGCCAAAGGCCGCCCCAGCGTGACCGAGCGCGTGTTCGTGCTGCCCCCGGGCAGCCAGCTCGGCCCCATCACACCGCAGCAGCGGCAGGCGCTGATGGCCAGCTCGCTGGTGGCCGGCGTGTACGAGACCACGGTGGACCGAGAGTCAGCGTATGAAAAGCTCAAGGGCCGGGCCGAAAGTGCCCCCGACGCGCCGGCCGGTACGTCTGCAGTACGCACAAGCGGCGGCACCCCGGTGGGCACGGCGGGCGGGGGAGCCCAGCCGCAGGAAGGCAGCTTTCTCAACGACCTGCTCTTTGGCACCACCGGCCCGCGCGGCGGGCGCAAGGACGGCCTGGTGCAGACCATGGCCAAGTCGGCCGTGCGCACGGTGGGGACCAGTGTCGGCAAGGAGATTCTGCGCGGCGTATTGGGCGGGATCTTCGGCAGCAAGAAGAGGTGACACCCCCTGAGGCGCTGCTCGCCTTCCCCCCTCTCTCGCTGCGCGGGAGGGGGACGCACCCCGGTGGCCTGGCGAAGCCAGGTCCACGGGTGCACTGGCCTGGGGCGCGCCAGTCATGACGGTCTTGGACAAAGGGATCTCGCCGGGGGCACATCAGGGGTGAAGATAGTGCACTGCAGAGGCCTCTACCGCTTATCCAACAAGCGCCAGAAGCTATCAATTCAATAGCATTCAACATCCTCGCCACACCCCCCCAAATTCTTCTCCCGGCGTGCGTGCAGGCATGGCACCATGCGCGCACAAAACAACACACAACAG
Organism: Acidovorax sp. Leaf78; assembly: GCF_001422735.1. GTDB lineage: Bacteria > Pseudomonadota > Gammaproteobacteria > Burkholderiales > Burkholderiaceae_C > Acidovorax. The sequence continues at coordinate 192,097 of NZ_LMLZ01000012.1, read as the reverse complement.
GAGGATGGGATGGGACGCATCGACAACCTGCTCGTGCGCTGGGGGCCCCGCACGGTGCTGCTGGCCAGCGGTATCTGGGTGCTGGTCTTTGTGGGCATGTTCGCCGGGCTGTGGCGCATGCGCTGGACGTGGGCGGTGTATGTGATCGCCACCGTGGTACTGACAGCCATCGTCATCCAGTGGACCAACGTGGTGCGCGAGCGCTATGTGCGCGAAGCCGCCCTGCCCCAGTTCTTGAAGCGCAAGCTGCGCGAGGCGTATCCCCACCTCAACCAAAAGGACTGCGAACTGGTCGAGCGCGGGCTGCGCCAGTTCTTCATGGCCTGCATGCGCAGCAGAAAGCAGTTCGTCGCCATGCCGTCCAAGGCGGTGGACGCCATGTGGCACGAGTTCATCCTGCACACCCAGGCCTACAAGACCTGGTGCGAGCGCGCGCTGGGCTTCTTTTTGCACCACACCCCCGCCGAGGCCCTGGGCGCCCGGGCCAAGAACAACGACGGCCTGCGCCGCGCCTGGTACTGGGCGTGCAAGGACGAGGGCATCCACCCCAAATACCCCTCGCGCCTGCCGCTGCTGTTCGCGCTGGACGCCAAGCTCGCGATTGCCGGCGGCTTTACCTACGTGCCCGACTGCAGCGACATCATCCGCAAAAGCGATGCCGGGGGCGACGCCGGCGGTACCTACTGCGGCACCCACTTTGCCGATCACAGCTACAGCGGCAGCTCGGGCGACTTCGGCGGGGCAGAAAGCTCCAGCTCCCACTCCAGCAGCAGCAGTGACGGGAGCAGCGGCGACGCAGGTGGCGACGGGGGCAGTTGCGGCGGTGGCTGCGGAGGCGGCGGCGGCGACTGACGCGGCGCGCGCAGGTAACCTCGCCCCCATGCACTCCATCCCGCCGCTGCCCCTCATCGCCGCCTTCGACGCGGTGATGCAGTGGCGCAGCTTTCAAAAAGCGGCCGACGCGCTCAGCCTGTCGGCCAGCACCGTGAGCCACCGCGTGCGCGAGCTGGAAAAGACGCTGGGCGTGCCCTTGTTCACCCGCAGCACCCGGTCGGTGGCGCCCACGCCCGAGGGCCTGCACCTGCACCAGCAGACCAAGGCCGCGCTGCAGGCCCTGCAGGACACGTTTGCCGGCTATGCACACCAGCAGCGCAGCGTGGTGCGCATCAGCGCCCTGCCCTCGTTCGCGCGGCTGCGGCTGGTGCCGGCGCTCGCGCAGTTGCAGGCCACCGGGCAGGCGCCCGGCATCGAGATCCAGACCAGCACCGACCTCGCCGACGTGGACCAGGGCGACGCCGACATCGCCATCCGCTTCGCCCGCAGCCGGCCGCACGCTTACCACTGCGAAAAGCTGCTGGACGACGTGTGGTTCCCGGTGGCGGCGCCGGGCTACCTGCAGCGGCTGGACGTCCCGGCCAGCGAGCGCGCGCTGCGCAGGGGCACGCTGCTCACCCACACCCGGCAACCCTGGCAGCCGTGGCTGGCACAGGCAGGCATTCGCCTGGCGGCGGCGCAGCACGCCATGACCTTCACCGACACCGCGCTGCTCATCGACGCGGCCCTGGCCGAACAGGGCATTGCGCTGGCGCGGCAGTCGCTGGTGCACGACCTGCTGGCGTCCGGCGCGCTGGTGCGGCTGTCGGACGTGGCGCTGCCCGCCGAGCAGTCGTACTACCTGCTCGCGTCCGAGCGCACCGTCATCACCCCGCGCGGCCAGGCCGTGATGGACTGGATCCGGCAATTGGCACGTCAGGGCAACGCGGCGCCATAGCGCCGGCCAACGCCGGCCACCTGTGCCGCAGAAAGGGGAATACGCGGGCCAGCTGCCCAGGTGTCACCCCGTCTTTACCATCAACACGATGCCCGCCAGCACACCCGCCATCGCCACGGTCTTGTGGCGGATGAAGCGCTCCTGCAGCAGCCAGGCGCTCAGGCCGAACACCATGACCAGGTTGGTCCGCCGCAGCACCGAGATCACCGAGATCATGGCCCCCTCGACCTGCACCGCGGCCAGGTAGATGTACTCGGCCAGCACGTATGCCACCGCAATCGCCCCCACCGGCCAGACAGCGGGCCACGCCGCACTCCAACCCGGCCACCGCCCTCGCAAGCCACGTCCGCCCAGCCCCGGCAACACAGACGTCACCACCCACGGCAGCAGACACAGCGCCAGCACGCCCCGCTGCACGGCCGACCAGGCCTGCACCGCCGCCAGGTCCAGCCGCAGCTGCGCGACGATGTGCTTGTCGTACAGCGCATTGGCCGACGACAGCAGCGTGGCCGCCACCATGCACAGCACCCAGCCATCGCGGCTGAAGCGGATGCCCTCCTTCTGCCCGATCAGCGAAAACGCCAGGTACGACAGCATGGACACCGCCAGCCCCGCCCACTGCCACGCGCTCAGGTGCTCGCCCAGCAGCACGATGGCGCCCAGCGCCGTCCACACCGGCCCCGACGCGCGCACCCCGGCCGATATCGACAGCGGCAGCGCCTTGACCGCGTAGTACGACAGCACCCAGGTCGCCACCATCATCAACGACTTGGGCAGCAGCAGCGCGTGGGCCTGCCAAGTCAACGGCGCCGGGTGCAGACCCAGCGGCGCCAGGGCCTGGGCCCACAGGCCGCCGCCGGGCACCCACACAAACGGCAGCCACAAGCACGCGCCCAGCACCGACGATGCCACCACCACCGCCAGCACCCCGGTCTCCCGCAGCGCGATCTTGGTCAGAAAGTCATAGGTGCCCAGCACCAGCCCGGCCAGCAGGCCCAGCAGCACCCAGGTGGTCATGCGGCTGCTCCGTCAGCAAGGCATCGAAGGCGCTGCATCGGTGCAACGGACAGGACGAGGGCGGGCGCCGCACGGCGGCATTGGAAGCGATTCACACAAGGCCTTTCTTGCACCAAAGAAAAACCACCGAGGCTAAACACGCGGCCGTTGCGATTGCGGACAGTTGCGCAGCAGTGGCGCGCCACGGCGCAGCAATCGCATGGCAGCCCGGTACAGCGACCGTGTCATGGCTCTGCATCAGCTCTGCTACGCAATCCATAGCACCCGGCGCACATAGGGAAAGCGATAGGCCCGCCTCGATCCCCAAGGCGCCCCCAAGTCACCCACGCGACGACACAGCGCCGCCCGCCGGGTCTACAGTGCCTGCCCATGAACACACCGCCCTTCACCTGCTTTTCGCTCAGCATCGACAGCCACGTCGCCCACCTGGTGCTGAACCGCCCCGAGGCCATGAACACCATGCACCCCACCTTCTGGCGCGAGCTCGATGAGGTGCTGGCCCAGCTGAACAAATCAGGCGAGGCGCGGGCGCTGGTCATCAGCAGCACCGGCAAGCACTTCAGCGCGGGCATGGCGCTGGAGACCTTCGGCGGCGCCATCACCATGGACGACCAGAGCCCCGAAGGCCGCGCCGCCATCTTCGATCTGCTTACCGACATGCAGGCCACCTTCAGCCGCATCGAGAGCCTGCGTATCCCCGTCATCATGGCCATCCAGGGCGGCTGCATCGGGGGCGCGGTGGACATGGTCACGGCGGCCTGCGTGCGCTATGCCACGGCCGACGCGTTCTTCTGCATCCAGGAGATCAACATCGGCATGGTGGCCGACGTGGGCACGCTGCAGCGCCTGCCCAAGCTCATCCCGCTGGGCGTGGTCAAGGAGCTGGCCTACACCGGCCGCCGCCTGAGCGCCGCCAAGGCCCTGGGCCACGGGCTGGTCAACGGAGTGTTCGACACCCACGAGGCCATGGTCGCCGCCGCACTGCAGTGCGCGCAGGAGATCGCCACTAAGCCCCCTGTCGCCATTTGGGGCACCAAGCAGGCCGTGAACTACGCCCGCGACCACAGCGTCGAAGACAGCCTGCGCCAGATGGGCTGGCTGCAAGGCGCCATCTGGAGCAACCAACACGTGCGCGAGTCCGTCACGGCCATGAAGCAAAAGCGTGCAGGCGACTTCCCGGCGCTGACGCCGCTGATACGGTTCAGCGAACAGGGGTGAGGGATGACGGGTGATGGGTGGTGATTGGCGGGCGGCTGTTCGCGGCCGCCGCTGCGCCGGGCAGTTTTGCGGCCCCTGAGGCCCGACCTTTCAAGTCCTCTGAGCGCTTGCCCCACCCGTTCGGGCTGAGCTTGTCGAAGCCAGAGCGCAATACCAGCCCTTCGACAAGCTCAGGGCGAACGGTGGTCAAGCCGCGCGCATTCGCGTGGCACCACGAACCCAAGTGCCTGAAACCCAAAAAACCATTCGGGCTGAGCCTGTCGAAGCCAGGGCGCACCCTCCGACGCCGCAACCACACCCACCCCCATCCAAACACTATCGAATTCATAGCTGCCAGCGCACACCCACCAAGCGGCAGCAGCCATTTTTACCCCCAACATCACCACCAACGGCTATCATGTGCCGACCCGGGGCAGGCCGCGCCCCGCAGCGAGGACGCCACCATGACCGAGCACAGCATGCCCCTGCCCACCTACGACGACGTGGCCGCCGCCGCGCAGCGGCTCTCAGGCGTCGCGCACCACACGCCGGTGATGCGCTGCACTGCCATAGACGAGCAGCTGGGCGCCAAGCTGTTCTTCAAGTGCGAGAACCTGCAGCGCACGGGCGCCTTCAAGTTCCGCGGCGCGTACAACGCGCTGGCCCAGTTCACCGATGCGCAGCGCGAGGGCGGCGTGCTCACCTTCTCGGCCGGCAACCACGCGCAGGCCATCGCGCTGTCGGCGCGCCTGCTCGACATGCCCGCCCTCATCGTCATGCCCGAAGACGCCGCCACCTCCAAAATGGCCGCCACGCGCGACTACGGCGCCCAGGTCGTCACCTACAACCGCCACACCGAAGACCGCGAGGCCATCAGCCGCCAGCTCGCGCGCGAGCGCGGCATGACGCTGGTGCCGCCATTCGACCACCCGCACGTCATCGCGGGCCAGGGCACTGCCGCGCTGGAGCTGCTGCAGGAGGTGCCCGACCTCGACTATCTCTTTGTCTGCCTGGGCGGCGGCGGCCTGCTGGCGGGCAGCCTGCTGGCCGCGCAGGCGCTGGCGCCACAGTGCAAGGTCATCGGCGTCGAGCCTGCCACGGCCAACGACGCCCAGCAGTCGCTGCGCGCAGGGCACATCGTGACCATTGACCACCCGCAAACCATCGCCGACGGGGCGCAGACACAGTCGCTGGGCGTGCTGACCTACCCCATCATTCGCGACCATGTCGAAGACATCATCACCGTGAGCGACGAGCAGTTGATCCAGGCTTTGCGCGTCTTTGCCGGCCGCATGAAGATCACGGTGGAGCCCACCGGCGCGCTGGCCTTTGCGGGCGTGCAGGCCTTCTCAGGCGAAGACACCGGCGCCAAGCTACTGCACGGCGAACGCGTGGGCGTGATCGTGAGCGGGGGCAATGTGGACCTGGCCCGGTACTCGCGGTTTCTGGCGGACTGACCGGGCCCGAGGCTGCAGGCTTGTGGCCGGTGACGTGCTTACGCGTTGCAACCCACAGGGAGACGCGCGCAAAACCCGCGCTGCGATCCACGAGCACCCCCTTAACCACCCCCACCTGGCTCCAGACCACGCCGGTTTCTCAGCCCCCCGGCGAATGGAGGTGAAAATACACCCACCGCCATTCATTCATTTCCCTGCACACCCGAGGCCGCGCCATGAGCACCGCTAGCAACAACAACGTCACCGTCATCACCCACCCCCTGGTCCAGCACAAGCTCACGCTCATGCGCCGCAAGGACGCCAGCACCAACAGCTTTCGCCGCCTGCTGGGCGAGCTGTCCACGCTGATGGCCTACGAGGTCACGCGCGACATGCCGCTGCAGGACTTCGAGATTGAAACCCCGCTGGAGACCATGACCGGCAAGGTCATCGACGGCAAGAAGCTGGTGCTGGTGTCCATCCTGCGCGCGGGCAACGGTTTTCTGGACGGCATGCTCAACGTGGTGCCCGGCGCCCGCGTGGGCCACATCGGCCTGTACCGCGACCCGGCCACGCTGCAGCCCGTGGAGTACTACTTCAAGATGCCGTCCGAGATGCAAGAGCGCGACATCATCGTGGTCGACCCCATGCTGGCCACCGGCAACTCGGCCGCCGCGTGCGTGGACCGCCTGAAGAAGCTCAACCCCCGCTCCATCAAGTTCGTCTGCCTGCTGGCCGCCCCCGAAGGCGTGGCCACGCTGCAAAAGGCCCACCCTGATGTGCCGATCTTCACCGCCGCCATCGACCGCGAGCTGAACGACCACGGCTACATCCTGCCTGGGCTGGGCGATGCGGGCGACCGGATCTTTGGCACCAAGTAAGGGAGCGACCTGGCGCAGCCACGGGGCTCGCGCCACCCTGCCCACGCAGCCAGCCACCCTTGCGGTGGCTTTTTTCATGGGCGCCACGCCCGCCGCACTGATTTTTACCACCTGGTGGCTTTCCTCTGGCAGACTGGCGCGCAGTCTGCCGCTGTGCTGGCACCGACTGGCGCGCTCCTTGCTTGGGAGCCAAGCATCCAAGCACCCTCTTGCTGGCCATTCTTTTCTGAACTGAAGGAACCCCACCATGACCACCCGCCGCATCTTCACCGGACGCCTGCTTTGCACCTCCATGGCCCTCTCGGCCGCCCTGGGCCTTGCGCCGTCGATGGCGGGGGCGCAGGCCAAGATCAAGGTCGCAGCAATCTACACGGTGCCTTACGAGCAGCAATGGGTGAGCCGCATCCACAAGGCGCTGAAGGCCGCCGAGGCGCGGGGCGAGATCGAATACAAGTCGAGCGAGAACGTCTCCAACGCCGACTACGAGCGCGTGATGCGCGAGTACGCCACGGGCGGCAACCAGCTCATCGTGGGCGAGGCCTTTGCGGTAGAGGCCGCCGCCCGCAAGGTGGCCAAGGACTTCCCCAAGACGTCTTTCCTGCTGGGCTCATCCGGCAAGCCGCAGGCGCCCAACTTCAGCGTGTTCGACAACTACATCCAGGAGCCCGCCTACCTGTCGGGCATGGTCGCGGGCGGCATGACCAAGACGAACAAGATCGGCATGGTGGGCGGCTTCCCCATCCCCGAGGTGAATCGCCTGATGCACGCCTTCATGGCCGGTGCGAAGGAGACCAACCCCAAGGTCGAGTTCACCGTGAGCTTCATCAACAGCTGGTTCGACCCACCGAAGGCCAAGGAAGCGACGTTTGCCATGATCGACAAGGGCGCCGACGTGCTCTATGCCGAGCGTTTCGGCGTGTCCGACGCTGCCAAGGAAAAAGGCAAGCTCGCCATCGGCAACGTGATCAACACCCAGGACAAGTACCCCGACACCGTGGTGGCGTCGGCCCTGTGGCACATGGAGCCGAGCATCGACCGCGCGCTCAAGCTGGTCAAGGAAGGCAAGTTCACACCCGAGGACTATGGCCCGTATTCGATGATGAAGCACAAGGGCTCTGAACTCGCGCCGCTGGGCACGTTCGAGAAGAAAGTGCCCGCCGACATCGTGGCCAAGGTCAAGGCGCGGGAGGCCGAGATCCTGGCCGGCAAGTTCACGGTGAAGGTGGACGACAGCCAGCCAAAGTCCACGGCGAAGTAATCGAAGTAATGCCGTCGGCGTTGCGTTGATGGGCGCGGCCAGCGGTGCAGCGCCCGTGACGGTGGTGGACCACCCGCCACCGTCACCCACCGGCCGTGCGCACACCGTTGCCGTCCATGGCGCCGGGCCGCCCTCCACTGCGTTGCCGGCACCGCACCGCATCGCACTTGCGCTAGGCTGCGGCACCTCTGCCCTCTTCAGGACCTGACCATGCCCCCATCCAGCAGCAGCACCACCCCTTCCACCAATCTTCGCACCACCCTCGCCCGGCACGGGCTGCGCCTGCTGGCGGCAGCCACCCTGGCCGCGACCATGGCAGGCTGCAGCACCGCACCCGCCCGGCCATCGGCATCAGGGGCCGCGGTGGTGCAGCTCGATGCCACACCGCGCATCGCCGTCATCTCGGCCTTCGAGCCCGAACTCACCGTGCTGCTGCCGCAGGTGCAGCAGGCGGCCAAGCACCGCATCAACGGTGTGGAGTTCACCACCGGCACCCTGTCGGGCCAGCCCGTGGTGGTGTTCCTGTCGGGCATCAGCATGACCAATGCGGCCATGAACACCCAGCTCGCGCTGGACCGATTCAACGTGAGCCACATCGTGTTCAGCGGCATCGCGGGCGGCGTGAACCCCGGCCTGCACATCGGCGACGTGACAGTGCCTGCCCAGTGGGGCCAGTACATGGAATGGCTCATGGCCCGCGAGGACAAACCCGGCCAGTACAGCGCCCCGGCCTGGATGAAAAGCGAGCTGACCCTGCCCGCCTTCGGCATGATGCACCCCCGCCCGGTGGAGGTACGCAGCGCCGCGAAGCCCGCCCTGACCAAGCAGTTCTGGTTTGCCGCCGACCCCCGCATGCTGGCCGTAGCGCGCAGCCTGGGCACCAGCGTCGCGCTGGACCATTGCCACGCCGACAAGTGCCTCAAGGAGCGCCCCCGCATGGTGGTCGGCGGCAACGGCGTGTCGGGCCAGGCCTTCGTCGACAACAAGGCGTTCCGCGAATACGCGTTCAAGACCTTCGATGCCAACGTGCTGGACATGGAAACCGCCGCCACCGCCATGGTCGCGCACAGCAACGGCGTGCCCTACATCGCCTTCCGCTCGCTGAGCGACCTGGCCGGCGGGGGCGATGGCGAGAACGAGATGGACACCTTCATGCACCTGGCCGCAGCCAACTCGGCCAAGGTGCTGCAGGCGTTTCTGGCCAGTTGGAAGTGATGCCATGAACCCGCAGCGGGCGCAGGGTGCCTGGAGCCCCTCTCCCCCCGCGGGAGAGGGGTTAGGGAGAGGGGGCGCGTGCAGCCGGCGCTGCGCTGGTGCCGATGCCGTACCCACTCTCCCCGGCCCTCTCCCGCGAGGGGAGAGGGAGTGGCGCGCATTGACCATGCGTTGCCAGTAACGCACACCATCGCACCCCCACCATGTCCGACGCCGTCCTGCACCTGAAGAACATCACCAAGCGCTTCGGCAAGCTGGTCGCCAACGACGGCATCAGCCTGACGCTGCAGCGCGGCGAGGTGCTGGCGCTGCTGGGAGAGAACGGGGCGGGCAAGTCCACGTTGATGTCCATCCTGTTCGGGCACTACGTGGCCGACGAAGGGCATATCGAAGTGTTCGGCAAGCCCTTGCCGCCGGGCCAGCCCCGCGCGTCGCTCGGTGCGGGCATCGGCATGGTGCACCAGCACTTCACCCTGGCCGACAACCTGACGGTGCTGGACAACGTGCTGCTGGGCACCGAGCCGCTGTGGCAGCCGTTCTCGCGGCGCGCGGCGGCGCGGGCCAGGCTGCTGGCGGTATCGCAGCAGTTCGGGCTGCCGGTGCAGCCCGATGCGCGGGTGGGCAGCCTGTCGGTGGGCGAGCGCCAGCGGGTGGAGATCCTGAAGGCGCTGTACCGCGGCGCGCGCATCCTGATCCTGGACGAGCCCACGGCGGTGCTCACGCCGCAGGAGAGCGAGGCGCTGTTCGACACGCTGGCCCAGATGGTGGCGCAGGGCCTGTCGATCATTTTCATCAGCCACAAGCTCGCCGAGGTGCTGCGCGTGTCGCACCGCGTGGCGGTGCTGCGCCAAGGCAAGCTGGTGGCCGAGGCACCAGCGCAAGGCACCACGCAGGGCCAGCTTGCGCAATGGATGGTGGGGCATGCCGTGGAGGCCGCTGAACGCCGCCCCGCACGCCAGGTGGGCGCACCGGTGTGCGTGCTCGACCGCGTCAGCACCGCGCCCACCGGGCGCGACCGGCTGCGGGACGTGTCGCTCACCTTGCATGCGGGCGAGATCGTCGCCATTGCCGGCGTGTCGGGCAACGGGCAGGTGGCGCTGGCCGATGTGCTGTGCGGCGTGCGCGCCGTGGCGCAAGGCCATGTCACGCTGCTGGGCACACCCCTGCGCGCCCAGCCCGCGTGGCTGGTGGCCCAGGGCGTGGCCCGCATCCCGGAAGACCGGCACGCGGTGGGCGTGGTGGGCGACCTGCCGGTGTGGGAGAACGCGGTGTCCGAGCGCCTGCGCAGCCGCTGGTTCGCGCAGCCCTGGTTCAAGGGCCTGTGGGTCAAGCGCGGTGCAGCGCGTGCGCATGCCGAGCACCTGGCCCGCACCTTCGACGTGCGCGGCGGCGGGCCCGATGCCCCTGCCCGCGCGCTGTCGGGCGGCAACATGCAAAAGCTCATCCTGGGCCGCGCCCTGCTTCCGCCGCAGGATGCCACCGACAGCGCAGCCGCCCCGCGGCTCATCGTGGCGCACCAGCCCACCTGGGGCCTGGACATCGGCGCAGTGATGTTCGTGCAGCAGCAGCTCATCAACGCGCGCGACGGCGGCGCGGCGGTGCTGCTGATCTCGGACGACCTGGATGAAGTGCTGGCGCTGGGGGACCGCGTGGCAGTGATGCACGAAGGGCACCTGGGCGAGGCACGGCCTGCCGAGGGCTGGACACGCGAGGCCATCGGCTTGGCGATGGCGGGGGTGATATGAAGCTCCCCCTGAGTCGCTTCGCGCCTCGGTGCCGGCGCCCGAGGCACCGGCTCTTCGAGGCCGTCCAAGCCTGCGCAGGCAGGCTTGGAGCCGCGGCCCTCAGCCCCTCTCCTTCGGGAGGGGGGCGCACCCGGTGGCCTGGCGAAGCCCGTTCCACGGGTGCACTGGTTATGGCCACGCCCGTTTCGCGGGCTGCAGACAACGGACAACGATGAGACTCGAAAAACGCAACCACACCTCCCCGGTCGCCTACATCCTGGCACCGGCAGGCGCCGTGGTGTTCACCCTGCTCATCAGCGCGCTGCTCGTGCTATGGGCCGGGGCGCCGGTGGGGCAGACCTATGCACTGCTGCTGCAGGGCGCCTTCGGCTCGGTGTTTGCGCTGACCGAAACGCTCACGCGCGCCACGCCGCTGATCCTGACGGGGCTGGCAGCCGCCGTGGCCTTTCGGGCGCGGTTGTTCAACATCGGGGCCGAGGGGCAGTTGTACGCGGGCGCGCTGGCCGCCGTGGCGGTGGGTGGGATGCACGGCGGCACGGGGCTGGAATGGTCGCCCTGGCTGCTCTTCCCGCTGATGATGCTGGCAGCTGCGCTGGCCGGGGCGCTGCTGCTGCTGGGCCCGGCGCTGATGAAGGCGCGGCTGGGAGTGGACGAGGTCGTCACCACGCTGCTGCTCAACTTCATCATGCTGCTGCTGGTGTCGGCACTGCTCGACGGCCCGATGAAGGACCCGCTCTCGATGGGCTGGCCGCAGAGCGTGGCGTTGCAGGGCGAGCTGGAGCTGTCGCGCCTGGTGCCGCAGACGCGGCTGCACACGGGGCTGCTATGGGCCGTGTCGCTGGCGGTGATGCTGTGGGCGCTGCTGGCGCGCACGGTGCCAGGGTTCGACATTCGCGCGGCGGGCGCCAATGCGCGGGCTGCGGCGTTTGCGGGCGTGCCCATCACGCGCACCGTGGTGCTGGTGGCGCTGCTGTCGGGTGGCCTGGCGGGGCTGGCGGGGGCCATCGAGGTGGCGGGCCGCACGGGCTATGTGACGCTCGACATGTCGCCGGGCTACGGGTACAGCGGCATCGTGATCGCGATGCTGGCAGGGCTGCACCCGCTGGGCGTGGTGGCGGCGGGCGTGTTCGTGGCGGGCGTGCTGGTGGGGGCCGACAGCATGAGCCGCGCGGTGGGCGTGCCCACCTACATTGCGGACGTGATCGTGGCCACGTCGCTGATCGCGGTGCTGGTGGCAGGGCTGCTCACGCAGTACCGGGTGCGCTGGAAGTGAACCCGCCATGCACCCAAAATTCAAACAAAAAATGCCTCTACCGCTTGTCTATCAAGCGCTAGCAGCTATTAATTTGATAGTGACAGCCTGGAGCGCCGCCGCATGACCGAGTTGCTCGATATCCTCGCCAACCCGGCCTTCTGGATCGCCACCCTGCGCGTGGCGACGCCGCTCATCCTGGGCACGCTGGGGGTGCTGCTGTGCGAGCGCGCGGGGGTGCTGAACCTGGGCATCGAGGGGATCATGGTGGCGGGGGCCTTCACGGGCTGGCTGACCGTGTATGCCGGGCACGGCCTGTGGACGGGGGTGATGGTGGCGGCGCTCACGGGTGCGGTGTTCGGGCTGCTGCATGCGTGGCTGACGGTGGGCCTGGCGCTGTCGCAGCATGTGTCGGGCCTCGGCATCACGCTGCTGGCCACGGCACTGTCGTACTACGGCTACCGCGTGAGCTTCCCCAAGGTGAACACGCCGCCCACCATCGAGCCGTTCGCGCCCATGGAGTGGCTGGGCATACCCATCCTGTCGGCGCAAACGCCGCTCACGCTGCTGGCGCTGGTGCTGGTGCCGCTGCTGGCCTGGGTGCTGATGCGCACCCCGCTGGGCCTGGCGGTGCGCATGGTGGGCGAGAACCCGCAGGCGGCCGAGGGCCAGGGCATTCCGGTGGCGGCCACGCGCACCGGGGCCATCGTGGCCGGCTCCGCACTGATGGGCGTGGCGGGCGCCTTCCTCACGCTGTCGGCGTTCAACGCGTTTTTCTTCAACATGGTGAACGGGCGCGGCTGGATCTGCGTGGCGCTGGTGGTGTTCGCCTCGTGGCGGCCGGGCAAGGCGCTGCTGGGCGCTTTGCTCTTTGCCTTATGCGATGCGCTGCAGTTGCGGCTGCAGCAGGCGGGCGATGCGTGGCTGCCGTACCAGGTGTATCTGATGCTGCCGTACCTGCTGTCCATCCTGGCGCTGGTGCTGGTGGCGCGCAAGGCCGCGTATCCTCAGGCCTTGATGAAGCCCTACCGCAAAGGAGAACGCTGAATGCCCACGTTGCAAACCCTGCTCATGTTCGCCGCCGCCTCGCTGGCGCTGGCCGTGATCCGCGGCCCCACCATGCTGCTGGCGCTGGCCAACGGCATGGCCGGCGGCATGCGCCGTGCGGCCTGGGGCATGGCGGGCGCGGGGCTGGGTGCAGGCATCCTGATCGCCGTGGTGGCGGTGGGCCTCGGTTCGCTGCTCAATGCATCGGCCACGCTGTTCAACGCGGTGCGCATTGCCGGCGTGCTCTACCTGCTGTGGCTGGCCGTGCAACTGTGGCGCAGCCCACCGGTGGATGTGCAGGCCGCCGTGGCCCAGGTGCCAGGCCAGCAGACCGTGGGGCGGGCAGCGTTTGCGCGCAGTCTGGGCGTGGCGCTGTCCAACCCCAAGACGCTGCTGTTCTTCGCAGCCTTTTTGCCGCAGTTCGTGGACCCGGCCGAGCCGCAGGCGCTGCAGTACGCGGTGCTGGGCGCGCTCTTCGTAGGGCTCGACACGCTGGTCATGGTGGCTTACGCCGCCGCGGGCTGGCAGGCCGTGCGGTGGCTGTCGCAGCGCGGGCTGCGCTGGCTCAACCGCAGTTGCGCCGTGGGCATGGGTGTGCTTGCGGCACTGCTGGCAGGCTACCGGCGCCACGGCGCCTGAACCGTGGCGGACACCGTCGTCGCCACGCCGCGCCGCAGCCCGCTGGCCGCGGCCATCGCCGGCACCGCCCTGGGCATGGTGCTGGGCGGGCTCGGTTTGTGGGCCGTGCTGCACCGGCCTGCCGCGCCGCCTCCCCCGCCTGCCCTGCTGACGCTGGAGGACATGGGCCATCTGGTGTCGGTCAAGGTGCGGTATGCCAACGTCATCGAGTTCACGCAGCAGATCACGCAGGGCATTCCGTGGACGCAGTGGGAGCTGAAGCTGGGCGGCACGCAGGTGCTGCTGGTGGCCCGCGGCGACTGCCTGGTGGGCGCCGACATGCGCCAGGCCCGCTACGAAGCGGTGGACGCTGCAGCCCGCACCGCCGTGCTGCGGCTGCCTGTGCCCGCCACGCTGTCCGCCCGCGTGGACCACGGCCCGCGCGACCAGGGCGGCTCGTACTTCTACGCGGTGCAGGGCACGGGCATCGAGCCGCTGATCCCGGGCTCGGCCCACCGCACGCAGGCCATCGACACTGCCCTGCAGCGCGCGCAGCAGGATGTGGAGCGCACCTGCCAGGCCAGCAGCACCGTGGCCACCGCCAAGGAAAATGCCGAGGCGGTGCTCAAGCCCTTGTTCGCCGCCACGGGCTGGACGGTGCAGGTGCGCTGGCAGCCTTGAGTGAGCCTTGAGTGAGCCTTGAGTGAGCCTTGAGTGAGCCTTGAGTGAGCCTTGAGTGAGCCTTGAGTGAGCCTTGAGTGAGCCTTGACCCGAACCCTGTGCCATCGCCTCTGCGACAACCCTTCGATACCCATGCACAAACTCTTTCGGCCCGCACTGTGGACCATGGCCCTGATGCTTGCAGCCGCCGGCAACGCCCACGCACTGGGCATGGACTTGCCCTATGGCGCCTTTGCCGCAGAGCCCGATGTGGACTGGGTGCAGGCCTGCGGCGAATGGCCCGCCCCGCCCGGCAAGGATGGCAGCCGCAGGGGCATGTACCGCATCGTGCATGCCACGCGGTACGCCCAGTCGTTCCTGTACATCCAGTGGCTGCGCCGTGACGACACCGACTCCGCGCACGAGGTGAAGACCGTGGGCGTGGCGGCGCTGAACAACGACCACGCCTCCATTTCGCTCAGCCAGATGCGCTGCCAGGCCACGCCGCAGGGCATCCGCTTCACCGCGCGGGCCGAGTCGGGCCATGACGACAGCGTGTTTCGCATCACCATCGACGCAGGCCACCGGCCCGGCGCAATGCGCTACCGCACCACGCCCTTGCGCTGACGGCGCCATCCCGCCATGGATCTTTTGCAGCCGCCGCCCGCCCCGCCTGCCGCAGAGCTGCTGCCGCGCAGCCTGCTGGCCCGCTGGCAGCAAAGCACCACCGAGCCCGGCGCCACGGTGGTGCTGCCCGATGGCTGCTGCGACCTGATCCTGCATGTGGATGCGGCGGGCCGCCCTGCCTGGCAGGTATCGCCGCTGGCCGATGCCGCAGTCACCGTGCCCGGGGCCGCCCACGAGTTCTGGCGCGGCTACCGGCTGCGGCCGGGCACGGTGGTGCAGGCCCCGGCGCTGATCCGCGCTGCGCAGGCCATCTGGTCGCAGGCCGCGCGCAGGGCCTCGTGGAGCAGCCAGCAAGTGCACATCGACACCACCGTGGAGCAGCAGTTGCTCGACGCCATCGACGCGCACACGCACCTGGAGGCGCGCGTGGAGGAAGCCCTGCACACCCTGGCCCACACCGCCACCGTGGCGGCTGCGGCGCGGTCACTGGGGGTGTCGGAGCGCAGCCTGGAACGCCTCACCCGTGCCGCGACCCAGCAACCGCCCAGCTACTGGCGCGCCCTGGCCCGGGTGCGCCGCGCGGCGCAGGCGCTGGGCGGCAGCGAGACGCTGGCCGGCATTGCGGCCGACCATGGCTATGCGGACCAGGACCACCTCAGCCGCGACTGCCTGCGCTGGCTGGGGCAGTCGCCCTCAGCGCTGCGCCGCTCGCCCGGCCTGCTGGCCACGGTGGCGCAGGCGGGCTATGGCTGAGTGCGCTTGCTGCGCATCGGCAGCGTGCGTTGCGTCCTCGGCCACCAACCCGGTTCAGCCCGCGGTGGCGGGCGGCGGCGCCACGGTCGTGCACAGCTCCACCAGCGCATCGTTGATGTCGGCCACGTAGGCCACCGTCTGGCCCCAGGGCATTTGCTCGGGCGCCTGCACCAGGCGCGCACCGGCGGCCACGGCGCGCTGCACGGCGGCAGCGACATCGGCGGTGGTGAAAGCGATCTCGAAGCTGGGGGCCCGGGCGGTGGCGCGCTGCGGGTTCTTGCCCAGCTCGGTCATCAGGCGCAATGACGAGAACGCCAGCGCAGTCGCACCGGTGTCCAGCTCGCCATAGTCGCCAGCCTCGTGCACGAACCGGCGCGTGAGGCCGAACGCGGCTTCGTAGAAGGCAATGGTCTGGGGAACGTCTTCGACGTAGAGGATGGTGTAGCCGAATTGCATGGGGGGCCCTTCTTCAGATTCAGGAAAAGCGTGGAGCATAGGCGTGGGGCGGCCAGGCGTCTTGAAGAAATCCGACACACGCAGGCAAGCCCCGAACACAGCCACGGACCGCGGCCTGTGCGTGGCATGAATGCTGCTGGGCCCACAGCACCGCGCGAGCGCTCTACACTGCACTACACACCCGTGGACAGCGCTTCATGACGGTGCCCCCAGCTTTTTGCCCACCCTGCCCTCCCAGCACTGCCTCACACCATGCTCGACCTGCTCGTTACCCACGCCACCTTGCCCGACGGCCGGTCCGATGTCTCCATCGCGGTGCAGGACGGGCGCATCACCGAAGTGACCGAGGGCCTGCAAGCCCCCGCCCACGAGACCGTGGACGCGGGCGGCCTGCTGGTCAGCCCGCCGTTCGTGGACGCGCATTTCCACATGGACTCCACGCTGAGCTACGGCCAGCCGCGCGTGAACCAGAGCGGCACCCTGCTCGAAGGCATCGCCCTGTGGGGCGAGCTCAAGCCGCAGCTCACGCACGATGCCATCGTGCAGCGCGCCTTGCAGTACTGCGACTGGGCCGTGGCGCACGGCCTGCTGGCCATCCGCTCGCATGTGGACACCAGCGACCCGAGCCTGCTGCCGGTGCGGGCCCTGCTCGACGTGAAGCAGCGCGTGGCGCCGTACCTGGACCTGCAGCTGGTGGCGTTTCCGCAGGACGGCGTGCTGCGCTCGCCCGGCGGCCTCGACAACCTGACCCGCGCCCTGGACCTGGGCGTGGACGTGGTGGGCGGCATTCCGCACTTCGAGCGCACCATGGCCCAGGGCGCCGAGAGCGTGAAGATCCTGTGCGAACTGGCGGCCAGGCGGGGCAAGCGGGTGGACATGCACTGCGACGAGTCGGACGACCCGCTGTCGCGCCATGTGGAAACCCTGGCGCACGAGACGCACCGCCTGGGCCTGCACGGTCGCGTGGCAGGCTCGCACCTCACGTCGATGCACAGCATGGACAACTACTACGTGAGCAAGCTCATCCCGCTGATGGCCGAGGCGCAGTTGGGCGTGGTGGCCAACCCGCTCATCAACATCACGCTGCAGGGCCGCCACGACACCTACCCCAAGCGCCGCGGCATGACCCGCGTGCCCGAGCTGATGGCCGCAGGCCTCACGGTGGCCTTCGGCCACGACTGCGTGATGGACCCGTGGTACGGCGGCGGCAGCGCCGACATGCTGGAGGCCGCGCACATGGGCCTACACGTGGCGCAAATGACCAGCCAGGCTGCCATGCTCCAGTGCTTCGACGCAGTGACGGTCAACCCCGCCAGGCTGCTGGGCCTGGAGGGCTACGGCCTGCAGGCGGGCTGCCACGCCGACTTCGTGCTGCTGCACGCACGCAACCCGGTCGAGGCCATCCGCCTGCGCGCCGCGCGGCTGGCGGTGTACCGCCGGGGCAGGAAAGTCGCCAGCAGCCCGGCGCCCGTGGCCATGCTCGACCTGCCAGGACGGCCGGGCAACGTGGCTTTCCTGGCGGGATGAGTTATCCGCTGAAAGCAGCACGGTGGCCTAAACGGACTAAACCGGCGATGTGGGCGGAGTCGCTGCCGGCACCGGATACCCCACGATGTCTTCCAACGCCGGGTATCCGCTGATGGCATGCGACGCGAGCCGCCCGCCCATGGTGGCACCCTCGGCACTGCCCACGTTCAGGCCGGTGTAGATCCAGTCGCCCGCCAGCACCAGATTGCTGAAACCGGACTCCCAAGCCTTGAGCCGTGCGGCCGTGCTGCCCGGCGGGCTGATCACGTAACGCTCGGACGGGTCGATGTTGGCGCGCCAGAACTGCTGATCGAACCGCTGCACGCCCTGCCCTGCATTGGCCGGGTCGTGGTCCTGCAGCAGGCTGAAATCCATGCCGGTCGGGTCGCCCGGTGGCGAGACCACATTGGTGGTGGACTTGGGCAGCAGCGGTCCCATGCACACCTGCAGGTACTGAATGCACTGCGCCTTGACCCGCGCATGCGCCCGTGCCGGGTAGTCCGTGTCGGTGAGCGGCGGCGGTGGCTCGTAGTCGGCCATGGCGCCCGAGAAGTACCACAGCGACTTGGGCGTCTGGCTGGCCGGCCACGACTCCCACGGCAGCAGATGGGTGAAGTCCACCTGGCCGTCCAGCGGGTTCATGTAGGTGGCGCCGATCACCGTGTCCGTGGGGTTCTTCAGTGGGATGTCCCAGCCCAGGTCGGTGGTACTGCGGTTGAGCCACACCTGCATGGTTTGCGTTTGTACGGTGGGCACTTTCTCGACCATGGTGCGCCAGGCGGGGCGTGCCGCCAGCAGCTCTTTGCACAGGTAAGGCACGGCACCCACCGCGATGGCCAGCACCACCTGGTCGAAGTCTTCGCCGGCCTTCAGGGTCTTCTGGCCCACGTTCTTCCAGGGCGTCCAGTACGACTCCAGGTCGATGTTCTGCTCACGCAGCGCATCGCCTTGCACCAGTTGGTCATAGCCCGGGCCGGAAGGCCACGACGGCAATCCCTCGACCGGCACCAGGGGCTCGTAAGGCGCCTCCGGATTCACCAGCGTCGCCTGCACGCCCAGTTGCACGGCGGCCACCGACTCGCCGTCGGCCGACAGCGCGAGGTTCTCGACCTTGTGGAAGAACTCGAACTGCACGCCGCGCTGGCGCAGCACCAGGTACAGCGGCGCGATCACGGTCTCGCCGGTGCCCGCGGCAAACAGCCAGGCGAATGCGCCCATGTATGCATAGCTGCGCAGCGACCAGTGCAGGTACGCCCCTGCCGCCATGCTGGCCGTGCGGGCCGTGTCGCCCTGCGGGTACTGGTAGGACAGGTTGACGGTGTTGAGCGCGAGCGGGGACGACACCGTCATGACCGACGCGCCGTGGCGGGTCAGCCAGTCGCTGAAATTCTCGTTGTCGATCACATCGAAGCCCCGCTCGATGATGCGGTCGGCCAAGACGCCGCGCACGATGGCCATCAGGTATTCGAGCAGGATGTACAGGCGCCGGAGGTCGTCGTTGCCCTCGATCAACGCCTTCAGCCGGGCGTTCAGCCAGCTCCACACCTCATCAAGCACGGGGTGGTTCTCCGCCAGCTCGGCGTTCTCATCCAGCATGGCAGCCTGCAGGCGCCGCAGCAGGTCCTGCCCAGCGCGCAATTCCAGTTGATGGAGCTCGCTCAGGCCCGGCACGGCCTGGGGGTCGATCAGGCCCTGCGCAGTCTCAACCAGCCCGCCGATCCACTGCCGGATGGTCTGCAGCGAGGAGGAATCGTCCGGGGTGAGCGAGTTGGTCGGCACGGTCATGGGCCAGCGCTTGAAGCCGCCGTTCTCGAACTCCCACATCAGCACGAAGCTTTCAGGGATGAACGCCTGCTCAAACGTGGCGAGCTTGGCGTCGGCGGGGCGGCCCAGCGCCTTGTAGCAGTCGGCCATCAAGGGCAGCGCGTTGTAGTAGCTGCCCAGAAACCCGTGGATGCCGTGCTCTTCGATGCGGTTGTTGGGCCCCCGCTTGGTCGCACATTTGCCGCCCAGCCGCCAGCCCATCTGGTACACGGTGATCTCGTATTTTTGCTGCCAGCCCGGCTGGCTGGTCAGCTCGTAGGCCGCGGTCAGGGCGGCCAAGCCGCCTCCGAGGATGGCGATCTTCTGGGGTGCATTCGTTTCAGGCATGGTTTCCCTCTCCAGTGAATTTCGGGCAGCTTGTTGTGGATAAATGAATGACTAAAAACTAAAAACTAAGGGCTGGCAACTTGCAAATACGGATGACGCATGACGAATGACCGCCGACGGCCAAACCCATGGCCGCGTGGCTGAGCGGGTTCACTCGCTCCAGCCCGCCTGGCGAAGGCAGTGCGTGTACTTGTTGAGATGCGCCTCGGCTGCGAAGGGGTGTCCGGCCTTCAAGGCCTGCATGGTGTAAGGCCCGAATTTCTGGGCCTGCCGCAGGGTTTGCTGGCCATCTTCGACATGGCCGGCGGCTACCTGGCATGCCGCCAGAAGGTAGTGGTTGAAGAACCAGTCCGGCCGCTTGGACAGTGCCTGCAGGGCAAACTTCAGCGCGGCCTCGTAGTCGCGCTCGATGAAGCTTGCCAGGGCCCGCGTGCGCAGCCACAGGCTCAGGTGCGGATCGAGCGGACTGGCCTCGCAGGCCTGCAGCACGTAGCTCGCAGCCTCCTGGGTGCGTCCACAAAACGCCAGCAGGCGCCCCAGTTCGCCCGCAGCGGCGGCCAGTTGCGGATAGATCGACAGCGCGTGTTCCTGCTCGGAGATCGCTTGCGGAAAATTGCGCGAGAACGACAGTACCGTGCCCAGCGTGAAATGCGCGAAGGCGTCGTTGTCATCGTGGCTGACCGCCAGCAGGGCGTGCCGGTTGGCCTCGGCGATGTCCATGCGGGGTGACTCCGACCAGCCTGCCCATACCCGCGACATCAAGATGAAAGCGAGCATGGCCAGGGTCGGCGGATCGTCGGGCTTGGCCTGCAGCGCCTTTTGCGCAAAGTGCTCTGCCTTGTCCATGTGCTCGCGCGTGGTGCGCCAGAAATGCCAGCGCGCGCGCATCAACAGCTCCCAGTGCTCGCGGTCACGGGGTGTGGACTGGCTGCTGGCCCACTCTTCGCGCCGCAGGTAGGCGGGCTCGATGGCACTGACGATGGCGGCCGATATTTCGTCCTGGACCTGAAAGAGGTCGTCCGCCGGCCGGTCGAAGCTCTGCGCCCAGATGGTTTCATTGCGCGGGCCGTCGATGAGCTCTGCGGTCACCCGCAGGCGTTTGCCGGTCCACCGGATGAAACCGGAGACGAGATACCGGACCCCGAGCTCCCGGCTGATGGTGCCGCTCGCAGGCAATGGGTGCCGGTAGCTCACCGACGAGTTGCGGGCTATCACGTACAACCAGCGCGACCGGGAGAGCCGGTTGATGATGTCCTCAGCCATGCCATCGGCCAGATACCCGTCGTCGGACATTCCCGCGGCGACGCCGAAAGGAAGCACTGCCACCGAACGGGACGCACTGGACACCACGGACGGCAGAAGCTCCGACGCGCTGCCGTCCACCACCACCGGCGCAACGTGCGCCACGAACCGGTAGCCCTGCCCCGGGATCGTCACGATCGCCTCGGAGCCCAGCAGCTTGCGCAGTGAGGACACATGCACCTGCAGGTTGTTTTCCTCCACCACCACGCCCGGCCACACCAGGTTGAACAACTCAGATTTGGTCACCAGTGCGCCGGCCTTGTGAACCAGGGCACACAGCACATCGAAAGCGCGCGCTCCCAGCAAGACGGGCTTCCCGTCGGAAAGTAACTGTCGCTCGTGGACCCTCAGCGTGAAGTGGGAAAACGTGAATTCCATGGTCTTGGCCTCTGTTTCTCATCACCTGTGCAATGCACCCCCCAGGTGGCCCGGCGGACTCTACACCAAGAACTTTTTCAGAACTATTAAGTTTTTGCCAGCTTCCCTTAAGGGCAATAAGGCGACGCAAGACAGAGAATTCTTTCACTCATGAAGCGAAAAAAAGAAAACATTTTAAATATTATTAAATCGATATTTAAAATTAATCAAAAGCATCATGAGAAAACGCTGGACCCAGTCACTTCCGACGCCGGCATTACTTTCAGAAAATCCCATTTCCAAGGAAAAACCATGTCTGACTGCAATTGCAACCAAAACAGTGCCAATGACAACTCTGCCCAAGTGCCCAACTTTGCGGAAGCCGGTTTCGCCGAAGGCAACAGCCACGCACAGGCCTTGCAGACCAATGCTGGCGTAGCTGCGCAGCTGGAAGGCGTCCATGCGCTGAAGCTTTCCGTCTGCGTTGGCGCAAGTTACAACGCGTCCACCAACAAGATCTGCTTCACCATTCCGATCTATGGCAATTACTGCGTGACCTCCCCAGTGCATATTCCAGTGGGCGGTCAGATCAAGGTGTGCGCACAAACCTGCGGCAGCTTCATTCCCACCGGCTTGAAGGCCACGATCTACCTGAACGGTAGCGTCATCGCCAATATCACGCTCTTCGGCGCTTGCTGATCTATAAAATTTGATAGGCCTGAAGAAATAAAACAAATTGGCCCATCAAAAATTCATATTTATTACATTGAATACCGAGCACTCTATCAATCAAATACCTCCTCGGATTCTATGAATGTAATGGCCTGTTTCGCGAATGGGCGATGAATTAAAGCTACGCACTGAGCAATGCTCAATTGAAGCGATCGGCAACTGTAAAACAAGCCGCCGATTTTTATTGTTAAATTTCACAAATCGAAGGAATTCAAAATGACTGTTATTGCCGCAGGAACCTCGCTGCCAAAACCCGAATCCGGCCAATCCCATCGGTCCGGACCGAACTTCACGCTCATTAGCGATGATGGTGGACCCATTACCTTGTCACTGCCCTCCGGCATCGTGTTTGATATCAAACAAGACATTTCACTCAAGGAAGACCCGACGCCAGTCAAAGACGCGACGAATGGAACCGTCGTCCCTGGTGGAAAGCTCACCACAGGGAAAAATTACTATATAGCCAATCCTCGGAACGCAACTTCCAACTTCAGCGTTACGCTGAATCAAGCGTAGATTTAGTTTGCGAGTGGGGGAATTCAATCATTTCGGAGATGTACATGCCTTCTACGGAAACGAGCATCAACTTATTGATCGTCAATCGACTGTCGGTATCGCTCACATTTAACAGCCCGACATCTATAATTGGATCTCCCCCCACCCCATCCACTCCGGCTGTAGCATCTAACGGGACGATAAACATCACCGCGAATGGGATGGCTGGCTGCGCAGGCAGCTTTCAGCTTGTCGCTGAAGGCTATGTATTGAGCATAAATTACTCCGTCAATCCTGAGGGCGGACCTGCGAATATTGCCCTCAACTTGCCAATGGGAGTGATCGGCGAATTCGATGCTCCTGGCTACCATGGCACATCGATTACACCTCATCTGAACGTATATAACAGCATACCTTCTGGCAAAGACGGCGGCTGCGTAGTACCGCTGGGTGCGCTGGCAAATCCACCGTTTGAAAATGGCCAAGACTTCTCCAACAGCATGTTCGGGCCCAACATTCGATCTGCATCTCAGATTTCAGCAACACCGAGTGAGCCTTGCAAGAGCGGCTATGTCATGCCCGCAGACTTCACCGGCGGGCAGCTGGCTGGGGCTGTAGCGGTTTTTCTGGATCAATGGCAAGGCACGGAAACCGGCATCTGCAACAGCGACGACATCGCTCTTCTCGATTTTCTTAAAAACTATATTGTGACCGCAAGTCCAAGCGGGCCACTCACCCTCTGGCTTCCCACAATGGCATCAAGCGGAAATGCCGAGCCCATTTCCTACTTGCTCAGCGGTTATATGCCGATGCCATTCATCGATGCTGGAAGTTCCTGGAATTCAGACACCGTCACGTGTTTTTTGACACTTTTACTGGGCGGTGGCCACTTCGTGGCAATCTGCGCAAAAGATGATCTGCCATCGTCGAGCGGTAGTGTCACGCCCATGGATGAGATGCTGAAGTCGAGCGCTTTGACAACAAAGCACGACATTGGTAATTCACACTATACGAGCTTGGTCAACGTGACGGGAACATACTACCTGAATATATCCAGCGATTTTTCCCCACCAGACTGTGGTCTTATTCTCTCGTTTTTAACGGGACGAACGATTAACAATCCGCTGGCGCGCCCAGGGGACTACAACAGCTTTTTCCAACTTGAAGGCTGGCCGTACTCGATCGGCTCAAAGCGTCACACTGCGGACTATGAAACCTACACGCAAACGTTGTGGAACATATCAACGTACGGTGCATGTCCATACAGTGAAAAAAGAGGCACAACGTTGTTTCTGGCACCGGCTGGATGGACGCCCACTGTCTACCAAACCACTCGAATGGCCCCTTATGTAGGAGCCTATGCAAAAAATCCATCCAATCCTGCGCCTCAAGCATGGCTCAATACGCAGCTTATTGAGATTCCGAGTACCGCACCGGCATTGCCCGCGGGATATTTTGACAGCGAGTGACAGCCTGAGCAAAAACCATTGTTCGTAATTCGCTATGCAGGACAGTTGGCTGGGTCGCTGATACTTTCATCGAATGAGCGATGGCCGCAAGGGTGGGCAGCCTGCCTGCCCCACCGAGGTTTTTGGTGCACGTTCCAGGTTGCTTCATCCATCCAAGCTGTCTGCCAAACCGGTCAGTCGCTCAACGAGAAATGCGCGCGTCAAACGCAGACAGATGGTTGGCCAAGTGCATGGCGTGGGCTTGCTCGTACTGCGCACGGCTGAGCACGCCATAGGCAAAATGCGGATGCAGCGGGCCTGGGTGCAGTTCAAACGCTGTCACGGCGGCCTTCAGTCGGGCCAGGGCGGCTGATGCATCCGCTATGGGCGCAGTCAGCGCCGGCGCACCCGGGATGGGCTCTGCCAGGTCATGGCTCATGCGGCCGCGCCAGGCAAACAGGCTGAATGCGGTGGTCCCGGCCGTGCGCTGGAACACCGCCGACTTCGGCTCGGGAAATCCCGCCAACGAAAACTCGATGCTCTGCGCGCAGTGCTCCAGCGTCTGCGACCAGGTCCACGCGGTGGCTGGCTCCAGCGGCTGGACAGACGCGGCGTGCAGGCGGTCTACTTCTTTCATGGCGTCGCTGATGCGGGCGTAGACCAGTTGCCGGTCATGGCTGGGCTGGTACAGCAAGTAGCCCGCCCCGACTGCCACGCCCAGCGTTGCCATGCCTGCGCCCAGCGTCAGCGCCCGGCGGCGGGATGCGGACGGCGACCGTGCCACATCGCCCGGAGGGGTTGCCAGCGGGTGTGAAGGGGCCGCGCCGCCATGTGATGTTCGTGCCGTGCCTGTCTGCTCGCTCATCGGGGTTCTGGGGAGGAATGGGGAGACTGCCATTGTGCGACCGGCCATCGCCCGCCTGCCACGCAGCAAGGTCGGGCAGGCGACACAACCGCGTGTTCTGGAGGGGCGAAGTGCCTTTTCTCCGCCCCCAAGGCCTGTGGCGGCCGCGCGCACATCGGGCACACCGGGCACATCGGGCACATCGGGGCGACAACGTCGCTGCCGCGGGTGCTAGCGCTCCGGCATCTCCACGCGGTTGCGGCCGCGCTGCTTGGCCAAGTACATGGCCTCATCTGCACGCTGCAGCACGGCCTCGCCAGTGTCCGCCACCGCAAACAGCGCCACGCCAACGCTCACCGTGAGCGGCGGGCCGTTGCGGCCCTGCGGCCCCAGGCCCTCTACCAGTTGGGACTCGACCGTCGCGCGCAAGCGCTCAGCCACCGCCGCCGCGCCGGGGCCATCGGCGTTGGGCAAGAAGATCGCAAACTCCTCGCCGCCCAGCCGCCCCATCACGTCTTCCTTGCGCAGGCAGCGGCCCGCTACCTGCACGAAGTGCCGCAGCACATCGTCGCCGCAGTGGTGGCCCCAGGTGTCGTTGATGCGCTTGAAATGGTCCAGGTCCATCACCAGCACCGGCAGCGGCCTCTGCATGCGCTGCGCGTTGCTGATGGCCTTGTCCAGCAGCGTGAGGAACGCGCGGCGGTTGAACACGCTGGTCAGCGGGTCGACCTCGGCCAGGTGGCGCAACTCCCGCGTGGTGAACTCGTGCGTGAGCATCAGCACGCCAAAGCCGATCAGCACCAGCGCCAGCGTGGCCTCCAGCACCACGAACTGGGACAGCACCTCGAGCAGTTCGTCGTTCCACTGAAAGCCTGTGAGCGGCGCCGACAGCTTGAACAGCGCGGGCCGCACCAGCACGAACAGCCCGTGCGCGCCAATCGCCATCCCCACCAGGTAGCGCACCGGCACATTGCGAAACCCGCCGCGCGCGAGCGTGCGCGCCGTGAGCAAAAAACAGGGCCCCGAAAAAAGACCCGCCAGCGCAAACCGCGCCCCCGGCTGCGGGTGCACCACCGTGAAGTACGCCGACAGCGCCAGCAGCAACACCATGCCAACCGCGGCGGCGCCATGCCCCAGGGGACTGCGGCCGACATAGGCACGGCTGCCCATCAGGCAGGTGTACGAGGCCAGTGCGATGGCGCCCTGCGCCAGCAGCACCGACACCACCTCGGGCATGAAGGTGCGCAGCAGCAGTGTGGTGCTGAACACCGTGGCCCCCAGAAACGACAGCACCCACAGGCGCAGGCCAGGAATGTTGCGGTGGAAGTACCACACGGCGTAGAGCACGGAGGTAACCAGCGCAGCCAGCAGGGCCGCCAGAATGACGAGGGTGGGACTGTGCACGTACGCGAAGAAGCTGGGCAGAAAACTGGGGCGGGTGGGCCGCGGGCACGGGCTTGGTCTCCCCTGCAGGCTCGGCGTCTCAGACAGATCGATCATCCGAGAGCGCACGCTGCAGGGCATGAAAGCGGCCTCATGTTAACCGAGCATGACCTCATGCGGATGACAGTGAAGCAAGTCGCTCGCCCCTGTGTGCGGTGCCGGTCTGTGCGATGCGATTCATGCAGTGCGGTTTGATGTCTGCGCAAGGCCGCACCGGGCTGCTGCAGGTGGCTCTAACTCGATACCAGCGCACGCGACCGGCAGTGGGACGCACCGGATGGTGGCGTGGACTCCGACGGCATCTTCATCATTGACCCGAAGGTTCTGTGCGTGCTGGCCCACCTGCGGTCCATGGCTTGGCACCGCTGCATGGCGGCCCAGACCGGCCGTCGCGACCCGGCGCAGCACCCGGGCGCTACGACGTCAGTCTCGTCGGTGTCGTCAGCGGCTTCAGTCGCCCACCACGTTGCACTCCCGGCGCAGCAGCGCCAGGGCGTCGTGCATCTGGTAGTCCATGTCGCTCAGCAAGGTCTTCTCTGCGTCTTGCACAAAGCTGGTCCACAGCGTGTTGTAGTCCTGCCGGTGCACGCCGGGGGCATGGCTGCCGATGAAGTCCGCAGCCAGCGCCGGCTGCCAGCCGGACTTGCGGACCTTGCGCACCAGGCTGGCGGCAGTCTTCTCGGTCAGCAGCGTCTTCTTGGGCACACCCGCAGCCAGGCACAAAAACAGCGTCAGCAGCGAGTGTTCGTCGTCGTTGCCCTGCACCGTTTTCGTCCAGGTCTTGCTGGCAGGCTGCGGGGGCTCTTCGTCGGCATCGAGCGCGTCCAGGCTGCGGTGGTACTCGTCCACCTCGGCCAGCGGGTCGTCCAGCAGAAAGTACCGCGCCCGAAAGGTGCCGGTGGGCCGGAGCAGGTTGCGCAGCGGTGTGGCGGCGTCCAGCAGCTTGGGCAGGTCGGACAGCACGGTGGCGCATTGCGCCTCTACAGCGCCCCGCAGGTCGGCGGGCAGGCCCGCTGGCAGGCGCAGCGTGGCAGGCGCGGCCACTTTCTTCTTGCGCAGGGCCGTGACGATCTTTTCAAAACCGACCGCATTGGGCCATTCGCCCAGGTCTACGGCGCGGGGAGCGAGCGCCTGCATGAGCAGCCCCGTGCGGATCACCGCCTCGGCATCGGCGCCTGCGGCTTCCAGCTCGTCTTCGTCCAGTTCGTACTGCTGCGCCAGCCACCGGGCGGCGCCGATGGCGGTGGCCATTTGTGTGCGGCGCGCGAGCTCGGCGCGGTAGTCGGCGTGGCTGCGCAGCGACCACACGGCCAGCAGCGGGGTCTCGGCATCGGCAAAACCTGCCATGCCGAAGTTGCTGCTTTCGGGCATGGCAATCAGGCGCTTGAGCATGTCGGAGCCACCCTTGGAGCGCGACAGGAAGGAGTTGTCACGCAACGAGACAGCCGCCTCGTGCAGATCGCCCCCGGTGGTGTCCAGCAGGTACAGGCTCACGAGGTTGACCATGCGGTCCCGCGCCTTTTCCAGCTCGGGCCGCAGGAACTCGCTGCCGAAGTAGCGCGCGATCTGCACCATGCCTTTGGGGGCATCGGTGTGGATGGCTGCGAGCCGGTCCGCGCCGATGATGCCGTGCGCTACACCGTAGGCCAGAGCCTTGTCGAAGAACGGGCGGGCATCGTGCAGTTGCAGCGCGCCGGGTGTGGCAGGCGAATCGGTGGGTGGTGTGTGAGGCAATGTCATTCAGGTTTCCATCGCGCTGCGCGTCGTCGCGGTGTCACGAAACTGGCGCGGCCCCAGCCAGGGCCGCCGTGCAAGGGCCGCCCCGCCACAGGGGGTTGTCATCTAGATAGCGGATTCTTCATCCGAGGCGCGGGCAGCCGGCGTGGCTTTGCCGCGGTCGGTCTCGCTGGTTTCGAACTTGCCGTCGTCTTCTTCAGACGGCTCGTCGCCCTCTTCCAGACCCAGATCGAACGCCCGGGCCTTGGCGCGCAGCACCAGCAGGGTTTCGATGAACAGATCGCGGCACTCGTAGCGCAGCAGCCAAGCCATCTGCATCCAGTCGCGGTCGGCGACCTCGTCCTGGTCGACGCGGGGCTGCACATAGCCGGACGCCAGCAGCTCATCGTCGGTCAGCGTGACGCCGTAGTCTTCCACCGCGTCGAACGTGCCGGTGCGGGCAAAGGCCTCCAGGCGGCTCCACTTCTCGGCAAAGTAGTTGGCCAGCGCTTCGGCGCCGCCCTCCAGGTCGCCGATGGCGGTGAGGAAAGCCACCGGGTCCGCGTCGTCGCGGAAGACCACCGCATTGACCATGTTGCGCAGGTGCGTGTGCGTGAGGTCTTTGTACTGCTTTTCAAGCACCATCGCGCGCGCAAACTGCTCGGGCGTGACCAGCAGGTTGACCACCGAAGCCTTGGAGTCGTCGTACTCGCGCATCACCGCCAGGATGTCCTTGGGCGCGAGCTGGTCCAGCACCACCATCAGCGCGCCGTCGCCATCGGTGTCGGCCAACTCGGCCAGCGCCGACTCTGCGCCCACGATGTCCCCCGCCGCAATCAGGCTGGTGGTCTTGGTGATCAGGGCCAGGTGGGTGTTGTTGCTGGTGCTCATGCGTACTCCTTGGTTGTCGCTGCGCCATGCGCAGACCGCTAAAAACTGGCGTGCCGCCATCGCCAGCGCCACCGTGGATCCGGCTTAGCCGGTCCACCGGAGGCGTCCCCCCTCGGGGGGGAAGGCGCGCAGCGCCTCAGGGGGGCTAGTCCTTCCGGTCAAAGCCGACGTCCGACAGCCAGTTGGAGCTGGCCTCGTCCCGGTCGCGGCTGTTTTTCGGGTCCGCCGCGTCGTCTGCACTCAAGGTGTTGAAGTCGTCGTCGTGCTCTGCCGCGTCCTCGCCGTCTTCCGCATCGTCGCCATCACCCTCTGCAGCCTGCGCGGCGGGTGCCAAGCGGGCGTGCAGCAGCGTGTACTCCAGCCCCGCAGCCACCGCCAGAAAGCGCGCGCCCTGCGGCTCGCGCAACACGGTCTGGGCCAGGCTCTGCGCCCAGGGCTCCAGCGTGACGGCGTGGGTCAGGCTGTGCCAGTCGGGAAGTTCGTCCTGGGGCAGGCCCAGAAGGTTCTCGACGGCAGCGGGCTTGGCAAACCGAAAGCCCTGGTGAAAGGCCACCGCGACCATTTCGGGCGCCAGTTCCATCATCTGCACCAGAAAGGCGATTTCGTTGCGCTTTTCGGCCAGGCGCTTACGCAGCACATCCTTGCCCTCGGAGTCGGACACCAGATCATCCAGCTCGGCCTGGTAGGCCGAACGCAGGTCGTAGAAGTAAGGAGAAAGTTTCACTGAGCGGGCGAAGAAGAAGGTGAAGAAGAAGAAGAAGTAGAAAGAATGTCGCGGGCGTAGGCCTGCCAGATCTCCTGCGCGGTCTGCAGCGGGTCGTCGAGCAGGTTGCGGCGGCGGTTGTCGTCGTAGGCCTGGCGGGCGGTGTCGTCAGACAGCACTTCGTAGGCCTTTTGCACCGCCTGGAACCGCTGCGCGGCGTCGGGCGCGTCGTTGCGGTCCGGGTGGTAGAACGACGCCTTCTGCCGAAAGGCCTTCTTGATGTCGGCCAGCGACGCGTTGGGCGCGAGCCCCAGGGCGGCGTAGTGGTCTGCGGTCATGAATCAGGTCCCCAAGATGGCAACGACAAACACGCCGAGGGCAGCGGCCTGCGCAAGGCAGGCGTGGGACCCGGCATCGTGATGGTGGTTCAACCGCCCAGGCTCACGAACACGTTCTGCACGTCGTCGTTGGAGTCGATGGCGGCCAGGAAGGCTTCGACTTCTTCGAGCTGCTCGGCGCTCAGGCTGGCGGGGTTCACCGGGTTCTTGGGCTTGTAGCCCAGCTTGGCCGACAGCACGGTAAAGCCATGGGCTGGCAGCGCGCGGCTCACCAGGTCCAAGTCGGTCGGGTCGGTCCAGAAGGTGGTGGTGCCTTCTTCGTCACCGGCTTCGAAATCTTGCGCACCGGCTTCGATGGCGGCCAGTTCGGGGTCGGCATCGGCGTTGGCGGGCTCGGCTTCGATCATGCCGACGTGGTTGAAGTCCCACGCCACCGAGCCCGAGGTGCCCAACTGACCCTTGCGGAACAGCACGCGCATTTCAGGGGCGGTGCGGTTGACGTTGTCGGTCAGGCATTCGACCATCACGGCAACTTGGTGGGGCGCAAAGCCTTCGTAGATCACGCGCTCGTAGTTGACCGCGTCGGCGCCGGTGCCCGAGCCCTTCTTGATGGCGCGCTCGAGCGTGTCCTTGGGCATGGACACCTTGCGGGCCTGCTCGACCACCAGGCGCAGCCGCGAATTGCCAGCGGGGTCGGCACCGCCGCGCGCGGCCACGGTGATTTCCTTGACCAGCTTGCCAAACAGCTTGCCCTTGGCGTCGGCGACCAACGCCTTGCCTTTTGCCTTCCACTGCGCGCCCATGATGGACCTCTTTTCCTTGGTGTTGGTGTGCGGCGCGCCAGGGCGCCTTGTACGGGGGCTCGTTCATCAGCGCATGAAACCAGCCTTTGCAAAGCCGCCCGCGGTGAACTGAACCGAACCCTATAGGGTACCACTGTGTCCACCGTTGCCCGGTTGCCACGCCGCCAGACCCTGCCCTGCACAAGGAAAGGTAACCTCGCAGGAAGGCAAGCAGACAGGCCGACAGACAGAAAGCAGCGGATGAAGAGTCCGTTGCTCTGCACCCCCGCTCTCTACGCGACCAACCCATTTCCCTGGAATGACGGACTCCTGATGCTCAATATCCTGTGGCTGGGCTTTTTTCTCACGGCGGCCGTGGCCGCGCTGGCGCAATGGCTGGTGGGTGGCAACGCGCAGATCTTTGCCGCGATGGTCGAGGCTCTGTTCACCATGGCCAAGCTGTCGGTCGAGGTGATGGTGCTGCTGTTCGGCACGCTCACGCTATGGCTGGGGTTCCTGCGCATCGCAGAGAAGGCGGGCATCGTCGACGCCCTGGCGCGGTGGCTGGCGCCGCTGTTCGCCAAGCTG
This sequence comes from Acidovorax sp. Leaf78, assembly GCF_001422735.1. Taxonomy (GTDB): domain Bacteria; phylum Pseudomonadota; class Gammaproteobacteria; order Burkholderiales; family Burkholderiaceae_C; genus Acidovorax. The sequence goes on along the minus strand of NZ_LMLZ01000012.1, from coordinate 160,847 downwards.
ATGCCGGGGGTGCCCAGCGGCCACCCCGCCCTGGGCCTGATGACCCTGAACTTTGCCGCCAACGCCCTGGGGCTGGACAACGCTGCCACGCCCATGGGCCTCAAAGCCATGAAGGCGCTGCAGGAGCTGAACCCCGAGCCCGACACCGCCACCAACGCGCAGATCCTGTTTTTGGTGCTCAACGCGTCGTCCCTCACGCTGCTGCCGGTGACCATCTTCATGTACCGCATGCAGCAGGGCGCGCCGGACCCGACGCTGGTGTTCCTGCCCATCCTGCTGGCCACCTCGGCATCCACGCTGGTGGGGCTGGTCAGCGTGGCGGTGGTGCAGCGGCTGCCGCTGTGGAGCCCGGTGGTGCTGGCCTACCTGCTGCCTGCGGCGCTGCTGCTGGGCGGCTTCATGGCGCTGCTGGCCACCCTGAGCGGCGCCGCGCTGGCCCAGCTGTCGTCACTGCTGGGCAACCTGACGCTGTTTGCGCTGATCGTGGCCTTTGTCGCGATTGGCGCCTGGCGCAAGGTGGCTGTGTACGAGGCTTTCATCGAAGGCGCACGCGAAGGCTTCGACGTGGCCAAGAACCTGCTGCCCTACCTGGTGGCCATGCTCTGCGCGGTGGGGGTGTTCCGCGCCTCGGGCGCGCTGGGCTATGTGCTGGACGGCATCCGCTGGTGCGTGACCGCGCTGGGTACGGACACGCGCTTTGTCGACGCCCTGCCCACCGCCCTGGTCAAGCCGTTTTCCGGCAGCGCCGCGCGCGCGATGCTCATCGAGACCATGCAGACGCACGGCGTGGACAGCTTTCCGGCCCTGGCCGCCGCCATCATCCAGGGCAGCACCGAGACCACGTTCTACGTGCTGGCGGTGTACTTTGGGGCGGTAGGCATCCAGCGCGCCCGGCACGCGGTGGGCTGCGCGCTGCTGGCTGAGCTGGCCGGGGTGGTGGCGGCCATTGCGGTGTGCTACTGGTTCTTTGGGTGATGCGCGCCATGTTGAACACCTACCCAACCGCCTGCGGCCGCGTGATGGGCGCTGCGCGGGTCCTTCCTGCGATTGTTATCGGTCTCGTTCTCGGTCTGGGTCTTGCGCTTGCCTCCCCCGCCGCCCTGGCGGCTGACGACTGCGACGGCTATTCGCAGGCCGACAGGCTGGTCTGCCTTCGCCATGCTGCCACGGCCAGTGAGGGCGAGATGGCGCAAGCACGCACCGGGCTGCTGTCGGCCATAGCGCAATGGGACGAGAGCGCCAAGTACCAAGCCATTGCGCGGCGGCAACTGAGCGCTGCCGACCGGGCATTCGCCACGCACCGGGCGGCGCACTGCGACCTGCACAAGTCGCTGGGCGGCGGCGCAATAGGCAGCGGCCTTGAAATGCGCCGGTTGGTGTGCGTGGCCGCGACCAACGCTGCGCGCGCTGCCCAACTGCGCCAAATGGCCGAGCGGCTGGAGCCGCGATGAGCGAGCCGGCTCACGGTTCTGCACTCAGATTTTTGAGGGAAATTAGCCTCTACCGCTCATCCAACAAGCGCCACCAGCTATCATAAATATAGCAACGGCAGATGCAGCCCATGCTGTGCAAGCGGCGCAACTGCAGCGAATGGCTGTGAGGCTGGAGCCGCGATGAGCGATCCAACCCACGGTCTTGCGCTCGGTTTTTTGAACAAAATTTGCCTCTACCGCGCATCTATCAAGCGCCAGCAGCTATCACAAATATAGCAACGGCATATGGCGTGAGGCGCGCGCCGAGAGTTTCAATTCAGAGGCCGAGCACCGAACACACCGCACGCCACGGGTTTACGGCACTGACAGGCCCCTGCCTCCGAGCCCTATCGACGCCCCTTCACCCCAACGCGGTGTCCAGCAGCATCATGATCACAAACCCCACCATCAGCCCCCCGGTGGCCCAGGCCTCATGCCCCTTGCGGTGCGACTCGGGAATGATCTCGTGGCTGATCACGAACAGCATCGCACCGGCTGCGAACCCTAGGCCCCAGGGCAGCAGGCTGGCCGAATAGCTGACCACCGCAGCCCCCAGCACCGCGCCCACTGGCTCCACCAAACCCGAAGCCATGCCCAGCCCCACCGCCAGCGAGCGCCGGTACCCCGCAGCGAGCAGCGCCACGGCCACCACCAAGCCTTCGGGCACATCCTGGATCGCGATGCCGGTGGCCAGGGCACTCGCACGCAGTGCATCGCCGCCGGCATAGGCCACGCCGATCGCCAGGCCCTCGGGCAGGTTGTGCAGGCCGATGGCAAAGACGAACAGCCAGGTGCGCCGCAGGGTGCGCGACGCCTGCGCGCCCTCCACCCCCTTGATGAAATGCTCGTGGGGCAGCAACCGCTCCATCAGCAGCAACACCAACCCGCCCAGCAAAATGGCCGCCCCCACTGTGCCGCCCGCGCCCCAGGCGCCTGCGCCGCCAGCGCGCGCAGCCTGGATGCCCGGAATGATCAGCGAGAACGAACACGCCGCCAGCATCACGCCCGCGCCAAAGCCGAACAGCGTGTCCTGCGTGCGCTCGGACAGCCGCTGCGACAGCATCACCGGCAAGGTGCCCAGCGCCGTGGCCAGCGCCGCGGCCAGCCCGCCCCACAGGGCGCCCAGCACCACAGGCTGGTTGGCAATCCAGGCCCACACCTGGGCAAACGCAGCCACCACACCGAGCAGGACGATGCCCAGGCCGATCCACTGCCGCCAGTGCAAGGCAGCGTCGCTGCGCGCGCCAGGCTCTGCGGACAGCAACGGTTCATCCGCCGTGTCCGGCGACGTCAGGGAGGTGGGCGGGGTGGGCATGGCGGCTCCTGGGGTCAGTCGGGCTGGATCGGTCAGGGGGCGGTACAGAGCGGGTCAATCGCTGGGCTGCGGTGTGGCTGATGCAGGCCGGGCGGGCCTGTCAGGCCCGGGCCAGCGCGTAGCGGCGCCCGACCTCGGCCCAGTCCACCACGTTGTAGAACGCCGCGATGTATTCGGGGCGGCGGTTTTGGTACTGCAGGTAGTAGGCGTGCTCCCACACATCCAGGCCCAGAATGGGCGTGTGGCCGGACATCAGGCCCGCCATCAACGGGCTGTCCTGGTTGCCCGTGCTTTCCACCACCAACTGCCCCGCCTTGGTCACCGACAGCCACGCCCAGCCGCTGCCAAAGCGCGTGAGCGCCGCTTTGGTGAAAGCGTCCTTGAAAGCGTCGAAGCCGCCCAGGTCGGTGTCGATGGCGCGCGCCACGTCGCCCTGCGGCTGGCCTCCGCCCTGGGGCGACATCACGCTCCAGAACAGGCTGTGGTTGGCGTGCCCGCCCCCGTTGTTGCGCACGGGGCCCTGCAGGTTTTCAGGCAGCAACACCAGCCGCGCGACCAGTTCGTCAATGGGCAGGTCGGCATGCGGCGTGCCCTGCAGCGCCGCGTTCAGGTTGTTGATGTAGGTCTGGTGGTGCTTGGTGTGGTGGATCTCCATCGTGCGGGCATCGATGTGCGGCTCCAGCGCGTCGTAGGCATAGGGCAAGGCGGGCAAGGTATGGGGCATGGTGTCCTTGGAAGGCAGACTGGGTTGAAAAAGCTTGGAAGAACGGAATGCAAAGGCTGCGGACGGCGCAGACTCGAAAAGAAAGCGGGACTCAGTGGTGCCCTGCCCCGCCCACCGCTTGAACGGCGTGGGCCGCAGCCAGGGTATGCGTGATCAACGGGTGTGCGCCGTGGGTCTGTACGTGGCGTAACAGCGCTGCGTGCGTCTCCCGGCTATGGCGCCAAGCCGCCTGCTGGAGGGCCACACCATGGCGCGCATCGGCCATCAGGCCCAGCAACAGGGTGTGGGCCCGGCACAGGATCTGTGTCGCCTCTTCGAGCTCCCCCGCCTCAGCCTGCAGGTCGGCCACGTTGAGGTGCGAGACCACCGCCGCGGCAATGCAGTCGTCCTCATGCCCTGCGGGCGGCGTGCGCTCCAGAAGCTGCAGCGACAGGGCAAGCGCCTGGTGCTGGTACGCCATGGCCATGCGCCACTGGCCCAGCTGCTGTGCGGACCGCGCACGCTGCGCGGCATGCTGCCAGCGCGTCAGCGTGGCGGGATGGTGGGGGGTGGCAGCGGGTCGGTGAGGGCGGGGGTGTAAGCCGGTGTCCATGGCAATGCTCCTGGGGGAAGCCTTTTGCGGTGGACGAAGGTGGCGTACTCAGGCATGCAAATGATATGCATTCTCAATTAAAATGTCTAGCGCAGGGATTTGGGAGGCTGGCCGGGCAGTTGCGGTGGCGCCGCATGCGTTGGCGCTGAATTTAGGCGACCTTTGGCGCTGGCAAACCGGACGCTCGCCGTTTGAAATGAGCGGAACTGCCCAGCTTGCCGTGCATGTTCACTTCGTTGAATCCTCAGCCTCAGTCTGAGCGACATTGAGCGGATGTGCTGGACACCACGGAGTACCGGAACTCGGATGTTATGGAGAGGCATGCCGACTCCGGTGAAGAGGGGGCAAACCAAGCCTCCACGTCCACCCCATTCTTTGCATCATGAAAAAATCGGGCGACTCTATTCCAATCCACCACGACGTTATCGTTCGCTCCGCAGAAGATATTGGTGCTGGTATAGCTCTTGCCGGAAGCAACGTAACTTTATTCCACCAGAGGAAACTGGCGTGTGCCTCGACTGACCTTTACGGGGAAGCTGTCAATCCTCGTAAACCGAACCGGTGTACTGAGGTGTGTGCATTTTGTTGTGGGCGCGGGCAGCAATAGAGGGGCCAAGGACGCCCCAATGATCGCGAACGTGGCGATTCCAAAAGAGATGGTGACGATGCGGCGATTCGATGGGGGACGCCTAGGGACCCCTTGCACCTGTCAGCTTGGATAGTACGTGTTGATGACCACCTCCGGCCTTTTGCGCAGAACCAGGACCAGTACCACGAATGCACTCAGATAGGTGGCTCCCAGAGCGGTGAGTGCAGCGCCGGATTGAGTGGCATGCCCCAGGGCATGTGCCAGACTCGAGAAGTCCCACAAGGCGTGGAAGAGCATTGCGACCCAGAGGCTGCCAGTCAACCGGCGCAGCAGATAAAGCGCCGTGCCCGCGCAAAACGCCAGTACCACCTGCAGCAGCGCCGCCGCGCCAAGTCCAAAGAACGCGTTGCTGGCGTGCATGAGGCCGAAGAGCGCGCTTGACCAGAACCACACCCAGGCTTCCGATCCAAGGGCATGGCGCAGGCACACCAGCAAGATGCCACGATGGACCATCTCTTCGCAAAAACCCACGAGCAGCATCGCCCCGGCCAACACCAGGGCATGCTGCAGCCCCATCGATGCCCAGTCGGCACCTTGAATGTTCAGCGCAATGAAGGCGCACATGGGCAGCGCCAGCGCGAGCTGATACATGGGCGCCTGCATGCGGGGTTCGCGGGTGATCTGTGGCCACCATTGCGCCAGCCCGTTGAAAATGCACAGCGCAAACGCCGCCAGGCCCAACGGCAGGATGACACCCCGCAGCAGGTTTGCCGACGTACCCAGCGACGCATAGTCGATGCCAAAGAATGCCCATGCCGCAGCCACCCAGCCTGCATAGGCGAGGTAGATGCCCAGCCCGATAACCCAGTGAGGTTTGAGACGCACGATGGTGAGACCCTTTGCAAACTCAAAAGCTGGCGACCAAGGCCACCACGCCAAGCACGCACGCACCGGACCACACCAGGAGCCCGAAGCCGATGGCCAATGCAGCCAGCCAGCCGATGCCAAGCTTGACGCGGAACCAGGCGGCTTGAACGCCCAGCATCCACATGCACGCCAAAGCGAACGCAATCGCACCTACCGCTGCCGTGCTGCGCTCGTGCAATTGTGTGGCGATGAGGCCCATCGAGACAACCAACGCAAATGGCGAGGTCAGGTAGCACTGCGCGAAGAAAGGCTGGCGCAAAGTGGTGCGCGACGTGAGTTGCCCGCGCGCTCTCAGCAGCAGCACTGCGGCTGACAGCGGAATCAGACTGAAGAGCAGGCTGCGAAAAAGCAGTAGGTTCTGCGGAGAGTTGAGAATCTGGCGGGCAAGGGGGGCGGCATCCGCGGCTTGCGAGACATGCAATGCCGTGCCCACGGCATTGACCAACAGCAACGTGAGCAACAACAGCAAGGGGGGGCTCACCGCACTGTCATAGGCATCGGGCTTGTTCGCAGTCTCTTCCTGCTCAGCGTACTCCATGGCCTGGAGCGGCCTTGAGACGATTCGCAACAGCGTCTTGGGGTAGAAGAACAGCAGAGCTATCGCCTCGAAGACGAACTCCTCAAGACTTCGCAGCAACTTCATCAGATCCATGGTTTGCTTCGCCCCCAAAGCTTGCAACAACTCACCTGCCCAAGTGACCGAGGTTGATGTCCCCATCTGGCCGATAGTACGTGTTCAAAGACAAGGAGCAGATGGCAGATGGCAGAAACGCTGCCTGACAGCCGTCCGCAGCGTCAGGCCCATGGACAGCAGCGCTGCGCACGACACCCCCGCCAGAACTATCACTCGTCGCCCGCCGACCCCGGCGCCGCCACCAGCTCCCACTCCCCCAATTGCTCGTTGGTGGCAATCAGCCGCCCCACCAAGAGCTTGATGAACGCCTTGTCAAACCGCGACTGCAGGTCTTCCGATGCACCCTGCAGCGCGGGGTTGCGCACCTTGAGCACCAGCACTTCGGTCTCTGCCACGGCCGTGGCGGTGCGCATCTTGTCCTCGGGCCGCAGGTAGGTCATCTCGCCCAAGGTGACGCCGGGGCCCAGAGTGCTCAGGGTCCAGCCCTGGCGGCTGACGCTGACCTGGCCTTCGATGAGGATGCAAAACGAGTCGCCGGGCGTGTTCTCGCGCATGAGCACCGTGCCCTGCTCCAGTCGGCGCCAGTGGCCCAGGCGCATCAACTCCCACAGTGCCACGTCGTGAAAATCTCCAAAGAAAGGCAGCGCCCGCAGCCGCGCAAAACGCTCGGCCTCGGTGTCCTGCGACTTCTGGCGCGGCAGGCCCTGGTGGGCGGCCAGCAGGGCCTGGGCAAAGTCCTGCCAGGTGGCAAAGCGGTCGGCTGGCTGCTTGGCCATGGCGCGCAGCAGCACGTCGTCCACATGGCTGGGCAACGAGGCGCGCAGCAGGCTGGGCGGCGTGGGGGTTTCGTTGCTGATCTTGTAGAGCGTGGCGAAGTCGGTATCACCGTCAAACGGGCGGCGGCCGGTGAGCAGCTCGTACACCACCACGGCCAGCGAGAACATGTCGCTGTGATGCGTCAGGTCCTGCTCGCGCACCTGCTCGGGCGACATGTACGACGGCGAGCCCACCAGGCCCGACAGTTGCGTGGCATCGCTGCGCAGCGACAGCGCGGCGCCGAAGTCGGTGAGCTTGATGTCGCCGTCCTGCGCCAGCATGAGGTTGGCGGGCTTGATGTCCCGGTGCACCAGGCCTTCGCGGTGGGCGTATTCAAGGGCGTTGCAGCACTTGAAGGCGATGTCCAGCACCTGGGGCACGGGCAGCAGTGCGTCGGGTGTGGCGTAGGCCGACAGGGGCTGGCCGTCGACGTATTCGAGCACCAGGTACGGCGGTACGGCCTCTTCATCGGCATCGAGCAGGCGCACGATGTTGGGGTGGCGCAGCCGGCCCGACAGCGCCGCCTCGTTGCGCAGCAGCTTGCGGTAGCGCTCGGCCTGCTCGGGCTGCTTCAGCAGATGCGCGTGGGTCTGCTTGATGGCCACCTTGCGGCCCCGAAAGCCGTCCAGCCCCAGGAACACGATGCCGCTGGCGCCCCGGCCCAGCTCGCGCTCGATGCGGTACTTGCCGATGCTTGCCGGGGGCGCGGAGGTTGCAGTGGCCATGGTGTGAACGGGGTTGGAGCCTTCGGAATGGAGCCTGCCGTCAGCGCCCGGTCAGAGACCTGACAGTGCTTGCTCGAAGTCTGCGAGCAGGTCTTCAACCTCTTCCAGGCCCACCGACAGCCGGATCATGCTGTCGGCAATGCCCATGGCGGCGCGCACCTGGGGGCCGGCCTCCCAGAAGATGGTGTGAGCGACCGGGATGATGAGCGTGCGCGTGTCCGCCAGGCCCGTGGCCTTGATGGGCAGCTGCAGGCGGTTGCACACCGGCAGGCAATGGTCGGGGTTGCGCAGCTCGAACGACAGTAGCCACGAGCCGGCCTTGAGGTGTTTTTGCGCAAACGCGTACTGGGGGTGCGATGGCAGGCCGGGGTACAGCACGCGCGAGACGGCCGGGTGCTGCTCCAGCCACTGGGCCAGCGCGAGCGCCGTGGCGCTGGTGCGGTCCATGCGCAGCGACAGCGTCTCGGCGCCCAGCGCGATCTGGTGCGCGGCGTGGGACGACAGGGTGCCGCCCATGTCACGCAGGCCCTTCTTGCGCACCTGCTGCAGGCCCCAGCCCTTGGCGTCGCCCTTGCGGTAGGGCGCAAAGATGTTGGGGTATGTGCTCCAGTCGAACAAGCCGGTGTCGGTGACCGCACCGCCCAGCGCCGCGCCCTGCCCACCAATGCTTTTGGTGAGCGAGTTGAGCACCAGGCCCGCGCCCACCGTGGACGCACGGAACAGGTAGGGCGACGCCACGGTGTTGTCCACCACGTACAGCAGCCCGCGCTCGCGGCAGACAGTGCCGACACCTTCAAGATCAGGGATCTGCGTGCCGGGATTGGCGATGGTCTCGACAAACACCATGCGGGTGTTGGGCCGCACCGCAGCCGCCACGTTGGCGGCGTCGGTCACGTCCACCAGGGTCACCTCGATGCCCAGGTCGGCCAGCGTGCCGAACACGCTGTTGGTGTTGCCAAACACGAACTGGCTGGCCACCAGATGGTCGCCCGCCTTCAGCAGCGTGAGAAAGATGGCGCAGATGCCCGCCATGCCCGTGGCGAACACGATGGTGCCCTGCCCTTTTTCCATCTGGGTGATCTTGGCCTCCAGCGCCGCCGTGGTGGGCGTGCCCTGCCGCGCGTAGTTGAAGCCCCCCTTGGCGGTGCCCTGGAACACGGCGATCAGGTCTTCGACCTTGTCGTAGCCGTACTGCACCGAGGTGTGGATGGCCTTGTGAATGGCCCCATGCTCCGCGCCGCCCTGGCGGTCGGCGTGGAGGATCTCAGTCGTGAAATGGTTGGTCTGCGGTGTCGTCATAAAAGTAAGCGGATTTCTGGGTCAGCTATCGTCACAGGCTCTGAATCTGGCGCGCCCTCAACGCCAGTGCACCCGTGGAACCGGCTTTGCCGGGCCACCGGGTGCGTCCCCCCTCAGGGGGGAAGGCGCGCAGCGCCTCAGGGGGGCTACCGTTCAGGCGCGATGTGCTCCGCGTAATCGTACAGGGCCCCCAGGATGTCCTGCGTGCGGTCGTCTTCAGCGGTCTCCGACAGCGTGTCGATTTCGGTGAACAGCTGCTCCACCGTGCGCGCCCCGCCCTGCCCGTCGAACAAGCAGGCTGCGCGGTGCGCCTCCCACTGCTGCGCTTCTTCAGGCGACAGCGTAGCGGGGAAGTTGCGCGCCCGGTAGCGCCACAGCAGCTCGGCCAGGCGCGGGTCGTCGAACGCGGCGCGGGAGCGGGCCAGCTTCTCGCCGCTCATGGTGCGCAGCTCGTTGAGCAGGCGGCGGTCGTTGTTGCCCACAAAACCGCCGTACAGGTCCTGGTCCACATCGGGCGTGGCCTCGGGCGGGCGGGCAAACACGGCCGGCCAGATGCCGCTCATGTCGGGCAGGCTGCGCGCCACGTTCGCATGCTGCGCGGCCTGCTCCATGTCGATGCCCCAGCGCTGCGCCAGCGCGGGCGTGAGGGTGTTCACGTTGCCCACCACCATGGGCGACTTGTTGAGGTGGATGGTCTTGACCGGCAGGCGCGTGACGCCTTCGGGCAGTGCGTCGGCCTTGCTGAACATGCGCAGGCGGATCTCGTCGACACCCATGGTGGCCAGGGGTGTCGGGTCCTGGGACAGGTCCCAGGCGATGAGTTCGTTCTTGTTGGTGGGGTGGCTGGCCAACGGCCACATCACGCCCAGGCAGCCCCGGTCCGCCGGGAACATGCCCGAGACGTGCAGGAACGGGCGCGCGGTGATCGCTGTGGCCGGCAGTCGCAGTTCGGTGGCCACGCGGTCTTTCTTGTGCAGCGACAGCGCAAAGTCGAACAGCTTGGCGTTGTGCTGGCGGATGAGGCGCGCCAGCGCAATGGTGGCGCGCACGTCCGACAGGGCATCGTGCGCGGCTTCGTGCAGCAGGCCGTTGGCTTTGGAGAGGTGCTCCAGCTTGAAACTGGGCGCGCCGTCTTCCTTTTTGGGCCAGGTGATGCCGTCGGGCCGCAGAGCATAGGTCATGCGGACCACGTCCAGCAGGTCCCAGCGGCCGCACTGGTTCTGCCACTCGCGCGCATACGGGTCGATCAGGTTGCGCCAGAACATGAAGCGCGTGATCTCGTCGTCGAAGCGGATGGTGTTGTAGCCGACACCGATGGTGCCCGGCTGCGCAAACTCGGACTCGATGCGGGCGGCGAACTGGTGCTCTGGCACGCCTTGTTCCAGGCACTGCTGGGGCGTGATGCCGGTGATCAGGCACGATTGCGGGTCGGGCAGGTAGTCGTTGGCCGGCTGGCAGAAGATGTTCAGCGGCTCGCCGATCTCGTTGAGGTCGGCATCGGTGCGGATGGCCGCGAACTGCGCGGGCCGGTCGCGGCGCGTGTTGGCGCCGAAGGTTTCGTAGTCGTGCCAGAGAAAGGTGTGTGAAGCCATGGACAGAAGACGGTGGGCAGTCGGTAGCTAAAGGACGGGCAGCGGGCCCGTCGCGGTGGGCCAAATGTAACCCGATTTGAGGCATTTTTGGCCGCTACCGCTTGCTATTCAAGCGCTGGCAGCTATCAAATTAATAGTGAACTGCCGAGCCGTTCGCCACACCGTCACTGCATCGCCATCGCGCTTGCCATGATTGCCTGGCCCTGCTCCGTCACCACCGCATTCACGCGGTGATACACCTCCAGCGCAGCGGAGGCCCCGTGGGACGGGACAATGGTGCATGACCCGCACCACGCTTGTTTCTTCCGACTTCTCGCGCAGCGCACGGACAAAAATGCCTGCTGCACTCTTGACGTTGACCGCCGCATTGGCCCTAGCGGGCTGCGCCGCCCCTGTCCACGGCGGGCGGCCCGCTGTGGCACAGGCACCTGCGCAGACGGTGCAGGCCTCGACGCCGGCAACAGGTAAAGCGCCCGCTGCAACTTCGGTATCGGCCGTATCGGCGGTATCGACTGCGCCTTCAGCCACCGCCACATCTGCCACCTCACCCAGGCCAGTCGCCACCCCCCCTGCCCCGGCCAGTTCTTCCGACGCGGACCACATCGCAGGCTTTGCCGTGTGGAACAGCTCGTTTCAGGCCCAGGCCCTGCAGGCAGGCATACGGCCCGACACCGTGCGCAATGTGTTGGCCACCGCGCAGTGGCAACCCCGCGTGGTGGAGCTGGACCGCGCCCAGCCCGAGTTCACCCGCACCCCGTGGGCTTACCTTGACAGTGCCGTGTCGCCGCAGCGTGTGGCGCAGGGCCAGGCCAAGCTGGCCGAGCATGCGGCGGCGCTGCAGGCCGCGTCGGCACGCTACGGCGTGCCTGCGGCGGTGATTACCGCCATCTGGGGTATGGAAAGCAACTACGGCAGCAACTTCGGCACCTTCCGGACGGTGGATGCGCTGGCCACCCTGGCCTACGAAGGCCGGCGCCGCGCCTGGGCGCAGAACGAGCTGTTGGCGGCCCTGCGCATCATCGACCAGGGGGACATCGCCGCAGACCGCATGATCGGGTCCTGGGCAGGCGCCATGGGGCACACGCAGTTTCTTCCGTCCGTGTTCTTGCGCCACGCCGTCGATGCCGACGGGGACGGCCACCGCGACATCTGGGGCAGCGTGCCGGACGTGGCTGCATCCACGGCGGCATTCCTGGCTGGCGAGGGCTGGCGGCGAGGCGAGATCTGGGGCGCTGAAGTGAAGCTGCCTGCAAGCTTCGACCACGCGCGCACGGAACTCAGCGTGCGCCAGAGCTCTGCCCAGTGGGCGGCAGAAGGTGTTCAAACCATGGACGGGCAGGCTTTGCCGGCGCTGGAGGCTGCCTCGGTGCTGGCACCGGCGGGCGCCCGCGGCCCTGCATTTTTGGTGGGCCACAACTTTCGCACACTGCTGCGCTACAACAATGCCGTGACCTACGCGCTGGGCGTGGCCCAGTTGTCACAGCAGATCGAAGGCGGGGCGGCCATCCTGGCAGTGTGGCCCCGCGACCTGCCCGCGTTGTCGCGTGAGCAAGTGCAGGCGCTGCAGATGGCGTTGAACGAGCGGGGGTTTGACACGGGCAGCCCTGACGGAGTGCTGGGCCCGGCCACCCGCGCGGGCCTCAGGCGCTATCAGCAAAGCGAGGGCCTGGTGGCCGACGGGTACGCAACGACCGAGTTGCTGACCCGCCTGAAAGGTTCGGCAGGCCCAGCGGCGGCATCTACCGCAATCCCCGCCCGATAGCCGGTAAATGCGGCAAAAGGGACGCTGCGGACAAGCCGCAGCGCCTGATGCATTGGGTCAGAGCCCTGTGCTGCGCTTGACGGCGTCAGAGTGCAGGGCTTCGCTCAGCTGGTCGACGATCATCGCCCATGGCGCGTCGGCCTTGAGCTGCTCCACCAGAAACTGGCGCTGCGCATCGCTCCAGTATTCCGCTTCGCCCAACGCCACTTCGGTGGGCAGCTGGTGGCTTTTAATAAAGTCGGCGATTCCCTGCTCGCTCTCATCGAGGCCCAGCTGCAGGAAAAGGTTGGTCATGGTGGGTTCAGTGGTGATCATGGGCAAGGCTCCTTGTTGTGAATACGCTGGCAACAAACGGTCAGTGAATGACCTCCAGCGATGCGTGTGTTGAACATAGCAGCTTGTGCTGTGGCTTAAAGCCCGACTCTGCCCGCCCAGGGCGGTTTTCTGCAATTTGAGCTTTTGCCTCAAGGTCTCCGCATGGAATGTCTTGCGCGCAGTAGAGCCGACGGCTGACAGACGCGCGTGTGTGCAAACACTGCCATCGCCCCACCTCCCCCCAAAGAAAAAGCCAGCCATCTCGATGATGGCTGGCTTGATCGAAAGACGTACCGAGCGGCTTGACGGGCCGCCGATGCCATGTGTGGCTCTGCAGGGTCCGCTCTGGAAGCCTGTCCGGATGATCAGGTGACTACCAAGTTACCCATCATTAAAGGGTCACCTGGCCGCCGCCTCCTCAGTCGGCCGTCGCCTCTTCCGGCTCGGTCGGCTCGGACTTGGCCGAACGTTCCTTCTTGGTCACCGGCTGGATATCCAACAGCACCTCGGGAGTTTCCACGCCCTTGTCGTCGGTCTTCACCTCGATGTCGACCGTCAGGCGTCCACCGTCCGTGAGGCGGCCGAACAGCAGTTCGTCGGCCAGCGCGCGGCGGATGGTGTCCTGGATCAGGCGCTGCATCGGACGCGCGCCCATCAGCGGATCGAAGCCCTTCTTGGCCAGGTGCTTTCGCAGCGTGTCGGTGAAGGTGACTTCCACCTTCTTCTCGGCCAGTTGCGTTTCCAGTTGCAGCAGGAACTTGTCCACCACGCGCAGGATGATCTGCTCGTCAAGCGCCTTGAAGTTGACGATGGCGTCCAACCGGTTGCGGAACTCGGGCGTGAACAGGCGCTTGATGTCGCCCATTTCGTCGCCCGCCTGCCGCGGGTTGGTGAAGCCAATGGTCGCCTTGTTCATGGTCTCGGCGCCAGCGTTCGTGGTCATGATGATGAGCACGTTGCGGAAGTCGGCCTTGCGGCCGTTGTTGTCCGTCAGCGTCCCATGGTCCATGACCTGCAGCAGCACGTTGAAGATGTCCGGGTGCGCCTTCTCGATTTCGTCGAGCAGCAGCACCGCGTGCGGCTTCTTCGTGATGGCTTCGGTCAGCAGGCCACCCTGGTCGAACCCGACGTAGCCCGGAGGCGCGCCGATCAGGCGGCTCACGGCATGGCGCTCCATGTACTCCGACATGTCGAAGCGGATCAGCTCGATGCCCATGATGTAGGCGAGCTGCTTGGCCGCTTCGGTCTTGCCGACGCCCGTGGGGCCGCTGAACAGGAACGAGCCGATCGGCTTGTCGCCCTTGCCCAGGCCCGAGCGCGCCATCTTGACGGACGACGCCAGCACTTCGAGTGCCTTGTCCTGGCCGAACACCACGCTCTTGAGGTCACGCTCCAGCGTCTGCAGCTTCCCGCGGTCGTCGTTGGAGACATTGGCCGGCGGAATGCGCGCGATCTTGGCCACGATCTCTTCGATCTCGGCCTTGCCGATGGTCTTCTTGCGCTTGCTCGGCACCATGATGCGCTGGGCAGCACCGGCTTCATCGATGACGTCGATCGCCTTGTCGGGCAGATGGCGGTCATTGATGTACTTGGCGCTCAACTCGGCCGCGGCTTGCAGGGCGGCCGCAGCGTACTTCACGCTGTGGTGCTCTTCGAAGCGCGACTTAAGGCCCTTCAGGATGTCGATGGTTTCCTGCACCGTGGGCTCGACCACGTCCACCTTCTGGAAACGGCGCGACAGCGCGGCGTCTTTTTCGAAGATGCCACGGTATTCCGTGAAAGTGGTCGCGCCGATGCACTTGAGCTGGCCGCTGGACAGCGCCGGCTTGAGCAGGTTGGATGCATCGAGCGTGCCGCCAGAGGCTGCACCCGCACCGATCAGGGTATGGATCTCGTCGATGAACAGGATGGCGTTGGGCTTGTCCTTGAGCGACTTGAGCACGCCCTTCAGACGCTGCTCGAAGTCGCCGCGGTACTTGGTGCCCGCCAGCAGTGCGCCCATGTCGAGCGAATACACCACGGCCTCGGCCAGGATTTCCGGCACGTCGTTTTGCGTGATGCGCCAGGCCAGGCCCTCGGCAATCGCCGTCTTGCCCACGCCGGCTTCACCCACCAGCAGCGGGTTGTTCTTGCGGCGGCGGCACAGGATCTGGATCGTGCGCTCGACCTCGTAGTGGCGGCCGATCAGCGGATCGATCTTGCCTTCCTTGGCGGCCTGGTTCAGGTTCTGGGTGAACTGCTCCAGGGGCGACGCCTTTTCGCTGCGCTCGCCGCCACCGCCCTCTTCGCCTTCAGCCTGGTTTTCGGCCTTGGCGGGTTCTGGCGGCTCGCCCTTCTTGATGCCGTGGGCGATGAAGTTCACCACGTCCAGGCGCGTCACACCCTGCTGGTGCAGGTAGTACACGGCGTGCGAATCCTTCTCTCCGAAGATGGCCACCAGCACGTTGGCGCCGGTGACTTCCTTCTTGCCGTTGCCCGTGGACTGCACGTGCATGATGGCGCGCTGGATCACACGCTGGAAGCCCAGCGTGGGTTGCGTGTCCACCTCATCAGTGCCTGCCACCTGGGGCGTGTTGTCTTTAATGAAGTTCGACAGCGATGAGCGCAAATCATCGATGTTGGCCGAACATGCGCGCAGCACTTCCGCTGCGCTGGGGTTATCGAGCAGTGCCAGCAGCAGATGCTCCACGGTAATGAATTCGTGGCGTTGCTGGCGGGCCTCAACAAAGGCCATGTGCAAGCTGACTTCCAGTTCCTGGGCAATCATGTGAACTCCTTTGTGCTTGCGTGGAAGGGATAACTTTAGATCGGGACAAAAGACCTGTTATTCAACAGGCTCACTGACACATTGCAGTGGGTGGCCCGCCTTGAGGGCGGCGTCAAGCACTTGTTCCACCTTGGTGGCTGCCACGTCGCGGGAATACACCCCGCAGACGCCTTTGCCATCGAGATGAATTTTCAACATGATCTGGGTCGCTTGTTCACGGTCCTTGCTGAAGAACTCCTGCAGAACCACGATGACGAACTCCATGGGGGTGTAGTCGTCATTGAGCATGACCACCTGGTACATCTGCGGCGGCTGGGTCTTTTGGGTGCGTCTTTCGAGCACGACCGAACCGCCATCATCCCGCGCTGGCCGTATGACGGGCGGCGCGGTGGGGGGTGAAGGTGGTTTAGTTGCCATGAAAATCATTCTAGCCATCCGCGCGGCCTGCTGCCGCGAGAGAAATCTGGCGTTGATCCTGTTTTTTTCAAGGTCATGCCCCAT
Organism: Acidovorax sp. Leaf78; assembly: GCF_001422735.1. Lineage (GTDB taxonomy): Bacteria > Pseudomonadota > Gammaproteobacteria > Burkholderiales > Burkholderiaceae_C > Acidovorax. The sequence goes on along the minus strand of NZ_LMLZ01000012.1, from coordinate 144,817 downwards.
CGCCTTACCCGTGGTCGTACACCACGGTCGCCGAACCGGTGCCCACCTGGGCCGTCCAGGCGGCCAGCGCGGCGTCGGTGGGGTAGAAACGCGCGTTTTCACCGAGTTGCAGTTCCGCCACGGCAGCAGCCCCCTCGGCGGCGCAGCGTACGCCCATGCGCACCTTGAGGCCGTGCACCAGCGAGTCGCCCTCGGGTATTTCCTCGCGGCGCGGCGGAAACTCGCGCACCAGGCGCGGCACGTCCGGCCCCTTGTCGCCTACCTGCACATGCAGGTATTTGCCAAAACGGCAACGCGCCCCGGCCAGGTCCCACACCTGCTGGACCTTCACCCGCAGCCCGCCGCTGAAATGATCGAGCTGCAAGCGGCCCATCATGACCACGAACTCGTCTTCCTTGAGCTGGTTGCGGTAGGTATTGAGCAGCGCCTCGTCGGCCGATGCCTCGATGACGGCGGACTTGTCGTCAAGCTTGAACAACGCCAGCTTGCCGCGCTGCCCGTTGATGACGCGAAAGTCGCTGATGATGCCGGCGAGCACCTGGGACTCGCGGCTGTCGAGCAATTCTTCGATGGACGTGCGAACGAAGCGCCGCACCTCGGTGGCGACCTCGTCGAACAGGTGGCCCGACAGGTAGAAGCCCACCGCGGTCTTCTCGAGCGTGAGCCGTTCCTTGATGCCCCAGGGCAGCGCGTCGACAAGTTCGGGCTCCTGCGTGCTGGAGCCGTGCGCGTCGTCGCCCATCATGTCAAACAACCCGCCCTGGTTCACGTTGGCCAACGTGGCAGCAGCAAAGTCGAAGGCCCGGTCGATGGAGGCGACCATCGCGGCGCGGTTCATGTTGATCGAGTCGAACGCGCCAGCCTTGATCAACGCCTCCACCGAACGCTTGTTCATGCGCGCCTTGTCCACGCGCAGGCAGAAATCGAACAGGCTCTTGAACGGCCCGGTGGTGGAGCCGTTCGGCCCTTCGCCCCGGCCTTCACGCGCCGCCACGATCGCCTCGACGGCCTGCTGGCCCGTGCCTTTCACCGCGCCCAGGCCGTAGCGGATGATCTTGTCGGTCACAGGCTCGAAGCGGTACTTGCCACGGTTCACGTCCGGCGGTTCGAAGGTGATGCCGAAGTGCTTCACCGCATCCTCGAACAGCACCTTGAGCTTGTCGGTGTCGTCCATTTCCACCGTCATGTTGGCGCAGAAGAACTCGGCGGTGAAGTGCACCTTGAGCCAGCCGGTGTGGTACGCCAGCAGGGAATACGCGGCGGCGTGCGACTTGTTGAAGCCGTAGCCCGCAAACTTCTCCATCAGGTCGAACACTTCGTCGGCCTTGGCTTGGTCGATGCCGTGGGTGGCCAGGGCACCGGCGCGGAACTTCTCGCGGTGCTCGGCCATTTCTTCGGCCTTCTTCTTGCCCATGGCGCGGCGCAGCAGGTCGGCGCCGCCCAGGCTGTACCCGCCCAGGATCTGCGCGGTCTGCATCACCTGCTCCTGGTAGACCATGATGCCGTAGGTCTCGCTGAGCATGTCGGCCACGGCGGGGTGCGGATACTCGACGACCTCCTTGCCGTGCTTTCGGTTCACGAAGCTGGGGATCAGGTCCATGGGACCGGGGCGGTACAGCGCATTCAGCGCGATCAGATCTTCCAGGCGGCTGGGGCGCGCCTCTTTCAGCATGCCCTGCATGCCGCGGCTTTCAAACTGGAACACGGCCTCGGTCTTGCCCTCGGAGAACAGCCGGTAGGTCGGTCCGTCGTCCAGCGGAATGTTCTCGTACGCAAAGTTCTCCTGGCCCTTGTGGCGCTTCATGATGAACTCGCGCGCAATCTCCAGGATGGTGAGCGTGGCCAAGCCCAAGAAGTCGAACTTCACCAGGCCGATGGCTTCCACGTCGTCCTTGTCGTACTGACTCACGGCCGACTCGCTGCCGGGCTGCTGATACAGCGGGCAAAAATCGGTGAGCTTGCCCGGCGCGATCAGCACGCCCCCGGCATGCATGCCGATGTTGCGGGTCATGCCTTCCAGCTTTTGCGCCATCTCGATAATGGTCTTGACGTCTTCTTCCTTGCGCAGGCGCTCGTAGAGCATGGGCTCGAGCTCGAGCGCGTAGTTGTTCTTGTCGCCCTCCTTCTTCACCTCAGGCGGGTACGCCAGGGTGTACGACATGCCGGGCTTGCCGGGCACGAGCTTGGAGATGCCGTCGCAGAACATGTAGCTCATGTCCATCACACGGCCCACGTCGCGGATGGCCGCCTTGGCCGCCATGGTGCCGAAGGTGGCGATCTGGCTCACGGCGTTCTTGCCGTACTTGTCCTTCACGTAGTCGATCACGCGGTCGCGGTTGGACTGGCAAAAGTCGATGTCGAAGTCGGGCATGGACACCCGCTCAGGGTTCAGGAAGCGTTCGAACAGCAGGTTGTATTCCAGCGGGTCCAGGTCGGTGATCTTGAGCGCATAGGCCACCAGCGAGCCCGCACCCGAACCACGACCCGGCCCCACTGGGCAACCGTTGGCCTTGGCCCACTGGATGAAGTCCCCCACGATGAGGAAGTAGCCCGGGAAACCCATCTTGAGGATGGTGCCAAGCTCGAACTCCAGGCGCTCCACATAGCGCGGGCGCTCCTTGTCGCGCTTGGCCTCGTCGGGGAAGAGGTGCTTCAAGCGCGCTTCCAACCCTTCGAACGACGCAAACCGAAAGTATTCGTCGGCCGGCATGCCGTTGGGCGTCGGAAAATCGGGCAGTTGCGGCTTGCCCAGCACCAGCGTCAGGTTGCAGCGCTTGGCCACTTCCAGGGTGTTGGTGATGGCCGTGGGCACATCGGCGAACAACACCTGCATCTCGGCACTGGACTTGAAATACTGCTCGCGCGTGAACTTGCGCACCCGGCGCTGGTTGGCCAGGATCTCGCCTTCGGCAATGCAGATGCGCGCTTCGTGGGCCTCGTAATCCTCGGCCGTCGCGAACTGCACCGGGTGCGTGGCCACCACGGGCAGGCTCAGCCGTGCAGCCAGTTGCACGGCGGCTATGACATGGGCCTCGTCGTCCGCACGGCCGGCGCGCTGGATCTCCATGTAGAAGCGGTGGGGAAAGATACCCGCCAGTTCCAGCGCCAAGTTGGCGGCCCCGGCGTCGTCCCCCTTCATCAGCGCCTGGCCCACCGGCCCGGCCTGCGCCCCCGCCAAGGCAATCAGGCCCTCGCCCAGTTCACGCAGCCAGTCCCAGGTGCACACGGGCACGTTCTTGACGATGTTGCGCGTCCAGGCGCGCGCCAGCAGTTCGCACAGATTCAGGTAGCCCTGCTTGTTCTGCACCAGCAGCACGATGCGCGCCGGAGGGCCGGACTCCGAGGCGACGTTGACTTCGGCCCCGATCAGCGGCTTGACACCTTTACCACGCGCTTCCTTGTAAAACTTGATGGCGCCGAAAAGGTTGTTGAGGTCGGTGATGGCCAGAGCGGGCTGGCCGTCCTTGGCGGCAGCCTTGGCCACCTCATCGATTCGGTTGGTACCGTCAACGACGGAAAACTCGGTGTGCAGGCGCAGGTGAACAAACATAGGGGGCCATTGTAAAAAGTCCGGCGGCCTGCCCGGCAGAAAACTCGCGATACCCACGCATCTGGGGGTGGTGCCGCGCCCAGTACAATGCCCTTTTGCCTCCCAGGCCCCAGGCCGGATCGAGACCGGCTGGCACAGGGCAGTCCTCGCCGCGACAGCGGCCAGCGCTCTGGCCAGCCAGGCACACTCTGTTTCTTTTTTGCTGAAAGCCTCTTTCGATGCTGCGTGCTCCACTGCCCCTTGTCTCCGCCTTGCTGGTCGCTGGTCTGCTGGCAGCCTGCTCCACCACCACCGACGACAAGACGGCCGGCTGGAGCCCCAACCGCATCCATTCGGAAGCCAAGGATGAAATGAACAGCGGCGCCTACGACAAGGCGATCCCGCTGCTCGAAAAGCTCGAAGGCCGCGCTGCGGGTACGCCGCTGGCGCAGCAGGCCCAGCTGGACAAGGCCTACGCGCACTACAAGGCCGGCGAAAAAGCCCAGGCCATTGCCACGCTGGACCGCTTCATGAAGCTGCATCCAGCCAGCCCGGCCCTCGACTACGCGCTGTACCTGAAGGGGCTGGTCAACTTCAACGACAACCTGGGCCTGTTCTCGTTCATCTCGCGCCAGGACCTGTCCGAGCGCGACCAGAAGGCCGCCAAGGATTCGTTCGAGTCGTTCAGCGAATTGGCCACGCGGTTCCCTGATTCGCGTTACGCGCAGGACGCACGCCAGCGCATGACCTACATCGTGAACTCTCTGGCCCAGTACGAAGTGCACGTGGCACGCTACTACTTCCAGCGCGGCGCCTATGTGGCTGCCATCAGCCGGGCACAAGTGGCCCTGGCCGACTACCAGGGCGTGCCGGCCCTCGAAGAAGCGCTGTACATCCTCATCCAGTCGTACGACGCACTGGGCATGACCCAGCTGCGCGACGATGCACGCCGGGTGATGGACACCTCGTACCCGCAGAGCGCTTATCTGCGCGGTGATGTCAAGGGCAAGTCGGATCCGTGGTGGAAGGTCTGGTAAGCGCGACCAGCGCTTCATTGAATTCCTGGTCCGATTCCAGCCGCCGCATGGGTGGCAGCGCAGCCAGCAATCGCTTGCCATAGCCCATGGTGACCAGGCGTGTGTCGCCCACCACCAGAATGCCCCGATCGGTCTCACGCCGAATCAACCGGCCAGCGCCCTGCTTGAGGGCGACCGCGGCCTCCGGCAGCGCATAGGCCTTGAAGGCCTTGCCGCCGGATTTTTCGATGCGCTGGGTGCGCGCCTCGACCAAAGGGTCCCCGGGGGGCGGAAACGGCAGTTTATCGATGACCACCAGCTGCAAGGCGTCGCCGGGCACGTCGAACCCCTCCCAGAACGTGGCGGACGCCACCAGGATGCAGCCGGGCTGGCCATGGTCCGATCCCTCGCGAAAGCGCTCCATCAGGCGGCGCTTGGGCCCGTTGCCCTGCACCAGCACCTCCAGCGCGCCGGTGGCACCCCACCTTGCGGTCAGCGCATCGCCGATGGTGCGCAGCGCCTTGAGCGTGGTGGTGAGCACCAGGGTGCGGCCGCCCAATACCTCCGCTGCGTCGCCCACCCAGCGTGCCAAGGCGCCACTGTGGGCCGGGTCCGCCGGGGACGGTAGATGCCGCGGCACATACAGCGCCGCCTGCACCGCGTAGTCGAACGGACTGGCCACCCGCAGGATGGTCGCGTCCTGCAGACCTGCACGCTCAGTGAACCAGGTGAGTAAGTCATCGTCGCCCAGTGTGGCCGAGGTAAAGATCCACGCCCTGCCCGGGCCGGCTTCTTCGGCCGGTACCGGCCATCCATCAGGGTCCGATTCCTCTTTCGGCGCCGCCAGCAGCCGCGTGCGCATGGCCTCGGCAATGTCCAGCGGCGACTCGATCAGCCGCAATTGGCCGCCTGTGTCGACCCAGCGCACGGCGTCGGTCTGCGCGGGCCCGGCAAACCGGGCCAGGCGCGCCAGCAACTCCGAGCCCCGTTCGTACAGGCGCACAAAATCCGGGGCAATCTCGCTCACGGTGTCAAGGGCTTCCTGCGCGTCGGCACAAGCCTGGCCCACGCGGTGCAGCGCGGCGCTCCAGCCCGCCTCGCGCACACCTTCGGGCGCCTCGTCGGTCCACCGCAGCCGCTGCGCACCACGCAACTCCCCCGTGACCAGAACCAGATCGCGCGCGGCATGGTCCACATGGGCGGCCAGGCCCTGCCAGTCGGCCAGCCCGCGGGCGTGCTGCAGGCCCGTGGCCAACAGGTCGCGACCAAAATCCGTGATCTGCCCGGTGGAGAGCTGCAACCCGAGAAACTGAACGCCTGTCTCATTGATCTGATGCGCTTCATCAAACACGACCACACGCACCGAAGGCAGCAGCTCTGCCATACCGGACTCGCGCACCGCTACGTCGGCAAAGAACAAATGGTGGTTGATGACCACGATGTCCGCAGCCAAGGCTTCGCGGCGGGCCAGGTGCACGTGGCATTCCCGAAACCGCGGGCACTGCGAACCCAGGCAGTTCTCGCGGGTGGAGGTGACCAGCGGAATCACGGGCGAACGGTCGTCCAGGCCCGTCAGTTCGGACAGGTCGCCCGAGCGCGTGCTGCGGGACCACTCCTCGACCTTGGCCAGAACGCGGGCCACGCCGCGCTCCTGCCCCAGCGCATCGTGACGGGCTTGCTCCATCCGGTACAAGCACAAATAACTTCCGCGCCCCTTGAGCAGCGCCATGCGCACCGGCAAACCAAGGGTCTGGGCCAGCAGCGGAAGGTCGCGCGCAAACAGCTGGTCCTGCAGCGCCTTGGTGGCGGTAGACAGCAACACGCGCTCGCCGCTGAGGAGCGCGGGGACGAGATAGGCGAAGGTCTTGCCCACCCCCGTGCCGGCCTCGACCACCAGCGCACCGCCCTCCTCCATCGTCCTCGCCACGGCGGCTGCCATGCGGGTCTGCCCGTCGCGGGGCTGAAAATGCGGGTCGGCCCGCGCCAGCACCCCGAACGGCGCGAACACCTCCTGCACCATGTCGGCCAGAGCCATCAGCAAGGCTCCTTCAGATCGCCAACCGCTACGCGCGGCAACGCATGGACGCACGCAAGCAGACCAACGACTTTCAGCGGCGGGCGGCGGTGGGGGAGGAACACTGTCGCTTCAGCCAGTGCGCACAACGCGGCGAAGCGAATACACACCGGAGGGTCAGCGAACCACCGGCGGAACGTGAAAAATGGAGGATTCAAGGCAAAGCAGCCATGGGTTGGCAAAAATGCCACAGGCGGGCAGATAATAAGCGTTTGGCCCACGCTCTGCGACGGCCGTTCCTGCACGCGCCCACACAATCCACAGCATGACCAAAGCCTTTCGCCTCATTGCGTCCACCGGCATCCACAAGGGCGACCGGGAGTACCAGCAAGACCAGGTGGCACTGATCTCGCACGAACGGCACAACGGCTGCGTGCTGGGCGTCATCGCCGACGGCATGGGTGGCCGCAGCGGCGGGCGCAAGGCATCCGACCAGGTCATGATGACCGCGCGCCAGTTGTTCGAGCGCTACTCGCCCGACACGGACGACCCGGTGTCCATGCTCAAGAGCATGGTGGAAGAAGCCCACATCGTCATTCGCCTCACGGCCATCTCGGCCGAGCAGGAACCGCACAGCACGATCGCGGCCTTCCTCATCAACCCCCGCGGGGACTGCCATTGGGTGCATGCGGGCGATTCGCGGATTTACCACTTTCAGGGTGCGCGCATGGTGTTTCGAACCAGCGACCATTCCTATGTGCAGGCGCTGGTGGACCGCGGTGAACTCACCGAGGCCGAAGCCAACAACCACCCCCACTCGAACATCCTGGTGGGCTGCCTGGGCACCGAGAGCGACCCTCCCATCACCACCCACGTGATCCCCCAACTGCAACCCGGCGATACGCTGATGGCCTGCAGCGACGGCGTGTGGCACTACTTCTCGCCCACGGAACTCGGGTCGGTGGTCGATTCGCTCTCGCCCCGCGAAGCGACGGAGTTCCTTATCGAGAAGGCCCGTTCGCGGGCGCGCGGAGGCGGCGACAACCTGTCGCTGGTGATCGTGAAGATGGAAGCGTTGGTGGAAGAAAAGAAGGTGCCGCGCCTCCACCCGGCCGAGGCAGGCCGCCCCTGAGGGGCGCGTGGGCACGGCAAGGTCGCGACCTCGTTACCTGCCGCTCTGCCCCATGCGCGAATCAGATGAGGCGCGGCCACGGTATAGCCCCCGCACGCTCCATCAGCTCTCATACAGCTACATTAGCGCTCATACAGCTGCATCATCGCTACCAACTCCGGCAGTCCGACCCGTTCACGGAGCAGCAGGTACGGGCGGCAACGGTGCTGCAGGCTTGCGCCCCTGGGCTGCTGCATCCGCTTGGGCCTTTTCGACACGCGCACGGCGCTCTTCGGCCGCGCGCAGCGCCTCGGCATGCTTGGCCCGGGCCTGTGATGCGCGCACAGCGTTTTCTGCAGCGCGGCTTTGTTGTTCCTGGGCGTTCTTTTGCACATTGCTGCGCTGCTGCTGCGCCCGCACATCTGCCTCATGGTCCCGCTGCGCCTTGGTGGCTTGCGGGTCGGCTGCCGGCTTGCGCAGCACGGCATCGGGGCCAGCGCCTGCAGGCGTGTTGGCCGGTACAGGGCGCTGCTTCTCTTCGATGGATTTTCGGCGATCTGCCGCTTTTTCCTTGCGCTCGGCATCGTTGAGTTCGATTTCCTGTGCGCGCAGCCGGGTCTCCACATCGCGCACCTGCGCCCGCACGGCCTTCAGGCAGTCCTCCGCTGCGAAGCGCTGGTAGCACGCCGCCTCATCCTTCACCTGCTGGGCTTTCACCGCTTCACGCTCGTGGCGAATGCGATCGCGCTCGGATTTGCGGTGTGCGGCAGCCGCGGCATGGGCACTGCTCTGGCCCTCGGCGGACGCAGGGGCGGATGCGGCGGCGGCAGGTGCCAATGCGGGAGCCGGCGTCCCCGCTGCAGATTGCGCCCACACGCTGGCGCCGGGTGCGCAGGCCAGCAGTGCAGCCAGGGAGAGGCCCAGGTATTTCATGTCAGCCCAGTGTCCACGTTGCGGCGCTCCAGCGCCAGGAATTCCTTGGACTGCATCTCGTTGAGCCGCGACACGGTGCGCGGAAACTCGTGCGCCAACGGCCCTTCGGTGTACAGCTGCTCAGGCGGCACGGCGGCCGACAGGATGAGTTTGACGCGGCGGTCATACAGCACGTCGACGAGCCACGTGAAGCGCCGCGCAGGCGACGCCATGCTCACGGGCATGTACGGCACGTCCGAGAGCAGCACGGTGTGGAACTGCGTGGCGATTTCGAGGTAGTCGTTCTGCGAGCGCGGGCCGCCGCACAGCGTCTTGAAATCGAACCAGACCACACCGCCCGCCTTGCGCCGGGCGCGGATCTCCCGCTGCTCGATGTGCAGCAGCGGGTCTTCGTCGTGCACTTCGGCCAGCTTGTCGAACGCCTCGCCCATCTCGGCATCGGCCTCGGGCCCGAGGGGCGTGTGGTAGAGCCTGACCTGCTCCATGGTGCGGCGGCGGTAGTCGGTGCCGTTGTCGACGTTGACCACTTCCAGCCGCTCGTTCAGCAGCGCAATCGCCGGCAGGATGCGGTCGCGGTGCAGGCCGCCCGGGTAAAGCTCGTCGGGCATGAAGTTGGAGGTGGTGACGAACCCCACCCCGTTGTCGAACAGCGATACCAGCAGCCGGTGCAGGATCATCGCGTCCGTGATGTCCGCAACATGGAACTCATCAAAGCAGATGAGCTTGTAGCGCTTGGCGATGCGCTCGCCCAGCACATCCAGCGGGTTCACCGTGCCCTGCAGGCCCACCAGCTCACGGTGCACTTCGCGCATGAATTCGTGAAAATGCAGGCGCACCTTGCGCTTCAAGGGCACGGCGTTGAAGAAGCACTCCATAAGGAAGCTCTTGCCCCGCCCCACCCCGCCGTACATGTACACGCCACGCGGAATGTCCGGCCGGTTGATGAGCTTCTTGAGCGCATTGGAACGCCGCTCCTTGTACTGCGCCCATTCGTCGGCGCAGCGCTGCAGCGCATCCACGGCCCGCAACTGCGCGGGGTCGCTTTGGTAGCCTTTGGAGGCCAGTTCGGCCAGGTAAGCCTGTTTGACAGTCACGGGATGGGCACCACTCTGATACTATGAATTTGATAGCGCCTACCGCTTGCCTGGCAAGCGGTAGGGCCGTTTTTTATTCAAATATCAGAAGTTGAGGGTACGCTTGTCCACGGCCAGAGCCGCTTCCTTGGTGGCTTCGCTCAAGCTGGGGTGTGCGTGGCAGATGCGTGCGATGTCTTCGCTGCTGGCCTTGAACTCCATGGCCACCACGGCTTCGGAGATCAGCTCGCTGGCCTGTGGGCCCACGATGTGCACGCCCAGGATTTCATCGGTGTCGGCATCGGCCAGCATCTTAACCATGCCGGTCGTGTCGCCCAGCGCCCGTGCGCGGCCGTTCGCCAGGAACGGGAAGGTACCGGCCTTGTACTTGACGCCGTCGGCCTTGAGCTGCTGCTCGGTGCGGCCCACCCAGGCGATCTCGGGGCTGGTGTAGATGACCCAGGGCACGGTGTTGAAGTTGACATGGCCGTGTTGGCCGGCAATGCGCTCGGCCACGGCAACGCCTTCTTCTTCGGCCTTGTGCGCCAGCATCGGTCCGCGCACCACGTCGCCCACCGCCCACACGCCGGGCAGGTTGGTCTTGCAGTCTGCATCGACGACGATGGCACCGCGCTCGTCCAGGGCCAGGCCCACGGCTTCGGTATTCAGGCCGATGGTATTGGGCACGCGGCCGATGGAGACGATGAGCTTGTCCACGTCCAGCGACAGGGCTTCGCCCTTGGCGTTGGTGTAGGCGATGGAGACGCCCTTCTTGCCGGTCTTGATCTCGCCGACCTTCACACCGAGCTCGATCTTCAGGCCCTGCTTGTCGAAGGCCTTCTTGGCTTCCTTGGCGATCTGCTCGTCCACCGCACCCAGGAACGTGGGCAGGCCTTCGAGAATGGTCACTTCAGCACCCAGGCGACGCCACACCGAACCCATCTCCAGGCCGATCACGCCCGAGCCGATGAGGCCGAGTTTCTTGGGCACGGCGCCCACGCGCAGCGCGCCGTCGTTGGACAGCACGAACTCTTCATCGAACGGCGTGCCGGGCAGCGCACGGGCGTTGGAGCCGGTGGCGATGATGATCTGCTTGCCCGTGATGGACTCTTCAGCGGCGCCTGCCACCTTGATCTCGTAACCACCTTCGGCGGCTTTGACGAACGAGCCGCGGCCGTGGAAGAAGCTGACCTTGTTCTTCTTGAACAGGTACAGGATGCCGTCGTTGTTCTGCTTCACGACGGTGTCCTTGCGGGCGATCATCTTGGCCACGTCCATCTTGACGTCGCTGGCCGTGATGCCGTGCTCGGCAAAGTGCTTGTTGGCGTGCTCGAAATGCTCGGACGACTGCAGCAGCGCCTTGGACGGAATGCAGCCCACGTTGGTGCAGGTGCCGCCCGGTGCGGGGCCGCCCTTTTCGTTCTTCCACTCGTCGATACAGGCCACGTTGAAGCCCAGCTGGGCAGCGCGGATGGCGGCGATGTAGCCGCCGGGGCCGCCACCGATGACGATCACGTCGAATTGTTTGCTCATGTCGGTCTCACTCAATCAATCGTTCATTGGAAAAAAACCCACCGGCGGAATTGGCACAAGCCAGCCGCACGAGTGGGTCCATCAGATGCATCTCAAAGGGCGCTACGCGCCACTCCCAACGGCCTCTGAGACGCACGGCGCCCTACCAGCGACCGCCGCGCAAGGGCCGCCCCGCCGCGCTGGCGGTGTCCCCCTTCCCGAATTGCGCAGCAATTCGAGAGAAGGGGGAAGGCGCGAAGCGACTCAGGGGGTTGCATCTCAAATATCGAAGAGCAGGCGCGATGGGTCTTCCAGGGCGTCCTTCATCGCCACCAAGCCCAGCACGGCTTCGCGGCCGTCGATGATGCGGTGGTCGTAGGACATGGCCAGATAGTTCATCGGGCGCACCACGACCTGGCCGTTCTCGACCATGGCGCGGTCCTTGGTGGCGTGCACGCCCAGGATGGCGGATTGGGGTGGGTTGATGATGGGGGTGGACATCATCGAGCCAAAGGTGCCGCCGTTCGAGATAGAGAACGTGCCACCGGTCATCTCTTCAATGCCCAGCTTGCCTTCGCCAGCCTTCTTGCCGAATTCGGCAATCTTCTTTTCGATGTCGGCGAAGCTCATCTGGTCTGCATTGCGCAGGATGGGCACCACCAGACCACGGGGCGAGCCCACGGCGATACCGATGTCGAAGTAACCGTGGTAGACGATGTCGTTGCCGTCCACCGATGCGTTCAGCACGGGGTACTTCTTGAGGGCGTGCACGGCGGCCTTCACGAAGAAGGACATGAAGCCCAGCTTGGTGCCGTGTTCCTTCGTGAAGGAGTCCTGGAACTTCTTGCGCAGGTCCATCACGGGGGCCATGTTCACTTCATTGAACGTGGTCAGGATGGCGTTGGTCGACTGCGATTGCAGCAGACGCTCGGCCACACGGGCGCGCAGGCGGCTCATGGGCACACGCTGCTCAGGGCGACCGCTCAAGTCTTCCTTGGGAGCAGGGGCCGACACCTGCGGCAGCGCCTTGGTGGGCACGCCGGTAGGGATCGTGCTGGGGGCTGCCACGGCAGCCTTGGCGGTACCGCCAGCGCCACCAGCGACTGCGCCGAGCACGTCGCCCTTGGTCACGCGGCCATCCTTGCCCGTGCCGGCCACGGCCGATGCGGACAGGTTGTTCTCGGCCAGCAGCTTGGCTGCGGCAGGCATCGCCACGTCGCCCTTGGAGCCGCCAGCAGCGGCTGGGGCTGCTGCCACGGCAGCGGCAGGTGCTGCGGCAGCAGCAGCAGGGGCTGCAGCGGGTGCAGCAGCACCGGCCTTGCCTTCGGTATCGATCTTGGCGATGAGCTGGTCGGCCACCACCGTGGCGCCGTCGCCCTGGACGATTTCGGTGATCACGCCGGCGGATGGTGCGGGCACTTCCAGCACCACCTTGTCGGTTTCGATCTCGATGAGGATTTCGTCCACGGCCACGGCATCACCGGCCTTCTTCTTCCAGGTCAGCATGGTGGCTTCTGCCACGGATTCGGACAGCTGGGGGACTTTGACTTCTACGATAGCCATATCAATTCTTTCGGAATGGGGTTCTGTTCTGTTCTGTGCAATCGGGGGTTGCCGGCCTTACTTGGTCAGGACAAAACCCTTGAGCTTGGCAAACGCGCCATCCACCAGCGCCTTTTGCTGCTCCTGGTGCAGGTGCGAATAACCGACGGCAGGCGATGCCGATGCCGCGCGGCCGGAGTAACCCAGCTTCTGGCCTTCGAGCATGTTCTCGTGGATGTTGTGCTGGATGAAGAACCAGGCGCCCTGGTTTTGTGGCTCGTCCTGGCACCACACGATGTCCGTGACGTTGGGGTACTTCTTGAGCTCGGCAGCAAACGCCTTGTGCGGGAACGGATACAACTGCTCGACACGGATGATGACCACGTCGTCGTCTTCACGCTCGGTGCGCTTCTTCACGAGGTCGTAGTACACCTTGCCAGAGCAAGCGATCACGCGCTTGATCTTGGCGGCCTTCTTGGCGATGGCTTCGTCCTGCTCCGGGATCACCGTCTGGAAGCTGCCCTTGGTGAACTCGGACAGCGGCGAGGTCGCGTCCTTGTTACGCAGCAGCGACTTCGGCGTCATGATGATCAGCGGCTTGCGCAGATCACGCACCATCTGGCGGCGCAGGATGTGGAAGATCTGGCTGGCCGTCGTAGGCTGCACCACCTGCATGTTGGCATCGGCCGACAGCTGCATGAAGCGCTCCAGGCGCGCCGAGCTGTGCTCAGGGCCCTGGCCTTCGTAGCCGTGGGGCAGCATCAGGGTGATGCCGTTCACACGGCCCCACTTCACTTCGCCCGAGGCGATGAACTGGTCGATCACGACCTGCGCGCCGTTGGCGAAGTCGCCGAACTGGGCTTCCCAGATCACCAGGGTGTTGGGGTCGTTCGATGCGTAGCCGTACTCGAAGCCCAGCACCGCCTCTTCGGACAGGATGGAGTCGATCACGACGAACGGAGCCTGGTTCTCGCTCACGTTCTGTAGTGGCACGTAGGTACCGATGTCCCACTTCTCGCGCTTTTGGTCATGGATGACCGAGTGGCGGTGCGTGAAGGTACCGCGACCGCAGTCTTCGCCCGACAGGCGCACCGGGAAGCCACTGGCCACCAGCGATGCGAAAGCCATGTGCTCGCCCATGCCCCAGTCCACCGGGATGTCGCCACGGCCCATGGCAGCGCGGTCGTCGTACACCTTCTTGACCAGCTGGTGCGGCGTCACGCTTTCAGGGATGGTCGTGATCTTCTCGGCCAGGCGCTTCCACTCGGCCAACGGGATGGCGGTGTCGCCAGCGTCCGTCCACTTCTTGCCCAGGAACGGGCTCCAGTCCACTGCGTACTTGCTCTTGAAGTTGGTCAGCACGGGGTCGATGGTGTGCTTGCCCGAGTCCATGGCGGCGCGGTAGGCCTTGACCATGTCGTCGCCCAGCGTCTCGCCCAGGCCTTGCGTGGCCAGTTTGTCGGCATACAGCTTGCGCGTGCCGGGGTGCTGGCCGATCTTCTTGTACATCAGCGGCTGCGTCAGAGCAGGTGTGTCCTGCTCGTTGTGGCCCAGCTTGCGGAAACAGATGATGTCCACGACCACGTCCTTCTGGAACTCCATGCGGAACTCCAGAGCGAGCTGGGTGGCCAAGACCACGGCTTCAGGGTCGTCGCCGTTCACGTGCAGCACGGGCGACTCGACCATCTTCACGATGTCGGTGCAATACAGCGTCGAGCGGGCATCGCGCGGGTCGGACGTGGTGAAGCCGATCTGGTTGTTGATGATGATGTGCACCGTGCCGCCCGTGGAATAACCACGGGTCTGCGCCAGCGCCAGGGTTTCCTGGTTCACGCCCTGGCCGGCAAAGGCCGCGTCACCGTGCACCAGCACGGGCAGCACCTGCTTGCCGAACGGGTCGGCACGGCGGTCCATACGGGCGCGCACCGAGCCTTCGACCACCGGGTTCACGATTTCAAGGTGGGACGGGTTGAACGCCAGCGACAGGTGAACCGGGCCGCCAGGGGTGGTCACGTCGGAGCTAAAGCCCTGGTGGTACTTCACGTCACCCGATGGCAGGTCTTCGGGCGCCGTGTGGTCGAATTCGGCGAACAGGTCCTTGGGCATCTTGCCCAGGGAGTTGACCAGCACGTTCAGGCGACCGCGGTGGGCCATGCCGATCACGATTTCCTGCACGCCCTTGGCGCCGGCAGACTGGATCAGCTCGTCCATCGCGGCGATGAAGCTTTCACCGCCTTCGAGCGAAAAGCGCTTTTGGCCGACGTACTTGGTGTGCAGGAAGCGCTCCAGGCCTTCGGCGGCCGTCAGGCGGTCGAGGATGTGCTTTTTCTTCTCGGCGCCGAAGCTGGGCTTGCTGCGAATGGTTTCCAGCTTTTCTTGCCACCAGCGCTTCTGGTTCTGGTCGGTCGCGTACATGTACTCGACACCGATGGAGCCGCAGTAGGTTTCGCGCAGGGCATTGATCAGCTCGCGCAGCGGCAGGGATTCCTTGCCGAAGAACGTGTTGCTGGTGTTGAACACGACTTCCTGGTCGGAGTCGCTGAAGCCGTAGAAAGAGGGTTCGAGTTCGGGGATCGCGGGGCGCTCTGTGCGCTTGAGCGGGTCCAGATCGGCCCAGCGCTGGCCCACGTTGCGGTACGCGGCGATCAGCTGCTGAACGGCGGTGCGCTTGCGGCCCAGTTCGGAGTCGGCGCCTGTGGCGACAACGACCTTGGTGCCACCTTGCTTTGCGCGCTCGGCAAAGGCATTGATGACGGGGAGGTGCGGAACATCCTTGGCATTGCTGCCGTCCACGGCAGGCACATTTTGCAGTGCGTCAAAGTACTCGCGCCAGTTGTCTGGCACGCTACCTGGGTTGGCAAGGTAGTTTTCGTACATCTCTTCGACATAGGGCGCATTGCCGCCGAAGAGGTAGGTGTTGCCTTGGTAGGCTTGATAGACGGATGTCGTATCGCTCATATTCCGCTGACCTCCGCTTTCCTTGGGAAAGCATTAGTTGGTTGAGAAACCTTCCGCGACACGGCTGAACCGATTGGCGGATGCGACAGTGGCTAGGGAAGGGCCTGGTTGCGGGCGCCATTGTGCCACCGAACCGCCAACTACCCAACTTTGCGGGTCTTGCAACGGCCAAAAAAGCAGAGTCCCCCGTAGCGTGGCACCCGGCTCGCTTACAGTGCGTGTATTCCTTCGCTACGCACAACATGACGCCCGCCAACCTCCAGTCCAAAGCCTTCCTGCTGCTGTTGATCCTTGTCACCGTGGCCTTCGGGGCCATCCTGTGGCAGTTTCATGGGGCCGTCTTCTGGGGCGTGATCCTGGCCATCCTCTTTGCACCGCTGCACCGCAAACTGTTGCGGCGCATGCCCCGGCGCACCAACCTAGCGGCGCTGAGTACGCTGGCGCTTTGCCTTGTGATCGTGATCCTGCCCATGACGGCCATCACGATTTCGTTGATACAGGAAGCCACGGTGGTGTATGAGCGCATGCGCTCCGGGCAGCTCAACTTCGGGCTGTACCTGCAGCAGATCATCTCGGCCCTCCCTTCCTGGGCCGTGAACCTGCTGGAACGCCTGAACCTGACCTCGGTCACCGAGTTGCAGGACAAATTCTCGTCCGTGGCCGTGCAAGCGAGCCAGTTCGTGGCAGCCCAGGCCCTCAGCATTGGCCAGAACACCCTGGAGTTCGTGGTGAGCTTCGGCATCATGCTCTACCTGTTGTTCTTTCTGCTGCGCGACGGCAACCGGCTGGCCTTGCGCATCGGCCAGGCCACGCCGCTGGACGAAGCCCACAAGCGCCAGCTGGTCGACAAGTTCACCACAGTGATCCGTGCCACGGTCAAGGGCAACATCGTCGTGGCGGCATCGCAGGGTGCGCTGGGCGGGCTGATCTTCTGGATCCTTGGCATCCAGGGCCCTGTGCTGTGGGGCGTTCTGATGGCCTTCCTGTCGCTGCTGCCGGCCGTGGGCGCAGGCCTGATCTGGCTGCCGGTGGCCATCTACTTCCTGGCCACGGGTGCCGTGTGGCAAGGTGTGGTGCTGATTGCGTACGGCGTGTTCGTGATCGGCCTGGTGGACAACGTGCTGCGCCCCATCCTGGTCGGCAAGGATACGAAGATGCCCGACTACGTCGTGCTGATCTCGACCCTCGGCGGCATGGCCTTGTTCGGCCTGACCGGCTTTGTCATCGGGCCGGTGATTGCAGCGCTGTTCATCGCCACCTGGGATTTGTTTGCCCCCAGCGCTGGCAACCGGCCTACCCCTCCCTGATTCCACCTTGCACACCGCCGAGGCAGACCCTCACTGCCCCGGCCTTCGCAGTCCGTGAGTCGGGAGTTCGGGAGTTCGGGAGTTCGGGAGTTCGGGAGTTCGGGAGTTCGGGAGTCAATAAGAGCTTCGCCCACTGATGCCTACGTGCTAAAAACAAAGGCTAAGGGGAATCCATGAAGTTATCGAAATTTGCCGCGGCAGCGCTATTGACGGCATGTGGCCATTCTTATGCCGCCTACACGCTGACCATCGCTCAGAGCGGGCCGGACGTCGTTGCCACCGGGAACGGGTCTCTCAACACATCAGGCGCGACGTTCGCTGCAAGCGTCCCATCACCGGCATTCGTCATCCCCAACATCGGCGCGGCACTCGTGGGAGCAGCGCCAGCCAGCATCTACGCCATCACCACGGTGGGCCCCGCTGATTTCGGAACGGGCTCCAGCGCCGGGGCCTCCAGCACCACGGGTGACGCAGCAGGTTTCACCGCCGGAGCCTGGATCGCAGTGCCGGGGGGTTATGTCTCCGGCGCAGCTTTGACCCCATCGACCACCACATGGACTGGCACCACCATTGCAGCCCTGGGCCTCACCGCCGGCTCCTACACCTGGGTGTGGGGCGCCGGCCCCACCTTCGACTCATTCACAGTGGTCGTGGCTGCATCCGCCACTCCCACCAGCATTCCTACCCTGTCCGAGTGGGCCGTCATCGGACTATCGGCCGGGATAGCGCTTTGTGGATTGGCTCGCCTGCGCCAGCGGGGCACTGCACGCCGCATTTGAAGCGGCCCATTCAGAGCACGGTCCGAACCGATCGGATTGCAAGCTGGAGTCGAGAGTTGATGTGTGTCGACTGGGCCAAAAACAAAAAAGGCCCTGTATTGCTACAGGGCCTTCTGATCTTGGTGGGACGTGCGGGGGTCGAACCCACGACAAACGGATTAAAAGTCCGCTGCTCTACCAACTGAGCTAACGTCCCATCTCTTTGCAGCAACTTACTAATGGAACAATTGCTGCAAAGCCTCGGATTATAGCGTCTTTTTCGGCAGCTTTTTCGGGGACCCTGCAGCCAGTTGATCCAGAACCCAACCAGCAGCGCATTGACCGAAGGTCGCGGTCACCGCGACGACGGAACCGTAGCCGTGGCAATTCAATGAGCCGTCGCCGTCGATATTGCACGAGGCGTCCGGCGCAGCGACTGACTCTCGGCTGAACACGCAGGTGACGCCGATCTTCTTGCCCTCGCGCGGCGCGCGGTGCTCCTTGCGCAGGCGGTAACGCACCTGGGCCAGCAAGGGGTCATGGGTGGTGTTCGCAAGGTCATCCACATCGACCTTGTGCGCGTGGCGCTTGCCACCCGCCGCGCCGACCACAATGTGCAGCACACCGTTGTCGCGCGCCCAAGCGGCCATGGCCGTCTTGGCCTTAACTTGGTCGCAGGCATCGACCACGGCATCCACCGCATGCGGCAGCAAACCCGGCCAATTCTCCGGAGTAGCAAAGTCGTCAACGCAATGCACCGTGCAGGCCGGGTTGATCTGCGCAATGCGCTGCTGCATGGCCACGACCTTGGCCTGTCCGACGGTGGCGGTCAGGGCGTGGATCTGGCGGTTGATGTTGGACTCAGCGACATGGTCCATGTCCACCAGGGTGATCTGCCCCACCCCGCTGCGCGCCAAGGCCTCAGCGGTCCAGGAGCCCACGCCGCCGACGCCGATGACGGCCACATGGGCCTGGCGGATGCGGGCGGCACCCGCAACGCCATAGAGCCGCTCCAGCCCGCCAAAGCGCCGCTCCAGCTCGGCAGCCGGAACAGCGTCCGGCGAAGCGACGACCTCGGGGATCATGGTGCTTACTTCAGGCGCGACAGACGCTCTTTGGCTGCCATGGCAGCTTCAGACTGAGGGTAGGCTTTCACCAGGTCCTCCAGCGTCTTGCGGGCGGCGCGCGTGTCCTTGAGCTCGATCTGGCAGTTGGCAATCGACAATGCGGCTTCCGGTGCGCGCGCGTGGGTCGGCGCATCAGCCAGCATCAACTTGAAGTTGTTGATGGACTCCTTGTACTCGCGGGTCGCGTACTGCGCATTGCCCAGCCAGAAACGGGCCGATGGCACGAAGCCGCTGCGGGGGTACTGGCGCACAAAGGCCGCAAACGCTGCACTGGCTTCGGGGAACTTGCCCGACCGAAACACGGCCAGCGCTGCTTCGAAATCCCGCTTTTCCGCCGGATCAGCCTGAAACTCTTGGCCGTCCTGCGTGACCTTCACGGGCTCAAACTGCCGCAGGCGCTCGTCCACGCCCTGGGCGATGTCCTTCTGGCGCTTTTGCAGGTCGGCCGCATCGCGCAGCAACTGCTCGTTCTGGCCGCGCATCTTGGACTGCTCCACGCGCAGGGTTTCGATCTGCGTCTGCAGGTCGAGCAGGCTGCGGCGCAGCTGGCTGTTGTCCTCGCCCAGCCTGCGCACCTCGTCGGAAGAGCGCTGCTGGGCGGCCTGCAGGCCGTCGACCCGTTGGCGCATCTCCAGGATGGCACGGCGTGCTTCGTCATCCTCGAACAGCGCTGCGTGGCTTGCCGGCACCAACACTGCCAGCAGCGTCGCCGCTGCCAGCGCCTTGCGGGGGAAGGAAAAAGACAACGCGCGCATCAACGGTAGGACAGTTCAGCGCGGCGGTTTTGCGCGTGTGCGTCTTCCGAATTGCCAGGGGCTGCGGGCTTTTCCTTGCCGAAGCTCACGGCTTCGATCTGGTTGTCCTGCACACCCAGCAGGCCCAGAGAACGGCGCACCGCCTCAGCACGCTTTTGGCCCAGCGCCAGGTTGTATTCACGGCCACCGCGGTCATCGGTGTGGCCTTCGATCATGACCTTGCGGTTGCCGCCCGACTTGATGAAGCGGGAATGCGCTTCGATCAGCGATTGGAATTCTGGCTTGATCACGTAGCTGTCGTAGTCGAAGTACACGACGCGGGCCACGCCCTGTGGGCCTGCCGCGTCACGCGCCGACTGGCCCAGGTCCACACCTGCCACACCGCTTTGCGCCGTGTTGCCGGAATTGGCGCCGCTGTTGGTGCCGGGCATGGTCGACGTCGCGTTCTTGTCTTCGACAGGCACGTCGTCCAGCTTCACACCGGAGCTGCAACCAGCCATGAGGGCGACGATGGAAAGGGCGAGGGTAAAACGTTTGATCATCCAAAATTCTCCTGAAAACTTGATAACTGAAATTGAAAATTAGTTCACTGCTTTTGAAACGGACCCCAGTCCGGTTCGCGGATGTCGCCAGCCTGCCCTGCCAGTCGCGCCTTGATCTTGCCGTCGAGCGTGGTGGTCATGAGCGCTTCGCGGCCTTGCTGCTGGGTCGCGTAGACGATCAGGCGGCTGTTGGGCGCAAAGCTGGGGTTTTCATCGGCCGTCGAGTCCGTCACGGCGTTCACCGTGCCGGTGGACAAATCCATGACGTGGAGCTTGAAGGCGCCGCCCACACGGGAGATGTAGGCCAACCACTTACCGTCAGGGCTCACGCTCGGCGAGATGTTGTAGGACCCGGTGAAGGTCACGCGCTCGGCATTGCCGCCGGATGCGGTCACCTTGTAGATCTGCGGCGCGCCCCCGCGATCGCTCACGAAGTAGATGCTGCGGCCGTCGCCCGAATACACGGGCTCGGTGTCGATGCCCGCGCTCTGCATGAGACGGCGAGGCTCACCGCCGTTGGCGTCGATGGTGTACAGCTGTGAGCCGCCATCGCGGCTCAAAGTGACCGCCAGCGAGCGGCCGTCCGGCGCCCAGGCGGGCGCGCTGTTGGAGCCGCGGAAGTTGGCGATCAAACGGCGGCGGCCCGATGCGACGTCGTGCACGTACACCACCGGCTTGCGCGATTCGAAGGACACATACGCCAGTTGGCCGCCGTTGGGCGACCAGGCGGGCGAGATGATGGGCTCGGGGCTGGACAGTGCCGACTGCGAGTTTTCGCCATCGGCATCGGCCACCCACAGGCTGTAGCGTGGACCGGTCTTGGTGACGTAGGCAATGCGCGTCGAGAAAATGCCGCGCTCGCCGGTGAGCTTTTCGTAGATGAAGTCGGCGATGCGGTGCGCCACCAGGCGCAGATCGCCCTGCGTGACGACAAAGCTCTGACCGCCCAGGTCCTGGCCCTTGACGACGTCCCACAGCCGAAACCGGATGTCGAACCGGCCGTCGGACAGGCGGGTGATGCTGCCGGTGGCCAGCGAATCGGCACTCTTTTGGCGCCACAGGGCGACATCGGGGCGGGCCGTTTCGTCCAGCGCGACGCCTGTGGCGTCGACAGCGCGGAACTGGCCGCTGCGCTCCAGGTCGGCCTGCACGATGGCGGCGATCTTCTGGGGAGCTTGCGCTTCGCCCCGGAACGGCGCTATGGCGATGGGCAATTGGGTGAGGCCCACACCAGTGACCTCGACGCGAAACTGCGCAAGGGCCGGAACGGCGGGTGTGGCGATCAACGCGGCCAGTACATGGCGGCGCAGGGGTTGCGGCAAAGCCGCGGGAGTATTTTGAGAGGAGATTCGATCTGTGGTCATTGGCATCCAGCAGTGGCCGAACAAAGACATTGAACAGGCTTCAGGCAACCCCGAATGTTACACACTGCTGGAAAACCCCTGTGACAAACTGTGCCAGTGCTGCACTTGTTGCTCATTTTTTTGATGTTGGGCCCTGCCGCCGCACCGGGCAGCTACTTGGCAGCCACCAGACAGCCACCCGCTGGCCACCGCCCATTCCCCGGCCGCCCGCAGGCGCAAACGTAGAATTGGCCGCACATGCAAGCCCCCCACCCAGCCTCCGCGCCTGCCAGCCCCCCCGCCGCTCCCCCTGCCAGCCTGACCACACGCCTCAAACGGTTATCCGTTTATTTTGGCAATCAACGGCTCGCCTGGACCCTGGCCATCGTCGCCACGCTCGTGGGCGCGGTCACCGAGCCGCTCATCCCTGCCCTGCTGCAGCCGCTGCTCGACCGCGGCTTTACCCAGGGCACGCTGCAGCTGTGGATGGTGCCGCTGGCCATTTTGGGCATCTTCTTCGTGCGGGGCGTGGCGCAGTTCGTGGGGCAGTACGCCCTGGCCCGCATCGCCAACGAAGGCATGCTGATACTGCGCCAGTCTTTGTTCGCCAGGGTACTGGCGGCAGAAATGGGACTGTTCACGCGCCAGTCGGCCAGCGCGCTGTCCAACACCGTGGTGTACGAGGTGCAGACCGGCGCCACGCTGCTGGTGCAGGCGCTGATGGGGCTGTCGCGCGACGGATTCACGCTGGTGGCCCTGCTGGGCTACTTGCTGTACCTCAACTGGCAGCTCACGCTGATCGTGGCAGTGGTGGTGCCTGGCGTGGCCTGGATCATGAAGACGCTGTCCAAGCGGCTGTACCACCTGACCAAGAGCAGCCAACAGGCCACGGACGAGCTGGCCTACGTGGTCGAAGAAAACGTGCTGGCCCACCGCATGGTGCGGCTGCATGGCGCGCAAGAGGGCCAGGCGGAGCGTTTTGCGGGGCTGAGCGGCAGCCTGCGGCGCCTGGCCATCAAGTCCACCATCGCATCGGCCGCGATGACGCCCCTGACGCAGTTGCTGGCAGCCGCCGCGCTGTCGGTGGTGATCTGCATTGCGCTGTGGCAGAGCCGCGGCGCAGTGGACACCAAGGACGTCACGGTGGGTGGCTTCGTGTCGTTCATCACGGCCATGCTGATGCTCATCGCACCCATTCGGCGCCTGGCCGACGTTGCCAGCCCCGTCACGCGCGGAGTGGCTGCGCTGGAGCGCGGGCTGGCCCTGCTGGGTGATACGGGCGCCGAAAGCGGCGGGCAGTTCCGCACCGACCGCGTGAAAGGCGAGCTGGCACTGAACCGCGTCACGGTGTCCTTCGGATCCGACCATGCGCCGGCGCTGGACCAGGTCAGCCTGCGGGTCGCCCCCGGTGAAATCGTGGCCCTGGTGGGGCCGTCGGGCGCGGGCAAGACCACGCTGGTCAACCTGCTGCCGCGGTTCGTGATGCCGTCAGCCGGCGAGATTCTGGTGGACGGGCAGCCGCTGCCGGACTGGGACCTGGGCTCGCTGCGATCGCAGTTCGCGATGGTGAGCCAGGACGTGGTCATGTTCAACGACACCATTGCCGCGAACGTGGCGCTGGGCCACGCCGTGGACGAGCAGCGCGTGCTCGACTGCCTGGAGGCCGCCAACCTGGCCGCCCACGTGGCCGCCCTGCCCCAGGGCATCCACACGGTGGTGGGCCACAACGCCACGCAGCTGTCGGGCGGGCAGCGCCAGCGGCTGGCCATTGCACGGGCGCTCTACAAGGACGCGCCCATCCTCATCCTGGACGAAGCCACCTCGGCGCTGGACACCGAGTCGGAGCGCCTGGTGCAGGACGCGCTGCAGCGCCTGATGCAGGGCCGGACCACGCTGGTGATTGCACACCGCCTGTCCACCATCGAACATGCCGACCGCGTGGTGGTGATGGAACGCGGGCGCATTGCCGAGCAGGGAACACATGCCGAGCTGATGGCGCAAGGCGGGCTGTATGCGCGCCTGCAGTCACGGCCGTCAGAAGCCGCCTGATTACCTGATAGTCAAAAATGATAGCTACTGGCGCTTGCCAGACAAGCGGCAGGGGCTACTTTGGCTGATATTTCGTAGCCCACAAGCCCACCAGCCCGCAGCTACCCACTACCCACTACCCACTACCCACTACCCACTACCACTTGCCGCGGTTGGGCTGGCGGCGCCGCAGCGCTTCGGCGATCTTTGCCGCCGAGTCCGTGCGGCTTGCCCGCATCGCAAAGTCGGTGGCGGTCAGCCCCAGCTGGTTCTTGAGCGTGGGGTCTGCGCCTTCGTCCAGCAGCAGTTGCACCGACTCCAGCGACGCGTAGTGCGCCGCCATCATCAGCGGCGTGGTGCCGTTCGGCGATGCGGCGTCGATGTAGGCATGGTTCTCCAGCAACAGCGCGATGATCTGGCGGTGTGCAGCCGAGCCGGCGGATGCCGCATAGTGCAGCGGCGCCCAGCCGGTTTTGTTCACGTCGGCATCACGGGCGATCAAGGCCTTGACGATGTCGACCTGGCCCTTGATGGCGGCCAGCATCAGCGGGCTTTCGTCCTGGGTGTTGCGCACCTCGACCTTGATGTTGCGTGCCGCCATCAGCGCCGCAACGGCCTTGAGCGAGTCGCTCTGCAGCGCAATCAACAGGCCCGCCTGGCCCTTGGCGTCGCGCGTGTTCGGATCGAAGCCGCGGCGCAGCAGGGCCGTGATGGCATTGCCGTCGTCCCGCTGAATGGCCGAGAAGAAATCTTCGTAGGCCCCGGCCTGGGCCCAGGGGGCGAACAGGGCTGCAGCCAGGCCCGCCAGAACCTTGCGGCGGTGCGTTCGTGTGGGGTTTGCGGCCCCAGCAGCGGCTGCGGTGGTGATGATGGTGGTGATGTCGATGGCGGGCGATGCGCCGTCTGCGTGCACGATCGTCATGCGGTGACCCCCTTGAACAAGGTTTCGAAATTGCGGCTGGTGGCCTCGGCCACCTCTTCCACCGCGATGCCCTTGGTCTGGGCCACCTGCTGGGCCACGTACGGCACATAGGCCGGGCTGTTGGTCTTGCCGCGGTAGGGCACGGGTGCCAGGTAGGGGCTGTCGGTCTCGATCAATGTGCGGTCCAGCGGCACGTAGGCCACCACGTCGCGCAGCTCCTGCGCGGTCTTGAAGGTGACGATGCCCGAGAACGACAGGTAATAGCCCAGGTCCAGCGCCGCGCGGGCCACCTGCATCGATTCGGTGAAGCAGTGGAACACGCCCCCGGCGATGTTGCCGGAGCCGTCCTCGCCCTCCTCCCGCAGGATGGCCAGCGTGTCGTCCGATGCGCTGCGGGTGTGGATCACCAACGGCTTGGCGCAGGTACGCGCTGCGCGGATGTGGTTGCGAAAACGGTCGCGCTGCCACTCCAGGTCGGCAATGCTGCGGCCGCCCTTGCGGTCTTCCATGCCGTAGTAGTCAAGCCCGGTCTCGCCGATCGCCACCACCCGGGGCAGCGCGGCGCGGGTCAGCAGGTCCTGCACGGTGGGCTCCTGCACACCCTCGTTGTCGGGGTGCACGCCCACCGTGCTCCAGAAGTTGTCGTGGGCCGTGGCCAGGGCATGAACGCCCTCGAACTCCTCCAGCGTGGTGCAGATGCACAGGGCCCGGTCCACCTGCGCCTGGGCCATGGCCTGGCGGATGGCGGGCAACTGGCTCAGCAGTTCCGGAAAGTTGAGATGGCAGTGCGAGTCGGTGTACATGCGGTATCAGGAAAACGAAGCGGTAACAAACGGGGCGGACCGGTGAGTTGCCGGGCAGCCAAGCTAGTGCGACCACCCTGGCGCGCGTAAGTTCTGCCCCCAATAAAAATGCCGACACGCCTGCGCGGGTCGGCACCGGGCACGCAGGCCGTGTCAGATGGTCTGGGTCGGACGGTCGGAGCCCAGGGCCGTGCCCAGAAGCTCTTCGATCTTGACCTTGAGCTGGCGCGACTTTTCGTCCCGGGGAAACTGGATGCCCACGCCCTGCGTGCGGTTGCCCGCTGCGCGTGCCGGTGTCACCCAGGCCACGCGGCCCGCCACGGGGTAGCGCTGCGTATCGTCCGGCAGGGTCAGCAGCACATAGACATCATCGCCCAGCTTGTAGTCGCGCTGGGTGGGGACAAAAATGCCCCCTTCGGCAAAAAAGGGAATGTAGGCCGCATACAAGGCCGCCTTTTCCTTGATGGCCAGCTGCATGACGCTGGGGCGGGGTGCGGTGGAGGGACTGCTCATGGGTGGGTGCCTGGGGCTGGTTGTCTCGAGTGTAGGGTGTTTCTCGCCTGCGCCACAAGCGCCTCCAGCATGAGCCCTGCGTTGAACGGATGCTCTGCCGTGCGCGCCTCTTTGGCCAGCGCGCGCGACCAGCGGGTGAGCGCGCCCAGCGGCGGCACGGCCTTGGGCAGGTCGGCAGGCGCAAAGTAGCGTGGCGCGGCGCCCACGCTCGCGGCCATCAGGTCGTGGCAGAGCTTTTGCAGTGCATCGATGGCCTGGGCGGGCGCCCAGTCGCCCAGCGCGGTGACGTCGCCCTTGGCCATGGCCTGGGGCAGCGCAGACCACGCCTGCGGGCTGCGGCCGGACTGGGCCCATGCCAAGGCATCGTCGGGCCTGCCGCCTGCGGCGCGCAGGAAGGCCTTGGCCGCATCGTCGGCCACGCCCTGCCCGCGCAGCCACTGCAGCATCTCGGCCTCTGCGGGCCAGGCCATCGCGTGGCCCAGGCAGCGGCTGCGGATGGTGGGCAGCAGCTGGTGCGCTGCCTCGCTGGCCAGCACAAAGCGCACATCGCCCGGCGGCTCCTCCAGCGTCTTGAGCAGCGCGTTGGCCGTGATGTGGTTCATTTGCTCGGCCGGGTACACCAGCACGGCCTTGCCGCGGCCCCGGGCCGAGGTGCGCTGCGAAAACTCCACCGCATCGCGCATGGCCTCCACGCGGATCTCGCGGCTGGGCTTGCGTTTCTTGTCGTCGATGTCGGCCTGTGCCTTTTCGGACAGCGGCCAGCCCAGCGCCATCATCTGCACCTCGGGCATCAGCACGCACAGGTCGGCATGGGTGCGCACCTCGATGGCGTGGCAGCTGCTGCACTGGCCACAGGCACCGTTCGGGCCAGGCGCGTCGCACAGCCAGGCGCGCACCAGTTCCAGCCCCAGCGTGTACTGGCCCAGGCCCGACGGGCCCTGCAACAGCCAGGCATGGCCGCGCTGCGCCAGCAGGCTGGTGCGCTGGGCGGCGATCCAGGGGGCCAGTGCGGCGGATGGAGCGTCGGTGCTCATCGCGGGCCTCCTTGCGACGCCACCATGATCGCCAGCCACCCTTTGCGCACGAACACGCTGGTGAGCTGCTGCCACACGCGGTGGCGGTCCTGCGCGGCGTCCAGCCGGGCAAAGCGCTGCGGCCCAGCGGCTGCGCGGTCGGCATAGCCCTGCGATACGCGGCGGAAGAACTCGACGGGCTGGGACTCGAAACGGTCCGGAACGCGTGCACCCGCCAGGCGCTCTGCGGCCACTTCGGGGGGCAGGTCGAACCACACGGTCAGATCCGGTTCGCGCATCAAACTGGCGTCTGGCGCAAGCCCCGTCTGCGCCAGGCGCTCCAAAGTCGATAGCACGCCCACATCGAAGCCACGGCCTGCGCCCTGATAGGCGAACGTGGCGTCGGTGAAGCGGTCGCACAGCACCACCTCGCCCCGCGCGAGCGCAGGTTCGATCACATGGAGCAAATGGTCGCGGCGGGCGGCAAAGATGAGCAGAGACTCGGTGAGCGCATCCATGGGGTCGGCCAGCACCATTTCGCGCAGCTTTTCGGCCAGGGGCGTGCCGCCGGGCTCGCGGCTCACGGTGACCGTGCGGCCCTGCGCGCGAAACGCGGTGGCCAGGCCCTCGATGTGCGACGACTTGCCCGCCCCGTCGATGCCTTCGAAGCTGATGAACAGGCCCTGGGTCATTGCCCGCCTCTCTGGTACCGGTTCACGGCGCGGTTGTGTTCTTCGAGCGACGCGCTGAAGTGGCTGGTGCCGTCGCCCTTGGCCACGAAGTACAGCGCACGCGTGGCCTCGGGCTGCACCGCGGCCACCAGCGCGGCTTTGCCGGGCATGGCAATGGGTGTGGGCGGCAGGCCGGCGCGGGTGTAGGTGTTCCAGGGGGTGTCGGCCAGCAGGTCGCGTTTGCGCAGGTTGCCGTCGAACTTCTCGCCCAGGCCGTAGATGACGGTGGGGTCGGTCTGCAGCAGCATGCCCACGCGCAGCCGGTTGGTGAACACGCCGGAAATCTGCCCACGGTCGCTGGCGCGGCCGGTTTCTTTTTCGACGATGCTGGCCAGAACGAGTGCCTCGTCGGCCGACTTGAGCGGTGTGTCTGGCGCGCGCTGGGCCCAGGCGGCTTCGAGCTTGCGGTCCATCGCGTGCATTGCGCGGCGCAGCAGGGCGATCTCGCCGGAGCCTTTGGCATAGGCGTACGTGTCGGGGAAGAACCGGCCCTCTGGTGCTACGCCCGGGCGGCCCAGTTGCGCCATCAGGGCTTCGTCGGTCAAGGCCGCGGCGTCGTGCTTGATCTGCTCTTCCTTGGCCAGCGCCTGGCGCACCTGGCGCCAGTTCCAACCCTCCACCAGGGTCAGCGCCCGCAAAGACTCTTCACCCCGCACCAGCTTGTTGAGCAGGCTGCGCGGCGTGGTGCCGGGGGGGATTTCGTAGTTGCCGGCCTTCATGGCGCGGTCCTGCCCAGAGAAGCGGAACCACGCGTACAGCAGCCGGGCATCGGTCTGCGCGCCCGCGGCCACCACATCACGTGCGATGCCGCGCGGCGTGGTGCCAGGCTCGATGGCCAGCTCCAGCGGCTCGCTGCCCATGGCAAGCGGCTGGTGCAGCCACCAGAAGGCGGCGCCACCGGCACCGATGAGAACCACCAAGATCAAAGCAAGTAGACGTCGCACAACCCTGATGAATGTATGTGTAGAACCGGGCATCATAATTCAGCGATGACCCACCCTCTGAACGGCATTGCCCCTCTGTCCCACCTGGGCGTGATTCGTGTCGCAGGCGACGACGCCGCCAAGTTCCTGCACGGCCAGCTCACCCAGGATTTCGCCCTGCTGGGCGACGACCAGGCCCGCCTGGCGGCCTTTTTGTCGGCCAAGGGCCGCATGCAGGCCACCTTCATCGGCTTCAAGCGCAGCGCCACCGAGATCCTCCTGCTGTGCAGCCCCGACCTGCTGCCCCCCACCCTCAAGCGCCTGTCGATGTTCGTGCTGCGCGCCAAGGCCAAGCTGACGGATGCGACGGCCGACTTCGCGCTGTACGGCCTGGCGGGCGATGCCGTCACGGCCCTGCCCCAGGGCGCACAGCCCGCCTGGACCAAGGCGGACGTGGGCGCCGCGTCGGTGGTGCACCTGTACCCCGCCGACGGCCAGCCCCGTGCGCTGTGGGTGGCGCCGGTGGCCGACCCTGCGCCCACGGGCACAGCCATCGACCCGGCCGTGTGGGCCTGGGGCGAGGTCCGAAGCGGCGTCGCAACGTTGACCACCCCGGTGGTCGAAGCCTTTGTGCCGCAGATGCTGAACTACGAATCCGTGGGCGGCGTGAACTTCAAGAAGGGCTGCTACCCCGGCCAGGAAGTGGTGGCGCGCAGCCAGTTCCGCGGCACGCTCAAGCGCCGGGCCTACGTGGCCCACGCTGCCTCTGCAGTAGCCGTCGGGGCCGAGGTGTTCAGCACCAACGACCTGGAGCAGCCGTGCGGCACGGTGGTGCAGGTTGCGGCGGCACCGGCGGGGGGTTTCGACGCCATCGTGTCGCTGCAGATCGCAGCCGCTCAGGACAGCCTGCAGGTGGGCGCGGCGGACGCCGTGGCGCTGTCGTTGCAGCCCCTGCCTTACGCACTGCTCGACGATATTTGATAAAAAATCAGCTCTACCGCTTGCCTGGCGAGCGGTAGCAGCTCATATTTTTATAGCATCCACAGGCACCGCACCCAGCCGTGACACGGCCGTGCCCATGCGGGGCACTACAGCCGCTGCGCCATGGCGATATGGGCAATGCCGGCCTCCTCGTACGGCTGGCCCACCACCGTGAACCCGGCGCGGCGATAAAACCCTTCGGCGCTGCGCTGGGCGTGCAGTTGCACTTCGGTGTCGCCACGCGCTTTGGCCGCGCCCACCAGGGCATCCAGCAGTTGCCGGCCCCAGCGTCCGCCGCGCACGGACCGGTCCACCGCCATGCGGCCGATGCGGCCGACGCCGGGCTCGGGCTGCAGCAGGCGCCCCGCGGCAATCGGCATGCCCAGGCGGTTGTAGAGCACCGCGTGGCGCGCCGAGATATCGAGCGCATCGGCCTCGATATCGGCGGGAATGCCCTGCTCGCGCACGAACACATCGGTGCGCACGCGGCCTGCATCACGGCCCAGCGTGTTCCAGTCGCCGGTCTTGACTTCGGCCATGTCGTGGCCGGCCTCGAAGCCGTCGAAGATGGCGCGCAGCGCGGGCGGCACGGGCCGCGAGGTCTGCGTGGCCGGGTCGGCGAACACATAGACCAACTCGGCCGAGATCAGCAGCCGGTCGCCGCTGAAGATGCCCGCCTGGAACAGGCAGGACGAGGTGCCGATGCGCGCGCACTTCAGGCCCACCTCCAGCGTGTCGTCGAGCCGTGCCGACGCGTGGTATTCCACCGTCGCCTTCTTCACGTACATCTCGCCGCCCAGGGCGTGCATGCTGCTCTCGTAAGGCAGCCCCAGCGCCCGCCAATAGTCGGACATGGCGGTGTCGATGTACATCAGGTAGTGGGCGTTGAACACGATCTTCTGCATGTCCACCTCGGCCCAGCGCACGCGCAGGCGGTGGAACAATCGGAAATCACTGCGTTGCATGGTGTCGTTGTCTCCAAGGATTGTTATGAAGGGTCAGTCCAGGCCGAAGGCGCTGCGCAGTGCTCGCGCCGCATCGGCATGGGCCTGGCGTGCCTCAGGGATGGCGCGGCCCATCTTGATGAATTCGTGCGTCACACCGCGGTAGATTTCCAGGTCTACCGGCACGCCCGCCAGGCGCAGCTTGTCGGCATAGTCCACGCCTTCGTCCACCAGCGGGTCGCACTCGGCCAGGCCCACCCAGGCGGGCGCCACGCCATCCACATCGGGCGCGAGCAGCGGTGCAAAGCGCCAGTCCTCGCGCTCGGCGCGGCTTTGCACGTAGTGGCCGAAGAACCAGCTGATGGCGGGCTCTTCCAGCACCAAGCCGCGCGCAAACGTGGTGTGCGATGGCGTGTCCTGGTGCGCGGCACAGCCGGGGTAGAACAGCATCTGCAGTGCCAGCGGCAGGCCCGCATCGCGCGCCAGGATGGCGTTCACCGCGGCGAGCGTGCCGCCCGCGCTGTCGCCGCCCACGGCCAGGCGGGCGGTGTCTGCGCCCCATGCGCCCCCCTGCGCAGCCAGCCAGGCCAGCGCATCCCAGGCGTCGTTGCTGGCCACCGGAAAGCGGTGCTCGGGCGCCAGCCGGTAGTCCAGCGACACGACCATGCACCCCGCCAGCCGCGCGAGTTCACGGCACAGGATGTCGTGCGTGGCGATGTTGCCGATGGTGAAGCCGCCGCCGTGCGTGTACAACAGCAGCGGCAGGCCCGCGTCCGTGCTGGGGGCGTACAGCCGCACGGGCAACGCATACCCGTCGCGGGCCGGGATGGTCAGGTCTTCGACGCGTGCCAGCGGGGCCTTGGGCACCTCCAGCACATCGGCACCGGCCTGGTAGGCCACACGGGCATCCTGGGGTGATCGGGTGTGCAGCGGCGCATGCCCGGCGCGGGCCATGCGCTCGAGCACGCTGCGCATCTGGGGGGTCAGGCGGGTATGGTGGATGTTCAGGTCAGCGGTCAATGGGAAATCTCTGGCAAGGCCGCGCCCTCCCCCGCACGGGCCGGGGCGCGGGCGCATGCAGGGTGTCTTGTTTTACTTGAAGCTCAGGCGCACGGGCGCGGCACCCGGCAGGCCGTCGTACGTGGCCGTCACCGACAGGCCGGGCTTGGGCGGCAGCAGCGGCGAGAAAGAGCCCAGGCTGATGAGGTCGCCCGGCTGCATGGTCAGGCCCTCCTGCTGCAGCGCGCCGGCCAGCCACACGACGGCATTGAGCGGATGCTCCAGAATGTCGCTGCCCTTGCCGCCGCCCAGGCGCGCGCCGCTGGCGTCGGTGAGCGACACGTTCATGTCGGCCAGCGCCTGCAGCATCGCAAAGCGCTCGCCCCGGTAGGCAGGCACCGGCAGCGGCGTGCCGGCCACGCCCAGCCGCGCGCCCACATTGATGGCGCTCACGCCTGCGCCGTTCAGCTTGGGCGGTGCCTGCACCAGCAGGTCGGGCAGTTCGATGAAGGGGATGACCTGGTCCACCGCGTCGAGCACCTCCATGGGCGTCTTCGCGTGGTTGATGGCGGCGCTTTTCACACGCACCAGCATGTCCGCTTCATACAGCGGACGGGCACCGAAGGCCGTGTCCACCGAGGCACCGCTTGGCAGGATCATGCCCTCGTAGAGCTTGCCCCACACGGGCTTGTCGGTGTTGAAGCGCTTTTGCACGGCGGGGTTGGTCAGGCCTGCCTTGTAGCCCACCACCTTGCCCAGCCGCTGCGCCAGCAACTGGTTGACCTTGCCGCGCGTGCAGGCGCCGTCGGCGTCGGACAGGTTCTCCAGGTCCGCGGCGGGCGTCTTGGCCAGGTAGTTGGCGACGAGTTCCGAGGCCTGCGCATCGGTCAGGCACTCGGCCTGGGCGACTGTCGCAAAAGCGACGGACGCGCCTGCCAGAGCGAGGGAAATGAGGGTTTGCTGAGTGGTCATCGGTGTCTCCGGGTTGTAGAGTGCCTGGAACCTGTCCGGCGCCTGCACTCCACGCTCCTCGCAGAGCGGCCCTGCGCACAGCGCAGTGGCCGACTCCATCTCGCTTCGCAGGCACGGCAACGGACAGCTTCAGCGATCCATCGTAAACGTAACTTCTGCAACCACCATGGCTTTCATCTACTACGTCACCCAGATCCAGTTCGAGTTCGGCGCCGTCCAGTTGCTCAAGCAGGAGTGCGAGCGCGTGGGCATCACGCGCCCGCTGGTGGTGACGGACCCGGGCGTGAAGGCCGCGGGCGTACTGCAAAAGGCGCTGGATGCGCTGACCGGCCTGCCCGTGGCAGTGTTCGACCAGACCCCCGCCAACCCCACCGAGGCCGCAGTGCGCGCGGCGGTCGAGGTGTACAAAGCCCACGGCTGCGATGGCCTGATCGCGGTGGGCGGCGGCTCGGCCATCGACTGCGCCAAGGGCATCGCGATTGCTGCCACGCACGAGGGGCCGCTGACGCACTACGCCACCATCGAGGGCGGCTCGCCGCGCATCACCGACCGCGCCGCGCCGCTGATCGCCGTGCCCACCACCAGCGGCACGGGCAGCGAGGTGGCCCGCGGCGCGATCATCATCGTGGACGACCACCGCAAGCTGGGCTTCCATTCGTGGAACCTGGTGCCCAAGACCGCCATCTGCGACCCCGAGCTGACGCTGGGCCTGCCCCCCGCGCTGACCGCTGCCACCGGTATGGATGCGATTGCGCACTGCATGGAAACCTTCATGTCCGCTGCGTTCAACCCGCCGGCCGACGGCATCGCGCTCGACGGCCTCACCCGCGGGTGGGCCCACATCGAGCCCGCCACCAAGGATGGCAGCGACCGCGACGCGCGCCTGCAGATGATGAGCGCCAGCATGCAGGGCGCGATGGCCTTCCAGAAGGGCCTGGGCGCGGTGCACTCGCTGAGCCACAGCCTGGGCGGCGTGAACCCGCGCCTGCACCACGGCACGCTCAACGCCATGTTCCTGCCGGCTGTGGTGCGCTTCAATGCGGGCGCCGAGTCGGTACAAAAGGACAAGCGCCTGGAGCGCATGGCCCACGCCATGGGGCTGGCAGCTGCGGGCGACATTCCCGAAGCCATCCGCGACATGAACGCCCGCCTGGGCCTGCCCACAGGCCTGGCCGCGCTGGGCGTGACCGAGGCGCTGTTCGACGACATCATCAAGGGCGCGATGGCCGACCACTGCCACAAGACCAACCCGCGCGTGGCCACACCTCAGGAATACCGCGACATCCTGGCGCAGTCGCTGTGATGGTGTGAGGGTGGCGGGGCCCACGGGCCTGCCTCACCGCGGGCTCTGCTGTGCGATGCGCAAACGGGGTTGCTGCCACGGCCCTGCCGCCCCCACGGCCTGCATAACCTTCACGGCCCGAATGACAGTCATGGGCAGCGCGCCTACACCGGCATCGCGGCCACTGTGCGCCATGCCGTCAGGATGGGTGCGCGCTCCGGGACCTCCCCGCATGTTCTTCGGCGCGCAACCACTCACGAAAACTCACAACATGGGTTGTCGCCCTGGCGACGCCGCAGCACGAAGCGCTAGACTCCAACAAACAATTAATTAATTAACAATCATTTACCCTGTGGTCCGGGGAAGGCGATTCACCATGCGCAGCGGAAAACTCAGCAACTGGCTCTGGCGGGGCACCTACCCCCGCCTGTACGTGCCCATTGTGCTGATCATTCTCGCGGTCACTGGCGTGCGCTACCACTATCTGCTGTCTACCGAGATTGCAGAATCCCACCGCCTCGCGACGACCGAGTTGCGCCGGGTGGGCGACGCGCTGCTGCCGGCGCTGTCCGCGCTGCCTGTTGGTGATTCCGAAGGCGCGGCCATCGTGCTGCGCGAAGCACTGGCCGGCTCGGCCGCGGTTCGATCCCTGCAATGGACCGCGGGCACGCAGCCCGCTGTGGAAGCCGCCAGCGCCCGCCCAGCCCCGCGCGCGCCAGACTGGTTTGCCCGCTGGCTCGATGTGGGGCCGCTGGTGCAGCAATTCGGTCAGAACACCTTGTCGGGCCAGCCCGGGCGCCTCATGGTCACGCTGCATACAGAGCCACTGGTGGGCCAGATCTGGAGCACGGTGGTGGTGCAGCTGCGCATCACGGCACTCAATATCTTCACCATCTTCTTTCTGCTCACGCTGTTGCTGCGCGCCAATGCACGCATGCTGCGGCGCCTGGCAGAGGCCACCGACGCCTTCCGCCAGGGCCGTCTGGACACCCGCATGGACGTGACCGGCACGCTCGAATCACGCGCCATGGCCGCCACCTTCAATGACATGGCGGGCAAGGTGCAGTCGCTGGTGCTCTCGCTGCGCGAAACCCAGCATCTGCAAAGCGAGCAGCTGCACTTCACGCGCCAGCTGATCGACGCCCTGCCCCTGCCCGTGTTCGTGCGCGACCCCAAGGGCGCCTACCTGGACGTGAACCGTGCCTGGCAGCGCATCTTCCAGCCCCGGGCGGACCTGGGCCACCCCGCACCGCCCAGCACCTTCTACCCGCCGGAGCTCTCGCCCGAGCGCTCGGCCCAGATCGCCATGGCGCAGGACAACGAGATCCGCATCCGCCCCGCCAACCACCACCCGCCGCGGGACATGGCCTACTACGAGGCGCCGTTCACCACCACCAGCGGCGAGCTGGCGGGCACCATCGGCACGCTGGTGGATGTGACCGAGCGCAAGCGCGCGCAAGAGGCCCTGCGGGCAGAAAAAGAGCGTGCCGAAGTCACCCTCGCGTCCATCGGCGACGGCGTGATCACCACCGACCTGGCGGGCTGCATCGAGACCATCAACGAGGCCGCGCAGCTCATGACCGGCTTCAACGCCGACCAGGCCACGGGCCGGCAGCTCGACACCGTGTTCCGCCTGTACGAAGACCCGGCCAGCCGCAATGCCAACGCGGCCGCGGAACGCGACACCGTGCCCGGCGCGCTGCAGCAGGCCACCCACGAATTGCTGATCCACCGCTCCGGCGAGCGCTACGCCATCGAATACACCGCCTCGGCCATCCGCAAGGGCGACGGCATGGCCGTGGGCTGCGTGCTGGTGTTCCGCGACGTGACCGAAACCCGCAACCTGCGCCACCAGATCTCCTGGCACGCGCGGCACGACGCGCTCACGGGCCTGTACAACCGCGCCGCGCTGGCCGAGCGGCTGACCCACGCGATCTTCGTGGCCCGGCAAAAGGGCCTGCTGCTGGCCGTGTGCATGCTCGACCTGGACCACTTCCAGGCCGTGAACGACGCCCACGGCAACCGCGTGGGCGACCGCCTTCTGAAAGAAACCGCCCGGCGCCTGGGCGCCTTCATCACGCCGCAGGATGCGGTGGCGCGCATGGGTGGCGACGAGTTCGTGCTGCTGCTGGGCGAGCAGGCCGACGTGCCGGCGGTCGAATCCCGCGTGCGCGTGCTGATGCAGCAGCTGGCAGCGCCCTACGCCATCGACGACCGCGTGATCACCACCACCGTGAGCGTGGGCGTGGCGGTTTTCCCGCAGGACGACGCCAACCCCGACACCCTGCTGCGCCATGCCGACCAGGCGATGTGCCAGGCCAAGAGTTTCGGGCGCAACCAGATGCACGTGTTCGACGTGCAGCTCGACCATGCCGTGCAGACCCAGCACACCCGCCAGACCCGCGTGGCCCGGGCGCTGCACGCGGGTGAACTGGTGCTGCACTACCAGCCCAAGGTCCACCTGCGCACCGGCGAGATCCTGGGCCTGGAGGCCCTGCTGCGCTGGCAGCACCCCGAGCAAGGCCTGCTGGGCCCGCAGCATGTGCTGCCACTCATCGAGGACGCGGAGCTGGAGGTGGAGCTGGGCGAATGGGTGCTGCGCCAGGCACTGACCCAGATGCGCCACTGGACCGATGCCGGCATGCTCTGGGAGGTCAGCGTGAACATCTCCGCACGGCACTTCCACCGGCCCAACTTCGTCGAGCGCCTGAAAGACATCCTGCACACCTGCCCGGAGGTGTCGCCCACCCGGCTGGAGCTGGAGATCCTCGAATCCGCCGCGCTGGAAGACATGCAGTACATGCGCCACATGATGCAAAGCTGCCAGGCGCTCGGCGTGCGCTTTGCGCTGGACGACTTCGGCACCGGCTTCTCATCGCTGTCTTACCTGAAAAGCCTGCCGGCCGAGACGATCAAGATCGACCAGTCGTTCGTGCGCGGCATCCTCGACGACGAGGACGACCTCACGCTGGTGTGCGCCATCGTCGCGCTGGCAGCGGCCTTCCAGCGCCATGCGGTGGCTGAAGGTGTGGAGACCGCCGAGCAGGCGGCCCGGCTGCTGGAGCTGGGCTGCGAGCGTGCCCAGGGCTTCGGCATTGCACGGCCCATGCCGGCGCATGAGGTGCTGCCGTGGGTGGCCCTTCGAGAGGTAGCGCGGGCACCCACCGCGCCACTGCATACCTAGTTCACTCGGCGACAATGTGAACTGGCTTGGGGTGTTCACGCCCTTCAAAGCATCGCCAAATGCGACAGCGTCAAATTACTACATGCAGCGCAAACACCGTTATTTTGAACATGGCTCACAGTAATAGAAAAAGACGTCTGTCTCTTTTCCCTTTTGCAACGGAGAGAGGTAGCCCACCTTGCCTTCGCTGGACAGCGAAAAATGGGCAGTTCTTCCATTGGAAAATGTGATTTTCACATTTTCGCTGCTGCACTCACCCTGCTGCCCGTAATAATTCATCACGGCCATCTGCGAGACAGGCACAGAGTTCTTGATAAAGAAACGCACACCCGATTCCGTCAAGCGAGGACCAGCGTCACCGGTGCAAATTTTTCCATCTGCATCAAAGTAATGCGAATTTTTAACCTTGACGTTCTTGATGGTGCCGAGTGGAAAGGCTCTGGCGGTATTTCTCACGCAATCTTCGCGTTCGTCCCGCGATTGGATGCCAGTGCAGCTGTCGAGGCCTGCCTTCACCTCGTTAGCGTTTTTTACAATCAAGCCATTGCTTGAAGGGGGCTGAAAGGCCGGCTCGCCCTTATTTTCTGCAAGACAAGGCAATGCGAGCGACGCGATCGATACGCCTACCAACAAAGGCTTGATCACCATGATGCTGTGCTCGCTTCGGTCGGATTCTTTCTGCTGACCACCGGATGGCGAAACACTTCTGATTCGGCGATTTGAAGTGTTTGCCGCAATTCGGAGACCAGCCAGCGCAAAGATAAGTTTTGCGCATGATTCACGTCTTCATATACCGAATTGTTGTTGAAATAGACCTCTTTTTGTCTTGGAGAAGCTCCAGCCGGGGCCGACTTTCCAGGCGGCAGAAATGCTTTTCCGGCAATTTCTATTCCTATGCTATCCACGTTAGATGGGTATCTGGACAGCGTAGACTTCAGCATTTCGATCTCGTGCATCCGGTCTACGGCACTTTCTTGTGGGAAACCTTTGGATTTTGCAAACGCCGCGGGTTTACACGAATATTCAGCCAGACAACGTGCCTGCAGTGCGCCAACGTGGTTGGTTCGTTTGAACACAGAAGCTGTCTGGTAGATGACCCCGTCCTTGTCGATAAGAAAATGCGCGCCGTTTGCCTTTGCGTTTGCGTAGCTGTTGAGGGAGCTTGAAGCACGGTCTGCGCCAGTTTGATGAACAATAATCCCTTTCACGTCAGTCAACGGCTGTCTTTCGATCTGCGAAAACCGCCTAGGACGTACATGCGCGGAAACCAGCATGCCTTGCTCATCAATTTGCAGCATCTCAACTCCTGTGAATATCAGGCGATTGTATTTATCAGACGATAGCAATCTATAAAATTAGAAACACTTGTGTTTTTTGAAACTTGCGCACAACAAGATTGGCAGCGATGAATGCGACTCCCGTGACGACAGATATACCCTGAGATAGTCACGATACCCTGTATCTCTGTTACAAAATGCCTACTTGCGTCATATTCACCCGCTCCAGCCAGGTTACCCATTCGTCCACCAGTTGCTGGCTAGCGCGTGTGGCCGTGAGCCAAGCCTTGGCGCGTGCAGCGCTGTCGGTGCCGTAGTGGGTGAAGTCGTTGCGGTCCGGCAGCTTGGCATTGGGCAGGGAGCGCACCCAGTCCGGGCTGGGTGACAGCACCACCATGTTGTCCAGGGCGGCGGTGGAGCGGTGGCGCCACTTGAGGCCTTTGTCCAGCCAGCCGGGGACCACGCTGTGCTGGAAATGCGGGTACAGCACCAGCCCGGGCGATGGGCGCGAAGGGTATTTGTGTTGATTTTGGCTGCCACCGCTCTCTCCGCTTGCGCTACCAGCTATTAAATCAATAGCACCATCCAACATCGTGTCCGGTGTCCGTGACTGCGCTTGCGCCGGCATCGGTGCCGATGTGGGTGTCGGTGTAGGTTTAGAAGTCTGCGATGGCTTGCCGTACGCCAGG
Organism: Acidovorax sp. Leaf78; assembly: GCF_001422735.1. GTDB lineage: Bacteria > Pseudomonadota > Gammaproteobacteria > Burkholderiales > Burkholderiaceae_C > Acidovorax. The sequence continues at coordinate 106,036 of NZ_LMLZ01000012.1, read as the reverse complement.
TGCAGGTGGTAGTCGGTGATGCCGCCATCCCAGTAAGCCCCCCGCGGAGCGCCCGGAATGTTGTGCACCGCCTGCAGTACGAAGGGGATGGAGCAGCTGGCCTGCAGCGCCGGCATGAAGTTGCCGGCGTTCAGCAGCACCTGCCGCGTGCGGTAGTCCGACGTGGCAAAGGGCAGCGCAGCGCATGCCCGGGCGGCAGCGTCGGCCCCCGTGCCCACGGCATCGGGCGATGAAAACACCACCCGCTCCAGCCAGGCGCCCAGGGCCTTGCGGTGCACGGTGTTGGTCAGGAAAGCGCCCAGATAGCCCAGCGGCGTGGCCAGGCCGTGCTCACGCCGCAGCATGTGGCGCCCGCGCGAGGTGACGATGTGCAGCCGGTAGCGCGGGTGGTTGAGCACCTCGTCCACCCGGCCGCCGTAGAACGCATCAAGGTTCTGGCCGAACCGCTCGCTCACGTGGGCCGCCGTGGGCCGCTTCTTGCCGGGCGGCAGGTCGTAGTTCTGGTGGATGTAGTCGTGCTCCAGCCGCTCGAATGCCGCCACCGAATCCTGCAGGCAGGCCGTGGCCATGCGCCACGCGCCGATGGAGGCGCCGACCAGGTGCACCGGCTGGGTGGATTGCGGCAGCCACTGGCCGAAGATGAACCGGTCCATGGGCCCCAGGATGAGCCCCTTGGGACCACCCGCTGCGCCGGGGATCACGCCCACATCGGCGGGCTGCAGGCCGTGTTGTTCAAGGTGTTCGCGGGCGCGGGGGCCGGCATGGATGCGCAGGGCTTTCATGGGCGGGGATTGTCGCAAAGCCCGGCGCTTACGCCTGTCGCGCTGTCATCCGCCACGGCCCTGCGAATCACCCGCTGCGGGCGATACGCCGCACCCGGGCTTGGCGGCCAGTTCACACCACGTAGTCGGCCGCCTCGGGCTTCACCGTCCAGTCGATCGGGTCCTGCTGCAGCACCATGTCGATGTCGAGCCCCAGCGTCAGGCCCACCTCGCCGGGGAACGACACCGCCAGCTCCCGGTCATCCAGCTCGGCCTCGCGGGCGCGGGCGCGCCAGGAGGCCAGGTGGATGACGCCGGCCAGCGGCTCGTAGACGTTGTTGTCGAAAGGTGCGCCCTGGTGCTGCAGGGCGTCCACCACCGTTTCGGGCAGCTGCCACCGGCGGGCCAGGGCCGCGGTGACGTGGCCGTAGCTGTAGCCGAAGATGCGGTGCTCGATCTTGCCGCGCCGCAGGTCGAACGGCGCGACCAGGGTGTTGACGGAGTGCGCCTTGTCCGGGTCGGCCAGGTGGATCACCAGCTCGCCCAGCGCATGCAGCAGTCCGGCCGTGAAGGCGGCGATCTGGTTCTGGTGCACGATGCCTGCGAGCGACCGCGCGAGCTTGGCGGTGTTCAGGCTGTAGCGCCAGAACTGCTGCATGTTCACACCCGGCACCGAGCGGGACGTCGTGCCCAGCGTGGCCGACGACACCAGTGCGCGCACCTGCCCGGTGCCCAGCAGCGCCAGCGCTTCCGGGATGCCGGCGATCTGGCGCGGCAGCTGAAAGGTGGGCGAGTTGGCCAGCTCCAGCAGCCGTGCCGCCAGCGTGGGGTCGGTGCCGAAAAGCTGGCTCAGGCGCCGCAGGCTGGGCTCGTCGTGCGCCAGCTCGTTCATCAGCAGCGCCACGGCGCGCGGCAGGCTGGGCAATGCCACTGGTTGGGCCAGCAGTGCGTTCAACTCCATGGGGTAGGGCACCGAAGGGTTTGGTTGGGCCGATTATGGCCCGCCCTCCCCGCCCGGCACCTAACGATTCTTGGCCTGTTGCAACTTGGCGAACGCCGACGCCATGGCCGACTGCTGCGCGGGTTCGTTGGCCCGGCGCTGCGGCTGGGCATAGCCCCGGCCCGCGCCCTCGAAGCGGTTGTCGCGCGGCGCGCCGCGGTCGCCGCTCTGGCGCGGCGGTGCGGCGTCGAGCTTCATCGACAGGCCGATGCGCTTGCGCTCCACGTCCACCTCCATGACCTTGACCTTGACGATGTCGCCGGTCTTGACCACTTCGCGCGCGTCGTTCACGAACTTGTGCGCCAGCTGGCTCACGTGCACCAGGCCGTCCTGGTGCACGCCCAGGTCGATGAAGGCGCCGAACTGGGCCACGTTGCTCACGGTGCCTTCCAGGACCATGCCTTCCTTGAGGTCCTTGATGTCCTCGACGCCGTCGTTGAAACGCGCGACCTTGAAGTCCGGGCGCGGGTCGCGGCCGGGCTTTTCCAGCTCGCCCAGGATGTCCTTGACAGTGATGACGCCGAACCTGTCGTTGGCGAACAGCTCGGGCTTCAGCGTCTTGAGCATGTCGGCGCGGCCCATGATCTCTGCCACGGGCTTGCCCGTCTTCTCCATGATCTGCTCGACCACGGGGTAGGTCTCGGGGTGCACGCCGGTCATGTCGAGCGGGTTCTCGCCGCCGCGGATGCGCAGGAAGCCCGCGCTCTGCTCGAAGGTCTTGGCCCCCAGGCCCGCCACGTCCATGAGCTGCTTGCGGCTCTTGAACGCGCCGTTGGCCTCGCGCCAGCGCACCACGGCCTTGGCCACGCTGCCCGACAGGCCCGACACGCGGCTGAGCAACGGCACGCTGGCCGTGTTCAGGTCCACGCCCACCGAGTTCACGCAGTCCTCCACCACGGTGCTCAGGGTCCGGGCCAGCTCGCTCTGGTTCACGTCGTGCTGGTACTGGCCCACGCCGATGCTCTTGGGGTCGATCTTGACCAGCTCGGCCAGCGGGTCCTGCAGGCGGCGGGCGATGGAGGCCGCGCCGCGCAGGCTCACGTCCACATCGGGCATCTCCTGCGAGGCGTATTCGCTGGCGGAATAGACGGACGCGCCGGCCTCGCTCACCACCACCTTCTCGATGGCGCGCTCGGCCTTGGCGGCCATCTTGATCAGGTCGGCAGCCAGCTTGTCGGTCTCGCGGCTGGCCGTGCCGTTGCCGATCGCGATCAGGTTCACGCCGTGTTTTTCGGCCAGCTTGGCCAGGGTGAACAGCGAGCCGTCCCAGTCGCGCTTGGGCTCGTGCGGGTACACCGTGGCCGTCTCCACCAGCTTGCCGGTGTCGTCCACCACGGCCACCTTCACGCCGGTGCGGATGCCCGGGTCCAGCCCCATCACCACGCGCGGGCCGGCAGGTGCGGCCAGCAACAGGTCGCGCAGGTTGTCGGCAAACACCTTGATGGCGACCTTCTCGGCGTCGTCGCGCAGGCGGGCGAACAGGTCGCGCTCGGTCGACAGCGACAGCTTCACGCGCCAGGTCCAGGCCACGCTCTTGCGGATCAGGTCGTCGGCGGGCCGGCCTGCATGACTCCAGCCCAGGTGCAGGGCGATCTTGCCTTCGGCCAGGCTGGGCTTGCCAGGCTCTGGCTCTACGGGCAGCACCAGCTTGGCTTCCAGAATCTCCAGCCCCCGGCCGCGGAACACCGCCAGTGCGCGGTGCGACGGCACGCGGCCGATGGGTTCGTCGTATTCGAAGTAGTCGCGGAACTTGGAGACCTCAGGGTCGTTCTCGTTCTTGCCGTCGACCTTCTTGCTGCGCAGCAGGCCTTCGGCCCAGAGCCATTCGCGCAGGCCCTGCACCAGCACGGCGTCTTCGGCCCAGCGTTCGGACAGGATGTCGCGCACACCGTCGAGCACGGCCGGCACGGTGGAGAAGTCGGCGCCGGGCTTGCCGTCGTCCAGCACCTCGGGCGGCTTGGTGAAGGCCACAGCCTCTTTGGCGGGGTCGAGCGTGGGGTCGGCAAACAGCTTGTCGGCCAGCGGCTCGATGCCGAATTCGCGGGCGATCTGGCCCTTGGTGCGGCGCTTTTGCTTGAAGGGCAGGTAGATGTCTTCCAGCTCTTGCTTGGTGGGCGCGGCGGCGATGGCAGCGCGCAGCGCGTCGGTCAGCTTGCCCTGCTCGTCGATGCTCTTGAGCACCGCGGCGCGGCGGTCTTCCAGCTCGCGCAGGTACGACAGGCGCGCTTCGATCTCACGCAGTTGGATGTCGTCCAGGCCGCCGGTGACTTCCTTACGGTAGCGCGCGATGAAAGGCACGGTGGCCCCACCGTCCAGCAGCTCGACGGCTGTGCGCACCTGTTGTTCACTGACCCTGATTTCTGCGGCCAACTGCCGGATGATCTGCTGCATGTGTGGGCGAACTCTCTCTGACGGCGAACCGGCCTTTGCCCTGCGGGGCGCAGCCGGTTCTGAAACAAACAAAACGCGAAGCGCGGGAGTTTGCCACAGGCGCTTTGGCCCCCACCCGACCCCACGGCGTGGTGGTCCCGCAGAGGTCCCTAGAATGCGCAGGCTGCCATGAACGCCCCCATCCCCTTCCCCATCCGCACCGAATGCCCGCCCGGCACCTGCGTGTGCGGGCGGGACGCATTGATCGAGGCGCCTGGCGGCGACGTGCGCATTCTTCGCCTGACGCGCACTGAAGAAAAGAAACTGCTCGAGCGGCTGGAAAACCTGACCAGCCTTGAAGACCTGCGCCGCATGCAGGCACGCCTGGAGCAGCAACTGGGCGTGCGCCTGTCCATCACCCCCGGCCCGAACGAGGTGCGCACGCTGCGCGGCATCGCCATCCTGGTGCTCGATCAGCCCGGCCTGTGCCGCAAGACGCGCCAGGCCATCCCCGCCGCCATCAAGAAGAGCCTGGACCAGCGCCCCGAGATCACCTACGAACTGCTTGATGAAAGCGGGCTGTTCGGTGGCCTGTGAGCCTGCCCCCATAAACCAAAGCCCCGCCCTGCCCGCCTGAATGCAAGACGACCTGTTCGGCGGCCCGCCCGCACCGCCGCGCTCGCCCGCCGCCTATAAGCAGCCACCCGAGTCAGGCACGGCCACGGACGGGCTCATCGCCCACCCGGCACAGCCTTCCCGACCACGCCGCACCGGCGTGCACCCCGCCCCCGGCCACGACGACCTGCGCGCCCTGGCTGCCGCCTTGCCCCCGCAACTGCGCATGGGCACGTCGTCGTGGACTTACCCGGGCTGGAAGGGCCTGGTGTGGGAGGGCGATCATTCCGAAGCCATGCTGTCCAAACAAGGCCTGCCGGTGTATGCCCAGCACCCGCTGCTGCGCACCGTGAGCATCGACCGCAGCTTCTACCGGCCGCTCACGGTGAGCCAGTACGAACGCTACGCCTCACAGGTGCCCGACGATTTCCGCTTCGTGGTGAAGGCGCCCAGCGTGGTCACCGACGCACTGGTGCGCGCCGAGGATGGCCGGGGCCGCGAGCCCAACCCCGCGTTTCTGAGCCCCGACCTGGCCCGCAGCGAGTTCGTGGAGCCCGCCCTGCAGGGCCTGGGGCACAAGCTGGGGGTGCTGGTGTTCCAGCTCAGCCCCCTGCCGCTGGCGCAGCTCGACCGCCTACCGCTGCTGCTGGAGCGCCTGCGCGCCATGCTGCTCGCGCAGCCCGCACTGGCCCCGCTGGCACCCGACGGCGTGATCGCTGTGGAGGTGCGCGACCCCGAGTGGCTGACCCCCAACTTCGCCGCCGTGCTGCGCGAGGCCGGCGCCACCTACTGCCTGGGCCTGCACGCCAAGATGCCGGCCCTGAAGGACCAGTTGCCGGTGCTGCGCGCGCTGTGGCCCGGCCCGCTGGTGTGCCGCTGGAACCTGCACCCGGTGCACGGCCCGTACGGCTACGAAGACGCCGAAAAGCTGTACCAGCCCTACGACCGCCTGCACCACCCCGACGAAGAAACCCGCACCGAGCTGGCCGCCGTGATTGCGGGCATGACCGGGCGCGGTCAGAACGCCTTTGTCACCATCAGCAACCATGCCGAAGGCTCAGCCCCGCACACGGTGCTGGGGCTGGCGCGCGCGGTGGCTGCGGCCAGCGGGCACGCCACGCTCGGTGCCGATGCGTCGGCGCAAGTGGAGTCCGCTGGCAGAGCGGTGTAGGACACGGATCACCGCCAGCAAAACCGCAGGCTGACAGCGTGCGGCATTCACCTCGGCAACGATGAAGGCAACGACATCCAATCCAAGGGGAACCACACATGGGCATTCGCCAAAAAGTCAAAGAAGTACGCAATTGGGATGAGGCACGCCCGAGCTTCCCTGCAGAGCATTGGTTGGTGCTGGGCGCAGGCCTGCTGGTCATGCGCAGCGCCGGCAAAAGCCGGGGCTTTCTCGGCCGCATGGTCGGGCGCGCCGTCGGCAGCGCACTGATTGCCCGCGCCGCATCGGGCCGCAATGGCGTGGTGGGCAAGTTGGCAAGTGCCAGCGCCCCTGGCGCAGGCGTTGCAGGTGTGGTCCGCGCACTGCGCGACCGCACCACGCGCTGACCCGCTGCACCGCCATGGAAACCCGTTGGCCCGCCGCGCTGTGGGTGGTACGGCATGGACAAAGTGCCGGCAACGTGGCCCGCGATGCGGCTGAGGCCGCGGGCCTGGAGACCATTGACCTCGCTTGGCGCGACATCGATGTGCCGCTGTCGGACCTGGGCACCGAACAATCCATTGCCCTGGGGCAATGGTGGGGCCAGCAGCCGGTGGATGCACAGCCCGAGGTGATCCTGTGCTCGCCCTACATCCGGGCTGTGCAGACCGCGCGGCTGGTGGCGGAGCACAGCCGGCTCGAGCATGTCACTCTGCGCCTGGACGAACGGCTGCGCGAAAAGGAGTTTGGCATTCTGGACCGGCTCACCAAGTTCGGCATCCAGCAGCAGCACGCCCAGCTGCACGAGCAACGCACGCACGTGGGCAAGTTCTACTTCCGCCCGCCGGGCGGCGAGAGCTGGTGCGACGTGATCCTGCGCCTGCGCAGCCTGCAGGAGATGGTCACGCGCGAATACGCGGGGCGGCGGGTGCTGGTGGTGGCCCACCAGGTCATCGTCAACTGCATGCGCTACCTCATCGAGCAGATGACCGAGGAACAAATCCTCGCCATCGATCGCGAGGGCGACGTGCCCAACTGTGCGGTGACCATCTACCGCGCCCACGCGGAAGGCGAAGGCCGTACCGACCAGGCCATGCAGCTGGTGCAGGCCAACTTCCTCGCGCCACTGCACGCTGCCAACGCGGCCGTGACCCGCGAGCCCGACGCCACCACCGCCCCCAAGCCCTGACCATGTCTACCCATGCACGGTTGCCCCGCCCCCGGGCGCTGACGGAGTCGCTGCTCGCCCGCTGGCCGCTGCCCGATCCGGGCGACCATGCAGACAAGGAAACGCGCGGCCATGTGCTAGTGGTGGCAGGCAGCCACGAGATGCCCGGTGCCGCCCTGCTGGCCGCCATTGCCGCGCTGCGCGCGGGTGCCGGCAAGCTGACGGTGGCCGCACCCGAGCGCGTGGCACTGGGCCTAGCCCTGGCCATACCCGAGGCGCGTGTGATGGGCCTGGCAGAGACGCGCGGCGGCGGGTTTGCCGCGCGCGACTGCGACCGGCTGGGCCCGCTGGCCGAGGGAGTCAGCGCCGTCGTGCTCGGCCCCGGCATGCTGGACGAAGCACGCAGCGTGGCCTTTGTGCGCACCATGCTGCCGCTGTTCACGCAGAGCACGGTGGTGCTCGATGCCTACGCCATGTCTGCCGTGGGCGACCGGCCCTTCGATCAGCCGGTAGTGATGACGCCGCACGCTGGCGAGATGGCCCACCTCACAGGCCAATCCAAGGACGAAATACTGGCCGACCCGTTGGCCGCCGTGCGCGCTGGCGCGCAGCGCTGGGGGGCGTGCGTGGCGCTCAAGGGGGGCATCACCTTCATTGCGCAACCCGACGGCAGCGCGCTGCGGTTTGCGGGGGGCACGCCAGGGCTGGCCACATCGGGCTCGGGCGACACCTTGGCCGGGTTGATCGGCGGGCTGGCGGCGCGCGGCGCACTGCCACTGCACGCCTGCGCCTGGGGCGTGCTGCTGCACGCACGCGCCGGCGCTGCACTGGCCCGAGACCAGGGCACCCTGGGCTACCTCGCACGCGAACTGTCCGCGCAGGTGCCGGCACTCATCCACGCCATGGGGCGACGCACCGGCGGCAAAGGGCCAGCAGGATAAGCAAAAAAAATCTGCCCTGCCGCGCTCTGGGTGAGCGCTAGCAGCTATATTTTCGATAGCATATGGCCGCAACCGTGTCGTTGAGCTGCGGGCCGTGGGCTCGGAGCTTTGGCGTCTTTTTGGCCCTACAAAGCCTGACCGTGCCCATCACCTGGCACCGCTCGACTGCGCCCCAGCGTCACCCAGGTGAGCACCAGGCCCATCAGCGCGCCACTGGCCATGCCCACCACCATCGGCAGCGGTTTGCCGGTGGCAAACAGGCCCACCACGCCCATGGCCACGGCGCCAATCAGCATCTGCAGCGTGCCCAACAGGGCCGATGCGGTGCCCGCGATGGCGCCATGCTCCTCCAGCGCCAGCACCGAGGTCGTCGGGATCACCAGCCCCATGAGTGCGCTGGCGAAGAAGTACAGCCCCAGCAGCACGGCCAGCTGGTCGCCCCCGGCCAGGTAATAGGCCAGCAGGGCCACCATGATCACACCCGCCCCGGTGACGGCCGCCTTGACCGTGTTCACCAAACCAAAGCGCCGCCCCAGTTGCGCATTGAACTGCGCCGCCGCAAAGAACGCCGCAGCGTTGACCGAGAACGCCAGGCTGTACTGCACCGGCGTGAGGCCATAGTGATTGATCAGCACAAACGGCGAGCCCGCCAGGTACACGAAGAACCCTGCCATCGAACACCCGCCGATGAACACCAGGCCCAGGTAGTGCCAGTCACGCAGCAGCAGCGCGTAGCCCGACAGCGCGCTGCCCAGGCTGCTCTCCAGCCGGTCGGCCGCGGGTCGCGTCTCCTGCAGGCCCTGCGACACCAGCACCAACCCGGCCACCGCCGCCGCGGCCACCGCCCAGAAAACGCCACGCCAGCCCGTCAAGGCGATCACGCCGCTGCCGGCCAGAGGCGCAAGCAAGGGCGAAATGCTGAACACCAGCATCAGCAGCGACATCAGCCGCGCGGCCTCGGTGCCCGTGTGCAGGTCGCGCACCACGGCCCGCGGTATCGCCATGCCCGCCGCAGCGCCCAGCCCCTGCACGAAACGCAGGGCCACCAGCGTCTCGATGTCGGTCGCCAACGCGCAGCCCACGCTGGCCACGGTGAAGAGCAGTAGCCCGGCATACAGCGGCGGCTTGCGCCCCGCCATGTCGGAGATGGGTCCGTAGAACAGCTGGCCCACGCCCAGCGAGACGAAGAACGCCGTGAGGCTCCACTGCACCGCGGAGACGTCCGCCCCCAGGCTGGCGCCGATCTCGGGCAGCGCCGGCAGGTACATGTCGATGGCAAAGGGGCCGATGGCCGAGAGCAGGCCCAGGATGAGGGCCATCTTGAAGAAACGGGTCGTTTGCATAGCCGGCCATTGTCACCAGTTTGGTGCGCGGCTGCGGGAAAACCCTGAATTCCCCTGCTTGCGCGCATGCAGGCGGCAGATTACTACGGCCGCGATTTCGCGTGATGCGAACGCCACTGTTCGTTGGAAACTTCGACATCGGATTTGGACGCGGTGCGTCGCAGCAGGCGGCTAGACTTCCGCTGTCGGCCAGAACCGGACCATGATGGTCCCTTCCAAAATGAAGCTAGACGATCAGCAAGACCTCACGGTGCGTCGCGCCTTGATCTATTGGGACGAGCGATGGGATTGGGAGTGTCCGTCGCTATTTGGTCTGTCGCACGAGCAGTACGGCATCGTCGTCCGATCATGGCCGGGCAAATCTGATACCCACCTGCTCGCAGCGTCAGCAGCTCTCCGCGAGCTGCTATATGGCGCTTCGGCATTGCACGATTGCGAGGCTGTCAGGGCTGTCCTTGGTGCGGATAAAGCATCAGTCGTAACGTTACTCGAAACCTTGATGGGCGAGCTTGACAAGCGAGCATCATGCATGTGACTCGCCCGAGCAAGAGAGCCATTGAGTCATACCTACTCGCGAGCACCAGCGAACTGCCGCGCTTGGAGAGTCCGCTTTCGGGCGAAACCTAGGACTGCTTTGGGCCCAAAGCCGACTACCCTTCACGAAAATGGGAAGGTGCCTCCGGTGGAAAACGAGGGGCAAACTTCGGACTGACCTCTACAGAAGGCCAGCACCTGTTTCTGCAGCTCGGCAACTAGCACCGGGTCGGAAACCAAGGTCACCGGATACTGGTCAGCATCGACTTCGCACCAAAGGTTCAGGCTTCGCGCTGCGTCACAAATAGCAGATAGTGCATCTGCAAATTCACTAGCGGTCGGCCAGGGATATGTGCGACGCGGGTCCAATCTGGGAACCAACGAAAGTTGCAATTTGCTGGCGTTGGTAGTCGGCTCCACGAGACCCAGCAAAGTGCCATCAAAGAAGCAAAGTTCCTCGGTCGATTCGCCCCATTGAGTTCGAAAGAAGTTTCGCGACAATCCAGGCGTCTCAATATCTACGGTCAAAACGAAGATGTCGGGGGTGCGTATGAATGGAAAATCTTGCATTGCCGAACGCCTGCTTGTGGCAAATTTCGGTCATCGTATCAGCGCGGCACTCCCATGAAATCAAGGCCCACGCTCACTTCAACAAGTTCCGAAGAGCAGTAGCCTGGATTCACGCAAGCAAATCCACCATGCGTGCGCAACGAGAGCTCAACGCCACCCCCGGCCGCTTCAGCTTGACTGCCGACGGCTGTCCCTAAAGATCAACCTCGCCTCTCCCCGACCCCTCTCCCAGGACCTGCGCCAGCTCGATCCTATTCCGCCCGCCCTGCTTCGCACGATACAGCGCCCTATCGGCCTGGCGCACCAGCTCTTCGGGCAATTGCTCGCGCTGCGGCTGCAGGCTGGCCACGCCGAAGCTCACCGTCACAATGCCGTGCGGTGCGCCCTCATGCGGCAGCGCCAGCTGCACGATGGCCTCCTGGATGTGGCGCGCCACGTCGGCGGCGGCCTTCAGGTCCGAGCCGGGTAGCAGCACCACGAACTCCTCGCCGCCAAAACGCGCGGCCAGCTCGCCTTCGCGCCGCGCGCCCGTCTGTACCAAGGTGAGGGCCAGTGCCTTCAGGCAGGCGTCGCCCGCCAGGTGGCCGTAGTGGTCGTTGAAGTGCTTGAACACGTCCACGTCCAGCATGATGAGCGCCAGCGGCGTGCGGGCCCGCTGGGCCCGGGCCCATTCGCGCGCCAGGGCGTCGTCGAAGTGGCGGCGGTTGGCGATGCCCGTGAGGCCGTCGGTATTGCTCAGCAACTCCAGCCGGTGGTTGGCCTGCGCCAGCGCCTCGGTGCGCTCGTCGACCAGCGCCTGCAGCTCACTGTTGCGCTGGCGCAGGTCGTCGATGGGGTACACCTCGCTGCCGTGCGGCTTGCCGTAAGGGATGGAGACGCTCACGTGGGCGATCTTCCAGTCGCCCTCGGTGCCCTGCCCTGCGGTCGCCGCGGGCTCGCGCCGGAACAGCACCACCTTGCGGGCCGTCTCGCGGGAGAACAGCGCGTCGGGGATCGGCAAGTGGATGTGAAAGAACGCGGTGGCCGCCAGCAGGTCCGGGCCCAGGTCCTGCACGAACAGGTCCACCATGTCGATGCCGATGCGCGCAGGCACCTGGGTAAAGTCCTGCTGCGTCACCTCGACCCATTCGGCCCGGCTTTTCACCAGCCTATCGCTGCTGCCGGCAAAGCCGCTGAAGCTGTCGCAAAAGCGCGCGAGCAGCCGGGTATCGCGTGCGGCATACATCTCGATGTACTCATCGAAAAGCATGCGGGTGAGTCGCTCGCGGTCCGGGGGCATGCAGGGGGTCCTTGTCGTGGGGTGGTGGTGATGGGGCGGCGCCAGCGGCCGCATCACGCGGGCATGGCGACAGGTGCGTTTGAATGTAACACCCGCTGCGCCGCAACAACCACCCCGGCTTACCCTGCGGCCGGCCCTGCACCGGTACCGCTGGGCCCTGCTCAGTCACCCCAGCCGCGCCCGCCTTCGTCACCCATGGAACCACCGCGCGGGGCCCATCACCAGCCAGGGGAACAGCACCATCAGGAACATGATGGCGAACTCCGCGATCATGAAGGGCACCACGCCGCGGGTCACGTCGTCCATCGACATCTTGCCCACCCCGGCCACCACGTTCAGCACCGTGCCCACGGGCGGCGTGACCAGGCCGATGGAGTTGTTGATGATGAACATCACGCCGAAGTAGACCGGGTCGATGCCGGCGGCCGTCACCACCGGCATCAGCACAGGGGTCAGGATGAGGATGGTGGGCGTCATGTCCATGGCGGTGCCCACCAGCATCACCAGCACCATGATGGCCGCCATCAGCAGCACCTTGTTGTCCATGAAGGGCTGCAGCAGCCCCACCACCTTGGACGGCAGGTCGGCCACGGTGATGAGCCACGCGCTCACCATGGCGGCGGCGATGAGGAACATCACGATGGCGCTGGTCTTGGCCGCGGCCACGAAGATGCCGTACAGGTCGCGCCAGGTGATCTCGCGGTAGATGACGGCCGACACGAACAGCGCGTACACCGCCGCCACCACGGCCGCCTCGGTGGGCGTGAACACGCCCATGCGCAGGCCCACGAGGATGATCACCGGCAGCATCAGCGCCCACAGCGCCTTGCGCAGGGCCGTGAGGATCTCGCCCGCGGACTTGCGCGGCGGGGGCACGATCTTCTCGCTGCGCACCAGCACGGCCCACGTCAGCCACAGGGCCGCACCGATCAGGATGCCCGGCACGATGGCCGCGAGGAACAGCTTGGAGATCGACACGTTGGCCGCCACGCCAAAGATCACGAGGCCGATACTCGGCGGGATCACCGGGCCGATGACGCCGGTGGCCGCGATCAAACCGCCTGCGCGCGACTTGTCGTGCCCGGCCTTGACCATCATGGGCAGCAGCAGCGCGGTGAGCGCCGCCGCATCGGCCACGGCCGAGCCCGACAGGGCCGACAGCAGGCAGCCGGCCATGATGGTCACGTAGCCCAGGCCGCCCTTCACATGGCCCACCAGGGCCAGCGCAAAGTCCACGATGCGGCGCGACAGGCCGCCCACGTTCATGATCTCCCCCGCCAGCATGAAGAACGGCACGGCCAGCAGCGGAAAGCTGTCGGCCCCGCTGATCAGGTTTTGCGCCAGGATCTGCGCGTCGAACAGATCCAGGTGCCACATCAGCGCCACACCGCTGGCCAAGAGCGAGAACGCGATCGGGATGCCCATGGCCATGGCGAGCAGCAGCGCGCCGACAAAGACGAAGATGGTCATCGCGCGCCCTCCTTGCCGGGGGACGCATGGGTGGTGCCCGCCGAGCCCAGGATCTGCTGCAGCTGCACGGCCTCTTCGGACTCCTGCACCATCACCAGGTCCTCATCGGCGATCTGGCCGCTGAGCAGCCGGTACAGATCAATCGCCAGGATCAGCGCCGCGCACACGGCAAACACCAGCCCCGCCGCGTAGACGATGGCCATGGACGCGCCCGTGGTCGGCGCCGTCACGTCCCAGTTGATGCGCGCCTGCGCCAGGCTGCCCTGGAACAGCAGCCACACGATGTAGAGCATCACGACATGGCCCAGGGCCAGGCAGATCTTCTTGCCCACGGCCGGCAAGCGCTGCACCACCATGTCCACCCCCAGATGGCCATGCTCGCGCAGTGCGACGATGGCCCCGAGGAAGGTCATCCAGATGAAGAGCCAGCGCGAGACCTCTTCCGACACGGTGATGCCCGAGTTGAAGCCGTAGCGCAGCACCACGTTGCCGAACACCAGCACCACCATCAACGCGAGCATGGCGGCGATCACCGCCTCCAGGCCGCGGCAGGCGCCATCCATCCACCGATTCATGTTGTATTTCCTGTGATGGAGGATGGGTACTCAGGCGGGCTGCGCAGCCTCGCGCAGGCTCTCCACCAGCGAGCGCAACGCCGCCAGGTAAGAATGCGGCCCGAAGCCCTGCACCGTGGCCTTCACGGCCGGCGAGATGATGGAATGCGCGCGCCATGCCTCGCGGGCGGCGATGTTGGACATGTGCACTTCGATCACCGGGAACGGCATGGCTTTGATCGCGTCGTGCAGCGGCACGCCGTGTTGCGTGAGGCCCGCGGGGTTTACCAGCGCGCCCTGCGCGGCGTCTATGTGGTCGTGCAGGAAGTCGATGAGCGCGCCTTCGTGGTTGGACTGCACGATGGCCAGTTCTACCTGCAGTTCGGCTGCGAGCTTTTGCAGCCGATCGTTGATCTGCGCCAGCGTGGTGGTGCCGTAGATGTGGGGTTCGCGGCGCCCGAACAGGTTGAGGTTCGGGCCGTGGAGGACGAGGATTTTCATGGGGTGTTAAGGGTTGAGAGCGGCTGACAAAGCTCAGCGAAGCGGTTCTGGCTAGGCGCTGCGTCGCAGGCAGTGCGAATAGCACGACAAGACGCAGCAACGACGCCAGAAGAGTTTTGCCAGGCGCTCTTACTTGCGGATGCGGGCGAGTTCGCTGTTGTAGAGCTTCACAATGGCCCGGTCGTAGGTGGCGGCGAACTTCTCGATCACGGGCTTGGCGATCTGCTGCATGCGGGCCAGCTCGGCCGGCGCGATCTCGTTGTAGGCCATGCCCTTGGCCTGCAGGTCGCCCACCGATTTCTGCGCGGCGGCGCGGCTCACCTGCCGCTGGTAGCCGCGCGCCTCGTTGGCGGCGTCGTGCATCATCTTTTGCTCGGCGGGGGTGAGCTGGTCCCAGAACTTCTTGCTCACCAGCACGATGTTGGCGGCGTACACGTGGTTGGTGGCGCTCACGTACTTCTGCACCTCGAACATCTTGTTCGACAGGATCACCGCATAGGGGTTCTCCTGGCCGTCCACCGCCTTGGCCTCCAGCGCGCCGTACAGCTCGGCAAACGGCATGGGCACCGGGTTGGCCTTGAAGGCCTTGAAGGTGTCGAGGAACACCGGGTTGGGGATCACGCGCAGCTTCAGGCCGTCGAAATCATCGGCCTTGGTGATGGGCCGCTTGCTGTTGGTCACGTTGCGAAAGCCCAGGTCCCAGTAGCCCAGGGCCACCAGGCCTTTCTCGGGCAGCTTGGCGATCAGCGTCTGGCCCAGCGGGCCGTCCAGCAGCGCATCGGCCTGGGCGAAATTGGCCACCGCGAACGGAAAGTCCACCAGCCCGAATTCCTTGACGATGCCGGCCAGCGAGGTGGTGGCCGGGGCCGACATCTGCTGCACGCCGCCCTGCAGCGCCGACTGCTGCTGCAGCTCGTTGCCCAGCTGCGAGGCGGGGTATTCCTGCACCTTGAGCTTGCCGCCGCTCTTGGCTGCCAGCAACTCGGCAAAGCGCTTCACGCCAAAGCTCACCGGGTGGTCCGCATTGTTGAGGTGACCGAAGCGGATCACGCGCTCTTGCTGGGCCGCGGCCGGCAGGGCCAGCAACAGGGACAGGCCGGCGGTGGCCAGAAGGCAGGCAGTTTTCTTCACGGGGCATCTCCATCAAAAAAGGGGCAAGGCTTGCCAGGGCGCAACCGATGTCGCCGCCGCAGCACTTGGGACGCATCGTAGAAAAAAGTGGAAAGTGTTTCCATAGTAGAAACCCTTTAACAAATTTTGGTACATTGCTGCCCAACCGGTGCCAGCGCCCCCAGCCTGCCCGTCCTCTTTCGAAAGCCATTGCCCATGAGCAGCATCCTCGAGCGCAGCTTCAAAGTCCTGGAACACCTCGCGCCCCACCCCGAAGGCAAGGCGCTGTCGAACCTCGCGTCCGAGCTGGACATGCCGCTGAGCGCCACGCACCGGCTGCTGGCCGAGCTGGTCCGCTGCGGCTATGTGCGCCAGGAGCACAACCAGGGCAACTACATGCTGACGATCAAGCTGGTATCGCTGGGCCTGGGGTTCCTGAGCGCCAGCGGCATCGTGGACATCGCCCAGCCGCTGCTGGACCGCCTGGCTGCCGAATCGGGTGAACTGGTGCGCCTGGCCGTGGTGGACGGCAGCGAGCTGACCTTCGTCGCCAAGGCGCAAGGCGCCGTGCGCGGCCTGCGCTACGACCCGGACATGGGCCTGTCGGTGAACCTGTCGTGCAGCTCGGCCGGCCATGCGTGGCTGTCCACCCTGAGCGATGAGGAAGCGCTGGCGCTGGTGTCACAGCAGGGCTTTGGCAAGCCCGAGGACTACGGCCCCAACGCGCCCACCACCGTGAAGGCTCTGCTGGCCTACCTGAAGGCGGCGCGCCAGCGCGGCTTCAGCATGATCGTGGAAGTGTTCGCGCCCGCCATGACGGCCATGGCCGCGCCCATCCGCAGCAGCCACAACGGCGCGGTGATCGGCGTGGTCACCATTGCAGGGCCGCTGGTGCGCCTGACCGAGGAGCGCATGCTGGCCCTGGGCCCTGCCCTGCTGGCGACCACCGAAGAGCTGGCGATGGCCAGCAGCGGGTCAGCGATGCTCAGAAAACGTGGGTAGGTCCGTGGGGCGGTAACTGCAGTTACGGCTGCGGCTGCGGCTGAACCCGCATCAGCCCCGGGGCGCAAACAGCGCCAGCGTGTCGTGCGCAAAGGCGCCCTCGATGTCGAGCATGCGCATCTTGGTGGCGGCGCCGCCCCCGGCCGAGAAGCCACCGGTCTTGCCATTCGCGGCCAGGATGCGGTGGCACGGCACCACCGGCGCAAACGGGTTGTGGCCCAGCGCCTGGCCCACGGCGCGCGCGGCACCGGGCTCGCCCAGCGCGGCGGCCATTTCGCCATAGGTCATGGTCTTGCCCGGCGGGATGCGGCGGGCCAGTGCGTACACGCGGGCGTTGAACGGCGGCACGCCGTCGGTGGCCAACGGCACATCCAGCAGATCGTCGTGCACGCCCTCCAGCGTGGCCACCACGCGCGCGGCCCAGGCGGCCACGGCGGGCGGCATGGCGCATTCGGACAACTGCGGAAAGCGCCGCTGCATGCGGGTGCGCGTCGCGGCCTCGCCCGCGTCTTCGGGCAGTTGCACGCCCACCAGCAGATCGCCCTGCCATGCGATGCCGCAGTGGCCGATGGCGGTGCCGAACAGCGCGAAGCCGCGATCGCCGCAGGCGCTGCCCTGCTGCGCGGCGATGGTGTCTTGCTCTGCAGTCATTGCTATATTTTTAATAGCTGTTGGCACTTTTGCAGCAAGCGGCAGGGGCCCGTTCAGTCCTGAACCCTCAACCCTCGGCCCTCAACGCTGCCCGCAGTTGCTCGCCCACTTCGGGCTTGCTGGCAAACGGGTCGGTGGGGTTGCGGCTGAGCATGATGTCTTCCATGCGCGTCTGCACCGAGGCGATGGCCTTGGGGTGGCTGTAGATGTAGAACTGGCCCTGCGCCGCTGCGTCGAACACTTTCTGCGCGACTTCGGCCGCGGTCACCTTGCCGCTGCCCACGGCCTTGTCGCTCATGGCCTGGCCGATGAGCTGGCTCTTGGTGGGCTTGTCGGCCGGCATGTCGCCAGGCCGGTTGCGGTGGCTCTGGGCGATGCCGGTGGGCACGAAGAACGGGCACAGCACGCTGGCCTTGATCTGGTCCGTGACCAGCGACAAATCCTGGTACAGCGTCTCCGACAGGCTCACCACCGCGTGCTTGCTCACGTTGTAGATGCCCATGTTGGGCGCATCCACCAGGCCCGCCATGCTGGCGGTGTTGACGATGTGGCCGCGCCAGGCCGGGTCTGCCTTGGCGGCCGCCAGCATCATCGGCGTGAACAGGCGCACGCCGTGCACCACGCCCCAGAGGTTCACGCCCAGCACCCATTCCCAGTCCTTGACCGAGTTCTCCCACACCAGGCCGCCCGCGCCCACGCCGGCGTTGTTGAACACGAGGTGCGGCGCGCCGAAGCGCTGCTGCACATCAGCGGCCAGCTGCTCCATCTGCGCGGCGTTCGACACATCGACCTTGCGCGCCAGCACCTGCACGCCCGCGGCCTGCATCTCGGCCGTGGCAGCGTCGAGCGCGTCCTGCTGAATGTCCACCAGTACCAGGTTCATGCCCAGGCGGGCGCCGATGCGCGCGCATTCGAGGCCGAAGCCCGAGCCTGCGCCAGTGAGGACGGCGGTCTTGCAGGCAAAGTTGTCGATCATGGTGGTGTCTCCTTGAAGTGGTGTGTGGTTTTGTGTGTGTTCAGCGACAGGGCATGTATCGATGCATCCGTGCGGTGACCGGGTCATCCATCGCCCTGCCGTTCGCCCTGAGCTTGTCGAAGGGTGTCCGCGAGGGCTGCCCTGGCTTCGACAGGCTCAGCCCGAACGGAAGTGGGTGTGGTTGTGAGGTGGCGCGGCGCCGCCGTCAGGCCTTCGCAGCCCGCAGCACATACCCGATGCGCGGGAAGTGCACGTGCACGGTGCCCGCGCGCGGGTCGGTGCGGCGCAGGGTGTAGCGGGTGCGGGTGGCGGCGATCAGCTCGCCCTCGGTCGGCTCGGTGCCGAAGCTCTCGGCGGCGATGGCGACCTGCGAGCCCAGCGGGATGCCATGCTCGTCCTGGAACACATCGTCCATCAGCGGCAGCGGCTCTGCGCCGGCCGCCACGGTGATGGCGTCTTCGGCCGCGAACTTCTCCATGCGCCCGTGGCCCAGCGCGGCCACACGGTCCATCCATTCGAGCACCGCGGGCGTGGCCGCAAAAATGTCGGCCATCACCGGCACGCACTGGCGGGTGAACCACAGCGGGTGGTAAGCAGCAAAGTCGGCAAGACACGGCTCGGCGCCGAACAAAAAGTCATGCTCCTCGGCCATGTGCGCGATGCGGCGCAGGTACGAGCGGTAGGCCGCCGTGGCGTCTGCGGGGCGCAGGCGCTGCATGCCCGCGCTCATCTCGCGGCGGTCTTCGCTGAAGGCCTGGGCCACGTTGGGCGGCAGGTTGGCGAACATGGCCGATGCGCCCTTGGGCTGCAGGTTGTAGGCCATGGCCGCCCAGAACAGGCTGCTGTCGGCCCACTGCGCAAACACCCGGGCCACGCCCTTGAGGTGCGGCGGGTACAGCACGGGCTCGGGCTGCTCGTGCTCCAGCACGTCGCAGATCAATGCGGAGTCGCAGTAGATGTCGGCACCGACCTGCAGGAACGGCGTCTTGCGGTAGCCGCCCGTGAGCGCCACCACATCGGGCTTGGGCGCGATGCTGGGGATGATCACGGACTTCCAGGCCAGCTTCTTGAAGCCCAGCACCAGGCGGATCTTTTCGGAAAACGGCGACGAGGGGTAGTGGTGCAGGATGAGATGGGACATGGGTTTCTCCGCAAAATTCTGTGGGGTGAATCAGATCGGAAGCGCGCGGGCCAAGATGGCGTCCAGGTCCACGCCCGCACCCAGCGTGCCGAAGCTGTAGCCCCAGTCGCCGGCCAGGCGCGAATCGCAGAAGGCACCGAACACGGCGCCGGGTGCACTGCGGTACAGCAGCGCGGCCTGCACGGCCAGGGCCACGTCCTGCGCCAGGCGGCGGGCCTCGGCCTCGGTGGTCATGGCGTCCACGCGCAGGGGCAGCGCGCTGGACAGGCGGTCGAGCGCCGGGTGGGCGCCGCGCGCGGGGGCCAGTTCGTCGGCCAGGGCCGCAGCGGTGTCGGCGCGGCGCACGGCGCGCAGCAGGTCCAGCGCCATGATGTTGCCGGCGCCTTCCCAGATGGAGTTGAGCGGCATCTCGCGGTAGATGCGGGCCATGGTGCCTTCGCCGCCCTCTTCCACGTAGCCGTTGCCGCCCAGGCATTCCATGGCCTCCTGCGCAAACACGCTGCCGCGCTTGCACACCCAGAACTTGGCCACGGGCGTGAGCAGGCGGGCCATGACGGCCTCGTGCTCGCTGGAGGCCTTCTTGTCGAAGGCGCTGGCCAGGCGGATGGACAGTGCGGTGGCGGCCTCGCTCTCCAGCGCCAGGTCGGCCAGCACGTTGCGCATGAGGGGTTGCTCGATGAGCTTCTTGCCAAAGGCCGACCGCTGGCGCGTGTGGTGCAGCGCGATAGTCAGCGCCTGGCGCATGAGGCCGCTGGTGCCCAGGGCGCAGTCCAGCCGCGTCATGGTGCCCATCTCCAGGATCTGCGCCACGCCGCGGCCTTCGTCGCCCACGCGCCAGGCGTTCGCGTCGATGAATTCGACCTCGGAGCTGGCGTTGGCGTGGTTGCCCAGCTTGTCCTTCAGGCGCTGGATGCGGATGCTGTTGAGCACGCCGTTGCGGTCGTCCGGCAGCACGCGCGGCAGGAAGAAGCAGGTCAGCCCGCCGGGCGCCTGCGCCAACACCAGGAAGGCATCGCACATGGGCGCCGAGAAGAACCACTTGTGGCCCGTCAGGCGGTAGCGCGGGCCCCAGGCATCCTCGCCGTCGGCCACGGCCTGGGTGGTATTGGCGCGCACGTCCGACCCGCCCTGCTTCTCGGTCATGCCCATGCCCATGGTGAGCGCGGATTTTTGCGAGAACAAGGCCAGGCGCGGGTCGTATTGCGTGCTGGCCAGGCCCGCGCTCCAGTCGGCCCACACGGCGGTGTTGCCGCGCAGTGCTGGCGTGACCGCATAGCTCATGGAGACCGGGCACAGCACCGAAGGCTCGGCCTCTGTGAACAGCATGAAGCCGGCGGCCCGCTCGGTGTGGGCGTACGCCGCTGCTGCACCCGTGCGCGACCAGGGCGTGGCGTGCAGGCCGTGGCGCAGCGCCGCGCCGATCAGCGCGTGGTAGCTGGGGTGGAACTCCACCACATCGGTGCGGTGGCCGAAGCGGTCATGGGTGTGCAGCTGCGGCTTGTGCGTGTTGGCCAGGCGCGCGTGGGCCTGTATTTCGGCCGAGCCCATCTCTGCGCCCAGGGCCGTGAGGCCGGCCAGCGGCAGCGCGGGGCTGTGCAGGCGCAGCGCATCCTGCAGCGGCTGGTTGGTGGTGAACAGGTTCACATCCGCCCACGGCGTGCTCTGGTTGAACACGTCGTGGGTGCGGGCCAGGCCCGCAGCAGGTGCCGTTGTGGTCATGACGGGCTCCGCAGCATTTCGACGTGGGGGATGTCGTCTTCGAGGTATTCGTCCGACACCGTGACAAAACCCAGGCTGCCGTAGAAGCGCTGCAGGTGCGCCTGGGCGCTGATGCGAATGGCGTGGCCCGGCCACGCCGCGGTGCAGCGGGCGATGCCCTCTTGCATGAGCGCACGGCCCGTGCCGTTGCCGCGCGCCTCCTTGGCGGTGACCACGCGGCCGATGGACGGCTCGGAGTAGTTCACGCCCGGGTCTGCCACGCGCAGGCAGGCCTGCAGCACGCCAGCGTCGTCGTGGCCCAGTAGGTGGTGCGACTTCTTGTCGGCGCCGTCGGGGTCCTGGTAGGGGCCCTGCTCCAGGATGAACACCTTGCAGCGCAGGGCCAGGGCGTCGTGCAGCGCGTGCACGCCCAGGTCGTCGAAGCGGGCCCAGGTCCAGCGCAGGTGGGGCGACGGGCTGCTGGTTTCCATCATGCCCATGCTCAGATCAATTTCACGAGCTGCTTGCCGAAGTTCTTGCCCTTGAGCAGGCCCAGGAACGCTTCGGGTGCGGCGGCAATGCCGTCCGCCACGGTCTCGCGCGGGCGCAGCTTGCCGGTGCCAACCAGCGTGCCCAGCTCTTTCAGGGCCTCGGGCCAGACTTCCATGTGCTCGCTCACGATGAAGCCTTCGACCTTCATGCGGTTGATGAGCATGAGTGCAGGGTTGGCCATGGGCAGCGGCGCGCCGTCGTAGCCGGCGATCATCCCGCACAGGGCGATGCGGCTGAAGGCGTTCATGCGCAGCATCACCGCGTCCATGATCCATCCGCCCACGTTCTCGAAGTAGCCGTCGATGCCGTTCGGGCAGGCTTCCTTGAGCGCCTTGGACATGGCCTTGACGTCGCTGTGCTGCTTGTAGTCGATGCAGGCGTCAAAGCCCAGTTCCTCCAAGGCGTACTTGCATTTTTCAGCACCACCGGCAATGCCTACCGCGCGGCAGCCGCGCGCCTTGGCCAGCGCGGCAAACGCGCTGCCCACGGCGCCGGTGGCGGCGCTCACCACCACGGTGTCGCCTTCCTTGGGGGCGATGATCTTGACCAGGCCATACCAGGCCGTCACGCCGGGCATGCCCACGGCACCCAGGTAGTGCGACAGCGGCACGTGGGCCGTGTCCACCTTGCGCAGCGCGCCGGGGGCGTTGGCGTCGACCACGCTGTATTCCTGCCAGCCGCCCATGCCCACCACCTTGTCGCCCACGGCGTACTTGGGGTGGCGGCTCTCGGCCACCTCGCCCACGGTGCCGCCGATCATGACCTCGCCCAGGCCCTGCGACGCGGCGTAGCTCTTGCTCTCGTTCATGCGGCCGCGCATGTACGGGTCCAGGCTCAGGTAGTGGTGGCGCACCAGCACCTGGCCGTCCTGCAGCGCAGGCGTGTCGGTGGCGACCAGCTTGAAGTTGCTGGCCACGGCCTCGCCCTGGGGACGGTTGTCGAGAACGATTTGCTGATTGCGTGGCATGGGGAGCTCCTTGAACGTTTGCTACTATTTTTATAGCTGCCAGCGCTTATATATCAAGCGGTAGCGGCCATTTTTACTTGAATTTCGGGCGGACTCAGTCAGTGGAAATCACCTTGAGGCCATTGACGCTGCGCCCGTCCACCGGCAGGCGCTTGACGTACTTGAAGGTGCCGGTGGCGTGGCTGCAGATCTTGCCTTGCGCGTCGTACACCGTGCCTTCGGTGAAGGCCATGGTGGCCGTGCGGTGGATGAGCCGCCCCTTGGCCACCAGCGGGCCGCGGGCGGGCTGCATGAAGCTGGTCTTCATCTCGATGGTCACCACGCCCATGTCGGGGGTCTCGCTGCGCGCGGCCGTGGCCATGGTCACGTCCAGCAGCGTCATCGACGCGCCGCCGTGGGTCACGTCGAACGAGTTCAGGTGCTCGGGCTTGGCTTCGTAGCGCAGCTCGGATTCGCCCTTCTCCATGCGGTGCAGGGTGAAGCCGAGGTGGCTGACAAAGGGGATCTCGACACCAAATTTCAGCACGGGCAACTCCAGGTTTTGTAGGGAGGCAAAAGCATACGCCTTCGCCTGCCACAGCGGCACAACCCCGGGCATGGCGAGGACATCAAGTCCACCGCCAGCACCAGCCTGCACGCCGCGCAGGCGTGCAGCCGGGGGCCATCAGCCTCCGGTGACGATGCTCACGCCGCCGTCCACTGCCAGCCACTGGCCGGTGATGTGCTTGCCCGCATCCGACGCATACAGCGCGCACAGGCCCTTCAGGTCCTCGTCGTCGCCCAGGCGGCCCAGCGGCGCGTGCGCGGCCAGGGCTTCCTCGCCCATGGCCTTCAGGGTGCCCACCGTCATCTTGCTCGGGAAGAAGCCCGGGCAGATGGCGTTGACGCGGATGTTGTACTTGCCCCATTCAGCCGCCAGCGCGCGGGTGAAGTTGATCACCGCGCCCTTGGACGTGTTGTAAGCGATGGTGTTCATGCCCTTGGGATTGCCGCCCAGGCCCGCGATGGACGCCACGTTGATGATGCTGCCGCTGCGGCGCGCGATCATGCTGTGCTTGGCGATGTGCTGGCTCAGGATGAAATAGCCGCGCACGTTCAGGTTCATCACCTTGTCCCAGGCGTCCACGGGGTGGTCTTCGGCCGGGGCGCCCCAGGCGGCGCCGGCGTTGTTCACCAGGATGTCCACGTGGCCCAGGCGCTCCAGGGTTTCGTCGGCCAGGCGGCGGATGTCGGCCTCGTTGGAGCAGTCCGCGGCGATCCAGCGCGCGTCGATGCCGGCGGCCTGCAGGTCGGCGGTGGCTTCTTCCAGGTCGGACGCCTTGCGCGAGCTGAGCACGATCTTGGCGCCCGCCTCGCCCAGCGAATGGGCCAGTTGCAGGCCCAGGCCGCGCGAGCCTCCGGTCACGAGGGCGGTCTTGCCGGTCAGGTCGAACAGTTGCTGGATGGTGCGGGTCATGAAGTGTGTCTCCTTGGGTTTGTGGGTCTGCAGTCAGGGTGCGAACGGCCCGCCCTGCGGGCGTGCGGCCATCCGGCACATGAAATCAAGTCACGCAATGATTGTGCGATGCAACGCGGGGGCGCTATGTCGCGGGAGTGTCGCTGAGGTCGCGAGGCGCGTCACTACCGTGGTGTGGATGGGGCCGCGGCATGCAAGGGGTGCCATGCGCATCATGGCGCAGGGTCTGCCCGCAGCCGCGAGCGCACGCCGATCAGCACCAGCCCCACCACGGCAGCCACCCCGCCCACGGCGATGAGGGTCCAGCCCAGCGCATCGTCCGTGCGCGCCGTGGCGATGCCCAGCACCAGCACCAGCAAGCCGCCGTAGATCAAGGCCCAGATGAGCTGGTGCAGGCGCTGCAGTGCGCGTGGTGTGGCCATGGTCAGAACGCCTCTTCAGGAAAGCTGGCGCAGGTCGCATCGCGGGTGCTCACCACCTGCAGCCACGCGCCGATCTTGGGCAGCTCGTAGTGGAAGAAGTAGCGCATGGCGCCCATGCGGCCCACGCTGGCGGGCTGTGCCAGCACGGCGTCGTCGGCCAGCGTCGCCAGCGCCAGGTCCAGCCAGACCCAGGCCAGCACCGTGTGGCCGAAGGCCTGCATGTAGGGTACGGCATTGGCCAACGCATCGGCCGGCTGGCCCGTGGCCCACGCGGCCTTGGTGGCGGCACCGATCTGCTGCAGGGCCGCGCCCAGTGCGTTGGCATGCGCGGCCAGCGCGGGCACCTGGATCGCCCGCTCGATGGTGGCGTTGATGCGCCCGGCCAGCAGCGTAAGGCCGCGCCCGCCTTCCATCAGCACCTTGCGGCCCAGCAGGTCCATGGCCTGGATGCCGTGCGTGCCCTCGTGGATCATGTTCAGGCGGTTGTCGCGCCAGTACTGCTCCACCGGAAAGTCGCGCGTATAGCCATAGCCGCCGTGGATCTGGATGGCCAGCGAGTTGGCCTCCAGGCAGAACTCGCTGGGCCAGCTCTTGGCGATGGGGGTGAGCACCTCCAGCAGCAGGCGGGCCTCGTCGGCCGCGGCGGCGTCGCCCGTGTGCTGCTCGTCCACCAGACGGGCGCAGAACAGGTTGAGCGCCAGCGCGCCTTCGCCATACGCCTTCTGGGCCAGCAGCATGCGCTTGACGTCGGCGTGTTCGATGATGCGCACCTGCGGCTGCGCGGCATCCTTGACCACGGCGGCGGGGGCGCCACCGGCCGCGTCCTTGGCGCCCTGCACCGGGCGGCCCTGCGGGCGGTTCCTGGCGTAGTCCAGGCTGGCGTAGTAGCCCGCCAGGCCCAGCATGGTGGCCGCCATGCCGATGCCGATGCGCGCCTCGTTCATCATGTGGAACATGCAGTGCAGGCCCTTGCCCGCCTGGCCCACCAGATAGCCCACGGCGCCGGCCTGCCCGCCCACCGGGAACTTGCCCTCGCCGAAATTGAGCAGCGTGTTGGTGGTGCCGCGCCAGCCCAGCTTGTGGTTCAGGCCCGCCAGCGCCACGTCGTTGCGCTCACCGGTCAGCTGGCCCTCTACATCGACCATCTTCTTGGGCACGATGAACAGCGAGATGCCGCGCGTGCCAGGCACGAGCTTGCCGTCCGGCCCCGGGATCTTGGCCAGCACCAGGTGCACGATGTTCTCGGTGAGCTCGTGGTCGCCCGAGCTGATCCACATCTTGTTGCCCGTGAGGCGATAGCGCGCGCCCAGCGGGTCGGCTTCGAAGTCGCTGCCATCGGGCACGGCGCGCGTGGCCACGTCCGACAGCGACGAGCCCGCCTGCGGCTCGGACAAACACATGGTGCCCGACCAGCGGCCGTTGAATTCATTAAGTGCGAACACTTCCTTTTGCAGCGCCGTGCCGTGCGCCATCAGCAGGTTGGCGTTGCCCGAGGTCAGAAGGTTGGACCCGATGCTGATCGACGCCACCGCGAAGAAACTGTTGGCCGCCGCCTCTACCGTGTAAGGCAGCTGCATGCCGCCGATGTCGTAGTCCTGCGCGGCCGACAGCAGGCCCGATTCGGCGTAGGCCTTGCGGGCCTCGTACGTCGCCGGGGGCAGGATGACCTTCTCGCCGTCGAAGTGCGGCTCCTCGATGTCCACCGTGCGGTTGTGCGGCGCGTACTTCTCGCGCGCGATGCGCTCGCAGGTGTCCAGCACCGCGTCGAAGGTCTCGCGCGAATGGTCAGCGAAACGGCCGCGGGCCGAGAGGCTCTCGGCCTCCAGCCAGTCGTACAGCAAAAAGTCGAGCGTGGAACGCAGGGTCATGAGGTCTCCTTGAATGCTGCATGCCCTGCCCCCTCGCCGGCGCGAGGATCAGCGGGCGGGCAGCGCGATGTTCTTGAAACACCAGTACTCCATGTCCGAATCGGGCTTGGGCTGGCAGCTGGCCTCTCCGAGCTGCAGGCGCGTGGCACCTGCCGGGAGCGGCGGGAAAGTGATCTTCAGAAACTTGGTGCGGCCGGGCTTGACCGTGTCCATCTTCACGTTGCACAGCGTGAGGCCGCTGATCGCGCGCTGCGGCAGCACCGCACCGCTGTCCAGGTCCTTGAGCGTGAAGGCATCGGGCGAGCCCGTGGGCTGCGCGCAGGCTTCGAACGCCTCGTCGGTACTGTTCTTCACCACCAGGGTGACGCGGGTCTGCTTGGCGTCGAGCACGATTTCCTGCAGCACCACGTCGGCGTCGGACTCCAGCGGCTGCTGGAGCTTGAAGCTCTGTGCGTGGGCACCGCAGGCCACGGCCAGCGCGGAGAGTGCGGTGAGAAATCGAAGTGAAGTTGTGCGACGCATGGGAAAACCGGTGAAAGGAAGAAAAAGAAGAACGGCGGAGACGGCCCGGCACCCTGGGGCGCCAGCAACCGCGGCGGATTCTGCCGCGCGCCGGTGCCGCCGCTGGGGTTTGCGCGCCGCCACAAGGCAACAATTTGTAGCCCCTTCTTCTCAACCCCCTGTCACTGCATCCATGGCCCTGCCGCATTCAGAGACCCGCCACCCGCACGCGCTCGGCGGCCATGTATGCAAGCCCCTTATACAGACCGGCCTTGGGCAAGGCCGGCCCGGTGCGCATGCCGGCAGAGCGCCGGAACGCTATCGGTCAGAACACCTCGAAGACGCCGGCAGCACCCATGCCGCCGCCGATGCACATGGTCACGCACACCTTCTTGGCGCCGCGGCGCTTGCCTTCGATGAGCGCATGGCCCGTGAGGCGCTGGCCCGACACACCGTAGGGGTGGCCCACGGCGATCGCGCCGCCGTTCACATTCAGGCGGTCAGCCGGGATGCCCAGCTTGTCGCGGCAGTACAGCACCTGCACGGCGAAAGCTTCGTTCAGCTCCCACAGGTCGATGTCCTGCACGGTGAGGCCCAGCTTCTTGAGCACCTTGGGCACCGCGAACACGGGGCCGATGCCCATTTCGTCGGGCTCGCAGCCAGCCACGGCAAAGCCGAGGAAACGGCCCAGGGGTTTGAGGCCCTTCTTGCTGGCGTACTCTTCGCTGGTCACCACGCAGGCGCCTGCGCCGTCGGAGAACTGGCTGGCATTGCCGGCCGAGATCACGCCCCCGGGCAGCGCGGGGCGGATGCCGCTGATGCCTTCCTTGGTCGTGCCTTCGCGCGTGCCCTCGTCCTTGCTCACGGTGACCTGCTTGGTGATCAGGCCCAGCGTCTTGTCGGCAATGCCGGCGGTAACGGTGATGGGCGCGATCTCTGCATCGAACAGGCCGGCGGCCTGGGCTGCGCAGGCCTTTTGCTGGCTGGCGGCGCCGTATTCGTCCATCGCGTCGCGGCCGATGTTGTAGCGCTTGGCCACCTGTTCGGCGGTCTGCAGCATGCTCCAGTAGATCTCGGGCTTTTGCTTGGCCAGGGCCAGGTCCTGGATCATGTGCAGGTTCATCTCCTGCTGCACGCAGGAGATGCTTTCCACGCCGCCTGCCACGTACACGTCGGCTTCGCCGGCGATGATGCGCTGGGCCGCGGTGGCGATGGTCTGCAGGCCCGACGAGCAAAAGCGGTTGATCGTCATGCCCGACGCCGTGATGGGCAGGCCGGCCTTGAGCGCGATCTGGCGAGCGATGTTGCTGCCCGTGGCGCCTTCCGGCGTGGCGCAGCCCATGATGACGTCGTCGACATCGGCGCCGTCGATGCCGGCGCGCTGCACGGCATGCTGCACGGCGTGGCCGCCCAGGGTGGCGCCATGGGTCATGTTGAAGGAGCCCTTCCAGCTCTTGGCGAGCGGCGTGCGGGCGGTGGAGACAATCACTGCGGAGGTCATGGGAAATCCTTTAATCGGTGAACGGGGTGCGCGCCGGTGCTTCGCTTCGTCAATGAGCTTACAAATGAAATGGATGCGTTCTCGTGCCAGGCAAGGCGCAAACCGCAGTCATAGCCAAGCTATGACGAGGATTTGCAACGCAGCATGGTGAGAGAAGGCGCGATTTCATGTACGCGATTTGGCGAAGCGAAGTACCTGGTTTACTGGAAGGCCTTGCCTTCGGCGGCCAGCTTGGCCAGCAGCGGAGCGGGCTTCCAGGCGTTGGCGTCGTCCATGGGGTTCTGGGCAAAGCGGTTCATCGCCTGCACCACGTTGAACAGGCCCACTTCGCTGGCGTAGTGCATCGGGCCGCCGCGGTGGATGGGGAAGCCGTAGCCGGTCAGGTACACCATGTCGATGTCGCCGGACTTGCTGGCAATGCCCTCTTCCAGGATGTGCGCGCCTTCGTTCACCAGGGCGAACACCAGGCGCTGCACGATTTCCTCGTCGGAAATCTTGCGGGGCGCCGTGCCCAGGGTCTTGCGGTGCTCTTCGATCATCTTGTTCACCACATCGCTCGGGATCGCGTCGCGCTTGCCGGCCTGGTAGTCGTACCAGCCTGCGCCGGTCTTCTGGCCGAAGCGGCCCAGCTCGCACAGCAGGTCTGCCGTCTTGCTGTACTTCATGTCGGGCTTTTCGCTGTAGCGGCGCTTGCGGATGGCCCAGCCGATGTCGTTGCCGGCCAGGTCACCCATGCGGAACGGGCCCATGGCAAAGCCGAACTTCTCGATGGCCTTGTCCACCTGCTGGGGCGTGGCGCCTTCGTCCAGCAAAAAGCCGGCTTGCTGGCTGTAGCGCTCGATCATGCGGTTGCCGATGAAGCCGTCGCACACGCCCGAGACCACGGCGGTCTTCTTGATCTTCTTGGCCACGGCCATCACGGTGGCCAGCACGTCCTTGGCGGTGGCCTTGCCACGCACTACTTCCAGCAGCTTCATGACGTTGGCAGGGCTGAAGAAGTGCATGCCCACCACGTCCTGCGGGCGCTGGGTGAAGTTGGCGATCTGGTCCACGTCCAGCGTGGAGGTGTTGGACGCCAGGATGGCGCCGGGCTTGGCCACGGCGTCCAGCTGCTTGAACACGGCTTCCTTCACGCCCATTTCTTCGAACACGGCCTCGATGATCAGGTCGCAGTCCTTGAGCTCGTCGTAGCTGAGCGTGGTGGACAGCAGCGCCATGCGCTGGGCGTACTTGTCTTCCTTGAGCTTGCCCTTCTTGACCTGCGATTCGTAGTTCTTCTTGATGGTGCCGATGCCACGGTCCAGGGCTTCCTGCTTCATCTCCAGCATCTTGACGGGGATGCCGGCGTTCAGGAAGTTCATGGCGATGCCGCCACCCATGGTGCCCGCACCGATCACGCCCACCAGCTTGATGTCGCGCTTGGGGGTGTCCGACGGCACGTCAGGGATCTTGCTCGCAGCGCGCTCTGCCATGAACAGATGGCGCAGCGCGCGGGACTCGGGGGTCCACATCAGGTTGATGAAGATTTCGCGCTCTACCAGCATGCCTTCGGCAAACTTCTTCTTGGTGGCCGCTTCGACCGCGTCCACGCACTTGGCGGGCGCCGGGAAGTTCTTGGCCATGCCCTTGACCATGTTGCGGGCGAACTGGAAGTACGCGTCGCCTTCAGGGTGCTTGCAGGGGAAGTTGCGCACCAGGGGCAGCGGGCGCGCATCGGCCACGCTTTGCGCGAACGCCAGGGCTTCCTCGGCCAGCGACTCTGGCGATGCGGCCAGCTTGTCGAACAGCTTCTGGCCGGGCACGCCGGCAATCAGTTCGCTCTTGACGGGCTCGCCGCTCACGATCAGGTTCAGCGCGGCTTCGACGCCGATCACGCGCGGCAGGCGCTGCGTGCCGCCCGCGCCGGGGATCAGGCCCAGCTTGACTTCAGGCAGTGCGATCGAGCAGCCGGGCGCTGCAATGCGGTAGTGGCAGCCCAGCGCCAGCTCCAGGCCGCCGCCCATGGCGACGGTGTGCATGGCGGCGACCACGGGCTTGCCCGAGTTCTCGACGGCGAGGATCACCGACAGCAGGTTGGGCTCTTGCAGCGACTTGTCGGTGCCGAACTCCTTGATGTCCGCACCGCCCGAGAAGGCACCGCCGGCGCCGGTGATGACGATGGACGTGACCGCTGCATCGGCATTGGCACGGGCCAGGCCGTCCACGATACCTTGGCGGGTGGCCAGGCCCAGCCCATTGACGGGAGGGTTTGCCAGCGTGATCACGGCAACGGAGCCGTGGACTTTGTATTCAGCGGTCATGGTGCTGTTGTTCCTTGGAGAGTGAAAAAGAACGATCGTGCGTTTTTATTGTAGGGGCTTCGAAACAGTTTGGCGTGTCAATTTGTCCCGGGCGGGACAAGGGGGTTTCAGATATCCCCTGACGAGTAGATTCATGCGGGCAAAAAAAGAGGCGCCACTCAAGACCGGGCGCCTCTGTGGATCGCGGGTTAGCGGCACGCATTCCAGTGCGCCCGCCCTGCCCCGGATCTTTGCAACTGGCGCGCCCCGAGGCCAGGGCAGCCAAGCAAGGGCCGCCCCGCAGCGAGGGCTGCGTCCCCCTTCCCGAATCGCGCAGCGATTCGAGAGAAGGGGCTGAGTGCCGCGGCTCCAAGCCTGCCTGCGCAGGATTGGACGGCACGAAGGGCTGCCGTCTCTGGCGGCTGCACCGGGGCGCGCAGCGCCTCAGGGGGATCGCTCTGCTAAACCTCCAGCCACTCCTTGCGAATGTAGTTGTCGGCCCGCAAGCTATCCGGCGTGCCCTGGAACACGATGGACCCGTGCCCCATCACCAGCGCCCGGTCCGAGATCTTCATCGCGATCGTCAGCTTCTGCTCGATCAGCAGCACCGAGATGCCGCGCGCCTTCAGGGTTTGCAGATACTGCCCCACCAGCTCGACGATCTTGGGCGCCAGGCCCTCGGTGGGCTCGTCGATGATGATCAGGTCGGGGTCGCCCATCAGCGTGCGGCACAGCGTGAGCATCTGCTGCTCGCCGCCGGACATCACGCCCGCCTCGGTGTGCTGGCGCTCCTTGAGGCGCGGGAACATTTCGTACATGTCGTCGAACGACCAGCGGCTGCCCTTGCCGTTGCCCTTTTGGCCCAGCAGCAGGTTCTGGTGCACGGTGAGGTTGGGAAACACGTCGCGGCTCTCGGGCACGTAGCCCAGGCCCAGGTGGGCGATCTCGTAGGCCTTCTTGCCGTTCAGGGCCTGGCCCTTCCATTCGAGCGTGCCCTCCCAGTCCACCAGGCCCATGATGGCCTTGGCGGTGGTGGATCGGCCCGAGCCGTTGCGCCCGAGCAGCGCCACGATCTCGCCGGGCTGGACGTCGAAGCTCACACCATGCAGCACATGGCTCTTGCCGTAGTAGGCGTGGAGGTTGTCAATTTTCAGCATAGTCAGTCAGTGTCCCGCGCCTTGCTCATCGGCCACGACGGAGCCCAGGTAGGCCTCTTGCACGCGCGCATTGGCGCGCACCTTGTCGGGGGTGTCGAAGGCGATCACCTCGCCATAGACCACCACCGCGATCTTGTCGGCCAGGCCGAACACCACGCCCATGTCATGCTCGACGGTCAGCAGGGTGCGGCCTTCGGTCACTTCCTTGATGAGGTGGATGAAGCGCGTGGTCTCGCTCTTGCTCATGCCGGCGGTGGGCTCGTCCAGCAGGATCACGTTGGCGCCGCCGGCGATGGTGATGCCGATCTCCAGCGCACGCTGCTCGGCGTAGGTGAGGTTCATGGCCAGGGTGTCGCGCTTCTTGTCGAGCTTGATCATCTCCATGAGCTCTTTGGCGCGCTGGTTGGCGTCGTGCAGGTTCGACAAAAAGCGCAGGAAGGTGTACTTGTAGCCCATGCTCCACAGCACGCCGCAGCGCAGGTTCTCGAACACGCTCAGCTTGGGGAAGATGTTGGTGATCTGAAAGCTGCGCGACAGGCCCTTGCGGTTGATCTCGTACGGCGCCAGGCCGTTGATGCGCTGGCCGTTCAGGATCACGTCGCCGCTGGTGGGCGCAAAGCGCCCGCTGATCAGGTTGAACAGCGTGGACTTGCCAGCGCCGTTGGGGCCGATGATGGCCACGCGCTCGCCAGGAGCCACGACCAGGTTGGCGCCACGGATGATTTCGGTCTTGCCAAAGCTCTTGCGCAGGTCGCGCAGTTCCAGGGCGTAGGCAGGGGTTGCGTTGTCAGCGGCCATGTTCACAGCGCCTCCGTACGCTTGATGTGGTGTTCGATTTCTTCCTGGATCGTGCCCCACTGGCGCAGGAACTGGCGACGGCACAGCTCGAACAGCCCGAAGCCCGTGACCATCACGAAGATGGCGCCGAACCAGCTGGCAAAGCCCTTGGCGTTGAGCGTGGCGCCCAGGAAGGTCAGCTCCGGCCCGAGTGCGGCGTTCAGTTGCAGGTGGTAGGTCATCTCGATCATGCAGGCCGCCCCCAGCACGCCCACCAGCGCGGTGCCGGCCAGCGCCAGGTACGAAGTGCCCAGCTGGCGCAGCTTGCCGTATTTGGCCAGGCGCAAATTCATCATGATCAGGCTGGCGATGCCGCCGGGCGCATACATCACCATGAACAGGAACACGAGGCCCAGGTACAGCAGCCAGGCCTTGGACAGCTCGGACAGCAGCACCGAGGCCAGCACCAGCAACACCGCACCGATGATGGGCCCGAAGAAGAACGTGGCCCCGCCCAGGAAGGTGAACAGCAGGTAGCCGCCCGAGCGGATCACGCTCAGGCTGTCGGCGCCGGTGATGATCTCGAAGTTGATGGTGGCCAGGCCCCCGCCGATGCCTGCAAAAAAGCCCGCAATGATGAACGCGAAGTAGCGCACGCGCTGCGTGTTGTAGCCGATGAACTCCACGCGCTCGGGGTTGTCGCGCACCGCATTCAGGATGCGGCCGAGCGGCGTGCCGGTGAAGGCGAACATCGCCGCGGTGCACACGAAGCAGTAGGCCGCGATCAGGTAGTACACCTGCATGCCCGAGCCGAAGTTCAGGCCGAAGAAGGCCTTGCCGTACGTGCGGTCGGTGGTGATGCCGCCTTCGCCGCCGAAGAACTCGGGGAACATCAGCGCCATGGACGCCACCAGCTCGCCGATACCGAGCGTGATCATGGCGAACGTGGTGCCCGACTTCTTGGTGGTGACGAAGCCCAGGATGATGGCGAAGAACGCGCCGGCCAGGCCGCCCACCAGCGGGATCAGTACCAGCGGAATGTTGACCGTGCCCTTGGTGGCCATGTTCATCGCGTGGATGGCGATGAACGAGCCCAGCCCGGTGTAGACCGCATGCCCGAAACTCAGCATGCCGCCCTGCCCCAGCAGGATGTTGTACGACAGGCAGATGATGATCAGGTAGCCGATCTGCGACAGCATCGTCAGCGCCAGGCTGCTGCGAAACAGCATCGGCGCGACGATGAGCATGGCTGCGAACAGCGTCCAGATGACGAATCGGCCCACGTTCCAGGGCTTGAACCGGTAGTAGGAGCTGGCGCGGGAGCCAGTGGTGGTAGGTGTCGAATTGGA
The DNA here is from genome assembly GCF_001422735.1 of Acidovorax sp. Leaf78. Lineage (GTDB taxonomy): Bacteria > Pseudomonadota > Gammaproteobacteria > Burkholderiales > Burkholderiaceae_C > Acidovorax. The sequence goes on along the minus strand of NZ_LMLZ01000012.1, from coordinate 72,373 downwards.
ATTCATGGCTTCAGTCCTCCCGGGTACCCAGCAGACCCTTGGGCCTGAAGATCAGGATCAGCACGAGGAACAGGTACGGCAGGATGGGCGCCACCTGCGAGATGGTGAGCTTGAGCAGCGGGTAGCCGAAGGTCTGGTCGGTGACGGCCACGCCCACCGCCTTGAACACATGGATGAGCGAGTAGTCGAGCGCCACGGCAAAGGTCTGCACCAGCCCGATAAGCAGCGACGCGAGGAAGGCCCCCGCCAGCGAGCCCATGCCGCCCACCACCACCACCACGAAGATGATGGAGCCCACCGACGCCGCCATGGCGGGCTCGGTAACGTAGGTGTTGCCGCCGATCACCCCGGCCAGGCCCGCCAGGGCCGCGCCGCCGCCGAACACGAGCATGAACACGCGCGGCACGTTGTGGCCCAGCGCCTCCACCATGTGCGGGTACTTGAGCGCCGCCTGGATCACCAGGCCGATGCGCGTGCGGGTGAGCAGCAGCCACACCGACACCAGCATCAGCAGCGCGACCAGCATCACGAACGAGCGCGACTTGGGGAACTGCGTGCCGTACAGCGAAAACAGGGGGCCCTGCAGTTGCGTGGGCAGGCCGTAGGGCACCGTCGAGCGGCCCCACACGAGCTGCACCACTTCCAGAATGAGGTACGAGAGCCCGAACGTGACGAGCAGCTCCGGCACGTGGCCGAACTTGTGCACGCGGCGCAGGCAATAGCGCTCGAACGCGGCACCCAGTGCAAACACCACCAGCGGCGCAATCACGAGCGCCGGCCAGAAGCCCACCAGTCCGGAGATGGTGAACGCGAAATAGGCTCCCAGCATGTAGAAGCTGGTGTGCGCAAAGTTGAGCACACCCATCATGCTGAAGATCAGCGTGAGGCCCGAACTGAGCATGAACAGCAGGAGCCCGTAGCTCACGCCGTTCAGCAGCGAGATCACGAAAAACTCAGTATTCATTGGAATTTTTCACTGCAGGGGTAAAAAAAGAGGCCCGAGTGGCTCGGGCCTCGAAGCGATTGCGCAGGGTTTACGGACGCTTCATCTGGCACGAGGAGGGCGTGCTGGCCACATAGGGCTCGTAGTACTTCACGGGCACGAAGGTGTAGCCCGTGTTCTCCGAATCGAGCGGGTACTTGCCGCCGGCCTTCTCCCACTTGGAGATGAACAGGCCCTGCTGCAGCTGGTGGTCCGTCTTGCGCATCTCGACCTCGCCGTTGAAGCTCTTGAACTTCATGCCTTCGAACACCGCGGCCACCTTGACGGGGTCGGTGGACTTGGCCTTGGCAAAGCCTTCGGACAGCATGGTGAAGGCGTGGTAGACCGCACCGGTGTACATGTCGTCGTTGAACTTCTTCTTGTAGTCCACCACGATCTTGTTGATCTCGCCGGGCAGGTTCATGTGGGCGTAGGCCACCATGTACACGCGGCCTGCGGCGGCCGAACCCATCGCAGTGGGGCTGCCGGTGACGGAACCGTAGTACGTGTAGAAGTTGACGTTGTTCAGGCCCGCATCGTTGGCAGCCTTGATGAGCAGCGCCAGGTCCGAGCCCCAGTTGCCGGTGATCACGCTGTCGGCGCCCGACTGCTTGATCTTGGCGATGTAGGGCGCGAAGTCGCGCACCTGGGCCAGGGGGTGCAGGTCGTCGCCGACGAACTGCACGTCAGGACGCTTGCGGCCCATCATTTCCTTGGCGTACTTGGCGACCTGGTGGCCGTGCGCGTAGTTCTGGTTGATCAGATAGACCTTCTTGACCTCGGGCATGTCCTTCATGTACGTGGTCAGGGCTTCCATCTTCATGGAGGTGTCCGCGTCCAGGCGGAAGTGCCAGTAGCTGCACTTGCTGTTGGTCAGGTCTGGGTCCACCGCAGCGTAGTTCAGGAAGAGGACTTCCTTGCCGGGGTTGCGGGCGTTGTGCTTTTCCAGCGCGTCCATGATGGCCAGGGCCGGGCCGGAGCCGTTGCCCTGCACCACGTACCGTGCGCCCTGGTCCATGGCCGAGCGCAGCGCGCTGGTGGTCTCTTGCGGGCTGAGCTTGTTGTCGATGCCGATGATCTCGTACTTGACCCCTGCGGCGTTCTTCTTGTTGAACTCTTCAGCGATGAACTGGAAGCTCTTGAGCTGGTTGGTTCCCACGGCCGCCATCAGGCCGGAAAGCGGGTCGAGCCAGGCGATCTTGACGGTCTCGCCCTTTTGAGCGAACGCCCCGCCAGCACTTGCCAGGATTACCGAGGCTGCTACAGCCTTAATAGCGAACTTCATGGTCTTGTCTCCTTGTAAATATATAAAACGCAGCGTACCGCGTTGCAACAAAGCGATGCTCAGGGATTGCCCCTACCAGCGTCGCACACGCGACTGGCCCCGCGCTCCCCCGAGCGCCGGGCCCGTCTTCATCACAGGCCCGGAAGCTTGTAATCCTTCAATTGCTCGCGCAATCTGGTCTTGAGCATCTTGCCGGTGGCGCCCAGCGGAATGGCATCGACGAACACGACGTCATCGGGGATCTGCCACTTGGCGGTCTTGCCCTCGTAGAAGGCGAGCAGCTCTTCGCGGGTGACCTCGGTGCCGGGCCTCTTGACCACCGCGACGATGGGGCGCTCGTCCCACTTGGGGTGCGGCATGCCCACGCAGGCAGCCATGGCAATTGAAGGGTGCGCCATCGCGATGTTCTCGATGTCGATGGAGCTGATCCACTCGCCGCCGGACTTGATCACGTCCTTGCTGCGGTCGGTGATCTGCATGAAGCCGTCGGCGTCGATGGTGGCCACGTCGCCCGTGGGGAACCAGCCGCGGCCCTGCGCGTCCTTGACGAGCGGGTTGCCGCCCTCGCCCTTGAAGTAGCTGTCCACGATCCACGGGCCCTTGACCAGCAGGTCGCCGTAGGTCTTGCCGTCCCACGGCAGTTCCGCCCCGTCGCCGCCCACGATCTTCATGTCCACGCCGTAGATCGCGCGGCCCTGCTTTTGCAGGACCTTCATCTGCTCGTCCTTGGACAGCGCCAGGTGCTTGTTCTTCAGGGTGCACAGCGTGCCCAGCGGGCTCATCTCGGTCATGCCCCAGGCGTGCAGCACCTCCACACCGTAGTCTTCCTTGAACGCATGGATCATGGCGGGCGGGCAGGCCGAGCCGCCGATGACGGTGCGGCGCAGCGTGGAGAACTTGAGGCCCGCGGGCTTCATGTGGCCGAGCATCATCTGCCACACGGTGGGCACGCCCGCGGCGTAGGTCACCTTCTCGGCTTCGATGAGTTCGTAGATGGACTTGCCGTCCATGGCCGGGCCCGGGAACACCAGCTTGCAGCCCGTGAGCGCGGCCGAGTACGGAATGCCCCAGGCGTTGACGTGGAACATGGGCACCACCGGCAGCACCGAGTCGCGTGCCGACAGGCACATCACGTCGGGCAGCGCCGCGGCGTAGGCGTGCAGCGTGGTGGAGCGGTGGCTGTACAGCGCGGCCTTGGGGTTGCCCGTGGTGCCGCTCGTGTAGCACATGCTGGACGCGGAGTTCTCGTCGAACTCGGGCCAGGCGTAGTCGGGCGCATAGGCGCCGATCCACTCTTCGTAGCTGGCCAGTCCCGGCACGCCGGAGTCTGCCGGCAGCTTGTCCGCATCGCACAGCGCTACCCACTTCTTCACCGTGGGGCACTTGGCGTGCACGGCCTGCACCAGGGGCAGGAAGGTCAGGTCAAAGCACAGCACCTGGTCTTCGGCGTGGTTGACGATCCAGGCGATCTGGTCGGGGTGCAGGCGCGGGTTGACGGTGTGCAGCACGCGGCCCGAGCCGGAGACGCCGAAGTACATCTCCATGTGGCGGTAGCCGTTCCAGGCCAGCGTGGCCACGCGGTCGCTGAACTGCAGCTTCAGGGCATCCAGCGCATGGGCCAGGCGGCGCGCACGCGCCCCGAGGTCTCGGTACGTGTAGCGGTGGATGTCGCCCTCGACCCGGCGCGAGACGATTTCAGCGTCGCCATGGTGGCGCTCGGCGAACTCGATCAGCGACGAAATCAAGAGCGGTTGGCTCTGCATCAGACCCAGCATGGGGGCTCCTTGGATGTGGTGGTGAATGGAAAGATCATCGTAGCGCGGTGCGGGCCTTCGGACGTGTCACGCTGGTGGTGAAAACCCGCAGTCCGCGGCGCGCATTCCATCGGGGCAAGGGCAGTGTGCGCCGCAGGCGCGGGCTTGCCAACACCTGTCGCCCCGTTGACAAACGCACAGGGAATACCCTGCATGGCTTCTGAACCCGGGACAATGCGGCGCATGCTCTGCTTTGCGCCCACCGCCCAGCGTTTCATCGAAGCCCAGCCCTGGTTCGCCAGCGTGCCCGCAGCCCTGCAGGAGCGGCTGCGGGCCGAGGTGTTCTCCATCCAGGGCGACAAGGGCGCGGTGATGATGCCCGCCGGCAGCGCCGTGCAGGGCTGGTACGCCGTGCTGTCTGGCCTGGTGATGCTGCAAAGCCCGGCCAGCAAGGGCCGCTCGTCGGCGTTCATCGGCGTGCCCGACGGCGAGTGGTTCGGCGAAGGCTCGGCCATGAAGCCCGAGCCGCGCAAGTACAACGTGGTCGCACTGCGGCCCACCACCTTGCTGTGCCTGCCGCTGCCGCTGTTCAACGCGCTGCGCGAGACGCACCTGGGCTTCAACCAGTTCCTGGTGCTGCACCTGAACATGCGCCTGGGCCAGGCCATGACCATCATCGAGGCGGGCCGCACGCAGTCCACCGAGCACCGCGTGACGCTGTACCTGAGCCGGCTGTTCTGGCGCAGCACGCGCCGGCTCAACCTCACGCAGGACGAGCTGGGCCAGTTGGTCGGCCTGTCGCGCCAGACGGTGAACCGCGTGCTGCAAACGCTGGAAGGGCTGGGCATCGTGTCTCTGGACTTCGGCAAGGTGGCCATCGTGGATGACGACGCACTGAGTGCATACCTTGCCGCCACCGTGGCATCCTGAACGGACATGGGCTTGGACATCACCGGGCAGGCTGACTGAACACGCTTACTGAACGCTGAGGCGCGCAGCCTTCTGGTCCGCGTCGAAGATGAACCTGCGCGGCCAGGCCTGCCACTCCTGCCCCAGGCCGGCGTGGTTGGGGTTGCCGGTGTGCACGAAGGCACGCACGCCGTCCATCATCACGCCCGACAGGGCCAGGCGTCCCGGCTGGTTGGCGGTGCTGTTGGCGGCCTTGGCCAGCAGCGAAGGGCCGAAGTTGCCGAACACGAACGGCAGATCGAAGCCGTGGGCTGCGCCGTACACATCGTTCCAGGGCGCGGGCTGCTGGGCCCAGTTGAACTGGTAGCTCCAGACGTCGGCCTGGTGGGTGCGCAGCGTGTTGAGCAGGTTGTCGCGGCTCGGGTCGATGAAAGCGGCGCCCAGCAGCTTCATGCGGGCGTTGTAGCCGGTGACCGGCGCGGTGACGGGCAGGTACGACGCGTCGATGACGTCGGCCGCGGTGAGCGCGGTGGGCGCATCGGGGTTGAAGCTTTGCGTCATCGCAAAGCGCTCGGCGTCGCTGATCTTCATGCCGGGCTTGCCGCCCAGCAGTGCGAGGAAGGGCGCGAAGAGCTTGGCCTCGTCCAGCGTGTAACCCGACAGCACCGGCACCTTGTGGTAGCGCCCTGCCCCGATGGCGGCGATCGGGTCGACCGGAATCACCACGCCATCCGGGATGGGACCCGAGCCCGTAAGGCCGCCTTTGAGCACGGTCTGCAGCACCACGCGGCCGTCCTTGCCGCGCAGGTAGCTGGCGGTGTGCGCGGGCGTCCAGCCGGACACCAGCACAGCCGCCGCTGCCGCGTCGGGCGCCAGCCCGTCGGCCACTGCCAGGGCCGCCAGCAATGCCCCCGCCTGCGCCGCGTATTTGCTGGCCGGGTTGAGCGTGGGGATGGTGCCTGCGGGCAGGTTGGTGGGCAGCGAGATGCCGGCGCTGACCGGCAGTGCCTTGTGGAACAAACCTGCGGCTGCCGGTGCGGTCAGCAGGGCCAGCACATTGGTGGCACCCGCCGACTGCCCCATCAGCGTGACGTTGCCCGCGTTGCCGCCAAAGCGGCCGATGTTGTCCTGGATGAAGCGCAGCGCCTGGATGTTGTCCAGCAGCGCGTAGTTGCCGCTGTACGCCTGGCTGCCGGTGTGCAGCGCGGGCAGCTGAAAGAAGCCCATCACATCGAGCCGGTAGTTGGCCGTGACGACCACCGCGTTGGCCTTGCGCGCCAGCGCCGCGCCGTCGTACACCGGGTCGGCCGTGTAGCCCGATATGCCGCTGCCGCCGTGCAGGAACAGCAGCACGGGCAGGTTGTTGTCTCCGTTGGCCGGGCGCCAGATGTTCAGGGTCAGGCAGTCTTCGTTGCCCACGGGGGTGCCCAGGGTCTGGCCGATGGTGTCGTCAAAGCGGTTGTTGGCGCCGGGGCCGTACAGGCGCCCCATCTGCAGGCAGGCGCTGCCAAACCGCGTGGCATCGCGCTCGCCCGTCCAGGCTGCGGGCTCTGCGGGCGGTTGCCAGCGCAGGTCGCCCACGGGGGGCTTGGCAAACGGCAGGCCCTTCCAGGCGTAGGTGCCGGTGGTGGCGCTGTCGTCGGTGCCGCGCACCGCGCCGTAGCGGGTCTCGCGCAGCTCGGGTGGCGTGCCACTGGAGCCGCCGCAGGCCGTACCCATCAATGCTGCCAGCACGGCGGCGCCAAAGCGCACGCGGCGTTGAAAATCAGCCATGTCTTGTCTCCTTGGGGGTTTTCAGGAATGGGTCGGGCCTCTCTGAAGCGTCACACTTGCGGCAGGGCCAAACCTCAGCGACGATTGTGTGAACGCATCGCCATCGGCCCACTATCGCAACCGTGCCAAAACAGTGACTTCAGAACACCACCCTCGCGTTAACCCTGACCCGGCAGCCCGGCCATGACACCGCGCACCAGCTCCGCCGCGTGGGTTCGCGGCATTGCGGACATGTTTGCAGCCGAAGGCCTGCCTGCCGCAGACCTGTGCACTGAAGCGGGCATCGACCTGCCCGCCCTGCTGCAGCAGCAGACCCGCGTGGATGTGGACCGCGTAAGCCGCCTGTGGGAGGCCGCCGCGGCGCGGTACGGCCAGCCCGGCCTGGGCCTGGAGCGGGACCTGGCGGCGCGCTACGGCAATGTGGACCTGGTGGGCTATGCGCTGGCCTCCGGGCCCAACCTGATGGTGGGGTTTGAGCACCTGCAGCGGCAGATGGCGCTGATATCGGACGCCACCACCTTCGAGATGCAGCGCGACCCGCGCGGCCAGGGCTACTGGCTGGCGATCAGCCACATAGGCGCCACCCGGCCCATCCCGCGCCAGCGCATCGAGTTCGCGGTGCTGACCTTGTTCATGCTGTGCGGCTGGCTGACCCGGCGCGATATGGTGCCGCTGGCGGTGCAGTTGACCACGCCGCTGCCGCAGGACGATGCCCGCTACCGTACGGCGTTCGGCCTGTTGCCGCAGTTCGGGCAGGGGGCCAACCGGTTCCTGCTGTCAGACGCCGATCTGCTGGCGCCCATACCCACTCACAACCCCAGCCTGTGGGCGCTGCACGAGCGCATGGTGGAGTCGGAGCTGGACCAGCTCGGCCAGACGCTGGCCAGTACCAAGGTGCGCACCGAGATTGCGCGCGTGCTGCACCTGGGCGAGCCGCGGCGCGAAGACATCGCTGCGCGACTGCACCTGACCGACCGCACGCTGCAGCGGCGTCTGCAGGCCGAATCCGTGAGCTACCAGCAGCTGCTGGACGACACACGCTGCGAGCTGGCGCGCCAGCACCTGAGCGATGCGCGGCGCACCCTGGGCGAGATCTCCGACCTGCTGGGCTTTGCGGACCAGAGCAACCTGTTTCGCGCCTGCAAGCGCTGGTTCGGCATGCCGCCCGGCCAGTACCGCGCGCAGGTGCTGCAGCCCGAGCCCGAAGCCGCGTCCTGACAAGGGGGATGGCCAAGGCAGAGCAAGCCAGGGGCCTGTGTGTCGTGGCCCATGGCCCTGTCGGCTCGGGGGCATCGACGGTGCGAGACAATCGGGCGATGAATCAGCGCGCCGACAGCGAAACCCTTGCCGACATCGGCCTGGCCTGGAACCATGGTTTTGCCGCCCTGGGCCCCGACTTCTACACCGAGCTGCGCCCTACTCCGCTGCCCGCGCCCCACTGGGTGGGCACCAGCGCCGACGTGGCGCGTCTGATCGGCCTGGACCCTGCGGTGCTGCACACCGACGAGGCGCTGCAGGCGTTCACCGGCAATGCGCTGCTGGCGGGCTCGCGCCCTCTTGCCAGCGTCTATAGCGGCCACCAGTTCGGCGTCTGGGCCGGGCAATTGGGCGATGGCCGCGCCATCTTGCTGGGCGAGACGGCCAGCGGCCACGAGGTGCAGCTCAAGGGCGCCGGCCGTACGCCCTATTCGCGGGGGGGCGACGGCCGCGCCGTGCTGCGATCCAGCATCCGCGAATTTCTGTGCAGCGAGGCCATGCACGGCCTGGGCGTGCCGACTTCGCGCGCGCTGTGCATCACCGGATCGCCCGGCCCCGTGCGGCGCGAAGAGGTCGAGACCGCCGCGGTGGTCACCCGCGTGGCACCCAGCTTCGTGCGCTTTGGCCACTTCGAGCACTTTGCAGCCAACGGGCTCGAGCCCCAGCTGCAGACGCTGGCCGACTACGTCATCGACCGCTACTACCCCGCATGCCGCGGCACTGCCGAATTCGGTGGCAACGCCTATGCAGCACTGCTGCAGGCCGTGAGCGAGCGCACCGCGCGCCTGATGGCGCAGTGGCAGGCCGTGGGGTTTTGCCATGGCGTGATGAACACCGACAACATGAGCATCCTGGGCCTGACCATCGACTACGGGCCGTTTCAGTTTCTGGACGCGTTCGTGCCGGGCCATGTGTGCAACCACAGCGACACGCAAGGCCGCTACGCCTACAACCGCCAGCCCAACGTGGCGTACTGGAACATGTTCTGCCTGGCCCAGGCCCTGCTGCCGCTCATCGGCGACGAAGAGCTGGCCAAGCAGGCGCTGGAGTCGTACAAGACGGTGTTCCCCGAAGAGTTCATGGCCCGCATGCGGGCCAAGCTGGGCTTGCCCACGGCACGCGAGCAGGACGGCGCACTCATCGACGGCATCCTGCAGCTGCTCGCCAAAAACGGCGTGGATTACCCCATCTTCTGGCGCAGGCTCTCGCACGCGGTGGGCAGCAGCGATTTCGAGCCCGTGCGCGACCTGTTTGCGGACCGCGAGGCGTTCGACGCATGGTTGCTATCATATTCAGAGCTACTTGCGCTGGATGATCAAGCGGTAGCGGCCGATTCGATGCTCAAAACCAACCCCAAATTCGTGCTGCGCAACCATTTGGGCGAACAAGCCATCCGCGCAGCGAAACTTGGCGACTTCAGCGAAGTCCAAACCCTTCAGCGGCTGCTGGAGCGCCCCTTCGACGAGCACCCCGGGCACGACGCCTACGCAGCCTTTCCGCCCGACTGGGCGTCTTCCATCGAGATCAGCTGTTCATCATGACCCACCCCGTGCAAAAAACCGACGCCGAATGGCAAGCCGTACTGCGTGACAAGGGCGCCGAGCCCGTGGCCTTCCAGGTCACCCGCCATGCCGCCACCGAACGCCCGTACACCGGCAAGTACGAGGCCCACTGGGCCGACGGCAGCTACCACTGCATCTGCTGTGGCGCCAAGTTGTTCGATTCGGTGACCAAGTTCGACGCGGGCTGCGGCTGGCCCAGCTTCTCCGAAGCCATCCCGGGCGCGATCACCGACATCGTCGACCGCAGCCACGGCATGGTGCGCACCGAGACGGTGTGTGCACAATGCGGGGCCCACCTGGGCCACGTGTTCGAAGACGGCCCTGCACCGACCGGCCTGCGCTACTGCATGAACTCGGCCTCGCTGGACTTCGAAACCGACAAAGGCTGACCGCCGAGACCCTCCGCTGATTCCATGAAAATTCTGATCGACTTCTTCCCCATCCTGCTGTTCTTCGGGGCCTACAAGTTCTACGGCATCTATGTGGGCACCGCCGTCCTGATGGCCGCCACCGTCGTGCAGATGGGCCTGATCTACGCGATGGAGCGCCGGCTGCAGACCATGCACAAGGTGACGCTGGTGCTGATCCTGCTGTTCGGCACGCTCACGCTGGTGCTGCAGGACGACCGCTTCATCAAATGGAAGCCCACGGTGCTGTACGGCGCCATGGCCATCGCCCTGGCCGTGGCCGTGTGGATCTTGAAGAAGAACTTCCTCAAGATGCTGCTGGGCGCCCAGCTGGCGTTGCCCGACGCGGTGTGGGCCCGCCTGAATGTGGCGTGGATCATCTACTGCGCGTTCATGTCGGCGGTCAACGCTTATGTGGTGCTCAACTTCAGTACCGAAGCGTGGGTCGACTTCAAGCTGTGGGGCTATGCCTTTCCGCTGGTCTTTCTGGTGTGCCAAGGCTTCTATATTGCCCCGCACCTCAAGAACGACGAGCCCGTGGCGTGAGGGGTGCCGACATGACCACGTCCATCTCCATAGCGCAGCAGATGCACCAGACCCTGGCCCAGCGGCTCACGCCCACCGCCCTGGAGGTGCTGGACGAAAGCGCCGCCCACGCCGGGCATTCCGGGGCCAATGGCACCGGCTTCGGCACGCATTTTCGGGTGCGCATTTCGTCACCTTTGTTTACAGGCAAGGCCCGGGTTGCCAAGCACCGCCTTGTGTATGATGCGCTGCAAGAATTTATTGACCGAGGCGTCCACGCCCTTGCCATTGAAGTTCTCTGAACCGGCCCAAGTTATTAAGACGCCGGATTTCAGCTGGCACAAAAACAACCTTTCAATTTTTGGATTCCGCATGAAGAAACAGCTCCTGTCCGGCCTCGTGGCCGCTGCCGTGCTGGGCACCATGGCCCTGCCAGCTTCCGCCCAGAACGTGGCCATCGTCAACGGCAAGGCCGTGCCGAAAGAGCGCGTTGAAGCCCTCAAGCAGCAAGTGGAACGCTCCGGTCGCCCCGTGACGCCAGACATCGAAGGCCAGATCAAGGAAGAAGTCATCACCCGCGAAATCTTCATGCAGGAAGCGCAAAAGCGCGGCCTGGAAGGCTCCGCCGACTACAAGTCGCAAATGGAACTGGCACGCCAGACCATCCTGATCCGCGAACTGTTCGCCGACTACCAAAAGAACAACCCCGTGACCGACGCCGAGATCCAGGCCGAGTACGACAAGTTCGCGGCAGCCAACAGCGGCAAGGAATACAAGGCCAGCCACATCCTGGTGGAGAAGGAATCGGACGCCAAGGCGATCATCGCCTCCATCAAGAAGGGCGCCAAGTTCGAAGACATCGCCAAGAAGCAATCCAAGGACCCAGGCTCCGGTGCCAAGGGTGGTGATCTGGACTGGGCCAACCCATCGAGCTACGTGGGCGAGTTCAGCGAAGCCCTGGTCAAGCTCCAAAAGGGCAAGATGACCGACACCCCCGTGAAGAGCCAGTTCGGCTACCACATCATCCGCCTGGACGACGTGCGCCAGGCCGAGTTGCCCAAGCTGGAAGAAGTGAAGCCCCAGGTGGCCCAGCAACTGCAACAGCAAAAGCTGGCCAAGTTCCAGGAAGACCTGCGCACCAAGGCCAAGGTCGAGTAATCGACAAGCGCTTCTGGGCACACCAGACGCAGGCGGCTCGGCCTACCGAGCCCGCCACCAACAACGCGGCCCAGGCCGCGTTTTTTTATGGGTGGTTGGACCAGTGCTTACCTTGAGGGAAAAGACTTCATCAGGCTGCGCCACGCCCGGCCTGCAGCCAGAGATCATGCGGGGAATCTCGATATGCAGGAATCCCGCGTTTGTGCTGTTCCAAGTCGATCCAGGCGACTCCAACGCGCCAAGCCTTCCCACAAGCCCCTGTCCCGCGACTTCTGCGCCAGGCCTCACGGCACGAGCAGGAATGTGGCGTCAGGCCGCTAGGCTCTCCACCAGGCTACCGCCATCAGCACGCCGATCATCACTGGCTGGTGCACCATGTAGTAGCTCAGACTCCACCGCCCCAGCCAGGCCAAGGGCCGCAAAGCCGTCGGTAGCCGCCACTGCAACCAGGCGCTGCGCCGGGCCAGCAGCCATTGGCCGGTAGCAAGCCCCCACCACATCACGCCCAGCCAGGGCAGCACGGGCACATAGTCCTCGGTGAATGGCTTGCGCCCCACCAGGCCCAGCCAGTTGAGCCAGCGGCTGTTGAACCAGGGCGCTGCGTCGGCCCAGGCGCCGGTGAGCAGATGATGGGCCAGCGGCGGCAGCGCCAGGGCCAGCAACCCCGCCAGCCACAGCCAGCGACCCCAGCCCGCTGTGAGCCGCGCCACCAGCAGCATGACGGCCATGCCGTGCAGCACACCGAAGTAGATGAAGCTCTGCGGAAACATCACCACCGAGCCCACGGTGACCAACAAGGCACAGCCCGCGATCTGCGCCCATCGCCGCCCAAAGCGCGCCCACCCCTGCCCCTGCTGCAATGCGATGGCCTGCCCCAGGCCTGCGCAAAAGAGAAAGAGGCTCACGATGACCGTGCGCTGCGAGGTCCAGAACGGGTCCACGCGGAAGTTCTGCGGCCAGAAGCCCAGATGGCTCAGGTCGAAGCAGAAGTGGAACACCGTCATCCACACCATTGCCAGGCCGCGCAGCGCATCCACCGTGTCGTAACGGGCGGGCCGCGGCGCAAAGACAAAGGGAGACGGAGACGAAGGCACAGGAAGTGGGGTCATCGTGTTCGAGGTGGGTCAGCACAACGCCATCAAGGGCCCTGTAGCAGCCCTGAAGGCACAAGACAGTATGCGGTGGTGCGAATGGTGCCTTGGTGCGGCGGTGCACTTGATATTCTGCCGTGCTGCACACGCACTCCTTTCGAGCCGAATCGAGCTTGTCACCCGGCTGCAGAAAAGTGGGTCCACAAAGCAAAAAGGCCTTGCAGCATGTGCTGCAAGGCCTTCAAACATTGGTCGGAGCGGCGGGATTCGAACTCGCGACCCTCTGCTCCCAAAGCAGATGCGCTACCAGGCTGCGCTACGCTCCGACAGCTCGTATTCTATAACGGAATTTCAGCTGTTTTGGGTTCGTTGCGGTTTTTTTGAAATTTTCAACACACCGCACGCGAACACCAGGTTATCGATTGCCGCCAGGGCCCGGGCCGCGGCCTGCCAGGTGGCGGAAAGTGATGCGGCCCTTGCTCAGGTCGTAGGGCGACATTTCCAGCGACACCTTGTCACCCGCCAGGATGCGGATGTGGTGCTTGCGCATCTTGCCGCCGGTGTAGGCGATCAGTTGATGGCCGTTTTCCAGCGTGACGCGAAAGCGCGAGTCGGGCAGGACTTCCGTGACGGAGCCTTGCATTTCAATGAGTTCTTCTTTGGCCATGTTCTATCTCTTCAAACAAATATTCTGTGATCGGCGCCTGACTACTTGTGCATCCACCATGGCAGCTACGGCGTGACCGGTTGTACTCGGCACACGGTGCATTGCGGGCGGTGGGAGTCGCTGCACCCAGGGCGCAGATCAGGCAGAAAGCCGGGGGAGACGGCGTCAATGGACAGGCAAAGCGCTGTGCAAAGCCTGTCAATTGTACCGCGGAACCCTGTTTTTGCCTATGGCGCGGCGGTGGGGGCTGCAGCACCCGGCACAGGTGCCGTAGCGAGCGCGGCAGCGGGCCGCTCACCGCTGTCCGACGGGCCGCCCTGCCCCTCTGAGCCGTCGCGCCCCTGCACTACGATGGCCAGCGTCCGCACCAGGTCCGTCTGCGTGATCACGCCCACGAGGCGTTCTTCGGCGTCCACGATCGGAATGTGGTGATGGCCACCGTGCGAGAACAGCGGCACCAGGTCCATGGCGTGCTGGTCCGTGCGGGCCACCTGCACGGGGTGCGACATGATCTCGCCCACCGTGCCGGGCTGCTCGCCGCGCCCCATCACCAGGGCACGCAGGCGCCGGCCCAGGCCTTCGTGGACGTCCAGGTTGGCCAAGCGCATGAAGTCCGCCACGGTGACGATGCCGGTCACGAGCTGCTGGTCATCCACCACGGGCAGTGCCTTGATCTGCCGGGTGCGCATCAAGGCCCAGGCGTCCTTGAGCGACACGCCCGCCTCCACGGCAAAGGGAGGCCTCGACATGATGTCCGCGCAGCGCACCTCGCCCAGCGTGCGCTGGAACGCAGCCCGGCCCGCCAGGTAGAGCAGCCCTTCCAGATCCGCACGGCTCACGTCCAGCACCTGGTTGTAGTGCGCCAGCGCTGCATCCACATCGCCTGCGGTAAACGCACCAGGCGCCACGCTGGCGCGCACGGGCGTGCGCTGGGGGTGCGGATAGCTGCGCCCGGTCAGGCTGTTGTAGACCACGCCCGCCACCAGCAGCACGACCACGTTGAACAGGATCGGGAACATCGCCAGGTGCACGCCGTCGCCCGCCGTCAGCACCACATACAGCGCCATGGCGCCGCCCGGCGGGTGCAGGCAGCGCAGCGGCACCATGAGCGCCACGGCCAGGCCCACCGCCAGCGCGCCAGCCAGCGCAGGATCGGGCACCAGCATGGAGCACACCCCGCCGACCACGGCCGATAGCGTGCTGCCGCCCAGCACCGGCCAGGGCTGCGCCAGCGGGCTCGAGGGCATGCCGAATACCAGGATGGCGCTGGCACCCAGCGACGCAATCATCCAGGGCCCGTGCGCGATGCCAACGCCCTGCGCCCACCATCGGCTCAGCAACGCGGTGATGAAGACCCCCATCACGGCACCCACGATGAAGCGCAGCCGCTCGCGCCGTCGATGCCAAGCGGCGCGGGCCAGAAGTTGCGCAGCCAGCGCCCGATGCGGGCGCGGGACGTGATGGCAACGGGCTGGGGCTTGGCAGCGGAAGAAGAAGCGGAACGGGACTCGGAAGAGGACATGGAACAGTCTGAGACGGGCAGCGACACCCTCTCGTCGCAACACAGGACAGCAGCTGGCTCTGCGGGCCGCGGAGCCCTGCAGCAGCCATGAAAAAGCGGACCCGCATTGTGCTCCGCTGCGCAGCACAGCGCACGCGCAGGGGCTCCGCCAACGCAAGCGGCGGCGCGCTTGGTGAACACCGCCCACCAGCCCGAAGGCCCACCAGCCACGATCTGCGCCACCGGTACGGGTAAGCCATAGTTTTCTGCGGGGAGGCCTTGGGTTAAATTGCTTTAAGCCTAAACAAAGGAGACCCACCCCATGACCACCCGCCGACTCGTCATCAGCCGCAGCGCCGCCCTCGTGGGCGCTGCATCCACCGGCCTGCTGCTGCCCTCCATCGTCCGGGCGCAAAGCGGCAAGGTGCGGGTCGGCTTCATGCTGCCGTACACCGGCACCTTCGCGCAGTTGGGTGTGGCCATCGAAAACGGCGTGCGCCTGGCCATCGACCAGCAAGGCGGCAAGCTCGGCGGCCGCGAGATCGAATGGTTCAAGGTGGACGACGAGTCCGAGCCCAGCAAGGGCGTGGAAAACGCCAGCAAGCTGGTGCAGCGCGACAAGGTGGATGTGCTGATCGGCACCGTGCACTCGGGCGTGCAGATGGGCATCCAGAAGGTGGCGCGCGACACCGGCGTGCTCAACCTGATTCCCAACGCGGGCGTGCACGCCGCCACCCGCGCCCTGTGCGCACCCAACGTGTTCCGCACTTCGTTCAGCAACTCGCAGCCCACGCTGGCGCTGGGCAAGGCCATGGTCGAAAAGGGCCACAAGAAGGCCGTGTGGATCACCTGGAAGTACGCAGCCGGCGACGAAGCCTTCGAGGGCTTCAAGCAAAGCTACACCGCCGCCGGCGGCACCATCGTGAAGGAACTGGGCCTGCCCTTCCCCAACGTGGAGTTCCAGGCGCTGCTGACCGAGATCGCCGCGCTCAAGCCGGACGCAGTGGCCTGCTTCTTCGCGGGCGGCGGCGCGGCCAAGTTCATCAAGGACTACGCGGCCGCAGGCCTCAAGGACAAGATCCCGCTGTACGGCTCGGGCTTCCTCACCGAAGGCGTGCTCGATGCGGCGGGCCCCGCGGCCGACGGCATCATCACCACCATGCACTACAGCGATTCGCTGGACACGCCGCGCAACAAGCAGTTCCGACTGGAATACGCCAAGGCCTTCCGCAGCCAGCCCGACGTGTATGCCGTGCAGGGCTACGACACCGGCCTGCTGCTGGTGCAGGGCGCCAATGCCGTGAAGGGCGACCTGTCTGCCAAGCCCGCCGTCATCAAGGCGATGGAAAGCGCCACCATCGACAGCCCGCGCGGCAAGTGGACGATGAGCAAGTCGCACAACCCCGTGCAGGACATCTACCTGCGCCGCGTGGAGAACAAGGAAAACAAGGTGATCGGCGTGGCCGCCAAGGCGCTGGCCGACAGCGGCGCCGGCTGCCGCATGGGCTGAGGTGGGCGGACACGCTGCCCGACGCAGCGGCCCCGCCCTTGTTCTTCGGCACGCTGCGTGCACGACGGCACTGCCTGCGCGCGGGCGTGGCCCATGCGCGCAGGCGCTGAGCCAGGGCGTCTACCTGCCTTGCGCGGGACACACCGCACCATGACACACTCACCCGTGGATGACTCCACCGCGCAGGCCCGCAAGCCGCCCGCCGCACTGCACCCGCCGCCACCCTCACCACGCCCATGGACTTCGCGACCTTTCTGATTCAACTGCTCAACAGCGTGCAGTACGGCCTGCTGCTGTTCATGCTGGCCGCCGGCCTCACGCTGATCTTCGGGATCATGGGCGTGGTCAACCTGGCGCATGGCAGCTTCTACATGCTGGGGGCCTACCTGGGGTATTCGCTGTCGGGCTACTTCGGCAGCCTCACGCTGGCCATCCTGGGCGGGGCGGTGCTGGCCGTGGTGTTCGGCCTGGCGCTGGAGTGGCTGCTGTTCCGGCACTTCTACCACCGCGACCACCTCGACCAGGTGCTGCTGACCTTTGGCCTCATCTACATCTTCGAGGAGCTGCGCTCCATCCTGTGGGGCGACGACGTGCACGGCGTGGCCATCCCGAAGATGCTGGAGTGGTCCATACCGCTCACGGACACGCTGTCCTACCCGGTGTACCGGCTGTTCATCTCCGGGGTCTGCATCGTGCTGGCACTGGGCCTGTACCTGCTGATCTCCAAAACCCGGCTGGGCATGAAGATCCGCGCAGGGGCATTCAACCGCGACATGGCGGAGTCGCTGGGGGTGAACATCAAGCTCATCCATGCCGTCGTGTTCGCGATCGGCGTGGGCCTGGCCGCCGTTGCGGGCATGGTGGCAGCGCCCATCTCCAGCGTCTACCCCAACATGGGTTCGTCGGTGCTGATCATGTGCTTTGTGGTGGTGGTGATCGGCGGCATCGGGTCGGTGCGCGGCGCGCTGATCGCGGCGCTGCTGGTGGGCCTGGTGGATACGTTCGGCAAGGTCCTGCTGCCTTCGGTGGCCGGGATGCTCGTCTACATGCTGATGGCAGCCGTGCTGCTGTGGAAACCTGAAGGCCTGTTCAAACAATGAGCACCCCCCGCACCAACATCGAGGTGCTGCCCCGAAGCGCGCAGCTCGTCCTGGCCATGGGCCTGGTGGCGCTGCTGGCGTTTCCGTTCGTCGGCAGCGACTTTTATGTGCAGATGGTCACGCGCATGATGATCATGGCCATCTTTGCGATGAGCCTGGACCTGCTGCAGGGCGTGACCGGGCTGGTGTCGCTCGGCCATGCGGCGTATTTCGGCGTGGCCGGGTATGCGCTGGCCTTCCTCACGCCCGCCGATGCCCCGGTGAGCCTGTGGTGGACCCTGCCGCTCGCCGTGGCGGGCGCAGGTCTTGTCGCGCTGATCATCGGCTTCTTCGTGGTTCGCACCCACGGCATCTACTTCATCATGGTCACCATGGCGTTCGCGCAGATGGTGTTCTACCTGTTCTTCGACAACAAGGTGCTCGGCGGCTCGGACGGGCTGTACATCAACTTCCGGCCCGACGCATCCATTTTCGGCTGGCTGCCGTTCGACCTGGAAGGCCGCAAGACCTTCTACTACTTCACGCTCGCGCTGGTGGTCATCGTCTACGTGCTGCTGCGCCGCCTGCTGTGGAGCCCGCTGGGCCGCGCGCTGGCGGGCGTGCGCATCAACGAGCACCGCATGCGCGCCATGGGCTTCGGCACGCGGGGCTACAAGCTCACCGCGTTCACCGTGGCTGGCGCGCTGGCCGGGCTGGCGGGCTACCTGTGGGGTGCCCAGACGGGCTATGTGAACCCCGAGCTCATGGGCTTTCACATGAGTGCGCACGCGATCATGATGGTCATCCTGGGCGGCATGGGCAACTTTGCCGGGGCCATCGTGGGCGCGTTTGCTTTCGAGATCCTGCTGCATGTGTTCAAGGACATCACCAAGCACTGGCAGTTGCTGATGGGCAGCTTCATCGTGCTGGTGGTGCTGGCCGCGCCGCGCGGGCTGCTGGGCATGCTGAATTGGCGCCGGGCTAAGGCACAAACCGATGCACCGGAGGGCACGCACCATGGCCGATGACGTGTTGCTGTCTGCCCGCAACCTGACCAAGCGCTTCGGTGGCCTGGCTGCCGTCCACGGCGTGTCGGTGGACCTGTGGCGGGGCCGCATCCACGCGGTCATCGGCCCCAACGGCGCGGGCAAGTCCACGCTAACCAACCTGCTCTCGGGCGACTTGCCGCCCACGTCGGGCCAGGTGCAGCTGGGCACCACCGACGTGACGGGCTGGGCGCCCGAGCGCATCTCGCGCCAGGGCCTGGGGCGCAGCTACCAGAAGACCAACATCTTCATGCCGCTGACGGTGCACGAGAACGTGCGCCTGGCCGCACAGTCGCGCGACCCGCAGCAGCCCTGGAACCCGCTGCGCTGGTGGCAGGACACGCGCCACGCCGCTATCAATAACAGAGCGCTTCACGCCCGCCTGGAAAGCGCTATGGAGCTGTCGGGCCTGAAAGACCGGCGCACGGCCATCGCAGGCACCATGAGCCACGGCGAGCAGCGCCAGCTGGAGATCGCGATGACCCTGGCCACCGAGCCCCAGGTGCTGCTGCTCGACGAACCGCTGGCCGGCATGGGCGTGGCCGAGGCCGAGCGCATGGTCGGCCTGCTGCAGCGCCTCAAACCCGCGCACGCCATCATGCTGGTGGAGCACGACATGGACGCCGTATTCGCGCTGGCCGACCGGCTTACCGTGATGGTCAACGGCGAAGTCATCGCCCACGGCACACCCGCCGAGGTGCGCGCCGACGCCGGCGTGCAAGCCGCCTACCTGGGCGAGGACCACTGATGTTGAAACAACACCCCCCTGAGTCGCTTCGCGCCCTCCCCCCGCTCTCGCATTGCTGCGCAATGCGGGCAGGGGGACGCAGCCAGCGCGGCGGGGCGGCCCTTGCGCGGCTGCCCGCGCATGGGCCGCGCCAGTTTGGCGGGCTGCGGGTAGTGCGCCGCGCAATGGGATCAATGAGATGAGCAACATCCCCTGGATCGATGCCCGCGGCATCCACACCTTCTACGGCCCCAGCCACATCCTGCACGGGGTGGACTTTTGTGTGGGCCGCAGCGAGACCATCGGCCTCATGGGCCGCAACGGCATGGGCAAGAGCACGCTGCTCAAGTCGCTGATGGGCCTGGTCCCGCCGCGCTCGGGCAGCGTCACCGTCGCCGGGCGCGACATGACCGGCCGGCCACCCTACGAAGTGGCGCGCCTGGGGATCGCCTACGTGCCCGAAGGCCGCGGCATCTTCGGCAACCTGAGCGTGGTGGAGAACCTTCAGATGGCCGCCCGCGCCGGCACGCGCGGCCAGCGCGACTGGACCTACGACCGCGTGCTGGAGACTTTTCCGCGCCTCAAGGAACGTCTAGGACACGGCGGCCAGCAGCTGAGTGGCGGCGAGCAGCAGATGCTCACCATTGGCCGCGCGCTCATGACCAACCCCGACGTGCTCATCCTCGACGAGGCCACCGAAGGCCTGGCCCCGCTCATCGCACGCGAGATCTGGCGCATCTGCAGCCTCATCAAGGACAGCGGTATCAGCAGCGTGATCGTGGACAAGAACTGGAAACACGTCACGCAGATCACCGACCGCAACGTCATCCTGGTCAAGGGCCAAGTGGTGTTCGAGGGCAGCTCCGACGCGCTGCAGGCGCAGCCTGCGCTGCTGGAGCAGTACCTGGGCGTGTAATCGTTGAGCGGAGTCCGGGCGTGTAGCATCCGGCGCTTCGGCCTGCGGCCCCACGCCAAAGGCGCACACACTCCATCGCCCAACCGTCTGCGCTGCCTGCGCTGCCTCATGAGCACCACCATCTTCTTTGCCATCGCTCTTGCCGCCCTGGTTCTGGTCAATGCCGCCGCCACGCGGCGCGTGCTGCGGTCCGACGAGTTTTCTCACAGCAAGGCGCTGCTCGTGATGGGCGTGTGGATCGTGCCGTTCATGGGCGCATTCCTGGCCTTTCACCACCTGCCCGCACCCGCGCAAGCTGCGGCGCGCCGGCAGGCGGCAGCAACGCCAACCACAGCGGCACACGCCACCGTGGCGCCCACCAGCATCGAGCTCGCGGGCAGCGCGCCGTTTGACGTGCTGGCCCACCTGCACACCGTGCCTGGCGGCTTCGTGCAACTGGACTGGCAGGCCGTGGACGAATGGGCCACCGGGCCGGGGGCCGCCGAGCCTGTGGTGACCGAGGCGATCAACCAGGTCCGCCGCGCATGGCTCCTGCACTTGCGCGACGCGCTGGGCGGCCGGGTGCAGCCCCATCCTCACCTGCACGAGAGCGAGGACGTCTACATCCTGTCCGCCCTGGAGCCTGCCGTGGCGCGCGCCACCGCGCAGTTCGTGAGCAAGACGCGCCAGCGCATCCTCAAGGTGCTCGACGGCGTGGCCCACTTTCATGCGGGCGAGAAAAGCGTCGTGCTGGTGCTGGACAGCGAAGACACCTACTACGACTACGTGGCCCAGTTCTACCCCGATGCTGGTGAGTTCGCGTTCAGCGGCGGCATGTTCATCCACCACGGCTGCCCGCACTTCGTGGTGGTGCAGGCCGACCTGGCGGCCATCGAGCCCGTCATCGCCCATGAGCTGACCCACAGCGCCCTCTCGTATCTGCACCTGCCCACCTGGCTGGACGAAGGCCTGGCCGTGAACACCGAGCAACGCCTGGCCGGCGCCGCACGCGGGCAGCAAACGCCCCAGGCCATGCACCAGCGGCACCAGCGCTTCTGGACCGCCGAGCGCGTGCAGGAGTTCTGGACGGGCGACTCCTTTCACCGCACGGACGACGGCAACCAGCTCTCCTACGACCTGGCCCGCATCGCCGTGGCGCAGATGGCAGCCGGCGATTGGGCCGCGTTCACCCAGTTTGTGACGACCGCGAGCCGCAGCGATGCCGGGGCGGCAGCGGCGCGTGATGCGCTGGGCTTGGACCTGGGCGAGTACATCGGCACACTGGTACAGGCCGATGAACCCGCCCGCTGGGCGCCCCGCCCCGACGCCTGGCATGCCGCCCAACCCGCGACGGCAGTCGCATCCCTCTCCCACCAACCGGCCCCCGTAGAATGGCCCGCTCTCTCCCATCAAGGAAGTCCATCCCGTGTCTGACCGCCTCGCCGTTCTTCCGCAGTACCTCATCCCCAAGCAAGCATTGACGGCCCTGGCCGGCAAGTTTGCATCGGCGCAGCTCGGGGGCCTGACAACCTCGGTGATCCGCCGCTTCGTGGCGCGCTACAACGTGAACATGGCCGAGGCTGCGAACCCCGACATCACGAGCTATGCGTCGTTCAACGACTTCTTCACGCGGGCATTGAAAGACGGGGCACGCCCGCTGGCCGATGCCGACCTGATCTGCCCGGTGGATGGCGCCATCAGCCAGTTCGGGCCCATCGCCAAGGACCAGATCTTTCAGGCCAAGGGGCACTCGTACTCCACCACCACGCTGGTGGGCGGCGACGCAGCCCTGGGTGCGCGCTTCGAGAACGGCCACTTCGCCACGCTGTACCTGAGCCCGCGCGACTACCACCGCATCCACATGCCCTGCGCGGGCACGCTCACGCGCATGATCCACGTGCCGGGCGACCTGTTCTCGGTCAACCCCACCACCGCGCGCGGCGTGCCGGGGCTGTTTGCGCGCAACGAGCGCGTGGTGTGCGTGTTCGAGTCGGATCGCGGCCCGTTCGTGCTGGTGCTGGTGGGCGCCACCATCGTCGGCAGCATGGCCACGGTGTGGCACGGCCAGGTGAACCCACCGCGCCCCGGCAAGCTGCGCCAGTGGGACTATGCGGCTGGCCAAGTGAACTTGAAAAAGGGCGAGGAGATGGGCCGCTTCCTGCTGGGCTCCACCGTGGTGATGCTGTTCCCGCAGGGGCCGCTGCAGTTCAACCCGCAGTGGGCACCTGTACGGCCGATTCAGCTGGGCGAAGCGATGGCGCAGCGGGCCGCGGCCTGACCTGTAGTGCCGCCACCGTGTCTGCCATGGACACGGTACGGCGCAGACATCAATCCGGTACGCGGTTCAACTGGAATGCGCTGGGCTCCAGGCTCAGGGTGTCCGGATGCACGGGTGATTCGTGCCCCACCAGGTGCACCAGCAGCCCGCCGCGGCGCACCACCACGTGGCTCACCGTCTCGCGGGTTTGGCCCACGTGGACGATCGCGCCGGGTTTGAACAGGGGCATGTAGTAGTAAGCCGCAGTCTCCATCAGGATGCGGCTCCTTCCGCAATGGTGGCCAGGTGGCGCACCCCGCGGCTCGCAGAGAGCCGCTCGGCCCATACTAGCACCGATAAACGCCCAGAAGCACCGGCAGCCTGTAACACCGCCCTGTCGCAAGGTAAAGCTGGGCGTGACTGCACCACTGCTCAGCGCGCGGCTTGACGCAGCGCAAAAGCCAGAGCCGCCTGCAGCATGCGCTGCAGGTGTGGCTGCACGCCGGCTGCCACATCGGGCAGGTAGTCGAACGGCAAGGCCTCCTGCATGTAGCTGCACTGGGTCATCTCCAGTTGCACCGCGTGGATGTTGCGCTCAGGCTGGCCGTAGTGACGCGTGATGTGGCCGCCCTTGAAGCGGCCGTTCAACACGCCGGTGTACCCGGTGGCGGACTGGGCGATGTCCAGCAGCTCGGCGGCCAGCGCCGGGTCGCAGCTGGCACCCTCGGCCGTGCCCAGGTTCAGGTCGGGCAGCTTGCCGTCGAAGAACCGCGGCAGCACCGAGCGGATGGAGTGGGCGTCCCACAGCACCGCCACGCCGTGTTGCGCGCGAATGCGGTCGAGCTCGGCGCGCAGCTGCGCGTGGTACGGCGCCCAGACCGCATCGCGGCGCGCGGCGACTTCGGCGTCATCGGGCACGTCGCCATGCGCGTAGATGGGCGTGTCGTCGAAGGTGTCCACCGGGCACAGGCCCGTGACGCTCTGGCCGGGGTACAGGCTCGCGCCGTCTGGCGGACGGTTCAGGTCCACCACGTAGCGCGAGTGCGTCGCCACCAGGATGGACGCTCCCATGTCGCGCGCAAAACCGTACAGGCGCTCCATGTGCCAGTCGGTGTCGGGCACCTGGCGGGCTTCGTCGGTGAAGCGCGCGGCCAGTTCAGGCGGCACGTAGGTGCCTGCGTGGGGCATGGAGACCAGCAGTGGCTGGGTGCCTTGGTGGAACAGGAAGGGGGGCGGTGGTGTGGTGGTGGTGGTGGTGGTGGTGGTCATGGTGTGGAGTGCGGTGGTTGCGGTGAGGTCGATAGGTGTTGTGGCGAGCACCCTGGCTTCGACAAGCTCAGCCCGAACGGTGGGGGGAGAGAGGCCGAACGTGACTGCCCTGGCTTCGACAAGCTCAGCCGAAGCGGTCTGAGAGCATCGACAGCGCATCCCATCTCAGGCGTCCGTCGCAATGGTGGCGGACCGGGCGGCCACAAACGCGTGAGCGGCGGCTTCATGCAGTGCGTGGCGGCCTTGCGCGACGCGCTGCACGCCCGCCACCCACAGGCTGTCGATGGCCGAGGTGCGGTGGCTGCCGAACACATGTGCCGAGAGCATGCTGTGCGAGGGCAGGTCGCGCAGCGCCACGTGCTGCGCGTCCAGCACCACCAGGTCGGCCTGCTGGCCCGCAGCCAGCCCTGCAACGGCGCGGCCCGCGGCCTGCGCGCCGCCGGACACGGCCTGCAAGTTCATGGCCGTGGCCACCTCGGCCTGGGTGTTGCTGGCCAGCACGTTGCGCTGGCGGCGCGACAGGCGCTGGCCGTACTCGAGCATCAGCAGCTCTTCGGCCGCGTTCACGCACGCATGGCTGTCGGAGCCCACGCCCCAGCGGCCGCCGTGCTTCAGCCACAGCGGCATGTCGAAGATGCCGTCGCCCAGGTTGGCTTCGGTGGTGGGACAGATGCCGGCCACGGCGCCGGTGCGCGCGGCGGCGGCGTATTCATCCGGTGTCATGTGCGTGGCGTGCACCATGCACCAGCGTGCGTCCACAGTGGCATGGTCGAGCAGCCACTGCACCGGGCGCTGGCCGCTCCAGGCGATGCAGTCGTCGACCTCCTGCGTCTGCTCGGCGATGTGGATGTGGATGGGCGCGTGCGGGTTCAGGGCGGTGAGGCCCTGCACAGCGGCACGCAG
This sequence comes from Acidovorax sp. Leaf78, assembly GCF_001422735.1. Classification (GTDB taxonomy): domain Bacteria; phylum Pseudomonadota; class Gammaproteobacteria; order Burkholderiales; family Burkholderiaceae_C; genus Acidovorax. The sequence goes on along the minus strand of NZ_LMLZ01000012.1, from coordinate 47,816 downwards.
GCTGTCGGGCGGCACGGCGCGCAGCGAGTGCGGCGCCAGGCCCAGGCCGGCCCCTTGCGCTTGTGCAGCGGGCGCCAGGCGCTCCAATAATAAGAGCATGCTGTCGGTGCTGCGGATGAAACGGGCCTGGTCCGCCCGCGGCGGCTTGCCACCGAAGCCGCTGGTCTGGTACAGCACGGGCAGCAGCGTGATGCCAATGCCCGCGTGGCGTGCGGCGCGCAGCAGGGCCAGTGACATTTCGGCATCGGTGGCGTACGGCGAGCCGTCCTGGTTGTGGTGCACGTAGTGGAATTCGCACACCGAGGTGTAGCCGGCCTCCAGCATCTCCACGTACAGCCAGGTGGCGATGGCCTCCAGCGATTCGGGCGTGATGCGGGCGGCAAAGCGGTACATCAGGTTGCGCCAGCTCCAGAAGCTGTCCTGGCTCTCGCCGCGGTACTCCGTCAGGCCGGCGAACGCGCGCTGGAACGCGTGCGAATGCAGGTTGGGCATGCCCGGTATCACCGGGCCCGCGGCCACCGGCGTGCCTGCGGGCGCCGCAGCATCGGCGGCGATGTGGGTGAAGCGCCCTGCCCCATCCCACTGCAACAGCACGTTGCGCGCCCAGCCGGTGGGCAGCAGCGCATCGGCGGCGAAAAGGCTGCGCGGTGTATCAGGCGCCATGGGGTGCCTCCTGGTGCGTGTGGATGCCGAGCCCGTCGGCCGCCACGCGCCCCTGCCGCACGATGGTGCAGGCAGGCTTGTGGCCGTACCAGTAGGCCAGCTCGGCAGCGTCACCCAGCGGCCACAGCACGAAGTGGGCGGGCCGGCCGGCGGCGATAAGGCCGTGCGTGTCCTGCAGGCCCAGCGCGCGGGCGGCGTGCGTGGTGATGCCGGCCAAAGCCTCGGGCACCGTCAGGCGAAACAGCGTGCACGCCATGTTGGCCATGAGCAGCAGGCTGAGCGCGGGGGATGTGCCGGGGTTGTGGTCGGTGGACACGGCCATGGGCACACCGGCTTCGCGCAACTGCGCGATGGGTGGCAGGTGCGTGTCGCGCAGCGTGTAGTAGGCGCCGGGCAGCAGCACGGCCACGGTGCCGGCGGCCTTCATGGCGGCGATGCCGTCCTGCGACAGGTGCTCGATGTGGTCGCACGACAGCGCACCGTAGCGCGCGGCCAGGGCCGCGCCGCCCATGTCAGAGAGTTGCTCGGCATGCAGCTTCACGGGAATGCCGAGCTTTTGCGCAGCCTGAAACACCTGCTCCGTTTCGGCCAGCGTGAAGGCGATGCGCTCGCAGAACACATCCACCGCATCGACCAGGCCTTCGCCCGCGAGCGCGGGCAGCATCTCGTTGCAGACCAGGTCGGTGTAGTCGCCACTGCGGCCTGCGTATTCGGGCGGCAGCGCATGCGCGCCGAGGAAGGTGGTGCGCACCGTGACGCCGAAGGCTGTGCCCAGGCGGCGGGCCACGCGCAGTTGCTTGCGCTCGTGCTCCAGCGCCAGGCCGTAGCCGGACTTGATTTCGATGGCGCAGACGCCTTCGTCGAGCAGGGCTTGCAGGCGCGGGGCTGCCAGGGCAAAGAGTTCGTCTTCGGACGCCTCGCGCGTGGCCTTGACGGACGACACGATGCCGCCGCCGGCCTGGGCCACTTCTTCGTACGTGGCGCCCGCCAGCCGCATGGCGAATTCGTTGGCCCGCTGGCCGCCATAGACGAGGTGGGTGTGGCAGTCCACGAGCCCGGGAGTGACCAGGGCACCGCGGGCATCGTGGCGGGGGAGGTCTGCGTAGGGGGCGGGCAGCGCAGATGCGGGGCCGACCCAGCGCACCGTGCCGCCTTGCACCACCACGCAGGCCGGCTCGCCGGGGGGCAGCGGGGTGTCGAACACGGTGAGTTCGGGCACGGGGCGCAAGTGGTGCCAGATGCCGTCGGCGCTGGGAGGTGGAAGCTGGGTCATGGTTACTATGTTTTTGATAGCTGCTAGCGCTTTACCATCAAGCGGTAGAAGCTCATTTAACTCAATTTTTGACCTGTGAAGAGCGTTCAGGCTGGCTTTGCAAATGCCTTGCCGTTTGCAGAGAGGGATCGCCCCCGCCACCGTGTTCGAGTGCTATCCAGGCCAGTACCGGCTCGGCACCCTCGCCGTGATGCACAGGCTCGACGCACGCGCCCTGCCCGGCCGTCCACCAGAAGCCCTGCCCCGCTTGCATCACGCGCGGACCTTGCCAGCGGCCCTGCAACACCATGCACAACCCAGCCGTTGCAGGTGGTGGTGGCGCTTCAAGCAGCACCCGCAAAGAGCCGCTCCACACGCCTCGGCGCAGCATCAGGTTGAAGTCCTTGGACGTGCCCCCCAGCATGGCTCCGTCCACCGCGTCATCGCCAGAAAAGGCAAAGGGCTCCCAGCGCTGGTCCAGCGACTGCTCCCAGTCGGTACTGCGCAGGTGCAGCCCGTCCCCGCCGAGCAGCATGATCTGGCGGTCCATGCCCGGGAAGACCGAAAACGGCCCGGGCTTGTCGACGGTGGCCAGGCTCACGCGCCACTCGAAGCTGTTCATGTCCGCGCCGGGCGGCCAGCAGGCCAGCTCTTGCGTGCTGCCGCCGCCGTTCTTCCAGGGGGTGCTGGGGGTGGTTGCGAGGTCAAAGAAGTTCATGGGCAGATTGTGTGGTGGTTAACGATGGGCCCTGGCTTCGACTGGCTCAGCCCGAACGGACGGGCGCCTGCACGGCCCCCGCACATTCCCTCACTTCACCATCGGCAGCTTCAGCCCCTGCTTCTTGGCCGTCTCCACCGCCAGTTCATACCCCGCATCGGCATGGCGCATCACGCCGCTGCCGCAGTCGTTGACCAGCACGCGCGCCAGGCGCTCGGCTGCGGCTTCGGTCCCGTCGGCCACGATGACCATGCCCGAGTGCTGCGAGTAGCCCATCCCCACGCCGCCGCCGTGGTGCAGGCTGACCCAGGTGGCGCCGCCCGAGGTGTTGAGCAGCGCGTTGAGCAGCGGCCAGTCGCTCACGGCATCGGTGCCGTCCTTCATGGCTTCGGTCTCGCGGTTAGGGCTGGCCACGCTGCCCGTGTCCAGGTGGTCGCGGCCGATGACGATGGGGGCCTTGAGCTCACCGCTCTTGACCATCTCGTTGAAGGCAAGGCCCGCGATGTGGCGCTCGCCCAGGCCCAGCCAGCAGATGCGTGCGGGCAGGCCCTGGAAGGCGATGCGCTCGCCGGCCATGTCGAGCCAGCGGTGCACGTGCTTGTTCTCGGGGAACAGCTCCTTGATCTTGGCGTCGGTCTTGCGGATGTCCTCGGGGTCGCCCGACAACGCCACCCAGCGGAACGGGCCCTTGCCTTCGCAGAACAGGGGGCGGATGTAGGCAGGTACGAAACCGGGGAAGTCGAACGCGTTGGCCACGCCTTCGTCGAAAGCCACCTGGCGGATGTTGTTGCCGTAGTCCACCGTGGGGATGCCCATTGACTGGAAGCCGAGCATGGCCTGCACGTGCACCGCGCACGAGCGGGCTGCGGCCTGCTTCAGGGCTTCGTGCTGGGTCACGTCCTGCTGCGCGGCGCGCCACTGCTCCACCGTCCAGCCTGCGGGCAGGTAGCCGTTGACCAAGTCGTGGGCCGAGGTCTGGTCGGTGACCAGGTCGGGCTTCAAGCCGCCGGCCCGGGCACGTTTGACCAGCTCGGGCAGCACGTCGGCCGCGTTGCCCAGCAGGGCGATGGAGATGGCCTCCTTGGCTGCCGTGTGCTGCTGGATCAGCTCGAGCGCATGATCGATGTCGCGCGCCTGCTTGTCCACGTAGCGCGTGCGCAGGCGAAAGTCGATGCTGCTTTGCTGGCACTCGATGTTGAGCGACACCGCGCCCGCGAACGTGGCTGCCAGCGGCTGCGCGCCGCCCATGCCGCCCAGGCCCGCGGTCAAAATCCACTTGCCTTCGAGCGAGCCGCCGTAGTGCTTGCGGCCGGCCTCGGCAAAGGTCTCGTAGGTGCCCTGCACGATGCCTTGCGTGCCGATGTAGATCCAGCTGCCGGCCGTCATCTGGCCGTACATGAACAGGCCCTTCTGGTCCAGCTCGCTGAAGTGCTCCCAGTTGGCCCACTTGGGCACCAGGTTGGAATTGGCCAGCAGCACGCGGGGCGCGTTGGCGTGGGTCTTGAACACGCCCACGGGCTTGCCGGATTGGATGAGCAGGGTTTCGTCGTCGTTCAGGTCCTTGAGCGAGGCGAGGATCTGGTCATAGCACTCCCAGTTGCGCGCGGCGCGGCCGATGCCGCCGTACACCACCAGATCCTGCGGGCGCTCGGCCACCTCGGAGTCCAAGTTGTTCTGGATCATGCGGTAGGCGGCCTCGGTGAGCCAGCTCTTGCAGGTGAGCTGGTTGCCGCGCGGCGCGCGGATCACGCGGCTGGCGTCGTGACGGGGGTCGGTGCTGGAGGAAGCTGCGGCAGCAATGATGGCGTCGTTGGCGTTCATGGTGGGCTCCTGGGTGAATGGGGATGGCGGTGAACGGTGGATGGGGTTTGCAGGGGGTCGGTGAGGTGCTTGGCGCGTGTCACCCACCCCGTTCGCCCTGAGCTTGTCGAAGGGCTCGCACAGGCAGGGCCCTGGCTTCGACAGGCTCAGCCCGAACGGTTGGGAGAGTGGATACGCGCATGAGGCTCAAGCAAAGCTGGGCAGGCACTGCGTCAGCGCTGCGGGCCAAGCGGACTGCTGGGCCCAGTCGCGCATCGCCTCGATGTCCGTGGCGAGGTAGCGGTCCTGCTCCAGGTAGGCCACGCGCTGGCGGATGGCGGTGAACTGGTCTTCCACCAAAGGCGATGACTTCAAGGCACGGTCGAATTCCATGCCCTGGGCAGCGGCCATGGCCTCGATGCCCACCATCACCGCCGCATTGCGCACCATGTCGCCCAGGCGCCGCGCGCCGTAGGTGGCCATGGAGACATGGTCTTCCTGGTTGGCCGATGTGGGCAGGCTGGTCACGCTGCTGGGGTTGGCCAGGCATTGGTTCTCGGCCGCCAGCGCGGCGGCGGTGACCTGCGCGATCATGAAGCCCGAGTTCACGCCGCTGTCGCGGATCAGAAATGCGGGCAGGCCCGAAAGGCCCGGGTCCAGCAGCAGCGACAGGCGGCGCTCGGAGATCGCACCGATCTCGGCCACGGCCAGCGCGATGATGTCGGCCACAAAGGCCACGGGCTCGGCGTGGAAGTTGCCGCCGGAGATCACGTCCCCGTTGTCAAACACCAGGGGGTTGTCGGATGCCGCGTTGGCCTCGATGGTCAGCACGCGCGCGGCGTGGTGCAGGTTGTCGAGGCACGCGCCCATCACCTGTGGCACGCAGCGGATGGAGTATGGGTCCTGCACGCGGCCGCAGTTCGGGTGCGAGGTGTCGATGGCGCTGCCGTCCAGCAAGGCGCGCACGGCGGCCGCCACGGCGATCTGCCCGGCCTGGCCACGCGCTTCGTGGATGCGTGCGTCAAACGGCTTGACCGAGCCCTTGATGGCCTCGAGCGACAGGCAGCCCGCGACCAGCGCGGCCGCGAAGACGCTTTCTGCGCCGAACAGACCGGCCAACGCGAGCGAGGTGGACACCTGCGTGCCGTTGAGCAGCGCCAGCCCTTCCTTGGGGCCCAGCACGAACGGCGCCAGGCCGATGGAGCGCATGGCGTCAGCCCCGGACACCACCGTGCCGTTGACCTTGGCCTGGCCTTCGCCGATCAGCACGCAGGCCAGGTGCGCCAGTGGCGCCAGGTCGCCCGACGCACCCACCGAGCCCTTGGCCGGGATCACGGGCAGCACGTTGGCATTGGCCATTGCCAGCAGCGCATCCACGATCTCGGGCCGGATGCCGGAATGCCCGCGCGCCAGGCTGATGGCCTTGGTCGCGAGGATGAGGCGCACCACATCGTCGGCCAGCGCATCGCCCGTGCCCACGCTGTGCGACAGCACCAGGTTGCGCTGCAGTTCGGCCAGGCGCTCGTGGGCGATCTTGGTGCTGGCGAGCTTGCCGAAGCCGGTGTTGATGCCATAGACCACCTGGTCTTCGTCCACGATGCGCTGCACCGTGGCCAGCGATGCCTGCATGAGTGCGCGTGCGGACGGGTCGAGCGACAGCTGCCCGGGCGCAGCGTAAATGCTGCGCAGCGCGGCCAAGGATACGTGGCCAGGGTGCAGGGTGATGGAGGCCGAAGCGGTTGTTTTGGTCATTGGGATCATCCTGTATATACAAGTAGGTACAAGCGAAAAATCAGTCAGTCAGTCAACGCTGGTCGGTCACTCAGCCCGTTCGCCCTGAGCTTGTCGAAGGGCTGCGGTGTTCGCGCCCTGGCTTCGACAGGCTCAGCCCGAACGGGTTGGGGGTGCGTGGGCTGGGGAGGAACATGGGCATCTCGTTCACCCTGCGACAGGATTACCGTCAGCCCGAAAGCGGCTGCCCAGGCGGTAGCGGGTGGCGGGGTGCAGGCAGCGCACCACGGTGATCGGCACACCACGCGACCAGGTGCGGCGGGTGAGCAGCAGGCAGGGCTCCTGCGGCGACATCTCGAGCAGCGTGGCCTGCTCGGCAGTGGGCATGACGGCGTCGACCACGTGCTCGATCTGGTCGAACGGCACGTTGCGCACCAGGTATTCGGAGGGCTGCAGCAGCGTGAAGTCCTGCGCGGCGAACTGGGGCACCTGGCGCGGGTTCACGTGGCGGTCTTCCAGTTGCACGGGCACGCCGTCTTCGCGGTGGATGCACAGCGAATGGAACACCGACTCGCCCGTGCGCAGGTCCAGCGCGGCGGCCACTTCCAGTGTGGCCGAGATGCGCTCCACCGCCAGCACGTCGCAGCGGTAGTCATGCCCGCGTTGGCGGATCTCGCCGGCCAGGTTGGCGATCTGCAGCAGCGTGGACTGGGGCTTGTCTTCGGCCACGAAGCTGCCCACACCGGCCACGCGCACGATGCGGCCCTGCTCCACCAGTTCGCGCAGCGCGCGGTTCACCGTCATGCGCGAGATGCCGAACTGGGTCACCAGCTCGTTCTCGGACGGCAGGCGGTCGCCCGCGCGCCAGATGCCTTCCTGGATCTTGCGCGAGATGTGGTCCTTGACCTGCTCGTACAGCGCCATGGCCTGCGCGGGTGCGCCCACGGCCACGACCGCCTTGGCTGAGGCGGCACGGGGCCCGCTTCGCGGAGCATCTGCGGGACGGCGGGAAGGACGGGCGCTCATAAAGCCTTAATGCAGGTCCGCCGCCATGGACTCGGCGCGGATCTCTTCCGTCAGGCGCGCCTTGAGGTCCATGAACTCGGGGCTGGTCTTGATCGTGTAGTGGCGCGGGTGCGGCAGGTCCACTGACAGCTCGGTCTTGATGCGGCCGGGCCGGGCGCTGAACACGGCCACGCGGTTGGCCATGAAGATGGCCTCGTCGATGTCGTGGGTGACGAACAGCACGGTCTTGCGCTCGGCCTCCCAGATGCCCAGCAGCAGCTCTTGCATGAGCACGCGGGTCTGGTTGTCGAGCGCGCCGAAGGGCTCGTCCATCAACAGGATTTTGGGGTCGTTGGCCAGCGCGCGCGCAATGGCGGTGCGCTGCTGCATGCCGCCCGACAGCTGCTTGGGAAAGTGCTGCTCGAAGCCGCGCAGCCCCACCTTGGCGATGAAGTACGCGGCGCGCTCTTTCTGCTGCGATTCGGGCATGCCGCGCTCGCGCAGGCCGAAGCGGATGTTCTGCTCGATGGTGAGCCAGGGGAACAGCGTGTAGCTCTGAAACACCATGCCGCGCTCGGGCCCGGGGCCTTCGACCGGTGCGCCATCGAGCAGCACGCGGCCGCTGGTGGCGTGGTCCAGCCCCGCCACGATGCGCAGCAGCGTGGACTTGCCGCAGCCCGACGGGCCGAGGATGGTGACGAAATCGTTGTCCTTGACCTCGAAGTCGACCGGCTGCAGCGCCTGTGTGCGCTGGCCCTTGGCGGTCTCGAAGACGCGCGAAACGGCTTGTATGGAAACGCGGCTCATCGCACAAAACTCCAGGCAAACAGACGGTGGTTGAGCGCCTTGAAGGCGAAGTCGGACACCAGCCCGATGAGGCCGATGATGATGATGCCGAAGATGATCTGGCCGGTGTTGAGCAGCGACTGGCTGTCGGTGATCATGTGGCCGATGCCGCTCGACGACCCGATCAGCTCGGCCACGATGACGTAGGTCCAGGCCCAGCCCAGCACCAGGCGCAGGGTCTCGGCGATCTCGGGCGCGGCGCCGGGGATGAGCACGCGGGTGACGATGCCCTTGTGGCCCGCACCCAGCGTGTACGCAGCCTCCACCAGGTCGCGCCGCGCGCCACCCACGGTGACGGCGACCATGAGCGTGATCTGAAAGACCGAGCCGATGAAGATGACGAGGATCTTCTGCGTCTCGCCAATGCCGGCCCACAGGATGAGCAGCGGAATGAAGGCCGACGCGGGCAGGTAGCGGCAGAACGAGACGAAGGGCTCGAAGAACGCCTCGATGCCCTTGTATGCGCCCATCGCGATACCCAGCGGCACGGCGATGACGGCGGCCAGGATGAAGCCGCCGAACACGCGCCACACCGTCATGCCGATGTCCTTATGAAAGCCGTACTCGCTGAACAACAGCCAGCCTTCCTTGGCCATGGTGACAGGGCTGGCCAGGAAGGTGGGCGACACGAAGCCGCCCAGCGTGAAGAACGCCCACACCAGCACGAACAACACAAAAAAACCGAAGCCCAGCAGCCAGCGGGCGCGGGCACTCACAGGCTCCAGCGGAGCGAGCGAACGCCGGCGCACAGGGGCTTGGGGCTCGGTGGCGGACAGGGGTTGCACAGCAGACATAGCGCAGTTTTTCTAGGGTGTGGAGTGGCCAAGACAACTCAGCGAAGCGGCTCTGGCTAGGCGCAGCCTCGCAGGCAGTACGTTAGTACGACAAGAGGTTGCAACGACGCCAGAGGAGTTGTGTTGGCCGCGCCTGTTACTTGATGAAGCTCGCGTCGAACGTGACCGCCAGATCCTCATTCGCCTTGCGGATGATGCCGGCCTCCAGCAGGATGGCCGTGGCGTCCTTCATGAAAGTCTGCAGCTCGCCAGCAAAGAACTTCTGGTTGGCAGCCTTGTCCTGCCAGCGCAGGAAGGACGACGACTTGGCGAACTGCTCGCCCGTCTGCTTGACGGCCGCGCCCATGATCTCGTTGGACTTGGTGGGGTCGGCCTTGATCATGTCGAGCGCCTGGAAGTACGAATTGGCCAGGGCCTGCGCGGCCTTGCCGTTGGCCTTGAGCCAGGTGGGGTCGCAACCCACGGTGTCCATCACCATCGGGTAGTCGAGCGTGGTGGCCAAAATCTTGCCCGACGCAGGGTTGTCGCGCACGGTGGAGAGGTAAGGCTCGTACGTCATGGCAGCGTCGTTTTGCCCTGCCACGAAGGCCTGCGCAGCCGCCTGGGGCGACAGCGTGGTGGTCTTCACGTCCTTGAGGCTCATGCCGTTCTTGCTGAGCATCCAGGCCAGGCCAAAGTACGGGGCGGTGCCGGGCGCATCCACGCCGATGGTCTTGCCCTTCAGGTCTGCAAAGCCCTTGATGTCGCCGCGCACCGCGATGCCGTCGGCGCCGTAGGACTTGTCCATCTGGAAGATCTGCACGATGGGCACGCCGTTGGCGTTCCAGGCCACATGCGTCTCGACCGTGGTGGCAGCGCACTGGATGGACTTGGACGCCAGGGCCAGGTGGCGGTCCTTCTGCGGGATCATCTTGATCTCCACATCGAGGCCGTTCTTCTTGAAGATGCCCGCCTTGTCAGCCAGGGTGAGCGGCGCAAAGCCCGTCCAGCCGGACATGCCCAAAACAATCTTGGTCTCTTGCGCCTGGGCCGGTGCAGCCAGTGCCATTGCGCAAGTCGCTGCCGCTGCCAGCGACGTCCATTTCACAACCGATCGAGTCATCATCTGCTCCTGTTTGAAGAAAGTACCTTTGCCCACTCCGGCCGGGTCGCACCCGCTTCCAGCCGCCATGATGACAGTCCGAGCATACCTGTATATACAGGGTAAACGCTAAAACTGCGCCTCAAAACAGCGGGGTGCTTTGTCTCAGCAAGAACGAGGCCAGGTGGTTAAGAAAGCATGCGCTGGTGCCAGGAATTCGCAATGCTATTTTATTGATAGCAATAAAACCTATGCCAGAGAGCGGTAGGAGGCATTTTGTTTGCATTCACGATTTGCGCATGGGCGGGCACTGGGTGCGCGGACCTCGCGCTGTGGCGCACCAACACCGCGCAAAGCCAGGCGTTTTGGCCAGAGGGAAGGCCAAGCCGCACAGGTGTTGTGCTCTGACGGGTATGCCTGTCTATGCGACGCCGCGCAGCGCGCCACGGCGCACCTGTCTTGCCTCGCCTTTCCTCGCATTGGTACAGCGCCGGGCCTCTTCGCTGACTAGGACCGCAAGGAGTTCGCAAGGCCGCTCTGCCCCGGTGCCTCACCCTTTGGCCCCGCCCCGCTCAGTCCACCACCGGCAGACGCACCGTGACCGACAGACCCGGTTCGGCATTGCGCATGTGCAGCGTGCCGCCGTGCGCCTGTGCGACCAGGCGGCACAGGTACAGGCCCAGCCCCACGCCGCCCGTGGTGCGCTGGCGGGCCGTGTCGGGCCGGTAGAAAGCCTGCGCCAGGTGGGGCAGGTGCTCAGGCGGAACGCCGGGGCCGTGGTCGCGCACTTCGATCTCGATGGTGTTGTCCACACGCCGCAGGTAAAGCTCTGGCGGCGGTGCCGCAGGGTCGCTGTGCCGCAGGCTGTTGTCCAGCAGGTTGCGCAGCAGCAGGCGCAGGCGGGATCGGTCGAGCGATAGCGCTTGCAGGGCCTCGTCCGGCCCCCCAGCATGCAGCACGATGGACGCCGCACTGGCATGGCGCCTGCCCAACTCGCCGATCACTTCGCGCGCCAGGGCGGGCAGGTCCGTGGGCTCGCGGTGCAGTGCGGCGTGGCGGCCGGCCAGGCGTTCGCTCTCCAGCAAGTCGGTGATCAGGCCGGCCATCTCGCCCAGGTCGCGCATCAGCGCCAGGCGCTGGGTCTGCACCTCGGGGCTTTCGGGCAGCAGTTCGGTGTTCAGGCGGGCTCGGGTGAGCGGGCTGCGCAACTCGTGGCTCATGGCCAGCAGCAAGGCACGCTTGGCCTCCAGCATCTGGTGGATGTCGTCGCCCATGGTGTTGATGGTGGCGGCCAGTTGCCCCAGTTCGTCGGGCCGGTGGGCGTGCCGCACGGGGATGGCCTGCGCGAAGTTGCCCTCGCCAAAACGCTGGGCGCCCATGCGGATGTCGTCCAGCGGCCGCAGCAGGTGGCGCACATATACATAGGCCAGCGCGGTGAGCAGCAGCAGCACGGTGAGCGTGCCCCATGCGATGCGCGGGCGCTTGTCCCAAGACAGCGCGTTGAGCCCGAATTCGATGCTGTGCCCGTCGGCCGTGATGCGCTGCAAGAGCCGCCGGCCCTGGTCATCGCTGCCGTGGCCGTTCCAGTGGTCTTCGCGCTGGAACTTGTCGCTCATCCAGTCCGGGCGCGGCTGGTCGGGGTGGGATTCCCAGTGGACCACGGGCCCGTCGATGCGCAGCGTGATGGGCAGGCGCTTGGCAATCGCCTGCGCGCGTTCGATGCTGGGGGGGTTGCCGATCTCGGCGGTCAGGCGGTCCACATAGTCCATCAGCAAGGGGCGCGCAGCCTCGCGCCAGCCGACCGACACGGCTTTTTGCACTCCGCCCATGAAGGCGATGGCCACCGTCACGGCCAGTGCCATGAACACCAGCACCAGCCGGATGCGCAGCGAATACCCCACCGCCCGGCTCGCGCGGCGGTGCCAGGGGCAGTCGTGCTCCACGCCGGGGATGTCTTCTGCCCTCAGCCGTCGCCGCCACCTCATGGCGCGGCTGCCCGCCGCAGGGCCAGGGAGTAGCCGGCGTTGCGCAGCGTCTTGATGCAGTCGAGCGGCTCGAGCTTCTTGCGCAGGCGGCTGACCACGATGTCGACCGCACGGGTGTACAGCTCGGCCTCGTGCCCGCGCAGCTGGTTCAGGATGTCGTCGCGGCTGAAGACCTTGCCGGCGTCGCGCGCCAAGAGGTGCAGCAGGTCGAACTCCGTTCCCGTCAGTTCGACGACGGTGCCCTGGCGCTGCACGCTGCGGCGAGCCGCGTCGATGACCAGGCCTTCGAACTCCAGCACAGCCGTTGCGCCCCCCTGCCCCGGTGCGCGGCGCCGCCGCAGCACGGTCTGCAGCCGGGCCACCAGTTCGCGCGGCTCGAAGGGTTTGGGCAGGTAGTCGTCCGCGCCCAGCTCCAGCCCGACCACGCGGTCCATCACCTCGCCGCGCGCGGTCAGCATCACCACCGGCAGGTCGCCCTGCTTGCGGATGGTGCGGCACAGCTCGAAGCCGTCCATCTCGGGCAGCATGACATCGAGAATGGCGGCATCAAAGCCGCCGGCTGCCAGGCGCGCAAGCCCGTCGCTGGGCCGCAGCGCGTGGATCAGTTCCAGCTCGAACCGCTGGAAGTACACCGTGAGCGGCGGCCCGAGCTGTTCGTCGTCGTCGATGAGGAGGATGCGGTGCATGCGCGATTCTTACATTGGCAGGGTGCGTGCAGCCAGAGGCTGGTGGCCGCTGGGCGCAATGCTCCAGGGTTGCGCAGCTTCCTCGGCCATGCCCCAGTCCTGGCGCTCGCTCCCGCGCACGGCGATGGCTGGCTGCGCCGGCGCTGAACCGTGGCCCTGCCAGGCGGTAGGTGCGTGGTCTGCAGATGCGTCCAAATCTGCATCGGCATCTGTATAGGCGTATTCGTCCGCAGTTGGCGGCACTGCACTCAATGCGCGGTGCCGGCGGATGAGGTCACGCAGCCGCCGCTGCACCGGAATGTGCAGCGCGTCGAAGGCGTCGGCCGCGGCCAGCAAGGCGGGCAGCGCACCGATGGCACTGCCGGGCTGGCGGGCCACCAGGCCCAGCGCGTGCTCGCGGTCGAAGCGCGGGCCCCACACCAGCGACATCAGCTCGTCGTGCGGCTCGGGCATGCCGCCCAGCAGTGCCGGGCCGTGCTGGCGCAGTTGTCCTGCAAGTTGGTGGATGGGTTGCAGCAATGGAGACATGTCGAAGCCCCTTGTCTCAGCCGCGGGCCATCCAGCCCTTGCGCCGCTGCATCAGATCGCGCACTTTCTGCTGCTGGTCGGCATTCAGGCTGTCGTAGAAGTCTGCCAGCGCGGTGATCACCTCGGGGCTGTTGGCCTGCACAGCGCGGGTCTTTTCGTCCATCAGCGCCTGGGCACGGGTGCGGTCGAACTTGTCGCCCGCCATGATGGCCTGCACTTCGGCGCGGGGGTCCGACGTCTTGCCGACGAAGGCGGTACGCTGCGCCTCCAGCTTGTCGGCCAGCACGTTGAGCTTGAGCTTCTGTGCGTCGGTCAGATCGAGCTTGCTGCTCACACGCTCTACCACCTTGCCGCGCATCTCGGCCATCTTTTCGGGCGTCATGGCACCGTGGCGGTGAGGGTGACCACTGGAGCAAGCCGTGAGCCCACCCACCATGATCGACGCGCCGAACAATCCCACCAGGGTTTTCTTGATCCAGGGTTTCATGATGCAGTCCTTTCACGGACGGTGTTGAACATGACCCTGATGGTGCCGGGGCAGCCAGCGGAGGTGGTCTCGGCGCAGTTTCGGTTTATTTCGCTTTGTATCTGGGGCTATTTGAAAGCCCGGAGTCGGACTAACGGCAGAAAAGTCTGCGTAGCCGTCAGCCCATGAGGCTTGCACTTGCTTGCAACAACCGCGAACGGGTTGTCTATGTCTTGCAGTTGATATCGCCTATCGCATCACAGCAGTGAGCACGGCCAGCCTTTGGGCGATGCTGATGGCATCACTGCGCATCTGGGCCAGAGGCACCGCACCGACCGTGCAGCCTTCGAACCACACGTGAAAGCCTGTCACCCCAGACGGCTCCGTGCAGGCACCATATGCCTCTATGGCGTGCTCGACGCTGGGATGAAGGCTGGGCTCGCCCAACAGTTCTTTGCCTTTGAAGACCCGGGCCTGGTATTGCGCTGCACCGTGCGCCCGGATGTGGAGAGTGGGAACCAAGGAAGATGTTGCACTTCAGCCGTCAGGCGCTGGGTGAGTTACCCCATCGCCTGGGTCTGGCGGCAGCCCAGGTCAGAGAATTGAAGCTCGCGCTCCACGCCGTGGCTGTCACCGTAATACGACGGCAGATCGTCGGTCTGCTGGCGTTGTTGAATGACGTCGGAGGGCTGGCCCATCTGAAACGATGGCAACTCAGGCCAGGCTTCCAGATGGTGGGAGGAGGAGAAGGCAGAGAACGACATGGTGAAATCCTCGCAATGAATTCGTGCTGACTTCGCAATCAGATCGATTGCGTCGCGGTTCAACCATTGGCGCACCGGGCGTATTGCAAGGGTGTCAGAGCGGCATGCAGGAGTGCGTAGGAATTGACCTACCCAACCCTGCTGCAGTCGGACTGACCTTCACACTCGCCGCCCATGCACCAACCGCCTCTGACGCTATCAAGCCGCTTTCGCCAGCTCAGGCGCTTCAATGCCCAGCGCATCGCCCTCGCCCGCCAGCAAGCCAATGCAATCCAGCGCCGTTGGCGGATCGCAAGGTTCGGCATACACCCGCATGGCGATGTCTTGTGCTGCCGGAGAAAAGTAGAGCCAAAGGTTGTCGTTTTCCTTGTCGTAGCAGGAAAACAAGGCACGGCCCGAACCGGGTGGGCACATCAGAAATTTGGACATGAACATCTGCTGGATGCGCAAGGTGGGCTCGAAAGCCTGATCGTCGTTTCCGAGGGTCAGTTTGTGCCAAGTGCTGCTCATAAGGTGCCTTTCGCCTGGCCAAGCCAGTGTTACGGATGACCCATGGTAGAGACAGCACCCTCGACTACACCCTTCTTGTGCAGCGCATCAATTTGTAGGACGGATTCTCTGCTGAGCGGGCCCTGACCGAGCCCCCCAGAGACGCATGCCCTATCAAGTCAATCGTAGGACGTTTCGAGGTCGCGGTAGGCCTCGCCGCGGTGAGGAATGCGCAGTCGGGCGCCATGCGCGCGCAGGGTGGCACAGCCCAGCCCGGTCACATAAAGGACCTGGGCCTTTTGACAAGGCGAGTCGACCGAGGGGAGTTGAACTTCCACCATTCCTGCAGCATGCAGGACGCGCAGTTTGTCGATGTTGACCGCATCCAACTCGACCAGGGGGAGCGCGTCGCGCTCCAGTTCTCTCAGATACTCCATTGGCATGGTGACCTCCGGCGTGAACGAGCATTGATTTTGCGGCGGCCATGGGCCAGCTTCAAGAATTGATACACGTGGCTACAACATGGCCAGAAATGGACAGCCCGCCCCCAATGACCAGCCCGCGCCGCTTGCCGCTACACGCCATCGAAAAAACCACACTCCTCACGCAGCTATGCTGGCTTTTGTGTAACCAAAAACCGCAGCCGTTAAATATCTTCAATGTAAGAATTCGCTGACATGGTCACAGGCATGGACCGTACTTTCAGGGGTCAATCCTGTGAATAGCATTTCGCTTTTCCAAGGGGAGGTGCAATGCCCATTCTGGTCATCTTTTTCGGCATACAGGTCGTCGCTGTAGCGGTGGCCGCAGCCATTGCCGGCCTGTAAAACGCGTGGGCTTGACCACAATCGGTTCGACTCGTCTTCGCGTCCAACTTGCCATGTACGCACCGTCGTAACCTAGCGCCGGCGCGCAGCCAGGGAGCAATGACAAAACTTTCTGGACTGCCCATAGTGCTGTGGGCAGTCTGGGAAAACGATGACACCCCCATTGCCCCAACAGGCGCATGCTCTGCAGGAGCCTGGTGCGCAGATGCTGTGCACTTGGCCTCCTCGATCTTTATGGGCATTACTGTCACCCTCGCCAGGAACATATCGGACAAGGACTTCCAGCAAGTGGAAGATTTGGTCCGGCATCTTCAAGGCACCGACTACAACTTCAGCGGCCGCGCGATCTGGGTTGAACGTGGCGCGGTCACCGCTGTCCACGACCCCAAGGATGCATTGCGGGCCGCGTTGCTGCAGTTGATGGTCGACGGGATGCTGCGCGTGGGGTGACCGCGGCCGGTCCTGGTGTTGGTGCAGCCTTGTCAAACTGGCGTGCCAGAATGATCCGATACAAGGAGACATCCATGCACCAGGGATTCCAACCAGCGCGCCGCGCTGCACTCGTCACGCTCGCTGGCGTGTTGGCCGCGTGTGGCGGCGGAGGCTCGTCAGGCTCTGATGCCCCACCCGCTGAGCCGGTGGGCCAAGTCATCAATTCGTCCATCAAGTCAGCCTCCACGGGCAGCACCTATGCCATCCAGGTGTACCTTCCCCCGGGCTATGCAGGCGGCACAGCGCAGTTGCCTGTTATCTACGCCACCGAGGGCGACGCGCCCTACGGCGCGGCGACCCCTGGCACGGGCGGCTCCAGCCGGTCGCGCTTCGATACCTTCAAGGAGTCGATGCAGCGCCGGGGAACGGCAGCGATTCTGGTCGGCATCGGAGGTACCGCTTGGCGCAACACCGACTTTCTGCAGCCAGGCGCGTCCAAATACCTGGACTTCATCGTCAAAGAACTCGCGCCCGCCGTGGAAAGCCAGTACCGCGCCGACCCCAAGCGCCGTGCGCTGTCCGGCCTGTCGCACGGCGGTTACTTTGTGATCGCAGCCTTGGTGCTGGAGGCACAAGCGGGCCGGTCGCCGAGCTTTTCGCACTACCTGTCCACGGAGGTCAGCGTGGGCGAACACAGTGGTCCCGCGGGGCTGCTCGCGTTTGAAAAAACCATCGATGGCAAGCCCTTGCCAACCACCCTTTTCATCGCTGGCGCACAGAACGGAAACCATCCGTTGCTCGGAATCCCGCTGTACAACCAGATGGCCGCGCAAACCCTTCCCGGTCTGGTCCTCATCAAAGCCGAATACAGCACATCGCATGTGGGTGCCGACGTACCCGCATTTGAAGAGGCGCTGAGGCGGTTTTATTCTTGAAGGCTGAGGAGGGGTTGCCGGGCCTTTACGTCGTGAGCGAGATGGCAAAGCACGCAGCGATATGCGAGCCGCATCTCGAACGAAACCGTGTGCACACCCCTGAGTTGGGTGCGATCTACCCATCCACCACAACTGACGATGAGTCGTAACGCATGTCGTGGGCACCACGACCTTGGCCGACGCAGACAAAGCCTTTCAACACGTGCACCTTGAAGTGGAATCGCGTTCCTGAGCGGCCTAGTGAAGCCCTAAGAGGCAGCCCGCACACACGGGTGCGGGCTGCCTCGGTTCGATATGAGCCACGCAGACACTTCGTTGAGTGTTTGCCACATCGGTAGAACTCCTACATACGCCCACCTGAATGTGGCGCATGCTCCAATTCGCTGGGTTTCTACAGTCCAGCGTCACACTGCGGACTGGCAGTGGCTACCAAGCTCCTTGTGTCCATCATCATCACCATCGCGCGTGCAGTTCAGGACGACCAGTTCGGCGAGGTTCAAGCCCTGACCCGGCAGTTGTACCTCCACGACGGAAATTTTCAAGGACGTGCCATGACCGTCGAACGCGGCGCAGCGACCGTAGTCACCGACTCCCAGGACATCCTGCGCGGGGCGCTTCTGCAACTCATGGTCGAAAGTGTGCTGGCGGCCGAATAGAACGTGGCCGGGGCGCTTTCGGCGGGCGCCGGAGGTTGGCGCAGAAACATCCTTGCCTTGCTTCCTCGGTTTCGTCGTAGAAATCTGCAAGACACACGTTTCAAGGCAAAGAAAAACCGCCACAGCCTGGGTTGACCAGAGTGTGGCGGTGTCTTGTATGGTGGAGCTGGCGGGAATTGAACCCGCGTCCGCAAGCCTTCATCGGGCAGATCTACATGTTTAGCGGTCTGATTTGAATCTCGCTACCGTTGTCGCGCAGTCGCACGCTACAACAGCCGCCAGTACCCTATTTTCTTGCTTCAACCCAAGGTACCCGGATCAAAGCCAGCCCATGTAATTATCCTTGCAGCCGGGAGGCGCTGATTGCTCAGAACCCCCTTGCCCAGCCCATCGGCCAACTGTTGCAAGGCTCACTGGCAATTAAGCAGCGAGTGCGAAACGTTCGTCGTTTGCAGTTAGTTTTTTAAATCGAGATTTACGAGCGTGACTCAAGCTCGACATGCACCACACCGATTCCGAACCCACGTCGAAACCAGGACAGCCCCAGAGCACCTATTTTAGGCGCCTTCGAGCAATTGCAAGAGCTCGGAGGGAGATTTAATTGCCGCATGGGCGCCCCATGCGAGGGGGTCGCTTTTGGCGCCCAGGTAGCCGTACATCGCTGCGACCGTTCCCATGCCTGCAGCCAGCCCTGCAGCGATGTCGCGCTCGTCGTCACCTACATAGATGCAATGCTCCGGCGCAATATTCAAGCGCGCGGCAGCTTCGAACAGGGGCGCTGGGTGGGGCTTGGCGTGGGGCGTAGTGTCACCGCTGACCACGGCGCCGGCAGTGGCGAACAACGGTATGGCACGGGTCAGGGGCTCGGTGAAGCGGGCGGCTTTGTTGGTGACGACTCCCCATGCAAGGTTGCGCTGAAGCAGCTGCGCAACCAGCTCTGGAACTCCATCGAAAATGCTGGTGAGCTCCGTCATGCGGGACTCGTAATTCACGAAAAACTCTTCACGCATGGTCAAAAAGTCCGGGTGGTCCGGCAACATGCCGAAGGCCTCCCCCAGCATTCCGCGGGCGCCCGCCCCAGCCGTGGGTCGATACCGCTCCAAAGGCAGGGAAGGCAAACCCCGGTCCACGCGCATTTTGTCGGCCGCGGCACCCAGGTCGGGGGCGCTGTCGATCAGCGTGCCGTCCAGATCAAACAGAACAGCTTGAATGTTGTTGAACATGGATAAAAACGACTCAAGCGCCACGCCGGGTTGCGAAAAGATAGTTGACGCTGGTGTCGGCGCTCAGCCAATAGCGCTTGGTCAGCGGGTTGTACTCCAAGCCCCGCGTGGTTTGAATATCGAGCCCCGCGCCGCGGCAGCTGATTGCCAACTCGCTGGGTTTGATCATCTTGGCGTATTCATGCGTGCCCCGCGGCAGCATATTGAGCACATATTCAGCGCCCACAATGGCCAGCAGAAATGCTTTTGCATTCCGATTGATGGTCGAAAAAAATACCCAGCCTCCCGGTTTGACCAGTTGAGCACAGGCCTGTACCACAGACGCTGGATCTGGAACATGCTCCAGCATTTCCATGCAGGTGACCACATCGAAGCTTCCGGGCTGCTCTTTCGCCAAGCTTTCCACACTGATTTCGCGGTATTCGATATGGGTAGTCTCGGCTTCGAGCGCGTGCAACTGTGCCACACGCAATGCTTTGGTCGCCAAATCGATACCCAAAACCTGTGCGCCCTTGCGCGCCATGGAGTCTGCCAGGATGCCGCCGCCGCATCCTACGTCGAGCACACGCTGGCCTGAGAGCGCGCACAGGCCGTTGATCCACTCAAGGCGCAAAGGATTGATCTGGTGTAAAGGGCGGAATTCGCTTTCCGGGTCCCACCAGCGGTGGGCAAGCTCAGAGAATTTGGCCAGTTCGGCCGGATCTGCGTTGACTGTTTCACTCATGCCGTTGATTTTCCACGATGGAGAGAAAGAAGCGAAAACCCCAAACGCAAAAAAGCCCCGTTACCGGGGCTTTTTGTGCATCAGAGCAATCCGAAGATTACTGAGCGGCGCGCGTGCCAACCACTTCGATTTCCACGCGACGGTTCTTCGCACGGCCTTCGGCAGTCTTGTTGTCAGCCACAGGTTGCTTTTCGCCCTTGCCTTCGGTGTACACGCGGTTCTTTTCGATGCCCTTGGACACCAGATAAGCCTTCACGGCTTCGGAACGGCGGACCGACAGCTTCTGGTTGTAAGCATCGGAGCCCACGGAGTCAGTATGACCCACGGCGATGATCACTTCCAGGTTGATGCCCTTGACCTTGGAGACCAGGTCGTCCAGCTTGGCCTTGCCTTCTGCCTTCAGCACCGACTTGTCGAAGTCGAAGAACGCGTCAGCAGCGTAGGTCACCTTGGTGGCCACTGCTGGAGCGGGTGCTGGTGCTGGTGCGGGAGCAGCAGCAGGTGCAGGTGCAGCGCCAGGAGCTGGTGCAGCGGCGGCAGGAGCG
The DNA here is from genome assembly GCF_001422735.1 of Acidovorax sp. Leaf78. Taxonomy (GTDB): domain Bacteria; phylum Pseudomonadota; class Gammaproteobacteria; order Burkholderiales; family Burkholderiaceae_C; genus Acidovorax. Next base: position 27,666 of record NZ_LMLZ01000012.1, on the reverse strand, counting down.
GGAGCAACGATTGCGCCGTCGCAGCCAGGAGCTGCCGTAGCAGGCGTCCAATTAGCATTGCGCCAGCAATATTCATTGGTACCGTTCTTCCAGACCAGTTGGCCAGAAGCATCACGCCAGTTGTCAACGGTTTGTGCGCCAGCGGCGGTTGCGAGCGCTGCAGAGGCAAACAACATCGCCACTTTGTTCAGTTTCTTCATGGTTCTCCTCTTGGGGAAAAAGCCGCAGCCGCGCTGCGAATCAGGACGCTTGGGGTGACCACCACCCGAAGCGTTCAAACGATTGTGCCATACGTAACAGGGCAAAAGCGGTGGCACCCGTGTACGCTCCGTAGGACAAAACCGGAATTGCCACGATATGTTGCTGAGGCGCTACACGCTCTTACCTCTAAAATGATTCTCCTTTGCCGTCACCGCCGCCTCCAATGACCCAGTTTGCCAAAGAAACCCTGCCCATCAGCCTTGAAGAGGAGATGCGCCGCAGTTATCTCGATTACGCGATGAGCGTGATCGTGGGTCGGGCCCTGCCCGACGCTCGCGATGGCTTGAAGCCGGTGCACCGCCGTGTGCTGTTTGCGATGCATGAGCTCAATAACGACTGGAACCGCCCTTACAAGAAGTCGGCCCGTATCGTGGGGGACGTGATCGGTAAGTACCACCCGCATGGCGACTCGGCGGTGTACGACACGATCGTCCGGATGGCGCAGGATTTTTCGCTGCGCCACATGCTGGTGGACGGCCAGGGCAATTTCGGCTCGGTGGACGGCGATAACGCCGCTGCGATGCGGTATACAGAAATCCGCCTGGCAAAGATTGCCCACGAAATGCTGGGCGATATCGACAAGGAAACTGTCGATTTCGGCCCCAACTACGACGGCAGCGAAAAAGAACCGCTCGTATTGCCCAGCAAATTGCCCAATCTGCTGGTCAACGGATCGGCCGGTATTGCGGTCGGCATGGCGACCAATATTCCGCCACACAACCTCAACGAAGTGGTGGATGCCTGCCTGCACATGCTGCGCCACCCCGAGGCCACCATCGACGACCTGATGGAGATCATTCCGGCGCCCGACTTCCCCACCGCCGGCATCATCTACGGCATCAACGGCGTGAAGGACGGCTACCGCACGGGCCGCGGCCGCGTGATCATGCGCGCCAAGTGCCATTTCGAGGACATCGACCGCGGCCAGCGCCAGGCGATCATCGTGGACGAGCTGCCCTACCAGGTCAACAAGAAGACGCTGCAGGAGCGCATGGCCGAGCTGGTGCACGAAAAGAAGATCGACGGCATCAGCCACATCCAGGACGAGTCCGACAAGTCGGGCATGCGCCTGGTGATCGAGCTCAAGCGCGGCGAAGTGCCCGAGGTGGTGCTCAACAACCTGTACAAGCAGACGCAGCTGCAGGACACCTTCGGCATGAACATGGTGGCGCTGATCGACGGCCAGCCCCGCCTGTGCAACCTCAAGGACCTGATCGTCGTCTTCCTGCAGCACCGCCGCGAAGTGGTGACGCGCCGCACGGTGTTCGAGCTGCGCAAGGCGCGCGACCGCGGCCATGTGCTGGAAGGCCTGGCCGTGGCCCTGGCCAACATCGACGACTTCATCGCCATCATCCGCAACGCACCCACCCCGCCGGTGGCCAAGTCCGAACTGATGGCCCGCTCGTGGGACAGCAAGCTGGTGCGCGAGATGCTCACCCGCAGCCGCGAAGACGGCGGCGTGATCAACGCCGACGACTACCGCCCCGACGGCCTGGAAAAGGAGTTCGGCATGGGCCAGGACGGCCTGTACCGCCTGTCCGAAACGCAGGCCCAGGAAATCCTGCAGATGCGCCTGCAGCGCCTGACGGGCCTTGAGCAAGACAAGATTGTGGCCGAGTACAAGGAAGTCATGGCGGTCATTGAAGACCTGCTGGACATCCTGTCCAAGCCCGAACGCGTCTCCACCATCATTGGCGACGAGCTCACGTCGATCAAGACGGAGTTCGGCCAGCACAAGCTGGGCGCCCGCCGCAGCATCGTCGAATACAGCGCGCAGGACCTCTCGACCGAAGACCTGATCACGCCCACCGACATGGTGGTGACGCTGTCCCACACCGGCTACATCAAGAGCCAGCCCTTGTCCGAATACCGCGCCCAAAAGCGCGGCGGGCGCGGCAAGCAGGCGACGGCGACGAAGGAAGACGACTGGATCGACCAGCTCTTCATCGCCAACACGCACGACTACATCCTGTGCTTCTCCAACCGCGGCCGCCTGTACTGGCTCAAGGTCTGGGAAGTGCCCGCCGGCTCGCGCGGCTCGCGCGGCCGCCCGATCGTCAACATGTTCCCGCTGCAGGATGGCGAAAAGATCAACGTGGTGCTGCCGCTGACCGGCGACATGCGCACCTTCCCGGCCGACCGGTACGTGTTCATGGGCACGAGCATGGGTACCGTGAAGAAGACGGCGCTGGATGAATTCAGCAACCCGCGCAAGGGCGGCATCATCGCCGTGAACCTCGACGACGGCGACTACCTGATCGGCGCAGCGCTGACCGATGGCAAACACGACGTGATGCTGTTCAGCGACGGCGGCAAGGCGGTGCGCTTCGACGAGAACGACGTGCGCCCCCTGGGCCGCCAGGCCCGCGGCGTGCGCGGCATGATGCTGGAAGACGGCCAGAGCGTGATCGCCATGCTGGTGGCCGAAGACGAGACGCAAAGCGTGCTCACCGCTTCCGAAAACGGTTACGGCAAGCGCACCAGCATCGTCGAATACACGCGCCATGGTCGCGGCACCAAGGGCATGATCGCCATCCAGCAGACCGAGCGCAATGGCAAGATTGTCGCCGCCACACTGGTGCATGCCGACGACGAGATCATGCTGATCACCGACAAGGGCGTGCTGGTGCGCACCCGCGTGTCCGAGATCCGCGAACTGGGCCGTGCGACTCAGGGCGTGACCTTGATTGCGCTGGATGAAGGCTCCAAGCTCAGCGGCCTGCAGCGCATCGTGGAGAACGATGCCAACGTGGCCGACATCGATCCAGAGGCTGATGCCAATCCAGATGCAGGTACCGATGTCGACGGCAATTCGGATGGGAATGGCTCCACGGATTCCGACACACCGCCGGCGTCAGAAGGCTGAAGCCCGCCCCCCCCAAGCCCCACCCCACCGGGGGGCCTGCCGAGCATGCAGAGCAGGCCACTCGATTGCTATTAAAAATGTAGCTGCCAGCGCTTATACAGCAAGCGGTGGCAGCAATTTTGACTTGACTGACTGCCAGACCATGACCCGCCCCTACAACTTCTCGGCCGGCCCGGCCGCCATCCCTGCCGAAGTGCTGGAGCAAGCCGCTGCTGAAATGCTGGACTGGCACGGCAGCGGCATGGGCGTGATGGAGATGAGCCACCGCGGCAAAGAGTTTTTGTCCATCTACGAAAAGGCAGAAGCCGACCTGCGCGAGCTGCTGGCCGTGCCAGCGAACTTCAAGATACTGTTCATGCAGGGCGGCGGCCTGGCTGAAAACGCCATCGTGCCGCTGAACCTCTCGCGCGCTGGCGTGGTCGACTTCGTGCTGACCGGCAGCTGGAGCCAGAAGTCGCAGAAAGAAGCCCGCAAGTACGCCGCTGAGGTGAACGTGGTCGGCTCGGCCGAGGACACGGGCTTTACCACCCTGCCCGACCCCGCCACCTGGACGTTGAGCCGCGGCGCCAGCTACCTGCACATCTGCAGCAACGAGACCATCAACGGCATCGAATTCCACCAGTTGCCCGACCTCAAAGCGCTGGGCAGCGATGCGCCCCTGGTGATCGACTTCTCGTCGCACGTGGCCTCGCGCAGCGTGGACTGGACGCGTGTGGGCCTGGCTTTTGGCGGCGCTCAAAAGAACCTGGGCCCTGCCGGGCTCACGCTGGTTGTGGTGCGTGAGGACCTGCTGGGCCACGCCCTGCCCGCCTGCCCCAGCGCGTTCGACTACCGTGTCGTGGCCGACAACCAGTCGATGTACAACACGCCGCCCACCTGGGGCATCTACATTGCCGGCCTGACCTTCCAGTGGCTCCAGCGCCAGACCGAAGGCAGCCTGACCGGCGTGGCCGCCATGGAGCAGCGCAACATCGCCAAGGCCGACCTGCTCTACAACGCCATCGACAGTTCACAGCTGTACGTGAACAAGGTGGCCGCCAACTGCCGCTCGCGCATGAACATCCCGTTCTTCCTGCGCGACGAAAGCCGCAACGATGCGTTCCTGGCCGGTGCCAAGGAACGCGGCCTGCTGCAGCTCAAGGGCCACAAGTCCGTGGGCGGCATGCGCGCCAGCGTCTACAACGCCATTCCGCTGGCCGGCGTGCAGGCACTGGTGGACTACATGCGAGAATTTGAACAAAAACACGCCTGAACGAACACTGGCCCACTCTGGTTCTCGCGACAGCGCACAGACATCTCCCCATCCATGAATACTCCGCAAGCCTCACCCGACCTCGCCAGCCTGCGCGTGCAGATCGACTCCATCGACCAGCAACTGCTCACGCTGCTCAACCAGCGGGCTCTGGTGGCCGAACAGGTGGGTGAAGTCAAGAAGCGTGAAGGCACGCCGTTCTTTCGCCCCGACCGCGTGGCGCAGGTGATCGAAAAGATCCAGACGGCCAACCCCGGCCCGCTCAAGGGCCCCCATGTGGCGGCCATCTGGCGCGAGATCATGTCCGCGTGCCTGGCGCTCGAATCGCCCCAGCGCGTGGCCGTGCTCGGCCCCGAAGGCACGTTCTGCGAGCAGGCGGCCATCGAATTCTTCGGCGGTGCGGCCGACCTGATGTACTGCGCCAACTTCGACGAAGTGTTCCACGCCACGGCCGCCGGCAGCGCACAGTACGGCGTGGTGGGCGTGGAGAACTCCACCGAAGGCGTGGTCACGCGCTCGCTCGACTTGTTCCTGCACACCCCCACGCACGTGGTGGGCGAAGTGAGCCTGCTGGTGCGCCACAACCTGCTACGCACGAGCAACTCGCTCGACGGCATCGAAGTGGTGATGGCGCATCCGCAGGCGCTGGCCCAGTGCCAGGCCTGGCTGTCCAAGCACCTGCCACATGCAGAGCGCCGCCCGGTGTCGAGCAATGCCGAGGGCGCCCGCCTGGCCACCACCAACCCCGGCTGGGCAGCACTTTCCAGCGAGCGTGCCGCCACGCAGTTCGGCCTGCACATCGTGGCGCACGCCATCCAGGACGACGCCTACAACCGCACGCGCTTCGCCATCATCTGCCTGCCGCACACGCTGCAGACGCCGCCCCCGTCGGGCAAGGACTGCACCAGCCTCGTGGTGTCGGTGCCCAACCAGCCTGGCGCGGTGCACGACCTGCTGGTGCCGCTCAAGACGCACGGCGTGTCCATGACGCGTTTTGAATCGCGCCCCGCGCGCACCGGCCAGTGGGAGTACTACTTCTACATCGATCTCGACGGCCACCCTGCCCAGCCCCATGTGGCACGGGCCCTGGAAGAACTGCGCAGCCTGTGCGCGTTCTACAAGGTCCTCGGCACCTACCCCGTGTCCTCGTAAGGAGCCGCCAGCATGTTTGAACAATTGGGACTGATCGGCTGCGGGCTCATGGGCGGCTCGTTCGCCTTGGCCATGAAAAAGGCCGGGCTCGTCAAGCGCGTGGTGGGCTACAGCAAGTCGCCCTCCACCACCGACCGCGCGCGCCAGATGGGCGTAATCGATGTAGAAGCTCCCTCGGCCCTGCTGGCCGTGGCAGGCGCAGACGTTGTGCTGCTGGCTGTGCCGGTGGCCGCCACCGAAGCCACGCTCAAGGCCATCAAGCACCTGGTCACCCCGCAGATGCTGATCATGGACGTGGGCTCCACCAAGGCCGACGTGGTGCAGGCTGCGCGCCGTGCACTGCGCGACCAGGTGGGATCGTTCGTTCCCGCGCACCCGATCACGGGGCGCGAGGTGTCGGGCGTGGAGCATGCCGAAGCCGACCTGTACAGCGGCCGCCAGGTCATCCTGACGCCCACCGAACGAACGCTGACTGTGCAGTTGCAGAAGGCGGGCGAGATCTGGACTGCGCTGGGTTGCCGCGTGAGCAGCATGTCGCCCGAGTCGCACGATGCCGCGTTTGCGGCCGTGAGCCACTTGCCCCACGTGCTGGCGTTCGCCATGATGAACAGCATCACCGGCCAGAACGAAGGCGACGAGTTTTTGTCGCTGGCAGGGCCGGGCTTTCGCGACTTCACCCGCATCGCGGCCAGCGACCCCAAGGTCTGGCGCGACATTTTGCTGTCCAATCGCGAAGAGCTGATCGCCCAGTCCAAGCTGTTCCGGCAGGCCCTGCACAACATCGAAGAGGCCATGGAAAAGAGCGACAGCCAGTCGCTGGAAGACATGCTGACGCTGGCGAGCGAAACGCGGGCGCATTGGCGCATGGGAGCAAAACGCAAGTAGCCCCCCTGAGTCGCCTGCGGCGCCTTCCCCCAAGAGGGGACGCACCCGGTGGCCTGGCGGAGCCAGTTCCACGGGTGCACTCGCCTGGGGCGCGCCGGTTTCGAAGGGCGTGAGGGGTGCGCAGGGTTTGGCGGATGACTGCCAATGACTCGGCCTGCGGCCTTCGTGCCCTGGCTCAATACGCCGGGCTGGTTAATGCTCTCTTGAGCGATGGACGAATCACACTGATGTACAGCACTGCTTTCCTAGACCTGCCTCCCTTGCAAGCCGCTGCGGGCGAAGTCCATCTGCCGGGCTCCAAGAGCATTTCCAATCGGGTGTTGCTGCTAGCGGCGCTGAGCAATGGCACCACCGCTGTGCACGACCTGCTGGCGTCGGACGATACGCGTGTGATGCTGGATGCGCTGCGCCAGATCGGCTGCACCGTTGACGAAAACGGCAGCACCGTGCACATCACCGGGCTGGGCGGGCGCGCGCCGCAGTCGCCTGCCAAGCTCTTCATGGGCAATGCGGGCACGGCCATGCGGCCGCTGACGGCGGCGCTGGCGCTGCTGGGGGGCGAGTTCGAGCTGTCTGGCGTGCCGCGCATGCACGAGCGGCCGATTGGCGATCTGATCGATGCGCTGCGCCAACTGGGCTGCCGCATCGACTATCTGGGCAACGATGGCTATCCGCCGCTGCGCATTGCGCATGCCGACGGAGTGCCTGCGCTGGCGCTGGCCGCGCCGATCCGTGTGCGCGGGGATGTGTCCAGCCAGTTCCTCACCGCGCTGCTCATGGCACTGCCCTTGGCAGCGGCCACGCAGCCCATCGTGATCGAGGTGGTGGGCGAGCTGATCTCCAAGCCCTACATCGCCATCACCCTGCAGCTGCTGGCGCGCTTTGGCATCGTGGTGGAGCACCAGAACTGGCAGCGGTTCACCATCCCGGCCGCCAGCCGGTACCAGTCACCTGGCAGCATCCATGTCGAGGCCGACGCATCATCTGCTAGCTATTTCATAGCGCTTGGCGCCATCGCACCCGGCGGTAGCGGGCAAAAAGGCATCAAGATCAGGGGCGTGGGGCTGGACTCCATCCAGGGCGACATCCGTTTTGTCGAAGCGGCCCGCGCCATGGGTGCCGTGGTCACCGGCGGCCCCAACTGGCTGCACATCGAGCGCGGCGCGCCCGGCCAGGGCTGGCCCCTGAAGGACATCGAGCTGGACTGCAACCACATCCCCGACGCCGCCATGACGCTGGCCGTGATGGCGCTGTACGCCGAAGGCACCACCACGCTGACCAACATCGCCAGCTGGCGCGTGAAGGAAACCGACCGCATCGCCGCCATGGCCAACGAGCTGCGCAAGCTGGGCGCCACCGTGGACGAAGGCGCCGATTTCATCCGCGTCACGCCGCCGGCCAGGGTGCAGGACTGGAAAGCCGCCAGCGTCCACACCTACGACGACCACCGCGTGGCCATGTGCTTCTCGCTCGCGGCGTTCAACCCCGCCCAGGTGCCGGTGCGCATCGAAGACCCCAAGTGTGTGGCCAAGACCTTCCCTGACTATTTCGAGACGCTGTTCTCGGTGTCGCACGCGGCCACGGCCCACATCCCGGTGATCTGCATCGACGGCCCCACGGCCTCGGGCAAGGGCACCGTGGCTGCGGCCGTGGCGCAGCGGCTGGGCTACCGTTTTCTGGATTCGGGTGCGATGTACCGCATCACTGCGCTGGCCGCGCTGCGTGCCGGCCTGGCCATCGACACCGCCCACGAGAGCCGCATCGCGGCCATGGCCCAAACCCTGCCCGTGCGCTTTGAGGGCGGCAAAGTGTGGCTGGGCCGCGACGATGTGACTGCAGACATCCGCACCGAAGAGGCGGGCATGAACGCGTCCCGCGTGTCGGCCCTGCCCGCCGTGCGCGAGGCGTTGGTGGCCCTGCAGCACAGCTTCAGGCGCCTGCCGGGCCTGGTGGCGGACGGCCGCGACATGGGCACGGTGATCTTCCCGCAGGCCCCGCTCAAGGTGTATTTGACGGCCAGCGCAGCCTGCCGCGCGGAGCGCCGCCATAAACAGTTGATTTCAAAGGGTTTTTCAGCTAATATCGAAGACCTCCGTGCGGACCTGGAGGCGCGCGACCTGCGGGACAGCTCCCGTACCGTTGCACCGCTCAAGCCCGCGCAGGATGCTCTGGTCCTGGACAACTCCACCTTGACGATTGATGAAGCCGTCGATCAGGTGTTGGCCTGGTGGCAAGAGCGCCAGCCCTTCGCAGCTTCTGCGCAAGGCTGAAACGTGCAGGGTCTGGTGAAAGCCGGGCCCCGCAGGCAGTGCCGAAAGGCCTTGTCACAGGCCCACGCAACCCCTCTCGCGCGCCAGCGCACAGGTTGTGTGGATCGATAACCTAACCCGCGGTTTTACCGCAAAAAACCACCGCAAGCAGCTATAAAAACGGTAGCAATAGTGCTCCCGGAATCCTGTTTGTGGCAAGGAAACACATGTCCGAATCTTTTGCCGCCCTTTTTGAAGAATCTTTGACGCGCACGGAAATGCGCCCAGGTGAAGTGATCACCGCTGAAGTCGTGCGCGTCGAGCACAACTTCGTCGTGGTCAACGCCGGCCTCAAGTCCGAAGCCTACGTGCCGCTGGAAGAGTTCAAGAACGACAAGGGCGAAGTCGAAGTCCAAGTGGGTGACTTCGTGTCGGTGGCCATTGGCTCCATCGAAAACGGCTACGGCGACACCATCCTGTCGCGTGACACCGCCAAGCGTCTGGCTTCGTGGATGAGCCTGGAAAAGGCCCTGGAATCCGGCGAATTCGTCACTGGCACGACCAGCGGCAAGGTCAAGGGCGGCCTGACCGTTCTGGTCAACGGCATCCGCGCATTCCTGCCCGGTTCGCTGATCGATACGCGTCCGATCAAGGATCTGACGCCGTACGAAAACAAGACCATGGAATTCAAGGTCATCAAGCTGGACCGCAAGCGCAACAACGTGGTGCTGAGCCGCCGCGCTGTGGTGGAAGCCTCCATGGGCGAAGAGCGCGCCAAGCTGATGGAAACCCTCAAGGAAGGCTCCATCGTTCAAGGCGTGGTCAAGAACATCACCGAATACGGTGCGTTCGTGGACCTGGGCGGCATCGACGGCCTGCTGCACATCACCGACATGGCATGGCGCCGCGTGCGTCACCCTTCCGAAGTGGTGACGGCTGGCCAGGAAATCACGGCCAAGATCCTCAAGTTCGACACCGAGAAGAACCGTGTCTCGCTGGGTCTGAAGCAAATGGGCGACGACCCATGGATGGGCGTGAACCGCCGCTACCCACAATCGACCCGCCTGTTCGGCAAGATCACGAACATCGCCGACTACGGCGCATTCGTGGAACTCGAACCCGGCATCGAAGGCCTGGTGCACGTCTCCGAAATGGACTGGACCAACAAGAACATCGCTCCCGCCAAGCTGGTTTCGCTGGGCGACGAAGTCGAAGTCATGGTCCTCGAAATCGACGAAGACAAGCGCCGCATCAGCCTGGGCATGAAGCAGTGCAAGGCCAACCCATGGCAAGAATTCGCACAGGACACGAAGCGCGGCGACCGCGTCAAGGGTCCTATCAAGTCGATCACCGACTTCGGCGTGTTCGTGGGCCTGGCTGCCGGCATCGACGGCCTGGTTCACCTGTCCGACCTCTCGTGGAACGAACCCGGCGAAGCCGCTGTTCGCAACTACAAGAAGGGCCAGGAAGTGGAAGCCATCGTGCTGGCCGTGGACGTGGACCGCGAACGCATCTCGCTGGGCATCAAGCAACTGGACGGCGACCCATTCACGACCTTCGTGACCGTGAACGACAAGGGCCAGACGGTGACCGGCAAGGTCAAGACCGTGGACGCCCGTGGCGCTGAAATCGACCTCGGCGAAGACATCGTGGGCTACCTGCGCGCTTCGGAAATCTCCCGCGACCGCGTGGAAGATGCCCGCAACGTGCTCAAGGAAGGCGACGAAGTCACTGCTGTGGTGGTCAACGTGGATCGCAAGACCCGCAACATCCAGCTGTCGATCAAGCAAAAGGACATGGCTGACGAACAAGGCGCCATGGCCAACCTGAGCCAGCAATCGAGCCGCGAAAGCGCCGGCACGACCAGCCTGGGCGCCCTGCTGCGCGCCAAGCTGGACAACTCGGAAAAGTAAGACACTGACCCGTCAACGAGCTGCTGCGCGATGATTCATTCGTGCAGCGGTTTCGTTGAAAAACGGTCAGACAGCGGGCGCCTCGGCGCCCGCTCTTTTTTCAAGAAGCGATAGATACCACCTGCCCCTGGGCAGTCTGCCTATGTCCCAAGACTCCATGACCCGCTCAGACCTGGTTGAAGAACTGGCCGCACGATTCGGCCAGCTCACCCATCGCGATGCCGAATTCGCCGTCAAGACGATCCTGGACGCCGTGGGCGACGCGCTGGTGCGCGGACACCGGATCGAGATCCGGGGCTTTGGCAGCTTCTCGGTCAACCACCGCCCTCCCCGCATGGGCCGCAACCCCCGCAGCGGCGAAGCCGTGGCCATCCCGGAAAAACGCGTCCCGCACTTCAAGCCCGGCAAAGCCCTGCGCGAAGCCGTGGACAAGCGCACCGCAGAGATGGAAGTCAGCTCTGCGCCTGCCACCCATCAAATTTGATAGCAGCTTGCGCCGTACAGGCAAGCGGTAGCGGATTTTTCAAGCATTGCCAGATAGCCCGTCCTGCCTGTCAGGCCCGCGCATCTGCCCATTCACAATATCCAGCCGCCCCGCACCGCACTGGTGCTGGCAATAGCGGACTGGCTCTTAGAATCGCCCCACCACTGGGGAGACCGATGAAATACCTCCTGTGGCTGCTCAAGGCAGCCATTTTTTTTACGCTTTTCGCCTTCGCGCTGAACAACCAGCAGGATGCGACCGTCCATTTCTTTTTTGGCACCCAATGGCGCGCTCCACTCGTGCTGGTGGTGCTGACCGCTTTCTCCGCCGGGCTGGCAGTGGGCGTGCTGGGCATGGTGCCCCGCTGGTGGCGCCACCGTGCGGCGGCACGGCGTGCACAGGCCAGTGCCATCAATGCCACGCCTGCGGCCACCGCCGCCACCCCTGCGGCCGGCAACACACCGCCTGCGCCCCCTCCACCGCCCGACCTGCCCTCCGTCCATGGAATTTGACCTGACCTGGATCCTGCTGGGTCTGCCCGTTGCGTTCGTGCTGGGTTGGCTGGCATCGCGATTCGACCTGCGCCAGCTGCGTGCCGAAAACCGCCGGGCCCCCAAGGCCTACTTCAAGGGACTGAACTTCCTGCTCAATGAGCAGCAGGACCAGGCCATCGATGCTTTCATCGAGGCCGTGCAGAACGACCCCGACACGTCGGAGCTGCACTTCGCCCTGGGCAACCTGTTTCGCCGCCGCGGCGAGTACGACCGCGCGGTGCGCGTGCATGAGCACCTGCTGTCGCGCGGCGACCTCTCGCGCACCGACCGCGAGCGCGCCCAGCATGCCCTGGCGCTCGACTTCCTCAAGGCCGGCCTGCTGGACCGCGCCGAAGACGCCCTGCACCGGCTGGAAGGCACCCCCTTCGAGGCCCAGGCACGCCTGGCGCTGCTGGCCATCTACGAACGCTCGCGCGACTGGCCCCACGCCACCGCCATCGCGCGCAAGATGCACGATGCCGACCAGGGCGACTTCAGCACGCGGCAGGCGCACTACCTGTGCGAGCAGGGACTCGCCCTTAGCGCCCAGGGCGACCTCTCGGGCGCACAGGCCCTGCTGGAGCAGGCTGTCGCCGCCGCGCCCGAAGCCGCCCGCGGGCGCATCGAGCTGGCCCGGCTGCAGCGCCTGATGGGCCAGCCTGCAGAAGTGCTTAGCACCTTGCGCACCCTGGGCGAGCGCAACCCCGCCGCAGTGCCACTGGCAGCCCCGATGATGGTGGAGGCCGCCAACGCCACCCAGCGCGTGCCCGAGGTGCAGGCGCTGCTGCAGGCCCACTACGCGCAGGCGCCGTCGCTCGATGTGCTCGAAGCCATCGTCGCCATGGAAACCGCCGACGAAGCCACGCGCGATACCGCGCGGCAGCGCTACGTGCAGCACTTGGACAAGGAGCGCTCGCTGGTCGCTGCGGCCAAGTGGCTGGCGGGCGAAAAGCTGGAGCATGAAGAATTCCACCCCCAGGTGCAACGTGCGCTCGACCATGCCGTCAAACCGCTGACCCGCTACCGATGCGCGGCCTGCGGCTTCGAGGCACGCCAGCACTTCTGGCAGTGCCCGGGTTGCCAGACCTGGGACAGCTATCCCGCCCGCCGCGTCGAAGAGCTCTGACCAACGCGTGCCCTGAACTGAAGCACCCGACACCCTCCCTCCCAGAAAACCGCAGGACCCCCACCATGCTGAAGAAACTGCTCGCCCTCATCGCCACCCTGTGCGCTGCCGCTGCATTCGCTGCGGTGGACGTGAACACCGCCACCGAAGCCGAGCTCGACGGCATCAAGGGCATCGGCCCCGGGCTGTCGGGCCGCATCCTGGACGAACGCCGCAGCGCGCCGTTCAAGGACTGGAGCGACTTCATCGGCCGTGTGGGCGGCGTGGGCAACAAGAGCGCGGTGAACTTCTCCAAGGAAGGCCTCACCGTCAACGGCAAGAAGTACAGCGCCGCAGCCGCCGCCAAGGCCGAAGCCAAAAGCAAGAGCAACGCCCACCCGAAGAAGCACGACGGCGCTGCGGACGAGCGCAAGGCGAAGGCCCCTGCCACGCCCGCCTCAGCCACCGCTACCCCGGTGACTGCAGCCCAGGCCCCTGCCGCGGCCCCTGCGGCCAGCGCTAGCAAAAACTAAGCACACTCTCCAAGCTGCAAGCCCGCCTCCGCGGGCTTGTTTTTTTGGCGCTCTGCACAGCCCCACGGCAAGGCCTGGGCAGGGTCTTTGAGTCATGCCCCTAAAATCGTTGGGGCATGCCCCTGATCACCCTCATCCTCCTCCCCTTCATCGGCAGCCTGCTGGCGGCAGTGCTGCCTGCCAATGCCCGCAACACAGAGTCCACGCTGGCGGGCCTGATCGCCGTGTTCTGCACCGTGCAGGTGGCGCTGTGTTTTCCGCAGATCGCGGACGGCGGCGTGCTGCGGCAAGACATCGAATGGCTGCCCGCCCTGGGCCTGAACCTCGTCATCCGCATGGATGGCTTTGCCTGGATGTTCTGCATGCTCGTGCTGGGCGTGGGCAGCCTGGTGGTGCTGTATGCGCGCTACTACATGTCGGCCGCCGACCCGGTGCCGCGCTTCTTCTCGTTCTTTCTGGCGTTCATGGGCGCGATGGTCGGCGTGGTGCTGTCGGGCAACATCATCCAGATCGCGTTCTTCTGGGAGCTGACCAGCCTGTTCTCGTTCTTGCTGATCGGCTACTGGCACCACCGCAAAGATGCGCGGCGCGGTGCGCGCATGGCGCTGACCGTCACCGGCACCGGCGGCCTGGCCATGCTGGCGGGCATGCTGGTGCTGGGCCACATCGTGGGCAGCTACGACCTGGACCACGTGCTCGCGGCGGGCCAGCTCATCCAGAGCCACCCGCTGTACACCACCGCGCTGGTGCTGATCCTGCTGGGCGCACTGACCAAGAGCGCGCAGTTCCCCTTCCACTTCTGGCTGCCCAACGCCATGGCCGCGCCCACACCGGTGTCGGCGTACCTGCACTCGGCCACCATGGTCAAGGCGGGCGTGTTTCTGCTGGCGCGCCTGTGGCCGGCGCTGGCGGGCACGGAGCAGTGGTTCTGGCTGGTGGGGGGCGCAGGCCTGTGCACGCTGCTGGTGGGCGGCTACGCGGCCATGTTCCAGAACGACCTCAAAGGGCTGCTGGCGTATTCGACCATTTCGCACCTGGGCCTCATCACCCTGCTGCTGGGCCTGAACAGCCCGCTGGCCGCCGTGGCCGCCGTGTTCCACATCATGAACCACGCGACCTTCAAGGCCTCGCTCTTCATGGCCGTGGGCATCGTGGACCATGAAAGCGGCACGCGCGACATCCGGCGGCTGTCGGGCCTCAGGCGGATGATGCCCATCACCTCCACGCTGGCCATGGTGGCCAGTGCGGCCATGGCCGGCGTTCCGCTGCTCAACGGTTTTTTGTCCAAGGAAATGTTCTTTGCCGAAACCGTGTACGTGAACACGACACCCCTGCTCGAATGGCTGCTGCCCGTGGCGGCCACCATCGCGGGCGTGTTCAGCGTGGCGTACTCGCTGCGCTTCACGGTGGATGTGTTCTGGGGCCCTGCGGCCACCGACCTGCCGCGCGAACCGCACGAGCCCCCACACTGGATGCGCGTGCCCGTCGAGCTGCTGGTGCTGGCCTGCCTGGTGGTGGGCGTGCTGCCGTCGTGGTCGGTCGGTGCGTACCTGGCCGCCGCAGCGCGACCGGTGGTGGGGGGCGAGCTGCCCGTCTACAGCCTGGCCGTCTGGCACGGTTTCAACACGCCCTTCGTGATGAGCCTGATCGCATTGGGCGGCGGCATTGCCCTATATGCGCTGCTGCGCCGCCAGCGCGAGAACGGCACGGTCGACGCACCGCCGCTCATGTACCGCATCAGTGGCCAGCGTGTGTTCGAGCACACGCTGGCCACCATCAGCCAGGCGGGCCGCCACGGCCGCAGGCTGCTGGGCACCGGGCGCCTGCAGTGGATGATGCTGTGGCTCGTCGGTGCAGCGCTGCTGGCCTGCGTGCTGCCCCTGTGGTCGCGGGGCCTGCCGATTGGCGACCGCACGCAGCTGCCGCTGTCGCCCGCCTTCGCGCTGCTGTGGCTGCTGGGCGCGCTGTGCGCCATGGCGGCGGCCTGGCAGGCAAAATACCACCGCCTGGCCGCCCTCACGCTGCTGGGTGGCGCGGGGTTGTGCGTGTGCCTGACCTTCCTGTGGTTCTCGGCCCCAGACCTGGCGCTCACGCAGATCGTGGTGGAGATCGTGACCACCATCCTCATCCTGCTGGGCCTGCGCTGGCTGCCGCGGCGCGACGAGACGCTGCGCAAGCCCACGCTGGCCGAAGAACGCCGCACCCAGCTGCGCCGCTACCGCGACATGGCCCTGGCGCTGACCGCCGGCGCGGGCATGGCCCTGCTGTCGTTCGCGATGATGAGCCGGCCCTTCCCCGACAGCACCTCCACCTTCTTCCTCGAAAACGCGCTCAGTCAGGGCGGTGGCACCAACGTGGTCAACGTCATGCTGGTGGACTTCCGCGGGTTTGACACCTTCGGCGAGATCGTGGTGCTGGGCATCGTGGCGCTCACGGTGTATGCGCTGCTGCGGCGCTTTCGCCCGGCACGCGAAGTCATGGACCTGCCGCCGCAGCAGCGCGCGTTGCCCGCCGACGTTGACACCGACCTGTCCAACCCGCGCCAGACGGCCGATACCGCCGTGGGCTACCTCATGGTGCCCGCCGTGCTGGTGCGCCTGATGCTGCCGTTCGCCACCCTGGTGTCGATGTACCTCTTCATGCGCGGGCACAACGAGCCCGGTGGCGGCTTCGTGGCCGGGCTGGTGTTCTCGGTGGCGCTGCTGCTGCAGTACATCGTCTCGGGCACCTCGTGGGTGGAGGCGCACCTGCCCCTGTACCCGCGCCGCTGGATCGGCGTGGGCCTGCTGGCCGCGCTGGCCACGGGCCTGGGCGCCTGGGTGTGGGGCTACCCCTTCCTGACCAGCCACACGGCCCACCTGCACCCGCCCTTCGTGGGCGAAGTGCATGTGGCCAGCGCGCTGTTCTTCGACATCGGCGTGTTCACCCTGGTGGTGGGCTCGACCATGCTCATCCTCACCGGCATCGCCCACCAGTCGGTGCGCAGCCACCGCTACAACAACGCGCGCCCTGCCGAAGAGGCACAGGCCGCCGAACCATCCGACGTCGCAACGCAGGGAGAAGGCCCATGGAACTGATACTCGCCCTGGCCATCGGCGTGCTCACCGGATCGGGCGTGTGGCTGCTGCTGCGGCCCCGCACTTTTCAAATCATCATGGGGCTGTCGCTGCTGTCGTACGCGGTCAATTTGTTCATCTTCAGCATGGGCCGCCTGGGCTTGGCCATCGACAAGGAGCCCGTGCTGCAGCCCGGCCTGCCCAAGGACCTGGCCCACTACGCCGACCCCATGCCCCAGGCGCTCACGCTCACCGCCATCGTGATCGGCTTTGCCATGACCGCGCTGTTCCTGGTGGTGCTGCTGGCGTCGCGCGGCATGGCCGGTACCGACCATGTGGATGGCACCAGCTCAAAAGACTCCCAGGAAATGCCGTGATGAAGAACACCCCCCTGAGGCGCTCTCCCGCTCCGTGCAGTCGCCAGAGGCGACGGCCCTTCGAGGCCGTCCAAGCCTGCGCAGGCAGGCTTGGAGCCGCGGCTCTCAGCCCCCGCTCTCGCAGCGCGGCGCGCTGCGGGCAGGGGGACGCAGCCCTCGCTCCGGGGCTGCCCTTGATAGGCTGCTCTGGCTTGGAGCGTGCCAGTTTCCATGCGTTGCGCCTTGGACACCTGACATGACGTCTATGCAATTTCTGCTGGAGCGGCTGATGCCGCACCTGATCCTCGCGCCCATCGCGCTGCCCATGCTCACGGCCGGGCTGATGCTGCTGCTGCGCGAAGAGCGCCAGCGCACCAAGGTCACGCTCAATATCGTCTCGACCCTGATGGGCCTGGTGATCGCGGTGCTGCTGCTGATACAGGCCAAGGACCCCGGGCTTCACAACAGCCTGGGTGTGTACCTGCCGGGCAACTGGCCTGCGCCGTTCGGCATCGTGCTGGCGGTGGACCGGCTGTCGGCCATGATGCTGGTGCTGTGCAGCACCGTGGCGCTGGCCACCGTGCTGTTTTCGGCGGCGCGCTGGCACCGGGCGGGGGTGCACTTTCACCCGCTGTTCCAGTTCCAGCTCATGGGGCTGGCGGGTGCGTTTCTCACGGCCGACCTGTTCAACCTGTTCGTGTTCTTCGAGATCATGCTGGCGGCTTCCTACGGTCTGCTGCTGCACGGCTCGGGGCGCCCGCGTGTGTCGGCGGGGCTGCACTACATCGCCATCAACCTCGCGGCGTCTTCGCTGTTCCTGATCGGCGTGTCCATGCTGTACGGCATCACCGGCACGCTGAACATGGCCGACCTGGCGCGCAGCATCGCCGGGGTGGCAGCCTCGGACCGCGGCCTGCTGCATGCAGCGGCAGCCATCCTGGCCGTGGCGTTTCTCATCAAGGCTGCCGTGTGGCCGCTCAACTTCTGGCTGGTGCCAGCGTACAGCGCGGCCACGGCTCCGGTGGGTGCGTTGTTCGCGCTCATGACCAAGGTGGGCGTGTACAGCGTGCTGCGCCTGTGGACGCTGCTGTTCGGCGCCGAGGCGGGCGACTCGGCCCAGTTCGGGAGCCAGTGGCTCATCGGCGGGGGCCTGCTGACCATGGCGTTCGGCGCCATCGGCATGCTCGGATCGCAGCGGCTGGGCCACCTGGCGGGCTTTGCGGCCATCCTGTCGTCGGGCACGCTGCTGGCGGCCGTGGGCTTCGGGCAGAACCTGCTCACCGCCGGGCTGCTGTACTACCTGCTCAGCTCCACGCTGGCCGTGAGCGCGCTGTTCTTGCTGACCGACCTGATCGACCGCTGGCGCAACGATGGCTCCAACCTGGCCGCGTACGAGCAGACGGACGACGCGCCTTTTCTGTCGGCCGACCTGGTGCCTACCGATGGCATCAACCTGGATGACCGCGAAGAAGAACTCATCGGCCAAGTGATCCCTGCGGCCGTGGCCTTTCTGGGCCTGGCCTTCATGGCCTGCACGCTCGTCATCGCGGGCCTGCCGCCGCTGCCCGGCTTCGTGGGCAAGTTCGCCATGATCCATGCGTTGCTCAACCCGCTGGGGCTGGCCTCGTCGCAAGGGTTCCACCTGGGCGCGGAAGGCTGGGCGCTGGTGGCGCTGCTCATCGGCTCGGGCCTGCTGGCGCTGCTGGCGCTGACCCGGGCGGGCATCCGCCATTTCTGGGCGGCGCATGACCGCACCGTGCCCAAGCTGCTGGTGCTGGAAGGCCTGCCCATTGCCCTGCTGCTCACGGCCTGCGGTGTGCTGGTGTGGCAGGCCGGCGCGGTGATGCGCTACACCCAGGCCACTGCCGACGCGCTGCACGCACCCGCGGGCTATGTGCGCGCCGTGATGACGGCCCAGCCGGTGCCCAACCCACCCCCACCTGCGGTCTTGCCAGGAGGTAGCGCACCATGAAGCCGTCGCGTACATCCCAACGCCCCTTCAAGCGGCTGGTGCCCGCGCCGCTGCTGTCGCTGGCGCTGCTGGGCCTGTGGCTGCTGCTCAACCGCAGCCTGAGCGCCGGCCACTTCGTTCTGGGCGGCGTACTCGCGCTGGCCATACCGCTGCTCACGGCCGGGCTGCGCCCGCTGCCAGTGCGCATTCGCAATCCTGGCGCGGTGCTGCGCCTGGCGTTCACGGTGGTGGCCGACACCACGCGCTCCAACCTGGCCGTGGCGCGCCTGCTGCTCGCACCGGGCCGCCGTCGGCATCCATCGGGCTTCGTGCACATCCCGCTCGACGTGCGGGACCCCAACGCACTGGCCGTGCTGGCCATGATCGTCTGCATCACGCCCGGCACCGCCTGGGGCGAGCTGTCGCTGGACCGCAGCGTGCTGCTGCTGCATGTGCTGGAGCTGGACGACCCCGCCCAGGTCATTGCCGATGTGAAGCAGCGCTACGAAGCCCCGTTGATGGAGATTTTCGAATGACCACCCCCGTCCTGAGTTGGGCCCTGCCCGTTGCGCTCTTCATGCTGGCGATGGCCATGGGCTGCGCGCTGATCCGTTTGCTGAAGGGCCCTTCGGCGCAGGACCGCGTGCTGGCGCTCGACTGCATGTACCTGAGCGGCATGCTGGTGATGCTGGTGCTGGGCCTGCTGTACGGCAGCAAGAACTACTTCGAGGCCGCGCTGCTGCTGGCGCTGTTCAGCTTCGTGGGCTCCATGGCCATGGCCAAATTTCTGCTGCGCGGCGAGGTGATCGAATGACGGACGCCGCCACCACCCTGCCCCTGTGGCTGGAGATCATCGTCGCCGTGCTGGTGCTGTCGGGCGCTGGCCTGGCATTGCTGGGCTCGTCGGGCCTGCTGCGCCTGCCCACGTTCTTCGAGCGGGTGCACGCGCCGTCCATCATCGCCACGCTGGGCTGCTGGCTGATCATGCACGGCACGGTGCTGTACTTCTCGGTGGCCGACCGCAGCCTGGCGCTGCATGCGCTGCTGATCGCCGTGTTCGTGGCGATCTCGGTGCCGATCATGTCGATCTTTCTGATGCGCGCGGCCCTGTTCCGGGCGCGCCAGATGGGGCATCCGCCGGTGCCACCCACGCTGAGCCAGCCCAAGCCCGAGGCCGAACCGGCATCGACAGCGCCCCAGGACGTGCGCGTCTGATGCTCCTGATTCGATAGCTGCTGGCGCTTGCAGGTCCAGCGGTAGGAGACTGTTAGGACCACAGTTCTCAAAACCTCCCCCACCCGTTCGGACCAGGGAATATGAAGCCCGAGGCCAGCCGCTCATCAGGTAGCTTGTCCCTTACTTCAAGCCGATGGCCCCGAACCCGCCGCCCCCTGGCGTGTGGATCTCGAACACATCGCCCGGCTGCATCTCGGCCTGGCCAATGTGGTCCAGCAGCTCGGTCTTGCCGTTGCTGCGCACTACCTTGTTGATGCCCACCGCGCCCGCGCCGCCACCGGCCATGCCGAATGCGCCGTGGTGGCGGCCGTTGGACAAGATGCTGGCCGTCATGGGCTCCAGGAAACGCACGCGGCGCACACCGCCGTCGCCGCCCTTCCACTGCCCGTTGCCGCCCGATCCCTTGCGGATCTCGTAGCCCTCCAGCCGCACCGGAAAGCGGAACTCCAGGATCTCCGGGTCCGTCAGGCGCGAGTTGGTCATGTGGCACTGCACCACGCTCTTGCCCGCAAAGCCGCCGGTGAGCTGGCCCGCCGCATCCCACACGCCACCCGCACCGCTGCCGCCCGAGATGGTCTCGTAGTACTGGTACTTGGCACTGCCGAAGGTGAAGTTGTTCATGGTGCACTGCCCCGCCGCCATCAGCCCCAGCGCGCCATACAGCGCGTTGGTGATGCAGGTGGAAGTCTCCACATTGCCCGCCACCACCGACGCCGGCGGGTTGGGGTTGAGCATGGAGCCCGGCGGGATGATGACCTTGAGCGGCTTGAGGCACCCCGCATTGAGCGGAATGTCGTCCTGCACCAGCGTGCGGAACACGTACAGCACCGCGGCCATGCACACCGCCGTGGGCGCGTTGAAGTTGTGCGTCTGCTGCGGGCTGGTGCCGGTGAAGTCGATCTCGGCGCTGCGGCTGGCCGCATCCACACGCACTGCCACGCTGATCTGCGCGCCGTTGTCCAGCGGCAGCGTGAACTGCCCGTCCTTCAAGCGTGTGATCACGCGGCGCACCGATTCCTCGGCGTTGTCCTGCACGTGGTTCATGTACGCGAGCACGACGGGCAGGCCGAACTCGCCCACCATGCGGCGCAGCTCCTGCTGGCCCTTTTCATTCGCGGCGATCTGCGCGCGCAGGTCGGCCATGTTCTGCTGCGGGTTGCGGCTGGGGTATTCGCCGCTTTCCAGCAGCGCGATCATCTCTGCCTCGCGCAGCACACCGCGCTCGACCAGCTTCACGTTGTTGATCTGCACGCCCTCTTCTTCGATGCGCGTCGAGAACGGCGGCATGGAGCCCGGCGTGATGCCACCCACATCCGCATGGTGGCCCCGGCTGCCGACGTAGAACGTGGGCTCGGCGTTGTCTTCCAGGTAGACCGGCGTGATGACCGTGATGTCGGGCAGGTGCGTGCCGCCGTGGTACGGGTCGTTCAGCACGAACACGTCGCCCGGCTGCATGCGGCCAGCGTTGTCACGGATGACGGTCTTGATGCTCTCGCCCATCGAGCCCAGGTGCACCGGCATGTGCGGCGCGTTGGCGATCAGGTTGCCTGCGGTGTCGAACAGCGCGCAGCTGAAGTCCAGGCGCTCCTTGATGTTCACCGAGTACGCCGTGTTCTGCAGCTGCAGCCCCATCTGCTCGGCGATGTTCATGAACAGGTTGTTGAAGACTTCGAGCAGCACCGGGTCCACCGTGGTGCCCACGGCGTGCTGCACGGCGCGCGCCACGGTGCGGTCCAGCAGCAGGTGGTCCAGGTCGGTCAGCTGCGCCTGCCAGCCGGGCTCGACGATGGTGGTGGCGTTCTTCTCGGCAATGATGGCCGGGCCGGGGACCACGTCGCCCGGGCGCAGGTCCTCGCGCACCACCAGCAGGGCGCTGTGCCACGCGGGCACGCCATCAATGCCGCCCGTGTACATGCGCACCATGCCGCGGTGCGGCGTCTCGCGCGCGGGCTGCAGCGTGTGGCGTGGCTCAACGGGTGCATCGCCGGGCACCACGGCCTCGACCGATACAGCCTCCACCACCAGGCCCTTGCCCTGCATAAGGAAAGCAAAGCGTTGGCGGTAAGCGCTTTCAAACGCCGCGGTGATCTCGGCCTGCGTGCCGAAGGGGACGATGAGCGCCGAGTCGCTGCCTTCGTAGCGCACATGCACGCGCCGGTGCACCACGGCCGTGCTGCTGCCGGCCTGCTGGCGCTCCAGTTCGGTGCGCGCGGTGGCGGCCAGTGCGTCGAGCGTGGCTTCGATGCCGGGCAGTGCGTCCGGCGCCAGCTTGATTTCCACCGCCTGCTCGCGGATCACGTTCTGGTCGGCCAGTCCCATGCCGTAGGCGCTGAGCACGCCGGCGAGCGGGTGGACGAACACCCGCGTCATGCCCAGTGCATCGGCCACCAGGCAGGCGTGCTGGCCGCCCGCGCCGCCAAAGCACTGCAGCGTGTAGCGGGTGACGTCGTAGCCGCGCGCCACGCTGATCTTCTTGATGGCGTTGGCCATCTGCTGCACGGCGATCTGGATGAAGCCGTGGGCCACATCCTCTTGCGAGCGGCCGCTTTGCACCGCCAGCTGCGCGAACTTCTGCGCCACCACGTCGCCGTCGAGCGCCTCGTTGGCCGCATGGCCGAAGACGTGCGGGAAGTGTGCGGGCTGGATCTTGCCCACCATCACGTTCGCGTCCGTCACGGCCAGCGGGCCGCCGCGGCGGTAGCTGGCCGGGCCGGGGTTGGCGCCCGCGCTCTCGGGGCCCACGCGAAAGCGCGCACCGTCGAATCCCAATATGGAGCCGCCGCCGGCGGCCACGGTGTGGATGCTCATCATGGGCGCGCGCATGCGGACGCCCGCCACCTGGGTTTCGAACTCGCGCTCGAACGCGCCGGCGTAGTGGCTCACATCGGTGGACGTGCCGCCCATGTCGAAGCCGATGACCTTCGCGTGGCCCGCCAGCTCCGCCGTGCGCGCCATGCCCACGATGCCGCCGGCCGGGCCGGACAGGATGGCGTCCTTGCCCTGGAAGGTGCCCGCATCGGTAAGGCCACCGGACGACTGCATGAAGAACAGCTTGACGCCCGGCATCTCGCTGGCCACCTGGTCCACGTAGCGGCGCAGGATGGGCGAGAGGTACGCGTCCACCACCGTGGTGTCGCCGCGGCTCACGAACTTCATCATGGGGCTGGTCTCGTGCGAGCTGCTCACCTGCGTGAAGCCCACCTCGCGCGCCAGCCGCGCTGCGGCCTGTTCATGCGCCGTGTAGCGGTAGCCGTGCATGAACACGATGGCCACGCTGCGCAGGCCCGCGTCGTAGGCGGCCCACAGGCGCTCCTTGAGGTGGGACTCGTCCAGCGGCTCGATCACCTCGCCCTGCGCGCCCACGCGCTCCTGCGCCTCGATCACGCGGCTGTAGAGCAGCTCGGGCAGCACGATGTGGCGGTCGAACAGGCGCGGGCGGTTCTGGTACGCAATGCGCAACGCGTCCTTGAAGCCCCGCGTGGTGATGAGCAGCGTGGGCTCGCCCTTGCGCTCCAGCAGTGCATTGGTGGCCACAGTGGTGCCCATCTTCACGCACTCGACCTGTGCAGGCGTCACCGGCTCGCCGGGCTTCAAACCCAGCAGGTGGCGAATGCCGGCCACCGCAGCGTCCTTGTACTGCTCGGGGTTCTCGGACAGCAGCTTGTGGGTGACCAGCGTGAACGTGCCGTCCGATTCGGGCCGGCGGCCCACCACGTCCGTGAAGGTGCCTCCACGGTCGATCCAGAACTGCCAGCGGGACATGGGGGAAGGTTGATGGGACATTTGCTACTATTTTGATAGCTGCTGGCGCTTGTTCATCAAGCGGTAGGGCAGATTTTTATTCAAACCACGGCGTGGCGGCGGTCACAGCGACGCCGCCGAGCGCGCCGCCTGGTCGTACATGCCCGACAGCACACGCAGCAACCGGGCCAGCTCGCCGATGTCGCGGTTCAGGGAGTCGTCGGCGTGCAGCGCATCGATGAGGCAGCTCTCGCGGATTTCGCGGTAGCGCTGCACGTAGGCGCGGCCCACGTCAGTGGCGGCGTAGGTCACTTCCTTGCCGTTTTTCTGCGAAGCCACCACGCCCAGGTTCTGCAGCTTCTTGAGCGCGTAGTTCACCAGGTGCGTGTCCTCCACATTCATGATGAAGCAGATGTCGGCGAGGCGCTTGTCCCGTGCGCGGTGCGTCACGTGGTGCAGCACCAGCACATCCAGTGGCGTGAGGTCTTTCAGGCCCGCCGCCGACATGCAGTGCGCCACCCAACGGTGAAAGGCATTGCCCGCCACGATGAGCCCGAACTCGAACTCGCTCAGCTCCGCGCTCTGCGCGGACACCAGGTGCGCCGACGACACGATGGGGCCGGAATCGCCCTTGGCCTTGGAGCCGGATTTCATGATGGACAGCGAACCTTGTGGTGGACGGGAAAAACTGGCACGGGTTATGCAAGCCATTGTAGGCACCATGGCAATAATTTGTTGGCAATTTGTCAGCGTTTAGGCAAAACACCTATGTCGCCATGGGTTGGTTTCTATACAGTCGCCGACAGTCCTTTCACCCCACGTCCTTACTTGCGGAGCTCTCCATGAAGCGTCGAATCCTCCCCGCCACAGCGCTTGGCCTGGCCCTGGCCTTCGGTTTCACCGCGTCCTCCGTGATGGCGCAGACCAAGTGGGACCTGGCCGCCGCCTACCCCGTGAGCAACTTCCACACCGAGAACCTGATGCAGTTCGCCAAGGATGTGGATGCCGCATCGGCCGGCAAGCTCAAGATCACGGTGCACGCCAACGCCTCGCTGTTCAAGGCCAACGAAATCAAGCGCGCCGTGCAGGGCGGGCAGGCCCCGGCCGGTGAAGTGCTGCTGGGCAATTTCGAGAACGAGAACGCGCTGTACGGCGTGGACGGCATCCCCTTCCTGGCCACCTCGTATGCGGACTCCAGGCGCCTGTACGAAGCGCAAAAGCCCTACCTCGACAAGCTGCTGGGCACGCAGGGCATGAAGCTTTTGTACGCCGTGGCCTGGCCACCGCAGGGCATCTATTCGAAGAAGGAACTGGCCTCGGTGGCCGACCTGCGCGGCATCAAGTGGCGCGCCTACAGTCCCGCCACCGCCAAGATCGCAGAGCTCATCGGCGCGCAGCCGGTGACCATCCAGGCGGCCGAGCTGTCGCAGGCGCTGGCAACGGGCGTGGTCGAGGCCACCATGACGTCGGGCTCCACCGGCTACGACAGCAAGATCTACGAAAGCATCAAGCTCTTTCACGACACGCAGGCCTGGCTGCCCAAGAACGCGGTCATCGTGAACAAGAAGGCTTTCGATGCGCTGGACAAGCCCAGCCAGGACGCATTGCTCAAGGCCTCGGCCGAGGCCGAGTCGCGCGGCTGGAAGCTCAGCGAGGAAAAGACCGAGTGGTACAAGAAGGCACTGATCGAAAAGGGCATGAAGATCGTGACGCCCGCGCCCAAGCTCATGGCCGACATGCGCCAGGTCGGCGAGATCATGCTGGCCGACTGGCTCAAGAAGGCCGGCCCGGACGGTGAAGCCATCGTCGCGAGCTACCGCAAGAGCAGTCCGGTCCCTGGCGTGCAGGCCAAGAAGTAGGCCCGCATCCATATGCTGCGCCGCTGGCTCGACCGCCTCTACCTTGCCGCAGGCGCCCTGGGCGCTGCGTTCATCGCCCTCATCTGCATCCTCATGATCGCGCAGAGCATCATGCGCGAGGTGGGCCTGCGCACCGGCGCCATCAACGACATCGTGGCCTGGTTCTGCGCGGCCGCGGCTTTCTTTGCGATGGCCCATGCATTCAAGCACGGCGACTTCGTGCGCGTGACACTGCTGCTGGAAAAGCTGTCCCCGCGCCGCTGCCGCCAGCTGGAGGTCGTGTCGCTCGCCATCGCATCGGTGGCAGTGGGCTACCTGATGTGGGCGGCCTGCAGCTACACGTACGAGAGCTGGGAGTTCAACGACATCTCCCAGGGCCTGCTGCCCATGCCGCTGTGGATTCCGCAGCTGAGCTTTGCGATCGGCTCGGTGCTGCTGTGGGTGGCCGTGGTGGATGAATTCATCATCGTGCTGCGCGGTGGCGTGCCGACCTTTGTGCGGGCTGTGGAAGAACGCCATGCCAAGGGTGACTTTTCGTCTGATATCTAGGAAGCCCCCCTGAGGCGCTGCGCGCCTTTCCCCCTGAGGGGGGACGCCTCCGGTGGCCCGGCGGAGCCGGTTCCACGGTGGCACTCGCGTTTGCCGCGCCAGTTTTTGCGGTGGGTGGGACGCGCGGCGCGATGGCCGCGTGGTGTGAATACCGATAACAACAGGCTGCATCGCGCATGGCGCCCTGCAGTCCAGAAAGTTCGATATGGATATCTTGATGGTGGGTGGCGTGTTGCTGCTGCTCATGCTGGTGCTGCTGTCCGGTGGCGTGTGGATTGCGATGACGCTGGCGATCTGCGGGTGGGTGGGGCAGGCGTTCTTTACGTCCACGCAGCCGGCCAAGAATTTGTTCTCGGCGTTCTGGGAGAGCAATGCGAGCTGGGAGCTGGCCGCCCTGCCGCTGTTCATCTGGATGGGCGAAATCCTGTTTCGCACCAAGCTGTCCGAAGAGATGTTCGAAGGCCTGCGCCCCTGGCTCAACCGCGTTCCGGGGCGGCTGATGCACACTACCATCCTGGGCTGCGGCATCTTTGGGTCGGTGTCGGGCTCGTCGGCCGCAACCTGCGCAACCATCAGCAAGGTGGCCCTGCCAGAGCTGATGAAGCGTGGCTACGACGAGAAGCTGGCGCTGGGCTCGCTGGCCACGGCCGGCACGCTGGGCATTCTGATCCCGCCGTCGATCACCATGGTGGTGTATGCGGTGGCGGCCGATGCGTCCATCATCCGCATCTTCCTTGCGGGCTTTCTGCCGGGCATTTTGCTGATGCTGCTGTTCTCGGGCTACATCGGCTGGTGGAGCCTGCGCAACCCCGACAAGGTGCCTGCGGCCGACCCGCCCTCCACGCTGCGCGAGAAGATTCGCAAGTCCGGCAACCTGATCCCCGTGGGCGTGCTCATCGTCTTCATCGTGGCCGTGCTCATCACCGGCTACGCCACCGCCACCGAATGCGCGGCCTACGGCGTGGTGGGCTCGCTGGGGCTGGCGCTCTGGAGCCGCTCGCTCACCTGGCAGAACTTCAAGGACGGGCTGATGGGCACCACGCGCACCAGCTGCATGATCATGTTCATCCTGGCCGGCGCCGCGTTCCTCACCAAGACCATGGCCTTCACCGGCATCCCGCGCGAACTGGCCGAGTGGGTCAACGCCATGCACCTGTCGCCGTTCGCGCTCATCAGCGTGCTGGTCATCGTGTACCTGGTGCTGGGCACGGCGCTCGACGGCATCAGCATGATCGTGCTGACCAGCGCGGTGGTGCTGCCCATGATCCAGCAGGCCGGGTTCGATTTGATCTGGTTCGGCATCTTCATCGTGCTGCTGGTCGAGATCGCCGAGGTCACGCCGCCGGTGGGTTTCAACCTCTTCGTGCTGCAGAACATGACGGGCAAGGACAGCAACACGATTGCGCGCGCTGCGATTCCGTTCTTCCTGTGCCTGGTCGTGTGCATCGCGATCATCACGGTGTTCCCGCAGGTCGTGACGATCTTGCCGGACCTGGTGATGGGCAAGGAAAAGTAGCCCCCCTGAGTCGCTTCGCGCCTTCCCCCCAAGGGGGACGCCTCCAGTGGCCCGGCGAAGGTTCTATGGTTCGAGTCAAGCGCTTGGGGTGATGCGATGAGCATCAAACGGCTTGCCCGATCGCCACACAGCAAAGGCAATGCGCAGCAGCTTGCGCGCCAGCACGACC
>NZ_LMLZ01000011.1 GCF_001422735.1 Acidovorax sp. Leaf78 | reverse complement strand
GTAGCGGTGTTGCCGCCCGAGTTCTTGCCGGGCACTGGGTCAGGCAGCCGGTTGCCCGCCGGGTCCAGTCTCCAGCGCGCTTGCTGCTCGCCCTGGGCGCTTGCGCTGTGCTGCCCGGTCAGCCGTTGGCGGGCGTCGTACTGGTACGCGTCTGCGTGGGTCGGGGTCTGGATGCCCACCAGCTGGCCCAGGCTGTCGTAGGTGTAGCGGCGTTGCCGCAGGCCACCGATGAGGGGCGCTGCGCTGGAGGGCGCGCTGCTTTGTCCGGGCAGGCCTTGCCAGCGCTGGTGCAGCAGGCGCCCCAGGGGATCGAGCTGGCGGCTCTGGGTGGGCGCTGTGCTGGCCATCTCGCCGGGCACGCCGGGCAGCAGGTGCAGGGTGCGGCCCACTTCGCGGTGCAGCTTGTCGCGCTCTAGCGCCAACAGGGGCATCTGGTTGAGCAGCACGCCGTGCACATGGCCCGAGCCGTAGCTGAGCCAGTCGAGCTGGCCGATGCCCTGCAGTTCGCTGATCACCTGAACAGGTGGAAGTTCGAGACTGCTTGAACTGACCGTTGGCAGGTCAGCCGTCGCATACATGTCCCTTTGTGTTGGGCTAGATAGGGCTCATGTCGCAACAATTAGGTTTCTGCAATATTGCCATATTTGGATGTCAATTTTGAAATCAGTAGGATTAAAAATGTACTGACAAATATCGACACAGAAATATTTAAAGCATCAATAGCAATCATCTTAAAAAACCTGCTCAAAGCAGGCTTTTCAAGCCCCTTCAAATTATGAAAACACTCCTGCCAACCAAAATTATAAAGAATGATTTCCAACATAGTTCCCGCAGGGAATATCAGGTAAAAACAAAAAATAACTGCAAATACTGCAATCCTAAAATTCTGCTTATTCAATTTATATATATTAAGTATTTTTCTTGAAATTAACATTAGAAAAATCCAGCCGATTGCCCAAATGCCAACTATTTGCATTACCCATGAAACCAAGAACGTTTTCTCACTACCAAAAACAATGGCTGCCACACCTACAATCCAAACAAAAAAACTCACAAAGAAAAATGCATTAAATTTCGTCATTATTTGAAAAATTCAATTGTTGGTGCACTTGGAGGAGCCAATAAAGCAGCACAATTTTTTGCAGGTGCCGTTGCGTATCCCAGAGCTTTTGCGGACTTGGCGATTGGGCCATCTGACGCACTTTCCACAGCTGCCGACACCGGACCAGCGGCATAGATTGAGGTCTCTTTTGCAGCCAAAGCCAATTTAGCTGCTTCAGGGGTAAGCTCATCTCTATCGACTTTATCTGCAATTTCTTTTTCTGCCTTACACATCAGCGTATTTTGATCAATTTTCACTTGACGCCCAATTTCTTTGTTCTCCTTCCAATCAAGAGCGTCAGAGATTTTATCGAATATGCCTTTTGCTGTTCCAATATCGGGGCCTTTGGAAGGCGCGCCCATTGGATTGAGGCCTAGAGGATCTACAGAACTCAAAGGATCCCTTGGGTAAGCTATCGTATTTAGTCCTCCGATCAACCCAATAGGATCCTGGCTCACATACTGTCCCACCCTTGGGTCGTAGTACCTGAACCGGTTGTAGTGCAGCCCCGTCTCCTGATCAAGCTGCTGCCCCTGCAAGCGGATGGGTTGATGGATGCGGTGGGGGTTGTATTCCTGTTCGATCTCCCCCCAGGCGCCGTACCGGGCCGCCCAGCTCACCTGTCCGGCCTCTTGCCCGTTGGCATTCACCAGCGCAATGGGTGTGCCCAGGTGGTCCGTCAGGATGTGCCGGATGGTCAGCGGGTGGGCATCCTCGGTATGGGCTTGTGTGTCCTTGATGAGTTGCAGGGATGCCTGCACTTGGCTTCGCATGTCCTGCGGCAGCAAGGCGGACAGTTGATAGCCAGGCTGCAGCACTTCGTTCAGGGCCTGGTGCAGCATCTCTCTGTCGCCATGCTGCAGTTCTTGCTCTGAGTCGCCGCTGCCGGTCAGGTCCAGCAGGGTTTTGACGGGGTCGGTGTGGCCTTGCTGACTGCGCTGGATCTGCAGCAGCGGCACAAAGCTGCTCGGCTCATACACCGTGTGTTGGATCTGCCCGTGGGACTGGGTGTGCACAAGCCTGTCGCCATCCCAGCCGTAGTGTGTGTTCTGGCTGTCCTTGCCGGTGTCTTGGTGTGTCTTGCTCACTCGCCGTCCGAACGCGTCGTAGCGGTACGTGGTTTTGCTTTTCACCTGTCCTTGGGCATTGGTTTGGAGAACCTGCCGCAATTGGTGCAGGGCGTCGTAGTGCAAGGTGGTGGTGCTCCCGTCGCCATGCCGGGCGTCGGTGCGGTTGCCCCAGTCGTCGTAGCCGTAGTGGGTGGCGCCTTCGTCACCTGCCCCCTGGCTCCAGCCGATGCGGTTG
The DNA here is from genome assembly GCF_001422735.1 of Acidovorax sp. Leaf78. Taxonomy (GTDB): domain Bacteria; phylum Pseudomonadota; class Gammaproteobacteria; order Burkholderiales; family Burkholderiaceae_C; genus Acidovorax. Next base: position 58,106 of record NZ_LMLZ01000011.1, on the reverse strand, counting down.
TCCGGCCAGCGTTCCACGTGCTCTGTGGCAGGGTTGTCTGTGGTGGGTTGAGGCTGCAACAAGTTAAACCGCGGGTCGTGCAGGTGCTGCTGGACCTGGGCGGTCCAGTCGGCGCCGGCGGCGGTGTTGCCGCCCGGGTGCTTGCTGGGTACTGGGTCGGGCAGCCGGTTGCCCGCCGCGTCGAGCCTCCAGCGCGCTTGCTGCTCGCCCTGGGCGCTGGCGCTGCGCTGCCCGGTCAGGCGCTGGCGGGCGTCATACTGGTACGCGTCTGCGTGGGTCGGGGTCTGGATGCCCACGAGCTGGCCTAGGCTGTCGTAGGTGTAGCGGCGTTGCCGCAGGCCGCCGATAAGGGGCGCTGCGCTGGCGGGGGCGCTGCCGGGTCCGGGCAGGCCCTGCCAGCGCTGGTGCAGCAGGCGCCCCAGGGGATCGAGCTGGCGGCTCTGGGTGGGCGCTGTGCTGGCCATCTCGCCGGGCAGCAGGTGCAGGGTGCGGCCCACTTCGCGGTGCAGCTTGTCGCGCTCTAGCGCCAACAGGGGCATCTGGTTGAGCAGCACGCCGTGCACATGGCCCGAGCCGTAGCTGAGCCAGTCGAGCTGGCCGATNGTGCAGCTTGTCGCGCTCTAGCGCCAACAGGGGCATCTGGTTGAGCAGCACGCCGTGCACATGGCCCGAGCCGTAGCTGAGCCAGTCGAGCTGGCCGATACCCTGCAGTTCGCTCGATTCGCGTTGCCCCAGGGCGCCCAGGCGGTGGTGGATGCGGTGCTCGAATTCGATGGCGGTCTTGCCGCTGGAGTTGCCGTACAGCGTTTGCACCTCGCCAGTGGGGCGCCCCAGGGCATCGCGCTGCAGGTCTACACGGCTGGTTTTGTGCAGCCGGTCGGCTTGCAGGCTTTGCAGCAGGGGACTGCTCGCCAGAGTTTGGGCGTCGTGCTGTTGGCTCAGGGCACTGTGAAGCTGATGGGTGTTGATCTCCAGCCAGGCAGCGATCAGCTCGGCGGGCGCAGTAGCGGGTGCATCGCAGTGTTCGGGCCGATCGAGCCCGTCCAGCTCCCAGCCCTGGGTGTCCAGGAGCTCCCCGCTGTCGCTGTAGCCGAACTGGTGGATCTGCAGGTTGGTGTCTGGGGTGCGTTGATTTGCCGGTGTTGCTAACTTTGAATGTGCGGCTGCTGCATCCACTTTGCCGGTGACGCGGTAGATCAGCCGCCCTGCGCTGTCGTAGTGGTAGCGGCTGCGCACCGTGCCCTGGCTTTCTGTTGTGCCCTGGCTTTGTGCGCCCATGCCACTGTCCTGCGCATCGGTCTTCTCGATCAGCTGGCCCGCCGCGTCATACCGGTAGCTCTGGCTGCGCCCATCGAACCCTGTTTCCTTAACCAGCCGGTCCTGGCTGTCGTAGGCGAAGCGGGTAACTGCATGGTTCTCGTTGATCAGCTCGGTCAGGCGCCCGGCCACGTCGTAGCGCAGGTGCAGGCTTGCGCCCGCCTGGGTCTGCGCGGTGACGCGGCCCCACAGGTCGTGCTCATAGGTGATGGTGGTGGTCTGTACCGATGTACTGGGTGAGCTTGGTCCCGGGCTGGCCAGCGCTCCGAGGGTGATGGCCTGGACTTGTTCGTTGCTGCCCCAGCGGTATTGCACCAGCGTGCCGTCCGCCTGGGTCGTCTGCTGCAGTCGCCCCATAGCATCGCGCTGGTGGCGTATGCGTTGACCCAGGGCATCGGTCTCTTCGATGAGCTCGCCAAAGGCGTCGTGCAGCCAGCGGCTGGTGTGGCCCGAGCAGTCGGTGTAGCTCGCAAGCTGGCCGACGGCGTTGTAGCCCAGGGTCTTGCGCCCGCCCTGGGCATCGATCAGCGCAATGGGCTGGTCCACCCAGGCGCGGGCGTTGCCTGCGGCGGCGTGGGGCGGCCCGCTCGGGTATTCCAGGTGGGTGGTGAGGGCGATGTCGCCTGCCACCACGGTGGTCTGTACCAGGCGGGCCCAGGGGTCGTATTCGTAGTGGGTGTGGATGCCGCTGGCGCTGGTGCTGTGCAGCAGCAGGCCGTCGGCGGCGGTGCCGGGCAGGCCCCAGCGCTGCTGGCTGCTGCGGCCGTCGGGCCCTTGCACCCCGAGCAGGTGGCCCTGGCCGTCGTAGCGCCAGTGGGTGGTGCGCCCCAGGGCGTCGGTGGCGGCAATGCGCCGGCCTGCGCTGTCGTACTGGTAGTGTGCTTCGCTGCCGTCCGGTTGCACCTCGCGGGTGATGCGTTTGAGGCCGCCGGTGCCTTCGTGGTGGTACCGGGTCACGCGCCCCAGGCTGTCGCGCACGGTGGTGCAGCTGGCGGCCCGGGGGTCCTGGGGGTGGGCATCTTCGTAGTCGAAGTAGTAGCTCAGGCCTTCTTCGTTGTGGTGCTCGGCCACGCGGGCGCCGGGGCGGGGTGGCGGGTTGCCACTGGCGTCAGCGACTTTCTGGTCTTGGCGCTGGTCTTCGTAGACGTAGGTGTGCTCGGGGCCGCTGCCCACCCGGTGGGCGACCATGCGGTGGGCGCTGTCGTAGGTGAACTGGCGGGTGCGCCGGCCGTCGCGGGCGTGCACGGCGATGAGGTCGCCCAGGGGGCTGTAGTGGTAGCGCACCAGGGGGATGGGGTCGTGCCGCTGTGCGCCAGCACCGGAGCCTGAGCCTGAGCCAGAACCCGCATGCTCGGGGTCGTGGGGGTTGAAGGTGCAGTCCACGCCCACGAGGCGCAGGCCGCTGTCGGGGTTCAGGCCTGCCAGGGTTTGCGTGGGGGCAGGGGCGGTTCCTGCGTCTGCGGCTGTCGCTGCGCTGCTGGGCCGGTTGTACAGGAGCGCATAGCGCCGGCCCGCCCCGTCGGTGATGCCTTGCAGGCGTCCGCGCTCGTCGTGCTGGTAGTGCTGGCTGCGCCCGTAGGCGTCCATCAGGCCGATGAGCCGGCAGAAACCTTTGGAAGAGCCCTCGGCTTGCACCTTGAAGAGCCAGACGGTGCGCCCGCCCTGCGTGGCTGCCAGCAGGTAGTTGGGGTCGGCCTTGGCGGCAGCGGGCACATGGGCCCAGCGCTGTTGCCGGTGCCAGGGCAGGAGTTCTTCTGCGGTGTTGGGGTAAGGGTTGGCGCCGGTAGTGGGAACGGGAGGATTCTCGGTATTACCAGCCAGAGCAGACAAGGCCTGCGCCACCCCCATGCCGCCTCCGCGCATCAGCAGCAGGCCTTCGCTGTCGCTGTGCAGGCTCTGGCCCGGCTCCAGCGCTTCGTCGAACGTGATGACGCGCCCGCCCGCATCGCGCAGCAGGGTCTGTGTGGCTTGGAGCTCGATGCTCAACTCGTGCGGCAGCTTCCAGCCGTAGCCCAACAGCCCGCAGTCGCCGCCGTGCTCCGCGTTGACGTAGCTGCTGTACTGGCGCTGCCACACCAGCGGCATGGGGCCGGGCAAGGCAAAGTCCAGGTCTTCCGTGCCCACCAGCACTTTGGCGCCCAGCGTGGGGTTGACGGGGCTGCCGATGGCCTTGCCGCCCGGGCAGGTAGAGCAGGCGATGCCGCCTTGCGAGCCGATCAGCACGGTCAGCGATCCCTGCGTGATCGGCCCTCCGGACTTCGTCAGATCTCCCAGCCTTGCTGCCGGCTTGCCCATGGTGATTCCCTCTNCCGATACAACTCTTACGCGGTCATGAGAGACCTGTCGAAAAGACGTTGTAGTTCAGTGTTTCATTGGGATTTTCGAGGTGCATACGCATTTGAAAATCTTGATGGCGAGGGCGATACGCCGCTCTTGGATATCGATCAGAAGTTGGATGACGATAAAAGGTCCTTGAGAGCCGGACGGTGCGGCGTGAACGACGCGACACCGGCTATTGGCTGGGCACACAGGGGTGCACCGGATAGAACCTGCGCGCGGGCTACACCAGCCGCGCCGCCACCAGTTCCTTTTTCAGGTATGCATAGAACAGCGGTGCCGCCACCAGCCCCGCGGGGCCGAAGACCGCCTCGGCGACGAACATCACCGACAGCAGCTCCCACACGCCCATCTGGGTGCGGCGGCCCACCACCTTGGCGTTGATGACGTACTCAGCCTTGTGGATCAGGATCAGGAAGCCCAGGCAGGCAGCGGCGGCCAGCGGCGACACCGACAGGCCCACGATGGTGATCACCACGTTGCACACCAGGTTGCCCACGATGGGCACCAGCCCGGCGATGAAGGTGAAGGTGATCAACACCGGCGTGTAGGGCAGCTCCAGGCCCCACAGCGGCAGCACGAACAGCAAAAACAGGCCCGTCAGCAGGGTGTTGAACGCCGCGATCCAGAACTGCGCGGCCACGATCTGGCGGAAGGCTTCGCCGAACAGCGTGATGCGCAGCCGCAGCTGCTGCGCCAGTGGCCCGCGCGCCAGCACAGCGGGGCGCACGGCGGCCAGCGCGCCAATCAGCAGGCCCACATACGCAAACAACACACCGGCCAGCCAGGCGCGGCCTGCCATGGCCAGCGCGCCGGCCTTGGCGCCCAGGTAGCTGGCGATGATGCGCTGGATGTCGGCCACGCCTTCGGGCAGGTGGCTGGCCATGTCCACCGGCAGTTTGAGCCGCAGCTCCAGCACGGTGCGCGCCATGTAGTTGAGCAGCTCCTGGTACTGCTGCGGCGCGGTCACCAGATAGCCGCGCGAATGCGTGAGGCCTGTGGCCAGCAGCACCAGCGGCAGCAGCATCACCAGGGCCGCCGCCGCAATCTGCGCAACGCGCAACGCCGAAACCGAAGGATGGGCCTGGCGCCGCAACCGGCTCAGGCCCTGTGCGAACCAGCGGGTGAGCGCCCGCGTCAGCAGAAAACCCAGGCACACGCACAATAGGCCCGGGAGCAGCCCGCGCCACATCACCAGCAGCAGCGTGGCCGCCATCAGCACATAGCTGGCAATCACGATGCCCTGTGTGCTCAGGCGCGGCGGCAGCGTGACCGGGGCCGCCGAGGCCGCCGTCGCCGTCGTTGCCGCCGGATCTGGCGTGTTGTTCAGGACTGTGGGGGTCGAGGGCGGTGTGTGCGCCATGCGCGGGTCGTTCAGGCGGGCCGACGTTGTGCGTGTCGCGTGCCGACTAGGCCACGACCACGGCAGCACCTTCGCCGCGTGCGGCGATGGTGCCGATGGCGTACACCTGCTCGCCCGCGGCGCGCAGCGTGGCGGCCGTGGCTTCTGCGGCGGCAGCATCCACCACCACCACCATGCCGATGCCGTTGTTGAAGGTGCGGTTCATCTCGATGTCGTCGATGCCGGCCGTCTTCTGCAGCCAGGCGAACAGTTCGGTCTGGGGCCAGCTGCCCTTGGTCAGGTGGGCGGCGGTGCCGTCGGGCAGCACGCGCGGAATGTTCTCCAGCAGGCCGCCGCCAGTGATGTGGGCCAGGGCCTTGATGCCGCCGGCGTCATCGGAATGCGGGTGGGCTGCCAACGCGGCCAGCACGTTCTTCACGTACAGGCGGGTGGGCTCCATGATGGCCTGCTTGAAGGGCTTGCCGTCCAGCGTGGCCGGGGCTGTGGCGCCCGCGCGCTCGATGCACTTGCGCACCAGGCTGAAGCCGTTGGAATGCACGCCGTGGCTGGCCAGGCCCAGCACCACGTCGCCGGGCTTCACGTTCTGGCCGGTCAGGATCTTCGATTTTTCGACTGCGCCCACCGCAAAACCTGCCAGGTCGTATTCGCCTGCGGGGTACATGCCGGGCATCTCGGCGGTTTCGCCGCCGATCAGCGCGCAGCCGGAGAGCTCGCAGCCCTTGGCAATGCCGCCGATCACGGCCGCTGCGGTGTCCACGTCGAGCTTGCCGCAGGCGAAGTAATCGAGGAAGAACAGGGGCTCGGCGCCCTGCACCAGCACGTCGTTCACGCTCATGGCCACCAGGTCGATGCCCACGGTGTCGTGCATGTTCCATTCGAACGCGAGCTTGAGTTTGGTGCCCACACCATCGGTGCCGGACACCAGCACGGGCTCCTTGTAGCGCTTGGGCACTTCGAACAAGGCGCCAAAGCCGCCGATGCCCGCCAGCACGCCTTCGCGCATGGTCTTCTTGGCCAGCGGCTTGATGCGCTCGATGAGCGCGTCGCCCGCGTCAATGTCAACGCCGGCGTCTTTGTACGAGATGGGGGTGGAGGAGGCAGAGGAGCTCATGGAAGGGGCTTTGGTGCTGGTAGACCCGCCGGGCGGGCTGGAATCCGGGGATTTTAAGCGGCACGCCCGGGACGGACTTTCTCAGCCCTGACCGGGCGGGGGATTTGAAGCTGGCACCCGGGCGGTGCCATCGCATGAGCACGCCGGCCACCGCACGCCGCGACGGCTACCCGCAGGGCACGGCGCGGCATTCGCGGGATCACCGTTCCATCTCTGTGCAACTAATAAGTTCACTCATCAAACTATGTCGGGTTTGCCCCGATGTGTGCGCCGGTTCAGCCCTTTCATAATTAGTTCGTCGTCCGCACTATGTCGGCGGAGGTAGTTGCCCGGAAGGGGAGCTGCCCGCCACGGACTGCAGCCTGCAGGGTTCAGCGAGAGGGGTTGCGGCGCGACAGTCAACGTCGTTCACACCAACCAAGGTCCGCACGAGGCCATCAATGGAGACAAGAATGAAATTGAAGACAACCTTGACCGCCCTGGCAGCCCTGGTGCTGGGCCTGTCCGGCGCCAGCGCCTTCGCCCAGGTGGTGGGCGTGAGCTGGTCCAACTTCCAGGAAGAGCGCTGGAAGACCGACGAGAAGGCCATCAAGGACCAACTGGCCAAGCTCGGTGCCAGCTACATCAGCGCCGACGCGGGCGGCTCGCCCGAAAAGCAGCTGTCGGACGTCGACTCGCTGATCGCCAAGGGCGCCAAGGTACTGATCGTGCTGGCGATGGACAAGGACGCCATCCTGCCCGCCGTCAACAAGGCCGCGCAGCAGAAGATCCCTGTCGTGGCGTATGACCGCCTGATCGAGGCGCCCGGCGTGTTCTACATCACCTTCGACAACGTCGAGGTCGGCCGCATGCAGGCCCGCGCGGTGTTCGAGGCCAAGCCCAAAGGCAACTACGTGATGATCAAGGGCTCGCCCACCGACCCCAACGCCAACTTCCTGCGCGGCGGGCAGCAGGAGGTGATCGAGGCGGCCATCACCAAGGGCGACATCAAGATCGTCGGCGAGGAATACACCGAAGGCTGGAAGCCAGAGGTCGCGCAAAAGAACATGGAGCAGATCATCACCAAAAGCGGCGGCAAGATAGACGCCGTGGTGGCCTCCAACGACGGCACGGCCGGCGGTGTGGTGGCGGCGCTCACGGCCAAGGGCATCAAGGGCATTCCGGTGTCGGGCCAGGACGGCGACCATGCGGCGCTCAACCGCGTGGCCCAGGGCTCGCAGACCGTGTCGGTCTGGAAGGACGCCCGCGACCTGGGCCGCGACGCCGCAGCCGCCGCCGTCGCGCTGGCCAAGGGGCAGAAGGTGGCCGGCGCCCAGACCTGGAACGGCGGCGAGAAGAAGGTGCCGCTGCAGGCGCAGTTCCTGAAGCCCGTGCCCATCACCGCCAAGAACCTCGACCTCGTCGTGAAGGCCGGCTGGATCCAGAAGGACGCGCTGTGCAAGGGTGTGGATGCGGCCAAGGCGCCCGCCGCCTGCAAGTGACGTGACCCCGGCGCGGCGCTGCATGCCGCCCGGTGGCTGAACAACACGTTTTGAAGCTCCCGGACCGGGAGCGGGGCCCTGCCGCGCGCGGCGGGCTGGCCTGCGCCCGGTCCCTTCACGAACAATTTTGGCGGAGTGCGCTTGTGAGTCCTGTTCCCCATGCCCTCAGGCAGCTGGCCATCGACTGGCGGCTGGTGCTGATGGGCGCCGTCCTGGTGGTCACCGCCGTCGTGTTCAACATCCTCTCGGGCGGCCTGTTCCTGTCGCCCGAGAACCTCTACAACATCGCCCAGCAGACGGCCGTGGTCGGCATCGTGGCCACGGTGGTGGTGCTGGTGATCGTGGCGCGCCACATCGATCTGTCGGTGGGCTCTGTGATGGGTTTCGTCGGCGTTCTGATCGCCACGCTGATGTACACCGCCGGCTGGCACTGGGTGGCGGCGTCGCTGGCCGGGCTGGCGGTGGCGATCGGTGTGTCGCTCTACCAGGGCGCGCTCACGGCGATGCTGGGGGTGCCATCGTTCGTGGTCACTCTGGGCGGGCTGATGTCGTTTCGCGGCGCGGCCTTCATGGTGGCCGACGGCAAGACCCAGCCGGTCAGCGACAGCTTCTTTCAGCGCCTGGGCGGCGGCTTCGATGGTGCCATCGGCGTGCAGGCCAGCTGGGTGCTGGCCGTGGTGCTGGTGGTGGCGCTGGGCCTGAAGACCTGGCTGCGGCGCCGGGCCAAGGCTTCGTACGGCGTGCCCAACCCGGCGCTGTGGCTCGATGCGCTGGTGGCAGCCGTGCCAGCGGTGATCGCCGTGGGCTTTGTCGCCACGATGAACGCGTACCAGATACCTACCAAGGATGCGCCGCAGGGCGTGCCCATCCCTGTGATCATCTGGGGCGGCGTGGCGGTGGTGCTGTCGTTCATCGTGCGGCGCACGCGCTTTGGGCGCTACGTGTTCGCCATCGGCGGCAACCCGGAGGCCGCGGCGCTGGTCGGCATTCCGGTGCGGCGCGTCACGCTGATGCTGTTTGCGCTGATGGGCGTGCTCATCACGATTGCAGCCATGGTCTCGATTGCGCGGCTCAACGCCGGCACCAATTCGCTGGGCACCGGCATGGAGCTGTTCGTGATCGCGGCAGCCGTCATCGGCGGCACCGCGCTGGCGGGCGGTAGCGGCTCCATCCTGGGGTCGGTGCTGGGGGCACTGATCATGCAGAGCATCGACAGCGGGCTCTTGCTGCTCGACATCTCGATCGGCCTGCGCTACGTGATCATCGGGCAGGTACTGATCGCGGCCGTGGTGTTCGACGTGGTGTACCGCCGCCTGACCGGAGACACCGCATGAACGCGCCGCTGGTGGAGATGCGCGGCATCCGCAAGTCGTTCGGCGGTGTGCGGGCGGTGGACGACGTCAGCCTCAACCTTTACCCGGGCGAGGTGGTGGCCCTGCTGGGGCACAACGGCGCGGGCAAGTCCACGCTGATGAAGATGCTGGCCGGCGCCTACCCCATCGACAGCGGCGAGGTGCTGGTGCAGGGGCAGAGCGCCCACATCCGCACGCCGGCCGACGCGCAGCGGCTGGGCATCGAATCCATCTACCAGACGCTGGCGCTCGCCGACAACCTGGACGCGGTGGCCAACCTGTTTTTGGGCCGCGAGCTGCTCACCCGCTGGAACACGCTGGACGACCACCGCATGGACGCCGAAGCCCGCAAGGTCTTCGAGCGCCTGAACAAGAACTTCCGCAACGTGCGCACGCCGGTGCGGCGCCTGTCGGGCGGGCAGCGCCAGGTGGTGGCCATCTCGCGCGCCATCTACTTCAACGCCCGCATCCTGATCATGGACGAGCCCACCGCCGCGCTGGGCCCCGAGGAGACCGCCATGGTGGGCCGCCTGGTGCGCCAGCTCAAGGCCGACGGCGTGGGCATCTTCCTCATCACCCACGACATGCCCGATGTGTTCGGGCTCAGCGACCGCCTGGCGGTGATGAAGAACGGGCGCATGGTGGGCGCCTACCGCACGGCCGATGTCACCGAGGACGAAGTTCTGGGCATGATCATCGCAGGCAAACAACCCGAAGGAAAAGCGCAGACCCACCGCCTTGGCGAGCCTGCGCCGACCCCCACACCCGCATGAAGACCACCGGCGACCAGCAACTTGTCAAACGCATCAACCGCAGCGTGCTGCTGCGGCTGCTGCGCCAGCGCGGCAGCCTCTCGCGCGCCCAACTGGCCGGCGAGAGCGGCCTGACCAAATCCACCGTGAGCCTGCTGGTGCGGGAGCTGATCGACGAAGGCTGGCTCGCCGAGACCGGGCTGGCCGCCGCGCAGGGCATGGGCCGCCCGTCCACACCGCTGCGCCTGGACGGCAGCCGCCGCGCCATGGTGGGGGTGGAGATCGGCGTCGAGTCGCTGCGGGTGGTGGGCGTATCGGTCACCGGCGAGGTGCTGTGCGCGGCCGAGGCCCCCCTGGCCGACCGCGACCCTGCCGCTGTGTGCCGCCAGGTGGCGGCGCAGGTGGTGCGCACGCAGGCCGAACTGGCGGCCAGGCCGGTCACGGTGTCGGGCGTGGGCATCGGCGTGCCCGGTGCATTCGACGAGGCCACCGGCACCATCCGCTTTGCACCCAACCTGGGCTGGCGCGACGTGGCCTTTTTGCCGCTGATCACACGCGCACTGGCCGACGCGGGCAGCCCGGCGGTGGCGGTGCATGTGCAGAACGAGGCGGACACCGCCGCGCTCAGCGAGTACGAGTTTGCAGATGGTGAGGCGACGGACTCACTGATCTTCGTGACCTGCGGCGTGGGCGTGGGGGCGGGCATCGTGCTCAACGACCGGCTGTTCACCGGGCTGCAGGGCATGGCCGGAGAAATCGGCCACAGCATTTTGCAGATCGACGGGCCGCCGTGCTCCTGCGGGCGCAGGGGGTGTGCCGAGACCTTCTTCGGGGCCCGGGCGCTCGAGCGCCAGAGCGACCCCGCGCGCGGCGGCGTGTTCCTGGGCGTGGTGCTGCAGAACCTCTGGACCACCTTCAACCCCGGCGCCCTGGTGGTGGGTGGGCCCTCGTGCGAGCGGCACCCCAGCATCGTGCAGCAGGCCCGCGACACGCTCGATGCCTACGCCGCCAGCGCGGGCGTGGCGGCGCCCGCCGTGCGCGCAGCCCGCTACGGCCTGCTGGCCTCGGCCGTGGGCGCGGCCGCGCTGGTGCTGCACCACGAGCTGCGGCCCATGCACGCACCGGCAGTCGCCGCGGCGGGGGCCGATCAGCAGGCCCTGGCCCCACCACCGGCAGGCGCCACACCGCCCGCCCATCTCCACTGAACGCAGCCATCCACCATGTACATCGGCATCGACATCGGCACCTCGGAAGTGAAGGCTTTGTTGCTCGGCCCGGACCAGCAGGTGCTGGGTGCCGCCGGTGCGCCCCTGTCGGTGTCGCGCCCCCACCCCGGCCACAGCGAGCAGGACCCGGCCGACTGGTGGTCGGCCACGCAGCACGCCCTGGCCAGCCTGCGGGCCGTGCACCCCGAGGAGTACGCAGCCACCGAGGCCATCGGCCTGTCGGGCCAGATGCATGGCGCGGTGCTGCTCGATGCACACGACCGCGTGCTGCGCCCCGCCATCCTCTGGAACGACACGCGCAGCGCCGAGGAGTGCGCGGAGATGATGCGCGAGCTGCCGGCGCTGAGCGGCCTGGCCGGCAGCCTGGCCATGCCCGGTTTTACAGCCCCCAAGCTGCGCTGGGTAGCGCGCCACGAGCCCGCGGTGTTCCGGCAGATCGCCAAGGTGCTTCTGCCCAAGGACCATGTGCGCCTGATGCTGACCGGCGAGCATGTGAGCGACCTGTCGGACGCGAGCGGCACCCTGTGGCTCGATGTGCAGCGCCGCGACTGGTCGGATGAACTGCTGGCGCTGACGGGCCTGGCGCGCCGGCAGATGCCGCGCCTGGTGGAGGGCAGCGCAATGAGCGGGCGCCTGCGGACCGATGTGGCGCAATCGCTGGGCCTGCGGCCCGGCACCGTGGTGGCCGGTGGCGCGGGCGACAACGCCGCCAGCGCCTTGGGCATGGGGGCGGTGCAGCCCGGGCAGGGGTTCCTGTCGCTGGGCACCAGCGGCGTGCTGTTTGTGGTCACGCCGCAGTACCAGCCCAATGCCACCAGTGCCACGCACGCGTTCTGCCACGCGGTGCCGGGCCGCTGGCACCAGATGAGCGTGATGCTGGCCGCCGCCAGCGCGCTGCAGTGGGTGGCCGACCTGCTGGGCGCTGCAGACGCGGGCGAGGTGGCCGCACGCGCCGCAGCGCTGAGCGCCCACGACCGCGAGGCAGCGCCGGTGTTTCTGCCCTACCTCAGCGGCGAACGCACGCCCCACAACGACGCCCGGGTGCGCGGCAGCTTCCACGGGCTGGACATGGACACCGACGCCGCACGCCTGGGCTATGCGGTGATGGAAGGCGTGAGCTTTGGCCTGCTCGATGGCTTGGCTGCCTTGCATGCCGCGGGCAGCGAGGTGTCGCGCCTGTCGCTGGTGGGCGGTGGCGCCCGCAGCGCCTTCTGGGCGCAGATGCTGGCCAGCGCGCTGAACGTGGAGATCGTGACCCACGGCGGATCGGCCGTGGGCGGCGCTCTGGGGGCCGCGCGCCTGGGCGCACTGAGCGTCGGCATTCCCCTGGAGTGGGCGTGCCTGCCGCCGCCCATCGACACCGTCTACCTGCCTGACCCTGCCGAGCGCGCCTTGCTGGCGCCGCGCCATGCCTTGTTTCGCCGCCTGTACCGCAGGCCCTGATGTCCCCGAGCCCCGTCCTGAGCCCTGTCCCGAGCCATGTTCCGTCCTTAGCCGAGAAAACCATGAGCACCTACTTCTCCGACATTTCCCCCATCGCCTACGAAGGCCCCGATTCCACCAACCCGCTGGCCTTCAAGTGGTACGACAAAGACCGCCTGGTGCTGGGCAAGCGCATGCAAGACCACCTGCGTTTTGCCGTGTGCTACTGGCACAGCTTCTGCTGGAACGGCTTCGACCCCTTCGGCTACGACGGCACCTTCGAGCGCCCGTGGCAGCAGGTGGCCGACCCCATGGCCGCGGCGCGGCTGAAGGCCGACGCGGCGTTCGACTTCTTCGCCCGGCTGGGCGCGCCGTACTACTGCTTTCACGACCGCGACGTGGCGCCCGAGGGCAGCACCCCCCGCGAGAGCGTGAGGTACCTGCACGAGATGGTGGACGTGCTGCAGGCCAAGCAGGCCCAGACGGGCGTGAAGCTGCTGTGGGGCACGGCCAATCTCTTCAGCCACCGGCGCTTCATGTCGGGCGCCTCCACCAACCCGGACCCCGACATCTTTGCGCTGGCCGCTTTGCAGGTGAGGGAGGCGATGGACGCGACGCTCAAGCTTGGCGGAGAGAACTACGTGCTGTGGGGCGGCCGCGAGGGGTATGAAACCCTGCTCAACACCCGCGTGGGCCACGAGCTGGACCAGATGGGGCGCTTCTTGAACATGGTGGTGGAGTACAAGCACAAGATCGGCTTCACCGGCACCATCCTGATCGAGCCCAAGCCGCGCGAGCCCTCCAAGCACCAGTACGACTTCGACACCGCCACGGTCTACGGGTTTCTGGCCCGCTACGGCCTGGACAAGGAGATCAAGGTCAACATCGAGGCCAACCACGCCACGCTGTCGGGGCACAGCTTCGAGCACGAGATCGCCACGGCCATCGACCTGGGCATCTTCGGCTCCATCGACATGAACCGCGGCGACATGCAGTGCGGCTGGGACACCGACCAATTCCCCAACAACATCCCCGAGACCGCGCTGGCCCTGTACCTGATCCTGCAGGCCGGCGGCTTCACCACCGGGGGCCTCAACTTCGACGCCAAAGTGCGGCGACAGTCGCTGGATGCCGAGGACATGTTCCACGGCCACATCGGCGGCATGGACGTCGCGGCCCGGGCGCTGCTGATCGCCGAGAAGATGGTCACCGACGGCCGCCTGGCCCGCCACGTCGATGCCCGCTATGCTGGCTGGAACGCAGCCTTCGGCCAGGACCTGCTGGCCGGCCGACTGGGACTGGCCGAGGTGGCCGACCGCGCCCTGGAGCGCAACCAGGACACGCGGCCGGTGTCGGGCCGGCAGGAGCTGCTGGAGAACTTGCTCAACAGCTATCTTTGACAACAACGAACCGAAAGCTTGGTATGAAACCTGTGGTGTGGGGCGTGCTGAGCACGGCCAGGATCGGCATGCAGCACGTGATTCCGGCCCTGCGGGCGAGCCCGCTCGTGGAGTTGCGCGGCATCGCCTCGCGCACGCTGCCAGCGGCCCGGCAGGCGGCGCAGCAACTGGGCATCGCCCAGGCCTATGGCAGCTACGAGGAGCTGCTGGCCGACCCGGCCATCGAGGCCATCTACAACCCGCTGCCCAACCACCTGCATGTGCCGCTGACCCTGCAGGCCGCGGCCGCCGGCAAACATGTGCTGTGCGAGAAGCCTGTGGCGCTGAGCGCGGCCGAGGCCGGCACCCTGCGCGCCGCCGCAGGCCAGGTGCACATCGAAGAGGCCTTCATGGTGCGCCACCACCCGCAGTGGCACCGCGCGCGCGAGCTGGTGCGCAGCGGGCGCATCGGCACGCCGCAGGCGGTGCAGATGTTCTTCTCGTATTTCAACGACGACCCGCACAACATCCGCAACCAGCCCGGCATTGGCGGCGGGGCGCTGTACGACATCGGCTGCTACGCGGTGCTGGCCGGTCGCTACCTGTTCGAAACGGAGCCGCAGCGCGCCGTCGCCCTGGTGGACCGCGACCCGGCGCTGGGGACCGACCGGCTGACCAGTGCGCTGCTGGATTTCGGCGCGGGCCGGCAGGCCAGCTTCACCGTGTCGACGCAGAGCGTGCGCTACCAGCGGGTGCAGGTGGTGGGTAGCCGGGGGCGCATCGAGATCTTCATCCCCTTCAACGCAGTGCGCGGCGGTGAGATGCGCCTGGCGCTGGACGAGGGCGGCCTGCTGGACGGCAGCAGCATCACCACCGAGACCCTGCCAGCCTGCGACCAGTACCAGCTGCAGGTGGAGGCCTTCTCCCGCCGGGTGCGCGAGGGTGCGGCCCCGCAGGCCCAGGGCATCGACGACGCAGTCGCCCAGGCGCGGGTGATCGATGCGCTCTGGCAGTCCGAGCGCAGCGGGCGGTGGGAAGCGGTCGCCTGAAGGCGGCGCGAACCCGCCGAAAGAGGGGGCCCGTGGCCACCAGCCGGGGCTTTTGCATCATCGGCAGGCTGCCCAGGGCGGGGCGCACGAGGCCTCCGGGGCCGCCGTCCGGACCCGGAACGATGGCGGCCGCCCGAAGCCGGTTGGCGGCAGTCTAAAATCCCGCTCACTGTCGCCACCCGTCCCTGCGAGGCCGGCCCGGGGCGACCCCGCGCCCCAGCCTCTTGTCCGCGGTGCCCGCCGTAGTTGCTCAGCTGCTCTATGGTCAGGCACCTTCCAATTCACCTGTGATGCCGCTGCCGATCCCACTCCTGTTCGCCGCTCCTGCACCCGCCACCGCTGGCCTGGCCCGGCCGCGGGGGTGCCGCGCATGATGAAGCAGCTGGCGCTGGACATCGGCCTGGCCACGGGGCCCACCCTGGCCCGTTTCTTTGCCGGCCCCAACGAGGCCGCGCTGCAGCACCTGCGCCTGGCCGCCGGCGACGGCAGCAGCCTGGCCACGCGGTCGCCGGTGCCCACCTACCTGTGGGGCGAGCCCGGCAGCGGCAAGACCCACCTGCTCAAGGCGGTGCGCCAGTCCCTGCGGGAGCAGGGCGCCAGCGTCGGCTGGCTCGACCCGTCGGTGGCCGAGCCGCCGGACTTCAACGAAGACTGGGCTGCCATCGTCATGGACGACGTGCATCTGTATGACACCGCTCAGCAGGCCGCGGCGTTCAACTGGTTCGTCAACGCCATCAGCCCGGCCAGCGGCAGCCAGCGCTGGGTGCTGGCCGCCGGTAACCTGCCTCCGGCCGACCTGCCCCTGCGCGACGACCTGCGCAGCCGCCTGGGCTGGGGCCATGTGTTCCAGCTGCAGCTGCTGGGCGAGTCCGAGCGGCGCTCGGTGCTGCGCCAGGAGGCCGACGCCCGCGGCGTGTTCCTGGGCGACGATGTGATGGATTACATGCTCAACCGCTTCTCGCGCGACCTGGGCAGCCTGATGCTGCTGCTCGACCAGCTCGATGCGTTTGCGCTGCGCACGCAGCGGGCCATCACCATCCCCCTGCTCAAAACGATGCTCGAATCGGAATGATGACGCGTCCTTCCTTGCCCTTTGTGAACCTGAATGACCTCTGACACCCGCCCCCTGCGGCTTGCGCTGTTCGACCTCGACCACACGCTGCTCCCGCTCGACTCCGACTACGAGTGGGGCGAGTTCACCATCCGCATCGGCTGGAACGACCCAGTGGAGTTCGCGCGGCGCAACGGCGAGTTCTATGCCCACTACCAGGCCGGCACGCTCAATGTGCACGACTACGTGCGCTTTGCGACCGAGGCCGTGCGCCTGCGCGGGCCCGAGGCCTCGGCAGCCGCCCATGCGCAGTTCATGCGCGAGGTGATCGGCCCGGCCATAAAGCCCCAGGCGCGCGACCTGGTCCGCCAGCACCAGGCCGCGGGCGACACGGTGCTGATCGTCACCGCCACCAACGAGTTCGTGACCCGCCCCATCGCCCATGCGCTGGGCGTGGCCGACGATGCGCTGCTGGCCGTGCAGCTGGCGCTCGACCCACTCACAGGCTGGTACACCGGCGAGATCGACGGCGTGCCCACCATGCGCGAAGGCAAGGTGCGCCGCATGGAGGAGTGGCTGGCCGCACACCAGCTCGGCTGGGCGGACGTGGACAGCACGTTCTACAGCGACTCCATGAACGACGTGCCGCTGCTCGAGAAGGTGAACCACCCCGTGGCCACCAACCCCGACCCGCGCCTGCGCGCGCTGGCCCAGGAGCGCGGCTGGCGCATACTGGACCTGTTCCCCCAGACTGAAGCCAGCCAGGACTCCGCGTCCTGACACCCGCGCCCTGCGCCAGACCTTTTGCTTCACTCGCACCCATGATCAAGAAGTTCATCGACAAACTGCTGGGCAAATCGACCCCCGGCACCTCGGGCGGCAAGCCGCATTTCGGCAAACGCGAAGAAGTGCCCGCCACGGTGCACGGCATCGACCCCGAGCTGGTGGACCGCCGGGCTGCCGAGGTCGTGGCCACGCTCAAGCAGGCCGGCTACGAGGCCTATATCGTGGGCGGCGCAGTGCGCGACCTGCTGCTGGGCCTGCGCCCCAAGGACTTCGACGTGGCCACCAACGCCACGCCCGAGCAGGTCAAGGGCCTCTTCCGCCGTGCGTTCATCATCGGCAAGCGTTTTCGCATCGTGCACGTGGTGCATGGCCGGGGCCGTGAGCATGAGGTGATCGAGGTCTCCACCTTCCGCGCCTACCTGGACAACAGCGCTGCAGGGCAGGTGAGCGGCAACGAGAAGACGTCCAAGGCGGCGCTGGCCGGCATGCAGCATGCCGTGGACGCATCGGGCCGCGTGCTGCGCGACAACGTCTGGGGCCCGCAGGACGAAGACGCCACGCGCCGCGACTTCACCGTGAACGCCATGTACTACGACCCGGTCAGCCAGATCGTGGTGGACTACCACAAGGGCATTCAGGACGCGAAGAAGAAGACGCTGCGCATGATCGGCGAGCCGGCCACGCGCTACCGTGAAGACCCGGTGCGCATCATCCGCGCCGTGCGTTTTGCGGCCAAGCTCAGCGGCCTGGGCTTCACCATCGAAACCAAGACCGCCGCCCCCCTGGTGGAGTCGCAGACCCTGCTGGCCGACGTGCCGCAAAGCCGCATGTTCGACGAGATGCTCAAGCTGCTGCAGACGGGCCACTCGATCGCCAGCGTGGAGCAACTGCGCAAGCTGGGCATGGCCAAGGGCATCTACCCGCTGCTGGACGTGGCGGTGGAGCGCGCCGACACCCCGTTCGTGAAGGCCGCGCTGCTGGACACCGACCGCCGCGTGAACGAAGGCAAGCCCGTGGCCCCGAGCTTCCTGCTGGCCTGCGTGCTGTGGGAAGACGTGCGCAAGAGCTGGACGGAGCGCCTGGCCCAGCGCCAGCACCCGCTGCCTGCGCTGCAGGACGCCATCGACGACGTGTTCGACAAGCGCATCGGCGATGTGTCGGGCCGCGGCAAGCTGGCCGCCGACATGCGCGAGATCTGGGTCATGCAGCCCCGCTTTGAAAAGCGCGTGGGCAGCACGCCGTTCGGCATGGTGATCCAGCCGCGCTTCCGCGCGGGCTTCGACTTCTTGCGCCTGCGCGCCGATGTGGGCGAGGTGGACGAGGCCCTGGCCGAGTGGTGGCAGGACTTCCAGGGTGCCGACGACGAGCGCCGCGAAGACCTGATGGACCAGGCCAAGGAAGAGCAAAAGACCCGCCAGAAGGCCCAGCAGGCCGTGGTCAAGCGCGTTCCGCGCCCGGCACCTGCTTCCTCACCTTCGCCTTCCTCTGCAGCAGCACCCCGCGACGGGGGTGACGCAGACGCAGCCGATGCCGGTGAAGGCGCCGCCGAGTTCACGGCCGACGGCGCAGCCGCCCCCAAGAAGCGCCGCCGCCGTCGCCGCAAGCCTGTGGGCGACGGCAGTTCCAGCAGCTCGGTCCCCGGCCCTGAGCAGGACGCCTGATCGGCATGGCCCCGCGCCCTGCAGCCGCGATGCGGTCGGTGCGGCAGCCAGACAACCCACGGCGCAGACCCCGATGAACCCGGCACCGCAGAGCGGCGCAGCGCCTGCGCTGCGGCCTGACGACCACCCCGCCACCACGGCCTATATCGGCCTGGGTGCCAACCTGGGCGATGCCGCCGCCGCCCTGGGCGCAGCCGCCCGTGCCATCCATGCCTTGCCGGGCACGCGGGTGCTGCGCGCTTCGTCGCTATACCGCAGCGCGCCGGTGGATGCCACGGGCCCGGACTATCACAACGCGGTGGTCGCCGTGCGCACTGCCCTGGCCCCCCAGGCCTTGCTGAGCGCGCTGCAGGCCATTGAGGCCGCCGCCGGCCGCGAGCGCCCCTACCGCAATGCACCCCGCACGCTGGACCTCGACATCCTGTTTTTTGGCGAACAGGCCATCGACACGGCCACGCTGACCGTGCCGCACCCGCGCCTGCGGGAACGCGCTTTCGTGCTCCTGCCCCTGGCCGAGATCGCGCCCCGCCAAGTCCACCCCGATTGGCTAGCGGCGGTGCAGGACCAGCGCATCGAGAAGTTGGCGACGGTGTGGTGCGAAGGGCTGTAGCCCGACCACTGATCCCACTGATCGGACCCGCCAAGCCTCGGCAAGCCGCAGGTGGTGTTCCCTAGGGGGAAGCCGCCGCCGGCGACTCAGGGGTTCAACCCTGCCGCGCGCGTTGGTTGGACGCAAACACGTTGTCTTTGGCCAGCGCCGTGCCCGCCTGCACCGCGGCCATCCAGTCGGCCGTGGACACGGCTGCGGCAAAGTTGCTGTGGAACACCACGCTAAAGACCCGGTGGATCTCTTCGGCGCTCGCGCGGCCCGCGGCATTGGCGTAGGGCAGCGCGCCCGTCGCATCGGCCAGGAACTCTACCGACAGCCCGCGGTGCGAGGCTTCGTAGATCGTGCTGGCGTCGCAGTTGTGCGTCATGTAGCCCACGACGGTCAGGGTGTCGATGCCGCGCTCGGCCAGCCAGTCGGCCAGGCCGGTGTTCGTGAAGGCGCTGGCCATGCTCTTTTCGATGCGGTGGTCGGCGTGGCGGCGGGCCACTTCGGGGTGCAGCTGCCAACGGTCGGTGGCCTTGTCGAACACGGGAGCACCGGCAGGCGCCGTGTGCTGCACCACCACCACCGGCACGCCGGCGGCGTGGGCGGCGTCCATGGCGCGGGCGATGTTGGGCAGCGTGTCGGCGACGGGCGGGTATTCGATGGGCAGGTTGCCGCCCGCAAAGTATTCGTTTTGCACGTCGATGACGATCAATGCGCGGCGGGGCGTGGGGGTCGAAGCGGTCATGGTCACAGTCCTGAAGGGTTGAAGAAAAAACAGTGGGTGTGGAAGGAATGGGGCTGATTGTTCGCGGTTCGGCAGTCGACCAAAAGTGGCTGGATTGACAATCATCGATAGAATCGGGCCATCATGCACACCGCCGCTGTACCCTCCGCACCCGGCCTCGCTTCTGCTAGGCCCAGTTCCCTGACCACCCCGGACTCCGTGGCCGTGGTGGCCTTCGACGGCATCAGCCCGTTCCACTTGTCGGTGCCCTGCCTGGTGTTTGGCGAGGACCGCACGGCCGAGGGCGTGCACCGTTACCGGTTGGTGGTGTGCGGCGTGGAGCCCGGCCCGCTGCGCACCTCGGCCGGCTTTGGTATCCACGTGGACCATGGCCTGGCGGCACTGCGGCGCGCGCAGATCATCGTGGTGCCGTCCTGGCGCGATGACCTGGCCCCTGCGCCACCCGCGTTGCTGGCGGCGCTGCAGGCGGCGCACCGCCGCGGCGCGCGCATCGTGGGGCTGTGCCTGGGCGCCTTTGTGCTGGCCGAGGCGGGGCTGCTCGACGGCCGTGCCGCCACCACGCACTGGGCGCTGGCGCAGGAGTTTGCGCGGCGCTACCCCCGCGTGCTGCCGCGCCCGGAGGTGCTGTATGTCGAGGACGGCCCGGTGCTTACCTCCGCCGGCACAGCTGCGGGCATCGATTGTTGCCTGCACCTGCTGCGCCAGCAGCACGGCGCCGAGGTCGCCAACCGCGCCGCGCGCCGCATGGTGGTCGCCCCGCACCGGCAGGGCGGGCAGGCGCAGTACATCCAGCAGCCGGTGGCGCCGTCGGTGCGTGGCGACCGGCTGGCGCCGCTGCTGCAGTGGGTGGGTGAGCATCTGCACCAAACCCACACCCTGGAGGCCCTGGCCGAGCGCGCCGTGATGAGCCCGCGCACTTTTACACGGCGCTTTCGGCAGTCCACCGGCACCACCGTGGGCCAGTGGCTGCAGAACCAACGCATCGCCCTCGCACAGCGCCTGCTGGAGGGTGGCGATCAGTCCATCGAGGCGGTGGCCATCGAGGCCGGCTTCGGCTCGGCGGTTTCGCTTCGGCAGCACTTTTCCGCTAGCCTGGGCATTGCGCCGTCGGCCTATCGGCGGCAGTTTCGGCGCACTGAATAGTTCGATGCAGCCATTGCTTGTTTGCTACTAAATTTATAGCTGCTGGCGCTTGATAGACAAGCGGTAGCGGCTGTTTTTCTATTGAATTGCATAGGGCAGAAGGCATGCACCGCTTTGCGGCCCACCCGGCGGAGGCCCTTTGCACGTTGGTGGAACTGCAGTGCGTCTGCGGCGTATGCCGTGGCGTTGGCCGTCAGCCGCGGGTCACTAGCGGCGATGGGCAGGTTGGGGTGACGCTGCAACGACGGTTGAAGTCTGCGGTTGTCTCCATCCGCGGTGACTCGTGGCGGTTCAGTGATGTGCTGGAGCGCCTCAGCGTTGTGTGAAATGCTGCAATTGAAGAGTCGTTAGTGATTTTCTGTGGTTGTGAATATCGACGCGGTTTTTTATTCGGAATATTCCGCTTATCGGATGTCTGAATTAATGGGTGTAAACGCTATGAAAATCCTTTGATTTCATAGAAGGATTGCACGAACGAGCGGCACAGAAAATCGAACTGTTGCCGTGTCGGCTGGATTTGAGTGGATTATGGCCGGTGCGGCATACTGATTTTCTGTCACGCTGTTGGCAGTATTCAATCAGCACAGAAATTAACTGCACCATGCTTATCCATCGCCGCACATTGGTTCAATCTACGGTATTGGCGCCGCTGTCCTGGATGGGGCGCAGCGCCAGTGCTTCCGAGGTCGTCCGGATCGGGCAGACGGTGGCGCTGTCGGGCAATTTTGGCGAAATGGGTGGCATGTACACCCAGGGCATCAAGGCCGCGTTCGACCAGGCCAACCGAGGCCGTCAGGCGCGGCAGATCGAGCTGATCACGCTCGACGACAAGCTCGACGGCCCGACCGCCTTGACCAATGCCAAGCGGTTGGTGGAGCAGGAAAAGGTGGCCGCCATCATCGGCGTGGCCGGCACGGGCGTGGCCAAGGCCGTGATGCCGTACTGCGAGGAAAAGCGGGTGCCGCTCTTTGCGCTGACCGGCGACGACAGCGTGCGCAAAATCAAGCAGGAGTTCACATTCTTCTCGTGCGCGAGCTACGGCGATGAGGTCAGGAACATGGTGCGGCATGGCGCCACCATCTCGCACAAGAGCGTGTTCGTGGTGCACACCGACGTGCCCGCAGGCGCCTCCTGGGTCGACAGTGCGCGCCTGTCAGCGCAGGACAACAAGATCGAGTTCAAAGGCGCGATCGCTGCTGCGCCCGATGGCTCCAATGCAGACGTGGTGCTCAAAGCCTTCCTGGATTCGAAGGCGGCATTTCTGGTGATGGTGTATGCCGGTGCGGGGGTGAAAGTCCTGCTCGAGCGATTGCACCAGGCCCATGTGTTTCCCGGCTCGATCTACCTGTTGTCGCAGGGCGCGACGCCCGGGCTCGTGGATTCGGTGCGCAGCAGTGCTTCGGGGCTCATCGTGTCGCAGGTGGTGCCGAACCCGTTTTCCACGCTCAGCCCGCTGGCGCGCGACTACGAAACCGCCATCGCCGCGTCGGCGGTGCCCAAGAACTACATGACCTACCAGGGCTTTTTGCTGGGCCGCGCCTTTGCCGACGCGCTGGGCCGAACGAAAGGGGCGGCCACCGCGGCCGCGGTGGCCGATGCCTTGCAGGAGGCTCCGCTGGCCTATGGCGACTACAAGCTGGACTACCGGGGCGGCAAGCGCCTCGGGACATCGTTCACCGACATTTCGATGCTCACCCGAGACGGCCGCTTCATTTCGTGAGACAGCCCCAGCGCAGCGCGCTTTGGGCGGTCAATCCACCTTCGCGCCAGACGCCTTCACCACCTGCTGGTACTTGGCGCGCTCGGCGGCCATAAAGCTGTCGAACTGTGCTGGTGTGGTGGACACCGGCTCGGCCAGCAGAGCGGCGAAGCGGGTCTTGGTTTCAGGCGCGTTGAGCGCCGCCACGAAAGCCTTGTTCAGCTTGTCGATGATGGGCTTGGGCGTGGCTGCAGGCGCCACCAGGCCCCACCAGGTGTCGATGGAAAAGCCCTTGAAGGTGGCGGACAGGGCGGGCACGCCGGGCAGCGAGGGCGAGGCGTCCAGCGAGGTCACGGCCAGGGCCTTGAGCTTGCCTGCGCGGATGTTAGGCGCGGCGGCGGCCAGGTTGTCGATGTTGAAGTCCACCTCGCCGCCCAGCAGCGCCAGCTGCGCGGGGTTGGCACCGCGGTATGGGATGTGCAGCGCGAAGATGCCGGCGCGCTGCTTGAACATCTCGCCCGCCAGGTGGCCGGCGCTGCCGTTGCCGCCGCTGCCGTAGTTGAGCTTGGCCGGGTTGGCCTTGGCGTAGGCGATCAGGTCGGCCACGGTGTGGATCTTGAGCTGCTCGGCCTTGGCGGCGTTGATGACCAGCACGTTGGGCACGCGCACCATCTGCGTGATGCCCGCAAAGTCCTTGGCGGCGTCGTACGGCATCTTGGTGTACAGCCAGGGGTTGACGGCGTGGGTGGCAGTGGCCGCGATGCCGATGGTCAGGCCGTCCGGCGCGGCTTTGGCGATGGCGTCGGCACCGATGTTGCCGCCCGCGCCGCCCTTGTTGTCGATGATCACGGTGCCCAGCGAGTCGCGCACGCGCTCGGCCAGCGCACGGGCCGTCACGTCGATGGGGCCGCCCGCTGCGTAGGGCACGATCAGCCGGATGGGCTGGCCCGAGTCCTGCGCAAGCGCGACGTTGGAGGAGAAAGCCGCGGTGAGGGCGGCGCTGGCGATGAGTATGTTTCTGCGGTTCATGGGTGCCATTGTGCAAAAAAATCGTAAGAAGGCTTACGAAAACCTTCGGGTGGGGCGTTCTTTGGGGTCAGGACGGAGTCCTGGAGAGCCCCAGGTCCTCGACCAGCATGCCCAGTTCGTGCGACGAGCGGATGTCCAGCTTGAGAAAGATGGCCGAGCGGTGCGTGTCCACGGTGCGCGGGTCGATGGGGCGTTCCGGGTCGCGCTGGGCCATGGCGCGGGCGGCCTCCTTGCTGCTGATGCCGGTGGCCAGCAGGCGCGCCACCTCTTGCTGGCGGGGGCTCAATGCATTCCAGCGCTCCAGCAGCTGGGTGCGCCGCTGCGTGTGGGCGGCCACTTCCTTGGACAGGGTCGCGGCGCGGTGCACGGCGGCGAGCAGCGTGGCTTCGTCGCACGGCTTTTCCAGCCAGTCCACCGCGCCCTGCTTGACGGCGGTCACGGCCGAAGCGAGTTCGCCGTGGGCGGACAGGAACACCGTCTTGAGTACCGTGCCCCGCTGGCGCATGGCCTCGAACACCTGCAGCCCGCTCATGCCGTCCATGCGCAAATCCAGCAGCACGCAGCCGGGCCGGGATAGGTCGGCATGGGCCAGAAACTCTGCCCCGCCTTCGAAATGCTCTGCCACATGGCCGCCGGCCAGAAGCATTGCGGCCAGGGAGTGGCGCACGCCTTCGTCGTCGTCGACGATGTAGACATGAACCGCAGGTGTTGCGCAGGCCAAAGGGGTGGTGGGGTGGTGGTCAGTCATGGCGAGAGTGCGGGTGGCGGGGTGTGGGACGGCAGCCGGATCTCGAAGACCGCGCCACCGCCCTCGCGGTTGCGGGCCAGCAGCTCGCCCCCCATGCTTTCGACGATGGAGCGGCAGATGTTCAGCCCCAGCCCCAGGCCGTCGGAGCGGGTGGTGAAGAAAGGCTCGAACAGGCGGTCGGCGATCTCCGGGGCCAAGCCCGGGCCGCGGTCCAGCACCTGCAAGGAAGCCCGGCCCGCCTCGTTGGTGGTGCGCAGCAGCAGCTCGTGCCCCGCAGGCGGCGTGGCGTGCGACTGCATGGCCTGCAGCGCGTTCAGGCCCAGGTTCAGCACCACCTGCTCCAGCAGCACGCGGTCTGCACTGACCTGCACGGGCTCGCGGGCCAGGTCCAGGCGCACCGCCACGCCGTGCCGGCGGGCTTCGGCGCGCAGCAGCAGGGCCAGGGACTGGTCCACCGCGGCGTTCAGGTCGCAAGGCTCGCGCGACTCGGGGTGCTGGCGCACCCAGCGGCGAATGCGCCCCACGATGTCGGCGGCACGCAGCGCCTGGGCCGAGAGCGCTGCCAGGGTGTCGTTCAGCAGGGCGACCTTGCCTTGCGCGGCCAGCGACTTGGCGGCGGCTGCGTAGTTGACCAGCGCTGCCAACGGCTGGTTCAGCTCGTGCGCCAGGGTCGATGCCATCTCGCCCACCGTGATCACGCGCTGCACTCGCTGCAGCTGGGCCTCGCGCTGCTGCTGGTGCTCTTCAGCCCGCTTTTGCGCGGTGATGTCCACCACCGAGCTCATCCAGCCGATGTGCTCGCCGTCGCCGTCGATGAGCCGCGCGGTGTAGAACATGGTGTACACGTCCGATCCGTTGCGGTGCCGCAGCCGGTTCTCGTGGCCGTGCGGCGTGGCCTTGCCGGCCAGGGCGGTGTCACTGTCCTTCCAGTGCCGCGCCAGGTCGTCGGGGTGCCAGTAGGGGTAGGGCGGCAGGCAGCCGATGAGCTCGTCCGCGCTGTAGCCCACCATGTCGCACATGGCGGCGTTCACATAGACGATGCGGCCTTCGAGGTCGCGCGCCCGCATGCCCACCAGCAGCGAATCTTCCATCGACTGGCGGAACGCCTGCGCCTGCTGCAGTTCGTGGGTGCGTTCGTGCACCCGCTGCTCCAGCTCGATGCGGGCCTGGCGGTTCTCGGTCAGGCGCCGCTCGCGCAGCTGCCAGTAGAGCGCACCCAGCACCAGCAGGCCCGACGCCAGGGTGGCCAGCGCCCAGGCCTGCTGGCGGGCCACGGCCACCACCTTGCTGTCGGCCGTGATGGTCAGCGACCAGCCGAGGTCGGGCAGGGGCTCCTCGTACGCCAGGTATTCCTTGCCGGTGTCCGGCACGCGCAGTTGCCCGCCGGGCTGGTCGGCAGGCAGCTCCAGCTTCCAGGGCACCGGCTCCGGCGACCATTGCGCGCCGTACTGCTCGTCGTGCTGCACCTGCCGCACCGCGTCGTGCGGCAACGGCCGAGTGGTCTTATAGAGCCAGGGCGCCACCGACCCTAGGAACACGATGCCGCGCTCGTCGGCCACGAACACCGGGTCCCGCAGCTGCGACCAGGTGTCCACGATGGGCTGCATGCGCACCTTCACGGCCACCACGCCGATCACCTTGCCGTCGGCCTGCTGCACAGGTGCGGACGCAAAGAGGCCGGGCTCGCCCGTGGTCTTGCCCACGCCGTAGAAGCGGCCTGTCAGCCCGTGCAGCGCGTCGCGAAAATACGGGCGGTTGCCGTAGTTCTGGTCGACGAAACTGCTCGGGGTGTCCCAGTTGCTCGACGCCAGGGTCATGCCCTGGGCATCCATCACGTACAGCGTGTCGGAGCCCGCGCGGGTGTTGACGGTCTGCAGATACGCGTTGGCAGCCTCGCGCACCTGCGGCGAACTGGGGTTGCGCAGCAACTGCGCCACCAGCGGCTGCTGCGCGGCGGTGAAGGGCAGGTAGCTGTACCGCGTGGCCACGCCCCGCAGCGCCAAGGCCTGCACCTCCGCCGAGCGGCGCAGGTTGTCCCATTGGCTGTCGAGCTCATTGCGCGTGGCCCATTCCCCGGCCCCCAGCACCATCAGCACGGCCACGCAAAGAACCGTGACCGTGGAGCCCGCGCCCTGCAGCGCACGGCGCAGCCTGGTCATTTCAATGGTCCACGGTGTTGCTCGACAGCTTCCCCGGCCCGAGAAACGGGCGCGGCCCGGGCCAGTGCACCCGTGGGTCTGGCTGCGCCAGTCCACCGGGTGCGTCCCCCCTCGGGAGGGAAGGCGCGCTGCGCCTCAGGGGGGCGTCCCATGCTTGTCGGCTTCGGACGTAAAAGAGTCCGCATAGAACTCTTCGGGCGGCAGGCCGCGGTGCACGCTGTAGCTGTCGCGCGCAGACTCGACCACGATGGGCGCGCCGCAGGCATACACCTGGTGGCCCGAGAGGTCGGCAAAATCATCGAGCACGGCCTGGTGCACAAAGCCCGTGCGGCCCGTCCAGCCGTCGTCGGGCTCTGCGTCCGACACCACGGGCACATAGGTCAGGTGCGGCATCTCGGCCGCGCGGGCCAACACCCAGTCGTGCATGTACAAATCGCCCGGACGGCGCCCGCCCCAGTAGAGGACCGTGGGGCGGGTGATGGCCTTGAACTGCATGTGCTCGATGAGCGCCTTGATGGGCGCAAAGCCCGTGCCCGAGGCCAGCAGCACGATGGGGCGGTCGGAGTCCTCGCGCAGGAAGAAGCTGCCGAACGGGCCTTCGACCCGCAGGATTTCTTTTTCCTTCATCGCGCCGAACACGTGGTCGGTGAACTTGCCGCCCGCCATGTGGCGGATGTGCAGCTCCACGCCGGGCGCCTCGGCCTGCGTGTGCGGCGCGTTGGCCATCGAGTACGCACGGCGCGCGCCGTCGCGCAGGATGAATTCAATGTACTGGCCCGCGTGGTAGCGGAAGGTGTCGGCCGCGGGCAGCTGCAGGCGCACCTGCATCACGTCGTGCGACTGGCGGGTGAGGGTGGACACGCGCACCGGCATCTTCTTGATGGGGTAGGCGCTTTCGTCGGTGACCTGGCGCGACTCCAGCACCACGTCGGTCAGCGGCTCGGCGCAGCAGGTCAGCACCAGGCCGGCAGCCTCTTCGTCGGCCGTGAGCGCCTTGGACTGGTGTTCGCCATGGTGCACGGCACCGCTGATCTTCTTGCACTTGCACGAGCCGCAGGCGCCGTCCTTGCAGCCATAGGGCAGGCCCACGCCGCTGCGGATGGCGCCGGCCAGGATGGCTTCGCCGGCGTTGGCGGTGAAAGCGCGGCCGCTGGGCTGGACGGTGATCTGGAAGGCTCTGGGGCTCGCGGTCTCGGCGCTGGTCATCTTGTGGGTATCCTTGGGAACGTACTTCTTCACAAACCGGTGTTCTTCGCATTCACCCGGCTGAGTAAACGGACCGATTTTGCCTTCAAACCAAAACCCCCTTGGCGCCCTGCCGGCGCGTTTTCGCCGCGAGCGCCTGCTGATCGTGGGCTGCGGTGACGTGGGTCAACGCGTGGCGCGCCAACTGCACACCGGACCCGGCGCGGGGCGCATGCAGGTGCTGGCGCTCACGTCGAGCCCCGAGCGCACCGCGGCCTTGCGCGCCCAGGGCATTCGCCCGCTGCGCGGCAACCTGGACGACCCGGCCACGCTCCGGCGACTGTCGGGCATTGCCACGCGGGTATTGCACCTGGCACCGCCACCCGGTGAAGGCGCTGGCGGCCAGGGTTGGTGGCGCGACCCGCGCACGGTGGCACTGGCCCGGGCGCTGCGCTTGCGCAGCCTGCCGGTGTCGTTGGTGTACGCATCCACCACCGGCGTATACGGCGACTGCGGCGGCGCCCTGGTGCCCGAGACCCGTGCCGTGGCCCCTGGCACGCCGCGGGCACAACGCCGCGTGAACGCCGAGCGGGCGGTGCGCCACCTGGGCCGTGCGGGCGTGCGGGCCAGTGTGCTGCGCATTCCGGGCATCTACGCCCCCAACCGCGAAGGCGGCACGCCGGAGGCCCGCCTGCGCCGCGGCACCCCGGTGCTGGTGCCCGAGGATGATGTGTTCACCAACCACATCCATGCTGACGACCTGGCGCGCGCCTGCCTGGCTGCACTGTGGCGCGCCCGGCCGCAGCGCATCTACAACGTGAGCGACCAGACAGAGCTCAAGATGGGCGACTACTTTGACCTGGCGGCCGACCTGTACGGCCTGCCACGGCCGGCCCGCGTGCCGCGTAGCGCGGCGCAGGAGCAGTTGTCGGTCATGCTGCTGAGCTTCATGAGCGAATCGCGCCGGCTGGACAACCGGCGCATGCTGAAAGAGCTGGGCCTGGTGTTGCGCTATCCCACGGTGGAACAGGGCCTGCGCGCGTAAGTGCTTTGAATGCAGGCGCGACGACGGGGAGGCAGCTCCACGTCGCCAGGTCAGCAAGGGGCCTGGCCGCCGTTGGAGCGGCACACGCCGCCCTGGCCGGGGAAGCGCCCCGGGCCCACACGGGGATAGCTGTTACCCTGGTTGTCCGTGCACCGGAAGTCGCCGCACTGCGTGAGGCGCGGCGGGGGCTGGGGCGCTTGGTATACAGGGGGATAGCGCGGGGGCACGACCACGACGCGGGGCTGGTTGGCCCGGGCCTTTTCGACCTCGGCATAACCCTGCGGACCCAGGCAATCCAAGTCCACCTGCCGCTGGGCAGCCTCCAGGCGCACGTCCTGCTCGTAGTTGGAGCGTGACAAGCCCGACGCCACCATGTCCAGGTTGCGCCGGGAGCGGGCGCATTCGGCCGACCGTGCGTAGTCTTGCGGTTGGGGGGCGGCCGCGGCGGCCTGCGCTGCCTTTGCGCGGTCGCGCTCCGCGGCGCGGCGGGCGTCCAGCTCTGCCGCGGTGGCTTCGGATTGCAGGCGCTGCTGCTTGCGCTCCAGCGCTTCGGCTGCCAGTTCTCGCTCTTGTTGAAGCTCTTGCGGGGACTTGCGTGCTTCGACCTCTCGGGCGGCCGTGCCACCGGCGCACTCGCCGTCGGTGTAGGTCACCTTGCCGGTGCGGGCATCGGTACAGCGCAGCACCTGGGCCTGTGCTGCAGTCCCGAGGGTAACCGCGCACAGGCACAGCAGAAGGTGATGCAGGCGGATCGTCATGGCAGTGACCTGAAAGAGTCGAGGAGGATTGCCCGGATTTTCGCTCCAATGCCACCTTGGCAGAAGCTGTGTTGTGTGCACGCGGTGGCTGGCGGCGGCTCTCGGTGGATAAGCGG
This sequence comes from Acidovorax sp. Leaf78, assembly GCF_001422735.1. Taxonomy (GTDB): domain Bacteria; phylum Pseudomonadota; class Gammaproteobacteria; order Burkholderiales; family Burkholderiaceae_C; genus Acidovorax. The sequence continues at coordinate 28,597 of NZ_LMLZ01000011.1, read as the reverse complement.
CGCCTGAATTCTCTTCACGAATCTGCTTTAACGGACGGCGCCAGAATCCCTTGGCCGTGCGGGCTGCACCACAAGACCGGCACACCGCAGCAGGCGGTTGCCGGTCTTCGTGGTCGTCACAGCCCGCCGCTGGGGATCAAGGCTTGTCAGGGTTGTTGATGCCCTGGCGTGCACGCCAGTCACCCGGGGCTGGCGTGTAGCTGTCGGGTGCCATGCGACCGGGGCGGGACTCACGGTTACGGCGATCTTCGGCGGCGCGACGGTCTCGATCGGCCTGCTCGCGGATTGCCTGGTCACGGTCTCGCTGGCGGCGGTCTGCATCGCGCGCCTGCTGGTCACGGCGGTCGCGGTCACGGTCCCGGGCGGCGCGGTCACGTTCGGCACGGTCGCGCTCAATGCGCTCCCGTTCGCGTTCACGATCGCGCCAATTGTTGTTATTGCGATCGCGGTCGCGTTCCCAGCGGTCGTCGCGGTCACGGCTACCGTAGTAGATTGTTGCGCCCGGGGCCGAGTAGCCGGGATACACCGGAGGGCTCGAATAGACAGGTGGGCTCGAATACACCGGCGGGCTGGAGTACACCGGCTGCGAGTTGTAGATGTAGCCAGGCTGCTGCTGGTATGCGGGCTCGTAGTACGGATCGCCCGGCACAGTGGCACAACCGGTCGCTGCGGCGCCCAATACCGCGAGGGAAATGATGCGGGCGAATGTGTTTTTCATACTGTTCAGACCCCCGGCAGGGCGTGGGCGTTCCGACCTGCTCGTAAAGCCCCCGAAAAGCACCCCGGCGGAGTGTTACAAATGCGTGGGCTGCGTTTTCACGCGTGTCCCACTTTAGCGTTCGGGGCGGGGGTTTGGTTGACCGGACGTCGATGCCGCGAGTAGGACGTTTTCCCCTACGGCGTGTATCCGGAGCTGTGGCATAGCTGCGCGAAGACTCAAAAATGATAGCGGCTACCGCTTGTCCAGCAAGCGGTAGCCGTCTAAAACTTTCAAAATCTCGGTCCGCAGTTCAGCCCTGAAGGCCTCACCGCGGCAGTCGCGTCATTTGGGCAGCACGCGGCGAATGGTTTCCGCCAGGTCTTCGGCCACGAACTTGGCCACATAGCCATCGGCGCCCACGCTGCGCACGTGGTCTTCATTGGCAGAGCCCGACAGCGACGAGTGGATCACCACCGGCAGGCCGTGAAAGCGCGCATCCTGCTTGATGTTACGGGTCAGGGTAAAGCCATCCATCTCGGGCATTTCCAGGTCGGTCAACACCATGGCGACGCGGTCGAGCACGGTCTTGCCCTCGGCCTCGGCGCTCTTGGCGATGGCGTTGAGACGGTCCCAGGCCTCCTTGCCGGACTTGACCATCTCGTACGGCGCCTTGAGCGCCTTGAGTTCCTGCTCGATGAGCGAGCGGGCCACGAAGGAATCATCGGCCGCCAGGATCATCGTGCCGGGCTTGAGCTTGAGCTTGGCGCCCACCTTCTCTTCGGTGACCTCATGGCCGTCCGATGGCGACACCATCTGCAGGATGGCTTCCACGTCCAGCACCTGGGCCAGGCGCGATTCGTCGGTGTTGCCGTCCAGGCGGGCGATGCTGGTCACCAGCTTGCCCTTGGCGCCGCTGGTTTCGGCCGAGAGCACCTGCTTCCAGTCCAGGCGCACGATGTCTTCCACGGATTCGACCGCAAACGCCTGGGTGGTGCGGGCGTACTCGGTCACCAGCATGATGTTCAGGCCCGTTTGTGGCTTGCAACCCACGATGGAGGGCATGTCCAGCACGGGGATCACCTGGCCGCGCAAGTTGACCACTCCCAGCGAATGGGGCGTGGTGCCCGCGATCGGGGTGATGCTGGGCATGGCCACGATCTCGCGGATCTTGAACACGTTGATGCCGAAGAGTTCGGATTTGCCCAGGGCGGCGTCCACACCCAAGCGAAACAGCAGCAGCTCGAACTTGTTGGTGCTGGTGAGGTTGGTCCGCTCGTCGATGTCCTGCTGCACTGCTTTCATGATGGATCCTTTGCGCAGAAAAAAGATACGCGCTTTTACAAATTTTAGGAGCAGAACGCTGTGCGCAGTGCGCTAAATCTTCAGGCAATACCCGAATAGTGCGCTGCAGCATCGCGCCGTCGCGGCGCCGACACAGCCCGGGGCTGATATCCCTACCGGGTGCAAGGCCGCTGGTCCGAAGGGCCCGGGCGTCCTTGTGCAGTGGCGGCGCGCAGCGTGCGGCCCAGCAAGGCCTCTGGCTTTGTACTGCATCGCCCCGGCAGGGCACCAGAAATTTTCGGCCATGTTGACCCTTTCCCCCGTTGCCGCAGTACGTCAGGCAGCCCCGCGGTGCCTCAGCGTCTCAGTCCGCCACCCCCGGCACTTGCCGCAGGTAACTCTGCAGCGCCGCGATGGCCTGGCGCACCTTGGCCGGCTGCGCATCGCGCTGGGGTGTCACCGCCCAGATGTCCATTGTGCCGAAGGACCAGTCCGGCAGCAGCTGTACCAGCCGCCCGGCCTGCAGCGCCTCGTGCGAATCCATGCTGCCCACCAGCGCCAGACCCAGCCCCGCCTCGCACATCTGCTGGATAGACAGCTGGTTGTTGCTGGCGATGCGCGGCTCCACCCGCAGCGCGCGGGGCTCGCCAGCGGGGCTGCGCAGGTCGATGACCAGCCCGCCGTTCTCGCGTGCAAAGCCCAGCCAGCTGTGCGACAGCAGGGCATCGGGGTGCTCGGGCCGGCCGTGCGCGGCCACCCAGGCGGGCGATGCGCACAGCCGCCACTGCATGCTGCCCAGGCGCCGTGCGGCCCAGGTGGAGTCGGCCAGGCGCCCGTAGCGCACTGCCAGGTCGATGCGGGCATTGATGAGGTCGATGGTGGCGTCGTCCACCAGCAGCCGCAGGCGCAGGGCCGGGTGGGCGGCCAGCAGGTCACCCAGCGCAGGGGCGATGTGCCGCGCAAACCCCACCGTGGCCGACAGGCGCAGTTCGCCGCTGGGGGCATCACGTGAGGCCGCCAGCTCCGCCCGCGCCTGCTCTGCCGCGGCCCACATGGTGGCGCAGCGGGCGTGGTAGCGCTGGCCGGCCTCGGTGAGCGCCAGCTTGCGCGTGGAGCGGTGCAGCAGCGTCACCCCGCCGTCGCTCTCCAGCTTGCGCACCTGCTGGCTGACGGCCGAGGTGCTCATGCCCAGGGCGCGCGCTGCGCCGCTCATCGAGCCGTGCTGCACCACGGCGGCGAACACGGCCATGCGTTTGAGGTCGTCCATGGAAAGAAAGGCTTATGGGTGGAGAAGCGGCCGATTGTGAAGCACAGCTTCAAGCACAAGGCGTTTTAAGCCCTCTACCGCACGCTTTGACAAGCCCCTATTCTCACTGCATCCCAACTTCTGACCTGAGGAACCTTCCCATGAACATCGCCCTGATCGGTGCCACCGGCTTTGTCGGCTCGGCCTTGCTGGATGAACTGCTGCAGCGCGGCCACCGCGTGACCGTGCTGGCCCGCAACCCTGGCAAGCTGACTGCCCGCGAACGGCTGACGGTGGTCGCCGCCGACGCCCAGGATGCCGCGCAGATCGCCCAAGCCGCCGCCGGCCACGACGCCGTGGTCAGTGCCTACAACCCCGGCTGGACGGTGCCCGACATCCACGACCAGTTCCTTAAAGGCACCCGCGCCATCATCGACGGAACCAAGCAGGCGGGCGTGCGGCGCCTGCTGGTGGTGGGCGGCGCCGGCAGCCTGTTCGTGGCGCCCGGTGTGCAACTGGTGGACACGCCGGAGTTCCCGGCCGAATGGAAGCAGGGCGCCCTGGCCGCCCGCGAGGCCCTGAACTGGATCCGCACCGAGAACACGCTGGACTGGACCTTCCTGTCGCCCCCCATCCTGCTGGCCCCGGGCGAGCGCACCGGCAAGTACCGCCTGGGCACCGAGGCACCCCTGATGAACGGCGACGCGCCCGGCGGCATCAGCGTGACCGACCTGGCTGTGGCCATTGCTGACGAGCTGGAGACGCCGCGGCACGTGCAGCAGCGTTTTACGGTGGCGCACTGAGAACGGTGTGCGAGGCTGCGGCGCTTCAGGGAGGAGACTGACGCCGTAGGCGCCGCGTAGAAGGGGCGCTGTCCTACAACGACACGGCCATCCCGAGCCCTTGGCAGGGCACCAAGCGGTAATAAATTGCAAGCAAACACCAAAGTGGTTTGCGGCAATGTGGACAGGCTGACAGGCTTCGTGCCTTTTGATGCCCTGGCTTGCTGCGCAGCCAGCCACGCAGACGCCCTTGGAGTCCCTGTGCCTGCCTTAGCCTACGCCGTCCTCGCACCCAACGTCCCGCAAACTCCCTTTGTCACTTCCCTGCACCGGGCGCGCCGATATTTGTCGTGTGCACTGGTGGCTGCATGCGCCTGGGTTGCGGCCACCGCCAGCGCCCAGGATGCTCCGCCGGAGCAGCGCCGCATCTTCATCGACGGCGCACGTGCGGCGGGCGATGTGGGTCTCGCTTCGGTGGGGGTGCAGCTGCCTTGGGAGTGGCGCCGCTCCTTCCTGGGTGGCGAGCTCTCGGGCCACTGGGATGCGCACGTGGCCCATTGGCGCGCACCGGCCGGCACGGCGGCGTCCGAGCGGCGGCATTGGACACAGCTGGCGCTGGTACCCACGCTGCGGCTGCGCTTTGACGGCGGGCGGTCGGCGTGGTTCATGGAAGGGGGCATCGGCCTGTCGGTGCTCGACGGGCACTACGCCACACGGCACAAGACCTTCAGCACGCGCTTCAACTTTACCGACCACCAGGGCATTGGTTTCAACTTCGGTGCGCAGAGGCAGCACGAGCTGATGCTGATCGTGCGCCATGTCTCCAACGGTGGCATCCGCAAGCCCAACCCGGGCGAGGATTTCGTGCAGTTGCGCTACGGCCTCGCGTTTTGAACGCAGCCGGGTGTGCAATCGTCGTTGCTATTTATTTGATAGCTGAAGGCGCTTGATCAGTGCGCGGAAGAGGCAATTATTAGTCAGTAAACGCCGTATTGCCCCCACCGCACGCGAGGCGCCCGGGACGCACGGGTCGCCCGTTACCCGTCACCCGTCATCCGTCGATCAGCTGCGGGTCCCACGCAAACACGGTCTGCTCCTGCTCGCCCAGCTTCTCGATGCCCAGGCGCATCACGTCGCCGGGCTTGAGGAACTGCGCCTGGGGCTTCTTGCCCATGCCCACGCCTGGCGGGGTGCCGGTGGTGATGAGGTCGCCGGGCTCCAGTGTCATGAAGCGGCTCAGGTAGCTCACCAGCTGCGCCACGGTGAAGATCATCGTGCGGGTGCTGCCGGTCTGCTGGCGCTCGCCGTTCACGTCCAGCCACATCGACAGATTCTGCGGGTCGCCCACCTCGTCGGCGCTCACCAGCCAGGGGCCGATGGGGCCGAAGGTGTCGCAGCCCTTGCCCTTGTCCCACGTGCCGCCGCGCTCGAGCTGGTACTCGCGCTCAGAGATGTCGTTGATGGTGCAGTAGCCGGCCACGTGCTGCAGTGCATCCGCCTCGCTGACGTAGCGCGCGCGCGTGCCGATCACCACGCCCAGCTCCACCTCCCAGTCGGACTTGACCGAACCCTGCGGCAGCACCACGGGGTGGTTGCAGCCCACGGCGCAGTCCACCGTCTTGGTGAAGATGATGGGCTCTCTCGGGATGGCCATGCCGGCTTCGGCCGCATGGTCCGCGTAGTTCAGGCCGATGGCGATGAACTTGCGCATGCCCGTCCACGGCACACCCAGGCGGCCTTTGGGCACGACGGGCAAGGTGGCGGCATCGATGGCGGCCAGCGCGGCCAGGCCGGAGGGTGACAGGGTGGTGGGGCTGATGTCGGGCAGCACGCCGCTCAGGTCGCGCACCGTGCCGTCGGTGTGCAGCAGGGCGGGTTTTTCTTGGCCCTTGGGGCCGTGGCGAAGCAGCTTCATGGTTGGTTGTGGTGATGGGTTGGATGGAAGGGTGGCGCGAAACGCAGAGCGTAGATGAAATCAGTTGGACCAGCCGCCGTCGATGACCTGGGCCGTGCCCGTGGTGAACGATGACTCGTCGCTCGCCAGGTACACGGCCAGCGCGGCGATCTCTTCGGCCCGGCCCAGCCGGCCCATGGGCTGGCGCTCGACAAAGCCGGCCTCCACAGCGGCCAGGCTCTGGCCCGTGGCCGCGGCCTGCGCGGTGATGCGGTCTCGCAGCGACGGCGACATCACGGTGCCGGGGCAGATGGCATTGCAGCGGATGCCCTGGGCCACGAAGTCGGCGGCCACCGACTTGGTCAGCCCCACGACCGCTGCCTTGGTGGTGCCGTAGACGAACCGCCGGGGCGCTCCTTTGATGCTGCCCGCCACCGAAGCGACGTTGATGATGGACCCGGCGCCGCGCTCCAGCATGCCCGGCAAGAAGGCTCGGATGGTGCGGAACTGCGCACGCACGTTCAGCGTGAACGCGAAGTCCCACTCGTCGTCCGTGCAGTCGAGCACACTGCCCGAGTGCACAAAGCCCGCGCCGTTGAACAGCACGTCCACCGGCCCCACGGCGGCGGCTGCGTCGCGAACGGCCTGGGGCTGCGTCACGTCCAGCACGCGGGTTTCGCATCCGGTGTCGCGATGCAGGGCGGCCAGTGCTGCGGCATTGATGTCGGTGGCGATCACGCGCGCGCCCTGGGCCGCGAAGGCGATGGCCGTGGCGCGGCCAATGCCCTGGCCGGCGGCAGTGAGAAAGGCGGTCTTGCCTGCAAGTCGGAGTGTCATGGAATGCGGGGCGTGAAGAGTGGGTGGGGAGTGCTGTTCGGCAGGGATGGGCGCCGTCAGCCCGTGAACCAGCGCAGCGGCGCCAGCACCGTCTGCGGGAAGAGCACCATGATGAACATCACCGCGAACTCGGCCGCCATGAAGGGCAGCACGCCGCGCGTCACCTCGTCCATCTTCATGCGCCCTACACCGGCCACCACGTTCAGGATGGTGCCCACCGGCGGCGTGACCAGGCCGATGGAGTTGTTGATGATGAACAGCACGCCGAAGTACACCGGGTCGATGCCCGCGGCCTTGATCACGGGCATCAGCACGGGGGTCAGGATGAGGATGGTGGGCGTCATGTCCATCGCGGTGCCCACCAGCATCACCAGCACCATGATCGCGATCAGTAGCAGCGTCTGGTTGCCCATGAAGGGTTTGAGCAACTCCACCATCTGTGCGGGCAGGTTGGCCACGGTGATGAGCCACGACGACACCATGGCCGCCGCCACGAGGAACATCACCACCGCCGTGGTCTTGGCCGCGGTGGTGAAGATGGCCAGCAGCGCGCGCAGCGGCAGCTCGCGGTAGATCACGCTGGCGACGAAGAGCGAGTACACCGCCGCGACCACCGCGGCCTCGGTGGGCGTGAACACGCCCATGCGCAGGCCCACGAGGATGAACACCGGCAAGGTCAGCGCCCACACCGACTCACGCGCGGTGCGCCAGACCTCGGCTGCAGTCTTCTTCTCCGGCATGGCCAGGACCTCTTTGCGGCCCACCCACCACCAGGTCACCGCCAGGCCCACGCCGATCATGATGCCCGGCACGATGCCCGCGATGAACAGCTTGCTGATCGACACGTTGGCCGCCACGCCGAAGATCACGAAGCCAATGCTCGGCGGAATGATGGGCCCGATGACGCCCGACGCCGCGATCAGCCCGCCGGACACCTCTTTCTTGTGCCCGGCCTTGATCATCATAGGCAGCAGCAGCGCCGTGAGTGCCGCCGCATCGGCCACGGCCGAGCCCGACAGCGACGACAGCAGGCAGGCGGCCAGGATCACCACATAGCCCAGGCCGCCCTTCACATGCCCCACCAGCGCCAGCGCGAAGTTGACGATGCGTTGCGACAGCCCGCCCACGTTCATGATCTCGCCGGCCAGCATGAAGAAGGGCACGGCCAGCAGCGGAAAGCTGTCGGCGCCATTGATGAAGTTCTGCGCCAGGATCTGCGCATCGAACAGATCGAGCTGCCACATCAACGCGACGCCGGCGGCCAGCAACGCATAGGCGATCGGGATGCCCAGCGCCATGGTGCCGATGAGGGCCCCCAGAAAAATCAGCACGGTCATGTGTTGTCTCCGTTATTTTTGATGTGCCATCTGTGAATGCATGCGTGCGTGCGTGCGTGTTTGCTTATTGGCCGCGCTGATTCGGCGTCTGGCCCAGGGCCCGTGCGGCCGCGTCTTCGCGCGCCAGCTCGGCCTGCAGCGCTTCCAGCTCGGCCTGTTCTTCGGACTCCTTGACCATCACCAGCTCGTCCTCGCTCGCCTTGCCGGTCAGCACGCGCAGCAGCTGCAGCGTCAGCAGGAAGCCGGCGCACACCGAGAACACCACGCCCGAGGCATAGAAAATGGCCATCGATGCGCCCGTGACCGGGGCTTCCACATCCCAGTTGATCTTCATCTGCTGCCAGCTGCCGTCGAAGAACAGCCAGGTGATGTAGAGCATCAGCACGTGGCCCAGCGCCATGCAGACCTTCTTGCCCCGCACCGACAGGCGCGACACCAGCATGTCGGTGCCCAGGTGCGCGTTCTCCTTGATGGCCGCCACCGCGCCCAGGAAGGTGATCCACACGAAAAGCCAGCGCGACAGCTCCTCGCTGACGGCGATGCCGGAGTTGAAGACGTAGCGCAGCACCACGTTGCCGAACACCAGCACCACCATGGCGGCCAGCGCCAGCGCGATGAGGAGGTTGATGGCCCGGACGTAGCGGTCGATGAAAGTGTTGAGCATGAGGTTGTCTCCGTGGATGGCGGGGTCGGCCGGTCTCGCTTGGGTTCAAAGGCTCAGAGCGCCGCGCCTTGCAGCAGCCCGCGTGCAGCCAGATTGCCGATGAAGGCCCGCAGGCCGAAGCGCCACGGCGGCGCCGTTTCGCTGTGCGTCACCGTGTTGTGCAGCGCGCCCAGCCAGGCGCTCTGGATGGTGACCACATCGCCCAGCTTGTGGGTGAAGCCCCCGCCGGGCTGGTCGCGGTCTTCGATGGGCGCGAACAGCGTGCCCAGGAAGAGCATGAAGCCGTCCGGGTACTGGTGCGCGGCCAGCGTCTGGGCCACCAGGTCGGTGGGGTCGCGGCTGATGCTGGCCATGGTGTTGATGCCCCGCAGCGTGAAGCCGTCGGTGCCCGCCACGCGCAGGTGCACGGTCTCGGTGCGCACCTGTTCCAGCCCGAAGGCTGCGTCGAACAGCCGGATGAACGGACCGATGGCGCACGATGCGTTGTTGTCCTTGGCCTTGCCCAGCAGCAGCGCGCTGCGGCCCTCGATGTCGCGCAGGTTGACGTCGTTGCCCAGCGTGGCGCCCACGATGTCGCCGCGGCTGTTGACGGCCAGCACCACCTCGGGCTCGGGGTTGTTCCAGGCCGAATCGGCGCGGATGCCGATCTCCTCGCCCGTGCCCACCGAGGCGAGCACCGGCGCCTTGGTGAAGACCTCGGCATCGGGGCCAATGCCGACTTCGAGGTATTGCGACCACAGGCCCTTGTCTTGCAGCAGCGCCTTCAGGGCCATGGCCTGCTCCGAGCCCGGGCGGATGTCTGCCAGGCTCTCGCCGATGAGCCCCACCACCTGGCTGCGCAGGCCCTGGGCACGGGCCGCGTCGCCGCGGGCCTGCTCTTCGATGACGCGCTCGATCAGGCTGGCCGCAAAGGTCACGCCGGCGGCCTTGACCACCTGCAGGTCGCAGGGGGCGAGCAGCCAGGGCAGGGCTGCGTTGCGCGTGCTGCTCTCGCCGATGTGGTTCGGTTGGCTGTTGGCGAGAAGTTCATCCACGCGGCACAGGTATTCGCCCTTGGCAGCACGCGCCGCCTCTGCGGGCGCGGGCGTGTCCAGCAGCGTACTCATGGTGGGGTAGTGCCGGCTCAGGTCGAAGACGCCGTCGGTGCGCAGGGCGATCACCGCCGGGCCGGGCACATCGCCAGGCACCCAGGCACGGCCGACCAGGGTGCCAGCCAGGCCGTCTTCGGGGAGGGTGTCGCGGGGCAGGGCCGCAGCTTGCGCTCCCCTTTGTGGGAGGGGGGATGCAGAGGTGTCGCTCATGGAAATTCCTTGGAGGAGAGTTCGGGGTCTGGGCTCGGGGTGTTCGTTGCGGCGGCTCGGTGGTGGGTGCTGTCAGCCCTCCGACATGCCATCCCTGCATCACCCCATCCGTTCACGTTGAGCTTGTCGAAACGCGGCGCAGGGCTTCGACAGGCTCAGCCCGAACGGTGGGGGGAGGGTTGGAAGGGTGCAGGCCTCCGCATCGGTATCCGATCCGCATCCGCATCGCCCACCCCATCAATGGTTATGCCGCGGCGTGTGCTCCGAAATCCGCCGGTAGTCCAGCGCAAAGTCGAGCGTGGCGCCATCCACCAGCTGCCCGGTCTTCTCGCGGTAAAGTGCCTCCCACGGCGACTGGCTCCTGGGGATGGGCGGCGCGGGCAGCTCGCGGCGGCGGCGCTCGATCTCTTCGGGCGCCACCAGCGCGTCGCAGCGGCCGGCGTTCAGGTCGATGCGAATCGTGTCGCCGCTGAGCAGCCATGAGAGGCCGCCGCCCACCGCGCTTTCGGGTGAGACATTCAGGATCGAAGGGCTGTCGGCCGTGCCCGACTGGCGTCCATCGCCCAGCGTGGGCAGGGTGTTGATGCCGCGGCGGATCAGCGCGTCGGGCGGCTGCATGTTGACCACCTCGGCCGAGCCCGGCCATCCGATGGGGCCGGCGCCGCGCATCACCAGAATGCAGCCTTCATCGATATTCAGCGACGGGTCGTTGATGCGTGCGTGGTAGTCGTCCGCCCCTTCGAACACCACGGCGCGCGCTTCGAAGATGCCCTCTGCGCCTGGCTTGTTCAGGTAGCGCTGGCGGAAGGACGCGGAGATCACCGAGGTCTTCATGATGCCGAAGTCGAACAGGTTGCCGTGCAGCACCAAAAAGCCGGCTTTCTCCATCAACGGCGCGTTGAACGGGAAGATCACCTCGCGGTCGCGCGTCTCGCGGCCCTGCAGGTTGTCGGCGATGGGCTTGCCGGTCACGCTCATGCAGTCGGCATGCAGGCGGCCTGCCTGCTGCAGCTCCCACATCAGCGCAGGCACGCCGCCAGCGCGGAAGAACCGCTCGCCGAGGTACTTGCCGGCGGGCTGCATGTTCAGCAGCAGGGGCAGGTCGTAGGCATGCTGCGTCCAGTCCTCGGGGCGCAGGTCCACGCCCGCGTGGCGCGCCATGGCCATGATGTGCACCTGCGCATTGCTGCTGCCCCCGGCCACGCTGACCACGGCCAGCGCGTTCAGAAAACTCTCGCGGGTGAGAATGCGTGAAGGGCGCAGGTCCTCGTACGCCATCTCCACGATGCGCCGCCCGGTCTCGTACGCCATCTGCCCGCGTTCGCGGTAGGGCGCCGGAATGGCGGCGCAGCCCGGCAGCGACAGGCCCAGCGCCTCGGCCACCGCGTTCATGGTCGATGCGGTGCCCATGGTGTTGCAGTGGCCCGCCGACGGCGCGCTGCTGCAGGCGCGCTGCAAAAATTCTTCTTCGTCTATGTCGCCCGCGGCCAACTGGCGGCGGCTGCGCCAGATCACGGTGCCCGAGCCCACCAGTTCGCCGTCGTGCCAGCCGTCCAGCATGGGGCCGCCCGAGAGCACGATGGCCGGGATGTCCACTGTGGACGCCGCCATGATGCCGGCCGGCGTGGTCTTGTCGCAGCCGGTGGTCAACACCACCGCGTCGATGGGGTAGCCGTACAGGATCTCCGCCAGCCCCAGGTACGCCAGGTTGCGGTCCAGCGCGGCGGTGGGGCGGCGGCAGTTCTCGAAGATGGGGTGCACCGGAAACTCCATCGGTATGCCTCCGGCATCGCGGATGCCCTCGCGCACGCGCCGCGCCAGGTCCACATGGATACGGTTGCAGGGCGACAGGTCGCTGCCGGTCTGCGCGATGCCAATGATGGGGCGGCCCGAGCGCAGTTCTTCGGGCGTGAGCCCGTAGTTCATGAAGCGTTCGAGGTAGAGCGCGGTCATGTCCGAGCGTGCGGGGTCGGCAAACCATTCGCGGGAGCGGAAGGGGCGGCGGGGTGTTTGGGTCATGGATCGCGGTGTGTCTGCAGGAGGGGCGGGCGCTGCGCCAGGGGGTTGCATGTGTGAGGTCGAACCACCAAGCCGTTCGGGCTGAGCCCGTCGAAGCCTTGCGCGGCGCGTCGATCAGACCCAGCCCGTTCGGGCTGAGCCCGTCGAAGCCTTGCGCGGCGCGTCGATCAGACCCAGCCCGTTCGGGCTGAGCCCGTCGAAGCCTTGCACAGCGCTCCGACAGCCCTCAGAGAACGGTGGGGCGGATCAGAAAAATTACTTCCCGCCCCGCGCCTTGGCCAGCTCGCCCATCATTTCGCTGGTGGTCTCCTCACCGAATTCCTTGGCGTACTTGGTCAGCACCGGCTGCAGCTTGGCGCGCATCTTGGCCTGCTCGGCGGGTGCGAGTTCGGTCACCTGCATGCCCGCCTTCTTCAGCTCGCCCAGTGCGGTCTCGCTGAACGCGCGGATGGTCTTGCGCTCGAACAGCGTGGCTTCGCGCGCGGCGTCCTGCACGATCTTTTGCTCCTGCGCCGACAGGCCGTCCCAGGTCTTCTTGGACATCAGCAGCACCCAGGCGCTGTACATGTGGCGCGACAGCACCAGGTGCTTTTGCACTTCATAGAACTTGCTCGACAGGATGGTGGCGGGCGGGTTCTCCTGCCCATCCACCGCGGCCTGTTCCATGGCCGAGTACAGCTCGGTGAAGGGCATGGGCGTGGCGTTGGCGCCCAGGGCGTTGAAGGTGTCGAGGAACAGCGGGCTCTGGATCACGCGCAGCTTCAGGCCCGCCAGGTCTTCCGCCTTGGTGATGGGGCGGCGCGAGTTGGTCACGTGCCGGAAGCCGTTCTCCCAGAAGCCCAGGCCCACCAGGCCCTTTTCGGGCAGCTTGGCCAGCAGCTTCTGGCCGAACGGGCCATCGAGCACCGCGTCGGCTTCTTGTTCGTTGTTGAAGGTGAGCGGCAGGTTCAGCACGCCAAACGGCTTGATCAGCGCCATCAGCGTGGAGCTGTCGGGTACCGTCATCTCCAGCGTGCCGCCGCGCAGGGCCGAGGTCATGCTCACGTCGTTGCCCAGCGAGCCGCTGGCGTACAGCTTGGCCACCAGCTTGCCGCCGCTCTTGGCCGAGAGCTGCTCGGCAAAGTGCTTGACGGCCTGCGCCTGGGGGTGGTCGTCGTTCAGGCCGATGCCGACCTTGAACACGTGGTCCTTGATCTGCGCCGACACAGGTGCAGCCATGGCGGCCAGCAATGCAGCGGCCAGGGCGAGTGATTTGAATTGCATGGTGTTTGTCTCCGAATATGGAATGGCTGGGGCACGGTGGAGCACGGCCCAAAGACGGTCCACCGGCGCCATCGGGTCTCTGCAGGACCCTCCCGACGCAGGCGAGAGAGTAGGTTTCGCTGGGCGCGGGGTCCACTCAATTTTTTGCTAGCATCCATTCCAAATGCTTATGAGTTGCCGTGGCCTCCATCCCTGTTCCGGGTAAACCCCTGTCGATGGCGCAGGCCTGCGCGCGGCTGCGCTTTCGGCACCTGCAGTTCCTGGACATCCTGGGCCAGACGCGCAACCTGCGCCTGACGGCCGAGCAGATGCACATCACGCAGCCGGCCGCCACCAAGATCCTGATGGACATCGAAGAGATCCTGGAATCGCGGCTCTTCGATCGCCTGTCGCGCGGCATGCGGCCCAACGAGCTGGGGCTGTTCACACTACGCTACGCTGCCAGCGCGCTCGCCGGCCACCGCAAGTTCGTCGATGAATTCAATGCTCTCAAGGAGGGTGGCCACGGCCACCTGACCATTGGCGCCATCACAGGATCGGCCGCGCATGTGCTGACGGCGTCGGTGGCCGAGATCCAGCGCCTGCGCCCGCTGCTGGTGCTCAAGGTGCTGGAGCAAAGCAGCGACCAGCTGATCGTGTGGCTGGCCGAGCGCAAGATCGACCTGATGATCGGCCGCTTCACCGACGAGGCGCAGCGCGCGCAATTCCACTACGAACGTCTGTCCAACGAGCCGTTGCTGGTGGTGGGCGGCCTGCACCACCCTCTGCGCGGCGCGCGCGACCTGGACATGGCCGAGCTGTCGCACTGGCCGTGGATCCTGTACCCCGCGTCCACCGCGGTGCGCAGGGTGTCGGACGACATCTTCGGCCGCAACGGCCTGGCGCTCAGCTCGGGCGTGGTGGAGACCCCGTCGTTCCTGTTTGCGCTCCAGATGATGCAGACCACCGACATGCTGTCGCTGCAGCCCCAGGCGCTGGTGGAGCGGTACATCGCCAAGGGCCTGCTGGCCCGCATCCCCGTGGACCTGCCCGACCGCATGCCCGACTACGGCCTCATCACCCGGCTGGGAGAGTCGCCCACGCCTGCGATGCAGGCCTTCATCGACGTGCTGCGCGAGGTGGCCAGCCCTGCCATCGATGGGCCTTGACCGGCTTTGATCTTGACGTTGCGCGCACACGGCTATCGATAACCAAAGGTTATTGAAAATCCCTTGCAGCTGCGTCCGCCCAGGCCGTTATGCTCTGCGCCCTTTTCCCTGAATTTTCCGCGACGCCTTTCCCATGCAAGACACCCCTGACACGCCCGACACCATCCAGGAGCCCCGCCTTTGGAGCGACGGCCAATGGACCGCGCAGGTCATCAAGAACGAGGACGACGACGGCTGGGCCGTGTCCATGACGCTCAAGGGCGAGACGGAGCCCGCGCTGGTCGGCCCTTGGACCATGGGGCGCGACAAGAAGAATCCCAAGCCGCTCGACGTCTCGGCCTTCCACACCCTGGTCAAGACCGCCAGCGAGGTGCTGCGCCGCCACGAGCAGCAGTTGCATGCGCAGCTCAACAAGAACGTGTCGGTCACCGTCAACGGCCAGCGGCTGAAGGTGGCCCTGGCCATCGTGCCCGACGAAGAAGGCGCCACGGCCACGCTGAGCGCGCATGACGAGCTGGGCGAGGAACTGGCGCGGGTGCCGGCGCCGCCCACGTTCAAGCTCACCCCCGCCAGCGCCACGGCCTGGGTGGAGGGCGGCTTCGAGAAGCCGCGCTGACGGATTGATGTGCCTCAACGGTGGCGGCAGGGCCATCGCGCAGGCGACTGCAGGGCACCAGGGTTTCCCCTAGAATCGTGGCGCCGGGCGGGATGTCTCCTGCCCGGCAGCGTTCTCAGGGCGGGGCGAAATTCCCCACCGGCGGTATCTGCGGGCAGATGTCTTTGCATCTGCACTGCAGCAGCCCGCGAGCGCCCGGGCCGTGCCAGCAGTGGTGGCGGCCCGGGGTCAGCAGATCTGGTGAGATGCCAGAGCCGACGGTCACAGTCCGGATGAAAGAGATCGCGAAACCAGGGGCCGCCCGCAGGGGTGGTGCCGTGCGTGCATCTGCGCAGCGTGTCCGGTCCTGTGCGGCCCGAGGTGGTGATCCATCACCGGCCTGGTCGCCCGGCCCGGCCTTGCCCGCAGCGGTGCGTGCGGTGCTGCCGGTGCACGGCAGTCCTGTTCGCGCGCCCTGATTCTGGTAATCCTTTCCTCGCTTTGAGATAAGTCCATGAATCAGTCCATTCCTTCCCAGACAGCCATCTCCGCCGCCACGGCACGCCGCAGCGAACGCGTCGCGATCATCTGCGCCGGCTGGCACCGGGACATCGTCCACCAGTCGCGCGATGCCGCGATCGCCGAGTTCGGCCGCAACGGGCTGCCCGCCGGGCAGATCGAGCAGTTCGAAGTGCCCGGCGCCTTCGAGATCCCGCTCCTGGCCAAGCGCCTGGCGCAAAGCGGCCGCTACGACGCCATCGTGGCCTGTGCGCTGGTGGTCAACGGCGGCATCTACCGCCACGAGTTCGTGACCACCGCCGTCATCGACGGCCTGATGCGCGTGCAGCTCGACACCGAGGTGCCCGTGATGTCCGCCGTGCTCACGCCGCGCGACTTCCACGAGCACGAAGACCACCTCAAGTTCTTCCGCGAACACTTCGTGAAAAAGGGCACCGAAGTGGCCGACGCCTGCCTGCGCACCATGGCGCAGTACAAGGCGCTGGAGCCTGCGCACGGGGATTGATCGCTCGCGGCTACGCGCTGCGTGGCGGTAAGATGCCGCCCGCGGTGCAAGCCGCGCCCGGGCCCGCGGGAAGGGTTGAACCCACTTGCCACTCCTGGAGCACCCTGCGTGTTCCGTGCCGAGCTGACTTTTCTTTTCATCCTTTGTGCTGCCGGAGTTGCGGGCCGTCGGCGATCCATGCACGGAGGTTCTCGTGAAACGCATTCCCCCTCGGCCCGACCTGGGCCATCTCAAGAAACAAGCCAAGGACCTGCTTGCCAGCTATCGCAGCGGCGAGCCCGAGGCGCTGGCGCGCTTTCGCAACGCGCTGCCTTCCGCCGCAGGGCTGGGCGATGCCGCCATCGCGGCCCTGGGCCTGAAGCTGCACGACGCGCAATCGTGCCTGGCGCGCGAGCATGGCTTTGCGTCGTGGGCCGACTTCCAGGGCTTTGTGCTGGCGCGGCGCGCGCTGGTGGATGACCCGGAGCGCGCCACGCAGCAGTGGCTGCGCCTGGTCTATGCGGGCGACATTGCAGGCGGCAACCACAGTGCCCGGCCCCGGCTGGCCGAACGGCTGTGGGCCGATGGCGCCATCCCGCAGGACGAAGGCCCGTGGCTGGCCTGTGCCGTGGGCGATGAGGCGCGCCTGCGCCAGGCCATTGCGCAAGACCCGGGCTGGGTGCACCGCGCTGGCGGGCCCTTGCAGCTGCCGCCGCTGCTGGCCGTGGCGCATTCCAGCCTGGCGCGGCTGCCGGCGTTCGCGGACCGCCTGCAGGCCTGCGTGGCCCTGCTGCTGCAAGCGGGTGCCGATGCCAACCAGCGGGTGGGCAGCCGCTGGCCCCCCGCGTCGCTGGCAGCGCCCGATGCAACGCACCCCCTCTCGGCGCTGTATGGCGCAGCGGGGCAGAACCAGCATGCCGGCATGGCGCGCCTGCTGCTGGACGCGGGCGCCGACCCCAACGATGGCGAGTCGCTGTACCACGCGCTGGGCAGCCTGGACTGCACGCGCATGCTGCTGGAGGCGGGCGCGCGGGTGCAGGGATCGAACGCGGTGTACAGAGTGCTCGACATGGACGACCTGCCAGCGCTGCAACTGCTGCTGGCGCACGGTGCGGATGCGAACGAGCCCTTGGGCCAGGACGGCGGGCCCGCCCCCCACAGCGCGCCCCTGCTGTGGGCCCTGCGGCGGCGGCGATCGCTCGCACACGTGCAGGCGTTGGTGGCCGCGGGTGCCGACCCCGCCATGCGCACCGCCGACGGCACGGCGGCGCACATCCAGGCCCTGCGGTATGGGCTGCCGGCCGTGGCGGCGTTTCTGCGCACCGCGGCCGGCGGGGGCGAGGTGCCTGCCGACGAGCAGTTCATCGCCGCCTGCGCCGAGGCCGACGAGGCACGGGCGCGCACGCTGCTGACCGCCCTGCCTGGGCTGGTGCATGCGCTGTCGCCGCCCCAGCAGCGCCTGCTGCCCGAGCTGGCTGCCCAGGCGGACTGCGGCGCTGCCGTGCGGCTGATGGTGCGCCTGGGCTGGCCCATCGACGCGAAGGGGGGCGACTGGGACGGCACCGCGCTGCACCTGGCCATCTTTCGGGGCGACGCGGCGCTGACCCGTTTCCTGCTGGAGCACGGCGCGCGCTGGCAGGCCACGCATGGCTTTGAGGACAACGCTTGCGGCGCGCTGTCGTGGGGGTCGATCAACACGCCCGAGCCCGGTGGCGACTGGGTGGGCTGCGCCCAGGCACTGGTGGACCACGGCTTGCCAGCGGCGGCGCCCGATCCGAAGGGCTCGGAGGCCGTGCTGCTGGACGGCCGGCTGATGCGCTTCTCCGATGAGGTGACGGAGTATCTGCTGGAGGCTGCTGCGCCGCTGGCGTGAGGCGATACGCATCCCCATCCGTTCACGCTGAGCTTGTCGAAGCGCCGCGCAAGGCTTCGACAGGCTCAGCCCGAACGGATGTGGACAGTGGCGGTGGTCTGGCGATCCAGCTACACCTTTGATCCGTGGACCGGCAGCTGCAGCTACACCACGCCCGATGCCCGCAGCGCTGCAATACGCTCGGGGCCAAGCCCCATCTCGGCAAGCACTTCGTCCGTGTGCTGCCCCAGCGCCGGCGGCGCGTTGCGCAGCACCGGCGGCGTGGCCGACAGGCGCAGCGGGCTGGCCACGCCGGTGATCTGCTGCACGCCGTCGGTGGCGGCCTCGCCGTCCTTCCAGCGCGGCAGCGTCACCGCCAGGCCGCGCGCTTTGACCTGCGCATCGTCGAACGCCTGCGCAATGGTGTTGATGGGGCCGCAGGGCACGGCCTTGTCTTCCAGCAGCGCGATCCAGTCGGCGGTGGTGCGCGTGCGCGTCACCGCCTCCATGGCGGGGATCAGGTCGGTGCGGTGCTTCACGCGCAGCGTGTTGGTGGCAAAGCGCGGGTCGGTGCCCCACTGGGGCTGGCTGGCCGCGGCGCAAAAGCGCTGGAACTGCCCGTCGTTGCCGATGGCCAGCAGCATGTTGCCGTCGGCGGTCGCAAAGTCCTGGTAGGGCGCCAGGCTCGGGTGGCTGTTGCCCATGCGCTCGGGCGCCTTGCCGGTCGCAAGGAAGCCTGAGGCCTGGTTGGCCAGCACGGCCATGCCCACGTCGAGCAGCGCCATGTCGATGTGCTGGCCCTGGCCGGTGCCAGTGGCCGCGTTGTCGCGCACATGCAGCGCGGCCAGGATGGCGTTGCTGGCGTACAGGCCGGTGAACAGGTCGATCACGGCCACGCCCACGCGCATCGGGCCGCCGCCGGGCTGGCTGTCGGCCTGGCCGGTGATACTCATCAGGCCCGTCATGGCCTGCACCATCAGGTCGTAGCCCGCGCGCTCGGCGTATGGCCCGTCCTGCCCAAAGCCGGTGACGGAGCAGTAGATGAGGCGCGGGTTCAGCGCGCGCAGGCTCTCGTGGTCCAGGCCGTATTGCTTCAGGCCGCCGACCTTGAAGTTCTCGACCACGATGTCGGCCTCTTGCGCCATCTGCCGGATCAGCGCCTGCCCGTCGGGTGATGCCATGTCGATGGTGACCGAGCGCTTGTTGCGGTTGCAGGCGGTGTAGTAGCTCGCCTGGTTCGTGTCGTTGCCCTCGGCGTCCTTCAAAAAGGGCGGGCCCCACTGGCGCGTGTCGTCGCCCACGCCGGGGCGTTCTACCTTCACCACATCCGCCCCCAGGTCGGCCAGCACCTGCGTGCACCACGGGCCGGCCAGCACACGGGAGAGGTCGAGCACCTTGATGCCCGTCAGGGCGCCTGCATTGGATGTGGTCATGGAAATTTGAATGAAAAAGGCTGCTAGCGCCTGTCTATAAAGCGCTAGCAGCTATCGTTTTAGGAGTAATGGCAGTGAATCTACCGGGCCATGATGGCTTCGAAGGCTTAGTTGCTGAACGCTGCAATGCCAGTCTGCGCCCGGCCCAGGATCAGCGCATGCACATCGTGCGTGCCTTCATACGTGTTCACCACTTCCAGGTTCACCAGGTGGCGCGCCACGCCGAACTCGTCGCTGATGCCGTTGCCCCCCATCATGTCGCGCGCCAGGCGGGCGATGTCCAGGGCCTTGCCGCAGCTGTTGCGCTTGATGATGGACGTGCCTTCCACGCTGGCCGTGCCCGCGTCCTTCATGCGGCCGAACTGCAGGCAGGCCTGCAGGCCGATGGCGATCTCGGTCTGCATGTCGGCCAGCTTCTTCTGGATGAGCTGGTTCGCAGCCAGGGGGCGGCCAAACTGCTTGCGGTCCAGCGTGTACTGGCGGGCGGTGTGCCAGCAGAACTCGGCCGCACCCAGTGCGCCCCAGGCGATGCCGTAGCGCGCGCTGTTCAGGCAGGTGAAGGGGCCCTTCAGGCCCTGCACTTCAGGAAACGCGTTTTCTTCAGGCACGAACACGTCGTCCATCACGATCTCCCCCGTGATCGATGCACGCAGGCCCACCTTGCCGTGGATGGCAGGAGCCGTCAGCCCCTTCATGCCCTTGTCCAGCACAAAGCCGCGGATGGGGCCCACCGCACCGCCTTCGGATACTTCCTTGGCCCAGACGACGAACACATCCGCCACGGGGCTGTTGGTGATCCACATCTTGCTGCCCTTGAGCTTGTAGCCGCCATCGACCTTGTAGGCGCGCGTGGCCATGCTGCCGGGGTCGGAGCCGTGGTCGGGCTCGGTCAGGCCGAAGCAGCCGATCCACTCGCCGGTGGCGAGCTTGGGCAGGTACTTCTGCTTTTGCGCTTCGGTGCCGAACTCATGGATGGGCACCATCACCAGCGACGACTGCACGCTGGCCATGGAGCGGTAGCCCGAATCCACGCGTTCGACTTCGCGGGCGATCAGGCCATAGGCCACGTACGACAGGCCGGGGCCGCCGTACTGCTCGGGGATGGTGGGGCCCAGGAGTCCCACTTCGCCCATCTCGCGAAAGATGCTCACGTCCATCTTTTCGTGTCGGAAGGCGTCCAGCACGCGGGGTGCCAGCTTGTCCTGGCAGTAGGCGGCGGCGGCGTCGCGGATGGCGCGCTCGTCGTCGGTCAGCTGCTGGCTCAGCAGGAAAGGGTCATCCCATTGAAAAGAGGCGTGGGCCATGTGCGTGTCTCCAGGTGCAAAAAAAAGGTGGCAACAAAGGTGTTCTGAGGCGCATCGTAGGCCGCGCGCCAGCGGGCGGCAAGCGAGTTCTTTTCATCCAGATATGTATAAATGGAATGTATGGAATACTTTGCGCCAGACACCGCCTGCCGGGTGGCCACCGTACAAGTTCATCTTCATCATGCGCCGCAACATTCCATCGACCCAGGCCCTGGCCTGTTTTGAAGTCGCTGCCCGCCACGAGAGCTACACCCGCGCCGCGCAAGAGTTGTCTCTGACGCAGAGCGCTGTCTCCCGCCAGATCCAGGCACTGGAAGAATTCCTGGGCGTGCAGCTGTTTCGCCGCACCCGCCACGGCGTGGTGCTGACGCCCGCCGGCGCGCACTATGGCCGCCAGGTGGCGCGCTGGCTGCAGGGGCTGGAGCGCGACACGCTGGACGTGATGGCCCACCAGGGCGAGGGCGGCACGCTGTCGCTGGCGGCCGTGCCCACGTTTGCCACGCGCTGGCTCGTACCGCGCCTGCCGCAGTTGGCACAGGTGCACCCCGACATCGTGGTGCACATCGACACGCAGACGCGGCCATTTCTGTTTGCCGACACCACCTTCGACGCCGCGCTGTACGCCGGCACGCCGGAGCAGGTGGCCAACTGGCCCGGCGTGCAGGCCCAGCTGCTGATGCACGAAGACGTCGTGCCCGTGTGCAGCCCGCGCCTGCTCGAATCTGCCGCGCCCCGCGGCCGGGGCCGCGCCCACCAGCCCGTGGCGGCCGAAGCGCTGGCCGACCTGCCCCTGCTGCAGCAAAGCACGCGCCCGTATGGCTGGCGGCAGTGGTTCGATGCGATGGCGGTGGAGGCGCCGCACGCGCTCGATGGCCCGCGCTACGAGCTGTTCTCCATGCTGGCCGTGGCGGCCACGCACGGCATGGGTGTGGCGCTGATCCCGCCGCTGCTGATCGAGGCGGAGCTTGCCAGCGGCGAGCTGGTGGTGGCCTGCGCTCGGCCCCTGCGCGGCGAGCGCGGGTACTACCTGATCAGCCCCGCGCAGCCCGCACAGTCCCCGGTGCTGGCCGCGTTTTCGCGCTGGTTGCAGGACATGGCCGCGTTGGGGGGCAGTCCAATGCCTGGACCCGGC
Organism: Acidovorax sp. Leaf78; assembly: GCF_001422735.1. Lineage (GTDB taxonomy): Bacteria > Pseudomonadota > Gammaproteobacteria > Burkholderiales > Burkholderiaceae_C > Acidovorax. Next base: position 6,806 of record NZ_LMLZ01000011.1, on the reverse strand, counting down.
TAATGCGCTTGCATGCGCCTTCTGGCTGAACTAATCTGGCGCTGTAAGGATCAGTTGACACATAAATCACAACCTGAAAGTGCCTTCCATGACGACCTACCATGCACCGCATTTCGATCCCACCGTCGACGAGATCGAAACCCTGAAGCAACTCGAAATGGGCGAGACCATCACGCTGCCCCACGGGCTCAAGGACCACGTGTCCGCGCGCCTGCTGGAGTGGGGCTTCATCGCCAAGGGCACCTCCGGAGACCTGACCATCACCCCCAGCGGCCGCCAGCTCATACGCCGCCAAGACAACTGACCCGTGGCATACCACACCGCTGTTGCAGCGCCGCCTTTGAAGCGCACGCGCCTGTCGGGCAGGGCCCGCGCCCTGCGCGCGGTGGTGCTGGGCGCCGCCATGGCGCTGCTGCTCCAGGGCTGCAGCACCGTCAAGCTGGCCTACAACCAGGCGCCGCAGCTCATGGCGTGGCAGATCAACCGCTACCTGGGCCTGTCGGACGCGCAGAACGAACGCGTGCGCGACGAGCTCGATGACCTGCAGCAGTGGCACCGCGACACCATGCTTCCCCAGCATGCGCAGGTGCTGCAAAAGGTCCAGCGCCAACTGGCCGACGGCATCACCGCGCAGCAGGCCTGCAGCACCTACGCCGAAATCCGCACCCAGTTCGACCAGGTGGTCAGCCAGGCCGAGCCCAAGATGCTGTGGCTGGCATCGCAGCTGACGGACAGCCAGATCCGCCAGCTGGAGCGCAAGCAGGCCGACAGCAATGCCGACTGGCGCAAGGAATGGCTCGACCCCACGCCCGAGAAAGTGCGTGAACACCGCTTCAAGGAACTGCTCTCGCGGGCCGAGGGCTTCTATGGTCGGCTGGACGAGCCGCAAAAAGCCGCGCTGCGCGCATTCATCGCCCAGTCCTCCTTCGACCCCCAGCGCACCTACAACGAACGCCTGCGTCGCCAAAAGGACCTGGTGCAGGTGCTGCAGACCGTGGCCCGCGACCGGCAGAACACCGCCCAGACTAAAACCCTGGTGCGCGAGTATCTGGCCCGGTTCGATCAATCCCCCGACCTGGCGTACCGCAGCTACGCGCAAACGCTGGTGACAGAAGGCTGCGCCGGCTTTGCACAGGTGCACAACGCCACGACACCAGCCCAGCGCGTGAAGGCGGTGGCGTCGGCCAAGTCGTACGAGCAGGATTTCATGACGCTGGCTGCGCAGTGATGGGGTAGAGCCGTGCAGGTCGTGGGGGCCGCGGTGGCGAACCAGCAGGCCTGACTGGTGCGGGATGGTTGGCTATAGCTCGCGGCGAAGAGGTTTGACCGGCAGGGGCTGGCAGGTACTGTGGCTGTTGAGCGCTGCTGCCCGCTGCTGTGCAGTCAGGCCGTAGCTACAGGCATTGACGCGCGAAGCCAGAGTACATGCTGATCGGTGGCCCCACGACGCATTGCGGGCTGCGACTGCTTGCCTGTGGTTGGCACGCATCCCGTGGCAATCCCCCATGGCGTCTTTTGCGCATTTGGGTGGATCATGGGGTCCTTGCTTGGCACTTGCAGGAGACCCCGATGGACAACGCTGTCTATGTAAAGCTCAAGGGCATCGTGATTCAGGACTTGCTGAAAGACCCGCACCGCGCTCAATTCCACGAGCGCGAACTCAAGACCGAGGATCTGACGCCGGAGTACCGGCGGGCGGTGGAGGAGGCGCTGGCCGAGCTTCGGGCGGCGCAGCGGGAAGGTCGTGCGGGCGTGCCCCTCGCCGATGAGCGTTCCTCTTGAGCTGCTTGAGGAAGGCTGGCCTCAGTCTTGCCCCAGCTGAGAGCGGCTGGTTTTGTTGTGGTGTGTCAGAACGAATATCGCTCGGTCACCCAGCTCTTCTTGCTGTTCTTGTAGGCGCTGAACAGAAACAGCGCAGTGAGCAGACCGCCGACGACCAGCGTGCCGGTGGGCCCCAAGGTACTTGCGACTGAATACAGCAGCTTCTCTTTGCCTGCGTGCTTACCCGTGGCCTCGATGGATGCATGGCCCATCGACGACACGATGGAGTAGAACAGCCCGGTCAATACCAGTGTCGCGATGGCGAAAAAAATCGATTTCCCCGAACGCTGCAGGAGACTTGGCCGAACCTTCTGCACTTTGCCGGCCTTGCCCAGCAGGGCCTGAACCTTGCTGACGATGCGCATTTGGGCGGCCTCTGACATGGCATGGACGCCGATGTCATCACCCAAACCTTTCGCGATGATCACCGTGGTGAAGCGCGCATCCTTGGCTGCTTCTACCGAAGCCACCTTGTCTTTCTCGATGAGCCTGCCGTGCTCGCCCAGTTGCGCTTTGTCCTTGTTGCCAAGCGCTGCAAGCGCTTGCGGCTGAAGGTTTTTCTGTGTGCTGAAAAACACGGCACGGTCCGACAGCGTGCGGTATTTACGTGCAAGCACGCAGACGGCGCGGGCCTCGAAGCCCGCGGCGCAACTGACCAGGCCGGCCGCGTGCTGCAGCGCGTGAAAGCCATCTACCGCTGGGCCGTGACCCACCAGCGCATCGACACCAACCCTATGCTCGATCTGGTGCCCTCCGAGATCCTCAAACCCCTCACCGTCCAACACCGGGCCGCCCTGACGGAAAAAGAGGCTGCCCGAGTTCATGCGCAAGCTCGCGGCCTATGACGGTGCGCCCAGCATCGTGCTGGGCCTGCGCATGCTCATGCTCACGGCCTGCATGCCCGGGGAAGTGCGCGGCGCGCGCTGGGCGGAGTTCGACCGCAAGGCGGCCTTGTGGAGCATTCCCGCAGAGCGCATGAAGATGCGCGAGGAACATCGTGTGCCCACTGTCCAAACTGAATCGCCCCGGCTTATCTAGACACTTTTGAGCCGTTGGGAATGTCGCTGTTCGAACTCTACAGGGGATAGTCCTGCCGCCGATGAATGACGGCGCTGTGAGTTTTAGAACATTTCGATGTAGTTGAAGACGTCCGCTCTCGCATCATCACGGGTTGCATAGACCCGCCTGCGGATGCGTTCGCGCTTGAGCAGTTGGAAGAAGCTCTCGGCCACAGCGTTGTCGTGGCAGTTGCCACGCCGGCTCATGCTGCTGACCAGGTTGTGCTCGCGCAGGAAGGTCTGCCACTCGTGGCCTGTGAACTGACAGCCTTGATCGGAATGAACCATGACAGGTGCACGCGGCTGGCGGCGCCATAGCGCCATCAGCAGTGCATCGAGGACCAGGCTCGTGTCAATGCGGCTGCCCATGGACCAGCCCACTACCTGGCGTGAGAACAGATCGACCACAACCGCCAGGTACAGCCAGCCTTCGTGGGTTCGGATGTAGGTGATGTCAGTGACCCAAGACTGATTGGGCTCATCCACCTTGAACTGACGCTTCAGATGGTTTGGTGCGACCACGGCGGGCTTGCCGCCTCGCATTCCAGGCCGGCGGCCGTAGCCCGTCTGCGATCGCAGGCCTTCGATCTTGAGCAACCGCGCCACGCGATGCTTGCCGCAACGCTCGCCCAGGTCGCGCATGTCCAGCGTGAGTTTGCGGTAGCCGTAGACACCGCCACTCTCCAGCCATGCCTGCTTGAGCAAGCCCAGAAGCCTGTGGTCGTCCTTGGCCCGTGGGCTATGCGGCGCTGCCTTCCACGCGTAGTAGCCGCTGGGGTGTAGCTGCATCACCTTGCACATGCGCCGCACGCTGTGTTCCTGCGCATGCTGCTTGATGAACGCGTACCTCACCCGGACTGCCTGGCAAAGTACGCGGCGGCTTTTTTTAGGATGTCACGCTCCTCGGTCACGCGCTTGAGTTCAGCCTTCAGCCGTCGCAGCTCCTCGGTCTGGGACGTCTGCATCTGTCGTTCTGGCGCAGGCACCGAATAGACCTTGATCCACTTGTACAGGCTGTGCTGGCTCACGCCGATCTGGGCGGATACATCGGCTACTCGGTGGCCTCGCTCCGTTATCTGCTTGACCGCTTCGATCTTGAACTCTTCGGGATATGGCTGCTTTGTCATGGCACCTCCTATTGGGCCTCAGGTTTGAGGCTCGAAGGTGTCTAGTTCAGCCGGGGCGATTCACTTCGCGCTTTTTTATTGGGGAGATTGGCCTGGGTTTGAGCGGCCGGGCTGTTGATAACATGGCAGCTATCGGCCACCAGCTGTCGTGGGTACGGTGGGGCCCTTCAAAACAAGGGAGTGAGCCTGTGAGTAAATCTGCCTTCAGATGGTTGATAGTTGTCTCGTATGTCATTCCGACCGTCTTTGCAATCGGGGACCTAACATTCCTCTCGCATCTCATCCCTCCGGAGTTCAAGGAAGCCCAGTCGATTTATGACGCCGCTCAACTGGAAGGCGACACCACCAGCACGGTCCTCATTGGCGTGCTTTGCATAGCTGCCATTGCCGCTGTCCCTTTCCAGCTCTACGGTCTACTGCGCTTTAGGCAGTGGGGACCGAGGTTTGCAGTTTGGTTCAGCGTGGCCTGCTACGTGCTTATTCCGTTCATTGGGGTAACGGTGCAGTCCGGCATAAATTTCGCGGCCATGTCTCTCGGGTCGATGCTTTGGGGCATTGTGGTTGTGCTGCCCTATGTGTCGCCCCAGGTGCGAGGGTATTTTTGGCCCAACCAAGAACCCGCTGGGAATTAGGCGTAGCTGCTAATAGGCCGCTTTGGGCCCAAAGCGGCCCTTCGGTCTCCCCGTCAGCTCGGTCGAAATATCGATTTAGAAGTTCACACGGAGTACGAAGCCCGGCCCGAATCAGAGCGAGGCTTTGTCCAGCGATCCAAATCAGCTATCTCAAACCATGTTGTCAGGCAACCAGCGTAGCTACAAAGTCACGGTACGCGTGCAGCGGGCGTCCGAGCATCTTGACCAGACGCTCACGGTCGCCCTCCTGGGGCACCATCCCGTCACTGACATAACGCTCGGCCATGACCCGCATTTCGTAAGCCATCCACTTGGGCATGAAGTTGGCCATGTTTGCTTCGAAACCGGTTGGATCATCGCCGCCGTAGGCGACTGGGTGTCCCAGCGCTTCGGTCCAGATCGCTGCCGCGTTCGCACCAGTAAGTGTGTCGGGGCCGACGATGTTGATCGTCTCGATAGGCAGCTTGCCCGGCGACTGGTCACGGCGAATCAACTCGATTGCGGCGACCTCGGCAATGTCGCGGGCATCGACCATGGCCACACCCTTCGATCCGATCGGCATCGGGTACACCCCATAGTTCTTCACCACGTCGGCAATCATGACCTCGTTGTCGATGAAGTAGGTTGGCCGCAGGATGGTGGCACTGAAGCCTAGCGCCTCGAGCATGCGCTCAGCACCGTACTTGACGGCGAAGTGCGGCACGTTCACAGCGCGGTCGGCATCGAACACCGACAGGTAGACAACCCGATTGACGCCAGCCTCGCGGGCAATGTTGAGGGTGATGATCGCCTGCGTAAATTCATCTCCCGTCACCGCATTTAGCAGGAAGAGCGTCTTGACGCCGGCAAAGGCAGCCCGCAGGGAATCCAAGTCAAGCAGATCCCCTTGGGCGACTTCCACGCCGGATGCGAAGTTGGCCTTGGCAGGATCGCGGGTAAGAACACGAACGGCGGCGCCGCGCTTTGCGAGTTGTTCGACGACGTGGCGGCCGACGCGGCCGGTAGCTCCAGTAACGAGGATGGTCATGATCAGGTTCCTTCAAGTGGTTGGTTGGTGTGAATGAACTGTAGGTCGTTCCAATATCAACGCACAGACCATAAAATCTATACTGCGGGTTTCAAATATGAGACACCTATGGACTTCGACGCGCTACGTGATTTCCAGCTGGTAGCCACTCACGGAGGTTTAGGCAAGGCCAGCCGTGCCAGTGGCCGCTCTAAGGCCACCCTCTCGCGGCGGCTGGCGGACTTCGAAGATGCTTTGGGGGTGCGTCTCTTCGAGCGCGGCGCTCGAAGCCTCGAACTCACAGCGACCGGTAGAGCATTGCTCTCCCAAACCATTGGCCCGATGCGTGAGATTGAGGAGGCGATGGCGGCGGCACGTGACGGTTTGACGGCGCCCAAGGGGCGCCTACGCGTCGCTGCACCATTGCTGTTTTCTCAGGTCGCTCTCGGCAAGCTGGCCGCACGGTTCAGAGGTTTGTATCCCGAGGTGGAGATAGAGGTCATTTCGGAAGACCGTCTGACCGATCTGGTCGAGGAGCACTTCGACGTCGCGATTCGGATTAATCCGAGAGAGGACGGCAACCTTGTCGGCAGATGCTTCGCAAAAGATAGGCTGATCCTTGCAGCCGCTCCGACTATACAAATCCCGGAGAAAAGAGCCGGGAAGCATCTTCCCGTTCCTGCTGTCGTCATGCCGTCCCACCAAGCAGGAGATATCTGGTCCGTCGGGGAAGGTCAAATCTCCTACGACCCACAGCCTGTACTCAGGCTGTCGTCGTTGCTTTCCATCCGCGATGCCGTGGTGGCGGGTGCGGGAGTGGCGATGCTGCCGCAGTCGATCATCGGCGATCAGTTGGAGAAGCGGGAGCTGGTTTCCTGGGGTATCGCGGGCAAGGAAACCCAGCTCTGGGCGATGCACACCTCACGACGCCTGCAAACCCCAAAGGTAAAGGCATTTGTGGAATTTATAAGCAGCCAATACGACAACGGGTGGTTTGTCATCTAAACCTTCGCGAAACCCGCGCTGCCCGTGACCTCTAGATGAGTATCCGCCTAACGAACGTCTGCTTCTGGCCGAGGCTGTGTGGAAACGCGCAATGAGCATGTGAACCAGCCCGTACCGCGTCACTGGGCCTCATTTTCCAGCAGCACTGCTGTAGGGC
>NZ_LMLZ01000010.1 GCF_001422735.1 Acidovorax sp. Leaf78 | reverse complement strand
CGCAGACTTGGGGTCGCCTTCTCTTTGGTGACTTTCTCTTGGCGAACCAAGAGAAAGTTACCGCGCCGCCGGGCGCGCACCCCGGCCCCCGCCCTCAACAAAGGCATGCTGCCGAATCAGCGAGCTAGCGAGCTAGCGCCCAGGTTTCGACAAGCTCAATCAGAACGGATAGTGAAGACGCGCAAAGACTTCGACAGGCTCAACCTGAACGGGTGGAAGACAAGACAAAACAAGACACCCCAGCCCACTACCCCACCCGCAGGCCCCACCAAGACGCCCTTCGCCCCACCCACCACCCCTTCAACGCCTTGCCATACAAAATCAACACCAGCGCCGCCCCAATCAGCGGCAACGCCGCAAACACCCACCCCGTCAGCAACTCACCCCCCAGCGCCACCCCCACCAACAACGCCACGGCCGGGTTCACAAACGAATAGCTCCCCGCCAACGCCGCCGACGTGTTCTGCAGCAGCCACAGATACGCATTGAGCGCCACCAGCGTCCCAAACACCAGCAGGTACACCCACGCAGCCCACGACTTCGCACTCACCTGCCCCAGCGCGCTCAGCGGCTCGAAGCACAGTGCCGCCACCAGCCCCATCGCCCCACCCACCAGCCACTGCGCAGCCGCCGCCATGGCAGGCGCAGGCAGAGACAACTTGCGCGATGCGTACGAACCCACGCTCCAGCACAGCGGCGCGCCAAAGGCCAGCAGCGCTCCGAGCCAGGTCGCAGAAAAGTCGCCCTCCAATGCGAGTAGCAGCGCACCCACCACGCCCAGTGCCACGCCGATCCAGCTCATCAACGGTACCCGTTCGCCGCCCCAGTGCGACCACAGCGCCAGCCACATCGGCATGGTGGTTACCACCGTGGCCATCAGGCCCGAGCCGATGCCCAGCTTCTGCGCAAAAACCACCAGATTCATCGCCAGAAACACCATCAACGCGCCCACGATGGCCGAGTTACGCCACTGCAAGACCGTGGGCAGCGCGTGCCCTTGCCACAGCGCCACCAGCAGCATCACGCCGCCTGCACACAGGAAACGGATCGCGCTCATCAACAGGGGCGGCATGGTCTGCAAGGCGATGCCGATGGCAAAGTACGTGGTGCCCCACACCACGTACACCAACAGCAGGGCGAGGCCCAAGGCCCACGGCGCGGGGTGGCGGGCTTGCACATTGATATTTGCCGGCATATTCTTCACCTGACCGAATAATTTATGGAATTCGCAAGAATTTCGGAATTTTTACCAAATTCATGCCGCTATGCAAGCAAATATTCAGACAGATGACATGGACGCCAGAATTATTTCGGCGCTGAGCGTGGATGGCCGACGTTCGTACGCCGAAGTGGGCAGCGAAGTGGGGCTGTCCACGGCGGCCGTGCACGAGCGCGTGAAGAAGCTGCTGGACAAGGGGGTGATCCGCCGGTTCTCCATCAGCGTGGAGCCAGAGCGCGTGGGGCTGTCGTTCACGGCCTTCGTGGCCATCCGCAACGACGGCGGTGCCCACTGCCGCGACATCGCACCGCGCCTGCAGGCCATGCCCGAGATCGAAGAGCTGCACAGCGTGGCGGGTGAATACGACTTCCTGGCCAAGGTGCGCACCACCCACGCGCGGGCGCTGGAAGACGTGCTTTACCAGATCAAGGCCATCGAGGGCGTGGCGCGCACCACCAGCACCGTGGTGCTCAACACCGAGTTCGAAGACCGCCCGCTCAACCTGGGGTGGATGAGCGAAGACCGCAATGCCGCCTGAGACCAAGACCACACCGTGCCCGCACCAGGCGGCAACCGCAACCCCTCTGCCGGCAGCCTCCGAGACCGCGGCAGCCCATCGCTATGCGGTCTACTTCGCGCCCAGCCCCGGCAGCCTGGGATGGCTGGCGGGCAGCCATTGGCTGGGCCGATGCGCAGCCTTGCTGCAGCCGCTGCCACAGCTCGACATCCATGGCGTGCCTGCCGATGTGCTGGAACGCCTCACCGCAGCACCGCGCCGATACGGCTGGCACGCCACACTCAAGGCCCCGTTCGCACTGGCGCCTGGTGTGGACTGGATGACGTTGCACCACGCAGTGCAGACCGTGGCGCAGAGCCTGAGCGCATTCCAGCTGCCGCCGTTGCACGTGGAGCGCCTGGGCGACTTCCTGGCGCTGGTACCGCCGCCTTCGCATGCGGCCAACGCAGCCCTGCGCGACGCGGCGGCGGCCTGCGTCACGCAATTTCAGCCTCTGGCAGCGCCCCTGTCCAAGGCCGATCTGGCGCGTCGCCGCGCCGTCGGTCTCAGCGCGCGGCAGGACGAGCTGATGCAACTTTGGGGCTACCCCTTCGTGCTGGAGGAGTTCCGCTTCCACATGACGATCACGGGGCGACTGTCGCAGGTGGATGCCAGCACCCAGACGCTCGTGCTGGATGCCGCGCAGGAATACTTCTCCGACATGCCCGCACTGAAGTTCGACAGCCTCGCCCTGTTTGCCGAGCCGGCGCCGGGAGCCGACTTCGCGCTGCTCGACCACCTGGAGCTGGGCGCTGGATGACGTGCCGACAGCAAGGCGGCCCGCTGGTGTTCCGCTCGTGGCCCGCCCGCTCGTGGCCGCAACACTCGCAACCCTTGTCCATCGATCCATGACCGACCACGCCATGTCCACCGTCACCATCTACCACAACCCGAAGTGCGGCACCTCCCGCAACACGCTCGCCATGATCCGCAACAGCGGCATCGAGCCCGAGGTCATCGAGTACCTGAAGACCCCGCCGGACCGCGCCACGCTGGTCGCACTGATCGCCGCCACGGGCGCCCCGGTGATCGACGCCGTGCGCACCAAGGAGGCGCTGTTCACCGAACTGCAGCTGAACGCGCCGGGCGTGACGGACGCGCAGCTCATCGACGCCATGCTGGCCCACCCCATCCTCATCAACCGGCCGCTGGTGGTGACGCCGCTGGGCACCCGGCTGTGCCGGCCGTCGGAGGTGGTGCTCGACATCCTGCCCGCGCCGCAGCAAGGCGCTTTCAGCAAGGAAGACGGGGAAGTGGTGGTCAACGCCCAGGGACAGCGGACCTGAGGTCTTGGCGCCCCGCCGCAGTCACCCTGCGGCGATGGCTCGATGGCTCGATGGCTCGATGGCTCGATGGCTCGATGGCTCGGTGGCTCGGTGGCTCAGTGGCTCATTGGAAAAGGCACAGCATCACGCCCAGCGCCGTGGTCGCCCAGCCCACGCGGTTCGCGGTCTGTGCTGTTGTGCGGTCGATGGGGATCAGCGCGCAGCGGTGCCACATCCATACATTGCCGATGCAGGCCACCAGCACGGCGGCCACCGCCAACACCACCGAACCGAGTGCGAAGGCCAGGCCCAAGCCGCCGATCAGCGTCACCCAGGTGAACATGGCGATCGCGCCGGAGGTGCTGGCCAGCACGTGCGACAGGCCGCCGCAATAGCTGCACTGCGCGGGGTTCTCGCGCGCGGACCAGCGGACCGCCGGGTCGCGGACGCCCGGCTTCTGGCAGTGGGGACAGGCATGCATGGTGCGCAGCTCCGAAAGGGTGACCTGCACCACTATAGCCAGTGATGCAGCCACCCGCCAATGGATAGGGCTAGGGCAGCGTGAACCCCGCCCGCGCCTGCAGCGCCCGGTCGCGCGAATGGCAGCCTTCGATGTGGTCGTTCACCAGCCCCATCGCCTGCATGAAGGCGTACACGGTGGTGGGGCCCACGAAGGTCCATCCGCGCTTCTTGAGGTCCTTGGACATGGCCACCGAGGCGGGCGATGTGGACAGCGCGCGCGCTGCCTCGCGCGTGAGGCGCTCGGGCCGGTCGGCGGCGGCGGGCTCGTAGCGCCAGGCGTAGCGGGCGAGCGAGCCGAACTCCCGGCGCAGCTCCAGCACGCGGTGCGCATTGTTGATGGTGGAGACGATCTTGCCGCGGTGCCGCACGATGGCCGCGTCCTGCACCAGGCGCTCGATGTCGGCCTCGCCATAGGCGGCGACCTTCTCGGCGTCGAAATGGTCGAACGCGGCGCGAAAGCCCTCGCGCTTGTTCAGGATGGTGAGCCAGCTCAGGCCGGACTGAAAACCCTCCAGGCAGAGCTTCTCGAACAGGCGCCGGTCGTCATCCACCGGAAAGCCCCACTCGGTGTCGTGGTAGTGGCGGTACAGCGGCGTGGCCTGGCACCAGGTGCAGCGCGGGCAGCCGGCGTCGTCGGCGAACAGGCCTTCGGGCAGGGCGGTGGGGGCGTCGGTCATGGTGGGGCATTCTAGGCAGGCACAGCGCAGCCCCTGGCACACGCGGCGTGCCGCACCGCGGTCCACCGGTTGCCCTAAACTGACCGGCAGGCGCGCCCTGCCGCCCGCGCCCCCCGCCTTTTCACACCCTGTTCTGAGACGACTGCCTGCATGCGCCTGCTTCCCGTACGCCCCCTGCTGTGGCTCGCCCTCGCCACCCCGTTCCTGCTGGCGGGTTGCGCCAGCACCACCGACTCGCTGGGCTACTACTGGCAGTCGGTGCGCGGCCACATGCAGCTGATGCACGCGGCCCAGCCCATCGACCGCTGGATCGCGCGCAGCGACATCAACCCCGCGCTGCGCGAGCGGCTGCAGCTGGCGCAAAAAGCCCGCGCCTTTGCGGTGGCCGAGCTGGGCCTGCCGGACAACGCCAGCTACCGCCGCTATGCGGACCTCCAGCGCCCCGCCGCGGTGTGGAACGTGGTGGCCGCGCCGCCGTACGCGCTGACGCTGCACACCTGGTGCTTTCCGGTCACGGGCTGCATCGGCTACCGCGGCTACTTCGCGCAGGCCGACGCCCAGGCCGAGGCCGACCAGCTCGCGGCGCAGGGGCTGGAAGTGGAGGTGTACGGCGTGCCCGCGTACTCCACGCTGGGCTACATGAACTGGGCGGGGGGCGACCCGCTGCTGTCCACCTTCATCGGCTGGCCCGAGGGCGACTTCGTGCGCCTGCTGTTCCACGAGCTGGCGCACCAGGTGGTCTACGCCGAGGGCGACACGCTGTTCAACGAATCGTTCGCCACGGCGGTGGAACGCATCGGCGTGGCGCAGTGGCTGGCCACCCATTCCACACCTGCCGCGCGCGAGGCCTATGCCACCAGCGAGGCGCGCCGCGCCGCCTTCCGTGCGCTGACCCGTGCCACGCGCGCCCGGCTGGCGGCTATTTATGAGCAAAAAGAGGCTCCACCGCTGGATGGACAAGCGCTAGCCGCTATGAAAACAGAAGCAATGCAGGATTTCCGCAGCCGCTACGACGCCTTGCGCGCGCAGTGGCTGGGCACCGCGCCGGGCTCCACGCCCCAGGTCACCACCGCCCAGGTGGCGGGCTACGACCGCTGGGTGGCCAAGGCCAACAACGCCAGCTTTGCAGCGCAGGCCGCGTACGACGAACTGGTGCCGGGCTTCGAGGCCCTGTTCGCGCAGCAGGGCCGCGACTGGAGCCGGTTTTATGATGCCGTACGACAACTGACCCGCCAGCCGCTGCAGGAGCGCCAAGACGCCCTGCGCGCATTGGCGCCCACGACCCCCAAGGAGACACCTGGTGCCTGACATCCACATCCATCGCGAACACCACTTGGGCCTGAAAGAGGCCCGCAAGATTGCTTTCTCGTGGGCCGAGAAGGCTGAAGAAAAATTCGACATGGAATGTGTCTACGAAGAGGGCGACACCGAAGACACGCTCACCTTCAGCCGCTCGGGCGTCAAGGGCACGCTGCTGGTGGACGCCACGCAGTTCGAGATGAAGGCGCAGCTGGGCTTTTTGTTCGGCGCATTCAAGGACCGCATCGAGTCCGAGATCGGCGACCAGCTCGACGCCCTGCTGAACGGCAAGCCGGCCAAGGCCGCAGGCAACAAGAAGGCGGCGGCAGCGGACGCCGGCGAGCCCGAGAAGGACAAGGCCACCGCCAAGGCAGCCCCCAAGGCAGCCCCTAAGGAAGCCCCCAAGGCCGCCGCCAAGACGCCCGCCAAAACCGCGGCCAAGCCCAAGAAGGCCTGAGGCCCACAGCCCGCCATGGCCTCCCCGGCACCCACCACCTCCACAGGCACGGCCGCAGCGCCGCCCGCTGACGCCACGGCGTTCGACACGCTGTCTGCCCTGCTGCACACCCGCTACAGCTGCCGCGCCTACCAACCCGAGCCCCTGCCGCGCGCCACCATCGAACAGATTTTGGCGACGGCGCAGCGCACCGCATCCTGGTGCAACGCACAGCCCTGGCAGGTGCACATCGCCAGCGGCGCCACGCTGGCACGGCTGCGCGAAGCATTCGCCGCCGTGGCGCCCACCACGCCCGCCACGCCCGACCTGCCCTGGCCGCGCGAGTACCGCGGCGTGTACCAGGAGCGCCGCCGCGAATGCGGCTGGGGTTTGTACGAGGCCCTGGGCATTGCCAAGGGCGACCGCGAAGCCTCGGCCCGCCAGGCAGCGCAGAACTTCACGATGTTCGGCGCACCGCACGTGGCCATCGTCAGCAGCGACGAGGCGCTGGGCACCTACGGCGCGGTGGACTGCGGCGCGTATGTGGCCCACTTCATGCTGGCCGCGCACAGCCTGGGCGTGGGCTCCATCGCGCAGGCCGCGCTCGCGTCGTACCCCACTGTGCTGCGCGATGTGCTGGGCATTGGCGATGACCGCACCATCGTCTGCGGCATCTCGTTCGGCATGGCGGACCTGCCGCACCCGGCCAACCACTTTCGCACCACGCGGGCCGATGCGGCCGACAGCGTGGTGTGGCGCGACTGACGGGGCCTTCCGGTCAGGCCGCTGCGCGCAGCAAGGGGCTGCTGCGCGCCTGCAGCACGCCGAACAGATTCTTGGGGTCGGCCAGCGCAGGAATCAACTCGATGCGCTCGCCCACACCCAGCACCTCTGCCGCATCGCGCAGAAAGCGCAGGGCCGAGAAGTCCTCCAGCGCAAAGCCCACGGAATCGAAGACGGTGACCGCGGCATCGCCGCCGCGGCCTGCGCGCCGGCCGGCCAGCACCTCCCACAGCTCGGTCACCGCAAAGTCGGCGGGCAGCTGCTGTATGTCGCCTTCGATGCGGGTCTGCGGCGCGTATTCCACAAACACCTGCGCCGCACGCAGCACATCGGCATGCAGCTCGGTCTTGCCGGGGCAGTCGCCGCCCACCGCGTTGATGTGCATGCCGGGCGCCAGCATGTCGGGCGTGAGGATGGTGGCGTTGGTCTTGTCGGCCGTCACCGTGGTCACGATGTCGGCACCGCGCACCGCATCGGCCGTGCTGGCGCAGGCAACGGTGGCGATGCCCGTGCCCTGCAGGTTGGCCTGCAGCTTGGCGGTCGCGGCCGGGTCGGTGTCGAACAGCCGCAGCGTGGTGATGCCCAGCAGGTGGTGGAAGGCCAGCGCCTGGAACTCGCTCTGCGCGCCGTTGCCGATCAGCGCCATGGTGCGGCTGCCGGGCCGCGCCAGCGACCGCGCGGCCACGGCCGACATGGCGGCGGTGCGCAGCGCAGTGGTGAGCGTGAGCTCACTCAGCAGCACCGGTGCGCCCGTGGCCACATCGGCCAGCACGCCGAACGCCATCACCGTCGACAGGCCGTGGCGCGTGTTGCGCGGGTGGCCGTTGACGTACTTGAAGGCGTAGGTTGCATCGTCGGCAATCGGCATGAGCTCGATCACGCCGTCCTGCGAATGGCTGGCCACACGCGCCGACTTGTCGAACGACTCCCAGCGCAGGAAGTCGGCCTCGATGTTGTCGGCGATGCCCCGCAGGCAGGCTTCGATGCCCTTGCACCGCACGAGGGCGATGACGTCCGGCGCGCTGAGGTACACGGTGGAGACGGTGGTGGGGGTGGCGTGCGATGCGGTGGGTGTCAGGTTCTGCGTGACCATGGTCTTGTCTCCAAAGGGATGGAGACAAGTTTCCGCCGGGCAGATGGCAATGGGAATCGCCAGAACTGCCGCATATTGCGCACCGCCCTGGCGAACTGGCAGCCAAAACTGGCCTTCTGACCAGTCGGCAATGCTCGGTCTGCGCGTCAGACCTGCCCGCTCAACCGGCGCGCCGCCTCCAGCACGGCCTTGACGTACCGCTCTTCATAGCGGTGCGCCGGCATGGTCAGCGTGACAGCGGCGGCCAGGCTGCCGTCGGCATGGAACACGGGCGCCGAGATGCCCGCCACCTCGTGCAGCCGGTCGCCCGCGCCGGCCATGTAGCCGTCGGCGCGGATGCGGGCGTAGAGCGCACGGTCCTTCTGGCCCAGCGTGCGGCTGAGCGCCGGGTCGAACGCCACCAGCACCCGCCCGCCGGTGCCGCGCCCGAGCGGCAGCACATCGCCCGCGCGGATGTGGTCGCGCACGGGGTGCGGCGAATCCACGCGGAACTGGCACAGCCGCACCGCGTCAGCGCCCTGCCCCTGGCGCACGTGGTAGGCCGCGCTCTCGCCCGTGGCGGCCACCAGATCGCGCAGCACGGGCAGCACCACCCGGTCGAGCGAGAACGATGCCGCGTACAGCGCATGCAGCCGCGCCACTTCAGCGCCCAGTGCGTAACGCCCGTCCGCCAGGCGCTGCACCCAGCGCGCATGCTCCAGCGACGCCAGCAGGCGCAGCGCGGTGCTCTTGTGCAGTTGTGTGCGGGCGGCCAGTTCGGCCAGTGTGAGAGCGCCTTCCCCCGCGCGAAAGGCGGCCACCAGCGTGAGGGCGCGGTCCACGGCCGCCACACCACCCGGCGCTGCGTGGGCGTCGGCCAGGGATTCGTGCGCGGATTTGCGGGGCATGGGGCAGCTTGCAAAAGAAAAACCGGAGGGTCAGGGCTTGACGGCGCTGGTTAAAACGCCAATCATTTCAATGGAAAGAACACCGTTCTATCTATTAGAACAACGCACCGCGGCAGCGTCAAGCCTTTGCAGCCGCCCTGCACTGCACCAAGGACCCCATGGCATCCCCCGACATCCTCATCAGCGAAGTGGGCCCGCGCGACGGCCTGCAGTCCGTGCAGGCCACCATGCCCACGGCGCACAAACTGCGCTGGATCGACGCGCTCGTCGCCGCAGGCCTGCGCGAGATCGAAGTCGGCTCGTTCGTGCCCGCACGCCTGCTGCCCCAGATGGCCGACGTGGCCGAGGTGGTGGGCCACGCGCTCACCCACCCCGGCATCACCGTGATGGCCCTGGTGCCCAACCTGCGCGGCGCCGAGGCCGCGCTGGCCAGCGGCGTGCACAAGATCACGCTGCCCGTGTCGGCCAGCGCAGCGCATTCACAGGCCAATGTGCGCAAGACCCCCGAAGAGATGGTGCAGGAGCTGCGCGCCATCACCCGCCTGCGCGCCGAGACCGCGCCCCAGGTGCTGGTGGAGGTGGGCATCTCCACCGCCTTCGGCTGCACGCTGCAGGGCGAGGTGCCCGAGGACGACGTGATCCGCCTGGCTGCAGCGTGCGTGGCGGCGGGCGTGGACGAGGTGGGCCTGTCGGACACCACCGGCATGGCCAACCCCGCCCAGGTGCGCCGCCTGTTCACCCGGCTGCGCAGCGAGATCGGCCCGCACGCGGGCGCGGCCCACATGCACAACACCCGCGGCCTGGGCCTGGCCAACTGCCTGGCCGCGTACGACGTGGGCGTGCGCACCTTCGACGCATCGCTGGGCGGCCTGGGCGGCTGCCCCTATGCACCGGGAGCCTCGGGCAATGTGGTCACCGAAGACCTGGTGTTCATGTTCGAGGCCATGGGCGTGACCACCGGCGTGGACCTGGCCCGGCTGTTCGCCGCGCGCATCCCCCTGCAGGCCGGGCTGCCCGGCGAGCCGGTGTACGGCATGACGCCCGAGGCGGGGCTGCCCAAGGGATGGATACAGGAGGCAACGCATGCTTGAGAACAACGACAGTGCCCCGAGCCAGGGCCCCGGCGACTTGCCCTACGCCGGCATCCGCGTGGTGGAGTTCACCCACATGGTCATGGGCCCCACCTGCGGCCTGGTGCTGGCCGACCTGGGGGCCGAGGTCATCAAGGTCGAGCCCATCGGCCACGGCCGCGAGGGCGATGCCACGCGCAAGCTGCGCGGGTCGGGGGCGGGCTTCTTCCCGCTGTTCAACCGCAACAAGAAGAGCCTGGCGCTGGACCTGGAAACCCCCGAGGGCAAGGAGGCCGTGCTGCGCCTGATCGCCACGGCCGACATCGTGAGCGAGAACTTCAAGCCCGGCACCATGCACAAGCTGGGCCTGGACTACGCCAGCCTGAAGGCGCTGAACCCGCGCCTCATCTACGTGAGCCACAAGGGCTTTCTGCCTGGCCCGTACGACCACCGCACTGCGCTCGACGAGGTGGTGCAGATGATGGGCGGCCTGGCCTACATGACCGGCCGGCCCGGCGACCCGCTGCGCGCGGGCACCAGCGTCAACGACATCATGGGCGGCATGTTCGGCGCCATCGGCGCGATGGCCGCGCTGGCGCAGCGCGAAAAGACCGGGCGCGGCCAGGAGGTGCAGAGCGCGCTGTTCGAGAACAACGTGTTCCTCGTCGCACAGCACATCATGCAGTTCGCCGTCACGGGCCAGCCCGCGGCGCCCATGCCTGCGCGCATCTCGGCCTGGGCGATCTACGACGTGTTCCAGGTGAAGGATGGCGAGCAGATCTTCCTGGCCGTGGTGAGCGACGGCGCGTGGGCGGTGTTCTGCGACGCCTTCGGCTTTGCGGACCTGAAGGCCGACCCGCGCCTGGCCAGCAACAACGACCGGGTGCGCGAACGCGCCTGGATGATGCCGCTGCTGCGCGAGCGGCTGGCGCCGTTCAGTGCCGCGCACCTGGCCGACGTGTTCGAGCGCCACACCCTGCCGTTTGCGCCCATCACGCGACCGCAAGACCTGCTGGACGACCCGCACCTGAACGCCACAGGCGCCCTGGCCCCCATGACCCTGCCCGACGGCCGCGCCACCCAGACGGTGCTGCTGCCCCTGGCCATGGACGGCCAGCGCCCCGGCGTGCGGCTGTCGCCGCCCCGGGTGGGTGAGCACAATGCAGAGCTGCTGGCGGAGCTGGGGTACGATGCTATAAAAATTGAAGCGCTTGGCGCTTATCCAGCAAGCGGCAAAGCCTGATTTTTCTCAAATGGTGCTTGATGGGCCAATGACCTCGGTCTTCACATCCCCTCATGCCCACCTCTCCACCTCTCAACCTCTCAACCACCGTTCGGGCTGAGCCCGTCGAAGCCAGGGCGTACCCCGCGCGTGCAAGGCTTCGACAAGCTCAGCCCGAACGGATGGGTGAGCGAATTTGGGGGTCCCTGAAGCAAATGGCCTACCAGGCTGATTGATTTCCAGGCCGGAGTTACGCCCCCCAGAAAAAGCAAAAGCGGCCTGGGCCGCTTTTGCTGGGGGGAACCAACTGCTTACTGCAGCGATGTGATCAGGTCGACGTACTGCTGCTTGGCGGCATCGGCCTCGGTGCCCTTGAGCTTTTCCCACGCGTCCCACTTGGCACGGCCCACCATGTCGGAGAAGCTGGGCTTCTTCTCGGTGTTGTCGCCGGCCGTGGCCTGCTTGTACAGCGCGTAGATCTTGAGCAGCGTGGCGTTGTCGGGGCGCTCGCTGAGGTTCTTGGAATTGGCGACGGCGGCTTCGAAAGTCTCGTTCAGATCGGCCATGGGAATTGCTCCTGGGTGAATTCTTGAGGGGGAGGGAAAGAACGGTATTGGCAAGAGATTGCTGCGTTGTATCTTACGGGCTGCGCATGGTGAGAGGCCGTGCCATCCATAGAGGCAAGCCCCCAAAAACGAACAACAGGTGTACATCCGATGGTGACCCGCATTTCTGCCCCCAGCGCCACGGCCACCGAAGGCGCCGCCAGCCCCTTGCGCAAGGCCCGCGCCCAGGCCCCCGCCGTCGCCCGCCGTGCAGCCCAGGCGCTGCCGCCTGCCGCGCGCAAGGCCGCGGGCGCGGTGCAAAAGAACGTGCGCCGCGCTGCCACCGGCATGCTGGGGCTTTCGGGCGAGCGCATGAGCAAGGTCGACACCGCCTGGCTGCGCATGGACTCGGCCAGCAACCTGATGATGATCAACGGCGTGTGGACGCTCTCGCCCGGCATCGGGTGGGAGGCCCTGTGCGAGCGCGTGCAGCAGCGCTTGCTGCAGTACCCGCGCTTTCGCCAGCGCGTGGTGGAAGACGCGGCGGGTGCCACCTGGGTGGAAGACCGGCAGTTCGACATCGCGGCCCACGTGCTGCGTGAAAAGCTCACAGCCCCGAAAGGCGAGAAAAGCCTGCAGCGCGCGCTGCAGGACCGCGTGGGCGAGCTGGCCATGCAGCCGCTGGACCCGCGCCGCCCGCTGTGGCAGATGCACCTCGTCGAAGACTTCGTGGGCGACGACGGCCAACCAGGCAGCGCGCTCATCGTGCGCATCCACCACTGCATCGCCGACGGCATCGCGCTGATCTCGGTCACGATGTCCATCGTGGACGGCGGCGCCGAGCCGCCCAAGCGCACCCGCAAAGAGCGCGAGCAGGCCGCCACGGCCGAGGACTGGATCGCCGAGACGCTCATCAAGCCCTTCACCGGCATGACCGTGAAGGCGCTGGACCTGGCGGGCGACAGCGCCGCCAAGTCGCTGCAGATGCTGGGCGACCCCGAAAAGACCATGCACAGCGGCCTGTCGGGCACGATGGACATGGCGCGCGTGGCGTACCAGCTGGTCAGCGACGCAGCCGCCCTGGCGCTGATGCCCGACGACTCGCCCACGCGCCTGAAGGGCCAGCCCGGCAGCGCCAAGCGCGTGGCCTGGTGCCCGCCGTTCCCGCTCGAAGAGGTCAAGGCCATCGGCAAAGCGCTCAACTGTTCCATCAACGACGTGCTGCTGTCGTGCGTGGCCGGCGCCATCGGCGGCTACCTGCGCAGCGAGGGCGACGACCCCACGGGCCAGGAGATCCGCGCGATGATCCCCGTCAACCTGCGCCCCATGGAAGAGGCGTGGAAGCTGGGCAACCGTTTCGGCCTGGTGCCGCTGGTACTGCCCATCGGCATGGCCAACCCGGTCGAGCGTGTGTACGAAGTGCGCCGGCGCATGAATGCCCTGAAGGGCAGCACCCAGCCCATCCTGGCGTTTGCCATGCTGGCCGTAGCGGGGCTGTTGATCAAGCCCGCGCAGGATGCGCTGCTCAACCTGTTCGGCCGCAAGACCACGGCCGTGATGACCAACGTGCCCGGCCCCAAGGAGCAGCTCACGCTGTGCGGGGCGCGCGTCACGCAGTGCATGTTCTGGGTGCCGCAGTCGGGCGACATCGGCCTGGGGGTCTCCATCCTGAGCTACGGCGGCGGCGTGCAGTTCGGCGTGATCACCGACACCGCGCTGTGCCCCGAGCCGCAGCGCATCATCGATGCGTTCACGCCGGAGTTTGCGCAGCTGTCGCTGCTCACGCTCATGTTGCCGTGGGGCGAGTGAAGCAGCCCCCTGCGGTGAAAGCCGCCGTCCTGTTTCTGGCACCGTGGGCTGCGGCAGCGGCCACCTGCGCCCAGGCTGCGGTGGTCGAAGAGCATGCCGACCGCCCGTACGCCGTGTACGCAGAGCCTGCCGACACGCTGCGCCAGGCGCTCAACGCGGCCACGCCCATCACCGTGGACGGTCAGCGCTTTCATGGCTATACGCGCTGGAACGTGCGCTGGAGTTTCCGCTGGCAGCCTGAAGCCTCGGGCCGCTGCCGCATCACCGAGGTCACCACGCGGCTGCGCACCGAGGTGCAGTTGCCCGAACTGCGACGTGCCACTGCGCAGCAGCGCGCGCTGTTCGACCGCTACCTGCCCGCCCTGTCGCGCCATGAGCAGGGCCATGTACAAGTGGGCCGCGACGCTGCCCGCGCGATCGATAACGGCATTGCACAGCTGCCCACCGCGCCCGACTGCGCCACGCTGGAGCGCCAGGCCAACGCCTTGGGCCACCGGCTGCTGCGCGAGCATACCGAGCGCGAAAAACAGTACGACCGCGACACCCGCCACGGCGCATCGCAAGGCGCCAAGCTGGAGTGAGCCAGCCGTTCTTCCAATAGCCCGGTACCCAACCGGCCCGCCATCCCGGCTGGTGAGTCCGCTACCCCCGCACCGCGCCGCGCAACGCTGCCCTCGAAGGGCCCTTACTGCGCCGCCAGCGACGCGGACAGCTCCCACACCGCCTCGGCCATGGGCGACATCTCGGCGCGTTGGCGGTACAGGCGAATCTGCACCGGCAGGCTCCAGTCGCTGCCGCCTGCGGCAACCAACGTGCCGGCCTTGAGCTCATCGGTGATCAGGCTCTCGGGCAGCCAGGCCACGCCGCGGCCTTCGAGCGCCATGGTCTTGAGCAGCACCGCATGGTGCGCGGTGAACACCACCGACACCCCTTGCGGTATGGCGGCGTCCGGGCCTTCGCTGAGCAGGTGGCGCATGCGCGACCGCATGATGCGGCCCAGGCCCGAGGCCTCGCTGTAAGCCAGCACGGGCACCGGGTACTTCTGCACGATGGCGTGCAGCGGCCGGCCCGGCGACGTGGGAGTGGGCGCGCTCACCGGCAGCAGCACATCGTCCGACAGGCGCAGCACCGGGTACTGCGCCTCGTCCAGCCGGCCCGGCACGTCCCGGTGGCCGTGGCACAGCACGAACTGCACGCGGCGCTGCAGCATCAGGTCCTCGCAGGCGTGCGAGCTGTCGGACATGGTCTGGATGGGGCCCATCTGCAGCCGGGTTTCGATGCCCACCAGCCAGCGCGGAAAGAAGGTGAGCGACAGCACGTGCGTGGCCGCAAAGCGCAGGCTGGCGGCGGCCACGTCGTGCGCGGCGCGGGCCTTGATGCGGGCGGCCTCCAGGTTGGCCAGGATGGCTTCGAGCAGCGGCAGGAACCGCTGGCCGGCCGGCGTGAGCGCAGCCGGGTGCGCGCTGCGGTCGAACAGCTCGACCCCCACCCAGTCCTCCAGCGCCCGGATGTGGCGGCTGAACGCGGGCTGGGCAATCGAGCGCGCCTCGGCCGCGCGCGAGAAATTGCCGGTCTCGGCCAGGGCCAGAAAGTCCTCCAGCCACTCCAGATCCAGCGGTCGGTTGCCAGGGCCCATGGGTGCGTTCCTGCCTTGCGATAGTTGTATGCGATTGAAGTATTGGACCGCGGGCACGGGGTGGGAAATGATCCACCCCGTCGTTCACCCGCTTTCCCCTACGGAGACAAAAAAGCATGCCTGCCATCTCGAATTATCGCGGGATCATTCCCGCCATCTCGTGCCCCTTCACCCCGGACCACCGCATCGACGAGCCCGCGCTGCGCAAGCTCGCCGCCTGGCTGGCGGGCCACGAAGGCGTGGTCGCCATCATGACCAACGGGCACACGGGCGAGGTGTTTTCGCTGACGCCCACCGAGCGCGCCGAGGTCACCCGCATCGTGGCCGACGAGCTCAAGGGGCGCTGCCCTGTGATCTCCTCCATCGTCTGCGAAGGCCTGAAGGATGCGGCCGACCATGCCCGCGCCGCCGTCGAGGCCGGCGCCGTGGCGCTCGACGTGATGCCCCCGCACCACTGGCTGCGCTTTGGCTTCACGCCCGGCCACGCGCTGCAGTACTTCGAGGCCATCCACCAGGCCGCACCCAGCGCCGACCTGGTCTGCCACGTCTACCCCGCCTGGACGCGCGCCTCGTACTCGTCGCAGTTGCTGGCCGACCTGGCCCGGCTGCCCTACCTGCAGGCCTTCAAGGTGGGCCAGCGCGACATGAACAAGTACGCCCGCGACATCCAGGCGATCCGCGAGGCCGACGCCTCCAAGGCCATCCTGACCTGCCACGACGAGTACCTGCTGGCCTCGATGGTGCAGGGCGTGGACGGCGCACTGGTGGGGTTTGCCACGTTCATCCCGCAGCTCATCATCGATTTGTGGAACGCAGTGAAGGCCGGTGATTTGAAGAAGGCCATGGCCGTGCAGGCCGTCATCACGCCGCTGAAGGATGCCGTGTACGGCGGCGGCGAGCCCACCGGCGAGGCCCACGCCCGCATGAAGGGCGGCATGTACCTGGCCGGCGTGCTGGACGACGCCACCGTGCGCCCGCCGACGGAGGCGCCCAACGCGCAGGAAGTCGAAGCCCTGCGCGCTGCGGTGAAGCAGGCGGGTCTGCTCAAGCGCTGAGTGATGGACGTGGGCGGGGGATCTCAAGTCAATCCCCCGTGTTGGTAGTTCTCGAACAAAAAGACCGGAGACAAGACACCATGCAACGCAATCGATTCCTTCGGACACTCCTGCGCACCGCTTTGGGCGCCGCCACGCTCGCGATGGCGGCCGGCAGTTTTGCGCAGGCCTACCCCACCAAGCCGGTGCGGGTGGTCATCCCCTTCCCGCCGGGCGGCACGCTCGACACCGTGGGCCGCCAGCTGGCGCAAAAGCTCGGCGAGCAGATGGGCCAGAACTTCATCGTGGAGAACAAGCCCGGCGGCAACGGCGTGATCGGCGGCGACGTGGTGGCCAAGGCACCGGCCGACGGCTACACGCTGCTGTTCAACGCGTCCACCTTCACCACCGCGCCCATGACCATGAAGTCCGTGCCCTACGGCGTGGTGAAGGACTTCACGCCCGTGGCGCTGGTGGCCAAGGCGCCGCTGTCGGTGGCCATCAACAAGAACCTGCCCGTCACCGACATCAAGTCGCTGATGGCGTACGCCAAGGCCAACCCCGGCAAGATGACCTTTGCCGTGGGCTCCATCGGGTCGGCCGGCCATCTGTCGACCGAGCTGCTCAAACGCGCCGGCCAGCTCGACTACCTGATCGTGCCGTACAAGGGCACGGCGCCTGCGTTCCAGGACCTGATCGGCGGGCAGATCGACGGCTTCATCGACCCCATCCTCGGCTCGCTGCAGTACCACAAGAGCGGCATGCTGCGCGTGGTGGCCGTCACCTCCGCGCAGCGCGCGGCCAGCCTGCCCGACGTGCCCACGGTGGGCGAGACGATCCCGGGCTACGAGTTCTACAGCTGGTACGGCCTGTGGGGCCCGGCCAGGCTGCCGGCCGACATCACCCAGCGGCTGAACACCGAGGTGAACAAGGCCCTGGCCGAGATGACGCCCAAGCTGCGCGAGCAGGGTTTGCTGACCACGCCGGGCAGCGTGGAGGACTTCGCCAAGTTCCAGCGCAGCGACATGGAGCGGTCCCAGAAGATCGTCACCGAAGGGAACATCCGTGTCGAGTAACGCCCGCCACGCCGTGGTCACCGGCGCCAGCAGCGGCATAGGCCGCAGCATCGCCGAGTCGCTGCTGGCAAACGGCTGGCGCGTGACAGGCCTTGACGTGGCCCAGGCGACGGTCGTCCATCCCTCGTTCACCCACACGCCCGTCAACCTGGCCGATGGCGCCGCCATCGCCCGCGTGGCCGCCACGCTGCCCGGCGTGGACGCGCTGGTCCATGCGGCCGGCGTGCTGCGCGTGGGGCCGCTGGGCCAGCTCGACCATGCCGGCGGCGAGCTGATGTGGCGCCTGCATGTGGACGCCGCCACCCGCCTGGCCGACGCCATCGTGCCCGGCATGGCGCAGCGCGGCCGGGGGCGCGTGGTGTTCATCGGCAGCCGTGTGGCGCAGGGCATGGCCGGGCGCGGGCAGTACGCCGCGACCAAGGCTGCGCTGATCGCGCTGGCGCGCAGCTGGGCGGCCGAGGTGGCCGCGCAGGGCGTGACGGTGAACGTCGTCTCGCCCGCGGCCACGGCCACCGGCATGTTGAACGACCCGGCGCGTGCCGGGAGCGCGCCGCGCCTGCCGCCCATCGGCCGGCTGATCGAGCCGGCCGAGATCGCTGCGCTGGTGGGATTTCTGCTCTCCGACCCTGCCGCCGCCATCACGGGGCAGGACATCGCGATCTGCGGAGGCTCGTCGCTCGCCCGCTGATCGCTTGTTTCGTCACCCTTCCTTTTTTGTTTCATCCACCACCACGACCACCATGAAGATCGTCAACATCCTCGAATCGACCCGTCCCATCAAGTCGGACATCCGCAACGCCTACATCGACTTCTCGAAGATGACGCTCAGCCTCGTGGCCGTGGTCACCGATGTGATCCGCGACGGCAAGCCGGTGATCGGCTACGGCTTCAACTCCAACGGCCGCTACGGCCAAGGCGCGCTGATGCGTGACCGCTTCATCCCGCGCGTGCTGGAGGCCGAGCCCGCCAGCCTGCTCGACGCCACCGGCGAGAATATCGACCCGCACAAGGTCTGGGCCCGCATGATGATCAACGAGAAGCCCGGCGGCCACGGCGAGCGCTCGGTGGCGGTGGGCACCATCGACATGGCGGTGTGGGACGCCACGGCAAAAATAGCGGGCAAGCCACTGTTCCAGTTGCTGGCCGAGCGCTACGGCAACGGCACGCCCAACCCGCGCGTGTTCGTCTACGCGGCGGGCGGCTACTACTACCCCGGCAAGGGGCTCGAAGCGCTGCAGCGCGAGATGGAAAGCTACCTGGCGCGCGGCTACTCGGTGGTCAAGATGAAGATCGGCGGCGCGACGCTGGCCGAGGACTGCGAGCGCATCGAGTCGGTGCTCAAGATCCTGGGCCCGGGCCAGCAGCTGGCGGTGGACGCCAACGGCCGGTTCGACCTGGCCACCGCCATCGACTACGGCAAGGCCCTGTCGCAGTACCCGCTGTTCTGGTACGAGGAAGCCGGCGACCCGCTGGACTACGAGCTGCAGGCCAAGCTGGGCGAGGTCTACCAGGGCCCGATGGCCACGGGCGAGAACCTGTTCTCGATGCAGGACGCACGCAACCTGATCCGCCACGGCGGCATGCACAAGGACCGCGACTGGCTGCAGTTCGACTGCGCACTGAGCTACGGCCTGGTGGAGTACCTGCGCACGCTGGACATGCTCAAGGAACACGGCTGGTCCCCCAGCCGCTGCATCCCCCACGGCGGCCACCAGATGTCGCTGGCGATTGCCGCGGGCCTGGGCCTGGGCGGCAACGAGAGCTACCCGGACCTGTTCCAGCCCTACGGCGGCTTCCCGGACGGCGTGAAGGTCGAGAACGGCTACGTCACGCTGCCGCCGCTGCCGGGCATCGGCTTCGAGGGCAAGTCGGACCTGATCGCGGAGATGCGCGCACTGGCGTCTTGACAGTGCAATGAGGCTCCAGCGCTCGTTGAGCAAGCTCTGGCAGCTATGAAATTTGAAGTGGCCGCGTGGGCGGCCACTTCAGTTCCCGATGTCTGGCGGCGTCGCCCAGCGGGCGCAGCACCAAGCCAGCCCGGCTGGCGTTACGCCGCGGCGAGCCGCTCCTTGGCCAGCTTTGTGCCTTCTGCCAGCGCTTTCAGCTTGCGCCAGGCGACGTCCCGCCCCATGGGCGCCAGACCACAATTCGTGCAAGGGAACAGCCGCTCCTTGGGCACGAACTCCAGTGCCCGGGCGATGGTGTCCGCCACTTCCTCGGGGGTCTCGACCACGTCGCTCGCCACATCGATCACGCCGACCATCACGTCCTTGCCGGCCAGCAGCTTCATCAGGTCGGGCGGCACATGGGAATGGATGCATTCCAGGCTCACCTGGTCGATGCTGCTCTTGGCCAGCGCGGGGAACACTGCCTCGTACTGGCGCCATTCGTCGCCCAGAGTGCTCTTCCAGTCGGTGTTGGCCTTGATGCCGTAGCCGTAGCAGATGTGCACCGCCGTCGTGCAAGTCAGGCCCTGCGCTGCGCGCTCCAGCGCCTGCACGCCCCAGTCGGCGGCGTCCTTCATGTAGACGTTGAAGGCGGGTTCGTCGAACTGGATGATGTCCACGCCATCGGCCTGCAGCGCCAGCGCTTCTTGGTTGAGCAGCTCCGCAAACGCGAAGGCCATCTTGACCTTGTCTCCGTAGAAGCGGTCTGCCACGGTGTCGACGATGGTCATCGGGCCGGGCAGGGTGAACTTCAGTTTTTTGCTGGTGTGCGCGCGCGCCAGCTGTGCCTCGAAGGCATGCACGCGGCCCTTCAGGCGCAGGGCCGAGACCACCTGAGGCACCATCGCGTCGTAGCGGTTGTCGCGGATGCCCATCTTCACCTTGTGCTCGAAGTCGATGCCTTCGACCTGCTCGAGGAAGCCGTGTACGAAGTGCTGGCGCGATTGCTCGCCGTCGCCCACGATGTCCAGGCCCGCGTCTTCCTGGGCCTTGATCCACAGCAGGGTGGCGTCGGCCTTGGCCTGGCGCAGCGCATCGCCCTCGGCCATCCACTGCGGCCAGAGCTTGTTGGTTTCAGCCAGCCAGGCGGGTTTGGGCAGGCTGCCTGCGATGGAGGTTTCAAACATCTGACAATTCCTTTGAAGCAAAAGAGGGGTGGGTGAGCATATTCCGGGACTTTGGCCCGGCGATGGAAGCCGAGTATTCAGTGGGCGTGGGCTTGGGCAACTGCAGCAGCAGCAGCACCAGTCCATTGCTCCAGGACCTTCTTGTACGGCCGGATGAAGTGCTCCTGCGCAAACTTGCCCTGCTTGACCGCCAGTTGGCTGCGCTCTTCCCGGTCATACACGATCTGCGTCAACGAATAGTCCTCGTTCTTCAGGCTCGGTTGGTAGAGTTGCCCTGCCGCTGAATTGGCGTTGTAGATCTCGGGGCGGTAGATCTTCTGAAAGGTTTCCATCGTGCTGATGGTGCCGATCAACTCCAGGCTCGTGTAGTCGCCCAGCAGGTCTCCCTGAAAGTAGAAAGCCAGCGGCGCAACGCCATTCGCGGGCATGAAGAAGCGGACCTGCATCCCCATTTTTGCGAAGTATTGGTCGGTTGAGGACAGCTCACTCTGTTGGTACTCGATGCCCAGTACCGGGTGCTGATTGCCGGTGCGTCGATAGGTCTTGCTGGTCGAAGCGCTGATACAGATGACGGGCGGCTTGCCGAAGCGTTCCTTGTAGATGCGCGAGTTGGCGAACTGCTGGAACAGCTTTCCATGCAGGTCGCCAAAATCATCGGGCGTGCTGAATTGCGCGCGGTGGGCGTTGTACTCAGGAAGCAGCACGCTGAAGTCGTAGTCGCGCACGTAGGAGGAGAAATTGTTCCCTGCAATGCCAGGGATGCGTTGGTTCGCTGTCTTGTCGAGGATGCAGGTTTTCAGTATCTCGATCAGCGGAAAGGCAGCATTTCCACCCTTGGCATTCATGCTCATCTCGACCGAGATGATCTCGAGTTCGACGCAGTAGCGGTCCCCCGTCGGGTTGTCCCAATGCGCCAGGTCGTTGAAGCGGTTGTCAATCATCTTCAGCGTGTTGCGCAGGTTCTGTTGCCGACTGGCTCCCCGGGCCAGGTTGGCAAAGTTGGTGGTCATGCGTGTGCTGTCCGATGGCTCATAGTTTTCATCGAAACATATGCTTTTGAGGCTGAAGCTGAGTTCGTCGTTCATGGCGGTCCGGTGGCTTGAATTGGGGAGGGGAAGGGGCGGTGCTTGTTTCAGGCCAGCGCCACTTCGTCGGCCAGCGAGGGCTGGGCGTGGCGCGCCAACGGCATGAGCGGCAGTGCCCGCTGGACGGCCAGTCTGGCCCGGGCGATCAGGGCCTGGCTTTGCAACTGGTAGTCCACGAAATCCTTGTCGGTCGCATACACGCCCAGCGGCAACGTGCGCGCCTGGAAGAAGCTGAACAGCGGCCGCAGCTGGTGGTCGATCACCAGCGCATGGCGCTCGCTGCCGCCGGTGGCGGCCAGCAGCACCGGCGTGTCGATCAAGGCGTCCTGGTGAACGAAGTCGAAGAAGTGCTTGAACAGCCCCGCATAGGCACCGCGG
This sequence comes from Acidovorax sp. Leaf78, assembly GCF_001422735.1. Classification (GTDB taxonomy): domain Bacteria; phylum Pseudomonadota; class Gammaproteobacteria; order Burkholderiales; family Burkholderiaceae_C; genus Acidovorax. The sequence goes on along the minus strand of NZ_LMLZ01000010.1, from coordinate 33,109 downwards.
TACACCGGTGTCGCCACCACCAGGATGTCGGCCTGCTCGACCGCCGCCAATTCCCGCTCTACAGCGCTGGGCAGTTGATCGCGCCTGACCGCGCCAGCGAACATCGGTGCGAGCTGGCCTAGGTCGACCAGGCGTTGTTCGCAGGGACGCTCATCGGCGATGAGGTCCAGCAGGTGCTCTGCCAGGGCAGCGGACCTGGAGGGGCGCTGCAGCCCGCCGGAGACTGCGACGATGCGCAGGGGATGTGCTGTAAGTGCGTTCATGGGAGGGGATGCTAGTGGCTGTGAACCATGAAGTAAAATGGTCTTATTTCATCAACCCATGAACACGGTTCATTAAAATGCTCGAACGCATTCACCTCAACATCGTTCAGCAGGTTGAGAAGCAAGGGTCGTTGACGGCCGCGGCGGGCGTGTTGAACCTCACCCAGTCGGCCCTGAGCCACAGCATGAAGAAGCTGGAGCAGCAACTGGGCACCGACGTGTGGTTGCGCGAAGGTCGAAGCCTGCGCCTCACGCAGGCCGGCCAGTACCTGCTGGCAGTGGCCAACCGCGTGCTGCCGCAGCTGGACCTGGCCGAAGAGCGCCTGGGCCAGTTTGCACAGGGCGAACGCGGTGCGCTGCGCATCGGCATGGAATGCCACCCTTGCTACCAGTGGCTGCTCAAGGTGGTGTCCCCTTATCTGGCCGCATGGCCCGACGTGGACGTGGACGTCAAGCAGAAGTTTCAGTTCGGCGGGATCGGCGCGCTCTTCGGCTTCGAGATCGACCTGCTGGTCACGCCCGACCCGTTGTTCAAGCCAGGGCTGAAGTTCGAACCCGTGTTCGACTACGAGCAGGTGCTCGTCGTGGCCAAGGGCCATGCCCTGGCTTCGGCGGCCTATGTGAAGCCCCAGCAATTGACACAGGAAGTGCTCATCAGCTACCCCGTCGACATCGAGCGCCTGGACATCTACAGCCAGTTCCTGCTACCGGCCGGTGTCACGCCCAAGCGCCACAAGGCCATCGAGACCACCGACATCATGCTGCAGATGGTGGCCAGCGGCCGGGGGGTGGCCGCCCTGCCGCGCTGGCTGGTGCAAGAGTACGCGGCCAAGATGGATGTGGTGCCTGTCCGGCTGGGCGCGCGCGGCATCGCCAAGCAGATCTTCCTCGGGGCACGCGAGACGGACACCGCCATTGACTACGTGCGGGCCTTCATCGAACTGGCCCGCACTGCAGTGCCTACGTCGCAGAGCAGGTGAAGCTCTCGACCTTGGCCGGGTCGCCCGTGCCGTTGTAGCGCGGGAATTTCGGGTACTCGCACACCGGGCGCTGCGCCACGGGGGTGCTGGTGCCCGGTGCGAACTTGGTGGCCACCAGCTTGTCGGGCGCCGTGCTCTTTTCCACCCAGGCATCCATGGCCGCCAGCAGGTCGATGGAGCGCGGCTCGGTGCCCGTGCCGTCCAGGTCATGCCCGTTGGAGGGCGAGGTGACCATGCGCGCAAAGCCCTGCACCTTGCTGGCGCCCAGGCGCTGCTTGACCGACTCGAAGTAGTCCGCCGTGCGGTACACCGACACGCAGGTGTCGCCCAGGCCATACCAGATCAGCAGCTTGCCGCCGTTGTCGGCAAAGGCGGAGATGTCGGGGTCCGTGCCATCGATCATCCCGGCCAGCCGCGCGTACTGCGCCTGGTACTGCGTGGGGTCGTGCGTCAGGATGTTGGCGTTGGGGTTGCCCTCCACCAGCCGCGCGGCTTCCGTCACGGCCATGTGGTTGAACGAATCGGGTGCGTCGAAGCTGGTGCCGAACATGTACGACTGCCAGTCCGAGGTGGACGCCCCGCCCCGGCCGTAGCGCGGATAGCCCACCGCACCGCGCGACAGGGTCACGGGCGTCTTGTGGTCGCTGTAGATGAGGCGGATCGATTCGATCTGCCCGGCCGTCAGGCAGGTGTCGCTGTCGGCCCCCTTGCACAGCAGGTCGGTGGGCACATAGCTGCAGGCCTCGACGTTGCCGATGATGCCGTCCTTCAGGCCGTCCAGGCCGTCGCACGCTGCGGTTTCGGCCTTGGCGTAGAGCGCGATCTTGGCGGGGCTGAGCCAGTTGTCGCGGCTCTTGAAGATGTGCCGCAGCACCGTGGGGCCCAGGTTGACCTGGTGCGCCTGCTGGCTGATGGCGGGCTCCATGGCCACCACGCCGTCGTAGTCCTTGGGGTACTTCTGCGTGGCGATGAGGCCGGAGCGCCCGCCGTTGGAATGGCCCATGTGGTAGCGCCGCGCGGGGCGCTTGCCATAGAACTCGGTGGCGATCGCCGTGCCGACCTCGAGCACGAAATGGTTCGCGTCGAACGCATGGTTGCGCAGCGCGACATCGCTCTTGCCCCAGGCGAAGCCGCGAATCTGGTGGCCCGAGTCGGAGCTGATCTTCACGTAGGCGTGGGCGGACGGCCCCACGAGTTGCTGGTACCACGGGTCGTCGGTGGGGATGAACCCGTCGAAGCCCCCGCCGCCGATGGTCAGCGTCTTGCCGTTCCACTGCGCGAGCGTGGGCAGCTCCACCGCCCAGTTGATGGTGGACTCGGGCGACGAGACGATCTCGCCGCGCACGATGCAGGCGTCGGGCAGCGTGCTGTCGGCCTTGCGCAGCTCGGTGCGGGTGACCTTGGCACCATGGGGCAGCGCGGCCGAGGTGTAGGCGGCGCAGGCTTCGGCCAGGGGCTTGGCGGCCAGGGGTGGGGCGTCGCTGCCGCCACCGCCGCAGGCCGCCAGCGCCAGGGCCGCGCTGGCGCCCAGGGTTCGGGCGGCCCATCGCCCTGCGTGTGCAGGGCCGGGGATGCTGCGGCGGTGCGCCTCGGTGGCGCGGGATGTGCTCGGGAACATGGGATGCGTCTCCTGTGATGATGTTTCTTCAGGAGCCGCAAGGGCTGTGCGCGGCAGCACCGCCACCGCAGCCCTTGCGGCTCCGGTGCGGACGATAGGAAAAGAAGGCGCTGCTGCAGCCTCTGCAAATGCAGAGGGCCCGGGAAACTACCGAGCGCCGGGATCGACCCGCACGGCCACCAACACCCGGCAGGAAGACCGAGGTACCACGTGTGCTGAACGCCCTCAGGCGGTGCGCAGCGCCGCCACCAGCTCCAGCTTGTTGCTCACCCCCAGCGCCGCATAGGCGGTGCGCAGGTACGTGCGCACGGTGGCGGGCGTGAGCCCGAGCGTGGCGGCGATGTCCTTGTGCGAGCGCCCCTGCGCATAGAGCATGGCCGCGCTCAGTTCGCGCGGCGCCAGCGGCGACTTCGGGTGGCGCGATGCGATGCTGATGGCCACCAGCGAACCGCAGGGCTCCATCCGCAGGCGGCAGGCCTTGCCCACGGCCACGGTGCACGGCGCGCGCGCGAGGCCTTGCACCACCGCCGTCGGCAGCCGCGTGCCGGCCCAGCCGGGGTGGGCCTCGCCCAGCGCCAGGCTGATGCGCAGCCCCGCGAACAGCAGATCGCCCGAAGGCCCTGCGAGCGCAAAGCTGTCCCACGGGCGGCTGGGCGAATCGCTTTGCAGCGCCTGCAGCCGGTGGTGCCAGTGCTGCAGCAGGTGCACGACAAACTCGCCGAACAGCACGGTCTCCTGATCGGTGAATTCGGTGCGGGTCTGCGGGCGGTACACCGAGACGAAGAACAGCAGGCCGCTGTGCGGCAGCTCGGCCGTGAGCGCCATGCAGTGGTACAGGCCATGGCGCTCGCTGAACGCCAGCACCTCGGCGTGTTCGGCGATGTCGCCGGTCACGTCGCGTTCGCGGATCACCACGCCGAGCCGGCTCATGGACTGGCGCGCGAACTCGTCCACCGCAGACAGTTCATTCCATTCCTGCGCAAAGCTCTGGCTCAGGCCCATGCTGCCATGCAGCCAGTTGCGGGGGCTGGTGTGCACATCGCCTGCCGACATTTCGCCCCACCAGGCCGAGTCGAACGGCACCAGCGCCTGCAGCGTCTGCAGGGCCTGGTGCAGCATGTCCTGGGGTTGCGTGTGCCGCGCCAGCTGCCCCAGCGCGAGCAGGCTGCGGCTGAGCGCCCGCACGGCATCGGGGTGCGGGCCTGCGCCGGGCTGGGGGGCCGGAACGCTCATCGGAGCGGGCGCTGCGCCGCGCGCAGCGAGGTAGGGGCAAAGGCCATGGCGCGGTCTCCTGGGTTTGGCGCGATGGTAGCCGCCGCGCGCACGACGCCAGCGCCCCCGGCCCGCCCAGAGCGTGCACCCGCACCGCCCTGCGCCACGGCGCACAGGGCCTCAAGCCCCAAAATGACTATGTTTTTTGTAGCGCCTTGCGCTTGCCAGGCAAGCGCTGGAGGCCGATGAAACCCAACTACCGGGCCAGGCCGTCGACCGCCTGGAACATCGACTGGCGCGCCTGGCTCACGATCTGGCCCTTCCACACATCGGTGTCGGTGTAGAACGCGGCCAGCATCTGCGCCTTGATCTGCGCATGCTGCTCGGCCGGTGCCTCGGGGTGCAGGTTGAGCCACTGCTCGGCGCGGATCGCGTCCATCACCTCCAGCACCGGCACGGTGCCGTATTCCATCGCGATGCCCGTGGTTTCCGCATGGGGGCACTCGTCGTACACGGAGTTCCACATCAGCCCGGTGAGGAAAGCCGACGTCGAGGAGCCGTCGTAGATGGACGTGACCGGCGTGGCGCCGCCGCCGTCCCACCAGGCCCGGGCGCGCGCCACGGAGTCGGCATCGTCCTTGCCGGCGTAGATGCGCTCGCCATGGCCGCTGGGGCCCAGGCCCGTGTGCAGGTCGATCCAGGCGATGCGCGATGCGTTGGCGCCGTGCTGGCGCAGCACCTGGCGCAGCGTGCGGTTGCTCCAGGTGGGCTCGGTGCCGCCGAAGAACACGCCCTGCGGAAACTCGTGCTGGCCCTGCGAGATGGCGGCCTGCCAGGCGGCTTCGCCGTGCGTGTCGATGTACTGCTGGCGCGCGGCGGCATTCTCGGCCGAGGGCGGCCACTGCTCGGGCAGCAGCAGGGGCTGCACCTCGCGGTAGGCCTTGTTCACCGGCAGAGGCTGGGAGAAGTCCTGGAAGTTGCGGTTCAGGTCCACGTTCTCGTGCGTGAAGCGGCGCACGTGCGAGAAGCCGTAGGGGTTGAGCGCATGGATGTACAGCGTGGCCACGCCGGCGGCGCGTGCCTTGTCGCGCCACTCTTGGTCGTGCAGCGCGAACACCTGCACGCCGCTGCCGCAGTAGCCCTCCACGCCGTGGCAGGCGCTGCTCACGATGAGCAGCTTCTTGGCATCGGCCGGGCCATCGCGCACCACGTCCATGGCCAGGTCTTCGCCATCACGGCCCTTGAGCGGGTGGGCATGGGATTCGATGGGCAGGCCGGCTGCGGCGGCGCCCTCCAGAAACTTGGTGCGGGCCTCTGCGTAGCTGGAGGAAAAGGCGCTGGGGATGCCGATCATGGGCGGGGCTTTCAGGGGTCGGGGGGGAGGGGACAAAAGAAAACCCGGGGCACACGGGGCGCCCAGGGTTTCAAGGCAGAACGAGAAATCAGCGGCGGCGGAGCGGTGGCGTTCAGGCCGTCGCCGTGGGCTGGGCCAGCCACTGCTCGGCCAGCTTGACCCAGTAGGTGGCGCCCAGCGGGATCAGGTCGTCGTTGAAGTCGTAGCTCGGGTTGTGCAGCATGCAGGGGCCGCCGCCATGGCCCATCTCCCGGTGCGCGCCGTCGCCATTGGCGATGAAGCAGTACGCGCCGGGCTTGGCCTGCAACATGTAGGCAAAGTCTTCGGCGCCCATGGTGGGCTCCTGGGGCAGCACATGTTCAGCGCCGACGATCTCGGTCATGACCTTGCGCGCGAACTCGGCCTCGGCGGGCGAGTTGACGGTGGGCGGGTAGTTGCGCACGAACGCGAATTCGCAGGTGGCGTCGTGCGCCGCGCAGGTGTGTTCGGCGATCTGGCGCATGCGCTTTTCGATCAGCTCCAGCACCTCGACGGTGAAGGTGCGCACGGTGCCCTGCAGCTCGACGCTGTCGGGCACCACGTTGGTGGCCTCGCCCGCGTTGATCATGGTGACCGAGATCACGCCCGCATCCACCGGCTTCTTGTTGCGGCTGATGATGGTCTGGAAGGTCTGCACCATCTGGCAGGCGATCGGCACCGGGTCGATGCCGGTGTGCGGCAGCGCTGCATGGCCGCCCTTGCCGCGGATCACGATCTTGAATTCGCTGGTCGACGCCATCACCGGACCGGGGCTCACGGCAAACGTGCCCACCGGCATGCCGGGCCAGTTGTGCATGCCGTACACGGCCTGCATGGGGAACTGCTCGAACAGGCCGTCCTCGATCATCACGCGGGCACCACCGCCGCCCTCTTCCGCGGGCTGGAAGATCAGGTACACGGTGCCGTCGAAATTGCGGTGCTTGGCAAAGTGCTGCGCCGCGGCCAGCAGCATGGCCACGTGGCCGTCGTGGCCGCAGGCGTGCATCTTGCCCTGGTGCTTGCTGGCGTGGGCGAAGGTGTTGAACTCCTGCATGGGCAGGGCGTCCATGTCGGCACGCAGGCCGATGGCCCGGCCGCTGGCGCCGCCGTCGCGGCCCTTGACGATGCCCACCACGCCCGTCTTGCCCAGGCCGCGGTGGATCGGAATCCCCCATTCGGTGAGCTTTTGGGCCACCACGTCAGCGGTGCGCACCTCTTCGAAGCACAGCTCGGGATGCGCGTGAATGTCCTTGCGCACCGCGGCAATGCTGGCCGCCTGCGTGACGATGGAATCAATTACGTTCATGATATGTATCCTTACGATCTCACAGTCTAGCCCGACAGCAAGCCACGTGCCAACCCGGGTTTATCACCAGTCCACACCATGATTTCGCCCCACGCCCTCGAACTTGCGCAAACCCTGGTGCGCATGAACACCGTCAGCCACAACTCCAACTTGGAGCTGATCCACTTCATCCGCGACTATCTCGCCAAGCTGGGTGTGAAGAGCCGCCTGACCTTCAACGACGACAAGACCAAGGCCAACCTGTTCGCCACGCTGGGCGAGGGCAAACCGGCCGGCATCATCCTGTCGGGCCACACCGACACCGTGCCATGGGACGGCCAGGACTGGACCATGGACCCGCTGAGCGCAATCGTCAAAGACGGCCCCGAAGGCCCGAGCCTGTACGGCCGCGGCAGCGCGGACATGAAGGCCTTCATCGGCATCGCCGTGTCGCAGGCCGAGCAGTTTCTGAACAGCAACGCGCCCTTTGCCGTGCACCTGGCCTTCAGCTACGAGGAAGAGATCGGCTGCTTTGGCGTCAAAGAGCTGATCGCCGACCTGCGCGACGCCAGCATCAAGCCCCTGGCCTGCATCGTGGGCGAGCCCACCAGCATGGTGCCGGCCATCGCGCACAAAGGCGTGTACCGCTACAAGTGCTGCGTGCGCGGCAAGGAGGCGCACTCATCGCTCACGCCCCACTCGGTCAACGCCATCGAGATGGCGGCCCGCGTGGTCAGCCGCCTGCGCGACATGGGTGAAGGATTCGAGCGCGAAGAGCCCCGCTTCGAAGGCTTCGACGTGCCGTTCTCGACCACCAGCGTGGGGCAGTTCCACGGCGGCATCGCCGACAACGTGGTGCCGCGCGACGCCGAGTTCCGCTACGAATTCCGCGACCTGCCCACGGCCAACGCCGCGCAGATGCAGTCCGAGGTGGTGGCGTATGCGAAATCGCTGGAGCCGCGCATGAAACAGGTGGCGCCCGCAGCCGGCTTCTCGTTTGAAACCATCTGCGAGATCCCGAGTTTTCTGGGCAGCAAGGACGACCCCGTCACACGCCTGGCGCAGACCTTGTCGGGCGAGAAGAGCACCACCCTGGTGGCCTTCGGCACCGAGGCCGGCCTGTTCAAGAACGCTGGCATCTCCACCGTGGTCTGCGGCCCCGGCAGCATCCAGCAGGCGCACCAGCCCGACGAGTACGTGAGCCTCGAACAGCTGGGCCGGTGCGAGGCGTTCATGCAGGGGCTGGCACGCACTACGTCGATCGACTAGTCAAATCCCGTGAAGCCTTACTTTCAAAAATACACAACCGTTCACGCTGAGCCTGTCGAAGCGCCGCGCAAGGCTTCGACAAGCTCAGCCCGAACGGTAGTGGGTATTGAATGATGGGACGCGAACCCACGCGTCCATCCAAGCTCAAGTCCTCACACGCCCGTCACCGGTCAGCATCGACATCTCCACGAACTTCGACGCCGCATGGCTGGTGGCGCTGAAGGCCACCGGAAAGCCCGAGATCGCCTGGCTGCCGATGGCCTCGGTGCCGGTGATGAAGCTCTCGCGCGTGATCTTGCCGCCGGCCTGGGCTTGGCGCAGGCCCTCGGCGAACACGCGGGCCGCCAGGTAGCCCTCCATGCTGGAGTAGTTGGCCTGCACCTTGTCGCCGCCCTTCTTGATCGCTTCCAGAAACTCGCGCGTGATCTGGCGCGAGGGCTGGTAGGGCGAAGGCACGACCTGCGAGACGACCACGCCCGCGCCGTCCTTGCCCAGCTCGTCGGCCAGGGCCTGCGTGCCCACGAACGACACGTTGTAGAACGTGCCGCCGAACCCCGCCTTGCGCGCCGAGCGCACGAAGGCCGCGCTGCCCGCATAGGCTGCGATCTGCACCACGGCGTCGGGCTTGGCGGCCATGAGCTTGTCGGTGGCGGCTTTGACCTCCACCGAGTTGCGCTCCACCGTGGCCGTGGCGACGGGTGCCAGCTTCAGATCAGCCAGCGCCTTCGTCACGCCGTCGAGCCCCGCCTTGCCGTAGGCATCGTTCTGGTAAAACACCGCGATCTTCTTGAGGCCCAGGTTGGTGAGCTGGCGCACGATGAGCGCGGTCTCGTCGTAGTACGAGGCGCGCACATGGAAGATGAGCCGGTTGAACGGCTGGCGCAGCGCCTCGGCCCCGGTGAACGGGCCGAAGAACGGCAGCCTGGCCTGCGTGAACAGCGGCAGCGCGGCCAGGCTGGTGGGCGTGCCGATGTAGCCGAACAGCGCGAACACGTCGTCGGCGATGAACTTCTTCGTGTTCTCCGCGCAGCGCTCGGGCTCATAGCCGTCGTCCAGCGTGCGAATCTCGACCAGCCGCTTGCCCACCCCACCCTGGGCATTGAACTGGTCGAAAAAGAGCTTGGCGCCCTGGTTGAACTGCACGCCCAACTGCGCGGCCGGGCCGGTGAATGCGGCCGACTGACCCAGTACGATGCGGGCTTCGCCCTGGGCCTGCGCGGTGTGGAAACCGCCGAGCGCGACCGCGCCCAGACCGATGGAAAACTGTCTGCGCCCCAATGCCTTTGGCTTCATGGTGAAATCCCTCTTCCTGTCAACACAACGAGGTTGACACCTCGGCGCTGCCGGCAAGAACCTGCACACAGGTCCCCGGCAGTCTGCGGTGAAGCGGCGGGCTTTTTGTTGGATATTGGTTCGATATGCACGCCGCTTCCTACGAAGTTTAACGATCGCCCCACCCATGTCCACGCCTTCTGCCGCCATTTCCCTCCCTTCTGGCCCGATCCAGGTGCGCGGTGCCTGCCCGCACGACTGCCCGGATACCTGCGCCCTGATCACCACCGTGGACGACAACGGCGTGGCCACCCGCGTGCAGGGCAACCCCGACCACCCGCACACCGACGGCGTGCTCTGCGCCAAGGTGAGCAAGTACACCGAACGCAGCTACCACCCCGAGCGCGTGCTCACGCCGCTCAAGCGCACGGGCCCCAAGGGCAGCGGCCAGTTCGCACCCGTCGGCTGGGACGAGGCCCTGGCCGACATCGCGCAGCGCCTGCAGTCCATCGCCGCGCGCGATCCCGAAGCCGTGTTGCCCTACAGCTACGCCGGCACCATGGGCATGGTGCAGGGCGAGAGCATGGACCGGCGCTTCTTCCACCAGTTGGGCGCATCGCTGCTGGACCGCACCATCTGCGCATCGGCGGGCGCTGAGGCGCTGACGCAGACCCTGGGCGGCAAGGTGGGCATGAAGGTGGAGTTCTTCGCCGAATCGCAGCTCATCCTGATCTGGGGCAGCAACTCCATCGGCAGCAACCTGCATTTTTGGCGCTACGCGCAGCAGGCCAAGAGGAATGGTGCCAAGCTGGTGTGCATCGACCCGCGCAAGAGCGAGACGGCCGACAAGTGCCACGAGCACATCGCCCTGCGCCCGGGCACCGACGCCGCGCTGGCCCTGGCACTGATGCACGAGCTGATCGCCCACGACTGGCTCGACCACGACTACATCGCGCGCCACACGCTGGGCTGGGACCCGCTGCGCGAACGCGCCCTACAGTGGCCGCCCGAGCGCGCCGCCGAAGTCTGCGGCATTCCGGTCGAGCAGATCCGCCAGCTGGCCCAGGACTACGGCACCACCAAGCCCGCCGCCATCCGCCTGAACTACGGCATGCAGCGCGTGCGCGGCGGCGGCAATGCCGTGCGCGCCGTGGCCTGCCTGCCCGCCCTCACCGGCGCGTGGCGCCACCGCGCCGGCGGCTTGCTGCTGTCGAGCTCCGGCCAGTTCCCGGCGCAGCGCGCGGTGCTGCAGCGGCCCGACCTGATGCCCCAGGCGGCCGCAGGGCGCGTGCCGCGCACCATCAACATGACGACCATCGGCGACGACCTGCTGCGCGAGGCATCGCCCGCCTTCGGCCCGAAGGTCGAGGCCGTGGTGGTCTACAACAGCAACCCCGTGGCCGTGGCCCCGGACTCGGGCAAGGTAGTGCGCGGCTTTGCGCGCGAAGACCTTTTCACCGTGGTGCTGGAGCACTTCCAGACCGACACCGCCGACTACGCGGACTACATCCTGCCCGCCACCACGCAGCTCGAACACTGGGACGTGCACCTGTCCTACGGCCACACCGACGTGGTGCTCAACCGCCCCGCGATTGCGCCGCTGGGCGAAGCCCGCAGCAACGCCCAGATCTTCCGCGACCTGGCCGCGCGCATGGGCTTTGCCGACCCCTGCTTTGCCGACACCGACGAGGCACTGTGCCGCCAGGCCTTCGGCGATGCGGTGGACTACGCGCTGCTCGAATCCCAGGGCTTTGCCACGGTGGCCATTCCCGATGCGCTGTTTGCCGAAGGCAACTTCCCGTCACCGTCAGGCAAGTGCGAGTTCTACAGCGCCCGCCTGGCAGCCCAGGGCCTGGACGGCCTGCCCGACCACCTGCCCAACTACGAGCTGCAGGGCACCGACGCACGCTACCCGCTGGCCATGATTTCGCCGCCCGCGCGCAACTTCTTGAACTCCACCTTCGTAAACGTGACGAGCCTGCGCAACATCGAAGGCCGCCCGATCCTGGAGATCCACCCCGACGACGCCGAAGCCCGCGGCATCGGCAACGACGCCGTGGTGCGCGTGTTCAACGACCGCGGCAGCTACCAGTGCCACGCCACCGTCTCGCGCCGCGCACGCCCCGGCGTGGTCAACGGCCTGGGCATCTGGTGGCGCAAGCTGGGGCTCGACGGGACGAACGTGAACGAGGTGACGAGCCAGGCGCTGACGGACCTGGGGCGGGCGCCGACGTTTTATGACTGCTTGGTGGAGGTGGAGGCTTGCGCTGAACCGGCGGTGTCTTCCTGAGTGCTCCGACAATGCAGCCGGCGGATGCAGCAGATCTGGGCACCGGCTGCGTAGAAGCGCCAGACCCGCCCCGAATCACTGAAGCCGGCTTTTTGACGCTGGGGTTTTCGTGCGGGGCTTTGCAACCTTCACCGGTTTGACCGGTACCTTGGGCTTGACCTCCGCCTTGGTTGCCTTGGCGGGTTTTGCTCGCTTGACGGCTTCACCTGCATCTGCTGGCTGGCTCGACGTACGGGGCACACTCGCTTTGCGCGTCGCTTTGGGAGCCGCTTGCTCCCACTGTTCGAGCTCGCGCTGAATTTCTGCGCGCAAGGCGTCCTCGCTGGGCAGGGCGAACTGGTAGCGACTCGCAAATATCTGCTCGCTCTGGTCACCGAGCACGTAGCGCACCACCGCGTCGTTCTTTTCGCTGCACAACAGCAGCCCGATCGTGGGGTTGTCACCCGGGCCGGTGACCTCGCGGTCGTAATAGTGCACATACAGCTGCATCTGGCCCAAGTCGCCATGGGTGAGTTTGCCCACTTTCAAGTCGATCACGACATAGCACTTGAGCTTGACGTGATAGAACACCAGGTCGGGGTAGAAATGGTCTCCGTCCAGCGTCAGTCTGCGCTGCCGCCCCACGAAAGCAAAGCCGCTACCCAGCTCCAGCAGGAAGGATTGCAGCTGGTTGATCAAGGCTTCTTCGATGCGCGACTCCACCAAGCGGTGCGATTCCGGCAAATTCAAAAACTCCAGCACATAGGGGTCTTTGATGGCATCGTGAGGCCGGGCCAGCACCTGTCCTTCGTTGACCAGAGCGAGAAGGCCTTTCTTGTCGCGGCTCTTGGCCAGCCGCTCGAACAAGAAAGAATGCATCTGCCGCTCCAGCTGGCGGGCAGACCAGCCGTTGTTCACCGCCTCGATTTCATAGAAGTCACGCACTGCGCGGCGCCCCTCTTTCTGCAGCGTGCGGTAGTGCGTCCATGACAAGCCCGGGTGCAACGCTCCGGGCCGCCAATCGCCATCAGTATCCGCACCCAATTCACCACGCACTGCGTGTTGAATCTGTCCCACATCCAAAACAACACGCAGTGCGTGTTGTTTTGCCAGCAGGTCGGGATAAGTCAGGAAGAAACTGCGCATGTACTGCAGCGCGCTGACGGAAAACCCGTCCCCATAGTCCGCCGTCAATTGCGATGACAACGCTTTGAGCAATGCCTTGCCATACTCTGCACGCTTGGCGCCGCCCTGCTCGGCCTCGACGATCTGCTGGCCGATCAGCCAGTTGGCACACACATGTGCCGTGTTGACCGAGCGGGCCGCCTGCGTGCGCGCAGACTCCCAGATCTGGCGAATGCGGGTCAACAGGTCGGATGGTGCTTGCAGAGCCGTCATAGGGCGTCCTCTCCGGCAGGCTTGCGGCTGACGAAGGCTAGGCGTCGAGCCAATACTTCAGGGGCTGTGCGCCCCCCTGGCCGCAGCGACAGCCAGGGGGTGCGCTGGTTCAGGCCGGGCAGGTGTTGTGGAAGCAAGGGGGCTCTCAAGGCTGATGGACGGGGAATTATGAGCGTTCTGTCAGCAACCCAGCGAGCCCTCCGCGCGCGCAACCAGTCGACGCTAACCAGAGAGTCATGACCCTGGGGCTTTACGGGCATCGCCATTGCCTGCTTCAGCTTCGGCATCCTCAGCCCCCAGCGCCAAAAAGTGATGCACCACGGGCCGCTCCGCTCCCTGGTGAAACCGCAAAGCCTCCGCCTGCAGGTCCGCATCGGCCTTGGACACGCGGTGGTGCTGGCGCAAATGCTCGGCCCAGGACTCGACCAGGAACCACTCGATCACGCGGCCCGGCTCGCCCGTGTGTTCGGCCACGCCCCAGGCGTAGGCGCCGTCGCGGCGGCGTTCCTGGGACAGGCGCTGCATGGCCTGCAGGAAGGCGGGCAGGTCGGGCTTGGCGATGCGGTATTCGATCTGCACCATCACCGGGCCCCGGTCGTGCGCCACGGGCTCGGCCAGCAGGGGCTCGGGCCAGTGGTTCGATGGCTGCAGGTCGGCCTCGCCGGTGGGCAGCTTCACGCGGTGAAAGATGAGCGACGCCACGACCAGCCCGGCCGCGCCCATCAGCAGCGTGACCGGCAAACCGGCCTGCCCTGCGATGAGGCCCCAGCCCAGGCTGCCAGCGGCCATCGCGCCGTTGAAGACCATGAGGTAGATGGCCAGGCCGCGGCCCCGCACCCAGTTGGGCAGCACGGCCTGGGCCACGCCGTTGAGGGTGGTCAGCGCGATGATCCAGCCCAGGCCCAGCACCAGCATCAGCGCCACGGCGGCCCACTGGGGCGGGGCCACGGTCAGCACGCCCATCACGGCGGCGGTGAGCAGGGATGCCAGCAGCACCAGGCCGTCGGTGTCGAGCCGTTTGCGCAAGCGGGGGAGCAGCACGGCGCCCAGGATGGCGCCTGCGCCCACGGCGCCCAGCATCACGCCGTAGAAGCCTGCCGAGCCGCCCAGCATGCGGCGCGCCACCAGCGGCAGCAGCGCCCAGACGGAGCTGGAGAACAGGAAGAACACGGCCGCGCGCAGCAGCACCACATGCAGCTCGCGGCTGGCGCGGGCGTAGCGCACGCCGGCGCGGAAGGCGCCGAAGAACTGCTCGTTCAGGCCCGAAGCCTCGGCCTTGGGGCGCTTCCACCACAGCAGCGCGGCGATCACGAACACATAGCTCAGCACGTCCAGGCCGTAGGCCATCGCCGCGCCGAAGCTCGCCAGCAGCAGGCCACCCGCCGCGGGGCCGATGGCGCGTGCGATGTTGATGCCCAGCGAGTTGAGCGCCACGGCGCTCTTGAGCTCGCTGCGCGGCACCAGTTCGGGCACGATGGACTGCCACGTGGGGCCCATGAGCGCGGCACCGATGCCGCCCACGAAGGTCAGCGCCACCAGCCACTCCACCGTCAGCATGTGGGTGTTGGCCAGGATGAGCAGCGTGCCGCTGACGGCCGCCAGCAGCACCTGCACGCCGATGAGGAAGCGGCGGCGGTCCAGGATGTCGGACAGCACGCCCGCAGGGATGGCGAGCAGAAAGACGGGCAGCGTGGCGGCAGTCTGGATCAACGCGACCGCGGTGGGGCTGGACGAGAGTTCGGTCACCATCCAGGCGCTGGCGACGTCGCGCATGAAGCTGCCGATGTTGCCCAGCACGGTGGCGGCCCAGAGCACCGCGAAGACGGGGATGGCCAGCGGCGCGAAGCTGCCGGAAGCCGCCGGAGCAGCCGATGCCGGCGCGGGCGCAGCAGGGGTGTGGTGGTGGTGACGATCGTGTTGGTTATCCGGCATGGTGGCCTCCGAGGTCGTGCCAGGCGACGAGCAGCATGCCGCCCACCAGGCCCCAGTGTTCAAAAAATGCGTTGGCGCTGCGCTGCCGATCGGCGGGCGGCGCGGCCCAGAAGCGGTCTGCCAGCAAGGCGGCGAGCACGGTAAAGCCCGCCAGGGCCAGCGCCCCGAGCCAGCGGTACCAGCCCGACAGGATGAGCGCCGAGGCCGAGAGCTGCAGCACCAGCGTGGCGGCTGCGATGGGCGCGGCGGGCGCCAGGCCGAGCGAGCGCACCTCGGCCACGGCACCGGCAAAGTCGCGGGCCTTGCCGATGCCGCCCTGCAGGTACGCGGCGCACAGGCACAGCAGCGCCAGCGTCTGCACCCAGGGCGCGGTGGCGGCGGTTTGCAATGCGTGCTGCACCGTCACACCGCCCAGCAGGCGCAGCCGAGCGCACCCCAAAAGCCCTGCAAGTCGGACACCGGCAGCTTGCTGCTCCAGGCCGTGGCGTGGGCATGGCCGTGCAGGTTGCAGTTGCTGGCGCAACCGCAGTTCGCGGCCGCGTTGCGCAGCACGGCCTGCAGTGGCGCGCCGTCCGGCCCTCCCTGGGCGCCCCAGGCGCCCCAGGCGCCGTAGCCGCCGAAGGTGCGCACGGGTGACCAGTCGGGCATGGCGGGCGGCGGGGCCGCGTCGTCGAAGCGCGCGAAGTCGCCCACGCCATAGACCACCTTGCCGCCCACCACAGTCAGCAGGGCCGTGGTGTCGGCGATGTCGGACTCGGGGCAGGCAAAGAAGTCGCGGTCGGGCACGACGAGGTCGGCCAGCTGGCCTGCCTCGATGCGGCCCTTCTTGCCCTGCTCGTTGCTGAACCAGGTGACGTTCTCGGTCCACATGCGCAGGGCCTGGTCGCGGGTGAGGCAGTTGCGCTGCGGCGTGAGCTGCAGGCCGCCCACCGTCTTGCCGGTCACGAGCCAGGACAGCGACACCCAGGGGTTGTAGCTGGCCACGCGGGTGGCGTCGGTGCCGGCGGACACGTGGACGCCTTTCTCCAGCATGCGTTTGACCGGGGGCGTGGCCTCGGCCGCCGCGGCGCCGTAGCGCTCGACGAAGTACTCGCCCTGGTAGGCCATGCGGTGCTGCACGGCCACGCCGCCGCCCAGGGCGGCGATGCGGTCGATGGACTTTTCCGAGATGGTCTCGGCGTGGTCGAAGAACCAGTTCAGGCCGGCCAGCGGCGTGTCCTGGTTGACCTTCTCGAACACGTTGAGCGCGCGCTCGATGGTCTCGTCGTAGGTGGCGTGCATGCGCCAGGGCCAGCGGTTCTGCGCGAGGATGCGCACCACCTCTTCCAGCTCGCCTTCCATGCCGGGCGCGAGCTCGGGCTGGGGCTGGCGGAAGTCCTCGAAGTCGGCGGCGGAAAACACCAGCATCTCGCCCGCGCCGTTGTGGCGAAAGTAGTCCGTGCCCTGCTTGTACTGCGAGGTGGCTGTCCAGTTCAGGAAGTCTTCCTTCTCATGCTGGGGCTTTTGCGTGAACAGGTTGTAGGCCAGGCGGATGGTGAGCTGATCAGCATCGGCCAGCTCCTGGATCACGTCGTAGTCATCCGGGTAGTTCTGCATGCCGCCGCCTGCGTCGATGGCGCCGGTCACGCCCAGGCGGTTGAGCTCGCGCATGAAGTGGCGCGTGGAGTTGACCTGGTAGTCGTGCGGCAGCTTGGGGCCCTTGGCCAGCGTGGCATACAGGATGGCCGCATTGGGCTTGGCCAGCAGCAGGCCCGTGGGGTTGCCCGCGCTGTCGCGCACGATCTCGCCGCCGGGCGGCGCGGGCGTGTCCTTGCCGTAGCCCACGGCGCGCAGCGCGGCGCCGTTGAGCAATGCGCGGTCGTACAAATGCAGGATGAACACGGGCGTGTCCGGCGCCACGGCGTTCAGCTCGGCCAGCGTGGGCAGGCGCTTTTCCGCAAACTGGTGTTCGGTGAAGCCGCCCACCACGCGCACCCACTGCGGCGCGGGCGTCACCGCTACCTGGGCTTTGAGCATGGCCATGGCATCGGCCAGGCTGCGCACCCCGTCCCACCGCAGCTCCATGTTGAAGTTGAGGCCGCCGCGGATGATGTGCAGGTGGTTGTCGATGAGCCCCGGCAGCACGCTGCGCCCACCCAGGTCGATGACCCGCGTGCCCGCACCGGCCAGCGCCATCACCTCGCGGTCATCACCCACCTTGGTGAAGCGCCCTAGCGCAATGGCGACCGCACTGGCCGTGGGATTGGCGCGGTCCAGCGTGGTGAAGCGCCCGTTGCGCAGGATGAGGTCGGGGGTTTGGGCAGGTTGTGTCATGGTCTTCTGGCTTCGAACTTTCAGCAATGGCAGAGCGCAAAAAGGGTGCAGCAGCCGTAGCGAGCGGCCGAAGCCTGCGCCGAGGACCGCAACCGTACTCTCGTACGGTGAGGACCACAGGTGCGGGATCCGGCCGCGCAGTAGGTTGATGCGCCCTTTTTAACCTTCGTGGGCGTTGAACATGGTCTTGGCGTAGGTGATGCCCAGGCCATAGCCCCCGCCGAACTTCTTGGCGATGCCCGTCGTCATGTCGTACGTCTCGCCCCGTGCCCAGTCGCGCTGCAGCTCCAGCAGGTACTGCAATGCCGTGATGGGCCGCGCGCCGGCCTGCACCATGCGCTCCATGGCGCGGTTGTGGGCTTCGGCCGAGATGTCGCCGCTGGCGTCGGCGATCACATACACCTCGAAGCCCTGGTCCAACGCCGACAGCGCCGGGCCCACGATGCACACGCTGGTCCACAGGCCGGCCAGCACGATGCGCGGCTTGCCGATGGCGTTGACACGGGCGATCACGGCCTCGTCCTCCCAGGTGTTCATGGAGGTGCGGTCCAGCAGCGCCTGGCCGGGGAACGGTGCGGTCACTTCTTCGAACATGGGGCCGCTGAAGCTCTTCTCAGCCACCGTGGTGAGGATGGTGTCCACGCCAAACCCGGCGGCTGCACTGGCCACCAGGCCGGCGTTGGAGCGCAGCGTGATCGCGTCGATGGAGTGCGTGGCAAAGGCCATCTGTGACTGGAAGTCGATCATGACCAGGGTGTGGTCGCCCGCGTTCAGCAGCGTGGCGCCGGGCTTGGCGTAGGCGACGGGGCGGGCGGCGTTGGCGCTGGCAGTCGTGGTCGTTGTCGTGTTGGCGTGGGTCATGGTGAGCTCCCTGGAATTGAAGATGAAGTACGTCGAGAAGAAGAACAAACAAAAAAAACGAGTCAAGGCAATGCGGCGGGCCGGGGCGCAAGGGATGGGCGGCATCGCCCACCCGCCCGCTCCTCAGGGCGCCCCATCCGCTCAGTGCGGCATCGTGGGCAGCTCGTTGGGCCGCAGGTCGAACACCAGCACCTCGGCGCCTTCGCCGTGGGCAAAGCGCAGGGCCCCGGCGTCGCGGATGCGGGCGCCGTCGCCTTCGGACAGCCGCTCGCCGTTCACCTCCAGGCTGCCCCGGGCCACGTGCACATACACGTTGCGGCCCGGGCCCACGTCCAGATCGGCCGCTTCTTCGCTGCCGTCGAACAAGCCGGCATAGACCCGGGCGTCCTGGTGCGCGGCCAGCGATCCGTCGGCCCCTTCGGGCGAGATGATCTGGCGCAGGCGGCCGCGCTTGTCGGCCTCGCTGAAGTGCACCTGCTGGTAGCGGGGTGCGGCGCCGCGGGCACCGGGCACGATCCAGATCTGCAGGAAGTGCACGGGCTCTTCGCCCGAGTGGTTGAACTCGCTGTGGCGCACGCCGGTGCCGGCGCTCATCATCTGCACGTCGCCGGGGCGGATGACCGAGCCGGTGCCCATGGAGTCCTTGTGCTCCAGCGCGCCTTCCAGCACGTACGAGAAGATTTCCATGTCGCGGTGCGGGTGGGTGCCGAAGCCCTTGCCGGGAGCCACGCGGTCGTCGTTGATGACCAGCAGGTCGGAGAAGCCTTGCTGATTGGCGTCGTGGTAGTGGCCGAACGAGAAGGTGTGGCGCGAATGGAGCCAGCCGTGGTTGGCGTTGCCGCGGTGTTGGGCCTTGCGGATGTCGAGCATGGTGTCTTCCTTTCGATGTCTGTCGATGAATTTCACACTGGGAGTCCGGTTTGAAATCTGCTGTATTTCATTGGGCATCAGTGCTGCGATGGATGAAGTATCCGGCGCATGGCAGGGCATCAGGTTGAAATGTTTGGCCATCCATCATCGATAATTTCGATGATTGAAATTCCGGGCCTGTTGCCATGCTGAAACTCTCCCTCGAAGCCATCGAACTGGTGGATGCGATTGCCCGCTACGGCTCGTTCGCGGGCGCCTCGGAGCGGCTGCACAAGGTGCCGTCCACCATTTCCTATGCCGTGGGCAAGCTCGAAGAGCAGCTGGGCCTGGCCCTGTTCACCCGCAACGGGCCGCGCGTGGCGCTCACGCCCGCGGGGCACGAGCTGCTCAAGGAGGGCCGCTGGCTGCTGGCCTCGGCGCGGCAGCTCGAATCGCGCCTGCGGCAGATCGCCACCGGGTTCGAGTCCGAGCTGCGGCTGGTGCACGACTCGCTGATACCCACCAGCGCGTTCAACGACGACATCGCGGCCTTTGAGGGCCTGGACTGCGGCACGCGCCTGCGCATCGGCTGCGAGGCGCTGACGGGCACCTGGGAGGCGCTGCGCGACGGGCGCGCCGACATCATCGTGGCGGCGGGCGAAGGCCCCGCCGGCGGCGGCTACAAGGCCGTGGCGGTGGGGAGCCTGGACTTCGTGTTCTGCGTGACCGCGTCGCACCCGCTGGCGCGCCTGGGCCGGCCGCTCACGCGCAGCGACCTGCTGGAGCACACGGCCGTGGTGGTGGGCGACGGGGCGCGCACGCTGTCGGACCGCACGGTGGGCCTGCTGTCGGGCCAGCGGCGCATCACCGTGCCGTCGATGCAGGCCAAGATCGCCTGCCAGGCCGCCGGGCTGGGCCACGGCTTCGTGCCGCGCGCCTGCGTGCGGGTGGAGCTGGAAAACGGCATCCTGGTGGAGGTGCCGGTGGAGGAGCCCCGCGCTGATGAGACCTTCTGGCTGGCCTGGAAGCCCGAGCACCGCGGCGAGGCGCTCAAGTGGTGGTGCCAGCAACTGGCCCGGCCGCTGCTGCCGGGAATCTTGCCTTACTAGTGCGCTCGGCGGAAGCCGACACTACACTTTTGATAGCTGCTTGCGCTTGCCAGACAAGCGGTAGGCAGCTTTTTTATCTTAAAAATTCAGACTCAGCGCCACTGCTGCGCGAAGAACTGCACCACCTGCTCTTCCAGCACCGCGTGGTAGGCCACGCGGTCGAAGCCCGCCGGGTTGGCGGCGGCGTCGCCCGCGTCGGACGGCAGGCTCTGGCTGGGCTGGGCCATGAAGGCGAAGTGGCCGGCACCCGGCACGGTGTCCGCCCGCGCGGTGGCCAGATTCGCGGCCACCAGCCCGCCGTGGTACTTGCCCGTGAGCACGGCGTCCTGCTCGGCCACGCGCAGCAGCACCGGCACGGTCACGGCTTTGAGGCTCTCGGGGGTGAACACCACGGCCATGGGCGCCAGGGCGACGATGGCGCGGATGCGCGGGTCGGGCACGGAGACCAGGGCGCCGTCGGGCACCACGTTGGCGGGCATGGCCGTGTTGGCAGCGGCGACCGGCTGCAGCGCCTTGGGGCCCTGGGCCAGGCCGCAAAAACCGGGGTCGTCCTGCACGCTGCGGCAATGCTGCGCGGCACGGGCGGGCTCGGCCTGGGCGCCGGCCAGGGCCAGCACGGTGTAGCCGCCGGCCGAATGGCCCAGTGCGCCGATGCGGCCGGCCGGAATGCGGGGGCCCCATTCGGGACTGGCCAGCAAAGCGTCGAGCACGCGGCTGACCTGGCGGGGGCGCTCGCCGAAGTAGCGGCCCGAGGTGATCATGGAGCGGTCCTGCCAGTTGTCGCCCGGGTGGCGCACAGCGGCCACGAGGTAGCCCTCCGCCGCCAGGCGCGTGGCCAGGTTGTGGTGCGCGAGCTCATTGCCGCCCGTGCCGTGCGACACCAGGATCAGCCCCTTGAGCGGCTCGGCCGACACGGGCGCGCCCAGGCCGACCACCGGGCGCCAGGGCCCCAGCTGCACCACGCCCGCGCTGCGCACGGTGGGGTAGAACAGCGCGACGTTGATCGGCTCGCCACCGGGCACGACCAGGGTGCGCAGGCCGGCGTGCTGGGCCGATGCGGGAGCTGCCAGTGCGGCCAGCGCCACGAACGCGGTGGCCGCCACGGGCCGGACATGCCGCGCTGCCCACCGCAGGGCGAGGGAAAGAAGAACAAGGAGGAGGATCACGGTGTGCCTTTCGTCTTGGAGTGCCAGGGGCCGCGACCGTGGAGTGACGGTCGGTGCTGCATGGCGGCACTGTAGGCACCGCGGGCCGGCAAAGGCAGCGGCATGCGACGAAATGCGCGGGCGTGGCGCGAAGTGGCAGGCGACGGGCGCGAGCCGTGTGCGGACGAGCGCTGGGTGACGGGTTGTTGCCCGTCTGGTGGTTAGGAGGCCGGGCGGCCAGCTCGCTGTCGCGCGCCAGGCCAGCCCGGCCCGTGGGCATCAACCCAGCGCTTTGAGCAGCGCCTGCGCCGCAGGCTCCGACGACGCCGGGTTCTGCCCGGTGATCAGCAGCCCGTCGGTGACCACGTGCGGCTGCCAGTCGGCCTGCTTGGTGTACAGGCCGCCGTGCGACATGAGCATGTTCTCCACCAGGAAGGGCACGACGTCCGTCAGGCCCGCAGCGGCCTCCTCGCCGTTGGTGAAGCCCGTCACGTTCTTGCCGCGCACCAGGGGCGTGCCGTCTGTCGCCTTGACGCCGCGCAGCACGCCGGGCGCGTGGCACACGGCCGCCAGGGGCTTGCCAGCGGCCAGGGTGGCCTCGATGAGGGCGATGGACTGCGTGTCATACGCCAGGTCCCACAGCGGGCCGTGGCCGCCGGGGTAGAACACGGCGTCGAACCGGGCCGCGTTCACTTCGGACAGCTTCAGGGTGCTGGCCAGGTGCGCCTGGGCGGCGGCATCGCCCTTGAAGCGGCGCGTGGCATCGGTCTGCGCATCGGGCGCATCGCTCTTGGGGTCCAGCGGGGGCTGGCCGCCCTGGGGCGATGCCAGGGTCACCTCGGCCCCCGCATCCTTGAACACGTAGTACGGGGCGGCAAACTCTTCCAGCCAGAAGCCGGTTTTCTTGCCGGTGTCGCCCAACTCGCTGTGGGACGTGAGAACCATGAGGATGTGGGCCATTGCGATCCTTTTCTGGGGGTGAGTGGAAACGTAAAGCCTTTCACCGTACCCGCAATCCGCGCAGACGCACCCTGGTGCGGCGCAGGTTGCGGCGTTGGCTTACAGAGCGGCTTCGAGGATGCGGCGGCTCACGGCGGGTGTGATCTCGCGCTGCTCGCCCAGCTGCAGCATACCGTGCGCCTCCAGCTGCGCCACCACGGCGCCCACGGTGTCGGCGCCCAGGCCGTAGCCCGACAGGCGCGTGGCGATGCCCATGCTTTCGAAGAATGCGCGCGTGCGGTCGATGGCGGCGGTGATGCGATCGTCGTCGGTGCCGGTGGTGATGCCCCACACGCGCTCGCCGTACTGCAGCAGCTTGGCGCGCTTGGCACCGCGGCGCTCGTGCAGCAGCGCAGGCAGCACGATGGCCAGCGTGCGCGCGTGGTCGATGCCGTGCAGCGCGGTGAGCTCGTGGCCGATCATGTGCGTGGCCCAGTCCTGCGGCACGCCCGCGCCGATCAGCCCGTTGAGCGCCATGGTGGCCGCCCACATGAGGTTGGCGCGGTCATCGTACACGGGCTCGGGGGCGGCCAGCAGGCGCGGGCCGATCTCGATCAGCGTCTGCAGGATGCCTTCGGCAAAACGGTCCTGCACGGGCGCGTTGACCGGGTAGGTGAGGTACTGCTCCACCGTGTGCACGAAGGCATCGACCACGCCGTTGGCCAGTTGCTGGGGCGGCAGGGTGTAGGTCTTGGTGGGGTCGAGCACCGAGAACACGGGGTAGGTGTGGTTGCTGCCAAAGGCCAGCTTCGCGCCTTTGGCGCGGTGGGTGATGACGCCGCCGTTGTTCATCTCGGAGCCCGTGGCGGGCAGCGTGAGCACGGCGCCGAAGGGCAGCGCGGCGGTGACGTTGCGGCCGTGCTTTTCCAAAATGGCCCAGGGGTCGCCGCCTTCGAACTTGACGGCCGCGGCGATGAACTTCACTGCATCGATCACCGAGCCACCGCCCACCGCAAGCAGGAAGTCGAACCCGCCGCCCTGGATCTGCGCGACGGCCTTCATCGAGGTTTCGTAGCTGGGGTTGGGCTCGATACCGCTGAAGGTGGCGTGCTGGCGGCTGGCGAGCGCCGTGCGCACCTCGGCCAGCGTGCCGGTCTTCTCGGCACTGGCGCCGCCCACGAGGATGAGCACCTTGGCCGCGGCGGGCACGAGCTTGTCGAGGTCGGCGATGCGGCCCTGGCCGAAGGCGATGTGGGTGGGGTTGTGGAAGTCGAAGTTCAGCATGGCAATCCTGGCAGTCCTTGGGTGGGGGTGCATTGTGTCGCCGGCGTGCCCGGCATGCCGGTCGCCTTGGCAACAACACGGCACGGCCCGGGGACACTTCGGGACGGCCCTGCGATGGTGTGCGCGCTGTGGTTACCGCCACCAACCGGCCAACCACTCAGCGCTCAAGCACCGCCCTGCCCCGCCCACCCTGACGACCTATCGCACCACCACCAGCACCACGAACCCCAGCAGAAACAAGATCGCCAGGGCCACCACACCTGCGGTGCCTGCCGTCAACACCATGACGAGCCAAGCCCACGCGCCGCCCTGCGCGCCATGGCGACGCATGGCGTTCCAGCCCCGCAGCAGCAGGACCAGCGTGACGCACAAGGTGAACAGCAGCATGCCGAAAGCCATCGCCACGCAGTCCAGGCCGAACGTGCCGCAGGCCATGGACTGCCCAAAACCGCTGGCCATGGCCACCGAGGCACCCAGCCCCACAGCCAGCACGCCCCACCCGGCCCAGACCGCGCCGGGTACGCGAAACGCTGAAGGGGTGACAGGTGCCATGGGTCAGTCCCTGGCCGGCTGCCAGGGCAGCGCCGGGTCGGTGAATGCGGGTTGCCACAGGTCGGCATAGACCGGGAACGCCTGCCTGCGGGTCTCGTCGGACTCCAGCTCGACCGATGCATCGTCGAGCCCGCGCACACTCCAGTCGGCCAGCACGGCGTAGCGGCGCTGCGCGGTGTCGATCAGCACCGTGTGCAGGGCATGGGTCGTGCAGGCCACATAACGCCCGCCGGGGCTGACCAGGAAGTAGTCCACATCGCCGGGCTGCAGGGCGGCCAGCGGCAGGGCGCGGCGCAATGCGGCGGTCCATTCGGGTGGGGCGGGTACGGACATGGAAGCGGCGGGTTCCTGGTGGGCGGTGGACTTGTCGCGCGGCACAGGGGGCCCGGCGGTGACCGACTGTAGCGGCAAGCGTACGAACATTGCACAAACACCGCACGGCCACCGCACAGAAGGCGCCGGATGCGGCCTTGTGCGCTGGGCACCTGCGCTGCCATGGCACCTGCGGCCAGGGTGGGGGCAGCCGTCTGTACTTACCCTACCCGTGCAGGGCCCGGCGCCGCACTGGCCAGCGACTGCAGCCGCTCGGCCATGAAGTCCCGCAGCGCACGCACCAGCGGCGTGATCTGGTGGCGGCTGGGCGCCACCAGGTACAGCGGCACGGCTTCGGTCTCAAAGCCCGGGCACAGCGGCACCAGGCGCCCGGCGGCCAGGTCGTCGGCCACGTCGAAGTACGACTTGTAGGCAATGCCCCGCCCCAGCACGGCCCAGCGGCGCACGGCGTCGCCGTCGTTGGCCACGTTGCGGCTGCGCACGCGCACCAGCACCTCCTGGCCCGCCGCGTCCCAGAAGCGCCAGCGGTCGTGCACGTCGCTGCCGAGCATGAAGCACAGGCAGGCGTGGTCGGCCAGCGCCTGCGGCGCGTCCGGCGCGCCGTGGGCCTGCACATAGGCCGGCGCGGCGCACAGCACGCGCCGGTGGTCGAGCGCCAGCGGCAACGCCACCAGGCCGGAGTCCTGCGGCTTGCCGTAGCGAAAGGCCGCGTCCACCGGCTCGCTGTAGACATTGGCCACGCGGTCGGACAGCTGCAGGCGAATGTCGACGCCCGGGTGCTCCGACTGGAATGCGTCCAGCCAGGGCAGCAGCACATTGCGCCCCAGGTCGGACGGCGCCGCCAGCTGCAGCGTTCCTTCGAATGCACTGGCACGCCCACCCTGCAACTGGCCGCGCACCTGGTGCAACGCGGCCAGTGCGGGGCGGCAGTGCTCGAGAAACAGCGCGCCCTGCTGCGTGAGCCGCAGGCTGCGGGTGGACCGCACGAAAAGCGCCACGCCCAGCTCCGCCTCCAGGCGCTTGAGGGCGGCGCTGGCCGCTGCGGGCGTGAGGTTGAGCGCCCGTGCGGTGGCCGACAGGCTGCCGCTGTCCACGGTGCGCACGAAGATGTCGAGGTCTTGCAGGCTTTTCATGGGGTCTTGTCTGAGAGGTGGCGGGAGGGACGGCAACCGGTATTTTCAAATTTTCATTGAATATGAATTCAATCGCCTGCCTATTTGCAAACAGACCCACAAACCCGACCATTGCTTCAATCGCTTCACCCATTGTTTGACCACCCCGGAGTCCTCCCCATGAAAGCCATCGGCTACACCCAACCAGGCCCCATCGACCGCCCCGACGCCCTGCTCGACATCACCCTGCCCGACCCCGTGGCCACTGGCCGCGACCTGCTGGTGGAGGTGCATGCGGTGTCGGTCAACCCCGTGGACACCAAGGTGCGCAACAGCAGCGCACGCAGTGGCGACGGGCCGGACCACAAGGTGCTGGGCTGGGACGCCAGCGGCATCGTGCGCGCGGTGGGCCCGGACGTGACGCTCTTTGCGCCCGGCGACCGCGTCTGGTACGCAGGCTCCATCGCCCGCCCCGGCACCAACAGCGAACTGCACCTGGTGGACGAGCGCATCGTCGGCCACGCCCCGAAGTCGCTGGACTTTGCCGAGGCCGCCGCCCTGCCACTGACCACCATCACCGCATGGGAGCTGCTGTTCGACCGCCTGGGCGTGGCGCCCGGCAAGCAGCCCACCCACAAGACCCTGCTCATCATCGGCGCGAGCGGCGGCGTGGGCTCCATCCTCACGCAGCTGGCGGCGCGGCTGACGAGCCTCACGGTGATCGGCACCGCATCGCGCCCCGAGACGCAGGCCTGGGTGCGCGACCTGGGCGCCCACCACGTCATCGACCACAGCAAGCCGCTGACGCAGGAGCTGGCGCGCATCGGCCACCCCGCGGTGGACATCATCGTGAGCCTCACGCAGACCGACGCGCATTTCGACCAGATCGTGGAGGCCATCGCGCCGCAGGGCCGGTTCGCGCTGATCGACGACCCGGTGTCGCTCGACGTGACGAAATTCAAGCGCAAGTCGGTGTCGGTGCACTGGGAGCTGATGTTCACGCGCGCGCTGTTCGGCACCGACGACATGGTCGGCCAGCACCGGCTGCTGACCGAAGTGGCGCAGCTGGTGGACGCAGGGCTGATCCGCACGACGCTGGACCAGCGGTTCGGCACCATCAACGCCGAGAACCTCCAGCGCGCGCACGCGCTGATCGAAAGCGGCAAGGCCCGCGGCAAGCTGGTGCTGGAGGGGTGGAACTGACGGGAACTGGCCCGGCAGCGACGGGGGGCGGCGCCACCGGATTGGGCGTTTTGGTGCTTGCCACAGATACTGCATTTAAATACAGTATTGGTGGTGCATGAAGAGAACAGAGACATGCACGCCATACCCCCAAAAAGGAGCACTCCCATGATTGACCATATGACCTTCCGCGTGACCGACATCGCGCGCGCCAAACAGTTCTACAGCGCCGCCCTGGCACCCCTGGGCTACAGCCTGTGCTTCGAGGGCAACTACGGCTCCAACATGCTGGGCTTTGCCTACCCCGATGCGTCCGAGCCCGACGGCAAGAAGGCCGATGTATGGTTCATCGACGGCCCCTCGCCCTACGGCGGCGCACCGGCCACCACGGGTTGCCACCTGGCCTGGCGCGCGCCCAACCGGGCGCAGGTGGACGCCTTCTACGCCGCGGCCATCGCCGCGGGCGGCAAAGACAACGGAGCCCCTGGCTTGCGCACCGACTACCACGAGCACTACTACGGCGCTTTCGTCATCGACCCCGAAGGCAACAACGTGGAAGCGGTGTGCCACCTGCCGGAGTAGGCAGGCACAGGGCAAAATCGGCGGCGCGAACGGCACCCGCCGCCAGAAGCATCCGTCCATAAACCCCAACGAGAGAACCGCAGCAAGGCGCCCGCGCAGGAAGGAGCCGCTCTACCGCAAGGTGAACACCACCGCGCACCGCGTGCACCACGGCCGGGGCGGGGACTTCAGCGATGACCGGAATGCGCGCGCCACTCAGGGCGATGAGCCGGTGCGCAGCCCCATGCACGGGCGGCGCCAGCTGGGGCTGGACTACACCCCGCTGTTCAGGTTTTTGATCTCGAAGGTGGGCGCACCGTGGGACGGCGTGTACAGCGAGGCCCTGGCGCGGCTGGACCGCCCCGACCCGATCTTCTGGCTGGTGGCGCGCCGCCCGAACGAGCGGCGGCGGTACGTGCTGGTCGGTGAATCGAGTTACTACAACGGCCTGTACGTGGATGATGCAGGGACGCTGCAGTTGGTCGACCAGGTGGTCGGCCCGTCCAGCCTGGTGCCCCGGTGCCGGTGCTGCACCCACACCTTCAATGGCACGCCGTTCACCCGACCCTTCGCGGGCTTTTATGCACCGCTGGACCCGGATGCGGAAGCAAGCGAAGCGCCCGAGACGGAAGGTTGAAGGCACATGGCGTGGCAGCCCCCGCCACGCGCTGTCTTGCCCCTGGGGCGATGGCACGCAGACCGGGGGCGGCCCCCCCGGTCTGCGCGACCAGCCCGGTCAGTCCAGCTTCACCCCGGCGGCCTTGATGATCTCGCCCCAGCGCTTGGACTCGGCACGTGCCATGGCGCGGAACTGCTCGGGCGTGCCGGGCAGGGCTTCCATGCCGAAGTCGTTCATGCGCTTGACCACGGCGGGGTTGAGCAGGGCCTTGTTCAGGTCGCCGTTGAGGCGCGCCGTGATGGCCGCGGGCAAACCGGCGGGCGCCAGGATGCCCTGGAAGGCGAATACCTCGGTGTTGGGCACACCGGCTTCGGCCAGCGTGGGCACGTCTGGCAGCGCAGCCACGCGCTTGGCCGAGCCGATGGCCAGCGCACGCACCTTGCCCGAGGTGATCACGGGCAGGCCGGCGGCCAGGTCCAGGAACATGCAGGGCACCTGCCCGCCCATCACGTCCTGCAGCGCAGGCGCGGCGCCCCGGTAGGGGATGTGGGTGAGGAAGGTCTTGGTGCGGTTCTTGAACATCTCCATCGCCAGGTGGTGCGGCGAGCCGTTGCCGGGCGATGCGTAGTTGAGCTTGCCAGGGTTGGCGCGCGCGTAGGCCAGGAATTCCTTCACGGTCTTGGCTTCGAACGCGGGGTTGACCACGAGCGCCAGCGGAAAGCGGCTGATGCCGCCCACGTAGGTGAAGTCTTTCTCGGGGTTGAACGGCAGCTTGGTGAACAGGTGCTCGTTGAAGGCCAGCACGGCGTTGTCGGCCGACATGAAGGTGTTGCCGTCGGGCTTGGCCGTGGCCACCATCTGCGCGCCGATGTTGGTGGACGCGCCGGGGCGGTTGTCCACGATGATCTGCTGGCCCAGCGTCTGGCGCATGGCCTCGGCCACGGTACGCGCCAGCACGTCGGTGCCGCCGCCGGCCGGGTACGGCACGACCCAGCGCAGGGGCTGGTCGGGCCACGCGGACTGCTGGGCTGCGGCCCAGGGAGCGGCGGAGGTGGCGCCTGCGGCGGCCAGGGCGGACAAGAGGGTTCTGCGTTGCATGGGGTTGTCTCCTTGTGGTTACTATTGATTTGATAGCTGCCAGCGCTTGACTATCAAGCGGTAGGGCCTGTTTTTATGGGTATTTTGCACCGGCTGCGGGAGCCTGGGGCTGAACACGGGATTCGATTGATCGGCCCTGGCTTCGACAGGCTCAGCCCGAACGGGTGGGGGGTGGGCTGGCAGGCGCATCCCGAAGGACGCGCGGTGCGCACGGTGCGCCCTGCTGGGCAAGGCCGCTGCACATGCGCCGCTACCGCTACCGCAGTCGCAACCAGCAGCCACTGGCTGCGGCGATGGTTGCAGTTGCAGTTGCAGTTGCAGTGGCAGTGGCCGTCGCGGCTCAGGCTTCAGGCGCTGCGACCGTCTGGTCGATGGCGCCGAAGATGCTCGCGCCGTCCTTGCCCTTGACCTCGATGCGGATGGTGTCGCCGAACTTCATGAAGTCGGTGCTGGGCTTGCCGTCCTGGATGGTCTCGATGCAGCGCTTTTCGGCGATGCAGCTGTAGCCCTTGGGCCATTCGGTGCGGCCGCTGGCGTCGGTGACGCCCTTGTTGCTCACGGTGCCGCTGCCGATGATGGAGCCGGCGCGCAGGTTGCGCGTCTTGGCGACGTGGGCGATGAGCTGGCCGAAGTGAAAAGTCATCTCGGGGCCGGCGTCGCACATGCCGACCTTGCGGCCGTTCCAGGTGGACTGCACGGTCAGGTGCACGCGGCCGTGGTCCCAGGCGTCGCCCAGCTCGTCCAGCGTGACGGCCACGGGGCCGAAGGCGGTGGCGGGCTTGCTCTGGAAGAAGCCGAAGCCCTTGGCCAGCTCGGCCGGGATCAGGTTGCGCAGGCTCACGTCGTTGGCGATCATCACCAGGCGGATGCCGTCCAGCGCCTGGTCGGCGTTGGTGCCCATCTTCACGTCGCCGGTGATGACGGCGATCTCGGCCTCGAAGTCGATGCCCATGGCTTCGCTCGGAACCACCACGTCGTCACGCGGGCCGATGAAGTCGTCGCTGCCGCCCTGGTACATCAGCGGGTCGGTGTAGAAGCTCTCCGGCACTTCGGAGTTGCGCGCTTTTCGCACCAGTTCAACGTGGTTGATGTACGCCGAGCCGTCAGCCCACTGGTACGCACGCGGCAGCGGTGCCATGCACTGGGCGGGGTCGAAGGGAAAGGCGTGGCGCGCGCGACCGTTGTTAAGCTGGTCGTACAGGTCCTGCAGCTGGGGCGAGAGGAAGCCCCAGTCGTCCAGCACCTGCTGCAGCTTGCTGGCAATGCCGGTCGCATAATGGGCCGTGCCCAGATCGCGGGAGACAACGACCAGTTGGCCGTCGCGCGAGCCGTCTTTGTAGGTAGCAAGTTTCATGGTGGCAGGACCTTTGTCTCAGGGTGGTGGAAGGGTACCCTTAGCGAAATTACGCTTGGGTAAATTGATTTAACTAAACAAAACTAGCGAATTTTAGTGCACATGGACAAAGAACGTGCAGGTATTCAGTCCGTGGAGGTCGGTTTTGCCTTGCTGGAGGGGCTGACCCGCTCGCGCGGGCCGCTGATGCTCAAGGATGTGGCGGCCTCGGCCGGCATGAGCGCGGCCAAGGCGCACCGGTACCTGGTGAGCTTTCAGCGCCTGGGCCTGGTCACGCAGGACAGCCGCACCGCCCGCTACGACCTGGGCCCCGCGGCGCTCAAGCTGGGCCTGGCATCGCTGGCGCGGCTCGACGCCGTACGGCTGGCGCGCGAACGCATGCCCGCGCTGATGGAAGGCATCGGCCACACGCTGGCGCTGGCGGTGTGGGGCAACCACGGCCCGACCATCGTGCACTGGGAGGAATCCTCCCAGGCCGTGACTGCCAACCTGCGCCTGGGCGACGTGATGCCGCTGCTCTCGTCCGCCACCGGCCGCTGCTTTGCCGCCCACATGGCGCCCGAGGTGGTGGCGCCGCTGCTCAAGGACGAGCTGGCCCGCGCGGTCAAGATGCGCCGCGCCGACCTGCCCGCCACCATGGGCGAGGTGAACACCCTGCTGGCCGACGTGCGCCAGCGTGGCGTGGCCCGCGTGGTCGACACCCTGCTGCCCGGCATCGTGGCGTTCTGCGCGCCAGTGTTCGACGCCGACGGCCACCTGGAGCTGGGTATCACCACGCTGGGCTCCATCGCCACCTTCGACCCCGAGTGGGGCGGCGCCATCGACGCGCCCCTGCGCGCGGCCGCGGCCCAGCTGTCGAGCGACCTGGGCGCGGGCAGCGCCTGATTCACCCCCGGCTCCGCGACACACTGCATGCCCCGGCGCGCCCTGGTCCTCATCACCGCCCTGGTACTGGCCCTGCACTGGCTGGTGCTGCACGGCGTGCCCCTGGCGTGGGACAGCCCCCAGCCGCCCGCGGCGGGGCCTGTCTTCAGCACCCGCAGCGTGCCCGCCCCGCTGCCAGCACCGGCCACGCCAGCCCCTGCGCCGACCGTAGCCCCCCCCGCTGCCCCGCCAGTGGCAGTAGCCGCCAAGCCCGTGCCGCGCAAGAAACCGGCGGCTGCACCGTCGCCATCGCCATCTCCATCGCCCACTGAGGCGGATCTGCCAGCGGCCCAGCCCGACAGCCCGGTGCAGGTGGCGGGCGCAGAGGCTAGCGCAGACCCCGCGGCCGCAGCGCCAGCAACCGATGCGGCGGCACCAGGCCCTGCCACCCCTGCCTCAGCCCCTGCCTCAGCCCCGGCGTCGGCCGCCCCGGCAGAACCACCCGCGCAGGCCGCCTCTGCGCCCGCCGCTGAAGAACCCACGACCGCCGCAGGCATCGACATTGCGCCCCCAGGCTCCGGCACGGGCCGTAATGCCGCCGCGCCGCCGCCGCCCGTGCGCATTCCAGCCCCCACCCGGCTGGCCTTCGACGTGAGCGGGCAGGCCAAGAAGTTCGCGTACAGCGCCCGCGCCGAGCTGCTGTGGCAGCACGACGGCAGCCGCTACGAGGCGCGCCAGGAGGTCAGCGCCTTCCTGGTGGGCAGCCGCACGCAGCGCAGCGTGGGCGCCATCACCGCCCAGGGCCTGCTGCCCGAGAAGTTTTCCGACAAGTCCCGCAGCGAACAGGCCGCGCATTTCGACCATGCCAAGGGCCGCGTGACCTTCAGCGCCAACACGCCCGAGGCCGCCGTGGGCCCGGGCGCGCAGGACCGGCTGAGCCTGTTCATCCAGCTGGGCGCCATGCTGGCGGCCGACCCGGGCCGGTTCACGCCCGGCACCCAGGTCACGCTCACCACCGTGAGCGCCCGCACCGCCGACCGCTGGACGTTCACCGTCGAAGGCCCTGAAACCCTGGACCTGCCCGCCGGCCCCACCCCCGCGCTGAAACTGCTGCGCCTGCCCCGCAAGGACTACGACCAGAAGGCCGAGCTGTGGGTGGCGCCCGGCCTCAACTACCTGCCGGTGCGCATCAAGCTGACCCAGGCGAACGGAGACTTCGCCGACCTGCTGCTGCGCAGCAGCAGCGCGCCCTGATGAGAACCATCCCGAGGGCAAACCAAGGAAGGTGGGCCGTCACGGGCCATGGCGGCCGCACAGGCGCCCGCATGCCTGCCCATCCACCCACCGCCAGCGTCCGCACCGGCCTACGCCCCAAAGGTGTTGCGTCCTCGCGCCACCTGCCGGGTGGGGCGGTAAAAAAGACCCACCAGCCCGGAGAGGCCGGTTTTTCGTGAAATACTGGACCGCAGTTCAGGTGCCATACCGGGGCGGGCTTCCCCTGATAACCGGGGCGCGGCGCAAGGCGTTACAAGCTTGCCAGCGCTCCACCGAAGCCGCCCTGGGCCTTGAACTCTGCGAACCCGCTGTCATCTGACTTTTATATCGACAAGGGGAACACGATGCACATGCTCTACGACTCAGAATCCTTCGTGGTGGTCCACATGCTGCCCGACGCCGTGGAGAAAATCGCCGGCCCGGTGCTCAACGACACTGCACCCGCCCTTCCCCAGCTCGCCCGCCACGGTTTCGAGATCGTGGACAAGCGGTCCGGCAAAGAGGTGTATCTGGACGGCTCGTGGGCCGAAATGTTCCAGGAACAGATCCTGGCGTGGCAGCGCGACACCCCCACCCAGGAAGAAGTGGAAGACGCGCTCGACCGCTATGCGGGCCTGGCGCAAAACCCGGTGGTGGTGCACTAACTCCCCCTGAGGCGCTGCGCGCCTTCCCCCGGAGGGGGACGCACCCTGTGGCCCGGCAAAGGTTCTATGGTTCGAGTCAAGCGCTTGGGGTGATGCGATGAGCATCAAACGGCTTGCCCGATCGCCACACAGCAAAGGCAATGCG
>NZ_LMLZ01000009.1 GCF_001422735.1 Acidovorax sp. Leaf78 | reverse complement strand
CCCCAGGAGATATCACTGGGGGCCGGCCAGTCTTTGCCATCGTATTGCTCCTGTGGAATCGGCACGATGGGATCATAATTTATTTCTTCTACACCCTCTTGGCGACGCAAGAGAAAGTTACCGCGCCGCCGGGCGCGCACCCCGGCTCCCGCCCTCAACAAAGGCATGCGCCCCCATCAGCGAGCCCGCGAGCAGCGCCCAGGTTTCGACAAGCTCAACCCGAACGGCCTGGGGGTGTCGACGAGCACAGGCGTCGACACGCTCAACCCGAACGGCCAGTGATGCAACGCCCCGGTTTCGACAAGCTCAACCCGAACGGTTTTGGGGGTGTCGACAAGTACAAGCTTCGGCAGGCTCAGCGCGAACGGATGGATGATGAAGCGACCAGGCTTCGACAAGCTCAGCCCGAACGGTTGTGGGGGTGTTGCTGCTCTCCCTCGCCGAACTACCCGCCCACCACCGCCCGCCAAATCTCCCCCGCATGCGACACCGCAAACAAAACCAGCCCAATCAGCCCCCCCACCACAGTCCCGTTGATCCGGATGTACTGCAAGTCCTTGCCAATATTCAGCTCGATCAACTGCGTCATCTCCTCAGTGTCCCAACGCCGCACCGTGTCCTCAATATGCTGCGCCACAAACTGCGACACATCCGGCGCAAGCCCCTGCACCCACTGCTCCAACCGCGCATTGAGTGACTGCCGCAGCGCCGCATCCCCCGCCAGCGACTCCCCCAGCCACTGACCCAACGCCCGCACCTGCCGCGCCACGGCCGACTGCTCGTCCGCCAAGTCACGCCGCAGCGCCCCCCGCACGTCCTGCCACAGCGTCTGCACATAGGCCCCCACCGCACCATCGTTCTGCAGATACGCCCGAATCTCTTCGCCCTTGCGGGCCCACTCCGGGTCGGTGCGCAGACGCTCCACAAAACGCGCCACCGCCGTGTCGAACTGTGCGCGCAGCACATGCTGGGGGTTGGCAGCCACCTCGGCCATCAGGCTTTCGAGCGCGCGGGCCAGCAGCGACGACCCCTTGTCGCCCAGCCAGTCGCTGGGCAGCAGCTTCTCGGTACGCGGGTGCTCCTTCTTGAGCCAGGCCACGATGGTCTGCGCCACCCAGGTGCGCGTCTGCTCGTTCTGCAGCAACTCGGTGAGCTTGCCCAGCACATCGTCCAGCAGCGCCTGGTGGCGGCCGTTGTGCGTCAGCGTGTCGAGCACCGTGGCCAGTGCGCCCGACAGGTCGATCTGGCCGATGAGCGAGCGCGCAGCTTTCTGGATGAAGCGCTCCACCTGCGCGTCCTGCACGGTGTCGAGCGCAGCCGACAACAAGCGCGTGGCCTGCTGGCCCAGCAGCGCGGCGTTGCCCGGCGCCGTGAGCCACTGCGCCAGCCGCTCGGCAGGATCGTGCCGGCGGATCAGCGCGACCAGCGAGGGCACATCCAGAAATTTGTCGCGCACAAACGTGGCCAGGTTGCGGCCGATGCGCGCCTGGTTGCGCGCAATGACCGCGGTGTGCGGAATGGGCAAACCCAGCGGGCGCCGGAACAGCGCCACCACCGCAAACCAGTCCGCCAGCGCACCCACCATCGCGGCCTCGGCCATGGCCTTCACGCAACTGAGCCACAGGCCGCGCTCGACCACGCTGGTGGCGACGAACACCGCGGTGACCAGCAGCAGCAAGCCCAGCGCCTGCCGCTTAGCGCGCCGCAGGGCGCGCACCGGGTCTTCGATGGCGTCGGAGGGAGGAGGTGTTGTCGGACTGCTGTTCATGCCAACAAGGCGCGCGCGGGCACAACGACGCCCTGCGCCACGCCACAACGCAGGTCAGGGCGCGGCTGCAATCTGGTCCAGCGCCTTCGACAAGTGGCCCACGGTGCGGTCCACGTTGTGCCACTTCTCAAGGCCAAACAGGCCGACGCGGAAGGTCTTGAAGTCTGGCCCCTCGTCGCACTGCAGCGGCACGCCGGCAGCGGTCTGCAGGCCCACTTCCATGAACTTCTTGCCGTTCTGGATGCCGGGGTCGGTGGTGTAGCTCACGACCACGCCGGGCGCCTTGAAGCCATCGGCCGCCACGCTGGGGAAGCCGCGCGATTCGAGCAGCGCGCGCACCTTGGCGCCCAGCTCGATCTGCTCGTCGCGCACCTTGGCGAAGCCATAAGCGCGCGTCTCGGCCATCACTTCGGACAGGCGCACCAGGGCGTCGGTGGGCATGGTGGTGTGGTACGCGTGCTGGCCCTTTTCATAGCCTTCGGCGATCTGCATCCACTTCTTGAGGTCGCACGAAAAGCTGCTGCTCGTGGTGCCGTCGATGGCCTGGCGCGCGCGTTCACCCAGCATCACCATGGCGCAGCAGGGCGAGCCGCTCCAGCCCTTTTGCGGCGCGCTGATGAGCACGTCCACACCCGTGGCCTGCATGTCCACCCACATGGCGCCGGACGCCACGCAGTCCAGCACGAACAGTGCACCCACATCGTGGGCCGCAGCCGTCACGGTGCGGAGGTAGTCGTCGGACAGGATGATGCCGCTGGCCGTCTCCACATGGGGGGCGAACACCACCTTGGGTTTTTCGGCGCGGATGGTGGCTGCGACTTCTTCGGCCGGGCATGGCGCCCAGGGGGCCTGCGGGCCGCTGCCCTGCGGGCGTGCCTTGCACACCACCGAGCCGCCGCCCAGGCCCTGGTCGGCGTCGAAGATCTGCGTCCAGCGGTAGCTGAACCAGCCGTTGCGCACGATGAGCACTTTCTCGCGGTTGGCGAACTGGCGGGCCACGGCCTCCATGCCGAAGGTGCCGCTGCCGGGCACCAGCACGGCCGTGTGGGCGTGGTAGACCTCTTTCAGCGTGCCCAGAATGTCCTGCACCACGCCGGTGAAGCGCTTGGACATGTGGTTGAGCGCGCGGTCGGTGTAGACCACCGAAAACTCAAGCAAACCATCGGGATCGATATCGGGCAAAAGGCCGGGCATGGGGAGTCTCCACGTGTGAAACTGGGGGCATGAAACAAGGTGATCGGGCCAGCTTATCATGGCCCCGCGCCACCCGGAGCCCGTGCGCCATGCCGTCCAAACCCTTCCAGTTCCTGCCGACCGCCGTGCCCGGCATCGATGCGATGCGGGCCGATTCGCAGTTCGCGTTCGGCAGGCACATGCACCTGCAGTTCGGCCTGGGCGTGATCGACCGGGGCGCGCAGAAATCCTTCAGCGGCCGGGGCACGGTGGAGTCGCTTCCGGGCGACACCATCACGGTCAATCCCGGCGAGGTCCACGATGGCAAGCCGCTGGACGACGGCGGTCGCGCATGGCGCATGCTGTACCTGGAACCGGCCTTGGTGGCGGACCTGGCGGCCGAGGTGCGCCCGGGCCTGCCCGGCGCCAGCTTCGAGTTCCATGCGCCCAACCTGCGCGACGCACGGCTCGCGGCGCAGGTCCACGCGCTGTTCACCGCGGCCACTGCGCACCCGGCCCACGCGGCCGCACCGCTGCGGGTGGAGGAATGCCTGTTGCAGATCCTGGCGTGCCTGCTGCGCTTGCCGGGCCCCGGCCGGCATGCCGCTGCGCGCATTGCAACCGCCCGCGCCATGATGGACGACGACCCCACGACCGCCTGGAGCCTGGCGCAGCTGGCCCACGAAGCCGGCTTGAGCCGATACCAGCTGGTGCGCCAGTTCGCGCAGGCGACGGGCCTGACCCCGCATGCCTACCTGGTGCAGCGCAGGCTGCACCACGCGCGGCGACTGATGGCGGCGCGGATGCCGCTGGCCGAAGTCGCCGCCGCCAGCGGCTTTGCCGACCAGAGCCACCTGACACGCCTGTTCGCGCGCAGCTTCGGCGCCACACCGCACGCCTATTTGCGCGCCCACGGCTGATGGCGGGGCGAGAGCCCGCCTGCAATTTTGTTCAAGACGGCAGGCCGGTGGTGGGTCGATGCTGCGGCCATCTCCACCTCATGCCGCTACGACGCGGCTCCAGCGCCATGGGCATCGAATTCCTCATCACCTCACTCATCGTCGTCGTCTCGCCGGGGCCGGGCGCACTGTTGACCGTGGCAGCCGGGCTCTCGGGCGGCGCACGGGCGGCCGCTGTCACGGCCCTGGGCTGCACGCTGGGCATCGTGCCGCACCTGTTGGCGGCCGTCACCGGGCTGGCCGCGCTGCTCCATGCCAGCGCCACCGCCTTCGACGTTCTGCGCTACGTGGGCGTGGCATACCTGCTGTACATGGGCTGGGCCACCTGGCGCTCGCCCGCTGCACTGCAGGTGCGCACCGACGCGCCCGCACGCTCCACCGGCGCACGCATCGCAGAGGCCATGCTGGTCAACCTCCTCAATCCCAAGCTGTCGCTGTTCTTCCTCACGTTCCTGCCGCAGTTCATCGCGCCGGGCGAAGCGCAGCCCGCGGCACGCATGGCGCAGTTGTCGCTGGTGTTCATGGCGATGACGTTCGTGGTGTTCCTGGCCTACGGCGTCTTTGCGGCACGGTTTCGCAAACAGGTCCTGGAGCGCCCTAGCGTGCTGGTGTGGCTGCGGCGCGGCTTTGCCGCGGCCTTCGTGGGACTGGGAGGGAAGCTGGCGCTGATGCAGCGCTAGACCAACGCCAACGCCAACGCCGGCTCACCAGGTATCGACGAACCGGTGCCCCAGCGGCCCCACCTGCGCCGACGCCAGCCCGCGCGCCAGCCACGCCCGGGTGTCGGCCGGGTCGATCACCGCATCGATCTCCAGCGTGGCCGCCATGTGCAGCGCCTCGCCGTTGGCGTACGACTTGGCCAGCAGCTTGGCGAACAGCGCGTCGCGCTCGGCGCCTTCGGGCAGGGCCTCCAGCTCCTTGCGAAAGCCCAGGCGCACCGCGCCTTCGAGGCCCATGGCGCCGAACTCGCCCGTGGGCCAGGCCACCGTGAACACGGGCGCATGAAAGCCCCCCGCCGTCATCCCCATGGCGCCCAGGCCGTAGCCCTTGCGCAGCACCACGCTGAAGGTGGGCACGCGCAGGCTGGCGGCGGTGACGAACAGGCGGCTCACGTGGCGCACCTGGGCCGTGGCTTCGACCTCGGGGCCGACCATGAAGCCGGGCGTGTCGACCAGGCTGACGATGGGCAGGCCATGCGCATTGCACAGCTGCATGAAGCGCGCGCCCTTGTCGGCCGCGTCGGCATCAATGGCGCCGCCCAGGTGCAGCGGGTTGTTGGCCAGGATGCCCACGGGGCGGCCTTCGATGCGCGCCAGCGCGGTGTGGATGCCGGCGCCAAAGCCGGTGCGCAGCGGCAGCAGGCTGCCCTCGTCCACCAGGCCCGCCATCGCCGTGCGGGTGTCGTACACGCGAAGGCGGTTCTCGGGCACCACGGCGCGCAGCAGGCGCTGGTCGGGTGCGGACCATTGCGGCGTGCGGCCCTGGAAGAACGACAGGTAGTGGCGCGCAGCCTGCACCGCCCCGGCTTCGTCCTCCACCAGGACGTCGATCACGCCATTGGCATGCTGCACGCGGCTCGGGCCGATCTGCTCGGGCTTGAAGACGCCCAGGCCGCCGCCTTCGATCATGGCCGGGCCGCCCATGCCGATGTTGCTGCCGCGCGTGGCGATGATCACGTCGCTGCAGCCCAGCAGCGCCGCATTGCCCGCAAAACAGCGCCCCGCCGCGATGCCGATCACCGGCACCTGGCCCGACAGTGCGGCGTAGCTGGCGAACGTGTGCACGTGCAGGCCTGCCACGATGGGCATGTCGGTATCGCCCGGGCGGCCACCGCCGCCTTCGGCCCACAGCACCACCGGGAGCTTCTGCGCGAGGGCGATGCCCAGCATGCGGTCGGTCTTGGCGTGGTTGCGCGCACCCTGGGTGCCGGCCAGCACGGTGGCGTCGTACGACATGACGACGGCGCGGGATTTCTCGGGCCCGAAGAGTGCGCCGTTGATGCCGCCGATGCCGGTGACCATGCCGTCGGCCGGCGTGTTGGCGATCAGATCCTCAAGGCTGCGGCGGCGCGTCTGCGCGGCGATGGCCAGCGCCCCGTATTCGATGAAGCTGCCGTCGTCGCACAGGTCGGCGATGTTCTCGCGCGCGGAGCGGCCGCCTTGGGCGTGGCGCTTGTCCATCGCCTCGGGGCGCGCGGCGTCGAGCGTGAAGGCATGGCGGTCGATCACGCGCTGCAGGTCGGCGCGGATGTGGTCGGGGTCGAGCGCGGCGCTGCCCGGCGCTTGCACAGCCGCCGCATCTGCGACGGCCTCCAGCACCAGCAGCGGCTGCCCCTGCGCCAGGTAGCCGCCCGCCACGGCCAGCAGCGCACCCACGCGGCCTGCATGCGGGGCCAGCAGCACGTGCTCCATCTTCATGGCCTCGAGCACGGCCAGCTCGGCACCTGCGGCGACCACGTCGCCCTGGGCCACGCTGAGCTGCACCAAGCGTGCAGGCATGGGAGCCAGCACCGCGCCTGGCGGTGCGAGCGTGGGGGCGAGAGCGGACGCAGTGTTTTGAGTGTCTTTCAGGCCGCTACCGCTTGTTGGACGAGCGCTAACAGCTATGTTTTTAGTAGCATCCAGCAATGCAGGCAGCACCGATTCGAGCCAGCGCGTGTGCACCTGCTGGCTCTCCATCTCGGGCCGCGCGGCCAGGGCCTGCAGCAGCGCCAGGTTGGTGGCCACGCCCTCGATGCGGCACTCGGCCAGCGCGCGCTGCGAGCGGCGCAGCGCATCGGCAAAGTGCGGGCTGCGCGTGTGCACGATGAGCTTGGCCAGCAGCGTGTCGTAGTGCGGTGACGGCGCGGCGCCCGCTGCGCCGTGGGTGTCCACGCGCACGCCGGGGCCCGTGGGCAGGTCGAAGCGCTTCAACGTGCCGCTGCCGGGCGTGGCGCCGCCCTGGGCATCCAGCGTCTCGGCGTTGATGCGCCACTGCACCGCAAAACCCTGGACGGGCGGCGGCGCGGCGGGGTTCAGGCCAATGTCCTTCAGCGTTCGGCCCGCGGCCAGCGCGATCTGGGCCTGCACCAGGTCCACGCCGGTGACTTCTTCGGTGATGGTGTGCTCCACCTGCAGGCGCGGGTTGCATTCGATGAACACGAAAGGCAGTTCGCTGGACGCCAGGTCCACCAGGAACTCGAAGGTGCCCAGGCCTTCGTAGGCCACGGCCCGCGCCATCGACAAGGCAGCGGTGGTGATGCGCTCACGCAGCGCTGCGGGCAGAGAAGGGCTGGGCGCGATCTCCACCACCTTCTGAAAGCGCCGCTGCAGCGTGCACTCGCGCTCGCCCAGCGCGATCACCTCGCGCCCGTCGCCCAGCACCTGCACCTCGATATGGCGGGCGTTGCCCATCAGCCGCTCCACGTACACGCCGTCCACCCCGAAGGCGGCCTGTGCCTCGCTGCGGCAGCGCGCGTAGGCGGCGGGCAGGTCGTCGGCCGACACTACCGCGCGCATGCCGCGCCCGCCGCCGCCGCCGATGGCCTTGATGACGATGCCTGCGCAGGCGTGCTGCGAGAAGAAGGCTTGCGCCTCGCCCAGCGCCACCGCCGCCTGCGTGCCGGGCATGAGCGGCACGCCCTGCTGCTGCGCCAGCGCACGGGCCTGCGCCTTGTCGCCGAACAGCGCCAGCTGCGCGGGCGTGGGGCCGATGAAGCGCAGCCCGGCGTCGGCGCACGCGCGGGCGAAGTCGGCGCGCTCGCTCAAGAAGCCGTAGCCGGGGTGCACGGCATCGCAGCCCTGCGCCTTGGCAATGGCGATCAGGCGCGCACCGTCCAGATACGCCGCGGGGCCGGTGGCGCCCAGCGCGACTGCAGCGCTGGCCGCGTGCACATGGGGGCTGGCGGCGTCGTCGTCGGCAAACACGGCCACGCTGGGCAGCCCCAAGTCATGCAGGGCGCGCACGGTGCGCAGTGCGATCTCGCCGCGGTTGGCAACCAGGACTTTGGCGAACAGGGGGCGGTCGGTCATGCAGAGGTACCCAGAGGAGGGGTGAAGTTGCCGTGCATTCTGGCGGGCAGCGGCGGGCGCAGGTGGCATGCAAGCGACAGCCCCGGCACCACCACGGCATCACCACGACACTGCCACAACGACCCCGCACACCGCCCCAAAAACCCCTGAAAACCAACCCACCAGCAGGCGCCGCTACGATGCGCCTTTTGCATTTGTTTGCCCACAGGACGCCCATGCCCGACTTTCGCAGCGACACCGTCACCCAGCCCACGCCCGCCATGCGCGAGGCTATGTTCAAAGCCCCGCTGGGCGACGATGTGTTTGCCGACGACCCTTCGGTGAACGCATTGCAGGAGCATGCGGCGCAGTTGCTGGGCTTCGAGGCCGCACTGTTCGCGCCTTCGGGCACGCAGACCAACCTGATCGCGCTGTGGGGCCACTGCCAGCGCGGCGATGAGGCCATCGTGGGCCAGAGCTGGCACACCTACCGCTGGGAGGCCGGCGGCATGGCGGTGCTCGGCTCCATCCAGCCGCAGCCGGTGGAGACGCAGCCTGATGGCACCTTGCGCATTGCCGACATCGCCGCCGCCATCAAGCCGGACGATCCGCACTTCGCGCGCACCCGCCTCGTGGTGCTGGAGAACACGACCGGCGGCCAGGTGCTGCCGCCCGCCTACATTGCCGAGGTGGCCAAGCTGGCGCGCAGCCGGGGCCTCGCCATGCACCTGGACGGCGCGCGCCTGTTCAACGCCGCCACGGCCAATGCAGCGCGCCACGGCACCGATGTGTACGACGAGGCGCGTTCGCTGTGCAGCCATTTCGATTCGGCATCGCTGTGCCTGAGCAAGGGCCTGGGCGCCCCCGTGGGTTCGCTGGTGCTGGGCTCGCGCGACTTCATCCGCCAGGCGCGCCGCACCCGCAAGATCCTGGGCGGCGGCATGCGCCAGGCCGGCGTGCTGGCCGCCGCGGGCCACTACGCGCTGGAGCACCACGTGCGCCGCCTGGCCGACGACCACGCGAACCTGGCGCGGCTGGCGCAGGGGCTGAACGATCTCAACCAGAGCCATCCGGTGCTGCAGGGCAAGATCACCGTCCACCCCTGGCAGACCAACATTCTTTTCACCGACTTGCATGCAGATGTCGCCCCGGCCTTCACGGCCTGGCTGGCAGAGCACGGCGTGCGGGTGACGAGCAGCCTGTACGGCGTCGCCACGCGCCTGCGCTGGGTGGCGCACTTGGACGTGAACGAGGCGGATGTGACCGCGGCGCTGGACTGCGTGGGGCGGTTCGCCGGCAGGTAAGGCAGGAGCGCCCCCCCCTACGTGCGCCTTTTCCCCCGCTGTTCAATACCGACATGCTTCAAGCCAGTGACCGCCGCGCAAGGGCCGCCCCGCCGCGCTGGCGGTGTCCCTCTTCCCGAATTGCGCAGCAATTCGAGAGAAGGGGGAAGGCGCGCAGCGCCACAGGGGGTTGCCCTCTAGTTTCTTCCGCCGAAGATGCCGGTGCCCACGCGCACCATCGTGCTGCCGGCGTGGATGGCGGCTTCCAGGTCGGCCGTCATGCCCAGGGACAGGGTGTCGAAGTGTTCGAGTCTGGGTTCCTGCAGCGCCGCTATCTGGTCAAAAAGCGCCTTGGCGCCCGCATGAAGGGCGCGCTGCGCTTCGAATTCAGGAGCATGGTCCGGGATGCTCATGATCCCGCGCACCACCAGCCGTGGCAGTTTCGCTACAGCACGCACCAATTCCAGCGTGTCAGCGGGCGCCACGCCGGACTTGGTGGCCCCGCCGTCGATGTTGACCTGCACGCATATTTGTAACGGTGCCAGGTGCTCCGGCCGCTGGGCCGACAGGCGCTCGGCGATCTTGATGCGGTCCACCGTGTGAACCCAGTCGAAGTGCTCGGCCACCAGGCGCGTCTTGTTGCTCTGGATGGGCCCGATGCAGTGCCACTGCAGCGCCACGGCGGGCTCCGCAGCGCGCAGGGCGATGATCTTGTCCACGCCTTCCTGGATGTAGTTCTCGCCGAAGTCGCGCTGCCCGGCGGCCACAGCCTCGGCCACGGCATCGGCGCCAAAGGTCTTGGAAACCGCCAGCAAGGACACGCCGGCCGGGTCGCGCGCGGCGGCTGTGCACGCCTGCGCCATCCTGCCCAGAACCTGTTGGAGGTTGTTAGCAATCGTGGTCATAATGTTTGACAGCGTATCAAACGATTAGAGGGATTCCGTGGACATTACCCAACTGCTCGCTTTCAGCGTCAAGAACAAGGCCTCCGACCTGCACCTTTCAGCAGGCCTGCCGCCCATGATCCGGGTCCACGGCGATGTCCGCCGCATCAATGTCGATGCGCTCGACCACAAGACGGTGCATGCCATGGTGTACGACATCATGAGCGACTCGCAGCGCAAGACGTATGAAGAATTCCTCGAGGTCGACTTCTCATTCGAGATCGAAGGCCTGGCCCGCTTTCGTGTCAACGCCTTCAACCAGAACCGCGGCGCGGCTGCGGTGTTCCGGACCATTCCTTCCAAGATCCTGACCCTTGAGCAGCTCAACGCGCCCAAGATCTTCGGCGACCTGGCCTTGAAGCCGCGCGGCCTGGTGCTGGTGACCGGCCCCACGGGCTCGGGCAAGTCGACCACGCTGGCCGCCATGGTCAACTACCTGAACGAAACCGAGTACGGCCACATCCTGACGGTGGAGGACCCGATCGAGTTTGTGCACGAATCCAAGAAGTGCCTGATCAACCAGCGTGAAGTCGGCCCGATGACGCTGTCGTTCGCCGCCGCGCTGAAGTCCGCGCTGCGCGAAGACCCGGACGCCATCCTGGTGGGCGAAATGCGCGACCTGGAAACCATCCGCCTGGCCATGACGGCCGCGGAAACGGGCCACCTGGTGTTCGGCACGCTGCATACCTCGAGCGCCGCCAAGACCATTGACCGGATCATCGACGTGTTCCCGGCCGAAGAAAAGGAAATGGTCCGCGCGATGCTCTCCGAGTCGCTGCAGGCCGTGATCTCGCAGACGCTGTGCAAGACCAAGGACGGCTCGGGCCGCGTGGCGGCGCACGAGATCATGCTGGGCACCAGCGCCATCCGCAACCTGATCCGCGAAGCCAAGGTGGCGCAGATGTACTCCACCATCCAGACCAGCAACAGCGTGGGCATGCAGACGCTGGACCAGAACCTGACCGACCTGGTCCGCCGCAACATCATCAGCCCGGCCGAAGCCCGCGCCAAGGCCAAGATCCCGGATAACTTCCCAGGCTGAAATGCGACACCCCCTGAGTCGCTTCGCGCCTTCCCCCTCTCTCGCATTGCTGCGCAATGCGGGATGGGGACGCCCCCAGTGCGGCGGGGCGGCCCTTGCACGGGGGCGCTGGCTTGGGCCGCG
Source organism: Acidovorax sp. Leaf78 (assembly GCF_001422735.1). GTDB lineage: Bacteria > Pseudomonadota > Gammaproteobacteria > Burkholderiales > Burkholderiaceae_C > Acidovorax. Next base: position 45,316 of record NZ_LMLZ01000009.1, on the reverse strand, counting down.
CCGACTCCGAACGCTCTGCGATCCAGACTTCACCACATTGACAGACGACACGGCGGCGCACAGCGTCGCACTACGGAGCTCACTATGAAAGGCATTCTTGGCCTTCTGAAAATGAAAACCCGCAATGGCAAGCCCGCGGACGACCACACGGATTCCGTGCTGTTCTCCACCGCGTTTGCCGGCCAGGGCGTGGACGACTCGATGCTGGTGCCCTGGGAGGCCCGCGCTGTGGAAGTGGGCGCCAAGCGCCTGCCCACCAGCCGCGGCGGCAAGCTGCTGCAGGGGCTGTGGGCCAAGGACAAGTACATGGCGCACCTGGACAAAGACGCCGTGGAGCGCATGGAGCGCTTCTTCGAGTTCGCCGCCATCCCGTCCAACCGCGACGTGATCCGCCAGGACGAATACGGCAACTTCATGGTGGTGCTGCTCACCGGCACCATCGCGGTCGACCGCGTGCAGCCCTGGGGCGAACAACTGCGCCTGGCCGAGACGCGGCCCGGCGACATCCTGGGTGAAATGTCGCTCTTGGACAGCGGTATCCGCTTTTCGGCCTGCACCACGCTGACCGACTGCGAGATCGCAGTGCTGTCGGCCGAAGCCATGGACGACATGATGACCAAGGACCCGCAACTGGCCGCCAGCCTGATCGCCCTGCTGGCCCGCAAGCTGTCGCTGCGCCTGCGCGTGGTCAGTGCCCGCCTGAGCGACAACCAGAAGTGATACCAATGATGCGCCGACGATTCAACATCATCAACCGTAGCCGCCGTGCCGGCGGACACGCCAGGGAGAACATCTGATGGAACGCGATCAGGCCAGTAAATTCATCAATGACCTGCTCAAGTTGATGGTCAGCCGCAACGGCAGCGACTTGTTCATCACAGCAGAATTCCCACCGGCCATGAAGGTGGACGGCAAGGTGACCAAGGTCTCGCCGCAGCCCCTGACGCCCGCTCACACGATGACGCTGGCCCGCTCGGTCATGAGCGACAAGCAGGTGGCGGATTTCGAGCGCACCAAGGAATGCAACTTCGCCATCTCGCCCGCGGGCGTGGGCCGGTTCCGGGTGAATGCCTTTGTCCAGCAGGGCAAGGTCGGCATGGTGATGCGGACGATTCCGCTCACGCTGCCCACCATCGACGGACTGGGCGTGCCGCAGGTGCTCAAGGACGTGACGATGACCAAGCGCGGCCTGTGCATCCTGGTGGGTGCCACGGGCTCGGGCAAGTCGACCACGCTGGCCGCCATGGTGGACTGGCGCAACGAAAACTCGTTCGGCCACATCATCACGGTGGAAGACCCGGTGGAATTCGTGCACCCGCACAAGAACTGCGTGGTCACGCAACGCGAAGTGGGCCTGGATACCGACAGTTGGGAAGCGGCCCTGAAGAACACGCTGCGCCAGGCGCCCGACGTGATTTTGATGGGCGAAATCCGCGACCGCGAAACCATGGAGCACGCCGTGGCGTTTGCCGAAACCGGCCACTTGTGCCTGGCCACGCTGCACGCCAACAGTGCCAACCAGGCGCTGGACCGGATCATCAACTTCTTCCCCGAAGAGCGCCGCCCGCAGCTGCTGATGGACCTGTCGCTCAACCTGCGCGCCATGGTGTCGCAGCGCCTGATCCCCAAGCAGGACGGCAAGGGCCGCGCCGCCGCCGTGGAGATCATGCTGAACACGCCGCTGATCTCGGATCTGATCTTCAAGGGCGATGTCCACGAGATCAAGGAGATCATGAAGAAGAGCCGCAACCTGGGCATGCAGACCTTCGACCAGGCGCTGTTCGACCTGTACGAGGCCAACATGATCACCTACGAGGACGCGCTGCGCAACGCCGATTCGCTGAACGACCTGCGCCTGCAGATCAAGCTCAACAGCCAGCGTGCCAAGTCGCCGGACTTGGCGCAGGGCACCGAGCATTTCGCTATTGTTTGAAGCGCCCTGAGTCGCCTGCGGCGCCTCGGTGGCACGCGCCAGAGGCGCGGCCTCTTCGGCCTGTCCAAGCCTGCGCAGGCAGGCTTGTAGCCGCAGGCCTCAGCCCCTCAGGGGGACGCCACCGGTGGCCGGGCAGAGCCCGCTCCACGGTGGCACTGGCAAGTGCACGCCCATCGCGGGCTTTTCGTTTTTTTGATCCACCCATTTCTGTATTCACATGCCAAGTACCAACCCCCGCAACTACGACGCTACTCCTTCCCGCAAGGTCGCCTTCCTGGGCCTGGGGGTCATGGGCTATCCGATGGCCGGCCACCTCGCGCTGGCGGGGCATGAGGTCACGGTGTACAACCGCACCGCTACCAAATCGATAGCTTGGTGCGCAGAGTACGCGAGCTCTACGGCCCCACAACATGCACCCACGCCGCGCGAGGCGGCGGCCGGGGCCGACATCGTGTTTTGCTGCGTGGGCAATGACGATGACCTGCGCTCGGTCACGCTGGGTGCCGACGGTGCGTTTGCGGGCATGAAGCCGGGTGCGGTCTTTGTGGACCACACCACCGCGTCCGCCGAAGTGGCGCGCGAGCTGTATGCCGCCGCCAAAGCCCAGGGCCTGCAGTTTGTCGATGCGCCCGTGTCGGGCGGCCAGGCCGGTGCGCAGAACGGGCAGCTCACGGTGATGTGCGGCGGCGATGCCGATGCGTTCAACACCGCGCAGCCCGTGGCCGCGGCGTTTGCACGCGCCTTCACGCTGCTGGGCGACAGCGGCGCGGGCCAGCTGGCGAAGATGGTCAACCAGATCTGCATTGCCGGGCTGGTGCAGGGCCTGTCCGAGGCCGTGGCATTCGGACAGAACGCGGGCCTGGACATGAAGCAGGTGCTGGACGTGATCGGCAAGGGTGCAGCGCAAAGCTGGCAAATGGACAACCGCGGCAAGACCATGGTGGACGACAAGTTCGACTTCGGCTTTGCGGTGGACTGGATGCGCAAGGACCTGGGCCTGGTGCTGGACGAGGCCAAGCGCAACGGCTCGCGCGTGCCGGTGACGGCGCTGGTGGACCAGTTCTATGCCGACGTGCAGAAGATGGGCGGCAACCGCTGGGATACGTCGAGCCTGGTCAAGCGGCTGAAGTGAAGCCCCCCTGAGTCGCCTGCGGCGCCTCGGTGGCACGCGCCAGAGGCGCGGCCTCTTCGGCCTGTCCAAGCCTGCGCAGGCAGGCTTGGAGCCGCGGGCCTCAGCCCCCGAGGGGGGACGCACCCGGTGGCCCGGCAGAGCCGGTTCCACGGGTGCGCTGGCTTGTGCAGCGCCAGTTTCGCAGCACGGCGCGCAGGGTCGTCGCCAAAAAAAAGAATCCCGGCCGCGTGTTGCGCGCCGGGATTTCTTTTTTATTCAGCGGTCATGCAGGCAACCGGGCCTGCTGGATGATATTCAGCCGCCTGCAGGCCGGGTGTTGTCCGTGGTGACTGGAGCGGGCTGCGGGGCGATGCGGCGCAGTTCTTCTTCCGAGACGATCTCGAACACGCGCACGACCTTGGTCACGCCGCTCACGCCGCGGGCGATGTCGGAGGCGCGGGTGGCTTCGCGCTGCGACACGCGGCCCATCAGGTAGACGATGCCGCGCTCGGTCACCACCTTGAAGGAGTTGGCCGAGATGTCTTTCGCGTCCACCAGGCTGGCGCGGACCTTGCCGGTGATGAAGGTGTCGTTGGAGCGCTGGCTCAGCGTGGTGGTGGGCATGACGGCCAGGTCGTTGACCACCGAGCGGGTGTTCTCCACCTGCGAGACGATCTGCTCCACGGTTTGCCGGTCCTGGGCCGTGGCGACCTCGCCGGTCAGCAGGGCCTGGCGGTTGTAGCTGGTTACGTTGACGTGCGCGCGGTCGCCCAACGTTTCGCGGATGCGGGCGGCAGCGCGCAGTTCGATGCCTTCGTCCTCGATCTGCGTGCCGGCCGTGCGGCGGTCGATGGCCATCACGCCACCCACCATGGCACCGCCGACGATCAGCGGCGCGCAGGCTGCGAGGCCACCAGCCAGGGCGGCTGCGGCGAGCACGGTGCACACCGCACGGGATGCACGGCGAAGGGTCGGGTTCATGGTCGTCGTCGTTTGCGTCATAGCGGAATCTCCTGTTCACCAAGTAACTGGGCGTCCACGCCGTCGCACAGGCAGTGCAGCACAAGGGCATGGACTTCGCGCACGCGCGCGGCGCGGTCGTGGGGCACGCTGATCAACACATCGGTCTCGCGCAGCAGCGCAGACAGCTTGCCGCCCGTGCGACCAGTCAGGGCCACCACGGTCATATCGCGCTCGTGCGCGGCTTCGGTGGCGGCGATCAGGTTGGCATCGTTGCCGGTGGCCGACAGCAACAGCAGCACATCGCCCGCCTGGCCGAGCGCGCGCACCTGTCGGGCAAACTGCTGGGTGGCGTCGTGCACCGCCCCCGCGCCGACGGCGGCCGAGGTGAGCAGGGTGCTGTCGGACGAGAGGGCCAGCGCGGCCAGCTCCGGGCGTTCGCGCTCGAAGCCGGTGACGCAGAAGGCGGCGAACTGCCGGGCCTCTGCGGCCGAGGGACCGTTGCCGCAGGCCAGGACCTTGCCGCCGCTGGTCACGCAGGCCAGGATGGCCTGCACGGCGGCAGCGATGGGGTGGCTCAGGGCCTGCGCGGCCTGGTACTTCAGGTCGGCGCTGTCGATGAAATGCTGTTGGATGCGTTGCTCAAGCATGAGGCCCCGATGATACCCGCCGGGTGTTACAGCTTTTGTAGCAAACCGTTGCCGTCTGCCTTGCGCTGGCGGGCTGTGGCATAGCCACGCTGTCAGCCCGGACTACTGCGCATCGAATGCCGCCTTGAGCCACTGGACCGTGCCCTCCACCAGCACCACGTCGAACCGGCATGGCGGCGGCGACGGCAGGCGCAGCAGGTAGTGGCGCGCCGCAAAAACGATGCGCTGCTGCTTGGCGGCGCTGATGCTCGCGCCCGCCCCGCCGAAGGACGCGCTGGCACGGCTGCGCACCTCGACGAACACCAGCGTGCCATCCCGATCGCGCAGGATGAGGTCGATCTCGCCCCCGCCGCGGCCGGGCGTCCGATAATTGCGCACCACGAGCTGCAGGCCCTGCGCCTGCAGGTACGCCAGGGCCCGGTCTTCTGCCGCATTGCCGCGCTCGCGCGTGGTGGTGCTGGCGGTCGCCGTGGCTGTGGTACCCACAGCCCGGCCGGGCGCCGCAGGCGTGGCCGCAGCAGACTTCTTTCTTCCAAGGAAATTCATTGAGCGCTTCTTTCGCTTCAGCCCAGAGCGCCGCGCATGAGGCAGCGGCTGCGCAGCATTATCCGCAGGGCGCGCTGTACGTGGTGGCCACGCCCATCGGCAACCTGGCCGACATCACGCTGCGCGCGCTGCACGTGCTGCAGCTGGTGGATGCCGTGGCCTGCGAGGACACGCGCCACACGCAGTCGCTGCTGCGCGCCTACGGCATCGACAAGAACTCCGGGCAACTGCTGGCCGTGCACCAGCACAACGAGGCCGAGGCCGCGCAGGCCGTGGTGCAGCGGCTGCAGCAAGGCCAGCGCGTGGCCTACGTGAGCGACGCCGGCACCCCGGGCGTGAGCGACCCGGGCGCGCGCCTGGTGGCTGCTGTGCAGGCCGCCGGCCTGCGGGCCGTGCCCCTGCCGGGCGCGAGCAGCGTGACCACGGCGCTGAGCGTGGCGGGCGCCGTGGCCCACAGCACCGAGCACGGCGGCTTTGTGTTTGCGGGGTTTCTTCCGGTCAAGAACGCCGAGCGGGCCGCCGTCATCCACAAGCAGCTGGCCGGCGAGCCCCGGTGCGTGGTGCTGCTGGAGGCCCCGCACCGCATCGGCGAACTGGCCACCGCCCTGGCCGTGCTGGGCGACCGCCCGGTGACCCTGGCGCGCGAGCTGACCAAGCAGTTCGAGGAAGTGACGACCCAGCCCGCGCACGCCCTGGCGGCCTGGCTGGACGGCGGGCCGCAGCGCTCGCGCGGCGAGTTCGTGGTGCTGCTGCACCCGGTGCCCGTGGCGGCCGACGACGGCGAGAGCCTGCGCGTGCTGCGCCTGCTGGTGCAGGAGCTGCCCCTCAAGACCGCCGTGCGGCTGGCGGCCGAGATTACGGGCGCATCGCGCAACGTGCTGTACGACACGGCGCTGGCGTGGAAGCGCGGCGATGCAGCGGGTGATGCAGCCAGCGAAGAGCCGGCAGACTGAATACGGCCTGCATCCAGCATGAAAATGGCCCCTACCGCTTGATAGAAAAGCGCTAGCAGCTATAAATTTAGTAGCAAATGGATTTAGCAGGTGCGCCGCCCACGGTGCGGCTGCACCCCGTGCCGCGCGCACCTCGCAACGGCCCGATCAGCCCGATAGCTGAACCCACTGAACCCACTGAATCGATTGGATCAACTCGATTCAGCGCATCGGCCCATCAACAACTCAGCCTCTCAGCGCGACACGGCCAGGCCCGCCGCCACCCCGCCAAACAAGTCACCCTCGACCTGCGGCGTGTCCGGGAAAGCCTCCCTGAGCGCCTGCCGCAGCGGCCGCAGCGCGGACGAGCCGCCCGTCAGGTAGATGGCGTCCACGCCCTGCGGGCCCAGGCCCGCCTGCTGCACGCAGTCGTGCGCGCAGGCCACCACCTGGGCCAGCGGCTGGGACAGAAACTGCGACAGCCCCTGGGGCGTGACAGCGGCTTGCAACCCGCGCTCAATCCAGTCCAGCGGCATGGGCGCCTCGGCGTCGGCCAGGGACGCGGCGATCTTGGCCTGCTCCACCGTATCGGCCATGCGGTGCCCCAGCCGTTCGCGCAGCACGTACATCAGGCGCTCGTACAGGCGTGGGTCCGCGTAGTCGGTGCGCAGGCTCTGCGCGTCGCGCAGCGCCTTGGGCGAGTACAGCCACTGGATCAGGTGCCAGGTCGACAAATCGAAAAACACCCGGCTGGGCACCTCGCGCCCCGACGGGCCGGTGTGCCGAAACCCGAGCAGCGGCATGAGCAAATCCAGGCTGAGGCGGCGGTCGAAATCCGTGCCGCCCACGTGCACGCCGGTGGTGGCCAGCACATCGCCGCTGCGGTCGGGCCGCGCAAAGCGGTCTGGCCCCAGCCGCACCACGGTGAAGTCCGACGTCCCGCCGCCGATGTCCACCACCAGCACGATGGATTCGCGGGCTATGCGCTGCTCGTAGTCGAGCGCGGCGGCGATGGGCTCGAGCTGGAACGACACCTCGGAAAACCCAGCGTCCACCGCAGCCTGCCGCAGCGCGGCCTCGGCCTGCTGGTCGCGCTCGGCATCGTCGTCCACAAAATGCACCGGCCGCCCCATCACCACGCGCGCGGGCATGCCGCCCAGGTCGTCGCAGGCCTTGCCCACCAGCATGCGCAAAAACAGGCTGATGACATCCTGGTAGCTCACCAGCTTGTCGTGCACCACGGTCTTGTCCTGCAGCAGCGCGCTGCCCAGCAGGCTCTTGAGCGAGCGCATCAACCGCCCCTCGGTGCCCGCCAGGTACTGCGCCACCGCGTCACGCCCGAAGTGGGTGCGGTGGTCCTCACCGTTGAAGAACAGCGCCGTGGGCAGCGCGCGCGCCTCGCCCTCCAGCGCAATCATCCGGGCCGGGCCCGTGCCCTGGCGCACGGCCATCGCGGAGTTGGAGGTACCGAAGTCGATACCGAGGGTGGTGTCCTGCAAAAGACGCATGGTCATGAAAATATCGCAATGGAAGAACGCTTGCAGCACGCGCTCACACACGCTCGGAACCTGCAGACGAAAAGAAAAGGAGAACGGAAAAGGAGCGTGCGGGGGAAGGCTACGGATGCCGATGGGGTGCGGATACAGGCCACAGAACAGGTCTCGCTGGAGCAGCGCGCCCGCAACTTGGGCCCGAATCATAGTGGCGGGCTCGCGGCAATCGCATGCCGTACCCGTGTAACGGGCCCGGAAATGTCAAAAATCGCCGAAAGGCAGGGCCGAACATGCCGCAAAACGTCACCGCAAGGCTCCAGTGCAGCGCTCACGCCGGGCACCACAGTCCAGCCATGGGCAGCAGCCGATCCGCGTGAAGGGCTGGCCTGTGCTGATCAGCGGCTCTGACAATGACATTGCGGGAGCGCAAAACTGCCTGGCAACGGCAAGCGCGTTTGGCGCAGAGGCTGCACCGGCCCGTGATGCAGCCTGCACGGCGCTCCGCACTAAACTCTCCGGGCCGCCATCCATCGCCGGCTCAAAGCGGGCATCGACGTTGTGGCGCGCATCGATATGAGCCCCGTGTTCCGCCGCGGGAACCAGCGCGCCGCGCACAGTAACGCGCCCACTTCAAAACATGGACAGCTCAGGCCTGCCAACCGATCGACACCGAGGATTTGACAGATGAATGCGCCTTCGACAACCGACAACATGCTGGGTGTGGCGCTGGTGACCGGGTCGACCTCGGGCATCGGCGCCGCCATCGCGCGCAGGCTGAGCCGCGAGGGGTACGCGGTGGTCCTGCATTCGCGCAGTTCGGCTGACACCGGGCGCGCCATGGCCGCCGAGTTGAAGCACGCGGTCTACGTGCAGGCCGATCTGGCCCTGGAGGCCGACAGGGTGCACCTGATGCACGAGGCCATGGCCGCGTGGGGCCGGCTCGACGTGCTGGTCAACAACGCCGGCATCAGCAAAGTCATCCCGCACGCCGACCTGGCGGCAGCCACGTCGGCGGTGTGGCATGAATTGCACGAGGTCAACGTGGTGGCGCCCTTTCACCTCGTCGCCCTGGCCGAGCCGGCCCTGCGCGAGGCAGCGAAGAGCGGCCGTGCCGGCAGCGTCGTCAACATCAGCTCGCACGCGGGGGTGCGGCCCAAGGGCGCGTCCATTCCGTACGCGGTGAGCAAGGCGTCGCTCAACCACCTGACGCGGTTACTGGCCGTGTCGCTCGGCCCGGACATCCGCGTCAACGCCGTCGCACCGGGCCTGGTCGACACACCGCTGACGGCGGACTGGAAAGATGCGCAGGCGCTGTGGCGGGCCCGCGCCCCCATGCACCGGGCCGCCAGCCCCGACGACATCGCCCACGCCGTGGCCATGCTGGTCGCGTCCGACTACTTGACGGGCGAGGTGTTGCTGTCGGACGGTGGGCTGAATCTGACCTGACGCCCGCAGGCGCTGGCCACCGCTCGACGCCCGCACTCGTCCTCAAGGCCTCATGGCCTCATGGCCTGCCCCTGCAGGATGACATCGCGTTGCGCTTGCAGCTGCTGATCGGCACCACGCTGATCGCAAAGTCCGCCACAGCACGCTGGCTGCCGGCGGGCCTACTTTTCGAACCCGCCCCGGTACCGGGCACTGGCTTGCTCGATGATGTCTGCCAGCGCCGTCAATTCGGACTCGTGCCGCAGGGCGATCTGCTGAAGGCTCTTCTGGCCCTGGGCGGTCAGGTGGATCTCCACCACCCGGCCGTCGTCCGCGTTCTGCCGGCGCACCACCAGCCCCGCCGCCTCGCAGCGCGACACCAAGGCCACCACGCCGTGGTGCTTGGCTTGCAGGCGCTCGGCCAGCTCGCTGATGCTGGCCCAGTGGCGCCCCTCCACGCCCTGCGTATGGAGCATGAGCTGGTACTGCAGCACGGTCAATCCGGCCTCTTGGGCGGCGTCCTCGCTAAAGCGCATGAACCGCCGCAGTTGGTACCGGAATTGCGAAAGGCGCTCCAGCTGCGCCTTGTCGATCTTCTTCATGTTGTTATTTCCTGCCGATGAAATCAACGAGCGTCCCGCCAATGTACCCGGCCCATAACCACACGCCAATCTATGTCATGCTGTGATGCAAATAGATCATGCAGTGATATAAATCGCGCTCCTTTGATCAACGACAGTGCAAGGAGACAAAAATGGGGTCAAGAATTCAGGTCCGCAATCAGAAGGACTTCGGCGCCGGGTGCATCTACGTGCTCGCCGGCCTGGGGTTCAGCATCGGTGCGCTGAGCTACCGCGTGGGGGACGCTGCGCGCATGGGCCCGGGCTGGTTCCCGTTGTGGATCGGCGTCCTGCTGGTGCTGATCGGACTGGCGCTCGCAGCGGGCTCGTTGAAACCCTCTGCTGCGCAAGAGAAGGTCAAACGCCCTGAGTTCGGCAGCATCGCCTGGATCCTGGGTGCCGTCGTGCTCTTCGGCCTGCTGCTGCAGCCCGCGGGCCTGGTCCTGTCGCTGGTGGTGCTGGTGGTCGTCTCCAGCATGGCCAGCCATGAGTTCACCTGGCGGGCGGCGCTGTTGAACGCGGCGCTGCTGAGCGCCTTCAGCGTGGGTGTCTTCATCAAAGGCATCAACCTGCAGATCGGCCTGTGGCCGGCCTTTCTGGGTTGAAGGGAGCACGCCATGGAACTGCTCTCCAACCTGGCCCTCGGCTTCGAAACCGCACTCAGCCTGCAGAACGTCATCTACGCGCTCGTGGGGTGCCTGCTGGGCACGCTCATCGGGGTGCTGCCGGGCCTGGGCCCGTCGACCACCATCGCGATGCTGCTGCCCATCACCTATTCGCTGGAGCCCGTGTCCGCGCTGATCATGCTGGCCGGCATCTACTACGGCGCGCAGTACGGCGGCTCGACCACGGCCATCCTGGTCAACCTGCCGGGCGAATCATCGTCCGTGGTGACCGCCATCGACGGCTACCAGATGGCACGCAAGGGCCGCGCCGGCGCGGCGCTGGCCACGGCGGGCATCAGCTCGTTCCTGGCCGGATGTTTTGCGACCCTGGTGCTGGCCGCCTTCGCGGTACCCATGGCCGAGCTGGCGTTCAAGTTCGGGCCGGCGGAATACTTCTCGCTGATGGTCCTGGGGCTTGTGGGCGCGGTCGTGCTGGCCTCGGGTTCGTTGTTGAAAGCCGTGGGCATGATCCTGCTGGGCCTGGTGCTGGGGCTGGTGGGCACCGACGTCAACTCCGGCACGGCCCGCTATTCCTTCGGCGTGCCCGAACTCACCGACGGCATCAACTTCGTCGCGCTGGCGATGGGCATCTTCGGCTTTGCAGAAATCATCGCCAATGTGGAGCAGCGCGAGCACCGTGAGACCTTCACCAGCGGGGTGATGAAGCTGTTCCCGACCAAAGACGACTTTCGCCGCTTCATTCCGGCGGCCGCACGTGGCACCGCGCTGGGCACGGTGCTGGGCATGCTGCCGGGCGGTGGTGCCACGCTGTCGTCCTTTGCCTCCTACACGCTGGAAAAGAAGCTGTCGAGCCGCAGCCACGAGTTCGGCCACGGCGCCATCGAGGGCGTGGCCGGCCCCGAGGCCGCCAACAACGCTGGCGCGCAGACATCGTTCGTGCCGCTGCTGACGCTGGGCATCCCATCGAACGTCGTCATGGCCCTGATGGTGGGCGCGATGACCATCCACAACATCCAGCCCGGCCCGCAGGTGATGACCAGCAACCCAGAACTGTTCTGGGGCCTGATCGCATCGATGTGGATCGGCAACGCGATGCTGATCGTTTTGAACCTGCCCCTGGTCGGGCTGTGGGTGAAGCTGCTGAAGGTGCCCTACCGCCTGCTCTACCCCGCCATCCTGGTGTTCTGCTGCATCGGGGTGTACTCGATCAACAACAACACCTTCGACGTGTTCGTGACGGCGGCGCTGGGCGTGGCGGGCTATCTGTTCGCCCGTTTCGGCATGGAGCCTGCCCCGCTGCTGCTGGGCTTTGTGCTGGGCCCGATGATGGAAGAGAACCTGCGCCGGGCACTGCTGCTCTCGCGCGGCGACTTCGCCACGTTTGTGGAGCGGCCCATCTCCCTAGGGCTGCTGATTGCCACGCTGATCCTCCTGGCGGTGGTGGCACTGCCGGCGGTGAAGAAGCGGCGGGAAGAGGCGTTTCAGGAGACGTAAGAAGGCGGCCTGCGGCGAGAGCAAAGCCCTCACCTCAGCCCTCACCTCAGCCCTCATCTCACCCCGCATCTCAGGCCATGCCGCCGGGCCACACCCAGGCTAGCGGCCCTCGCCCATCAACCTGTTGGAAGGCAAGGTCTCGTCCAGCAGCTTGCGCGCCGTCTCCACGCCGGCCACGGGCAGGCCGGCAGGGTCGAGCAGGCCGACCTGCACCAGCACGCTGGCCTGGTCCCAGTAGATGTGCTCGTGGTAGAGCTTGTCGCCGCGGAACTTCACCACCGCCAGCAGCGGTATCTCCACACGCCGGCCCGTGGGCGCCACGCCGGGCAGCATCCACGGAATCTCGGTGGTGTGGGTGAAGCTAAAGAGCATTTCGTCGACCACCTGCGTGGCCCCGACCGTGCGGGAGATCGGGGTCAGGCTCGTGTCCGGCGGGTTGCTGTTGACGAAGTGGCGTGTGTAGAAGTCGTGCAGGTGCTTGTAACCCACTCCGCCCGTCATGGTGGGGATGTGGTTCACATACGGCTCGGCCACCATGGTCGCCATGGTGGCGTCCACGTCGCGGGTGGTGAACTCGTATTCGCAATGCTTGTCCCACAGCGCCGACAGGTCGTAGTGCGGGCCCATCTCGCGCCGCAGCGCGGCCACGCTGCGCTGGTGCGCCATGAGGGCCGACGGCTTGTGAAAATGGTCGCCGCCCACGCGGGCGAAGGCATGGTCGGTACCGGGGTAGACGTACAGCTCCACGTTCTCGCGGCCCGACAGGGCCTGCACGATGGCGTCCCGCGCAGGCGGCGGGCAGAAGCCGTCGAGCTCGGCGATGTGCAGCACCAGGCGGCAACGGATGCCGGGCGCCTCGGCCAGCGCGGCCTCGATGCCCACGCCGTAGTAGCCCACGGCCACGTCGGCGTCGGTGCGGCAGGCCGCCAGATAGGCGAGCTTGCCGCCCAGGCAAAAGCCCAGCACACCGACCTTGCCCGGGCCGGCCGCGCTGCCCGCGCTGCCCGCGCTCTGGACCTCGGGCCGCGCGCGCAGGGCGGTGATGGCGGTTTGCAGGTCGTCCACGCCCTTGGCTTCATCGAAGCCCTGGTACAGCGCGAATGCGCGCGGCATGTCGGCGGCGGCGTCCAGCTCGACCTCGGGCTCCTGCCGCCAGAACAGGTCCGGCACCAGCACCACGTAGCCTTCTTCTGCGTAGTAGTCGGCCACGTCGCGCATGGTGGCATTGACGCCAAAAATCTCCTGCGCGATCACCAGGCCGGGACCGCTGCCGCTGGCAGGGGTGGCGAGGTAGGCGCGAAAGCGGCCGCTGCCGTCGGCGGCGTCCAGCGTGGTCCATTGTCCTGGCATGGGATGTCCTTCTTGGTGGGGTAAGAGTCGGGGCGAATTCTTTCAGACACCGGTGCCGGCTGCGGCGCGGGCGGCCAGCGGCGCACCGGCAGCTGCACCCGCATGCCGGGCCAGCAACTGCCGGGTGACCACAGCATAGTCGGCGGGGTTCACCGGCTCCAGCCATTGCCTGAAACGCGTGACGGCGCCGAGCGGCAAGCCCATGTCCTGCAGCAGCTCGTCGATGTTGTGCACCGAGAACGGGATGATGTTGGTGCCCTTGGAATGCTTGCCATCGGTGCGCTCCTCCATCCAGGCCAGGCGCCGGTCGATCTGCGCATTCATGTCGGCCTGGGACGGCAGCTGCAGGCCGCCGCGCAGGTGGTTGGCCAGCCACAACGCACCCACCTCGCAGTTGAGCTGGCTGAAGAACGAGGAGTTGTAGCCATTGAAGGCCAGGCGCGGCATGCCCACCGGCAGGATGGAGCGGTACAGCCGGAAGTTGCCGCGCGCATCGGTGATGCGCTGCATCACGCCAGTGTCGAAAAACGGCACCTGCTGGTGCCAGCCGGTGCCGCAGACCACGATGTCGGCCGGCACCGTCTCGCCATTGCTCAGCACTGCCTGGCCGGGCTGCAGCTCGCGGATGGTCAAGCCTTTGCGCACGCCGAGAGCTCCTGCGGCCACCTTTTCGTAAAAGCCATCGGTCACCAGGCTCACGGTGCTGCGGGCGATGGTCTCCAGCGGTGTGCCCGGGTGCAGGCCGATCTCGCGCAGCTTCAGTTGCCGGGTGACCACCGACTCGACACTGCCCAGCATGGAATTGCGCACCGGCAGGCCCGCACCGTGCAGGAATTTCTCGAAGCCCTTGGGCTCGATGTACTTGAACAGCGCCTCGCCCATGCGCGTGAGCAGCAGGAACTTGAAGTTCAGCACGTTCATGAACTTCTTGGGAATCTTCCAGATCAGGTGGCGCGCGAGCACCGTGGTGCTGGCACTGTCGGCCGCAATGGCGTTGGCCACGTCGCACGACGACTTGCCGTAGCCCACCACCAGCACATGCTTGCCGCGTGCATCGCTCGCGTCGTTGAACTGGCTGGTATGGCACACGCGCCCGCCCGCCGCCACGAAGGAGTCCGCACCCGGATAGTGCGGCACGGCGGGCTCGCTGAAGATGCCGTTGCACACCACCAGGTAGTCGAAGCGGTGCGTCTGGGTCTGACCCTGCGTTTGCGCCTGCGTGGGCGTCACGCCATCGCCCTGCCCTTGCGCAGGCCGCGTCTGCACCGTCCACGTGCCGGCATCTTCATCCAGCACCGCGCTCTCCACCACCGTGGACATGCGCAGGTGGGGCACCAGGCCGAAGTGCTCTGCATACGATTGCAGATAGGCCTGCACCTGCTCGCCCGACGGCCATTCGGGGTACTGCGCCGGCATCGGAAAGTCCGACAGCGCGTAGGTGGTGCGCGGGTTCTGCGTGGTCAGGCCGGGATAGCGGCGCGATGCGGCCCACACGCCGCCCACGTCGGGCTCTTTTTCGAACACCGTCACCTCAAAGCCAAAGGCGCGCAGCACCTTGGCGGTGGACAGGCCGGCAAACCCGGCACCGACGATGCCTACGGATCGAATGGTCATGGCGGCTGCTCCTTCACGACATCAGTTGGGGAATGGCGGGGGTATAGGACTCGGGGCCCATGGCCGAGTAGCCGCCGTCGCAGGCATAGTCGGCCCCCGTCACGAAGCTGGCCAGGTCCGAGCACAGGAACAGCACCACGTTGGCCACTTCGGCCGGGTCGCCCACGCGGCGCAGCAGGTGAAACGGCGCGGCCACGCGGTCGGTCTTGGCGCGGTCGCCGCCGGTGAGCTGGTCCATGATGGCCGACCACGTCCAGCCCGGGGAGACGCTGTTCACGCGCACACCCTCCCCCGCCAAGTCCATGGCCATGCTGCGCGTCAGCTGCACCATGGCCGCCTTGCCCACGGGGTAGAGCCAGCGCCCGGTCTGCGCCACGCCCGAGGAAATGCTGGTGAAGTTGACCACCGCACCGCCGCCCGCACGCTGAAAATGCGGGCGCACGGCCTTGAGCACCATCACCGCGCTGACCAGGTTCACGTTGAGCGAAGCCAGCCAGTCCTCCCGCGGCGATGCAATGCCATCGTCCAGATAGGAGCAGGCCAGGTTCACCAGGTAATAGACCCCGCCGTGGCGCTCTGCAGCTTCGGCCACGCAGGCGGCGATCTCCGCGTCGCTGGTGATGTCGGTGCGCCGAAACAGCACGCCGGCACCCAGTTCATCCGCCAATGCCTGCCCGGCTTCTGCGTTGATGTCGGCCACCATGACCCTCACCCCCGCCTGGTGCAGTGCGCGCACCACCCCGGCCCCGATGAGCGTGGCGCCCCCCGTCACGATGGCGCTCTTGCCGCGCATTCCTTCGAACCCCTGGACCATGATGGTGACTCCTGTGCGTTGCGCCCCGGGCAGTGCGCCCGGCGGCCTTTGCTGCGCTGCAGCAGCGTTTACACGCCGACACAGTCGCGCCGATTGCCCCGGGGTAACGCTCTTGCGCAGGGCTCGGGGCCTGCACAAGAATAGAAAAGGAGCCGGCCCGACCGCATCCGGAAAGCGCAGGCGGTGTCCCTAAAACGCAGTATTTCGTTCGCACCGCCGCCGTGGCGCACCCGCTGCATGCAGCACACGATCCACCGACCGCCCGACCGACCGACCGACGCACGCCCACGCCGCAAAGACCATGGACATCGCCCCGCAGAGCACCGCCGCCGACCGGCTACCGCTGCAGCGCTATCGCCTGTTCGACAGCCACGACCTGGACGAAGCGCGCGAGTTCGTGGGCCGCGTGTTCTGCCCGCACGACCTGGCCACCCTGCACCCCGGCGACAGGCTGGACGCATGCCACCACAGCGCCCCGCTGCACCGCCATGTCAGCCTGAACTATGTGCAGTACGGCCCTGCAGTGCGCATCGAGCCCGGATACCTGCGCAGTTTTTATTTGCTGCAGATACCGCTGCGCGGCGGCGCCACGGTCCGCTGCGGCGGGCAAACGGTGGAGTCGCACACGCTGATGGCCTCGGTACCCTCGCCCACCGAGCCGCTGTCCATGCGCTGGCATGAAGACAGCCCGCAGTTCATCGTCAAGATTGAGCGCGACGCGCTGCACGCCCGCTTGTCGGACCTGCTGCAAGCGCCGGTGCAGCAGCCCCTGGTGTTCGACCTGGGCATGGACCTGGCCAACCCCGCACTCATGGGCATGGCCAGCTTCATCGCCTACCTGCGTTCGGCGGTGGAAACCAGTGCGTTCCTGCTGGGGCACCCGGTGCTGGCGGAACAGGCCGAGAACCACCTGCTCACCAGCCTGCTGCTGTCCGCGCAGCACAACCACTCGGCAGTGCTTGCCGCTGGCGCAGGCGCGGGCGCATCCACAGCCGGCGCCGGGCGCGTGGTGCTGCCACGTGCCGTCAAGCGCGCACAGGAATTCATGCACAGCCAACTGGAGCTGCCCATCACCCTTGCCGACGTGTGCGCCCATGTGGGCACCAGCGCCCGGTCGTTGCAGCAGGCCTCGCCCAATGCACAGGCAAAAGCCCCATGGCCTTTCTGCGCGACCTGCGGCTGGATGCCGCCCGCGCCGCACTGCAGCAGCCCACCAGCGCAGACCGCGCCCCGCACGTAGCGGACATTGCAGCGCGCTATGGGTTCTTTCATCTGGGGCACTTTGCAGTGGGCTACCGCAAGCGGTTTGGAGAGACGCCGTCGGATACGCGGCAGCGGGGGTGTGGGGGGGCACTGATTGAGCCGGGGATTCGGAGGCCGACGCCGAGGGAGTAGTCGATGTGACGTGGCCGGCGAACCCAGGGGAATACGTCGTCGGGTCAGAAAAGCAAAAGCCCAGTTGGATTGAACTGGGGCTTATCGGATTTGGTGGCTTAGGCTCTACAAGAAGGCGCCCAGAAGCACGCGCGGAATCTAGAAACTATTATTTGATAGCACCACAGTGCTCCCCCAGAGTTCCCCCAAATTCGACAAAGTACGGTCATACGATTGACGCTCAATCGGAGGCCTCACAAGAGAGCAAAGCCTGAAACGTTGCGTCACCTTGCGTGTCCGTTGTGGGCTGCGGACTAGGGCAAGATGAGTTCCGTGTCCTTTTCGGGAATAGTCAATCTGACGCCAGGTTTGGGCAATGGCGTGCCGTTGACCGATTTCGCCGCAATCAGCCATCGGTCTCCCCAACGCAACTGCACTTCTACGGACAAGGTATTCACCGCGCGTTCGCAAATAGGCTGCGGGTCTGCGCCGGTCAGTTTTTCGAGACGCTTCGCTGCTGCAATTACGGTCGCACAGGTGCTTGTCGGAACCAGAATTTCAACGGTTCCCGGCAGTCGCAAACCGACTTGAGATGCCACGACTGCGGTCACATACCTGGGTCCCGCCACAGCCATAACAATCAACCCTGACGAGAAAAAACATAGGGCCAATACAGCCACAGGGGCAGCACGCACATAGGTGACAGCTGCATTTGCGCATATCAACACCACAGTTGCGCCGCACCATAATGCAATCGTCCAAACCCCGGGGTCGCCGAGGAGGCCAAGCCTAGCCGAATGTGCCCCAATCAAGAGGACTCCGAGAGACACCAACGGACCTCCCAATAGCAACGCGACTATTGCCAAGAGGAAGCCCTCTGTCTCCCTCCTAGGCTGCTCACGCCAGAGCCTCGCAAGTGTCCAGACTATTGCGCACAGACCGCAAACGGCGCACAACACAGAAAACCACAACCCTAACGGCCGGAAAAAGATTCCCATCAACAAGAAGAATGGACCCAGTTGCCCGAGAAGGGTGGTTCTCCAATTAAGGTTCTTTACCTCATATACAACCGCTGTCGCCACAACGCCGAACATCAAGACCGTTATCAAGGTCCAGAGCAACAAGAGCCACACCGACGAAATACCGGCCAAACCCAAAAGCCCGAGCAAATTAGTTGGCACATAGCCAACGAAGATCAGGTATCCAAGCAAAGGCATGCAGCCGACTACAAAAAACAGCGCACCTACCCATTTCCAAGGCAGCCCGCTCGTTACCGCCTCGACCTTCCGCATGGTGCTCAGTATCGCTGGCTCACGTCTTTCGGCTTGACTCAGTCAAGTGCGCCAACGCGCGGACCAATCAGCCCGCCCTGCCTTTTGATTTGTCATGTCCCCTCCATCGAATCAAATTGAAAAACCCTCGTCAGCCATCGCAATGTCATCATTCGGGGCTCGTGATTTCAAATCGCATGGCACGGCCAAAGTTGGATGACCTCAGCGTCATTACCGCATGTGTAGAGCTCAAACACATGCTGATTCGCTTCGTTTATCCGCGGCCAAATGGCAAAAGTACGCGCCAATCGCGATAATGCCCTGTTCTCGCACATCTTCAACTAGGCCAGGGATGGAGTCCCACCACAGAACAAACAGGGCGCTCGCGCTGTGTCACTGATGAGGAAGCGAACGCGTACTGGCCAACGCGCATCCCACGGTGATAGGTGCCATAGATATTGCCTTGCTAACGGGGCAACGGCCGACCGATGTGCTTAAGATCAAGCGCACCGATATTCGGGATGGCGCATTGTGGATCCTGCAGAACAAGACCGGAGCACGCCTGGGGCATCGAGATTACCGGCGAGCTGGCGGCCGTCATGGGCCGCATCAACCAGCGACCCAGGAAGGCCATTAGCGCGTCTTTGTCGGGATATTTGGGCGAAGGCCGCGACCGACACCGGCGACCTTGCTCACTCGCAGAAGCTGCTGGCGTAAAAGAATCGGGAGATGACCGAGCACTACGCGAACGCTCGGATGGGTGAACGGGTGCGCCCGCTCCGCTAGTGCAGCAGAATGGTCGCCACCCGATGGAGACCTACCCATGTCCGTGCCTGCAATCCCTTCGCTGGTCTTTGTACCCAGCGAAGATCCATATGACCCTGAGGCTCTATACGCAATTGCGACCGCTTACGCTCGCGCGGGGCTGCTGGTGAGCGACTACGGCAAGCGCTGTGAGGAAATGGCTTTGACCTTCCCGGCAGTCGTTTGCTCCAGCTTCGCACTCGAGCTTTTTCTGAAGTTCTTTTTGATGGTGGACCTTATTGACCGAGGAGAGTCATCGGAAAAAGTCAGCTTTGGCCACGCCATCCCTCCACTATGGTCAAAGGTGGCGCCCGCACACAAAACGCTCATCGGAGGGATGTTCGGTCACTTAAACCCAGAACCCTATTCAACAGGCCCCGACATTCGCCTTGAATCTTTTGAAAGGGCTCTTGAAACCCTTGGGAAACAGCCTTTCGTGCAATGGCGATATGCGCATGAACTGAAGGGACCGCAACTGATGTCGCATGCCACGATCAGCCTTGTGGTCGATACCTTCTGGCGAGCCGCCGCATACATCGTGCAAAGGAACCGAAGCCAATGGCAGCCGGGAGTGGCACCGGATGCAACGTGGGTTGAATCAACCTCGCTCCGCTGAATTGTAAAAACCGACGTTGAATGTAGAAGCGCCCCAGAACCCTTTCGGGCGCTGGGGCGCATGCTGACTGGTGGCCTGGGGCGGAATCGAACCACCGACACAAGGATTTTCAATCTCTCAAAAAATCCTTGCGCATCAACGGCCAACAAGAAAAAGCCCTCTACAAAAGGGAGCGGGATTGTGCCACGGGAAGGCGCGTGTATCCTCAGGGCTCCAGCTATTTGTAGATGCTTGATCGGCGATAGTCAGGTCAGTTCATCCATCTAGCCTCAACTCCCCACAATGAAGGTCGCCAAGTGTCATTGGACAAGTCTGCCGCGCCAACTGAAAAGCTAGTTCTCTATCCAGAACTTGTTCAGGCCCGAGAAAAGCTTGGTCTTACGCAGGCCCAACTCGCCAGCGAGAGCGGGGTTTCACTGTCAGCAATAAAAAGCTACGAAATCGGCCGCACATTTCCTGGGGCTCGGGAAATTCGCCAGCTCTGCAAAGTGCTGAAACTCACGCCAAACAAGCTGCTGTTTGGGGTTGATGACCCATTCAGTTCACAGCAGGTGGGTGACGCAGCACGGTTTCCCGGACTCACGCCAACCGAGGTGCATCGCTGGCGCATGAGATTCCTGATAGACCACCTCTCCGCAGAAGAATGTGCATCTTTCTATTTCCTGATGAGTGCGCTGGTGCGCTCCCGCAGGGGCGCGAACGACCTTGATGCAACGGAGGAGGAAGCGGATTTGTTTGCGGGCGTGGAGTTGCTGGGTAAAGGCCAGACGGACATTGAACTTTTCCGAGTCATTACGAAAGACCCAGAGAAGGCCAGACAGGTCTCCGATGCACTCAAAGCCGCCGCTGCCCAGGCAAAAAGTGTCAATTAAATAAAGTTTGACGTTTTCGAAACCTTGTCTTAAAGTGTCAATTACGGTGATTTTGCCGTTTTTGACACCAAGGTTTCTATGTCAGCACTTCGCAAGGGCGTCACGCCCGACCAGCTACACCAAGCATCTAAAGACCTCAACTTAACCGTTGCGGCAATTGCAGAGGGCACGGGCCTTTCGAGGGCCTACATCAGCGAGTTCCGCAGCGGGAAACGCAACTTCAAGCCCTCAGAACAAGCCCTGCTCCGCAGCTACCTCGAAGCTGAATACGCAGAACAGGGCTATGACTTTCCCGAAGAGCACGAAGCCAGTGACCAGGAGCTGCTGAATGGTCTGGGAGGCATGGTTCAGCGCATCAATCGCCCAGCCATTCTGCTGTCCGAGGACGTGCCAAAGGCCCAAGCAGAAAAGCTCGTTGACTTGATTGAGGCCAATCGACTCAAGGTCAATGGCATTCTCGATGAGGCGTTTGAAACGGGCGGCTTCCTGGGCGGCGAGTTCTCGCCCGCCACAGAGAACGCTATTCGCGAAACTTTTGCACTTCTTGCCCTGAACTACGTGGCAATCTTGATGCTGCAGGGCCGCAATATTGCTCGTCAGGTCCCTGAGGGCTTCACTCCCAAGACCATGGGCGACTGGCTTTCGAGCTACCTGTCCACCTCCCCTCTCGCCGCGCTTCTGCCCGCCGACGAATCGGCCACAGCCGACCAGGAGGCCGCATGAGCACGTTCACCACCCCCGTTTCCATGCTCGCATCCAAGGGCTCTGGCGCAGCACTCGCTGCAGGCGTGATCGGACTGCTTTTGATGCTCGCGCTTGCGTCCAAGAGCGATCCGACAGCACGCAATCAGACCACCGGACGGTGATTTTGATGCGGTCAGAACCGTCAGAACCCAGTTCTGATGCGGGTTGCGGACCTGTTGCGTCTGCGGCGGTCGCGCAGACAGCAGAGGGCACCGACTGGCCTGGGCACAACGACTGCGGCCGACGCGCGCACAGCAGCCAGGTGGCCCCCTTCAATGCCGAACAGGGGGCCTTCGCATCCACCCGCCCTGCCCTGACGTGGCGCCACAAGGCGCCGACCGGGGCACCCGCTTGCACGCCAGTGCATGCGGGGGGGGAGGGAACCACGTCCGCCAGTGCGGTGGATCGGGCAGACGGCGGCGGGTGGATCGCCAGGGCCACGCTACCTGATGGCAGGTGCAAGCGCTTCCGCCAGCTGCAGTGCTTCGACGGCTATGTGTCCGTCTGGCGCGCTGCCGGTTTTCTCCTGACCTGGCAGAACCCCCGCACGGTGTTCATCACGCGCGGTGGGCTCGACGCAGGGCCACAGCGCCCCGCCGCAGACCCGGCCCAGGTCACCCCATCAACACCTCACACAGAGGCTCTGAATCATGGTCAAACTCGATTTGGGCGTTGCCAAGCTCGATTGGTACGTGCTCTCCAGCCCTTCGGCCAACACTGGCCCTTTCTCGTTCTCCATCGACCACGAGGGCATCTTCCTGTTCATCAAGCCCGTGCAACTCGCGCTGCTGTGGCCCTGGGTGAAGGTATGAGCCAGAAGCCCGCACAGCCCACCTTCGCCTGGTGGACCACCCCCGCCACCCGCGCATTGCATCGTGCGCCCACACAGCCCACCACGGGCCTGCATCGCCGTCCGTTTTCTGGCGCTAGGGCCGCACCTCAACACCCCAAGGAGGCTACCCGTGCAACGGCACAAATTTTCCCCTTCACGGGCAGTAACACCCCGTATGAGTCTCATGAGTGAGACAGCAGCCAGCGAAGCGCAGCAGCTCATGGGACTCGATACGGTACGGATCAAAAGCCCTTACATGGCGAAGAACATCGTGGACAAAGTGACCGCTCAGGGGGTGAGCTATCGGCAAATCCACAACGAAACCGGCGAAAAGCTGTGGGAGGTGACACGCACAAGCCTCCAGGCATCGCATGACGCTCGAATCATGGTGAAGCCGATGTACGAGGACTTTGTGGTGTCCAAAAGCGGCAAACCAGAGCTGCACCCGAGCCCGCCCTATTTGATCGTGGAGTGCTCGATACCCAAGGCCATGCACGGCCAAAACATCTACGGGGTGATCGAGAACATGCAAACGGCCTGCGAGAGCCTGCGGGCTTTGCTGGAAAGCCTCCTAGGGGTGGCTCTGCCCCATACGCGCAATTGGACAGTGCAGCGCGTGGACTGGGCCGAGTCCTTTCAGCTGCCCGATCAGGCCGTGCAGGAGTTCTTCGAGGGCATCTACCACGTGGCCTTCCCACGCCGGAAGATGCAGAAATACGGAAACGAATCGATCTTCGTACCGGGCACCACCACCACGATCAAGCTGTACCACAAGGGCCGCGAGTTCGAGAAGAACGACCGTAAGCGCCTGGCCTGGGTGCTGCGCAACATCTTCCACGAAAACAGACCACGTGACGCCGCGCCTGATTGGGCCCAGCGACAGGCCTACCGCAAGGTTGCAGCTCTCCAGCGCCTGGCAAACAACCGACTACGCGCTGAGGTCGAAGTGCACGCGGAAAAGCTCGATTACGACTTCGGCCACAAACCCAAGGTCCATGAGGTCACAACCGAGTATCTGCAGGCTGTCTTCGACAAGGAGATGGCTCGCCTTCTGCGTGAGGGCCGCGAGGGTGTGACTGTGGTCCGCACAAGTCTGGCGGTTCGTGATCGCCTGGAAGCCCGTTTCTCGCCCGAACTGGCGGGGCTGCTGCATGGCTTCTGGTTGGGCCTTGCCACCCACGGCGAAGACGACATGAAGACACGCAGCACTCGCGCCACCTTCTACCGCCGCCGCAAACAGCTTGTCGATGCAGGTGTGTCCTGGCTCGCCACCGACATGCAACTCATCGAGCGTCAGGGGCAAATGCTGCCCGCGGACTTCTCCCCCGTTCGTGCAAACGCCAGGCGCTGTACCAGCCTGGTGCGCGAAAGACCCGCCTTCGACTACCGAAGCGGACTACTCCAACTGGCCGCGTAAGGCCCTCTCCCCAAAGGAAAACATCATGAGCGAAACCGTTCTCGTACTGCGTGCCGATCGGTACGAATTCACCAGTGAAAAAACCGGCGAAATCATCAAGGGCGCCAACGTCTACTTCATCAGCGATACCCAGGTCGAAACACCCAACGCGGTCGGCGACAAGCCGATGAAGGTTGCCATCAGCGACGAGGTGTTCAACGACATCAAGCACTACGGCGCACCGGCCATCTACGACATCACGACCAAGACCAGGCCGGGAAAAGATGGCACAGCTACCGTGACGCTGGTGAAAGCCAAGTTCCAGCAGCCATTCAAGCTGCCCGAGTCGGAATAAAAAAAGCGCTCACGTGCAGCAACACATGAGCGCCCACCGAACCACAAAACCCTATCCGTGATCGGCCCTAGCAGCTTACTCCATGTAGGCCGCCAGAGGCCATGAATCGAGGTTCCCCATGTTCTTTCACGCCCCCCAGAGTGTCTACGGTATCGATTGCTTCCGCATGTTTATGGACGAAATCGGCGGGGACGCGGTAACTGTGAGCCGATACCTCGGCGTTCATGAAAACACTGTCCGCCGTTGGCTGCGAGAGGCGACGCCTGTCCCTCGGGAAGCTGTCTTGGCTTTGTTCTGGGAGTCTAAGTGGGGGCGCTCCCACATCTTCACCGACCAGGTGAACGAAATCCGCCTGCTGTATCGGCAAGTCTGCATCCTGCAAGACCAGTACCAGAAGGCCAAAGACATCGTCACGGGGCTGCGAGCCATGCATGCAGGTTCCGCGAATGAACCACTTTTTGAAGAGCTGCCCGACCTTGTCCGCTGGCAAGAGCCAACATTCGGCACCGAGGCCGCCCTGCCTTTGTCTGCCGATCCTTCGCCACCCCTGCAGGACGCCCAACCGGCCCCAGTTTCCACTCGCGCCGCTCAGGCCATGCAGGCACTGGACCGCGCCCGCGCTGCCGCCCATCGCTGAGGGGTTGTTGTGGAGTCCCCCCTCTTTCTCACTGCCGATGAACTCAGCACGCTCACGGGCTTCAAGTCGCCCGCCCGCCAGGTGGAATGGCTGCGCACCAAGGGCTGGCGCTTTGAGGTCAACGGCAATCGCCGGGCCATCGTGGCGCGCAAATACGCCGAAAAGATGCTGGGTTGCGGTGTGCCCGAGGCCCAGACCTATCAGCCGAACTTCGGCGCAATGCAGGGGGCGTGATGGGGCGTCGTAGGCAGTCCAATTTCGATGATCCCCCGCGATTTCACCGCAAGGGCAACGTCTGGTATCACGTCAGCGGCACCCTGCCCCGCGTGTGGACCAAGCTCTCCAACGACCGCGCCGAAGCACTACGCCTCTGGGCCCAACGTGAGGGGGTGCGAGAGGACGAATCCACGCGGCTTTTCTCGGTGGTGGCCAGGCGGTACGTGCGCGAGGTATTCCCCACCAAGAGCGTGCAGACCAGGCGCGACAACGACAAGGAACTCGCCAACCTGCTGCGCGTGTTCGGTCATATGCCCATTGAGGCCATCGCCCCTATGCACATCCGCCAGTACATGGACCTGCGCGGCCAGGTGGCAAAGGTGCGCGCCAACCGCGAGAAGGCCCTGTTCTCGCACATCTTCAACAAGGCTAGGGAATGGGGCTTCACCACCGCGCAGAACCCCTGCCAGGGCGTGAAGGGCTTCAAGGAAACGGGGCGCTCCCGCTATGTCACCGACGAGGAATTCGACCGCGTGCGGGCCAACGCGCATTGCACTGTGGTGGATGCCATGGACATTGCCTTGCTCACCGGCCAGCGGCCCGCCGATGTGCTCAAGATCAAGCGCACCGACATTCGGGATGGGGCCTTGTGGATCGTGCAGAACAAGACCGGGGCACGCCTGGGCATCGAGATCACGGGTGAACTGGCGGCTGTCATCGACAGGATCAACCAGCGGCCCAGGAAGGCCATCAGCGCGTTTCTGATTCAGGACGAGAACGGCCAGCCGCTCAGCCAAGGGGCGCTGCGCTCACGCTTTGACAAGGCCCGCACGCTGGCGAAAGTGGATTTTCAGTTTCGAGACATTCGGGCGAAGGCTGCGACCGACACCGGCGACCTTGCGCACTCGCAGAAGCTGCTAGCGCACAAGAATCGGGAGATGACTGAGCACTATGTTCGAACGCGGATGGGCGAACGCATCAAACCACTCAGATGAACAGCGAGGGCAAGTCAGGATAAGCAGCCAACCCGGTGTACGACAGACCAAAGGCCTCTGAATTTTTCACCTCTACGCCCCGCTCCCGCAAAAAGCTAGCGATGAAGTCTCGCTTGTGCGCCGGCGCCCTAGGATCAATGAACGCTGCGCTGATAAAACCGTTTGGCGTGGGCGCCAAGTAGTGCTTCAGATTCGTTTCATCAACGCGTGGCAAAGCAGCGCTGTTTATTTGCTTAAGACCCGACAGGATCTCCAAAGACCCCTTGGCTGCCTCCCGCACGCGGTTCCGCTCTTCATCGAGTCCGGACAGCAGCGAAGGCTCCCATCCGAACCGCAATGCCACTCGAACTTCAGCCTCGTATTCGAATGCTTTGTGTTTTAGAACTGAAGGCTCCAGAAAGCCAGTCCATTGGGATGATCTATTTCGGCGTTTAGAGCCCAATTTTTCAAGCGAAAAATTTGTGTCCTTCACGATACGGCGAGCCAGCCGGGTTCGTCGGGCCAAGCGCTTCAAGAGATGCTGCAAATCTTCGTAGCGCGCGGGCAACACTTCTGCGTCGCACAAAAATGCAGTCTGTTCAAGCTCTGCTTCTGCAGTTTTGAAGTAAAAGCGAGTCCATTGCTCGGCCAGTCCAGTGCGCAAAGTTCTTGAAGCTTACCCACCGTCGTTTGCGCCTTGACTGAAGCTTGATCGGGTGAGTACATCGCCCACATCGCGTGCGATTCTGGGTTTTTTGACCAGCAGGACACAAACCTGCAATGTCGTTCCTCATGAACCATCTTTGCTGCCGAGGCCTCATCGTGCGCTCCAAACCCCCCGCATCCCTGGCCCGTTGCTGACGCATAGAGCGTCCTCACAAGGCGATCTACCCCTTCGTTGTGATCTGGGTAAGTGCTCACCCTAGTCATCCAAAGCCGCCGCTCACTCAACGTTTGCGCGAGTGAAAAAAAATCGGTTATGCGGTACAGGGGAGTCGACGGTTCCAGAGTCGATTTCTGTCTAATCAGCTTGAGGAAAAGACGAGCCAAGTTGACTTCAATTTCTTCGTTAGTCATGACGAATTGTAGAAATCTAATGCCGGATGTAGAAACGCCCCAGAACCCTTTAGGGCGCTGGGGCGCATAAACACTGGTGGCCTGGGGCGGAATCGAACCACCGACACAAGGATTTTCAATCCTCTGCTCTACCGACTGAGCTACCGGGCCTGAGCCTCAAATTATAACCAGAAAAAAATGGCTTTCTGGCGATGAACGGAAATTTTTGACGATGCCTGAAGATCAACCGCGCTTGCCGCGGCCCAGGTCCACGCCCAGCTGCCGCAGCTTGCGGTACAGGTGGGTGCGTTCCAGGCCGGTCTTTTCGGCCACGCGGGTCATGGAGCCGCCTTCGCGGGCCAGGTGGAATTCGAAGTAGGCCTTCTCGAAGCCGTCACGCGCTTCGCGCAGGGGGCGGTCGAGGTCGAAGCCCTGGTGGGCGTGGGGGCCGGCGTCCACACCGGCCATCACGGTCGACACGGCGGGGAGCTGGGCGAAGGTGGGGTCTGCCGGGGGCTGGACGGGTGCCTGGGCGGCGGCGGGTGCAGCCTGGTGGGCGGCGTTGCGGGCCAGGCCCTGCTCCACTGCCTTGAGCAGCTTTTGCAGGGTGATGGGCTTTTCCAGGAAGGAGAAGGCACCGATGCGGGTGGCTTCGACCGCGGTGTCGATGGTGGCGTGGCCGCTCATCATGATCACGGGCATGGTCAGCACGCCGGCGGTGGCCCATTCCTTGAGCAGGGAGACGCCGTCGGTGTCGGGCATCCAGATGTCGAGCAGCACGAGGTCGTAGCTGTTCCCGGCCCGGGCGCTGCGCGCCTGGGTGGCGTTTTCTGCAAGGTCTACGCTGTGACCTTCGTCGTTCAGGATTTCCGACAGCAGATCACGAATGCCGAGCTCATCGTCGACCACCAGAATGTTTGCCATGTGTGTAGAAACGCCTTGGGAAGTACTGCGGGGCGGTGTTGTTATGCCGCCAACGCTGGTTCAGGGGCGAATGATAACGACACTTGGGCCCCGCGCACCACGCCATCTTCGGTGCGGTTGGACAGGTCGATGCGTGCGCCGTGCTCGTCGGCGATCTTTTTGACCACGGCCAGACCCAGGCCGGTGCCGCGTGGTTTGGTGGTGACGTAGGGCTCGAAAGCGCGCTGCAGGATGTGCGCCGGAAAGCCGCCGCCACTGTCTGCCACGGTGAGCCGCACGCGGCGTGAAGACTCACTCCAGCGGGTGCTGATGCGCACCGGCGGCAGCGGTTCGGTGGCCGTGGCGCCGGCCTGCTCGGTGGAGTCCTGGGCGTTTTGCAAGAGGTTGTGGACGACCTGGCGCAGCTGCTGCGCATCGCCCGCTATCGAGGGGCAACGGGGGTCCAGCTCGGCCTCCACGCGGACGGTGGCGTTCTCTTCGCCATAGAGATTCAGCACGTCGGTCACCAGCGCATTGATGTCCAGCAATTGCAGCTCTGCTGCCGGCAAGCGGGCGTAGTCGCGAAACTCGTTGACCAGCCGCTTCATCGCATCGACCTGGTCCACGATGGTCTTGACGGACTTGGTCACCACTGCTTGCTCGGGGCCTTGCAGCTTGCCGGCCAGCTTCATTTCCAGGCGTTCGGCAGACAGCTGGATGGGCGTCAAAGGGTTCTTGATCTCGTGCGCGAGGCGGCGCGCCACCTCGCCCCAGGCCTGCGCACGTTGTGCAGAAACAATCTCTGAAATGTCGTCAAAAACCAACAGTCGCGCGGAATCGGGCAGTTCAGCGCCCCGCGCGACCAGGCTGGTGGCGTGCTGCCCCACGCCGATGGACGACGCATGCAGCTCGAACGGTTGCTGCCAGTGGTCAAGCCCGTGCCGCTCGTTATCGCCCAGAAAGGCGTCGAAGTGGCCTTGGATTGCCGCTGCGAATTCGGACAGGCCGGGTACTTCTGCCAGCGCCCGCCCTTCGTACGCTGCCATGGGCGCGCGCAGGATGCGCGTTGCGCCGGGGTTGGACGAGCGGATGACGCCCTGATCGTCCAGCACGATGACGCCGGCGGTGAGGTTGTCGAGGATGGTCTGCAGGTTGGCCCGCGAGGCATCGACCTCGCCCATGCTCAGCTCCACAGCGTGGCGGGCGTCTGCGAGCTGCTGGGTCATGAGCGCAAACGACCGTGTGAGGCCGCCCAGCTCGTCTTTGCCCTGCAGCGCGGCCTTGGGGCTCAGGTTGCCTGCGGCCACCTCGCGCACGCCTTCGGCCAGCACCAACAGGGGCCGCACGAGTTGATTGCCCAGCAGCACGGCCAGCAGCACCGCGCCGAACACGGCCAGAAACAGGCTCAAGGTGAGCGTGCCGACGTACATGCGCCGCAGGCCGCCGCGTGACAGGGCACGCTCCTGGTATTCGCGGTTGGCCTCTTGCACGGCGATGGCGTTGGCCACCAGGGCGGCGGGCAGCGGCAATGTGGCCTGCAGATAGCGCGGCTCGGCCAGCAGGCCCACGCTGGGGTTGCTGACAAGGGCCAGCACCTTCACGCGGGCGTTCTGGGCTGCGGCGGGGTCGGAGATGTCGTCCAGCCCCTCGATCTGGGCGCTGGCGCGTTGCTGGCGTACGGTGCGCAACAGCGACACGCTGGGGCGCTCGGGGTTGAGGCTGAAGCGGGACTGCCCTGCGCTGGCCACGGCCTGGCCTGCAGCGTTCCACAGCACCACGTCGGTCGCGCCCAGCTGGTCGCGAATGCGCTCCAGCACCAGGCCTGCGGCGGCGTCTGGCACCTGGGCCACCTGTGTGCCGGCATTGCGTGTCTTGGAGGCCATGTCGGTGGCCAGCGAGTCGAGCGACACGCGCGCCAGGTTGACGCCGGCGGACAGCGCCCCTTCCACCTTCACGTCGAACCAGCTTTCGATCGACCGGGTGACGAATTGGTAGGACACCACGTAGATCAGCAGCCCCGGCATCAGCCCCACCAGCGCAAAGATGGCGGCCAGCTTGACCAGCAGGCGGCTGCCGAAGCGTCCCTTGCGCAGCCGCATGGACAGGCGCGCAGCAACCCAGACCAGCACGGCCAGCAGCAGCAGTGCCACCAGCACGTTCACGCCGAAGAGCCAGGCGTAGTTGCGCTCGTACAGGGCGCGGTTGTTGGTGGCCAGCGTCAGCAGAAACAGCAGCACCAGCCCGATGGCGGACATGATGGCCGCGCCCACCCCCACCGCCCACCGCACCGCGCGGGATTGCCGGGCCGCCGCGTGGGCAGAGGCCGAGCCGGGGGTACTGACAGGATCCGGGCTCACTTGGCAGGCTCTAGGGCACCGACGCGCTGGCTGCGCGATACCAGGAGGTTCCAGCCCGAGCGGCCCACGGTGCCGATCTGGAACGGACGGGGCAGCTGGGAGGTGTCGAGCCTGAACCTGAAATGCACGGTGTGAACGGTATCGGCGTCCATGACGTCGCCTTCGGCGATTTTCCAGCGTGAAAAGCGCTGTATGGCGGCCATCGCGTCGTCATATTCATCAAACGTCTGGCCCAGTACCACGCCAAGCCCGCTGTTGGTGAAAGGCACTGGCGATATGTTGAGGCGCCACCGCCGGGTGAGCGGCTGGTAACTTAGTCGCAGATACCGGGTTGTTTCCGCCACTTGCCGGTCGTACCAGTACCAGCGGTCTCGGGTGACCTGGGCTTCGGCCACGAAGTACATGGGGATGCCTTTGTAGAGCGCATCCTCGGCCAGCTCGGGCAGCAGGACTTGCAGGTTGGCGCTGAGGTACAGGCCGTCTTCCGTGCGATCCAGCCGCAGGTCCCCCACTTCAGGGACAGCGGAAGGGGCCGCTACCGAGACGGATGCCAGGAAGCAGCAGCTCCACAACACCAACAGAACGCTGCAAAGCAGGCTCCAACGAGTCCATTGCGACTCATTGCGGCGATTTCTGCAACAGTGCGTAAAAAAATCCGTCGTGATCACCCAACTGATTGTCCGGGACAGTTCCGGGCTTGTCCGCTTTACCGGGAATTAAATGGCCGGGTGACGGCAGCAATTGCGCATCGGTGTTGTGCGCAAGAAACGTTTGGACCTGCCCCTCTCCCTCGGCGCGGAACACCGAGCAGGTGCAGTACAGCAACCGCCCGCCGGGGCGCACCAGCGGCCACAACGCGGCCAGCAGCCGTGCCTGCAGAACGGCCAGCTGGGCGATGTCGCTCTCGCGGCGCAGCCACCGCACGTCAGGGTGGCGCCGCACGATGCCGGATGCCGTGCACGGAGCGTCGAGCAAGATGGCGTCGAAAAGCGCGCCACCGCACTGCTGCTGCCACCAGTCCTCGGGGCGGGCCGCGTCGGCCACCACCACCTGGGCTTGCAGACCCAGCCGCTGCAGGGTTTCGCCGATCCGGGCGCTGCGCAGCGGGTCGATCTCCAGGGCCGTCACCTGCAAAGGGGCGCCGGCGCCGGCCATCTCGAGCAGGTGGGCCGTCTTTCCGCCCGGTGCGGCGCAGGCGTCTAGCACCCGCAGCGGCTGCGACAGATCCAAGCCATCGAGCAGCAGCGGTGCGGCCAGCTGCGCAGCAGCGTCTTGTACAGAGACGTGGCCATCGGCGAAGCCTGGCAAGGCCTGCACCGGCACTGCCTGGCGCAATTCCAGCCCCGACGCACCAACAGGCTCAGAATCAAAATTGATAGCATCTAGCGCTTTCTGGTAGAGCGGTAGCGTGCTTTTTTGTGCATTGACCCGCAGCGTCATGGGCGCGTGGGTGTTGTTGGCGCGCAAGATCTGCTCCCAATGCGCCGGGTGGTCCTTGCGCAAGCGGGCGATCCACCAGGCGGGGTGGTTCCACCGCGCCAAGGGGTCGGCGTCGGTGCCCTGCACCAGGGCGTCGCGCTCGCGCAGGAACCTGCGCAGGCAGCCGTTGATGAAGGACGACTGCGCGCGCGTACCGGCGTGGCGCTTGGCGGCCTCGACCGCCTGGTTCACCAGGGTGAAGGGCTCGTACGGCGACTCCTCCGGGTTCCAGCACAACGCCAGGGCTGTGCAGAGCAAGGCATCTGCAGCGGGGGGCGGCGTGCGCGGCACCATGGCACGGCGCAGGGCCTCGGCCCGGCCGGCTTGGCGCAGCACCTGGAACAGCAGGGCCTGCACGCCCGGGCGCAACACTGCCTCGACAGCGGCCAGCGCCGCGGTGCCGGACTGCCCGGCGCGGATGGCCTGCAGCGCGCCAGCCACGGCCAGCAGTTGCTGCCACAGCGCGACGGCTTGCGGCTTTTGGCCTGGCGGGCCGCCACGGCCCGTGGCGGAAGACCCTGCGCCCGGGGGCTGCGCGGCTGGGGGCGTATTGCCCCGGGATGGTGAGGAGCTCATGGGGGTCCTTCGGTGCGCGGGCGGCTACAGCCCGCGTGCCGCTTTGAAGCCAAACGCCCAGGCCAGCAGGTTGGCTGGAAACTGGACGATGGCTTCGTTGTACTGCACCACAGCGTCATTGAAGACGGCAATGGCCTGATCGTTCTGCTGCACATGGTCGCCCCAGCGCACCGACCAGAACAGCGAGGGCGACAACACCTCCGCCAGCGGGGCACTGTTGTGCTCCTCGCCCTCATTGGCTGGCGCTGCGGCAGGTAGCGCAGCCGCAGGCACCGTGACCACGGCAGCTTCTTGCGCCTTGCGCAGCGCGCCAGGCCAGCTGGCGTGCAGCACGTCGCGCGCAGCGGCCAGCGCGGCCATCGCATCGGGCCGCAGGGGCCGGGCCCTGGCCACGGCCAGCGACGCGCTCAACTGGGTGGTGGCGCCCTGCAGCGCCGCCATCTCCTGGTGTGCAGACAGTTCAGCGTCGTTCTGTTGCACCGAGCAAGCCGCGTTGAACTCCCCCAGTAGCGCCACCTGGCGCACCATGTGGGCGTCGAAGCTGCCGAACGACTGCACGACAGCCGATCGCAACCGCATCAGCCGGTTGTAGGCACCCAGCGCCCAGAACAGAGCGATGGCGATGACGATCCAGAAAAGAGGCGATGACCACATGCACAGATGCCGGCAGCGCGGACTTGGCGCGCACGGCCCGAAGAAGGGGTGAACGAAACAACGAATTGAATGAAAAACGCTCCCGGCCTGCCTGGGACAGGACGGGAGCGTTTCAAAGACAGCCTGGGGGCTGAAGGCCACGGTGAACCCGTCTTTCGCGCATGGCGAAGAACGGGTTCAGCCTTGGCCTCAATCGGCCGTGTTGTCGCTGGCAGCCACGGTGGCGCTGCCTTCGACGTCCGCCGTATCCGCCTGCGCTTCCATTTCGGCAGCTTCGGCGTCGGCGATGGCACGGCGCTCTGCGTCGTCCATGGCGTCCTTGGCCTTGCGTGCCTGGTGGTAGGCCATGCCGGTACCGGCAGGGATCAGGCGACCCACGATCACGTTTTCCTTCAGGCCACGCAGTTCGTCGCGCTTGCCCATGATGGCAGCCTCGGTGAGCACGCGGGTCGTTTCCTGGAAGGAAGCCGCCGAGATGAACGAGTCGGTCGACAGCGATGCCTTCGTGATACCCAGCAGCAGGTTGCTGTAGGTCGCGGCGATCTTGCCTTCGGACTGCAGTGCATCGTTGGTGTTCAGGATCTCGGAGCGCTCGACCTGTTCACCGGCAATGTAGTTCGACTCGCCGGTGTTCTCGACCACGACACGGCGCAGCATCTGGCGAACGATCACCTCGATGTGCTTGTCGTTGATCTTCACGCCCTGCAAGCGGTACACGTCCTGCACTTCATCCACGATGTAGCGCGACAGCTCTTCGATACCCAGCAGGCGCAGGATGTCTTGCGGGTCGGCCGGGCCGTCCACAATCGATTCGCCCTTGTTCACCACCTGGCCTTCGTGCACCAGGATGTTCTTTTCCTTGGGCACGAGTTCTTCGAACACGTGGCCTTCAGGATCGGTGATCTGCAAGCGGACCTTGCCCTTGGTTTCCTTGCCGAACGACACGGTACCGGTCATTTCGGCCAGCGTGCCCTTGTCCTTCGGAGTACGGGCTTCGAACAGCTCGGCCACGCGGGGCAGACCGCCGGTAATGTCGCGGGTCTTCTGACCTTCGACCGGGATACGGGCCAGCACCTCGCCGGGGCCCACGTCCTGGCCGTCGCGCACCTGGATCAGAGCGCCGACCTGGAAGCCGATGGTCACCGAGTGGTCGGTGCCAGGGATCTTCACTTCGTTGCCCTGCGCGTCGATCAGCTTCACCTGAGGACGAACGACCTTGGCAGCGCCGCGGCGCTTGGGGTCGATCACCACCAGCGTGGACAGGCCGGTCACTTCGTCGACCTGCTTGGCCACCGTGAGACCTTCTTCGACGTTCTCGAACTTGGTTTGACCGGCGAACTCGGTGATGATGGGTCGCGTCAGCGGGTCCCAGTTGGCCAGGATGGTACCGGCCTTGATGGTCTGGTCGGCCTTGACCGTCAGCGTCGCGCCGTAAGGCACCTTGTGGCGTTCGCGCTCGCGGCCATGCTCGTCGTGGATGATGATTTCACCCGAACGCGCAATGACGACCAGCTCGCCCTTGGTATTGCTCACGTAGCGCATCGTGGCGTTGAAGCCGATCACGCCGTTGGACTTGGCTTCCACGCTCGACGCGATGGCTGCACGCGATGCCGCACCACCGATGTGGAACGTGCGCATGGTCAGCTGCGTGCCGGGTTCGCCGATGGACTGGGCAGCGATCACACCCACGGCTTCGCCGAGGTTGATCAGGCCGCCACGGCCCAAGTCGCGTCCGTAGCACTTGGCGCACAGGCCGTAGCGGGTTTCGCAGGTCAGTGCAGTGCGTACCTTCACTTCGTCCACGCCAGCCGCTTCCATCTCTTCGATGATGTCTTCTTCCAGCATCACGCCGGCAGGCACCAGCACCGAGCGGTTCTCGGGGTGCAGAACGTCTTCGGCAGCGGTACGGCCCAGGATACGGTCGCGCAGCGATTCGATCACTTCACCGCCTTCGACGATGGCGCGCATCAGCGAGCCATTGAAGGTGCCGCAATCTTCCTCGGTCACGACCAGATCCTGCGTCACGTCCACCAGGCGGCGCGTCAGGTAGCCAGAGTTGGCCGTCTTCAGCGCCGTGTCGGCCAGACCCTTACGGGCACCGTGGGTGGAGATGAAGTACTCCAGCACGTTCAGACCTTCGCGGAAGTTCGCGGTGATGGGCGTCTCGATGATCGAGCCGTCAGGCTTGGCCATCAGACCCCGCATACCGGCCACCTGGCGAATCTGCGCAGCAGAACCCCGGGCGCCCGAGTCGGCCATCATGTAGATGGAGTTGAAGGACTCCTGGTCCACTTCGTTGCCGTGGCGGTCGATGACCTTTTGCTTGGACAGCTGGGCCATCATGACCTTGGACACTTCGTCGCCGGCCTTGCCCCAGATGTCCACCACCTTGTTGTAGCGCTCGCCAGAGGTGACCAGACCGGACACGTACTGCTGTTCGATCTCTTTCACTTCCTTCTCGGAGCGCTCGATGATGCCGGCCTTTTGTGGAGGCACGAGCATGTCGTCGATGGCGATCGAGATACCGGCGCGCGTGGCCAGACGGAAGCCGTTTTGCAGCAGCTTGTCGGCGAACACGACCGTTTCCTTCAGACCGCACTTGCGGAATGAGACGTTGATCAGGCGCGAGATTTCCTTCTTCTTGAGCGCCTTGTTCATGTTGGAGAACGGCAGGCCCTTGGGAAGAATCTCGGACAGCAGTGCACGGCCGGCGGTGGTTTCCACGAGCGAGGTGGACGGAACGAATTCGCCCGTTTCCTTGTTCTTGGTCCACTCGGTCATGCGCACCGTGATCTTGGCGGCGAGTTCGACTTCGCCGGCGTCCAGAGCACGCTGCACTTCACCGGTGTCGGCGAACACCAGGCCTTCGCCCTTGCCGTTGATACGGTCACGGGTGGCGTAGTACAGGCCCAGCACCACGTCCTGCGAAGGAACGATGGAGGGCTCGCCCGATGCAGGGAACAGCACGTTGTTGGAGGCCAGCATCAGCGTGCGGGCTTCCATCTGCGCTTCCACCGACAGCGGGACGTGGACGGCCATCTGGTCACCGTCGAAGTCGGCGTTGAAGGCCGCGCAGACGAGGGGGTGCAGCTGGATGGCCTTGCCTTCGATCAGGATGGGCTCGAAGGCCTGGATACCCAGACGGTGCAGCGTAGGCGCACGGTTGAGCATCACGGGGTGTTCCTTGATGACCTCTTCCAGGATGTCCCACACCACCGGCGTGCCGGATTCGACTTCCTTCTTGGCAGCCTTGATCGTCGTCGCGATGCCCATGGCTTCCAGGCGCGAGAAGATGAAGGGCTTGAACAGCTCCAGAGCCATCAGCTTGGGCAGGCCGCACTGGTGCAGCTTGAGCGTTGGGCCCACGGTGATCACGGAACGGCCCGAGTAGTCCACCCGCTTGCCCAGCAAGTTCTGGCGGAAACGGCCCGACTTGCCCTTGATCATGTCGGCCAGCGACTTCAGCGCGCGCTTGTTGGCGCCTGTCATGGCCTTGCCACGGCGGCCGTTGTCCAGCAGCGAGTCGACGGCTTCCTGCAGCATCCGCTTTTCGTTGCGGGCGATGATTTCAGGGGCCTTCAGCTCCAGCAGGCGGCGCAGACGCGAGTTGCGGTTGATGACGCGGCGGTACAGATCGTTCAGGTCGGACGTGGCGAAGCGGCCACCATCGAGCGGCACCAGCGGACGCAGGTCCGGTGGCAACACGGGCAGCACTTCGAGCACCATCCACTCGGGCTTGATGCCCGACTTCTTGAATGCTTCCAGCACCTTCAGGCGCTTGGCGTTCTTCTTGACCTTGACTTCGGAGCCGGTCAGGTCGCCGCGCAGGCGTTCGATCGACAGGTCGATGTCGATGGATTCCAGCAGGTCCTTGATGCCTTCGGCGCCCATCTTGGCAATGAATTCGTCGCCGTATTCCTTGCGCTTGGCGTCGTAGTCGTCCTCGGACATGATGCTGAACTTCTTCAGCGGGGTCATGCCGGGGTCGGTCACCACGTAGGCTTCAAAGTACAGCACGCGCTCGATGTCGCGCAGCGTCATGTCGAGCACCAGGCCCAGACGCGATGGCAGCGACTTCAGGAACCAGATGTGAGCGCAAGGCGCGGCCAGGTCGATGTGGCCCATGCGTTCGCGGCGCACCTTGGTCTGCGTGACTTCAACGCCGCACTTCTCGCAGATCACGCCACGGTGCTTCAAACGCTTGTACTTGCCGCACAGGCATTCGTAGTCCTTGATGGGGCCGAAGATTTTGGCGCAGAACAGGCCGTCGCGCTCGGGCTTGAACGTGCGGTAGTTGATGGTTTCGGGCTTCTTCACTTCGCCGAAAGACCACGAACGGATCTTCTCGGGCGAAGCCATGCCGATGCGGATGGCATCGAAG
Organism: Acidovorax sp. Leaf78; assembly: GCF_001422735.1. Taxonomy (GTDB): domain Bacteria; phylum Pseudomonadota; class Gammaproteobacteria; order Burkholderiales; family Burkholderiaceae_C; genus Acidovorax. Next base: position 8,251 of record NZ_LMLZ01000009.1, on the reverse strand, counting down.
TGCTCATCCGGCGTGAATTGCTTGAACAGGTCGAGTAGCGATTTCATAGTGACTCTTTCCTTTTCTGCTTAGGAGCGTTCCAGCTCGATGTCCAGGCCCAGCGAACGGATTTCCTTGACCAGCACGTTGAACGATTCCGGCATGCCGGCTTCGATCGCGTGTTCGCCCTTGACGATGGATTCGTACACCTTGGTACGGCCCACCACGTCGTCGGACTTCACCGTCAGCATTTCCTGCAGCACGTAGGCGGCGCCGTAAGCTTCCAGCGCCCACACTTCCATTTCCCCGAAACGCTGGCCACCGAACTGCGCCTTGCCGCCCAGCGGTTGCTGCGTGACGAGCGAGTAAGGACCGGTCGAGCGGGCATGCATCTTGTCGTCCACCAAATGGTGCAGCTTCAGGTAGTGCATGTAGCCGATGGTCGTCGGACGCTCGAAGCGTTCGCCGGTGCGGCCGTCGAACAGGTACGCCTGGGTGCGCGTGGACGTGAGGCCCTTGCGCTCGGCGATGTCGTCCGGATAGGCGATCTTCAGCATGTCCTTGATTTCTTCTTCCGAAGCACCATCGAACACGGGAGTGGCATACGGCACGCCATTGGTGAGGTTGACGGCCATGGCGACGAGGTCTTCATCGCTCAGCTGCGACAGGTCCTCGGTACGGCCACGGGAGTTGTAGACCTCTTCCATGAACTTGCGCAGTTCCGACGCCTTGGCCTCTTCCTGCAGCATGTTGCCGATGCGCTGGCCAATTCCCTTGCCGGCCCAGCCCAGGTGGACTTCCAGCACCTGACCGATGTTCATCCGCGAAGGCACGCCCAGCGGGTTCAGAACGATGTCGGCAGGGGTGCCGTCGGCCATGTAAGGCATGTCTTCGACCGGAACGATCTTGGAAACCACACCCTTGTTACCGTGGCGGCCGGCCATCTTGTCACCAGGCTGCAGGCGGCGCTTGACGGCCAGGTACACCTTGACCATCTTGAGCACGCCAGCGGGCAGCTCGTCGCCTTGCGTGAGCTTCTTGCGCTTTTCTTCGAAGGCCAGGTCGAAGCTGTGGCGCGTCTGCTCCAGAGCGTTCTTGATGGACTCGAGTTGCGTGGCGACTTCGTCTTCCGCAGGGCGGATGTCGAACCAGTGGAACTTCTCGACGGAGGCCAGGTAGGCCTTGTCGATCTTGGTGCCCTTGGACAGCTTTTGCGGGCCGCCGTTGGCCACGCGGTTGTTCAGCAGCTTCTCGATACGGTCGAAGGCGTCGGCCTCGACGATGCGCAGCTGGTCGTTCAGGTCCAGGCGGAAGCGCTTGAGTTCATCGTCGATGATCTGCTGGGCGCGCTTGTCGCGCTGGATGCCTTCGCGGGTGAACACCTGCACGTCGATCACGGTGCCCGACGAGCCCTGGTCCACGCGCAGCGAGGTGTCCTTCACGTCGGAAGCCTTCTCGCCGAAGATGGCGCGCAGGAGCTTCTCTTCAGGCGTGAGGGTGGTCTCACCCTTGGGCGTGACCTTGCCCACCAGCGTATCGCCGGGTTGCACTTCGGCGCCCACGTAGATGATGCCGGACTCGTCCAGGCGGTTCAGTTGCTGCTCCGACAGGTTCGGAATGTCGCGCGTGATTTCTTCGGCGCCCAGCTTCGTGTCGCGGGCCATGACCACCAGTTCCTCGATGTGGATCGAGGTGTAGCGGTCTTCGGCCACCACGCGTTCGGAGATCAGGATCGAATCTTCGAAGTTGTAGCCGTTCCAGGGCATGAACGCGATCAGCATGTTCTGGCCGATGGCGATTTCGCCGAAGTCCGTCGATGCGCCGTCGGCGATCACGTCACCCTTGACCAGCTTGTCGCCCTTTTGGACGATGGGACGCTGGTGGATGTTGGTGTTCTGGTTGGAACGCTGGTACTTGATGAGGTTGTAGATGTCCACACCCACTTCACCGGCCACGGCTTCCTCGTCGTTCACGCGCACCACGATGCGGGTCGCGTCGACATAGTCGACGATACCGCCGCGGGTGGCCGTGACCACGGTGCCCGAGTCCACAGCCGCCACGCGCTCGATGCCCGTGCCCACCAGAGGCTTTTCAGGACGCAGCACAGGCACGGCCTGGCGCGACATGTTGGCGCCCATCAGCGCGCGGTTCGCATCGTCGTGCTCCAGGAACGGAACCAGCGATGCTGCCACCGACACGATCTGCGCGGGAGACACGTCCATGTACTGCACGCGGTCTGCGCCGCACAGGATGGATTCACCCTTTTCACGGGCAGAGACCAGGTCACCCGTCAAGCGGCCGTCCTTGTCGAGCACGGCGTTGGCCTGCGCGATCACGTACTTGCCTTCTTCGATGGCCGACAGGTAGTCGATCTCGTTCGTCACCTTGCCGTCCACCACGCGGCGGTACGGGGTTTCGATGAAACCGTACTCGTTCAGGCGGGCGTACAGGGCCAGAGAGTTGATCAGGCCGATGTTCGGGCCTTCAGGCGTTTCGATAGGGCAGACGCGGCCGTAATGGGTCACGTGCACGTCACGCACTTCGAAGCCGGCACGTTCGCGGGTCAGACCGCCTGGGCCCAGTGCGGAAACACGGCGCTTGTGCGTGATTTCTGCCAGCGGGTTGGTCTGGTCCATGAACTGCGACAGCTGCGAAGCACCGAAGAATTCCTTCAGGGCGGCCGAGATCGGCTTGCTGTTGATCAGGTCGTGCGGCATCAGCGGCTCTTGCTCGGCCTGGCCCAGACGCTCCTTCACAGCCTTTTCGATACGTGCCAGACCCGTGCGGTACTGGTTTTCGGCCAGTTCGCCCACACAGCGCACGCGGCGGTTGCCCAGGTGATCGATGTCATCGACTTCGCCGTTGCCGTTGCGCAGGTCCACCAGAATCTTGACCACGGCCAGGATGTCTTCGTTGGACAGCACCATGGGGCCGGTGGATTCGTCGCGGCCGATCTTGGCGTTGAACTTCATGCGGCCCACGCGCGACAGGTCGTACGTGTCGGGGTTGTAGAACAGGCGCTGGAACAGGGCCTGCACTGCGTCTTCCGTTGGCGGCTCGCCAGGGCGCATCATGCGGTAGATGGCCACGCGGGCGGCAAACTCGTCCACCGTTTCGTCGATGCGCAGCGTCTGCGAGATGTAGGCGCCCTGGTCGAGTTCGTTGGTGTAGATGACCTGCAGGTCCTGCACGCCGGCCGAGCGCAGCTTCTTGAGCAGTGCTTCGGTCAGTTCGTCATTTGCCTTGGCAATGATTTCGCCGGTGTCCGCATCCACGATGTTGCGGGCCACGACGCGGCCGATCAGGAAGTCTTCGGGCACGCTGATGTGCGTGGTGCCGGATTGCTCCAGTTCGCGGGTGTGACGGGCCGTCACGCGCTTGTCCTTGGCAACGACGACCGCGCCGGACTTGTCGGTGATGTCGAAACGGGCCACTTCGCCACGCAGGCGTTCGGAGACGAACTCCATCTGCGCGCCGCTGTCCATCAGGCGGAAGTTGTCGTTGACGAAGAAGTTCGCCAGGATCGATTCCGGGTTCAGGCCGATGGCCTTGAGCAGGATCGTGACCGGCATCTTGCGGCGACGGTCCACGCGGAAGTACAGGATGTCCTTCGGATCGAATTCGAAGTCCAGCCACGAGCCGCGGTAAGGGATGATGCGCGCCGAGAACAGCAGCTTGCCCGAGCTGTGCGTCTTGCCCTTGTCGTGTTCGAAGAACACGCCTGGCGAGCGGTGCAGCTGGGAGACGATCACGCGCTCGGTACCGTTGATGATGAACGAGCCCTTGTCGGTCATCAAAGGCACTTCGCCCATGTAGACCTCTTGCTCCTTCACTTCCTTGACCACCTTGGACTGCGATGTCGAAGACTCGCGGTCATAGATGATCAGCTGGACCTTGGCACGCACGGCCGAGGCGAAGGTCAGACCACGGGTCTGGCATTCGCGCACGTCGAAGGCAGGCTTGGCCAGGTTGTACTCGATAAATTTCATCTCCACAAAACCGTTGTGGGAGACGATGGGGAAGGCGGCGTCGAACGCAGCCTGCAGGCCTTCTATGGTGCGTTTCTGCGGTGCTTTATCTGCCTGCAGGAATGCGGTGTATGCGTCCTTCTGCATCTGCAGCAGATAAGGAACTTCGAGCACGCTATCGCGGGTGCCGAAGCTCTTGCGGATTCGCTTGCGTTCGGTGTAGGAATAGGCCATGAGATCTCCGGGCAAAGACGTGAGTCCTGGGTCTTCGACGACTGACCCGCATGGAGAGGTTTCCGTGCGGGCTTGGCGGTTGGCCACTACCAACCATGGCGGACGGTGATGCGTTGCACATCACCCGAACCAAGGCATCTTCTGCTGTCGGGATTGACAGAAGACACTTGAAAACCGGTTGGGCCTGTCCGTCGGCCTGGGGCCAGCGGCAACCGGGCCCAACCGGTTTTCAAGTGCGCTCTGAAAGCACCAAAGGCTGGAGGCCCGCGAGGAGCACTCCAGCCCTTGAAGGGGACTGAATTACTTCAGTTCAGCCTTGGCACCGGCTTCCACCAGCTTCTTGACTGCTGCTTCGGCGTCAGCCTTGGCAATAGCTTCCTTGACGTTCTTTGGAGCGCCGTCCACCAGGTCCTTGGCTTCCTTGAGGCCCAGGCCGGTGATTTCGCGCACTGCCTTGATGACGGACACCTTGTTGGCGCCGGCTTCGAGCAGCACAACGTTGAATTCCGTCTTCTCTTCAGCAGCTGCAGCAGCACCGCCGCCACCGCCGGCAGCAGGTGCAGCCATGGCTGCAGCGCTCACGCCAAACTTCTCTTCAATGGCCTTCACCAGGTCATTGAGTTCCAGAACCGTCATGCTGTCCAGAGCGGTCAAAAATGCGTCTTTATCGAATGCCATTTTTATTTCCTAACAATTAGTTGGTTGTCTGCCGGGCTATCAAGCCGCAACAGGTTCGGCGGCCGTTTCGGCAGCGCCTTCGCCTTTTTTCGCCGCCAGTGCGCCCAGCACAACGGCCGTACGCGACATGGGGGACATAAGCAAGCCACAAATCTGAGCCAACAGAACTTCCTTGGAAGGAATGTTAGCCAGTTGCTTAACGCCGTTGACATCCAGGGCCTTGCCACCGAAAGCGCCACCGCGAATCACCAGCTTGTCGTTGGTTTTCGCGAAATCGGCCACCACCTTGGCGGCGGCCACAGCGTCTTCGGAGAAGCCATAGATGAGCGGGCCGGTCATCTGGTCTGCCACCACGTCAAATGCGCTACCTGCCACAGCACGGCGAGCCAGGGTGTTCTTCAGAACACTCAGGGTCACGCCCTTGCTGCGAGCATCAACACGCAGTTTGGTCATGTCGGCGACCGTGATGCCACGGTATTCCGCGATCACAAGCGTTTGAGCTTTAGCGGCGAGGCTGGTCACTTCACTGATGACCGCTTCTTTCTCACTGCGATTAAGACTCAAGGTCTACTCCTTAAAATGCGCACTCGGCGGTTGCCTCATGCGCGCTCTTGTTGCAGCGACCAACTGTTCTGGAAAATTCCATCTGCAGCGGGATCGCCATCTGCGTTGGTGCCTTGTCTGGCTTTAAGCGCGACCGGATCGCGCACCAACGGTCTTGGATGGCCTGTGGCTACCGAAGCAGCCCCAGCCCACCACATCGGACCTGCCCGTGAAGGCCTGCCCGAAGATTTCTTGCAATTACGCTGCAGTGATGGTCTGCGTGTCCACGCGGACACCCAGGCCCATCGTGGAAGACACTGCCACCTTGCGCAGGTAGACACCCTTGCTGGTTGCAGGCTTGGCCTTCGTCAGGGCGTCGATCAGTGCAGCCAGGTTGCCTTGCAGCTTGTCGTTGTCGAACGAGCGACGGCCGATCGTGCTGTGCACGATGCCTGCCTTGTCGACGCGGAACTGCACTTGACCTGCCTTGGCGTTCTTCACAGCCGTAGCGACGTCAGGCGTCACGGTGCCCACCTTGGGGTTAGGCATCAGGCCACGTGGGCCCAGGATCTGGCCCAGCGTACCCACGACGCGCATGGCGTCAGGGGCGGCGATCACCACGTCGAAAGGCATGTCGCCGGCCTTGACCATCGCGGCCAAGTCGTCCATACCCACGATGTCGGCGCCAGCAGCCTTGGCTTCTTCAGCCTTGGCACCTTGGGCGAACACGGCCACGCGGGTCGTCTTGCCGGTACCGTTGGGCAGCACTACGGCGCCGCGAACGACTTGGTCGGACTTCTTGGCATCGATGCCAAGCTGAACAGCGACGTCGATGGATTCGTCGAACTTGGCCGTAGCGGCTTCCTTCACGATCACGACTGCGTCAGCGAAGGCGTACAGCTTCGTGCTCTCAACCTTGCCTTGCAGGGCTTTTTGCTTCTTAGTCAGCTTGGCCATTTTACAAACCCTCCACCGTCACGCCCATCGAGCGTGCAGAGCCGGCCAGCGTGCGCACAGCGGCGTCGACGTTGGCAGCGTTCATGTCTTTCATCTTGGTCTTGGCGATCTCTTCGAGCTGTTCGCGCGTGATCTTGCCGACCTTTGTCTTCAATGGGTTCGAAGAACCCTTGTCGAGCTTGATGGCCTTCTTGATCAGAGTCGTCGCAGGCGGCGTCTTGATGATGAAGGTGAAGCTCTTGTCTGCGAAAGCCGTGATGACCACGGGCAATGGCAGGCCTGGCTCAACGCCCTGGGTCTGCGCATTGAATGCCTTGCAGAACTCCATGATGTTGAGGCCACGCTGACCCAGTGCTGGGCCGATAGGTGGGGATGGGTTGGCCTTACCAGCTGGAACTTGCAGCTTGATAAAACCGACGATTTTCTTCGCCATGTTTTACTCCTTGCGGGTGATGACGCCATCCGCTGCACCATGCAGCATCGGCTCCCCGGGGTTAAGACTCTCTCCTGACGATCCCGCACCGAGTCGAAAGCGCGGGATCCAAATTTGATGGTGTGCCTGCCTTGGCAACACACCGGGGACCACGAAGGTCCTGCCAAAAGACTCAGGTCTTTTGACTCAGGTCTTTTCGACCTGGCCGAATTCCAGCTCCACAGGCGTGGAACGGCCGAAGATCATCACCGAGACGCGCACACGGCTCTTCTCGTAGTTGACTTCTTCGACGGAGCCATTGAAGTCCGTGAAAGGACCTTCCTTGACGCGCACCAGTTCGCCCACCATGAATTCGACCTTGTGGCGCGGCTTCTCCGTGCCTTCCTGCATCTGGCTGACGATCTTTTGCACTTCCTCTTCGGAAATGGGCGCAGGACGGTTCTTGGCACCACCCACGAAACCCGTCACCTTACTGGTGTGTTTCACCAGATGCCAGGTGTCGTCGTCCATGATCATTTCGACGAACACGTAGCCGGGGAACAAGCGACGCTCGGTCGTCTTGCGCTGGCCGTTCTTCATCTCCACGACTTCTTCCGTGGGCACCAGAATGCGACCGAACTTGGTCTCCATGCCCGAGCGCGCGATGCGCTCCTGGATGTTGCGTTCCACTGCCTTTTCCATGCCCGAGTAGGCATGCACGATGTACCAGCGCAGGTCTGGGTTGGCGGAAGCAGAAGCGCCAGAAGGAGCCTCAGCTCCAGTGATTTCCGTAGCGCTCGTCATGACTTTCTCCATCCCAAAATCAAGTCGTACAAGACCCATTCCAGCGTCTTGTCGGTGAACCACAGGAAAAGCGCCATGATCACCACAAAGGCGAACACATACGCGGTCATCTGCAAGGTTTCCTTGCGGGTCGGCCAGACGACCTTCTTGACCTCACGCCAGGCGTCCTGGGCAAAAGCGATGAACTGACGACCTGGCTCAGAAATCAGGAATACCGCCACGGCAGCGATCAATCCGACGATCAATGCAGCCCACTGGACGTATACGCCTTGCTTGCTCAGCAAATAGAAACCAGCCACCGACGCGATGACCAAAGCCACCACTGCCGCGAGCTTGGCTTTGTCAGCGCCTGTGTTGACGGTTTCAACCTGTGAAGTGGCCATGTTTGAATAATTCCTGCTACGAGTCTCGGCGCCACTTAAGACACCGAAGCCCGCCAGGGCCTGGCGGGCTTGTTGGAGGCCACTGTCAAGTGGCAGGGGCAGTAGGAATCGAACCTACAACCTTTGGTTTTGGAGACCAACGCTCTGCCAATTGAGCTATACCCCTGTATCTTCTGCCTTGCTTGAATTACGCAAGGATCTTGGCCACGACGCCAGCGCCCACGGTGCGGCCGCCTTCGCGGATAGCGAAGCGCAGACCTTCTTCCATGGCGATGGGGTTGATCAGCTTCACA
>NZ_LMLZ01000008.1 GCF_001422735.1 Acidovorax sp. Leaf78 | reverse complement strand
TCGGCGCTGAGGTGCGGCTCAGTTCCTTATCGACGCTCAGGGGCGGGGTGGGGGCTATCTTTGCCAGTCGGTCAAAGCCGATAGCCGGTATTCAGGCCCTCCACCCCAACACCTCCACCATACAAGCCGGTTCCACGGTGGCACTGGCGTTGTGCTGTGCCGGTTTAGACCGGCGGTAGCGGATTGAGGTCCCACGGACACGGAACATTCACGAACGCAGAGAGAAAGAAGGCATCCCATGCAACACACCACAACCGGCAACCGCCGCACCTGGCTGGCCCGCAGCGCAGGCCTGCTCGTCGCAGGCGCCCTGCCCCTGGCCACACCTGCAGCGGCCCCCACCCCCCTGGAAGTCTGGAAAGACCCGAACTGCGGCTGCTGCCAGGACTGGCTGGACCACATGCAGGCCCATGGTTTTGCCGTGAAGGTCCATGACACGGGCAACAACGCCGTGCGCGCCCGCCTGGGCCTGCCGCCCCAGCTGGGCTCGTGCCACACCGCGCTGGTGGGCGGCTATGTGGTCGAAGGCCATGTGCCCGCCAGCGACGTGCGCGCCCTGCTGCAGCAAAAGCCCAAGGCGCTGGGCCTGGCGGTGCCCGGCATGCCGGTGGGCTCGCCCGGCATGGACGGCGCCGCCTACGGCAACCGCCGCGACCCGTACGACGTGCTGCTGGTGCTGCGGGACGGCAGCACCCGCGTGTTCAACAGCTACAACCCCAAGGCATCCACATGAAAAACATCACCACCACCCTGGCAACTAGCCTGGCCGCCAGCCTGCTGATCGTGGTGTCAGCACCTGCCCTTGCGCAGGCCCCGGCACAGGCCTCTGCAGCCACGGCGAGCGACAGCCACAGCGCCCACGAAACCCACAGCACCGACGGCGTGCGGCAGCCTGCATCGGCGGCACCTCAGGCACCGCTGAGCGAGGGCGAGATCACCCGCTGGGACCCGCGCACCCTGCGCGTCACGCTGCGCCATGGCGAGATCCAGAACCTGCAGATGCCCCCCATGACCATGGTGTTCCGCGTGCAGGACGCGGGCGTGGTGGGCGGCTTGCAGGCGGGCGACAAGGTGCGGTTCCGGGCCGAGCAGGTGGGCGGTGCATACCATGTGGTGCACATCGAAAAGGCTCAGTGACTGAGGCCCTGCGGCGCCTGATGCGGGACAGCGGCAGCACCGCAGCCGGGCTCCATAATCGGCAGCCATGAGTTCCCACGCACTGGCCGGCGACGCCGGCAGCATCACCCGCGTGGCCGGCATCGAAGTCGGCCACTTCACCGAAACCCGCCGCCCCACCGGCTGCACCGTGATCATGACCCGCGACGGCGCCGTGGGCGGCGTGGACGTGCGCGGCGCAGCGCCCGGCACCCGCGAGACCGACCTGCTCGACCCCTCCAACCTGGTGGACAAGGTGCACGCCATCATGCTGGCCGGCGGCAGCGCCTGGGGGCTCGATGCCGCCAGCGGCGCGGTGCGCTGGCTGGAAGAGCGCGGCATCGGCTTCGACGTGGCCGTGGGCCGCCTGCCCATCGTGCCGGGGGCCGTGCTGTTCGACCTGCTGGTGGGCGACATGCGCATCCGCCCCGATGCAGCGGCCGGCTACGCCGCGTGCGACGCCGCGTCCACCGCCGACCCGGCCGAAGGCAACGTGGGCGCGGGCACGGGCGCAGCGCTGGGCAAGATCTTCGGCATACAGCGCGCGATGAAGGGCGGTATCGGCACCGCGTCCGTCACGGTGGATGGCGTGACGGTGGGCGCGCTCATCGCCTGCAACGCGCTGGGCGACGTGGTGGACCCCGACACCGCCCAAGTGATCGCCGGCGCCCGCACCGACGACGGCCTGCGCCTGCGCGACACGCGCCGCGCCCTGCTGCGCGGCGACCCGCCCCAGCCGCTGCTGGCGGGCACCAACACCACCATCGGCGTGGTGGCGACCGATGCCGTCATCACCAAGGTGCAGGCCCACCGCCTGGCCGTGGCCGCGCACGACGGGCTGGCGCGCAGCATCAACCCCGTGCACACCATGTCCGACGGCGACACGATGTTCAGCCTGGGCACCGGCCGCGCCGGCAAGAGCCTGGGCATGATGGTGCTGGCCACCATGGCGGCAGAAGCCACCGCCATCGCCACCGCGCGCGCAGCGCGCGCTGCGCGGTCGATCACGACGGCCGAAGGGCTCTACCTGCCTTGCGCGGGCGACCTGGGTCGATGAATCGCGGGGCGCCGCCGCCCTGCCCCTGTCTTCACTACACCGCCGCGCCGAGCGCCTGCATGCCGGCGTGCCCGAGCCGGTAGCTCAGCCGGTAGCTCCGCCGGTCGGCCACCCCGGGAAACCCCAAGGTGTTCATAGAACATGATGCGCCGGCGGTTGGAAGCGTTCACATGCGTCCCGTTCGGCCAGCGCGCCGCGCGCTGCGACGGGCCAGCCACAGCACCACGCCCGTCACGCAAAGCACCGTCACCGCCACGCCCAGCACGGTCACCAGGATGCGCCCCGGCAGCCCCGCGATGCGCCCGGAGTGCAGGGGAAACTGCAGGCGCATGAACAGGTCGCCGGCGCTGCCCTCGCCCGGCACGCGCTGCCCGGCCAGGGCGCCGGTATCGGCGTCGAAGTACAAGCGCGGCGGGCCCAGGCCCGCGCGGCTGATGCCGGGCACGTAGAAATCGACGCCGTACAGGCCGAACGCGGGCCGGTAGGTCAAGAAGCCCGGCGGGTCGGGCCAGCCCCGGCGCAGGCCTTCTGCGCGCGCACGCTCCACGATCTCGGCCCTGTCGACGGCCGGTGGTACGGCGCGCTGCGCCGGGCCGCGCGGTATGCGGTCATCGAACGGGCTCGGGCTGGTGCGCGAGACCAGGTTGACCAGCGGCTCCATCACCTCGTCGTGCAGGTTCATCGCCACCGACGAGACGGCCAGCACCAGCATGAGCGCCCAGGTCCACACGCCGCCCGAGCGTTGCAGGTCGAAGTTGATCGCCTGCCCGCCCCGCGCCCACCGGAATCGCAGCGACTTGCGCCAGGCCGACAGGCGCGGGAACGACAGCCACAGCGCGATGAAGCAGTCCACCGTCCACAGCATCGCCACCGCGCCCAGAAACCACACCGCCCAGTCCACACCCCAGGCGCGCGGCAGGAACAGGGTGTGGTGCAGCTTGTACAGAAAGGGCACGATGTTCTCGCGCGCCAGCGATGCCTCGCCCCAGGTGCGCCGGCCCTGCACCTGCGCGGTGGCAGGGTGCACGGCGATCTGGTCGAACCCCAGCGTGTACGGCTTGCCGGTGGCGGGGTCGGTGCGGGGCTCCACCATCATCACCAGTGTCTGCCCCGGCGGCGCGGCCAGGGGCAGAAAGCTCACCTGCCATTGCGGGTGCGCGGCCTCCACGCGGCGCGCGACTTCGGTGGCGCTCAGCAGCGGCGCGTCCGAGGGGACCGCACGGTGAAAACCGGGGTTGAGCCAGCGGTCGAGTTCATGCTCCCACGCGATGACGGAGCCCGTGAGCCCGGCCACCGCCAGGAACACGGCCATGAACAGGCCCGCCCAGCGGTGCAGCAGTACCAGCAGCTTGCGCATCAAGTGGTCAGATAAAGGTCGCACCCGCCTGAGGCCTGCGCGCTGGGCGAGGCCCACGCCAGCGACCGCCGCGCAAGGGCGGCCCCAGCTGCACAGCAGCGCTTCACGTGCATGCACTGGCGGTGTTCCCTTCCCGAATGGCGCAGCCATTCGAGAGAAGGGGGAAGGCGCGAAGCGACTCAGGGGGATGCTTTAGAACCGGTACGCGGCGGCCACACGCACTTCACGCCCGAAGCCCAGCGCGCAGAACTGCGCACCGCCCCGGAAGGTGTTGCACTGGGTCTTGTAGCGCTTGTCGGCCAGGTTGGTCACGTTGACCGACAGGCGCCAGGCGCCGACGCCGTAGGCGGCCATGGCATCGAACAAGGTGTAGCTGTCATTCATAGGCAGCGGGCTGGTGGCCACGCGCAACTCGCCGGGCGCGGCGCTGATGTGGCGCGCGCCCAGGGCCAGCTCCAGCGGGCCGCGCTGGTACTTGCCCCACAGCGACGCCACGTGCTCGGGCGTGGCGCCGGGGCGCTCGCCCACCTCCAGCGCGTTGTTGCTGCGGGTGACCTTGGCGTTCAGGTACGTGTACGCGCCGATCACCGAGAAGCCGCCGCCCACGTCGCCCGAGCCCTGCAGCTCCAGCCCGCGGCTGCGCACTTCGCCAGTCTGCACATCAAAGCGCGGGTTGATGGTGGACGGCGTGCGCACGTTGCGCTTGCGCAGGTCGAACGCCGCGGCGCTGAGCGTGTAGCCCGCGTTGGCCGGCGCATAACGCACGCCCACCTCGGCTTGTTTCGCCGTCTCGGGCTCGTACGGCGCGCCGTTGGCGTCCACTGCCGTCACGGTGGTCAGCGGCGGCTGGAAGGCGGTGTTGAAGCTCACGTACGGCGCCAGGCCGTTGGGCGCCAGGTAGATGGCGCCGGCGCGGCCGGTGAAGGCGCTGTCGCGCCGGTCCACGTGCGTGGTGGCGAAGGGCGCGGTGCCGGTCAGCCGCGCGTCGTACTGCGTGTCGATGTGCGCCGTGTCGTAGCGGCCGCCCAGGCTGACCACCCAGCGCTCGGAGAGCTTGATCTGGTCCTGCAGGTACAGGCCCACCTGGGTGTTGCGCGCCAGGGCCCGGTCGCTCAGGAAGTTGTTGCCCCAGTCGGGCTGCACGTACACGGGGTTCACCAGTTCGATGGGCGCCACCGCGCCGTTGAGCGACTGGATGCGCCAGTCAAGCTTGGAGTGGTAGTAGTCCAGGCCCGCCAGCAGCTGGTGCGAGACATCACCGCTCTTCAAGCGCGCCTCGACGTGAGTGTCCACCACCAGGGTCTTTTCGGCATCGGGCCGCACCATGGCCAGGCGCGCCATGCTGCGCTGGTCGGCCAGCAGGCCGCGGTTGCGCATCTCCAGGCGGTGGTTGCTGCCGTCGAGGTAGCGCAGGTTGTGGCGCACCGTCAGCGCGTCGTTGAAGGAATGCTCGAGCAGGTAGCCCAGCGAGTACGCACGCTTGTGGTGGCCGGAGCCGGGGCCGTTGACGTTGATGCGCTCGTTGGCCGCGCCGAACGGCGTGTTGCGGTAGTAGGGAATGATGTAGCCGGTGTCGTCGTCCTGGTAGTGCGCCAGCAGCGTGAGCGTGGTGCGGTCGCCCTGCAGGGTGAGCGCGGGGGCCACGTAGGTGCGGTCGGCGCGCAGGCCGTCCCATTGCGTGCCGGCCTCACGCTTGAGCACCGTGAGGCGGCCGAGCACGGTGCCCGATGCGTTGAAGGCGCCGCCGATGTCGGCAGTGACCTGGCGCCGGTCATGGCTGCCCAGCTCCAGCCCCACCTCGCGCTGCATGCCGGCACGCGGGCGCTTGGTCACCGCGTTGATCAGGCCGCCCGGGGCCGACTGGCCGTACAGCACCGAGGCCGGGCCATGCACCACTTCGAGCCGCTCCAGTCCATAGGGCTCGAGGTTGGTCATGAAGCCGTTGTGGATGAGGCGCATGCCGTCGCGGTACAGGCCGGTGCCGGTGAGGTAGAAGCCGCGCACGGACACATCGTCGTCGGTGATGCCGTAGTCCGCCGGGCGCACGCCCGCGCTGTACCGCACGGCCTCGGCCACGCTGGAGATGGCCTGGTCGCGGATCTGCGTGGCACCGATGGTGGAGACCTGCTGCGGGGTCTCCAGCACGGGCACGTCCATCTTGGTGGCGCCCGCGCCGCGCGTGGCACGGTAGCCCTCCACCGGGCCCCAGGCGGATTCGCGCTCGGCCGTCACGCGCACGGCGGGCAGCTGGGTGTCGGTGCCGGATGGCGACGACGCTGCGGCCGGACTGGCGGCTGCGCGGCGCAGCGTGTAGCCGCCACCCGAGCGCGCCACCGCCTCCAGGCCCGTGCCTGCCAGCAACCGAACAAAGCCTTGTTCCACCGCCACGCTGCCCTGCAGCCCGCCGCTGCGCAGGCCTTCGGTCAGCGCAGGCTCGAACGACAGCGTAACGCCTGCAGCCCCCGCAAAGCGCGACAGAGCCGGGCCCAGGGGGCCTGCGGGAATGTCGTAGGTACGCGGAGCCGGGGCGGCCACGGTGCCTGCAGCGCCGGCGCCAGATGACTGGGCACCTTGGGCCATGGCGTGGAATGGCAGTGCGGAGGCCGTCAGCGCCAGGCCGAGACACAGTGCCTGCGCGGCGCGTGCGGGCGCTGTGGCAGCAGCAGGGCGTGGATGGTGGTGGGCCAGTTGCGGCTGGCCGCGCAAGGCGTGTGGCCGGTGCGATGGGTGCGATGGGTGCGCCATGCGCGTTCTCCTCGGAGGTTGGTATCGGTCAGAAAGCGGTGTTCCGATACCTGCCGTGTGAACGCGAAAAAAGTGACACGGTTTGACCGATATTTTTCAAAGACCGTTCATGGCGATGGACCCAAAAGCCCTGAACGCCCCTCCCCTCGCCGTAGGCTTCGACCGCTCGCAGGGCCGGGCCCCGTCAGGCCGGCAGCAGCGTGACCCAATAACGCGTGCGCATGACCACCTGCACGGGCAGGGTCTCGCGCAGCATGGCCAGGATGTATTCGGTGTCCTGCAGTTGGAACGCGCCGGAGATGCGCAGCCCGGCCACCTGCGGGTCGCAGCGCACCACGCCCGGACGGTAGCGCGAGAGCTCGCTCGCAAAGTCGCTCAGCCGCATGCCGTCCGCATACAGCACGCCCTGCGTCCATGCCAGCGCCTGTTCGCTCAGCGCCGCCACGGCCTGCACGCCATCGTGGGTGAAGCTGCACTGCTCTCCAGCCCGCAGCACCCGGCCCGTGCCCTGGTGCGGCGTGATCTCCACCGCACCCTCGGCCACCCCCACGCGCGCCTCGCCGGCATCGCCCAGGCGTACGGCAAACCGCGTGCCCAGCGCCCGCAGCCAACCCTGGGGTGTCTCCACGCGAAAGCTGCGGTGGCCGCCCGCATCGGCCCCGGTGGTAATGAGCACCTCGCCCGCCCGCAGGCGCACCAGGCGCTCCTGCGGGCTGAAGGCGGCGTCCAGTGCGGTGGCGGTATTGAGCATGACGCGCGAGCCGTCGGCCAGGACCACGCTGCGCTGCTCGCCGACCGCTGTGCGGTGGGCCGCCGTCCATTCCTGCCAGGGCAGGTGGCGCCAACCCAGGAAGGCGGCGGTGGGGGCCGTGCCCACCCATGCCAGCACGCGCAGTGCGGCGCGCCGGTTGGTCCCGCGCCGCGCGGTGGCCAGCACGGGCATCCCCAAAGGCGCGGGCACTGCGCCAAAAGTGCGGGACATCCGCTCTGCCCGCTGCCAGGCCATTTCGTGGGCAGCGTCCTGGGCGCGCCAGTGTGCAAGCGCCTGCCAATCGGCCGGCTGGGCCTGGCCCGAATGAAGGCGCACCAGCCATTGCGCGGCCTCTCGCAGCACGGCGCGGCCAGGCGCGCTGGGGTCGTTGTCTAGCGGGCGGGCATGGGATGCGCCCGGCCCTCGCCCTGCTCCTTGCGGGTCTGCGTGTGGCGGCCCGCCGGCGCGGCCGTTCATGCCATCGCGAGCAGGCAGCATTCAAACCCCTGCGCCATGTAGCGCTTGACGGTGCGCTCGCTCACCTGCAGCTCCTGCGCGATCTCGGCATAGCCCAGGCCTTCGAGTTGCGACAGCAGGAACGCGTGCCGCGCCTTGGGTGCCAGGCTCTCCAGCATGGCGTCGATGGCATGGAGTGCCTCCAGAATGAGCGCGCGCTCTTCGGGAGATGGCGCCATCGGTTCGGGCATGAGCGCCAGCGCATCCGCGTAGGCCAGCTCCAGCGCCTGGCGGCGCCAATGGTCGGACACCAGGCCCTTGGCGATGGTGGTGAGGTAGGCCCGCGGCTCCCGCACGCCCTGCAGCACCTGCGGGCGCAGCAGCACCCGCACAAACGTGTCCTGCACCAGGTCGGCCGCCTCGTCCCTGCAGCCGAGCCGCCGGTACAGCCAGGCACGCAGCCAGCCGCTGTGGTCGCTGTACAGGGTGTGCGGGGAGTGAACCTGGCTGGCGTCGGCGGCGGTCATGCAGATCCAAGTGCAGGGGTGGTGATGACGCCATTATATTGAGAATAATTCTCAATACCAAATGATATCAAACTCCTACTTCACCCTCTGCATGTAAACGCACGGAATATTCGAGCAAACAAATGTAAAAAACAATACAAACAACTGATTATTCGCCGCAACTATCAATTAAAAACTGGACGTACGCACCGTTGCAGTGCACCCTGAGGCTGGACAGGTTCACCACGCAGGGCGCGCATCACGTGTGTCTTGGCGTTTCTTCTTCAATTTTCCTTGAGGAGAAGGCAATGCAAGCATCACGACGAGCGCAACCACCGGTTGGTTCATCAACGACAAGCGCTAGCGCGCACGGTCTGCACACAGTGCAGAAGCTGCGGGGGGCCGGCATCATCCTGGCCTGCTGCGCATGGGCTTGCACCGCTGGCGCGGACACGCTCACCGGCACTCTGCAATCCCAGATCCAGCTTACGGCCGGCTGCATGATTGCCGGCAGTTCCGGGGCGGCATCGGGGGTCAACTTCGGTACGCTGGACTTCGGCACACGGCCCAGCACGTTTACCGGCACGGTGCAGGCCACCGCATCCGGCGGCGAAAGCGTGTCGGGCCCCACACAGCTGGTGTGCTCGCCGGATGTGCTGGGTATCAGCATCCAGGTCGGCCCTGGCAACTATGCGGGCCTGGGCGGTGCCATCGGTGCCGGCACCCGGGCCATGCGCAACGGCAACACCGCCGCGTACATCCCCTACGACGTGTACCGCGACTCCGGCCACACGCAGGTCTACCCGCTGGCCGCAGCCATCGCAGGTATCGCGGTGCCCGCCAATGGCGCGGCGTTTCCGCTGCCGATCTACGGCCAGATCAACAAGACCGACCCCACGGCACTCCCAGCAGGCATGTACATGGATACGCTGCAGGTCACTGTGACCTACTGATTCTTTCGCGCCTCTTCCACCGCAGGGCACGGGCGGGACCGCCCACCACCCAGCCCGCGGCAACACCACGGCTGCGCACAACAGCCACAGGGAGATCCCGATGAAGAAAATCATGCAAGCCATTGCAGGGGTGAGGCTGCGCGCGAAGCGCCTCACCACTGCGCAAACACCGCTCAAGCTGGTGCGGGCATCCCGCCTGGCGCTGCTGCTGCTTCCAGCGGCTGCCCTGGCGGCCACCATCCCTACCAGCCCTACGTTCACGGTGTCGGCGTCCGTGGTGCGTGGCTGTGTGGTCTCCGGTAGCACCAGCCAGGTTAGCGGTATTGCGTTTGGCAGCATCAACTTCGGCAGCCACCCCGCGCTGCAGACGGGCAGCATGCAAACCATGGCCGGCAGCAGCATGGGGGGCCAGGCCAAGCTGGTGTGTACCCCGGGGACGGCCGTGCAGATCAGCATCGATGGCGGGCAGCACGGACAGGGTGTGCAGCGGCGCATGTCCAACGGCGCAGGCAAGTACGTGCCCTACCAACTCGATCTCGTGCAGGGCGTCACCGCTCCGCTGGTGCCCAATGTGCCGGTGGGCCTGGTGATCGACGCCACGCCGCTGGCCCTGCCCGTGCGCGGCACCGCCACGCTGCCGGGCTCTACGGCCGCAGCGGGCATCTATGCGGACACCGTGCAGGTGACGCTGTCATGGTGAGCGCAAGCACCACCAATAGCCGCTTGCGCCCGTGGCACGCCGCGGCGCCGTGGCTCTGCGCACTGTGGCTGGCCCTGGCCTCTGCGGCGCCCGTGAATGCCGCCACGCCGCTGATGATCTGGCCGGTGGACCCGATGATCACCGAGGAGCAGCAGGCGGTGGCCGTCTGGGTGGAGAACCGGGGCGTGGCTGCGGTGTCGCTGCAGGTGCGTGTCATGGACTGGAGCCAGACCGAAGGCGAGGAGTTTCTCTCGTCCCAGAAAGAGGTCGTGGCAAGCCCCCCGATCAGCGTGATCCCGCCGGGCAAGCGGCAGATGGTCCGCCTGATCGCGTCGCAGCCGGTGCCACCGGAACTGGAAGTGGCCTACCGCGTGCTCATCGACGAGCTGCCCGCGCCCGATGACCAGGCTGCATCGGATGCGCAGAGTGACGCGGGCATGGGCATACGGCTCAAGGTGCGCTACGCCATCCCGCTGTTCGTATACGGCCGCGGCGCGCAGCCATTCAGGGCCACGCATTCGCAGGCACAACGCGGCAGCAAGGGCAAGCCGCTGCCACCGGACCTGACCTGGAACACGGTCAAGGACGGCAAGGCGCACCGCCTGGTGGTGCGCAACAAGGGCAAGGGGCACGCGCGCATCACGGCCGTGCGCTGGGGCACCCGCGCACCGCGGCCCGATGTGACCGTCAATGAAGGGCTGATGGGCTATGTGCTGCCCAACAGCCTGATGCGCTGGGAACTGGAGGCGCCACCGCCCGGCGACCCGGTGCTCAAGGCCAACATCAACGGGCATGAGACCCTTGTGCCCCGTGGCGAGTAGTGAGCGCGCCTCCCTGTGGATCCGCGCCGGGCGTGCCCTGGTGGCCAGCAGTCTCGTGCCGGCGCAGATATCGGCCGGCACCGTGACGGCACCGGCCCCGCCCGCGGGCCACCCTGCTGCGGCACCGGTGCAGCATGCGCTGGCGGTGCCGCCCGCCATGCCGTCCGCTGCATCGCCCCAGTCGCCGTGGGATGCACCTGCGACCGCGTGGCCGCCGCCTCCGGGCGCTTCGCTGCTGTACCTGGATGTGCAGATCAACGGGCAGCCCCAGGGGCAGCTGGTGGAGGTGGTGCAGAACGGGGACGACTTCGAGATCGAGGCCGAGACGCTGCGGCGCATGCACATCCACAACGCGCAGCCCCGCAACACGCGCCTGGCCGTGAATCGGCTGCCCGGTGTGTCGGTGGAATACGAGCCGCTCACCCAGCAGCTGTCGCTGACGGTGCCGCCGCAATGGCTGCCCATGCAGCGGCTGGCCGACGAAACGCCGCAGGAGTCGCCCGACAGCACGACCGGCAGCGGCTGGCTGTTGAACTACGACATCTACAGCACGCATTCGCGCAGGCACTCCCTCACATCGCTGTGGTCGGAGCAGCGGTACTTCAGCCCCGACGGGGTGGTCTCCAACACTGGGCTGGTGCGCCTGCAGGTGCGCGACGCCACCCGAGGGTATGTGCGCTACGACACGCGCTGGACGCGCACCGACACAGGCACCGCCACCGAGGCAATCTACGGCGACATCGTCAGCGGCTCCCTGCCCTGGAGCACGTCGGTGCGCCTGGGCGGGGTGCAGTGGTCGCGCAACTTCGGGGTGCGGCCCGACCTGGTGACCTACCCCCTGCCCCAGTTCGCCGGGCAGGCCGCAGTGCCGTCGGCGGTGGACCTGTTTCTCAATGGATTCAAGGCCTTCAGCAACCGGGTGGCACCGGGCCCTTTCACGCTCAGCGAGATGCCGCTGGTCAGCGGCGCGGGCACTGCGTCGGTGGTCACCACCGACGCGCTGGGCCGACAGGTGTACACCACCATCCCGTTCTATGTCCACCGCGAACTGCTGCGGCCCGGGTGGACGGACTATTCGCTGTCGCTGGGCGCGCTGCGCCGCGACTACGGCGTGCGCAGCTTCTCGTATGGTCGGCCCGTTGCCACGGGCGTGTACCGCCAGGGGCTGTCGGATGTACTCACGCTGGAGGCCCAGGCCCAGGTGGGCAAGGGCCTGGGCGTGGCCGGTGTGGGGGGGCTGGCGGGGCTGGGCATGATGGGCATCGCCAACGCGTCGATCACCCGCGGCTACACATCGCGCTCAGGCAGCGGCTGGCAGTACAGCACCGGCTGGCAGTACAACACGCAGCGCGCGGGCATTTCGCTGCAGCAAAGCGGGCGCACGGCGCGCTTCGGCGACGCCAGCACCTATGCGGACGACGGCTATCAACTGCCCCGGCGCACCCGCCAGTTGAACCTGAGCTGGACGCTGGGCAACGGGGCCATTTCCGCAGGCTGGATCGACACGCGCAGCGCCCGCAGCGAGCGCAGCCGCATCGCGTTTGCGAGCTACAGCGCACCGGTGCGCAGCAACACCTACCTCACCGTGACGGCGGGGCGTACGCTGGAAACCGGCGAGAACCAGTTGCGGCTTCAGCTGACCTACTTTCTCGGCAACAACGCCACCGTGCAGGTGGCGTCCGGCAGGACGCGCGGGTCGACGCAGACCTATGCCAGCTACCAACGCTCTCTGCCCACGGAAGGCGGGTGGGGCTGGAACGCGGCGCACACGCTGTCGGGCGGGCCAGAGCGCTACGGCCAGGCCGCGGTGCAGTACCGCAACGGCACCCTTGCGGTGGAAGGCGGGGTCAGCACCAGCGCGGGCCAGACCACGCAGTGGGGAGGATTGGCCGGATCGCTGGGCGTCATCGACGGGCACCTGTTTGCGGCCAACCGGGTGCACGACGGTTTTGCGCTGGTGTCCACCCAGGGCATGCCCGACGTGCCGATCATGTACGAGAACCAGCTGGCGGGTTACACCAACGCCCAGGGCTACCTGCTGGTGCCGAGCGTGCCCGCCTACTACCCAGGTCGTTACGCCGTGGACCCGCTGACGCTGCCGCCCGACGTGGACATCCCGGCGCTGGAGCGGCGCATGGCAGTGTCGCGCAATGCGGGCATGCTGGTTCAGTTGCCGGTGCTCAAGATGCGCACCGCCACCATCACCCTGGTAGACCAGGACGGCAAGCCTGTGCCCGCTGGAAGCGCAGTGCACCATGCGCCCGGGGGCACCCACACCGTGGTGGGCTGGGACGGCGTGGTCTACCTCACCGTGCTTCACCCTCGCAACCAGCTGGTGGTGCGCACGCCCGAAGGCGCCGAGTGCCGGGCCGAATTCAGCGAGGCCGACTACGCCGCGGCCCGCGACCTCGTCGTGCCATGCGCAAAGCCCACGGGCGCTGCGCAGAAAGGAGCCACCCGTTGACCCGACCTGCCGCCCCGCTTGCCCCGCCCGCCCGGCCCATCACCACAGCCGCTGCGCACACGCCGCATGGCAGCCCCGCACGTCCGCCGGCCGTGAGGGGATGGCTAGCCGTGTGGGTGGGCCATGTCTTGCGCAAGGCCTGTTCAGCGCACTGGTGGCGCCTCGGGCTTGCCGCGGCCCTGGCGATGTGCTCGCTGCAGGCCGCCGCCGTGTGCACGCCGGTGGAAAGCAGCGGCGTGCTGGGTTCACACCCTTCGCAGCGCGTGCGCACGGGCTCGCCCATCACGTCCACGGCGGAGTTCCGGTTTGGTTGCGGCGCAGTGGTGCTGGCGCTGCTGTCGACACCGACCCTGAAGGCCAAGATCACCACACCCGTGACCGGACTGACCCTGAAGAACACCACGAACAGCGCCATCACCGTGCCCTATGAAATATCTCCTTTGGGCGGTGGCACGTTCACATCAGGGCTGCTGATCCTGGACCTCAACAACATCAACGTGGTGTCCTTGCTGAGCAACAACCAGGCGATCATCGGCATCAAGATCAGCACGCTCCCGGGCGCCAACGTGCCGGCCGGTACGTACACCGACAACATCACCGTGAACTGGACGTACGCCAACATCTGCGAGGGCATTGCGGTGGGCAACGCCTGCGTGGGCAACCTGCGCACGGGCAGCACGGACCGCACCATCACTGTCACGCTGGTGGTGACGAACGACTGCACCATCACGGCGCCCAACGTGCAGTTCGGCTCGGCACCGCTGCCCAGCGCCTTTGGCACCGTCTCGCAGAGCATCACGCTGCTGTGCACCAAGGGCATCACCTACACGGTCGGGCTGGACATGGGCTCCTATGCCAGCGGCGCGCGGCGCCAGATGGCCAGCGGGGTCAACCGGCTGCAGTACAACATCTTCAGGCAGGACCAGTCGGTCTGGGGGCCACTGGCCGGCGCACGCGTGCCCAGCTTGGGCGTGGCCGACGGGCTCACGCCCCAGGTGATCCCGTACACCGCCACCATCTATGCCGACCAGCCCGCCGTGCCGCAAGGCAGCTACAGCGACAGCGTGAAGGTGGACGTGCAGTTCTGAACGCCGCGTGGTACAGAACTTTCAACAAGGCCCGCGAACCGCAGCACAATAGCCAGACCGAACCTCGGCCCGATGCGCCAGCACACAGGCCCTGCGCAACGCATCGTGATGGCCTCCCCCCACAGACTGCAAAGAAGGAGAACTCCATGAAAGACCCCGCTCTTCGGAAACACGCCTGGCTGCTGTGCCTGCCCTTGCTGGTGAATCCTCTGGGCGCTCAGGCCCAGGACCAGCTGGTGGATCTGCGCTCCAACGGCAGCTACACCTCCTACCGCCTTGCAGACGACACCACCCAGGTGGACCTGGTGGAGCAGACGCAGGGAGCGTGCCGCTTCAACCGCACCTGGGGCTACGACCTCACCAACCGCGAGCTGTGGACCAACGGCGGCTGCGGCGGGCGGTTCAAGGTCTCGCGCAGCTATGCGTCCGGCAACAGCAACGGCAGCGGCTCCAACGCCGGTGCCGCGGTTGCCGCGGTGGCTGCCATTGCGGGCATCGCCCTGTTGGCCAACCACAACCGGCACGACGACGACCGGCGCCCCGAGTACCCGGACCCTGGCTACGGCGGCCGCGGTGGCGAAATCCGCGTCGACGGGCGCCTGTGCCTGGACGTGCGGGGCGGCAAGTTCCAGCCCGGCACCTCGCTTCAGGTGTATGAATGCAACGGCACCGCGTCGCAGCGGTTTGCCGTGGGTCGCGGGGGTGAGATCCGCGTGCGCGATTTGTGCGTGGACGTGGACCGTGGCGACCCGCGCGATGGCGCACGGGTGGTGCTGTGGTCTTGCTCGGGCTCGCGCAGCCAGAGCTGGACATCGCGCGGCGGCCAGATCGTGAGCAACCTCAACGGCAAGTGCCTGGACGTCGAAGACGGCCGCGTGCGCCAGGAAGCGGCTGCCATGGTGTGGTCCTGCAACCGCAGCCCCAGCCAGCGCTGGTGGTGGTGAGCGAGGAGACAAACACCATGAAAAGCACCCAGACCATGACTTACTCTTCCCTCCGGGCGGTCCGCGCAGGCCGCGCAATTCAACTGAGCATCGGTGCTCTGGCGGTTGCGACAGCGTGGCTTGCCCTGTCCGGCGCAGCGCGTGCTGCAGACGCCCCGGTGTCGTCCCCTGCAGTGCCACAACGCACCGCCGCCGTAGCCCCAGGCCATGGGCATGGGCACGGCCACAAGGCGCCCGCCAAGCCGCGCGGGCAGCGGCTGCAGGCCATCTGCTCTGCAGCGGACCTGAACCACGACGGCAGCGTGTCGCTCGACGAGTTCCACCAGGACATCGTCCAGAGCTGGCACAGCCTGTCGCCCGACGCCACAGGCTATGTGCAGCTTGCAGATCTGGCCCAGGTGCCGGGCATGGGCAAGGGCCGTGTGAAGCGGCTGGCCGCCAGCGACAAGGACGGCGACGGCAAGCTGTCGTTCAAGGAAGTGGTCGAAACCCGCATGGCTTACTTCGAAGCGGCGGATACGAACCAGAACGACGAGTTGTCGATTGACGAGTGCGTGGCCTACGAGCGCCAGCGGCGCGGCAGCAAGCAGTAGGCGAACTCTGGGGCGGCACCGCCCCCCCTCCCCGCCTCCGCCCCTATCGCCTCTCGGGACTTGCGCGCAGCTCACGCCGAACTGGAGTGGCCCCGTGTTCTTCAAGGCACGGATAATCCCAGCAACCCGCCACACCTCGCGGCTCCGTAGCCCTGCCTGCGCCGCATGAGCCACCCGCAGCCAGGCTGGCAGCGAAACCGCCGCTCAGAGATCGCGCTCCAATCTCCATCTGACACCCATGCCCCAGGCTTTTCGAAATACCTTTCTGACCTTGCGCGATCTCATTGCTTCGGCAGGCCCGCTGGCCTTTCTGGCGATCGGGCTGCTGATACTGGCGTACTGGTGGCTCAACCCCAACCCGCCCAAGACCGTCACCCTGGCCACCGGCCCTGCGCAAAGCGCGTACGAGGAATTCGGCAAGCGCTACCAGAAGGCACTGGCGGCCGACGGCATCGAGGTCGTGCTGCTGCCCAGCGACGGTTCTTCGCACAACCTGCAGTTGCTGCGCGACGGCAAGGCGGACGTGGCGTTTGTGCAGGGCGGCACGGCCCAGTTGCTGCCCGACGATGCGGATCAACTCGTGTCCCTGGGCAGTTTGTTCGTGGAGCCGGTCTGGCTGTTCTACCGCGCCGATGCCGCTGAGCGCGCCTACAACACGCCCCGTCTCGACAGCCTGCGCCAGTTGCGCGGTTGGCGGGTGAATGTGGGCTCTGAAGGGAGTGGCGTGCCCAAGCTGATGGAGACGCTGCTGGAAGCGAACAAGGTGGAGCCCGGCACCGTGAGGATGTCGCGGCTGGAGCAGACGCCGGCTACCGTGGATTTTTTGGCTGGCAAGCTGGATGCGCTGGTGTTCGCCTCGGCCCCTGAATCGCTGATGGTGCAGATGCTGCTACAGACGCCCGGCGTCCAGTTGCTCGATTTTGCGCAGCACGAGGCGTATGCCCGGCGCTTTCCGTTTCTGACACCCGTGACGCTGCCGCGCGGTGTGGTCGACCTGGCCTCCAACGTGCCTACGCGGGACGTGCGCCTAGTGGCGTCCACCACGTCTTTGCTGGCGCGGGATGGCACGCACCCGGCGCTGCTCACGCTCTTTGCGCAAAACGCGCAAAAGCTGCACGGCGGCTCGGGCTGGTTCAACCGCGCGCGGGAGTTTCCCAACTCTCGCGCGAGCGAGCTGCCCATCGCCAAGGAAGGCGACCGCGCGATGAACGAGCCGGTCCCGATGCTGCAGCGCTACCTGCCGTTCTGGATTGCCAACCTGATCGATCGCATGTGGCTGGTGATGGGTATCTTGCTGGCCGTGATGCTGCCGCTGTCGCGCGTGGTTCCGCCGCTGTACCAGTTCCGGGTGCGCTCGCGGGTGTTCCGGTGGTACGGACGGCTGCGTGAGATTGAAAACGACATGGAAACCGGACGGACGGACCCTGCGGACCTGCTCACGGCCCTGGATGCGCTGGAGACACAGGCGGAGAAGGTGAGCGTGCCTCTGTCCTATGCCGACGAGCTGTACGCGCTGCGCAGCAACATCCACCTCATCCGCAAGAAATTGCTGCGTCTGCAGGCCGGTGGCAGTGCGGCCCAGGCGCCGACGCCTGACGCTACCCCAGGGGCGGCCAATGCTGCGTTGGCGGCAGGGACAGCCGCGGCGTCATCACCCACACAATCCCGCTGAAGAAGCAGCGCCAGCGCTGCATGCAAGCCCGGCAGGGCTGGACCGCTCTGCCGGAACGGCAGTCTCAGCGCCCTTTGCTGGCCGACTTGCCGCCGCTCGACAGGGGCGCGGCCTTGGACAGGGGCGCTGACTTGGACAGCGGGGCCAATTTGGAACTGGAGGCTGAGCGGCTGGACGACGAACGCCGTGAATCGCCCCCCAGATCCGCCAAGCCGGTGTCGACGCTGCGATTGCCGGCGGGCCTGGCTGCCGGGGCCGGTATCACCCGCAGCGCGCCCTCGGACGCCAGCTTGTCCCGCATGCGCCGCGTCATCGACTGTGTGCTGGCGTCTGGCGCTGTGAACAAAAACAGCGTGCCGTGCGGGCTCGACCAGGTGAGCTGGGTACGCACCAAGCGACCGTTGGTCACCAGCTCGACCCAGGCACCGATCACGAAATCAGCGTATGGGTCGGGCAGTGCTTCTGCGGGCGCCTGGGCGCTGTCCTGCGGCTCCCCGGCCACTTCAGGTGCAGGGGCTGGCTCCTGCTGCAAAGCATCCTGCACGGCAGGCTCGGCCACAGGCTCTGGTTCAGGCTTGGCAACGGCCGCCGGGGGGGCCTTTTCGAAAGCCTCCTGGTGCAGCCCGACCAGCCGCTGCAGCAAAGCACTGGTCTGCACCGCGGGGTAGCCGATGGTTTTCAGGCCCTTGCGCAGCTTGGCCAGCAGACCGGGAATGGAATCGTTGAGGCGGTCGGGGTCCTGGCGGGTGAGGTCCGGTTGCGAGCTCCACAGCAACACAGGCACCAGGGCAAGATAGCCGCCCGGGTCGTCGTCTGGCGAATCGGCGGGCTTGAGCACCTGGGCCAGGGCCACCACATCGGCCCACGGCCCGGCAGCAAAATCGACGATGTCAGCGGGAACAGAGGCCACATCGGCCAGCTTGCGGATGTCGGCAGCGATCTTTTCGGCCAGCATCTCGCGTTGCTCCGCATGCAGCAGCGCCTTTTGCTGTGCCTCCTGATGGGCCTTGAGTTTCTTTTCCTGGGTGTCCCAGGCCGACTGCAGGGCCTTGAGCACGGTATCGAATGGCCCCGCATCCTTGATCTCTGAACTGGACAGATGATCGACCGCGCCTTTGACCAGCCGCATGAAGCTGCTGAAGCCGGGCGCCGTTTCGCCGGTGAAGGCCAGACTGCGCTGGGTCAGCTCGTCGAGCAGACGGCGCGCCGGGTGGTTGCTTTCCGTGAAGAAACGGGCATCGTGCTGCACCAGTTGCTTGAGCGCGGGCTCCAGCGTCTGCACGGCCTTTTGCACCGGCGGGAGCAGCCGCGCATCCTGCGCGATGTTGAACATCATGCGCCCCACCACCTCGGTCGCAACGGCGGTGGACTGCGCGACCCCATCCATGGGCATGGTGGCGTACACCACCGGCGCCACGCCGGGCGGCAACCGCCAGCCGGACAGCGGCACCGACAACGAACCCGGCTGGCTCATGCTGCCGCTGCCGGAGGCACCGCCTGCCAGACGGCCGACCAGCCGCTCCAGCTGGGCCATGTCTTCCATCGCCTCTGCTGCCGCGCCGGCAGGGTAGTACGCCCCGCCTGCACCCGCTGCACCCACAGCGCCAACAGGACCGGCAGGAACGCCAGCGCCAGGGTACGAGCCGTTGACAGGCACAGCCGCAGCTTGCACTGGCACGCCCCCTGCAGGCATGGCGCCATAGGACCGCGGATCGAAGGGGTCACCGCCCGCCAGCATCTGCCGCAGGATGCCCACCGTCAGCAAGGCTTCTTCGGCAGAAGGCATCATGCCGCCCTGCTGCGAATCGCCGCTCCATCCGGTATTCGGCCCCATGCCGCTGCGCCCGTAGCCACCATTGGCCGGATCACCCATGGGGCCGTTCATCGAAGGGCCGTAACCCGAGTAGCCGCTGCCATACCCAGTGCCTGGGCCGCCATAGCCGGTCCCTGCACCGGAGCCCATGCCGTTGCCGTAACCCGTACCGGCGTACCCCGACCCGCCACCGCCTACAGGTCCGCCCCGTCCACTGCTTCCAGGGGTGCCGAGCACGGCATATCCGACGGGCTGCACGCCATGCTCACGCAGGCTGGCTGCGGTGCGGCGGTATTCTTCGACCAGAAGTTTGCCCAGCAGGTCGCGCATGTGCTGCATCCACAGCTGGCGCACCTCCGGCGACACGGTGGTATCACCCACCACCTGCTGCAGGGCGCGAATGTAGCTTTCGGGCCGCAACGGGTTGCGCTCCGGCTGAACGCTGCGCAGGCCCTGCGCAGAGCTCACCAGGGTATTGAGTTCGGCCAGCACGGCATCTGTGGCGTGCAGGGCCGATTGCTGTGCTTTGGACAGCTCGACCTGCGCCTGCATCTCGTTCTCGTCCATGAGCGAGAGCTCGCCGAAGTCCATGCCGGTGTCTTCGGCCGTGCTGCGGCCCTTGGCGATGGACGGGCCTTCGGCAAAAGTCTCCAGCAGCGCCATGGGATACCCCTTGACCATGGCGGCTTCGTGCTGGTTCAGCAAGCGCAGGCTGTCACTGACGAGGTTGCGCTGCTGAATGTTGCGGACGCTCGATTCTTCCTCGGTCAAGGCGCTTTGCGTCACCTTCACCAACTGCTGCATCAACGCTTCGCCCCCGCGCACGGCGTTGACGACGCAGGCACGGAAGACGGTTCTCGACTGAGAAGCAGGCTGGGACATGGTGGGGAAGAATCGGGCGAGAGGTTTCCAGATGCAATCCTACTTGACCTGAAAGCTTATTTCAGGTCTTCGAACCAGCTCCTGACGGCTTATTTCAGGGCTTTGTAGCGCATGCGCTTGGGTTTGGCGCCTTCTTCGCCCAGTCGCTTCTTCTTGTCGGCCTCGTACTCCTGGTAATTGCCGTCAAAGAACGTCCACTGGCTGTCACCTTCGGCCGCGAGGATGTGGGTGGCGATCCGGTCGAGGAACCAGCGATCGTGGCTGATAACCAACATGGTGCCCGCAAATTCCAGCAGCGCATCTTCCAGCGCCCGCAGGGTTTCCACGTCCAAGTCGTTCGACGGCTCATCGAGCATGAGCACGTTGCCGCCAGCGATCAGGGTCTTGGCCAGGTGCAGACGGCCGCGTTCACCGCCGGACAGCATGCCCACCTTCTTTTGCTGGTCGCTGCCGTTGAAGTTGAAGCGGCCGCAATAGGCGCGGCTGGCCATCTGGAACTTGCCCACGTTGAGGATGTCCAGGCCGCCCGAGACGTCTTCCCAGACCGTCTTGTCGTTGGCCAGGTCGTCACGGTGTTGGTCCACGAAGGCCATCTTGACGGTGGAGCCGATGACGACTTCGCCCGAATCGGGCTTTTCCTTGCCGGCGATCAGCTTGAACAGCGTGGACTTGCCGGCGCCGTTGGGGCCGATGATGCCGACGATGGCGCCCGCAGGGATGTTGAAGCTCAGGTTGTCGATCAGCACCCGGTCGCCGAAGGACTTGGTGACGTTCTTGAACTCGATCACCTGGCTGCCGAGGCGGTCGGCCACGGGGATGAAGATTTCGTTGGTTTCGTTGCGCTTTTGGTATTCGAAGTCGCTCAGTTCTTCAAAACGGGCCAGACGGGCCTTGCTCTTGGCCTGGCGGGCCTTGGGGTTCTGGCGCGACCATTCCAATTCCTTCTTCAGGGCCTTGGCGCGGGCTTCTTCACCCTTTTGCTCGGCCTCCAGGCGGGCGCCCTTCTGGGTCAGCCAGTCGGAGTAGTTGCCCTTGTACGGAATGCCGGAGCCACGGTCCAGTTCCAGAATCCATTCGGCGGCGTTGTCCAGGAAGTAGCGATCGTGGGTGATGGCCACCACGGTGCCGGAATAGCGCTGCAGGAATTGCTCGAGCCAGTCGACCGATTCGGCGTCCAAGTGGTTGGTAGGCTCGTCGAGCAGCAGCATGTCGGGCTTGGACAGCAGCAGGCGGCACAGCGCCACACGGCGCTTTTCACCACCGGACAGCACGCCGATGTTGGCGTCCCACGGGGGCAGGCGCAGCGCGTCGGCTGCAATCTCCAGCTGGTGCTCGGAGTCGGTACCGGCCGTGGCGATGATGGCTTCGAGCTCGGCCTGCTCGGCCGCCAGCGCGTCAAAGTCAGCGTCTTCTTCGCCATAGGCGGTGTAGACCTCTTCCAGGCGCGCCTTGGCGGAGTACACCTTGCCCATGGCGGCTTCCACGCTTTCGCGCACCGTCTGGGTCGGGTCGAGTTGGGGCTCCTGGGGCAGGTAGCCGATGTTCAGGCCCGCCATGGGAATGGCTTCGCCTTCGATTTCCTTGTCCAGCCCCGCCATGATCTTGAGCAGCGTGGACTTGCCGGAGCCGTTGGTCCCGAGCACGCCGATCTTGGCGCCCGGGAAGAAGCTCAGGGAGATGTCTTTCAGGATTTGCCGCTTGGGCGGCACGATCTTGCCGACGCGGTTCATGGAGAAAACATACTGCGCCATTACATGATCCTCCGCGAGCAAACCGAGTGGGCGCCGCCGAAGGCGGGCAGTTGTGTCGACAAAACGTATTGGGCCATTGAGTGTCTAACCTGCAAAAGTGAGCAGAAATTCTGCGTGCAAACCGAGATTATCAGGCCATGCGACAATACGCCTCGTGACGGGCTCCAGTTGCCCGACGCATCAGCACGCTGCTGGGGACGAAGGAAGCACCCAAACTTCCGGGCTCCCACTCATGAACCTCATCGGCTTGAGACTGGCTCGGCAACCTCCGGTTGCACGACAGGCCGATACCAGCGCCCCGGATGGGCGCATTCAACGACATGACATTTGACGAATTGAACCTGGCTCCTGCCATCCTGAAGGCCGTGCACGAAACGGGCTACGAGACCCCCACGCCCATTCAGGCCCAGGCCATCCCCGCCGTGCTCGCAGGCCACGACCTGCTGGCCGGCGCGCAGACAGGCACCGGCAAGACCGCCGCGTTCACCCTGCCGCTGCTGCACCGCCTCTCGCAAGGCGCTGCCCCCAAGAACAAGTTCGGCGGCAAGGGCATCCGCGCCCTGGTGCTGACGCCCACCCGCGAGCTCGCCGCCCAGGTGGAAGAGTCCGTGCGCGAATACGGCAAGTACCTCGACATCAACTCCACCGTGGTCTTCGGCGGCGTGGGCATGAACCCGCAGATCGACCGCATCAAGCGCGGCGTGGACATCCTGGTGGCCACCCCCGGCCGCCTGCTGGACCTGCAGCAGCAGGGCTTCCTGGACCTGTCGACCGTGCAGGTGCTGGTGCTCGACGAAGCCGACCGCATGCTGGACATGGGCTTCATCCACGACGTGAAGAAAGTGCTGGCCCTGGTGCCCCGCGAAAAGCAGAGCCTGCTGTTCTCGGCCACCTTCAGCGACGAAATCCGCGACTTGGCCAACACACTGCTCAAGAACCCCCAGAGCATTCAGGTCACGCCCAGCAACACCACGGTGCAGCGCATCACCCAGGTGATCCACCCCGTGGGCCGCGGCAAGAAGAAGCAAGTGCTGCTGCACATCATCCAGCAGCACAACTGGAGCCAGGTGCTGGTGTTCACCCGCACCAAGTTCGGCGCCAACAACGTGGCCGAGTTCCTGACCAAGAACGGCGTGAACGCCATGGCGCTGCACGGCAACAAGAGCCAGAGCGCCCGTACGCAAGCCCTGGCCGGCTTCAAGAGCGGTGACATCCGCGCCCTGGTGGCCACAGACATCGCTGCCCGCGGCATCGACATCGACGAGCTGCCGCACGTCGTGAACTACGAAATCCCGAACGTCTCGGAAGACTACGTCCACCGCATCGGCCGTACGGGCCGCGCCGGCAACAGCGGCGAAGCCGTCAGCCTGGTCTGCATGGACGAAGAAGGCTTCATGATGGACATCGAGCGCTTTACCAAGCAGCAGATTCCCGTGCAGGTCATCGAAGGCTTCGGCCCCGACGCTGGCGAAAAAGCCGAGCCCATCGCCATGGGCCGCCAGACCATCTGGGGCGGCGCAGGCAAGCCCCCGAGCCGTGACGTGATGCAGGCTGCCGCCAAGGCCGCCCGCAGCGAAATGATGGAACGCATCCGCACCAACAAGGCCGGCCAGGGTGCCGGCGGTGGCGGTGGTGGTGGCGGCGGCGAGCGTGGCCCCCGCCCTGCGGGTGGCGGCAACGGTGGCGGCCGTGGTGGCCGCGCTGGCGGCGGTGCCAGTGCTGGCGCTGGTGGCGGCGGCGGTGGCAACGGCCCGCGTGGCGGCCGTGCCGGTGGCGGTGGCGGCGGAGCACGCGCCGGCGGCCAGGCACCTGCACGCGGTCGCTCCGGCGGCGGCGGTGGTGGCGGCTATGGTGGTGGTGGCGCCCCCCGCTACGACGACTCGCAGCCCCCGCGTCCAGACGCACACCTCGGTACGCATTCGGGCCACAGCAATCCGGGCAACCGCGCGTCCGGCCATGGCGCTGGCGCCGGCGGCCAGCCCGACCCGATGCGCACCAGCGTAGACAGCATGGGCGGCCGCCGCGGCGGTGGTTATCGTGGTGGTAATGGCGGAGGAGGCGGCTATGGCGGAGGCGCGGGTGGCGGTGGTGGCCGGGGCAACGGGCCTCGTGGGCCAGGCGGTCCTCGCGGCTCTTTTAACCGCTGATACATCCCCTTCAGGAAACGCGGCAGCACCCGGTGCGGTGCATGTGCTGCACGCCCAAGGCCGGCGCGCTCCCGCGCTGAGCCATCCACGGCTGCACCTGCACGCCGTGGACTTTGCGGCACTGCCCGCGCTGCCGCCGGTGGATGATGTCTACATCACCCTGGGCACCACCATGGCTGTGGCGGGCAGCCAAAGTGCTTTTCGGGCGGTCGACTACGACGCCGTGCTGGCCACAGCACGTGCAGCGCGCGCAGCTGGCGCCACACGCTGTGGCGTGGTCACGGCCATGGGCGCCGATCCTCACTCTCGCATCTTCTACAACCGCGTCAAAGGCGAGGTCGAACGCGACCTGCAACGGTTGGGTTTCGAGACCCTGGTGATTGCACGCCCTTCGCTGCTCATCGGTGAGCGCCATGCGCTGCAGCAGGCGCCACGCCGTGCAGAGTCGCTGTCCCTGACGCTATTTCGCTGGCTCGACCCCATCGTGCCTACCAACTACCGCGCCCGCCCGGGTGCGGATGTAGCCCGCGCACTCGTGCATGCCGTACAGTCACTCCCTGCCGGGTTGCATGTGCTGTCTGGTCGCGCGTTGCAACCCATGGGCTGAGCGGCTTCGGACGGCCAGGGGTGCAAGCGGCATTCGCTTCACCACCCCGCCATTCCATGCGCCCCACCGACACTCCCGTACCCCTGGCCACCCTGATGGTGGCCACCTGCAACACGCTGAACCTGGCCAACCCCGGGCGTGTGTTCTATGACAACCAGGACCCCTACACCCAGGCCGAATTCGACCGCAAGCTCACCTGGCTGGGCGATCGTTTTCGCACGCTCAATGCCGATGTGCTGGCGGTGCAGGAGGTGTGGGACGACGCGGCATTGAAGGGGGCCCTGGCCCGCAGTGGGCTGCGCTATGACTTTGTGGCCGTACCCGGCGCCGAGAACCAGGGGGCACAAGGCGGTGCACACGGAACACCCCGCGTGGGCATTGCCACGCGGCTGAAGGTGGACGCCTTGCAGTCGTTCGCAGAGTTCCCACCAGGCTTCGAGGTCGAGGTGCCGGGCCTGGGCCGGCATTCGCGCTTCGAGCGCCCTCCCCTGGTCGTGACCTTGCACATGAAGCACGGGCAGACACTCAACGTGCTGACCGCCCACCTCAAGTCGAAGCGGCCCAAGTTCCTGCAGGATGGGCAAGGCCATGCGCTGGAAGACCGCAGCGACCCCAAGGTGATGGCACTGGCGTCGCTGCGCTCGCTCATGATGCGGGGCGCCGAAGCCATGGCGCTGCGCTGCCTGGTGATCGACCTGCTGCACCGCACCAGCGTGCCACTGGTGGTGATGGGCGACTTCAACGACACGCCCGACAGCGTGACCACCCAGCTGATCTGCGCCACCAACGAAATCGCCTATGACCGCGGAGCGCGGGACGTGGCACTGTTCAACGCGTACGAACTGCAGGGAGACGCCGCGCTCAAGAAAGACGTGGCGTACTCTCACATTCACCAGGGATCGCCCAGCGTGCTGGACCAAATCCTGGTGAGCGAAGAGTTTTTGCACAATGGCCGCAACAGCATCGGCGACGTGCGCAGAGTGGACTATTTCAATGACCACCTGCACGAGGGGCGTGACCGCTCACGGTCCGACCATGGCTTTGTGCGCGCGCTGCTGCGGCTGAGGATGCAGGCAGACACCCGGCAGGAACCGGCAGCTGCTGCAGCGCAGGCGCCCGTGCCGCCGTATTCGGCTGGACTCCAGACACCGGGTGCGACAGCCGCCTCGGGGATGCCCGGGCATATCGCTCCTCAACCCCACCCGCACGCAGTGACAAAACCGTAGCGTCCAGCCCGGCCCGACGTGTCAACGACAGGTTTGCAACGGGATGTACGCTGACACCGGCTCCCGCAGGCGCGCAGGTAACATCGCCGTAACAAAGCCGCCCTGCGGCCCCTCACTGGCAGAAAACACCATGACCATGCATACCTTCTTCCGGCGCACGTCGCGCGGCTCGGAGCCCCAGCCTTTCTCCGCGCTATTGCCGCAGACTCCCTGGAAGGTCTCTGCCGCGCTGGCAGCCGTGCTGCTGAGCGCCTGCTCCAGCACGCCGCTCCCGCCATGGCCGTCGTCCGGCCCCACAGCGCGCACCACGGCACCCGCACCACTGCCCACCCGCGCCCAGAAGGGCACGGTGGTACCTGCTCCTCTGGGCCAGCCACCTGCGCGCTTGCCAGCACCGGCCCCGCGCGAAGGCGCTGTCGCCAGCCCGCTGCCCCCATCCGCCCCGCTGGTGGTGCAGAACGAAGGGCCGATGGCGCCGCCCTATTCCGCGGCCGTGGCTGCACGGTTCCCGGACCCCGCCGTGGCGTATGCCACCCCGGGGCTTGGTGCGGACCGACGGTCTTTCACCACGAACGCTGAACTGGGCCAGTGGCTCCAGTCGCTGGACGATCCGGCCCAGCGCGGCGCCACCCGCACCCGGCTGCTCAATCTGGGCATGTCCCAGCGCGGCGAGCCCATCCTTGGCCTGCTGGCCACCCGCGCAGCCGGCACCGACCCCATGCAGCTGGACAACAGCGGTCGCCCCACGGTCGTTCTGATCGGCCAGCAGCACGGCGACGAACCGGCAGGGACCGAAGCGTTGCTCGTCATCAGCCGTGAACTGACCCAGGGGCTGCTCGAGCCCCTGCTCGACCGCATCAACGTGGTGATCATCCCCCGCGCCAACCCCGACGGAGCCGCGGCTGGCACGCGCGTCACCGCCAATGGCGTCGACATGAACCGCGACCACCTGCTGCTGAACACCCCCGAGGCACGCGCCCTGGCGCGGGTGGTGAATGAGTACCGCCCCATCCTGGTGGTGGACGCGCACGAATACACCGTGGCAGGCCGTTACCTGCAGAAGTTCAACGCCATCCAGCGCTACGACGCGCTGCTGCAGTACACCACCACGGCCAACTATCCAGAGTTTTTGACCAAAGCCTCGCAGGAGTGGTACCACCAGCCCATGGTCGCGGCCCTGAAGGCCCAGGGATTGGCGAGCGACTGGTACTACACCACCTCCAACAACCCCGACGACAAGAGCATCTCGATGGGCGGCACGCAGCCTGACACGGGCCGCAATGTGAATGGCCTGAAGAACACGGTGAGCCTTCTGATCGAAACGCGCGGCGTGGGCATCGGCCGCATGCACATCCAGCGCAGGGTTCATTCGCAAGTCACCGCCATCACGAGCGCGCTGCGCAGCACGGCCGAGCGCGCCAACAACTTGGAGCAGGTGCGCTCTTTCGTGGCGCGCGACATCAGCGCGCAGGCCTGCCGCGACCAGGTCGTGGTGGAGGCTGCCGCCACACCTACCCAGCGCGAACTGGAGTTCCTCGACCCCGAAACCGGCGCCACGCGGCCGATTCGTGTCGAGTGGAACTCGTCCCTCACGCTGCGCCCTACCAAGACCCGCGCCCGGCCGTGCGGCTACTGGCTGTCGGCCAGCTCCACAGCTGCCGTCGAACGCCTGAAGCTGCTGGGCCTGCAGGTCATGCGCGTGGCCGAGCCCGGCTCCGCACTGGCTGATACTTACCGCGAAACCTCGCGGGAGTCTGGCGACCGTCAGGACGTGATCGGCACCATCGCCGGAGGCACCGGCATCGTCCGTGTGCAGGTAGCCCCCATGCGCAGCGCCATCGACGTGCCTGCCGGCAGCTACTACATTCCTCTGAACCAGCCGCGCGCCAATCTGGCAGTGGCAGCGCTGGAGCCCGACACGCAAAACAGCTATTTTGCGAATCGCCTGATCGACGAGTTGGGACAGACGGCGCGCATCATGAGCAATCCGTCGCTGGTGTTTGAAGAGACGGACTGAGGAGCGGACCGCGCTGCAGATGCGCGCTGTGAATTCAGCAGGCTTGGCGCAAGATTGCTATGCCGAAGCATCTGCCGATCTGTGCGGCAGTCCGCCAGCGAGCTTTGCGCGCTGCCTGCACCGCTTCACATGACACCCTGCTGGAGCGCCCTTCCAGCGCCTCAGCCTGCCCTGGGCAAGTGCTTCAGGTCCATGATGGACAGGCAGCACAAGCTGTTGTGGGTTCAGACGGGAAACAGTGTGCGCGCCAGTGCTCAGCAGGCCCGCTGAGGAAGCGCAAACCGAATTACTATTAATTCAATAGCAACGAAATACCGCCCATCCAGCGGTAGCACGGTATTTCGGCAATTTCAATCAAATGCGACTGTGCAGCGCGGCAGGCGCTGTCGCTCGGGCACGGCGCGTCTCGGTGCGCTCCACAACGTAGCGCGACATGGCCTGGGCCAGCGCCTCGTCCGCCAGAAACACCGCGCTGTCGCACTCCTGCGTGAGCCTGCGTGCCTCGTCGCTGCTGTGGCTGCGCACGACGGTTTCGATGTGCGGGTTCAGCATGCGTGCGGTGCCGATGATCTGCCTCACGTTCAAGGTGTCGGGTGTAGCAATCACCAGCATTGCCGCGCGGGCGATGTGCGCCTGGATCAGCACAGCCGGGTCCACCGCATCGCCAAACACAGCCGCCACGCCGGACTCGCGCAGCGACTCCACCAGTTCGCGGTTCTGCTCGGCCACCACGAACGGAATGTCGTTGGCCGCCAGGGCGGCGGCCACGCGGCGCCCTACCCGGCCGTAGCCGACCAACACGACCTGCCGCGCGAGGTAGCGCGAATCGGTGGTCATGGGCAACTCGGCCAGCGGGTCGTCCCGCTGCTCCAGCCGCCGCGCCAACGCGGAGCGGGCACGCAACCAGTCCTGCAGCGGGGCAATGGCGCGAAAGAGCATCGGGTTCAGGGCCATCGATATCAACGCACCGGCCAGCACCAGGCTGGCACCCTCCACCGGCAAGAGCCCCAGCGACGAACCCAGCGCCACCAGGATGAAAGAGAACTCGCCGATCTGCGCCAGGCTGGCAGACACCGTCAGCGCAGTATTGAGCGGGTAGCGGAACGCCAGCACCAGGGCCGCGGCCGCCAGCGTCTTGCCCAGCATGATGATGGCCACCACGGCAAGCACCTGCACGGGCCTGTCCCACAGGACAGATGGGTTGAACAGCATACCCACGGAGACGAAGAACAGCACGGCGAAAGCGTCGCGCAGCGGCAATGACTCCTCCGCGGCGCGGTGGCTGAACTCCGACTCGCGCATCACCATGCCCGCAAAGAAAGCACCCAGCGCAAACGAGACGCCGAACAGCGCAGCAGACCCGAACGCAATGCTGACCGCAGCCGCCACCACGCACAGCGTGAACAGCTCGCGCGACCCTGTGCGCGCCACCTGCCACAACACCCACGGGAACAGCCGCCGCCCCACCAGCAGCATCAGCGCCACAAAGCCGCCAACCTGCAGCAAGGTCCATCCCAGCGTCTTCCACAGCGCTGCGCCGTCCACAGCCTGGCCCTGGGCACCGTGGCCCCCCAAAGAGCCAGCCAACGGCGGCAGGAGCACCAGCACCAACACCATGGCCAGGTCTTCGACCACCAGCCAGCCCACCGCGATGCGCCCGGTATGGCTGTCGAGAATTCCCAGCGTCTCCAGCGCGCGCAGCAGCACCACCGTGCTGGCCACCGACAGCGCCAGGCCAAACACCAGCGCACCGCCCCAGCTCCAGCCCCACCACACGGCCAGCGCCATGCCGAGCGCGGTGGCCACCATCATCTGCACCACCGCCCCGGGCACCGCGATACGGCGCACCGCCAGCAGGTCGCCGAAAGAGAAATGCAGGCCCACGCCGAACATCAGCAGCATCACGCCGATTTCGGCCAACTGGCTGGCCATGGCCATGTCGGCCACAAAACCGGGTGTATACGGGCCGATCACCACCCCAGCCAGCAAGTAACCCACCAGCGCAGGCAGCTTGAGCCGCGCCGCCACGAATCCCAACGCCAGCGCCAGTCCAAGCGCAGCGGCAATGGTGCTGATGAGATTGACGCTGTGTGGCATGGGCTGAGTTGAAGTGGGAAGCAAACAGAGACAACAGGCGCACGGTGCGAGCGCCACTCCGTTATACCCGCATCCGCCATCCCCTTGCCATGACAACCCCGCAAATGCCGCCCGATGACGACAACAAGCCCAGCCGCCGCAGGTATGATCCAGGGTTCGCGCAGCGGCGTGCGGCAATGACGGTTTCAATTCATTGCCCGTACCGTGCCCAGCGCTTCGGCCCCCGCGGCCGACATCCATCCATCTGCCCGTAGCTCAACCGGATAGAGCAATTGCCTTCTAAGCAATAGGTCGGGGGTTCGAGTCCCTCCGGGCAGGCCAATCATTGGCCCCTCATCCCTTCTTCGTCGCCTCGCCAATGGGCGTGATTGCGGCTTGCCGCCGCAAGCAGCGCTCAAGTGCGGCGCTGTACAGGTCTGTGTGGCTGCTGAAGTTTTTCGACTCGAAGCCCAGGGGCATTGGCACTCGCGCTGTGGCTAGGACGTGGGTGTTTGCAAAACACGCCATCCTTGACTGGATTTGCTGACGCCTGCGCGGGCCGAAACGATCAGCGCGAACTTCGTGAAAAGATCAAGGCCATATTCCCACGGTGGGAATAAAAGACAAAAGCCGCTGCAACCTTGAAAGTTGCAGCGGCTTTGCTGATTTGGGGTGGCTGATGGGGCTCGAACCCACGACAACAGGAATCACAATCCTGGACTCTACCAACTGAGCTACAGCCACCGAAGCTTCGTATTATAGCCCGAGATTTTCACGTCTCGGGCCCAACTATTCAATTTTCTGCAGTTGCCTGCGCGGTGGTTTCCGGACGCGGTGCCTTGATCTGGACCTTGAAGCGCTGCTTGAGCAGTTCGTAGTACGCAAGGCCTTCGGCCGTGGTCCACCACTGCACATACTGCTGGCGCTCTTGCTGGGCGCGCTGCGCGTCCGGTGCCTGGCGTGGCACCACACGGTTCACCTTGACCACCACATAGCCTTCGGTGCCCAAGTCGACACCGGCCCAGCCTGGCAGGCTGTCCGACGGCGCGCGCAGGGCGGCGTCGATCACCTGGCGCGACTGACCCTGGGGCTGCTCGCGCGAGATCTCCACGGCCGCAGGCAGGCCGGTGGCAGCTGCGGGGTTGGCCTTCCAGGCGGCCAGCTTGGCCTCGCCTTCCTTGCGGGCTTGCTCGGCAGCGCGCTGCGCGATGAACAGCGACTTCACGCGTGCGCGCACTTCGTCGAGCGGCAAGGTGCGGGCAGGGGTGTAATTGGTGATGCGGCCTGCGGCCATCTGGCTCGTGCCGACTTCGACCGCCTCAGTGTTGCGCTTGTTCTGCACCGAGTCGTTGGAGAACAGGGCTTCCAGGAACTTGCTGTTGGCCAGCGGGCCCTTGGCGCCAGGCGTGGGCGTGCGTGTCACGCCGGTGGCGGTCTGCACCTTGAGCTTGAGCTTGTCGGCCACGGGCTGCAGGCTGTCGGCCTGTTCATACACACCGTTGGCAAACGACTCCGCGACTTCCGCGAACTTGGCTTGCGCCTGCTGCTGCTTGAGCTCGGCCTCCATCGAAGGACGCAGTTCTTCGAAGGTGGGCTGGCGAGGCGTTTTGATGTCGGTCAGCTGGATGATGTGGTAGCCGAAGTCCGACTCGACCACATCGCTGATCTCGCCCTTCTTGAGCGCAAACGCTGCGTCTTCGAACGGCTTGACCATCGCATTGCGACCGAAGAAGTTCAGATCGCCGCCAGCGACGGCAGAACCCTTGTCGTCGGACGATTTCTTGGCCACTTCGGCAAAGCTCGACGGCGTCTTGCGCACCTGGGCCAGCAGTTCTTCTGCGCGGGCCTTGGCTTTTTCGCGGTCGGCTGCCGGGGCATCCTTGGATGCGTTGATGAGGATGTGGCTGGCGCGGCGCTCTTCCTTGCCCGACAGGCGCGTGAGATTTTCCTTGTAGTACGTGCGCAGGTCGTCTTCGCTCAGCGAGATGCCGGCACGCACGCTGTCCAGGTCGAGCACCACATATTCGACAGCGGCCTGCTCGGTTTGCTGGAACTGCGCGGTGTGGGCCTTGTAGTAGGCCTCCAGGTCCGCGTCTGCAGGCTCTGCCTTGGATGCGAAGTCCGTAGCCTTGAAGCGCAGGATCTGCACTTCGCGCCGCTCGTACAACGGGTCCAGCGCCAGCTTGATCTGAGCATCGGTACCAAAGGCCGAACCCATCACGCCGCCCATGACCTGGTTGACCGACAGGTCGCGGCGCACGTTGGCTTCGAAACCTTCGGGCGTGAGGCCCTGGCTTCCGACCAGCGCGCGGTAGGCCTCGGCGTCGAGCGTGCCGTCAGCGCGCTTGAGGCCGGCGATGGCAGGGATCTCCTGCAGGCTGCGGGCCAGACGTGCATCGCTGGTCACAAGGTGCATGTCTTTGGCTGCTGCAGCCAGCACGCGGTCGCGCACCAGGCGCTCCAGCGTGGAATAGCGGGACTGCGGCGAGTCCAGCAGCTTGGGATCGACCGTGGGAGACTGAGCGCGGATGCGGTCGGTTTCCATGCGATGAGCATTGTCCCAATCGGTTTGGTTGATCTTGTGGCCATCGACGCGGGCAACCACCGGGCTCTTTTCAGAGAAGTAGTTGCTGTCGATACCTACCAGCACAAACGATGGAATGATCAGCAAGAACAATAAGATCATGACGATCTTGGAGTGCTTGCGGATGGATTCAAACATGGTCGATCTTTCAGAAGACAAAAAACAAAAGGCGAACTTGCGTTCGCCTTTGTTCGGTGGGTGGTGGGTCCTGACGGTCTCGAACCGCCGACCTACTCCGTGTAAAGGAGCCGCTCTACCAACTGAGCTAAGGACCCCGCCTAAACTGATCCTCAGTTCAAGGCATCTTTCAATGCCTTGCCAGGACGGAACTTTGGAACTTTAGCAGCTTTGATTTTAATCGTATCGCCCGTACGGGGATTGCGACCGGTACGAGCGGCCCGCTTGCCAACTGCGAAAGTGCCGAAACCGACGAGCGAAACAGTGCCGCCCTTCTTCAGGGTCTTCTTGACGGCCTCGATCGTGGATTCCAGGGCACGCGCGGCAGCGGCCTTGGAGATGTCGGCGTTGGTAGCGATGTGCTCAATCAGTTCGGTTTTGTTCACAAGAAGCCTCTCGGGAAAGAGTTGATGGAATGTCTCGCGGATATCTGGTCTTCACACGTCCCAAAGCGCAGCCTGAAGGAGACTGGTTGAAAGCAGACGGGGGAATGACTGGCATACACAGCAGTGGCTGCTGCATCAGATTAAAGCCATCGAGTTTCCGGGTGTCAATACAACACGCTGTTTTGCGGCAGCGTAGCGATGAATTCTAGTCGTATTTCGTGCTGCGACTGGGCGTGCGGACCGTTTTGTCTCATACATGCCGTATGGGCAGCATTCCGTATTGACACCCCTCTTGCGGCAAGGCACGCGGGCGCAAAAGGGCTTGAAATCCAGCGTAGAAAGGCGTTTGTGGTGCACGTGGAGCGCGTATCGGGCGCCGCAGCACCATCCAGGGCAGACGTTCGCACCACGGCAGTGCGCAGCAGACCATGCCGCCGCATCGATCACCGGCACCATCCGCCAACATGCCTTTTCGAACAGCATGGCAGCAGCCCCAAAAACCGCTGCATGACTGAACTCAAAACAGCAGCACCCGGCCCAGCAGGCGCAGGCAGGCCCGACAGAGCTACTTCACGCGGGCCCGGATCTCGGGCAGTGCCTTTTGCAGGTAATACACCATCGACCACACCGTGAGCACGGCAGAGGCCCAGATCAGCCAGGTGCCCCACACCCCGGTGTCGATCACGCCGAACAGCCGGGCGTCGTACAGCAGGAAGGGGATGGCCACCATCTGCACGGTGGTCTTGACCTTGCCGATCATGTGCACCGCCACGCTCTTGCTCGCGCCGATCTGCGCCATCCACTCGCGCAGGGCCGAGATGGCGATCTCGCGGCCGATGATGATCAAGGCCACGAACACATCGGCGCGCTGCAGGTGCACCAGCACCAGCAGCGATGCGCACACCAGGAACTTGTCGGCCACCGGGTCCAGGAAGGCGCCGAAGGACGAGGTCTGGTTGAGCTTGCGTGCCAGGTAGCCGTCGAGCCAGTCGGTGGCCGCGAACACCACGAACATCACCGTGGCGATGAGGTTGCGGGTGGCAGGATCCAGCGGCGCATAGAACACCCCCACGATCAAAGGTATCGCGACAATGCGCGTCCAGGTCATCAGCGTGGGGATCGTCCAGAACATGGCGGCGATTGTGTCACGGCCCGGGGTGGCCCCACGCGCCGCATTGCATGCACGCACCGCCTTTGCGGCGAATGTGATCGTGCAGCAACGCTCCGGCTCAGCGCAGCGCCCGGTAGATCTCTTCCGCGAGCTCGCGCGAAATGCCGTCCACCGTGACCAGGTCTTCGACGCTGGCCGAGGCCACGCCGCGCACACCGCCAAAGCGCTGCAGCAGCCGTGCACGCTTCTTGGGGCCCACGCCGGCAATCTCCTCCAGCTGCCCGCCGCCCACCCGCACCTTGGCGCGCGCGGCGCGCATGCCGGTGATGGCAAACCGGTGGGCCTCATCGCGAATCTGCGCCACCAGCATGAGGGCCGCTGAGTCCTTGCCCAGGTAGACCTTCTCGCGGCCGTCGGCAAACACCAGTTCTTCCAGGCCGACCTTGCGGCCCTCGCCTTTCTCGACGCCGACGATGCGCGCGAGGTCGAGCCCCAGGGCCGTGAAGACCTCCCGCGCCACGCCCACCTGGCCCTTGCCGCCGTCGATCAGCACCAGGTCGGGCAGGCGCGCCACGCCCTTGGGCTTGACGGCACCTTCGGCGGACTCAGTGTCGGGCGGCGGGGCGGCCGCAAAGTCGATGCCCCCGGCTTCGCGTGCGGCCTCCACCACCTTGCTGTAGCGGCGCGTGAGCACCTGGCGCATGGCGGCGTAGTCGTCGCCGCCGGTGATGCCTTCGATCTTGTAGCGGCGGTACTCGCTGCTTTGCATCTTGTGGTGGTGGAACACCACGCACGATGCCTGCGTAGATTCGCCCGCCGTGTGCGAGATGTCGAAGCATTCGATGGTGAGCTGGTCCAGGTCCTCGGGCGGCAGGTCCAGCGCCTCGACCAGCGCGCGGGTGCGGGCCTGCTGCGAGCCCTCTTCGGCCAGAAGGCGGGCCAGCTGCAGGCTGGCGTTCTTTTGCGCCATGTCCAGCCAGGCCCGGCGCTGCTCGCGCGGCTGGTGCACCGCCGTCACGCGCAGGCCCGACTGCACGGTGAGCGCTTCCATCAACGCCTTGTCCACGGGCTCGCTCGTCACCAGCAGCGGCGGCACCGGCACACCGATGTAGTGCTGGGCGATGAAGGCTTCCAGCACCTGCACCTCCACAGGCCGCGCGGGGGCTGCCACGGCGTGGTCAGGGTTGTCGTCGTCCGCCTCCTCCGCAAAGATGGCCGCCGCGTCTTCCACATGCACCGGAAAGTACGGCCGGTCGCCCAGGTGGCGCCCGCCGCGCACCATGGCCAGGTTGACGCAGGCGCGGCCGCCTTGCACCCGCACCGCCAGGATGTCCACGTCCTTGTCGTCCGCGATCTCGATGGACTGCTGGTGCAGCACGCGCGACAGGGCCTGGATCTGGTTGCGCACCTCGGCGGCCTGCTCGAACTCGAGCTTGCCGGAGTGCGCCATCATGCGAGTCTCCATGGCCTGCAGCACCTCCTGCGTCTCGCCGCGCAGCAGTGCCTCGGCATGCTGCACATCGGCGGCATAGGCCTCGGGCGAGATCAGGTCTACGCAGGGGCCCGTGCAGCGCTTGATCTGGTACAGCAGGCAGGGCCGCGTGCGGTTGGCAAACACCGTGTCCTCGCAGGTGCGCAGCCTGAAGACTTTCTGCAGCAGCTGGATGGTTTCCTTCACCGCCCAGGCGCTGGGGTATGGCCCGAAGTAGCGGTGCTTCTTGTCGACCGAGCCGCGGTAGTACGCCATGCGTGGAAACACCTGCCCCGGCGCCTCGCCGCGCGCAGCACCGCCGGCCACGCCGGTGATCTTGAGATACGGATAGCTCTTGTCGTCCCTGAACAGGATGTTGAACTTGGGGTTCAACGTCTTGATGAGGTTGTTTTCGAGCAGCAGCGCCTCGGCCTCGGAGCGCACCACCGTGGTCTCCATGCGCGTGATCTTGCTGACCATGTGGCCGATGCGCGTGCCGCCATGGTTCTTGGTGAAGTAGCTCGACACGCGGCGCTTGAGGTGCCGCGCCTTGCCCACATACAGCAGCGCGCCCTGGGCGTCGAAATAGCGGTAGACACCGGGCAGCGCGGGCAGCGCAGCCACCTGCGCCAACAGTTCTTCGGAATGCACATCAGACATGGGCCGTATTGTGGCGGCTCTGCGGCGGCCCTTGCACTACCCCGGTCCACCCGCTCCCGACTTGATCCGGTCGATGCATGCCCGTGCAATGGGCGCAGCATATGAGGCCAGGGCATGCCGATATGCGGTAAGCGCGCAAACGAACGCAGTCACGCTGGCTACAGTGGGCCAGGGCCGTACCTCCCCCGTACGACCACCCGCCCCACCCCACATCCG
Source organism: Acidovorax sp. Leaf78 (assembly GCF_001422735.1). Lineage (GTDB taxonomy): Bacteria > Pseudomonadota > Gammaproteobacteria > Burkholderiales > Burkholderiaceae_C > Acidovorax. Next base: position 24,184 of record NZ_LMLZ01000008.1, on the reverse strand, counting down.
AAAACGCCCATGTCCCTTGCCGCCCCACTCCTGCAGGCCCGCTACGGCGCCCACGCCAACGCCCTAAACGTGCCCGACAGCCCCGTGCTGGAGCACCTGCTGTCGCACCGGTCGGTGCGCCACTTCCTGCCCGACGCGTTGCCCGAACACACCATCACCACGCTGGTGGCCGCAGCGCAGTCGGCCGCCAGTTCATCCAACCTGCAGACCTGGAGCGTGGTGGCGGTGCAATCCCAAGCCAGCCGCGACAGGCTGGCCGACCTCGCAGGCCACCAGGCGCACATCCGCACGGCGCCGCTGCTATTGGTGTGGCTGGCCGACCTGTCGCGCATTGCCCGCATCGCGCAGTACAAGGGCGCCCAGGCCGACGGCCTGCCGTACCTGGACACCTACCTCATGGCCGTGATCGACGCCGCCCTGGCTGCGCAGAACGCCGTGGTGGCCGCCGAAGCGCTGGGCCTGGGCACCGTGTACATCGGCGCGCTGCGCAACCAGCCCGAGGCAGTGGCCGAGGTGGTGGGCACGCCCGAAGGCGTGTTCCCGGTGTTCGGCCTGGTGGTGGGCCACCCGGACCCTGCCCGGCCCGCCGCGATCAAGCCCCGCCTGCCGCAGGCCGCCGTGCTGCACCGCGAGCGCTACACCGCACCCGGCAATCTGATTGAAGAGATCGGCGACTACGACGCGCAACTGCGCAGCTTCCAAACCCGCGAAGGCCTGCCGCCGGCGGACTGGAGCGACGTGGTGCTGGAGCGCCTGCGCGACGCCCAGGCGCTCAAGGGCCGCCACCGGCTGGTCGAGGCGCTGCACGGGGCGGGGTTTCCGCTGCGCTGAGCCCCCGCAGCGGCTGCCGATGACCGATTGCTATACTAAATATAGCTGCTAGCGCTTATCCAGCAAGCGGTAGAGCCTGTTTTTACTTCAATGGACTGCAATGATTCTAACTGTTATGGCTATTCAGCTGTTCCAGCACTGCAACCATCCTGCTACTCCGCCTCGATCTTCGACGTCTTGACCACGCTGGCCCAGCCCGTCAGGTCGGCCTTGACCTTGTCGCCCAGCTGCTGCGGGCTCTGGTAGTCCGCCGTGGCGCCCTGCTCCTGCGCCTTTTGCTTGAACGCGGCGCTCTGCACCACGGTGCGGATGTCGGCGGTGAGCTTGTCGACCACGGGCTTGGGCACGGCAGCAGGCACGAACACCGCAAACCAGGAGGTCGCGTCCACCTTGGGGTAACCGGCTTCGGCGGTGGTGGGCACATCGGGCAGGCTGGGCAGGCGCTCCTTGCCGGTGACGGCCAGCACCCGCAGCTTGCCGCTGGCGATGTGGGGCATGAAGGGCGGCGCGGTGCCGAAGGTCAGGTCCACCTGGCCGCCCAGCAGGTCCTGCAGCGCGGGGCCGGTGCCCTTGTAGGGCACGTGGACCATCTTGATGCTGCCCTGCTGCTCCAGCATGGCACCGGTCACGTGCTGCAGCGAGCCATTGCCCGACGACGCGTAGTTGAGCTTGCCCGGGTTGGCCTTGGCATAAGCCACCAGTTCGGCCAGTGTCTTCACCGGCAGGTCGTTGCGCACCACGATGATCTGCGGGGCCGAGATCACGTTGGCCACCGGCTGGAAGTCGCCCTGCTCCCACTGCTTTTGCTTGGTCAGGTGGGGCGAGATCACGTGGTAGCCCGAGTACTGCATCAGCAGCGTGTAGCCATCGGCCTCGGCGCGCTTGACGGCCGCCGCCGCAATGCTGCCGTTGCCGCCGCCCTTGTTGTCCACCACCACGGACTGGCCCAGCACCGGCGTGAGCGCCTGGGCGAGCATGCGGGCCGACAGGTCGGTGGTGCCACCGGCTGCGGTGGGCACGACCATGTTGACGGGCTTGCTGGGGTAGGCCCCCTGGGCCCAGGCAGAAGAGGATGCACCGAGCGCCAAGATGGCCAGGGTGGTGGCGCCCAGGGCGGCCCGTGCCGTGAAAGGCCTGCGAGAGAAGGTGGTCATAAAGGTGTTGTCTCCGTTGTTGTGACTGTCAAGAAATGGTGTCGCTGACGGGGGCCCACGATCGAGTCGGCGCCTATCAACTGCAACCGTTCACGCCGGGCTTGTCGAAGCGCCGCGCAGGGCTTCGACCAGTTCAACCCGAACGGTGGGTTCGAGTTCAAAGATGCCGACGCAACATGCGCGCGTGCCGGCCGGCGTGCGGGGTTTCAATCCACCGTGGCGCCGGTCTCCTTCACCACGCGCTGCCAGCGGACCAGATCGTCGCGCACCAGCGCGCCGAGCTGGGCCGGCGTGCCCTTGAAGGGCTCGCAGCCCACGGCGGCGAGCTTGTCGACCACGTCCTTGTGATCCAGAGCCTTGGCCACCTCGGCCTGCAACTGCGCCACCACGGGCGCGGGTGTGCCGGCCGGGGCGAACATCGCGTACCAGGGCGCCTGGCCGAAGCCCTTCAGGGTCTCGCCGATGGTGGGCGCGTCGGGCAAAGCCGCCACGCGCTTTTCATTGACCACGCCCAGCACCTTGAGCTTGCCGGCCTTGATGAACGCAATGGCCGACGGCAGGCTTTGCACCGACAGCGGCACCTGCCCGCCCACCACATCGGTCGCTGCCGCGGCCGAGCCCTTGTAGGGGATGTGCTGCAGCTGGATGCCCGCGGCCTTTTGCAGCATCTCGCCGATCAGGTGGTTGAGCGTGCCGTTGCCCGCCGACGCGATCGAATACTTGCCGGGGCTGGCCTTGGCCAGCGTGATCAGCTCGGCCACGTTCTTGGCCGGGAAGGATGGGTGTGCCACCAGCACGTAGCCGGCGGTGGCGATGGGCGCCACGGGCTCGAAGTCCTTGACCGCATCGAAGCCCGCGTTCTTGTACAGCGCGGGGCCGATGACGTGGGCGCTGTCGGCAGTGACCAGCAGCGTGTAGCCGTCGTGCTTGGCACGCGCCAGGCCCGCGGTGGCCAGCGTGCCGCCTGCGCCGGGGCGGTTGTCCACCACCACGCTCTGGCCCATCTGCTCGGACAGGCGCTGGGCCAGCACGCGGGCGATGGCGTCGTTGGCACCGCCCGCGGCCTGGGGCACGACCAGGGTGATGGGTTTGGATGGGAACTTGTCTTGTGCGTGCGCGCCAAGCGGCGCGCCGCACGCCATGGCGCCCACGAGCGCGCCCAGCAGCAGGGCGGCGTGTCGGCGGTGGAGGGTGATGGTCTGGGGCATGGTTGTCTCCTGTCGTTGTGTTGTGGTCTTTGCCGCGGTCAGATCAAATCAGGTCACGCTCTGCCACGCTCGCGCTGCAGCGCGCGGTCGCGGATGGCCGCGAAATCTGCAGGCACCGGGTGCAGGTGCAGCCGGGGGCCGGCCTTGACGATCTGGCTCGGGATGTCGTGCCCGATCAACCCTGGCAGGCGTTCCGCCGCCGCCACCAGCGCGGCCAGGTCCACGCCGGTGTCGTAGCCCATGAGGCCGAGCGCATGCACGATCTCTTCGCTGCACACATTGCCGCTGGCGCCCGGCGCATAGGGGCAGCCGCCCAGCCCGCCCAGCGATGCGTCGAACCGGTCCGCGCCCGCATCGATGGCGGCCAGCACATTGGCCAGCCCCATGCCGCGCGTGTTGTGAAAGTGCAGTGTGAAATCCACGCCCGGCCAGCGCGCACGCGCCGCCGCCGTGATCTGCGCCACCTGGGTGGGAAAGGCCATGCCCGTGGTGTCGCACAGCGTGATGCCGCCCACACCCAGGTCCACGAACCGCTGCACCCAGCCGAGCACCGCAGCCTCGGGCACGTCGCCCTCCATGGGACAGCCGAACACGCAGGACAGCGACACGTTGACCGCCACGCCCGCAGCCTGGGCCACGGCCACCACCTGCGCCAGCGAAGCGAACGATTGTTCTTGCGTCATGCGCAGGTTGGCGATGTTGTGCGTGGCACTCGCGGACATCACCAGGTTCAGCTCGTCCGTGCGCGCCTCGATGGCGCGCTCGGCCCCGCGCAGGTTGGGCACCAGCGCGGTGTACACCACGCCGGGGCGCCGCTCGATCTCGCGCATTACGATTTCGGCATCGCGCAGTGCGGGGATGGCGGTGGGCGACGTGAACGAGGTGGCCTCGATCTTGGCCAGCCCGGTGGCCGACAGCGCATTGACGAGCGCGATCTTGTCGTCGGTGGGCACGAAGGCCTGCTCCATCTGCAGGCCGTCGCGCGTGCCGACCTCCTGCATGTGGATACGGCGGCCATGGCCCTGCCAGACGCTGGCGCCGGTCGAACGGGTGGTGGTGGTCATTGGATCACTCCCTTGCTGCGCAGCAGACCGATCTGCTCTGCCGTCAAACCGGCCTCGGCCAGCACCGCATCGGTGTCGTCGCCCAGGTGCGGCGCGCTGCTGCGGATGCTGCCCGGCGTGCCCGAGAGCTTGGGCACGATGCCCGGCACCTGCACGCTGTAGCCGTCGCGCGTCTGCTGGGTCAGCAGCATGTCGCGGGCCTGGTAGTGCGGGTCTTCGGCAATGTCCCGGGCTGTGTAGACCTTGCCCGCGGGCACACGGGCACCGCCCAGCGTCTCCATCACCTGCTGCACCGAGCGCGCGGCGGTCCAGCTGCCGATGGCGGCGTCGATTTCTGCCACCCTTGCCACGCGGCCTGTATTGCTGCCCAGATCGGGCGCGTCGGCCAGGTCCTGCCGGCCGATGGCCGCCATCAGCCGCTTGAAGATGCTGTCGCCATTGCCGGCCACCAGCACCCAGCCGTCGGTGCAGGGGTAGGCGTTGCTGGGCGCGATGCCCGGCAGTGCGCTGCCCGCGGCCTCGCGCACCGCGCCGAACGCGCTGTACTCGGGGATCAGGCTTTCCATCACGTTGAAGACGGCCTCGTGCAGCGCCACGTCGATCACCTGGCCCTGTCCGCCGTTGACCTTGCGGTGGTACAGCGCCGTCAGCACGCCGATGGCGCCGTGCAGCGCGGCCAGCGTGTCGCCGATGGACACGCCCACGCGCACCGGCACGCGGCCGGGCTCGGCCGTCAGGTGGCGCAGGCCGCCCATGGCCTCGCCGATCACGCCGAAGCCCGGCAGGTCGCGGTAGGGGCCGGTCTGGCCGTAGCCCGAGATGCGCAGGATCACGAGGCCCGGGTTGAGCGCGTGCAACTCGTCCGGCGACATGCCCCAGCCCTCCAGCGTGCCGGGGCGGAAGTTCTCGATCAGCACGTCGGCCTCGGCGATCAGGCGGCGGGCGATATCCTGGCCCTCGGCCTGGCGCAGGTCCAGCGCCACCGAGCGCTTGTTGCGCGACTGCACCTGCCACCACACCGACGTACCCTCCTTGATGAGGCGCCAGTTGCGCAGCGGGTCGCCGCCGGGCACGCCGGGCCGCTCGGGGTCGGCCGGGGCTTCGATCTTGATGATCTCGGCGCCGAACTCGCCCAGCGTCTTGCCGCAGAAAGGGCCGGCGATCAACTGGCCCATCTCGATCACGCGCACGCCGTGCAGGGCGGACGACGAAAAGGGTGAATCCATGGAAATAGGTGTCTCCTCAAAGGTGGGGGCGCGACGCGCCAAGCCCCCCAAAAACCCCCCAAACGTTCACGCTGAACTTGTCGAAGCGTGGTGCAGGGCACGGCTTCGCCAAGCTCAGTCCGAACGGCGGGTGTATGGGCCAGCGCCGGGCGTGGCTCTCTGTATGTTGGCGCGAATGATGCGCACAGCCTGCCCGTCTGCAAAACGCTGATGCACGAAGCTGCCATCGCAAACCGGCATGGTGGCGCAGCACCAGCGTTACCATCGACACCCCCGCCCACCCGCACCGCCATGAAGCTCGACCCCGTTTCCCTGCGCCTCTTCGTTGCCGTGATGGAAGAAAGCACCATCGCTGCTGCTGCCGCGCGCGAGCACCTAGCGGCCTCGGCCGTGAGCCGGCGCCTGGCGGACCTGGAGGGCACGCTGGGCGTGGAGCTGTTCACCCGCAGCAACAAGGGCACCGAGCCCACCGCGGCCGCCTACGCGCTGCTGAACCTGGCGCGCGGCGTGCTGAACGACCTGGACGGCATCGCCAGCCAGATGCGCGAATACGGCGCCGGCGTGCGCGGCCATGTGCGCGTGGTGGCCAACATCTCGGCCATCACGCAGTTCTTGCCTGCGCAGTTGCAGAGCTTCATGGCGCTGCACCCGCAGGTGGACGTGCGGCTGCAGGAGCAGATCAGCACGTCGATAGCCCAGTCGGTGGCCGAGAACGCGGCCGACGTGGGCATCCTGAACCAGGGCCAGTATGGCGACCGGGTGGTGCAGCTACCCTACCGCACCGATGAGCTGGTGCTGCTGGTGCCCACGGGCCATGCGCTGGCACGCCGCAAGAGTGCCCGCCTGGCCGACGCCCTGCCCTACGACTTTGTCGGCGCGCACCCCGGCAGCGCCATCAACAACCAGCTGACCCGGGCTGCGTCCGAGGCCGGCCTGCCGCTGCGGCTGCGCATGCAGGTCACCAGCTACGACGCCCTGTGCCTCATGGTGGCCGCCGGCCTGGGCGTGGGCGTGATGCCGCGCGGCAGCGCCGCCCTGTACAAGGGCACGCAGCCGATCCGCGTCGTGACGCTGGACGAGCCCTGGGCGCACCGTCAACTGGTGCTGTGCGTGCGGTCGGAAGAATCGCTCTCCAGCGTGGCACGGCTGCTGGTGGACCACCTGCGCGCGGGATGAGGCGGCACCGATGACCTCATCCCAACCTCCCACCTTGCCTGCCGAGCCCGCCCTGCAGTGGGACGTGTTTTGCCGCGTCATCGACAACTTCGGCGACATCGGCGTGTGCTGGCGCCTGGCCACGCAACTGGCAGCCCACGGCCAGCAGGTGCGCCTGTGGGTGGACGATGCGTCGGCCCTGGCGTGGATGGCGCCCGGCGGCTGCCCCGGCGTGGAGGTGCGCGACTGGCATGCCCCGCCGCCCGCAGCCACCGATCGTGCGCCGGATGTGATGGTGGAGGCCTTCGGGTGCGAAATTGCTCCTGAATTCATAGCTTACAGCGCGCTCTCAGCAAGCGGTAGCGGCCAAAAACCTGTGTGGATCAACCTTGAGTACCTGTCGGCCGAAGGCTATGTGGAGCGCAACCACCGCCTGCCGTCGCTGATCATGTCAGGCCCGGCGTCAGGGTGGACCCGCTGGTTCTTCTACCCCGGTTTCACGCCTGCCACGGGCGGCCTGCTGCGCGAAGACGACCTGATGGCCCGGCGCGATGCGTTTGACCGCACGGCCTGGCGCGCGGCGCACGCGGCCGCCCCAGGGCTTGCCTCTGCAGACGGGGTGGATACCGCCACCTGGATCTCGCTGTTCTGTTACGAGCCCCCGGCCCTGCCCGAAATGCTGCGGCAACTGCTGCAGCAAAGCCAGACCCAGCCCGTGCAGTTGCTGGTAGCCCCGGGCCGCCCTGCGGCAGCCGTGCAGGCGGCCCTGGCAGACATTGAGGATCAAAATGGCCCCCAGCGCTTGCCTGACAAGCGCGACCAGCTATCAATTTCATACCTGCCTGCCCGGCAGCAGCCTGCCTTTGACGCCATGCTGTGGGCCTGCGACCTGAACCTGGTGCGCGGCGAGGACTCGCTGGTGCGGGCCCTCTGGGCCGGGCAGGCGCTGGTCTGGCACATCTACCCACAAGACGACAACGCCCACCACGACAAGCTGCAGGCGTTTCTCGACTGGCTGCAGGCACCCGCTTCGCTGCGGGCCTTCCACGCGGCGTGGAACGCCATCGACGACACGCCCTTGGCCATGCCCGACACCGCAACGCTCGCCGAATGGACTGCCTGCATACAGGCCGCCCGTGCCCGGCTGCTGACGCAGGACCACCTCGTCGCGCAACTTTTGGGGTTTGTCGCCGAAAAACGGTAAAATCCAAGGCTTTGCGCAAAACAGGTGCGGCACATTGGTGCACAGCACTTGCGCATTCCCGCCGCGGAACATGCATTGGCACGGCGCGCCTTCTGCCTTTCAGAGAGAAAGCAGAAAGCCACCGGCCCGCGCGTTGAGCGGCCCCAACCCAAGCAACTCGCTATGAAAATCGCTCAAGAAATCCGCGCCGGCAATGTGATCATGCACGGCAAGGACCCCATGGTTGTCCTGAAGACCGAATACGCCCGTGGCGGCCGCGGTGCAGCCACCGTGCGCATGAAGCTCAAAAGCCTGATCGGCAATTTCGGCACGGAAAACGTGTTCAAGGCCGACGACAAGATCGACAACGTGATCCTGGACAAGAAGGATTGCACGTACTCGTACTTTGCAGACCCCATGTACATCTGCATGGACACCGAATACAACCAGTACGAAGTCGAAGCCGAAAACATGGGCGACGCACTGAACTACCTGGAAGACGGCATGGCCCTCGAAGTGGTGTTCTACGACGGCAAGGCCATCTCGGTCGAACTGCCCACCAGCGTCGAGCGCGAAATCACCTGGACGGAACCCGCCGTCAAGGGCGACACGTCCGGCAAGGTGCTCAAGCCCGCCAAGATCGCCACCGGCTTTGAAGTGCCCGTGCCGCTGTTCGTCAGCCAAGGCGACAAGATCGAAATCGACACCCGCACCGGCGAATACCGCAAGCGCGTGTAAGGCGAAGAAAGGAGCTGGCCGGTGTGCCAGCTTCTGTCTCCGGCCCGGCCGATGTGCCGGCAAAACAAAAGGCTTCCCTCGGGAAGCCTTTTTTGTGTCTTTTGAGCCGCTACCGCTTGTCTGATAAGCGCGATCAGCTATCGTAATGATAGCAAATGGAATGTGGCAATACTGACAACGCCGCTATCACCAGTACCACCCTTACCGCCAGGACGACCAGACCACGGGCCCGCCAGTCCCATCAGCCCATCACAGCCTAACCAACCGCCAGCCGTCAGATCGGCACGGCCACCAGGTCATGCCCCTGCGTGCCGACGATGCGCGCACGGGTGAACTCGCCCACTTTGAGCTGCTTGCTGATCTTCTCAGGCGGCAGCAGGTGCACCACGCCGTCGATCTCGGGCGCATCGGCATAGCTGCGGCCCCGGCCGCCCTTCTTGCCCAGCGCAGGGGCGTGGTCCACCAGCACCTGCATGGTCGCACCCACGCGGCGCTGCAGCTTGGCGATGGAGACTTCTTCGGCCACGGCCATGAAGCGGGCGCGGCGCTCTTCGCGCACTTCCATGGGCAGCATGCCGGGCAGCTCGTTGGCGGCAGCACCGTTCACGTCGCTGTAGGCAAAGCAGCCTGCGCGGTCGATCTGCGCTTCGCGCACGAAGTCGAGCAGGTGCTGGAACTCTTCTTCGGTCTCGCCCGGAAAGCCCGCAATGAACGTGCTGCGGATCACCAGCTCGGGGCACACCTCGCGCCAGCGCTGGATGCGCTCCAGGTTGCGCTCGCCGCTGGCTGGGCGCTTCATGCGCTTCAGGACATCGGGGTGGCTGTGCTGCAGGGGCACATCCAGGTACGGCAGCACCTTGCCGGTGGCCATGAGCGGCAGCACCTCGTCCACGCTCGGGTAGGGGTACACATAGTGCAGCCGCACCCAGGCGCCGTAGGGCTCGGCGATCCCGCCCAGCGTCTGCACCAGCTCCAGCATGCGGGTCTTGACGGGCTTGCCATCCCAGAAGCCGGTGCGGTACTTCACATCCACACCATAGGCGGAGGTGTCCTGGCTGATCACCAGAAGCTCCTTCACGCCGCCCGCAAACAGGGCCTTGGCCTCGCTCAGCACATCGCCTATGGGCCGCGAGACCAGGTCGCCGCGCATCGACGGGATGATGCAGAACGTGCAACGGTGGTTGCAGCCCTCGCTGATCTTCAGGTACGCGTAGTGCTTGGGCGTGAGCTTGATGCCCGCAATGCCGAAGCCGCCCGGCACCAGGTCGATGAAAGGGTCGTGCGGCTTGGGCAGGTTCAGGTGCACCGCATCCATGACCTCCTGCGTGGCATGCGGGCCAGTCACGGCCAGCACGCTGGGGTGCATTTCGCGCACCAGGTTGCCGCCGCCCTCGGACGCGCGTGCGCCCAGGCAGCCGGTGACGATCACCTTGCCGTTTTCAGCCAGGGCCTCACCGATGGTGTCCAGGCTCTCCTTGACGGCATCGTCGATGAAGCCGCAGGTGTTGACGATGACCAGATCGGCGCCGTGGAAGGTTTTGGAGGTCTCGTAACCCTCAGCGCTCAGTTGCGTGAGGATAAGTTCGGAGTCGGTCAAAGCCTTCGGGCATCCGAGGGATACAAAGCCGACTTTGGGTGTTTTCGTGGGGGAGAGTACTTCGCTCATCCCCGTATTGTCCCAGTTCCGGCGTTGCACCGGTGGAGGAACCGCTCCACAGGTGTATTTACGATGCCCCCGACTTCAAAAAACTGGCGCTCCGCAAACCAGTGCCACCGTGGATCCGCCTCTGCCGGTCCACCGGAGGCGTCCCCTTGGAGGAAGCCGCGCAGCGGCTCAGGGGGTCTTCTCTCTATTTATCGTTTTATTCCAAACGCCCCCAGCATCTGCTCCGTCTGCTTTTGCATCTGCTCCTGCATCTGCGTGAGCATGGACTGCGACTGCTCGACATAGCTGCCCATCATGCCCTTCATCATGGGCGACTGCAGGCTCATGAACTGGGCCCACATCTCGGGCGTCACGCTTTGCGACTGCTCGGCCAGCTTGGCTTGGATATCGGTGAAGGCCTGCACGTTCTTTTCAAGGTAAGCACCCATGAAGCCCTGCATCGCGTGGCCGTAGAACCGGATGATGTTGGCCAGCACGGTCTCGGTGAACATCGGCGCACCGCCGGCTTCCTCCTCCAGAATGATCTGCAGCAGGATGCTGCGAGTCAGGTCATCACCGGTCTTGGCGTCGCGCACCACCACGAGCTCGCGGTCCATGACCAGCTGGCGCACTTCGGCCAGGGTAATGTAGGTGGACGTTGTGGTGTCGTACAGGCGGCGGTTGGGGTACTTCTTGATCACGCGCTGGGTGGTCTTTGCGGCAGCGGCGCTTTGCGAATCGGGCACGACGGACTCCTCGGGGTTGCACCCCTTGTATTGCAGTGCAGCAGATTCTAGAAGTCGAAGCCCTGCAGACGGCGCAGGATAACCCTAATGGGGCCAGCAGGCGGCCTCTCAGCCGACGGTGGTGCAGGGAAGGCCTGACCGCCATGCGCCCGAGCAATATCGGCCTTGGCTGACATCGCCGTGCAGTGAGCCTGCCGACAATGTCAACAGGTCCACATCACGCGAGAGAGCACCACCATGGCTGACAGCAACACGTCCAAAGTCGACAAGGCCGAGAAGGAAATCGGCAACGTCCTCGCGGATCTGGAAAACGATACCGATTCGGAAGTCCAGAAAATTGCCCTGGAAGACATGGTGGAGGTCGACCCCGCAACTGGCAAGCCTGCGGTACACAAAGGCGTGGATGTCACCGTCACACCGCGCCCCAAGCGACAGTGGATTCGCTAGGCATGCAGTCCAGTCATTTCCACTTGACGCCATACCGGTCCCACTTTTCCCTCCACTCCAGCGGACCCAACGACAGGCCCGCCGACCTTGCTCGGCGGGTGTGTGATGGTTGAGTTTCCGTCGCTCACTCCCTGGTCATCGACGGCGCTGATCGCTCTGGCGGCTGCACTCGTCGCCGCCATCGTCCACCGCATCACGGCCGTCGTGCTGCGCCGTGTGACCGCCCCACTCCCCCTGGTGCACACCGTGGTCGTGGCATGCATTCCGGTCATGCGTGTGCTGCTGCCGCTGGTTGCACTGCAGGCCGTCTGGCAAGGGGCCAGTGACGACATCAGGCACATTGCGGGTGTCCGGCACCTGAACGGGTTGGCACTGATTGCAGGTACCTGCTGGCTCGCCATCAATGCCATACAGGCGCTGGCCAACGGCATCGTGGCGCGCCACCCTGCCGATGTGGAAGACAACCTCACTGCCCGCCGCATTGCCACCCAGGCCCGCGTGCTGGCACGCACGGCGATGACCGGCGTGGTGATGGCGGGCGTGGCGCTCATGCTCATGACCTTTCCGGGCGCCCGGCAGGTCGGCGCCAGCCTGCTTGCATCGGCGGGGGTGGTGGGCATCGTGGCGGGCATCGCAGCCCGGCCTGTTTTCAGCAACATGATTGCCGGGCTGCAGATTGCGCTGGCACAGCCCATCCGCATCGATGACGTGCTCATCATCGAAGGCGAATGGGGGCGTGTGGAGGAGATCACGTCCACCTACGTGGTGCTGCGCATCTGGGATGAGCGGCGGCTGATCATTCCTCTGCAGTGGTTCATCGAGCACCCTTTTCAGAACTGGACGCGCACAAGCTCTGAAATTCTGGGCACGGTGTTTTTGTATGCAGACTACCGGTTGCCGCTGGAGCCACTGCGGGCGGAGCTTCAACGCGTGCTGGACGCCGCGCCGGAATGGGACAAACGGGTGAGCGTTCTGCAACTGACCGACGTCACCGAGCGGACCATCCAGATCCGCGTACTGGTGTCGGCACGATCGTCGGGGCTGGCGTTCGATTTGCGTTGCCGGGTGCGTGAGGCGCTCGTCACTTTTATCCAGAGGGAATATCCGGACTGTTTGCCGCAGGTGCGCATGCCTGTTGATGCTCGCTCACCCATTGCAGGCACGTCAAACCTGGGTGAGGGCTTGTGACGGTGGTCTACAAGCTTCGCACATTGGGTGTCATCCTGCCACTGCGGGTTGATCGGGGTGTTCTCTGGCACCAAGCCGCCGCCGTCATCCGTAAGGTTGGCTTATTGAAAGCAGTTCTTCATCCCCTCAACACCACAAGGACCCCAGCCATGGAAACTCCAGCTCCTTCCCCTGTTCCACCGTTTCCGCCCGTGGACAACCCCGTTCCCTGGACGCCTGACTCGCCACAAGGCGACCCTCCAGCCCAGCCCGGAACTCCGCCGGTGCAGGACCCACCGCCGCATTTCAACTGAGATTGATGTGTCGTAGTTCCATGCCAGCTCTTACGCTGGCATTCACCCGGCTTGACGCTGCTATAGATACCTGCGAGCCAACTGCTGACTTGGGGACGCAGGTGTTGAGTTGACCTTGGGATGAACCTAAGCGCCGTCTCACTTTGAAGACGATGCGCCTGCCAAGGCGGCATGGTTGATGGCAATCACCTGCGCGATGCCCAGAATATCTGCGCGAGAAATAGCCGCCGTCGGGAACAACTCAGTGGCCAAGCTTTGGGCTTCCTGAATCTGGGCGGCCGCCAGTACGCACGATTGATGCAGTGTGCGCGCCAGCGCGATGTTCGGGTCCTGGGCCATGTGCGTTCTTCCTTGAAATGATCAGCGAGTATGAGGGCTGAGCACCTGACCGATCAACAGGCAATGGACCGAAGGACCCTGTTTTTACGATCAGAACTGATAGCCCATCTTGAAATAGGCCACCATCAGCACTGCCAGCACCGACGCAAAGGCAGCAAACCAGAACACCCGAATGTCATACATGCCCATTTCAGGGTCAGTGTCCACGACACGTTGGCCTGCGGCTTGCGGATTGGACGAGATATTCATGATGTAACCCTTCTCTGTAGAGCATTGAAGGTACCGTGGCACCCCTGCCAGACGTGTCAGACAAAAGCCAATCGTGAGGAAGAGTTACTGCTGATGGAAGAGGTACACGCGAGCCTTCAGCACAAAGGACGAACCTGGCAAAGGCCGTCACTGAATCTGGCGAGGGAAACAAAAAAGCCGCTCTGTGAGAGCGGCTTGTGTTGCCAAGTTTTCAGCGGCTTCGAAGCCTGGTCTGCTTCGATTGAAAACTTGGTAGGCGCGATTGGACTCGAACCAACGACCCCCACCATGTCAAGGTGGTGCTCTAACCAGCTGAGCTACGCGCCTGTCGTTGTACAGCTTTCGATTATAGCCATAAAAATCGGCTCTACCGGAACTTGGAGCGAAATCGGTGCAAGTCAGTGGTGGAGTCGTTCACCCACATCGCGCCCAGCCCCCTATCAACGCCGGCGCGCTGAACGCACCCCCGGCACGGCGGCGACTATACCCAGCACCTTGTTCAACCGCCCCGAGTCGGCGACCTCGACCGTGAATGTCATCCAAGCCGTGCCTTTGACCGACTGTGTCTGCACGCCGATCACGTTGGTTTTCTCGCGGGCAAAGACTTCCGAGATGTCACGCAGCAGCCCTTGGCGGTCTGCGGCTTCCACGGCCACATCGACGGGATAGACGGCAGTCTGGGCAGCAGTTTTGGGCACGCCCCACTCCACCTCGATCACCCGCTCCACACTGCGTGCCGCCATCTCGCGAAAGTTGCTGCAGTCCGCGCGGTGCACGCTCACGCCTTTTCCGCGGGTGACGAAGCCGCGGATGTCATCCGGCGGCGCGGGCTTGCAGCACTTGGCCAGCTGCGTCATCAACGAATCGATGCCTACCACCAGCACACCGCCTTTGGGGGCCGACTCGTTGGTACGGGTTTTCTTGAGCAGCAGATAGTCATCGGGCTGCCGCACCGGCTCGGGCGGGCGCAGCACGGTCTCTATGTTGCGCAGCGAAAACTCATCCTTGCCCACCACTTCGAACAATGCGTCGGCAGACTTGAACCCGAGCTGCGCCGCCAGGTCGTCCAGCCTGATCGCGGTCTTGCCTTCGCGCTGCAGCAGTTTTTCGACCGACTCGCGGCCGCGGCCGATGGTTTCGTGCGTGGCCTGGGCGTTGAACCAGGCGCGCACCTTGGCCTTGGCGCGGTGGCTCGTCAGGTAGCCCAGGTCCGCGTTGAGCCAGTCGCGCGACGGACGGCCCTCCTTGACGGTGGAGATTTCGACCGTCTGCCCGTTTTGCAGCGGGGTGTTGAGTGGCACCATGGCGCCATCCACACGCGCACCGCGGCAGCGGTGCCCCACGCTGGTGTGCACCGCATAGGCAAAGTCCACCGGGGTTGCGCCCTGCTGCAGCTCGACCACGGCGGCGTCGGGGGTCAGCACGTAGATGCGGTCTTCAAAAAGGCCGCTGTTGGACTCATTGCCCGACAGGTCGCGCTCCCAGGCCAGCAACTGGCGCAGCACGGCGATCTTGGCGTCGTACTCGCCCGTGGCCGAAACGCCAGCGTAGCCTTTGCTGCCAGCCTCCTTGTAAGCCCAGTGGGCTGCCACGCCGTGTTCGGCATGGTCGTGCATGGCCTGCGTGCGGATCTGGATTTCGATGGGCTTGCCGTTGTCGTCACGCACGATGGTATGCAGCGACTGGTAGCCGTTGGGCTTGGGCTTGGCGATGTAGTCGTCGAACTCCTCGACCATGGGCTTGAACTGCTGGTGCACCCAGCTCAATGCGGCATAGCAGTCCTTGACGGTGGGCACGACCACGCGCAGCGCGCGGATGTCCAGCACCTGGTCGAAGTTGAGCGACTTGCCGCGCATCTTCTTGACGATGCTGTAGATGTGCTTGGGGCGGCCCTGCACGCTGGCGCTGATGCTGTGGGCGCGCAGGTCGGCCTCGACGCGCGAGCGCAGCTGCACCATGTAGACCTCGCGCTCGCCGCGTTTCTCGTCGAGCAGGCGGGCCACTTCCTTGTAGGTGTCGGGCTCCAGAAAGCGGAACGAAAGGTCCTCCAGCTCCCACTTGATTTGCCAGATGCCCAGGCGGTTGGCCAGGGGGGCAAACACTTGCAGCGATTCACGCGCCAAGCTGGGCGGCACGGGCCGTTTGCTGGCCGCATGAAAGCGCAGCGTCTGCAGGCGCGAGGCCAGTCGCAGCATGACCACCCGCAGGTCGCGCGAGAAGGCCAGCAGCATCTTGCGCACGTTCTCGGTCTGCAGTGCCTGGCCATCCGCCCGGTCTCCGGCGCGGGCCTGCTGCTGCACGCGCATGAGCTTGGTGGTCTCTACCGCCAGCGCCGCAAAGTTCTCGCCAAACGCTTTAGAGATGACTTCCTGCGGCTTGGTCAGGTGAATGCAGGCATGCACCAGATAGCTGGCCGCCTGCATGGCCTCGGAGCCACCAATGCCTTTGAGGATGACCGCCACGGCGTCTGCGTGGGCCAGCGTGTTCTCCCCCGAATCGAGTGTTTCGCCGGCCATCAGCGGCTCGGCGAAGGCCCGTGCGCGCACCAGCGCATTCACCTGCTCCGGCAGCGTGTGCGCGGTGGCAGCAATCAGCTGCGGAACGGCGTCTGGCTGGGGGGAAGCGATAGCAGAAGCGGAGAGATTGGTTTTCATCCAGCCGCTGCACCTTCTGCTGCCAGCAGGAAGCCTGTGACGGCTGCGACCTGGTCTGCTGCCACCAACGTGGGCGCATGCCCCACGCCTTCGAACTCGACCACACGCGCCCGGGGGCCCCGCTGCGTCATCGCCTGCGCTGTGTCGGGGGACAACAGATCCGACTGGGCACCGCGCAGCAGCAGCGTGTGTGCGGTGATGTGGTCATACAGCTGCCACAGCGCAGCCTCGCCCGCAGCCGCCATGTCTTGCGTCAACGCCTTGAAAGGCACCGCGATCTGGGGGTCGTAGTGCAGCGTCACGCCACCGTCTGGCAACGGCCGGACCATGGCACGAGACAATTCGAGCCACTGTGCCTGTGTGTGCGGCCCAAAGCTGGTGGAAACGGCCCACATCGCTTGGGCCGCCTGCTCCACCGATTCAAAACGGGCCATCTGTCCCAGGTACTGCCCGATGCGCTGCAGCGCCTGCCACTCGATGACAGGCCCGACATCGTTGAGCACCAGGCGCCGCACGGGTACCGGCAGCGGCAGGCCCGGCTGGCCCGCAACGCCCATGCCGATAAGGCCCCCCATGCTCGTGCCCACCCAGTCCAGCGTGGCGATGGGTGCCTGCTGGTGCAGTTGCGCCACCAGCGACAACATGTCGGCTGCGTACTGAGGGATCTGGTAAGACATGGGGTCTGCCAGCCAGTCGCTGCGGCCCCGGCCCACCACGTCTGGGCACACCACACGCGCATGCCGGGAGAGCGCTGCGGCCAGCGTGTCGAAATCGCGGCCCTGGCGCGACAGGCCGTGCACGCAGACCACCACATGCGGATGTGACGGATCACCCGTCGCGTTCCATTCCCAGTACGCCATGCGATGCTGCTGTGCAGGCGCAGGCGCTGTGCCTGCTGCCACCGGTGCCGCTGCGGGACCAGGGCACAGTACGTAGTTCAGCGTAGGTTCAATCATGGGGTGCGGAATCCGGGAGCAGCGCTTGATAATCAGCTGCGTTGCATCGTAATTCATTCGGGAGAGACTCTCATGCTGAAAGGCAAAACCGCCCTCGTCACCGGCTCCACCAGCGGCATTGGTCTTGGCATCGCCAAGGCCCTGGCCCGCCAGGGCGCCAACATCGTGCTCAATGGTTTTGGTGATGTGGAAGGCCCGCGCGCTGAGGTACTGGCCGCCGGCGAATCGGCAGGCATCCAGGTGGCCTACCACGGGGCCGACATGAGCCGTGCGGCGGATATCGAGGACATGATGAAGTACAGCGCCTCGCAGTTCGGGCGCGTGGACATCCTGGTCAACAACGCGGGCATTCAGCACGTGGCCAACGTGGAAGACTTCCCGGTCGAGCGCTGGGATTCGGTCATTGCCATCAACCTCTCCAGCGCGTTTCACACGTCCCGCCTGGCGCTGCCGGCCATGAAGATCGCGAACTGGGGCCGCATCATCAATGTGGCCTCGGTGCATGGCCTGGTGGGCTCAGCGCAGAAGTCGGCCTACGTGGCGGCCAAGCACGGCATCGTCGGGCTGACCAAGGTGACCGCGCTCGAGAACGCCACGACGGGCGTCACCTGCAACGCCATCTGCCCCGGCTGGGTGCTCACCCCGCTGGTGCAAAAGCAGGTCGATGCCAAGGCGCAGGAACATGGCCTGTCGAACGAAGAGGCCAAGAAGTTGCTGCTGGGCGAAAAAGAGCCGTCGATGCAGTTCACCACGCCCGAAGAACTGGGCGAGCTGGCGGTGTTCTTCTGCTCCCCTGCCGCCAACAACGTGCGCGGTGTGGCGTGGAACATGGACGGCGGCTGGGCTGCGCAATAAGCACTGCGGGCCTGATGCTCCCGCGCCGGGGAGCCTTCCCAGAAAAAAAGCGCCTGCCACAACGGCCGGCGCTTTTTCCATTGGCGCCCACCCCCCGCACGCCTTCGACGCGTGGCGGCGGGTGGTTCCGTCAACGCATCTGCACGGAGCCCGACACGTTCACGATGACCTGGGCCTTGCCCGCTTCCACCGGCACCGCGGAGTCCGAGAACGAACCCATCTTGGCCTCGGCAGCCATCATGCGGGGGCGCGGACCGGGCATCGACTCGTTGCTGTTCACCGCTACTTCGCGCAGGCTGTAGCCGCTGAAGCCGAAGCCCTTGGCCAGATCCGCCGCGCGCGCCTTGAACTGCTCGATGGCCTGGGTCTGGGCCTCGCCCTCCACCTTGGCGCGTGCTTCGCGCGACAGGCCGAACGCCACCTGACTGATGGCCATCGTCTGGATCTTGCCTGCGGTGGTGGTGATGCGCGAGAAGTCACGCCCTTCCAGTACCAGCTCTGCCCTGCCCTGCCAGCCGTTGATCTTGCCGTCCTTGCCATACCGCGGGTACAGGCCGAACGGGCCGGTGCGCACGTCCAGCTGCCCTGGCTGCGCATTGCGTTTGGCTTCGGTCAAGGCGGTGTCAAGCGCCTGCTTGAGTTGGGTCTGCACGGTGGCTGCATCTGCCGCCTCCTTGCTGGTGGCGAGGTTGAGTACCAGCAGGTCCTGCTGCACTTCGACCGTGCCTGTGGCCGACAACTGCACTACGTTGCGGGGCTCGGTGGCCGGTGCAGCGGTTTGCGCAAAAGCGGCTCCAGCGCAAGCCAGCAGGGCGCTGGCAGCTATCATTTTGGTAGTTTTTTTCATGGTCAGAAGGTCCTTCATGGCTGTACACAGCCTCCGTGTGGGCGTGTGCGGCCACCACCATAACCGCACGGCATGGCACACCGTTTGAAGCGCGCCGCACCAGCGTGCGAAGCTGGGCAAAACTTGTAACAGTTGGTCAAACCACCCCCCAAAACCCGAACTTCGGCGTTCCAAGTGGTCAGAATCGGCTCTGTTACAAATTGGACTTGAGATCTACATGGCCACAACAACCAATCGCACCGACAAAGTTCTCGTGGTGGACGACGACGCCCGAATCCGTGATTTGCTGCGCCGCTATCTGACCCAGGAAGGCTTCGAGGTCATGGTCGCGGAAGACGGCAAGGCGCTCAACCGCCTGCTCCTGCGCGAGACCGTGGACATCATCGTGCTGGACCTGATGATGCCGGGCGAAGATGGTTTGTCGATTTGCCGCCGCCTGCGCGCCGCCAATGACCGCACCCCCATCATCATGCTCACCGCCAAGGGCGAGGACGTGGACCGCATCGTGGGCCTGGAAGTGGGCGCCGACGACTATCTGGGCAAGCCTTTCAACCCCCGCGAACTGCTGGCCCGCATTCACGCCGTGCTGCGCCGCCGCCCCGCGCAAGAGGCTCCCGGCGCTCCGTCGGGCGACAACGAGGTCGTCACCTTCGGCCCGTTCACCTTTGACCTGGGCACGCGTGCCTTGCAGCGCAATGGTGAAGAACTGCCACTGACCACCGGTGAATTCGCGATGCTCAAGGCGCTGGTGCGCCACCCGCGCCAACCGCTGTCGCGCGAGAAGCTGGCCCTGCTGGCACGCGGCCGTGAGTTCGAGCCCTTCGACCGCAGCCTGGACGTCCAGGTCTCGCGCCTGCGCAAGCTGGTCGAGGTCGATGCGGCAGCACCGCGCTACATCCAGACGGTGTGGGGCGTCGGCTACGTGTTCGTGCCGGACGGAACCAGCTGAGCCCCTTTTCATGCGAAAGAATGACGGCAAGCCGAGACCCCCTTTCCGGCAATCCGTGACTGCCCCGGCAGACGCCACCAGCCCCGCGCCGCTCGAAGCCCTGCGCCTTGCCCGGGAGCAGCGCGCGCGCGTGGGGCTCAACCTTTTCTGGCGCACTTTCTTCCTGCTGGCCTTGCTGCTGGTGGGGAGCATCCTGGCCTGGCTGCAGACGCTGCGGGCGCTGGAGTTCGAGCCGCGCACCCTGCACACCGCCCAGCAGATCGCATCGCTGGTCAACCTGAGCCGTGCGGCATTGGTGCATTCGGACGCGATTGCACGCGTCTCGCTCATCAAGACCATGGCCGACCAGGAGGGTGTGCGCATTCTGCCGCGCGAGCCCAAGGACAAATTCGAGTTGCTCGAAGGCACGGCCCTGGGCAACCGCCTCACCGACGAGCTCACGCAGCGCCTGGGGCCCGACACCATCGTGGCACAGAACGTGAACGGCGAGACCGGCCTGTGGGTGGGCTTCAACATCAACGGCGACCCCAATTGGCTGCTGATGGACCGCTCGCGGTTCAGCCCGGCAGGTGGCCGCACCTGGCTCATTTGGCTCATCACCGCAGGCGCTTTGTCGCTGGCCGGTGCTGCAGCGATTGCGCGGCTGATCAATCGTCCGCTCAAGCAGCTGTCGTACGCTGCCAACCGCGTGAAGGATGGTGATTTTGCGGCCAGCCATCTGGATGAAGAGGTGGTGACCAGTGAGATCCGGGAGGTCAACATCGGCTTCAACCGCATGGCGCAAAAGCTGGCCAAGCTGGAGCAGGACCGCGCGGTGATGCTGGCCGGCATCTCGCACGACCTGCGCACGCCCTTGGCGCGCCTGCGGCTCGAAACCGAGATGAGCGTGAACGACGAAGTGGCACGCGAGCACATGGTGGCCGACATCGTGCAGCTTGACGCCACCATCGACAAGTTCCTGGACTACGCGCGGCCTGATCACGTCACGCTCACGCCGGTGAACCTGCATGCCGTGGTGTCGTCGTGCGTCTACGCGGTGCAGGACCACCGCGAGTTGCAGATCACGATGTCAGTACCCGAAGACCTGAACGTGCTGGCCGACGAGGTGGAGCTGGCGCGCGTGATCTCCAACCTGCTCGAAAACGCCCGGCGCTACGGCAAGGCCGAGGACACCGGCATCACCAACGTGGACATCGTCGCCAAGGGCCGTGAAAACTGGGTACTCGTCAAGCTGCGCGACCACGGCCCCGGCGTGCCGCCCGAGCAGTTGTCCAACCTGACCAAGCCCTTCTTCCGTGGCGACTCCGCGCGCACCGCCGCTGCGGGCGCGGGCCTGGGCCTGTCCATCGTGGACAAGACCGTGCAGCGCATGGGTGGCATCTTTGCGCTGGCCAACTCCAGCACGGGTGGCCTGGTGGCGCATTTGCAGCTGCAGCGCGCCACAGGGCTGCCGGATGGCGCCGACCCCAAGCAGCGGTTGCAGCGTCCGTCCGTCAAGCGCCAGCTGCCCCGGCGCCGGGCTGAAGACCGGACGGCCTGAGCGGCCCTACTCCCCGCCCAACGCAAAAAGCCCCGAACTTCGGGGCTTTTTGCTGGGTGTCGTCTTCGCGCTGAACTGGCTCGTCACGCGTTATTTAGCACCCTGGCTGTGCCTTGGCGATATGGCACAGCCTCTTCGTTCAACGCACCATGCACGGCGACTTGTTGTTGAACTTCCAGCCCGGAATCAGGTACTGCATGGCGATCGCATCGTCGCGTGCGCCCAGGCCGTGCTCCAGATACAGGCGGTGGGCACGCTCTACTTCATCCATGTCCAGCTCCACGCCCAGGCCGGGCTTTTTGGGGAGCTGGATGAAGCCGTCCTTGATCTGGAAAGGCTCCTTCGTCAGGCGCTCACCGTCCTGCCAGATCCAGTGCGTGTCGATGGCCGTGACCCGGCCGGGGGCGGCGGCGCCCACGTGGGTGAACATGGCCAGCGACACGTCGAAGTGGTTGTTGGAATGCGAGCCCCAGGTCAGGCCGAAGGCCTGGCACATCTGCGCCACGCGCACCGACCCGGCCATGGTCCAGAAATGCGGGTCGGCCAGCGGGATGTCCACCGACTGCAAGGCCAGGCTGTGGGCCATCTCGCGCCAGTCGGTGGCCACCATGTTGGTAGCGGTGGGCAGGCCCGTGGCGCGGCGAAACTCGGCCATCACCTCGCGGCCCGAGAACACGCCTTCGGCGCCGCAGGGGTCTTCTGCATAGGCCATGACGCCATGCAGGTCGCGGGTGATGCGGATGGCGTCTTTCAACAGCCAGCCGCCATTGGGGTCCAGCGTCACACGCGCTTCCGGAAAGCGCTCGTGCAGCGCGCGGATGGCCTCGACCTCTTCCTCGCCGCGCAGCACGCCGCCCTTGAGCTTGAAGTCGGCAAAGCCGTAACGCTCGTATGCGGCCTCGGCCAGGCGCACGATGCCGTCGGCGGTCATGGCCTTCTCGTTGCGCAGGCGGGACCATTCGTTGTCGGCACCAGGCTCGGTGCGGTAGGCCAGGTCGGTCTTTTGGCGGTCCCCCACGTAAAACAGGTAGCCCAGCATCTGCACCGATTCGCGCTGCACGCCATCGCCCAACAGCGCGGCTACGGGCACGTTCAGGTGCTGGCCCAGCAGGTCCAGAAAGGCTGATTCCACGGCGGTGACCGCGTGGATGGTGATGCGAAGATCAAACGTCTGCAACCCGCGCCCGCCTGCATCGCGGTCGGCAAACTGCGCGCGCATGGCGTTGAGCACGGCGTTGTGGTGCCCGATGGGGCGGCCCACGATCAGCGGCCGTGCATCCTCGATGGTCTGGCGAATCTTCTCGCCGCCGGGCACCTCGCCCACCCCGGTGTTGCCCGCGCTGTCACGCAGGATGATCAGGTTGCGCGTGAAGAACGGGCCGTGCGCGCCGCTCAGGTTCATGAGCATGCTGTCGTGGCCCGCCACGGGCACCACGCGCAGCTCGGTGACGACGGGGGTGCTGGCGGCAGAAGGGTTGGAAGAGGTGGTCATGGTGTTCTGGAATATGGGGGGAGCGCCCCCCGGGTCTTTCGTGTCAAAGCGGCTCACAAACCTCGGCGAAGCGGTTCTGGCCAGGCGCTACGTCGCAGGCAGTGCGGGTAAGTGCGGGTAGCACGACAAGACGGAGCAACAACGCCAGAAGAGCTTTTTGAGTCGCTCTCAATCGGCAGTGATCTTGCGGGTCTCGATGACTGTCTTCCATCGCGCAAATTCGCGAGCCTGGTAGGCGGTGAAGGCTTCGGGCGTGCTGGCCACGATCTCCAGGCCCTGGTCGAGCATCCGCTTCTTCACGGCAGGGTCGTTCATGGCGGCGATGGCAGCGTCCGAGAGTTTCTTTTTGACGGCAGGGGGCAGACCCTTGGGCGCGGCCATGCCTTGCCACGAGTACACCTCGGCACCGGCCACGCCAGCTTCTGCCAGGGTGGGCACGTCGGGCAGCACCGGGCTGCGCTTGTCGCCTGTCACAGCGATTGCATGCAGCTTGCCCGCACGAATGTGCTGCAGCACGGCGTTCACGTTCTGGAACGAAAACTCCACCTGCCCGCCCAGCAGATCGTTGATGGCCGGTGCGCCGCCCTTGTAGGGAATGTGCAAGCCCTCGGTACCGCTCTGCTGCCAGAAGACCTCGGCAGACAGGTGGTCTGACGAACCGTTGCCCGAGCTGGCGAAGCTCACCTTGCCAGGGTTGGCCTTGAGCTGCGCGATCACCTCCTTCACGGTGCGTGCCTTTTGCGCCGGCGAGGCCACCAGCACATTGGGCGCCTGCACAGGCACGGTGATGTAGTCGAAGTCCTTGAGCGCGTCGTACGGCACGCTCTTGAGCAGGTGTGGCGCGACGACGAAGGCGCCCAGGGACGACACCAGCAGCGTGTAGCCATCGGGTGCGGCGCGTTTGACGGCTCCCGCGCCCAGCGTGCCCGTGGCACCGGGGCGGTTGTCCACCACGAAGTTCTGGCCCAGCTTGTCGCCCATGTGCTGCGCCATGGCGCGGGCCACCATGTCGGTGGAACCGCCGGCCGGGAACGGCACGACGATGGTCACCGGCTTTTCAGGCCAGGCGGCGGGTGCGGTTTGGGCGGACACGCCCAGGGCCAGGGTGCAGGCGCTGGCGATGAGCAGCAGTGTCTTCGTCTTGATGAACATGGTGATGTCTCCAAAGGTGGATGGTGTCGACAGCCCTCTGCGGGGCCTGGGGTGGGCTCTTGCCTGGGTAGGAGGGATCGCGCGGCGGGTTTACTGCGGCCCGAGCTTCTGGATCAGCGCCTTGAGCTCTTCCACCTCGGCGGGCTTCAGGTCCGTCAGCGGTGCGCGCACCGGCCCACCGTCGTGGCCCACGATCTTGGCGCCCGCCTTGATGATGCTCACGCCGTAGCCTTCCACCCGGTTGCGAATCGCCAGGTAGGGCATGAAGAACTC
>NZ_LMLZ01000007.1 GCF_001422735.1 Acidovorax sp. Leaf78 | reverse complement strand
TCGGCGCTGAGGTGCGGCTCAGTTCCTTATCGACGCTCAGGGGCGGGGTGGGGGCTATCTTCGCCAGTCGGTCAAAGCCGATAGCCGGTATTCAGGCCCTCCACCCCAACACCTCCACCATACAAGCCGGCTCCACGGGTGCGCTGGCGTTGGGGGCGCGCCAGTTGCGAGGGCCGGGGCCCTCACCCTGCGCGGCTCTAACCCCGCCCCTCATCCGTTCGGGCTGAGCCTGTCGAAGCCAAGGCGCAGACGACGCAAACCTTGGCCTTGGCGTCGGGATTTTTGATTCAAATGGGCCGCTATCGGTTTTCCAGAAAGCGCAAACAGCTATTAAATCAATAGCGTTACTGCGCTGTGAGCAGCGCCGCTTGCGCTGCCAGCGCAGCCCGCCATTCCGCTTCCAGCGCGGCCACCAGCGCTGCGGCGGGCATAGGGCGCACGTTGGCCACGCCCTGGCCGGCCCACAGGGACAGGTGGTCTGCGCGGCCGGCCTCGGCGCTGGCCCGGCGCAGGGCGCCGGTGAGGGCGTTCTGCACGGGGTAGGCGGGCACGTCCGTCTCGTGCGCGTGCAGCTTCTGCAGCATCGGGTTGACGATGCCGCGCGCGGGGCGGCCCGAGAAGATGCGGGTGGTGCGCGTGTCGGTGGCGATGGCGCTCGCCATGGCGTCGCGGTAGGCACGGCCGATGCCCGATTCGTCGCAGGCGAGGAAGGCGGTGCCCATCTGCACCGCCTCGGCCCCCAGGGCCTGCGCCGCAGCGATGCCGCGACCGTCCATGATGCCGCCGGCCGCGATCACGGCCACGCCGTGGGGGCGCAGGGCATCGACGCACTGTGGCACCAGGGCCATCACGCCCACCATTGATGCGGCGAAGTCGGCCTGCGAGGGCGCTCCTGCACGCACAGCGGAGTCCGCGGGCGCCAGCCCTTCGGCCTGCGCGCGGCCCGTGGGCAAAAAGGTGCCGCGGTGGCCCCCGGCCTCCATGCCCGACGCGCAGACCGCGTCGGCCCCCACGTCGGCCCAGGCCAGGGCTTCGGCCACTGTTGTGGCGGTGCCGATCACGTAGCAGCCCGCGCTGTGCAGGCGCTCGACCTGCGCGGCCGTGAGGATGCCGAAGGTGAAGCTGGCCACCGCGGGCCGGGCCTCCACCATGGCATCGAACTGCGCACGGAAGTCCTCGCACCAGCGCGCGGGCACGGTGGCCTGTAGGCCGAACTCGGCGTACAGCGGGGCCAGGCGCGCCAGGGCGGTTTGCACGGTGGCGTCATCTGGCGCCGGGGTGTCTTGCACGAACAGGTTGAGCCCGAAGGGCCGGTCGGTACGGCGCCGGACCTCGGCGGCGGCCTCGGCCATGGCCGCTGGCGAGCGCATGCCGCAGCCCAGCGTGCCCAGCCCGCCCGCCGCGGACACGGCGGCCGCCAGGGCGGGCGTGTCCGCGCCGGTCATGGGCCCCTGCACGATGGGCAGGCGAAGGGAGAGGGCGGTGCGCAGGCTGCGGTCGGGCATGGTGACGTTCCGTGAAAGAAAGAAGGAAATGAAGTGGGAAACAAAGGGGGAAACGCGCTGAAGGCGGTCAGTCGACCAGCACCTGCTGCAGCGCATCGAGCGCGGCCGAGCGGTAGCCCTGGCGCCAGGTCAGCAAGGTGGTGATGGTGGTGATCGGCTCCTGGCTCAGCAATGCCGCGTGCGGCGAGATGCTGAGCACCGAGCGCGGCACGATGCCCGCGCAGCCGCCGCCCGCCACGCTGGCCAGAATGGCGTGGTACGAGCCCAGCTCCAGCAACTGCATCGGCTGCCGCCGGGGCGCAAACCACTCTTGCGCGATGCGGCGGTAGGTGCAGCCGGGCTCGAACACCGCCAGCGTGCCGGGCTGCACCTGGTCGGGGACGGCGGCGGGCGGGTGTCCGGCGGGCAAGACCAGCAGCAGCTCTTCCGTGAACACCGGGAGGGTTTCCAGGGCCGGGTCGGCGGGCTGGCCCGGTGGCCAGGCCACCAGCACCGCGTCGAGCGCGTGCGCGCGCAGGCGTTCCACCAGCACGCGGGTGGCAGCGGTCGTCAGCTCCAGCGCCACGCCGGGCCACTGGCTGTGCAGCCGCGCCAGCGGCGCGGGCAGGCGGCTGGCCGCGGTGCTTTCCATCGACCCCAGTCGCAGGCGGCCGGCGGGCGGGCCGGGTTGCAGCGCCTGCCGCGCCTCCTCGGCCAGCGCGAGCAGCCGGTCGGCATAGCCCAGCAGTACCTGGCCCTCGGGCGTGAGCGCCATGCGCTTGCCCTCGCGCAGGAACAGCGGCGTGCCCAGGTCGGCCTCCAGCTGGCGCACCCGCGTGGTCACGTTGGACTGCACACGCGACAGCCGCTCGGCAGCGCGCGTGACGCTGCCCTCTGCCGCCACGGTGCGGAAAATGTCGAGGGCGGCCAGGTCCAGAAGGGGTGGGGCTTTTTCCATCTTTAAAAAGTATGAATTACAAAAATTCAATCTCTTGCTAAGATGATAAGCACCCTCCACCCCCGTGGCAACCCTTCGCCACCCTGCACCGTGACCCAGGCGTCTCTTTCTCCCTCCGCCGATCATCCGCACACCGACGGCGCCGCAGCGCTGCGCGTGGCCCTGGCCGGCATGGCGGCGCTGGCAGCCGCCATGGGCATCGGCCGTTTCGCCTTCACCCCGCTCTTGCCCATGATGCTGCACGACGGCGTGGTGGACATCGCCACCGGCAGCTGGCTGGCCACGGCCAACTACGCCGGCTACCTGGCGGGGGCGCTCTTGTACATGGCGCTTCCGTGGCTGGGCCGCCGGCTGGGCGGCGTGCCGGGCAACGCCACGCTGGTGCGCGGCGGGCTGGTGGCCACCGTGCTGCTCACCGGCATGCTGGCACTGCCCTGGCCCGCGGTGTGGCCGCTGCTGCGCATGCTGGCGGGCGTGGCCAGCGCGCTGGTGTTTCTGGGTACGGCCAACTGGTGCATGGGGCGGCTGGCGCACCTGGGGCGCCCGGCGTGGGGCGGGTTGATATTCTGCGGGCCGGGGCTGGGCATCGTCATCACCGGCCTGCCCACCAGTGCCATGGTGGCCGCGGGCTGGAGCGCCGCGGCCGGCTGGGCGGCCTTCAGCCTGCTCGCAGCCGTGCTGTGCGCGGGCGCCTGGGCGGTGTTCCAAGGGGGTGAGGCGCCCCTGGCTGCGGCGCCCGGCAGCACCGGCGCGGCCTCGGTGCCTGCGCCACGCCCGGCCGCGGAGCGGGCCTTGCTCGCCATCGCCTATGGTCTGGCGGGCCTGGGGTACATCGTCACCGCCACCTTCCTGCCGGTCATTGCGCGCGCTGCACTCCCCGCGGGCTCGGTGTGGCCCGACCTGTTCTGGCCCATCTTCGGCGCGGGCGTCGCGCTGGGCGCGCTGCTGTCCACGCGCATCGCCCCCACGCGCGACCGGCGCTGGCTGCTGGCCGTGGCCTATGTGCTGCAGGCCGGCGGGGTGGCGCTGGGCGTGCTGTGGCCCGGGCCTGCGGGCTTTGCGCTGGGCAGCCTGCTGCTGGGCCTGCCGTTCACGGCCATCACGTTCTTTGCGCTGCAGGAGGCACGCTACCAGTGGCCGCAGGCGGGTGCCGGCTTCACCGGCCTCATGACGGCGCTGTACGGCATCGGTCAGATCGCCGGCCCGCCCATGGCGGCCGCGCTGCTGGCGCGGGCGGGGTCGCGGGCACAGGGGTTCGACTGGGCGCTGGGCGTGGCGGGGTCGGTGCTGCTGCTGGGGGCGGTACTTTACGCGGTCATGGCGTGGCGCTGGCGTCCACAGCACCAGAATTGAGCGGCTTGGAACGGATTCAAAGGTTTGAACTGCCTTTTTTAGCGTAAAAAAGACCTCTACCGCTTGCCCATCAAGCGCTACCAGCTATCAATGTGATAGCGGAAGCCTCAGCACGAAGCACGCGCCGCCACCGTCGCGGTCCTCGCAGTGCACGGTGCCGTTGTGGCGCCCGGCGATGGAGCGCACCAGCGCCAGACCCAGGCCCACGCCACCGGCGCGTTCGCTGGCGCCCGGCAGTCGGTAGAAGGGCTCGAAGATACGTTCGCGGTGCGTCAGCGGCACACCGGGGCCGCGGTCGCACACGCGCACTTCGGCGTGGCCCTGGCGGCGGTTGACCACCACGGTGATTTCGCCCGTACTGTAGCGGCGCGCGTTCTCCAGCAGGTTGCGGATGGCGCGGCGCAGCAGTTTGGACACACCCATCACGTCCACCGAATCGGGGCTGGCGCTCACGTCCAGGTCGGCGTCCACACGGGCGCATTCTTCGGCGGACAGGCCGATCAGGTCCACCAGCTCCACGGTGCCCACATCGGCCTCGTGCGCATCCAGGCGGCTGGCCAGCAGGATCTCGTCCACCAGCTGGTCCAGCTCGGCGATGTTGCGCAGGATCTCCTCGCGGAATGCGGGCGAGGGCTGTTGCCCGACCATGAGCTCCATGCCCATGCGGATGCGGGTGAGCGGCGAGCGCAGCTCGTGCGAGGCATTGGCCAGCAGCGACTTGTGCGACTTGACGAGTTTCTCCACCCGCTCCGCCGCAGCGTTGAACTGGCGCGCCAGGTCGGCCACCTCGTCCTGCCCCTGCTCGGGCACGCGCACCGAGAGGTCGCCTTCGCCAAAACGCTGCACGCTGCGCTGCAGCGCCTCCAGCCGCAGCGTGAGGCGCCGGATGATGGGGTACACGCCGATCGCCACCGCCAGGCCCACGATGCCCAGCAGCCACAAAAATCCGAAGGGCGGGCGGGTCCAGAAAGCGTCGCCGGGCCGGCCGCCGCCGCCCCGTTCACCGCGCTCGCCCCGGGGCTGGCGCGGCGCCATCTGCAGCACGAAGGGCTGTCCGTCTTCGGATTCGATGTTGAATTCCGCCCCTTCGCCCGGCTCGCTGGGCTGGCGTGTGGCCAGGCCGCGCAGCACCACGTTGCCCGTGTTGTCGCGCAGCACCATCTCGCGCGACGGGGGCACGAAGGGCTGTGCATTCTGGGCTTTTTGCTCCTCGGCCATGCGCCAGGCCCAGCCCACGGACAGCGTCAGCACCGCAATGCCGCCGACCACGGCCAGCCAGATGCGCAGATACAGGCGGCGGGAGAACGGTGTGGACAGGGACACCCGCTAGTCCTGCTGTTTGGCAAACACGTAGCCCACACCGCGCACGGTGAGGATGCGGCGCGGGTTCTTCGCATCGACCTCGATGGCTGCGCGGATGCGGCCCATGTGCACGTCGATGCTGCGGTCAAACGCCTCCAGCTCGCGGCCGCGCACGGCTTCCATGATCTGGTCGCGGGTCAGCACCCGGCCCGCGCGCTCGGCCAGCGCCACGAGCAGGTCGAATTGGTAGGAGGTGAGGTCGGCCAGCTGGCCGGCCACGGTGACGGTGCGCGCGTCGCGGTCGATCTCGAGCGTGCCGAAGCGCAGCGCCTGCGTGGCTGGCGTGCTGCCGCCATCGGTGCGCCGGCGCAGGATGGCGCGGATGCGGGCCAGCAGCTCGCGCGGCTCGAAGGGTTTGGGCAGATAGTCGTCGGCGCCCAGCTCCAGGCCGATGATGCGGTCCATGGGGTCGCCCTTGGCAGTCAGCATCAGCACCGGCACCTGCGCCGCGCTGCCTTGCAGCGAGCGGATGCGGCGGCACACCTCCAGCCCGTCCATGTCGGGCAGCATCAGGTCCAGGATCACCAGGTCGGGCAGCGCACCGGCCTCGGGCCCTTGCAGTTGCGCCAGGCCGCTTTTGCCATCGGCACGGTGCGTGACCTGCAGGCCCGACTGGCCCAGGTACTCACCCACCATCTGCGCGAGGCGGGCATCGTCTTCGATCATCAGCAGTTGGGAGCTCATGGGGGCAGTGTAGTAGCGGGTGCCACTCATGGTCGCGAGGCGGGGTCACGCGGTTTTGTCGGTCAGGTAAAGCTTCCGTAAAGCAAGCACTGCGGGTTGCGGATGTGCGTGTGCCTGCATTGCAGCGCGTGCCCATAAAAAAGGCTCCCCGCAGGGAGCCGGAAAACGTGCCCTTGGCAGCACGCGGGGTGTGTTCCGTCTCGCTCAAATCCCGAGCTTTGCGCGCAGGGCTGCCCACGCAGTGGCGTTCAGGCGGCGCGATGCGGTGAAGTTGAAGTCGACGCCGGTCTTGGTTTCGCGGGTCTGGAACACGCGGCTGCCGCTGGCGATGGTCGGCGCGTTGGCCACCTCGGAGTACGAGCGGGTGTGGCCCATGGTGGTGGGCGCGTGTCCGGCAAAGCGCATCACCCGCGCGCCGTGCAAGGTCGCGATGGAGTACGTGCCGGTCTGCGTGGCCGTGCAGTTGGAGATCACGGTCTGCGTGCTGTTGAGGTCGCATTCGTAGAACTGCACGGTGCCGGCCGTGGCGCTGGTCGTGCCGGTGAAGGCCACCCGCAGCGAGCGCGCGGGGCCGCTGGAGATGCCCAGGGACAGGGTGCCGGCACCCGTGCTCAGCACCACTGAGGACGCGGGCCGGGCCGTGATCATCTGCTCCAGGGTCGCTTCGCTGGCAGGCCGCGCATCGGCCGCAATGCTGTTGATGAAGACGGGCTGTGCGAGCGAAAGGTTGTAGCGCGTGTGCAGCCGGGAGCCGGCGGGGAAGGTGGCAGTGCCCACCGCGTTGAGCAGGTCGCTGGTGGAGGCGCCGTTGTTGTTGATGGTGTTCGTCTCGGCGTTGGCCTGGAGCGCGGTCACCACGCTGGACATGGTGCGCGTGTCGATGTCCTCGCGCGCCGTGAAGCCGACCTGCGTCAAGACCCCGCAGAAGCTGTTGCGGTTGGGTGTACCGACGGTGCCCTGCAGCAGGATGGTGTCGTCGCAGCGCTGCCAGCCGGTGGCCGTCAGGTAGGCCTGGTTGTAGAGCGTGCTCGCGGGCGTTGGCGAGCCGGCCGTGACACCGCCGCGCACGTCCCGCAAGGTGGTCCCTGCCGTGCCGCTGGCCTTGGCGATAGTGTCGATGGTGCGGTACGAGTAGTTGGCCGCATCGGCGTAGATGAAGCTCGACAGATCTCCAGCAGTAGCAGTGACCGCCGCCTGCTGGTCGCCGACCACCAGAGGCGCGCCTTCTTCCAGGCCTGCAGCCACCACCTTGGCCATGCTGCGCGCGCTGTCGAGCATGACGCCGGCCGTGGGGGCGTCGTCCTGGTAGTTGTCGATCTTGGCGGGGGCAATCGCCAGCTGCAGGGCGGCATTGCTGCGCGCCGAGGCTTCGGTCATGCCTGCGGTGATGCCCGCGGCCACCAGGGTGGTCAGCGGGTTGATCTGCCCGCTCTTGCCTGGCACCTGGCGCAGCACGTAGCGCGCGGCGGTGTTGCCCTCCGTCGTGTCGGCGGCGTCGATGGTGGTATTGGCGTCGGCCAGGGCTCCGGGCACCATGGGTGCTATCAGCGATGCGGCGGCGACCTGCGTCGTGCTGACCTGCGCGGTGTCATACGTCAGGGTGTAGGCGCCGTCGGCGCCGGTGCGGGCCGAGGCAGGCTCGCTGGCGTCGCAGGTGCTGTTGCTGTTCAGGTCCAGGCAGACGACGGCGTTGCGGATGGCCTGGTCGACGACCACTGTGCCGGTCAGCGTGACCTTGGTGTCCGGCGCTGGTGCAGGAGGGGCGGTGTCGTCGGAGGATGACCCGCCGCCGCAGGCCGTGAGGGTCAGGGCCAAGGCGCCGCCGAGTGCCAGCGCCAGGGTGGGGGAAGAAGTGTGCATGGAGTCGCTCCTGATCATGGTTGGGGAAGGTGAAGATGCCGTCACCGCGGGCGCTCGATGGCGATGCTCAGCGGTTACCTGACTGTCTGCAAATGCGCTGCGCGGCGCATCCCATGAACATGGGGGCCGGCCTTCTTGTGCGCTGGCAGGTTTGCCCCTACGCTGGGGCGCATGAAAATCGTCTTCACTTCCTGCATGGACGCAGAGCGCGTTGCGGACCAACCGATATGGAAGCGCATCGCAGAGCACGAGCAGCCCGACGTGCTGATGCTGCTGGGCGATCAGATCTACATGGACTGGGGGCTGGGCGCAGGCGCGACGGACTGGCGGTCGCTGATCGCCGCCAAGCCGGCCGCGGGCCTCACGGCGTACGCCGCCGACATGCACCGCCGCTATGCGCTGCAGTGGGATGTGGCGTCTTTCAGGGAGCTGGTCTGCGGCTTTGCGGGGCGCGCGGACCGGGCGCGGCTGCTGCTCACCTGGGACGACCACGACTACGCCTGGAACAACAGCCTGGGCGTGGATGGCTTGGATGGCTTGGATGGGGCGGGAGAAGCCTATCGCCACGGCGTACCTGCGCGGGTGAAGGCGGTCTCGCGCCGTCTGTTCGCGCAGTTCGAGCACCAGTTGCGCACGGCCAGCGTGGGCGATGCCTATCCCGCTCTGCCTGCTGGATGGGACGGCCCGCTGCCCGCCGGCACCGCAGACCTGTTCTGGTCGGGCGCGCTCGGCGGTTTGCAGGGGCCGCCCTGCCTGCTGCTGGACACCCGCTGGCATCGCCAGGCCAGAGCCGTGGGTGCCAGCATCCTTGGCGCCGACCAGGCCCATGCGTTGCTGGGTGCCGCGGGGGAGCCGGGCGCCGGCCTGCTGCTGGTGGCTGCTGGCACGCCCATGGCGCACCGCTATCTGCTGTCCCAGCAGGGATGGCATGCCGAGGGCGGTCCGAGCTACGTGGAGTTCGACGGCACCCTGCGCGCGGCCCGCAGGCCGGTGCTCTTCATCGGCGGCGATGTGCATGGCAACGCCTGGAGCGGGCGCTTGCCCTGCGCAGACGGCACGCCCAGCCGCGTGGTGCAGGCACTGTCGTCCGGCGCGGCCATTGGCCGGTACGGACCCAAGCGCTTCGCACCTTCTTACGGCGCGATCACGGTGCCGGACACCTGGCGCACGGGAGGCGCTGTGCAGTTGCAACTGTGGGCCCAGTCGCGCGAGGGGTCATGGGAGCCTGATCCGCCCGTGCCCGCGTTGCCCTTTGACGCCAACGACTGGACGCAGCCGCTGCATGCACAGGCGCAAAGCCGCGTGGAGGCTGCTGCGGATGACCAGCCAGTGGCCATGCTGGCCGCGCGCACCCGCACCGGGGCTTACCGGGGGAAGACCGCGGTGTCATTGCCCCAGGGGCTGGACGACCTGAATGCCGTGTACCTGGAGCAGCCCTTGCAGGACGGCCACTATGCCGAGCCACTGCATTGGCACGTGGCGCCGGATGGTGCCGCCTTCCTGCACGGCGAGGCCGACCTCGGGCGGCCCGACGACTGGCCTGCCGCAACGCGCCGGCTGGTGCAGTCCGCGTTCGATCGCGCGTTGGAGCAGCCGGGCACGACGTCGGTCGTGCTGTTCATCCACGGCTTTGGCAAGTCACCCGCACTGGGGCTTGCACAGGCCTACGGCTTGCGTGCCACGTACCCGGGATGCGAGCCGATTCTGTACGAGTGGGAGGCGGGGCGCGGCGGCGGGGTGCTTGCGGTGCTCGGTGGCGTACCGCGCGCCCGGCAGGGCGCAGAGGGCGGTGCCTTTGCGCTGGCGACGGTGCTGCACGCCTTCAACCTGGTGGCGGCATTGCCAGCCTATGCCGGGCTTGCCAAGGTGGTCCTCGCACGCAGTGCAGGGTGCCTCGCGCTGCACCACGCGCTGGACCGCATGGGCGTGGGTGGCCAGCGGCTGGGCCACGTGGACCGCATCGTGCTGTCGGCCCCTATGCTCAAGGCCTTCGAGTACAGACGCCAGGCGGGGCTGGGCGGGCTCGACGTGCCGGTGTTGATGACGCGCAACCGCCACGACCAGACCCTCCGATTCGCCGACTGGTTCGATGGCGTGGGCGCGCTGCTGGGGCTGGACGAGACTTTCGTGCCCGCGCGCCAGAGTCATGCCTGTGTGGATTTTTCAGAGAGCGCAGGCGTAGGGTCGCTGCACGACTACCTGCTGCTGCGCATCAACCCACAGCAGCACCGGCTGCAAGAGCAGCTGTTGTGCCAGCGCGAGTTTGCGTGGTCCGATGCCGTAGGTGGCGGCCTGGTATCGCCAGGCGACGCGGGAGTCTTTCATGTGCCTTGACCGAGGGATTGGCGCTGTGGATGTGGCGGGGGTGGCGGGGGCGATGGTGCCCATGGCGCTACCGGTGCTGCCGATGGCACTTGTCATGCTGATGGCACAGATGGCATTGATTCCACCGGTGGTGACTGCCGGAGCTTCCCATTGAGCGCCGCGCACCACAACACCTTGCCGGGCCCGGCCATCTCAGTGGCCCTGGTGGAGGACGACCCGCGCACCCGCGCACGGCTGGTGCGGGCCCTGGCCCGGGCGCCGCGCCTGAGCCTGGCTTTCACCGCCGCCACCGTGGGCGAGATGGTGGGCTGGCTGCACGACAACAGCGTGGATGTGCTGCTGGTGGACCTGGGCCTGCCGGACGGCTCTGGCCTGGAAGTCATCCGCCAGTGCCGCGCGCTGTCTCCGGTCACTGAAGTCATGGTCATCACCATGTTCGGCGACGAGGCCAACATGATGAATGCGTTCGAAGCCGGTGCGCGCGGCTACCTGCTCAAGGACGGGACGGAGGACGACCTGGCGCAGCACGTGCTGAGCCTGCGTGCAGGCGGCTCGCCCATGACGCCCATCATCGCGCGGCAATTGCTCGCCAGGCTGTCGCCGCGCCCGGCCGTGCCCCACAGCCTGACGCCGACCGATACGCTCACGGCGCGCGAGCAGGATATTCTGGCGAAGCTCGCCCGTGGCTACACCTATGCCGAGGTCGCCGAACTCCTGGGCATCGCCCCCTCCACCGTCCAGTCACATGTCAAGAACATCTACAGCAAGCTGGCCGTCCATTCCAAAGCCGAGGCCATCTTCGAGGCGCGGCAGATGGGGCTTTTGTAGCCGCACTTTGGCCCGCGCATGCTGCGGCGCGGCGCTGCGCCGGTGGGTGCTGTGGCCGGTGCTCTGGGTCATGCTTGCATCGTGGGCGGGGCTCGCAGGTGCACAAGACGCGGGCCAGGACGCCGCGCCGGCCTCTGCAGCGCAGCCCGGTGTGCACGTGCTGCACAAGGCCGTCGCGTACCTGGAGCCCGAGGGCGCGGTGCCCTGGTCCGGCACGTTGACGCTGCCCCACCGGTGGGACAAGGCGTTCGCGGGCCAATCCGGGAAGGCGCGCTATGTGCTGGAGATCCCTCCCGTGCCCAAGGGCAGCCCGCTGTCGGGCGTCTATTTCCCGCGGATCGGAAACCAGGTGGAGGTGTATGTGGGCGGCGAGTTGCTCATGCACCGCGGGGTACTGGGAGACACCCGCACCGACGCCGCCAAGTCGCCGCTGTGGATGCCGGTGCCCGCGAGTTTTCTGTCCGACGTGGAGCCCACCCCGCTCGAGGTGCGCGTGACCGCGCAACCCGGGCGCTGGGGTGGACTGGCCACGCCTCAATTCGGGCCCGAGGCAAGTCTGCTGCCCGAGTATCACGAGCGCTATGTCTGGCGGCAGTGGGCTGCGGTCGGCGTCGTGTTTTCACTGGCGCTCACCGGGGTGATTGCCGGTGGGCTGTGGCGCTTGAACCGCGAGCCGGTATATGGTTACTTTGCGCTGTGCGCACCGTTTGGCATCGTGCGGTATGGCGACAGGCTGTGGGAGACACCGCCCATAGGCTGGCCGCTGTGGGGCGGCCTCATGGCTTTTGCATTGGCCATCCATCTGCTGCTGCTCACCCGCTTCGCGCTGGCGATGGTGGGGTGCGATGGACCGCGCGTGCGCCAGGGATTCTGGGCATGGCTGGTGGTGGAGGTCGTGGTGATCTCGGGCGCGTTCGGAGCGGGCGTGCCCTGGCTCTGGACGCTGGGCCTGGCGCTGTTGTTTCCGCCCGCGTTCTTTGCCTACGCTTTGTCGACCCGGCACGCGGTGGTGACGCGCGAGCCCGAGGCGATCGCGCTGTGCCTGGCCAGCTTCATCCCGGTCGGTGCCAGCATCTACGACTTCATCGCGGTGCGCATTCCCAGTGCGGGGCAGGGACGCACCACCGTGCTGCCGCTGGCGACCATGCTGTTCGTGCTGCTGGTGGGCTGGCTCATCTTGAGCCGCTACGGCCGGCAGGCGCGCGCCTACCAGGGCCTGAGCAACTCGCTGGACGAGAAGGTGCGCCAGCGCGAGCGCGAGCTGCAGGTCAGCTACGACCTGCTGCAGCAAGAACACGCGCAGCACGCAGCGCTGCAGGAGCGCCAGCGCATCATGCGCGACATTCACGACGGCGTGGGCTCGCAGCTGGTGGGCTTGCTCAGCCTCATCGGCAAGGGCCGCGCCAGCCGCGCCGAACTGCGCGAGCACGCCAATGCCGCGCTCGATGAACTGCGCATGGCGGTGGATGCGATGCAGCCGGTGGATGGCGACCTGGCCACGGTGCTGGCCACCCTGCGCTACCGGCTGCAGCCGCGCCTGGCGGCTACGGGCATCCAGGTGGACTGGCAGGTGCAGGAGCTGCCGCCGCTGGAAACCCTCACGCCGCACATGGTGCTGCAGATCCAGCGCATCCTTCTGGAAGCCTTTACCAATGTGCTGCGGCATGCCCAGGCCACCAGCGTGCGGGTGAGTGCGCGGCACGATGCTGACCCGCAGCACCCGCCACCGTGCCTGGTGCTCGAGATCGCCGACAACGGCGTGGGCATGGAGGGCGCCGCACTGGCACGGGGCCAGGGGCTGGCCAACATGCGCGCCAGGGCCCAGGCCATCGGCGCGCTGCTGGAGGTCACGGCTGCGCCGGGCCAGGGGACGTGTGTGCAGATTGCATTGCCTGTGGTGCCGCAGGTGCCCGCACCCGCGATGCCAGCGCCACCAGCACCAACACCGGCAGCCCCAGCAGCGCCGTCGACGTGAAGAAGTGCGCGTAGCCAAACGCGTTGACGTAGTCGCCTGAAAACCCCGCGACGAACTTGGGTAGCAGCAGCATCATGGAGCTGAACAGCGCGTACTGCGTGGCCGAATAGCTCACGTTGGTCAGGCTCGACAGGTAGGCGATGAACGCCGCCGAGGCGATGCCGCTGGCCAGGTTGTCGGCCGAGACCACGGCGATCAGCGCCGTCACATCGTGCCCATGCCCTGCGAGCCAGGCGAACAGCAGATTGCTGCCCGCGCTCAGGATGGCGCCCAGCATCAGGATGCGCATCACGCCGAAGCGCATCGACAGCACGCCGCCCACGAAGGCGCCCGCCAGGGTCATGATGACGCCGTACACCTTGGTGACGGCGGCCACCTCGTCCTTGGTGAAGCCCATGTCCACATAGAACGGGTTGGCCATGATGCCCATTACCACGTCGCTGATGCGGTAGACGGCGATCAGCGCCAGGATCAGCGCCGCATGCCAGCCGTAGCGGCGCAGGAAGTCGGCAAACGGCTCGACCATCGCGCCCTGGATCCATTCGGCCGCGTTCTTTGCCGGGGGGAGCTGCACCGGCGCGGGCTCGCGCGAGAACAGCACCGTGACCACGCCCACAGCCATCGAGGCGGCCATCACCAGGTAGGCAGTTCGCCAGGCGCCATTCTGGTAGGCCGCAGCACCTTGGGCGATGGCTTGGCCGAGGGCGGGCGCGACCTCAGAGCGCGCCGCGATCCACAACACGCCGGCGCCGGCCCAGATCATCGCCAGGCGGTAGCCCGTCTGGTAGGACGCCGCCAGCGCCGCCTGGTGGTTGGCATCGGCCGATTCGATGCGGTAGGCGTCGAGCGCGATGTCCTGCGTGGCCGAGCCGAAGGCCACGGCGAGGGCGCACCACACGATAGGGCCAAGGGTCAGGCGCGGGTCGCAGACCGCCATGCCAACCAGCCCGGCGACCACGATGGCCTGCGACAGCAGCAGCCAGCTGCGGCGCCGGCCCAGCAAGGCGGTCAGCCCCGGGATGGGCATGCGGTCCACCAGCGGCGCCCACACCCATTTGAATCCGTAGGCCAGGCCCACCCAGCTCAGGTAGCCGATGGTGCTGCGGTCGATGCCCGCCTCACGCAGGCGGAACGACAGCGTGCCCAGCACCAGCAGCAGCGGCAGCCCGGCCGCGAAGCCGAGCGTGAGCATGCGCAGGCTGGCGGGCTCCAGGTACACGCGCAGCGTCTGCAGCCAGGGGGTGCGGCGGGGCACTTCGGGGGGCAGGGCGGGGCTGTTGGCGGTGGAATGGTTGGCGGAGGTGTCTGACATGGGCGCCCGGGGGTTTTGTCTATCATCGCTGACACCTTGCAGCCGGCCCGCCCGCCTTCATCTGGCAGGCAGTGCCGCTGCTCGGGGACACGGCCTGTGCCGTGCTGTCCTGCGTCAGTGCAGTTGCCTATTATTCCCTTGCCCTCTTCCCTTCAGGTGATCCGGTATGTGCCTTCTGTGCCCCACGCCTTCCGTTGCTCCCTCGTCGCCCTGGTCCGCGCGCCGCGGCTTCCTGCTGGCCGCCGGTGCCACCGCTGCTGCGCCCGTGCTGGCGCAGGTGGATGTGGGCACGGCGTCCAGCGTGCGCAAGCTGATCCCGGCGGAAACGCTGGAGGCCTCTGCCGCGCAGCAGTACCGCCAGATGCTCGAGCAAGCCAAGGCCAAGCGCGCGCTAGCGCCGGAGGGCCACCCCCAGCTGCAGCGCCTGCATGCCATCGCCAAGCGCCTGATCCCCTACACCGCGCCGTGGAACGACCGCGCCAAGCAGTGGCGCTGGGAGGTCAACCTGATCGGCAGCCAGCAGATCAACGCCTTTTGCATGCCCGGCGGCAAGATCGCCTTCTACACCGGCATCCTCGAGCAGCTCAAGCTCACCGACGATGAGACCGCGATGATCATGGGCCACGAAATGGCCCACGCCCTGCGCGAGCATGCGCGCGAACGCCTGGCCAAGACCCAGGGCACCAACCTGGCGCTGCGCCTGGGCTCGCAGCTGCTGGGGCTGGGCGACCTGGGCCAGGCCGCGGCCGGCCTGGGCGGGCAGTTGCTCACGCTGCAGTTCAGCCGGTCGGACGAGAGCGAGGCCGACTTGGTGGGGCTGGAGCTGGCGGCCCGTGGCGGGTTCGACCCCGCGGCGTCGGTGAGCCTGTGGAAAAAGATGGGCAGTGCCACGGGCAGCAAGCAGGGTGGACTGGCCTTCCTGTCCACCCACCCTTCGGGGCCCGCGCGCATCAAGGAACTGGAGATGAACGTGCCCAAGGTGCAAAAACTTTACGAAGCGGCGCGCAAGGGCTGAGCGGTCACGCGGTTGCGGCCGTCGTGCTTGCTGCGGTACAGAGCCTTGTCAGCGCGCGCGATGGCCGCAGGCAGGTCGTCGCTGCTGTCCACCTGCGCCACGCCGAATGACATCGTCAGCGGCACAGGCACACCCTGGTGGTCCAGGGCGATCCGCTCGATGGCGGCGCGGATGCGCTCTGCCACCTCCACGGCTGACGCCAGCGGGCTGGCTGGCATGAGCGCCAGAAACTCTTCGCCGCCCCAGCGCGCGAGCACGTCGCTTTCGCGCAGTTGCCCGGCGAGCACTTGCGCCACGGCCACCAGCACGCGATCCCCCGCCGCGTGGCCGTGGCGGTCGTTCACCTGCTTGAAATGGTCGATGTCGCACAGCATCAGCGCCACCGGCTCACCCGTGCGCTGGATGCGGGTGAGCGTGTGCCCGGCCAGCGTCTGGAAGTGCGCCCGGTTGTTCAGGCCCGTCAGCGCGTCGAGCGTGGCCTGCTTGAGCAGGCGGTTTTCGGCGATCAGGATGGTGCGCCGGTAGAACGCCGCCAGGGCGGCGAACATGCCGAAGACCACGCACACGTGCAACACGTTGACGATCTGCTGCCCCTGCCCGGCCAGCGGTGCCAGTGGCCCCAGGTGGTCGCACGCCAGGCGCAACCCCAGGTAGTAGGCCAGCAGCGCCAGCACCACGGGGACGGCGTAGCGGCCGGAGTTGGCGATCACCACCGCAGGAATGAACAGCCACAGGTAGTAGTGAAAGCCGCTGTCCCAGCCCACCAGCAGCGATCCCAGCGCGGAGTGCGCGATCACCTCCAGCCAGATGAGGAGGATGCCGGCCGTGTTGCGCCGCCGCTGGATGAGCGCATAGGCGCACAGGTACATCGCGATGCTGACCACGTTGACCAGTGCGAGCGGCACCGACCCCAGCCAGAGAAACAGCGCGATGTACAGCGTATCGATGCAGGCGGCGGTCAGTGCTACCCGCTGCGCCATCGCCCAGTAGGCCTTGCCCGCCACGCTGGAGCCGCGCTGGGCGGGTTCGTAGGGACGTGGTGCACGGGCCGGGGGAGCGGGTGGGGAGGAGCTTGCAGAGGAATCCATGGCGTGCGGCAGCCGAAGGGGCGCCTGCCGCCCCAGGGCGTTAACAAAATGTCACATCCTAGGGCGCGCGTGCGCGAGGCATCTGCAGATCAGGGTGGCGAAAACCGGTCAGTTGCCGGAAAGCCTGCCTTGATGGACCCTGGGTGCAAGGCCCGGGCGGCAGCGCATGCATCGGCGTTCCCCGCTGGGATGTGAATGCTCCTTTTTTGATGGCTGCTACCGCTCGCGCAGTGAGCGGTAGGGGCCAAAAAGAACCCTCAGGCCTTATTGCACTGCAGGCTGATCAGGTCCCGCCCACGTAGGGATTGCTCTGGCGCTCCCGCCCGAAAGTGCTCTCCGGGCCATGCCCGGGGATGAACACAGTCTGGTCGCCCATGGGCCACAGCCGCTGGGTGATGCTGTCGATGAGGTCCTGGTGGTTGCCCATCGGAAAATCCGTGCGGCCGATGCTGCCCGCAAATAGCACGTCGCCGACGAAGGCGCGGTCGATCTGCGGGGCGTGGAACACCACGTGGCCGGGCGTGTGGCCGGGGCAATGGCGCACCTGCAGCGTCTCGTTGCCGATCTGCACCGTGTCGCCATCGGCCAGCCAGCGCGTGGGCGTGAACGGCTGCGCCGGCGGAAAGCCGAACATCGCGCTTTGCTGCGGCAGCCCGTCGATCCAGAACTGATCGCCAGGGTGGGGGCCGACGATGGGCAGGGTCAGCCGCTGCGCCAGCTCGCCCGTGCCGCCCGCATGGTCGATGTGCGCATGCGTGAGCCAGATCTGCTCCAGTGCAATGCCCAGACGCTCGGTCTCGGCCAAGAGGGTGTCCAGATCGCCGCCCGGGTCGATGACGGCGGCCTTGCGGGTGGCATCGCACCAGACGATGGAGCAGTTCTGTTGAAACGCCGTGACGGGGACGGTGAGGTAGCGGAGCATGGGGCAGGGTGTGTGGGTGCAGACAATCCGCGATTTTGCCGACAAAGCAGGGATCTCTGGTTTACAAAGATGGAGCGATGCGATGCGATGCGATGTGGTGGGCGAGAGGGCCGCGCGAAGTGAGAGGTCCTGAGCCTCCCTGTTGCCTTCCCACGCACCGAGAGGGCAACTGCAAGGGACGGGCTCCTACAGTCCCAGCCACGGTGTTCAGGCTCAATTCCGACCTTCATACCCATTCGGAGATTGCCATGGATTCGATCAACCAGAACCAGCCCGAGGACACCCACAAGCACCTGAGCGGTACCGATGCCACGCAGCGCATCCGAGACATGGCCGAGGATGCCAAGTCGTGCTTCTTTTGCACCAACTCTCCCCACAGCGACACGCGCGGAACGCGGCCGATGGGGGTGGAGAAGGTGGACGAGGCGGGGCATCTGTGGTTCCTCAGTGCGTCCGACAGCCACAAGAACCGCGAGATCGAGGCGGACCCGCAAGTGCGGATTTTCATGCAGGCCTCCAAGCACTCGGGGTTTCTGGTGCTCGACGGCAAGGCCAGCATCCACCGCGACCAGGCGCTCATCGATGAGCTGTGGGATCCCATCATGAAAACCTGGTTCACCGAGGGCAAGGATGATCCGCGCATCACGGTGATCCAGGTTGCGCCGGTGTCCGGGTACTACTGGGACACCAAGCACGGCAGTCTCGTGGCCGCCACCAAGATGGTGATCGGCGCTGCCATCGGCAAGACGCTGGACGACTCGGTGGAAGGGCAGCTTCGCCCATGATGCAGGGCTTGCGGCGCCTGGGCCGCGCCATCACCGGCCTCCCGGTGGTGGGCGTGCTCATTCTGGCGACACGCAACTATGTCCTGCACCAGAGTGCCAACCAGGCGGGCAGCCTGGCGTTCTCTGCGGTGCTGGCGATGTTCCCGCTGCTGCTGCTGTTGTC
This sequence comes from Acidovorax sp. Leaf78, assembly GCF_001422735.1. Taxonomy (GTDB): domain Bacteria; phylum Pseudomonadota; class Gammaproteobacteria; order Burkholderiales; family Burkholderiaceae_C; genus Acidovorax. Next base: position 146,371 of record NZ_LMLZ01000007.1, on the reverse strand, counting down.
GGCGGCCGCCGGCTTTGTCGGCCAGCCCGGCGACGCGGCGGCGCTGGCTGAACGCATACTGGGCTATGCGCCGCAGCTCGTGCGCGATGTGATGCAGCCCGTGGTGCAGCAGGTGCTGGCCCAGCGCAACGAAGCACTGCTCACCGTGGGGCTGGCCGTCACGTTGTGGACCAGTTCTTCCGGCATGCAGGCGGTGCGCTCGGCGCTCAACCGCTCGTACGGCATCGACAGGGGCCTGCCTTTCTGGAAGGCGCGCATCAAGTCCACACTGTTCACTGTGGTGGTGGGCTCGGGGCTGCTGCTGGTGTTCAGTTCGGTGATCGTCATGCCGCGTGTCTGGCAGTTCGTGGTCACCAATGTCGCGGCGGACGGCGAAGAGGTCATCTGGCTGTACGACAGCGTGCGCTATGGGGCCGCCTATCTCACGCTGGTCGTGCTGTACGCCCTGCTCTATGGCTGGTTGCCCGACATTCCGCAGCGCGTCGCCACGGTGCTGCCGGGCGCTTTGATCGGTGCCGGGCTGTGGGTGGCCGCTGCGGCCACGCTGTCGTACACGCTGCGCACGGCGGGCAAGCTGGTGCTGATCTACGGCAGCTTTGCAGGGGTGGTCGCCACGCTCGTATTTTTGTATGTGAGCGCGACCACACTGATCTATGGCGCGGAGATCAATGCGGTCATCCGCGAGCGCAAGTTACAGCCCCAGCCGAAGCTCAAGCCCGGTGGGCCGTTGCCCGCTACAGACTGAAGTCGTAGTCCACCGTGATCGGTGCGTGGTCCGAAAACTTCTCGCCCTTGTAGATGGATTCGCTGCGCGCCAGCGCGGCCAATGCCGGCGTGGCCAGGTGGTAGTCAATGCTACAAAAAACCTGCACCCGACCGTACGCTCGGCAACTTGACCTTTGGCTGGCTGCGGCATGTCGCGGACTTGAGCCAAGCCCGGAACAGGAGCGGCAACGCGAGCTTAGTTTGCCGTGCCGAGAAGTCCTCGAAGACCCTCAAAGGAGACCCTGTTCGGGTCCGCCAAGCCTTTCAGGACCGGGTCTTCGACCAGCCGCCCGGCACTGACTATTCCCGCAGCGAGCCAGCCGATGGCTTCGGCACTGTCTTTGGGGCGTGGAGTTCCAATGCGGTCAGCGTCTTTGTCGTACCTTTCGAAGTAGCTTAGTGATTTGCTGTCACTTCTGGTGAGGCGCCCCAGGTAGGCGACGGCGCGCCTAGCCAGCGCAAAGGGGCAACTGGGCTGGGATGTTGCAAGCTTGCTGAAGGCCACACCAAGTCCGGCGAAGGTTCTCTTAGCACGGTCCATCGTAATGGTGATTGGCCGGAAGTGATCCGACACCGAAAGCCCCTGGACCCATGCGTCCGCTCCATGATTTGTTCCGTGCTTTCCGGTCGATCCCTCCGCGACGCCCCATTCGTGCCAATAGCCACGAATGACGTCTTCGTAGTCCACTTTCGTCGGCGCATCCTTTAGGTGATCTCTGAACACATCGATTGCGTCGTCATACTGGCCGGCCAATCGATAGGCGTTACCCAGGCCCACCACGCAAGCCAACCACTCCGGCTTGCACTCGAGGGCAGTGCGAGCCGCCGACAGTCCTGCAGCGGTGCGATCGTTCTCGGGAATGGACTTTGGCAGGTCGTCACGCAACCTGGGACCAGCGTGGACCACCTTGGAGAACCAAAACATCGGCAACCGTTGCTCGCGATCCGTCCTGACCGTATGGCGCACAAGGGTAGACCAGATCTCAGCCAAGTCCATGCCGAAAGTGGAATGCGCTTCGGTCACGATTGCCATGGCCACGCGGGTGTGCCGTGTGACGATGCAGCCCGCACTCCTGACGGCGATAGACTCCTCCCCGAGCGGGCGCACCACGCGCGTTTGAATGCGCTCGCGGGGTACGGACAGCAGGTCGGCCAGGACGGCTTCATGGATACCAGCAATACCCACGGCGTGGCAGACCGCGATGTAAACGGCAGCGTCGAGAAGATTGTTCGCGCTCCCTTCGATGTGGATGTCGCGCAGATGGATGAGCAACTCGCGGACGTGGGTGAGCAGGCCCGCATCGTCGAAGCGCACAGCGAGCAGACCACCGAAGAGGGAGCCATCTCCGCGCCGCGTGGCTGCTTCCTTTGAGGCGAGCAGCAAGGCCGTGGTGCGCGATTCGAGGCCGTCGATTTCGGCTAGTTTCCCCAGGCCTTGTGGCCCAAACCGGCCCCAGGCGTCAACAATCAGTTGCGCATCCTCCGCGCTGACATGTCTGAGCATGATTTCGGGCTGAACCTTCAGCCACTGGCGCCACGGCGCCTCATGGGCGCGCACGGCGCGCCAGTCGGTGTCGCGCGCCGCCAGAAGGAAATCGACATTGGCTTGCCCGGCTCCGTGCATGGAGCGTGCACAAGCCGCCAAATCGCGGGCGGCGCTGTCGGCGTCATCCGCCACGATTAGCCACTGCGTGTCTGTTGCCAATCTGGACAAGTCGGCAGGCGTCAGCGTAGCCTCCGGCGATGCGCGCCAGAGGACGGTCCAATCGCCGCTGCGCACGAAATCTGCAGCCGCCTGGAGCAGCACTGTGGTCTTGCCCTCTCCACCCGCAGCCGTGATCAGCTGCATGCTCCCAACATCGGCCAAATCGGTCAGTTGGCTCGGCCATTTCGCCAGCATCTTGACCACTTCGCGGCGCGGAATGGCATCCGACACTGCGTGCCGCCACGTCGGTACGGCACCGTCAAAATAGCGAACTACCTGTTCTTGGCTCAGCGGCTTCAGCGCCGCGAGGTAGGCCGGATCGACCAAATCCCAACCTGGGATAGGTGACTTGGCGGCCTTCGCGGTGCTCGCGACAGAGACACTTGGTGCGCAGAGGTCCGAGAAGATTGAATGGCAGTCGATACCCCCATAGGCGATGAACCGGCCGCGTCGAATAGCGGGCTGGATGCGAGAGATCAGCCTCGCATAGCGGCTGGCGATCGCAGAAGGATCGCTTTCGTAAAAGCACCACACAATGTTAACTTTGGCTTCGTCGTCATCGAGGAGGCCTGCCAAAGCATCCGTGAACACGTCGTCCCAACCCGCATAGGCGGCAACGACCAACGTGTGCGCGCGCAAGAGATTCTGTAGGGAGGCTTTCAGCTTCGGCCTGGGGCTCGTGAGCTGCGTAGCGGTGTGCAAGGTATCGGACTCGCGCCAATACCCATGCAGATGAACGATCTGAACATGGCCAGGTTGCGCTTCGACGCTTCTGCCCGCACTCCCGTCGGAGTCCAGCACACGTATGCTGGCTCGGCCACCGCTGCCTTCAATGGCGAGCGACAGCAGTGGATCGAAGTTCGTGGTCAGAATCGGCCCGGTGAACTTCTCGTTTTGGGTGACGACCAGCTTCGCCAGATCGCGCGTCCCCCTAGGAAGCATCCAGTCGCCAGCTACGCCATCACCCACAAAATGAGAAGCGGCACCGCTCTTTCGCGCCTTGAGTACCGCGCGCTGGATCACTCTATTAACGGCGTCTTGGCCCAAGTTGCCCTGAAGCCACCGCATGCCCGTCTGGTACTTGTCGGCAGGTGTTGCGCCGCTGAGATCGGCGTCGTATCGTCCGCACTCGGTAGGGGCCTTTGCGGCGATTTCGTCGCGAACAAACTTAAGCATGTCGGAAACGCCAGGTACTCCTCCGGACAAATCGACGGAAAGCGCCGATCCCACGAGAAACGCGATCGGCCTATCGGTGGACCGTAGGGCGGTCAGCAGCGCCACCTTTGGATGTATGTCAATCATCTTCTTGTCCCATGGTCGTTCCACAATGCCAGGCCGGCAGCCATTGCGGATCGATTATCTAAGGTGAATGAAGCCATCGAGGCTGCTAGTCAAAGTTCGAAGTCGTAGTCGATCGTCAGCGGCGCATGGTCGCTGAACTTCACGTCCTTGTAGATGGTCGCTGTCAGCGCCTTCTCCGCCAGGGCCGGAGAGGCCAAGTGGTAGTCCAGACGCCACCCCACATTGTTCGCATACGCCTGGCCGCGATTGCTCCACCAGGTGTAGGCAGTGTCCGTGGCGGTAGGTTGTAACTGACGGTAAACGTCGATCAAGCCGCCGCCTTCATCAGTTGTGTGTAACAACTTTGTCATCCACGCACGTTCTTCGGGCAGGAAGCCGCTGTTTTTCTGGTTGCTGCGCCAGTTTTTCAGGTCGATCTGCTGGTGGGCGATGTTGATGTCGCCACACAGGATGAAATCGCGTTCGCCCTTGGTGCGCATGAGATGGGGGTGGAACTCCGCCAGGAAGCGGAACTTGGCCAGTTGCCGTTCTTCACCCGACGAGCCGCTGGGGAAGTAAGCGCTGATGATGGAGAGCTTGCGCGCGGGCGTGTCAAAGCGCAGTTCCACATAGCGGCCCTCGGCGTCGAACTCGGTCGAGCCATAGCCCACGACCACATCCGAGGGCTCGTGGCGCGTGTAGATACCCACGCCGGAATAGCCCTTTTTCTGCGCGAAGTGAAAATGCCCCTGCAGGTCCGCCACGCGTTCGAAGCGGTTGGCAATGTCGGCCGCCTGGGCTTTGACTTCCTGCACGCAAATACAATCCGGCCGCGTGGCTGCCATCCAGCTTTCCACGCCTTTGCTGGTGGCCGAGCGGATGCCATTGAGATTGAGGCTGATTAATTTGAACAAGGATTTTCCCATGGTGGATGTTGGCGCACAAAAAGATGGCCAAGGCGAGCTGGCACAGGATTTTGTACGTTTTGCCGTCGAATCGGGTGTGCTGCGCTTCGGCGAGTTCAAGACCAAGGCCGGCCGCCTGAGCCCGTATTTCTTCAATGCGGGGCTGTTCGACGACGGCAGCAAGATGGGCCGGCTGGCCGAATTCTATGCAAAAGCCCTGATCGCCAGCGGCATCGAATTCGACATGGTTTTCGGTCCGGCCTACAAGGGCATACCGCTGGCCGCCACTGTGGCCGTGGAGCTGGCGCGGCTGGGTCGCAACGTGCCTTTTGCGTACAACCGCAAGGAGGCCAAGGACCACGGCGAGGGCGGCACCCTGGTGGGGGCGCCGCTAAAGGGCCGCGTGCTCATCGTGGACGATGTGATGTCCGCCGGCACGGCAGCGCGCGAGTCGATCGCCATCATCCGCGCAGCCGGTGCCACCCCGCACGCGGTAGCTATTGCGCTGGACCGGCAGGAGAAAGCCACCGAGAATGGCCAGGACGTGGACCACAGCGCGGTCCAGTATGTGCGCCAGCAACTGGGCATGCAGGTGTGCACCATTGCGCGGCTGGCAGACTTATTGCTGTATCTCTCGCATAACGGGGGGGAGGGGATGCGTTCCCATCATGAGAATGTGCTGGCGTACCGCCAGCGGTACGGCGTCAATGAGAGGTAAATGACTTGAGCAGGTTGGCGTGGACCGTTGGGGCGGTGATGTGTGCCATGTTGGGTTCGGAGGCCGCGCGCGCGCAACCGCAGCCGGGCGGTATCTACACCTGCGTCGACCGCAATGGACGCAAGCTCACGGCGGACCGGCCCATTCCAGAGTGCCTGGACCGTGAGCAGCGCGAATTGAGCCCTTCGGGTACGGTCCGCCGCCAGATCGGCCCGTCGCTCACGGAGAACGAGCGTGCGGCCCAGGAAGTGCAGCGCCGCAAGGAGGCCGAAGAGCGCGCCCGTGTCGTCGAGGAGCGCCGCCGAGAGCGCGTGCTCACGGCCCGCTACCCCGACAAGGCCACCCACGACGTCGAGCGCGCCGCCGCCATCCAGCTGGTGGACGACGTCACGGCCACGGCAGAAAAGCGCATTGCCGAACTCAAGCAGCAGCGCAAAGGCTTCGATACCGAAATGGAGTTCTACAAGAAGGACCCCAACAAGGCGCCCATGACACTGCGCCGCAAGATCGCCGAAAACGAAGACAGCATTGCCGAGCAGCAACGCTTTCTGGCCGGGCAGGACCAGGAAAAGCGCCGGGTGCACCAGCGCTTCGATACCGAGCTGGCGCTGCTTCGCAAGCTGTGGGAATCGCAGCGAGCGCCTGTACTGGCACCTGCGGCCACCGGCGCAGGAGAGCTTGCTGCGCCTGCGGCGTCACGCTAGGCGGTAGATTCAAAGAGCTTGTAGCCGGCCTGCGCGCAGCGGGGCGATGGCACAAAAAAAGGGGCGTACTGCCCCTTTTTCGTTGCTGCAAGCCGGGGGAGTGTTTTCCCCCCAAGTTGCTCGTTCAGCCTGCCAGCTTGGCGCGCAGCACGTCGTTGACCTGCTGGGGGTTCGCCTTGCCCTTGCTGGCCTTCATGATCTGGCCGACCAGCGCATTGAAAGCCTTGTCCTTGCCTGCGCGGAACTGGGCGACGTTGTCTGCGTTGGCAGCGATGACTTCGTCGATGATTGCCTCCAGCGCGCCGGTGTCGTTCATCTGCTTGAGGCCCTTGGCCTCGATCACGGCATCCACCTCGTGGCCGTCACCGGTCCACAGCGCGTCGAACACCTGCTTGGCCGCGTTGTTGGAGATGGTGCCGTCGGCAATGCGCGCGATCAGCGCGGCCAGCTGGGCCGACGATACCGGCGCCTGCTCGATGCCGGTCTCCACCATGTTCAGGCGGCGCGACACCTCGCCCATGATCCAGTTGCTGGCCAGCTTGGCCTGGCCACAGGCCTTGGCCGCGGCCTCGAAATACGCGGCCATGGCCTTGCTCTGCGTGAGGGTCGTGGCGTCGTACTCGGGCAGGCCATAGTCCGCCACGAAGCGCGCCGCCATGGTGCGCGGCAGCTCGGCCATCAGAGCGCGCTGCTCATCGATCCAGGCTTGCGAGATGCACAGCGGCGGCAGGTCCGGGTCCGGGAAGTACCGGTAGTCGGCCGCGTCTTCCTTGGTGCGCATCGCACGCGTCTCGCCCGTGTCGGGGTCGAACAGCACGGTGGCCTGCTGGATCGCGCGGCCGTCTTCGATCTCCTCGATCTGCCAGCGGATCTCGTAGTCGATCGCCTGCTGCATGAACTTGAAGCTGTTCAGGTTCTTGATCTCGCGGCGCGTGCCTAGGGGCTGGCCCGGCTTGCGCACCGAGACGTTGGCGTCGCAGCGGAACGAGCCCTCCTGCATGTTGCCGTCGCAGATGCCGATCCAGGTCACGATCTTGTGCAACTCCTTGGCGTAGGCCACGGCCTCTTCGCTCGAGCTCATGTCGGGCTCCGTCACGATCTCCAGCAGGGGCGTGCCGGCGCGGTTCAGGTCGATGCCGGACTGACCCCCACCTCCGAGTGCTGAGTCCTCGTGCAGGGACTTGCCGGCATCTTCTTCCAGGTGAGCACGCACCAGGCGCACGGTTCGTTTCTCATCGCCCAGAAAGAACTGCACTTCGCCGCCCTGCACGACCGGGATCTCGAACTGGCTGATCTGGTAGCCCTTGGGCAGGTCGGGGTAGAAGTAGTTCTTGCGGGCAAAAATGCTCTTCTGCGCAATGTGGGAGCCCAGAGCCAGTCCTAATTTGATAGCGCAGACCACCGCTTCGCGGTTCATCACCGGCAGCGTGCCGGGCAGCGCCAGGTCCACCGGCGATGCCTGGGTGTTGGGCTCCGCGCCGAAGGCCGTGGGCGAGCGGCTGAAGATCTTGCTCTGCGTGGCAAGCTGGGTGTGGGTCTCGAAGCCGATGACGACTTCGTAGCCGTGGATCAATTTGGGGGTCGTCGTCATGTCACAGGCCTCCGGGTTGGCGGAGGTGGAAGTCAGTGGCTTGCTGCAGGCGGTGCGCAGCATTCAGAAGGCGGGCTTCCTGGAAGTAGTTGCCGATGAGCTGCAGACCCACGGGCATGCCGGCTTCGCCAAAGCCCGCGGGCACGCTCATGCCGGGCAAGCCGGCGAGCGAACCGGGCAGGGTGAAGATGTCGGCCAGGTAGTCGGCCAGCGGGTCGTTGCCATGCTCGCCCAGCTTCCAAGCCACGGTGGGCGCCACGGGGCCGGCGATCACGTCGCAATCCTTGAAGGCGTTCTGGAAGTCGTCGGCGATCATGCGGCGGATCTTTTGCGCCTGCAGGTAGTACGCGTCGTAATAACCGTGGGACAGCACGTAGGCGCCGATCATGATGCGGCGCTTGACCTCGTCGCCAAAACCTTCGGCCCGCGTCTTCTTGTACATGTCCACCAGGTCGGTGTAGTCCTTGGCGCGGTGGCCGAACTTCACGCCGTCGAAGCGCGACAGGTTGGACGACGCCTCGGCCGGGGCGATGATGTAGTACACCGGAATCGACAGCTCCGTGCGGGGCAGGCTGATCGGCACGAGTTTGGCGCCGAGCTTCTCGTATTCCTTGAGCGCGCCGTCCACGGCCGCGCGCACGTCGGGGGCCAGGCCTTCGCCAAAGAACTCGGCAGGGATGCCGATGCGCAGGCCGTCGATGGAGTCGTTGAGCGAGCGGCTGAAGTCTTCCGCAGGCACATCCAGGCTCGTCGAATCACGGTCCGGATCGGGGCCGCACATGGCGGACAGCAGCAGCGCGCAGTCCTCGGCACTGCGGGCCATCGGGCCGGCCTGATCCAAGCTGGAGGCGAAAGCGATCATGCCGTAGCGGCTGGCGCGGCCATAGGTGGGCTTGATGCCGGTGATGCCGCAGAACGACGCCGGCTGGCGGATGGAGCCGCCGGTGTCGGTGCCGGTCACGGCCGGGGCCAGGCGCGCGGCCACGGCGACCGCGCTGCCGCCCGAGGACCCGCCGGGCACACGGCTGGTGTCCCACGGGTTGCGCACCGGGGCGGGCGCGTCGAAACCCACCGGGGCCACGGCAGAATTTTCATTGGCCGAGCCCATCGCGAACTCGTCGCAGTTGAGCTTGCCCAGCGTCACCGCGCCGGCTTCGGCCAGCTTGGCCACCACCGTGGCGTCGAACGGCGACTGGTAACCGGCCAGCATCTTCGAGCCTGCGGTGCTGGGGAAGTCGCGCGTGACGAAGATGTCCTTGTGTGCCAGCGGCACGCCTTCCAGCGCGCCTGCCGTGCCTGCAGCCAGGCGGGCATCGGCGGCGCGCGCCTGCGCCAGGGTGGCGTCTTGGTTCAGCGCGACAAAAGCGCCCAATTGGGGGTGGGCCTGGGTGCGCGACAGAAAATGCTGCGCGGCTTCCACCGCAGAAAATTGCTTGGCGCGCAGGCCGGCGGCCAGTTCGGTCACGCCCAGGTCGTGCAGGGCTTTGTTCGTGGTCATGGTCATGCGGGCCTTCCTTACTCGATCACTTTGGGAACGAGGAACAGGCCGCGCTCCACGGCAGGGGCGCTCTTCTGATTGGCTTCGCGCTGGTTGGGCTCGCTGGCCACGTCGTCGCGCAGGCGCAGGGCCACGTCCTGAATGGCCGCCACGGGGTGCGCCAGAGGTGCCACGCCCGATGTATCCACAGCCCGCATCTTCTCCACGATGTCGAAGAAGCCATTGAGCTGGGTCAGCATGCGCTCACTTTCGGAGGGTGTCAGCTCAAGCCGCGCCAAATTGGCAATGCGGCCGATGTCCTGGGGGGTCAGTGCCATAGGGAGGAGAATCTAGAGAAACCAGAAGTAAAGCTGTGATCCACGCCGCGCCGGGGGGAGTTATTCACAGGGGATCGGGTATTATCCCGGCTTTGCCGCAATACCCTCTTTTCAGCCGGTCATTGTGCGAAAAAAGCGATATTTGACCCCCACTATTCCCTGACACACCCGGCGATGGCAGGCCGACGTGCATGCCGTGCCTGAGAGGATTTTTGAATGTTCGGAGCTTTCCGTCGGTACTTCTCCACCGACCTTGCCATTGATCTTGGCACAGCCAACACCCTCATCTTCGCCCGCGACAAAGGCATCGTTCTCGACGAGCCTTCCGTGGTGGCCATCCGCCACGAAGGCGGGCCCCACGGCAAGAAAGTCATCCAGGCCGTAGGCCGCGAAGCCAAGGCCATGCTGGGCAAGGTCCCAGGCAACATCGAAGCCATCCGGCCCATGAAGGATGGCGTGATCGCCGACTTCGTGATCACCGAGCAGATGATCAAGCAGTTCATCAAGATGGTCCACCCGCGCACGCTGTTCACCCCCAGCCCGCGCATCATCATCTGCGTGCCCTGCGGCTCCACCCAGGTCGAGCGCCGCGCCATCAAGGACGCCGCAGAAGCTGCTGGCGCCACCGCCGTCTACCTGATCGAAGAGCCCATGGCCGCCGGTATCGGCGCGGGCCTGCCGGTTTCCGAAGCCTCCGGCTCCATGGTCGTCGATATTGGCGGCGGCACCACCGAAGTGGGCGTGATCTCGCTGGGCGGCATGGTCTACAAGGGCAGCGTCCGTGTGGGCGGCGACAAGTTCGACGAAGCCATCATCAGCTACATCCGCCGCAACTACGGCATGTTGATCGGCGAGCCCACTGCAGAAGCCATCAAGAAGAACATCGGCTCGGCCTTCCCAGGCTCCGAAGTGCGCGAGATGGAAGTCAAGGGCCGCAACCTGTCCGAAGGCGTGCCGCGCAGCTTCACCATTTCTTCCAACGAAGTGCTGGAAGCCCTGACTGACCCGCTCAACCAGATCGTCTCCGCCGTCAAGAACGCGCTGGAGCAGACCCCTCCCGAACTCGGCGCCGACATTGCCGACCGCGGCATGATGCTGACCGGTGGCGGCGCGCTGCTGCGCGACCTCGATCGCCTGCTGGCCGAAGAAACCGGCCTGCCGGTGCTGGTGGCCGAAGACCCGCTGACCTGCGTGGTGCGCGGCTGCGGCATTGCGCTGGAGCGCATGGACCGCCTGGGCAGCATTTTTACCAGTGAATAATGGCACTCCCCCCTGAGTCGCTTCGCGGCTTCTCCCCGCTCTCGCAGCGCCGTGCGCTGCGGGCAGGGGGACGCACCCAGCAGCCTGGCAAAGCCAGTTCTGCGGGTGCACTGGCGTTGATCTCGCCAGGTTCGTAGGCCGGGGGGCTGGCGCACAGCGCTATGAATCACTGACATGCCTCTGGGTACCCTCGAGCGCAGCGCTCCCCCCTTCTTCAAGCAAGGCCCTTCGGCCCTGTCGCGTTTGGCCGTCTACAGCGCTTTGGCGCTGTTTCTCATGGTGGCCGACGCTCGCTTTCAGCTCACCGGGCCTTTCCGGCAGGCGGTGGGCACGGTGCTGTACCCCGTGCAGTGGCTCATGCTCAAGCCGGTGGAGATGGCCGGCCACAGCTCGGACTATTTTCAGTCGCTGACCACGGCACAGCAAGAGCTGGACGACGCGCGCAAGAAGATGACCGTCATGGGCCAGCGCGCCACCCAGGCCGAGCAGCTGGCGCTGGAAAACACGCGCCTGCGGCAACTGCTGGCGCTGCGCGAGCGGCTCGAAACGCCGGCCCAGGCGGCCGAGGTGATCTACGACACCGCCGACCCGTACACCCGCCGCGTGGTGCTCGACCGCGGCCAGATGGGCGGCGTGGAGCTGGGCTCGCCCGTGATGGACGAGGCCGGTGTGCTGGGCCAGGTCACGCGGGTGTTCCCGCTGGTGAGCGAGGTCACGCTGCTGGTCGACCGCGACCAAGCCATCCCTGTGCTGAACATCCGGACCGGCGCGCGCGGCGTGGCCTACGGCGACCCGGTGGCGGGCCACGGCGGTGGGATGGAGCTGCGCTTCATGCCCGCCAACGCCGATGTGCGCGAGGACGACCTGCTCACCACCAGCGGTGTGGACGGGCTCTACCCCTCGGGCTTGCCCGTGGCCAAGGTCGTGCGTGTGGAGCGCCGGGCCGACTCGGCCTTCGCACGCATCTACTGCGTGCCGCTGGCGCAGGTGCAGGGCGCGCGCCATGTGGTGGTGCTCAAGCCGCTGGCCGACAACGTACTGCCCCGGCCCGAGCCCGCCCACCCGGTGCCGGCCAAACGCGGCACGCGCAAGGGATGACGACGATGCTGATGCTGCAACACGCAAGCGTCCGACCCGTGGCATTGCCCTGGCCATGCGCCCCGGCGGACACACTGCTGCAATTTCTGAAAGGCCCCACGCCATGATCATGCCGCGCGGCGAGCCCTTGCTGCTGCCGGTCAACCCGGTGTTCATCGGCGTCAGCCTGGCCGTGGGCCTGGCGGTCAACATGCTGCCGCTCGGCCGCATCGTCTGGACGCCCGACCTGCTCATGGTGCTGCTGGTCTTCTGGGGCGTGCACCAGCCGCTGCGCATCGGCATGGGCGTGGCATTCTTGCTGGGCCTGTGCATGGACGTGAGCCAGTCGGCGCTGCTGGGCCAGCATGCGCTGTCGTACACCGTGCTGTCGTTCGGCGCCATAGCCGTCCACCGCCGCCTGCTGTGGTTCAGCGTACCGTCGCAGGCGCTGCAGGTGCTGCCGCTGTTTGCGCTGGCGCATGCGATCGAGCTTTTGCTGCGCATGGCGGCGGGGGGCATCTTCCCCGGTTTGTGGAGCTTTCTGGCGCCGCTGATCGAGGCGCTGCTGTGGCCGCTGGCCAGCTGGGTGCTGCTGGCGCCGCAGCGTCGGCCGCCGGACCGTGATCAGAACCGGCCGTTGTGATGAAGCTCCCCCTGAGTCGCTTCGCGCCTTCCCCCTCTCCTTCGGGAGGGGGACGCCACCCGTGGCCTGGCAAAGCCAGTTCCACGGTGGCACTGGCCTGGGCCGTGCGCTTGCGGGCGCTGCGCCGCGCAATGAAGCCTCTCCTGAGCCGCTTGCCATCCTTCCTCTGGACGCCACCTATAGCTTGGCAAAGTCAGTTTTGCGGCACTGGCCTGTGCGGGACTGGTTTCACGGGCAGCAGGCGCATGGAGTTCAGCCATGACTGAGCTGCGCAACAGCGAAGCCGACGCATCGCGGTTTCGGCTGCGGGCGTTCATCATTGGGCTGGTGGTGCTGTTCGCGTTCGGCCTGGTGGTGTCGCGGCTGGTGTATCTGCAGGTGGTCCGCCATGACGACCTGGCCGCGCAGGCCGAGAGCAACCGCACGGCGGTCGTGCCCATCGTGCCGAACCGGGGGCTCATCCTGGACCGCAACGGTGTGGTGCTGGCTACCAACTACTCGGCCTACACGCTGGAGATCACGCCCTCGCGCGCGGGCGTGCTCGATGAGACCATCGACGAGCTGGCCAAGATCGTGGACATCCAGACGCGCGACCGCCGCCGCTTCAAGCGGCTGATGGAAGAGTCGCGCAACTTCGAATCCCTGCCCATCCGCACACGCCTTACGGACCAGGAGGTCGCGCGCTTCACCGCGCAGCGCTATCGCTTTCCGGGCGTGGACATCAAGGCGCGGTTGTTTCGCAACTACCCGATGGGCGAAGTAGGCGCCCACGCCGTCGGCTACATCGGCCGCATCAACCAGCCGGAAAAGGCGCGCATCCAGGACTCGGAAGACGAGGCCAATTACCGGGGCACCGAGTACATCGGCAAGCTCGGGGTCGAACAAAGCTTCGAGTCGTCGCTGCACGGCACCACCGGTGTCGAGCAGATGGAGACATCGGCCGGCGGCCGCGCGGTGCGCAAGCTGTCGAGCCACGCGGCCACGCCCGGCGACAGCGTGATGCTGTCCATCGACATCAAGCTGCAGAAACTCATCGAAGAGCTCTACGGCAGCCGCCGCGGCGCGCTGGTCGCCATCGACCCGCGCAACGGCGAGATCCTGGCGCTGGTGAGCAAGCCCACGTTCGACCCCAACCTCTTTGTCGAAGGCATCGACGTGGAGAACTGGGCGGCGCTCAACGAATCCATCGACAAGCCCCTGCTCAACCGCGCACTGCGCGGCACGTACCCACCGGGCTCCACGTACAAGCCCTTCATGGCGCTGGCGGCCCTGCAGCTGGGCAAGCGCTCGCCCAGCCTGGTGGTGAACGACCCGGGCTCGTACACGTTTGGTGGCCACACCTTCCGCAGCCACGAAGGCGGCCTGGGCGGGGTGGACATGCACCGCGCCATCCAGTTCTCGAGCAACACCTACTTCTATTCGCTGGCCGTCGAGATGGGCGTGGACGCCATCCACGACTTCATGAAACCGCTGGGCTTTGGCCAGAGCACGGGGATCGACCTGAACGGTGAAGTGCGCGGCACGCTGCCCAGCACCGAGTGGAAGCGCAACACCTACAAGCGCGCCGACATGAAGCGCTGGTTCCCGGGTGAGACCGTGTCCCTGGGCATCGGGCAGGGCTACAACAACTTCACCATGCTGCAGCTCGCGCTGGCCGAGGCCACGCTGGCCAACGGCGGCACTCGCTACCGCCCCCACCTGGCCAAGGCCATCAAGAACTCGGTCACCGGCGTGGTGACCGAGATCGTGCAGCCCCCGGGCGAGAACCTGGGCTATTCCCCCAAGAACGTGGAGATCGTGCGCAACGCCCTGGTGGGCGTGAACAAGGGCGGCACCGGCACGCGCGTGTTTGCCGGCGCACCCTACACCTCGGCGGGCAAGACGGGCACGGCGCAGGCGGTCAGCCTGGGCCAGAACGTGAAGTACAACGCCAAGGCGCTCGAAGAGCACCAGCGCGACCACTCGCTGTTTGCTGCCTACGCCCCTGCCGAGGCGCCCAGCATCGCCCTTGCGGTGATCGTGGAGAACTCGGGCTTTGGCGCAGCGCATGCCGCGCCCATCGCGCGCCGTGTGTTCGATTACTGGCTGCAGGGCGACTACCCCAGCGAAGAAGACATCGCCGCCGTGCAGAAGGGTCTGGCCTCCGCCCCCATCGGCAAGCCCCGCCGGGCGGCCGACGTGCCCTTGCCGCTGCCCTGACGCAGCGCACCAACGTGTGAGGGGGGGCACCAGCCCCAACGGCTGCCGCCTGTGTTGCAGGGGATTGGATTTGCTATTGTTTTAATAGCTTTCCGCGCTTGTCCAGAAAGCGGTAGGCGGCTGTTTGATTTGAAATTGTGTGGCTTGATGAGCGACTTCCATCAGATGCCACATCCCCCAACCGTTCGTGCCGAGCTCGTCGAAGCCTTGCGCGCCCGGGGCACGCCCTGGCTTCGACAGATTCAGCCCGAGCGGCTTGGGGTGGACTGAGGCCTGCAGCGCATCCGGCGGTGGGACTTCAGGCCGGCGGCCGCACCTTCGCGTTGGCGGATGGCGCCAGCTGGCTGAACACCAGCGCCGCGACGATGAGCGCCGCGCCGGCAAGGCCCGCCCACCCCAGCCGCTCACTCAGCAGCGCCCAGGCGGTGAGCGCGGCAAACACCGGCTCCAGCCCGAAGACGATGGCGCTGCGCATGGCATCCACCCGCTGCTGGCCCCAGGCCTGCAAGCTCACCACCACCACGCTCGCCAGCAGGCCCAGGTACAGCAGGGCCACCCAGGCATCGGTGGGCAGCCGTGTGGCGGACTGCTCCAGCCAGCCTATGCCGCCACCCCGCCCCAGCAGCAGCGCGGTGGACGCCAGCGCCATCACCGTCGCCTGCGCAGCCGCCATGCGCGTGGCCCGCAGCGGGTGCGCGGCCGTGCGGCTGGCGCAGGCCTCCAGCGCCAGGATGTACAGCGCGTAGAACACCGTGCTCGCCAGCGTCAGCGTATCGCCCAGGTTCCAGGGCTCGTTCTCGTGGAACATCAGGGCCATGCCGGCACACGCCATGGCGCACGCGGCCCACAGTGCCCAGCCGTAACGGCGCCCCAGCGCGGCCATGGCGATCAGCGGCACCACCAGCACATTGAGCCCGGTCACGAACGCATTGCGGTTGCTGCTGGTGCGCGCCAGCCCCTCGATCTGCAGCCAGAACGCCAGGAACAGCAACACCCCCAGCGCACAGCCCCACACCCGCTCGCCGCGCCGCATGCCCCACCACAGCGGGGCCAGCACCACCAGTGCGATGACAAAACGCAGCCAGATGATCTGCAGTGCATCCAGGTGCGCGGACAACAGCTTCATGGCGGGGAAGGTGGTGCCCCACACCACGGTCACCACCAGCAAGGCCACCAGGCCCAGACGTTCGGGTTTCATTGGCTTTAAAAAAGAAAGGGCTGGTCGGTTCCCCGAACAGCCGCTTGCAAATGATGTCCTGCTCAGCGCCCTGTGCACGGCCTGCTGCCGCCGTACAGGCGCGGCCCACGCCAGGTAGCAGCGGAACTGGCTCTGCCAGGCCGCTGGCTGCGTCCCCCTCCCGTAGCGCGCAGCGCGTAGAGAGAGGGGTGAAGGCGCGCAGCGCCTCAGGGGGTGTCAATTAAAAAGGTAGCGTGCCTGGAGATTCAGGCGCAGCATGTCACCCTGCTGGCCATCGAACGTCGTGCGGCGGCCGCCGATCAGCTCGCCGCCCAGCTCCACGTTCTTGATCGGCAGGTAGTACATGCCGGCGTGCCATTGGTACAGCTTGTGGTTGCCTTCGGCGCCGTACGCGTTCACGTAGGCGTCGCCCAGCTTGTTGCGCGAGCGCACCATGCCCAGCGACACGGTGCCGCGCAGCTTCTCGCTGAACACGTTGGACAGGCCCAGCACCACGCCGTGCGACTTGTCGAGGCGCACCGTGCCGGCATCCAGCACCGGGTAGTTGGTGCCCACCAGGTAGGCGCCGTCGCCATCGCCGTCCAGGCGCGTGTACTGCGCCATCAGCGTGGTGGTGCCGGTGATCTTGTAGCCCGCGCCCAGGCCGAAGCCCATGCCGCGCTTGCTCACGCCGTCCACACGCTGCTCGTGCGACATCAGACGGGCGTTGACGTTGCCCCAGTCGAAGGCTTTGTCCACGCGGGCCACCAGGTTGGGGCTTCTGGCGCCGTCGGTGGGTTCTTCGATGGCGAACTGGAACTTGGCCAGGTTGGGGTCGTTGTACGTGTAGCGCACCTGCGTGGGGCGGCGGAAGGTCGCGCCGGGCGGGCCGTTGAAGTCCACCGTCTCGGGCAGGTTGTCGGTGTCCATGAAGGTCGACCAGGTCTGGCCGATGAGCCAGCCGGCGTACTCGCCGTAGGCGTGGCGCAGGCGCAGGCGGCCCCGGTTGCACTCGCTGCCGCAGTAGGCATAGAAGTCGGCTTCGATCTTGGTGTTGAACGTGCCGATGGAGGTGGGCGTGGAGGTCTCGAAGCCGAAGCGCGAGGTCTGCGCGGTCAGGCTGGCCTTGCCCGAGTGGTTGTCACCCAGGGGCTGCTCCATCAGGTTGGTGAAGGTGTCGCCAGGCGCGGTGCCCTTGAAGTCCTTGACCATGTTGGCTTCTGCAAAACCGTAGATGCGGATCGATGTCTCGCTGCCCGGCAGGCGGAAGCTTCCCGGAATGTCGCCCAGCACCACGGCGTCCTTCTGCTTGAGCTCGACCGCGTCGATGCGGTCGTTCCAGGCCGATGCCGACGCGCCCGCGGGCGCTGCAGCCGGTGCCTGGGCCTGCTGGGCCTTGAGCTGGTTGAGCTCGGCACGCAGCGCCTTGAGCTCGTTGCGCATCTCTTCGAAATCCTTGGCGGTCTGGGCCAACGCTGCGGGTGGCAGGCTGCACAGGCCGGCGGCCAGCAGGGCAAGGAACGTGTGGTTCAGTTTCATGGTCACTCCGGTAGGGGCTTGTGGTGGTTGTCGCAGAGCACCTGGATCTCAGGCGCCCATGCGTCCGATGAAGGCTCGGATACGGTCGTTGGCGGGGTTATTGAAAAATTCGCTGGGAGGTGCGTCGTGGGCGATGCGGCCCTGGTCGAAGAACATCACGCGGTCGGCCACCTCGCGCGCGAAGCCCATTTCGTGGGTCACCACGATCATGGTCATGCCGCCACGGGCCAGCTCGCGCATCACGTCGAGCACCTCCTGCACCATCTCCGGGTCCAGGGCCGAGGTAGGCTCGTCGAACAGCATCACCTGGGGCTGCATGGCCAGCGCGCGCGCAATGGCCACACGCTGCTGCTGGCCGCCCGACAGTTGCCAGGGGTACTTGTGCGCATGGTCCTGCATGCCCACGCGGCGCAGCAGGGCCATGGCCTGCTCGTTGGCCTGGGCGCGCGGCGTGCGGCGGATGCGGCGGGGGGCCAGCGTCACGTTGTCCAGCACGCTCATGTGGCCGAACAGGTTGAACTGCTGGAACACCATGCCGACCTCGCTGCGCTGCTTTTGCAGCGTGGCCAGGTCGTCGGTGACGTCTTCGCCCCCGATGGTGATGCGGCCGGAGTCGTGGGGTTCGAGCCGGTTGATGGCGCGCAGCAAGGTGCTCTTGCCCGAGCCCGATGCACCGATGATCACGGTGACCTCGCCGGTGTTGAACGTGGTGGAGACGTCCTTCAGAACCTGGTGCGCGCCGAACGACTTGCAGACCCGGTCCACCACGATGAAGGGTGTGGACGCGCCCGTCATTGGTTGCGGCCTTCCACGTCGAAGCGGTATTCCACCGCGTTCGAGATCTGCGTGACCAGGGTGGTCAGCAGCAGGTAGGTGATGGCCACCGTGGACAGCGTGGCAATGGGCTGGAACGTGGCCGACTGGATGCGATTGCCCACATTGGTCAGCTCCACCACGCCGATGGCGTAGGCCAGCGACGAGTCCTTGAGTAGCGCCACGAAGTTGCTCACCAGCGGCGGCAGCGAGAACTTGAACGCCTGCGGAAACACCACGTCCATGAACACGTGCATCCGCCCCAGGCCCAGGGCCTTGGCCGCCTCGGTCTGGCCGCGCGGCACGGCCAGCAGCCCGGCGCGGATGGCCTCGGCGTTGTAGGCACCCACGTTCAGGCCCAGCGCCAGCACGGCGGCCGCGAAGTCGGGCAGGTTCAGGCCCGGCACCAGCACCGGCAGCGCGAAGTACACGAACAGGATCTGCACCAAGAGCGGCGTGCCGCGGATGACCCAGATGTAGAAGCTCGCGACCCAGCGCACCGCTGCAAAGCGCGATGTGCGGGCGAGTGCCGCGCCGGTGCCCAGCACCAGCCCCACGCTGCCGCTGATCAGCGTGAGCCACAGGGTGGTGCGCGCGCCGTCAGAGAACGCCTGGGCGTTGGGGCCGATGGGATCGGGCAAAAAGGACAGCAATGTGCCCAGCAGAGACAGCGCCAGCACCATCAGGATGACGGCCGAGACGAGCGTGGCGTTGCTGCGCTGCTGGCGGCTCCAGCGCTGCGGCCAAAAGGCAGTGAGCATGAAAAAAGACCCCGGTAGCTACAAGCGGGTCGTGCTTACTGGCAGCGGACGTCTTCGTTGAAATACTTCTTGGACAGCGCGGCATAGCTGCCGTCGGCCATGACTTCGGCCAGGGCCTTGTTCCAGCCGCCGGCCAGCGAGGTGTTGCCCTTGGCCACGGCCGCGGCGATGCGCTCGATGAACAGCATGTCGCCCAGCTTGAAGCCCGCGCCGGGGTTCTTCTCGGCCACGGCCTTGGCCACGAAGCGGTCGGTCACCCAGGCGTCCACGCGGCGCGAGTTCAGCGCGCTGCGGGCGTCCACGTCGGTGGGGAAGTTCTTCATTTCCTTGATGGAAGAGACCTTCTGCACGTTCTCGAGGTAGCTGGTGCCGGTCTGCACGGCCACCACCTTGCCCGCCAAGTCCTTGGCGCTCTTGATGGCGGGGTCCATGGCGATGATCATGCCGCCCGAGCAGTAGTGCGGGTCGGTGAAGGTGACGGCCTTGGCGCGCTCGTCGGTGATGCCGTGCGAGGCGATCACCAGGTCCCAGCGGTCCTGGCGCAGTCCGGTCAGCAGCGCATCAAAACCCAGGGTCTTCCACTGGATGGTGACACCCATCTTCTTGGCCACCAGTTCGGCCGTCTCCACTTCGAAGCCCGTCAGCGTGGTGCCGTTGAAGAAATTGAACGGAGCGAACTGCCCCTCGGTCGCAATCAGGATCTTGCCGTCCTTCTTGACCTCGTCCAGCGTGCGGGCTTGGGCGGCGGAAAAAGCGGCGCAAAGCGCGAGGGCGGTGGCTACAGCCTTGAACAATTTCATGGGAGGGGTCCTGTCAGGGGTATTTCAGGTACAAAAAATCCGGCATGCGGGTAGCAGGCCGGAGGCTGGTGGTTCGGACATACAGGCATCGCAAAACGCGAAGCCTGCCGTCATCAAGTGGTAACGATTATAAATATGCGAATTTTTCCCTTGGGCCTGCGGACAACCCTCAAAGCCCCGTTGTGTGCCAATTCACAACAGGTTTAGAGCGGTGTCCCCAACAGGACGCAGGGGCTGGGCCGCCGACTACAGGGCGCGGTCTGCGCTACCGGCGCGCCCCAGCCCAGTGTCCCCGCGCAGGGGCCGCCCCGCCGCGCTGGGGGCGTCCCCCTCCAGGGGGCGGCGCCGAAGGCGACTCAGGGGGTTACCGAAGAAATGCGTCGTAGCCGGTCTTGAGGATCAGCGTGCTCACCACCACGATGAAGATGCCGCGCACAAAGCCCGTGCCGTGCTTGAGCGCCAGGTGCGTGCCCAACAGGCTGCCCACCACGTTGGCCACCGCCAGCGTCACCGCGAAGTGCCACCACACGTGGCCCTTGGCCGCGAACAGTGCGATGGCGGCAAAGTTGGTCGCGCAGTTGAGCAGCTTGGCCGACGCCGATGCGTTGAGGAAGTCATACCCCAGCAGCCGCACGAACAAAAAGACGAAGAAGCTGCCGGTGCCGGGGCCGAAGAACCCGTCGTAGAAACCGATCAGCACGCCGATCAGGCTGGCGGCCACCACCTCCGTGCGGCCGCTGTAGCGCGGCGTGTGGTGCCGCCCCAGCTCCTTCTTGGCCAGGGTGTAGGCCAGCACACCCAGCAGCACCAGCGGCAGCAGCTTGCGCAGAAAGTCCGCCGACATCACCGTCACGGCCCACGCGCCGGCGAAAGAGCCCGCGAACCCCGCGGCGGCCGCGGGCAGCATGGCGTGCCACCGCACCTGCACGCGCCGGCTGTACTGCCAGGTGGCCATGGCCGTGCCCCACACCGACGCGGCCTTGTTGGTGCCCAGCAGCGTGGCCGGCGGCGCCGCCGGAAAAGCCGCGAACAGCGCCGGCACCATCACCAGCCCCCCTCCGCCCACGATCGCGTCCACAAACCCTGCCAGCAGCGAGGCCAGGGTGATAAAAATCCATTCCATCGCTGGATTGTCGCACCCGGTGCGCTATCAATTCAGGAGTCATCGGTGCGCCCGGCGGAGGCCGCACACGCTGCGAGCAGGCAAGAAAAAGGCGCTGGGATCGCCAGCGCCTGGAAAGGGTCTGCACCTCGTTGGGTGCTTTGAATATCGTTGTTGGTAGAAAGAGTGTCTCCTCGGCCCCTCGCTTGGCACACCGGAGCGCGCTTTCGAGTGCCGCAACTGTAACGGCCGCACCCGGGTGGTGCATTGGGGGTTTCCCGACCCCTTAACAGGGCACGGTGCCGGGCTTCCCTGTGTATTCCTGGCATTTTCTGCTGGCATGGCTCGTGCAACTTGCTTGTAACAATTTGCGAGAAGGAGCCTTCATGCAGGGAGTCGTGCACCGGGTTGTGGCAGTGGTGGTGTTGTGTCTGGGGCTGTGCGGGGCTGCGCTGGCGCAGCAGGGGACGCTGCCGGACGCGGGGGCTGCAGGCGCTGCCGTGGCGGCCCCGGCTGTGGCGGGGGCCGTGGCTGCGCCCGCGCTGGTGCGGCCCACTCTGATGTCGCAGGACACCATCAGCGCTGCGCACACCGGCTGGATGATGACCTCTACCGCTCTCGTCCTGCTGATGACGCTGCCGGGCGTGGCGCTGTTCTATGCCGGCATGGTGCGCAAGAAGAACGTGCTCAACACCATGGCCAGCGTGGTCGCGGTGGCGGCGCTGGTCAGCCTGTGTTGGTTCGCGGCAGGCTACTCGCTGGCCTTCACGCCCGGCAGCCCGTGGCTGGGCGGGTGGGATCGGGCGGGCTTTGCCGGGCTGGACTTCGATCTCGCGGGCGGCAAGCTCGCGGTGAGCCATGTGGCGCCGCACATCCCCGAGTCGGTGTACGCGATGTTCCAGCTCACCTTCGCCATCATCACCGCCGCGCTGCTGGTGGGGGCGCTGGTCGAGCGCATGCGGTTTTCTGCGCTGCTCATCTTCACCAGCCTGTGGACGCTGTTGGTCTACGCCCCCGTGGCCCACTGGGTGTGGGAGCCCGGCGGCTGGCTCGCAAAGATGGGCGCGCTCGACTTTGCGGGGGGCTCGGTGGTGCACGTCAACGCGGGCGTCGCGGGCCTGGTGTGCGCCTGGTACCTGGGGCGGCGCACCGGCTACGGGCGCGAGCCGTTCGAACCCTACAACCTGGGGCTCACCATGGCGGGCGCCGGCATGCTGTGGGTGGGCTGGTTCGGCTTCAACGCGGGCTCTGCCGTGGCGGCCGATGGCCGTGCGGGGCTGGCCATGGCGGTCACCCACCTGGCAGCGGCCGCGGGCGCCCTGTCGTGGATGGTGGGCGAGTGGATCGTGCGCGGCCGCCCGTCGCTGCTTGGGCTGTGCTCGGGCCTCATCGCGGGCCTGGTGGCCATCACGCCTGCCGCAGGTTTTGTCACGCTGCGCTCGGCGGTGGTCATCGGGTTGGTGGCGGGCCTGGCCTGCTACTGGGGCGCCACGGGGCTCAAGCGCCTGCTGCGTGCCGATGATTCGCTGGATGTGTTCGGCGTGCATGGCATCGGCGGCATCGTGGGCTCGCTGCTCACCGGCGTGCTGGCCAGCCCCACGGTGGGCGGCGCCTCGGGCAGCCTGCTCACCCAGGCCATCGGCGTGGGCGCCGTGATGGCCTACAGCCTGGTGGTGACCGGGGTGCTGCTGTGGATCACCAACTTTGTGGTGGGCCTGCGGGTGGACGAGCTGAGCGAGCAGACGGGGCTGGACATCGCGCAGCACCGTGAGCGGTTGGGGTAGCTATGGCTCCCCCTGAGTCGCCTTCGGCGCCTTCCCCCTGGGGGGGGACGCCACCGGTGGCCTGGCGAAGCCAGTTCCACGGTGGCCCTCGCCTGGGGCGTGCGGGCTCGAAGGCCGTGGGCAGGGCCACCTTCAGACGTTACTTCCACTGAACTGTGATCCCTATGTCTCAAGGAGCGACCATGCCTGATTCCGACAAGCTGGCCATTGCCGCCCACCTGCACGTGCTGCTGCGCCGCAAGACGGGGCGTGTGACGGACACCGAGTGGATGGCCGTGAACGTGGACTATGCGGCCGAGGTGGTGCGCTTTGCGCGCCAGCGCGCCCAGGAAGACGGTGTGCCCGAACTGGCCGACTGGGCCGACCGGCTGGACCACGCCATGCACGCGGTGCCACCGCCTGCGCCGCGCCGCCCCCTGCTGGACGTGGCGACCCAGGCCATGCGCCAGCGCAGTGCGCCTGCCGCGCCCGAGCCCGCTCCCGAGGTGCCGCGCTATGTGGGCGGTATCCGCTAGCGGGTGTCTCGCCGCCGGTATTGCTCAGTGCGCGGGAGTGCCGCCGCCTGCAAACAGGGCGGCAGTGGGCAGCAGGCCTGTGAGCTTGTCGTCGCCATAGGTGCGCAGCACTTGCGACACCACCACCTGGTAGCCGTTCAGCCACTGCGCCTGCGCGGCCTTGGCCTCGAGGTGCGTGGGGTGGCTCATGAGCGCCTGCAGCGCCTCGAGCGACTTCCAGTAATACACGTTGGAGACGAGGCCCCGCGCCGTGTCCTCCCATGCCTCTTCGCCCAGGTAGCCGTCGATGGACCGGGCCGCGGTGGCAATCGCCTGGTCCAGGCGGTGGAAGGTGTCGTCGAACTGCCGGGTGGCAAAGATGAAGGTGGAGGAGTACATGGGGCGCGATGGTAGTCACATCACAGGCGGTGACCTCAGCTCAACTCCGATCCCGCTGGATTGACTGCCTGCCTGCGAGCATTGGCGGGTGGTGCAGGGAATCGCTGCGGTTTGTTCCGGGGCCCTGCCCAGTGGCTTCAAACAACAAAAACCGTTCACGCTGAGCCCGTCGAAGCGCGGCACAGGCTTCGACAAACTCAGCCCGAACGGTGGGTGGGAGTACTGGAGCCCGCCGCCTGCGATGCCGCCATCAAGCCCTCATCGCTCCCTATCAAACTCCATCACGCCCCCGTCACGCCCCCAGTCACGCCGTTTGGCGTGCCGCCTGCCGCGCCTTCACGATCCACTCCGCCGCCTTCTCCGCCAGCATCAGCGTGGGCGAGTTGGTGTTGCCGCTGGTGATGGTGGGCATGGCGCCCGCATCCACCACGCGCAGGCCGGCCACCACGGCGCCGGGGCCGTTGCGCGGGTCGCGCACGCGCATCTGCGAGTCCAGCACGGCCATCGGGTCGCCGTCGCGGCCCATCTTGGTGGTGCCCACGGGGTGGAAGATGGTGGTGGCGATGTCGCCGGCCAGGCGGGCCAGGTCTTCGTCGCTTTCAAACTGCACGCCGGGCTTCCATTCCTCGGGCTGGTACGCGGCCAGCGCGGGCTGGGCGACGATGCGGCGGGTGACGCGCAGGCTGTCGGCAGCCACCTGGCGGTCTTCGGGCGTGGAGAGGTAGTTGGGCGCGATGGCCGGGGCGGCCTTGAAGTCGGGCGCCTTGATGGTCACCGTGCCGCGGCTGGTGGGGTTGAGGTTGCACACGCTGGCCGTGAACGCCGGAAAGCTGTGCAGCGGCTCGCCGAAGGCGTCGAGCGACAGCGGCTGCACGTGGTATTCGATGTTGGGGTAGGGCTGGCTCGCGCTGCTGCGCGTGAACGCGCCCAGCTGCGACGGCGCCATGCTCATGGGCCCGCTGCGCTTCATCGCGTATTCCAGGCCGATCTTGGCCTTGCCCCACAGCGAGCCGGCCATGGCGTTGAGCGTGGGCACGCCATTGACCTTGAACACCGCGCGGATCTGCAGGTGGTCCTGCAGGTTGGCCCCCACGCCGGGCAGGTCGACCGCCACGTCGATGCCGTGCTGGCGCAGCAGCGCGGCGGGGCCGATGCCCGACAGCTGCAGCAGCTGCGGCGAGTTGACGGCGCCGGCGCACAGGATCACCTCGTCGGTGGCGTGGGCGGTGACCATCTCGTGGCCGTCCCACACCTGCACGCCGGTGCAGCGCTTGGTGCCGTCGGGCTGGGTCTCGACGACGAGCTTGGCGGCCTGCGCGCTGGTCCACATCTCGAAGTTGGGGCGGCCGTAGCAGGTGGGGCGCAGGAAGGCCTTGGCCGTGTTCCAGCGCCAGCCGCTCTTCTGGTTGACCTCGAAGTAGCCCACGCCTTCGTTGTCGCCGCCGTTGAAGTCGTCGGTGGCCGGGATGCCCGCCTGCTGCGCGGCCTGGGCGAAGGCGTCCAGCACGTCCCAGCGCAGGCGCTGCTTTTCGACCCGCCACTCGCCGGTGCTGCCGGTGGACTTGTTGCCGTGCAGGCGCTTGAAGTTTTCATTCACGCCGCCGGGCTGGTCCAGGCGCCAGTGGTCCTCGTGGCGGCGAAAGTGGGGCAGGGTGTTCTCCCAGCGCCAGCTGGCGTCGCCGGTCAGCTCGGCCCACTGGTCGTAGTCGCGGGCCTGGCCGCGCATGTAGATCATGCCGTTGATGCTGCTGCACCCGCCCAGCGTCTTGCCGCGCGGGTAGCGCAGCGTGCGGCCGTTCAGGCCCGCGTCGGGTTCGGTGTGGTAGAGCCAGTCGGTGCGCGGGTTGCCGATGCAATACAAATAACCCACGGGGATGTGGATCCAGTGGTAGTCGTCCTTGCGGCCGGCTTCGATCAGCAGCACCCGGTAGCGGCCGTCGGCGCTCAGGCGGTTGGCGAGCAGGGCGCCGGCGGTGCCGCCGCCGATGATGATGGTGTCAAACGTGGTGTCGCTCATGGGCAGGGCAGATCGGATCAGGGCCAGCGGTGCTGTGCAGTGTGGGTCGGTGCGCCATTGTGCGGATCGCACATGCCCTGTCGATAGGGGTCCTGCCTATTGCTATTGTTTTAATAGCTGGTGGCGCTTGGTGGTCCAGCGGGACGGGGCTGTTTGATATTAATTTCACACACTGGGTGCCTTTGGCCACCCCGCGCCGTGCCTCTGGCGGGAGAAAATCCTACGCGCTGCGGTGGCGTGGCTCCGCTACCATGCAGCCTCCCTTATCACCTGGCGGCCGCGCCGCCCAGTTCATGACCGACCACACCCCCCGCATAGTTCGCACCGACACGCCCCAGGGCGCGTGTGCGCAACTGCATGGGCGCTGGGGCGCGGCCGAGCTGGGCACCCGCAGGCAGTGGGCGGCCGTCTCGGGACAACTGCAATCCAACCCCGCCGCGCCTGACCTGGGCTGGGACCTGACGCCGCTGCAATGGCTGGACCATGTCGGCGCGCAGCTGGTGTGGAACCACTGGCAGCGGGCCTGGCCCGCGCAGCTGGACTGCACCGACGCCCAGCGCGACATGCTCGAACGCGTGGCCGAACTCACCACCGGCACCGAACCGCCGCGCGAGCCGTGGCGGCTGGCCGAAGAGGTGGACCGGCTGGGCCTGCTGGTGCTGCATGGCGTGAACCACGCGCGCCACATGCTCGAAATGGTGGGCCAGCTGGTGCTGGACATGGGCCGCCTGGCGCGCAACCCGCGCCGCGGGCCCTGGCGGGATGTGTCGGGCCACCTGTACCGTATGGGAGCGACGGCGCTGCCCATCACGGCGCTGGTGGGCTTTCTGATCGGGGTGGTGCTGGCCTACCTCATGAGCCTGCAGCTGCGCCAGTTCGGGGCCGAGTCCTTCATCGTGAACATCCTGGGCATCTCGCTGATCCGCGAGCTGGGGCCCATGCTGGCCGCCATCCTGGTCGCGGGCCGCTCGGGCTCGGCCATCACCGCGCAGATCGGCGTGATGCGCGTGACCGAAGAACTCGACGCCATGCGCGTCATGGGCATCCCGCACGGCTTTCGGCTGGTGATGCCGCGCACCATCGCGCTGGCCATCGCCATGCCGCTCATCAGCCTGTGGACCACGCTGGCCGCGCTGGCCGGGGGCATGCTGGCGGCCGACCTGGCCATGGACATTTCTCCCGCCTATTTCGCGCAGGCGCTGCCCGCCGCGGTGAAGGTGGGCAACCTGGGGCTGGCCATGGCCAAGTCGGTGGTGTTCGGTGCCTTCATCGCGCTCATCGGCTGCCACTGGGGCCTGCGCGTCAAGCCCAACACCCAGAGCCTGGGCGAAGGCACCACGGCGTCGGTGGTGACGTCGATCACCATGGTGATCATCGTGGATGCGCTCTTTGCCATCGGCTTCAAGAACATCGGTATATGAAGTCCCCCCTGTGTCGCTTCGCTCCATCCCCCCCTCGAGGGGGACGCCACCCGTGGCCGGGCGAAGCCAGTTCCACGGTGGCACTGGCATGGGGGCGCGCCAGTTGCTGCGTTGGGTGGCGGTACCTACGCATATGGGGAGTGGCGCCATGACTGAACGCATCGCCAAGCCCGAGCACATCGCCGTGGCGCCGGACGAGCCGCCGGTGGTGGACGTGCGCGGGCTGTGGAGCATTTTCGGCAAGGGCACCGAAGCGTTCACCGTGCACCAGGACCTGAACTTCAGCGTGCAGCGCGGCGAGATGCTGTCGCTGGTGGGCGGCTCGGGCACGGGCAAGACGGTGCTGCTGCGCCAGATACTGGGCCTGGCCAAGCCGGCGCGCGGCACGGTGACGGTGCTGGGGCGGCCGGCGTCGGAGATGGGGCGCGAGGGCGCGGCCAGCCGCGTGGGCATGCTGTTCCAGCACGGCGCGCTGTTCTCGGCCTTCAACGTGCTCGACAACGTGGCCTTCGCGCTGCGCGAGCAGGGCACGCTGCCCCATGACCTGGTGCGCGACGCGGCCCTGGTCAAGCTGCAGATGGTGGGCCTCAAGCCCGAGCACGCGAGCCGCATGCCGTCCGATTTGTCCGGCGGCATGGTCAAGCGCGTGGCGCTGGCGCGTGCGCTCATCATGGACCCGCCGCTGCTGCTGCTCGACGAGCCCACGGCGGGGCTGGACCCGAACAGCTCCGACGAATTCTGTGCGCTGCTGCGCGAGCTGCGCGCGGCGCTGGGGCTCACGGTGGTGATGGTCACGCACGACCTGGACACGCTGTTCGCCCTCAGCACCCGCGTGGCCGTGCTGGCCGACAAGAAGGTCATCGTCACCGGGCCACCGCACGAGGTGGCGCATTTCAAGCACCCGTTCATCGAGCAGTTCTTCATGGGCGAACGGGGCCAGCGCGCCATGGCGCCGGTGCAGGCCCCCGCACCCGAATCCGCATCCGCCCCCCTCACTGAACCCGCACCTCCACCTGCATTGGCGCAGGGCCCCGCGCAGCCGGCCGCACCCCAGCCAGACAAGGAACACACCTGATGGAAAACAAATCCCACGCGCTTGCCGCAGGCATCTTCGTGCTGGTGGTGGCCGCCATGCTGGCGGGCCTGGCCATCTGGCTCACGCGCGACAGCGCCAACTACGAGCAATTCGAGCTGTCCACCAAGGACGGCGTGGGCGGCCTGCAGCCCCAGGCCGCAGTGCGCTACAAGGGCGTGGCCGTCGGCAAGGTCACCCGCATCGGGTTCGACCCGCAGGTGAGCGGCAACGTGCTCATCCGCATCGCTGTGAACGAGCAGGCGCCCATCAGCCCCACCACCTTTGCCGTGCTGGGCTACCAGGGCGTCACGGGCCTGGCCCACATCCTGCTGGACGACGCCGAAAAGCCCTACCCCGAGCTGCCGCCGGGCCCGAGCGGCCTGCCGCGCTTGCCCATCAAGGCGTCACCGTTCGGCAAGCTGGCCGAACAAGCCCCCGCCATCCTGAGCCAGGTCGAAGAAGCCACGCGCCGCGTGAACCAGATCCTGTCGGACAGCAACCAGCAAAAGCTCTCCGAGGCCATCGGCAACATCGCGCTGGCCGCCGGCAGCGTCAACACGCTGACCCAGCGGCTCGATGCCACCGTGGCCCAGCGCCTGGACCCCGCCCTGGCGTCGATCCCGCCCCTGGCCAACGACGCGCGCAAGACCCTGCAGTCGCTGCAGCAGGCCGGCGCCAGCGTGTCGTCGCTGGCGGCCGACGTGAGCAAGACCACCCAGCGCCTGGGCGCCGACGGCGGGCCCATCGACCAGATCACGATCGGCACGCAATCGCTGGCGCGCGCGGCCGACCAGTTCAGCACCACCACGCTGCCACGCCTGAACCGCGCGGCCGACGACACCTCGCGCGCTGCACGGCAGCTGAGCCGCACTGCCGGCGGCGTGTCGGACAACCCGCAACTCTTCATCTACGGCTCGGGGCGCGTACCGCCCGGCCCGGGTGAAGCGGGGTTCAGCCCCCCCTGAGCCTCGCCTGCGGCGCTTTCCCCCCGAAGGGGGGCGCAGCCGGTGGCCTGGGGAAGCCGGTGCCACGGGTGCGCTGGTATCCCGGCAGCGCCGGTCGTGAAGCGTGTGGCGATGCCGCCGAAATGGATCTCTGAGGAATGCAAATGAAGACTATCAAAAGCATAGCTGGCCGCGCTTATCTGTCCGGCGCGAGCGCCGTTCTGGGCCTGATCCTGCTGGCTGGCTGCTCGGCCCTGCCCACACCACCCGCCCGGCCCGTGCTGTACGACTTCGGCCCCGGCGCGCTGGCCCCGGTGCCCACCGACCGGCGCGCACCGCTGCCGCCGCTGGCGCTGGCCGACGTGGACGCGCCCGGCCTGCCCGAAGGCAGCAACGCCGTGCTGTACCGCCTGATGTACGCCGACACCCAGCAGCTGCGCCCCTACAGCCAGGCGCGCTGGAGCCAGCCGCCTGCGCAGCTGGTACAGCAGCGCCTGCGCGAGCAGCTGGGCCAGCGCCGCGCCATCCTCAAGGCCGACGACGCCGCCGCCCAGGCGCGCGACTCAGCCCAGGGCAGCCGCCTGCCGTCCGTGCTGCGCGTGGAGCTGGAAGAGTTCAGCCATGTGTTCACCAGCGCCACGGACAGTGCCGGCGTGGTGCGGCTGCGCGCCACGGTGGTGGACCTCGCCTTGGCCGGCGAGGTGCTGCGCGGCCAGCGTGTGTTCATCGTGCGGACCCCCGCCCGTAGCGCCGACGCCGCAGGTGGCGTGGCCGCGCTGTCGGATGCATCGACGCAAGTGGCGCAAGAGCTGTCCCAATGGCTGGAGCAGGTGGCCGACGTCCGGCCCTGATGCCGCCGCCGTGAGGCGCGGCCCCGTGGGGCCACCCTGCTGTGCGGGCCATGGTGGTCTGTGTGTACACCGTCTTTCGTTCGAGAGGATTCCAGGCGGGCGAGCACGGCACTGCGTTGCGTGATGGAAACAGGGACGCATTCCCAGGCGCATCCCCCGGTGCCTTGGCAGCCGCAGTGCGTACCATGCGGCTTCCCGTTTCCCAAAAATCACACAACACACCGAGAGGGGTTCCCATGTTCATCGTCTGGGGGAAGAAGCTCGTCTATCGAAAACTCGGCCATGTGGCCGATTTCTGCCCTATCTGCCGCAAGCCGCGGCCCTTCGTGCTGCGGCGCCTGGGCTCGGCGGGGCACGTGTACTACATCACCGTGAGCCAGGGCGAACTGGTGGGCTACGAGCGCACCTGTGCGCGGTGCGGCACCGCGTTCAACGCCGAGCCCACCCACTACGCGGCGGCGGCGTCCCAACCGGCGTCTTTGCCCGAGCTGGCGCGGCAGACCTTCCCGAACCTGGAGCAGGCCTGGAAGGAGCGGCTGGACCTGGAGCGGCAGCTGCGCGAAGACCCGCGCGCCCTGCATGCCGATGACCGCAAGGCGCTGATCCGCAGCCCGTTTTTGCTGCTGTCGCCCAAGGTCGAAAAGCGTTTTGCCTCCACCCATTTCGACAAGGAGGTCGGTATCTCGGCGCTGGTCGCGCTGGGCTTGATGATCGCCGGGCCCGCCCTCGTGCACAAGGTGTCCCCCGACTCGTCCGACCTGGCGGTGCTGGTGTTCATGGCCCTGGGCGTGCTGCTCGTGATCGTGCAGATGGTGCTGGCGGGCGGGCGGTTCATGCGGCGCGAGGTGGTGCCGGTGCTGGCCCAATGCCTCAGGCCGCTGCAGCCGACACCCGGTGAGTTGCAAGCCGTGATGGCAGAGCTCAAGACCCTGCGACACAAGATGGCCAGCAAGCTCCGGCTGGAGGACCTGATCGCGCACCTGCGGGGCCCGCAGGGCGCTGCCGGGGCGCGAGGCTGAACCAGGTTCTGGGAACGCCGGCGTGCAGGCGGGGCGGGAAGACGCCGCCCCGCTGCGGTACTGCGGCGTCCGTGCCCTACGGTTGGGCCTTGTCGGGGGTTTTGGATACCGGCGCTGCGGCCACGGACGGTTGCCCCTCGATCCCCGTCACCACCCGCGCATAGCGCGCGAAGCTCCAGTACGCCCAGGCCCAGTCCATCAGCACGACCAGCCGGTTGCGAAAGCCGATCAAAAAGTACACGTGCGCAAACAGCCAGAACAGCCACGCGAAGTAGCCCGAAAACCGCACCGGCCCCGCGGGCGAGGTGAGGTCCACCACCGCCGAGTTGCGGCCGATGGTCGCCAGGTTGCCGTAGTCGCTGTAGCGAAACGGCTGCGTGGGCTGGCCACCGAGCCGCCGCAGGATGTTGGCCGCCGCGGCGCGGCCCATCTGCTTGGCACCCGGCGACACGCCGGGCACCGGCTTGGGCTCGTGCCCGGGCGCATGGCTTTGGGCCGAGGCCAGGTCGCCGATCACGCTGATCTCCGGGTGGCCGGGCAGCGACAGGTCGGGCGCCACGACCACGCGGCCTGCGCGGTCGGTGGTGCAGCCGGTGGCTTCGGCCAGGTGCCGGCCCAGCGGCGAGGCCGCCACCCCCGCAGCCCAAACAATGCATTTGCTCTTGATTTGATAGCTGTTGGCGCCTGCTGAGCCAGCGGTAGCAGGCGATTCCACCATCAAACCTCCAGCATCAATGGCCGTGACACGGGCCTGCAGCCGCACCTCTACGCCCAGCTTCTCCAGTTGCTCCTTCGCGCGCTGGCTCAGCGCCTCGGGCATGGCCTGCAGCACCCGCGCGCCGCCTTCGAGCAGGATGATCCTGGCGCTGGCGGGGTCGATGTGGCGAAACTCGCCGGGCAGCGTGTGGTTGGCGATCTCGGCCAGCGTGCCCGCCATCTCCACCCCCGTGGGCCCGGCGCCCACCACGACGAAGTTGAGCCAGTCGGCGCGGCGCTGCACGTCGGCCTCTTTCTCGGCCGCCTCGAACGCCAGCAGGATGCGGCGGCGGATCTCGAAGGCGTCGTCCAGCGTCTTGAGCCCCGGCGCATGCGTGGCCCACGCGTCCTGGCCGAAGTAGCTGTGCGTGGCGCCTGCCGCCACCACCAGGTGGTCGTAGTGCAAAGGCTCGGATGGGTGGGGCCCGTCCTTCAGATACACCGTGCGCGCCGCCACATCGATGCGCTGGACCTCGCCCAGCAAGGTGGTGACGTTGGGCTGCTGCCGAAACAAATGCCGTATGGGCGCAGCAATGGCGGGCGCCGACAACCCGGCCGTGGCGACCTGGTACAGCAGGGGCTGGAAGAGGTGGTGGTTGGTCTTGTCGATCAGCGTCACATCCACCGCGGCGCCCCGCAGCGCACGCGCGGCTTCCAGGCCGCCGAAGCCGCAGCCGATGATGACGATACGGGGGCGGGGCGACGGAGGCGAAGAGGATGAAGGTGTCATCCGGCCATTATTAGCGCTCAGCATTGCGGTTGCTCTACTTGGCCCTGACAAGCATGGCAGCACGACCTTGGCGCAGCGTCTCGGCCGAATTGTTCAAGTTCGGAGCTGCGACCCATCGTTGGCGATTTGATGGCCGCAGCCCGCCAGCGTAGCGAAAGCGCTGAGCAAGGTTAGATAGCGTTAGTGATTAACCGTCTTCAATAACTTGAATTGAGAACCATCAAACTGGTAGTAGTGGATGCCCGATCCTTGCTCATTCCTGCTGCCTTGAATAACGAGAAGAGCACTGTCTTTCTGAAAAGCGAGGGGTTCCACGACCTGGAGCGGCCAATTGGATACAGTGAACGGCAGCATCACCACACGCCCTGTCACGGTGTCGATTGCACCGCCCATCACACAACCAGAACCGCAGCCCCACGTAGCCAGGATATAGTGCCCTGCAAAATTGATGGGTTGTCTTGCTGCGGAGTTGAGTTGAGAGATGTACGGAGTAGCGTCAGCGGAAGTTGTTTTCGGCAGTACTGAGCTTTTTTTAGTTGCAACGCCTACCTTGTATGTGTCGAAGCTGATGGGGTGAGAGTGGTCGGCAGCAGAAATAGAGGTTGAATAAATGATTAATGCAATGCAAAGAGATTGCGGATTTATTTTCATTTTAGTACCAATGGTGCTTTTCCCAAAACGCTTTTGCCTTCTGTGAGGAATGATAGCGTCCATATATATAGTGGATGCCCCCTTGGCATTCTTCCACTGCGTTGCCAAAAGATTTTTCTCCGTTGGGGTTTAACGGATATTGTGCCATCAGGAGTTGAAAAAGTCCTCTCGCTGTCGATGATCCATCGCGCACTCCAACAACACCTCCCGATTCTTGCGCCATGATCCATAGCAAATCGTCGAAATCCGTTACTGCTATATTTTCTTTCTCCATGGCTTCTTTTAGTGCCATTTGCACATGTAGCGACACAATGTTAGATGATTTCGCTTTCCACTTGTGTCGTGCCGTTTTTAGAGGCCGGTGCGTATGCAGGTGGTCATGAGTCATACGAATTGAAAATATATGTAATCGTTTTGTTAGGGGTGCTTACGCGACGCGAACCATAAGGGCCATGATTTCGTATGAAATAATACTTCGCAGTCATAGTATTAGTTGGTTTATTTTTTGTCCAACTTTGATAGTCCATGCTGAAGACGTTTGATGCGCAGTTGATAAATTGGGCCTCATAATTGGCTGTAGCAAAATTCTGGATATGGCTGTCGTCGCGCAGGCACACCGTTGATTTAGCAGTGGGCTGAGGAATCGATGGAAAGACGATCGGAGTGAAGCGGCTAGTTGCAAAAATAAACCCTGCAAATATATCTGCATGGTTTATTTTTGTTAGCATGTCTCGAATGCTCAGTTGCCGATTGATTGCAATTTAATAAAATATTAATTATTCAATTAAATATGCTGTTCGGCTTTTTAGTGCTAGGGTGGGGTGCAAATGCTATTGGGCATTGCTGTGGGGGTCACCCATTGAACGCCCCCTGAGCGCGAATGGCCCAATATGCGATTGAAATTCGAATACCGGGCTTTGCTGAATATATCTATCAATTAGATGGATCGGCAGTTCGTGAAATGGCTTGAACCTGACACAGGGCGGTCAGGCCCACCAATCTTCACACCATGAATCCCAGATTCGTCGGGTAGTCCGCTCCGCCAAAGTGGCTCAGATTCGGCAGCACGCCCGGCAGTTCCGTATTGCTCACACCGAACCAGCTGGCCAGCGTGGCCGCGTACTGGTCGACCGAGGTGCTGGGCAGCAGGCGGCCCTGGCCCACGTGCCACTGGTCGTTGGCGTCTGTCGTGTTGGTGATGCTGACCGGCGGCGCCTTGCCGTAGAAGGCCTTGCCCTTGACCGCACCGCCGACCATCAGGTGGTGGCTGCCCCAGCCGTGGTCCGAGCCGTCGCCGTTGGAGCTGAGCGTGCGGCCGAAGTCCGACGCGGTGAACGCGGTCACCTTGTCGGCCAGGCCCAGCTCTGCCGTGGCGTTGTAGAACGCGGTCATGGCTTCGCTCACGCGCTGCATCAGCACGGGCTGCTGCGAGATCAGGTTATCGTGCAGGTCGAAGCCGCCCAACGACACCATGAACACCTGGCGCTTGCTGCCCAACGTGGTGCGTGCGCCGATCAGGCGGGCCACCATCTTGAGCTGGTCTGCCAGCGGGTTGTTGGTGGGGAAGGCTGTGGTCAGGTTGACCCCGGCCAACCCGGAGGTGATGGTGGCTTCGGCGCCGACGGCGCGTGCGGTGATGCGGTTGTATTCGTTTTCCAGCGCCTGGCCGCTGTTTTGCTGGATCAGCGAGGTGAGCGCCGAGCGCACGGCGGTCGAGCCGTAGACGTTGTTCTTGACGCCGTTGATCGGAATCGCGCCGCTGGTGCTGACCTGGTACTGCAGCGCCGAGTCGCCCGACAGGAACACCGCGTTGCCGGTGACGGAGATGCAGGTGAACAGCGAGGTACCGTTGGACGACAGCGCCAGGTCGCCCAGGTTGCCGCCCCAGCCGACGGTGGAGCCCTCGGGCGAGGACGACTGCCACACCGACTGCTGGTCGTTGTGCGAAAAGAGCTTGGGCGGCAGCGGGTACAGCGCGCGGTTGCTGCTGTTGTACTGCGCGCGCGTCAGCGGCACCACCAGTGGCCCCACGTTCAGCTGCACCGCAGCCTTGCCGGTGTTGAACAGGTTGGTCAGCCCCGTCATCGACGGGTGCAGCGCGTACTGGCGCCCGCCGGCCAGCGGCGTGGTGGGCGCCAGCAGCGTGGGTGTGAGCGCGGACTTTGCCAGGGCGATGCCACCGGCCGACTGCCCGCCACCGCCGCCGCGGATGGTGCTGTACTTGTTGTAGCTGTCGTCGTCGTAGGTGATGACGGTGTTGCCGTAGTCGTTGCCGCCATACAGAAAGACGCAGACGAGCGCCTTGTAGTCGGTGGCGGTGAAGGCCGCTGCCTCGCCGACGGCGGCGAGGTTGAGCGCAAATGGCAGGGCGGTGCCGGCGATGCCCAGTTGGGCCGAGCGGCGCAGGAAGGCGCGGCGGGAATGGAGTTCGGGCTGGATGAATTGCATGGCGGCCGCCTTACTTCTGGATCAGGTATTCGGCCGAGGCCATGACGAGGAAAATCGCAGCGGCGACGCGGTCGCGTTTGGCGTTGTCGGTGCTGGCCGCCGTGATGGCGGTCGCCTTGAGGGCGTCCGCAATCAGCTTGACGGTGCCTGCGGACAGCTGCCCGCCTGTCATGAGCAGGTTGACCCGCGCGACCAGTGCATCGGCGTCGGCGACGATGGCCAGCTCGGTGGTGTAGGCCGCCTTGATGTCGTAGCCGTTGGTGGCGTTGCTGCCGCCGTTGGGCAGGTCGGGCGCGTTGACGAAGATGCCGTTGCGGATCACGCCCTGCATGTAGTTGAGGTACCCGCCCACGCTGCTTTCGTTGACCAGCTGAAACTCGGGCG
The DNA here is from genome assembly GCF_001422735.1 of Acidovorax sp. Leaf78. Classification (GTDB taxonomy): domain Bacteria; phylum Pseudomonadota; class Gammaproteobacteria; order Burkholderiales; family Burkholderiaceae_C; genus Acidovorax. The sequence continues at coordinate 110,543 of NZ_LMLZ01000007.1, read as the reverse complement.
CCACCGCGCTGGCGGTCGCCAGCGAGGTCGAGGGCGGCACATAGCCGGGCCGAAAGAAGTTGAATACCGACGGCGAGCGCAGCGGGCTTTGCGCCAGGCGCGTGCCAACCGAGCTCAGGTCGCCGATCTTCCAGCTGCCGTACTGCGACGAGATGCCGAAGGTGCGTCCCCACTGCACGAAGCGCAGCATGGGCTCGCGCAAGCGGCCGAACATCGGGTCGGCCAGCCCTGCGGGGCTGCGCGCATCGTTGTCCAGCAGCACGGCCTTGATCACGGCACGCATGTCGCCGCGCACGCCGGCGCCGTTGTTGTTGAAGGCACCCGCCACGCGGCTCACGTAGCCGGGCGATGGGTTGCTGGTGACCAGGCGCTGAATCAGCTGCTTGCCGATGAAAGGGCCCACATTGGGGTGGTTGAAGATGGTGTCGAGCGCCGTCTTGAGCGCCGCGGCGCCCGGTGTGCCAGCGGCCACCGTGGTGCCCAGAAAGGTGGCCGCCAGTGTGGAGTGCAGCGACGCGTTGAGCGACATGGGCAGCCGCGTGAAGTCGGTGCTGGGCACGGTGCGCGTGGTGCCGGGGACGGTGACCGGGCTGTTCTGCGACTGGTTGTAGTCGTAGCCGGTGAACACGCGCGCGAGGTTGGTGACGTCGCTCTGCGTGTAGCTCTCGACCACCTGGCCCGAGCCGTTGCGCTTGGCGGTGCCGTCTTGATTGAGTTCCACGAGACCGATGGACATCAGCTGCAGGATTTCGCGGGCGTAGTTCTCGTCGGGCTGGCGGCCTGAGGCGACGTTTTCCTTCTGGTTGCCGCGGGTGTTGAGGTAGTAACCCATGGCAGGGTTCAGCGTCACGTCTTCCAGCAGCTGGCGGAAGTTGCCGAACGCGTTGGCGACGAGCTGGTCCCAGTAGTGGGCCATGGCGTGGCTGCGCCAGTTGAAGTCCAGGCCCGAGAGCGACACCACGCAGATCTCCGACAGCGCCAGCGCCACGCGTTTGCGCAGGCCGTCGCTCGACGTCATGAGCTGCTGCCAGATCATCGCGTCGCCGGGGTAGGTGTTGTCGTAGTACGAAGTGGCGTTGTCCACCGCGTTGTAGCCGCGCTGGTTCAGCCAGTCCCAGCCCTTGGTGCCCACGGGCTGGCCGAACTGGTCGTTGATCCACGCGTCATAGCTGCTGGAGCGCAGGGCCGCGATCTCGGTCGGTGAGGCGGAGAACTGGGCCTGGAGCAGAAAGCGCGCGGCTTCTGGATCGGTCGCGGCGGTGGGGTGGGCGTAGTTGCCAGCACCCGGTGCAGGCGGCGGGGGCGAGGTGGGGGCTGGTGATGGCGATGGCGATGGCGTGGCGGGCGCTGGGGCTGGCGACAGTCCTGGGTTGGGTGACGGTGCAGGCGTGGCGCCCGGCGCAGGGGCGGCGCCCGGGGTGGGCGTGCTGGGCGGGCCGGCGTTTTCGGTGGCGGCGTCGCCACCGCCACCACCGCAGGCTGCGAGCGCGACGCTGGCCATCAGTGCTGCCAGTGTGGCGTCGCGGGGCAGGGGGCTGGGCCGTGGGGCCGTCGGCGCAGCGTGGGATCCCTCGGCAGCCTCGGCGTCCGCTAGCGCGCGAGGAGCTTCTTGTATCTGTGTCATGGTGGAGTGCTGGTTATTTTTCGCGAAGCACTGCCACGCTGAGCCGCTGCAAACCGTGAGCTCGACGGTGTGCTGCGGTGCTTTCACAGTGGGTGCCCCGGCCCTGTAGCCAAGTGTATGGATTTGCAACGAGGAGCCTCTAGGGCTAAATCGTTATCAATGACAACAAACGGTCACTAAATGCAACTTTTTACCCAAGAGGTCTGCATTCGATTACCGCAGCGCCACGGCCGGGGCGCGTACGGCCAAAGCAGGGCGTGAGGCACGGCAATTTGTCCGGCAATGCTGTAGTCCAACAGCCGACGCTGCGTTCCCCCCACTGCCTACGCGCCGCGGCGTGGGGAGTTTCTACAGTCACTCCATCGCTGAACGGCACCGATCACCGCCATACCGGCAGCAGGCCACAGCGAATCACTCTCCAGGAGGAACACCATGAACGAAGACACCATCAAGGGCAACTGGAAACAATTCAAAGGAAAGATGGTCGAACAGTGGGGCAAGCTCACCAACGACGATCTGGACGTGATCGATGGCAAACGTGAACAGTTCCTGGGCAAGCTGCAAGAGCGCCAGGGCATCGCCCGCGACGAAGCTGAAAAGCAGCTGACCGACTGGCAATCGCGCCACCCCGATTTCCGCTTCAACGACTGAAGCTCCGGCTCTGCCGACCCCATCCCCCTGACCCATACCAAATCACAGCACTGCTGATCGAGGAGAAAAACCATGAAATTCACACGTACCCTGATTGCTTCCGTTGCCGCCGCCCTGATGGCAACCTCCGCCTTCGCGCTGACCGACGCCGAATACAAGACCGGCAAGGACCGCATCTCTGCCGACTACAAGTCCGCCAAGTCGCAGTGCGACACGCTGAAGGCCAACGCCAAGGACATCTGCGTGAAGGAAGCCAAGGGCGCTGAAGACGTCGCCAAGGCTGAACTCGACGCACAGCACAAGCCCAGCGCAAAGGCCACCCGCAAGGTCGCTGAAGCACGCGGTGACGCTGCCTACAACGTTGCCAAGGAAAAGTGCGACGACCTGAAGGGCAACGACAAGGACGTGTGCGTGAAGGACGCCAAGGCTGCCCACGTGAAGGCCAAGGAGGATGCCAAGGTCGCAGAGACCCAGGCCAAGCCTGCCGACACTGCCGCTGAAAAGGGCGCTGCAGTGGCCGAAGCCAAGAAGGACGCCAACGCCGAGAAGAACGAAGCCAACTACAAGGCGGCCAAGGAGCGTTGCGACGCGCTGTCGGGCGACGCCAAGTCCAAGTGCGTGGACGACATGAAGCGCATGTACGGCAAGAGCTGATCTGACGCGATCTGAACGGACAACGCAGCACTCCTGCGTTGTCCACTGGACTGGCGGCAGACCGCCTGATCGTCCCCAAGCCAATGCCCCGCCCAGTGCGGGGCATTGGCTTTTGGGCGTTGTGCATTCGATGGCGCCGGGATGTGATCTGCATCAACGTACATCGCGGTCTGAAAACCTAAGCTTGATCCCTTGTCTTTCACACAGTGCGCACAGCACACGAAGGGAACATCCTGTGGCTCAACTCGAATGGTCGGACGCGCTCGCCCTGGACCTCGACCTGATGGACGACACCCACCGCGAATTCGTCGACCTGCTGGCCGTGGTGGATGGCGCGGACGATGCGCAACTGCTGGGCGCATGGCAGGCGCTGGTGGAGCACACACAACAGCACTTCGGGCAGGAAGACACCTGGATGGCGTCGACACGGTTTGCATCCGGCAACTGCCACAGCATGCAGCACCGGGTGGTGTTGCAAGTCATGCGCGAAGGCACCACGCTGGCGCAGCAGGGCGACCTTCAGGTGCTGCGCGTGATGGCGGGCGAGCTGGCGCTGTGGTTCCCGCAGCATGCGCAGAGCATGGATGCCGCGCTGGCCCTGCACCTGCGCCGCGTGGGGTTCGACCCTGTCACGGGCGTGGTGCACGCGCCGCAGGCCTTGCCCGGCGATTTGATCCAGGGCTGCGGGGGGGCGACCTGCTCCGACACGGCCGCGCCCGGCACTTCGCCAGCCAGCGCAATACCCCAGGCCGCACTGGCCTGAAAGACGGGCCCGCGTCGAATCCCGGATCGCGCAGGCGGCAGTTCAGCCGCGTTTAACTTCGTTTGGCTGCATTCAACTGTCGTAGGGTGCGCCGCGCATGCCCTGGCCATGGCCCAGCGCGCCGTGCGGGTATGTGCCCGCGGGTTGTTGCGCATGCGGTGCGCGGGTGGGCTATGGCATGCTGCCCAGGCGTTCTGCCACTGCACTGCCTGCCATGGACACCCTTGCCTTCCCCGACGCCCTGATCGACGACGCCACGCGTCTGCAGGCCCTGCAGCGCTACGCCATTCTGGACACCCCCATGGAGCCCGCTTACGACGAGCTGGCGGACATGGCAGGGCACATCTGTGCGGCCCCGGTGGCGCTCGTCAGCTTTCTGGACCGCGAACGCCAGTGGTTCAAGGCCGCGATGGGCCTGGCGCTGCAGGAGACACCGCTCGACCAGTCCATCTGCCGCTACGCCGCGCGCCAGACCGGCGTGTTCGTGGTGCCCGATCTGGCGCAGGATGCGCGGTTTGCGCACTTCGACATCGTGACGCAGGAACACCCCATGCGCTTTTATGCCGGCGCGCCCTTGGTCACGCCCGATGGCTATGTGCTGGGCACCGTGTGTGTGCTGGACCACGTGCCGCGCCTGCTGGCCCCGCGCCTGCAGGAGCTGCTGCTGACCATCGCCCGCCAAGTGATCCGGCTGCTGGAGCTCAAGCGCGCCAACGAGCGCCAGGGCATGATGCTGGTGGAGCTGGAAGAAGCCCGCCACCAGATGGCTGTGCTGGCCCACACCGACGTGCTGACCGGGCTGGCCAACCGCCGCTCCTTCACCGAGCGGCTGCGTCAGGAGCTGGCCCTGCTGCAGCGGGGCGGCGAGCCCGCCTGCCTGTTGATGCTGGATGTGGACCACTTCAAGCGCGTGAACGACGTGCACGGCCACCACGCCGGCGACCTGGCACTGCAGCACGTGGCCGCGGTGTGTCGTGATGTCTTCCGAGCCGCCGACGTAGTGAGCCGCTGGGGCGGCGAGGAGTTTCTGGCGCTGCTGCCCGCCACCGGGGTTGACCAGGCCCAGGCGGTGGCCCAGCGGTTGCACGCTGCGCTGGCGGCCGGGCCTGTGCCGGGCATCGAGCCTGCCGTGGTGCTGACCGCCAGCATGGGCCTGTCGGCATTCAACCCGCAGCGCCCGCTCGACATGACGCTGCGCACCCTGGACGCAGCGATGTACACCGCCAAGCGCGAGGGGCGCAACCGCACGGTGGTGGCCTGACTGACGCCGCGCTGTACTAATTTGCTATTAATTTTATAGCTATTGCCGCACGCGGAGAGCGCGGTAGGCGGCATTTTGGCCTGAGGCGCTCAGTCTCCACGCTGGCGCGGCAGCACCAGGATCGCCATCCGCCAGCACAGGTCGCGCAGCGCCCGGCGCATCGCCGGCGACCCATTGGCGCAGGGCCGGGCAACCCCCGAGCCACTGCGAAACGCGGCCTGCAGCACGTCTTGCTTGGCGCTGCGCAGGGCTCCCCGGTCCTGCGATTGCACGGCGGCCATGAGGCGGTCGCGGTAACGCTGCACGCGCTGCGCCTCGGCCATCGACAACGTGGGGCCAGTCGGTGGCCCAGCGTCCAGCGGCAAGCCCGGGTGCGCATCAGGTTCGCTGCAGCCGCTGGGTTCACTGCTGGCCGCACCGGCCAGGTGCCGTGACCAAGTGGTGGCTGCGGGCAGAAGGGGAGGCGATGTGGATGCGGCGTTCATGGTGCCTCCGTCCGGGCAGAGGTTGTGGAAGAGGGTGTTGCAGGCGCAGGGCGCGCAGCCGGTGGTGGCGTGGGCCGCTGTGGCGGAGTGCCTTGCGACAGGCCATACCAGTTCACCTTGCGCGTGAGCACCATCACCGCCGCCAGCACCAGGAACAGCGCAATCGCGCCCACCGCCAGTGCGGTCTGCTCCAGCTGCAGCAGCACGTACAGCAGGCCGTACAGCAGCGCAATGCCGGCCCCCAGCGGAATCCCGCGCGCCAGGCCGCCCAGCATGTGGCTGGCGTAGTAGGCAAGCAGCAGCACACAGGCACTGGCCGCCGCCGCGTACGACGCGCCAAACGGCAGATGCTCCGACAGGCTCACCAGCAGCAGGAAGAAGCTGCACAGCGCACTGCCCACCAGCAGGTACTGCACCGGGTGCACGCGCAGCTTTTTCATCAGCTCGAACAGGCCCACGGCCACGAAGGTCAGCGCAATGAACAGCACGCCGTATTTGGTGGCGCGGTCGCTCAGCGAATACGGGTTCACCGGGTCGACGAATGCCACGTTGAAGCTGTCGGCGCAGTCCCGCGGCGTGGCGCCGCCGGGGGCATAGTCGCTCGGGCTGTCGTCGTAGCCGCCGATGCAGATGCGGCTGCCTTTTTCGATGTCCGCCTGCGCCGTGGTGGCCAGCGACGACAGGCGCCACTGGGCCGAGAAGCCATCCTTTCGGACCTCGCGCTCCGACGGCAAAAATCGCCCGCCGAAGGAGGGGTGCGGCCAGCTGCTGGTCATCTGCACCTCGGTGTTGCCCCCCAGCGGCACGATGGCGATGCGCTCGGTGCCCACCAGTTCCAGGTCCATGCTGACCGACAGGCCCGGAGCCTGGCCGCGCACCGTCTCGGGCAGCACCGCATGCAGGCCGCGGCTGTAGGTGGGGTGGAAGGTGCCGGGCTTGAGCGCCAGCGTCTGCTCGCCGAGCGTGAGCTGCGCCGTGCGGATGCCGCGCGCATCGCCCACGGCCATCATGATGATCGGCGCGCCGCAGTGCATGCGCGAGTTCTTCTGGGTGGTCTGCGGCTGCAGGCCGGCCAGCGAGCCCCATTGCGCGGTGAGGTGCGCCTTCAGGTTGAAGGTGTTCACCTTGTGCAGGCCGCGGGCCCGCTCTTCCATGGCGGCGCCCGAACGCAGCTTGAGCTGCTCGGGCATGGCGGTCAGCAGGAACTCGCGGCGCTGCTCGACCACGCGGCGCTCGTCGCCCTTGCCGGTCTCCACGTCCCAGCTCTCCACGCAGGCGCTGTGGATCATGGGGCCCATCAGCGTCTGCGGCCCGGCCAGGCTTTCGGCCACGCTCTGCGCGGTCAGGCTGCGGTAGCGCTGGCGGTCGCGCACCACGTCTTCGATCATGGAAAGGCCAAACAGCAGCAGCACGGTGATGGCCGCCAGCGCTGCCAGTTTGGTAAAGAGTGGGTGTTTCAAGGAGTCCTCCGCAAGTGATGTGCAGGCAGTGTTGGCCGCGGGCGTGAGGTGTCGATGAAGTTTGTGAAGCGGGTGTGAAGTGACGAGCGCCACGCACTCCGCAGGTCGCGGGTCACAGGCTGACCTGGGCGGCGGCGCGGCGCCCGTTACCTGCGAGGTCATCGACGGCCGGCGCGCGCAGGGCTACAAACAGGCCTTCCATCCATGAAGAAAGGCAAGCGCATGCGCTGGATCGTCTCGGGAGTGCTGATGCTGGTGGCCGTGGTCCATGCCCTGCCGCTGGCCGGTGTGCTGGGGGCCGGCAAGCTGTTGCAGCTGTACGGCGTGCCGGTGCAGGACCCGGGCCTGGAACTGCTGCTGCGGCACCGTGCGGTGCTCTTCGGCCTGCTGGCCGCGCTGCTGGGATATGCGGCCTTGCACCCGCCGCTGCACCGCGCCGCGCTGGTCGCGGGCCTGGTGAGCGTGGTGTCGTTTCTGTGGCTGTGGTGGTCGACGGGCACCACCAACGCGGCGCTGGCCAGGGTGGCGCTGGTCGACGGGGTGGCGCTGGCGCTGCTGGTGGTGGGCGCGGTGGCACACCTCAGGGCAGGCGCTGCAGCCGCGCCCTAGCCCAGGCCGTGCGGTGCGCGGGGCGCAAACTCCAGCGCCACCCGCAAGCCCGGCGCCGTGTTGCCCACCACCATCTGCCCGCCATGCAGCGCCATCACGCGCCGCACGATGGCCAGGCCCAGGCCCGAGCCGCTGCGCTCGCCGCCGGGCCGTGCCGTGGTGAAGAATCGCTCGCCCAGGCGCGGCAGCGCGTAGTCGGGCACGCCGGGGCCCGTGTCCTGCACGGCCACGGTGCTGCCCTGCAGCGCCACCTGCACCGTGCTGCCCTCGGGCGCGAAATCGATGGCGTTGTCCAGCAGGTTGGTCAGCGCCAGGGTGACCAGCTCGGCCTCCCACGGGCCGCTGCCGCCTGTGCCTGCGAGGGCCAGGGTGATGCCGCGCTGCGCCGCGCGGCCGCGGGTCTGGCCGATGGCGGCTTCGGCGCAGGCCTGCAGCGCCACGGGGGCGCGGCCTTCGGCATGGTGGCGCTGCTCCAGTTTGGACAGCTCCAGCAGCCGGTCGATGATGCGCTGCAGGCGCTCGCTTTGCTGCACCACCTGGGTGGCAAATTCGGCCCGGTCGGCGGCGGGCAGCTCGTCCTGCAGCAGCTCGCCCGCGCCACGGATGGCGGCCACGGGGCTCTTGAGCTCGTGCGTCAGGGCGCGCACGTAGCCCTCGATGTAGTCGCGCCCCTCCAGCCGGGCGCGCATGCGGTCCATCGCACGGGCCAGGTCGCCCAGCTCTCCGGGCACCTGCGGCACGGCCAGGGCGGCGGTGGGTGGCGCATCGGCGTCGCGGTGTTCGCCGTCGGCGGGGCCCTGCACGCTCAAGGCGTAGTCGCGCAGGCGGCGCACGTTCCATACCATCCACAGCGTCACCGCCACGCCCACGGCGGCCGACAGCGCCAGCAGCAGCAGGCCGCCCATGAACACCTTGCGCTCCGCGCGGTCGATAAAGCGCTGCACGGTGCGCGTGGGCTTGGCCACCGTGAGCACGCCAGCGATCTCGCCCTTCACATAGATGGGGGCCGCCACATGCATCACGCCCGTGGTGTCATCGGTTTCCACATCGCGCGTGGAGCGCGCACCGTACTCGCCGCGCAGCGTGCGCGACACATCGCGCCACTGCGAATAGTCCGCGCCCACGGCCCGGTTCTCGGAGTCGAACAGCACGCGCCCCTGCCGGTCGGTCACGTAGATGCGGTAGTCCAGCGACTGCTTGGCAAACCCCCAGATCGCGGCATCCACCGGCCGGCTCGCGTAGCGGCGCACGTTCTGCGCAAACGGACTGGCCTGCCCGCTGCCGTCCGCCAACCGCCCGGCGGCCAGGTCTTCGCTGGCCAGCTCCGCGAGGATGTTGGCCGTGTCCACCATCATGTCTTCCATCACCTCGCGCACGCTCGGCTTGATCTCGGCCATGAACACCCGCAGCACGAAGAATGCGGCGATGCCGTTGATCAAAAAGAACGCGAACAGCAGCCGAATCCCCAGGCGCATAGCTAGCCCTTTGCCACGCTCGCACGCGTCAAAACCGGCGAGGCCCAGGCGAGCGCCACCGTGGAACCGGCTCCGCCGGGCCACGGGTGGCGTCCCCCTCCGGGGGAAGGCGCGCAGCGACTCAGGGGGGCTTCACTCATCGGGCTTCACACATCCAGGCAGTACCCCATGCCCCGGTGCGTGCTGATGTACTCCTTCGCTGCATCCACCTCGCGCAGCTTGGCGCGCAGGGTCTTGATGTGCGTGTCCACCGTGCGATCGGTGCTGTCGCTGTCGTCGCCCCAGGCGGCGGCCAGCAGGGCTTCGCGCGAATGGATGCGGCCTGCGCCGCGCAGCAGGTGGGACAGCAGGCGGTACTCGCGCCGGGTCAGCGGCAGCGGCTGGCCGCGCAGGCTGACGCGCTGGCCGGCCTCGTCGTCTTGGAAGAGGCTGCGGGCGCTGCCAGGGGCCGGCGGCGAATGGACTGCACCGGTTGCACCACCAGCGCTGGTGCGGCCACCCGCGCGGCGCAGCAGCGCCTTCACGCGGGCCGCGAGCTCGCGGGGGCTGAAGGGCTTGGCCAGGTAGTCGTCCGCGCCCAGCTCCAGGCCGAGCACGCGGTCGATCTCTTCGCCGTGGGCACTGAGCATCAGCACGGGCAACGTGGCCGTGGGGCTGGCGTTGCGCAGCTCGCGCAGCAGGTCGAGCCCGCTGCCGTCAGGCAGGCCCACATCCAGCACCAGCAGGTCGAAGTGCGCCGCGCGGATCTGGCGGCGGGCATCGTCCACCAGCAGGCTGTGCGTCACGGCCAGGCCGTCACGCTCCAGCGCATAGGCCACGGTGCGGGCGATCGCGGGGTCGTCTTCGAGCAGCAGCAGGCGGGCGGACATGGCTCAGCGGGCGATCAACACCGGAAAGATCTTGCCCAGACCGTCGGCCATCACTTCCACGGCCAGCGCCGCCAGGATCAAGCCCATGAGCCGGGTCATCACGTTGATGCCCGTCTTGCCCAGCACCCGGGCGATGGGGTCCGCCAGGGCAAAGCACACGGCGGTGGCCAGGGCGATGACGACGCCGTAGCCCACCAGCGCCAGGGTTTGCCAGACGCCCTGGGCGCGGTCGGCGTAGATCACTACCGTGGACATGCTGGCCGGGCCGGTCAGCAGCGGGATGGTGAGCGGCACCACGGCGATGGAGCTGCCCGCCGCGGCCTTCTCGGCGCCTTCTTCATATTCGTTGGTGGTGGGCTTGGCCTCGGCCGGCTGGGCGTTGAGCATGTTCATCGCACTGATGAGCAGCAGCATGCCGCCGCCCACCTGAAAGCTCTGCAGCGAGATGTTGAAGAAGTCGAGGATCTGCAGGCCCAGCAGCGCGCAGGCGGCGATCACGCAGAACACGCTGAAGCTGGCCACCTGGATGGTGCGCCGCCGCTGCGGGTACGAAAACCCCTGCGTGTAGTGGATGAAGAAGGGGACGATGGCCAGCGGGTTCACGATGGCCAGCAGGGTGATGAGGGGCTTGAGGTCCATCAGGGCGCTCCGAAGGTCAGGGGAGGGGCAGGGCGGTTCGTCGGCGGCCGGCGCGGGCGGCGCAACGGCGTTGCGGGCCCCCGGCTGTGCGCGAGTATGCGGTGTTTTCGGGCGGATTTGCCCCGCGCGCATGCTGCGCTGCAGCGGACCCGCGCCGGGCCCAGGCAGCGGTCAGCGCCCGCCCGACACGTCCATCAACGTGGCCGTGGTGTAGCTGGCCCCCGGCGACATCAGCCACACAATGGCCTCGGCCACCTCGTCGGCCGTGCCGCCGCGCTGCATGGGCACCTGGTACGACAGGTCGCGCACCCGGTCGGGCAGGCCGCCGCTGGCGTGGATGTCGGTCTCGATCAGGCCCGGGCGCACGGCGTTCACGCGGATGCCGTCGGCGGCCACCTCGCGCGCCAGGCCCAGGGTCATGCTGTCGATGGCGCCCTTGGCCGCGGCGTAGTCCACATACTGGCCGGCCGCGCCCAGGCGCGATGCGGCGCTCGACACGTTGACGATGCTGCCGCCCGCGCCGCCGTGCTTCGTGCCCATGCGCAGCACGGCCTCGCGCGCGCAGATGAAGCTGCCGATCACGTTGATGTCGAACATGCGCCTCCAGCGCGCCACGCTCATCGCCTCCACGCGCGACGGCACGTCCACCACGCCGGCGTTGTTCACCAGCGCGGACAGGCGCCCCAGTTGTTCATCGACCGTGCGGAACATCGCCAGCACCTGCGCTTCGTCGGCCACGTCGGCCTGCACGGCGATGGCCGTGCCGCCCGCCGCGGCGATGGACGCTACCACGGCCTGGGCGGCCTGCGCATCGCGGGTGTAGTTGACGGCCACGGCCCAGCCCTGGCGGGCGGCCAGGCGCGCGGTGGCCGCGCCGATGCCCCGCGAGCCTCCGGTGATAAGTGCTACTTGGTGGGTGTCTTTCACGGCGGGGCCTCCTGAAGAAAATGGCCCGCATTTGAACAGAGGACCGCGCTCCGTCCAGAATGTCGCTTTCGCCGCGCACATGGGTTGCATGCCGAAAGGCGTGCAGATGGCGGTCCCAGGCGCCGCAGCCCGCTGCCACGGTGGTGGTCAGCGCTCTGTCCGTTAACGTGTCCCTCCGCTTTTAGTCCCGCCGATCAACGCAGCAAGGAGTCATTCCATGGGTCAATTCGTCAATCTCACGTCCAGCGATGGTGTCGTGGTGCCCGCCTGGGTCGCGCAGCCCGATGGTCCGCCACGCGGCGCCGTGGTGGTGCTGCAGGAAATCTTCGGCGTGAATTCGCACATCCGCGCGGTGGCCGACCGCTTTGCCGCGCGCGGCTACCTGGCGGTGGCGCCAGCCACCTTTCACCGCGTGCAGCAGAACGTGGAGCTGGGCTACACCGGCGATGACATGCAGGCCGGCATGGGCCTCAAGGCCGCGGTCGAGGCTCTGCCCGCCCCGGGGGTGATGCCCGACATCCAGGCCGCCATCGACTACGCCGCCGCGCAGAGCGGTCGCAAGGTCGGCATCGTGGGCTTTTGCTGGGGCGGCCTGCTGACCTGGCGCGCGGCTTGCACGCTGACCGGCCTGTCGGCCGCCGTGCCCTACTACGGCGGCGGCATGACATCGGCCGATGAAGCGGCCCGCGTGCCGAACGTGCCGGTGCTGGCGCATTTTGGCCAGCGCGACCACTACATCCCGGTGGACAGCGTGCAGGCCTTCGCCCGCGCCCATCCCGAGGTCGAGGTGCATTTGTACGAGGCCGACCACGGCTTCAACTGCGACCAGCGCGGCAGCTACGACGAGGCCTCGGCCATGCTGGCGCGCGACCGCACGCTGGCGTTCTTCGACAAGCATCTGACGGCTTGATCCCCCCTGAGTCGCCTGCGGCGCCTTGTCCCCCCGGGGGACGACGCCCTCGCTGCGGGGCGGCCCTTGCTTGGTGTCGCTCGCCTGACCGCGCCCTCCGCGGGCGCCGGGTGTCGCGATGACTGCTCAATGTTTGGAGGTTGCCATGGCGAGTTCGACGCGTATCCAGGTGATGAAGCTTTTTTGGCCGCTACCGCTTGCCTATAAAGCGCTGGCAGCTATATCTTTGATAGCAATGGGGCTGCAAGCCCATGCCGCCGACTACAGCGGCCCGCTGTTCGACGCCCACTTGCACTACAACGAGGAGGCGTGGGACGGCAAGACCGGCCCGCACCCGCCCGCCGATGTGCTGGGTCGCATGCAGAAAAGCGGCGTGCGCGCCATCGTCGCCAACTCGCGGCCCAACACCGGCTCGCTCACGCTGGCGGGGCTGCCGCAAACGCGCGAGGCGGGCGTGGCCGTGGTGCCGTTCGTGCGGCTGTACCGCAACCGGGCGGACTACACCGGCTGGTTTGCCGACGAGAGCATCTACACCATGGTGCAGACGGAGCTGGCGCGCGGCACGCCCGCCGGGCCTTATCGCGGCATCGGCGAGTTCCACCTGTACGACAGCGCCAACGCCGACGGCCCGGTCGCCAAGAAGCTCATGGCACTGTCCGAAGAGCGTGACCTCGTGGTGCTGGCGCACGTGGACGACGCGGCCATCGATTTGCTGATGGCCAACACGCCGTCCAAGGGCCGCAAGCTGCGCCTCATCTGGGCGCACACCGGCATCGGCGGTGCGCCCGTGGAGCGTGTGGACGCGCTGTTCGCGCGCTACCCCGGCCTGGTGGGCGAGCTGTCGTACCGCCCGGGCCTGGTGTGCGACGACAACCAGCTGTGCCCAGCGTGGCGCACGCTGCTGCTCAAGTACCCCACGCGGTTCGTGCTGGGGTCCGACACCTGGGTCAACCAGCGCTGGCAGCACTACGAAAGCCTGATGGCGGGCTACCGCACCTGGCTGGGCGGCCTGCCCGCCGACGTGGCGCGCAAGGTGGCGTGGGACAACGCGGCGGGGCTTTTCGGCACGCCGGCACCGGCGCCCGTGGCGGCACGCTGACCCGCGGCGGGCGATGGGTGCTGGGGCTGTGTTCGGTCCCGAGCAGCCTCAGCCCCGCAACGCCGGGTGCTGCTGCAGGTCCAGCGCGTTGCCTGTCGCCGCACCGCTGGCCGTGTTGTCGAAGACGCACCACACACTGCTCGCCTCGTGCGTGGCGGCCTGGATGCGCCGGGCCAGCGCTTCGATCAGCGCGGGCTCGTAGGCGGAGTGATAGGTGCGCGGCGAGCCATGCAGCCGGCAGTACACCAGCCCGGGCCAGCCGCCCGGCATCCTGCCCGCATCGTGCAGCACCGGGTCGGCCAGCACGCGTGCGGCCTGCCAGTGGGACAGCAGTGCGTCGCCCTCGGGCGTGAACCAGCTGGCGTGGCGCGGCTCCACGGCAATGCCAACGGCGCCGCTCAACCGCCGCAGGTTGCGAAAGAATGCCTCAGCCACCGGTGTGTCGAGCACCAGGCTGGGCGGCAGTTGCACCAGCAGGCAGCCCAGGCGCTCGCCCAGGCCGTTGACCTGTTCCAGAAACGTTTGCTGCAGTGCCTCGGTGTCCTTGAGCCGCGCGTCGTGCGTGATGCTCCGCGGCAGCTTCACGCAGAACCTAAACGTGGGCGGCGTGGCCGCTGCCCAGCGTTCGTAGGTGCTGCGCTGGTGCAGCCGGTAGAACGATGAGTTGATCTCCACCGCCGGCAGTTGTCGGGCATAGCGCATGAGGTGCGAATCCGCCGGGTCCGCAGCGGGAAAGCGGTGCTGGCTATCGCGCGGCAGGCTCCAGCTGGCGGTGCCGATGCGCACAGGGGCGGGTGCTGGCGCTGGCGCAGCGGGGCCGGCGGCTGGTGCATTCATCTGCGAACTCCTGAGGGTGGTGCAGGCACCATGCTGGCCCCGCTGCGGCCGCGTGTGGGTAGGAAATGACCGCCGCGTTCGAGAGAGGTATTGCTTGCGCCGGAACAACGACCGATGGAATGAGTGCTGCGGGCTACGGGCGGCCGCCGGCCCCATAGCCACGCGTAGTTAATCCTCTGATCGCTTCAGCTAACCGCACTTTGGCGCACTGTTGGGGATACGGCCTTGGATGCGACTGACTGAACTATGAGTCGAAACAGTGTCAGGCGTAATTTAAATGTTGTGCGGGTCTCGTTGTTCAACCGATTCGCATAGTTTGGGCGCTGAACAACGGTGCCTGTTCTGGAATAGCTGCGGCTAGGATGGAGTTATGCGGGCCCATTCAGGGTTCGTGCAAAACGCCTAAGAGGTGATTTAGACATGCCGATACCTTCAGGACACTTTACAGGATAAGCAGAATGCCGAGGCCCTTGAATTTTTGGCTGAATACAGGCATCTTGTTTGCTGTTTCAATAGCAATTGGCCTTGCGATTATTGTTGGCGAGCAAAATCGGGAATCTGGTTATCTGTGGGTAAAATTTCTTGCATTAATTCTGCTGGCGTTTACGTATGCAAGATGGATCTTTAAAAAATTCTTTCAATTGACATTGAAGAATTTTATTCGGTATTTGTTGCTAATGCTTTTGCTGAGTGTTATCGCTGTCTGTATATTTTCTGTGGCAGTAGTGAAGTTGATCGGTCTTTAAAGACGATTTGCGCAAATAGGCACTAGCGTGACCAGCCTCCAGTTGCGCGACCAAGGTGGCCCAGCCGCCACCGCTGCCGATTCATGTCTCTCAGCGTTCGCGCAAGCGCTGGATCAGGCCGCTACGCTTGCGTACGCACTGGGCCGATATCGTCCCAATCGTCAACGAACAATCCACTGGCTCGAGAACGCAAGCAGCGTCTGGAAGGTGTCTGATGGTGCTCAAGCACCCGTGCGTGCGAGGTAGCGCTTGCGCCAGAACAGCGCCACCAGCGCCACCGCGATCGTGATCATCGAACCCATGGCCCACCAGAAGCCGTCGGCCTTGTGGATGAGCGGAATGAACTCGAAGTTCATGCCGAAGATGCCGGCGATCAGGTTCAGCGGCAGGAACACGGCCGTCAGCGCGGTCAGCGTGCGCATGATGTCGTTGGTGCGGTTGCTCTGTACCGAAAAGTGCATCTGCACGGCGGTCTCGGTGCTTTGCTCCAGCCGGCGCACGTGGTGCACCACGCGTTCGATGTGCTCCAGCACGTCGCGGCTGCGCACCTTGAGCAGGTCCAGCTCGCGCAGGCCGGTGGGCGTGTCGGGCAGGGCCCAGGTTTCCAGCGCGTCGATCCAGTCCTGCACGGCGGTGCGCTGGTCTTCGCAGATTTCGTCGAGCTGGTGCAGCGACAGCCGCGCCTCCAGCAGCGAGCTCCAGTTCACGTAGCGCGCGCGGGGCTTGAGCAGCTCGTTTTGCCAGTGGTCGAGCTGGCGCGTGAGTTCGCGGCGCAGGTCCAGGTAGCCGTCCACCATAAGGTTCACCACGCGCAGCATCAGGTCGGCAGGGCTGGTGGGTACTCGGGCCCCGGGCACCGGGCTGCTGCGGCCTTCGGCGGGGCCGGCGGGCAGGGCGGGCAGCGCTGCCAGCAGGCGCGTGGCGTAGGCGTCGCGCACCGAGCAGTCGGTGGGGTGCACCGTGAGCAGCAGCTGGTCGAACACCGCAAAGCCCACGGGGCTGGTGTCGATGCGCCGCAGTACGGGCGGGCCGCCGCGTCGCAGCGCGCTCGCCGCCGCCGCGTGGGCATCGTCCGGTGGCGATGGGGGCTGCGCTGCATCGCCGTGCGCACTGGCCAGGCGGCGAAACACCAGCAGGTCGTACTGCGAGGTGTAGTCGTAGTGCGACGGCAGTTGCGCGTTGAGCAGGTCGGACACGTGCAGGTCCACCAGCTGCAGGCCCACCAGCGCCTGCAGGCGGCCCTGGATCTCGGCCAGGCGGGCCTGGAACGTGGAGCGCGAGCAGGCGATCCAGACGAAACCCTGTGCGGGCATGTGCGCGGGCAGGCTGTCCAGCTCCTGGACGCCACCGCCGTGGATGTGAAAGATGCGCATCGAGGCCGGCTCGGTTGTGGAGGAGGAAGGCGCCGCTGGCGCGGGAGTGCCGGTCACCGTCGGCGGCTACCGGGTCAGCAGCCGGGCTGCGTCGCGTGCGAAATAGGTCAGCACACCATCGGCGCCCGCGCGCTTGAAGGCCAGCAGGCTTTCCATCATCACCGCGTCGTGGTCCAGCCAGCCGTTGGCTGCGGCCGCCTTGATCATGGCGTACTCGCCGCTCACCTGGTAGGCGAAGGTCGGCACCTTGAACTCGTCCTTCACACGGCGCACGATGTCGAGGTACGGCATGCCGGGCTTGACCATCACCATGTCCGCGCCTTCGGCGATATCGAGGGCCACCTCGCGCAGTGCCTCGTCGCTGTTGCCCGGGTCCATCTGGTACACGTTCTTGTCTGCCTTGCCCAGGGCGCCGCGCGTACCCACCGCGTCGCGGAAGGGGCCGTAGAAGGCGCTGGCGTACTTGGCGCTGTAGGCCATGATGCGCGTGTGAATGTGGCCCTGCACTTCCAGTGCATCGCGGATGGCGCCGATGCGCCCGTCCATCATGTCGCTGGGCGCGACGATGTCCACGCCGGCCTCGGCATGGGTGAGTGCCTGGCCGGTGAGGATCTCCACCGTCTCGTCATTGATGATGTAGCCGGTGTCGTCCAGCACACCGTCCTGGCCGTGGCTGGTGTACGGGTCCAGCGCCACGTCGGTCATCACGCCCAGGCCGGGAAATTCCTTCTTCAGCGCCCGCACCACGCGCGGGATCAGGCCGTCGGGGTTCAGGGCCTCCTTGCCGTCCGGCGTCTTCAGGGCCGGGTCGATGGCAGGGAAGAGCGCCATCACCGGGATGCCCAGCTTCACGCAGTCCTCGGCCACGGGCAGCAGCAAGTCCAGGCTCAGGCGGTCCACGCCGGGCATGGACGACACCGTCTCGCGCTGGCTCACGCCTTCATGCACGAACACGGGGTAGATCAGGTCGTCGACGGTAACGGCGTTTTCGCGCACCAGGCGGCGGGTGAAGGCGTCGCGGCGCAGGCGGCGGGGGCGGTTCTGGGGGAACGGGGCTGGGCTGGGGAGGTGCATGGTGAGATTATCCCCCTGAGGCGCTGCGGGCCGTCCTCCAAGGGGGGGCGCACCCGGTGGACCGGCGAAGCTGGATCCACAGGTGCACTGGCCTGGGGCGAGCCGGTTTTGCAGGCCTGTTCCGGGGAGGGGCCGTTTGTCCTGGGGGAAGTCCGTTGACCGGTGCAAGTACGGTCATCCTGCACCCTGAAAAGGCCGCTTGTAACACGGTGTGTCCGGTGCTAAATTGGCGCCGGGCAGCTGGCTGCCCCCCGCTTTTCCTCCCTGAGCGGGGCCTTGAGTTGCAGCGATGCAAAAGAGGCTTCCCGGCCCGGCGGATTGCCGGGCTCTTTTTTTGGGCGTGGGGCGCAGCACATTGCTGCAAAGCGCATCCTTTGCGAGCCCTTGAGGGGCTTCTGCGCGCGAGGGGCTCGATCGGCCCTTAAACTGCCTCCATGCTCTGGGTCAAAGCCTTTCACATCGTCTTCGTGGCCAGCTGGTTTGCTGGTCTTTTCTACCTGCCGCGCATCTTCGTGAACCTGGCCATGGTGGCCCCGGGGTCGGTGGCTGAGCGTGACCGCCTGCTGCTGATGGCCCGCAAGCTCTTGCGCTTCACCACGCTGCTGGCGGTGCCGGCCCTGGCGCTGGGCGCGTGGCTGTGGCTGGGCTACGGCATAGGGCGCGGCCCCGCGTCGCAGGGTAATGGCTGGATGCACGCCAAGCTGGCGGTGGTGGTGCTGGTGATCGGCTACCACCATGCCTGCAGCGTGCTGCTGCGCAAGCTGGCGGACGGCAGCAGCCGCCGCAGCCACGCGTGGTTCCGCTGGTTCAACGAGGTACCGGTGGCCCTGCTGCTGTGCGCGGTGGTGCTGGTCGTCGTCAAGCCATTCTGATACCGGGGGCCAACGCCGGTGCACAAGACCTCCGCCTGGCCACTGGCGCTGATCTATGCAGCGCTGATCGTTTTTGCCAGCCTGTTCCCGTTTGACGGCTGGCGCGCCCAGGGCATCGACCCCCTGGTGTTCTTGCTGGCCCGCCTGCCTCCGCCGTACTGGACGGGCTTTGACGTGGCCACCAACGTGGTGGGCTACGCGCCGCTGGGCTTTTTGCTGGTGCTGGGCATGCTGCGCTCGGGCTGGCCGCGCGGCGCGGTGTGGCTGGCCACGCTGGCGGGCGGCCTGCTGTCGCTCTCCATGGAGTTTCTGCAGATTTACCTGCCCCGGCGCGTGCCGTCCAACCTGGACCTGCTGCTCAACATTGGCGGCACGCTGGCGGGCGCCCTGATCGCCGCGCTGCTGGAGCGCCTGGGCGCCATCGACCGCTGGAGCGATTTTCGGGGGCGGTGGTTCGTGAGCGACGCCAGCGGCGCCATGGTGCTGCTGGCGCTGTGGCCGTTGGCGCTGCTGTTCCCGGCGGCCGTGCCCTTCGGGTTGGGCCAGGTGCTGGAGCGGCTAGAGGCCTCGTTGATCGAAATCCTGGCCGACACGCCGTTTCTCGAATGGGTGCCGCTGCGCGAGGCGCCGTTCGAGCCCCTGTCGCCCGGCGGCGAGCTGCTGTGCGTCACGCTGGGGCTGCTCATCCCGTGCCTGCTGGGCTATTGCGTGATCCGCCAGATGGGGCGCCGCGCCCTGTTTGCGCTGGGCGTGGTGGGCGTGGGCGTCACGCTCACGGCATTGTCCGCTGCCCTCAGTTGGGGGCCGGTGCACGCCTGGGAATGGATGGGCATGCCCACGCGCGTGGGCGTGTGGGGCGCGCTGGCGCTGGCCGTGCTGACGCTGGGCCTGTCACGCCGCGCGTGCGCCGCGGTGCTGCTGGTGGCGCTGGCCTGGCACCTGGCGCTGCTCAACCAGGCGCCCACCAGCGCCTACTTTGCGCAGACGTTGCAAATCTGGGAGCAGGGGCGGTTCATCCGCTTTTACGGCCTGGGCCAGTGGCTGGGGTGGCTGTGGCCGTACGTGGCGCTGCTGTATGTGGTGGTGCGGGTGTCGAGGAGGGAGCGTACCCCCTGAGCCGCCTGCGGCGTCTCGGTGCGTTCGCCAGAGGCGACGGCTCCTCGGTGCCGTCCAGGCCTGCGCTGGCAAGCCTGGAGCCGCGGCACTCAGCCCCTCTTTCGCCGCGCGGGAGGGGGGCGCACCCGGTGGACTGGCAAAGCCCGATCCACGGGTGCGCTTGCGTGGCGCTGCGCCAGTGGTGGAGAGCGTGGTTCGTAAAATAGCGGAATGAGCGACACATCCACTGCGCCTGGCTACTACCAGCGCCACATCTTCTTCTGTCTGAACGACCGCGCCAACGGCGAAGACAGCTGTGCCCACCACAACGCCCAGGCGGGCTTTGACCGCTGCAAGTCCCTGGTCAAGGCCGCGGGGCTGTCGGGCCCCGGCCAGGTGCGCGTGAACAAGGCCGGTTGCCTGGACCGCTGCGCGGGCGGGCCCATCGCGGTGGTCTACCCCGAGGGCACCTGGTACACCTATGTGGACACGGCAGACATCGACGAGATCGTCGAATCGCACCTCAAGAACGGCCAGGTGGTGGAGCGCCTGGTCACGCCAGCGGAACTTGGGCGCTGAAACCGCGTCTGTCTCTGGTCTTGAATGTTTTGGGCCGCTACCGCTTGATGGTCAAGCGCTGGCAGCTATGAATTGAGTAGCAAACCACCGTGAACGCACACACCGAACGCCTGACCCTGTCCGGCCCCGCTGGCGCCATCGAGGCCGTGCGCGACAGCGCCGTGCTGGCCGACGGCGTCACCGCCCCGCGCGGCGTGGCCGTCATCGCCCACCCGCACCCGCTGTTTGGCGGCACCATGGACAACAAGGTGGTGCAGACCCTTGCGCGCGCTTTTGTGCACTGCGGCTGGACTGCGGTGCGCTTCAACTTCCGCGGCGTGGGGGCCACGGCCGGCGTGCACGACGACGGCCAGGGCGAGCTGCAGGACCTGCTGGCCGTGGTCGAGCAGGTGGCGCCCGCGGCTGAGGGGCAGCGCATTGCGCTCGCAGGTTTTTCGTTCGGCGCCTTCGTCACCAGCCATGCGCTGGCCGCGCTGTGGCCCGAGGGCCGGGTCGATACCGCCGTGCTCGTGGGCACTGCCGCCAGCCGCTTCACCGTGGCACCCGTGCCGCCCGACGCCCATCCGCACACCCTGGTTGTGCACGGCGAGGCGGACGACACCGTGCCGCTGTCGGCCGTCATGGACTGGGCCCGCCCGCAGATACTGCCTGTCACAGTCATTCCTGCGGGGGGGCATTTCTTTCACGGACAATTGCCGCTTCTGAAGAATCTGGTGGTGCGCCACCTGCAGGCCGGCGCTTGACGGCCGCGCCCATGGCGGGCGTCGCTGCCCGCCGGCCTGCCCAGCCAACCGGGCGCGTCCGCACTGTGCCCGCCATGCTCTCTGTTTCCTCTCTCCCTTTCTCCCTTTCTCCCATCCCAGCCCAGTCCCCTGCCCATGAAACGAATCCTGTCCGCGCTGCGATCCCTCGCCGTCTTTGTCGCAGTGGCCCCGGCCGCCTTTGGCGCTTTGGCCCAGGCGCCCCAACCCCCTGAAATCGCCGCGCGCACCTATCTGCTGGTGGACGTGACTGCCAACCAGGTGCTGGCCGCCAAGGACATCGATTCACCGGTGGAGCAGGCCTCGCTCACCAAGCTCATGACGGGCTACCTGGTGTTCGACGCGCTGCGCGCCAAGAAAATCTCGCTCGAGCAAAAGCTGCCCGTGAGCGTGCGCGCCTGGAAGATGCCCGGTTCGCGCATGTTCATCGACCCCAAGATGCAGGTGCCGGTCGAAGACCTCATCAAGGGCATGATCGTGCAGTCGGGCAACGACGCCACCATGGCCCTGGCCGAAGGCGTGGGCGGCACGGCCGAGAACTTCGTCAAGCTCATGAACGACCAGGCGCAAGCCCTGGGCATGAAGGGCACGAGCTACAAGAACCCCGAAGGCCTGACCGAGCCCGGCCACACCACCACAGCGCGCGACCTTGCCACGCTGGCCACGCGCCTGATGAAGGACTTCCCGGAGTACATGCACTACTACTCCACCAAGCAATACAGCTACCCGGGCACCCCGGCGTCGAACGGCACCAACCGCAACTCGCTGCTGTTCCGTGACCCGACGGTCGACGGCCTCAAGACCGGCCACACCGCCGCCGCCGGCTACTGCCTGGTGGCCACGTCCAAGCGTGAGTTCCCGGGCGTCGGCCAGCGCCGCTTGCTGTCCATCGTGCTGGGCGCCGCCAGCGAAAATGCGCGCGCCAATGAAAGCCAGAAGCTGCTGAACTGGGGCTACACCGCGTTCGAAGCCGTCAAGCTGTTCGACGCCGGCAAGCCCGTGGCGACACCCGCTGTCTGGAAAGGCACGGAAAGCACCCTCAAGATCGGCCGCGAAGACGCCATCGTCGTGGCCGTGCCTTCGGGCAGTGCCGGTAAGATCGCCACCCAGATCGTCCGTCCTGACCCGCTGGTGGCGCCTTTCACCAAGGGCCAGGCCATCGGCACACTCAAGGTCGTCCTGGGAGAGCAAGCGCTGGCCGAAGTGCCGCTGGTGGCTCTGGAAGAAGTTCCGCAGGCGGGCTTCCTGGGTCGCGCGTGGGATGCGATCCGCCTCTGGATAAAGTAAGGATCATCCCCCTGAGGCGCTTCGCGCCTTCCCCCTTCTCTCGAATGGCTGCGCCATTCGGGAAGGTGGACACCGCCAGCGCGGCGGGGCGGCCCTTGCGCGGCGGTCCTGGCATGGGCAGCGCGCTTTCACAGGGCGTGCCGCGTGTGGTGCATGGGCCTTCAACAGAGACGAGAAGCCGAGCGCTTGCCCGTTTTGGGTCTTGCTGCTACATTAGAAGGCTTTTCGGAATTTCCGAAGGGATTCACGTTTTCGCTTTCACGAAGCAAATTCACGTTTAGGGACGTATTTCATGCCAACCATCAATCAACTGGTCCGTCAGGGGCGCGAGGTCGAAAAGACCAAGTCGAAAAGCCCCGCGATGGAAAACTCTCCACAGCGCCGTGGCGTGTGCACCCGTGTGTACACCACGACGCCCAAGAAGCCTAACTCCGCTCTGCGTAAGGTCGCCAAGGTGCGCCTGACCAACGGTTTCGAGGTGATCTCCTACATCGGCGGTGAAGGCCACAACCTGCAGGAACACAGCGTGGTGCTGGTTCGTGGCGGTCGTGTCAAGGACTTGCCAGGTGTGCGTTACCACATCGTGCGCGGCTCGCTCGACCTGCAAGGCGTCAAGGACCGTAAGCAAGCTCGCTCCAAGTACGGCGCGAAGAAGCCAAAGGCCAAGTAAGCCCTTTCGGGTTTCTTGCAAAGAATTTTCGGTGCTGTTTCCCGCGTGGCGCGGTGATACGGCGTAGTGGCCCCAAACGCAGGTGTTCTGCGCGGGTCGAGTAAGTGGGAGTCCTTCATTGGCTCTCGCGGTGTCTGAAAAGATGCCAACTGAAGCAAAGATAGAGGTGAAAAAATGCCACGTCGTCGCGAAGTCCCCAAACGTGAAATCCTGCCGGATCCCAAGTTCGGCAATGTAGAGCTGTCCAAATTCATGAACGTGATCATGGAAGGCGGCAAGAAGGCAGTTGCAGAGCGGATCATTTATGGCGCCCTGGAACTGATCGAGAAGAAGCACCCCGACAAGGACCCACTGGAAGCCTTCACCGTTGCCATCAACAACGTGAAGCCCATGGTGGAAGTGAAGTCCCGCCGCGTGGGCGGTGCCAACTACCAGGTGCCAGTGGAAGTGCGCCCTGTGCGCCGCCTGGCCCTGTCGATGCGCTGGATCAAGGAAGCCGCCCGCAAGCGTGGCGAAAAGTCGATGGCCCAACGCCTGGCCAACGAACTGCTGGAAGCGACCGAAGGCCGTGGTGGTGCCATGAAGAAGCGTGACGAAGTTCACCGCATGGCCGAAGCCAACAAGGCATTCAGCCACTTCCGCTTCTAAGCGAATCGACGACCGTTCTCGTCGCCAAGCGCAAGGCTGCCGGCATTTTTGCCTGCAGCCTTGTGGCGATTGAGGCGGTCACAAAATTGACGGATCGCCGCCCCACAATGGTTGCCCCGTCCCCCGAATAACACGACCCATCCAAGGACTCACCATGGCTCGCAAGACCCCCATCGAGCGCTACCGCAATATCGGTATCTCGGCCCACATCGACGCTGGCAAGACCACGACGACCGAACGTATCCTGTTCTACACCGGTGTGAACCACAAGATCGGTGAAGTGCACGATGGCGCTGCCACCATGGACTGGATGGAGCAAGAGCAAGAGCGCGGCATCACGATCACGTCGGCTGCCACGACCTGCTTCTGGAAGGGCATGGACATGTCCTACCCAGAGCACCGCTTCAACATCATCGACACCCCCGGCCACGTGGACTTCACGATTGAAGTCGAGCGCTCGATGCGCGTGCTGGACGGCGCCTGCATGGTGTATTGCGCCGTGGGTGGCGTGCAGCCCCAGTCGGAAACCGTCTGGCGCCAGGCCAACAAGTACAAGGTGCCCCGCCTCGCGTTCGTCAACAAGATGGACCGTACCGGCGCCAACTTCTTCAAGGTCTATGACCAGATGCGCCTGCGCCTGAAGGCCAACCCTGTGCCCGTCGTGATTCCGATCGGCGCAGAAGACAACTTCACCGGCGTGGTCGACCTGCTCAAGATGAAGGCCATCATCTGGGACGAAGCCTCGCAAGGCATGAAGTTCAACTACGAAGAAATTCCGGCTGAACTCCTGGAGTCCGCCAAGGAATGGCGCGAAAAGATGGTGGAAGCCGCTGCCGAAGCGTCTGAAGAGCTGATGAACAAGTACCTGGAAGAGGGCGACCTCTCCGAGGAAGAGATCAAGCTCGGCCTGCGCACGCGCACGATCGCCACCGAAATCCAGCCCATGCTGTGCGGTACCGCGTTCAAGAACAAGGGCGTGCAGCGCATGCTGGACGCCGTGATCGACTACCTGCCAGCGCCTACCGACATCGAAGACGTCAAGGGCACGGACGAGGACGAGCAGCCCGTCACCCGCAAGGCGGATGACAGCGAGAAGTTCTCTGCACTGGCGTTCAAGCTGATGACCGATCCGTTCGTGGGTCAGCTGACTTTCGTGCGTGTGTATTCGGGCGTGCTCTCCAAGGGCGACACCGTCTACAACCCCATCAAGGGCAAGAAGGAACGTATCGGCCGTATCGTGCAGATGCACGCCAACGAACGTATCGAAGTCGAAGAAATCCGCGCTGGTGACATTGCCGCCTGCGTGGGCCTGAAGGACGTCACCACCGGCGAAACGCTGAGCGACATCGACTCCCAGATCATTCTGGAGCGCATGGTGTTCCCTGAGCCCGTGATCACGCAGGCTGTGGAACCCAAGACGAAGACCGACCAGGAAAAGATGGGCATTGCCCTGCAACGCCTGGCCGCTGAAGATCCTTCGTTCCGCGTGAAGACCGACGAAGAGTCGGGCCAGACTCTGATCGCCGGTATGGGCGAGCTGCATCTGGAAATCATTGTCGACCGCATGAAGCGTGAATTCGGCGTGGAAGCCAACGTGGGCAAGCCCCAGGTTGCCTACCGCGAAACCATCCGCAAGACGGTGGAAGAAGCCGAAGGCAAGTTCGTGCGCCAGTCCGGCGGTAAGGGCCAGTACGGCCACGTCGTGCTCAAGATCGAGCCGAACGAAGCCGGCAAGGGCAACGAATTCGTCGACGCCATCAAGGGCGGTGTGGTTCCTCGCGAATTCATCCCTGCGGTGGAAAAGGGTTTCAACGAAGCCGTGACGCAAGGCGTGCTGGCTGGCTACCCCGTGGTGGACGTCAAGGTCACGCTGCACTTCGGTTCGTACCACGATGTGGACTCGAACGAACTGGCGTTCAAGATGGCCGCCATCTTCGGTTTCAAGGAAGGCTGCCGCAAGGCCAACCCCGTGATCCTGGAGCCCATGATGGCCGTGGAAGTGGAAACGCCTGAAGACTACGCCGGTACCGTGATGGGCGATCTGTCCTCGCGCCGCGGCATGGTGCAAGGCATGGACGACATGGTCGGTGGCGGCAAGGCCATCAAGGCTGAAGTGCCCCTGTCCGAAATGTTCGGCTACTCGACCTCGCTGCGCTCCGCAACGCAAGGCCGTGCCACCTACACGATGGAATTCAAGCACTACAGCGAAGCCCCTCGCAACGTGTCTGAAGCCATCATGGCTTCGCGCGCCAAGTAATTGGTGTGCTGGAGTGAAAGGTCTGCCTTGGGCAGGCCTTTCCTCTTTGTTTTGATGAAAATTGGCTGCTACCGCTTGTCTGGCAAGCGCAAACAGCTATAAAAACAGTAGCAAGATTCTTGCAATCTGCGACCCGGTGCCGTCCTGTTGCCCTGTGCGGGACGAATCAGCAATCGGGTGCAGACGTTAAACCCCAACACAGGCATTGCTCTTTGGAGAAAAGAAAATGGCAAAAGGTAAGTTCGAACGTACCAAGCCCCACGTCAACGTGGGCACGATCGGCCACGTGGACCATGGCAAGACGACGCTGACGGCGGCGATCNAAAATGGCAAAAGGTAAGTTCGAACGTACCAAGCCCCACGTCAACGTGGGCACGATCGGCCACGTGGACCATGGCAAGACGACGCTGACGGCGGCGATCGCCACGGTGCTGTCCGCCAAGTTCGGCGGCGAAGCCAAGGCCTACGACCAGATCGACGCAGCACCTGAAGAAAAGGCCCGCGGCATCACGATCAACACCGCTCACGTGGAATACGAAACGGCCAACCGCCACTACGCCCACGTGGACTGCCCAGGCCACGCCGACTATGTGAAGAACATGATCACCGGCGCAGCCCAGATGGACGGCGCCATCCTGGTGTGCTCGGCCGCTGACGGCCCCATGCCCCAGACCCGCGAGCACATCCTGCTGGCCCGCCAAGTGGGCGTGCCTTACATCATCGTGTTCCTGAACAAGTGCGACATGGTCGACGACGAAGAGCTGCTCGAACTCGTCGAGATGGAAGTGCGCGAACTCCTGGACAAGTACAGCTTCCCAGGCGACGACACCCCCATCGTGCGCGGTTCCGCCAAGCTCGCCCTGGAAGGCGACAAGGGCCCTCTGGGTGAAGAAGCCATCATGAAGCTGGCTGAAGCGCTGGACACCTACATCCCCACGCCAGAGCGCGCTGTGGACGGTGCCTTCCTGATGCCCGTGGAAGACGTGTTCTCCATCTCTGGCCGCGGCACCGTGGTGACCGGCCGTATCGAGCGCGGTATCGTCAAGGTCGGCGAAGAAATCGAAATCGTCGGTATCAAGGACACCGTCAAGACCACCTGCACCGGCGTGGAAATGTTCCGCAAGCTGCTGGACCAAGGTCAAGCTGGCGACAACGTCGGCCTGCTGCTGCGCGGCACCAAGCGTGAAGACGTGGAACGCGGCCAAGTGCTGTGCAAGCCCGGCTCGATCAAGCCACACACCCACTTCACCGCCGAAGTGTATGTGCTGAGCAAGGACGAAGGCGGCCGCCACACCCCGTTCTTCAACAACTACCGCCCACAGTTCTACTTCCGCACGACCGACGTGACTGGCGCCATCGAGCTGCCAGCCGACAAGGAAATGGTCATGCCTGGTGACAACGTGTCGATCACTGTGAAGCTGATCAACCCCATCGCCATGGAAGAAGGTCTGCGCTTCGCTATCCGCGAAGGCGGCCGCACCGTGGGCGCTGGCGTCGTGGCCAAGATCCTNTGTGAAGCTGATCAACCCCATCGCCATGGAAGAAGGTCTGCGCTTCGCTATCCGCGAAGGCGGCCGCACCGTGGGCGCTGGCGTCGTGGCCAAGATCCTCGCGTAATCGTTACTAGTTGCACAAGGAATCGCCATGTCCAAGCAAAAAATCCGCATCCGCCTGAAGGCGTTTGACTACAAGCTGATCGACCAGTCCGCTGCCGAGATCGTTGACACCGCCAAGCGCACCGGCGCCATCGTCAAGGGCCCTGTGCCACTGCCGACCCGCATGAAGCGCTTCGACATCCTGCGTTCGCCCCACGTCAACAAGACGTCGCGCGACCAGCTGGAAATCCGCACGCACCAGCGTCTGATGGACATCGTGGACCCTACGGACAAGACCGTGGACGCCCTGATGAAGCTCGACCTGCCCGCTGGCGTGGACGTCGAAATCAAGCTCCAGTAATGGCTGCTTTCAAGGCGGGCCACGTGCCCGCCTTGGCAAAAATAACGCGAACTTGCTTGAAAAAGCAGTTCGCGTTATACTTTAGGGCTTCGCTTCTTTTGCGTCCGGTCTCGGGCGCTTTTTTGCGGAGTTTTATTAACCTTCTTTCATGCACGCAAGTGCAACGCCACAGCCAATTGAAGTTGGGGCGGTGAGAGTTTTGGAGAAAACCAATGAGTCTGAGCAACTCCCTCGGGTTGCTGGGTCGCAAGGTGGGCATGATGCGTCTGTTCACTGATGATGGGGACGCAGTGCCTGTCACGGTGGTCGATGTGTCGAACAACCGCGTAACCCAGATCAAAACCCAAGAGAACGATGGCTACGTGGCCCTGCAGGTCACGTTCGGTTCGCGCAAAGCATCGCGCGTGACCAAGCCAGAAGCCGGCCACCTTGCCAAGGCAGGTGTGGAAGCCGGTGAAATCATCCAGGAATTCCGCGTGACCGCCGATACCGCTGCCCAGTACCAAGCTGGCGCATCGGTGGCTGTGACGTCCGTGTTCTCCGTGGGTCAGAAGGTCGACGTGCAAGGCACCTCGATCGGTAAAGGCTACGCCGGCACCATCAAGCGTCACAACATGAGCTCGCAACGCGCGTCGCACGGTAACAGCCGTTCGCACAACGTTCCCGGCTCCATTGGTATGGCGCAGGATCCAGGTCGCGTGTTCCCTGGCAAGCGGATGACGGGCCACCTCGGCGATGTCACCAAGACCACGCAAAACCTCGATGTGATCCGCATCGACGAAGCGCGTCAACTGCTCTTGATCAAGGGCGCTATTCCGGGCTCCAAGGGTGGGTTCGTGACGGTGCGTCCAGCGGTCAAGGCCAAAGCACAAGGAGCGAACTAATGCAGCTCGAACTCCTGAATGACCAAGGCCAAGGCGCATCCAAGCTGGATGTTCCAGAAACCGTGTTCGGTCGTGAATACAACGAAGATCTGGTTCACCAGATCGTGGTGGCCTATCAGGCCAACGCACGCCAAGGCACTCGCGCCCAGAAGGATCGCGAGCAAGTCCGTCACTCGACCAAGAAGCCTTTCAAGCAAAAGGGTACGGGTAACGCACGTGCAGGTATGACCTCGTCGCCACTGTGGCGCGGGGGCGGTCGGATTTTCCCGAACATGCCTGACGAAAACTTCACGCAAAAGATCAACAAGAAGATGTACCGCGCCGGCATGTCTGCGATCCTGTCGCAGCTCGCCCGTGAAGGCCGTCTGGCTGTGGTCGACTCGCTGAAGCTTGACTCGCCCAAGACCAAGGTCCTGGCCGACAAGTTCAAGGCGATGAACCTGCAATCGGTGATGGTGATCGCCGAGGAAGTGGACGAAAACCTGTACCTGGCATCGCGCAATCTGGTGAACGTGCTCGTCGTCGAGCCACGTTACGCCGATCCCGTGTCGCTGGTCCGTTTCAAGAAAGTGCTCGTCACCAAGGGCGCAATCGACAAACTCAAGGAGATGTTCGCATGAGCACACTCAAGTTTGACGAAGGTCGTCTGATGCAAGTGCTGGTCGCTCCCATCGTGTCCGAAAAGGCCACCATGGTTGCTGAAAAGTCCAATGCTGTGACGTTCAAGGTGCTGCAGAACGCAACCAAGCCAGAAATCAAGGCCGCTGTGGAATTGATGTTCAAGGTCGAGGTCAAGGGCGTCTCTGTGGTGAACACCAAAGGCAAGACCAAGCGTTTTGGCAAGACCATCGGCCGCCGCGACAACGTTCGCAAGGCTTATGTCACGCTGCAGCCTGGTCAAGAGCTGAACCTCTCTGGGGAGGCCGCGTAATCATGGCTGTCATCAAGATGAAACCCACTTCGCCCGGCCAACGTGCCGTGGTGAAGGTCACACGTGACCACCTGTACAAGGGTGAAGCGTACGCCCCCCTGCTGGAACCTCAGTTCCAGAAGGCCGGCCGTAACAACAACGGTCACATCACCACCCGTCACAAGGGCGGTGGCCACAAGCACCACTACCGTGTGGTGGACTTCAAGCGCAACAAGGACGGCATCCCTGCCAAGGTCGAGCGCATTGAGTACGATCCCAACCGTACGGCCCACATCGCTCTGGTGTGCTATGCCGACGGCGAGCGTCGCTACATCATCGCTCCCCGCAACCTGGAAGTGGGCGCAACCCTGCTGTCCGGTTCGGAAGCACCGATCCGCGCTGGCAACACGCTGCCTATCCGCAACATCCCCGTGGGTTCGACCATCCATTGCATCGAGCTCAAGCCCGGTGCTGGTGCTCAGATCGCCCGCTCGGCGGGTGCTTCGGCAACGCTGCTGGCCCGTGAAGGTGTCTATGCCCAGGTGCGTATGCGCTCGGGTGAAGTGCGCAAGATTCACATCGAGTGCCGCGCCACCATTGGCGAAGTCGCCAACGAAGAACACAGCCTGCGCCAACTGGGCAAGGCCGGTGTCAAGCGTTGGATGGGTATCCGCCCAACCGTTCGTGGCGTGGCCATGAACCCGGTGGATCACCCTCACGGTGGTGGCGAAGGCCGCACCGGCGAAGGCCGCCATGCAGTCGATCCTTGGGGCAATCTGACCAAGGGTTATCGCACCCGCAACAACAAGCGCACACAGATCATGATCGTGTCGCGTCGTAAGAAGTAAGGGGTAGCAAATGACTCGTTCTCTCAAAAAGGGCCCGTTTGTTGACCATCACTTGCTGGCCAAGGTCGAAAAGGCCATTGCCACCAAGGACAAGAAGCCAGTCAAGACCTGGTCGCGTCGCTCCATGGTTCTGCCCGATTTCATCGGTCTGACCATTGCCGTGCACAACGGCAAGCAACACGTGCCGGTCTACGTTACCGACCAGATGGTGGGCCACAAGCTCGGCGAATTCGCCCTGACGCGCACCTTCAAGGGTCACCCCGCTGACAAAAAAGTCAAGAAATAAGGAACGACCATGTCTGAAACACGTGCAGTCCTCCGGGGCGTCCGTCTGTCGGTCGACAAGGGCCGTCTGGTCGCCGATCTGATCCGCGGCAAGAAGGTTGACCAAGCTCTGAACATCCTGACGTTCACGCAGAAAAAAGCTGCTGGCATCGTCAAGAAGGTTCTGGAGTCCGCCATCGCCAACGCTGAGCACAACGACGGCGCTGACATCGACGAACTGAAGGTCAAGACCATCTACGTCGAGCAAGGCACCACGCTCAAGCGCTTCACCGCGCGCGCCAAAGGCCGCGGCAACCGCATCAGCAAACCCACGTGCCATGTGTACGTGACGGTTGGCAACTAAAGGCTCGGGAAGACTATGGGACAAAAAATCCATCCTACCGGCTTCCGCCTTGCGGTCAGCCGCAACTGGTCCAGCCGTTGGTACGCCAGCAACCGCGACTTCGCGGGCATGCTGGCCGAAGACATCAAGGTGCGCGAGTACCTGAAGGCCAAGCTCAAGAACGCCGCTGTGTCGCGCATCCTGATCGAGCGTCCTGCCAAGAACGCCCGCATCACGATTTACTCGGCACGCCCTGGCGTCGTGATCGGCAAGAAGGGTGAAGACATCGAGAACCTCAAGAAGGAACTCGCTGCTCGCCTGGGCGTGCCCGTCGCAGTGAACATCGAAGAAGTGCGCAAGCCTGAAATCGATGCCAAGCTGATCGCCGACAGCATCACGCAACAGCTCGAAAAGCGGATCATGTTCCGCCGTGCCATGAAGCGCGCCATGCAAAACGCCATGCGTCTGGGTGCTCAAGGCATCAAGATCATGTCGTCCGGCCGTCTGAACGGTATCGAAATCGCACGTACCGAGTGGTACCGCGAAGGCCGTGTGCCACTGCACACCCTGCGCGCCGACATCGACTACGGCACCTCCGAAGCCAAGACCACCTACGGTGTGATCGGCGTGAAGGTGTGGGTCTACAAGGGCGATACCCTGGGCCGCAACGATCTGCCAGTGGCAGAAACGCCGCGTCCTGAAGAAGAGCGCCGTCCCCGTGGTCCTCGCCGTGATGGCCGCCCAGGTGGCGACCGTCCAGGCGCAGGCCGTGGTCCACGTCGTCCTGTCGGTGGCAACACCGCACCGGCCGACGGCAGCGACAAGCCAGCGGAAGCTGGTGGCGCTGATAACACCGCCGTTAAGCGCGTACGCAAAGTCGCCGCGCCCGCTACAGCAGCGGACGGAAAAGGAGAATAAGTATGCTGCAACCTGCTCGCCGCAAGTATCGCAAGGAGCAAAAGGGCCGTAATACCGGTGTCGCAACGCGGGGTGCCTCCGTTGCGTTCGGTGATTTCGGTCTGAAGTGCACCGATCGTGGCCGTCTGACGGCCCGCCAGATCGAAGCTGCACGCCGTGCGATTTCCCGTCACGTCAAGCGTGGCGGCCGTATCTGGATCCGCGTGTTCCCGGACAAGCCAATCTCTACCAAGCCCGCAGAAGTGCGTATGGGTAACGGTAAGGGCAACCCCGAGTACTACGTGGCCGAAATCCAGCCCGGCAAGATCGTTTTCGAGATCGTCGGTGTGCCCGAAGAACTGGCCCGTGAAGCGTTCCGCCTGGCTGCTGCCAAGCTGCCGCTGCGCACCACGTTCGTCAGCCGTCACATTGGCGCGTAATTCAGGAGAACAAGCAATGAAGACTACTGAACTGCGCCAAAAAGACGTCGCCGGCATCGAGACCGAAATCAAGGCTCTGCAAAAGGCCCATTTCGGCCTGCGCATGCAAAAGGCTACGCAGCAATTGGGTAACACCAACACGCTGCGCACCACCCGCCGCGATATCGCCCGTGCCAAGACCATCCTTGCTGAAAAGCAAGCCGCCAAGTAAGGAGCCCCCTATGACGGAACCTAAAAAATCCCTCAAGCGCACCTTGGTTGGCAAGGTGGTCAGCGACAAGCGTCAAAAGACTGTGACCGTGCTGGTCGAGCGCCGTGTGAAGCACGAGCTCTACGGCAAGATCGTTGCGAAGTCGAGCAAGTACCACGCCCATGATGAAAATGGCGAGTACAAGCTGGGCGACGTGATCGAAATCACCGAGAGCCGTCCGCTCTCCAAGACCAAGAACTGGGTTGCCAGCCGCTTGGTGCAAAAGGCCGGCCTCCTCTAAGCCCTTGCGGCTTATTGGCAGCACTGCCCTCCAGAACGACCCACAATGTGGGTCGTTTTGCTTTTGGGGCCCGCATTTTTCCAAGGCCTCGCATGTGGACGCGACAGCCAATCGGTCCATCACACAAACCAACCAACCCACAACCTAGGAGAGATCAATGATCCAAGTCGGTGACACCCTGCCCGCAAGCACCCTGATGGAATATTCGGAAGTCGAAGGCGAAGGCTGCAGCATTGGCCCGAACGCCGTGCCGGTCGACAAAGCCACCGCGGGCAAGACCATTGCACTGTTTGCACTGCCCGGCGCCTTCACGCCCACCTGCTCGGCCAAGCACGTGCCCGGCTACCGCGACAAGGTCGAAGAATTCAAGGCAGCCGGTGTGGATGAGATCTGGTGCGTGAGCGTGAACGACGCCTTCGTGATGGGCGCCTGGGCGCGCGACCAGAAGACCGACGGCAAGGTGCGCATGTTGGCCGACGGCGACGCCGTGTTCGCCAAGGCCACCGGCCTCACGCTGGACCTGAACGGCAAGGGCCTGGGCCTGCGCAGCAACCGCTACTCCATGCTGATCAAGGACGGCAAGGTCGCTACGCTGAATGTGGAAGCGCCGGGCAAGTTCGAAGTGAGCGACGCTGACACGTTGCTGCAGCAAGCCCAGAAGGCCTGACGGAGTTCAAGGGCCAAAGCGGATGGCGTCGAACAGCCGCTTCAACTTTGCGGTGCGTGTCGTCGCCAGCCACTGGCTGGCCCATTGAATCTCCCCTGCAACGCGAGCGCGTTCGCTGGCGTGCACCTGCGGTTGCTGCGCCAGGCGGTGCAACTGGGCCTTGAGGTTGTCGAACTGCGTTCGGCTGTAGTTGACGCCCTCGTTGACCACGAGGCCGGTAACGTACTGCCGCTGGTGCGCCGGCATCACGCGGGTCTTATCGGCACGAAGCGCAAAGCCCTCGTCCTGGGCGATGGCAGACACCCAGGCCCGCAGGGCGCCGAACCGGCCCCGCAGCGCCTGCGGGCCAGAGAACACCATGTCGTCGGCGTAGCGCGTGTAACGTGCACCGAAGCGCTTTGCCAGGGCATGCAGCCTCACATCGAGTCCAAAAGCGCACAAGTTGGCCAATGCCGGCGACGTGGGTGCACCCTGCGGTAGATGGGCCAGCGACAAACGCTGGCCCAGGGTGCGACGCTGCCCGAGGTGGGCCGGCGACGACCCCAATGCTTCCAGCAGCCGTTCGCGCACGGCCGATGGTGTGCGCGTTGTGGTCAGACGCGTCAACAATTGCGCAGCAGCGCGCCCATGCCCCAATGCTTGCCAAAGCGCCTGCACCCTGGTCGCGTTGATCGATGTGAAGAAATCAGCCAGATCAAAGCGGATCACGACGGCTTGGTTGGCATGAACCACCGCATGGCTACCGACTCCGCAGCCGCGAACAAAACCGTGTGCGGCTTCGTGCACAGGCACGGACGCCAGCAGCGTATCCAAAATTCGCCTTTGGGCCTGGGCCAGCCGTGGGCGTGGTGCTTCCAGAAGGCGCAGGCCGCCCTGGGCTTGGCCAACAAACGGTACCGGTAGTGCGAGGGTGGCAGAGCATGCCCGCCGTTGCGGCATTCTCGCCAATGGGCGTGTTCCGGCGCCAGCCACAACAGGTCTTCCAGCGACAGAGCAAGGGGCTGGGTGACGTCGGCAGCCGTGGCCAGCAGCGGAAAGCCCGGCGCGTGATCCATCCATGTGGGCTGCGGGCCGGTGGTGGCGGGACGCAACAACCAGCTGAGATGCATGCCTGTGTGTGGGCTGGCGGCCCACTCGCGGAAGGCCCGGGCAAGATTCTGCGAAGGCTGTAGAGCCAACGGCACGTCCGGATGCCCCTCCTCCTCCTTATCATCATCCTGCGTGCAGACCAGAAAGACGCCGTCATCATCGATTTCGGGCTCAGCGTGCGCGGTGTGGGGGTTGCGCTCCCCCGCCTTGCGCCACCAGCGGCCCCTGCAAAGCCAGGTGGCCACGTCCTCCAACTCCAGCCGTGCCCATTCCAGTGCCGACACCATGGCCAGGCGGCGGATTTGTTCAACCAGGCTGTCCGGCAGGATCGCGTCTTGCGCCGTGTGTGTGCCCAGGCAGGCCATCGCACGCGCCGCCAGCGCCTGGTGCGTGCGGCGCTCGGGCGCGCCCTGTGCATCGGCCAGCACAGCCATGGCCAGGGCTTTGGCCAGCACGCGGGCGCGGGCGGAGTTTTTCACGAGGGGCGCGCAATAAGGGGGCCTGGCACCAACCGGCGGGTTGGGCGCGAACATGTTTGCCAGGATGGCTGGTTGGTTCGCGCGCCGCAATGGACGCTTGGAGTGAGACACCGTGGGGCTACCCACGGTTCGAACCGGTGAAGGTTCGAGATGTTTGGCGCCAGGCCGCGGCGATTCTAGCGGCGCGCTGTGCGACCTGGGCATGTGTTCAACGCGGATGTGCGTTGCAGATATCGCGTCGGCCCGAGGCGCTGCACTGCGCAGGACCGCCAGCATCAGGAAATATCCACCTTGAGGTAGTGCGACCCCGCGATGGGGTTGTGATAGTACGGCGGGATTTCCTCGAACCCCAGGTCCGTGTAGAGCGCACGGGCCGATTCCATGTCGTCCAGGGTGTCGAGAAGGACGCAGGCGTAGCCTGCCTGCCGCGCCCGGTCGAGCATGGCGTCGGCCAGCTCGCGGCCCAGGCCGAAGCCGCGGAAGGCCTTGCGCACGTACAGGCGCTTCATCTCGCTGGCATTGGGATAGTCGGCGGTGTCCAGGGGCCGCAGGGCGCAGCAGCCGGCGACTGCACCATCCACCCTGGCCAGCAGCAGCGAGCCGCGCGGCTCTGCGTAGTCGCCCGGCAGGTCGGCCAGCTCGCTCTCGAAATCCTGAAAGCACAGGTCCACGCCCAGGGTGCTGGCGTATTCCCGGAAGATGTCGCGAACCTCCTGCATCTCGGCGTCCGAGGTGGGGGTCAGCAGGGTGACGGTGGGTTTGTCCACAACATGGTTGGTGCAAAACGGCGGAAGCGGCAGTGTAGCGAGTCTGCTAGAACGAGGGCGCGCCGGCCAGCGTGGAGACCCACCAGGCCAGCGCGGCGCTGGCTGCCAGCACCACCAGGGCCACCACACGGCTGGCCCAGTCGTCGCGTGATGGGGCGGCGGGGGCGGCCAAGTCCTTGTCGCCATGCACCATGGGCCGCACGATGCGCTGGCGCCGCACCAGCACGTAGAACGCGATGGCCAGCAGGTGCAGCACCACGAGGCCGATTACGAGGTACTGGCCGATCTCCTTGTGGTAGCTGGTGGCCTGGCCGACCACCGCGTTGGACACGAAGCGGGTCAGCGGCCCGGCGAACGCGATCTCATCGTCGCTGAGCAAGCCCGTGGCCACCTGCGCGACCAGCACCGCCAGCAACCCGAACACCGACAGCGCGCCCAGCGGGCTGTGGCCGATGCCATCTTCCGGGTGGGCAGAGCCTTTCAGGTGGCGCACCAGGCGCGCCGGTGAGTACAGAAACGACGTGAAGCGCGACCACCGGCCGCCCACCAGCCCCCACACGATGCGAAACACCAGCAGGGCCAACACCACATAGCCCAGGCGGAAGTGCCATTCCATGGCATTGCCGCCGACCTTGGCGGTGACAACCAGCCCGATCACGCCGGCGGCCAGTGCCCAGTGAAAGAGGCGGACGGGAAGGTCCCAGATGCGTACGGTGTGCTGTGGCTGCGTCATGGTGGCTGCGGCGGCGTGGCTGGTGGATGGGTCGGCAGAGCGGGATGGATGCACGAACGGATCGGTCCATCCAAGGGCGATGGCCGCATTGTGCGGGAGACAAGGCACCGCGCAAAGCGCCCGGCGCACACCGAAGCAGCACGAACAGCGCCAAACCGGCATACTGCCTGCGCTGGGAATCTGTTCGTGATCTGGCGTGGGCCGCCATGGGTGCGCCTGCAGGGTCGCTGTCGGTTCCAAGCCGCCGATTCTTGTTCCCACCCCACGATAAAAAGGAAATTCCCATGAAAGCAATCGCCGCGCTCGCCCTGGCTGCCGCCACCCTCACCTTGTCGGCACCGGCCTCCGCCCAGTTCGCCAAGGCCGAGGACGCCATCAAGTACCGCCAGAGCGCGCTGTTCGTGATGGGCCAGCACTTTGGCCGCCTGGGCGCCATGGCCAATGGCCGCATCCCGTTCGACGCCAAGGCCGCACAAGAAAATGCCGACGTGGTGGCCCAGATGGCCAAGCTGCCCTGGGTGGCTTTCGGCCCGGGCACCGACAAGGGCGCCCCGACCAAGGCCCTGCCAGAGATCTGGACGGAGCAGGCCAAGTTCAAGGAACACGCCGAGAAGCTCGAAGCCGAGTCGGTGAAGCTGGCCGCTGCAGCCAAGACAGGCAACCTGGACAACCTCAAGACCGCCTTCGGTGCCGCGGCCGGCACCTGCAAGGCTTGCCACGACAACTATCGCGCGAAGTAAAAGTACATCCCCCTGAGCGGTTGCACCGCTCGGTGCTGGTCGCCAGAGGCGACAGCTCTTCGGGCCGTCCAAGCCTGCTCAGGCAGGCTCGGAGCCACGGCCCGCAGCCCCTTCTCTCTGCGCGCTACGCGCTCCGAGACGTGGGACGACGCCAGCGCGATGAGGAGGCCCTTGCGCGGCGTCCCTGGTCTGGGCCACGCCAGTGGGGCACGTCAGCTATTAAAATGGTAGCTGCTTGCGCAGGCTCCATAAGCGACAAAGGCCGATTTCGTAAGAAATCGGCCTTTTGTTTTGGAGGTGCAGTCGCGCTTCAGGTCTCTGCAAGCAGCTTCTCGATCAGCTGGTGTAATTCCGGGAAGTTAGGCGCGCCGACGTAGGTCTTCACGATCTCGCCGCGCTTGTTCACGATGAAGGTCGAAGGGGTCAGCCGAACATCGCCCCAGGCCTTGGCGACGTTGCCGGTGTTGTCGATGGCCACCTTGAAGGGCAGCTTGCGGGTTTCCGCGAAGTTCACCACGTAGCTCGGTGGGTCGTAGCTCATGGCCACGGCCAGGGTGTCGAAGCCCTGGCTGTTGTACTTGTTGTAGGTGGAGACGATCTCGGGCATCTCGGCCACGCAGGTGGTGCAGCTGGTGGCCCAGAAGTTGACGAGCGTCACCTTGCCCTTGAGGTCCGTGGTGGACTTGCTGGTGCCGTCCAGCAGCACAAAGGTCGATTCGGGCGCGGTGGAGCGGCCCGTGTCCAGGTACACATAGGCGCCCACGGCAGCGAACGCCGCCACCGCCACACCCGCCGCCCAATGTTTGATTGCCATGACTTTCGCTTTCGTCCATCCGTCGATGCTGAACTGCCGGCCGTCCTTCGGTCCGCCTGACGCAACTACTGCAGGCCCGCTTGTGAAGGCACCGCCCGGAGCAGATTGTGCCGGACCGGGCGTTGCGGCGCTGGTGCAAAGCCCTGAGACCCCGCCGCCAACCATCGGATGGAGCGGCGCCACGGGCAAAAGTTCTGCGCGCAGCATGATCTGGCGCCAACCTGAAGCGCTCTGCCGATAATGGGCCGATGAATTGGACACTGACCGGGGCCCGGGCCCTGCCGCTATCGCTCTCGGTATCCGTGGCGCTGGGACTGCTGCTGGTGGGCTGCAGCCCGGCGTTGAACTGGCGCAACGTGCCCCTGCCCGAGGCCGCCATCACCATCACGCTGCCCTGCAAGCCTGACCAGGCCACGCGTGCGGTCGAGCTGGCCGGTATGCCGGTCGAGCTGGCGATGACGGGCTGTGACGCCGACGGCGCCACGCTGGCCGTGTCACACACCGCGCTGGCCGACCCGTCGCAGGCGGGCGCAGCCCTCATGCACTGGCGCGCCGCAGTCCTTGCGAACCTGGGGCCCGCAGCCGCGGCATCGGCCACCGACACGCCCTACACACCCACGGGGGTGCTGCCCCTGCCGCAGTCGGTGCGCACGGTGGTCCAGGGCCAGCGCGCCGATGGCAGTGCAGTCAGCGCGCAGGGCGTGTGGTTTGCACGGGCCGTGGGGCCGCAGGTGCGGCTGTACCACGCGGTGGTCTACACCGCCAAGCCGCGCCCCGAAGTGGCGGACACCTTCTTTGCCGGGATCGCCTTCCAATGACGGGCGCGCCCCACCTGTTGCCGCGGCGGGCGGCCATCATCGTGTTCCTCGCCTTTGCGTTTGCATACTTTCTGTCGGCGCTGGTGCGGGCCGTGACGGCCACGCTGGCGCCCACCCTGGCGCAGGAGTTTTCGCTGCATGCCAGCGACCTGGGCCTGCTGGCGGGCGGGTACTTTTTAGGCTTTGCGGCCACGCAGCTGCCGCTCGGTACGTGGCTGGACCGGCACGGGCCGCGCAAGGTGGCACTCGGATTCTTGGGTGTGGCCGTGGTGGGCAGCCTGGTGTTTTCGGTGGCCACGGGGTTTTCGGGCTTGCTGGCAGGACGCGTGCTGTGCGGCGCGGGCGTCAGCGCCTGCCTGATGGCGCCGCTCACCGGCTACCGCCGCTGGTTCGAGCCCACCACGCAGATGCGCGCCAACTCCTGGATGCTCATGACGGGCTCGCTCGGCATGGTGGCGTCCACGCTGCCGGTGCAGTGGGCGCTGCCGCTGGTGGGCTGGCGCCCGCTGTTCTGGGGCCTGGCCGCGCTGATCGCGGTGTCGATGGTGGTGATCGCCGTGTGGGTGCCAGGCTGGGCGGCTGCGGGGCAGGGCGGGGCGGACTCTTCTGCAGGCCGCCGTGATGCGCCGCCGCCCGAGGCACCGGGCTATGCGGTGGTCTGGGGTCATGCGTACTTCCAGCGGCTGGCCCCGTTGGGCTTCTTCGTCTACGGCGGCATGGTGGCCATGCAGACGCTGTGGGCGGGCCCGTGGATGCAGCGTGTGGCGGGCTACACGCCGCTGGAGTCGGCCACGGGGCTGTTCTGGATCAATGTGTCCATGCTGTGCACCTTCTGGACCTGGGGCATGGTCAACCCGTGGCTGCTGCGCAAGGGCCTGGGGCCTGACCGGCTGATGGCGGCGGGGCTGCCGTTCTCGCTGCTGATCCTGCTGGCCATCATCGTGGCCGGCCCGCGTGCCGGCGGCGGGGCCTGGGCGCTGTTCTGCGTGTCGTGCACCTTCGTGTCTCTGTCGCAGCCGGCGGTGGGCATGGCGTTCTCGCAGGCGCTGGCGGGGCGGGCGCTGTCGGCCTACAACCTGGTGATCTTCGCGGGCGTGTTCGTCGTGCAGTGGGGCATCGGCCTGGCCGTGGATGCGTTCGCCGCGCTGGGGATGGACACCGTGCCGTCGTTCCAGGCCGCCATGGGGCTGTTCCTCGCGTGCAACGTCTCGGCCTATGCGTGGTTCATGCTGCGGGGGCGGCGCCATAATGTGATCCAAACATCCGCCCCATGAGCACCACCAGCATCCTCCTCATCGCCCACGCCCCGCTGGCCCATGCACTGCGTGAATGCGCGCTGCATGTGTTCCCCGACTGCGGCAGCAGCGTGGCCGCGCTGGACGTGCCGCCCAACCAGCCGCCCGAAGAGTCGCTGGCCCAGGCGCGCATCCTGCTGGACCAGCTGGGCACCGACTCCACCCTGGTGCTCACCGACGTGTTCGGTGCCACCCCCTGCAACATCGCGCAGCGCCTGACCGACGGCGTGCGATCGCGCCTGGTGACGGGCGCCAACCTGCCCATGCTGCTGCGCGCCGTCAGCTACCGCAGCGAGCCGCTCGACTCCGTGGTCAACCGCGCCGTGGTGGGGGGCACGCAGGGTGTGATGCAGGTGGCGATCTCCGCGCCGCAGAATCAGAACCGCCGTAATTCCCATGATCAAGACACGTACGACCATCAGCAATAAATTGGGCCTGCATGCCCGCGCCTCGGCCAAGCTGACCAAGCTGGCAGGCAGCTTTCCCTGTGACGTGTTCATGAGCCGCGGCGACCGTCGCATCAACGCCAAGAGCATCATGGGCGTGATGATGCTGGCCGCCGGCATGGGCACCGAGGTCGAGGTCGAGACCAGCGGCGACCGCGAGCAGGAGGCCATGGATGCGCTGCTCGCGCTCATCGCCGACAAGTTCGGCGAGGGTGAGTGAGCTGGCCGGCTGTCCATTTTTCATCACGCTGTTGAACCTGTAGCCCCACCACCATGACCTTCTCCGTCCACGGTCTCGCAGTCGCCCGGGGCATCGCCATTGGCCGTGCGGTGCTGGTGGCATCGAGCCGTGTGGACGTGGCCCACTACTTCATCCAGGCCGAGCAGATCCCGGCCGAGATCGAGCGTGTGCGCCAGGGCCGCAATGCCGTGGTCGAGGAGCTGCAGCGCCTGCAGGCCGACATGCCCGCCGACGCGCCGCACGAGCTGACCGCGCTGCTCGACGTGCACCTGATGCTGCTGCAGGACGAGGCCCTGACCGGTGGCGTCAAGCACTGGATCACCGAGCGCCTGTACAACGCCGAATGGGCGCTGACCACGCAGCTCGAGGTCATCGCGCGCCAGTTCGACGAGATGGAGGACGAGTACCTGCGCGAGCGCAAGGCCGACCTGGAGCAGGTGGTCGAGCGCATCCTGCGCTACATGAAGGGCGTGGCCAGCCCCGTGGCGCCGCCGCCCGCCAGCCCGCGCCGGCACAAGCAGCTGGGGCTGCAGCAAGACCTGCTGCTGGATGAGACCGTGGATGTGCCCCTGGTGCTGGTGGCGCACGACCTGTCGCCCGCCGACATGCTGCAGTTCAAGCAAAGCGTGTTCGCCGGCTTCGTCACGGACGTGGGCGGCAAGACATCGCACACCGCCATCGTGGCGCGCAGCATGGACATTCCGGCCGTGGTGGGCGCGCGCGCGGCCAGCCAGCTGGTGCGCCAGGACGACTGGGTCATCATCGACGGCGACGCGGGCGTGGTCATCGTCGATCCGTCGCCGATCATCCTGGCCGAGTACGGCTTTCGGCAGCGCCAGGTCGAGCTCGAACGCGAGCGCCTGGCCCGGCTGCGCCATACGCCCGCCGTCACGCTCGACGGGCATAAGATCGAGCTTTTGGCCAACATCGAGCAGCCGGGCGATGCCGCTGCCGCTGTGCGCGCCGGGGCCGTGGGCGTGGGGCTGTTTCGCAGCGAATTTTTGTTCATGGGCAAGACCGGCAACCTGCCCGGTGAGGACGAGCAGTACCGCGCCTACTGTGAAGCCATCGAGGGCATGCAGGGCCTGCCGGTGACCATCCGCACCATCGACGTGGGGGCCGACAAGCCGCTGGACAACAAGGCCCACAAGGACAGCTACCTGAACCCGGCCCTGGGCCTGCGCGCCATCCGCTGGAGCCTGGCCGACCCCAGCATGTTCCGCACGCAGCTGCGGGCCGTGCTGCGCGCAGCGGCGCGTGGCAGGGTCAACCTGCTGTTCCCCATGCTGGCCCACACGCACGAGATCCAGCAGACGCTGGCCCAGGTCGAGCTGGCCCGCGCCGAGCTGGACGCCCGCGGCGAGCCCTACGGCCATGTGGAGCTGGGCGCGATGATCGAGGTGCCGGCCGCGGCGCTCATGGTGCGCACCTTCCTCAAGTACTTCGACTTCTTGTCCATCGGCACCAACGACCTGATCCAGTACACCCTGGCCATCGACCGCGCCGACGAAGCCGTGGCCCACCTGTACGACCCGCTGCACCCCGCCGTGCTGCGCCTGGTGGGCGATGTGATCGCCGAGGGCCACCGCCAGGGCAAGAGCGTGTGCGTGTGCGGCGAGACCGCCGGCGACGTGACCATGACGCGCCTGCTGCTAGGCCTGGGCCTGCGCAGCTTCTCCATGCACCCCGCGCAGATCCTGGCCATCAAGCAGGAGGTGCTGCGCGCCGACACGCGCAAGCTCGCGCCGTGGGCGCAGCAGGTGCTCGAGGGTGAAGAGCCGGGGACGCTGCTGGTTTCGTGACGTGTGGACATCCGCTGCGCTGCGCTGCGCTGTGGCGTTGCGTTGCGTTGCGTTGCGTTGCGTTGCGTGGCGGGATGTAGGTACCGTTGCCGTTGCTACTGAATTGATAGCTGCTTGCGCTTGCTGATTTAGCGGTAGCGGCTTGTTGTGATCAAAAATCTGGCTTTGTGCCCTGTGCCCTGTGCCCTGTGCCGCGGCCATTGCTCCCGTCGCGCAACCGCCGCATTTCCCCGCTCACCCGGCGTGGCCGCCCGGCGCAACGCTTCGACATTCATCCCCCAGCGCACCCATGCACACCGCTCCCGCAGACCCGTCCCTCATCGATTCGCCCCAGGCCCTCCGGCGCCTTCTGGCGACCCTCGGCCTCGTCGTGTTGGGCAACAGCAGCATGTACGTCGTCTCGGTGGTGCTGCCCGCCGTACAGGCCGAGTTCGGCGTGGGCCGTGCCAGCGCCTCGTTGCCCTACACGCTGATGATGGTCTGCCTGGGCCTGGGCGGGCTGGTGACGGGCCGGCTGGCGGACCGCCATGGCCTAACCCCAGTGCTGTGGCTGGGCGCGCTGGCGGTGTTCGGCGGCTTTCTGGGGGCCAGCCTGTCCGGCAGCATCTGGGCCTTTGGCCTGGCGCATGCCGTCATGGGCTTCATCGGCGGGTCGTCCACCTTCGCGCCGCTGCTGGCCGACACCGCGCTGTGGTGGAACCGCCGGCGCGGCATCGCGGTGGCGGTGTGCGCCAGCGGCAACTACGTGGCGGGCGCCGTCTGGCCGCCCATCGTGCAATACGGCATCGACACCATCGGCTGGCGGCCCACCTACATGGCGCTGGGCGCCGTCTGCGGTGCGGGCATGCTGGCCCTGTCGCTGCGCATGCGCCAGCGCCCGCCGGCCATCCCGGCGCAGGCCACGGGTACCGGTGCCAGTGCCACGGCGGTGGACCGCAGCCTTCCCTTCGGCCTGGCGCCGGGCACCGCGATGGCGCTGCTGTGCGTGGCCGGCGTGGCGTGTTGCGTGGCCATGGCCATGCCCCAGGTCCACATCGTCGCCTACTGCACCGACCTGGGCTTCGGCGCCGCGCAGGGCGCGCAGATGCTGTCGCTCATGCTCGCCTGCGGCATCGTGAGCCGCCTGGTCTTCGGCCTCATCTGCGACCGCATCGGCGGCATCCGCACGCTGCTGCTCGGGTCTGCGCTGCAGGGCGTGGCGCTGCTGCTGTTCCTGCCCTACGACGGCCTGGTGCCGCTGTACGTGATCTCGGCGCTGTTCGGGCTGTTCCAGGGCGGCATCGTGCCGACCTACGCCATCATCGTGCGCGAGCACTTTCCGCCCAGCCAGGCCAGCGTGCGCGTCGGCGCCGTGATCATGGCCACGCTGGTCGGCATGGCGCTGGGCGGCTGGCTGTCGGGCTGGATCTTCGACCTGACCGGCAGCTACCACGCTGCCTTTCTGAACGGCATCGGCTGGAATCTGCTGAACCTCTCCATCACCGGCTGGCTGTTCCTGCGCCTGCGCAGCCAGCACGCAGCCGCGCATGGCACGGCGCTATCGAAATAGGAGCTGTTGGCGCTTGTCAGTAGCGCGGCAGGCCCCGATACACCTCACATCGGCCACAACGGGGCGCGCCCAATGCCAGCGCTCCCGTGGATCTGGCTCCGCCAGTCCACCGGGTGCGTCCCCCTCGGGGGGAAGGCGCGCAGCGCCTCAGGGGGGCTTACTTGGCTTTCATGCCGATGACCGCGGCGGCAATGATCATCGCGGTGGCCAGCGCAATGCTCCAACTGA
Organism: Acidovorax sp. Leaf78; assembly: GCF_001422735.1. GTDB lineage: Bacteria > Pseudomonadota > Gammaproteobacteria > Burkholderiales > Burkholderiaceae_C > Acidovorax. The sequence goes on along the minus strand of NZ_LMLZ01000007.1, from coordinate 66,217 downwards.
ACGTCCGCCCGCTCACCACGATCAGCAGGCTGGTGGAGGCCAGCGGCGTGATGTAGCTCAGGATGCCGATGTGCCGCGCGTCGCCCAGCTTCAAGGCCTTGTCCCACAGGAAGAACGAGGCCCCCAGCGGCCCCAGGCCCAGCAAGGCCAGCAGTGCCCAGTCGCGCGGCTGCAGCGCCACCGACGGCTCCAGCGCCACATGGCACAGCAGCGACAGCACGCCCGACACCAGCCCGAACAGGCCGATGGCCGTGGTCGGGAACGCCGCCACCCGCTTGGTCAGCAGCGAGTAGGTGGACCAGATGAACGCGGCCGCCAGCGCGGGCAGGTAACCCCAGGCCAGGGTGCCGCTCAACTCGCGGCCGCCGGCGATGGCAATCGCCGCACCGCCAAAGCCCAGCAGCGCCGCCAGCACGTGCGGCAGGCGCAGCGACACACCGGGCAGCACCACGGGCGAGAGCACCACGATGAACAGCGGCCACAGGTAGTTGACCAAGTTGGCCTCCACCGGCGGCGCATGGCGCAGCGCGATGAACAGCAGGAAGTGATACGCGAACAGGCCGTACACGCCCAGCGCGAGCGTGCGCAGCGGAATGCGCCACTGCGACGGATCGCGCACCACGAACGGCCAGGCCGGCACGCTGCCGATGATGAGCGCGATGCCCGTGAGGAGGAACGGCGGCACATGGGTGAGCGACACCCCCAGCGACGCGAGCGAGGCCCACAGCGCAATGGCGCCCAGGGCGTAGAGATTGGCTTGCATGCCGCCGACTGTATGCGCACCGGGCCGCCGGCATCGTCGCGCAACGATGGCGTGTCGTCGCGCAAGAGGGGTAGGCCAGGCGCCTGCGGCTGCTACGGCCCCGCGCGGCGCAGCGCTGCGGTGAGCGCCGACGGCGATCGGTAGCCCGTGCGCCGCGCCACCTCGGCCACCGCCATGCCGCTGTCGCGCAGCAGCCGCGCTTGCGCCAGCCGCTGGCCGCGCAGCCAGGCCATGGCGCTGATGCCCAGGTCATCGCGGCAGCGTGCTGCGAACTGGCTCGCGCTCAGGTGCACCCGTGCGGCCAGGTCTGCCACGGTGATGTGTGCATCCCCCTGCTGTGCAGCCCAACCCTGCAGTTGGGCCCAGTCGATGGCCCTGCGCCGGGACGCAGGCCCCGCAGTACCGCTGTGCGTCGCTGCGGGTGCCGGCAGGGCCTGCCAGGCTTCCAGAAGCAACGCGGGGCCGTGGGCCTGGGCCATCGAAAGGCCCTGCTGCAAGGCGCTCGCCAGATAGTGGGCCAGGGCCAGTGCCGGCGCGGGAGGCTTTGCGCATTGCGACCACGCGTGGTCCGGGCTGTCGAGCACCAGGCACACGCTTCCGTGGCGGGATTCGAAGTCGTGGCGGGCGCCGGGTTCAATCACGTATCCGCTGCCAGGGGCGACGCGCAGGCCGCGCCCCTCCACTTCCAGTTCCAGCGCACCGGACACACCCATCAACACCTGGAAATGCCCATGGCTGTGGCTCCCTGGCGAGGCACCGTAGCTGCGCAGCGACAGGCTCGGCGCAGCGGCGTGGTCCATGGCAGCCCCGTGCGAAGCGTCAGACGCCAGCGGCGTGCGCCTGCTGGTCGGCGTGGTAGCTCGAGCGCACCATGGCGCCCACGGCCGCGTGGCTGAAGCCCATCTTGTAGGCCTCTTCCTCGAACATCTTGAAGGTGTCGGGGTGCACGTAGCGGCGCACCGGCAGGTGGCTGTTGCTGGGCGACAGGTACTGGCCGATGGTCAGCATGTCGATGTCGTGCGCGCGCATGTCGCGCATCACCTGCAGGATCTCTTCGTCGGTCTCGCCCAGGCCGACCATGATGCCGCTCTTGGTCGGCACCTTCGGGTGCAGCGCCTTGAACTTCTTGAGCAGGTTCAGGCTGAACTGGTAGTCCGACCCCGGGCGCGCTTCCTTGTACAGGCGGGGCGCGGTCTCCAGGTTGTGGTTCATCACGTCGGGCGGCGCGGCCTTGAGGATCTCGAGCGCGCGGTCGTCGCGGCCACGGAAGTCGGGCACCAGGATCTCGATCTGCGTGGTGGGCGACAGCTCGCGGATGTTCTGGATGCATTCGACGAAGTGGCCGCTGCCGCCATCGCGCAGGTCGTCGCGGTCCACGCTGGTGATCACCACGTATTTGAGGCGCAGCTGGGCAATGGTGCGGGCCAGGTTCAGCGGCTCGTCCTTGTCCAGCGGGTCGGGGCGGCCATGGCCCACGTCGCAGAACGGGCAGCGGCGCGTGCACTTGTCGCCCATGATCATGAAGGTGGCCGTGCCCTTGCCGAAGCATTCGCCGATGTTGGGGCAGGACGCTTCCTCGCACACCGTGTGCAGGTTGTTTTGGCGCAGGATGTCCTTGATCTCGTAGAAACGCGTGGTGGGCGAACCCGCCTTCACGCGGATCCACTCGGGCTTCTTGAGGACTTCGCCCTGTTCCACCTTGATCGGAATGCGCGACAGCTTGGCCGCGGCCTTCTGCTTGGCCAGCGGGTTGTACGTTTCGGTGGATTGCGCTTCGCGGACGACTTCAGGGGTGCTCATGGCGTGTAGGCAGCGTGGTGGAGGTCAAGGCGCAAGGCGGATGCTGAGCTGCTGGCCCAGCACCTGCGCGGCTTCGTCCCAGGTGGTGTGGACCCCGATTGTAGAAAGGTCCACCGTTTGCAATCCTGCGTAACCGCAAGGGTTGATGCGGCCGAAGGGTTCCAGGTCCATCGCCACGTTGAGCGCCACACCGTGGTAGGTGCAGTGCCGGCTCACCTTGATGCCCAGCGCGGCGATCTTTCCCAGGCCGTCGAAGTCGGGCTCCGGCGGCGCGCCATCCACGGCGCGCTTGTGCGGGCGCTGGGGCAGCATCGCGTGGCTGTGCGGGTCGGCAAGGCGAATGTAGATGCCCGGTGCCCCGGCCACGCGGTGGCCCGTCACGCCGAAATGCGCCAGGGTGCGGATCACCGCTTCTTCGACCCGGTAGACATACTCCTTGACGAAATAGCCGGCCCGTCGCAGGTCGACCAGCGGGTACGCCACGACTTGCCCCGGGCCATGGAAGGTGACCTGGCCGCCCCGGTTGGTCGGCACCACAGGAATCTCGCCGGGCTGCAGAAGGTGGTCGCTCTTGCCCGCAATGCCCTGGGTGTACAGGGGGGGGTGCTCGCAGAGCCAGAGCGCGTCGGGGCTGCTGTCCGCGCGCGTGGCGGTGTAGTCCTGCATGGCCTGCACGGTGGCGGCATAGTCCACCCGGCCCAGCGTGCGGATCTCGATGCTCATGCGCTGCGGCCGGTCAAAGAACGATCTTCACCAGCGGGTGCGAAGACAGTGCGGTGTACAGGCCATCCAGCTGTTCGCGGCTGGTGGCGGTGATGGTGATGGTTATTCCGAGGTAATTGCCGGCCCGGCTGTCGCGCAGTTCAATGGTGGCGGCGTCGAAGGTCGGGTCGAACTGGCGGGCCAGTTCGGTGACGGCGTGCACGAAGCCGTCCACCTTGGCGCCCATGACCTTGATCGGAAAGCTCGACGGGTACTCGATCAGAGAGTCTTTGCGCGAATCGTTAGGCTGTGGGGGCACGTGGCCGTTTGCGGGCGGCAGGGGGGATGAGGTCATGGTGAGCGGTGCTTCGGTTTCAATAGCGGGAAAGCCTTGTCCATTGTGCGCCAAGGTGGGGAGCGCCTGCCGGCGCAACGGGGCCATCGTGCATCAACTCGGTGCAAGTCTGCACCCGGTATGTGCGCGCAATGTGTGGCGCCACCGCACTCCCCGGCATGCATCGACACGGGTTTTTGCCGCAGGATTGCGGGTCTTTGCAGACCTACATGGGTTTTTACTTATAATTAGAGGCTTTGTGAAAGTTTCGGTCTGTAACGCGGGCGTCATTCAACAATGAAAACAATCGCTCCTGAGACAGAAACTGAGGCTGATGAATCCGACTTCAAGCCCTTGACCGCGCAAGAGGCCGAGCAGTGGCGCAGTCGCCATGTGCCGATCTCGGTGTGGAAGGTGGTGCTGGGTCAGGCGGTGGTCGGAATGCTGGTGGCCCTCGGGGCCTGGGTTCTGACCGGCAGGGTGTCGGTGGGCTGGTCCGCAGCGTACGGCGCTCTGGCGGTGGTGCTGCCGGCGGCCTTGTTTGCACGGGGGGTGCTGCGCCACAAGGCGTCCGCCAATCCGCGTGCCGCCATGGTGGGATTCTTCGGCTGGGAAATTGCCAAGATTGTCTTGACGGTGCTGCTGCTCGCAGCGGCACCCCGGCTCGTGCCGGGCTTGAGCTGGATCGCTTTGCTGGTAGGCATGGTGATCACAATGAAAACGTATTGGGTGGCACTGATGGTGCGGCCCGGTGTTCGAAAAACCGATTGATAGTTACAAGAGAGTTGTCCGATGGCCGCAGAAGCGCACGCTCCGACTGCAAGTGAATACATCGTTCACCACCTGCAGCATCTTCAAAACGTCAACCAGACCAAGATTGTTGACTTCACGGTCATCAACTACGACTCCATCATCGTGGGTTTGGTTCTGGGTGCCCTCACGCTTTTGATCCTGTGGTCAGCCGCCCGTAAGGCAACGTCTGGCGTGCCGGGCCGCTTCCAGGCGGCTGTGGAGATGCTGGTCGAAATGGTGGACAACCAAGCCAAGGCCAACATCCACAACGCCGAAAGCCGCAAGTTCATCGCACCCCTGGGTCTGACGGTATTCGTCTGGATCTTCCTGATGAACTTCATGGACATGCTGCCCGTCGACCTGCTGCCCGCCATCTGGGCCCAGATCTACGGTGCTGCCGGCCACGACCCACACCACGCCTACCTGCGCGTCGTGCCCACGGCCGACCTGTCGACCACCCTGGGTCTGGCATTCGCCATCCTGATCCTGCGCTTTTGGTACAGCGTCAAGATCAAGGGCGCTGGCGGCTGGGCACACGAACTCGTGTCGGCTCCGTTCGGCACCAGCAAGAATCCCATCTTCGCCCTCATCCTGGGCGTGATCAATCTGCTGATGCAGATCATTGAATATGTCGCCAACACCGTATCGCATGGCATGCGGTTGTTCGGCAACATGTACGCCGGTGAACTGGTGTTCATGCTGATCGCCCTGATGGGTGGTGCGGCTGCACTGTCGCTGTCGGGTGTGCTGCTGCCTGTGGGCCACGTCATCGCTGGCACCATCTGGACGCTGTTCCACATTCTGGTGATTTCGCTGCAAGCCTTCATCTTCATGATGCTTGCGCTGATCTACCTCGGTCAGGCGCACAACGCGCACTAACGGTTCCCTTTCGTTTCCTTTTCCTTTCTCAACCTTTCTTTTTTAAACTCAGGAGTCATCATGGAAAACATTCTCGGTCTCGTCGCTCTGGCTTGTGGTCTGATCGTTGGCCTCGGCGCTATCGGCGCTTCCATCGGTATCGCACTGATGGGTGGCAAGTTCCTCGAATCGTCGGCACGTCAGCCTGAGCTGATCAACGAACTGCAAACCAAGATGTTCATCTTGGCCGGTCTGATCGACGCTGCGTTCCTGATCGGCGTGGCTATCGCTCTGCTGTTCGCTTTCGCCAACCCCTTCGCTTCCACGTTCTTGGCCAACCTGCCCAAGTAATTCCCGTTCAACGCCACTCTAGAAAGGTGTTGCCGTGAGTATCAACGCGACCCTGTTCATTCAGGCCATCGTTTTCCTGATCCTGGTGTGGTTCACGATGAAATTCGTGTGGCCCCCGATCGCGAAGGCGTTGGATGAACGAGCCCAGAAAATCGCCGAAGGCCTCGCTGCTGCCGACCGTGCCAAGTCCGAACTGACCGCTGCCAACCAGCGCGTCGAGAAGGAACTGTCACAGGCACGCAACGAAACGGCCTCGCGTCTTGCGGACGCCGACCGACGTGCCCAGGCCATCATCGAAGAAGCCAAGGCACGCGCCACGGAAGAAGGCAACAAGATCGTTGCTTCCGCCCGTGCCGAAGCCGAGCAGCAAACGGTGCAAGCCCGCGAAGCCCTGCGTGAGCAGGTAGCAGCGCTGGCCGTCAAGGGTGCTGAGCAGATTCTCCGCAAGGAAGTCAATGCCGGCGTTCACGCCGACCTGCTCAACCGCCTGAAGACCGAGCTGTAAGGGGACACACATGGCTGAACTCGCCACCATTGCCCGCCCTTACGCCGAAGCCCTGTTCAAGGCCGCTACCGCGGGTGCGGGCATGGACCTGGCCAGCACCGCTGACTGGGTCGATGAACTGGCGGCCATTGCCGCCAACCCCCAGTTGCGCCAGTTGGCCGACAACCCCAAGGTGACGGCAGACCAGGTGTTTGCCGTTGTCACGGGTGTTGCGCGTTCGGCACTGTCCGATACGGCCCAGAACTTCCTGCGCACGATCATCGATAACGGGCGCCTCACCGCGCTGCCGGAAGTCGCTGCACAGTTTCGTGCCCTCGTGAATGGCCGCAGCGGCTCTTCGGATGCCGTGGTGCACAGCGCCTTTCCGATGGACGCCGCCGCACTGGCTGAGGTCGGCTCTGCGCTCGAAAAGCGCTTTGGCCGCAAGCTCAACCTCACCGCTCAGCTGGACCAGTCCCTGATCGGTGGCATTCGCGTAGTGGTGGGTGACGAGGTGCTGGACACTTCGGTCAAGGCCCGTCTTGAACAAATGAAAGCGGCCCTCACCGCGTAACGCGCGGCGAGGACAGCGAACCAAAGAAAGAAGGAAAGAGTCATGCAACTCAATCCCGCAGAAATTTCTGAACTCATCAAGAGCCGCATCGAAGGTCTGGCCGCCAGCAGCGATATCCGCAATCAGGGTACCGTGGTGTCCGTGTCCGACGGTATCGTGCGCGTTCACGGCCTGTCGGACGTGATGGCCGGTGAAATGCTCGAGTTCCCCGCTACCAAGGACGGCCAGCCCTCCTTCGGCCTGGCACTGAACCTCGAGCGCGACTCCGTCGGCGCCGTGATTCTGGGCGAGTACGAACACATCTCCGAAGGCGACACCGTCAAGTGCACGGGCCGCATTCTGGAAGTGCCCGTCGGTCCCGAGCTGATCGGCCGCGTGGTGAACGCCCTGGGCCAGCCTATCGACGGCAAGGGTCCCATCAACGCCAAGCTCACCGACGTGATCGAAAAGGTCGCTCCGGGCGTGATCGCCCGTAAATCGGTGGACCAACCCCTGCAGACCGGCCTGAAGTCCATCGACTCCATGGTGCCTGTGGGCCGTGGCCAGCGCGAGCTGATCATCGGTGACCGCCAGACCGGCAAGACCGCTGTCGCCATCGACGCCATCATCGCCCAGAAGGGCCAGGGCGTGACGTGTATTTACGTCGCCATCGGCCAGAAGGCTTCGTCCATCAAGAACGTGGTGCGCGCGCTGGAACAAGCCGGTGCCATGGAATACACGATCGTGGTGGCCGCATCGGCCTCCGAATCGGCTGCCATGCAGTACGTGTCGGCCTACTCGGGCTGCACGATGGGCGAGTACTTCCGCGACCGCGGCCAGGACGCCCTGATCGTTTATGACGACCTGTCCAAGCAGGCCGTGGCCTACCGCCAGGTATCGCTGCTGCTGCGCCGCCCACCAGGCCGCGAAGCCTACCCCGGCGACGTGTTCTATCTCCACAGCCGCCTGCTCGAACGCGCAGCCCGCGTGAACGCCGACTACGTCGAAGCCTTCACCAAGGGTGAAGTCAAGGGCAAGACCGGTTCGCTGACGGCACTGCCCATCATCGAAACGCAAGCCGGCGACGTGTCCGCCTTCGTTCCTACCAACGTGATCTCGATCACGGACGGCCAGATCTTCCTGGAAACCAGCCTGTTCAACGCCGGTATCCGCCCCGCCATCAACGCCGGTATCTCGGTGTCGCGCGTCGGTGGTGCAGCCCAGACCAAGCTGGTGAAGAACCTGTCCGGCGGTATCCGTACCGACCTGGCCCAGTACCGTGAACTGGCTGCATTCGCGCAGTTCGCTTCCGACCTGGACGAAGCCACCCGCAAGCAACTGGACCGCGGTGCCCGCGTGACCGAACTGCTCAAGCAGGCACAGTACAGCCCCCTGTCCATCTCGCTGATGGGCGCGACGCTGTTCGCTGTGAACAAGGGCTTCATGGACGACATCGACGTCAAGAAGGTTCTCGACTTCGAACACGGTCTGCACCAGTTCCTCAAGACCAGCCACGCGCCCCTGTTGGCCAAGCTGGAGCAGGCCAAGGCCATGGACAAGGATGCAGAAGCCGAATTGACCGCTGCTGTCGCTGCGTTCAAGAAGTCGTTCGCTTAAACCGGACGAGGAGCGATCATGGCAGCAGGCAAGGAAATACGCGGCAAGATCAAATCGGTGGAAAACACCAAGAAGATCACCAAAGCCATGGAGATGGTGGCTGCATCCAAAATGCGCAAGGCGCAGGAACGGATGCGGGCTGCCCGCCCTTACAGCGAAAAGATCCGCAACATTGCAGCCAATCTCGGCCACGCCAACCCCGAATATGTGCACGCGTTCATGAAAGTGAACGATGCCAAGGTGGCGGGCGTGATCGTGGTGACCACGGACAAGGGCCTGTGCGGCGGCATGAACACCAACGTGTTGCGTGCCGTGACGACCAAGCTGCGTGAGCTGCAAGGTGCTGGTGTGTCGACCGAGGCCGTGGCCATTGGCAACAAGGGCCTGGGTTTCCTGAACCGTGTCGGCGCCAAGGTTGTTTCGCACGTGACGGGTCTGGGCGACACGCCCCATCTGGACAAGCTGATCGGTCCGGTCAAGGTGCTGCTCGACGCGTATGCGGAAGGCAGGATCAACGCGGTGTACCTGAGCTACACCAAGTTCATCAACACCATGCGCCAGGAATCGGTGGTGGAGCAGTTGCTCCCCCTGTCGTCCGAGCAGATGCAGGCCGACAAGACCGAGCACGGCTGGGACTACATCTACGAACCCGATGCACAGACCGTGATCGACGATCTGCTGGTCCGCTATGTCGAATCCCTGATCTACCAGGCCGTTGCGGAAAACATGGCGTCCGAGCAGTCGGCACGCATGGTGGCCATGAAGGCCGCCACCGACAACGCCGGCAGCGTCATTGGCGAGTTGAAGCTGGTCTACAACAAGACGCGCCAGGCAGCGATCACGAAAGAACTTTCGGAAATCGTGGCTGGCGCCGCTGCTGTGTAAAGCAGCTCAACCAAATCTAAATTGGAGCGAGAAAAATGGCTCAAGAGAATTCCCAAGTGAACGCTGGCGTTCAGGGCAAAGTTGTTCAATGTATCGGCGCTGTGGTGGACGTTGAGTTCCCGCGCGACAAGATGCCCAAGGTGTACGACGCTCTGAAGCTCGAAGGCACGACCCTGACGCTGGAAGTGCAGCAACAGCTGGGCGACGGCGTGGTGCGTACCATTGCGCTGGGCTCGTCCGACGGCCTGCGCCGCGGCATCATGGTGACCAACACCGGCAACGCCATCACCGTGCCCGTGGGCAAGGCAACCCTGGGCCGCATCATGGACGTGCTGGGCGCGCCCATCGACGAACGTGGTCCGGTCAGCCAGGAACTGACGGCATCCATCCACCGCAAGGCCCCTGCGTACGACGAACTGTCGCCTTCGCAAGAGCTGCTGGAGACCGGCATCAAGGTGATCGACCTGGTGTGCCCGTTCGCCAAGGGCGGCAAGGTGGGCCTGTTCGGCGGCGCCGGCGTGGGCAAGACCGTGAACATGATGGAACTCATCAACAACATCGCCAAGGCTCACTCGGGTCTGTCGGTGTTCGCTGGTGTGGGCGAGCGTACCCGCGAAGGGAACGACTTCTATCACGAAATGGCCGATTCCGGCGTGGTGAACCTGGAGAAGCTCGAAGAGTCCAAGGTCGCCATGGTGTACGGCCAGATGAACGAGCCCCCAGGCAACCGTCTGCGCGTGGCCCTGACCGGTCTGACCATTGCGGAATCTTTCCGTGACGAAGGCCGTGACGTGCTGTTCTTCGTGGACAACATCTACCGCTACACGCTGGCCGGTACCGAAGTGTCCGCTCTGCTGGGCCGTATGCCTTCCGCCGTGGGCTACCAGCCTACGCTGGCCGAGGAAATGGGTCGCCTGCAAGAGCGCATCACCTCGACCAAGGTCGGCTCGATCACGTCCATCCAGGCCGTTTACGTGCCAGCCGATGACTTGACCGACCCATCGCCCGCCACGACGTTCGCTCACTTGGACTCCACCGTGGTGCTGTCCCGTGACATCGCTTCGCTGGGTATCTACCCCGCCGTGGACCCGCTGGACTCCACCAGCCGTCAGCTGGACCCGAACGTCGTGGGCGAAGACCACTACGCCACGGCCCGTGCGGTGCAAGGCACGCTGCAGCGCTACAAGGAACTGCGCGACATCATCGCGATTCTGGGCATGGACGAACTGGCTCCCGACGACAAGCTGGCCGTGGCCCGCGCTCGCAAGATCCAGCGTTTCCTGTCGCAGCCTTTCCACGTGGCCGAAGTGTTCACGGGTTCCCCAGGCAAGTACGTTCCGCTGTCGGAAACCATCCGTGGTTTCAAGATGATCGTGAACGGCGAGTGTGACCACCTGCCAGAACAAGCGTTCTACATGGTCGGTACCATCGACGAAGCCTTCGAAAAGGCCAAGAAGGTGGCCTGATTGCCCGGTGGCTGAGCGGCGCCACCGTGCCGCCCGGCCTTCCACTGCAGTCAAGCAACCCATCCCCTTTTCCTAGGAGCAATGATGAACACCATCCACGTTGATGTGGTCAGTGCCGAAGAGTCCATCTTCTCCGGTGAAGCACGCTTTGTCGCGCTGCCTGGTGAAGCTGGCGAACTGGGCATCTTTCCCCGCCACACCCCGCTGATCACCCGCATCAAGCCGGGCTCGGTGCGCATCGAAATGGCCGACGGCCGCGAAGAATTCGTGTTCGTGGCCGGTGGCATTCTGGAAGTGCAGCCCAACCGCGTGACCGTGCTGTCCGACACCGCCATCCGCGGCAAGGACCTGGACGACGAGAAGGCCAACGCTGCCAAGGCTTCGGCCGAAGAAGCGCTGAAGAACGCCAAGAGCGAGATCGACCTGGCCAAGGCCCAGTCCGAACTGGCTGTGCTGGCTGCCCAATTCGCGGCCCTGCGCAAGTTTCGCCAGAAGAAGTAAGGCGACGTCCGAGTTGCTGTATCGGCAACCCTTCAAGAAAAACCCGGCTTTGCCGGGTTTTTTTATGGACCGACGGATGACCAGTTCGGCAACTTTGTCCGCCATCGAGTGAGCCATCTAGCCAGCCGAACATTTCGGCTGAACGTCGGCCCTGCGCGGCCTGCCTTCTCTGCACTTGGAGCACTTGCCAGCTGATGCTGGTGCGCCGCCAGCCGGGTCCATCGATAGCGGGCAAACCAAGCGTGCAGGTCAGGCGAGAGTTACTGCTCACCAACGACAACGGGCTCCTTCGTGGAGCCCGTTTTGTGCAGCGGAGACATCGTCAAACCGCCCTGCATAGCTGCGACACCCAAAGGCATCGCCACGATCGGGTGGCAAACAATGATGCCCCCCGAACGTTGTTGCTTACATCGCGCTGATTTCGCCCGAAGGGATCGTGCCGGTACGCACGGCTTCAGCAGCCTGGGCGCGCACGGCAGCGCGGTCAGCCGTGGACTTGTAGGTCACGACGCGCGAGCCTGCGGGCTCGATGCTGCGGGTCTGGGCCACGGTAGAGGCTTCGGCAGCCACTTCAGCACGGGTGCGGTTCGTGTCGAACTTGGTGGCGAACTGCGAAGCGTCGGCTTCGTCAGCGTGGGCGCCGAAGGCAGCGAAAGCGGACACAGCGGCGATGGAGAGGAAGCGTGCGGTCTTGTTCATGATGAAAGTCCAGTGTATTTTTTAGAAATCAGGTTTTATATAGAGAGAGTCAGGAAGCTGAATCCGTCGGATTCAGATCAGCCTTGCTCACCCGAAGGGATCTGGCCGGTGCGCACAGCGTCAGCAGCCTGGGCACGCACAGAGAGAGTCAGGAAGCTGAATCCGTCGGATTCAGATCAGCCTTGCTCACCCGAAGGGATCTGGCCGGTGCGCACAGCGTCAGCAGCCTGGGCACGCACAGCAGCGCGGTCAGCCGTGGACTTGTAGGTCACGACGCGCGAACCTGCTGGCTCGATGCTGCGGGTCTGAGCAACGCTCGAAGCTTCTGCAGCCACTTCAGCGCGGGTGCGGTTGGTTTCGAACTTGGACACATATTGCGAAGCATCGGCTTCGTCGGCTNGGGTCTGAGCAACGCTCGAAGCTTCTGCAGCCACTTCAGCGCGGGTGCGGTTGGTTTCGAACTTGGACACATATTGCGAAGCATCGGCTTCGTCGGCTTGTGCACCGAAGGAAGCGAAAGCGGCAACGGCGGCGATGGAGAGGAAGCGTGCGGTGTTGTTCATGATGAAAATCCTTGAAGTTAAAAAAGCGTCTCAATAAAGCCGGGACAAAAACCATTCTTGAACCGGGTTCGGTGAGTCGCCTTGCGGGTTCGGCTCATCGATGGGTTGAACTGTACGCCGGTGGTGTTCAGAGAAAAACCACCTGGTCGCGAACTGACTGTTCCAGTATTGAGAACAATNCTTGCGGGTTCGGCTCATCGATGGGTTGAACTGTACGCCGGTGGTGTTCAGAGAAAAACCACCTGGTCGCGAACTGACTGTTCCAGTATTGAGAACAATGATCACGGCTACACTGATGTGCATCAGCACCGTGCAGACACACTGCCGCCAATATCAGGCGCTAGTCACGCTGACAATCGTTTGCAATCCGGTGGAACTGCAACGAAGTCCTTGTTACTAAACTAGCGACGAACCTCATTGATCACCTGTTTCGCGTGAACGTTTCCAACCGCCTCTCTCCTGCAGATGCCATTGCTCGACCTTCGCTGGACGCCTTCCAGCAAGCCGCGCAGGAGGGGGATTGGGTGCACGTCAGCCGCGATGGCTCTCAGTGGAAGGTGCTAGGGACCGGGACCACGCCTTCCCAGCGGACGGTGGCCTGGATCGAGCCCGGGTCGGATTCCACGTCCGCATTCGTGGGCGCCTTGGGCCAAAGCTTTTCGCAAGGGATACAAGCGTCGGTGGTGCGCGAGCTAGGGCTTGGACCTGCGCCTGGTAAGCCGCTCTCGTCTCGCACGGTGATGCAGGCGATCGACATGGCGCAGACCAGCCGGCAGACGTTGCAAGGCGTGGATTTTCTGACCCAGCTCACGATGAGCGCAGTCGGCCAGTCGTCGGGCTTCAACGAGGCCTGCCGCGCCAGCGGTGTGCCTGCGACAGCGGTGACCGCACAGCAGCGCGAGTCGATCGACGCCGCCATGCAACAGCGGTTCGAAGCCGCTGCGCAGGAAGGGCGCTCCCCCGTGGCCCTTCAAGTGGCCCGTGAGTGGCTGCGTGAAGAGCTGCAGACACTTCAGCTTTCCGGCCGATAGGCAAGCCGACGCACAGACTTTCGGCATAAAAGCACTGTACGCAATTGTTGCTGTACAGGTGGGACTTCCTCTGTGAAAATCCCGCAGTGCAGGCTCATTTTGTAACATTTATTACCAATGCCGGAGGCCATCCGGGCGAATGTGTGCCGCCCGAGTTTCCGCAGCTTGCAGTTTCGGGGCTGGGCACTGACGCCATGGAGCCAGTGGCACCACATGCCCTGGCGGATCCTTCGGAGGCCGCATCCACCCCTCTGCACGAGCACGAAGTGGTCGAGCGCGATGCTTTGTTCCGCACCCTGGTGCAAGCGCATGGGGTGCGTCTGCACCGCTTCATCATCAAGAACATCGGTAACTCCACCGATGCGGAAGATCTGGCGCAGCAGGCCTTTCTCGAAGCCGTGCGCTCTTACGAAACATTCAAAGGCCAGTCGGAGCTCTCCACCTGGCTTTACGGCATTGCGATGAATCTGGTGCGCAATCACCTGTCGCGGGCACCCCATCGCCGTTATGAGTTCACGGACGAATCGGAGCTGTCCGAGATGGCGAGCGACAGCCTCACACCGGCGCAGGCCGTGGAACAGGCACAGCACATGCGCTACCTCGAAGAGGCGATGGCCGAGCTTCCGGAGAGCATGCGAGACATCCTGCTGATGGTGGCAGTGGATGAGCTGTCTTACGAAGACGCCGCGGCTTTGTTGACGGTGCCTGTGGGCACTGTTCGCAGCCGGCTTTCACGTGCACGCAGCGCTCTGCGCGCAAAACTCTTCGCCCGCGGCGTCGAGTTTGAATTCTGATCTTGGCGTGCCCGTGGTGATAGCGTCGCGCAGATAAGAGATTCAGAGATTCCTGGCACCAGGTGGGCCAGACTCCGGCATCGGTTCAATCTGCCGCGCGCTGGGCGTGCCGTGATCAGCACGGTGTGCGCCATCGACGCTTCAGGTCCCCCATTCACCAGTTCGTGCTGACCGTCGTGCAGTTCCGCGACGGCATGCGCGTGATGCTGCGGGGCCAGCCAGCGCATCACTACTGAAGGACAACCGGCGGGCAGGATGGCGCAACGGCAGGGCGGCCCCTGTCGAACTCCGACGCCATGCGCAACCGGCCGCTCCCACCGCATCACTTCACTGCTGCGTGGCAGGATTTCCCGTCATGGGTTGCACGAACATCGGCGTGACAGGCGCTACCGGCGCTGCCTGCACGGGCAACGGGAAGTTCTGAGGGGGCATGACCACCGCCGGGTTGCTGCGCAGTGCATCGGCCGCCGACACCAGATTGGACGGCAGCGACACCAGCCGCGGCTTGATCATGAATACGCGCTCGCGCGACTGCACGTTGTTGATGCGGTTGGAAAAGAACAGGCCGACCACCGGCACCGCGCCCAGGCCGGGGACCTTGTTCAGCTCGTTGGTTCGCTGCGTGCTCTTGTAGCCGCCAATCACCAGGGTCTGCCCCTCGCCGACGATGGCCTGCGTACTTACCACGCTGCGCCGAACGGTGGGGATGGTGTCCACCGTCGTCTCCTGGATCTGCCCGTCTTCGATGTCCACATCGAGCTGAATGACCGGGCCTTCGTCGCGCTGGACGAAATGCGGTGTCACCCGCAAGGTGGTGCCTGCCGTGATGGGCGTGATGGTGGCCACGCGCTCGCCGATGCTGCGGATGTAGAAGGTTTCCGACAGATCCAGCAGCGCGCCGATGTTGTCGATGGTGAGGATGGACGGGCGGGACTGTATGGACGCTTCGCCAGCGCCTTCCAGCGCGCGGATGCGGCTCATCAGGAAGTTGCCCGAACTGACGACCAGGCTGGTGGGGTCCACGCTGGCGCCACGCTGCAGGGCGCCCAGCACCAGGTCGTTGCCATCGTCGACCCGGGTCATGTTGCCAAAGCCTCCCACGCTGCCACCGCGGCGGCCGCTCCAGGAGATGCCCAGCTCGTCCAGGCGGCTGGAGTTGATGTCGAGGATCATGGCCTCGATCTCGATCAATGGGGTGGGGATGTCGAGCTGATCGATCAGCGCCTTGTACAGCGGAATGCGTTCCGGCGTGTCCTGCACGATGATGGCGTTGAGCCGCGAGTCCGCCTGGATGGAGGGCGCCAATCGCCGGGTGGACGACACACTCGCGGCGCCTGCCGACCCACCGCGACCGCTGGAGCCGGACGCCGCTGCGCCTGATGCACCCTGGGTGTTCGATGCGCCCGAGCCGGACGCCGTTCCGTTGGGCGACGCTGCAGGCCCGGTCTGCATGCCGGAGCTGGCCGGGTCGAACGAAATCCCGGCCGTATTGGCCGCCACGGGCATGCCCGCCATGCCACCGGATTGGCCAGCCACCGACGACAGCAGGGCGTTGTTGACCCCCGCCGTCCCGCCGCTGCCGCTGATGAGGTTGCGCAGCACCTGCGCAAGGCCCGGCGTCGTGATCTGGCGGTCGCGATAAAGAATGGTGCGGTCGTCCACCGACGCGTGTTTCAGGCGGAACACGGCCACCTGCTGCCCGCCAGCCATCAGTGGCAACGAGGCCATGGTGCGCTCGATCAGGGCCACGTAGGCCGGAGGGCCGGAGACCAGGGCCACACCCTGCTCGGGCAATTCACCCCACCCGAAGCGCGTGTCCAGCACGCCCAGGCTGGTCAGCGCCTGGCGGACCGCGGCGATGCCGCTGCCGCCGCCGGTGATGCTGCGGGTGCTCATCTCGGTGGTGCGACTCACGAACAGCGTGCCGGCGTGGGTGAACCAGGTCAGGCCGTAGACGCTGGCCATGCGGTCCATGAACTCGGTCGGGTTCTGCGCGTTGAAGCGTCCGTTGACCTTGCCTTCGACCAGCGGCGAGAGCTCCAGCGACAGGCTGAAGCTGCTGGCGAAGTCCCGCAGCACGTTGGCGATGGGGGCGTTGTCCGCGTAGTAGCTGTAGGGCGCGTTGGCCCACGGCGGTGTGCCGGCCTGTACAGGGGCGGCGCCCAGCAGCAGGGCGCATGCCAGTGCGATGGCAGAGCCGACGTGGCCCGCGGCCGGCATGCGTGGGAAGAAAGAGCGTGGAGTGGCGTGCATAGGATTCAGAACGTGCGCAGGGACCGGGGATCAATCAGACGGTGGCGATGGCCTTGGACCAGAACGCCAGAGCATTCACCAACCCGCCCACGGCGTCGTCGATGTCCTGGCTGGAGGCCGCGGACGCGGTCTGCTGCAGCCAGATGGCGCGCCCGCGCTCATCGACCACGCAGCCACTGGCGTGGTCCTTCATGGTGCCGCAGGCCAGGCGGGCCACGCCCAGCAGCATGTCGTCGCGGGCCGGGCCGGGCTCGGGCAGGGTGCGTAGCCGCGCGCTGACGGCCACACCGCCCTGGGGCAGCGCACGCAGGCGAATGCGGTAGATGCCGTCCACCGTCATGTCGACGGGGGCACTGCTGCTGGCGGCGCCCGGCGCCGTCAGGCCGTACTGGCTGGCGTAGGCCTGCAGCAGGCGGGCGGAAGCGGGATCGGCGGGGGCGGACGATTTCATGGTGTGTCTTGGAATCAAGAGCCAGGGCTACGACAGGCCGGGATCGGAATTCATCTGCTGCAACAGGCGCAGCAGTTCCGCCACGGGCTCCACCAGCTCGGAAGGGATGTACTGGCCGGCTTCCGCATGTTCGGTGAGGGCGCGGGCCAGCGGAATGTTCTGCATCACCGGCACACCGGCTTCGCGTGCCGCCGCCATCATGCGTTCGGCCAGCGCGCCTTCGCCCTTGGCCAGCACCACCGGCAGCGGCGTTTCTTCGGAGTCGTAGCGCAGCGCCACGGCCAGGTGGGTAGGGTTGGTCACCACCACGGTGGCCTTGCGCGAGCTCTCCACCGCGCCGTGCTGCATCATCTCCTGGTGCAGGTGCTTGCGCTGGTGCTTGATGTGGGGGTCGCCCTCCATCTCCTTGTATTCCTGCTTGATCTCGTCCTTGGACATCATCAGCCCCTTGCGGTACTGGTAACGCTGCCACGCGAAGTCGGCCAGCGCTATGGCGCCATACGCCAGGCCGATGTGGATGAGCATGGTCTTGAGGAGCGCGGCCACCACCTGCCCCAGACCCGGCAGGCCGGCCTGCGGAATGCTGGTCATGATCGGCAGCGCGTCCTTGATCAAGAGCGTCAGCAGGGTGGACAGAAAAGCGATCTTGAGGATCGACTTCAAGAACTCCATCAGGTTCTTCTTGGTGAAGATGTTCTTGAGGTTGTCCAGGACGTTGAGCTTCTTGGCCGAAGGCTTGAGCTTCTCGAACGCGAATAGCACGCCCACTTGCAGCGCGTCGGCAAACACCCCGGCGCCCAACACGATGCCGATGATGGGCAGGGTGAGCCACGCGGCCTCCCGGAGCAGCTCTTCCACCAGCGTGTTGGCGGCCTCGTTGAAGCCCAGCTTGAGCAGCGTGGTGGGCAGCAGGATCATCTGGCCCATCACCTCGACCATGTGCCCGGCACTGGCCAGCAGGTAGCCGAAGATGGCCAGGATCAGAAAGGTCTGTGTGAAGTCCTTGCTGTAAGCGACGTCGCCCTTTTGCCGCGAATCGCGCAGGCGCTTGGAGGTGGGTTGTTCGGTCTTTTCGCTCATGGTGCTCCTCAGCCGCCGGACGGCGCTGCCCACTGCTCGCGCAGGAAAGGCAGGATGTGGCCCATGGATTCGACCTGCTCGGCGCCATACTCGAAGAGCGACGCCCCATAGAGCAGCAGCACCAGCATCGCCAGTGCGCTCTTGATGGGCATGGCCATGAAGAACACCTGCAGCTGAGGCGCAAAGCGGCTCACGAGCGCCAGGCCGATCTCGGCGAGGAACATCGCCACCAGCACCGGCGCCGCCAGCAGCATGGCCATGCGCACCAGGCGGTCGAGCTGATCGAGGAGCAGGGGGATCGATTCAGGCCGCAGCGTGGGCGCCCACTGGGTCACGCTCCACAGGCCGAAGCTGTCGTACAGCACGCCCAGCAGCAGCGTGAAGCCACCCGTGATCAGAAAGAACACGATGAACGCCTGGTTGAACAGGATGCCTAGCGGCGACGAGTCGTTGCCCGTCAGCGGGTTGAGCGTGGACGCGATGCTGGCCCCGCGCTGGTTGTCCACCAGGAACCCGACGGCTTCGAAGATCCAGAACGGGATGGCGGCGATGTAGCCGATGACGAAGCCGATGAACGCTTCCTTCATGATCAACAGCAGCAACTGCGCCGCGTGCAGTTCGGCCACCGCGATCTGCCCGGACAGCGCGGGCACCATGACGATGCCCAGCGACACGGCCACGGAAATGCGCAGCAAGCCCGGCACCAGCTGGGTGTTGAAAAGCGGCAGGACGATGAACATGGCCAGGATGCGCGGTTGTGTCAGGGCCAACGTTCCGATGAACGTCTTGGCTTCCTGGTAAGTAACCGGCAGGTCCATGCGGTTCCGTCCTGTGCGTGTGCGGGCTGAGGGCGCTGCGGTCCGTGCGGGGCTCAGCGGCCCAGCGACGGAATCGAGTCGAAGATCTGCACCGTGAAATTGAACATTTCACCGCCGACCCAGCGGGCCGTCAGCAAAATGGTCACGGACACGGCGATCAGTTTCACGCCGAAGGACAGCGTCTGCTCCTGGATCTGCGTGAGCGCCTGGAACAGCGAGAACAAGGTACCCACGACCGAGCCCACGATGATGGGGGGCAGGGACAGCCACAGCACCAGGTACAGCGCCTGAGTGAAGAACGAAACGACGTCGACGGATTGCATGTCAGTGGTCCAAGGTAGGGTGTGCCGCGCGCGGTGTTGCTGCCGTCAGCGCCAACAGGGGAGTGTGTTCATGCATAGGTCAGGACCAGGCCCTGGATCAGCCGCGACCAGCCGTCCACCATCACGAACAGAAAGAGCTTGAGCGGCAGCGAGATCGTCACGGGCGACACCATCATCATCCCCATCGCCAGCAGGATGTTGGAGACGATCAGGTCGATCACGACGAACGGCAGGTAGAGCAGGAACCCTATCTGGAACGCCGCCGTGAGCTCCGACACCACGAAGGCCGGCATCAGCACGATGAAGTCGCGCTGCGTGATGCCCTCGGACAGCTTGGGGCCCCACATGCGCTGCGCGGTGCGCACAAAAAAGTCGCGCTGCTCGGCGCGGCTGTTCTTGAGCATGAACTCGCGCAGCGGCTCCGCCCCGTCGCGCACCGCGCCCACCAGCGTGGGCACGCTCTTGAGCGTGTCGGGGCGTTCGGTGAGCCGATCGAACATGTGCATGCCCACCGGCGCCATGACATACGCCGACAGGATCAGCGCCATGCCGTACAGCGCCAGGTTGGGGGGCATCTGCTGCACCCCGATGGCATTGCGCAGCAGCGACATCACCACGGCGATCTTGAGGAAGCTCGTGCTCACCACCACCAGCGTGGGCATCAGCGCCATCAGGGCCAGCAGTACCGCCAGCGTGATCGGATCGAAATTGGTCATTGGGGGCTCAGTGGCTGGCGGAGTGCAGGCTGCGCACGGACACGCCGATCTGGCCGTCGATGTCCACCAGGTCGCCTTCGCCCACCAGCGCGCCGTTGGCACGAATGCGCACGGCACCTGCCAGCGGGTGGCCCAGGTCCAGCGTCTGGCCGGGCTGCAGCGCGCGCAGCTGCGCGAGCGTCAGGGTCACATCGCCCAGGTCGAAGGAAAGCCGCACCGGCACCGTGTCGAGTGCCGCGGTGTCGGTGGAAGGGGTGTCGGAGGTGGCGGGCATGGTTTCGGTCCAGGGGTGGATGACGGTAAGGCGGGTCGGCGGTGCCGTATCTGCTGCATCGGGCGCAGAGGTCACGGAAGGCCACTGCACGTGCACGCCCCGGCGTCCGTCGGCGCTCAGCCACAGCGCACGGTCGGCCGTGGCGAAGAAAGCATCCAGCAGCACCACGTCGCCAAGCGCCAGCGTGGCGGCATCGCTGGCGGGCAGGCGGGTGAAGCCGACTTCCGCACGCAGGGTGACGGGCAGGCTGTCGTCCAGCGGGCCCGGCTGCGGCGGGCGCTTGCCGACCAGGCCTGCCACGAGCAGCAGCCCCAGCCCATCGAGGTGCAGCGAGCCGGCAATCGCCTGCACGCCGTCGTCAGCGGCCAGATAGACATCGCAGGCATGGGGCGGCAGGTTCTGCACGTCGCCCGGCTGCGCCGGGCCCCAGGCCAGCAGCTCTGGCGTACCACGGCCCAGGGCCTGCAGGCTCTGGAGCAGCTCGCCCGCGCTGGCTTCCAGCACGGCATCGGCCAGGGTGGACGGGATGGCGGGCAGCGCGGCACCTTCCAGCACGCTGGCCAGGGCCTGTTCGATGGCTGCGGCGGGCAGCCGCAAGGCCATGGCGGCACCGGCCCATTCCAGGCGGAGAACGTAGCCGGGCTCGGGCCAGGGCGCGGCCGAGCCGGCCACCGGATGAAGGCGGGCCTGCCAGGCGGACGCGCCCAGGCGCAGCGGCAGCCCCGCGGCGCGCTGGGCAATGGTGGTGCGGGCCTGGGCCTCGTTGCGCGACAGGCGCAGGGGCTGCAAGGCGGCGGTGGCGTGGGGGGAGGACATGGGTGCTCGGTAAAAAGGCGAGTCGATGGGTGGTTCGGTCAGCGGTGCAAGCGGTGGGATACAGGCAGCAGGTGGGGTGTCACCCGCCGGCGTGCGCCTCCACCAGGCAAAGGTCTTCCGGGTCGTCGGTCTGCACCCGCACGGACACGCCCTGGGCCAGGCGCTCGGCCAGTCCGTCCGCCAGCCACTGCGCATTGCGCACCAGGCGTTCGCGCGACGACTCCTGCATGCAGGTGAACTGCGCCACGACGCGGCCACCGTCTTCGAAGATGTCGACCACCACGCCCGGCAGGCTGTCGTCCGCCAACTGGATCTGCACCGAGCGCCGGCCGGTGCTGCCGTCGCCCACCAGCAGCCGCTGGGCCATCTGCGACAAGGTCTCGCCAATGCCCCGGGGCGCATCAGCGGGGGCCGCGGCGGTTGCGGCAGCCGTGGTCTGGGCCGCCTGCTGCGGCACCTGGCCTGGCAGTGCGGCGGCACCGGGGCCGAAGAGGTCGAAGGGGCGCGGGGCACTGGGCGGCTGCGCCGCGCCAGCGGGTGGCGCCGCACGCTGCTGCTCCAGCAGGCTGCGCAATGCCTTCGCATCGTCGGACAGCGTGTCGGTGTCGCGCGGGTCGCTGCCGGTCTGTGCGCCGGTGCCGGTGCGGGCTTCGAACGCCGTCGAAGCCGGCATGCCCAGGTCCAGGTGGATCGGCCGTTCAGTGTTCATGCCAGCACCTGCGCAGCCATGGGTGGTGCGATAAAAAATGGCCCCTTCCGCTGGATGGACGTGCTTCTTAAGCTATCAAATGTGTAGCATTCGGTGTGTGGGCGGTTTTTGCCGCCGCAGGGTGCGCCTTGCAGGGGGGTCATGCCACAGTCTCCGGGTCGTACGCTTCCCAATCTTCGCGGTCGCGCTTCACGCTGGCAGCCTCTTCCATCTCCAGGTCTTCCTTGCGCTCGGTCTCGCGCATCTGCTCTTCGGTGTAGTTGCGCGCCAGGTCGACGAACTTGGATTTCTGCCGGCTCGCCTCCTGGTGGGCAGCGCGCGCGGTCTCGAGCTTCTCGTTGGCCTGCTCCTGCACCTTGGTGGCCGCCACGACCGCGTCCTGCTGCTGCGCCTCGCGCTGGCGCAGGCCGACCACGGCCAGCTGCACGTCTTCGATCTCGCGCAGCCGCACGATGCGCTCGCACAGGTCGCGGTAAAGCTGCATTTCGTGCGCCAGCCCTTCGCGCACCAGCCGCTCCAGCAGCGCCTGGGCCGCCTCGCGGGCCTCGCGGGCCTCGCGCAGCGCATCGCGCTGCACGCGCACGGCCGTCTCGGCCTTGTTCTCGCGAAAGGCCTTGATGGCGAGCAGGTCGCGAAAGATGCTCACCGGCGTACACCCGAGCCCACCAGGGCAGACAGTTGTTCCAGCGTCTGCTGCATGGTGGCGTGCTCGTCCGTGCGCTGCCGCAGGAAGCTGCGGATGGCTTCGATCTTGTCGATGGCCTCGTCCGTCGTCGGATCGCCGCCGCGCTTGTACTCGCCGATCTTCACCAGCAGCTCGACCTCTTCGTACTTGGCCATCAGCTCGCGCAGCCGGCCGGCCAGCTTCTTGTGCTCGGGCGTGATCACGGCATTCATCACGCGCGATGCGGACGCGAGCACATCCACCGCAGGGTAGTGGTTGGCGGCGCCCAGCTTGCGCGACAGCACGATGTGCCCGTCCAGGATGGACCGGGTTTCGTCGGCGATCGGCTCGGTCATGTCGTCGCCTTCCACCAGCACGGTGTACAGCGCGGTGATCGATCCCTTGTCGTTCATGCCCACGCGCTCCATGAGCTTGGGCAGGGTGGCGAACACGCTGGGCGGGTAGCCGCGCCGTGTGGGCGGCTCGCCCGCTGCCAGGCCGATCTCGCGCTGCGCCCGGGCAAACCGCGTGACCGAGTCCATGAGGAACAGCACCTTCTTGCCCTGGTCGCGGAAGTACTCGGCGATGGCGGTGGCCACGTACGCAGCCTTGGCGCGCTCCATGGACGACTTGTCGCTGGTGGCGCAGACGATCACGCTCTTGCGCCGGCCTTCCTCGCCCAGTTCGTGCTCCAGGAACTCGCGCACTTCGCGGCCCCGCTCGCCGATCAGCGCCACCACGGTCACGTCCACGGCAGCGCCTTTGACCAGCATGCCCATCAGGGTCGACTTGCCCCCGCCCGCCGCCGCGAAGATGCCCATGCGCTGGCCTTCGCCGCAGGTCAGCACCGAGTCGAGCACCCGCACGCCCAGCTCCATCGGTTCGGTGATGATGCGGCGCTTGAGCGGATCGGGTGCATCGGCGAACACCGGGTAGAACTTGGTGGCCTCCAGCGGGCCGCGCTCGGCCTCGTCCAGGGGGCGGCCCAGGCCGTCCAGCACACGGCCCAGCAGGCCGAAGCCCACGGGCACCATGTGCGCGCGGCCGGTGGGGATGACCTCGGTCGCGGCAGAGATGCCGTACATGTCGCCGATAGGCGTAAGCAATGCGGCATCGCGCGCAAAGCCCACCACCTCGGCCTTCATCTCGAAGTCTTCGCCGGGGTTGCGCAGCACGCACACCTCGCCGACCTTCACCGTGGGCACCACGGCCTTGATGATGGTGCCGATCACCTGCGTGACGCGGCCCTTGATCTGCAGCACCGGCGTGTCGTCCAGCGCCAGCTGCATCATCTCGGCGATGTAGTCGAACTGGCGCACCGAGCGCGTGGCGCCCTGCGGGTGGCCCGTGGTGCTGGGGGGGGTCATATGCGGCTGCCCAGCACTTTCTGGAAGGCGCCTTGCAGCGCGGCGATCTGTCCGTCGATGCTCGCCTCCACCAGGCCGATCTCGCTTTCCAGGATGCACGCCTCCTTGCCCAGGCGGCCGTCGGCCACGATGTCCAGGTAGCCCACGCCGGGGTACGCGGCCAGCAGGTCGTTGACCCGTGCGCGCACGGTGTCCACCTGCTGCGGGTGCAGGCGCAGCGTCATCTGCTTTTGGTTGCGCACCACCGACAGTGCGTTCTTCACCACGATGATCACGCGGTCCGCGTCGTCGTAGCCGTCGATGATCTTGCGCACCGCAGACATCACCAGGGCGACCATGTCGGTCTCGACCTTGGAGAAGTAGTCCACCGTGCGGCTCACGTTCTCGATCATTTTCTCGGCCTGCTCCAGCTGGGCCTCGGCCACGCCTTCCTCATAGCCGCGCTGGCGCTCTTCTTCGAAGGCGGCCTGCGCCTGCGCCACGATGGCATCGGCCTGCGCACGTGCCGCGGCAATCAGGCCCTGTGCGTCGGTCCAGGCGGCCACGTCGGCGGCGCGCACCACGCGGCTGCCCGGTGCGATGCGCGCTTGCAGCGTGCGCTGGGGGGTCAGCGGGTCGCGGGGAAGTTGGAAAGCCATGCAGGGTCCAGTCGGGCCAGTAGTTGAAGGCAAAGTTGTCGCGCGCCTTGGGGATCCAGGGCGCTGGCGGTGCGCACCGCGGTGTCTTCCACTGCCGTGGGGGGCAACTTCCAGTCGGCGCGCAGTTTGATGGGCGCGGGGGCGTCCTGCCAGGACTGGGCGATGACGCCTGCACCCAGCAGGTCTGCCGCCTCGCCCAGGTCCGACTGGGTCCACCGGCCGGTTTCTGCCAGGCCGGGGTGGACATCCGCTGCGCCGTGGAGGGCCCAGTCCAGGCCCGATGCGCCCAGGGATTCACGCGCCGCCAGCACCGCGTCGCGGGCGATGGTGCGGCGCAGATAGGCGCCCAGCAGCGCCACCCCTGCATCGCGTGCCACGCGGCCCAGCAAAGCCGGTGTGGCCAGCGCCACGGGCAACGCTGCATGGGACAAGTCCAGCACCGGCTGCGCGTGGTCGCCCAGCTGGGCCAGCAGTTGCGCGGACCAGCGCCGGTGCAGTGCGCGCTGCACGGCAGGGGGCGCGGCCAGGGCCGCAGGGCCCTGCGCCGGCATGCCGGCATGCGCCAAGGCCTGCGCGCGGCCGGCGTGCAGGCTGCGGCTGGGCAGCAGGTTGAACTCCTGCAGCGGTGCCTGCAAAAGACGGTGGGAGAAAGCGGCCTGTGCGGGCATGCGAAAGGGGCGGGCTGAGCGTGAAGGCGGATGGAGTGGTGCGGTCAGGCAGCCCGTGCCAGGCCATCACCGCGTGCGGCAGCCTTGCGGGCCGGCAGCACATAGCGCCACAGCAGAAAGCCCAGCGCCGCCAGGGACAGCACCGCCACGGCCAGCAGGCCCCACAGCACGCCGCCCAGCGTGCCAGCGCTGCTGCTGGGCACCGCCATGCCCCAGACCGTGCTGCCTGCGCCGGCACCTGCCTCTGCGCGGACACCGTTGGTGCGGGGCTGTGCGGACACGAAAATCACCGAGACCCGGTCCGCCGTGAGGCCCGGAATGCTGTTCGTGACCAGCCTGCGGATCTGCGGCTGGATGACATCGAGGTTGTAGCCCTCCTGGTGCTTGATGAACACGGCCGACGTCGACAGCACGCCGGTTTCGCCCGCGGGGCCACGCTCGGGCAGCACCACGTGGACGCGGGCGGCCAGCACGCCGTCGATCTTGGACAGTGTGTTGGACAGCTCCTGCGACAGCGCGTAGATGTAGCGCGCACGCTCTTCCAGCGGCGAGGAGATCAGGCCTTCCTTCTTGAACACCTGGCCCATGCCGGCGAAGCGTTCGCGCGGCAGGCCGTTCTCGCGCAATATCTCGAGCGCACGGCCCACCTGGGCGGCATCCACGCGCACGCCGACCATGCCTTCCTTGCCGGCAATCTTCTCGGCGGGAATGTCGGCTTTCAGCAACGCCGAAAGCACGTCGTTGGCTTCGTCTTCGGGGATCGACCCCATCAGGTCCACGCGCGCCCCGCAGGCAGCCACCAGCGCCAGCAGGGCGCAGGCGAAGGACACGCGCAGCCAGCGTACCAGCGATGAGGAGCCCGTCGAGCCCGTTGAAAAATGCAGCTTCATTGGATACGTACCAACTGATCGAAATTCTGGGTGGAGCGGCTCACGGCCTTGCCGACGAGGTCGTACTGCACGGACACCTGCACCAGCTGCAATTGCAGCTTGAGCAGGTCTTGCATGCCCATGGACTGCGAGTTCGCGTCCAGCGACGCGGACACCGACTTCCAGGCCGACTGGAAGTCGCTGGACACACCCTGCATGCCGGCCAGGATGCGGTCGCCCACGGACGAAGGTCCCTTCACCGCCACCGCACCGCTGGCGGCTGCGGGCTGCGCCGCCATGGACGCGGCCACGCTGTCCATGACGGTGGGGGCTGCTGGCGGTGCCTGCATCAGCGCAGCGAACCGCGCGGTGGCCGACGCATCGGGCACGGCGGTGACGACCGAAGGCGATGACAGGGCCGGCAAAGTGGTGGCAACCAGTGGGCTTGCAACGATGTCCATGGTGGTTCCTAGGGTCAGGATGGGGATGTGGAAAGACCGGGTTGCTGCGCGCTGCCGGGAATGCCGACGGGCTGGCCCAGCAGGCGCTGTGCCAGCCGCACACCTTCGGTGGTGTCTGCCGTGTTGCCATTGTCACCGCGTGCTGCCACGGGGCGCAATACGCGCATGGCTTCTCCGGCCCGGCCGTCGAGCTGCAGTGACAGTCCGAGAAACGCCTGGACCAGGTCGGTTTCTTCGCCCGCCGATGTACGGGCACTCGCCAGCCGCGTCGCCGCATCGCCAGCGCGGCCCGCATTGAGCAACGCCGTGGCCATGCCAATGTGTCCGAAGGCACGCTCGGGACGCACGCACAAAAGCGCGCCGAAGATACGTTCGGCGCGCTTGACGTCTGCGCGGGCGGAGGCCATGAACCCGACCTCGGTCAGCAGGCGAATTTCCGGGGCATCAAGCAGACACAGCCCCTTTGGCGGACGACAGCAGGCCCAGCAGGGCTTCGGCACGGTCGCCGACCTTGCCGGTGATGGCGTTTTCCTTGCAGTACTGCAGCAGCGTGGTCACCGTGTCCTGGGCTTCCTCGAATTCGCGCTTGAGCAGCAGGCACTCGACGATGGCCATGGTGTGGTCCAGGTTGTCCGGGTCGATGGTGGCCAGGAACGAGTACACGTTCAGCGCCTCGTCGTAGCGCTCCATCATGCGGTAGGTCAGCGCCAGGCCCTGCAGGTAGGCCGTGTCGGTCGGCTTGTACAGCGTGAGCAGCGAGAAGTAGCGGTAGGCGGTCTCGTAGCGGTTTTGCCCGACCAGTTGATAGGCCAGTGCGTAGATGGCGTCGGCGTCGGCCGTGGACAGGCGTGTGTTGGACGGCAGGGACTCGAGTGCGGCCTTGAGGTCCAGGATGGACTGGACGGCGGCGGAGGGAGAAGCGGTGTTCGACATGGCGGCTGGGTTCCTCTCGGGGTTCAGATGTTGCGCGCGATGCCGCGGTTGGTTTCGATGGACGCCTGCTGGATGGAGGACAGCTTTTCGCGCACGTCGCGGATCACGTCCATCATCTGCTGCATCATGTCGTTGGCATGCTGCACGCCGGTCTCGGCGACCTTGGCCTGGGTTTCCAGGTTCATCTTGTCGGCTTCGAGCAGATCGGCCTTGTGGGTGAACGAGGCGCCGATGATGCCGCCCAGGCCTGCGGTAATGCCGCCCGAGGCTTGTGCGTAGCTCACCTGCGCCTGG
The DNA here is from genome assembly GCF_001422735.1 of Acidovorax sp. Leaf78. Lineage (GTDB taxonomy): Bacteria > Pseudomonadota > Gammaproteobacteria > Burkholderiales > Burkholderiaceae_C > Acidovorax. The sequence continues at coordinate 38,690 of NZ_LMLZ01000007.1, read as the reverse complement.
CCGGTGGCCGTCAACTTGGCGGCATCGGCCTTGGCACCGGTCATGACGGCGGCCTTGGGGCTCATCGCATCGGCTTCTGCACCCATCTTGGCGCCTTTGACCGTGTTGGAAATGGAAGCCGCCGACAAGCCGACCTGCATCACGCCACCCGCAATTTGCATGGCTCCCTGCACGACGGCCGCCGTGAGGCGCTCCGCCGCCGCATCCTTCATCTTTTCGGCTGCGTTCTGCAGTGAAGACACTTGCGCCTGCATGTCGGTCGTGCGCTGCGTGCGGGCCGTGTCGCGCATTTGCTGCGCGAGCTTCTGGAACAGCGCCATGAAGGCAAAGATGTCCGCCGTGACCTGGGTGTCGGAAAAGCCGCCCAGATTGTTCAGCGCTGCTTCCTGGGCCTTCGGGTCGCTGGACGATGAAGGCGTCTTGAGTGCATCCGCCGCGCTCTTGGCGCCGCCTGCGGGGCCGCCTTTCGCGCCCAGCAGCGCCTCGATGTCGATTTCGGAATAGCCCTTGGCCCCGGCGGTCTTGCCTGCTGCCTGGGTGGGCCCGGTGTCGCCCAGCGGGGCGAGGGTGGGGGCTCTGTTGATGCCGTCGATGCTCATGAAATTCTCCTTGGCGCCTGGTGCGTCAAATGGTTTGTGCCTTGCCGGACAGGTTCGATGAAATCTGGGCGCGGCTTTCGCCGGCGGAGTTGATCATCTTGCTGACGATGTTCATGCCTTCCATCATCTGGTCGAGCACCTTCTTGATCTCGTCCCGGTCCTCGTCCATCTGCTTTTGCAGCTTGGCGAGGATGGCGTCGATCTTTTTCTTGTCGGCCTGGATGAGGGTTGCGTCGCGCTGGTCGTGGGCCACCGCAATGTCCACACCGCCCTTGGCGGCCGTGGTCGCACCGGCAACGACGCCCGCCACCGCCTGGCCCACGCGGGCCGCCGTGAGGATCATCTTTTGCACATCGCTCACTGCCGATGCGCCGCCGGTGAGGGCGATGGACGCAGCCATGATGGCGATGGTGGCCACCACCGCGAACGTGGCCGACACAATGGCGGCCTGTTCGTCGTTGGCGCCGAATGCCTTGGCCAGTTCACCCATGCCCTTGCCGATGATCGAGCCCGGGTCCATCCACTGGGTGACGTGATCGAACCCCTTGCCCCCGTTGGCCTTGTCGACCTCGCTGGCAATGTCGACCGCAGACGAGGCCAGGGCAAGCACCGCCAAAGCCAGCAATGGGGCTGCCGCACCGCCGGTTGCCACTGTGGCGACAGCGGCTGCCACCACCGCGAATGCAGCGGCGATGGCGCCGGCGATCTTCTTGAACCAGTTCAGCACGCCGCCGGCCTTTTCCTTGGCCGCAGCATCTTCACACTTCTTGATCCATTCGTTGATCTTGTTCGTGGCGCGCTGGTTCTGGTCCTCCATCTTTTTCTTGTTGGTATTGATGCCTTCCTTGGCCGTAGACAGCTGGGCTTCCTGGGTCTTGCCCTGCAGGACCAGCAGCGTGGCCGCCATGTCTTCGGCCGAGAAGTTGACCGTGACGCCGTCCAGCTGGGGCGCGCCGTTGCCGTTGACGATGGAGTTGCCGCCCGTACTGCCCTGTGGATTCAAGGTCTTGATCGTGCCGGCAAGGTCCACGAGTTCCTTGATCGACTGGGTGGGGTCGAGCCGTGCCTGCTGCATGCGGCTGGCCACATCGGCACTCAAGTTGTCGGACTGAAAGGGGGTGAAAGCAGCGGGGCCGCCTGCCACGCGGGTGATGTCGTTCATGGGATATCCCTGTTCAGTGCGTGGACGTGGACGTAGACGATTTGGCGCTGTTCATCAGCTCGAGCATGGCCTGCGCGCGCGACTTGAGCTCTGCGCGTTCTGGCGTGTCGCTCTGGCGCAGTACGAACTGCAGCGCTTCCTTGGCTTCTGCCGTGTAGCCCAGCGCGATCATGCATTCGGCGGTGTGGTACGTGGGCAGCGGGTCGCCCATGTCCATCAGCGACGCCATCGAGTAGTACTTGATGGCTTCCTTGTAGCTCTTGAGCATTTGCAGGCTGGCAGCAAACGCGTTCATGAATCGCTTTTCCATGTGGTTGTGGGTGACCAGGAAGCCGAATGTGCGCATGGCATCCTGGTATCGCGTCTGGCTGTACAGGCTGTGACCCAGGGCGTACAGCACTTCGTAGTCCGTGTCGTCGTAGTCGTAGACGGAACCCAGGGTTCCACCGTTCGTCAGCAATTCCGCAATCTGTTCTGGAAGATTGTCGGGAATCGAGACGGGAGCGTTTTTTGTATTCATGGGTGACTCTCGGGGGTTGGCTGGGGCTCGCGTTCGCGTGATCTCAGCGCATGTTGCCGATGATGGAACTGCGGCTGTCCTGCATGCTTCGTTGCGCTTGTTGGACAGGCTTTGCAGGCGCAGCATGTCCATTTGCTGGGAGTTGCTCATGCTGTCGATCTGCGACTTGACCTGCTGGATGAAACCATCGAGCTGGCCTTTGGTCGGCTGGGGCGTGGTTTCCGTGATGGATGCGATGCCCTTCTTGCCGCTGTAGTCGCTGGAGCGGAACGCCCAGTTCTTGGATTTGTAGTCGTCCGCTTCCTTTTTGCCAGCTTCGTCCACCTTGTGCGTGGTGCCGTCGCGCAGCTTCACTTCCCAGGACTTTTCGGCGCCGAGCTCGGGGGGCAGCGTGATGCCGGCACTCGCCGCTGCGGACTTGAGTTCCGCGGCGGAACCGGACATGTCAACCTTGTCGCCCGCCTTGGCATCCGAGGCCACACCGGCTGCTGCCTTGTTGAGCGAGCCCAGGATCTGATTCAGCTTGGAGATCTGGTCGTTCTTGGCCTGCACCGAAGCAATCTGGTCTTTCAGCTGTGCTTCGAGCAGATTGGCACGGTTGGATTGAACGGCCATCATGGCGGTTTCCAGATCCATGCCCTGGACATTGATGGAGCTGACGCCCCCGACATTTACGTTATTGCCAACAGTCGACATGATGGAGTCCTTCAAAAAATCTGTGGTGATTGATCTCAGCGCATGTTGCCGATGATGGAACTGCGGCTGTCCTGCATCTTGCTTCGTTGCGCTTGTTGGACAGGCTTTGCAGGCGCAGCATGTCCATTTGCTGGGAGTTGCTCATGCTGTCGATCTGCGACTTGACCTGCTGGATGAAGCCGTCGAGTTGACCTTTGTTGGCGTCAGCAGCCTTGGTTCCGCCGCCCAACTCCGTAGGCAGCGTGATGTTGGCACTTTGTGCTGCCGTCTTGATCTCGGCTGCCGTGGATGCCAAGTTGACTTTGTCGCCTGCCTTGGCATCCGACGCCACGCCGGCCGCTGCCTTGTTAAGCGAACCCAGCAGTTGATTGAGCTTGGAGATCTGGTCGTTCTTGGCCTGCACCGAAGAGATCTGGTCTTTCAGTTGTGCTTCGAGCAGGTTGGCGCGGTTGGACTGAACGGCCATCATGGCGGTTTCAAGATCCATGCCCTGGACGTTGATTCCTTGAGCGCCGCCAATACCGGAGATGCTTGACATAGTTTTCTCCTATTGAGATAGTTTGTTGATTTTTTTATCAAATCATGGAGCGGGGGCGACGTGCCCCGCCTGCGCCGGGCGCAGAAAACGAAGCGCGGGCCTGCTCTTCCTTCACATCCTGTTCCACCGCAGCCATGTCTTCCAGGAAGGCCTTCTGCGCGGCTTCGATACCCTTGAGGTCGAGCTGGGCGTCCAGGACACTGCGCACCTTCTCGGGGTCCAGGCCCTGGCTGCGGTAGAACTCGTCGGCGGCTGCCAGCTGGCCTTGCACTTCATCGATCAGCGCCTGAGCGCGGGCTACGATGTCCTGGGGGTTGTCTTGTCCTGCCATTTCGAAACTCCTGTTGATATTGGGCGGTGGTGGTGCGAAATGAGCCGCACGACACCGGGTAAGTAACCACCCCGCGGGTCCGGTTCCACGGTCGCGCAGAAATTTTCGGCAGGCCTGGCAGGGAACCCGATGGCGCCAGCTGTTACCCACCCAGGGGTGCCATGCGCGCGAGCCCATAAGAGAATTCCCTATGTCCAGAATCGAATCGTTCAACACCCCGTCTTTTGACAGCATGTCGTTGCGCGGCGGGCTGCAGGGCGGGGGCCAGGCTTTGGCCGGGCAGTACGCCGGCCAGCAGATCCATGTGGACGACGGGCTGTCCGTGCTGGCCGACGCGGCGGAAGAAATCAGCCTGCACCATTCGGAAAAGGCCGAGACCAAGCACGCCTCCGAACGCAAGAAGGAGGCCACCCGGCCCATGGAGCTGATGAGCCCCGAGGCCATCACGGCCTACATGGAGGCGGCCCAGGCCTTCGAGGACCCCGAGCAACTGGTGCAACTGGCCAAGCGGATGCTGTCCGGCCAGGGCGACCCCGCAGCCCAGGCCAAGCAGGCCTTCCAGGGGCCCACCGAGCAGTTCATGGCGCTGCAGTACGCGCTGCACCAGGGCGAGCGCGAAGGTGCGCCGGCCGAGGTGCTGGACGCGCTGCGCGAGGCCCTGGACGACCTGGAGATGGAGCACGGGCCGCGCATGCGGGCCGATGTCAACACCATCGGCACGGCGCAGGAGGGTGCACGGGGCCATGCCGATGTGGCGCAGTTCCAGTCCACCTACCGCGACGTGGTGCTGGGCAACCCGTCGCTGGCGGGCACCCTGAAGCTGGCGCTGGAGCGTTTTGGCGACAGCGACTTTGCGGCCGGATTGGCACGCCTGACCCAGGCGCTGGGCCAGGACCTGGCAGCCGCCCGGCCCTCGGCCGACCCCACGCGGCTGCAAAACCTGGTGCAGGACCTGTACCACCTGGGGGTGGCCTCGACGGTGCTCGATGCCAGCCGCGAGCTGCACGCCAAGATCAGCGAACAGCACGGCCCGCTCACCGGCACGCCGGTCGCACTGATGCAGGACCTGGTGGGCATCAGCGCCGAAAAATGGGTGTCGGGTGCGCGGTTCACCGCGCTGGCCGAGAAGTTCGGCGCCACCGGGGTGGAGGCGCAGATCCATTTCCTCACGGGGGTGAAGCTGCTGGTGCGGGACATGCCAGTCAAGGTGTTCGTGGACGGGGACCAGCGGCAGACGATTTTTCAGGCGGTGCAGGATGCGCTGGACGCCGCCATCGACAAGGAGGACTACTGACCATGGCGCATTTGCAACAGGCGCTGGCCGATTTCGGCCGCGATATCGGCCTGCCCACGCTGGAGAGCGGCCCGGACGGGGGCGTGCAGCTGCGTCTGGAGTCGGGCGCGCTGCTGGGGGTTGCCCAGCAGGGCGAGGAGGTGGTGGTGCACTGGGCCGAACCGGTGCGGTACGACATTGCTGCGCTGCTTTTGCGCGCCATGAAGCAGGCGGGCGATGCCCGCGATGCCGCCCAGCCCGTGCAGGTGGGCCTGCGCAGCCTGCCGTCCGGCGACTGGCTGGTGCTGGCCACCCGGTTCGCGGCCGACGGCGTCAGCGCCCGCCGCATTCGGGAGGCTTCGGAGTTTCTGCGCCAGTGGCAGGCCGACCTGGGCGGTAGCCGCTGACCGCGCGCGTGCGAACTCGCAAGCGGCAGAAGGCCACCACCGGGGCGCATCGGCACAACTAAACTGCGCGCGCCATGGAACTTCCCGGTGCGCGCGGTTACTGAAACACGCAAGGCTGCGCCCGCACCCTGCGAATCTTCTGGGAGCATGCTGTATGACGGATATGAGAATCAGCGGTCTGATGTTTGACCGGGGCATCGACAGCATTACCTACGCCCAGCAGGATGCGCAGGCCATGCTGCCCGAACGCGGTGAATCTGCCCCGCCCGACGTGGGCTCGCGCGCCCAGCTGTCGACCTTGCTGGACAAGCCCTCCATCGACGACTTCCTCGACACGGCCACCCGCCCGCAGATCGCCAACCGCGATCTGCTGGTTCCTTCGCGGTTTCGCGAGGCGCTGGACAACACGCTGCAGCAACTGCGTGACGCGGCAGCCCAGTGGCAGTCGCCTGCCGGCACCGAGGCGCCCGCCCAGGGGCGCGACGACGAGCTGCGCGTGCTCAACCGCGCCACCCGCTTGCTGACCGAAGAAGTGGGACTGCGTGACCTGGTGCAGATGTACCGCAGCGCCCTCTACCAGGGCTGATGGCGCACATGGCATCTGAAGCATCAGCAGCAGTGGCAGCAGCAACGGCGAGCACCGAGCCTTCTGGTGCAGTCCCGGCGGCAACCATCGAACTGATGGACCTGCTGGCCTTCGTGTACCTGCAAAACGGCCTGCCCGACAAGGCGGCCGTGCTGCTGGCCGCCCGCAACATCCTGGCGCCCGAAGATCCCCGGGCCCTGCTGTCGCTGGCACTGGCCCAGGTGCGCTCGGCCAAACCCCAGCGGGCCCTGAACACCCTAGAGCAACTGGCGCTGCTGGGCGCCATGGACGCTTCCTTTCATCTTGTGCGCGCCCAGGCCTTGCATGCGCTGGACCGCCGCGACGAAGCGGCGGCTGCGATGCGTGCCTTCGTCGCACAGCGCAACGCTGCAGAGCCCACCCCGGAGACCGCGCCCACCGGGCGCTGATTGCATTCCACCATGTCCCAGACTGCTTCGTTCTCCCCGTTCGCCCGCCTGCAGCGCTTCGTCCAGATACTCACCAGCCGCAACGACCTGATCCTGGCGTTCTTCCTGGTGGCGGTGATCTTCATGATGATCCTGCCCCTGCCGACCTGGCTGGTGGACGCGCTCATCGGCATCAACATGACGATCTCGGCCATCTTGCTGATGGTGGCCATGTACCTGCCGTCGCCGCTGGCGTTCTCGTCGTTTCCGTCGGTGCTGCTGGTGACCACGCTGTTTCGCCTGGGCATCTCGATCGCCACCACCCGCCTGATCCTGCTGCAGGGCGACGCGGGCCACATCATCTTCACGTTCGGCAACTTCGTGGTGGGCGGCAACCTGGTGGTGGGCCTGGTGGTGTTCCTGATCCTGACCATCGTGCAGTTCGTGGTGATCACCAAGGGCGCGGAGCGCGTGGCCGAAGTGGCGGCGCGCTTCTCGCTCGACGCCATGCCCGGCAAGCAGATGTCCATCGACGGCGACATGCGCGCGGGCACCATCGACATGGACGAGGCCAAGCGCCGCCGCAACATCGTCGAGAAGGAAAGCCAGCTCTACGGCGCCATGGACGGCGCGATGAAGTTCGTCAAGGGCGACGCCATCGCCGGCCTGATCATCGTGGCAGTGAACCTGCTGGGCGGCATCGTCATCGGCACCACGCAGCGCGGCATGACCGCTGCGGACGCGATGAAGACCTACTCCGTGCTGACCATCGGCGACGGCCTGATCGCGCAGATCCCGGCGCTGTTCATCGCCATCTGCGCCGGCATGATCGTGACGCGCGTGCAGACGGGCGACGGCCCCTCCAACGTCGGCAAGGACATCGGCCAGCAAGTGCTGGCGCAGCCCCGCGCACTGCTGATCGCTGCGGCCGTGGCGCTGGGCATGGGGCTGATCCCCGGCATGCCGCTGCCGGTGTTCCTGATTCTGGCGGTGGTCATTGGCACCATCGGCTTCACCATCCTGCGCGGCACCCGGCGCGTGGTGGACGAAAAAACCGGCGAGGTCACCGAGGTGCCCGCCATGCAGCCTGCGGGCGAGGCGCGCACCAAGCCCAAGGCATCGGACGGCAGCGACGAGTTCGCACCCACGGTGCCCTTGTTGATGGATGTGGCCGCGGGGCTGCAGACCAGTTTTGACGCCGGCATCCTCAACGACGAGCTGCTCAAGATCCGCCGGGCTCTGTATTTCGACCTGGGCGTGCCGTTCCCGGGCATCCAGCTGCGCTTCAACGAATCCCTGCCGCCCGAGAGCTACAACATCCTGCTGTCCGAAGTGCCGGTGTCGCAGGGCCGCCTGCGCCCCGGCTACCTGCTGGTGCGCGAAAGCCTGAGCAACCTGGATGCGCTGCAGATTCCCTACGAGGAAGACCGCAAGTTCCTGCCGCACATCCCCACCCTGTGGGTGGGCGACCAACTGCGCGAGCCGCTGTCGCGTGCGGGCATTCCGTTCATGGACCCCAGCCAGGTGCTGACGTACCACCTGGCGTTCGTGCTCAAGAAGTACTCTGCCGACTTCATCGGCATCCAGGAAACCCGCTTTTTGCTGAGCGCGATGGAGGGCCGCTTCCCCGATCTGGTCAAGGAGTCCACCCGGGTCCTGCCGATCCAGAAGATCGCCGAAATCCTGCAGCGGCTGGTGTCCGAGGACATCTCCGTGCGCAACCTGCGCGCCATCCTGGAGTCGCTGATCGAATGGGGCCAGAAGGAAAAAGACTCGGTGCTGCTGACCGAGTACGTGCGCTCCACCCTCAAGCGGCACATCAGCTACAAGTATTCGAGCGGGCAGAACATCCTGCCCGCCTACCTGCTGGCGCCCAGCATCGAAGACACCGTGCGCGGCGCGGTGCGCCAGACGTCAGCGGGCAGCTACCTGTCGCTGGACCCGGCGGTGAGCAAGCGGCTGGTGGAGAACATCAAGAAGGCGGTGGGCGACATCGGCGGCAACGCGCAGCGCCCGGTGCTGCTCACTTCCATGGACATCCGGCGCTACATGCGCAAGATGATCGAGCAGGACCTGTACGACCTGCCCGTGCTGTCCTACCAGGAGCTGACCCAGGAGATCAACATCCAGCCGCTCGCGAGGATCGACCTGTGAGCGGAAGCCGACCCTGGAGCGATGCTCCTGAATTCATAGCTGCTACCGCTTGTCCAGCAAGCGGTAGGGCCTATTTTTTCTTCAAATTGAACGCCCCGTCGGCGTTACACCTTGGCGAGGCCTTCGTCCAGCGTGGCAGTCACGGCAAACAGGGTCAGGAAGCCGCTCATGTCGAACACCTCGCGCACCATGTCGCGCAGGCCCACGAGCACCAGCTTGCCCTTGGTGGTGCGCAGCTTCTTGCCCGCCAGCAGCACGACGCGCAGGCCGGCGGAGCTGATGTAGTCCAGGGCCGAGAGGTCGAACACCAGGCGCTGGATGCCCGTGTCGAGCTGCTCGGTCACCACGCGTTCGAGTTCTGGCGAACTGCTGCTGTCCAGACGGCCACGGGGACGCAGGATGAGGATGTCATTGCGGCGTTCCTGTTCGAGATTCATGGACGCAGTCCTTCGGGGGTGAGGGGTGAAATGAGGGAGAAAACCGGGAACGGCGCATTGTATGGGCCGCCCTGCCAACCCGCGCGGATTAATTGCCCGGCGGCTGCCCGGCGTGCAGCGCGGGCGTCGGCCGCCGGAGGCGCACGATGAGCGCCACGGCAGAACTGCGCATCCTGACCGGCCGGCACGCCGGGGCGCGCGCACCCCTGGCGGGCGGCGAGCGCATGGGGGCGGACGACGGTTGCGACCTCATCCTGACCGACCTGGACCTGCCCTCCGACATGGGCGCCTGGGTACAGATTGCCATGGGCCGCTGGTGGGTGCGGTCATCGCCGCCGGAGGCGCAGGCACCGGCCGATGCCCCGCCGGCAGATCCCGCTTCCTCCTGGGTGTCCGAGCAGCCCTGGGGTGCCGTAGCCTACCTGGGGCAGGTGGCGATCACGGTCAGCGCGGCGGACGCCGCCTGGCAGGCCGTGCCGCACGGCCATGTGGATGCGGCTGGTGCGGCTGCAACCGCTGACAAAACCGCCGCAGGAACCAGTGTGACGGCGGCCAACGGCGGCTCGCCAACGCAGGCCTCCGGCACCGGCGACCCGATGCTGGCTGTCATTCCACAGAACGACGCGGCCGATCCACAGCACGGCCAACACCAAGCATTGGAGCAGGGCGGGCGTGCGGTGGACGCCGCGGTGCGCACCGGCGCGGGTGTGGCCGCAGGCGCCGCGTCGTCGCCCAAGGCGCGCCGCCGGTGGCAGCCGGCATTGATCATCGGCTTGGCGCTGGCGGCGTTGCTGCTGTCGGTGTTCTGGTCGTTGCTGAAGGGCCAGGGGGCCCAGCGCGCGGCCCAAGGCGCAGAGGCTTCGGAGGCCAGTGCCGCGGCGGCCGGGGCCGAAAGCCAGCAGCGCCTGCTGCGCGACATCCAGCTGGCCATCGCCCGTGTGGACCCCGGCCTGCGCATGCGCATCGAGGCGCTGCCCACAGGCGGCGCCCGGGTCAGCGGCTGGGTGGCAGACATCGCGCAGCTTGACCGTCTGGCGGAAGGGCTTTCCGGCATCCGCCCCGCGCCCGCGCTGGCGGTGCGCACGGCGTCCGATCTGATGGACGACCTGGTCGAAGCGGGCGGGCCGGACGCGCAGGCCCTGCGGTTCGAACTGCTGGGCGAAGGCCGGGTTCGCGCACATGGCCTGGTCATGGCACCGGCCGAGCGCGACAGGGTGCTGGCTCTGGTGCGCGCCCGCGTGCCGCCGGGCATCGAGATCGTGGACGGCCTGCGCGTGGCCTCCGCCCAGGGCGGCACGGTGCAGGAATGGCTGCGCACCGCGGGTTTCGCGGGCGCAGAGGCACGCTGGGACGGCGAGCAGATGGTGATCGGGCTGGAGATCGGCGGCCAGGAAAGGTCGCGGCTGGAGTCACTGCTCGCGCGGGCCGCCACGCCGCTCTCCGGCATACCGTTCGTGCTGCGCGCGCGCGAGGTCGGCCGCGCGCCGGTCGTGGCCGCGGTGCCGGCGGTGCCTGCACACGCCAGCAAAGCGCCGTTGCCTTTCAGCATCCGCAGCGTGGTGGGCGGGGCAGTGCCTTATATCGTGCTGGGCGATGGCTCCAAGCTGCAGCCCGGCGGCCGGCACGCGGGCTGGCGCCTGGTGGCCGTGGAGCCGGACCGGATCGTGTTCGACGGGCCGCGCTCCCTGGTGGTACTGCGGTGAAGCTGTTGCTGCCCGATGCCCACCCGGTAGCGCCCGACGAGCCGCTCAGCGAACTGGAGGCGCAACTGCGCGGCCCCCACGCCGACGTCGCCCGCGCCGACGCGCTGGCCCGGATCGCCGCCCTGGAGCAGCGAATGCGCGCCGTGCTGGCCGACGGCGTGCTCCCGGCGGACTATCCCGCGCTGATGGCAGTGCTGGACGCTTGCCAAGCAGCGCGTGAAGTGTTGACAATGGCGGTGCGCGCGCCCTGAAGGGGCCACGACGGCACCGTTATGCCTTTTTTCATCGTGTTCACCCTTTCTTGAATCAGGAGCTTTCCCATGCTGACAACCGGCGGTATTACTTTCAACTCGATCAACAGCTCCATCTCGCAAGTCACCTCGCGCCGCGAAGCCGACCTGCAGAACACCATCAACAGCCTGGGCGACAGCCCCAGCACCGGCGAGCTGCTCGGCCTGCAACAGCAAGTGCAGCAGTGGACCATGTTCACCCAGATCCAGAGCACCATCGTCAAGGAAGTGTCCGAAGCGATGAAGGGCGTGATCCAGAAGGCTGCCTGAGCGCGCGCACGCAGTGGCACCGCCCTCAGGGCGCTGCCACTGCGTCAATCAATCCAGGGGGGCCCGGGGCGACTGGGCTCGGGGCGATTTCGTCTTCAGGGCTTCACGCCCGCTGGTGGAAGAAGGCCATTCCACCCTGAGCCTCCGCAGTCAACGACTGCGCCGCCGTGCCCTGCGGCTCGCCGCCCAGGAAGGTGGACCAATCCTGCGCATGGTCCACAAAGCGTTCCACCGCCTGCACAAACTCGGCAGGTGCGCCCGGCACCCGCTCATCGAAACGCTGCGTCAGCAGCACCGACGCCGGTTCGTTTTCATCCAGCGACAGCGTGGCGCCGCCGGTGCCGCGCCAGAATCGGTTGGCGCGCAGCATGGCGGCCATCACTTCCTCGCGGCGTGCGGAGGGCACGGCGCCCAGCACCGCAAAGCAGGTGAGCGCATGGGCCGCGGCGTCGTGCTGCAGGTGCACGGCGATCTGGTCGAACGCCAGGGTGCAAGCGCCCTGTGCATCGAGTTCGACCGGGAACAGGCCCGCGGCCTGGCGCAAGGCATCGAACAGCGCACTGCGCGTTGCGGCGGTGTCGGTCATGGGAATCTCTCGCTTTCTTGTCTTCAAAGGTGGTTTCGTTCGCCCGGTGGCGGCAGCGGCACGGCCTGGTTACAGCGCACGCACCGACACGAGTGCCGACAAGTAGGCATCGCCGTCGGCGGCCAGGTCGTCCAGCGACGCTGCGCGGCCGGGTTGGGTCCAGCCCCATCGCTGCGGCTGGCTGCCGAAGGCGTCGTCCACCAGCACCAGCGTGCGTCCCTCGGGCCAGCGGCCGTCGGCGCGGGCTGCGGCGGCGCGCTCCTGCAGCAGGCGTGCCAGCGTGAATGCGCCCTCTACCGCCATGGCAGGCGTAGCGCCGGCCGTGCCTGCGCCATCCCCCGCCGGTGACCAGTCGCGCTGCATGAACAGCGCCACGTCCGGGCCTGCGCTGTAGCAGCGCAGCCGGGCATGCAGCCCGCTGCCGATGATGCCGAGCACCGCGTCACCACGCACGCTGCCACCGCGCGAAGACCAGGCCTGAAAGGCTTGGTCTGGGTCGAGTTCAGCCCATTGCGCAGCCACGCCACTGGCGAACAGGTGCGAGGCCAGGGGCTCCAGCGCGTGCACCACGCCCTGGGCGAGCGGTGGCGCGGGCAGGCCAGCACGGGCCAGCCAGCCAGAGGCCGCGGTGCTGGGGCGGGAAAGAAGACCGGAGAGCTTGTCCATGGTGCGTTCCGAGGTGTTGGTAGTCCGGGTGGAAAGTTGCGTGGCGGCTTGGCGCAAAGACCGGGGTGTCGGCGTTCCGGATGTGCGTCAGCGAACGCTGCGCGGGTCCAGCAGCGGTTGCTGGCGACTTGTGCGGACCTCGGCCAGGATGGACGATTCGCGCGCGACGTAGCTGACGTTGGAGATCTGTTCTTCCAGCGCCTGGATCTGCCGGTTGACCGCGGGGGTGCGGGGCTGGCTGCGCAGTGTTTCGAGCTGGGTCAGGGCGTCGGTGGTGCCCATGCCCAGCAGGCTGCCAACGCGCTCGGAACCCCAATCTTCGGTGCGCTCGGCGACCTGGCCCTTGGCCTGCAGGTCGCGCACATGCGTCTGGATGGCGCCGAGCCGGCTCTGCGCGGCCGCTTGCTCCCCGGGGGTGAAGCCCGGCCCCATCAGTTCGAGCATCTTGTCGGGCGTCATCGCCAGCAGTGCGGTGGCGGTCTTGGTGCTGACCACCTGGGGCAGCACGCAGCCCTTGAACGGCGGCGATTCGCCGGTGCGCGAACGCATCGCCGCGGGGTTCACATCGTTGGGGTGGGTCAGCTGGTCGCCGAAGGCGATGTCGTTGTCGATGCCGATCACGCCGGTGACGCGGCCATCCGCGCCTTGCTGCACGATGTAGTTGTGGCCGTGGCGGTCCACCTGGCCGCACAGCGCATCGAGCCACTGCAAATCGGTGGTTTTCTCGCGCAGCACCGGGTCGGAGAAGTCGAACGCCACGAAGGCATCCTTCTCCTGCACCGTGGTGTCGCCTTCCATGTTTTCAACTTCCATGGAGTTGATCAGCTGGATGCCCCCTTCCACCAGCTTGCCGTCCACGAAGCCTTTTTCCCGTGCGTAGGCCGTGGCCAACTCGGGGCTGGCGCTCAGCTCGGCGCGCTTCTCGGGCGACAGCGTCACGACCACATCCCCCGACTTCAGCGGCGACAAGCCTGGCGCGAACGACATCACCAACCCCATCCGCTGCTGGCCATCCACCTCGTGCACGCCGATTTCGGCTTTGGGTGTCACGCCCATGCCCAGGTGCTGGTCCAGCCGGTGCACCGCCACGTTGCGCTGCTCCATCACGGGCCGATCGGTGTTGATGCCAGACGCCGAGACCGCATCAGGCTGGGCGCCCCCCGGCACGGAGGGCTTGAACACGCCGGTGAAACGTGTGCCGTCGCTCAACTGGTAGTGGCCCTTGAACACCGTGTTGACCGCGCCGCTGCCCAGCTTCGTCAAGCCGCCGCCGGCCTCCGGGCTCCTGTCGAGCGCCTTGTCGTTGAAGGCCAGGCCCGCTGTCTCGGGGCGGATCGGCACGCCGGTCTGCGCGTACTGCTGCGCCAGGCCTTCGGGCATCTTGAGCTTGATGGCCTGCACCAGCGACTCTCCGTCCAGCGGCAGGCTGAACAGCCTTTCGACGCCCGCCTGCAGTTCGGCGGGGTTCATGCCGCTGGCGCGCAGCTCGGTGGTCACGGCACGAATGTCCTGCAGCGACAGCGGCGGCTTGTGTTGCGAGAACGCGCGCGCATCGGCAACGCTCAGTCCCTCGGGCATGCCTTCCCTGCCGATCTGGTCGCGCAGCCCATCGAGCTGCGCGCGCTGGGCCTGCACCTGGCTCTTGAGCTGGGCGATGTCGTCCCGGTGACTGTGGCGCGAATTGCCCTGCGCATAGGCGTCGCAGGAGCGTTCGAGCTCGCCCAGTTCCTGCGACAGCTTGTGGATTTGCCCCTCGGCATAGGCCTTGCGGGACTCCGGGGTGGTGGGCGGTGCGGGCGCGCGGTCGCTGCCGGCGGCCTGGTGAAAGGACTCGAGCTTGTTCAGCACTTCCTTGTAGCCGGTGGAGCGGTGCAGCACGGTGATGCCGAACAGCTTCCAGTCACGCTTGGGCTCGCCCACGGTGTCGCGCAGCGCGGTGGGTGTGGCCAGCGCCTCGCGGCGCAGCGCTACCGGCGCCTGGGGCGCGGTGGTGACGGTGCGCTCCTGCAGAGACCGTCCGCTCGCGGGCTGGGGTGTGGCGCGCAGCTCTTCGCCCAGCGATGCGTGGGGCGGGGTGGCCAGGGCGGTCACGGTGTGGCCGCCGAGCTTTCCCTGCACTTCGCCGCTGCCCGTCGGGGCGGTGCCTGAGGTCCAGGTCGGAGCCGTCGTGGTACCGGTCTGGATCGGAGAAAAGGACATGGCTGCTGCTCCTGGCGGTGCGGGGAATGGGTGGGGCGGCCTCAAGGCCGCGGGACTGCCGCCCGGGCGCCAAGGCGCGGGCGGTGCATGGACTTGGTAACCCCGCCGTGCAAGAGGTTCCATCGCGCCCGGCCCACGGCGGCGATGGATGGCGTTGCGCGCCTACTTCGCCGCTGCCTGCGTTTCCACGTTGATGACTTCCGCCACGTTGAGCAGCAGCATGGGCGGGTACAGGCCCAGGGCCTGCACGGTGCGCATGTTGATGAGCAGCGAAAAGCGCTGCAGCGTCGACGCCGGAATGTCCTGGGTGCGTTTTTTCTCGACCAGGATCTGGCGCGCCATGGACCCGGCGTAGCGGCCGATGTTGGCGCCGTTCGAGAACAGCCCGAACATGCAGCCCGACTGCCGCACGATGCTTTCGGTGGCGCAGAAGGTCGGCAGCTTGTTGTACAGCGCGGCGGCAGTGACGGCATCGCGGTGCGTGAAGGCCAGGAAGGTGATGGGCCCCACATACAGCAGGTCGGCGCCGCGCTCGGCCAGGCTCTTGACCTGTGCGGCGATCTGCCCTGGGTCCGGTGCGCCGGTGGGCAGCAATGGCAGGGCGGCCTCGACGACTTCGAAGTTCTGCGTCTTGGCCAGGTCCTTGAGCCGGTCGCGGATGAGCGCCGAATTGGGCTCCACCGGGTTGTGCAGATAGCCCAGCTTGGCAAAGGGGCGGTAGGCGCGGATCGCGTTGAGCTGCACCGGCAGGGGCGCCACGTGGCTCACGCCCGTCACGTTGCGCGCGGGATGCTCCAGCGTGGGGAGCAAGCCGGCGCCTACCGGGTCGGTCACTTCCGTGAAGACGATCGGGATGTCGCGGATCGGGTTGCCGGCGTTGGGCTGGTCGTGGCGGCCTGCCAGTGCCAGCGACGTGGGCGTGCCCCACACGTAGATGAGGTCCGGGTTGGCTGCGCGAACCCGGCTGCGCAGGTCGGCAATGTCGTCGGCCTTGCCCGAGTAGCGGATGTTGACGTAGCGCACCGGCACGTCCTGGCGCTGCAGGTAGCTGGTGAACCCAGCCTCGATGTTCTGCTCGTCGCGCGGCAGCACCATGGCCACGGTGTAGCGCGCGGTAGCGGCCGCCACCGCGGCGGCGGCACCGCTCGATGATGCGGCGGGGGCGGGCTGCTGCGCCTGCGCGCCAAGCCCGCAGAGAATCGATGCGGCCGCCAGGGCCTGAAGTGCTTTGGAAACGAAGGGCATGAATTTCTCCTGTGTGCCGGGCACGGGCGTTACGCGGCCACGCCGGCGCGCGGTGCCACGCGCAGGCCGGCCAGCAGTCCCAGGGTGGCAACCGTCAGCAAGATGCCGACCGCGACGACCGCCCCGGCAAAACCGAAGGCCGTGACCGCAATGGCCGTCACAAAAGGGGCGACGATGCTGCCGGCCCGCTCGATGAGGCGGAACGCCGCCAGCGCCTGCTCCGGCGTGGCCGTGGCCTTGCCGTCGGGCTGGTGTTCGAACACCTCGGTGGTCAGTGCGATTTGGGGCGACGACTGGAACGCCTGCCCGAAGCCCAGCAAGGCGCAGCAGGCGGCCATGCCCCAGACACCACCGAGCGCCGGCAGCGACAGGCAGGCCAGCACGCTCAGCGCGCCACCCAGCACGATGAAAGGCTTGCGCTGCCCCAGCAGGTCCGACCAGTGCGCCACCAGCGTGGCGGTGGACGCAAAGCACAGAAAGTACAGCAGCAGCACGCGGCCTGCCACGGCGGGCTGCTGCTGCAGCTCGCTCATGTACAGCGGCACCACCACCGACAGCACGGTGACGGCCACCAGGCGGCCGGGCAGGGCGGAGCCCAGGATCACGCACACCGCGCGGGGTTCGCGCAGCACGGCCCAGTAGCCGCGCCAGCCGCCCGTGGTGGCCAGTCCGCGCTGGGCGGCCTGGGCGCCCATGGTGGCGCTGTCGAGCGACAAGCGCATGGCGGCCACCAGGGCGGCGGCCATGCACAGTGCGCAGGCCACGAAGCCCGCCACATCGCCAGCGCGCGCCGCGATCATTCCGCCAAACGGCGGGCCCACAATGCCGGCTGCGACGATGGCGGCGGCCACTTCGGCCAGCCCACGCGCGCGCTGCTTGGGCGGTGTGATGCGAACGATGGCGGTCTGCACCAGGATCAGCGCCAGCCCGTAGGCCGCGCCGCCCGTGGCGCGCAGCGCGATGAGCGTCCAGGCATCCTTGGCCCAGGACGTGGCGGCCAGCGCGAACATGCCGACCAGGGCCGACAGCACCAGGCTCCATCGCAGGTCGAATCGCTTGGCCAGCGCCGGGCCCAGCGGCTGGGCCAGTGCCAGCGTGGTCATGAACGCAGCGACCGGCAGGCCCGCCACCATGGTGGGCGACAGCGCCACGTCGAACGGACGGACCTCGCTGGCGAATACCGTGAAGAACGGCCGCAGCAGCTCTTCGGACAGCGCCACCAGAAAGACGGTCAGGCGCAGCAGCGTCAACTGCGACGCGACGGCGGCGGGCACTGCCGTGGCCTCGGCGCGGTCGCCCTGCCGGTGGCCCGCAGCCTCCAGCAGCTGCGCGCGGCACTCTGCGGCGTCGCGGTCATGGGCCTCGGCCGCGTCGCGCGCAACCGCGTGCCGGCGTTGCCAGCGGCGTTGCACGCGCTGCCAGCCCCGGGCCTGGGCGTAGGCGGCCAGCGGGTACAGCAGCGACTTGCGCCACAGGCCGCGCGACAGCTCGCGCACCAGCACCGCTGCAATCACCAGGGCCAGCACCAGATCGAGCAGCATGCCGCCCAGCTGGCGGTTCACGTAGTCGGCAGGGTAGCCCACCACGATGCGCCCGCCATCGGGCGTGACGTTGATTGCGCGCTGGGAGAAGTCCTCCTCGCTCTCTCGCCGCTGGCCCGCGGGCACATCGCCGCCCCAGGTGGTGTGCGTGGCGGCGGCATCGCCCTGGCGCAGCGCCAGGTAGCTCAGCTCCGGTGCCTCGGCCAGCTGTTTCTTGAAGAGCTCGTCCATGCCGTTCAGCTGGCTCCATGGCACGCCTGCGGCGAGTGCACGGGCCACCTGGCCGGACAGGGTGCGGGCCACAGCGTCGGCGTTGTTCTGGATCTGCTCGGTGACGAAGGGGCGGGCGGATTCGCGCGCGATCCACACCATGGTGGAGGGCGCTGCCACCCCGGCCAGCAGCAGCGCCAGCCACAGCGCCTTGCCGTAGCCTTGGGTGCGCGTGCCGTTCGTACCGTTCGTACCGGTGGTTCCGTTCGAGCCATGGGCCCGGTCGGTGCGGGCTGTGGGGTCCGCTTCCATGGCGCGACTGGCGCCATGGCGGCGGCGCTGCAGCGACTCGATCACGCGGGTGCCCCAGCGGATCAGCGCCCACCAGGTCAGGAACAGCGTGCCGACAATGAGGGGCAGCGCCTTGAGCACCATGCTGGTGGCGGCATGGTGGGCCTGCTGCCGCACGACGGTGGGGTCCAGCGCCGCCCAGATGGTGGCGGCAGGCGTACCCGTCGAATCGAACATGACCGTGCCCACGAAGACGCCCCGGCCCGTGGTGCGCACGCTGGGGGGGTGGTCCGGGCCGCCGGTGCGCAGCGGCGCGTTCCAGCGCCCGTCGATGGCGGTGCGCAAGGTCTCGTCGCCGGCCTTGGCCACCGGGTCCCCGCGGTCCGTGTGCACAAAGACGGCGCGCAGCGCCTTGTCCTCGGACTGCATGCGCTGCAAGCGCTCCACCAGGGAAGTCTGGTCGGCCACCGCCACGCCGAACTGCATGCCGCGCTCCGCCTCGTCCGCCACCTGCTGCAAGAGCCGCACCACCCGGTCTTGCGACAACTGGGTGAGCAGTTGCTCGGTACGCCAGGCGATCAGCACGAGCGAGAGCCCGAACAGCGCCAGCGAGAAAATCGCCGCGAACACCAGCGATTCGCGGCACAGGCGGGGGCGCAGCGCCGCGAGATCGACGGACGCGGCAGGGCTCTGCGCGGCGCCTTCTGTGATGGTGCTGTCACTCATGAGGTATACCCTTTGGCTTGGCTGCGATGCAGGGGCTTGCTTTGCAACAGCCACGTTGTCGTGCAAACTCGCACGCTGCTGTCGGAGTCTCTGGTTTGCTGTCGTCGATTCAACTTACGCCCCCGTCCCTGTCGCCTGATGTGGCATTCGCCCATCTCCCGGATCTGAGTGCCCACATCCTTTTGCCGCGTGACTTTGCGGCATGGAGCGCGCTGCGCGACCGGGTCATCGCCGACTTGCCCAACCCCGACTTCTATGTGCGCGAAGACGATGAGCAGGCGTTCTTCGAGGCCCACACGCAGCCCCGGGGCGAGACCATCGGTGTGTTTGCGCACGGCGCGCTCGTCGCCTATGCCATGGTCGGGTTTCCCGAGGCGGATTCGCCCGAGAACCTGGGGGCCGTGATCGGCATCGAGCCGGAACTCCACGCCCAGGTGACCCACCTGTCGAGCTGCATGGTGCTGCCCGAGTGGCGCGGCCGCAAACTGCAGCGCACGCTGCTGGCCGCGCGGCTGGCGCTGGCGCATGCGCGCGGCCGGCCGCTGTGCATGGCGATGGTGTCCCTGCTCAATCACAGCAGCAGGCACAACCTGCTGCGCCAGGGCCTGCACATCGCGTGGACGGGTGTCATCGACGGCCTTCAGCGCCATGTGGCCATGATCGACCTGCAACACGGCCTGCATTTCGACATGGGCGACGAGAAGCTGCTGCAAAGCGATGACTTCCATGCCCTGCAAGAGGCCTGCACCGCTGGCTACACCGGCATCGGCGAGGTGCGCGATGCATCGGGCGTGCGCCTTCGGTACGTGCGGCACCTGCATCACGACCGCGCTCCCTGGTAGGTGATGGCCACGACGGTGATGTCGTCCGCCTGCGCGGCCCCGGCCTCGAACGTGCGCACTGCCTGAACCACGCGCTGCGGCACGCCGCCCGAGTGGCCCTTGTGCAGAGGGTCGGCACCCACGGCCACCATGGCGTCGAGCAGCGCCTGGTCGCCGAACAGATCGCCTTCGGCATTGTTGGCCTCGGTCACGCCGTCCGTGTACAGCAGCAGCGTCTCGCCGGGTGACAGCATGACCTCGCCTTCGTTGTATTCCTGGCCCTCCAGCACGGCCAGCGCCATGTTGGTGCCGCGCTCGAAGAAGGTCGCCTTGCCGTCCCGCAGCCGAATCGGCGGGTTGTGGCCGGCGTTCACGTAGGTCAGCCGTCCGCTGCTCAGGTGCAGCACGCCGTAGAACACGGTGACGAACATCATCTGGTCGTTCTCGGCGCACAGCTGGTCGTTCAGCGCGGCGATGGTCGCGCCGGGCAGGCGCAGGAACAGCGCATTGCTCTTGAGCAGCGTGCGCGAGATCGCCATGAAGAAGGCGGCCGGCACGCCCTTGCCCGAGACATCGGCCACCACGATGGCCAGGTGCTCGTCGTCGATGGGAAAGTAGTCGTAGAAGTCGCCGCCCACTTCCTTGGCGGGAATCATGGTGGATGCGATGTCCACCTCGTCCATGTCGGGCGCTGACCGCGGCAGGATCGACAGCTGCATCTGGCGCGCGATCTCCAGTTCCTGCTGCAGGCTGGCCAGCATGGCCTGTGTCTGCACGGCGGCCTGCAGCTCGCGCAGCAGCTTGAGCAGGCGGCTTTGCTGCGTGCTCACCAGGCCCGACATGCGCCCCAGAATCCCGGCCAGTTCGGCCAGCTGGTTGGTGCCGCTCTGCACGGTTTCGGCGACGGGCGTGGGGATTTCGCCCCGCGTGGCGAGCGACGCAAGGATCTCCTCGCGCGACGCCGGGTCCAGGCTCTCGGCCAGCGAGCGAAGCTGGTCGCGGATCAGGCGCTCCTGCTGGTGGCGGATGCGGATGCGTTCCTGCCGCAGGGTTTCCAGGTTGAGCAGTTCCGAACGGATGGCCACCACGCCCCGCGCGATGGCGCCGGACTCGTCCTCGGCCTCTTCCTCGCCGTCGTCCAGCGACGCATCGGTGGCCCCGCTGGCCAGCGCCTTGAGCACCCCCACCGAGCGGCTGAGCGGCTCCATGGCGTGCTGCATGTAGGCTGCCAGGCCCATCACCACCAGGGCGGCAAACAGCAAGGCACCGCCGGCCGCCGCCCAGTTGAAGAACTTGTCCGACCGGTACTGCGCGGTGACGTCCTGCGCCCACACCAGTGCGCCCACCACGCGCCTGTCGGGATTCATCACCGGTTGGCTCACCAGCTGCAGCGCGCCCTGGCCGGTGGCGGATGTGGTCGACAGCGGCAGGATCAGCGCCTGCGAAGACCGCACGGGCACCACGGCGCCGGTGGCGGCCAGGCTGCCGGGCTGGGTGCCCAGGGTTTCCTTGCCGCGCATGTTGACGAGGAAGATGTCACCGCCCAGGTAGGCGGCCAGCTCGGGCAGCCGCTGTGCGACGTCCTGGCCGATGGCCAGCGCACCGCCGTCGAAGCCGCGCACCAGCACCCAGTCGTACTGGCGCGGCGCCACCTGGCTCAGGCCGCGCACGCCCGAGGGCGATTCCATCGCAGCCTTGACCCAGCCGGATTCGGCCAGCGGCTGCGGGTCGAACCCGGGCTCGGTGGTGGAGATGAGTCCGCCGCCGGGCCCCAGGATGTCGATGCGCAGGCCCGGTGCCTGGCGCACCGCATGCGCCAGCAGGGAGTCGATGCGCTGCTGCGCACCGGGGGCCTGCAGGTTGCGAAACGATGGGTCTTCCAGCAGCTTGCGCGCCAGCGCGTCCTGGCGGTCCAGGCTCTCGTTCTGGAGCTTGTCCCACGCAATCCGCTGGCCCTGCAACAGAGCCTCGTTGTAACGCTGCGCCCAGCGCTGTTCGCCGAGCCAGCCCATCATGCCCAGGGCGGTCACCAGCAGTGCCATCGCCAACAGCAGGATGAACATGATGCGCCGCTTAAGCTGCATCGTTGTCCTTTCGTGTCGGCTGCCAGGGCTGCGGACGGGGTTGGGCCCACCAGCTGGCCCCAACGGCCAGCGTGGCGACGAGCATCAGGCTGGTGGTCGGCAGGCCCGCTGCCGCGATGCCGCCAGCGAGCAGGGCGCCGATGGCGGCTCCGAGCAGCGTGGCAGACGCCGTGGTGTGGCGGGTGCGCTGTGTCGAGGTCACGGCATGGCCCAGCAGGTACGCCGTGAGCAGGGCCGCCACCGACAGGGCGGCGATGTGCCAGGCGCCCGCGCCAGGCAGTGCCAGGGCCAGTGCATTCAAGGTGGCTGCCACCCCCAGAGCCGCGCCGGTGTGGCGGCGCCGGCGCAGGGGATCGAGCAGACCCCCCAACAGTCCGACACCCAGTGCACTGGCCACTGCGGCTTCAGAAAGTCCGTGGGGAATGGCAGTGGCCGCCACCCAGCCCAGCACCATGAGCAGGCCCGACGCCGCCGCGGTGCAGGCCGTGGCGCCCCATGCGCGCAGACCGGTGCGGGCCGCCGCCGTGGGCTGCGGCAGGTTGCGCCCGCCGACCCGGTGGCGCCAGGGGCTGCGCGGCTCGTTCCAGCGCAGCAGCAGGAAGCTGGCGCACAGCAGCGGCAGCGTCAGTGCCAGCCCGCCATACAGCCCGCCGAGCGCGGTGAACGCGACCGAGCCCAGTGCCGGGCCGAGCCAGACCGTGGCGCCCACCCAGGCCCCGATCGCTGCCTTGGGCCAGCGGGGCATGGCGTGCTTGAAGTCCTGGCGGCGCGGCACCTGCTCGACCGTCATGCAGGCCGCCAGCGCGGCACCGGCGAACCCGCCGCACCACAGCGCCACGACCGGCAGCAGGTGCAGGGGGTTGTATCCCGTCAATGCGCCCGAGGCCAGCACCAGGGCCAGTGCGGCCAGCCCGGCGCAGGCCGAGAACAGCACCGACAGCACAGGCCAGCGCCGGCCCTGCGTGATCCAGGCGGCAACGGTGGCAGCGACGATGAACGCGGCAGGCAGCAGCGCGAAGTGGAGGGGGGCGATGTCGGCCACCGCGCTCGATGCCGATGCGGCCAGCCCCAGCAGAGCCATGGCAGCAAGGGTCATGAGCAGGCTGGTCCAGAAGGACTGCGCCTCGGCGGCCACCACACGCACCTGCGTGAGGCCGTGGTCGGCAAATCGGTGGGTGCCCTGGGCTTCAGCCAGCAGCATGTCCAGGTATTCGCGCCGCTGGGCCTGGGGCTCGGTCTGGCGCAGCGACGAAATCAGGCGGCGCACCCGGGTGAGTGTTTCGTGGACGCCGCGCACGGCATGGCCCAGCTGCTGCGCCCGCAGGTCGAACCCGCGCCGGTGCGGCAGCACGATGGACCGGTCGTAGCGCCCGCTGGCAATGGCGCGCATCGCCAGCCGCACGGCATGGTTGCGCAGCTTGACACCCTGGGCTTCAGAAAAGCGCGCGGCCAGGAAGGCCAGCGCCGCCAGCAGCAGCACCGTGGGCAGCAGCAGGATGGCGGCCGAGCGTGCAAACGGCCCGGCGCCTGTCTCCTGCAGGGCCAGGCGCACGGTGCCGCGCGGCTCGCCGCGCACGGTGATGGGTGCATCGGCCACGGTACCGGCAGTCGCCTTCGCGGACCTCTCCCGTTCCACGAACCACAGGACCTTGCCGGGCCCCTGCAGCAGTGCGATGGACTGGATTTCGGCATGGGCGCCCAGGCGCTGGTTGAAGAGTGCCTCCACCCCCACCAGGCCCTCGAGCGGGATGCCGATGTCCAGCGCGTGGCCGATGCGCTGGCTCAACGAGTCGGCCATGAGCTGGGCGCGCACGCGCTCGCTCTCTTGCCGCATGCCGCGCAGCTGCTCGTACGTGTTCCAGGCCAGGGCAGCGGCCGCTGCCAGCAGCAAGACCAGGGCGACGCTGCCCAGGCGCAGGGCGGCATTGGGGCGACGGGGCCTGCGGTGGCTGCTCATTCCAGGCGCTCGCTTTCGTCCAGCCGTGCCAGGCAATCGTCCATGCGCGCACGCACCGCAGCCGCTTCGGCCAGAGACTGGGCCATGCGGCCGGTGCGCTCGTAGGACTGCCGGCGGTATTGCGGTGCCAGGGCCCAGCGCGCGGCCGCCCAGCCGATCACCACCACCAGCACGAAGATCGCCAGGGTGGTGAGCAGGATGGGGCTGAGCAGCTTGTCGCGCAGCGAGCCGCCGTCCACCCACTGCAGGGCCGGTGCCGGGGCTGCGTAGCTGGTGCTGATGTGTCCCACCACTTCGCCGAAGGCGTTGTGCAGGGGCAGGCCCATGACGGCCTCGGTGCCTACCAGGGCAATCCAGGTGCGGTCGCCGTGGGCTCCGGCTTCGGCGGCCTGCGCGACGCGGGCATGCAGGGGCTCGCCAATGGCGCCGCGGTCGGTGCTGAACAGCGCGATGCCGGCGCGGTCGACCACGTCGATGGCATGCAGTTGCCGGTCGCTGGCCAGTGCCTTTTCAAGCCGCGATGGCATGGCACGGTGGTCGGGAAGGTCCAGGCCCAGCGCCAGGTCGCCCTCGATGGACTCCTGCAGGCCGGCCAGCGTGAGCGACAGCCGGGCGCGCTGGATGCCCTGTTCTTCCTGGGTGCGGATGTTCAGCAGCAAAAAGGCGATGAGAACCACGCCTGCCAGCACGATCAGCAGCCACAGCCCGGCCAGCTCCCACAGCGCCGCAAACCCGGGCTTGGCGCCCACGGGCGGCGTGGCCGGCGCGGCAGCACCGGGCTGCGCCGGGGTATCAACGGGTGAAAAGGCGGCTCCGCTCATGCCACAATGCGCCGACGCGTGTGCAGGCCGAGCGAGCGGCGATGCGCATCGATGTCCACGGCCCTTTCGAGCGCATGCTGTCTATGAACCCTCCGGCTGAACTGCACTGCACCCTGTCCGGTACCGTCGCGGAGCTCCCGTCGTTCTTCGAGCGCATGGAGGATTGGGCCATGGAGCAGGGCGCTCCCATGCCGCTGGCATCTTCTTTCGGACTCATGCTGGATGAGTTGCTCACCAACGTCGCTACCCACGGGTATGGCGGTCAGGGCGGGCCGGTGTCCGTGCAACTGGTGTTCACGGCCCCCAGCACCTTGAGCGCTGTGGTGCGCGACGAAGGTCCTGCGTTTGATCCCACCACGCTGGTGGCTGCCGATATCGAGGCGTCGCTCGAGGACAGGCATATCGGTGGGCTGGGTGTGCATTTCGTCAAGAAGTTGGCGGATCGTTTCGTTTACCGCCGGGACGGCGCCGTCAACGAAATCGCGGTGTCTCGCACATGGGCGCCGGGCGGCGCTCTGGGCGAAGGTATGTAGCAAAGTGTACAGGCGTATCATTGCCTGTGACCAGCGCCATGTGCGCTCCCCGGCCGCGCTCGCGCCCGGGTGCATCGACTCCTCCCCCTACCGTTTTCCCTTCGACCGCTCCCTGGTGCCATGTCCGACAGCCACGTGTCCCCGTTGATCGCAGCACTGGGTGAAGCCATTGGCATTCCGGCACTGCGCGCCGATGCGCAGGGGTGCTGCCGGCTTCTCTTCGATGGCGACCGCGCGGTGGAACTGCGGTGCGCCCCGGCGCAGGGGCGCTGGGTGCTGTCCTGTGCGCTGCGCGGGCAGCGTCTGGACACGGCGGGAATGCAGGTGCTGATGCAGGGAAACCACATGGGCGCCGGCTTTGGCGGCGGATGGTCGGGCGTGGACGCTCAGGGGCTGGCTGTGGTGCATTTGCCACTGCCGCTGCCCGAGGCATCGGCCAACGCCATGCTCAGCGCCATTGAGTTGCTGCTCAACCATGTGGAGCGATGGGAGCGGCGTCTGCTGGAAGCCGTGCCCGCCGCATCCGGCTCCCGCATGGCTGAGTGGGCGCAGCGCATCTGACGCTCGCGCTGCCAGCGGTTTGAGCGCCTGCCGCTGTCGCCTCATTCCGCGCATTCTCTTTGCCACCAGGGCGTGGAACCTTAACCGTGGCCTTCAGCCCCTGCGGCCGATGATGGGCTCGTCGGGCAGCTCGTTGCCAGGGCGTTTGCTGGTGCTGCCTGCAGCACCCGTAGCACCCGCGGGGCTCGCAGGGAAGTGCTGTTGCAGCAGCGCAGACACTTCGGAAATGGCGCGGGCAAGCCCTTCCTCGTGGCGCCCGGCGCGAAACGCATCGCCCATCGCGGCCACCATGCGCTGCCAGGTGTCGGCCGGCACGGCGCCTGCCAAACCCCGGTCGGCCACGATCTCGATGGCGTGCTCGGCCTGCAGCAGATAGATCAGGACGCCGTTGTTGCCTTCGGTGTCCCACACCTGCAGCTTGCCGAACTGGGCCACTGCGCGCTCACGGGCGCTGGCACCGCGCCACAGGTACGACAGGGGCAGCCCTGCCTCGACGCAGATGCGGATCTGCCCGGTGTGCAGTTGTTCGCTGGTCGCGACGCGCTCGGTGAGCCGCGCAATCAGATCGGCAGGGAAAGACCGCGTGAGCGCACCGTCGGCCCAGCGGTGGCGGGCCAGGCGCTGGCAGCGGTGCCAGAGGGAGTGGTTATGTCCTGCCATGTTCACCAGCCTCCCGACGCGCCGCCGCCGCCAAAGTTACCGCCGCCGCCCGAGCTGAAACCGCCCCCTGACCCAAAACCTCCACCGCCGCGGCTACTGCCACCGCCGCCCCAGCCGCCAGCGCCCGCACCCCAGCCGCCCGCGCTGCCGCCGTGGATCACCGGGCCGCTGCGGCCGCCAAAGAGCCAGGTGTAGAGCAATGCGATCAGGCCGGCGCCGCCGGCCAGCAACAGGCTGGAGGTGATGAAGAAGGCAACGGCGCCCACGCCGCCGCCCATGACCAGGCCGCCCATCCGCCCGCCCAGCAGGCTGCGTGCCAGCGGGCCCGCGACGATCACGCCGAAGAACAGAAAGATGGCGAGGTCCGTCCAGTCGAACCCGCTGCCTCCCGCAGAACTGCGGCTGCGCTGGGGCTCGCTGCCTTGCTCCGGGGCGGGCAGGGCCTCGCCTGCGATGCGTGCGCTCAGCTGGGCTACCGCGGCGGTCAGGCCGCCAGCGTAGTCGCCCTGTTGAAACTTCGGCTTCATGGCGCCGTCAATGATGCGTGCCGCGGCGATGTCGGGGATGGCGCCTTCCAGCGTCTTGGCGACCTCGATGCGCATCTTGCGGTCGTTCTTGGCCACCACCACCAGCACGCCGTCGCCCACCTCACGGCGGCCGATCTTCCACACGTTGGCGACGCGGTTGGCGTATGCCGCGATGTCTTCGGGCGCGGTGCTCGCCACCATCAGCACCACCACCTGCGCGCCGCGGGTGCGCTCCAGCGCCTGCAGCTGTGCGTCCAGCGCGGCAGCGTCGTCGGTACTGAGCGTGCCGGTCTGGTCGATCACGGCGCGGGTGAGGGCGGGCACGGGCTGCAGGCCCTTGTCAGCCTGGGCCCAGGCGCTCGATGTTGCTATTAAAAATATAGCTGTCAGCGCCCACCAGATAAGCGGTAGAGGCATTTTTGACCCTGATGTGGCTGCGCGCAGGCGTCAGCGCTTGGGTTGGGAGGCCGAGAAGTCCACCGTGGGCGGTGCGGAGATCTGCGCTTCGTTGGCGACCGTGAAGGTGGCCTTGGGCGCGTAGCTGAAGGCCTTGGCCGTGAGGTTGGTCGGAAAGCTGCGCGCCAGCACGTTGTAGTTCTGCACGGTCTCGATGTAGCGGTTGCGCGCCACGGTGATGCGGTTTTCGGTGCCTTCCAGCGTCACGCGCAGGTCGCGAAAGCCCTGGTTGGCCTGCAGCGTGGGGTAGCGCTCGGACACCACCATCAGCCGCGACAGCGCGCTCGACAGCTCGCCCTGCGCCTGCTGGAATTTGCTGAAGGCCTCGGGGTTGTTCAGCGTCTCGGGTGTGACCTGGATCGACGTGGCCTTGGCGCGGGCTTCGACCACGCGGGTGAGGGTTTCCTGCTCGAAGTTGGCCTCGCCCTTCACGGTGGCGACGATGTTGGGCACCAGGTCGGCGCGGCGCTGGTACTGGTTGAGCACCTCGCTCCAGGCAGCCTTGGACTGCTCGTCCAGCCGCTGGAAGTCGTTGTAGCCACAGCCGCTCAGGGCCAGCACGACGGTGAGCAGGGCAAGAATGCGTTTTGTCATCATGAAGGTGTGCACCAAGTGAACTAAAAAGCCCGATATCAGGGGTAAGGGCGCCGGCGAGCGCTACCGCCGTGCCGACCATTTGGCGGATTCTGCATTACACCGGCGCCAGCAGAACTGCCCGGTGCTCTGTACGGTTGGGGGGTCGACTGCACGGGTTGGCCGCACAGGTTGCCTGCACAATAGCAGCCTGCGCGCAGCCCGACCATGGGCCCAGCACGCTTGTCGTCCTCGGACTTTTCCTACGCCACACTCACCCCATGCCCCGCCCCAGCGCCGCCACCCTCGGAGGGTCCTCGGATGACACCGAGGCCGCTTTCTATGAAGCCCTGCAGCGCGGCGACATCGAACTGCTGATGTCCTGCTGGTCGGAGGACGACGACATCGTCTGCGTGCACCCCGGGGGCCCGCGGCTCATGGGGGCTGCAGCGATTCGCGCCGCGTTCGAGGCCATGTTCGCCCATGGCACGGTGCGGGCCCGGCCGGTGCAGGTGCACCGTGTGGTGGCCTTGTCCAGCGCCGTGCACAGCGTGGCCGAACAAGTCGAGGTGATGCTGCCCGACGGCCTGCACCAGGCCGTGGTACTGGCCACCAACGTCTACCACAAGACCCCCGAAGGCTGGCGCATGGTGGCCCACCACGCCAGCCCTGGCACGGCGCCTGACGCGCAGGTGGTGGACACGCAGCGTCCGGTGCTCCACTGAGCCGTGATGCGGGCCGTGGATTCAGATGATTTTGTGCCCTGCCGCTTGATAGGTAAGCGTTTTAAGCTATGAAATATGTAGCGCCGCGCTGGTTGCCCGGTGGCCAGCTGCAGACCATCTGGCCTGCCCTGTACTCCCGCCGTGCGTTCGGCCCCCCGCCCCAGTACCGGCGCGAGCGCTGGGACACGCCGGACGGCGATTTCATCGACGTGGATTTTCTGGTGGGCGGTGCCCCCCGCACCGGTACAGCGGCGCCGCAACCCCTGCTGGTCGTGTTCCACGGCCTGGAAGGCTCGTCGCGCAGCCACTACTGCGAAGCGTTCGCTGACTTCGCGCGTGAGCGAGGCTGGGCCTGCGCGCTGCCGCATTTTCGGGGCTGCAGCGGCGAAATCAACCGCGCCCCGCGGGCCTACCATTCGGGCGACCATGCCGAGATCGGCTGGATCCTGCAGCGCCTGCGCGCATCGCACACCGGGCCGCTGGTGGCGGTGGGCGTGTCGCTGGGGGGCAATGCGTTGCTGCGCTGGGCCGCCGAAGTGGGCGAGGACGCCGCACGCAGCGTGGACGCGGTCGCAGCCGTGTGCTCGCCCATCGATCTGGCGGCCGGTGGGCACGCCATCGGGCGCGGCTTCAACCGGCAGGTCTACACCCGCATGTTCATGCGCACACTGGTGCCCAAGGCGCTGCAGAAGCTGGCGCAGCACCCGGGGCTGTTCGACCGGCAGGCGCTGCTGGCCGCGCGCGACCTGTACGCTTTCGACAACGTCTTCACCGCGCCCGTGCACGGCTTTCGCAACACCGAGGACTACTGGCTGCGGGCCTCGTCCAAGCCGATGCTGCACCGCATCCGCGTGCCGGCGCTGGTGGTCAATGCGCGCAACGACCCCTTCGTGCCGGCGGCCAGCCTTCCACAGGCGCATGAGGTCGGCCGCTGCGTGACGCTGTGGCAGCCCCCGCACGGCGGCCACGTGGGCTTTGCGCAGGGGCGGCTGCCCGGCAATGTGCGCGGCATGCCCGACGCCGTGGGCGGCTGGCTGGCGAATCAGGCTGACATCGGTGGCTGGACACCCGCCGCACAATCGCCCCATGGATGACATCGTCAAGCAAGCTATCGCCAAATGGCCCAACGTGCCCCACTGCTACGGCTGGTTGGGGCTGGACGCGCGGGGCCGCTGGTACCTGCGCGACGACGCGGTGCAGGCCACGGGCCCCTTCCCCGAAGCCAAAGGCTCCCTGCTGCAGCACGAAAAGCTGATCGAGTTCATCGAGCGCAATTACGAGGCCGATGGCCAGGGCCAGTGGTTCTTTCAGAACGGGCCGCAGAGGGTGTATGTCGAGCTGGAGGTCACGCCCATCGTCTGGCGCATTCAGCCGGACCTGTCGCTGGTATCGCACACCGGGCAGGCTGCCACGGCGCTCGATTGCCTGCTCGACGAAGAGGGCCGCGTCTATCTGGTCGCAAACCAGGGCCTGGGCCTGGTGCATACGCTGGATGTTCTGCTGGCGTCCGAGGCGGTGGAACGGGGACTGTGGTCGCCGCGCGAGGTACGGGCAGCCGATCTGGCCGGGCTGTACGGCTACATCCAGAGCCCCCAGGCGCTCCGGGCTGCCAGCGGCGGCGGGGCGGCTGCACCAGCGCCGGTCTGATGCGGCGGCGGGGCTCAGTGGAAATGGTGGGAACAGTGGGGCTGGCGCGTACCGCGCGGGCATGAAAAAGCCGACCTCGGTGGGTCGGCTCTCTTTGGTTGGCTGCGAAGTGACGGCGTACGCCCCTCAAGGCACACGGGCCATGCGCCCTTCGCCCCCATGACCGCAGCGTGGTGCCGCAGCCACAGTGTGCGGGCCGCAAGGCCCGCGGAGGATCACTGCGATGCAGCCGAGGCAGGTGCCGCAGCGGCAGAGGCATCCGCGGCAGGTGCCGATGCACCCGCAGCCGCCGGAGCGGCGGGCTCCGCAAACTTGGCGCCCGCGGCATTGGCCATGTAGGCCACGGCGCGTGCGATTTCGGTGTCGTTGAAGTCACCACCGCCCTGGGGCGCCATGGCGCCCTTGCCCTTCAGGGCCGAATGCACCAGGGTGTCGAAGCCGGTCTTGATGCGTTCTGCCCAGGCCGCGGCATCCGCCAGCTTGGGAGCCCCTGCAGCGCCCGTGGCGTGGCAGGCAGCGCACTGGCCCTTGAAGACTGCTTCACCCGTTGCCAGAGGCCGGTTGGCATCGCGCACCTCGACCATGCCCACCTTCTGAATCCGCTCGGCGATGGACTTTTCAGGGTTGGCCGCACCCATGGCCGGCTTGTCGGCCGACGTGACGTACATGACCAGGCCGATGATGGCAAAGATAGGAACCACAAACGAGAAAAAACTCGCCAGCAGCAGTTGCTTGGGGCTCTTGATCGGGCCGGTGTGCGCTTCTTCGTGGTGGGTGTCGCTCATGACTTCCTCTGGTGTATCGGGGGGCTTTGTGAAATCAACCTTAAATTATATCTGCGGCCCCAGGAACTTCAGTCCCGCGCGACGCACACGCGCACCCCGATGAACCCTGAGTGCACCCCTCGCAGCCATGGGCGGGCCGCGGGGGGGCAGCCCGCCTCAGGAGCGGTTGTCGGCCACAGCCGGCGCGCCGCCGCCCAGGGCCTTGTACAGCGTCACCTGGTTTTGCAGCTGCGCCAGGCGCACCTGCACCACTGCTTGCTGCGTGGCAAACAGCGAGCGCTGGGCGTCCAGCAGGTCCAGGTAGCTCGATACGCCGTTGCGGTAGCGCAGGTCGGCCAGCTGCAGGCGGGCGCCCTCGGCCTCGGCCTGCCGCTGCTGGGCCAGGGCCTGCTCGCCCAGCGTGGCCTGCCCGGCCAGGGCATCCGACACCTCGCGGAAGGCGGTCTGGATGGATTTTTCGTACTGCGCCACGGCGATGCTCCGTCCGGCACGCGCGCTCTCCAGGTTGGCCTGGTTGCGGCCCGCATCGAAGATGGGCAGCAGCAGCGACGGCGCAATCGAGAAGCCCCACGAGCCGCTCTTGAACAGCCCCGACAGCTCGTTGCTGGCCGTGCCCGCCTGCGCGGTGAGCGCAATGCGCGGGAAGAACGCCGCCCGCGCCGCGCCGATGTTGGCGTTGGCGGCAATCAGCTGCTGCTCGGCCTGGCGGATGTCCGGGCGGCGCGTGAGCAGCTCGGACGGCAGGCCCGCGGGCAACTGCGCCATGGCCGGCGCGTTGGCCAGGCGGCTGCCCGCCAGGCTGGCGCGCACGTCGTCGGGCAGGGCCTGGCCCAGCAGCAAGGCCAGGGCGTTTTCGTCCAGCGCGCGCTGGCGCTGTTGCTGCGCCAGCGTGGCGCGGGCCGCCTGGGTCAGCGATTCGGCCTGGCGGAAGTCCAGCTCCGACGTAACGCCTGCGTCCAGGCGCATCTTGGTCAGGCGCACCGATTCTTCGCGCGAGGCGAGGGTCTGGCGCGACAGCTCCAGCAGCTCTTCGTCGGCCAGCAGGTTCAGCCAGCCGTTGGCCACGGCAGCCACCAGGCTCACCTGCGCGGCGTTGCGGCCTTCTTCGGTGGCCAGGTACTGCGCCAGCGCCTGCTCCTTCAGGCTCGCGATGCGGCCGAAGAAGTCGATCTCCCAGGACGAGATGGCCAGGCCGACGCTGAACGAGTTGGTCAGGTCGCCGTTGCTGGCCGACGGGCCCCGGGTCGCGTTGGCGGCCAGGCCCACGCCCGGGTACTGGTCGGCACGCCGCACCTGGTAGGTGGCGCGGGCCTGCTCGATGTTGAGCACCGCCACGCGCAGGTCGCGGTTGTTGGCCAGCGCTGCTTCGATGAGCTGGCGCAGCCGGGGCTCGGCAAAGTAGTCCTGCCACGGGGCGGCGGCCGCGCCTTGTGCAGCGCCGGTGGTGTCTGCGCCGAGCGTCGTGTACGCCGACGGCACGGGCGCCGCGGGGCGCTCGTAGGTTGGGATGAACGAGCAGCCGGCCAGCAGCGCGGCCGCGGCCAGGGCGGTGAGGGTGCTGCGGTGATTAGTCATGGGTTCCAACTCCTGCTTCTTCTGCATGGCGGCGGTTCATTTCCTGCTGGCGCGCGCTGCCCTTGAACAGGCTGCGCACCACGACGAAGAACACGGGCACGAAGAACACGGCCAGTGCCGTGCCGGTGATCATGCCGCCGATCACGCCGGTGCCGATGGCGCGCTGGCTGGCCGAGCCGGCGCCCGATGCAATGAACAGCGGCACCACGCCCAGGCCGAACGCCAGCGATGTCATCACGATGGGGCGGAAACGCAAGTGCGCGGCCTCCAGTGCGGACTCGACCAATCCCTTGCCCTGGGCATGCAGGTCCTTGGCAAATTCGATGATCAAGATGGCGTTCTTCGCAGACAGACCAATGATGGTGATCAGGCCCACCTGGAAGTACACGTCGTTGGCATACCCGCGCAGCAGCGTGGCCAGCAGCACGCCCAGCACACCGAGCGGCACCACCAGGATCACGGCCAGCGGGATGGTCCAGCTTTCGTACAGTGCGGCCAGGCACAGGAACACTGCCAGCACGGCAAAGCCGTACAGGATGATCGCCTGCGATCCCGCCTGCTTTTCTTCACGCGACGTACCCGTCCACTCGAAGCCGAAGCCCGGTGGCAGCTGCGCGGCGAGCTTTTCCATCTCGGCCAGCGCGGCACCGCTGCTGTAGCCCGGGGCAGGCTCGCCGCTGATGCGCATGGCGGGGTAGCCGTTGTAGCGCACCGTCTGCTGCGCACCCTTGACCCACTTGGTGGAGGCAAAGGCCGACAGCGGCACGGGCTGGCCCTGCGCGTTGGTCGCGTTCAGGCGCAGCAGGTCGTCGGGCTGCATGCGACCTGGCGCGTCGGACTGCACCACCACGCGCTGCAAACGGCCTTTGTTGGGGAAATCGTTCACGTAGCTTGAACCCAACGCGGTGGAGATGGCGCTGTTGATGGCGTCAAAGCCCACACCCAAGGCCTGCGCCTTGTCACGGTCGATGTCGATCTGCAGCTGTGGAGCGTCTTCCAGGCCATCGGGGCGCAAGCCCGTCAGCACCTTGCTCTGCATGGCCATGCCGAGCATCTGGTTGCGCGCGTTGACCAGGGCGTCGTGCCCCATGCCCGAGCGGTCTTGCAGGCGGAAAGAGAAGCCGCTGCCGGTACCCAGTTCCGGAATGGCCGGCGGGCTGAGCGGGAAGATGAACGCATCGCGCACGGTAGACAACGCACCGAAGGCGCGGCCCGCCAGGGCGCTGGCGGATTGGCCGGCGTCCTTGCGCTCGTCCCAGTCCTTGAGCGTCACGAATGCAATGCCCGCGTTCTGCCCCTGGCCCGAGAACGAGAAGCCCAGCACGCCCACCATGCTCTGCACTTCAGGCTGCTTGAGCATGAAGCCTTCGACCTGCTTCATCGCCTCGAGCGTGCGCTCTTGCGTGGCGCCGGGCGGCAGCTGAACGTTCACCAGGATGTTGCCCTGGTCTTCCTGCGGCAGAAACGCCGTGGGGATGCGCGTGTACACGACACCCACCACGGCCAGGATGGCGCCGTAGATGACCAGGTAGCGCGCCGCTTTGCGCAGGATGCGCGACACCAAGCCCTCATAGCCCTTGGCAGTGCGCGTGAACACGCGGTTGAACCAGCCGAAGAAGCCGCGCTTTTCATGGTGGTGCCCCGCCTCGACGGGCTTGAGCAGCGTGGCGCACAGCGCTGGCGTGAGCGACAGCGCCATGAAGGCCGAGAAGGCGATCGACGCGACCATCACGGCCGAGAACTGGCGGTAGATGTTGCCGGTGGAGCCCGCAAAGAACGCCAGCGGCACGAACACCGAGATCAGCACCACGGTCACGCCGATGATGGCGCCCGAGATCTGGCGCATCGCCTTGCGCGTGGCCTCCAGGGGCGAGAGCCCTTCTTCGCTCATGATGCGCTCGACGTTTTCCACCACCACGATGGCATCGTCCACCACGATACCGATCACCAGCACCATGCCGAACATGGTCAGCACGTTGATCGAGAAGCCCAGCGCCAGCAGCGTACCGAACGTGCCCAGCAGGGCAATCGGCACCACGATGGTCGGGATGATGGTGTAGCGCCAGTTCTGCAGGAACAGGAACATCACCAGGAACACCAGCACCACGGCTTCGACCAGGGTCTCGGCCACTTGCGAAATCGAGATCTTCACGAAGCGCGAGCTGTCGTACGGGATCGAGTACTTCACGCCTTCAGGGAAGAACTTCTGCAGCTCGTCCATCTTCTCGCGCACCAGGCGGGCCGACTCCAGCGCGTTGCCGCTGGGCGACAGCTGCACACCCAGGCCGACTGCCGGGGCGCCGTTCAGGCGCGCCGAGGTGGCATAGCTCTGGCCGCCGAGTTCGAGGCGTGCCACGTCCTTCAGGCGCACCGACGATCCGTCGGTATTGGCGCGCAGCACGACGTTGCCGAACTGCTCCACGCTGGACAGCTGGCCCTTGACCACGACCGTGGCCGCAATGCCCTGGCCGGTGATGTTGGGCAGGTCGCCCATCACGCCGGCGGACACCTGGGCGTTCTGTGCGCGGATGGCGGCCGTCACGTCGGCGGCAGACAGGTTGAAGCCGCGCAGCTTGTCGGGATCGATCCAGACGCGCATCGCGTTTTCGCTGCCGAACAGCTGCACCTGGCCGATGCCCTTGACGCGCTGCAGCTCGGGCTGCAGGTTGCGGGCCGCGTAGTCGCCCAGCTCCACCGGGGTGTACTTGGGGTTGTCCGACGCCAGCATGGCAAACAGCAGGAAGTTGCTGCGGGCCTTGTCGACGCGCACGCCCTGCTGGGTCACGACGGACGGCAGGCGCGGCGTGGCGCGCGACAGGCGGTTTTGCACATCCACCTGGGCCAGGTCGGAGTTCGTGCCGGGCTCGAAGCTCAGGGTGATGCTGCCGGAGCCATCGGCCTGGGCCACGGACTCCATGTACAGCAGGCCGGGCGAGCCGTTCATTTCACGCTCGATGACGGACAGCACGCTGTCCTCGAGCGTCTGGGCAGAGGCGCCTGGGTAGGCGGTGTTGATCACGATCGATGGCGGGGCCACCGGCGGATACTGGGCAATCGGCAGTTGCGTGATGGCGACGCCGCCCATCACCATGATGAACAGCGCAATCACCCACGCAAAGATGGGGCGGTCGATAAAGAACTTGGCCATGCTGAGCTGCCTCTTATGGCTTGGAGGCCGCGGCCGATGCGGCTGGAGCAGCCGATGCAGCCGTGGCGGTTGCCGCAGCCGGTGCCGCGGCGGAGGCGCCCGGCTGTGCAGGCGCGGCGCCCGGCGCTTGCCACGGCACAGGCTTCACCGGTGTTCCGGGCGGCAGCATCTGCAGCTTCTGGAAGCCGTCCACCATGACCTTATCGCCAGCCTTCAGGCCGTCGAGCACCACCCAGCGGTTGTTCTGTGCGGCGCTGATCTTGATGGTGCGCTGCGAGATCTTGCCGTCATCGGACACCACGCTGATGGTGTCGCCTTGCTGCGTGCGCGTGACCGCCTGCTGGGGCAGCGTGATGGCATTGCTGGCCTGGGCCTGCTCGATGCGCACGCGCAGGTACAGGCCGGGCAGCAGCTCGCCCTTGGGGTTGGGCACTTCTGCGCGCAGCGTGACCTGGCCCGTGCTGGCATCCACCGACAGATCGGTGAACAGCAGCTTGCCCGGCTGGGCGTATTCGGTGCCATCGCTCAGCACCAGCTTGACGCTGGCGGCCTCGCCGCCGGCGCGCTTGAGCTGGCCGTTCTCCATCGCGCGGCGCAGCTGGAACACATCGCTGGCCGACTGCGTGAAGTTCACATACACCGGGTCGATCTGCTGCACCACCGCCAGCGCCGTCGCCTCACCCTGGCCCACCAGTGCGCCTTCGGTCACCAGCGCCCGGCCAATGCGGCCGGAGATGGGGGAGGTCACGCTGGCGTAGCCCAGGTTGATCTCCGCCGTGCGGACAGCCGCCTTGCCAACGGCCACATCGGCTTGCGCCTGCTTCTCGGCCGCTTCGGCGTTCACGAAGTCCTGCTTGCTGATGGCATTGGCGCTCACCAGCGGGCGATAGCGGTCCACCTGGGCACTGGCCTGCGCCAGATTGGCCTGCGCCTTGGCCAGGCTGGCGCGCGAGCTTTCTGCAGCGGCAGCGTAGGGGGCGGGGTCGATGCGGAACAGCGCCTGGCCCGCCTTCACGTCGCTGCCTTCCTTGAACAGGCGCTGCTGCAGGATGCCTGCCGCGCGTGCGCGCACCTGTGCCGTGCGGGATGCCTCCACGCGGCCTGGCAATTCAGTGACCAGCCCCACATCTCCGGGAGTGGCCGTGACAACTCCCACCTCGGGCGCAGGCATTTGAGGGGGTGCACCGCCGGCAGCCTTGCCGTCGGTTTTTCCGCAGGCGACAAGGAGCATCGCCACCGCGCTCACCGCCACGAAAGTGCGCGTCGTGCGGTGCGAAAGGGCCTGGGGGAGGGCGGAGCTGACGGATGGGTCACGCAGTGTGCGCATGAGAGTCCTTCTGATATGCGTCAAGGAAATGGGGTTGTAGGGGATGGCGGGTCGGCCACGGGCCGTCCCCGGAGAACCCGACAAAACAAGTGCGCGATTATACATACAACCATGAATGTATAATTGTCGATGTGTATGCCCGTGCGTTCTTGCAGGGGCATTCGGACCGGACGGAGCAGAGGAGACAAGCCACCATGGCACGCCGAACCAAAGAAGATGCCATTGCCACCCGCAGCAGCCTCATCGATGCTGCCGAGCAGGTTTTTGGCGAAAAAGGAGTGTCGCGGGCGTCGCTCAGCGATATCGCCCAGGCCGCAGGTGCCACACGCGGTGCCATCTACTGGCACTTCAAGGACAAGGTCGACCTTTTCAACGCCATGATGGACCGCGTGACGCTGCCCCTGGAGCAGGGCTACGGCGAGTTCGAAAGCAGCACGTGCCCCGACCCGGTACAGCGCCTGCGCGCCGTGATGGCGATGGTGCTGCGCGGAGTGGCCTTTGATGAGCGCACGCGCAGGGTCTTCGAGGTGGCGCTGTACAAGGTGGAGTACGTGAGCGAGATGGTGGGCGTGCGCGAGCGCCACATCGCGGCGTCCGAAGGGTTCACGCGCCAGCTGGCCCGGGATTTCGAGCTGGCGTCGCAAGTGCAGGGCGTCGTATTGCCGATGACGCCGACGGAAGCGGCGGTGGGCCTGCATGCCCTGTTCGACGGGCTCATCCGCAACTGGATACTCAGCGAAGGGGGCTTTGATCTGGTGGGGGTGGGCCGTGTCAGCACCGATGCGTTCCTGGTCGGCCTGGGTCTGTCGTTGCCCGAGGCTCGCTGCGATGGGTCGGGTGCGCTCGCTTGACGGCGTGGCTTGGCTGGTGCGCTGCTTGCGGACATGTCCATCTTGTTGGGGATCATGGCTCTGCATGCGATAATCTCGGGCTGTATTGATGCAGTCACGCGGCTGTAGCTCAGTGGATAGAGTATTGGCCTCCGAAGCCAAGGGTCGTGGGTTCGATCCCCGCCAGCCGCGCCAGATACCTGGGTCCAACGACTTGGGTTTCGAAATTGTGCGGCCTCGCACAATTTTTCAGACGGGCTAAAAATCAGTGCTATAATTCGAAATTCTCCGGAGGGGTGCCCGAGTGGCTAAAGGGGGCAGACTGTAAATCTGTTGGCTTACGCCTACACTGGTTCGAATCCAGTCCCCTCCACCAGTTAGTGAGTGTTGAGAGTGTCAGCTGTTCTGCTTGCGCAGGGCGGTCGCAAAGGTTGTCAGCCGATGCGGGAGTAGTTCAATGGTAGAACCCTAGCCTTCCAAGCTAATGACGCGGGTTCGATTCCCGTCTCCCGCTCCATCGCTTGGTAGTGCTGGTTGTTGAGTTAGAAATTTTGATGCCGTGCAAGTGGCATCAAGCTGCCCATGTGGCTCAGTGGTAGAGCACTCCCTTGGTAAGGGAGAGGTCGCGGGTCCGATTCCCGCCATGGGCACCACTTTCAGGTGCGTCCGATTCTGGTTGCGCCGAGATCCTGTTGTGTTGATTTAGATTTTTTTCGGAGTCGGAAAAATGGCAAAAGGTAAGTTCGAACGTACCAAGCCCCACGTCAACGTGGGCACGATCGGCCACGTGGACCATGGCAAGACGACGCTGACGGCGGCGATC
>NZ_LMLZ01000006.1 GCF_001422735.1 Acidovorax sp. Leaf78 | reverse complement strand
GTGCGCGGTCACGGCGTTGGCTGACGCGCGAATACCGGTCACTGCGCTCCTCGGCGCATCCTGAAGGGATGGGGGAGAGGACATCCACACGGGCCATCGCTGCGCTCGGCCCGCCTGCGCAGCGCGTGGCGCTTGCGCCCGCGCGTTCGGGGCCGAGCAACGCGATGGCCCGTGTGGCTGTTCGGCTGTTGGGATGTTCGGCTCCCCCCCCTGTGGCTGCGCCTGCGTCGGGGCGGTTGCGGGGTGAGCATGGGCGTCGGAGCGCCCATGCCTCGTTAACTGACTCGCCGTGGCTGTCTGAACGTAGCGCCAACGGCGCGCAGTGAGTTCCACGGCGCACCCCGCAACCGCCCCGACGCAGGTTTGCCCCTTCGCAACGCGAAGGGGTCGCAGACTTGGGGTCGCCTTCTCTTTGGTGACTTTCTCTTGGNCGGCGCACCCCGCAACCGCCCCGACGCAGGTTTGCCCCTTCGCAACGCGAAGGGGTCGCAGACTTGGGGTCGCCTTCTCTTTGGTGACTTTCTCTTGGCGACGCAAGAGAAAGTTACTGCGCCGCCGGGCGCACACCCCGGCTCCCGCCCTCAACAAAGGCATGCTACCGAATCAACGAGCTAGCGAGCAGCGCCCAGGTTTCGACAAGCTCAACCCGAACGGGCAGTGGGACAAGACAAGCTCAGCCCGAACCGAAACCGAAGCCTCACCCCCGCCCCACCTCATCCAAACACTCCCCCATCACCCGCGGATGAAACGCCATCTGCACATGCGCCACCCCCTCCACAAACCGGTTGTCCGCCCCCGCCAACGCCGCAGTCGTCGCCGGAAAAACAATGTTGTCGCAATTCGAATACCAACAAGTGAACAAGGCCGCCCGCCCCGCAGGCTCCGCCCGCTGCAGCGCCCCCACCCACTCCCCCGCCAGACTCATCTGCCGCCCATTCACCGCCCGACTGAACCGCCCCAGCCACGTGCCCCCATGCGGCGTGCCCAACGTCAACACCCGGTGCACCCGCCCATCGGCCTGGTGCGCCCGCAGCCACGCCCGCGCCGCCAGCCCGCCCATGCTGTGACACACCAGCACCGGCGCCTGCCCCGTGGCAGCCGTCACACGCGCCACGGCCTCTTCGATGGTGGCAGCGTACTCATCGATCGAGCCCATCACCGGCTCCAGGTTCACGGCCACATAGGCATGCCCGCGCGCGCGCAGAGGCGCAAACCACGGCAGCCACAGCCCCCGGTTGCACATGAACCCGTGGACCAGCACCACACCCCGCCGGCCAGTGGGCTCTGCGGGCAGCCAGTCGGGCAGGGACTGGTGGCGAAACGGCTGGCGCCAGCCGAAAAGCGCCAAAGCCACACACACCTCGGCCCACCAGGCCTTCACCACCTGGGCCAGCCGCGCACGCGGCGCCGCGTCAGTGCGGTTGGTGATGTGCATGAGCACGAACTCCACGGCCATCACCAGCAGGTACACCGCCAGCGGGACGAGTGCGCCCACGATGGCCACCTGGGGCGAGCGGGGCCACTGCCAAATCAGCCAGGCGGCCATGGCGACAAGGATGAAAAGAATCAAGGCCCGTTGCCAGCGCGCAATCATGGTTTTGCGATGAATGAAGGAATGAAGGAAGAAAAGAAGATGAACAAGTGACCCATGGAGGCATCGCCGAAGGGGTGGCTATGGCAAGGCACCTGATGCGATGATGTCACCCACCCAGTCATCCGCTCGACGCATTGTGCGGCCTCTGGCCCTCGCAGCCCGGCCCCGCGAGCGCGCACAGACCAAAGCCAAAGCCACTGCCCGCCATCACAGACCGACAAAGGCCCCACCACCATGGACGCAGCCCAGACCATCCGTGAGCGCATTGCCGATGTCACCGCCCTGCGGCAGCACCGCACGGGCGACCCGGGGCTCGGCGCGGCGGTGGGCCAGGTCAAGACGCTGCAGGCCCGGCGGTTCCGGGGCACGTATGCCGACCTGATGGCATCGCCGTCGTTCGGCCCTGCCGCCAAATTCTTCCTCGAAGAGCTGTACAGCGACTACGACTACACCGCCCGCGACCAGCAATTCAGCCGCATCGCGGGCACGCTGCAGACCATGTTCCCGGCGGCGGTGGTGGACACCGCCGTGGCCCTGGCTGTGCTGCACGCGCAGACCGAAGCGCTGGACCACGCGATGGGCCTCGCATGGCCCGCCGCAGCCGGCAGCCCCACCGATTCCATCAGCGGCCCGGCGACGGCCACAGCACGCAACGACACCACCGACGCCGCCCGCTACGTGGCCGCCTGGCGCGCGGTGGGCGACCGCGCCGCGCGCGAACAGCAGTTGCAGCGCGTGCTGGCCATGGGCACCGACCTGGCGCGCCTCACGCGCACGCCCGGCCTTCGCATGATGCTGCGCATGATGCGCGCCCCGGCCCACGCGGCGGGCATGGGCGATCTGCAGCAGTTTCTGGAGGCGGGCTTCGACACCTTCGGCCAGCTGGCGCGCCAGCGCGGCGGGGTCGAGCAGTTCCTGGCCACCATCGAGGCGCGCGAGCGTGCGCTGATGGCAGAGCTCTTCGATGCCGACCGTGTCACCTGCGAGACCCAACTCGCCCGTACCCTAGGACAAGCCCGGTAGCTGGTTGCCCCTCGCGCTTTCACAATCTTCGCAGCCACCCTCTGGCCGGTGGGTCACGCAAGCACACAAGCACAGAAGCTGCACAAGCCGACACGCACGCAGCACGCAGAAGAAGGAACCAAGCGCATGGAAAAGATCTGGCTCAAGAGCTACCCGCCGGGCGTACCGCACGACGTCAAGCCCGAGCAATACCGCTCTGTAGCCCACCTGCTGGAAGAGTCCTTCCGCAAGCACGCATCGAGCCCGTTTTCGGTCTGCATGGACCGCTGGATGACGTATGGCGAGCTGGAGCGCCGCTCGGCCGCCCTGGGCGCCTACCTGCAGAGCCTGGGCCTGGCGCCCGGTGCGCGCGTGGCCATCATGCTCCCCAACCTGCCGCAGTTCGGCGTGACCATGGCGGCTGTGCTGCGCGCGGGCTACACCTGCGTGAACGTGAACCCGCTGTACACCGCCCGCGAGTTGGAGCACCAGCTCAAGGACTCGGGCGCCACCGCCATCGTGATCCTGGAGAACTTCGCGCACACGCTGGCCGAGGTGGTGGACCGCACCGCCGTGCAGCACGTGGTGATGACCGCCATGGGCGACCTGCTGGGCGCAGCCTTTGGCACGTGGATCACCTTCGCCGTGCGCCACCTGGCCAAGATGGTGCCCGCATACGAGCTGCCGCTGACCAACGGCCGCAAGGTCGTGCCTTTCAAGAAGGCGCTGTCGCTGGGCGAGCACAAGTCGCTCGCGCCCAGCCAGGCCACGCTCGACTCCATCGCCTTCCTGCAGTACACGGGCGGCACCACCGGCTTGTCCAAGGGCGCGGTGCTCACCCACCGGAACATCGTGGCCGCCACGCTGCAGGCCGAAGCGTGGTTCACGCCGGCGCTGTCCAAAATCGGCGACGTGAGCAAGGCCAACAGCATCGCCGCGCTGCCGCTGTACCACATCTTTGCGCTCACGCTGTGCCTGCTGGCCATCCGCCAGGGCTCCAGCCTCACGCTGATCCCCAACCCGCGCGACATCCCCAAGTTCATCGCCGAGCTGAAAAAGCGCCCCTTCCACATGCTGCCCGCGGTGAACACTTTGTTCAACGCCTTGCTGCAAAACCCGCAGTTCAAGACGCTCGACTTCTCGCACCTGTGCGTGTCGCAGGCCGGCGGCATGGCGGCCAGCGAAGGCACGGCCAAGCAGTGGCAGAAGGTGACCGGCAGCACCATGATCGAAGGCTGGGGCATGAGCGAGACCTGCGCCATCGGCACCAACAACCCGGTGAACAACACGTCCTTCAGCGGCACCATCGGCCTGCCGCTGCCGGGCATCGACATCGCCATCAAGGACGATGCCGGCAACAGCGTGCCCCAGGGCGACCCGGGCGAGATCTGCATCCGCGGCCCCAACGTGATGACTGGCTACTACAACCAGCCCGAAGAAAACGCCAAGGCCTTCACCCCCGACGGCTTCATGCGCACCGGCGACATCGGCGTGATGGACGGCGAGGGCTATACCCGCATCATCGACCGCAAGAAGGACATGATCCTGGTGAGCGGCTTCAACGTGTTCCCCAACGAGCTGGAGCAGGTCATCAGCCTGTGCCCCGGCGTGGTGGAATGCGCGGCCATCGGCATCCCGGACGAGAAGCAGGGTGAGGCGATCAAGGTGTTCATCATCAAGAACGACCCCACCCTGAGCGAAGAGGACGTGGCCCGCTTCTGCCAGGAAAACCTGACGGGCTACAAGCGGCCTAAATACATCGAGTTCCGTGATGAACTCCCGAAGAGCAACGTCGGCAAGATCCTGCGGCGCGAACTGCGCAAGGCGTAGGGCGCGTATCAAGCCCAGCAGTTGCACGGGGGCGCAGCTGCTGGTTGGGTTCTCTGCTTCATTCCCCGCACCACACCGTTCGGGCTGAGCTTGTCGAAGCGCCACGCAAGGCTTCGACAAGCTCAGCCCGAACGGCTTGGAGTGAATGAGCACTGATAAGGGCGGCATCTTCTTACCAGTCATCTGGTGCACACCCCCGACCCGTTCACGCTGAGCCTGTCGAAGCGCCGCGCGAGGCTTAGACAGGCTCAGCCCGAACGGTTTGGAATGGGGCGAATGCTGATCCGTGCGGCGTCTTCTCGCCATCTGCTTGCGCATTCCCCAAACCCGTTCACGTTGAGCTTGTCGAAACGCCGCGCAAAGCTTCGACAAGCCTGTCCTGAGCCTGTCGAAGGGCTCAGCCCGAACAGGTGGGTAGGTACATCCGCCCAACCCCACCAGCCTCCCCTACTCGAATCCGCCCCCACTTGAATTCCCCTTATCTCCGGGTTTTCACCGACTAGCAAACGTTTGCGCAAACGTTTGCTTTCGTTATGATCCGCGGACCACAAGGCGATCGGGCGCTTATCCTTGGCTGTTTGTCCATGGGTCCCGCGCACCTGGAAATGCCATGCCTGGCCCTGCGGGGCTCGGCTCGCATCCCTCGCGCCGTTGTCGGTTTTGTTTGTTCCGTTTGTTCGTTCTTGACGCTCTCGACCCCATTCCAACAGGAGACACCATGCACTTCACCCGCCGTACCGTTCAGACCGCCGCCGCCCTTGCCGTGCTGGGTGGAATGCTCGCCAGCCCCGCACTGGCGCAGGACAAGCCCAAGATCGCCCTGGTCATGAAATCGCTGGCCAACGAGTTCTTCCGCACCATGGAAGACGGCGCCAAGGCGCACCAGAAGGCGCACGCCAGCGAGTACACGCTGGTGGCCAACGGCATCAAGAACGAGACCGACACCGCCGCCCAGATCAAGATGGTCGAGCAGGCCGTGGCCCAAAAGGCCAGCGCCATCGTGATCGCCCCGGCCGATTCCAAGGCCCTGGTGCCCGCCGTCAAGGCCGCCATCGACAAGGGCGTGATCGTGATCAACATCGACAACCAGCTCGATGCCGATGCGCTGAAGGAAAAGAACATCACCGTGCCCTTCGTCGGCCCGGACAACCGCCAGGGCGCCAAGCTCGTGGGCGACCACCTGGCCAAGAGCCTGAAGGCTGGCGACAAGGTGGGCATCATCGAAGGCGTGTCCACCACCTTCAATGCGCAGCAGCGCACCCTGGGCTACCAGGACGCGATGAAGGCCGCCAACATCACCGTGGTGGGCGTGCAGTCCGGCAACTGGGAGATCGAAAAAGGCAACACCGTGGCCGCCGGCATGATGCGCGAGCACCCTGACCTCGTGGCCCTGCTGGCCGGCAACGACAGCATGGCCCTGGGCGCCGTGGCCGCCGTGAAGGCCGCGGGCAAGACCGGCAAGGTGCAGGTGGTGGGCTACGACAACATCGGCGCCATCAAGCCCATGCTGGCCGACGGCCGCGTGCTGGCCAC
Organism: Acidovorax sp. Leaf78; assembly: GCF_001422735.1. Classification (GTDB taxonomy): domain Bacteria; phylum Pseudomonadota; class Gammaproteobacteria; order Burkholderiales; family Burkholderiaceae_C; genus Acidovorax. Next base: position 181,679 of record NZ_LMLZ01000006.1, on the reverse strand, counting down.
TGCCGACCAATACGCTGCCAAGCAGGCCGTGTTCGGCATCGAGCTGGCCCAGAAGGCACTGGCTGCCAAGACGCCGCAGAACCAGCTGCCGGCTGCGGTGAAGACGGACGTGGTGCTCGTGACCAAGGGCAGCAAGTAACTTCTTGGCGAGTCGAAATCCACCCACCTGGAACCGTTCACGCTGAGCTTGTCGAAGCGCCACGCGAGGCCTTGACAAGCCTGTCCTGGGCCCGCCCGAAGGGAGCGCCACGTTCGCGCCCCGGCTTCGACAGGCTCAGCCCGAACGGGTGGGGGAATGCCCCCCGATACACAACATTCAGTCCATGCCCCCAACGCCCACAACCCCCCCGCCCGCGCCACCCACACCGCTGCTGTGCATCGACGCGGTCGGCAAGGACTACAGCGCCACCACCGTGCTCGACGGGGTGACGCTGGCGCTGAACGCGGGCGAGGTGCTGGCGCTCACGGGCGAGAACGGCGCGGGCAAGAGCACGCTGTCCAAGATCGTCTGCGGCCTCACGCCCGCCACGCGCGGCGGCATGCGGCTGGCGGGGCAGACCTTTGCCCCGGCCACGCGGCGCGAGGCCGAGCAGCACGGAGTGCGCATGGTGATGCAGGAGCTGGGCCTGGTGCCCACGCTCACCGTGGCCGAGAACCTGCTGCTGGGCCGCCTGCCGAACCGCGCGGGCTGGCTGCAGCGGGACGTGCTGCACGCCGCGGCGCGCACGCAGCTGGCCAAGATCGGCCTCGAATCCATCGACCCGGCCACGCCGGTGTCGCAACTGGGCATCGGCCAGCAGCAGATAGTGGAGATCGCCCGCAACCTGCAGGACGACACGCGCATCCTGGTGCTCGATGAGCCCACGGCCATGCTCACGCCGCGCGAGACCACCTACCTGTTCGACCAGATCGCGCGCCTGACCGCGCGCGGCGTGGCCATCGTCTACGTGTCGCACCGGCTCGAAGAGCTGCGCCGCATCGCCGACCGCGCCGCCGTGCTGCGCGACGGCCGGCTGGTGGACGTGCTGCCCATGGCCGGCCTGTCCGAGGACGACCTGGTGCGCCGCATGGTGGGCCGCTCCGTCAACGACCTGGACCACCGCCCCCGCCGCACGGCCGGCCCGGTGGTGATGGAAGTGAGCGGCATCGGCCGCGGCACCGCCGTGCAGGACGTGAGCCTCAGCCTGCGCGCAGGCGAGGTGTTCGGCGTGGCAGGCCTGGTGGGCTCGGGCCGCACGGAGCTGGTGCGCCTGCTCTTCGGCGCGGACCGCGCGGACCGGGGCAGCGTCACGCTGCATGGTTCCGATTCAGCCTCAGATTCAGACCAAAAACAGCCCCTACCGCTGGATGGACAAGCGCAAGCAGCTACAAAAACAGTAGCAACCAAGATCGACAAGGGTTTTGCATCGCCCCTGCAGGCCATCCGCGCAGGCATCGGCCTGGTCACCGAAGACCGCAAGTCGCAGGGCCTGCTGCTGGCCCAGCCCATCCGCATCAACGCCACGCTGTCCGACCTGCCGGCGGTGTCGCGCGGCGGCTGGCTGCAGCGTGCGCTGGAGCACCGGCTGGTGCAGGGCTTTGTGCGCACGCTCAGCATCCGCTGCAAAGACGGCGAGCAGCCCGTGGGCCAGCTGTCGGGCGGCAACCAGCAAAAGGTCGTGTTTGCCCGCTGGCTGCACCGCCCCGTGCGCGTGCTGCTGCTGGACGAGCCCACGCGCGGCGTGGACGTGGGCGCACGCGCCGAGATCTATACCGAACTCGACCGGATGGCCGACGAAGGCCGCGCGCTGCTCATGGTGTCGTCCGACCTGCGCGAGCTCATGGCCATGGCCGACCGCATCGGCGTGATGAGCGCCGGCCGCCTGGTGGCCGTGTTCGAGCGCGGCGAGTGGTCCGAGCAGTCGCTGCTGGCCGCCGCATTCTCCGACATGGCGGGCCGCGCCACGGAGCCGCCCGCCGTCGCGACCGAACCCTCTTCTTCCGAATCTTCTTCCGCCACCGCATGAACGCCGCAGCCCCCTCCCCCACCGCATCCCCCGCCCCGCGCTCCACCCCGGTGTGGCGCAGCCAGCTTGGCACCTACCTCGGGCTCCTGGCCGTGCTGGCCGGCATGGTGGGCCTGTTCTCGTGGATGTCCGAATACTTCTGGAGCGCCGAGACCTTCATCACCATCGCCAACGAGATCCCGGCCCTGGCCGTGATGGCGGTGGGCATGACCTTCGTGCTCATCATCGCGGGCATCGACCTGTCGGTGGGCTCGGTGATGGCGCTGTCGGCCGCCACGTCGGCGGCCGCCATCCTGCAATGGGGCTGGACGGTGCCGGCCGCGGCCGCGCTGGCGCTGGCCACGGGCCTGGTGTGCGGCACGATCACGGGCTCCATCTCGGTGGCCTGGCGGCTGCCCTCGTTCATCGTCTCGCTGGGCATGCTCGAAGCCGTGCGCGGCAGCGCCTACCTGGTCACCGACTCGCGCACGCAGTACGTGGGCGATGCGATCTCGTGGCTGGCCGCGCCGTTCTTCGGCGGCATCTCGGTGGCCTTCCTGATCGCGCTGGTGCTGGTGGTGGTGGCGCAGCTGGTGCTCACGCGCACGGTGTTCGGCCGCTCGGTCGTGGGCATCGGCACCAACGAAGAGGCCATGCGCCTGGCGGGTGTGGACCCACGCCCGGTGCGCATCATCGTGTTTGCGCTCACGGGCTTGCTCGCGGGCCTGGCGGGCCTCATGCAGTCGGCGCGCCTGGAAGCGGCCGACCCCAACGCGGGCTCGGGCATGGAGCTGCAGGTCATCGCCGCGGTGGTGATTGGCGGCACCAGCCTGATGGGCGGGCGCGGCTCGGTGGTGACCACCGCGTTCGGCGTGCTGATCATCGCGGTGCTGGAGGCGGGCCTGGCCCAGGTGGGCGCGAGCGAGCCGAGCAAGCGCATCATCACGGGCTGCGTGATCGTGGCCGCCGTCATCGTGGACACGCTGCGCCAGCGCCGCGCCGCCGTCTGACCTCACCTTCGCCCCAACTCCACCGAATCCGCTTTTCCACCCCATGGCTACTATCAAGGACGTTGCGCGCCACGCCGACGTATCGGTCACCACCGTGTCCCACGTGGTCAACGGCACGCGCCGCGTGAGCCCCGAAGGCCGCGCGCGCGTCGAGACAGCCATCCGCGCCCTGGGCTACGTGCCCAGCGCCATCGCGCGCAGCCTCAAGAGCAACAACACGCGCACGCTGGGCATGCTGATCCCCAACAGCTCCAACCCCTACTTCGCCGAAATCGTGCACAGCGTGGAAGACCGGTGCTTCGGCGCGGGCTACAACGTCATCCTGTGCAACACCAACGACGAGGCGCACCGCCAGGGCAGCTACCTGCAGGTGCTGGCCGAGCGCCGCATCGACGGGCTGATCGTCGTCTCCACCGGCCATGACGCCACGCTGCCCACGCAACTGGCAGGCCTGTCCATCCCCACCGTGCTGGTGGACCGCGAGATCGAGATCGCCGAGCTGCCCTGCGACCTGGTCGAGACCGCCCACATGCAGGGCGGCCAACTGGCCACGCGCCACCTGCTGGCCCAGGGCCACCGCCGCATCGCCTGCATCGGCGGGCCCGCGGGCCTGGCGCCCAGCGAACAGCGCATTGCCGGCTGGCGCGCCGCGCTGGCCGACGCGGGTTGCGGCGACGGCAGCGGTCTGCTGTGGCACGGCAACTTCACCAGCCAGGGTGGGTACGAGGCCATGCACGCCGTGCTGCGCGCGAGCGAGCCGCCCACCGCCGTTTTTGTCTGCAACGACCTCATGGCCATGGGCGCGCTGTGCGCCGCCCACGAACGCGCGCTGCGCGTGCCCGAGGCGCTGTCCATCGTCGGCTTCGACGACATCGAACTGGCCGCCTTCACCAGCCCGCCGCTCACCACCGTGGCCCAGCCCAAGCAGCGCATCGGCGCGCTGGCGGTGGACATGCTGCTGGAACGCATCGACGGCAAGCGCCAGGACGTGCGCAAGGTGATGCTGCAGCCCGAGCTGCGCGTGCGCTCGTCCACGGCACCTGCCCCGGGAGCCGCAGCATGAGTACGGGCATCGTGAACACCCCACCCCGCATCGCCGTGGTCGGCAGCCTGAACATGGACCTGGTGCTGCAGGTCGCCCGCGCGCCCGAGGCTGGCGAGACCGTGCTGGCCGACGGCCTGCACCTGGTGCCCGGCGGCAAGGGCGGCAACCAGGCCGTGGCCTGCGCGCGCCAGGGCGCCCATGTGCACCTCTTCGGCCGCCTGGGCGACGACGGCTACGGCCGCAAGCTGCGCGCAGGCCTGGCCGCCGACGGCATCGACCACAGCGGCGTGCAAACCGATATTGAATCGACCACCGGCGTGGCCGCCATCACGGTCGAGGCCACGGGCCAGAACCGCATCGTGGTGGTGCCCGGCGCCAACGGCCGCTTCGTGCTGGACGCGCTCGCGCTGGGCGCCGCACTGCCCGGTGCCGGCGGGTTGGTGGTGCAGTTCGAGACGCCCATGCCGCAGGTCGTGGCAGCAGCGCAGCAGGCCCATGCCGCGGGCTGCCCGGTGGTGCTCAACCCCTCGCCCATCCAGCCGCTGCCCGACGCGCTCTGGCCCCTGGTGCACACGCTGGTGGTCAACGAGGTCGAGGCCGCGGCCCTGGCCGGCGTGGCCGTGGACAGCCCGCAGGACGCCGCCGCCGCCGCCCAGGCGCTGCGCGGCCGGGGCCCTGCGCAGGTCGTGGTCACGCTGGGCGCCGCGGGCGCCGTAGCGGCCGACGCCGATGGCTGCCGCCACCACGCGGGCATGCGCGTGCGCGCGGTGGACACCACCGCCGCCGGCGACACCTTTCTGGGCGCCCTGGCCGTGGCGCTGGCGCGCGGAGAGCCGCTCGATGCCGGCGTGCGCGAAGGCATCCGCGCCGCCGCGCTGTGCGTGACGCAGCACGGCGCGCAGCCCTCCATCCCCACCCGCGCCGCCGTGGCGCAGAGCCCCCAACCGCCCGACTGGACCGCCCTGTGAAACGCACCACCCTGCTGCACGCCGAACTCTCCCACGCCATCGCCAGCCTGGGCCACGGCGACATGCTGGTCATCGGCGACGTGGGCCTGCCCATCCCCGACGGGCCGCGCCGCATCGACCTGGCCCTGACCCCCGGCATCCCGGCCGTGGTGGACGTGCTGCGCGTGGTGCTGGCCGAGATGCAGGTCGAAAAAGCCATCATCGCCACCGAGGCCGTGGAGCGCCACGCCGGCATCCAGCCCGGCTGGTCCGCCGCGCTGCCCGTGCCCCCAGCGCAGATGCCGCACGAAGACTTCAAACGCCTGACCCGACAAGCCCGCGTGATGGTGCGCACCGGCGAGTGCACGCCGTACGCGAACGTGATCCTGGTGGCGGGCGTCACGTTCTGAAGGGACAGACGCCCCCTGAGTCGCCTGCGGCGCCTTCCCCCTGAGGGGGACGACGCCCTCGCTGCGGGGCGGCCCTCGGCTTGCGGTCCCCATCGACAGCGCCCGCCGCAGACGCCGCGTAGGGGTTTTGCATAGCCCGCCAGGGGCGCAGGCTGGGTTACGCTGGATTGAGACCTCGTTCTGACACGCCAGCCCGGGCGGCCCGGGCCTCACAAGGCCACCGGCCCGCCGCCAGCCCCACGCCCCGCCACCCATGCCCCACAGCCCCGCGCCCCACGATTTGCTCCCGCCCGAGATCACCGTCCTGGAGCGCGGCTGGCTGTCGGCCAACAACATCCTCTTCATCGGCCAGCACGACACCGCCATCGTGGACACCGGCTACTGCAGCCACGCCGAGCAGACCGTGGCCCTGGTGCAGGACGCGCTGGCGGGCCGAGCGCTCGACCGCGTGCTCAACACCCACCTGCACAGCGACCACTGCGGCGGCAACGCAGCCCTGCAGCAAACCTGGCCCCGCGTGCTGACGGCCATCCCGCCCGGGCAGGCGCGCCACGTGCGGCAGTGGAACGCCTACGCGCTGAGCTACACCCCCACCGGCCAAGAATGCCCGCCGTTTCGCGCCGACACCCTGCTCGACCCCGGCTCCTGCGTGCTGCTGGGCGACAAGCCCTGGCAAGTGCACGCCGCACCCGGCCACGACCCGCATTCGGTGGTGCTGTTCAGCCCGCAGGACCGGGTGCTGATCTCGGCCGACGCGCTGTGGGAAAACGGCTTCGGCGTCGTCTTCCCGGAGCTGGAAGGCGACAGCGCGTTTGCCGAGGTGGCCGCCACGCTGGACGTGATCGAGGCCCTGGCCCCCCAGGTGGTGATCCCCGGCCACGGCCCCGTCTTCACCGACGCCCCCCGCGCCATCGACGGCGCACGCCGCAGGCTGGACGGCTTCGTGCGCAACCCCACCAAACACGCACTCTATGCCGCCAAGGTGCTGCTGAAATACAAGCTGCTGGAGTGGCAGCAGATCCGCATGGCGGACCTGACTGCCTGGGCGCAGGGCACACCGTACTTCGGCATGCTGCGCGAGACGCATTTTGGGGACCAGGAGGAGGATGCGTGGCTGCAGAGTCTGGCGCAGGACCTGGTGCGGTCGGGGGCGGCGGTGCGGCAGGGGGACGTGCTGCACAACGTGTGAAAGCTTCTGAGGTTACTTTCCAGCGCATTTCGGGTTTATGCCGCCCTACCTCGATCTCCCGCGGGTGCAGCTGCAGTCCTACCTCTTTTCCCAATATCAGGCTCCCTAAGATTTGATGGCACAGCTTAAAATCAGAGCTCTATGTACAGCGGCACAGGCATCTATTCCATCCCAGAAGCGTCACGCTTGATAAGCGTGCCAACACGGGATATCCGTCGCTGGCTCTTCGGCTACCACTACCGAAAGACGCCAGGCGATGCGGCTTCGCGCGTGGACATGGCGCCACTTTGGACTCATGAATTGGCTGACGAACAATTTGATGAGGATGTGATCGGATTCCGTGACTTGGTTGAGTTGCGCTTCATACGCAAATTCACTCAGCACGGGGTCTCCTTACGCGTTATACGCAGATGCTTGACCACCGCATCGGACTTGTTCGGTGTTTCACATCCTATGTCCTTGCCACGCTTCAAAACTGATGGACGCACCATCTACGCTGAAGCGTTGCACGAAGAGCTACAAGAGAATTCACTAGTTGATTTGAGAGACCGTCAGTCGGTGTTCAAAGAAATCATTACGCCCTCGCTTTACGATGGTCTGGAATACGACCAGAAGCAGCAGCAGGCTAGCCGTTGGTTCCCGGCTGGACGGAAATCCCCCATCGTGATAGATCCGGCGCGCCAGTTTGGAGCGCCAATCATTGACGCAACTGGGACACCGACCAATGTGCTGTATCAGGCGTATATGGCGGAGGGGAGTGATACCAAGGCACTGTCGGCCACATCCCGGGTGTATGACGTACCATCAAAGGTAGTGGCAGCAGCCATCCGCTTCGAGGAAAACCTCAAGCGGACAGTTCATTGAATTTCATTTTTGACAACAATTTGCCGCCGTGCTGGGCGGCTGCAGTCGCTCAACTGGGTGACCGTCGATTTGATCCGGGTCAGGTGGGCGAAGTCGTGCACCTGACCACAAAATTCCCTGCCCATACGCCCGATATCCAATGGCTGACCGCTCTCGGCGAAGAGCGAGGCACGCGCTGGACCATCATCTCGCGCGACGGGTTTCGCAAGCAAAACGGAGCAGAACGCCAAGTTCAGCGACAGTACGGACTTTCCGTTTTCGTTCTGCAAAAATCTTGGGCGAGCAAGCCATATTGGGAAATGACAGCTCAGTTAGTTCATTGGTGGCCACGCATTGTTGAACAAGCCTGTGCCACTGATAGGGTGGCAATGGAAGTCCCCTGGAGCACGGCTAAGCGGTTCACGCAAATCGGCTAGCTTGACGAGAACTCACGCCCCGTCCCACTCGACGGCAGTTCCAAGATGCGGCTTGCAAACTACGATCAGCATCCTCACACAACGATCAAACGCCCCACGATTTGACATATGGCCGCGTAAAGGGAATGACCCTGTCGATCTAGCCTACAGCCAGCGGGTGAACACATCCATCACAGCACTCCCCCCGGTTGCTGCAGCACAGGCCACCGATACCGCCACCATTCGGAGATCGCGGGATATGAGTGCCAACAACCTTTCCCGGTCACTTTTGAAGCTTGCGTAAACACATTTGGACTTGCTGTTCATAGATACCTCGGTTGATCATCGATGGCGGTCCACCGCTTTACAAGGAGCTGGACTGATACCTATCGTCTTTCGCAAGCGACCACATGTATGCAGGAAGATCGGCGCGAAAGTTCTATCCAAGATCATCGTGCTCTACCACCTCCTCTTTGCAACCGCGCAAACCAAGCATGTAGTTGCATCTGGTTCAGGGTCAAATTCACACGGTGGCGCAGTTCGCTCTCGCGCGAGCGATCGACGACTCCCGCCATTTCTCGTACGGCATACAAGCTCAAATCAAGACCCTGCGCACGTTGCCAGCGGTCCAGATCAAGGAACTGGAGCAGACCGATCTTTGCCAAAGTAAGCAGGTTATGAACTTTCAGCTTTAAGCGAGCAGCCTCACGATAGGGCTGTTCTCCTCCTATGCTTGCCAGACCCCGACGCTCAGCAGAGAGAAACGCATCAAGGTCAGCGCGAAGAACATCATCGGACAGAGACAAATCAATCCGAACAAAGCGATTCACCATAGGCTGCGGGAACGCATCATCAAGCCGCCCCGCGAACGCGGGAGGACCCTTTGCAGAATAGTCGCCACCTTGCATACGCCTTCCCCGGGCTCTTATCTCGTCAGGAAGCATATTCTCGAAAACGTACAGCGCGCTCACGCTAAGGGGCTCGATACCGCTTGGCACGGCGCCTGCACGTAGGGATGTCCACACATCAGATGGCAACGAGGGGCGCTCACATGCATCTTCAAACGCCTCGTGTGGATCGTTCCATTTGCTCCAGTCAAATGAGTAGACCCAACGATGGATGTCCGCCAAATGCATCTGCTTGATCTGGGAATCATTTTTGCGCTGTAGCACTGGACCAGCCTGCCTCAATGCTTCTTCAGTGCGCGGCTGCGCATCACGATGCAACCAACAACGAAGCGTGAGGTTGAGCAACCAATCCTCTGCGTCCAACAACTCTGCAGAACGATAAGCGTCAGGTGCGTACCACTCTGGCGGGTGCGGCGTGCGTTTCTTACCTGTCATATCCTTCCAAAATGATCGGCAGTGATGTGAGCAGCCGCCGAACTGATCGCAGGCACTCCACTTGTCAAATCTCCCCACGCGGAAAGCACTGCAACGATTCAGCTACATCTCACTCCCCATGCTTGTGCTGCTTATCGCACCCCATCACATGGTTGTTGCTGCTCGACATGCACTGGTAAAACAGCTTCTTGTTGCCCGACGATGACTGGCAGTCCGACACGCTGTACTTGCCCCGGGCCTCGCGGATCTTGGGGGCAGTTTTATCGAACTCTGCTTTGCTCATGTAGCCGTCGCGCACGTTCTTCTGGCCCACTTCCAGCATGGTGTCGGCCTGGTCGTGGATGTTGCCCACGGCGGCGGAGCAGTTGAGGGGCACCTGCTTGCCGTCCACCTTCTGCAGGGCCTTCTTCATGTCTTCGCCGAACTCTTCCACGTCCTTCGGGACTTTCTTGGTGCCGTCGGCGTTGTACTGCTGGCCCGGCTTGCCGGACGCGGATGACGACGACACGCTCTTGGTGGCGCCGTTGTTGCTCTGCAGCTTGAGCGGCTCGGCGTCTGCGTTGGACGGCGGCGGCTGGGAGCCGTAGTGGGTCTTGCCCTGGGCGTCCACCCACTTGTAGACGGGTTGCGCGTGCGCGCCCCCGAACAGCCCCGACACCACGGCGGCCATGGCCAGCCACTGCAGATTCTTCATCATCTCCACTCCCTCCATCTTTGATTGAAAAATGGCGCTACCGCTTGCTCATCCAGCGGCAGCAGCTCTTATTTTTATAGCATTCCTTGCAAACCCGCAAAACCGCAGACCTGCCCACTGCACGAATTAAGGCAGGTCCTTGTTCACCTCGGGCGCGGCCGCGTCACGCGGGCCGATGGTGCCCAGCCGGCTCTTGAGCGACTGGGGCTGGCCGGTGAGCATGGCGGCGTAGTTGGTGGTGTTGGCCAGAACTTTTTTCACGTAGTCGCGCGTTTCGGCAAAGGGCACATTTTCGGCCCAGATGGCGGCGTCCAGCACCGGGCCGTTGCGCCAGCTGCGCGGGCGGCCGGGGCCGGCGTTGTAGGCGGCTGCGGCCATGGGCATGGAGCCCGCGAAATCGTCCAGCGCGAGCTTGAGGTACGCGGTGCCGATGGTGATGTTGGTGTCGCGGTCGTTGATCTGGTCGGCGGTGAAGTTGTTCATGCCGATCTTCTTGGCCGTCCAGCGCGCGGTGGCGGGCATGACCTGCATCAGGCCCGAGGCGCCAACGTGGGAGCGCGCGTCCATGATGAAGCGGCTTTCCTGGCGGATCAGGCCGTAGACATACGCCGGGTCCAGGCCGATGGCGTTGGCACGCTCGACCACCGCGCTGCGAAACGGCGTGGGAAAGCGCTGGGTGGTGTCCACCACGCTCTTGGTGCGCTCGCTGGTGTTGATGCAGCGGTCCCACACCTCGCGCTGGCAGGCGAAGTCGGCGGCGGCCAGCAGTTCGCGGTCGGGCATGCCGCCGCTCTGGTGCAGGTTGGTGGTGTAGTTCCACTCGCGCACGCCTTCGGTGCGCAGGCCCAGCAGGATGGCGTACAGCGCGCGGTTCAGGCCCGGGTTGGCGCGGGCGGCGGCTTTTTCTTCGGCGGTCAGCGGCGCGGGCGCAGGCGGCACCGTGATGCGCTGGCCGATTTCTTCCAGCGCCAGTTGCTCATAAAAGCCGCGCGTGCTGGCGATGCCTTCGAGCAGCTGGCGGGCCTCGGCGCGTTCGGCGTCGGTCACGCGGCCTGCGAGCAGCGAGCGCGCCTTCCAGTACACCCAGGTGCTGTCCTGGCGGCCTTCGGGGCTCATGGCGGTGACGGCCTTGCCCACCGCATTCCACTGGCCGGCGCGCAGGGCGGCGCGCACCTTCCAGCCCAGCAGGTCGTCGTTCAGGTCGGTGTCCTTGGTGACGTTGGCAAAGTAGCCGTGGGCGTTGCCCGCCAGCCTTTGCGCAGCGGTCTTGCCGATCACGGCCCAGGCCCAGTTGCGCTCTTCGGCCGACAGGTGCACGCCCCATTTGGTATCGAGCTGCTGGGCGGCGCCTTCCGGGTCGCCGATGGCCAGCTTGAGCAAGGCCAGGAGCACCAGTTCCTGCTTGGCCTTGCCGGAAGCTGTTGCGCGGGACAGCAGGTATTTGGCTGGCGAGTCCAGCACGTCCTTGACCTGGGGCAGCGAGTCGGGCGAGACGATCTCGACCGCGGTGCGCACCACGCGCGGGCGGTTGGCCTCGATACCCAGGCGGGCCTTGCGCCACACGTCCAGGGCCGAAAGCTTTTTGTAGCCGTACAACTCGCGCGCGGCGTGGGTGCAGCCGTCGTCGCCGTCGCGCTGGGCATACCAGTTGCTGCGCACGTCGTCGGCCACGTTGGCGGCCGCGGTGCCCTTGATCTGGTCGATCAGCAGGGCGTAGCAGCGCACCTCGCGGTCGTCGGACATGCGGTAGCTCGGGTGCTGCTCGGCAAACTGCGCCCAGTCGCGGCGCTGGCCCAAGAGCAGCAGCCAGTCGTTGCGCAGGCGGTCTTCCTGGTAGCTGCCGGCGTAGCGCTGCATGAAGGACTGGATCTCGGCCGGCGAGGCCTCGCCCAGGCGCAGCTTGAGCTCCCAGTAGGCGGCCCAGGGCTCCAGCGCGTGGCCGCGCGCCGAGGGCAGCAGTTGCTCCAGTCTCTTGCGGTCTCCCTTGCGGAAGGCCTGTTGCATCTCGAGCAGGGTATCGTCACCACGGTTTTGCGCCTGGACAAGGGGCGCGGCGGTGGCCAGCAGGGCGCCGGCGAGAAGCGGTGTCAGAATTCGAAACAATTGCATGGGGGAATTATCTGATGGACAAAGCAGCCCTGCGGCGCGCGTTGGTAGAAGAACGCCTGAACCTGCCCGACCGCCTACAGCGGTCCGACCTGTTACAGCAGGTCATGCGCATCTGGCTGGTGAACCGGCCGGACACGGTGATCGGGGCCTATTGGCCCATCAAGGGCGAGTTCGACCCGTTGCCCGCCCTGCACCGCTGGAAGGAAGACGGCGAACTGCTGGACGAGCCCCAGTTGCGCCGCATCGGCCTGCCGGTGGTCAACAAGGTGCACAAGACCCTGACCTTCCACGCCTGGTACCCCGGCTGCCCCATGGAGGAGGACGCCTACGGCATCCCCAAGCCCAAGGACACCGAGGTCATCGTGCCCACCCTGCTGTTCGTGCCCTGCGTGGGCTATGCGCCGGGCGGCTACCGGCTGGGGTATGGCGGCGGTTTCTACGACCGCACGCTGGCCACGCTGCAGCCCAAGCCGTTCACGGTGGGGCTGGGCTTTACCAACGGGTACCTGGACGATTTTGAGCCGGAAGAGTTCGACCTGCCGCTCGACGCGATCCTGAACGACAACGGCGTGGTCTGGCCGGTGGGCTCCCCCTGAAACATCTTCAGCGCCTGCTGTGACGGCGCCCGGCACCGCCGGGTCGCTGCCTCAGCCCACCCGCAGTTCCGAGGCGAAGGCATAGCACTCGCCACCGGCAGGGCGGCGTTTGCAGGCGTACATGGCGCTGTCGGCGGCGCGCAGCAGGTCGGCCAGGGTCACGCCGTCGACCGGGTGGCTGGCGATGCCCAGGCTCATGCCCACGGTGAGTGCGCGGCCTTCGAACATCACGGGCTCGGCGGCGCTGGCAGCCATGCGGCGGGCCATGGCGGCGATCACGTCGCGCGGCGGGGCGCCGGCGATCAGCACCGCGAATTCATCGCCGCCCAGGCGGGCGACCATGTCTTCGGCCCGCAACTGGGCGCGCAGGCGCTGCACCATGGTGGCCAGCACCACGTCGCCCGCGGCGTGACCGTGGGTGTCGTTCACGCCCTTGAAACCGTCCAGGTCCAGCAGCAACAAAGCAAACGGCCGGTTCTCCGCGATGGCGGCGCCAGCGCGGCTGGCCAGCCCGGCGCGGTTGGCGGCGCCGGTCAGGGCGTCGGTGCCCAGCGCCTCCACTAATTCTTGCGTGCGCACGGTGAGCGCTTCTTCCGAATTGCGCAGCAGCCGCACGCGCGAGGCCATGGCGGCCGCGAAGACGATGGACTCGGCCACCAGCACGGTCTGGGTCATGTCCATCTGCTGCGGCGTCCAGGCCACCCAGCCCCAGCTGGCCACGACGATGGCGCAGATGCCGATGAGCAGCAGGGTCACCCCCGCCGAATACAGCACGGCCGGCCAGTACCGCCGCCGCATGGCCATCACCGCACCGGCCGTAAGCACCACGGTGGACGCCATGACCGAGGCCTGCACCAGGCGGAACAGCCACAGCGGGTGCGACCCGAGCAGCCCGTACACCGTGGCCAGCGCCAGCGCCGCCACCATGGCCAGCACCACCTTGTCCAGGCGCGGCGCAAAGTGCGACAGCCGCAGGAGGCTGCGCCCGAACATCAGCTTGGAGATGGCCCACAGCGGCGGCGCCACGCTGTAGAAGAACCCCGCCGCCTCGGGCCAGTGCGCAAACGGGTAGCGAAGCGTGTGGCCGTTGAACCCCGCCAGCGCCAGCAGCGCCCCGGCGCACGACACCAGGTACCACGCGTAGATGCTCTCGCGGAACACCAGCAGCATCACCGTGCTGAACACCACCAGCCCGAGCAGCAGGCCGTAGCACACGCCGTCGAACATGCGCTTGTCCTGCGTGGCCTGCAGGTAGTCCGCGAGGTCCCACACCGAGGCCGCATAGAACCGCGCAAAGGTCGACTCCACCCGGAAGTACACCGTGTACACGCCCGCGTCGGGCAGCTTGAAGCGCCAGGCCATCTGCTCGGACCCCGCCGGCCGCGTGGACCAGGGGTGGCGCATGCCCGTGACCACCGGCTCGGCCAGCGCCTTGCCCTGGGCGTCGTAGGGGCCGTAGAACCGCAGCTCGTGCGTGGACACGGTGGGCACCAGCAGCAGCCACTCGCGCAGCGCATCGGCCGGGTCGGCCAGCTGCAGGCGCAGCCGGAACCACAGCACCCGGTCCGATTCGGCACCCTTGAGCGCATTCTCCGGGTACGCAAAGCGCGCCTCGTTCTCGGGCTGGCGCACGGCCTCGATGGTCATCTGGCGGGTTTTGTCCTCGAACATGCCCATGAAGGGCACCACCAGCATGCCGCCAGCGTGCTGGGCAACAGGGGCCGGAGCGTCTCGCCCCGCGGGCTGCGCGTGAGCTGCTGCGCAAAGCGCCATGGCGGCCCACGCCAGGAAGATGGCCCGTGCGGCCCCGCTGCTGCGCTGCCACCGCGGGCCCACGAGCGTGAGAAACAAAGAGAAAAAAGACAGCGTCATCGAAGCCGGCCCGGCAAAGATCGGGCGGGAAACCACCTCGGAAGCGGCAGATTGTGCCGCACCGAGGAATTCCCCAGCCGGGCGGAATGGGCGGTTTTTTGGGCTTTGATGCGCAGATGGCATCAAATGGCGGGTCATTCAGCATGGATGCGCGGCCCGTGGCAGCGGTAGCATCAATGCCCCTTACCCCGGCACCAGGTTTTTTCATCCATGCTCAAGCTCTACATCGGCAACAAGAATTACTCCTCGTGGTCCATGCGCCCCTGGGTGCTGCTGCGCCAAGCCGGCATCGCCTTCGACGAGGTGCGCGTGCGCTTCGACAGCTTCGATGCGGACTCCGAATTCAAGCGCGCCATCGGCGCCGTCAACCCCACCGGCAAGGTGCCGGTGCTGGTCGATGGCGACCTGGTGGTGTGGGACACCCTGGCCATCGCCGAATACGCGGCCGAGACGCACCCCGACAAGAAGCTCTGGCCCACCGACCCCAAGGCCCGGGCGCGCGCGCGCAGCATCTGCGCCGAAATGCACAGCGGCTTTTCGGCCCTGCGCAACAACTGCCCCATGAACATCGAGGCCGACCTGCCCGACACCGGCGCGCTGCTGTGGCGCGACAACGCCGGCGTGCGTGCCGACGTGCAGCGCCTGGTGGGCATGTGGAGCGCGCTGCTCGACGAGCATGGCGGCCCGATGCTGTTCGGCGAGTTCACCATCGCCGACGCGTACTTCGCCCCCGTGTGCATGCGCCTGGCCACCTACGCCCTGCCCCTGCCGCCGCAGATCGCCGACTACGTGCAGCGCGTGCGCGCCCTGCCCGGCGTGAAGGCCTGGATCGACGACGCATTGGCCGAAAAGGACTTCCTCGACTTCGAGGAACCCTACCGCCTGGCCCCCGCCCAGCGCTGAGGAGCCCCGCCCATGGCAGTCACCATCTACCTGCGTTATGTGCTCAATACCAGCAAGCTCCGGGAGTTCGAGCACTACGGCAAGCTCTGGATTCCGCTGGTCGAGAAATTCGGCGGCCAGCACCACGGCTACTTCATGCCCAGCGAGGGCGCGAACAACGTCGCGCTGGCACTGTTCACCTTCGACAGCCTGGCGGCCTACGAGGTGTACCGCCAGCAATCGATGCAGGACGCGGAGTGCCTGGCGGCGTTCCGCTATGCCGAAGAGACGGGCTGCATCGTGAGCTATGAGCGGAGCTTTTTCAGGCCGGTGTTTGCCTGAGAAACGCGTTGAGTCGATGTAGCACCAATGTGCTACATTGCCTTTTCCTGCAGGAGCCCCCCATGTCCACCACCACCATTCGCCTTGAAGATGAGATGAAAAGCCGCATCAACGCCGCGGCAGCGCAAGTCGGCAAGACGGCACACGCTTTCATCCTGGAGGCCTTGGCCCAGAAGGTGGAGCAAGTGGAGCAGGACAACGCATTCCACGCCCTGGCCGACGAGCGCTGGGCACGCATTCGCGCTACCGGCAAGACGGTGGCGTGGGACGATGCCAAGGCTTACCTGACCGCCCGAGCCCAGGGCGAGCAGCCTCGCAAACCCGCCGCCAAGGCATGACCCGCATCGAACTGGCGCCAGAGGTTCTGGAGGACTTCGACCGCTTCTTCGACCACATCGCCCAGTACGACCCGGGCAGTGCGCCCGAACGCATCGGCGCCATCGTGGACGCCCTGCAGATCCTGTCCCACAGCCCACAGATCGGTCGGCCTGTGCAAGGTGGCAAGCGCGAACTGGTGATCGGTCGGGCGTCTCGCGGGTACGTGGCGCTGTACCACTACGTGGCGGACATCGACACCGTTTTTGTATTGGCGGTGCGCAACCAGCGGGAGGCGGGCTTCAAGCGCTGAACCCCGCCCATCCACTATCGAAACTGCTTGCGCAGCTTGGCCTTGTGCCGCGCGATGTGCGCCATCTGCGCTTCGGCAATCGAGCCGCCCAAATCCACCCCGTCGCCATTGAGCACATCGTTCGCATAGGCCAGCGCCCGCGCCACCACCTCGGCCTCGGTCACGCCCTGCTGCTCGGCCAGGTCCAGGGCCACGCGGCGCATGGCGCGCTGCGACAGCATCCACATCGCGCCGAACGCCTCCCAGGCGGCGGCAGACTCCTTGAACTTGTCCCGGTCGCCCAGGATTTCGTTCAAGGGCTTGGCCAGGATTTCTTCCAGGTCCTCCACCTTGGACTTCAGCGCTTCGAACTGCGCCTCGCGCTGCAGTGCGGCCGCCGCTGCGTTGGCCGCGGCGTCCGGCGCCAGGGGCACGGGCACGCTGCCGTCGGGGTTGAGCTGGGCAATGGTCAGGTCGGACGATAGGGACATGGTGGGGCGAATATACGGCGCAGCGCAGGTTCTAAACTCTCCCCATGAAAATCTACATGGTGGGCGGCGCCGTCCGCGACAAGCTGCTGGGCCGCCCGGTGAACGACCGCGACTGGGTGGTGGTGGGCGCCACGCCCGAGCAGATGCTGGCCGATGGCTACCTGCCCGTGGGCCGCGACTTCCCCGTCTTTCTGCACCCCACGACGCGCGAGGAATATGCGCTGGCCCGCACCGAGCGCAAGAGCGGCCAGGGCTACCGGGGCTTTGCGGTGCACACCGCGCCGGACGTGACGCTGGAGGAAGACCTCTCGCGCCGCGACCTCACTATCAATGCGATAGCAGAAGATATCCATCCATCCAGCGGCAGCGGCCTGTTTGACCCCTATGGAGGCGTGCGCGACATCGAAGCGCGCGTGCTGCGCCACGTGACCGACGCCTTCCGCGAAGACCCGGTGCGCATCCTGCGCGTGGCGCGTTTTGCGGCACGCTTCACCGACTTCACCGTGGCGCCCGAGACGATGCAGCTCATGCGCGAGATGGTGGCCCACGGCGAGGTGGACCACCTGGTGCCCGAGCGCGTGTGGCAGGAACTGGCGCGCGGCCTGATGGAAGCCAGGCCCTCGCGCATGTTCGAAGTGCTGCGCGAATGCGGCGCGCTGGCCGCGCTGCTGCCCGAGGTGGCGCGCCTGTGGGGTGTGCCGCAGCGTGCCGAATACCACCCCGAAGTGGACACCGGCGTGCACCTGATGATGGTGCTGGACATGTCCGCGCGGCTCGACGCCCCGCTGGCCGTGCGCTTTGCCTGCCTGACGCACGATCTGGGCAAGGGCACCACGCCCGCCGACGTGCTGCCGCGCCACATCGAGCACGAACAGCGCAGCGCCGAGCTGCTGGTGGACGTGGCCGAGCGGCTGCGCGTGCCGGTGGACTGCCGCGAGACCGCCGACGTGGTGGCCCGCGAGCACGGCCACATCCACCGCAGCGGCGAGCTGTCCGCCGCGGCCCTGATGCGCCTGCTGGAGCGCTGCGACGCCATCCGCAAGCCTGCGCGCTTTGCCGACGTGTTGCTGGCCTGCGAGTGCGATGCGCGCGGGCGGCTGC
This sequence comes from Acidovorax sp. Leaf78, assembly GCF_001422735.1. GTDB lineage: Bacteria > Pseudomonadota > Gammaproteobacteria > Burkholderiales > Burkholderiaceae_C > Acidovorax. Next base: position 163,797 of record NZ_LMLZ01000006.1, on the reverse strand, counting down.
ACTTTGAAGAAACGCCCTACCCGCAGCGCCCGCGTTTGCTGGCGGTGCTGGCGGCGGCGCAGTCGGTGGTCACGCGCGACATCGCGGCGCAGGCCGCGAGCCGGGGGCTGACCGGGCCGCAGGTAGGCGGCTTGATCCACCAGGAGCGCGTGCGGGCGGTGGCGCAGTGGCTGCAGGAGGAGAAGCAAGTGACTGAGCCGGGGCAGAAGTAAGAAGCTCCTGCTCCTGCTCCTGTTCCTGCTCCTGTTCGGTACCGGCTTCTGCGCAGGCTTCGCAACGGCCGGCGCACCCCCTGCAACCGTTCGGGCTGAGCTTGTCGGAGCCAGGGCATGCCGCATGCCGCGTGCCACACCCCTCGCACCTTCACACACCGCAAGCGTGGCACAACCCTCGCAACGCCTCTAGAATCCGCCACCTTTTGACCACCCCGTGCGCAACGGCATTGCCTCCGGGCGGTCCCCTGCTCCACCCACCACCGCTCCGCCATGACCCCTCTGCACATCCGCCAGGCCACCCCTGCCGACACGGACACCATCGCCCCGCTGTTCGACGCCTACCGCCAGTTTTACGACCAGGCGCCTGACCTTGCAGCGGCGCAGCGCTTCATCACCGACCGGCTCACACGCGGCGAATCCAGCATCCTCATCGCCTTCGATGCGTCCGGCGCAGCCATCGGCTTTTGCCAGCTCTACCCCACGTTCTGCTCGGTGGAGGCGGCGCCCATCTACACGCTGTACGACCTGTTCGTGGCGCCCGCCGCCCGCAAGACGGGAGCAGGCCGCGCCTTGTTGATCGCGGCGCGCGACCACGCGCGCGCGCAGGGCAAGGTGCGCATGGACCTGACCACGGCCCACACCAACACTGCGGCGCAGTCGCTGTATGAATCGCTGGGCTGGGTGCAGGACACGGTGTTTCGGGCGTACAGCCAGCGGGTGGCTTAGGCGTTCGCTCTCTCTACGGATTCATACTCGATCAAAACCGTTCGGGCTGAGCTTGAACGGTATGTGAAGCGCCCAAGGCTGCAAGCGCAAAGCGCCCCAGCCTTACCAACGCAGCCAGCGGGGCCCCGCAATGGCGCCCAGCACGGTAGGGATGGCCATGCCCGCCAGGTACCACACCGCGAGAAACGGTGTGGCCATCTCAGGGCAGTGCAGCGCATACACCAGTGCCCCCAGCGCCCCGGCCAGCAGACCAGCGCCCGCGCCCGCCCAGGCCAGGTGCGTGGGCGCAGCACCCTTGAGCGCCCAGAAGCCCGCGACGAACGCCGGCACCGACAGCACGGCGATGTTGAAGGGGCAGGTGCGCCAGGTGTTGCCCAGGATGAGCGGAAGGCGCTCGGCCGGCGCCGCCTGCGCCAGCGTGGCCAGCGCCAGGCCCCACAGCACCAGCGGCGGCAGCGCCAGCCACAGTGCGGCACGGCCGGCAGGCACGCCGGGGCGTGCCATGCGCTGCAGCACCATCAGCCCGGCCGCGGCCAGCGTGCCCGCAAAGGCCAGCTTGCCCCAGAACATGGGCATCGCCATCGTGGCCGCCAGGTCGCTGCGCAGGCCGAACACGCCCAGCATGAGCACGGCGGCCCCGGCAATGCCGGCAAACGCAGCCATGGCGAGGCGTCGCTCCACCGTGTGGCGGGCCACCGGGTGCGCGTCAGCGGCCAGCAGGTCGATCAATTCATCAGTTTTCATCACATTCCCCTGATCTTGGCGGCCAGGGCTTTCAGGCCCCGGTGCACGCCGACTTTGACGGCCGACTCCGACAGCCCGGTGAGCTGCGCGGTCTCGACCACCGACAGCCCTTCGAGCTTCATGTGCACGATGGGCAGGCGCTGGCGGTCGGGCAACTGCTCCAGCAGGCGGCCCAGGTCGCGCCGCGCTTCGGCCGCTTCGCTGTCGGTGCTGGCAAACAGGTCGTCGGTGTCGTCCAGCGGCACATGCAGCGCTTCCTTGGCAGCGCGCGAACGCAGCCAGTCGATGAGCTTGTAGCGCGCAATGGCGTGCACCCAGGCCGTCACCGGCGAGTCGGCCCGATAGGTGTGGCGCTGGTTGTGCACCGCCAGCAAGGTCTCCTGCACCAGATCCTCCACCTCGTCGGGCCGCTGCGCCAGGCGGCGGCGCAAAAAGGCACGCAGGTGTGCACTCAGCTCCTTCAGAAACCGCTGGTACGCCGCTGCGTCGGCATCCAGCCCCTGCAGCAGCAATCCGCGCAGCCGCTCTTCAATGTCCATGGCGTCTCCCTGCTGGGTATTCGTCACAGCGGGCCCTCCGGTTACAGCGGGTGCAAAAAATAAATAAGCGTGTGGATTGGCAGCGCCGTGTAACCCGCGGCGACGCCAGCGCGAATTACAGCGCAGATCGGGTGTTGCAGGGTGCAGGCAGTTGGCTAGTTAGTCATGCCCCGCACGTTGCCGCCACCGGTCCCCTTCGATCCCTTACTTACTCATCAAACTCTGTTGGAGAAACTTGCCATGACCACACGCACCCTCAGCCTCGGCGCCCTCGCACTCTCGGCCATTGCCTGCACCTCCGCCCTGGCACAGGCACCTGCACAGCCCATGGCCGACGCCGCCAAGCCCGCCATGGAGAAGTGCTACGGCGTGTCGATGGCCGGCAAGAACGACTGCGCAGCAGGCGCCGGCACCACCTGCGCCGGCACATCAAAGATGGACTACCAGGGCAACGCCTGGAAGTACGTGCCCGCCGGTACCTGCGCCACGCTCAAGACGCCCAAGGGCATGGGCGCACTGATGCCCATCAAGTCTTGAAATGAAGCGCCCCCTGAGGCGCTGCACGCCTTCCCCCGGAGGGGGACGCACCCGGTGGCCCGGCGGCGCCGGCTCCACGGGTGCACTGGCCTTTGCAGCGCCAGCTGCATGGGCCGCGGGTGGCGCGCAGCGCAATGGGTAACCGATCGGCAAAGCTTCCCTTCACCACTACAGCAATCTGCCATGCCATCCCCGTTGACCGCCGGCCTGGGCCTCAAGCCCCAGCACTACGCCGAGGCACAGCACTGCGGTGCGCCCGGCCTGTGGTGGGAGGTCCATCCTGAAAACTACCTGGCCGCCGGCGGCCCGCGGCTGGCGTGGCTCGAAGCCATCCGTGCGCGCCACCCGGTGGCGCTGCATGGGGTGTCGCTGTCGCTCGCGGCCGATGCACCGCCCGATGCCGATCACTTGGCCCGGCTGGCCGCGCTGGTGCGGCGCATCGAGCCCGCCATCGTGTCCGAACATCTGGCGTGGTCCTCCTGGCGCGGCCACTACCTGCCCGACCTGCTGCCGTTTCCGCGCACCCACGCCGCACTGGCCCGCATCGCGGACAACATCGCGCGCACGCAGGATGCCTTGCAGCGCACCATCGCCATCGAGAACCCCACGCACTACCTGCACATCGACGGGCACGACTGGTGCGAGACCGACTTTCTGGCCGATCTGGTGCGGCGCACCGGCTGCGCGCTGCTGCTGGATGTGAACAACGTGCATGTGAGCGCCCACAACCTGGGCACGGATGCGCGGGCCTACATCGATGCGTTCCCGCTGCACGCCGTCGCGGAGATCCACCTGGCCGGGCACCATGCCGACCCGGCGCTGGGCGACGCGCTGCTCATCGACAGCCACGATGCGCCCATCGACCCTGCCGTTTGGGCGTTGTATGAACAGGTGCTGGCGCGCACAGGCCCTATCCCCACGCTCATCGAACGGGACGGCAACGTGCCCGCGTTGGCAGAGCTGCTGGCTGAACGCGACGAGGCACACAGCGCGCTGGCCGCCTGCGCGCAACACCACGAACAACGCGAGGTGGCGCCATGCACCTGAGCGATTTTCAGGACGGCCTGGCGGCTGCGTTGCTGCCTTCGCCAGACACCGTGGCACCAACACCCGCGTGGCTCACAGCCCTGGCCGCCCAGCCCGGCTTTGCGGTGTACCGCAACACCGTGCTCGCCGCCTGCATCGACACGCTGCAGGCCAATTACCCCACCGTGTGCAGCCTGGTGGGCACCGACTGGTTTCGTGCAGCGGCGGCCGTTTTCGCCCACGCGCAGCCACCGGCCGACGGGCGGCTCATGGACTATGGCGCGGGCTTTGCCGATTTTCTGCAGCAGTTCGGGCCGGCCGCAGCACTGCCCTACCTGCCCGCCGTCGCGCACCTTGACCGGTGCTGGACAGAGAGCCACCTGGCGGCCGATGCCCCGGCGCTCGACGTGACCTGGCTGGGCCGCCAGCCGCCCGACACGCTGGCACAGCAGCACCTGCGCCCCCACCCGGCGGCGCGCTGGGCCTGGTGCGATGACCATCCCGCGTATGCCCTGTGGCAGCGCCACCGCGACCAGTTGCCGGTGGATGCAGACCTGCTGTGGGTGGGCGACGGAGGCTTGCTCACACGGCCAGAGTCCGCCGTGGTGTGGTGCGCACTGCCGCATGCAGGCATCGCCTTCATGAACGCCTGCGCGCAAGGACTGCCCTTGGAGGCCGCCGCCACAGAGGCATTGGTGGCCGAGCCAGCTACCGACATCGCAGCGCTGCTGATGTTGCTGCTGGACGCAGGAGCACTCATCGAAACCGCGGCCGATGCGGCTGCACCAGCCCCATGTTCAAAGGAAACACCATGACACCCAACACCGTCTCCATGCTCTCCCCAACCGCAGGCGGCCCCCGCGCGTGGCTAGCCCGGCTGGCACACGCAGCCGCCTGGCTCACACCCCACAGCCAGCTCGCACTGGTCAACCGCATCGCGCTGGCCGGCATCTTCTGGCTGTCGGCGCGCACCAAGGTCGAGGGCTGGTTCACCATCTCCGACAGTGCCTATGCGCTGTTCAGCGACGAGTACAAGCTGCCGCTGATCGCACCGCACCTGGCCGCGCAGATGGCCACGGTGGCCGAGCACCTGTTTGCCGCGCTGCTGGTGCTGGGGCTGTGCACCCGGCTGTCCGCGCTGGCGCTCTTGGGCATGACGCTGGTGATCCAGGTATTCGTCTACCCGGACGCGTGGCCCACCCACCTGTCCTGGGTCGGGCTGCTGCTGTACCTGGTGGGGCGCGGCGCGGGCAACGTGTCGCTGGACCGCGCCCTCGGCCTGCGCTAAGCCGGCCGCCTCAGCCCACCTTCATGCGTTGGACGGTGCCGCCGTGCGCACCCAGCGCGCGATGTCCGCCGCGCCCAATGCGCCGGAGATGCGGGCCACCTCGCGGCCCTGCTGGAACAGCACCATGGTCGGAATGCTGCGGATGGCGTGGCGCGCCGCCAAGGCCTGATGATCCTCGGTGTTGAGCTTGGCCAGGCGCACCTGCGGCTCCAGTTCGCGCGCGGCCTGGGCAAAGGCCGGGGCCATCTGGCGGCACGGGCCGCACCACGGCGCCCAGAAGTCCACCAGCACAGGGATGTGGCTGCGCGTCACGTGGCGCTCGAAAGACACAGCGTCGAGCTCGAGCGGCGCGCCCGCAAACAATGGCTGGTGGCACTGGCCGCAGTCGGGTGCGCTGGCCAGTTGCGCGGTTTGCACGCGGTTGGTGGTGTGGCAGTGGGGGCAGACGATGTGCAGGGCTTCGGACATGGGGGCGCGTTGTTGGCAGTCTGAATGTGCGCAGGTGGCGACCGCGCCGGATTTTTCAAGTCGGCGCACCCGCCGCAGCACTGTCGGCCAAATACCTGCTTGCAAAAATTTACGCGGGATTACAGGGTGTAGAACACCCCGGCGGGCCGGTCGGCCCGGTGGCATCTGCTAAGGTCTGGGCCCATGCAGCTGCTTCCGATACTGACAACTGCCCACGCCCTTTTTCTCGATTTCGACGGCACGCTCACCGAGCTGGCGTCGCGCCCCGAAGCGGTGCGCATCGCGTCCGGGCTGGTGCCCACCCTTTCTGCACTGCACGGCCACCTGGGCGGTGCGCTGGCCATCGTGACCGGGCGGCCCGAGGCCGACATCGACGTCTTCCTGGCGCCCCTGCACCTGCCGCTGGCCAGCGAACACGGCGCGCAATACCGCCTGCACGGCGCGTCCCTGCCGGCCGTGCAGCCGCCCGATCTGGCCCCCGTGCTGCAGGCCGCCTACGACCTCGCATCGCGCCACCCCGGCCTGCTGGTGGAGCCCAAGCGCGCCAGCGTCGCCCTGCACTACCGCCTAGCGCCCCACATGGAGGCACGCTGCCTGGACACCCTGGAACGCGCCTTGCAAGGCGTGGAAGGCGTGGAGCTGATGCGCGGCAAGTTCGTCTTCGAGGTCAAGCCCCGCGGGGCGCACAAGGGCCAGGCCATCGTCGACTTCATGACCCAGCCGCCGTTTGCGGGCCGGGTCCCTGTCTTCGTGGGCGACGACGTCACCGACGAATCGGGCTTTGCCGCCGTGCAGGCCCTGGGCGGGTGGGGCATCAAGGTGGGCGAGGGCCCGACCATGGCACAACACCGCTGCATGACACCCGCCGCACTGCGCGGCTGGCTCTCCAGCGCAAGGACCAACTGGGAACGAGAACAATGAACACTGCCGCCAACGAACCCCAACAGGGCTCGCTCAACCTCGGAATGATCGGCAATTGCGCCATCAGCGCACTGATCGACAACCACGCCCGCATGGTCTGGTGCTGCCTGCCCCGCTTCGATGGCGACCCGGTGTTCAACGCGCTGCTGCAGCCCGGCGACGAGGGCAGCCACTTCGCGATCGAGATCGAGGACCTGGCCTCGGCCCACCAGTGGTACGAGCCCAATACCGCCATCCTGCGCACGCAGCTGTTCGACAAGGCCGGGCATGGTGTGGAGATCACCGACTTCGCGCCGCGCTTCAACAGCCGCTCGCGGTTCTTTCGGCCCATGACACTGGTGCGCCGCGTGCGGCCCATCGAAGGCGCGCCGCGCATCCGCGTGGCGCTGAAGGTGCGCTACGACTGGGGCCGCAGCACGCCGCACATCACGCGCGGCAGCAACCACATCCGCTACGTGGGCGAGGACATGACGTTGCGCCTGTCTACCGACGCACCGGTGTCGCACGTGCTGTCGGGGCAGTCGTTCGTGCTCACACGCGAGCACAACTTCTTGCTGGGCGCGGACGAGCCTCTTCACGAAGGCATTGCCGACACGGCGCGCTACTTCGAGCAGGAAACCACCAGCTACTGGCGCAACTGGAGCCGTGCACTGGCCTTGCCGCTGGAGTGGCAGGACGCGGTGATCCGCGCGGCCATCACGCTCAAGCTGTCGCTGTACGAAGACACCGGCGCCATCGTGGCCGCCATGACCACCAGCATCCCCGAGTCCGCGCACAGCGGCCGCAACTGGGACTACCGCTACTGCTGGCTGCGCGACGCGTTCTTCGTGGTGCGTGCGCTCAACAGCATCTCCGAAGTCGGCACCATGGAGGACTACCTGCGCTGGCTCAGCAACGTGGTCATCGAAGGCGGCGACGGCCACATCCAGCCGCTGTATGGCATCGGCCTCGAAAAAGACCTGCCCGAGTCCGTGATGCCGCAGCTGGCCGGCTACCGCGGCATGGGCCCCGTGCGCGTGGGCAACCAGGCGGCCGAGCATTTTCAGCACGACGTGTACGGCAACATCGTGCTGGGCGCCGCGCAGTCGTTCCACGACCACCGGCTGCTGCACCGCGCAGGCCAGGCCGAGTTCACCCGCCTGGAGCAAGTGGGCGCCAACGCGGTGCGCGTGTACGGCCAGCCCGATGCGGGCATGTGGGAGCTGCGCACCCGCGCGCGGGTCCACACATCATCAGCGCTGATGAGCTGGGCCGCCTGCGACCGCCTGGCCAAGATTGCGCTGACCCTGCAGCTCCCCGACCGCGCCGCATACTGGCGCGACCATGCTGACCGCATGCGCGACGAGATCATCGACAAGTCGTGGAGCGAAACCCGCCAGGCCTTTGCCGAAAGCTTCGGCGGCAACGAGCTGGATGCCAGCGTGCTGCTGATGGCCGAGGTGGGCATGATCGACCCCATGGACCCGCGCTTCGTCAGCACCGTGGAGGCCATGGAAAAGAGCCTGTGCGACGGCCCCTACATGCGCCGCTACGAAGCGGCCGACGACTTCGGCAAGCCCGAGACGGCGTTCAACATCTGCACCTTCTGGCGCATCGACGCACTTGCGCGCATCGGCCGCAAGGCCGAGGCGCGGGCCATCTTCGAGACCATGCTCGCGGCGCGCAACCCGCTGGGCCTGCTGTCCGAAGACACCCATGCAGAGACGCAGGAGATGTGGGGCAACTTTCCGCAGACGTATTCGATGGTGGGCGTCATCAACGCCGCGGTGCGCCTGTCGGCGCCGTGGGACAGTGTGATTTGAGGCGACGTCCGACAGTTTGACCACCCCATCCGCGGCGATGATGCGGCATGAGCCGACTCGTTGTTGTATCGAACCGCATTGCGGACCCCCGTAAACCTGCCGCTGGCGGCCTGGCCGTCGCCCTGGGCGACGCCCTGAACAAAACCGGAGGCCTCTGGTTCGGCTGGAGCGGGAACGTGCTGGAGGACGGCACGCCCGGCGAGAGCGACCTGCAGACGCGCCAGGCCGGCGCTGTGACCCTGGCCACCGTGGACCTGTGCCGCGAAGACCACGACAGCTACTACCACGGCTACAGCAACAGCGTGCTGTGGCCCGTCTTCCACTACCGGCTGGACCTGGCGGACTTCAACACCCGCTACATCGCGGGCTACCGCCGGGTCAACCAGATGTTTGCGCGCAAGCTGCTGCCGCTACTGCGCGACGACGACATCATCTGGATACACGACTACCACCTGATCCCCCTGGCCGCCGAGCTGCGCGCCATGGGCTGCAAGCAGCGCATCGGCTTCTTCCTGCACATCCCCATGCCGCCGCCGCTCATCATGGCGGCCATTCCGCAGCACGAGTGGCTGATGCGGTCGCTGTTCGCCTACGACCTGGTGGGCTTGCAGAGCGAGGCCGATGTCTCGCACTTCAACCGCTACGTGCGCAACGAAGCCAGCGCCGAAGAAGTGGGCGTGCAGCAGCTGCGCGCGTTCGGCGCTACGGTGCAGGTCAAGGCGTTTCCCATCGGCATCGACGTGGACGAGTTCATTCGCCTAGGCCAGGCCCCCGACGCGGTCGAAACCTACGAGAACATGCGCGACGAATACTCGCGCCGGCGGCTGCTGCTGGGCATCGACCGGCTGGACTACTCCAAGGGCATTCCGCACCGCGTGCGCGCTTTCCGCGAGCTGCTGGACCGCTACCCCGAGAACCGCGACAGCGCCACGATGATCATGATCGCCTCGCCGTCGCGCGACGACGTGCACGCCTATGCCGACCTGCGCCAGGAGCTCGAAGGCCTGTGCGGCTCCGTCAATGGCGACTACGGCGAGCTCGACTGGATGCCCGTGCGCTACATCCACCGCATGGTGGCGCGCAAGCGTGTGCCGGGCTTGTGCCGCGCCTCGGCGGTAGGCCTGGTCACGCCGCTGCGCGACGGCATGAACCTGGTGGCCAAGGAATACGTGGTGGCCCAGAACCCTGAGGACCCCGGCGTGCTGGTGCTCTCGCGTTTTGCGGGCGCGGCCGAGCAACTGAAGGAAGCGCTGCTGGTGAACCCCTACGACACGCAGGGCACGGCGGACAGCATCCAGCAGGCGCTGCAGATGCCGCGGGCCGAGCGGCAGGCCCGCCACCAGAAGCTCATGGCGCGCATCCGCGAGCACGATGTGCACTGGTGGCGCAAGTCGTTCCTCGCAGCATTGGAAGCAGCGGGCGACTGATTAGGATTTGCACTGCACGCATTGAATACCGTTCGGGCTGCGCTTGTTCAAGCCCTGCGCGGCGCTTCGACAGGCTCAGCGTGAACGGTTTGTATAGTGGACGGAGTGGGCATGACAGCATGACCTCATGACCACATGGCGACTACCACGCGGCGCGCTACAGCAGTTTGGTGAGCAGGCTCACCACGAAGCTCAGCAGCAGTGTGGACGCGAGCGGCACGTCCCAGTCGCGCCCCAGCCACCGAAAGCGCAGGTCGCCCGGCAGGCGGCCAAAGCCCATGCGCCGCAGCAGGGGCGAGAGCCAGCTGAGCAGCATCAGGGCCAGGAAGATGACGAGGAGCCAGCGGATCATGGTGCGCCGAGTGTAGGCGCTGGAGGCACCACCGCGCACGCAGACTGGCAGTCCCGCAGTCAGGCACGGGCCTTGCACCACGCTCGCATGTTCGCAACCGACCGAGGGCACGCATGGATTGGAGCTACCACCACACCGCCGGCGGGCAGCGCTGGCAGTTCGACGGCCTGCGCGACGTGCTGGCCAAGGCGTCGCCCCTGCGCTCGGGCGACGTGCTGGCGGGCATTGCGGCGGCCACGGCGGTGGAGCGCATGGCCGCGCGCATGTGCCTGGCAGACGTGCCACTGTCGCGGTTCCTGACCGAGGCCCTGGTGCCCTACGAGTCCGACGAGGTCACGCGGCTCATCATCGACACCCACGGTGCCGCCGCGTTCGCTCCCATTGCCCACCTCACCGTGGGCGACTTTCGCAACTGGCTGCTCGACCACGCCACCGACAGCGCCGTGCTGGCCGCCGTGGCCCCCGGCATCACGCCCGAGATGGCCGCTGCCGTGAGCAAGCTCATGCGCAACCAGGACCTGATCGCGGTGGCCCGCAAATGCCGCGTGGTCACGCGCTTTCGCAACACCATCGGCCTGCCGGGCCGGCTGTCGGTGCGGCTGCAGCCCAACCACCCCACCGACGACCTGCGCGGCATCGCGGCGTCGATGATCGACGGGCTGCTGTACGGCGCGGGCGACGCGGTGATCGGCATCAACCCGGCGACCGACAGCATCGCGGCCCTCACCGGCCTGGTGCACCGGCTGGACGACGTGATCGCCACGCTGCAGATCCCCACGCAGTCGTGTGTGCTGACCCACGTGACCAACACGCTGCAGATGATCGAGCGCGGCGCGCCGGTGGACCTGGTGTTCCAGTCCATCGCGGGCACCGAGAAGGCCAACGCGGGCTTCGGCATCAGCCTGGCCCTGCTGCGCGAGGCGCACGACGCGGCGCGGTCCCTGCAGCGCGGCGCGGACTTTGGCGATGGCCGGGGCGACAACGTGATGTACTTTGAGACCGGCCAGGGCAGCGCCCTGTCGGCCGACGCGCACCACGGCGTGGACCAGCAGACCTGCGAGGCGCGGGCCTACGGCGTGGCGCGCGCGTTCTCGCCGCTGCTCACCAACACGGTGGTCGGCTTCATCGGGCCGGAGTACCTGTATGACGGCAAGCAGATCATCCGCGCGGGCCTGGAAGACCACGTCTGCGGCAAGCTGCTGGGCGTGCCGCTGGGCTGCGATGTCTGCTACACCAACCATGCCGAGGCCGATTCGGACGATATGGACACGCTGATGACGCTGCTGGGCACGGCGGGCCTGACCTTCATCATGGGCGTGCCGGGGGCGGATGACATCATGCTCAACTACCAGAGCACCTCGTTCCACGACGCGCTGTACCTGCGCGAGGTGCTGGGCCTGCAGCGCGCGCCCGAGTTCGAGGCCTGGCTTGCACGCATGCACCTGGCCGACGGCGCGGGCCGGCTGCTGCCCGCCACACAGCAGCAAGCGGCCATCGCGCAGCTGCGGCAGATCGGGATGCGGGCATGACAGACCCCACCGGCACCCCACCCCCCTTCGGCCCGCCGCCCGACCCCTGGGCCGACCTGCGCGCCCACACCGCCGCCCGCCTGGCCCTGGGCCGCGCGGGCACGGCCATCCCCACCCGCGAACTGCTCGACTTCGGCCTCGCCCATGCCCAGGCGCGCGATGCGGTGCATTTGCCGCTCGATGCCGATGCGCTGGCGCAGCGGCTGGCAGGCCTGGGCTGCACCACGCTGCAGGTGGCCAGCGCCGCACCCGACCGGGCCACGTACCTGCTGCGCCCTGATCTGGGCCGGCGCCTGTGCGACGGGGATGCACAGCGTCTGCGGGCATTGGGCCAGGGCGGCCAGGCGGACTGCGACCTGCTGCTGGTGGTGGCCGACGGCCTGTCGGCCCTGGCGGTCGAACGCCATGCCGAGCCGCTGGTGCAGTGCATCGTCAGCACGGCGCCCCAGGGCTGGCGCATCGGCCCCGTGGTGATCGCCACGCAGGCGCGCGTGGCGCTGGGCGACGAGGTGGGTGCACTGCTGGGGGCCCGCCTGGTGGCGGTGCTGATCGGCGAGCGCCCGGGGCTGAGTTCGCCGGACAGTCTGGGCATTTATCTGTCCTGGCACCCCCGGGTCGGGTGCAGCGATGCGGAGCGCAACTGCATTTCCAACGTGCGTCCGCAGGGGTTGCCGCCTGCCGCCGCCGCTGCGCGCCTGTGGTGGCTGTGTGCAGAGGCGCGGAGGCTGGGGCTGACGGGCGTGCCGTTGAAGGACCGCAGTGAGGGCGTGACGCTGCCGGCGGGCGGGCCGCAGAGGCCTCAAGACGAGCCCCCTCTCCCCCACCCTCTCCCGCGAGGGGAGAGGGAGTAAAACCGGCGCTCGGTGGCTCACAGCGCGCGTCCCATTCAGACATTCGCGAAGGCGGCCTCCGCGCCCGTCGCCGACAACTGTCTTCCCAATCGCCCCCAAAGGCGCGGCGCCCCTCTCCAGCCAGCGCAACCAGCGCCCCGGAAACCCCCTCTCCCCTTGCGGGAGAGGGCTGGGGAGAGGGGGCAATGAGCAGCAGGGCCTCGACCCAGCGCCCCCCACTCCACCCCCTCACAACCGGTGCGACCGATCCCCCCGCGCAAACCCCATCGGCTCCCACGCCGGCCCCGCCCCCAAAGCCAGCACTTTGAAGAGCTCGCCCATCTCATGCTCCATGATCAATTTGGCCGCTGTCGCCCGTTCCGCCTGCGGCAGCTGCTCCATTTTTGGTAGCAAACCGCAGTTGATGAGGAAGTGCGCCTGCGTCGTGTACCCCAGCACCTCGAGCCCCGCCTCCTGCGCGGCCAGCGCCATGGCGGTGAAGTTGACGTGGGCGGTGATGTCCTTGCGCCCCACCGCCACCAGCGGGTCGCCATCGGCCAGGTGCCCCTGGTGGCACATCACCGTGCCCATGTGGCGCTGGGGGTGGTAGTACTCGCTCTCGCCAAAGCCGTAGTCCAGCAGAAACGCAGCACCACGCTCCAGCCGGTCGGCCAGCATGCGGATGAAGCCTTCGCCCTGGGCGTGGATCTCGGTCAGGTAGTCCTGCGGGCCTTCGATGTCGACGGGCGGGCGCAGCGCGGTGGGGCGGTCGGCCCAGGCGAAGCTGCCGTCGTCCTCTGCCACGACGACGCCGCGTTCGTGCCACACGCCGTCTGCGTGGCCGCCGTGGCGGGCCAGCAGTTGCACGGGCATGGCGTCCAGCACCTCGTTGCCGACGACGACTCCGCTAAACCGCTCGGGCAGCGCATCCACCCAGCGCAGCTTGTGGGCATGCCCTGCCAGCCGCACCTGCTGGCGCGCGCGCAGGCTGCCGGACAAATCGACGATGGTGTAGCGCTGCACCTGGTCGCCCAGCGCGTCCAGCAGTTGCAGGGCCAGTGCGCCGGAGCCGGCGCCGAACTCCCACACCTCGGAGGTGCCCGTGGCGGCCAGCGCCTGCGCCACCTGCCGCGCCAGCGTCTGGCCGAACAGCGGAGTGAGCTCGGGCGCGGTCACGAAGTCGCTGCCGGACTCGGGCATGGCGCCGAACTTGGCACTGTCGTTGGCGTAGTAGCCCAGGCCCGGCGTATACAGCGCCAGCGCCATGAAGCGGTCGAAGCCGATCCAGCCGCCCTCGGCGGCAATGGTCTGGCGGATGTGGGCCGCCAGGGCGGTCGTTAAACTGTCGGGTTGTTGGGTCACGGCCCGCATTGTCCCCCACCCCGCCACCATGCCCCAGCCCACCCGACCCCGCACCGTGCTTGTGACCGGCGCCGCCAAACGCCTGGGGCGCGCCATTGCGCTGGCGCTGGCCGAGGGTGGCTGGCAGGTGGCGGTGCACTACCGCACGTCCGAGCAGGATGCTATCGAAACAGTAGCTGCTTGCGCACGCCTGGCGGGCGGTAGCACCCATTTTGATGCTGATTTCGACGACGAGGCCGCCGTGCGCGGCCTGCTGCCGCGTGTGGTGGCGCACTTTGGCAGCGTGGACGCGGTGGTCAACAGCGCCTCGCTGTTCGAGCACGACAACGCCCAGACCTTCGGCTTTGCCGCGCTGGAAAAGCACCTGCGCAGCAACACCGCCGCGCCCGTGCTGCTGGCCCAGGCGCTGCACGCGCACCTGGCCGACCGCGCCGCCGCCGGCGAGGCCGATGCCCAGGGCGCCGTGGTCAACCTGCTGGACCAGAAGCTCTGGAACCAGAACCCCGACTTCGTGAGCTACACCTTGTCCAAGGCGGCCCTGGAAGCCGCCGGCACCATGCTGGCCCTGGCCCTGGCGCCGCGCGTGCGCGTGGTGGGCGTGGCGCCGGGCCTCACGCTCACCAGCCACATGCTGGAAGAGCAAAAATTCCAGCAGCTGCACGCGCTGAGCCCGCTGGGCCGCTCATCCACGGCCGAGGACGTCGCCGCCACCGTGAAGTTTGCGCTGGAGAACCGCTCCATCACCGGCACCACGCTGCTGGTGGACGGCGGCCAGCATTTGATGAAGTTCGAGCGTGATTTTTCAATGATGTGAGCGGGCGCCGGCCCACGCAGAAAGAAGCTATCTCCCATGGACCACACCGCCGTCGGCACCCAGATCCTGACCCTGACCGGCCTGCGCTTTGACGCCAACCTGGGCATCCTCTCGCACGAGAAGACCGCCCCACAGCCCATCCAGGTCGATGCCGAGCTGAGCCTGGGCGTGCAGCCGCTCACCCCGCGCGACGACGACATCCTGCACGTGCTGGACTACCGCAAGGTGCGCCAGATCATCATCGACGAGTGTCGCGCCGAGCACGTGAACCTGCTCGAGAGCCTGATCGGCAAGCTGGCCAACCGGCTGATGCAACTGCCCGGCGTGCTGGGCGTGCGCGTGAAGATCGCCAAGCTGGAGATCTTCGACGACTGCGAAGTGGCGATCCGCATCGAGACCGGGCAGTGGTGACCGCCCCGAGCACCCGGCCGCAGTAGCCGGCACGAAGCGAAGCCGCGCGCCCCCAGAAGGAAAGGGCCGCAGTCATCGACCACGGCCCTCCAGGGGTTTGCGCTACAGCGGCTTTTGCGCCTCGGCCAGCGCGCTGCGGGCTTCGTCCAGCTTGGCCTGGCGCGCGGCGATCTTTTTGGCATCGCCCTTCTTCTGCGCATCGGCCAGGCTTTTCTCACGCTCGGCCACCTTCTTCGTGGCCTTGCGGATCTCCGCGTCGCGGTCCTTGGCCAGCCAGGCGTCGGTGCAGTGCGCCTTGTTGGACCGGCGCGCCTGCCGCAGCCCCGCGACCTCGCGGGTGCGGCCCTGCGCTGTGGCCTCGGCCAGTTGCGCTTCGATGCGCGCCTGCTTGGCGGCGCAGGCAGGCGATGCATCGGCCGCCAGCGCAGGCGCGGCATGCAGGGCCAGGAGACAGACACCCACAACAAGGTTCTTCACGGCAACGCTCCGATCGGTGGTACAGCGCTCCATCGTAGCGGCCTTGCCGGGGCCCGCGACTTCTCAATGAAGCCGGGAGCCCTTGGGCAGCCGTTTGGCCAGCCACTCGTGCACGTCGGCCCGCACGTTGCGGCCGTCCAGCAAGAACGACTCGTACCGGCTGGGCACGTACGGCAGGAACAACAGGCGCATGCCCGCCTCTTCGGGCAGGCGGGCGGCCTTGTAGCCGTTGCACGCGGCGCAGGCGGCCACCAGGTTGGTCCACGATGTGGCACCGCCGCGCGACTGCGGCACGATGTGCTCGCACTGCAGCACGTCCTCGCTGAACACACCGCCGCAGTAGGCGCAGGTGTGGCGGTCGCGGCGCAGCAGCCGGCGCTTGGTGAGGCCCGGCACCACGTCAAAGAGGTTGATCCGGGCCACACCGCGCAGCGCGATGATGGGCGCGACCTCCAGCACCGACTGCCGGCCCGTCGCCGCGTTGTGCCCGCCACGCAATGTGGCCAGGGGCGCCAGGCCCGCGTCCCACGCCACAGCGCCGCTGGCGTAGTGCACGGCGGCTTGCTCCAGCGGCATCCAGGACTGGGGCGTGCCGTGCAGGTCCAGCTGCAGCACGCGGGGCGCGGGGGTGCGGGGTTTTCGGGACGAGGGTTCGGTGGGGGTGATGGTGGTGCGGGGCATGGGGCTCTCCTTTCTGGGGATGAAGGGCGCAGCCGCCCAGCCCAGCGCACGCCCCGGTTAATACATGGTCATCGACGAATGCGACAACGAAGACAAAGCGACAAACAAAAGCACAAACAAAAGCACAAACAAAAGCGACATGGGCCGCCCACCGTCAATCGATGGGGGCCGGTGTGGATGCATGCCCAAGGCATGCAGGGACCGCGAATGCGAAAGCGGACGCTCGCAGGGGCGTGCCGCTACCACTCGCCGACCTCGCGCACGCGCTGGTCGAGGTCGAGCTGGTCAAGGCGGCGCGCTGCGGCTGCGCGGCCTGGGGCCGTGCGTTGCAAGCGCGCGCGCACGGATGCCAGACGGGCCAGCCAGCCTGCAAGGCCGACACGGCGCCGCTGGGCGCCCAAGGGGAAGGAATGCTGGATGGCCATGGGGATCTCCTGGAGGTGAATGGATGGATGAAACGCGGTAGGTGGGTTAAAAAAAGGGAAAGCGGGATGGGGTGCCACAGACAGGAGTCGAACCTGCAATCCCCGGCTGGAACAACCAGGCGCCCCATCCGACAGGGCTGCTGCGGCATGCCCGGCATGGCTTGCTCAATGCGGGCCATGCCGGGAAGAAAAGGTTGGCACGCGCGGAAGGAGTCGAACCCTCAACCGCTGGTTTTGGAGACCAGTGCTCTGCCAGTTGAGCTACACGCGCATGGAGCCTGAATGGGCGTTTCTCGCCCAATGCATATCCATTTCGGCTGTGCCTTCACGCGACCGCAGCCCGCCGGGGGCTGCGCATGCACGTCGCTGCACTGGGCGATCAACCCCAGCACATCCCGCCGGGCCGCGCATGCGGCCGGGTCCGGCGGTGTGAGCAAAGGCACACCCGAAATGGAGAAGGGGTGCAATGCGGTGAGCGCGCAAACCCTTCTGCTTTCGATGCAGGTCGGCCATCACTCCCTCGGAGCGCGGCGCCTGCGGCAAACTTTTAATGAACGGAATCCCCGGCAGGTCGATGCCTGCGGGGGCAGCGCTGGCGCTGCAAACAAAAAATAAGGGTGGAGAAAAACGACCGGCAAAAAGAAAAAGGCCCGGAACCACTTGGTTGCCGGGCCTCTTGTCGATCAAGAGATCGGGAGGGAGAACGCTCTGGGACTACTGCCCTGCGTTGCAACCTCCGCCCGGTGATGGAGCGGTATCCTCAAAACCATTGCCCAGCCACTGCTGCTGGCTGGTGCGGGAGCTGCCGTCCATGCAGCTGTCCATCTGGCTGTCCATGTGGCTATGGCCCTGCAAATACGCCGCGGCGCCTTGGTGCGAAGGCAGTCGTTTGGACATCAAGCCGATGGACGACACCTGCGCATTGAACGTCCCACGCACGGCCACGGCGCCCTGGCGGGTGCGGCGGTGGATGGCGTTGTGGCGGGCGTTCATGGCGGTCTCTCGGCGGTGGTCGGCGTGTTCGTATGGAAAGGGGACGAGGACATGGAGTCCTGATGACCGTGGACTGTAAATAGTCTTTACACTCCGGTCAACGCCCCGTACCCGCTTTTTTTGCGTCTGTTGTTTTTTCTTTGTGACCCCGCCGCCCACCACCGTGACCCGCCGCACCAATGTGCTGGCCCTGCACCGCCTTTTTCTCGAACAACAGATCGCCGCCGGCAAGCCCGCCAAGGGGCTGGACCAGGCGTTTGCCGCCTCGCTGGAGATATCGCCCAGCATGTGGAGCCAGATCAAGAGCGCCCGCCCCATCGGCGACACGCTGGCGCGGCAGATCGAGCGGCATGCGCGCGTGGACATCGGCTGGCTGGATGCCCAGCACGCCACCGAGCACCCCGACCCGGCCGAGGAACGCTTTGTGGCGCTGGCGCGCGACGCCTGGCGCAGCGCCAATGCCAAGGGCAAGCGCGAGCTGCGCCTGTGGCTGACCGCGCGTGCCAGCGCTGCTGAGCCGCAGAGCAGCAGCAGCCCCTGTGACGACAGGCGGCCCAAGGCGCGAAAATAGCCCCCTGGGCGCAGAACGCCCCCCTGGAGAGCCCGCCCTACCCCACGGCACGGCGGTTTCACCGACAATTGAGGGCTTGTTGACGCCTTTTGGCACCGCCCGTGCGCACCACCCTTGCGCCCCGCGGCACCGCTTTACCCGACCCCAGAGCCCCATCCCATGAGCGCAGTGATGAACGACACCCCCCAGGCCGGCTGGACCGCCGAGCCCCCCGAAGCGGCAGCGACGGGCGCCGATGCCCTGGCCGCAGCGGGCCCGGCGCGCCTGAAGATCGAGCGCGAGACCCACAAGCTCGAAAAGCGCCTGTGCCGCGAGGTGGGCAAGGCCATCGTCGACTTCAACATGATCGAAGAAGGCGACAAGGTCATGGTGTGCATGTCCGGCGGCAAGGACAGCTACACCCTGCTGGACATCCTGCTCAAGCTCAAGGCCCGCGCGCCCATCCATTTCGACCTGGTGGCGGTCAACCTGGACCAGAAGCAGCCCGGCTTTCCCGAGCACGTGCTGCCCGAGTACTTGAAGACCACCGGCGTGCCCTTCCACATCGAGAACGAGGACACCTACAGCATCGTCAAGAAGCTGGTGCCCGAAGGCAAGACCACCTGCAGCCTGTGCAGCCGCCTGCGCCGGGGCATCCTGTACCGCGTGGCCGACGAGCTGGGCTGCACCAAGATCGCGCTAGGCCACCACCGCGACGACATCCTGCAGACGCTGCTGCTCAACATGTTCTTCGGCGGCAAGATGAAGAGCATGCCGCCCAAACTGGTCAGCGACGACGGCAGGCACGTGGTGATCCGCCCGCTGGCCTACGTGGCCGAGAAGGACACCGCGCGCTGGTCCGCGCACCGCGACTTCCCCATCATCCCGTGCAACCTGTGCGGCAGCCAGGAGAACCTGCAGCGCAAGCAGGTGGGCGAGATGCTGCGCGAATGGGACAAGAAATTCCCCGGCCGCGTGGAGAACATGTTCAACGCGCTGCAGAACGTGGTGCCTTCGCACCTGCTCGACGGCGGTTTGTTCGACTTCAAGAACGCCCGGGCCACGGGCGTGGCCAGCGAAGACGGCGACAAGGCTTTCGACAAGGAAGAGTTCTCGGCGCCATCGCTGCCGGGCATGGGCGGCGTGCAAGTGGTAACACTGTCGTGAACCTCCGGGGCCGGGCGCACTCTCACCGGGATCCTGTTACCCCGCCCAAGGAGACTCTCACCATGATGCGCCGCTCCCTCTCCGTCGCCCTGCTGTGCGCCACAGCAGCGGCCGTCCTTGCCGGTTGCAGCACCGGCCCGCGCCTGGTCGAAGGCCAGGTGCAGAGCTTTTCGACCCTGCAGGCCATTCCCACGCCCGCCACCTACCGCATCGAGCGCCTGCCGTCGCAGCAGATGCCCTCGTTCGACCCGATCATGGCCCTGGCCGAGCAGTCGCTGGGCCGCGCCGGCCTGCGCCGCGACGACGCCGCGCCCAAGCTGCTGGCCCAGGTCGGCGTGCAGGCCGACCTGGTGCCGCGCGCGGACCCGTTCCGCCCCTATGGGCCCTACGGATACGGCCCCTCGCCCTGGGGCTGGGGCTTTGGCGGCTGGCACGGGCGGGGCGTTGGCCTGTACGGCGGCTGGGGCTTCTACGAGCCCACGCCGCTGCACCGCCGCGCCGTGAGCATCGTGCTGCGCGACGCCGCCACGCAGGCCGTGGTGTACGAGACCTCCGCCGTGCACGAGGACGTGTGGGTGAGCGACCCTGCCGTGTACGGCGTGCTGTTCGACGCCGCGCTCAGCGGCTTTCCGCAGCCGCCCCAAGGCCCGCGGCTGGTGCGCCAGTCCCTGGCGCCCATGCCCGCCGCCGTGCCCGGCACCGTGCGCTGACCGCGCCGCACCGCACGCACCGGCGCTGCCCCTTTCAACCCCACACGCCCCACACCACCGCCCGCATGCACGCCACCCGCATCGTTGCCGTCCGCCACGGAGAAACCGCCTGGAACGTGGACACCCGCATCCAGGGCCACCTGGACATCCCCCTCAACGACACCGGCCTGTGGCAGGCCGAGCAGCTGGGCCAGGCGCTGGCCGGCGAGAGCTTTGCCGCCATCTACACCAGCGACCTGCAGCGCGCCCACGCCACGGCGCAGGCGGTGCAGCGCACCACCGGCGCGCCGCTGACCACCGTGCCGGGCCTGCGCGAGCGCAGCTTCGGCCACTTCCAGGGCCGCACCTTCGCCGAGATCGAGGCCGAGCTGCCTGACGACGCGCGCCGCTGGCGCAAGCGCGACCCGCACTACACACCCGAGGGCGGCGAGTCGCTGGTGACCTTGCGCGAGCGCATCGAGCGCACGGTGATGGCGCTGGCCGCACCGCACGCGGGCGAGCAGATCCTGCTGGTGGCGCACGGCGGCGTGCTCGACGTGCTGTACCGCCTGGCCACGCGCCAGGAGACCCAGGCGCCGCGCACCTGGCAGCTGTCGAACGCCGCCATCAACCGCCTGCTGTGGACCCCGGACGGCCTCACCCTGGTGGGCTGGGCCGACACGCAACACCTGGACGACAACGCGGTGCGCGATGAAACCCATTCCTGAGGCACTGAAGGCGTCCATCGGCCAACGGGTGGACCTGATCGATACGCCCTCGCTGGTGGTCGACCTGGACGCCATGGACCGCAACATCCAGCGCATGGCCGACTTCGCGCGCAAGCACCAGGTGCGC
This sequence comes from Acidovorax sp. Leaf78, assembly GCF_001422735.1. Taxonomy (GTDB): domain Bacteria; phylum Pseudomonadota; class Gammaproteobacteria; order Burkholderiales; family Burkholderiaceae_C; genus Acidovorax. Next base: position 142,969 of record NZ_LMLZ01000006.1, on the reverse strand, counting down.
TGGCGCCCGCACGCCAAGATGCACAAGAGCGCCGAGCTGGCCCTGCTGATGCAGCGGGCCGGCGCGCAGGGCGTGTGCGTGCAGAAGGTGGCCGAGGCCGAGGCCCTGGCCGCTGGCGGCGTGAACGACATCTACATCAGCAACCAGGTGGTGGCCATGCCCAAGCTGCAGCGCGTGGCGCGCCTGGCCGCCCTGCTGGCGGCGCGCGGCGGCCGGCTGGCGATTGCGGTGGACCACCTTGAAGGCATCGAGCGGCTGGCCGAGACCATCGCCCAGATCGGCATGCCCCTGCCGCGCGAAGGCCACTGGGCGGCCGGCGACAGCACGCTGATCGATGTGTTCGTGGAGATCGACGTGGGCCAGGGCCGCTGCGGCGTGCCGCCCGGCGAGGCCGCCGTGCCCCTGGCGCTGGCCGTGGCACGCAGCCGGGGGCTGCGCTTTGCGGGCCTGCAGGCCTACCACGGCCGTGCCCAGCACCTGCCGGGCGCCACCGACCGGCGCGAAGCCATGGCTGCCGTGGTGCGCGCCGCCAGCCACACCCGCGACCTGATCGAAGCCGCCGGCGTGCCCGTGCCGCTCATCACCGGATCGGGCACCGGCACGCTGGTGCACGAGGCGGCCAGCGGCGTGTACGGCGAGCTGCAGGCGGGCTCCTTCCTCTTCATGGACGCCGACTACGCCCGCAACGAGCGCGAGCCGGCGCAGCCCGCCTTCGAGCACGCGCTGTTCATCAAGACCCAGGTGGTGTCGGTGCGCGAGAACGTGCACGCCGTGTGCGACGCGGGCCACAAGAGCCACGCCATCGACTCCGGCCTGCCCACCGTGGCCCTGCTGCCGCCCGACCGCGGCCTGCGCTACGCCAACGGCGGCGACGAGCACGGCATCCTGCACCCCGACAGCCCCAAGTCCCGCCTGCCGGCCCTCGGCCGCATGCTGTGGCTCATTCCCGGCCACTGCGACCCCACGGTCAACCTGCACGACTTCATGATCGGCGTGCGCGGTGGCCTCGCGATGGGCGTGGTGGAGCGGATCATCCGGGTAGATGCCAGGGGCGCGCTGACCTGATCGGGGCAAGAATCGGCGAACTCTTTGTCTCGCCGCCATGAGCCCCAGCCAGATCATCGTCCTTGCCACCCCTGTCTTCTTCGTCCTGATCGCCATCGAGCTGGCCGTCGGCTACAAGCGCCAGCGCAACACCTACCGCCTGGCCGACGCGGTCAGCAGCATCAGCCTGGGCATGCTGAGCCAGACGAGCGCGGTGTTCACGCGGCTGCTGCGCATCGGCATCTACACCGCGTTGTTCGAGCACGTGGCCCTGTGGCGCAGCGATGCGTTCTGGACCAGCCTGCCGGGCTGGCTGCTGGCGCTGGTGTTCTACGATTTTTGCTACTACTGGCTGCACCGCATGGGGCACGAGTCGGCGGTGCTGTGGGCGGCGCATGCGGTGCACCACCAGAGCCAGGACTACAACCTGTCCACCGCGCTGCGCCAGACCAGCTCGGGCGCGCTGCTGGGCTGGGTGTTCTATGTGCCCATGGCGCTGGCGGGCGTGCCGCCGCTGGTGTTTGCGGTGGTGGCCCTGGTCGATCTGCTCTACCAGTTCTGGGTGCACACCGAGCAGGTGGGCAAGCTCGGTTGGTTCGACCGCTGGTTCTGCAGCCCCAGCAACCACCGCGCGCACCACGCCGTGAACGACGCCTACCTGGACAAGAACTACGGCGGCATCCTTATCGTGTGGGACCGGATGTTCGGCACCTTCAAGGAAGAAGACGACCAGGACCGCTGCGTGTACGGCACGCGCGGCCTGCTCAACAGTTGGGACCCGCTGTGGGCCAACGCCCAGGTGTACGCGGGCCTGGCGCACGACAGCTGGCATGCGCGCAGCTGGGCCGACAAGCTTCGGGTGTGGATCAAGCCCCCGGGCTGGCGGCCGGCCGATCTGGCGGCGCGCTTTCCCAAGCCCGCGTTCAGCATGGCGCAGATGACTCCGTATCACCCGCCGATGTCGCGCGCGGTGCAGTGGTTTGCGCTGGTGCAGTTCACGCTGATGCTCGCGGGCGTGGCGGCCTTTTTGTGGCGGGCCGACAGCGCGCCCCTGGCCGAGAACGCGGTCTGGTTTGCCACGCTGCTGGTGGCGCAGTGGGCGCTGGGCGCGGTGATGCAGGGGCGCATCGGCATGCTGATGGCGCTGGTGCTGCAAAGCGGCGCGCTGGCCACGGCCACCAGTGCGCTGGGGTTCGTGCAGTGGCACTGGGTGTTCAAGCCGCTCACCATGGCGATTGCTATTCTTTTGGTAGCTGCTAGCTCTTATCAGTTGCGCGGCATGGTCCGATTTGACTCCAAAACCTGGGTGCTGCTGGGCGCCGCGCTGGTGGGGTCGCTGGCGGGGGATGTGTTTTTGATGGTCGAGGGCTTCTTCATCCCGGGGCTGGTGAGTTTCTTGATCGCCCACCTGTTCTATGTGGCACTGTTCAAGACCGGCCAGCGGTGGTTTCCACACCGCGGAGCGCTGGCGGCCACGTTGGGTGTGGGCGTAGCGATGTACGCCTTCTTGTGGACGGGCGGCCTGCCGGCCGCGCTGCGGGGGCCGGTGGCAGCGTACGTACTGGTGATCGCGCTGATGGCCGCGCAGGCCATCGGGCGGGCCAGCGTGCTGCGCGACAGGGCGGCGGTGCTGGTGGCGGTGGGTGCGGCGTTCTTCATGCTCAGCGACTCGCTGCTGGCCACGCACCGCTTCGTGTCGCCCCTGCCGTGGTCGCAGGTGTGGGTGCTGGGCACCTACTACGCGGCGCAGGCGTGCATCGTGGCGGGGGTGCTGAAGGCGGCAACGGCGCCTGATGGCCTGCCGGTCGCTGCGCCTGTTGCTGCCGTGGCTAATGTGACCACGTGCGGGCCAGCGCTGCGGACGGAACATACACCGCACCCGCAATGAACAGCACGCCCGCCAGGGTGAAAAATCCCCCGCTGAGCAGCCACAGTAGCGTGTCGGCGTTGTACCAGCCGGGCCGCGCCTTCAGCAGGGCGACCATGAGTGGTTCCTGCACCGCGATCAAGCCCCGCCCTGCGGTGTAGTGGTACAGGGCGCCGCCCAGCGCCCAGAACCCGGTCAGCACCAGCGCCGCGCCATAAAACGCGTACCCGGTGCGCCATCGCTTGGTGGCACCGGCCGTGCACCACACGCCCAGGCAACCGGCCAACACGGCACCGGCCAACGACAAGACTTGAAAACGGTCGCTGGCCACCGGCAGCACCCAGTGCCAGGCCCAGGGCAAGGGCGTGAGCAGCCATTCCGATTGCGGGCCCAGCCCCGGCCAGCGCTGCGGGGGCAGGTCCATGGAGAAGCGCGGTCGGTCCACCATGGACAACACGAATGTCACGGGTATCAGCACGGCGAACAGGATGTAAGCGCTGCCTCGCCACGTCAGCAGGCGGCTCGACCATCCCCCAGCCGCACTGCCCGGCCTGCGGCTGTCGACGACGTGCGATGCCAGGCCGACCGCCAGCGCAGCCTCGGCGATCGCGCCGCACACCGCCACGCGGCCGCGCAGATCGGCAAAACCTTCCAGCACGAAGACCGAGAGCTGGCCGTAGACGAGCGCGCCCAGCGCGTGCAGGGCCAAGGTGCCCGCCAGCAAGGCCCACATGCAGGACCTCAAAAAGCGTTGCTCGGGAACGATGTCCGCCCCGCTGGCACTGACCCAGCCCCGCGCGGCGCGCGCCCGGGCTTCGGCCCGAAGCTGGCGGCGGCGGTCATTCTTTTTGTCTGGCTTGCGCGGTGGTGCCATGGCTCTGTGGTGCGGCCTGGACGGCTGCGGCAAGGATGGGCGAAAGCGAGAGGGTGAGCGAGGGAGACGGGGGACGGAGGACAACAACCGGAGCCGCTCAGGCGCCGAACAGCCCGGGCGCCCCCGCGCTGGGCGGCGCCACGCCCAGGTGCCGAAACGCTGCCAGCGTGGCGATGCGCCCGCGCGGCGTGCGCTGCAAGAAGCCCTGCTGGATGAGGTAGGGCTCGATCACGTCCTCGATGGTGCCGGCCTCTTCGCCGATGCTGGCGGCGATGTTGTCCAGCCCCACGGGGCCACCGTCGAAGCGGTGGATCACGGCCTCGAGCAGCTTGCGGTCCATCACGTCGAAGCCCTGCGGGTCCACGTCGAGCATGGCCAGCGCGCGGTCGGCGATCTCCTTGGTGATGCGGCCGTCGCCCTTGACCTCGGCGTAGTCGCGCACGCGGCGCAGCAGCCGGTTGGCGATGCGCGGCGTGCCGCGCGAGCGGCGGGCGATCTCGAAACCCCCGTCTTCGTCCATGGGCGCGCCCAGCAGCCCGGCGCTGCGCTTGACGATGCGCGCCAGCTCTTCGGACGTGTAGAACTCCAGCCGCGCCACGATGCCGAAGCGGTCGCGCAGCGGGTTGGTCAGCATGCCCGCGCGCGTGGTGGCGCCCACCAGGGTGAAGGGCTGCAGGTCGAGCTTGATGCTGCGCGCCGCCGGCCCTTCGCCGATCATGATGTCGATCTGGTAGTCCTCGAGCGCGGGGTAGAGGATTTCCTCGACCACGGGCGACAGGCGGTGGATCTCGTCGATGAAGAGAACGTCGTTCTTCTCGAGGTTGGTGAGCAGCGCGGCCAGGTCCTTGGGCTTTTCCAGCACGGGCCCGCTGGTCTGGCGCAGGTTCACGCCCAGCTCGGCCGCGATGATGTGGCTCAGCGTGGTCTTGCCCAGCCCCGGGGGGCCGAACAGCAGCACGTGGTCCAGCGCCTCGCCGCGCTTCTTGGCCGCGCCGATGAAGATCTCCAGCTGCTCACGCGCCTTGGCCTGGCCCACGTACTCCTGCAGGAGCTTGGGGCGCAGAGCGCGTTCGATGGCTTCTTCCTGCGGGGAGGCAGGGGCTGCGGAGACGACGCGTTTGGCGGGAGCGGGGGCGAAGTCGTCGGTCTGGATGGTCATGCGGGCTCAATGTCGTGGAAAGATGCGAGCAAACCCTGTGCACGGCAAAACACTGCACCGTGCTTTTTGCGCCCCCTGCAAGACGCAAGATCACAGCGCGTACGGCCAATGACTTGGCCGCACCCGCCGGGCGTCGCGTGCATAGACTAGGGTAACACCGGGTGCGCTCGCCTTTCTCAGGGGTTCAACCACTGTTTGATGGCGTTGCGGTAGGCGACATCCAAGCGGCCGTAGTGGTCCAGCCCCGCAGGTGCCTGGCAGCTGGAGGCCCCACCGTACAGCTGTCCGACCACGTAGCGCTTGTCGCCCAGCGTGTGGAACAACGCAGAGCCGCTGCTTCCGCCTTCGGTCACGCCTTGCTGCCACCCCACGGTCATGAAAGATCCGCCAGCGGCGTTGCTTGAGAAGCACAGCTCATCCGTGCAGTTGCTGTAGCGCAGAAGGATGCCCGAACTGAATTTCTGCAGGTCTCCCTTGGGATGGTGGACGCCAGCCAGGGTATGGCCTGTGTCCAGCGTACCGAAGTAAGAGCCGGCATAGACGACCCCTGCCGGCGGCGCGTCGTTCAGGCGCAGGAATGCCGTATCGGTGGTCGCCGCCGAGTGCAGCAGGGTGGCGCCACCCGCACGGCGCTGGGTGCTGGGGCCGACGCTCCCCGAATTGCACGCCGATGACCGGTAGAACCAGTCCGTCATCAAGGACGAGGCCTCCGCCTGGCTGGAGATGCAATGGTTGGCACTGAGCAAGTACGGTGTGCGGCTCGAGCGCGCATCGTTGAGCAGGGTGCCGGTGCACAGGTACGTCTTCGCGTCGCGCACGAACAGCATGCGCACGACCGAACGGCTCTGGCTTGCGAACTCAGGTTTGCACATCACATCCACTTCGCAAGTGCCGGATTCGCCTACCTTGGCGAGGCCCAGGGACTGCGCCTCGTCGGGCGACACCACGTAGTGCGACAGGCGAGGGATGGCCAGCTTGACGCTGGCGGTGGCAGCCGCGGCCGGGATCTCGATTTCGACGGTGGTTTCCGCGCCGCCGAAGTCCGGGCTCCAGTACGTGTGAGCGGCCTCGTCGGGGGTGCCTGCCTGCAGGTTGCGTTCGATGCTGGCCATGATCTGCTCGCCGGTGGCCTGCATGGCAGCAGCACCACCTGCCTGCGCGTAAAAGCGCAGCACGGCACCTTCGGGCAAGCCCCGGACGAGCAGGCCCAGCCGAACGCCCTTGGCGCCTTCCGATGTGACACTGAACGCCGCTGCGCGCGTCCCGCGTGCCGTGTCCGTCCAGCGCAGCTTCGCCGACAGGTCGGAAGCCTTCGCCAGGGCAAGCACATCGCGCGCAACGCCGATTTGCGGCTCGGACGCGCCCAGTGCTGCCGATGCCTTTGGCAACGCGCCACTGGCTATCGGCCCCAGGACCACAGTGGCAACGTCTCGTCCCGCAGGCACGGCGCGTGTCACAACAGCCGCAGCGCTTTTGGTCGCAATCTCTCCCGTATCGAAGGGCTCGACCCGGTCAGTGACCGGCGTCGTGGGCGCTGGCGCCGGAGTGGGCGCTGGCGTGGGCGCCGGGGTAGGAGCAGGCGAAGGCGAGGGTGTAGGCGCTGGCGCAGGTGTCGGTGTCGGTTCCGGCGCAGGTACCGGTGCCGGCGTCGGGGTGGCCGCAGCGTCGCCGCCGCCCCCTCCTCCGCAACCCGCCATCACCACCGCGGCAGCAGTTGCCGCCAGCAATTTCGCCAAACGCGCGCTCTTGTTCGTATCCATCGACATACCTCGCCCTTGAAAAATGTTTTGTGGTTATTTCGCCAGCGCCTTCAACGCCAGCTTGATCCCGTCGCTCACGCCCACGTCCGCAGGCAGCGCCCTGAGCGCCGCCGCAGCTTCCTTGTCGTTATAGCCCAAGGCCAGCAAGGCCTGAAGGATATCTGTCTGCGCGTCGCTGGTCGCCCCGCCCGGTGTTGCGCCGATGTCAGCGCCCAGCTTGCCCTTGAGCTCCAGCAGCAGGCGCTCCGCCGTCTTCTTGCCGATGCCCGGCACCTTGACCAGCCGCCCGGCCTCCTGCAGTGAGATGGCCTGGGCCAGATCCGACACACCCATGCCCGACAGGATAGACAGCGCCGTGCGCGGCCCCACGCCCGATATCTTGATGAGCTCGCGAAAAGCCTGGCGCTCGGGCGCGGTGGCAAAGCCGTACAGCAGCTGCGCATCCTCGCGCACGATGAACTGCGTGAGCAGGCTCACGCGCTCGCCCACGGCGGGCAGGTTGTAGAAGGTGCTCATGGGCACATTCACTTCGTAGCCGACGCCGTGGCAGTCCAGCAGCACTTCCGGGGGGTTCTTCTCCAGCAGGGTGCCGGTCAATTTGCCTATCATTGGTGTCCTTTGATGCCGCTGGCCACACAGCCAGCGCCGTCGTTCTTGCCGCTTTTCCGTTGTTTGACTGGAATTATCCGCGTGATCCTGCGACACACATTCACTCCCCACAACAACATGCGGCTCACGCACTTGTGTGGTCCGGCCGACGCCCATCTGCGCACCATCGAGGAAGCCCTCGGGGTGAGCATTGCGCACCGCCACGAGCAGTTCAAGGTCGACGGTCCCAAAGCCAAGGCGACGCAGGCCATGGAGCTGCTGCAGGCGCTGTACGAGATGGCCGACCGGCCCGTCACCGAGGATTACCTGCAGCTGATGCTCGCGGGCGACACCGCCCTGGTGGAGGCGCCCGAGGGCGCCATCGTGCTCAACACCCGCCGCGCCGACCTGCGCGGCCGCACGCCCACGCAGAGCCTGTACCTGGAGAACATCGCCAGCCACGACATCACCTTCGGCATCGGCCCGGCCGGCACGGGCAAGACGTACCTCGCAGTGGCAAGCGCCGTGGATGCCCTGGAGCGCAGCGCGGTGCAGCGCATCGTGCTGACCCGCCCCGCGGTGGAGGCCGGCGAGCGCCTGGGTTTTCTGCCCGGCGACCTGGCGCAGAAGGTGGACCCGTACCTGCGCCCCCTGTACGACGCGCTGTACGAGCTGATGGGCTATGACAAGGTGATGAAGGCGTTCGAGCGCAATGCGCTGGAGATCGCGCCCCTCGCTTTCATGCGCGGGCGCACGCTGAACAATGCCTTCGTGATCCTGGACGAGGCGCAGAACACCACGCCCGAGCAGATGAAAATGTTCCTCACCCGCATCGGCTTCGGCGCCAAGGCCGTGGTCACCGGCGACGTGAGCCAGATCGACCTGCCCAAGGGATCGATGAGCGGCCTGATCGACGCCGAGCGCGTGCTCAAGCGCGTCAAGGGCATCTCGGTCACGCGCTTCACCACCGCCGACGTGGTGCGCCACCCGCTGGTCGCGCGCATCGTCGACGCGTACGACGCCCCACGGCGGGCGCCCGCGGCCCGCGCCCGGGACTGATGCTCACTTTTTTATAGCTGCCAGCGCTTTCCGATCAAGCGGTAGCGGCCAAAAATAACAATAAAACATGCCCCTGAACCAACTGTCCCTGTCGCTCCAGTTCGGCCGCTTCGACGAACTGGCCGCCCACCGCGCGGTGCTGCCGCGCCACAAGGTCGCGCGCTGGATCCGCCACGCCCTGGCCACCGATGCCGAGATCACGGTGCGCATCGTGGGCAGCGAAGAAGGCCAGCAGCTCAACCGCGAGTACCGCAAGAAGGACTACGCCACCAACGTGCTCACCTTCGACTACACCCAGGAGCCGGTCGTGACCGCCGACCTGGTCCTGTGCGCCCCCGTGATCGAGCGCGAGGCGAAGGAGCAGAACAAGACCCTGGAAGAGCACTACGCCCACATGCTGGTGCACGGCACGCTGCACGCCCAGGGCTGGGACCACGAAACCAGCGAGGCCGACGCCGACGAGATGGAGTCGTACGAGACGGACATCCTCGCCGAACTGGGGTTCGAAGACCCGTACGCCAAGTAGCCTGGGACTTCGGGCCCTCCAGCGCCACCAGCGCTCCCGCAGCCACGGCACGGCCTGCGCACCGGCTGCGTTCAACAGGGTCCTTCAGTTGGGCTGCGGGGCGGCTGGGCAGCGCCTGCAAATCTCTCCAACCTTTTTCCCACCCAATCCGCGCGGGTGGCGGGTGTTTTCGCACCTAAGATCGACTCAATCATCCAATGACAACACCCAGGGCCCGGCAACGCGCCCCATGGGGGAGACATGCTCGAGACCGCCCTGCTGCTCACCGCCGCGTTCATCGCCGGCGCCCTCAATGCCGTTGCCGGAGGCGGCAGCTTTCTGACCCTGCCTGCGCTGGTGTTCACTGGCGTACCGCCCGTGGTGGCCAATGCCACGGGCACGGTGGCGCTGCTGCCGGGGTACATCGCGGGTGCCTGGGGCTTTCGCGAAGACACCGCCCCGCCGCCGGGGCTGTCGATGCGGCTGCTGGTGGCGCTGGCGCTCATCGGCGGCGCGGCCGGGGCGGCGCTGCTGCTGGTCACGCCCGATGCAACCTTCAGGCGCGTGGTGCCCTGGCTGCTGCTGGCCGCCACCGCGCTCTTCGCGTTCGGGCCGTGGCTGCGCAGGCGGCTCGCGGGCGGCCACCCGTCCACGGCCAAGGCCACGTTGGGCGTGCTGGCGGTGGCCGCCTACGGTGGGTACTTCAATGGCGGGCTGGGCATCTTGCTGCTGGCGCTGTTCGGCCTCTTGGGGCAAACGCACCTGAACGCCATGAACGGGCTCAAGAACTGGGTCTCGGCCCTGCTCACCGCCATTGCCGTGGCGATCTACGCCGCGGGCGGGGTGGTGCAGTGGCCCCAGGCGCTGATGATGATGGTGGCGGCCACGGCGGGCGGCTACGGCGGCGCGCGGGTGGCGCGGCGCCTGCCCGCGCCCGTGCTGCGCTGGGGCATCGTGGCCACGGGGCTGGTGATGGCGGGGCTGTTCTTCTGGCGGCAACCGTGAGCCGCGATGCATCGCGATCACCGCGGCCACCCCTGGGGTGCCCGCACAGCGATGCGGCCTAGGGCGGCGGCGGTGGCGGGGCCGGCTGACTACTTCGCGCGGCCCTGGGGTGGCTTCTTGCGCGTGCTGCCAGTCGCAGCGGCGGCCGAGGGCGCAGCGGGCCCGGCAGGCCCGGCAGGGGCAACGCGCGCCACGCGAACCACGGGTGCCACAGGTACCGGCGGCACCACCGGCGGCGCCGGGTACACCTTGGCAAAGGTCAGGATGATTTCGCGCACCAGCTTGCGCTGGGGTGCAGGCAGCTGAAAGAAGGCGTCGAAGGTCTCGCGCTCCAGATAGCCCACGCCGACCTGCCAGCGGTTGCGGTGCTCCTGCACCGCGTGCCGCACGCTGGAGCCGAACCGCAGCACTTCCGGCTCGATCTTGAGCAACTCCGCCAGTACCACCAGCTTGTCCTGCGCCGGGATCGCCTCGCCCTTGAGCCAGCGCGACACCGCCTGGAAGGTCACGGAGCGCCCCCAGTACTTGCCATTGAACAGGCTCAGCAACACCCCTGGCCGCGGCTCCAGGCCCGCAGCCACCATGGCGTCACGCAATCGTTCGGCGAACTCCAACTTGTTGTCCATCCTCCAACCGTAAAGCGGCGGTTGAATTGGCCATCAACTTCTTGTTGCACAATGGATTCAATCATTTGTTGATTGAATCACCCAACAGGCTTGCAGGCATCTGCGGCCGCGTACGCCGTATGCCCAAATCGCTGCTTGAACAACTCCCCGAGATCGTGGCCCAGGGCCGCAAGGAAGCCGAAAGAATTCTGGAGGGCCTGGAAGGCCGCTACCGCGTGAGCCTCCAGACCCGCGAAGTGGTGCTGCCCGCCCGGGCCAGCGCCACCACCGACTGGGTTCAACACCAGGCCCGCCAGGAGCAGCGGGACGGCAGCGACGGCGCGTGGGCCAACCGGTTGGTCTATGGCGACAACCTGTTGGCCATGGCCGCGCTGCTGGCGGGCGATGCCCATACGCCCAGCTTGCGCGGCAAGGTGGACCTGATCTATATCGATCCACCGTTTGACAGCAAGGCCGACTACCGCACCAAGGTGACGCTGCCGGGCCTGGAGCTGGAACAGCGCCCGACTGTCATCGAGCAGTTCGCATATTCCGACACCTGGAGCGATGGTACGGCCTCCTACCTGGCCATGATCACCCCGCGCCTCATCCTGATGCGGGAGTTACTGGCGGACACAGGCTCCATCTACGTGCACCTGGACTGGCATGTGGGCCACTACGTCAAGCTGGTGATGGACGAGGTCTTCGGCAAGCAGCACTTCGTCAACGAGATCTGCTGGTGGTACAAGCGCTGGTCGGCCGCGGCCAGCACGTTCCAGCGGATGCACGACACGATCTACTTCTACCGCAAGTCCGAGAACTACAGGTTCAACCAGCTGTTCCAGCCCCTGGCCGCGTCCACCGCCGCCATCCACGGCAACACCCGGCGTGTGAATGTGCCGGACGACAGCGGCAAGCTCGTCACCGTGCGCACCGAAGAGCCCAGCCGGGGCGTGCAGATGCACGACGTGTGGGAGGTGCCCTTCGTCGTGGCGCACTCGCAGGAGCAGGTGGGCTACGCCACGCAAAAACCCATCGAGCTGGTGGCGCGCATCCTCGAAGCCTCGTCCAACCCCGGCGACCTGGTGGCCGACTTCTTTGGCGGCAGCGGCAGCTTTGCGGCCGCCGCCGAGGGGCGGCGCGTGGCCAAGGACGGCAACAAGAGCGTCTACTCCAACGCCGCAGCGCGCCGCTGGATCACCACGGACCTGGGCAAGCCCGCGTGCATGATCATGCGCAAGCGCCTGATCGACCTGGAGGCGCGGCCGTTTCTCTACCAGGCCATCGGCGACTACCAGGTCGAAGCCGCCAAGGCCACGCTGGGCCGCGACTTCCGCATGGGCGACCTGTCGCACATCGTGCTGTCGCTGTACGGCGCCCTGCCCCTGCCGGCCGATGTGAACCCGCAGCGCAACCTGGGGCAGATCGCGGGCTTCGACTTCGGCGGCAAGCGCGGCAGCAAGACGCTGGTGCTGGCCGATTCGCCCAACAAGCTCACCGGCATGGCCACGCTCAAGAAGGCGGTGGCCCAGCGCGACAACCTGCTGGGCGGCTGGGACCGCGTGGTGGTGCTGGGCTGGAATTTCGAGCCCAGCATCGGCGAGACCATCACCGCGCTCAACGACCCGCGCCTGGAGGTGCTGGTGATCCCGCCTGACCTGATGGACCGGCTCAAGAAAAAGGGCGGCATCGACAAGCTGCGCGGGCAGGTGCGCTTCTCCAGCCTGCAGTACCTCACCATCCACCCGGTGCACCGGCAGGCGTCGGCAGGCACGGCGCACCCGGGCGGGGTGGCCGAGGAAACGCTGACCGTGCGGCTCAAGAATTACGTGCTGCTCTCGCCAGAGGCCATCAACCTCGATGACGACAACCGCACCAAGCTGCAACAGGTCGCCAATGCCGAGCCCCTGGCCCTGATCGAGTACTGGGCGGTGGACCCGGACTACGACGGCAAGGTGTTCCGCTCGGTGTGGCAGGACTACCGGGGCAACACCGCGAGCGACGCCGATGCGCTGCGCGTGGTCAGCACCGCCGTCGTGTCCACCCCCGCCAGGCCCGGCCCGCGCAAGGTGTGTGTGCGGGTGGTGGATGTCTTCGGCTTCGAGGCCGAGGTGGTGGCCACGGTGGAGGCCGCATGAGCGCCCACGCCAACGTCCCGCACACCACCGACCCGCTCGCCCTGGCCGCCGGCCTGACCGCCAAGACCCAGCAACTGTGCCAGGGGCTCGAATCCGGCACGGCGGACATCCTGGACCTGGTCACCCCCACCACGGCCGAGCTGCTGCACTGGTGGTTTGGCGACGACATGCTGCTGGCACGGGGCGCGACGGCCGCGGGCGGCGGCGGGCTCAACTTTCATGCGGGGCAAAAGCAGGCCATCCTGAACGCCATCGTCGCGCACGAAGTGCTGGGGAATCACCGCGACCACGGGCCGCTGCTGCAGCTGTACGAGGCCTGCGCGCCCGCGGCGCTGCAGGGCGGCACGCTCCGGGGCGAGCTGGCGCGCCCGCGCCACGCCCACCCCAAGTACTGCTTCAAGATGGCCACCGGCACCGGCAAGACCTGGGTGATGCAGGCGCTGATGGTGTGGCAGCTGCTGAACAAGACCGCGGCGCTGGCCAGCGGCGCGGACGATGCGCGTTTCACCCGCCAGTTCATGGTGGTGGCGCCCGGACTCATCGTCTACGAGCGGCTGCTGGACGCGTTCTGCGGCAAACCAGTGGAGGGCAGCGCGGCGCGGGACTTCAGCCGGTCCGACATCGCGCTGTACGCCGACCTCTTCGTGCCCGAGGCACACCGCGACGCCGTGCTGGCCTTCGTGCGCGGCAATGTGTGCACCAAGGCAGAGATCGGCCTCAAGACCACCGGCAACGGCCTGATCGCCATCACCAACTGGCACCTGCTGGCCGAAGGAGAAGCGCCGCAAGACATCATGGACGAGCCAACCGCCGCCGCTACCGCAACACCGCTGCCCGCCCATGAAGTGGTGGCTGCGGTGCTGCCGCTCACCCCCGGCCGCGCCACCGGCAACAGCCTGGACGTGCTGGACCGCCGCTACGCCCGCCGCAACGTGCTCGAATTCCTGGCGGGCCTGCCGGAGCTGATGGTCTTCAACGACGAAGCGCACCACATCCACGAGCTGCAGCGCGAGGGCGAGACCACCGAGGTCGAATGGCAAAAAAGCCTGACCCGCATCGCTGCCAGCAAGGGGCGGCGCTTCGTGCAGGTGGACTTCTCGGCCACGCCGTACAACGACGTGGGCAGCGGCAGAACCCGACGCAAGCTGTACTTCCCGCACATCGTGGTGGACTTCGACCTGCACAGCGCCATGCGCGCCGGCCTGGTGAAGTCGCTGGTGCTCGACCGCCGCAAGGAGATAGGCGCGCTGCCGCTGGAGTTCAAGGCCGAGCGCGACGAGACCGGCCGCCCGACCCTGAGCGAGGGCCAGCGGGTGATGCTGCGGGCGGGCCTGCACAAGCTGCGCAAGCTCGAAGCCGACTTTACCCGCATCGACCCGCACCGCCACCCCAAGATGCTGGTGGTGTGCGAAGACACCGGCGTGTCGCCCCTGGTGGCGGACTTTTTGCGCCAGCACGAGGGCCTCGCCGACGAGGATGTGATGACCATCGACTCCGGCAGAAAGGCCGAGCTGGGCGAGAAGGACTGGGCGCCCGTGCGCGAGCGCCTGTTCAGTGTGGACAGCCACGCCACGCCGCGCGTCATCGTCAGCGTGCTGATGCTGCGCGAGGGGTTTGATGTGAACAACATCTGCGTCATCGTGCCGCTGCGCTCCAGCCAGGCGCAGATCCTGCTCGAGCAGACCATTGGCCGAGGCCTGCGGCTGATGTGGCGGGACGCCGAATACACCGACCTCAAGCGCGAGAACCGCGAGCGCATCAACGCAGGCCAGGAGCCCGGCAGCCTGATCGACGTGCTCTCCATCGTGGAGCACCCGGCCTTCCAGTCGTTCTACGACGACTTGCTGCACGAAGGCCTGGCCGGCACCACCGGCGACGGCACCGATGAGATCTCCAGCACCGGCGACGTGGTGGCGGCAGAACTGCGGGACGGCTTCGAAGCGTTCGACTTCGGCATCCCCTTCATCCTGCAGGAGGCCGACGAGGTGCGCGAGCACCGCAGCCCCGACCTGGCCACGCTGCTGGCCTTCACTGCCATGACGGCCGATCAGCTGACCGCCCTGCTGGGCCGGGGCGACACCTTCATCTCGCAAGACCTGCAAAGCGCCACCCTGTTCGGCGACTACCGCGTGGACGGCGCGGTGATGAACGTGGGCGGCTACAACGAGTACCTGTCGCGCCTGACCCGGCGCATCAGCCAGGCGCTGAGCGAACCCCTGCCCAGGGGCCAGAAGATTGCCACGCACCTGGCCAAGCCGTATTGGCAGGTGCACACGGCCGAACTGACCGGCTGGCTGGACGACTACATCTGGACCACCTTGTTCGGCGGCGCCTTCAACCCGCTGGCGGGCGAAAACTGGCGCGTGCTGCTGCTGCAGCCGGTGGTGGACCACATCACCAAGGTGTTTGCCGTGGCCTTGCTGGAGTCCGAGCAGCGGCACGCCGCGGGCCACACCGAGGTGCATCTACGCAGGCTGAGCGAAGCGCCGCGCCTGATGGTGCGCGAGAGCCAGTCCGTGGCCGTGAGCAAGTGCATCTACACCCGGCTGGGCTGGCCCGCCAGGAACGGCGGGCTGGAGCGCACGTTCATCCACTGGGCCCAGGCGGATTCGCAGGTGCTGGCGTTTTGCCGCATCAGCGAAAACCGGCACCCCTTTGCCCGGCTGCGCTATGTGAAGGACGACGGCTTGCCCGCCTTCTACTCGCCCGACTTTCTGGTGCGCACCGCGGACGCGGTGTACCTGGCCGAGACCAAGGCGCAGCAGCAAACCACCCACCCCAACGTGCTGCGCAAACGCACGGCGGCGCTGGCCTGGTGCGAGCGCATCAACGCGCTGACGCCCGCGCAGCGCGGCAGCCCGCCCTGGCACTACGTGCTGCTGGCAGAAGACGCCATGGCCGAGTGGCAGGCCAAGGGCGCGCGCCTGGTGGACCTGCTGGACTTTGCGCGCCTGCGCCCGCAGGCCCACGCCGCACTGCAAGCCAGCCTGCTGTGAAGGCCAAGGCCTGCGGCCCGCCTGCCACGGCGGTGGCAGCGCCAAGCACTACAGGGCGCTGCGCTGCAGCAAGGGCGAGCGCGGCAAGAACCGGAATGCGGTCGACGCCGCCGCCAGCATGCACGCAATGCAGATCATCACCGCCTGGTAGGGCTCGTGCCCCTGGCGCTGCGCCCAGGCGGCCAGCAGGCCGGTCAGCCACTGCATGAGCGCAATGCCCATGAACATCGACATCGTGTACAGCGACAGCGCGCGCCCTGTCATCTCGGCGGGGTAGGACGAGCGCACGTCCGCGTACTGCAGCACGCCGTAGCCCGACAGCAGCCCCATCAGAAAGATCAGCACCACATTGGCCACGGCATGGTGCAAAAAGGCCATGCCCAGGAACAGCGCCGCCATCAGCAGCGAGAAATTGGTGATCCAGCGCCGCCGCCGCGCAGGCCCCGGGTCCACGCGGCCGAACAGGGCGGGCATGAACAGCGAGATCACCGACAGCACCAAGGCCACATTGCCGCTGTCCACCAGCGAAAACCCATACCGCCCCATCAGCAGCGGCCCCAGCCACAGGCCGCGCAGCGTCAAAAAGGCTGCATAGCAGCACATGCCCAGGACCAGAATGCCCCAGGTGTGCGGCACCCTGAACAGCGCCCCGAACCGCCGCGCCGCCTGCGCCCACGACTCGCGCGGCTGCTCTGCCGCCCGGGGCAACGCCGGCTCGCGCACCCGCAGAAAAATCAACAGCCACGCCAGCAGCGACAGCACCGACAGCACCGCAAAGCCGGTGCGCCAACCCCAGGTCTGCACCATGAACGCCAGCGGCGTGCCGGTGAAGATGAGCCCCAGCCCGCCCACCCCCATGCCCAGGCCCGAGAAAAACGCAAACCGCTGCGCCGGAAAGTGGCGCGCAATGAACACCGTGCTGGCCAGAAAGGCCGGCGAACAGCCCACCCCGATGAGCAACTGCCCCAGCATCAGCCAGCCGTAGCTCGGCGCAGCAGCCGACACGGCGGCACCGACTGCGGCCAGCGGAAATGCCGTGAGCACCGTGCGGCGCAGGCCGTACAGGTCCATGCCGATGCCCATGAGCAACTGCGCCACGCCGAACGACAGTCCGAAGAGCCCCGCAAACGCGCCCAGCGAATCCGGCGAGATGCCGAAGTCGGCCTGCAGGCCGGTGGCGATGATGCTGGTCACCGTGCGGTAGGCCTGGCTCAGCGCAAAGGCCGACAGCAGGCACAGGTACATGGCCCACAGGGCGCGGGGCGGCGATGGCAGCGGGGCAGACGATGCTGGGGTGGGGGGTGGGATGGCGGCTTCAGTCACGGAGAGGGACAGACAAGGGTGCAGGCAAGGGCACAGTCAAAGGTGCAACGCAATGGAAAGGCACCCGCCCGAGCCTACAGACTTTGCAACCCGCACGCCGTCGCAGTGCGGACACGCCCCTGCAGCGCGGATGGCACTGGCACTGGCACTGGCACTGACACTAGTGATAGGGATAGTGCGACGGCCAGCGCGCGGGCGAGTCACGTCAGGCAACTGCAGCGCCCGCAGGCGCGATCCGCAGCGGTATCGTCACCGGCCCGTCGTTGACCAAATGCACCTGCATGTCCGCAGCGAACTGGCCCGTGGCCACCTGCGGATGCACGGCCTGGGCGCGGGCCACCAGGTAGTCGTACAGGCGCCGCCCCTCGTCGGGTGCAGCGGCCTGGGTGAAGCTGGGCCGGTTGCCGCCGGTGGTGTCGGCCGCCAGCGTGAACTGGCTGACCAGCAGCAGGCCACCCGCAATGTCCTGCACGCTCCGGTTCATCTTGCCCGCATCGTCAGAAAAGATGCGCAGCTTCAAGATCTTGGCGAGCAGCTTGTCGGCCTCCGCCTCGGTGTCGCCGCGCTCGGCGCACACCAGCACCAGCAGGCCCGCGCCGATGGCCCCCACGGTGCGGCCCTCCACATCCACACGCGCTTCGCGCACACGCTGCAAGACACTGATCATGACTTCTTCGACTCTTCTTTCTGGGGTGGGTGGAAAGGCCCGTGGGCGCAGTCGGACCCGGTGCCATGCCCGGCGGCCTCCACGTCGGCAGGCAACAGCTCGATGGTGGCGCGCAGCCCCGGCACCGCTGCCATCAGCGCGTGCTCGGCCTGGGCGCGCTGCTCGGCCGCCTGGCGCAGTGTCCAGTCGGCGGGCATGTGCAGGTGCAGGCTCACGAACTGACGCTGGCCCGCGCGGCGGGTGGCCACGTGGTCAAAACGCAGCGTGCCCGGCGGCTGGGCCTGCGCCAGCGCGTGCAGCGTGGCGTCAATAGTGGCCTGCACCGCAGGGTCGGCGGCCTCGTCCATCAGGCCCTGCGACGAGCGCCACACCAGCGCGACGCCTTCTTTGAGGATATTGAGCGCCACCAGAATGGCGGCCGCGGCGTCGAGCCACACCCAGCCCGTGAGCACAGCGCCCGCCAGCCCGACGAGCACGCCCGCAGAGGTCCACACATCGGTCAGCAAATGGCGCGCATCGGCCTCCAGCGCGATGGAGCGGTGCACGCGCGCCGAGCGCAGCATGAGCCAGGCCAGGCAGCCGTTGAGCACCGAGCTGGCGACCGACAGCCCCAGGCCCCAGCCGATCTGCTCCAGCGGCTGCGGCGTCAGCAGCCGGTGCACGGCGGCCCACACGATGCCGATCGACACCCCCACGATGAGGATGCCCTCGAAGCCCGATGAAAAATACTCGGCCTTGTGGTGGCCATACGGGTGGTCATCGTCCGCAGGCCGCTGCGCGATGGTGACCATGGCCAGCGCGAACACGGCGGTGGCCAGGTTCACGAACGACTCCATCGCATCCGACAGCAAGCCCACCGACCCGGTGATGTACCAGGCCAGCGTCTTGAGAACGATGGTCACCACGGCCACGGCCACCGAGGCCCACAGCAGGTGCCGGGGCGTGAGGCGTTGGGAAAGTGGTGGGGCGCTGGCAGACATGGGCGGGATGGTGGTGCGGCGGCAGGTCACCGCGCCGCTCGTCCCATTACACCAGAGCCCGGCCGGCGCGGAGGGCGCCGCCAGCGAGCCTGGCGGGTTGCAGCGCTGCCCGCCGCCGCGCGCCCCGCACCCCATGCCAGAATCGGCGGCATGACCAAGGCATGGCGCCGCCACTTCGCAGGACTGCATCTCGCCGCGCTGCTGCTGTGGGCGGTGGTTGCCTGCGCGGGTGCCGTGTGGCTGGCATCGGCGCGCCTGCAGCAGCTGCACGCGGCCTTCGAGACCGACGCCCGCATCGTGCACCGCCTGCTGAGCCAGCGCGTGGTGCAGCACGACGCGGTGATGTCCACCCTGGCCCTGCTGCAGCCCCCGTCTGAACAGGCGCCCGGCGATGCCACCGCACCTGCTGCCACCCTGCCCCGCCTGCCATCGGTGTACCCGCAGATCCTGTCGGTGTTGCAGCGGCCTGCCGACGGCGCCTGGCCTGCCGCGCTGCAGGCCCCCCTGGCTGCGGCAGAGGCCGCATCGCGCCGCTCGGGCCACCCCGAGATGGCGCTGCCCGACCTGCCCGCAGGCCGCTTCTACCTGGTGCTGGCCAGCACCCCGGCCAGCCATGCGCTGCAGATCGACCTGCGCGCCACGGTGCCGCAGGACGAATGGCCAATGGACATGGCGACGAGCCCGGTGCGTGTGACGCTGGAGCACGCGGGCGCCGCTTTTGTCGTGCAGCCGGGTCGGCTGGGCGGCGGCCTGGGCTGGTCGTACGAATTCCACAAGCTACTGGCCGCGGCCAGCCAGCCGCTCGATGTGGTGGCGCGCCGCCAGGTGGGGATGGCAGAGCTGCCCTGGCTGGCCATGCTGGGCTGGTGCGTGCTGACGGCAGCACTGTGGGCCGGTGGCGTGGCCTGGTGGCGCCAGCGCGTGGCGCGCCAGCGGGCCGAAGAACTGCTGCGCCTGGGCCAGGTGGCGCGGCTCAACACCCTGGGCGAGCTGGCGGCCGGCATGGCGCATGAACTGAACCAGCCGCTCACCGCGCTGCTGTCCAGCACGCAGGCCGCCCAGCGCCTGCTGGCCGACGAGCCGCCGGACCTTGCCACCGCCCAGACGGCCATGGCCCGCGCCGTGGAGCAGGCGCGCCGCGCCACCGCCGTGGTGGGCCGCCTGCGCCGCCTGGTCGAGCGCCCCGACCTGGCCGGCCAGGCCCAGCCGCTGGCGCCCGCTGCCGCCGTGCAAGACGTGCTGCACCTGCTGGAGCCCGAGATGGCGCAGCGCGGCGTGGCCCCCACGGTGGCCGTCGCCCCCGACCTGCCCGCCGTACTGGCCGAGCCCGTGGCCCTGCAGCAGATCGTGCACAACCTGCTGATGAACGCGCTGCAGGCGCTGGACCAGGTGCCGCCCGCCGAGCGCCAGCTGGCACTGCGCCTGTGGATGCCGGACGCCGCGCATGTGGCGCTGTCCGTGCGCGACCACGGCCCCGGCGTGCCACCCGAGGCGCGCGCGCACCTGTTCGAGCCGTTCTACACCACGCGCACCGGCGGCCTGGGGTTGGGCCTCACGCTGTGCGAAAGCCTGGCGCAGGCCATGGGTGCGAGCCTGGTGCTGGCGCCACAGCCGTCGTCTGCCAGCGAGCGGGGCGCGGAGTTTGTGCTGACCTTGCCCGCGGCGCCCGGCACGGCCCCGCTGCAGCCCACGCAGCCATCCCACGCCAGCGCGCCGTAGCCCAGCCCTGGCCCTCGCCACATCCACCGCCAACGTTATCGCCATGACCACCGACAACGCCACCTCGCTGTCCCCCCTGATCCACCTGGTGGACGACGACGCCGCCGTGCGCGAGGGCCTGTCGCTGCTCATCAGCACCGTGGGACTGCGCGTGCAGGCCTGGGCTGAGCCGCAGGCTTTCATGGCGGGGTTTGACCGCGCCAGCATCGGCGCCATCGTGCTCGACGTGCGCATGCCCGGCATCAGCGGGCTCACGGCGCTGGAGCAGTTGCTGGCGCAGGGTGTGGACCAGCCCATGATCTTGCTCACGGGCCACGGCACGGTGGAGATGTGCCGCCGCGCCTTCAAGGCCGGGGCGGCGGAGTTTCTGGAAAAGCCCGTGGACGACGAGGTGCTGATCGAGGCCCTGCAGAACGCGGTGCGCCAGCATGTGCGCTCGCGCGAACGTCACCAGGCCGACCAGCAGGCGCGCGAGCGTTTTGCCCAGCTGTCGGCGCGGGAGCGTGAGGTGCTGGGCCTTATTGTGGAAGGGCTGACCAACAAGGAGATCGGCAAGGCGCTGGCGCTGTCGCCGCGTACGGTGGAGACGCACCGGGCCAATCTGTTTGGCAAGTTGGGGGCGGAGTCGCTGGCGCAGTTGATACGGCGGTATGCGGCGCTGGTGGAGTGAGGCGTTCTCGGGTGGCTGCTCACGGCGTAGGACCCGCGACCGCCATCCGTTCGGGTTGAGTCTTTCGCGACCGGGTCAGATTGAATCCCACCCGTTCGGGTTGAGCTTGTCGAAACCTGGGCGCTCGATCCACGCCCGTTCGGGTTGAGCCTGTCGAAACCTGGGCGCATCGATCCACGCCCGTTCGGGTTGAGCTTGTCGAAACCTGGGCGCATCGGTCCACGGCCGTTCGGGCTGAGCTTGTCGAAGCCTGGGCACATCGGTCCACGCCCGTTCGGGTTGAGCTTGTCGAAACCTGGGCGCATCGGTCCACGCCCGTTCGGGTTGAGCTTGTCGAAACCTGGGCGCTGCGACCCACGTCCGTTCGGGTTGAACTTGTCGAAACCTGGGCGCTGCTCGCAGGCTCGCTGATGGGCAGCATGCCTTTGTTGAGGGCGGAGGCCGGGAGTCGCCCGGCGTGCGAGTAACTTTCTTTCGAACTCGCTGCGCGCTGGCGCGCTACGCTCAAACATCCGCAGCGAGTCAGTTCACGATGCGTGTGTCCTTCGGCACACGCTCACCCCACGCCCTGCGCTCCTCGGCGCATCCTGAAGGGATGGGGGAGCCAACATCCACACGGGCCATCGCTGCGCTCGGCCCCGAACGCGCAGGCGCTGCGCGCCGCGACCGCGAGGCCGAGCGCAGCGAAGGCCCGTGTGGCTGTTCGGCTCCCACCCCCTGTGGCTGCGCCTGCGTCGGGGCGGTTGCGGGGTGGCATGCGCGTCGGAGCGCGCATGCTTCGTGCTCTAGCTCGCCGCAGTTGTCTGAACGGAGCGCCTCAGGCGCGCAGTGAGTTCTGCGGCGCACCCCGCAACCGCCCCGACGCAGGTTTGCCCCTTCGCAACGCGAAGGGGTCGCAGACTTGGGGTCGCCTTCTCTTTGGTGACTTTCTCTTGGGCCCTCAACACAGGCACACCTCTCAAACCAGCGAGCTAGCGAGCAGCGCCCAGGCTTCGACAAGCTCGACCCAAACGGATAGGGGTAGTGACAAGCACAGGCTTCGACAAGCCCAGCCCGAACGGTCGGGGAAGCCAAGACCAAAGGCGTCGACACACTCACCACACAACCGGCAGCAAGCCGCAGACCCCGGCAAGGCATCCGCCCATCACTGCGTAGTTCTACGGAGCCCTGCACGTAACCGCACGAATGTGCAACAACACGCCCATTTCCTACAGTTCTCCCACGGCGCCACAACGGGTGGCACCGGCCCCCAACACCGGAGAACAAACACCATGCAAAAAGCCATCGCCCACACCGCCGCCGCCATCACCCTGGCCCTGATCGCCACCGCCGCCAGCGCCGAAGGCGTGCGCACCGAAAAGAACATCTCGCTGGACCTGGCCAACCAGATCGCCGCCCACACCGTGGCCGCCTGCACCGCCAACGGCTACAACGTGACCGCCACCGTGGTGGACCGCGCCGGCACCGTGCGCGCCGTGCAGCGGGCCGACAACGCAGGCCCCCACACCCTGGAAGCCAGCCGCCTGAAGGCTTACACGTCCGCATCGGCCAAGAACACGACGCTCGCGATCATGGAAGGCTCGCAAAAGAACCCTGCCGCCGCCAACCTGGGCCAGATCCCCGGCTACCTGCTGCTGGGCGGTGGCGTGCCGCTGAAGGTGGGCAATGAAGTCATCGGCGCCGTGGGCGTGGGCGGCGCGCCTGGCGGCCACCTGGACGAGCAGTGCGCGATGGCGGGCATCGCCAAGGTGGCCGACTTGCTGAAGTAAGTAAGTAAAAAGTAGTGAAGTAAAACCTGCAGCGTCCGAGCCTCCTGAGCAAGGGCGCGGACGCTGCGCAGTCACCTGCCGCCGCAATCTCCACTGCAAAAGGGACACACCATGAACCGAACCACCACATTGCCATGGGCCCTGCTGACCGCCGCCCTGCTGCTGGCACACCCCGCCCAGGCGCAGGTCCCGCCCACAGCCGCGCAGACCGCCGCCTACCAGGGCCTGCACGCCGCCGCAGCGCGGGGCGACACCGCCAAGGTGCAAAAGCTGGTGGCGGCCCGCGCCGATGTGAATGCGCGCGACAGCTATGGCCGCACGCCGCTGCACGTGGCCACGTTCGCCCGCCAGCGCGATGTGATCCGGCTGCTGGTGCAGGCCCAGGCCGATATCAATCCACTGGAGAACGACCGCTACGACGCCGTGACCATCGCCGCCGTGGCGGACGACGAGGACACCCTGCGCCTGCTGTTGCAACTGGGCGCGAGCGCTGGGCAAGTGACCAGCCGCTACGACGGCACCGCCCTGATTGCCGCGGCGCACCTGGGGCACGACGGCGTGGTGCGCCAGCTCATCGCGGCCGGCGCGCCGCTGGACCATGTGAACAACCTGCACTGGACGGCGCTGATCGAGTCCATCGTGCTGGGCGACGGAGGCCCGCGCCACCAGGCCACCCTGCAGGCGCTGCTGAAGGCCGGTGCCAGCCAGGCGCTAACGGACCGCCAGGGCAACACGCCGCTGCAGCTGGCGCGCCAGCGGGGCTACACCGCGATGGTGCAGATGCTGGAGAACCCGGGTGCGGGGCGGCCGCTTTGAGCTGTGCTGGTTGTGCGAGAGCCGGGCCTGAAGCTGTGGCTGCGATGGCCGCGGTGGGCTGCATGCAGTAGCCCCAGTCACTACGAATGCCAGGCAGGCAATTGCTATACAAATAATAGCTTCTAGCGCTTGATCAACAAGCGGTAGCGGCCAGTTTCACTTGAATTTCTACCCCACCAGCACCGAGCCAACCTCTGGGACCGGCGCTCGCAGTGGTGGACCCTCCTGACCACCCACCTGCAAGGCGTGTCGCAGGCCAGGAGGCAGGATGCTATTGAAACAATAGCTGCCAGCGCTCTACCAACAAGCGGTAGCGGCTGATTTCATTCAAATTCCTGCTCGCCCGTCACCAGGCGCGCCTTCACGGTCTTGCCCTTCACGCGGCCCTGGTTCAGGCGCTGGGCGGCCTGTGCGCCGATGGCGCGGTCCACCGCCACATAGGTGGAGAAGTCGTTCACGTTGATCTTGCCGATCTGCTCGCGGGTGTAGCCCATCTCGCCGGTCAGCGCGCCCAGCACGTCGCCGGCGCGGATCTTTTCCTTGCGCCCGCCGATGATCTGGATGGTGACCATGGGCGGCACCAGCGGGCCGCTGCCCGTGGGGGTCAGGTCAGCCACCGGGTACCAGCGCGATTCGCGGCCCTGCAGCACCTCGATCTTGCCCACGCTGCCCATCTCGTCCAGGCTGGCCAGGTTCAGCGCCAGGCCCTCGGCGTCGCCCCGGCCGGTGCGGCCGATGCGGTGGATGTGCACCTCGGGGTCGGGCGTCACGTCCACGTTGATCACGGCGGCCAGGTTGGCGATATCGAGGCCGCGCGCGGCCACGTCGGTGGCCACCAGCACCGAGCAGCTGCGGTTGGCAAACTGCACCAGCACCTGGTCGCGCTCGCGCTGCTCCAGCTCGCCGAACAGCGCCAGCGCGCTGAAGCCCTGCGCCTGCAGCACGCCCACCAGGTCGCGGCATTGCTGCTTGGTGTTGCAAAAGGCAATGGAAGAGTCGGGCCGGAAGTGGTTGAGCAACTGCGACACGGCGTGCAGGCGCTCGCTGTTTTTCACCTCGTACCAGCGCTGCTCGATCTTGCCCTCGGCATGCTGGGCCTGCACCGTGATCTGCACCGGCGACTTCATGAACTGCGCGCTGAGCTTGGCGATGCCTTCCGGGTAGGTGGCCGAGAACAGAAGGGTCTGGCGCTCTTTGGGGCACTGCTTGGCCACCACGACGATGTCGTCGAAGAAGCCCATGTCCAGCATGCGGTCGGCCTCGTCCAGCACCAGGGTGTTCAGCGCTTCCAGGCTCAGGTGCTGGCGCTCCAGGTGGTCCATCACGCGGCCGGGCGTGCCCACCACGATGTGCGCGCCGTGCTCCAGGCTCAGCATCTGGCCGCGCAGCGGCACGCCGCCGCACAGGGTCACGACCTTGATGTTTTCTTCGGCGCGCGCCAGGCGGCGGATCTCGGTGGTCACCTGGTCGGCCAGCTCGCGCGTGGGGCACAGCACCAGCGTCTGCACCGCAAAACGGCGGGGGTTGAGGTTGGCCAGCAGCGCCAGCGCAAACGCGGCGGTCTTGCCGCTGCCGGTGCTGGCCTGGGCGATCAGGTCCTTGCCCAGCAGCGCGGGCGGCAGGCTGGCCGCCTGGATCGGGGTCATCTGCGTGTAGCCCAGCTGCTGCAGGTTGGCCAGCATGGCGGGGTTCAGCGCCAGCGTGCTGAAATCAGTGCCGGCTTGGTTTTCTTTGGAGGTCATGCCCCGATTATCCGGCCACACCCTTTTTGCGACGCATCGGCACGCCCTGCGCGGCGCCGAGCACCCGGGCAACTACCCGAGCAGCGCCCCCGGTGTATCGGCTATAACCGGGAATCCAGCACGGGTGGGACATGCCACATTCCAACAATACCGCAGCGAATGCACCAGCAGGCCAGGGGGACGCGAGCGACTCGCTGCTGCGACTGATCGCCGATTCGGTGCCCGCGCTGATGGCTTACTTCGACGTGCCCGCGCTGCGCTGCCGCTTTGCCAACCAGGGCTATGCCGCCTACAACGGCCACAGCACCGACTCCATCCTGGGCCTCACGGTGCAGGAGGCCATCGGCGACAAGGCCTGGGCGGCCATAGAGCCGCATGTCGAGCGCTCCACGCGCGGCGAACACGTGAAGTACACCCGCGAGCAGACCCTGCCCAACGGCGAGATGCGCATGATCGAGGTCAACCTGATCCCGCACTTCGGCGCCGATGCGAGCCTGCAGGTGGGCTCCTTCGTGCTGATCACCGACATCACCGAGCGCTGGCGCGCCGAGCGCACCGTGCGCCAGAGCGAAGAGCGCATGCGCAAGTTCACCGAGGCCACCGAAGAGGCCATCGTGTTCCACCGCGACGGCATCATCACCGACGGCAACGAGGCGCTCACCCGCCTGACCGGGTATGGACTGGCCGAAGTCACCGGCCTGTCGATCTTCAACTTCATCAGCCCCGAGTGGCGATCCATAGCGCTCGACTACACCCGCACCGGCCGCGAAGACCCGTACGAGGTGACCATCCGCCACAAGGACGGTCACGGCATTCCCGTGGAAGTCGTGGGCAAGACCATGCCGCTGCACCACGCGGACTACCGCATCGTGGTGGTGCGCGACATCACCGCCCGCAAGCAGGCGCAGGAGCGCGAGGCCTTCATCGCGCTGCACGACCCGCTCACGCAGCTGCCCAACCGGCACTTCCTGATGGAGCAGCTGTCGCAGGTGCTGTCGCTGGCGCGCCGCCGCCATGGCAGCGCGGCCGTGCTGTTCGTGAACCTCGACCACTTCAAGACCGTGAACGACTCGCTGGGCCACCGGGCCGGCGACCAGCTGCTGTGCCACGTGGCCGAGCGGCTGCGCCAGGGCGTGCGCGACGCGGACGTGGTGGCCCGGCTGGGCGGCGACGAATTCGTGGTGGTGCTCACCGACGTGCAAGGCCCCGATGACGCCACGCAGGTGGCAGACCAACTGCTGGACGCCATGCACGGCGCCTTCACCGTCGAGCAGGTGCCGCTGACGATTTCTCCCTCGATCGGCATCAGCCTGTTCCCAGACCATGCCGACACGGGCGACGCACTGCTGCGCTGCGCCGACGCCGCCATGCACCACGCCAAGGACAACGGCCGCGGCAACCGCCAGGTCTACGCCCCCGGCATGGACGCCGGCGGCATCGACGTGCTGCGCCAGGAACGCCAGCTGCGCGACGCCATCCTGACCAACGCCTTCGTGCTGCACTACCAGCCGCAAATGTGCCTGGCCGACGGTTCGCTCAAAGGCTTTGAGGCGCTGGTGCGCTGGCAACACCCCGAGCGCGGCCTGGTCGGCCCCGACGAGTTCATCACCTTTTCCGAATCGCGCGGCCTCATCACACCCATTGGCCGCTGGGTAATGCGCGAGGCCTGCCGCCAGCTCAAGGCCTGGCAGGACCAGGGCCTGGCCATGGTGCCCGTGGCCGTCAACCTCTCGGCCCTGGAGTTCCGCCAGCGCGATGTGGCCGGCGAGATCGCCGCCGTGCTGCGCGACACGGGCCTGGCGCCGCAATACCTGGAGATCGAACTGACGGAGTCGGTCTTGATGCACCAGACCGGCGACGTGCTGAGCACCCTGAACGCCATCAAGTCGCTAGGCGTGGGGATCTCCATCGACGACTTCGGGACCGGGTACTCATCGCTGGCGTACCTGAAGCGTTATCCCATCGACAAGCTCAAGATCGACCGGTCGTTTGTGGTGGATACCCCGGGGAATGCGGATGACGTGGCCATCGTCACCGCGATCATCCAGATGGGGCGCAGCTTGCAGATCATGACGGTGGCGGAGGGGGTGGAAACGCAGGCGCAGGTGGAGTTGCTGGCGGGGTTGGGGTGCGACATGATTCAGGGGCATGTGGTGGCTATGCCGATGGGGGAAGCGGCCGCACTGGACTGGCTGGAGCGGTAGCGCAGGAGCAAAGCTCGACCAGCCAGTGTTCGCATCAAAATCTGCGGCCCCAGAGCAGGCGGGTTGATAAATCACGTAGCCGCGTGTTGATTTCGGCGTCGGCACTTTAGTGCCCCTGACGTCCGTCACGAAAAAAAGTGGCACCCGAATCAAATAGGGGATTTTTGTGTCAATGCTTGCCTGCCTACGCTTTGCTGTTCATGCCGCTGGCGCGTGTTCGCAAAATTTCATTTTCAATTAGTGCCACGCAAAAGCATCACGGTCTTTTTTCTTTTTCATCCTCGATGAGCAAGACATCGCGCCGGCCCCCTTTCTTCAGGTCGGAAAAATTGGGAATCAACAAAAAAATAACTACGACGCCAACAAGAACAACTGCGGAAATTGTATATTCCCCGAAGACATTCCAATAAATCAAAGAAGACTGCACAGCAAAACACAATAACGCATAAATTATTTTTGGCAATTTTATTCACCTTATATTTACCAAATGCACAGTTGTCGATGCTATCGATTTAACAGGATGTCATCCCACTCTTCTGCCCAACCCTCACAATGAAAAACCCCATTTTTGACCGCGGAGAGCACGGCCGTTTTACGAGCATTATCCAACGTGTCGAAAATTTCGCAGAGCTCAGCGACTTGATGATCGCTGAGATTACGCCACGGACCCAGAATATCGCCCAATGCTCCAATTTCGTCAAGACGTACTGCATCAGCGAAGATTGAACGTATCGCGACCAAAAAAGGAAAAGCCGCCAGGGAATTTCTAACTGACTCCCACACGCCATCGCCCAATTCTGCTCCCGCTTGCGCCACCAACGTTGACGCCACATTTTCGGTCGCAATCTCCGATGCGCAATCTACCAATGCCCAAAACTTGTTGAGATCATCGAGCCTGTTGCGCTCTGTTTTGGGATTAATTATCTCAATTCCCGCCATTGCACCCAACCATCCAGCTTCTGTCTTTTCCGCGGGATTGAGCTCTATTTTTCTATAATGACCAGGGCTTTTACAAAAAATTCCCCGCTGAAATTCTTCAAATCTGCTACTGATAAACTCATCAGTGCACCGATATGTCATCAAATCGTCCGGAATGGAATACATGTCCAATCGATTTGCGTCGATTACGTTTCTACGAAAAAAGTCATCGTAGTAGCTACCGCCGCTTCCAAAATATGCAATGGCGAAGGCACGAACATCGACGGCCACGTCGTCCGAAAAAATACCCATTGGAAAAAAACCCTTACTACAAGACGCACAACTTTTTCCCATCAATTCATCGTATTCAATGGAGATGTTTGTGATTTTTTCAGCAGTAAGAGCCCTATTCAACAACAGCCATTTAATTGCACAACCCAGCAAGACTTCAGCAGCAGATTTAAAATCGTCCCCGAAATCATAAGGATTTAACAGTGGCTTTTCAGCCACCTCTTCCCTCCAATTTTATTGAAGTTGACTGAGAACATCATCAAGGTCCGACATAATTTAAGATGGTTTATAAGATCGAATATAACTCACGCAATAATGCATTCAGATTTAGTCGTGCGGCTCGCTCCACTCCACTCTGCAAGTTACTAGACAAGGCCCTCGCCGTTGTTTGGCTATGGCCTTTGCCACGCCCCGCATCCTGCTCACAAAACAGGGCAGCACCAACATCAATGCGCGCATGGCTCCCAGCGCTCAAATTCGCCAGAAAAAATCATCTTTTCTCTCGCACTCGAAAATAAAAACCGTAGCAAGAAAATGCAGAAGATGAGCCGAGAGCAAGGCTCAGGAAGAAATTCAATCGATCATGGCCTGTAGAAAAATAGTCATAGCAACCAATCATTCCCACAATTGCCGTCATTTGAACTACAGCGATAGTTCCCAAGTTATCTGGCGAAATTTTTCGATTAATAATCAAAAATAATTCCGCGAATGCAAATATTGAGGCGACTGCAATAAAATTTGCAAACTCAAACCAAAAATTTAGATAAATCAAAACCATGCACAACAAGAGGTGGGCATAGAAGCTTCCAACGACGTTTTGGTGAATTTTCTTTTCAATGTTCATCATCATTACCTCGTGCGCACAGTGCTGGGTGGTCAGCGGGTGGGTGGTCAGCGGGTGGGTATCCGCCGTGTAGGCTTGGACATCGTTTAGAAGCGGCTGCGAGGGAATCGCATTCAGCAGCCGAACTTCTCTTTCGTAGCAGCGATAAAGATATCTTTATCGCGTTAGTACACCAGTGCTTCACGGACTTCGGACTGATCTTACATGTAGCGCTGGCGACTTTTGCCTTTGATGCTGATCGCGCGTCCAATCTCACATTTGGGCAATCGTGTGCGCCACAAAGTCTAAGTAAAAGCTAAAAACTCTGCAGCTTGAATTCCTCAGCCATAAATGGTGCCCAAATTGAAATTCTATAGATTTCCCAAGAAATCAAAATGAATATCGCTTGCTCAAAATTTCCATCGGGCAACCGCCACATACAAGAGCCAAGTTGTTCACTGCCATGTCACCAGATGGGCAGCATTGGTACTTTCTGCAGTACTTGCTCAGGTGTCATCCAAAAGCCAGATCATAAGGCAGGTAGCCGAAGTAACGTTCAGATGCCAAATCCTCCATACGTCTCAATATTATGCCGGCCAAGAGAAATGCAATTTCGTCGCCTAATTGTGTTTTTATGCCGGCTTGCTTGGAACCCCGCACATGAAGCGTAATACCACGCGTGCGCTCCGCTACTATAATTTACTCAGGACAGTGGGAAGACCTGCGTTGCCGAACATTGACATTCAGCTTGTCAAAAATCGCCTGCACGTTAGCGCTAGGAACAAAATGGCCCAGCAACTGGTTTTAAGCATCGTAGCTCTGGCTGTTGAAGGGAAACTCAAATAATCCTTCCAACAGCGATCGAGAAGACCTTGAAGGCGTATACGCACGCAGTGTCAATTCACATTCAACATCACTTCTTTTTCAAAATCATCTCCGCCAACCTCTCGCTCAGGCTCTTCGAAGTTGTGAGGCAATTGTAGAATTTTGAGCAATTCAAGAGTTTCTAAAATGAACGACTTTTGGTTGACTGCCCTAGAAGGCTCAGCAAAGTGATCGTGAGATTAGAGGGCGTAGCCACGCAAATACCCTATGCTTTAGGAGCGATACCATGATCGCGTGCCCAGCTATCCGGAAGGCGGATATCCACCATACTAATAGCGCCACCTTGCATGTCAGTGTATTTTATGGCCACAACCAAATCTTGGAGTAAATAAAAATCAACATTAGCACTCCACTCCTCATCGGAGGTCACATGTCTAGGCTTTCCCAGCACATCTCGAACTTTTACTTGTGTAAGTTCGCGGCTCAAACCAAACGGAAGTGAACCTAAGCAGGGGGAGAAACCGTCCCCTTTTTTTACATAAATGTCTAATGAGCTGAATATGTAGCCTCCGCGGCTTCTTGGCAGAATACCCTTTTCATTCGATTCATTATCACCCAAAAATATAATATTAAGCCCTTGTTTCTTGACTTCAATGTATGGATTATAGGTACTGCCGCCGATTTTAGGTCTTCTCTTTATTTCATGTGCATG
Organism: Acidovorax sp. Leaf78; assembly: GCF_001422735.1. Classification (GTDB taxonomy): domain Bacteria; phylum Pseudomonadota; class Gammaproteobacteria; order Burkholderiales; family Burkholderiaceae_C; genus Acidovorax. The sequence goes on along the minus strand of NZ_LMLZ01000006.1, from coordinate 111,910 downwards.
CAAATATTCGTCAAAACGTTGATGAATACTGCTATGACCTAAGAATTTCATCAAGGCAACTGCTTCAATATTCATTTGAACTCACCTTAGTACCCAAATTGCGCTTCGCACACGTCCGGTACCAGATTGACCAGTACGAACTGAGCATCTTTTGCGGTGGCTGCTTCGTCGGCCATGGCGTTTAGTTCCCGGTTTCTATCGAATGGCAGGGTTGTCAGGATGGTCGATGCGTTCCCACTTCGCGCCGTCAAACCGCGCTATGTCCTTGGCGCCAATCGACCACAGAACGTTGTCGTAGCAGTCCACGATGTTGGCGTCCTGCAGCTCGGGTTGCAGGCCAGTGATGACCCTGCGAATGCCTGCACTTGGATCGGCAGGGTCATAGGCGAACAAGCCCATATTTGATGCCAGACATATCTTGTTCTGGAACTTGCACACTGAAGTGAACAGTTGGTTGTCATCCAAGGTGGACAGGCTTTGAAAGCCATCTTCCGCATTACCCAACAACAACGTCCCGTTGGAGCCGCACATCCAGATACGGGTCTCGGACTCCACATACATGTTTACAACGCGCTCCGCTACTTCCGGTAATTCGATTTCCCTCCAGTGACTGCCGTTAAAAAAGAACGCTTTGGGTGGAAGCCAATCGGCGTGCTGATAGCCAGCTGCGTAAATGGCGTTTTCGTTAGGACCATTGATGACCGACAGGGCAATTTGTTGTTCCTGAGGGGTTTTTGGATCCTGTAGCAAACCCGTGTCAATATGCACCCAATCATTGGGACCGCATCTCTTATAGACCTGCCCTTTGTACCCGCAGGCATAAAGCGAATTTCCGATCTGTTGGATATCTGCAAGATATCCCCATCCTTTGGCATCATTGCCAAATATGCCAGCACCCGGTATTTTTTCCAGCAAGGGATCATGATCGCCGATGTATCGCACATCGCCCTCCTCAGACAGCACAACAATATCATCGAAATTCTCTTCTTGCGGTCCAAAATAAGCTAATGAAACGGCGCGCCAGTCTTGATCGTGCCGAACCCATTTTTGATGGTGCTCCGTATCATAACAAACTACCCGAGTAAATCGAGCAAAGGTCTCTAACGCGTCTCCAGCGCCGGCCATATAAGCACTTTTATCTGTGTAAGCCATTGCTGCAGTAAAAGTTAATTCAGCGCTCATCGTGATTTTCGACCTCCGGTTGGGTTCTTACGATTATTTCCGTTTGCGGTACCCCCACTATCCAGATGTGCTTTGGCATCGCCCTCTGCAGGCTTACCAGCACCATTCATCGACCGGTTGTCTTTCTCAAAATCAGGGTATGTCTTGCGTACCTCGGCTTCAATTTGCGCTTTGCAATCCGGCCTCGCTGCAATTGCAGCCTTCATTGCGACAGGCACCGCTTCGCTGACAGGTATCGTCCCCACCGGCCCATTGTCCGTTCGCTTGGCTGCTTCGCAAAGCTCGTCATCGCACTGGTGCGCTGTGTTGTGCTCCGATCCCTGTGTCCCTGCATTGCCTTGCAAACAAATCGAAGGCCCGCCCCCAAAGCTAGCCATTCCGGGAATACGCCCAATGCCCTTGCTACCTTGAGCACGGTTACTAGTTCTAGCTAATGTGTCAGGAATGATATGGTGGGCTTGTTGTCCAACTCCGCATTTATTTTTGATTTACGAATATATCCCAACAATACAAGGTCCGCCCGTACCAGGAATATACGCACCCGATAATCCCGAGCCGCCGCCTTTGTCATTCTTACCTTTTCCCCCAGCGCCTAACCCCGGCACTTTCTTAAGGACCATGTTGGTCAGAACCCTCTCCCCCAAAGCCACAAGTGGCTTCACCAAGTCTGGAGTCTTCCCTGTGAGCGCCCAATCTGCCGCCACGTCCAGTGCTGTAGCCGCGGAGTCAGTGCCCGCCCCCACTGCGCCCACGACACCTCCGGCTGCTGCCGTAGCGCCACCCGCCGTGGCCATGCCAGCGCCCACTGGCGCTCCGATACCTGTCGCCGCAACCATACCGCCAGCCGCCGCAGTGGCCCCCCCCCGGCCATGGCCACCTTACCCCTGTGTCCATGGCGTTGGCGCCAAACTCGTGCATCGACTCCGAGATGTTGTCCTTGTAGTACTGCGCTGCGTCCATGGCACCTTGCTTGAACTTATCGAACCAGCCTTCTTCCTCAGTCTCGGGGCGATTATTGGGCGGGCTGAGTAGCGGGCTGGTTTTGGGCAACACGCAACCCACACAGTTACCCATGTCGCATGGGCGCGGGTAGCTGTTGGGCTTGACCTGCGCTTTGGCTGTCCCAGCGTTGCTTGCGGGGATGGACGCTGGCGTCGGGCTCATGCAGGCACCTGCCCGCGTCGCAGCTCCAGCACGCGCACGCCAAACTGNGTTGGGCTTGACCTGCGCTTTGGCTGTCCCAGCGTTGCTTGCGGGGATGGACGCTGGCGTCGGGCTCATGCAGGCACCTGCCCGCGTCGCAGCTCCAGCACGCGCACGCCAAACTGCGCAGCCACCACAGCTTGGCGTGCTTATTTACTGAAGTTGAATTGACATCTACCGCTTTGTTTACAAGCGCAAATAGCTATCAATTTAGTAGTAAACGGACCACGTATTCGTCACGGCTTGCGCCAGTTCATCCACATCTTGTCGCCGGTGCGCACTATCTGTCGCCCGTTCACAAATACCGTCGCGCTTTTATCGATGTTGTGGCTGATCTGTACGTGGGTGTCGCTGACCACCCCCTCGCCCGCACCTGGCTCATCGCCACGCACGTTGTCTACATAGCTTTTGTTATGGAGGTACGCAGCCTTACCGCGAAAGAAAACGTTGGGCGAACATTGCTCGCTTTGGTCCATCTTGTGTGTGATGACGTAGGGCACTGGGTAGCCCTTTTTAGATGGAGTAAGGCACACGTCCGGTACCAGGTTGACCAGTACGAACTGAGCATCTTTGGCGGTGGCGGCTTCGTTGGACATACATAGCTCCGAATGTTTGAATCATTTCATATGCAAGGCACGGATGACCCTACGAAGCCAACATTTATTTGCGCTATTGTTCGTAGATTTGCTTCATAAACAATTTCTACACTGCGCCCATCTGCAAGAAAAAAAGTAACGCGTGCATCTTTTGATTTTGGTGGGCCAGTGTGATCGTTCCCCAACAGCAACTGTGCGTGCTCAAAACTGCTGCTCCAAATCAGTCCGAACGGCAAATCGCCACAACATCGAAAATGGCCACCTCCGAAGATGGAAATATTACGCAATACCCAGCGATTATTACCAATCAGCACGTAACCACGACTATCCACAGCATCAGCATCAGCATCAGCATCAGCATCAGCATCAGCATCCATCCACTCTAAAGCCAATCCATCTTCATGCAGCGATTGCAAACGAATCAGTCTGTCATTTCTCTTAACAGCACCTTCTCGCTCGCTCGGCTCTTGTGACAGAAATGAATATTTTTTTGCATTGCTACTAGCGAGAAACTGCTAGGAGGAACCGCAGCCGTGTTTGCCAACCAACACGACCAGCCCTTGCAGCAGTTTTGAAGAATTTATTTTCGAGCCTGAACTGGGAGTTGTCATTGGAAAGACTGTCAAATAAAACCTACTCCTCAACTGGAGGATTGTCAATATGATGAATGCGCTCCCAATTGCCTTTATAGAAGCGGACAATATCCTTCTCACCCATCGACCATAAAGCCCCATCTTTAGCATCTAAACGGTAAGTATCTTCAACCTCTGGTTTAAGGCCAGTGCTGACGCGTGCAATTTTTGTACTCTTCGAATCAAATCGAAATAATCCTGATGTCGCAGATAGATAAACTTCTTCTTCATGCTTTATTAAACACCACCATGTGTCATTGTCGTCAATACTGCTAACATCTTTAAAGCCTGAAGTCACACTACCCTTGAGCAAGGTGCCGTTATAGCCGCAAGCCCAAACTTCATTTTCACCGTAACAACGAATCCATTGTAAATGCTCATCGGTTTGCAAATCTATTTGGCTCCAGGCTTTTCCGTCATAATGGGCCATATATCCAGAGTCACCCACTACGTAAATATCCTGCTCGCTGTTGCCATCAATGCAGTTAAGGATGCGTTTATTCGTAATCGCATCCAACATTACTTGAGCACGCACTTCAGCATCGTCGCTGTCGGAATACTCCGCTGCTTTGTATACGCCTTCATCAATAGCGCACCAGTCAGCGCTACCGTTGCGCTGATAAATCTGCCCATTGTGACCACATGCAAACAAATGTGGTCCAATTTGCCTGATATGGGTCATCCGGCCGCGTGTTCCTAGGCGCACACCGGCTTCAGGAATTTTCTCGGTGCGCCAGACATAATCTCCTTTTGCAAAAATATCAATTTCACCTTCGGTCGAAAGTGATATGAGACGACGATCCTCAGAATCATTTGCATGATTAATCTTTACGGCCACCGAAATAGCATTCATCTCAACATCGTGAGAAAACCATGTTCCATCCTTCGAAAAATACGTACACATGCGTGTATGTGCAACTTCCCGTGGATCCACATCATCCAGTTGTGAGGCAACGTACAAAAAATCCTGCGAGATTGCACACGCATCCAAAAAGTGAACTTCAGCCATTTCTTCTCCGTTAGTTTGTCCCGTGACCGCCAGTAGAGGTACCTGTTCCCATCTGTGATGGATCTAAAGTACGCACACTGCCGTAAGGATCAGCTCGCACTTTCATGTCCGCCGGCAAGCCATCTGCTTTATGTTTAGCACGAAGGTCCGTCAGCATCTCCTTGGCATCGCAGCCGAGCACCTTGGCTGCAGCCGCCACTCCCGCAATCTCCATCTCACCGAGTGATGTAGTGCCTTTGGGAGTGCCCTTCGCACCCAGAATGGTTTCTTCTGCATCGAGAATGGCATGGATTTTTCCATGCTCATCCAGCGCGTTGAACCAATCTCTGGCTTGCGCGAACAGCCCTTTTTTGGCACGAGTGCCATCTGGTTTCGAACTCTTTGTCTTGCCACTCGCGCACACCGTCCAACCATCCGCATGCTTGAATCCGGTGGGATGCTGCTTCCCCGCGGGATAATACGCGCCACTACCAGGTTGCTTAAAAACGTGATCGGGCACGACGTGGTGCGGAGTTCGCCCGTCCTTACAACCTTCACTGTATCGCCGCAATCTGCAGCGCCCCCCGCCCGTCAAATAGCCACCAGAACTACCATTCGCATTTGAATTATTTGATTTTTTCCCACTGCCCCCCAAACCCGGCACCTTCTTCAGCACCATGCCGGTCAGCAACCTCTCTCCCAACGCCAATGCAGGTTGCACCAAATCCGGCGCCTTGCCCTCGGTGATCCACGTCGCTGCGCTGTCCAACACGGTCGCCGCGGAGTCAGTGCCTGCTCCAACCGCACCCACCACGCCTCCAGCTGCTGCCGCTGCGCCACCCGCCGTGGCCATGCCCGCACCCACCGGCGCTCCTATACCGGTGGCCGCCACCATGCCACCAGCCTCCGCCGTAGCGCCTCCGGCCATCGCCACCTTGCCCCCCGTGTCCATGGCATTGGCTCCGAACTCGTGCATCGACTCGGAGATGTTGTCCTTGTAGTACTGCGCTGCGTCCTTGGCACCTTGCTTGAACTTGTCGAACCAGCCTTCTTCCTCGGTCTCGGGGCGATTATTGGGCGGGCTGAGCAGCGGGCTGGTCTTGGGCAGAACACAACCGACGCAGTTACCCATATCNCCTTGCTTGAACTTGTCGAACCAGCCTTCTTCCTCGGTCTCGGGGCGATTATTGGGCGGGCTGAGCAGCGGGCTGGTCTTGGGCAGAACACAACCGACGCAGTTACCCATGTCACCTGGGCGCGGGTAGCTGTTGGGCTTGACCTGCGCTTTGGCTGTCCCAGCGTTGCTTGCGGGGATAGACGCTGGCGTCGGGCTCATGCAGGCACCTGCCCTTGTCGCAGCTGTAGCACGCGCACGCCAAACAGCGCCAATCACAACAGCTTGGCGAGCCTATTTACTGAGTCGAATTGACCTCTACCGCTTTATTTACAAGCGCAAGCAGCTATCAATTTAGCAGTGAACGGATCGCGTTCTCACGGCTTGCGCCAGTTCATCCACATCTTGTCGCCCGTGCGCACGATCTGTCGCCCGTTTACAAATACCGTAGCGCTTTTATCGATGTTGTGGCTGATCTGCACGTGGGTGTCGCTGACCACTCCCTTGCCCGCACCTGGCTCATCGCCGCGCACGTTGTCCACATAGCTTTCGTTATGGAGGTACGCAGCCTTGTCGCGAAAGAAAACGTTGGGCGAACATTGCTCGCTTTGGTCCATCTGGTGTGTGATGACGTAGGGCACTGGGTAGCCCTTTTTAGATGGAGTAAGGCACACGTCCGGTACCAGATTGACCAGTACGAATTGAGCATCTTTAGCGGTGGCGGCTTCGTCGGCCATAGTTTGATTTTCTATTTTTTTGGTTTAACGGATTGGAAGGTTATCAGGATCTTGGATACGTTCCCACTTATTACCGTCAAACCGCGCTATATCCTTGGGACCAATCGACCAGAGAACCTTGTCGTAGCAGTCCACGATGTTGGCGTCCTGCAGTTCGGGTTGCAGGCCAGTAATGACCCTGCGAATGCCTGCATCTGAATTGGCGGGGTCATAGGCGAATAACCCCATATTGGATGCCAGACATATCTTGTCTTGAAACTTGCACACCGAAGTGAACAATTGGTTGTCGTCTACTGTGGACAGACTCTTGAAGCCATCCTGCGCATTTCCCAGCAACAAAGTGCCGTTGGAGCCGCACATCCAAATGCGAGATTCGGACTCCACGTGCATGTTAACGATTCGTTCTGCCACGGTAGGCAACTCTAGCTCGCGCCATTGACTGCCATTGAAAAAATATGCTTTCGGCGGCAACCATTCGGCGTGTTGATAGCCCGCTGCATAGATGGCATTTTCATGTGGTCCATTGATGACGGAAAGGGCTATCGTATCCTCCATCGGAGTTTTCGGATCCTGCAACAAGCCTGAATCCATATGCACCCAGTCGTTAGGACCGCATCGTTTGTAGACTTGCCCGGAATATCCACAAGCATAAAGATGGTCGCCGATTTGCTGAATGTCCGATAAATATCCCCAACCCACTGAGTCTTCTACATTCACACCAGCGCCAAGAATTTTTTCCTCCAAAAAATTCTCAGTCATGATCTGTACCTCTCCATCCTCTGATAGATTGGCAAAGTACCGAGAGCCATCTTGCGGCTCGCGAAATATACATACGCTGCAAATTAATCTATCTTCCTCATGAAAAATCCATTTTTCATGGTCTTGCTCATCGTAAGTTACGACGCGCGAGTAGCGCTCAAAATCCTCGTATGCATCCATCGCTACTGATGCGCAAAAGCAGTCGCTAGCAATTGAAACGCCAGTACGATATGTTCCTATAGGTTTCATTTTTTATCTCTTGGTACCGTTTCGACGAGGAGCCTTTTGACCTTGCTCTAAATGTTCTTTGGACTCACCCTTTGGCAAAGAGTCTGTGGTCCGACCTGACTGGTTCTTGTCAACATTCCTAAAACCCTTTTTCACTGCATTTTCGATCTGCTCTTTGCAGTCAGGGCGCGCAGCAATTGCCGCTTTCTCATAAATCTTGATGATTTCACCCATGGGCGCAGTTCCTTGAGGCCCATTATCTTTCTGATCACCTAATACTTTGACCTTTGCGTCAGCTTGATGTGCAGTGTTATGTTGGGTTCCCGCTGTTTTTGCATTTCCCTGCAGACAGATGGACGGAGCATCGAAGTTTTGAGCGGATACGCCTCCCTTGCCTGGAATGCGGCCTATATCCTGCTCTCTCGACTTGCGTGCTGTCGTCCCAAAGGTTTTATCCGCAACAATATGATGGGTTTGCCCGCCCTGCGCAACACATGCATCTTTGATCGCGTGGTAACTCCCTACTAAGCACGGGCCGAGAACTCCAGGGATGTACCCACCTCCGGAGCCCGAACCGCCTCCTTTATCTTTGTTGCCGTTACCGCCTGCCCCCAAACCCGGCACTTTCTTGAGTACCATGTTCGTCAGCAACCTCTCTCCCAACGCCAATGCAGGTTGCACCAAGTCTGGCGCCTTCCCCTCGGTGATCCACGTCGCTGCTGCATCCAGCGCTGTCGCTGCTGTGTCGGTGCCTGCGCCCACTGCACCCACCACGCCTCCAGCGGTTGCCGCTGCACCGCCCGCCGCGCCCATAGCGACGCCCACCGGAGCTCCTATCCCCGTGGCCGCCACCATGCCACCAGCCGCCGCCGTAGCGCCTCCGGCCATCGCCACTTTGCCCCCCGTGTCCATGGCATTGGCTCCGAACTCGTGCATCGACTCCGAGATGTTGTCCTTGTAGTACTGCGCTGCGTCCTTGGCACCTTGCTTGAACTTGTCGAACCAGCCTTCTTCGTCGGTCTCGGGGCGATTATTGGGCGGGCTGAGCAGCGGGCTGGTCTTGGGCAGAACACAACCGACGCAGTTACCCATATCGCCTGGGCGCGGGTAGCTGTTGGGCTTGACCTGCGCTTTGGCTGTCCCAGCGTTGCTTGCGGGGATGGACGCTGGCGTCGGGCTCATGCAGGCACCTGCCCGCGTCGCAGCTCCAGCACGCGCACGCCAAACTGTGCNGGAATACACGTTTGCCAGCGCGCTGGGCGAGGTTGGGCTTGACCTGCGCTTTGGCTGTCCCAGCGTTGCTTGCGGGGATGGACGCTGGCGTCGGGCTCATGCAGGCACCTGCCCGCGTCGCAGCTCCAGCACGCGCACGCCAAACTGTGCAGCCACCACAGCTTGGCGTGCTTATTTACTGAAGTTGAATTGACATCTACCGCTTTATTTACAAGCGCAAATAGCTATCAATTTAGTAGTAAACGGACCACGTATTCGTCACGGCTTGCGCCAGTTCATCCACATCTTGTCGCCCGTGCGCACGATCTGTCGCCCGTTTACAAATACCGTGGCGCTTTTATCGATGTTGTGGCTGATCTGCACGTGGGTGTCGCTGACCACCCCCTTGCCCGCACCTGGCTCATCGCCGCGCACGTTATCCACATAGCTTTCGTTATGCAAATACGCTTCTTTACCTCGAAAGAAGACATTGGGTGACGTTTGCTCACTCTGGTCCATCTGGTGAGTGATCACGTAAGGTACTGGATAACCCTTTTTGGACGGCGTCAAACACACATCGGGCACCAAATTGACAAGAACGAACTGAGCATCTTTGGCAGTTGCTGCTTCATTGGCCATAAATCAATATGTAATTCGTGTCATATTAGTGCGAGAGAACCTCATCCCACTCTCTTGCCCAGTCTTCGCGATTTCTCACACCTTCCCTAATCGCTGATAGTATTGCAAGCTTTCGATCATTATCCAAAGAATCGAAAATCACCGATAATTCAATTACTTGATCTTTATCGAGATTATCCCAAGGACTCAAGATTTCACTCAGAGATCCAATCTTATTGAGCCGCATCGCATCTTTGAAAATGGCATTAATTGCCACTTCAAATGGAAAATTTGCCAAGGAATTTCTGACAGACTCCCATACGCCGTCGCCCAGATCCTTACCCGTCTGTGCGACTAATACCGAGGCCACTTTTTCGGATGCGATTTCTGCAGAATGATCAACCAGCGCCCAAAACTTATTTAAATCTTGTCGCCTACCCTGCTCTGATACGGGGTTAATTATATTCAATTGGCTCATTGCATTGAGCCAGCCAGCCTCCGACCTCTCCCACTCCTCCAATTCTAACTCTACATATTTACTTTCTACGAACTTCCACCGAGCATCTCCGGAAGCATACAAAGCATATCTTTGATTAATAATATTTGCGACAATCTTGTAAGTTTCCTTATCATCAGGTATGAAATCCCCTATATTTTTACCCGCTTTAACAATAGTTATCTCTTCAAAATCCGCAGGATATAGCGCATCATTTCTAACGTAGTCTGCCACAAACGTCTTCAAATTCTCGCCAACATCGTCCATCCATATCTCGCCATCGAGATATTTCTCAGACATGGCGCCAGGGTTTATCTTCATGACGTCATCAACCATTTTTTTGTGCTGCTGTTTTATATGCATACCAAACACTAATGCCTTTCTTTCCAGAAGCCACAGCGCCAGGCATCCCACATAAATATGTCCGTTATTTCCCCCCTTGTGAGAATGAACATCACCCGAGGACACCAATGGCGTATTCAACTCCTCGCTGCTAGCATCTTTCAACAAAGAAGAGAGCAATGAATCCAGGTTACTCATAAAAACCTCAATATTATTTCTTACCGATACCTATATAACCCATGCATGCAGCGTACAACAACATCCATTCTATTGCTGCGTTGTATTTTCCATCTTTATTGACCTTCTGAATATCATTGATTTCCTCAAGAATTGCGGCCGCAAAACCCTTAGGTCCAGAATGCGCTAAGCGTTCTTGTGCTTTTGAAGCCGCACTATTCAGACGCCTGCCAGTACTATTAAGCGCCCGGTGATCTTCATAGTCCATTGATATTGCTGGACCATCAAGCGCCCCATGAGGGCTGACACTTTTTGGCGGTATATGGTGTGATTCACGCACATATTTCTGACTATCTTCCTGAACTCTCCGGTGGCTACCACCTTGGTATTTGGCTCCGGGCGGGCCTTTCTCTAAATGCTTGCACCCCTTGGTGTACCCGCCGGAATTGCTATTAGATTTTTTGGTCGGGGGCTTACCCCCACCCAATCCTGGCACCTTCCTCAGCACTATGCTGGTCAGAACCCGCTCTCCCAAGGCTACAACTGGCTTCACTATGTCTGGCGGCTTGCCCTCAGTGATCCAAGTGGCTGCTGTGTCCAACACGGTCGCCGCTGAGTCAGTGCCCACCCCCACTGCACCCACCACGCCTCCAGCTGCTGCCGCTGCGCCACCCGCCGTGGCCATGCCCGCACCCACTGGCGCTCCGATACCCGTGGCCGCCACCATGCCACCAGCAGCCGCAGTGGCCCCCCCGGCCATGGCCACCTTACCCCCTGTGTCCATGGCGTTGGCGCCAAACTCGTGCATCGACTCCGAGATGTTGTCCTTGTAGTACTGCGCTGCGTCCTTGGCTCCTTGCTTGAACTTGTCGAACCAGCCTTCTTCCTCGGTCTCGGGGCGATTATTGGGCGGGCTGAGCAGCGGGCTGGTCTTGGGCAGAACACAACCGACGCAGTTACCCATATCGTGGCTGTCCCAGCGTTGCTTGCGGGGATGGACGCTGGCGTCGGGCTCATGCAGGCACCTGCCCGCGTCGCAGCTCCAGCACGCGCACGCCAAACTGTGCCGCTACTTGGATACGCCAGACGCAACTGAGCGTCCTGGCCTTGAAATCGACGGTGATGGTGTCCAGACGCATGGGCAGAGGCAGCACCGGGCCGACCTTCAGGCGGGCCACGGCGTGCACGGCCGGTGGAGGCAATTGGCACTTAAACACGCGTTGACCGGGAGTCAGGCCCATCAGAAGGATTTCTTCACCGCCTTCCGGGTAAGGTATTTGTTGATCTTCGGGGGCGCAGTTCCAGTAGCCGAAGTCGAAGTCCTTGGGCAGCCTGGGCCATCGGCTTTCCTTCCAGGCCTGGTCGTAAGTGCCGCCCTTTGCGCGCCTGGGGGTCCACCATTTGCCGACCGGGCCCACACCCACAGGTGTGTACCGCATGGCATTGGCTGCGTTGGCATCGAAAGGTTGGTTGAAGGCCTCGATCTGTGGCGCAGAGAATTCGTCCACTCGGCTTTTCTTGTGCCACGCTTTGTCGACCCAACCGCAGCCTATGGGGTTCGCCTCGTAGGGTGCCCATATCTCAGGCTCTTGGTCGGCAGCGGGATGCAGGGGCCATTGGCAGGTGCCTCCGTAGGCCAGCTCCCAGCGCAATGGGACTTCGGTGGCTTTTTCTGGCTCTGTAACCTTCCATCCAAGCACTCCTTCGTGCATTCGGCGCGGGCCGGTGACTGCCAGCACTTTTTGCCAATTGCCGATGCGCGCGCCCACGGGCCAGCGGCGTTCTGGCTGGCCCTCTGGCGAGTAAGCGGTGGCGTTGGCCAGCAGGATGTCGCACTGCGGCTTGTAGGGCGCGAAGTCGCTTTCTTGAATGCAGCTGCTGGTGGTGGGCTGTGCGTAGAACTGGTCCGCATCGACCAAGGGCACCTGATGTTGCGCCAACTGGGGCGTTCCATCGGCGTCAAGGCGCGCGAGGTCATAGGTGACGCGGCAGGCAATGACGTGGAACACCTCGTCGCCTGTGTCCATCATCTGAAAGTACTGACTTTCAAAGCTGGTGTGGTTGCGCATTTCCGCCAAGGGTGCTGCCTGCACCGGCGCGGGCATCAGCAGGTCCGGTCCGTTCATGGTGCCTGCTCAGTTCAAGTCGATGCGCTTGGACTCCACACCAACGTGTTTGGAGCCCACGATGTCGATTTCCTGGCCGTTGATGGTGATGGTGCCATCGGCCTTCATCACCATGACGCTTTGCCCCACCTGGAGGGTGATGCTGTCTGCCTCCATGGTGATGTTGGATTTATTTCCTCCGCCAGCGCCATCTCCTTCGCCTCCGGATGGCGCCACGATGTTCTTCACCCCTGCTGCTCCGGCCGCCCCTCCGCCAGCACCCGCGCTACCACCGCCCACGGTCAGCGTGTATTTGGTTCCTACCGTGGTGCTTTTGTCGCTGCCTACCTTGGTGGTCTGGGTCTTGCCCACCAGCGTGGCCATCATGGCGCCCACGTTCAGGTTGTAGACAACGCCCACGTTCTCCATCCGGCCTACGCCCACGTTTTGCAGGTAGGCGATGCCGATGGTTTCGGTCTTGAACTTGCCCACCTTGATGGACCAGTTGCTGCCGATCTTGTCCTTCTCGTTCTTGCCCACCGTCTTGGTGCGGTTGATGCCGATCTTGAAGGTCTGGTTGTCGCCGATGTCCACGGTTTCGTTGTGGTCCACCCGCTCTTTGCGGTTGCTGTGGATGGTGATGGTCTCGTCGCCATCGACCTCTTCCGTGCGCCAGCCGTGCACGGTGATCTTCTCGTTGCGGTCCACCGTCTCGATGCGGTCCCGGTGGATCGTGTTGGTCTCGTCCCGGTCGATGGTCTTCTCGCGGTCGCGGCCCACCCACTTTTCTTCGTCGTTCTCGACTTCGGTCAGCTGGTCTTTCTGCGCGTGCAGCCACAGTTGTTCCTGCCCCGCCTTGTCTTCAAACCGCAGGGCGTTGGCGTCACCCGGGCCGTTTTTCATACCCGCGCCCGCTGCGCCGCCTTTGCTCGATCGCGTGAGGATCCCGCTTTGCGTGGCGTTGCCCGGCAGGCTCCACGGGGGCATGTTGACGGCGTTGTAGACGCAGCCGGTGAGGATGGGGTAGTCCGGGTCGCCGTTCAGGTGGTCGATGATCACTTCCATGCCGATGCGCGGGATGAACACGGCGCCGAACTGCGGGCCCGCCCAGCTGGTGGACACGCGCACCCAGCAGCTGGAGTTCTCGTCCATCGCGCCGATGCGGTCCCAGTGGAATTGCACTTTGACGCGGCCGTACTTGTCGGTCCAGATTTCTTCTCCGGGCGGGCCCACCACCACCGCGGTCTGCGGGCCGCGGGTGCGCGGCTTTTCTGTGGTGCGCGGGGGGCGGTAGTCGCTGCTCGTGGGCTGCGCCCGCATCACGAATTGCTGGATGGAGCCCGCCTCTTGCGTGTTCTTGGTCGCCGTGGCGCCGCCTGCCTTGGCGCTGCTCACTTCGGGGTTTTCTTCGAAGTGGTAGTGCACGCTGAGCACCAGGTACTGGCGGTTTTGGTCTTCGCGCGGGTAGTTTTCCAGGTTGATGGTGTAGCCGGGCGCCAGGTTGCGTTTGTTGGCGCGGCCCAGCACNAGCACCAGGTACTGGCGGTTTTGGTCTTCGCGCGGGTAGTTTTCCAGGTTGATGGTGTAGCCGGGCGCCAGGTTGCGTTTGTTGGCGCGGCCCAGCACACGGTTTTGCTTGGCCAGGTGTTCCTGCAGGCGCAGCCGGGCGTAGGTCTCGCCGTCCGGGAATTCGGTGTAGCCACCGGGCCATTCGTAGATCTCGTATTTGTCATGCTCGTGCCCCGGGGGGTTTTGGCGCATGTTGGACAGGTCGGCCCGGGGTTTCTTGAAGTCGTAGTCGTCGTTGTAGTGGCGCCCGGGCTGCACTTCCTGGGTCAGCTCCCAGGCGTGGAAGTGCTCGCGCTCGGCCACGGCGGCTTTGCCGGGTGGGTAGAACGGGATGACGTGGCCACCGGGCAGCGGGCTGTGCGAGCCCACGATGTCGTCGGCCAGCACCAGGGTGTGGCTGCCCGCGCTGTGGGTNGCCAGAAGCTGGAGGCGATAGGCCGGCTGACGGGTGCTCGCGCTCGGCCACGGCGGCTTTGCCGGGTGGGTAGAACGGGATGACGTGGCCACCGGGCAGCGGGCTGTGCGAGCCCACGATGTCGTCGGCCAGCACCAGGGTGTGGCTGCCCGCGCTGTGCGTGAAGTAGTAGTAGGCGCCTTCGTGTTCCAGAAGGCGCGCCACGAATTGGTAGTCGCTCTCGCCGTACTGGGTGCAGTAGTCCCAGGTGCGGTAGCTGCGGGTGAGCTTTTTCTCGATGGGAAAGCCGTACTTGCCGAGCACTTCCATGATGATGTCCGGCACGGTTTTGTGCTGGAAGATCTTGAAGTCGGTCTTGCGCGTGGCCACCCACAGCCAGGGGCGAAGGCGCATCCGGTAGGACCCCCAGCGGTGGTCCTGCCCCTGCCCTTGCCCAGCAGTGCCTTGGGGTCGATGCTTTTGCTCTGGCTCACCAGGTCGATGTCCAGCGAGTACAGCTCGCTCAAGGACTCGGTGCCGTCGAGTTTTCGAAACTGCAGTTGTTCGCCCAAAGGGGTTTGGATCGTGACGCGGCGGGTCATGGCAAATGGGTGTGTATCTTGGCGCTCACCAGTCAACAGTCGCACAGGGGCAGTGCAACGCGTGGCGCCGGTTCAGCGGGGGTGAAATCGATGGGGCCGCCGTCAAGCGGGCAAAAAAGAGCCGCATCCGTAGACGCGGCTCTTGGGATGCGCAGCCAGCGTGCGCATCGAAGAAAGCAGCCAGGGGGCGAAGCCCCAGCTATCAGGCTTCCTTGTTTTCCTTGATGCTGAAGCCCATCTGGCTCGTAGCACCCTTGCCGCCCTGCGAGGTTTGCTCGGAGTACTCGGTCTTGATCTTGGCAGCCTGGAACGCGTAGTTCACCACCACGGTGTCGCCAGAGCTGGTGCCGCTGACGGTGACGTTGGTCACCATCACGTCGGTCAGCGTGATCTTGCCAAACTCGATCTGCGTGCCGCCGGCCTTGCACATCGAGATTTCCACTTGGCCCAAATGCTTACCCGTCGCGCAATGCTTGAGCACGGCGGGGTAGCACTTGTCGATGTTGGCAACGATGTTCAGGTTCTGAAAATCGGCCTTGCCCGCACCGGCACCACCGCCGCTGGACATCGAATGAGGCTGGGTCACGCCCCAGGTGAAGGACTCGACATCGGTCCAATCCTTGTGCGCAGCGTCTTTCGACTCACCGCTGGCACCTTCCACTTTCATAAATATTGCGACAGTCATCACGTACCTCTTTTTGGTTCAAAAAATGCGAGAACAAACCCTGCTGCGGGCAAACGCGCCCACGATCAAGGCCCCACAAGGGGATGCGAAGCCTTTCACAGACAAGCTGCCTGAGAGGGACCAGCCTGCGATAAACGTGTTCTACAAAAGCGAGAGTGCGTCTTTGTTCCACACTACGCTCCTGCACACACGGCGCCGTAGACGGCGCATCGCTGGCGTGCCTGCATTGGTTTCCCTCCCTCGCAAGCTCGTTTGCGGGCGGATGTTACGGGGAAGGCGTCAAAAAAAGGGTTTCAAGTGACAGCAAATGAACGTACCTGGGCAACATTGGAAACAGTGTGTTTCCGCGTTCAAAAAGCCGCATTTCGTGACGCATTTTGTAATGTCTTCACGTTAGACTCGCCCGCGCTTTCGCACCTCTATGGCCTGCGCTTGAAGGCCTCCAATGTGTTGCGAAATGTGCCCAAAACCCTTGTCCGACAGCGAGTTGTCCCGTTTTGCGGTGTTGCGCCATGACATCAATCATCCACAGCCCAGGGCGGCGTTGGTGCACTGATCTTTTCACTGAACAACGGCTTTCGACATGCCGACCTGTTCGTGGGCCGTACCGCAGAAATGTCTTTGCCAGCGAATCAAGTACAGCCGTAACCGAGAATGAAAGCAGAGGCGTCACGTCATGATTGACACCGTTGGAGGATCAGCCAATTGCCTGGCGCCTGGCGTGCAAGTCGGTGAATATCGGCTGCTCGACGTCATTGGTGAAGGCGGTTTTGGCATCGTGTACCGGGCGCGCGATATCAGCCTGGACCGCGTGGTGGCCATCAAGGAATACATGCCAGCCACCCTGGCTGGGCGCAAGTCTTCCAACGAGATTCATGTTCGCTCCCAGCACCGCGGGGCGTTCGATGCCGGCCTGCGCAGCTTCATCAACGAAGCCCGCCTGCTGGCCAAGTTCTCGCACCCTGCCCTGGTGCACGTATACCGGTTCTTCGAGTTCAATGGCACGGCCTATATGGTTATGCGCCATTACGAAGGGCAGACGTTCCGGGAGTTTCTGACCGCACAACAGGACCGGATGAACCAGCGCATGCTGGCCGCCATCGTCGGGCCTGTGCTTGACGTGGTGGAGATGCTGCACGCGGCAGACTGCTACCACCGCGATATCGCACCGGACAACGTCTTCCTGCAGAACTCGGGGATGCCCGTGCTGCTCGATTTCGGGGCTGCACGCCGCATCATCGGTGACATGACGCAGGCCCTGACGATGGTGCTCAAGCCTGGCTTCGCCCCGATCGAGCAGTATGTGGATGACGGCGCCATGCCGCAGGGCGCCTGGACGGACATCTACCAGATCGGTGCGATGCTGTATCTGGCGATCACCGGCAAGCCGCCAGCCACCTCCGTGGCCAGAATGATCAACGACCCGGTGGCTGCGCTCTCGACCACGACCTACCCGGGGTACTCGGCCCAGTTTCTGCACGGCGTGGACCGCGCGTTGGCCGTCAAGCCGCAGGACCGCCCCCAGACGATCGCCGCACTCAAGGAGCTGCTGGGCATCACCACCTTCACGATGCCCATGTCTGCCCCGTGGAAGGACCCGGCCGCCTCGGCACCCGCCGTGCCCCTGGCCGTGCAGGCAGACGCGGCGCAGACCGGCCCAGCACCACTGGGCGAGCCAGTGCGCACCGTAGCGCCCGCACACGCTCCGACTGAGGCGCCCCAGGCGAATCCTGCCTGGGATCCGTTGGCGCAAGCTCCAGCACTCGGCGGGCAACCGATGCCGCTCCCATCGGCAAGTCCTGCGGATGCAGTTTTTGCGATGTTGCCGCCAGCACAGCCCCATCATCACCAGGACGGGCCGATGGTGAGTCAAGCGCCCCCGTCCGACGCCGCGGTGGTCGGCAATGCGAGCGACGCGGCCTTGCCAGTCGACGCACGCGCGTCTGCAGCCGCGGCCACCCCCCAAGCCGCCATCCCATCGACTCCCTCTACATCTGCTAAAGCCGCACGACCACAAAGCGGCGCCGCAGCGAGCGGGAAGATGCATCAACCAGCGTCCCGCGCGCCGGCCCTGCGGTGGGCCGCTGTCGGCGTGGCATTTGTCGCCGTGGCGGCGCTGGCCGTGTGGTGGGGCACGCAAGGGAGCCCGTCGAGCCCGCCAGCTGCGGAGCTGGCAGTGAATCTGGACGACCAGCATTGGCGCGAAGCGCAGGCCGCCGGTACCGTGGCGGCACTGGACGGCTACCTGAGCAGTTACCCCACTGGCAAGCACCGCAGCGAAGCCATGGCTTTGCTCAACCGCATGGAAGTGCAGGAGCCCGTGACCACCACCACGCCGCCGGCTGCGCTGCCACCTGCCGAGACAGTTGCCACCGCGCCTGGCACACCCGAGCGCCCGGCGACGCCTTCCGCCACCACGACGCCAGCCGCAACAGGCAGCACGTCGGCCACGGCCACGGTCCCGCCCAAGCCAGAGACTCCCGCTGCCACGGAGCCGGTGGTGGCTCCCAAACCGCCCAAGCCGATTGGCGATGTGGGGCGCGTGGTGCTGCGCATCAGCCCCTGGGGCCGGATTTCCGTGAACGGCAGTTCGCTGGGGACGACACCTCCGTTGACCCATATCGAGCTTCCGGAAGGGTCGCACCGCATCGAGGTGAGCAATCCCGCAGCCGCGCCTGTCGTCAAGACAGTGCAGGTCAAAAAAGGTGAACCGGTGGTGATCAGCCATCAGTTCGAGTAGTAAAGCCATCGCCGACACCTGCTGACATGCCAATGAACGCTTTACTGCGACGGGTCGCGTTTTGTCTCTGCCTGGGTGCGGGCTCAGCCATTGCATCCTCTGACTGCAATGAGCCCCCGGCGCCGGACACGCGCGGCCCGGATGCTGCAGCCGGTCGTCAATATCTGGGGCAAGGCATTTCGCTCTACGACTCGCGCAAGCTGGATCTGGCAGAAAAGGCGTTGCAGGCGTCGCTGTTTTCCGGCCTGCCCGACCGCCGCGAGCGATCCACCGCGCACAAGTACCTGGCGTTTGTGTACTGCACCAACAAGGAGTGGGCCCGGTGCGACGCGGCCTTCGACGCCGCATTCGACGCCCGGCCCTCTTTCGCGCTGGAAGAGTACGAGCTGCAGAACACACCGTGGCGCGACGCCTACGTGAAGGCACAAGGCAAGCGCGGTTGGCAGTGCAGCCGGCCACTCGCAGGCCAGGGCAGCAACAACCGCCCAGGCCAGGACAGCGCCAATCCCCTCGTCTTTTCGCTCAACAGCACCATCATTACCGCCATCACACCGCTGCTACCCGCAGCAGGCGGCCACTCGATGGCCCTGGATGGCGGCTCGCCCGGCGCGTTTGGCGCACGCAGGCCGATGCGCACCGAAAACAATGTGCAGCTTCGCGTATCGCCGTGGGCGAACGTGACCCTCAATGGCAAGCGGCTGGGGGTGACCCCACCGCTGACGGAAATCAAGCTTCCACCCGGGTCGCACACCATTGATTTCAGCAATCCCGGCTTTGAGACCGTGCGCAAGACGCTGAAGGTCGAGCCGGAACAATCGATCACGATCACCCATGACTTTGACGCGAGATAAACCCATGCGAAACCGTTTCTGGAGCGCTCTGATCATCGGATGCGCAGCCCTGGCTCTGACTGCTTGCGAGACAGCCCCCAAGGCCCCCGAGCCCAAGGTGGAAGCGCCACCGCCCGCGCCCCCCATCCCTGAACCGGTCGCACCGGTGGACCCTCGCGCGCAGAAAGAGGCTCTGCTGACAGAAGCGCTGAACGTCTATGCAGAGGGCCAATTTGATGAGGCGATTGCCAAGCTGACTCCGTTGGCCGACGCCCCGGATCTGCCCCTGACGTCGCAAATCAAGGCCCGCAAGTTCATGGCGTTCAGCCATTGCGCTGCAGGACGCCCGCGTCCCTGCCGCCAGCAGTTTGAACTGGCGCTGGAGCAGGACCCCACCTTCCAGCTGACCGAAGCCGAGAAGGGCCACCCGGTGTGGGGACGTGAGTTCATCAACGCCCGCAATGCAGCGCGCAACAAGCGCACACGCAAGACATCCTGAGCAGAACCGAGACAACGCGAGCGCGAACGCAATGGACAAGATTGAACTGGTGGTGACGCACCAATCAGGCGGCCCGGTGGGCCGTCATTGGTCTGCCATCTTTGGCATGGCCGGCGGAACTGTCGGGCGTGCAGGCCAGAACAAGCTGGTGTTGCCGGATGACGACGCCATGGTGGCGCGCGTGCACGCCATGGTTCGGCTGGATTCCGACCAGGCCTACATTGCCAATCTGTGCGAGCGCCGCTCCGTGCAGGTCGACGGACTGGAAGTTCTCTCCGGCCAGGAGGTGCCCCTGGTGCCCGGCGCGGAAATCGGAATCGGGCCCTACCAGCTGCGGGCAGTGCTGCCCGGCCAAAAGCCCAGTACCCCGGCGCCGACCAAGGCTCCAGCAAGTCCCGATGTCTCGACTTCGCCTTCGCCCGTCGCGCCACCGGTACCGGTGCCGCAAAACGCGCCGCTGCCTGTGGCTGCCGCGGTGGCGTCCAGCCCGTCATTGGACCTTGCCTCGCTGCCCAATCCGTGGGCAGACATCCAGCCTATCGTGGGGGGCGACCCTTACATGCCGGACCTCGTGCTTGCGTGCCTGCCCGACGCACCGCTGCCATCGTCGGCAGCAAGCGCTGCTTCGGACACCAATCCATTTGCGATGCTGGGCCGTGTGGAGACTCCGCAGGCGTCTTCTGCCATGCCAAACGTGCCAGTGGTGCATGCAGCGCAGGCCGTTCATGCACCGCAGGCTGCGCCTGTAGCTGTTGCAGCGCCCATGGCAGACGTGCCTCCCCTGCCGACCCCTGCGGAGCCAGCGCTGCCGAATCCGTTCGACAGGCAACCCGCAGTCGCCGCCAGGCCTAAGCCCACCGCGCCGATCGCTCACCGCGCCATGGTGATACCGGACGACTTCGATCCGTTTGCGGCCGACCCGAAGGAGGTTGCCAATCGCCAGGACCCGTGGAGCGGGGACCTTGTGGCCCAAAGCCTGGCCGAAGTCGCGCAGCTCAAGAACGACGATCTCCTGCAAGCCCTGCCGAAGTCGGCTCAGTTTGCGGGAGAGATGGACAATGCCGCGCACACCGGTCTCCCGGAGCGGCTGGACCCCACCGTCGAACTCAACCCGTTGAAGCTGTTTCGCGAGCCGGGGGAGTCGATGTATGTGGAGTCCGAGGACCACGGCATGTCCCGCGGCTCGGACCTCACGCAGGTTTTCAGCATGCCGCGCGATGTGCAGCACCGCCAAACCAACGCTGTGCCGCCAGCAGCGCCGACGACGCCTGCGCCTGCGGAGCCCGTGGTCAGCGCCGGGCTGCACGCCATGCAAGGCCTGGACCTGGGGCTGTTTGACGGTGGCTCGCTGGACGCCCTGACGGCTGGCTCTTCCGCAGAACTTCTGGGCATGGATTCCTTCCAGACGCCAGGCACAACACCGGGTGCGCCCAAGCCATGGCCTGCACAAGCCGCCGAGCCCAGCAGCGCGATGGGCGATTTCGCTGCGCTGGACAGCGCCGTGCAACGACCGCAGCCCGAGCGTGCACGTGCACTGCATGCCGAGAACGTTCTCGGCAACCCTACCGCGTCGCTGTCGGCAGCACACCCCACACCGCCGCCTCAGGCGCTGCGGGAAGTGGACATTGCTGCACCGATCACCCCGATCGCGCCAACCCCGCCAACCGCGCCGATTGCTGCGATCCCTCCAAAGGCCTTGGCTGCGCCGATTGCCGCCCAGCCGCCTCAGATGCCTGTTGCACCTGCACCATCTTCACCCGCACCCTCGACAGCAACAGCCACCGCTGCTTCCACCGCCACGCTGGATGCGCTGGCCGCTGCCTTCATTGAAGGTGCAGCGATAGAGCCCGGAAAAGTGAACATCACCCTGTCTCCCGACTTCATGCGCGGGTTCGGTGAGGCCTTGCGCGTGGCGGTGCAGGGCTCCATCGACCTGCTGTCCGCCCGCTCGGAGATCAAGCGGGAATTTCGTGCGGACGTCACCATCATTGCCTCCGGCGCCAACAACCCCCTCAAGTTCTTGCCCACCGCCGACGGCGTGATGCTGCAGCTGGCGGGCCAGACGTTCCCAGGCTTCATGAAGCCCGTGCCGGCCATGCAAGAGGCCTACAAGGATCTGGCAGTGCACCAGATCGCCTTGATGGCCGGAATCCGCGCCGCCTATGCCGAGGCCGTGGCGCGCCTGAGCCCTGCCGAACTGGAGAAGGACGCGGCCGCGGGCTCCGGCCTGCTGTCCAAAATTTCGTCCGTACACCGCAAAGCCGCCCTGTGGGACGACTTCCAAAAGCGCTACGACGCCATTCGCCGCAACGCAGAAGATGACCTGATGGCTTTTTCGGGCCAGACTTTTGTGGATGCCTATGAAGCTGCGGCGCAGGCTGCGGGGGAGAACCTTTGATCGCTCACATTGCAGGCGAGGCGCACCGGTTGCAGCTGTCGGTATCTGCCATCACGCAAAAGGGAGGCCGCGCCTCCAACGAAGACTATTTGGGCATGATCGACCTGGGGCCCAAGGGATTTTGCTGCACGCTGGCAGATGGCGCGGGGGGCCACGGCAATGGCGCGCTGGCAGCGCGCCTGACCGTCGACGCAGTGCTGGGCGGCTACCGCGAGAACCCCATGTTTGCGCCAGCGAGCCTCGCATCGCTGATTTTTCGCGCAGAGCACACCGTCTCCGAAGAGCAGCCCACGTCCACCTCGCGCATGCACATGAGTGCGACCGTCGTGCTGCTGTGCATCGAACCCGTCACAGGCCGGGCGCTCTGGGCCCACTGGGGCGATTCGCGGCTTTACTGGTTTCGCGGCGGCAAGGTCCACCGCATGACCGAAGACCACAGCGTGGTGCAGCAACTGTTGCACGCGGGCATGTACGCCAACGGCGACCCGCGCTCGCTGCCCAACCGCAGCGTGCTCGCGGGCGCGGTGGGCGCCGAGTCGCAGGTGCCCCCCACGGTGCTCCATGAATCCATGGAGCTGATGGAGGGCGACGCCTTCCTTTTGTGCTCCGACGGACTGTGGGAGAACCTTCACGAATCCGCGATGGAGCAAGCGCTCCAGGCGTCCGAGCGGCCCGACGTCTGGCTGCAGGACATGGCAGACACCGTCATGTCGAAGGGCCGCCCCCACCAGGACAACCTCAGCGCATTTGCGGTGTGGGTGTCCGCCAATCACACCGTCAACTGAACCTGAAGGATGCTGCCATGAGCACGACCCAGAACGCCATTTCAAGGCGCACGATCCTGAAGACAGCGCCTCTTCTGTCCATAGCAGGGGCATCGCTGGCAGGTTGCGGTGTGGTGAACACGCTCAACCGCCCCACCGAAGCGCCCACCGCGGTGCCGTCCGCCATCATCGAAATCATGGCCGAGCGCAGCCTGAACCCCGATGTGGACGGCATGCCCAAACCGGTCTTGCTGCGCATCTACGAATTGCGCACTCCGGTGACCTTCGAACGCTCGAGCTTCTTTGATCTGCTGGACAAAGATGAAAGCCAGCTCGGCGGCGACTTCGTGCGACGGGAAGAGATACTGATCGCTCCCGGCGAGCGCCGCATCATCGAACGCAAGGGCAACCCCGACGTGCGGGCCTTCGGCTTTTTTGCCAGCTACAGAGACCTGGAGCGCAGCACCTGGCGGGCGTCCATCGATGCACCGAACTCCGTGGAAATGCGCCGCCGCTGGTGGGGCCTGGGCGAAACAGAGCGGCTCAAGCCCGTTCACTATCTCGTCACGGTTTCGCGTGAAGCCGTCCGGGTGCAGCATCAAATAACTTCAAGGTAGAACCATGGTTTGGCAACGCAAGGTGGTGTGGGCCGAGGGCATGTTCCTGCGCCCGCAGCACTTTCAGCAGCAAGAGCGGTACGTCGATTTTCTGGTGCAGGGCCGCGCATTGCCCGCACAGCCGTTCTATTGGGGGTTCTCGGAGCTCACCCTGGACACCCAGATGCTGGCGCTGGGCAAGATCGCCGTGGTATCCGCCCACGGTGTGCTGCCTGACGGAACACCGTTTCGCATCCCGCAGGTCGATGATGCCCCTGCCCCGCTGGACGTGGGCAAGGAGACCAAGGACACCCTGGTGCACCTGTCACTCCCGCTGCGCCGGCGCAGCGGGGCTGAAGTCACGCTCGGTGAGGGTGACCTGGGCATGACGCGCTACCAGGCGCAGGTGCTCGAAGTGGCCGATGTCAACGACGTGGGCGCGCAACCTGCCGAAGTGCAACTGGGCATTGCCCGCTTCAGCCTGCGTGCATCGCAGGATCTGTCCGATGGCTGGGTCTCCCTGCCCGTGGCCCATGTGGTGGAACGCAAGTCCGACGGATCGGTGCTGCTGGACAAGACCTTCATCCCCACGGTGGTCAACAACTCCGAGACCTCCGCGCTTTTCGCTTTTTGCCGCGAGCTGCATGGCCTGCTGCGCCAACGGGGCGCAGCGCTCGAAGAGCGGCTGATCCAGCCGGGGCGTGGTGGCGTGGGCGAGGTGGGTGACTTTTTGATGCTGCAGTTCATCAACCGCTGGGAGCCTGCGGTGGAGCACTGGGTGCGGGTTCGCACCATCCATCCCGAGCGGCTCTTCGATGACCTTCTGAAGATGGCCGGAGAACTGGCCACCTTCACCCGCGAACAGCGGCGCCCTGCGCCTTTGCCAGCCTACGACCATGATGACCTGCGCAGCTGCTTTCCGCCGCTGATGCTGGAATTGCGCCGCGGCTTGTCTTCGGTGCTGGAGCAAAACGCGATCCAGATCGAGCTGCAAGAGCGGCAATATGGCGTGCGCGTGGCGCTCATCCCGTCCACCGAACTGCTCACCACCTGCGACTTCGTGCTCGCGGTGCATGCACAGACCACGGTGGAGTTTCTGCGCACCCACTTTCCGACCCAGACCAAACTGGGCCCGGTCGAGAAGATCCGCGATCTGGTCAACCTCCACCTCCCGGGGGTCGTCCTGCGCTCGCTGTCTGTCGCGCCGCGCGAGATCCCTTACCACGCCGGGTATTCCTACTTCGAGGTCGACACCACGCACGACCTGTGGCGCCAGTTGAACAACTCTGGCGGCCTGGCCATGCACGTCTCTGGCGAGTTCCCGGAACTCCAGCTGGAGTTCTGGGCGATCCGTAGATAACAACACCTATAACGATGCCAATGACGGACAACGTCTTCGCCTTCAGTGCCAGCGACCACACCGGGCCGGGCGATCCAGGTCTGCTGGACACCTCCATGCCCGCGCAGCCCGCCAACGCCCTGCCCCGCACGAGCCTGCCCGACGTAGTGAGCGGCGGCAACCCGCTGGTCGCTTCTGCCAACGTGCTGCTCAACCTGATCCCCCAGATCCGGGCGATGGCATCCAACGCCGACCCCGAAGGCTTTCAACGCCTGCTGCTCACGAACATCCGCGAATTCGAGCGCAGCGCGGGGGTGGCCGGCGTTCCGATAGAAACCGTGATCGGCGCACGCTACTGCCTTTGCACCGTGGTGGACGAGGCCGCTGCGCAAACGCCCTGGGGCGGCTCGGGCGTCTGGCCCAAGTTCAGCCTGCTCGTGGCGCTGCACAACGAAACGTGGGGCGGCGAAAAGTTCTTTCAGCTGCTCGCCAAGCTGGTGCAGACCCCGCACCAGCACATCGACCTCATCGAGCTCATGTACTTTTGCCTGATGCTCGGTTTCGAAGGCCGCTACCGGGTGATCGAGAACGGCCGCAGCCAGCTGGAGACCCTCAAGGCGCGGCTGCTCGCGCTGATCGAGAGCACGCGCGGCGACCGCAGCGGCGCGCTGTCGATCCACTGGAAAGGCGAAGAGCGCAAAGCCGCGCCTCCCTGGACGATGGTGCCGCTGTGGGTCGCTGCGGCCCTGGCGCTGCTGCTGGCCTTCGCGCTGTTCCTGTGGTTCAGCTACCGCCTCGCGGCCCAGTCGGATGCCTTGTTTGCCTCCATCAACGCGATCCGGTTCCCCAAGGCCATTGCGGCGGTCGCCAGCGTGGACAAACCCCGGCTGCGCCAGTTCCTCGAACCTGAGATCCGCGAAGGGCTGGTCGAAGTCATCGACCAGGCCGACCGCAGCACCATCATCCTGCGGGGCGATGGCCTGTTCGACCTGGGCTCCAATGTGGTCAAGCCCCGTTACGTGCAGGTGATCGAGCGCATCGCAACGGCGCTGAACGAAGTGCCCGGCAAGGTCGTGGTCAACGGCTACACCGACAACTCCCCCATTCGCACCGCACGCTACCCGTCCAACTGGCACCTGTCCCAAGACCGCGCCAAGTCGGTGTCCGACATGCTGCTGCGCACCGTGCGCGAGGGACAGCGCGTTCACGCAGAGGGCCGTGGCGAGGCCGACCCCGTGGCACCCAACACCACCAGCGAAGGCAAGGCCAAAAATCGGCGTGTGGAAATCGTTCTGCTGGTAGCGCCCCAAGTGCGCGACAACGAATTGCAGCTCAGCGGCAATGCCCCACGCACGGAAGGCATCAGGAAATGAGCATGCTGAGAAACATGGCAGCGCTGCTGTTCAACCGCTACACACTGGCTTTCATCGGCCTGGTCCTGCTGAGCCTGGTGATCTGGTTCATCGGACCCCTGGTTTACATCAAGCCCTATCAACCGCTGGAGAGCGAAAGCGTCCGCTGGGCGCTGATTGCCGCCCTGTTCGCCATCTGGGTGATCAAGCTGCTCTTCCACTGGTGGCGCGCCAAGCGGATGAACGACAAGCTGATGGGTCAGCTGTCGCGGCTCACCGCCGGCCGCGACACGCCCGATGAACTCGCGCCAGGCCAGGAAGAAGTGGCTGAGCTGGAGGGGCGATTCAAGGAGGCCGTGGACGTCCTGTCCAAGACACGGTTCGGCGCCACGGAAAGCGGCCTCTTCGGCCGGTTCACCAAGCGCTACGTGTACCAGCTCCCCTGGTACCTGATCATCGGCTCGCCCGGCTCGGGCAAGACCACCGCGCTGGTCAACTCCGGCCTGGATTTCCCGCTGGCCGAGCAATTTGGCAAGGGCTCCATCCGGGGCGTCGGCGGTACGCGCAACTGCGATTGGTGGTTTACCGACCAAGCCGTGCTACTGGACACTGCGGGCCGCTACACCACGCAGGAAAGCGATGCTGTCCAGGACAAGGCCGCCTGGTCGGGGTTTCTGCAACTGCTCAAACGCTTTCGGGGTCGACAGCCCATCAATGGCGTCATCGTCACGCTCAGCGTGCAGGAGCTTTTGAGCAGCACCGAAACAGAACGCGCACGGCTGGCCAAGACCATCGGCACACGGCTCGGCGAGCTGTGCGACGAGCTCGCCATCAAGTTCCCCGTCTACGTCCTGATCACCAAGGCCGACCTGCTGGCAGGTTTCAACGAGTTCTTCGGCCAGATGACCCGCGACGAACGCTCGCAGGTCTGGGGATTCACGCAGAAGTACAAGGAGAACGCTCCATCGGTCGATCCGACGGCGCAGTTCACCGCAGAGTTCGACGCGCTGGTGGCGCAGATCAATCGCTTGCTGCCCCAGCGCCTGCTGGCAGAGCAGGACCTGGCGCGCCGCGGGCTGATCTATGCCCTGCCCCAGCAGTTCGTGGGCCTCCGCGAGGTCGTGAACCAGACATTGCAGGAAGCCTTCTCGTCATCGCGCTTCAAGGAAAAGCCGCTCTTCCGCGGGGTGTACTTCACCAGCGGCACGCAAGAAGGCATGCCGTTCGACCGCGTGCTGTCGGCGCTCAAACGGCGCTTCTCGATTGCCAGCCATGTCAAGGCAGGCGCTGGCCAGCAGGGCAAGAGCTTCTTCATCGAGACGCTCTTCAAGGGCGTGATGTTCAACGAAGCGGGGCTCACCGGCCGCAACGCCAAGAAAGAGCGGCAACTCCGGTTGATGCAGGCCGGCGGCTTGATCGCGCTGGCACTTGCCCTGAGCGGCGCAGCCCTGGCCTGGAGCGTCAGCAACCAGAACAATCTGGCGTACCTGGAAGAGGTGAAAGCCAGCGCTGCCACCCTGCGCCAGGCCGTGGAAGAAGCCAAGACCGGCGACCCGGAGAACCTGGTGGCACTGCTGCCCTTGCTGGACCATGCCGAATCCCTGGCGGCCAGCGAGCGCTACACAGGATCGCCCCCGGTCAGCTGGCGTTGGGGCCTGCTGCAGGTGCCGAAGGTGGAGACCGCCGCGGACACGACCTACCTGCGCTTGCTGGAAGACGCCTGGCTGCCCGGCATCGTGCGGCAGCTGCGGCGCTCGCTGCAGCAAACCTCGACCAACAATCCAGAGGCCAGCTACGAAGCGCTGAAGGCTTACCTCATGATTCACGACGCCGACCGTTTCGACGCCCGCACCGTGAAGGCATGGATTCGCCACGAGTGGGATGCGAGCCTGACGCCCCAACTGGTGCAGGCAGGTGTCGGTGACAGGCTGTCACACCACCTGGATCGTTTGATGGACGACCGCATCGTGCTGTCGCCCACCCCGGTCGACACCGCGCTGGTGAACGAGGTGCGGCAGCGGCTGGCGCAAATGTCGCCGGCCCAGCGCGCCTACAGCCGGCTCAAGCAGTTGCTGACCACAGGCAACAACCTGCCCGCTGACTTCAGCGTGGTGCGCGCCAGCGGCCCCGAAGCACCGCAGGTATTCAGCCGCCGCAGCGGACGGCCCCTCACGCAAGGCATCTCCGGCCTCTTCACGTACGACGGATACCACGGCGTGTTCCTGCACGAGCTTCCCAAGGTCACCACCTTGCTGTCCAAGGAAGAAGGCTGGGTGCTGGGCCAGGCGGACGGCAAGCGCAGCACGGCCCAGGAAGTCCTGACCGGGCAGGTCGCCAACGAAGTGAAGCGCCTGTACCTCATGGAGTACGCCAAGCTGTGGGAGGACTACCTGGCCGACGTGCGCCCCACCCGCATCGGATCGCTGGACCAGGCGGGCGAGCAGGCGCGCCTGTACTCCTCGGCCAACTCCAGCCTGGAGCAGTTCATTCGCGCCGTGTCCAAGGAAACCACGCTGGCGCGCCGCCCCGATGCGGATACCGACAGCGGTGCCAGCACCAGCAGCTGGCTGGGCGAAAAGCTCAACCGCATCCGCGAAGAACAGCGGCAACTCAGCAGGCTGACCGGCAAGCAGGTCAACGTGGGCGGCCTGGCGGCCAGCGGCACGCTCGAAGCGGACATCGTGGACTTCCGCTTCCGGGAGTACCGGCGCCTGGCCACCAGCAACGGTTCGGGCCCTTCGCCTTTGACGCAGAGCCTGCAGGTGCTCAACGAAGCCTCGGCCGTGATTGCATCGGCCCGGCAGCAGGTCAAGTCCGGCGGCACGGTGCCGCCCACCCTGTCGTCGACGCTGGAACGGGTGCGTGCCGAGGCCAAACGCCTGCCTCCTCCGCTGAATCTGATGTACACCGACTTGGCCGAAGCGACATCCACCATGGTGGGGCGTGATGTGCGCAGCACCATCGGCGGCAACCTGAACGCCACCATCGGCGATTTCTGCCGCCGTGCCATCCTGGGCCGCTATCCCTTCACACGCAGCGCCGGGCGCGACGTCACTGCAGACGACTTTGCCAAGCTGTTCGCGGTGGGCGGCGTGATGGACGAGTTCTTCCGCAGCACCCTGCAACCCATGGTCGACATCTCGGCGGCCACCTGGTCCTTCAAGCAAGGCGTGGACGGGACACCGGTCGGTGGGTCGGCGTCGCTGGCATCGTTCCAGAAAGCCGCCACCATCCGCGACGTGTACTTCCGCGCGGGCGGCAAGGCGCCCGGCATTCGCCTGGACATCAAGCCTATCGAAATGGATGCGACCATTTCACAGATGGTGCTGGATGTCGATGGCGATGTGCTGCGCTACCAGCACGGCCCGCAAATTCCGAAGTCGATGAACTGGCCCGGCACCCGTGGTACAGGCCAGGTCCGGCTTCAGATCACCACCGCCACCGGCGAAAACTCGGGCCTGGTCACCGAAGGGCCCTGGGCGCTGCACAGGCTTTTCGACCGCGCTCAGATCCTGCCGGGCAACGCGCCTGAGAAGTTCTCGGCGGTGTTCAATGTGGACGGTCGCAGGGTCCGGTTTGAAGTCACCACCAGCAGTGTCTTCAACCCATTCCGGCTCAAGGCGATGGAAGAGTTCGAATGTCCGAGCAACCTCTAGGCATGGAAACCCGCGGCACCCAAACGCAAGCCTACGCGCAGGCGTCCATCGCCTGGTACGGAAAGCTGCCCAGCCTCGGCGACTTCGCGGGCCGACGCATGTCGCACGCGCTGACGACAGAGTGGGATGGCTGGCTGCGCGCCGGCATGGACGAGCTGCGCAGGGCGGACGACGCAGGCTGGCCAGACACTTTTGTAAGTGCCCCCCTGTGGTTTTTCATCGCCCATGTCGCTTCGTCGGGCTCACCGGTGATGGGTGCCTTGGCGCCCAGCATGGACCGCGTCGGCCGCTACTACCCGCTGACGGTGATGGCGACCGCACCCCGGACGGGTTGTCCTTTCGCCGATGACGCGGAGGTCAAGTCCTTCCTGGCAGGCGCCCGCGCGGCCATCGTGGAGGCGCGGCGCCGCACGCTGTCGGTCGACGAACTGGACAGGCGGGTCACCCAGCTGACCAGCCCCTTCGAGTCCGCCCCCCCGATCGAACGCGAACCCTCGCTCATTCACGACATCCTGACGGACCTGACCGAAGCCTCGCGCGCCCATCAATCCGCGGTGGGCGAACAGCCTGCTGAAAACATCGTGCTGCCCCCCGGCGACTGGAGGCTGCGCGCCGCCGGTCTGCGCGAGCAAAGTCTTTGGTGGGTGTCTCCCACCGTCCGCGTGGGCTATCAAGAACTGCTGCACGAAGGCCTTTGCGACCGCTGGCTCTTCACGCAACTTTTCTCCAGAATCTGATCAGGTCTGCCACCCCGCTGCTCGCACTCCCACAGAAATCCACCATGACCGATATCGACGACCTCCTGAGCGAAGCTCCGTCCAACCCGCCCTGCGGTCCCGAGATGACCTACGCGGCGGAGTTTCTGGCATTGGAGCAACTGGCGCGCGGAAAGATCGAGCAGCAGTACGGCGACACCATCATCCCGGCAGAAGATCCTGACTGGCAGTCGGTCGAAAGCAGTGCGTTGCAGCTGCTGCGGCAAAGCAAGGACATGCGCATCGCCGGCTTGCTGTGCCGGTCGTGGACCAACACGGAAGGTTTCGTCGGGCTGGCACGCGGGCTGACGCTGATGAGCGCCCTGCTGGAGAACTACTGGGACGCCATTCATCCGCTGCCGGAAGACGACGACTATTTCATGCGGATGAACGCGGTCGCCATGCTGAACGATGTGACCGGACTGCTGCGGGAGCTGCGGCAAACGGAGTTTCTCGCGTCCAACTTCGGCAGTTTCACCGTCCGCGATGCGGAAGCGCTGGCACGCGGCCAACGTGCCGAGTCCAATGCGCAACTCACCGTGGAGCAATTGCGGCTGGGCATGGGCAGCGCGCTCGAACAGGGCTACCCGCTGCTGCTGGCCGTCCCCACGGCGAAAGAAGGGCTCGAAAAGCTCGTCCGCATCTGCACGGACAAGCTGCCCCACCACCAGCAGCCCGACCTGGGCAACATCCAGTCCCTGGTATCGCTGCTCAACGCCATGCTGCCCAAAGGCAAGCAAGACATGCAGGCGCCTGCCGACGCGGCGGACGCTGCAGACACCTCGGGCAGCACCGTGACGATCCGGCCACCGGACTCCAATGGGGAAATCAGGACCCGGGACGATGCCATCAAGCAACTGGTCAAGATCGCCGAATTTCTCGAATCCACCGAGCCCACCAACCCTGCGTCCCTGCTCATTCGCCGGTCCGCCAAGCTCATGGGCATGAGTTTCATCGACATCCTGCGTGAACTCGCTCCGCAAAGCCTGCAGCAAATTGAGGTGATCACTGGAATCCAGCCGGACCAGTCGTCCTGAACTACGAACTGTAACAGTCACTTCATAGGCAGATTGGATACTGAAGCACCGAAGTGGCATAGCTTTTGGAGGCGAAGAACAGGCATGAAATCTTGCATTGCTCGGGCGCCGAAGAGAGATTCTGTGTATCAGGTGTCACGCGGTCATGTCCTGAGCAGCTTTGCCCGGGAATGACACCCAGGAACGATTCGTTTCGGCGACCACAAACCGTAGCGAATTCACACAACTTTGTAAGCATTTGAACCAAATGGCCACCCTAGCGCGGGCCACGGGTTTATCGGCCAGCCAACTTGAGAGAGGTAACCATGTCAATCACCAAAGTGGGAAAAAGCGGACAGAAGTTCATTGCCCGAAACCGCGCTCCGCGTGTGCAGATCGAGTACGACGTGGAAATCTATGGCTCGGAAAAGAAAGTGCACATCCCGTTCGTGATGGGCGTGATGGCCGACCTCTCTGGCAAGCCGCTGGAAAACCTGCCGGAAATCGCTGACCGCAAGTTCCTGGACATCGACATCGACAACTTCGATGCCCGCATGAAGTCCATCAAGCCCCGGGCCTCTTTCCTGGTGCCCAACACGCTGACCGGCGAGGGTTACCTCAGCGTGGACCTGACCTTTGAAAGCATGGATGACTTCTCGCCCGCAGCGGTGGCGCGCAACATCGGGCCGTTGAACACGCTGCTCGAAGCCCGCACCCAGTTGCACAACCTGCTGTCCTACATGGACGGCAAGCAAGGCGCCGAAGAGCTGATCCGCAAGGTGCTGCAGGACCCCGCACTGCTCAAGTCACTGGCTGCCAGTTCCAAACCCGCCCCTGCGCCTGCCGAAGGCCCAGTTCAAAACGACGCCGCCTGAGCCGCCCCAGCGAACGGAGATTACCCATGAGCGCAGTAGCCATCAATGAATCATCCACCGCCCAGTCGTTGGAAGGCCACGACTTCGCGGCATTGCTGAACAAGGAGTTCAAGCCCAAGACCGACCAGGCACGCGACGCGGTGGAAGCCGCGGTCCAGACCCTGGCGCAGCAGGCACTGGCCTCGGTCACCACCATCTCGAACGATGCATACCAGACCGTTCAGGCCATCATTGCCGAGATCGACCGCAAGCTGTCCGAGCAGGTCAATCTGGTCATCCACCACACGGAGTTCCAGAAGCTCGAGGGCGCCTGGCGCGGCCTGCAGCACTTGGTGACCAACACCGAGGTGGACGAGATGCTCAAGATTCGCGTCATGAACATCTCCAAGAAGGAGCTGCACCGCAACATGCGCCGCTACAAGGGCGTCGGCTGGGACCAGAGCCCCATCTTCAAGAAGGTCTACGAAGAAGAGTACGGCCAGTTCGGTGGCGAGCCCTTCGGCTGCCTGGTGGGCGACTACCACTTCGACCACAGCCCCCCTGACGTGGAACTGCTGGGTGAAATGGCCAAGGTGTCTGCCGCTGCCCACTGCCCGTTCATTTCCGGCGCTTCCCCCGCGCTGATGCAGATGGATTCGTGGCAAGAGCTGGCCAACCCCCGCGACCTGACCAAGATCTTCACCAACACCGAGTACGCTGCATGGCGCAGCCTGCGCGAGTCGGACGACTCCAAGTACATCGGCCTGGCCATGCCACGTTTCCTGGCGCGTCTGCCGTACGGTGCCAAGACCAACCCCGTGGACGAGTTCGACTTCGAAGAAGAAACCGCAAGCGGCAACCACAGCAAGTATTGCTGGGCCAACTCGGCCTACGCCATGGCGGTCAACATCAACCGGTCCTTCAAGTACTACGGCTGGTGCACGTCCATCCGCGGTGTCGAATCCGGCGGCGCGGTGGAAAACCTGCCCGCGCACACGTTCCCCACCGACGACGGCGGCGTGGACATGAAGTGCCCCACCGAAATCGCCATCAGCGACCGCCGCGAGGCAGAGCTGGCCAAGAACGGCTTCATGCCGCTGGTGCACCGCAAGAACTCGGATGTGGCCGCTTTCATCGGCGCCCAGTCGCTCAACAAGCCTGCCGAGTACTACGACGCAGACGCCACGGCCAATGCCAACCTGTCGGCACGCCTGCCGTACATGTTCGCCTGCTGCCGCTTCGCACACTATCTCAAGTGCATCGTGCGCGACAAGATCGGCTCGTTCAAGGAGCGCAGCGACATGGAGCGCTGGCTGAACGACTGGATCATGAACTACGTCGATGGAGACCCATCGAACTCGTCGCAAGAAACCAAGGCCCGCAAGCCCCTGGCCGCTGCCGAAGTCGAAGTGAACGAAGTGGAAGGCAACCCGGGGTACTACACCTCCAAGTTCTTTCTGCGTCCGCACTATCAGCTGGAAGGCCTGACGGTGTCCTTGCGCCTGGTGTCCAAGCTGCCCTCCGTCAAGGAAGCAGGCAACTGAGTCCCCTGGGCTTGCCGTTGCTCAGCCGCTGAAAGATACCGTGTCGGCCAGCGTCGCACCTGTCCGCCCGGGCAGTGGCGGCGATGGCAGCGGTGGCGTCGTTGCGCCGGGATAGGCGCACGATGCCCGACTGGCTAGTTGGCGAGCAGGCGTGCGGATGTCCTGATGATGTGCACCGGGGTCAGCCCATCCACGCATTGCAGGCAAGACACCGTCGCCCACCCCGGCCATCTTCCTGAACGCGGCTGCATGACAAGGCACCGCGTCGCCAGTTCAGTTCAGTTCAGATGAGACGGCGAATGCAACCGGGCAGGCATGGGAACGGGCATGGACAGGTTCGCCAACCCTTCTGCCCTGCCTGAGCCGGTTTTGCTTGATCCGGTTTTACGTGACAGTCCGCTACAACCGCCGTGGACGCATTCGCGCCACAGCCTTCCATGAGTTTTCACCGTGACTGCTGTTCTTTTTGATTCCCAAAGCCCCCTGGACGTGCAGCTGAGCCGCGTCAAGGACGCCATCCGCGAAGAGCCCTCCAAGGCGTCTCTGCGCACCTTCTACTTCCAGCTGCTGGCCGTGCTGGGCGACTGGACCAAGGCGCTGGCGCAACTGCAGGTATGCGCGCAGCTCGATCCCAAAGCGGTGCCCATGGCACAGGCCTACCGCGAAGCCATGCGGTGCGAGCTGCTGCGCACCGAAGTGTTCGAGGGGCGCCGCACCCCGTACATCCTGGGCGAACCACCGCAGTGGCTGAGTTACATGGTGGACGCGTTGAAGGCTCAGTCCGAGGGGTCGCACGATGCCGCGCTGAACCTGCGCACCCAGGCCCTGGACCTGGCACCGGCCTGTGCAGGCACCATCAACGGCGATCCGTTCGAATGGCTGTGCGACTCCGACTCGCGGCTCGGGCCGATCCTGGAACTCCACACCAACGGCTGCTACTACTGGGTTCCGTACTCGTCCATCCGCAGCATCGCGTTCGAAAAGCCCCAGGACCTGCGCGACCTGGTGTGGCAGCCTGCCGAGCTGACCCTCGTCAACGAAAGCACCGTGCAGGGCCTGGTGCCCGCGCGCTACCCCACGCAGGCGGGCGACGACGACACCCTGCGCCTGGCGCGGCGTACCGAATGGACGGACATCGGTGGCGAGCATGTGGCGGGCCGGGGTCAGCGCGTGCTGATCTCCGACCAGGGCGACCACGCGCTGCTGGATGTGCGCGCCATCGCCTTCAACGCCTGACGCGGCCTGCCATGGTGTCCAGGCGACTGAGCGGGTCAGGGACCGAAAAGGACCGCCTGCAGCCGGCCCTGCTGGACCGGCTGACCGACCACGACCCCTCCCGAAGAACCGAGCAAGCGGATGCGGTGTATGTCACCGAATCGCGCCTGCGCGCCGCACTGCTGCGCGACCTGGGGTGGCTGCTGAATGCCAGCAATGCGTCGGGCCACATCGATTTCGATGGCCTGCCCCACGCAGAGCGGTCCACGCTCAACTACGGCATGACCCCGCTGGCAGGCAAGCTCCTGTCCGATCTGGACTGGAAGAATGTCGAGGCCAACGTGAGCCGCGCGATCCTGGCCTTCGAGCCGCGTGTCCTGCCGCAATCGCTGACCGTGACCCTGCTGCCGTCGTTCGACTCGCTGAACCATCACAACACATTGCAGTTCGAGATCCGCTGCCAGTTCTGGTCGATGCCCTACCCGCTGGAGCTGTTGCTCAAGACCAGCCTGGACCTGGAAACAGGCCAGGTCATGGTTTCGGACCTGAGAAGCTGACCGTGAGAGAGCACCGATGAACCCGCGCCTGGTCGAGTACTACAACCGCGAACTGGCCTACCTGCGCGAGCTGGGGGCCGAGTTCGCCGCTGCGTTTCCCAAAGTGGCCAGCCGCCTCGCGCTGCGCGACCTGGACGTGGCCGACCCGTATGTCGAGCGGCTGCTGGAGGGCTTCAGCTTTTTGACGGCGCGGGTGCAAATGAAGATGGACGCGGAATTTCCGCGGCTGTCGCAACGCATCCTCGAGATGGTGTGCCCGCACTACCTGGCGCCTACGCCTGCGATGGTGGTCGTCCAGATGTCGCCCAGCGACACCGAAGGCAACGTGGCCGATGGCTACTGCCTGCCAGCGGGCAGCATGCTGCGGTCGCGCAAGACCACCGACGACCAGACGCCCTGCGACTTTCGCACCGGGCACGACGTCACGCTGTGGCCTGTGGCGCTGTCGCGCGCGGCGCTCGGCGGGCCGCCGCTGGACCTTCCGCTGGCACGCTTCGGTCTGCCGCACGAGCCCGCAGGGCATTTGCGCCTCGAACTCGAGACCCAGGGGGCCACCGACTTCGCGCACCTGCCGATGGACCGGCTGGACTTCTACATCCATGCGACGGATGCCGTCGCATCGCACCTGCAGGAGGTGCTCCACGAGTCGCTTCTGGGCATCGTGGTGCACGACGTGCAGGACCCCACCCGGGTGTACGGCTACCTGCCTGCACAGGCGCTGCAGGCCGAAGGCTACGAGCAGCGGCAGGCATTGCTGCCCTACTCGCACAGGGCGTTCCAAGGTCACCGGCTGCTGCACGAGTACTTCGCGTTTCCGCCGCGCTTCCGGTTCTTTTCGATCCAGGGCTTGTCGGCGTCGCTGCGGCAGATTCCGGCGCGGCGACTGGCCATGACGCTGCTGCTGCGCAAGGCCAGCCCCGACCTGGAGCCCGTGGTGGACAAGCAGAACTTCCTGCTCCATTGCACGCCCGCCATCAACCTGTTCGAGCGCATGGCAGACCGCATCCACGTGTCGGCCGACATGAACGAATACCACGTGGTGATGGAGCGCACCCGCCCGCGCGACTTCGAGGTGTACAGCGTTCTCAGCGTGACCGGCCACCAGGAAGGCCAGGTGAACGACCGGGATTTCGTGCCGCTGTACGCATCGGTGCACGGCATCCGCTCGGACGACCAGGCGTACTTTGCCGTACGGCGCGAGCCCCGGCTGTTTTCGGAACACGCCGTGCGCTTCGGCCCGCGCACCCAGTACCTGGGCAGCGAAGTGTTCCTGTCGCTGGTGGACCAGCGCGCCGCGCCCTTCTCGGACGACCTCAAGCAGCTGTCCGTGCGCACGCTGTGCACCAACCGCGACCTGCCCCTGCTGATGCCCACCAACCAGCCCGAGGGGGACTTCATCACCCTCGACTCGGCCCCCATCGGTGCCATCCGCACCATCGCCGGGCCGTCGCGCCCGATGGGCAGCGTGGCAGAAAACGAGATCACCTGGCGACTGATCTCGCACCTGTCGCTCAACTACCTGGCCATGACCGATCTGTCGGACCAGGAAGGCGCAGCGACCCTGCGCGAGCTGATGAACCTCTACCTCGCGCTGGGCAACCACGCGCTCGCAGGCCAGGTCGCGGGGCTCAAGGAAGTCAGCATCCGGCCCATTACGCGGCGCCTGGCACAGCACCGGCAGCTCGTGTACGGCCGCGGTGTGGGCGTCGCGCTCACGGTGGACGAGTCGTCGTTCGCGGGCGTCAGTGCATGGCCGCTGGCTTGCGTTCTCGAACGCTTCTTTGCGCGGCACGTGGGCGTCAACAGTTTTACCGAGCTGTCCCTGCACTCGCGGCAACGCGGGCCGGTCGCGAAGTGGGAAGTCCGCCCGGGCGAAAGGCCCAACACATGAGCGGCCCCGCGCCTTCCTCCAAGCCTTCCTCCCAGCCGCAGTCGGCGCAGCGGCCCAGCGACACGGCGGAGCTGTGGCAGAGGTTGCGCCGCAACCCGCACGCGTTCGATCTGTTCTTCACCCTGCGCTGGCTGCAGGCCCGCAATGCTGACCTGCCGCCCCTGGGCCGCGCCGCACGCCCGCAGGCCGAGCCCATCCGCCTGGGGCAGGACCCGTCGCTCGCCTTTGCGCCGGCCACCATCGCAGAGCTGCTGCCGCCCGTGGCGGGCCAGCCCGAGCGGCTGACCGTCTGGAGCTTTGGCCTGTACGGCCCCAACGGGCCCATGCCCACCCACCTGACGGAATATGTGCGCGAGCGGCAGCGCCAGTTCGATGACCCGACGCTGGCGCGGTTCTCCGACATCTTTCACCACCGGCTGCTGCTGCTGTTCTTTCGGGCGTGGGCCGATGCCCAGCCCACCGTGTCGCTGGACCGCCCCGGCGACGGCATGTTCGGGCGGCACCTGGCCAGCATCGTCGGCATTGGCGAGGCGTCGGCGCGGCAGCGCGACGCGGTCGAAGACCACGCCAAGCTGCACATGGCCGGCCACCTCACGCGCACTACCCGCAACCCCGAGGGGCTGCAGCGCGCCATCGGCAGCTACTTCGGCGTGCGGGTGGTGCTGCAGGAGTACTGCCTGCACTTCCTGGAGCTCGAGCCATCTCAGCAGACCCGCCTGTCGCGGCACCCGTGCAATTCGCAGCTGGGCGTCGACACCGTGGTCGGGTCGCGCGTGCCGGACGCCCAGAGCAAGTTCCGGCTGCGCATCGGCCCCATGACGCTCGCACAGTACGAACGCTTCCTGCCGGGCCAGCCAGATTTCAAGGCGCTCGTGGACTGGGTACGCAACTACCTGGGCATCGAGTACGCCTGGGATTTCGAGCTGGTGCTGCAGCGCGAGGAAGTCCCCGGCACGCGCCTGGGCGGCGGAACCCGCCTGGGCTGGACGAGCTGGATGCTCGACGGCCCCGCCCCCCGCGACGCGGACGATTTCCGCCTCGACCCGGAGAGCTGGCTGCAGTCGCGCGGCCACCGGGTCAGGGCCCGGGCCGAGCAGCCGTCAGCCCTGTGAGCGACGCCCCCGTTTCCAGCCACAACCATCCACCGTTATTTCTCTTCAACGCACCGCCCTCACGCCCATGTCAGAGATCAGCCGCCTTGCCCTGTTCGGAAAACTCAACCCCTTGCTCTTCAAGTCGCTGGAGGGCGCCACGGTGTTCTGCAAGCTGCGGGGCAACCCCTATGTGGAGCTGGTGCACTGGCTGCACCAGTTGCTGCAGGAAAGCGACTCCGACCTGCTGCGCCTCTTTCGCCACTTCGAGATCGACGCAGAGCAACTGGCGGCCGACGTGCTGCGCAGCCTGGACCGGCTGCCGCGCGGTGCCACATCGATCTCCGACTTCTCGGACCAGATCGAAATGTCCATCGAGCGCGGCTGGGTGTATGCCACGCTGATGTTCAACGAGTCGCAGATCCGCAGCGCCTACTGGCTGTCCGGCATGCTGCGCACCCGCACCCTGGCCAATGAGCTGCGCTCCATTTCCAAAGAGTTCGAAAAGCTCAGCGAACCGGGCCTGAGCGATGCGTTCCCCAAGGTCTTGCCCCAGTCGCCAGAGGCCAAGCTGCAGGCAGCGGACGGCTCCGGCCTGCAAGGCACGCCCGGCGAGGCAAGCGGCGCCACGTCACCACTGGGCGGTGGCAAGCAGGAAGCCCTGCAGCGCTACACCGTCGATCTGACCGAGCGCGCCCGCAATGGAGAGCTGGACCCGGTGACCGGGCGCGACGAGGAAGTGCGCCAGATGGTCGACATCCTCATGCGCAGGCGGCAGAACAACCCCATCCTCGTGGGCGAAGCCGGCGTGGGCAAAACGGCGGTGGTCGAAGGCCTGGCACTGCGCATCGCCGCGGACGACGTGCCGCCGCCGCTGCGGGGCGTGCAACTGCGCGTGATGGACGTCGGGCTGCTGCAGGCCGGCGCCAGCATGAAGGGCGAGTTCGAGAACCGCCTGCGCTCGCTGCTGGATGAAGTGCAGGCCAGCACGACACCCATCGTGTTGTTCATCGACGAAGTCCACACGCTGATCGGCGCTGGCGGCCAGGCAGGCACCGGCGACGCGGCCAACCTGCTCAAGCCCGCGCTGGCGCGCGGCGTGCTGCGCACCATCGGCGCCACCACCTGGGCCGAGTACAAGAAGTACATCGAAAAAGACCCGGCGCTCACACGCCGGTTCCAGCTGGTGCACATCCTCGAGCCCGACGAACCCAAGGCCGTGAACATGCTGCGCGGCGTGGCCGCCAAGCTCGAAGCCCACCACAAGGTGCGGATCGCGGACGAGGCCGTGGTGGCGGCGGTGAGCCTGTCGCACCGCTACATCCCGTCGCGCCAGCTGCCCGACAAGGCCGTGAGCCTGATGGACACGGCCTGCTCGCGCGTGGCGATGGCACTGACCGCGACCCCAGCACGCCTGGAGTCCGTGATCCGCCAGCAAGAGGCGATCCGGGTGGAGCTGGACGTGGTGGAGCGCGAAGCCGCCCTGGGCGTCGCCGATGCCGGCCGCCTGGATGACCTGGCGGCCTCGCTCGAGCGCCTGCAGCAGGAACACGATGCGCTGTCCGAGCGGCTGACCCGCGAAAGCGGCCTGGCCCAGCGCATCGTCGATGCAGAAGCTGCACTGATGGCCGCACGCCCCGCGCGCGTGCCCAACGAACCCGGCACCAAGGCAGCAACGTCCGCCGATGCGGCAGCCACCACAGCTACCTCCTCCACCAGCACCGAAAGCAGCGCGGCTGCACCGGCCACGCCCGCCGCTGCCCCCACCGCTGCGTCCCCCGCCCAGCCCACGGTCACCCCGGCAGAACTGGACGCACTGCGCAAAGAGCTGCTGGCCCTGCAGGGCGACGACCCTCTGCTGCACCCCGTGGTCGACGCGGGCGTGGTCGCAGCCGTCGTGGCCGAGTGGACCGGCATCCCCGTGGGCCGGATGGTGCGCGACGAAGTGCAGTCCGTCCTCACGCTGACGCAAACTTTGGAAAAGCGCGTGATCGGCCAGCGCCACGGCCTGGAGGCCATCACCCGCCGCATCCAGACCGCGCGCGCGCAGCTCGACAACCCGGGCAAGCCCATCGGCGTGTTCCTGCTCGCAGGCCCCTCGGGCGTGGGCAAAACGGAAACCGCGCTGTCCCTGGCCGAGGCGCTGTATGGCGGTGAGCAGAACCTCATCACCATCAACATGAGCGAGTTCCAGGAGGCACACACCGTGTCGACGCTCAAGGGCGCGCCGCCCGGCTACGTGGGCTACGGCGAAGGCGGCGTGCTGACCGAGGCGGTTCGCCGCAGGCCCTACAGCGTGGTGCTGCTCGACGAGATCGAGAAGGCCCACTCCGACGTGCACGAAATGTTCTTCCAGGTGTTCGACAAGGGCTGGATGGAAGACGGCGAAGGCCGCTACATCGACTTCAAGAACACCGTGATCATCCTGACCTCCAACGTGGGCTCGGAGTTGATCGCCGGCATGTGCAATGACCCGGACCTGATCCCCGGGCCGGAGGCACTGACCAAGGCCGTGCGCCAGCCGCTGCTCGACAAGTTCCCGGCCGCCTTGCTGGGCCGCCTGACGGTGGTGCCGTACTACCCGATCTCCGACGCAATGCTCGAGCAGATCATCCGCCTGCAGCTGCGCCGCATCCAGAAACGCATCGAGGCCAACCACGGCACGCAGTTCAACTTCGACGACAGCGCGGTGCAGCTGATCCGCGAGCGCTGCAGCGAGGTCGAATCCGGCGCCCGCATGATCGACGCGATCCTGACGCAGAACCTGCTGCCCCGCCTGGCCATGGAGTTCCTGCAGGCCTCGGTGGATGCCAAGACCATCGGCTCCATCGACGTGAGCGCTGCCGACAACGACTTCGTCATCCGCTACACCTGAGTCCGACCCCACTCAACGCCCACGCCACCATG
The DNA here is from genome assembly GCF_001422735.1 of Acidovorax sp. Leaf78. GTDB lineage: Bacteria > Pseudomonadota > Gammaproteobacteria > Burkholderiales > Burkholderiaceae_C > Acidovorax. The sequence continues at coordinate 70,267 of NZ_LMLZ01000006.1, read as the reverse complement.
TCCATCGTCCGCCTGCTCTGCGACCCGTTCACCCACCGCGCTGCGGGACCTCTGCCGGGCGCTGCGCCGCAGCACCGCACAGCGCGCGGTGGCCGTGCGCGAACCCGCCGCGCGCAGGCCGCGGCGGTGCTGGTGGCCTTGGCGCTGACGCCCCTGTGGGCGCTGGCACAAGGCGGGATGCTCGGCAACATCGGCCGCGCGGGCGAGGTGATGAGCCGGGGTGAAAGCGCGGTGTCCACGGGCCAGCAGGTGATGTCCACCGGCGGCCAGGTCATGGACGCCGGTCGCCAGGCCTGGAACAACCGCAACGGCACGCCGTTCCAGGCCCCCACCGGGCCTGCGGTGATGGCCCGCGACGAAGGCGGCCCCCTGCGGCTCATCGCAGCGCTGGAGCGCGGCGCGGGCGACCCGATGGCCGCCAGCAGCACCCTCGTGGCACTGCTGGACCAGGGCGCCTACTTCATCCAGCGGCAAGCCGCGCACGTGACGCCGCCGCAAGACCAGCTGCTGGCCACGCCCCGCGCGGACAGCTCGGCCGTGTCCATCGACCTGCCGTCGTCGCCCCCGGGCACCCTGTTCGACCTGGGCTCGGGCCGTGCGCGCGCCTCGGGCCCCGGCGTGAAGATCTTCGCGCTGTCGGTCCATGCCAATCTGCCCCGCCGCGCCGGCCGCCGCGCGCTCGACCCGATCGAGCAGCACGCCATGCTCACCACCAGCTCGGTGCAGATGGAGTGGCCGCTGCAGCCCGAGCTGGCCATGGAGCCGGTGGGCGGCAAGCTGCTGGTGTGGGCGAGCGAAGCGGGCGCGCCTTTCCCTTCGGGCTTCGGCCCCGATGGCCGGCTTTTCACGGCCGACGACCCCATGGTGCGGCTGCCGCGCGGCTATACGGTAGTGACGCTGGACAGCCGCGGTTTCAGCTTTGACCGCAGCCGCGAAATCGCGCTGTCGCAATACAGCGTGCAATCGACGACCGACATCGACCTGTCCCGCCTGGCGCCTGCCGACGCCTTCAAGGCATTCACCAGCGTCATGCAAGAGCGCTACCCGTTTCGCAGCGCCCAGCCCATGGACTGGGGGCGGCTGCAGGGCGAGCTGGCCGACCGGGTCCGCCAGGCTGGCGACCAAAAAGACCGCCAGGCCACGGGCCGCATCTATGCCGACATCGGCGCACGCCTGCAGGACGGGCTGTTCCGGGTCGAACTGCGGGGCGCGGGCGGCTCGCAGGGGCTGACCGCGGGGCTGGACACCGGCCTGTCTGGACAATCGCAGCCGCGCGGCATCACGCCGCTGCCGCTGCCAGGCGTCTGGTGGCTGCCGGACGGCCGGGCCCTGGTCGGCAGCGTGGCGCCGCGCTCGGCCGCCGACCTGGCCGGGCTGCGGCCTGGGGCCGAGATCGTCGAGGTCAACGGCGAGAGCATGTCCCGCTACATCGGCCGTGCATCGCGCTATTCCAACCGGCCCACCGAGGCCGGGCGGCGCTACGACGCGCTCAAGCTCATGGCCTACGAACGCGATGCCATGGTGCTCAAGGTGCGCCAGGACGGCAAGGACCTGACCGTCGACCTGCGCCAGCGCCTGGCCGAGCAGCCTGCGCCGGCCAGCGCTGCGCCCAACAACGAGTCGCTGTCGGCATTCCAGCTGCGCGGTCCGTCGGGCCGGCAGTACGGGTACATCGTGCTCAGCTCTTTTGCCGACGGCGGCGGCAACCTGGACGTGTGGGAACGCAGCCTGGCCGCCGCCAACCAGGCCCGCCTGCGCGGCTTGGTGCTGGACCTGCGCGGCGCCAACCATGGTGCCTACCAGCTGGTGCCGCACTATGCGGCGTCGTTCTTCTCGTACGACCGCCCGCTCAAGCTGCAGGGCTACGCGCAGCGGCAGGTGGATGCCACCGCCAAGGTGTGGCGCACCCGGGGCAGCCTGGGCCTGCCGCCGCAACTGCCGCTGTTCACCCAGGGCACGGGCTACTACAGCGCGCCGCTGGTGCTGCTGACCGGCCCGGAATGCACGGGCCCTTGCGAAATGTTCTCTGCATGGCTGCAAAAGGCCGGCCGGGCCCACGTCGTGGCCACCGAGCCCACGCCCGGTGCGGTCGGCATGACCACGCGCATCCTGCTGCCGGGAGACGTCGTCGTGCATGCGCCCACTGTGGCTGAGCTTGGAGCCAACGGCGAGCACTACGTGTTCGGCAAGGGTGTCGAGCCCGACCTGCGGGTGCCTGTCGATGCCGCATTGGTGCAGCGGGCCATGACCGGCGGCGATCCAGTGCTGGATGCCGCCGTGCAGTGGCTGGACGGCAGGCCCCAGGCGCGCTGATGGGGGCCGCAGCCGCGGCTTCTTCCTCCTAAAAAAGACCGCCCGCGCTTCTGCGGGACTGCGGGCAAGCGAAAATACAGCATGCCCCTCATCCCCGACTTCCACGCCCCCACCCGCCACACCGACCCGGCCGAAGCGCTGGCCCAGGTGCAGCGCATTTACCAGCAACAGATCGGCCACCTGCGCGAGGCCATGCAGCGCTTCGTGGCGGGCGAGACGCCCACCAGCCCCGTGCGCGCCTTCTACCCCTTCGTGCGGGTGCACACCACCACCGTGGCGCGGGCGGATTCCAAGCTCGCCTACGGTTTCGTCGAGGGCCCGGGGCGGTATGAGACCACGCTGACCCGGCCCGACCTGTTCGCCCGGTACTACGCCGAGCAGTTCCGCCTGCTGCGGGCCAGCCACAACGTCGAGCTGGAGGTGGGCACCAGCGCCCACCCCATCCCCATCCACTTCTCGTTCGCCGAGCACGACCACATCGAAGGCACGCTCACGGCCGAGCGCCGCATGCTGATGCGCGACGTGTTCGACCTGCCCGACCTGGCCGCCATGGACGACGGCATCGCCAACGGCACCTGGCAGGCGCGCCCGGGCGAGGCGCAGCCGCTGTCGCTGTTCACCGCGCCGCGCGTGGACTATTCGCTGCACCGCCTGCGCCACTACACCGGCACGGCGCCCGAGTGGTTCCAGAACTTCGTGCTGTTCACCAACTACCAGTTCTACATCGACGAGTTCGTGCGGCTGGGCCACTCGGAGATGGCCAAGCCCGACAGCGAGTACGTGGCCTTCATCGAGCCCGGCAACGTGGTCACCCGCCGCACCGGCCTGCCCGCGCAGCCCGGCGACGAGCTGGGCAACGCCCCGCCGCGCCTGCCGCAGATGCCCGGCTACCACCTGGTGCGCAAGGACGCGAGCGGCATCAGCATGGTCAACATCGGCGTGGGCCCGGCCAATGCCAAGACCATCACCGACCACATCGCCGTGCTGCGCCCGCACGCCTGGATGATGCTGGGCCACTGCGCCGGCCTGCGCAACAGCCAGCAGCTGGGGGACTACGTGCTGGCCCACGCCTATGTGCGCGAGGACCACGTGCTGGACGAGGAACTGCCGCTGTGGGTGCCCATCCCGGCGCTGGCCGAGATCCAGATGGCGCTGCAGCAGGCCGTGGCCGACGTGGCCCAGGTGCCCGAAGACCAGCTCAAGCGCATCATGCGCACGGGCACCGTGGCCAGCACCGACAACCGCAACTGGGAGCTGCTGCCCGACAACATGCCCCAGCGCCGCTTCAGCCAGAGCCGCGCCGTGGCGCTGGACATGGAAAGCGCCACCATCGCGGCCAACGGCTTCCGCTTTCGGGTGCCCTACGGCACGCTGCTGTGCGTGAGCGACAAGCCCCTGCACGGCGAGATCAAGCTGCCCGGCATGGCCAACCACTTCTACCGCGAGCGGGTGGACCAGCACTTGCGCATCGGCATGCGGGCCATCGAGATCCTGCGCAACGGCGGGGTGGACCGCCTGCACAGCCGCAAGCTGCGCAGCTTCGCCGAAGTGGCCTTCCAATAAGCGGACCCGCCCCCGCAGGCCTGCCGCCCGTCCATGCCCCTGGACTTCCTCACGCTCATGACCGCGATGGCGGCCAACCTGTTCATGATCTCGGCCGCGCTGCCGCTGATCATGGGCCGGGACGTGAGCCGGGCGGCGCGCCATGTGCAGGCCAGCCTGCTGCTGCAGGCGCTGGCCTGGGCGGCGATCATCGCGTCGAGCTCGCTGTGGGACCGCACGCTGTCCACCGTGTCCATCGCCTGCAACGCCGCTGCGCAGTGGATGCTGTACCGGGCGCTGGAAGAATGGCTGGGCCCGCGCCCGCTGCGCCGGCTGCTGCTGGCGCTGGTGGTCGCCGCGCCACTGGGCTATGCGCTCGGCTTCGACCACTACGCCTGGCGCGTGGGCTGGGCCAACGGACTCATGGCCGCCATTTTGTGCATCGTGGCGCGCGCCACGCTGTACCCGCTGATATTGGCCGACGTGCGCTGGCGCAGCGTGCTGCTGGGCTGCCTGCTCACGTCCGCCGTGTTCACCCTGGCGCGCGGCCTGCTGGGCGCCTTTACCGACGAGTACCCGAGCTTTCGATCGCCGCATCCGATCAACCTGGCGGCGGCCCTTGCCACCAACGTGAGCCTGGTGCTGGGCACAGTGGCCGTGCTGGTGGCGTGGCGCTACGAGGCCGAGCAGAAGCTGCGCACGCTGGCCATGACCGACGGCCTGACCGGGCTGCTCAACCGGCGCGGCTTCAGCAACCAGGGCGACAACCTGCTGGCCCACGCCTGGCGCCACCGGCTGCCGCTGACCGCGCTGATGCTGGACCTGGACCACTTCAAGCAGATCAACGACACCCACGGCCACGACGCGGGCGACCGCGCGCTGCAGCTGTTTGCGCGCCTGCTGGGCGACACCTGCCGCAGCGGCGATTTGATCGCCCGGCTGGGCGGTGAGGAGTTTGCCGTGCTGATGCTGCACAACACGGCCGCTGCAGGCGTGGCGTTTGACCGGCGCCTGCGCCACCGCCTGCAGGATGCGAGTGCAGCCGAGTTGGGCTTTGTGCTGAACTACAGCGTGGGCATGGCGGCCCTGGTGCCCGGCGAGGCCAACCTGGCAGCGCTGATGGCCCGCGCCGACATCGCGCTGTACGAGGCCAAGACGGCGGGCCGGGGGCGGCTGATGGCAGCGTCCTAGCGCCTGGGTGTGAATGCTATTTTTTTGATAGCTGCTAGCGCGCTCCCATCCAGCGGTAGGGGCATTTTTTCCATTCAATTGGCGGACTGACCGCTTCGCTGAGACGTGCGGCGGGCCGAAGGGCACGCGTCAGGGCACGATCAACCGGGCCACGTCGCTCGCCGCACCGCCAGGCTCTTGCAGCAGGTGCGCGATCACGCTGCGCCGGTCGGCCTCGGTGCGCTGCTGCGACAGGAAGCGCTTGCCCACCAACCGGTCCACCGTGACCTCGAACCCCACCAGCCGTGCAGCCGCCTCATCGATGAAGGCCGGCTGCGCGTCGCCGAGGGACCAGGGCTGCGCGCGGCCGCTTTCCTGCGCTGCGGCCAGCGCTCCCAGGTGGGAGCGCATCCAGCCGGCATCGTCCACCCAGCGCAGCCGGCCACGCGCTTCGGCCGCGGCGTAGTTCCAGCTGGGCGCCAGCCGCCCGCTGCGCTGGCCGTTCACGTACCAGCGCGGCGAGATGTAGGCATTGGGGCTCTGGAACACCGCCAGCACCTCGGCACCACTCAGCACCGACTGCGCCATGGCGTGCGACCGCGCCACATGGCCGCGCAGGCACACCGCGCCGCCCGGTGCTGCCACCACCTCCAGCGGCAGCAGGTCCGCCTGCAGACCGGTTGCATCCGATAGCGCAGGCACCGTGGACAGCGTGACCACGGTGGCCAGCGGGTGGGCGCGCATCAGGCCGTGCAATTCGTTCAGGTCATCGACTTGGAAGAGTGGCTGGCTGTGCATAAGTGTGGATTCCGATTCAGGTTTGCATGGCGGCCTGAAACAGGCGGCGTCGACTGGGCTCAATCTGGCACCGTGCCGGCCCGCGCCCAGCGGGGCATAGCCCCCACTGCCTGCATGCGGGGAATGACAGCGCGGTGCCGCAGACCTCTCCAACGCGGGCCTCATGGTATGCGTCACAATGGGGCACGCGATGGCTTGGCAAGGGCCCATGCCACGCACCATGCCGCAGGCCAGCGCCGGCGGCCGTCGCGGGCGCGACGCAGGGGTGCCATGCCCGGGGCGCCCGCATCGCACACAATCGGTGCATGACCTCCGCACTCTTTGAAGTTGAGCAACTGCGCAAAAGCTACGGCGACGCGACCGTGGTGAACGATGTCTCCTTTGCCATCGCCCCGGGCGAATGCCTGGGCGTCATCGGCCCCAACGGCGCGGGCAAGACCACCACCATCCGCATGTGCCTGGGCCTCACGGCGCCGGACGGCGGGGCGGTGCGCTTTTTTGCCGAGCCCGGCGCGCAGGCCCTGCACATGCCACGCGACGCACTGGCCATCAAGGCGCAGCTGGGCGTGGTCACGCAGTTCGACACGCTGGACCCGGACTTCACCTGCGCCGAGAACCTGCGCGTGTTCGGCCGCTACTTCGGCCTCAAGGGCGCGGTGATGGACGAGCGGGTGCCGCGCCTGCTGGAATTCGCCGCACTCACGCACAAGGCCAACGCCAAGCCCGGGGAGCTGTCGGGCGGCATGAAGCGGCGCCTGAGCCTGGCCCGCGCCCTCGTCAACGACCCGCGCCTGCTGCTGCTGGACGAGCCGACCACCGGCCTCGACCCCCAGGCCCGCCACCTGATGTGGGAGCGCCTGCAGTTGCTGCTGCAGCAGGGCAAGTCGATTTTGCTGACCACCCACTTCATGGACGAGGCCGAGCGCCTGTGCTCGCGCCTCCTGGTGCTGGACCACGGCAAGAAGATCGCCGAAGGCCGCCCGCGCGAACTGATCGCGCAGCACCTGGAGCCTGATGTGGTGGAGGTCTTCGGCCTGGGCGCGGTGGCGCTGGCCGAGGACGCCGCGCTGCGCGCCCTGGCGGCGCGCGTGGAGATCAGCGGCGAGACGGTGTTCTTCTACACCCAGAACGCCCAGCCGCTGCTGCAGGCGCTGGGCGCGCACCCGCACCTGCGCACGCTGCACCGGCCGGCGAACCTGGAGGACCTGTTCCTGAAACTCACGGGCCGCCAGATCCGCGAGGACGGTTGACAGAGATTGCTACTAATTTTGCAGCAAACAAAGGCCGACCAACGATCGGTAGCGGCCTTTTTCACCACAACCGCCCGCTTACGCCATCCGTGGCTTGACCTTGCTGGCCGCCAGCTTGGCGTTGGTGCGGGCCGTCTCCACATCCGCCGCACGCGCCAGGGCCACGCCCATGCGGCGCTTGGCAAAGCTCTCGGGCTTGCCGAACAGGCGCAGGTCGGTGTCGGGCACGCGCAGGGCCTCTTCCACACCGTCGAACACGATGCCCTGGGCCTCCACGCCGCCGTAGATCACGGCGCTGGCGCCGGGGTTGCGCAGGCGGGTGTCCACCGGCAGGCCCAGGATGGCGCGGGCGTGCAGCTCGAACTCGCTCTGGTGCTGGGTGCACAGCGTGACCAAGCCCGTATCGTGCGGGCGGGGGCTCACCTCGCTGAACCACACGTCCTGGCCTTTCACGAACAGCTCCACGCCGAACAAGCCCTGGCCGCCGAGGTTGTCCGTCACGGCCTTGGCGATCTGGCGCGACTTTTCCAGCGCGGCCGGGTGCATGGGGTGGGGTTGCCAGCTTTCCACATAGTCGCCGCTCACCTGCACGTGGCCGATGGGGTCGCAGAAGTGGGTTTCGATCTGGCCGTCCGCGCCGACCGAGCGCACCGTGAGCTGGGTGATCTCGTAGTCGAAGTCGATGAAGCCCTCGACGATCACACGCCCGTGGCTCACGCGGCCACCGGCCATGGCGTAATCCCAGGCCTTTTGCACGTCGGCGGGGCCGTCGATCTTGCTCTGTCCCTTGCCGGAGCTGCTCATCACGGGCTTGACGATGCAGGGGTAGCCGATGCCTGCGTCGATGGCGGCCTGCAGCTCTTCGAGCGAGTTGCAGAACTTGTACGGGCTGGTGGGCAGGCCCAGCGTTTCAGCCGCCAGCACGCGGATGCCTTCGCGGTCCATGGTGAGGCGTGCGGCGCGGGCGGTGGGGATCACGCGCACGGTGCCGGCGGCTTCCAGCTCTTCGAGCATGGGGGTGGCGATGGCCTCGATCTCCGGCACCACGAGGTGCGGGCGCTCGGCTTCGATCAGCGCCTTGAGCTGTGCGGGGTCGCTCATGGTGATGGTGCGCGCATGGTGCGCCACCTGCTGGCCGGGTGCGTTGTCGTAGCGGTCTACCGCGATGGTCTCAACGCCCAGGCGCTGCAGCGCGATGAGCACTTCCTTGCCCAGCTCGCCCGATCCCAGCAGCATGACTTTGGTGGCATGGGGCGACAGGGGGGTTCCGAGGGTGGTCATGTCAGGCTTTCAGAAAATCGAAGGGTTGGGGGCTGCACCCACGCGCGCGGACTCGGTCGATGGGCTGGCGGGTCGGTGCAGGCGACTGTAATGCACCCGCCCGCCCCGCCGACCGCGCCCCGGTCGCGCAAGTGCTTGCGCCCCTGCCGCCCTTTTCCTACGATAGCGGCCTGCCCCGGCCCGCCGGACAGCCCCCGCCACGCGCACCCACCCATGGAGCCCCCTTGACCTCCGGCGACCACGACCAGCTTTTTCTTCAGCGCCTGAACGACGTGATGCAGCGCATCGCCCACCAGGGCGACCTGCATGCGGTCGAACCGCTAATGGCCATGACCGGCCAACTGCCTGCGCACAGCACCCTGGCCCAGTTGGCCGAATCGTTCGCCCACATGGTGGTCAAGCTCGAGGCGCGCGAGTTCGAGCTCGAATGCCGCATCGAGGACCTGGACCAGACCCGGCGCGAGCTGGAGCAGGCCAACCTGGACCCGCTCACCAACCTGCCCAACCGCATGATCGCGCGCGATCGGCTGCGCCAGGCCGTGGCCGACGCCCGCACGCGGCAGGTGCAGTTCGCGGTGTTCTTCCTGGACCTGGACCGGTTCAAGAAGGTCAACGACACGCTGGGCCACGCCGCGGGGGATGAGTTGCTGGTGCAGGTCACCCAGCGCCTGTCCACCTGCCTGCAGGAGGGCGACACGCTGGCCCGGCTGGGCGGCGACGAGTTTCTGTGCGTGCTGCCCCGCTGTGCCGATGCGGCATCGGCCCAGGCGATTGCCAGCCAGATGGTGGCCGCGCTGAACCAGCCGTTTCCGCTGGCGGCGGGGCAGGCCGACATCGGCACCAGCATCGGCATCTCGCACTTTCCGGAGCATGGGCAGACCGTGGACGAGCTCATCGCCTTTGCCGACGCGGGCCTGTACGAGGCCAAGCACCGCGGGCGCAATGTGTGGGCTTACTCGCCCAAGCAGGCGCCACTGCGCACGGGCTGAGGCCGGCAATGCGCCGGCCTGCGTGCACGCCGCCCACCCCGGTGGCGGGCCAATAAAAAAATATTTCGCGCAGCCTGCATCCAAATGGCGTTCTCGCGGGTAGTACCTGCAGCAGCCGAGCTTTATCGGCCGCTGTCCTTTCCACCCAACTGAAGAAAGAGAACGCCATGAACACCACCCTGACCTTGTCCTCGCGCACCCTGGCCATCGCTGGCGCCGTGACGGCCGCCGCCCTGCTGACGGCCTGCGGATCGATGTCTTCGTCTTCCTCGTCCTCGCGCGCCCCGATGTACTCGCAGGACAGCCTGCCCGACACCATCAAGGTGCCCGCGGGCAACAAGGTCGCCATGGAAACCGTGGGCGTGGGCGAGATCACCTACGAATGCCGCGACAAGGCCAACGCCCCCGGCCAGACCGAATGGTTCTTCGTGGGCCCCAAGGCTGTGCTGAACGACCGCAGCGGCAAGCAAGTGGGCACCTACTACGGCCCGCCCGCCACGTGGGAGTCGCAAGACGGCTCCAAGCTGACGGCCACCCAGCTGGCCGTGGCGCCATCGGGCACCGGCAACCTGCCCTACCAGCTGGTCAAGGCCAACCCGGCCATGGGCTCGGGCGCGATGACGGGCGTGACCTACATCCAGCGCGTGGCCCTCAAGGGCGGCGTGGCACCTGCCGCCGCCTGCACCGCCACCAACAAGGGCGAGCGCCAGATCGTGAAGTACCAGGCCGACTACATCTTCTGGAAGGCCGCGTAAGCCTGCGCCCCACTGCAGCCCTGCGGGGCCGCCCATTAATTCCCTTGGGCTGCCCAGGACTGCGCGGGTGTGGGGCGCATTGCCCGGTACGATGTGTGCCGCCGGGGCTTCCCCGGCAGCCCCGCCCATCCCGCCGACGCGCCCCCACACCTGCCCACCGTGCCCCACGAGCCGCCTGTTGACCTCGACTACGAAGCCACGCTGGCCGCCTGCGCGGCCGGCGACCGCCAGGCCATGCGCAGGCTCTATGAACACGAAGGCGCCCGGCTCCTGGGCGTGGCGCTGCGCATCGTGCGGCAGCGCGCCCTGGCGGAGGACATCGTGCACGACGCCTGCCTGAACATCTGGACCCGCGCTGCCAGCTTCGACGCCCAGCGCGGCAGCGCGCGCGGCTGGATCTACAGCGTGGTGCGCAACCTGGCGCTCAACGCCGTGCGCGACGCGGGCCGCCATGCCGATGTGGACGACGACACCACCCAAGCGCTGCAGGACGCGCAGGCCGCACTCGCCCACCGCGAGGTGGCCGAGGCCTTCGAGCTGAACGCCAGCCTGGGCCGTCTGCAGCACTGCCTGGAAGCGCTGGACCCCGCGCGGCGCCACTGCGTGCTGCACGCCTATGTGGACGGCTGCTCCCACGGCGAGATCGCCGAGCGCCTGGGCGCACCGCTGGGCACCGTCAAGGCCTGGATACGGCGCAGCCTGACCTCGCTGCGGGAGTGCATGGCATGACCGGGCCCACGCACACCCACACTGACAACGCGGCACCCCTGCCACCGCAGGACGACGACGTCCTGGCCGGCGAGTACGTGCTGGGCACCCTGCCCGCCGCCGCGCGCCGCGCGCTGGAGCAGCGCCTGCCCACCGACCCCGCGCTGCAGCACGCCGTGCTCGCCTGGGAGGCCCGGCTGCACCCCCTGACCCAGCTGGCCGAGCCCGTGACGCCATCGCCCGCGCTGTGGAGGCGCATCGATGCGTCCCTGCAGGCCGCCCGCCCGGACACCGTGGCCGCGCCCCAGGCCACCGCCCCACGTAGTGCCCGCACCAACCCCGCCAAGTCCGCATCGGCCTGGTGGAACCACCTGGGCCTGTGGCGCGCGCTGGCCGGATCGGGCTTTGCGATGGCCGCCGTGCTGGCGGCAGTGCTGGTCACGCGCACCGCCCCACAGGTCGCGCCCACGCAGTTCATGGTGGTGCTGGTGGCACCGCAGGACAAGGCGCCGGGCTGGGTGGTGCAGGCCAGTTCGCCACGCACCATCAGCCTCATCCCGCTGGGCGTGGCCGAGGTGCCCGCCGGCAAGGCGCTGGAATTCTGGACCAAGGCCGACGACTGGAACGGCCCCGTCTCCCTGGGCCTGGTGCAGCCCGGCCAGCCGCTGCAGTTGCAGCTCGACAAGCTCCCGCCGCTGCAGCCCAACCAGCTCTTCGAGCTGACCCTGGAGCCACCCACAGGCTCCCCCATCGGCAAACCCACCGGCCCGATCCAGTTCATCGGCCGCGCAGTCAAGGTGCTTTGACGGCTTGGGTCATTGACGTAACCAGTCGCCCCCGCACCTAAAAAAAGCACGCTCTCAACCAGCGACCGCCGCGCAAGGGCCGCCCCGCCGCGCTGGCGGTGTCCCCCTTCCCGAATTGCGCAGCAATTCGAGAGAAAGGGGGAAGGCGCGAAGCGACTCAGGGGGTTAGTACTGTTTATACGGGAGGAACTTGCCCGACAACACCACATTCACGCGGTCGCCCTTGGGGTCGGCCTCGCGCTGTATGTCCATGCTGAAGTCGATGGCGCTCATGATGCCGTCGCCGAACTCCTCGTGGATCAGCTCCTTGATCGTGGTGCCGTACACGCTCACCACCTCGTACCAGCGGTAGATCAGCGGGTCGGTGGGCACGGGCGTGGGCAGTGATCCCTTGTACGGCACTACCTGCAGCCACTTCTGCTCCTCGGACGTGAGGCCGAAGATCTTGCCCAGCACCTTGGCCTGCTCGGGCGTGGCGGTCATCTGGCCCAGGCACAGCGCGGTGGTCCATTCCTTGGACTGGCCCACCTTCTTGGCGATGGCGTGCCACTGCAGGCCTTTGGCGACCTTGGTGCTGATGATCTTTTCGGTGACGTCGGTGCGGTTCATGCGGTCTCCTCAGGGGGTGTGAAAGGGCTGGAACAGGAACCCCAGCCACAAGCAATGCCCATGCCTGCACCGCCCGCGGCACTGCTGCGCAGGTGCTGGCGGCGGCGGGATCGACACAGCACAATAGGCGCATGCAGACCACACCTCCGTCCCCCACCCACGGCATCGCCGACGCGCCGCCCCAGCCCTCTCCCTGGCGCCCGCCGCACCTGTCGACCCGCTGGTGGCCCGTGTTCCTGCGCAACCTGCTGGTGTGGCGCAAGCTGGCCATCCCCAGCCTGGTGGGCAACATCGCCGAGCCGCTGATGTGGCTGGTGGCGTTTGGCTACGGCATGGGCGCCCTGGTGGGGCAGCTGAACGTGGCCGGTGCGGGGGGCACCACCACGCAGGTGCCATACATCCTGTTCCTGGCCAGCGGCTCGATCTGCATGAGCGCGATGAATGCGGCGAGCTTCGAGGCGCTGTACTCGGCCTTCTCGCGCATGCATGTGCAAAAGACCTGGGACGGCATCATGAACGCCCCCGTGAGCCTGGACGACGTGGTGCTGGCAGAGATGCTGTGGGCCGCGTTCAAGGCCGTGTTCACCGTGTCGGCGATCCTGTGCGTGATGCTGGCGCTGGGCATAAGCCACAGCCCCAAGCTGCTGGTGGCGTGGCCGGTGCTGCTGTTCGTGGGCGTGATGTTCTCCAGCATCGCGCTCATCTTCAATGCGCTGGCCAAGGGCTACGACTTCTTCACGTACTACTTCACGCTGGTGCTCACGCCGATGATGTTCCTGTCGGGCGTGTTCTTCCCGCGCGAGCAGCTGCCGCCCGTGGTGCGCGCCATCTCCGACTGGCTGCCGCTGACCAACGCGGTCGAGCTGGTGCGCCCGCTGTTCATGGACCAGTGGCCCGCCCACCCCTGGCGCCACGGGCTGGTGCTGGTGGTGACCACGGTGGTGGCGTTCTGGGTGGCGCTGGCGCTCACCCGCAAGCGCTTCAAGGCCTGACGCAGAGCCCGGCAGTCCACCACGACGCGGGCGCAGGCACCCGCGCGGTGTGCCGTCAGCCCTTCACGCGGCGGCGCGCAGCAGGTCCACGGCCTTCTCGGCAATCATCACCGTGGGTGCATTGGTGTTGCCGCTCACGATGCGCGGCATGATGGACGCGTCCACCACGCGCAGGCCCGCCACGCCGTGCACGCGCAGTGCGCTGTCCACCACGTCCATCACGCCCGGCCCCATGCGGCAGGTGCCCACGGGGTGGTAGATGGTGTCGGCGTACTGGCGGATGAACTGCTCGATCTGCGCGTCGGTCTGTGCACCAGCGGACGCAGGCAGCTCCCGGGCGCCGTACTGCGCCAGGGCGGGCTGGGTGAGGATCTCGCGCAGGCGCTGAAAGCCCCGCACCATGCGCTGCATGTCGTCGGGGTCGGACAGGAAGCGCGGGTCCACCAGCGGCAGCGCCATCGGGTCCTGGCTGGCCAGCGTGACGGACCCGCGGCTCTTGGGCTGCAGCAGGCACACGTGGGCCGAGTAGCCGTGGCCCAGCACCGTCTTGCGGCCATGATCCACCAGCTTGCCGACCACGAAGTGCAGCTGCAGGTCGGGCACCGGCTCGGTGGGGTCGCTCTTGATGAAGCCGCCCGCCTCGGCGAAGTTGGTGGTCAGCATGCCGGTGCGGTGCCGGCGCCATTCGGCAATGCCGCGCAGCGCGTTGAGCATGCCGGTGGGCGACAGGCCGAACAGGTCGCGGTGGTTGGGTGCGTCGAGCACCTGCACCACGTCCGGGTGGTCGTGCAGATGCGCGCCCACGCCGGGCAGGTGGTGCAGCACCGGGATGCCGTGCCGCTGCAGCTGCGCGCCCGGGCCCACGCCCGAGAGCATCAGCAGCTGGGGCGACAGCAGCGCACCTGCGCTCAGCAGCACTTCGCGTGCGGCCTTGACCTGGTGCAGCGCGCCGCCCTGGCGGTATTCCACGCCCACGGCGCGCTGGCCTTCGAACAGGATGCGCGTGGCGTGGGCGCTGGTGATGACCTGCAGGTTGGGCCGCGCCCGGTGCGGCGTGAGGTAGCCCTTGGATGCGCTGTGGCGCTCGCCGTTCTTGTGGGTGACCTGGTACAGGCCCACGCCTTCTTGCGTGGCGCCGTTGAAGTCGGTGTTGTGCGGGTGGCCGGCCTGCACGCCCGCCTGGGTGAACAGGTGGCTGAAGCGGTGCGGGCTGCGCAGGTCTGCCACGTTAAGCGGGCCACCCTGGCCGTGCCAGGCATCGGCGCCGCGCTCGTTGTGCTCGGCCTTCAGGAAGTACGGCTTCACGTCGTCCCAGCCCCAGCCCGGGTTGCCTTCGCGTGCCCAGTGGTCGTAGTCGGCATGCTGGCCGCGAACGTAGACCATGGCGTTGATGGAGCTCGAGCCGCCCAGCACCTTGCCGCGCGGCTGGTAGCCCTGGCGGTTGTTGAGCGCGGGCTGCGGCGTGGTGTTGAAGCCCCAGCCGTTGAGTTCGAACTTGGCCATGACCGCCAGGCCCGCCGGGCAGTGGATGAGCACGCTGCTGTCGGCCGGGCCGGCTTCGAGCAGGCACACGCGCACGGCGGGGTCTTCGGTCAGCCGGCCGGCCAGCACCGAGCCCGCCGAGCCGCCGCCGATGACGATGTAGTCGAACAACATGGTGTCTGTCTCCTCCGCCCTGCGGTGCCGCGGGCGGTTTGTGTAGAGTGAAATGCGGTTCGCACACCCCTGCACACGGGCAGGGCGAATCCACGCCAGGCCACGATAACCGAACGGTCGTGCGATTCGCTTTACCATCCCGTCCATCCGTTTCACTTTGAAGAGAGCTCTCTATATGACGATTCAGACCGTTGGCATCATCGGCGCGGGCACCATGGGCAACGGCATTGCGCAGGCCTGCGCGGTGTCGGGCATCAACGTGGTGATGGTCGACATCTCCGATGCGGCAGTGCAAAAGGGCCTGGCGACCGTGGCCGGCAGCCTGGACCGCCTGATCAAGAAGGAAAAGATCAGCGCGGCCGACAAGGATGCGGCGCTGGCGCGCATCAAGGCCTCCACCAGCTACGACGACCTCAAAGCCGCGCAGCTCGTGATCGAGGCCGCCACCGAGAACTACGAGCTCAAGCTCAAGATCCTGAAGCAGGTGGACGCCATCGTGGCGCCCGAGGTGCTGATCGCATCGAACACGTCTTCGATCTCCATCACCAAGCTGGCGGCTGCCACCAGCCGCGCAGACCGGTTCATCGGCATGCACTTCTTCAACCCCGTGCCGATGATGGCGCTGGTGGAGATCATCCGCGGCCTGCAGACCAGCAACGCCACGCACGACGCCGTGAAGGCCCTGGCCGAGGCCCTGGGCAAGAGCCCCATCACCGTGAAGAACGCGCCCGGCTTCGTGGTCAACCGCATCCTGGTGCCCATGATCAACGAGGCCTTCTTCGTGCTGGCCGAAGGCCTGGCCACGCCCGAGGACATCGACGCGGGCATGAAGCTCGGCTGCAACCAGCCCATCGGCCCGCTGGCGCTGGCCGACATGATCGGCCTGGACGTGTGCCTGGCCGTGATGGACGTGTACCTGACCGAGTTCGGCGACAGCAAGTACCGCCCCTGCCCGCTGCTCAAGGAGATGGTCGCGGCCGGCCGCCTTGGGCGCAAGACCGGGCGCGGCGTTTATACCTATTGATCCCCCTGAGGCGCTTCGCGCCATCCCCCAGAGGGGACGCCACCGGTGGCCTGGCAAAGCCAGTTCCACGGTGGCACTGGCTTGGTACGCGTCGGTGACGAACGCAGTGGCGCAAGTCGATGATCCTGCGCCTCACGGAGCGCTGTCCCACGCGGGACGGCGCTCGGGTTTCATAGCGTTTTCAATGGCGGGCAAGGAGACACAAAGCCCATGTCCATGCCCGCCAGCGCCCACACCGTCACCCCCATCACACCCAATACGCCCCCGCCCGAGGGCTGCATCGACACCCAGGTGATCGGCCACGTGCTGCTCATCGGCATCAACCGCCCGGCCAAGCGCAATGGCTGGACGCCGCCGATGTTCCGCCAACTGGCCGAGGCCTACACCCGCCTGGACGACGACCCCGAACTGCGTGTGGGCGTGCTGCATGCGTTCGGCGACCACTTCACCGCGGGCCTGGACCTGCCCGCCGTCAGCGCCTACATGCAGCGCGGCGAGAAGGCCATTCCCGAGGGCCTGGTGGAGCCCCACGACTACGGCCTGCCCGGCTACCGGCGCCGCACCAAGCCGATGGTGGTGGCCGTCAAGGGCATCTGCTTCACGGTGGGCATCGAGCTGATGCTGGGCGCGGACATCGTGGTCGCAGGTGACGACTGCCGCTTCTCGCAGATGGAGGTGCAGCGCGGCATCATGGCCACGGGCGGCGCCACGCTGCGCATGGCTGAGCGCGCGGGCACGGGCAATGCGCTGCTGTATTTGCTGACCGCCGACGAGTTCGGCAGCAGCGAGGCGTACCGCCTGAACTTCGTGCAAAAAGTGGTGCCCGCCGCGCAGGTGCTGGACGAGGCCATCGCCATCGCCCGCCGCATCGAGGCCCAGGCGCCGCGCGCCGTGGTGGCCACACGGCTCAATGTGCTCAAGGCCATCGAGCAGGGGCAGGCCGCGGCCGTGGCCGAGTTCATCCCCGTGCAGAAGCAGCTGGCCAACAGCGAGGACGCGGCGGAAGGCGTGCGGGCGTTTGTCGAGCGGCGGCCAGCGCGGTTCAGCGGGCGGTAACTGGCGCCAGCCGATGCCCTGCGCTGTGGCGTGAGGCCATTTTTTGATCAAAATCAGCCTCTACCGCGCACTGGGAAAGCGCTAGCAGCTCCTTATTTGATAGCAGCACGGCGCACACTGGTCATTCACCGCTTGACGCGCGCCCTGCCCTGCAGCACCGTGCGCCCAGCGCCGTGGATGTAGCTCTGCCCAAACCCATCGCGCCCCGATAGCCCAGCGACAGCAGCGACAGGCCTGCGCGCGCGATAGCACCTGCAGCCCAACCCCGCCGCACTCCCCGTACATCTCCCCGCGGTTAACAACGTTTTACACAATTCAATTGCACGCAATTTAATTTGCCGTCACAATTCACCCCATGCCCAGCCCCAGCACTCCCTACACACCCAGCCCGCAGTCGTTGCGGCTGGACAACCAGGTCTGCTTTGCGCTGTATTCCGCGTCCTTGGCGATGACCAAGCTGTACAAGCCGCTGCTTGAAGCCATCGGCCTGACCTACCCCCAATACCTGGTGATGCTGGTGCTCTGGGAGCGCGACGGCGTCACCGTGTCCGAGCTGGGCGAGCGCCTGTTCCTCGACTCCGGCACGCTCACGCCGCTGCTCAAGCGGCTGGAGTCCTCGGGCCTCATCGCCCGCCTGCGCGATGTGCAGGACGAGCGCCGGGTGCGCATCACCCTCACCCCCGCTGGCCGTGCGCTGCGCCAGGGCGCCGAGGCCATCCCGCCCTGCGTGCTGGAAAGCAGCCAGTGCAGCATCCCCGAACTGACGGCGCTGACCACTGAACTCAAGCAACTGCGCGACCGGCTGGGCCAGCGCTGACGGCACCGGCGCCACATCTCATCGATTCCCCCCCCGCCCGCCTGTGGGCAACAACCTCAAAGGAAGACACCATGACGCAACTCGAAAAAGTCCTGTACACCGCCAAGGCCTACGTGACCGGTGGCCGTGATGGCGCCGCCAAGACCGACGACGGCCGCCTGGACGTCAAGCTGTCCTCGCCCGGCACCTCCGGCACGGGCACCAACCCCGAGCAGCTGTTCGCATCGGGCTACGCAGCCTGCTTCATCGGCGCGATGAAGGCCGTGGGCGGCAAGATCGGCATCCCGGTGCCGCAAGACGTGTCCATCGACGCCGAAGTCGACCTGGGCCCCATCCCGAACGCCTACGGCATCGCCGCCCGCCTGGCCATCAGCCTGCCCGGCCTGGACAAGGAAACCGCCCAGAAGCTGGTGGACGCAGCCCATCAGGTCTGCCCTTACTCCAACGCCACGCGCGGCAACATCGACGTGACCATCACGCTGGTGTAAAGACCATGCCGACGACCCCGCGGTGGCCGCACGCCGGCCGCGGCGGGGTGGTTGGCGTGCGCTCGCCAGTCTTGCCATGAACCGCTTGCTGATTCCCCGCATCGCGGTGGCCCTCGTGGCCATCGAGCATGCGTACATCCTGGTGCTGGAGATGTTCTTCTGGAACAAGCCTCTGGGCCTCAAGACCTTCAACCTGACCCAGGAGCTGGCCGACGCCACCGTGACGCTGGCGGCCAACCAGGGGCTGTACAACGGCTTCCTGGCCGCCGGCCTGTTCTGGGGCTTGTTCACCAACAACCGGCTGTTCAAGATCTTCTTTCTGGCCTGCGTGATCGTGGCCGGCGTGTTCGGCGGCGTGACCGCCGTGCCCAAGATCTTCTTCACCCAGGCGCTGCCAGCCATCATCGCCCTGGCCCTGGTGCTGGCGCTCGACAACCCCGACGCTCGCCGCAGCGTGTAACTACGGCGCTTCAGCTGCGCTATTAAAACAATAGCTGCCAGCGCTTGCACAACAAGCGGTGGCGGCTATTTTTCATGGCACAGGCTATCCACGGCGGCGACTGCAGCCGCAAACGACACCCCCACCGTGTCGCCCACGCGCCCCGCCAAGATTGAGCAGCCCACCCGTTTGCGCTAGCGTGTGGGGATGACGACCACCACCACCCTCCTCGTGCGCCAGGATCAGCTAGCCACCACCCGCCTGCACACCGTGAATGACGACGCACCGCTGGCCGACGGCCAGATCCGCGTGCGCGTCGACCAGTTCGCGCTGACCGCCAACAACATCACCTACGCCGCCATGGGCGAGATGCTGCAGTACTGGCAGTTCTACCCCAGCGGCGAGGCGGGCTGGGGCATCGTGCCGGTGTGGGGCTTCGGCACCGTGGTGCAGTCGCAGTGCGCGGACGTGGCGGTGGGCGAGCGCCTGTACGGCTACTGGCCCATGGCCGACCAGGCCATGCTGTCGCCGCACCGCATCACGCCCGCGGGCTTTGCCGACGGCGCGCCCCACCGCGCCAGCCTGCACGCGGTCTACAACCAGTACCTGCGCGCTGCGGCCGACCCGTTCTACCGCACCGACAACGAAGACGTGCAGGCGCTGCTGCGGCCGCTGTTCATCACCTCGTGGCTCATCGACGACTTCCTGGACGACCAGCAGTTCTTCGGCGCGCGCCGCATGCTGCTGTCCAGCGCATCGAGCAAGACGGCGTACGGCACGGCCTTTCAGCTGGCGCAGCGGGACGGCATCGAGGTCATCGGCCTCACCTCTCCGGGCAACGTGGCGTTTTGCGAAAGCCTGGGCTGCTACGACCGCGTGGTGACGTACGACGCGCTGGAGGCCGAGATCGACGGTGCCACACCCAGCGTGTACATCGACTTTGCAGGCAGCGTGGGCCTGCGCCAGCGCATCCACGCGCACTTCAGCGGGCTGGCCTACAGCTGCGCCGTGGGCGCGAGCCACGTGCAGGACCTGGGCGGCGCAGGCCAGCTGCCCGGCCCGCGCCCGGTGATGTTCTTTGCGCCCGCACAGGTCAAGAAACGCAACGCCGACTGGGGCGCGCAGGGCCTGGGCCAGCGGCTGGTGGGCGCGTGGAACCAGTTCAGCGGCGCCGTGGAGGCACCCGGCGCGCCCTGGCTGACCGTGCAGCACCACGCCGGCCCCGAGGCAGCGCAGGCGCTGTTCACCAGCATGCTGGCAGGCAGCGGCGACGCGCGCACCGGGCACATCGCGACCTTGCAGGCCGGCTGACCTGCGGGGGCGCGAACGGGGCCTGGGGCGACAGTTGCCGCCCGCTGCCGGCGGTTGCCAAGGCGCTTGTGGCCGCCCTGCCCTCGCCGTGTGCCCCCTGCGCCCGAACGGCGCCGGCGCACGGCGACAATGGGGCATGACCCGACCGCCCCCCGACAGCACGCCCGACGCCGCTGATACGACCGCTTCTCCCCACCCGCTGCACCCCTACGCCCAGCTCACGCCCGACCACGTGCTCGACGCGCTGGCCAGCGTGGGCCTGTACGGTGACGGCCGCCTCATGGCCCTGTCGTCGTACGAAAACCGCGTGTACCAGGTCACGCTGGAAGACGGCCAGCGCGTCGTGGCCAAGTTCTACCGCCCCGGCCGCTGGAGCGAGGCGCAGATCCTGGAAGAGCACGCCTTCGCCGCCGACCTGATGGCCGCCGAGGTGCCCGCCGTGGGCCCGATGGTGCTGAACGGCCAGACGCTGCACCAGCACGAAGGCTTCGCGTTTTCGGTCAGCCCCTGGCGCGGCGGGCGCCAGCCAGAACTGGACGACTTCGAGGTGCTGGAATGGATCGGCCGCTTTCTGGCGCGCATCCACACCGTGGGCGCGGCGCAGTCGTTCGTGCACCGGCCGCTGCTCGACGTGGAGACCTTCGCCACCGCATCGCGCGACTGGCTCCTGGGCCACGAAATCATCCCGCTCGACATGCAGGCCACGTGGAAGGCCCAGTGCGACAAAGCTATTGAATTGATAGCTACCAGCG
The DNA here is from genome assembly GCF_001422735.1 of Acidovorax sp. Leaf78. Lineage (GTDB taxonomy): Bacteria > Pseudomonadota > Gammaproteobacteria > Burkholderiales > Burkholderiaceae_C > Acidovorax. The sequence goes on along the minus strand of NZ_LMLZ01000006.1, from coordinate 49,511 downwards.
CTTTACGATCCGGCGGTAGCAGCCCTTTTGGCTTGAAAGACGCCACGCCCATCCGGCTGCACGGCGACTGCCACCCCGGCAACATCCTGTGGACGCCGCTGGACGAATACGGCCGCGGCGGCCCGCACTTCGTCGACCTGGACGACGCCCGCATGGGCCCCGCCGTGCAAGACCTGTGGATGCTGCTGTCCGGCGACCGCCGCCAGCGCACCCACCAGCTCAGCGCCCTGCTGGACGGCTACGAACAGTTCCGCAGCTTCGACCGCCGCGAGCTGGCGCTGATCGAGCCGCTGCGCACCCTGCGCCTCATCCACTACAGCGCCTGGCTGGCCCGCCGCTGGCAGGACCCGATCTTCCCGGCCAACTTTCCGTGGTTCGGCAGCAGCGACTACTGGCGCGGGCAGGTGGACATGCTCATCGAGCAGTGCGAAGCGATGCAGGAAGAGCCGCTGGCGGTGTAGGCGGCTGCGCGCGCTGCGCTGGGCTCTGACGCCGGAAAACTGCGGCACGACCGCATCGGTGCGCGGTGTGGACTTCCGGCTGGACTTGCCTGGATCACAGCCCGGCGACCGGACAGGCGGCTAGTTGCACGCTCGGACCTCACCGCCCGTGTTACCGAATCAAAAACTCAGGGATTCACAACCCAGTGCACTGAGCCCCCGCCAAACCATATGCTTCGCTGAGCATGGTTGCCACAAAAATGGGTGGGGAAGACGGAAACCAGATAATAGACATCAATACCGACGCCAAAGAATTGGCTTGACGAATGGGGCGGTACGTCGATCATGTGATCGCCCACATAGGCACGCACACAGCCATTGGTATTGTTGTGGATCACGCTCGTTTCATCACCGGTCGAGATATAAGCCTGAGCGCTTGTTGCAGTCATGAGGGCAGCCAATGCAGCAGCCAGCACGGGCACTATATGGATTGCTTTTTTCATGGTAAATACTCCTTTTGTGAGAATTTAAGACATTGTTCGCGATCACATCGTGCATGAGCAATGCACAACACCAATTTAGCACCCCGATAAAATAACATCACATTAAAATAGTATCCAAAAAGAATTTAAATACCGATTAAACATCGCCAAATGAATTTTTAGTGAAGGGCGCTTCACAGCGCGCAGTTGGCCCGGGCAGGCACGAAGACTGCGCATCTGCACTGGGTGCTCGGTAAAGCCCGTCGCTTTGTCCTGCCGCCACGCCGACCCGGCCGAAGCTTTGCGCAAGAGGTCCAGCGATCAACCCGCAGTGAAGTACCCGCCAAAGAAAATGCCAGCCAGGGCTTGACTGACTGGCATGGAACGCAACTCGCGTTCGCCGACCCTATTGTGATGGGCGTCCTATGGCCTCACGGCGCAACACGCATCAAAGATGATCTGCGCTCTGGCAAATACCTTTTCACGATCCACATTACCAGGCGAGACATTATTTGATAATAATTCGCCCGTGATGTAGTTATCGATCATTTCAGCAGACGGATCTGGCGACAAAACCAATTTCCAGGCAGCAGACTCTACTGGATCATAGAGATGATACCGGTCGGTGACCGTAATTTCATAGGCATAGGACATAGCGACTGGATCGCCCGTCATGGCCAAACCGAGAAGTTCCTTGGCTGCGATTTTGGCATTTTCACTCGCAGGATCGTTCCACTTCTTGGCCGACTCTTCATGGACAAGTTTTTCGACGGCCTTGAACGTTCTGGCGCCAGGATCGCCTGCCAACGCAGCTTCCGTCATCAGCTTTTGAATGAGGGGGCGGTCTTCCGGCGGCACGTCCTGGCAAAGGATTTTGCGCACCTCTAAAAAAAATATCCTTTGCTGAACCTCCGGCAACTCAAGGTCTTGCACGGAACGCGCTTGACCAGCTGATTCCAGGTCGGAGATTTCATCCAGCAGATCCTGGCAATCCAGCATCTGCTGGGCCCTGACGTACGAGGGATGCCCTTTCGGAGGAGGCATATTTTGTACAAATATACGCGGATCCAAACCTGAGAAGTAGTTTTGTTGTGCCCAGACATTTCCAGCCGCCGTTCCACAAGCGAGCACAGCCATTGCCAGACCACCGCGCAGGAATAATTTTGGAGATTTATACATCATGATTTCATCTCATGTTCGTTGGTGTTTTAAAATCAAGAAATCAGCAATCCATCAGTCCAAGGATTCGAATTTTCAAACGTGAAACGCTCGCACGGATCCAAGGCGCATGAACTGCCGAAGGGTGCGCCCGCATCAAGGCGGGGCCAAACTATAATCAGGCTGCAGCTGATGAAAATATTCAACCGGGGTGTATCCCATAAAATGCGGAAGATTGGGGTCCAATGGGTTCTGCCTGAAAGAAATGAATCCATAGAGAAGCCTATGCGTACTCACGACGGCCCCTCCAGAATCACCAGGCTGTACCGGCCGAAGTGTATTGGTGGCCCCTTTGGCAACGCCTTCCGGTGGGGACTCCGGACCATGCGGAATAGGAGCACTGACCCAATCGCAAGTGATATTGGTGATAGCGCCGCTGGTACAAAACGGCAAACCCGGTGCAGGCGAGCCGACGCCTGCAAGAGGCAATGATGAAAATGTAGGTAATCCGAAGGGTACAGTGATCACCCTCCCTACTGCACGCGGTGTGGTCGTGTACGTCAAATGGCAAGGATTGTTCCATTTGGGGTCGACTACACACACGTGATTCCAGTTCACATCAGGCGGGACACGCACCATGGCTACGTCCAGAATCTGATCCAGCCAGACGACCTTCCCGAGCCACTGCCCGCTGTAAAAGCCAAGGCCAACCCTCACCTCTTCGTTTGCCACCACACAGTGCCTTGCAGTCACAGCGTACCGCGTATTCTTCCGGTACGCTGTAATGTTCTGCCAAAAGCCTCTTCTTCTGAAGACACCGCCTACCGTGCAGCTCTCCCCATTCTCCAAGTGAATCTCAGTGCCAGCCATGGCAGGTATTTCCTGTCGTCGCTCATGCACGGCGAACGACATTGTCGATACAGTCGTTCCAGCAAAAAACACCAGAATTTTCAGTTTGTCGATTTTGCTCTTCTTCATTTTTTTCTCCAAAGTTGAAAACTTTTTGAACTATCGGTATCAGAAGGCGAAAACAGGCACCAGTCGAATTGCTTCATTCATATCAAACACTCCATGTATCAAAATGCCAAGTATTGCGTTGCAACAAAGCGTGCACCGATATCCAATGCACATATTGAATGTAGCTTTTGCAAAGAGTATGTTTATTCAAAAAAGCCGTCGGCAAGAGCGACAAATGGCGATTAACTGCCGCTCGGCAAAATCTAAAGCAAGTTATTGAAATGGCGTCTCTGGACCGCGCAAGTGGGCGTAGGACCGGATCCAGAGTGAATCCTTCAGCAGACCCAAGAACGCACGGCAGGGCGCCTGAGCCGCGAGCATTGCGCTTGCGGCATTGGCACTATCGCCGATTCGCCGGAGCCCAGCACAGCCGCAGGCGTGCACCCACGTCAGCAGGGACATGAAGCCTTTGCGGCCCGCGTGCCGGGCTTCGTACACGAACTGGTCCGCCGCGCCACCGCGCCTTCGGCATGGGGGCCCGCTGTAGCTCGCAGGCCATACCCGTTCGAAGCTCGCAGTGGCAACGCCTGCGGCGCTGTCGGCGTGCGGGAATGCCGGTGTTTGCCTCACCGCCCGCGCCTGCCGGCCAAGACTCAGGGTCGGCTACACGCCACGGCGCCCACCCTTTCGATAGGGAGGTCGAACGCTCCCCCTCCCCACCACCACTTGAACGCTCTGCCAGCGCCCCCGCGAGTCCGCAAGCCCTCAGGACTGCGGGGGGGCCGATGGCGCCAGCGAATCGCGCCAGCCGCGCACCAGGACATCCTGGACGAACCGGCGATCCAGCCACAGCCACAGCAAGATGGGCACCAGGGTGGGCAGGACCAGCGAGCCCAGTTGGTAACCGTAGATGATGGCCTCCATCTGCCATTGAGAGACGCGCAGCAGCCGGATATTGGTCTGTGCGGCCATCACGATCTGCATGAGCAGGGACATCGTGAGGCTGAAAGCTTGCCCCGGCAGCAGCAGGGCCCAGCCCGCCACCGCGCGCCAGCCAAGCCCTTTGCCCCGCGCCGCAAACAGCAGGGCCAGGAAGATCGGCAGTCCATAGGCATAACGCGCAGGGTTGGCCTCCACGGTGAGTTCTCCCCTGCGTCCGCCCTGCTCCGGCGCGGGCACCGACACAGCGGTATCCACCTCGATATTGCCTGGCGTCACCGTCGCCTGGCGGATCCACATCGGCGCCCCCTGCTCCAGCGCCATATGCGACAGCACACCCACGGGGTAGGACGTCCAGGCGGACACCTGCGACCACAGTGCGGTGAGCACCACGATCCAGCCAAAGGCCGAGAGCACGAAGACCGTGAGCGGTGTGAGGCGGCGCATGCAGTGGGTCTCCGTGGGGTCAGGCAGCGGCGGCCGGGGTGTCGGAAGTACCGGGCTTGGGGGCCGGGTTGGCACGGGCCTGGGCTCTCGCGTCGGCCCGCACCCACAGCAGCCAGACGATGAGCACGTCCAGCATGATGAGCGCCTGCCACAGGTATTCGTGGGCGAAGTTGAACACCGGTGTGCTCCACTGGCCCAGGTAGAAAAGGCTGATCACGCGCACGATGTTCAGGCCCTGCACCGCAACGAAGCCCACGGCCAGGCCGACCAGCTTGTGGCGCCAGGACGCCGGAAACGCCATCACGGCAGCGAACAACACGATGCAGGCCTCGATGCCGTTGCAGCCCGGCTCGATGGAGACGCCAAAGCCCGTCACCGTGTTCCACAGCACCTTGCCCGCCGCGGCTGCGGTGGAGTCGAACAGCGTGACCAGCGCCACACAGGCGCGGGCCAGCAGCGCCGTCCACGGCAGCACCACGTGCTGCTGCACCACGCCCAGCATGTTGATGCCGAACAGCGTCAGTTGCAGGACCACAAAGGTAAGGAAGAAACGCAGCATGGGAACTCCGGGACAACAAGGCAGCGCCGGCTGCGCTGGTAGAGGGTGCAGGCGAGCGGCGCAGGCAAGACAAGCAAGCGATGCAAGGCGAAGCGCGCATTATCGACAAACGCCACAGGCCAGCACGCCGGTGTCGTCGTGCTGGCCTGTGAAGAGGGCGTAGGGGGTTGACTGCGGCCCGGCTTGCGCGGGCCGCAGCGCGCCTTGTTACCTGCGGCGGATGGCGCCAGCGTGGCCGAAGGCCATCAGTGCCAGCAGCCCCGACAGGATGATGAGGCCCCACTCGGACAGGGTGGGAATGCCGGCCGCGCCGCCGGGTGGTGTGGACACCGTGGTGGTGGCGCTGGAGGTGTTGTTGGCCGGGTTGGTGTCGCCGGGCGCGTCCAGGCTGGCGTTGTTCACCAGTGGCCGGGCGCCTGTGTAGGGCGAGCTCAGCGTCGTGCGGATCGTGAAAGTGCGCGATGCACCGACTGCCAGCGAGCCAATGGAGCAGCGCACCGTGCCCGCGGTATCCACGCAGCCTGCGGCCGACACGAAGCTCACACCGGCGGGCAACGCATCCACCACCTGGGCACCGTAACTCACGAGGGGGCCGTTGTTGGTGACCACCAGGGTGTAGTCCAGGGTCGCACCCGGGGCCACGGGGCCCGCGGGGGCTGTCTTGACCAGCGCCAGGTCGGTGGCCACGGTAAAGCGGCGTGCAGTGGTGTCATGCGTCACCACGTTGTTGGCCAGCGTGGTTTCGGTTTCGTCCACCGTCACGCTCGCACGGTTGAATGCGGTGCCGCTGGTGGCGCCGCCCACCGTGAGCGTCTCGGCGCGCATCACATAGGTCACCGTGGCGCTCTGGCCGCTGTTCAGCCCCGGGAACACACAGCGCAGCGTGCCGCTGGAGGAGCCCACCGAAGGCTCGGTACATACGCCGCCGGCATTGACCGTCAGCGCACCCTGGTAGCTGAACGTGGCCGTGGGTGCCGAGCCGGGTGCCGGGAAGATGTCCGTCATCACCACATTGGTACCGAACGACGGACCGCTGTTGTTGATGGTGATGGTGTACGTCGTGGGCTGCCCCAGGTCCACCGGGTCGGCGCTGTCCACCTTGTTGACCAGGATGTCCAGCTGCGCGGCCGTCACGGCCGTGGTGGTGGTGGCGCTGTTGTTGGCGCCGTTCGACTCGGCCGTGGCCGTGGTCACCGCCAGGCTGTTGACCACGGTACCGCCCGCCGCCGTGCCCAGGGGGCGCATGCGGTAGGTCACCGTCTGCTGCACGCCGGAGTTGATGGTGGTCCAGTTGCAGGTCAGCGTGCCGCCCACGGTGCCCGCCACGATGGGCGTGCAGGTGCCGCCACCGCTCACCGACACGGTGTCGATGTACGCGGCGTTCGATGGCAGGGTGTCCACCATCTGCACCGTCTGGGCGTTCGAGGGGCCGGTGTTGCCGATGGTGGCGACGAACGTGATGGGCGCGCCCGCTGGCACCGAGGCCGGGGTGGCGGTCTTGGCTGCGGTCACATCCACGATGGCGGTGACCTGGCTGGTCACGCTGCCGCTGTTGTTGCCCTGCACGGGGTCACCCACGTCGTTGGAGCGTACGGTCGCGGTGTTGGTGCGCGGGCCGGTCGCGCCGATGCTGGGGCGCACCACCACCGTGACGGTGGCCTGCGCGCCCATGGTGAGGGTGCCCAGGTTGCAGCTCAGGTTCTGCTGCGCGCCATTGGTCACGCTGTTGGGTGTGCAGGTACCTTGCGATGGCGTGGCCGACTGGAAGCCCCCGGTGTTGACCAGGCTGGCCAGCGTGTCGGACACCACCACGTTGGTGGCGCTGGCAGGGCCCAGGTTTTCCACGGTGATGACGTAGGTCAGGTTGGCACCGGCGACCACGGGGTCGGGCGCTGCCGTCTTGGACACCACGCGCAGGTCGGCCTGCGTGACGGTGGAAGACACGGAAACGCCCGTGCAGTTGTTGCCGGCGTTGCTGTCCACACGCCCACCGCCGCCCAGGGCGACGCAGGCGTTGTTGGTGGCCGTGCCCGTGCCGGTCAACACGGCAGACACCGTGATGACGGGTGCATTGGTGTTGGCCGCAAGGCCTGTGCTGCGCGTGCAGGTCCAGGCGCCGGGGCCGGTGAACGGCAGTGCATCGCAAGTCCAGCCGGAGGCATTGAGCGGCGTGCTGAGCGTGACGCCCGCCGGCACCTGGTCGGTGACGGTGATGACCTGGCCGGCAGGCACGGCGAGCGGGCCCGCGTTGCGCGCGGTCATGGTGTAGTTGAACGCCTGGTTGGGCACCACGGGGTTGATGCTGGCCGTCTTGGTCAGCTGCATGTCCGCGTCGTTGCTCGACGTCACGTTGATCGACGAACTGTTGTTGCCCGGCACCGGGTCCGCCAATGCCGTGCTGATGCCCGCGGTATTGGTCAGTGCACCCGTGTTGGTGGCCGTGGCCACCACCGTGATGACCGGCATGTTGGTGAAGTTGGCACCGGTGTATTCCGTGCGTGTGCAGGTGATGGTGGCGTCACACGTCCATCCGGCTCCATTGGCGGAGACGAAGGTGAGGCCGGCCCCCAGGGTGTCGGTCACCGTGATGGGTTGGCCTGCCAAGGACACGCCGCCGTTCAGGCGCGGGGTGAGCGTGTAGCTGACGTCACTGCCCAGGCCCACGTTGGAGCCCGCGGGCACCGTCTTCGTGATCTGCACATCGGCACCGGATGCCGAGGTCACATCGACCGACACGGTGTTGTTGGAAGAATCGCCGTCGGGCATGGCCGAGGTGTCGGGCTTGAAGCCCGCCACCGCGAATGCGGCGGTGACGGTGCCGTTGACATGGGACACCGCGGGCACGGTGAGCACGGTCGTGGTCGCACCGTTGGCCAGTGTGGCCGAGCGCGTGCAAGCCACAGATGCGCCGCTGGCCAGCGGGTAGCCTGCCGATGGCGTACATGTCCAACCGCCACCCGAAGGGGCGGCCGTGACGGACGCGCCTGCGGGCACGGTGAAGCTGATGCGCTGGCTGCCCGTGGCGTCGTTGGGGCCCTGGTTGGCAACCTGCAGCGCGTAGCTGTAGTTCTGGCCGGCTGTCACGTTGGCCAGCGACGGCGTGGCCGTGAGCGCCAGGTCGGCCGCCTGCGTGGCCGTCGTGTCCTGGATGCTGTTGACGTTGTTGCTGGTGTTGGGGTCGGACGTGGTGGCGCCCGCCGTGGCCGTGTTCGTCCACACGCCTGCAGACGGCAGGCGCACGCGGATGGTCACGGTCTGGTTGGAATTGAACGGAATGCTGCCCAGGGCGCAATTGACGGTTCCGCCCGCCTGGTTGCAGGTGCCGGCGGTGGTGTTGACATCAATGAAGGTCGAGCCCACGGGGAGCGTGTCGGACAACGTGACACCAGTCGCACCGTTGGGGCCGTTGTTGTCGATGCGCAGCGTGTACGTGAAGATGCCGCCGGCCGGGCCGGGGTCTGGCGAGTCCGAATGGTTCACCACCAGGTCGGCCGACTGCGCCATCGCAGCCCCCGCACACAGGCCACCCGCCAGCAGCAGCCAGCGCAGGCGCCGCACGGCACGCGGCTTCACTGCCGCGACCGGGGTGGGAAGCAAGGTATCGCCCGCCGCCAGCACATGCCGACTGGGGGGATGTTCTCGCGCGAACAGACGCGCCAATGAACTGAACAACATAAATGCTCCTGGGTGTGGAATGGCTCAAGCCTTTTGGGTCACGCCGCAACCTCACCAAGCCCCTTTCGGGTTGGAAAAAAAGTCGGTGCAAAGGGAGTGCGTGAAATCTGCCTTGAGCACAGCGGCTGAAGGCTGGGACCGAATTTATCGATACTACGGGCGGTTCGCCGCGTTGCAACAATCGTTGACATTCTACCGGCTGGTAGCGTTGGCTTTGTGCCACTCGGCTACGCGTGGTCGTCCACTTCGGCCGTGCAATATGCCGCTGGATGTGGTCTTGGCCACTGAGCTATGCTGCGTCTATCACCAACCTTTGGACTGACCACCGACCCCATGAAGGACTGGATTCGCAACGCTCTCTCGATCCGGCAAAAGCGCCGCAGCGCGCCCGTCGGCTCCCTCCCGCCGGTGGGCTCCACCATCATCCGCGGGCCGATCAAGATGACCGTTACGCACGAGCTGCCGCCCGACCTGTGGGACTGGCTGGTGCTTTCGGGCTGGCGCAACATGCCGGTGAAGAACGACCGGCGCAAGGGCCTGGTGGCGCCCCAGAGCGCGCTCAAGGAACTGATGGACGCCGACCCGCAGGAGCGCAACCGGGCGCACACCCGCATCCTGGAAAAGGCGCAGACCGAGGAGTGAGCTCCACCGGCGCGCGGTGCACAACAACGCCCACCCGCTCGGCTGCTCCGCCGAGCCCCGCAGCCGCACCACAGCCGCGCCATGGCGCAAGCCGGTCCTGACCGCGCCCCTTCCTGCACGCCCAGCGGTCTGCCCACCCTCCTCCCCGCCGTTCCTCCCAGCCACACCCTGCCTGCGCAGCGTGAGGGCGTAAAAAAACCCGGGGTCCTGGCGGAACCCGGGTTTGCTATGTTTTAAATAGCGATTAGCGCCCTACCATCGCGCGGTAGAGGCCGATTTCACTGCCACATCACACCAGCAGCGCATTCACACGGCGCACATAGGCCGCCGGGTCTTCGGGCAGGCCGCCTTCGGCCAGCAAAGCCTGGTCGAACAGGATGTGCGCCAGGTCGTGGAAGTGCACGCTGCCATCGAGCTTCTTGACCAGCGCGTGTTCGGCGTTCACCTCCAGCACGGGCTTGGACTGCGGGGCCTGCTGGCCGGCTTGCTTGAGCAGGCGCGCGAGCTGGTTGCTCATGCCGTCGTCCTGCACCACCAGGCAGGCCGGTGAGTCCACCAGACGGGTGGTCACGCGCACGTCGTCGGCCTTGTCCTTCAGGGCCTCCTTGAGCTTGGCGAGCACGGGCGCAAACGTCTCGGCGGCCTCTTCGGCGGCCTTCTTCTCGGCCTCGTCCTGCAGCTTGCCCAGGTCCACCGCGCCCTTGGCCACGCTTTGCAGCGGCGTGCCGTCAAAGTCCTGCAGGTAGTTCAGCGCCCACTCGTCCACGCGGTCGGTCATCAGCAGCACTTCGATGCCCTTCTTCTTGAAGACCTCGAGCTGCGGGCTGTTCTTGGCGGCGGCCAGGGTGTCGGCGGTGATGTAGTAGATGGCCTCCTGGCCCTCTTTCATGCGCGCCTTGTAGTCGGCAAAGCCCACCGTCACGGCATCGCTCGTGGTGCTGGCAAAGCGCAGCAGCTTGGCTAGGCGCTCGCGGTTGCCGAAGTCTTCGCCCAGGCCTTCCTTGAGCACCGAGCCGAATTCGGCGTAGAACGCGGTGTACTTGCCTTCCTTCGCCTTGTCGTCGGCATCGACCACGTCGGTGACGGCGTCGGCTGCGCCGTCGCTGCCGGCAGCCGCAACGTCATGCTTGTCGTGCTTGGCCAGGTCTTCCAGCATGCTCAGCACGCGCTTGGTCGAGCCTTCGCGGATGGCGCGCACATCGCGGCTTTCCTGCAGCAGTTCGCGGCTCACGTTCAGCGGCAGGTCGGCCGAGTCGATCACGCCCTTGACGAAGCGCAGGTAGGTGGGCATCAGCGCCTCGGCGTCGTCCATGATGAACACGCGCTTGACGTAGAGCTTCACGCCCGCCTTCTTGTCGCGGTTCCACAAATCGAACGGCGCCTTGGCAGGGATGTACAGCAGCTGCGTGTATTCGGTGTTGCCCTCGACGCGGTTGTGTGCCCAGGTCAGCGGGGCCTCGTGGTCGTGGCTGATGGCCTTGTAGAACTCGGTGTACTGCTCTTCGGTCACGTCCTTCTTGGGGCGGGTCCACAGGGCGCTGGCCTTGTTGATGGTTTCCCACTCGCCGGTCTTGACCATGCCGCCGGGCTGGCGGCCACCGGCTTCGTCGCCGGGGGTGATCAGCTCGCCGTCTTTCCACTCTTCCTTTTCCATCAGGATGGGCAGGCTGATGTGGTCCGAATACTTGGCGATGACGGACTTGAGCTTCCAGGCGTTGAGGTATTCCTCCGCATCGTCGCGCAGGTGCAGGATGATGCTGGTGCCGCGCTCTGCACGGGTGATGGCTTCGACCTCGAAGTCGCCCGTGCCGCCGCTCACCCAGCGCACGCCTTCACTGGCCGGCAGGCCCGCGCGGCGCGATTCGACGGTGATCTTGTCGGCCACGATGAAGCCCGAGTAGAAGCCCACGCCGAACTGGCCGATAAGTTGCGCATCCTGCTTCTGGTCGCCCGAGAGCTTGCCCATGAAGTCCTTGGTGCCGCTCTTGGCGATGGTGCCCAGGTGGTCGATGGCCTCCTGCTGGCTCATGCCGATGCCGGTGTCGGTGATGGTGAGCGTCTTGGCGGCCTGATCGAAGGTCACGCGCACTTGCAGGTCGGGCGCGTCTTCGTACAGGGCGTTGTTGTTCAGCGCTTCAAAACGCAGCTTGTCGCACGCGTCCGACGCGTTGGAGATCAGCTCGCGCAGGAAGATTTCCTGGTTGGAATACAGCGAATGCGTGACCAGGTGCAGCAGCTGGGCCACTTCGGCCTGGAAGGACAGGGTTTGCTTGCTCATGGGATGAATGCTCTGGATCAGGGTAAAAAAAACGTCAGCCGGCGCAGCCCCGCGGGAGCCGCCCGGCCTGGCAGGCGATGACCTGGGGGCAAGCTGCCCCATTTTCAAGAGGACGGGGGGCAGGCCCCGCGGGTACTGGCGTGGCAGCCAGCGATTTTCAGCCCCGGCGGGGGCTTCCCCGCGCACTGCCCGGCGCGCGCTCCTGGTGGCAAGACCACCGGAGCGCGGCGCTTCAGCCTTCGAGGGTGATGCGTTGCACCAGCGACTGCAGGATCTTGTCGGCCCGGTCGTTGGCCACCTGGCAGGTGCCGGCCGCTGCATGGCCGCCGCCACCGAACTCCAGCATCAGGTTGCCCACGTGCACCTGGCTGCTGCGGTCCAGAATGGACTTGCCGGTGGCGAACACGGTGTTCTGCTTTTGCAGGCCCCACATCACGTGGATGGAGATGTTGGAGCCGGGGAACAGCGCGTAGATCATGAAGCGGTTGGTCGCCCAGATCGTCTCTTCGTCGCGCAGGTCCAGCACCACCAGCTTGCCGATGTCGATGCCGCAGCGCAGCAGCTGCTCCTTGGCCTTGGCGGCCTGCTCGCGGTACAGCTGCACGCGCTCCTGTACGTCGGGCAGGGCCAGGATCTCTTCGATGGTGTGGTCGCGGCAGTACTGGATCAGGTCCATCATCAGCGCGTAGTTGCTGATGCGGAAGTCGCGAAAGCGCCCCAGGCCCGTGCGCGAATCCATCATGTAGTTCAGCAGCACCCAGCCCTGCGGGTCCAGGATGTCCTCGCGCGAGTACTGGGCCGAGTCGGCCTGGTCCACGGCGGCCATCATTTCTTCGGTGACGCGCGGGAATGCGGCCTTGCCGCCGTAGTAGTTGTAGACCACGCGCGCGGCCGACGGGGCGTGCGCCTCGATGATGTGGTTCTCGTCGCGGCGGCCCGAATTGCGCACGGTTTCGGACTCGTGGTGGTCGAACACCAGGTGGGCGCCGGGCACATAGGGCAGGTTGGTGGTGATGTCGCGGCTGGTGATGGCAATCTTGCCGTCCTGCATGTCCTTGGGATGGACGAAGGTGATCTCGTCGATGAGGTTGAGCTCATTGAGCAGCACGGCACAGACCAGGCCGTCAAAGTCGCTGCGGGTTACCAGGCGGTATTTCACGTCGCTCACTAGCTTCTCCTTGTTGTGTATCGCACAGCCGCATGGTAGCGGCGTCTCTCCGTCTGTCAGCCCCATCGGCACCAAAAAGGCACCCTCCGGTCGTTTTCAAGCGGTTGTCAGCCATTGTTCGACCTGGCGGGCCACCCGCACGTCGTCCAACATCGCCAGATGACCCATGCCGTGGAACACCGCCTGCCGGTCCTGCGCGAACTGCAGGCAACGCCGCGCATCATCGTGGATCCCCAGGGCGCTGCGCAATGGCACCAGGCCGTCGCCCAGCAGGCGCTCGGCCACCGGGCTACGGCGCACTGCCAGTGTGGCCGCCACGGTGCAACACGCCACGCCGGGCGGCAGGGGCACGGGGGTGCGCTGGTCGGGGCTTTGGCGAAAGCGGTCGCGCCCGGCCCAGTCGGCATCGCACACGTGGCCGTAGCGCAGGTCGGTGATGCCGGCGCTGCGCAGCTGCGCCAGCCGCGCAAAGGGGCGCGAATAGGCCGAGCTGCCCAGCAGCACGTCCACCCAGCTGCCGGCCCGCTCCAGCGGCGCGCCGTGGTGCGGCGTGCCCAGGCAGACCAGGTGGCGCAACAGGCCCTGCCAGCGTACGGCCGGCGCCTGGTCGCCGGCAGCCGCGTGCTGGCAGGCGCTGCGGGCCACCAGCCCGCCCATGCTGTGGGCCAGGATTGCGACGTCCGTGACCGGCACGGGCCAGGCCGCCACCAGTGCGTCGAGCATGCGGGACAGCTCGGCGCCGTTGGTGGAGGTGTGCAGCCCCGTGTTGTAGCGCAGGTAGACCGGCGTGTAGCCCAGCGCCAGCGCCAGGTAGGCGCCGTGGTCGTGGCCGCCGCGCTGCCACTGCAGGTCGTTCATGCACAGGCCGTGCACCAGGACCAGCAGCTTGCCAGTGGCGCGGCCCGCAGTGCCCAGCGCCGCGGGGTCCAGCGGTAAGCCCTGCTGGTAAAAGCCCATGGGCGTACACAGCGGGTTGTGGTCGGCCTGCAGCCGGTCGCCCATCACGCCGTTCAGCGCCGCCATCACGGCTTGGCGCTCCCACTGCACGCCGGCCTCCGCAGGGCCCTGCACCAGGGGCACCAGGGGTTCGAGCCGCTGCAGGCCCGCCTGCAGTCCGGCATCCACCAGGCGGGTCACTCCGCGGATGCTCTGGTAGACCAGCCCGGTGAACCCGCGCGCCTGGCCCGGCTGCGCGCCGCCCGGCAAGCCCAGGGTGCCCAGCACCGACTGGTGTACGCCCTCGACCACGCGGGTGATGCCCGTGGTGGCCTGGGTGGCCAGCCGTGCCACGCCGCGCAGGTCCGACGCCCGCAGTTGCCGCAAGGGCCGCGGCGCTGCAGCCGTTGGTGCCGGTGTTGCGGCTGGCGCGGCCGGGCGCGAACGGGGGCGAGTGTTGGAAGCCATGGCCGTGAGGTCAATCCCGCTCAAAACAGCCCGAATACGGGCCCTGCAGCCCACGCCAGGCGAGCCGCTGCGACGATGGGTGGCGGGCCTGGGCGCTCATGCCGCGTATGCAGTATCAGAACTGTTCATGGGGCGACAGGTAGCGCCACTGCCCCACCGGCAGGTTGCCCAGGGTCACCCGGCCGATGCGGATGCGCTTGAGCCCCACCACCTTCAGGCCCACCTGCTCGCACATGCGGCGGATCTGGCGCTTCTTGCCCTCGTTGAGCACGAAGCGCAGCTGCTCGGGGTTCTGCCAGTCCACCTTGGCGGGTTTCAAGGCCTGGCCGTCGAGCGACAGCCCGTGGCACAGCCGCGCCAGCTCTTCGCGCGGAAACGCCGCCTGCACATCGGTGGTGACGTCGCCGTACTGCACGCGCACCAGGTATTCCTTGTCGACCGTGGAGTCTTCGCCGATCAGGTGGCGCGCCACGCGGCCGTCCTGCGTCAGCACCAGTAGGCCCACCGAGTCGATATCGAGCCGCCCGCAGGGCGCCAGGCCGCGCAGCTGCGGGGGCGAAAAGCGGTTGCGGCTGGGGTCGTCGCGCCAGTGGGTGCGGGGGTTGATCAGCGCCACGGCGGGGGTGTGGCCGTCTTCGGCCTGGCCGCTCACGTAGCCCATGGGCTTGTGCAGCAAGATGGTGACGCGCTGCTCCTGAAAGCTCTGCGCGACCTTGTCGACCTCGATGCGGTCGGTGGGCAGCACCTGCTGGCCCATCTCTGCCACCAGGCCATTGACCTTGACCCAGCCCAGCGCGACCCATTCGTCGGCCTCGCGGCGCGAGCACATGCCCAGCTCTGCCATGCGCTTGTTCAGGCGCGAGCTGACCAGGCCGTTGGGTGCCACCGTGCGCACGGCAGGCGCGGGCGCCTGGCGCACCGGGGCGACGAACCCGGTGCCCGACGCAGTGCGGTAGCCGGACGGTGCAGGCGCACGGGACGGCCGGGGCGGTGGCGCGGGCCGCGCGGGCGCAGCCTTGGCGGCCACGGTGGGGCGGCGAAGCACGGGGCGCGTTGCGGGCGCCGGTGCGGACGGGCCGCCGGCATCGGGGGCGGGGGCCGCCGCAGGGCCGGCGGGCGGACGGGAACTGGAAGAAGACATTCGCGTATTTTCGCCTGTCGGCCAGTGTGTCGGCCAGGTGTGGGCCGGGCGGGCCTTGCGGGCCCGGTGCAGAAAGACCGGCCAGCGGTGCCGCTGCGGCACCCACCACCTGTGAAAAACCCAAAAAGCTTACCCCTGGCGCGCCTGCCAGGCCAGAAAATCCTCCACCGGCAGCGGGCGGGTGATGTGGTAGCCCTGCGCCTCGTCGCAGTCCAGCACGCGCAGCCGCTCCAGGATGCCGGCCGTCTCCACCCCTTCGGCCACCACCGTGAGGCCCAGGTTGTGGGCCAAGTCGATGGTGGAGCGCACGATGGTGGCGTCGTCCTCGCCCACCTCCATGCCCATCACAAAGGACTTGTCGATCTTGAGCTCGTCCACCGGCAGGCGCTTCAGGTACGCCAGCGACGAGTAGCCCGTGCCGAAGTCGTCGATGGACAGCTTGAAGCCCTGCTCCGACAGCTTGTTGAGCATGGCCTCGGCGCGCAGCGGGTCGTCCATGATCGCGCTCTCGGTGATCTCCAGGCAAAACGACGCGGCCTGCACGTCGTGGCGCACCAGGATGGCGCCCAGGCGCTGGCTCAGCTCCGGGTCCAGCAGGTCGCGCGTGGACAGGTTCACCGACACCCTGAGCGACAGGCCCTGTGTGCGCGGGTCCGCCAGCAGCCGCGCCACCGCCTCGAACATCCACAGCGTGAGCTGCCGCACAAAGCCCGTCTGCTCGGCAAACGGGATGAAATCCATCGGTGGCACCAGGCCTCGCTGGGGGTGCGCCCAGCGCACCAGCGCCTCGGCCGCCAGGCCGCCCTGGCCGTGCAGCGCCACCTTGGGCTGCAGGTACAGCCGCAGCTCGCCCCGCTCCACCGCGCGGCGCAGCTCGCTCAGCAGCGACAGGGTGAGCGTGCTGGCCGAGTCGAACGAGGCGTCGTACTGCAGCGCCCCGCTGAGCTTGCGCTTGGCGGCGTACATCGCGATCTCGGAGCGGCTAAGCAGCGTGTCGGCATCGTCGGCATCGCCCGGCCAGCACGCGATGCCGATGCCCGCGCTCAGGTCCACCGTCTGGTCCGCAAACGCCAGCGGCTCCTCGAACGAGCGCGTGATGCGCTGCGCCATCTCGTGGGCCGCCGCGGCATCGGCATCGGGCAGCAGCACCCCAAACCCGTTGCCCCCCAGCCGCGCCACCATGTCATCAGGGGAGCGCACCTGCTGGCGCAGCCGCTCGGCCACGGCCTGCAGCAGGCGGTCGCCGAATGCATAGCCCAGCACGTCGTTCACGTGTTTGAAGCGGTCCAGGTCGAGCGTGAGCACGGCCAGCGGCTGCACGGGCGTGCCCTGGCCCGTGCTGTGCGCGATGGCCTGCACCACGGCTTCGCGAAACCGCTCGCGGTTGGGCAGGCCGGTCAGGCGGTCCCAGTAGGCCAGGCGGCGAATCTCGGTTTGCTGCGTGCCGATGTCCACGCGCATGCGGTCGAACGAGCGCGCCAGGTTGCCGATCTCGTCGGTGCGCTGGGTGTGCGCCAGCGGCACGTCGTACTCGCCGCGCGACAGCCGCTTCGTGGCCCCCAGCAGCGAGCGCAGCGGCGTCGCCAGGCGCTGGGCCATCAGGCCCGTGCCCACCGCAAACAGCAGCACGCCCGCCACGGTGATGATGGCCAGCAGCACCTGCAGCTGGCGGTACGGCGCCAGCACGTCGTCCACCGAGCGCAGCAGCAGCGCCTGCACCTCGCCGCCGACGCTGTCCATGCGGATGGCGCGCGCCAGCAGCGTGCCGTCCGCGGTGGTCAGCTCGCCGGCCCCGGCGCCCTGGCTGCGCAGTTGGGCTAGCGCCTCGGGCGGCAGGGTGGAGACCGGCATGGTCACCGCACCGGCCTTGTCCTGAAGCGCCAGCACCACATGCACCGACAGCAGGCGGCGCATTTCGTCGGCCAGCGGCTGGTCGATCGGGAAACCCATCAGCACCCACCCAATGACCACGGGCGCGCGCAGCGGCACCATCACGAACTGGTAGGGCACGCCGCCCATCACCGCGATCTGGCTGCCCTGCGGCTTGGCAGCCAGCGGCGGCACGATCTGGCGCAGCGTGGCCGGAAACTCTTCCATGCTGTCCGACAAGCTGGCGGCGCGCAGTTCCAGGTCGGTGCCCAGTAGCGCCGTCACGGCGGCGCCGATGCGGCTGCCGTGGTTCTCCAGCACCGACTGGATGGTCTGCTCGTCGCCCGAATTGACCGCCGACCGAAAGCCGTAGTCGGCCGCGAGCAGGGCCGAGCCCTGGCGCAGCTTGTCGGCGTTCTGGTCGAGCAGGCGCAGCCAGACGTTCTCGTCCAGGTCCAGCGCCTGCGCGATCTGGGTGCGGGCGTTGCGCTCGATGCTTTGGCGCACCACGGCAAAGCCCGCCGCCTGCACGATGAGCAGCAGCAACACCGACAGCCCCACCAGCCGAAGAATGAGGCTGCGCCGGGGCCAACGCCAATTCAAGGCTGCAACCCCGTCATGCGCACCGATGCGGTGCCTGTGCCCGTGGCAGGCACGGTGATGGGCTGCTCCAGCGCGGGCGCGCCCACCGGCAGGCGGCTGTGCCAGGTGCGCAGCGTGTAGCTGCCGGGCGGCACGTTGTCGATCTGCGCCCGGCCGGTGGCGGCCAGGCTGCGGGTGTAGAACGGCGTCTCCACCACCAGCATCCAGCCCACCATCTGGTCATGGATGTTGCAGCCGAGCACCGCCACGCCCGGGCGGTCGAACAGCACGGGGTTGGCAGGCGTGCCGGCATAAAGCTTGAGCTCGAACTTCTTGGTTTGCGAGAACGAATACACGTGGTGCCGCACCGAGTCGTTGTTCGGAAAGCGCACCTCCGAGCCCACCGGCACCACCAGCACCCCGGGCACGAACTGGCGCTTTTCCTGCGCCATCTCGGCGTTGGCCAGGGGCTTGGCCAGCTTCTTCGCATCGGCCGAATCCAGAAGCACCACGGCATCGGCCACGGGCTTGCCCGCGGCGTCCAGCACATCGACCTGCACGGTGGCGGCGTGGGCGCCGGCCACCGCACCGGCCAGGCCCAGGCAGGCCAGCGCCGCGCGCACCGCGTGGCCGGTGCAGCCGCGGGCCTGGGTGGCAATGGAAGGCACGCGCATGGGCGGACTCAGGGCTCTATGGCCATGCCGACCAGCGGCGCGCCGTCACCCACCTGGCCCAGGGGCTGGGCTGCGCCGGTCTTGAGGTTCACCAGCACCAGGCGCGTTGGGTTGTCGGCCGCAGTGCGCACCGCCGCCAGCGCGGCGTTGCCCACGTCGGCAATGTCAAACGACACATCGGTCAGCCGCCCCAGGCCCAGCGGCCCCACGGTGCGCAGCAGGCCGGAGTTGGGCGAGACCACGGGCGTGGTGCCTTCGAGCGAGCCCTGCATCACCAGCACGCCGAGCGAGCGGTCGATGGCGTAGTTGGTGGTGAGTTTGCTGTCCTGGGTGTTGTAGGTATAGGCGGCGCCCGCGATGTGCGGCGTGCGGCCGGCGTTCACGTCGCTGGCAGCGTAGCGCAGCCAGGGGTCGGCCTGCACGCCGTCGACCGCCGGATCGCCGTCCACCACGGCGCCGGTGTCCGGATGCAGCCGCAGGTTCAGGCCGGTGTCGGAGACCACGCGGATGCGGTCGGCCGCGGGGTTGAAGTCAAAGCCGAACACCTGGCCCTTGAGCGGCACCACCGCAGGCGCGGCACCCACGGGCCGCAGCGCGCCGGAGGGAATGTCGAGCGTGTAGAGCCGGCCCGACTGCGCCAGCGCATACAGCACGCCGCGCGCCACGCGAAAGTCGATGCCCACGAGCCGGTCGCCGGCGGCCAGGCCCGTGACGGGGCGGCGCTCCAGGATGCGCCCAGGCTCGCCGGCGTTGAAGGTGATGAGCTCGTGCGAGGCCGTCACCGCCACGACAAGTTCACGCCGGGCCGGGTCCGCAGCCGGCGGTGCGGCGCAACCGGCCATCACCGCAGCCACTGCCAGCACCACACCCAGGACGGGACGGCGCGCCAAAGAGAGGGTTTTCAGTGTCATGGAAGGCCTCGGAATCTGTAACATGCTTATACCCCAACACCCCACCCACAGCCGGGCACCGGGCATTGCCGGCCACCCTTTATTGCTATTAATTCAATAGCTACAAATGATTTAACGACAAGCGGAAGAGCCTATTTTGAATCATAATTCGGGGCTTGCACAGGCCCAGCTATCGTCTCACTATCCGTCCATTCGTGTCGCGGCTATTTGTAACAAGAGGGCCATGCGCTTTGGGCATACGGCTATCCATAAGCGTCATGCCGCAAACAGCACTTTCTGCCTACACTGCCCGGCGGATACGGGCACCGTTATTGCTTCCAGCGTTGTTACCGTGCGGTAGCCCCTTCAGCACCGCACCCGGATCGACAGGTTGACCCGTCTGTTCTTGTAGTTCGTTGCTCGTTGTTTGTTTGCTGTTCGTTCATTCGCTTGTCCACTGAGACCCAAGGAAAACCATGCCGGCCGCTTCGTCACTCAAATCCTTGTCGATCTCCACCCGCCTGGGCCTGGGCTTTGGCTGCCTGCTGATTCTGCTGCTGGCCGTGGCCGGGGTGGGCCAATGGTCGCTGGGCAAGGTGCATGACCAGATGCTCCAGATCACCGGCACGGGGGCCAGCAAGGCCAAGCTGGTCAACGGCATGCTCGAGAGCGTGAGCGCCATCGGCATCCAAGGCCGCTCGGCCGCGATGCTCAACGACATCGACCCCAAGCAGGCCCGCGAGCAGATCACGAGCGTGGGCAAGACGCTGACCGAATACGCACGCCAGGAGGCCGCGCTGGCCGACCTGCTCAAGCCCGACAGCGCCACGCCCGCCGAGGTCAAGCTGCTGGGTGAAGTGCAGGAGCTGGGCCGAAAGGCGCGCCCCGAACTGGACACGGCGATCAAGGCCGCCGACGACGGCGACACCGTGAGTGCTTCGCTCGCGCTGATGACCCGCGTCGCCCCGGCAGAAACCGCCTGGCGCGCCAAGCTGCGCGAACTCATCGACCTGCAGAACACGCTGAACGCCGAGGCCACCGCGTCGGCCGAATCCACCCAGAGCCAGGCCCGCGCCATCGGCGGCCTGCTGGTGCTGCTGGCCATCGGCCTGGGCGCACTGATCGCCTGGCGCATCACCTCCAGCATCACCGCCCCCATCGGGCGCGCCGTGGTGCTGGCCGAACGCATCGCGCGCGGCGACCTCACCTCCACAGTGGAAGTGCGCATCCACGACGAAACCGGCCGCCTGCTCGAAGCCATCGCCGCGATGCAGGAGCGCCTGCGCGCGCTGGTGGGCGAGATCGGCCAGACGGCCGACTCCATCCTGGTGGCCAGCTCCGAAGTCGCCTCGGGCAACCTCGATCTGAGCCAGCGCACCGAGCAAACCTCGCACAACCTGCAAAGCGCCGCCACGTCGCTGGTCGACCTGACCGGCACCGTATCCCAGAGCGCCGACTCTGCCAGCCAGGCCAACCAGCTCGCGTCCACCGCATCGGACGC
The DNA here is from genome assembly GCF_001422735.1 of Acidovorax sp. Leaf78. Lineage (GTDB taxonomy): Bacteria > Pseudomonadota > Gammaproteobacteria > Burkholderiales > Burkholderiaceae_C > Acidovorax. The sequence goes on along the minus strand of NZ_LMLZ01000006.1, from coordinate 28,705 downwards.
CGCCACGCGCGGCGGCGAGGTGGTGTCGCAGGTGGTGCGCACCATGGACACCATCAGCGCCAGCTCGCGCAAGATCGCCGACATCATCAGCGTGATCGACGGCATCGCCTTCCAAACCAACATCCTGGCGCTGAACGCTGCGGTGGAAGCCGCCCGCGCCGGTGAACAAGGCCGCGGCTTCGCGGTGGTGGCGGGCGAGGTGCGCAACCTGGCCGGCCGCTCGGCCAACGCCGCCCGCGAGATCAAGGCGCTGATCGGCGCCAGCGTCGACCAGGTGCAGGAAGGCAGCACGCTGGTGAACCATGCGGGCAAGACCATCGAAGAGCTGGTGCTGTCGGTGCGCCGCGTCTCGGACATCATGGGCGAGATCACCGCCGCCACGCAGGAACAAAGCCAGCGCATCGGCCACGTGAGCCAGTCGGTGGGCGAGCTCGAAGAGATGACGCAGCAGAACGCCGCCCTGGTCGAAGAAGGCGCGGCCGCGGCCGACAGCCTGAAGGACCAGGCCGGGCGGCTCACGCAGATGGTGGGCGCGTTCCGCCTGTCGCGCAACGGCGGCGACGCCGACAGCTGGGAGCCCTCTGCCATCAGCGCCCAGCGCGCACCCGCCCCCGTGCCGGCGCCTGCTGCGCGCAAGGCCCCTGCCGCAGCCCACCTGCAGGCACCGCGCCGCAGCGTGCCGTCGCTGCCGCGCCGCTGAGCGGCTGGAGTTGGACGGAATGAAGAAGGGGCCGTGAGGCCCCTTCTTCTATCTTCCTCACTCGTTCAGCCTGCTTTTTCCTGCACCGTCAGGCACCTGAGGGCACCGTCGGTGCGGCAAAGCCAAAGCTGCTCGGCACGCGCCCTGTCCTGTCCTGTCCTGTCCATCAAGCGCTCAACACGGCAGCAAGCTGTGCAACGACCCAGTGGCGAACGGGCGCACCATGCGCGCCGCACGCATCAATCCCGAGCAGCCGAGGCCCCCTCCTGCAACTGGAAGATGCTGGAGCGCAGCGCCGCCAGTTCCAGCACGCGCAGCCCGCCGTACTCCACACGAATGGCGCCCTGCGCCTCCAGCGCCTTGAGCGCCTCGTTCACGCGCTGGCGCGACAGTCCCACCAGGTAGGCCAGCTCCTGCTGCGTGATGCGCAACACCTCGCCCACGCCCGGGTACAGCACCGGATTGAACAGCGACGCCAGGCTGCGCGCCACGCGCACGTCGGGGTTGCCGAAGCGGTCGATCTCGCGCGCGGCGATGAACTGCCCCAGCCGCTCGTTGAGCTGGTTCATCACGAAGCGGTTGAAGCCGATGGAGTGGTCCAGCAGCCAGTGAAACGTGTCGATCGGCAGGCCCGCCACCACGCTGCGGCGCAGCGCCTGGATGTTGTAGCGGTAGGGCTCGCGCTTGAGCGCCGTGCCCTCGCCAAACCAGCCGCCCGGCGGCACGCCGGTGAAGGTCATCGTCTGGCCCTGCGCGTTGTCGCTGCTCATCTTGAGCAGGCCCTCCACCACGCCGAACCAGTACGTCACCGGCCGGCCCACGCGGCACACGTAGTCGCCCGCCTTGGCATCGCCCACCAGCAGCGCCGCCACGGCGCGCTCGCGCTCGGGCGCCTGCAGCTGGCCCAGCCACGGAATGCCATCGAGCTCTTCGGCGGTGGGCGGCCTGCGCCGCTGGTGCAGCGACAGGTCCTGGTGCGTGCGTGGGTCCATGGGGATGGGGTCGGGCCGGTGGGGACGTTGGGCCGGTACGGCCAAGCGCGGCCGTCAGGTACGGGAAATCCTGAGCGCAATTGTCGTCAGAAAGACAAAAAAATGCCAATCTCCACCGGATGATGGCGCCTCCCCAGGCCGCAGGCCCGGGTCCACCGAGGAGACAACAACATGAAAAACCAACGATCCACCGGGTGCGGCACAGCCACGGGCACCGGGCCTGGCCCTGCCGCGCCCGCCCGCCGCAGCGGCCTGGGCCGGCGGCAGCTGCTGGCGGGCGCCGCCGCACTGCCATTGCTGGGGCTGGCGGGTTGGCCCGGCCGCGCCCGCGCGCAAGACGGCGCCACGATCCGCATCGCCCAGTCCACCGCCCTCACCGGCCCGCTGGGCGACCTGGGCTCGGCCATGCACCAGGGCGCGAAGGCGGCGTTTGCAGGCATCAACGCGCGCGGCGGCGTGAACGGCCGCACCATCGACCTGGTGACCCAGGACGACGCCTACGAGGTGCCCAAGGCCCTGGCCAACGTCGAACAATTCCTGGCCGACCGCGACGTCTTTGCGCTGTTCAACTGCATGGGCACGCCGATGATCGACGCCATGCTGCCCAAGGTGGTGGACAGCGGGATTCCGTTTTTTGCACCATTCACGGGCGCGCAGCTCAGCCGCACCAAAAACGCGCGCAATGTGTTCAACATCCGCGCCAGCTACGCCGACGAGGCCGAGAAACTGGTGCAGCACCTGTCCACCATCGGAATCCAGCGCATCGGCATCGTCTACCAGAACAACTCGTTCGGCAAAGAGGTATTCACGGCCGCCAAGCAGTCGATGGACCGGCTCAAGCTGCCCGAGGCCATGGCGGTGACCGTGGAGAACAACGCCTCCGACGCGGGCAGCGCCGCCGCCAAGCTGGCCGCCGGCAATCTGGAGGCCATCGTGATCGGCCTGGCCGGCAAGCCCACGCTGGAGTTCGTCAAAGCCTTCCGGGCCTTGAAGCGCGGGGTGACGCTGTACGCGCTGTCGGTCATGGGCACGCCCGCCACCGTCAAGGCCCTGGGCGCCGATGCCACCGGCATGGCGATCTCGCAGGTCGTGCCCCTGCCATCCAACGTGGTGATGCCGGTGGTGCGCGATTTTCAGGCCGCGTGGAAGGCCTCGGGCGCCACGGCCGAGCCGTCGCATCTGGCGCTGGAGGGCTACATCAACGCCCGCGTGTTCGCAGAGGCCCTGCAGCGCGCCGGCCGCAACCCCACGCGCGCGGCGTTCATCGACGCGAGCTGGAACCTGAAGAAGTGGGACCTGGGCGGCTTCGAGGTGAGCGCCAGCACGCCGGACCGCAATGCCTCGCGGTTTGTGGAGCTGACGCTGGTGGGGAGGGATGGCAGATTTATTAAATGACCCCCTGAGCCGCTGCGCGTCTTCCCCCAAGGGGGACGCACCCGGTGGCCCGGCGAAGCCGGTTCCACGGGTGCACTCGCGATGGCGGCGTGCGGGCTTTGAGGGTGGTGGGCTGTAGTGGGCGTTTTTTGCGGCGCTATTTATTTGATAGCTGCTAGCGCTTTCTTGATGCGCGGTAGCGGCCGGTTTTATCTCGCATCTGCTGCTCCGGGGACCGGTCCTCACTCACCACGCCTCGGCGGTGGCACTACGGTAGCGGTGTGCGCGGTAGTGGGGCTGGGGCGCCGCGGCAGGGCGGAGAGGGGGTCGCTTGGCGGGCTACTTTGCTACTCACTATATTTTTGATAGCTGCTAGCGCTTGCCAGACAAGCGGTAGCGGCTTTTTTTAATCAAAACCCTATTGCGACGCGACCCCGTAGCGGTAGCCGCGGAAGGTCCAGACGGTGCGGCCGGGCTCGACGCGTTCGAGCACCAGGCCGGGGGCGGCCACGTCACCCTCGTGCAGGACCTGGCCGTTGACGATGGCCATGCGGTAGGCCGGGTTGTTGGAGTGCGTGGCGCCGCTGATCTTGAGCGTGGGCAGCTGTGTGCGCACCGACTCGGGCAGGTCGGCCTGTGCGAACACGGGGCCTCCGGAGGGGGCGGCGACGGGCTGGTCGGCCGCCGGGCGCTGTGCGGCCGCGGGCTCGCGCGGGGCGGGTTCAGCGCGCGCGCGGGTGGGCTCCGGCAGGGGTGCGGGCAGGCGGGCGGCGGGCGGCTGCGATGGCGGCGTTGCGACGACGGGCCGCTCGCGTGGGGGCGCAGCGGGGCGCTTGTCCACGGCACGCGGCTCGGGCGAAGCAGGTGCTGCTGCCACCACGGGCGGTGGCGCGGGGGCGGCTGTGGGGGGGGCGATGGGCGCTGGCGCTGCGGGCGGCGCTGCGGCCACCACCGGTGCCTGCGCAGCGGGAGCGGTGGTGGAGGTGGCTGCGGGCATGGGCGGCGTGGCGACCGCCACGGTGTCAGCGGCCGGAGCCGTTGGCCGCGGCTGCATCACCCACCAGGTTCCGGCCACGGCCAGCACCGCCACGGCGGCGGCAGAGGCCACGCCGATCCACAGGGCGGAGGCGCCGCTGCGCCCTGCCGAAGGCGACAGTCCGGCCGTGGGCGCTGCATGCGTGTGCAGGCCGGGCACAGCGCCCCGGCCCCGTTCGGCGTCCGCGCGCCGCAGCGCATCAAGGATGTACGACATATCAGTTTCCGTTGCGCAGGCGCGGTTCGTTCACGCCGGTGGCGCGGTTGAGCAGCATGAGGGTCAGGGGGCCAGCGCGTCCGTCGGGCGTCACGCCCTGGGCCAGCTGGAAGCGGTGGATGCGCGACTGGCGCAGCGCGGGCGTCATCGGCTTGGCGGGCGCGGCACCCGTGCCGCCCGCGGCCTTGCTGGCCAGCCGCTGGTCGAGCCAGGCGGCGCCCGGAGCCGACTCCGCGATGTCGCCCCGCTCGGGCATCCCCTCGGGGATGCGCCACAGCGTGGCGATGTCGCCGCGCCAGGCCTGGGCGAGTTCGGCCACAGGCACCTTGAGCGTGCGGCCCGCCCCCTCCAGCGTGGCGGTGTCGTTGTCGAGGCCGCGCAGCACCACCGAGACCGGCGCCTCCGCGTCTTCGGACGCATACAGCGCCAGCAGCACGGGCCGGTCGATCTGGCGCACCAGGTTCAGGCCCGCGCGGCGGTTGCGGTAGCAGCGCAGGCCGTCCCGCGGCAGGATGGCGCAGGCGTCTGCGCCGGCGGGCAGGCTCACGCCCCACGCCGACGCCAGCGCCTGCCAGGCGCCCGCATCGCTGGCGGGCTGGGCCTGCACGAACTGCTCCAGGGCCGACGCAGGCATGGCCGCCGTGCCGGTGCCCGACGCGGAACGCGCAGGCGATGGTGCCGCTGCGTCGGTGGCCGTGGTGGCTGCCGATGCAGACGCTGCCGCAGGCCGCGTGGTGGGCGATGCCGATGCGGTCGATGCGGGGCCGCGCGCCGTGGGTGCGGCGGCGGCGCCGGCCCCCCCAGTGCCCGCCGTGCCCGCAGGCGGCACCGGCCACACGCCCAGCGCCCAGCCCGCGGCCGCCACGGCCGCCGCGCCCGCCACGGCGCCAATGCCTGCAGACGCCCAGCGCGGCAGGGCGCGCGCTCCTTGCCAGGCCCGGCCTGACGCGGGCGCATCGAACACCTCGCGCGCGGCCCGGTTCACGATGGTCTTGGTGACCTGGCGCGCACCCGCCGCGTAGGCGCCCAGCAGCGCCCGGTCGCACAGCAGGTTGATGCGCCGCGGGATGCCGTGCGAGAGCTTGTGCACGCGCTGGATGGCGCGCCGGTCGAACGGCAGCGGGCCGTTGAGCCCCGCCACCGCCAGGCGGTGGGCGATGTACTGGTGCGTCTCCTGCGGCGTGAGCGCCCCCAGGTGAAAGCGCGCGATCACGCGCTGCGCGAGCTGCTCCATCGCCGGTTGCGCCACCATGGCGCGCAGCTCGGGCTGCCCGATCAGAATGATCTGCAGCAGCTTGCGCTCGCTGGTCTCGAGGTTGGTGAGCAGGCGCAGTTGCTCCAGCACATCGGCCGACAGGTTCTGCGCCTCGTCGATGATGAGCACCGTGTTGCGCCCGGCGCCGTGCGCGGCCAGCAGCGATGCGTTCAGTGGGTCGATGTAGTCCTTGACCGTCTCCACGCCGCCAGGCACGGTGGGCTTGTGCGGCACACCGAACTCGTCGCAAATGGAGTGCAGCAGCTCCTGCACCGTGAGCTTGGGGTTGAAGATGTAGGCCACGTTGCAGTGCTGCGGTATCTGCTCCAGAAAGCAGCGGCACACCGTGGTCTTGCCCGCGCCGACCTCGCCGGTCAGCAGCACAAAGCCCCCGCCCGCATCCAGCCCGTACAGCAGGTGGGCCAGCGCCTCGCGGTGGCGCTCGCTCATGAACAAATAGCGCGGGTCAGGGGCGATGGAAAACGGCGAATGCTGAAGACCGAAAAACGGGGCGTACATACCCCTGAGGATACCCCTGGCCCGTGACGCGCCCCCCGGCAACACGGGTGGTGCCCCTTCGAACTGCGGCAGCACTCCGCGGTACACGGCGCGGTGGGCGCTTCGCACCTGGGGAGGGTTTCACCCACCGAGGAGTTTCCCGTAAATTGTCGTCGGCAAGACAAGATGACGTCAAAGTGGGTTCTAGCATTCATTCCAACGCGCTGCCTGCCTGCTGCCTCCTGGCGGCGAGCGATCCCGGCTGTCGCCGGATCGACCCCGCCGCAGGCCAGCCTGGGCGCCCCTTGTCACACCGAGGACCGGAATGAAGACCACGTTCCCGCAACAACTGCTCCGGCATGCCGCCGAACGCCCCACCGCGCCGGCCCTGCGTGAAAAGGAGTACGGCATCTGGCAGACCCACACCTGGGCCGACCTGGCGCAGCTGGTGGAGCAGATCGCCGCCGGCCTGCACCAGGCGGGCCTTGCGCGCCACGAGCACATGGTGGTGATCGGCGCCAACCGCCCGCGCCTGTACGCCACCATGCTGGCCGCGCAGTCGCTGGGCGCCATCCCCGTGCCGCTGTACCAGGACGCCGTGGGTGCGGAGTGCATCTTCCCGCTCAACAACGCCGAGGTGCGCTTTTGCCTGGTGGAAGACCAGGAGCAGGTCGACAAGATGCTGGAAATCCGCGAGCAGTGCCCGCTGATCGAGCGCATCTACTTCGACGACCCGCGCGGCCTGCGCAACTATGCCGAGCAGGGCCTCGATGCGCTTGACGCGCTGATCGCCACCGGCCAGGCCTATGTGGCCCAGCACCCCCAGTGGTTCCGCGCCGAGGTGGCCAAGGCCAGCCCCGACGACGTGGCCGCGATGTTCTTCACCTCGGGCACCACGGGCAACCCCAAGGGCGTGGTCCACACGCACAGCACGCTGCTCGACCGCGCCTCCGCCGGTGCAGAGTTCGACAAGCTCACCAGCAGCGAGGAAGTGCTGGCCTACCTGCCCCCGGCCTGGATCGGACAGAACATCTTCAGCTACTCGCAGTGGCTGGCCTGCGGCTACGTGGTCAACTGCCCCGAGTCGGCCAGCACCGTGACCATCGACCTGAAGGAAGTGGGGCCCACTTATTACTTCGCGCCGCCGCGTATTTTTGAAGGCCTGCTGACTAGCGTGATGATCCGCATGGAAGACGCCGGCACCATCAAGCGCAAGATGTTCGAGGCCTGCATGGCCGTGGCAAAGCGCGTGGGCCCGGCCCTGATGGACGGCGAGCCCGTGGGCGCCCTGGACCGCATCAAGTACGCGCTGGGCAACCTGCTGGTGTACGGCCCGCTGCGCAACAACCTGGGCTTTTCCCGCGTGCGGGTGGCCTACACCGCAGGCGAGGCCATTGGGCCGGACCTGTTTACCTTCTACCGCTCCATCGGCATCAACTTGAAGCAGTTGTACGGCTCCACCGAGACCGCCGTGTTCGTCTGCCTGCAGCCCGACAACCAGGCCCGCGCCGACACGGTGGGCGTGCCGATCCGCGGCGTGGAGATCAAGGTGGCCGACAACGGCGAGATCCTCGTCAAGTCCGCCGGCCTGCTCAAGGAGTACTACAAGAACCCCACGGCCACGGCCGAGGTGCTGACGGCCGACGGCTGGTACCACACCAGCGATGCGGGCTTCCTCGACGCACACGGGCATTTGAAGATCATCGACCGCGTCAAGGACGTGGGCCGCATCAGGGGCGGCGCCAACGACGGCGCCATGTTCGCGCCCAAGTACGTGGAGAACAAGCTCAAGTTCTTCCCGCACATCAAGGAAGTGGTCGCCCTGGGCGACGGCCGCGAGAAGGTGTGCGTGATGGTCAACATCGACTTCGACGCCGTGGGCAACTGGGCCGAGCGCCGCAACCTGCCCTACGCCGGCTACACCGACCTGGCGCAAAAGCCCGAGGTGTACGAGCTGATCCGCGAGTGCGTGGAAAAAGTCAACGCAGACCTGGCCACCGACGCGATGCTGGCCGGCAGCCAGGTCAGCCGCTTTCTGGTGCTGCACAAGGAGCTCGATGCCGACGACGGCGAGCTCACGCGCACCAACAAGGTCCGCCGCGGCTTCATCGCCGACAAGTACGGCGTGCTGGTCGAGGCCCTGTATGCAGGCCGCACCGAGCAGTTCATCGAGACCCAGGTCAAGTTCGAGGACGGCCGCACCGGCAGCGTGAGCGCCACGCTCAAGCTGTCCGACACCAAAACCTTCACCCCCGTGAAGACCGCCGCATGAAGCCCGCGCTCTACCCGCCCGAGAAGCCCCACGCCATGACCACCAAGAAGATCGGCGACGTCATCCTGGACGTCAAGAACATCAGCCTGCGGTTCGGCGGCGTGAAGGCGCTCACCGACATCTCGTTCAACGTCAAGGAGCACGAGATCCGCGCCATCATCGGGCCCAACGGCGCGGGCAAGAGCTCCATGCTCAACTGCATCAACGGCGTGTACACGCCGCAGGACGGCTCCATCACCTTCCGCGGCAAGACGTTTTCGCACATGAACTCGCGCCAGGTGGCCGAGATGGGCGTGGCCCGCACCTTCCAGAACCTGGCGCTGTTCAGGGGCATGAGCGTGATCGACAACATCATGACCGGCCGCAACCTCAAGATCAAAAGCAACCTGCTCCTGCAGGCACTGCGCTGGGGCCCTGCCGAGCGCGAGGAGATCGCGCACCGCGAGAAGGTCGAGCACATCATCGACTTCCTGGAGATCCAGGCGTACCGCAAGACCCCCGTGGGCCAGCTGCCCTACGGCCTGCAAAAGCGCGTGGACCTGGGCCGGGCTCTCGCGATGGAGCCGCAGGTGCTGCTGCTCGACGAGCCCATGGCCGGCATGAACGTGGAAGAAAAGCAGGACATGTGCCGCTTCATCCTGGACGTGAACGACGAGTTCGGCACCACCATCGTGCTCATCGAGCACGACATGGGCGTGGTGATGGATATCAGTGACCGCGTGGTGGTGCTCGACTACGGCAAGAAGATCGGCGACGGCACCCCCGACGAGGTGCGCAACAACGAAGACGTGATCAGCGCCTACCTGGGCACCAGCCACTGAAGGGCGGGAGAAAAAACAATGGCATTCTTTCTCGAAACACTGATCGGCGGCCTCATGGCCGGCATGCTGTATTCGCTGGTGGCGCTGGGCTTCGTGCTGATCTACAAGGCCTCGGGCGTCTTCAACTTCGCGCAGGGCGCGATGGTGCTGTTCGCGGCCCTGGCCATGGCGCGCTTTGCCGAATGGATCCCCAAGTGGACGGGCATCACCAGCCCCATCGTCGCCACGGTGGCCGCCTTCATCATCGCGGGCGCCATCATGTTCGTGGTGGCCTGGCTGATCGAGAAGCTGGTGCTGCGCCACCTGGTGAACCAGGAAGGCGCCACGCTGCTCATGGCCACGCTCGGGATCACCTACTTCCTCGAAGGCCTGGGCCAGACGATGTTCGGCAGCGACATCTACAAGATCGACATCGGCATGCCCAAGGAGCCGATCTTCATGCTCGAGTCCCTGTTCCAGGGCGGCATCCTCGTCAACAAGGAAGACGTGATCGCCGCCGGCATCGCGGCCGCGCTGGTGGTGCTGCTCAGCGTCTTCTTCCAGAAGACCTCCACCGGCCGCGCCCTGCGCGCCGTGGCCGACGACCACCAGGCCGCCCAGTCCATCGGCATTCCCTTGAACCGCATCTGGGTCATCGTGTGGTGCGTGGCCGGGGTCGTGGCGCTGGTCGCCGGGATGATCTGGGGCAGCAAGCTCGGCGTGCAGTTCTCGCTGACCACGGTGGCGCTGCGTGCGCTGCCGGTGGTGATCCTGGGCGGCCTCACCTCGGTGCCCGGCGCCATCATCGGCGGGCTGATCATCGGTGTGGGCGAGAAGCTGTCCGAGGTGTACCTGGGCCCGTTCGTGGGCGGGGGCATCGAGATCTGGTTTGCGTATGTGCTGGCGCTGGTGTTCCTGCTGTTCAGACCGCAGGGCTTGTTCGGCGAAAAAATTATTGATCGCGTATGAAGTACGCGACCAATAATTTTTCGAAGGAGGCACAACGCGCACCGCGCGTTGTCAGCGGGGCCGCAGGCGCCGCGTGGCACCGCAGGTGCGCCCCCGTGCAAAAGATCATCGATCGCGTCTGAAACATAACAAGACCAACAGGAGACACACCATGCTCTACCGCGAAAACGGCCAGTTCAAGACCAGCTACCGCGCCGACCAGCAGATCTTCCCGATCGCGCAGGACCGCATCGCCATCGGCCTCATCCTGGCCGTGGCCTTCATCGCCGTGCCCATGCTGGCCAGCGACTACATCTTCCGCGCCATCCTGATCCCCTTCGTCATCATGGCGCTGGCGGCCCTGGGGGTGAACATCCTGGTGGGCTACTGCGGGCAGATCTCGCTGGGCTCGGGCGCCTTCATGGCCGTGGGGGCCTACGGCGCATACAACTTCTTCGTGCGCATCCCCGGCATGCCGCTGGTGCCCGCGCTGATCCTGGGCGGCCTGTGCGCCACGTTCTTCGGCATCCTGTTCGGGCTGCCCAGCCTGCGCGTCAAGGGCCTGTACCTGGCGGTGGCCACGCTGGCCGCACAGTTCTTCTCGGACTGGATGTTCCTGCGCATCAAGTGGTTCACCAACAACTCCGATTCGGGCTCGGTGTCGGTGAACAGCCTGCAGGTCTTCGGCCTGCCCATCGAGAGCGCGACCAGCAAGTACATCTTCTGCCTGGCGGTGCTGGTGGTGGTGGCGCTGCTGGCCAAGAACCTGGTGCGCGGCGCCATCGGTCGCGAGTGGATGGCGATCCGCGACATGGACGTGGCCGCCGCGGTGATCGGCATCCGCCCGATGTACGCCAAGCTCAGCGCGTTTGCCGTGAGCTCCTTCATCATCGGCATGGCCGGTGCGCTGTGGGCCTTCGTGCACCTGGGCGCCTGGGAGCCGGCGGCCTTCTCGGTGGAGGTGTCGTTCCGCCTGCTGTTCATGGTGATCATCGGCGGCCTGGGCTCCATCATGGGCGGCTTCTTCGGTGCGGCTTTCATCGTGGTGCTGCCCATCGTGCTCAACCAGTTCCTGCCGGCCTTGCTGGGCCTCTTCGGCATCACGATCTCCACGGCGGGCGTGTCGCATGCCGAGCTGATGATCTTCGGCGCGCTCATCGTCTGGTTCCTGATCGTCGAGCCCCACGGCCTGGCCAAGCTGTGGTCTACCGCCAAGCAAAAACTCCGGCTGTGGCCCTTCCCGCATTGACTGATATGCACCCCCTGAGTCGCTTCGCGCCTTCCCCCTTTCCTTCGGGAGGGGGACGCCACCGGTGGCCTGGCAGAGCCAGTTCCACGGTGGCGCTGGCCTCGTGCATGCCAGTGCAAAGCTCGCAGCCCTTGAATCCGTCAGTTTCTTCCCCGTGCTTCAACACATTCATTCAAAGGAGACATCCATGAAGCTTTCGAAACTCGTGATCGCCGCTGCGGTGGTTGCCGCTGGCGCCTCGTCCGTCGCGACGAGTGCCTTCGCGCAAGCCAAGGAGCAGTTCTTCCCGCTGCTGTCTTACCGCACGGGCCCCTACGCTCCCAACGGCGTGCCATGGGCCAACGGCAAGCAGGACTACATCAAGATGATCAACGCCCGCGACGGCGGGATCAACGGCGTGAAGCTCACCTTTGAAGAATGTGAAACGGGCTACGCCACCGACCGCGGCGTGGAATGCTATGAGCGGCTGAAGGGCAAGCCCGGCGTGGCGCTGTTCGACCCGCAGGCCACCGGCATCACCTTTGCGCTGACCGAAAAAGCGCCCGTGGACAAGATCCCGCTGATGACGCTGGGCTACGGCCTGTCGGTGGCGCAGGACGGCCAGGCGTTCAAGTGGAACTTCCCCTTCATGGGCAGCTACTGGACCGGCGCCGACATCCTGATCCAGCACATCGGCAAGTCTGCCGGCGGGCTGGACAAGCTCAAGGGCAAGAAGATCGCGCTGGTCTACCACGACAGCCCCTTCGGCAAGGAGCCCATCCCGCTGCTGCAGGAGCGCGCCAAGATGCACGGCTTCGAGCTGCAGATGTTGCCCGTGACCGCACCGGGCGTGGAGCAGAAAGCCACCTGGCTGCAGGTGCGCCAGAGCCGCCCCGACTACGTGCTGCTGTGGGGCTGGGGCGTGATGAACTCCACCGCCCTGAAGGAAGCGCAGGCCACCGGCTTCCCGCGCGACAAGCTGTATGGCGTGTGGTGGGCCGGCGCCGAGCCGGACGTGCGCGATGTGGGCGAAGGCGCCAAGGGCTATCACGCCCTGGCGCTGAACGGCTACGGCACGCAGAGCAAGGTCATCCAGGACATCATGAAGCACGTGCACGACAAGGGCCAGGGCACGGGCCCCAAGGACGAAGTGGGCTCGGTGCTGTACACGCGCGGCGTGATCATCCAGATGCTGGCGGTCGAGTCGGTGCGCCGCGCGCAGGAGCGCTTCGGCAAGGGCAAGGTCATGACCGGCGAGCAGGTGCGCTGGGGCATGGAGAACCTGGCGCTGGACCAGAAGAAGCTCGACGCCATGGGCTTTGGCGGCGTGATGCGCCCCCTGTCCACCAGCTGCGCCGACCACATGGGATCGACCTGGGCACGCGTGCACACCTGGGACGGCAAGAAGTGGGACTTCTCGTCCGACTGGTACCAGGCCGATGAGCAGATCCTGAAGCCCATGGTGAAGGCCGGTGCGGAGAAGTACTTGGCGGACAAGAAGATGACGCGTCGGGATGCTGCGGACTGCCAGTCTTGAGTACATCCCCCTGAGGCGCTGACGCGCCTTCCCCCTTCTCTCGAATCGCTGCGCGATTCGGGAAGGGGGACGACACCGGTGGCCTGGCAAAGCCAGTTCCACGGTGTCACTGGCGATGGCGCAGCGACTGTTTCAAGGGCCGATGACGTAGCGGCTGCTTTTGGGGCAGCCGCCAACCCAAAGCGTTGCGAACTACCGCAGCTCTTTGGATTGGCACAGCGAAGGAAGAGAAGACCATGGACTCCAACAGCAATATCGTTCTCAACGTCAACGGCATCGAGGTCATCTACAACCATGTGATCCTGGTGCTCAAGGGCGTCTCCTTGCAGGTGCCGCAGGGCTCCATCGTGGCCATCCTGGGGGGCAATGGGGCGGGCAAGACCACCACGCTGCGCGCGATCTCCAACCTGCTGCAGGGGGAGCGCGGCGAGGTCACCAAGGGCAGCATCGAGCTGCGCGGCGAGCGCATCGAGAATTTGTCGCCCGCCGACCTGGTGCAGCGCGGCGTGGTGCAGGTGATGGAGGGGCGGCACTGCTTTGCCCACCTGACCATCGAAGAGAACCTGATGACGGGCAGCTACACCCGCACCAGCAAGGCCGAGATCGCGGCCAACCTGGAGAAGGTCTACAACTACTTTCCGCGCCTGAAGACGCGGCGCACCTCGCAGGCGGCGTACACGTCGGGCGGCGAGCAGCAGATGTGCGCCATCGGCCGCGCGTTGATGGCCAACCCCAGCATGGTGCTGCTCGACGAGCCCTCCATGGGCCTGGCGCCTCAGATCGTGGAGGAGGTGTTCAACATCGTGAAGGACCTGAACACCAAGGAGAAGGTCACCTTCCTGCTGGCCGAGCAGAACACCAACATGGCCCTCAAATATTCGGACTACGGCTACATCATGGAAAGCGGCCGCGTGGTGATGGACGGCGCCGCGAGCGACCTGGCCAACAACGAGGACGTCAAGGAGTTCTACCTGGGCGTGGGCGGCGGGGAGCGCAAGAGCTTCAAGGATGTCAAGAGCTACAAGCGGCGCAAGCGCTGGTTGGCTTGACATGCCCCCTGAGGCGCTGCGCGCCTTCCCCCTCAGGGGGACGCACCCGGTGGACTGGCGGAGCCAGATCCACGGGTGCGCTGGGTGGGGGCAGCGGGGGGTTTGGCGGTGTGACGCAATCAACGTTTTTTTGTTTACTCCTGATTTCATAGCTGCTGGCGCTTGATGGGTGTGCGGTAGCGGCTTATTTCATTCAAAACACTGCAGAGGAATCCCGGCATGACGACGTTTTTTGACGCCCAGGAAACCCGGAGCACGGCCGAGCGCGAGGCGGCGCTGCTGGCGGCGTTGCCGCGGCAGGTGGGGCATGCGCAGCAGAACAGTGCGGCATTCGCGGACATCCTGGCCGGCGTGGATGCGGCGGGTGTGACCAGCCGTGCAGCGCTGGCGCGACTGCCGGTCACGCGCAAGTACGAGCTGCTGGAGCGCCAGCAGGCGCAGCGCGCGAGCAATGTGTTCGGCGGGTTTTCGGCGCTGGGCTTTGGGGCGGGCATGCCGCGGGTGTTCGCGAGCCCGGGCACCATCTACGAGCCCGAGGGCACGCGGCCCGACTACTGGCGCATGGCGCGGGCGATCTACGCGGCGGGGTTCCGGCGGGGCGAGCTGATCCACAACAGCTTCAGCTACCACTTCGTGCCCGCGGGTTCGATGATGGAGACCGGTGCCCATGCGCTGGGCTGCACCGTGTTTGCGGGCGGCACGGGCCAGACCGAGCAGCAGGTGCAGGCCATGGCCGAGTTGCGGCCCGCGGGCTACATCGGCACGCCGAGCTTTCTGAAAATCATCGTGGAAAAAGCCGCCGAGCTGGGCGTGCCGCTGCCCACGGTGACCAAGGCGCTGGTGTCCGGCGAGGCGTTCCCGCCGTCGCTGCGCGACTGGTTTGCCGAGCGCGGCATCGCGGGCTACCAGTGCTACGCCACGGCCGACCTGGGCCTGATCGCGTACGAGACCTCGGCGCGCGAAGGCCTGGTGCTGGACGAAGGCGCCATCGTCGAGATCGTGCGCCCCGGCACCGGCGACCCGGTGCCCGAGGGCGAGGTGGGCGAACTGGTGGTGACCACGCTCAACCCCGACTACCCGCTGATCCGCTTCGGCACCGGCGACCTCTCGGCCGTGCTGCCGGGCACCTGCCCCACCGGCCGCACCAACACCCGCATCAAGGGCTGGATGGGCCGCGCGGACCAGACGACCAAGGTGCGCGGCATGTTCGTGCACCCGGGCCAGATCGCGACCATCGCACGGCGGTTTCCGCAGGTGCTGCGCGCACGCCTGGTGGTCAGCGGCGAGATGGCCAACGACCAGATGGTGCTGCAGGTCGAGACCACCGAGACCGCCGAAGGCCTGGCGCGCCAACTGGGCGACGCCATCCGCGAAGTGACCAAGCTGCGCGGCGACGTGCAGATGGTGGCCCCCGGCACCCTGCCCAACGACGGCAAGGTGATCGAGGACGCCAGAAGCTACAAGTAGGCCGTCACCTTGGCCGCGGCGCGCCCGGGCGCCGGCTGCGGCCAAACCTGGTGCCAGGCGTCCACCGCACGGCACCGCAGGTTTGCGCCAGCGCAAGAAACCGCCCATTCAGGCGGCCGCCACCGCCCGCCATTCCCATCCTGCCCCCCCGGGAACTGCAGTATTTACCCTAACGCATGCTCACTATTCAATAGCGCTTGGCGCTTGATTGGCAAGCGCTGCAGGCCTTTTTGGCTTGAAGACCCTGCAGGGGGTGTGCTACGTAATATCCGCAATACCTCGCCAGACCCCCCTCGCTATCATGGCCCGTCATTTACAGGAGAGACCATGAAAAAAATGCTGAAACTCGCACTGATCGCTGCCGCTGCAGCCACCGCCTTTGGCGCCAGCGCCCAGGAGTTCCCGTCCAAGGACAAGACGATCACCATCGTGGTCCCCTACGCCGCTGGCGGCCCCACCGACCGCGTGGCGCGCGACCTGGCCGAAGCCATCCGCAAGCCCCTGGGCGGCATCAGCGTGGTGGTGGACAACTCGGCCGGCGCCGGCAGCACCATCGGCTCCGCCAAGGTGGCCCGCGCCGCACCGGACGGCTACACCCTGCTGCTCAACCACGTGAGCATGGCCACCATGCCCACCATGTACCGCAAGCTGGCCTTCAACGTGGCCAACGACTTCGAATACCTGGGCGTGATCAACGACGTGCCCATGACGCTCATCGCCCGCCCCTCGATGCCCGCCAACAACTACAAGGAACTGGCTGGCTGGCTGCAGCAGAACAAGGGCAAGATCAACCTGGGCAACGCAGGCCAGGGCTCGGCATCGCACCTGTGCGGTCTGATCTTCCAGAGCGCCGTGCAGGTCGACATGACCGCCGTACCGTACAAGGGCACGGCACCTGCCATCACCGACCTGATCGGCGGCCAGATCGACCTGCTGTGCGACCAGACCACCAACACCACGTCGCAGATCGAAAGCAAGAAGGTCAAGGCCTATGCCGTGACCACCAGCAAGCGCCTGACCACCCCCGCCCTGAAAGACCTGCCCACGCTGGCCGAGTCGGGTGTGAAGGACTTCAACGTGACCATCTGGCACGGCCTGTACGCCCCCAAGGGCACGCCCGCACCGATACTGACCAAGATCAACGACGCCCTCAAGGTCGCCCTGAAGGACCCCGAGTTCATCAAGAAGCAGGAAGGCCTGGGCGCCGTGGTCGCGACCGACAAGCGCGTCGAGCCGGCTGAACACAAGAAGTTCGTGCTGGCAGAAACCGAGAAGTTCGGTGCGGCTATCAAGGCGGCGGGTTCTTACGCGGACTGATTGATCACCGCACAGACGGTCTAGCGCAACTGGTTGCGCTGAGCCCGCAAAGCAGCCGCCCTGGCGAAAAGCAGGGCGGCTTTTTGTTGGCGGCAGTCGTGATGATTGGGCGGTTGCGTGACCCCGCTGGCCGCGCCCGCTAGAGGAATGAGGCAGACGAGCAGGGGGGCGATCATTCAGTCATCTGTTCACAGCGGACATCGCGCGGGTCCAGCGCCACGAACCGGTCATTGGCCGCATCGATCATCCATACAGCCTCCACCCCCGGCGGCCCGGCCACTGTATCGCGCCCACCCCAGCGAAGCAGCACATAGACAGGTTGCGATCCAGACTGGCCCACATCGCATTGACCGGCTGTGGGGGAAATGAGCTCCAGAGGGTCGTCCCCCAAGCCTTCTTCGGCGTAGTTGCTGACTTGGGGGAGCACCTGGACCGCGACGATTTCCCAGAGGGGAAAACTGAGGAGCGGGGCATTGCTTTTACGCGTTTTGGCGATCAGAAGAACAGGCACGCCCTGACACACTGCCACCGCGTCGGACCAGCCGATTTTCTCTGGCTCGTTCTCCCATTCCACACTGGCACCCATGAAATCGCAGGGAGAGCCCTCCACCAAACGCCCCTGGGCCGCGGAGGACAGGTAGGTTTTCCCGAGCAAGGCTTGCGCGTCGGAGACTCCAGCGATTGGGACCTCCTCGGTGCGCTGGCATGCCGCCAAGGCGCAGCACAGGGCCAGGGTTACAACCATGTGTTGGCCCATCACCAGCGCCTCATGTCTGTGGCGTGAATCTTCAAACCGGTGCTGCCTGACAACAGCCGCTTTTGCGCATGTGACTCCACGATGGTCATCCCCTTCGGAGCGCGTCCGTAAAGCTCCTCGGGATTGATTCTGCCGGTGAGCCCTCCACGGGCGTACTGGTCCGTCCGAATTTCGAAATGCAAGTGCTGATCTTCCCCGGTCATACCTCTGGCATTGCCGGAGGTGCCGGTATAGGCAATGATTTCCCCTTGCTCGACCTTGCAGCCCGCCGCCACGTTGAAGAGGCTCAAGTGCGAGTACAGCGCAAACAGCGCGCGTCCCTGAAATGAAAACTCCAGCACCACGGTCTTTCCGTGACCTTTGGGCCCTTCATCCTTCGCACTTTTGATCACACCGTCCGCAATTGCGTAGCAAGCCGTGAGCTTGGTCGCCACCAAGTCCCACCCTTGGTGATCACGCTTCGTCCCATCGGCGTTGGTCCGCACCGTGCCGAAAGTGTTGTTCGTCACATCACGCCGGATGCGGTTGCTCTCCAAAGGCCATGCCAGAAAACCCATCGACAAATCCCTCCTGATTCGCAGCACCTCTACCGGGTGCTGGCGGCGCGAATCATAGGAGTCGGAAATTCTTTTCAGCCGCCCTGCGGCGTAACAGACTTGCTCGCGTGTAACGGGCTACAACCCCGCAGAACAATGTAGCAAAGTATGCACTTGATACGGGTTATCCCATCTGCGCAGGGCGTCCGAGCCCACGTACAAAGAGAGTCACAGCCGTCGAGCTGGAAGACCATCCGTACTACGAAAGCCCGCCCATGGCTCAGCCGCAACCAGCCCCCTACCAACCCGCGCGCACCAGCGCACAGATCCAGGCCCGCAGCCAGGCGCGCAGCCGCCGCAAGGCCGTCGCGCTCGCCTTCACCCTGAGCGCGCTCGGTGCCCTCGCCATCGCCGCGGCGGGCTCGCTGCTGGTAGCACCGGGCGCTGCCCATGCGCAGACCGCAGCGCCCACGACCGGCGGCGGCTGGCCCACCAAGCCCGTGCGCATCGTGGTGCCGTTCGCCCCGGGCGGCACCACAGACATCCTGGCGCGCGCCATGGCGCCCGAACTGAGCCGTGCATTCGGACAGCAGTTCATCGTTGACAACCGTGCGGGCGCGGGCGGCAATGTGGGGGCCGAGGTCGTGGCCAAGTCGCCCGCCGACGGCTACACGCTGCTGATGGGCACGGTGGGCACGCACGGCATCAACCGCGCGCTGTATGCCAAGCTGCCGTACGACCCGATCAAGGACTTCGTGCCCATCACCATGGTCGCTGCGGTGCCCAACGTGATGGTGATGAATGCCGACAAGGCCAAGGCCCAGGGCATCTCCAACGTGCAGGACTTCATCCGCGTAGCCAAGGCCAGCCCGGGCAAGATGAACATGGCGTCGAGCGGCAATGGCACGTCCATCCACCTCGCGGGCGAGCTGTTCAAGAGCATGACGGGCACCTTCATGCTGCACCTGCCCTACCGCGGCTCGGGCCCCGCGCTGCTGGACATGGTGGCGGGCAACGCCGATGTGATGTTCGACAACCTGCCGTCGTCGATGGCGCAGATCAAGGCGGGCAAGCTCACGGCGCTGGCGGTGACCAGCTCGCAGCGCTCCAGCGCCCTGCCCGATGTGCCGACGGTGGAGCAGGCCGGCGGCCCCACGCTCAAGGGTTACGAAGCCAGCTCGTGGTTCGGCCTGCTGGCGCCTGCTGGCACACCGGCCGACATCGTGAACCGCATCCAGCAGGAAGTCGCCAAGTCGCTGGCCACGCCGGCGATGAAGGAGCGGCTGGTGGCGCAAGGCGCGATCCCTGGGGGCAACACGCCCGCCGACTTTGCCAGGCACATCGACAATGAGCACAAGAAGTGGGCGCAGGTGGTGAAGACGTCGGGAGCGAAGGTGGATTGATCGCCGCTGACGGCGCGGCCATCGCGCCACGCGCTGTCGCCACAACTACGCGCCTCTTTCAAATTTGAATGCCTGCCGGATCGCTGCGGGCATGTTCCGGCAGTGATTCAAAGGCGGCCAGGGCGTCCGTCCGCCCCAGTGCGAGTCCAGATCAGATCACATCTGATCACGCACCCCAGACCACATCCGCGCCCTCGGCCGCGCTGCGCTTGAGCATGTCGATCAGCGGTGCCACCCGCTGGCGCAGGCGCACGGTCTCGGCGCGTTCCTGCGTGGTGGCTTCGTCGTCGCCGTCCGCGTCTGCAGAGGCCGGCAGGGCTTCTTCGGCGGCCACGGCGGACTCGAGCGCTGCGATGGCGGCAGGGATCTGGGCAACCGTCACGATGCCGCTGGCACCCGGCGTCTTGCCCATGATGGTCACGACCTGGCGGCCCTGCGGCTCGAGCATGATCAGGTCGGCTGCAGCGCGGGATTTGAATTTGTAGAGCATGGAGGTGAACCGTTTTCTTGGTTGGATGAAGCAGACTTAGCTGCGGTAGATGTACTCGCGGGTGAACGGATAGTCCGATTGTGCGCCGGGCATCGCCCCCGTGGCCATGTCGCCGTCGGGCCGGACGGCCAGCATCTGGTGCAGGGCCATCCAGCCGCGCTCGAACCCCAGCGCACTGCCTGCAAGGTACAGGCGGTACGCACGCAGGACTTTATCGCCCTGCTCGCTGCCCCAGTGTGCGGCCAGCACGTCGCGCGCCGCAGGCAGGCGGGCCTCCAGCCTGTCGGACCATGCCCACAGCGTGCGCGCGTAGTGCGGGCGCAGGTTTTCGGTGTCCACCATCTCCAGGCCCGCGCGCGCCATGTCGTGCAGCACCGCGCTCACATGGATGAGCTCGCCGCCCGGAAAGATGTACTGCTCGATGAAATCCCCCATGCCCGCGCCCAGTTGCGCGTTGTCCACCGCGCCGGCGGTGATGCCGTGGTTCAGCATCAGGCCGCCCGGGCGCAGCAGGCGGTGCACGGTGTCGAAGTAGCGGCCCATCTGCGCGCGGCCCACGTGCTCGAACATGCCGACCGAGGCGATCTTGTCGAAGGGCTGGCCGGGCGGCAGCTCGCGGTAGTCGCGCAGCTCCATGCGCACCCGGCCCTGCAGGCCGCGCTCTGCGATGAGGCGCTGCACGTGCGCATGCTGGTGGTGCGACAGCGTGATGCCCGTGGCGTCCACGCCGTAATGCTCGGCCGCCCACAGCAGCAGGCCGCCCCAGCCCGCGCCGATATCGAGAAAGCGCTCGCCGGGCGCCAGGCGCAGCTTGCGGCAGATGTGGTCGAGCTTGGCCTCCTGCGCGGAGGCCAGGTCCAGGGCGGCGTCCCGGTAGTAGGCGCACGAGTACACGCGCCGCTCGTCCAGCCACAGCGCATAGAAGTCGTCGGACAGGTCGTAGTGGAACTGCACATGCCGTGCATCGTGCCCCAGGGTGTGCACGGCCATGGAGCGGGCCCGCGCCAGCACGCGCTGCCACCAGCCATGGTGCTGGTCGCGGGCCGGATCGCGCGTCAGCAGGCCCGCGGCCGCGGCCATGAGGTCGCGCATGCCGCCCTCCAGCGCCACCCGGCCTTCGACGATGGCGGCGCCCACGTTGCCGATCTCGCCCGTGGCCAGCGCCACCAGCGCCAGGCGGTCGCGAAAGCGCAGCGTGACCGCGGGGTCGCGCGCGCCCAGTTGCTGCCCGGCGGGCAGTTGCACGGCCATCGGCACCGGCAGCGCCGCCAGCCGCCCTTCCAGGGTGTTCAGAAGGTGCTTCATGCAATTTATTTTTGGCAGCTTGCTGCACTGCGTCAACATCTGGCGCCATGACCTTGCCCGCGCCATGGGTCGCCGGGAAGGCCCCATTGACAGCATGTTGTTTAAGCCTAAACTATTTTCCCATGAACATCCTCTGCATTGGCGGCGGGCCCGCAGGCCTTTATTTCGCACTGCTCATGAAGCAGCAAGACCCTGCCCACCGGGTCACGGTGGTCGAGCGCAACCGGCCGTTCGACACCTTCGGCTGGGGCGTGGTGCTGTCCGACCAGACGCTGGCCAACCTGCAGGCGGCCGACGCGCCCACGGCCGCGCTCATCGGCGACGCGTTCAACCACTGGGACGACATCGAGGTGTTCTTCAAGGGCCGCAGCGTGCGTTCTTCGGGCCACGGCTTTTGCGGCATCGGGCGCAAGCGGCTGCTCAACATCCTGCAGGACCGGTGCCTGGCCGTGGGCGTGGAGCTGGTGTTCGAGACCGATGTGGCCGACGACCAGGCCCTGGCCGTGCAGTACGGCGCCGACCTGGTGATCGCCAGCGACGGCCTCAACAGCCGCATCCGCACGCGCTACGCCGCCACCTACCAGCCCGACATCGACCTGCGCGAGTGCCGCTTTGTCTGGCTGGGCACGCACAAGAAACTGGACGCTTTTACCTTCGCTTTCGAGCAGACCGAACACGGCTGGTTTCAGGCGCACGCCTACCAGTTCGACGCCGACACCTCCACCTTCATCATCGAGACCCCCGAAGCGGTGTGGAAGGCCCACGGCCTGGACCAGATGGAGCAGCCCGAGGCGATTGCGTTCTGCGAGAAGCTGTTTGCCAAGTACCTCGATGGCAACGCCCTCATCAGCAATGCCACGCACCTGCGCGGCTCGGCCAACTGGATCCGCTTTCCGCGCGTGATCTGCAACACCTGGGTGCACCGCGAGACCATCGGCGGCAAGCAGGTGCCCATCGTGCTGATGGGCGACGCGGCGCACACCGCACATTTCTCGATCGGCAGCGGCACCAAGCTCGCGCTCGAAGACGCGATCGACCTGGCCAACGAATTCGCCACCGGGCTGCCGAACGGCATGCCCATGGATGAAGTCCTCATCCACTACGAAGCGCGTCGCAGCGTCGAGGTGCTCAAGATCCAGAACGCCGCGCGCAACTCCACCGAGTGGTTCGAGAACGTGAACCGCTACACCGGTATGGAGGTGGAGCAGTTCGCGTACTCCCTGCTCACCCGCAGCCAGCGCATCAGCCACGAGAACCTGCGGCTGCGTGATGCGGCGTGGCTCGAAGGCTATGAGGCTTGGCTGGCGGGCGGCAAGGCTGCTGTGCCGCCGATGCTCACACCGTTCACACTCAAGGGCGTCACCCTCAAGAACCGCATCGTCGTCTCGCCCATGGCCACCTACAGCGCGGTCGATGGCGTGCCGCAGGACTTCCACCTGGTGCACCTGGGCGCGCGCGCGCTGGGCGGCGCGGCGCTGGTGATGGTGGAGATGACCAGCCCCACGCCCGAGGGCCGCATCACCCCTGCCTGCACCGGGCTGTGGAACGATGCGCAGCAGGCCGCGTTCACGCGCATCGTGAACTTTGTGCACGGCAGCAGCACCGCCAAGATCGGCCTGCAGCTGGGCCACAGCGGCCCCAAAGGCTCCACGCGCGTGGGCTGGGAAGGCACGGATGAGCCGCTGCCCGATGGCAACTGGCCCCTGCTGGCCGCCAGCGCCCTGGCCTACGGCGAGCAGAACCAGTCGCCCGCCGCCATGACCCGCACCGACATGGACCAGATGACCGCCGCGTTCACCGACAGCACACGGCGCGCACTGGCCTGCGGCTTCGACTGGCTGGAGCTGCACTGCGCGCACGGCTACCTGCTGGCCAGCTTCATCAGCCCCATCACCAACCAGCGCACGGATGAATACGGCGGCAGCAGCATCGACAACCGCTGCCGCTACCCGCTCGAAGTGTTCGCCGCCGTGCGCGCTGTGTGGCCGGCCGACAAGCCATTGAGCGTGCGCATCTCGGCCCACGACTGGGCGCCGGGCGGCACCACGCCCGACGACGCGGTGCAGATCGCCCGCCTGTTCCAGGCCGCAGGCGCCGACCTGATCGACGTGTCGTCCGGCCAGACCACGCGCGCCGCCAAGCCGGTGTACGGCCGCATGTACCAGACACCGTTTGCAGACCGCATCCGCAACGAAGTGGGCATTGCCACCATGGCCGTGGGCGCGATCAGCGAGGCCGACCACGCCAACAGCATCGTTGCCGCCGGCCGCGCCGACCTGTGCGCCATCGCCCGCCCCCACCTGGCCGACCCGGCATGGACGCTGCACGCCGCTGCGCAGCTGAGCCCCGTGGCCGCCGCGCACACCGACTGGCCCTTGCAGTACGCCAGCGGCCGCGACCAGATGCTGCGCGAGATCGCCAAGCAAAAACAGGTCACAGCTCTGGCTGCGCAGGCGCCATCAGCTACCAAAAACAGAGCATCGGCCGAGGAAGAAGGCTAGCCATGGACCTCGAAGCCCGCCTGCACGGCGCTGCTCCGAGCGAGCACCCCGAGGCGCTGCGCCTGTGGCTGCGCATGCTCACCTGCACGCAGCTCATCGAAAAGCAGGTGCGCAGCAACCTGCGAGCGCAGTTCGATACCACGCTGCCGCGCTTTGACCTGATGGCGCAGCTGGAGCGCGCGCCCGAAGGCATGAAGATGAAAGAGCTCTCGCGCCGCATGATGGTGACGAGCGGCAACATCACCGGCATCACCGACCAACTGGTGGCCGAAGGCCTGGTGGAGCGCCTGGACGTGGAGGGCGACCGCCGCGCCTACCTGGTGCGCCTGACACCGCAGGGCCGCCAGCAGTTCAACGACATGGCGCGCCAGCACGAGCAGTGGATCGTGGAGGCGTTTGCCACGCTGGGCGAACGCGACATCGCCACCTTGCACCGCCTGCTGGGCAAGGTGAAAGAACACACCCAAGACAACTCTTTGGAGACAGCCGAATGAAACACTTCATCGGGGCCAGCAACCCTATGCGCGAGCAGTTCAACCCTGAGGCCCGCTACGTGGCCGAGCATTTTGCGTGGAGCTTCGACGGCGGCGTGGGCACCGTCACGCTCAACCGGCCGGACCGCAAGAACCCGCTCACCTTCCAGAGCTACTCGGAGCTGCGCGACTTCTTCTACGCGCTGCGGTTTGCCACCGACGTGAAGGCCATCGTCGTCACCGGTGCGGGCGGCAACTTCTGCTCGGGCGGCGACGTGCACGAGATCATCGGCCCGCTAACCACCATGACCATGCCCGAGCTGCTGGAGTTCACGCGCATGACGGGCGACCTCGTCAAGGCCATGCGCGCCTGCCCGCAGCCCGTGCTGGGCGCCATCGATGGCATCTGCGCCGGTGCGGGCGCGATGATGGCGCTGGCCTGCGACATGCGCTACGGCACCCAGGCGACCAAGACCGCCTTCCTCTTCACCCGCGTGGGCCTGGCCGGTGCCGACATGGGCGCCTGCGCCCTGCTGCCCCGCATGATCGGCCAGGGCCGCGCCAGCGAGCTGCTGTTCACCGGCCGTGCGATGACGGCGCACGAGGGTCTCGCCTGGGGCTTCTTCAACGACCTGTACGAGAGCGCCGACCTGCTGGCCAACGTGCAGGCCACGGCGCGCACGCTGGCCGACGGCCCCACCTTTGCCCACGGCATGACCAAGACCATGCTCAGCCAGGAGTGGAGCATGACCATCGAGCAGGCCATCGAGGCCGAGGCGCAGGCGCAGGCCATCTGCATGCAGACCGAAGACTTCCGGCGCGCGTACGAGGCGTTTGCGGCCAAGCAAAAGCCTGTGTTCCAAGGGGATTGAGAAGATGCACGTCGCAACGCCCCCAGCCCCCCGCCCGCCCTCCACGGCGCACCTGGCCCTGCCCTTCTTCGACGACGCCCACCGCGCGCTGGCCGACGGCCTGGTGCCCTGGGCCGCCGCGCAGCAGGTCGATGAAACCGACGACCGCGCCGCCTGCCGCGACTGGGTGCAGCGCCTGGGCGCGGGCGGCTGGCTGCGCTACTGCGTGCCTGCCGAACACGGCGGCGCGCTGCCCGCACTCGACTCGCGCGCGCTGGTACTGCTGCGCGAGACACTGGCCTACCACTCGCCGCTGGCGGACTTTGCCTTTGCGATGCAGGGCCTGGGCAGCGGCGCCATCACGCTGGCCGGCAGCCCGGCGCAGCAGGCCCACTACCTGCAGGGCGTGGCGCGCGGCGAACTGATCGCGGCGTTCGCGCTGAGCGAGCCCGAGGCAGGCTCCGACGTGGGCGCTATGCAAACGATAGCTACTTGCTCTCATCCATCCAGCGGTAGCGGCCACAACGGCTCCTATTCGCTGACCGGCACCAAGACCTGGATCAGCAACGGCGGCATCGCCGACTTCTACTGCGTCTTCGCCAAGACCGACCCGGCGGGCGGCACGCGCGGCATCAGCGCCTTCATCGTCGATGCGGACACGCCGGGGCTCGATGCCTTGCACCACATCCACGTGATGGCACCGCACCCGCTGGCCACGCTGCAGTTCACCGATTGCAAGGTGCCTGGCGATGCGCTGCTGGGCGAAGAAAACGGCGGCTTCAAGCTGGCCATGCGCACGCTCGACATCTTTCGCGCGTCGGTGGCCGCCGCCGCGCTGGGCATGGCGCGCCGCGCACTGGCTGAGGCCGTGCACCACGCGCGCCAGCGCCGCATGTTCGGCCAGACGCTGGCGGACTTTCAGCTCACGCAGGCCAAGATCGGCGAGATGGCCGCGCTGGTGGACAGCGCCGCGCTGCTCACCTACCGCGCGGCCTGGCTGCGCGACACCGGCCAGGCCCGGGTCACGGCCGAAGCCGCGATGGCGAAGATGACCGCCACCGAAAACGCCCAGCGCGTCATCGACATGGCGCTGCAACTGCACGGCGGGCGCGGCGTGGAGGTGGGCAGCAAGGTTGAGTCGCTGTACCGCGACATCCGCTCGCTGCGCATCTACGAAGGTGCCACTGAAGTGCAGCAACTCATCATCGGCAAGGCCACCCTGCAGGAGTAACACGACATGAGCACTACCAGCAGCACCGCCCCCTCCGCCCAGCTCGACCATTTCGTGCACGACCGCCTGCCCCCACCCGAGGCCTGGCCCACGCTGCATTACGACCTGCCCGAGCAGCAGATCGCCGCGCAGGCCAACCTGGTGCAATCCCTGTTCGAGCAGGCCGAGCGCGCCGGCCACATCGACCGCCCGTTGCTGCGCGGCCCGCACCGCACCTACACCTACCGCGACGCCTGGACCGAGGCCGCGCGCATCGCCGAGGTACTGACGCAGGACCACGGCCTTGTGCCCGGCAACCGCGTGCTGCTGCGCGGCGGCAACACGGTGGAGATGGCGCTGGCCTGGCTGGGCACGGTGTACGCCGGCCTGGTTGCGGTGGCCACCATGCCGCTGCTGCGCGCGGGCGAGCTGGCCAGCATCATCGAACGCGCACAGCCCACGCTGGCGCTGTGCGACGGCCGCTTGCTGGCCGAACTGCAGGCGGCGCAGGCGCAGCAACCCGTGCTGGCCGCCATCGTGCCGTTCCACACCGCGCCCGACGCGGCCGACCTGGTCCAGCGCGCGCAGGCCAAGCCTGGCACCACGCCGCCCTGCCCCACATCGGCCGACGACATCGCGCTGATGGCCTTCACGTCCGGCACCACGGGCGCGCCCAAAGCGGCGGTACACACCCACCGCGACGTGCTGGCCGCCTGCGAGGCTTGGCCGCGCCATGTGCTCAAGGCCACGCCCGACGACATCGTGGCCGGATCGCCGCCGCTGGCGTTCACCTTCGGGCTGGGCGGCTTGCTCGTGTTTCCGATGTGGGCCGGAGCCAGCGTGTACTTCCCGGACCAGCCTTACACGCCCGAGACCATGGTCACGCTCATGCGCGACGCGGGCGTCACCATCTGCTACACCGCGCCCACCTTCTACCGGCAGATGGCGCCGTTCGCCCAACAGATCGGCCTGCCGCAGCTGCGCATCAGCGTGAGCGCGGGCGAAGGCCTGCCCGACGCTACGCGCCAGCTGTGGAAGGGCGCCACCGGCATCGACATGACGGACGGCATCGGCGCCACCGAGATGTTCCACATCTTTGTCTCGTCGGCGGGCGGCCACACGCGCCCCGGCGCCATCGGCAAGGTCGTGCCCGGCTACACCGCCAAGGTGGTGGACGACGACGGCAACGAGGTGCCACTGGGCACCGTGGGCAAGCTCGCCGTCGTCGGCCCCACGGGCTGCAAGTACCTCGACGACCCGCGCCAGGCCAAGTATGTGAAGGACGGCTGGAACTACCCCGGCGACGCGTTCACGCAGGACGCCGACGGCTACTTCTTCTACCAAGCGCGCGACGACGACATGATCATCACCGCCGGCTACAACGTGGGCGGCCCCGAGGTCGAAGACGCCCTGCTGCGCCACCCCGCGGTGGCCGAGTGCGGCGTGATCGGCGTGCCCGACGACGAGCGCGGGATGGTGGTCAAGGCCATTTGCGTGCTCAAACCTGGCCACACCGGCGATGCGGCGATGGTCAAGACCCTGCAGGACCACGTGAAGGCCACGATTGCCCCGTTCAAGTACCCGCGCGTGGTGGAGTTCGTCACGGTATTGCCGCGCACGGAGACGGGCAAGCTGCAGCGGTTCAAGCTGCGCCAGGGGGCTGCGGGCGCTCCTTCGCCTGCTCCGTCTCCCTTATCGTCGTCCTCGTCGTCGTCCTCTTAGAAGATAGTAGAAACAACATGATCAACACACTTTTGCAACCGCAAGGTTGGGTGGCACCCAAGGGCTATGCCAATGGCGTGGCGGCGCGCGGCACCATGGTTTTTACCGGCGGGCAGATCGGGTGGAATGCGCAGCAGCAGTTCGAGAGCGATGACTTCATTGCGCAGACGCGGCAGACGTTGCTGAACGTGCGGGAGGTGCTGCAGGCCGGTGGCGCGGGGCCGGAGCATCTGGTGCGGCTGACCTGGTATGTGGTGGACCGCCAGGAGTACAACGCGCGGTTGAAGGAACTGGGGGCGGTGTACCGCGAGGTGCTGGGGAAGAATTTTCCGGCGATGGCGTGTGTGCAGGTAGTGGGGTTGATGGAGGAGCGGGCGAAGGTGGAGATTGAGGCGACGGCGGTGGTGCCGGATGGGGCTTGATGGATGTGATCCATGGTTGAGCGCCGCAGTGCTCAGCCGCGTCGGCTGAAGCTACAGAGCCGCGAATTGACTTCCCGCCCGTTCGGGTTGAGCTTGTCGAAACCTGGGCACATCGACCCATGGCCGTTCGGGTTGAGCTTGTCGAATCCGGGGTGCGCTCGCAGGCTCGCTGATGGGCAGCATGCCTTTGTTAAGGGCGGAGGCCGGGAGTCGCCCGGCGTGCGAGTAACTTTCTTTCGCGTCGCCGAGAGGGTGTAGAAGAAATAAATTATGATCCCATCGTGCCGATTCCACAGGAGCAATACGATGGCAAAGACTGGCCGGCCCCCAGTGATATCTCCTGGGG
>NZ_LMLZ01000005.1 GCF_001422735.1 Acidovorax sp. Leaf78 | reverse complement strand
ATTGCCTTTGCTGTGTGGCGATCGGGCAAGCCGTTTGATGCTCATCGCATCACCCCAAGCGCTTGACTCGAACCATAGAACCTTTGCCGGGCCACCGGGTGCGTCCCCCTTGGGAGAAGGCGCGCAGCGGCTAAGGGGGTGGCCCATCCTTCCCGTAGAACCGGCTTTGCCGGGCTACGGGGTGCGTCCCCCTCGGGGGAAGGCGCCGAAGGCGACTCAGGGGGGCTTATTTAACCTCTGGGATGCGCAGCTTCTGGCCCGGATAGATCTTGTCCGGGTGGCTCAGCATCGGCTTGTTGGCCTCGAAGATCACGGGGTACTTGTTGGCATCGCCGTAGAACTTCTTGGCGATGGCCGAGAGCGTGTCGCCGCGCACCACGTCGTGGTACTGGGCTTCGGGCTCGGGGTTGGTCACGTCCATCAGGTTTTCGACGCTGGTCACGTTGGCCACGTTGCCGCAGCACAGGGTGACCTTTTCTTTCGCCGACTGCGTGGGGGCCGTGCCCTTCACGGTGACCTTGCCCTGTGTGCCGTCGAAGGCCACCTGCACGTTGGTGGCGCCCAGGCTTTGCGACGCGATGTAGGCCTCGATGGCCTTGGCCGCCTTGGTGTTGAGTTCATCCTGCGTGGGGGCTGCTGCAGTGGCCGCCTGGGCTTCCTTGCCGCCGAACAGTTTTTCGCCGGCTTCCTTGATGAAACTGAAAAGACCCATGTCGTACCTCCTAGAGTGAAACAAAAACAGGAAGGACCAATGTAGCGGCAAAGCCCGCGCCCTCCGTGTCGGACAGGGACGTGAAACGATTTTTGACAATACCGCGCCGGCGACCGTCCGCGGCGCGCCCCGTCTCGGCCCTTGTTGCCCTGTGTCGCCCCCGAATCAGGGTGCGCGGCAAAACTCGTGATAATCCGCCGCATGACTTTTCTGGCCATCGACGTCGGCAACACCCGCCTCAAGTGGGCCTTGTACGACGCACCCCGTCCCGGGGCCCCGTTGCTGGCCCATGGCGCCGAATTCCTGGACAACATCGACCGGCTCGCCGAAGGCAGCTGGGCGCCGCTGCGCCACCCTGAGCGCATGCTGGGCTGCGTGGTGGCCGGCGATGCCGTCAAGCGGCGCGTGCAGGAGCAGATGGAGATCTGGGACGTGCAGCCTTCGTGGGTGGTCTCGTCCACGGAAGAAGCGGGGCTGGTCAACGGCTACGACCATCCGTCGCGCCTGGGCTCGGACCGCTGGGTGGCGATGGTCGGCGCGCGCCACCATGTGCTGCGCCAGGGACCCGCGCGCCCGCTGGTGGTGGTGATGGTGGGCACGGCGGTCACGGTGGAGTGCATCGATGCCCAGGGCCGCTTCATGGGCGGGCTGATCCTGCCTGGCCACGGCATCATGCTGCGGGCGCTGGAGTCCGGCACCGCAGGCCTGCATGTGCCCACGGGCGAGGTGCGCATGTTCCCCACCAACACCAGCGACGCGCTCACCAGCGGCGGCACCTATGCCATCGCAGGGGCCGTGGAGCGCATGGTGCAGCACGTGATCCAGCACTGCGGCGAGGAGCCGGCCTGCCTGATGACCGGCGGCGCAGGCTGGAAGATGGCGCCCAGCATGACGCGTCCCTTCGAGCTGGTGGACAACCTGATCTTCGACGGACTGCTGGAGATCGCCGCGCGGCGGTTCGGGGGCTGATTTGGAGAATGGGCCTCGTGGCCCATGCGTATTTTTCGGTGCCACTTCCGGCGCCGACCTCAAAGACTGGCGCGACCAAGTCCAGCAACCGCCGCGCAAGGGCCGCCAAGCCGCAAAGGCGGCGCATCGCTTGCGGGCGCTGGCGGTGTCCCCCTTCCCGAATCACCCAGTGATTCGAGAGAAGGGGGAAGGCGCGAAGCGCCTCAGGGGGATGCCCCCTTACTCCTCTTCCAATTCCGCGCGCGCCATCTCGATGTCCAGGCGCTCCATCGCGTCGACCGGCTCGCTCGCGGCGGCTTTCTCGTACAGCTGGGTGGCTTCCTTCATCTTCTTGTCGCCCTCCAGCATCACCAGTGCGTTGGCGTATTCGATCATGCCGATGGCCGAGCCGGGGTTGAGCTTGAGCGCCTCCTGGAACAGCTTCAGGCCCGTGTCCTTCTTGGCTCCATAGGTCATGCCGCCGATCAGCGAGCCCACCTTGTCGATCACCTCGGCATGGAAGGCGCCCAGGGCGATGCGGGCGTCGGCATGCTTGGGCGACAGGGCGATGGCTTTCTCCAGCGATTCCTTCACCTTGCCGCCCAGGCCCTGCGCCAGCGCCTTGGCCACGCTGATTCCCTGGCTGTAGCGGCCCAGCGCATACGCGTGCCAGTACCAGGCGTTGGCATTGCCGGGCTCTGCTGCGGCCTGCGCTGCGGCGCGCTCTGCCACCTGCATGAAGAGATCGAGCCGCGTCTTTTCCTTTTGCTCCAGGTAGTTGGCATAGATCGCCGTGGCCTTGTTGGCGACGGTGATGCCCGCGCCGCCCGCAGCGATGCCGGCCGCGGCGGCCTTCTCAAAGTCGCCGCTGTGGAACAGCGCCCAGGCCTGCAGCACGGCCGGCTCCTTGGGGACGGGCTCGGCGTCGCCGTTGTGCAGGCGCGCCCATTGCTTCTTGATGCTCGCAGCATCGAACGTGTATTCACCAGCGTGTGGGAAAGAGGTCCACTTGGCCATGGTCTGTGTCTCCTGAGGTTCTTGTTGGTGAAGATATGGGGGGGGGGTGGCGGGCAGCCCAGGCCCGTCAGCCGGGCGCTGCGGCGTAGGCCTCCACGAGCTGCAGCAGGTGCGCGCGCTGGCTGGCCTCCAGGTACGGCATCAGCAGGTTGAGCACATGGTGGGCGCCGCGCAGCAGCGCCGCCTGCGCGCTCTCGGGCTCCAGGGCCCGGCGCGGGTCGCGCACGTATTCGAAGCTGAGCCAGTAGGTGAGCACCACGACCATGCTGGTCGCAGTGGCCTCCAGCTCGCGCGTGTCGATGTGCAGCGTGTCCGCACGGCCCATGCCGTCCAGCATGGCGCGCACCGCGCGGGTCTTGTTCTTCAGGATGGCCTGGAAGTGCGTCTCCAGGCGCCGGTTCTTGGACAGCAGGTCGTTGAGGTCGCGGTACAGAAAGCGGTACTGCCAGATCAGCTCGAACAGCGTGTGCATGAAGAACCAGGCGTCCTCCACATTGCGCACCCCGTCGGCGGCGGCCAGCAGTTCGTTGAGCGACAGCTCGTAGCGATCAAACAGCGCGTTGATCAGCTCGTCCTTGGCGGGGTAGTGGTAGTACAGGTTGCCGGGGCTGATGCGCAGCTCGGCGGAGATGAGCGTGGTGGAGACGTTGGGTTCGCCGAACCGGTTGAACAGGTCGAGCGTGACTTCCAGAATGCGTTCTGCGGTGCGGCGTGGCGCTTTCTTCACCATGTGGGCGGGCCCTCTTCGCGTCTTTGGGGATCGGTTTGTGCTTGTCTCTGGCAACACTCTAACCGAGCGGCGGATGCTGCATTGCATCAAATCTGATAGGCCCTGCGCGGCGCGCTGCGCCCGGGCCGCATGGCAAAACGGCCGGCACGCCAAGGCATGCCAGCCGTTTTCTCTTTGCCTCTTCAGCGCGGGCGGACGGCCCGTGCCGTGGCGTGCCGCAGCATCAGTTGGATGCTGCGGTCGCCGCCTTCTTTGCGGCGGCGCGGGGCTTGGCGGCGGCCTTCCGGGCTGGTGCTGCAGCGGCCTTGGCGGGAGCCTTCTTGGCTGCGGCCTTCTTGGCGGGAGCTGCCTTCTTCGTTGCGGCGGCCTTGGGTGCAGTCTTGCTCGTGCCCTTGGACAGCGCGTCGATGCGGGCGTTCAGGGCTTCGATGTCGCGGGCGGAGGGCACGCCCAGCTTGGCCAGGGCCTTGGCCACGCGGTCTTCGAAGATGTTCTCGAGCTTGTCCCACTGGCCCTGGGCCTTGGAGCCGATGTCGGTGGCCATGTTGGTCACGCGGCTGGTGGCTTCGGAGATTTTCTCTTCGGCCACGGCCTGGGTCTTGCGCTGGATGGTCAGGCCTTCCTTGACCAGGGCTTCGAACACCTTGCCGCCTTCTTCCTGGGCCTTGGAAAAGGCGCCCAGGCCGGCCAGCCAGATCTGCTGGGCGGAGTCCTTCACGGTGCCCGACAGTTGGGCGTTGCTCTTCTTGTTGTCAGCGCTGAGTTTCTGCAGTTTCTTGACCATGGGGCCTCCGTTGTGTGGATGGTGGGGTTGTCAGGGCAGGGTGCCTTGCACGCATGGCCGGACTGTACGCCGCACGGCGCGCAAGGTGTAGGCACCGGCTCCTAAAA
This sequence comes from Acidovorax sp. Leaf78, assembly GCF_001422735.1. Classification (GTDB taxonomy): domain Bacteria; phylum Pseudomonadota; class Gammaproteobacteria; order Burkholderiales; family Burkholderiaceae_C; genus Acidovorax. Next base: position 128,972 of record NZ_LMLZ01000005.1, on the reverse strand, counting down.
GTGTAGAGCGTGCCATCTACTGGCGGCGCCGGGGCTGCCCCCGATTCGGCGCGGGTTTGTGCTGAATCCGCGCCCGGTGGGCCTGCGCAAGAATCGGGCGATCACACAGGAGTTATCCATGCAGTATTTCGTGACGGGGGCAACAGGGTTCATCGGCAAGCGGCTGGTCAAGAAGCTGCTGGAGCGCAAGGGAGCGGTGGTGCATTTCCTGATCCGCCGCGAAAGCGCTGACAAGGTGGCCGACCTGCGCAGCTTCTGGGGCACGACGGCCGCCCGCGCGGTGCCGGTGTTCGGCGACCTCACGGCCAAAAAGCTGGGCGTGGCGGCGGACGACATCAAAAAGCTCAAGGGCCAGATCGACCACTTCTACCACCTGGCCGCGGTGTACGACCTGGGGGCCGACGAAGAGACCCAGGTGGCCGTGAACATCGAAGGCACGCGCAACACGGTGGACCTGGCCAAGGCCATCGACGCCGGCCACTTCCACCACGTCTCGTCCATCGCCGCCGCCGGTTTGTACGAAGGCGTGTTCCGCGAAGACATGTTCGAGGAGGCCGAGGGCCTGGACCACCCGTACTTCCAGACCAAGCACGAGAGCGAGAAGATCGTGCGCCAGGACTGCAAGGTGCCCTGGACGGTGTACCGCCCGGCCATGGTGGTGGGCGACAGCACGACCGGCGAGATGGACAAGATCGACGGCCCCTACTACTTCTTCAAGTTGATCCAGCGCCTGCGCCAGCTGCTGCCGCCCTGGATGCCCACCGTGGGCCTGGAGGGCGGTCGCGTGAACATCGTGCCGGTGGACTTCGTGGTCAATGCGCTGAACGTGATCAGCCACCAGAAGGACATCGTCAAGAAGTGCTACCACCTGGTGGACCCGGTGGGCTACCGCGTGGGCGACGTGCTGGACATCTTCAGCCGCGCCGCGCACGCACCGCGCATGAACCTGTTCATCAACGCGGCGCTGCTGGGCTTCATCCCCAAGAGCGTGAAGAAGGGCCTGATGGCGCTGGCCCCGGTGCGCCGCGTGCGCAACGCCGTGCTGAAGGACCTGGGCCTGCCCGAGGACATGCTGACGTTTGTGAACTACCCCACGCGCTTCGATTGCCGCGAGACACTCGCGGCGCTCAAGGGCTCGGGCGTGACCTGCCCCAACCTCAAGGACTACGCCTGGCGCCTGTGGGATTACTGGGAGCGCAACCTGGACCCGGAGCTCTTCATCGACCGCTCGCTCAAGGGCACGGTGGGCGGCAAGGTGGTGCTGGTGACCGGGGGCTCTTCGGGCATCGGCCTGGCTGCCGCGCACAAGTTTGCCGAGGCGGGCGCCACCACGGTGATCTGCGGGCGCGACCAGGACAAGCTCGACGAGGCCTGCGCCGAGGCGCGGGCCAAGGGCTACGAGTTCATCGCCTATGCGGCCGACATCGCCGACATGGCCGACTGCGACCGCTTCGTGCAGCTCTTGATCGACAAGCACGGCGGCGTGGACTTTCTCATCAACAACGCGGGCCGCTCCATCCGCCGCGCCATCGAGTCGAGCTACGACCGCTTTCATGACTACGAGCGCACCATGCAGCTCAACTACTTCGGCTGCCTGCGCGTGACCATGGGCTTCCTGCCCGGCATGGTGGCCCGGCGCAAGGGCCATGTGGTGAACATCAGCTCCATCGGCGTGCTGACCAATGCGCCGCGCTTCTCGGCCTATGTGGCCAGCAAGGCGGCGCTCGATGCCTGGACGCGCTGTGCATCGAGCGAGTTCGCCGACCAGGGCATCACCTTCACCACCATCAACATGCCGCTGGTGCGCACGCCCATGATCGCGCCCACCAAGATCTACAACAACGTGCCGACGCTGAGCCCCGAGGAGGCGGCCGACATGATCGCCCAGGCCTGTATCTTCAAGCCGGTGCGCATTGCCACCCGCCTGGGCATCACCGGGCAGATCCTGCATGCCCTGGTGCCGCGCGTGGCGCAGATCACGATGAACACGAGCTTTCGGATGTTCCCGGACTCCACCGCCGCGGCCAAGGGGGACAAGGGCGACAAGGCCGCCAAGCCGCAGCTGTCGGCCGAGGCGGTGGCGCTGCAGCAGATGATGCGCGGCATCCATTTCTGAGTCCTGGTGCCGGCCTGTGCCCGTTGGGGCTTGTTACGTCCAGCCGGAAACGCGGGTGGGATAATCGCCAGCTTTGCCGCAAGGCATTCTCAGACGGCTTACCCATGATTCTGGTTACCGGCGGCGCAGGTTTCATCGGCGCCAACTTCGTTCTTGACTGGCTCGCTGCCTCCAGCGAGCCCGTGGTCAATCTCGACAAGCTCACGTACGCGGGCAACCTGCACAACCTGGACGGCATCAAGGGCGATGCGCGCCACGTCTTCGTGCAGGGCGACATCGGCGACACCGCCCTGGTGGCCCGCCTGCTGGCCGAGCACAAGCCCCGCGCCGTGGTCAACTTCGCGGCCGAGTCGCATGTGGACCGGTCCATCCACGGGCCCGAGGATTTCATCCAGACCAACATCGTGGGATCGTTCCGCCTGCTCGAAGCCGTGCGGGCCTACTGGGGCGCACTGTCCGAGGGCGAGCGCGCGGCCTTCCGCTTCCTGCACGTCTCCACCGACGAGGTGTATGGATCGCTCGCGCCCACCGACCCGGCCTTTGCCGAGACGCGCGGCTTTGAGCCCAACAGCCCCTACAGCGCCAGCAAGGCCGCCAGCGACCACCTGGTGCGCGCCTGGCACCACACCTACGGCCTGCCGGTGCTCACCACCAACTGCAGCAACAACTACGGGCCGTACCACTTCCCCGAGAAGCTGATCCCGCTGATGATCGTCAACGCCTTGGCCGGCAAGAACCTGCCGGTCTACGGCGACGGCATGCAGGTGCGCGACTGGCTGTACGTGAAGGACCACTGCAGCGCGATCCGCCGCGTGCTGGAGGCCGGTGCCCCCGGCGAGACCTACAACGTGGGCGGCTGGAACGAGAAGCCCAACATCGAGATCGTGAACATGGTCTGTAGTCTGCTCGACGAGCTGCGCCCCCGCGCCGACCGCCAGAGCTACCGCACCCAGATCACCTACGTGAAGGACCGCCCCGGCCACGACCGCCGCTACGCCATCGACGCGCGCAAGATCGAGCGCGATCTGGGCTGGAAGCCCGCCGAGACCTTCGACACCGGCATCCGCAAAACGGTGCAGTGGTACCTGGACCATGCCGATTGGGTGGCCAGCGTGCAGACCGGCTCCTACCGGGACTGGGTGCAGACCCAGTACGCGGCGCAGGAGCCCGCGGCCGTGGCGGACGCCAGCGCATGAACATCCTGCTCTTTGGCAAAAGCGGCCAGGTCGGCTGGGAGCTGCAGCGCAGCCTGTCGGTGCTGGGCGCTGTCACGGCGCTGGACTTCGACAGCACCGAGCACTGCGGCGATTTCTCGAACACCGCTGGCGTGGTGGAGACAGTGCGCACCCTGCGCCCCGACGTCATCGTCAATGCCGCGGCCCACACCGCCGTGGACAAGGCCGAGAGCGAGGCCGACTTTGCACGCACGCTCAACGCCACCACCCCCGGCGCCATCGCGCAGGAGGCCGCAAGGCTCGGCGCCTGGCTGGTGCACTACAGCACCGACTACGTGTTCGACGGCAGCGGCAGCCGCCCCTGGGTGGAGACCGACGCGCCCGCGCCCTTGAGCGTGTACGGCCGCACCAAGCTCGAAGGCGAACGACTCATTGCAGAGGCGGGTGCCCAGCACCTCATCCTGCGCACCAGCTGGGTCTACGCCGCCCGCGGCGGCAACTTCGCCAAGACCATGCTGCGCCTGGCGCAGGAGCGCGAGCGCCTCACGGTGATCGATGACCAGTGGGGCGCGCCCACCGGCGCCGACCTGCTGGCCGACGTGACGGCCCACGCCATCCGCCACCTGCAGCAACGCCCGCAGGACGCCGGCCTGTACCACTGCGTGGCCGCGGGTGAGACGACCTGGAATGCGTACGCCAAATACGTGCTGGCGCAGGCGCAGATTGCGCAACCTGCTATTGAAATCAAAGCAAAAGAGGTCGCGCCAGTGCCTACGAGCGCATTCCCCACCCCTGCGGTGCGCCCGCACAACTCGCGCCTGAATACCGGCAAGCTGCAAGCCACCTTCGGCCTGCAGATGCCGCATTGGCAAGCGGGCGTGGCGCGCATGCTGGCTGAAACTCTGTGAACGGCACCTGACCATGACGCAACGCAAAGGCATCATCCTCGCCGGGGGCTCCGGCACCCGCCTGCATCCGGCCACCCTGGCCATCAGCAAGCAACTGCTGCCGGTGTACGACAAGCCCATGATCTATTACCCGCTGAGCACGCTGATGCTCGCGGGCATCCGCGACATCCTCATCATCAGCACCCCGCAGGACACCCCGCGGTTCGAGCAACTGCTGGGCGACGGCAGCCAGTGGGGCATCCGCCTGGAATATGCGGTGCAGGAGAGCCCGGACGGCCTGGCCCAGGCTTTCGTCATCGGCGAAAAGTTCCTGGACGGCGCGCCCAGCGCGCTGGTGCTGGGCGACAACATCTTCTACGGCCACGACTTTCACGAGCTGCTCGGAAACGCGATGCAGCGCACCGAAGGCGCCAGCGTGTTCGCCTACCACGTGCACGACCCCGAGCGCTACGGCGTGGCAGAGTTCGACGCACAGGGCAAAGTCCTTTCTCTGGAAGAAAAGCCCGCGCAGCCCAAGTCGAGCTATGCCGTCACCGGCCTGTACTTCTACGACAGCAGCGTGGTGGAACTGGCCAAGAGCCTGAAGCCGTCAGCGCGGGGCGAGTACGAAATCACCGACCTGAACCGCCTGTACCTGGACAAGGGCCAGCTCAACGTGGAGATCATGGGCCGCGGCTACGCGTGGCTGGATACCGGCACGCACGAGAGCCTGCTGGAGGCGGGGCAGTTCATTGCGACGCTGGAGCACCGGCAGGGGTTGAAGATTGCGTGTCCTGAAGAGATCGCCTGGCGCTATCAATGGATAGACAGCGTGCAACTGGAGCGGTTGGCGCAACCCCTCATCAAAAGCGGCTACGGGCAATACCTGCTGCGCGTGCTGAAAGAAAAGATCTACTGATACGCCTATGCAAGTCACACCACTCGCCATTCCGGACGTCTTTCTCATCGAACCCAAAGTGTTTGGGGACGCTCGGGGCTTCTTTCATGAAAGCTTCAACCAGCGTGCCTTCAATGAGGCGACCGGTACGGACCACCAGTTTGTGCAGGACAACCACAGCCGCAGTGCCAAGGGCGTGCTGCGCGGCCTGCACTACCAGATCCAGCAGCCGCAGGGAAAACTGGTTCGCGTCGTCCGCGGCGCTGTTTTCGATGTGGCGGTGGACATCCGCCGCAGTTCTCCGACGTTCGGGCGCTGGGTGGGCGAAGAGTTGAGCGAGGACAACCATCGCCAACTGTGGGTGCCCCCTGGTTTTGCACACGGCTTCCTGGTGCTGAGCGACACTGCCGAATTCTTGTACAAGACCACGGATTACTACGCGCCTGCCCATGAGCGGTGCATTGCGTGGAACGATCCGACCTTGGCGATCGATTGGCACGGTGGGGACAGCGCCCCCCTGTTGTCGGCCAAGGATGCAGCGGGTCTGCCGCTGCAAGCGGCAGAACTGTTCCCCTGAGGCTGGCCGCACCGGCCGCAGGCCTCCGGCTAGGGTCAACCCAGTTCGCCAGCGTTCCCGCTATCGGGGCGAGGCCAGGTGCTGTTGCACTGCTTCATAGAGTTTGTCGGCACCGAACTTTCGGTTGTCTGGATCGAAGGAGAACAGATTGTGTCCGCGTGCGACCACCTGCCCTTCCCAATACGGCTCGATAAAGAACGAGAGAAAGTCTGCGCCCTGCCGCTCATGTTGCCGCAGTGTCTCGCGCAGTTCGCCTGTGCTCATGGGCTTGAGCGGGTGGAATTCCGTCACGCCATAGCTGTGGTGGCCGGTGGAGGCGTACCACTTGGGAAAACCGGGTCCGTAGGAGGCATGCCCGTACAAGCTGACTCCCAGCCTGATGCCCGGGGTGTTCTTCTGTTGAAGTGACGCTTGAATGGCGAACTTGTTCGCGTCCCAACTCGGGTTGGTGAACGGAATGATCTGGTGGGTGTAGTGGGGCGTGGCTTTCAGGCACGATCGGCTCACCACATTGTCAAAAAATCGCAAATAGTCAGCCACCTGCTTGCCGCGAAATGCATGCCACAGCGGGACCAGCGGGTTGTAGTAGTAGGACGCCTGCTCCAGGGGCTGGTCGATGTGGAACTGCACCGAGCTCGGGGCCGGTGAATGCTTCGGAAGCTCAGCCTGGGCACGCAGGACAGGCGTGTTCTGGCGCTGGTCCATGATCGCGATGTGCCGTGTACCCAGCAGTGCCATCTGGCCTGGTGCGTCTTCCAGCAGCACATCGATGCGGTGCAAGCCGGCCGGCAGGCGGCGGAAATCCAAGTCCATGCGCCAGCCCGTGTTCGCATACCCGAACTCCGGCTTGGCCGCGAGCACATCTTGCCGCCCCTGGTCGACAGGGGTTTTGCCCACGAACACTCCGTTGGCGTACACGTGCACCCAGGGTGTGCGTGTGGGTATTTTCTGCACGGACGGGAACACCCAGCCAGAGACGGGCAGGGTGCCCTGCGCGAAGGAATCGATGTGCTCGGTGTAGCGCCGCAGTGGCTCGGTGCGGATGTCGCGCGCAGGGGGCTGCACTTCTTGAAAAGATCCGTAGGCGGAGCCCAGCACCCGATTCAGTTGCGCAATGCTGGTGAATTCCTGCTGGAGATACTGCTGAAATCCCGCGGTCGACTGCGGGCTGTAGTCGGTCACGCGGTAAGGGCGGTCAAAGCCCATGCCTGCTTCGAAATCTGGAAACAGGTGGTGCAGTTCCCCGAGCAGCGTCACCCCGCGTATCTTGGCGAGGTCGGCTGCCGGGAGACGGCAGACTTCGGACAGCAAGGCCTCGGTCGCCTGCACCCGGCGCGCCGTGAGTTCCGTGTCGGTACTGGCAATCGACCAGTTGTTGATGGCGGAGTCGTAGTAGCGGCTTTGGGCCATGGGGCCGTCACGCGTGTGTGCCAGATTTTTCGGGTCGGATGCCAGGGCGGCTTCCAGCGGCGCGTCGGCGGCAAAGTGTGTGGCAAAGAGGTACAGGATGACCGGTCGGCTCGTATCCCGTATGGTCCGGGCGATGCGCTGAACCCGCTCGGTGTCTATGACCCAACCATCGCCTTCTGGTCGAAACAGTTGAAGAAGTGGCGCGGCGAGCGTGTAGCCGACAGCCTGAGATGGCGCAGTGGGGCCGCCAGCCTGCAAGGCGGACAAGGTGGACTCCACCAGTGGGGCTGCGGACCCGTTCGGGCCTGTGCACGACTGCGCCAGTGCGTCGACGCGCGCATCTCCGGTGGTGGCCGGTTGCGAGGGCTGCATGATGCAGGGGTCGGCCACCGCGATCATGGGTGCCAGCAGCATGGCGCCCACCCGGGGCTGTTCAGCAGGCGCATGGGTTTTCCATAACGCTGTGCCCCCCCAACCGGCCAGCAGGACTGCGGCTGCGGCGAGGAGGGCGGCGATGGTGGGGGCTTTGCCTTGAGCTGGCGTTTTCATTGTTCGGTGAGGACTTGGATTCTTCAGACCCGCGACTGTAAAGTACCTTGGATTGAACGCGGATGTTGGGCCATCGAGTCGTGCAGAGATGTCTGCAGTCGGCATGGGAAACGGTCGAACCGGGGCTTGAAGCTGCAGAGAACGACAGCGACACGCGGCGGCCGGGCGAAGCCCCCGGCTACACTCAGCGATTCCGTTCAAGCCTTCGGTGCTGTCGTCAGCAGAGCCACGTACCTGCTGTCCATAGTGCTATCTGAGCATTCATGACTACCAATACACATTCCTCCGTAGCCGAGGCCCTCATTCCGGCCGCTGCTGCGCGCACGCGCATTGGCGATCTGCTGGTGCAGGCTGGGAAACTGAGCGCCCGCGACCTGGAGCGTGCGCTGTCTGCGCAGCAGGAAATGGGTGGGATGCTCGGACGCGTGCTGGTGCGGCTGGGCATTGTCTCGGACGCGGACGTTGCAGGCGCGTTGTCAATCCAGCTCGGCATTCCGCTGGTGTCGGCGGTCGGATTCCCGGACCTCATGCCCGAAGTCAAGGGGCTACTGCCAGAATTTCTTCAGGCCAACGTCGTCTACCCTTTGCGGCTGGAAGACGGTCAGCTTCACATGGCCATGGCTGTCCCGCAGGACGCTTTCGTGGTCAAGGCGCTGCGTTTGGCCACCGGCTACTCCATCCATCCGCACTTGGCGCTGGAGTCCGATATCGAGAGGGCTCTGGCAGAGCCGATGGAGGAGCCCGAGGGAGACGAGGGCGATGAGGGCGACGGATTTGGCGATGGTTCTGACGGTGGAGATTTTGTTGAGCATCTGAAGGATCTGGCCAGCGAAGCGCCAGTCATCCGGCTGGTCAACACCATCATCGGGCGAGTGACGGATTTGCGGGCTTCCGACATTCACCTGGAGCCTTTCGACGATGGCCTGCATGTGCGCTACCGCGTGGACGGCGTCATTCATGCTGGCGAGGTGGTTCCCCCGCGCCTCAGCGCGGCGGTCAATTCACGGGTCAAGCTGCTGGCGCACCTGGATATTGCTGAGCGGCGGCTTCCGCAGGATGGCCGTATCAAAACGCGTGTCAAGGGACGCGAACTCGATCTGCGTGTCTCCACAGTCCCCACGGTACATGGCGAAAGCGTCGTGATGCGGGTGCTGGACCGCGCAAGTGTTCGCTTGAATCTGGAGAAGATGGGTTTTGAGAAAGACACTCTGGAGCGGTTCAACCACCTGCTGAACAAGCCCCACGGCATCTTGCTGGTCACCGGCCCCACGGGCTCCGGAAAAACCACCACGCTGTACGCCGCGCTGTCCAAAATCGATGCAGATTCCAACAAGATCATCACGGTGGAAGATCCGGTGGAGTATCAACTCGAGGGTATCAACCAGATCCAGGTCCACCCCCAGATCAACCTGACGTTTGCGAACGCGCTGCGCTCCATTCTTCGGCAGGACCCGGACATCATCATGATTGGGGAAATGCGAGACGGTGAAACGGCTCAAATTGCAGTGCAATCTGCCTTGACCGGGCACTTGGTGCTCTCCACGCTTCACACCAACACGGCGGCTGGGGCTGTGATCCGCATGCAGGATATGGGGGTGGAAAGTTACCTGATCACGTCTGCGGTCAATGGGGTGCTGGCTCAGCGGCTTGTGCGCACGCTGTGCGGCAGCTGCAAAGAGGCTTATGAGCCGGGCCCGGATGTGCGGGAGCGCACTGGATTGATGCGATTCGCCGAGCCGGGAAAACTGATTTACAGGGCTCGCGGCTGTGACCAATGCCGCAACACGGGCTACCGCGGGCGTACCGGCATCCATGAGCTGCTCACCCTTGATGAGCCTATGCGCAGGGCGATCATTGATGGATTGGACGCCAATGCCTTGAATGCGTTGGCGGCGCAGCGGGGCATGCTGAATCTCTACGAGGACGGATTGCGCAAAGTTGCTGCCGGCGTGACCACTCTGGATGAATTGGCGCGTGTAACGCAGGATCAGACCGATGCCTGATTTCGTATGGCGCGCAGCGTCCGGCACAGGGAAGATCGCTGAAGGGCAGTTGAGTGCCATCAGCGAGGCGGCTGCATTGAAGCAATTGCGTGAGCAGGGCCTCACGCCGCTGAGCATTCATGAAGGAGCCGGTGGTGCAGCACCGCAGGCTGCCAGCGCCGGCGGCTCGGCATCATCCATCATGCCGGCTTCCAGCAAGCGCGCGGGCAAGGGGCCTGTCAAGTTGGCGGATGTGCAGGCCCTGACCTCCGAGCTGTCGATCATGCTCAGGGCCGGATTGGCCCTGGACAACGCGTTGCGTGTGCTCATCGACATGAGCTACAAGCCCAGCGTGGCCGCCTTGCTTCAAGGTGTGCTCGATGCCGTCAAGGGCGGAACTCCGCTGAGCCGTGCGCTGGCCGCACACCGGGAGTTGTTTGGTGATTTCTACATCAACATGATCCGGTCTGGAGAAGCGAGCGGACAAATGTCTGCAGTGCTAGAGCGTTTGGTGGAGCACCTGGAGCGCCAGCGTGCACTGCGCGAAAGTGTGGTGTCGGCAACCATTTACCCGGCGATTTTGCTGGCGGTGGCGGCGCTTTCGCTCATCGTCATGCTGGGCTTCGTCGTCCCGCAGTTCGAGAAACTGTTCACGGACATGGGCGACGCATTGCCTTTGCCCACCCAATGGGTCATGGCGCTGGGGCATGCGTTCAAGAAATATGGTCTTGTGATTGCGGTCGCGGGATTCGGGCTCGGGGCCGTGCTCCAGAAATGGTTCCGTTCACCGGGCGGACGCCATTGGTGGCAGGCGCGCCTTCTCAGGCTGCCCCTCATCGGTCGGTTGACGCTGAAATACCAACTCACACTCTTCTCCCGCTCATTGGGAACTCTGCTCGGAAACGGGGTTCCGATGCTCACAGCGCTGCACATTGCGACGGAAACGGTGGGAAACGCCGTTTTGCAGCAAGCCCTTGTGAAAGTGGCGCCCATCGTCAAGGAAGGCGGAAAGGTCGTGCAGGCCATCTCTGCGACTGGCATTTTCGAGCCTCTGGCGATCAATCTGATTCGCGTGGGGGAAGAGACTGGTCGCATCGGTCCCATGATGCTGGAGCTTTCCAACATATTGAACAGGGAGGTCGAAACCGGTATCAAACGACTGCTCACCTTGGTAGAGCCAGTGCTCATCCTGGTTCTGGGTGTGCTGATAGCGGCCATCATCGTCTCCATCCTGTTGGGGATCCTGTCGGTCAATGACTTGGCCGTATAATTTTTTTGCTTTGGAGGTTAAGTTGATGGTCTACCAAACTGCTCGAGCAGACTTGCGTCAACGTCTGTTGGGCAACATGCGCAAGAACACCAAAAACAAAGGGTTCACGCTGATTGAACTGCTGGTGGTGCTGGCAATTCTCACCATGCTGGCGGGCCTTGTAGGCCCCAAGGTACTCAATTCGCTGGGTGGCGCGAAGTCAAAGACGGCAGCGGTTCAGATTGCCGACCTGGACAAGTCGCTTGAACTGTTCAAGCTGGACGTCGGGCGTTACCCCTCCACTGAAGAAGGCCTGAACGCCCTGGTGACCAAGCCCGGGTCTGCCAATGGCTGGAACGGGCCTTACTTGAAGGGCGGATTGCCCTCAGACCCCTGGGGTAACGCCTACAAGTACTCCACCTCTGCGGCGGGTATTGAAATACTGTCGTTGGGCTCCGACAACGCTGCGGGCGGCGACGGCGAAGCTGCGGACGTGCGCAACACCAAATAGTACGTAGAGCGCTCACGAAGGGCCGCGCAGCGGCTGAACGGAGCGCTCTATGGAAGGCAATCAGCACAGTGACAGGCGCACCCCGCCGCGTGAGCGGCTTCACTTTGATCGAGTTGCTGGTTGTCTTTGCGATCATTGCGCTCGTCGTGGGGCTCGTGCCTGTCGCGATGGACCGCATGCGTGAGGGTGCCCAGTACCGCGATGTTGTCCGTACCGTTGTCGGCCAATTGCGATTGGCCCGCGAGCAGGCCGTGGCGTCAGGACGCGACGTTCAATTCACCGTCGATGTGGCGCAGCGTCGTTACGGTCTGGGTCCAGACCCGTCGCTCCTGTTGCCGGACGCCTTGCAAATGAAAGCGGTGGCCGCGGCATTGGAGGGTGATGAGCAATCGACTGGAAAACTGAGCATCCGGTTTTTGCCCTCCGGTGGGTCGTCTGGCGGTAGTGTCCAGATACTCCGCGGCGCAGGAGACGGTGTGCGCTTGCGCGTGGACTGGTTGTCGGGGCGGGTGACGCAAGAGGCGCTGATTCCATGAGCCGATCCGCTCGCAACACACACCGGCCACGACTGACCGCCACTGCGCGCGCGGTTTCCGGCTTCACGCTGCTGGAGCTGTTGGTGGCGTTTTCCATCATGGCCATGGCGTTGGGCCTGTTCTATCGCGCACTGGGTGGCAATGCCAGGGCGGTCGACCATGTGCAGCGGTACCAGGGGGCCGTCGTGCTGGCCCAGTCGCTCCTTGAGCTGCGGGATTCCGTGCCCGCGGGCGGCTGGAACGACGAGGGCGACAGTGGCGGATACCACTGGCGGGTGCAATCGCAGCCCTACAGTACAGACGCACAGGGCCCCAGGGTGCCGGTGCTCTACCAGGTGTCCATCGCCATCAGCTGGGGACAGGGAAGCGAGAATGTCCGCAATTTGGCGTTGAGCACGCTCAGGCCGGAGCGCATCCCACCCGTGGGGATACGGCCGTGATGCAGTTGCTTCGCAGTTCTCTACCGAAAGCCTGTACCGCCAGCGCGCGTGTGCAGCGCAAGACCGCCGGTTTCACGCTGCTGGAGCTATTGGTGGTCATGGCGCTGATGTCGCTTCTGATTCTGGCAATGGCCTCGGCGCTGCAAACCACCTCGCAGACCAGCGAGCGGGTGGATCTCGCGCTGACCCGTTCCGATGATCTGCGCATCGTGTCGGGGTTTCTGCAAACGACGGTGGGCCGCATATCGTTGCAGAGGCGAGGCTATCCCTACAAAGAGGGAACCAACCGATATTATTTCGAAGGGCAGGAGGCGGAACTGATGTGGCTCGGCGTCATGCCCGCCGGTTACGCCGCGAGCGGACGCAGTCTCATGCGGTTGCGTCAGGAAGTGACCGATCAGGGAAGCCCTGCTCTGGTGCTGCAGTACCTGCCTTGGGCTGGTGCGGCGGTGGAACCAGATTGGTCTCAGGCGACCAGCCATGTGCTGCTCAACGGTGTGACGCAATTGCAGATCCTGTACCAGGACGCACGTCCTGAGCCGCCCGTTTGGTCATCCAGTTGGACGCTGACGGACCAGGTGCCGCAGCGTGTGCGGATCGTGCTGCAAACCGATAGAGGCGCGCTGCCGGATCTTGTCGTGAGCATGCGGCCCCTTCCGGCCAGCGACCCCCGCTCCCGTGGAGCAGTTTTTGGGGGAGACGTTCGGTGAGCGAGTCGACTACAAGTTTCGGATGCTGTGGGGTGAGAGTCCAGATCGGGCGTTGCGCCGTGTCGATGCGAAGCACAACACGGACACGCGGGATGGCGCTCATTGCCGTGCTTTGGCTGGTGGCGGCGCTCAGCATCATGGTCGGAAGTTTGTCGACCAGCATTCGCCAGGAATCCCGGACCATATCCGCCAAGCGCGAGTTGGTGACCGCGCAGGCGACTGGCGATGCTGTGGTGCAGTTGGCATTGCAAAAGCTGAGAGCCGCTGACCGGGCGCCAGACCGCTGGATGCAGGCAAAGTTAGCTTTCGAGGGGCAGGAGCTGGCGGTCCAGGTCACCCCGCTCAACGGTTTGATTGACCTCAATCGGGCGGAGGCGCCATTGCTGTCGCGTTTGTTCGCGGTGGCCGGAGGATTGCCTCCTGACGGCGCACAGGCCTTGGCGCAAGCCATTGTCGACAAGCGCCAGGCGCGCGACAGCCAGGGCGGATTGATGCGTTTCGAGGCAGAAGAAGACCTGCTCCAGGTGTCCGGGGTCAGCTATGACCTCTATGCTAGACTGGCGCCCCTTGTGACGCTGGAGGGGCGTGGTTCCAGCAGAGTGAATGCCAACGCGGCCCCTTTGCCTGTGCTTGTGGTGCTTGCCAATGGCGATCAGCGCGTGGCCGAGGCGATCCATGCCAAGCGGCTTGCAGGGGACGTGGGTATCGACACCTCAGGCCTGGATCCCAGCCTGACGGACAATTCATCCTCGACACGCGTCCGGGTCACGGCATTGGTGCCGATAGATTCCGGCAAGGTTGTTCACGTGTCTCGTAGCGTGGACCTCATGACTGCGGCAGCCGATGGCACGCCATGGTCCACGTACCGCGTCTCCACCAGTATCCAGGCTGCGGCCTCCGAGAATTGAACACAAAACCCTCACATGCCTGCCTTTTCGTCTGAGGCCCGCTTTCTGGGCGTTGATCTGAGCGGTCTTGTGCAAGACACCCGCAAGGCCTGGGCGCACGCCCAGAGCTGGCCGCTTTTCGCATGGCTCACGCCTTCGCTGCCCGTCCTGCTGATTCATCCTGACGGCAGCCAATCCCATTGGCAAGGCCACCGCCCGGCCCGCAAGCCAGCGTCGCCCAGGGACGCGAAGGCCCGCGGCGCGTTTGTCGCTTTGGAACTGCCCTCGGACCTGGTGCTCTCCAGGACCATTCGCCTACCGGTGGGAATGAGCCGTGCAGACACGGGCAACGCCCTGGCGCTGCAAGCGCGCACCTTCAGTCCATTCCCCCCTGAAGATCTGATCTGGGTCAGCGACGCAACCCCAGTGCCAAGCACCTACACGCTGGTGTTGGCGTCTCGCCTGCAGGTCGACCAATATGTGCAGGAGCTTCGCCAGCGGATGCCTGCGGTCGTCGGCGCGTCGCCGGCCGAGGTGTGGGTGGCTGTCGGTGCGCAGAAATACGCGGCCTTGCCAGGTGCAGGCGTCGAGCGGCGCCAACGCCTGATTGCCCGCCAGCGCAACCTGGGGTACGCATTGCTGCTGTGCATCGTGGCTGTGCTCACTGCCATGGCCGTGACGCCGACACTCCAGCTCCGGGTGCGTGCGTTGCAGGCCGCTGCAGCCTACGAAGACGTCGTGCGGCGCACTGCGCCCGTCGTTCGCGACCGCGAACAGGTGGTACTAGCTTCCAACAAGCTGAACGCACTGTCAGAAATACTGGGCGAACGCATCGAGCCACTGCGTGTGATCGACACCCTGACGCAAATCCTGCCGGACGACGCAGCTGTGCAGGCTTTGCAGCTGGTCGGCACCAAGGTTTCGCTGAGTGGTCAGGCCACCGATGCTGCCGAATTGATGCAGAAGCTGGGCCAGCACCCTGGCATTCGAGAAGTGAAGGCGCCAGCTGCAGCGACCCGTCTGAACAACTCCAACAAGGAAAGCTTCAGTATCGAGTTCGTCGTCGATCCCAAGGTGTTCGGCACTGCTGGTCCGCAGACTG
Organism: Acidovorax sp. Leaf78; assembly: GCF_001422735.1. Lineage (GTDB taxonomy): Bacteria > Pseudomonadota > Gammaproteobacteria > Burkholderiales > Burkholderiaceae_C > Acidovorax. The sequence goes on along the minus strand of NZ_LMLZ01000005.1, from coordinate 113,943 downwards.
CTGTGGCGGGTGCGACTCAAGTGACTGGATCGGCAGCGGTGGCACCCACAGCAGCGACCTCGGCGACCTCAGTGGCACCCGCTGTATCGACAGCCTCTGGCGCAGGAGTGCGTCGATGAAGCCTATCCGTTTTCCCAAAGATGTCGTGTTGGTCTTGGCGTCCATCCTGTTGGCTTTGGTGCCTTTGATCGCCGGAGGGATCTATGTGTACCAAAAGCACCAGTGGGCCCGTGACCTTGTGGCCCAGCTGGAGCCGCGCTATGCACGCCTGACCGGCCTGGACTTGCAGAAGTCAGAGATCGAGGACGTTCGCAAGCGCGTCCAGCAGGCGCAGACCGAGTATGTGTACCCTGCCACCATGGATGTCAGCCAGGCGGGCAATGCTGCCCAGCAGCACGTCCGCGAAATCTTCGCTGCCGCCGGCATGCAGATCAGCAGCAGCCAGGTGCTCCAGCCCAAGGATGAAAAAGGCTACGACCGTATTTCCCTCAAGGTGCAGGCGGAAGGCGAGTTGCTGGCCCTGCAGAGCGTGTTGACCGTGCTTGGCAGCCAGAAGCCGGTCATCATCATTGACGGTGTGGTAGTCCAGCTCATTGGTGGCCTCAACGTGCCGAGTTCTGCCAAGCAGACCCCTGTGCGGCTGACGACGCAGTTCTCGCTCAGCGTGCTGAAAGACCGCACATGAAAATACGTGCCGTAGGAGTGCTGGCTTTCATCAACCTCGCGCTCCTGTGCGGGCTGGCGCTAATGTGGGTCAAGCCCGATGGAACTCCCCGCAACATCCGCTGGAACGAGCCTGCGCCTTTGAAGGCAGACATCGCCAGTCTTGCGCCAGCGCTCATGCCCGACAAACAGATGGAGTCCAGCCGCTTCCTCGCTATGCTGGAGCGCCCGCTGTTTTCTGCCACGCGGCGGCCGCCGCCGCCTCCACCGCCCGAGCAGCCCCCGCCGCCGCCAGACTACCTCAGCACTGCCCGTGTGACCGGCATCGTGCGGGGCGAAGGGGTGGGCTATGCCATCTTGCTGGTCAACGGCAAACAGCGCCGCGTGCAGCAGAACCAGAGCGTGGAGGGCTGGACCCTCAAAAGTTTTGGCGACCGTCAGGTCACCTTCATCCGTGGTGAGCAATCTCAAACGCTGACCATGCAACGGGCAGATGTCAGCAAGTATGGCGGTCTGGCGCAACCGGCGCCCACCATGCAGAGCGCGCAGCCAGTTCCAGCTCCTTCCTCCATTGAGCGGCGGGGAGATGGTTCCGCCGCATCTGCGGGGACCGCAGCCGGTGGCAGCACCGGCACAGCAGAGGCGCCCGCAAGGCCGCGCCCCCCGCCACCGCGGTTTGGTCCCTGATGCAGAGACCCACCCGGTTCATCCTGAAGTAATCGTAGGCTCCTGAACAATGACTCTCCCCCGCTTCGGCTACTCCTTGCTCGCCCTCGCCATGCTGCAAGGCCTGAGCGCCACATCGTGGGCGCAGGCTGCACCCGGCGCTGCGGCAGTTCCCGCCACCCCCACGCAGGCCGCCCCCGCCACAGATGCCGCTCGTGTGCAGCCGCAAGCCGAGCCTGCCGAAACGCGGCCCCGCATCATCCGCGGCAACGACCAGGTCATTGCGCCCGGCAAGCCAGCTGCAACCTTGAGCGGTGCGCCGCTCACCTTCAGCTTTGAAGATGCTCCGGTGGCCGACGTCGTGCGCACCGTGCTGGGCGACATCATGGGCGTGCCCTATGTGCTGCACCCGCCCATCGCCGGCACCGTGACATTGGCCAGCCGCAATGCCATTCCGCCAGACCAGGCCGTGTTTCTGCTGGAAAGCGCGCTGCAGGCCAACGGCCTGGCACTGGCGCGCGATGCCCGCGGCACCTACCACGTGGGCCGGGCGGACATGCTGCGCAACATTGGCTCCGACGTGCGCCAGGCCAGCCCGCGTGCACCCCTGTCCCCCGGTTTTGGTGCCATCGTCATTCCGCTCAACTACATCGGCGCCGGAGAGATGGCCTCCATCCTGCGCCCCATGGTTCCGGGCGATGCCATCATCCGCGTGGACACGGTACGCAACCTGTTGGTCATGAACGGCACCCGCACCCAGGCCGAAGGGTGGCTGGAGCTGGTCAACACCTTCGACGTCGATTTGCTCAAGGGCATGTCGGTGGGGGTGTTCCCACTCAAGCACGCGAGTGTCAAGGAGATCGAGGCGGCCTTGAGGCTGGTCAGTGGCGGCAGTGCTGCCCCTGCCGGAGGTGCAACGGGCGGCGCTGCTGGCAGCGTGGGAACGCAGGCGGGTGCCGCGGGACGCGGGCAAGCGGGCAACGCTGGCGCTGCAGCCTCTGCGGTTCTGGGTGAAGGCAACCCTTTGTTCGGCGCCTTGCGCATCATGCCCATCGAGCGCATCAACTCGATCCTGGTCGTGACCCCTCGCGCCGCCTATCTGGACGAAGCGCGCCGCTGGATCGAACGGTTCGACCAGCCCACCGACAGCGGTGGCGAACCACAGCTGTACATCTACCAGGTGCAGAACGTCAACGCGAAACACCTCGCCAACGTGCTCAGTGGAATCTTCGGTGGACAAACGAGCAGCACGAGCAACGTGGCCAACAGTGGAGTGGCCCCCGGTCTGTCCACCGCAACCGGCAATTCGTTCGGTCAGTCGTCCTTTTCCGGCAGCGGTTTTGGAAACACCAACTCTTTCTCTGGCAGCGGCCTTTCCGGTGGCAACTTCGGCGGCAGCTTTGGCAACCGCATCGGCACTCAGAACTCCGGGGTCAACAGCCTCGGCAACAGAAACAACCAGAACAACGGTGGGCAGCAGCAACAAGCAGTCGCTGCGGCCAGCATTGGTGGCATACGGGTCATGGCGGATGAGTTGAACAACTCAGTGTTGATCTGGAGTACCAAGGCCGAGTACTCCAAGATCGAGGCGACGCTCAAGCGCCTCGACCTGCCCCCCACCCAGGTGCTGATCGAGGCCACCATCGTGGAAGTGACACTTGGGGACAATCTGAACTACGGCGTTCGATGGCTCTTTTCGGACGGCTGGGATGGCAGCAGCTTTAGTGGTGCAGGGAACGTTGGCGGGTTTAAGGATAGTGATGTCAGCGGCATCACCCAAGGGTTCTCCTACTTGCTCCGCAAGGGCGGCAGTCCCCGTGCCGTGCTGCAGGCCATTTCTGAAAAGTCTCAGCTCAAGGTGATCTCAAGCCCCTCGCTCATGGTGTTGGACAACCACACCGCCGCGATCAACGTGGGCAACCAGCAGCCTATCCGTTCCGCCATCATCACCAACGACACCTCTGGCAATACGGCGGATACCATCCAGTACAAGGACACTGGGGTGGGGCTTACCGTGACGCCTTCGGTGAATGCCGGCAACCTGGTCACTATGCAAGTCGACCAAACCGTGACGGAAGTGGGTGATCCGGTGAGTTCCGCCAACAACCAGCCAGCCTTCTTGCAACGCCAAATCAGCAGCAAGGTGGCCGTGCGTTCAGGTGAATCCATTGTGTTGGGCGGCCTGATACGCGACAACACCACGACTGGTAAAACCGGCGTGCCCCTGCTGCAGGATGTACCCGTCTTGGGCAAGCTGTTTGGATCCAACCGCAACAACAACACACGCACTGAATTGCTGGTGGTGCTGACCCCCCGCGTTGTTCGTAGCGATATCGATATCCGCGAAGTGAGCGAAGATTTGCGTGACCGCCTCAAAGGCTTGAAGTCGTTCGAGACCTTAGGCATCGGAACCAAAGCCCCGGTACTCGACTCGGTACCGCAGCGTTCTGCACCGGCTAACTAACCAACGTGCCGAATGTGACCTGAGCCAGCCCCCCCTTCAAGCCGCCCGCATTGCGGGCGGACTTTTTAGGGGAGTTCAGCAAAGCGATGTGAGCAGTCGCTATCTTTTTTGTAGGAGTAAGTATTCATGACGATTCTTCAGTCGGCCTCCGCCCCCGCCACGATGGCACCCGTTGCTGCACCGCGCAGCATCAGCCCTGCCAAGATTGCGCTGGCTGCCCTGGTAATGGCTGCAACAGCAGGTTGTGCCACTATGGGTGGTCAAACGCCCGAGCAAAAGGTGCAGGCCCGTGCAGAAGCTTTTTGGAAGGCACGGCTGGCCGGAGACGCCAAGGCCGCCTACGCGCTGATGACGCCAGCCTATCGTGGTCTGCGGGACGAGCCATCGTTCATCAAGCAGTTTGGCGAACGCGCCCCTGTCCTAAAGAGCGAGATCACCAAAGTCACCTGCGAGGCAGAGAAATGCATTGCCCAGGTGGGTCTCACCGCCAAGCCCATGGTGCCTGGCCTGGCCTTGCCCACCGTGACCGGCTACATGGACGAAACATGGCTGTTGGTCGACGGCCAGTGGTGGCGCCACGAAGCTCCCTGAGTGTGACAAATGACTCAAGAAACAACACTTCGTGCTGCCGCTGATAGAAATCATGGGACCGCAGGTGGGTGCTTGGGTATAGTCGGAATTGCTGATTACTATCCTGCGCCCGGCAGCTTGCTGCCAATGGTGACCAAGCCCTCTCTGTGGCGATGAAGCAACAGGTTTGTGGGGGTGCCGGAATCTTAGGCAGGTTTGAAAAACTCTGTGCTAGGATTCGCGGGCGTAATCAATCGTGGTAGTTGCGCTTATTTATTTAACTGGAGTTAAAGCATGAGAAAGAATGTATTGGCACTGAGCATTGCTGCCATGGTTGGTAGCTTTGCTGGCGTTGCCCAAGCTGACGTGTTCGCACCAGCTGCGGCTGCTACCGGCGCTGTGCTCGGCACGAACGTGGCTACTGAGCCAGGCGTGGTTGGTACCGTTGCTGCATCCGCAACCGTGCTGGAAGTGAACCCCAACAACACCGGCCACACGCTGGTGGTTCCTTACTACACGGCTCAAAACGGCAACATGTCCGTGATCCACCTGAGCAACACCGACCGTGCCAACGGTAAGGCTGTGAAGATCCGTTTCCGCGGCGCCGCTAACTCCGACGACGTGAAGGATTTCCAGATCTTCCTGTCGCCTGGTGACGTGTGGACTGGTGCCGTTCTGCAAGGCGCTGATGGCGCAGCTTCGCTGTTCTCCGCTGACAAGACCTGCACGGTTCCTGCTATTCCTTCGACCGGCACGCCTTTCGCTACCGCTCGTCTGAACACCACCGCCAATGTGAACGGCACGCGTGAAGGCTACGTTGAAATCTTCAACATGGCTGACATCCCATCCGTGAAGCTGTACTCCGCTACGACTCCTGCTTCGGGCGTGGTTGCTGGCGCTGCTGGCACCGCTAACTCCATCCTGTACACGGCTACCAAGCACGTGGCTGGCGTGGCTCCTTGCTCGGTGGCAGGTTCTGCTGCTCGTGCAACCCTGGACGAAATCGCTCTGACCAGCTACACCACGGGCGTTCACGCTTCGTCGGTTGGCTTCGGTGGCGCTACGACCGGTCTGGCTGCTGACTGGTACATCCTGAACCTGGCTCAAACCACTGCCTTCTCTGGCTCCGCTACCGCTATCGAAGCGCGCGTGGGTGCTGGTGGTGTTGCTGGTGCCGCCAACTTCGTGCACTTCCCACAAACGGACGCTGGTTCGTCTGCCTTCTTCGCTACCGCGAACAAGAGCGCCGACACCTACACCGCTGACCCACTGCTGCGCACGAACGTTCACAACCAAGCCAAGGCTGCCGTTGTTGGTCCAGTCGTGACACCTCTGTTCATCGACCTGCCAGACATGTCGACGCCTTACCTGCCAGGTAACGCACCTGCCGGCGCTGCTGGCGATGCCAACCTGCCTAAGCTGCAAGCTGTGACCCTGACTGCCGCTCTGTCGCGCACGTCGGTGTCCAACCAGTACGCTCTGGACGCAGGCATCTCGGCTCAAACCGACTGGGTGTTCTCCATGCCTACCCGTCGTTACAGCGTTGCTGCTAACTACAAGGCTGCTACGACCGCTGCTGATGCATACCGCCTGTACTCCGACCTGAGCGTCGTGGCTACTGCTCCTGGCACGCCTGCCCTGACGGGTCTGGCTGACGAGTGGTTCCACCCCGCCAACACGTCGGTGGACAGCCGTGGCAACATCTGCGTGAACGCAGACGCCATCCGCTTCTTCGACCGTGAAGAAACCACGACTGGCAACGCGCCAATCTTCTCGCCAGCAGTGGCCGGCCAACTGGCTTTCTGCGGCGAAACCAGCGTGCTGTCGCTGTCGACTGGCAAGGTTCTGAGCTCCAGCTCCGACCTGACCGCTTCGACCACGACGTCGCCTTACACCAACGGCTGGACGCTGGTCACCACGACCAACACCTTCGCTGGTGTGAACAACACGGCTGGTTTCACTGGCGGTCTGCCAATCCTGGGCGACGCCTTCATCAAGATGAAGAACGACTCCGCAGGCCAAGGCTTCGCATCGACGTTCGGTCTGACCTGGGGTCACCGTTACGGCCGTTAATTCGGCGTGAACTTTTCGCAGCAATGCGAAACCAAAAAAAGGCGGGGCAACCCGCCTTTTTTTTTACTTTGTGCCTGACTGGTTGAGCAAGGTGGCCGGGGCACTCCACATACATTGATCCACATGCATATGCGTAAATTTTGTCAAAGCGTTCTGAAGAGCGACCCCCAAGAAACCGTAGCACATGGCGCATGGAAGCAGCGCTGGGTGGCCGTTTGCGCCGTCCCGCTTCTGGCCTTTGCAGCCCATGCTGCCGAGCCGGTGCTGGCCAAGGGGTCTGTCAAGGAAGCTGGCGAAGTTCAGGTCACTGCATCGGATGTGATCGCAGACGTGCAACGCATCCCACTGGAAGTGCGGCCTCAGGTGCTGACCCAGGCCCGCACCATGAATCAACTGGTGACCAATCTGTACACTCGCCGTGCCTTGGCACAACGTGCGCAAGCCCAGGGCTTGGCACAGAACCCCGAAGTGGCTGCCGCGCTGGCCTTGGCGCGCGACAAAGTTCTGTCGGATGCGCTGCTGGTCCAGGTCGATAGGTCCAACACACCGTCGGACACGCAGGCCGTAGCCATGGCACGCACGATCTACAAAGCCCAGGCAGCGGAATATGCTGAGCCTGAGCAGGTTCAGGTGCGTCACATCCTGATCCTTGTCAAGGACCCTTCGGAAGATGCTGCTGCCAAAGCCAAGGCTCAAGACCTGCTGACCAAGGTGCGGGCAGGAGGTGACTTTGCAGCGCTGGCCAAGCAAAACTCGGGCGACCCCGGCAGCGCCGAAAAGGGCGGTGACCTGGGCTTCTTCGCCAAGGGCCGCATGGTGCCAGAATTCGACACGGCCGCCTGGGCGTTGCAAAAGCCGGGTGATACCAGCGAAGTGATCAAGACCCAGTTCGGTTACCACGTGCTGCAGCTCGTGGGTCGCAAGCCTGCGGGCCAGAAGCCGTTCGAAGAAGTGCAGGAAGCACTGGTGGCCAAGGTCCGCCAGGCTGAGCAGCAAAAGGGTCGCAACGAGTTGGCCAAGACCCTCGAAGAGACCGTCAAGCTTGACGATGCCGCCATCAAGGCCACTGTGGACAAGCTGGTTGCTCCAGCACCGGCAGCTCCCGCCAAGAAGTAAGGCCGCTGGACTTACGCCGTCGCTCCATGTGCCGGCGTAAGTCTTCGTGGCAACCGACAGCTCAATCCAGCAAACGGCAGTCCGCATATCAGCATGCGGCAAAACGTGGTACGTTACGCGGTTTTGTCTTTGACGAGGATGGGCCTGCCACAGCAGGCCTGCAACAATCAACATGCTGCATGCGTTTGGCAATGAACTGAGGGCCGTCTGGAGCGCGCGGTCCTTGGTGTGGGTGCTCACCCGCCGTGAGGTGGCCGCCCGCCATGCAGGCACGGCCGCTGGCATTCTTTGGCCCTATCTCCAGCCATTGCTGACAGTAGCGGCTTACTATCTGGTCTTCGACGTGGTGTTTGCCATGCGCCTGGGTGATGGCGCCCCCACACATGCGGTAGGCACGTTCCTCGTGGTCGGCGCGCTTCCGTGGATGGCATTTTGTGATGCTGTGGCACGCGGCATGAACAGTCTTATCGATGCAGGCGGGCTGCTTCAGAAGAACCCACTGCCTCCGGTGCTGTTTGTCACCCGCTCCGTGTTGGCCAGTGCCCTGGTGTTTGCGCCGTTGCTGTTGCTCCTGGCAATTGCCTACACACCGCTGCATCGGTTTGCGTGGCCCGTGGTTGCCTTCCCTCTGCTGGTTCTGGTCCAGTGGGCAATTTGTCTGCTCCTGGCCTACGTGCTGGCCATTTTGGCGGCCGCCTTGCGCGACACGGTGCAGATGGTGGGCTTTCTGTTGTCGGTCGGCATCTACCTGTCGCCGGTCCTCTTTCCCATGACCCTGTTCCCTGAGCGCTGGCGCTGGGTCTTGTGGCTCAACCCCATGGCGGCACCAGTGCAGGGCTACCAGCAGATTCTGTTGCAGGGCAGTTGGCCCGCCGCCAGCGTATGGTGGGTATCCTGCGCATGGATGGTGGTGCTGGTTTTGGCTTTGAATGTGCTGGTGGCGCGCAGCCGGGATCAACTGGTGGACTGGCTATGAGTGCAATGGTTCAGCCTTCCCCAGAGGGCGGTGTAACGCCGCAGACCGTGTTGAGCGTGCAGTCCGTCAGCAAAGAATACAAACTTTACCCTTCTGCACGTTCAAGGCTGCGGGCGTTGCTCACGGGGCGCGCCACCCACCGCAGCCACTGGGCGCTGCGCGACGTGTCGTTCGAGCTGCATCGAGGCCAGTGCATTGGTGTCATTGGAGACAACGGTGCAGGCAAGAGCTCGTTGCTCAAGCTTCTGGCCGGGACCCTGCAGCCGTCGAGCGGACGCATTGATCGCGTAGGCCGTGTAACGGCCATTCTGGAACTGGGAGCAGGCTTCCACCCTGACTTCAGCGGCCGTGACAACCTGTACTTCGGCGGCAGCCTCATTGGCATCAGCCATGACGAGATGGCGCGGCTGGAGCCGGAGATCGTGGAGTTTTGTGAGCTGGGTGAAGCCCTGGACCGCCCGGTCAAGACTTATTCATCGGGCATGACGGTGCGGCTGGCTTTTGCGCTGGTGACGGCCGTGCAGCCCGACGTGCTGATCATCGACGAAGCCTTGGCGGTGGGCGACCAGCATTTTCAGAAGAAGTGCGTCGAACGCATCATGGCGTTTCGCAACAACGGCTGCACCATCCTGTTTTGCTCCCACAGCCCGTACCACATACGCCACCTGTGCGATGCCGCGCTGTGGCTCAGGGCCGGGGAGGTGGTGCAGTTTGGGCCCACCGAGCCGGTGCTCGCGGCATACGACGTGCACACCCGGCAGCGTCAGGCGCTGCAGGACGGCTCGCAAGAGGGCGTCGTTCCCTATGCAGATACACCCGGCGGAGGCGAAGGCGAAGCGGGCGCGTCAGAAGCCGACGCCGCGGGCAAGCACCCCGCAGCCGTTAACGATCTTGGCGCTGCATGCATCGTGTCGGTGGATGTGCAGGACCTGGCAGACCCGGTCGGCGACCAGCCACCTTTGCTGGAAAGCACCAACCTGGTGGTCACCATCACAGCCAGAGGGCGGGGCGAGGAACGTCCGCACATTGGCTTCATGATCGAGCAGTCCAAGGGCGTAGGTATCACATCGCTGGCGACGCATGAGGATGGTGCCTACCCTGAGCGTCAGCCAGATGGGACGTGGCGTTCGGTACTCACGTTTCCCGATTTGCCTTTGCACAGCGGCGACTACGTCATCAGCGCTTTCCTGTTCGACGAAACGGGCCTGGCTGTGTACGACGAGTGGTTCCAGTTCATGCATTTCCGGTTTGTTTTTCCAAAGGCATTGCCGGGGCTCGTTCGCTTGCCGCACCACTGGGGGTAGGGGCTCGGCTCGCACCGCAGCCACGCCGCAGTGAGCGGGTGTGTGCTGGCCCAGCCATGCACAAGTCGTGAGGCCGGGCGGGAATGTTGGAAAATGACCCACAGCCACGCCCCATCACCTCGCAGCGTACCTGGGTAGCAGGTCGCTGGCAGCTATGCGGCTTACTCAGATTGGCAACCTCGCATCGCGGGGCGCTTTTGTCTCCTTCAAGCAGGTATTGATTCCTTATTTCCCATGACAATGGATTCTCTGATTTCGCAGGACAACCCCACCAGCGCAGCGCAGCAGTTGCTGCACGAGGGCGTGCAACTTCTGCAGCAAGGTGACCGCGTTGGCGCCGCCCAGGTGCTTGCAAGGGCGCGTGAGGTGCGCGAGACCTTGCTCGAGGCGCACGGCCTGATCGAGCAGCATGCGCTGGTGGGTTCGTTCACGAACATGACCGGGCTTGAATGCAAGATATCGCCCGAGGACGATATCTTTGGGTTCTTTGCGAGCCATCCATCCAGCGTCAACCCACTGCGCGACTACTTTGCAGACGGTTGGCGCACGCTTTCCGAGCTGCTGCTGTTGCTGGAGGCCGTAGATCAGCCGCTGCTCAAAACTCCGCAGGTGCTGGAGTTCGCCAGCGGTCACGGCCGTTTCACGCGCCATCTAGTCAAAGCGCTGGGGGCTGAGCGTGTCACCGTGTCTGATGTGGTTCCGGGGGCGGTCGAGTTTGCGAGGCAGACGTTCGGCGTGCAGGGGTTCCTGTCTGCCAGCGTGCCGGAGAGTGTGCAATGGCCACGGCAATATGACCTTGTGTTCGTTCTGTCGTTGTTCAGCCATCTGCCGCGCAGCACATGGACTCGGTGGCTTCAGGTGCTGCACGGGGCGGTTGCGCCTGGTGGGCTGCTGGTGTTCAGCACACACGGCATGAAGGCGGCTCATTTCGATAGCGTGCAGTTGGATGAAGAAGGCTTCTTCTTCGCCCCCTCCAGCGAGTCGAATGCCATCGATGCTCAGGAATATGGGACGGCTTTCACGTCCGAGGACTTCGTCATTCAGCGCATTGCTGAAACCTGGGGTGACCAGGCGCTGGTACACCGGTCGTTGGTGCATTTCTGGAACCACCAGGATGCGTACGTGTTGCGCAAGCCATGACGACCTGCACTGCCGCAAGTGCCTCCGGTGCGCTTAGTTTCTTCCCCTTCTGACATGGACTGACGACAACAACATGCGCACGCAATGGATGCTGCAGCTGCAGGAGCGGTTGTGGGGCCTGGCCCCTTGGGATGCCCAGAAAATCTCGGATGAGTGGTTCCGTGCCCATTTCCACTACGCCGCGGACGTGGTGAACCACTGGGTGGGCAGTGTCGTGGACATGCCCCACGCCAAGCTTTTCAACTTCGGATGCGGCGATGGCATCACAGACCTGTCGCTGGTGCTGCGCCATGGCGCGACACGCATCCATGGCGTGGACATCCGGCAGGAATACGCCAAGCTGCCGCGCATTGCACGCGAGCAGTTGGGAATGTCCAGAATCCCGTCGGCATTGACTTTTGAGACCATCCTGCCGGGCACCCCGCTGGCTGGGCGCCACAGTAACTTCGACGCGATCATGAGCTGGTCGACCTTCGAACATGTGCAGCGCGATCAGTTGGCCCCCATACTGCGCGACCTGCACGGGTGCCTGCGGTCTGGTGGGTACTTCTTCATCCAGATCGAGCCGCTTTTCTACTCCCCATTCGGTTCGCACCTGCGGCGCTATGACGACAAGCCCTGGCACCACTTGCTGGCCAGCGAGGACGAGTTGTGGGGCGTCGTGCAGTCGCACGAGGGGCCTATCGATGCGGCTGAGGTGGACTTCGGTTTTGCCGACTTTGGCGTGGACGGCTACAAGCGTTTTGTCTTCAAGGAATACCTGGCGCTGAACCGCCTGACCTCGGATGAACTGGTGGAACTTGCCGTAGCTGCGGGTTTCTCGGTGGCACGCCAGGAGCGGCGCAACGTAGAGATGGAGGTGCCGTCGGCACTGCGCGACCGGTATCCGCAAGAGTGGTTGCTGAACAACGAGATCTTCCTGCTGCTGCGCAAGGAATGAGCGCCATCCCCACATCGTCGGCCGATGAGCAAGGCAACGCCTTCAACGCGTTGCGGATCGGCGCTGCCTCCGCGGTGATCTTCAGCCACCACTTTCACATCACTGGGACCCCGCCGCCCTCCTGGCTGCATTCCGACATGGTGGGAGGCGTAGCGGTGATGACGTTCTTTAGCATCAGCGGCTATCTGGTGACGCTGAGCTGGCTGCGGGACCCGCGGGTGCTGGCGTTCATCGGCAAGCGGCTGCTGCGGCTGTGGCCTGGCATGCTGGTGGCGGTGCTGGCCGACGTTTTTCTGTTTGGCGCGTTCTTCACATCGCTCCCGCTGCGGGAGTTTCTCGTGCACCCGAAGACGCTGGAGCACTGGCAGAACCTGTTGCTGGGGACTGCCTACGTTAACCTGCCCGGAGTCTTCCCGAAGAACCCGCTGGCCGGGTTGATGAACGGGCCGTTGTGGACGATCCCGATGGAGCTCATGTGCTACTTTGCCCTCGCCGTAGCGGGCGTGCTGGGTGTGTTGCGCTCGCGCAAGCTGGCGTGCGCCGTGGCCGTGGCCTATGTCGCGTACTTCCTGGCAAAGCGCAATGCCGACCTGACGGGCGTGATGGAGCACTGGTTCGAATACCCGGCGTACTTCGCTTGCGGTGTGCTGCTGGCGTTGTCCCGCGATCAGTTCCATGCCCATGGGCGCAAGGTGGTACTCGGCCTGGTGCCGGTAGCGGCTGCGCTTTTTTTCGGCGCCAAGCTGGAGCACTCTGCCGGCCTGTTGCTGCTGCCCCCGTTGCTCATCCATCTGGGGTCGCTCAAGGCGCCTGCTTTTGCGTGGCTGCATCGCAAGGGCGATCCCTCGTACGGCATCTATATCCTCGGGTGCCCCATTCAGCAGGCGGTACAAGCCCTGTTCCCTGGCTTGCCTTTTTTGCTGAGCCTGGCGTTGGCGCTCGCTGTGGCTGTGGCTGCCGGATATGCATCGTGGCATGCCGTGGAGGCCCCCGCACTGCGGCTCAAGCGCTGGCTGGATGGGCGCCCTGGCGGCGCACGCACAGCAACTGCTGCCGCTGCTGGCGCATGACGCGCGGACACGACCGCTCCTGCCGGGCGCACGGGGTGTGCCGCTTGGTGCAGCAGCTCGCTGGCTTGGGGCCGATGCAGTGCATCAGGACCTTGCCGAATGGACTTTGGGGTCAACATGCATCGGGTGATTGCCATGCAGGCCATTGAGCGCGGCAACCGCTTCGATCTGCTTCGCTTGATGGCTGCGCTCGCGGTCTTTGTGGCGCACGGCGACTTTCTGTACCGTTTGCATCTGCCGGTGCCTTTCCCCGGGCACAGCCTGGGATCGGTGGCGGTGTATGTCTTCTTTTTCGTCAGCGGCTACCTGGTGTGCCAAAGCTGGGACCGCGAGCCCGACTGGCGTGCGTTCGGGGTGAAGCGGGCGATGCGCATCTTTCCGGGCCTGATGGTGGCGGTCTTATTTTCCGTCTTCGTGCTCGGTTGGGCGGTCACCACGTTGCCCTCGTCGGTCTACTGGGGTTCAGGCAGCACCTGGCTCAACGTCGTCAACAACGCGCTGGGGCTGGCGACGGTGCAGACCCTGCCGGGTGTGTTCGAAAGCAATCCGTTCGCGCGTGCGGTGAATGGATCCTTGTGGACCATCCGGTATGAACTGGCGATGTACCTGATCCTCGCCACCATGGCGATGGCTGCGCGCGGGCGCCGCTGGGTCTACCCGCTCGCTGTGTGCATTCTGGTACTCGGTTGGGAAGCAGCACGGCAGGGCCGCTGGGATGCCGGCATCGAAGCCGGTGGCGGGCTCCTGGCGGACGCATTCCGCTGGCGGGATTTCTGCGGCTTTGGCGTACCGTTTTTCGTCGGCGCGTGGTGGGCAGCCTATGGAGTGCGCCCGCGAGTTTGGATGGCGCTGGCTGCCTTGGTGTCTGCGGTTGCGGCCCTGACGCTGCAGAGCGAGTGGTTGCGCCAGATCAGCGTATGGGCTCTGGTGGCCTGCGGCACCTTCTACGCTGCGCATGCCGGGACGGCCCGCGAAGGTCCAAGGCAGCGGGAGCGCACCGATATCTCCTACGGGGTGTATATCTACGCGTTCCCGGTGCAGCAGGCGGTCACGGCAGTCTGCCTGCGCCAAGGCTGGCCGCTGTCCGCATGCCTGGCGCTGTCTTTGCTGCCGGTGCTGGGGCTGGCCCTGATGTCGTGGTTCTGGGTGGAGCGGCCTTGCATTCGCGCAGCCCACCGGTGGCTGCGCGCACGGCGCGCCACCCGACCTATGCCCTCAACCAGTTCTTGACACGGCGCTGCCAGTGGCCTGGAATCCTCTGGGCCACGCTGCGCAGCACGGGCAGCGAGCGCAGGTACACCACAGCGCTCAACAAGCCCGACTTGGCACCGAGCGCCGCATCGGGCTGCGGCAGATAGGCCTGCAGTGCATTACTGCCCAGACCAGTGGCTGAGGCACGGCGGGACGCAATGTCGTCTGCCAGGTAGGCCGACCGGTAATGCCATTCGCCGGCTCCACCCACGCCCGCGTTGCCGGAGGTTTGGGCTTCGGCCTCGGTGATGGCAGGGGGCGTGCCGGGTACGAAATGCTGCGCCTGGAGGGAGGCGAAGGTATCCACCCACTCCTTGGCGCTGAGATCCCAGCGGACCACCCAGCTCCAGGGGCGCCCCGCAATGCGTTCGGCGAATGCGCCCAGATCGCTCACCACCACTGGCAACGCAGCCTGCAAGGCGGCACTCAGGGTGTAGCTGTAAGTCTCTGGCCACTGCGCAGGGAACCACACCAGGTCGGGTTGCAGCCACTGCAGCAGGCCGGGCAGGTCTGCCTCCTCATACTGGCCATGCACGGTCAGTTTGGCGCGGGGCTGGGTCTGCAGGTGGCGGTAGCCGTAGCCCAGGAGGTGGAACTCTATGTTCACCTGCCGCTTGGCGGCTTCGATGGCCACGGCTTCGAGAAGGTCGGCGCCCTTGATGGCGCTCAGTGCGCCGATGACTGCGATCTTGAGGGGCGCGTTGGGCAGGCGTGTCGCAGGCAGCGGGGCCGTGAGCGTCGGCACGCCATCGCCAGTGAGGTCCGTGTGCGGGACAACCTTGACGCGTGCACCCTGCGCAAATGCGGCGATTCGCCGCGCGGTGTCGTGGCTTGGCGCGAAGACGTGCCGGGCGCTGGTCAGGAACAGCTCGTTGCGGTGCCGCCAGTCTGCGATGGTCCCTGTGCCCGCGGGGGCTGCTTCGTGCGTCGAGCAGCAGGCACATTCGCCGGGCCGGGGCTCTGGCGCATAGCGGTTGTCGTTCCCGGTCAGGGAGATGTGTGCGCAGTAGCTGTAGAAGTCGTGCGCGGTGAAGTCATAGGGCACGCCCAGTTGGTGGGGCAGGTCCATGATCAGCGGGTCGTGGCCCAGCAGGTGGTGGTAGTGGATGTGCGCCACGCCGAGCTGCCGCAACACCTCCACCAGATCCGGGTGCTGATCCGCAAGGCGGAAGACCAGTTCGAAACCTTCATCTTGCGCCGCCAGCTCGAGAACCACGCTGCGCGCAGGCGCGGGCTTGAGGGTGAGGAAGACGGCGCGATCGCTCAGGTGCTGGGCGAGCTCGCGCACATGGCGCAGGGTGCCGCCTGCTCTGTCGTGCAGCACGGCAAGCACAGCGGGAAGTCCCGCCTGCGCTATCCGGGCCACATCGAGCGCCAGGCGGGAGGGCTGTGCCGGGTCCGCCTGCACGAAGGCCATGACTGCTCTTTCATACCGCGGATGCAGCCGCCGCAGCGTCTCCATGGCGGCCTTTTCCCGCGGGCTCTTGCTGTCGCCGAAGCTCACCCCGCCCGTGTGCAGTACGAAGGTGTCCAGGTTGTGCAGGTTGCGCCAGCCTTTGGCTGCAGCGCGCTGGCAGAAGTCGTTCTCTTCGCCATAGCCCTTGCCGAAGTTCTCGGTGTCGAACAGCCCGACGTCGGCCAGGCTGTCGCGCCGGATGTACATGCAAAAGCCCACGCCGGTGGGCACATCCACGACCGCGCCAGGGTTGGTGGCTGCGCACAGGGCGTCCAGGCGGGCGGTGCTGTAGCCTTCCGGCAGGTCGTTGCCCTCGCAAAAGCGGGGGTAGCTGCAGATGGTGGCGTTGTTCGAAAACGGCGTGACGGATGCGACCTTCTGGTCGCTGTAGGCCGCGCGGCGGATGCGGTCGAGCCAGTCATTGGCGACTTCCGTGTCGCTGTTGAGCAGCAGCACATCGTGGCTGTCGCTGAGCGCCATGCCGCGGTTCACGGTGCCGACGAAGCCCAGGTTCTCGGGGTTTTCCAGCAGGGTGACGCGGCTGTCCTGGGCGGCCTTCTCGCGCAGCCACGCGGTGACTTCGGGCTCGGGACTCGCATCGTTGATCACGATCAGGCGGTACTCGCTCGTGCAAGAACTTGCCAGCACCGACTCGATGCAAAGCTGCGTGTCGGCCAACCCGCGGTAGACCGGAACGATGATGTCCACCGGATGGGCCGGTGCGGACATGGGCTGGGCTGTCGGGGTCGCAGCGGCGCTGCTTTTGGGCGCACGGCCCAGCAATCGGTCAATGCGCATTTTTGCGTGTACCAGGGGGCGGGTTGCGCGAAAGACGGTGGACGCCTCGATGTTCTTCAAGTGACGGGCCAGGTCGTCGTAGTCCCGCTGCACGCGCGTAGCCTCCCGTTGCCAGGTGGCACGCTGGTGGCCTGTGGCGCGGTTGCTTTCTTCCAGCAGCGCGTTGCGGCTGCGGGCCGTGGCCAGGTCTGCGCTCAGGCTGCTTTGCACTTGGTGCAGATGACCTTGCGTGTCGCGGAGATCGCCTTCCAGTTGCGCAATGCGGTCGTGCAGAGGGTGCACCGTCGCAGCCAGCGCCAGGTAGTCCGTGGACATCGGCCAGCCCAGCTCGACCTCCAGCGCCAGGCCGCCGGGCGACCGGGACCGCAGAATCTCTACCGGGACCGGTACCTCGAACCACGGGTCTTCGCCCGACAGCAGCAGCAGGGTCGCTCCGCTGGCGGCGGGCAAAGGTGCCTGCCAGACGATTTCATGGTGGGGCGTGGTGGCGAGCAGAGAGCGCTGGCTTGCCTGTGCATCCCACTTCCAGAGCTCGGCGCCCTGGGCATTCTTCAGCGCGATGCCGTACAGGTGCAGGTAGCCCGGCCGGTCTGCCGGGTCCAGCCGCAGGTGCGTGCAGGGCACGTCGGCTGCGGGGATGTCAAAGCGAACGGTCTGCCGGTCCTGGCCGATGATCCCCGACGCGGTGAGCTTGTCGGCTTCGCGGTACTGGCCGTCGCGCCCCAAGTACAGCTCGGCCGAAAAATGAGCCTTGCCTTCTGCAGGAAAGGACTCCTGCACCACCACCGCTTCTTCGGCGGACTCGACGGGACGCGCCGCACCGACAAACTGGTAGCTCAGGGCATCCGGGCCCGACAGGATGAAACGGGCCACCGACGGCGGCAGATCGTCGAACTCCACCTTGAACTCTGACTCGGGGATCGGGCGCTCGATGACCTCCAGGGTGTCAATGGCCCAGCGCTGTTCCGTCATGAACCGCACCAGCGACCGGCGCGTGAAGAAGCGCAGGTGCGTCTCATCCAGCAAGCCTTCCTTGCGGTATTTGAATTCGCCCTTGAGCAATTCGGCGATCAGGCCGCTGTAGCTGGCGTTGGGCACGGAGATGAGCAGCCGTCCTTCGGCGGACAGCATGTTCCGGGCGGCTGCCAACACCGACTCGGGGTGCCGCAAGTGCTCCAGCACGTCCGCACACACGATGGCGTCGTAGCGTTCCCCGGCGAACAGCTTGGGCAGGTCCGCGGTTTCCAGGTCCGCCACATGCACGTGGCGATAGTGGGGGCGGGCGTGGGCCGCTTCCGCCTCGCTCCACGTGACGCCGTCGCTGACACAGCTGCGGGTTTCCGCCAGGTACTGACCCAATGCCCCGCTCCCACAGCCCAGGTCGAGGACCTTGGAGCCTGCGGGAATCATCTCGGCGAGGGTGGAGAGAGAAGTTCTTTCTTCGGGACGAATGCTACGTAGATAGACGTGCAAGTCCTCAATTGTTTGCGTCATCCCGGAATTATGACGGGGCTTGCCAGGGCACCCCCGGGAGATTGTTACAACTGTGTGGCTATCCGAACGACAATACCGGGGTGCCACTGATTGCTCCCCGCCCTTCACCCACCGTCGTCGTGTCCATCGTCAGCCATGCCCATGGGGTTCAGATTCAGGCATTGCTGGAGGCCCTGGCCCGCCTGAATTCCCCGGTGGTGTCGAGGGTGGTGCTCACACTCAATGTGCCCGAGGCAGAGCCGCAATGGCCGTCAGGGCGATGGCCTTTTTCGCTGGACATCATTCGCAACGAGGTGCCCGTAGGTTTTGGCGCCAACCACAACCAGGCGCTGGCATCGGCCCAGGAAGCGTTTGTTTGCGTACTCAACCCGGATGTGGTGCTGGGCGACGACCCGTTTGTGCCCCTGGTCAACGCCCTGGCCGGGCACGCCTCAGGCTGCGCTTACCCCATCCAGGTCAACGAGAGCGGCCGTGTGCAGGATAGCGAGCGCGAACTACCGTCCCCCTGGACGCTGTTGCGCCGGCGTTTGCTGGGCCGCACGGAGCAGCGCGTCGATTGGGTCAACGCGGCATGTCTTCTGCTGCCGACATCTGTCTGGCGGGAGCTGGCCGGCTTTGACGAGCGCTACTTCATGTACTGCGAAGACGTGGACTTTTGCCTCAGGCTCCGGCTGGCCGGGGGGGCACTGATCAAGGCGCCGGTGGAGATCGTGCATGCGGGCCAGCGGGCCAGCGGCCGCCGGCTCGACCACCTGGCCTGGCACGTTCGCAGCCTGTTTCGGCTGTGGATGTCGCCCGTGTATCGGCAGGCGCAACAGTTGCTAACTGGGGCCTCAGGTATCAAAGGTACCATCGGCACCCCATGATTTGGTTGTCTGTAGTCGGTTTTCTGGTGGCGGCGCTGGCTGCAGGGCTCATCGTTCGATGGGGGAATGAACACGCGCTCGTCTATGGCGAGGGCATGCCGCAGCGGTTTCATCTGGGTGACGTGCCCCGCATCGGCGGCGCTGCGCTGCTGATCGGTATGGTCGTCAGCTGGGGGCTGGGCGTGTGGCAGTCGCTGGGCTGGGGCGACCCTGGCTCGCTGCGGCTGGGCAGTTGGGTCGGCGCCTGGCTGTTGACACTGCTGCCGGCTGCGCTGGGCGGCATTGCCGAAGACATGACGCAACGGCTGTCGGTGCGCTACAGGCTGGCCCTGACCGGTGCATCCGGTGTGCTGGCCATCTTTCTGCTGGATTTGACACTGCCCCGCGTGGGCTGGCCGTGGCTCGATGGCTGGATGGCCATGGCTCCCTGGATCGGCTGGTGCATCGTGGTGCTCGCCGTCGCAGGCCTGCCCCACGCCTTCAACATCATCGACGGCTACAACGGCCTGGCGGGCATGGTGGCGCTCATCGTGTGCCTGGCGCTGGCGCACGTCGCCTTGCAGGTGGGCGACCGCGCCCTGGCGGCGCTGCTGGTGTCCACCGCGGCCGCCACGGGCGGGTTCCTGGTGTGGAACTACCCGCGCGGCATGGTGTTCGCCGGAGACGGCGGGGCGTACGTGTGGGGCGTGGTGATTGCGCTGGCCAGCATTTCGCTGGTGCAGCGCAATGCCGATGTGTCCCCCTGGTTCCCCATGCTGCTGCTGATCTACCCGGTGTGGGAGACGGTGTTTTCCATCTACCGCAAGGCGGTCCGGGGCGTTTCGCCCGGGGTGGCCGATGCGTTGCACTTTCACCAGCTGATCTACCGGCGCATCGTGCGCGGCGTGTTCCATGACGACGAGTCCCGCCGCATGCTCATGCGCAACAACCGCACATCGCCCTACCTGTGGGGCTTCACCCTGCTGACCGTGGTGCCGGCCGTGCTGTTCTGGAGCAATACACCGCTGCTCATGGCGTTTTGCGGCCTGTTCGTGATCAGCTATGTGATGGCCTACATGGCCATCGTGCGCTTCAAGGTGCCGCACTGGCTGCGGCACTGAGACCGGTGCACGCACTGCGGTAGCGGGCCGCGCCGCGAATGCGGCACAATTTGCGCTTCACATTTTCTTCTTGCGGATGGCACGCCTCCATGACCGACCTTCTTTCGATTGCTCCACGCGACAAGGCTGAAATCCTGGCCCAGGCGCTGCCTTACATCCGCAAGTTCCATGGCAAGACCATGGTCATCAAGTACGGCGGCAACGCCATGACCGACCCGGCCCTGCAGGCGGACTTCGCCGAAGACGTGGTGCTGCTCAAGCTCGTGGGCATGAACCCCGTGGTCGTGCACGGCGGCGGCCCGCAGATCGAGACGGCCCTGAACCGCCTGGGCAAAAAGGGCGAGTTCATCCAGGGCATGCGCGTGACCGATGCCGAGACCATGGAAGTGGTCGAGTGGGTGCTGGCCGGCGAGGTGCAGCAGGACATCGTGGGCCTGATCAACCAGGCCGGCGGCAAGGCCGTGGGCCTGACCGGGCGCGACGGCGGCATGATCCGCGCGCAAAAACTCAAGATGGTGGACAACAAGAACCCCGCCATCGAGCACGACGTGGGCCAGGTGGGGGACATCGTCTCCATCGACCCCAGCGTGGTCAAGGCGCTGCAGGACGACGCGTTCATCCCCGTCATCAGCCCCATCGGCTTCGGCGAGAACAACGAGAGCTACAACATCAACGCCGACGTGGTGGCCAGCAAGCTCGCCACCGTGCTGCAGGCTGAAAAGCTCATGCTCCTGACCAACACGCCCGGCGTGCTGGACAAGCAGGGCAACCTGCTGACCGACCTCACGGCGCGCGAGATCGACGCGCTGTTCGCGGACGGCACCATCTCGGGCGGCATGCTGCCCAAGATCGCCGGCGCGCTGGATGCCGCCAAGGCCGGCGTGCACGCCGTGCACATCATCGACGGCCGGGTCCCCCATGCCATGCTGCTGGAGATCCTCACGGATCAGGCCTACGGCACGATGATCCGCTCGCACTGAGGCCACGATGATGCCGGGCGGCGGTCATCTTCCGGTGGGCCACCAGGGAGCGCAGGCGTGAGGCTGCTGCTCGTCGAGGACGACGTCATGGTCGCCAGCGGCATCAAGCTGGGCCTGTCGGACGCAGGCTACGCGGTGGACTGGGTGGGCAGCGGCGAGCGCGCTGAAGAAGTGCTGCGCACCGAGTCGTTCGACGCAGCCATCATCGACATCGGCCTGCCCGCCATGGACGGCCTGGAGCTCACCCGCCGCCTGCGCCGCCCCGACATGGCCAGCCCGTCGATGCCGGTGCTGATCCTCACCGCGCGCGATGCCCTGCACGACCGCGTCCAGGGCCTGGACCTGGGGGCGGACGACTACATGGTCAAGCCCTTCGAGCTGCCCGAGCTGCTGGCCCGCCTGCGGGCCTTGCTGCGCCGCTCGCAGGCCGCCACCACGGCGGTGCTCAGCTTCGGCCCGCTCGAGCTCGACACCGCGGGCCGCCGCGCCACGGTGCGCGCAGGCGATGGCGATCTGGTCATCGAGCTCGGCCCCCGCGAGTGGACCGTGCTCGAATACCTGCTCATCAACGCCCCCAAGCCCGCCAGCAAGGACAAGCTGCTGCAGGCGCTGACCGGCTGGGACAAGGAGATCACACCCAACGCGGTGGAGGTCTACGTCTCCCGCCTGCGCGGCAAGCTGGAGCCGCACGGCGTGGCGCTGCGCTCGATCCGCGGGTTCGGCTACCGCCTGGAGCTGCAGGCGGCCTGACCGGCCCCCGTCGGCCCACCAGACCCACGGCCAGTCCGTCCATCGGCCAGCCTGCCAGCCCGTCCATCTGCCGTCTGCTCCCGCCATGACGCCGACACCACCCCGGTCCACCCCTTTGCAGCGGCCCGGCCTGCGCGCCATGACCTCGGACCTGCGCAACCGGCTGCTGCTGCTGCTGGTGCTGCCGCTGTGCCTGCTGGCCATGGTCGGCGTGTGGCTGGACTACCGGTCGGCCGACGATGCCGCCAACCGGCACGACCAGCGCCTGCTGCGCCTGCTGCCCGCGCTGTCCGACTCGGTGCTGGCCCCGGCCATCCGCGACAACGAACCGCCCCTGCTGCTGCTCGCGCCGCCGGTGGAAGACTTCCTGCGCCAGAACGCCGGCTTCTCGGGCTACAGCGTGCGCGACCCGTCGGGCAAGCTTTTGCTGGGCGACGACTGGGTGCACAGCGCCGTGCCCACCACGCAGGCGCCCGAGTTCCACAGCGTGGAGTTCGGCGGCGTGACCTACCGCGTGGCCGTGCAGCGCGGGCGCACCGGCGCGGGCGAGCTGGTGGTGGCCCTGGCCGACGGCTCCGACCCCCGCCAGCAGTGGGCCCAGCAACTGCTGCTGCGCGTGCTGCTGCCCAACCTGGTGCTGGTGGCCGCGGCGGCGCTGGCTATCCACTGGGCCGTGGGCCGCGCCTTCAAGCCGCTGGTGGACCTGGCCGAAGCGGTGGAGGACCGCTCCCCCCGCGACCTGAGCCCCATCGACGAAGCCGCGTCCCCGGCCGAAGTGCGCCCGCTCGTGCACTCGCTCAACCGGCTGTTCGCGCTGGTCAATGCCCAGGCCGAAGGGCAGCGCCGCTTCGTGGCCGACGCGGCGCACCAGCTGCGCACGCCCCTGGCCGGCCTGCAGGCCCAGGTGGAGGCGTGGGCCATGATGGCCAAGGCGGCGGCACCGCCGCGCGTCTCGCTGCCGGATTTGGATGGGAAAACGGCGCTACCGCACGATGGGCGGGCGCAAGGTGCTATTGTTTTAGGAGTAGACCAGATCGAGAAGCTGCGCAACGCCACGCGCCGCACCTCGCAGCTGGCGCACCAGCTGCTCGCCCTGTCGCGGGCCGATGCGCGCAGCCTGGACGCCCAGCAGACGCAGCGGGTGGACCTGAAAGACCTGTGCGAAACCCTGCTCGAGACCTTTCTCGACCCCGCCACCGGCAAGGGCCTGGACCTGGGCCTGGAGGTGCAGCCGGTGCACGTCACCGGCCACGGCTGGCTGCTGCGCGAGCTGCTGTCCAACCTGGTGGACAACGCCATCAAGTACACGCCGGCAGGCGGCATCGTCACCATCCGCTGCGGCATGCGCCAGGGGCGCACGGGGCCGCCCCGCGTGTTCCTGGAGGTCGAGGACGACGGCCCCGGCGTGCCCGAGGTCGAGCGTGCCCGCGTCATGCAGCGCTTTTACCGCGTGCCAGGCACGGTGGGGGAGGGCACGGGCCTGGGGCTGGCCATTGCGGACGAGATCGCCCGCGTGCACCGGGCCTCCCTCACGCTGGGCACGGGTGCGCAAGGCCACGGACTGCTCGTCGCGGTGGTGTTCCCGCTGTAGCCACGGCGGGCAGTCCGGGGTGCAAAGCCCTGTGCGAGAATCATTTACATACAAGATTGACTTGTGCAAACATGGCGCCGGCACTCGCTGGCGCCATTGGGGGCGGCACCACTGCCTCGACGCTTGCACAAGCCCTGTGGATCCCTGTCCTGCTGCCCACCCGCCCATGCCACGGCATGGCGGCTGGTGACGCAGGGCCCTACCTGAGCGCCTGCCCTGCATGTCCGAACTTTCGCCCCTGCCCGAGCCAGTCTCCACCGACGATGCGGAGGCTGCCCCCGCGGCGCGCAAGCGCCCCAAGCCGGGCGAGCGCCGCGTGCAGATCCTGCAGGCGCTGGCCGCCATGCTGGAGCAGCCGGGTGCGGAGCGCATCACCACGGCCGCCCTGGCCGCCCGCCTGTCGGTGAGCGAGGCGGCGCTGTACCGCCACTTCGCCAGCAAGGCGCAGATGTTCGAGGGGCTCATCGACTTCATCGAGCAGACCGTGTTCACCCTGGTGACGCAGATCACCGGCCGCGAGGTGCCCGACACCGAGCAGCCGCCCGAAGTCGGCGCGCGCCAGGCGGCGCGCATCGTCGGCCTGCTGCTGCAGTTCGGCGAGCGCAACCCTGGCATGGTGCGCGTGATGGTGGGCGACGCCCTGGTGTTCGAGCATGAGCGCCTGCAGCAGCGCATGAACCAGTTCTTCGACCGCATCGAATCCACCCTGCGCCAGTGCCTTCGGCCCACGACTGCAGGGTCGTCCACGCCCACGGTGGATGCGCAGGTGGCCGCCAGCGTGCTCACCGCCTTTGCCGTGGGGCGCCTGCAGCGCTACGCCCGCTCGGGCTTCAAGCGCCTGCCGTCGGAGCACCTAGAAGCCAGCCTGGCGCTCATCCTGTAAAGCGGGCCCGGCTACCTGGCTACCCGGCTGTCAGGGTGAAGCGGCGGGCGCTGCCGGCGGCGATGCCAGCACGAGGGCTTGGGCAGCCAAACGGCCGAGCCAACGACAGGATCTGTCAGAAGGCTCGATGGTCCAGAGCAGAAGAGCAGGGCAGCGCGCCCCCGCCTTGCGGGTGGCGCCCCTGCAACGCCCGTTTGGGTACCCCTCCCTATTTTTTCCAGGGGTTTTGGCGGTGCCCTGAAATTGCTGCAGAATAGAACGAACGTTCGTTTTTATTTGCCAGCATGCCCGCCACCTCCGAATCCAGCCAGGCCACCCGCAGCCCGCGCGCCCGCAGCAGCACCGGCCGTGCCCTGCAAAAGGGCCAGCAAACCAAGGCGGCCATCGTCGAGGCGGCGCTGGGCCTGGCCACGCACATCGGGCTGGAGGGCCTGTCCATCGGGGCCCTGGCCGACGTCACGGGCATGAGCAAGTCCGGCGTGTTCGCCCATTTTGGCTCACGCGAAGAGCTGCAGATCTCCGTGATCCGCGAATACCACACCCGGTTCGAGCAGGAAGTCTTCTACCCCGCCATGTCCGCCGAGCGCGGCGTGGCGCGCCTGTCGGCCCTGTTCGACAACTGGATGAAGCGCACCTCCATCGAAATCGACTCGGGCTGCATCTACATCAGCGGCGCGGTCGAGTTCGACGACCGCACCGGCCCCGTTCGCGACGCGCTGGCCAGCTCGGTGCTGACCTGGCACGCCGCCATGCGCCGCGCCATCGAGCAGTGCAAGGGCCTGGGCGAATTGCGTGTGGATACCGATGCAGAACAGATGCTGTTCGAGATCCACGGCCTCATCCTTGCGCTGCACTACGAAGCGCGCTTCCTGCAGACCCCCGGCTCCATGGGCCGGGCGGTGCAGGGCTTTCACAACATCCTGGCGCGCTACAGCAGCGCCCCGGCCCCTTCGTCGGCCGCCGCGGCGCCTGCAGCCACCCCTGCTGCCGCCAAGCGCCGCAAAGTTTCCAACCAAACCACCACATCCAAGGAGTAAACCCCATGCCTATCTACACGCCGCCGCTGCGCGACATGCAATTCGTCATGCACGAAGTGCTCAAGGTCAGTGATGAATTCAAGGCAATGCCACCCCATGCCGAGGTGGATGTGGACACCATCAACGCCGTGATCGAAGAAGCCGGCAAGTTCGCCGCCGAGGTGACCTTCCCGCTCAACATCAGCGGCGACACCGAAGGCTGCGTGCTCGACAAGGCCACGCACGAGGTCAAGCCCCCGTCGGGCTTCAAGGACGCTTACGCCAAGTACGTCGAAGGCGGCTGGGCGGCGCTGTCGTGCGACCCCGCCTATGGCGGCCAGGGCCTGCCCTTCGTGCTGAACCAGTGCCTGTACGAAATGATGAACTCGGCCAACCAGGCCTGGACCATGTACCCCGGCCTGTCGCACGGTGCGTACGAAGCCCTGCACGCCCACGGCACCGAAGAGCAAAAGAAGATCTACCTGCCCAAGCTGACCAGCGGCGAGTGGACCGGCACCATGTGCCTGACCGAACCCCATTGCGGCACCGACCTGGGCCTCTTGCGCACCAAGGCCGAACCCCAGGCCGACGGCACCTACAAGATCACCGGCAACAAGATCTTCATCAGCGCCGGCGAGCACGACATGACCGCCAACATCGTGCACCTGGTGCTGGCCCGCCTGCCCGATGCGCCCAAAGGCAGCAAGGGCATCAGCCTGTTCGTCGTGCCCAAGTTCAACATCAATGCCGACGGCTCGCTGGGCGACCGCAACCCCATCTACTGCACGGGCCTGGAGCACAAGATGGGCATCCACGGCAACGCCACCGCGCAGATCGCCATCGACGGCGCCATCGGCACCATGGTGGGCCAGCCCAACAAGGGCCTGGCCGCCATGTTCGTGATGATGAACGCCGCCCGCCTGGGCGTGGGCAACCAGTCGCTGGGCCTGACCGAAGTGGCCTACCAGAACGCGCTGGCCTACGCCAAGGACCGCATCCAGATGCGCAGCCTGTCGGGCGTGAAGGCCAAGGACAAGGACGCCGACCCCATCATCGTGCACCCCGACGTGCGCAAGATGCTGCTCACGGCCAAGGCGTACGCCGAAGGCGGCCGCGCGCTGCAGATCTTCTGCACGCTGCTGCTGGACAAGGTGCACAGCCACCCCGATGAAAAGGTGCGTGCCGAATCCGAAGAGATGGTGGCGCTGCTCACCCCCATCGTGAAGGCCTTCATCACCGACAACGGCCACATCAGCACCAACGCGTGCATGCAGGTCTTCGGCGGCCACGGCTTCATCAAGGAATGGGGCATGGAGCAGTACGTGCGCGACAACCGCATCAACATGATCTACGAAGGCACCAACACCATCCAGTCGCTGGACCTGCTGGGCCGCAAGATCCTGGGCAACAACGGCGCCACGCTCAAGAAGCTGGGCAAGCTGATCGGCAAGCTGGTGGAAGAAGAAGGCGTGAACGAGAAGATGGCCGAGTTCATCAACCCCGTGGCCATGCTGGGCGACCAGATGACCAAGTTCACCACCGAGATCGGCTTCAAGGGCATGCAGAACCCCGACGAAGTGGGCGCCGCGGCCGTGGACTACCTGCGCGTGGCCGGCCACCTGGTGTTCGGTTACCTGTTCGCCCGCATGGCCCAGGTCGCGCTGCGCGAGATCGCCGCCGGCAACACCGACCCCTTCTACGGCGCCAAGCTGCAGACGGCCCGCTTCTACTTCGCCAAGCTCTTCCCCGAGACCGCGACGCTGATGCGCACCGCCCGCGCTGGCAGCAAGGTGCTGATGGACACGGACCTGGCCCTGGCCTGATCTCCCCCACCACCACCCCTGTTCCCTGCGGATCTTCAGCCTTTTTGCCACGGAGCGCTTATGTATAAAGCGGTAGCAGCTATTGTTTTGGTAGCAGGTGCCTTGCCGGCCTGGGCGCAGATGACGCCCGAAGGCCTGTGGCGCAACATCGACGACAAGACCGGTGAAGCCAAGGCCGAGATCCGCATCCGCGACATCGGCGGCGGCGTGCTGAACGGGGCGCTGGAAAAGCGCCTCACCAAGGACGCCAAGCCTGACGACGTCTGCGACGAATGCTCGGACGACCGCAAGGGCAAGCCCATCCTGGGGCTCGAGATCATCCGCGGCGCCAAGAAGGCCGACGGCAAGGAAGTGTGGGAGGGCGGCAAGATCCTCGACCCCGAGAACGGCCGCAACTACACCCTGCGCATGACGCCCATCGAGGGCGGCAAGAAGCTCGAAGTGCGCGGCTCCATCGGCCCCTTCGGCCGCTCGCAGACCTGGATCCGGGTCCAGTAAGCGCCAACCCCTATCAACACTCCGTTCGCCCTGAGCTTGGCCCCAGGGCCTGGTGGCCACCTCCCCGCCAAGGCTTCGACAGGCTCAGCCCGAACGGTTTTGAAATGACACAAACCATGTCCAGATTCCAAGTGAAAAAAGTCGCCGTGCTCGGTGCAGGCGTGATGGGCGCGCAGATTGCTGCGCACCTGGTCAACGTCAAGGTGCCGGTGGTGCTGTTCGACCTGCCCGCCAAAGAAGGCCCGAAGAACGGCATCGTCACCAAGGCCGTCGAAGGCCTCAAGAAGCTCAAGCCCTCGCCCCTGGGCGTGGCGGACGACGCGGCGCTGATCCAGAAGGCCAACTACGAAGAGCACCTGCACCTGCTCAAGGAATGCGACCTCGTGATCGAGGCGATTGCCGAGCGCATGGACTGGAAGCTCGACCTGTACACCAAGATCGCGCCCCACGTGGCCAAGCACGCCATCCTGGCGTCCAACACCTCGGGCCTGTCGATCACCAAGCTGTCTGAAGTGCTGCCCGAGAGCATCAAGCCGCGCTTTTGCGGCATCCACTTCTTCAACCCCCCGCGCTACATGACGCGGGTGGAGCTGATCAACACCCCCACCACCCAGCCCGAAGTCCTCGACCAGCTCGAAGCCTTCGTCACCAGCGGCCTGGGCAAGGGCGTGGTGCGCGCGCACGACACCCCCAACTTCGTCGCCAACCGCGTGGGCATCGCCGGCATGCTGGCCACCATGAAAGAGGTCGAGAACTTCGGCCTGACTTTCGACGTGGTGGACGACCTCACGGGCAAGAAGCTCGGCCGCGCATCAAGCGGCACCTTCCGCACCGCCGACGTGGTGGGCCTCGATACCATGGCCCACGTGATCAAGACGCTGCAGGACAACCTGAGCATCGAGACCGATCCGTTCTACGAAAGCTTTGGCACGCCCGCCGTGCTCAAGAAGCTGATGGAACTGGGCCACCTCGGCCAGAAGGCCAAGGCCGGTTTCTACAAGAAGGTCGGCCGCGACGTGATGCGCTTCGATCTGGAAGCCGAAGAGTACGTGCCCGGCGGCCAGAAGGCCGACGAGGTGTACAGCCGCATGCTCAAGAAGCCGGCGGCCGAGCGCCTGAAGCTCTTGCGCAACGCAGAAGGCGCACCCGGCCAGTTCCTGTGGGCCATCCTGCGCAACGGCTTTCACTACGCCGCCGTGCACCTGGGCACCATTGCCGACAACGCACGCGACGTGGACCAGGCCATGCGCTGGGGCTTCGGCATGAAGCAGGGCCCCTTCGAGCTCTGGCAAGAGGCCGGCTGGCTCGAGGTGGCGAAGATGATCCAGGAAGACATCGACGCCGGCAAGGCATTGAGCAAGGCGCCGCTGCCCGAGTGGGTCTTCAAGGGCCCCGTGGCCGAAGCCGGTGGCGTGCACACCGCGCAAGGCTCGTGGAGCGCATCGCAAAGCAAGTTCGTGCCCCGCCGCCAGCTGCCCGTGTACGAGCGCCAGATCTTCCCCGAGACGCTGCTGGGCGAGACCAACCTGCCCGACTGGCGCACCGCCGGCACGACCATTGCCGAATCGAAAGCCCTGCGCACCTGGACGCTCGACGGCCAGATACTGATCGCCAGCATCAAGAACAAGATGCACGCCATCAGCCCCGAAGTGATGGAAGCCCTGACCGAAGCCGTGGAGCTGGCCGAGGCCGAATACCAAGGCATGGTCATCTGGTCCGGCGACGCCCCGTTCAGCGTGGGCGCGGACCTGGAAGCCACCATGCCCGCCTTCATGGTCGGCGGTGCCGATGCGGTCGAAAGCATCGAGCAGGAACTGCAGAACCTGATGCTGCGCATCCGCTACGCGCAGGTGCCCGTCGTCGCGGCCATCCACGGCATGGCGCTGGGCGGCGGCTGCGAGCTGGCCGTGTACTCCGCCAAGCGCGTGGCCCACATGGAAAGCTACATCGGCCTGGTGGAAGTCGGCGTGGGCCTGGTGCCCGGCGCGGGCGGCCTGACCTACATCGCGCGCCGCGCCGCCGAGAACATGGCGGCTTCCACCGGCAAGGACATCCTGCCCTTCCTGACCGAAGGCTTCACCGCCGCCGCGATGGCCAAGGTGGGCACCAGCGCGCTCGAATCGCGCAAGCTCGGCTACCTGCTGGAGTCCGACATCATCGTCCCGCACAAGGACGAACTGCTGTTCGTGGCCGTCAACGAAGCCAAGTCCATGGCCGCCAGCGGCTGGCGCGCCCCGCACAAGCGCCTGTTCCCCGTGGCGGGCCGCAGCGGCCTGGCCACCGTCAAGGCACAGCTCGTGAACATGCGCGACGGCGGCTTCATCAGCGCCTACGACTTCAAGGTCAGCACCATGATCGCCGAGGTGGTCTGTGGCGGCGATGTGGATGCCGGTGCCCTGGTGAGCGAGGAATACTTGCTCACGCTGGAGCGCAAGGCGTTCTGCCACCTGATCGCCCAGCCCAAGACGCACGAGCGCATCCTGGGCATGCTCTCGACAGGCAAGCCTGTTCGCAACTGACCGCCATCACCATGACGGACCACGCCCCCAACAAACTCCAGCGCTCGCTGATGCGCCTGGACGAGGCACCCGCCTTCATGCGCGGCTTCGTGCAGAACATCATCCTGCGCCGGGCCGTGCCCTTCACCGGCACGGCCGGGGTGAAGTTCGTGTCGCTCACGCCCGAGCGTGTGGAAGTGCGCCTTGCCAATGAGCACCGCGTGCAGAACCACATCGGCGGCGTGCACGCCTCGGCCATGAACCTGCTGGCCGAGACGGCCACGGGCATGGTGGTCGGCATGAACGTGCGCGACGACTGCATCCCGCTGGCCAAGGAGCTGTCCATGGCGTTCAAGAAGCGCGCCACGGGCGGCTTGAAGGCCGTGGCCACGCTGACCGCCGAGCAGCGCGCCGCCATGCAGGCCAGCGACAAGGGCGAGGTGCAGGTCGCGGTCACCGTGACCGACGACGCTGGCGTGGAGCCGGTCGAATGTGTATTTACGTGGGCCTGGATTCCTTCCAGCCGCCCCGCCAAGCATTGAAGGAGTTTCAACACCATGGCTCAAAAACAAGTCCAG
Organism: Acidovorax sp. Leaf78; assembly: GCF_001422735.1. Lineage (GTDB taxonomy): Bacteria > Pseudomonadota > Gammaproteobacteria > Burkholderiales > Burkholderiaceae_C > Acidovorax. The sequence continues at coordinate 83,379 of NZ_LMLZ01000005.1, read as the reverse complement.
GACGCCTACATCGTTGCTGCCACGCGCACCCCCATCGGGCGCTCGGGCCGCGGCTATTTCAAGAACACCCGCCCCGATGACCTGCTGGTCGCCGCCATCAAGAGCGCGATGACCCAGGTCCCCACGCTGGACCCCAAGGCGATCGAGGACGCCATCATCGGCTGCTCCTTCCCCGAAGGCGAGCAGGGCATGAACATGGCCCGCATCGCCGTGGGCCTGGCGTTCGACCACCCCGTGGGCGGCGTGACCGTGAACCGCTTTTGCGCATCGGGCATCACCGCGCTGCAGATGGCCGCCGACCGCATCCGCGTGGGCGAGGCCGACGTGCTGATCGCCGGCGGCGCCGAGTCCATGAGCCTTGTGCCCATGGGCGGCAACAAGCCATCGTTCAACGCCGAGATCTTTGCGCGCGACGAGAACGTGGGCATCGCCTACGGCATGGGCCTCACGGCCGAGAAGGTCGCGCAGCAGTGGAGGATCAGCCGCGAGGCGCAGGACGCCTTTGCACTCGAATCGCACCTGCGCGCCATCAAGGCGCAAAAGGCCGGTGAGTTCACCGATGAAATCACCCCCTTCGAGGTCGTGGAGCGCTCGCCTAACCTGGCCACTGGCGAAGTGGTGGAAAAGCGCCGCACCGTGAGCCTGGACGAAGGCCCGCGCCCCGACACGTCCCTCGAAGGCCTGGCCAAGCTCAGGCCCGTGTTCGCCGCACGCGGCAGCGTCACGGCGGGCAACAGCTCGCAGACCAGCGACGGTGCCGGTGCGCTCATCGTGGCCAGCGAAAAGGCGGTCAAGCAATTCGGCCTCACGCCCCTGGCCCGCTTCGTGAGCTACGCCGCCCGCGGCGTGCCGCCCGAAATCATGGGCATCGGCCCCATCGAGGCGATTCCTGCGGCCCTGCGGTATGCGGGCTTGAAGCATGAAGACATCGGCTGGTTCGAGCTGAACGAAGCCTTTGCGGCGCAGTCGCTCGCTGTGATCAACACGCTGGGGCTGGACCCGAGCCGCGTGAACCCGATGGGCGGCGCGATTGCGCTGGGCCACCCTCTGGGCGCCACGGGCGCGATCCGCGCGGCGACGGTGGTGCATGCGCTGCGCAGGCACAAGCTGAAGTACGGCATGGTCACCATGTGCGTAGGGACAGGACAAGGCGCCGCCGGCATCATCGAGGCGTTGTAGGGGGTTGGCTACTGCGCGGGTCATCTGCGTCGTTGGGCGGTGCTCGGAATCCTCACGTACTTCAAGTACGTTCCGGTTCCTGTGCTCCGTCCGCCTAGCAGCTGATCCCGCTCGCTACGCCCTGGAGGGCGGGGTGTGAAAGCAAGGGAACCGGGCAGGAGGATTCTGATGTCTCATCCCGACCCGACCCGACCCGACCCGACCCGACCCGACCCGACCCGACCCGAGACCCCGACCCGCCTCCGCCCCCGCCCGTTCGGGCTGAGCCTGTCGAAGCCAGGGCCCAGCTCAGCGATAGTTTTCTTTTCTTCAAGCCGGCGCAGATCGGTTTCGAAACAAGGAGACAGACATGATCAACAAGCAAACCTTGCAGGTCCACCACGGTGCCGTGCCGCTGGCACTGCGCGTCTATGAGCCCGAGGGCGCACCGCCGCGCGCCAGCGTCGTGATCGGTGGGGCGATGGGGGTGCGTCAGTCGTTCTACGAAGGCTTTGCGCTGTGGTTGTCGCAGCAGGGGTTTCGGGTCACCACGTTCGACTACCGGGGGCATGGCGATTCGCTGCAGGGCGCCATGCGCGATGTGAAGGCCGACCTGTTCGATTGGGCGCAGGACTACGAGGCGGTGATCTCTGCGGCCAAGGCTGCGCTGCCTGCCCAGCCCTTGTACCTGCTGGGCCACAGCCTGGGCGCGCAGTTGCCGGGGTTGCTCCAAAAGCCCGAGCAGGTAGCGGGCTTGCTCAGCGTGGCCGCGGGCAGCGGCTACTGGCGTGACAACGCGCCGCAGCTCAAGCGCATCGTTCCGTACTTCTGGTGGGTGCTGGTGCCGCTGGCCACACGGCTGTGCGGGTACTTTCCGGGGCGCACGCTCAAGAAGGTGGGCGACCTGCCGGCGGGGGTGATCCTGCAGTGGCGGCGCTGGTGCCTGCACCCGGCTTACAGCGTGGGCGCCGAAGGGCCCGCGGTGGCGCAAAGCTATGGCGCGGTGCGCTTTCCGGTGCTGGCATTGTCGATGGCCGACGACGAGCTGATGACGCTGCGCGGCACGCACAACCTCGTCAACCTGTACGCCAACACCGAGCGCCGGGTGGAGAGCATCACGCCCGCCGACGTGCAGGTGCGGCGCATCGGGCACTTCGGGTTCTTCCGCGGCCAGTTCCGCCACAGCCTGTGGCCGCGCGCTGCCGCCGCTTTCATGGCGCTGGGCAGTGCGGCGGGCCGGCCTTCTGGCGATGGGCCGATGGCAGCAGTGGCGGGCGCAGTCGCCGGCACGACGATCTGAGTTTTCATTTGGCGGCACACTCACAGCATGACTTCCGCATCCACATCCCTACCGCACCCTCTGGACGAGGCGCTGCAACTGCGGCGCGCAGCTGATGCGCAGTCGGCCGAGCCCGCATCTGCATCTGCGTCCGAATCTGCCGCGGCGGCCATTGCTGCAGGCCAGTACGAAGGCACCACGCACCCGGGCTACTGGAACATGGTGGGCCCGTTCGGCGGCATCACGGCGGCCACGCTGCTGCAGGCCATCATGCAGCACCCCCAGCGCCTGGGTGATCCGCTGTCGCTCACCGTCAACTACGCAGGGGCCCTCACGGCCGGCGCGTTCACCGTGCAGGCCGTGCCGGTGCGCACCAACCGCTCCACGCAACACTGGACGCTGTCCATCCTGCAGCCCGACGCTGACGGCGCCCCGGTGGTCACCACCACGGCCACCGCCGTCACGGCCGTGCGCCGCGAGACGTGGAGCGTGGGCGACGTGCCCATGCCCGAGGTGCCCCGGCCCACCGACCACCAAGCCATCGTCGCGCCGCCAGGCGCTGTGGAATGGCTCAACCGCTATGAGATGCGCCCCATCACCGGCTTCATCCCGCGCACCTGGGACGGCAGCGGCGACCACAGCCTGACGCAGCTGTGGATGCGCGATGCGCCCCCGCGCGCCCTCGACTTCTGCGCACTGGCCGCGCTGGCCGATGTGTTCTTCCCCCGCGTGTGGTTGCGCCGTGCGCGCCAGGTGCCTGCGGGCACCGTGTCCATCACCGTGTACTTCCATGCCACGGCCGAACAGCTGCAGGCCACGGGCACCGGCTTTTTGCTCGGCCAGGCGCGCGGGCAGGAGTTTCGCAACGGCTTCTTCGACCAGACCGTGCAGCTGTGGAACGAGGCCGGCACCATGCTGGCCACCAGCCACCAGATCGTTTACTACAAGGAATAAGAGCACCATGAGCACTGCGACCCCCGACATCCTCGCCCACACCGAAGCCGGTGTGACCACCATCACTTTCAACCGCGTGGACAAGAAGAACTCCATCACGCGCGACATGTACGCCGCCATGGCGGACGCGCTGGATGCCGCCCAGGCCGACGCCAGCGTGCGCGTGGTGGTGTTCCAGGGCGACGTGGCGATCTTCAGCGCGGGCAACGACATCGGCGACTTTCTGCAGCAGCCCCCGGCCACGCAGGACTCGCCCGTGTTCCGTTTTCTGCGCGGCATCGCGTCCTTTCCCAAGCCCGTGATCGCCTCGGTCTGCGGCCCGGCGGTGGGCATCGGCACGACGATGCTGTTCCATTGCGACCTGGTCTATGCGGGCGACAACGCGGCGTTCTCGATGCCGTTCGTCAACCTGGGCCTGTGCCCCGAGGCCGCATCGAGCCTGCTGGTGCCGCAGATGCTGGGGTATCACCGTGCGGCTGAAGCGCTGCTGTTGGGCGAGCCGTTCATGGCCGAGGCGGCGCTCGAGGTGGGGCTGGTGAACCGGGTGGTGCCGCCCACCGAGTGCAATGGGGTGGCGCAGGCGCAGGCGCGCAAGCTGGCTGCCAAGCCGTTGTCTTCGTTGATCGAGACGAAGCGGTTGATGAAGGGTGGGCAGACGGCGAAGGTGTTGGAGGTGATGGCGGAGGAGGGCGAGAGCTTCGGGCGCATGCTGCGTGAGCCGGCGGCGCGGGAGGCGTTTTCTGCGTTTATGGAGAAGCGCAAGCCTGATTTCAGCGCGGTCTGATGTTGTGGGAAACCTGGGTCTGTCGCACCCCAGGCCGTTCGGGCTGAGCCTGTCGAAGCTTTTGTCCGTCATCACTATCCGTTCGGGTTGAGCTTGTCGAAACCTGGGCGCTGCTCGCTAGCTCGCTGATTGGGCAGCATGCCTGTGTTGAGGGCGGGAGCCGGGGTGCGCGCCCGGCGGCGCGGTAACTTTCTCTTGGTTCGCCAAGAGAAAGTCACCAAAGAGAAGGCGACCCCAAGTCTGCGACCCCTTCGCNGGAGCCGGGGTGCGCGCCCGGCGGCGCGGTAACTTTCTCTTGGTTCGCCAAGAGAAAGTCACCAAAGAGAAGGCGACCCCAAGTCTGCGACCCCTTCGCGTTGCGAAGGGGCGACCTGCGTCGGGGCGGTTGCGGGGTGCGCCGTGGAACTCACTGCGCGCCGTTGGCGCTACGTTCAGACATCCACGGCGAGCTAGATGACGAAGCATGCGCGCTCCGACGCGCATGCCACCCCGCAACCGCCCCGCCGCAGGCGCAGCCAGCAGGGGGTGGACAGCCGAACAGCCACACGGGCCATCGCGTTGCTCGGCCCCGAACGCGCAGGCGCTTCGCGCCGCGACCGCCNCGCGCATGCCACCCCGCAACCGCCCCTCCGCAGGCGCAGCCAGCAGGGGGTGGACAGCCGAACAGCCACACGGGCCATCGCGTTGCTCGGCCCCGAACGCGCAGGCGCTTCGCGCCGCGACCGCCAGGCCGAGCGCAGCGATGGCCCGTGTGGATGTTGGGTCCCCCATCCCTTCAGGATGCGCCGAGGAGCGCAGGGCGTGGGGTGAGCGTGTGCCGAAGGACACACGCATCGTGAACTGACTCGCTGCGGATGTTTGAGCGTAGCGCGCCAGCGCGCAGCGAGTTCNTCCCCCATCCCTTCAGGATGCGCCGAGGAGCGCAGGGCGTGGGGTGAGCGTGTGCCGAAGGACACACGCATCGTGAACTGACTCGCTGCGGATGTTTGAGCGTAGCGCGGCAGCGCGCAGCGAGTTCCGCAGCGCACCCCACGACCGAGCACCGCAGGTTGCCCGCAGCGAAGCGAAGGGACGCAGGCTGTAGGGTCGCCTTTTCTTTGGTGACTTTCTTTTGGCGAACCAAAAGAAAGTTACTCGCACGCCGGGCGACTCCCGGCCTCCGCCCTCAACAAAGGCATGCTGCCCATCAGCGAGCCTGCGAGCAGCGCCCAGGTTTCGACAGGCTCAACCCGAACGGGAGGCTGTGACCGGACCCGCACCGTCCAGCCCTGCTTGCCATNCGCCGGGCGACTCCCGGCCTCCGCCCTCAACAAAGGCATGCTGCCCATCAGCGAGCCTGCGAGCAGCGCCCAGGTTTCGACAAGCTCAACCCGAACGGCCATGGGTCGATGCGCCCAGGTTTCGACAGGCTCAACCCGAACGGACGTGGATCGATGTGCCCAGGCTTCGACAAGCTCAGCCCGAACGGTGGGGTCGATACACGTAGACCAACTCAACCCGGGCGGACATGAGCGCGAAGGCACTCCAAACCCGTAGGGCACCCCGCCTCTGAAGCGCTCTATCCTTTCAGCACAAGCATCCATATTTTTACAAAGCACTTGCTTGCTAAAAATAATCCATTTTGCTATCGTGCAAAACATGGAATCCCCAGCCCGACGCCCCCGCGCATCCGCGCCCGCTGCACCCCTCCCACCAGCCCGCCCCCGCGCATCCGCGCCCGCTGCACCCCTCCCACCAGCCCGCCAACGCAAGGCCGCCACGTCTCAGATCTCCACCGCCGAAGAAGAAAAACAACCCCCCCGCCGCCCCCGCGGCCGCCCCCGCAAAACCGCCGAAGAACTCGACGACGGCAACCGCCGCCGCAAGCTCATGGACGGCGCCGCAAAGCTGTTCCGCACCCAGGGCTTCGCCGCCACCAGCACGCGCGACATCGCCGCAGCCGCTGGCATGCACAGCGGCTCGCCCTTCTACCATTTCGAAAGCAAAAGCGCGCTGCTCTACGCGGTGATGAGCGAAGGCATGACCATGGCCACGCAAAGCCAGCAGCAGGCACTCGATGCGCTGCTCGCCCAGGCCACGCCACGCGAGCAGCTGCACACACTCATCCGCCACCATTTCGAGATCCTGCTCGGCCCGCGCAGCAGCTTCATCCCGGTGATGCTGTACGAATGGCGCTCGCTCACACCGGCGCAGCGCAAGGGCATTGCGCGCATCAAGGACAGCTACGAGGCCGCGTGGATGCCCGCGCTCGAGGCGCTGGCGCAGCAGGGCGCGCTGCAGGCCGAGCCTGGCGTGGCGCGGCTGTTCATCTTTGGCGCGCTCAACTGGGCGGTGCAGTGGTTCTCGCCCAAGAAGGGCAAATCGCTCGACGCACTCACCGACGAGGCCCTGGCCCTCTTCATCCGCACATAACAGCAAAAAAATAAAAGGCGCACCCACCATGGCTTCCACGGCCTTCAATGCACCCAGCGGCTACCAGTCGGTGTTCGCGCCAGGCCTGTTCAGCGGCCAGGTGGTCATCGTCACGGGCGGCGGCTCGGGCATTGGCCGCTGCACGGCGCACGAGCTGGCGCGCCTGGGCGCGCACGCAGTGCTGGTCGGGCGCAAGCCCGAGAAGCTGCAGGCCGTAGTCGACGAGATCGCTGCGGATGGTGGCGCAGCGTCCTGGCATGCGTGCGACATCCGCTCCGAAGACGCGGTGGTCGTGCTGGTGCAGCAGGTGCTGGCCGCGCACGGGCGCATCGATGGCCTGGTGAACAACGCGGGCGGGCAGTTCATGTCGCCGCTCGAATCCATCAGCGCCAAGGGCTGGGAGGCGGTGTTGCACACCAACCTCACCGGCGGCTTCCTGGTGGCGCGCGAATGCTACCGGCAGTGGATGGCGCCGAACGGCGGCTCGGTAGTCAACATCGTGGCCGACATGTGGGGCTCCATGCCGGGCATGGGGCACAGCGGTGCGGCGCGCGCGGGCATGGTCAGCTTCACCGAAACCGCTGCGCTCGAATGGGCCTGCAGCGGCGTGCGCGTGAACGCGGTCGCGCCGGGCTACATCGCATCGAGCGGCATGGACAACTACCCGCCCGCCGCCGCGCACACGCTGCGCGCCATGCCGCAGACCGTGCCGCTGGGCCGATTCGGCAACGAGGCCGAGGTGTCGGCGGCCATCGTCTTCCTTCTCAGCCCGGCCGCCAGCTTCATCAGCGGTAGCACGCTGCGCGTGGACGGCGCGCGACCGCAGGTGCGCCTGGGCTGGCCCCTGCGCGTGCCCGATGCCGCCACGCAGCAGCGCGCTGCGGTCAAGCCCTACGCAGGCTTTCACCGCGCACAGGTGCCGCGTGTGTTTGCAGCGTCCGCGGACCCGGCGGGCAGTGCACCCAAGGGCTCCGACGAATGACCACCGCCTTCGCTTCGCGCTTCCTCCCCGGTGCACCCGATGCGCAGGCGCGCCGCGCTGCCCTGGCTGCCCGCCTCGATGCCCTGCGCGCGCTGGAAGACCGGGCTGCGGCGGCATCGGCCCGCTCGCTGCCGCAGTTCGACAAACGCGGCCAGCTGCTGCCGCGCCAGCGCGTGGCGTTGCTGCTGGATGCGGGCGCGCCGTGGCTGCCGCTGTGCACCCTGGCGGGCTACCTGCAGGATGTGAGGGACCCGGAGAAGTCCGTGCCCGGCGGCGGAATGATTGCCGGCATCGGGTGGGTCAGCGGTGTGCGCTGCATGGTGGTGGCCAGCGACTCCGGCATCGAGGCGGGGGCCATCCAGCCCATGGGTCTGGAAAAGATTCTGCGCGTGCAAGAGATCGCCCTGCGCGAGCGCCTGCCCTTCGTGCACCTCGTTGAGAGCGCAGGCGCCAACCTCATGCGCTACCGGGTCGAAGGCTTCGTGCACGGCGGCACGCTGTTCCGCAACCTCGCGCGGCTGTCGGCGGCGGGCATACCGGTCATCACCGTGCAGCACGGCTCGGGCACCGCGGGCGGGGCCTACATGCCGGGGCTGTCGGACGTGGTCATCATGGTGCAGGGCCGCTCGCGCGCCTTCCTGGCCGGGCCGCCGCTGCTCATGGCCGCCACGGGCGAGGTCGCGACCGAAGAGGAACTGGGCGGCGCCGAGATGCACACCGCCGTCTCGGGCCTGGGCGAGTACCTGGCGCAGGACGACCGCGAGGCCATCGGCATGGCACGCGAAGTGATCGCGCAGCTGGGGTGGAACACCCCCGCGCGGCCCAGCGCTCCCGGCCCCAAGATGCCCGCCGACGACCTGCTGGCCCTGATGCCGGGCGACCTGCGCCAGCCCGTGGACATGCGCGAGGTGATTGCGCGGCTGGTGGATGGGTCTGAGCTGCTCGAGTTCAAGGCCCGCTACGGCATGGCCACGCTCTGCGCGCAGGGCCGCATCGGCGGGCATGACGTGGGCTTCATCAGCAACAACGGCCCCATCGATGTGGCGGGCGCCAACAAGGCCACGCACTTCATCCAGTGGATGTGCCAGCTGGGCCACCCCATCATCTACCTGCAGAACACCACCGGCTTCATGGTGGGCAAGGACAGCGAGCAGGGCGGCATGATCAAGCACGGCAGCAAGATGATCCAGGCCGTGACCAACGCCACCGTGCCGCAGATCACCATCCAGTGCGGCGCCAGCTTCGGCGCGGGCAACTACGGCATGTGCGGGCGGGGTTATGCGCCGCGCTTCCTGTTCAGCTGGCCGGGCGCCAAGACGGCCGTGATGGGCGGCGAGCAGGCCGCGCGCACCATGCAGATCGTGACCGAGGCGGCGCTGACGCGCAAAGGCATCACGCCCGACCCGACCGAATCGCAAGCCCAGTTCGACAAGATCGTCGCCATGTTCGAGGCCCAGGCCGATGCTTTCTACACCAGCGGCCTGCTGCTGGACGACGGCGTGATCGACCCACGCGACACGCGTGCCGTGCTGGCCTTTTGCCTCGATACCTGTGCCGATGCACAGGCCCGCACGCTGCGGCCCCTGGGCTTTGGCGTGGCACGGATGTAGGCGAAGAGGGCGCAAGCACACCGACACACACCATGGCCGAACCTCTTAAATATTTGCTGAACGACACCGTGCCGCCGCGCATCGCCGCCATGGTGCAGCGCGCCTGGCGCAAGTTCGACACGGCCGCCTTCCTGCGGCAGGTCGAGCCCGGCTATGAGTCGTTGGAGCTGATGGCGCGCGGCCAGCGCATTGCGCAGGCATTGCAGGCGCACCTGCCCCAGGACGTACCCCGCGCACTGGCCGTGCTGGTCGATTCCATGGACCCGCCCATGGGCCTGGACGCCGCCGGCGAGCCCCATGCGGGCGACCGCCCCTACAGCGCCTTCCTGTACCTGCCGCACAGCCTGTACATCGGCTCGCAGGGCCTGGCGCATTTCGAGGCGGCCATGGCCGCGCAGCACGCGCTGACCCAGCGCTTTACCGCCGAGTTCTGCATCCGCCCCTATCTGCTGCACCACCAGCAGGCCACGCTCGCGCGGCTGCGGGACTGGGCGCAGGACGGCAACGCCCACGTGCGCCGCCTGGTGAGCGAAGGCACGCGGCCCCGCCTGCCCTGGGCGCCGCGCCTGCCCGCATTCCAGAAGGACCCGCAGCTGGCCCTGCCGCTGCTCGATGCGCTCAAGGACGACCCGTCTTCCTACGTGCGCCGCTCGGTGGCCAACCACCTGGGCGACATCGCCAAGGACCACCCCGACCTGGCCGTGGGCACCGCGCGCACCTGGCTGCAGGGTGCACCCGCCCCGCGCGAAGCCCTGGTGCGCCACGGCCTGCGTTTTCTCATCAAGCGCGGCGACGCTGGCGCGCTCGATGCCCTGGGCGTGGGCCATGCCGTGGCGCTGGATGTGCGGGCCGCGCGCGTGCTGCCCGCCCGTGCGCGCATCGGCGGCAAGGTGCGCATCGAGGCCGAGCTGCACAACCCCACGCCACTGCCGCAGCGCGTGCTGGCCGACCTGAAGGTGCACTACGTCAAGGCCCACGGTGGCGCGGCGGCCAAGGTGTTCAAGCTGCAGACGCTGGACATCCCCGCAGGGGCGACCGTGGCCGTGGGCAAGACGCTGTCGCTGCAGCAGATGACCACACGCACCCACTACCCCGGCGCGCACCAGGTGGAGCTGGTGCTCAACGGGCGGCCGCAGCCCCTGGGGCAGTTCGATCTGTCGTGATGTTCGGGGTCGAGGTTCGCAGGCACAACACATAACCGCAGGAGACAGGCACCATGCAGTTTACGCACGAGCACCGCGAGATCCAGAAGACCTTGAAGCGCTTCATCGACGAAGAGATCAACCCCCACGTGGACGAGTGGGAGGCGGCCGAGATCTTCCCCGCGCACGAGGTCTTCAAGAAGATGGGCCACCTGGGCCTGCTGGGCCTGTGCAAGCCCGAGGAATACGGCGGCGCGGGGCTGGACTACTCGTACAGCCTGGCCATGGCCGAGATGCTGGGCCACATCCACTGCGGCGGCGTGCCCATGGCCATTGGCGTGCAGACAGACATGTGCACCCCGGCGCTCGCGCGCTACGGCAGCGAAGAGCTCAAGCGCCAGTTTCTGGCCCCGGCCATCACGGGCGACATGGTGGGCTGCATCGGCGTGAGCGAGCCTGCGGCGGGCAGCGACGTGTCGGGCATCAAAAGCGTGGCGCGCAAGGATGGTGACGATTACGTGATTACCGGGCAGAAGATGTGGATCACCAACAGCCTGCAGGCCGACTGGATGTGCATGCTGGTGAACACGGGCGACGGCCAGAGCGTGACGGGCGGCAGTCCTCACAAGAACAAGAGCCTCGTCATGGTGCCCCTGCGCGATGGCCCCGGCGGCCGGTTGACCCGGGGCGTCGAGGTGGCGCAGAAGATCCGCAAGATCGGCATGCACAGCAGCGACACCGGGCTCATCTACTTCGACGAGGTGCGCGTACCGCAGCGCTACCGCATCGGCGCGGAAGGGCAGGGCTTCATCTACCAGATGCAGCAGTTCCAGGAAGAGCGCCTGTGGTGCGCCGCCAGCACGCTCGAATCGCTGAACCACTGCATCCAGTGGACCATCGACTACGCACAGGAGCGCAAGCTGTTTGGCAGCACGCTGGCCGACCAGCAGTGGGTGCAATTCAAGCTGGCCGAACTCAAGACCGAGGTCGAGGCGCTGCGCGCACTGACCTACCGCGCCTGCGACCTGTACGTGAACGGGCAGGACGTGCTGGAGCTGGCCAGCATGGCCAAGCTCAAGGCCGGCCGCCTGAACCGCGAGGTGCCCGACACCTGCCTGCAGTTCTGGGGCGGTATGGGCTACACGCTGGAGAACAAGGTCTCGCGCATGTACCGGGATGGGCGGCTGGCGTCCATTGGCGGCGGTGCGGACGAGGTGATGCTGGGCATCCTCGCCAAGCTCATGGGCATCGCCAAGCGGCCTGCGCACTGACATGGCCGATTCGCTGTTGATCGACCGCGCGCCGCTGGCTAGCGGCTGTGTGGAAACCTGGACGCTCAATGACCCGGCCAGCCGCAATGCGCTGTCGGAGGCGATGGTTGATGGTTTGATTGCCGCCTGTGAGCGGGCTGCGGCCGATACCGACCTGCGCGGCGTGGTGTTGCGGGGTGCCGGTGGGCACTTCTGCGCGGGGGGTAGCCTGGGTGGCTTTGCCAAGACCATTGGACAGCCCCTGGCTGCGGGCGAGGCTGACCCGCTGGTGCCGCTGAACCGCCGCTTTGGCACGCTGCTGCAGGCGCTGTGTGCGTTGCCGCAGTGGTTCATCGTGGTGGTGGAGGGCGCCGCGATGGGCGGCGGCTTTGGGCTTGTGTGCTGTGCCGACCGCGTGCTGGCACACAGCGGCGCGCAGTTCGCCACGCCCGAGGTCACGCTGGGCATCGTGCCTGCGCAGATCGCACCGTTTGTGGTGCGGCGCCTGGGCCCAGCGGCAGCGCGGGGGTGTTTGTTGACAGGCGTGCGCTGGGATGCCGCGACGGCTCAACGTGCGGGGCTGGTGGATGAGGTGGTCGCTGGTGGCATGGAGGCCGCTGTGCAAGCTGCCATCGCACGTCACGCCGCCGCAGCGCCGCAGGCCGTGGCCGCCACCAAACGTTTGTTGCTGGCCCAGCCCGAGACGCCATTGCTCGCGCTGCTGGATGACGCGGCCTTGGCTTTTGCGCAAGCGCTGCGTGGGCCTGAGGCACCGCAAGGGCTGGCTGCATTTGCCGCGCGCAAGACGCCGCCTTGGAGTGCGAAGCCATGAAAAAGATCCTCATCGCCAATCGCGGCGAGATCGCCCGCCGCATCATCCACACCGCCCACCGCATGGGCATCGCAACGGTGGCCGTCTACTCCGACCCCGACGCCAACGCCCTGCATGTGCGCGAGGCCACGCAGGCCATTGCGCTGGGCGGCGCATCCAGTGCCGACACCTACCTGCGCACCGACAAGCTGCTGGCCGCGGCGCGTGCCACCGGCGCCGATGCGGTGCACCCCGGCTACGGGTTCCTCAGCGAGAACGCCGACGTCGCCCAGGCCGTGGTCGATGCCGGCCTGACCTGGATCGGCCCGCCCCCCGCAGCCATCCGCGCGCTGGGCAGCAAGGCCGGTGCCAAGGCGCTGGCGGCGGTGCATGGGGTGCCGTGCCTGCCGGGCTACGCGGGGGACGACCAGAGCGATGAACGTTTTGCGCAAGAGGCCGCGCGCATCGGCTACCCCGCCATGGTCAAGGCCGTGGCGGGTGGGGGAGGGCGCGGCATGCGGCTCGTCACCGATGCGGCGCAACTGCCCGCCGCACTGGCCAGCGCCCGGTCCGAAGCGCTGGCGGGCTTTGGCTGTGGCGACCTGCTGATCGAGCGTGCGCTGCTGCAGCCCCGCCATGTGGAGGTGCAAATTTTTGCCGATGCCCACGGCGCGTGCATCCATCTGGGCGAGCGCGATTGCTCGGTGCAGCGCCGCCACCAGAAGCTCATCGAAGAGTCTCCCAGCCCGGCGGTAGGCGCCGCGCTGCGCGAGCGCATGGGCGCCTGCGCCGTGGCCCTGGCGCAGGCTGCCGGCTATGTGGGAGCGGGCACGGTGGAGTTCTTGCTGGATGGCAACGATGGGGATGACGCCGCAACGTCCCAAGCCGCGAAAGACCCAGGCCCCGCAACAGCCGGGGCCCCGTCCCCGGCGAGCGCAGGGGCGCCATTCTTCTTGATGGAGATGAACACCCGCCTGCAGGTGGAGCACCCGGTGACCGAAGCCATCACCGGCCTGGACCTGGTGGAGTGGCAGATCCGCATCGCGCGCGGCGAGCCGCTGCCCATCACGCAGTCGCAGGTCGATCTGCAAGGCCACGCCATCGAGGTGCGCCTGTGTGCCGAAGACGCGCACTTTCGGCCGCACACCGGCAGCGTGCTGCACTTCAGCGCGCCCGCTGCCACGGCCTTTGAACGCGCTGCGCCGGGTGCGCTGCGGTTTGACCACGCGCTGGAGGAGGGCGCCGAGGTCTCGCCCCACTACGACGCCATGCTGGGCAAGCTCATCATGCATGCGCCCACGCGGGCCGAGGCCATCGACGCGCTGGTGCGCGCGCTCAACGCCACCCGCGTGCTGGGCCTGCCCACCAACCGCGCATTCCTGGCGGCGTGCCTGCAGCACCCGGCGTTCCGGGGCGGGCAGGCGCTGGTGCCGTTTCTGGCAGAGCATGCAGCGGGTCTGCAGGATTTGCTATTAAAAGAGGAGCTGTTGGCGCTGGTCCCTTGCGCGGTAGCGGCCATTTTTGCTTCTAATTCACCCACACCAGCCTCCGCCAGCCTGCCGTGCTCATTGGCGCGCCCGCTGCGTCTGCGCCACCAGGGCACAGTGCTGCCGCTGTCGGTGCGCGAGCTGGGGGCCGGGCGGCTGCAGGTGGAGCGCGCCCAGCGTGCCGGCACCTCGCCAGGGTCGATGGAAACCATCACGACCACCACCACGGTCCAACTGACCCCGCAGCCCGGCGGTGCGGTGCGTGCCACCGGCCAGGGCGGCGATGCGCCGGTGGCCGACCACACGGTGCACGCCGTGCCCGTGGGCCGGCTGCGCTGGCACTGGCAGACCGGTGGTGTGGATGGCTGGGTGGAAGACGCATCCTGGGAGCCGGCAGCCCGCGCGGGCGCCGCCGGTGGCGCCACCGAGCTGCGCGCGCCCTTCAACGGCAAGGTGGTCGCGCTGCCGGTGGCCGCGGGCCAGGCGCTGGCGGCGGGCGATACCGTGGTGGTCATCGAGTCCATGAAGCTCGAACACAGCCTGGCCTGCCCCGTGGCCGCCACCGTGGCCGAGTTGCTGGTCGCGCCGGGCCAGCAGGTGGCGCCCGGCCAGGTGCTGGTGCGCTTTGCTCCCGCCCTGCCAGGAGGTCCCGCATGACGGCCCCGACGCACACGACGTCGGAGAGCGACGAAGACCGCAACGCACTCACCGACACCGTCACCCGTTTTGCCCGCGCCGAGATCGCCCCGCACGTGGGCGCCTGGGACGCGGCCGGTGAATTCCCTCGCAGCCTGTACCGCCGCGCAGCGGACCTGGGCTTGCTGGGCCTGGGCTACCCCGAGCAGTACGGCGGCACGCCTGCCAGCTACGCCTTGCGCCTGCCGCTGTGGCGCGCGCTCAGCCGCCACGGTGCCAGCGGCGGCGTGCTGGCCAGCCTGCTGTCGCACAACATCGGCCTGCCGCCCGTGCTGGCCCACGGCAGCGACGCGGTGCGCGCCGAGGTCATCCCGCCCGTGCTGGCGGGCGAGCAGATCGCCGCGCTGGCGATCACCGAGCCCGGTGGCGGGTCGGACGTGGCACAGCTCAGGACCACCGCGCGGCGCGAGGGGGATGACTACGTCGTCGATGGCGAGAAGGTGTTCATCACGTCGGGCATGCGTGCAGACTGGATCACCGTGGCCGTGCGCACCGGGGATGCCGGCAGAGACCATGAGCCCCCACGCTCCCCTGCTTTGCAGGGGTCGCTGCCCCCCGAGGGGGCGCTTGCCGCCTTGGGGCGGCCCGGCGGCGGCAAGGGCAGCGCGGGCATCTCCATGCTGCTCATCCCCGGCCACAGCGCGGGCCTTTCGCGCACGCGCCTGGACAAGATGGGCTGGCTCTGCTCCGACACCGCGCACCTGCGCTTCGACAACGTGCGCGTGCCGGCGCGCTACCTGCTGGGCGAAGAGGGTGCGGGTTTTCGGATCATCATGTCCAACTTCAACGGCGAGCGCTTCGGCTTGGCCGTGTCGGCCCTGGGCTTTGCCGAGGCCTGCTACGACGAAGCCCTGGCCTGGGCCCGCCAGCGCAAGACCTTCGGTGCCGCGCTGGTGGAGCACCAGGTCATCCGCCACAAGCTGGTGGACATGCAGATGCGCATCCAGTCCACGGCCGCATGGTGCGAGTCCGTGGCTGCGCAGGCCGATGCGGGCCACACCGGTACCGAGTGGGTGGCGAACGTGTGCCTGCTCAAGAACCACGCCACCCAGACCCTGCAGTTCTGCGCCGACCAGGCCGTGCAGATCCTGGGCGGCATGGGCTTCATGCGCGGCACCGTCAGCGAACGCATCTACCGCGAGGTCAAGGTCATGATGATCGGCGGCGGTGCGGAAGAAATCATGAAAGACCTGGCTGCCAAGCAGTTGGGTATTTGAATGGAAGCGTTGCCCGTGACCAAAAGCCCACCCTTGTTCCCACCGTTCGGGCTGAGCCCGTCGAAGCCATGGCACGCCCACCATCAACCGTTCGGGCTGAGCCTGCCGAAGCCAGGGCACCCGCCTTCGACAGGCTCAGGCCAAACGGTCGGGGTGTTGCGAAGCAAGAGTAGTACCGCCATTCGGAGACGCACATGACCAGTCATGCAACCAGCCACAAAGCCATCATCACCTGCGCCATCACCGGCGTGCTGACCGACCCCGGCCAGCACCATGTGCCCGTCACGCCCGAGCAGCTGGCGAAGGAAGCCCGCCGCGCCTGCGACGCAGGCGCCGCCGTGGTCCACGTGCACTTTCGCAACCAGGAGCCCGGCAAGGGCCACCTGCCCAGCTGGGACCCGCAGGTCGCGCGCGACTGCGTGCAGGCCATGCGCGAGGCCTGCCCGGGTTTGATCATCAACCAGACCACCGGCGTGGTCGGCCCCCACTACCAGGGACCGCTCGACTGCCTGCGCGCCACCCGCCCCGAGATGGCCGCGTGCAACGCCGGCTCGCTCAACTACCTGAAGGTGCGCAGCAACGGCACCTGGGCCTGGCCGCCCATGCTGTTCGACAACCAGCCCGCCAAGGTCAAGGACTTCATCGACGTGATGCTGGAAACCGGCACGCTGCCCGAGTTCGAATGCTTCGACGTGGGCATCGTGCGCTGCGTGGAGATGTATGTGCAGACCGGCATGTACACCGCGCGGCTGCCCGAATACAACTTCGTGATGGGTGTCGAGTCCGGCATGCCCGCGGACCCGGACCTGCTGCCCATCTTGCTCAAGCTCAAGATCAAGGACGCCCCCTGGCAGGCCACCGTCATCGGCCGCGCTGAGATTTGGCCCGTGCACCAGCGCGTGGCCGAGTTGGGCGGGCATTTGCGCACCGGGCTGGAGGACACGTTCTATCTGCCGGATGGGACCAAGGCGGATTCGAACGGGCCGTTGATCGAGAAGCTGGCGCATTACGCGCGCAATGCGGGGCGGGAGGTGGCGTCGCCGCAGGAGGCGCGGGGCATGTTGGGGTTGGCTGGCGCATAGCGTAGGCCACGCATTGCCCGCCTGTTGCGCGGCTTTGGCAGGCAGTTTGCGTACTTGCGCCTCCCCCACGGCGTTGGAGTAAGTCTTGTGCTCCGTGGGCCTGTTGCAATTTTCTATGATGGCTTACCTGCTTTTACAGGGTAGAGTGCCGGCGCCATCCCTCCAGGCGGCCTGCCGCAGGCCTTGTGCAGGCATGCCCGACAGGCAACCCCCCATGAGCTTTCATTCTTCCAACAACGAAGGACTATCGATGTTGCGCCCCTGGTATTGCGCCCCATTTTTCGCTGACCCTCTCGGTGCACGCAGTGCATTGCGGCGCCTGGCGGCTGCAATGCTGCTGGTGGCCGCATTGCCGGCGGCGCAGGCGCAGACGATTACGGCAGGCGCGCTCGCGGCCGCAGCGATACCCGTCGACCACCCTGGCGCCTTGCTGCTGCTGGCGGTGGCCATGGTGGCCTGCATGGGCTGGATGGTGCGCACGAAAGGCCTCGTGTCCTCCGCCACCTTGCGCAGCGTGGCGCTGGGAGCCGTGGCCACGGTGCTGGGCGCCTTGGTGGTGTGGGGTGACGCTGTGCAGGCCCAGTTGCAGGAGCTGCAGGCTGCGTTCCACCAGGCGGGTGGAGAAACGCTCACGATTCCCGTGCAGTCCACGGGCACCACACCCGGTGGCGATCCTTCGGGATTCCTGCCGGTGGTCTACACCAACGGGACAGCGTCCGGCTTGCGCATCACCAGCATCACGCAGCCGACCTGGAGCACCTGCTTTCCGCTGGGCATTCCGTCGCCCCTGCCAGTGACCCCGGCCCGCCCGGGCACCGTCTGTGCCGTTGGCACTGCACTGCCTGCAGGCGGCGCGTGCTGGGTCGATGTGGCGGCACTGTGCGCTGCTGCGGCCACCGCGGCGCAGGGCCATCAGTCCAGCACCTTGCTGGCCGATACCGTGTCGGCGGTGGCGGCAGCGCAGGCCACGGGCAATGTGCTGCTCAATGACCTGGACCCTGATGGCCCGCTGGTGCTGGCCAGCTTCACTTACCAGGGCACGCGGTACGCGGCCGGCACGCCGGCCACGGCGGCAGGGCTGGGCACGTTGACCATGCAGAGCAACGGCGACTACACCTTTGTGGCGGCCTCGCCGTTCACTGGCGCCAGTCCGCTGGTAGTGACCTACACCGTGCACACAGGCGCATCGAGCACGCTCAGCATCACCGTGAACCGTGCGCCCGTGGCGGTGAACGACGCAGTCTCCACCAATGCAAACACCCCTGTGACCGTCTCTGTGCGCGGCAACGACACCGATGCCGACGGTGACCCCCTCACGGTTGCCAGTGTGACGCCGGGCGCTCACGGCTCGGTGGTGATCGATGCCGTCACGAACAACCCCATCTACACACCCAACGCAGGGTTTGCCGGCAGTGACAGCTTCACCTACACCATCAGCGACGGCAAGGGCGCCACATCCACCGCAACCGTCACGGTCACGGTCAATGCGCCGGCCAATGGCGCGCCCGTCGCCAACAACGATGTGGCGACAGTGGATGAAGACAGCTCTGTAGTCATTGCCGTGCGCGGCAACGACACGGACCCCGATGGCGATTCGCTCACGGTTGTTGGCGTGACTCAGGGCGCCAATGGCTCGGTGGTGATCGATGCCGTTACAGGCAACCCCATCTACACCCCCAACGCCGGGTTCACCGGTACGGACACCTTCACCTACACCGTCGACGATGGGCATGGCCACACGGCGACCGGCACCGTCACGGTGACCGTGAATCCCACCGTCAATCAGGCGCCGGTCGCTGCCAACGACACGGCCCTCACGCGCATGGACACGGCCATTTCCATTCCCGTGTCCACGTTGCTGGCCAACGACACCGATGCCAATGGAGACGTGCTGACCCTGGTGTCGGTACAGGCGGCAGTGAACGGCACGGTCAGCCGCATTGGCAACAACGTCATCTTTACGCCAGCCAGCGGCTTCGAAGGTGCCGCCAGCTTCACCTACACCATAGAGGATCCCTCCCGCGCCAGCAGCACGGCCACGGTCAATGTGACCGTCGGCTCGGCCACCACGCCTTCGTTGGTGGTTTTGAAGTCCCTGGTGGTCAATGCGCACGGCACTGGTGGAACCAGCGCCAGGTTCCCTATCACCACAACGCTGGTGGACACGGATGGCTCCGAGAGCCTGTCGATCAGGGTGAGCAACGTGCCCACGGGTGTCTCGTTCAATGCGGGCGCCAACCTGGGTGGCGGCGTGTGGCAGCTTGCCGAGGCGGACCTGCCCAACCTGATGCTGAATCTTCCTGGCAGCTACACGACCAACGCAACCCACCTGACCGTACAGGTCACATCCACGGAAACCAACGGTGGCGTCACTGCGAGCGTGAGCAGTGTGGTGACGCTCAAGGCGGCCTACACAACGGTGGACATCACCACGACAGCGAGTGGCGGCTACACCGGCAGCTCTGCCAACGAATTCATCCAAGGTGGAAATGGCGACAACACCATCAATGCCGCCAATGGCAACAACATCGTCCACGGTGGTGACGGTGATGACAACCTCTCTGCCGGGAGCGGGTCCGACATGCTCTACGGCGGCAGCGGCAACGACACCATCAACGCCGGCAGCGGTGCCGACGTGATCTCGGGCGGTCCCGGCAACGACACCTTGATCGGCGGCGATGCCGGTGAAAACTTCGTGGACGTGTTTGTCTGGAGCCTGGGCGACCAGGGCGCTGCCGGGACTCCTGCGGTGGACACCATCCAGAACTTCGAAACGGCGGCAGCGGGCAGCAATACCGCGGGGGGCGACGTGCTGGACCTGCGCGACCTGCTGCAGGGGGAGCACGTGGGTCCATCCAACGGCGCGGGCAACTTGGCGGACTATGTGCACTTCGAGATCTCGGGGGGCAACACCATCATCCACATCAGCCACACGGGTGGGTTTGCTGCGGATTCCCACTTCGTGGGGGCCGCCTATACCAGCGCCACCGAAACCCAGCAGATCGTTCTTTCGGGGGTCGACCTGCAGTCTCTCTACTCCGGCGCCACCACCGACCAGCAGATCATTACCCAGCTGCTGAACAACAACAAACTCATCGTGGATTGATGGCGGCGAGCTGGCCGGGCCCGTATCTGCCGGACGGGGCATCCGCCCGGCTCCGATACAGCCACGGGTGGTGGTCGGCGGGGCTGCGGGTCCTTCGGCCCCCGGAAGCAGCCTGGCATCTGGACCTGCAGCCCAAGCGGCGGGCGTTGGCAGGCCCAGCTTCCATCTTTTCAGGCCTCTGCCGCTGGTTTGTAAAGGAACGAATGCTATTGATTGGATAGTATTCGGTTTGCTGCGATGCCTTGGACATTCAGGGCAAGCCTCAGCACACCACCATCCCCATCACTGTCACCGTCTGCCCCGGCCAGCCAAAAAAAACCAGGCAGCCACCACCATGTTGACCACCGCCCAGGCCATCGCGTTTCTTCTCACCGCCGTAATGCTCACAGCCACGCCCGGTCCCGACAACCTCATGGTGCTCAGCGTCGGCATGTCCAAAGGCCGCCGCGCTGGCATCGTGTTTGGCCTGGGTTGCGCATTGGGTTGCCTCAGCCATACCGTGCTGGCCGTCATTGGCGTAGGCGCTATCCTGGCCGCATCGCCAGTGGCCTTCACGGCGCTCAAGTGGGCGGGTGGTGCCTACCTGATCTGGCTTGGCACCCAGGCCCTGCGCCACGCAGGCGCAGTGCGCATCGAAGGCGCCCATGGCAGCTCCAGCAGCCAACCCGCTGCTGAATCGCTCGGCCGCACCTTCTCCAAGGGCCTGATAGCCAACGCCATCAACCCCAAGGTCGTGCTGTTCTTCCTGTCGTTCCTGCCGCAGTTCGTGGATGCATCGCGCGGCGGCATGGAGCTGCAGCTGGGCTTGCTGGGGCTGCTGTTCACGGCGCAGGCGGCGGTGCTGTTCGGGTTGCTGGGCTACTTCTCAGGCAGGGTCGGTGGGTGGATCCACCGCAAGCCGCGGGTGGGTGTATGGCTGGACCGGCTGGCAGGCACGGTGTTCATTGCGCTGGGGTTGCGGATGGTGGCGCGGTAAGCGCCATGGCGGCGGACGCTTCACGCTGAAAGACGTGGTGCTTCCCGCACTGCGCAGCACAGCGCAGAGCAGGGCTGTGGTGGGTGTTCTCCACAACACCGAACCAGCGGATAGGGCAAATGGTCGGTGATGCGTTTGGTGTGCCAGAAGCGAGTGCCTTCAGCTATCCGGTTCGAATGAAACAAGGTCGATCAATAGGTGGGCTGAAAGTCTCGAAGGGCATCTCGGGCTTTTGCTTCCACAACGAACCCCGCCCCGTACGTCGCCGCCAGTTCATCCGACCGCTTGAGGAATGCCTTCACGCCCATTCCATAGACAAACTGCATAGCCCCCCCCGTCCAAGCCGGAAACCCAATCCCAAAGATCGACCCAATGTTCGCGTCATGCACACTGGTCAGCACCCCCTCCGCCAAGCAACGCGCAGTCTCGATGGCCTGACGGTAGAGCAGCCGGTCCTGAATCTCCTGCACGCTCCACGCCACGCCGGGCTTTTCGAACAAAGGTTTCAACTTCGGCCACAGGTGCTTCCTGGCGCCTGCGGGGTAGTCGTAAAAACCACCGCCGCCCGCACGGCCGGGGCGTTTCAGCTCTTTGACCATGCGCTCCACCAGCAGCTCGCCGGGCGTGGCGGTGTAGGTTTTGCCTTCCGCCGCGTAGTCCGCGCGCGTCTGGTCCAGCACGTGCACGCTCAAGGTGAGCGCGGTTTCGTCCAGCACGGCCAGCGGCCCCACGGGCAGGCCGGCCTGCAGGGCGGCGTTTTCAATCGCAGCGGCGGGGATGCCTTCGCCCAGCATGGCGGCGCCTTCCATCACGTAGGTGCCGAAGGTGCGGCTGGTGTAGAAGCCGCGCGCGTCGTTGACCACGATGGGCACCTTGCCCAGGGCCTGCACGTAGTCGAACGCGCGGGCCACGGTCTTGTCGTCCGTCTGTTTGCCGCGGATGATTTCTACCAGCTTCATCTTGTCCACGGGGCTGAAGAAGTGGATGCCGACAAACTTCTCGGGCCGGCTGCTGGCCGTGGCCAGGCCGCTGATGGGCAGGGTGGAGGTGTTGCTGGAAAAGAACCCGCCGGGCGCGAGTTGCGGCTCGGCCTCGCGCGTGACCTGGGCCTTGAGGTCGCGGCTTTCGAACACGGCTTCGATGATGAGGTCGCAGCCCGCCAGGTCGGCCGCGCTGGCGGTGGGCGTGATGCGCGAGAGCAGCGCTTGCTGCGCCTCGGTCGTCATGCGGCCTTTGTCCACGCGGGCTTGTGCGAGCTTGGTGCTGTAGGCCTTGCCGGCCTCGGCCTTTTCCGCGCTCACGTCCTTGAGCACGGTGGCGATGCCCCGGCTGGCCTGGGCCCAGGCGATGCCGGCGCCCATCATGCCGGCGCCCAGGATGCCGACCTTTTGCGGCTTGTAGCGCGGGGCTGAGCCCGGGCGCGACTTGCCGCTCTTGATCGCGTTCATGTCGAAGAAGAACGTGTTGATCATGTTGCGCGCCACGGGGCCGGTCATCAGGCGGGCGAGGTAGCGGCTTTCGATGCGCAGGGCGGTGTCGTAGTCCACCATCGCGCCTTCGACCATGGCGGCGAGGGCCGCCTCGGGCGCAGGGTAGCGGCCACGCGTGGTCTTCTTGAGCATGGCGGGCGCTACCGTCAGGGCGCTGGCGATCTTGGGGTTGGCGGGCGTGCCGCCGGGCATCTTGTAATGCTTGTCGTCCCACGGCTGCACGGCGTGCGGGTGGGTGGCGATGTGGGCCAGGGCGGCGGGCAGCAGTTGCTCGCGCGTGGCCACCAGCTCGTGCACCAGTTGCAGGTCCAGCGCCTCGGCGGGGTTGAAGAGCTTGCCTTCCAGCACGTAGGGCTGTGCGCCCATCAGGCCCAGCAGGCGCGTCATCTTGGTCACGCCGGTGGCGCCGGGCATCAGGCCCAGCGTGACCTCGGGCAGGCCGAACTGGATCTTGGGGTCGGCCACGGCGATGCGGTAGTGGGCGACCAGGGCCACCTCCCACCCACCGCCCAGCGCCGCGCCGTTGAGGCAGGCCACCACGGGGATGCCCAGTGTTTCGAGCGTGCGAAAGTGCGCCTTCATGCGCTCGATCTCGCTGAACGCGGCAGGCGCGTCGGCGGGTGTCAGGCGCATGGTGGCTTTCAGATCGGCGCCCGCAAAGAAGCTGGTCTTGGCGGATGCAAGGACGATGCCCTTGAGCGCGGCGCCCAGGCGCTCGCGGTCTGCCACCACCTGGGCGGTGACCTCGCCCAGCTCTTGCTGCCACTGGCGGCACATGGTGTTGACGGGGGAGTTGGCTTCGTCGAATGTGATGACGGCGACCTGGCCTTCGGTGCCCTGGGCGGGGATGAGTTCGTAGCGGATGGTTTGCATGATGTTCTTGTCTCCTGCCCGTCAATCAAATGCGTTCAACGATGGTGGCAATGCCCATGCCGCCGCCCACGCACAGCGTGGCCAGGCCGTAGCGCTGGCCCCGGCGGTGCAGCTCGTCGATCAGGGTGCCGAGGATCATTGCGCCCGTGGCGCCCAGCGGGTGGCCCATGGCGATGGCGCCGCCGTTCACGTTGACCTTGTCGTGCGGCACGCCCAGCTCGCGCATGAAGCGCATGGGCACGGCGGCAAACGCCTCGTTGACTTCGAACAAATCGATCTGGTCGATGGTCATGCCCGCACGGGCCAGCGCCTTTTGGGCGGCGGGCACGGGGCCGGTGAGCATGATGGTGGGGTCGGCGCCGCTGAGTGCCGTGGCCACGATGCGCGCGCGCGGCGTGAGGCCGTGGGCCTTGGCGGCGGCCTCGTTGCCGATCAGCACGGCGGCGGCGCCGTCCACGATGCCGGACGAGTTGCCCGCGTGGTGAACGTGGTGGATGCGCTCCACCTGCGGGTAGCGCTGCAGCGCCACGGCGTCGAAGCCCATGCCGCCCAGTTGCTCGAACGATGCTTTCAGCGCGCCCAGGCCTTCGAGGGTTGTCTTGGGCTTGATGAATTCGTCTTCCGCCAGGATGGTCTGGCCGATGAAGTCGCGCACGGGCACGACGGAATTTTTGAAGTAACCCGCGGCCCGCGCCGCAGTGGCTCGGCGCTGCGATTCGAGCGCGAAGGCGTCCACGTCGGCGCGGGTGTAGCCGTCCAGCGTGGCGATCAGGTCGGCGCCGATGCCCTGGGGCACGAACAGCGTTTCCGAATTGGTAGCGGGGTCTTGCGCCCAGGCGCCGCCGTCGGAGCCGATGGGCACGCGGCTCATGCTCTCCACGCCGCCGGCCACCACCAGGTCCTCCCAGCCGCTGCGCACCTTTTGCGCGGCCAGGTTCACGGCTTCGAGGCCCGATGCGCAAAAGCGGTTGACCTGCACGCCCGCACAGCGAAAGTCCCACCCGGCCTTGAGCGCGGCCACCTTGGGCAGCACCGAGCCCTGCTCGCCCACGGGCGAGACGATGCCCATGACCACGTCGTCCACCGCGGCCGTGTCGAAGCGGTGGCGCGCCTGCAGCTCGATCAGCAAGCCGGTGAGCAGGTCGATGGGCTTGACCTCGTGCAGGGTGCCGTCCTTCTTGCCCTTGCCGCGCGGGGTGCGCAGCGCATCGAATACATAGGCTTCGGTCATGAATGGTCTCCGGTGGTCTCTGACATGGTTCGGTGAAGGCGCGCACGCTGGCAAAGCTGACCTTGCCCGCGGCAAGGCGCGGTGATTGGTGGCTCACACCACGACAGCACGCTCTCTGACGCCGGTGCGGCGGTTTTTGCACTATCTTTCGGTCGTTGCTTTCTCAATTTTGGCTATGAAACGAAATACATCCTCTGCCTTGCAGCGCATGGTCCGTGGCGCTGTGGAATACGACGACACGCGTGAAGGTTTTGCGCTGGAGCACCATGTGGCGCTGGCGGCCTCCAGCGCTCTGGCGGTGGCGGCCTTCATGGCGCCCAGTCCCGGCGCGGCGGCCATTCGCGGCATCGGCGCGGGTTTGCTGCTGATGCGGGCCCTCAGTGGCAGCCAGGGCGTCCGGTCCTGGGTGAATGTCACCGACCGCCGCCCCGGCGCGCCGCTCAGCCCTGAAGAAGCCCGCGCCGCCTGGTACCTGTAGAGGCGTTCGGCGCCCGCGGATACCCATTGGCCTTCCCACCATAGAAGCCGATCACGCTGAGCTTGTCGATGCGCCGCGCGGGGTGTCGACAAGTTCAGCTTGAACGGCAGGGGATGGCTGAACGCGAGGCCGAGGGAGCCAAGGTGGGTACGGGGCGGGTTCACGTTGTCTTGCGCGTTGTGTTACTTGCCCAGGCCCATCGCACGCGCAATCACCTCTTTCATGATCTCGTTGGTGCCGCCGTAGATGCGCTGCACGCGCGCATCGGCATAGGCGCGGGTGATGGGGTATTCCCACATATAGCCGTAGCCGCCGAAGAGCTGCACGCACTCGTCCATCACCTTGCACTGCAGGTCGGTGGTCCAGTACTTGGCCATGCTGGCGGTCTGGGTGTCGAGTTGATCGCGCGTGATCAGCTCGCAGCATTTGTCGACGAACACGCGCGCCACCTGCACCTGGGTCTGCAGCTCGGCCAGGGTGTGGCGGGTGTTCTGGAATGAGGCCACGCTCTGGCCGAAGACCTTGCGGTCCTTCACATAGTCCACTGTCCAGTCGATGGCGGCCTGCGCGGCGGACACGGCGGTGATGGCGATCTGCAGGCGCTCCCAGGGCAACTGCTCCATCAGGCAGATGAAGCCACGGCCTTCCATGGCGGGGCCGCCCAGCAGGTTGTCGGCGGGCACCTTCACGTCGGTGAAGAACAGCTCGGAGGTGTCCTGCGCCTTCATGCCCATTTTTTTGAGGCGCTGTCCTTTTTCAAAGCCGGGCATGCCGCGCTCCACCAAGAAGAGGCTGGTGCCCTTGGCCCCGGCCGCCGGGTCGGTCTTGGCGACCACGATCACCAGGTCGGCGTGCCAGCCGTTGGTGATGAAGGTCTTGCTGCCGTTGAGCACATAGTGCGATCCGTCGGCACTCTTCAGGGCGGTGGTCTTGATGCCCTGCAGGTCGCTGCCGGCGGCGGGCTCGCTCATGGCGATGGCGCCCACCACCGCGCCGCTGGCCATTGGCGGCAGGTAGCGGCGCTTTTGCGCTTCGGTGCCGTAGTGCAGGATGTACGGCGCGACGATCTCGCTGTGCAACCCGAAGCCGATGCCGGTGGTGCCGGCGCGCGCCAGCTCTTCCATCTGCGCCACCGAATAGAGCTTGTCGGCCCCGGCGCCGCCGTATTCCTCGGGCAGGCTCATGCACAAGAAGCCGTTGGCCCCCGCCTGGCTCCATACCTCGCGCGCCACGTAGCCTTGGTCTTCCCAGGCGGCGTGGTGGGGCACCACTTCCTTGTCGATGAAGCGGCGGAAGCTGTCGGCAAACGCCAGGTGGTCGCTCTGGAAGAGGGTGCGGTCGATCATTGCGGCGATCCTATTTTTGCAAAGTTACTGCTTGGTTAAATTCTGCCACTGTCCAGGCCCGGGCGCACCCCCGAATGAAAAAGCCGCCCCGGGGCGGCTTGGGGGGCGAAGCCGGGGCGCGGCTACTTCACGTAGTCCGACACCACCTTCCACTTGCCGTCGGTGATCTGCGACAGGCGCGACAGGTCGCTGCCCAGGCGCTTTTGCGGGCCGTAGGAAGCCTCGGCGCTGCCGAACATGTCGGGCGGGATCACCATGGTGTCCATGGCCTTGATGAAGCTGTCGGTGGTCAGGCCCGTGCCCGCCTTTTGCGCGGCCTTGATGAAGGCGTCCACCGCGCCGTAGCCATAGACCGAGAACACGGTGGGGTCTTCGTTGAACTTGGTCTTGTACTTGTTGGCCCAGAAGCGGATGGGCTGGCTGGCTTCGTCCAGGTAGGGGTGCTGCACCGTCATGGTGGCGTACAGCCCGTCCATGGGCTTGCCGCCCAGCTTGTGGATGAGGTCGGTGTAGGCGGCACTGGACCCGAGGAAGGTGGGGTTGAAGCCCGTCTTGCGCGACTCGCCGATAGTGCCGATGGTCTCGCGGATGATGGTGCCCAGGATCACGAAGTCGCAGCCCGAGGACTTCATCTTGGCGACCTGGGACGAGAAGTCGGTGGCGCCGCGCTTGTACGAGGTCTTCTCTGCGAATTCCATGCCGATGGACTTGAGCGCCGCCTCGCCGCCGCGCATCACCTCCAGGCCGAACTCATCGTCCTGGTAGATGGTGCAGACCTTCTTGGCGTCTTTCTCCTTGATGAGCTTGGGGGCGGCCAGGCGGATCTGGTCGTAGTAGGTGGCGGCGAACGAGTACTTGAGCTTGTGGAAGGGCTCGTACATTTCGCGCGCGGCCGTTACGGGGAAGAAGTTGATCACGTTCTTGCTGAACTGCACCGGCATGGCGGCGAGGTTCTGCGCGGTGCCGATGTGCGCGATCATCATGAAGATCTTGTCCTGGTTGACAAGCTTTTGCGCGGCCAGCACGGCTTTCTTGGGGTCGTAGCCCGAGTCCTCCACCTTGAGGTCGAGCTTGCGGCCGTTCACGCCGCCTTGCTCGTTGGCCTCGTCCACGCGCAGCATCATGCCCAGCCGCACCTGCTTGCCAAAGCCCGCCAGCGGGCCCGACAGATCCTGGATAGAGCCCAGCGTGATGGTGTCCTTGCTCACGCCCTGGGTGGCCTGTGCATGCGCGGCGCCTGCAGCCAGGGCCATGGCAGCCAGGGCTGCGATGGGATGAAGTTTCATGGCACGTCTCCTTCGGTTGGATCGAACACGATCGCTCGTTATAGAACGATGCCCGGGGTGGGGCACCAGCACTTTCCCTATCTGGGGCGGGCCTGGGTGGCGGTGCGCCCTGGCTTCGACAGGCTCAGCCCGAACGGTAGGGGGTGATTGCACGGCTTTGGGGTTCAATCCACAAACCCTCAATCCACCAACCCACCAACCCCCACCCGTTCAGCCTGAGCTTGTCGAAGGCCGCCCCTACCGGTACATCGCCTCGATCTGCGCCGCGTACTTCTGCTGCACCAGCTTGCGCTTGAGCTTCATGGTGGGCGTTAGTTCTTCGTCCTCGGCCGTGAGCTGGGTGTCGAGGAGGAAGAACTTCTTGATCTGCTCCACGCGGGCGAACTGCGTGTTCACGCGGTCGATTTCGGCCTGGATCAGGTCCTGCACCTCGCGCGCACGCGTCAGGCTGGCGTAGTTGGAGAACGGCACGTCGTTGTCCTGCGCAAACTTCTCCACGTTCTCCTGGTCGATCATGATGATCACGGTGAGGTAGGGCAGCTTGTCGCCGATGACCACTGCGTCCGTCACGTAGGGGCTGAACTTGAGCTCGTTCTCCAGCTCGCTCGGCGTGATGTTCTTGCCGCCGGCCGTGATGATGATGTCCTTCATGCGGTCTGTGATGCGCAGGTAGCCGTCGGCATCGATGGTGCCCACATCGCCCGTGTGCAGCCAGCCGTCGGCGTCGATGGTCTCGGCCGTCTTCTCGGGCAGGTTGAGATAACCTTTGAACACGTTGGGGCCGCGCACCAGGATCTCGCCGGTAGCGGGGTCGATGCGCACCTCGTTGTAGGCCGCCGCAGGGCCGATGGAGCCGGGCTTGATGCGGCTGGCGGGCACGCCGGTGGCCGCGCCGCAGGTCTCCGTCATGCCCCATACCTCCAGCATGGGCACGCCCAGGGCCAGGTACCACTTCACCAGTTCGGGCGAGATGGGCGCCGCCCCCGTGACCAGAAAACGCGCGCGGTGGATGCCGATGAGCTTGCGCACGTTGTTCAGCGCCAGCCAGCGCGCCAGCTGGAACTGCAGCTTCAGCAGCCCGCCGACGGGCTGGCCGGCCAGCACCAGGTCGGCGATCCGCGTGCCCACGCCGATGGACCACGCATACGCCGCCTGCTGCAGCGCGGTGGATTCCTTGAGCGCGATCATCACGCCCGAATAGAACTTCTCCCACACCCGCGGCACGGCGGTGAACACGGTGGGGGCGATCTCGCGCACGTTCTCGGGCACGGTGTCGGGGTTCTCGACGAAGTTCAGGCGCGAGCCGGTGTACAGCGAGAAGTACTCGCCCCCCATGCGCTCGGCAATGTGGCACAGCGGCAGAAAGCACATGGCCTCGTCCTGGTCGGTGCGCGAGATCAGCGTGTTGTAGCCGCGCACGGTGTAGACCAGCGCGGCGTGCGTGTGCATCGCGCCCTTGGGCTTGCCGGTGGTGCCCGATGTGTAGACGAGGATGGCCACGTCTTCGGGCTGGCAGGCCTGCACGCGGCGCATGAGCGCGTCGGGGTTCTGCTGGTTCCAGGCGCGGCCCAGGTCGCGCAGTGCCTGCAGGCTGATGACGCCAGGGTCCTGCAGCCCGCGCAGGCCTTCCATGTCGAACACGATGATCCTGCGCAGCAGCGGCAGGCCCGCGCGCACCTCCAGCGCCTTGTCGAGCTGCTCGTCGTTTTCCACGAACAGCACGGTGGTGGCGGAGTCTTCGCTCAGATAGTGCACCTGCGCCGCGGCGTCGGTGGGGTAGATGCCGTTGGACACGCCGCCGCAGCTGAGCACGGCCAGGTCGGCCAGCACCCATTCGATGTTGGTGTTCGACAGGATGGACGCACAGTCGCCGCGGGCAAAGCCCAGCGCCATGAGCCCGCCCGCGATCTCGCGCACGGCCTCGGCGGTCTGGTCCCAGGTCCAGCTCTTCCAGATGCCCAGCTCCTTTTGCCGCATCCACACGTTGGGGCCGCGCAATGCCACCGCGTTCCAGAACATGGCGGAGATGGTGCTGCCGGCCAGCACGTCGGTGCCGGCGGGCTGGATGTGATCAAGGTCCCAGAGATTCGACATGTGGACTTATCTCCAGGTTTTTTTCTTCTTCCACCGCCGCTCGCCGCGCACGCCTTCGTCCTTCATGCCCAGGTAGAACTCCTTGATGTCGTCCTTCTCGCGCAGGCGCTCGCAGCTGTCTTCCATCACGATGCGGCCGTTCTCCAGCACGTAGCCGTAGTCCGAGGCGTTGAGCGCCATGTTCGCGTTCTGCTCCACCAGCAAGATGGTGGTGCCGCGCTCGCGGTTGATGCGCACCACGATCTCGAAGATTTCCTTGGTGAGCTTGGGCGACAGGCCCAGGCTGGGCTCGTCGAGCAGGATGAGCTCGGGGTTGGCCATCAGCGCGCGCGAGATGGCCAGCATCTGCTGCTGCCCGCCCGACAGCAGGCCCGCGTCCTGCGCGGCACGCTCCTTGAGGATGGGGAAGTAGCCGTACACCGTTTCGATGTCGCGCGCGACGGCATCGGTGTCGCTGCGGGTGTACGCGCCCATGAGCAGGTTGTCGCGCACCGACAGCAGTGCAAACACCTCACGCCCCTCGGGCACGTGCATGAGGCCCCGGCGCACGATGGCCGCGGGGTCGCGCGCCGTGATGTCCTGGCCCTGGAATTCGATGGTGCCTTTGCGCGGGTCGATGATGCCGCTGATGGTCTTCAAGATGGTGGTCTTGCCCGCGCCGTTGCTGCCCAGCACGGCCGCGATCTCGCCGCGCCGCACCTGCAGGCTCACGCCCCGGATGGCCTTGATGGGGCCGTAGGCACTCTCGACGTTCTGCAATTTCAGCAGGGGTTGGGGGTCGGCCACGGCCGCGGTGCCAGCGTTGTCGACGGCGAGAACGGCGCTCATGCCCGCACCTCCTGGCTGGAGCCTGCGGGGCGGCGCAGGTTGCTCACGTCGTCGATGGTGCCGAGGTACGCCTCGATGACGCCGGGGTGCGACTGCACCTCGCGCGGCGTGCCCATGGCCACCACTTCGCCCTGGTTCATGGCCAGCACGCGGTCGGACACCTTGGAGACCAGCGACATGTCGTGCTCCACCATCAGCACGGTGATACCCAGCTCGTGCTGGATGTCCTGGATCCAGAAAGCCATGTCGTCGGTCTCCTCCACGTTCAGGCCCGACGAGGGCTCGTCGAGCAGCAGCAGCTGGGGCTCGGTGCACAGCGCGCGCGCCAGCTCCACCACCTTGCGCACGCCGTACGGCAGGCCGGCCACCAGCGTGTCGCGGTAGTGCTGCAGGTCGAGAAAGTCGATGACCTGCTCCGCCTTCTCGCGGGCACGCACCTCGGCGTCGCGCACCTTGCGGGTGAAGAACATCTCTGCCCACAGGCCGGTCTCGCGGCGCGTGTGGCGGCCGATCAGCAGGTTGTGCAGCACGCTCGCATGCTCGAACAGCTCGATGTTCTGGAAGGTGCGGGCGATGCCCAGGCCCGCCACCTTGTGAGGCGGCTGGTCAGTCAAAGGCAGCATGGCGCCGCCCGGGCCCGCGTACGCGATGGTGCCGGTGGTGGGCGTGTAGATGCGGCTGATGAGGTTGAACACCGTGGTCTTGCCCGCACCGTTGGGGCCGATGAGGGTGAACACCTCGCCCCGGCGCACGTCGAAGCTCACTTTGTTGACCGCCAGCACGCCGCCAAAGCGCACGCTGAGGTTCTGGGCGGTGAGCAGGATGTCGTCGTTCATTTCAGCCTGTCTGATTTTTGGAAGGACTTCTGCCGCTTGAACATCCCCCTGCGGTAGAACGGGAACATCTGCAGCCAGGTGCGCACCTTGAGCCAGCGGCCGTACAGGCCCATGGGCTCGAACAGCACGAACGCGATCAGCACCGCGCCATAAACCACGGCCTGGAGCCCCGGCGCCTGGCCGATGGCGGCGGGCAGCCAGTCCTTGCTGAGCGAAATCATCTGGGGCATGGTGATGAGGAAGATGGCCCCGAGGAACGCGCCATGCACCGACCCGAGCCCACCGATCACGATCATCAGCAGCAGGTCGATGGACTGCAGGATGTTGAACTGGTCGGGCGAGATGAACTGCAGCTTGTGCGCATAGAGCGCACCGCCGATGCCGGCGAGGGCCGCCGAGATGGAAAACGACAGCGTCTTGTACCGCGCCAAGTGGATGCCCATGCTCTGCGCCGATATTTCCGAATCGCGGATCGCAACGAAGGCCCGGCCCGTGGAGGACCGCAGCAGGTTCAGGATGGCCAGCGTGCTGACCACGGCAATCACCAGGCACAAGAAGTAAAACGATTCGGTGGATTCGAACTTGAACCCCCAGATTTCGGGTGGCACCAGGTGCTTGCCGGAGTTGCCACCGGTCACCGATTCCCACCGCGCGAACACCTCTTCGACGATGAACCCGAACGACAGCGTGGCCATGCCCAGGTAGATGCCCTTGACGCGCAGCGCGGGCAGGCCCACCACCACGCCCACGGCGGCCGACAGCCCCGCCGCGCAGGCCAGCGACAGCGCGAACGGCCAGCCCATGCCCGTAAGCACCGCCTGCGTGTACGCCCCCACGCCGAGGAAGGCCGCATGCCCCAGCGAGAACAGCCCCGTGAAGCCGGCCAGCAGCATGAGCCCCAGGCCGACGATGGCGTAGATCAGCACGAAGGTGAGCTGCGCCAGCCAGTACTCGGGCGCCACCCAGGGGGCTGCGACCAGCGCCACGGCCAGCAGGCTGTACCAGAAGATATGCCCGCCATGCTTGGCCAGGCGCAGGTCTTGTTCGTACGAGGTCTTGAAAAGAAAGCGCATGGGGTCAGACTTTCTTTCTCAATTTTTCGCCGAACAGGCCATTGGGTTTGACCATCAACATGATCAGCACCACGATGTACGCCGCCGTGTCCTTGAAGCCGTCGGGCAGGTAGAAGCCCGAGAGCGATTCGACGATACCGATGACCAGCCCGCCCACGATGGCGCCTGGCAGGCTGCCGAAGCCACCGACCACGGCCGCCGGAAAGGCCTTGAGGCCGATCATCCCCATGTTGGCGTGCACGAACGTGATGGGCGCCAGCAGCAGCCCCGCCACCGCGGCCACGGCGGCGGCCAGGCCCCACGCCAGACCATTGAGCCGCTGCACGGGGATGCCCATGTAGTAGGCCGCCAGCTGGTTCTGCGACGAGGCCTGCATCGCAATGCCCAGCTTGCTGTAGCGGAACATCGCGAACAGCAGCAGGCACAGCACGGCGGTGGCGCCGATCACCACCAGTTGTTCGGCGTTGAGCACCAGCGCCCCCACCCGCAGCGACATGTCCTTGTAGGGCACGGGCAGCGTGTGGGTCTCGGTGCCGATGTTGGGGATCATCGTCACCAGGCCGCGCAGCACATAGCCGATGCCGATGGTGAGCATGACGATGGAGAACGCGGGCTGGCCGAGGATGGGGCGGATGACGGCGCGCTCGAGCACGGTGCCGAAAAGGCCCATGGCCAGGATGCTCGCGATCACCGCCACCCAGAACGGAAAGCCCAGCACCGTCATGAGCGCCAGTCCGCAGAACGCGCCCAGCATCATGAGTTCGCCCTGCGCGAAGCTCACGGTTTCGGTGGCCTTGTAGATCAGCACGAAGCCCAGCGCGATCAGCCCGTAGATGCACCCCTGGGAGACACCACTGATCAACAGTTGCACGAATTGCACACGGGCTCTCCCGAAGAGGACTGACGCAGATCGAACGGGGGCAACGCGCAGGGCCTTGGACATGCGGTGTGTCCGTCCTGGTCTGCGTGGGCCTTGGCAGATATTTATACAAAGCGATTGCTTTGCATAAATAATGGTGCACGTGCTGCGGGCGCACCGCACTCGGGGCTAACCCTGATGGCGCGTCCAGTGGCGTGGATTGCAGGAGGCCGCGGCGCATATTGACGCAGCCCGGGGCACGGCGCAATAAGGGTTGCGGCCTAGGCCGGGCTCGGGTTGCCGGGGAGGGCATCGATGGCGGTATCGAGCGTGTCTGCGGTATTGATCGCGTCGGTGCGCGCTGCAGAAGCCCTGGAGAGGCTTGGGTGGCTTGGTGGCGCACCCGTGTGGGCCTCTGGATCGCTCGCACGCTCATGGAGCGCCGTGTCGCGTGGGTGACATGAAGCGGCGTCGCTCAGGTGCGCGCAACTTTGCGATCCGTCGTGCTCGATCGCTGCACGGCAGGGGCGGGCATACCGCCGAGAGTTTTTCTTAAGGAAAAATAGTCGCTACCGCTTGATCAACAAGCGCTGCAAGCTATAAAAATAGTAGCATCTACGGTGCAGGCCTTTTCACGAAGCGCTGGCGCCACCGCACAGGAACCGAACAGGAACCGCATGAGCAAAACCACCCACACCACGCCCTCTGCCTCCGAGCCGCGGGCGTTCGAGCCTGAGTTCATCACCGGGCTCAAGGCCATCTTCGAAGAGAAGATCGTGTTCAACCAGGTGCTGGGCCTGAAGGTCACGAGCCTCAGGCCCGACGGCGTGACCGGCCGCATCGACATGAAGCCCGAGCTGGTGGGGCACTACGCGTACAACCGCATCCACGGCGGCGTGATCAGTGCGGGCCTGGACGCGATGGGCGGCCTGGCAGTAATGGCCGCCATCGGTGCCAAGCACATGGACGAGCCGCCGGAGCAGCGCCTGCACCGCTTCGGCAAGCTGGGCACCATCGACCTGCGCATCGACTATTTGCGCCCGGGCATCGGCAGCCACTTCGAGCTGCGCGCCAACGTGCTGCGCCTGGGCTCGCGCGTTGCCAGCACCCGCATGGAGTTCCTGGGGCCGGACGGCGAGATCATGTCGGCGGGTGCGGCTGCGTACATCGTGTCGTAGCGGGCTGCGGGCTCGCCAGCAGGGGCAGGGCGCGTTCGGGCGGCCTGGTTCGCGCCCTGCAATGTCCCAAGTTAGCTTGGCGCAGCGCTGACCTCTGAATGTGTGATCCCGCAAGCCTTGCAAGTGCATGCAACGAGAGAACCGTTTGGTTACCGTTCTTGCGTAACGAAGGCATCTTTCCCTACACACGGTCCCTACGATGACTTCTTTTCAAGGAGATCTGATGGCCGTGCAAAACCCCTTCTTTGGCAAGCGTGAACCCGAATCGTTCCAACCCCGCCACAGCGCCACCACTTCCACACCGACCCCTTCCACCTCCGCCGGCCTGACGGGTACGGCGGCGACCAGCGGGCTCAATGCGCAGGCTCTGTCGGGCTCTGCTGCCAAGTCGCCCACCGATACCACGGGCAGCAAGCTCACGGTGGGCCCCAACATCAAGCTCAAGGGTGTGGAGATCACCGATTGCGACACCCTCGTGGTCGAGGGCACGGTGGAAGCCACCATGGATTCGCGCGTGATCCAGATCTCGGAGAACGGCGCCTTCCGCGGCTCGGCCGAAATCGACATCGCCGAGATCCATGGCGAGTTCAACGGCACGCTCACCGTGCGCCAGAAGCTCGTGATCTACAGCACGGGCAAGGTCAACGGCAAGATCCGCTACGGCAAGCTCGTGGTGGAGGAGGGCGGCCAGCTCGCAGGCGAGATCGAAGCGGGCTTTGCCAATGGCGCATCGTCGTCTGGTGTGCAGCGCACGGCATCTGCCCCACTGCGGGCCGAACCCACCGCCATGGCGGCCTGATCGCCGCGCCGCCTTGGCGGCGGTCCACTCCGCAAGGCATCCACCCACCCGGGCACCCGCGATGGCCCAGCCGCCTGGCTGGCGTTCGTCGCAACGGGTGCCTGTTCACGTCTGCGCCCCGTGCCCTGGGGGCTATGTATTGCGTGCCCAGGTTTGTGCCTGCAGCGACTGCTGTGGCAATCGCGCCTTGAGCGCGGGCCAATCGCGGGCCAATCGCGGGCCAATCGCGGGCCAATCGCGGGCCAATGCTTGGGGCCTTGTGCAGGCCCCAGCGTTTACTCGTCTGCTGCGGCAGCGGGCGCAGGCTGCGTGAGCTTGGACACGGCCCGTGGGCGACCTTGCTCGTCGATGGCCACATAGGTCAGGCGGGCCTCGGTCACCTTCACGTACCGGCCTTGTTCGGCAAAACGCTCGGCGTACACCTCCACCTCGACCGTGATCGAGGTGTTGCCCACGCGCGTGATGGCCGAGCAGAACGACAGGATGTCGCCCACCCGCACGGGCTGCTTGAAGATGAATTCGTTGACCGCCACGGTGGCCATGCGGCCTTGAACGTAGCGCGCGGGCAGCACGGAGCCTGCCAGATCCACCTGCGCCATCACCCAGCCGCCGAAGATGTCGCCGTTGGCGTTGCAGTCCGCGGGCATGGGGATGACCTTGAGCACCAGCTCCTTGTCTGTGGGCAATGCGGCGGGTGGTGGGCTGAAGATGGCAGACATGGGCAAAATCCCGGGTAGATAAAAAAACAACCGGAATTGTCCCCCATGCGCCGCACCGGCGAATCCACCTCCCCCCTCCCCACGCCCCCGGGCGCCGCCGCTGCGGCCTCCACGCAGTCCGACTGGTCCACGCTCTCCCGCCTGTTCCCCTACCTGTGGCAGTACAAGTGGCGCGTGCTCGCGGCCCTGCTGTTCATGGTGGGGGCCAAGGTGGCCAACGTCAGCGTGCCGCTGTTGCTCAAGAACCTGGTCGATGCGATGAGCATCAAGCCCGGCGACCCCACCGCGGTGCTGGTGGTGCCGGTGGGCCTGCTGGTGGCCTACGGGCTGCTGCGCCTGTCCACCTCGCTGTTCACCGAGCTGCGCGAACTGGTGTTCTCGCGCGCCACGCAGGGCGCCACGCGCAGCATTGCGCTGGCCACGTTCGAGCACCTGCATGCGCTGAGCCTGCGCTTTCACCTGGAGCGGCAGACCGGTGGCATGACGCGCGACATCGAGCGCGGCGTGAAGGGCATCGAGTCGCTGATCTCGTACTCGCTCTACAGCATCGTGCCCACGCTGATCGAGGTAGTGTTGGTGCTGACCATCCTGGCCGTGAAGTTCGACGCCTGGTTCGCGTGGATCACGCTGTGCGCGCTGGGCCTGTACATCCTGTTCACCGTGACGGTGACCGAGTGGCGCACCAAGTACCGGCGCGAGGCCAACGAGCTCGATTCGGCCGCACACACCAAGGCGGTGGATTCGCTGCTGAACTACGAGACGGTCAAGTACTTCAACAACGAGGGCTTCGAGGCGCGGCGCTACGACGAGAGCCTGGACCGCTACCGCCGATCGCGCATCAAGGCGCAGTTCACGCTGTCGCTGCTCAACACCGGCCAGCAGCTCATCATCGCGGTGGGCCTGGTGGCCATGCTGTGGCGTGCCACGCAGGGCGTGGCGGCGGGCACCATGACGCTGGGCGATCTGGTCATGGTCAACGCCTACATGATCCAGCTGTACATCCCGCTCAACTTCCTGGGCGTGATCTACCGCGAGATCAAGCAGAACCTGACCGACCTGGACAAGATGTTCACCTTGCTCGACCGCGAGCGCGAGGTGGCCGATGCCCCCGGCGCGCAGCCCCTGGCAGGGCTGGACCAGCCCACGGTGCGCTTCGAGGACGTGCACTTCGCCTACGACCCCCAGGGCGGCCGCACCATCCTGCACGGCGTGAGTTTCGAAATCCCGGCCGGCAAGACGGTGGCGGTGGTGGGGCCGTCGGGCTCGGGCAAGAGCACGCTGGCGCGGCTGCTGTTCCGCTTCTATGACATCCAGCAGGGCCGCATCACCATCGCCGGCCAGGAGATCCGCGGCGTGACACAGGCCAGCGTGCGCCAGGCCATCGGCATCGTGCCGCAGGACACCGTGCTCTTCAACGACACCGTGGCCTACAACATCGCCTATGGCCGTCCGGGCTCCACGCAGGACGAGGTGGAGGCCGCGGCCCGCTCGGCGCGCATCCACGAATTCATCGCCAGTGCGCCCAAGGGCTACGGCACCATGGTGGGCGAGCGCGGGCTCAAGCTGTCGGGTGGCGAAAAGCAGCGCGTGGCCATCGCGCGCACGCTGCTCAAGAACCCACCCATCCTCATCTTCGACGAGGCCACCTCGGCGCTGGACTCGGCCAACGAGCGCGCCATCCAGGCCGAGCTGCAGAGCGTGGCGCAGAACAAGACCACGCTGGTGATCGCGCACCGCCTGTCCACCGTGGTGGACGCGCACGAGATCCTGGTCATGGAGTCGGGCCGCATCATCGAGCGCGGCACGCATGCGCAACTGCTGGCGCAGCGCGGGCGGTATTCGAGCATGTGGGCACTGCAGAATGAGAGCTCCCCCTGAAGCGCTTCGCGCTATCCCCCTGAGGGGGACGCCACCGGTGGCCCGGCAGAGCCGGTTCCACGGTGGCGCTGGTGGGGCCGCGCTCGTGGCATGCGTTGGTGGGGTGACTGACCGTTGCATGCTTCTGTGGCGTCCCTTGTTTTGCTCCGTCGTTTTCTGTTCCTCGTTCATCCTGTTCCATCCGCTCCCATGAAACCTGTCCTGCTTGCCCTCATGTTCCTGTCCGAAGAACACCGCGCCCAGATGGCGCAGTCGTTTGAGGTGATCTATGCGCCCGACGCGGCGCAGGCTGCGGTGGCGATGGCCGAGCATGGCGCGCGCATCACGGTGGTGCTAACCATCGGCGCCACGGGCCTTTCGGCAGCGCAGATCGATGCGCTGCCCCAGGTGTCGCTGATTTGCGCGCTGGGCGCCGGCTACGAGAACATCGCGGTGGCGCATGCCAAGGCGCGTGGCATCGTGGTGGCCAACGGTGCGGGCACCAATGACGACTGCGTGGCCGACCATGCGTTCGGGCTGCTGATCGCCTCCGTGCGCGGCATTCCCAAGCTGGACGCCCTCACGCGCGAGGGCGTGTGGCGCACGGCGCTGCCGCTGCCGCCCAACGTGTCGCACAAGCGGCTGGGCATCATCGGCCTGGGCACCATCGGCAAGAAGATCGCGCAGCGCGCGCTGGGCTTCGAGATGGAGGTGGGTTATCACAACCGCAGTGCGCGCAGCGATGTGGCCTACCGTTACTTCGCCGACGTGGCCGCGCTGGCCGAATGGGCGGACTTTCTGATCGTGGCCACGCCCGGCGGCGCGGGCACGCGGCACCTGATCAATGCGGCTGTGCTGGAGGCTCTGGGCCCGCGCGGCCATGTGGTCAACATCGCGCGCGGCAGCGTCATCGACACCGCCGCGCTGGCCCAGGCCCTGCGCGACGGCACCATCGCAGGCGCGGGCCTGGATGTGTACGAGAGCGAGCCTGCGCCGCCGGCCGAACTGACCGGCCTGGACACCGTGGTGCTCACCCCCCACGTCGCCGGCTGGTCGCCCGAGGCGGTGCAGGCGTCGGTGGACCGCTTCCTGGAGAACGCGCGCCGGCACCGGGCGGGCGAGGCGCCGGTGTCGCCGATCTGAGTCAAGGCCAGGTGAATATCTGGCCGTGATTTACTACGCACCTGGGCAACAAGTGCCAGCGGCTAGTGAATTGGCTTGGCGGTAACAGGGTTGTAGACGTGGTGTTGCTCTGTAGTGCTATTTGCGCTACATCGCTACAATGTGCGCATGACTGCCCTCACCGTTCATCC
Organism: Acidovorax sp. Leaf78; assembly: GCF_001422735.1. Taxonomy (GTDB): domain Bacteria; phylum Pseudomonadota; class Gammaproteobacteria; order Burkholderiales; family Burkholderiaceae_C; genus Acidovorax. The sequence goes on along the minus strand of NZ_LMLZ01000005.1, from coordinate 44,173 downwards.
CCTGTCGTTGCGCCTCGCCACCGGCGACCTGGCCATCATCGACCGTGCCGCGGCACTGCGCGGCCGGTCGCGCACCGAGTTCATGCGCGATGCCGCCGTGCGGGCTGCGGAAGAAGCGTTGCTCGAAGCACTGCCCATCCGCATGAGTCCTGAGGGCTTCGAGGCCTTCCTGTCCGTGCTCGCCGAGCCCGGTACGCCAGTGCCGGAGATGGTTCAAACCCTGCAGCGCACCGCGCCCTGGGAACGCACTCCGTGAAGATCGAAGGGCCGCAGGCCCTGACGGCCCAGCACGAGGTGTCGTCGTTCTCGTGCGGCCACCCCGCGCTCGACCGCTGGCTGCACACCCGCGCACTGTCCAACCAGCAAAAGGGCTTCACGGCCGTGGTCGTCGTGCATGTGCAGGGCCGCGTGGTGGGTTTCTACGGCCTGTCGCCCACGGCGGTGCTGCCCGTGCAACTGCCGCGCTCCGTCCGCACCGGCCAGCCGCCCGATCCGGTGCCCTGCCTGCTATTGGGGCAACTGGCCACCGACAGCCGCTGGGCCGGGCAGGGCGTGGGTACAGGCTTGGTCAAGCATGCCTTGCAGCGCAGCGTGGCAGCGGCCCAGCTCATCGGTGGCCGTGCTCTGGTTGTTCACGCTGTGGATGAGGGTGCCGCCGCATTCTGGACGCGGCGGGGGTTCATCGCTTCACGCGACGACCCGCTGGTGCTATTTCGGTCCATGGCGGACATCGCGGCATCGGTGGCGGCTGCGGATGGTGCTGCATGAGGGCGAGCAATCAGCAGCAGATGCAGATGCAGATGCAGCCAGCCTTGATGGCGATGAAAAGTCAGCCAATGAGCTGGAAGAGAGAAGCACCATGGACCTGAAAGCCCTGCAAACCCGGTTGCGAGAGTTCGCTGCCGAGCGCAACTGGCAGCCGTTCCACACACCCAAGAACCTGTCGATGGCGCTGATGGTGGAGGCGGCCGAGCTGGCCGAGATCTTCCAGTGGATGACGCCCGAGCAGTCCCTGGCCGCGCGCGACGACCCGGCGCTTACGGAGCCCATCGCCGATGAGGTGGCCGATGTGCTGCTGTACCTGCTGCAGATCGCCGACCATGCGGGCGTGGACCTGCACGCTGCGGTGGAGCGCAAGCTGGCGAAGAACGCGGTGAAACACCCTCCACCCAAAGCCCCCAACCTGTGACACACGAAAAAAGAGCTGCTACCGCTTGATAGACAAGCGCCAGCAGCTCCTTTTTTGATAGCGTCAGCTTACTTGCGCGCCGCAATCGCCTTCTCGGCAGCCGTCACCAGGTCGGCGCCGATCTGGCCCTTCCACTTGTCGTACACGGGGCGGGTGACCTTCACGAACGCGGCGCGCTCGGCGGGGGAGAGTTGCGTCACGGTCACTCCGTTGGCGGCGATGTCCTTGAGCAGGGGCTTGTCGGCCTCGACCATGCCCTTGCGTGCGATGGCGATCTCTTCCTTGCCGGCGTCGATGGCGGCCTGCTTGACGATTTCGCGGTCGGCAGGGGTCCAGGAGGCCCAGATGTCCTTGTTGACCACGAAGATCAGCGGGTCGTTCACGTAGCCCCACATCGTCACGTGCTTTTGCGCCACGGTGTGCAGCTTGGCTGCCATGTAGACGGCGATGGGGTTCTCCTGGCCGTCCACGGCGCCGCTGGCGAAGGCGGGCTGTGCGTCGGCCCAGCTCATTTGCGTGGGGTTGGCGCCCAGCGCGGTGAAGGTGTCCAGGAACAGGGGCGAGCCCACCACGCGGATCTTCAGGCCCTTGAGGTCCTCGGGCGTCTTGATGGCCTTCTTGGAGTTGGAGATTTCGCGGTAGCCGTTCTCGCCCCAGGCGAGCGGCACCACGCCGGCCTTGTCCAGCGTCGCGAAGATCTGCTTGCCCACGTCGCCCTGCGTCACCGCGTCCACCGCGGCGTAGTCGGGGAACAGGAAGGGCAGCGAGAACAGGTTCAGTTGCTTGACCTGGGGCGACCAGTTGATGGTGGAGCCCACGGCCATGTCGATCACGCCCTGGCGCAGTGCGGAGAATTCGCGCGTCTGGTCGCCCTGGATCAGCGAGACGCCGGGGTACAGCTTGATGTTGATGCGGCCGCTGGTGCGCTCGCGGACCTTGTTGGCCCACAGTTCGCCGCCCTTGCCCCAGGGGAAGGCGGTGCCCAGCACCAGCGACATGCGGTACTCGCTCTTGTAGGCGGTCTGTGCGATGGCGGCAGGGGCCGTGAAGGCCAGGGCCGCTGCGGCGGCCACGGCCGAGGTCAGGAAGGTGCGCAGTTTCATGGTGTCAGTCTCCTTGTAGAAATCGATGGGTCAATGCGTCAGTCAGTCAATGCAATGCGTCGGTACGGCGGTCAGTCAGTAGCCCAGCTTGGCGGGCAGCCACAGCGCCAGCTGCGGGAAGGCGATCACCAGCACCATCACGAGGAACATGGCGAGCAGCATCCAGCCCACCCAGCGCACGGTCGACTCCATGCGCACGCCCGCGATGCGGCACGAGACCATGAGGTTCACCGCCAGCGGCGGGGTGAACTGGCCCAGGGCCACCTTCAGGGTCAGGATCACGCCGAACCAGACCGGGTCCCACTTGTAGAACTGCATGATGGGCAAGAGCAGCGGCACGAAGATCAAGAAGATCGAAATGCCGTCGAGGAACATGCCCACGGTGATCAGCAGCACGATGAGCAGCGCCAGCACGCCGTACTCGCCCAGGCCCGAGTTCACGATGGCGTTGGCCACCGGGTCGATCACGCCCAGCGTGGACAGCGAATACGCAAAGATGCCCGCCAGCGACACCACGATGAGGATCACCGCCGACAGCTCGCCCGATTCGCGCAGGATGGGGAACAGGTCGCGCACCTTGATCGTGCGGTGGATCACCATGCCCACGAACAGGCCGTAGAACACGGCCACCACGGCGGCCTCGGTGGGGGTGAACCAGCCGGCGCGCATGCCGCCCAGGATCAGCACCGGTGCGGCCAGGCCCCAGGTGGCCTCGCGCAGGCTCTTCCAGAACGGGGGGCGGGGCATGGTGGCTTCCAGCGCGCCCATCTTGTGCTTGCGGGCCATCCACACGGCCGGCACGATGAGTGCGATACCGGCCAGGATGCCGGGGATCATGCCGGCTGCGAACAGCGCCGGTACCGAGGCGCCCGGCACCAGCACCGAGTAGATGATGAACGCGACCGAGGGCGGGATCAGGATGTCGGTGGCGGCCGCGGCCCCCACCACGCTGGCCGAGAACGAGGGCGGGTAGCCCGCGCGCGACATGGCGGCGATCATCACGCCCCCCACCGCGGCGGCGTTGGCCGGGCCCGAGCCCGAAATGCCGCCCAGGAACATCGCCACCGCAATGGCCACCAGCGGCAGCATGCCCGGGCCGCGCCCGACTATTGATACGGCGAAGTTCACAAGGCGCAGGGCCACGCCCGAGCGGTCGAAGATGGAGCCGACCAGCACGAACATCGGGATGGCCAGCAGCGGGTACTTGCCCAGGCCTGCGTAGAAGTTCTGCGGCACGGCCAGCAAGCCGAACCACTGGCTGTCGGCATTGGCGAGGGCGATGGCGGCGGCACCTGCCAGGCCCAGGGCGGCGCCAATCGGCACGCCCACGAACATCAGGCCCAGGAAGGCCACGAACAGAAGCGTGGCGATCATGGCTGGGCGTCCTGTGCGGCGGCGTCGGAACGGCGCGCTTCACGGTTGCGGCGCACCAGCAGGCCCACTGCGCGGGCCGCGATCAGCGTGGAGAGCACCGGCAGCCAGATGGAATACCACCACTGCGGCACGCCGATGCCGGGCGAGGTCTCGCCAAAGCGGTAGTCGTCCCACACCACGCGCACGCTTAGCACCGCGATCAGCCCGAACAGCACGGCCACGCAGATGGCGCCCAACTGCGCGAGACGTTTGCTGCGCAGGGCCGAGCCGCCTTCGGCAAAGTATTCGATGCGGATGTGCTGGTCGCGCGCCACGGCGGCCGAGCCGGCCACCAGGGCCAGCACGATCATCAGAAAGACCGAGATTTCTTCCGTCCACGCAAAGGACGAATTGGTGAAGTAGCGCACCAGCACGTTGGCAAAGGTGATGAGCGCAAGCGACGCCATCACGATGACGGTGAGCCAGTCTTCCAGCCGCAGGGAGCGCGGCTCGGACTCAGGGCTCGCGGCAGCCGGTGCCGCGTCGGAGGCCTTGGCCCCCGGAGGAAAAGAGGAGGACATTGGAGCGGGGGAGCAGGGATGGAGGAGACAAACAAACACATGCTGGTCGATTGCTCTGCCCGGCAGTGTTGTGCACCAGGGGCTGGGGGCATGCCCCGAGGGCAAAAAAGCGCGGTTGGCGCCGCTGGCTATTATGCGATGTGTTGCTAAGTGTGCACACCAATGGTGCAGGCGGTATCCACTGTGTAAACCCTCATATCCCCGCACTGCGCTGGCGGGGCCCCGCGCCGATAATGGGACGATGGAAACCAAGTGGCTCGAAGATTTCGTCAGTCTTGCGGAAACGCGCAGCTTCAGCCGCTCCGCCCAGCTCCGACATGTAACGCAGCCCGCCTTTTCGCGGCGCATCCAGGCGCTGGAGGCCTGGGCAGGCACCGATCTGGTGGACCGCAGTTCCTACCCCACCCGCCTGACGCCGGCCGGCAAGACCCTGTACGACCAGGCGCTGGAAATGCTGCAGGCCCTGCAGAACACCCGGGCCATGCTGCGGGCGCACACCAGTGCCGGCAAGGACATGATCGAGTTCGCGGTGCCGCACACGCTGGCGTTCACGTTCTTCCCCGCCTGGGTATCGAGCCTGGCCGACAAGTTCGGCCCGTTCAAGAGCCGGCTCATCGCGCTGAACGTGCACGACGCCGTCATGCGCCTGGTGGAGGGTGGCTGCGACCTGCTGATCGCCTACCACCACCCGTCGCAGCCGTTTCAGCTCGATGCCGACCGCTACGAGATGGTCAGCCTGGGCCAGGAGGTGATCTCCCCCTACAGCAAGGCCGATGCCGATGGCCAGCCGCTGCACCGCCTGCCGGGCCGCTCGGGCCAGCCGCTGCCGTACCTGGGCTACGCGCCCGGTGCCTACCTGGGGCGGGTGACGGAGCTCATCCTCAAGGAGTCCGGCACCCCCATCCACCTGGACCGCGTGTACGAGACCGACATGGCCGAGGGGCTCAAGGCCATGGCGCTCGAAGGCCACGGCGTGGCCTTCCTGCCGCACAGTGCGGTGAAGAAGGAACTGCGCGCCCGGCGCCTCGTGAGTGCGGCCCCGCCGGACACCGATGGCCTGCAGATGACCATGGACGTGCGGGCCTACCGCGAGAAACCGGGCGGCAAAGAGGCGCCCAAGAGCACCGCCCAGGCGCTGTGGACCTACCTGCAGGCACAGGCAGGGTCATGCTAAGGGTAACTACGGATATAAACACTTTGCATAGTTGCGCCCGCAAACGGCATTGGAATTTCATGGTAACGACACGTACAGTTCGCGCCATCGCTGGGTTGGACACTGCAGACCGTGTCAAGCGCTAGATGGCACGAAGATTGCAGATCCAGTTCATTCACTCAACAGGGCATCGCATGAAAGTACAGCAATGGGGATTCGCCGCAGGCCTTGCAGGTCTGTGCTGCGCCCTGGCCATGCCCGCGCAGGCCGCCACCGTCCTGGAACGGATCAGCGCCGGCGGCAAGCTGGTGATTGCCCACCGCGATTCGTCCGTACCGTTCTCGTACGTGGACTCCCAGTCGGGCAAGCCCGTGGGCTATGCGGTGGACCTGTGTCTGCGCCTGGCCGACGTGGTGCGCAAGAAGACGGGCAAGAAGGACATGGAAGTCGAGTTCGTGGCCGTCACGTCCGCCAACCGCATTTCCATCATCGAGCAGGGCAAGGCGGACATGGAGTGCGGCTCCACCACCAACAACGCCGAGCGGCGCCAGAAAGTGGCGTTCACCATTCCCCACTTCATCACCGGCGCGCGCTTGCTGGTCAAGGCCGCAAGCCCCATCGACCGGGTCGAAGACCTCAATGGCAAGAAGCTGGTGTCCACCAAGGGCACCACGCCGCTCAAGGCGGCCGACCAGGCCAACCGGGAGCGCCTGATGGGCATCACCATCGTGGAGGCCCCCGACCACGCCAAGGCGGTGGACATGGTCGAAAAGGGCGAGGCCGATGCCTTCGTGATGGACGACGTGCTGCTGTACGGCCTGGCTGCCGGCCGCCCGGACCCCAAGGCGCTCAAGGTGGTGGGCCGGTTCATGACCACCGAGCCCCTGGCCATCATGCTGCCCAAGAACGACCCCGAGTTCAAAAAACTGGTGGATGAGGAAATGCGCCGCATGATCACCAGCCGCGACATCTACCCCGTTTATGACAAGTGGTTCAACAAGCCGATCCCCCCGACCGGCACGGTGCTGAACCTTCCCGTCAGCTATTTGCTGCGGGACTTCTGGAAATACCCTACTGACCAGGTTCCGTTCTGACTAACAATCCTGGTTGAGTACCCTTTCCGGAATGCTCTGCCTGCCGGCCACCCCGGCCTGTGCGGAGCCCTAAAATTCCCCTCTGTCCTTTCGCTTCACATACAAGGAGATTCTCATGAAGAAGCATTTGCTCGCGGTTGCTGTGACCGCCCTCGCTGCAGGTAGCGCGTTTGCGCAGGCCACAGATACCCTGGCCAAGATCAAGGGCTCGGGCAGCGTGACGCTCGGCGTGCGGGAGTCTTCGGGTCTTTCCTACACCCTGGGCAACGGCAAGTACGTCGGCTTTCACACTGAAATGGGTGAAATCGTCCTGCACGACGTTCAAAAGCAACTGGGCCTGCCCAAGCTGGACATCAAGTACCAGCCCGTGACCTCGCAAAACCGCATCCCCCTGGTGACCAATGGCACCGTGGACCTGGAGTGCGGCTCCACCACCAACAACGCGGCCCGCCAGAAGGACGTGGCGTTCGCCGTGACCACCTACGTGGAAGAAGTGCGCACCGTGGTGAAGGCCAACTCTGGCATCGCCTCGATCAAGGACCTGGCAGGCAAGACCGTGGCCACCACCACCGGCACCACTTCGGTGCAGACCCTGCGCAAGCATGAGCGCGCTGGCGGCATCGACTTCAAGGAAGTGTTCGGCAAGGACCACGCTGACAGCTTCCTGATGCTGGAAACCGGCCGTGCCGACGCCTTCGTGATGGACGGCTCGATCCTGGCTGCCAACATCTCCAAGTCCAAGAACCCTGCCGACTACAAGATCGTTGGCGAAGTGCTGTCGGTGGAACCCATCGCCTGCATGCTGCGCAAGGACGACGCCGCCTTCAAGAAGGCTGTGGACGACTCCATCAAGCGCCAGATCGCCGACGGCTCTCTGGCCAAGCTGTACGACAAGTGGTTCATGCAACCCGTGCCACCGACCAACACCAAGATCGGCCTGCCGATGTCGGACGCTACCAAGGCTGCCTGGGCATCGCCTAACGACAAGCCCATGGAAGACTACGCCAAGAAGTAATCTTCGCTGAGCTTGTGCCCCTTCGGCCAACCGGTTCGAGGGGGCTTTTTTGTTGGGCTGCGCCTGCGGGTCAGCCCGACGCCTTTCCAAGAATTAAAGGGGTGCTCCTATGAGTTGGGATTGGCAGGTGTTCTGCCAGGACACCATGGACAGGGAAGTCGTGCAAAGCTGCTTTGGCAAAGGCGGCGACATCACGTACCTGGACTGGATGCTGTCGGCCTGGGGCTGGACGGTGTCTGTTTCGTTGCTGGCCCTGGTGCTGGCGCTTGTGTTGGGCTCTTTCATCGGCACGCTGCGCACCTTGCAGGACCGGCCGATGATCGTTCGGCTGGGCAATGCCTGGGTCGAGCTGTTTCGCAATATTCCTCTGCTGGTCCAGATCTTCCTCTGGTACCACGTCTTGCCGAGCCTGTTCCCGGTGCTCCGAGGCGTTCCCGGCTTTGCACTCGTGGTGCTGGCCCTGGGCTTCTTCACCTCGGCGCGTATCGCCGAGCAAGTGCGTTCGGGCATCCAGACACTGCCGCGCGGCCAGCGCTATGCGGGTATGGCGGTGGGATTCACCACCTTCCAGACCTACCGCTATGTGCTGCTGCCCATGGCGTTTCGCATCATCATTCCACCGCTCACCAGCGAGACGATGAACATCTTCAAGAACTCGTCGGTGGCTTTCGCCGTGTCGGTGGCCGAACTCACGATGTTCGCCATGCAGGCGCAGGAAGAAACCTCGCGCGGCATCGAGGTGTACCTGGCTGTGACGGCGCTCTACGTCATGTCGGCATTTGCGATCAACCGGATCATGGCGTTCATCGAAAAACGCGTGCGAATCCCCGGCATGGTCGTAGCCAGCGGCGGCGGGGGACATTGATATGAATCTCGATTTCTCCTTCTACAACTGGGACCTGATCTCCAACTTCGTGCTCAAGGGGCTGTATTTCAGCCTGTTGCTCACGGCCGTCGCCACCCTGGGCGGCGTGTTCTTCGGCACCCTGCTCGCGCTGATGCGCCTGTCGGGCAAGAAGTGGCTGGACGTGCCCGCCACCATCTACGTCAACGGCATGCGCTCCATTCCGCTGGTGATGGTGATCCTGTGGTTCTTCCTCTTGGTGCCAGCCATCATCGGACGGCCCATCGGCGCCGAGGTGTCGGCCATCATCACCTTCATCGCCTTCGAGGCGGCGTACTTCAGCGAGATCATGCGGGCGGGCATCCAGTCCATCCCGCGTGGCCAGGTGCACGCAGGCCAGGCGCTGGGCATGACGTATGGCCAGAACATGAAGCTGGTGGTGCTGCCGCAGGCGTTCCGCAACATGCTGCCGGTGCTGCTCACGCAGACCATCATCCTGTTCCAGGACACGTCGCTGGTCTATGCCATCGGTGCGTACGACATGCTCAAGGGCTTTGAAGTGGCGGGCAAGAACTTCGGCCGTCCCATCGAGGCGTACCTGGCTGCAGCTGTTCTGTACTTCGTGATGTGCTATGCGCTGTCGTGGGCAGTGAAGCGCCTGCACCAGAAGATCGCCATTATTCGGTAGCCCCCTGAGTCGCCTTCGGCGCCTTCCCCGGCGGGGGACGACGCCAGTGGCCTGGCAAAGCCAGTTCCACGGCGTCCTCGCATGAGGCCCGCATCGGTTCATGCGTGGCGCCCTGAACAAGTGACAAGAGAAGGATTGAGGAAAAAGAAATGATCGAACTCAAGAACGTATCCAAGTGGTATGGCCCCGTGCAGGTGCTCAACGAATGCTCGGCCACCATCAACAAGGGTGAAGTGGTGGTGGTGTGCGGCCCTTCGGGCTCGGGCAAGTCCACGCTGATCAAGACCATCAACGCGCTGGAGCCCTTCCAGAAGGGCGAGATCACCGTGGACGGGATCCGTCTGCACGACCCCAAGACCGACCTGCCCAAGCTGCGCAGCCGCGTGGGCATGGTGTTCCAGCATTTCGAGCTGTTCCCCCACCTGTCGGTGACGGAGAACCTGACGATCGCGCAGATCAAGGTGCTGGGCCGCAGCGCGGACGACGCCAAAAAGCGTGGCCTGAAGATGCTTGAACGCGTGGGCCTGATGGCACACAAGGACAAGTTTCCGGGCCAGCTGTCGGGCGGCCAGCAGCAGCGCGTGGCCATTGCCCGTGCGCTGTCGATGGACCCCATCGTGATGCTGTTCGACGAACCCACGTCCGCGCTCGACCCCGAAATGGTCGGCGAAGTGCTGGACGTGATGGTGGGCCTGGCCAACGAAGGCATGACCATGATGTGCGTGACCCACGAGATGGGCTTCGCCCGCAAGGTGAGCAACCGCGTGATCTTCATGGACGTGGGCGGCAAGATCCTGGAGGACTGCTCCAAGGACGACTTCTTCAACAACCCGGACGCCCGCCAGCCCCGCACGAAGGACTTCCTCAACAAGATCCTGGCGCACTGACCGGTGCGCCCGCATTGCATCGCAGCCCTTCGGGTGCGATGCGGTGGATTCCACAAAGGCGCCTGCGGGCGCCTTTGTTTTTGGCACTGCACACCAAAAGCCTGACGGCAGCGGGCGCGCCCTTTCCCGCTACTTGCGTGACGTTCTGCGCACCGACTGCTCGGCCACGATGAGCTGCTGGTCCTCCACATCCTTCCACAGCGTGTCCCTGCGCTTGAGCGCCTCGGACACCTGGGCATGCCGAAGCTGAGCGACGGCCGAGACCAGGGCATTGCAGACGAAGAACGCGGCGGTGTATGAATCGAACGGCGATGCGTTGGACGTGCGCACCTGCACGAGGTGCCGCGCCAGCGCCGCCAGCGGGGCGGCCGGGCTGTCGGTGATGGCCAGCACCTGCGCGCCCGCGTCGCGAAAGCGCTGGGCCACCTTCACCGGCCCGCTGGCGTAGCGGCGGATGCTGAAGACGAGCAGCGTGTCCTCGGGCTGCACCCACAGCAGCTGGTCGGTGGCCGCCACCGCACCGGCACCCAGTTCGTGCACGCCAGGGCGGCACATGTTCAGGTGCAGCGCCAGCCACGCAGCCACGGGGGCGCTGTTGATCTGTGCCAGCACGAAGATCCGCCCCTCGGTCTCGGCAATGCGCCGGGCCATGGCTTCGAAAGCCGCCATGTCCAGGCTGTCGCGGGTGGCGGTGATGTTGTGCTGGTCGTGAAGCAAAGCATCGTCCACGCACTGCGGCAGGCTGCGCTCGGTGCCGATGGTCACCGGGGCGCGCTGGCCGGCTGTCTGCAGCAGGGCGGTGACTTCGCCGCGCGCCTCGCGCTGGGCCTCGGCATAGCTGGCGTAGCCCAGCTTGGCGAACAGCCGCACCACGGTCGACGCGCTGGTGCCATTGCGCGCGGCCAGGGCCGTGGCAGATTCGAGCAGCGCGTGCGGGTAGTCGCGCCCCAGGGCCTCGGCCAGGGCGCGTTCGCTGGCGGTCAGCTCCGCGCTCTGGCGCGCCAGGCGCTCGGTCAGCAAGCCTGTGGATGTTTGCAATGATGATTTCATTGATGTCTCTTTTGTGAAAAACGTATTGCAAACACGGACGACGCGTGCAACACTTCAACCCAGATTCGCGCCCCGACTCCGGGGCAAAACCTGAGGATTGAGATGCAGGATACCCTTGAAAACCAAGGCTTGGCGGTGCGCCAGCGCATTCTGGACTGGCTGGCTGGCCAGTCCCAAGCCATGCAAGACCTGTTGCAGAAAGTCGTGAACATCGACAGCGGCAGCCGCGACGAGCCAGGTGTGACAGCGGTGGCCATCGCCCTGCGCGAGCGGCTGGAAGCCGCCGGCGTGGCCGTGCGGTTCGAGCCCGTGCCGGGCTATGGCGTGCTGCTGCATGCCCACGTTCCTGGCGCCGCCGACGGCCCGCCCATCGTGCTCATGGGCCACATGGACACCGTGTTTCCTGTCGGCACCGTGGCGCGGCGCCCGTTTCGTGTGGAGGATGGCCGTGCCTACGGCCCCGGCGTGGCCGACATGAAATCGGGCCTGGTGATGAACGTGTTCGTGGCCGAGGCGTTTGCGCGCTGCGGCGGGCTCAAAGGGCCGCTGCAGCTGTTCTTTTCGTGCGACGAGGAGATCGGCTCGCCCGTCACGCGCGAGCGCATCATGGCCCAGGCGCGCGGCGTCAAGGCGGTGCTCAATGCCGAGCCCGGCCGCGTCAGCGGCAACCTGGTGACGAGCCGCAAGGGCTCGATGGTGGTGGAGTTCGAGGTGGAGGGCGTCGCCGCCCACGCCGGCATCAACCACGCGGCGGGCGCGAGCGCCATCGAGGCGCTGGCCCGCAAGACGCTGGCGCTGCATGCACTGACCGACCCCGCCACGGGCACCACCGTCAACGTGGGCGTGGTGCACGGCGGCATCGTGCCCAACATGGTGGCGCCGCACGCCAAGGCCGAGGTGGACCTGCGCTTCACCTCCGACACCGACCCGGAGGTTTTGCTCGGAAAGGTGCGCGCCATCGTCGAGGAAGAGTCCGTGCCGCGCACCCAGGGCCGCATCACCGAATCGCGCCGCACGCTGCCCATGAAGCCCACGCCCGACGCGCTGCTGGCGCTGTACCAGCGCGGCGCGCTGTCGTTGGGCTTCGAGGTGCAGGGCGAGTTCACCGGGGGCGCGGCGGACAGCGGCCTGACCGCATCGGTGGGCGCGCCCACGCTGTGCGGCACCGGCCCCGTGGGCGGCCACCCGCACACCGAGCGCGAGTACTGCGAGCTGTCCACCTTCGTGCCGCGCGCGCAGGCCGTGGCGCTGGCGGTGCTCGACCACCCCTGAACCATTCCGCGCCCATCCGCTTATCCGTACAAGTCAGCACAGGTCCGCCGATGCCGCTGCGCCGACGCTCCATCCCCATTCCAGTTTCCTGAAAGTAGACCCATGTCCTTTGCCTCGCAAACTCCCCGCCGTCGCGTTCTTTCCGCCAGCCTGGCGCTGGGCCTGGCGGCCATGACCGGCCTGGCACCACTGGCCGTGCAGGCCGACGAGAAATACCCTTCGCGCCCGATCACGCTCGTGGTGCCGTTCCCGCCCGGCGGGTCGGTGGACATCATGGCGCGCCAGTATTCCGAGCCCCTGTCCAAGGTGCTGGGCGTGCCCATCGTGGTGGAGAACCGCGCCGGCGCGGGCGGCTCTGTGGGTGCGCTGTACGTGGCGCGTGCCAAGCCCGATGGCTACACGCTGGTCGTGTCGTCGCAAAGCAGCCACCTGGCCAACCCGCTGACCCAGCCCAAGGTGGGCTACGACCCGGTCAAGGACTTCGAGAACATCGCCATCCTGGGCCGCCAGCCCAACGCACTGGTGGTGCACAGCAGCCTGCCGTTCAAGACGTTCGCCGAGTTCGTGGCCTACGCCAAGAAGAATCCCGGCAAGCTCAACTACGGCAGCGGCGGCGTGGGCAGCATGGGCCAGCTCAACGTCGAGATGTTCAAGGCCGCGACCGGCGCCTTCACCACGCACATCCCGTACCGCGGCGGCACGCCGCTGATCACGGCGGTGCTGGCCAACGAGGTGCAGTTCATCCTGGACAACCTGGTCATCATGCTGCCCCACGTCCAGGCGGGCAAGGTGCGCGCCCTCGCCGTGGCGTCCGACCAGCGCCTGCCGCAGCTGCCCGACGTGCCCACGCTGGCCGAGGTGGGCTACCCCGAGCTCAACCTCACGTCCTGGACCGGCCTGGCCGCGCCCGGCGGCACGCCCGACGCCGTGGTGCAGACGCTGTTCAAGGCGGTGCGCCAGGTCGCCACGTCGCCCGCCATGGTGGCCAACCTCAAGGACCGCGGCGTGATCGCGCCGGAAGAGATGACGCCCGCCCAGTTCGAGAAGATGATGTCCGAGCGCCTGGTGAAGTTCGGCGAAGTGGTGCGCAAGGTGGGCATCACGGCAGAGTGACCTGCTGGCGTCAGGACTGGTGGTGCATGATAGGAGATTTGAAGGGTTTTGACCGCCTGCCGCACCGTAGGCAAGCGCAACCAGCTATCAAATACATAGCGTGCAATGGGGTGGGGCGCGCAATGGGAGAATGCAGGCCATGACCGCCGCACCTTCCCACCCCCTTCAAACCCTCACCATCACCCGCCCCGACGACTGGCACCTGCATGTGCGCGACGGCGAGCCGCTGCAGACCGTCGTGCCGCACACGGCGGCGCAGTTCGGCCGCGCGATCATCATGCCCAACCTGCGCCCGCCCGTGACCACGGCGCAGCAGGCGCTCGAGTACAAGCAGCGCATCCTGGCCGCCGTGCCGGCCGGCGTGCAGTTCGAGCCGCTGATGACGCTGTACCTCACCGACAACCTGCCCGCCGACGAGATCGCGCGTGCCAAGGACGCGGGCGTGGTGGCCTGCAAGCTCTACCCCGCGGGCGCCACCACCAACAGCGACGCGGGCGTGACCGACATCCGCAAGACCTACAAGACGCTGGAGGCCATGCAAAAGGCCGGCATGCTGCTGCTGGTGCATGGCGAAGTCACCAGCAGCGACATCGACCTGTTCGACCGCGAGGCCGTCTTCATCGACCAGCAGCTCATCCCGCTGCGCCGCGACTTCCCCGAGCTCAAGATCGTCTTCGAGCACATCACCACCAAGGACGCGGCCGACTACGTGCAGGCATCCGACCGCTTCACGGCCGCCACCATCACCGCGCACCACCTGCTGTACAACCGCAACGCGATCTTCGTCGGCGGCGTGCGCCCGCACTACTACTGCCTGCCCGTGCTCAAGCGCGAGACGCACCGCGTGGCGCTGGTGGAGGCCGCCACCAGCGGCTCCGCCAAGTTCTTCCTGGGCACCGACAGCGCGCCGCACCCCGCACACCTCAAGGAGCACGCCAGCGGCTGCGCCGGCTGCTACACCGCGCACGCCGCGATGGAGATGTACGCCGAGGCGTTCGACAACGCGGGGGCACTGGACAAGCTCGAAGGCTTTGCCAGCTTCCACGGCCCCGACTTCTACAGCCTGCCGCGCAACACCGGCACCATCACCCTGCGCCGCGAGTCCTGGACGCCGCCCGAGAGCTTCGTCTTCGGCGAGGCCAACCTCAAGCCCCTGCGCTCCGGTGAAGCGCTGCCGTGGCGACTGGTGTAAGCCCGCCCACCTCCACGTTGCCCTGCGCGATCGACTGGAGCGCTCCCTGGCTGGCGCCGTGGCGCGGCCGGGGCCTGCCGGTGGCGCAGCAGGTGCAGGGCGGCAGCCCGGTCGGCCAGGCGCTGCAGGCTGCGGTGCCTGGGGCTGCGCCGGTGGTGTTCGCCGCCCAGTCCGAGTTGCCCGAGGGCACGGCCTACGAGCAGTACATCTGGCACACCCGCCGCGTACCCACCCGCGACAACCTGCACGACTTCTTCAACGGCCTGGTGTGGCTGCATTTTCCGCAGGCCAAGCGCCGCCTGAACGAACTGCAGGCCCAGGCCATCGCGGCCGATGGCGTGCAGGCCGTGCGCGGGCCGCTGCGCGATTCGCTCACGGTGTTCGATGAAAACGGCGCGCTGCTGCAGGCGCCCGATGCGCTGTGGGATGCCCTTCGCGCGCGGGACTGGCAGCGCCTGTTCATCGACCTGCGCCCGCTGTGGCCCCGGGCCCGGCTGGTGCTGTTCGGCCATGCCTTGCTGGAGAAGCTGGTAGCACCCCGAAAACCCATGGTGGCGCACGTCTATCCAGCGCCAGTAGCTATCAATTCGGGAGTGATCGGTGCTGGGGACGGTCTGGGCGAGCTCGACGCCTGGCTGGCGCAGGCCGTGCAGCCGCACACCTGGGCTGCCAAGCCGTTCGTGCCGCTGCCGGTGCTGGGCGTGCCGGGCTGGTGGCCGGCCAACGAGGCACCCGGCTTTTATGCCGACGCCCAGGTCTTTCGGCCAGCGCCGCGCCCCGGGCCCCGGCCGTAATTCCCGTCAACGCTTGTGTGATCAACGCCGCGCCGCGGGTTTGCACCTACCATAGCGCGATGAAATCGCGGCCATGGGCGGGCCGGCGCGGGGTGCAGGCGGCTTTCCACGCTGGGCGTGCCGCTTGAAGCACCGCCCCCGGCCCCCATCTGGACCAGCGAACACTGTTGTTGTAGTAGACCCCACGGAGAACCCATTCCATGAAGCGGATCCTGTTATTTGTGATGACCAACCTGGCCGTCGTTGTCGTGCTGGGGGTGGTGGCCAGCCTGCTGGGCGTGAACCGCTACCTCACGGCCAACGGGCTGAACCTGGGCGCGCTGCTGGGCTTTGCGCTCATCATGGGTTTTGGCGGCGCGATCATCTCGCTGCTCATCAGCAAGCCCATGGCCAAGTGGACCTCGGGCGTGCGCGTGATCGACGGCACCGGCTCGCCCGATGAGCGCTGGATCGTCGAGACCGTGCGCAAGTTCGCCGACCAGGCCAAGATCGGCATGCCCGAAGTCGGCATCTTCGAAGGCGACCCGAACGCGTTTGCCACGGGCGCCTTTAAGAACTCGGCGCTGGTGGCGGTGTCCACCGGCCTGCTGCAGGGCATGACGCGCGACGAGGTCGAGGCCGTGATCGGCCATGAGGTGGCCCACATCGCCAACGGCGACATGGTCACCATGACGCTGATCCAGGGCGTGATGAACACCTTCGTGGTGTTCCTGTCGCGGGTCATCGGCTACGCGGTCGACAGCTTTTTGCGCAAGAACGACGAAAACAGCTCGGGCCCCGGCATCGGCTACTACGTGACCACCATCGTGCTCGACATCGTGCTGGGCTTCGTCGCCGCGATGATCGTGGCCTGGTTCAGCCGCCAGCGCGAGTTCCGCGCTGACGCGGGTGCCGCCCAGCTCATGGGCCGCCGCCAGCCGATGATCAACGCCCTGGCCCGCCTGGGCGGCATGCACCCCGGCGAGCTGCCCAAGAGCGTCGCCGCCTTCGGCATTGCCGGCGGCATCGGCAAGCTGTTTTCCACCCACCCGCCCATCGAAGAGCGCATCGCCGCGCTGCAGAACGCGCAGCAGTAAGGCGGATTGAACGGGGTTTTCAACGCCCCCGTGCCCCCCACCATCGACCGCCACAGGGTTTCGCCCTGCGGCGGTTTTTTCATGGGCGTTTCGGCGGGGCCGGACGCTGGCGGGAGGAGGGCGGGCCGCGGCGAGTGCGGTGGCAGACGTGCCGCGCGGCCCCTGCCTCTGTGCAGGGCCGCTGGCCGGTGGCCTCCAGCCTCAAGTGTCTGTAACTTTCTGTCGATAAACTCGCCACGGGGCCAGTCAGCGTGGCTTGTCGTGCATGCCGTGCCCTGAAATCTTCTTACGGAATCCTGTTGTATGTCCATCTCCCACGCACGTGTTGCGGTGCGCCTGGCCCTGGCCTTTGGCGTTGTGTGCCTAGTCATGTCGTTGTCTGCCGCCGTCGGCATCTGGCGGTTGGCGGGGCTGCAGGACATTGCGGATGACCTGGGGGGCGCATCGTCGGAGCGCGCCTTGCTGGCGCGCGAGCTGCACGCCATCGTGGTGCTGAGCTCGGTGCGCGCCGAGACCCTGCTGGAGATCGACAACGCCGCCTACGCGTCCCGCATCGATGCGGACCGCAAGGTCACCTCGGCCCGCTCGGCCGAAGTGCGCAAGCGGCTGGACGAGTTGGCTGCAGACCCCGAATCCCAGGCCCTGTTCGACGCCATCGACAAGGCCGGCAACGGCTTTCGCACGGTGCGCGACGACCTGGTCAAGCGCCGCAAGGACGGCGAGGCCCTGCCACCCGACGCCATCGCCACGCGCCTGCGTCCTGCGGCCGATGCGTATGCGGCCTCGGTGAACAAGCTGGCCGAGTACCAGCGCCAGCGCGTGGTGGAAGCCCGCGAAGCCGCTGGCCGCAGCGAAAGCCAGGGCATCGTGCTGCTGGCGGCAGGCTCCGCCGTGGGCCTGCTGCTGAGCCTGGCCTGCGCCTGGCTGCTCTCGCGCTCCATCCTGCAGCCGCTGGCGCAAGCGTCCGAAGTGACTGATCGCATCGCCGAAGGCGACCTGACCACGGCCGTGCCCACGCCCAGCGCCGGCAACCGCGACGAACTGCAAGCCCTGCTGGCACGCCTGGGCGGCATGCAGGCGCGGCTGGCCGGGCTGGTGGTGGGCATGCGCCAGGCCAGCACCTCGGTGGCGGGCGCCAGCAGCGAGATCGCCGCGGGCAACAGCGACCTGTCGGCCCGCACCGAGCACACGGCCTCCAACCTGGAAGAAATCGCCGCCAGCATGGAAGAGCTGCTGGCCACCGTGCGCCACAGCGCCGACGCCGCCGCGCAGGCCAGCAGCCTGGCCACCGGCGCCAGCGACGTGGCCCGCCGCGGCCGCGAGGCGGTGGACCGCGTGGTCGGCACCATGGACGGCATCGCCCTGTCGTCGCGCCGCATTGCCGACATCACCAGCGTGATCGACGGCATCGCGTTCCAGACCAACATCCTGGCGCTCAATGCCGCCGTGGAGGCCGCCCGCGCGGGCGAGCAGGGCCGGGGCTTTGCCGTGGTGGCGGGCGAGGTGCGCAACCTGGCCCAGCGCTCGGCCACGGCGGCCAAGGAGATCGGCGGCCTGATCAGCGACAGCGTGCGCCAGGTGGACGAAGGCTCCAAGCTGGTGAATGCAGCCGGCAGCACCATGGGTGAGATCGTGGACTCGGTGCGCCAGGTGGCCACCATCATCGGCGAGATCAGCACCGCCGCGCGCGAGCAGACCACGGGCCTGAGCCAGGTGGGCGAGGCGGTGTCGCAGCTCGACCAGATGACGCAGCAGAACGCCGCGCTGGTCGAGGAATCCTCCGCCGCTGCGCAAGGCCTGCGCGTGCAGGCGCAGCAGCTGGCCGAGCTGGTGGAGGCGTTCCGCCTGCCGGCTGGCAACGCGCTGCTGCGTTAGGCCCTTCCACTCACTCAGCGCCCCGCCACCTCGACCCGCCAGCGCCGGCGCGGCGCGCGCAGCGCATGCCGCTTGCGGTACTCGGCCGGCGCCATGCCGGTGTAGCGCGCAAAGATGCGCCGAAAGGCCGCGGGGTCCGCATAGCCGCAGGCCACGGCGATGCTGGGCACGCTCTCCAGCGTCACCTCCAGCATCACCCGGGCGCGCGCGCAGCGCAGGCCGTGCATGTAGTCCAGCGGCGACTGCGACAGCTCCTGCTGGAAGTGCCGCAGCAGCGTGCGCGTGCTCACCGACGCAGCCTCGGCCAGCCGGGCCAGGGCGTAGGGCTGGTCCAGGTGCGCCTCCATGAAGGCGATGGCGCGCGCCAGGGTGCTGTCGCGCGTGGCCGGGATGTGCTGCTGCGCGTTGGCCTGCAACGCGGCGCGGGCGCGCTGGTGGTCGGGCGCCATCACGGACTCGCAGGCGGAGGCCAGTTCCGGGCCCATCGCGTGGCGTACCAGGGCGATGGCCAGCAGATTCACGCTGTGCGGCAGCGCGCCGCTGAGCCAGGGCCCGTCGTCCGAGACATCCTGGCCCAGGCTAAGGCCGATGCCCGGAAAGTCCCGCTCGAACCCCGCGATGTAGAACCACGGCAGGCTCGCCTGGCACCCGTTGAGCCGCCCGCTGTGCGCGGCCAGCCAGGCGCCGTTGCCGACGGTGACCAGCTTGCAACCCGCATCGACCGCAATGCCCAGCTGCCGCGACAGCGCGCCGTAGCGGCCCGCCACTGCGCGGATGGCCGGAATGTCCGGTGCGTGGAACGACGGGATGAACAGCGCCTGGGCGGGCGCACGGTTGGCCTCCGGGTCGTCGGCCTGGGCAGGGGCGGCGCCGTAGGCCGCCAGCGGCCCCGGCAACTGCGGCAGGGGCAGGCCCTCGGCGTCCCGCAGCCGCCAGGCCAGGCGCGGTGCCTGCGCGCCCAGGCGCAAGCCCGCCAGCAGATTCGCGCTGCGCAGCAGGTCGATGAGCTGCAGCGCATTGCCCGCCGCGGACTCGGGCAGCAAAGGGATGTCGATGCGATACACCGCGGGCTCGGTGCGACTCGTCGTGCCGGCGGGCGAGGGAAAACGTGGGGGCTGCATGGCGGTATTGGCTCTTTGGATGGCCATTTTCGCTTGTCATGCAGCGGGGTGCGGCTTTTAGCATGGACGTGCTTTTTGCTATCCACCGGCCTTGCAAGCTGCCACCCACCTTTACGGACCTGCTCCATGCACAAACCCCTTTCTGCCATCGCCATTGCCGCAGGCCTCGCTGCCAGCGGGCTGGCCGTCGTATCTTCGGCCCACGCTCAGGCGCTCGATGCCGCCGGCCTGCAGGTCATCGACACCGCCGTGAACAAGGTAGCGCCCAAGATGGTCAATTGGCGCCGCGACATCCATGCCCACCCGGAACTGTCGGGCCAGGAGGTGCGCACCGCCAAGCTCGTGGCGGAGCACCTCAAGAAGCTGGGCATGGAGGTGCAGACCAACGTGGGCGGCACCGGCGTGGTGGGCACCCTGCGCGGCGGCCTGCCGGGCAAGGTGGTGGCGCTGCGCGCCGACATGGACGCATTGCCCGTGCCCGAAAACACCGGCCTGCCGTTCGCCTCGAAAGTGAAGGCCAACTACCTGGGCAAGGAAGTGCCGGTGATGCACGCCTGTGGCCACGATGCCCACGTGGCCATGCTCATGGGCGCGGCCGAGGCGCTGGCCGGCATGAAGGCCCAGCTGCCCGGCACCATCAAGTTCATCTTCCAGCCCGCCGAAGAGGGCGCGCCGGTGGAGGCCGATGCCAGCGGCAAGGTGCCCAGCTTCGGCGCCAAGGCCATGGTGGAAGAGGGCGCGATGAAGGACGTGCAGGCCATCTACGGTTTGCACATCACGGCCAACCTGCCGTCCGGCGTGGTGGGCTACCGCAGCGGCCCGCTGATGGCCGGCTCGGACAACATCAGCATCCAGGTGGAAGGCCGCGGCGGCCACGGCTCGTCGCCCTGGAACGCGGTCGACCCGGTGGTGGCCGCCAGCCAGGTCGTGCTGGGCCTGCAGACGGTGGTGAGCCGCCAGCTCAACATCAGCCAGGAGCCCGCGGTGGTCACCATCGGCTCCATCCACGGCGGCACGCGCTACAACATCATTCCGGACAACGTGGAGCTGCTGGGCACGCTGCGCACCTTCGACGAAGGTATGCGCCAGGAGGCCCTGAAGCGCATCACCACCACGGCGGAGCAGATCGCGGCATCGAGCGGCGCCAAGGCCAAGGTGCGCTTCGGCCCCGTGGCATACCCGGTGACCAGCAACCCAGCGGAGCTGACGGCTGCATCGCTGCCAGCGCTCAAGCTGGCGTCGGGGGGCAAGGCGATGATCATCCCCAAGGTGAGTGGATCGGAAGATTTTTCGGAGTTCCAGAAGGTGGCGCCCGGCTTCTTCTATTTTCTGGGCGCGCCGCCCAAGGGCGCGGACTTCAACAAGGCGCCGTCGAACCACTCGCCGTTGTTCGATATCGATGAAGACCAGTTGCCGGTGGGGGCGCGTACGCTGGCGGCGCTGGCGGTGGATTTCTTGCAGCGCAAGTAGGGCGGGGTGGGGGCGGGGCTGATTGTGGTGCCGGGTGGGCGGCTGGGGCGCTGCACAGGTGGCTGGTAGCCAACCCGAACGGGTACGGCTAAGCCAGCCCCGAGGCCTCGACAGACTCACCCCGACCGGCAAGGGAACAACGAGCGAAGCTTCCCGCCCCACGCCGATAATCCCCCGATGCCCCGCACCACCCAACAACTGCACCCCCACCGCGAGCCCGTAGCCACCCGCCCCGCCGCCACCGTGCTGCTGCTGCGTGATGCGCCAGGCGATGCAGGCGGACTCGAAGTCCTCATGACCCGCCGATCCGCCACCGCCAGCTTCGCCCCTGGCGCATACGTCTTCCCCGGCGGCGGCATCGACGCGCTGGACGCCGCCCCCACCACCCACGCCGCCGCAGACCGCCGCCCCACACAAAGCGACCTGCACCTCACCCAGGCCATCGCCGCCATCCGCGAGAGCTTCGAAGAACTGGGCATCCTGCTGGCGCGCCACGCCGCCGACGGCCGCTGGGCCGATGCCGCCGACATCGCTGCCATCGACCGCCACCAGCCCTTCGCCCAGCAATGCAGCGCGCGCGGCCTGCGGCTCGCGGCCGACAGCGTGTTCGTGCTGGCGCACTGGACGACCGACCGCGACCTGCCGCGCCGCTTCGACGTGCCGTTTCTCGTGGCACGCATGCCTGAAGAAGGCCAGGAGCCGGTGGCCGACGAGGCCGAGCAGTTCGAGCCCGTGTGGGTGCGCCCGGCCGATGCGCTCGCGCGGCACGAGGCGGGGCAGTTCTTCATGATCTTTCCGACCGTGCGCACGCTGCAGCGGCTGGCGCAGTTCGGCACCACGCAGGCCGTGTTCGACGCGCTAGCCGACGAGCAGCCGCTGTGGACCAGTTGCCCGCGCGCCGGCACCCTGGCCGGCAAGGAAGCGCGCTACATGGAAAGCGACACGCCCTACGGCGAGCTGGCGCTGGTGTGCCCCGACGGGCAGATCGTCCACGCGCTCGACTGGCAGACCGCGCAGCCCGTGCCGCTGCTGCGCAACGTGCAACGCCTGACCGCGCCCAACCCCGGCGTGATGACCGGGCCCGGCACCAACAGCTACCTGGTGGGCGACCCGGCCACCGGGTTCATCGCCATCGACCCCGGCCCGGCAGACCCGGAGCACCTGGACACGCTCTGGCGCGCAGCGGGTGGCGACATCCGCATGATCGTGTGCACGCATTCGCACGCGGACCACTCGCCGGGCGCCGCGCCGCTGCAGGCACTGTGTGTGCAGGCGGGCAAGGCGCCGCCGCCCATCCTGGGCCTGCCGTCCGCGCCCACGGCGCGCGCAGCCAGCGCCTTCACGCCCGACCGGGTGCTACAAAACAATGAGCT
Source organism: Acidovorax sp. Leaf78 (assembly GCF_001422735.1). Taxonomy (GTDB): domain Bacteria; phylum Pseudomonadota; class Gammaproteobacteria; order Burkholderiales; family Burkholderiaceae_C; genus Acidovorax. Next base: position 21,930 of record NZ_LMLZ01000005.1, on the reverse strand, counting down.
GCTGACGCTTGCAGGACAAGCGGCAGAGGGCAATATCACCCACACCCTGCAGGTGATCCACACGCCCGGCCACGCGGCCAACCACCTGTGCCTGCTGCTGGTGGAAGACGCCCTGCTGTTCAGCGGCGACCACATCCTGAACGGCAGCACCACGGTAGTCGACCCGCCGGACGGCAACATGGCCGACTACCTCGACTCACTGGACCGGCTGGACGCGGTCTGCACGCAGCACGGCGTGGAGTTCATCCTGCCCGCGCACGGCTACGTGCTGGGCCAGGCCCGCAGCGCCATCGCCAAGCTCAAGGCCCACCGCCTCGCACGCGAAGCCAAGGTGCTGGCTGCCATGCAGGCGCTGCCAGAGGGCACCATGGAGGACTGGGTGCGCCACGCCTACGATGACGTGCCGCCGCGCATGTGGCCGGTGGCGCAGCGGTCGCTCTTGGCGCATGTGGAACGCATCCGGTCCCTGCAACTTGAAGGTTGAGAAGCCCCCCTGAGCGGCTGCGCCGCTTCCCCCCCAGGGGGACGCCACCCGTGGCCTGGCAGAGCCAGTTCCACGGTGGCACTGGCGACAGGCCGCGCTCGTGGGGAGTGCACCGCCGACAATCACCCACCTACACCCTCGACCCGCGCACGGCGAATGTTCACCTTTGATGTATGACCGACAAGAACCCTGACCCTTCCCACATCCGCCTGGCCAAGCGCGTGGCCGACCAACTCAACTGCTCGCGCAGCACGGCGGAGCAGTTCATCGAGGGCGGCTTCGTGAGCGTGGACGGCCAGGTGGTGGAGGAGCCCGGCACCCGCGTGCGGCCCGACCAGGCCGTGACGGTGGACCCCGATGCCAGCCTGCTGGAACTCACGCCGGTCACGCTGCTGCTGCACAAGCCCGCCGGATTTGAAGCGGGCCTGGGCCAGAGCGCGCCCGGCGGAGCCTCCGCCCACAACACCCCATCAGGCAGTCATGGCAGCCACGGCAGCCGCAGCCAGGGCGCCACGCCCGCCACCACGCTGCTGAGCGCCGCGTCGCACCTGGCGGAAGACGCCTCGGGCATTCGCGTGCTGCAGCGGCACTTCCGGCAGCTCGAGTGCTTCACGCCTTTGCCGACCGAAGCCAGCGGGCTCGTGGTCTACACGCAGGACAAGCGCATCGGGCGCAAGCTGGCCGAAGACATCGAGTCGCTGGAGCAGGAGTGCATCGTCGAGGTGAAAGGCGAGATCGCCCCGAACGGCCTGCAGCGCCTGTGCCACGGCCTCACCTTCAATGGCCGCCCGCTGCCGCCCATCAAGGTGAGCTGGCAGAACGAGACGAAGCTGCGATTTGCGCTCAAGGGCATCCGGCCCGGGCAGATTCCGGCGATGTGCGAGGCCGTGGGGCTGTCGGTGGTGGCGATCAAGCGCATCCGCATCGGCCGCGTGCCGCTGGCCAAGGTGCCCGAAGGGCAGTGGCGGTACCTGCAACCCTGGGAGAAGTTCTAGCCCCCCTGAGCCGCTGCGCGGCTTCCCCCCGGAGGGGGGACGCACCCGGTGGCCTGGCGGAGCCAGGTCCACGGGAAGGACTGATGCCCCCCTGAGCCGCTGCGCCGCTTCCCCCCAAGGGGGACGCACCCCGTGGCCTGGCGAAGCCAGATCCACGGGTGCGCTGGCGGAGGCGTGCCTTTTGCGAACGGCGTGTGGCGGGCGACCAATGCTATTAAAAATATAGCTGCTCGCGCTTTCCTATCAAGCGGCAGGGGCTGCTTTTGCTTGAATTTCGCACCCATGCCTCGCTGCTACACTGCCTGCCACTCGGGAGGGAGTGAGTTCATGAACGAAAACAATACCGGCGGCTCGGCAGGACCGATGTCGACTTTCATGCCGCAGAACATCGACGCGCACCCGCTCGAATTCACCGGCAGTGGGGGCGAGTATTTCAGGGTGTGGATCGTCAACGTGTTGCTGTCCATCGTCACGCTGGGCATCTACACGCCCTGGGCGCGGCGGCGTACTGCGCAGTACTTCTACAGCCACACGCTGGTGGCGGGCAGCCCGCTCGAATTCACCGCGCAGCAGCGCAAGATGGTGATGGGCTTTGTGCTGCTGACGCTGATCACCATTGCCTACAACATCGCCGCCAACACCGGCCAGGATGCCGCCGTGGGCGTGTTCTTGCTGACGGGTGCACTGCTCTCGCCGCTGATCTGGGGCAGCGCGATGCGCTTTCGCCTGGGTGCCACGCGCTGGCGCGGGCTGCGCCTGCAGTTCACTGCGAGCTGGAAAGAGGTCTACATCGCCAGCTGGCCCATGTTTGCGCTGGCCCTGGTGTGGTTCGCCGTGTTCTTCGGCATGCAGATGCTGTCGCCCGAACTGGCCCAGGCCATGGAGGCGATGGAAGAAGCCGAAGAAGGCGCCAAGCGCGCCCTGCCCAGCTTCACGCCCGCCATGGGCGGCCTGCTGGCGCTGGGCCTGGTGCTGACGGTGCTGTGTTTCATCCGGCTGGAATACAACTACAAGAGCCTGCTGGTACTGCGCGCCCAGGTGGGCGCCGAACGCGGCCGCTGGAAGCCGGTGTACATGGACTTCGTGAAGGTGTGGCTGGCCACGGTGGCCGTGTTCGTCCTGTGCGTCGTCGTCATCGCCACGCTGATCGCGGTGCTGGCGGGCAGCTCCATCGCGCTGCTGGTGGCCACCTCCGACAAGCTGGGTTTCTGGCTGTTCGTGATCATCTTCGCCGCCATCATCGGCGGGATGCTGCTGCTGTTCCTGGCCTCGGCCCCCGCCCGCGCGTACCGCGAGGCCCGCATGTTCCAGCTGCAGTGGAACAACACCGGCGTGAGCCATGTGGCGCGCTTCAAGTGCCACCTCAAAAGCGGCGGCTACGTGGGCCTGCGCATCAAGAACATGTTCCTGACCCTGTTCACGCTGGGCCTGTACCGCCCGTTTGCCCGCGTGAGCGAATACCGTATGAAGCTCGAATCGGTGACCCTGCACGTCAAGGGCGGCGTGGAACAGGTGGCCGGCACCATGGTGCGCCAACAGCAGGGCGGCCTGGGCGATGCGCTGGCCGACGCGGCCGGCCTGGACCTTATCGGATGAGTGACCCTACCACGCCCCCGGCCCGCCTGCTGCAGGGACGCTGGTTCGACGGGCTGAGCAGCAAGGCCCGGCCCGTGATGGTGAGCCTGCAGCCCACGCCCCGCGGGCCGTCGCTGGTGCTGCACCCGCTTTCTCAGCCCGGTGCCGAGCCCGTGGTCTTTGCCTGGAAGGACGTGGGCTGGCCTGAGGCCTGGAACGAGCACAAGCCCCAGCCCCGCGTGGTGGTGGACCTGCGCGACCAGGGCAGCCTCGAGATCGACGCCGTGGCCGACTGGCGCGCCGCGCTGGCCGCCGCGGGCGAGCGCCCTGGCATCGCCCAGCGCATGCAGACGCGCTGGCCCGTGCTGCTGGGCGTGACGGTGGCCGCTGCTATCGGCCTCACGCTGTTCTACCGCTACGGCACACCCTGGGCCGCCACGCAGCTCACCCGCTTCGTGCCGGTGGGCTGGGAAACCAGCGTGGCCGAGAACGTGCTCAAGCAGATGGACGACGGCACCCTCAAGCCCAGCAAGCTGCCCAGCGAGCGGCAAGACCAGCTCAAGGCGCGCTTCGACGCCCTGGTGCAGCAGACGCCCCGCACATTGCACCGTTACCCCGACTACCGCCCGCCTCTGTCGCTGGAGTTCCGAGCCGGCATGGGCGCCAATGCGTTCGCGCTGCCCGGCGGCAAGATCGTGATGACCGACGGCATCGTCAAGGCCGCCGCCGAGAAGGGCCTGCCCGACGACGCCCTGGTGGGCGTGCTGGCGCACGAGATCGGCCACGTCGTGCACCGCCACACCACGCGCATGGTGGTGGAGCAAGGCGTGCTCAACATGGGCCTGGGCCTGGCGCTGGGGGATGTGTCGGGCATCGTGTCCACCGGCGCCTCGGTGCTGACCGGCCTCGCCTACAGCCGCAGCCACGAGCGCGAAGCCGACTGCTACGCCATCGCCCTCATGCGCCACACCGCCCTGCCCACCGCGCCCATGGGCAAGCTGCTGCTGGCCATTGCGCGGGACGAAGAAGAGGCAGAGGACCAGAAGCAAAAGAACAAGAAGGATAAGGAGAAGGACAGCGCCAAGCCGGCTGCAGGCCAAGCAGCAGACGCGACAGCCGCAGCATCAGCTCCCGCTGCACCCGGCAGTGCGCCAGCCAGCGCACCCGCGCCGATCACCAAAGGCCAGGCCCGCGCCGAACTGGAAGCGCACCCGGTGTGGTCGCTGCTGAGCAGCCACCCCGACACCGTGCGCCGGGCGACGGAACTGGAGCAAGGTCATGCGCCGCATTGCGGCAAGAGCTGACATGCGCGTGTTCGAAATCCGTAGCAGCTGAGTAGACGAAAAGAAGGCCCCTCGGGGCCAGCATGTGCTGCCGCAGATAACAACATCTGGCAGCACATTCCGCTGAATTAGTTACCTGGATAAACACAAAGTAACAGCGATGGGCGCTTCCCTGCAGAGAATGGCCGGGTTTCGCAGCCGCCTGCCTCGCACGGACGAGGTCGATCCCCCAAGAGGTGAATGGATCGGAACCAAGGCGGTGTCTTGCCCTGCTGAACCGCAGGGCTTACTCATCCATCCAACCCCTATGAGCACGACACTCACAGCCCTTCAAGCTTACGTAGGCAAGCCGATCTCCGACATCTGCTCCAACAAATTTGACTCTGCGTCGCAAAATCATTGCGCACATTTTGTAAGCCATGCACTGGGCATCAAACTGGGCATGCTGTGCGGCGACATGAAGTTCAGCACCAAGAAGACGGGCGGGTCCATCCGCTGCGATGAGCTCTACAACAGGCTGGCCCTCAAGGGCAAATGGGCCGACAAGCCCGCGATATCAGACGGGCTGTTGATCTTTGTCCTGTCGGCCGCCAACGTGGTCAACAATGTGATGTCTCCCGTGCCGCAAAAACATGTGGGCATTTACCATGGCGGCATGGTGTTCAACTTCTCCAACGGCCAGCACAAGGTCGTTGCCGACAACTCCGTAGAAGCGTTCCACAACAAATTCAAGAACAGCTACGCCGGCAACGATATTTCGCTGTACTACGGGGTGGCACCGTGACACAGCGCCTGCACACGCTCTGCGCAGCCATCGCTCTGGGCTGCGCCCTGGCGGCGCCTCCTGCGTTGGCAGCTGATACAGCACCCGCTGCGGCCGCTGCTGCGGATCCGGTCGCCACGCAGAAGGCTCTGGGCGCTTTGCTGGCGGCCGCCAACGACACCATTCCCCGCGCGTCCTCATGCCATGGCGATTTTGGCCAGACCGGAAAAGCCAAGGTCAAGGATCTGCTGGCCATGCGCATGGCGTACCTGTATGCAGGCACGAACGTGATCGAGGGGAGTTGCAGCAAGGCGGCGCAATGCACGGTGACCATTCGCCACGCAGCGGGTGAGGATGTGGCGTCTGCGGCCATCTCGTTCGCCGTCAGCGCGGGCAAGGCGCGGGTTTCGTCACTGCAGTGCGTCATCACGCCGTGATGCAGGCGTGATGCGGCCGCGCTGTGTGAAGCCCGTGGACATGGGCCTCAAAATAAAGTGTGAAGCACGCCGATAAGCCGGATTCTGTGCACCACGGTTGCCCGCAGTGTGACCGCCATTAATCTGGGCCGGGTGTCGCCACCACGGCTCGGTGCTACCTACCCGCCAGCTCTGCGGAACCACATCAACGCTGGCCTACTTGGTATTGCTGCGCGTAGAGATTGCCCGTTTCACCCAAGTCGCGTTCCGCGCCTTGGGCGGCTATGGGGCTTCAGGCTTGCGCCTGAGCGTCTGGCTTGCGCCAGCCGGTACCAGCTTGCGCTGGCCCCCATAGAACACCCTTGGTGGCTGAAAACGACCTGACTCGTCTCTGTTGCTCTGATCCTCACCTCACGGTGGGCAGCCGTTAGCTGCTACGCTGTCCTGTGCAGTCCGGACGTTCCTCCAGTGCCTGGTTTCCCAGATTGCACCAGCGGCGGTCTGGCGTGCTTCACGGGCTGGATTATCCCACCTCCCGTGTGGCGCACCGCGCAGCCTTCATCCCTTTCGGCTGACACGCTCCCAATCCAGCCCGAACCGCGCCAGAAACTTGCGGAGCCGGTCCGCATCGTTGACCACCGTGCGCTGCGTGCGCGAGGCGTTGAAGAGCTGTCGGCCCGCGTCGGACAAGGTGCGCGATTGCCGGCACATTTGCAGCACCGCGGCCAGTTGCAGCTGGTCGAACAGGTCCAGTCCACCCACCGCCTCCTCGCCCAGCAGTTCCACCAGATCGTCGCGGCCGACGGTGCCAACGCCTGCCTGGGCCATGCCGTCGCGCGCATCCCGGGCCGCCTGCCACAGCCAGCGCAGGCGGGCGATCTCGGCCTCGACCAGGGGCAGGCCGATGCGGCCGCTGTCGGCCAGCGTGGCCAGGCGCGTGGCGCTGGCCGACAGGTCGCGGAAGTTGCCGCTCCACAGCGCGTCGCTTGACTGCGCAAAGCGCAGGTAGGCCACGCGCGCCTCGGCCGACAGGCGCACCATGCGACCCAGTTCGACACCGGTGCGCGCGAGCAGGTGGTCCAGGTGGGGCTCGATGTCTTCGGGCCGCTGGGCCAGGCCGGGCAGCTGGTAGCTCCAGAGGTTGATGCGTGCGTACAGGTCTTCGCGAAAGCGCCCGGCCGCCACTTCGGTGCGCAGGTCGCGGTTGGTGCCCGCGATCAACTCGAAGTCGCTCGCCACCTCGCGATCGCTGCCCATGGGGTAGAAGCGCTTTTCCTCCACGGCCTTGAGCAGCATGGCCTGCTCGTCCAGGCCCAACTCGCCGATCTCGTCGAGAAAAAGCACGCCCTTGTGCGCCGTGCGCAGCAGGCCCGCGCGGTCGGCCGCCGCGCCGGTGAAGGCACCCTTCTTGTGGCCGAACAGCGTGGACGCCGCGCCGTCGCCGTGCAGTGTGGCGCAGTTGACTTCGACGAAGTCGCCCTCGACCTGGTGGCGCGCCTTCTTGAGCTCGAACAGGCGCCGCGCCAGGTGCGACTTGCCCGCGCCCGTGGGCCCGGTGAACAGGATGGGCGCGCGCGACCGCACCGCCACGCGCTCGACCTCTTCGATCAATGCGTTGAAGCGCGCATTGCGCGTGGCGATGCCGCTCTTGAGAAAGTCCACCGCATCGCGCTGCTCGGCACCAAAGCGCTGCGCGATCACGTCGTAGCGCGAGAGGTCCAGGTCGATCAGCGCATAGCTGCCCGGGTCGCCCATCTGCTGGCGCTTCGGCGGTGATGTCTGCGCCAGCACGCTCGGGATGCGGCGCGACTCCACCAGCAGGAACAGGCAGATCTGCGCCACGTGCGTGCCGGTGGTGATGTGCGTCCAGTACTCCTCGCGCTCGGTGTCGAAGCGGTAGCCCTGGGCCCAGTCGAACAGCGTGGCGTAGACCTCGCCGAAGTCCCACGGGTCGGCGATGTCCAGCTTGACGAGGTGGACGGTGGTTTCGGGCGACGCGGTGTGGATGTCCGTGCGCACCTGGTGGGCCAGATCGTGGTGGGGCGGGGTGTAGAGCAGCTCCATCCGCTTGACGACCACATCCTCGTGCTGGGCCAGCGACACCGTGGGGCGCCACTTCTCCCAGCGGCCCGCCCCCTTGCCTGCATCCAGCTGCGTTCCCAGAAAACCGATGACCACTTTTTCTTTGCGCATCATATTCAGCTAATTGACTAGCTTTTATTCTATCTTTTAGGCAAATCGATTGCGACAAAGATTTTTTGAAATGTCATTAATTTCATATGAATCAATGGCTTGCAAATTTTCACCCCCAATTTCACAAGCTGGCACGCATCTGGCAATAGATAAGTACCAGACGCCAGCGTCGACCGCTCACAGGCCAGGGTTAGGACACAAGTTCGCCCTGCCGGTGCCGAGGTTCCAGGGGTCCTCAAGGCTCTTGTCGAACCCCTGCATGCCGCACGTCGCCATCGTCTGGTCACGGCACGGTCGTGGAGACCACTCCGAAAGGACGTGTCTGGTTCGACTCCAGGCGGGCCACCACTGGTAGCTCAGAGGAAGAGCAACCCGCAAGGGTCTGTCACAGGTTCGATTCCTGTCCATTCTTCCGGCCGCAAGGCCGGAGCTTTGAAGAAACGGTCGAAAGACCACCCGCCGGACGCGGGGCGCAGGCAAAGGCTGCTGCACGGCAGCCCCCGCAGGCACTCCGTCAGCCGGCGGCGGTTTGCACCAGACCCCGGTGCAGCCCGCGCCCGCAGCCAGCCACGCTGCCGCCCTGTTTACAGGGCAGCAACCACGGCGCACTGCAAGGCCCGCGGCTGCACTGCCTGGAGCCCCGCCGCCGCTGTAACGGCGCCCTCTTGGGATGGGGGTTGTGTTGCCAGCGCTGTGCGCCAACCGACATGACAACGACGACGAAGAAGAGAAGACGAACGAACGAACGAGAAATCCGCGGCGCGGACCGCAATAAGGAGAAAAAGAAATGCTGAACAACAAGATCCAACGCATCACCGTCAAGAAGAACGAACGCGCCCTGCTGCTGCGCAACGGCGATTTCGACCGCGTGCTGCAGAGCGGTACGCACTGGCTGTTTGCCGGCCTGGACACGCTGCGCGTGGAAACCTTCGCTCTGGAGCAACCCGCGTTCACGAACGGCCTGGCCGATTACCTGATGGCCCAGGAGCCTGCCGTGGTCGCCGCCAACTTCGTGCAGGTGAACCTGTCGGAGCGCGAAGTGGGCCTGCGCAGCGAGAACGGCGTGCTGGTTGAAATCCTGCCGCCCGGCACGCGCCGCCTGTACTGGAAGGGCCTGGTGGACGTGACCGTACAGGTGGTGAACCTGCAAAACGGTGCCGAGCTGCCCGCCGACCTGGTCGCCCGTCTGACGCAGACCCAACTGCGCCAGCGCGCAGTGACTGGCCTGAACGGCGTGCTGCAGGTGCAGGTGCCTGAAGGCCAGTGCGCGCTGCTGACGCTGGACGGCAAGGTCGAGCGCCTGCTGACCGCCGGTACCTACGCGTTCTGGAAGTACGGCCGCACCATCGCCGTGGAACTGGTGGATTTGCGCCTGCAGGCCGTGGAGGTCTCGGGCCAGGACATCATGACCCGCGACAAGGTGAGCCTGCGCCTGAACCTGTCGGCCACTTACCGCGTGACCAATGTGCTGCAAGCCTTTGCCCAGCTGCAAAAGCCTGCCGACTACCTGTACCGCGAGCTGCAGTTTGCGCTGCGCGCCGCCGTGGGCACCCGCACGCTCGACGAGCTGCTGGAGAACAAGACGGTGATCGACGAGGTGGTGACCGCTCACTTGGCGATCAAGCTGCAGCCTTACGGCATGCAACTGGAGAGCGTGGGCGTGAAGGACATCGTGCTGCCCGGCGAGATGAAGACCATCCTGACCCAGGTGGTGCAGGCGGAAAAGCAGGCCCAGGCCAACGTGATCCGCCGCCGCGAGGAAACCGCCGCCACGCGCTCGCTGCTCAACACCGCCAAGGTGATGGAGGACAACCCCGTCGCCCTGCGCATGAAGGAGCTGGAGACGCTGGAGCGGGTGGCCGAGCGGATCGACAAGATCTCGGTGTTTGGTGGCCTGGACCAGGTGCTGAACGGCCTCGTGAAGATGCGTTGATTCTCATGAGGAAAGAGAAATCGAGATGAAAGCAAAGAAACTGACCGCACGTGAAAGGCGCGCGAACCGTAAGGAGACGCCCGTGAGTTGCGAGTCGATCAACCTGGAGCCGGCGGTCTATAGCGCAGCCCTGCGTTATCTGTTCGACCGCCCCGTGCCCGATAAGAGCGGGCAGGAGTGGTACTGGCTGATCGACGAGCCGGAGTTCGACGCCACGCCGCTGCAATGGACCCACATCCAGACCGTGCTGTTCGCCAACGCGGGCACCGACCTGGCGCCCTACAGCGACGAGCAGGTGGGCATGGGCCTGAACCATGTGATGAGCAACAACGCCGGGGACATTCCGCACATGGTGAACGACCCCTCCGTGCCCCTGGCCGACGCTATGCGCATGATGCGGGCGCTGCCCAACTTGTGGCGCGACTGCCTCGGCCCGCGCCTGGATACCGGGCCGAGCCCCATCGGGAGCCGAAGCGACCGCCTGTACTTTGTGAGCTACATGTGGTTTGACGTATGGCCGTCGTTCTGGAACGCCAAGGACATCCCTGAATGGCGCGACGCGATGTGGCAGGTGTTCTGCGAGATGCTGGCGATGCCGTACCGGGCTGCCCAGGAATCCGCATTGCACGGGATAGGCCATGAGGGCGCGCGGTTGGGGCGGCCCCAGGAACTGCAGGCGCACATGGACGCATTCATCCGCCAGGTGAAGAGCGACGACGAACTGAAGAACTACGCCCAGGCCGCAGCGCGCGGAATGGTTCAATGAACGGCAGAGAAGACCAAAGACGAAAGAACGATATGAAGACTTACGAACAACTCGAAGTACCCAACGGCGTCCCCGTGAAGATGTGGACGAACGGCGTGCCCGTGGAAGAAGAAGCCAAGAACCAGCTGCGCAACATCGCGCGCCTGCCCATCGTGTTCAAGCACGTGGCGGTGATGCCCGACGTGCACCTGGGGATCGGCGCCACCATCGGCTCGGTCGTGCCGACGCTCAAGGCCATCATCCCCGCCGCGGTGGGTGTGGACCTGGGTTGCGGAATGATGGCGTGCAAGACCACGCTGACCGCGAGCGACCTGCCCGACAACCTGTCCGGTGTGCGTGCCGCCATCGAACGCGCCGTGCCGGTGGGGATGACGCCCAAGCACTTCGGCCGCGACAAAGGAAGCTGGGATACCCCGCCTGCCGAGACCGACCGCGCATGGTCGGCGCTGGTGGACGAGTTCAAGGAAATCTGCGAGGCGCACCCGCGCATCGAGAAGACCAACAACTACAAGCACCTGGGAACGCTCGGAACGGGTAACCACTTCATCGAGATCTGCCTGGACGAACACCAGTCCGTGTGGGTGATGCTGCACTCGGGGTCGCGTGGGGTGGGGAACGCCATCGGCACCCACTTCATCGAGCTGGCCAAGAAGGACGCCGAGATGAACCAGCGCAACCTGCCCGACAAGGACCTGGCGTACTTCGAGGAAGGCGCGCAGTACTTCGGTGACTACGTGAAGGCTGTGGGGTGGGCGCAGAAATTCGCCGCCGCCAACCGCGAAGTGATGATGGGCCGGGTGATCGCTGCGCTGCGCTTGTGTGTCACCAAGCCGTTCGAGACGCACGTGGAGGCGGTGAACTGCCACCACAACTACGTGCAGCGCGAAACGCACTTCGGGCAGGACGTCTTCGTGACCCGCAAGGGCGCGGTGAGTGCCGAGCAAGGCAAGCTGGGGATTATCCCGGGGAGCATGGGGGCCAAGAGCTTCATCGTGCGCGGAAAAGGCAACCCCGAGAGCTTCAACAGCTGCAGCCACGGCGCGGGCCGCACCATGAGCCGTACCAAGGCCAAGAAGATGTACACGGTCGAAGACCAGATCAAAGCGACCGAAGGCGTGGAATGCCGCAAGGATGCCGACGTGATCGACGAAATCCCGATGGCGTACAAGAACATCGACGCGGTGATGGCGGCGCAGGAAGACCTGGTGGAGGTGGTGTACACGCTCAAGCAGGTGGTGTGCGTGAAGGGGTGAGGCAAATGCAACGACAAGAGGTCCGTTTGAGAGACGGTAGCTGCGCATTCCTTTTCCAATCCCTTGACGGGCATTGGGCCTGTCCGGTGTGTGGAAGTGTTGGGCTGCTCAATCCACCCTATCTGGATTGCGGAGGAGCCTCATTCGAAATGTGCCAGTGCGGATTCGAGTTTGGATACGACGACGACCCTGGAGCGTCGAAACTGGCTGTACCAGAAGTGCAGGCAAACTGGGCGGCGTGGAGAGCTCGGCTGCTCGCGCGCACTTTGGGTGAGGTGCGTACCCAACTTGTCCTCAATCTCAAATTGGTTGGTGTCCAAGTGACAGATTGACCGCCAACAACAACCTGCAGCCAGCCCGAAGCGGGCCGCTTATGAAAACTCATAGCTAGTAGCGCTTACCCAGTAGGCGCTACAGCCGATTTTTATGCATACATCAGAACAAAAAGAACTGCTGCGCTCCGCCCACCCGGTCGAGCCCCACATGCGTGCGCAGGTGATGCAGGAGTTGCAGCGCATCGAGTCCACGCACGACGTGACCATCCTCTTCGCCTGCGAGTCCGGCAGCCGCGGCTGGGGCTTTGCATCGCCCGACAGCGACTACGACGTGCGCTTCATCTACGTGCACCGGCTGCCCTGGTACCTCACAGTGGCACCCGGCCGCGATGTGATCGAGGTGCCGATCAGTGGCGACCTGGACATCAACGGCTGGGACCTGCGCAAGGCGCTCGGGCTGCTGCGCGAGTCCAACCCCACGCTGCTGGAGTGGCTGCGCTCGCCCATCGTCTACCGCGAAGAGGCGGCCACCATGGCGCCGTTCCGCGCGCTGGCAGAGAACGTCTTCTCCAACGCCAAGGGCTGGCACCACTACAGCTCCATGGCCAAGAAGAACTTCCGCGAGCACCTGCAGGCCGACGAGGTGCGCTACAAGAAGTACCTGTACGTGCTGCGCCCGCTGCTGGCTGCGCGCTGGATCCGCAACCTGCCCGGCGTACCGCCCATGCGCTTCGCCGAGCTGGCCCAGCACACGCTGGACCCGGTGGCCGACGCTGCGCTGGTCGCGGAGATCAACGCCCTGCTGGAGGTGAAGATGCGCGCCGGCGAGGCCGCCACCAGCCCGCGCTGGCCGGGCATCCACGCGTTCATCGAGGCCGAACTGTCACGCAACGCAGCTGAACCCGTGCAGCCGCTGCCCGTGCCGGGGCATGCCGCGCTGGATGTGCTGCTGCACGACACCGTGCTGAAGTACGACATCAGGGACTCGAAACGCAGCTTGGCGTGAAAACCCCGGTGATTGACGCTCGCGTGATCCGGGAGACCGAGCGTGAAATGAACCGTCTTCACGCGGCTTGCCGTGCCGCAGCCATGCGCCAGCGCTCCAACCCGGCGCTGCGCAAAGAGTACATGCGCGCCGCAGAGGAGTTTCGGGCATACCGAAGCCCGCTGTGGGAACTATGGAGTGCTCAAGCGCAACACGACATCCTGGCTGGCAGCGGCAAATGGCGTGACACGGCAATTCTGTACCTGCAAATCAGTCCTCGGTTCTTCCGCTCAGGCTACTTGCGCAACGTGGTTTGCACGAGACTCAAACAAGCCCAACTGCAGGACCGGGAACGAAAAGACATTCAGAAATCTCTTCTGATTTCCATTGCCCATCGCCCTTCTACAGGCAGTTTCCGATACGACTGCCGACTGGCCATCAAAGTGGCCAATGAGAGTTTTCTGAAAGAACTACGAGTCCTCTGCAAAGACCAAAATTCATGGACATCCGGGAGAGCTCAGCGCATGGAAATGGCGATCTTGCGTCATGCAGCACTCTCTTTCGACACTGACATCTGAGGCTATCTTGAGCGAGACATCCAATATCTCCGGCAATCCGAATCCCCCGCCACTCATCCTCGACGGCTTCACCGGCGAGGGCGGCGGCCAGATCCTGCGCACCGGCTTGGCGCTTTCCATGGTCACCGGCCGGCCGCTGCACATCACGCGCATCCGTGCCGGGCGGCCCAAGCCGGGTCTGATGCGCCAACACCTGGCCTGCGTGCAGGCCGCAGTGGCCGTGAGCGGTGGGCAGGCGGACGGCGCCGAGCTGGGCTCGCAGACACTGCTGTTCACGCCCGGCGCGGTGCAGGCGGGCGACTACCGTTTTCAGATCGCGACGGCGGGCAGTTGCCTGCTGGTGCTGCAGACGGTGCTGCCCGCGCTGATGCTGGCCGGCGGCGAAAGCCGTGTGCAGCTGTCGGGCGGCACGCACAACCCGATGGCGCCGCCGTTCGACTTTCTGGAGCGGTCGTTTACGCCACTGGTGCGGCGCCTGGGTGTGGGGCTGGACCTGCAACTGCAGCGCCGCGGTTTCTACCCCGCCGGGGGCGGCGAGCTGGTGGCGCACATCACGCCGTCAGCGCAGCCGCTGACACCTGTGGACTTGATGGAGCGCGGGGCGCTGCTCAATGCCTACGGCGAAGCGCTGGTGCCGGGCCTGGCGCGCAACATTGCGCACCGCGAACTGGAGGCCCTGGGCCAGCGCATGGGCTGGACGTTCGAAGCGGGGCAACTGCGCAACCCGCCCACGCGGCAGAACGAAGGGCCGGGCAATGCACTCATCGCCACGCTGGAATACGAGCACGTGACCGAGGTGTTCTGCCAGTTGGGCGAGCGCAGCCTGTCGGCCGAGCAGGTGGCCAAGCGGCTGGCGGACGAGGTGCTCACATATCAGCGCAGCCACGGTGCGCTGGGGCCGCACCTGGCGGACCAGTGGATGCTGCCGCTGGCACTGGCCGTGTGGCGCAGCGGGCGTGCCGCGCGCTACACCTGCACCGAGGTGACGCAGCACACGGCCACCAATGCGCAGACGATTGCGCTGGGCCTGCCGGTGCGGGTGGAGATCACGCCGGCGGACCGGGCGATGCGGGTGGAGGTCAGCCCGCTGCAGTGAGCGCAGCTGGAATGGCTGAAAGCTGGGGAGTGGCGCCTCGGATATATCCATATCACCGGAGCCGTCGAACAACTGGTTCAGAATGCGCGGGACACCGCAATGCCGGTCAGTGACCCGTCCACCCAGAGCTGTCGAAGGACCAGCCACGCCATCGTGCCCTGGCTTCGACAGGCTCAGGCTGAACGGATGGTTGTTTATCTGGCCATCCACCGGCTGGCATTGGGTCACCCCGTCACCCCTATCCATTGAATTGACCTTCACAGGAGACGCCATGAAAGCTGACAACATTCTGCAAACCATCGGCAACACGCCGCACGTGCGCATCAACCGCATTTTTGGCCCGGCGGCCAACGTGTGGGTGAAGTCCGAGCGCAGCAACCCCGGTGGCTCCATCAAGGACCGAATTGCGCTGTCGATGGTGGAAGACGCCGAGAAGTCGGGCGCGCTCAAGCCTGGCGGCACGATCATCGAGCCGACCTCGGGCAACACCGGCATCGGCTTGGCGCTGGTGGCGGCCGTCAAGGGCTACAAGCTCATCCTTGTGATGCCCGACAGCATGAGCATCGAGCGCCGTCGCCTGATGCTGGCCTACGGCGCGCAGTTCGACCTGACGCCGCGCGAGAAGGGCATGAAGGGCGCGATCGCCCGCGCGCAAGAGCTGCAGGCCCAGACGCCGGATTCGTGGATCCCGCAGCAGTTCGAAAACCCCGCCAACATCGACGTGCACGTGCGCACCACGGCGCAGGAGATCCTGGCCGACTTCCCGGACGGCATCGACGCACTGATCACGGGCGTGGGCACGGGTGGGCACATCACCGGCGTGGCGCGGGTGCTCAAGGCCAAGTTCCCGAACCTCAAGGTGTTTGCGGTCGAGCCCACGGCGTCGCCCGTGATCTCGGGCGGCGCGCCGGCACCGCACCCCATCCAGGGCATCGGCGCGGGCTTCGTCCCCAAGAACCTGGACACCAGCGTGCTCGACGGCGTGATCCAGGTCGATGCCGAACCGGCGCGTGAATACGCCCGCCGCAGCGCGCGCGAAGAGGGCCTGCTCGTGGGCATCTCCTCGGGTGCCACGCTGGCCGCCATTGCGCAGAAACTGCCCGAGCTTCCAGCTGGCGCGAAGGTGCTGGGCTTCAACTACGACACGGGCGAGCGCTACCTGTCCGTAGAAGGCTTCCTGCCCGCGTAAATCGCCCCCTGAGGTGCGGCGCGCCATCCCCCCGGGGGACGCCCCCCGTGGACTGGCAGAGCCAGATCCACGGTGGCGCTGGTCCAGGGCGCGTCAGCTTTTGATGCCGAGGTGGGGTGACTTCTTGACCCTTGCTGCTCATTGCGGCGCAGTCACTGCAAGCCTTTTCGGCCACGGCAGCACATGCCAACGGCCAGACGTCCTACAGTGGCCGCGCACCACGGCCACAACAATCGTTTCACCCTTCGGACCGCCCTGCGTGGCGCCTTCGCCGCAGGGTCACTACAACGATTGTTTGCCTATGGCCACCACCCCATCCCAGCCCATTGCGTTCAAGGTTCTGACAGTGAACGTGCACAAGGGCTTCACCACATTCAACCGGCGGTTCATGCTGCATGAGCTGCGCGAAGCAGTGCGGGAGGTGGAGGCGGACCTGGTGTTTTTACAAGAGGTGCAGGGCACGCACCACAAGCATGCCAGCCGGCTCGCCAACTTTCCGCAAGTGCCGCACTACGAGTTTCTGGCGGACACGATCTGGTCGCAATACGCCTACGGCCGCAACGCGGTGTATGACAACGGCGACCACGGCAACGCCCTGTTGTCCAAGTTCCCCATCACTCGCTACGACAACCACGACATCTCGATTGCCGGGCCCGAGCGCCGCGGCATGCTGCACTGTGTGCTGCAGCCCCCAGGCCATCACCTGCCGGTGCATGCGGTGTGTGTGCACCTGGGCCTGCAGGAGTCGCACCGCCAGCGGCAATTGAAGCTGGTGTGCGACCTGGTGAACACCTTTCCGAAGGACGAGCCCGTGGTGTTGGCGGGCGACTTCAACGACTGGCGCCACCGCGCCCATTCCATCCTGCACCGCGGCGCGGGGCTGGAGGAGGTGTTCGTGCAGGCCTTCGGCCGCGCGGTGCGCACCTTCCCTGCGTCGATGCCGCTGCTGGCGCTGGACCGCATCTACGTGCGCAACGCGTCGGTGCACTCGCCGTTGACCCTGCCCAAGAAGCCATGGGACAAGCTGTCGGACCACGCGCCCCTGGCTGCGGAGATTTATCTATGAGCCTGCGCCGCCCCACCTTCACGCCGCCGCGGTCTTCGCGCTGGGTGCCCGGCAACCACTTCGAGCTGCTGGAAAACGGCGAGGAGTTCTTCCCCCGCGTTTTCGACGCCATCCGCGCAGCGCAGCGCGAAGTGGTGCTGGAGACTTTCATTTTGTTCGAAGACAAGATCGGCAAGGAGCTGCATGGAGCCTTGCTGGCCGCAGCCGACCGCGGGGTGGAAGTGCACGTGCTGGTGGACGGCTTCGGCTCGCCCGATTTGTCGGACAGCTTTGTCGGCCAGTTGGTGAATGCGGGCGTGCGCTTTCGCATCTTCGACCCGGGCCGCCGCTTCATGGGCCAGCGGCTGAATTTGCTGCGCCGCATGCACCGCAAGATCGTGGTGGTGGATGGCGAACTGGGTTTCATCGGCGGCATCAACTACTCGGCCGACCATGTGGCGGACTTCGGACCCGAGGCCAAGCAGGACTACTCGGTAGCGATGCGCGGCCCCATCGTGGCCCAGATGCACCGCTTTGCACGCGAGGCGGTGCTGGGCCGTGGCGGCCGCAAGCCGCAACAGCAGCCGGATGGCAAGGCGCAGCAAAAGGAACCGGCCACAGCAGGCAGTGCCGACGCGATCTTTGTCACGCGCGACAACCACCATCACACCAACGACATCGAGCGTCACTACCGCGTCGCGCTGCGCTCGGCGCGCCACCGCGTGGTGATCGCCAATGCGTATTTCTTCCCGGGCTACCGCTTCATCCGCGAGATGCGGCGCGCGGCCAAGCGCGGTGTGGACGTGCGGTTGATCCTGCAGGGCCAGCCCGACATGGCCATCGTGCGCACGGCGGCCAGCATGCTGTACGACCACCTGCTGCGCGCCGGCGTGCGCATCTACGAATACTGCGACCGCCCGCTGCACGGCAAGGTGGCGCTGGTGGACGACGAGTGGTCCACCGTGGGTTCGAGCAACCTTGACCCGCTGAGCCTGTCGCTGAACCTCGAAGCCAACGTCATCATCCGCGACCGCGCCTTCAACGACCACCTGTATGGCCGACTGTCGCACCTGATGGAGAACAGCTGCAAGCAGATCAAGCCCCAGCCCTCCGGGCGCTTCGATGGCCTGCGGCTGATGCGCAGCTACCTGGTGTTCCACCTGATGCGCTGGTTCCCCACGTGGGCGGGCTGGCTGCCCCGGCACCAGCCCACCATCACCATGGTGCGCGCGGCGGCAGCCGCAGCCGAGGCCGATGGCGCACCCGGTGGCTCGGGCGCCAAGTCGTCCACGCCCAACGCGGGTGCCGCGGCTTAACGCGGCTCGCAGCCAAGCCGTGCGCTCCGCATAACCTCTTTTGCCCATGGCTGCCAGCACCCCCCACCCTCTTGCCCTGGAGCCCGGCAGCGACACCCACCTGCATGCAGCACCCACAGGCTGGCGCGGCATCACGCAGCGCCCCTGGTGGCCCTGGCTCACGCGGGGCCTGGCACTGGCCTTCTTCGCGGTGGTGGCCTGGCTCATCGTGCGGCAGGCACGCACCGTGGACTGGCCTGCCGTGTGGCAGGCACTGCAGGCGCTGCCGGTCAGCGTGCTGGCCGTGGCAGGTGCCTTGGCGCTGGCCAGCCACTGCACCTACGGCACCTTCGACCTGATCGGCCGCCACTGCACAGGTCACGGCCTGTCGCGCTCCACCACGCTGGGCATTGCGATGACCAGCTATCCCTTCACCTTGAACCTGGGCTCGCTGATTGGCGGCGTGGGTGTGCGCTACCGGCTCTACGAGCGCCGCGGTGTGGGCCCCGGCACCATCGGCCAGGTGGTGGGCACCAGCATCGTGACCAACTGGGTGGGCTACCTGCTGCTGCTGGCCGTACTGCCCTGGCTGTGGGTTGCGCCGGCCGTGGCAGGCTGGGCCGTCGAGCCGTGGCAACTGCGCGCAGGCGGTGCCTTGGTGAGCTGCCTGCCCATCGCCTATGTGGCGCTGTGCGCGCTGCGCGCGGGCCGGGCGCTCACGCTGCGGGGCCACGAGTTTCCGCTGCCGCACTGGCCTGTGGCACTGTGGCAGGTGGCCGTCTCGGCCGCCAACTGGATGCTGATGGGCGCAGCACTGTGGACGGTGCTGCAGGGCCAGGTGAGCTACTCCGCAGCCCTGGCCACCGTGCAACTGGGCGCTGTGGCCGGGCTCATTTTGCGCGTGCCTGCCGGCCTGGGCGTGCTGGAGGCCGTGGGCGTGGCGCTGCTGGCCACCGGAGCGGCAGGCGCATTGGGGCAGGACCAGGTGCTGGCCGCGCTGCTGGCGTACCGGGCGCTGTACTACTTTGTGCCGCTGGTACTGGCCGCCGTGGCGTTTGGCGTGGCCGAACTGCGCTGGCGCCGGGGCGGCAACAACGACAGCAACAATACCAACCCGCCCAAAAATCAAACCAAAATGGCCTGTACCGCTCATCCATAAAGCGGCAGCAGCTATTTATTTGATAGCAATCACTCAAAACACGGGTCGCTTGCTGACCCGCTTGCACGCCGCCACTGCACGCCGCGCAAGCAGCCCCGGTAAAATCACGGCCCCACGACTTTGCACGCCGCCCGATCGACACGGGCCCGCAAGACCATGATCCGCCTCTCTGAAATCCGGCTGCCCTTCACGGCCGCCGAAGCCCCTGACGCGCCGCTGCGCGCCGCCGCCGCCAAGCTGCTGGGCCTGGCCCCGGCCGACATTGCCCACCTGCACGTTTTCAAGCGCAGCTTCGACGCGCGCAAGGTCGAGCTGCTGGCGGTCTACATCGTCGACATCGCACTGGCCCAGCCAGAACACGAAGCCGCGCTGCTGGCGCAGTTCGACAGCAATCCGCACATCCAGCCCACGCCCGACATGGCCTGGTACCCCGTGGGCCAGGCCCCTGCCGACCTGCCCCTGCGCCCCGTGGTGGTGGGCTTCGGCCCCTGCGGCATCTTCGCGGCGCTGGTGCTGGCGCAGATGGGCTTCAAGCCCATCGTGCTGGAGCGTGGCAAGCCCGTGCGCGAGCGCACCAAGGACACCTGGGGCCTGTGGCGCAAGCGCGAGCTGCATGCTGAGAGCAACGTGCAGTTCGGCGAGGGCGGCGCCGGCACCTTTAGCGACGGCAAGCTCTACAGCCAGATCAAGGACCCGCGCCACCTGGGCCGCAAGGTGATGAACGAGTTCGTCAAGGCCGGCGCGCCCGAAGAAATCTTGTACGTCGCCCACCCGCACATCGGCACCTTCAAGCTGGTGAAGGTGGTGGAGAACCTGCGCGAGCAGATCATCGCGCTGGGCGGCGAGATCCGCTTCGAGCAGCGCGTGACGGACGTGGTCGTGGAAGGCACGGGCGACGCCCGCCACCTGCGCGGCCTGAAGGTGCTGAACCAGGCCACGGGCGAGACCACCGACCTGCGCGCCGACCATGTGGTGATGGCCCTGGGCCACAGCTCGCGCGACACCTTTGCCATGCTGTACGACCGCGGCGTCGCCATGGAGGCCAAGCCGTTTTCCATCGGCTTTCGCATCGAGCACCCGCAGGGCATCATCGACCGCGCCCGCTGGGGCCGCCACGCCGGCCACCCGCTCTTGGGCGCGGCCGACTACAAGCTGGTGCACCATGCGCAGAACGGCCGCGCGGTGTACAGCTTCTGCATGTGCCCGGGCGGCACCGTGGTGGCAGCCACCAGCGAGCCGAACCGCGTGGTCACCAACGGCATGAGCCAGTACTCGCGCAACGAGCGCAACGCCAACGCCGGCATGGTGGTGGGGATCGACCCGAGCGACTACCCCACCGATGCCGCCGCCTTCGACACCCACCTGGGCCACACCCACGGCATCGAAGCGCTGCCGCAGGGCCAGTTCCACCCGCTGGCGGGCATCGTGCTGCAGCGCCAGCTCGAGTCCAACGCCTTCGTGCTGGGCGGGCGCGACTACAGCGCGCCGGGGCAGTTGGTGGGCGACTTCATCAAAGGCACGCCGTCCAAACACCTGGGCGATGTGGAGCCCTCGTACAAGCCCGGCGTGGCCCTGGGCGACCTGCACGCCGCCCTGCCCGGCTACGCCATCGCCGCACTGCGCGAGGCACTGCCCGTGTTCGGCCGCAAGATCAAGGGCTTTGACATGCACGACGCGGTGCTGACCGGCGTGGAGACACGCACGTCATCGCCGCTCAAGATCGGGCGGGGCGAGAACCTGCAGAGCCTGAACACCGCCGGCCTGTACCCGGCGGGTGAAGGCGCGAGCTACGCGGGCGGCATTTTGTCGGCGGGGGTGGACGGGATCAAGGTGAGCGAGGCGGTTGCCCGTGCATTGCTGGGCACGGCCTGACGTGCTGGTGGTGGCATGCCTGCTGCGCTGACGCTCCCGACCCGCGCGCAGTTCGCAGCTGCAGCGCTCGCCATGGCCGCTGTGGTGCTGGCTTCCAACATCCTGGTGCAGTTCCCGATCAACGACTGGTTGACCTGGGGCGCGATCACTTACCCCGTCGCTTTCTTGGTGAGCGAGCTGGTCAACCGCTCCCACGGCCCGCAGCCAGCGCGCCGCGTGGCCTGGGTGGGCTTTGCGGTGGCGGTGGCCGCGTCGCTGGTGCTGGCACCTGCGCGCATTGCCATCGCGTCCGGCACGGCGTTTTTGCTGTCGCAATGGCTGGACATCGCCGTGTTCGATCGGCTGCGCCACGGCACCTGGTGGCGCGCGCCGCTGGTGGCCACTTTGCTGGCTGCGGTGCTGGACACGGCAGTGTTCTGGAGTATCGCTTTTGCTGGCAGCAACGATCCGTGGGTGACCTGGGCGCTGGGGGACCTGGGGGTGAAGCTGGTGTTGGGGGTGGCGCTGCTGCTGCCGTTTCGGCTGCTGGTGGGTCGGGGCGCTGCGCTCTACACACGGTCGGGTTGAGGTTGCCGAAACCTGGGCGCTTGACCCACGTCCGTTCGGTTTGAATCTGTCGAAACTTGGGCGCTGCTCGCTAGCTCGCTGATGGGGCAGCATGCCAGTGTTGATGGCGGGAGCCGGGGTGCGCGCCCGGCGGCGCGGTAACTTTCTCTTGGTTCGCCAAGAGAAAGTCACCAAAGAGAAGGCGACCCCAAGTCTGCGACCCCTTCGC
>NZ_LMLZ01000004.1 GCF_001422735.1 Acidovorax sp. Leaf78 | reverse complement strand
CCGCAGGAGATGCGAAGCCAAGTGCAAGAGTCGCTGCAGCTCATCAAGGACACCCAAGCCCACATCGAAGATAACCACCCGCTGACCATCCGGCACTTCCTGACGGACCACCTGGGCACACCCATTGCGCTGGTCAACGCCAACGGAAAAGAGGCGGGACAGGTGAGTTGGGCTGCAAGATACGGCGCCTGGGGCGAGATCGAGCAGGAGTACAACCCCCACCGCATCCATCAACCCATCCGCTTGCAGGGACAGCAGCTTGATGCGGAGACCGGGCTGCATTACAACCGTTTTCGCTTCTACGACCCGGGGGTTGGGCAGTATGTGACTCAGGATCCTATTGGACTGGCAGGCGGGCCGAGACCATATCAATATGCGAACTTGAATCCAGTGCAGATTTTAGACCCTTTAGGGTTGGACGCTATAGGAAATGGCTCAGGCAACGCACTAGTTTACACCGACATAAACAATGGAAAAACCATAATGATGGACTCCAACGGCAGGTCGATACTAGAAATGGAATCGAGAAATCAGGTTACCAGCAAGGCGAAAGCTGGCGCCTCGGATGCATACAGTGGGAAATTCACAAAATGCCAATACCCAAAGTTCAACAAAGCATTTGGGCCGGCCAAATGGATGACGACGGATAATAGGCAAAGATGGATTCATGGAGGAGGATCGAGTTTAAAGGATCCCTTTTCCCCCCGGCAAGGCTGGAACCCTACTCTAGGATGCACGCGCACTCAAAATGAAGACATTGAAAAACTATGCAGTGCCTCCGAAGATTTTAAAACAAACAATCCGAATAACTCAATAGACTACATCAGGAATGGCGAACTGCCTAACGGCGGCATAACCAATGCAAAAGTACAGTAACAACGAACAAACTGCTCATGAATATTCACAAACATACAATCGTATGCTTGGCATTTTTTTCTTTCTCAGCACAAGCGAAATGTGTGTTGCCGGTACCAGACGGAGAAGAAGGACAAACATCCAACAGAAATCTTGCCGGATACTTAATTGAGAAAAACAATCAAGAAATAAAAATAGAAAAATACCCTGATAGAAAGATTGTCTCCGTAAAACTGGGAGAATTAAAAGAGGCATACTCGGCATTTGGAGGGGATGAAGAAATCTCGAAGCTCAACACCGGAATTGCTGTGCGGATTTGGTACAAGTCATGCAAGAACTCCGAAAAACCACAAGCCGCCTACATTGAATTTTTTTCGAATAGCAGTTTGGATCAGCCAGAAAAATCATATTTCACTACAAAAGGTCGCTAAAAAAAGTTAAAAAACCTCACCTCGGCAAAAGCCGAGATAAATTATATCAATCCTGCACCAAGTAGAAAAACCCTGAGTTTGGCCGGATGATTTATCAAGACAACAAAGGCAAATATTAATACACACGACCAAAACGCGGTGGAAAATCTGCTGAAACCCGGGAGGCCCGGGTTCGTGCCCCCAAACACCAAAGCGACAGCCCACTACCATACTCATGACGGCCCCGATCCAGAGGATGATAGCGAAGATTTTTCTACTTCAGATTCACGTGATGCAGACGGACATGGCATTGACGGATATGTCGGAACACCGTCTGAAAATTTAAAGCGCCACGATTACAAGACTGAAAGAGACGGAACCATCAAAAAGGTCAAAGCAAAATTAATATGATATTTGGACTGATGCTCTCTACTTCATTGATATTATTCTCCCCGTATGCCGCAGGACGCGATACGCAAAGCTTCACTCCCAAGGAAGGATTTCTGCCAGATGAGGCAACCGCAATCGCTGTGGCAGAAATAATTTTAATTAAAATTTATGGAGTCAATCAAATAAAAGAGCAAAGACCTTTTTCTGCAAATTTGAACGGGGACATTTGGGATATTAAAGGATCGCTTAGCCCTCAGGAAGTTGGAGGAACTGCGCACATCAGGATTAAAAAAAATGGAGAAATTATCCAGCTTAGCCACTCGAGGTGAAATACAACGTCCCGAGTCATAAAAATCAATAGCCGTCATCGAAGAAACAGTCAACTCATTGCTTACGAAAACTTGGCATCTTGGTCTGCTTACGTTAACGCTCAAGGCACTGCTGCGCCAAAACTGACCCCGATCAACTCCGGCACCAAGGGCTTCCCCCGCGAGGCGAAGCCCATGCGGCAAAATCACCCCATGGCCGAACGAGTGATCCCCCTGGTGGACCAACGCATCGCCGCTCTGGCGGCGAAGGTGCCGTTGCACGCCTCGGCGCCTACCGGGCTGCTCACCGACACGCTCGGCCGGCCGCTGCGGGACCTGCGCATCAGCGTGACGGACCGCTGCAACTTCCGCTGCAACTACTGCATGCCCAAGGAAGTTTTCGACAAGGACTACCCCTACCTGCCACACGGCGCCCTGCTCAGCTTTGAAGAGATCACGCGGCTGGCGCGGCTCTTCCTGGCGCATGGCGTGCGCAAGATCCGCCTGACCGGCGGCGAGCCGCTGCTGCGCAAGAACCTTGAAGCCCTGGTGGCGCAACTGGCCGAATTGCGCACCGTGGACGGCCTGCCGCCCGACCTGACGCTCACCACCAACGGGTCGCTGCTCGCGCGCAAGGCCCGGGCCCTGAAGGACGCGGGCCTGAACCGCGTGACCGTGAGCCTCGATGGGTTGGACGATGCGGTGTTCCGCCGCATGAACGATGTGGACTTTCCGGTGGCGGACGTGCTGGCGGGCATCGAGGCGGCGCACGCGGCGGGCCTCTCGCAAATCAAGGTGAACATGGTCGTCAAGCGTGGCACCAACGACCACGAGGTGCTGCCCATGGCGCGCCACTTCCGGGGCACGGGCACCACGCTGCGCTTCATCGAATACATGGACGTGGGCGCCACCAACGGCTGGCGCATGGACGAGGTGCTGCCTTCGGCCGAGCTCATCGAGCGCCTGCGCGCCGAACTGCCGCTGGTGGCGCTGAGCCCGAGCGCACCCGGCGAAACCGCTGAACGCTGGGGTTACGCCAACGCCGCTGGCGAGCACGACCCGCGCCTGGGCGAGGTCGGCGTGATCAGCAGCGTGACCCAGGCGTTTTGCCACGACTGCAACCGCGCGCGCCTGTCCACCGAAGGCAAGCTCTACCTGTGCCTCTTCGCCACCCAGGGCTACGACCTGCGCACCTTGCTGCGCGGTGGTGCCAGCGACGAGGCCATCGCATCGGCCATCGCCCCCATCTGGCAGCAGCGCACCGACCGCTATTCGGAGCTGCGCAGCAGCCTGCCTGCGGACGCGGGCGGCGGTGCTCGCCGGGTGGAGATGAGTTATATCGGTGGATGAAGTGAAGCGCCCCCTGAGCCACCTTCGGCGTCTGCCCGCGCTCTCGCTGCGTGCGGCAGGGGGGCACACCCGGTGGCCTGGCGAAGTCGGTTGCACGGGTGCACTGGCCTGGCCGCGCCCGTTCCAGGATCACGCGAAGCACCCGTCTGAGTTTCTTTGAAGATCACGAATGATTGATACCCAAGACATCACCGGCCTCGTGCTGGCCGGCGGCCGGGGCTCCCGCATGGGCGGGGTCGACAAGGGCCTGCAGAACTTTCGCGGCCTGCCGCTGGCGCTGCACACGCTGATGCGGCTGCAGATGCAGACCGGGTCCACCATGGTCAATGCCAACCGCAACCTGGCCGCGTACGAGGCGTTCGGTGCGCCGGTGTGGCCCGATGTGCTGGCCGACTATGCGGGGCCGCTGGCGGGCTTTCTGACGGGGCTGGAGCGCTGCGAAACACCGTGGCTGCTGACCGTGCCGTGCGACACGCCCCTGTTTCCGCTGGACCTGGCAACCCGCCTGGCCGCTGCCGCCAGCGAGCAGGACGCCGAGATCGCCATGGCCTGCGCGCCCGAGGACGACGGTCAGGGGCGTATCACCGTGCGCCCGCAGCCGGTGTTCTGCCTGCTGCGCGTGGAGCTGCTGGAAAGCCTGGTGGCCTTCACGCAGGCCGGTGGCCGCAAGATCGACGCGTGGACCGGCCAGCACCGCTGTGCCTTGGTGCCGTTCGATCAGCCTGGGGATGACGCGCAAGCGTTCTTCAACGCCAACACCCTGGCCGAGTTGCATGCGCTGGAGGGCACGGCGGGGCGCTGAGTTGCCGCGCCTGCACGCACGGCTCTCCCCTGCTCCGGTCTGCACCAACCCATCCCCCGCTTTTGTTCCCCATGCCCACTCCCCACAGCGCAGGCACCGCAGCGACGTCGATTCCGGTGGCGACTACTGCCGCCCAGCCTGCGGCGGTACGCATCCGCGCACTCACAGCGGCCGACGCCGTGCCCTACAAGGCGGTGCGCGATGAAGCGCTGCGCACGGCACCCGACGCCTTCACCTCGGACTACGCGTCGTCCATCGGCCGCGCGGCCAAGGAATACGCCGGGCGCTTCGGGCCGGTGGCATCGGGCACGTTTTTTCTCGGTGCGTTCGATGCCACCGGCCGGTTGCTCGGCTGCGTGGGCTGCGAGCGCGAGCAGCGGACCCAGCAGCGCCACTGCGCCAGCGTGGTGGGCATGATGGTGGCGCCCGGTGCGCAGCGCCAGGGCATCGGGCGGCAGCTGATTGCAGCCTGCGTGCTGGCTGCGCGCCAGGTCCCCGGCCTCACGCAGCTGGTGCTCACGGTGACCGCGTCGAACACCCATGTGGTGCGGCTGTACGAGCAGGCGGGCTTTCATCCCTGGGGCCTGCTGCCGCGCGCCGTGATCGTCGACAACGTGGCGTACGACAAGCTGCACATGCTGCTTTTGCTGACCTCCGACCCCTTTCCCGCCTGTCGCTCCCGGTGACGCGACGTCCTGTGACGATTGCCGCGCGGCATACCCGACTGATTGATTGATTGTTTGTTTGCTGCCCATGAAGACCATTGCCCAGATCGCTGCTGAACTTCAGGGCTACGACCCGCAGGCGCTCAAAGCCTCCGATGTGAACGCGTTCCTGGAGCGCCTGGTCGAGCCCGTGCAGGACACCGAGGAGCTGCCGCTTTTCAACGCACTGGGCCGCGTACTGGCCCGCGATGTGGTGTCGCCCATCAGCGTGCCGCCGCACGACAACTCCGCCATGGACGGCTACGCCTTCGCAGGCGCGCAGCTGGTAGCGGGCCAGCCCCTGGCGCTGCGCGTGGTGGGCACGACGCTGGCGGGCAAGGCGTGGACGGGCAGCGTGGCAGCGGGGGAGTGCGTGAAGATCATGACCGGCGCGATCATGCCCTCGGGCCTGGACACCGTGGTGCCGCAGGAGTTCACGACCGCATCTGCCGACACCGCAGGTAGCGCAGCGAATGGGGGCCAGCGCATCACCATTGCGGCCGATGTACTGCGCACCGGTGACAACCGCCGCTTCAAGGGCGAAGACCTGATGGAAGGCGGCGTGGCGCTGGCGCGTGGCGAGCTGCTGACGCCCGCAGCGCTGGGCCTGGTGGCCAGCCTGGGCCTGCCCACGGTGACGGTGTTCCGGCGCCTGCGGGTGGCGTACTTCTCGACTGGCGACGAGATCCTGAGCCTGGGCGAGCCGCCCCGCGAAGGCGCGGTGTACGACAGCAACCGCTACACCGTGTTCGGCCTGCTCACCCGCCTCGGCGTGGAGGTGATCGACCTGGGCGTGGTGCGCGACGAGCCCGCGCTGCTCGAAGCCGCCTTCCGCGAGGCCGCAGGGCAGGCGGACGCCATCATCACCAGCGGCGGCGTGAGCGTGGGCGAGGCTGACCACACCCGCACCATGATGAAGAAGCTGGGCGACGTGGCCTTCTGGCGCATCGCCATGCGCCCGGGCCGCCCGATGGCGGTGGGAAGCATCGCCGGCACGCTGCCAAGCACCCAGTTTGAAGCAAAAAAAGCCCCTGCCGCTCATCCAGAAAGAGCCATCAGCTATCAAAACAGTAGCAATAGTGACGCGGGTGCAGGCGCAGGCACAGGCGGGGGTGAAGGTGCAGTCCTCTTTGGCCTGCCGGGCAACCCGGTGGCGGTGATGGTGACCTTTCTCGCGTTCGTGCGTCCTGCCCTGCTGCGCATGATGGGCAGCACCCGCCCTGCGCCGCCCCTGCTGCGCGCCGTGTGTACCGAGCCCCTGCGCAAGAAGCCCGGCCGCACCGAATACCAGCGCGGCACCGTCACCACCGCCGCCGACGGCACGCTGCAGGTGTGCACCACGGGCAACCAGGGCTCGGGTGTGCTCAGCTCCATGGTGCAGGCCAACGGCCTGATCGTGCTGCACCACGGCCAGGGCAACGTGGCGGTGGGCGACACGGTGGATGTGATGGTCTTTGAAGGCATGATCTGACACAGCCATGGGCACATCGCTGGTGCAGAGCGCGCTCCCTCGCCATAACCTGTGTCCCAACTTTTCACTTCACTCGTTGAACCGCCATGCCCTACACCGCCACACACCTTGCCCAGCCCCCCGCCCGCGAAGACATCGACAGCCTGACGGGCACTGCCGTGCTGGAGTTCGGCACGCCATGGTGCGGCCACTGCCAGCGCGCACAGCCGCTGATCGAAGGCGCCTTGAAGGACCGTGCTGACGTCGCCCACATCAAGGTGGAAGACGGACCCGGTCAGCGCCTGGGCCGGAGCTTCAGCGTGAAGCTCTGGCCGACGCTGGTGTTCCTGAAGGACGGCAAGGAAGTGGAGCGGCTGGTGCGGCCGCAGGGTCAGCAGGAGATCGCTGATGCACTGCAAGTCCTGGCAGCGCCAGCAGGCTGATGCCCATCAAGCCGTTCACACTGAGCCTGCAGAGGCGCTGCGCAATGCTTCGACAGGCTCAGCCCGAACGGCAATGGAATGGTCGAGGATGGATCTGTAGGAGCAGCAGTCTCCAGGGCTTGCTGCCCTTCTGAAGCCGAACCATCTTCTCCATCAGCCCCCAAAAACAAAAGGCCCCGACAGGGCCTTTTGTTTTTTTGTTTTGATGTAACAGTACGACGAGCCCGCTACTTACTTGCCCACGTAGTCGTGCATGTGCACCGCGTGCGCGGGCTCTTCGGTCGCCACCGCGGTGTTCGCCCCGGGCACCGTCCTGCGTGCGAACAGCGTGTACATGGTGGGCACCACGAAGATGGTGAGCAGCGTGCCCAGCGACATGCCGCCCACGATCACCCAGCCGATCTGCATGCGGGTTTCGGCGCCCGCGCCGGTGGCCAGCGCCAGGGGGATGGCGCCCAGCACCATGGCGCCGGTGGTCATCAGGATGGGGCGCAGGCGCTGGGCCGAGGCCTTGACCAGCGCATCGACCATGTCCATGCCCTGCTCGCGCAGCTGGTTGGTGAACTCGACGATCAGGATGCCGTGCTTGGTGATCAGGCCCACCAGCGTGATCAGGCCGATCTGTGAATACACGTTGAGCGAGCCGCCGCTCCATTTGAGCGCCAGCAAGGCGCCGATCATCGACAGCGGCACCGACACCATGATCACCAGCGGGTCGATGAAGCTCTCGAACTGCGCCGCCAGCACCAGGAAGATGAACACCAGCGCCAGCAAGAACACCACGCCCAGCGCGCCCTGCGAGCTCTTGAACTCGCGCGAGGTGCCGTTCAGATCGGTGGTGTAGCCGGGGCGCAGCACCTTTGCGGCGGTGTCGTCCATGAACTTCAGCGCCTCGCCCAGCGAATACTCGGGCGACAGGTTGGCGGTGATGGTGGCCGAGCGGCGCTGGCCGAAGTGGTTCAGCTCGCGGGGGCTCACGCTCTCACGCACCTTGACCAGGCTCGAGAGCGGGATCATCGAATCGTTGCGGCCGCGCACATAGATGGTGTCGATGTTCTCGGGCGTGGTGCGGCCGCGTGCGGCCGTCTGCACGATCACGTCGTACTGCTCCGCATCGCGCTTGTAGCGCGTGACGGTGCGCCCGCCCAGCATGGTTTCGATGGCCTTGGCCACCACGTCCACGCTCACGCCCAGGTCGGCCGCGCGCTCGCGGTTCACTTCGATGCGCAGCTCGGGCTTGTTCAGGCGCAGGTCGATGTCGGGGCCGATGATGCCGGGGTTCTGCGCGATCTCGGCCATGAAGGCGGTGGCTACCTGGTTGAGGTTTTCATAACTGTCGGACGTCTGGATCACATAGGTGAGCGGCCGCGCGCGAAAGCCCTGGCCCAGCGATGGCGGGGTGATGAGGAACGAGCTCACGCCCGGCAGCGTGCCCACCTTGGGCTGCAGCTCGCGCGCCAGCTCCAGCGTGGTGCGCTTGCGGTTTTCCCAGTCCACCGTGCGGTAGATGACGCTGCCCTGCGCCACGGTGGGGTTGCCGATGTTGGCGAAGATGCGGTCGAACTCGGGGTACTGCTGCCCGATTTTTTCCAGCTCCAACGCGTAGCGGTTGGTGTAGTCCAGCGTGGCGCCGTCAGGCGCCGTGACGTTGACCAGCACTGTGCCGCGGTCTTCCAGCGGCGACAGCTCCTGGCGCATGGTGGGGTACACCAGCACCAGGGCCACGCCACTCACGGCCATGATGGCGATCACGATCCAGCGGGCCTGGAAGATCGCGCCGCGGATGCGGCTGCCGCGCCCGGCGCCCTGGCCCGCACCGCCACCCCAGCGGGCCGTCACGATCCAGCGCAGCAGGCGGCCGTAAGCGTCGGACAGCGCGGTGAGCCAGCGCTCCATGGAGCGGTCGAACCAGTTGGGATTGGGGTTGTGCTTGAGCAGCAGCGAACACATCATGGGCGACAGCGTGAGCGCCACGAAGCCCGACACCACCACCGCCCCGGCCAGCGCCAGTGCAAACTCCACGAACAGCCGGCCGGTGCGCCCGGGCGTGAAGGCCAGCGGCGCATACACCGCCACCAGGGTGAGCGTCATGGCCACGATGGCAAAGCCGATCTCGCGCGCCCCCTTGATCGCAGCGGAGAACGGGTCGAGCCCTTCTTCGATGTGCCGGTAGATGTTCTCCAGCATCACGATGGCATCGTCCACCACCAGGCCGATGGCGAGCACCAGCGCCAGCAGGGTGAGGGTGTTGATCGAAAAACCCGCCAGCGACATCAGCGCAAAACTGCCCACCAGGCTCACCGGGATGGTGATGATGGGAATGATGGACGCGCGCAGCGTGCGCAGGAAGACGAAGATCACCAGCGCCACCAGCACCACCGCTTCGATGATGGTGGAGTACACGCTCTTGATGGACCGGTCGATGAACAGCGAGTTGTCGTTGGCCACGTCGATCACGATGTCCGGCGGCAGGTCGGACTTGAGGACGGGCATCATCGCGCGCACGCCCTGCGCCAGCTCCAGCGGGTTAGCCGTGGCCTGGCGGATCACGCCGACCGAGATGGCCTCGCGCCCGTTCAGGCGCACGCGGCTGCGGTCGCTGGCGGCACCCTCTTCGACCCGCG
This sequence comes from Acidovorax sp. Leaf78, assembly GCF_001422735.1. Classification (GTDB taxonomy): domain Bacteria; phylum Pseudomonadota; class Gammaproteobacteria; order Burkholderiales; family Burkholderiaceae_C; genus Acidovorax. Next base: position 145,363 of record NZ_LMLZ01000004.1, on the reverse strand, counting down.
CCACGTCGCGGATGCGCACCGGAAACCCGTTGACGGTGCGGATCACCACCTCGGCAAACTGCCCGGGCGTGGACAGGTCGGTCTGCGAGGTGACGCTGAACTCGCGCTGCTGCGACTCGATGCGGCCCGCGGGCAGCTCCAGGTTGTTCTTGCGGATCGCGTCTTCCACATCCTGCGTGGTCAGGCGGTAGCCGGCCATGCGTTCAGGGTCCAGCCACACGCGCATGGCGTATTTGCGCTCGCCGTAGATGGGCACGTCGGCCACGCCGGTCACCGTCTGCAGGCGCGGCTTGACGATGCGGTTGACCAGGTCGTTGATCTCCAGCGGGCTGCGCGTGTCGCTGCTGAAGGCCAGCCACATCACGGGCGAGGCGTCGGCCTCGACCTTGGCGATGACGGGTTCGTCCACCGCGTCGGGCAGGCGGTTGCGCACGCGGGCCGTGCGGTCGCGCACTTCGGCGGCGGCGTTGTCGGCGTCTTTCTCCAGCCGAAAGCGCACGCTGATCTGGCTTTGCTCGGGGCGGCTGATGGAGGTGATCACGTCCACCGCGTCGATGCCGGCAATAGAGTCTTCGAGCGGCTTGGTGACCTGCGACTCGATCACCTCGGCCGAGGCGCCCGCGTAGCGCACGCTGACAGTGACCACGGGCTCGTCGATCTTGGGGTATTCGCGCACCGACAGGCGTGTGAAGCTCACCGCACCGATCAGCAGCACCAGCAGCGACAGAACGGTGGCAAAGACCGGCCGGCGTATCGATATTTCAGCGAGTTGCATGGCAGTGGGGGGCTTCGGTCAGTCGGTCGGTCGGGCGATCAGTCGGTCGGGCGGGGACAGGATCAGGCAGGTGCACGTGCACCAGAAGGCGCCGCGCGCCCGCCGGGCCCACCTGCGGCCAGGCAAGGGTTGGTGCCTGGCAGCGGTGCCACCAGGGCCACGGTGGATGGCGCTGCCGCGGGGGCTGCCGGCGCCGCAGCGGGTGCAGCGGCCGCAGCCACGGGGGCACCACTGGGCGCACCCGCCGCGCCGTTGGCAGGCGCATCGGCCAGCGCCGCTGCGCTGACCGCAGCCCCGGGGCCCGATGCTGCACGTGCGGCCCCAGGCGCTGCGCCGTTGGAGGGCTTGCCCAGTTCCACCACGCGCACCGCAGCGCCGTCCTTCTGGATGCGCTGCTGGCCCGCCGAAACGACCACGTCGCCCGCTTTCAAGCCGTCCACCACCTCGACAAACCCGGGGGTGCGCACACCCAGCTTCACGGGTGTGCGGCGGGCGATGCGGCTGCCGGGCTCCTTGCCCTCGACGATCTTGAACACATAGGGGTTGCTACCTTCAGGCACCACGGCCTCTTCAGGGATGACGCTCGCGTCTGCGCGCTCGGCAAACACGGCAGTCACGCGGGCGAACATGCCCGGGCGCAGTTGCAGGCGGCGGTTGTCGATGCAGCCACGCACCGCGATGGAGCGGCCATCAGCGTCGATCTGGGGATTGATGGCCTGCACCACGGCGCCGTAGCGCACGCCTGGCAGCGCATCGAAGGAGACCTGCGCCGTCTGGCCAGTGCGCACCTTGCTCTGCAGGCGCTCGGGCAGGCGGAAGTCCACGTACACCGCGTCGAGATCTTCCACGTTGACGATGTCGGCACCGTCCTTCAGGTAGTCACCCACGTTCACGCCGCGGATGCCGGCAATGCCGTCAAAGGGTGCCACTATCTTCAGGCGCGATGCGGTGGCCTGCGCCAGCGACAGTTTGGCCTGCGCCACTTCGAGGTTGGCTGCGCTCTCGTCCACCGAACGCTGGCTGATGAAGCCCTGGGCCACGAGCTCCTGGTTGCGCTTGTGGTTGGCCTGGGCGATGGACATCTCCGCCTGGCTCTGCTGGATCTGGGCGCGGGGCAATTGGTCGTCGAACTGCACCAACACCTGGCCGCGCTTGACGCGCTGGCCGTCGCGAAAGTTCAGCTGGGTGATGCGGCCACTGACCTCAGGGCGCAGCACCACGCTCTGGCGCGACCGCAGGCTGCCCACGGCCTCGGCATCGTCACGCATCGCCATCTGGCGCACGGCCACGGCCTCTACCGACGCCACCCGGCCTGCACCGCCCTGCGCTCCACCGCGTGCAGAGCCCGCAGGCGCGCCGTTGGCGGCTGCAGGCGCTGCCGGCGCCCCATCAGTGCGCGGAGCCTGGGTGGGCTTTTGCAGCCACCATGCAGCACCCAGGGCGGCTGCAATGCCGATGACAGCGAAAACGATGGTTCTTTTCTTGGACGCCATGGATCAATGAAACCGGTGGAAGAGCGGAATGCAACCAAAGAATGTATCAGTCCGTGTCAGACACTGCAGTGACTGGCGCCTTGACCGAAGGTCAATTCCCCGGTTTTACGCAGGCTTTACACAAAGCGACCACTCACCCAGGCGCTCAGGCGAATATCCCGAGGCGCTGTGTTGCTGGAATGCACACCGCGTGCCAGCTTCAATGCCAAAAAGCGCGCTTCAACCCCTGCCGAGGGCCTTGTCCACGCCCTTGTTGGCCAGGCCATCCGCCCGTTCATTGCCGGGGTCGCCCGAGTGCCCCTTCACCCAGCGCCAGTCGATGCGGTGGCCGCCGGTGCTGACCAGCGCATCCAGGCGCTGCCACAGCTCCACGTTCTTGACGGGCTGCTTGGACGCCGTGCGCCAGCCCCGGGCCTTCCAGCCGTGGATCCACTCCGTGATGCCCTTGCGCACGTATTCGCTGTCGAGGAACAGCGTGACCGCGCAGGGCCGCTTGAGCGCCGTCAGCGCCTCGATCACCGCCATCAGCTCCATGCGGTTGTTGGTGGTGCCCAGCTCGCCGCCGAACAGCTCTTTTTCGGTGTCGCCCGCGCGCAGCAGCACGCCCCATCCGCCGGGGCCGGGGTTGCCCTTGCAGGCGCCGTCTGTGTATATCACTACCTGATTCAAACCGTGTTCCTGTCTTTGTCGCGTTTTTTGAACGATGCGTGGGGCTTGCGGGTGGCGGGCCGCGCCGCGGGTACCGCTGGCGCGCCAGCCGCGTGGGCCCGGTTGGCCACGGGCACCGTGCCCGCAGCTCGCTGGCGCTGGGTGCGCCAGGCGGGCCCCAGCAAGCGCATGCCGTGCACCCGCTTGGCGGCCACCACGAAGTACGCTGCCCCGAAGATGGGCCACCACCGCTCGCCCCAGGGGTCCATGAAGCCGAAGCGGTCCAGCCACTGGGTGCTGCGCACTGCAGGACGATAACAGCCAAATTGGGCCGATTCGACTTCGAAGCTGAGCAACCGCAGCCAGTCGCGCAGGCGGCGGTAGCCGATGAACTCGCCCACGTCGGGCAGGTACAGGTGGCCTTTGCCCAGGCGCTGGTACAGCCGCGCCCGCCGCTGGCGCAGGCCCCACAGGCTGGCGGGATTCAGGCCGCTGATGACCACCCGCCCCTCGGGCACCAGCACCCGCTCCACCTCGCGCAGCGTGGCGTGGGGGTCGATGCTCAGCTCCAGGGTGTGGGGCAGCACCAGCAGGTCGAGGCTGTTTTCTGCAAACGGCAGGGCCACGGACTCTGCCAGCAAGTCGATGGTGCGGCGCTGGGGCTGTGCCACGGCACCAGGGTCCGCGCGCCCATCCACGGCGATGCCCCGGTCTGCGCCAGCCATCATGTGGGCCGCACCCGGTGCGTGCCCCACGGCAAAACCCTCCTGCCCCAGGGCCAGCCACTGGTGGGGCATGCGGTTGGCGCGCAGGCCGTCCAGCAGCGGCATGCCGAGCTGCAGGCTGTGGTAGCCAAAGATGTCGGCCACCGCGTCATCGAAGCGCGCCTGCTCCCATGCCAGCAGGTACCGGCCCGGCGGGGAGTCGAACCACCGGTGCAAACCTATAATTTGATCGCTCATGAACTTGCTGCCGCTGCCCGCCTTTACCGACAACTACATCTGGATGCTGCACGACGGGCGCCATGCGATCGTTGTCGACCCTGGGGATTCCGTGCCCGTGGTGCAGGCACTGCAGCGCCTGGGCGTGCAGTTGCAGGCCATTCTAGTCACGCACCACCATGCCGATCATGTCGGTGGGGTCGATGCGCTGCGCGACGCCACCGGCGCCGTGGTCTACGGCCCGGCCCGCGAGCGCATTCCCGAGCCGCTGGTGCGCCTGGCGCAGGGTGATACCGTCGACGCGCTGGGCCTGCACTTCGACCTGTTCGACGTACCTGGACACACGGCGGGCCACATCGCCTACTATTGCGCGGCGTTCGATGGGGCGCCGCTGCTGTTTTGCGGCGACACACTGTTTTCTGGCGGATGCGGGCGTTTGTTCGAAGGCACGCCAGCGCAGATGCTCGGCTCGCTCGACCAGCTGGCGGCGCTGCCGGGCGACACCCGCGTGTGCTGCACGCACGAGTACACACTGTCCAACCTCAAATTTGCGCGCGCCGTGGAACCCGGCAACGCAGCTTTGCTCCACTACAGCAACCAGTGCGAAGCGCTGCGTGCCGGCAATCAGCCCACGCTGCCTTCCAACATGGCGCTGGAGCGAGACATCAACCCCTTCCTGCGCACACGGCAGCCTGGTGTGGCCCACGCGGCCCAGGTTTTCGATGCGCAGGTCCACGAAGACGACGCCGTAGCGGTTCTGGCCGCACTGCGCCAATGGAAGAACGAGTTCCGATGAAAATTTTGCACATTGCCTGCCTGGCAGCCGCCGTATGGCTTACTGGCTGCGCCACCACAGGCACCACGCAAGACACTGCAGCCAAGGACGCCAAGGCCACCACCACCGCCAGCACGCCGGCGGCCCGCGCCCCGCACACCCCCGTCATTCCCAACGGCCCGCTGCGCCCCATCACCGCTGCGCAGGCCGCCAGCGGCGAAGTCGCATCGCTGTCGGCCCCCGCCGACCTGTGGGACCGCATCCGCCGCGGCTTTGCGATGCCCGACCTGCAGCACGAACTGGTGCAGGACCGCGAGCAGTGGTATGCCACCCGGCCCGACTACATGCAGCGCATGACCGAGCGCTCGAGCAAGTACCTGTTCCACATCGTCGAAGAGCTGGAGCGCCGCGGCATGCCCACCGAGCTGGCCCTGCTGCCGTACATCGAGAGCGCGTTCAACCCCCAGGCGGTGTCCAGCGCCAAGGCGGCCGGCATGTGGCAGTTCATGCCCGCCACCGGCAACTATTTCGACCTCAAGCAGAACGCATTCCGTGACGACCGCCGCGATGTGCTGGCCTCGACCCGCGCCGCGCTCGACTACCTGCAAAAGCTCCACGGCATGTTCGGCGACTGGCACCTGGCCCTGGCCGCCTACAACTGGGGCGAAGGCAGCGTGGGCCGCGCCATTGCGCGCAACCAGAAGCAAGGCCTGGGTACCAGCTACACCGACCTGAACATGCCGGCCGAGACCCGCATGTATGTGCCCAAACTGCAGGCGGTGAAGAACATCGTGGCGCACCCCGAGGCCTTCCGCACCGAGCTGCCGCTGATCGAGAACCACCCGTACTTCCAGACCGTGGACATCACGCACGACATGGACGTGGCGCTGGTGGCCCAGCTGGCCGGCATCCGCGAGGATGACTTCCGCGCGCTGAACCCGTCGTTTCACCGGCCTGTGATCCTGGCCGCCGGCACGCCGCAGATTCTGCTGCCGTGGGACAACGCCAAGGTCTTCCAGCGCAACCTGGAAGCGCGCCGCGAAGGCCAGTACGCCAGCTGGACCGTGTGGTCCGTGCCCTCCAACATGACGGTGGCCGACGCCGCCCAGCGTGCGGGCATGAGCGAGAACGACCTGCGCAGCCTGAACAACATCCCGCCGCGCATGCTCATCAAGGCGGGATCGGCGCTGATGGTGCCGCGCTCGGCAGCCATCCGCCAGGATGTGTCGTCGCACCTGGCGGACAACGGCCAGCTGGCCTTTGCGCCGGAGATGGTGACGCGCAAGACGACTGTGCGCGCCGGCAAGGGTGAAACCGTGGCCAGCATCGCGCGCCGCTACAAGCTGGCAGCCTCCAGCGTGGCCGACTGGAACGACGTGCGCGCCAATGCAGCCTTCAAGCTGGGGCAGCAGGTGGTGGTGTACTTGCCCGTGCGGCAGGCCCAGGCCAGCGCACGCAGCAGCGGCAGCACGCGCGCCTCGGCCAACAGCAGTGGTGGCGGCAAGCGTTCGGTGTCGGCACCGGCGCGCAAGGGTGGCACGCCGTCGAAGGTGAAGCGCCGCTGAAGCGCACGGACGACGAGGGCAGCCGCGCTGCCCTCCACAAGACTGCCTGATGGCTACAGCGCTGCCTTAGCCCTCAGTCGAGCGCTGGGGCTGGGCTCAAAAGCGCAGGTTGTGCATGCCCAGCAGCCCCAAAATGCCCATGATGATGAGGTACAGCGCCACGATGGTGCTGAGCAGGCGGGGCATCACCAGAATGAGAATGCCGGCGATCAGGGAAACGAGAGGGCCGATGCTGAGGCTGAACGTCATGGCGCGATCCTTGATGTAGAAAAAAGAAGAAAACAACGAGCGTGGAAGCGGTGTGGGCGACGACGGCACAGTGCAATGCCGGGATGGTGCGCAGTGCCGACTGCCCAGGACTGTAGTCCATCCGTTGGCTGATTTTTGCGTCGCAGGACGGAGCGCCAGCCTGCTGTAGGCGTGGCCCGCCAATCCCTTTTCATCCCCCAGCACCCCTTCAGGCTCTGGCAGGTCCTGCCAATGCCTAGACGTTGAATTTCTGCCGTGCCTTGCGCACGAATTCGTTGGTGTAGGTACGCGCCAGGTCGACCTTGAAATCCGCCATCTCGGGGTGCACCCGCGCGAGCACGCGCAAGGCGGTGGCCGCACCGTCGTCGGCCATGAGCCCGTTGGTGGAGTAGGTCTCGCGCACGCGGCTGAAGGCCGCCAGGTACAACCCCCGGTCGCCCATCAGATACCCCGGCGGCACCGCCTTCACCAGGTCGGCCGGGCCCGCGGTCTGCAGCCACTTGAGCGCATGCACGATGCCGTTGGCCAGCGCCTGTGCCTGCGGTGCGTTTTTCTGGATGAAGGCCTGCGGTGCGTACAGGCAGCTGGCGGGCATGTTGCCACCGAATATCTCCTGCGCCGCCTTGAGCGAGCGCATGTCGCCCGCGATGCGGGTGTCGGCCTTTTGCTCCAGCAAGGTCATGATCGGGTCGGCATGGCACAGCGCATGCACCTGCCCGGCGCGCAGCGCATTCAGCGCCGCCGTGCCGGAGCCCACGGGCACAAACGAGACATCCTTGGATGAGAGCCCCACCCGCGCCAGCAGCAGGCTGGCCGCCAGGTGGGTGGACGACCCCACCGACGACACGCCGATGCGCCGCCCTTCCAGATCGCCCAGCTCCTTGAAGGACGGCAGGGAGCGCTGCGACACACCCAAAGCCAACTGCGGCGCGCGCCCTTGCACCACCAGCGAGCGGTAGGCCTGCCCCCGCGCCTGCTGGCGCAGCGTGTGCTCGAAAGCACCAGCGCAGACGTCTGCCGCCCCCTCTTGCACCGCCTGCACTGCCAACGCACCGGCGGCGAAGTCCCGCACCGTGACGTCCAGCCCCTCGGCCCGGAAGAACCCCAACTGGTCCGCCAGCGCCAGAGGCAGGTGGTACAGCACGCCCTGCCCCCCCACCGCGATGGTGACGCGGCCCAGCGGCGTGGCGTCCGTCTGGGCCCGCACGGCCGCAGGCGCAAACACCGCAGCTGCGGAAGCAGCAGACAGTGCACCAAAGGCGCGGCGGGTGAGCAAAGGACGGTTCATGGGATCAGAAAATAGACATTGTTGCACCGCAACAATCGTGCCGCAGAGTGGGCCATTCCGCATTAGGGGGATTCCCAGCGGGTTTGTACGTAGGGAAAGGGTATGTACGTCTGAGCCGCCTTCGGCGCCTTCCCCTCTCTCGCTGCGCGGGAGCGGACGCACCCGGTGGCTTGGCAAAGCCAGATCCACGGATGCACTGGCTTTGACGTGCGCCAGTTTTCATGGGCCGTAGCACTTTACGACGACCAGCGAGTGAGGGCACGCCACCCCTCGGGCGGATCGCCTGACACCGGCGCCCCCCAGAAAAGCGCACCCGCATGTCTGGCTCCGCCACTTCACAGAGTTCGCACCGTCCGGCGGGAGGGCACGCATCACCCCGAGGGCAGTGCCTCGTGGGGCTGCCAGTACCAGGCTACCGATACCCCACAAACAGGATCGCGATGTTCACCAGCAGGGCTGCAGCCCAGACGGCGCTGCGCACCGTCGGCATGTCGGACACGTACATCAGGATGTAGAACACGCGCAGCATCACGTACAGAAAAGCCAGGATGTCGAGCAGCGTCTGCCCGGCACCCAAAAGGTGCGCAATGATGACCGCACCGATGAAGAACGGCAGCGTCTCGAAACTGTTGGCCTGCGCCGCGTTGGCGCGCGCGCGCCAGTCGGTCTGGCGCGCCATCCAGGCGCGCGGGTCGTGGTTGTCGAAGCCGCCGTCCTTGCGCGGCTTGCCCCAGTTGCCGCTCTTGGCGAGCCATGAACAGGCCAGCGGCAGCAACGCCGCGATCAGCACGCACCAGTAGGCCACCGTAAACCGTGCGACATGCATGGTGGTATTCATTTTGTATGCCTTTTGGGCCGCTACCGCTTGGTACGCAAGCGCTAGCAGCTATTAAATTGTGAGTATTCTAACGACTCGGCATGGGCCCCGGCCGCGGATTCGGTCAGCGGCGGTCCGACAGCGCATGCGCGATGGTGCCCAGGTCCACGTACTCCAGCTCGCTGCCCACCGGCACACCGCGCGCCAGCCGTGTCACGTGCACGCCGCGGCTCTTGAGCGTCTCGCTGATCACATGCGCCGTGGCTTCGCCCTCGGCGTTGAAATTGGTGGCCAGGATCACCTCCTGCACCCCCTCCTCGGCCGCGCGCTGCAGCAGCTTGTGCAGGCCGATCTCCTTCGGCCCCACACCATCGAGCGGACTGAGCCGCCCCATGAGCACAAAGTACAGCCCCTTGAACGCACCGGTGCGCTCCATCGCAGCCTGGTCCGCCGGCGTCTCCACCACGCACAGCCGCGACGCATCGCGCGACGGGTCCAGACACGTGCCGCACACCTCGGCCTCGGTGAAGGTGTGGCAGCGCGCACAGTGGTGCACCGACCCCACGGCATGCTGCAGCGCCTGCGACAACACCTGCGCCCCCTCCCGGTCATGCTGCAGCAAATGAAACGCCATGCGCTGCGCAGACTTGATCCCCACCCCCGGCAACCGGCGCAGCGCCTGGATCAAAACGTCGAGGGAATCGGTGGTGGACATGGAGTGGGATGGAAATCTAAAAATGCCGTGGCGTATGGCGACAGAAACAGCTTCGACAGGCTCAGCCCGAACGGTCTGGGGCGCGGGCCCTGGCTTCGACAAGCTCAGCCCGAACGGCTGGGGTGCGGATGCTGGCTTCGACGAGCTCAGCCCGAACGGTGATTTAGTGGGAGAAGGCTTCACCCTAGCAAAGCCGCAACCACGAACCACCCACTAAAAAATTTCTTGCTGAATCCGGTATTCAAACGCCGCCGTCAAGGGCGTAGCGAGCTGCTAGGCGGACGGAGCGCAGGAACCGGAACGTACTTGAAGTACGTGAGGATTCCGAGCACCGCCCAACGACGCAGATCGCCCGCTCGGTAGCCATCCTCAGAACGGGAATTTCATGCCGCCGGGGAGGCCTGGCATCCCCTGCGTCAGCTTGCCCATCTTCTCCTGCGAAGTCTCCTCCGCCTTGCGCACCGCCGCGTTGAACGCTGCCGCCACCAGGTCTTCCAGCATGTCCTTGTCTTCGGCCAGCAGGCTGGGGTCGATGGTGATGCGCTTGACGTCGTGCTTGCAGGTCATCACGACCTTCACCAGGCCGGCGCCGGATTCGCCCTCCACCTCGACGAACGCCAGCTCGTCCTGGGCCTTCTTGAGGTTGTCCTGCATCGCCTGGGCTTGCTTCATCAGGCCGGCGAGTTGTCCTTTGTTGAACATGGTGTGTTTCCTTTGCTTTCTTTCTGGTTGATCGATGCCCCTGAAGGGGCCTGAATTCGGTATCTGAAATGCACAAACAACATTGTGCTTTGCAACGCCGCAAGCCTCAGAAACGGGCGCTCCACAGGCCAGTGCACTCGTGGAACTGGCTCCGCCAGGCCACCGAGTGCGTCCCCCTCCCGCGCAGCGAGAGAGGGGCTGAGGTCCGCGACTCCAAGCCTGCCCGCGCAGGCTTGGACGGTCCCGAAGAGCAGCAGCCTCTGGCGGCTGCCCCGGGGTGCACGGGCGACTCAGGGGGAGCTTCATCCTCTACACCGGCTTGATGCTGCCCGGCACGATTTTCGCGCCGTAGTCGCGCACCAGCGACTGCACATAGGGGTCGTTGGCCACGATGTCCTCGGCGCGGCGCTGGCGCTCGGCCGCGGCCGCGGCGTTGCGGCGCGCGGGGCTGTCGATGACCACACCCACCTCCACGCTGATCTGGCTGGCATGCCCGGCATTCTCCAGCGCAGCGCGCAGGCGCTCGCGGGCCGTGGCCTGGTTGAGCGATTCGCGCTCCACCCGCAGCAGCCAGTGCGCACCGTCGCGCGCCACCAGCTGGGACTGCAGGGCCAGTTCGCGCACCAGGGCGGTGATGGCTTCTGCCGCCACCAGTTGCTGCACGGTGGTGTGCCACACGTCGCCCTCTTCGGTGGGGGTGTAGCGTGAGGACACGGGCACCGGGGCCGAATGGGGTGTGGGCTGCATGCGCGCGCCGGGCTCGGGCGCCACACGCACGGGTATTGCTACGAATTCAGGAGCGCCTTGCGCTGATTCAGCTTGCGGCGGGCGGGCATTGCGCTCAAAACTTTGGGCATCGCGCACAGGCAAGGCCATGGCCGTGCCGGAGGCTGCGGGCGCCACCGCGACCACTGCGCCGCCCGCCTCTTCGTCGGAGCCCGGCCAGGGCGGCGGTTCCGACGATGCATCATCATCAGACATCGCGGCGGCAGGCGCTGCCGGTGGCGCGGAAGGAGACGGCGCGGCGGCCACGGCGGCCGCAGCGGGGGGCTGCACTGCCGGTGGCTGGGGCGCGACGGCAGCGGTTTCTGGTGCCGCAGCAGGCACTGCAGCAGCCACGGGCCGCACGACGGCCGGCGCGGCGTGCGTCACCGCCGGAGCAGGAGCAGCCGCAGCGACCGGTGCAGGTCCTGCGGGGACCTGCACCGGGGCGGTTTCAGCCCGCGTCAGAGTTTTTTTTTCAGCCGATTCGCCGCTGGGCTTGAAAGCCAGGAGGCGCAGCAGCACCATGGTCAACGCGGCGTATTCGTCCGGCGCCAGGCCCAGCTCGCCGCGCCCGTGCAGGCACAGGCTGTACAGCAACTGGGTTTCGTCGGCGGGCAGCACACTGGCCAGGCGGGCCGTTTCCACGGCTTCAGGGTCGTTGGCGTCCACGGCGCTGGCCATCTGCGGCACGGCCTGGAACACCGCCATGCGCTGCAGCACCGCGCTCATTTCTTCCAATGTGGAAGCAGCAGACAAACCGTTGAGGCGCAGCGTATCGGACGTTTCCACCACCGCCCGGCCGTCGGCCTGCGCCAGGGCGTCGATAAGGCGGAACACGTACGAGCGGTCCACCGCGCCCAGCATCTGGCGCACGCCGGCTTCCTGCAGCTGGCCGCTGCCGAAGGCGATGGCCTGGTCGGTGAGCGACAGCGCATCACGCATGGAGCCGCGCGCCGCACGCGCCAGCAGGCGCAGGGACTGGGGTTCGGCGGGCACGTTCTCTTGCGCCAGCACGCGGGTCAGGTGGTCCAGCACGGTCTCGGGCGCCATGGGCCGCAGGTTGAACTGCAGGCAGCGCGACAGCACGGTGACCGGCACTTTTTGCGGGTCGGTCGTGGCCAGCACGAACTTGAGGTATTCGGGCGGCTCTTCCAGCGTCTTGAGCATGGCGTTGAATGCCGTGTTCGTGAGCATGTGCACTTCGTCGATCATGAAGACCTTGAAGCGCCCCGCCACCGGCTTGTACACGGCCTGCTCCAGCAGGCTCTGCACCTCGTCCACGCCGCGGTTGGAGGCGGCGTCCAGTTCGGTGTAGTCCACGAAGCGGCCGCTGTCGATGTCGGTGCACGCCTGGCACACGCCGCAGGGCGTAGCGGTGATGCCGCCATGGCCATCCGTACCCTGGCAGTTGAGCGACTTGGCCAGAATGCGCGACACCGTGGTCTTGCCCACGCCCCGAGTACCGGTGAACAGGTAAGCATGGTGCAGCCGCTGCTGCGTGAGGGCGTTGGTCAACGCCTGCACCACGTGCTCCTGCCCCACCATTTCCGTGAAATTGCGGGGACGGTACTTGCGGGCGAGCACGAGATAGGACATTCGGTCGATTCTACGGGTTGGGCCGGGCGATTCGGCAGTCCCCGGTGATGGGGCACCCGACCACTCGGGCTTGCGCCTGCGGCAAGCCCCACCGACGGGGGCCCGGCCCAAGGGTGGAAGCCTTTTGGGGGCTGGGGCCATGCCCGCCCACCCCAAAGCGGCCCCGCATCCAGCGTACAATCGTGGGTGACGGGCCTCCCCGCATGGTGAAGCGGCCAACCGGGTCAGGTGGGGAACCAAGCAGCCCTAACTGTGGAGTCAGTGCCGGGGGTAAGGCTCGTCAACTTCTTCTTTTGTCTTTGCCTATGCCGCGCTGCACCTCTGCAGGCGGCGCAAAGATCGCCAGAGTGCCGTTGGTGCTGCTCTGGATTTACATCAGTTCCTTCTGACCAAACTCTCTGGCCTTTGCGCGTCGATGCGCACAAGGCACGGCGTAGCGCGTATTGTGCGCAGCGCCGCTGACGCTCAGCCATTGCATACGCCTGCCCCAACACCCCGACACCGCACCCACGGAGCGCCCGAAATGTCGGCGATTTCCCACGCGGCTTTGAGGCGATGGATGCTGAACCCCAAAAAGGCCTCGCTGCACACTTTGTTGCATCGCTTCATCCTTTCTTTTCATGGGTGCCGCCATGCCAAACATCCACACAGCGCAGGTGTCTTCCAACCGACCATTCGCGGCGACAAAAATTCTTGGGTTGTGCAAAGCCCGCTCAACGAATAGTGCCGCCCCGCGCACCGCCGTGACGGTGCGGGCGAGCACGTTGATGACTCCGTGCCTCACCCTGGCGCTCGCAATGCCTGCCTTTGCGGCAGACACCAACACCTTCGGTGACGAAGCCATGCTGGCGTTGCAGACCGAAACCCGCACCGCCGCGTCGCCCACGGCCTACGAAGTCAACAGCTTGTTGCTACCGCAGCTGGGCGATGTCGCGTGGAGCAACGCATCCCAGCGCGCCGCTGGCGCCAGTGGAGCCAGCGCTTTTGCCAACACCACGCAGCACATCGACGTGACGCGCTGGCTTACGCCCGATGCGCCGCGCAGCGTGGGCTTCTCGCTGGGGATGACGTCGGCTGCGCCGTCGGCGAGTGCGCTCTCCTCCAATGCCAGCGCTTTCAACAACAGCAATGGCGCGGTCGCCCCCACCAGCCTGGACCTGGGCGTGCGGTGGCGCTCGCGCCTGGACAGCGGCCGGCACCTGGATGTGTCGGCCTGGGCACAGACGCCGCAGCTGTCGCAGTCGCCCGATGCCATGGGCCTGATCTGGCAACAGCAGCAGCCGGTGTACGGCACCCGTGTGGAGATGCAGTGGGCTTCGTCGCGCACCCGCGGCCTGGTGCCGGAGTTCGGCGCCATCGGGGTGCAGCTGCAGGGCGGTTCGCGCCTGGTGCTGCGGGCGCGCAAGGGCGGGCCCATGCTGTACTACCGCGCGAAATTCTGACCCCCCCTGAGACGCTGCGCGTCTTCCCCCTGAGGGGGACGCCTCCGGTGGACCGGCGGAGCCGGATCCACGGTGGCGCTGGCATTGGCGGAGCGCCAGTTTTGAAGGCCGACCTGTTAAACGCCTTGCGCCAGCCAGCGCAGGGCGCCTTCGGCGGCCACGCGGCCGCTGGCCATGCTGGCGGTGAGCAGGTAGCCGCCGGTGGGGGCTTCCCAGTCGAGCATTTCGCCGGCGCAGAAGACGCCGGGCACGGCCGTGGCCATGAGGTGTGGGTCGAGCGCCTCGAAGGCCACGCCGCCTGCGGTGCTGATGGCTTCGTCCAGCGGGCGCGTGGCGACCACGGTGATGGGCAGGGCCTTGATGGCGTGGGCCAGGGCCACGGCGTCGCTCACGCCGTCCTTGCCCAAGTGTTCGTACAAGATGCCCGCCTTGATGCCGTCCAGCCCCAGGCGGCTTTTGAGGTGGCTGGACAGCGAGCGTGATCCGCGCGGGTGGCGCACTTCGACCAGCACGCGTTCGGGGCTGTGGTCGGGCAGCAGGTCCAGCTGGAAGGTGGCGTGCCCATGGGCCTGCACTTCGTCGCGCAGCAGGTGCGACACGGCGTAGACCAGGCTGCCCTCCACGCCCGTGGCCGTGGCGACGAACTCGCCGCGGCGGCTGAAGGTGCGGCCTTGGCTGTCGGTGAAGTTCAGTTGCACGGTCTTGAAGGGCTGGCCCGCAAAGCGTTCGGCAAAGTGCGGCGTCCAGCCCACGGTGGGGGCGGGTGTGCGGCCGAGCAGCTCCTGCAGAAACTCGCGGCGGGTCTCGCCGGTGGGCGCAGCAGAGCGCATGACGTCGAAGCCGCAGTTGGACGGCCGCAGTGGCTCCACGGCCACGCCCCGATCGGCCAGCAAGGGCACCCAGGCGCCGTCGGACCCCAGGCGCGCCCAGCTGCCGCCGCCCAGGGCCAGCACCACGGCGCGCGCGCGCACGGTGGATTCGGCGGGCTCGGCGCCCACCGATGGAGCAGCAAAACGCAGTGCGCCATCGCCTGCCCAACCCAGCCAGCGGTGGCGCATGTGGAACTGCACGCCCTGCCCCCGCAGGCGCTGCAGCCAGGCCCGCAGCAGCGGGGCGGCCTTCATGTCGGCCGGGAACACGCGGCCCGAGGTGCCGACAAAAGTCTCCACCCCCAGGCCTTGTGCCCAGGCGCGCAGCGCGGGGCCGTCGAAGCCCTGCAGCAGCGGCGCGACCTGGGGCTGGCGCGCCCCGTAGCGTGCGACGAACGCATCGTGCGGCTCTGAATGCGTGAGGTTGAGCCCGCCCTTGCCGGCCAGCAGAAACTTGCGGCCCACGGAGGGCATGGCGTCGAACAGATGCACGCCAACGCCGCCTTGCGCCAGCACTTCGGCCGCCATCAAGCCGGCGGGGCCGCCGCCGATCACGGCGACGTCGCAGTGCAGGTCGGCCACCGGGTCGGGCGAAGAAGGCGTGGTTGTTGTCATGAAGGAAACCTTGTGAAGGGGAGCGTGTGGCGGTAGCGGATAGCGGCGTGCCAGGTTCAGAACAGTGAACGCTGGGGCGAATCGGAGTCGGTGCCCGCGGGCGTAGCGGGCGTGGATGTGGGCGCGGGCGCTGCAGGCGGCGCGGCGGGGGCCGGAGTATGCCTGATGCCCTCGCCGCTCCCCGCGGGGGGGGCGGGATGGGCGGGGCCAGCGGAGGCTGACTGCGCCAACACCGTTGCTGGTGCTGGTGCTGCCTGCGCCAGCACGGCGGCTGTTAGTGCCTCCACGGCAGGCGCGGCAACCCTTGCAACGTCTGCAGTGCCCTCCTGCACGATCACTATCCGCCCATCGCCTGTCAGGAAAGCTGCACGCACAGGCTCGCCCGGCGTCTGGCGCTGCACTGCGTCGCGGTAGCGGCGCAGCTGGGCCATCAATGCGGGCTGGCGCTCGGGCTCGGCGGCGCTTTTGTAGTCGAGAACCCACCAGCCGGCACGCTCGGCCGGTTGCGTGCAGTGCACCAGGCGGTCCAGGCGCAGGCTCTGGCCGCCGTGGCGCAGTGGGGCCTCGTTAATGGCGGTGTCGACGGCATCAGAGTCCCACGCCCAGGCGCCCTCGCCCGCCAGAATGCGCTGGGCGGTCTGCGCGGCCACCCGGGCTGCGGCGGGGGCGATGTCGAAGTCCTGCGCCAGGCGGGCCACGCGCACGGCGGGCCAGCCGTGAGCCCGCAGGTCGGCCAGCGGCGCGCCGGCCACGCCGGACTGCTCCAGCAACTGGTGCATGGCCTCGCCCAGGCGCGATGCAGGGGTGGACGGTGTCGCCACGCCGTGCTCCAGGTCCACCGCGCTGACGGTGGGTGAATCTGCAGCAGCCACTGCGGGGCTGGCGGCGGGCATGCCCAGGTGTTCGGGCACGGGCGGCAGTTCGGCCAGCGTGAAGCGCGCGGGCGATGCGGCGCCCTGTGCAAGCTCTCCAGCGCCCTCCAGGCCTTCGTGCGCACCGCCCGGAGGCTCGCCGCCCCGGGCCATGTCCACATCCTTCATCAGCGGCGTGAGGCGGTTCCACCAGCTGCCCGGCGCCGACACGCTGGGCTGCACCGACGAGATCGCCAGGCAGTGCTTGGCGCGTGTCATGGCCACGTAGAGCATGTTGAGCTCTTCGCGCTGGCGGGCCTGCTGCTCGGTGGCGAGCACGTCCACCGCACTGGGCGGCGGGCTCGATTCGCTGGCCAGAAAGACGAAGCCCGTGGGCGCGGTCTGCTCGCCCGGCCAGTCCACCAGCACGCCCATGGTCTCGGCCTTTTGCGAGCGCGTGTCGGTGTCCAGCAGCAGCACGCAGCGCGCCTCCAGCCCCTTGGCGCCGTGCACGGTCAGCAGGCGGATCGCCTGGGCATCGGCACGGCCCGGCGCGCGCACGCCGCCGCGCTTCATGGCCCGCACAAAGGCATAGGGCGTCAGGTAACGGCCGCCATCGTGCTGCAGCGCGGCCGACAGCAGCGCGCGCAGGTTGGCCTGCACCGCCAGGCGCTGGGTGGCAGGCGCTGCGGCGGCAAAGCGGGCCAGCACATCGCCGTGCTGGTAGATGGCGTGCAGCGCGTCGTGCGGCGGCAGGCTGTCCACCCAGGCTTTGTATTGCATCAAAACAGGCCCTACCGCTTGATGGTCGGGCGCTAGCAGCTCTGTTTTTTGTAGCAGATCGAACCAGCTGGTGCCAGCGTGCTCCGGCTGGCGGCGCAGCAGGGCCAGCGCCACCAGGGCGTCGTCAGGCAGGCTGAACAGCGGCGAGCGCAGCGCCCGCGCGAGCGACAGGTCGTGCCCGGTGGACACCAGCGCGTCCAGCAGCGCCACGATGTCCTGCACCTCGGGCGCGTCGAACAGGTCGGCTTTTTCGGGCTGCACGCACGGCAGGTGCAGGGCGCGCAGGGCGTCCTGCATGGCCGCCAGGCGGTCGCGCTTGCGGGCCAGCACCAGCACTTCGTTCGGCGGCGTTCCCTGCGCGATCTGCGCGGCCACCCAGGCGGCGGCCTGGGTGCATTCGCGCATGCGCTGGGTTTCCTCGGCCTCGTGGCGGGGCTCGGTCAGGCTGTCGCGCCAGGCCATGGGGTCGGCGCCGGGGCCATCGTCGGCATCCGCGGGCAGGATGGCCGGCAAGCGCAGCAAGGTGCCCGAGTCGGTCGACTCGGTAGTGTGGTCGCGAAAGCCCGTGGTCTCGTGCTGCGCCTGCGCCGTGCCCATCACGTGGTTGACGGCGGCGATCACACCGGTGGCATTGCGGCGCGTGTGGTCGCAGCTGAGCAGGTCGCCCGCCAGCCCATTGCGCACAAATGCCTGGGCCGCGATGAACACCTGCGGCTCGGCGCGGCGAAAGCGGTAGATGCTCTGCTTGGGGTCGCCCACGATGAACACGCTGGGCGCCGTGGCGCCGCCGCCCGAGCCCGCGTAGCCCGACAGCCACGCGTGCAGTGCCTGCCACTGCAGCGGGTTGGTGTCCTGGAATTCGTCGACCAGCAGGTGGCGCACGCGGGCGTCCAGCCGCTCCTGCACCCAGCCCGACAGGATGGGGTCGGACAGCATGACCAGCGCGGTGCGCTCCACGTCGTTCATGTCCACCCAGCCGTGCTGGTTCTTCACCGCGGCGAACTCGGCGATCAGCCGCCGCGCCAGGCGCGCCATGCGCTGCTGGTGTTGCCAGGCGGCGTGCTGGCGCCGCGCGACCAGCAGGCGCTGCAACTCGGGCTCGGCCTCTTGGGCGGCCGGAAACTTCTCCAGGTTCTTGGACAGCCGGTCTTCCTTGGCCACGAACATCGCGCGGCGCAGTTGGTCGAGCCGTTGGTTCGTGTCAACACACGCCAGCGCGTCGATGATGGCGTCGGCCGCCTTCTGCGGCGTCTTGTTGGCTTCGGCCCCCAGGGCCTTGGCGCGGGCGAGCCAGCGCTGGTGGCAGGCATCGCCCTGCAGCGCATCGGCCGGGTCGTTACAGCCTGCGAGGTCTGGGTACGCAGCCTGGAACGGCGGCACCGAGGCATCCACCACGCCGACCGCATCGGCCAGGTCGAACTCCACCCGCTTGGACAGCGCAGCCGCCAGGGCCTTGTGCGTTTGCGAGCGGCCGTGCTGGGCCACCACGGCTTCGTAGTCGGCCCGCAGGCCCGGGCTGTCGGCCACGGCCTGCAGGAAGGGGCTCCAGACCTCGCGCACGGCCTCGGCGTCGTCCTCCAGCAGCTCGAAGTGCGCGGGCAGACCTTGCGACTGCAGCAGGGCCAGCGGCGCCGTGCCCAGCAGCGCCGCAAACCAGCTGTGGAAGGTGCGGATCTGCACCGGCCGCCCGCTGGCCAGCATCTGGCGGTATAGATTTTGTAGCGCCTCGCGCTTGTCCAGTGCGCCCTCGGGGCTGATTCCGCGCGCCATCAGCTCGCGGGTCAGGTCGGGCAGCGGGGCATGGGCAAAGGCTTCCAGCCACTCCTGCAGCCGCTGGCGCATCTCGCCCGCGGCCTTCTTGGTGAAGGTGATGGCCAGGATCTCGTGCGGCGCGCAGCCGTCGAGCAGCGCCCGCAGCATGCGGGACACCAGCATCCAGGTCTTGCCCGCGCCCGCGCAGGCCTCCACCGCCACGCTGCGCTGCGGGTCGCAGGCGATGGCGTAAAACGCCTCGCGCGAGACGGGCCGGCCGTTGTGTTCGTAGGCGGCTTGTTCAGTCATTTCCGGAATCCACTTTTCCTGCCGCAATACCAGCCGCCACGTTGCCCCTGACCTGCGATACCGACGCGCCCCCAGCGCGAGATGCCGCGCAAGGGCCGCCCCGCCGCGCTGGCATCGTCCCCCCTCCCGGCGCAGCCGAGAGAGGGGGGAAGGCGCGCAGCGCCTCAGGGGGGTGCCTTCTCGTCATTTCCAGAAATCCTTGCGGCACAGCCCGCGCGCCGCACAGTATTCGCACACCATGCCCTCACCGAGCGCGGGCAAGGGGTCCCCCGCGGCGATGCGCTCGAAGTCGTGCTGTATGCCTTCGACGAGCAGGTCGCGCAGGTGCACCACCTCTTCCTGTTCGTGCATCTGCGTCTCGCCGCGCTCGCCCACGTTCACATAGGCGGCGCGCAGCGTGTCGTGGCTGAGCAGCGCGGCGTAGAACGCGAGCTGGGTGTCCTCGGCGCCGGACTGGATGCGCTTTCGCGTCACGGTGTCGTTCTCGGTCTTGTAGTCGATGACCAACGTGGAAGCATCGCCCTGCGCAGCCACCGCATTGACGGCGTCTACAACATCCACGCGGTCGAGCGTGCCGATCAGCTCCAGGCTGCCCAGCGGCTGCGTGGTGCGCAGCTCGGCCTGGCGAAAGTGGGCGCCGGTCTGCTCGTGCTGGGCCAGCCAGCGCAGGTAGCCGTCGCGCACCTGCGGCCAGCCGGCCGCAAAGGGCAGGAAGTCGCCCGCGCCCAGGCCCTGCTGGCGCGTCACGGCCAGGGAGGCGGCGTCCATGCGGGCCACGCGCTCTGCGGGGCTCTGCACCGGGTCGGCCAGCAGCGCCTCATGAAAGTGCTGCAGCACCGCATGCAGCCAGTTGCCGAAGTCGCGCTTGTCCACGTCGGCGGCCAGTTCATCGGACTCCTGCAAGCCCAGTTGGCGCAGCGCGAAAAAACGGTACGGACAATGCCGCAGGTCGGAATACGCCGTGGACGACAGGCGCAGCACGGGCAGTCGATGCCCCTGGGGCTGGGGCCGCTCGGTGGGGGCTGCGTCCACCGTGCGCTGCGTGCGGCTGTCCACGCCAAACGGTGCCTGGCCATCCAGCTGCAAGGCCAGCACCAGCGGGCTGGCCAGCAGGGGCTCGCCGCCCTCGTCGCCGGTGCGCCACAGCACATCCACGGCGGGGGTCTGCAGCGCGTGTTGCCACGCGGCACGCTGGGCCATCTCTGTCGATGCCCGCGTGGGCAGGCCCCAGGCTTCGCGCTGCGCCTGCGTCCACTCGCCCGGAGGCTCTGGCGCGGCCTGCAGCCGCTTCTCGTCGCAGCCGGGCAGCACCAGCGCGGCAAACGGGCGCGCCAGCAGTTGGGGCATGGGCAGCACCACCACGGGTGCGTCGCCGGTGTGCATGGGCACATAGCGGGCGGCCTCCAGCACTTCATTGGCCCAGCGCGTGAACTCGGCCAGCGTCATGCGGCGGCCTGCGCCCTCGCCCCAGCCGTCGAGCTCTGCCTCTTGCCCGTCTTGCAGGCGCAGGGCCGACAGCACGCGCGCGCCGGCGGCGTCTTCCTCCAGCACGGTCCATTGACCGGTGTCGACCAGCAGTGCACGCAGGGCCTGCAGCCATTCCGGCAAGGTCCGCGCGGCCCGCAGGCTGTCGCGCCAGGTCTGCACCTGGGCCACTGCAGGCGCCACTTCGGGCACGCTGGCCCAGTCGTGCTGTGCCGCATGGCCCCACGATGCCATGGCGGCCTTGCGCAGTGCGCGCTCCAGCCGGGCGAGCAAGGTGGTGTCGACACTGGGCACGTGTTTGAGCCAGTCCAGCACGGCGTCGGACGTCGCATCCCACGCGCAGGCGGTCAGCGCGGCCATCAGGCGCGCCGCGGCCCGGGTGGTGGACAGGGTCCAACCGTTTTCATCGCGCACCGAAACGCCGGCGCTGGCCAGATGCGCCCCGATGCGGCGGGTGAGCGCGCGGTCGTTGGCGGCCAGGGCCACCGGAATGCGCCCCGCGGCCAGGTGCGCCAACACACAGGCGGCGGCGCGCTGGGCTTCGTCTTCGGCGTCCTGCGCCGCGTGCAGCGCAACGTGGCCCCGGCCGACCGCGGGGCTGTCGGCAGACGGGTTCCACAGCGACAGCGACGCTGCCTTGTCGCCCCAATGCGCCTGCAGGGTCTGCGCCAGCGCATCGGGCTGAAAGCCGGGCAGCAGCACCAGCGCGTCGACCGATCTTGCGACGCCGGGCTCGAACAGCACGTCGGTGGCGTGGCGCGAAGCCAGCACCCATTCGAGCGCAATGCGCGCCACCACGGCCTCGAACCGCAGGGCCGAGCCTTCGTCCGCGGGCGGGAGCAGTGCGCGCGCCTGCTCGCCCCAGGCCTCGCGCTGCGACGGCGTCACGGCAGCCACTGCCGGTGCCAGCTGGGCCGCCGCCTCCTGCAGGGGCGTGGCCAGCACATCACGCTGCGCCGACAAACCGGCCTTGTCGAGCAACAGGCGCGCGGTGAGCGTATCGCGCGCCACGTCCCCCGCCAGGTCGTCCCCTTGCGGCACGAAAGCCGCCAGTTGGCGCGCCCAGTTGCGCGTGGTCTCGAACCGGGGCGCAAAGCCATCCGGGTGCGCCATGCCCCAATACCGCTGTGCCCAGGGCATCAGCTGCGCATACGGCACCAGCACCACCGTGCGCGCGGGGTGGGCTGCGCACTGCACTATGTGGTGGGCGACCTGGGCCAGAACACGCCGCCACAAGAGGGTGCACTGATCGGTTTTCGCTATGACAGTCATAGCGTCACAGGGCCCGGCCACACCGGTGTACGTGGGATTGGTTTCTGTCACAATGCCCAGACTTTATACGTACCCCGGTCGCAACCCGCCCAGATACAAGGAATACGCCATGGCCAGCGAACTCATCAAACATCTCTCCGACGCCAGCTTTGACGCCGACGTGCTGCAAGCCGGCACCCCGGTGCTGGTGGACTACTGGGCCGAATGGTGCGGCCCCTGCAAGATGATCGCCCCCATCCTGGACGAAGTGGCCGGCACCTACCAGGGCAAGCTGCAGATCTCCAAGATGAACGTGGACGAGAACCGCGAGATCCCCGCCAAGTACGGCATCCGCGGCATCCCCACCCTGATGCTCTTCAAGGACGGCCAACTGGCCGCCACCAAGGTCGGCGCCATGAGCAAGGCCCAGCTGACCGCCTTCATCGATCAGCAACTGGCCTGATCCTCCCCATGCCCCGCAGACCTGGCAGTCTGGCGGGGCATTCTTTTCTGTGGGCTTGCGCACGGTGGGTAGCGCGGGCAAACGATCAAATCGCAAGCCCCTGAATATCCCGATTTTTTTCCTGTCATAATTCTTTCCGATCACCGGCCTGCACGCATTGGCAGCCGGAACAAGATCCACGGCATGCCAGGCCTGCAAACAGCAGCTTTCCCGGCACCTGCCCTCTCCCCCAAGATTCACACCAGCTCCGCCAAGGAGTCACTCCATGCACTTAAACGAACTCAAGGCACTGCACGTGTCTGAAGTCCTGAAGCAGGCCGAAGAACTCGAAATCGAAAATACCGGCCGGATGCGCAAGCAGGAGCTGATGTTTGCCATCATCAAGAAGCGCGCCAAAGCCGGCGAGCAGGTGTTTGCCGATGGCGTTCTGGAAATCCTGCCCGACGGCTTCGGCTTTCTGCGCAGCCCCGACACCAGCTTCACGGCCAGCACGGACGACATCTACATCTCGCCCAGCCAGGTGCGCCGCTTCAACCTGCACACCGGCGACATGATCGAAGGTGAAGTGCGCACGCCGAAGGACGGCGAGCGCTACTTTGCCCTGACCAAGCTCGACAAGGTCAACGACGGCCCGCCAGAGCAGAACAAGCACAAGGTGATGTTCGAAAACCTGACGCCCCTGTTCCCCAAGGAGCAGATGCGCCTGGAACGGGACTTCAAGGGCGAAGAGAACATCACCGGCCGCATCATCGACATCATCGCGCCCATCGGCCGCGGCCAGCGCGCGCTGATCGTCGCCCCGCCCAAGAGCGGCAAGACGGTGATGATGCAGCACATCGCCCACGCCATCACGGCCAACAACCCCGATGTGCACCTGATGGTGCTGCTGGTGGACGAGCGCCCTGAAGAAGTGACCGAAATGCAGCGCACGGTGAAGGGCGAGATCATCGCCTCCACCTTCGACGAGCCCGCCGCCCGCCACGTGCACGTGGCCGAGATGGTGATCGAGCGCGCCAAGCGCCTGGTCGAGCTCAAGAAGGACGTGGTGATCCTGCTTGACTCCATCACCCGCCTGGCCCGCGCCTACAACAACGTCGTGCCGTCGTCCGGCAAGGTGCTGTCCGGTGGTGTGGACGCCGCCGCGCTGCAGCGCCCCAAGCGCTTCTTCGGCGCGGCGCGCAAGGTCGAGGAAGGTGGCTCGCTCACCATCATCGCCACCGCACTGGTCGACACCGGCAGCCGCATGGACGAAGTGATCTTTGAAGAATTCAAGGGCACCGGCAACTGCGAAATCCACCTGAACCGCCGCCTGTACGAAAAGCGCGTGTTCCCCGCCATCGAGCTCAACAAGAGCGGCACGCGCCGCGAAGAGCTGCTGCTGGCGCCCGAGATTCTGCAAAAGACCCGCATCCTGCGCCAGTTCATGTACAACATGGACGAGATTGAGTCGATGGAGCTCATGATCAAGAACATGAAGGCCACGAAGACCAACGTGGACTTTTTCGACATGATGAGAAGAGGCGGGTAAGCCCCCCTGAGTCGCCTTTGGCGCCTTCCCCGGGAGGGGGACGCCACCCGTGGCCTGGCAGAGCCAGTTCCACGGTGGCACTGGTCTTGGGCCGCGCCGGTTTCCATCGCTATGACGGATGCGCAGCGACGTTGAAAAAGACACATATTTGCCCTGTGCCATAATAGAGGGCTTTTTCTGCGGAAAGTACGCTGGATGTTCCACGGCGCAAAGGTTGCACCGGGTTCAGCACGGCTCCCGCACTTGACAAGGATTGATCATGAAAGAAGGCATTCACCCCAACTACCGCGAAGTCCTGTTCTCGGACCTGTCCAACGGTTTCAAGTTCGTGACCCGTTCGTGCGTGAACACGAAGGAAACCGAAACCTTCGAAGGCAAGGAATACCCGCTGTTCAAGCTGGATACCTCTTCTGAGTCGCACCCCTTCTACACCGGCACGCAAAAGTCGGTGGACAACATGGGTGGCCGCGTCGAGCGCTTCCGCAACCGTTTCGGCAAGACCGCAGCGAAGTAATTCGCCTCCTGCGCGTTACCGCCACAAAAGGCAGCCCGGGCAACCGTGCTGCCTTTTTGCTTTGCAGCGGCTGGTTCGTGGTGGGCATCACCGCGCTGGCCACGGGCCGGCGGGGACAAGAACGCGGGAGTTTTTGATCCCGACGCTGGCGGTCCCTGCATCCTGTATCGTTTTGGTGCGTTTTTGCGCTTATTCTCGACGGCTCCGCTTTTGCTGCCTTTCTGACGCGTGACTCCTCCCACCCCCGCCATCGTGACCCAAAGCGCCGTCCGCCCCCTGCCGCGGTGGGCGCTGCTGTTGCTGTGCATCGCCTATGTGGTGCCGGGCTTCGTGGGCCGTGATCCCTGGAAGAGTGCGGATGTCACCGCATTCGGCTACATGCTGGAGCTGGCGCAGCAGCGCACGCCGTGGCTGGCGCCCCTGCTGGGCGGCATGGCCCCCGAGACCGAGGGGCTGCTGCCCTACTGGCTGGGCGCCTGGGCGATCCAGATCACGCCATCGTGGCTGCTGTCGCCCGAGATGGCGGTGCGCGTGCCCTTTGCCGCGTTGCTGGTGATCACCCTCATGGCCACTTGGTACGGCGTGTACTACCTGGCACGCAGCCCGGGCGCGCAGCCAGTGGCCTTTGCGTTTGGCGGCGAGGCCAACCCGCCCGACTATGCCCGCGCGATCGCCGACGGCGCGCTGCTCGCCCTGATCGCCTGCCTGGGGTTGGCCCAGCTGTCGCACGAGGTGACCAGCTACCTGGTGCAGCTCAGCTGCACTGCCCTGCTCTTCTTTGCCGTAGCGGCCATGCCCCACCGCACCGTGGCCCCTGCCATCGCGCTGGTGGTGGGCATGCTGGGCCTGACGCTCGCAGGCGCCCCGGCGCTGGCCACCTTGCTGGGCGTGGGCAGCGTGGTGCTGGTGGTGCTGGCCCCGGGCAGCAGCACCGACCGCCGCCTGCCCTGGACCCTGGCGCTGGCCGCCATCACCGTGGTGGCTGCGCTGGTCGCCTGGAAGCTCGACCTGTGGCGCTGGCGGATCGTGGGCGCAAATTCTGGCGGCAAGGAATGGCAAAGCCTGGCGCGGCTGCTGCTGTGGTTTGGCTGGCCCGCCTGGCCCCTGGCCCTGTGGACCCTGTGGCGCTGGCGCAAGCAGATCTTCAGCCGGCAAGGCCATCGGCACCTGCTGCTGCCCCTGTGGTTTTCTGCCGTATCGATTGCCGCCACGCTTACCACGCAGCCGGCGGACCGGGCGCTGCTGCTGGGCCTGCCGGCGCTGGCTGCGCTGGCTGCTTTTGCCCTGCCCACCCTGCGGCGCAGTGTGGGCGCGCTGATCGACTGGTTCACGCTGCTGTTCTTCACGGTGTCGGCCCTGGCCATCTGGGTGATCTGGATCGCGATGCAGACGGGTGTTCCGGCCAAGCCGGCGGCCAACGTGGCCAAGCTCGCGCCCGGCTTCGTGCCGCAGTTTTCTGCACTGGCGCTGGTGGTGGCCCTGGCGGCGACTGCCGGCTGGTGTGTGCTGGTGTGGTGGCGCGCCTCGCGCGACCGCGCGCCCATCTGGAAGAGCCTGGTGCTGCCCGCTGGCGGCGCGGCGCTAGGCTGGGTGCTGCTGATGACGCTGTGGCTACCGCTGCTGGACTACGCCCGCAGCTACGGCCCGCAGGTGCGCGCGGTGCAAGCAGTGCTGGGCGCCGACCCGGGCTGCGTGCAGACCGTGGGTCTGAGCCGCGCGCAGGTGGCCGCGCTGCAGTACCACGGCAACCTCACCCTGGAGCGCGCGGGCCTGCAGGACGAGTGCAACTGGCTGGTGGCGGACATGGAGTCCTGGCCCGCGTCCGAGCGCATGGTCAACGCGGCCCGGTGGGAGCGCATGGCCGTGGTGCCGCGCCCTACCGACAAGAACGATCACCTCCTGGTGTTCCGGCGCGCAGCGCGGTGACACACTCCCCGGCCGGTGAGTACCGTCCTTAAAGCGGACGGACGCCAGCGGCTGGGCAAATCCGCTTTGACGGCGCCTGCCGGCCTGAACCGCGCCGCGTGCCGCATGCTGTGGGCGCAAGGCCTGCGAGCGCTGACAGCCGCGTGCAGAACAACAAGAAACTGATATGTCCGAGCTATCCACCATCTCCCGGCACGCCATCACTGTGCTGACCGGGCAATTGGCCGTCATGGCGTTCGGCGTGACGGACACCATCGTCGCGGGCCGCTACGGCGAGGCTTCGCTGGCCGCGCTGTCGGTCGGCTCGGCCATCTTCATCAGCGTGTACGTAGCGCTCATCGGCGTACTGCAGGCGCTGCTGCCCGTGTGGGCAGAGCAGCGTGGCGCCCAACAGACCGCAGCCATCGGCAGCTCGTTCCGGCAGGCGCTGTACCTGTGTGCCGCGGCCTCGGCGGTGGGCATGGCCATTTTGCTGTCGCCCAGCCCTTTGCTGCGCTGGACGGAAGTGCCTCCCGCCCTGCGCGCCGAAGTGGGACGCTATCTGGCGGTGCTGGCCCTGGCGCTGCCACCGGCCCTGCTCTTTCGCATCTACAGCACGCTGAACCAGGCGCTGGGCCGCCCGCATCTGGTCACCTGGCTGCAGGTGGGCTCGCTGTTCATCAAGCTGCCGCTGTCGATCTGGTTCACTTTCGGGGGCCTGGGGCTGCCTGCGCAGGGCGTGGTGGGCTGCGCCTGGGCGACGCTGGTCGTCAACTGCAGCATGCTGGGCCTGGCGGTCTGGCTGCTGCGCACGCGCGACATCTACGAGCCACTGCAACTGTGGCGGCGCATCGAGCCGCCCCACTGGCCCACCATCGCCAGCTTTGCGCGGCTGGGCGTACCCGCGGGGCTGGCGGTGATGGTGGAGGTGACCTCTTTCACGCTCATGGCACTGTTCATTGCGCGCCAGGGCACCATCGCATCGGCCGCGCACCAGATCGCCTCCAACCTGGCGGCCGTGCTCTACATGGTGCCGCTGTCGCTGTCGATTGCCACCAGCGCACGCACCAGCTACTGGCTGGGGGCGGGTGACGCGGCGCGTGCCCGGCAGGTGGTTTTGTTAGGTTTCAAGCTTGCCGCGCTTGCTGCCATTGCGCTGGCAGCTACGTTATTCATAGCAAGACACCATCTGGGCAGCATCTACTCCAGCAACGCGGCCGTGGTGGCCATGGCCGGGGGTGTGCTGGTGTGGGTGGCCGCCTACCACCTGGCGGACGCCATGCAGACCCTGTGCGTCTTCGTGCTGCGCTGCTACCGCATCACGGTGGCGCCGCTGCTGGTGTACTGCGTGCTGCTGTGGGGCGCGGGTCTGGGCGGCGGCTACCTGTGGGCGTACCACGGCTCGGGCGTATGGGCGGTGACCCCATCGCCCACGCCCTTCTGGTCCGCCAGTGCGGCCGCGCTGCTGGCGACGGCGGCGTTGTTCATGGGCATGGTGTGGCGGGCCGTTCACCGGCCCCAGCGCAGCTGAAACCGCCTTGATGGCGCGCTGAGCGGCCCGTCGTCAGATACGAATCGGGCAGCACCCAAGACGCATCAGTCGGAACGTGTCCGCGTCTGGCCGCATCAGATCAGCATCAGGCCGTGACCGCTGCGGCAGGCAGCGCAAACCCGCGCAGCCGGTTGGCCGGGAAGGTCACCGCAAACACCGAGCCCTTGCCCAATGTGCTGGTGATCTCGAGCGTGGCGCCGTGCCGCTGCAGCACGTGCTTGACGATGGCCAGCCCGAGGCCGGTGCCACCGGTCTCGCGCGAGCGGCTGCGGTCCACGCGGTAGAAGCGTTCGGTCAGGCGGGGAATGTGTTCGGGTGCGATGCCGGGGCCGGTGTCTTGCACCGAAAAGACGGCGCTGCCATCGTCCTTACGCTGCCAGGCAATCGTGATCGAGCCCCCAGCGAGCGTGTAGCGCACGGCATTGTTGATCAGGTTGGACAGGGCACTTTGCAGCTCGGCAGGCACGCCGGCGATCTGGCCTTCGGCGCGCAAGGTGTCGGCACCCGGAAAGGCCATCACATGGTGCCTCGGCTGGTTCTGCGTGAGCAGTGCCGACAGCGCGCGTCCTTCTTCCTCACAGCGCTGCAGCAGTGCCTGCACGGGTGTCCATTCGGCCATGCCGGGAGGCGGGCTGCCTTCCAGCCGGGACAGGGTCAAGAGGTCCTGCACCACGCTCTGCATGCGCTGGGCCTGCTGGGCCATCATCCCGAGGTAGCGGGACCGTTCGTCCGCATTCAAGGGCAAAGTCTGCAGGGTTTCCACAAAGCCCGTCAGCACCGTGAGCGGGGTGCGGATCTCGTGCGACACGTTGGCCACAAAGTCGCGCCGCATGGCGTCGGCCTGCTCCAGCGCCGTCACGTCGCGCGACAGCAGCAAAGTGCGCCCGTCGCCATAGGGGTGCAGGTGCACCGAAATCCGCACCGGTCGCGACGGCGTGCTGAAACGCCCTTCCAGCACCACGTCGTGCGCAAAGTTCTGCTCTGAAAAATACGCGGTGAACTCGGGGTCGCGCACCAGGTTGCCGATGGACTGCATCACGTCGCGCTGCGCATCAAAGCCGAACTGGTTGGCCGCCATCTGGTTGCACCATTCGATGCGCCCCTGCGCATCGAGCAGCACCACGCCGTTGGGCGTGGCCTGCAGGGCGGCGAGGATCTCCTGCAGCCGGTCCTGGCTGTCGCGGATCTGCGCTTCCTGCCGGCGCAGCAGGCGCCGCGCCCGGTCGGCCGCCTCGCCCCAGATGCCGCGCATGGACGGCACGTCGGTCAAATCGCCCGTTCGCAGCCAGCGCAGCACGCGCGCGCCGCGCAGCAGGTCCCACACAAACCAGGCCCACCCGGCCAGCGCGGCACCCAGTGCGGCGCCCCACGGCCCTCCCTGCCACCAGCCCAGGCTACCGCCCGCAATCTGCCAGAGCAGAAAATACGTAATTCGCCACAGCATCCGGTCCGCAACGCCTTTACAAAAACACCAGGGGCGCAACGCGTGCGCCCCGTTCAAGACAGCAAGAAAAACAAGCTCATACGGATTTGCGTTCAATCATTTAATGCCGTTCGGGCTGAGCTTGCCGAAGCCTCGCGCGGCGCTTCGACAAGCTCAGCGTGAACGGGTTTTATATTTTTGAAGGCAAATGGATATCAGGCCTGCAACTGCACCTGCGGCTGCGCCGTGAGGCGATAGCCTGCGCCGCGCACGGTCTCCACCATGACGGACGCGGACCCTAGGGCTTCGCGCAGGCGCTTGACGTGCACGTCCACCGTGCGCTCCTCGATGAAGACGTGGTCGCCCCACACCTTGTCGAGCAGCTGCGAGCGGCTGTGCACGCGTTCGGCATGCTTCATCAAAAAGTGCAGCAGCTTGAACTCCGTGGGGCCCACCTTGAGCGGCTGGCCCTGGAAGGTCACGCGGTACGTGCCGGCATCGAGCACCAGCTCGCCGATGGTCACGCTGTCGCTGACCTGCTCCGGCGCGCGGCGGCGCAGCACGGCGCGGATGCGGGCCAGCAGCTCTTGCGTGGAGAACGGCTTGGTGATGTAGTCGTCGGCACCGGCATCGAGCCCCGCCACCTTGTCCGGCTCGTCGCCGCGGGCGGTGAGCATGAGGATGGGGATCGGCTTGGTGCGGCTGTCGGCACGCCACTTGCGGGCCAGCGACAGGCCGCTTTGGCCCGGCAGCATCCAGTCCAGCAGGATGACATCGGGCAGCACGGCATCGAGCTCGCGCTGGGCGGACTCGCCGTCTTCCGCCCAGAAGGGCTGGAATCCGTTGTGGCGCAGATTGACGGCAATCAGCTCGGCAATCGCGGGTTCGTCCTCGACGATGAGGACGCGTGGGAGTTTTCTCATCGCTGGGCCGCCCCCAGATGAGAAAGCGCTGCGCTCAGAAAGCAGCGGCCCGCGTGGCGGCGGAGCATGGGAGTGAGTTCTGTCATGGTGTTGCCAAAGCCCTTTCTTCTCACAGAACGGCCGACTCGATCTCGTCGAGGGCAGTGTGGCGCACATCCTTGCCCTTGACCAGATAAATGATCAGCTCGGCCACGTTCTTGGAGTGGTCACCGATGCGCTCGATCGCCTTGGCCAGGAACAGCAGGTCCAGGCTGGGGGAGATGGTGCGGGGGTCTTCCATCATGTAGGTGACGAGCTTGCGCACGAAGCCGTCGAACTCCTTGTCGATGAGGTCGTCCTCCTTGAGGATGGCCACGGCGGCCTTCACGTCCAGGCGCGCAAACGCGTCCAGCGTCTTGCGCAGCAGGCCCGAAGCCAGCTCGGCGGCGGTGCGCAGGTCGCTCGACGGCAGCGAGCGCGGGGCGCCGCTCTCGATGATGGAGCGCACCATGCGTGCCATCTTGTTGGCCTCGTCGCCCATGCGCTCCAGGTTGGCCGTGGCCTTGGAGAAGGCCAGTAGCAGGCGCAGGTCGCGCGCGGTGGGCTGGCGGCGGGCGATGATGGACGACAGCTCCTGGTCGATCTCGACCTCCATCGCGTTGATGCGGGTCTCCATCGAGGCGACGGTTTCCACGGCCTCCAGGCTGAACTGGGACAAGGCATAGACCGCTTGGCGGATCTGCGACTCCACGAGGCCGCCCATCTCCATGACACGGGCGGAGACGCTGTTGAGTTCGCTGTCGAACTGCGAGGAAAGATGTTTATCGGGCATCTCGTTGTCTCCTTAGCCGAAACGGCCGGTGATGTAGTCTTCGGTTTCCTTGCGCTCGGGCTTGAAGAAGATCTGTTCGGTGGCACCGAACTCGATCATTTCACCCAGGTACATGTAGGCGGTGTAGTCGCTGCAGCGTGCGGCCTGCTGCATGTTGTGCGTCACGATGGCAATGGTGTAGTCGTGCTTGAGTTCGTCGATCAGCTCTTCGATCTTGGCGGTGGACAGCGGGTCCAGCGCCGAGGTGGGCTCGTCGAGCAGCAGCACCGAAGGCTTCACCGCCACGCTGCGTGCGATGCACAGGCGCTGCTGCTGGCCGCCGGACAGCGACAGGCCGCTCTGGTGCAGCTTGTCCTTCACTTCGGTCCACAGCGCGGCCTTGGACAGCGCCCATTCCACGCGGTCGTCCATCTCGCTCTTGCTCAGGCTCTCGTAGAGCTTCACGCCGAAGGCGATGTTGTCGTAGATGGACATGGGGAACGGCGTGGGCTTCTGGAACACCATGCCGATGCGGGCGCGCAGCAGGTTGATGTCCTGCTTGGCATCCAGGATGTCCTGGCCGTAGAAGTTGATCGTGCCCTCGGCACGCTGGCCTGGGTACAGGCTGTACATGCGGTTCAGCGTGCGCAGCAGGGTCGACTTGCCGCAGCCCGAGGGGCCGATGAAAGCGGTGACCTTGTGCTCTGCGATGTTGAGGCTGACGTTGCGCAGGCCCTGGAATTTTCCGTAGAAGAAACTCAGGTTGCGCAGTTCCAGCGCGTTCTTGCTGGCAGTGGCGGTAGCGGTGGCGTTCATTGTCAAATCCTGAAAATGGAGATGTCTGGGGGTGCGTGTCTGCGTGTCTGGTCAGACAGGTCAGCCGCGGGTCTTCTCGCGCAGGAAAACCCGCGCCACGACGTTGAGGATCAGCACCGACAGCGTGATGAGCAATGCACCACCCCAGGCCAGGCGCACCCAGTTTTCATACGGGCTCAGCGCAAACTGGAAGATCACCACGGGCAGATTGGCCATGGGAGCGTTCATGTTGGTGCTGAAGAACTGGTTGTTCAGTGCGGTGAACAGCAGGGGCGCCGTCTCGCCGCTGATGCGGGCCACGGCCAGCAGCAGGCCGGTCATCACACCGCTGCGCGCTGCGCGCAGCGTGACCATGACGGAGACCTTCCAGCGCGGTGCACCCAGGGCAAACGCCGCTTCGCGCAGGCTGCCGGGCACCAGGCGCAGCATGTTCTCGGTGGTGCGCACGACCACAGGCACTGCGATCAGCGACAGGGCCAGGCTGCCGGCCCAGCCGGAGAAGTTGCCCACGGTGGCCACGGCGATCGCGTAGACGAACAGCCCCAGCACGATGGACGGCGCAGACAGCATGATGTCGGTCACGAAGCGGGTCAGCTCTGCCGTCTTGCTCTGGCCACTGTACTCGGCCAGGTAAACACCGGCCAACACGCCGATGGGCGTGGACACCAGCACGGTGAAGCCCACCATCATCAGGCTGCCCACGATGGCGTTGGCCAGGCCACCGCCTTCGGAGCCCGGGGCCGGGGTCGACTGGGTGAACATGTTCCAGTCCAGCGCGGCGAAGCCGTTGGACA
This sequence comes from Acidovorax sp. Leaf78, assembly GCF_001422735.1. GTDB lineage: Bacteria > Pseudomonadota > Gammaproteobacteria > Burkholderiales > Burkholderiaceae_C > Acidovorax. The sequence goes on along the minus strand of NZ_LMLZ01000004.1, from coordinate 112,969 downwards.
GCAGCACACTCAGGATCCAGAGCAGCACGAACAGGCCCAGCACCATCGCACCCAGGGACAGGGTCAGACCGATGGCATTGGAGCGCTGGCGCTTCTTGTAGATTGTTTGGTTGAATTCCATGGAGCTTGGCCTCAATAGAGTGGATTCATGGAAGGGCTTACAGGCCCTTGGCCTTCTCGGCGCGCAGCAGCATGATCTTGGCGACCGACAGCACCACGAAGGTGATGACGAAGAGCAGGAAGCCCAGGGCGAACAGCGTGGACAGGTGGAAGTCCGCAGCCTCGCCGAACTCGTTGGCCAGCGTGGAAGCGATGGACGTACCGGGCGAGAACAGCGACGTGGGCATGCGGTTGGCGTTGCCGATGACGAAGGTCACGGCCATGGTCTCGCCCAGAGCGCGCCCCAGGCCCAGCATCACGCCGCCGATCACGCCCTTCTGGGTGTAGGGCAGCACCACGCGGCGCACCACTTCCCATGTCGTGCAGCCCAGGCCATAGGCCGACTCGCGCAGGATGGGAGGGACGATCTCGAACACGTCACGCATCACTGCAGCCACGAAGGGCAGCACCATGAACGCGAGCACGATGCCCGCCGCCAGGATGCCGAAGCCGTTGGTGCTGCCGCCAAACAAAAAGCCCACCAGCGGCATGGAACCGAGCAGCTTTTGCACCGGCATCTGGAAGTAGTCTGCGAACAGCGGCGCAAACACGAACAGGCCGAACATGCCGTAGATGATGGATGGCACGGCCGCCAGCAACTCCACGGCCGTGCCCAGCGGGCGGCGCAGCCACACGGGGCAGGTTTCCGTCAGAAACAGGGCGATGCCGAAGGCGAGCGGCACCGCAATCAGCAGTGCGATGCCGGCACTGGCCAGGGTTCCGACGATGGCGATCGCGGCACCGAATTCTTCATTGATGATGTCCCATTCGACACGCCAGATGAACTGGGCACCGAACTTGTGGAACGTAGGCCACGCGTAGACGAAAAGAGAGACGATGATGCCCAGCAACGCTGCGAGCACCAGCAGCGAGAGGCTCTGGGTCAGGCGATGGAAAAAGATGTCCTGCAGGCGTTGCCGCTTGGCAATCGAGACCATGGACTCTGTGGGGGCGCCCGTCACTTTGTTGACGGACACGGGTTGCGAACTCATGGTGGTTCCCACGCTCATGTTGACTCCCATCTGGCTTCTGGAGGCCCCACAAACCAGTACCCATCGGCCAGACCGGCCGGCCGATGGGTACTATTTTGGGGCAGACTGCTTTTATTGTTGGAGTTAATTACTTCTTGATTTGCGACCAGACCTTCGATCGGATCTCGGCGGTCAGGCTGTCAGGCAGGGGCACGTAGTCCAGTTCGGTGGCCATGCCCTTGCCGTTCTTGAAGGCCCATTCGAAGAACTTGAGCACTTCGGCCGATTGCGCCTTGTCGGCCGGGTCCTTGTACATCAGGATGAACGAGGCCGTGCTGACGGGCCAGCTGTCGGCACCCTTGGCGTTGACCATCGAGATGCCCATGCCGGGCACGCTGAACCAGTCTGCGCTGGCGGCAGCGGCGGCGAAGGTCTTGTCGTCGGGGCTCACGTACTTGCCGTCAGCGTTTTGCAGCTGCAGGAAGTTCATGTTGTTCTTCTTGACGTAGGCGTATTCGACGTAGCCGATGGAGCCCTTCACGCGGGAGACGTTGGCGGCGACGCCTTCGTTGCCCTTGCCGCCCACGGACGACGCTGCGGGCCACTTGACGGCAGCGCCCTTGCCCACGGAGTCAGCCCACTCCTTGCTCACGGCCGACAGGTAGTCCGTCCAGTTGAAGGTGGTGCCGGAGCCGTCGGCGCGGTGCACCACGGTGATGTTCTGGTCAGGCAGGGTCTTGCCGGGGTTCAGGGCCGCCAGCTTGGCGTCGTTCCACTTGGCGATCTTGCCCAGGAACACGTCGGCCAGCACGGGGCCCGTGACGCGCAGTTCGCCGGGCTTGAAGCCATCCAGGTTGATCACGGGCACCGTGCCGCCGATGATGGCGGGGAACTGCACCATGCCGTCCTTGTCGAGGTCAGCACCGGGGACCGGGGCGTCGGTGGCGCCGAACACGACGGTCTTGGCGCGGATCTGGCGGATGCCGCCGGACGAGCCGATGGACTGGTAGTTCAGGCCCGTGCCGGTTTCCTTCTTGTAGGCTTCTGCCCACTTGGCGTACATCGGGAAGGGAAAGGTAGCGCCAGCGCCGGTGATGTCCGCTGCAAAGGCACCACCGACCGCGAAGGTGGCCAGTGCGACTGCAACGGTTTTGAGAAATGTGCGTTTCATGAGGTTACCTTTGGACTAGGGTTAACAGGAACACCGTGAACTCTAGGGGGCCAAGATGACAATTCAGTGACAAAAAGCCACCCATTCGACCGTGCGCTACAGAGGTAAAACACCCAAAAGGCAATGTCACGAACCCGTCACACAACCACAACACACTGGCTTGACGCTGGCCATTCCCTCCTCTTCTCCTGCCGTGCGCGGGCAGCAGCTTCCATGCGCCGTGGCACGCGGTAGGATGCCGGTTGAAGCTCCTACCAGAACAATATGCACAACGGCACACGCCTCGCCGCAGTCGACCTCGGCTCCAACAGTTTTCGCCTTGAAATAGGGCGCTACGAGTTCGGTCACATACAGCGGGTCGAATATCTGAAAGAAACCGTCCGCCAGGGCAACGGGCTGGACGAAGACCGCAACCTGACCCCGGAGGCCATGGAGCGCGGGTGGGCGTGTCTCGCGCGTTTTGGCGAGCGCCTGGCGGGGTTTCCCCGCGCCCAGGTGCGCGCCGTGGCCACGCAGACCCTGCGCGAGGCGCGCAACCGCGAGGAATTCCTGTCGCGCGGCAGCGAGATGCTGGGCTACCCGATCGACGTGGTGTCGGGCCCCGAAGAAGCGCGCCTGATCTACCAGGGCGTTGCACGCCTGCTCCCCCAGTCCGATGAACGCCGTCTGGTCATCGATATCGGCGGGCGGTCTACCGAACTCATTCTGGGACAGCAATTCACGCCCCATGCGGTGGCATCGTTCCGCGTGGGCAGTGTGGCCTGGTCGCAGCGCTACTTTCCGCAAGGCGAATTCACGGCCACGGCATTCCTCGCCGCAGAGATTGCGGCCAAGGCCGTGCTCGACGAGGCCCTGGGAACGTTTCGCCCGGATGCGTGGGAGGTGGCCTATGGCTCGTCCGGCACGGCGGGTGCGGTGGGCGACATTCTGGCCGCTGCCGGAGGCACGCCCGGCACCATCACCCGCGAGGGGCTGGCGTGGCTGCACGAGCGGCTGTTGCGCGCGCAGACGGCCGAACGCTTGCGCATGGACGGTCTGAAGGAAGAGCGCCGCGCCGTGATCGGCGGCGGCGTCAGCGTGCTGCGGGCTGTGTTCGACCTGCTGGAGATCGACCAGATGCAGGTCGCGCAAGGCGCGCTGCGCCAGGGCGCGCTGTACGACCTGCTGGACCGCGAGCAGCCCGGCACCGACCTGCGCACCACCACCGTGAACGGGCTGATGCAGCGTTTTGGGGTGGATGCCGAACATGCCGAGCGGGTGGCGCGCACGGCATGCGCCTTGTTCGACCAGGCCGCCCCCGCCGGCAGCGAGCGCGCCGCACGCAAACTCGACTGGGCAGCCCGCCTGCACGAGATCGGCTGCCTCGTCTCGCACAGCGACTACCACCGCCACGGCGCCTACATCCTGGACAACACCGACGCCGCCGGCTTTGCCGTGCCGGAACTACACCGCCTGGGAATCCTGGTACAGGGGCAACGCGGCAAGGTCCGCAAGATCGAGGCGGATCTGCTGGACCCGATGTTCGCGCTGCAACTGCTGAGCTTGCGCCTGGCTGTGGCCCTGTGCCACGCCCGCCGCGACCCGGACACCGCGGGTCTTGCGCTGCGGCAGGATGGCCCGCGTTTTCATCTGGCGGCGCGCCCTGGCTGGGCTGCCGCGTACCCGCAGTCGGCGCACTTGCTGCGCGAGGAAACGCAGGCCTGGCTGAAGACCCCCTGGGAGTTGGCCGTCGGCCTGGCCTGAATGGAGAGGACTGCGGCACGCGGGCGCCAGCGGCGTCCTGGTTGAGTGCGGGCTTAAAACGGTATAAACTGTTTATACCGTTTATTCAACCTGCACCATGACAACTTCCAGCGCTCCGACCTCCAGCACCCCCACCCCTCCCGCCGTTGCTGCCACCCCGGCCCCCGCCGCCAAGCCGGTGAAAGCGACTGCTGCAGCGCCCAAGCCAGTGGCCAAACCCGCCGCGAAGCCCACGACCAAGGCTGCGGCAAAGCCCGCCGCCAAGCCCAAGGCCGCAGCACCCAAGCCACCTGCTGCAAAAGCCGTCAAACCTGCAAAGCCCGCCAAGGCCCCGGTGGCTGACAGCGCCAAGGACAGTAAGGCCAAGAAGCCCAAGCTGGTGCGCGACAGCTTCACCATCCCCAAAGATGAATACGCAGTGATCGAGACGCTGAAGCAGCGCTCGACCGCACTGGCCCAGCCCGTCAAGAAAAGCGAGCTGCTGCGTGCCGGCCTGAAGGTGCTGGCGGCCCTGTCGGACAGCGCCCTGCGCTCTGCCTTGCAAGCCGTGCCATCCATCAAGACAGGTCGCCCTAAAGCCGAGGCAACCAGTGCCAAGCCTGCACCTGCTGCACCCGCACCCGCAAAATCCAGCGCGGCCAAGCCTGCAGCGAAGACGGCCAAGGCCACCCGCAAATAAACTTATTGCGAAGGTGGGGCCGGTGAAGACGCGCCCAGCAAGCACAGGGCGATGTTGGTCAACACGTTGGCCGAGGTGTTCCGTGCCTAAGGGGTTGATGGACTGAGGGGCTGATCTGCTCTGCAGTTGCCGCCGGCCGCCCCACCGCGAGGCAACGCCTACAGCAGGTCCGGCGATTGGACCGCCAGCAGCAGCGTCTGGCTTTCATCCATGCGCTGGCGCTGCCGCAGCCACCACACCGCCCCCTTGCGCACGGCGCAGTCTGCGGCCTGCAGGCCCATCAGTTGCGCAATGGTCTGGCCCAGCACTGGCTGGTGGCCAATGACCAGCACGGCGCCCTTCGAACGCGGCCACTGCACCAGCTCCAGCAGCTCCTGCGGGGTGCACCCTGGTAGTAATTCGGCGCGCATCTTGAACTTGCGGCCGAGGGCACTGGCCGTCTGCTCGGTACGCCGGGCGGGGCTGGCCAGCACGCGCAGCCCCTCGGGCAGTTGGCGATCCAGCCAGACGGCCATGCGGGCTGCCTGCTTCTCCCCCCGTGGCGTCAGCGCCCGCGCCAGGTCGTCATGGCCCTCTTGCGGCTCTTCCGCCTCTGCGTGGCGCCACAGGATCAGGTCCATCATGCAGCCCCTTGCTCGACAGCCCCCGCGGGCGGCACAGGCCCGTAGCGAACCATCAGTGCGTCTTGCGCACCCACGCCGTCGGTCGGGTGCGCGGCACGGTCGTAACCGCCCTCCGCATTCAGCGTCCAGGCATCGCGGTTGTCGTGCAGATAGGCTACCAGGCACTCGTCCACGATCTGCTGGCGCAGCGACGGGTCGGTCACAGGCCAGGCCAGTTCCACGCGCCGCATCATGTTGCGGTTCATCCAGTCGGCGCTGGAGAGGTACAGGTCCTCCTGCTCGCCCGCCAGGAAGTAAAAGACCCGCGTGTGCTCCAGGAATCGTCCGATGACCGAGCGCACCCGGATGTTCTCCGTCGCGCCCGGCAGCCCGGCCGGCAGCATGCACGCACCGCGCACGATGAGGTCGATGCGCGCACCGCGCTGCCCTGCCAGGATGAGCGCCCGCATGAGCGCCTCGTCCGTCAGAGAGTTCATCTTGGCGACGATGCGGGCATCCTCGCCCCGGCTGGCCGCCAGGCCCACCTGCTCGATCTTCTCCAGCATGCGCCGGTGCAGATGGAACGGGGCCAACATGAGCTTGCGCAACCGGGGGGGCCGGTTCTGGCTGGCCAGATGGTTGAAGACGCCGTCCATGTCGGCGGTCATGTCTTCGTCGGCAGTGAGGTAGCTCAGGTCGGTGTAGAGCTTGGCGGTCCGCATGTTGTAGTTGCCGGTGGACAGGTGCCCGTAGCGCTTGAGCTGCCGCCCTTCCCTGCGCGTGACCAGCAGCATCTTGGCGTGGGTCTTGAGGCCCACCACCCCGTACACCACCTGCGCGCCGATGGACTCCAGCGCCTCAGCCCAGTTGATGTTGGCTTCTTCGTCAAAGCGCGCCTTCAGCTCCACGACCGCCATCACCTCCTTGCCGCGGCGCACCGCCTCGGTCAGGAGGTCCATGAGTTCTGAATCCGACCCCGTGCGGTAGATGGTCTGCTTGATGACCAGCACGTTGGGGTCGTTCACCGCCTCCCGCAGGAATGCCAGCAGGCCGTCGAAGCTCTCGAACGGCTGGTGGATCAACACATCGCGCCGCCGCAGCTGTTCCATGATCGGCATGCCGGGCTGCAACTGGCGCGGCCACGCGGAGTTCCACGGCGCAAACATCAGCGAGGGGTCGTTGACCAGGTCCACCAGTTGCGTCAAGCGCACCAGGTTCACGGGGCCTTGCACACGGTACAGGGCCGCCGCAGGCAGGCCGAACTGCGCGAGCAAAAAGTCATACAGGAACTGTGAGCAGCCGGAGGACACTTCCAGCCGCACGGCCTGGCCGTAGTGGCGGTGCTGCAGCCCCTGGCGCAGCGCGGTCCGCAGGTTGCGGACGTCTTCCTCGTCCAGTGCCAGGTCCGAGTGCCGGGTCACCCGGAACTGCGAGAACTCCGTGACCTCCCGGCCGGGGAACAAATCCTCCAGATGGGACCGCACGATGCTGGACAGGCTGACGAAGAGGTTCCGCTCGGAGGCCACGCGCTCCGGGATGCGCACGAGCCGCGGCAGAGCCCGTGGCACCTTGACGATGGCGATTTCGTTTTCGCGGCCAAAGGCATCGTGCCCTTTCAAGCGCACGATGAAATTGAGCGACTTGTTGGCCACCTGCGGAAACGGGTGCGCTGGATCAAGCCCCACCGGGATCAACAGGGGCCGCACTTCGCTGGCAAAGTAGTCCTGCACCCAGCGCTTTTGCGCTGGCGAGCGCTCGCCGTGACCCAAGATGCGGATGCCATGCTCGGCAAACGCGGGGACCAGCGCCTCGTTGTACAGCGCGTACTGGCGCTCGACGAGGCCGTGCACCTTGGCGGCGACGGCTTCGAACGAGGCGGTGGAGTAGCGGCCCTGCGTTTCGCCTTTTTGCGCTGCGGTGATGTGCGGCGCAGCCCGCACTTCAAAGAACTCGTCGAGGTTGGAAGAAACAATGCACAGGTAGCGCAGCCGCTCCAGCAGCGGCACATCGCTGCGCACCGCCCAGTCGAGCACGCGCTCGTTGAAGGCCAGGATGCTGTGGTCGCGGTCAAGGAACGCAGGCAACTGCGCGGCCTGCGTCAGTGCAGCCGGGGCACCGTCGTGACGGTCATGTGACAAGGCAGCGAGAGGGTGTTCGGTCATGGCAGCGGTATCGAACCGCATGGCGGCAGCGTCATCGGAAAGCAAAGGCAGCATGGGTACGCCAACGCGGCAAATGCGGGATGACCTCAGTATTTAACGCCCAGATGACAGTGATGTGACAGATTTTGTGACAGATGGCGGCACCGTCACGGTGCCGGAGCGCGCAGGTACGAGGTGCTGCTCGAACAGGCGTGCCGCGTGTGCCCAGGTGAAATCCAATGCACGGGCACGCGCCTCGCACCGGGGAATGGCCAGCGCTTCCTGCGCAGCAATCAGCAGGCTGTCATGCAGCACGCCGCCCTGCGGTGCCTCGCCCGCATGGGCCCCGAGCACTTCCATGGGCCCGTCGACGGGGAATGCCGCCACCGGCGTACCGCAGGCCATGGCTTCCAGCATCACCAGGCCAAAGGTTTCCGAGCGGCTTGGAAACACGAAAACATCGGCCGCCGCATACACCCGAGCCAGCGCCGACCGCTCCAGAATGCCCAGCCAGCGGACCTGCGGGTAGCGGGCTTTGAGGCGCGCCTCCAGCGGCCCGACGCCGCAGACCACTTTTGTGCCCGGCATGTCCAGCTGCAGGAAGGCCTCGATGTTCTTCTCGTACGACACCCGCCCCACGTACAAGGCAACGGGATGGGCCAGCGTGCCCGTGAGCGGGCTGTGGGCCACTTCGCCGTGGAAAGAAAATGCCTGCGTGTCGACGCCGTGCGTCCACAGGCGCAAGTTGCCGAAGCCCCGTTGTGCCAGCATCTGCAGGACGCCCTGCGTGGGCACCATGACACCCGACGAAGGCCGATGAAAATGCCGGAACAGCGCATACCCCCACGACAGCGGCACGCGCAGGGCTGCCTGCAATATCTCCGGAAAGCGGGTATGAAACGCCGTGGTGAAGGCCAGGCCCTTGCGCAGGCAATGGCGCCGCCCGGCCCAGCCCAGCGGACCCTCGGTGGCCAGGTGAATGGCGTCGGGCTGGATCTCGTCGAGCATGCGGGCCACCTGCTTTGCGGGGCGCACCGCCAGGTCGATGCCCGCATAGCCCGGGCAGGGACGCGTCTGGAACTGGCCGGGCTCGATCACCCGCACCTCGTGCCCCAGCGCCTCAAGCTCATGCACCAGCTCCAGGAGGGTGGTGACCACACCGTTGACCTGGGGACGCCATGCGTCGGTGACCAGTGCGATTCTCATACCGTAGCCTCCGCTGCCACAGGGGACGCTGCGCGTTGCGGCGCGGGCGCATGCCATTGCACCAGTTCGAGCCGGCCGTCCATGTGTTCTACCAGCGCAGTGCGGCTCTCCACCCAGTCGCCGTCGTTGCAGTACAGCGTGCCGTCGATCTCGCGCATCTCGGCACGGTGGATGTGGCCGCACACCACACCGCCATGGCCGCGGCGGCGGGCCTCGGCAGCCACCGCCACCTCGAAGTCGGTCACGTAGTTCAGCGCCTTCTTGACCTTGCCCTTGAGGTACGCCGAGAGCGACCAGTACGGCAGCCCCATGCGCGCGCGCAGGGTGTTCAGGTAGCGGTTGAGCTTGAGGGTGAACTCATAGAGATTGTCGCCCACGTAGGCGAGCCACTTGGCGCACTGGATCACGCCGTCGAAGTAGTCGCCGTGCGTCACCCACAGCGTGCGGCCGTCGGCCGTGGTGTGCACGGTGTCCTCGGCCACCTCGATGCCGCCGAACGAGTGGCCGACGAAGGCGCGGGCGAACTCGTCATGGTTGCCGGGCACGAAGACCACGCGGCAGCCCTTGCGCGCACGGCGCAGCAGCTTTTGCACCACGTCGTTGTGGGCCTGGGGCCAGAACCAGCGGCGGCGCAGTTGCCAGCCGTCCACGATGTCTCCCACCAGGTACAGATGGTCGCTGGGGTGGTGCTTCAGGAAGTCGAGCAGGGCCTCGGCCTGGCAGCCGGGGGTGCCCAGGTGCAGGTCGGAGATGAACACCGCTCGCAGATGCCGGTGTCCTGGTGGATGCGCGTCGTCGGCGGCGTCGGCGGCAGGGTCCTGCCCACCTCCCACGTGTGCAGTCCAGTCGCCGAGCGCGTCGAACGCGGCGCGCATCAGGCCCCCAGAAAGTGCTTGCGGTAGCGCGGGTGCAGGTCTGCCAGCCGCATGAGCATGGGCAGGTCTGCCGTGTTGAAGTCCGGGTCCCACGCGGGGGCGCCCAGCACCCGCGCACCCAGGCGCAGGTACCCCTTGATCAGGGCCGGCGGCTCCACGAAGACCGAGCCGTCCAGTTGGTCGATGGGCAGCGGCAGGCGGGGCAGCACGTGGTATTCGATGGGGGCCAGGTGCGTCTGGCGCACCTGGTTCCAGATGCTGGCGGCGGCATCGCCGCTGATCACGCCGTTGTGCAGCATGGGAATGCTGGCGCAGCCGATCATGGTGTCGAGCTGGTTGCGCACCATGAAGTCGGCCAGCGCGCTCCACAGCGCCATGATCACGCCGCCGTGGCGGTGGTCCGGGTGCACGCAGCTGCGGCCCAGTTCGACCATGCGCGGACGCAGGGTGCGCAGGCGGGTCAGATCGAATTCAGTGTCGCTGTAGGTGCTGCCGACGCGGCGGGCCTGGGCTGGCGTGAGCACTCGGTAAGTCCCAATGACTTGCTGGCTCTGAGCATCGCGCACCAACAGGTGCTCGCAATAATCGTCGAACAGGTCCACGTCGTGGCCGGCGATGGGGGTCGTCAATCGAGCGCCCATCTCCGCCGCGAACACATCGAACCGCAGTTTCTGCGCCTGGCGCACTTCATCTTCGTGCCGCGCCCAGGTCACCTGGATGGCGCCACGCTCGGGCGCTGTCCTTGCTGCGCCGGGCACGGCACCTGGGGCTTGCAGGGCGCCATGGGGCAGCGCATCGTGGGGCAGGATCGGCGTCAAGGCGGACAGCTCATTCATGGTGCAACATCTCCTGATGTAGGGCCACAGGAGCGAACATTCCCGCAGCGGCCAGGGAATCTGTTCCCTGCGCCGCAGTGTGGGATGGGCCCATGACATCGGCATGTCGATGGCATGTCAGCGGCATGACAGGCAAGCGTTTTCCACGACGCGGGAGGGGGCCCGTGCGCCTGCATAATGGATTCAGGAAACCTCGCCGTGCAGACCACCCTCCCCGCCCGATCCCGCAGGTCCCTCACGGGACCACTGGTGGTTTTTGTTCTGTCAGAGCTGTGTGCGGCCGGGCTGATCTGGACGCTGGAGCAGCAAGAGCGCGATCAGCAGCGCACCCAGGTGGCCGATATCGCAGGCGACCATGTGCAGGCGCTGCAGCGGGCCATCGAGCTGGCGCTGTCGGCCAACAACACCCTGGTGGCTCTGGTCCGGCAGGGCCGGGGTACCGTCACCCAGTTCGAAGACATCGGCACGCAATTGCTGCCGTTTTACCCCGGCATCGCAGCCATGGGGCTGGCGCCCCAGGGGGTGGTCAAGCAGGTTGTGCCGCGCCAGGGCAATGAAAACGTCATCGGATTCGACCAGCTCAACGACCCCCGCCAGGGCCCCGAGGCCGCGCGCGCCCGCGAGTCCGGCCGCCTGACGCTGGCAGGCCCGTTGGAGCTGGTGCAGGGCGGGCTGGGCGTGGTGGGGCGCCAGCCGGTGTACCTCGACAACGCGCAGGGCCAGCGCACGTTCTGGGGCTTCACGTACGTCACGATTCGCCTGCCCGAGGTGCTGGACGTGGCGCGGCTGCCGCAGCTGACCCAGCGCGGCTACCACTACCGGCTGTGGCGCGTGCGGCCTGGCACGCAGGAAGAGCAGACCATTGCAGCTTCTGTGCCACCGCCCGCCGCCGAGCAGGCTGTTGGCAGGCCGCTCAATTTGCCCAACGGGCAGTGGATGCTGAGCCTGGCCCCTGCGCAGGGCTGGGGCCACCCCGGCGTGCTGGCCGTGCGGTGTGCCCTGGGCCTGGGGTTTGCACTGATGATGGCGTACCTCGCCTGGCTGCTGTTCAGGCTCAAGGCGCACGAAAAAGGCCTGGAGCAACAGGTCGAGCAGCGCACGGCCGAGATCCAGGCCACGCAGCAGCAGCTGCGCGCCACCATCGACGCCATCCCCGATCCGCTGTTCGAAATCGACCAGGAGGGCCGCTATTGCAGCGTGCACAGCCAGCGGCCAGAACTGCTGATGGCTCCTGTGGAGGATTTGATCGGGCGCAATGTGACGGACATGCTGCCCGCGCTGGCGGCGCTTGCAGTGATGGACGTGCTGCACGAGGCCGAGCAGCACGGCTGGTCCAACGGGCGGCAGATCATGGTCGACCTGCCCGGCCTGGGCACCAGCTGGTTCGAGCTGTCTGCCGCGCGCAAGACCGCCGCGCCTGGCGGCGATGCACCACGGTACATCGTGCTCTCGCGCGACATCACCGAACGCAAGCGGTCGCAAGAGCAGCTGCAGCTCACCGCCCAGGTGTTCGACCAGAGCAGCGAAGCCATCGTCATCGCCGACGCGACACACACCGTCGTACGCATCAACAAGGCGTTCACGCGCATTACGGGCTATTCAGAGGCGGAGGCCATCGGCCAGTCGGTGCGCCTGCTCACCGCGGCAGAGTCCGTGCGGGATTTCGATGCCGACACGTTGTATGCGCGGCTCACGCAGGATGGGCATTGGGAGGGCGAGGTCCGCGGACGCCGCAAGGACGGCACGACCTACCCGCAGTGGCTGTCGGTGAGCAGCGTGCGCGACGGCAAAGGGGTGGTGACGCATTCGATCACGCTGTTTCGCGACATCACCCAGCAGCGCGAGGCGCAAGACCGCATCCAGCGCCTGGCGCATTTCGATCCGCTCACGGAGCTGCCCAACCGCGCACTGCTGGCCGAGCGGGCCCAGCGGTACATCGACGACGAGCGGGCCCGCGGCGGCACCCTGGCGCTGCTGTTTCTGGACCTGGACCACTTCAAGAACGTCAACGACTCGCTCGGCCACCGCATTGGCGACGTGTTGCTGGTGGCGGTGGCGCGCAGGCTGCAGTCGCTGCTGCAGTCGCACGACACCGTGTCGCGCCTGGGTGGCGACGAGTTCCTGCTGCTCTTGCCCGCCACCTCGGCAGCCGCGGCCGCGGAGGTAGCCAACCAGCTGTTGGTAGCGGTGGCTGAACCCTTTCAGCTTGACCCGTACGAGCTCACGACCACGCTGTCGGTGGGCATTGCGATGTACCCGGCGGACGGTGAAACATTCGACACACTCTACCAGCGGGCCGATGCAGCCATGTACCGCGCCAAGCAAAATGGACGCAACCGGTACGGCTTCTTCACCGCCGACCTGGAGGCCCGCACCGCACGCGCGCTGCAGATCGAAAACGCCCTGCGCCGCGCCCTGGAGCGCAACCAGTTCGAGCTGCACTACCAACCCCAGGTGTCGCTGGACACCCGCAAGCTGGTGGGCGCCGAGGCCCTGCTGCGCTGGCGCCACCCCGAGCTGGGCATGGTGTCACCCGCCGAGTTCGTGCCGGTGGCAGAGAGCAGCGGCATGATCGTCGCGATCGGCGAATGGGTGATCCGCACCGCCGTGAACGACATCAAGCGCTGGCTGGACATGCAACTGCCGCTCAGGGCCGTGTCGGTGAACGTGTCGGCCGTGCAGTTCCGCCACCCGCAGTTGCCCGAGATGGTCACGCGCTGCCTGGTGCAGGCCGGCTTGCCCGCGCGGCGGCTGGAGCTGGAGCTGACCGAGGGCGCTGCCGTGGACGACCCCGCCGCCGCGCTGGCCATGATGGACCAGCTGCACGACCGTGGCGTGCGCCTGTCGATGGACGACTTCGGCACCGGATATTCGTCGCTGAGCTATCTCAAACGCTTTCAGATCTACAAGCTCAAGATCGACCAGTCGTTCGTGCGGGACCTGGAAGACGATGCCAACGACCGCGCCATCGTGAGCGCCATCATCCGCATGGCCCAAGCCCTGGGCATGCAGACCACGGCCGAGGGCGTGGAGACCGATGGGCAGCTCGACTTCTTGCGGGCGCAGGGGTGCGACGAGGGCCAGGGCTACCTCTTCAGCCGGCCCCTGCCCGCAGCTGACTTCGAAGCGTACCTGCGCAGCCATCTGGCACAGCCTGCTGTAGCTGCAAAGCTCTGAAGGGGCCAGCAAGCAGGTGAAGGTGAGCACGAGCAACGCCTGCTGTGCAGGTGCTCAGGGGCTGCACTACCGAGCAGCCATCCGCCCGCAGGTTCGGCTGTGAGGTGGCACTGCTACAATTTGGTACAAATTTCCTGCCTCCGGCATTCCATCGCTCCCGGTTTCCATGTCCGCGCCCTACGGCGCTCCAGAGTTGCAGCGTCCTGGAGCCGCCCCCCAAACACCCCTGCAGCGCGCCTTGCGCGAACAGCAAACCTTGCTCGACAGTGCAGGCGTCGGCATCGTCTTTCTGCGCCAGCGCAGCGTGGTGCGGTGCAACCAGCGGTATGCGGAGATCTTTGGCTACGCCAGTGCCGAGCGGGTGGTGGGGCAAAACACCGAAGCCTTCTACCCCGACCGCGACGCCTTCAGGGAACTGGGGCGCACGGCCTACCCGGTGCTGGCACAGGGCCAGTCGTTTCGCATCGAACGCCCCCTGCGCCGGCGCGATGGCAGCCTGTTCTGGGGAAGCCTCACGGGGCGCCTCATCAATCCGCACGACACGGCCGAAGGCTCGATCTGGATCGTTGACGACATCGACGAACAAAAACGCGCCGAAGCCGCACTGAACGCGGCCGTTAGCGAAAAACAGTTGCTGTTCGACAGTGCCATGGTGGGCATCGTCTTCCTGCGCGACCGGCAGTTGACGCGCTGCAACCACCATTTCGAGCAGATGCTGGGCTACCAGCCTGGCGAGCTGGTCGGCAGCTCGTCGCGCCGCTGGTATGCCAGCGACGCGGCCTGGGACGAGGTGGGCCGCCGGTGCTATCCGCCCATGGCGGCAGGCTTGACCTACGAGGGCGAGGTGGAGTTGTGCCGCAAGGACGGCACCCCCGTGATCTGCGAAGTGCGCAGCAAGTCGCTGGACCCTGCGGACGCGTCGCAGGGCGCCATCTGGATCACCATGGACATCACCGAGCGCAAACAGGCCCAAGCGGCCCTGGCGCGGGCGCACGAGGACCTGGAGCAACAGGTACAGGACCGCACCCAGGAACTGCGCGAGACGGTGGACAACCTGCACCGCGAGATCAGCGACCGCAAGGCGGACCAGGAGCGCATCTACTGGCTGGCCCACTACGACGCCCTGACCGGCCTGCCCAACCGCACGCTGCTGTCCGAACGGGCGCAGCAGGCCATCCGCGTGGCGCAGGAGGGCAACACGCCGCTGGCCGTGATCTTCCTGGACCTGGACCATTTCAAGCACGTGAACGACTCGCTGGGCCACCGCGTGGGCGATGTGCTGCTGGTGGAGATCGCCAAGCGGCTGCGCGCCGTGGTGCGGGACAAGGACACCGTGTCGCGCCTGGGCGGCGATGAGTTCGTGCTGCTGCTACCGGGTGCCAATGCCCACGGCGCAGCCCGCGTGGCAGGCAAGCTGCAGGAGGCCTCGCGCCAGCATTACCAGATCGATCACCACGAGCTGACCATGGCGCCCTCCATGGGCATCGCACTGTTTCCGCAGGACGGCGCCGACTTCGACACGCTGACCCAGTCGGCCGACGTGGCCATGTACCGGGCCAAGCTCGATGGGCGCAACACCTTCAAGTTCTTCACGCCCGAGATGCAGGCCCAGTCCGTGCGCGCGCTGCAGCTTGAAAACGCCCTGCGCCGCGCCCTGGAGCGCAACCAGCTGCAACTGCACTACCAGCCCCAGATGAGCCTGACCACAGGCGCCGTGCGCAGCGTGGAGGCCCTGCTGCGCTGGAACCACCCGCAACTGGGCGCCATCTCGCCTGCAGAGTTCATCCCTATCGCCGAAGACAGCGGCCAGATCCTGCAGATTGGCGAGTGGGTACTTCGCACGGCGCTGGCACAGCTGAAGGTGTGGCGCGCCGATGGATTCCCTGGCCTGATGATGGCAGTGAACCTGTCGGCGATCCAGTTCCGCCAGCCGCAACTGCCCGAGATGGTGAGCCGCGTCCTGGCGGAGTTCGACCTGCCGCCAAATGCGCTGGAACTAGAGCTGACCGAAGGCGTGGCCGTGGACGACCCCCATGCCGCCGTGGCCACCATGGACCAACTGCATGCGCGCGGCGTACGCATGTCGATGGACGACTTCGGTACGGGCTACTCATCGCTGAGCCAGCTCAAGCGCTTTCAGATCTTCAAGCTCAAGATCGACCAATCGTTCGTGCGCGACCTGGGCGACGATGGCAACGACCGAGCCATCGTGAGCGCCATCATCCGCATGGCCCAGGCACTGGGCATGCGCACCACGGCAGAGGGTGTGGAAACGGAAGGGCAGCTGGCCTTTTTGCTGGAACAAGGCTGCGACGAGGCGCAGGGCTACCACTTCAGTATGCCCCTGGCCGCACCGGAGCTGGAAGTCTTCATGCGGCAGCAACTGGTGCACTGACTGTCTTTGCGCCAAGACAACACACCTCTGCAGTGCGACAACTTTGCCTCCAGCTCAGGGCCACTGCGCATCGGATCTAGATAAAAACAAGACCTACCGCTTGATAGACAAGCGCAAGCAGCTATATTTTTAATAGCAAGCCAAGAGCCGACCTCTTTGCAGCCCCAAGGTGCTTCTGCGCTGTTGCTGTTGCTGCTGCTACCCACGCAGCAGCAGGCCTACCGGCACGCTGGGCCGTATCCACCGCGGTAGCAGTCACACCCCACGCCGTTACGCCGTAAACACCGTCAAGTCTTCAACGGATCGGGAAGGCGTACATCAGCCCCTGTTTGTTCCACTGGTTGTTCAGCCCGCGGGGCAGTCCCAGCGCGGACTTGGGGCCGACATTGCGGTCGAAGATTTCGCCGTAATTGCCCGTGGTCTTGACGGCCCGCAGCATCCAGTCCCGGTCCAGGCCCAGCAGCTTGCCCGTGTCTTCCGACGTGCCCAGAATGCGCTGCACGACCGGGTTCGTGCTGCTGGCTTTCAGTTGGTCCGCGTTGGCCTGCGTCACGCCATATTCTTCGGATTCGATGAGGCCGTAAATGACCCACTTGACCACCGCAAACCACTCGTCGTCGCCCCGGCGTACCAGGGGGCCGAGGGGTTCCTTGGAGATCAGGTCCGGGAGGATGGTGTGTACCGCAGCTCCGTCGCGCACAGTGCTGCGCAAGGACGCCAGGCCCGACGCATCCGTGGTGTAGGCCGTGCAGCGGCCCGCCAGATAGGCACTGGTGGCCACGTCGATCTTCTCGAACATCACGGGCTTGACGTCCAGGCCGTTGGCGCGTGAATAGTCGAGCAGATTCTTCTCGGTGGTGGTGCCCGACTGCACGCACACGGTCTGCCCCTTGAGCTGGCGGGCGCTCTTGATCTTGCTCTTGGTGGGGACGATGAAGCCCTGCCCGTCGTAGTAGGTCACCACCGTCTGGTGCAAGCCCAGCGATGCGTCGCGCGTGAGCGAGAACGTGGTGTTGCGCGAGAGCACGTCCACCTCGCCCGACTGCAGCGCGGTAAAGCGCTGGGGCACGTCCACCGGCACGTACTTGACCTTCTGTCCATCACCGAGCACCGCGGCCGCCAAAGCGCGGCACACGTCCACGTCCAGGCCCGACCATTTGCCGCTCGCGTCGGCCATCGCAAACCCGGCCAGGCCGGTGTTGACGCCGCACACCAGTTGCCCCCGCGCCTTGATGCCGTCCAGCGTCTTGCCGGCATGCGCCGAGGGCGCCGCAGCCAGGGCTGTCAACGCTGTCAATGCGGCAAACCCCATCACAGCGATCTGGTCCCACGATGTCTTCATGCGGTGTTATCTCCTGGGAAATTTTCAGGGTGCGGCCGGCGGCAGGTACCCTGCCCCGTCCAGCACCTTCTGCAAAAATTGCGCTTGCCCCATGCTGGGGTCCAGAGTGTAGGCCGCAAAGCCCTCGCGCTCATAGGCGCGCAGGGCGCTGTGGTTGCCCGACAGCACCTCCAGCGTCAGCTTGCAGGCGCCACGCTCGCGCGCCATCGCCTCCACGGCTTTGAGCATGCTCTGCGCGATGCGGTGGCCGCGCCACCCGGGCGCGACAACCACGTCGTGCAAGTTGACCAAAGGCTTGCAGGCAAAGGTAGAAAAGCCCTCCAGGCAATTGACCAGCCCCACGGGCACTTCGCCCCCTGAAGCCAAAGGGTCTGCAGCCCAGGCGATCACGCTGAAGGCCTGTGGGCGCTGCCGCAGCGCCTCTGGCAGCCCCTGCTTCACCTCGTCACTGAGCGGCTCGCCGCCGCCCGCTGCGTCGCGCGCATAGCCGTCGAGCAGATCGACCAAGGCCTGTGTATCGCGGGCGTTGGCAAAGTCCACGCGCCGGACGTCGATGGCGATGGCGATGGGTGTCGAAGTGGAAGTCAAAGCGGCAGACGACATGAGAGGAATCCTGAGCGGCTTAAAGTGGCTTCGGTAAGGTGGCTTCGGCAGTCACGGTGACAGCGTACCGGATCGCCCCACCCGCCCACTTTTCGGCAAGCGGAGACAGGTAAGCGACTGGCTGGGCTGGGCTGGGCTGGGCTGGCCGGGCTGAGCGGCTGGGCCGGCTGCCCGCGAGATGCTTCGGCGCGATCAGCCAGCACGGGCCGCGTCGGCGAGCTTTTGCGCGCACAGGCTGGCCTGCTGGGCATCACGCGCTTCCACCATCACCCGCAGCAGCGGCTCGGTGCCGCTGGCGCGGATCAGCACACGGCCTGACGAGCCCAGCTCCTGCTCCACGCTGCGCGTGGTGTCCTCCAAGAGACGATTGGCCTTCCAGTCCTGCCCCGGCGCCAGACGGACGTTGAGCAGTACCTGCGGATACAGCGTGACCTCGGCAAGCAACTGGGACAGCGTGCGGCCACTGCGCACGCAGGCCTGCAGCACCTGCAACGCACTCACCAGGCCGTCGCCCGTGGTGTGGCGGTCCAGGGCCAGCAGATGGCCGGAGCCCTCTCCGCCCAGCACCCAGCGGTTACGGGCCAGCTCTTCCAGCACGTACCGGTCACCCACCTTGGCACGCACGAACTTCACGCCGCGCGCCTGCAATGCGACTTCCACCGCCATGTTGGTCATCAGCGTGCCCACCACGCCGGGCACATGCTCGTCGCGGCCCATGCGGTCGGCGGCCATCAGGTACAGCAACTCGTCCCCGTTGTACAAACGACCGGTGGCGTCCACCACCTGCAGCCGGTCGGCATCGCCGTCCAGGGCAACGCCGTAATCCGCGCGGTTGGCACGCACGGCGCGCACCAGCGCATCGGGGTGGGTGGCACCCACGTCGCGGTTGATGTTGAGGCCGTCGGGCGCGCAGCCGATGGACAGCACCTCGGCCCCCAGCTCATGAAACACCTTGGGCGCCACCTGGTAGGCCGCACCGTGCGCAGCGTCCACCACGATCTTGACGCCCTTGAGAGTGAGGTCCTGCGGAAAGGTGCTCTTGCAGAATTCGATGTAGCGGCCGGCCGCATCGTCCAGGCGCCGGGCTTTGCCGAGGCTGGCCGAATCCGCCCACACGGGTGGTTCTGCCACGGCCGTCTCTACCGCCAGCTCCCACGCGTCGGGCAGCTTGGTGCCCTGGGCACTGAAGAACTTGATGCCGTTGTCGGGATACGGGTTGTGGCTGGCACTGATGACCACCCCCAGGCTGGCCCGCTGGGCCCGCGTGAGGTAGGCCACACCGGGGGTGGGCAGAGGGCCGAGCAGCACCACGTCTACCCCGGCGGAGTTGAAGCCGGACTCGAGCGCGCTCTCGAGCATGTAGCCGGAGATGCGGGTGTCCTTGCCGATCAGCACCGTGGGGCGCTCTTCGGTGCGGCGCAGTACGCGGCCCACGGCATGGGCCAGGCGCAGCACAAAGTCCGGGGTGATGGGGGGCTGCCCCACCGTACCGCGGATGCCATCGGTTCCAAAATATTGGCGTGTCATGTTCGAGCGTCTCCTCGTGTATCTCGTTATTCGTTGTAGAGCGCCCCTCGGCGCCCTGAAAAAACCGCACCGCCTGCGCCGACCAGCGCGGGCGACACATCGCAGCGTCAGCCCGCGGCCTGCTGCTGCATCGCACCCCACACCTTCAACGCCGCCGCGGTATCCCGCACGTCATGCACCCTCAAGACAGATGCTCCCCGCTCCACAGCCAGCACGGCTGCGGTCACGCTGGGCACCATGCGCTGGTCCACAGGGAGGTCCGTCACCGCACCCAGCGACGACTTGCGCGACCACCCGGCCAACACCGCATGGCCCGCATCGCGCAGCCGTTGCTGGTGCGCCAGCAGGGCGAAGTTCTGCGCCACGGTCTTGCCAAAGCCAATGCCCGGGTCGACCACGATGCGATCCTTTTGCACGCCTGCGGCCAGCAGATTCTGCGCTGACAGCTCTAAAAAAGATAGCACCTGCGCTACGACATCGCCCTCCATGGGCGCAGCCTGCATGGTCTGCGGATCGCGGTGCATGTGCATCAGGCACACGCCACAGCGCGGGTGCGCGGCCACGGCGGCGACGGCGCCCGGCTGGCGCAGCGCCCAGATGTCGTTGACGATGTCAGCGCCCAGGTCCAGGACGGCTTGCATGACCTCGGGCTTGTAGGTGTCTACCGAAATCGGCACGCCGAGGCTGATGGCATCCCGTACCAGGGGCACCACGCGGGCAAGCTCTTCATCCAGAGGCACCGCCGGGCTGCCTGGGCGCGTGGACTCGCCACCAATGTCGAGGATGTCCGCGCCATCGCTCAGCAACTGCTCGCAATGCCGCAACGCCGCAGTGGTGGAGCCGTGGTGTCCGCCATCCGAAAACGAATCGGGCGTCACATTGACGATTCCCATGATCTGCGGACGGGAGAGGTCGATGACGAAGCGGGAGGTCTGCCAGATCATGGTCACCGGAGATGCTCCATTCGCACGCAGCTATTGAACGCAACAAAGCAGCGGACAAATCGCTGGGAGATGGGCATGGACAGGAGGAGTGAAATGCAACGCTGCAAGATCGGCAGTGCGGAAACAGAAAAACGGGGCACAAGGCCCCGTTCAGCGGTTCAAATGCACCTCAGCCTTCAGGCAGCCGAAGGAGCGGTGTCCGTGGCCACGGCAGGTGTGCCGCCGCTGGAGTTGTCGCCGCCCGATGAGGGAGGCGTGCGTGGCGTCCAGTCCTTGGGCGGACGTGGTTCCTTGCCGGCCATGATGTCGTCCAGCTGCTCGGTGTCGATGGTTTCCCATTCGAGCAGGGCCTTGGCCATGGCGTGCATCTTGTCGCTGTTCTCTTCGATCAGGCGGCGGGCCAAGTTGTACTGCTCGTCGATGATGCGGCGCACTTCCATGTCGACCTTTTCCATGGTCTGCTCGCTCATCGTGGTGGTCTTGGTCACCGAACGGCCCAGGAACACCTCGCCCTCGTTTTCCGCATAGACCATCGGGCCCAGGGCATCCGTCATGCCGTAACGGGTGACCATGTCGCGCGCAATGTGCGTGGCACGTTCGAAGTCGTTGCTGGCACCAGTGGTCATCTGGTTCATGAACACTTCTTCAGCAATACGGCCACCGAACAGCATGCTGATCTGGTTGAGCATGTACTCGCGGTCGTAGCTGTAGCGGTCCTGTGCAGGCAGGCTCATTGTCACGCCCAGGGCACGGCCGCGGGGGATGATGGTGACCTTGTGCACCGGGTCGCACTTGGGCAGCAGCTTGCCGATCAGGGCGTGGCCCGACTCGTGGTAGGCCGTGTTGCGGCGCTCTTCTTCGGGCATGACCATGCTCTTGCGCTCGGGGCCCATGAGGATCTTGTCCTTGGCCTTCTCGAAGTCCTGCATTTCCACGGTGCGTGCGTTGCGGCGCGCAGCCATCAGGGCAGCTTCATTGCACAGGTTGGCCAAGTCGGCACCGCTCATGCCGGGCGTACCGCGGGCGATGATGTTCGGGGCCACGTCCTGCCCGATCGGGATCTTGCGCATGTGCACGTTCAGGATCTGCTCGCGGCCACGGATGTCGGGCAGCGTCACGTAGACCTGGCGGTCGAAACGACCGGGGCGCAGCAGGGCCGCGTCCAGAATGTCCGGGCGGTTGGTGGCAGCCACCACGATCACGCCCAGGTTGGTTTCGAAGCCGTCCATCTCGACCAGCATCTGGTTCAGGGTCTGTTCGCGCTCGTCGTTGCCGCCACCCAGGCCCGCGCCACGCTGGCGGCCCACGGCGTCGATTTCATCGATGAAGATGATGCAGGGAGCGTTCTTCTTGGCGTTGTCGAACATGTCGCGCACCCGGGCTGCGCCCACGCCGACAAACATTTCCACGAAGTCAGAACCCGAGATACTGAAGAACGGCACCTTGGCTTCGCCCGCGATGGACTTGGCCAGCAGGGTCTTGCCGGTACCGGGAGGCCCCACCAGCAGCAGACCGCGCGGAATGCGACCGCCGAGCTTCTGGAATTTTTGCGGGTCCTTGAGGAAGTCGACGACTTCCTTGACTTCTTCCTTGGCCTCGTCGCAACCGGCCACGTCCGCAAACGTGACCTGGTTGTTGTTCTCGTCCAGCATGCGCGCCTTGCTCTTGCCGAAGCTGAAGGCACCGCCCTTGCCGCCGCCCTGCATCTGGCGCATGAAGTACACCCACACGCCGATCAGCAGCAGCATGGGGCCCCAGCTGACCAGCAGGGTCATGAGAAGGGAGCCTTCTTCGCGCGGCTTGACGTCGAACTTGACGTTGTTGTTGATGAGATCGCCCACGAGGCCACGGTCGAGGTAGGTGGCGGTCGTGCGGATCTTGCGGTCGTCGTTGGTGACGGCCACGATCTCGGTGCCGCCCTGGCCTTCCTGGATGGTTGCACTCTTGATGCGGTTGCTGCGGACTTCCTCAAGGAATTCCGAGTAGCCGACGTGGCCTGCGCTGGCGCCTGAACGGGTGTCAAACTGTTTGAACACCGTAAAAAGCACCATGGCAATGACCAGCCACACGGCAATTTTTGAAAACCACTGATTATTCAAGCGGGGCTCCAGTTGCAGGAAACAGAAAACGGACACACTGCCGTCACGTCACGTCACGGCTCGCATGTGTGGCTCATTTTAGGTCTTTCAAGACACCCGGCCATAGCTATTCCCCCTAGCGGCCATGGAAACAGCACGGGCTTTGCGGCCGTAATTCACGCTTCTTGACCTTGGACAAGGCGCGTCAGGCCGCTTTTTTCAGGCCCATTCCCACCAGGAAAGTTTCCGACGATTTGTCGCGCGACGCCTTGGGCTTGACGGGTTTCACCACCTTGAAGGTCTGCTTGAACAGCGTCACCAGGTCGCTGTACCCGCTGCCGTGAAACAGCTTCACCACCAGCGCCCCGTCCGGTTTCAAATGGTTGCAAGCAAAATCCACCGCCAGTTCGACCAGATGGGCGATACGGGCCGAATCGGCCGACTCGATGCCCGACAGGTTGGGCGCCATGTCGGACACCACAACGTCCACCACCTTGCCGGCCAGGGCCTCTTCCAGCCGTGCCAGAACATCGGCCTCGCGGAAATCCCCGTTCAGGTAGATGACGCCCTCGACGGGTTCCATGGGCAGGATGTCCAGCGCGATGATGGTCCCGTTGAGCTGCCCCGCCGCCGCACCGGTGGGCGACATCCGGCGGCGCAGGTACTGGCTCCAGGCCCCGGGCGTCGAGCCCAGGTCCACCACGGTGTAGCCCGGCTTGACCAGCCCGAATTGCTCGTCGATCTCCTTGAGCTTGTAGGCCGCCCGTGCGCGGTAGCCCTCTTTGTGGGCCAGCTTGACGTACGTGTCGTTCACGTGGTCGTTCAGCCAGGCTTTGTTGACCTTCTTGCTCTGCGTTTTGACTTTCATACCGCCGTATTGTCTCTCGACACGCGATATTGCCGTCCTTGCGCCCCACGCGCCCGACGAAATACGGCCACCGGACGGCAGGCCGCGGATAATACGGCCCATGCCCCAAATTCAACTGACCCCCGCCGAGCGACGATTTCACCGCGCTGATGCCCACCATCTGGACCCCGTGGTTCTGGTCGGCGGCGACGGCCTGACCCCTGCCGTCAAAAAAGAGATCGACGCCGCGCTCAATGCCCACGGACTCATCAAGGTCCGCGTGTTCGGCGATGACCGCGCAGCCCGCGAGCTGATGTACCAGGAACTTGCCGCCGACCTCAATGCCGCCCCCGTGCAACACATCGGCAAGCTGCTGGTGCTCTGGCGCCCCATCCCGGCCAAGGAAAAGACGGTGGACGAAGACCGCATGCCCGGCCCGCGCGATGTGAAGGTGCTCAAGTTCAGCAAGCGCGGCGGCCAGCGCCCGGAAATCAAGCAGCTGCGCGTTCTGGGTAACCAGCGCCTGACCTCCGGCGGCCAGATCAAGCGCGCCAAGCCCAAGCAAAAGTCCATCAAGAAGCGCCAGGCTGACTGATGAGCGTCCCTGCAGCCTCTGCAGGAAATGCAGCTTCTGCCGCCCCACCCGGCCCGGCCAGCCCGGTGCCTGTGCGCCACATCCTCTGCATGAAGTGGGGCACGAAATACGGCCCCGAATATGTCAATCGGCTCTATGCGATGGTGCGAAGGCATCTGCCTGGGGACTTTCGCTTCGTCTGCCTGACGGACGACAGTGCCGGCATTCGCAGCGAGGTGCTGTGCCTGCCCATTCCGGCGCTCGACCTGCCGCCCGGCATTCCGGAGCGCGGCTGGACCAAGCTGGCCACCTTCGCCGCCGATCTGCACGGGCTGCGAGGCACTGCCTTGTTCCTGGATGTGGATGTGGTCGTTACCGGCAGTCTGGAGGGCTTCTTCACCCAGCCCGGCCAGTTCCTGATCATTCACGACTACAAGCGTCCGTGGCGCATCACCGGCAACTCATCGGTCTACCGGTTCGAGCTGGGCGCGCACCCGGACGTGCTGGAGCATTTCCGCGCGCACTTTGCCGAGATTCGGCAGGAGTTTCGCAACGAGCAGGCCTATTTGTCAGACTTCCTGCACCAGCAAGGCAAGCTGCAGTACTGGCCCGCCGAGTGGTGCCCGAGCTTCAAATACCACGGCATTCCTCCCTGGCCCACCAACTACTGGCGACCCCCTTTGGTGCCGCCGGGGGCCCGCATCGTGATCTTCCACGGGGAATGCAATCCGCCCGATGCGCTGGCCGGGCGGCGCAACCGCCGGTTTCGCTATATCCGGCCGGCCACTTGGGTGGCAGAGCATTGGCGGGAATAAATAAAGGCGCACTGCGGGCACCAGCGTCACGCAGTGCACCGCATCACAACGCCAGGGTGCCGGATGCCTGAGCAGATGCCGGTGCAGGCGCCTTCAGCAGCTGATTGACCTGCTGACTTTCTGACGGGGGAGAGGAACGGTTCGCCCCTCTCGCAGCACTGCCGAGCGTCAACCGCCCAACGGTTTTAGACAGTATCGGTGTCGACAGACGCATCGTCAGCGTAGGCCACAGGTGCATCGGTGGCACCCGGACGCAGGGTGCTCCAGAGCACCGCCAACGCGCAGCCCCACTGCAGCACATACATGACGGACCCCACGCTGTGCCACAGGCGCAGGTCCTGGCGAGCCACGATGCGTGGCGCCACGCCAAACTGGGACAGCAGTGCCAGCAGCATGCCGCCCAGTATAAAAATCATAGCAAACTTCGCCCACGGGTACTGCGCTATCGCATGTTTGGGGCGAGACATCAGCAGCAGCACCACGCAGCACACGACAGTCACCC
Source organism: Acidovorax sp. Leaf78 (assembly GCF_001422735.1). Lineage (GTDB taxonomy): Bacteria > Pseudomonadota > Gammaproteobacteria > Burkholderiales > Burkholderiaceae_C > Acidovorax. Next base: position 87,782 of record NZ_LMLZ01000004.1, on the reverse strand, counting down.
AGGTCTGCGCGGCAAACAGCCTGGCCGCCATGTTGCCGGCGATGGACGGCGACGGCAGGTGCGCGAACAGCAGGGGCACCACCAGGAACCCGATGGTGGTCAAACTGCCCCACCACAGGGCAGCCACCAGGGCGGGAAGACGCTGGAACATGCCCCGCATGATCACTGGTAGCTCACGCCCACCACTTCGTAGCGGCGCACGCCACCGGGTGCCTGCACTTCGGCGGTGTCGCCCTCTTCCTTGCCGATCAGCGCACGGGCGATGGGGCTCGAAATGTTGATCAGGCCTTGCTTGAGGTCTGCCTCGTCCTCGCCCACGATCTGGTACTTGACGGCTTCGCCGGACTCTTCGTCTTCCAACTCGACCGTGGCGCCAAAGACCACCTTGCCGCCGCCGTCGACAGCGCTGGGGTCGATCACCTGCGCCACCGAGAGCTTGCCTTCGATTTCCTGGATGCGGCCTTCGATGAAGCCCTGGCGGTCCTTGGCAGCGTCGTAGTCGGCGTTTTCGCTCAAATCGCCCTGCGCACGGGCTTCGGCGATGGCGGTGATGACTGCGGGGCGCTCCACGGTCTTGAGGCGGTGCAGTTCTTCCTTGAGCTTTTCAGAGCCGCGCTTGGTAATTGGAATGGTGGCCATGTTCTTCGTTCGTCTCCATAGGTCAACAAGGCCGGCGCGCGCCTCTAGCGCTGCACCGGTCGGTCAGCCCGCATGGCAAGCAATGCTGTGCGATTGGCGACCCTACAAAAGGAAACCGCCGCACGTTGCCGCGCGGCGGTGTTGTTCAGCGGCCAATTATGCCGCTTTTGGGGGGCCTTCAGGCCGCCAGTTGCGCGTGCAGTTCCTGCACCGAATACACGTCGAGCTTGTCCATGTACTTCATGCCTTCCACCGCAGCTTCGGCACCGAAGATCGTGGTGAAGGTCGTGACGCGTGCGAGCAGCGAGCTCGTGCGGATCGCACGCGAATCGGCGATCGCATTGCGGCGCTCTTCCACGGTGTTGATCACCATCACGATCTCGTTGTTCTTGATCATGTCCACGATGTGCGGGCGGCCCTCGGTGACCTTGTTGACCACCTTGACCGGCACGCCAGCCGCTTCGATCGCGGCGGCCGTGCCCTTGGTGGCCACGAGCTCGAAGCCCAAGGCCACGAGCTGGCGGGCGATGTCCACCGCGCGCGGCTTGTCGGCGTTCTTCACGGTCAGGAACACCTTGCCCGACGTGGGCAGCTTGGTGCCCGCGCCGAGCTGGCTCTTCACGAAGGCTTCGCCGAAGGTCTTGCCCACACCCATGACTTCGCCGGTGGACTTCATCTCGGGGCCGAGGATGGTGTCCACGCCCGGGAACTTCACGAAGGGGAACACGGCCTCCTTCACGCTGAAGTACGGGGGTGTCACTTCCTTGGTGATGCCCTGCGATGCCAGCGTCTGGCCGGCCATGCAGCGCGCGGCCACCTTGGCCAGCTGGATGCCGGTGGCCTTGCTCACGAAGGGCACCGTGCGCGAGGCGCGCGGGTTCACTTCCAGCACGTAGATCACGTCCTTGCCGTCCACTTCCTGGATGGCGAACTGCACGTTCATCAGGCCGACCACGCTCAGGCCTTCGGCCATGGCGGCGGTCTGGCGCTTGATCTCGTCGATGGTCGGCTGCGACAGGTAGTACGGGGGCAGCGAGCAGGCGGAGTCACCGCTGTGCACGCCCGCCTGTTCGATGTGCTCCATCACGCCACCGATGAAGGTGACGCCGGCAGAGTCGCGCACGCAGTCCACATCGCACTCGATGGCGTTGGAGAGGAAGCGGTCCAGCAGCACGGGCGAATCGTTGCTCACCTTGACGGCTTCGCGCATGTAGCGCTCCAGGTCACGCTGCTCGTGCACGATTTCCATCGCGCGGCCACCCAGCACGTAGCTGGGGCGCACCACCAGGGGGTAGCCCAGGGCGGCGGCCTTTTCCAGGGCCTCGGGTTCGGTGCGCGCAGTCGCGTTGGGCGGCTGGCGCAGGCCCAGCTCGCCCAGCAGCTTTTGAAAGCGCTCGCGGTCTTCGGCGGCATCGATCATGTCGGGGCTGGTGCCGATGATGGGCACGCCAGCGGCTTCCAGGCCGAGGGCGAGCTTCAGAGGCGTCTGGCCGCCGTACTGCACGATCACGCCGACCGGCTTTTCCTTGTCCACGATCTCCAGCACGTCCTCAAGCGTCACAGGCTCGAAGTACAGGCGGTCGGACGTGTCGTAGTCGGTGGAGACGGTCTCGGGGTTGCAGTTGACCATGATGGTCTCGTAGCCGTCCTCGCGCATCGCCAGCGCCGCGTGCACGCAGCAGTAGTCGAACTCGATGCCCTGACCGATGCGGTTCGGACCACCGCCCAGCACCATGATCTTCTTGTTGTTGGTGGGCTCCGACTCGCATTCCGCGACGCCGCCGTGCGTGGCAGCTTCGTAGGTGGAATACAGGTACGCCGTGTTGGTGGCGAACTCGGCCGCGCAGGTGTCCACGCGCTTGTACACCGGGCGCACCTTCAGCGCGTGGCGTGCTTCGCGCACGGCCTTTTCGGTGGTCTTGAGCAGCTTGGCCAGGCGGCGGTCGGAAAAACCCTTTTGCTTGAGCGTGAACAGCGTGCCCGCGTCGAGCGCAGCCAGGGCGCCCTCGCCTTTTTCTGCCACCAGCTTGTCGATGTCGAGCTCGATCTTCACGATCTGCTCGATCTGCACCAGGAACCACTTGTCGATCTTGGTGAGGTCAAACACTTCATCGACCGACAAACCCATGGCGAACGCGTCGCCCACGTACCAGATGCGCTCGGGACCGGGCTCGCCCAGTTCCTTTTCAAGCACTTCACGGTCCTGGGTCTTCTCGTTCATGCCGTCCACGCCTACTTCCAGGCCGCGCAGGGCCTTCTGGAAGGATTCCTGGAAGGTGCGGCCCATGGCCATGACCTCGCCCACGGACTTCATCTGCGTGGTCAGGCGGCTGTCGGCCGTGGGGAATTTTTCGAACGCGAAACGCGGGATCTTGGTGACCACGTAGTCGATGGAGGGCTCGAACGACGCGGGCGTGATGCCGCCCGTGATCTCGTTGCGCAGCTCATCAAGCGTGTAGCCCACGGCCAGCTTAGCAGCGACCTTGGCGATCGGGAAACCCGTGGCCTTGGAGGCCAGCGCCGAAGACCGCGAGACGCGCGGGTTCATCTCGATCACGACCATACGGCCGTCTTGCGGGTTGATCGAGAACTGCACGTTGGAGCCGCCCGTGTCCACACCGATCTCGCGCAGCACTGCCAGGGAGGCATTGCGCAGGATCTGGTATTCCTTGTCGGTCAACGTCTGCGCGGGGGCCACGGTGATCGAGTCGCCGGTGTGCACGCCCATGGGGTCGAGGTTCTCGATGGAGCAGATGATGATGCAGTTGTCCGCCTTGTCGCGGACCACTTCCATCTCGTACTCCTTCCAGCCAAGCAGCGACTCTTCGATCAGCAGCTCGTTGGTGGGCGAGGCTTCCAGGCCGCGCTTGCAGATGGTTTCGAATTCTTCGGGGTTGTAGGCAATGCCGCCGCCCGTGCCGCCCAGCGTGAAGCTGGGGCGGATCACGGTAGGAAAGCCCACGCTCTTTTGCACAGCCCAGGCTTCGTCCATGCTGTGGGCGATGCCCGAGCGCGCGGAGCCCAGACCGATCTTGGTCATGGCGTCCTTGAACTTCAGGCGGTCTTCGGCCTTGTCGATGGCTTCGGGCGTGGCGCCGATGAGCTCGACCTTGTACTTGTCGAGCACGCCGTTGTGCCACAGGTCCAGCGCGCAGTTGAGCGCAGTCTGGCCGCCCATGGTGGGCAGGATGGCGTCGGGGCGCTCCTTGGCAATGATCTTCTCGACCGTCTGCCAGGTGATGGGCTCGATGTAGGTCACGTCGGCCGTGGCCGGGTCGGTCATGATCGTTGCGGGGTTGCTGTTGATCAGGATGACCTTGTAGCCCTCTTCACGCAGGGCCTTGCAGGCCTGTACGCCGGAGTAGTCGAATTCGCAGGCCTGGCCGATGATGATTGGGCCAGCGCCGATGATGAGAATGCTTTGGATGTCTGTGCGTTTTGGCATGGTGCGTCGATCAGTCGATCGTAGGTTCGGCTGCCTGGGAGCCAGGGGTCTCTACAGAGGGTGCGGCGTCTGCCTGGGGGCGGCGGGCGGTCAGCTTGGTGAGCAGCGCCTCGGCCCGCGCAGGGGGAAGGTTCTTCTGCATCAGTTGCAGCAGGCCGTCGCCCTGGATCAGCGGGCGCAGGACTTCCTCTTCAGCGTCATAAAAGGTCACTTCCCAGTCCTTGAGCAGCTCTTCGAACTCTGCGTCGTCCAGCGTCTTGCCCTTGGCCACGAGCGTGATCAGGGGCATCGCCTTGTTTTCGACAAAGGCCTTTTTGTAGGGCTTTTGCGCCCATCGCTCGGTGAACCATTCGCGGTGGGGCGACGGCAGCGTCAGGACGCGCTTGTGGATCGCTCTTTCGAGGGTCGCGAGGGGGAAGCTGAAAAATTTCATGGCGCTGTTCCTTGATTTCAGGCCGCCTTGGCCGCGCGCATGGCGTCGGTGAAGCGGTCGAACAGGTAGGCGATGTCGTGCGGGCCGGGCGAGGCCTCGGGGTGACCCTGGAAGCAGAACGCCGGCTTGTCCTTGTGGGCCAGGCCCTGCAGCGTGCCATCGAACAAACTGACGTGCGTGGCACGCAGATTGGCCGGCAGCGACTGCATGTCCACCGCGAAACCGTGGTTCTGGCTGGTGATGCTCACGCGGCCGTTGTCCAGGTCCTTCACGGGGTGGTTGGCGCCGTGGTGGCTGTTCGTCATCTTGAAGGTCTTGGCGCCCGCGGCCAGGGCCATGATCTGGTGCCCCAGGCAGATGCCGAACGTCGGCACGCCGCTGTCGACGATGGTGCGGGTGGCGGCGATGGCGTAGTCGCAGGGCTCTGGGTCGCCAGGGCCGTTGGACAGGAATACGCCATCAGGCTTCAGGGCCAGCACATCGGCGGCAGGCGTTTGTGCCGGCACCACAGTGACCTTGCAGCCGCGCTGGGCCAGCATGCGCAGGATGTTCAGCTTCACACCGTAGTCGTAAGCCACCACGTGGAACTGGGGAGACTCCAGCTTGCCGTAACCCGTGCCCAGCACCCACTCGGTCTGCGTCCATTCGTAGGAGGCCTTGGTCGACACCACCTTGGCCAGGTCCAGCCCGGCCATGTTGGGAGCCGCCTTGGCAGCCGCCAGGGCTTCGTCGATGAGCGCCTGCGTCACCACTTGGCCCTGGGCCAGACCGACGATGGCGCCGTTTTGCGCGCCCTTGCTGCGCAGCAGGCGGGTCAGCTTGCGGGTGTCGATGTTGGCGATCGCGACCGTGTTCTCGCGCACGAGGTACTGGGACAGTGTTTCCGTCTGGCGGAAATTGCTGGCCAGCAGTGGCAGGTCTTTGATGATCAGGCCCGCGGCATAGACCTTGTCGGCTTCGACATCCTCGGTGTTGACGCCATAGTTGCCGATGTGCGGATACGTGAGTGTCACGATCTGCTGGCAGTAGCTGGGGTCGGTGAGGATTTCCTGATAACCGGTGATGGCGGTGTTGAACACCACCTCGCCGACGGTGGTGCCGGTGGCACCAATCGAATTGCCGATAAAGACCGTGCCGTCTGCGAGCGCCAGGATGGCGGGCGGGAAGTTTCCCTTGAGAGACAAAAGCACTGGGTTCTCCGGATGGTTACGGTCGCCCGGCGCCTGCAGGCCACTCGTACACGCAAACGTACGCAGTGCTGGTGGCTGCTCTCAGATAGATTTTTGCTTTGGGTGCGATCGGGCGACGCTGTTGCGAGAAAAGCTCCCGATTATACCCTTCGGGCTCCTCTCAGCGGCAAATGCAGACCTTGCATAACCTTGTTACGCAAGGCAAGGCACAGCGCGCAACGTGCGTACCACCCGCATCGATGGCCGCAACTACGGCCTGCTGCGCAAAGCAGACCGATGCTCATGTCGGGGGTGAGCAGCAGGTGGCGTAACTGCCCGGCAAGCGCGACGGCGTGATGCGGGGCTTCCACGAAGACAAGACCAGGGCCTTCAAACTGGCGAACCTGCAGGCGTGCAGGAAAAACTGGCCGCTTGACCGCATCAAGCGCAGGGCCGGCGCACAGGCTGATCTGGCCAAAATGGACCAGGATGTCAGCGCCGCCTGCGACACCCCAGTGAAGACCTGGGTGGACTGGGCATCGATCCGACTGAAACCCCTGTTCCGCAGCCCCCTGCGGTCAAGACCAAGACTGCCAGCCCGGGTCAGGTGCAATGCAAATTCGCGTCAGCCCTGAAGATTCGCGTCGAAGGTCAACAGGTCGTGTTCACCACCGAAAAAGACGCGCCCAACCAAGCTGACTTTGTGCGCCAGCTCCTGCGCAACCAGCAGTAAGCAAGTCGGCCCGCTTCGCTTTTGGGCGGGCTTTCACGGCACCTTGCCAACCCACTCGCGAAGCCCCCCCGAGCTCAACGCCTTCAGCGCGCAGCACCGCTCGCATGCAGGCAAATGGCGGCAGCGGCCGCTACGTTCAGCGACTCCTCGCCGCCAGGCTGCGCAATGCGGATGAGCAGCGCAGAGCGCTCTTCCAGCACCGGCGACACGCCCTGCCCTTCGTGCCCCATCACCCAGGCACAGGGCCAGGGCAATGCGGCGCGGTGCAGCCAGTCGCCTGCGTGGGAGCTGGTGACGAGCAGGGGCACCTGCAGCGCCTGCAGTTCGGCATGTTCCACACCTTCGATCAGGTCGAGCGCAAAGTGCGCCCCCATGCCGGCACGCAGCACTTTGGGAGACCACAGCGCCGCACTGCCTTTGACGGCCACCACCTGACGGAATCCGAACGCCGAGGCGCTGCGCAGGATGGAGCCCACATTGCCTGCGTCCTGCACGCGGTCCAGCACCACGGTGGCGGCGTCGGGGCGCAAAGCCGCGGGCGGGGCCAGGTCGAGGAGGAAGCCCATGCGCGCAGGCGACTCCAGCCCGCTGATCTCGGCAAACAGTGCATCCGAGAGCACTATGATTTTAGGAGCTGCTTGCGCCCACTCCACCTGCGCCAGCGGCCAAAAAGACTCTGCAAACACTGCCACCGCTGGGCGCTTGTGCCGCTCCAGCGCGGCGCGGCAAAGATGGTCGCCCTCCAGCCACACCCTGCCCTGCTTGCGATAGGCCGTGCTGTCCTGCGCCAGGCGGCGCAGGTCCTTGACGAAAGCGTTGTCGCGGGAATGGATGGGGGTGACGGAAGGTGATGTCATCGACGCGGTCGGGCTGGCCAATTACACGAACAGGCTTTGGGCCACCGGGGCGAACGAGCGCCGGTGGTGAATGCAGGCGCCGTGCTCGCGCAGCGCGGCCATGTGCACAGCCGTGCCGTAGCCCTTGTGGCCGGCAAAGCCGTAGTGGGGAAAGTCCTGGTCGATCTGTGCGCACCAGCGGTCCCTGTGCACCTTGGCCAGGATGGAGGCGGCCGAGATGGCCTGCACCAGCGCATCGCCCTTGACGATCGCCTCGGCAGGCACGTCCAGCAGGGGCAGGCGGTTACCGTCCACCAGCACCCGCACGGGCTTGAGGCGCAGGCCGATCACGGCACGGCGCATCGCGAGCATAGTGGCTTGCAGGATGTTCAGGCTGTCGATCTCTTCGACAGTGGCTTCGGCGATGGAGCAGCACAGGGCCTTGGCGCGGATCTCGTCATAGAGCTTCTCACGCCGGGCTGCGGTCAGGGTCTTGGAGTCGGCCAGGCCCGCGATGGGATGCAGGTCGTCCAGGATGACCGCAGCGGCCACCACCGGGCCGGCCAGCGGCCCGCGGCCCGCCTCATCCACCCCGGCCAGCAGTCCGGGAGGGTGCCATTGCAGGCTGGCTTGCTCAGGCTGTGCGAGCGAGGATTTTCTGGATCGCATCGGCTGCCAGTTGGGGTGTGTTGCGTTGAAGGCTTTCGTGCAGCGCGGTAAAGCGCTGCTCCAGCGCGCTGATACGGGATGGATTGTGCCTGCGTGCGTCCAGCCAATCCAGTGTGGCGGCGCACAGTGCCTCGGGCGTGGCGGCGTCCTGGATCAACTCGGGCACCACGAATTCACCGCACAGGATGTTCGGCAACCCCACCCACGGCTGCAACTGCTTGCGGCGCATGAGCCACCAGCTCAGGGGCTGCATGTGGTACGCGATGACCATCGGCCGCTTGAACAGCGCTGCCTCGAGCGTGGCGGTGCCGCTGGCGATCAACGTGGTGTCGCAGGCGGCCAGCACGGCATGCGACTGGCCCGCCACGATCTGTACTGCATCCTGCAAGCCGCATTCCCGCGCAACCTGCGCAATGCGGCTTTGCAGCGCGGGGACTGCAGGCACTATCAATTTAGTAGCTGGTCGCGCTTGATGGATCAGCGCTGCAGCCTCGAAGAATGGTTTGGCGATGTACTGGATCTCGGACGACCGGCTGCCCGGCAGGATGGCCACGACCTCGTCCGCATCCTGCAAGCCCAACTGCGCCCTGGCGGCAGAGCGGTCGGGCACCATCGGAATCACACCAGCGAGCGGGTGGCCGACGTAGGTCGCCTCGATGCCGTGCCGGGCGAGCAGTTCGGGCTCGAACGGAAAGATGCACAGCACATGGTCCGCGCTGCGGCGGATCTTCTCGACGCGGTCTGCGCGCCATGCCCAGATCGAGGGGCAGACGAAGTGCACCGTCTTGATGCCCGCTGCCCGCAGGTCGGCCTCGAGGCCCAGGTTGAAATCAGGGGCGTCCACGCCAATGAACACGTCGGGTCGGTTCTTCAACAGGTCGCTCCGCAGCGACTTGCGGATGGACAGCAACTCACGCAGGCGGCGCAGCACCTCCATGCTGTAGCCGTGCACGGCCAGCTTCTCGCTGGGCCAACGGGCATCAAAGCCGCGGCGCGCCATCTGCGGCCCGCCGATGCCGAAGGACTGCAGCGCAGGCCAATGCGACTGCATGCCATCGAGCAGGAGCCCTGCCAGCAGATCGCCCGATGTTTCGCCCGCCACCATGGCGACGCGGGGGGATGCGTTCATGCTGGCGATCAGCGGGCAATGCCGCGTGTGGAATGGTCCAGAAAGCCGAGCACCATCGCCACATCAGCCGCCGCTTCGGGGTGTGCTACCGGCAAATCGGCAATGGCGGTGCGGGCCGCCGCAAGGGTCAGACCCTGGCGGTACAGCAGCCGGTGCGCCTGCTTGATCACCGCGATGCGCTCTGCCGAAAAACCACGGCGGCGCAGGCCCTCCACATTGAGGCCACGCACCGACAGGGGGTTGCCATCCACCATCATGAACGGTGGCACGTCCTGTGACACCGCACTGGCAAAACCAACCATCGCGTGCGCACCCACCTTGACGAACTGGTGGATGCCCGTGAGGCCACCCACAGTGACCCAATCACCCAGCTCGACGTGGCCGCCCAGCGTGGTGTTGTTGGCCAGCGTGGTGTTGTTGCCCACCACGCAATCGTGTGCCACGTGGGTGTACGCCATGATCCAGTTGTCATCGCCGATGCGAGTGACGGCCTTGTCCTGCACCGTGCCGATGTGCAGCGTGCAAAACTCACGGATGGTGTTGCGGTCGCCGATGACCAACTCGCAGGGCTCACCCTTGTACTTCTTGTCTTGATTGGCCGCACCGACCGAAGCAAACTGAAAAATGCGGTTGTCCTGCCCGATGGTTGTGTGGCCTTCGACCACACAGTGAGGACCGATGACCGTGCCTGGGCCAATCTTCACGTGCGGACCAATGACCGCGTACGGCCCCACCGTGATGGACGGGTCGAGGCTCGCGCCGTCTGCCACGAGGGCAGTGGGATGGATATTGCTCACGGTCTACAGGTCAAGTCAAAGCGGTGTCAGCGGCCATCAGCCTACGCTGCGCATGGTGCACATGAGTTCGGCTTCGCAGGCCACCTCGTCGCCCACGCTCGCCACGCCCTTGAACTTCCAGATGCCGCCGCGCACGCGGTCTATGGTGATGGTCAGGATCAACTGGTCACCCGGCTCCACGGGGCGCTTGAAACGCGCACCGTCGATGCCGACGAAGTAATAGATGTTGTTCTCATCGGGCACCTTGCCCATGGCATCGAAAGCCAGCAGCCCGGCCGCCTGGGCCAGGGCTTCGAGGATCAGCACGCCGGGCATCACGGGACGCCCTGGAAAATGCCCGCCGAAGTAAGGCTCGTTGAACGTGACGTTCTTGATCGCCTTGATGCGGGTGTTGCTCTCAAGCTCGATCACCTTGTCTACCAGCAAGAAAGGGTAGCGGTGGGGCAGTTGCTTGAGAATTGCGTGGATATCCATCATCGAGTTCTTCTTCCGTTCATGCTGCTTTCAGTGCCTGCTCCAGCGCTTTGATGCGCTCGCGCAAGCTGTGCAATTGTTTGAGTGTCGCAGCGTTCTTTTCCCAGCGCGCATTGTCGTCGATGGGAAACATGCCCGTGTACTGCCCTGGCCGGGTGATGGATCGCGTGACCACGGTGGCCGCCGAGATGTGCACGTTGTCGGCCAGCTCCAGATGCCCCAGCACGATGGCGCCTCCGCCCACGGTGCAATGCGCACCGATGGTCGCACTGCCGGCCACACCCACGCAACCGGCCATGGCCGAGTGCTTGCCAATGCGCACGTTGTGCCCCACCTGAATCAGGTTGTCGAGCTTCACGCCGTCTTCGATGACGGTGTCCTGCAGTGCACCGCGGTCGATGCAGGTGTTGGCCCCGATCTCGACATCGTCGCCGATGCGGACGGCGCCGAGCTGCTCGATCTTGACCCACTGCCCCTTCTCGGGGGCGAACCCGAAACCGTCGGCACCGATGACCACGCCGGCATGCACGATGCAGCGCTCGCCGATGTGGCAATCTTCACCGACCGTGACGCGCGACTTGAGCACGGTGCCAGCACCGATGCGAGCCCCGCGTTCGACCACGCACAGCGGGCCGATGGTGGCCGTGGCGTGTACCTGGGCAGTCGGGTCCACCACCGCGCTGGCATGCACCGAGCCCTGCACGGCAGCAGGTGCCAGATGCTGGCGCCAGAGCTGGGTAGCCCTTGCAAAATAGACGTAGGGGTTGTCCGCAACAATGCACGGGCCACGCGCCAACGCCACCTCGCGCATGGCGGGCGCCACAATGACACAGGCCGCCCGGGAGGCGGCCAGTTGCTGTTGGTAGCGTGGGTTGCTCAGAAAACTGAGGTCCCCCGGGCCCGCAACCTCCAGTGGCGCGATGCGGGAAATGGTGGTGTCAGCCACCGCCCCTCCCTCCAGCGAGCCACCGAGCGCATCAACAATGTGCCCGAGAAGCAAGCTCACGCGCCACCTGTCCTGCGCTGCGGCTTACTTGGCGCCGGCAGCGGCATTCAGTGCCTTGATCACCTTGTCGGTGATGTCGTGCTTGGGGTTGATGTAGACGGCCTCTTGCAGGATCACGTCGTACTTTTCAGCTTCTGCGACCTGCTTGACCACCTTGTTGGCACGCTCGAGAACCTGGGAGAGTTCTTCGTTCTTGCGGGCGCTCAGGTCTTCCTGGAATTCACGGCGCTTGCGTTGGAAGTCACGGTCCTGGTCCACCAGCTGGCGCTGGCGCGTGGTGCGCTGGCTCTCGGCCATGGTGGGCGCTTCACGCTCGAACTTTTCGCTGGCGGTCTTCAGGGTGTTGCCCAGATCTACCAGTTCTTTTTCACGGCGGGCGAATTCCTGCTCGAGCTTGGCCTGGGCAGCCTTGGCCGTGGTGGCCTCACGGAAGATGCGGTCGGTATTGACAAAACCGGCGCGGAAGGACTCTTGCGCTTGCACAGGGGCTGCGGCGGCGACTGCGCCGAGCAGCAGGGCCAAGGAGATATGGCGAGAAAAGGATTTCATTAGAAAGACGTTCCAATCTGGAATTGCAGTTTCTGGATTCTATCGCCAGCGAACTTGCGCACCGGTTGCGCAAACGCCAGACGCAGCGGGCCGAGTGGGGAAATCCAGCTCAGACCCAGCCCCACGGAGGCACGCATGTCACTGAAGGTGACCTTGTCGTTCTCTCCGTACACGTTACCCACGTCAAAGAAGGTAAACACGCGCAGGGTCCGGTCGTTCCCAGCGCCAGGGAACGGAGCGATCAGCTCCGCATTGAGAGTGACTTTCTTCGGCCCGCCCAGAGACGCGCCGGTCACATCACGCGGCCCCAGCGTGCCCTGGTCGAAACCGCGCACCGAGCCCAGACCGCCCGAATAGAAGTTCTTGAACACGGGGAACGGACGGCCGTTCATGCCCTTGCCGATACCCGCCTCGCCGTTGAACGCGAGCGTGAAGCGCTTGTTCAGCGGAACATAGTGCTGGTACTGGTAATTGGCGCGCACGTAGCGGGCGTCGCCGGCCACGGACCACTCCGAATTGAGGCGCTGGTAGCGGCCAGAGTTGGGTGCGAGCGCGCTGTCACGCTCGTCACGCGACCAGCCGATAGTCAGCGGAATCGACGTGCTGCTGTAGCCGAACTGGTCGGCATAGGCCAGGTACGTGGCAGGGATGTTGGTGCCCGGCTTGATCTTGGTCTGCTCCAGGCCGCCACCGAAGAACACGGTGTCGGTCTCGCTGAAAGGCACGCCGAAACGCACCGAACTCCCGGTGGTCACCAACTGATAGTTGCCGCCCTGGTCTTCGTACGGCTTGTCCGTGCGGTAGTACAGGTCCAGCGTGCGCGAGATGCCTTCCTTCGTGAAGTACGGGTCGGTGGTGCTGAACACCAGCGTGCGGCGGTACTTGCTGGTGTTCACATCGATGCCCAGGTAGTTGCCCGAGCCGAAGATGTTTTCCTGCTTGATGCCGAACGACAGCGACACCTTTTCGGCACTGGAGAAGCCCACGCCCATCTGCAGCGAGCCCGTGGGCTTTTCAGCCACGTTGATCACCAGGTCCACCTGGTCTGGCGAGCCCGGGACTTCCTGGGTCTCGACGTTCACTTCCGTGAAGAAGCCCAGGCGGTCCACGCGGTCGCGCGACAGGCGGATCTTCTCGCCGTCGTACCACGAGGCTTCGTACTGGCGGAACTCACGGCGGATGACTTCGTCGCGCGTGCGGTTGTTGCCGCTGACGTTGATGCGGCGCACATAAGCGCGGCGCGATGGCTCGGCCTGCAGCACGAAGGCGACGCGGTTGTTCTCGCGGTCGATTTCCGGCACGGCCTCGACGCGGGCAAAGGCAAAGCCGAAGCGCGCGAAATACTCCGAGAAAGCCTTGGTGGTTTCGGTGATCTGGTCCGCGTTGTAGGGCTCGCCGGCACGGATGGTGACAAGCGATTTGAACTCGTCATCGCGGTCGAGGTAGTTGCCTTCGAGCTTCACGCCGGAGACGACATAGCGCTCGCCTTCCGTCACGTTGACGATGATGGAGATGTCCTGCTTGTCCGGCGAGATGGCGACCTGCGTGGAATCCACGCGGAATTCGAGGTAGCCGCGCTGCAGGTAGTACGAGCGCAGCGTCTCCAGGTCGGCATTGAGCTTGGCGCGCGAGTAGCGGTCGGACTTGGTGTACCAGCTGAGCCAGCCACCCGTGTCCTGATCGAACAGGCCCTTGAGCGTGGATTCGCTGAATGCCTTGTTGCCGACGATGCGCACTTCCTTGATCTTGGCGGGCTCGCCCTCGGTCACCGTGAACGTGAGGTTGACGCGGTTGCGCTCGATGGGCGTCACCGTGGTCACCACGTCAGCGCCGTAGAGACTCTTGTTGATGTACTGGCGCTTGAGCTCCTGCTCGGCGCGGTCGGTCAGCGCCTTGTCGTAGGGGCGGCCTTCGGTCAGGCCCACATCGCGCATGGCTTTTTTGAGCGTGTCCTTGTCGAACTCGCGTGTGCCGGCAAAGTCGACGTCCGCCACCGTAGGGCGCTCTTCCACCACTACCACCAGCACATTGCCGCTGGCTTCCAGGCGTACATCCTTGAAAAGGCCCAGGCCGAACAGCGAACGAATGGCGGCTGCACCCTTCTCGTCGCTGTAGTCGTCGCCCACACGCAGGGGCATGGATGCGAACACGGTGCCAGGCTCCACGCGCTGCAGACCCTCGACGCGGATGTCCTGCACCTTGAAGGGCTCCAATGCCCATGCCGCATTGGCAGCGAAAATCATGGCTGCAACGGCCGATGCAGTACGCACGCCCAGGCGATTGATGTGTTTTTTCATGAATGAAGCTGGAGCCGCAGTTGCGTTGCAAGTGCGGCAAAAGTTAGCCAAAAAGCCGGGTGACGTCGTTGAACAAGGCTATGGACATCATGACAAGCAACACTGCAACGCCTCCGCGCTGCAGGCGTTCCATCCATGCGTCCGACACTCCCTTGCCCGTAACACCCTCCCAAAGATAATACATCAGGTGCCCACCGTCCAAAACTGGCAGCGGCAGCAGGTTCAGCACGCCCAGGCTGACGCTGATGAGCGCCAGGAAGACCAGGTACTGCGTAAGGCCCAGGCTGGCAGAGCGGCCGGCATAGTCTGCAATGGTGAGTGGCCCGCTCAGGTTCTTGAGCGACGCCTCGCCGATCACCATCCGGCCCATCATGCGCAGCGTGAGGATGGACACGTCCCAGGTCTTGACCACGCCACTCCACGCACCCTCCAGCACACCGTACTGCACCGTCACGAATTCCGGCGCCGCCCCCACATAGGCGCCGATGCGGCCCACGGTGGTGCCCGATTCGGACTTGGCCTCCGGCGCTACGTCCAGGTTCAGCACCTGGCCAGAGCGATCAATGCGCCAAGGCTGGGTGACAGGCTGCGTACCGTTCACCGACTGGCGGATCAGCTCACGCAGTTGCTGGCCGTCCACCACATCGGTGGCGCCCACTTTCAGGATCACGTCGCCCTGGCGCAATCCGGCGCGTGCGGCGGCTCCATCGGCCATCACGTCACCCAGAACCGGCCGTGTCCAGGGCCCCAGAATGCCGATCTTGCGGAATAGCTGTGCGTCAGCCTCGCGGGTGTCGATTTTGGACATGTCGAGCCGGATTTCGCGGTGCGCCGCGCCCGACTGGGGCTGGACATCCAGGCGCACGGTGTCGCCCTCCAGAGCGCCGCGCGTCAGCAGCCAGCGCAGTTCTTCGAACGAGCGCACAGGTTCCAGGTCGTCGGTGCCGAGCGCAGCTTGCGCTACCAGTTCACCGCCACGCAGGCCTGCGCTGTGGGCCACCGAGCCCACCACAGGGCTGGCCAGCACCGCCTTGGGCTCCTGCACGCCGTTCCAGTTCACGATGGCGTAGAGCAGCATCGCCAGCAGCAGATTGGCAGTGGGCCCTGCCGCCACGATGGCGGCACGCGAGCGCAGCGGCTGCGTGTTGAAGGCCAGATGCCGCTCTTCGGGCGCGACCGGCGCCTCCCGCTCGTCGAGCATCTTGACGTAGCCGCCCAATGGGAAGGCTCCGAGCACGAATTCCGTGGGCGACCCCTTGGGCTGCCAGCGCAGGAGCGGGTGGCCGAACCCCACGGAGAACCGCAGTACCTTCACGCCGCATGCCACCGCCACGCGGTAGTGCCCGTACTCGTGCACGGCAATCAGAATGCCCAGGGCGACGATGAAGGCAACGATGGTGAGCAGCATGGTGGGGTTTCCGTAAATCTCTGGGGAGGCGCTCAGGCCGCCATGCGGACTGCCGCATGTTCGGCAGCATGGCGAGCCTGGGCGTCCAGGTCCAGCAGCGCAGCCAGTGAATCTGGCTTGGAGGGCGACACCGCATCCAAAGTTGCAAGATTTACCGCGTGGATACGATCAAACCGCAGCCGCCCCTGCAGAAATGCCCCTACAGCGACCTCGTTGGCGGCATTGAGGACGGCTGTGGTCCCTTCTGCGGCCTTGAGCGCCTGCCAGGACAGGTGCAAACCGGGGAAGCGGATGGCGTCGGCATCCTCGAAGGCCAGCGCAGACAGCGTGGAAAAATCGAGCCGGCTCGCTCCGCTGGCAATGCGCTCGGGCCAGGCCAGGCCGCAGGCGATGGGTACGCGCATGTCGGGCGTGCCCAGCTGGGCCAGGATCGATGCATCCTTGAACTGCACCATCGAATGAATGATCTGCTGCGGATGGATCACCACCTTGATCTGGTCCGGGTGCAGGTCGAACAACCAGCGCGCCTCGATCACTTCGAGCGCCTTGTTCATCATGGTGGCGGAGTCCACCGAAATCTTGCGCCCCATCGAGAAATTGGGGTGCGCGCAGGCCTGGGCCGGCGTGATCTCTGACAGCGTGGCGGGGTCGCGTTGGCGGAAGGGCCCGCCTGATGCAGTCAGCAGGATGCTGTCCACCCGGTCTGGCCAGGTGGCGGGGTCTTCTGGCAGGCACTGGAAGATGGCCGAATGCTCGCTGTCGATCGGCAGCAGCGTGGCCCCGCCCTGCTTCACGGTCTGCATGAACAACCCGCCGCCGACCACCAAGGCCTCCTTGTTGGCCAGCAGCAGGCGCTTGCCAGCGCGGGCCGCCGCGAGGCACGGCGACAAACCTGCAGCGCCCACGATCGCCGCCATGACGGCGTCCACCTCAGGATGTGACGCTATCGTTTCAAGAGCATCTGCCGCTTGCAGGACCTGCGTGGGGAGGCCATTGGCCTTCAATTTATCGGCCAGCTCCCGCGCATGCGGCTCGCTGGCCATCACGGCGAAGCGGGGCTTGAACTGCGCGCACTGCGCCAGCATCAGCTCGACCTGCGTGGCTGCGCTCAGGGCAAATACTTCGAAGCGGTCCGGGTGGCGGGCCACCACATCGAGCGTGCTGGTACCGATGGAGCCTGTGGAGCCCAGGACCGTGAGTCGTTGTTTCATCATCAAATAGTGGCCGTCAGGCTCGTGAGCATCATGGCCAGCGGCAAGGTGGGCAGCAAGGCATCCACACGGTCGAGCACGCCGCCGTGTCCTGGCAGCAGGTTGCTGCTGTCCTTCACACCGGCGCTGCGCTTGATCAGCGATTCGACCAGATCACCCGAGACACTCATGGCGACCATGAACAGTGCCGCGATCACCAGCATCCACCAGCCTTGTTGTGCCATGCGGCTGTAGAAACTCGGCACCGCCGCTTGCCAGTGGGCATCGGCCGCCACCCAGATGAAGGCCATGACCACCACGCCGGCCAGCCCGCCCCACACGCCTTCCCAGCTCTTGCCGGGGCTGATCGACGGAGCGAGCTTGCCCTTGCTGAAACGCAAACCGAACGCGCGGCCGGCAAAGTAGGCAAAGATGTCGGCAACCCACACCAGCAGCAGCACCGACAGTAAAAAGTTGATGCCCACGTTGCGCGCCTGCACCACCGCAAGCCAGGCCAGCCACAGCGCCAGCACCCCAGCGACCAGACGCACCGCGGACGGAATGCGAGCCCAGCCCGGCACGCCCTCCTTGAGCAGCCATGCGGTCGAGAGCACCCACAGCCCGCCGCCCACTACCCACAGTCCCGTGAGCGGACGATCCACCCAGCCGAGCGCCCACGAGCCGGCGCACAGGGCCACGCATGCAGCACCCACGGCCACCGACCCTGCCTGGCCAAAACCGCTCAGGCGGCCCCATTCCCAAGCACCAGCGGCCATCAGCACCAGCACCACGACGGTGAACGGCACGGTGGACGAATAAAAAAGAGCCGGCAACAAGATGGCCAGCAGGACCAGGGCTGTGATGACACGCTGTTTGAGCATGGGACCTTTCAGAACCCGTTCAGGTTCTCAACCGGGCATCGACTGGGGATGCGCGGACAGGATCTGTTCGGAGGTTTTACCAAAACGGCGCTCGCGGCCACTGTAGGCTGCAATCGCCTCATCCAGCGCCGACTCGTCGAAATCCGGCCACAGCCGGTCACTGAAGATGAACTCGGAGTATGCGGCCTGCCACAGCAGAAAATTGCTGATCCGCATTTCACCCCCGGTGCGGATCACGAGATCGGGGTCTGGCACGTGGGCGAGGCCCATCGCACCCTGCAGACTGGCTTCGGTGATGGGCTCTCCACGCGCGGCCAAAGACGCCGCCGCCTGCGCGATGTCCCAGCGCCCGCCATAGTTGAAGCAGACGTTCAGAATGAGGCGGTCGTTGCCAGCAGTGGCGGCCTCTGCCTGGGCCAGGCCAGCCTGCACCTTGGGCGACAGGCCGGCGCGGTCGCCCACGAAGTACAAGCGCACGCCGTCCTTCTTCAGCTCGGGCACCTCGCGCGCCAGCGCCATGGCCAGCAGCTCCATGAGGCCGGACACCTCATCGGCCGGGCGATTCCAGTTTTCGGAAGAAAAAGCGAAGACGGTCAGCACCGCAACGCCGCGCTGCGCGCAGGCGCGCGCACAGCGGCGCAGCGAATCAACCCCTTGCTTGTGGCCTGCCAGGCGCGGCAGAAAGCGGCGCTTGGCCCAGCGGCCGTTGCCATCCATGACGATGGCGATGTGGTGAGGCACCACCGGAGATTCAGACATGCAAAACGTTCAGAGAACCCTGGTAACGGGAACTCAGACCGCCATGATTTCCTGTTCCTTGGCCGCCACCAGTGCATCGACTTCGGCGATGTGGCGGTCGGTGAACTTCTGCACGTCGGTTTCGGCGCGCTTTTGGTCATCTTCGGACGCCAGCTTGTCCTTGACCAGCTTCTTGACCGATTCGTTGGCATCGCGGCGCAGGTTGCGCACGGCGATCTTGGCGCTCTCGCCCTCGTTGCGGGCCAGCTTGGTCATTTCCTTGCGGCGCTCTTCGCTCATGGGCGGCATCGGCACGCGGATCAGGTCACCCATGGACGCAGGGTTCAGACCCAGGTCGCTTTCGCGGATGGCCTTTTCGATCTTGGCACCCATGCCCTTTTCCCAGGGCTGAACGCTGATGGTGCGCGAGTCGATCAAGGAGACGTTGGCCACCTGGCTCAGCGGCACGAAAGAGCCGTAGTACTCCACCTGGACCGAGTCGAGCAATGCAGGATTGGCACGGCCGGTGCGGATCTTCTGCAGGTTGTTCTTGAACGCCGTGATGGACTGGTCCATCTTGGTTTCTGCATTTTTCTTGATATCGGCAATCGTCATGTTGTTCTCCTCTAGCCAGTCACCGGCAATGCACAGCGCGGCGGCAAATCATCAAGCGTAAACCAGCGTACCTTCGTCTTCACCCATCACCACGCGCTTCAAGGCGCCGTGCTTGATGATGGAGAACACACGCACCGGCAGCTTCTGGTCGCGGCACAGCGCAAACGCCGTGGCATCCATGATGCCCAGGTTGCGGGACATGGCCTCATCGAAGCTGAGCTTCGTATAGCGCGTGGCGGTGGGGTCCTTCTGGGGGTCGGCAGTATAAACGCCGTCCACCTTGGTGGCCTTGAGCACCAGCTCGGCACCGATCTCGGCACCGCGCAGGGCCGCAGCCGTGTCGGTGGTGAAGAAGGGGTTGCCGGTGCCGGCGGCAAAGACGACGACCTTGCCTTCTTCGAGGTACTGCAGCGCCTTGGGGCGCACATAGGGCTCGACCACCTGTTCGATGGCAATGGCGGACATCACGCGGGCCACCAGGCCCTGCTTGTCCATCGCGTCGGCCAGGGCCAGTGCGTTCATCACCGTGGCCAGCATGCCCATGTAATCGGCCGTGGCCCGGTCCATACCGACCGAGCCGCCCGCCACACCGCGGAAAATATTGCCCCCACCGATCACCACGGCCACCTGGACGCCCAGGCGGGTCACTTCGGCAATCTCTTCCACCATGCGAATGATAGTGGCGCGGTTGATGCCAAAGGAGTCATCACCCATCAGCGCCTCACCAGACAGCTTGAGCAGGATGCGCTTGTGGGCTGGTGCGGCGTTGGACATGTGTGTTTTCTCCAGTGGCAATACGTACGGCAATGAGTGTGGGGGCAGGGCTTGGGTACAGCCGATCAGGCTGCAGCGGCCTTGGCAGCAGCGACCTGTGCGGCCACTTCGGCGGCGAAGTCGTCGACCTTCTTCTCGATGCCTTCACCCACGACGTAGAGCGTGAAGCCCTTCACGTTGGTGTTGGCAGCCTTGAGCATCTGGGCCACGGTCTGCTTGCCATCGGCGGCCTTCACGAAGACCTGGTCAGCCAGCGAGACTTCCTTGAGGTACTTCTGCACGGCGCCGTCGATGCGCTTGGCAGTGATTTCGGCGCTTTGCGCGGGCTTGCCGGCAGCGACCAGCTCCTTGTTGGCTTCGTCGGCCTTGCCTTCAGCGACCGAGCGCTCCTTGGCGATCAGGTCGGCAGGCACGTCGGCGCTGGTCAGGGACACAGGCTTCATGGCAGCCACGTGCATGGCAACGTCCTTGGCGGCAGCAGCGTCGCCGTCGAACTCCACCACCACACCGATGCGCGAGCCGTGCAGGTAGGCCGCCAGGTTGGAGCCGCTGAAGCGCTTGAAGCGGCGGAACGACATGTTCTCGCCGATCTTGCCGATCAGGCCCTTGCGTACGTCTTCGAGCGTGGGGCCGAAGCTGTCTTGCTCGTAGGGCAGCGCGCCCAGGGCTTCGATGTCGGCAGGGTTGTGCTCGGCCACCAGCTTGGCAGCGGCGCTGGCCATGGCCAGGAAGCTGTCGTTCTTCGACACGAAGTCGGTTTCGCTGTTGACTTCGACCAGCGCACCCACGTCGCCGTTGATGAAGCTGGCGACCACGCCTTCGGCGGTGACGCGCGAAGCGGCCTTGCCAGCCTTGGTGCCCAGCTTGACGCGCAGCAGCTCTTCAGCCTTGACCAGGTCGCCTTCGGCTTCCGTCAGGGCCTTCTTGCATTCCATCATGGGAGCGTCGGTCTTGGCGCGCAGTTCGGCGACCATGCTTGCGGTAATTGCAGCCATCTTTATTCCTTCAGTGTTCAGTTCAATCGATTGATCGATCGGATCGGATTGGATTCAGCCTAAAAAAAAGGGGGCTAACCAGGAGCCCCGCTTTCATTCGCGACGAGTCGCGCAGCCGGGTATCAGGCGGCGGCTTCTTGCACTTCCACGAACTCGTCGGAGCTCTCGGTCGTCGTAGCGGCCTTGACCACTTCGTTCACGGCGTTGGCACGGCCTTCGATGATCGCGTCAGCGATACCACGGGCGTACAGCGTCACGGCCTTGGCCGAGTCGTCGTTGCCGGGGATCACGTAGTCGATGCCTTCAGGCGAGTGGTTCGTATCGACCACACCGATCAGCGGAATGCCCAGCTTCTTGGCTTCGGCCACGGCGATCTTGTGAAAGCCCACGTCGATGATGAAGATGGCGTCTGGCAGAGCAGCCATGTCCTGGATGCCGCCGATGTCCTTTTCGAGCTTGGCGATTTCGCGGGAGAACGTCAGTTGCTCCTTCTTGCTCAGGCTGTCGAGGCCAGCTTCTTGCTGGGCCTTCATGTCCTTGAGGCGCTTGATCGAGGTCTTGACCGTCTTGAAGTTGGTCAGCATGCCGCCGAGCCAGCGCTGGTCCACGAAGGGCACGCCTGCGCGCAGGGCTTCGGTGGACAGGATTTCACGGGCTTGGCGCTTCGTGCCGACCATCATGATCGTGCCGCGGTTGGCAGCCAGTTGCTTGGCGAACTTTTGGGCTTCCTGGAACAGTGGCAGCGACTTTTCCAGGTTGATGATGTGAATCTTGTTGCGATGGCCGAAGATGTAGGGGGCCATCTTGGGGTTCCAGAAGCGGGTTTGGTGACCGAAGTGGACACCGGCTTCCAGCATTTCGCGCATGGTAACGGACATAAAAATACTCCAAAGGTTGGGTCTAAAATCCAGCCCCAATACTTGCGATGCGGTGCGTTTGCACCAGCAGCGCAACACCTTGACAGGGCTGGTTTGCGATTAGTCTTGCGAAAGCTGCCACACGCGCCGGCTACGGTGCTTTCATTGAACGAATCGACTCGACATCGATTCCCCCTCTGCACTGCCGCCCTGCCCGCGCTACTGCTCCCAGCAAAACCCAAGGATTCTAGCATACCCATGTTTGCCGACCTGACCGCCACCCGCGCCCGCCTGCAGGGTGGCGCCGCCACCGCTCCAGCCGAGCTCGAGCGCTGCATGGACGCAGCGCTGGCACCCGCCAACACCCACAGCTTTCTGCGCACGGACTTCGAGTCCGCACGCACCACTGCGGTGCAACCTGGCATCGACCGCCTGCCTTTGGCGGGCCTGGCGGTCTCGGTCAAGGACCTGTTCGACATCGCAGGCCAGCCCACGGCAGCCGGCTCCACGGCGTTGGCAGGGGCGCCGGCAGCCGCCCAGGACAGCCCTGCGGTGGCGCGGCTGCGGGCTGCGGGCGCCGCCGTCATCGGCCGCACGAACATGGTGGAGTTCGCTTTTTCGGGCGTGGGTGTGAACCCGCACTTCGGCACTCCGGCGGCATTCGACGCGCGCCACGGCGCCCTGCCTGGCGCGCCGCGCGTGCCGGGCGGCTCCTCGTCAGGCGCCGGGGTCTCGGTGGCCACGGGGGCGGCATTTATAGGCCTCGGGTCGGACACCGGCGGCTCCATCCGCATTCCGGCGGCGCTCAACGGCATCGTGGGGTTCAAGAACACGGCGCGGCTCGTGCCGACGTCGGGTGCCGTGCCGCTGTCCACCACGCTCGACACCGCCTGCGCACTGACCCGCACGGTGCGCGATGCCATCGTGGTGCACGAAATACTGGCCGCGCGGCGCGTGACGCGCAGCCAGGCACCGCTATCGCAGTACCGCCTGGCCATGCCCCGCACGCTGTTCCTGGACGGCATGGACGCCACCGTGGCGCGGGCGTTCGAGCGCACCCTCTCCACGCTGCGCGCGGCCGGGGCGACCATTGACACCATCGACCTGCCGGCCGTGCAGGAGCAGCCCGCCTACGGCTTTGCCGCGCCCGAAGCCTATGCCTGGCACCGCGACCTGCTCCAGCAGGTGCCGGAGCGTTACGACCCGCGGGTGCGCCAGCGCATCGAAAAAGGCGCCACGGTGATGGCCTGGGAATACATCGACCTGCTGCAGGCGCGCCAGCAGTGGATAGCGCGCATACAGGATGCCATCGACGGGTACGATGCCCTGCTGTCGCCCACCGTGCCCATCGTGGCGCCACTGCTGTCCGACGTGGCCCCCGGGGCCGAGCGCGACACCGAGTTCTTTCGCGTCAACAACCTGCTGCTGCGCAACACCAGCGCCATCAACCTGCTGGACGGCTGCGCGCTCTCGCTGCCCTGCCACGTGGCCGGGGAACTCCCGGTCGGCATCATGGTCTGGCACGGGGCGCTGCGGGATGATGCGGTGCTCAATGTCGGCCAGCAGATCGAGCAGATACTACAAAAACAATAGCTGTCAGCGCTTGCCTATCAAGCGCTACCGGCCTAAAACCGCATATTCATGAAGATTGCCATCGTGGGCGCCGGCATTGTCGGCGTCACCACTGCCTACGAACTGGCCAGCGACGGCCACGAGGTCACCGTCTTTGAACAGCGCAGCGCTGCGGCCGAAGAGGCGAGCTTTGCCACGGCCGGCCTGCTGGCCCCCCATGTGCTGAACCCCTGGGCCGTGCCCGGCTTCGGCCAGGCGCTGCGGCTCACGGGCGCCCAAGCCACACTGCGGCTGGCCGGCGGCATCGGGCGCGCCAACCTGGCGTGGCTGTGGCGCTGGCGCAGCGCCGCCCGCCAGCACAGTGCCCCCGCCCCAGCCCTCGAACGCCTGGCGCAGTACAGCCTGGCGCGGCTCAAGACGATTGCCACCCAACACGAACTCGACTTCGAAGCCTGCGACGGCCGGCTGGTGCTGCTGCGCAGCGAGGCCGAACGCCAGGCGCTGCAGCCTGCGCTGCAGGTGCTGCGCGATGCGGGCGTGGCCGTGCACGAGATCGATGCCGATGCGGCACGCAAGATCGAGCCCGGCCTGTCGCCCGAAGCACCGCTGGCCGGCGCCATCCACCTGCCCGACGCCTGGGCGGGCAACTGCCGCCTGTTTGCCCAGCTGCTGCGCCAGGGCACGCAGGGCGCAGGCGTGCAGTTCGCGTTCGGCACCCGCATCAACCGCGTCAGCAGCAGCCCCACCGGCGTGACCGTGCAGGGCGAGGCCGAGCTGCACCGCTTCGACGCGGTGGTGCTGTGCGCGGGCATGGCTTCTGCCGCGCTGCTGCCCGCGCTGGGCCTGGGCCTGCCGATGACCGCCGTGTACGGCTATTCGGTCAGCGCGCCGCTGCGGGAAGACACCCACGCCCCGCGCTCCAGCGTGGTGGACATGGCCCAGCAGATCAGCATCACCCGGCTGGGCCAGCGCGTGCGCATCGCCGGTGGCGCCGAGCTGGCGGGTGCCAATGCCGAGCACCACACACCGACGCTGCAGCGCCTGTACCGCACGCTCAACGACTGGTTTCCGGGCGGCGCACAGCTGTCCGCCAGCTTGCAGATCTGGCGCGGCGCCCGCACCATGCTGCCCGACGGCGCGCCGGTGGTGGGCGCCAGCGGCCTGCCGGGCCTGTGGCTCAACACCGGCCACGGTGCCGGGGGATGGGCCCTGGCCTGCGGCAGCGCGCGGGCCGTGGCCGATCTGGTTGCGCAACGCGAACCCGAAATCAACCTCGACGGCCTGGGCATGCGCAGGTTCTGACCTGCCCCGGCGCCCGCAGCACACGCGGCGCGCCGTTGCCCCTGGCGCACCGGCAGGCTGTGCAACGTCGTCGGCCGGGCAGGCAGGCTGCTGAGGCCGGCATCTTTCGATCCCCACCAACACCATGAAGCCCCCCTACCCCCGCAGGGCACGAGGCGCGCGAGGGGCACAATGACCGCCACCACAGCTTGCAGCATTGCAGTGCGCCGTCAGCGGTCTCGGACCGCACCTGGCGCGCAGCCTCACACCCCATGCACCGCATCGCGCCCCACCAGCCCCACCCGCTATTCAACACCGCCGCTACCCGGCGCATCGAGCACGCGGCTGCAGCCGCCCTGCCCCCGCACACGCTGATGCAACGCGCGGGCGCTGCCGTGGCCCGCCTGGCCCTGGCCCTTGCCCCACACGCCCGCACGGTGTGGATCGCCTGCGGCCCGGGCAACAACGGCGGAGACGGCCTGGAAGCCGCCGTCCATCTGCAGCGCAGCGGCCGCCAGGTGGTGGTGACCTGGCTGGGCGAGCCCGACCGCGCGCCCGCCGACGCATTGGCGTCGTGGCACCGGGCGCGCGATGCGGGCGTGTGCTGGGCCGATGGCCCGCCCGAGCAGATGACGGCTGCAGACCTGTGCATCGATGCGCTACTGGGCATCGGCGTGTCGTCTAAACCCACCGCACCCAGCCGTGTGCCGGACCCTTGCCTGCTGGCCTGCCTGCACGCACTGCGCACCAGCCCGGCGCCGGTACTATGCGTCGACCTGCCCAGCGGGCTGGATGCCGACACCGGCCAGTTTGCCAGCGGCCTCGCGCCTGCGGCCGAGCACCATCTGCCTGCCGCCCACCACACTGCACCCGCGCGCCACACACTGAGCCTGCTCACCCTGAAGCCCGGGCTGTTCACCGCCGCCGGGCGCGATGCGGCAGGGCAGGTGTGGCTGGACACCCTGGGCATGGACATCGGCCAGGCAACCCCCTCTGCCTGGCTGTCGGGCCCCGCCCAGGCCACGCCGCGCGCGCATGCCAGCCACAAGGGCAGCTACGGCGATGTGGCCGTGGTGGGTGGCGAGGGCCTGGCCGACCGCGGCATGGGCATGGGCGGCGCGGCGCTGCTGGCGGCATCGGCGGCCCTGCATGCGGGGGCGGGCCGGGTGCTGGTCGCGCTGCTCGACCACGGGCACCTGCAGCTGGACCTGCAGCAGCCTGAACTCATGTTCCGCCGGTTCGAAGCGCTGGACCTGGAGCAACTCACCGTCGTCTGCGGTTGTGGCGGCGGCCAGGCGGTGGAGCGCGTGCTGTCCGACGTCATCGAGCGCGCGGCGCGCCTGGTGCTGGATGCCGATGCGCTCAACGCCATCGCCCCCAATGCCGCGCTGCATGCGCTGGTGGTCGCACGCGGCCAGCGCGGCCAGCCGACGGTGCTGACGCCCCACCCGCTCGAAGCCGCACGGCTGCTGGGCCTGTCCACCGCCGAGGTGCAGGCCGACCGCCTGGCCGCGGCGCACCAGCTGGCTGCCCAGTTCAACTGTGTGGCGGTGCTCAAGGGCTCAGGCACCGTGGTGGCGGCGGCGGACCGGGCGCCGGCCATCAACCCCACCGGCAATGCCCGGCTGGCCACGGCAGGCACCGGCGATGTGCTGGCCGGCATGGTGGGGGCCCACCTGGCCGCAGGTGCCAGCGCTTTGCGCGCAGCCAGCGAAGCGGTCTACCTGCACGGCCAGGCTGCGGATGCATGGCCTGCGGGCCAGGCACTGACCGCCAGCGCGCTGGCGCGGCGGTTGGGCGGCTGACGCAACGCATTGCGTGCAGCAGATACACATCGACATCGAACATCGCGCGTTGCCTTGGGTGAGCTGCGCCGCAAGGCAACCCAGGCCGCCGCAGACCTGCATTGACTTCGACCTATCCCTCTACCTCGACCCCAGCATCATGTGCACAGGGCGCGCTGCTGGGTGCAGCGCCTGCCTGACTCTCACGCCAGCAGCGTGACTTGCCTCAAGGGCTTGAGCACGCTCGACGGCGTCATGCCAAAGGTCTGTCGGAACATGCGGCTGAAATGGGCCGAGTCGGCAAACTCGCCGTGCAGTGCCGCGTCGGTCAGGCGGGGGCTGACGGCCAGGCCCGCCATGGCCAGCCGCACCTGCGACCACACCCGGTAGCTGCGCAGGCTCACGCCCATCTCGGCGCGAAACAGGTGGTTGAAACGCGAGGTGGACAGCTGCACGCCAGTGGCCAGCCCGGCGCGTGCAATGCGCTCCCGGCGCTCCTGCGGGGGATGGCGCAAAGCCTGCAGGCTGCGCGCCACCCGCGCATCCAGCGGCCGCCCCGGGTCACCGCCCACGCACGGCAGCAATGCGGGCAGGTCGAAGTGGCGCAGATAGGTATCCATGGTGCTGCGCGCCGCCACAGGCACCGCCACATCCAGCACCACCCCGCCCAGTTGCTCGAACGGTCGTCGCAGGCTGCGTGCCTCGTGGGAGTCGGGCTCTAGGTACACCAACGCCACCGTCTCGCCACACGGGTCGAACACGTGCTCGACGCCCGCCGCCACCAGCGCGCTGCGGCACGTCTCTGCCCGCCCGGCGCCCCAGTGCAACGCAAACCGGCCCGACAGGCCGATGAGCAGAACCGGAGCCGCATGGCAATGCCAGCCCGTGGCCGGAATCTCGCCCACATAGAGCGCCTTGTCAGTGCAGAGAGTCAGTGTGTTGGTCGCTGGCATAGCCCAAACCTGCAAGTTTTATGAGCGTGTTCTCGGTAGCCTCGCCCGGCCGCCATGACGCGATGACGTACCGGGGACCTGCGTGGCTCCACCCACCCCCCCACGCAGCCCGCGCCACCGCAGCATGAACACACCACCTCAGGGAGACCCACTCTTGAAACGCATCGCTTTCTTTTCTGCTACTGCTGCAGCAACCCTGGCCCTGATGAGCGCCCCCGCGCTCTACTACGGTGCTCCGTCGCTGTTCAAGGAGCCGTTGCTGCATCTGAACCGCAGCCTGTCGGGCATGGAAGAAAAGACCATCACCGCCGCGATGCACACCGTGCACTATCTGGACAGCGGCACGCCCCAAGCCCCCGCGCCGCAGGGCTCGCGCGACGGCAGCATGCCCATCGTCTTGCTGCACGGCATTTTTGCGGAGAAGGACCATTGGGTGGATTTTGCGCGACCCCTGACCGGTCAGTACCGGGTGATTGCCCCCGACATTCCCGGCTTTGGCGAGAGCACCCGGCGTGACGATCAGCCGTACGACTATGCCGCGCACACGCAGCGCCTGGCCGCGTGGCTCGATGCTGTGGGTCTGGAGCGCGTTCACCTGGCGGGCAATTCCATGGGCGGCACCATCGCCGCGCTTTTTGCGGTGCAGTACCCGGACCGCGTGGCCAGCGTGGCCTTCATCGGTGCACCGCACGGCATCCGGTCCCCACAACCCAGCGCGATGGACCGGCTGATCGACGCGGGGCAACGTCCCCTTGTGGCGCACGATGCGGCAGCCTTTGACGCCATGATGGCGCTGGTGTTTGAAAAGCGCCCCTTTCTCCCCTACCCCATCCTGCAGGCCTCCGAGCAGGATGCCTTGCGCAACGCGGCATCCAACACCCGGCTGTGGGACGCGCAGTTGAAGGACCGCTACCTGCTGGAGCAGCATCTGGACCAGTTGCAGCGCCACCCCACCCTTGCGCTGTGGGGCGGCAGCGACCGCGTGTTCGACCCGTCAGGGCTGCAGCGGCTGCAGACACTGCTGCCCCAGGCAAAGGCCGAAACGCTGCCCGGCATCGGCCACCTGCCCATGATGGAAGCACCGGCAGACACAGCGCAGCGATACGCCCGTTTTCTGGGGTCGCTGGCCGAGGCTGCTCATTCTGTCCAGCCTGCCCAATCTGCCCGGGCGGCTGGCGGCTTCTTGAAATAAAAATAGCCGCTACCGCTTGTCCATCAAGCGCTAGCAGCTATCAATAAGTGAGCACCCAGCTCAGGCAGGCAGATGCCCGTTGCCCAGGCACGCAGCCGTGGGCACGGGCGAGCGCCGCCTCGGTCAGCTGCGGCGCGGCTTGCGCGCCTTGGCCTTGTTTTGCTTGCCGGCCACGGCGCTCTTGACCGACGCTTTCAAGGACTGGATCGGCGAGCGTGCAGCACGCTCCCGCGACAGGCCCGCCTGCTCGGTAGCCGACGGGGCCGGGCCCTTGTCAGCCTTGCGCCCGCCCGACCGGCCGCCCGACTTGCGCGCGCTGCCACCACCACCAGGGCCACCGCCGCCGACACCCTTGTCCTTGAGCGCACGGCCCAGCAGCTCTTCGCCTTCGCGCACTAGGCGGAAGTCGATCTTGCGGCCGTCCAGGTCCACGCGGCTGACCTGCACCCGCACCCGCGCGCCGATGGCATAGCGGATACCGGTGCGCTCGCCGCGCAGCTCCTGGCGCGCCTCGTCGAACTTGTAGTACTCGCCACCGAGTTCGGTGATGTGCACCAGGCCTTCGACGTACATGGCGTCCAGCGTGACGAAGATGCCGAAGCTGGTGGCCGCACTGACCACGCCGCTGAACTCCTCGCCCAGGTGCTCGCGCATGTACTTGCACTTGAGCCAGGCTTCCACGTCGCGGCTGGCCTCGTCGGCACGGCGCTCGTTGGCGCTGCAGTGCAGGCCGGCGGCCTCCCAGGCCTGGACTTCGCGGCTCGGCGGTTTGACGTCCTTGCGCGGCTTCATGCCGGGCGCGGCGACGCGGGAGGCCAGGCGCTTGGCCAGCTTGGCATGCGCCTCGCCCGGTGTGGGCAGCGATGGCAGCTTGTACTGCGTCTTGGCCAGGATGGCCTTGATCACGCGGTGCACCAGCAGGTCAGGGTAGCGCCGAATGGGGCTGGTGAAGTGGGTGTACGCGTCGAACGCCAGACCGAAGTGGCCGCTGTTGATGGGCGTGTAGATGGCCTGCTGCATGGAGCGCAGCAGCATGGTGTGGATCTGCTGCGCGTCGGGGCGGTCCTTGGTCGCCGTGGCAATCGCCTGGAAGTCGCCCGGCTTGGGGTCGTCGCCGATGGTCATGCCCACGGCCATGGCCTTGAGGTAGTTGCGCAGGATTTCCTGCTTCTCGGGCGTAGGGCCTTCGTGCACGCGGAACAGGCCGGGCTGGCCGCCCTGCGCGATGAAGTCAGCGCTGCATACGTTGGCGGCCAGCATGGCCTCTTCAATGAGCTTGTGCGCATCATTGCGGGTGCGCGGCACGATCTTTTCGATGCGGCCGTTCTCGTCGCAGACGATTTGCGTCTCGGTGGTTTCAAAGTCCACCGCGCCGCGCGCCTGGCGTGCAATCAGCAGCGCGCGGTACACGTCGTGCAGGTTGAGCAGGTCCTTGACCCGGTCCTTGCGCTTGCTCGCCTCGGGGCCGCGGGTGTTGGCCAGGATGGCCGCCACCTCGGTGTAGGTGAAGCGTGCGTGGCTGTGCATCACGGCCGGATAGAACTGGTACGCATGCACCTCGCCCTTGGCCGTGACCAGCATGTCGCAGACCATGCACAGGCGCTCCACATCGGGGTTGAGCGAACACAGGCCGTTGCTGAGCTTCTCGGGCAGCATGGGGATCACGCGGCGCGGAAAGTACACGCTGGTGGCGCGGTCGTACGCATCGATGTCGATGGCGCTGCCGGTCTCCACGTAGTTGCTCACGTCGGCAATGGCCACCAGCAGGCGCCAGCCCTTGCTGCGGCCGACCTTGGCAGGCTCGCAGTAGACGGCATCGTCGAAGTCGCGCGCGTCTTCGCCGTCGATGGTGACAAGGGGCACGTCGGTCAGGTCCACGCGGCGCTTCTTGTCCTGCGCACGCACCTTGTCGGGCAGCTCCTTGGCCTGGGCCAGGCACTCGGCCGAGAACTCGTGCGGCACGCCGTACTTGCGCACCGCGATCTCGATCTCCATGCCCGGGTCGTCCACCTCACCGAGCACTTCGGTGATGCGGCCGACAGGCTGGCCGAACAGTGCGGGCGGCTCGGTCAGTTCGACCACGACCACCTGGCCGGGTTTGGCAGCGCCCGTGGCGCCCTTGGGGATCAATACGTCCTGGCCATAGCGCTTGTCTTCCGGCGCGACGAGCCACACGCCGCTTTCCTGCAGCAGGCGGCCAATGATGGGCTGCGGCGGGCGTTCGATGATCTCGACCACGCGGCCTTCGGGACGGCCGCGGCGGTCCTGGCGCACGATGCGCACGCGCACACGGTCCTTGTGCAGGACGGCGCGCATTTCGTTGGGGGGGATATAGATGTCGCCTTCGCCATCATCACGGATGACGAAACCGTGTCCATCACGGTGCCCCTGCACGCTGCCTTCAATCTCGTCCGACAAATGCGCGGACTGCGCGCCGGGGGTGGTTTTTTTGATATACAATCTTAGTCTTTCCTGAAATGCCCAGGTGGCGGAATTGGTAGACGCACTAGTTTCAGGTACTAGCGAGTAACATCGTGGAGGTTCGAGTCCTCTCCTGGGCACCAAGTTTAACGAGAACCCGTGAAGGTTTTCAAAATATCGAAGCCGCTGTACCCACAGCGGCTTTTTTATTTTCCGATCCAGTCGCCGCGACCCGCATCGACTTCCGTCACGTGCGGTCCCTGGATCGGCATCATCGGGTTGTCGGCTACAGCGTGCTGCGCACTACGGCGCGAAGCGCGAGGCTTTGCCCCGTCGTTGCCCGACACTCCGGTCACTACGCCAAGCAATGCCGTGTCGTGCCGCGCACACACCCTCTCCCTCGCTCTCTCTACGCACCGCATTCCCAAAAGGCCTCCCACAGAACGCGTCGGAGACATTTTTCAAAAATTTTCACTATTTGATCCGGCACCCCAATTTGTTGTCCTATAATTCGAGGCTGATCTGAAAGCCCAGGTGGCGGAATTGGTAGACGCACTAGTTTCAGGTACTAGCGAGTAACATCGTGGAGGTTCGAGTCCTCTCCTGGGCACCAAACACATGAAAAGCCGTTGCATTCGCAACGGCTTTTTTGTTTGTGCACGGTTTGTGCGCGGCATCTTTGGTGAGTGCCGCGGAGTCCGGCGCAGTACCGGCCTGCCCTACTTCAAAGCGCAGGCGCAGCAGGTCAGTTTCCAGTTGAGTGCAGCACTGCGCGCACCGCCAACTGCCCACACGCTCTCAGATATCGGGGATCAGTCTTTTGCCCAGGCTGAACGCTTCGTGGCGCTCGTAGCCCAGCTTGTCGTAGAAGCCCAGCACCTGGGCGTTCCCGGTGCGCGCCAGCACATTGGTCTTGGGGCAGCCCATGGCAAGCAACCGCTCTTCAACCTCTGCCATCAACCGCCGCCCCAGCGCCAGGCGCTGGTGACCGGGTGCCACCGCCAGGTAGTACACCGAGCCCCGGTGTCCGTCATAGCCGGCCATGGCGGTTCCGACCAGGCGATCTTCCCCGTCGTGCGCCACGGTGGCGACCAGAAAAAGCTCGGGCTGCACCAGCAGCTTGCGGGCAATATCCTTGTGCGGATCGTTCCACGGACGCACCAGGCCGCAGTCACGCCATAGCGCGACTGCGGCGGCCTCGTCGGCCACCCTGAACGCACGAATGCGCACAGGCGGCAACGCGTCAGCCATGGCCATTACCTGCTGGCTGGCGCCAATTTACTTGCGCAGCAGTGTCTTGAGCACGGTCTGCAGGCGGCGTGCGCTGCCTGCGTCGCTCGGGCTTGCCAGCACGCGCGCGGCGTCCTGACCCCAGGTCTGCGCAGGTGCCGGGTCATTGCGGCGGGTGAGCAATTGCAGCTGCAGCATGCGCCGCGCCGAGATGTGCTCGGCCGGCGTGGGTGCGTCGGCTGCCATCTCCAGGCGCAGCAGGGCCTCGCCAGCCTCGCCCTTGGGTGCGGACGACACGGCCTGCGTCCAGGCGCTGCGCACGGATGCGGTCACGCCGGAGCCCAGATCCTGGGTGCTGGGCACCAGGGCTGCATCGCGCTTTTCCCACGCGGTCATCAACTGGGTCAGCGCCTCGCCATGGGCTTGGGCTGCCAGCTTCTTCAGGGCCTGCTGCGCATGTTCCATGGCATCGCGCTGGGCGCGGAAGGCGGTGTCACCCAGACGGGGGCCACGGTCTTCGTATGCTGGGCGGTCGCCAAAGCGGCCACCGCGGTCGCCCCGCTCTGCACCACCGAAGCGGCCATCACTGCGCGGGGCACCACGGCCTGCATCGCGGTCACCAGGACGGCCGTCACGGCGGTCACCCGGGCGCGCGCCGCGGCCGGGGGCTGCAGGCGCATCCTTCTTCATGCCGGGGCGGTCATCGCCACGCACCGCCACCACGGGGCGCGCAGGCTTGGGTGGAGCGACCGGAGCAGCAGGCGCGGGTGCCGATGCATCCGCGTCCGTGCCGTCGGCGGCAGCGGCGGCAGCGGCGGCATCGCCTTCTGCTGCTGACTCACCAGCCACTGGTTCGACAGCACCTGCAGCTGGCTCGGCAGAATCTGCCGGCGCGGGCGCCGGGGCCGCGGATGGTTCGGCCTTTGCGGCAGCGCTGGCCGCCTCTGCCGCCTGGGCCTGGCCGCGCAGGGCGGCTTCCAGTGCCTGCAAGGCAGAGCGGATCTGCTGCGCATCGCCAGTGGCGTTGGCCGCTTCCAGCGCCTTGGAGGCATCGAGCACCACGCGGTCGCGCGCGCTCAGCTCGGTCACCGAGCGCTCGCGGTCGGCCGACTTGCGGTTGAAGGCTTCGTCGATAGGCTTGCGGAAGGCATCCCACAGTTTTTGCTCGTGCTTGCGATCCAGCGGCACGGTCTGCGCTTCGGCCTGCCAGCGTTGCTGCAGCGCCTTGATCGCGTCGATGCGCAGCGCGGGCGCAGCGCCCAGGGCCGTCGCTTCGTCGATCATGGCGTGGCGGCGGGCCAGGCTGTCCTTTTGTGCAGTCTCAAACGGTGCCGCAGCGCCTGAAATCGCCTGCTTCCACAGCGGTTGCAGTTCGGCAAACAGCTTCTCGCCCACATGGCCGCCTTCGCGCCAGCGGTCGCCGAACTGATGCAGGGCGCGGTTGATCGCCTTCCAGTCGCCCGATGTGGAGTGCTCCTGCGTCCAGGCCTTGACCTCTTCGATCAGTGCCAGGCGCTGGGCCTTGTGCTCTGCGGCTTCCGAGCGGATCTTGTCCAGCCAGGCTTCCACGACCTTGTGCGCGGCGTTGCAGGCTTCGTCGAACTTCTTCCACAGCGCGTGGTTGGGCGCACCGCCCTGGTCTGCCTGCTTCCACTGCTCGCGCAGGGTGCGCAGGGTTTCCTGCATCTTGCGGCCACCCAGGGCCTGGCCGTCGGGGCGGTTGAGCAGCGCTTCGGCCTTGGCCACCAGGTCTTCACGGACCTGGTCGGCGCTCCAGCGCTGCCAGCCTTCCAGCTCGCCAGCGGCCACCAGGGCCGTGTGGACCTGTTGTTCGAGCGCATTGTCGATGTGCTTGCCGTGCACCTTGAGCACCGCACGCAGCGCGGCGGCAGCACCGGCGCTGGCTTTGCCATGGCCTTCT
Source organism: Acidovorax sp. Leaf78 (assembly GCF_001422735.1). Lineage (GTDB taxonomy): Bacteria > Pseudomonadota > Gammaproteobacteria > Burkholderiales > Burkholderiaceae_C > Acidovorax. The sequence goes on along the minus strand of NZ_LMLZ01000004.1, from coordinate 53,794 downwards.
GCGGTTTCTTTCTCCAGAGTGTCCAGCGCTGTGCGCACGGCCTGGGTCGCCTTCTCGACCACCTCGGGGGCGACCTTGGGCTTGGGCGCGCGGGCAGGCTTGGCTGCTGCTGCAGCAGCGGCAGCCGCTTCCGTGGGCAGGCCACGCGCAGCGCGCAGTTCGTCGGCCCACACGGGCACCGGCGGCAGCGGTGCGTTGGTGTCTTCTGCGGCGGCCACGGCCTGGGCCAGAGCCGGCTGGAACGCCTCCCACACCACCAACAGTTGAGTGCGCGATGCATCGAGCAGCGGCGGGAAGCGCGCTTCCACACTGGCCCAGCTCGCGTCGCCGGTCAATTCCTGCGCCTGCTCCTGCCAGCGGGCCACATCGGCACGCAGCAGTTCGAGCGCAGCCTGCGCGTCGCGCCAGGGCTTGGTGGACAGCACTTCGATGCGCTGGGCCAGCAACACAGCGGCCTCGCGCTGGACCTGTACGCGGTGCTGCAGATCTTCGATCACCTTCACGCGGTCGGCCACCTGCACCTTGAGCAGCGACAGCGGCTCGCGCGACAGCGGCGCACCTGCCTTGGCGGCATCGCGCTGCCATGCCAGCGCATCGGCGATGTTGAGCTTGGGTGCGGACAGCAGGGCCTGGGCCTTCTCGGCCCACTCGGCCGAGATGACTTCCTGGCCCTTGGCGCGGCGGATTTCGTCCAGGCGCTCGCGCACGGCACGTGCCGCACCCTTGTCACGCCCGCTCAGCTCCTTGAACACCTCTTGCAATTGCTCGGGCGCGGGTTGCGTGGCCAGCCAGTCACGGATGCGGGAGGCGCGCTCGCCAGACGTGGCGGCCGAAAAAGCGCCGCCGGTCAGCGCATCCAGCGGATGGGGCTCATGGGTTTTGGCCGGAGCCGGATTCACGTCAGGTGCGTCGGACATTTTGCTGCGGGAAAAAAATGGAAACATGGATCCAATGGATAACAAGGGCGTCCCCTGGCGCACTGCCAAAAGGACCTGCCACGGCCACCGCACTGCATGCGAGCCGAGGCGACAAAGGGGCTATTTTCACCGGGTTCTGGGTTCGGGCCCTTGCGGGCACCACGCCAGGCCCCGAGATGTGATCTGACACAAGGCTCGGGGCAGGACTTCTCTCGCTGCGGGCCTTGTCAGTGGCCACGCGCCACCAGGGACAGCCCCCATTATCTATATATAGACGCCAATGCCCAATTGCCAAGGGAGCGTCCGCACGAATTGGGCAAAAAGTGTGAGCTGCGGACCGGGCCGGGCTGTCACGCGCAAAGCACTGAAACAGCGCCATGTATTGCGAGCATCTGCTGGCGCCACGAGCTGCATGTACCACGCGTGCAGCACGTGCGCACGTCCCGCACCACGCAGCCCAAGTGCAGCCGCCGACGGCGCAGTGACAGGCGCACAGGTCACTCAGAAATCAACGAGACGCACGCCCCAACAAGAAAGCCCGACAGACAGTGCCAAAAAGGCCTGCCTGCCGGGCTTGACGGCTGACACAACGGTCTTTGCCATCGGTCGCAAAGCGGAGATGAAGGTCCGCAAGGCGAGGAGGCAAGGTATTGCCTCCAGGGGGGTGCCATGGAAGTTTTGTCTGCTGCACCGGGGCACTGAATGCCTTCGGCGGGAGACTTATTTCGTCCGGCGATGCCTGAAAACTACAGGCAGGTGAACCTTAACAAAGTTGCGAAGCGAACTCAAACGGCATTCTCAATGGCGCCATCCCGCCCGATTGAATTTGACATCGGCTTGTAACAAGCCATGTCGCCACATGGTGCTCTGCGCAGCCAAAAACACCCGAAACCTGTGATTTTTCACATGTTTTTCATGACTTATCAATCTATAAAATACGTTTCTTAGTATTGACTATGTATTTAGTGAACTTCTAGAATCCGCCAGCCCCAAAAACAGGGCTAGTAAAAACCCCAACCCGCTGCCGAACCCGGCTAAGTCGACCAGGGCCCAGAGCACGTTCCCCCACCGTGCGGCCCCGGATCGATGGCGTACCAATCCAGGCGATAGCCGGGAAAGGCGCAGGCTCAGTCACTGACTGACCTACTCGCCTGTCCTGCTGCGCTTCAGAAAGGAAGAGCTATGACAGCGTCAGGAAAGTTAGTCTCCGGCGTACGGACCTTCGTGTCCGACGTGACCGAAGGCTTCGTTGAAATCACCCACAACAGCTTCGCCCTCATCGGCCTGGCTGTGGCCTTTGTGGCCATCACCCTCACGGCGCGGCCCGACCTGCGCCAGGCCGGCGAAGAGCAGCTCATGAACTGGCTGCAGGCGCGCCAGGTTGAAGTGGTCGGCATGCCCATCGAGCCCGAAGCGAGCGAGCGCGCCACCGCGGGCAACCCCAAGGACCTGCCCAAGGAGCAGGCCGCCGTCGCCTTCTGGCTGAGCAAGAAGTACCGCGTGGCGCCCGAACCGCTGGCCGTGCTGGTGGCCGAGGCCTACGACATCGGCGCCCGCGCCAAGATCGACCCCACGCTGATCCTGGCCATCATGGCCATCGAGTCGAGCTTCAACCCGTTTGCGCAAAGCGCCGTGGGCGCGCAGGGCCTGATGCAGGTGATGACCAACATCCACACCGACAAGTACCAGAACTTCGGTGGCCACTTTGCCGCGTTCGACCCCGTGAGCAATCTGCGCGTGGGCGTCAAGGTGCTGCAGGAATGCATCGCCCGCGCTGGCTCGGTGGAAGGCGGCCTGCGTTTTTACGTGGGTGCTGCCAACCTGGCCGATGACGGTGGCTATGCCGCCAAGGTGATGGCCGAACACTTCCGCCTGCGCCAGGTGGCCGGTGGCCGCAACATGCCCACGGCACCGCCCATGCTGTCGACCCAGGCAACACCACAGATGGTGCCTGCCGCCAACACGCCCGCCACGACCCCCGTGGCCCCGAGCGCCGACAAGGTGGCCCTGCTGGCCGACCTGTGATAGCAGGCCACTGGTTCTTGATGGCTGCGCTGCGCGCAGCGCGCTTCTTGCGATAGCTCTTGCGCCAGGGCATCGCACCTTGCCCCCTCCGGCGATGCCACCCGACTCTTCACCTCAAGTACACTAGCGGGGTACGCAACTGGCGATAGGCGCAGCTCCTGTACGGGACTGCCGCTGACGTGGAAACCGACAAGGGCTGGCCTCTTGTGAACCACTGGGGAGCGTGCCGCACGGGTGTCATGCCCGCCGCGTTCAGCCGTTCGCCTGGGCAGCCCTTGTTTCAAGGGACACAAGTTCATAGGACTGCCAAAAAATGTACGACCGCAATATTCTTGTCGAACAAGCCGACCCCGAAGTCTTTGCCGCCATCCAGGCCGAGAACGCTCGCCAAGAGCACCACATCGAGCTGATCGCCAGCGAGAACTACGCCTCCCCCGCCGTGATGTGGGCGCAGGGCACCCAGCTGACCAACAAGTACGCCGAAGGCTACCCCGGCAAGCGCTACTACGGTGGCTGCGAGCATGTGGACGTGGCCGAGCAACTGGCCATCGACCGCGTCAAGAAGATCTTCGGCGCCGAAGCAGCCAACGTGCAGCCTCACTGCGGCGCGTCTGCCAACGAGGCCGTGTTCCTGGCCTTCCTCAAGCCCGGCGACACCATCATGGGCATGAGCCTGGCCGAAGGCGGCCACCTGACGCACGGCATGCCGCTGAACATGTCGGGCAAGTGGTTCAACGTGGTCTCCTACGGGCTCGACGCCAACGAAGCCATCGACTACGAAGCGATGGAAAAGAAGGCCCACGAAACCAAACCCAAGCTCATCATCGCCGGTGCATCGGCCTACAGCCTGCACATCGACTTTGCACGCTTTGCCAAGGTGGCCAAGGACGTGGGCGCGATCTTCATGGTGGACATGGCCCACTACGCCGGCCTGATCGCCGCGGGTGTGTACCCCAACCCCGTGCCCCACGCCGACGTCGTGACCAGCACCACGCACAAGAGCCTGCGCGGCCCGCGCGGCGGCATCATCCTGATGAAGGCCGAGCACGAGAAGGCCATCAACAGCGCCATCTTCCCCGGACTGCAAGGCGGCCCGCTGATGCACGTGATCGCGGCCAAGGCCGTGGCCTTCAAGGAAGCGCTGCAGCCCGACTTCAAGGCCTACCAGGAACAGGTGGTGAAGAACGCCAAGGTGGTGGCCGAGACGCTGACCGCACGCGGCCTGCGCATCGTCTCCGGCGGCACGCAAAGCCACGTGATGCTGGTCGACCTGCGCGCCAAGGGCATCACCGGCAAGGAAGCCGAGGCCGTGCTGGGCGCCGCCCACATGACCATCAACAAGAACGCGATCCCCAACGACCCTGAAAAGCCGATGGTGACCAGCGGCGTGCGCATTGGCACCCCCGCCATGACCACGCGCGGCTTCAAGGAAGAAGAAGCACGCATCACGGCCAACCTGATCGCCGACGTGCTGGACAACCCACGCGACGAAGCCAACATCGCCGCCGTGCGCGAGAAGGTCAACGCCCTGACCGCCCGCTTCCCTGTCTACCGTTAAAAATCACGCTGATCCGCATCCATGAAGTGCCCCTTCTGCAGCCACCTCGAAACGCAAGTCGTCGAAACACGGGTGTCTGAAGACGGGGACTTCATCCGGCGCCGCCGCCAGTGCGGCGCCTGCGACAAGCGCTTTACGACCTACGAGCGGCCGGAAGTCAGCTTCCCGGCCATCGTGAAAAAGGACGGCCGACGCATCGAGTACGAGCGCGGCAAGCTGCAGGGCTCGTTCAACCTGGCGCTGCGCAAGCGCCCGGTGAGCACCACGCAGATCGACAGCGCCATCGAACGCATCGAGGAAAAACTGCTCAACCTCGGCCAGCGTGAAGTCATGTCCGCGCGCATCGGCGAGCTGGTGATGCGCGAGCTCAAGAAGCTCGACAAGGTGGCGTACATCCGCTTTGCCAGCGTGTACCGCAGCTTCGAGGACATCGACGACTTCCGCGCGATGGTGGACGAGGTCCGCAAGTAAGTCGCGACTGGCTCACCACGGGCCGGTTGGGCGTGGCTTGTTCTTCGACAATATTGGCAAAAATACCGGCTACCGCTTATCTGACGGGCGCCAGTAGCTATTATTTTTATAGCGGCATTATTGTGATGGCCTCAGCCGTCTGGTACGCCTGTTGACCGGCCTCTGGCCACCCGCTGCTGGTGGCCCGCCCTGCTGTAAGCCCCCTTGGAACTTGCACCTGCTGCAGCGGTACCCATGGCAGTTGCGCGCATCGCTTCTACATCGACCACTACATGTCGAATGCCGCACGTCGCGTCGCACCTCCGCTATTTGCACACCGCACTCCACCATTGAATTGCTATATTTTCAATAGCTACTGGCGCTCACCAGTCGGGCGGTAGAGCCCGTTTTCTTCCCAAACCACCGCTTGAGCAGTGCCGCCAGCCCCAGCGCAGTGCCCGACAATGCCCCCGGTGAAATCCCGCCACTTCCTGCAGCTGGTGCTGCTCTCTGCCCTGTGGGGCGCCTCCTTCCTCTTCATCCGCATCGCCAGCCCCGTGCTCGGGCCCAACGTGATGGCGGCGCTGCGCATTGGCCTGGCCACGCTCACGCTGATCGGCATCATGCGCGTGGCAGGCGAGCGCTGGCCGTGGCGCCATTGGCGCGAGCTGCTGGGGCTGGGCACGCTCACGGTCGCTGCGCCCTTTCTGCTGTATTCGTGGGCGGCCCTGTATCTGCCAGCGGGTTACAGCTCGCTGCTCAACACCATGGCCGTTCCGTTCAGCGTGCTGGCCGCTGCGTGGATGAAGGAAGACACGCTGAGCCTGCGCAAGTGGCTGGGCTGCCTGTGCGGCTTTGCGGGCGTGGCGCTGATCGTGCAGCTGGGCCCGGTGCAGCCCACGCCCGCGCTGCTGATCGCTGCGGCGGGTTGCATCGTCGCGTCGGCCTGCTATGGCATCTCCACCACCTGGATGAAGCGCGCCACCACGCGCATGTCGCCCCTGTCGATCGCGGCGGGCATCCACGCCGCCGCGCTGGTGCTGCTGCTGCCGGGCGCGGCCTGGAGCCTGCCCGAAGCACGCTTTACCACCGGTGCCGTGGCGGCGGTGGTGGTGATGGGCGTTTTCACCTCGGGCCTGGCCTACTGGCTCAACCTGCGCGTGCTGTCCCAGGTGTCGCCGGTGGCGGCCATGAGTTCGGCGTTCATGATCCCGCTGTTCGGCGTGGCCTGGGGCCATGTGTTCCTGGGCGAGGCGCTGGGCCCCGGCATGCTCTGGGGCGGCGCGCTGGTGCTGGTGGCCACCGGGCTGGTGACGGGCTTCAACCCCCTGCGCTGGCTGGCCGCGCTGCGCCTTGGAAAGGGGTAGCCGACACCCGCCTCAGCGCGCCGGTGGTGCGGCAGGTGCTGTCGGTGCGGTAGATGCGGCGGACCGAATGCGGTCTGTGGCGGGCACCGCCACCGGGCTCTGCGTGCGGAAGTACGCTTCGAGCGCATCCAGGTCCAGCCCGCCCACCAGGCGGTCGCGGCCTTCGGTCAGCACGGTGAAGTTGTCGCCGCCGCTGTCCAGGTAGCTGCTCATCACCACCCGCACGGGGGTGTCGTCCTGCAGCGGCACTCCGTGCAGCACCAACTGGCTGACGCGCGCGCCGGGCGGCTGGGCCCGGTCGAACTGGTAGGCAAAGCCTGCGGACACCGACAGCACGCGAGGCCGCTGGACGGTGTTGGTGCCGCTGGCAAACTGCTGCTCCAGCACCGCCTTGATCTGCGCGCCGGTGAAGGTCTTCACCACCAGCTGGTTGCCGAACGGCTGCACCGCGTACAGCTGCCCGTAGCGCACCAGGCCCTGTTCGTCCGGCACCAGGTCGGCGCGCAGACCGCCCGGGTTCATGAACGACAGCTGCGCGCCGCCCTGCTCCGGCGCCTGCGTGGCCGCCAGTTGCGCGTCGGCCACCAGGTTGCCCAGCGTGCTCTCCAGCGATGGGGTGGGCACACGCCGCATCGGCCCCGCCGCCTGCCCCACCGGGCGCTGCGCCAGCGGCACGGCGGCTGCGCGGTAGGTGTCGACGATCTTTTGCACCACCGGGTCGGCCGTGAACGACGGCACCGCGGCCGTCATGTCCACGCGCCCCTGGCTGCCGGTGAAGGCCTCGCTCTGCACGATGACGTTGCGCGCTGATTTGCTCACCACGCGGCGCGTGCGGGTGTCCACCCGCAGCGCGATGTCGGTGAGCAGCGTGCCGTACTGGCCCGCGCTGGTCAAAAGGAAGGGCTTGGCCGGGTTCACCGTGCCGTAGTCGCACACATAGGCCTGGTGCGTGTGACCCGAGACCACTACGTCCACCGCTGGGTCCAGGCGTTCCAGGATGGGCACGATGTCGCCCGACAGGCCTGCACAGTTCGTGGCCTCTACGCCTGCGGTGGTGTTGCCGCCTTCGTGGATCACCACCGCGATCACGTCGGCGCCCTGGGCCTTGAGCTGCGGGATCAGCGCGTTGGCCGTGTCCGCTTCGTCCTCGAAGCGCAAGCCCGCCACGCCGGACGGGCTCACCATGGTGGGCGTGGCGCGCAGGGTCAGGCCGATCACGCCCAGCGTGACCGTGGCGCCGCCCTGCGTGAAGCGCTTGATGCCGGTGGCGGGCAGCAGCGTGCGGCCGTCTTCCACCCGCACGGTGTTGGCCGCCAGAAAGCCGAAGCGCGCGCCGGCAAAGGGCTGGCTGATCTGGCAGGGCTCGCGCACGGTGAACTTCTCGCAGCCGCCTTGCTGCAGCCGCAGCAACTCGCGCCAGCCGCGGTCGAACTCATGGTTGCCCACGGCGTTGAAGTCGATGTGCATCGCGTTGACGGCCTCGATGGTCGGCTCGTCCAGGAACAGCGACGACACCAGGGGCGATGCGCCCACCATGTCGCCCGCCGACACCACCGCGTGGTGCGGGTTGCGGGACTTCAGCGAGGCCATGGCGCTCGCGAAATACGCCATGCCGCCCGCAGGCACCTCCACCGGCCCGGACGCCGTCTGCACCGTGTGCGCCATGCGGGGCGGCTCCATGTTGCCGTGCAGGTCGTTGAAGCCGATGAGCGTGATGTCGATGTGGTCGGGCACCGCCTGCCCCGGCGGGGGCGCCACCGTGCCGCAGCCCGCCAGCAAGGCGCCCGCAGCGCCTGCCGCCGCCCACGCCGCAGCGCTGCGCGCCCATCCCGCCCCCACGGATGCCTGTGCCTTCAATCTGCGCATGGGTGTGCCTTTGTTGCTCAACCGAATAAAAAAAGGGCGCGCATTCCTGCACGCCCAGCCGCCATGGTCCGCCCGACGCCAAGGTGCGGCGACGCTGCGCCGCGGCTACAGGAACGACGCCTGGATCGGCGGCACGGGCGGCGCCACGTCGGCGCACTGTGCGCGGTGGCGCAGTGCGTGGTCCATCACCACCAGCGCCAGCAGGGCCTCGGCGATGGGTGCTGCGCGGATGCCCACGCAGGGGTCGTGGCGGCCCTTGGTGATGACCTCGGTGCTCTGGCCGTGCACGTCGATGGACTCGCGCGGGCTGATGATCGAGCTGGTGGGCTTGATCGCAATGCTCACCTCCAGGTCCTGCCCGGTGCTGATGCCGCCCAGCACGCCGCCGGAGTTGTTGGTGCGAAACCCGCCGGGCGTCATCGAGTCGCCGTGGGTGGTGCCGCGCTGCGCCACGCTGGCAAAGCCGGCGCCGATCTCCACGCCCTTGACGGCATTGAGGCCCATCATGGCGTAGGCGATGTCGGCGTCGAGCTTGTCGTACAGCGGCTCGCCCAGGCCCACGGGCACGCCGGTGGCCTGCACGCGGATGCGGGCCCCGCACGAATCGCCCGCCTTGCGCAGCGCGTCCATGTAGTCCTCGTACTGCGCCACGTCGGCCACGGGGGCGAAGAAGGGGTTGCTGCGCACGTGGTCCCAGCTCTCGAACGGAATGGCCAGCTCGCCCAGTTGCGTCATGCACGCCCGGAACTGCACGCCGTAGCGCTGCGCCAGCCACTTCTTGGCCACGGCGCCGGCGGCCACGGTGGGCGCTGTCAAGCGCGCCGACGACCGGCCGCCGCCGCGCGGGTCGCGGATGCCGTACTTGTGCCAGTAGGTGTAGTCGGCATGGCCGGGGCGAAAGCTCTCGGCGATGTTGCTGTAGTCCTTGCTGCGCTGGTCGGTGTTGCGGATCAACAGCGCGATCGGCGTGCCGGTGGTCTTGCCCTCGTACACGCCCGAGAGGATCTCCACCGCGTCGGGCTCGTTGCGCTGGGTGACGTGGCGGCTGGTGCCGGGGCGGCGGCGGTCCAGGTCGGCCTGGATGTCGGCTTCGGTCAGCGGCATGCCGGGCGGACAGCCGTCGATCACGCAGCCAATGGCCGGGCCGTGGGATTCACCAAAGTTGGTGACTGCGAATAGGGATCCGAAGGTGTTGCCGCTCATGGCGCAGGATTATCCCAGAGCAGAGGCCGCCAAAGTCCGGGTGTGGCCTGGGCGCGCCGCGCCAACGCGCGGCCACGCTGGCGGCCTTGGCATTGTCCTGCGCGCTTGCTAGCATCGCAGCACGATCACCGGGACCTCCATGCCCACCTCCGCCCCGCCGAGCCCCGGCATCCCAAGCCCCTCCCCCACCGCCTGGCTGGCCGATGCGCCCTTGCGCAAGGCGCTCGACGACAGCGACAACGCCATCGTGATGAGCAACAGCGAGCGGCTGGTGGTGTATGTGAACGAGGGCTTCGCCCGCCTGTTCGGCTTTGAAGCCCACGAAGTGCTGGGGCGCAACCTCAGCCACGTGCTCATCGGCCCGCGCTCCGACCCCGACCTGCTCGGGCAGATCCGCGGCAGCCTGGGCACGAGCGGCTCGTTCCATGTGGAGACGCTGCTGTACAGCAAGTCGGGCCAGCCGCGCTGGGTGTCGATGATGATCAATGCCTCCGACGAGGCCTCGGGCGGGCCCGGCGGCAGCATCACCGTCCTCACCGACATCACGCTCACCAAGATGCACGAGATGCTGCAAAAGCGCGTGCTGGAAGGCCTGGTCAACGAGCTGCCCCTGTCCGGGCTCATGGCCTTGCTGTGCGACGAGGTGGAACGCATCGCCCCCGAGGTCACGGCCTCGGTGCTGGCGGTGGATGACCAGGGCCGTCTGCGCCCGCTGGCCGCACCGGGCCTGCCCGCCGCCATCAGCCGGGCCATCGACGGCCTGCCCATCGGCCCCAGTGCCGGCTCGTGCGGTACCGCCGCCTACCGGCGCGAGCCGGTGCTCACCACCGACATCGCGACCGACCCGCTGTGGACGGACCAGGACCGCGCGCTCTACCTCGCCAGCGGCTTCAAGGCGTGCTGGTCCAGCCCCATCTGCGACCACCAGGGCAAGGTCGCCGGCACGCTCGCGTTCTACTTTCGCGAGCCCCGCCAGCCCGATGCCCTGCACGAGCGGCTGGTGGACATGTGCCTGCACCTGTGCGCACTGGCCATCGAGCGCAACGCCACCCGCCAGCGCCTGCACCAGCTGGCGTTCTTCGACGCCCTCACCGGTCTGCCCAACCGCGCACTGTTCCACGACAGCGCAGAGCACCGGCTCGCCCAGCTGCAGGCTGCCCGGCACGGCGGCGCCGTGCTGTTCGTGGACCTGGACCGGTTCAAGCAGGTCAACGACACCCAAGGGCACGCTGCCGGAGACGCCGTGCTGTGCGAGGTCGCCCGGCGGCTGTCCCGTGCGCTGCGAGAGCACGACCTGATCGGCCGGTTGGCGGCCGACGAGTTCGTGCTGCTGCTGCCCGAATGCGACACCGACCGCGCCGTGCAGACGGCCCGCTCCTTGCTGGAGGCCGTGGCAGCGCCCATGGACATCGAGGGCCAGGCGCACGTCTGCCACGCCAGCATCGGCATCGCCATGTTCCCCGGCGACGGCGAAAGCATCGACACCTTGCTGCGCCACGCCGACCAGGCGATGTACCAGGCCAAGAGCGACCACCGGCACAGCCTGCAGCTGTTCAGTGCCGAGATGAACCGGCACGCCCAGGAGCGCGTGGCCGTGGAGCGCGCGCTGCGCCAGGCGATGGCCGAGCGCAGCGGCATCACGCTGCACTACCAGCCGCAGGTGCTCAGCAGCTCACCCGGCACCCTGCACGGGGTGGAAGCGCTGGCGCGCTGGCACCATGCCGACTGGGGCATGGTGCCGCCCGGCCGGTTCATCGCGGTGGCCGAAGAGGCGGGGCTGATCCACGAGCTGACGCTGTGGCTGCTCGACCAGGCCTGCGCACAGCTGGCCGCCTGGCGTGCCGCGGGGCATGACGTGCCCTGCGTCGCGGTCAACCTGTCGGGGCGCAGCTTTCACCAGCCCGAGTTCGCGCAGCAGGTCTGCGAGGCGCTGGCGCGCCACGGCCTGCGCACCGGCGACGTGCTGCTGGAGATCACCGAAAGCGTGATGATGGACGCGCGCCCCATGACGCGGACCAACATCGACACCCTGCACAGCCGGGGGTTCAGGCTGTCGCTGGACGACTTCGGCACCGGCTACTCGTCGTTGAGCTACCTGCACCGCCTGCCGATTTCGGAGCTGAAGCTGGACATGGCCTTCGTGCGGGACCTCACCACCAGCCCCACGGCGCGCGCGCTCACGGTGTCGGTGCTGAGCATTGCCCACAGCCTGGGCATGGCGGTGGTGGCCGAAGGGGTGGAGACACCCGGCCAGCAGCAGTGGCTGCAGGCCCACGGGTGCCCGGTGATGCAGGGCTACCTGTTCGGCAAGCCGATGCCGCCCGACGAGATCGAGGCCTGGCTGTGCGCGCAGGCACCGCACAAGCGCTGACGAAGACGCCACCGCAGCCCGCGAACAACAAGGCTGGGGCCGCAGGGTGCAGGGGCAATGCCCTGCCCCCCGGCATCAGCCGCCGGATTCGTCCTCGGGCCAGTCGCGGATGTAGGCCTTGAGCATCTTGTTCTCGAAGTTCTGGCTGTCCACCACGGCCTTGGCCACGTCGTAGAAGCTGATCACGCCCATCAGCATGCGGCGGTCCATCACCGGCATGTAGCGTGCGTGGCGGTCCAGCATCATGCGGCGCACTTCGTCCATCTCGGTTTCCATCGTGCAGGTCAGGGGCGCATCGTCCATGGCCGAGCGGACCTGCATGGTGCCCACGCTGCCGCCGTTTTTCACGATGGCCTGGATCACCTCGCGGAAGGTGAGCATGCCCACCAGGTCACCCAGCTCCATGACCACCAGCGAGCCGATGTCGCGCTCGGCCATCAGGTTCACGGCGTCGGCCAGCGGCTCCTCGGGGGTGACGGTGTACAAGGTGTTGCCCTTGACGCGAAGGATGTCGCTGACTTTCATGGTGTAGGTCTCCGGGAAGGCGAAAAGAGCGCGTCGCGCGCTGCACAGGTCTGCCACCAAATATAGCCCACAATGCCGCGTGCCCTGTCCCGCAAGCAACTGTGCAGGACATGGATTCAGAACATCCGCCTGACCCTCTGGGAGACAAACCACATGCCCGGCTACTCCGACCCCGGCTTCGACACGCTTGCGCTGCACGCTGGCGCCACGCCTGACCCCGCCACCGGCGCACGCGCCGTGCCCATCCACCTGACCACGTCGTTCGTGTTCGAGTCGAGCGACCACGCGGCCTCGCTCTTCAACCTGGAGCGGCCCGGCCACGTCTACAGCCGCATCAGCAACCCCACCAATGCGGTGCTCGAGCAGCGCGTCTCGGCCCTGGAAGGCGGCGTGGGGGCGATTGCCACCGCCAGCGGGCAGGCGGCGTTGCACCTGGCCATCTGCACGCTGATGGGTGCGGGCAGCCACATCGTGGCCAGCACGGCGCTGTACGGCGGATCGCAGAACCTGCTGCACTACACGCTGTCGCGCTTCGGCATCGACACCACCTTCGTCAAGCCCGGCGACATCGACGGCTGGCGCGCGGCCGTGCAGCCCAACACCAAGCTCTTCTTCGGCGAGACGGTGGGCAACCCGGGCCTCGATGTGCTGGACATCCCCACCATCAGCGCGATCGCGCACGAGGCGGGCGTGCCGCTGCTGGTGGACTCGACCCTCACCTCGCCCTGGCTCATGAAGCCGCTGGAGCTGGGTGCCGACCTGGTCTACCACTCGGCCACCAAGTTCCTGTCGGGCCACGGCACGGTGGTGGGCGGCATCGTGGTCGATGGCGGCAGCTTCGACTGGGACGGTCCGCGCTCGGCGGGCAAGTTCGCCGAGCTCACTGCGCCCTACGAAGGCTTTCACAACATGGTGTTCAGCGAGGAAAGCTCGGTGGGCGCGTTCCTGCTGCGCGCGCGGCGCGAGGGGCTGCGCGACTTCGGCGCGTGCATGAGCCCGCACACCGCCTGGCTCATCCTGCAGGGCATCGAGACCCTGCCGCTGCGCATGGAGCGGCACATGCGCAACACGGCGCGCGTGGTCGAGTTCCTGGCCAGCCAACCCTTCGTCTCGCGCGTGGGCCACCCCATGCTGGAGTCGCATGCAAGCCACGCCCTGGCGCAAAAGCTGCTGCCGCGCGGCGCGGGCTCGGTGTTCAGCTTCGACCTCAAGGGCAACCGCGAGCAGGGCAAGAAGTTCATCGAGACGCTCAAGGTCTTCAGCCACCTGGCCAACGTGGGCGACTGCCGCAGCCTGGTGATCCACCCGGCCAGCACCACGCACTTCCGGATGAGCGACGAGGCGCTGGTGAACGCCGGCATCACGCAGGGCACGATCCGCCTGTCCATCGGTCTCGAAGATGCCGACGACCTGATCGACGACTTGAAGCGCGCCCTCAAGGCCGCAGAAAAAGCGGGGGCCTGATCACCATGCAGATCCAAGTCAACGGCAGTACCACCTACTGCTACACCGGCGGCAAGCCCTTCGACGCCGCCAAGCCCACCGTGGTGTTCATCCACGGCGTGTTGAACGACCACAGCGTGTGGGCCATGCAAAGCCGCTACATGGCCAATCACGGCTGGAACGTGCTGGCGGTGGACCTGCCCGGCCACTGCCGCAGCGCGGGCGAGGCGCCGGCCACCGTGGAGGCCGGCGCGGACTTCATCGCCGCCCTGCTCGATGCGGCAGGCCTGCAGCGTGCGGCGCTGGTGGGCCACAGCTTCGGCTCGCTGATCGCGCTGGAAGCCGCAGCCCGCCTGGGCGCGCGTGTGAGCCATTTGGTGCTGGTGGGCACGGCCTACCCGATGAAGGTGTCGCCCGCACTGATCGACGCCGCGCTGAACGAGCCCGAGAAGGCGCTGCGCATGGTCAACGTGTTCTCGCGCAGCACGCTGGCGCCGCCGTCGGGCGCGGGCTTCTGGGTCTACAACGCGGGCATGGCGCTGGGCCGCAAGGTGATGCGCAGCAACACTGCCGTCAACGTGTTCCACCGCGGCTTCGTGGCGTGCGACAGCTATGCCAACGGCGAGCAGGCCATGGCGGCCGTGCAGTGCCCGGTGCTGTTCGCCCTGGGCGCGCAGGACCAGATGACCGCGCCCAAGGCCGCCCAGGGCCTGGTGGCCGCCGCGCGCGCTGCCGGCAAGGTGGTGCAGACCACCAGCCTGCCCGTGGGCCACAACCAGATGAGCGAGGCGCCCGACGAGACGCTGATGGCCATCCGCGACTTCCTCGCGAAGTAGGCCCGCCCATCGGGCCTGGGCCGGTAACGCAGTACACGGCCCCGTGCGCGCCAGACGCGCTTACTCTCGGGCGTCTCCGGCGAGCCTGTCGCGCCGCCACGCGGGCCTGCGCAGCAGAGTGAACGCACGCAGGCCCCATTCCACCGGGCCGTAGGCGTGCTGCGCCATCCACCAGCGACTGAGCGCCAGTTGCGCCGCGTACAGCGCCACGCAGCCCAGCAGCACCACCAGCGGCGACACCTGCCCCACCAGCGCGAAGCCATAGGCCGTGAACACCACGGCCCCCACCACCGACTGCAGCAGGTAGTTCGACAGCGCCATGCGGCCTGCGGGCGCCAGGGCCGCGCCCAGCCGGCGACCCAGCGGCCCGCGCTGCAGCACCCACAACAGCGCAGCGGCATAGCCCAGGCTGAGAAAAGGCGACGTGGCCAGGTCCACCGCGAGCGCAGCGGCCGCCACATGGTCGCTCTGGCGGGTGCCGCTGCTTTGGCCCCACGCGTACACGAAAGCCCCTGCGAACCCGATCGGCAGGCAGCACGCCATCCAGCGCACAAGCCGCGCAGGCTGCTGCGCCACCGCAGCCAGATAGCCCGAACGCCGCGCCGCCAGCCCCAGCAAAAACATCGCCAACGCGCACGGCCCCTGCACGAACACCAGCACGAACCACACACCGTCGGCCATGTCGCGCCCCCGCTGCAAGATGGCGTCCCCAGCGCTGGCACGGTAGGCATCGGCCGCCAGTTGCGCCTTGGCCTGCAGCTCTGCCAACGGCACCTCTGCCATCGGGGCCTGCGCAAAGCCCCAGGCGATCAAGCCCCAGCCTGCCGACACCAGCGCCAGCAACACCAGCGCCAACGCCACCGCACTGCCCGGCCGAAGCTTGTGCAGCGCCAGCAGCAGCAAACCCAGCACGGCGTACGTCACCAGGATATCGCCCGCATACAGCAGCCACGCATGCGCCACGCCCAGCACCAACAGGCCCAGCAAGCGCCGCAAAAACCGCGGCCCGAACGCAGCGCCTGCGCGCTGGGCCGACTCCATCTGCAACGCAAAGCTGTAGCCGAACAGCAGCGAGAACAGCAGGTAGAACTTGGTCTCGAAGAAAAAACTCACGAGCCAGCGCACCACTTGGTCCACAGGCCGGGAAAACGCGGGCTCGAACACGCCCAGGCCAAAGTAGGTGGACGCGAAGCTGCCCGAGTTGACGATGAGGATGCCCAGGAGCGCAAAGCCGCGCAGCGCGTCGATAGCGTGTTCGCGGTGGGGGCCGAGTTCAACGCGGGGGTTAGGCTCGGGGTGCGGGTCGATGCCACCGTCCTGGGGGGCGAAGGTACTGGCAGGCGGATGCGAGGGCGGTGGGTCGGCGGGCAAGTTGGTGATCATCTGGCGGCATTCAAAGCATTCGCTCCAAAACCTGGAAATTGTGGGGTGGACGGACCGGCCGACCAGCGCGGTCACGCCGCCCTGCCCGCGTCTCCAAGGCGGCACCCGCTGGCGGGCGCGCAGGCGTATAAAGCGCACAGAGCCTGCAGCGATTGTGCAAGAGCGTCGGTGACAGGCCGTGGACCACCACCAGGAGACAACGATGCATGTCAGCGCCCCGACACCTACGCCTGAAGCTACGCCTGAAGCCACGCCTGCACCCACGCCCGCCTCCACGGCCGGCACCGACCCGCGCAGCTTCAAGAGCTTTGCGGAGTTCTACCCCTTCTACCTCAGCGAGCACAGCAACCGCACCTGCCGGCGCCTGCACTTCGTGGGCTCCACGCTCAGCCTGGCGTTTCTGGCCGCGCTGGTAGTCACGGGCCAGCCCCAGTACCTGCTGTACGGCCTGCTGTGCGGCTACGGGTTCGCGTGGGTCGGGCACTTCGGCTTCGAGAAGAACAAGCCCGCCAGCTTCAAGCGGCCGCTCTACAGCTTCATGGGCGACTGGGTGATGTACAAGGACATCTGGACGGGCAAGGTGCGCTTCTGATCAGGCAAAAAAGCCCCTGCCGCTCATCCAACAAGCGCCAGCAGCTATTTATTTGATAGCAAACGACTGGAACGACCGGGTGGCTGGGAGCGCCAACGCCGCCACCACCGCATCCTCGGCCGCATCGCCCAGCACGTCTGCCATGAACAGCCGGTCGAGCCCTGAGCGCTCCCACAACGGTGCCAGACTCGGCGCGCGCTCGATCAGCAGCTTTTCGGCCAAGGGGGCCAGCAGTGTGCGTGCCGGGTCGGCCAGCAGCACCCAGCGCGGCTCGGGCACGTCGGACGCGCTCACGGCGGCCTCGGTCAGCTCGCCCACCCAGTCCAGCGCCGTTAGCGCCTCCAGCACGGGCTCGAGCTGCAGCACGTCCACCCGCAGCAGCTGCGCCAGCTGGCTCGGCCGCAGGCCCTTCATGGGCTGGCTGCGCGCGCGATGCAGCTCCTGCAGCACCTCGATGGCCAGCTGAAAATTCCACCCCGCCACCGTGGCCCGCCGTGCCACGCCGGCCAGCAGGCTGGGCAGGTAGGCCGTCACCACCGCCCCCAGCAGCACGATGACCCAGGCCACGTAGATCCACACCAGCAGGATGGGCAGCGTGGCGAATGCGCCGTACACCACCGAGTACGTCGGCACGCTGCCCAGGTACAGCGCCAGCACCTTCTTGGCCAGCTCGATGCACACCGACACGAAGAAACCGCCCGTCCACGCGTGCCGCCACTTCACCGGCGTGTTGGGCACATAGTGGTACAGCGACGCCATGCCGCCCGCCAGCACCACGAACTGGATGGAGTCGAACAGCAACTGCACCCCGTCCGGCAGGCGCCGCACCAACCCGCCAGATGCCGACATCACATACGACGTGACCGCCAGGCTCGCGCCCATCAGCAGCGGGCCCAGCGTGATGGCGGCCCAGTAGATCAGCACCCGCTGCCCCAGCGGCCGCAGCCGCTGCACGCGCCAGATGTCGTTGAGCGTGCGGTCAATGGTGAGGATCAGCGCCAGCGCCGTGGCCAGCAAGATCGAAAAGCCCGCCACCCCCAGCCCGCTGGCCTTGGCGGCAAACTGGTTCAGGTAGCCCAGCACCTGGCGCGCGATGCTGTCGGGCACCAGACTGGTCACCAGCCAGCCTTGCAGCGCATCCTGCAGCTTGCCGAAGATGGGGAAGGCGGTGAACACCGCCAGCGCTACGGTGAAGAATGGCACCAGCGCCAAAATGGTGGTGAAGGTCAGGCTGCTGGCGGTCAGGCCCAGGTGGTCTTCGCGGAACCGCTCGCGCAAGGTCTGCGCGGTGGTTCTCCAGGGAAAGTGGGACAGCTCGGTCATCAGCGCTTCGAAGCGCGACGCTACTGCCTGTAAGGAGAAGGGCATGGCCGATATGATGCCACCCCAATGACGCCCTCCCCTGCCGCCCCCGCCACCGCCTCCACGCATCTCCTGCCAGCCACTGCGCTGCCCGCAGCTCCCACCGACAACGCCGTGGCCGCCACGCGCTGGGTTGCCACCGGCTGCCTGCTGGGGCTGATCGCGCTGTGCCTGGCCTGGGAGCTGGTGCTGGCACCGCTGCGCCCCGGCGGCTCGTGGCTGGCGCTCAAGGCGCTGCCGCTGTGCATTCCGCTGGCGGGCGTGCTCAAGAACCGCATGTACACCTACCGCTGGGTCAGCCTGGTGATCTGGCTGTACTTCATCGAAGGCGTGGTGCGCGGCTGGAGCGACAAGCCGCCGTCGCAGTGGCTCGCCTGGGCCGAGGTGGCGCTGTGCCTGGTGCTCTTCACCGCGTGCACGCTGCACGTGCGGCTGCGCCAGCGCAATGCCAAGGCGGCGGCTGCAGCAGCAGCAGCTGCGGCGGCAGTCCCTGCGGCCACCTCTGCGCCTTGATGCCTGTCAACGCAGGTTGATGCCGTCGATGCCGTACAACACCGTGGATGCTGCTGCCGTCACCGCTTCGACCGATGCCACCGCTGCCACACCTTTTTTCCTGATTTTTGAAGAAGCTCTGCCATGACCACTTTGCTTGACACCCTGCGCGCCATCGTCGGCCCCGCCCATGTGATCACCGAAGGCGACCTCACCGCCTGGGAGCAGGACTGGCGCCGCCGTGTGCGCGGCAAGGCCCTGGCCGTGGTGCGCCCTGCTAGCACGCCCGAAGTGGCCGCCGTGGTCAAGGCCTGCGCCGCCAGCGGCACGGCGATCGTCCCGCAGGGCGGCAACACCGGGCTGGCCGTGGGCTCCACGCCCGACGATTCGGGCACGCAGGTCGTGCTGAGCCTCTCGCGCATGAACGCGGTGCGCAGCGTGGACACTGACAACCTCACCATGACGGTGGAAGCCGGCTGCATCCTGCAGAACCTGCAGGACGTGGCCGAGAAGGCGGACCTGCTGTTCCCGCTGTCGCTCGCGGCCGAGGGCAGTTGCACCATCGGTGGCAACCTGGGCACCAATGCCGGCGGCACGCAGGTCGTGCGCTACGGCAACGCCCGCGAGCTGTGCCTGGGCCTCGAAGTCGTCACCCCGCAGGGCGAGGTGTGGGACGGCCTCAAAGGCCTGCGCAAGGACAACACCGGCTACGACCTGCGCGACCTGTTCATCGGCAGCGAAGGCACGCTGGGCATCATCACCGCCGCCACGCTCAAGCTGTACCCCGCACCCGCCGCACGCCTTACCGCCTGGGCTGCCGTGCCGTCGATGGAGCACGCGGTCGAGCTGCTGGGCCTGGCCCACAAGCAGCTGGGCGCGGGCCTGACGGGCTTTGAGGTGATGGGCCAGTTCGCGCTCAGCCTGGTGGGCAAGCACATGCCGCAGCTGCGCGTGCCGTTCCTCGGCGACGAGAACGCGCCCTGGTGCGTGCTGCTCGAAAACTCCGACAGCGAATCCGAAGAACACGCGCGCGGCCGCTTCGAATCGCTGCTGGAAACCGCGTTCGAAGCAGGCTGCGTGACCGACGCCGTGGTGGCCGAGAACCTCACGCAGGCGAACCAGCTCTGGCACATCCGCGAGAACATTCCGCTCGCCCAGGCCGAAGAGGGCCTGAACATCAAGCACGACATCTCGGTGCAGATCTCGCGCATCCCCGCGTTCGTGGCACACACCGACGCGGTGCTGCAGCGCGAGATCCCGGGCGTGCGCCTGGTCAACTTCGGCCACCTGGGCGACGGCAACCTGCACTACAACGTGCAGGCGCCCGCAGAAGGCGATACCAAGGCCTTCCTGCGCGACCACGAAGCGCAGGTGAACCACTTGGTCTACGAAGCCGTGGCAGAGTTCGGCGGCTCGTTCTCGGCCGAACACGGCATCGGCGAGCTGAAGGCCGACAAGCTGGCCAAGTACCAGTCGCCGGTGGCGCTGGGCATGATGCGCGCCATCAAGACGGCACTGGACCCGCAGGGGATCATGAACCCCGGGCGGGTGCTGCAGGCCTGACGAAACCAAGCGGCTGTCCCGCCGCGTCCATCGGCGTGCAGCAGGCGGCGCCCAACCATCAGCTCTGCATCAGCTGCATCAGCGTGCAAAGTGCAG
This sequence comes from Acidovorax sp. Leaf78, assembly GCF_001422735.1. Classification (GTDB taxonomy): domain Bacteria; phylum Pseudomonadota; class Gammaproteobacteria; order Burkholderiales; family Burkholderiaceae_C; genus Acidovorax. The sequence continues at coordinate 33,745 of NZ_LMLZ01000004.1, read as the reverse complement.
GCCGCAGGCAGCCAGCAGCTTGCGCAGAGGTGGCAACAACCCCTGGCCAAAGGCATCGGCCTCGTACAGGGCATACCGCTCCAGCGCGCGTTGCTCGAAGTCAGGGGCGTTGACTGCGGCAGCCACCAGCAGATCAGGGTGGTGGTTCAGCAAGCGGTAGGCGCTGCGTTGGCGCAGACCCACGAAGGGGCATTCTTCATCCGGCACGCGGTTGGCCCATCTGTCCAGATCCTGCAGGGTGTGCAGTTGGTCCAGCCAGTCCAGCACGGGCCCGTCGTACAACGCTGCCAGCTCATCGCGGCGCGTGGCAGCACTGTCTGCGCTGCCCATGGGCAACTCGTAGGTCACCCCTCCCGCCCGTTGCTTGAAAAGTGGTGGCGGCTCCAGGTAAGTGAAGGGCAGTCTGTGCGTCTGCGCGAAGTGCTGCAGGGACACCGTAAAGTCTGGCCCGCCATCCATATTGAGCGCGTGCTGCAGGTGGGAGGGCATCGCAAGGCGTATCCACACGCCGTGGTGCAAGGTGTCCCGCACCATTTTCGAGTAAACCAGCGCCTCGCCCACAGGCAGCTTTTTCTGGAACCAGGTTTCGCCCCGCAGCTTGCGCCATCCCCGCTGCGCAAACAAGGGCTCCAGCGATTGCTGCACCCAGCGGCTGCGCGCCGAGGGTGACACGTCGAGATCCGGCGACACAGGCACATCCGCCACGGCCGGGCCGGCCCCGGCAGGGCCGATCACCTGCCCGGAGGGCGTGTGCACCTGCCCGCTCTGTGGATCAAAAACCACCCAGCCCAGCGCAATGGCCGTCTTCTCGATCACCGGCAGTACGACCTCCAGCTCGGCCACCGAGGGACTGAGACTTTGCACCAATGCAAAGGGGTCTGGCTCCGGGATTTCGGTCCAGTAGTCGTCCGGCTCGCCGTCCGGGGGCAGTGCGGATGCGATGGCCTCCAGCAGTTGGCCCGCAGCAGCATCGGGGCTGAAGCTCAGTTGCTGGCGCAGGTCGCGCAGCATGGCTTGCGCGTCCTCGCTGGACACAGGAACGGGATGGCGCCAAAGGTGCAGGACATAGCTCATGACTGGGCAGAACGCAAAAAAAGGAAGGGAATGCAATCCAGCGCACATCGTATGCGAGCGCGCAACGCTGCCGCCCCGTGCCTTGGCAAGAGCCGCACCCACCGTCACGATCGCATCAACTTTCGCCCTTGTACCCTGCAGGCAAATCGCTGGCGGCTATGCAATGTTCGAGCACTGCCTGCGCCAAAATAACTACCTGCAACACTGCCAAGCTGCCCATGAACCACGCATTTTCAGTACGCCCCCTGCAGCCCACCGACTACGCCGCCTGGCGCCCGCTCTGGGACGGCTACAACGGGTTCTACGGCCGCTTTGGCGCCACCGCGCTGCCCGAGCACATCACCCAGACCACATGGCAGCGGTTTCATGACGAGTCGGAGCCGATGTGGTGCCTGGTGGCACAGGACGACGCCAGCGGCGAGCTACTGGGCCTGGCGCACTGCGTGTTTCACCGCAGCATGACGCGCATCGAGCCCGTGTGCTACCTGAGCGACCTGTTCACGCGCGAAACTGCGCGGGGCCGGGGCGTGGGGCGTGCGCTCATCGACGCGGTGTACGCCGCAGCGCGGGCCGCCAGGTCGTCGCGCGTGTATTGGCAGACGCACGAGACCAATGCGGCCGGGCGCATGCTGTACGACAAGATGGCCAAGCACCACGGCTTCATCGTGTATGCGCAGGAGCTTTGACCGGCAGACCGCAGCCGTTTCAAACGGACTGCAATTGCTATTGAATTGATAGCCTCTACCGCTTTCTCATCAAGCGGTAGAGCAACTTTCATTCAAAAAATCGCCGTGTGCTACCGCGCCAGCGCCGGGTATTGCGCCGCCCGCGCCTGTGCAGCCTGCCAGCTGGGCGGCACGCAGCCGCGCTCCATCACGCACAGGCTGGCGCTGGCCAGGGCGTGGCGCAAAGCTGCCTGGCACGCATCTGCAGACAGGCCATTCAGCCACGCCGCAAAGCCACCGTCAGCAGCCCCGCCCGCCTGCGACCGCTGCAGCAGGTGCGCGAGCAAGCCCGCCAGAAAACTGTCGCCCGCGCCCACCGTGTCCACCACGGCCAGCGGCTGGGCCTCTTTGGCGAACCACTGGCCGCCGTTCTTGTGCAGCAGCCAGGCGCCCTCGCCGCCCAGGGTCAGCGCCATCAGCACGGCGCGGGGGTTGGCGGCCAGCAGGTGGCGTGCGCGGGCCAGTGCATCGGCACCGGACACCTGCAGGTGCTCCAGGTCTTCGTCGCTCGCCTTGATGATGTCGGCCTCGGCCAGCGCCGCGTGCACTTGTGCGCGGTAGGCGGCCAGGTCGGGCATGACGGACGGGCGCAGGTTGGCGTCGACCACCACGCAGTGCCCCGCAGCGCGTTGCGCCTGCAGCCACGGCACGTAGACCGCAGCATCGCGCGCGTCCAGCGCCAGGGCGCCGGTACACACCAGCTGCAGCGCGGGCAAGGCGCTGCATGCGGCTGTCAGCCCGTGGGCCGACACGGCGCGGTCGGCCACGCCGTCGCGGTAGAACGCGTAGTCGGGGTGGCCCTGCGCGTCGAGGTTGACCACGGCCAAGGAGGTGACCTGCTGCACGGGCTCGGGCTGCGCCAGGTGCACGCCGTCGCCCTGCAGTTGCGCCGCCAGCTCGCGGCCGAACCGGTCGCGCGACAGCGGGTTGAGGTACTGCGTGCCCACGCCCTGGCGCGCCAGCGCGCGGCACAGGTTGTACAGCGCACCGCCCAGGCACGGCAGGTAGGTGCCGTCGGGGTTGCGGATCAGGTCGATCAAGGCCTCGCCGGCCACGGCGACCTGGACGGCAGGCGCATCAACGGGCAAGGAGGAGGAAGGAGCAGAAGATGACATGGCAGGGCGAATGAAGGGCAAACAAGGACGCGCTCAGAACTGCGACTGCAGCGCGGGGTACAGGGCCACGAAGCGGGCGTAGCGTTCGGCCAGCAGCGCCTGCTGCGCGGCCTGCGGGGTGAAGGTGGCGTCGGCGGGCAGCGGCTGGCACCAATTCGCCTCATGGCCGTCATGACCGTCATTGCCGCCACAGGCCATGGCCGCGAGCCGTGCGGCACCCAGCGCAGCCGCGGCGTGTGCACCCATCGGGCGGTGCAGTACGCAGCCCAGGCCACTGGCCAGCATTTGCGCCCAGGCGTCGCTGCGGGCGCCGCCGCCCACCAGGGCCAGGGCGGCGCTATCTGATGCGGCCAACGGGGCCGTGCGCGCAGCGCGCATGGCGTTGAGGCCGTCCAGCAGGCCAAAGCCCACGCCCTCCATCACCGCGTAGGCCAGGTCGGCCGCATCGTGCTCGGCCCGGAGGCCCATGAACACGCCGGTGGCGGCAGCGTTGTTGTGCGGCGTGCGCTCGCCGCTCAGGTACGGCAGGAAAAGGGGCGCCTGCGCCTGTCGTGCCGCCGAAAGCGCGCCCACGGCGGCCGACAGGTGCGCCTCGCTCGCCTGCCCCGTGAGGCGCGTGACCCAGCCGAAGGCACTGGCCGCGCTGAGCATGACGGACATGTGGTGCCAGCGCCCTGGCAGCGCGTGGGCGAATGCGTGCACCGCGCGGTCGGTGGCGGGCGCAAACGCGTCCGTCACGCGGAACACCACGCCCGAGGTGCCCAGCGACACGAAGCCCTGCCCCGCCTGCCGCGCGCCCACGCCCACGGCGCTGGCGGCGTTGTCGCCCGCCCCGGCGGCCACGACGACGCCCAGGGGCAGCCCCCAGCGCCGGGCCACGTCATCGCGCAGCACGCCGCTGGCCGCACTGCCTTCGGCCAGAGCAGGCATGTGCGCGCGGGTGAGGCCGCTGGCCTGCAGCATGGTGTCGCTCCAGTCGCGCCGGCCCACGTCGAGCCACAGCGTGCCGGACGCATCGGACATGTCGCTCACCGCCGTGCCGGTGAGCTGCAGGCGCAGCCAGTCCTTGGGCAGCAGCACTTGCTCGATCCTGGCGAAGACCTCGGGCTCGTGCGTGCGCAGCCACAGGAGCTTGGGCGCGGTGAAGCCGGGCATGGCGAGGTTGCCGGTGATCTGGCGCGATGTGGGCACGGCGGCTTCGAGCTGCGCGCATTCGGCGCTGGCGCGGCCGTCGTTCCACAGGATGGCGGGGCGCAGCACCTGGCCCTGTGCACCCAGCACCACGGCGCCATGCATGTGGCCCGACAGGCCGATGCCGCGCACCTGCGCCCACGCGGCGGGCACCTGGGCGCGCAGCTGGGCCGCGGCGCTTTCGGTGGCGGTGAGCCAATCGGCTGGGTGCTGTTCGCTCCAGGTGGGCTGCGGGCGGTGCTGGGGCACGGCAGCGTCGGCCGTGGCCAGCACGGTCTGCGATGCGTCGAGCAGCAGGAGCTTGACACCGGAGGTGCCCAAATCGATTCCGAGGTACATGGTGAATGGCGGGGTCGGTGGAATGGCACGCGGGCGAAGGGTCGGACTCGGTGGCGGGCCCTGGCTTCGACAAGCTCAGCCCGAACGGTGGGTGGTGGATGGTGGATCGAGGTTCTTGTAAATGGAAGATTGCTGCGCACGGCGAGAGGGTCAGCGGAAAGCACGCCCTGGCTTCGACAGGCTCAGCCCGAACGGTGGGTGGTTGGGTGACGGGGGTGGGTGGTTTCATCGCCGCATCGGCATCTGCCTGCGGCCCCACCACCACTTACCGCACCACTTACCGCGTCACGGACGGCACCACGGACGGCACGACGAACGGCACCGCCCATCTCACACCTTTCCGAACCGCCCTGCCCCCTGCTTGCGAAACTCGCTCGGGGTCATGCCCTTGACGTCCAGGAAGCGGCGGTTGAAGTTGGCCATGTTGTTGAAGCCCACGTCGTACGCGATGTGGGTGATGTAGCGGTCGGACTCCATGAGCAGCTGGCAGGCGCGGTTCACGCGCACCAGGTTCACGAAGTCGGTGAAGGTGTTGCCCGTGGCGCGGCGAAAGAAGCGCGAGAAGCGGCTTTCCGTCATGCCCAGCTCCTGCGCCAGGTCGGCGGCGGCCAGCGGCTCGGCCAGGTGGTCGGTGATGCGGCTCACGATGGCGTTGATCTGGTCCAGCTGGGCATCGTTGTCCTCGCTTTGCAGCTGGGTGCTCGACAGCAGGCGAAAGTCGGTGCAGCGTGCCAGGTCGCTCAGAAACTCGCAGAACGCACCGAACCGGGCCAGCCCCTGGCGCGCCTTGATGCGGTGCCAGTGCTCTTGCGCCTGCGACTCCATGCCGAAGAATTCGATGCCGTGGCGCGCGCGCTCCAGCAGGGGCAGCACCTCGCGCAGCTCGGGGATGCTCTCGCTGCTGGCCACCAGCGGCGCGTGCGAGAACTGGATCACCAGGTCGCGCAGCGGCACGCCGCCTTCGGGCAGATCCATGCTGATCCAGTTGTGCGGCAGGCGCGGGCCGGTCAGCACCAGGTGGCCGGGCTGGAACTGCCCGATCCAGTCGCCCACGAACACCTTGCCCGACGTTGCGGTGATGAGGTGCAGCTCGTACTCGTCGTGGTAGTGCCAGCGCGCCAGCGGCGTGGGAAACCCGTGCGACAGGCAGCGGATGAAGCCCGCGGTGTCCGGCGGCTCGTAGCCCAGCTCGGTCGAGCGCACATAGTCGTGCTCCAGCTCGGGCTTGGTCTGGCGTGGCGAGACGGGCGTCTTCACGGTCATGGCATCGTTCCGGTGGGCGGGGCGTTCAACTTACACCAAAGCCCCGGGCTCGGCACGACCGGCCGCAAAGGCCTGCACACGGGCATAGGCGCTGCGCAGCGTCTCGACGAGGCGCGGGTGCGATGCCATCTCGCCCCACAGCACCGTGTCCGCGGCAAACGCGGCGACCGGGTCGGCGGCGTCGCAGATGGCGTGCGCCACGGCCGGGTCCATGGCCTGGTCCTGGTAGGTGTAGGGGATCTGCCCCGCGTGCCAGCGCTGCAGGTAGGCCAGGAACAGCGCGGGCAGCATGGCCACGCTGTCGAACGGCGCGCTCTGCGCCAGCTTGTCGCGGATGGTGGGCGCGATCATGCCGGGGATCTTGGAGAACGCGTCCATGGCCACGCGCTGGTTGGTGTCTGCGATGGCGGGGTTGCCAAAGCGGTCCAGCACCACGTCACGGTAGGCCGCCAGGTCGATGGGGCATGGCAGCAACACGGGGATCGCGTCGTCGGTGACGTAGTCGTAGGCCATCTGGCGGATGGCGGCATCGTGCGTGCCTTCGTGGATGTACTGGTAGCCCGCCAGCGTGCCGGCCCAGGCAATGCAGCTGTGGGTGGCGTTCAGCAGGCGGATCTTGGCCTCTTCATGCGCCTGCACAGACTGCACCATCTCCACGCCCACGGTCTCCCAGTCGGGCCGGCCGGCGATGAAGTCGTCTTCGATGACCCACTGGATGAAGCTCTCGCCCATCAGCGCCGCCTTGTCGTCCCAGCCGGTGGCCGCGCGCACGCGCTCGGCCACGTCGGGCGTGGGGCGTGGGGTGATGCGGTCGACCATGGCGTTGGGGCTGCTGGTGTGCTGCACCACCCAGGCCTTGAGCTCTGCGTCGCCCAGCGCGTCGATGAACTGCAGCAGGCCACCGCGCGAGCGGTCGCCGTTGTGGCGCAGGTTGTCGCAGTTCATCAGCGTGACGGGGCCGGCGCCCGAGCGCATGCGCGCACGCAGGATGCTGACGAGGCCGCCGTAGATGGTGTGGCCTGCCTGGCCGGCTTTCACGGCCGCGAGGTCGGCACGCAGGTCGGCAAACGTGGGCCAGTCGAGCTGGTTCTGGGCATCGAGGTAGTAGCCCGCCTCGGTCACCGTGAAGCTGATGATGCGCGTGGTGGGGTCGGCGCCCACAGCGATCAGCGGGGCCAGGTCGTCCTGGTAGGGGATCACGCGCTGTATGGATTCGATGACGGTGTAGCTGCGCTCGCCCTGGGGCGTGACGGTCTCGAGCGTGTAGCGGCCGCCCTGCGCCTGCAGGGCCGCGATGGTGTCGGCCATGTCGGGGCGCAGGTTGCCGCCCGCGATGGCCCAGCCCGTGCCACCTTGCTGGCGCAGCTGGTGGACGTAGACGGCCTGGTGGGCACGGTGGAAGGAGCCCAGGCCCAGATGCAGGATGAAATTCATGGTGCGTGAAGACGGGTATTCAGAGATCAAAATTCGTGGGCATCATCACGACGTCGCGGATGGTCATGCCGCGCGGGCGGGTGAGCATGAAGAGCACCACGTCGGCCACTTCGCAGGCCTCGATGAGGCTGCCGCTGGCCTTGGCCTCGGCGAGCTTTTCCGCGGGCCAGTCGGCCAGCAGCGAGGTGATGACGGGCCCGGGCGAGATGGAGCCCACACGGATGCCGTGCTTGAACACCTGGCGGCGCACGGTCTGCACGAAGCAGTTGACCGCCCACTTGGACGACGCGTAGACGGGCTCCCACGGCGTGGGGAAATGCGCGGCCAGCGAGCTGGTGACGATGATGTCGCCCCGGCCGCGCTCGATCATGTGGGGCAGCACGTTGTGCACGTTCTTCATCACCACGTTGACGTTCAAATTCAGCATGCGGTCGATGGCATCAGGGTCGGCATCCACCAGGTCGCCGCCCACATACAGCCCCGCGTTGGCGTGGAAGATGTCGAGCTGCCCCGCGAGCGCCAGCGTGCGCTGCAGCAGGCTGGCGCATTGTTTGGCATCGAGCAGGTCCAGCACCAGCGTCAAGGCGCTGGGGCCGATGGCGGCACACGCCTTGATCAGCGCGGCTTCGTCGCGGTCGATCAGCACCACGCGCGCGCCGGCATCGGCCATGGCCTTGGCGCTGGCGAATCCGATGCCCGAGGCAGCGCCGGTGACCGCTGCCACCTGCCCTTGCAGGGTCTGCGCGGCACTCATGCTGCGTGGCCCGCCACAACGCGGCCGGCGGTGTCAAACCAGTGCGCGTGCGATGCATCGATGTCCAGGCTGACCGCATCGCCCGCGCGCAGGCCCGTGCGGTCGTTCTGGCGCGAGACGAACTGCGCGCCGCCGGGCGTGCTGACGTAGATCAGCGTCTCGGCGCCCAGTGCTTCGATCAGGTCCACCTGGCCGCCCACAGGCGTGGCGCCGGTGTGGCGCACGGTGATGTTCTCGGGGCGCAGGCCGATGGCGCCCACGGCGGCACCATCGCGGGCCGTTGGGGCCTGCTGTTGCACGGGCTGCGGCAGCTTGTCCACGGGCACCACGTTCATCTGCGGCGTGCCGATGAACTGGGCCACGAACTGGTTGGCGGGCTTGTCGTACAGCTCCAGCGGCGTGCCCACCTGCTCGATCACGCCGTCTCGCAGCACCACCACGCGGTCGGCCAGCGTCATGGCTTCGACCTGGTCGTGCGTCACGTAGATGGTGGTGGCGCCCAGGTCGCGGTGCAGCTTGGCGATCTCCACGCGCGTCTGGCCGCGCAGCGCCGCGTCGAGGTTGGACAGCGGCTCGTCGAACAAAAACACCTTGGGCGCGCGCACGATGGCGCGGCCGATGGCCACGCGCTGGCGCTGGCCGCCCGACAGCTCCTTGGGCGTGCGCTGCAGGTAGCTGGTGAGGTTGAGGATGCGCGCGGCGTTCTGCACCTTGTCGTCGATCACCTGCTTGTCGACCTTGGCGAGCTTGAGCGCGAAGCTCATGTTCTCGTACACGCTCATGTGCGGGTACAGCGCGTAGCTCTGGAACACCATGGCCAGGTCGCGCTTGCTCGACGGCTGGTCCGTGATGTCGCGGCCGTCGAGCATCAGCGAGCCGCCGTCGATGGCTTCGAGCCCCGCGATCAGCCGCAGCAGCGTGGATTTGCCGCATCCCGACGGGCCGACGAAGACGATGAACTCGCCCTGCTGGATGGTGAGGTCGATGCCCTTGATGGCGCGGTGCTCGCCGAAGAATTTTTCGATGCCGCGCAGTTGAAGGTAGGCCATGGAATCAGGTTCCTGAAATCTTGAAAAACTGTGGGAAGACAGGCTGCGGATTTACTTGACCGCGCCGAAGGTCAGGCCCTGAACGAGCTGCTTCTGGCTGAACCAGCCGAACACCACGATGGGTGCAATGGCCATCAGCGACGCGGCGGACAGCTTGGCCCAGAACAGGCCTTCGGGGCTGGAGTAGGACGCGATCAGCGTGGCCAGCGTGCCGGCCTTGGCAGCGCTCAGATTCAGGCTCCAGAAGGCCTCGTTCCACGACAGCACCAGGCACAGGAGGCCGGTGGATGCGAGGCCCCCCATGCCCAGCGGCAGCAGCACCAGGCGCACCTCTTGCCACAGCGTGGCGCCGTCCATGCGCGCGGCCTCCAGGATCTCGTGCGGGATGTCCTTGAAGTGCGAGTACAGCATCCAGACCATGATGGGCAGGTTCGACAGCGCGAACACGATGATCAGCGCGAGCTGCGTGTCGAGCAGGTGGCTCTTTTGCGCCAGCACGTAGATGGGCACCAGCGCGCCCACGGCGGGCATCATCTTGGTCGACAGCATCCACATGAGGATGTCCTTGGTGTACTTGCCCTTGAAGAAAGCCATGGCATACGCCGCGGGCGCAGCCAGCATCAGCCCCACCAGGGTGGACAGCACGCTGGTGATGACCGAGTTCTTGGCGTACAGCAGGTAGTCGCTGCGCTCTTGCACTTCATGAAAGTTCTCGAGCGTGGGCGTGAAGACGAACAGCGGCGGCACCGCGATGGCCTGCAGCTCGGTCTTGAAGGCGGTGAGGAACAGCCACCCCAGCGGAAAGAACAGCAGCAGCGCCACGCCCCAGGCAGCAGCGGTGCGCAGGGCCAGCAGGCCCAGCGGAAAGTTGGAACGGCGTCGTGTGGTGGTTGCAGTCATGTGCGTGCCTCTGGTCTTATTTGTCGAGGTTCTTGCCGACCATGCGGATCAAAAACACCGCTGCGATGTTGGCCAGCACGACCGCGAACAGCGCCCCGGCCGAGGCCACGCCCGCGTCGAAGTTGAGCAGCGCCTGCTTGAAGATCAGGAAGGTGACGTTGGTGCTCGCATCGCCCGGCCCGCCCGCCGTTGTGGTGTAGATCTCGGCAAAGATGCTGAGCAGGAAGATGAGTTCGATCATGACCACCACGGCCACCGAGCGGCCCAGGTGCGGCACGTACAGGTAGCGCAGCTGCTGCAGGTAGTTGGCGCCGTCCATGCGCGAGGCTTCCAGCTGCTCGTGGTTCATGCTCTGCAGCGCCGTCATGAAGATCAGCGTGGCAAACGGCAGCCATTGCCAGGACACCATGACGATGACGGAGAACAGCGGGTGGTCGGTGAGCCAGTCCACCGGCGCCGCGCCGAAGAAGATCCACACCTGCGCGAGCACGCCGTAGATGGGGTTCATCATCATGTTCTTCCACATCAGCGCATTCACTGTGGGCATGACGAAGAATGGCGATATCAGCAGCACCCGCACGATGCCCCGGCCCGGAAACGGCTCGTTGATGAGCAGCGCGATCGCCACGCCGAAGAACACCGTGATGAGGATCACGCTGCCCAGCAGCAAGACGGTGTTGACCACCGCCGCGCCGAACGATGGGTCGGTGACGAAGTACTCGAAATTCTCCAGCCCCGCAAAGCCCGTCTGGTCGGGCTGCATGAGGTTGTAGCGGATGAGCGAGAAGTAGATCGTCATCACCAGCGGCACGATCATCCACAGGAAGAGCGTGGCCATGGCTGGCGTGAGCAGCAGGCGGGGAAGCAGGCGGCGGTTCATGGGAGTCTCGGAGAAATCTGGACGGGGTCACACCCTGAAGGCCAGAGCGAAGAGAGCGACAGGACAGGCTTCGAGTCGGCGTGCATCCGGCGAAGCCACCGACATCGGAGAAGTAAGCGTTCAGCCGGCGTAGCGAGCGGTCCGAGGTGGGGGTGCTGTACCGCAGCCGTACTCTCGTACGGCGAGGAACACCACCCCCGGATCGGCCCGCGCAGTAGCCGAATGAATGCCTATTTACTTGTAGTAGCCAGCTTTCTTCATTTCGCGGTCCGCCGACACCTGCGATGCCTTCAGCGCCGCATCCACCGTCGTCTTGCCCGCCAGCGCCGCGCTCATCTGCTGGCCCACCGCGATGCCGATGGCCTGGAACTCCGGAATCGCCGCGAACTGCACGCCCACGTACGGGCTCTTGGGCAGGGTCGAATCGGTCGGGTTGGCCGAGTCGATGGCGACCTTCTCGGCGGCGGCAAAGCGGGCGGCCTTCTGGAACTCAGGCGATGCGTAGGTGCTCTTGCGCGTGCCGGTGGGCACGTTGGCCCAGCCGTTGGTCTTGGCGACCAGCTGGATGTAGTCCTTGCTGGTGGACCAGGTGATGAACTTCTGCGCGGCGTCGACCTTCTTCGAACCGGCGGGGATGGCCAGGTTCCACGACCACAGCCAGTTGGCGCCCTTGGGCGTGTTCATGGTGGGGGCCTGGGCAAAGGCCATCTGGTCGGCCACCTTGGACTGCTTGGGGTCGCTCACGAACGACGCCGCGATGGTCGCGTCCACCCACATGCCGCACTTGCCGGAGTTGGTCAGTGCCAGGATCTCGTTGAAGCTGTTGGCCGACGAGCCGGGTGGGCCGTAGTTCTTGAGCAGGTCCACGTAGAAGGTGATCGCGTCCTTCCAGGGCTTGGATTCGAGCTGCGGCTTCCACTGCATGTCGAACCACTGGCCGCCGAAGGTGTTGACCAGTGTGGTCAGGAACGCCATGTTGTCGCCCCAGCCCGGCTTGCCGCGCAGGCAGATGCCGTATACGCCGTTCTTGGGGTCGTGCATCTTGGCGGCCAGGTCCTTGATCTGCGGCCAGGTGGGGCGCTCGGGCACCTGCACGCCGGCCTTGTCGGCCAGGTCCTTGCGGTACATGAGCATGGAGCTTTCGCCGTAGAACGGCGCGGCGAACAGCTTGCCGTCGATGGACAGGCCGCCCCGCACGGCGGGCAGCAGGTCGTCCACGTCGTAGGCGGCGTCGGTTTTGAGCTCCTGCAGCCAGCCCTTCTTGCCCCAGATGGGCGCCTCGTACATGCCGATGGTCATCACGTCGAACTGGCCGCCCTTGGTGGCGATGTCGGTGGTGACGCGCTGGCGCAGCACGCCTTCTTCGAGCGTGACCCACTTGAGCTTGATGTCGGGGTGGGCCTGCTCGAAGTTCTTGCTGAGCTTTTGCATCTCGATCATGTGGCCGTTGTTCACGGTGGCGATCACGAGCTCGGTCTGCGCGCTGGCGGCGCCGCACAGGGACGTCAAAGCCAGCGCAACGGCGACGGCCAGGCGCTGGGGCATGGTGACAGGGGTGGAATGTGGCATCGGAAAAGTCTCCTCGGTCGTTGGTATGGGAATCTGCCTTTCAACACCGGCGCAAGGCATGCAGGCATTGACGGACTGAACGATACCGATGCTGCGATGCTCGATTGGTACTCCAGACGCCTCCACAAATACTAATTTGCACCAGATACTCAGGATTTATACCTAGATTTGTCAATTGGGTATCTAAACCAGCCCGGATACACGGAGCGCGCGGGGTCGAAAGCACTACCCATAAGCTACACAAAAGATAGCAACAATGTGAACGACCGTCAGCGCTCAACAGCAATTTGAGGATGCCCTGCCAACCGCGCGACCCTGCTTCTGCAGGTCGGGCGGCCTGGCCCGCTAGGGCCAGAAACGCGCTGCCCTTCCCACTTACCACCGATAAGTGGCCGTCGCAATCACGCGTCGCGCTTCGCCATAGAAGCAGCCGTAGGTGCAGTTGGACACATAGGTCTTGTCGGCCAGGTTGCGCACATTGAGCGCCACACGCCAGGGGCCCGTGGTGTAGCTGGCCACGAGGTCGAACACGGCGTAGCTCGGCACACGGGTGTTGAGGAATGCAAAGCCCGTGGAACTGCCCACATAGCGCACGCCGCCGCCCAGCTGCACGCCCGGCAAGCCGACACCAGCCATGTTGTAGTCAGCCCAGGCAGTGGCTTGGTGGCGCGGCGTGAAGGGGTTGCGTGCACCCACGTCCGAAGCCGTATTGCTACGGGTGGTGCGTGCATCGGTGTACGCGTAGCCTGCCAGCAGCGTGAGATGGCTACCCACGCGTGTCTTGGCTTCCAGCTCTAGCCCGCGCGAGCGCACCTCGCCAGTCTGCACTTGATAGCCCACGTCCAGAGGATCGAGCGTCAGCCGGTTCTGCTGCGTCAGTTGGTATACCGATGCGGTGAGCAGCGTCCGCGAACCCTCAGGCTGATAGCGCACACCCACTTCGTACTGGTTGCCTTCCGTGGGCTTGAAACGCTCACCCAGGCGGCCACGTCCGGCGGCGGGCTCGAACGACTGGCTGAAGCTTGCAAAGGGGGCCAGGCCGTTGTCCGCCAGATAGACAGCCCCCACGCGGCCAGTCAACGCATTGTTCTTTTCATACGACCAGCTACCGTCGCCCACGAAGGACGAGATGCCATTCTCCGTCCAGTCGTAGCGCACGCCCGCCAGCAACACCCACCGGTCGCGGATCTTCCATTGGTCCTGCATGTAGGCTCCCGTGCGCTCCAAGCGTCGATTGTCGGAATAGATGTTCTTGCTGGGATTCAACCAGGGGCTGCCGTAGACGGGCGCGAACAGGTCCAGCGGAGCGACTTTCCAGTCGTAACGCTCAGCGTCCTCACGCAGGGTAGCGTAGTCGATGCCCACGAGCGTGGTGTGGCGCGATCCCTCGCTTCCCCATTGGATCTGCACGTTCGTGTCGGCCGTTAATGCGCGGTTGCGCGCGCTGGTGTGACTGCCGCCCCGGTTGATTACGCGTTGGTTGTCGTCAGCAAAGCCCCAATCGGCGGTGTAGCCGTAGCGAACGTCCTGCGTGCTCCAGCGCAAGTTCTGACGCAGCTTGATGGTGTCGGAGAACGCGTGCTCGACCAGATACCCGAGCTGCGCCGACCGATCCTCGAAACGATCTTGATCCGCCGCGGGCTCGCCGATGAATCGATTGCGTTCAATGCGACCGTTGGGATTCGCCTTGATCATGCCGAAAGGGCTCATCGCCGCCACATAGCGGCTGTCGGACTTCTGGTACTGACCCAGCAAGGTGAGCGACGTGGCGGCCGACGGACTCCAAGTGAAGGCGGGCGCGATGAACACCCGGTCGTCGTTCACGTGGTCGATGAAGGTGTCGCTCTGGCGCAGCAGCCCGGTCACCCGGTACGACCATTCGCCGCTGTCAGACAGCTTGCCGCCGAAGTCGCCCGAGACTTGCCTGCGGCTGAAGCTACCCAGCTCGACATTGAACTCGCGCAACGGCTCGAGCGTGGGTCGCTTGCTGACCAGGTTGATGACGCCGCCGGGCGCCGCGCTGCCGTACAGCACCGACGATGCGCCGCGCAGCAGTTCGATGCGCTCCAGGCCGTAGGGCTCTTGCTGGCCCTGGTAAAGACCGCTCGAGTACTTGGTGCCGTCGCGGTACAGGCTGCCCGAATTGCCGTCGGCCTGAAAGCCGCGCAGCACGAAGGCCTCCGTGGCGCGGCTCGACTCGCGAAAACCGACGCCTGCGGTGTAAGCGAGCACGTCCACGATGCTCTGCGCCTTTTGTGCCTCTACCTGGTCGGCCGTCACCACGGTGATGGACTGCGGGGTCTCGATGATGGGCGTGTCGGTCTTGGTGCCGGTAACACTGCGCTTGGCCACGTAACCGTGCACAGGGCCGATGGCAACTTCGGTGTCGGTCTCGGCGGCCACGCGCACCTCGGGCAGCGAGACAACGCGCGCGGACCCTTGAGCCGACGGCCCTGTGGATATCGGCACGCCAAGCCGCACGGTGTATCCGCCTGCATCGGTGCGCAACAGCTCCAGCCCCGAACCCGCCAGCGCGCGGCGCAGTGCATCGGGTGCATCGAAGCGGCCCCGCACGGGCGCGGCGTTGCGGCCTTCCACCAACTGCGCATCGGCGGTGAGCGCCAAGCCTGCATCGCGCGCGATGCGGTTGAGGGCTGCTCCCAGCGGCCCGGCGGGCAGGTCGTAGTCGCGCACGGCCGCAGCGCTGGCCGGGGCCGCAGGGGCCTGCACCGTGGCTGGCTGTGCGGCCGCGGCAGAGGCCGCCAACGCGAGCAGCAGCGCCGCAGCGCAGGGGTTCAGCGGAAAGGGGAGAAGAGCAGAGGGCATGGGTCAGGCTCCGAAACGGGTCACGTCAGAAAAGAGGGGCAACCGCGCCAATGCACGGTCTCTGTCTGATTGCCGAACGGGTGCCGAAAAGTGAGAGGGGGCCGGGGCAATTTCTTTTTCGGGCCGGCATCGCTGGTGGGTGAGTTGCCGGCTGGCAGGGGCGATCTGGGTTGATCTGCTTGGGCTGCTGGATCTGGGTTGAACGGAATGGAACCGTCGATCAGCCGCACCAAGTTGCTCATCTTTTGATAGCTGCTAGCGCTTTCCCATCAAGCGGTAGCGGCCGATTTTCTTCACATTTTCATCCTCAGGGCGCAGCACGCGGCTTGAGCGTGACCCACCAGCGCGTGGTCCAGACCACGTCCACCGGCACGGCCGCGGTCAGCGCCAACAGGGCCTGGTCGGTGTCCGCCAGGGGCAGCGTGCCCGTCACACGCAACCCGGCCACACGGGGGTCGACATCCAGGTGGCCGACCCGGTGCCGCGCGAGCATGGCCACCACCTCGCCCAAGGGTTGGTTGTCCACGACCAGCATGCCGTTCTTCCAGGCGTCGGCATCGGGCGGGGCCACCCACGGGTCCACCCGCCCGCCCGCCAGCCGTGCGCCCTGCCCGGCCGACACGATGCGCTCGGCAGCGCACGGCTCGGATGCTACTGCCGCACAGGTCGCCGGGCGGGCCGCGACGGCCGACTGGGTGACGGCGACCTCGGTGGCAAGCGCGCCACGGCCCTGAGCCTCATCGGTGCCAGGGCCGTGCGCCTGCGGCCAGCGGCGCACGGTGAAGCGGGTGCCCAGAGCGCGCAGGCTGCCGTCCTCGGTCAGCACGACGAACGGGCGCTGCTCGGCCGGGTCGGCATGGCTGGTTTCCACGGCCACCTCGCCCGCGCGCAGGTGGATGGTGCGCTGGTCTTGGCTGAACACGACATCCACAGCGCTGCGGGTGTTCAAGTGCAGCACGGTCTGGTCGGGCAGCACGATGGTGCGGCGCTCGCCGGTGGCGGTGCGGTGGTCGGCCAGCAGTTGGCCCACGGGCTGGTAGCGGTCCAGCACCAGCACGCCGCAGGCCACCGCCAATGCCAGGCCCAGCACGGCGCCCGCCACATGGGCAGAACGGCGCCGGCGCGGTGGCAGCAGCAACGCTGCGCGGGCTCCGGGACCTGCGGCGGCGCGGGTCAGGTGCTGGTCGATGTCGCCCAGTTGGCGCCAGGCGCGGGCGTGGTCGGGGTGTGCGGCCAGCCAGTCGGCCAGGGCTTGGGCGTCCGCCGGCGAGGCCGCGCCCTCGCCCTGGCGCAGTTGCCAGCCGATGGCGGCCTCCAGCACGGCATGCGGCACGGGGTGGTCGTCGCCTGCACCACCAGGTGGGCCACCCGTGGTCCAGCCCGCACTGCTCACGCCGCGCCGCCAAAACGCAGGTGGTAGGCGTGGCGCATGGCGTTGGCCAGGTACTGGCGTACGCGGGGCACCGACACTTGCAGCTGCTCGGCAATCTCTGCATGCGTGAGGCCATCGAGCCGGTTCATCAGCCACGCTGCGCGCGTCTTCGGCGTCAGGCCCTGCAGCAATGCATCGACCGCGTGGAGCATCTGCACGGCGGCCAGGCGCTCTTCGGGGGATGGCTGCAGCACCTCGGGCTGCAGGGCCAGGTCTGCCAGGTAGGCGCGCTCCAGTTCACCCCGGCGCCAGAAGTCCACCAGCAGCCCGCGTGCCACCGTGGTCAGGTAGGCGCGTGGCTCGCGCATCGCGTCCGGGGCGATGGCGGTGGGCCGTGCGAGCAGGCGCACGAAGGTGTCCTGCGCCAGGTCGGCCGCATCGTCGGCACAACCGAGCCGCCGGCGCAGCCAGGACTGCAGCCACCCGTGGTGGTGGCTGTAGAGCGCGTGCAGGGGATGAGCGGCAGGCATGGCGTGGCGGCCTTTTTGAGAATGATTCTTGATTATAGAAATGCATTCCCAGTTGTGCCCAGCCCCGCGCGGGGGGCGCCTGCTCAGCGCGCTGCGTTTTCCATCATTCTGGCGACGTCGGCCGGCAAGGTCTTCGGCGTGCCCTGGTCCTGCACGTCCCATTCCTCCCCACCGGTCAGCAGCCACACGCGCACGGTGTCGTTGGCGGCGTGGACCACGACGGCAGCGGCCTCCGTGCCGCCCTCATGCTGCCGGTTCCCGGTGATGTAGAGCATCGAGCCGTCCTGACGCAGGGGGCCGCTCACCTGCAGGTTCTCCAGCAGCACGTTGTAGTTGGTCGGGCCGAGCAGCCCGCGCAGCCGCTCGGCCAGCGGGCCGGCGCGCAGGAAGTCTGCGCCCCCCACCGGATAGTTGCCCACCTGGGTTTGCAGGTTGGCCCAAGGGTTGGCCGGTGCGGCGGATGCGACCGTGGGCACGGGGCGCACGACTTTGTGGGACGCGGTGGGCGCAGTGCCGCCGCAGCCTGGCAGCAAGATTGCCAATGGAAGAACGGCCAGCACGGCGCGGCACAAAGGGGCTAGGGAGACCAGGCGCATGATCGGGGGCTTCTTTCTGAAAAGAGCAGCTGGACAAAAAGGTGTGCGAGCTTAGCCTGTCCAGCACCTGCGGCCCGCGCCCCTCTAAAATCGCGTCTTTCGCCTTCCAACCGCCATGACAGAACACGCCCGCCCCGTCCGCTCGCAATACGAAGACTTCATGCGCCACGTGTTCACCCACGGGGTGCACAAGTCGGACCGCACGGGCACGGGCACGACCAGCGTGTTCGGCCACCAGATGCGGTTCGATTTGAAGGAAGGCTTTCCGCTCGTCACCACCAAGAAGGTGCACCTGCGCTCCATCATCCAGGAGCTGCTGTGGTTCCTCACGGGGTCGAGCAACAACAACTGGCTGAAAGAACGCGGCGTCACCATCTGGGACGAATGGGCGCGCGAAGATGGCGACCTGGGCCCGGTGTACGGCGTGCAGTGGCGCAGCTGGCCCACGCCGGACGGCGGGCACATCGACCAGATCAGCGACGTCATCCGGACTCTGAAGACCAACCCCGACTCGCGCCGCATCATCGTGAGCGCCTGGAACGTGGCCGAGCTCAACAAGATGGCGCTCATGCCCTGCCATGCGTTCTTCCAGTTCTACGTGGCGCCAGCGCAGGAGCCCGGCGGGCGCGGCACGCTGTCGTGCCAGCTGTACCAGCGCAGTGCGGACATCTTTCTGGGTGTGCCGTTCAACATTGCGAGCTACGCCCTGCTGACCCACATGGTGGCGCAGCAGTGCGACCTTCAAGTTGGCGACTTCATCTGGACCGGCGGCGACTGCCACATCTACAGCAACCACCACGATCAGGTGCAGACGCAGCTGGCGCGCACGCCCTACCCCTACCCTGTGCTGAACATCCAGCGCCGGCCGGACAGCATCTTCGACTACCAGTTCGAAGATTTCGAAGTGCTGGACTACCAGTGCCACCCAGCCATCAAGGCGCCCGTGGCGGTCTGATCCCGCCACGGCGCTTCATCGGCCCCTGACCTTTTGAGCCCATCGGCAGGTGCCACCGTGCCCTGCCTGCAGACCACCACCACACCACCACGAGCTATCAACCATGTCTTCCGGCGGATTTCACGTACACGGGCCCCACGACCACGCGGTGGAACATGCGACCCAGGGCCACGGCGACCACAGCGACCATGCTGCAGAGCACGGCAACGAGGGTGGCGGCATCTCGTCGATGAACAAGATCGCGATGTTCACCGCCATCGTGGCCACGGTGGGCGCGATCTTCTCGTACATGGGCGGGGCCACGCAGGCCAATGCCGGCCTGCTCAAGAACGACGCTGCGATCAAGAAGACCGAGGCGTCCAACCAGTGGAACTACTTCCAGTCCAAGAGCACCAAGCAGTCCCTGGCCGAGCTGGCCCGCGACCTGGCGCCCGAGGACCGCAAGGCCGGCTACCAGACCAAGATCCAGCGCTACGAAACCGAGAAGAACGAGATCAAGGTCGTGGCCGAGAAGCTGGAAGCCGACGCCCACGAATTCGACCGCCAAAGCGAAGTGCAGATGCACCAGCACCACCGCTGGGCCCAGGCCACGACGGCGCTGCAGGTGGCCATCGCCCTGGCGGCGATTGCGCTGCTGACCAAGAAGAAGTGGCTGGAATACGGCATGTACGGTGTCGCCGCCGTGGGCCTGGGCGTCGGCGTGGCCGCGGCCCTGCACATCTGAGGAGCCTGCACACATGCCCCTGCACCTCATCTACGCCCGCGCGGCCAACGGCGTCATCGGCAAGGACAACGCCCTGCCCTGGCACCTGCCGGAGGACATGGCGCATTTCAAGCAGCTCACGCAGGGCTGCCCGGTGGTGATGGGGCGCAAGACCTGGGACTCGCTGCCACCGCGCTTTCGCCCCCTGCCCGGCCGCACCAACATCGTGGTCACGCGCCAGGGTGACTGGCAGGCTGACGGCGCGCGCCGCGCAGGCAGCCTGCAGGAAGCGCTGGCGCAGTGCACCGCCGGCCAGACGGTGTGGGTCATCGGCGGCGCGCAGCTCTATGCGGAGGCCCTGCCGCTGGCCGACCGGCTGGAAGTGACCGAGATCGACCGGGACTTCGAGGGCGATGCATACGCGCCCGTGGTGGGCGACGAATGGGTGGTATTGGAGCGCAGCGAGCATGTCAGCACCAATGGGCTGCCCTTCAGCTTTGTGAGCTACGTGCGCGCAGCGTGAAGCGTTGTTCCGTGCAGCAGCGTGTGCGGCGCGGTATGCGTACTGCGGGCTGCGGCCGGCGCTATTGCGACACCGGTGCAGATGTCTGGGATGGGGTTTGGGCCGGCGCTGGTTCTGGCGTCTGTGATGGCGTAAGCGCGGGAGGTGGCGCAGGTGTCTGGGCGGGCGTCAGGCTGGACCCGGGAGAGCCCACCGGGGATCCCACAGGGGTCTGTGCGGCAGGCGCGGAGGCCGGCGCCTGGGCAGGCTGCAGGCCTGGAACCACGGCGGGCGTGTTGACGCCCTGCGCGGCCGCTGCCGAGGCGGCCATCGCCAGAGACAAGGCCAGCGGCAGGGCCAGCGTTTGCGTATGAATGACTCGCATGGACAATCTCCATCGGTAAGGTGGCACCAGTCTCGCCCCACAAGCACCGCGTGAAAGTCGGACAACCTCCCGCAACGGCAGAGGCGCCAGCGCAAGTTGCGCCGCGCCCGGATCCAGCCAGCAATGCCAATCGCGCGCCGATGGTAGGTACCATCCACGAATCAGAGCCCACTACCGGCCGCCAGAATGTCGCAGATACCCCATGCCACTGAGCGGCCCTTGTTTCAATCATCATGTCAACTATGCAAATTGCCACCTGGAACGTGAACTCCCTGTCCGTACGCCTGCCCCAGGTGCTGGATTGGCTACAGGCCAATCCGGTGGACGCGTTGGGCCTGCAGGAGCTCAAGCTCACCGACGACAAGTTTCCGCACGACGCGCTCAAGGAAGCCGGCTATGAGACGGTGACCTTCGGGCAGAAGACCTACAACGGCGTGGCCATCCTGAGTCGCCACCCCCTGCGGGATGTGGTGCGCAACATCCCAGGCCACACGGATGAGCAGGCCCGGGTGATCGCAGCCACGCTGGACACCCCTGCCGGCCCATTGCGTTTTGTGAACTGTTATTTCGTCAACGGCCAGGCCCCCGGCACCGAAAAGTTTGCCTACAAGATGCTGTGGCTCGAGGCGCTTCACCGGTGGCTGCGCGAGGAGATGGCGGCGCACCCACGGCTGGCGTTGGTGGGCGATTTCAACGTGACACCGGAAGACCGTGATTCGTTCGACCCGGTAGGACTCAAGGACACGATCCACCACACGGTGGAGGAACGGCAGCATTTTCAGGACCTGATTTCCCTGGGCCTGACCGACACCTTCCGCATGTTCGAGCAGCCTGAAAAAACCTATTCATGGTGGGACTACCGCATGCTCGGTTTTCAGAAGAACCGCGGCTTGCGCATCGACCACATTCTGGTGAGCGAGGCCCTGCGCCCCACGGTGACTGCGTGCACGGTCGACCGCGCACCGCGCAAGAACCCGCAGCCGAGTGACCACGCGCCGGTGGTGGCGACTCTCGGGTAAAGGCCAATACGTAGCAACGTTAGCGCCTCGCGGACATCCATGAACTAACTTTGCTCTTTCCATAGCAAAAGGGCTGCACATGGCAGCCCTTTTTTTGATCCAAAGTCAGGGGCAACTTGAAGACCAGGGAAGCGGTTTGGCTTTACGCCAAACCCCTGCCCCTCAGTCTGAAGGTTGCGCCCCTAGGAGATCAAGTGCGCGAGGAGAACGAGTCGCGCAGTGCGCGCACTTCATCATGGTTGCGCTGTGCGCCTTGCGACTGGCGCTGCACCAGAGCCTGCACCTGGGAGGGCAACGTGTTCTTCAGTGCCTTGCGATAGCGGGCCACTGCAGCGTCTTCTCCGCGCTCGCACTCTTCCAGCACCGCCTTGTCGTCCTGAATGGACAGGGCCGTCTTCACAGACACCCAGCCGCGGTGCAGCGCACCCGAGACCGTGCCGCCGGAGGCTGGCTCGCCACCCAGGCGACGCACTTCGTGCTCCAGCTCGGTACCGGCGGCGGCGCATTCTTGCGCATGGCGCTGGAACACCGCTTTGAGTTCTGGCGACTTGGCGTGTTCGGCACACGACTTGAAGCCATATTCGCCGTCGCGTGCCGACTCCAGCAGGTCGTTCAGCACATCGACCACGTCATCGTTGTCGACGACATCGAATGGACGGGTGTCGCCTGCTTCGTAGCGGGAAGCGCGGTCCCAGGCAGCACGCGTTGCGGGGCGTGCATCGGACCATGCCAGGCCATCGGCGTGGCGTGCGCGCCAGTCGTCCGCCAGGCGGGGCTCAACCGAATCGAAGTCGCCTTCGTAGCGGCCCACCGAGGACCAGCCCAGCTCGTAGGCAGGACGGTATTGGTCATACGTGCGGCCACCTACGTAGTAGGGCTCGCGCTCGTAGGTTTCGCGCCAGTAAGCGTCTTCTGCGGTGGGGTTGACTGCCTCAGCAGCTGCCTTGCCCGTCAGGCCGCCGACGACTGCGCCAGCCACACCACCGACTGCGGCGCCCACGGGGCCGCCAAAGGCACCTGCGGCTGCACCTGCTGCGGCGCCGCCCAGGGCAGCACCGACACCGGTGCCCACAGGATGGGAACCTGGTTCATTGGTCAAAGGGTCGCGGTTGGCATCATTGAAATCCGACATAGAAGCTCTCCGGTTGGTTGACAGTGAATTCATTGTTGAAGTCACGCCGCGCCAAGCGGGTCGGCCCATGGAGGACTTGAATGTAGGACAGCGCCAGCCTTGGCTTGTGGATGGGGGCGCTGGTGTGTGCCTTCTGCAGCGCAACGCGGCAAGCCATGCCACATCACGCGCAGATGCTACAAAATGTATAGCTTTTACCGCTTGTCTATCAAGCGGCAGCGGCCATTTTTATGCTTCGTCGGGCGCGTCCAGCCCCAGCTCCTGGATCTTGCGCGTGATGGTGTTGCGCCCGATGCCCAGGCGCTGCGCGGCTTCCATGCGGCGTCCGTGCGTCGCGGTCAATGCCGTACGGATCAGACGCGATTCAAAGCGACGTGTGAGAGCGTCCCACACCTCGGGCTGACCACCAGCGAGCAGCCTTTGCGCCTCGGTCTCCAGCGCCTGCTCCCAGGTGTTGACTGCGCCTGCACCCGGAGCGCCGCCCACAGCGGCGGTCGCAACTCCGGCAGACGAAGGCGCACCGCCATCCACGGCCCCGGACCACGCTGCCGTCGAATTTGCGTTGGCGCCGTAGCCTGCTGTGGTCCCGGTCGAGGCGGCGCCAGAGGGCACCGGCGGATGCAGACCACCGACCCGCTCGCCGGGCGCTGCGGATGCAGCGTTTGCCGCGTAAACAGACCCCGCAGCGGCAGATGCTGGCGCCTGCTGGGCTCCGGCCAAGTCGCCAGTGGCCCCTGCGCGCTGCGCTGAGGGGTTCACAGGGGCCTCCAGCACCTCGGGCGGCAGGTCCTGCTGCGAAATGACCTGGGCAGGCGCCATCACCGTGAGCCAATGGCAGATGTTCTCCAGTTGCCGCACGTTGCCCGGAAACGCGAACTGCTCCAGCCGCGCGATGGCAGAGTCGGCAATGCGCTTGGGCTCCACGCCCAGCTGCCGCGCGCTTTGCTGCAGGAAGTGGCGCGTGAGCACGGGCACGTCTTCGTGCCGCTCGCGCAGCGCGGGCAGCCGCAGTCGGATGACGTTGAGGCGGTGGAACAAGTCCTCGCGGAAGCCGCCTTCCTTGACGCGTTTTTCCAGGTCCTGGTGGGTAGCCGCGATCACGCGCACATGGGCCTTGACGGCCGCATGGCCGCCCACGCGGTAGAACTGGCCGTCAGACAGCACACGCAAAAGGCGCGTCTGCAGGTCGAACGGCATGTCGCCGATTTCATCCAGGAACAGCGTGCCGCCTTCGGCTTGCTCGAAGCGGCCGCGCCGCTGCGTCTGCGCGCCGGTGAAGGCGCCGCGCTCGTGGCCGAAGAGTTCGGACTCCAGCAGGTCCTTGGGGATCGCGGCGGTGTTGATGGCGACAAACGGGCCGTCGGCCACCGGTGAATGCTTGTGCAGCGCACGGGCCACCAGCTCCTTGCCCGAGCCCGATTCGCCGGTGATGAGCACCGTGACCTGGCTTTGGCTCAAGCGGCCGATGGCACGGAACACATCCTGCATGGCGGGCGCCTGGCCCAGCATTTCGGGGGTCTCGGCCTGGCGCTCTTCGATGACCTCTTCGCGTTGGCTTTCTTCCAC
The DNA here is from genome assembly GCF_001422735.1 of Acidovorax sp. Leaf78. GTDB lineage: Bacteria > Pseudomonadota > Gammaproteobacteria > Burkholderiales > Burkholderiaceae_C > Acidovorax. Next base: position 9,866 of record NZ_LMLZ01000004.1, on the reverse strand, counting down.
CGCACGGCGGATCAGTTCCACCGCCTTGGGCAGGTCGAAAGGCTTAGGCAGGTATTCGAATGCTCCGCGCTGGAAGGCCGACACGGCGCTGTCCAGATCGGAGTACGCCGTCATGATGATGACGGGCAGGCCAGGCTGCAGTTCGCGCACTTTCTCCAGCAGCTGCAGGCCCGAACCGCCGGGCATCCGGATGTCGCTCACCAGCACCTGGGGGCCTTGCCGGGCCGGGTCGCCAGCGGTGATGTCGGCCAGCGCGTCGAGCACTTCGCGGGGGTGGGTGAAGCTGCGCGTGGGCAGGTTCTCGCGGGCCAGCGCCTTTTCGAGCACGAAGCGGATCGAAGGGTCGTCGTCTACTAACCAGATCGGCTTCATATCTTTTTCTTACCTTCCCTGTGGTTGCGTGTCAGGGACCTCAGGGCAAGGGGATCAGGATGCGGAAGTCGGTGCGACCCGGTACGCTGTCGCATTCAATCAACCCGTGGTGCCGCTGTACAAAGGTTTGTGCCAGCGTGAGCCCCAGCCCCGATCCGCCGTCCCGACCCGATACGAGGGGATAGAAAATCCGCTCCTTGATCGCGTCGGGTACGCCCGGTCCGTTGTCGATGACATGCAATTCCAGTGCCAGCCGATATCGCTGGCGACCAAACGTTACTTGTCGTGCCACCCGGGTGCGCAGCGTGATGACCGCGTCGCCCGCGGCGATGCGCTCAGTCAGGGCCTGGGCGCCGTTCTGCACGATGTTCAGCAGGGCCTGGATCAGCTGCGCCCGGTCGCCGCGGAACTCTGGGATGGAGGTGTCGTAGTCGCGCACGACCTTCAGGCCCTGCGGGTACTCCACGAGCACGAGGGAGCGCACTCGCTCGCACACTTCATGGATGTTGACATCGCCCACCAGATGGGGGTGGCGGTGCGGCGCCAGCAGCCGGTCTACCAGGCTTTGCAGGCGGTCCGCCTCGTGGATGATGACCTGGGTGTATTCGGTGAGCTCGCGGCTTTCGAGCTCCATCTCCAGCAACTGGGCGGCACCACGGATGCCGCCCAACGGGTTCTTGATCTCGTGCGCCAGGTTGCGGATGAGTTCCTTGTTGGCCTGGGCCTGGTCGAGCAGGCGCTCTTCGCGGTCCTGGCGGGCCTGCTGCTCCAGCGGCCACAGTTCCACCAGAATCTCGCCGACCTGCTCGGCGTCGGCCACGCTCACATGCACGGGCACAGGGTCCTGGTGCACGCGCTTGAGGCCGGCCTCGTAGCGCAGCGCGGCAAAGTCCTTGCCACGGGCGCCCGCCAGGGCGGTCTGCAGCAGCGCGGGGTCGGTGAAGAAGGTGGAGAAATCCGCGTTCTCCAAGGTCCGGCGCGACAGGCCGAGGGTGTTTTCCAGCGCGGCGTTGGCGAACTGCACCGCACCGTCGGCCCGCAGCACGGCCACCAGGGTGGACATCAGGTCCAGAGAATGAAAACGCCCCGTGTCGGTGGACGGGGCATCGGTGGGGTGCTGGGAATTCACGCGCTTGTAAAGACTACGGGTTGGTGGCGGTTTGGGCGGGGTTGCGGTGAGCGAGTCAGTTGGCGGCAGCAGGCAGGCGCGCGATCTCGCGCTTGATGCCGGCGATGTCGCTTTCGCTGCGGGTGATGTTGGCCTTCAGCTCTGCGGTGCGCTCGATGTAGCGCTGCGGGTTGCGCAGGTCGAGCGCATTGCGCTCGGGCGCGCCACCGTTGTATTCCTTCACCAGATCGGCGTGGCGGGTCTCGGCCTTGCGCAGCTCTGATTCGAGAATGGCGCGCGCATCGGAATCACGGGCCTTCTGGTCGTTGGTGTTCACGCGCGGCGCAGACGGTGGCGAAGCCGAGGTGGCGCCACCGCCGCCTGTTGAAGGGGCCGCAGCTGCAGGGGCCGCAGCGCCCGCTGGGCGGTTGCCCTGCACCACGGTCACGTTGCCGCCTTCCACCAGCTTGCAGCCGCGCTCCTTGGCTTGCTGGGCGTTGTTGGTGTATTCGTTGCCACAGCGGTAGATGCGGTCTTGCGCCCAGGCGGCCGGAGCCACCGCAGCGATCAATAACAGGGAGATGAGCGTTTTCTTCATTCGGTTTCCTCGCACTGCCATGCAGGGGGTGCGGTGGAGTATCCACCAATCACCGTGCATCGCCAATCCAACACCAGCAGACCCCCACGGGGCTTTGTACAAGGATGCAACGGCCCAGCCACTGGTTCCGTTTCAGGCCGTCAAAAGCTAGCGCGCCATGAAAAAAGGCGGCTTGCGCCGCCTTTTGGGAAGTAAGAGCCTGCAGGCAGGCAATTACAGCGAGTAGTACATGTCGTATTCGACAGGGTGAGGTGCCATGCGGAAACGCGTGACTTCCTGCATCTTGAGGTCGATGTAGGCATCCAGCATGGAATCGGAGAACACGCCACCCTTGGTCAGGAAGCCGCGGTCCTTGTCCAGATACTCCAGCGCCTGGTCCAGGCTGTGGCACACGGTGGGCACCAGCTTGTCTTCTTCGGGCGGCAGATGGTACAGGTCCTTCGTGGCGGCTTCGCCGGGATGGATCTTGTTCTCCACGCCGTCCAGGCCGGCCATCATCAGCGCCGAGAAGCACAGGTAGGGGTTGGCCGATGGATCGGGGAAACGCGCTTCGATGCGGCGGCCCTTGGGGTTGGCCACGTAAGGAATGCGGATCGAGGCCGAGCGGTTGCGGGCCGAGTAGGCCAGCTTCACAGGGGCTTCGAAGCCGGGCACCAGGCGCTTGTACGAGTTGGTACCAGGGTTGGTGATGGCGTTCAGGGCACGTGCGTGCTTGATGATGCCGCCGATGTAGTACAGAGCGAAGTCCGACAGGCCGGCATAGCCGTCGCCTGCGAACAGGTTCTTGCCGTCCTTCCAGATGGACTGGTGCACGTGCATGCCGGAGCCGTTGTCGCCAGCGTAGGGCTTGGGCATGAAGGTGGCGGTCTTGCCGTAGGCGTTGGCCACGTTCCAGACCACGTACTTCAGGACCTGCGTCCAGTCGGCGCGCTCGACCAGCGTGCTGAACTTGGTGCCGATTTCGTTCTGGCCAGCGCCTGCCACTTCGTGGTGGAACACTTCGACCGGGATGCCCAGGGATTCGAGGATCAGGGACATTTCAGCGCGCATGTCTTGCGTGCTGTCGACGGGAGGCACTGGGAAGTAGCCGCCCTTGACCGTGGGACGGTGGCCGCGGTTGCCGCCTTCGAGCTTGGCACCCGAATTCCAGGGGGCTTCGTACTCTTCGATCTCGAACATGACCTTGCCGGGTTCGTTGGACCAACGCACGCCGTCGAAGATGAAGAATTCTGGCTCTGGGCCGAAGAAAGCGGTGTCGCCCAGGCCGGAGGCCTTCAGGTAGGCTTCAGCGCGTTTGGCGATGGAGCGTGGATCGCGGTCGTATGCCTTGCCGTCGCCGGGCTCGATCACGTCGCACTGCAGGAACAGCGTGGTTTCTTCGAAGAACGGGTCGATGTTGGCCGTGTTCGGGTCGGGCATCAGTTGCATGTCCGAAGCTTCGATGCCCTTCCAGCCAGCCACCGAGGAGCCGTCGAATGCGTGGCCGGACGTGAACTTGTCTTCATCAAAGTGGGAAACAGGCACGGTCACGTGCTGTTCCTTGCCACGGGTATCGGTAAAACGGAAGTCAACGAACTTGACTTCGTTTTCCTTCACCATCTTTATCACGTCTGCAACGGTCTTGGCCATCAGGTTCTCCTGGGTAAAGCGCTTGTTGAAAAAAGGATTTTGCGTAAACAAAAGCAGTTTGCGTGCCAGCTGGGTGCAGCCGCCGCACTATGAAGGAGCGCCACGGACTACAGACCATGGGCGCACACATCGGATTGCACCAATAAGGTGCGAATCACTATTTATCTTTGTGCCTCAAAGATTGCGCACCAATTCAGGGCCGCATTGCGCACCAAATTCGTGCAGACCCTGCTGGAGGTCTTCCCACGCCGCTGGGACCAGCGGCGCGGGCCCTTTGACGCCCAACTCGATATGCCGCCCGTATTGTGGATGATCCACGCTGGGCAAACTGAACACGCGGACTCCCGCATGCAATTTTTCGATGCGCTCCATTAAAGGGGTCAAAGCAGCCTCCATGGCGCCGTACACCACCACGGACTGCTCGGTCTGCGGCGTGCGGTTGAAATGTGCTGCGTAATGCTGGTCCAGCACCGCCTCGATCATGGGCCAGGCCATGACGGGAAACCCCGGCACAAAGTGCACGGTCCCGCCCCCTGCCCCTTCGCAGGTGAAGCCGGGGATCTTGTTGTACGGGTTGGCGATGATGCTTGCCCCCGCGGGGAAGGTGCCCATGTTGAGCCGGTGGAGGTTGTCCGGGCGATCGGCCTCGTACGGCACGCCCTGCTCCCGCGCCACATCCTGCATGCGCTCGCGGATCAAGGCTTCTGCCTCGGGGTGCAGCGCCAGGTCGCGTCCCAAGGCACGCGCAGCGCACTGCCGGGTGTGATCGTCCGGCGTGGCACCGATGCCACCGCACGAAAACACGACGTCGCCCGAGGCAAACGCGCGCTGCAGCGTGGCGGTGATGCGGTCCGGGCTGTCGCCCACATAGTCAGCATACGACAGGGCCAGCCCGCGGGCGGCCAAAAGCTCGATGACCTTGGGCATGTGCTTGTCGGCGCGCTTGCCGGACAGGATTTCGTCGCCGACGATGATGAGGCCGAACTGGGGGGTCGTCATGGTGCAGGGGTTCCGTGGGCTGATGGTTCTGGCGCGGGCAGCGCGGCGGGGGCTGGCGGTGCTGTAGGCACCGCCACAGGGGCGTCGACGCCCGGTGGCACAACGTCCGGCGCACCGCGGGGAGTCAGTGTCGTGCCGGCGGGCGGCGCGTGGGCCAATGCAGCATTTTCTGCGCGCAATTGCTCCAGTGCAGCCAGCCCATAGTGGGCGAACCACAGCGACGAGAAGGCGAATACCAGGGTATAGATCCAGATGGCCAGCGGTACGAGCACGACAAATGCAGCGGCGAACACCACGCCTGAGGCCCACACGATGCTGGGTGCAGCGCCCAGGTAGCCGGTCAAGATACCGATGCCCAGCAAACTGCTGCGGTGGCGCCGAAATATCTCCTGGCGCTCTTCTTTGCTGGCGTGGTCGGCCAGTGCATCGAACACCATGACCCGGTACGTGAGCCAGCCCCAGATCAGCGGCGGAAGAATCAGCACCAGAGGCGGCACCAGCCACAGGGGCACCGACACCACCAGCGCGATCAACGCCAGCGCGGTCGAACCGAGCGACCACGCCACGCTGGCGATGAAGGAGCCGCCCTTCTTGCGTTCGAGGTTGGGAAACCGCCGATCAGCCACCAGGCTCACCAGGGCCGGCGTCATCAGCACCGCCACCAGCAGCAGTGACAGCACCACGAGCACAGGCGCCACTGCCAAAATCACCATCAGAGGCGCCACCACCGAGGCCACATCCCCCAGACCCCAGCCTTGCAGCCAGTTCCAGAAGGTGGCCAGCACTGTGGACGCGTCAAGAATGCCGCGCATGCCCTGCACTGCGGCGTCCCAGTACAGATAGCCCAGGCCCAGCGCGAGGCCCAGCATCACCAACAGCGGCAGTACCGACAGCGCCATCACCCGCGGGCGCAGGCAATAGGCCGCTGCGCGCCAGAAAGAATCAAGCAGTAGTCCCATGTCGGCGAGCATACCTTCTGAGGGTGGCACGGCCCGTCAGGCGCGCCCGATGAGCCGGAGCACGCCCCGCCACTGTTGCGACCAGAAGCCGGTGCCGTAGTCGCGCACGCGGCCGCCCGGGCCGGGCTCGACCTGGTCACGGATGCCGGTGGGGTCGTAACGTTGTTCGAAGTTGGCGGTGCGCATCAGCATGTCCCACCAAGGCAGCAGTACACCGAAGTTGTGCCCGCCCAGAACCACACGGTGCGTGGCCCCACCGCCAGCCCCTGGCGCAAGAGGCTTGAGTGTTTCGTGGCCAATACCGATGCTGTGGTGCAGACGGTGGAACCGCGGGCTGACCCACAGCCGTTCGCCCCAGCGCCCGAACCACAACCGCACGTTGGCATGCTGAAAGCTCTCGCTGAGCTGCGTGATGGCCACGATGGCAATGAACTGGCCAGGCGCCACACCGATGAGCTGGGCCACCACCACCAGAATGGTGTCGCGCAGAAGGTCGTCGAGCAGGTGATTGCGGTTGTCGCTCCACATGGTCATCTGGCGCTGCGCATGGTGCAGTGAATGCAGACGCCACCACCATTCGTAGTGGTGCTGACCGCGGTGGATCCAGTAGTCCACGAAGTCGAACACCACGAGGTACAGCAGCAGACTGACCCACGGCACATCGGTGATGCCAGGCCACACGCCGTCGAGCTGGAAGGTGCTGACGCCGGCCACCCGCAAGGCGCCAAAGAGGGAATCCGCCAGCGGGTCCACCGCCAGGAAAAGGCCGAGCCGGAAAAGACCCAGCCGGTGGATCAGCGTGTACAGGATGTCGGTGCGGATCGTGGCCCGGTCGGTGACGGCCTCCACGGGCTTCCAGCGCTGCAGAGGGCCTATCACTGCAGCAATCACCACCAGCTGCAGCACCCCCACCAGGATCCAGCCCGACGCTTCGTAGCCGCTTTCCAGCTGATTGCCCAGCCCCATGGCAAACATCAGGGGCTGCATCACGCTCTCGAACAGCCACTGCTGCGCGGTGTCAAACCCGTTGCCTAGCCAACCCATGCTCATGCTCCATCCGGTTTAGTCCTGCGCGTTGCTGCGCTGCATCGTGTCGTGTGCCGATCGCCCGGCCCCCAACGCCCGCTACCGCCCTGCGGGCTTGGCGTAGTCGGGGTGCTCACGCAGCGTGCGAAAGCAAAATCCACGTTCCTTCAAACCCACAATCAATGGCTCCAGCACCGCAGGCGCCCAGGGGTCCTTGCGCGACCAGATCCCCAGGTGCGCCAGCAGAATGTCGCCGCTGCGCACATCGCGCAGCGCCTTGCGCAACAGGGAATCATTGCTGGCGCTCTCGCTGGGCAGTTCGTCCCCGAGAAAGCCCGCTGGCGACCAACCCACGTGGGCGTAGCCGCAGGCCGCCGCGCTGGCCAGCAGCTGGGGTGAGGTCTTGCCCCCGGGCGCGCGAAACAGCGGCAACGGTTGTTTGCCGGTGATGGCTTTCAGGCGCTCTGCAGCGTGTGTGACTTCTTCGCAGTATTGGGCTGCCGTCAGAACAAAACTTTGCCCCTCACGCGACCCCGCAGAGGGACGGACGCGAAAGGACGGGTTGCGCGCGTCACCAAGGTCCGCGCGCCAGTAGGTGTGGTTCCAGGTGTGCGAGGCGAACTCATGGCCTTCGGCCGCCCGTGCCTTCCACCAGGGCGCCCAATGGTCGCCCAGGCTTCCGTCGCCCTGCTTGGTGCGCTCGTTGGCCGCGAAGAAGGTGACATGCACCTTTTGGCGATGGAGCACCTCGGCCACCAAGGGAGCGATCTCCATGTGACCAGTATCAAAGGTCAGATAGATTGGTTTCTCACAAGCATTTTGGGCGCTACCGCTTGATACGTAAGCGCAAGCAGCTATCAATACCGTAGCAAACCGAAGCACCCGTCTCCGCGGGGTTCGCCGTGCCACCATGGCAACGCCGGGATCAGCCATCACCGTGGCGCGTGCTGCAGTGTCCATACGCCGTGGGGTGACTTGCCCACCGTGACTTGGCGGACCACCTTCTTTGTCTCGGTGTCCACGACCGACAGCTTGCGCGCCCAGCGGGAACTCACATAGAGGAACCGGCCGTCGGCTGACACTTCCATGCAGTCCGGTCCGCCCGGTACGGGATAGGAGTCCACGACCTGGTAGGTGTTCATGTCGATCTTGCTGATGGTGTTGGCCACGCGATTGCTCACGTACACATGCCGACCATCCCCTGCCGCGCGGAATGCATGCGCCCCGCTGCCGGTCTTGATCTTGCGGATGCTCACCGGCTCACGGCCCGACACGTCGAAGACCTCGACACTGTCACTGCCCGTCAGGCCGACGAACACGCGTTTGTCGTCCGTGCTGCCGTACACATCCGCTGGCATGGCGCCCGTCTTGATGCGCCATTTGATGGTCTGCGTCGCAATGTCGATGGCCACGAGCTCGTCGCTGTCCTGCATGGTCGAGTAGACCGTCGTGCTCTTGCTATCGATCCACAAGTGGCTGGGCGTGCGCGACGTGGCGACCCGCTGAACCAGCGTCATGTCCTTGCCATCCCAGCGATAGAAGTCCACATGGTTCAGCCGATTCGCAGCGGTGATGAACCACTTCATGTCGGGCGTGAACCGCAGGTGGTACGGGTCCACGATGCCGCGCACAGTGCGTTGGACCTGCGCCGTGCGCGGATCCAGGAAGGTCAGCGTGTCACCCAGAGCATTTGCAACGATGAGCGACTTCTCATCGGGGGTGAGGTAGAGGTGATGGGGCTCCTTGCCGGTCGGAATGCGCGACGTCTCTGTCCAGGTCGCAGGGTCGATGACACTGACACTGGCCTCCAGAGAGTTCAGCACAAACAAGGGCGGCGGCGGTGCAGCCAACACAGCGCCCATCGACATCCACAGCCCACCGAGGGCCACGCACACGCGTGCAATCGAAAAAATCTTCACAAAGCCACTTTCAACACAGCCTTCAAGTGTAGCGCCGTGGCTTGGCAAAGCCCGGTGCGGCACACGTAACATCCTTGATATAGAACGATTTTTTGCTTTTGTAAGCCAATGGTGACAAGCGATGATCGGACTGATTGCAGCGTCCGTGGCACACGCCCCACTCCAACGCATCGCCAGTACGTGTGCTGGAATGGACGGAAGGCTTTGGCGACCGATTCATCAGCGCGAAGGACTCACCTGGACGGTCGTCAAAAACGCATTAAGCAGCTTGGGTCAGCAGTTGCAGATCCGCTTCACTGAGCCATTTCCATTGGCCCGGAGCCAGATCCGCGGGAAGTGCCATGGCGCCCATGCTGGACCGGTGCAGGCCTTCCACGCGGTTACCCACTGCTGCAAGCATGCGCTTGACCTGGTGGTACTTACCTTCGGTCAGTGTGAGATCCAATCGATGGGTATCCACCATCACGCAGGCTGCGGCCTTTACGGGCTTGGGGTCGTCGTCCAGAACCACGCCAGCCAGCAGCTTCGAGACTTGCACTTCATCCACAGGATGCTTGGTCGTCACTTGGTACACCTTGGGCACGTGCTTCTTGGGCGAGCTCATGCGATGGATGAACTGTCCATCATCGCTCAGCAGCAGCAACCCCGTCGTATCTTGATCGAGGCGGCCGACGGCCTGAATTCCCTGCACCGCACTCTTCGTGGGCCGTTGGCGCAACGGAGCAGGCAGCAGCGTGTAGATGCTTGGATAGGTGGAAGGTTTTTGCGAGCACTCGGTTCCTGCAGGTTTGTGCAGCATCACGTAGGCTTTATCGTGATAAGGCCACTCGACGCCCTGGACCCGAAGGTGCAGGCCGTTTTCATCGATGTGCGCAGCGGCCTCCAGCAACTGCTGATAGGCCGACTCACCAGCCGGTTTCACCTCGACGAATCCTTGCTGGATCAACCCAGCACAAACGCGGCGCGTCCCGAACCCTTGCGAATAGAGAATGTCTTGTAACTGCATTGTGTCCTCAGCACGCCAGTGCCTTTAATCAGCACACCAGGATTTAGCTTGCGGCATTACTGGTCATCCTGGCCATGCTCATTGCAAAGTGCCAATCAGAAGCGTAGCTACAAAGCAAAACGCCCTTCTACTCATAGAGCAGAAGGGCGGTTTGGGCTGTAAGAGCCTGACGATGACCTACTTTCACACGGGAACCCGCACTATCATCGGCGCAAAGTCGTTTCACTGTCCTGTTCGGGATGGGAAGGAG
>NZ_LMLZ01000003.1 GCF_001422735.1 Acidovorax sp. Leaf78 | reverse complement strand
GGCGTGCCACACGGTCACGTTTGCGGCAACCTACCAGGCGTTGCGCGCCCGGGGTCTCAAGAGCACCGAGGCTCTGGTCGTGCTGGCGCGCAAGCTGCTGCGCATTGCCTTTGCCGTGTGGCGATCGGGCAAGCCGTTTGATGCTCATCGCATCACCCCAAGCGCTTGACTCGAACCATAGAACCTTTGCCGGGCCACTGGGTGCGTCCCCCTCCGGGGGAAGGCGCCGCAGGCGACTCAGGGGGAGCTTCAACCAGTCCAGGGCAGTTCGCGCGCAGGCCCCAGGATGACAGGCGGCTGCGCATTGATTTTTTCACCCGCCAGCACACGCTCGTACATCCGCAGGTAGTTGCGCGCCATGCGCTCGGCGCCAAAGTGGTCGACCACATGCTGGTGGCAGGCCCGGGCATCGAAGCGGTTGTTGCGCACCGCCTCGACCAGCACGTTCGCCTCGGCCGAGAGCACGCCGCAGTGCAGCGGTACCAATTCGGGCAGCGCACCGTACGGCGTGGAGAACACCGGGCACCCGAAGTACAGGCTCTCGATCACCGCCAGCCCGAAGGGCTCGTGCCAGCGCACCGGAAAGATGAGCCCGCGCGATGCGTTGAGCAGCCCGGTCTTCTGCGTGCCGCCCACCATGCCGTGGAAATGGATCTTGCGCGACAGCGTCCAGCGAAAGCCCCGCTTGAAGTTGATGCGTGTGCCGCCCAGTACGTCGAGCTCCACACCCGCGCGCAGTGCCACCTTGATCGCGCCGCGCACGTTCTTCACGCCCCAGGCGGCCTTGCCCAGGAAGTGGTAGCGCGGGCGTGGCACGTTGAAGTCCACCGGGCCGTAGCCGCTCCAGTCCAGACCGTTGTAGACGAATTCGGTGGAACCGTACCGCGCCGCGTGGTCGCGCGACAGAAACACGGTGTTCAGCGGCAGCGGCTTGGGCTTGCGCGCGTTGCCGTGCTCGGTCACCAGGTAGGGCTTGCCCAGCTCGGTGCGCGGGTTGAACTGGAAGTGCGTGATGTCCACGCCCTTCGGGATCTGCCCTTCCCACGGCTCGTCCGGGCGGATGGGCAGCACGTCGCCGAAGTCGCAGGTCGAGCCCTCGGGCACCAGATAGCTCACCCGGTGGCCTTGCTGGACCAGGGTCTTGCCCAGGTCCCAAATCACGCGCTCGGTACCGCCATAGCCGTAGACCGGGATGGGGGAGTTGTTGACCAGCAGGATGTGCATGAAGAGGGCTCTCGTCTCAGTTGTCCATGGTGCCAAGCGCCGCCCGCAACCGTTGAAACTGGCGCGGACCAGTCCAGGGCAGCCTGGCAAGGGCCGCCCCGCAGCGAGGGCTGCGTCCCCCTGCCCGCATTGCGCAGCAATGCGAGAGCGGGGGGAAGCGGCAAAGCCGCTCAGGGGGGTGTCGCATCTAAAACGGCCGTCCGCACCCAATGCGCGCGCGCCGCTCATGCAGGGCGGCCAGCAGCAGCGGGCACATGAAGAGGTAGAACATGTTGCCGCTGTTGTGCGCCAGAAAGACCTGCGTGAGGCCGAAGCCGATGTACGACAGCGGCAACAGCACGCCCATGAGGCACAGCGACAGCGATTCGCGGTCCATCTTGCCCGAACCGTCGCGGATGCGCCGGGCCGTCGGCCAGAACATCACGAGCGGGATGCCATAGAAGGCCAGCAGCAACAGCACGCCCGGAATGCCGCGCTTGGCGAACAGGTCCAGCACTTCGTTGTGCGCATGGCCGAACTCCAGCACGACGGGGTGCGCCTGCCCGGCCGCCACACGGCGCGCCTTCTCCTCGATGTACCCGGCGCGGCCCCAGCCCGTCAACGGCCGGTCCCAGCCCATCTGCCAGGCCAGGTGCCAGTGGGCCAGGCGCTGGCCCACCGAGCTGCGTCCGTCCCCGCGCTGCTGGTAGGTCTGCACCTCCGCCCGCGCTTCGTCCACGCGCTGCTCCACCGCCGGCACCTGCGACAGGGCCGCGGCCACCAGCGCCAGCGCGCACAGCCCCCAGTACACGCGCCGCTGGCCCGTGGTGCGCACCAGCAGCCAGGCGCACACGGGCAGCAGCAGCACCAGCGCCAGCCAGCCGCCGCGCGACTGCGACAGCACCGACCCCGCAGCGCCGAGGACCACGGCGGCGGCCAGCAGCAAGCGCTGCCACAGCACCCAGCGCCGCCACTGCACCACCAGCAGCAGGCCGCTCATCACGGCCAGCAGCATGCTCAGATTGCCGTACTGGATGGCATTGGTGAACCCGTTGGCGCGCGGCAGCGCCATCACGAAGGTCTGGTACAGCCCGACGATGCCGCTGCCCACCGCGCCCACGGCCACCCCCATCCACAGCCACGAGGCACGGGGCTCGAACGTCATGAGGTAGAAGATGCACGGGAGCGCCAGCAGGTACTTGACGGGGCGGTCCATGCTGCCCCAGCCCCAGGTCGCCCCCACATCCAGCAGCCACAAGGCCGCCATGCACGAAAACGCCGCCGTCAGCCACCACGCGGCACGCGGCGCAGGGCGCTTCCACCAGACGGGCGCACTCGCAAGCGCCGCCAGCAGCAGCAGCGCTGCACCGTAGGAATAGCCCGAAGGCAGCCACAGCGCGAAGCCAGGCACCATGAACGCACCGACGCTCGCACAGCGCCCCAACCAACGGTAGGTCTTCATCACCGGATCACACGGCCTGTCAGGCTGTCTCGGTCGTAGTGCAGCGCTGCATAACGAAAGAACCCCTCCAGCGCCACAAAAAGACAATACAGAAAACCCGCGCCGCCGCACAGGAACCCCAGGCGAAACACATACAGGCGCAGAAACATCGACAGGCCCGAGGCCAGGCCGCGCAGCACGCCGCCGCGCTGGCCCTTCTCGGCGCGCTTGGCGGCGCCGAGCATCACGTACTGCGTGAGCTTCTCCAGGCTGCCGCGCACCGTGGTGCGCGAGTAGTGCAGCAGGCGCGCCTTGATCAGGCGGCGCGGCACGTCGGCGCCGCCGGGCTGGGGATGCAATTGGGCTTGCTCGTGCACCACGCCGGTGTATTCCTTGACCATGCGGCGCACGAAGAGCCGCTCGATCTGCGACTGCGAGCGAAAGTGCGTGAGCTCGTGCCCGAACGCCACCATGCGCCAGCGGATCTTCCACACGGCCTGCTCGCCCGAGCGCACGATGGCCTGCAGCTCCTGCGCGAACGCAGGCGTCATCACCTCGTCACTGTCGAGAAAGAAGATGTAGTCGCCGCGCGCATGGGCCAGCAAGCGGTTGCGCTGCACGGCAAAGCCCTGCCAGTCGGGGTGGCTGTGCACTTCGGCGCCCAGGCCCTGCGCGATGGCCACGGTGCCATCGGTGCTGCCGCTGTCCACCACCAGCAATTGGTCGGCAAACGCTGCACTGCGCAAGCAGGCTTCGATGCGGTGCGCCTCGTTGTGGGACAGCACCGCCACCGTCAACGTGGGCGACGGCGTGCCGCCCCCGGCTGCCACTGACATCAATCAATGACCAGCGTGTACGTGTTCGCCCGCCTTGAGGCGGTAGACAGTTCCGCAGTAGGGACACTTGGCCTCGCCGGAGCGGGCCACGTCCAGGTACACCTTGGGGTGGGTGTTCCAGATTTTCATATCGGCCTTGGGGCTGGGGCAAAAGACGCCACCCTGGGGGTTGAGGTCCTTGGCCAGCAATTCGATGACAGCTTGCGACATATGTATTCGTTTTCCTTGATGCACCGCCGCGTCGGCGGTGCTTGAAACTGGCCTGCCCGGTGCACCCGGGCACCCGGTCGCCCTCGGCGGTCTGTGCCGGGTGGTGGAGTTCGCGAAGCGGCTCCGTCAGGGCTGGGTCACACCTTCGTGAGCCAATGGGCGTATTGGGGGTTGCGGCCGTTGACGATGTCAAAGAACGCGGTCTGGATCTTTTCGGTGATCGGGCCGCGGCTGCCCACATAGCCGTCCTTGCCAAGCTCGATGCGGTCCAGCTCGCGGATCGGCGTCACTTCGGCCGCGGTGCCGGTGAAGAAGGCTTCGTCGGCGATGTAGACCTCGTCGCGCGTGATGCGCTTTTGCACGATCTCCAGGCCCAGGTCCTTGGCGATGTGGAACACCGTGTTGCGGGTGATGCCGTTCAAGGCCCCCGCCGACAGGTCGGGGGTGTAGATCACGCCGTTCTTCACCACGAAGATGTTCTCGCCCGCGCCTTCGGACACGAAGCCGGAGCTGTCGAGCAGCAGCGCTTCGTCGTAGCCGTCGTCGAGCGCTTCCATGTTGGCGAGGATCGAGTTGGTGTAGTTGCTCACTGCCTTGGCCTGCGTCATGGTGATGTTGACGTGGTGGCGCGTGTAGCTGCTGGTCTTGACGCGAATGCCGCGCTTCATGCCCTCTTCGCCCAGGTAGGCGCCCCAGGCCCAGGCCGCCACCATCAGGTGGATCTGGTTGCCCTTGGGCGACACCCCCAGCTTTTGCGAGCCGATCCAGGTCAGCGGGCGCAGGTAGCCCGACTCGAGCTTGTTCTCGCGCACCACGGCCCTCTGGGCTTCGTTCACCTCTTCCTGGGTGAACGGGATCTTCATGCGCAGGATCTTGGCGCTGTTGAAGAGGCGCTCGGTGTGCTCCTGCAGGCGGAAGATGGCCGTGCCGTCCGCCGTCTTGTACGCGCGCACGCCTTCGAACGCGCCGCAGCCGTAGTGCAGGGTGTGGGTCAGGACGTGGATCTTGGCGTCGCGCCAGTCCACCATCTGGCCGTCCATCCAGATCTTGCCGTCACGATCGGCCATCGAGGGAACTACGGGGCTCATGGGTATCCTTGGTTGCTGTGGGTCGCAAAGGCGAGATTTTAGGCGACCGCCGCCCGGCTGCCGCCCTAGGGCGCACCCTGCACCGGCAGGGCACCGGCGTACGCCTGCTGCGCACAACCGTACCGATCCAGCCGCACGGCAGCGATAAAAGCGCCTGCCTACGGCGCGGCTGGGGGCGAGACCGGCTCCTCGCTCTGGGGCCGCACCAGCTCCCACTTGACCAGCTTGCCGTTGCGGAACTCGCAGGTCACGTGCGACTGGGTGCCGTCGGTCCATCGGTAGATCTCGGGCTCCGTGTCTGCCGCCGACAGCTGCTCGCCCAGCGACTGGGTCATCGCCACCACGTGCATGAGGTTCACCCCCACGCTCAGCCGCGCGTTCAGCATCACCGCGCTTCCCACATAGCCCATCGGACGATTGGCCGCCTTCTTCATCACTGTCATGAGGCGGGTGAAATGCAGCAGGCCCCACATCACCAGCCCCCCGGCCACGGCCGCCACGCCCGCCCAGCCGTAGGCCACGAAACCAAAAACGATGACCCCGACGATGCCCAGCGGTACAAAGATATTGCGCAAATTCATGGCCGCTATTGTCTTATGAGTGCCTGGCGGCTCCGCCCAATCCCCCGCGCCTTGGTCGCCCTCGCTCCTGCAAGAGGGTTCGCGAGCGTCGCCACCAAAGTGTTTCGTTGTGTAAGCGCTACATTAATCAAATTAGCGCACAGCGGCGCCCCATCTTGCTCTGCCGGGTGTTTACTGCAGGCACCGAAGCACCAAAAATGCAGGTTCTTCCTTCTGGAGATCATGGAATGAAACTGGATAACGTGCGCCTGGCGCCCAAGCTATGGGGTTCTATCGTGGGTCTGCTGGGTGCCATGCTGCTGGTCTCGGTCTGGGCACAGCACCAGGCCGGCCGGGTGATGGACCGCACCCTGGAGTCGATGGCATCGTTCGAAAACCGCATCACGCTGGCAGTGCAGTGGAAGGGCGCCACCGAGACCACCGGCGAGCGCGTGCTGGCCAGCAACGCCACCCCCGACCCGGACCTGACCACCCTCTTCGACGGCCGCGTGAAGGCGGGCATCGCCGGCATCTCGGCCATCCAGGCCAAGGTGCTGGAGCTGGCCACCACCCCTGCCGATAAGAAAGCGCTGGAGCGCGTGGCCAGCGAGCGCAGCAATGTGCTGGCCCTGAACAAGCAGGCCCGCGAGATCAAGCAAGGGGGCGACGGCGCCGCCTTCAAGGCCTTCATCGAGAGCAAGTACTTGGCCGCCATCGGCAGCTACGTGGACAGCCTGGAAGCCTTCGTGCAGTTGCAGCAAAGCCAGCGCGACGCCGCGCGGCAGGAGGCCCAGGCCGCCCGCACCCAGGCCAATGTGCTGGCCTGGCTGACGCAAGGCATCGTGTTCGTGCTGGGCCTGGTGCTGTCGTTCCTGCTGGTGCGTTCCATCACACGCCCGCTGAACCGCGCAGTGGAGTTGTCCGATGCGATTGCCGCCGGCAACCTCACCGTGTCGGCCGACGATGACCGCCAGGACGAGTTCGGCCACCTGCTGCGCTCCGTCTCGCAGATGGCCGCGCGCCTGCGCAGCCTGGTGGCAGAAGTGCGCAGCGGCGTCGATTCGATGTCCAACGCCTCGGTGGAGATCGCCACCGGCAACCACGACCTGTCGGCCCGCACGGAGCAGACCGCTGCCAACCTGCAGCAGACCGCCGCCAGCATGGAAGAACTCACCGCCACCGTCACCCAGTCCGCCGACACGGCGCGCCAGGCCAACCAGCTGGCGTCCACCGCCGCGCAGGCCGCCACGCGCGGCGGCGAGGTCGTGGCACAGGTGGTGGAGAGCATGCAGCACATCACCAACAGCTCGCGCAAGATCGCCGACATCATCGGCGTGATCGACGGCATCGCTTTTCAGACCAACATCCTGGCGCTGAACGCGGCGGTGGAAGCCGCCCGCGCGGGCGAGCAGGGCCGGGGCTTTGCGGTGGTGGCCAGCGAAGTGCGCGGCCTGGCGCAGCGCAGCGCCGAAGCGGCCAAGGAGATCAAGAACCTCATCGGTGCCTCGGTGAACACCGTGGAAACCGGCTCCGGCCAGGTGGCGCAGGCCGGGCAGACCATGGACGAGATCGTCGCCAGCGTGCGCCGCGTATCCGACCTGATCGGCGAGATCACCGCGTCGTCGAACGAGCAGCGCGACGGCATCGGCCAGGTCAACCAGGCGGTGAGCAACCTGGACCAGATGACACAGCAAAATGCCGCGCTGGTGGAAGAATCGGCCGCCGCTGCCTCGTCGCTGCGCGACCAAGCCCAGCGCCTGTCCGAAGTGGTGTCGGTGTTCAACGTGGGGCACACGCCCGCAGCGCCCACCCCTGACCGTGCTCCGGCACCCCGGCCTGCGGCGCCCCGCGTGTCTGCCGCCACTGCCGCGCGCAGCCCAGCGCCGGCCCTGCGTACCGCCAAGGCACCTGCGGCAAAGGCCTCGGGTACAGCCCCAGCTGCGGCCACCGCCCGCAAGCTTCAGGCTCCGAAGCCCACCGTGGCACCAGCCGCCACACCCGCTGCCACTGCACCGAAGGCCACCAAGGGCTCGGACGACGATTGGGAATCCTTCTGACGCACCGGCTCCGCGGCACCCGCACCTTGCAGCGGATGCTGCGGGCTGTCGTCGCGGGCTGATCTAATAGCGCGGTCTCTCCTTTCGCCCACGGCCCCTTCATGCGCAACGCACCCCTTCTGCTCGCAGCCCTGGTGGCTGCCCTGTCCACCACCACGGCATCCGCCCAGCACATGTTCAAGTGCACAAACGACAAAGGGCAAACGACCTACTCGGACCGCGCGTGCGAACAGGCACCGCGGCCTGCGCCCCCGGCCGCACGGCCAGCGGTGGCCACTGCCCCTGCGGCCAAGGCCAGTGCGCCCGCTGCCGCTGCGCCAGCCACCAGCAGCAACAGCGCCAAGGCCGAGCCCATCACCAAGCTGACACCGGCGGTGGTCGAGGCCGTGCTGCAACGCGCCGTCGACCTGGGGGACCGCAAGGACTACCGCGGCCAGTGCGCGCTGGCCGCACCCGACCTGAATTTCAAACTGACAGACCACAGCAACTCTCCGCCGAGCGTGTACTCCGGCGGGCGAGGCGACATCTGCGCGCTGCAGCAACAGTCCGCCCAGGCGATGCAGGCCGGGGGCCTGCGCTCTTCCACACGCCTGAACAAAATGGACATTCGCGTCAGTGCCGACGGCACGCAAGCCACCGCCAAATACGAGTCTGCCGCTGCCATCTCCATGGAAGGCCAGCACGCACTGACCATGCAATGCACGCGCGAGGAAGTGCTGGGCCTGTACAGCGGCACCGTGCTGTACAAGCGCGTCACCGCCGTCTGCAGGCCCGTGGGCTGAGCCCGGCCACCTGGTCGCCTAGCCGATCTCCCGCACCACGTTCATCGCCTCTTCCACCCGCTCCACGGCGTGGATGGTGAGGCCTTCGATGGGCTTCTTGGGCGCATTGGCCTTGGGCACCACGGCCACGCGAAAGCCGAGCTTGGCGGCCTCCTTCAAGCGCTCCTGACCGCGCGGCGCGGGCCGCACCTCGCCCGCCAGCCCCACCTCGCCAAACGCCAGAAAGCCCTGCGGCAGCGCCTTGCCGCGCAGGCTGGAGGTAATGGCCAGCATCACAGCCAAATCGGCAGCGGGCTCGCTGATGCGCACGCCGCCCACCGCATTCACGAACACATCCTGGTCCATGCAGGCCACACCGGCGTGGCGGTGCAGCACGGCCAGCAGCATGGCCAGGCGGTCCTTGTCCAGGCCCACGGACAGGCGCCGGGGGCTGGGGCCCGCGCTGTCGACCAGCGCCTGGATCTCCACCAGCATGGGCCGTGTGCCCTCCAGCGTGACCATCACGCAGCTGCCGGGCACCGGCTCGCTGTGCTGCGACAGGAAGATGGCGCTCGGGTTGCTCACGCCCTTGAGCCCCTTTTCCGTCATGGCGAACACGCCGATCTCGTTGACCGCGCCAAAGCGGTTCTTGATGGCCCGCACCAGTCGGAACTGGCTGTGCGTGTCGCCTTCGAAGTACAGCACCGTGTCCACCATGTGCTCCAGCACGCGCGGGCCGGCCAGGGCCCCTTCTTTCGTCACGTGGCCCACCAGCACGATGGCCACGCCCGAAGCCTTGGCCGCACGCGTCAGGTGGGCCGCGCATTCGCGCACCTGCGCTACCGAGCCCGGGGCCGAGGTCAGCTGGTCGGAGTACACGGTCTGGATGGAGTCGATCACCGCCACGGCGGGCTGCATGGAATCGATGGTGGCCAGAATCTTTTCCAGCTGGATCTCTGCCAGCACGTTGACCTGGCTGTGGTCCAGCCCCAGCCGGCGCGATCGCAGCGCCACCTGCGCGCCGCTTTCCTCGCCCGTCACATACAGCGTGGGCAGGCCGGCGCGCTGCAGCGCGTCGAGCGCCTGCAGCAGCAGCGTGGACTTGCCGATGCCCGGGTCGCCGCCGATGAGCACCACGCCGCCTTCGACGATGCCGCCGCCCAGCACACGGTCAAGCTCGTCGATGCCGCTCGGGGTGCGCTCCACGTCGCTCGCCTCGATGGCCGACAACGGCATCACCGCCTGGGCCTGGTTCAGGCCCGCGAACTGCGGCGTGCTGTAGCGGTTCTTGCCGGGCCCTGCGTCCGCCACGGCTTCGATCAGCGTGTTCCAGGCGCCGCAGGCGGGGCACTTGCCCAGCCAGCGCGGGCTGGTGCCACCGCACTCGGTGCAGGTGAAGACAGTTTTTTCTTTGGCCATGGCAAGAGTTGAAGAGGGAGCGTTCGGCAGGGCGGGCTGCAGACTATAGCGGCGCCGGTGCGGCGCCAGCAGACGGTGCAGCGCGCACAGGCTTGCCATCATCGGCAAAATGCACGCATGCACACACCCACCAACCGCTTCAAGGCGGCCATGGCCCAGGGGCAGGCCCAGATCGGCCTGTGGCTGGCCCTGGCCGACGCCTACACGGCCGAGATCGTCGCAGGCACCGGCTACGACTGGCTGCTGGTCGACGGCGAGCATGCGCCCAACGACGTGCGCTCCATCCTGCACCAGCTGCAGGCCATCGCCAGCGCCACCGCCGCCCTGCCCCCTGGCGCCACGCCGCCCCACGCCATCGCCCGCGTGCCGGTGGGCGACACCGCGCTGATCAAGCAGTACCTGGACATCGGCGCGCAGACGCTGCTGGTGCCCATGGTGGACACGGCCGAGCAAGCCCAGGCCCTGGTCCGCGCCACGCGCTACGCCCCCGAAGGCGTGCGCGGCATGGGCAGCGCCCTCGCCCGCTCGTCGCGCTGGCAGGCCTATCCGCAGTACGTGCACGAGGCCAACGCGCAGGTCTGCCTGCTGGTGCAGGCCGAGACGGTGGAGGCGATGCGCAACCTCGATGCGATTGCCGCCACGCCGGGTGTGGACGGCGTGTTCATCGGCCCGGCCGACCTGTCGGCGTCCATGGGGCACCGGGGCGACCCCGGCCACCCGGATGTGCAGGCGGCCATCCACGAAGGCATCGCGCGCATCCTGCGCGCGGGCAAGGCGCCGGGCATCCTGGCGACCAGCGAGGCGCAGGCGCGCGAATGGCTGGCCGCCGGCGCTTTGTTCGTGGCGGTGGGTGTGGACACCATGCTGCTGGCCAGCGCGGCGGCCGACCTGGCGGCGCGCTTTCGGGACACGGGCGGCGCGACGACGCGACCGCTGGGCTACTGACACAGCCCCTCTTTGTCTCTTCCTTTATTTATCTATCTCTCCATTCCCTGACTGAAAGCCTTGACGATGAAAGCATGTATCTACGGCGCTGGCGCCATTGGCGGCTGGCTGGGCGTGGCCCTGGCGCAGGCGGGCTGCGACGTCAGCCTCGTGGCGCGCGGCGCCACGCTGCACGCCTTGACGGCCGACGGCCTGCGCCTGCGCCGCCCGGATGGCACGGTGGTGCACACCGCAGTGACTGCGCAGGACAACCCCGCGGCGCTGGGCGTGCAGGACCTGGTGGTCGTGGCCGTCAAGGCGCCAGGCCTGCCAGACGTGGCGCAGGCCATGGACCCGCTGATAGGACCTGACACCATCGTGCTCACGGCCATGAACGGCGTGCCGTGGTGGTTTCTGGACGGCTTTGGCGGCGCGGCGCAAGGGCAGGCACTGCAGTCCGTGGATGCCGGCGGCGTGATCGCCCGTGCCATCCCCAGCCGCAATGTGGTGGGCAGCGTGGTGCACACCAGCTGCTCGCTGGAGGCGCCAGGCTTTGTGCGCCAGCATTTCGGCAACCGCCTCATCGTGGGCGAGCCGGACGGCAGCCAGAGCGCGCGCCTGCAGACACTGGCCGCGTTGCTGCAGCGCGGCGGCATCGAGGTGGAAGTGTCGGACCGCATCCAGCGCGACATCTGGTTCAAGCTCTGGGGCAACCTCACCATGAACCCCATCAGCGCGCTCACCGGCGCCACCACCGACCGCATCCTGGACGACGACCTGGTGCGCGGCTTCATCTCGCACGTCATGCTCGAAGCCAAGGCCATCGGCGAGAAGCTGGGCCTGCCCATCGACCAGCAACCCGAGGACCGCCACGCTGTCACGCGCAAGCTGGGCGCTTTCAAGACCTCGATGCTGCAGGACGTGGAGGCCGGCAAGCCCATGGAGATCGATGCGCTGGTGGGCGCAGTGCGCGAGCTGGGCCAGATCACCCACACGCCCACGCCGCATACCGATGCGCTGCTGGGCCTGGTGCGGCTGATGGCACAGACCCGCGGTCTCTACTAGTTCCGTTCCGTTTTCCTCAACCCGACCCGAATCTCACCATCACCATGCTCAAGCTCTTCTACGCTCCCGGCACCTGCGCCCTCGCCGTCCACATCGCCCTGCACGAGGCCAACGCGGGCCACGAGGTGGCGCGGCTGGACTTTGCCAACAGCCAGCAGCGCAGCGCCGAGTACCTGGCCATCAACCCCAAGGGCCGCGTGCCCGCGCTGGTCACCGACCGCGGCGTGCTGACCGAAACCCCGGCACTGCTGGTGTACGTGGCGCAGCAATTTCCCGAGGCGCGGCTCGCACCGCTGGACGACCCTTTCGCGCTGGCGCGCCTGCAGGAGTTCAACAGCTACCTCGCATCCACCGTGCACGTGGCGCATGCCCACGGCCGGCGCGCGGGCCGCTGGGCCGATGAGCCCGAAGCCATTGCAGCCATGCAGCGCAAGGTGCCGCAGACCATGACCGAGTGTTTCGAGGTGATCGAGCAGCACTACCTGCAAGGCCCGTGGGTGCTGGGCGAGCACTATTCGGTGGCCGATGCGTACCTCTTCACCATCGCCGGCTGGTTGAAGAGCGATGGCGTGGACATCGCGACATTCCCCAAGGTGGCCGCCCACTTCGAGCGCGTGGCGGCGCGGCCTGCGGTGCAGCGCGCGTTGGCGTGAGGGTTGTGGCACCGGGTTGAGGCGCTGCTGTGTAAGGCCTCGACAGGCTCAGCCCGCCAGCGCAAATCCTGCCACTCGCCCTCTCCCCAAAAAAGAAAGGCCCCTGCACCTTCACAGCGCCGGGGCCTTTTCATGTCCACCACTGCCAGCGGATCAATTCACCTTCAGATACCGCCAGTCGATGCGGTTGTCCGCACGGTGCGGCACGTCCACCTTCTGCGTGGCGGCCCACGGGATCACCTGGTTGTACAGCGGGATGTGCGAGATCGCCTCGTGGTCCTGCACCAGCACCTTCTCGATGAGCGTGTTGCGTGTGGGTGCGTCGGTTTCCTTCTTGATGCGCTCGATCAGCGCGTCCTGCTGCGGGTCGGAGTAGCGGCCCAGGTTGAAGTTGCCGTCACCACCCGCGCCGGGCGAGCGGATCAGCGACTGCAGCGAGTAGAACGCGTCGAAGGTCGGCACGCCCCAGCCCAGCAGGTAGATGCTGGCCTCGTTGCGCTGGATCATCGGGAAGTACGTGGCAAACGGCAGCGAGCGCAGCTTGGCCTTCACGCCGATCTTGGCCCAGTGCGAGGTGATGGCCTGGCACAGCTGCTCGTCGTTGATGTAGCGGCCGGCGCTGCAGGCAAAGTCCACCTCGAAGCCGTTGGGGTAGCCCGCATCGGCCAGCAGCTTCTGCGCGGCCTTGGCGTCGTAAGGCCAGCGCACGTCGGCCTTGGGCGTCCAGCCGTTCACCTGCCGGGCGATCAGCGTGCCCGTGGGCTGCGCCAGGCCGCGCAGCACCACGCGCTGGATGGCGTTGATGTCGATGGCCTGGTAGAGCGCCTTGCGCACCCGCACGTCCTTGAGCGGGTTCTTGCCCTTCACGTCGGAGCCAGGCAGCTCTTCACGGTACTGGTCCAGGCCCAGGAAGATGGTGCGGTACTCGGCGCCTTCCAGCACCTTGAGCGTGGGGGTCTGGCGGATGCGCGCCAGGTCCTGCAGGCTCGGGTCGATCACGAAGTCGATCTCGCCCGACAGCAGCGCGGCAGTGCGCGTGGCGTCGGCCTTGATGGGGGTGTAGACCACCTCCGTCACGTTGGTGGGGAACTGCGACTTGCCCCACCAGTGCGGGTTGGGCTCGAGCACCACGCGCTGATCGGGCGCCCAGGATTTGAGCTGGAACGGACCAGTGCCCAGCGCATTGCGGTGGGCAAAGTTTTCGTCCTTGGTCTTGATGTCCTTGGGTTCGACCGACTTGTTCTTCTCGGCCCAGGCCTTGCTCAGGATGCGCAGCTCGGTGAGCTGGTTCACCAGCACGGGGTTGGGCAGGTCGGAGAAAATGTCAATGGTGTGAGCGTCCACCTTCTCGATGCGGTCGATGCCCAGCGCATACACGGCGTAGTTGGAGCTCTTGGCCTTGGCGCGCTCCAGCGAGAACTTGGCGTCGTCGGCCGTGAAGTCGCTGCCGTCGCTGAACTTCACGCCCTTGCGCAGGGTGATGCGCAGCTGCGTGGGGCTCACGCGCTTCCATTCGGTGGCCAGGGCGGGCTCGGTCTTGAAGGTCTTGCTGTTGTACTCGACCAGGGTGTCGTACACGGCAGCGTGCAGGGTGTTGTTCACGCCCACGTTCTGGGCATGGATGTCCCAGGACGAAACGTCCACCGCACGGGACCAGCGGAAGGTCTTTGCCTGGCCGGCCAGGGGCAACGCAGTGGCAATGGCCGCGGCCAGGAGAAGGGTCTTGAAACGCATGGGGGAAATCACTCCAGATCAGTCGATGCCCGCACTATGGATCAAAGCGCAGGTTTCGCTAACGAACTTATCCTTCTTAGCTTAGGCGTGCCTGCAGCGGCATCAACCCCACGCCATGACCCCGGCGAGCGCCAGCATGGTGGCCGCGGTGGCGCCGTCCAGCACACGCCACGCGCCGGGCGAGGCGAACAGCGGCGCCAGCCAGCGCGAGCCGAACCCCAGGCTCAGGAACCACAACGCGCTGGCCAGCGACCCGCCCGCCGCAAAGGTGGCGCGGCCCCAGGTCGGATAGGGACTGGCCATGGTGCCCAGCAACACCACGGTGTCCAGATACACATGCGGGTTGAGCCAGGTCAGCGCGCCCAGCGTGAGCAGCGTATTGCGCAGGCTCGCGCCCGCGCCGTTGACCGACACCAGCAGGTGGCTGGGCTTGAACACCCGCGACGCGGCCTGCAGCGCATAAGCCACCAGGAAGATGGCACCCGCCCAGCGCATCAGTTGCGCCCATTCCGGCCGGGCGGCCAGAACGCCGCCCATGCCCCAGATGCCGGCCTGCAACAGCACCGCATCGGACACGGCGCAGAACAGCACCACGGGCAACACGTGCTCGCGCCGCAGCCCCTGGCGCAGCACGAACGCGTTCTGCGCGCCGATGGCCATGATCAAAAGGGCGGTGGATGTGAATCCGTGGACGAAGGCGGTGCTGCTCATGCGCCGGATTGTGGCGATGGCAGTGTGTTCACGGTAGCTATACTTTCTAACGATCCGTCAGAATGGCTAACCACCGACCTTACTGCCCGCCATGGCCCTTGATTCCGCCCAGCTCAGCGCCTTTGCCGCCGTCATCGACGAGGGCAGCTTCGAGCGTGCCGCTGCCGTGCTGCATGTCACCCGGTCGGCGGTGTCGCAGCGTGTGAAGCTGCTGGAAGAGCGCGTAGGCCAGGTGCTGGTGCGGCGGGCCACGCCCTGCACGCCCACCGACGCGGGCCAGGCGCTGTACCGGCATGCCCGCGAGGTCGCGTTGAGCGAGGCCGACGCGCTCGATGCCATCGGCGGCGGGCAGCACACGTCCATCCGCCTGGCGATCGGCGTGAATGCCGATTCGCTCGGCACCTGGTTTCCTGCGGCCATGGCACACGCCCACGCGGCCGAGGGCCCGGGCCTGACCTTCGACATCCATGTGGAGGACCAGGACCATTCGGCCAACCTGCTGCGCGAAGGCCGCGTGATGGCCGCCGTGACGGCCGACCCGCAGCCGGTGCAAGGCTGCCAGGTGCTGCCGCTGGGCACCCTGCGCTACCGGGCGCTGGCGAGCCCCGCGTTCATGCAGCGCCACTTTGCGCAGGGCGTGAACGCCGCGTCGCTGGTGCAGGCGCCCATGCTGGTGTTCAACCGCAAGGATGCGCTGCAAGGGCGCTTCGTGCGGCGCATCACCCGGCGCGCCTTCACGCCGCCCGTGCACTGGCTGCCGGACGCGCACGCCTTTGTCGCCGCCACGCGCGCGGGGCTGGGCTGGGGCATGACGCCCGACCCGATGGTGGAGCGCGACCTGAAGACGGGTGCGCTGGTGGAGCTCGTCCCCGGCAGGCCGGTGGATGTGCCGCTGTACTGGCAGTACTGGCGCCTGAACGTGCGGGCGCTGCACCGCATGACGGAGGCGGTGCAGCTGGCGGCTGCGCAGACGCTGCTCAGCTGATCAACGCGGCAACTCACCAACTCACAACTGGTCGCGCATCTGGCCAGCCGCCACCGTGATCTCCGATCAGCGGCAGCAGCAGCGGCGGCAGCACCCGGCGCGCCGAAGTCGCCGGTGCTGCACAGCGCCATCGGGCAGCTCAGTTCACGCGCTGGCCAAGTCCTCGTGGTGATCCGCCACACCACGCTTCCAGTACGCCGCGATGCGCATGCGCTTGGCGTCCACCCCGGGCTTGGCGAGCACCACGTTGCGCACTGCGGCCATGTCGCTGTGCTCGCCGGCGGCCCAGATGTAGCCTGCGCCGGGCGGTATCGCGAGCGCATCGACCGCTGCGGGCAAGGAGTCCACCCACGCCAAGTCGAGCTGCGCGGCGCTGGCCAGGGTGCGCTGGTCCGCCGGGTTGCGCACGTGAATGCGGACCGTGGCAGTGGTGGTGGCGGGCAGCTCGGCCAAGCGGCGCGCGATGGCCGGCAGGGCCGACTCGTCCCCGATGAGCCAGTGCCAGTCAAAACCCGTGGGGATGACCAGGCTGCCGCGCGGCCCGGCAATGCCCACCCACTGCCCCACGAAGGCGCTGGCCGCCCAGTCGGTGGCGGGGCCGGCGTCGTGCAGGGCCACTTCGATGTCGAGTTCGCCTGTGGCGGCATCAAAGCGTGCAGGGGTGTAATCGCGCAGTACGGGGCGCGGGTCGGGGAACACCGGGCGGCCGTCCTGCACCGACGGCAGCGAGGGGCGCTCTTGCCCCGGCTGCGGCAGGATGAGCTTGAGGTGGTCGTCGAAACCCGCGCTCACGAAACCGGCCAGTTCAGGCCCGGCCAGGGTCAGCCTCACGAAGCCGGGGCTGAGGTCGGTGCGCCGCACCACCTGGAGGTGGCGTGCTTGCAGGGTGTGGCGGACGCGCTCGACGGCGAGGTGCGCGGGTGTGGTGATGGGCAGAGGTGTGTTCATGATCTAGAATGTTGACAAAGTCCACCAAATGATCTTCTCATTGGTTGATTTTGTCAACTACACAACACGATGAATTCCCGAACCGCCGCTCCAAAGGGGCCTTCCGACGTCTTTGACGCCATGCACGACCTGCTGCATGTGTACAAGGCGCACATGGTGCGCACCATGGCGTCGGTGCACCCAGAGCTCACGCTCAACGAAGTGCGGGCGCTGATGTTCGTGGGCCGCCACCCGGGCGCCACGCAAAAGGAGCTGGTGTCCCACAGCGGTGCCGACAAGGCGCAGGTGGCGCGCATGGTGGGCATGCTGCAGGACAAGGGCTGGCTGGAGAGCGCGCCCAATGCCGAGGACAAGCGCAGCCGCTGTCTGAGCCTGAGCGCCCAGGGCTTGGCTCTGCACCAGGCGCTGCGCGAGGCCCGCCGCGGCGTGGCGGCCACGCTGCTGCAGGGCTGCGACAGCGCCACGCAGGCCCAGTTGCTGGCCTTGCTGGCGCAGGTGCGCAGCAGTGTCGATGCGCTGGGCGCTTCGGGGTGCGAGGAAGGCCGGCACGGCCGCCGCTGAGGGCCACCGCTAGTCGCAGGGGTATGCACCCGGCCCCGCATTGGCCACCCGGTGATCCAGTTAAAAATGTGCCCTGCCGCTGGTTGGATATGACTTTCACGCTATTCCAAAAAATAGCAATCGCCTCAACGCCCCTGAATCGCCCGCACCGCCTGTGGCAGGGACTGCACATCGGGCAGGAAGTGGTCGATGGTCGCGCCCAGTGCGACGGCGCAGATGAGCGCGCCAAGCAGCGGCTTCCAGGTCAGCCGCACGGCGGCGCCCAGCCAGCCCTCGCGCTCCACGCCCACTGCGGCGCGCGCCGTGGCCACCGAAAACGCGATCTCCACCGCCACGGTCAGCAGCACGTCCCAGCCGAAGAACAGCATGGCCAGCGAGCCCGCGCCCAGGATGAGCGCCGCGCCGATGAGAAAGATGGCCACCACCGGCACGACCACCACGGCCCCTTCGTCGGCACTGCCCAGCGCATCGGCCGCGCCGCTGGCCAGGTCGCCGAGCGCACTGCCGTCGCTGCCACTGCTGCTGCCGTAGTCCCCCGACGCACCGCCGCCGCCGAAGTTGCCGCCCCCTGTGCGCGGCATCGGCACATGGCCGCCACCGGACGGCGAGCCGCCGCCGGGCCAGGACAGGTCGGGCAGGTCCACGTTGGCATCGACGCTGTCCTCTTCCTCCTCGCGCCTGCGCACCAGCCGCGCGGCCCAGGCCCGCAGCACCAGCAGGTACCCCAGGTAGCCGACAGACAGCGTCACCGCATACCGCAGCGCCAGCGACTCCACCCCCGCCAGCATCTGCACGTGCGAGGTGCACCACATGAGCAGCAGCGTGAAGCTGCCGATGAGCAGCCCGTGCAGCCGCAGGCTGTAGCGCTGCTGCAGGGTGCGCGCGACGCTGCCGTGCTGCGGCATGCGCACGGAGCGCCAGCTGGAGCCCTTTTTCGGCTGGTTGGGGTTGCCGTGATGGCTGCTGTTTTTGCTGCCATTGCTGCGGTCGCTGCGGGGAGTGGCCATACAAGGAAACGCGTCGTGAAGGTGGAGGCAGGGCCTGCCGCAGTCCCGATGCAGGACCGCCGCAGGCGCTGGACTGGTGCTGCGGTGTTTTCTTCTTTGCTTTTGCTTTTGCTTTTGCTTTTGCTTTTGCTTTTGCTTCTTGCTGCGCAGCGGCGCCCATTTCACACCACTTTCATGCCGTGCCGGCGCTCCGCCCTGCCCGGCCAGCGGCAGGGCCCGTGAACTTGTCGACGAATCCGCGTGCCACAGCCCGCGGGCGGTGCCGGCAGGACCGGGCGTCAGCGTTCGCCGTCCACCGCCACCGGCACACGCTGGGCCAGCGCGCACATCAGCTCGTACCCCACCGTCCCGGCAGCGCGCGCCACCTCGTCGATCGGCAGGATTGCGCCGTTGCTGGCCTGGCCCCACAGCGTGACCTCGGTGCCGAAGCCCACCGGCATGCCGCGCTCGACCAGCGGCGTGAGGTCCACCGTGACCATGTCCATGCTCACGCGGCCCACGAGCTGCGTGCGCACGCCGCCCACCAGCACGGGCGTGCCGGTGTCGCAGTGGCGCGGGTAGCCGTCGGCATAGCCGCAGGCCGCCACGCCGATGGTGAGCGGCCCTTCGGCCGTGAAGCGCGATCCGTAACCCACGGTGTCACCCTTTTGCAGCTGCTGCACAGCCAGCAGGCGGGTGGACAGCGTCATGGTGGGCGCGAGCTGCCAGTGCGCGGCATCGTTTTCGGGGAAGTCCGGCGCGCTGCCGTACAGCACGATGCCGGCCCGCGCCCAGTCCGAGCGCAGGCGCGCGTCGCCGTGGTGGCGCAGCGTGGCCGCGCTGTTGGCCAGGCTGCGCTCGCCGGGCAGGTCCTGCGTGGTCTGGTTGAACACGTCGATCTGGTGGCCGATGCCGCGGGGGCCGTCGGCATCGCTGAAGTGGGTCATGACCGAGATCTCGTCCACCTGCGTGAGCGCATCGAGCCGCGCCCAGGCCGCTCGGTAGCGCTGGGACGTGAAGCCCAGGCGGTTCATGCCGGAGTTCATCTTGAGGAACACGCGGTGCGGCACCTGCGTCTTGTGCGCGGCCAGCATGTCGATCTGCTCGTCGCAATGCACGGCGTGCCACAGCGACAGGCGCGAACACAGCTCCAGGTCGCGCGGCTCGAACACGCCTTCGAGCAGCAGGATGGGCCCGCGCCAGCCCAGCTGGCGTACCCGCTCGGCCTCGCCCAGGTCCAGCAGCGCAAAGCCGTCGGCGCTGCGCAGGCCCTCGAACACCCGCTCGATGCCGTGCCCATAGGCATTGGCCTTGACCACCGCCCAGACCTTGGCGTCGGGGACCGACTGGCGCACGCGCTCCAGGTTCTGGTGCAGGGCGGCGGTGTGGATGGTGGCTGTGATGGGACGTGGCATGGAAAAGGACATGATGGAGCGAGGGATTTACCGGGGAATACGCGAAGGATTCTGGCATCGTGGCCGTTTATCCGCGTGATATAACCGCCTGTCACTTGCCAGGGTTCCCCACTTTTAACAGGGCATCAGCCGAACTGATGCACCCAACAGCCATTCGATGAAGCGCGGTTTCTACACCATCATGTCGGCGCAGTTTTTCAGCTCGCTGGCCGACAACGCACTTTTCGTCGCCGCCGTGGAACTCCTGCGCTCAGAGGGCGCCCCGGAATGGCAGCGCGCTGCGCTGGTTCCCATGTTCGCGCTGTTCTATGTGGTGCTGGCGCCGTTCGTGGGCGCCTTTGCCGACGCCCTGCCCAAGGGCAAGGTGATGTTCGTCAGCAATGCCATCAAGGTGGTGGGCTGCCTGATGATGCTGTTCGGCTCGCACCCGCTCATCGCCTACGCGGTGGTGGGCCTGGGCGCCGCAGCGTATTCCCCCGCCAAGTACGGCATCCTCACCGAGCTGCTGCCCGCGTCGCAGCTGGTCAAGGCCAATGGCTGGATCGAGGGGCTCACCATCGCATCGATCATCCTGGGCGTGCTGTTTGGCGGCCAATTGGTGGGCCAGCACCTGTCGGCCATGCTGCTGGGTTTTGACTTCCCCTTCATCAGCACCGGCGTGGACACTCCGGCCGAATCGGCCATCGCTGCGCTGATCGCGGTGTACGCACTGGCCGCGTGGTTCAACACCCGCATTCCGCACACCGGGGTGGAGATGCGCCCCATGCGCTCCGACCCATCGCGCGGCGTGCTGTCGAACGCGCTCAGCCTGCTGCCGGACTTCTGGGCCTGCAACAGCCGCCTGTGGCGCGACAAGCTCGGCCAGATTTCGCTGTCCACCACCACGCTGTTCTGGGGCGCGGGCGGCAATCTCAAGTTCATCGTGCTGGCGTGGGCCGCCGTGGCACTGGGCTACAACACCACGCAGGCCTCGGCCCTCACGGGCGTGGTCGCCATCGGCACCGCCGTGGGCGCAGTGGTCGCGTCGATGCGCATGCGCCTGGATGTCGCCACCAAGGTGATCCCGCTGGGCATTGCGATGGGGCTGCTGCTGATCCTGATGGTGTTCATCAACAACATCTGGGTGGCGATACCGTTTCTCATCGTGCTGGGCGGCCTGGGCGGCTACCTGGTCGTTCCCATGAACGCACTGCTGCAGCACCGGGGCCACAACCTGATGGGCGCGGGCCGCTCCATCGCCGTGCAGAACTTCAACGAGCAGGCCTGCATCCTGGCACTGGGCGCGTTCTACAGCCTGTCGCTCAAGCTCGGCCTGTCGGTGTTTGGCGCCATCACCGCGTTCGGCCTGGTGGTGGCGGGCGTGATGTGGCTGATCCGGCGCTGGCACCAGAGCAACTGCATCCACCACCGCGAAGAGGTGGAGCACTTGCTGCACATTGCGCGGCACGACGCGCATCACTGAGAAGCCCCCCTGAGCGGCTGCGCCGCTTCCCCCGGAGGGGGACGCACCCCCTGGACTGGCGGAGCCAGATCCACGGGTGCACTGGTTTTTAGGGCGCGCCAGTTTTTGAGGGCGTGTCGCTTACTATAAATTTCATAGCTGCTTGCGCTTATCTGTTGTGCGGTAGCGGCCAATTTTCCTCTCATGCCATCGCGCCTGCCCTTTGCTGCCCTGCTGTTCAACGCTTTTGTCTGGGGGCTGGCGTGGTGGCCGTTTCAGCACATGCACCGGGCGGGGCTGCATCCGCTGTGGGCCACGGCGTTCATGTATGCGGTGGTGCTGATGGGGCTTCTCGTCTGGCGGCCGGGCATTCTGGCGCAGGTGCGGGCGCATCCTGAGTTGTGGCTGCTGGCGCTGAGTTCGGGCTTGAACAATGTGGCGTTCAACTGGGCCGTGACCATTGGCGATGTGGTGCGCGTGATCCTGCTGTTCTATCTGATGCCCGCCTGGGCGGTGCTGCTGGCCTGGAGGATTCTGGGCGAGCGGCCCACGACGTCGGCGCTGCTGCGCCTGGCCTTGGCCTTCACCGGCGTGGTGCTGGTGCTGCTGCCCGAGGGGGCGCCCGCTGAGCGGCTGCTGCAGAACCTGTCGCTGGCCGACGGCCTGGCGTTGCTGGGCGGGTTCATGTTCGCGCTCACCAACGTGACGCTGCGCCGCCTGCACGCGGTGCCCGGGCCGGCACGCATGTTCTCGATGTTCGGCGGCTGCATGCTGATGGCGCTGGCCGTGGCCTGCGTGGGGCTGCAGGTGGGCGTGGTCGACCCGTTCCCGGCGGTGAACAGCACCTGGCTCATCACCGCCGTGCTGTTGGCCGGCGTGCTCATGCTGGGCAACTGGGCCCTGCAGTTCGGCGCCGCGCGCCTGGCGGCCGGCACCACGGCGCTGGTGATGCTGTCGGAGGTAATGTTCGCCAGCGTGTCATCGGCCCTGCTGGGCGCCGCCACCCTCACGCCCCGCACGGTGGTGGGCGGCGCGTTGATCCTGCTGGCATCGCTGCTGGCGGCACTGCAGTTCCGCCGGCCCGGCGCGGCGCCGCACTGAAAGAACTACCATGGTGCGTCTTCCTTCCACCCTCAGGAGCCTGCGCCATGCCCGACCACAGCATCTACGACTTTGAAGCCCAGCAGATGAACGGCCAGACCGTGCCGCTATCGCAGTACAAGGGCAAGGTGCTGCTGATCGTGAACACGGCCAGCGCCTGCGGCTTCACGCCCCAATTCGGCGGCCTCGAAGAACTGCACAAGCAGTACGCCGACAAAGGCCTGGTGGTGCTCGGCTTTCCGTGCAACCAGTTCGGCAGCCAGGACCCGGGCAGCAACGACGAAATCGCTAGCTTCTGCCAACTGAACTACGGCGTGAGCTTTCCGATGATGGCCAAGATCGATGTGAACGGCGCCAACGCCTCCCCACTGTACCAATGGCTCTCCGCCGAAGCCCCCGGCCTGCTGGGCAGCAAGGCCATCAAGTGGAACTTCACCAAGTTCCTCGTCGGCAAGGATGGGCGGGTGATACGGCGGTATGCGCCGCAAGATGCGCCCAAGAAGCTGGCGGGGGATATCGAGGCGGCGCTGGCTTGAGCCGGGCCATGGCGCTCGACCCCTCCGTGGCCAGGGCACAAAGCAGGATGTGCTGCAGATAGCGAACTCGACTCCAATTCAGTTACCGAATGATGCGGGCTGTAGGATTTTGTGAAAGCTGAATCAAGCGGTTGCCAATCGGTCGGTTGACTTCAAAACAGCAAGCATCTGCAGCGACACTCGGCGTCGTTTCAGGGTGACGCAGAGCACCCACCGCATGTTCTGCTGCTTGGGAGACCTTCCTTCATGTCCGCATCCGCTTGGTGGCGCGCTTGCTTGTTCACGGCGTCGTTCGCATCGGCCTGCGCCTCACAGGCCCATGACTTTGTGACCATTGCCCCGACGGCGTGCCTGCCGGTGGAGCAAGGCATGGGCTTACCCGCAGACATGACGCCCTACCGCGCAGCGGTCCGCGTCTGCAACATTGCACGCCAGTCCGGCCCGTCCGCTGCGGTGGCCAAGGTGCGATTGCTCAGTGTCTTCACCGACGACTATTACAAGAGCCTGCCGGCGGACGCACCCTGGCAGAACTTTCCGCTGCCGATGCTCATTGACGAGACCGGACGGTGCCTGGGCCGCATTGCCCACCTCTTTCCGGTAGACCCCCCGCAGGAACTCACCATCAGCGCCGGGCGTTGGCAGCGCGGTGTGCCGCACGAGCTGCGCTTGGCCGTGAAATCCCCCGCGGTCGGCGGCGATGCCACGCTTCCCAGCCTGCACTGGAATCCCCGCTCCGGCGGCTATGCCGCCAAGAACACCCACCCCTCTCAGGACAAAACCTCGTGCCCACCGACGTCGTAGACACCGCGCCATCCGTCAGCAAGCTCAAGCAGGCCTGCGACTCCGCCTATGCGCTGTACCCCAACTCCTGCAGCCATGCCGTCTGGCATGTCATCAAGCAGTACCTGCCCAACCAGGCCTGGCTGAGCGCCAACGCGCTCGTCGAGCACATGCGAGGACATGCGCACTGGAAGATCGTGCCAGCAGGACAGGTGGGGCGCTTGGCGCGCGAGGGTGTCCTCGTTGTGGGCGGAAAGTCAGAGGCGTCCAACGGACACGTGATCGTTGTGTACCCCGGGCCCGACACCACGGCCGGCGGCTACACCTACACCCGCGAAGGCAAGTCAGAAACCCTGCGCACCCGGGGCAGCTACGCGCCGGCGATGTCCACGTCCCTGGGATCGTGGCCCGGCGCCAAGAGCCGGGGCGACAAGACCATCTGGGACCCCTGGGCCAACGACGCCAAGTTTGCGCAGGTCACCTTCTGGCAACTGGTGCAGTGAGCCGGGCCGGGGCCTGGGTCCGGCGGTGCCACGGCGCAAGCGCTCGCCTTGGCTGGCCGCCGCGCCCACTGAGCCTGTCGCGAGGGGCGGCAATCCCGTACCGTGGCAGCGCTGCAAACAGCTTGGGGCACCACCGCACAAAACACCAGCGGGACCATGGCATCACGGCGCCAAGTTGCAGCGCACGACGGTACCTGTGCTCGCATCTTTTCCTTTGTTCTCTTTGATAGGTATGTTCATGCTTCACACACGCTTTGTTCCCTGGGGTCTGCTCACCGCGGCAGCGCTGCTCCTGGCCGGTTGCGCAGAGACACCGGCGCCCGCGCCTGAACCCGAAGTCACAGCCGCAACGCCCGCGGCGGAGCCACCACCACCTCCGCCCGAAGCAGCGCCCGCACCCGCCCCGGAAGAGCCGCGCCTGCCCGCCGACGGCATCGTCGCTGAGTTCAAACCGACGCAGGTGAAACTGTCGCCCGAAACCCAGGCCATCCTGACCCGCCTGGCGTCCACGCGGGAGCCCAATGAACGCCTGGAGATCACTGGGTACTGCCACCGGAAGGACGCCCCCGTGGACGCACGCGAAATCGCATTGATGCGCGCCATGGCAGTGCGCAATGAACTTATCAAGCAAGGCGTACCCGCCAAGTCGATCCGCGTGAAGTTCAACACGACACAGGCCCTGCACGCGGTCAAGATCACGGCAAAGTAAGAGGCCGGGTGCGCTGCGGGCCACAGCGCTGCAGCACGAAGGTTCTCGTGGCCGATCGCGCAAGGGGTCCATGCACGCTCAGCCGATTGCACCCGACGGATGCATGCTCTGCGGCGGTTCTCGCCGGCCTTCGGACCACCCTGACCTAACTGCCTGCCACAGGACTGAGTTGTGGAGACCGCCCCTACCACGCTGCGGGCAGATCCGGCTCGGTATTCGTCAGGCAAGCGCGCTGCATCGGCGCCGCGCTGAGCACGAATCGTGCCGCCCCTGACTACACCTCAGCGCCAGCGCGTCCGGGGGTCAGCCGCAGCTCGCGTCCATCTGCGCGCAGCGCTCCTTGAATTGATGTGCTGGGGAAGAGGCCGCCCCCTTTCCGGCGTCCGCCAGCAACCGTAGTTGGACTCGCTCTCTAGCTGAAAACGACACCGAACACCACCGCCACCAAGATCAAGACGCCTGCGGCGATCCACCCGGACTTCTGGTCCAACCCACCCACTTCGCGCAGCGCTGCATCACGCTCCGGCCCAGCCAGCCCCTGCGCATCGATGCGGCGGATGCAATGGGCCATCCAGCGCAGGTAGGTGTTCTTGTGGGTGAACGACACAAGAATCGCAACCCCCAACGCCCTGGCCGCACCGCTCTCGCCCGGAAACGCGAGATTCAAGACCAGCAACGCCAGCAACAGCATGGCCGCCAGCGGGTACATGCGCCTGGACACAGCCCAGCTCACGCCCAGAAAGGGAATGCCCGTCCAGCACGGGCTGAAATGGGCAAACACACCTTTCTTTTCGGTGCTGGTGACCCGGTCCCACAGCGCCCGATATTTATCGGCATTTGGGCCGATGGCGGTTTCCATGTCCTGCCAAGAGATTCCAGTCCAGTCCGTCTTGGCATTGAGTGTGGCTTTAAATTGTTCTGCGAGGGATTCAGAAAAATTCAGATGGGATTTACTGGTCAAAAATTACTCCTGGGGGGCTTATGAAATTCAAGATCGAAGCACTGGCAAAAATTTCGACACGGTCCATTGATCGTGGCCGTTTTCAAAATGACTTTGACTCGGAAATTATATCAGCCATATGCTTGTGATCTTCGAATGCTAAATTCACACCCCATCTGCACTGATTGCATCGGGATGCCTCACCCATGAGAACGTTGCCACCCCATTCAGATTTATGACATGCAGGACTCGATGTCAGCCGAAAGAATGGGCACAGATTCTGCCAAGGCGACGTCAATCCGATTCAAATTGAAGAATGGCATCGGCAAGCAATCTGGCACGGAAGTATCGTAGGGGTTAATGGCTTTTGCAACACAGAGGTCAACCTTGACGACCCCTCCCGCGCCATTCAATTTTAATTTTGGCCAAGTGCCTTGAGACTCAGTATCCCACCCCTTCAATGCAGTTCCAGGCACGATGGATATCTCTTTGATTTTTTCTTGAAAAACATAGGATCCACTTTGGCACACAGGTAATCCTGCAGTAAAAGACATACTGACCTCATCACTATCAAGTGAGTTGATCATATAAACCCACGGAGTTATCCCCCAACAAAGGATCATCAATCCAGCATGGAAGAGTTCATTTGCAATCTCGGTAGTTGTGAAACTGTGCAAAAGATCGTGTTTTCCTCGCCCTAGTCTTTCGACGATAAAATTATTAAACAGCGCTTCATCCATGCCAACGAAGCCCAGTTGATCATAGCTTTCGTAAATGAATTGACTTGCTTCCAGACTTGGAGTCGCGACACTTTTTCTTTTGCAGAAGGTTAGATGAATAAAGATTATTTCGGAGTACGCGACCCCTCTCTTCTCATACTCCTCGCTTGTGCAATTCATACCAATCAATGGCACATATCGAGACGCAGAGACATGCAAGTCAAAGCTCCCACCACGCTTAACTGTCAATGGCAAATCGACATCTGCAGTCAGATTGGAAAACGCAATATCCGCCTGCAAATCAACCTCATAATTTCGATAGTAGACCGGACTACCCTTAATATATTTTCTACTACTTTCCAACAACGAATCAACGCATTCAATGATCAATACGCATCTATAGTCAAAATCAAAAAGATTCAGAAAGCCAAATATATCAACAAATTCCATTCGCCCGCCACGCAAAATATCCAATCGCGCTTCAGACAAGTGTTTAGATGATTGATAGAAATAGCTAATAATTTCCATTTTTTACATCGGCTTTTTGGAATGCATCACCGCACCGGAATATTTTATAGTACAGCCCAACGTCCATGTCTAGATACTTTCAAAACATCGCCAGGTCCTACTGGAGTGATGCGGTATCGCTCCCCTATTGATACCGGGTTGGCCAGCTGTGCCGAATCTCTTCCCAGCCCGTGCTGCCCATAGCGTGCCAAGCTGCCACTGTAATAGCTCAGCTTGTTTGGCACCGACGTTTCCATCCCCGTCTTAATCAACCGTGTGTCTCTAACGAAAAAGAAACGTTCTGCATAACGTGAGACTTATATATTCAAGAATATCGACCTATTTTTCATGGTCATATCCAAGGTCGAATACAAAACAAAACCCTTAATTTTATTTATTTTAATTTTATCCACAAGCGTTTTGCTTACAACCAACTCCCTGGGCATTTCAGCGCAAATGGCGATATCCAAACCGCCCATTTCATCATAGAGAACCTGATAGTCGAAATCATACTGCGGATTATTCAAATCAAAATTAGAAATATAATATTCACTGACAGCCATATTTGTGCAACCAACTTTGTTTAGCGCATTAATTGCGTAAAACCCACCCACAGGTTGACCTCCACACTCCCCCGGGATATCCCCTTGCGTTTTTTTTCCCGGTTGCTGCTGGGGTCGGCCAGCCGTGTCAAAGCTCTGCCACTCCTCACGGACCGTGCTGCCCCACGTGGTGTACTGCGCCCGCCACACCAGGTTGCCGCTGTTGTCGCTCAGCTCCTCCGGTAGCCCATTGGGCTGGGTGTGGAAGTAATACACCTGGGCGATGTCTTCGCCACCGGCGCCTTCTCGCACATTCGGTGTGCTTGACCCGCCGGGCTCGTCGTTGGCAGCAGCAGCGACGTTGAACCGATCTGCCCACTGTGGGTTGGTCGTGGGCACGCTGCCTTGCTTGCCTTGTTCCGCATCTCCCCCCAGGATGCGCGCCAGCGGCACGTAGCTGCCGGGCTCGTAGATGTAGGTGCTCGTCTGTGCGCCTCTGCTTTCCTGCAGCAGCCGCATTCCCTCCCACGTGAATGCAGTCGTGCCAAAGCTGTCTGTCTTCGCGATGCGCCTGTCCAAGGCGTCGTACTGGTAGCTGAAGACCTGGCTTTGCGGCTGGCCGTCTTTGCCTGCCCCTAGCTTTGCGAATATTCGCAAACAGTACTGCCTTAGGTGGTGCACTTCGCTTGCCACACCAAATTTCCGCTGAAGTCGCTCAGCTCTTCTGCAGCCCATTGGGCTGCCTGTGAAAGTGGTACTCCTTGGCAGTGTCTTCGCCGCCATGGCCTCTCACACATTTGCTCTGTTTGACCCGCCGGCTCGTTGTTAGCCGCAACAGCCATATTAAACCAGCCCGATTACTACAGCTTGGTCTTGTGCACGCTGCCTTGTTCTGCATCTCGTCCCAGATGAACGAAGTGGCGCCAAAGCCGTCGGGCTTGGCTATGCGTCTGCCACAGCTACAGCCGTAGTGGAAAATCTCTCTATTCAATCCGACTCCGCATAAATATTTTCTTTGTGCTGAATGCACAGATCAATAAATTTTATTATTTCAAACGCCAGAGATTTTTCCGACAAGTCATTCACGAGTCCGAGGATTTCTTTTTTAAAATCGTCTAATTCACCATAACTAATTGTTGAATCCTCGTAGTAGTCTGATATTTTATGCAACGTAGGGAATTTTTTAGCGGGATTTGCGAGTGCAAATATTTCACCATGCAATGATTCATGCATTGAAATAAATCTCTGAGTGCCATTCAAATCTCTTTTATTTTTTGCAGCAACCAAATCTAATGACATATAAGGTCCATGTTAATCAGATGGAAATGAAGTAACTACGTTGCCGTGCCTGTCGGTTACAACCGTAATTTTAGTTTGATCTTTTGAAACGCCAGTCTGAGGGTCTGTTTTTGAACCCACTTTTTGCTTGTGGTCCAATTCATATTTAGTACGGCCATTTTTCTGGGGCGTCGCTTTTCCATGCTTGACCGTTTTCTCAATTGCTTTCTTTAAGTTCCCTTCCTTGCCCAATTCAAACTTGCTTTTATGAGCCCATCTGGGCTTTGTAGTCAGGACGTGTCTTTCCTTAACATGCTTCCAACCCTTTTTCGTCCAATTTGGTCCGCATGCCCATCCCCAAGGATCAATCCAGTTGATCGGATTCGGCGCATACTGATGCAGATTGAATCCGCCATTGAGCCCAATCGGGTCCGGCGTAGTAAACGCCCCCAAGTCCGCATCGTAGTACCGGAACGTGTTGTAGTGCAGCCCCGTCTCTCTGTCCAGGTACTGCCCCTGCATCCGCAGGTTCTGCTGCAGTGATGCCGTCTGGCTTTCGAGTTGTTGTTGGGGTCGGCCTGCCGTGTCAAAGCTCTGCCACTGTTCACTGACCGTGCTGCCCCACGTGGTGTACTGCGCCCGCCACACCAGGTTGCCGCTGTTGTCGCTCAGCTCTTCCGGCAACCCATTGGGCTGGGTGTGGAAGTAATACACCTGGGCGACGTCTTCGCCACCCGCGCCTTGTCGCACATTCGGTGTGTTTGACCCGCCGGGCTCGTCGTTGGCAGCAGCAGCGACGTTGAACCGGTCCGCCCACTGCGGGTTGGTGATGGGCACGCATGCGCGCCAGCGGCACGTAGCTGCCGGGCTCGTAGATGTAGGTGCTCGTCTGTGCGCCTCTGCTTTCCTGCAGCAGCCGCATTCCCTCCCACGTGAACACTGTCGTGCCAAAGCTGTCCGTCTTGGCGATGCGCCTATCCAGGGCGTCGTACTGGTAGCTGAAGACTTGGCTTTGCGGCTGGCCGTCTTTGCCTGCCCGCACCACCGCCACCTGGGTCAGCCTGTGCTGGTGGTCGTAGCGGTAGTGCTGTTCGGTGTGGCTGCCTATGCGCTTTCTGATCAGGCGGCCAAAGCCGTCGTAGTCGTAGCGCTTGTCCTGTAGGACCTTGACCCGGTTGTTTTGCACCCAGCCTCTGCCTTGGCTGCTGAGATTGCTTTCTTCCAGTGCGTTGATGCGGTTGCCCGCCAGGTCGTAGTGGAAGTGTTCGTTGCGCTCGGGCTGTGTGGCATGCGTGTGGGTGATGCGCCCACCCTGATCGTACTGGTGCCTTGTCTGGCCTTGCTGGCTGTGCTCGACGCTGGTGAGCTCGCCATTCTTGTCGTAGCCGTAGCGCTTGAGCAGTGTGTCTTCTGGGTTCTGTCGCTGCAGGCGTTGGGTCCAGTCGCCGCCGTAGGGGCTCCACCGGCTGTCGGCACGTTGGTCACTGCCGATGCCATGGCCCACACGCAGCATGGCAGGGCGAACCCAAGTGGCGGCTTTGCGACCTACGGGGTCGTAGGCAAAGCGGCTGGCCAGGCGGCCCTGCGTGCGCAGAACTTCGCGATGCAGGTCGTCGCGCTCGATGTCAGCCAGGACTGCGCCGTCCAGGTTGATCTGGTGCAGATGGCCGCTGCCGTAGTACAGGTGGTTGAGCGTGCGCCCGTCCGGCAGTGTGGTGCCGGTGCGGTTGCCCAACGCGTCGTATTCGTAGTGCAGCACGGTGCTGCGCTGCTGGCCTTGCACGGTGTGCTCAGCGGTCTCTTGCAACACCTGTCCCAGCTTGTCGTACTGCCAACTGTGCCGAGACTGGGGCTCTCCCTGCGGGTTGCTTTGCAGGGCTTGATGCAGATCGCCTGTCGGGGTGTAGGCGTAGTCGATGCAGGTTTGCAGCTCGGGCAGTTGGGCCTCTGTTGTGCCGGTGCCAGCGCCAGGCAAATAGATTTTTTTCTGGATGAGCTGACCCGCAGCGTCTCGCACCAGTTGCGTATGGATCGGCTTCACATCGGCATGCCCTGGCACGGCATCGCCCATGCCCATAGACATGGGGTGTTCCGTCACGCCGACGACCTGGCCTGCAGCATCATGGTGCAGCACTTGGCGGGTACCGTCGATGCGGGTTTCCATCAGCAGCCGGTCGGCCGCGTCGTAGGTGAATTGGTAGGCTTGGCGGTTTTCGTTGACCAGTACGGCAAGGCGTCTTGCAGAGTCATAGCCGAGCTGGATGTTGCTGCTGAAGCTGCCAATCGCTTTGCTGCGCCCGGTGAGTTGACCGCGCAGGTTGTAGCTGTAGCTGGTGCTGTGGCCTAGGGCATCCTGTGCAAGCACGCACTGCCCCGACGGGTCATAGCGGTAATGATGTGCGGCCCCATCGGGCAGCGTCAGTGTCAGCAGCCTTCCCTGCGCGTCGTGCGTCAATGTGGTGGTGTGGCCCAGTGCATCAACCTCTTGGTGCAGGTAGCCGCGCTGGTCGTACGTGTAGCGTGTGGTTTTGCCACTGCAGTCCGTGTAACTGGTAAGCAGCCCGCGAACGTCCCAGGCCAGTTGCTTGCGTCCACCGTGTGCGTCAGTGATGACCAATGGCAAACCGCGCTCGTTGTTGGCGTACAACGTGGTATGCCCCAGGGGGTCGATTTCGGCAGTCAGGTTGCCGTCGTTGTCATAGTGATAGCGCCAGCTGGCACCAGCTGCATCGCTAGTGGCCAGAAG
Source organism: Acidovorax sp. Leaf78 (assembly GCF_001422735.1). GTDB lineage: Bacteria > Pseudomonadota > Gammaproteobacteria > Burkholderiales > Burkholderiaceae_C > Acidovorax. The sequence goes on along the minus strand of NZ_LMLZ01000003.1, from coordinate 137,749 downwards.
CAGACTGGCGGGGGCCGGGCTCCACTGGGTGCTCTCTGTACGACCCAGCGCATCGGTTGTCTGGATCAGATTGCCGGCCTCATCGTATGCGTAGGTGGTGGTCCGGCCCAACGGATCAGTGTGGCTCAGCAATTGCCTTGTGTCACTCCACGTCTGCGTGTATCGGTTACCCAGTGCGTCGGTGTAGGCGGTGATTTCGTGATCGGCATTCCAAGCCCAGGTGCGCGTGCGGATTTGGGCGCTCTCGCCTGAACCCAGCCGCTCTGTCACCGTCGTGGTGCCTGCCGCCAAGTCATACTGAAACTGATAATTTTCTCCGTCGTCTGTCCAGTGCTGTACAACGCGCGGATGAGGCCCTGATCTTTTTCCCAAGTTCTGAGAAAAATTTTGCCAGCGGTAGTGGCAGGTCAAGCCGGTCGAAAGGCGGTGCTGGGCCATCAGTCCGTCCGCATAACCAAACAGGCGCTGAATCTGACCGTCCCGACCAATCACTTCGGTCAGCTGACCCTGGCCGTCATAGCGATAGCGCGCCAGCACTTCGGGAATTTCTGGCACCTCATGCGCTGCGGTGTTGGCGCCCGTCACCAAACGGATTTGTGCGATGCGGTTCCCTTCGCCTTCGTAGTCGAAGGCGAGCAAACGGCCCGTGTTGTCGGCCAGATGGGTCAGCCGATGAAGTTCGTCGTAGCGTAGCGCCTGAAAATTGCTGTTGCGGTCTTCAATACGACGCAACGGAAGCACACGACTTCCCAGGCCCAAAACACAAGCGTCATCGGGCTTTCCAAACCACTGGTGGGTGCCGTCTGGCAGCACCACGAAGAAATCTCCGCCCTCGCTGCATAAGACTGCGATTCCTTCGGCCACGCTGTAGTGGCTTTCACCTGGCGCCGGCACCGGGTACTCAATGTCACGGCCATCGTCACCATAGTAGGTAACGGTGGGAATACCCTGCACATCGGTCCCAAGGTGCAACTCGGCCGTGTAAGGGCTGCTCCAGCCCTGACCGAAGTGAGTGCGCGAACGCAGGTCCAAGCTGTTGTACACCCGTTGAAAGACGACAGGCAAGCCACCAGGGAGTACGAAATCCAGGTCTTCGTCACCGGCGAGCAGCTTTGCTCCCGTCGCGATGTGAACCGGGTTGGCCACAATGTCCGCGATTTCATTCAACGACATTCCGGCCTGTACCATCTGAACGATACATTTCGCGTTCTTGAGAACTGCGCGTGGGTCTTTCAGCAGCTTTGGTAAGCACTTGAGGCTTTTGATCGCGCTGTAAATTCCATAGCCGATGATGGCGGCTCGCAGGAAGATGTTGCCTTCTGCGTCATATTTCCGAACGGTCGCGGGCGGGCCGCCGATGAAGACGTTGGGGGACCCTTCGTGGATGTAGGCTCCACATTCAACCTTGTCGTCCTTTCGGGCGGCAAGGGCATGGTTGATAAGCGTCTGCTCAGGGCGATCGGCGGCTCCCTGAGCAATGAAATTGGTTGGGCGACTTGTGTGTTTGCTGCAAATGACGCTGTCCAGCGGCATCGCATTGGTCGCGCGCGCGGCTTTCTTGCCGTTGATCTTGACGTTCTCTGACCCCGTGATGATCTTGCCAGTGACCGTGGGCGGGAATAGAAAATCGGCCGCCGCGGTTCCCAACGCTTGACCAGCCTGCATGCCGTAATGCGTCCCGGCAAGCGTTGCTGCAGCAGTAATCACCGGTGCAGCAGGCGCAGCAAAACCACCTGTAATAAAGGTCAGTCCTGCAGAAACAGCTCCGCCAATCGCGCCTCCTACAAAACCGCCCAACATGCCGCCACCCACCACCCCAGCCAATTGCAAAAGCATTCTTGCATTGGCACTCGTATGGGCAATGGGGTCGTCAATACGGGCCGCGGCGGGATAGGTGCTCATGAAGGAGGGAATGCACTAGGCTGTTGGATCAAGGCAGTAGCAAAAAGCCGGGGGCTGGAATCGGTTTTGCACGGACTGGGGGTGAGGGCGAGTTGGCAACTCGCGACCGGTCATGCAGGCTTGAAACTGGCACGTATGGCGCGCCACTGCGTCAGTTGGGCGTCTGAGAGAGGAGCTTGGGCAGCCGCTGTCATCACCACTACGTTGCCCGTGTTGCCCAACAGATAGCCAACTTGGCGTTGGTAGACCATCACGCCGTCTTGTTTGAACTGCACGGCGTATTCGATAGCCCGCAGTTGACCGGACGCGGGGTCTTTGTGATCGCTTCGATCAGTGAACTCAGCCATGCTGAATTGCTGGCCCAGCAGCTGCAATTGCCGGTTTACCAACTGCTCGAACGTTTCGCCAGGCTCAAGTCTGGACCTGGTCACCACCACACTGAATCCAAGCCCACTATGCCCTGCGAGTAGCACGTTGATGCTGTTGTCTTGCATGCCGTCGGGAACGCTGAACGACCCTTCATTGATTTGGTACTGCATCGAAATTCCGGTTCAGTTCATAGAGATGTGTAGGCCCAAAGCGCGATGCGCTCTGCAGTGCACTAGGGGCAATTGAGCTGTATTGGCGCCCCGTGCACATCCAGCAGTTCACTGAGCTTGATCAGCCCGTTCTTGCCCTTGATGACCACCTCGCCCTTGTCCGTGAGCTTGAGCGAGGCGACTCCTTCGCCCTCGCCAATGGTCAGCGTGATGCTCTCACCCGCCTGCAGGCGGATGTGTTTGGCAGCCTTCACCAGCACCGAGTCCTTGGTCGCCTGGATGTTGACGTTCTGGTCGCCCACCACGGTCGCAGTGTCCGTCTTGGACGCCAGCGTGATGTTCTGCTGCGCGGTCAGGTTCATGTTGCCCGTCTGGGCTTCCGATGCGATATCGCCCTTGGTCACGGTGTTGCGCTGGCCGCCCTCTGACACGTGCGTCAGCATGCCGCCCTTGGCCAGCTGGGTCAGCTGCGCGCCGCTGGACAGCGTGATGTGCTGCTTGGCATGCATCGAAACGCTCTGCCCCGAACTGACCACGATGGGCTTGGGGCTGATCATCGAATGCCCCTCGGGGCTGACGATGGAGACGACCGGCTTGCTGATGTCTTTGGACAACTCTCGCAACGCCTGCGACTGAGGCATGGCGGGGTCGGTGTTGGTCGGCATCGATGTCTCCGCCCCAGCGCCACCACCCCCTCCGCCTCCACCGCCGGCAAGCGCAGCGATGGCCGCAGCTGCTTTGGACAATGTCGCCATCGCCGCCTTGCCGCCGGTCATGGCAGCAATGCCTGAACTCAGTTCCATCATGTGCGAGGTCTTCAGGCCGTTGATGGCCTCAATCGCACTGTTCATGGCAGACACCGCCTCACCAGCCTCCTCCATCAGCGACGCGGTGTTGGCCAGGCCTTCACCCAGGCCATCGAACCCATCTGGGTTTTCATGCGATATCTTCTGCTTGAAGTCCTGCGTATACGTCGTGATCAGCAACCCCTTGTCCGCCCGAATAGCGCCCCATTCATTCGTGCGCAGCTCAAAGCCATAGCTGCGCTTGGCCTCCGAGCTCTGGTTCATCAGGTAACCCATGTGCAGATGGGTATTGCCGTGGTCCGTGGACAGCTCGATGTGCTCGATGCCCTTCTGGTCTTCGAACCGCAGCATGTGCTTGCCGCCGCCGCCCTTGCTCCAGTTGGTCTGAAAGCCCGACTGCGTCTTGTGCTTGGGCAGCTCCCACGGGGGCATCTGGTCGTTGTTGTAGACGCGGCCGGTGATGATGGGGTAGTCAGGGTCGCCGTTCAGGAAGTCAACGATGACTTCCTGGCCGATGCGGGGCGTGAAGATGCCGCCGTACTTGGCGCCGGCCCAGGGGTGCGACACGCGGATCCAGCAGCTGGAGTTTTCGTCCATGGCGCCGATACGGTCCCAGTGGAATTGCACCTTGACCCGGCCGTACTTGTCGGTCCAGATTTCTTCTCCAGGCGGGCCGACGACCACGGCCGTCTGCGGGCCCTGGCTGCGGGGCTTGGGGGTGACGCGCGGCGGCGTGAAGGCCAGGCTGGTGGGCTGCGCCTTCAGCACAAAGCGCTGGATGGACCCCACCTCGTCCTTGGTGGTCTTGGGTGTAGGTTTGGCGATGCTGCTGACTTCCGGGTTCTCCTGGAAGTGGTATTGAACCGCGGTAATCAGGTACTGCTGGTTCTGATCCTCGCGGGGATAGTTGTCGAGGTTGAAGGTGTAGCCCGGGGTCAGCGCGCGGCAGCTTGATTTGCCCTGCACGACGCTCTCGCGGGTGAGGTTTTCCTGCAGACGCACCCGCACGTAGGTTTCACCGTCTCCGTACTCGGTATAGCCGCCGGGCCATTCATACACTTCGTGGCTGTCGTGCGCATGGCCCACCGGCATCTTGCGCATATTCGACAGATCGGCCTTGGGCTTTTTGAAGTCGTAGTCGTCGTTGTAATGGCGGCCCGATTTGATCTCCTCGGCCAGCTCCCACGCAAAGACACATTCCCGCTCGGAAATAGCCGCCTTTTCGGGCGGGTAGAACGGCAGCGTGGCGGCGCCTGGCAGCGGACTGTGCGATGCCACGATATCGTCCGCCAGCGTCAATACGTGCTGGCCGGGGGAATGCTGGTGGTAGTAATAGATGCCCTCGTGCTCCATGAGCCGAGATACAAACTGGCAGTCAGATTCGTTATATTGAACGCAATAATCCCAAGTACGATAACTACGTGTCAGCTTCTTTTCCAGCGGGTATCCGTATTTACCGAGAACTTCTTCAATAATCTCGGGAACTGTTTTATTCTGGAATATCTTGAAGTCGCTTTTGCGGGTGGCCAGCCACAGCCATGGGCTCAGGCGCGCCCGGTACGAGAACATGCGGTGGTCCTGGCCCTGCATGCCAAATCGGGTGACGATGGCGTCGATGTAGCGCTGACCGCCGCCTTCGGTCTCCACCACGATGGTGGCATTTTTGCCCAGCAAGGCCTTGGGATCGATGCTTTTGCTTTCGCTCAGCAGATCTACATCCAGAGAAAATAACTGGCTGATTTCTTCAGTGCCCTGCAGCTGCCGGAACTTGAGCTGCTCGCCCAATGGGGTTTGGATGGTGACGCGGCGTTTCATGTGCTGCAGGCATCAAGCCCGTTGTTTCTAAGTGCTGCGGATGATAGCCATGAGAGCAGCAGATTCCCTTGACAACCACGCTCACTAACCCCAGAAAATTACCGCAAAAGGTAACCGAAGTAACCAATATGGAATAACAGCGACCTTTTGCAACGGTTAGTGCGGCAACCCTCGCCTGAACGTGAGTGCAGTACACGCTATGGCACTACGCTGCGCCAACTGCACACCACCCTCTCGCGCCCTGAAGTCGGATGAACGCTGACGGCACCTTCGATGAGCCCGCACCGGGCATAAAAGCGCCGCGCACGCAGGTTTGCTGTCGCCACATGCAGCGTCCAGCCCGCTGGGCACAGGCGCTGGCAGATCTCCTGCACCATCGCGCCACCCAAACCCTGGCTCTGCGCGCCAGGCGCCACGAAGAGCTGGTGCAGGTGGCTATGCGCCATGTGGAGCACCATGAATCCCAACAGGGATTCGTCTGCGCGCTCGACCAGCAGCGCGGTGCAGGGTGGGCCGAACTCGGAACGCACCCGGTCTTCCCAGTGGGACAGTGGCGCCACGGTGAGTACCCCGGGGTTGGCGGAACGCCAGGCCTCACGCCAGAGGCGGGCCAGCCGGGGCGCATCCTGGCCGATAGCGGGGCGCAGCACCACCGGCGGCACCAGGTCGGACAGGCGAAGGTTCATCGTCGCATTGTGCTGTCGGCAGCGCTGCGGTGCACCGTGGTGGTGGCTTCGGCTGCGGCGTACTGCCGCCCTGTGCCGGGTGCATTTCTGGACAGCCCGAACAACGGCCGCAACCACCCCACGCGCCGCACCACGGCCGTGAGGGCCCAGCACAGCCCCGCCGTACCCACCAGAAGGACCAGGGGCTCCACCACGGGACCCAGTTGCCAAGGCAACAAGGCCACCACCAGCACGATGATGACGGTCTGGTGCAGCACATACCAGGGGTAAACCGACTCATTGGCCCACCGCAGCCAAGGCCAGGGACGGTTCAGGTAGCGGTGGACCCAACCCAGGATGGTGAGCAGCGCGGCCCAGGCGTAAACATCGGCCAACACCCGCACAGCCACGCGCACCGGCAAGCCGGCCTGCTGCACCCACACCGCACCGCGCAGTCCGAAATGCAGCGCCAGCAACACGGCCGCCAATCCCAGCGTGCGCCAGCGCAGGCGCACCAGCTCGTCCCATAGCCCCTCGTCCAGCCCGATCCAGTAGCCGTAGACAAACAGCGTGAAGTACACGGCATGCACCCAGCCATCGTGGATGAGGTCGTGCGTGGCGTCGAAGTGCGGCCAGCGCAACACCGTGGTCAGTGCCAGTGGCAGCACGGGCACGAGCACCAGTGCAGTGCCCCGCAGGCGGGTGAATGCGCGGCGCAGCCGTTGGCCCGGCAGCGACTCCGCCAGCGGCAGCAGCACGGCTAGCACCATGGTGTAGGCCCAGAGGTACGCCAGGTACCACAGGTGGTTCCAGGTGACGCCCGCGTGCCAGCCGTCGAACGCCCCCGCCGGCCACGTGCTGCCACCGTAGTAGCGCCGCAGGAAGTCGCAGAAACCCGGCGCGATGAGCCCGTTGGCCACGCCCTGCGCATAGGGCTGGTAGGGCACCACCACCGCCATGCCGAAGGCCAGCGGCACCAGCAGGCGCAGGCTGCGCAGCCGGACCAGGCTCATCAAGCCGTGCCCGCGCCGCACCAGTCCGAAGGCGAGCCCTGAGATGAGGAACACCAGGTCCATGCGCCAGAGGTTGAGCGCCCGCATGGGGCCCTGCAGCCAGTCGGCAGCGTGCGGGCTCTTGAGGTGCCAGTGCCAGTCGGCCACGTAGTACATGCCCACGTGGTAGACGATGACGAGCGCAAACGCCAGCGCGCGCAGCGCGTCGATATCGTGGCGGCGCGGGGCGGCGCAGCCGGGGTACGGTGTGGACATGCGAAAAGGGGAAATGGTTGCAATGCCCCGGATGCTCTGGCCACGGCCTGCCGCGCGGTGCGGTCCAGGGACGGTCCGAGGCCCCTCCGGGACGAGCGGCGAGCAGCAGGGACGAACGACGCGGCCCCACAAGGGCAGGCACGCTCTGCGCCTGCCTACACTTGCCAACCATGACCGCCCCCGCGACCCCCTGGATCGACCGCTATCCCCACGACCGCGCTCTGCGCCGGCGGGCCGAGATCGGCTTTTGGGCCGTGGTGCTGCTGGTCCAGGCGGCCTTCAACACGGTGGTGACCTGGGTCGATCTGCGCGGCACCCAGCGGGTGGTGGCGGCGTGGGAGCCGTTGCTTTGGGAGCTGTCCAGCGTGGCTGTGGTCGCAGCGCTGATCCCCGCCGTGGTGGCTGTAGAGCGCCGCTTCACATTGCGCTGGGGCATGCTGCGGCGCCACCTGCCCTGGCACGTGCTGGCCAGTGCGGTGTACTGCAGCATTCACTTGGCGGGCATGTGGGGCCTGCGCCACGCAGCGTATGTGGCCCTGGGCCACAGCTACCAGCCCGCGGGCTGGTGGGAGCAGTGGGGCTACGAATACCTCAAGGACGTGCGCAGCTACGCGCTCACAGTGAGTGCACTGGTGAGCTACCGGTTCTTGCTGCTGCGGCTGCAGGGTGAAGCCAGGGTGCTGGATGCGCCGGAGCCCGCTAACCCCATCGTCATCTCCACGGCGGTCTCCACCGTTCCAGTGCCCGTCCCGACCACAGCACCAGAACCGGCGGCTTCCACGACCTCACCCGCCGCACTGGAGCCCTCACCCACCGCTGCGCCAGCGCCGCGGCCCGAGCGCTTTCTGGTGCGCAAGCTGCGGCGCGAGTTCCTCATCGCCGCGAACGACATCGCCTGGCTGCAGGCCGAGGCCAACTACGTGGGCCTGCATGTGAACGGCCACGACTACCTGTTGCGCTCGACACTCACCGACTTCCTCACCCAGCTGGACCCTACCCGCTTCGTTCGCGTGCACCGCAGCTATGCCGTCAACCTGGACGCGATAGCCGTGATCGAGCCGCTGGACAGCGGGGACGCGCGCCTGGTCATGAAGGATGGCAGTACCGTGCCGTGCAGCCGCCGTTACCGGGACGCCCTGGCGCCGCAGCGGGGTTGATGCTGCGGCCCCGCGTCGGTCAGGCATTCAAGCCCGGGACTTCCGCAGGCGGCCACTCCGGCGGCCGCGAGCCCATCTCGGCCTCGACCTTGCGCAGCATGTCGGCCAGGGTTTTGCCGGGCTCCTGGCGGAACTGCTCGTCCGTCACCACCAGGTCCACGATGCGGTCGATGCGAAAGCCGCGGAAGTCGCCGCGCAGCTCGCACCAGGCCGACAGCGTCCAGACCTTGCCCCAGTAGAAGCAGCCGAGCGGGCGCAGTCGGCGCAGGCTTGCGCGGCCTTGCACGTCGGCATAGTTGACCTGCACCACATGGCGGCTTTGCACGGCCTCGCGCAGGGACTGCAGGGTGGCCTGGGCCTGGGGGCCCAGGCCGACGGATGGGGCGTACAGCGCCTGGGCTTCGGCGGCCACGCGCGCGGCCGGGGGCAGCACGGACAGGATCTTGCCCAGTGCCCCTTCCACCTCACGCGCCAGACCGGCGTCCAGCCACGCCTGGGCCAGCCGGGCGGCGGCCACCAGCGCATTGGCCTCGCCCTGGCTGAACATCAAGGGCGGCAACTCGAAGCCCGCGCCCAGGCGGTAGCCCACACCGGCTTCGCCCTCAATGGGCACACCCTGGTGCTGCAGGTCCGCCACGTCGCGGTAGATGGTGCGTGCGGACACCTCCAGCCGCTCGGCCAGGAAGGCGGCCGTGGACAGGCGCCTGCCGCGGATGAGCTGGACGATCTGGAAAAGGCGGTCTGCGCGGCGCATGGGCTTGGGGTCGGCTCCGTTGGGATGTTGAGGCGTTGAGGCGTTGAGGCGTTGAGGCGTTGCGATATTTGGGTGATTCAGGCCCCTACCGCTTGATCAGAAAGCGCCAACAGCTATCAAATTAATAGCATACACTTGTCACGTTTCAAAGTTGCGCGCAGCGGGCGCCTTCGTCGCCACAGGTCCCCCGCTGAGCACCATGCTACGGCTTCACGCCGATGTGGATGGCGACCTTGTCCGGGCCTTCGTAGGCCTCGAAGTCGGTGCCGAAGCGGCGCTGCACCGTGGGGTTGTCGGCAAAGTAGTGCCAGATGCGCACCCAGGTGTCGATCACCATCTGGGGCATCTCGCCTTCGCCTGTGAAGACGAGGTAGTCGCCGGCCTCGATGTCGACGCGGCTCGCGCCAGGCACCGCCTGGGCCTGCTCGGGTTCGGCCACGGCGACGCCGGCCGTCACGTCGAAGGCGCCGTGTTCGTTGGACTCATAGCCGCTGTACACGCCGAAGATGCGGCCGTCCCCGTTCCCGTCCCCATCGCCGCGGCTGGGCAGCTTGCGTTCCCAGCTCTGGGTGAAAAAACGGTTCCACAGGCCTCCAAGGCGTGCGATGGCGGGGTTCATCTCGTCGCTGTTGCGGGTGCGCATTGCGATGCCGGCCACGCTGAATGCGGGGATCTGTACGGAGGTGGGGGTGCGGGTGGTCATGGGATGGGTCCTCTCTCTCGGTGTGTCTGGTGTGGTCGGTCAGGGAGCCGACCGGCGGACCGGTCGGCGGGGGTGTGCAGCTGCAAGACCCGCATGGTGCGGACCCGCTGCTGACAGCCTGATGTCAGTAGCCTGCAGCGGGCACAGTGATCGGCGCCAACGGCTGCTGACATCGGGCGTCAGCAGCCGGCGGGCCTGCGACCGCCTAGCGCTGCGGGTCCACGATGGCTGCCGTGGCCCGGCGCACCAGCGGCAGCACCAGCAGCAGTGTCGGAAAGGCCACCAGCCAGGACAGCGCCCAGGAGCTCATCCACAGGCGCAGCACGTCCAGCGTGAAGCCCGCCACACGCAGGGTGCTGATGAGCGAGACGATGAAGGTCATGAGCAGCGACAGCAGCAGCGGCATGACCCAGGTTGCCGAGCGCGCGGGGAGCTTGCGCAGACCGAGGAAGGTCTTGGAGGAACGCTCAGGAGCCGAAGGAGCCGCCGCAGATGAGGAAGACGCGGGAGATAGAGGCGGTGCGGACCCCGCGGCTGGAGCGGAAGACCCGGTGCGGGGAGACGAAGATTGGTTCATTGAAGTTCCATGAAGCAGGCCGGTCAGTCAAGGTGCCGTCCCCCTCTGGCCTGCACGGCCGGCGCGAGACCACCACCCCGGCAGGGCCGGCGTTGGTTGGCACGTTGATTGACGTAAACGCTTACGGCAACCCATGAACCGGGCCGCAGCAGGATTCTATGCGGCCCCGGCGTGGCCGCGCAGTGGTGGTGGTGTTGATGGTGGCAGCGGTGCACCGCCCGCCAGCAGATGGCGCGTGATGTGCGCGGCCACTGCCGAGGCGTGCATCTGGGCCATGTCGTGGGCGCCGCCCGGCAGCACGTGCAGCGGCGCATGGGGCAGCAGGCCCTGCAGCCGCTCGCCCACGGCCACGGGGCTGATGGGGTCGGCGTCGCCCCACAGCAGCAGTGCAGGCGCGCTCAGCGACGCGAGTTGTCGCGCCAGGTCCCAGCGCTCGTGCGCCATCCACTGCGGAAAGGCAGGGTTCGAGCGGATGAAGTCGGCGCGCCAGTCGTGGGGGCGCAGGTCGTCGATGGGCACGCCGCCCGATGTGGCCACGAGCACCAGGTGCGTCAGGTGTTCAGGCCGCTGCAGGGCGGCCAGCACCGCCACCACGCCACCCATGGACTGGGCGATCAAGGCACAAGGCTGGTCCATGTGCGGCGTGACCGCATCGACCAGGTCCTGCATGCTGCCAGCCGCGTCAGGCGGCATGTCCGCCGCCGATGCCACACCGAACCAAGGCCAGCCCAGCAGCACGCGTTCTGCCGGCAGCGCGATGGCGTTCGCAGCGGGTTGCCAGAACGCGGGGTTGCCGCCCACGCCGGGCAGGAAGATCAGGCGTGTCGGCGTGGTCACCTACGTGGGATTGACGTGGGGATCGGTGCGGCCATCGGCGTCGGTGCAGACGTCGGCGCGAGACCGGTGACTGGGTTCAACTGCCCTGCGCAGGGGCAGGGGCAGGGGCAGCCGGCGGCACGGCCGCTGCGTCGGCTTGTGCTTGCGCTTGCGTATTCACGTCTGTGTCGTTCACATCCGCATCCACCTCCGCGGCTGCATCGGGGTTCGCCTCGGCGTCGGCGGCAGGCGCCACCGACGATGCTGCAGCACCAGCCGCTGCTGCGGCCTCAGCCGCAGCGGCCTGCTGCAGCCGCGCCGCGGCGAGGCGGCGTGCGCGCTCCAGCTGCTGGCCCACACTGCGCGGCACCAGGCCGTACATGTCGGCAAAGGCTTCGAGCGTCTGGCCGCTGGCTTCGAAAGCACGCAGCAGCGCCTCGTCCTTGGCGTTGCGGGCAGCCCATTCGGCAAAGGCCTCCTGCAGGATGGCATTGGATGCTTCGTCGCGGCCCTGCACCAGCTCCGAGTACGCCTCGCGCGTCAGGCCCGTTGCCTCGAACGCGGCGATCATGCGGTTGCGCAGCTTGGGCAGCAGGTCTTCGGTGGGGCGGGCCTTGTTGTTCTTGCGGCGGCGGTAGACCTCCAGCAGGGCATGGTGCACATGTTCGGGCGCCATGTCTTCCACCGGCTGGCCCGACAGGTCGTGGCGCTTGTCGCCGGCCGCCACGCTTTGCAGATAGCGGGTGGACCGGGTGTGAATACCCAGCGCCACCTTGAGCTCGTCACGCTCGAAGGCCTCTGGCTGCGCTGCCAGGATGTCCTGGAAGACGCCGCGCTTGAGCGGGCGGAACACCGCGCCGAAGAGCTGCGGGTACAGGCTGGCCAGTTGCTCGAGCATGGGGTGCGTGCGAGGAGGCGTGCGGGCCGCCGCAGCGCGTTCGCCCGGCTGTGCCTGCGCAGCAGCCGCTTCGCCGCCGGGCGCTGCTGCGCCCTGGCGCGCCGCGCCACCCCGATTGCCACGGCGGTCGCCGCCGCCGCGGCGCGGCCCGCCGGAGCGGCGGCCCGGGCCGGGCGTCTGCGCGCCAGCCGACGCTGCGGTCACCACGGCAGGAGCGGCTGCAGCAGCGGCCTCGGTGGACGCGGACTCAGCGGCAGCGGTCGGGACTGCGTTCGGTTGTTGTTCTTGTGCGGACACGGAATCGGTCATGGCGGTGCGGGAAATGTGAGGTGTGGGGCGACAAAACCCTCAATCATGCCAGCGTTGGCAAAAATGCCCGCCAGCGGATGTAACCGGCATCACGCGATGGCCTCGTCCAGCACCTCGATCCAGTGCCGCACCGGCGTGCCCGTGCCGCTTTGCAGGTGGGTGATGCAGCCGATGTTGGCCGACAGAATCATGTCCGGCGGCTGCTCGCCGAAAGCCTCGGCCAGCACGCCCAGCTTGCGGTCGCGCAGCTGGTAGGACAGCCCGGGGTTCAACACCGAATACGTGCCCGCCGAGCCGCAGCACAGGTGCGCTTCGTTGCGCGCAGCGCGCAGCTTGAAGCCCAGGCGCGCCAGATGCACCTCCACGCCTCCCCGCAACTTTTGCCCGTGTTGCAGCGTGCAGGGCGGGTGGTAGGCGTACAACACGTCGGCCGCAGGCTGTGCGCGGCCTGCGAGCTTGTCGGCCAGCTCGGGCAGCATGTCGGGCAGCAGCTCGGACAGGTCGCGCGTGAGCGCGCTGATGCGCGCAGCCTTGGCCGCGTACTGCGCGTCATCCTTGAGGATGTGGCCGTACTCCTTCACGGTGACGCCGCAGCCCGAGGCGTTCATGACGATGGCCTCCACCCCGCCCTGCTCCACCAGCGGCCACCAGGCGTCGATGTTGGCGCGCATCTCGGCCATGCCGCCCGCCTGGTCGTTGAGGTGGAACTTCACCGCGCCGCAGCAACCCGCCTTGGCGGCGACCACGGTCTGGATGCCCGCCGCGTCCAGCACGCGCGCGGTGGCGGTGTTGATGTTGGGCATCATGGCCGGCTGCACGCAGCCCGCCAGCATCAGCACCTTGCGCGCATGTTCGCGCGTGGGCCACGCGCCAGCGGGCTGCGGTGCGGGCACCTTGGCCTTGAGCGCCGCAGGCAGCAGGCCGCGCACCATCTGCCCGGCCTTCATCGCGGGGCCGAACAGGGGCGACGGCAAGCCTTCTTTCAACGCCCAGCGCAGCGCCTTCTCGCCCAGGGGGCGCGGCACTTTCTCGTCCACGATCTTGCGGCCGATGTCCACCAGGTGGCCGTACTCCACGCCGCTCGGGCAGGTGCTTTCGCAGTTGCGGCAGGTGAGGCACCGGTCCAGGTGCATCTGGGTGCTGCGCGTGGGCTCGGCCCCTTCGAGCACCTGCTTGATGAGGTAGATGCGGCCGCGCGGGCCATCCAGCTCGTCGCCCAGCAACTGGTAAGTGGGGCAGGTGGCGGTGCAAAAGCCGCAGTGCACGCATTTGCGCAGGATGGCTTCGGCCTCCAGGCCATCGGCGCGGGCGCGGTATTCAGGGGAGAGTTGGGTTTGCATCGAGCATGCCTGGACGAAGGGACAACGAGGGATTGGGGGGCGCTGAACAGTGCGGGCTCACAGCGCCGGGGGCGGAGCCAGCGGCAACGCCTTGCGCTGCGGGCGGCGCAGCCGCGCGCGGTCGGCCCACAACGGCGGCAGCGAGAGCACCAGCAGCACCAGCGCCAACGGCACCACGAAGACAAAACCCACATGGCTGAAGCCCGCCGCGCCTGCGATGCCGCCCACGAGGAACATCCCCAGCAGCCCCGCGAAGAGGCGCAGCCGGATCTGGTTCGCGCGCACCTGCGACTCCGGCGCGGTGCCGGTGCGGTTCCAGTAGAGCATCTTGCCCAGCTCGATGCCCAGGTCGGTCACCACGCCGGTCATGTGCGTGGTGCGGATCTGCGACGACGACATCTTGGTCACCGTGGCGTTCTGCAGGCCCATGATGAACGACAGCAGCAGCACCGTGACCGGTACCGCAAACGGCGTGGGCCAGCTCAGCGTGATCGCGCCCACCAGGCCGAACACCAGCATGAGCACGGCCACCAGCAGCAGCGGCAGCGCATAGCTGCTGTGCAGGCGCCGCTGCCGCGCCCAGTTCACCATCACCGACGTGGTCGCCGCGCCGCACAGGAAGGCCAGCAGCGCCCCCATAGCCCCCAGCACCAGGGCGGTGTTGCCCAGCACGAGGCTGTCGGCCAGCATGGAGACAAAGCCCGTCATGTGCGATGTGTACAGGTGCACCACCAGGAAGCCCCCGGCATTGACCGCGCCCGCGTTGAAGGCCAGCAGCAGGCCCAGCACGCGGTTGCTCGCCACTGTGCGGTGGTGCCCCGTCAGGTGGCGCAGGTGTCGTCGCATGGCGTTGGCAGCAAGCACGTCCCGGGCCTACCAGGCCTGCGCCATGCGGCCGGGGTTGAAGATGCCCGCCGGGTCGAAGCTGTGCTTGAGGCGGGCGTGGATCTGCTCCAGCGCGCGGGATTTGAGGTCTAACGGGCCGCTACCGCTTGCTGGATCTGCGCCAGAAGCTATGAAAACAGTAGCACTACCGCCCACGGCACGCGCAGCGTCGCGCAAGGCGTCGCCCGCCGAATCCGGTGCCTGCACCCAGCGCAGCGCGCCATGCCACTCGATGAGCGGCTGGGCCGCGGCGGGCAGGCTGAGCACCGGCGCGGTCTGCGGCAGCGACAGGCGCCACAGCGCGTGGCCGGGGCGCTGCGCGCGGTCGGTGAACCACGGCAGGGTCTGATCGCGGCAGGCGGTCCAGTCGGGCGCCGTGGTGGTGTTGTCAAGGCGCGTGCCGCCCATGCTGCGGCAGGCGGCCTCCACGGCCGCCACGGCGCCGCGCAGGCGCACGTAGAGCGTGCCCACCGCCCCGTCCTGCACCCAGCAGCTGGCGTTCAAAGGCAGCGGCTGGCCGCCCCAGGCGTGCAGCTTGCGCAGCGCGTCGGCCTGGTTGCATTCAAAGCGCAGCGTAGCCTCGGCCGGGGCCACCGGCAGCACCTTGAGGCTGACCTCGGTGAGCAGCCCGAGCGTGCCCCAGGCGCCCGCCATGAGGCGTGACACGTCGTAGCCCGCGACGTTCTTCATCACCTGGCCGCCAAAGCTGAGCAGCTCCGCGCGGCCGTTGAGCAGCGTGACGCCCAGCATGTAGTCGCGCACCGCACCCACGCTGGCACGCGCCGGGCCCGACAAACCCGCGGCGACCATGCCGCCCACGGTGGCGGCGTCCGAGGGCGCCTGGGCGAAATGCGGGGGCTCGAACGGCAGGCACTGGCCCTGTGCGGCCAGCGCGGCCTCCAGCTCGGCCAGCGGGGTGCCGGCGCGCACGGTGACGACCAGTTCGCTGGGCTCGTAGCTCACGATGCCGCGCAAGGTGCGGGTGTCGAGCACCTCGCCATGCAGCGCCAGGCCATGGAAGTCCTTGGTGCCTCCACCGCGGATGCGCAAGGGCGTCTGGTCGGCGGCGGCTGCGCGCACACGGTCGGCGATCTGGGCAAGGGCGTGGTCCATGCCTGGGATCGTAGCGGCAGGCACCTGCCGTGCGACGGCCTGGGCGCGTGAATTTTTTGAACAGCGCGCTGCAATTCGGCGGAGGTTGCTTGGCCGCTGAAGATGCGGCGCTCGCCTTGGCGGCGTTCAAGCGGGCGTTCAGGGAGCGTTCAAGGGGCGTTCAGGTGGTCAGCGTGCGGGGCTGCACGGGTCTGCAGGCCCCGCCGCACGCGAAAAAAGCCCGCCAGGGCGGCGGGCTGAAGAACCAAGAGGAGTCACTCGCTTGTTCTTGTTGCAACGCTGCGGTGCCACCAGACACCGCAGCGCATCGGGCTGACGGGATCAGCGGTTGTACGCCGTCTCGCCGTGCGACGTGATGTCCAGACCTTCGCGCTCGGCTTCTTCCGAGACACGCAGGCCCACCAGCAGGTCGGCGATCTTGTAGGCGATGAACGCCACGACGCCGGACCACACGATGGTGAACAGCACGCTCTTGACCTGGATCCACACCTGGGCACCCATCGAGAACGTGTCGGGCGTCAGGCCGCCGGTACCACCCAGGCTTTGCGATGCGAACACACCGGTCAGGATGGCACCCAGGATGCCGCCCACACCGTGCACGCCGAACACGTCGAATGCATCGTCCACATTCAGCAGGCGCTTGAGGCCACCCACACCCCACAGGCAGACCACACCGGCCAGCAGGCCCAGCACGATGGAACCCATGGGGCCCACGAAGCCAGCGGCAGGCGTCACGGCCACGAGGCCGGCCACGGCACCGGAGGCGGCGCCCAGCATGGAAGCCTTGCCCTTGTGCAGTGCTTCACCAGCGATCCACGACAGCGTGGCGGCGGCAGTGGCCAGCACGGTGTTCACGAAGGCCAGGCCGGCACCGGCGTTGGCGGCACCAGCGGAGCCGGCGTTGAAGCCGAACCAGCCCACCCACAGCAGCGAGGCACCGACCATGGTCAGCGTCAGGCTGTGGGGCGTGAGGGCTTCCTTGCCGAAGCCGATGCGCTTGCCCACCATGTACGCGCCCACCAGGCCGGCGATACCGGCGTTGATGTGCACCACGGTGCCGCCTGCGAAGTCCAGTGCGCCGTCAGCCGCCAGCAGGCCGCCGCCCCACACGATGTGGGCCATGGGCACATAGCTGAAGGTGAACCACAGCACCGAGAAGATCAGCACGGCAGAGAACTTGATGCGTTCCGCGAACGAGCCGACGACCAGCGCCACGGTGATGGCCGCGAACGTGCCCTGGAACGCGATGAACACGTACTCGGGGATGGTGATCAGCGCGCCGAAGGTCTCCTGGGTCACGCCCTTGAGGAAGATCTTCTGGAAGCCGCCGAAGAACTTGCCCTCGCCGGAGAACGCCAGGCTGTAGCCGTAGATGGCCCACAGCAGGGAGATCAGCGAGAACACCACGAAGACCTGCATCAGCACCGACAGCATGTTCTTGCTGCGGCCCAGGCCGCCGTAGAACAGCGCCAGGCCCGGGATGGTCATCAGGATCACGAGCAGCGTGGAGGTCAACATCCAGGCGGTGTCGCCGGAGTCGATCTTGGGCACGGGTGCGGCAGGGGCTGCATCGGAGGCCGCAGCGGCGGGTGCCGGTGCAGCGACAGGTGCGGCGGCGGGGGCTGGCGCAGCGGCAGCAGGCGCGGCTTCTGCGGGGGCCGATGCCGCGGCATCAGCGGCAGGGGCCTGGGCCAGCACGGCGGAGCCGCCGGACAGCAGACTCAACCCCAGTACAAAGGAAGCAAGCAGTTTTTTCATGGCATTTCTCTGGTGTCTGTGGCAACCGGGCCCTTACAGGGCTTCCTTGCCGGTTTCGCCGGTACGGATGCGCACCACCTGCTCCAGGTGGGTCACGAAAATCTTGCCGTCGCCGATCTTGCCGGTGCGGGCGGCGGTTTCGATGGATTCGATCACGCGGTCCACCAGGTCGTCGGCCACCGCGGCCTCGATCTTGACCTTGGGCAGAAAGTCGACCACGTACTCTGCACCGCGGTACAGCTCGGTGTGGCCCTTCTGGCGGCCGAAGCCCTTGACCTCGGTTACCGTGATGCCTTGCACGCCGATGTCCGAGAGCGCTTCGCGCACCTCGTCGAGCTTGAAGGGCTTGATGATGGCTGTCACCATTTTCATTTTGGGATCCTCCGACAACGGGCGCAGCCTGCGCCCGTCGAGACTGCTTACAGGGTTTTGGTGAGCGTGACGATCACGCGCGACTTGTTCACGTGGCCGAAGAAGGCCTTCTTGTTGGCGCCCACCACGGCAGCGCCGAGCGACAGGCCGCTGCCGAAGTCATACGCGCCGCCGACGCTGTAGTCCATGTAGTTGGGCACGCCCGTGTCCTTGATGTCGCTGGCAAAGCGGGTGAAGCCCACCGATGCCTTCAGCGTGACGCTGGGGGCCACTTCCTGGGCGAACGCCAGGTTCAGGTAGCCGGTGTTGGTGCCCTTCAGGCCCGAGCCTGCCTTGGCGCCTGCGAAACCGAAGTAGTCCTTGGAGATGGTGTGCGAGTACTTGGCGGTGAAGGGGCCCATGGTGGCCGCGCCGTACAGCTCGGTGGTGTTGCCGTTGCTGTTGCCGGGGTAGATGTAGGTCAGCGCGCCCAGGTCGAAATCAGCGCCTGCGGCCTTGAACTTGTAGCCGCCGTACAGGTCGGACTCGAGCGAGTTGTTGGCCAGCCAGTCCACGCTGGAATTCCAGTTGCCCACGTACCAGCCGGTTTCGCCGAAGGTGTAGTCGAAGCCGCCTTGCAGCGCGGGCTTGACGGCCTTGGCCTTGGAGGCGTCCTGGTCCTGGCCACGGAACTTGTAGTTGGTGGTCAGGCTGACGTTGCCGGTGAGCTGGGCGCTGGCCAGCATGGGAAGGGTTGCAACAAGGGCAACGCCCAGGGTCTTGATGATGGCGCGGGTCATGTTTCCTCCGGTTGGACAAAGTAGGGGACAGGGGCTCTAAGCACGGACCGTGCCACTGGCATGTCATGCCGCGCCGGCCCGTTGCTTCGCGTTACATGGATCCCCCGGTACAGTGAGGGGTTGTTCGCTCCGCGCCATGCACTTACTTGGTGCAAGGCGCGCACTACGCGCAACTAAAAACCACAAAACGCACCCATCTGGGGAGAATCTGCTTCATGAGTCTTGCTTTGGTGCAAAGCCGCGCCCTTCTGGGGCTGCAGGCGCCTTCGGTGACGGTCGAGGTGCATCTGGCCAATGGCCTGCCCAGCTTCACGCTGGTGGGACTGGCAGAGGTCGAAGTGAAGGAAGCGCGGGAGCGCGTGCGCTCGGCGCTGCAGAACGCGGGGCTCGAATTTCCGCACAACAAACGCATCACGGTGAACTTGGCACCCGCGGATTTGCCCAAGGACTCGGGCCGGTTCGACCTGCCCATCGCCCTGGGAATCCTCGCGGCCAGCGGACAGGTCGATGCCAGCAAGCTCAAAGGCTATGAGTTTGCGGGCGAGCTGTCGCTCTCGGGCGAGTTGCGCGCCGTGCGCGGCGCACTGGCCACCAGCCTGGCGCTGCAGGCCCAGCAGATCGACGTCACCCTGGTGCTGCCGCCTGGCAGCGCCGAAGAGGCCGCGCTGGTGCCCGACGCCCGCGTGGTGCGGGCCCGCCACCTGCTCGACGTGGTGCGTGCCTTCTTGCCGCCCGGCAGCGTGGCGGGGGGCGATGCCGACGTCGACAACGACGGCTGGAGCCGCCTCGAGCCCCAACCGCTGACCGCCCACACCCAAGGCCCCGACATGGCCGATGTGAAGGGCCAGGCCACGGCCAAGCGTGCGCTGGAGATCGCTGCGGCCGGCGCGCACAGCATCCTGATGGCCGGGCCGCCAGGCTCTGGCAAGTCGATGCTCGCACTGCGGTTTGCGGGCCTGCTGCCCGCGATGACCGTGCAGGAGGCGCTGGAGAGCGCGGCGATTGCCAGCCTGGCGGGGCGCCTGCAGCCTGAGCGGTGGGGGCAAAGGCCTACGGGCAGCCCGCACCACACGGCGAGTGCGGTAGCGCTGGTCGGCGGAGGTTCTCCCCCAAAACCGGGCGAGATCTCTCTGGCCCACCACGGCGTTCTGTTTCTGGACGAACTCCCCGAATTCCCCCGCGCCGCTCTGGAAGCCCTGCGCGAGCCGCTGGAGACCGGCCACATCACGATATCGCGGGCCGCGCAGCGCGCGGACTTTCCGGCGCGGTTCCAGATGATCGCTGCGATGAACCCCTGCCCATGCGGTTTTTTAGGCTCCACGCAGCGCGCGTGCCGCTGCACGCCGGACCAGATCAGCCGCTACCAGGGCAAGCTCAGCGGGCCGCTGCTGGACCGCATCGACCTGCATGTGGAGGTGCCCGCCCTGCCCGCCGAGCAACTGGTGCAGGCGCCCGCGGGGGAGTCGACCACCGCGATCCGCGAGCGGGTGGAGCGCGCCCGCGCTGTGGCCCTGGCGCGCCAGGGCAAGACCAACCAGGCGCTGCAGGGCCAGGAGATCGACACGCACGTGCAGCTGGACGACACGGCCATCAAATTCCTCAACACCGCCGCGGCCCGCCTGGGCTGGTCGGCGCGCAGCACGCACCGCGCCCTCAAGGTGGCGCGCACCATCGCCGACCTGGCGGGGGCGCCCACCACCGAAGTCAGCCACGTGGCCGAGGCCGTGCAGTACCGGCGCGTGCTGCGCAGCCCGGCGTAGCACTGCGCTGAGGCCCCGACACGGCAGCGACGGCCTCACCCTGCCAAAACTATAAAATCCATAGCAAACAAGGCTTCCAGAACCTGCGGCAGGGCCTGATCTACATCAACCACTGCCTTTGCGCCGGACCCCGGCCCGCCCCCCACTCCGCACAATCGCCCCATGCCCAGCGCTCGCCCCTCCAAGAAAACCGCCGCCGCTACAGCAGCACCCGCCACCCCCTCGGCCGAGCCCTTCACCGAGTCGGTGGACACGGGCTTTCTGCGCACGCTGGTGGGCTACAACGCGCGCCGTGCGTCGCTGGCCGTGATCGAGGTCTTCATGGAACGCATGGCGGTGTACCGCCTGAAGGTGGTGGATTTTTCGGTGCTGTCGCTGGTGGCGCACAACCCGGGCATCACGTCGCGCCAGCTGTGCGCCACGCTCAACGTGCTGCCGCCCAACCTGGTGGGGTTGATCGCCGCGCTGGAGCGGCGCGGCCTGATCGAGCGCCGCCCGCACCCGAGCGACGGCCGTGCGATGGGCGTGCACCTCACGCCCGCAGGGGCCGAGCTGACCGCCCAGGCCGAGCAGACCGCCGCGCAGCTGGAGGTGGACGCCACCGCCAGACTGACCGCCGCCGAGCGCACCACGCTGATCCGGCTGCTGCAGAAGGTCTACACGCAAAGCGCTTCGTAGCGCGCGGGCTGGGGGCACGGCCACACGGCCACAGGGGCACAGGGCCCCACAGCCGCACCGCAGCGGCAGCCCAGCAAGGCAAAAAGCCAGCGCGCCCTCCCTGGGCCGCTGGCTTTTTGCTTTGTTGGTGTTGGCGCCGGGCCCGGCCCATGCCGCCGACCAGCGCCAGGGCGTGAACGCCCCTCAGCCCTGCGCAGCCTTCGCCGCCATGGCCTGCGCCAGGCCGCCCCACTGCGCGCGGAACAGGCCCGGGTCCATGGTCTTCACGTTGCGCATGATGGGCTTGAAGCCCATGTGCGCCAGCACGTCGCGTTCCAGGTCGATGCCGGGCGCGATCTCCGTCAGCTCCAGGCCTTCGGTGGTCAGGTGGAACACGGCGCGCTCGGTGACGAACAGCACGTTCTGCTCGCGCTGCGCAGCGTCCAGGCCGTTGAAGGTGATCTGCTCGACCTTCTCAATGAACTTGTGCGAGCGGCCTTCCTTGACGATAGTGAGCGTCCCATCAGCCACCTTCACCTCCAGCCCGCCCGCGGTGAAGGTGCCGCAGAACACCAGGTGCTTGGTGGACCGCGTGATGTTCACAAAACCGCCGCAGCCCACGGGCCGGCCGTTGAACTTGCTCACGTTCACGTTGCCGTGGTTGTCGGCCTGCGCCAGGCCCAGGAAGCTCGCGTCCAGACCGCCGCCGTCATAGAAGTCGAACTGCAGCGACTGCTCGATGATCGCATCGGCGTTGTAGGCAGTGCCGAAGTCCCCCAGCTGCGCCGGGATGCCGCCGGTGATGCCGCTTTCCACGCTCAGCGTGAACTGGTCGGACACGCCCTCTTCCGCCGCCACCGACGGCACGCCCGCGGGGATGCCGATGCCCAGGTTGGTGATGGCGCCCGGCGTGAGCTCCAGCGCCGTGCGGCGCGCGATCACCTTGCGCTCGTCCAGCGGCATGGGCGCCAGCGAATTGAGCGGCACGCGCACATCGCCACACAGCGCGGGGTTGAACTGCGTGGTGATGGTCTGCATGTGGTTCTCGGGCTGGCTGACCACCACGTAGTCCACCGACACGCCCGGCACCTTGACCGATTTGGGGTGCAGGCTGCCGGCCTTCACGATGCGCTCCACCTGCGCGATCACGATGCCGCCGCTGGCCTTGGCCGCGTGGGCGATGTTGATCTGCTCGAGCAGCACGCCTTCCTTGTCCAGCGTGATGTTGCCGTTCTCATCGGCCAGCGTGCCGCGGATGATGGCCACATCGACCTTGGGCGCGGGATAGAACAGCCATTCCTCGCCGTTGAACTCCACCAGCTTGACCAGGTCTTCGGTGGACTTGCTGTTGAGCTTGCCGCCTTCGATGCGCGGGTCCACAAACGTGCCCAGGCCCACCTTAGTCAGCAGCCCGGGGCTGCGGCTGGCGATGTGGCGCGTGAGGTGCGACAGGCTGCCCTGCGGGAAGTTGTAGGCCTCGACCTCGCCGTCGAAGACCATCTTCATCATCTCGGCGCCGGTCTGGCCGAAGTGGCCGGCCACCGTGCGCTTGATCATGCCCGGGTGGGCAAAGTGCACCATGCCCGCGTCCTTGCTGTTGCCGATGGCGCCGCAGGCCCAGGTGGTCACGTTCTTCGGGTGGCCGGTGTCGAGGAAATTCTTTTCCACGCCCTTGAGCACTTCCTCGGGCAGGCTGGAGACGGCCAGGCCGCCCAGGAAGATGGTGGCGTTGTCGGGGATCAGGGCCCCGGCTTCAGCGGCGGTGATGATTTTCATGGTGTGTGCTCTTGCGAAATAAGGGGATGACTGGTTCAGGCGTCGGGGTTCTCGATCAGCAGCGCCATGCCCTGCCCGCCGCCCACGCAGGCGCTCGAGATGCCGTAGCGCAGGCCGCGGCGGCGCAGCTCGCGCGCCAGGGTCACCGTCAGGCGCACGCCGGTGGCGGCCAAGGGATGGCCCAGCGCAATCGCGCCGCCGTTCACGTTGAGCTTGTCGCGGTCGAGGCCCAGTTCGCGCTCCACGGCGATGGTCTGCGCGCCCTGCGCTTCGTTGATTTCAAACAGGCCGATGTCATCCAGCGTGAGCCCGGTGCGCGCCAGCAGCGCGCGAATGGCAGGTGCGGGGCCGATGCCCATGAATTCGGGCGCCACACCGACGGCAGCCGCACCGCGCAGGCGCGCCAGGGGTTTGAGGCCGCGCCGCTGCACATACGCATCGCTGGCCACCACGGCGCCCACGGCCGCATCGACCAGGGCCGAGCTGTTGCCCGCCGTCTGCACGCCGCCGGGGTACACCGTGCGCAGCCCCGCCAGCGCCTCGATGGGCGAGGGGCGCGGGTGCGTGTCGCGGTCGAGCTGCGCCACCTTGCGCGGCAGCGTGATGCCGCGCGTGGCGTAGCCTGCCAGCTCGAACTTCTCGCTCGTCACCGGCACGATCTCGCCGGCCAGAAAGCCATCGGCCTGCGCCTTGAGCGCCAGCTCGAACGAACGGGCCGCGTACGCGTCCACGTCTTCGCGGGTGATGCCGTATTTTTTGGCCAGGTTCTCGGCGGTCTCGATCATCGTGACGGGGCCTGCGGTGTCGATCAGCGCCTCCATCAAAAAGTCTTTGAACTCCACCGGCGCACCGAGCTTGAAGCCCGTGCGGTGCGTGTACGCGGCGATCGGGTTGCGCGTCATGGACTCGGTGCCCACCACCAGCGCCACGTCGGCATAGCCGAGCGCGATCTGGTCCGCAGCCTGGCGGAACAGCTCGAAGCCCGTGCCGCAGATGCGCTGCACCAGGATGGCCGGCACCGCTTGCGGCACGCCTGCATACAGGCCGATGTGGCGCGGCAGCACGAAGACGTCGAAGTCGGCCTGCGCCATCGACCCGGTGATGACCGAGTTCACGTCGGCCGCAGGCACGCCGGCGCGCTCCAGCACGGCGCGGGCCACCTTGATGCCCATGTCGGTGGGCGACACATGCCCGAGCGGCCCGCAGTAGTCGACCATGGGCGTGCGCACGCCGTCCACCAGCCAGGCGTTCAAGAGGGCGGAGAAAGAGCTTGTCGAAGCGGTCGTCATGGTCAGGCCTTGGAAGTGGTTTTGCTGTCCGTCACGCGCAGCACGGTGGCGTAGCCGGTGTCGCCCGCGGCGCAGCCGGTGAACAGGCCCACGCCGCCGCCGCGCAGCACCAGCTCTTCGATGAGTTCGATGATGGCGCGCATCCCGGTGGGCGCCTGCGGGTGGCCCCAGATGATGGAGCTGCCGTAGTTGTTCATGCGCTCCCACGCAAAGCCGGTGTCGCGCGCCAGCGCGATGTCGTTCACCGCGAACGGGTTGTGCGTCTTGATGGCGTGCACATCGGCGATGGACAGGCCCGCGTGCTTGAGCGCATTGAACGCCGCCGGCGACGGTGCCATGGGCATGAAGCCGGCTTCCACCCGCGACATGCCGAAGCCCAGGATCTCGACCTCGATGCTCGCATCGATGGACGCTGCGCGCGCCCGGTCGCGCGTGGTGACGATGGCGCCCGCGTTGCCGTCGGCTGGGTGCGTCTGGCCGCCGAAGGTCACGGTGCCGCCTTCTTTCACCGGCTTGAGCTTGGCCAGACCTTCTGCGGTGGTGGGGAAGATGCCTTCGTCGGCGCTGAGCGTGCCGGTCTGCTTGCGGAACTTCGAATCAGTGACCGGTACATCGGCCATGTAGCGCTTTTGAAAGGCACGGTCATCGGCCAGCGCGGCCTGGTACTGCGTGTAGCGGTGCAGCTTGAGCGCGTGCTGCTCTTCGGTGCTGATGCCATAGCGCGCCGCCACGTTTTCGCCGGTCTGCAGCATGGGGTTCTTGGCATACGGGTCGTGGCCCATGTTGTCGGGCACCCAGTGCTCGGTGATGCCGTAGCCGCCGGTGCCGCTCGAATCGGGGTAGTACACCACCGGGCCGTTGGACTGGCGGTCCGCCATCACCAGCAGGGCGCTGGTGGCAGTGCCGCAAGCCACTTCTTGCGCGGCCATCTGCAGCGCGCGCACACTGGTGGCGCAGGCCTGCTGCACCGTGGGGCCGGCCACGCGGTCGATGCCCATGAGGCCGGTGACCCAGGGCAGGCCATAGAAGCTGCCCTTTTGCGGGTTGGTGATGCCGAGGATCGCCAGGTCCACCGCCGACAGGTCGTACCCGCGCGCGGCCAGCGCTTGCTTGCCCACGGTGGCCGCCAGCGGCAGCGCGTTGAGGTTGGCCAGCGAGCCCTGCCACTTGGCAAACGGGGACGACCAGTAGATACCGTAGGGGATGAAGGCGTTCATGACGGGTCCTTGCTGTGAATCGGTGCCATTTTAGTTATTTATCATAATCATATGAGTCCCTGGAAAAGCTAGGGAAAGCACCTAGCAAAGACCGCCTGCACGGCCTTGTTTTAGTTATTTTTGATAACCATAATTTCTCCAACTCACCTCGATGACCATGACCAAGCACTCCGACATCTCCCTCGAAATCCGCGGCGAACGCGAGGACATCGCGGTCATCCGCCTGTCCCGCCCTGCCAAGCGCAATGCCCTGAACGACGGCCTGATCCTGGCGCTGCGGGACGTGATGGACAACCTGCCCGCCACCGTGGGCGCGGCCGTGATCGATGGCGAAGGCGACCATTTCTGCTCGGGCCTGGACCTGTCCGAACTGAAAGAGCGCGATGCCGGCCAGGGCCTGCACCACTCGCGCATGTGGCATGCGGCGCTGGACCGCGTGCAGTTCGGCCCCGTGCCCGTGGTGGCCGCGCTGCACGGTGCGGTGGTGGGCGGCGGCCTGGAGCTGGCCAGCGCCTGCCACATCCGCGTGGCCGATGAATCGACCTTCTACGCGCTGCCCGAAGGCTCGCGCGGCATCTTCGTGGGCGGTGGCGGCGCGGTGCGCATTCCGCGCCTGATCGGCACGGCGCGCATGACCGACATGATGATGACCGGCCGCGTCTACAACGCGGTGGACGGCGAGCGCGTGGGCTTTGCGCAGTACCTCGTGCCCACCGGCACGGCGTTCGACAAGGCCTTCGAGCTGGCCCAGCGCATTGCGCAGAACGCGCCGCTGACCAACTACGCGCTGATGCACGCGCTGCCGCGCATCGCCGAACAGCCGTCGGACCAGGGCCTGATGACCGAAGCCATGATGGCCGCCATCGCCCAGAGCGCCCCCGAGGCCAAGGCGCGTGTGCGCGCCTTCCTCGACGGCAAGGCCGCCAAGGTCAAGAAGGACTGACCGACCGACACGCTCCCCACGGCGCCACCCCAGCCCCACCGAGACGCTTTTCCATGACGGCAACCAACCCCTCCCCCCGCTACCGGCCGCTGCGCTTCGGCGTGACCGAAGTCAGCACCCGCCAGGCAGACAACGGCGTCGTCTATGTGCGGGCCACGCAGGACCTGGAGGCCTACCCGCTGCGCCTGACCGACCGGCTCGCGCACTGGGCCCAGACCGTGCCCGACCGCACCTGGATGGCCCAGCGCGTGAAGAACGCCGACGGCAGCCTGGGCGAGTGGCGCCACATCACCTACGGCCAGGCCTGGCAGGCCGCGCGCAGCATTGCCCAGGCCCTGCTCGACATGCACCTGAGCGCCGAGCGCCCCGTGGCCATCCTGAGCGAGAACGACCTGGACCACGCGCTGCTGTCGCTGGGCTGCCTGGTGGCCGGCGTGCCGCAGTGCACCGTGTCCACCGCGTACTCCACCATCAGCCAGGACTTCGACAAGCTGCGCCACGTGCTGGACACCCTGACCCCCGGCCTGGTGTTCGCGAGCGACGCCACGCGCTTCGCGCGCGCCATCGAGGCCACCGTGGCGGCCGACGTGAAGGTGGTGCTGGGCACCGGCAGCATCCCGGGCCGCAGCACCGTGGCCTTCAGCGACCTGCTGGCCACCCCCGCCACGCCGGCCGTGGATGCGGCGCATGGCGCCATCACGGCCGACAGCATCGCCAAGTTCATGTTCACCTCGGGCTCCACCAAGCTGCCCAAGGCCGTGATCGTGACGCACGGCATGTGGGCCGCCAACCTGCAGCAGATGAACCAGTCGATGCCGGTGCTGGCCGAAGAGCCCCTGGTGCTGGTGGACTGGCTGCCGTGGAACCACACCTTCGGCGGCAACCACAACTTCGGCATCGTCATCTACAACGGCGGCACGCTCTACCTGGACGAGGGCAAGCCCACGCCCAAGGGCATGGCCGAGACCATCCGCAACCTGCGCGAGATCGCGCCCACGGTGTACTTCAACGTGCCCACGGGTTTCGAGGTGATCGCGCAGACCATGAAGACCGACGCGCAACTGCGCAAGAACCTGCTCAGCCGCGTGAAGATGTTCTTCTTTGCCGCAGCCGCGCTGTCGCAGCCGATCTGGGACTCGCTGTTCGACAGCGCCGAGCGCGAAGTGGGCGAGCGCATCGTGATGAACACGGGCCTGGGCATGACCGAAGGCTGCCCCTTCTGCGTGGCGGTGAACAGCCCCGACGTGCAGGCCGGCGACATCGGCGTGCCCACGCCGGGGCTCGAATTGAAGCTCGTGCCCGTGGACGGCAAGGTCGAGGTACGCTACCGCGGCCCCAACATCACGCCCGGCTACTGGCGCAATGCCGACGCCACACGCGACGCCTTCGATGACGAGGGCTTCTACTGCTCGGGCGACGCGGTGAAGTGGATCGACGAGAACGACCTGAACAAGGGCCTGAAGTTCGACGGCCGCATTGCCGAGGACTTCAAGCTCAGCACCGGCACCTTCGTGAGCGTGGGGCCGATGCGCGCCAAGATCATCGCCGCCTGCGCGCCCTACGTGCAGGACGCGGTCATCACCGGCATCAACCTCAAAGAGATCGGCGCGCTGCTGGTGCCCACCCCCACCATCCGCACGCTCAGCGACCTGCCCGAGAGCGCCAGCCTGCACGAGGTGCTGGCCAGCGCCCCGGTGCAGCAGCACTTCCAGCAGGTGCTGGACAAGCTTTCGGCAGAGTCCACCGGCAGCGCCACCCGCGTGGCCCGTGCGCACCTGATGGCCGAGCCGCCCTCGCTCGACAAGGGCGAGGTCACCGACAAGGGCTCCATCAACCAGCGCGCCGTGCTGCAACACCGCGCGGACGTGGTGGACGCACTGCACGGCGGCACGCTGCCCGGCACGCTGGTGCCGCGCCACTGAACGCCCAAGACACACCCACCATTTTTCTCAAGGACACACAGCATGGACATCCAAGGACAAGCCGCCATCGTGACCGGCGGCGCATCGGGCCTCGGTGAAGCCACCGCCCGCGAACTCGCCCGCCTGGGCGCCAAGGTCGCCGTGCTCGACCGCAATGCCGAGCTGGCCGAGAAGGTTGCGGCCGATATTGGTGGCGTGGCGTGCGCCTGTGACATCACCGACCCCGCCAGCGTCACCGCTGCGCTGGAGAAGGCCGCTGCCGCCCACGGCCCCGCGCGCATCCTGATGAACGTGGCCGGCATCGGCAGCGCCAAGCGCATCGTGCAGCGCGACGGCTCTGCTGCGCCGCTGGAGGACTTCACGCGCGTCGTCACCATCAACCTGATCGGCAGCTACAACGTCAGCCGCCTGTTCGCCGCCGCCTGCGCCAAGCTCGACGCACTGCCCAATGGCGAGCGCGGCGTGATGATGTTCACCGCCTCGGCCGCCGCGTTCGACGGGCAGGTGGGCCAGCAGGCGTACAGCGCCTCCAAGGGCGGCCTCGTGGGCATGACGCTGCCGATGGCGCGCGACCTGGCGCAGCACGGCATCCGCGTGTGCACCGTGGCGCCCGGCCTGTTCGCCACGCCGCTGATGAAGGAGCTGCCCGAGGCCGTGCAGCAGTCGCTGGCCGCGAGCATCCCCTTCCCCCCGCGCCTGGGCAAGCCCGAGGAGTTTGCCGAGCTGGCCTGCCACATCGTGACCAACGGGCACCTGAATGGCGAAGTCATCCGCCTCGACGGCGCCCTGCGCATGGCACCACGGTAGCGCGCCGCGGAGCGGCGCAGCGCCGACATAACGAGAGAGTGTGAGAACACCCCAGTTGCTTTTTGAGATTTCCATCCGATACACACCAGGAGACAAACCATGACCACCACACGCCGTCAATTCGTTCAGGCCCTTGGCGCCAGCGCCGCACTGGGCGCGCTGCATCCGTTCGCCGCCCATGCGCAGGTGGACCAGGTCAAGGTGTATTTCGGCTTTCCGGCCGGCAGCTCGGGCGACACCGTGGCGCGCCGCGTGGCGGAGAAGTGGGCGGGCAGTGCGTTCAGCAAGAACCCCGGCGTGGTGGAAAACAAGCCCGGCGCGGGCGGCCGCATTGCGCTGGAGACGCTCAAGGGCGCCCCGGCCGACGGCTCGGTGCTGGCCGTGGCGCAGGTGTCGGCCCTGGCCAACTACCCGCACATCTACAGCAAGATGAACTACACCGACAAGGACTTCGCGCCCGTGTCGATCGCCGCGGTGATGCACCACGGCCTGGCCGTGGGCCCCATGGTGCCCGCCAGCGTGAAGTCGGTGAAGGACTTCCTGGCCTGGGCAAAGGCCAACCCCAAGGACGCGAGCTACGGCTCGCCCGGCGCGGGCTCGACGCCCCACTTTTTGGGCGCGCTGTTGGGTATCAACAGCGGCGTGGACCTGCGCCACGTGCCGTACCGCGGCTCCATCCCCGGCGTGACGGACGTGGTGGGCGGGCAGATCGCCGCCATGGTCACGCCGCACGGTGACTTCATCGCCAACTACAAGGCCGGCAAGCTGCGCATCCTGGCCACCTCGGGCCCCAAGCGCTCCATCTACGTGCCCGACGTGCCCACGTTCGCCGAGCAAGGCTTTCCGGAGCTGACGACCGAAGAATGGTTCGGCTTCTACGCCCCGGCCGCCACGCCCAAGCCCGTGATCGCCGCCGCCAATGCCGCGATCAACGCGGCGCTGAAGGAAAAGTCGGTCATCGACAGCCTGGCCATCGTGGGCCTGATGCCGCACGGCTCCACGCCCGAGGAACAGGCGCGCTGGCAGAAGGCCGAGTACGACACCTGGGGGCCGCTGATCAAGAAGATCGGGTTCACGGCAGAGTCTTGACTCCCCCTGAGGCGCTTACGCGCCTTCCCCCTGAGGGGGACGCCACCCGTGGACTGGCGGAGCCAGATCCACGGTGGCGCTGGCATGGGGGCGCGCCAGTTGCGAAGTGTGGGGGCGCTGGTGATGGCCGGGTTTTGAGGCAGCGAGCGTTGGTGATTGCTTACTGATGTTGCGCGACCGATGCCGAGATGTGGACGCTGATTGTCTCTCCTGGCCGCGCCCCTTCTTCCCCAACCCGTTCGGGCTGAGCCTGTCGAAGCCAGGGCCAGCGCATACAGCCAGCCCGCATGACGACGTGCCGCCCCCCAAACCGTTCGGGCTGAGCTTGTCGAAGCCAGGGCGCACCGCTTGCGCAGCCCCTTCGCCAGGTGCAGGGTGAACGGTACGGCAACGAAGTTTCCGAATTCAAAAAAAAACAGCCCCTATCGCTTATCCAGCAAGCGCTAACAGCTATCAAATCAAGAGCAAACCATGCCAGCACGCCAGTCCCTCGCCGACATCGAGTTCCTGCTGACCGAGGTGCTGCAGGCGCCCGCCCGGTGGCAGGCGCTGGCGCCGTTTGCGGACACCGACGGCGATCTGGCCGCGCAGGTGCTCGATGAGGCTGCGAAGTTTGTCGACAGCGCCATCGCCCCGCTGCAGCGCAGCGGCGACGAAGAAGGCTGCCGCTTCGACGCGGGCCAGGTGCACACACCCGCAGGGTTTCGCGAGGCGTACCAGGCGTTCTGGCAGGCGGGCTGGCCGTCGTTGTCGTGCGACCCGGACGACGGCGGGCAGGGCCTGCCGGCGGTGCTCGAATGCGTGCTGTTCGAATGGCTGGCCGGTGCCAACCACGGCTGGACCATGGCGCCGGGGTTGCTGCACGGCGCGTACGAATGCATCCAGCACCACGCCAGCGACAACCTGAAGGCGCAGTACCTGCCCCAAATCGCCAGCGGCGAGTGGCTGGCCACCATGTGCCTGACCGAAGCGCACGCGGGCAGCGACCTGGGGCTGGTGCGCACGCGCGGCGTGCCGCAGGCGGACGGCAGCGTGCGCGTGAATGGCAGCAAGATTTTCATCTCCGGCGGCGAGCACGACCTGACCGACAACATCGTGCACTTGGTGCTGGCGCGCCTGCCCGATGCGCCTGCCGGGCCCAAGGGCCTGTCGCTGTTTCTCGTGCCCAAAGTTTTGGAGGGCGGCGCCCGCAATGCAGTAGTGTGCGAGCGCATCGAAGAGAAGATGGGCCTGCACGGCAGCCCCACCTGCGTGATGCGTTTTGACGACGCCACAGGCTGGCTGGTGGGCGAGCCGAACAAGGGTTTAAACGCCATGTTCGTGATGATGAACGCGGCGCGCCTGCACGTGGGCCTGCAAGGCATCGGCCTGCTAGAGGCCGCATGGCAAAAGGCAAGTGCCTACGCCGCCGAGCGCCGCCAGATGCGCGCGCCCGGCGCCAGGGACACGAGCCTGATCCAGGACCACCCCGCCATCCGCCGCATCCTGGCCACGCAGCGCGCGTGGATCGACGGCGGGCGGGTGCTGGCGTACCACACGGCGCTGCAACTGGACGCCGCCCAACACAGCACCGACGCGGCCGAGCGCGCCGCTGCGCAGCGCTGGTGCGCGCTGGTCACGCCAGTGCTGAAGGCCGCGCTCACCGATCAGGCCTTCCATGGCGCCAGCGCCTGCCTGCAGGTGTTCGGCGGCCACGGCTATGTGCGCGAATGGGGCATCGAGCAGATCGTGCGCGACGCCCGCGTGGCCATGATCTACGAAGGCACGAACGAGATCCAGGCGATCGACCTGCTGGTGCGCAAGGTGCTGGCCGATGGCGGCGAGGGCCTGGCCGCGCTGCTGGAGGCACTGCCCGCCACACCCGCCGCCCGGGCCCGGCACACAGCGCTGATCGACCTTACCCGACAGCTCGCCCGCGCCGCGCAGGCCGACCCCGAGCTGCCCTACTGGGTGGCCGACGACTACCTGCGCGCCGTAGCGCTGGTGCTGCTGGAATGGGCCTGGGGGCGCATAGAGGCAGCACCGGGCGGCGGCACGCCGCGCTGGAAGACGCCCGCCCAGGCGTTTGCGCACTGGGCGCTGCCGGAATTCGAGTTGCGCGCCGGCATTCTGCGCGAGCGCATCGCACAGTCACGCAATACCAAGGCCGAATCGGCCGCTGCCGCTTGACAGATGCGCGCCAGCAGCTCCTGATTCAGTAGCACCCACCCGGGTTACGCACCGCTCCGCTCACACCCCCCACAGCGTGTCGAGGCTGCGCTGCGGGCTTTCCTGCGCCTCGAAAAAATGGAGACATCACCATGAGCATCGCGAAGAAAAGAAGAATGCCCATCCACCCGCTCGCCATGGCGGCGCTGCCCGCGGCGCTACTGCTCGGCTGCGGCGGCGGCTCGTCCGACACGGCGCTGCCGCAGCTGGCAACCGCGTCGCCGGGCAAGCTGGCCACCTGTGCCGAGCTGGCCAGCCGGTTCAGCCACCCGGGCACCCAGATCACCCAGGCCGAGCAGGTCGCGGCGGGCGTGCTCACCCGAGGCAACTCGGCCGTGGCCGCCCACTGCCTGGTGCGCGGCGAGATGAACGCCCGCACCAGCCCGCAGGACGACCGCCGCTACGCCGTGGGTTTTGAAATGCGCATGCCCCTCGACTGGAACGGGCGGTTCTTCTACCAAGCCAACGGCGGTTCGGACGGCGAGGTGCTCCCGGCCCTCGGCGGCGGCGGCCCCGCACCCACCACGGCGCTGCAGCAGGGCTTTGCGGTCATCAGCTCGGACGCCGGGCACAAGGGCGGACAGGACCTATTCTTTGGCATCGACGCGCAGGCTCGGCTCGACTATGGCTACCAGGCCGTGGCCAAGCTGACCCCCATGGCCAAGGACCTGATCGCAGCCGCCTACGGCCGGCGGCCCGACCGCTCGTACATCGGAGGCTGCTCCAACGGCGGGCGGCACACCTTCGTGGCCATGACGCGCATGCCCGGCGAATACGACGGCTACCTGGCGGGCGCACCTGGCTACCGGCTGCCGCTGGCAGCCATCGCCAACCAGTTCGGTGCCAAGCAGTACGCCAGCATCGCGACCAACCCGGCCGACCTGTCCA
The DNA here is from genome assembly GCF_001422735.1 of Acidovorax sp. Leaf78. Lineage (GTDB taxonomy): Bacteria > Pseudomonadota > Gammaproteobacteria > Burkholderiales > Burkholderiaceae_C > Acidovorax. Next base: position 104,737 of record NZ_LMLZ01000003.1, on the reverse strand, counting down.
CCGCGTTCACGGGTGCGGAGCGCGCCATGGTCTCGGCCAAGGTGCTGGACAAGTGCGACGCTCTGGATGGCGTGAAGGACGGCATCGTCCAGGACACCGCAGCCTGCCAGGCCAGCTTCGACTTCCAGCGCGATGTGCCCTCATGCTCCGGTGCGAGGGCCGGCAGCTGCCTGACGCCTGCCCAGAAGACGGCGATTGCGCCCATCTTCTCGGGCGCGGTGGACGGCAAGGGCAACAGGTTCTATGCAAGCTTCCCTTTCGACAGCGGCCACAACGCGGCAGACTCGTCGTTCTGGGAGTTCTTCGTCTCCACCAACATCGACCCGGCCATGACGGCGATGACCTGGGGCTCGCCACCGGTGTCGCCCACAGGCTTCAGCGGCGCGGCCTATGCGCTCAACACCCCCATCGACACCATGCTCGCATCGGTGGCGGCCACGAGTGGCGTGTACACCGAGTCGGGGCTCTCATTCATGCAGCCGGTGAACCCGACCCAGCTGTCGACGCTCAAGCAGCGCGGCGCCAAGGTCATGGTCTACCACGGCGTGAGCGACCCGATCTTCTCGGCCAACGACACTGCCAGCTGGTATGAAGGTGTGCGCACCAACAACAGCGGCGATGCATCGAACTTCGCACGCTACTACCCCGTGCCCGGCATGTCCCACTGCACCGTGGGCCCCGCCACCGACCAGTTCGACATGCTGACGCCGCTCGTGAACTGGGTCGAGAAGGGCCAGGCCCCCGACAGCGTGGTCGCGGGCGTGCGGACCGCCGGCAATGTGGCCGGCCCCAACCCGGATGTGCCCGCCAGCTGGTCTGCCCAGCGCACGCGCCCTGTGTGCGCCTACCCCAAGGTGGCGCGCTACAACGGCACGGGCGACATCGAACGCGCCAGCAGCTTCAGCTGCAAGTAGCCCTGCGCGCCGTGGGTGGCCGGCCTGCAGGTCGGCCCATTTGCGGCGCTGAGCGGCATTTCAGTTGCACGCGGCACGCGCCGCTGCCAGGATTGCGGCAGGCCAACGCCGCGATTTCACTTTTTGAGGAGACATCGCATGAACACCCGCAACCCTCTGCGCACCCGCCCCGCCGTCCTGGGTGCCGCCGCACTGGCCGCCCTGCTCGCAGGCTGCGGCACCGTTCCGCGCAGCGCCCTGCCCCAGCTGGCGGCCGCCACGCCCGCCACACTGAAAACCTGCGCCGACCTCGCGGGCAGCCTGGCACTGCCGGACACGCGCCTCACATCGTCGGAGCTCGTGGCGGCCGGGCCGATCACGCTGCAGAACGTGACGACCCAGGCACCCGCGCACTGCCTGGTTAAAGGCCGGATGAAAGAGCGCACCAGCTCCGTGGACGGTGCCACCTACGCCATCGGGTTCGAGATCCGCATGCCCGTGGCCTGGAACGGCCGCTTCCTGCACCAGGTCAACGGCGGGCTGGACGGCAGTGTGGTCACGGCGCTGGGTTCGGTCAGCGGCGCAGCGCCGGTGGCGCCGGCCTTGGTGCAGGGCTTCGCGGTGCTCAGTTCCGACGCAGGCCACGGTGCGCCCACGCCGTTCTTCGGGCTGGACCCACAGGCTCGACTGGACTACGGTTACCAGGCAGTCGGCACGCTCACACCCATGGCCAAGGACCTGATCCGCGGCGCCTACGGCAAGGCGCCCGACCGCTCCTACATCGCCGGCTGCTCCAACGGTGGGCGCCACGCCATGGTGGCCGCGTCGCGCTATGCCGACCAGTACGACGGCGTGCTGGCAGGCAACCCGGGCTTCAGCCTGCCCAAGGCCGCCACGGCGCAACTGTGGAAGGCGCAGCAATACGCCAGCGTGGCCACGCCAGGCGCCAACGGCCAGCCCGATCTGGCCAGCGCCATCTCACCCGCGGAGTTCAAGCTCATCGGCCGCAAGATCGTCGAGCGGTGCGATGCGCTCGATGGCGCGACAGACGGACAGGTGAACGATGTGAAAGCCTGCCAGGCCACCTTTCAGCTGCAGACCGATGTACCCAGCTGCACCGGCGCACGCGATGGCAGCTGCCTGTCGCCGGCGCAAAAGACCGTGCTGTCCCGCATTTTCGCGGGGCCGAAGAACAGCCAGGGCGAGGCGCTGTACACCGGCACCTGGTTCGACCCCGGCATCGCGGGCAGCAACTTTGCGTTCTGGCACTTCAACGCCCCGACCACACGCGACGCGGGGGCGGTGGCGTTCCTTTTCACCACGCCACCGGCCACGCTGGAGGCCTTCAAGGCCACCACGGGCCTGCAATACGCCATGGATTTCAGCATGGACAAGGACTACCCCAAAATGTTCGCCACCACGGCGCAGTACGCCGAGTCCCCCTGGTCGTACATGACGCCGCCCAACCCGGCGGACCTGGGCGCGCTCCGCAACCGCGGCGCCAAGATGATGGTCTTTCACGGCGTGGCCGATGGCGTGTTCTCGCCCGTGGACACGGCACACTGGATGGACCGCCTGCAGGCCCGCCATGGCGGCCAGGCCGATGCATTCGCCCGCCTTTTCCTGGTGCCGGGCATGAACCACTGCTCCGGCGGCCCCGCCACCGACCAGTTCGACATGCTGGCGCCCCTGGTGGCCTGGGTGGAGCAAGGCCAGGCGCCCGACAGCGTGACCGCCCGCGCCCGCGGTGCCGGCAGCAACCTGGTCAACGCCGAGTTGCCCTCCAGCTGGTCGGCCAACCGCACCCGGCCGCTGTGCGTGTACCCCAAGGTGGCGCGCTACAACGGCAGCGGCGACGTGGAGAGCGCGAGCAGCTTCAGCTGCAAGTAGCGGCCCGCCCTCGCCCCACCCACCCCACTTCGGCTGGAGGCCGGGACGGGTGGCTCGGCGTGGGCGTGAGGGCCCCGACCACCAGGTCGAGCACTGCAAGCACGGCACGTGCTCGGCGAGCGAGGGCTTCCCCTTCAGCTACCGCGTGTTGTGGCGGGAATCAAGCGGTGTGCAGCGCGAGGCGTCCACACTGCCTTCCAGCCACGCTGGAGAAGCGGTTCCAAATCCGAGATGGCGGCAGGGTCTGACACGCCGCCCTTCGGGAGCGTGCCTACACTGCGCCGATCCCATGCACCGGAGAACCACCATGGAAACGCAGGAACTGCACCGCGGCCGCCTCATCGACCACATCCAGCTGGTTGTGCGCGACCTGCCGGCCAGCCAGGCCTTCTACACCGCCGTGTTCGCAGTGCTCGACGTGCCGATGGGCGGCACGGGCGAAGGCTACTTCTGGGCCGACGAGCTTTTTGTCTCCACCGCCGACAGCGCGGCGGCCCAGGGCCACCTGACGGGCCGGCACCACCTGGCCTTCCAGGCAAAAGACCGGGCGATGGTCGAAGCGTTCTACCGCGCCGCACTCGCGCACGGCGGCAAGGACAATGGCGCGCCGGGCGAGCGCCCCTACCACCCCGGCTACTACGCCGCCTTTGTGCTGGACCCGGACGGCAACAACATCGAGGCCGTGTTCCACGGCGAGGCGCAGCGCAGCGCCGCGTCGGTCAAAGTGACGTTCTAGATCACAGCGGGGCTCAATCTCTGACCCAGCGTTGACAGAACCCCGCTGGGATCACCGCCCTCACGCCACAGGCTGCCCACCAGCCCCCGCCACACGCTGGCCCGGCGCGATGGTGGGCGGCGCCGCATTCAGCGTCTCGATCGCAAAGCCTGCCGCCTGCTTGTAGCGCGCCATGAAGGCCTCGCGCTCTTCGCGCGGCAGCACGTCGTCGATGTTGTCGAAGACGCCGCCGCAGCGCTCGTCCACCAGCCCCAGCAGGCCGAAGGGGCCCGACCCCCGATTGCGCAGCACCAGCGCGGAGATGTCCTGGCAGAGCTTGTCGTCGTAGGCGCGCAGGGCCTGGGGGCCCACGCCCTGCGCAAGCATCTGCGCGCCCAGCACTCGGGCGTCCACGATGGCCTGGCTCGCACCGTTGGAGCCCACGGGGTACATCACGTGCGCCGCATCGCCCAGCAGGGCCACACGGCCATCCACCCAGGTGGACACGGGGTCGCGGTCGATCATGGGGTATTCGAAGATGTCCGTCGCGCCGCGCAGCATCGCCGGCACATCCAGCCAGCTGTAGTTCCAGCCCTCGAAGTGGTGGATGAACTCCTCGAGCGCCACGCGCCGGTTCCAGTCGCCCTGCTGCCAGCCGCCCTGGTTGTCCACCGTGATCTCGGCGATCCAGTTGATGGTGGCCAGGCCGGTGACCGGGTCAGGCGGCGAGATCGGGTAGAACACCACGCGGTGGCGCAGCGAGCCCACACCCACAAAAGACGCGCCGGTGCGCACCGGCACCCCGGGCGTGGTACCGCGCCACATGATGGCGCCGCCCCACTGGATGGGCGGCTGCGCGGGGTGCATCTGCGCGCGCACGGCCGAGTGCAGGCCGTCGGCCGCGATCAGCAGCGCCCCCGGCACTTTCAGGCGTTCACCGCTGCGGGTCTCGACCAAGGCCGTGACGCCATCGGCATCCTGCCGGTAGCCCGTCACCCGCTGGCCCAGCCGCACGGCACCGTCGCCCAGGCGGTCTTTGACCGCGTTGAACAGCAGCATCTGCAGCTGCCCCCGGTGCACCGAGTACTGCGGCCAGCGGTAGCCGGCCTGCAGGCCGCGGGGCTCGGCGTAGATCTCGCTGCCGTTGCGGCCCACCAGCGCCCATTCGCGTGCCTGCAGGCCGATGGTGTCCAGCACCTCGTTGCCGAACCCCAGGTCGTGCAGCTCGCGCACGGCATTGGGCTGCAGGTTGATGCCGACGCCCAGCGGCTGCAGCTCGGGCACCGATTCGAACACGACGCAGGGCACGCCGATCTGGTGCAGTGTGAGGGCGGTGGCCATGCCGCCGATGCCGCCACCGGCAATGAGGACGGGGCGGGAAGAAGATGGGGGTGAAACATTACCGGACATAACGATATTGTCCCTGCAGAGAGTGCCCGGAAGGATTGCGTCATGGCCAGCGGACTCCGGCGGCGCGCAACTGGCGCACCCAGCCAAGGCTGCTGAACGCTACTGACATGCCGTTGTCAGTACCCCCCAAGCACCATCAGGGCTTCAACAACAACACGTGCCTGTCGGCACATAGATGGAGCCCTGTCATGAAGAACGCTATCGCCTGGTTTGAGATCCCCACCACCCAACTGGACCGCGCCCAGGCCTTTTACGAGGCCGTGCTCGGCCAAGCCATGCGCCGCGAAAACATGGGGCCGAGCGAAGGCGCCGTCTTTCCGTACGACAACGCTGCCGACGGCGTGGGCGGCGCGCTGATGCAAGGCCCCACGGCCCCGCGTGTGTCGGACGGCGGCACGCTGGTGTACCTGGACGCATCGCCATCGCTCGACGCCGCCCTGGAGCGCGCCGTGGCAGAGGGCGGCCGCGTGGCCGTACCGCGCACGGCCCTGCCGCCAGGCATGGGGTTCTTTGCGCAGATCCACGACCTGGACGGCAACCGCGTGGGCCTGCACGCCGCGGAATAGGCTCCCCCCTGAGCCGCCTGGCGGCGTCTTCCCCCCGGAGGGGGGACGCACCCGGTGGACCGGCGAAGCCGGATCCACGGGTGCGCTGGTAGGCGCTGCGCTCGCATCGCAGGCCAGAGGCGGCTCGAAAGCCCATGCGACCGCCGCAACGATAACAACACCACACACCAAAAAAGGAGCGCGCCATGCAGCACGCACTGTGGGCAGATGCGCCCGTGATCACCGGCATCGCACGGCCATCGCGGCAGGCCGCTGAGCCGAACACCGAAAAGCAGCTGCACTCGCCCCGCAACTGGATCGCCGTGGCCAGTGCCGAGCATGCGCGCCGGGGCTGCGCCGTGCCCGGCGCGGGCTACATGCAGGTGTGCCACGGCAAGGTGGCGCCACTGCAGCGCGTGCAGGCGGGTGACCGGGTGGCCTACTACGCCTCCGCGCTGACGATGGGCGGGTCGGACCGGGTGCAGGCGTTCGTCTCCATCGGCACGGTGCTGCCGGGCGCGGCGTACGCGTTCGACATGGGCAGCGGCTTTGTGCCCTACCGCAAGGATGTGGCCTATGTGCCGGACGCCCTCGAGGCACCCATTCGCCCGCTGCTGGCGCAACTGGAGTTTGTGGAAGACCTCCAGCGCTGGGGCGCGAAGTTTCGCTTCGGGCTGTTTGCCATCAGCGACCACGATATGCGCGTGATTGCACTGGCGATGGGGGCGTCGGAGCAATTGCTACATTTTTGATAGCTGCTAGCGCCCGGCCATGGAGCGGTAGCGGCATTTTTTATCAGGTTCCAACGCCATCTAGCGCGACAGTGGGTTGAGCGCATCCACCGCGGCCTTGGCGGTGGGCAGGTCGCCGCCGAACTCTGCCTGGTAGGCGCGGATGGCCTGCCGACGCGTGGCCGGGTCCGCTGCCAGCGATTGCCATGTTAGCGCAGCGGGGCTTTGCACGGCGGTCGGCGCGTTCACCTCCTGCGCAGGGGCAGATCGAAGTTCCCAGCGGGGCACCACTGAAAACCGCAGCGGCGCTGCCTGCGCATCCGGCAGCCGCTCCAGTTCCTGCGCCAGTTGCTGTGGCGAGATCAGCGCCCACACGTCGCGCGGCCGCGCACGCGGCCCGTCCTGCACTGATTGCTGCTGCGGCGCTTGCCCGGCCATCGCCTGCAGGCGTTCAGCGCTGTCGGCAAGCATCAGCGCAGATGTGCACGCGACATCAAGGCGGGTTTGGGTAACGGCTTCTTCCAGCGAGAACTCGTCCATCTGGTGGCTGAGGTCGGCCATGGACTGCAGCAGCATCGCGGCAGCAAAGTCGTCGAAGCTGGCGTGCAGCACCATCGCCTCGTCATCGTCGTGGGGCACCAGGGCGACCGGCGCCACTGTGTGGGGTAGTGCATTAACGCCCAGGGTCAGGCAATACGCGTCGCCCGCGCCGTTCTGGGCGAAGGGGAGAAACCTGCGACCACCCTGCGCGGCTGCGTGCAGCCATTCCTGCGCCGCGTCTGCGCGCTCTTGCGCATCCATCCACTCGAAATCCTCGCAGCTGATGAAGGCCGGCGGCTGCGTCAGGCACAGCGTGCGCCACTGCCCAGGCCAGTCGGGGCCGTAGAAAGTGGCGCCAGCGGCAACCAAGGCGCGCAACAGGGCGGGTACTTCGATGCCCACCTGGGTGGCCAAGTCATCGAGCGCGTCGGCATTGGCGAAGGCCGCATCAGCTGCGACAGCTGCGGCAGGGTGTGGTGGAGTCGTTGGCACAGTCATGCGGCATCGTAGCCTTGCCCGGCCGGCCTGCAGACGTGTGGACATGCAGGTGCATGCGCCACTGACGCTATCTTTTTAATAGCGCCTGGCGCTGATTCAGCAAGCGCCAGGCCATGCAAAGCCGTACATCAAGGATGCGCAGGCCCCGCCCGTACGCGCGCCAGCGCCTCAGGCACATCGCTCCACGCGGGCCGGCCCGGCGCGTAGCGCTGGCGCATGTAGTGCGCCAGCTCGGTGACCTGCGCATCGCTGAGTGCGTGGCCGAACGCGGGCATGAAGCCGATGTCGCGCGCGGCGGGTTCGCGGATGCCGTGCACGATGACCTGCAGCAGGTTGTCGGGCCGGTCGCTGTGCAGGTTGCTGTTGAGCGCGAGCGGAATGTTCACGCCCAGCAGCTTCGGGCCGTCGCCGTCGTGGTGGCAGGCGGCGCAGGCGCCGTTGAACAGGCGCTGCGCCTGGCCGGGCTGGGGTGCGAGTGCGGCGGCCTGGGCCACGGCGGCGGTGGCGCGGGTCTGGGCTGCATCCGTGTTCGCGGCGACGGCCACATGGGCTGCAGCTGATCCGCTGGCTGAGTTGGCTGCGGTGGCTTTGGTCGTTGCCGGCTCGGTCACCGGCTGGAAGGACGCGAGATAGCTCGCCATGGCGCGGATGTCGCCGTCCGGCAGGTGCGCCAACTCGCGCACCACGGGCGCCATCGGGCCCGAGGCGCTGCCGTGCTGCGCGCTGTGGCCGTGGCGCAGGTAGCTGTAGAGCGACTCGGCGCTCCACGGCACAGGGGCCTTGGACAAGGCGGTGAGCGCGGGCGCTTCCCACCCATCCACCATCGCGCCCGACAGGAAGGCGGCACCACCCATTTCTGCACCCATCGCATTGCGCGGCGTGTGGCAGGCGCCGCAGTGGCCCACGCCCTGCACCAGGTAAGCGCCGCGGTTCCACTCGGGCGGGCGCGTGGAGTCGGGCTTGAACGGCGTGGCGTCGTGGAACAGCGCGTTCCAGCCGGCCATGAGCGGGCGCACGCTGAACGGAAAGGCCAGGTCGGTCTTGGGCACCTCCGCGCGCACCGCAGGCTGCGCCATCAGGTAGGCGTACAGCGCGGTGAGGTCGTCGTCGCCCATCTTCGCGAACGCGGTGTACGGGAACGCGGGGTACAGATGCTTGCCGTCGCGCGAGATGCCTTCGCGCATGGCGCGCTGGAACGCGCTGAACGACCACTGGCCGATGCCGGTCTCGGCGTCGGGTGTGAGGTTGGTGGTGTAGACGGTGCCGAACGGCGTCTCCATGCCGCGCCCGCCGGTGTTGGGCGTGCCGCCGGGCGCCGTGTGGCAGACCACGCAGTCGCCTGCAGCGGCCAGCAGGCGGCCGCGTTCGATGGTGGCGGCGTTGTACACCGCGGCCCCGCCCGCGGTCTGCACCACGGGCGCGATGGACGGGCGCCAGCCCAGCAGTGCGGCGCCCAGGGCGATCCCGCCAGCCAGCAGTGCGCCGCCGCGCGCCCACAGGCTGCGCCGGCGCGGCCAGGTGGCGGTGGCGGGCACGGCAGGTGCCGGCAGCTCCAGCGTGGGCAGCACGTCGGCCGGCGGGGTGGGCGTGCCACCCTCGTCGCCGGGCCGCCCGCGGCCTGCGGCCTCGGCCGCCGCGGTGAGGGGGTTCAAGCCCGCACGCACGACCTCGGGCGTGAACGGGGGCGCCCGAAACCGCACGCCCGTGGCGTCGAAGATCGCGTTGGCAATGGCCGCCGTGCCGGGCACCGAGGACGACTCGCCCGAGCCCAGCGGCGCCTCGTCCTGCCGGGGCATGTGCATGACCTCGATGACGGGCACTTCGCGAAAGCTCAGGATGGGGTAGCTGCCCCATTCGCGGTTGTCCACGGCCTGCTTCACGGGCTCGAACGTCACCTGCTCCTTGAGCGCGCGGCTGGTGGTCTGCAGCACGTTGCCGTGCACCTGCTGCTCCACGCCCGCCGGGTTGACCATGAGGCCCGCGTCGTGCCCCACGACCACGCGGCGCACATGCACCTCGCCGGTCCGCTTGTTGACCTCGACATCGGCCACCCAGGCGGCCAAGGCCGCGCCGAAGCCGGGCCACTTGCTGTGGATGTAGCGGGCGTACGCAAAGCCCTGGCCCTGCACCCAGTCGCCATCGCTGCCACCGTCCAGCTCACGCTGCTGCGGGCCGGTGCGGCGAACCCAGCCGGCCTTCTCGGCCGTGGCCTGCACCAGCTCGGCCGCGCGCGGGTCGTTCAGCAGCTGCAGGCGAAAGGCCACCGGGTCCACGCCGGCGGCGGTGGCCAGTTCGTCCACATACGATTCGTGCGCAAAGGAGTTGGGCAGCGCGGACACGCCCCGCAGCCACGATGCGCGCACGATGGGCGGCATGTCGTTGACCGCCACGCGCAGGTTGTCGTACTGATAAGGCGGGCGTGCGGTGCGGTCGCCCATCTCGTAGGCCTGGGCCACGGGCTCGATGGTGCGGGTGAGCAGCAGGGCCAGCGTGGGCGCGCCGTTGGACGGGTAAGAGGTCTCGAAGTCGTACGCTGCCACCGAGCCATCGGCGTTGAGCCCGCCACGCACCTGCATGAGCTGCGCGGTGCCCTTGGGCTCCCACAAATGCTCCTGCTCGCGCGTGAGCTGCACCCGCACCGGGGCGCCCACGGCGCGCGACAACAGCGCGGCGTCGGCCGCCACATCGTCGGCACCGTTGCGGCCGTAGCAGCCTGCGGCCTCCATGCGGATGAGGTCGATGTCCACATCGCCCATGCCCATGAGGCGGGCCAGGTCGGCGCGCAGCACGTGCGGGTTCTGCGTGCCGGCCCACACGGTCATGCGCGGGCGACCGGTGCCATCCTGCGCCCGCCACTCGGCCACCGCGCACGACGGGCCGATGGACGCGTGCATCTGGTAGGGCCACACGTAGGTGCGCGGCATGGGCTGGTCGGCCGCGGCCAGGGCTGCGTCCACATCGCCTTCCTCCACCAGGCGGCGCTGTGTGGCCGGGTTGGCGCGGATGGCCTGGGCGATGGCCTCGGGGCTGTCCTGGCGCGGAAAGCCGGGCCAGTCCTTCCAGTGCACGCGCAGCTCGCGCAGGGCCTGCTCGGCCTGCTCCTCGCGCTCGGCGACGATGCCCACGAAGTCGCGGATCACCACCACCGCGCGGATGCCGGCGATGTGCGCGATGGACGCCTGGTCCACCGATGCCAGCGTGTTGCCGATGAAGTCGCCATGGTCGGCCCCCGCATACGGCGGGCGCACCACGCGGCCGTGCAGCATGCCGGGCACGCGCATGTCGTGCACAAAGACCAGCTCGCCGCTGACCTTGGCAGGGATGTCCACGCGCGGCACCGACTGGCCGACCACGCGGTAGTCGGCCGTGGGTTTGGTGGGTGTGGCGTCGGCCAGCTCCAGCACCGTGTGCTGGCCCGCCAGCAGGTCGCCGTAGCGCAACTGCTGCGCGGAGTCGGCCGCCAGCTGCACCACGCCGCCCGACACCTGCAGCGCGTCCGCCGGCACGTTCAGGCGCGCTGCAGCGCGGGCCACCAGCCAGTGGCGCGCCTGCGCTGCGGCAAGGCGCAGCGGCTTGGCGTGGATCTGGATGGAGGCGCTTGCGATGGTGGCGCCCTGGTTGGGCGCGCGCGTGGTGTCGCCCAGCACCATGTTCACCCGGGCCAGGTCCACGTCCAGCTCTTCGGCCACGATCTGCGCCAGCGCCGTGCGGATGCCGGTGCCCAGGTCCACATGGCCGTTGAGCGCGGTCACGCTGCCGTCGTCCCACACGGCGATCAGTATTTCGACGCCCTCGGCCGGGTTGCCGGCCACCAGCGCGGGCTGGCCCTTGACCGGCGGCGGCGCGGGCGGCGGGTTGCGCACCACCAGCAGCACGCCGTCGGCCGCGTGGAAGTCGGCGCGGGTCAGCGGCGTGTGGGCGCGCAGCGGCGCAGTGCTGGCGGGCGGCGTGCTCATGCCCTGGCCTCCTGCATCAACACCGCCGCGCGCTGCACGGCGCGGATGATCTCCACATGCGTGCCGCAGCGGCACAGGTTGGCCGACAGCTCGCGGCGGATGGCGGCCTCGTCGGGGTGGGGGTTTCGCTCCAGCAGCGCCACGGCCATCATGACCATGCCGTTCAGGCAGTAGCCGCACTGCGCGGCCTGCTCGTCGATGAAGGCCTGCTGCACCGGGTGGCGCCCCGCCGCAGTGCCGCAGCGCGCGGGCAGGCCCTCCAGCGTGGTCACCTCACGCCCTGCCACGCCCTGCGCCGGAATCACGCAGGCCCGCGCGGCCACGCCGTCCACCAGCACCGTGCACGCCCCGCACTGCCCCAGCCCGCAGCCGTACTTGGGGCCGTTGAGCGCCAGGTCGTTGCGCAGCACGTGCAGCAGCGTGGCGCTGCCGGACGTGGCCGCAGGCAGGGGGCAGGGCTGGCCGTTGACAACAGCGACTAACTGCATTTGCTGGATGGTTGTTTACTTCGGACGAAAGACACGGTTGCTGCGTCAGCGACGTACGACACTGACGCAGCCCAAGTCAGGGGCCGCCGCGGAAGGGCCGCCCCGCCCCGCTGGCGGCGTCCCCCTTCCCGCATTGCGCAGCAATGCGAGAGAAGGGGGAAGGCGCGAAGCGCCACAGGGGGTTGCACCATATCCTTAGCGCTTGAGCGCTCCGGTGCGCGTGTACATCTCCAGGTCCACGAAGTTCGAGCCGTTGTGGTTGGTGGGGCCGTACTGCAGCGGAAAGTCGCCGATCTTGGTCGTGCCCATGTCTTCCAGCGCCTTGATGAAACCGTCGCGCGTGAGGTTGCGGCCCGCGCGCTTGAGGCCTTCCACGAACACGCGCGCGGCGATGTAACCCTCCAGCATGGTGTAGCTGTCGATCTTCTCGCCCGCGTCGGTGCGGTCCTTGCGGTAGTCCACCACGATGGGCATGCGGCTGGCCTGTGGCGACGGCACGATGCTCGCCGTGACCAGGCCTTCGATGCCGCCGTTCAGGCGCTGCGCCGAGCCCGGCGCATCGGTGATGCCCACCGAGATGGTGTACAGCGGCGACGCGGCGCCCGCCGCGCGGTAGTCGCGCAGGAAGACCTCCACCATCTTGCCGGCCATGATCATCACCACCGCGCCGGGCTGGGCCTTGGTGAGCGTGGCGACCTGCGCCTTGGCGTCGGTGGCGGCGATCTCCATGGGCACGGACTCGACCACCTTGACCTTCAGGCCCTGCGCGATCTGCAGGCAGGTGTCGAGGTTGGACTTGCCGAACGCGCTGTTCTGGTAGATGACCGCGATGTTGGTGATGCCCAGCGTGGCCAGGTGGCCCACGATCTTGCGCAGCTCGGTCTCGTAGCTGGCGCGCACGTGGAACAAATAGCGGTTGTGCGTTGTGCGAAACGACGTGGTGCCCACCAGCGGCGCGAACATGGGCACGCCCGCCTTTTCGGCCAGCGGCATGGCGGCGATGAGGTTGCCCGTGGCCACGTAGCCGATCAGCGCGAAGACCTTGTCCTCGTCGATCAGCTTGGCGGTGTTCTCGGCCGTCTTCTTGGGGTCGTAGGCGTCGTCGTGCGACACCAGCTCGAGCGTGCGGCCCTGCACGCCGCCGCTTTTGTTGACTTTGTCGAAGACCAGCGCGATGCCGGCCTTGTAGTCCACCCCGAAATCCTTGGCAGGCCCGGTGAACACGGCCGACTGCCCCACCTTGATGCGGGAGTCCGTCACTCCGGTCTCGGCGGCGGCCGGCCCCGCCCCTGCCAGAGCGGCGGCGCCCAGGCTTGCGAGCACCACCCGGCGGTCGATGCGCCCTTCCTCCATCCCACGAAACTTCATGAAACGCTCCTTACATCAAAGGCGCAATCTTCCCTTTAATCAGAGGGGCTTTGCAACACTTTCTGCGGTGTGTTGTGAATCCGTCTAACCGGGTGCCGTGTGCTCCGGTGGGACGGCCTTACGCGACCTCGATATCGCTGGACTGAATGCGCTTGACGCCTTTCGCTGCCATGTTTTTCCAGGCGGCTGCGAGCGAGCCGTTGAGGTCGATGGCGCGGCAGGCGTCCTCGACCACATAGGTCTCAAAGCCCAGGCGCCTGGCGTCGAGCGCCGTCCAGGCCACGCAGAAGTCGGTGGCCAGACCGGTGACGAACACCGCCCGGATGCCGCGCTGCTTGAGGTACCCCGCCAGGCCCGTGGACGTCTTGCGGTCCGCTTCTTCGAATGCCGAGTAGCTGTCCACATGCTGGTGGAAGCCCTTGCGCAAGATCACCTGCGCCTGCGGGACCTTGAGGTCCTTGTGCAGCGCTGCGTCGTCGGTGCCCTGCACGCAGTGGTCGGGCCACAGCACCTGCGGGCCGTAGCTGAGCTTGGCGGTTTCAAACGGCTTCTTGCCCGCATGGCTGCTGGCAAACGACGCGTGGCCCTGCGTGTGCCAGTCCTGCGTGACCACCACGTTCTCGAAGGCGGTGGCGATGCGGTTGATGACCGGCACCACCTCGTCGCCCTGGGCCACCGGCAAGGTGCCACCCGGCACGAAGCAGTTCTGCACATCCACCACGATGAGCGCTGCGCGCTCGCCGGGTTTGATCTTGCCCGCCGCCCACGCGGTGGGAAGGCAGACTCCGGCCACGGTGAACGCGGCCGATTGGAGAAGAAGGCGACGACGCAGTGCAGTTGGCATGGTGATCACTCCGGTTGGGAACGCACTGACACATCGGCGGCGGCCCGGTGGGGCCACCGCCGGGGATTCGCTTCACACGCTGAGGTAGGCCCTGCGCACCTCTTCGTTGGCCGCCAGTTCGGCCATCGTGGCCTGGTAGCGGATCTGGCCCTTCTCCAGCACATAGGCGCGGTCGGAGACCAGCTCGGCAAAATGCATGTTCTGCTCGGACAGCAGGATGCTCACGCCCTGCTCCTTGAGCTCCAGGATCATCTGCGCCATCTGCTCCACGATCACAGGCGCCACGCCTTCGGAAGGCTCATCGAGCAGCACCAGGTACGGGTTGCCCATGAGCGTGCGGGCCACGGTCAGCATCTGCTGCTCGCCACCGCTCATGCGGCCGCCGGGGCGCTGGGGCATCTCGCCCAGGTTGGGGAAGAGCTTGAACAGGCGCTCGGGCGTCCACACCGGCGCGGCCGTGCCGTCGGGCCAGTGGCGCGCGGGCTGGCGGCCTACCTCCAGGTTCTCCATCACCGTGAGGTCGGTGAACACGCGCCGGTCTTCGGGCACGAAGCCCAGGCCCAGGCGGGCCGCGTCGTGCGGGTCGCTCTTGGACAGGTCCTTGCCCATGAACTGGATGCTGCCTTTGCGCTTGGCGAGCATGCCCATCAGCGTCTTGAGCGTGGTGGACTTGCCCGCGCCGTTGCGGCCCATCAGCGCCACGACCTCGCCGCGGCGCACTTCCAGGTCGACGTCGTACAGGATCTGCGCGGCGCCGTACCAGGCCTGCAGGCCCTGGGCCTTGAGGAGAACTTCGTTCGTTGCGCTGCTCGTCATGGTCATGGTCATGGTCATGCCGTCTCCGCAGACGGGGCCGCTGCGGCCGCTGCTGCTGTTTTCTTCTCGAAGGTCTTGCCGGTGCCGAAGTAGACCTCCTGCACCTTGGGGTGGTCGCGCAGCTCCAGGGGCTTGCCCTCGGCGATGAGGCGCCCGCGCGCCAGCACGATCATGCGGTCGGCGTACGCGAACACCACGTCCATGCTGTGCTCGGTGAACAGCACGGCCATGCCGCGGTCGATCACGAGCTGCTTGGTCAGCGCCATCAGTTCGTTGCGCTCCTTGGGCGCCATGCCGGCGGTGGGCTCGTCCATGAGCAACAGCTTCGGGCTGTTGGCCATGGCGATGGCCAGCTCCACGCGCTTGACGTCGCCATAGGCCAGCACGCTGCAGGGGCGGTCGGCCTGGGACTTCATGCCCACCTGGTCGAGCAGCGCCAGCGCCTCGTCGCGCTTGTGGTCCGCGGCCTTGCGCCACATCGAGAACAGGCGGCTGTCGCTGGAGATCAGCGCCATCTGCACGTTCTCCACCACGGTGAGCGAGGCGAAGGTCTCGGCGATCTGGAAGGTGCGGCCCACGCCCATGCGCCAGATGTCGCGGGGCTTTCGGCCCACCAGCTCCTGGCCGTCGAGCTGGATGGAGCCCACGTCGGCCGGCAGCTGGCCGTTGACCATGTTGAAGGTGGTGGACTTGCCGGCGCCGTTGGGGCCGATGAGCGCCAGCAGCTCGCCCGCGGCCAGCTCGAAGTGGATGCCATCCACCGCCTTGACGCCGCCGAACGACTTGCCCAGGCCCGTGACTTTGAGCAGGCTCATGCCTGGCCCTCCTTCATGTTCTTGGCTTCGCGCCGGTTGTCGAAGACCTGCTTGATGGCGCCTGCAATGCCCTGCGGGAAGAGCAGCACCAGGATGAGGATGATGGCGCCCAGCATGGCGCGCCAGTAGTCGGTGTTGCGCGCCACGGTGTCGTGCAGCCAGGTGAAGGTGACCGCGCCCACCACGGGGCCGGCCAGGGTCTGGATGCCGCCGAGCAGCACCATCACCAGGCCGTCGACCGAGCGGCCCACGTGCAGCGTCTCGGGAGAGATACTGCCCTTGGAGAACGCGAACAGCGCGCCGCCCAGGCCCGCGAACAGCCCGGCGATGACGAAGGCCGTCCACTGCATGCGCTTGACGTCGATGCCGATGGCATCCGCGCGCAGCACCGAGTCGCGCCCCGCCCGCAGCGCGTAGCCGAAGGGCGAGTACAGGATGCGCCGCAGCAGCAGCACGCCGCCCACGACCAGCGCGAGCGTGAGGTAGTAGTAGTTGCGCTTGTCCGACAGCCAGGCCGCGGGCCACACGCCGGTAAGGCCATTGCTGCCGCCGGTGAAACCGTCCCACTGGTAGCAGATGGCCCAGGTGATCTGCGCGAAGGCCAGCGTGAGCATGGCCAGGTACACGCCCGACAACCGCACGCAGAACCAGCCGTACAGAAGCGCACCGGCGGCCGCCGCGAGCGGCGCCACCACCAGGGCCAGCTCCATCGGAATGCCGGCCGAGCGCACCAGCAGCGCTGCCGCGTAGGCCCCCAGGCCAAAGTACGCCGCATGGCCGAACGAATGCATGCCCGCCGGCCCCATGATGAAGTGCAGGCTGGCCGCGAACAGCGCGGCGATCAACAGGTCGATGAACAGCACGGTGAGGTAGGGCGAGCCGGCCGTGAGCATCGGCAACAGCACCAACACGGCCAGCAGCGCCATGCCGCCGATCTTGAACCAGCGGTCCGGCGCACGCAGCGGTGCCTCGGGCAGGCCGGTATTGCGGCTGGCGGCCTGCGGGCGGCCCATGAGGCCCCAGGGGCGCACCACCAGCACCACGGCCATCACGAGGAATTCGACCACCAGCGTGAGCTTGGAGAACGAGACGCTGTAGCCGAAGATTTCGACCACACCGAGCCAGATACACACGGCCTTGATTTCTGCAATGAGCAGCGCCGCGACATACGCCCCCGGAATGGAGCCCATGCCGCCCACCACCACCACCACGAAGGCGGCGCCGATGGTGTTGAGGTCCATCTCCAGCGTGGCCGGCTCGCGCGGCAGCTGCAGTGCGCCGCCCAGGCCCGCCAGCAGCGCGCCCAGCGCGAAAACCGCCGTGAACAGCCAGGCCTGGTTCACGCCCAGCGCGCTGACCATCTCGCGGTCCTGCGTGGCAGCGCGCACCAGCGTGCCCCACCGGGTGCGGGTGAGCAGCAGCCACAACAGGCCCAGCACCACCGGGCCCACGACGATGAGGAACAGGTCGTACGACGGGAACTGGCGGCCCAGGATGTCCACCGACCCCGACAGGCCCGGCGCGCGCGGGCCGAGCAGTTCTTCAGGGCCCCAGATCCACAGCGCCGCATCCTTGATGACCAGCACCAGCGCGAAAGTGGCCAGGAGCTGGAAGAGCTCGGGCGCCTTGTAGATGCGGCGCAGCAGCACCACCTCGACCACCGCGCCGAGCGCGCCCACCACCACGGCAGACAGCAGCAGCGCAGGCCAGAACGCGAGGCCCGTGCCCAGCTTGGCCACCATGGAATAGGCCACGTAGATGCCCACCATGAAGAACGAGCCGTGCGCAAAGTTCACGATGCGCGTGACGCCGAAGATCAGCGAGAGCCCGGCGCCCACGAGGAACAGCGAGGACGCGCCCGCCAATCCGTTGAGCAGCTGAACGATAAAACTCGAAAAACTCATTCCAGATCCTTCGGGGTCACGGCAAAGTTCATCCCTGCAGGTCGGTGCCTGCGGTGTGGGTGAGGCAAACGCGCAGCGCCATCCCAAGCCGTTCGGGCTGAGCTTGTCGAAGCCCTTCGCAGCGCTTCGACAAGCTCAGCGTGAACGGTGGTGCAGCTTTTTACAGATCACACTGGCAGGGAGATGGCGATCGCAGGCGCCCGCGCGGGGCCGCCTGTTGAACGCGCACTCAGTCTGCCGCGCGCAGCTTCTTGACTTCTTCGTTGGTCGGCTGCACCTTGGCGCCGTCCACATAGCGGTAATCCACCATCACGCCCTTGCCGCCTTCGTTCTTGGTGCGGCCCACGTAGCTGCCCATCGTGGACTGGTTGTCTTCGGCGCGGTAGGTGGCGCGACCGAACGGTGTGGTCACCTGCAGGCCCTTGAACGCGACGATGAGTTTTTCGGTGTCGGTCGACCCGGCCTTCTTGATGCCTTCAGCCAGCGACTTGATCGCGCTGTAGCCCACGACGGAGCCCAGGCGCGGGTAGTCGTTGAACTTGCCCTGGTAGGCCGTCATGAAGGCCTTGTGCTCAGGGGTCTGGATGCCGTACCAGGGGTAGCCGGTGACGATCCAGCCGTTGGGGGCCTCGTCCTTGAGCGGGTCCATGTACTCGGGCTCGCCGGTCAGCAGGCTGACCACTTCGCGGTCCTTGAACAGGCCACGGGTGTTGCCTTCGCGCACGAACTTGGACAGGTCGGCACCGAACAGCACGTTGAAGATGGCATCGGGCTTGGCGTCGGCCAGGGCCTGCACCACGCTGCCCGAATCGACCTTGCCCAGCGGCGGCGCTTGCTCGACGACGAACTCGACATCAGGCTGCGCGGCCTTGAGCAGTTGCTTGAACGTGGCCACGGCCGACTGGCCGTACTCGTAGTTGGGGTACACCAGCGCCCAGCGCTTTTTCTTGAGCGCCACCGCGTCGGGCACCATCATGGCGACCTGCATGTAAGTGGACGCACGCAGGCGGTAGGTGTAGCGGTTGCCGTTTTGCCAGACGATCTTGTCGGTCAGCGGCTCGCTGGCCAGGAAGAAGAATTTCTTTTGCTTGGCGAAGTCGGTCAGCGCCAGGCCGATGTGCGACAGGAATGAGCCGGTGAGCACATCCACCTTCTCGCGCGAGACCAGCTCTTCGGCCACGCGCACGGCATCGCCCGGGTTGGCGTTGTCGTCGCGGATCACCAACTGCACCTTCTTGCCCAGCAGGCCGCCCGATGCGTTGATCTCGTCCACCGCCAGCTCCATGCCCTTCTTGTAGGGCTCCAGGAAAGCGGGCTGCGCCTTGTAGCTGTTGATCTCACCAATCTTGATGACATCCTGTGCGTGCACAGGGGCCAGCGTGATGGCCAGCGCGGCTGCGGCCGTGGCACGCATGAGGTTTTGTCGCATCGTCATGGGAACACTCCTGGAAAAGGTAGGGTGGGTGTGGGAGATGGTCGGGAACGGGGGAGATGGTAGTGCGGTACGGCGCATTCAGCGCAGGCCGTCCACGCCCTGGATGTCGGAGACCTGCAGGCCGCCGATGCGGGGCAGCGGCCGGCCACTGTCGGTGACGACGATGGCGACCACGATCTCGTTGGCGCGGGGCGCATCGGCCACGCGGGCCTCCATGGCGTCGAAGTGGCTGCGCACGTAGGCGGCATCCTTGTGGCCCAGGGGCACATCGATGGCGGTGCCCAGGCCGCCGATCTTCTTGCTGGACGGCACGAGGGCGGCCCCCTTTTCGACCGCCACGCGCAGCGGCGCGCCGAGCTTGGGGTGGAGGATGGCTGCGGCGTGTTCCAGCTCGCCGGCCTCGCCCACGATGGCGGCCTTGCCGTAGCTGTGCGCCTGGCCGGGCTCGATGCCCAGGGCCAACACGCAGCGCTGGCCGAGCAGCG
Organism: Acidovorax sp. Leaf78; assembly: GCF_001422735.1. Lineage (GTDB taxonomy): Bacteria > Pseudomonadota > Gammaproteobacteria > Burkholderiales > Burkholderiaceae_C > Acidovorax. The sequence continues at coordinate 85,404 of NZ_LMLZ01000003.1, read as the reverse complement.
CGCCCAACTCTTCGCCGATGGCCGTGAGCTCATCGAGGTTCTCGGCGTAGCGGCCGGCGAACGGGTTCTCGATGACGGCCATGGCCAGGGCCTTGCGCACGGGCGGCTGCACGTCGCGCCCCATCTCCACACGCACTTCGTCGGTCTGCACGATGATTTTCCGGATCTTGGCGGGCATGTCTTGTACTCCTGGGTTCTTGTACTGTTGCGGTCGTGTTGTGGTGCGGGACCCTAGCGCAGGCCGTTCCACTGGCTGATGTCCTGCGCCTTGAGACCGCCCACGCGGGCGTGCACGCGCGGGCCGGTGGTCATGGCCAGGATGAAGACGATCTCGTCGGCCAGCGGCGCGCCGGGCACGCGCACCTCCATGGCATCGAAGTGGCTGCGCACGTAGCTGGCGTTGATGTGCGTGAGCGGCACGTCGAGCGCAGCACCCGGGCCGCCCACCTTCTTGGTGGAAGGCACGATGGACAGCGCGTTGGCGGGCTGCCCCGTCTTCTCTTCGGCCTGGCCCTTGGCGTAGGCGTTGCGGTCGCCTTTCCAGCCCAGCAGTTCGCGCATGGCGTAGCCGCCCGGCACATGCCACAGCGCGCCGTGCTCCAGTTCGCCGGCCGCGCCCACGATGGAGCCCTTGCCGTAGGTCTCGATGCGCTCGGCGGGCACGCCCATGGCCTTGAGCAGGCGCTGCGCCATGTCCAGGCCCACGTCCTGCAGCGCCTCCATCATGGGCAGGATGTCGGCCTCGTAGCGGCCGGCGTAGGGGTTGGTCAGCACCGCGCCGATGGCACCCCGCAGCAGCGGCACATCGGCCACGGGACCGAACTCGTGCCGGATGTCCTCGAGGTGGGTGAAAACGCGTCGTATCTGGATCATGGGATGGCCTGTGGGCTTGTGAATTCGTTAAGCAAATACTGAACCAACTTCTTCGTGCACCGCGCTCACCGCGCCTGCCGGGCCTTCGGTGCGTGCGGGCAGCCCCGCCAGCGCTGCCTCGGGCATGCGGGTGGCCGCGAACTCGCCCTGGCACGCGAGCAGCGCGCACCAGATCAGCCCGCGGGACTGCAATTCTTGCGCCTTTTGCAGCCCTTGGTGCAGCGCGCGCAGCACCTGTGCACGCGGCAGCGGCGGGACATCCACCGTGACGGGAATGGCACCGAGGTCGCTGTCGTCGCGCACCAGCCAGGCGGGCATGCGGGTGATGCGCTCGTCCAGCACGTTCACGGCGTTGGCCACCACGGTGGCGGCGGCGTCGGCCTCGGCCGCGGTGCGCGCGAGCACCGTGACGCTGTCGGCGATGCCCAGCGACTGGCTGCGCCCGCGCCAACCGCTGGTGGCCACGCCGCGCACCGGCATGGTGCTGTTGATGCGCAGTTGGCCGTCCAGCAGCAGCCCGTGGCGCAGTTGGGCGGCATCGAGCCTGGCGATGTCCGCATACACCCCCACCGAGGCCGACTGGCCGGGGGCGAGGTGCAGTGCGATGTCGCCGCCGTTGTTGACCCAGGCGCGCGCGATGCCGTCCTGCGCAAAACACGCCAGGATCTCTTGCGCCACCGCCCCGGCCACGGCGGCCATGGGGGTGATGAAGCCCTTGCGGTACGGGTGGCAGGCCAGCCACATGCGCTGCGCGACCACCCCCTGCAAGGAGGTGGTTTCACCCACCGGGGCGCGCAAGCCGGGCAGCTCGTTCACCAGCTCTTGCAACAGGCCCTCGAAGCGCTGCCAGGCGCGCTCGTGCGCAGCGGCCACGGCGGTGCGGTCACCCTCGGCCTGGATGACCAGGTCGATGGGTCCGTGCTGGAAGTGCCAGCGGCCATCAGGCAGAAAGTTGCGGCAGGCGTGCATGACAAGAGCCCGTTCAGCCCAGCAGGGGCGGGCGGCCCAGCGGCCAGGGGTTGGCAGCGGGCAGTGCCTGCCAGGACAGTGCCTGCGGCGCGCCGTCGTTGTGCCACGCGCCGTGCTCCAGCACCTCGCGCAGGCTGCGGATCTGCTCGGCATGGCCGCCCAGGGCCTCGTAGTCGGTGCGGCGCATGCTGAACTCGATGGGCGCCACGATGGCGGGGGTGGGCACAGTGCCGAAGCTGTTGTCGGGCATGCGCAGCACATCGGCCATCACGGTGATGCCGCCGCCGGGCCACACATAGGCGGGTGCGCCGCCGCAGGTCACGTTCACCAGCGCGTTCTTGATGGAGCGCGTGAGCAGCACGGGGTTTTCCGTCACGCCCGCGCGCAGGCTGCCGCCCGCGCCGCCCAGGAAGAGCACCGAGGTGAGCGAGGGCTCGCAGTTCTCGCCGATACGCTCCACGATGCGGCGCACCGCATCGGGCATCTCGGCCTCCACCGGCACCAGCGATTCGTTCAGCACGTACCAGCTGGCGTGCTCGCCCGTGGTGGAGGTCATGAGCAGGCGCAGGCCCGGCCACGCGACCGATGCGTCCCAGCCCTCGATGATGGACAGAGGGTCGGCGATGTCGGTGCCGCCCCAGCCCGTGCCGGGATTGGCCACCTGGAAGTAGCGGCCCGGGGTGGACTTGCGCCCGCGCATCTGGATGCCCGAGGACTTCATGTCCAGGCAGCGGCCGGCCTGGTGCTCGGTGAGCACGCCGGTGATGTGGTCGTCCACCACCACCACCTCGTCGGCCTGGCCGAAGAACTGGCGCGCGAAGATGCCGATGGCCGCGGAGCCGCAGCCCACACGCATGCGCTGCTCGGCCACGCCGTTGACGATGGGCGCCTGCCCGGCCTGAATGACGAGCTGCGAGCCGCCGTCGATGGTGAGTTCCACCGCCTGCTTGTTGCCCAAGAGCTGCATCATCTCGTTGGCGATGCGCCCTTCCTTCTTGCTGCCGCCCGTGAGGTGGTGCACGCCGCCGAGCGACAGCATCTGCGAGCCGTATTCGGCCGTGGTGACGTGGCCCACCACTTCGCCCTTGCAGCGCACGTTGGCCTGCTCGGGGCCGAGGAAGCGGTCGGTGTCGATCTTCACCTTGAAGCTGCAGTAGCTGAAGATGCCCTCGGTGACCACGGTGACCATGTCCACGCCATCGACCTTGGAGCCCACGATGAAAGGGGCGGGCTTGTAGTCGGGGTAGGTGGTGGACGAGCCCACGCCGGTGACGAACACTTCTTCCGACAAGAGAAGGTCGCCGCTCCAGGCGGGCTGCGCGGCGGCACCTTCGGCGGTACTGCCCGCGGCATCCACCGGCGCGTCGGCATCCGCCGCGGACGAGCGGCCTGCGAAGGGCACCAGCGCAACTTCGCCCGCCTCCAGCGTCTTGCGCAGCAGCACCACCGGGTCCACGCGCACCAGCACGCCGGCGTGGTTGGCATAGCGGTCGCACGCGCCGGCGCGGCCTTCCGATATCTGGCACAGCACCGGGCACGCGTTGCACTCCACCTTGGCGGCGTTCATGCGCTCGTTGCGCGGCCGGGCGCGCTCCAGCACCTGCGGCAGCTCTGGCGCATCCATGCCTGGAAGCCCGTCGGTCTTGGTGTGTTCAGTCATCGTGGAGCCCATTCATTGCATCTTTTCAAATGCTTGTACGCGCATTGCATTTTGTGTAGCATTCACTTAACTTAAATGTTGTGATTGCTACATTGATCGCGAATGTAGCGCAATCGATGATGGTCCGCAATGGTGTTTTCGCACCCCCTGAAACGGTGCACGAGGAGCCCCAAAATGACGCACGTAGTGACGGATGCATGTATTCGGTGCAAGTACACCGACTGTGTCGATGTCTGCCCGGTCGACTGCTTCAAGGAGGGGCCTGAATACCTCGTCATCGACCCCGACGAGTGCATCGACTGCGCGGTCTGCATCCCCGAGTGCCCCGCCAACGCCATCTATGCCGAAGACGACCTGCCCCCGGGCCTGGAAATCTTCCTCGAATTCAACAAAAAGCTGGCCCCGGGCCTGCCCACAATCACCAAAAGAAAACCGGCTTTGCCAGATGCGGAACAATGGAGGGTTGTGAGCCACAAGCTTTCCGGCCTGGATATCGCGTTCTGAGCCCCGCTCCAGTACGCCGCCAGCGCGGACTTCAGCCAGTTTTCTTCTGTACTTTCAACTTTTTCGACTAAGCACCATGAGCGCCTTTCTAGAAGAACGCGTCCTCTCCGTCCACCACTGGACGGACCGCCTTTTCTCCTTCACCACCACGCGGGACACGGCCCTGCGCTTTTCCAACGGCCATTTCACGATGATCGGCCTGCGTGGCGAGAACGGCAAACCCCTGCTGCGCGCCTACAGCATCGCCAGCGCCAACTACGAAGAGCACCTGGAGTTCCTGTCGATCAAGGTGCCCGACGGCCCGCTGACCTCGCGCCTGCAGCACATCCAGGTGGGCGACACCATCGTGGTGGGCAAGAAGCCCACCGGCACGCTGCTCATCGACTACCTGCTGCCCGCCAAGCGCCTGTACATGCTGTCCACCGGCACCGGCGTGGCGCCGTTCCTGAGCCTGATGCGCGACCCCGAGACGTATGAGAAGTTCGAGGAAGTCATCCTGGTGCACGGCGTGCGCGAGGTGAAGGAGCTGGCCTACCACGACTACATCACCAACGAACTGCCCCAGCACGAGTTCCTGGGCGAGATCGTGAGCAAGCAGCTCAAGTACTACCCCACCGTGACGCGCGAGGAGTTCAAGCACCAGGGCCGCGTGACCACCGTGATCGAGAACGGCCAGCTCGCCCGCGACCTGGGCCTGCCCGCGCTCAACCCACTGGAAGACCGCGTGATGATCTGCGGCAGCCCCGAGATGCTGCGCGACCTCAAGCACATGATGGAAGAGCGCGGCTTCAAGGAAGGCAACACCACGAAGCCGGGCGACTTCGTGATCGAACGCGCGTTCGCAGAGCAGTGATCTCCCGGCCGGCGGCGGGGCCTGAGGATCAGGCCCCGGGCGCCGGCCCCACCCACCAGGACCCGCCATGTCTGCCACTCCTCCCAAGACCCGGACAGCGTCCAGCCGATCTCCCACCGTGCGCAAGACGGGGGTGCGCGAGCAGGCCGCACAGACCACGCGCGACAACATCCTGAAAGCGGCGACCAAGGTGTTCGCCCGCTACGGCTACGAAGGCGGCAGCGTGGAGAAGATCTCCAAGGCGGCCAAGTCCTTCGACCGGATGATCTACTACTACTTCGGCAGCAAGGAAGGCCTGTTCATCGAGGTGCTGGAGGAAACCTACCGGCGCATGAACGATGCGGAGTCCAAGCTCACGCTGGACACCGCCAAGCCGGTCGAGGCACTGCAGGCCGTGATCCGCTTCGTGGTGGGCTACTACCGCAAGAACCCCGAGTTCATCACGCTGCTCAACACCGAGAACCTGCACAAGGGCAAGCACATCTCCAAGTCGATGCGGGCCCGCGAATACTCGTCGCCCGCCATCGAGGTGATCCGCCGCGTGCTGGAAAGCGGCCAGGCACAAGGGCTGTTCCGCAAGGATGTGTCGGCGCGCGACGTGTACCTGCTGATCGCCGCCACGGGCTACTTCTACATGTCCAACCGCCACACGCTGTCGGCCTTTCTGGGCGAAGACCTGGAGACGCCCGATGCGCTGGCGCACTGGGAGTCCTTCGTCATCGACAGCGTGCTGCGCACGGTGGCGCCAGGCCCCAGTTTGCCCAAGAGCAAGGCAGCGGCCTGAAGGTTTTTGCTCCGGCCGATAGGCGCCGCAGAGCCCACAAGACGCAACGATTTTCTGAGCGAGGGCCGCAACGAGCCCCGAACCCCCACCCACGAGGAGAATCCATGGCAGAAGCAGCAGCCGGCGGCAAGTCGGGCAAAGTGGTCATCAAGAACATCGGTCTTTTGTTGTCGGGCGACCTCGACCGCCCCATCCTCGATGCCGACACCATCGTCGTCAACGACGGACTCATCGTGGCCGTGGGCCGCGAGAAGGACTGCGACACCGAACACGCGCAGACCGTGATCGATGCGCGCCAGACCTGCGTGGCGCCCGGCCTGATCGACAGCCACGTGCACCCGGTCTTTGGCGACTGGACGCCGCGGCAAAACCAGATCGGCTGGATCGACTCCACCATGAACGGCGGCGTGACCACGATGGTGTCGGCCGGTGAAGTGCACCTGCCGGGCCGCCCGAAAGACATCGTGGGCCTGAAGGCGCTGGCCATCACCGCGCAGCGCTCGTTCGACAACTTCCGCCCCGGCGGCGTGAAGGTGATCGCAGGCGCGCCGGTCATCGAAAAAGGCATGACCGAGCAGGACTTCAAGGACCTGGCCGACGCGGGTGTGACGCTGCTGGGCGAGGTGGGCCTGGGCTCAGTCAAGGCCGGCTACGAGGCCCAGCAGATGGTGGCCTGGGCGCGCAAGCACGGCATCCAGAGCACCATCCACACGGGCGGTCCGTCCATTCCGGGCTCGGGCCTGATCGACAAGGATGTGGTGCTGGAGGCCGATGCCGACGTGATCGGCCACATCAACGGCGGCCACACCTCGCTGCCCTGGAAGCACGTGTGCGAGCTGTGCGAGAAGTCATCCCGCGCGATCGAGCTAGTGCACAACGGCAACGAGAAGATCGCCATTCAGGCAGCGCGCGCCGCCATTGAACTCAAGTGCCCGCACCGCGTGATTCTGGGCACTGACGGCCCGGCCGGCTCGGGTGTGCAGCCGCTGGGCATGCTCCGCATGATTGCCTTGATATCGAGCTTTGCCGACATTCCCGCCGAGTTGGTGTTCTGCTTTGCCACGGGCAACACGGCACGCATCCGCAACCTCAACTGCGGGCTGATCGAGCCGGGTCGCGCGGCGGACTTCGTGTTCATGGACCGCGCGCAACACACGGCCGGCGCCACGCTGCTGGAGAGCGTGCAGCTGGGCGACATCCCGGGCATCGGCATGGTGATGATCGACGGCCTGGTGCGCTGCGGCCGCAGCCGCAACACGCCGCCTGCGACGGAAATCCCGGTGGTGCTGTAACCGCAGCCACTCACTGCGCCTTCGCCCAGCAAAAAAGCCCGCAATTGCGGGCTTTTGCATTGGGGTTCAGGGCTGGCTCAATACGTATCGGCCACGCGCACAGCGCCTGGCTGGGCGCGCGGATAGGACTCTGCGGCGCGCGCGGCCGTGCCGTCATCCACGCGGAAGCCCTTGCCCTGCAAAACGACCGGTGTGCCCACGGCCGGAGGCTGCGCGCGGGTGAAGCGTCGCACCGAACCGTCTTCCATGCGCACGGCGATCTGGTAGACCGTCTGCGTGCGCGTGCGCTCTTCGACCTTGTGGCCCACATAACCGCCGCCCACGGCACCCAGCACCGTGGCCGCGGTTCGGCCAGACCCCTTGCCAACCTGGTTGCCCACCACGGCACCCAGCACGCCGCCAGCCACCGCGCCGACCCCGGTGGCGGGTGCCGCCTGCTGCACCGCCTGCACGGACTCGACCCGGCCGCACGATGCGCACACGGGCGCAGGCGCTGCGGTGCGCATTGCAGGCTGGGACGGCGCATAGCCGCCTTGCGAAGATCCACCTTGGTAAGACCCCCCCTGGTAAGACGCGCCTTGCGAATAGCTTGGCGCCTGGTTTGCTACATTATTTGTAGCAACATTCCTTTGTCCAGATTGCGGCAGAGGCTTGTTTTGTGCCGGTCCATCGACCGGGGGCATGCCGGGCGCCGGCTGCGCCAGGGCTGCCACGGCGGCGGGAGGCGCTTCGGCAGACGATTTGCCGGCGTTCTGCACCACCAAGGTGGTGCCCAAGGCCACCACGCTCACCCCCAGCACACCGATGGCAGCCCACAGCCATTTGAGCGAGTGACCCGAGGCCGCACCGGCAACGCCTGCGTGGGATGTGGCGGACAAAGGATGGGACGATGACGAAACGATAAGGCTCATGATTTTTCTCCGAAAGATCCAGCGGTACCAACACAACGCTGGACGGGTGGCTGCAGAGTACCTGCGGGTGCCTGAAAACCGGACATAGCCCCTGTAAAGGACGTAAGAAGCTGTTTACCGGCAGATGGTCACGTGGCGGGCCTGGGCAGCGCGGCGGTGGACGACATCAATGCGCGGTGAACGCCGGGTCGGGCGCTACCGCAGGCTCCGATGGCGCGCCATGCGTCTCCTGGAACGCGCGTGCACAACTGGCCGAGAACAGCAGCACCGCCGACGAAAAGTAGATCCACATCAGCAGCACCACCAGCGACCCCGCAGCCCCATAGGCCGACACCACCGCCGCGGTGGACAGGTACCACGCCAGCAGCTGCTTGCCCACGGTGAACAGCGTCGCGCCCACCACGGCCCCCGCGAGGATGCAGCGCGAAGACGGGCGGGCACCGCCGCCAATGCGCATCAGCCCCATGAACAGCAGCACCGCAAAGCCGAAGGCCACCACCTCGTTGAGTATCTGCATGGCAGGCGCCACCGGCGCAGACGACAGGTGCGACCCTGCCCAGCCCGCAAACAGGTTGATCAGCGTGGACAGAACCAGCGACACCAACAGCAAAAAGCCCAGGGCCAGCACATACGCCAGGCCCCGCAGCCGCAGCGACGCCATGCGCCACCAGGCGGCGCGCTGCTGCGTCGGCGCTTCGCCGCGCCACAAGTGCTCCAGTGCCGACTGCAACTCCACGAACACGCCTGTAGCGCCCGACACCAGCACCACAAAACCCACCAGGGACGCGAGCCGCCCTTCCGACGGCTCCTTGGCACTGGCCAGGGCCTGCCGAATCACCTCGGCCACCTGCTGGCCCATGACGGCCTGCACCTGCGAGATGAGGTTGGTCTCCAGGTAGCTGCGGTCCATCCACCACCCCAGCACGCCCACCAGCAGCAGCAGCAACGGGGCCAGGCTCAGCATGCCGTAGAAGGACATGGCGGCGCTCATGCGCAGCCCGTCGGCGTCCAGCCACAAATTGATGGCGCGCCAGAAGGGCTGCACCATTTTCCACAAGGGATCGACAAGGCGCAGGGCGCGGCGAAGCAGGCTGGAGGCGGTCATGCGGCAAGCCTAGCGCGGCGCGGCGCCCGCATCCAGCCGCGATAGCCGGCAGTGCAGGTAGGTTCGGTCCGACACTTGGGTCCCGTCCACCGCTGTTGCACAGGCGACGGCACCATCGCCCGGTGTGCGCATACTCGGCGGCCCTGCCGTATGCACGCACATCTGGAACCTGGAGATCGATCATGAACCCCCTTGCCCTGCCCCGCTTGCGTGAGGCGCTGCAGCGCCACGTTGACCAGGGCCTGCTGCCCGGCGCGGTGGCGCTGGTCCACCACCGCGGCCACACGGTGCTGCACGAGGCCGTGGGCGCGCTGCGCCCGGGCAGCGACGCGCCCGCCATGGCGGCCGATGCCGTGTTCCGCATTTATTCGATGACCAAGCCGATCGCCTCCCTGGTGGCGCTGATGCTGATGGAAGAAGGCCGGCTGCTGCTGTCGCTGCCCGTGTCGCACTACCTGCCAGCGTTTGCCGGCCAGCGCGTGTACGACGAGGCCACCGGAACCAGCAACCCGCCAGCGCGCGAGGCCACCGTGCACGACCTGCTGCGCCACACGGCCGGCCTGAGCTACGCCTGGGAGCCCGGCACCGTGGCCGATGCCTACCGCGCGGCGCGCATCGGGTCGCGCCGCCTGACCAATGCCGCGCAGGTGTCGGCACTGGGCCCGCTGCCGCTGGTGCACCCTCCCGGCAGCGCCTGGGAGTACAGCCGCGCCACCGACGTGCTGGGCGCCGTGCTGGAAGCGGTCGAAGGCGCGCCGCTCTCCACCATCCTGCAGCAGCGCGTGCTGGGCCCGCTGGGCATGCGGGACACCGGCTTTGCGGTGCCGGCCCACCGGCTGGCGGACCTGGCCGAGCCCTTTGCGGTTGACCCGCGGACCGGCACGGCAGCGATGGCGCTCAACGACGTGTCGGCGCCGCCGGCCTTTGAATCGGCTGGCGGCGGCCTCGTGTCCACTGCGGCCGACTACGCACGGTTTCTGGCGCTGATGCTGGGCCGTGGTACGTTGCACGGCCCGGATGGACCCATCCGCTTGGCCAGCCGCGCCACGGTGGACTTCATGACCGCCGACCACCTTGGCGGCATCCCGGTGGTGGGCGACCTCCTGCCGCCGGGCCACGGCTTCGGCCTGGGTGTGGCCGTGCGCAGCGCCACCGGCCTGGCCACCAGCCCCGGGTCGGCCGGCAGCTACAGCTGGAGCGGCATGGGCGGCACCTGCTTCTTCGTCGACCCTGCCGAGGATTTGTTCGCCATCCTGCTCACCCAGGCGCCCGGGCAGCTGCGCTATCTCTGCGCCCTGTGGCCCGCACTGGTCTACGCCGCGCTCTGACCTTTGCACCGCGCCGCCTGCACCCCGGGCCGTGCAGGCGCCGGGCCCTTACACTCTGCGCCCAGTTGGTACAGCATCACAACAGGACATTTATGCAGATTCGCTGTGCACTGGTCGGCATGCCCGGCTCGGGCAAATCCACCGTCGGCCGGCAGCTGGCCCACCGCGCTGGGGTACCTTTCATCGACCTGGACCACCGGCTGGAACAGACCATCGGCACCACCATCCGCAGCTTTTTCGAGGCGGAAGGCGAGGCCCGCTTTCGCGACCTGGAATCCGAGGTGCTGGCCGAGGTGTGCCGCGGCAGCGGCGGCATGGTGCTGTCCACCGGCGGCGGCGCCGTGCTGCGTGCCGAGAACCGCGGGGTATTGCGCGATTTCGGCTCGGTGCTCTACCTGCGCGCCTCGGCCGAAGAGATCTACAAGCGCGTGAAGCACGACCGCACGCGCCCCCTGCTGCAGGGCGGCAACCCGATGGACAAGCTGCGCGAGCTCTACACGCAGCGCGACGGCCTGTACCGCGAGACTGCCCACTTCATCATCGAGACCGGCCGCCCCACGGTGCACACGTTGGTCAACATGATCATGATGCAGCTGGAGATGGCTGCGAGCGTCGAGGGAACAGCGGCGCCGGCCGCTGGGGCCACACCGGTCGCATAAACCTGCGCTACAGGCCTGATGGCGCTCCGCCCGGGGCGCCCACCTGGCAAAGGGCAAACAAGCGCGATGCTGGAACCCTCAGCCCAGCCGCATCAGCAGATGCTGCCGCCGATGCTTTTGCCGTCTTTCAGATCGAATCCGAAATAGCAACTGGTGTCCGAGTTCGAGTATTGAATGCATTGCAGCCGCTCTTTCATGCGGACGCGGACTTTGGGGTCGGTCGTGCACTCATTTTTCACGTCCGGGCCCAGGCGGTCGAAAAGGTCCCGGGCCGCTTTGCCCTGCATGTGGAACGACACCTTGGCATCCTGCGCCGTCGGCGCAGCGGGGTCGCCCAAGCCACCGGAGTAGATCGCCATCTGCGCGGCCACCGGTTTGAAAGCGAACGCCCAGTCGGCAGCCAGCGCTGCGGCGCAGGCTGCGCCCAGCAGGGCCGCGGCCAGGCAGGACTTTTTCACAAGCGACATCTTCACGGGCATCGGCACTGCGTCCGCACTACAGATTCGGCGCCAGCAACCGCGCCAGCACCGCCTCTTCCATGCCCCGGCGCGTCGCCATGTCGTGCAACTGGTCCTCGCCGATCTTGCCGACGTTGAAGTACACGCTCTCGGGGTGGCCGATGTAGAAGCCGCTCACGCTGGCCGCGGGCATCATGGCCAGGCTCTCGGTCAGGGTCATGCCGACTTCTTCGCACTGCAACACGCGGAACAGTTCGCTCTTGGCGCTGTGGTCGGGGCAGGCGGGGTAGCCGGGGGCGGGGCGGATGCCGGTGTATTTTTCGGCGATCATGTCGTCGTTGGACAGCTGCTCGCCAGCCGCATAGCCCCACAAGTCGGTGCGCACGCGGTGGTGCAGGGCTTCGGCAAAGGCTTCGGCCAGGCGGTCGGCCAGGCTCTTGAATAGGATGGCCGAGTAGTCGTCCAGCGCGTCGATGAAGGCCTTTTCCTTCTTCTCGATCCCGAGGCCCGCCGTCACCGCGAACAGGCCGGCGTAGTCGGCGATGCCGCTGCTCTTGGGCGCGACGAAGTCGGCCAGGCAGCGGCTGGGGCGCGTCACGCCGTCGATGGTGTGCTTTTCGGCCTGCTGGCGCAGACCGTACCAGGTCATGGCCACCTCGGTGCGCGTCTCGTCGGTGTAGAACTCGATGTCGTCGTCGTTCACGCTGTTGGCGGGGTACAGGCCCATCACGCCGTTGGCGGTGAGCCAGCGGCCTTCGATGATCTTTTTCAGCATGGCCTGCGCGTCGGCGAACACGCGCGCGGCCTCCACGCCCACGACCTCGTCGGTCAGGATGGCGGGGTACGGGCCGGCCAGGTCCCAGGTCTGAAAGAACGGGCCCCAGTCGATGTAGCGGGCCAGCTCCGCCAGGTCGAAGTTCTTGAACACGCGGCGGCCCAGCGCGCGCGGCACGGTGGGCTTGAAAGAGACCCAGTCCACCGGCGTCTTGTTGGCGCGGATCTTGGCCAGCGACCACAGCGGGGTCTGCTTCTTGTTGGCGTGCTGGATGCGGACCTTGTCGTAGTCGGCGTTGAGTTCGTCGACATAGGTCTGCACGCCGTCGCCCAGCAGGCTCTGGGCCACGCTCACGCTGCGGGACGCGTCGGGCACGTAGACCACGGGGCCTTCGTAGTGCGGCGCGATCTTGACGGCGGTGTGCACGCGGCTGGTGGTGGCGCCGCCGATGAGCAGCGGGATCTTCTTGATGCGGAAGTGGTCGTCCTTCTGCATCTCGCCGGCCACGTACTGCATTTCTTCCAGGCTGGGCGTGATCAGGCCCGACAGGCCCACGATGTCCGCCCCCTCGACCTTGGCGCGCGCCAGGATCTCGTGGCAGGGCACCATCACGCCCATGTTCACCACCTCGAAGTTGTTGCATTGCAAGACGACGGTGACGATGTTCTTGCCGATGTCGTGCACGTCGCCCTTCACGGTGGCGATGATGATCTTGCCCTTGCTGCGCACGTCGCGCCCGGCCAGCTCGTCCTGGCGCTTTTCTTCCTCGATGTAGGGGATGAGGTGGGCCACGGCGGACTTCATCACGCGTGCGCTCTTGACCACCTGGGGCAGGAACATCTTGCCCGCGCCAAACAGGTCGCCCACCACATTCATGCCGTCCATCAGCGGGCCTTCGATCACGTGCAGCGGGCGTCCGCCCTTGGCGACGATGGCCTGGTAGGCCTCTTCGGTGTCTTCGACGATGAAGTCGGTGATGCCGTGCACCAGCGCGTGCGACAGGCGCTCGCCCACGGTTTTGGGGGCCTCGGGCGTGCCGCGCCATTCCAGGCGCTTGCTCTCGTCCTTGGCGCCGCTCTTGGCCGTCTCGGCCACCTCGACCAGGCGCTCGCCCGCGTCGGGCCGGCGGTTGAGCACCACGTCCTCCACGCGCTCGCGCAGCGTGGGCTCCAGGTCGTCGTACACGCCGACCATGCCGGCGTTGACGATGCCCATGTCCATGCCAGCTTGAATGGCGTGGTACAGGAACACGGTGTGGATGGCTTCGCGCACCGGGTCGTTGCCGCGGAAGCTGAAAGACACATTCGACACGCCGCCCGAGACCTTGGCACCGGGCAGGTTCTGCTTGATCCAGCGCACGGCCTCGATGAAGTCGACCGCGTAGTTGTTGTGCTCCTCGATGCCCGTGGCCACCGCGAAGATGTTGGGGTCGAAGATGATGTCCTCGGGCGGAAAGTCCACCTCGTCGACCAGCACGCGGTAGGCGCGCTCGCAGATCTCGATCTTGCGCTCGAAGGTGTCGGCCTGGCCTTTCTCGTCGAAGGCCATGACCACGGCGGCCGCGCCGTAGCGCTTGACCAGGCGCGCCTCGTGCTTGAACTTGTCGATGCCCTCCTTCATGCTGATGGAGTTGACGATGCCCTTGCCCTGGATGCAGCGCAGGCCGGCCTCGATCACGTCCCACTTGGAGCTGTCGACCATGATGGGCACCCGCGCGATGTCGGGCTCGGAGGCGATGAGCTGCAAAAAGCGCACCATGGCGGCCTTGCTGTCGAGCATGGCCTCGTCCATGTTCACGTCGATCACCTGGGCGCCGTTTTCCACCTGCTGGCGGGCCACGGCCAGGGCCTCTTCGTACTGGCCGTTCAGGATCATGCGGGCAAACGCCTTGGAGCCGGTGACGTTGGTGCGCTCGCCGATGTTGACGAACAGCGTGCCCTCGCCGATGGTTACCGGCTCCAGGCCGGACAGCTTCATGGGAGGAACGGGGACAGCGGACATCAGGCTCACTCGTGCAATCGGTTCGTGGGGGCCACCGAGCGTCATCGCATCCAGGGATGACCGACCTTGCGGGCGTGGGGGCCCGCTGCGACGCTCTTTGGGGAAGCCCTGATTTTACGGGCGCCAGCCGCCAGGGCTGAATCCGCGGGGCTGGCGCAAAAGCCGTGATGTGCCGCCTGCACGCCGCTAAGATGCGGTGGCTCCCGCTGCTTCCATTTCCTTGCGCTGATGAAACACCCCGTAGACACCGCCTATTACGCCGCGACCCAACTGCCCGGCCAACGCTTCGATGCATCGCTCCGTGAGGGCTGGGGCGTGTGGATATCGCTGCTCGGGGACGACATCCTCAAGGCCGTCTTCACGCGGCGCGCCGACGCGGACGGCTACGTCGCCCAGCAGACCTCGGGCGGCCAGCGGGGCCAGGTGCGCCGGATGTGGCTGGTGCTCAACGAGACCACGGGCGAAGCCTATGCGCTGGGCGGTGACGGCAACCTGCCGGTGCACGGCGTGGACCTGGACTTCAGCCACCGCGCCCAGCTGGACAAGCTGCGCAGCGACGTGCTGTCGCGCCTGAGCGAGGCCGAGTTGAAGGCGCTCGGGCTCAAGCGCATTTGAACCCTGCGTGGCCGGTGCCAAGGGCGCTCAGGCCGCCTGTGCCGACGCCGGCAGGCCGAAGATGCGGTCGAACCCCCAGTTGAAAACGAACGTGTAGCACAGAAAGAACACGATCAGCCCCAGGTCCATGACGAAGGCGGTCCACAGGCTCACGCCGAACCACCAGGCGAACAGCGGCACCAGCGTGAACACCAGCCCGCCCTCGAAGCCGATGGCATGCGCCACCCGGCGGCCCACGCTGCGCCCGCGCATGGCCTGGCGCGATTCCCAGCGCTCAAAGGCCCAGTTGAAGACGATGTTCCACACGATGGCGATGGCCGACGCCGCCACGGCCACCACGCTCGAATGGCCCGCGCCCTGGCCCGTCAGCAGCGCCAGCCCCAGCGTGGCGGCCGCGATGGCGATGAGCTCGTACAGAGTGACGTAGATCACCCGGCGCTTGATGCCCTGCAGCCCCGTGCTAGCGGGAGTGGATGGCGTGGTCTGGAGATGCGTCGTGCTGGAAGTCATGGCGCTACTTTATGTGCGCCGCACTGATACATAAAGTCAGCTTGTTTCAGATTTTCTGATAGATTGACCCGCATGGCTTTCTCCTCCGACAGCCTGCAGGTGTTCCTGGCCGCCCTCGACCACGGCTCTTTTTCGGCCGCTGCACGGGCGCTGTCGCGGGTGCCTTCGGCCGTCAGCATGACCATCGCCCACCTGGAGGCCGAGCTGGATGTGCAGCTGTTCGACCGCAGTGGCCGCGAGCCCCGGCCCACAGCGGCGGCGCGCGCGCTGGAGCCGCAGGCCCGGTTGCTCGCGGGGCAACTGCAGCAGCTCAACGCCCAGGCTCTGGCGCTGACGCAGGGACTGGAAGAGCGGCTGACGCTGGCCATCGCCCCCGAGTTGCTGGCCGCCCGCTGGACGGGCCCGTTGGCCACGCTGGCGTCGGAATACCCGCTGCTGCAGGTGGAGGTGCTGACCGCGCCGCAGGTGGATGCCCTGGCACTGCTGCACAGCGGCCGCGCGCAGCTGGCGCTGGTGTTCGAGCGGCCCAGCATCGACGGGCGCGAGGGTTTTCAGGAAGTGGGCACCGAAACCCTGGTGGCCGTGATGGCGCCGGACCACGCGGTACTGCAGGGCGCGCGCGCCTCGGCCCTGGCGCGGGGCGAGCTGCCCGAACGCGCCATGCTGCGCGAAGAACACCTGACCACCACCCGCCAGATCGTCGTGGCCAGCCGTGACCTGGCGCAGACCGACCCGCGTTTTGTGTTTGCCCGCCACCATTGGCGTACGGACAACCACCTGGCCGCGCTGGGCCTGATCGAGGCGGGACTGGGCTGGGGCTGGCAGCCGCGTGCGCTGGTGCAGCCGCGCATCGAGGCAGGGCGGCTGGTGGAGATGCCGTTCGAGAACCTGAGCAACGGCACCGCTCTGTGGGTGGATGTGGTGTGGTCCAAGGAACGGCCCCTGGGCCTGGGGGCCACGCGTTTTGTGGCGTTGATGGGAACGGCGGCCAAGGCAGAGCCCCGCTGAGCCCCGCTGAGCGCCGCCGAGGAGGCCGGGCGCTGGCGCTTGAACCAGGAGCGGAACCCCGACCCCGACCTGGAAAGCATCGGAGCATTGCCACCAAAGCAAATGCGAATAGTTTGCATTTGCAATGATAATGGCGGCCTTTGGTCCGCAACCCCGCCTGTGGCCCCGCTCAGCAAGACCCCTCTGCCGTGCGGCGGCTGGCACGGCGCGCGGCAGCAAGCCCCGCCGTTTTTTCTTCACCGATCTGCACCATGCATCCCTTGATTTCCCCGCCCGCACGGCAGTCTGCCGTGGCGCGCGCCACCCTGGCCCTGTGCGCCTTCACGGCCAGCGCCGCCATGGCCCAGACGGCCCCCACCGCCCCATCGGCTCCACGGACCGACACCACCGCCAGCCCTGCGCTGTCGGAAGTGCAGGTGCGCGACAGCAGTGCCGCCACCGGCTACCAGGGCGCCCAGCGCAACACCGGCGCCACGCGCACCGACACCCCGCTGATCGAAACCCCGCAGTCCGTGCGCGTGGTGCCCCAGCAGCTGATGGAGGACCTGGGCGCGACGCGCCTGGCCGATACGGTGGACTACGTGAGCGGCATCACCCGGCTGAACGACTTCGGCGGCACGTGGGACAACTACGCGATCCGCGGCTTCAGCAACACCGACGGCGGCCAGTTGCTCAACGGCTTTGCGTCCAACCGGGGCTACGGCCCGCAGCGCGACGTGAGCTCGGTCGAACGCATCGAATTCCTGAAGGGCCCGGCGGCCGCGCTGTACGGCAGCAGCGAGCCAGGGGGCACGCTCAACATCGTCACCAAGAAGCCGCAGTTCACCGCCGCCCACAAGGCCGGCCTGCAGGTGGGCGGCCAGGGCTACCGGCGTGCCACGCTCGACACCACCGGCCCGCTGGGCAAGGACGTGGCCTACCGCCTGAACGTGGCGGCCGAAGACGGCGCCAGCCGCACCGCGCTGGTGGACAACCGCAAGCTGGTGGTGGCCCCGTCCATCACCTGGAACCTGGGGCCCAACACGGTGCTGAACTACGAGGCGGAGTTCATCCGCATCCGCACGCCGCTGGACCGCGGCATCGTGCAGGTGCGCGGCAACGTGGGCGCGCTGCCGTCCGACCGCTACCTGGGCGACCCCAGCCGCCCCAACCTGCACGTGAACGGCGACACGCACCAGGTGACGCTGGACCACGACCTGGGCCAGGGCTGGCGCACGCGCGTGGGCGCGTCGTACCGCGAGACGGACCTGTATGGCGCCGCCGTGGACCTGACCGGCGCCCTGGCCGCCGACGGCCGCACCCTGACGCGCCGCGACAGCTGGCGCAGCCTGCCCGCACGCGATGCGTCGCTGCAGGCCGAAGTCGAGGGCAAGCTGCGCACCGGCGGCCTCGCCCACACCGTGCTGGCCGGCGTGGAGACCTGGCGCCTGACCGCGGCGCAGGACATCCGCTACTCCAGCCTGGCCAGCCAGCCGTTCGCCATCGACATCTACAACCCCGTGTACAACCAGCCCGTGGGCAACCTGACCCCAGGCTTCGACCTGGTGGACCGCACCCGCGCCACGGGCCTGTTCGTGCAGGACCAGATCGACCTGACAGAAAAATGGAAGTTGCTGGCCGGTGTGCGCTTTGACCGCTTCCACCAGGACAGCGAAAACCGCCTGGCCGCCACGCGCCAGGTGCAGGAGCATTCCGCCGCCACGCCGCGCATCGGCGTCACGTACCTGATCGATCCGAACACGTCCGTCTACGCCTCGGCTGGGCGCTCGTTCCGCCCCAACGCGGGCACCGACGAAGGCGGCCGCGCGTTCGACCCGCAAAAGGGCCAGGCGCTGGAGCTGGGCGCCAAGTGGCAGTCGGCCGACCAGCGGCTGAACGCGAGCGTGGCGCTGTTCGACATCCGCAAGACCAACGTGCTCACGCGCAGCCCCACCAACGCCAACTTCAGCATCGCCGCAGGCGAGGTGCAAAGCCGCGGCCTGGAGCTGGATGTGGCCGGGCAGATCGACGCCCACTGGCGCATGACCGCCAACCTGGCCTACACCGACACCGAGGTGACCCGCGACAACAACGCCGCCCTGCTGGGCAAGCGCCTGCTGAACGTGCCCCGCGTGAGCGCCGGCCTGTTCGCCATTCGCGAAGACCAGGCCCCCTGGGGCGGCCGCTACGGCGTGGGCGGCGGCCTGGTGCACGTGGGCGAGCGCACCGGCACCGCGACCGACACCTACCGCCTGCCGGCCTACACCACGGCACGCCTCACGGGCTACTGGCAGATCGACAAGCGCACGCGCCTGACGCTGGACGTGCACAACCTGTTCAACAAGACCTACTACACGGCGTCGTGGGGCGCGCTCACCGTCATCCCGGGCGCGCAGCGGCAGGTGGTGGCGGGCGTGCAGGTGTCGTTTTGAACGAAAACTGCCCCTGCCGCTGGATCAGCAAGCGCAAACAGCTATTGTTTTAATAGCACACAGCAGTGTCCGTGGGGAGGAAGCGCCTGCGCTCTCCGTCCTCGGGCACCCACAGGCGGTGGTCCCAGCCACCCTGCTGCGCCAGCGCCCGCACTGCTTCGCGGGTGGTCGGGCAGTGGTCCAGCGCCTGCAGGTGGTTCACCACCAGGGTGCCCGGGGTCAGCGCGGCGGCCTGGGCCATGTCGGCGGCGTCCATGAGGATCTCCGCGCCCACATCGAAGCGCGCGCCGCCTGCGGGCAGCACGGCCACGTCCGGCCGCAGGCGCGCCAGGCAGTCGCGCACGGCGGGGGTCAGCAGCGTATCGCCCGCCAGGTACACGCTGGGCTGGCCGGGCAACTCCAGCAGGTAGCCATGGCCGTGCTCCATGAAGCGGGCGATCCAGCCCCGCCCGTGCACGCAGGCCACCGGCGTGACGTGGCCGCCCAGTGCAAACGGCTGGCGCTCCGGGCCTGACAGCGGCAACACCACCAGGCCCCGCTGCGCCAGGTAGGCCGCATCGCGCGGCATGCAGATCACCGGAATCTGCCGCTCGCGCAGAAAGCGCTTGCCCGCGCTGTCCAGGTGGTCGAAGTGGCCGCGCTGGCAGTGGGTGATGAGGGCGTGCGTCACCCGCTCCAGCGCAGCGTCCGTGCCCGGCGGCAGGTCGACGATGGGATTGCGCTCACGCCCCTTGCCCAGGTAGCGCAGCGCCGGCAGCGTGCCGCGCGGCGCGAGCATCGGGTCCACCAGCAGGCCCACTGGGCGGCCTTGGCTTGAGAACTCCAGCAGGACGGTGGCATTGCGCAGATGGGTGATGTGCATGGCGGGGGTCTCCAACAAGGCCGGTGGGTGGATAGGTCGATGCCCGATTGTTGGATGCCACGGCCTGCGCGAGAATGGCCTGATCTGACAATTTCTTGCCATTTCTAGCCACCCCATTTTTTGCCCATGACCGCGCCCCTTGTGCCATCGGCCCCCCGTCGGCACGCACCGCCGCCGACCACAGCGTTGCGCCTGGGCCTGCTGCTGTACCCCGGCTGCATGCCGGCCGGCCTGTTCGCCGCCGCCGACATGGCCCGCGCAGCCGGCCTGCGGGCGCAGCGGCCCGTGGCGCAGACGCTGTGGGTGGGCGCCGACCTGCAGCCCGTACCCACCTGGCAAGGACCCTCGCTCACGCCCAGCGCTGCACTGGCCGCTGCGGACCTGGACGCGGTGCTGGTCCCCGGCCTGTGGCTATCGTCCACCGACGGCCTCGCCGCGCAACTGCAGCCACTGGCCCCGGCGGTGCAGGCCCTGGCCGCGCTGCCCCGCCGCACGCAGGTGTGGAGCTACTGCGCTGGCGTGTTGCTGGCCGCCGCCAGCGGGCGCCTGCGCGGGCGCGGCGCCACGGCCACCTGGTGGCTGCGGGCCGCGCTGGAGCGGCAATACAGCGCCGTGCACTGGCGTTTTGACGAGCCCCTGGTGCAGGACGGCACCGCCACCACGGCAGCCGGCGCCAACGGCTACCTGCCGCTGATGCTTCACGCGCTGGGTGCGCGCCTGGCGCCCGAGGCCCTGGCCGACCTGCAGGCATTGCTGATGCTGCCGCGCCCGCGCACCACCCACCCGGCGTTTGCGGGGCACGACCTCATGGCCACGGCCGACGCCGACCTGCGCCGCGCCATGCTCTGGGTGCAGCGCAGCCCCGCCACCGAACTGCGCCTGCCCGCGCTGGCGGAGGCACTGGGCCTCTCGCCCCGCACGCTGGCGCGCCGGGTGCAGGCGCACACGGGGCTGTCGGCCGCGCACTGGATGCGCCGCATCAAGCTGCGCCAGGTGAGCGAGGCGCTGTGCGACACGCCACACCCCTTGAAGCGCATCGCCGAAGACCTGGGCTTTGCGAGCGAAGCCGGCCTGCACCGCGCCTTCCGCCAGGCCACCGGGCAGACGCCGCTGGCCTACCGAATGGCGCAGCGGTGACGCGCCTTCCGCTCATCCGAACCCGGGCCCGCCCATGCACGGCTGTCGCTGTCGCTGCGGGCCAGGGTGCGCCTGGGCGCCCGGCACGGCCTTGGCAACCAGCAGCGGCCCGCGCAGACCATTTGTGAAACGCGCCCTGTTGCCCTAACCTGTGCCCCATCCACGCACCGCCCCTCACATCCATGCCCTCACCCCTGATCCCCAAATCCCGCAGCAAGACCGCCGACCTGTGGTCGCAATGGCAGCCCGGCAAACCCACCGCCGATGACGGCAAGGACGGCAGCCGCGGCAAGCCGCAGCGCGGCGTGTCGCTGGGCGACTACGACCCGGGCGCCAAGCCGTTTTCCCTGGGCGGGAAGGCGCAGGACAAGGCGGCCGTGGACGCGCTGGCCGCGGAGCTCGACACGCTGCAGGACCTGTTCTACGCCGACAAGCGCTACAAGCTGCTGGTGGTGCTGCAGGGCACCGACACCTCCGGCAAGGACGGCACCATCCGCGGCGTGTTCGGCCGCATGAGCGCGCTGGGGGTGCACGCCGTGGGCTGGAAGGCACCGACCGAGGCCGAGCGCGCCCGCGACTACCTGTGGCGCATCCACCAGCAGGTGCCGCAGGCGGGCGACATCACGGTCTTCAACCGCAGCCAGTACGAGGACGTGCTGGTGCCGGTGGTCAACGGCTGGATCACGCCCGAGCAGCACCAGCAGCGGCTGGCCCACATCAACGACTTCGAGCGCATGCTCAGCGAGACGGGCACGGTGGTGCTCAAGTTCCTGCTGCACATCAGCGCCGACGAGCAGAAGCAGCGTCTTCAGGAGCGCCTGGACGACCCGGCCAAGCACTGGAAGTTCAGCCAGGGCGACATCGAGGTGCGCAAGCAGTGGGCCGAGTACCAGAACGCGTACGACACGCTGCTGTCCGCCACGCACACCCCCTGGGCGCCGTGGACCATCGTGCCGGCCAACTCCAAGACGCACCGCAACCTGATGATCGCCACCGTGCTGCGCGAGGTGCTGCAGAACCTGGACCTGCGCTACCCCGAGGGCGACCCGGCGCTGGCACAGCTCAAGGTCGAATGACCCGCAGTGGAAAGCGCCGGTTTTGCTGCAATGCCGCATGAACAGGCGCTTTCGGCAGGTTATGCATCAAACGCATAACCCGCAAACACTCCGGCCTTAGACAGCGTGAGGGCACAGGCATAAGCTTCGCAGCCTGAACTGATCGATCCCACAAGGAACTCACCATGTCTTCATCTTCCGGCGCCCCTGCCACCACCGCTGCGGGCGCCGTCGTCCACAGCGTGCCTTCGTACCTGCAAGCCGACCACCTCGGCCCGTGGGGCAACTACCTGCAGCAGGTCGACCGCGTCACCCCCTACCTGGGCAACCTGGCGCGCTGGGTGGAAACGCTCAAGCGCCCCAAGCGCATCCTGATCGTGGACGTGCCGATCGAACTCGACAACGGCACCATCGCCCACTACGAAGGCTACCGCGTGCAGCACAACCTGAGCCGCGGCCCCGGCAAGGGCGGCGTGCGTTTTCACCAGGACGTGACGCTGTCCGAAGTGATGGCCCTGTCGGCCTGGATGTCGGTCAAGAACGCCGCGGTGAACGTGCCCTACGGCGGTGCCAAGGGCGGCATCCGCGTGGACCCCAAGAAGCTGTCGATGGGTGAGCTGGAGCGCCTGACGCGCCGCTACACCAGCGAGATCGGCCTGCTGATCGGCCCCTCCAAGGACATCCCGGCACCCGACGTGAACACCAACGGCCAGATCATGGCCTGGATGATGGACACGTATTCGATGAACACCGGCGCCACCGCCACCGGCGTGGTCACCGGCAAGCCCGTGGACCTGGGCGGCTCGCTCGGCCGCGTGGAGGCCACCGGCCGCGGCGTGTACACCGTGGGTGTCGAAGCGGCCAAGCTGACGGGCCTGGCGCTCAGCGGCGCCCGCGTGGCGGTGCAGGGCTTTGGCAACGTGGGCGGCATTGCCGCCAAGCTGTTTGCCGAAGCCGGCGCCAAGGTGGTGGCCGTGCAGGACCACACCGGCACCATCTTCAATGGCAACGGCCTGGACGTGCCCGCCCTGCTGGCCCACGTGAAGACCCGTGGCGGCGTGGGCGGCTTTGCCGGCGCCGACGTGATGAAGCCCGAGGAGTTCTGGGGTGTGGATTGCGAGATCCTGATCCCTGCGGCCCTGGAAGGCCAGATCACCAAGGACAACGCGGGCCAGATCAAGGCCAAGCTCGTGATCGAAGGCGCCAACGGCCCCACGACCACCGAGGCCGACGACATCCTGCACGACAAGGGCGTGCTGGTGCTGCCCGACGTGATCGCCAACGCCGGTGGCGTGACGGTGAGCTACTTCGAATGGGTGCAGGACTTCTCCAGCTTCTTCTGGAGCGAGGACGAAATCAACGCCCGCCTAGTGCGCATCATGCAGGAGGCCTTTGCGGGCATCTGGCAGGTGTCGCAAGAGCACAAGGTGAGCCTGCGCACCGCCACCTTCATCGTGGCCTGCCAGCGCATCCTGCATGCGCGCGAGATGCGTGGACTTTACCCTTGACCCCCCTGAGCGGCTGCGCCGCTTCCCCCCGAGGGGGACGCCACCAGTGGCCTGGCGAAGCCAGTTCCACGGTGGCCCTGGTGTGGGGCGCGCCCTGTGGTGGGGCGGTGTGAGTTGAAATTGCCCGGTCCCTTATTCGGGGGCTGGACTTGAGAAAACCGCCAGTGCCGTGATCCGGTGCTGGCGGTTTTTTTATGCGTTTTACTTGGCGGGCGGAACCGCAAACCGCGGCGATGCTGCGGCTGCGGACTGATGGTCGTCGGTGTGCGGTTGCAGTGGCGTATTTGTAACTTTGCTGGTCTTTGATGCTGGGTTCGATGCATCCAAAGAACTGACCGCGGAGTGCTTTGAAGCAGCGTTTATCGCTGGCTTTGATGGACCCCGAACAAGGGCTCAGTGCCCTGCTGTTGCGCGGTGGCGACGGTGTGGGGGGTCGATGCAAACCGTTCAACAAGGCAAACGCGCCGCACAGGCGAATCCGAAACCAATGGATACGTGCACATACAAATGGTCATCTCTTGAAACGGTAAGCCGTGAAAAACTTCCTTGCTTAGTTCATGCGATTTTCGGGAGATTCTGGTGGCCTTACCTTCATTGCGCAGCTTTGTAGCGCGCTTCATGCTCAACCGCCTGCGCACCGCGCGCGCCGTGGCCCGCCTGGCCTACCTTCGGAACCCGGACAAGCCTGCGCTCATCGACCGGCGCGGCACGCTGACCTATGCACAGCTGCAGGACCGCGTGCACCGGCTGCAGGCCTGGATGCAGGCGCAGGGCGTGAAAAAAGGCGACGTGGTGTTCACCCTGCTGCCCGAGACCGGCGAGCAGTACGAGGTGCGGCTGGCCACGTTCGAGAACGGCACCATCTTTGCCAGCTTTCACAAGCACCTGCCGGCCGATGCGGCGCTGACCACCATGGGCCGCGTCAAGCCCACGGTGTTCATCCATGACCCGCTGCTGAGCGCCCCCATCCTGCAGGCCGTGCGCGAGAAGCTGCCGGGCCTGCGCACGCTGGCCATCGGTGAAGAGTACGAAAAGGCCCTGGCCCAGACCACGCCCGCGCGTGGCACGGCCGAGGTGCACGAGGACGACATCTTTGCGCTGCACATGACGTCGGGCACCACCGGGCTGCCCAAGTCCATCGGCTACAGCAACCGCAAGTACCTGGACAGCGTGCGCTTCATTTCGCGCTCGATCAACTTCACGCCGCCCGTGGGGGGGCCGGATGTGAACATGCTGGGCCTGCCGCTCACGGGGCCGGGCTCGGGCCTGGTGCTGCCCACGCTGCTGTCGGGCGCAGCGCTGGTGATGCCCGAGGACTTCAGCGCCACCACGCTGGCCGGACTGATCCAGAAGCACCGCGTATCGCGCGCGTTCCTCTCGCCCTCGGCCATCATTGACCTGCTTGACGAGCCTACGCTGGACCAGTACGACCTGTCGTCGCTGACCCATGTGCCATACGGCTCCGAGATGACGCCCGCCCCCAAGATCGCCGAGGCCATCCGCCGCTTCGGGCCGATCTTCCAGCAGGGCTACGGTTGCCTGGAGGCGCTGCCGCCCATCACCTGGCTGCTGCCGCACGAACACGTGGATGCCCAGGGCAACCCGCTGGGGCTGGAGGTGCTCTCCACCGTGGGCCGCGTCATGCCGGGCGTGCAGGTGGTCATCCGCAGCGACGACTTCAAGCCGCTGCCGCAGGGCGAGATGGGCCTGATCACCGTGCTGACACCCGTGCGCTTCGACGGCTACTGGCTCGACCCCGAGAAGACCAGCGAGACCCTGCGAGACGGCTGGGTGGTGATGGGCGACCTGGGGTATTTCGACAAGGCGGGTTACCTGCACGTGCTGGGACGCAGCGCGGACCGTGTCTCGCGCAACGGCCAATTGCTCAACCCGCGCGAAGTGGAAGAGGTGGCGCACACCCACCCCTCGGTCAAGGAGGCCTGCCTGGTGCAGCATGGTGCGCAGGCCGTGCTGGTGCTGAGCCTGCGCCAGAGCTGGCGCAAGGAGCACGACTGGCGCACGCTGGAAGGCGAGATCGCGCAGTACCTGGTGCAGCAGCTGCCCGCGCATCTGCAGCCTGACGATGTGCGCATCGTCGAGGAGATTCCGCGCAGCTTCCTGAACAAGATGCTGCGCCGCGAAGTGCGGCTGATGCTCGAAGCCGCACCGCCGCGCGCCGCAGCCGCCCCTGCAACCACGTCCGCCGCAGTGCCCGCGTCCATCCCGGCGGTGGCACCGTGATGCACCCCAGCAACGTACCGGGTACCGCCACGCCATCGCCCCTGACCCTGGGCACCAAGCTCAGCTACGCGGTCGGCAACGTCGGCCTGCAGATGCTGATCGCGGCGATGAATTTCATGCTCATGATCTTCTACACCGACGTGGCCCTGGTCGCGCCCGCCGTGGCCGGCGCGGCGCTGCTGGTGGGCAAGGTGTGGGACACCGTCAACGACCCGCTGTTCGGCTGGGTGACCGACCGCACGCGCTCGCGCTGGGGCCGCCACCGCGTCTACCTCATCTATGGCGCAATCCCGCTGGGCATTGCCGCGGCTGCGGTGTGGATGGTGCCGCCAGGGCTGTCGCCCGTGGCTGCGTTCCTGTGGATCGCCATCACGTACACGGTGTTCGACACGCTCATGACGCTGGTGCAGTTGCCCTACCAGGCCATGGCCGCGAACATGACCACCGACTACGACGAGCGCACCAGCCTCACGGCCTATGCATCGATGGGCGCGCTGATCGGCTTTTTTGCGGGCAGCGTGTTCATGCCGATCCTGGTGCGGGCCGCACCCGACGCGCGCACGGGCTATGCGCTGGCGGGCTCATGCTTCGGCCTGATCGCCGGTGTGGCCGTGGCCGTGGTGGCCTGGCGCGTGCGCGAGCCCCAGGGCAGCGCCGCACCCACCGCGCAGACCGACGCCCCCGCCGACGCGCGGCCCATGTGGGACAGCGTGCGCGAGACCCTGCGCACCACGCTGCGCAACCGCCCCTTCCTGCTGCTGATGAGCGCCGCGACCCTGGTGCGCCTGGGCCTCACGCTGGTGCAGGCCTCGCTCGCATACTTCGTGATCTACCAGCTGCAGGGCGACAAGGGCGACCTGCCGCGCTACATGGGCACGCTGCTCGGCGTGGTGGGCCTGTCGCTGTTCGGGTGGAAGTACGTGGTCGACCGCTGGGAGAAGAACTGGGCGTACGTGCTGGGCCTGGTGCTGTGCGCTGGCGGCTTGGTGGCGCTCTACTGGGTGGGGCCGGGCGACCAGCGCATGGTCACCGGGATCCTGGTCGTCATCGGCATCGGCATGGGTGCGCACTGGATCGTGCCCTTTGCCATGGTGCCCGACACCATCGACCACGGCCACATGCAGGCCGGCGAACGCCAGACGGGCATGTACTACGGGCTGTACGGCCTGATGGACAAGCTGGCGCGCACGCTGGCCACGGTGATGGTGGCGGGCATGCTGGACGTGACGGGCTACGTGCCCAACGTGGCGCAGTCGGCCAGTGCGCTGCAGGGCATCACCCTGATGACCGGCGTGCTGCCGGCGGTGTGCCTGGTGCTGGCGATTCCGCTGCTGGTGGCCTACCCGATCACCCGCGCGCGGCATGCAGGCATCCTGTCGCGCATGGGCACGTCCTGAGCCACTGGACCACTGAGCTTCTGCGCCATTGCGTCGCCCCCACTGCAGACCGCGCAACGCCCGGTCTGCAGTGCGGCAGCGGCACCCGGGGTCAGCGCCTGAATTACTGGCGCGGCCTGTCGAACGCTGACGCGTTCAGCGCAGCCACCGCGCGATAGGCCGGCCTGGCGAACAGGTAGCCCTGCATCAGGCGGATGCCGGTGTCGGCCAGGAAGTCGCGCTCACCAGGGGTTTCGATGCCTTCCGCAATCACCTGGATGTGCATCTCTTCGCACAGGCGCACCAGGCTGCGCACGATGGCTTGGCGCGCGCGGTTGGTGTCGACGTTGCGGATCAGGTCCATGTCGATCTTGATGATGTCGGGCTGAAAATCCGACAGCAGCTTCATGCCCGCATAGCCGGCACCGAAGTCGTCGATGGCGGTGCGAAATCCGCAGCGCTTGTACTCGCGCAGGATGCTCGCAAACCACGGGCCGTCTTCGACACGCTCTCCCTCGGTCACCTCGAAGATGATCTGCTCGAGCGGAAAGCCGTGCGCCCGCGCTGCCTCCAGCGTGGTGCGGATGCAGACCTCGGGCCGGTAGATGGCGTTGGGCAGAAAATTGATGGACACCGGCTGCGCGATTCCCAGCCGGGCAGCGCCCTTGATCGCCTTGACCCGGCAGGCCTGGTCGAACCGGTAGCGGTTGCGGTCGTTCACCTGCGACAGCACCGTCATCGCGCCCTCGCCGCCCGGGCCGCGCACCAGGGCCTCGTGGGCATAGACCTCGCGCCGCTCCACGTCCACGATGGGCTGGTACGCGAAGTCGAACTGAAACCCCAGCCCCTCGCCCTTGCCGCACGCTTCGCAGTCCTGCGGCGTGCCCGCCAGCGGAACGAAATCGACGGGAAACGCAGCATTGACGACGTGGGCGGGAGGAATTGCGTGCATTGCTCAAAGGTCCGTTCGATCTGCAAAATTATGCAGCCATCCACCAGAAGGGTGCGCTCTTTGGAGACCCGCGGCCGTAGGACAGCTGAGACAACCGAGGCGGCTAAGGGGCTGCTGAGGAGCTGCTGAGGAGCTGCTGAGAGGCAGCGCTGCCAATGCGATTCCGCAGGCTTGCAGCCGTTGCCGCCGCAGTCATACGCAACTTTGCCCCGCAGCCGGTCGACACACCAGCCGCACCGGCCCCGTGCGGCTAGCCCACAGACGCCCTACGCCGTGGGTGCCGGCCCCACCGGCTCGGCCGGCACCACGCCCCGCATCGCCAGGCAAAACGGCTGCAAGCATTCGGACCGGGCTGCATAGGGGCAGCCCGCCGTCTCGCACAAACCCGACGCACCATTGCGCGCCCGGTCTTCCTCCCGCGGCACCTGGCCGCTGGCCTGCAGCACGGCCATCTGCGTCCATGGGTCCAGGCGACCGGCCTGTTGCTGCGCCAGCATGTCGCGGCCATACACCGTGGCGGCCAGCTGGGGCTGAAAGTCCAGCACCAGCAGCGCGCTGGTGCGGGGCGTAGCAGCGTCGGCGCCCTGCAGCACCAGTGCAATCACTCCCGACTGCAGCGCCTGGCCCCCGCCCGCAAACGGCACCTGCAGGGCGCCCGCGGGCAGAGCGGCGGCCGCGGTGGCTGCGGAGGGGGCTGCCTGCGCGGCCAGCCAGGGCACCGGCACGCGCAGCGTGAGCGCAAAGCCGCGCGGCCCCTCGGGCGTCTGGGCCGAGCCCTGGCGCACCAGCCACGTCTGCAGCGGAGGCTGCTCCGGGTCGATGGAACCGTTCTCCAGCGCCTGCGCCAGACCCACCGGCCAGGGCTGTGCGGACACCACACGCTGCGGCGCACCACTGCCGGCCGTGACCTGCTGCACCAGTGCGCTGACCATGCGCATCAGCGGCGCACCGAGGCCGGTGGCCGGCCAGGCAGCGCTGGAAGTGGCCGACGCCGCCCCAGCACTAGGCGCTGCCACCGCGGGCGCCCCTGTGGGCAATGGTGGAGGCACAGGCATGCGCAGCGGTACGCCACCGGTTCTGGTACCGCCCTGCGCAGCATCGGCCCCAGGGCGCCGGGGGTCGAAGCCCGCCCCCAGCTGCTCGCGCGCCTGCGCCGAGATGCTGGCCTTGTCGGCTGGCAGGGGCAGTGGGCTGGTGGGCGACGGGGGCGAGCCCGCAGTGGGAGGCGGCGCGGCCGGGTCAGCGCCGGCCGGAGCATGCACCGCCGGCGCCTTGTCCAGCCCCAGCAGCGATGTCTGCCGCTGCAGCGCCGCCTCGGCCAGGAACTGGGCCACGGGCGGGAGCGCGCTGCGGGAGGGGTCGATGGGGAGGGCCATGGCAAGGGGGCGGGGGGATGGTGGATTTTGTAGTGATTCCAATCGCATGACCAGGGTGGGCGGTGACCCACGGCTGCCGCGCAACCTGCCACCACCGCATCCGATCAGCCGGCGTCCACTCTTCCAAGGCATTCAGCTATTGAATGTATAGCGCCTAGCGCTCAACCAGAGCGCGGTACAGCACATTTTTGCTTCAGAATCCGCTGTGCCTGCTCTGCCCAACACATTGTTGGTGGCAGCCCTCAGCATCCAACCGCCATGTCCCCGCGCCCCATCGCACCGCACACTTCCCAGGCCTTCAGCCCAGCGCCCCACCCGTGGGTTGCGCCTGCGCTGCTGGGCGCGGTGCTGGCCTTCCTGCTGCTCAGCGCCTGGCTCTTTGCGCCCGGCTGGGAGCGCGCCTTCCGCTCCGACACCTCACCCGCATCGTGGCTGTCGAGCGCACTGCTGCTCACGCTGTGCATCACCGCGATGCGACTGACCGCCGAGCGCTGCCTGCCGTGGCGGCTGGGTGTGTGTCTCACGCTGGCCTTCGGCGCGCTGGCGCTGGACGAACAATTCATGCTGCACGAGCTTTGGAAGTTTCGCTGCCACGAGTGGCTGGATGCGTGCCGGTGGGGTGTGGTGCGCGAGGCGCCGATGCTCGCGGTGGCCGTGGTGGGCGTAGCCACGCTGGCGTGGCTGCACGGGGCGTTGTCGCACCGCAGTACCCGTGGCTGGCTGTGGGCCGGTTTTGCGGTCGGGCTTTTGGCGATTGGGGTGGACCAGTGGCCGAATGTGCAGCCGCACGGGGCGTGGCTGCCGGAGTTGTTGGCTACTTTGGAAGAGGCAATGGAGGTGGTGGCGGAGGCGCTGGTGCTGGCGGCGTTGTTGCGGCAGCCAGGAATTCGTCCGTTACCTTCACGCAGAAAGCAGACGTCATGAACCCTTCTCCAGACCACCACAAGATCCTTGCATTTGCCGTGTTCGAGCTCAGGATGTTGCTGGCTGGGCAACTCGGGCCCACTGCCGACGGTGACCCATCGGTTCGGGCGGCGGCACACCTAGCCTACGCACTGCACAACCAAGCTCTGGCGGTTCTCGCTGGAAAGTCTTTTGACACTGCGCTGGCCATCGAAGCAATTGCCAAAGTAGACAAGATGTTCGGGGAAAACTTCGTTCAACAGTTTTCCGCTGCAACAGCCACCGCTACATCGCCGGTTGCCGAGCAGTAGTGGCCCAGGGTGCCGCTGGCGGGTTGAGCGACCCGGTTTCCAAACGCAACCTCACGTGCACTCCTGATCCACCCAATACCCCGCCCTGAACCACTGCCCGTTGATGTTCAGGTACCACCGCCATTCAAAGACCGGCTCATAGCTCATGCTGCCCGGCGCGGGTATGTCGATGCGCAGGATGTCCGCCACGCCGTCGCGGTCCAGGTCGATCTCGTGCACTGTCACGGCGGTGTTCTTGCGCTGGGGCTTGTCGCGGATGGGCGGGTCGGCGGGCATCGTCCAGCTCGTGGCGTAGCGCGTGGAGCGCACCTTTACAGCCTCAGGCGGCAGCTTGCCAGGCAAGACCAGGCGGGCCAGCACGTCGGCGGTGTCGGACAGTTTGGCGTAGCCGCGC
The DNA here is from genome assembly GCF_001422735.1 of Acidovorax sp. Leaf78. Lineage (GTDB taxonomy): Bacteria > Pseudomonadota > Gammaproteobacteria > Burkholderiales > Burkholderiaceae_C > Acidovorax. Next base: position 54,573 of record NZ_LMLZ01000003.1, on the reverse strand, counting down.
ACGGGCTGGGCTTCTTCGCCGGGGTCGTTGAACGCGCGGCCGGGGTAGTGGCCGCCGCAGTAGTGGGCGTCGTTGCTGATGTCCCACATGCGCTTGCGCACGGCGTGCGCGCCCACCAGGCCCTGCTGGGCGATGGCGTACACGGTGAGTGGCGGGGCGAATGCCTGGTCTGCGGTGCCCACGTCCCAGAAGCCCGTGACGTACTCGATCTCGGGCCCGCTGTGGCGGGCAAAACGGCCCACGGGTGTGCCGGTGGGAATGACGCTGATGCGGGTGCCGGCCACGGCGGCCAGGCCGTCGGCATCGGTCTCGTGCAGCAAGGCCACGCCGTCGTGGCGGCGAAAGTACGACGGGGCGATGGCGGGCAGTACCGGCCGTGTGGCCAGGGGCGCTACGGCCGGCAGGTTGTCCACCGCGCGGGTGGCGAGCTTGACATCGGCGAGCGGGTTGACGGGCGCGCCCCGGTCGATTTCCTGCTCGGGCCGCAGCAGCACGCCGGTGCGCATCAACTTTTTGGCCGCGTCCCATTCGGGGCGCTGGGGGTACACCACCGGTGCGTCCAGCGCATGGGTTTTGGCCAGCGCCGCGATCTGCAGCGATGCGGGGCGTGGCAGGGCGTTGCCGTAGGCCCGCAGGCGGTTGGGCGACGGTGCCACCCAGAAGGCGCGGGCAGCGTCTTTGCCCGCCTGGGACAGTGTGAGGGGCTGGTCGACCAGCAGCTGGCACGACACATGGGCTTGCACCGGCGCCGCCAGCGCAGCGCCCAGGCGCGGGTCGCCGCGGTACAGCACGGCGCACCAGCCGTCGCGCTCGGTCAGCTGCTCCAGCGCCGTGTTGGCGGGCACCTGGGCCACCACGCGGGCCTGGGGCTGGGCGGCGTCACGCAGGTTGACCCAGGAGCCTTGCACGTAGCGTGCTTTGGCAGGCGCAACGGTGGGGGTCTGCGCCCCTGCGCTGCCACCCGCCAGCATGATTGCCGCCGCCGCAGCGGCCCAGCGAAGGCGGTGCAGGCCATCAGAAATCGTCTTCATGTGCCCACGCCCTCGTGACTGACTGATCCAATGGACCGATACAACTGACTGATCAACATTGCCGCACTTGAAACATCCGTTCGGGCTGAGCGTATCGAAACTTCGCGCGGCGCTTCGACAGGCTCAGCGTGAACGGATGGGGTGGCGCGCCCCGCGTCAGACTGCCAATGCAGGCTCCGGCGCTGCAGCCGGCGGCTGCGCCTCGACCACCCGCGCCAGCAGCGCGCCTGCGTAGCGCGCAGGCAGCGGTATCCACACACGCACCGGGTTGCCCTGCGCCACGGCGATGCTCTGGCCGTCCACGTTGCGCATCTGCTCGAGCCGCAGCGTGAGGTTGCCGCTCGGGTGCACCACCTCCAGCAGGTCGCCCACGGCAAAGTGGTTCTTGGTTTCGACCTGCACCCAGTCACCGCTCAGGCCCGCTGCAGCCAGGCCCTCGGCGCCCAGCACTTCGCCCACGAACTGGCTGCGCTGCGTGGCCGAGTGGCCGTTGATGTAGTTCTGATAGTCGTTGCTGGGGCGGCGCTCCAGCAGGCCGCCGGTGTAGCCGCGGTTGGACAGGCCTTCGAGCTCGATGAGCAGCTCGGGGTTGAACGGGCGGCCGGCCACGGCGTCGTCGATGGCGCGGCGGTAGACCTGGGCGGTGCGGGCCACGTAGTACAGGCTCTTGGTGCGGCCCTCGATCTTGAGCGAATCGACGCCGATCTGCGCCAGGCGCGCCACGTGCTCCACGGCGCGCAGGTCCCTGCTGTTCATGATGTACGTGCCGTGCTCGTCTTCCATGATGGGCATCATCTGCCCGGGGCGGCCGGCTTCTTCGATGAGGTAGACCTTGTCGGCCTTGGGGTGGCGCTCGCCGTTGCCGGTGGTCGATGCAAATGCCTGTTCGGCCTTCTGCTGCGCGGCCTCGAAGTTGAAGTCGCCCTCCATCTTCTGGGCGATGGCTTCGCCCGTGGTGGCGTCGATGTCGGCGTCGTGGGTGGCGTAGTTCCAGCGGCAGGCGTTGGTGCAGGTACCCTGGTTGGGGTCGCGGTGGTTGAAATAGCCGCTGAGCAGGCAGCGGCCCGAGTACGCGATGCACAGCGCGCCGTGCACGAAGACCTCCAGCTCCATGTCGGGGCATTCCTGGCGGACTTTCTCGATCTCGTCGAGGCTGAGTTCGCGCGAGAGGATGACGCGCTCCACGCCCATCTTCTGCCAGAACTTCACCGCCGCCCAGTTGGTGGTGTTGGCCTGCACCGAGAGGTGCACCACCTGCTCGGGCCACTTCTCCTTGACCATCATGATCAGGCCCGCGTCGGCCATGATGAGGGCGTCGGGCCGGCAGTCGATCACGGGCTCGATGTCGCGCAGGTAGGTGCGGATCTTGTCGTTGTGCGCAATGAGGTTGCTGGTGACGAAGAACTTCTTGCCGCGCGCATGGGCCTCGCTGATGCCTTGGCGGATCTGCTCAAGCTTGAACTCGTTGTTGCGCGCGCGCAGGGAGTAGCGCGGCTGGCCGGCGTACACGGCGTCGGCGCCAAAGTCGTAGGCGGCGCGCATCTTGTCGAGCGAGCCGGCGGGCAGGAGGAGTTCGGGGGCTTTGAGGAGGGGGGTCATGGGGTGCCTCTGGATGCGTGGTGAGGGCGGATGAGGACGGACGGGTGCGGATTTGCCAGTTCACACCCCACCCGTTCGGCCTGAGCCTGTCGAAGGCTGGGCCCCGGCTTCGACAAGCTCAGCCCGAACGGTGAAGGGGATGCGAACGCTGTCGATAAAGCCATGGCGATGGAGTGCATCGGGAAGGGGTCAGCGCGGCATCACCGACAGGCCCGCCAGCGTGCCCACAGCCTGCGCCGGAAACTCTGGCGGGTCGAACGCCTTGTCGCCATCGGCATCCTGCACGCCATTGGGCACCATGCCCTTGAAGTCGAACTGGCGCGGGTCCATGAAGTGCGACGGCACCAGGTTGCGCAGGGCCACGGCCATGTTCTCTATGCGGCCGGGGTACAGCTGCTGCCAGTCGCGCAGCATCTGGCCGATCTGCTTGCGCTGCAGGTTCTCCTGGCTGCCGCACAGCGTGCACGGGATGATGGGGAAGGCGCGGATGTCCGCCCAGCGGCTGAGGTCGTCTTCGGCCACATAGGCCAGCGGGCGGATGATGAGGTGGTCGCCGCGGTCGCTCTGCACCTTGGGCGGCATGCCCTTGAGCTTGCCGCCGAAGAACATGTTCAAAAAGAACGTCTGCAGCATGTCGTCGCGGTGGTGGCCGAGCGCGATCTTGGTGCACCCCAGTTCGTCGGCCACGCGGTACAGGATGCCCCGGCGCAGGCGGCTGCACAGGCTGCACATGGTCTTGCCTTCGGGGATGTGCTCCTTGACGACGCTGTAGGTGTCCTGCGTTTCGATGTGAAAGGGCACGCCGACCTGCGTCAAATATTCGGGCAGTACGTGTGCCGGGAAGCCGGGCTGCTTCTGGTCGAGGTTGACGGCGATCAGCTCGAACTTGTGGCCGTTGCGCTGCTGCAGCATGCGCAGCACGTCGAGCATCGCGTAGCTGTCCTTGCCGCCGGAGACGCACACCATGACTTTGTCGCCGTCTTCGATGAGGCCGAAGTCGCCGATGGCCTGGGCGACCTGGCGGACCAGGCGCTTTTCGAGCTTGAGCGCGGCGTGGGCGGCGGCTTTCTCGGCGGCGGCTGCACTGTCTTCTGCGCTGGGGACCGCAGGCGTTTCAAGGAGGGTGGCGGGTTCGGACATGGAAAAGCAGGCCGGGGTGTGGGGCAAGGGAAGACAAAGTTCAGCCGAAGGCGTCAGAGCCTGTTGAATGTGCCGCAGAGTCGGTCGCCCGGCAATGCGCTACCGCACGGCAGCACTTATCAGTTGCTACTTTTTTTATAGCTGCTGCCGCTGGATGAACAAGCGGTAGCAGCCTATTTCATCCAAAAATCAGGCTTCGGCGGGGTAGAACATCTTGCGCGTGGGCACGGTCTCCACCGCCTTGGCGATGGCGCCGATGTGGTCCGGCGTGGTGCCGCAGCAGCCGCCCAGGATGTTGACCAGCCCCTCGGCCGCGAACTCGTGCACCAGGCGGCTGGTGATCTCGGGGGTTTCGTCGAAGCCGGTGTCGCTCATGGGGTTGGGCAGGCCGGCGTTGGGGTAGCAGCTGATGAAGGTGTCCTCGGCCACGCGGTTGAGCTCCTGGATGTAGGGGCGCATCAGCGTAGCGCCCAGGGCGCAGTTCAGGCCGATGGCCAGCGGGCGCGAATGGCGCACGCTGTGCCAGAAGGCGGTCACGGTCTGGCCGCTCAGGATGCGGCCCGACGCGTCGGTGACCGTGCCGCTGATGATGAGCGGCAGGCGCTGGCCGCTGTTCTCGAAGTACTCGTCGATGGCGAACAGCGCGGCCTTGGCGTTGAGCGTGTCGAAGATCGTCTCGACCAGCAGCACGTCGGAGCCGCCCTCGACCAGCGCCTCGGTCTGCTCGTAGTACGCGGCGCGCAGCTGCTCGAAGTCGACATTGCGCGCGCCCGGGTCGTTCACGTCAGGGCTGATGCTGGCCGTCTTGGGCGTGGGGCCCAGGGCGCCGGCCACGAAACGGGGCTTGTCGGGCGTGCTGTACTTGTCGCAGGCGGCGCGGGCGAGCTGGGCGGAGCGCAGGTTCATCTCGCGCGCCAGCCCGGCCATGTGGTAGTCGTCCTGCGCGATGGTGGTCGCGCCGAAGGTGTTGGTCTCGATGAGGTCGGCGCCGGCGGCGAGGTACCGCTCGTGGATGTCGCTGATCACGTCGGGCCGGGTGAGCGAGAGCAGCTCGTTGTTGCCCTTGACGTCGTACGCAAAGTCTGTGAACCGGTCGCCCGCCCCGCCGGGGCCGCTGTAGCCCTCGCCCCGGTACTGCGCCTCGCCCAGCTTGAAGCGCTGGATCATGGTGCCCATGGCGCCGTCGAGGATGACGATGCGTTGGGCAAGGATGTCGGGCAGCTGCGCGGCGCGGGTGTAGTGAAGGGCTTGCATAGCCCCGTATTGTAGAAAGCCGGGGCCTGCAGGCCGCATGCAGGGCTGTTTGCGTATGCCAAGTGCTGACGGCGGTGAGGGGCCTACTGACAGGGCGGCACACTGGCGTTTTAGAACCGCCAAGAATATTGATCGACTTTTAAATTCCAATGGGATATAATTTGCCTTGCTGCAGTCACGGCTTCCGAGCCGCGCCGCCGCAGCAACGCCTGCTCAAAGACCGCTAGCAACACGTCTTTGCCACTGCAGGTGCGTTGTGCGACATGTGTCGCCCCAGTGGGCCTGCTAGAGCTGCAGCCCGCCGAGCCCCTTGATGCTCACGCAGGCCAATGTTCCGCCTGCGATATTGAATGAACCAGATTTCACAGACCGCCATTTCCATGGGCAAGTACGTCGTTTCGCCCGCGACACACCCGACCGACTGCGGCCGCTTCCGCGCCTCTTTCTCGGTCCATCGTTCAGAGAGCAAGGGCAGCTACTGCCGCGTGTTCCGTTTTGACAAGGTCTTTGCATCGCGCGAAGCCGCCCGGCTGTTCGCAGTCACCCAGGGCTGGCTGCAGGCGTGCATGCCGCACCCTCCGATGTGCTGATGGTCTGCACGCTGCAGATTCCATCCGCCTCCCCCGTGGTTGCGGGCTCCTCCCGGTCCGCACACCCACCCCAACGGTACGCCCTTCGCTGCGCGCCATCCTTTAGAAAGACTCTCCCATGAGCACCAAGATCTATGTGGGCAACCTGCCCTACTCCGTGACCGATTCCAGCCTGGAAAGCAACTTCGCCGAGTTCGGCGGCGTGTCTTCCGCCAAGGTCATGATGGACCGCGAAACCGGCCGCTCCAAGGGCTTCGGCTTTGTCGAAATGGCCAACGCCGAAGTCGCCCAGGCCGCCATCACCGCGCTGCACGGCATGTCGGTCGACGGCCGCTCCATCGTCGTGAACCTGGCCCGCCCACGCGAAGACAACCGCAGCTCGGGTGGCTACAGCGACGCAGGCTACAACGCCGGCAAGCGCTCGGACGTGGGCTACGGCAATGGCGGCTTCGGCGGCGGCCGCTACTGAACCGGGTCTTCCCGTGTCCTGAAAACCGGCTCTGTGGAGCCGGTTTTTTTTCGCCCCGGCCACGGCGCCCCGCCAGCCGCTGTGCCGCGGCCGGGGCCCTTGCGGGGCTTGGCCGCGGCGGTCCTGATGCCGGCTGTGGGGACGTACGCGGTGCCCGGCGCACAATAGCCCCTTCGCCTGCGGGCGCGCCTGCCGCGAAATATTGATCCAATTGGCCTCTACCGCTTGCCAGGCAAGCGCTGGCAGCTATCAAATTCAGAGTATCCGTTGTCGTCCTCCCGCCTGTCCTCCGCCCCCTCCGCATCCCCCGCCCACACCGTCCTGCAGGACGTCTTCGGCTACGAGCAGTTCCGCGGCCCGCAGCAGGCCATCGTCGAGCATGTGATCGGCGGGGGCGATGCGCTGGTGCTGATGCCCACCGGGGGCGGCAAGAGCCTGTGCTACCAGGTGCCGGCCATCGTGCGCCAGCAGCAGGGGCGCGGGGTGACCATCGTGATCTCGCCACTGATCGCGCTGATGCACGACCAAGTGGGCGCGCTGCACGAGGCGGGCGTGGAGGCGGCGTTCCTCAACTCCACGCTGAGCTACGACGAAGCGCAGGACGTGGAGTTTCGCCTGCAGACGGGCGCCATCACGCTGCTGTATGCCGCGCCCGAACGGCTGAACACGCCGCGCTTCCTCGGTCTGCTGGACGACCTGTACCAGCAGGGCGTGCTGAGCTTGTTTGCCATCGACGAGGCGCACTGCGTGAGCCAGTGGGGCCACGACTTCCGCCCCGAGTACCGGGCGCTCACGGTGCTGCACGAGCGCTATGCGGGCGTGCCGCGCATCGCGCTCACGGCCACGGCCGACGACCTCACGCGCGCCGACATCATCGAGCGGCTGCAGCTGGAAGACGCGCGGCTGTTCATCAGCAGCTTCGACCGGCCCAACATCCGCTACCGCATCGAGGAAAAAAAGGACGTCACCACGCAGCTGCTGCGCTTCATCGAGCGCGAGCATGCGGGCGAGGCCGGCGTGGTGTACTGCCAGTCCAGAAAGCGCGTGGAAGAGCTGGCGGCCACGCTGAGCGACGCGGGCGTCAACGCCCTGCCCTACCACGCGGGGCTGGACACCAAGGTGCGCCAGAAGAACCAGGACCGCTTCCTGCGCGAAGAGGGCATCGTGATGGTCGCCACCATCGCGTTTGGCATGGGTATCGACAAGCCCGACGTGCGCTTCGTGGCGCACGTGGACATGCCCAAGAACATCGAGGGCTACTACCAGGAGACCGGCCGCGCGGGCCGCGACGGCCTGAACGCCGATGCCTGGATGGCCTACGGCCTGAACGACGTGGTCAACCAGCGCCGCATGATCGACGAGAGCCCCGCGGGCGAGGAGTTCAAGCAGGCGCTGCGCGGCAAGCTCGACGCGCTGCTGGCACTGGCCGAGGCCACCGACTGCCGCCGCGTGCGGCTGCTGGCCTACTTCGGCGAAGCCTCCACGCCGTGCGGCAACTGCGACAACTGCATCAGCCCGCCCGCAGTGTGGGATGCGACCGATGCCGCGCGCAAGCTGCTGTCCACCATCTACCGCGTGAACCAGGCTAGCGGGATCAGCTTTGGCACCGGGCACATCATGGACATCCTGCGCGGCAAGAAGACCGAGAAGGTCGCGCAGTTCGGACACGAGAAGATCTCCACCTTCGGCATCGGCGCCGACCTGACCGAGCCCCAGCTGCGCGGTGTGCTGCGCCAGCTGATCGCTACCGGCGCTTTGGGCCTGCAGAAGGTCATGCTGGACAGCGGCCACAGCTTTGACACCCTGTGCCTTACCGAGGGCTCGCGCGGCGTGCTCAAAGGCGAGGTGCCGGTGCAGCTGCGCGAATCGGTCTCGTCCGCACCGGCCAAGCGCACCCGCAAGGGCAGCGCCCCCCCGGCCGCCGCAGCCAACCTGGGCCCGGACGCCCAGGTGCGCTTCATCAACCTCAAGTCCTGGCGCGCCGAAGTGGCGCGCGAGCACAACCTGCCGGCGTACGTGATCTTTCACGACGCCACGCTGGCGGCAATTGCCGAGCGCAACCCGACCACGCTGGACGACCTGCAGGGCATCAGCGGCATGGGTGCGAAGAAGCTCGATGCCTACGGGGCCGAGGTGTTGAGGGTGTGCACGAACGCCTGATGCGTGCCGGACGCGTGTCGGATGCGTTCCTGATGTTTCTGACCAGCCAGGGGAACCGTACTTCTGTCGCTCTCACACACGAGCATGGCATGCGGCTGCAGCTTGCGAAATCGCAGGTTCCTACGGGGCTTGATCGGCTATAACCTCTCTCGCCTCACAGGGAGGTTCAACAACCAATGAGAAAGACGCGGATGTTCAAGAAAATTCTGGCAGTGGCCGCACTGATGGGCGCAGGCCTCGTGCATGCTTTTTCTCCCCAAGCCGGCACGTGGATCGTGACGTCGGAGATGGATGGCAAACCCGGCCGAGGCTTCGGGATCGACGTGCAGAACACCACTTTGGTGATGCAGATGTACGCGTATGAGAGCAGCGGCCAGCCCACGTTCTACCTGGCGGTGGGCGATGTGGTCGACAACAAGGTGACCGCACCTTTGAACAAATACAGCGGCGGCCGCTTCTTTGGCAGTGGCGCCCGCTCCGGCACCGCGACGGGAAGCGCGGGCAATGTGTCCGTGCGTTTCACAACCGGCACCACCGGGTTCATCACATTCCCGAACGAGCCCGAAGTGGCGATTTCCCGCTTCAACTTTGGCTACGGCGCGGTGGCGGAAAGCCTGCGCGGCTTCTGGACGCTGAACTCGATCGGTAGCGAAGGCCTGCAGTCGGACCTGGTGGAGTTCAACACCAGCCTTGCTCCGACCGCCAACGGCAACGGCCTGATGTCCAACACCGCCCAGACTTTTGGTTGTGAGCAACAGGTGCGTGGCGCGCTGAGCGGCAATGTGGTGTGCGTTAAGATCAATTCCAGCAACCAGCTCGTACGCTCCTACGTCTTCGTCTACAGCGTGAATGAAGGCGAAGGCTACTCGGTGGGGTCTGCCAGCAGCTCCCAGCAGTCGCTGTACATCCGCCGCCTGACCACGCCCAAGGGTGTGGGTACCGGCCTGCTCTACAAGGACGCGGAGCTGCGCACGGGCGACGCTTCTGCCCTGCTGCAGCACATCGAGCACCTCTCCCGGTTCGGTCTGCCCCAGTAAACACGGGCATCTTCGGTACGGGCGCCGCTCAGGCCACCCGCACCGCGGCGACCAAAAGTCATGGACATGGGGTGTGGAGCGCCCGGCGCAACGGCACAATCTGCGGTAGGTGCCTTCGACAGCGCCGTGGCCCACCGCTGGGCTTTTCAAAGACCATCCCAACCGAAACCCATTCGTTCGATGACTACCTACGCAGAACTCCTGGCGCAAAAGCGCCACCTTGATGAACAGATCAGCAAAGCGCGCAAGGCCGAAGGGGCAGCTGCGCTGGAGACCGTGAAGCACCTGATCAAGGAATTCGACTTCACGGCGCAGCAGGTGTTTCCGTGGACACCCGATACCAAGAAAGTGCCCGCCAAGTACCACGACCCCCAGACCGGCGCCACCTGGACTGGCCGCGGAAAGCCGCCGAAGTGGATCGCCGGCAAGGACCGCGAGCAGTTCGTGATCCGCTAGCACGCTGCGGAGCGTCAGCCGATGCATCGGCGCCTGGCATGCCGCCAGGCGCCTCTATTGCCACTCCCACCGCCAGCCGCCGTGCTCACCTTTCTCAAGAATATCTTTCACCGCCCGCCCACTGCGGAAAATTTTGCCGACATGGTGCTCGATGCACTGCGACGCGCCTGGCCCGAGCACACCTTCACGCTGGAGCGGGAAAAATTCCAGATCCAGCAGTCCGGCGGGCTGCTGATCAACCTGCACAACATCTACGCAGACTATCGCCGTGCCGACCCGGCGATGAGGCGGCAGCAGCTGGACCGCTTCGTGCGGGGCATGGTGTCCGCCGGCAGTTCGGAGGATGTGTACGAAGAGGTCCAAGGCCGTCTGCTGCCGGTGCTGCGAAACCTCTCGGGCGTGGACCTCATGCGCATCGAGGCCGCCGACGAGAAGGCCCTGACGGACATCATGTCCTACTGCCCCTTGTCGGACGACCTGGGCATTGCCTTGGCCATCGACAGCGAGCTGAACATCAAGCAGATTGGCGACGATGTGTTGAAGCGTTGGAACAAGACCTTCGACGACGTGCTTCAGGTCGCCGTCGACAACCTTCGCCACCAGGCCGCGCCAGCATTCCATGAGGTCAGCCGCGGGCTGTTCGCGTCGCACTACGGCGACTACTACGATGCCGCACGCATCCTGGTGCACGAGCTGATCTGGCAGTTGCCGGTCGGCGCACAGCCCGTGGCCATGGTGCCCAACCGCAGTTGCCTGCTGGTGTGCGGCGCAGACAACGAAGCCGCCTTGATCGAAATGGTCGGCCAGGCCCGCCGTATCCTCTTCGAGGAATCCCGGCCGTTGTCTGCCGACATGTTCGTGCTGACCGACAAAACCTGGGCTCCGTGGACGCCACCCGGCGAGCCGGGGCGGGCGCTGGGGCGTTTGCAGCGCGAGCTTCTGGCCAGCGGCTACGCCGAGCAGAAGCAGGCGATGGACATCGCGCAGGAGCAGGCGGGCACGGATGTGTTCGTTGCCACGCACACGCTGGTGGAAAGGTCTGCAGATGGGCAGCTCATCAGCTACGCCGTACTGCCCCGGGACGTCCACACCTGGCTGCCCACGGCGGATCTGGTCCTGCTGAGTGAAGAGGAAGGCGAGGATCCGCTGATCGTCACCATGGCGGACTTTTTGGAAATCTCAGGTTCCGGTGCCAAGCGGCTGCCGTATGTGCTGCCGCGGTATGAGGTGGTCGAGTTCCCGGATGCGGGGTGCATGGCGAGGCTGCGGGCCAGGGCCACCAGCATGGATGCGGTCAACGTGTGAGGCAGCCGGTGCCCTGCGGCCACCGCCCCACGCACTGCGCCACAATGGCGCCATGCTGACCCTCCAAGACATCCGCGACGCCGCCACCCGCCTGCAGGGCCATGTGCTCGATACCCCTTGCGTGGAGTCCAAGACGCTCTCGCAGATCGTGGGGGCGCAGGTGTTCCTCAAGTTCGAGAACCTGCAGTTCACGGCGTCCTTCAAGGAGCGCGGTGCGTGCAACCGGCTCACGCTGCTGTCCGACGAAGAGCGCGCCCGCGGCGTGGTGGCCATGAGCGCCGGCAACCACGCGCAGGGCGTGGCCTACCACGCACAGCGCCTGGGTCTGCGCGCCGTGATCGTGATGCCGCGCTTCACGCCCGGCGTGAAGGTGGAGCGCACCCGCGGCTTCGGCGCCGAGGTCGTGCTGCATGGCGATACGCTGGAAGAAGCCCGCGCCCATGCCTATGCGCTGGCCGATGCGCAGGGGCTGACCTTCGTGCACCCCTACGACGATGAAGGCGTGGCGGCCGGCCAGGGCACGCTGGGCCTGGAGATGCTGCAGGCCGTGCCCGACCTGGACACGCTGGTGATCGCGGTGGGCGGCGGCGGGCTGATCTCGGGCGTGGCGACGGCGGCCAAGGCCATCCAGCCCGGCATCGAGATCGTGGGCGTGCAGACCACGCGCTTTCCGGCCATGGTGAATGCGGTCCAGGGCACCCGCCACCCGCAGGGCACCTCGACCATCGCCGAAGGCATCGCCGTGGGCACGCCCGGCAAGATCACGCAGGAGATCGTCAAGCGCCTGGTGGACGACCTGGTGCTGGTGGATGAGGGCGACATCGAGCAGGCCGTGCTGATGCTGCTGGAGATCGAGAAGACCCTGGTCGAAGGCGCGGGCGCTGCGGGCTTGGCCGCATTGTTGCGCTACCCCGAGCGCTTCAAGGGCAAGCGCGTGGGCCTGGTGCTGTGCGGCGGCAACATCGACCCGCTGCTGCTGGCCGCGATCATCGAGCGCGGCATGGTACGGTCCGGCCGCCTGGCCCGCATCAAGGTCAGCGCGCGCGACGTGCCCGGCGTGCTGGCGCGCATCACGGCCACCGTGGCCGACGCGGGCGCCAACATCGAAGAGGTGCACCACCAGCGCGCCTTCACCATGCTGGCGGCGCAGAACGTGGAGATCGAACTGGTGCTGCAGACCCGGGGCAAGACGCACATCGACGACGTGCTGGGCCGCCTGCGCGAGGCGGGCATGGAGGCGGCGCTGATCTGAGAACCGGCCGGCGATGGGCAGGGTTTGCGCTGGCGTGATCGTCTGCGGCGCGGCGAACCGGTACTGCCGTTTGGAGAGTGCGCCGCTCGCGGCTAGAATTGCGCAAGTTTTAAGCATCTGGAGCCGCCCCATGTCCGAACACAACACTGCACACGCCCCCGCCGAATCCCACCCCCACGACCCCGTGGAGAACGTGGTCCACGTGGCCCCGGTCGTGCTGCCTGTGGTGGGCGGCGTGCTGATCTTCCTGCTGGCCTTCATCGCCGTGTACATGGCCTGAGCCACCGGGCACCATAAAAAGCCCCGCGCTGCGGGGCTTTTTTTTGCCCACGCCAAGCCTTCCCCCCTGCCCTCATCGCCCCACCCCACGCCAGGAGCCTTGCCATGCGACCCGGACACGCCCTCGTTCTTTTCTCCGGTGGCCAGGACTCCACCACCTGCCTGGCCTGGGCGCTCACGCACTTCGCCCATGTGGAGACCATCGGCTTCGACTACGGTCAGCGCCACCATGTGGAACTGCAGGCGCGCCAGACGGTGCTGGCGCAGATGCGCGAGCGTTTTCCGCAGTGGCGCGAGCGGCTGGGCGAGGACCACATGCTCGACCTGGCGGTGCTGGGCCGCATCAGCGACACCGCGCTGACCAGCGACACCGAGATCCAGATGACTGCCGCCGGCCTGCCCAACACCTTCGTGCCCGGCCGCAACCTGCTGTTCTTCAACCTGGCGGCCGCAGTGGGCTACCGGCGTGGCCTGCACACGCTGGTGGGCGGCATGTGCGAGACCGATTTTTCGGGCTACCCCGACTGCCGCGACGACACGCTCAAGGCCCTGCAGGTGGCCGTGTCGCTGGGCATGGGGCAACGCTTCACTTTCGACACGCCGCTCATGTGGCTGGACAAGGCCGACACCTGGGAGCTGGCCCGCACCCTGGGCGGCGACGCGCTGGTGGACCTGATCATCCAGGAGTCGCACACCTGCTACCACGGCGTGCGCGGCACGCTGCATGCCTGGGGCCATGGCTGCGGCACCTGCCCCGCCTGCGAATTGCGCAAGGCCGGGTACGAGCGCTGGAAGGGCAGGAAAACCCCCTGAGTCGCCTGCGGCGCCTCGGTAGCGCGCGCCAGACTCGCGGCCTCTTCGGCCTGTCCAAGCCTGCGCAGGCAGGCTTGGAGCCGCAGGCCTCAGCCCCTGAAGGGGGACGCACCCGGTGGCCTGGCGGAGCCAGTTCCACGGGTGCACGGGTCTCAGGGCGCGCCGGTTTCGGAGGGCAGTGCCGCTGCTCAAACGGGTCGCCATGCCACCCTCAACCCCACATAACCTCATGCATCTTTTGCATAATTTTGGGGCGAGTCTGACAGACAAGTCGGCAGCAGATTCATAAAATTGACATCCCAGCCGACCCGCGGACTCCGTGGAATAGCCGCCACACCGTGGGGCTGACCCCTGCGCCCGCCCGCCGACTGAGCACGAAAGCCGTTTTTTCAAAGGCAGCGCTCAGCATCGCACCTGCGCCAGGCCTTTTCGCGTACCCCTCGGTTCGCTTCCTTTGAAAAAACTGTTTTTTAACTTAGGAAGCTCCCGATGAACGCACCCACCATGCAGGGCCTGAATCTCAACGCCCCCACGTACGTCAAGAACGCCCGGCTGCTCGCCTGGGTGGCCGACATGGCCGCCCTGTGCAAGCCCGAAAGCATCTACTGGTGCGATGGCACGAAGGAAGAGTACGACCGCCTGTGCCAGCAGCTGGTCGACGCCGGCACCTTCAAGAAGCTCAACCCCGCCAAGCGCCCCGACAGCTTCCTGGCCTGGTCCGACCCGTCGGACGTGGCCCGCGTGGAAGACCGCACCTACATCTGCTCGGCCGCCAAGGAAGACGCCGGCCCCACCAACAACTGGATGGCGCCCGCCGAGATGCGCGCCACGCTGCAGCCCCTGTTCGACGGCTGCATGAAGGGCCGCACCATGTACGTGGTGCCTTTCAGCATGGGCCCGCTGGGTAGCCACATCGCCCACATCGGCGTGGAGCTGACCGACAGCGCCTACGTGGCCGTGAACCAGCGCCTGATGACCCGCATGGGCAAGGCCGTGTACGACGTGCTGGGCGTGGAAGGCGAGTTCGTGCCCTGCATGCACACCGTGGGCGCCCCCCTGGCCGATGGCGAGAAGGACACCACGAGCTGGCCCTGCAACCCGAAGGTCAAGTACATCGTCCACTATCCCGAGACGCGCGAGATCTGGTCGTACGGCTCGGGCTACGGCGGCAACGCGCTGCTGGGCAAGAAGTGCCTGGCCCTGCGCATCGCATCGACCATGGGCCGCGATCAGGGCTGGCTGGCCGAGCACATGCTCATCCTGGGCGTGACCAACCCCGCTGGCAAGAAGTACCACGTGGCAGCGGCCTTCCCCAGTGCCTGTGGCAAGACCAATTTCTCGATGCTGGTGCCGCCCGAGGCCGGCTTTGCCGGCTGGAAGATCACCACCATCGGTGACGACATCGCCTGGATCAAGCCCAACGCCGACGGCAAGATGGTCGCCATCAACCCCGAAGCCGGCTACTTCGGCGTGGCCCCCGGCACCAACATGCACACCAACCCCAACTGCATGCTGTCGCTGGGCCGGGACGTGATCTTCACCAACGTGGCCCTGACGGACGACGGCGACGTGTGGTGGGAAGGCATGGAAAAGGACACCGGCAAGCTGCCCGACCACCTGATCGACTGGCAAGGCAAGGACTGGACGCCCCAGATCGCCAAGGAAACCGGCGCGAAGGCCGCTCACCCCAACTCGCGCTTCACCGTGGCTGCCGCCAACAACCCCGCGCTCGATGCGCAGTGGGACGACGCCAACGGTGTGGCGATCGACGCGTTCATCTTCGGCGGCCGCCGCTCGACCACCGTGCCCCTGGTGACCGAAGCCCGCACCTGGACGGAAGGCGTGTACATGGCCGCGACCATGGGCTCGGAAACCACCGCCGCCGCCTTCGGCGCCCAGGGCGTGGTGCGCCGCGACCCGTTCGCCATGCTGCCATTCTGCGGCTACAACATGAGCGACTACTTCCAGCACTGGCTCGACATGGAAGGCAAGATCGCCGCCACCGGCAAGGCGCTGCCCAAGGTCTTCTGCGTGAACTGGTTCCGCAAGGACGAGGCCGGCAAGTTCGTCTGGCCCGGCTACGGCGACAACATGCGCGTGCTCAAGTGGATGATCGACCGCCTGGAAGGCACCGCCCAGGGAACGGAGACGATGTTCGGCGTGGCTCCCCAGTACGCAGAGATCAACTGGACGGGCATCGACTTCAACGCCCAGCAGTTCGAGGCCGTGACCCGCATCGACAAGGCCGCGTGGGCAGAAGAGTTCAAGCTGCACGATGCGCACTTCGAACAGCTGGCGTACCACCTGCCCAAGGCACTGCTCGATACCAAGGCAGCATTGGAAAAGCGCTTGGCTGCCTGACGCTTTGGGTTGGACCGTAAGGTCGGCCCATCCCCACGACCAAGAAGAACCGCCCCGTCTGATGACCGGGCGGTTTTTTAATGCCTGCCTTCGACCTATGGCCGATGCCGTGCCAATCTGCAGGCCACAAAAAAAGCCGTGGCGAGAACGCCACGGCTTTTAAAGTTCAGCGGATCGTGCGGTCTGGCCGCACCGTCCATCTCAGTAGTACTTGCGAATGTCGCTCACCGTGGCGATGCCCATGGCGTGGTTCAGTTCGGCCATGATGCGGGGGTCCTTCATGGCGACTTGCCAGGTGCGCTCGTCTTCGGCAGCGCGGCGGCGGTTTTCGGTGAAGGCCTTGCCAGCCACGCGCAGGACAGCGCTGGCACGGCGTGCTGGCGAGGTCAGCAGGGCCAGGGCGGCGAAGGCGACGAGCCACAACACCATCCACGCGGCCAGCAGGTGGCCTTCGGTCCAGGTGTCGACCACTTGGTGGGCCACCACCAGCAGTGCGGACACCACGGCAGCCAGCAGGAGGGTGGCAGCGCCACGGGCGCCGTCAAATTGGGTGGCGGCGCGCTTCAGGGCAGCGGCGGCGTTTTCGGCGCGTACAACGCCAAGGTGTTCGGTGGGGTAGTCAACGTGTGCGAAGGTGGTCATTTCGGTTTCCCTTTTCTAACGCTTGTGGCGTGATTGCCGGGCGATGGGGTGATATTAGGGTTTACCCTTTCAGCATTCAAGTTTATATTTTGAATCATGGATATTCACATTGGTGATAATTGCTGGCAGGCACAGCCATGACACCTTTGAACTTCCGCTCCCTGGACCTCAACTTGTTGCGTGTTTTCGACGAGGTGATGGCAGAGCGCAGCCTGACGCGCGCGGCCCACAAGCTGTCCATCACCCAACCCGCCGTGAGCAACGCGATGCGCCGCCTGCGGGACGTGGTGGGCGACGAGCTGGTGGTGCGCAGCGGCCAGGGTGTGGAGCCCACCGCCCGCGCGCTGGCCCTGTGGCCACCGGTGCGCGAAGCGCTGGCGCAGTTGCAGGACTCCTTCGCGCCCGGGCGGTTCGACCCTGCCACGGCCGAATCCACCTTTGTGCTGGCCATGGCCGACGCCACTGCGGCCACGCTGGTGCCAGCGCTGGTCGAGATCATCGAGCGCGAGGCGCCCGGCATCGCCATCCGCGTGCTGCCGCTGACCACCCGCGACCCCCGCCGCCTGCTCGATGACGAGGCGGCCGACATGGCCGTGGGCTACTTCCCTGCCGTGCTGGCCGACCTGACGGCGCGCGCCCAGTCGGGCGATGCGGTGGCTTTCGAGAGCCGGCGCCTGTACGACGGCGAATACGTGTGCGTGATGCGCCAGGGCCATCCACTGGCCACCGCGCCCCTGACGCTGGACGTGTACTGCGAGGCCCGCCACATGCTGGTGAGCTTCTCGGGCCGGCCCTTCGGCTTCATCGACGAGGCCTTGGCGTCGCTGGGGCGCGAGCGCAAGGTCGTGATCACCGTCAACCAGTTCTTCACGGCCGGACGGGTGGTCTCGGGCTCGGACCTGCTCACCGTGCTGCCACGCCACTTCGTTCCGGTGACCGGGATCGCCGATGCGCTGGTGCAACGCACCCTGCCGCTGGACGTGCCGCCCGTGCACGTGGATGCCCTGTGGCGCCGCCGCAGCGCCCAGCAGACCGCCATGACGTGGCTGCTGCAGGCCTTGGCGCGGTCGGCCCGGCGGACCTTTCCCGAAACCTGAGGATTTGCGCGAGGACGTAGACTGCCCGGTCCATGAAGATTCAACTGCTGTCCGACCTGCACCTGGAAGTCCACCCCCATTTCAAGCCCGAACCTGCGCCGGGTGCCGACGTGCTGGTGCTGGCCGGGGACGTGGGCTCCTACCAGACGGGCTCACTGCTGGCCGACGACGACTTCGGCCTGGCGCGCTTTTCACCCCTGCCCCAATACGCGGGCTGGCCCACCCCCGTGCTCTTCGTGCCCGGCAACCACGAGTACGACGCGCAGGACTTCGACGAAGCCCATGCCCGCCTGCGCCGCACCTGCGAGCGGCTGGGCATTGCGTGGCTGGAGCGTGAAACGCTGCAGCTGCACGGCGTGCGCTTTGTCGGTGCCACGCTCTGGAGCGACTTCGACGCCCTGGCTGAGCATGAAGGCGCCACCGACATCACCCGCCGCCTGAAGCACCGCGACAAGGCCTTCCGCGCCGCGAACTTCTACCTGCGCAAGACGGGCGGCACGCGCCAGGGCGAGCCCTTTCTGGCAGAGCCGATGCGCGAGGAAGCCCTGGCCAGCCAGGCCTGGCTCTCCGCAGCGCTGGCGACGCCGTTCGACGGCCCCACGGTGGTGGTCACGCACTTCGCGCCCAGCCTCCTGAGCGCCGACCCGCGCTACGGCCTGGTGCCCGGCACCGCGGGTTTTTGCAATGCGCTCGATGCCCTGTTGCCCCAGGCCCAGCTCTGGCTGCACGGCCACCTGCACGCCCCCAGCGACTATGTGGTGCGCGGCGTGCACGCCAACGGTGTGCCCTGGCAGTGCCGCGTAGTGGCCAACCCGCTGGGCTATGCCCGCAAGGGCGAGCAGGCTGCGTTCGAGCCGCATTTTTGCGTCACCGTATGATGGGCTTGCGGGTGCCCCACGGCGCCGCAGGCGCAGGAGAAAAAGCATGACCCAGGTCAAGACAACAGAAGTCCCCGCGCAGTAGTCTGACCCCATCCCTTTTTCTGGAGCACCTCATGAACATCCTGCTTGCTGTCGACGGCAGCGCGTACACCAAGAAAATGCTGGCCTACCTCGCCACCCACGAGGAACTGCTCAGCGGCAACCACCAGTACACCGTGCTCACCGTGCAGGCCCCGCTGCCCGCCCGCGCACGCTCTGCGCTGGGCAAGGACGTGGTGGACAACTACCACGCCGAAGAAGCCGAGAAGGTCCTCGCCCCCGTGTGCAAGTTCCTCGGCCGCCACGGCATCGACGCCAAGCGCAGCATCAAGGTGGGCGCGGTGGGCGAGTCCATCGCCAAGGTGGCGGACTCGGGCAAGTTCGACCTGCTGGTGATGGGCTCCCACGGCCACGGAGCGCTGGCCACGCTGGTCATGGGCTCGGTGACCACCCAGGTGCTGGCACACAGCAAAGTGCCGGTGCTGCTGGTGCGCTGATGCACTAAAGCGGCGCGGCCCGTGCCGCTCGCCATGCAAAAAGCCCGGCATGCAAGGCTTTTTGCGTGAGGGCGTGATCTGCGCCAGGACTAGCGCGCCGCCAGCCCCTCGAAGCAGGTGCGCACCACCAGGTCGATGATCTCGGCGTCCGAATACTGCCCGCCTTCCTTGAGGAAGCTCACCACCGGGTCGCAGGCGCGGGCGTACAGCGTGTAGAGCACCACCAGCGGCGGCAGCGTGGGGTTGATCAGGCCCTGCGACTGGGCCACCGTGATCCACTCGCCGATCTGGTCGCTCACGGTGACCAGGCCGTCGAGGTAGTCCTTGTTGGCCATCAGCACCGCGCGCAGCGTGGAATTGCGGCTGGGCAGCAGCGGCATCTCGTTGGTCAGCAGGCGCTCCAGTGACCAGCGCACCAGGGACTGCAGCTTTTCCACCGGTGGCATCTCCTGCGGCAGGCTGGCAAGGTAGGCCTTCACCCGCCCCAGGATCTGCACCATGGCGGCGCTGCACAACTCTTCCTTGCTGCAGAAATGCTTGTACAGGCTGGCCTTGGCGATGCCCACGGCGTTGGCCACGTCGTCCATGGTCATGGCGTCGAAGGCTTTTTCGCCGAGCAGTTGGCAGGTGGAGCGCAGGATGGCTTCCTCGCGGGCCTGGTGCATCTGCTCCTTGAAGGACGGTTTGGTGGGCTGCGTTTGCATGGCGTCCATTTTATACATTGCGGTAGAAAAATAAATGACCCAGTTGCAATGCAACTACATCGTTCACGGTGTTTACCCGCATGGCAGATTTCGTCGCCGGGGTTGTGCCGGACAGGCTGACCGGCGCACCGCCTGCCTTCAGGACACCAGCGAATGCGCCGCAGCACCTGTCAAGGCGGCGGTCAATGCGTCAAGCAATTCCGATTCCAGGTTCCAGCAGTGCCAGTACAGCTGGATAGGCAACGACCGCCCCGGCGCCACGTTCACCAGGCTGCCGTCCGCAATGGCGGGGCGTGCGAGCAGCTCGGGGATCACCCCCACGGCCCAGCCTGCTGCCACGGCACGCAACTGTGCCTCCGACCCTGGCACGAAAAGGTGGTTCAAGGCCACCCGCTTCAAGCCGAAGGCCCTGGCCACGAACTCCGCAGCCATGTCGTCCTTGCGGTTGAAGGCCAGGAACGACACGTCGCGGAAGTTGTGCGGCGTGAGACCCTGCGGCAGGTGCTGCTCGGCATACCGGGTGGCCGCCACCGCCACATAGGGCATGGCGCCCAGCGGCACCATCTTGCAGCCACGCAGCGCTTGCTTGAGTGTGGTCACGCAGCCCAGCACCTGGCCCGAGCGCAGCCACTCCTGCGTGAAGTCCTGGTCGTCCACGATGATCTCGAGCGGCAGGCGCTGGCACACCAAGTCGTGCAGCGCACCCATGGCCCAGGTGGCAATGCTGTCGGCATTGATGGCGATGGAGATGCGCTCGTCTTCGCGCGTGCCTCCGGGCGCGCTGGGTGCCAGTTCGTGCAGGTCGCGCTCCAGGTCGGCGCGCAAGAGGCGCAGCTGCTTGGTGTGCTTGAGCAGCAACTGCCCTGCCGACGTCGGCCGCAGCGGCCGGCTGCGCACGATGAGCACCGAGCCCACCTGCGCCTCCAGCGCGCGCAAGCGCTGCGAGACGGCGGACTGGGTCACGTTCAGGCGCTGTGCCGCCCGCTCGAAGCCGCCCTCTTCGACGATGGCGGCAAGGCATTCCAGGGCGGCGGGGTCGTAGGTGCTCATGATCTGGCGGTGTATGAACTGGTGAAAGCGCTGCCCGCTTTATTAGGCCCGCTGATGTTTTTGGAGTAAGTTTAATTTTGCTTTTAGTGGAACGCAATGTGGATCACACTGCGCCCCATGAAAACCATCATCCTGGGCGCCGGCATCATCGGCATCAGCACGGCCTGGCATTTGCTCGAGCGGGGCCACGAGGTCGTCGTGGTCGATCGCCAGCCCGATGCGGCGCTGGAGACCAGTTTTGCCAACGCAGCGCAGATCTCGGTGAGCTACTGCGAGCCGTGGGCCAACCGCGATGCCCCACTCAAGGCGCTCAAGTGGATGTTCGACAACGAGGCGCCGCTGCTGTTTCGCCCGCACCTGGACTGGCACCAGTGGCGCTGGGGCCTGCAGTTCCTCGCGCAGTGCAACGATGCCGCGTTCGAGCGCAATGTGCAGCAGATCGTGGCGCTGGGCGCGTACAGCCACGCGGCGCTGAAGGACCTGGTCAGCACCACGGGCATCGAATACAACCGCCTGGAGCGCGGCATTGCCCACTTCTACACCGACCAGAAATCGTTCGACGCCGCAGGCCACGCGGTGGAGCTGATGCGCAAGCACGGCGTGCAGCGCCGCCTGGTCAGCCGCGACGAGCTGCTGCAGATCGAGCCTGCTTTCAAGGCCTACGGCGACAAGATCACCGGCGGCACCTACACCAGCACCGACGAGAGCGGCGATGCCCGCGTGTTCACGCAGGAGCTGGCCCGCCGCTGCTTGGAGCGTGGCGCGCAGTTCCTGTACGGCCACGACGTGCTGCGGCTCAACAAGATCGGCGATGCTATCGATTCAGTAGCTGTCATGGCACGCCAGACAAGCGGTGGCGGCAAAAAAGACTTCATAGTGAAGGGCGATGCCGTGGTGGTGGCCTGCGGCTCCTACAGCGCGCCGCTGCTGCGCACCGTGGGTGTGGACCTGCCCATCTACCCCGGCAAGGGCTACAGCGCCACGTTCCCGCTGCTCAAGCCCGAGGGCGCGCCCATGGTGTCGACCATCGACGACGGCAAGAAGATCGCCATGAGCCGGCTGGGCAACCACCTGCGCGTGGCGGGCACCATCGAGCTCAACGGCTACGACCTGTCGCTGGACAGCACCCTGGCACGCGCCCGCTGCCACATGCTGTCGCGCCGTATCGAGACCATCCTGCCGGGCGTGTGCGACACCCGCACGCCCGAAGAAGGCGGCAACCCGCAGTACTGGACGGGCCTGCGTCCCGCCACGCCCACCAACATCCCCTTCATCGGCCAGACCCGCGTGGGCAAGCTCTGGGTCAACGCCGGCCACGGCACGCTGGGCTGGACGCACGGCGCAGGCTCCGGCAAGGCGCTGGCCGAACTCATCTGCGGCGAACGACCCGCGATGAACTTCGGCTTTCTGGGGACCGAGGCAGCACGCGCGCCCCGCGCCGTGGTTGCGGCCTGAGCCTGCAGAGACAGGCGGGTTTCGCTACGATGCCCGCCATGTCTTCAGCACCGCACTACCTCTTTCTCACCACCTCCACCCGCGAGCCCGGCCACACCGGCAACACCGAGTGGCTGGCCCGCCAGGCGGCCGCCGCGCTGCCCGCCGGTACCGCGCAAACCTGGCACCACCTGGCGCGCATGGACCTGCCGCCCTTCGTGGACCAGCGCCACACCTCGGGCACCTACGCGCCGCCCGAAGGCGACATGAAGACCCTGCTGGACGCCACGCTCGCGGCCACGCACATCGTCTTCGTGGCCCCCGTGTACTGGTACAGCATTCCGTCGCCGCTCAAGACCTACCTCGACCACTGGAGCGCCTGGATGCGCGTGCCGGGCCTGGCGTTCAAGGAGCCCATGGGCGCCAAGACGCTGGCACTCATCACCACCAGCGGCGACCGGGCCAAGGCCCAGCCGATGATCGACTCCGTGGAGTTGTGCGCCAAGTTCCTGTCGATGACCTGGGGCGGCGCACTCTGGGGCAAGGGCGGGCCGCCGAATGCGGTGCAGGCAGATGCGCAGGCCGTGGCCGCTGCAGCGACGTTCCTGGCCGCGGCCTGAAGCGCAGGCCACGCGGGCACAGCCCCTGCCGCATGACGATATGGTGACCTGGTGACCACCCTCACGCTGCTGTTGTTGCCGCCACCGCCCGGGCTGGCGCTGCAGCCCGCGGCGCAGCGGGTGTTCGACACGCTGGGCGCACACGCACCGCACTTCATCGAGCGGCATGGCGCCAACCAGAGCTACGACTTCTACTGGCAGGCGCATGGCGGTGCGGCCCTGGGCCAGGCCATCTGCCGGGTGCGCGGCGACTTGTGGGAGCCAGAGAAGCTGCAGAACAAAATCCACATCGAACTGGAGGACCACGCCGGCGCAGCGGACGCACTGGCCGTTTTGCAGCAGCAGCTCCTGGCCCGTGGCTGGACCTTGCCGCCGACGCCACCCACGCCACTCACCTAGACCGCAGGTTCAGGCCGAACCCGCCACCCTGCGGACCCACGCGCCGCCGCGCTGGGCCAGGATGCCCAGCCACTCGTGCAGCGCCAGGCTGCTGTCCGCCAGCGCCGATGCGCGCGGCAACAGCCGCTGCAGACGGTGGGACGATGTGTACGTGAACCCCATGGGCGCGGGCAGCACGTCGAGCCCCTGGCGCCGAAACAGATCGGCCGCACGCACCATGTGCCAGCCGTGGGTCACCAGCGCGATGCGCTCGATGCCCGCGGCCTTGAGCACGGGCGTGGAATTCGCCGCATTGCCCTGCGTGTCGAGCGAATGCACTTCGGTCCAGCGCACGCGGCCGCGCAGCTCATGCTCGGCCACGTCCTTCATGACCAGCGCCTCGGCCCGCGCGCCGCCGAACGAGCCGCCCGTGATCAGCAGGGGCAGCCCGGTCTGGCGCTGCAGCGCCACGGCGTAGCGCAGCCGCTCGCGCGCGCCGCGGCTGAGCACATCGGTGCCGTTGTCGGGCGCCGTGGCGTCGGGCCCGCCGCCCAGCACCACGATGGCCTGGGCACGGGCCAGGTCGGCCTGCACGATGGGCGGATAACGCTCCAGGCTGCGCACCAGCGCGCCCGACACCGGCGGCCAGGAAAGCGCCAGCACGGACAGCAGCGACAGCACCGCGATCAGCAGGCCCGTGCGACGGTGGCGCCGCGCAATCCACAGGCCCACGAAGGCCAGCAGGATGCTGAGCACCGGGGGCATCAGCACCGCGGACAGGATTTTCTTGAGCAGGAACCACATAGGTAGAGGGCGGCCATCATGCCAGTGCACACCCGGTGCCCGGACGCACGCCGCACGGTGACGCACAAGCGCCACCGTGGCCACGCAGCCCGGGCGGGCGTTCACCCGGCTTCAGGTCAATGCAGTACCCGCGGGCGCACCAGAAACTCCAGCAACGCGCCGTCAAAGTTCTCCGGGTCTTCCAGCTGCGGCCAGTGGCCCACATGCGGCAGGTTCAGGTGCTCGGCATCCGGCATCACCTGGGCCAGCGCCTGCAAGGCTTCGGGCGGGGTGCAGCGGTCCTGGCCGCCCCCCACCAGCAAGGTCGGCACGCTCAACGACTGGAGCGCCGCAGCGCCCCGGTCGAAGGTGCCCAGCGCCTGCAGTGCGCGCCGGTAGGCGCCGGGGTACACCTGCGACAGCGCATGGGTGGCCAGCCGCGCGCCCTCGGGCAGCGCACCGGTACCGATGAACCGCGGCACCAACGTGTGCGCCAGCTGCTCCATGCTGCCGCCCTGCTCCAGCGCCTGCAGCGCCGCCAGCCGGGGCTCCACCCAGTCCTGCGTGGCCTGCGCATCCAGGGCCGGGCCACCGGCGCACAGCACCAGACGCCGCACTGCCGCCGGTTTGCGCACCGCCACTTCCAGCGCCACCATGGCGCCCATGCCATGGCCCACCAACGACACCGAGCTGCACTTCAAGGCATCGATCAGCAACAGGCAGCTCTCGGCCAGGCCCTTGAAGCTGTAGGGCTCGATGGGCGCGCTGCGGCCGTAGCCCGGCATGTTCCAGGCCACGGCGCGGTACCCGGCGGTCGCGAGGGCCTCGACCTGCGGGGCGAAGGTGACGTGGTCGCCGTCGGCGTCGTGCAGCATCAGCACGGTGGGCCCGGAGCCCAGGGTGGTGAAGGTGGGAAGAAGGGCCATGCGGTCGGAATCCAGAAAAGAAGAGGACGGCGCCCGGGGCAGCCAAAGGGGCACCGCCGCGGGGATGCCCTGATTATCGGCAGTCAGCCCGACAGGGCCCCGATACGCGGTGCAAGGCCCTTCGAGCCGCCAGCGTGGGCAGCTGCAGCGGCGGGTGCAGCGGCGGCTGCGCAGCCCTCGGCACGGCACGGTTACAGGGCACGTTTCATAATGGCTGCTCTGGCCCTTGCGCCTTCGCCGTGCCGCTGCTGTTGTGAACCTGCCCTTGCCCCGCCCTGCCCTCGCCCGCCCTCCCAGCTTTTCCGTCCGCGAATTCCGCGATGCGCTGGGCATGTTCGCCACCGGCGTCACCATCGTCACCGCGCGCAACGGCGATGGTGCCCTGGTGGGGCTCACCGCGAGCTCCTTCAATTCTGTCTCGCTCGACCCGCCCCTGGTGCTCTGGAGCCTGTCGCGCGCCGCCGCGTCGATGCCGGCCTTTGCCAACGGCTCGCACTACGCCATCAACGTGCTGGCGGCCGACCAGAAGTCGCTGGCCGAGCGCTTCGCCTCCAAAGGCGTGGACCGCTGGACCGGCGTGGACCACAGCCCGGGCATCAGCAACGCGCCGGTGCTGGCAGGTGCCGCCGCGACCTTCGAGTGCTTCAACCGCAGCCGCTACGAAGAAGGCGACCACGTGATCTTCGTGGGCGAGGTCGAGCGCTGCAGCCACCGCGCGGGCGTGCCGCCGCTGCTGTACCACGGCGGCCGGTTCTACACCGAGCACCCGCTGTAGCGCACGGCCCCCGGCCGCGGCGTTTTTGCGTTGGCCACCCACGCACGCCACCTGCTACCGTCCCGTCTTCTTCATGCACATCCGCAGCATCAACATCGGCACCGCGCGCCGCCTGCGGGTGGGCGAGCGCAGCTTGCTCACCGGCATCGGCAAGTCGCCTGTGCAGGGCGCGGTCCCTGCCGGCCCGCTGGGACTGCACGGCGACGAGCAAGTGGAACTGAGCATCCATGGCGGCCTGCAAAAGGCCGTGTACGCCTACCCGGCCGTGCACTACGCGTTCTGGCAGGCCCAGCGCCTGGAGCGCGGCGTGAGCCTGTTCGACGAAGCGCTGCCGCCAGGGTTCGTGGGGGAGAACCTCACGGTGGACGGACCGCTGGAGCACGAGATCTTCGTGGGCGACGAGCTGCACTTTCCGGACTGCGTGCTGCGCGTGACAGCGCCGCGCGAGCCCTGCTCCAAG
Organism: Acidovorax sp. Leaf78; assembly: GCF_001422735.1. Classification (GTDB taxonomy): domain Bacteria; phylum Pseudomonadota; class Gammaproteobacteria; order Burkholderiales; family Burkholderiaceae_C; genus Acidovorax. The sequence continues at coordinate 28,541 of NZ_LMLZ01000003.1, read as the reverse complement.
TTCAACGCCGTGATGGGCTTTGCACAGGCCGGGCGCGCGATGGCGATGGCCGGCTGCTGCGGCTACTACCTGGCGGTAGACCAGCCGGGCACGCTTGCCGCAGGCCAGACGGCCACACTGGTGCCCGGGCAGCGCGGCCTGAGCATTGCGCAGGCCTTTGCGGCCAAGTTCGCCAAGCACATCCGCTGACCGGCCGCCAGGCCGCGCAGCCCCCTGCACCTGGTTCCGATCAGGCCCGCCCTGCAGCCCCGGTGTCCGGCTCGACCAGCTGCCGCGCATGCGCCTGCAGCTGCGGAAACACCTTGCCCACCAGCAGCAGCTGCGCCGCCATCAGGCTGTGCGCGGTCGCTGGGGGCTGCGGCATGGCGGCGTGCGGCGGCGTGCCGAACTCGCGCAGCACCTGCTCGACGGCAGGGGCTGCCACCGCATGGCGCCGGCGCACGCCCGACTGCTGCTGCGCCCGCTCGAGCTCCTGCGACAGTTGCTGCAGCGACACCAGCAGCGTGCGCGCCAGCGCCTGTGTGGCGTCGTCCACCGGCTGCGTGCCTTGCGCGCCGCGCTGCGCACCGAGGGCCGACAGGTAGTTGAGCTGCGTGTGCGACAGGCACAGAAAGCTCGCCATCACCGCGGCATTGCCGCGCACGCGCAACGGCTCCTTGAGCATGGCACTGTACGAGTTGGACAGCGCTGCGTCCGCGTTGTGGGCGTTGCGCCGGGCCAGGCGGTATTCGAGGTGGTCGCACTTGCCGCTGTGGTACTGCGCGAGGATTGCGCGCAGGTACAGCGCCTGCGTCTGCAGCACCTGGGCGGCCAGCTGCGGCCACTGGCGCGACTGCCAGTGCGGCCACACCAGCCACGACGCCGCAGCCGCGATCAGGCACCCCACGGCGGTGTCGAGCAGGCGCGCCGCGATGACGCCCTGCGAGGTGCCCATCTGCTGAAAGCTCAGCAGCAGCAGCATGGTGACCGCCGCAGTGGCCAGCGTGTAGCGCGTGTGCCGCGCGCCGAAGAACAGCGCCCCGGCGAACACCAGCAACGCCGCCTGCACCAGCGCCCCCGGAAAGAGCTGGATCGCCGCCCAGCCCAGCGCCAGCCCCATGGCCGTGCCCTTGGCGCGCTGCAGCAGCCGCGTCTGGGTGGCCGCGTACTGCGGCTGGCTCACGAACACGATGGTCAGCAGGATCCAGTAGCCGTGCGGGTCGGCCGTGGCCTGCATGACGGCAAAACCCACGGCCAGCGACAAGCTCAGGCGCACGCTGTGCCGCAGCCAGGCAGAGCGGGCGCTGAGCTGCGCTCGCAGGCGCGACCCGGCATCGCGCAGGCTGCGGGGCTCGCGGTCGAACAGGGTGTGGTCCACCGCGCTGTCGGCCTGCGGGTCTGCCGGCAGCGCGAGTGCGCCCGCAAACACGCCGGCCATGGCAGTGAGGTTGTGGCCCAGCGCATGCAGCGAGCGCAGCGGGCGGGCCATGGCGGGCAGCGGGGCATTGGCGGCATCAGATCCATCGAGCGCCGCAGCCGCAGCCGCGTCCTGGTGGGCGATGGCCGCCTGCATGTCCTCGATGGCGCGGGCCGTGGCACCCCAGTGCTGCGGCCGCGACTGCTCCTGCATCGCCACCGACAGCTTGAGCGCCTGCTCGCCCAGCAGCGTGAGCACGCGCTGGCAGCGGTACAGCACGTCGCTGTGAAAGAACGACTGCGCCAGCAGGTCGTAGTGCTCGTGCGACGAGCTCACGCGCTCGTGCACATCCTGCGCGGCCAGGTACTGGTGCATGGCCGTCTGCAGCCACGGCGGCGGCGCGCCGCGGCCCATGCGGCTCATGAGGCTTTCCTTGGCAGCATTGAGCGCATCCACCACGCGGCCGTTGTGCAGGGCCAGCGCCATGCGGCGGCGCTCCAGGTCCACGTCGCGCACGGGCTCGAGCAGCAGGGCCTTCAGCCGCAGGTATTCGCCCAGCACCGCATACAGCCTGGCCATTCGAAAGCGCACCGGGGCCCGGGGCATGGCCAGGCTCCAGACCACCGAGACCACGCCGTACCAGGCAGCCCCGGCCAGCATCAGCGGCGTGGCCTGCTCGGCCGCGGCGCGGCTGGCGTCGGCGGCCAGGGCCGCATAGATGAACAGGATGAGCGAGCCGAACGCGATGGCGCGGTAGCGCTCGCTGAGCGCGCCCAGCAGGGTGAGCGCCCAGGCCGACATTACCATGGCCCCCATCAGCGCCCAGGGCCAGGACACCGTGGCCCACACCGCCAGCGCCATGAGGCCAAAGCACCCCAGCGCCAGCAGCTGCGCCCGCAGGCGCCCCCGCCAGCTGTCATCGGTCTCGGTGAGCGCGCTGGCGATCACGCCCAGCAGCACGGGCGTGAGCTCGGCCTGCCAGTCGGCCCACCAACCGCAGGCGAGCACCGCCGCCAGGGCGAAAAAGGCCCGCGCGCCGCGTGTGAAGCCTTCGTGGTGGCGGGCGCGCTGCCAGCTGAGTTTCCAGGATTCGTCCACAGGACTGCCTCGCATTAGGGATTACCCTGATGTTAAGCAATAAGCCGGCCATGCCGGCGACCTGCCAGCCTCAACCCAGGCGGTACGGACGGAAGATCCTGCGGTCAGCCCGCCCCGTGGCAGCACACGCACAGCTTGTTGCCGTCCGGGTCTCGGAAATACGCACCGTAATAGTTCGCGTGGTAGTGCGGGCGCAGGCCCGGCGGCCCGTCGCAGCTGCCGCCGTGGCGCAGGGCCAGCGCGTGGACGGCGTCCACCGTGGCCCGGTCGGCAGCCAGCAGCGCGTTCATGGCACCGTTGCCGGGCTGGGCGGCCTGCTCGTCAAAAGGCCGGCCGATGAGGAACAGCGGCCGCGCCACGCCGGGCGTCTGCCAGCCGGCCCATGGCCGTTCAGGCTCTGCAAACCGCAGCGCCAGGCCCAGGCGCTCCATCACCGGGCGGTAGAACGCCATGGCGCGCTCGAAATCGTTCACGCCGATGAATACATGGGACAGCATGCTGGGGGTCCTGTCGTCAGGGGCGCGGCCCCGGGCCCCGGCAGGGACGCGTCGGCCGCACCGGCGTGCAGCGCTCAGCGCACTGTGTCCGGCAGCTCGATCTTGACTTCCAGCACTTCCAGGTTGTCCTGGCGCTCCAGGTGCACCTTGAGGTCTTCGGGGTTGATCTTCACGTACTTGGAGATCACGGCCACCAGCTCGCGCTGCAGGGCAGGCAGGTAGTCGGGCTCGGAGGCGTTGCGGCCGTTGCGCTCGTGCGCGAGGATGATCTGCAGGCGCTCCTTGGCGACGCTGGCCGTCTTCTTCTTTTCGCCGAGCAGAAAGGACAGGAAAGAAGCCATGGCTTATTTGCTCCCGAACAGGCGTTTGAAGAAGCCGGGCTTTTCCGCCTCGATGAAGCGCAGCGGCTTGTCGGTGGCGCCCAGGAAGCGGTCGATCACGTCCTTGTAGGCCTCGGACACATCGGTGCCCTGCGCGTGGATGGCCGGCGTGCCCTGGTTGGACGACTGCAGCACCACTTCGGACTCCGGAATCACGCCGATCAGCTTGATGCGCAGGATGTCCTGGATGTCTTCCAGGCTCAGCATCTGGCCGTCTTCGACGCGGCTCGGGTTGTAGCGCGTGATGAGCAGGTGCTCCTTGATGGGCTCGCCGCCGTCGATGGCGCGTTGGGTCTTGCTGCCCAGCATGCCCAGGATACGGTCGGAGTCGCGCACCGACGACACCTCGGGATTGGTCACCAGCAGCGCCTCGTCGGCGAAGTGCATCGCCATGAGCGCGCCGCTTTCGATGCCGGCGGGGGAGTCGCAAACGATGTACTCGAAGTCCATCGCGGCCAGGTCCTTGAGCACCTTCTCCACGCCGTCCTGCGTGAGCGCATCCTTGTCGCGCGTCTGGCTGGCGGCCAGCACGAACAGGTTGTCGCACTGCTTGTCCTTGATGAGCGCCTGGTTCAGGTTGGCCTCGCCCTGGATCACGTTGATCAGGTCGTACACCACGCGGCGCTCGCAGCCCATGATCAGGTCCAGGTTGCGCAGGCCGACGTCGAAGTCGATCACGGCGGTCTTGTGGCCGCGCAGGGCGAGGCCGGTGGCGAAGCTGGCGCTGGTGGTGGTCTTGCCCACACCACCCTTGCCGGAAGTCACGACGACGATTTTGGCCATGGGTTTATTGAGTCTCTCTGGGGTTGATACGTACAGGATTTCGCAGCGGCTCGATGAGGAGCTTTTCGCCTTCCAGGCGCACCTGGGCGGGCCGGCCGGCGACTTCGTCGGGCAGCGCGGTCTCGGTGGTGCGGTAGATGCCTGCGATGGACACCAGCTGCGGCTCCATGCAGGTGGAAAAGATGCGGGCTTCGGTGTTGCCCCGCGCGCCGGCAATGGCCCGGCCACGCAGCGGTGCGTAGACGTGGATGTTGCCATCGGCAATGACCTCGGCGCCAAAGCTCACCACGGCCATCACCACCAGGTCGGCGCCGCGGGCATACACCTGCTGGCCCGAGCGCAGGGGCTTGTCGATGACCACGGTGCCGGGGCCCGCCACAGGCACTTCGACCTGCACCTCGCGCACCACTTCGACCTCGCGGATCACCTCGCGCACTTCGGGCGCGGCCGCCGGAGCGGGTTCAGCACGCAGCGGGGCGGCATCGGGCGCGGCAGCCAGGCCGGCGGCGCGGGCGGCGTCCATCTGGGCGGCGCTGCCGCCGCGCACGGCCACGGGCAGCGTGCTGTGGCTGCGCAAGGTGGCCACCAGGGCTGCGAAATCGATGGGGTCCTCGGCATCCTTGACGGCAGCCAGATCGATCAGCACGGGGTCGAAGTCGAAGAAGCCCGGTGCATCGGCCACGCGGTCGGCCAGGTCGGCCGCGAACTGCGCGGCGTCGGTGGTCTTGAGCACCACGGCCACCACGGGCAGCGAGGCGCTTTTGAGATCAAAGCTGGTGCGGGACTGGGCCGCCGTCGTAAGGGCCATGAATGGACGTGTGGAAAGGGCGCAGGAACCTGTTGGGGAAGGCGCAAAGTGTACCGTGGGGCCACGCCAGCCCTGGCAGAAGGCGTTGACGGCACGCTCTGGCCCACCTCAGGGCCAGCATCCTGCGGGCACCGGCAGCCACCACCTGCGCCACCAGGACGACAAAAAGCCGGGCAAGCCCGGCTTTTTGTATTGGCAGAAAGAGCGTACTCAGTTGCGGTCAGCGCGTGCTGGACGGGCAGGCGCCGTGGCCATGCCGGAGCCCGACGAACTGGCAGCATTGCCGGAGCCCATCGTCGCGCCCGAAGAACCGCTGGTGCCCGCGCCCGTGGCGCCAGTTGCGCCGGTGCCACCGGTAGCGCCCTGGGTGCCGGTGCTGCCCATGGGTGTGTTCTGGGTGCTTTGCTGGCCAGCGCCCGTGGCCGGGTTAGGGTTGGATGGAGCGGGCGGGTTGCTTTGAGCGATGGCGGTACCCACCACGGCAACGGTGGCCAACCCTGCGAGCAATGCCTTCAGCGAATTCTTGGATGTGGACATGAGGGGACTCCTTGGATCTGTGAATGATGGAAATTGCCAGCACCGTCGCCAGCTGCATTCAGATTAAAAGGTCCTGGTGCGCGCAGCGTCATCCCGGGTCCGCAGCCTGTGTCGGACAGGGGCCTGCACACACCCCCCTGTCCACCCCAAGCACTCAGCGACGCGCAGGCTCTGCATTGCCCGGCACGTCGTACGTACCAAACAGGCTGGCGGCAGGGCGCGTTTCGGGCAGCACGTACACCACCGCGCCGGTGCTGCGCACCGCGGGGCTCAGCACCTTCTCGTAGAAGACCACCGGCAGGTTGATGCAGCCGTATGAAATGCGGTTGTCCTTGGGCGTGCTGGACGCCAGCCGCTCAAGCCGGCGCTCGGACTTCACGTTGGCACGCACGCGGTGCATGGACACTGCCGCGTCGTAGTCCACCCACACCACGTCTTCACCGCTGGCGTTGGTTCCAGGCTCTGCCACGAAGCGGCCTGCCGGTGTGGTGCGCTCGGCCGGCAGCACTTGGGCGATGGGCTTGTCGCCGATGCCGGGCACCGTGTGGTCGCCGATGGCCGAGCCCATCAGCGCGGGCGTGGCGCCCTGCAGCTTGCCATCGGGGCTGAAGACATAGACCTTCGCGTCTTTCTTGTCGACCACCACCACGGCGTGACGGCGATGGTCGCCCGAGTGAAACGCCCAGTGGGCAATGCGCCGTGCGTCGGCCGAGGCGCTTTCGCTCCCGAACTGCGCGAGGCGCGACCCGTGCGCCGAGGGCTGCACCGACGACTGCCCCGTCAGTGGGCGCGACGCGGGACCCGAATGCGCCAGCGGGGCGGATGACTGCCCTTGCGCGGGGCTACCCGCCAAGACCAGCACGGCGCCGCCGAGCAGCAGGCTCTGTTGCAGGGTTCGAAGGACGGTACGGAAGGGTGGCATAGGCGACGCGGGCGTTCGGCGGTGGCAGAGCACCACCATGGCTCTTCACCATACGCACATCTCACCGTTACAGGGCGTGCGCCAATGCCGCAGCGCGTGTAGGACGCGCGCTGCCGTGACCGCTTGCAGCGCACCGTGGATGCCGGTGGCGCGAGGGCGATCTGCGGTGCAACAGACGCGTCAGCGCCCCCACGCAGCCCCTTTCATAATCGCCCGATGCCGTCTACCTCCACCCGCAAAACACACATCGACTCCCTGGCCATTGCCATCCTGCTGGCCTGCTGCATGTTCTGGGGCTTCCAGCAGGTGCTGGTCAAAGCCACCGTGGCCGAGGTAGCACCGGTGTTCCAGGCCTTTGTGCGCTTTGCGCTGGCCACCGCGGCGGTGGTGGCCTGGTGCCTGTGGCGCGGCGTGCGCCTGTCCGCGGCGGCCGAGCCCGCCGGGGCGGCGCGCGGGGGGCTGCTGGCCGGCGCGCTGTTCGCGGGGGAGTTTGCGTGCATCTACCTGGGCCTGCAGTACACCAGCGCCTCGCGGCTGACGGTGTTCCTGTACGCATCGCCGTTCTGGGTGGCGCTGCTGCTGCCGCGCTTCATTCCCGGCGAGCGCCTGCAGGGCTGGCAATGGCTGGGCCTGGCGGCGGCGTTCGTCGGCGTGGGGCTGGCACTGGGCGACGGGCTGATGGGCCCCGCCAACGCGGCCCTGCCCCGCGCCTGGCTGGGCGACCTGCTGGGGCTGGCCGCGGGCCTGATGTGGGCCCTGACCACCGTGGTCATCCGCACCACGCCGCTTGCCGCCGTGCCGCCTGCCAAACAACTGCTCTACCAGGTGTGCGTGAGCACGGCGGTGCTGCCGGTGATCTCGCTGGTGCTGGGCGAACCCTGGGTCTGGCAGTTCAGCGCTTTTGCCTGGGGGTCGCTGTTGACGCAGGCGCTGGTGGGGGCGTTTGCCAGCTACCTGGCCTGGATGTGGATGCTGGCGCACTACCCGGCGACCAAGATCTCGGTGTTCGTGTTCCTGACCCCGGTGTTCGCCCTGCTGTTCGGCGCGCTGTGGCTGGGTGAGCCGGTGACGCCGGGGCTGGTGACCGCGCTGGTGCTGGTGGCCGCCGGCATCGTGCTGGTCAACCGCAAGCCCGCGGCACGCTGAGATTTGAATAAAAAAAGCTGCTACCGCTTGCCTGGCAAGCGCTAGCAGCTATGTTTTTAGTAGCAATCAGAGTTTGGGGATGCGGATGCGGCTGATCATCAGCGAGCCCGACACCGCGAAGATCAGTACCAGCGGGTGCAGCGTGAAGCCGCCAATCAGCATCTTGCCGAACCACAGGTTCTCACGCACCGCGCCCAGCCAGGCGGCCAGGGCCATCAGGGCGACCAGCACGATGGAGGTGGGGATCGGCGTGCCTTCAAAGTACTTCACCTTGCCCGTGCCTTCGGACAGCGTCTCGGCCGTGACGTTGTAGCGCGCCAGGCGCGACACGCCGCAGGCCACGAAGTACGCCAGCACGATGCGGTCGAACAGCCCCTGCATGCCGCAGGCATACGCAATGATGGCGGGCGCCACGCCGAACGAGATCACGTCGGCCAGCGAGTCGAGTTCGCGGCCCATGGCCGAGCTCTTTTGGCGCCAGCGGGCGATGCGGCCATCGAGCACGTCGAAGATCAGCGCGGCCAGCACCAGGGCGGCGGCGAAGTACACGTGCACCACGTCGCCGGTTTCCAGGTAGGTCATGGACGAGAACAGCGCGCCCACGCCACAGACGGCATTGCCCAGCGTGAACCAGTCGGCCAGGTGGAATTCGCGGATCATGGAGAAACGCTTGGGATGTTGAGGTGTGTTCATGTCGAGGGCTCCGTTCACGCCGTGGTGGGCAAGAACGCGGTTACGTTCTCAGGACGCCGCATTATGAGCGGCTGTGCGCGGCGTTTTCTGTAGGCACACCGCCCGCCCGGCAGAGCGGCGACGCCCGCCGCGGGCGCATGGCGCGGTGGGGGTCCCCCTGGGGACGCCCCGAGATTGTCAGGACGGCCCGCCGGCCCAACAATGCCTGATCCGTCCACTGCCGACCCCATGACCACCACCTCCGCACCGCCCCTGAACCCGCCCTTCTCCCGGGTGGCGAGCATCCGCAGCCTGGCCGACGTCGAGCGCCTGGAGGCCCGGCCCCTGGCCCAGGCGCTGCCGGTGCAAAGCACCTACGAGATCTTCTGCAACGCAGCCCACGCGTTCGGCGACAAGACCGCGCTGACCTTCCTGCCCACTGCCAACCCGGACGACACACCGATGCGCTGGTCGTTCAACCAGCTGCTGGCCGGCATCCACCAGACGGCCAACCTGCTGCACACGCTGGGTGTGGGTCCCGAGGTCGCTGTGGCCGTGCTGCTGCCCGGCTGCCTGGAATACCACCTGGCCCTGTGGGGCGGCGAGGCGGCGGGCATCGTGCAGCCGCTCAACCCCATGCTCACCGACGAGAAGATCGCGGCCATGATGACCCTGGCACGCGCCAAGGTACTGATCGCCTGGGGCGACGAGCGCACCGACGGCGACGCAGGCCTGTGGGCCAAGGCCTTGCGCCTGCGCGGCCAGGTGCCGACGCTGACCACCGTGCTGCGCGTGGCGCCGCATGACGAGGCGCAGGGCGACGTAAAGGGCGCGACTCCCGCGCTGCCCGATGGCGTGATGGACTTCGCGGCACGCACCGCGCAACCCGCAGACCACCTGGTGAGCCGCCGGCGCATCGCGGCCACCGACATCGCCGCGTACTTTCACACCGGCGGCACCACGGGTGCGCCCAAGCTCGCGCGCCACAGCCACGGCGCGCAGGTGTTCACCGCCTGGGGCAGCGTGCAGATGCAGGGCATCACGCCGGGCGACGTGGGCATCAACGGCTACCCGCTGTTCCACGTGGCGGGTGTGCTGCCGGGCTCGCTGGCCGCGCTGTCTGCGGGGGTGGAGACCATCATCCCCACCACCGGCCTGTTCCGCAACCGCGAGGTCATCGCCAACTACTGGCGCCTGGCCGAGCGCTACCGCTGCACCTACCTCTCGGCCGTGCCCACGGTGCTGGCCGCGCTGGCCAACGTGCCGCTGGATGGCGCCGACATCCGCTCGCTGCGCTACTGCCGCACCGGCGCGGCCATCCTGGCGCCCGAACTGGCGGCGCGCTTCGAGCGGCTGTTCGGCCTGCATGTGCACGAGAGCCTGGGCATGACGGAGATGGCCGGCATCTCCACCATCACGCCGCCGGGCGTAGAGGCCCCCGCAGGCTGCGTGGGCTGGCGGCTGCCGTACACGCAGCTGCGCATCGTGGCGCTGGATGCGCACGGCAATGCGTCGGACCAGGACATGCCGCCCGGCGAGGCGGGCATGGTGCTCTTCAAGTCGCCCAACCTGTTCTCGGGCTTTCTGGACGCGGCCGACACGGCCCGCGCCTTCACGCACGACGGCTGGCTGGCCACGGGCGACCTGGGCTTTGTGGATGGCGAGGGGCGGCTGCACCTGAGCGGCCGCTCCAAGGACCTCATCATCCGCAGCGGCCACAACATCGACCCCAAGGTGATCGAAGATGCGCTGGGCGCCCACCCCGCCGTGCAGCTGTGCGCCGCCGTGGGCGCGCCCGATGCCTATGCGGGCGAGCTGCCCGTGGTCTACGCCACGCTGGTGCCGGGCGCCGAGGCCACCGCGGCCGAGCTGCTCGCCTTCACCGCCGGGCGCGTGGACGAAGCCGTGGCCCGCCCGCGCTGGGTGCAGGTGCTGGGCAGCATGCCGGTGACCAATGTGGGCAAGATCTTCAAGCCCGAGCTGCGCCTGCGAGCGGCCTGCCACACGGTGGCCGCGCTGGTGGATGCAGCCTGCGCGGAGCTGGGTGCCGACGGCGCGCGCGATGTGCTGCCCGACGGGGACAACGCCGTGCGCGTGGTGATCGCCACCGACGGCACGCCCGACGCGGCCGAGGCCCTGCAGGCGCGCCTGGACGCGATGCTGGCGCCGCTGCCGGTGCGCACCACGGTGCAGGTGGTGCAGGCCAAGGCCTGATCCGGCCGGCTGACCAGCCGGGTTGCGCCCACCCGTTGCTTCCTTTTTGATCTTGCTGTTTTCGCTGCGTTCTGCTTTGCTGCTTTTCCGTCCATAACCATTCCAGGAGACACCGCATGACCACACCGGCCCCGAAGACGACGATGACAACGAAGAACATCAACGCGATGAACCGCCGCGCCTGGCTCGGCGCCGCGGCGCTGGCGCTGTCCGCCGGCAGCGGCACGGCTGCGTTCGCGCAGGCCGCGCCGTACCCTAGCAAGCCCATCAAGGTGGTCGTACCCTTCGCCGCAGGCGGCGCCACCGACGTGCTGGCGCGCGTGCTGGCCGAGAAGATGGCCGTGGGCCTGGGCCAGCCCATGGTCATCGACAACAAGCCCGGCGCGGCCGGCATCATCGGCACCGACGCGGTGGCCAAGGCCCCGCCCGACGGCTACACGCTGCTGCTGGGCCTGAGCAATTCGATGCTCACCAACCAGTTCCTGTACACCAAGCTCCCCTACAGCCCCGAGCGGGACATCGCGCCCATCTACCAGATCGCGATCGCGCCGCTGGTGCTGGTGGCCCACCCCAGCGTGCCCGTGGCCACGGGCCCCGAGCTGCTCAAGTACGTGGTGGCGAACAAGGGCAAGGTCGCCTACGGCTCGTACGGCACGGGCGCCTACCCGCACCTGGCCGGCGCGTACATGAGCCAGTCGCAGAACGCCGACATGAGCCACGTGGCCTACCGCGGCGAGGCGCCCATGGTGCAGGACCTGCTGGGCGGGCAGATCCAGATCGCATTCGCCAGCGCGCTGCAGGTCAAGCCCCACCTGGAGGCCGGCAAGCTCAAGGCCATCGGCGTGAGCGGCGAGCGCCGCATGGGCACCCTGCCCAACGTGCCCACGCTGGCCGAGCAGGGCCTGAACGACGAGGCCTACCGCGTGGCGGGCTGGCTGGCCTTTGGCGCCCCTGCAGGCACGCCCCCGGCCATCCTGGAGCGGATCGCCGACGAAGTGCGCAAGGCCACGCAGCTGCCCGATGTGGCCCAGCGCATCGCGGCGATGGGGTTCGACGTGCAGAGCAGCTCGCCCGCGTTGTTTTCCGCCGCGATTGCGAAGGAGCGGCCAGTGTGGGAGCGGTTGATCAAGGCGTCTGGGGCGAAGCTGGATTGAGGCGTGGATGACTGGGGGCCTGTCGCCCTGACCACATCGCCGATAACGCCCCGAAACTCCCTCTCCCCTTGCGGGAGAGGGCGGGGGAGAGGGGTGATAAGGCACGGCGCCTCGCACAAGCCCCCTCTCCCCAACCCTCTCCCACGAGGGGAGAGGGAGCTAAAACCGGGCGCCGCTAATGCTTGGTAGATCTGGGGTCGACAAGGTCTTCGCGCACTCGCGTAAAACCAAGTCCAAACGGCCGCTACCGCTTACTCCATCTGCCCTAGCAGCTATGCATTTTGTAGCTTCGCAGCCCGCTCCGCCGCAAACGCCACATACCATTCCAGACACCCCGGGTTCGCCATCGCATCCTTGTTGACCACCTTCTCTATCGGCTGCCCCAGCAGCAGCTTCTTGATCGGCAACTCCTGCTTCTTGCCGCTCAGGGTGCGCGGCACCTCGGCCACCACAAAGATGTCGTCTGGCACAAAACGGGGAGATAGCGCCGTGCGCACCGCACCGTTGATGCGGCTGCGCAGGGCATCGTCCAGCACGCTGCCAGCGCGCAGCACCACGAACAGCGGCATGTAGCTCTCGCGGCCCAGGTACTCCAGGTCCACCACCAGGCTGTCGAGCACCTCGGGCAAGGACTCGACTGCGCTGTAGATCTCACTCGTGCCCATGCGCAGGCCGTGGCGGTTGATGGTGGCGTCGCTGCGGCCGTAGATGACGCAGCCGCCGTGGGCGCCGATCTTGAGCCAGTCGCCATGGCGCCACACCGCGCCCATGCTGGCGGGGCCGTCGCCACCACCTGGCTTGCGGCCGTGGCCTGCGGGGTACATGTCGAAGTAGCTCGACAGATACCTCGACCCGAACGGATCGCCCCCACGCTTCCCCACTGCGTGTGGGTCGCTGCCCCCCAGGGGGGCCTTCGTACCTTGGGGCGGCCCGGCGGTGCTCACGTCGCCCCACAGGTACAGCGGCATCGACGGGATCGGCTGCGCGCACACCAACTCGCCCACCTCGTCCATGACCGGCAGGCCCTCGGCGTTCCAGGACTCCACCGCCGCGCCCAGCATGCGGCACTGCATCTCGCCGGGCACCTGGGGCAGTTCGCGGTGGCCGCCGATGAAGGCGCCGCAAAAATCGGTACCGCCAGAGATGTTGTTCCACCAGATGCCGGATGTGCCCAGCGCCTCGAACTGCGCAGTCCCCCACTCCTGCACCTCGGGCGACAACGGCGAGCCCGTGGTGCCCAAAGCGCGGATGCGGGTCAGGTCGCCATAGTCCGCAAGCGTGATGCCTGCCTTCATGCAATTGGCAAAGAACGCGGCACCCGCGCCGAAAAAGGTCACGCCGGTATCGGCCGCAAAGCGCCACAGCACACCCCAGTCCGGGTGCTCCTTGCTGCCGCCCGGGTTGCCGTCGTAGATCACGCAGGTGGTGCCCGACAGCAGCCCCGAGAGCTGCGCATTCCACATCACCCAGCCGGTGGAGCTGTACCAGTGGTAGCGCTCGCCGAAGCTGTTGGGCTCGTAGCTGCAGCCGATGTCGTTGTGCAGCACCTTGAGTTGCAGCGCCACCAGCACCGTGCCGCCGTGGCCGTGCACGATGGGTTTGGGCAGGCCGGTGGTGCCGCTGGAGTAGACGATCCACAGCGGGTGGTCGAAGGGCAGCCACAGGGGCTCGAAGGCAGTGGTGTCAGCATCGTTGCGGGCGGTAGCGCTCGTCCAGCTTTCCCAGCCAGCCATGGACACCGATGTATCCAGGTTGCCCAGCATGATGCCGTGCTGCACGCTGGGCAGCGTGGCGCGCAGCTCTGCCAGCACAGCCGTGCGGTCGTGGTCGCGGCCGCCGTAGCTCACGCCGTCCACGCCGATCAGCACCTTGGGCTCGATCTGCCGGAACCGGTCGAGCACCGCATGCGTGCCCATGTCGGGCGCGCAGATGCTCCACACGCCGCCGATGCTCACCGTGGCCAGAAAGGCGACCATCGCCTCGGGCACGTTGGGCAGGTAGGCGGCCACGCGGTCGCCGGGTTCAATGCCCTGGGCCTTGAGATGCAGCGCCAGGGATGCGACCTGGCGGCGCAGCTCGGGCCAGCTCATTTCGCGGTGGTGGCCTTTTTCGTTGCGGCTGATGATGGCCGGCAGTCCGGCAGCGTGCGCGGCATCTACATGCCGCAGCGCCTGCCGCGCGTAGTTGACCTGCGCGCCCGGGAACCACTGCGCGCCCGGCATGGTGTTGTGTGCCAGCACGGCGGTGTGCGGCGTGGGCGACTGCAGATCAAAGTAGTCCCACACGCTTTGCCAAAAGGCGTCGAGCTCCGTGGTGGACCAGCGCCACAGCGCGTCGTAGCTGTCGAACGCGATGCCGCGCTCGTCGCGCAGCCAGTTCTGGTACAGGCGGATCTGGGGGATGTAGGGCGGTCGTGCGCCCTCGGCCGAGGTACCTGGGCCGACGGGGGGTGTTGTTGTCTCCATCGCCTGCAAGGTAGCAGCGCATCCGTGCAGGCGCCACCGCGGACAGTCACCTGTTGGACATCCACCACGGCCATGGGCTCCCAGAACGCTGCCCATCAAAAAAATGGGCCTCGCAATGCGACGCCCATTTTTTGATGATTTCTGGCCCTGCCGCTTGTCTGCGGAGCGCCAGCAGCTATGCTTTCAATAGCATCACTTCTTGCCGGCTGCCTTGTCACGCATGCGGTCGGCGCGGGCGCCTGGGTCGGGGTGCGACGACAGCATCTGGTCCATGCCGCCTTGTTTGCCGCTCAAAGAAGCGATCTTGCGGAAAGCGCCTTCCATCGCCTTGACGTTGTATTTGTGCTTTTGCATGAAGGCCAGGCCGTAGTCGTCCGACTCGGTTTCCTGGCTTTGCGAGAACTGGCTGTTGAGCATCTTCTCGCCCAGCTCGCCCAGGTCCGAGTCAGCCAGCTTGGCCCCTGCGCCGCCCGAAGCGGCCATGGCCTTGCGGCCGGCCGATGCCATGTAGGCGGTGCGCATGGCGCTCATGGTGTGCGCGTGCTTGACGTGGCCGATCTCATGACCGATGACACCCAGCAGCTCCTGGTCGTTCATCATGTCCATCAGGCCCGCGTACACCCGGATTGAGCCGTCGGCCGTGGCGTTGGCGTTCACCTCGTTGCTCAGGTACACCTTGAAGTTGAGCTTCATGCCGTCTTCATTGACATGCTTGGCTGTCAGGCGGGCCAGGCGCTTTGCATGCTTGTTGCCGGGGGGTGCGAGTTTTTCCGTGCGGTCGCCATAGGCGCGGTATTGCAGCGCCACGGACTTGAGTTCGTCGTCCGACACAGTGGCGGCTTTGAACACGTCCAGCACAGCCCCTACCTTGTTCTCTGACTTGCTGGCGCCGGAACCGCCGGAATTGGTCGAGCCCAGCGCCGAAGAAACGGACGACAGTCCGCTGGCGGAGCCACCGTCGGTGGTTGCACAGCCGGTCAGGCACAGCGCGCACGCCATGGCGATGTAAGTCAGTCGTTTCACAGAATGGTTTCCCTCTTTGGATGAATTTGCGATGGAGCAACGCGCCGCTCTGGCGGCGCAGGCGCACAGGCCTGGTGACGCATTTGCAACCGCTGCAGCGGCTTGTTTCAAATGGCGGGCGATTGTTTCATGCAGCTACCGGCGATTTTTTGGCTGAAGGCCGCGATTGCAACCGTTCGTATCGTCGCCGCGGGCATCGAGGCCTGCACCAGGAGGCAGACCAAAGCGCCAACGACATCACGGTGATCCTGTGCAAAGCAATCATGTGGCGCGTTTCAACCGCCGAGGCAGTTCAGCGACTGTGATCTGGAGCTCGGTTGCAAGAGCCGCCCGCCATTGGCAGACGACTTACATGCACTAACAATTCCAAGGACTCCCAGCAAGCACTGGCGAGAGCAATGGCTGGCTTTTGCAGCCACGCAGACTGTCATCCCATCTTTAGCACAAGTGTGCTAAATTCTGATCCATGGACGCCAAGACCCAAAAAGCAGAGCTCACCCGTGCCGCCATCGTCGGCGCTGCGCTGGATCTGGCTGCGGCCGAGGGGCTGGAATCGATCACGCTGCAGGCCGTGGCCGACCGCGTGGGCTTGTCCAAGAGCGGCGTGTTCTCGCGCGCCGGCTCGCGTGAGGCCTTGCAGAAGGCGGTGATCGAAGAGTTCGGCCGCCGCTTTCTGGCCGATGTGTTCGTGCCGTCCATGCAGCACCCCAAGGGCCTGCCGCGCCTGAACGAGATCGTGCGCCGCTGGATCGCCCGCACACGCGATGTCGAAGCCTTCACCGGCTGCATCTACACCGCCGGTGCCTTCGAGCTGGACGACTGCGACGGCGAGCTGCGCGATCAGCTGCATGGCGAGATCACGCGCTGGCGCGCTGCCCTGCGGCGCACGGTGCTGCAGTCCATCGAGGCCGGACACCTGCCGGCCGACACGCCCGCGGACCAGCTGGTGGGTGAGATCTACTCGATGATCATGGGTCTTTTGCACGATGTGCGCTTTCTGCGTGATCCGCAGGCCGTGCAACGCGTGGAGGCGTCGTGGGCGCGCCTCCTCAAGAGCTACCAGCCGACGGCTGCCTGAAAACTGCTGCGCCATGGAATCTCTTGCTTTGTTTTGCCCCAATTTCGCACAACCGTGCGAAGAAAGGAAATGCCATGTTGATCTTTCTGATACTGGCGGTTGCCATCGCCGCTGCGCGCGCCGTGCAGGCGCTGCGCGACACACTCGCCCGGCTGCCGCGCAGCAACCGCGACTGGATTTTTTACTGAGCGCGGCTCCCACACGCTTCTGGCGCCGTTGCCGCGCGCTGGTCATACCACCCCACTGCCTGCAACGCAGCGCATGGCCAGAACCGCTTTGCCCCGTTGTGTGGCCCGCCCTCAACGCCCGCGCCCGGCCCCAGGCCGCGCCGCGCCAACCACCTCATCCCCCCTGTGTTGTTGATTTTCCGGAGCACCGCCATGAGCCATTCCAACGCCCTGCAGGCCACCACCCACTTCTACGGCGGACATGCCGGCATGCGGCTGCTGCGCACCGCCCTGGGCGCTGCCGAGCGCCTGTGGCCCGCCCTGGCCGTGCGCGCGGCCTACCGCCTGTTCGGAACCCCCTTGCCCCTGCGCAGGCCCGGCACCAACGCCCTGCCCACCGGTGCGTGGCGCACCGAGCGCTGGCCGTTTGAAGATGCCGAGATCACGCTCTACACGCCCCAGGCGCAGCCCCACGGCCCCGCTGTGCTGCTGCTGCACGGCTGGGGCGGACATGCGCGCCAGATGCTGCCGCTGGCCGACGCACTGACCGCGCGGGGCCTGCGCCCGGTGCTGGTGGACTTGCCCGCGCACGGCGGCAGCCGGGGCCGCGTGAGCAACCTGGCGCAGTTCGCCCGGGCCATCGAATACGCCACGGCCCGCCTGCACGCGCAGGACTCGGCGCCCACCGCGGTGGTGGCGCATTCGCTGGCGGCCAACGCAGCCGCCCATGCGGCCAGCCGCGGCCTAGCCACGGGTCGGCTGGTGCTGCTGGCGCCGCCCGCATCGCCGCATGAATACACGCGCCTGTTCGCGCAGGTGTTCGGCCTGTCGGAGCGCACCCGCGCCGCGATGCAGCGGCGCATCGAGGCGCGCGAAGGCATTCTGATGGGCCAGTTCGAGCCCCCCGCCGTGGGCCCGCGCATCGCCCTGCCCACGCTGGTGGTGCACGACCGGGGCGACCGCATCAACCGCTTTGCCGACGGCGAGGCTTACCGCGACTGCATTGCGGGCGCCACGCTGATGCCCACCGAAGGGCTGGGGCACCGCAAGATCCTGCAACACGCCGAGGTGCTGCAGGCCGTGGTGGACTTCGTGGCCCCATCGGCTGCGGTCAACCCAGAACGCTGAGCGCTTGTGCGAGGTCCGCGCGCAGATCCGCGGCGTCTTCCAGCCCCACATGCAGGCGCACCAGGCGGCCCGCGTCGGGCAGCGTGGCGAGGGTGCGCAGGTGGTAGGGCACGGCGGGCAGCACCAGGCTTTCGTAACCGCCCCAACTCGTGCCCAGGCTGAAGAGTTCCAGCGCATCGATGAACGCGCCGAATGCGACCTCGCTGCACGGCGCCAGCTCGAAGGTGAAGGGCCCGGCAGCGCCTGAAAACTGCGCGCGCCAGAGCGCGTGGCCCGGGTCGGAGGGGAGCGCGGGGAACAGCACGCGCCGCACCTGCGGCTGCTGTTGCAGCCACTGGGACATCGCCAGGGCGGTCCGCTGGTGTCGTTCGAGCCGCACTGCCAGCGTGCGCAGGCCGCGCAGCGCAAGCCAGCACACATCGGGCGCCGCATGCGCGCCGCTGCGATCGCAAAAGCGCCGCGTGCTGGCCAGGTCTGCGTGCGACCCCGTGATGAGCCCCAGCATGAGGTCGGAGTGCCCGTTGATGTATTTGGTGGCCGAATGGATGGCGATGTGCACGCCCAGGGCGTGGGCATCCAGGAAAACCGGCGTGCCCCAGGTGGCGTCCACCGCCACCGGAATGTGCCGCTGGCGCGCCGCTGCGCACACGGCACGCGCGTCCAGCATCTCCATGGTCAGCGACGCGGGGGTCTCGATGTAGACCAGGCTCGTGTTGTCCCGCAGGTAGGGCGTGATGTCGGCCCCTTCCGGAAAGTACTCCACCGCGGTGCCCTGCGGCACCAGTTCCTGGTCGCAGAAGATGCGCGTGGGGCCGTACACACCCTGGTTCAGCAGCAGGTGGCGACCCGGCCCGGCGTGGGCGCTCAGCACGGCCACGATGGCCGCCAACCCGCTGGCAGTGGCCAGGCAGGTTTCAGCACCCGCCAACGCGGCCATGCAGCGCTGCAGCTCGAACGTGGTCGCGGTGCCCGAGCGGCCGTAGCGCGGCGAATCGAACACCGTCTGGTGGTGCGCATGTTTGTAGTCGGCCAGGGTGTCGAACACGACGGTCGAGGCCCGCACCAGCGGCGGGTTGATGGCTTGGGCGGCGCGGGCCGTCTCGCGGCCTGCATGGACAAGGAAGGTGGTGGTGTGCATAGGCTGCGTGAGTGTGTTGGCGAGGTGCGCGGAGGTACGGAGGTATTGCGAGAAGGCGGTTTCATAATAGAAGTGCATGTCAGCACCAGAACGCCAACAAACATCGCCAGAACGCCAAGACGCCGGGCTGTGGGCCACGCTGGCCAAAACGCATGCGGCGGGCACCCGGTTGCCCGTGCACCAGCACCGCAGCGGCCAGCTGGTGTTTGCTACGCGGGGTGTGATGCTGGTGGAAACCCCGCAGGCGCGCTGGACCGTGCCGCCGCAGCGGGCGCTGTGGGTGCCTGCGCACCATGCCCATGCGATTGAAGTCCTGTCTGCCACCGACCTGCGCACCGTGTACTGCCAGCCAGCGCTGGTGGCGCAGTGCGCATCGTTTGAGCGCCGGGACGAGGTGCACGCGGTGGTCGCGTCGCCGCTGATTCAGCAACTGGTGCTGGGGCTCTTCAACAGCGGCTTCGACCACCCCACGCGGCAGCTGATGGTGTCTTTGCTGCTGCACACGCTGCAGCACACCCCTTGCCTGCCCACCCACCTGCCGATGCCCGCCAGCGAAGGGCTGCGGCGCGCGCTTGCGCTGTTGCTGCAGTCCCACCGGTGGCAGCTTCCGCTGCACGATCTCGCGGCCGAAGCTGCCGTGTCGGACCGCACGTTCACCCGGCGGTTCACGGCAGAGACAGGTGTGAGCTTTCGCGTCTGGCGCCAGCGTGCACGCATCATTGCCTCGCTGGACCTGCTGGCCTCGGGCCGGCCGGTCAAGGCCATCGCGCACGCTATGCAGTTCGAGAGCCCCGCCGCGTACATCGCTTCGTTCCGCGCGCTGCTCGGCTGCACGCCGAACGCCTTCCGGGGGCTCCCGCAGGGCGAAGCTTTCGGGGTCCCGTCACAGCCGTAGCCACGGCGTGGGCGGGCTCTGCCGTGCGGTGCCGCCCCGGCCGGGCCCTCCTCTATGATTCACGGTCCGCAGCCCCGCGCGCTGCACGACAACCCACGGCCGTCCGCCACGCTTCTCCCATGCACTTTCTCACGTCCGCCTGGCCTGCACTGGCCTACCTGCTGCCCGCGCTGGTGCTGGTGTCTGCCATCTACTTTCTGGCCAAGGGAGACAGGCGTGCGTTGGCGCACCTGATGGCGCTGCTGGCGTGCTTCCTGATCGGTGCATTGCTGATGGAGTTCTTCATCTTCATGGCCGCGCGCATGGCCCGCTCGGGCAGCCGCGATGCCGTGCTGGGCATGGGCACCCGCCAGTTGCTGGAGACGATGGCCAACCCACGCTCCATCTCAGCGCAGCCCTTGTCGCTGGCCGCCGTGGCCGCCTACAGTGTGCTGGCCGCGTACCTGTGGCTGCTGGTCACCTGGGCGCTGCACCTGCGCGGCAAGCCCGCAGGCGGTGCCCGCAAGAAGAAGCCCGCCAAAGCCTCTGCCCGCAAGTCGGCACGCGCCTGAGCACAGCTTCTATCAGGCACTTTTTTAGTTTTTTGACGGCCTACCGCTGGATGGGCGGGCGTCAGCAGCTATTTATTTGATAGCAATTACTTTGACGGGCCATCTGGGTGGCTTCGTCATGCTGCCCACAGCCTCCACAGATCCCCATCGCCACCGCATGGCCCGTGCGTTGCCAATGTGCGGCCAGCCGCCAGCACCTCGTCAGGCTTGATGCAGGGCAAACCCGGCCGCCACGGGCGCATCCACAATGGCAGGCGGTCCCCTCCGATTGCAGGGGCTTGCGTACCGGGCGGTGCACCCGCTCCTCGGCCATGACATCCACCGCCACCTCCCTTTCTCACAGCGACGTCCTCATCGTCGGCGCGGGGCCTGCGGGCCTGTCGCTGGCCATCTCGCTCGCCCAGGCGGGGTTCACCGCCACCGTGGTCGAGCAGCAACCGCAAGCTGCGTTGGCGGACCCCGCGCCCGACGGCCGCGAGATCGCGCTGACCCACCCCAGCCGCGCCACGCTGCAGCGGCTGGGCACCTGGGCGCTGCTCGCGTCGCACGAGACCGGTGCCATCCGCACGGCGCAGGTGCACGACGGGCCGCTCGGCCAACACAGCGCGCTGCAGCTCGATGCCCGGCGCGCGGGCCATGATGCCCTGGGCTTCATCGTGCCCAACCACGCGCTGCGCCGCACGGCCCATGCAGTGGCTGCGCAAACGCCTGGAGTGCGCATCGTGACCGGCGCGCAGGTGACACGCGTCGCCACCCTGGCCACGCATGCCGAGCTGGAATACCGCCTGCCGTCCGACCCCGCGGCGCGCCCCGGCATCTACAGCGCGACACCGCCGACCGAGCGGCTGCAGGCACCGCTGCTGGTGGCGGCCGACAGCCGCTTCTCGGCCACGCGTCGACAGCTGGGCATCGGCGCGCGCATGACGGACTTCGGCCGCACCGTCATCGTCTGCCGCATGCACCATGCCCTGCCCCACGGTGGCGTGGCGCACGAGTGTTTTGGCTACGAGCGCACGCTGGCCATACTGCCTCTGCCGGATGCGGTGGATACGTTGGATGCAACCGACTCCGCCGGCAGCCGACATCTCTGCTCGGTCGTCGTTACCGCGGGCGCTGCAGATGCAGCCGCTCTGATGGCCTTGCCCGCCTGCGAATTTGCCGCCCAGGTGCAGGCGCAGTTCCGCGGCCGCCTGGGGCCCATGCAGCTCGACGGCGAACGCCACGCCTACCCGCTGGTGGCCGTGTACGCAGACCGCTTTGCCGCCCACCGCTGCGCCCTGCTGGGCGACGCCGCCGTGGGCATGCACCCGGTGACGGCCCACGGCTACAACCTGGGCCTGGCCGGCGTGGAGCGCCTGACCACCGCCCTGCAGACCGCGCGCCGCCGGGGCCGCGACATCGGCGACAGCCGCGTGCTGGCCGCCTACGCGCGCGCCCACCACCACCATGCATGGCCGATCTACGAAGGCACCAACGCCATCGTGCGGCTGTACACCGACGCACGCCCCCTGCCCCGCCTGCTGCGCCAACTGGTGCTGCAAGGCGCACGCCGCCTGCCTCCCCTGCAAGCCGCCATCGTGGGCCAGCTGACCGGCAAGCCGCCCGGATGGATACAGGCACTGGCAGCGGGCCGCAACCCTGCACCACTTCAAAAAACATAGCCGCCAGCGCCCGCCTGGATTAGCCTGCAGCCGCATTTGCACTGCAACCCAAATCCGACAAGTGCCACCAGCTATATTTTCAATAGCACGCTGCCGTTGCAACTGGCGCACCCCAAAGCCAGTGCCACCGTGGAACTGGCTCCGCCAGGCCACGGGTGGCGTCCCCCTGCGGGAGAAGGCGCCGAAGGCGACTCAGGGGGAGTCGTGCACCCCCAGCGTCACCATGCCGTACAGCGGCGCGCCCAGCCAGGGCCACCACAGCGTCTCCAGCGCCAGGCCCGCCCAGCCATAGCATTCCGCCACGCTGTGCTCGTGCAGCAGCTCCAGGCGCGGGTGCACGGCGGCCAGGTCGGACAGGCGCGCCACGCCCCAGCGGAACTCGGCCCCGGTGGGCCCCACGCTCGCATGGCGGGCCGCCGTGCCCACTGCGCGGTGGGTCAGCACATCCAGCACCAGGCGCGAGCCCGCGGGCGCGCACTGCGCGAACTCGGTCAGCACGGCCTCGACCTGCGCGGGCTCCAGGTACATCAGCACGCCTTCGCACAGCACCAGCACGGGCTGCGGCGGCGGCTCGCCGGCGGCGGCATCACGCGTCGGCAGGCCCAGGCGGCCCCACCAGCCGGGCTCGGTGATGTCCACCTCGGCCAGGCGGGCGCGCGGGCACTGCGCAGGCAGCAAGGGGCGGCGCAGCGCCATCACCTCGGGCAGGTCGGCGTCCAGCCAGTGGTTGGCACCGGTGTCCAGCCACTGAAAATGGTGCGACAAGCCGCAGCCCAGGTTCACGCCCTGGGCCCCGGGGTGCATCAGGAAGAATCCCTGCGCCGTGTCGCGAATGAACCGCGTGCGCCACAGCACGTTGAGCACCGTGGGCAGGTCGTTGAGGTAGGCCTCCACGTCGGCGCCCAGGCGCTCCAGCAGCTCGGCAGCCACCGCATCGCCGCACGCCAGCCACGGAAAATAATGGTCGCCCCGCGCCCGTGCCGCCAGCGGGATGAGCAAAGTGCTGGGCACGGCGGGCAGCGCTGCGTGCCCCGGTGTGGCGGCGGCGGCCGCGCTGCGGGATGCAGCAGCGCCAGGCACTGCGCGGCGGGGCGCCACGGTGCGGGGCGCGGATGCTTTGGTACGGCGTCGGGTGGGGGATGATGGCTGCAGCGGCAAGATCGTCTCCTCCTGGGGTCGCAGGGGCGCCACGGTGGGCGGGATGCATCGGCGAAAGCAAGCGGGTGGGCCCCGCAACGGCCCGGGCTGCGGTCCGCGCGCTGTGGCGGGCCACCGCGGACGCTGAGCCGCCTGGACGGCCGGGGCGCAAGGGCCAGTGCCTTGCCCATTGTGGCGCCAACCCCGGGGCCACGCGGCCATTCCGAGCCGCAGCGCAGGGGTATAAGAAAACTTGGAAAAGAGCG
Organism: Acidovorax sp. Leaf78; assembly: GCF_001422735.1. GTDB lineage: Bacteria > Pseudomonadota > Gammaproteobacteria > Burkholderiales > Burkholderiaceae_C > Acidovorax. The sequence goes on along the minus strand of NZ_LMLZ01000003.1, from coordinate 5,425 downwards.
CGCGTTGGTTCACACCCTTTTGATCAAGACGTCCCACACCAGCGAGATTCCCGCGGCCAGCAGGTCACCGGTGAAGGAGTCGTCGTCGTTATCGCGCCTGCCGCTGAACGCGCTTTTTTGCCGCTCCCGCTCGGCCCGGCTGCGGTCGCGCTCCAGCGCCACCAGGGCGTCACCGATGTCCACCGCGGCGGCGTGCGTGCCGGGTGCGGCGTGGGCCGGGCGGGCGCTGGCCCGGGCGTAGCCTTCCATGGCCCGCACCACGGCATCAGGGTCGATGAGCGAGAACGCTGCGCGGCAGTAAGGACACGCGTGGTCCTTGCGGATGTCCACCGGCGCGCCGCAGCTGGTGCAGTAGATGGCGCCTACGCGCTTGGCCAGGTCGTCGATCTCGGGGCGCGTCAGGTGGCGCACGAAGCCTTTCTCGACCATGAACGACGAGAACGTGCTGAACCTGCCGTGCTGGCGCGCGCAGCGGTAGGTCATGTAGCGGCCGCTGCGCACCACGTCGAAGCCCTTGTCCAGCGAGCAGCTGCAGCGGGGGCAGGACATGCGCGACTCCAGCGGGCGGTGTTCATCGGTGCGGTGTTCGTGCAGCAGCCGGAACAGGTCCACCACGGCCTGGGGCGATAGCTTGAGGTTCTCGTACCGGTCGAGCCAGATGCCCTGGCAGCCGTAGCAGATATCCAGCTCCAGTTCGTGCCCGGTGTTGCTGGTGAACAGGTGGGCCTGCATGGGCTGGCGGCACGATGGGCAGGACGGTGCGGATGGCATCATGGTTGTCGTTGTGGGTGATGACGGCGGGCCCCCTCGCCCGCCGATGGCCGCATCCTAACGCTGTGCCGCTGTGCCGCTGTGCTGCACCCGCAGTGCGCCCTGTCGCCCCCCGGCCCCAGGCCCGGGTCTTCCCTGCATTCCATGGACCGCGGGTGGATTCATCCACTAGCATTCGCGCCTCGAACTACAAAGTACAAGGAACATCCATGGGATTCATGAACTGGCAAGAAAAAAGCGCTGCCGTGCTGCAGCAAGGCGGGGTGATAGCGCCCGACGAGCGGCTGCCCTGGCCCCAGACCGCGGTGATGGGTTTGCAGCACGTGATCGCCATGTTCGGCGCGACGGTGCTGGCGCCCATCCTCATGGGATTTGACCCCAACGTGGCCATCCTGATGAGCGGCGTGGGCACGCTGATCTTCTTTATCGTGACGGGCGGACGGGTGCCCAGCTACCTGGGCTCGAGCTTCGCGTTCATCGGCGTGGTGATCGCGGCCACAGGCTACGCGGGCAAGGGGCCCAACGCCAACATCGCCGTGGCGCTGGGCGGCATCATCGCCTGCGGCCTGCTCTACACGCTGATCGGCGCGCTGGTGCAGGCCATTGGCACAGGCTGGATCGAGCGCTTCATGCCGCCGGTGGTCACGGGCTCGGTGGTGGCGGTGATCGGCCTGAACCTGGCCGGCATCCCGATCAAGAACATGGCGGCCAGCAACTTCGACAGCTGGATGCAGGTGGTGACCTTCGTGAGCGTGGGCCTGGTGGCGGTGCTCACGCGCGGCATGGTGCAGCGCCTGCTGATCCTGGTGGGGCTGATCGTGGCGAGCATCATCTATGCGGTGCTGACCAACGGCCTGGGCCTGGGCAAGCCCATCGACCTGTCCATCCTGGCGAACGCGGCGTGGGTGGGCATGCCCAACTTCGCCGCGCCCGTGTTCGACGGCAACGCGATGCTGCTGATCGCCCCGGTGGCCATCATCCTGGTGGCCGAGAACCTGGGCCACATCAAGGCCGTCACGGCCATGACCGGGCGCGACCTGGACCGCTACATGGGCCGCGCGTTCATCGGCGACGGCGTGGCCACCATGGTCAGCGGCGGCGTGGGCGGCACGGGCGTGACGACCTATGCCGAGAACATCGGCGTGATGGCCGCGACCAAGATCTACTCGACCGCCGTGTTCCTGCTGGCGGGCGTGTTCGCGCTGGTGCTGGGTTTCAGCCCCAAGTTCGGCGCGCTGATCCAGACCATTCCGCTGCCGGTGATGGGCGGTGTCTCCATCGTGGTGTTCGGCCTGATCGCAGTGGCCGGCGCCAAGATCTGGGTGGACAACAAGGTGGACTTCTCGCAGAACAAGAACCTGATCGTGGCGGCCATTACCCTCATCCTGGGCACGGGCGACTTCACGCTCAAGTTCGGCCAGTTCGCGCTGGGCGGCATCGGTACCGCCACATTCGGCGCCATCCTGCTGTACGCGCTGCTCAATCGCGGCAGCAGTCGTTAACGGCAGCCGGTTGCAGGGCCTGCCTCAGGGCAGGCTTTTCAACCAGTCCAGCACCTGGGCCGCAGCGACATCCGGGGTGTCGATGTGGCCCGCAGTCACCACCAGGTGCTTGCTGGCGGGATGTTCAGGGGCCTTTCGGTAAGCGAAGTCTTCGCCGGCGGCATACAGCGGGTCGTTGGTGCCGATGACCCACAGAAACGGCACCGGCTTTTTGAACGCCGCGGCCGTGCGCGGCATGTGTCCCAACCCTGCGGGATCGAAGTAGCTCCAGAGCACATCGGCCGGCATGCGAATGCTCTGGCGCTTGCCCTGGTTGAAGTCTTCCATCGCCAGTTTTTCACTGCCCTGGCCCCCCTTCACCAGTTCACCCGCCTTGTCCACTGCTTCTTTGCCGATGCCTTTGGAATACGTGAAAGCAGGCACATGCCCAGGCGCCAGCGCCACCACGGCATCGGCATCGCCCTCTTGCGCCATGTAGGCCATGGCGGCATTGGCGCCAAAACTTTGCCCCATGACCACCACGCGTTGGTAGCCCTTGGCGCGCAAGGCCTGCACCTGTGCGCTGACTTCCTTGAGCGCCTGGGGGTAAGGGATGTCGTAGTTGCGTCGCTGGGACCACGGCATTTCGATGGCGTTGACGGCGCAGTAGGGCTCCAACCGGCGCCCGAAGTGCCCGATGAACTGCGGGCTGCCCCATTTGCCGTGCATCAGGATCACAGCGCAGGGTTTGGATGCCACGTCCTGCGCACGGGCTTGCTGTGCGGTCCCTGCCAAGGCGGCGGACGCTGCGGCGATACACAGCCATGCACGTCGCCGAAATTCTGCCGCTGGTTGTCCGGTCATGTGTTCATGCCCCTTGATGGATGACCACCGCAGGCCGCTGTATGCGCCCTATGCGATGCTCGCCGTCGAATTCTAGGCAGAAACCAACGCGAGACCAGGCCAGCGTCGCCGCGTCAAAAATTGGGGGGCCTTGTCATCACCCTCCCATCGTCTGCCTGGCCATGGCCTGTCGATGTGGCCGGCGCGCGGGCACAGGCAGCACAACGCGAGGACTCGGCATCGCCCCTGTTGGCGTATCAGGGGCATGCTCTGTGCACGGCAGGGACCTTCGACAGCCAATTGCCAGCATCGCTAGATAAAATAAGGGTTTTCCCTAGGTCCATGGACCTCTCCCGTGTCTGCCCCCACCAGCCCCCATCCGGGGCTGGTTCTTTTTTGTCTGCGAGCTTTTTCACCATGCAACGTCGCCAGTTCACCCAATCCCTTGTCGCCGCCAGCACCGGCCTGCTGTTTGCCAACCCCTCGCGCGCCGTGGGCGTGCAGGACCCGATGGACGCCAAGAGCGTGGCCATCGGCTGCTCCATCGGCCTCACCGGCCCGCTGGCCAGCCTGGGCAAGGAGCTCAAGCAGGGGCTGGACGCAGGCATCGCCCAGGCGAACGCCCGCGGCATCCACGGCCGTGAACTGAAGCTGGTGGTTTTGGACGACGGCTATGACGCAGCGCGCTCCGAAGCCAACGCGCGCAAGCTGATCGCCGACGGCGGCGTGGTGGCGCTGCTGTCGTGCATGGGCACGGCCAACAACCAGCGCATCCTGCCGCTGGTGGACGAAGCGCAGATCCCCTACGTGGCCCCGCAAAGCGGCGCGACGTCGCTGCGCAAGGCGGACTACCGCTCGGTGTTCCACGTGCGTGCCAGCTACTCCGACGAGGCCCAGCGCCTGACGCAAAAGCTGGTGGCCATGGGCATCACCGACCTGGCCATCGTGTACCAGGACACGGCGTTCGGCCGCGAATTCCTGGCCGACGTGAACAACGCCATGAAGGCCGCCAAGCAGCCTGCACCCAAGGCCTTCAAGCTCGACGCACAGGGCGCCCAGGTGGCCGACGTGGTCAAGCAGGCCGTGGCCGCCAAGCCCACCACGGTGCTGCTGGGCACCGCGGGCGATGTGTCGGCATCGCTGATCAGCGAGTTCAAGAAGGTGTCGCCCAGCACCCCGCTGGCCGCGACCAGCGTGGCGCTGTCGGGCGACAACCTGCGCCAGCTGGGCGGCAAGGCTTCCGGCCTGGCCCTGTCGATGGTGCTGCCCGACGCGAGCCGCACCAGCGTGGCCCTGGTGCGCGACTACCAGCGCGCCATGAAGGCCGCAGGTTTTCAGGAATTTTCGGCCCGCAGCTTCGAAGGCTATGTGAACGCCCGCGTGCTGACCGAAGGCCTGGAGCGCACCGGCCGTGAGCTGACCCGCGGCAAGCTGCGCAACGCACTGGCGGGCATCCGCAGCAACGACATGGGTGGCCTGATGATCGACTACGCAGGCAGCGCGCCGTATGTGGGCTCGCGCTTTCTGGAGCTGGGCGTGATGGGCGCCAACGGGAAATTCGTGGGATAAATCACCGAGACCAGCAGGCGCCACGCGCCTGCACGGTCAGCGCCGACTACGCGGGCGACCGGGCTGGCCACGGATGCGCCGGCCGCAGTGGCAGGCAGATGCGGGATGGGCACAATGGACGGTTTCTTCCCACTGCGGACCGAAGCCACCATGCCCATCTGGAAAAAGCCTGTCGATCTGGCCCGTCTCAACGCCGACCACCACAACACCGCTGCCTCGCACCTGGGCATCGAGATCATCGAATTGGGTGACGACTTCCTGCGCGGCCGCGTGCCCGTGGACCAGCGCACCAAGCAGCCGTTTGGACTGCTGCATGGCGGCGTGAGCGTGGTCCTGGCCGAATCGCTGGGATCGGTGGGCGCCTACTACGCCAGCCCCGAAGGCCACAACGCCGTGGGCCTGGACATCAACGCCAACCACCTGCGCTCTGCGACCAGCGGCTGGGTGACGGCGACCGCGCGGCCCATCCACATCGGGCGCACCACCCAGGTGTGGCACATCGACATGGTCAACGACGCGGGCGAGCTGACCTGCGTGTCGCGGCTGACCATGGCGATCCTCGCTCCTAGATAGGGACCATCCCCCTGAGCCGCTTTGCGGCTTCCCCCTTCTCTCGAATCGCTGCGCGATTCGGGAAGGGGGACGACACCGGTGGCCTGGCGAAGGTTCTATGGTTCGAGTCAAGCGCTTGGGGTGATGCGATGAGCATCAAACGGCTTGCCCGATCGCCACACGGCAAAGGCAATGCGCAGCAGCTTGCG
>NZ_LMLZ01000002.1 GCF_001422735.1 Acidovorax sp. Leaf78 | reverse complement strand
TCTGGGTAGGTGACCTGTTTGAGGCGGCCATCGTCGTAGCCCAATGCGATGACTTGGCCGTCGGGCGCCGCCACAGACACCAGTTGGCCACTGCTGCTATAGGAGAGTGTCAGAGCTTGGCCCAGCCAATCGATCACGGTGGTCAAGCGCCCGGCCGTATCGTAGGCATAGTCCGTTTTCCAACCATTGCGTGCAGTGGTGGACAGCAGCTTGCCGGTGGCATCGAACACGAGTGTGTCGTCTTTATCGGCACGGCGGTAGGTCCAATTTCCGGGTGAATCCAGGGTTAGTTGATCGTTGTGTTCCTTGGGAGTCCAGGTGCTTGAGCCTGTGGTGCGAGCGAACGAACGCACATGCCCATCACCGGCAAGAATACTGACGGTTGTTCCGGTAGCGGTGGCGCGCTGCGACAGCTCGATGTCGTGGTTGTGCCGCCAAGCCTTGCCCAATGTGGAGAAATGGGATGAGCTTGGCAGCCCCCAGGAACTCAGGTAGGAGCGGGTGAAGTGCAAGCCTGTAGGCTTGTTAGTGGCCCAATCGGTTTCTGTCCGCACCTTGGCTGCAATGGCCGGCATGATGGGTGCGCCAACACTGGTACCGCTCGGATTGCTTTCCTTCTTTCGTTTGCAACTGTCTGGATCACCTGGACGGTTATCAGGCGGAGTGGGGGGAGAAGGAGGCTCCGGCGGCACGGGAGGCACTGGCGGCGGCGGGGCTGTGGGCGGCGATGATTCAGGCGGCGGAGGATCTTCTGGTGGAATGCACGTGCCATCGTCGGGATCTCCCGGCTCGCATTCTGGTTTCTTGACACATTGCCCATTGACCCGGATTTCATCGGCCTGGCAATTATCTGGAACACAAGCGCCACCCTCTTCATGCTGGCCTGCAGGACAGGGATTCTTAGGCCTGCACTGTTCATCCAATGCGTTGTAGCCAGCGGCACAGGTGCAGGTTTCTCCTTGAAGCACGCTGTTAGCGGGACAGGACAGTGTTCGCTGCGTCGATATCGCGGCGGATTGGAGGATGCTGCCGTAGTACACCTGATCGTAGAAGCACCTGCCAGTGGTCAGAGTATCCTGACTGGTGCTGGTGATGACGTGAGCAATCGCGCCACCCGTGTTTGCGGTCGCTGCAGATCCGAAGTTGGCGCAAACCTCACCCACGCTTGCACCCGTGACAAGCTGTCCCGTTCCAAATCCGATGGTCCATGCGGACTGCACGGGGACGGTACCGTCTGCGAAGGCCGACGAGACCAAGAACAGGAGGAGTGACGCGATCAGGCGCTGAAAATTTGCCATGTAGCCCCCAGGATTGCGAATATGACGAAAAGGCCCATGCGGCTGGCTAGGGACACATATTCAACCGTGCTTAGACTGCCAGCGCGCGTGGAGCGCGCTTGCTCAGCCAATACAGAACAAAAAAAGATTTCCATCCCCTCCGCCCTCATAATGAAATATTTATTGCAGCGCTACACTCTCGCGCAGACGTTGACTCTCAAGCCTTCAAACCATTAGCTTTCTCATATCCAAATCTATTGCAGATGATCAATATCAATTATTGCATTGACATAGGTAGCAAACGCGGACATTTCAACTGGTATTTGGAGGGACGGTATTCGATCAGATCGAGGCAACACTATTGACAGCTTGGCAGTTCCGGTTTCTGCTATTTTTCTAATTTCCTCTTTTGAGTGATTAAGCTTAAAATGAATTTGCTCCCAATGTGCTTTTACCTCGTCGGATTCAGAATGACTTTCGATAGACCACACATTTTGCCGAGGCAAATTTAATGCGGCGTTCCGCTCTCCGCGAAGGAACTCCACATCAGGCTCAATTCCCGTCCTCCGTGAGATATCTTTGGGGTTTACAGACGTTCCCAATAGTTGAAAGTCGATTTTCATGGCTTCGGAACTATTCCTCGATCATTCATGTGTAAATACTGAGGCGTTCCGGAACCCTTGCGTGGCCCAGAATACAAATTGCCATTCTTGTCGGAAAAAATGTCAGACTTAGAGTCTAGTCCAAGATCACGCTTGAATGCATGTGCATCCTCATATCCGTTAGCTTTACACGCCCTGTCCAGCTCGCGGTCTGTCATGCGTTTGGCATCCAACGCATCTTGCTCCGTTGGTGTAGTCCCATCCTCTGTGCAATTTTGAATGTCACCGATTAAAGGTATCTTTGCAATAGTCTCGCATTTAACCGCAAGTCCAAGCGGATCAGGCCATTTCAGCGGATTCGCACCCACATACCCAAACCTATTGAATCCCCCATGTAGCCCAATAGGATCAGCCTGCGTATACCGCCCACTCTTGCTGTCATAGCTGCGGAAGTGGTTGTAATGCAGCCCGCTCTCCTCGTCAAAGTACTGCCCCGGATACCGCAGGTTGTATTGCACCAGCGGCACCGCCGTTGACCCCGTCGTCGGGTTCGTCGTGGCGCTCGTGAACCGCGTGGCCGCCGTCGTCGGCGCCTCTTCTCCGAACGCGCTGTACGCCCACTGCCACGCCACCTTGCCGTCTTCCTGGGTCAGGCGCCGCGGGGTGTTCAGGTGGTCCGCATGCACCGCGTACTGCCGGCCCTCTCCCACCACCGCAATCGGCATCGGGCCGTTGGCCGTGGGCAGCCAGATATGCTGCGCTCCCTTGGTCGGTGCCGTGGCCGGGTTGGCCTCCATGGGGTATTCGCCCAGCAGGCTGCCGTCTTCTGCGTACACGAACGCCCGGCCCTGGGCCTGGGTGCTGTCCGTCTGCGGGCTCCACAGGCGCAGCCAGAAGTTCTTGGCGTCCTGCAGCAGGCTGCCCGGGCCCTGGGCGCTCGGGGTGTTTGTGCTGTTCTGTTCCTGATCTTGTTCGTCGTCCTCATCGCCCAGCAGGGTGATCCGGGGTTGGCCGGCTTTGCTGGTGGTGTTGGTGTTGGTCGTGCTTGCGCCTGCCAGCACGTCGGTCTTGAACACCCGAAGGCCGAGGGCGTTGTGCGCGTACTGCACGCTCGACGCTCCCGCCCCGGTGCCCAGCGTCACCCGCTCCAGCCTCCCCTGGCTGTCGTACTGGTAGCCGTGAAGGCCGTCTCCCTGCTGGTTGCCCGCCGCGTCGTAGCTGTAGGCCACGCTGGTGCTGGCGGTGTTGCTGCCTGCGGTCCTGGTTTGCTCAAAGCCCAGTAGCCGGTTGTGGCCAGGGTCTGCTGTGTAGGTGCGGCTGGTGCTGGTGCCCGCCACGTTGCGGGTGCTGGCGGTGCGGTTGCCGTTGGCGTCGTACTCGAAGCTGGCGGTGTCCACCGCCGCGTTGGCCGCCGTGGTGCGGTTAAAGCTGGTGATGCGGCCCGCTGGGCTGTACTGCACGGTCCAGGTGCTGGTGGCCTGGCTCACGGTGGTGGCCGAGGCGCTGGTGCTGGCCGGGCGCCACAGCTTTTGCGTGAGGCTGCTGATGCGGCCCGCTGCGTCGTATTGGTAGCTGCTGAAGTCGGTGGTGGTCAGCTGGCCTGCGGTGTTGTAGCTGCGCGCCACGCTCAGGCTGCTGCTGCCCTGGCTGCCTTGCAGGTTCCAGGTCCAGCCCGTGGGCTGGCCCAGCGGGTTCCAGGTGATGCCGCTGACCAGCGGCTGGTTGTTCCACAGCATCCCGGTGAGCTGGCCGGTGCTGTCGTACTGGTGCTGCAGTACTTTGCCGTCGGGGTAGGTGATGCTGGCCAGTTGGCCGCTCGAGGCGTAGCTGTAGCCCACGGTGCTGGTGTGCCCATTCTTCAGTTGCTGGGTCTTGCGCACGATGCGGCCATGCCCGCTGGCGTCCACGATCTCGCTCAGCGAGCCTTTGCTGGCGTTGGGCTGGCCGCTCTGGTTGTAGGCGCTGCCGGGCAGGTCGTAGCGCAGGGTGGTGGTCTGGCTGGCTACGCCTGTTCCACCTGTTCCACCTGCGCCACCGGCGTGGGTGATGCTGGTGGGGCGCCCCAGGCTGTCGCGCACGATGGTGGTGGCCCGGCCCAGGGCGTCCGTGATGCTGCTGGGCAGGCCCAGGGCGTCGTACTGGGCGCTTTGGGTGCCGGCGTCCGGGCTGGCCTCTGCCCGGGCGTTGCCCAGGGCATCGCGCTGGTAGGTGGTGGCTACGCCTTTGAAGTCGCTGGCCTGGGTGACGCTGTCCAGCGCGTTGTGCGTCAGGCTGGCGCTGGCACCTTCTGCATTGGTGATGCCTTGCACGCGGCGCAGCGCGTCCAGGCCGTACTGGGTAAGCTGGCCCAGACCGTTGGTGGTGCTGATGAGGTCGCCGTTGGCGTCGTAGCCGTAGGTGGTGGCCGCCTGGCTGCCTGCGGTGGTGCTCTCTACACGGTTCAGGCTGTTGATGGTGCGCGCCAGGCGCCACACGAGCTGGCCCTGGGCGTTGCGCAGGTCTTCGCGGGTGCGGTTGCCCATGGCGTCCAGCACGTACGTTCCTGCGTTGCCCCGGTTGTCGCTCCAGCCGGTCAGGCGCTGGGCGTTGTCGTAGGTGTAGCTTACGACGTGGCCGTGCGGCAGGCTGGCGGTGGCCACCTGGCCGGAGGGCCGGTAGGTGAGCGTGGTGAGCAGCCCGCCCTGGTTGGCGGTCAGCATGCGCCCGCGGGCGTCATAGGTGTAGGTGACGACCAAGCCGTTGGGCGCGCTGTGGGTGAGCACGCGCCCTGCACCATCGTGGGTGTAGGTGTCTACCTGGCCCAGGGCATTGGTAGCGTTGGTGAGGTTGCCTGCGCTGTCGTATTGGTAGCTGGTGACTGCGCCGTTGGGGGCAGTCTCGGTGGCGACCAGGCCCGAGGGGTGGTAGGTCCAGCTGGTGGTGCGGGCAACCCCGCCGGTCGCCGTGTCAGTGACCGTCTGCGACAGCGCGTTGCCTACGCTGTCGTAGGTGTAGCTGGTGACCCGGCCAGGCTCCGTGACTGTTACGGGCAAGCGCCACTGCGCGTGCCAGGTGATCTGGGTGCTTTTAGCCTCAGGACTATTGACCCCATGATCGACCGTCAAAGGAATCCGCCGTTGCTGATCCCATGTCAAATGAGTCGAACTGGACTGAAATGTGGAAATATCAGTTGGCAGCCCTGCTTCATTCAATGTGGTCGCATACGTAGGATACTGACTTGTATCCGCCGATGGTGTTCCGCTACTGGTTTTCGTCAGTTCGTTGGAGTACAGGCTGGTGGCATGTTGCCTTAGTGTGCCAAGTGGATCTTTAATGTTGGTGTAGCCTGCAACGGGCCCGCCAAAGGTCTCATACTCGTATTTTTGAATATTATTCGGACCTGTTCTTAACTTTACTTTTCCACTAACGTCATATTTATAGCTCGCTATCCTACTTCCACTTCCATCAATCAATCCCGACAACAACCCGGGCTTGGTGGGGTCATCGTATGCATAACCAAGGCTGCTCTGGCCTGCAAGGGTAACGCCAACAAGCCTGTTGGATGAATACGCAAAACTGGCCGAACTTCCACTTCCGGACGTCACCGAGGATAATTTATCCCCAGCATAATTAAACTGAAGGAATTTTCCAAAATGATTGACAACCCGATCAAGTTTTCCTTGTAGATACTGATAGTTTATTTGCCAGCCGTTGCGGTAAACCTGCCTCTTGATTTGCCCCTTTTCATTGAAAAACCTGACCTCTCCAGATCCTTTGATCTCCATTCTCCAAGCATCGAGCGCGGAACTGTGCAGACGCTCCAATTTTAAGGTTGAGTCACGGGATATGTACTCACCAGCATTGCGTCGGTAGAAATAATTAAAGGTTCCATCTTCCATCTGGACCTTGACCTGATGCAGCTTGGTGTTCCCCTGCAGAGTAACTGTACTGCTGGGTGACAGAAAGATAGAATAGTTATGAAACCAACCATCGCCCAGATCTCGAGGTGGTTGTTCTAAATACTGCGAACCGAAAAAAGTTGCGGAGTCCAACACTCGGCCGGATCTATACTGACGGATGAAATTCAGGGGCATTACGCCTTCGTCAGAAAGATCGATGCTACTTTGGAAATTCTCAAGGGAAGTCAAAGAAACATTATTCTCTTCTGCCATACACATTTGAACAGGGGGAGGCGCTTCTGCGATGGGATAAGTGCATACGTACCCCCCGGCATCCTGCATCCAAGAAGCGCTCGCACCTTCTCTGCATTTTGCCTCTCTGATTGCCATTAGATGCCAATGGTAGGTGTTTATTCTTTGGCATTCTCCATCCTCTATCCATCCATGAGTTATATCGATAGGACGACGCTTCCAGGTCTCTTCGTCATATACAAATTCGTCGGTCTGAAGGATCTCGTAGCTGCCAACGCGTATATCAATAGCGCACATCTTTGAGTAATTCGGATCGGCCTCCATCATGTAGTAGACGAATTTGCCGTAGTCCTCATCCTCAGAATAGCTTCCGCTATAATTGCTCGCACTTACACTGTAATACCACCAAGGGCTATGAGAATCTGCTTTGAGGCTACAGTAAATAGTCCCTCTTGCATTGGACTCAATGCAGTAATCCTGATAGGGCGTTTGGGCGTGCGTATTTCCCACGCAAAAGATTAGGGAGAAAAAAATCGATTGAAACAATTTTTCGAACATTTTTTTAATTTTAATTTATTAGCGATCCAGAGGCTTCAGCGGGAGACTTATCGCGCAAGGCTTCCAAATAAAGCACTCAATCCCTTCTAGTTTTTGATAGCTTTCATGCCTGCAAATTAGGTCACACGCGTCCTCTGCAGACCACCCCAACGAAATATCCGCATACCCTTAAGGATAAGGTGAAGTTCCATACTTTTTTTACTAGAATCCTTGCATTTGCTGTTAAAGAAGAAAGAGCTCATAAAGCAAAAAAGTGATCAAGGCAATAAAGGATATTATTTTTGATGCAATTTTATGGCTACTAAACAAGGCAGTTCCCGCAATACAATATATCTCTCGATCCGCAAAGGCTGCGAGTAACAAAGTTCCATGTTTATCTAGACTGTTAACCGGCACTTAGATTTGAAATTTACAGGGAGCCTGATACCGATAGTTCCAAGGCGAGGGGCCATGTGTAAACAGATGTTGCTATCAGGCACGTAGCTTGAGGTTGGTCGCACGTAGTGAAGCAAGAATTCGACCTTGTAATGACTTGAACTAAGAATTGCGCAATAGAAAATTGACGACGGAGGGCCGTCGCGCCTGACATGCTCATCGCTTAGCCCGAGGCGAATGCCCTGCAAGACGCCCCATCTACTTGCTAGGCGCATGTAACCTCATCTGTCGACCACTATTCGGCTGACGTGCGCCTACACGAGCAAACTGACATGCGCATTTAGCGTGGTGTGTCGCTCTGTAGTTCAGCCGTTTCGGCGGTTTCTTCGGACGTCAGATCCTGCACGGGCCACTCCCGATACTCTACCAATGAGGGCGTTCGCTCCATCGCGCCCAGCGGTTCGATGCCCATGCGGCCCATCGTTTCGATCAGCTCACCCAGCACGTCATTCCGGCGCAGCGTCCACGTGGAGGCAAAACAGCGCCAGAAAACCCAGCCTGCCCGCTCGAGGATGCGCTGGCGCTGCATGTCAGCCTGCCAGCGGTCGGGGCCGTGAAACTCGTCACCGTCGCACTCGATCGCAAGGCGGACATCGTCAGCGCCGTCAACCACCATGTCGATACGAAACGCGCCAGCCTTGACCTGTGGCGTCACGTGGTAGCCACGCTCGAACAGCGAGGTGTACACGTCGCGCTCGAAGCCGGATTCGCACAAATCGATGAGTGTTTTGTGCTCCTCGTTGCCGTCCATCGGCTTGCTGAAATGCTGCAGCAGCGTGCGGCGGACGTCGACCGCCGACAGTTCGTCGAGTCGGACCGAGCGCACCAAGTACATGCGGTCGCGCGCACGGCTTGCGGCGACGTTGAAGCGCTGCTCGAACATGTTGCCCGACAGTGCATGGTGGTTGCGGCTGTCTGCGACCATCGAAAGGAAAATGATATCGCGCTCGCTGCCTTGGAACACGCGCGCGTCTCCGCACTCAAAGCGTCGGTGCAGCAGCTCGGCGGCGTCACAGCGGCTGCGAACCAGGGTGTCTACCGCCTGTGCCTGGTCTGGACCGAGCAGTGAGACTACGCCCAGGGTCCGGTGCCGGAGCTTAGGGTTGCGCAGGATGGCCTGGATCTCGGCAGCTATGAACTCAGCCTCCGCCTTGTTCGCGTCCTTCTTGCTGCGCTCGCCCGTGGTCACGTAGACGTCGATCAGCGGGGGATCAAGGCGCTCGGAAGCCTTGGGCACCCGCAGAGGTTTGATCTGGTCCTTGTAAAAGGTCCGGTTGCTATAGGCGATGATCGGCTGCACGCAGCGGAAGTGCTCGGCCAGCATCACCTTCTGGGCGGCAAAGACCGTGGAGGCGATGTCGTACAGCGACTTTTCCGGGGTCAAGTCGGCAGCGTAGGCCTGGTCGCCCAGGAATCGCTCGCGAAGGGTCTGAATCTTTGCCGCGGATATGAAGCCGCCCTCCGGCGAGACCTGCTTGTCGTCCCCCACAACAAGGATCTTCTTGCCGCGCAGGACAGCGGGTAGCGCCCATAGGTTCGACTGGCTGGCCTCGTCGACGATGACCAGGTCGAAGGCTCCGAGCTGCGCAGGCATGCTCTCCGAGACCTTAGCGTGGCTCATTATCCAGCACGGAATCGCACCCTGCGCGTCTTGCATTGCTTTCTGAGCGTCGCGGCGATAGCGCGTCGCGTTGGGCCCCGTCCCTTGCCCAATCTTGCGAATGGCGGTTCGGTAGCTCTCCAACGCGGACAGAACCTTAGCCGAGGCCTGCGACTTTGCCTCGAGCCAGGCCGCGCGCGCGACCAGCCTTTCGTACTGCTGCGCCAGCAGTTTCTCAAGGTCACGGCGGCGCGCCGAAAGCGCGAGCAGTTCCTCTTGTGCGTCAATTGCGTCCAGATGGTGGCGGATGCGCGCCCAGTTCCAGGCCTCGCGCCAGCCGACCGGCAGCACATCGTCCTCGCCGGTCACGGGCAGCGCGTGGGTACGAAGGCGCGCGGCCAGCTTCTGGCCGCCGGCAGACTCCACGTGGCGGCTCAGCTCGTCCACTTTGGCGACATGGCTGGCCAGGGCTTCGATGCGCTTGAGCTCGCCGACGAGTTCCGCGTAACGCGCGACCACACGTTCGGTTTTCACCTCCGAACTTCCAAGTTCAACGGTGACAAAAGCGCGTAGGTCGTCCGCGACGGGACCGTTTGTCCCGCTTAGCTTCTCCTGCAGGATTGCAAGCTGCGCCGCGGCAGCCGCCAATTCCGCGCGGGTCAGGTGCTGCAGCAACTGCTCGCGTACCCTCGACAGGTCGCTGGACGAGCCCTTTAAGCCTCGCGCGGGAGGTTGTATGAACACACGATCGGCCATGACCGGCAACCTCACGTCGTGTATGGTCGCCAAAGAATGCGCCTTCATTGCCGCCAAGGCCGTCAACTCGATGGTGCGCAATGCCTCTACCGTACCTTGCACGGCGGGCACACCCAGCAGCTCTGCAAACTGGTTCCAGCGCACGCTGAATGAATGTACGCGCGCGTGTAGCAGCAGGTAGCGGTGCGCGTGCTGCCAGTCATCTAGGCTGGCGGGCGGCTGGCCCGAGACCCGGATGGCGGCGACGTGCGGCTTGATGTCACCCGCACCAAAGGCGAACAATCCGAAGGGCTTGCCGGTGTCCTTGGCTTTTTCGACCGCCTCCAGCACCTTCGGGTGGCCCAGCGCCTCGACCGGAATCTGGACTGGCCGCTGCAGGAACGCGGCCCGCGCCTTGACCAGCTCCTCAATCTCACCGAAGAGCGCCTGCAGAGCCTCCCGTTCGCTGGTGAACTCGGGTCTCCGGCATTTGTCGCGCAATGCGAAGACCCAGGGGCTATTCAGTTCCTCCAGTTCGCGGACGATTCCCGCGACGGCCTCGACGACCTCCAGCAGGCGTCGCGCTTCCTCGAGGACTTCCGGGGTTATGGCGCGCAGGGCAAGCAGGTCCCCCCTGCCCTGCGCGGCGTCGATTTGGCGCATCCCGACGAGGGCGTTATGCAATTGTTCCACGGCTTCGGTGGGCAGCAGCGTGTGGCTTGATGGCAACCGGGCGGACAAGTAACGCAGGTCCTGGCCCAGACGTCGGCGCGCATCGCGAAGCGCCTGTGCCTGCGCGGCGGTCAGAGGCGGCGCGTGTTCGGTGCCCAGGGTAAGGACGTCATCGAACCAGCCGTGAAGCGCGTGTCCGTTGATCACCAGTTCGGCCATCTTCTGGGCGCGCATGGACACGCCATCGACCTCAATGCTCGCTAGCTGCTGCTCGGCGATGACATTGACCCGCCGGTCGATGCCCGATAGCTCGGCATGCGCCGCCTCGATTTGCTGCCCGCAGCGCACGATCTCCTCTTCAGTGACGCGAGGGTTGAGTTGGGACAAATTGTGGATGATGGCTTCGATAGACGCCTGGAACTGGCGCATGCCCTCTTTGTCGCCAGACAACAGAGCGACGCTCAGGGGGCGAACTTCCTCGGGGATCTTCGACTGCAGAACCTCCAGCGCGTGCTCGCCCTTGGAGGTCACCAGCACCTTGCGACCGGTCGCGAGGTAGTGGCAGATGATGTTTGCGATGGTGTGAGTCTTGCCAGTGCCGGGTGGGCCTTGAACGGCCACGCCCGGCGCCCGTTCCAGCATCTCCACGATCGTTTCCTGCTCCTGGTTGTAGGGCAAGGGGAAATACAACTCCCGTGGCTCGCCGCGGCTGCGACCGCCACCGCACATGCCCCGGAACGCGATGGCTTCGTAGCGGATGACCTCGTCGGACGGTGGCGTGACCAGGCACAACGGCCCGGCTGGGATCGTATCGCCAGCCAGCAGTCTAGCCTTGAGCCGTCGGATGTCTTCGACAAGGAAACTGCTTGAACGCTCTCGGACCAACATGACCCAACCCGGGGTGACGAGCAATTCCGCAGCGGGGATCGGCACGCCCTGAAAATCGGCGTCATAGCGGCCTTCCTTGCTGAGGTTGCCGGCTGCCAATTTGAGGATGGGTTCGAAGCTGGACACGTCGAAAGGCGTGACCGAGTGGTCGGATTCTTTGCCGAGCAGATGCTTGGCTTGCTTTTCAATCTCGGCCGCCCCCATTACCTGGCAGGCGCCGAAGACATCGAACTCCAGGCGCGGGGGGGCCACCCTGGGACGCACGGCAATGCGGTGTGTCTGGGGATCGAGTTCGATCTCGACCACCTGCGTGAGCAGCGGGTACTGGTAGTCGACTGAGGCTGCCGCGCCCTGCTCTGTGGGCTGCCACTGATATTTCCAGGCCGATACACCCATCCCCCAGATCAGCTCAGAAGGCTTGGACGTTTCCTCCGCCTCCAGCCGCCCTTTGAGCATGAAAAGGTCGCCATAGAGTGCGATGGATTTGCGGCGTGGCTTCTCGCCTTCGGCCCAGGCCAGCCACAAGGGCTGGAGCTGGAGTAGAGCCTCGCCGATGGCGGCGCGGCGCACGCCGTCGGCCTGGGCCGCGCGCTCCATACCGAGGGATTTCGTTTCGGTGGCGGCTTGGTGCTTGAGCGCGACGTCGTTGGCCTGGGGCGGCGCCCCATTCGGATCGTCCGAGACGGTGATTAAGTTTCGCAGGGTCACATCACCCGGCCGCGGCGCCGAATGCGCCTCTAGCCTCTGCACCTGGAGCCAGATGTGATCACCTTCAAGCTTGAGGTCAAGGTCGACACCGGGCAACCCGACCAAGTCCTTTGGAAACCGCCGGAAGTCCGATGTACCGGTGAGCGTGTAAGCGCGCGGGTCTATTTCCTTACCTTGCTCGACGACATAGTCAAGCAGTCTGCCGAGCAGGCCGTGTTGCGGCGTTACAGCCATGAGTTCCCCTATTCCTTGTGGCTATTGGCGGCACGGCCCACAGGTATCGCTTGAGCCCGTGTGTCGCACTCCTCCGGCTGACACGAACACGCACCATGCTATCCAGCCATTGAATGCAATCCACACGTGAGCAAATGATGAAATGCGGACCCGCTTTCGGCAACGACACCTATAAGTTCACGGGCCAAGTTAGCGACTTCGGCGTCAAGATGCAGAAAGTTGTTGAAGCGAATCATCGGTACGATAACTCTATATGCGATTGAGCAGCGGGTCTTCGAAGAAATGCAAAAGAAGCAGGCCACTACTACGCGGGCAAGCTGCGCGGGATCGAGTGCATCGAGTTTGAGCTGGGAAGAGGCCCCGTCTGTTGATTTTCACGCAGAAATGACCCACTAACCCCCGGTGGGTTACGGTTGCATGGAAATCAACAATTAGGCCATTCGACACGTCTTCTTCTCGCGCGGTTATAACGCATTCGTCGACCCCGGAAACCAAGGCGCAGTGCTCGGTCGCGAGGTCGCAAGAGGAGGTGTGCACGATGAAAACCGCGAAGTACTCAAGGGTGCCGACCCCGCAGGAGCTTGCCGAATTCACGGGAATGCACTGCAGGAACATATACCGCGAATCGGTCGCGACAAGCTGGCGATGCCCGTGCTGCAACCGAACCGCACATGAACTCGTTCGCTGGACTGACATCCGCGTCGCTGGCTGGAAAGAGCGGTACGCTCAGACTTTCGGCATGGGCTTCACTGTGACTTTTGCCCACCATCACTGCCATAGCACAACCAGACCCTGATTCGCTGAAACCCTCGTATGCGGAGATTGCAATTCCGCTGACGGCGCCGCAAAGCGGGTGCTCAAGCTCCCAGAAGATTGGTCATTCACTCCCCAGGAGCTGTCTCGGTTCGTGAGAGTTTCTGCCCACTCGGGCCATACTGAAATCGACTATGACGTGGCGAAGCGTCTGTATGGCGAAGCGATGCTCGTCGCCGAGCTGCCGCCCAAGACAATTCGTTTTTGGTAATGACACCACTTCCTCGAACCCCACCAATTGATTCTGTAGAGACCATAGATCAAGGGGCTGAGAATTGCTATAAAACTGCGCATCTGGCGAGTCGGAGAGACCTAAATGGAACAGAGCACCCAATGTGAATCTGTACCGCAAGAACTGGCGGAAACAGAAGCTTTACGCGCTCGACTGAGAGATTCAGAAGCCGAGGTTAAGCGGTTAACGCGCCGCTTGGGATTGTACGAAGGTGCACTGTCAAAACTAACCGCTTTCTCGAACTACATCCTTGCGGGACCTGCCCTGACTGTCCGCCCCCGGAACAGACCGTTCGACGCAGGAGTCGCCACAAAAACTGCCCGAGCGCGCTGGACGAGCTCGCGCAGTTGAAGGGTTAAACAAGCAACTTTGTCAGGTCCAACCCTACGCGCACCAGCCGGTCGCCAGCTCTTCCTGGCTCAAGTTCTTGTCTGAGTTGATATCGAAGCATCCCGAGATACTCCGCTCCAGGCTCGAACATTCCCTTGAGTACTCCCATGTGCATATCAAGGACATCTTGCTCTGTCTGAATGTCTGCAGGAGATTCACCGGCAGATTTCATTCGATCAATCATTCGCAAGAAGCGCTCGATCGTGATGAGCTCCAACTTCAGCTGATCAAGTAGCTCTTTGCGCTTGTCTCGCAGCTCTCCCTGCCATAGACCGTAAACCGAGATCGAAGTATCGGCACGCCTCCGATTAAGTTTACGGAGGCGGCGCTTCGGCAAGATCGAGCCATCATCCTCGTACCGCAGCACCGCCTCCGGGTCATCGATACATGGATTTAGCAAAAGCCGTACAGCCTCCTCGTCCGCGAGCGATAGGCCGTGCTTTCGAACGCGCTTCGACTCATCCAACAACGGAAAATGATTTCCCTTGCCCCCTGAAACCGTCGATTGGACGCCGGGCACATCAAGTTGATCCTTGCGATTGCACCTAGGGCAGGACAGGAATAGATTGTCCCAATCCGCACCCAACCAGTAGTACCCAGGGTGTTCTAGGCTGCCATTGATGATCACTGCACCCTTCGGGCGAAAATGCTCTATGTCCGCTGGGGTCACATGACGAAAATGACTCTCACAGTATGCACATTTCTTGTGAAAGAGCGTCATCAACTCCTTCACGACATGTTCGTCGCCGTAAACAGAGAACGGGAATTTTATCTTCGGGCTGTCGAGAAGTGCGCCCCCATTTAATGCAGCTTGCGCATTCTTCGCCTTCACTTTAGCCTGCTCAGCAGGGAGTGTGACCGTGTAGTACTCGATGGCCTTCTCGCACTCTAAATCTGCTCGGGTAAGGCCAGGCCGCCTGGTCGATTTAAGACGCTTGTCCGTCAGCACCTTTGCCGTGCTGGAAGTCCGCTTGATGTGAATCATCTCTGGAACTGGAGATTCCAGCGTTGCGAGATCTCCGCGATTGCCTGATTCGTAAGTTGGGGACTGTCGATAGGCGAGTTAGCTTCTTCCAAAGCGATCAGACGATCAATCGCTGCATACATCATCCGATCGCGCGGCGTTTCCCCCAAATGGCGATTGGCATCTAGAGTCGCCTTAACCTCTGCGAGTTCAACCCGTTCTCTCGCATTGGGCTTTGCCAGAGCAAGCAATTCGTAGTACCGCTCGAAAGCTTGCTCCATCAGAGGATCAACGGTTGAACGTAGGCCGAAGAAGTCGGACGTCAGCAATTGGTCAACACGATATCCGGCGGGCGACGGGAGTTTCCTCAGGGCGGCAATCTGACCTTCTGCATCTCTGCGAAGCACCGCCACTTCACCATCGTTTAGACCACGCAAGCAAAGCGGATCATGAGTCGAAGTGATGAACTGAATTCCCGGCAATCCCGACTTCAAGCCTTCAACGATTCGCATCTTCCAGCCCGGATGTAGATGGGTGCCGATCTCGTCAATCAGCACGACTCCTTCGGCATCCGCCACATTCGGCCATACTTTGTAGATCGCTTCGAGCACATCCACAACTAAGCTAATCACCCCTTGGTACCCATCGCTCAGGTGCGCCAAGGAGGTATCAGTGCCATGCTCCCGAATGACCACATCCTCCTTCTTCACAAGCAGAGATGCCCCTCGTCGCAAAGAAAGAAGCTCTCTGATCACCTTGGCAGCGTGCTCGAACCGCTGCTTAGACATTCTCTGGAGACTTCGTCTCGGGTCCACAAGGGTGGCCTCATAGCTGAATAGGTTCTCAATACGGGCATAGGACGTTCCATATGTCCCGCTGCCCACAGTCCGTGCAGGTAGTCGAATCGCCCCATAGCCCAAAACAACCGTTGGCGCTTCATAGACCTTGCCAACAATGTTTGCCGCGCGTGAACTGATTGAGAGGTGGGAGCGCTCACCGAGCGGACCGAAGAACTCAACACGCGTCTTGGTGAACCGCACTCGATAGGGCGCGTCGAAGCCTGACATTCGGACCGAGACTTCCCCAGTCAGGCATCGATGCCGAATGAGAGCTTTGACGTCTATGAGCTTCGCCTCATGCAGCCTTTGAAAGTAGCGTGGACCGGCAAGAGCAATTGCCGTCGCTTGGAGCACCGTGCTTTTCCCGACCCCGTTCTCACCGAGGAGAGTCAGCCACGGAGTGACGCTATCGGTTCCAGAACTCACCGAGAGAGATAGACTTCTAATTCCCCGGAGGTTCGTGATCTCGATCGATTGCAAGAGGCGGCGTCGAAGCTTGTACCGCCGACGCCCCTCGGCGCTGTCAAGCCGGTACTCCTCGACATGTTCACGGATGGTCTCGGGCTCATCACTGGCATGGTCGGTTCGCTGCGCAGCCGCCAGCGATCCATACCAGCCAGCTCCGAGCCAAGACATGTCCCCAATCTCCTTGGCTAGACGCTTGCTGGACCGGAACGCCACTTGCCGCATCGCTCCTGCATAGGCCATGTCATCATGCAGCAGTTCTTGAAGTTTGGACGCAGCTGTCGTAAGACTGGGAATATCCAAATCGGACTTGTTCAGCCCAGATGTCTGATTCGCACCGTAAGCATTTCGAAAGATTTGCAGACTACGACGCGCTACAGCAATTTGTCGCTTTCTCGCACCGACCAAGTCTTCACGATTCAGCGAGAACTCATTGATCGTGTATTCACCTCGGACCGTTCGAGCGACTACGCGCCCAGAATCTAGGTAGGACAGATGGAGGGCGGGCTCGTCCAAACACGGATCCAACAGCAATGGACGCTCTCCACGCTCCTGACTTGGTCGTATCGCTCGCTTCGAGTTGTCCTCGAGTGGAAAGCGCCGACCTTTACCGATGCCACTCCCACTTGCACGCAGGCATCCATCGCAGGCAGGATAAATGTTTCTCCATTTCATAGCCAGCCACCAATATCCTGGGTGCTCAGGAGCGTCGATCACACCATTTGGCGGTCTAAAGTGGGTAATGTTGGCGCTCTGGGGCTTGGCGAGCGGCGTTTCGCAGAACGCGCACTTTTCGTGGAAAAGTCGCCAGGCCGAGGACACTACGTCAGGATTCCGATACGCAGCGAATCGAAATCTGGATTGTCTCCATATTCCATCAGGGCTTTGAAAGAATTGCCCAGCCTCAATCCTTTCCCTTGAGCCAGGCGACCCCGGCCCAACCCTAAGCGACGGCGGCGTTTCTACGGTCTGACGGTCTGTCCGAATCACGGTTTAGCTTTCTGGGTAACTGTGTAACTCTAGGGTACTGGATTCTCCAACATTCGTTTCCCCCTCAGGCCGCAGCCGGCCTTCGATCCGAAGCGTCAGCTGAATGGTATTTACCGGAAGCTCATGCACCCATCGGCGACCGTCAGCAACCGCTGCCAAGCTTACACCCACCCCTCAACCGGCCAGGTAGTTCCGTCATTGGGTATCGCCCCGGTTTTCACCCCCCCAGCCCTAGAACAGCACCTTCTGCGCGCTCGTCAACGTTGCAAAGCTGTCCCCCAGAGGCTGAAGAATCGCATCTGCATGGGCTGCAGTTGCTTGACGAGGTAGTGCTCATAGTCGATGCAACAATGCCGGGCCGTACCCACAAAGCAAGCCAGCAGCGCTCCAGTGAGCATGGGGATCGCATATCCAGGGGCAAAGCCAACCGCTCAGTATCCCTGCTGCATGTACGCGACGCATCCCCCAAATGTGGGAGTGCCGGCCGGGCGGGTCCCGGGTAATTTGGTGGTCCATTCACTTAGAGAGGGATCACCATGCTTCAACAACGCCAAATGAGACTGATCGCCGCAGTTGCCTCTGCGATGCTGTCAGCTGGATGCGCCACCACCTCGCCAGGCGTCGCTTACTACGACATGGCCGAGACAGCGAGACCCAAGGATGGTTTAGATGACGTGTTCGCCCTTGACCAGGCCGTCTTGAAGATTGAGTTCTCAGACGTACCCCCTCCGGCCGCAAAAGCGAATCCCGGCGCAGAGCTGGGTAAGAGCTCCGCCGCATCGCTGATAGGCAAGCTGCAGGCGAAAGTCACTGTGGAAATCGTCGAAGACGGGCGGCGCATCGGCTTCAATGGGACAAACAATCTGTATAAAACCACGACTGTCAATGTGACCAAACGGGACAACACGGAGCTGGTGCAGTCGGTCGGGGCAACGACGACAGAAAACCTCAAAAACAGCATCACGAAAATCGGCTCCATGCTTGCCGCTTTCGCCACAGTTGCACGCACGGACAACACGTTCCCGTGCAAATACTTGAATCTCAATGCAAAGATAGATTCAGGAAATGAAAGACAGCTTAAAAGTTGGGCTCCCAAAGACAGTTGCGCAACCTATCGATTAGAGAAAGCTCCAGCAGACGCAATCGAATTTAAAGACATTCCTTGGGGACAGGAAGTGGGTACGTTCTACTACGCGGCATGCCGGACACTGGTAGTGGATATAAAAGGAGAAGGTAAGGAAATACAAACGCTGACATTCAAAGTGCCAGACCCTTATTTCGTTCAGGCTGTGCGGATCCCGTTCAAAGGATCCATAAAAAAACATAGCACGTGCGGTGTATCCACTGTCACCGAAGGCCAGGCAAGTCCCACCGCGTCCATCGAAGCGCTTACCGAGCTGATAACGCAAATCAACGCCATCAAGGAGGCCAACGACGGCAAGTGAAAGCCCAAATCCTGCCAGGGCCCACATTGATGAGTCAAAATGACTAGGCCCTCCTACTGCCTCAGGCCATGAACAGCGTTCGATTTCCCATATTCGGCATGGCGTCACAGCTTCCGCAGCCTAAGGACCTCACGACGTTTGCAGACTTCGGGTTCTTGTCGAATGAGGCCGAGAGCATGCGTTGGAGCGGATCCACCGACACCAGCGCATACCTTGAGTTGGTCAAGACAGCCGTTTGCAACGTGCATGCTGATTTGCAGATCTTGCACGGGTCACCTATCGCCGGCAGCGAGTGGCCCGCGTTGGGTCTTTGGGAACGAACGCTTGAGGCATGCCAGGGGGCGGCCATGCTTGCAGACAGGGGCATGGTTCCCAGCGCTATTGCCCTGCTGCGAACTGGCTACGAGTGCCTGTTTTTCACGTGCGCACTATGGCGTGAAAAAAACGTGCTCGACCGTATGGAAAACAAGCACACTTCCGAGCTGTTCGCAATGGCAAAGCGCCTCAAGAAGGAGTTTCCTCCCGATGAACTTTCGCCCGAGGTCTGGGAAATGTTGCAATCCCATGCTGTAGAGCCGAAAGGCTCACAAATCTCCGCTTTTGAGGCGGCCGAGATAGCAGACATGAAGAAGGCCTACGCGAGCGTGTGGGCCGGTTTATCGACCCTCGGGACACATGCCACGACTCGAAGCCTTCACAGCTATGCTCCTCAGGTGAAAGGGGAGGAATTTCACAGCACTGTCGGGCCAAAGTTCACGGATGCAAACCAGATCTTCAACCTTGCTCACGCCTGTTTGAGGATGGGCCAGCAGCACTTTCGTGCTCACTTCACCCAGTTCACTTTCGGACCACCCATTTCAGACCGATCTCCAGAAGAGAGGGGCACGGCCTCCTGAAAATGTGTAAAAGCACTGTTCAAGATTGAAATGCGTTTCCTAGGAATCCTTGATTTCGCTCACCCGGGCTGGCTATCGCATTGATCGAATCAACGACCGCCTCAGGCGAGTGCGGCGGCCTGCAGCGAGGGATGAATCCTATGGCCCGCGCCTAGCAAAGCTAGTGCTCAGCCAAAGCCTTGTCCGTGGCGTTCACCAACCCTTTGAGGAAGCGGATCGCTTTGTCCAAGTCATCGCGCTTCACCAGATGCGGGGCCGGAACACCCGCCGTGATCGACTTTGATCGATGCACTGCCTCCCCCCTTTTGGCAAGAAGATCGTCCAGCATTTTTCTGGCTGTCGCCGGCTCAAAGTGGAGCCACTTCCATCCAGCAGTCACGTCGACTTCAAGGTAGTCGAGGAAAATCCGGCGCGTTTTTTCAGAGTTCGGGTTGTGGAAACGCTTCAGCTCGTCATTGAGCCTGCTACTCACAAAGTTGCCGATTGGGCTGCCGCTCACGGCCTTCAAGCGCATGTTGACGGCCTCCGTCACGCGGTCTTCGACATAGGTTTCCCAAGCAGTCAGCGACATCACCAAGCCCGCCCGCTTAAGGGCTTCTGCTGTCGGAGCGACAGGGTCCTGCTTGTACATCGAGTCGATCAACGCTAGAAGCGCACAAGCGTCCTCAATCGCACTGTCAAAGGTTTCATGGGCTCGGGATATGGAACGGCTCATTGGGGTGATAGCAAGGTGTGTTTTTGCGCAATGATGCTATCAGGCGGCGGCCACAGTGAGTGACCATAGAAAATATCCAGCTTCTGGACGGTCACCAAAGAGAGGCCATTGAGCAATACAACGCACGCCCAGTTGGATTGATGCGAAAAAAATTGGCAACATCAGTGGTTTGTGAATCTCAAAAGCGATTTTAGAAATCGAGATCGAATTCATACTAGGAGATCTGTCCCCGGCCTTTTGCAACGTTGTAAGTTGTCACAAACCTCTACTATCGCAGGTGGATTAACCCTTGATCAAAACCATGACCAGTTACAAAGACCTACTCGCACAGCGCAACGAGCTCGACAAACAAATCGAGACCATGCGCGCGCAAGAAGTCGATGGTGCCATCACGCAAATTCGCGAACTCATGCAGCAGTACGGCATCACGGCCCAAGAGATCATGCCGTCACAAGGGCCTGGCCGCGGAGTGCGCGTCCAGGTCGACCCTAAGTACCGAGATCCAGCCACCGGAAAAGAGTGGACCGGGCGCGGCAGGTCTCCTACATGGATCGCTGGCAAGGACCGCGAGCAGTTCCGGATTGTCGAGACCTCTTAAAGCCGTGCATTCTGGCGAAGTAACGACCAGGAACTGGCGCAATGCCGTCCTGACCTGGGTCGGCATCAGGTACGCGAAGACAGCCAGCAGCGGCAGCGCTCGACCATCTCGTACCTGATCAGTTCCAGGGGTTACTTTCCGCCTAACCAGCTCAAAGCCATCGCTCACGGGCACTGCCTGCTAGCAATTTCAGCTCAGCTGAACCGGGCGGCAAGGATCGGTTGCAGCAGAAACGACTGCAGACATATACTGTCATTTCATACAGTATTCCAGCAGTTGATGCTTCATCCATGCCACTTGCCGCCCACGCCTCCCACGGCGCCTTCGACCCGGGCGTTCTACCGCGCCACGTGGCGGAGGCAGTGTGGCGTGGCTCCGAGCTGGGCGATTCTGTCTCACGCACTGTCCCCTCAGGCTTCACGGAACTGGACAGCGAACTGCCCGGCGGTGGCTGGCCCACCCACAGCCTGACCGAGCTGCTCATGCCCCAGGCCGCTCTTTGCGAATGGCGCCTTCTAGGGCGGGCCATCCCGTCTTTCCTGTCCTCTGGCGGTCGGGTCTACCTGATCGCCCCACCCAAGCAGCCACATGCCGGCGGCCTGGAGCAACTGGGCTTGTCTGCAGACCAGGTCGTGTGGGTCCATGCATCGACGCCGGTGGACCGTCTGTGGGCGACCGAGCAGATCGTCAAGTCAGACCCTGCCGGTGCCGTGCTGTCATGGCTGCCTCAGGCCCGACCGGAACAGATCCGGCGTCTGCAGATTCACGCCCAGTCCTGTGACGCACCGGTGTTTCTGTTCCGCCCTGTTGCCGCCTTGAACGACACGTCTCCAGCGCCGCTGCGCGTTGCCGTGGCCCTAGCCAAGGGCTGGCAGCTGCAAATCCGCATCCCCAAACGCAGAGGGGCCTCGCTCGACGAAGCTCTCTATCTGGCGGCCATGCCAGAAAACCTGGAGTCGGTGCTTCCACCCCGGCTCAAGACCGTGCCGGCACGTTCTGCTGCGCTCTCACGCGAGGAGGCATCCGATGCACGGGCATTGGGCCGCGTTGCTCCCCACTCCACTACCAGCCAGCCCGTCTCCCATTGATGCAACATCGCTCGGAATCTGGGCACTGCAATTCACCCCCCGGGTGGCATTGCTCGAAGATTCCGTGGTCGTTGAAGTATCGGGAAGTGCGCGGCTATTTGGCGGCATGGAGTCACTTCACGGGCTCATCGAGGCCGGTGCTGTGGAGCTGGGTGCGCGCATAGCCTGGGCGCCCACGGGGACCTCTGCGCTGGCCCTGGTACGCCAGACTGCATCCGCAGTGCCATTGGATGGCTTTCAGCTTCCGCTGGCCAAGATGCTAGATCCTCTGCCGCTGGAAGCGATTGCGGCCGTGTGCCTGCACCAGCCCACCTTGGCCCGCGTCGGCTGTCGCACCCTGGGCGATGTCCGCAACCTGCCGCGCGGCGGCCTGAGCCGGCGTTTTGACAAGGGTCTGCTGGTGGCGCTGGACCAGGCCTATGGTTTGCGGCCCGAAGTCTACGAGTGGCTCACGCTGCCGGAGAGTTTTCATGTTCGGTTGGAGTTGATGTCGCGGGTGGAAACCGCGCCCGCACTGCTCTTTGGTGCGCGGCGGCTACTGGTGCAGATGGCGGGTTGGCTGGCCGCGCGCCGCATGGGCGCCACGGCCTTCACCCTGCGCTGGTGCCACGATGTCATGCGTGCCAAGGACGCCGGCACCGGCGGGGAACTCACCGTGCGCACCGCGCAGCCCACTCAAAACGTGGAGCATTTCGCGCGGCTGCTGGCCGAGCACCTGGCCAAGGTCACGCTCGCAGCGCCCGCTGGCGACATCGAGCTGCTCGCCACGGAGGTCCTGCCCATCGTGGAGGAAAGCAGCTCGCTGATCCCCGAGACCTTGCGCAAGAGTGGCAGCACGGATCTCGCGCTGGAGCGCATCCAGGCGCGGCTCGGCGATGCCTGCGTGCGTCGGCCCACGATGTCCGCAGACCACCGTCTGGAGTGGATGCAGAGCTGGCAGTGCGAGACCCAGAGAAAAAAAGCGGAGTCTCCCTACGAATTGCCTTTGCCCAGCTGGGTGCTGGATGAACCGCTGCGCCTCATCGAGCGCGACAACCGGCCGCACTACCAAGGCCCGCTGCAATTGCTGTTGGGTCCAGACCGTATCGAGGGCGGCTGGTGGCACCGCAGCAGCGAAGATGCCGATGCCCGTCCCCTGAACGTGCAGCGCGACTACTGGCTGGCGCTAAGCCCTCATGCCGGCGTGCTGTGGGTGTTCCAGCAGCGTCTGGCGCGGGACCAGACCGCCTGGTTCCTGCACGGGCATTTTGCGTGAGGCGGGCATGTTGATCCGTCCGTCCCGATCACTGCCGGACTATGTCGAGTTGCGCTGCGTTTCAAACTTCACGTTCTTGAGAGGTGCAAGTGCGCCTGACGAACTGGTGGAGCGAGCTAAGGAACTGGGCTACCAGGGCCTGGCCATCACGGACGAGTGCTCGATGGCAGGCGTGGTGCGGGCCCATGTCGCGGCCAAGGCGGCGGGCCTGCCGCTGCTGCTGGGCTCGCAGTTCTGCATCCAGCCGCGGGACGCATCGGAGGGCGCCTTCACGCTGGTGGTGCTGTCTCAGAGTCTCAACGGCTACGGCAACCTGTGTGCCTTCATCACCAAGCTGCGGCGCTCCTCAGAGAAAGGCACCTACCACCTCACCCTGGACCAACTCAGCGGAACAGAGCTGGAGGACTGCGTGGTCCTGTTGTGCCCCGACCGCAAGGCCACGGATGCGCAGCTGGAGGCCGCTGGACTCTGGACCCTGCATCAGTTCACGGGGCGGTGCTGGATCGGCGTGGACCAGGTGCGGCGGCTTGACGATGAGCTCTGGCTGCACCGCATGCGCCAGCTGTCCGAACTCACGGCGCTGCCGCTGGTGGCGGTGGGTGACGTGCACATGCATGTGCGCTCGCGCAAGCCGCTGCAGGATGTGCTCACGGCCACGCGCCTCGGCAAGCCGCTCACCGAGTGCGGCCATGCCCTGCAGCGCAGCGCGGAGCAGCACCTGCGCACCCGGTTGCGCCTGGCGCAGACGTTCCCGGCCGAGCTGCTGGCCGAGACGCTGCAGGTGGCGGCGCGGTGCAGTTTCAGCCTGGACGAGTTGAAGTACCAGTACCCGGACGAGGTGGTCCCTGCGGGACTAACGGCGGCGGGCTATCTGCGCCAGGTCACCTATGAAGGAGCTGGCCGGCGCTGGCCTGCCGGCATACCGGCGAAAGTGCAAGGGCAGATCGAGCATGAGCTGTCGTTGATTTGCGAGTTGCACTACGAGCACTATTTTCTGACCGTCTACGACATCGTGGCTTTTGCGCGGTCGCGGCACATCCTTTGTCAGGGGCGCGGATCGGCGGCCAACAGCGTGGTCTGCTACTGCCTGGGAATCACCGAGGTCGACCCCGCGCGCATGTCGGTGCTCTTCGAGCGATTCATTTCCAAGGAGCGCAACGAGCCACCGGACATCGACATCGACTTCGAGCACCAGCGCCGTGAAGAGGTGATCCAGTACCTGTACCAGAAGTACGGCAGGGACCGGGCCGCACTCACAGCCACGGTGATCAGCTACCGGCCGAAGTCGGCGATTCGGGACGTGGGCAAGGCGCTGGGGTTCGACCTGGAGACGGTGGATGCGATTGCCAAGGGCCAGCAGTGGTTCGATGGCGCGGATGTGCGGCTCGAGCGGTTTGATGAGCTGGGCATGTCTACCGAGAACCTGCAGGTGCGTCAGCTCATCGTGCTGACCAGCCAGCTGATTGGGTTTCCGCGGCACTTGTCGCAGCACACGGGTGGTTTCGTGCTAACGAAGGATCTGCTGTGCCGCATGGTGCCCGTAGAAAACGCCTCCATGCCCGATCGCACGGTGATCGAATGGGACAAGGACGACCTGGACGCAGCAGGCCTTCTGAAGGTCGATGTGCTGGCCCTGGGCATGCTGTCCGCGATCCGGCGCGCGCTGGACATGATCAGCGACCGGCGCGGCTACCAGTTCGGCATGCAGGACATTCCGGCCGAGGATCCGGAGACCTATGACATGGTCTGCAAGGCAGACACCATCGGTGTGTTCCAGATCGAAAGCCGGGCGCAGATGAGCATGCTGCCGCGCCTGCGGCCACGTTGCTTCTACGACTTGGTGATCGAGGTGGCCATTGTGCGGCCTGGTCCCATCCAGGGTGGCATGGTGCACCCTTACCTGAACCGGCGCCAGGGCAAGGAACCGGTGAGCTATCCGAGCGAAGCCCTCAAGACGGCGCTGGGCCGCACCCTCGGTGTTCCGGTGTTCCAGGAACAGGTGATGCAAATCTCCATCCTGGCGGCGGGCTTCACACCTGGTGAAGCCGATGGCCTGCGCAGGGCCATGGCTGCCTGGAAGCGCAAGGGGGGATTGGGCAAGTACTACAACAAGATCGTGGACGGCATGACCTCGCGGGGGTACGAGCGGGCGTTCGCCGAACAGATCTTCGAGCAGATCAAAGGGTTCTCGGAATACGGATTCCCTGAGAGCCATGCAGCCAGCTTCGCGTTGCTGGTCTATGCCTCGTGCTGGATCAAGCGGCACGAGCCTGCGGCATTCCTGGCTGCGCTGCTCAACAGCCAGCCCATGGGTTTCTACAGCCCAAGCCAGCTGGTGCAGGATGCCCAGCGCCACAAAGTAGAAGTGCGGCCGGTAGATGTGATGTACAGCGACGTCGAGTCCACGCTGGAGGATCTGCCCAACACACCGGCGGTGCGGCTGGGCCTCCACATGATCGGCGGCCTGAAAGCAGCCAGCGCGGAGCGCATCATGGCCGCTAGGCATCGAGCACCACTCGACAACGCCGAAGAACTTGCCAGAAGAGCCAGGCTCGAACAGCACGAGATGAAGCTGCTGGCCGCGGCTGGCGCACTGGCCACGCTGTCGGGCCACAGGCGCCAGCAGGTCTGGGATGCGGCAGCGCTGCATGCCCCGCCGGCGCTGCTGCAGGAAGCACCAGTGGACGAAGAGTTTCTGGAACTGCCAGCGCCGCCGGAAGGCGAAGATGTGGTCTGGGACTACGCGTCCATCGGCCTCACACTACGCAGCCATCCCCTGGCACTGTTGCGCAAGAAGCTCGACAAGTACAAGCTCAAGACGTCCGAGGAACTGCGGCACGTACCCAACGGGCGCGTCGTGCGCACGGCCGGCATCGTGACGCTGCGGCAGCAACCGGAAACGGCCAAAGGGACCATCTTCGTGTCACTCGAGGATGAGCACGGTTCGACCCAGGTGATCTGCTGGCGCCACATCAAGGAAGCGCAGCGGGAGGTTTTATTGGGCTCGCGGTTAATGGCGGTCAAAGGACGCTGGCAGCGCGAAGGTGAGGTGTGCAACCTGATTGCGGACAGGCTGGCAGATCTGTCGCCCCTGCTGGGACGGCTGGCGACGGAGAGCCGGGACTTTAAGTAAAGGGACAGCGATGACGCAGGCATCAATCACGTCGTTGCGGAATCAAGTTCAGTGCCACGTTCCGCTACAGCTTTTTTGGTTAGAACCAAAGCAGCTAGGCGCGCTAATTTCAAACCTACTACGAGCAACCTTTACCCGAGTCGTATCTAGTGACGATTTTCTCTTGATGATCGCGTCGCAGACTGTTGGGCGGCAAGCCATAGCTGTCGTCGGGATCAAGGTTTCATCAATCAGTTCTGCAACAGGACCAATTCTCCTGCCAGCGCACGCGACTGGATCCTGAAGTTCGTACCGGTCGGTGGCCGCAATTTCATAAGCGCGCGCCATGGCGGGGCAGCCTGTCATGACCAAGTCCAGGGCTTCCGAAGCACACATCAAGCTGCAACTGGTGCTGATGTGAAACGTCGTGAAGTGCCGTGGGCTGATGTAGAACTGAACGATCAATCACGCTTCTGGCGACCGCGTGGCGGGTCGTTGGACGGCAATACAATCGAGCGGACTACCTGCAGTTAGAGAATTTCTCGGCAGCGTCACATGACGTTCAGCCAACGCGTCAAATGTGATTGCGCTGGCTGTGAAACTAGCTTCTACAGAGCTATGGAGTTCAATGACCGGTACGGCTTAGCGACGTGTTTCAAACTGGCAATAGGCTCGTGTAATGGGCTCGTTTTCGTACGGAGACAAGCTCTAGAACTGTTAGATCCATAGCGAATAGATGACGCTCGAAGTGGCGACCTGGCGTATTCGTTTAAAGGGCGAAAGTCCCGCAGCTTTTTATTTCATTTATGCACCCTGGGGAGGGCACTTGTGACGATTTCGGAACGCACCGAAGTATTTTTCGGTAAGACAGTTCAGGACTACCAAGGTGGGGTACCCGCTGGTGGAAGCGGAGTAGTTCATCGACTGACGCTCGACTACGACGATTCGCGCAGCCTGCTGGAACTGCTGGAAGAGTACCTCTCGAAGATTGATCAGGGGCAGCTAGAGGCGCTTGTCATCGGAGCGTGGGGCGAACCTCACGACAACAGTCCCAATGAAGCGCTGGATCGACTGATTGAACTGGCGCCCCAGTTGCCAAACTTCAAGGCGCTGTTTGTGGGCGACATGACCTATGAGGAGTGCGAGATCTCCTGGATCATTCAAGGCACGCGCTACAACCATCTGCTGCAGGCTTTTCCGCGGTTGGAGGCATTGCGCATCCGCGGATCCACTTCGCTGGAGTTGTCGCCGGTTTCCCATGCCGGATTGCGTGAATTGGTGATTGAGAGTGGCGGACTGCCACGGGAGATTGCCCAGGCGCTCGCTCAGTCAGAGCTACCGGCTCTGGAGAAGCTGGAGCTTTGGCTGGGTGATGACAACTATGGCTTCGAGGGCGATGTAGCGTTGTACCGTCAGGTGCTGCAGAAGCTGCGCACCCCGGCACTGCACGTGCTGGGTCTGCGCGACTCGCAGATCGCCGACGAACTGGCCATCTGGCTGGCCGGCGAGGCGTGGGTCGCGTCACTGGACACGCTGGACCTGTCGCTGGGCACGCTCGGCGATAAGGGCGCACAGGCACTGCTGGCGAGCCCGCACACTGCGGCGTTGAAGAAGCTGGACCTGTCGCACCACTATATCTCCGAAGCGCTGCAGGGAAAGCTGCGCGCCGCGATCCCCGGCGTCGTGCTTGACGACGCGCAGGGAGCCGCAGACAACGACCGCTACGTGGCCGTTGGCGAATAGGCCGGGAAGCTGCGTGCATCGCTGGGTGGTGCTGGGCGTAGCCGGCAGCAAGCGCACGCGCGGGCTGATGGCGGCCGCCGCGATCGCGCGTGTGTCCGTACAGCTTGTCGAATGGCGAGACTGGCTGGCCGCGCCCGATCGCCTAGCCCAGGCGCTGCGGGTACCGTGCCGGTTCAAGATCGAGCCGCCAGGCGACGACCCGCAGGTGCACCTCGCGTTGCTGCACCGTGGCTGTGAGAGCCTGGGCCGGCCGCTGTGCGCAGCACCCGAGAGCGGCGAACTGGCGGCGGTCGACGCCTGGTTTGCGGGTTTTCAGTGGACGATGCAGCAGCTAGCGGCACTGCTTGCCGCGCAGCCGCAGGCCAGCGTCGTGAATGCGCCTGACGACATCATCGCGATGACCGACAAACTGCATTGCCAGCAACGCTTGCGCGAGCAGGGGCTTGCCACCGCAGCGCTGCTGGGGCCGGTGCAAGGCTATGACCATCTTGTCGACTTGCTGGACCACCATAGTCTGGACCGCGTGTTCGTCAAGGCGCGCTACGGGTCCTCAGCTGCCGGTGTGGTGGCCTACCGGCGCGCCGCAGGCCGCCAGCAGGCCACCACGTCGGCGCAACTGCATGCCGATGGCCTGCGGCTGTTCAATGTCAAGCGCGTGTGCAGCTATCAGGGGCTCGACGATGTGCGCCGTGTCATCGACCTGGTGGCCGCGCAGGGGGCCTACGTGGAGGCCTGGCTTTCCAAGCCCCGCTCCGGCGCGGGCCACTTCGACCTGCGCGTCGTCACCTTCGGCGCGCGTGCGGCGCACCGTGTGGCGCGCGTGAGCGGGAGGACTCTGACCAACCTGCACCTGGACAGCGCACGCGCCGATCCGGCGCAACTGCTGCCTGCGCACGATCTCGGCGTGATGGAGGCGACCGCCGAGCAGGCGGCCCGCGTGTTCCCGCGCGCCGCCGTCGTCGGCTTCGACCTGGTCGTGCGGCAAGGCACGGCGCGCGTGCTGGAGGCCAATGCCTTCGGCGACCTGCTGCCCGGCCTGCTCTGGCAGGGTCGCGATACCTATGCCACCGCGCTGGCCTGACGCGATGACGACCAATCCAGACATGAACGGCGTGGTGGGCACGCACGATATTGTGATCATCACGCTGGACACGCTGCGTTTTGACGTCGCCCAGGCAGCGTTCGAGCGCGGCGAACTGCCAGTGCTGGCGCGCCACCTGCTGCCCAGCGGCTGGGAGCGGCGTCACTCGCCGAGCAGTTTCACGTACGCCGCGCACCAAGCTTTCTTCGCGGGCTATCTGCCCACGCCGGCGTCGCCCGGGCGGCATGCGCGGCTGTTTGCGAGTGCCTTCCGCGGTAGCGAGACCACCGGGCGACACACGTTCGCGTTTGACGAGGCCTCGATACCGGAGGCGCTGACCGCGCGCGGCTATCACACCGTGTGCATCGGCGGCGTCGGCTTCTTCAACCAGCAGAACGCGCTGGGCCGTGTGTTGCCAGGGCTGTTCGCCGAGAGCCATTGGAACCCCGCATTGGGTGTGGGCCGGCGCGATTCGACCCGGCGGCAGGTGGCGCTGGCGGTGGAGCGGCTCCACGCCACTGACGGCCGGGTGCTGCTGTTCATCAACGTCTCGGCCATCCACTCGCCCAACCGGGCCCACCTGCCGGGTGCCGAGGAAGACTCGCTGGCCACCCATGCCGCCGCGCTGCGCAGCGTCGACGCCGCTCTGGCGCCGTTGTTCGAGGTTTGCGCCGCGCGCGCGCCGACCTTTGTCATCGTCTGTTCCGACCACGGCACTGCCTATGGCGAGGACGGCCATCATGGTCACCGTGTCGGACACGACATCGTGTGGACCGTGCCCTACGCACATTTTTTTCTTGGGAATTCCGCATGCTGAAGACGCTGTCACTGGCCGAGGCGATGCGCCATGGGGCCTACCAGGCGTACTCGTACAGCTATCCGCACAAGAGCGCCTACCGCATGCTGGACACTCCGCGCGCGTTGGACGCATTGTGGGCCACGCAGGACCGCTCGGCGCTTTTTGCGTATGTGCATGTGCCGTTCTGCACGATGCGCTGCGGCTTCTGCAACCTGTTCGCGATGGCGCTGCCGGACGACGCGCTGGTGGACGCCTATGTAGACGCCGTGCTGCGGCAGATGCAGGTGATGGACCGTGTGCTCGGCGAGCGACGCTTCGCACGGCTGGCACTGGGCGGCGGCACGCCGAGCTTCCTGTCGGCTGGACAGCTCGAGCGCCTCTACGCGGGCGCACAGCGCTGGCTGGGCATCGACCTGGCTGCCACGCCGTCGGGCATTGAGGTGTCGCCAGAGACGGTCACGCGCGAGCGCCTGCAGGTGTGCCGCGCGATGGGCGTGCGGCGCGTCAGCATGGGCAT
Source organism: Acidovorax sp. Leaf78 (assembly GCF_001422735.1). Taxonomy (GTDB): domain Bacteria; phylum Pseudomonadota; class Gammaproteobacteria; order Burkholderiales; family Burkholderiaceae_C; genus Acidovorax. Next base: position 153,842 of record NZ_LMLZ01000002.1, on the reverse strand, counting down.
ACAGAGTTTTGCCGACGCAGAAATGCGCGCGCTGGCGAGACCGCAGCAAGGCCGCATCGTCAATGAGGCAATCACGGAGATACGCCGCGCCGGCTTCGAGGTGATGAACCTGGACCTCATCTACGGCATCGCCGGCCAGACGGCCGCGAGCTGGCTGGCGTCGCTGGAGAGCGCTCTTGCCTTTGCGCCGGAGGAGCTCTATCTGTACCCGCTCTACGTGCGTGCGCAGACGGGCCTGGGCAAGCTGTCCATCCGGCAAGCCGAAGCTAGCGGTGCCGACCAGCGCCAGGCGCTGTACGCCATTGCGCGCGACCGGCTGCGTGCAGCCGGCTACCGGCAAGTCTCCATGCGCATGTTCCGTGCGCCGCACGCGCCACAGGACGACGGCCCGGTCTACTGCTGCCAGGACGACGGCATGGTGGGATTGGGCGCAGGCGCGCGCTCCTATACGAGCACGCTGCACTGGTCCGGCGACTATGCCGTGGCACGCGCCGCCACGCGTTCCATCGTCGAGAACTTCATTGCACAGGACGACACTCAGTTCGCGCAGGCGGTCTATGGCTTCGAGCTGGATGGCGAGGAGCAGCGCCGCCGCTACGTCATCCAGTCGCTTCTGACTGAGCCCGGCTTGTCGCTAGCGGCTTACGAGCAGCGTTTTGGCAGTGCAGCGCTCGACGATCTGCCGCAACTGCAGGAGCTTGTCGCGCTCGAACTCGCGCACGACGACAGCGCGCTGCTTGCACTGAACGACCGCGGCACGGCCTATGCCGACACCATCGGACCCTGGCTGGCGTCGGCGCGTGTGCAAGAGGGCATGGCGAGCGACGCATGCTGACGCTGCTCTACCGCGGCAGTTTGGAGAGTTGCAACTACACCTGCAACTACTGCCCCTTCGCCAAGCGCCGCGACACGCGGGCCACGCTCGCGCGTGACGCGGCCGAGGTGGCGCGTTTCGTCGGCTGGGCGGCAAGCCAGACGCGACCATTGCGCGTGCTGTTCACCCCCTGGGGCGAGGCGCTGGTGCGGCGGCACTACCGCGAGGCCATGCTGGCGCTGGCCGCACTGCCGCACCTGTCGCAGGTGGCGCTGCAGACCAACCTGTCGGGCCCGCTGGCTTGGCTGGCCGATGCACCCGCTGGCAAGCTGTCGCTGTGGTGCACCTACCACCCGGGGCAGACGACGCTGGCACGCTTCGTCGAACGCACGCGGCGACTGGACACCATGGGCATACGGTATTCCGTCGGCGTCGTGGCGCGGCATGAGCATTTCGAGGCGATCCGTGACCTGCGCACCGCATTGCCTGGCAGCAACATCTGGCTCAATGCCTACGATCGCCGCGGACCTGGCTACTACAGCGAGCGTGATCTCGCGTGGCTGGAGGGCTTAGACCCGTGGTTTCCGCTTCAGCACAAACCGCCGCCGTCGCGCGGCGTTGCATGCCGGGCCGGCTCGGAAGTGCTATCGGTGGACGGCGAGGGAGAGCTACAGCGCTGCCACTTCATCCCGACCCGCATGGGCAACCTCTATGTCGATGCGCTGGACGAAGTGCTGCAGGAAAAGCGTTGCAGCCGCCTGCGCTGCGACTGCTTCATCGGCTATGCCCACCGGCGCGACCTGCCGCTGCACGAGCAGTTCGGTGACGGACTGCTGGCGCGCATTCCCATAGCGGCGGCGTGACGGTCATCTGGTTCACCGGTCGCCCCGCGGCGGGCAAGACCACTATCGCGACGGCGGTGGTGGCAGAGCTGCAAGCGTCGGGGCAGTTGGTACAACTGCTCGATGGCGACCAACTGCGTCGAGACCCCAGCCGAGACTTGACTTTTTCTCAAGCCGACCGCGATGAGCAGGTGCGTCGGGTGGCTGAATACGCACGCGATCTTGCCGACGCGGGCGTCATCGCAGTGGTTGCGCTCGTCTCGCCATTTAGTGCGGCGCGCGCCCACGCGCGGGCGCTGTGCGAGCCCCATGCATTCTTGGAAGTGCATGTCGACACGCCGATCGAGGTTGCCGAAGCGCGCGATCCCAAGGGGCTGTATCGGCGCGCTCGGCGCGGCGAGATCGAGAACTTCACAGGCATCGATTCGCCCTATGAGGCTCCTGAGCAACCCGATCTCAGGCTGGATGGTGCTGGGATGTCGCTGGACCTGCAGGTAGTGCAGGTGGTTCAGATGTTGCAGCGCTGTACTCCCAGCTTTGGCAAAGATACTGATGAAAACGGCCCTGACTAGAGAACCGGTGATGCTCTTTTTGTGGCTACGCAAGCGCCTTTACGCAAGGAAAATCCGTTTGAAAAGTACATCGACGGGAGTCGATTGCTCGCAATCCTTATGGATTGGAACTGCGTATGGGGCCAGTGGTGCTCACAGCTTGAGGCCAACTTGATGATCTACGCGGTGGTTTGCGACTGTGCATACCTCGCCGAGCAGTCCTGCAGTTTATGCGCCATGTCAGCCAAGATAAGTAACAGGGAAGAACGACACATGAAGCCTACGGCCGACACGACGGCGACGAAAAGCGCTATTTCAGCGTGCCAGTTCTGGTTGGGCTTGGAATACATGAATCTCGCAGGCGCGCCCGATACCGACGAGCGCAGAAACGTGTTCGGGGTTCGTACCGACACCGACCTGCCCTGGAATTTTCCGTCACGCCAAGCCAGCTTGCGAGGCCGCGGAAATCGCTACAAGGGGCAGATTGCCTATTGTGGGCTGTATGCCAAGAGAGACTATGTGCTGTCGCTGCAAAAGGTGCTGGGGCAGGACATAACGGACCCGCGGGCGCTGCGTGTGTCCGGCGACGGTGCGGTGTTGCTGATCCCGCTGGACGACACTGGGCGTGTATGTGGCGAAGTCTTCATCTCATCGCTGCCTTGGATGATGGCACGGCTGCGGGACGTCGTGCTGCCAGCGCAGGATGCCGCACAAGTCTCAGCGTTCTCCGGCTTCGATGACTTCATGAATGGCCTGATGAGCGAAGTGAGCGACCTGCTCGTTCAACTGCAATTAACTCGCGACGCCGACGCGCGGACGCCGGAGACTTTGACGGGCGAGGTCCAGGACGGCATGTTGCGCGGGCCGCGGGACATGCGTCCGCTGGCGCTCGATCATGTGCACAAGATACTCGCGCTGATCTGGCGTCGCAGCGGTTGGCAGCCAGATTGGGCGCCCTACTCGCAGTCTGGTGACGAAGCTGGTGCTGAAGCGGTCGGACCACGTAGTCACTTGGCCCGCTTCAAAGTCGTCACGCTGACCCGATACAAAGAGCGCAGGATCGACCTGGGTGCGATGAATTCGATGGTCGCAGTCGACGTGGAGCGCGTGCGACGGCTGCTTGTCGACGGCGCCCCGTTGGGCGCGGCGTTGCGCAGCTACCTGAAGCTCGACACAGCGCCGCAGCGTTTGGACCTGCGCGATGGCGATCCGGATGGTGGCATGGGCGTCTTCGTGGATGCGCTGCGGCCCACGCGCCTGCCTGCAGGCGCTTGGCCGGACTTCCCCCTTGTTACGGCCCAGCAGTTTGCCGTGAATGCGTCGCGCGTCGTCCTGGAGGACGGCGGCTTGTACGGCGTCAATGGACCGCCGGGCACCGGCAAGAGCACATTGCTGCGCGATGTGGTGGCAGACACCATCGTCACCAAGGCGGAACTGCTGGCCGGTTATGACGACCCACTGTCGGCATTTTCTGCGTCCCGGGAGATCGACGGCCACAAGTACCCCTACTGGACTCTGGATGCGGCGCTGCACGGCCATGGCGTGGTGGTGACGTCGTCCAACAACGGCGCGGTGGAGAACGTCATCAACGACTTGCCCAAGCGCTCCAAGCCGATGGACGCTGCCGGTCTCTCATATTTCAGCGCCGTGTCCGACTCCATTGCAGCACCGCCGAAAGCTGAGCAGCGGGCCGACGGCAGCAGTTGGGGCTTGGTGGCCGCCTTGCTGGGCAGCGGCGAGAAGAAGCGCGCATTCCTGAGTCGCTTCTGGTTTGAGGCCGCGCCAAAAGACCCGGCGAACCCTGACCCCTTGCGCCTGCGCAGCCTGCGCGGCCTGATTGGGCAGGGCGACCACGGTGCATCGGCATGGGCCCCGGCTCGAAAGGCCTTTCGGCAGGCACTGCAGCGCTGCCGCGAGCGAGCGCAGGACGTCGAAGACTACGCGGCGCTGCTGCATCGGTGTCAGGCGCTGCGCGCGCAAGTCGAGGCGGCTGCCGTGCAGCTTGGAGCATTACAGCATGCCCGGGAGGCCGGCGCGGACGAAGAGAGGTGCTTGCGCGGTGCCACGGAGCGCGCTGCGCAAAGGCTGGCGGCGCGCCGCGCGTTCACGATAGTGCGTGAGACGCAAGGCGCTGCGAGTCAGGCGCTACTTGAGGCACAAGCCACGCTGGCCCCAGGGGCGGCGGACGCCGCGCGGCAAGCGCAGTTGGAAGTGGACATGGCTGTGCGCCAGACGGAGCTGACGCTGGCCACCAAGCCGGGTTTCTGGGACAACCTGTTCCACCGAGGCGCAAGCCGGGCATGGGCCACCCGCATGCAGGCCACGGGCGATCACGAGATGGCGGCCCGGCGCCGCCTGGCAGACGCGTCGTCGGCGCTGGCGGCGGCGCAATCGGCGATGGAGCAGTACCGTGCCGCCGAGCAGCAGCGAGAAACCAGTGCCGCCGCACTCGCGCGTGCCGTTCAAGCCTTGCAGGCCGCGGGACTCGGCGAGGACGACGATGCTGCCGCGCTCCTGCACGATCACAGCAGCCTCACGCAGCGGCTTGCGACTGCGCAGGCCCAGGTCCGGCAGGCCGAAGCCGACGTGGGCGCCGCCGCGCAGGCGCGGGCTCGATCGCAGACCGATCTCACCGCCGCCGAGCACCGCCTGGCGTCAATGGAGTCGCGATTTGCGGATCTGCCGGACACCTTCCCGGCCACAACCCAACTGGCCAAGCTGTCCGACGAGGACCTGCAGCGCTGCGTGGCGTTCAACGATCCGCTGCTGCAGGCCTTGCGCGTCGAGGTGTTCCGCGCCGCGATGGCGCTTACCGAATCATTCGTCGTGGCCGCCTGGAAGCGCTTAGGACCCACGCTGAGCGCCTTCGTCGACCTGCAGTCGGGTAAGCTGTCTGTCGTGCAGGCCGCCGCTGCCGCGCCGCATCTGTGGAACGCCTTCTTCCTTGTCGTGCCGGTGGTCTCGAGCACCTTCGCTTCGTTCGACAAATTGTTCGCCAGCCTCGGGCAGGAAGCCCTGGGGTTGCTCTTGATCGACGAGGCCGGGCAGTCCACCCCGCAGAACGCCGTTGGCGCCATCTGGCGCTCTCGGCGCGTCATCGCCGTCGGCGACCCGCTGCAGCTGGAGCCCGTCGTGCCCCAGCCCGTCGATGCTCTGGCCGCCTGGCGGCAGTGGCTGGGGGCAGAGCTGGCCTGGGCGCCACCGCGGTGCTCCGTGCAGACGCTGGCGGACGGCTGCACGCCCTACGGTACCTACCTGGGCAGCAGCGACATAGCCGAGGATTCGCTGTGGGTAGGCAGCCCGCTGCGCGTACACCGGCGCTGTCTGAACCCCATGTTCCGGGCCGCCAACGAGATCGTTTATGCGCACTTGATGGTGCATGGCGTGGTTGACGACACGGCATCCGAGGACTGGGTTGGACCGAGCCGATGGTTCGACATATGCGGTGCCTCGGTGGGGCATTGGGTCCCCGATCAGGGTGACTTCGCGCACGATCTAATCTTGCGGCTACTCGACACCGCGCAACTTCGCGGCGAGTTGAGGAACCGTAACGGCGCCTTCCACATCAATGTCATCACGCCCTACCGGGACGTCGCTGTCGGGTTCAAGTCTCTGTTGCACGAGAGCCACTTAGCGCGTGAGGAAAAAATTCACGAAATGGCTGGTACGGTGCACACGTTTCAGGGTAAGGAGGCCGACGTGGTGATCCTGCTGCTCGGGGGCAATACCGACAGCCCTCAGGCCATCGCCTCGTTCGCAGGCGACGAGCAAAGTCCCAACCTTCTCAATGTCGCCCTGACCCGCGCCAAGAAGAGGCTTTACGTCGTTGGCGACAAGGCGCTGTGGGTGCACAACAGCGCAACATTCCGTCGGCTCGCGCAAATCTTGGACGAGGCGTAGCGATCAAGTACTACATCCAGGGGACGCTGAGTACGTAAGTCTCGGGCTATACATAGATCCCACGTTGTGTTGCTGTTGACCACTGTCCTCACCGCACGTAGATACTTGCGGCTGCCTCCTGTGCTGGAGCGCTTGGTGGGGCACGCAGATTGAAGCTTCCATCAAATTCAAGTTCTTTTGGCATGGACTCGCTTTCTCGCCCTCGACTTCAATCGACGCTACGGCGCTCCACGACCTGTCCCGTTTCAACCGAAATCGCGACTCTCTCAGTGAAGAACTGGAAAACAACCAACACCCCGGAAGCTCCAGGTCTTTGATCTGATGCGCCATCGGTGTTGTAAAGAATTCGATAGTTCATCCAGCCACAACGTCCATTCCACCGTGAAGTACAAAACGAATCGTAGACATTCTGTAGGGCCGCAGTGTCAACATCGGTGCCCGACTTGCGGCTTTGTCGGATCTGCTCACGCAGCCCTTGCGCTTGGCTGAACACCAGATGGCTGACGATGAGGCCGCAGGCCACGCTCGCAAAGTACGTCCCGATCAGACTGACCGATACTTGATGGCTTCGCAATGTGGCAAAGACGCTGTGGCGCTTCAAAAGTCCTGACACGACCGCTGCCGCGGTCCAAAGCAGTGCAAGAAAAGAAACTGCCAGCCCAGCCAAAGGTGCCTGCAAAATCAAGTCAACCCATACTGCGGCAGCCAACAAACACCCTGCAGGTAGCCAGAAAGCGCGCAAGTGAGAAGCGCTCTTGGGTTTGCTGTGCGCTGCCTCGGCGACGTCCCTTGTCATTTGCGTGAGAACTTGTGCGTCATGGCTGCCTCGCAAGCGGCCTGTGGAGTCATACCAAGTTGGTGGTACGAGTTACCAAGTTGGCCCCACTTTTCGGTGAAATCGGGATTGCTGGAACCTGCTTTGCCGAGCAACGCTTCGGCTCCCGGCACGTTCATACGGGCTTTCTGCAACAGCTTTTTGCCGGCGATGGCCATCGTCTGCGAGCCTGGAAAAACATTCCAGAACCCCTCTGCCGCCATTGCGAAGCGTTCAGCGGCGGCCAAGTTGTTGTCATATCGATCAAGTCCCTCTTCGCGTCGCGCAGCCAGCCAGAGACCTGGGGTCTGGTACTCGCCGGCATTGGACAGAGCAGCGCGAAGCCAAGTCCTCACGTGTTCATCCGTATCAGCGATGCGCTTGAGGCTCTGCTCGTTGCCCCAATGGGGCTTGTCGCCAACTGCAGGCGAACTGGTTGACGCTGATACCCCTGGGGCAGATTTCTGCTGGGACTTGTTGCCGTGGCTCGAATCTGAAGGCATGCTGCGCGCCGGTGCGGGGTAGCGCTGCGAAGAGCGTCGCGATTCCGCGTCAGTCGAGTGCGTTCCTAAAGGAGTTGGAGTGTGCCCCTTGCCAATGAAGCTGTGCGATGGTTCGTGCAGGCGGATTTTGGAGAACTCGCCATTGCTGTCGTGCTCATTGGTGCCCAACGGGCCTGGGCGTACAAATTCGGTCATGGATTTTTACTCAACGGCAAGACGCCACATCAGTGTTTGACAGTTCGTGACCTAGGCGCACGGGGCAGCCTATCAGCCGCTGTGGTGCCTGTTTGTGCAACGCGCTTGGCTGGTGGCTCGCGCAGCCACTCTTGGCACTGCGCATCCGCAAGTGTGCGTGCTCCGTCCTCGCCGTAGCGCGTCACGCTGAATGTAGCGGTACGCTGATGCCCATCGCCTGGGAAGCGATAGGTCACTTGCCAGTAAGCCAAACTTCGTCCATCGGATCGTGATCGCTGGAGTTTGCGATGCATACTGCAAATCGGTTTACGGCTGGCTCGGCGTCCTTTTCTCGTCGCACCTTTCAAGGGCTTGTCGGGGGGATGTTGGTCCCATACGGCACGCTGGTCTACCGCCATCTGTCTGGAGACATCTTCCCCAAATCTTGTGACTGAGTAGGTGCGCCTTGTGATCCCCTTGTCCGGCCATCGGTATTCAGCGCCCCACATCGGGCTTTCCAGCAAAGTGCCATCGGGGCGCCGCCTTCGATAGATGAAACGGAAGACCCCCTGGACGTCGTTGCTCGGCCGCGATACTGCCGTGACCGAGCCAGATGTCAAAGGCACCACCACGTCGGTCACGAGACACTGCGGCGCAAGCGCCAACACCGGGTCGCATGGCGCGCGAAAAGTTTTTTGGTCCACTACGAGCGCGAGCATCTGTTTGCGCGCTTGCACCGCCAATTCAAAAGCCTGTTCAAAGCCATACTTCTTGACGCAAAACGACGCGGAGGTAGAACCCCCCTCGCTCAACCGAATGCTGGCGATCCACCGCTCCGACGCGCTGGTTTTGCTCAAGCGAACGCCAGGAATGCCGGAGTGGCAGTTGGCCCGCAAAATGACGTGGTTCTCCCGCTTGCTCACCATTGCGTGCTCACTGACCACCTTGTTACGGTATGCCAGTGCTGCGTGGATGGCCGCCTCGTCGCTTCCATAGCGCTTGACGGAAAAAGTCCTTGCAAACGAGCGCCCTCTACGGCTGAGGCATACCCGCCACGACACCCCACCTGCGCGTGATACCTGACGGTAAATCCCATAAAAGCGCGGCGAGCCTGTTGACGGCATCTTTCGCAGCAGATTCTGCCGATCAATAGGCTTCTGAGACAGCTTTGAATTTTTCACAGCAGCGCATCGGGAAAAAGGCGTACCGCATAAGGAGCCGGCTCCTCACGCGACTTGGAATTGTCGTGGCGCAGGAGCATACAAAAAGAATGAGGCCTGCAATATGTCTTCCACGATGTGGCGCGGTACTGTTGCGATCAGTTGCAAAAAATTGGCTCAATGCATGCAATCTCGCAACAAGTTACTTCATCTCCCGCTGCTAGCATCGCCCGGCCCCTTGGTATCGACGTGCGCGTTGTACCTATACCCACACCATCGACCTTTCGCTTTCCATGAGCCAACGCCGCACCAAGATCAACACCCCGCTGGGCGATACGCTGCAACTGCGCCAACTCCATGGCACGGAAGAACTCAGCAGGCTCTTTACCTTCAATGTGCAGGTGATCAGCGAGTCCAAAACCGTGGACCCCAAGGCGCTACTCGGTAAGTCGGCAACGGTCGAGGTGGAGACAGACGGCGGCGGTAAGCGGTATCTCAATGGCGTGATCAGCCGGTTTGGCATGCGGGGGCAGGACGCCTCCAAGTACAGTTACTTCCTGGAAATGCGTCCCTGGCTGTGGCTGGCCACACGCAAGACAGACTTCAAAATCTTTCAGAACATGACCGTGCCCGACATCATTCGTGATGTCCTGGGCAAGTACGGTGAGCCCATGGAGTTCCGGCTGACCAAGGCCTATCCATCCGTCGAGTACCTGGTTCAATACTCAGAAAGCGACTGCAACCTGGTGTGCCGCTTGGCAGAAGACCTGGGTATCTACTTTCACTTCAAACATTCCAGCGGCAGCCACACGTTGGTGTTCTGCGATGACACCATCAGCTCGCACGAGCCCATGGCCGGAGGCGGACTACCGTTCTATCCTCCTGAAAAGGCCGCGGTGGCCCGAGAGGAGAACCTGGATGACTGGGACTTCACGCAGGGATTGCGCTCGGGCAAAGTGGCGACGGACGATTTCGACTTCAAGAAGCCCCGCGCCGATCTGACCAATACGCGCAAAATGCCGCCGGGCCATGCCAACGACGGATTCGAGACCTATGAGTTTCCGGGGCAGTTTACGGAGTACGACCAAGGGGAGCACTACGCCAAGGTCCGCGTCGAAGAGCACATCGCCGCGCACGAGCGTGTAGCAGGCCAGGGCAACGCCAGAAACCTGGTGGGCGCCACAGGCTGCTTCATGACGCTGCGCAACTACCCGCGCGAAGACCAGAACGTGCAGCACTTGCTGATATCGGTCACTTACCACTTCACAGAGAACGTACAGGTGAGCGACGCAAGTGTGGGCTCCACACAGCGGTTTGCCCTCGAGGCATTGCCCACCACGCGGGCGTTCAGGCCCGCGCGTATTACGCCGAAGCCGCGCACACAGGGCTTGCAGACTGCCTGGGTGGTCGGCCCGCCTGGGGAAGAGATCTATTGCGACAAGTACGGCCGCGTCAAAGTGCAGTTCCACTGGGACCGCATCGGCGCGATGGACGAAAACTCCAGCTGCTGGATGCGGTTTTCCAGCAGTTGGGCAGGTTCGAACTTTGGTGCTATCGCCATACCGCGCATCCGCATGGAAGTGTTGGTGGACCACATCGACGCCAACCCGGACCGGCCCATCATCGTGGGCGTGGTCTACAACGCCGACAACATGCCCCCGTGGTCGCTGCCGGCCAACCAGACCCAATCGGGCATAAAGACCCGCTCAAGCAAAGGCGGTGCTGCGGGCGCCGGGATGAAGAACGGTCCAGGCGATGCCAACGCCCTGCGCTTTGAAGACAAGGCCGGGCAAGAGCAACTGTGGCTGCACGCGCAAAAAGACCAGCTGACCGAAGTCGAGAACGATGAAGAAAAGTGGGTGGGCCGCGACCGCGAGAAGACCATCGACCGGGACGAGACCAACACCATCCACCGGGACCGTACCGAGACGGTGGACCGCAACGAAAAGATCACCGTGCACGGCTGGCGCACGGAAGAGGTCGATGGCGACGAGACCATCACCATCCACAGCAACCGCAAGGAGCGGGTGGACCACAACGAGACCGTGGACATCGGCGACAACCAGACCTTCAAGATCGGCATCAACCGCACCAAAACGGTGGGCAAGAACGAGAAGGACAAGATCGGCAGCAACTGGTCCATCAAGGTGGGTAAGTTCAAGACCGAAACCGTCGGCATCGCCTACATGCAGAACGTCGGTGTGGGGCGCATGGAAAACGTGGGCGTTGTCTACAACCTGAACGTTGGCGCGGTGATGGCCACCCTGGTAGGCAAGGACCAGAGCACCAAGGTGGGCAGCGACAAGACCACCACCGTAGGCACCAAGTACGCACTCACGGTTGGCGGGGGCGGTGGGGGCTCGGGCGGAACTGCAGCCGGCGGCGCAGCAGGAGCCGGGGGCCCCAAGAACATCGTAGCGCCTTCGGGTGGTGCGGCTGGGAGTGGAGAAGGCGGTGGTGGTGGTGGCTCCAACATTTTCATGGATGCAGACTCCATCACCTTGAGCGTTGGAGCCAGCACCTTCGTCATGAAAAAGGATGGAACTGTCACGCTCAACGGGCACGACTTGACCGTGACCATGACAGGTGAGCAAGTGATCACCGCCGATGGAAATATCACCATGAAGGGAGCGAAGATCCTTGAAAACTAGTAGCCCCAAGCCCGCCGGCAACGCTTCGATAGCGCCGCTTTCCGACGACCTCGGGAGTTCTACGAAATCGGGCTCTCCGGATGCCGCGTTTCAGGCACTTTTGCACCAACAGACAGCCTCGCCTGACCGCTCAAAGGCGGCAGCTACTTCTTTGAAGGCTGAGGGCATTGCCATTGGTTACTTGAGCGGCGTTGACCCACAGACGCGCGAGATTCTCGTAGACATCCCCAGCTTGCAACTACAGGCAGTGGCCGCTGTCAGCATGGTGCAACTTGAAGCGCACCATGTGGGGCACGCTGTGGCCTTGGGTTTTGAAGGAGCCGATGCATACCGGCCAATCGTGTTGGGTTTGATGATGCACGGCACTCCGGCACAGCAGTATCAAACACAGGCCGGACAGTTCGATGCAGCTGGGATGCAGATAACGCACAACGGTCATAGAGTGGTGGTACAAGCCCAAAGCGAATTGGAGTTGCGCTGCGGCGAAGCGGTCATTCTCCTCTGTGAAGACGGGAGCATTCAGATACGCGGCACCTATGTGACCACACATGCTAGCGCCAGCAACCGCATACGCGGTGGTTCAGTGCAGATCAACTGACCAGGGGTTGGCAGACATGGATATCGTTCAGGGAAATCAGTTGCTACGCACTGAAGTCTTTCCCGCTTTGGATGTGCGGGGCCAAGAGCATTTGGTGGTGGTCACCAAGGGAACATGGACCTTGCCAGAACCGGGTCAAAGGCCAAGGCCCATTCCAGCAGGCCCTTTGGCGCATGCAGACGAACATTACGGTGAACCGGGTGCATCGGCAGTGCGCCACGCTGCTGACTTGGTGCGCTACAAGCCGCAATGCGACATTCTTTTTGATGCTTGCGCCCACAGTCCCGACGGACAGCCAATGATTGCGCTGGCCGTGCAGGCACAGGTGGGCGCGTGGCAAAAGCAGGTCAAAGTGTGGGGCCACCGCACTTGGAAGCGGTCACTCCTGAGCTACGAGCCATCCCCGCCCGAGCCGTTTGTAAGCATGCCTCTTCATCTGGGTTTGGGGTTCGGTGCCACCCGCACGTATGTCAAAAGTGGAGACACTTTGACAGAAGCTTTCGATGCCAATCCCGTGGGACTTGGTTGGGCTGGATCCCACACCATTGGCGAGATGGCAAACCAACCTATGCCATGTTTGGAGGCATTCGAAGATCCGGTAAGGCAACCTGACGGAGCACATTTTCCTATTGGACTGAACGCCATCAGCGCCAACGTCCCAGAGCGCAGCCAGTACGCTGGTACGTACGACGCGACATGGCGTCGTGATGTATTTCCGTTTTTGCCTGAAGACTTTGACGATCGATTTCATCAGAGCGCACCGGCCGATCAACGTGTGGCCTATTTGCAAGGCGGGGAGCAAGTACAGCTCGTGCACATGAATCCCAAACAGCCCCACATTCGCTTCAAGCTTCCGCCACTTAACCAGCTACAAGTGCGTATCTTGCGCAAAGACTACAGCGTTGAGATGCCAACTGTTCACGTCGACACCCTTTTCTTCGAGACGGAAGCGGCACGTTTTAGCGTGGTGTGGAGAGCCAGCGTGCCGATCCGTCGTCGTATCCAGGAATTCAACACCATCGCGGTGGGCCCGCTGGATGAACAGTGGTGGAGAGCGCGATCTCTGGGCCTGGATGAAAGCGACTGCACGAATTGCGGGCAACCAGCAAGGCAGGTGACTTGAAATGAAAAGCTCATGGATGGCGACCCTGCAAAACGGCGCCACCGATAAGACTTTGCGCGTTGCGTCGGTGGGTCTCTGCTGTTCAGTCGGTTACACCGCAAAGGCCGCCTCATGCGCCATGCGTGCAGGCATGGACCATTTTCAGGAGGGCGAATTTGTTACCTCCAACGGCGAGGCAATACGCGTAGCGAGGCTGCCCGACAACGAAACTTGGGGGACAGCACGTCTTGTGCGCTGGATGGCTCACGCTATCGATGACTGTCTGAGCCAAGGCGTGGTGCTGCAAGACACACGACTTTTGACCATTGTTTTGACTGCAGAAAATGATCGTTGTGCGATAGATCTGAGCCATCTCCAACAGCTAACTCTATCGAGCATTCCATCTGCGCAGCTGCATTCGAATTCTGAAATCGTGCGAACGGGCCGTGCAGGTTTGGCACCGGTTTTGGACAAAGCACACGAACTGTTGAGCGAAGGAGTTTGCAAGCAGGTTCTCGTGCTTGGCATTGACAGCTTCTTGAATGCTGAAACCGTCAACCACTATCTGCGGGCAGATCGATTGTTGGTGCCCGGCAATCGCGACGGGTTCATTCCGGGAGAAGCGGCGGCCGCCGTGCTACTCGAATTGGCTCCTCCCGACGTGCCAGGACTGCACATCGTGGGCTGGGGCCGTGGCGAAGAGCCTGGCCGTCCCGACGGGAGCGTGCCCAGCCGTGCTCAAGGCCTGAGCCGCGCATTGCGAACAGCCTTCGACCAAGCCGACATCGACTGCAACGACTTGGCATTTCGCATGAGCGATCAGAACGGGGAAGGTTTTTTTGCTGGCGAAGCTGCCAACGCATTTACGCGCGTGGCAGTGGACGGCGGCACTACCCCCATGGTGTACACCACTGCTGACTGTGCAGGCGAAGTCGGTGCAGCTACAGGCGCACTCATGCTCGCTTGGCTGCAGCACCTGCTGCCAAGGCCCGATGGGCCAGGCGATTGCGGAGTCATCCATCTAGCGAACGACGATGGGCTTCGAAGTGCCGTTGTGGTTCGTCACCAGCAAGCGCCGCGCGACAGGTCCATACCTGCACTTTGAAAGAGTTCAATGGAAACCCACGTTTACGCCAACGATGATGAGTTTTGCTCCCAAGCTGCTGATGGAGTTGCTGCCGCATGTTTTCCGGACGTATGCCACAGCCCACCAAAGCCACCCAAGATCGGCATTCCCGTCCCCTATCCCAACACCGCATATGCCCGCGATCTGGCAAACGGTAGCACCACCGTTTTCGTGTGCGGCACGCCCATCTGCAAAAAGGACGTGTCTTATCTGGCAACGAGTACCGGGAATGAGCCGGCCACCTATGCATTCAAGATGGGTGTCGTCAGCAACACCATCAAAGGACGCTGCTATTTCGTGGACTGGTCTCCTGACGTGAAAGTAGAAGGCCTGAACGTATGCAGACACACCGACCCCACTACACACAACCATAAAACCTGAGGGGGTACGGGAGGACCATGGCCGTCAAAAAGAAAACGGGCTCAAAAGACAGCTCGAAAGATCAAGGCAAAAAGCCCGCCGCCAGCCAAAAGGGCGCGCCCAATACCGGCAGGCACATCTACATGGACACGGCTGCCAGCAAGGCCGCGTGCGCGAAAGACAAGGGTGCTATCGACAAAAATTGCAAACCAGAATCGGAGTCCGCGAAGAGCGAAAGACAAAAGAAGGAAGCGCCACCGCTCTTGAACAAACTGAAGCTGCCGTCGCATACCGGCAAGGCCTCCAATCCGAACGCACAGTGGGTGAACGATCATTGTGAATTCTTGATGATCAAGCCTAGCAGTCCAGAAGACATGTTCAAGGAACTGGAAAAGATTCCGGAGCAGATGGCCGAGGAACTTGGGGTCAAGGCATTGCAGTCGGTAGAAGCCAAGGCCAAAGAGAAGTTGGAACAGGCTATCAAAAACAAGGCTGCAAAGACAGCAGGCAAGCAAGTTGTCGGGCGGGTAGCGCCATTTCTGGGAGGACCGTGGGTTGGTATCGCAGCCAATGTTCTCATGACGGCCGACGGCGCCATGGATATGGCGCAAGCTGCCAAAGAGTTTCCAGACATCGCTAGCGAAATCAGCGAGGCTTCTCAAAAGCTTAAAGATGCCCAGGCAAAGATTGCGGACATGAAGGGGCACCTCGACAAGTACAAGAATCCAGACGGCACCTACAAAAAGCAGGAAATGGTGTCCGACATGATGAAGGGTGCTGCCGTACTCAACCCGTGCATTCGAGCTCGTCGATGCGCTTTGGTGCCATACAAAGAAACTGAGAAGGAAAAGGCTGGCAAGGACGGCGCTGGTTGCTGCCCTGGCCAATCCGGACACCACGTGCTCCCCAGCTCAATGTTCAAAGACTGCCCCGACTACAAGCCCAACGAAGCTCCCACGGTATGTGTAGAGGGCACGAACAACACCCATGGATCTCATGGGGACGTGCACAAAGATATGGGGAAGGAGCTTGGCAAATTGGAGTACCCGAACAAGCAACCCATCCCTAAGGGCGCCCAGATAACAAAAAATCAAGCGATTGAAGCTGGCGCCAAGTCTGTCAAGTCGGCATTTGCGGTGTCTGGGTGTGAAACAAGATGCTTGGAAGCGCAGTTGCATTCGTTCTATGACAAGCTCAATTGCATGCCAAAGAATGAGTCTGGTCAGTCCAGTGGTGGCACTGCTGATAAACCCAGCAAAACAAAGTGAGAAATCTCATGAAGTTAAGTTCAACAGAATATAAAGAGCATTTGTCCGGCTTTTGGACGTACGACTGTGCTGTTCGCAACAAAGAATCATTTTCGTTTCTACTGCTCGAGCAAATCCCTGATGCCGCAAACGGCAGAAGAAGGATATTGAACTACTTCCCTTCAGATCCTATCGACGATCGAATAGGAGTCATGAATATGACGGGATTCGAACAGCCAAAAATTGCATCAAGTCGGGTTCCCAGAGATCAAGTAGTCGTTGTAGCTCTCGACTGTACTGTTGCAGTTCTTGGCGGAGGTGACGGTGGCATGGAATCTCCCATTCCCCATGGTGATCCTGACAAGCCACTATGGAGTACGTGCTTCAACTTGGCAACAATTGATGGCAGCGTCTATGCGACTGGACCAGCGCGCGCAGTTTGTCGTCGTTTGGGACCCAACAACTGGGTAAGCGTAGTGGACAGAAAAATGATGCCAAAGCCCGAAGCAAAAGGCAGTTTCGTACAGGGGGGTTTTGACGCAATTGCAGGCTTCAGTGCAAATGACATCTATTGCGTAGGCGGCGAAGGTGATGCATGGCGCTACGACGGAAAACGTTGGTACCAGTGTCCTGTGCCTACCAACATGCAGTTTAAAAGCGTGTGCTGCGCGGGTGACGGGCATGTGTACATCGGCATGCAAAGCGGCTCAGTATTGAGAGGCCGTGAAGACAAATGGACCATCATTCATAAGGACGAGATGACCCTGCCGTTCAAAGACATGGTGTGGTTTGGTGGCAAGGTGTGGTGTACGTCTGACTACGGCCTTTGGGTCATCGAAGACGGCAAACTTCGAGAAGCGCCCGTACCCCCAGAAGTCAAATCGTGTTCGGGCAATCTGGCTGTAGGGGACGGCGTCATGCTGCTGGCGGGAATGTACGGCGCCACGGTGAACGATGGCAAGCAGTGGAACCGCCTTTGGTGACTATGCGTACTTCTGTGGCCCCGATCATTGCGCCGCTCGTCGCCCGCCACGCTGGAGACGCGGCCTTTTATTGGCAGCAGCGTGATACCTCGGTGCATTCACCCTTGGTAGGTCTGCCTCAATTGATGGAGTTCGACCGGCTACTGGATGCGCACCTAGACGGTTTGCGCGTGGCCGAAGATGCAGGCTGGGACTGCGCGCTAGAGCAACTGCGTCGCTGGCAGCGTGCACCGCAGGTTTTTGTCTGCACGCTTTTGGCGCTGGAGAATTCTGAGCCTGGCCCATGGCTATCGGATGTGTGGTTAGTAGTGCAAACGAATCCTTCACGCATGCTCAGAGGGTTGATTTCTGCGTTGGCCTGGGGCCCGGCGGAAACCTCATTGGGGTGGTGCTGCCACTGGCTCGCCGAGCCGCGCACGCCAGCCCCGCTGGTGGTAGCGGCATGGCGGGCCTTGGCTCTTCGCCAGTCGTCGCCTGCAGATGAGCAACCTATAGGGATGGAGCAGTCGGCGTGGTCCGTTGTAAGTACCGCGCTGCCATTGGCAATCGCCAGTTCGAACGAACACGTGCGTGCGGCTGCTTGCCGATGGCTGGCAGCTGTCGGGCAGCCACAGTCCTTGCTCCCATTGTTTTCAGATCCAACCGCTCGGGTTCGCGCAGAGGCCGCAATCGGCTGGATAGCTGCGGCGTCGCGAAGTGACTCTCAGGTCAACGGCCATCCATCCCATCCGGTGCCACAGTACACGCCTGCGCAACGGCTGGATCTGCAAACACAGGCCGCGGGTGTTTTATGGCTTGTCACTCACGCGATGGTCCAAGAGCTTGCCTCGTCGTCCGGTCTTCCTCGCAGTCAACTACAGCACAGATTGATGCGGTGGCTCTGTCATCTGGGTTCGGCCGCACCTATCGGCCATGCAGGGATTGCCAAGCTGCTTGAATTGCTGCCACCGCGGCTGAGCTTGTGGTTTGTATTGCACCACGGTGATGGCCGTTATCTGCTGACAGTGGAACAGTACATGGCGGACCCAGAGGTTGCCCGCTTGGCTGGGTGGGTATGGAGTTCACTCACCGGGATCGATCTGCAAAATGAGGGCCTTGCGCTAGCTCCACGTGGGCCTACGGAAGCACCACGCGGCACAGATATTCGCGATCCAGGACTGCCCGAGCCCAACATCAGCGCCATTGCCCAAATCGGGGTGGCGCTGCAACCAGGTGTGGCTAGTTTGGGGGGGCAACAGGTCAACGAGTCAGTGCTTGCTAGCGCGCTGTGGCACGCGCCCCAGGCCCTGCGTTGGATAGCCAACCAGCGTTTGGTTTCTGCGGGTGCTCGATCTACTGACATACGATCAAGGGCGCGAACCCAATACAGCGTACTCGCTCGTACGCGCGCCCAAGGCGAGGAGTCGCTTAACTCATGAGGCTGGATCCTTGGAGCGACGCTCAAACCCTTGCACAGCGTTTAGCGCAGCCTGGCGCCCAATTGATAGTGGTTATCGGTGCTGTGGCTTGGTGTCAGAAGTGCCGGGACTACTTGCCAATTTTTGATCAGCAGGCTATGCGCTCCTCACCGAATCAAAACTACGTTTGGCTGGATGTGGAAGAGCATGCCGCATTTCTCGGGGCCTACGTTCCTCATGACCTGCCCTTACGTCTTCAATACGAAGATGGGCAACTGTCGACGATCAAAGATCCTCAAGGCAATTCCTCTTTCGAAAATAACGAGATCCCAGCCGCGCAAATTTATCAGAGGCTAACGGCTGAGGATTGGGCATAGCGATCCCTCAATTTAAAAGGCTCATCAAGCGCCGGATGTTATTGCTAAAAGCATAACCTTGAAAAATTTAATGACTTGCTATTTTTAAATCAAATATGAATTCTAAATTTTTGCCGTTGTTGGCTTTCACCTCATTCGCAATCACGGGCAACGCGAATCCGTCATTTGACATCGGCGGTATCAAAATGGGGTCAACCTTGAAAGAGGCTAAAGTGACTTTGTCAAACATTAGCCCAGGACTGGTTATAAAAGAACTCAAGCAAAACAATGGCAGCGTTGTGGGCTACGAAGGACGGGAGCGAATCAGTGTAGGAAGGGAAGATGCAGGTGCTAGGTCGATGGCACCAAACGCCAGCATCGAAAAATTCGTTCAGAAGGACCACATTGTCGTTTTAGCTGACAAATCTGATGCCGTTTGGTTCGTCAGCCGTACTCAGGCCTTTGCACCTAAAACACCCCGTCCAACCGCCAAAGCGACTTGGGAAGCGCTTGAGCAGAAATTCGGTGCCCCTTCACGCAAATCTTTATCTGGTGGCATTGGCACAGGCGAATGGGAATTCGATCGCAACCTAAAGCTTTTCACTCGTAAGGGGGGGCACGTAGCTGATGCCGGTCCATGCACGACCTCACTCAGTGAAATATCTGCAGGCTATCAAGGCACATACCCTATTTATACACCGCAATCCTTCACCCAACAATGTTCATTTTCGGTAACGGCTAAAATCAATGCTGCGGAATCATCTTACCAAAGTGGCGATGAAGGTTTGGTGAACAACTTCAACATCACTGTTTATGATTCTGCAAGAATGCTTACTCAGCTTCAAACAGAAAAAAATGCGGCGGATGCCGCAGCAAAACAAAAAAGCAATACATTGATGGAGCAAGGAAAAGGGGTGAAGCCCGCTTTATGAATCAAACTACAAAGTCACGGAAGGTTGATCGGGCGGCAGTAGCATTCAACCTAGCCTCACACGGCATTTGCACTGCCGAAGCACTAGGCGAGCTCCTAGTTTGGAACGCAGGCCGGTGAATACAGAGGTCAGTCAGACACTCACAACACTACATGAAAGTCAATTGGCTACTGGAGCCGTGCGCACCGGCACGATCCCTTCAGGCGAAATCAGCGCCATGTAATTGACGCAGTTGCGGGCCTTCCCATGGTGGTGGCATTGGCGGCATGTCGCTGGTGCTGCTGCCATGAGGAGTGTCTTGAATCCCGCCCACTGGCCGAAATAAACCGGGCTCCCTCTGGAAGCACAGTTTGTTTTGGAAGCTGAGCTGCAAGCAGCTGTAAATCCCTGCAGGGTCTAAGTATCTGGGGCCGCCAGAGGGTGGGAACGATGCTCCAATCGGGCTCCGTTTTGTTGCACCTACTACTGTGAATCGAATGATCTTCAGGCCGCGCTCCACGCGCTTGGTCACGGTGCTGGCCCTGTCACTGGCCGGCTTCTCACTCCCCCATTTCTCTTGGGCTCGTTCTCCTCAGTTCGACAGCACTGCGCTGCTCACTCCGCAGCCGACCAGCTTCGCGCAATGCCCGCAATTCTTTGCCAGCGGCATTCCACCGGTGATCACATCTCGGCCCCAGTTGCGTGAGTTGTGCTACGAGGCATTCGCAGTGTTGCACAGTGGCACGACCAAGACGCCCGTCTATGTTGCGCAACGCCTCAATCGCCGCAGTGTCGAAGACGCCGACGAGAAGCGTGCGAAGCGGTTCTTCGCTGACGCGCGGCTACCGAGCGCAGAGCGAGCTGAATTGGAAGACTACAAGCACTCAGGATACAGCCGGGGTCACATGGCGCCTGCAGGCGACATGCCTACTCCAACAGCGATGGCGCAGAGCTTCAGCCTGGCCAACATGGTTCCACAGAATGCGCAACACAACGGAGGTGCCTGGAACAAGATCGAGCAGGATACGCGGCACTATGCGCGACGGGCCCAAGGGGACGTGTTCGTCATCACAGGCCCTGTGTTCACTGATGCGGGGCCGCGCATCGGAGGCGGTGGGGTGAAGGTGCCAACCTATCTGTACAAGCTTGTTTACGACGCTACAACCCAGAAGGCCTGGGCGCATTGGCAGGAAAATCAGGAAGGCGAGATAGTGAGCCGGCCGATCAGCTATCAGGAACTGGTGAAGCGCACAGGTGTGGATTTCTTGCCGAAAGCCGGACTCCAGCACTGACTTGTTCAGGCCGTCTAGCAATGCCCGCGGCCTGGCTCCCTATTGCGGAGGAAAAGCTGCCTCAGCCACCTCTGCGTCGAGTACCTTAGCGCCCGTGAAAATGCACTCCAGCTTCTCGTTGATGTAGTCCGACATGACCGGGTGCAGTGGCAAGGCCATGCCGTTGTGCTTGCTGCACTGGCTGAAGTCAATCCCTTGTGCGTGTGCTTGCCGACAAGCCGTGATGTACTCGTTCATCAGACCCGCGAACTCAATGAAGGGATGGTTGCCGATTTGCACAGCACTTCGGTAGAACTCATCGGCTGCACGCTCCATGCGCTGCAGCGCAACTTCTCGTTCTTCAGCGTTCATTTCCGTCTCACGTCGATGGGGACGTCGAAGCTTAGCAGCGCATTTCGCCAGCCTCAATGACACGGCCCGAGGGCACTCTACATAGCGATCCACTACCATCGGTGTATGAACACGTTTTCCAACGCTTTTCGCGCAGAGGTCATCCGCATGGCGCGAAAGGAACTCAAGCCTGAACTCCAGGGCATGCGCAAAGCGATCTCTACCCACCGCTCGGAAATTGTGGCGCTCAAGCGTGAAGTGAAGAGCCTCACTTCCCAGCTGAAAACAGCCCAGAGCCAATTCAACGCCGTGCGCACGGGTCTACCAATCGATCAAGCCAGTTCTACAGAAGGGACTGCACGCCAGGCGTTCGTATTTGCGCCGGAGATGCTGGCTAGCATGCGCAGTGCACTCGGTGCCACGCAACTCCAAATGGCAGCGTTGCTCGCGGTTTCACAGCTGTCTTACTCGCGGTGGGAGAAGGGACAAGTAACGCCTCGCATCAAGCAACTCGCGAAGATTGAAGCATTGGTGAAGATGGGCCCACTCAAGGCCGAAATGAAAATGCGTCAGGCCGCAAAGTCCTGACAGCTGAGCAGCCGCCCGGCACTACCGTTGGCTCTGCATGCGCGGCACGTTGTACAGCTTCGCGGTGTCATTACTGATCATCTGCAGGTGATCGAGAACGCCGCGCGCATGGCTTAGTAAATCGAACGCAACCACAGCAGACGGTGGTCATCTGCGGCCCCCTGCAACTGCGTCTTCCCTCCTGCTCCTGGCGGCGCAGAGCATGGAAGAGCTAGAACGACTCCAGAAACTGGGCCGCCTCCAACCCAAGAGCCGCGCACCAAATCTCCAACTCCACGACATCCAGGCGTCGCTGGCCCCGTTCGCACTTGCTGACCCAGGACTGGCTCACCCGCAGCCTCTTGGCTAGCTCCACCTGGGTGAGCCCGGCGGACTCCCGCGCTGCACAGAGCGCATTCAGAAACTGACGATATCTGCGGCTGTACCGCGTCTTGAACATGTTGGCCATAGGCCGGCCAACTATTTGGGTTCAGGCAAAATAGTGAAAAATCGACTATTTACCTATGAGCGGCTGCCAGCCGCCACAGCCAGCTCCGTGTTTTTTGCCGAAGTCCACCACCAAGTTCAGCTTTTTCCCGCACTCGACGGGAGCGTCAGCTTCTGGCGCCAGATGGCATTGGCTTCGGTGTCATGCCGTCTCTGGATCGAGGTGGCATGCGCCGATGACCCGGATCAATCCCGTGTGTTGATTTCTGGCCCATCCGAGCTGGAGCGGCTGGTACCGGAATGCGAGATCACCCGCATTGGATTGCTCTCGCCAGGCCATGTGAACGGCACTGGTAAATGGTCGCTGGATCCGCTCGCGCAGCTGTGGCTGTGCCAGGCGTCTTTGCCTCGTGGCGATACATGCCGCGGTTGGATCCACGTGCTGGAGGACGGCCGGGAATTAGCTGACTGCAGCGGCATGGACTCAATCTTTGACTTTCACAAAACCGAGTTGATGTACCGCGCTGCAGGGAAACATGGAGATCGGCCATCTCGCGCTTTATCCCCAACTCAGACCACCAAAACGGCAAACTAGGGAGAAACGGTGTCCATTCCAATCGGAAAGCGCAACCTCGTCGTCTACGGGATCTCAGGAACGGCGTATGGCGTCAAACAAAACACGGACGTGGTGTATCGGGAGGAGTATTCCGCCTCGACAAAAAGAGCGCACCTTACGCACTCCAATCGACACTCCACCACCTGGTGGATCAAGCAACCCGACGGCACCGAGAAAGAGTGCCGCTTCGGTCAACTGATACCTTTGAGGGATGGCCAGGACGTCACCATCATCTACGTCGGGTGGAGCGATGAAGACACCGTCACGCCCGTCGCAGTTTTCAACGCTGCGACCAAGGAGCTGTCCGTCTATACGGCACGCTCCATGTCCATTTCTCTGGACTACGGCGGCTCCTTCACGAACGGGTGTATGTTGCCGGTGCTCGGCTTCCTGGCAGTCCCTGTTTTTCCGTTCTGGGCATCCATCAAGTACGGTCACGTCTATCGCTCAGAAACTCCGGCATGGATTGGGTTTGGCGTTGGCTTGACCACGCTGATCGCGATCGCGATCTACACCAAGCGAACTGCGGCACGCGGGATGGCACGACTTGATGCCGCCCTGCAAACGGGCATCCACAGGACGCTCAATTGGACAGATGGAATCCCCAGTGGGGTGACAGTAAAGACTCTGGAGAAGTAGGTTCAGCGTTGAGCATTGACCCCCCCTGGCTTCCCTCCTGTGCACTGAAACCTGGTCAGCTGGTCCAGATGGATTGCCGCGGACGTCCCTTTGCATTTCCCCATCTCCCATTCCAAGCGGCCGTGCTGCGTTGTTGACAAGGCGCGAACCCTCCTGGATGATCGTTCTCATGTCTCGCCGCATCCATTCCGTCCGACCTGTCTCGATAGTCGTTAGCACGACCATCGAGCGGTGCTTGGTATCCGGTTGAAGACCTAGTTCTCTGATCCCACCAGCCCGCAGTATTTACCGCGGAGCCTGGCACATACCCCCCTCAGGCCATCCCTACCGGGCTCCGCACACAGGAGCCCGCCATGCCTTTCACAATCCCGCCGTCGTTCCTGCATTCGTTTCTCTTCAACTAAGGAGACGAGATGGAGTTCGACAACGCTCTGGACCTCTTCACGCGCACTCTCGCAACCGAGAGAAGTCGCCCGGATGTGCACGCGACCATGTTGTCGCTGGCGCAGCCCGACGTCGTCACCGCGGTCAGCACAGAAATCCAGCAGGCGCTTGTCCGCGGTGAGCGGGTGTGGATGACTGCGGACCTGCACCTGTCCCATACCAATGTCATCGGGTACTGCAACCGCCCCTTCACCGATGTTTCGCAGATGAACGAGCACCTGGTCTCCCAGGCCCGAAAGGTCCGCGATGACGAGTGGCTGGTGATCGTGGGCGACCTGGCGATGGGAGACCACCAGTTGGCGATGGAGTGGGTTCGGCGCATCCCTGGCCGAAAGGTTCTGGTGGTCGGCAACCACGATCTCACCATGAAAGGGGAATGCCGGTACCTCACAGAGATGTCATCAGGTGAACAACGCCCTCTATTCGAGGCCTTGGTGCCGTTCCTGGCTTGGAGGGATGCACTGGAGCAGAACGTCTTCGTGAGCCACTATCCGGCGACCGTGGAGCACAGTTTCGGCCGGCTTGTGAACTACCACGGGCATTTGCACCGGGATGTGCTGGCTCCCACTGAGACTACGCACTTCGTGAACGTGGGATGGGACGTCACCCAAGGAATCGTATGTCTTTGAGGCCTACAAGCTCAACTGCTGGAGTGTTGATGGAGTTGCTCATCCGCTCCGCCTGCCGGTCAAGCTCTCGTCCGTCGTGGCGAAGGTGCCTCGAGAAGCTTGCGTTCGCACTCGTTGCGCATTGACCCCCCCTAGACACGATCGCTATTGCCCGGTAGCTTGTCCACATGCCCACCAGTCTTCGCGCCACCCCCCGCAGTTTGGAAAAGCGCCGCTCTTTCATGGGCGCATGCACTTGATTGCACCAACTAGCGCTCGTCTTTGCTCAGTCCGTCTCCGATCCGAACAGGAGTTCTCCGCCTCAGGAGCTTTGTATGCCACTGCTCAAACTGCTCGTTCTATCTGATCTTCATCTTGACCACCATGCACTGCCATTGGTCGATGCCGAAGGCCAGCGCATTGACGCGGGTGCGGACGTGGTTGTTCTCGCCGGCGACATCGATGAGGGACTCAAGGGCCTGCGCTGGGCTGCGCAGGCCTTTGCGGGTAAGCCTGTGATCTATGTGGCCGGCAACCATGAGTTCTACTCCCGTGACTGGACCAAACACCTGCACGATCTGCGCACCCTGGCTGCCGAGTTGGGCATCCATTTCCTCGAGCGTGAGAGCGTGGAGATCGGAGGGTTTCGGTTCTTGGGCTGCAGCCTGTGGACCGACTTTGAGATCAACGGGGCAGACGCGGCGCAGGAGTGCATGCGTGAGGCCCAGCACCGCATGACGGACTACAAAAGGATCAAGTTTTCCAGAAGCTCAGGGACAGCCGACTTCTACTGGGTGCGTTCCAAACACGTGATTCCCGCACTGACTCAGCGTCGGCATCGAGAGAGCATCGCCTGGCTTGAAGAGCAGTTCAAAAGCGGCGATCCGTCGCGAACGATTGTAGTGACGCACCATGCACCGCATCCCCGCTCGATTCCTGCGGGCTACGCCGGGCATTCGCTGACTCCAGCCTATGTCTCCGATCTGGAGCACCTGATGGGGAACGCAAACCTCTGGATCCATGGACACACGCACGAAAGCTTCGACTACGAAGTGAACAGTACTCGCGTGGTCTGCAATCCTCGGGGGTACTCGTTTGGTCAACCGTCGCGCGGAGAGAACGATCAGTTTTCGCCCACGCTGCAGATTCAGGTGGGCGACATCACTTGTGCAACGGAGACCATGCCATGAGCAACGCGCGAACGACCCGGAGACGCACAACGCCTCTGGAAATTGAACTGCCAAGGGAGTTGGTCGACAACGCACGGCGTTTGGCGAACGAGCGGGGATGTCAGTTGGGAGATCTGCTGGCACATTGCTGTGCGATCGGGCTCAAGCTGGAGGAAAGCGCGGTTGTGAGAGAGGGCCTGGAGCAGCGGCCAGATCTGCTGACTGGTCTGCTGGCTGTGCTGAGCGATCCCGCCGGCGCTGATGGGCTGGAGCGGATCAAACAACAAAACCCGATCCGGATCAGCCTAGATCCCGACGATCCGACCACCGCCGTGCGAACCGGTATCGATGGATCTGCCGTGAAAGGCCTCCTCACGACCGACGGGAAGTTTGTGCCTCGCGGGCAACCCTAGGCGGCTCAGATCTCATGCCAGCAGCATCCCTGATCGCTACCCATTTAAACGCTCCCTACGGGCGGATTGTGAGCGCGGGAGACGTGGCACTTTCCTTAACGTCGGGACGACTGTCCGCCGCCACCAAGGCGGCGAACGACATCCTGTCCGGGCTTTTTGCGGAGGTCGAACCACGGCTGATTCTGCGATGTGCGCAGGAGGAAGGGGCTGCCTTGGAAGCTGTGCAGCGGCTGTATGAGGAGACCGTGGTGCAGGGATGCGTGCGTTCCCCTGAATGGGAACATTGCGACCTAGCCCTATTTTCGGTCCTTCGAACACCCAACGATTATCCCGTCGATTTAGAGTCGCGATGACAACCGGCTTCAGCGATAAAACAACATGACGGGCAGCAGGCAAAAAAATTCTCGCGATGGTACTTAAGCCAGCGCATTTTGATACTTTTATGCGGAAGATCGCCGATGGTCTTCCGAGGCGGACAAGCCTATTCGGACGCTCAAAGCGATAAAAAACCGGCACTCCGCAAACACGCTCCGCCTGAGCTCGCATCGTATCTAGACGGCCGCGCGCGACCTCCCTAGCATGGTCCGATTACAGACTTGGACCTGAAATAGATCTCGCGTCGTGAGGCAACGTCATTGCAAAACTCGACAACCATTCCACGATGCTTTGGAGAACTGCTTTATGACCTGAGGCAGCGAAGCTGCCTTAGCCAGAAACAGCTGGCGAAGCTCGCGAAACTCCCTGCCTCCTCGATCAGCGAGATTGAAAACACCCGTCGCGCCCCCCCTCCTCTAGCAAAAGTAAGAGCGATCGGGCAGGCACTACAGCTCCCTCAAAACGAACAGCGTCGGCTAGCCGAGTTTGCACAAGCTGAACGCGTTGCACTGGGCTTAAGGGTCAGTAAAGGTACACCAACACATGTCGCCTCGCTACTGCGCGACATTGCCGCGCTCGGTGGACAGCTGTCGCCAGCACAAGTGTCAATCATCCAAAAAAACCTGGAGTCCATCATGAAATAAGAAACGGCGGAACCCCCTTTCGGAAGCCCCGCCGCCCAGGGTGCTCAGACCGAGGTCTTCGCGCGTTCGCACCGCAAGATTAACCGATCTGAGTCCTTGGTGGTGGACTTGTTCGCGCCTATCAGGCGAACGCCCCCAAAGATCAGATATATGCAAAAAATCACCTATTGCTGTGAGGCATCGACGCGTCCTTACACTGCGTTCCTAACTGCGGAAAGTCAACTTGATAAGCCAGACCACAGCCCGGTCGAGTCTCAGCGCTCAGCACCTGTAGCCCAACTCTGCTTCTGCCTCCACCGATGGGGAGTAGCGGCATGAGAACCGAAAAGCGCTTCACCCCCCAGGTCCTCGAACGCTTTCGGAGAGAAGGAAGGGGCACCGGCACCTACTCGGACTACATCCCTTGGCACAGGGTCTCGCGGGGCGACCCATCCAGTAAGGGACGTTCCCACCTTATCGTCTGGATGGATAGACAGCGTGAGCTCCTCTCGGACCAGGAATGGGGAGGCTTGAACTTCGCCGGCCTAGTTCCAGGCTTGGTCGATCTTGTCGAGCAGTTCCCAATCAGCCAAGACCCCTCGTCCCACGACCTTTCGCGCTGGCAAGTCGGCTGCGGGCTGAAGCAGTTCGCCGGGACTTTGGAGATTGCGGGAAAGCTTGGTATCAAGCACCCTGCTCTGAAAGACGGTGACGAAACACACGTGTGGACTAGCACAACAGATTTGCTGCTTGTCGTACGCAATCAACGCGGCGGGCTTTGGCTGCTCGCCGTGTCGTGCAAACCATCCAGCGCCCTCACCAAGCGCGCGAAAGAGCTGCTCCGCTTGGAGAAAACGTATTGGAATATCCGTAACGTTGACTGGCTGCTCATCACGCCAGAGCAGTACGAGAAAAGTGTAGGACTCACCCTGCGTCGCAGCTCGCCGTGGGGATTTGATGAGCCAGCAGTGACTACGGACATCCAAACAGCATGCACAGTGGTGCGCTCGGCGCCTTGGCATCCCTACTCTGACGTCATCAATCATCTGACTGACCGCTTTGGCGGGGAGAGCCATCGCCATCAAGCGCAGCGGGCGCTCTGGCAGTCGATCTGGCGCGGATTGCTACCTGTAGATTTGCGCCGCGGCTGGAGGCCTCACCACCCACTGACCTTGATCTCGCAGAAAGAATTCGTGTCCCTCAACCCCATCTTGGCGCGGAGGTCGGCATGCATTTGATGCACAACCAATCGTTCAAGTTGACCGCGGAGGCGCTGGGACTACCCGAAGGCATCTTTCGGATCGTCGTGGATGATTCCTCCACAGGCATCACCTACTGCGTTTTGATCAAGCAAGAGTCCCCGCGAACAAAGGTTCGAGGAGGTAGAGCTCGCATCGAAGAACAGAAGCTGAAGCGGAAAAAAAGAATCCCCCAGAAATCGTTAGTTGGCACCTTATGCGCAGTTTCTCGGAAAGATCTCATAGAACTCATAGAGTCACACGAGCTGATCCCCATTAGCCTTGAGCTTCCCGGTCTGTACTACAAACCGATTGATCAACCAAGCGCGCAAAGTGCTTTCGACCAGCGCTGCAGGGTGATGGAGCAGTTCCTGGACAACGAGACACTCAAGGAATCCATCCTGATTCACGGAAATCTGGGCCACCTAGTGAGCGAAACGGCGCAACGGCACAAAGTCAGCAAGTCGTACGTCTACAAACTGTGGTCCATTCTGTGCACTTTTGGTCTTACTAGCGTAAGTCTCCGCAGTCGTTGGGACAAATGCGGTGCTCCAGGCAAACGACGCGATCTGTCGGCCAGCAGCACCAGAAAGAAAGCTGGCAGAAAGACATTTGCGCAGCGACTCTCCAAACTGCTTTACGGATGCTGGGGTGAACCAGTTCAGCCAGGGATGAGCACAGTCTGGCGCGCAAAAATAATGATGGCAGACAAAAGCATCGCAACGCCAAAGCCTTCGATGCCGGAGCGCCATAAACGCATCATCGCCAGCCAGTTCACCACGGCGATGCGCTTTGACGACAACGGAAACATCGTTGCAATCGAGCTTGAGAAGGGCCAGTACCCCAACTACCAACAAGTGAAGCGAGTTCTGACGGAAGACATCGAGGAGATCTACCGAATCCGCGAAAAGACCAGCAACGGTCATTTCGAACGCGCACTCCGCGGCTTGTCAGGCTACAGCTGGGAGGGATCTGAAGGACCGGGGCTGATGTACGCCATCGACTCCACCATCGGGGACGTGTACTTGCGATCTTCAATCGATCCCAACTGGATCATCGGACGCCCCATCGTGTATGTCATCGTGGACGTGTTCTCCACGGCTGTCGTGGGCTTCTATGTCTGTCTCACAGGGCCCAGTTGGGACACTGCGCAAGTCGCCATTTTCAACACAGTCGCATCGTCCAACCTGCTAAGCGATCTTTGGGGATACGACATGCGCCAGTCGCTGTTCCCGGCCCCTACCCTGCCAGCAAGACTGCTCTGCGATCGAGGTGAATATTTGTCGAAACTGGCAAAGGCTGCGGGCATGAAACTGCTCACCACTCTCAGCTACACCGCGCCCTTCCGCCCCGATCTGAAAGGCATCGTGGAGGTTATGAACCGCATCATGAAGAACGTGCAGTACCACTTCATTCCAGGCGCGATGGATGCCCGACGCAAAGAGTACGACTTGCGCCGATCTAACCCAGCTGCAGCCACGATGTCCGTACGTCAGTACATGCAGTTTCTCCATGAGTGCTTCTACATCTACAACCTGACTGCAGACAGAAGCAAGCGCTTGGATGCACACATGATCGCGCAAGGTGTGTTCCCCAGTCCAGCGGGGCTGTGGCGTTGGGGGCATGAGATGGGAATTGGCTTCTCTCGCGCGCAGTCGCAAGCAGACTTGATCACACAGCTGCTCCCAGCTGGCGATGCACGCGTCACTCGAAACGGTGTCGTCTTTCGCACGAATCGCTACAGCGCGCCGATCGTAGAAACTGAGCAATGGACAACCCGTGCACGGTCAGTCCGGGGCAGTTGGGAAATCCCGGCCCAGTACTACCCAGGCTCTGTTTCACGCATCTGGACTCCATACGAAAGCGGAAATGGCCTGATCGATCTCACCATCTCCGACCATTCCCGGGCCGATCCCGCGCTCACCCATGACGAGATGGTTGACGCATTTGCGTTCCAAAAACTCAAGGCTGCCGACGTCGAACACCAACGAGTGCATGAGGCGGTGCTTGGCTACTACCGCATGGAGTCTATCCGCAACCAAGCCGTTGAGGAGACGCGCGCTGCACGTCAACGCGCGCGTGGACTCACTCCCACAATCCGTGAAGCTCGTGCAATCGAAAATGAGTTTGCTGGTCAACTGGTGGGTGAAGTGCGCGGAACGGCGAAGACACGCTCGGAGTCCAAATCCAACTATGACGCGATGATTGGCGACTTGGTCCAAGCAATGGATGCGGAGGCCATGCATGACTAAACGCGCACCTGAAACTGTCGCAGTGCACGACCCTTACGCAGGCAATTCACTCATCGCCCAGCTTGGACCGATACGTTCACGGCCCGACGCACTCAAGGCATTGGTGGATTTCCCAGCTCGTCCACCCAAAGACATCGCGTCTATTCCGCGCCACGTCCGCCTACACATGCTGACGAGTGTGCGCGATCTGCATGTACCCAGTTTGGAAGAGCTGCAGTTGTACGAAACGATGGACATGATGATCCGTCAGAACTACCACCACCTGCAACCCTCGTCATCAAGTACGTGGAGCATGATCAGTGGCGAGGACGCCCGCTTTAGGCCACCGATAACGGCACCAAGCTATGGAGCAGCAGTTGTGGGTGTTTCCGGCTCTGGCAAGACCCAAGCGATTCGCAGAGGCCTCTCTACATTCCCCCAAACTATCCAGCACACTTCATTTTTCCGGATGGTCAATGGCTTGCAGCAAGTAGTTTGGCTCTCGCTGGATGTTCCTGCGGGGGGCAAAGCCACCGATCTGGCAGCGGCGCTGATGACGGCATGGAAGAAGGCGACAGACAGCACCCGCTTTGACAAGACGCTGGCTGGTGAATGGCGCAATGGGCCACAAATGCTGGACGAGTGGCGGCAAGTCGCTTCCAGTCATTTTCTTGGCCTTCTGCACTTGGACGAGATTCAGAACCTGTTCAAGCTTCCTACGCTCAAGTCCAGAAGCAAAAGAAAGCTCGGCGACCCCCCGCCAGAGCTGCGCATCATTGATGATCAGTCCCTCAAGTGGATCCTGACGGCGTTGAACGAATGGCAAATACCGCTGCTGGTTTCGGGTACTCCAGACGGCTTCGGCGCGTTGACCAAGCGCTTGAGCAATACAGAACGCATCGTCACCTCCGGGTATCACGCCTTCAAGCACTTCTGGGGAGATCATGATGCGGCGTTCAGTCAGCACTTTCTGCCAAGGCTTGGGCACTACCAGTACGTTGCTCGGCCCATGCCTATCACTAAAGAATTGGGTGATCTCATCCTCGAAAGAACAGCCGGGGTACAGCGACTGATCATTGCGCTTTGGATTGCTGCGCACCGTGTGGCGTTCGAGCGCAATGATGACGATCTTCGCC
This sequence comes from Acidovorax sp. Leaf78, assembly GCF_001422735.1. Lineage (GTDB taxonomy): Bacteria > Pseudomonadota > Gammaproteobacteria > Burkholderiales > Burkholderiaceae_C > Acidovorax. The sequence continues at coordinate 122,225 of NZ_LMLZ01000002.1, read as the reverse complement.
TTGATGACTTCAAGGTGGCTGCAGACACCTATCTGGCACCAGTGGCTCAGGCCGTTGCTGCGTTGCACAGCAATGACCCGGCACGGCTGTCTATGTACGAAGACCTCTCTCCTCAGGACCACAGCTTTTGGGCTCAGTTCTGGAGCAACGTTTCGCGGAACTGAGGGGTTGCCAGCACAGCCTCTTGCTCCAGCCTGACGGGGAGCCGGCCTTTCGCTTGGCGCGCCCTTGGCCGGATGCTTGTTTTCAGACTCATCCGCCCGAGGGCTATTGCCATCTTTGGACTACATTGACGCATCAGCGCATCAAAACGAGCCTCTGTTACACCCGCTATCTTCAAGCAGGACGTGTAGGACAGCTTATCTAGGTAGTACGCTTTCAACGCTGCGACAGGCCCAACATCAGCCGTTTCATCCCACTCAGGTAGGCTGGGTAAACCGAGATCACACAGAGCCTTTCGTACCGTATGAGGCGGTAACTCAAGCAGCTGCGCGACTGCTGAATGAACTCCCTTCGCTGCGACGTACTGCGCCAGCAGATCATCTACTCCTGGAACACTCGGTTTCGCAAGCCGTGGCCGCCATGACGACGCTACTTGCCCGTTGCAGGCGTCAACCAAGGCGTGCAAGGCTTGGTCAGCGCTCTCAAACAAGACAGACAACACGAGCAGGTAAGCGATAACAGACGAGGCTGATTTGCGCAGGTAGAGAGTTCCATCCACCTGGTGGAGATAGGTACCTGGATCCTTTGCAACCACTTCGTGAAATACGGTACCAAGCCAATTCTCTGGAAACAGCTCCTTTATCCGATCACTGATCAGTGTCCCTTGTTTCGAACAAGCGTTAGGTTTGAAACCCTGCGCACTCCCCGTATCGCGAAGAAGTGGTGCGATGAGGGCAACATCGAGAGGAACCGACCGATCATAAAGAGCCGAGGCAAGTTCCAGGAACCGATTCACATGTGCATTGTTGACTGCAGGCGTTACCCACTCTTGGGGTATTTGCTCTGATTTCCCGATATAGGCTGCAGGAGAGTCAAGGAAAGGATCTTTTCCGGCAACGAAGCTCAGTGGCTTCGAGTGTTTGGAACACCACAGCTGACCTGGAGTTTGCAGGTCCCTGCGCCAATAGGCGGTCCCATGAAATTGAATATCTGCTTGAACGCATTCCTCGCAGAAGAAGACCGCCGGATACTTTCGCAGGGTGCCACTGACATACAGCAGGCTTGTGCGTTCACCACATCCATGCACAAGCTTTGGAAGATAGGAGGTAATCCCTCTGCGCAACGGCAGTGTCGTGTGACGCTGCGCGAAGTGCTCGGTAGTCATTCCCGCCATCCTGCTGAGAAGCTCGTGCGTTGTGAGGTCGCGGCGTGACCGCCCTTCCTCACCAAAATGCGCAGCCATTGCCTCCACCGTATCCTTAGGTGTGCGGTATCCATTGATCCGCATAATCCGCCCCAAGTAGCCACGGTCCATCTCTTCTGGGAATGGCGCCGGGTGCACAAGCATGTTCATCAGCTGTCTCCCTATCGGATCAAGCGGGTTTGAGAATCGCCAGGGATCGAATCACGGCAGCCAATGCCTTGGCATGCGACGCAGAACCATCCCAAGTGGCCTGAAGGGCCTCAATCAATTCCCGATTGCTGCGAACGCTATCGGCGCTGACACCACCCTCGAAGCGCTCAACAAAAAGGCACACCTCTTCAAACAGACGTGAGGCTCTGACGCCCTCTCCTTTGAGGATGCGGCTCACCTGAGATTGACTGGCCCCTACGTGGGCGGCGATGTCCGCTTGGGCTATTCCATGGCCCAAACAAATACGACGAGCGTTTGCTGCGCGTGCTTTGACTTCCAATTCAATCATGCATAAAGCATAACGCATTGCATATATACATATCAAGCCCGAAAAGAATCCGACAATGAATCTGCCTCAGCGAAAAAGATCTAGGGACGGAAGATGGGAACTCAGAGCTGCTTTGATGGCTTCAAGAGTGCGCGGCAATCGGGGCAGTTGGGCCTGCTTTGCCCGCAGGTCAGGTATTCGTTGGCACAGCTGCCAGAGGTGGATGCGCGAGAGACCCTGCTCCTCCATCAGGCGCAACGCTGCTTCACGAACCAGGATGCATAGTTGCTCATCTCGGGCTACCCAATCCACTGAGGACGGCCTGGAACGCTGGGATTCAGGAAGTGGATCCGGTTTGTGAGCGTCCAACCAAACGCGGTCATTTCGATAGAGCCACGCATAGGTGCGTGGGTCCATTGTGCGCATCCACTTGACCCCGAGATTTCCGGAGGACTGCAACAGTTCAAGCCAAAGATTTCGAGCATGGGCCCTCGCTTTTTCGCTTCGCGCTTCGGACCAGTCAGCATGCAGCTTTTCCTCACTGAGCAGCAAACGGGTGATGGTCCCGACAGAGACTCCGGCTCGAGATGCCACTTGTTCTTTGTCAGCCCCCTTGCGTAGCTCCCGGATGGCTTTAGCACGCACATCTGTGGACAGCTTCTGTGGCCGACGTGAAATCGCTATCCCTGCCTTTGCAGCCCACATGAGCGCTGTTTGCGGGTCAACACCAACAAGGCTCGCTGCCTTGCGTACTGATTGACCCTCTTCCTGAATGAGCCGATGCAGGTGAGTCATTCGCGGGTCAATGACGGGAAATCCAGGCAGCACCGTGTTTGAGACGGTTGATTGGGTGTGAACACCCTTGGATTTCATTGCGAGATCGAACCGTTGTGCAGTGCCGAATAGCCAATGGATAAGGAGCAGGTGCCTGAGGGGATGGGTTCCCGAGCGAGGAGGTCTCAGCAATCGACCCAATTGCGTCGCCATCGCTTCCTCGTCTTGGGCGAGCGGCGAAAACTCTGGAATGCATCTGAGTGGCTCGCAGTAGCTGAGGAAGGCTGTCGCGATCTGTCCTGTGCGCAAGCTTGCGGCACCAGCAACCCATCCACGCGCCCGAAATTCTTCACGGTAGACCTCGTACAGATCTCTCAACAGCAGTGGCTCGAATGCTCCTGATTGAACAAGATGCTCAATGAGCTCTGCGAGGCTCAACAACAAAGAGCACGAAGCTGTTTCGGGGGACTTCGCGCTTGCGGAATGCAAGTCAGCCAAGCGCGGCAAGAGCCATTGGAAGCGCTCGACTCCATTGGCTTTAAGGGCTGATTGAAGCAATGGCTGCTGGTGTGCCGTACACATCCACACACCCGGGAACTGGTGCTTCAAATGCCAATAAGCCCATCCCGTCTCGCGGAGGTCTTGCTCCATGCATTGCGGGCAGGCCTTAAGGGGATGGTTGGCGCGAAATCGGCTGGTGAGGATGCCCAGGCGCAGCTTCAGATGCGCCACACTGGCACCGGACATACACGCGACGGCGTTTGCAGTCTCGTCTGGTGGGGCGAAGGCCGCGTAGAAATTGAGCAGTGTCCGCTCTCTCGCAATGGAATCGACCTCACCAAGCAGTGTATTCGTGCGCTGCGCGAAGGCACCAAGACTGTTGGGTAGATCATGGTGGACACCAGCACGTGCGCTGCCGAACATCAGTTGGCAGGTTTGCGCAGATGTGACATGCCCCCAAAGCTGGTGATGACGGCTAACCAGACTGAAGAATGTCTCATCAGGCAGCCAGGACAGGAGCTGGTACTCGGGAAAGAGTTTGTCCGTTTCTGGCATCGCGGTAGGCTATGCCGAAGGAGGTCGCTCCGCAAGGTGTCTTGCCTTGCCGGATTGCGACTCGCCGCCGCTGGTCACCAAGGTGAAGGATCGGCTCGGTGTCGGCAATGCAGCGATCTCGGTCGGTCCGCGCCGTGCCTCGTACGACGAGTCCTGAGTGAATTTCGGTCATCGAGCCAATAGCCGACACAAGGTTCGACCAACTAGTCTGGGGGCTGAACCGGTCGTTCTTTGCGTGCATGCTTGCGAGCCGACTTCAACATCAGCGGATGTCTACTTACCGCTGCAGGTCAACCGCTGCCAAACGCGAGCGACGCCAAGTTCGAGACGGACAGGCCCCACGATGCGCTGGTCCGCAACCTGTTTCCTGGGCGGCTGAATGAGCCGTCGTGACCTCGCGCCCGCAGCTTTGAATCCCGTTCTTCGAGTTGGGGCCCATGGCTGGGAGCTGGGAGCGGGTAAGGAGCAAGCCCGTTAGCCAGCGCTGGGCGGCTGAGGTTTCAGAGCGTCCCGACCCTTCTGCATCACCTCTGCCAAGCACTTCTTGAGCGCGACGAGCGAATCGGGCTTATCGCGGTCGAGATCGTCCATGCCCAGCACCGCCCACCATTGGGCGATCTCGGCAGCGGCTGCATCCAAATCGGCACCCCATCTCAACAAGATGGCCAGCTTGTCAAAAGCCATCGACATGAAGGTGCCATTGCGATTGAAAACTTCGTCGAGGTGCTCCGCGCTGATGACTTCCCGGGGGGCGCGGAACAAACCGTCGTAGTCAACATACAGGGAGGCGTTCTTGAGGTCGTTAGACTTCTCGTGGAAATCGGCCTGCAGCTCGTTGAAGGCCTCATGAGCGGCGCCTATGTCGTCCTGCTGCTCGGCCGCTAGTTCGGCCTCGGATTTGGCCAGAAAGTAGGCGTTCGTTCGGTTCTTCGCTGCATGCTTGCTGAAGGCGCGGCTGAGGCGCTTCATGTCTACAGCCTGCCCGCGAAGGACCTCCGCAGTGGCCACGTAGAGCATTTCCAGCTTCCCGCATTCCTCCAGAGAAATCTGGTGCAGCAAAAGCGCACGGGCGACGTGGCCGGCGTCGGCCAGAAGGCGTGCTTCGTCAAAGAGCTCGTCGGCGTTCTGGACGGTCTTGCGGGCACCATCGATGAGGGTTTCCGCGAGGAAACGGGCTTCGGATGTGAGGGGCATGTCCGGATTCTCGCAAACCGGATTGCGAGGCATCGGCCGGCCTAGGTTGCTTCGAACTCCAGCACCGAGCGACGCCCAAAAGCTCCTGAGGCGTGCGCACGTAACGAAAGGTTATTGCATACTGGCTGGTGGAAAACCGACCGCCGTCGGCTCGGCATTGCGGGTCATCTCAACCCGCGACGCCCCGACAGCTTCCGATTTCCGGCTCATCTTGCGACTAAGTGATGCGAGGGGGGCATTCCCCTGAAACGAGAGGGGGGTGTTCGCATGACCAACGGAAAACAACGATGTACACACGAGAACCTGACGCGGCCGTAGAGGCCCTCGATGACCGCGCCTTGCTGGCTAGGCTGGCGCGTACAGACTGGGAGCACGACCCACTGTTCATCCCTGATGAGCAGGTCTTTCGCATGTTCAGGCGCGCTCGGGATGCTGAAAACACCAGCCGGGCGGGGATTCTTTCAAGGGTGCTGTCGCGGCGCATGCTGGGCCTCGCCAAGGGCTTCGCAGTGCGCAGCGGCATCTACCCCGGGAACATCGGAAACATCGACCAGGCCGCGGAAGAGCTGTCGCAGTACGTCTGGGAGTGCCTCGTTACGCGACCAGGCGACGCAGCGCATGCCGAAAAACTGTTTGGGCAGTTTTTTAAACGGCGCGCGCTCGATTTTCAGCGCCGTCTGCTGGCCAAGAAGCGCAACCTCCAGGACAGCCTGGATGCCATGGAACGCTCTGACGAGGACGATGACCCCGACAAGACCATTCGCAAGGTCTCTGCGCTGCGCCAGCACGATACGCCAGCTGACGCCCTGGCCGCCCAGCAATGGCACGCGGAAGTTGCTAAGCGGCTGCAAGCTGTGCTGACCAAGCAAGAGCACTACGTCTATACGATGCTTTTCGTCGAAGACATGCCGGTCAAGGACATTGCAGCTGCGCTGGGGGTCACCCCTCGAACCATCAACACCTATAAGAACACTGCCATTGACAAAGTCGCAGAGATGCGGAAGGAGTTCATGCAATGACATCGCCCACCCGCAGGCTATCGCTCGAGGAAGTTCTGGACGAGTTCTTCTTCTCCGCCGACAAGCCATCGCCCGCCATGGTTCTTCGCGCCTGCGAAGCCCATCCTCAATATCGCGAGGACATCCTTGAGTTTGCAGCCCTTTGGTCAGTACACGACGCCTCACCCGAGACACTAGCTGCAGAGATTGCCAACGTCTCTGAGGAGACTGTCTCGCGCCTGCAGAGCTTTGTACTCAACCGGCTCCATGAACTGGACAACGGGGCTGGGGCAAACTCGCAAGCTGAAGCTGCACGCAAAGCCATCGAGTCGCTCGCCGGGAAACGCCTCAAGCAAGCCGCCGCTGCCGCGGGCCTGGGCGCTTCTGCGCTGCTGTTAACGAAGGTCCTCACCAAAAGCATCGTCGACGTTCCTATCAAGGTGCTGAGCGACTTGGCTGCGCATCTCGATGTTGCGCTTGACGGGCTCCAAAGATGCTTGGGACCAGAATTGGCAGGGACGAAGAGCTATCGGTCGAAAGCCGCGCCAAACGCTTCGTCTCAAGAAACCTGGAAAGCCGCGGTCCAGTCCCTGTCGGTCAGCGACGAAGAGAAGCGACGATTGCTCGCGCTACAGCAAGTCAGGGAGGGCGACTCGTGACCCCCTTCCATAGAGCTAGAGAGGCTGCGACGCTGCTGAGGCACCAGCTGTTCGGCAACGAGGCGTCGTCCGGTATCCCATCGAAGCGAGTCATCGAAGCCACCGAAGACGCTGAGGACTTCGACATCTCGGATGCGGCACCTGACGACGAGGCTCTAGGAACCGCTGATGCTGTTTTGGTTCGCAAATTCCGGCAAATCGTTGTGCGCAACGACGTGCCGAGCGGGGAGCGGGCGTTTCTCATCGCACATGAATTCGGGCACTGGAAACTTCATGACGAAGGCCACGAGGGTTGCCACAAGGTCGTCGATTCGACCTTGAAGCCAGAGGACGGCGATACGTTCGGTTCCCAGAAAGTCGAGGCCTACGGCGCTCGAGAACGCGCCGAACTGCAGGCGAACATCTTCGCCAGAGAGCTATTGCTGCCGCGATCGGTGGCACGCGACCTGTTCCTCACCGGGAAAAACGCGACGCAGTTGGCGCAAGAACTGGACCTCTCCTTGGAGCTGGTTCGACAACAGCTGCTCGACGGATTGCTTCTTCCCGAACCAGCTGCGCCCGGTGAGGAGCAGTCCCAGCCCATCACACCGACCGAAGAACAGCTCGCCGCTGCCACATCCTCTGCGACGACTTCACTGGTCGTAGCCGGGCCAGGGACTGGCAAGACGGCTACGCTCCTGATGAGAGTGCAACACCTGCTCGCCAAGGGAGCCAAACCCGAGGAACTGCTACTGCTCACGTTTTCAAATCGGGCTGCACGAGAGCTCGTTGACCGGTTGCAGCAGTTGGGCGTCCAGAATGCTCATGACATCTGGGTCGGCACGTTTCACGCTTTTGGCCTGGAGTTCCTGCGTAAGAACCATGACCAGTTCGGCCTCCAAGCTCGCTTTGGCGTTGCCGACAAAATGGCTCAGATTTCGGTCCTCGAGCCACACATCTACGGACTCGGCCTAACCGCATTCAATCCCCTTGGCGATCCGCTTGACTGGCTTAAAGAAGTCACCTCGGCCATCCAGAGAGCCAAAGACGAGCTTGCAGATTCAACTGAGTTTGCCGATGCGGTGGACCGGTCGGCTCTAGACACTTCGGATGAGGCGCTGGCCAAGCAGTACGACGTCGTCAAGCTGTACAGGTGCTACGAGTCGAAGATGCAAGCCAATGGCAATCTCGTCGACATGGGAGACCTCGTCATGCTCCCTGCCATTGCACTGACTAAGGACTTTGCCAAGTACACCGCAAGCGTCGGTCGGTTCAAGCACATCCTTGTCGACGAGTACCAGGATGTGAACCGGGCCAGCGCCCAGCTCGTGAAGGCCCTTGCTGCTCACGCCAAGACCCTCTGGGTCGTCGGGGACGCTCGACAGGCCATCTACCGATTTCGCGGCGCGTCCATGCGCAACATCGTCCGTTTCGGTGATGACTTTCCTGCGCACAAGACCTTTCGTCTTAACGAGAATCGACGCAGTTTCGAAGAGGTCATCCGCGTCTTCGAGCACACGGGTCGCGAGGGAAACCCTCTGCAGATGGTGCTTCCGCTCGATGACGTTGGTTCGGCGCGGGGAAACAGCGGCATCAAGCCGCGTCACGTGAAGTGCCCCACCGACGATGTTGTCCACGGCGAACTCGCAGCCAACGTCCGCCGCATTCACGGCCTTGGCGTAGCGTTCCGCGACCAAGTCATCCTCGCGAGCACTCATGAGACCTGCAGCACTGCGGCCGACCGCCTGAATGCGGTCGGGGTGCCTGCGCTGCATCTCGGCGACATCTTCCAGCGCCCTGAAGTCAAAGACCTGCTGGCTCTGCTGCAACTCTTCATTGACCGCTCCGGGAGCGGCCTGCTTCGAGTCGCACGCCTTCCAGGACTAGAGCTGCCGCCGGCTGACGTCGAGAAGCTGCTTAGCTGGTGCAAGGCGAATCGACCGGCACCGCTCTCCTGGGTCTCTGCCCCACCCTCCGGGCTCTCGGCAAAAGGCATTGCCACGCTGGGCCAATGGGCAACTGCTTTCGCCGACCTCGACTCGTCGGATTCCCCTTGGGAGGTCGCCTGCCAGTTGCTCCTCGACCGGACGGGCATCCTCCGAGCTCATCTTGGCGGTAGCAGCATCCTCGACATCACGCGTCGTATTGCGCTCTGGCAGTTCATCTACTACCTGCGCGTGCCGGATGGCAGCCGGGCGTATCAGACCGTCGGCAGCTTCATCACTCGTTTGCGCCGACGTCTGCGCATCGGCGATGACCGTGAGCTTCGCATTCCGCCCCCTGAGGCGGACAGCCTCGACGCGGTAGCTGTCATGACAATCCACGGAAGCAAGGGCCTCGAGTTCGAAGCGGTCCACCTTGTGGATATCGACGCCAAGCATTTCCGGATGGGCACCGACTCCGAGCTCGTGCCCCAGGCCTTGCTGCAGTCCATCGCTCCCATTGAGAACTTCGAGGAGCAGAGCGAGGCGTCGAACAAGCTTTATGTGGCGCTATCACGAGCCCGCGAGCACCTCGTACTCTATGAAACCAAGGCCATGTACAACGCTGAATGCGTTGCGGCCATCACCGGCGCCGCGCATCTACTCGAGCGCATTCAGGGCAAAGCCACCTTGCCCAAGTCGCCGGTTGTTTCCATCAAAGGCAGCGTGGCCGCCCCACCTGCCTCATATGAGCTCGCAGGTTTCTTGTCGTATCGAGTGTGCCCTCGACGGTACTACTACGACTTCATCAAGGAGCTGAGCCCGGCAGCGGGCCTGCACCCAGCTGCCCTGGTCGAAGGCGCGGTCATGCGAGAGCTGTTCGTGCCGTATGGCCAAGGGACAGGCGAACCGCCTGCGGAAGTGGAAAAAGTGCTTGCCTCTCTCGGCCCTGCCTTCAAGGATTCGGTACCGCACTTAAGGGCCTACGCTGACCAGCTGCGAGGCAACGGTCGGAGGTGGCTCGGCACGAACCGCGCCGCGATGGGAAAGCCGTTTGACATCGAGTGCGTGGGCGTCCCGCTACACGTCACGCCGCATCGCACCACCAAATCTAGCAATGGGTCAGTGGTGAAGTTGGAATTCGTGCGCATCAAGCCGTCCGGCAAGTGGTCGCGGCAGCATAAGGTTTTGAAGTGGGTGTTGAAGTACCTCGCCGAAGCGTACCCGCGGCACTCGTTCCAGGGCCGCATCTTCGACCTGAGCACAGGCACTGAAGAGTCCGTCTCCCCGTACGGCCGGCTCCCGGACGACTTCTTCCTGGTGCCGATTGCCCAAGGATTGGCGGCCAGCAAGTTCGAGGCGAAACCCAACTCCTGGGAATGCCCGAAGTGCAGGCACTTCCTGCACTGCCCGGCTTGAGCCGCTTCCGCACCAGCACTTCCGATTTCCAGGCCTTCCTGCGACTTACCCAGCATGAGCAGCGCATCCCGTGCCGCTCAACCAACTGTAAGGAGCAGCAATGCCAACCCGCATTTACATCCAGTCTGAGTATTTCCCTGAGATCAAGTTCGTCGAAGTCAACGACGATGCCACCGTCGCTGAGCTGAAGCACGCAGCCCTAGCGCTGCTGCCGCCCGGTACCGAAACGTCCGACCTGACCCTCTCGGTCGAGGACGATGACGATGACGATGACGCCCACGGCTACGCTACCCACGTCAAGCACCTCAAGAAGGAGCATGGCGTGCGCGTACACCTCCACCGCTGCAAGCAGGTAGAGGTGAAGGTCCGCTTCGGCGCCGAGGTCGTGCACCACAAGTTCCGCCCGGCGACTACCGTCGGCCGCGTGCGCCTGTGGGCCGGAGAGAAGTTCGGCATGGCGCCGGGCGACATCGCCGAGCACGTCCTCCAGATTGCCGGCGCTACCGAGCAGCCTGACGTGGACATCCACATCGGCACGCTCACCAAGTGCCCGCAGTGCGAGGTGGCCTTCGACCTGGTGCCCGCGCACCGCATCAACGGCTAAGGGGCGAGGTATGGCACCGGACGAGCAATCGCTTCGTGCCGACCTCGCGTCGGCGCGCTTTCTCTCTGGCGAAGACCGCAACCGCTGGCAGTTCAAGAAGCTAGAGTGGCCTTTCGTCTATATCAACGTCATCGCCCGCGACCGGCGCGAGTACACGCTGCGCCTGGACTGCAGCGGCTTTCCGACCACGCCGCCCACTGGCACGTTCTGGGACCCGTCGACGAACAGCAAGCTGTCCTTCGACAAGTGGCCCCAGGGCGGCGAGCGTCTGCAGCTAGCCTTCAAGCCTGGGTGGAAGAGCGGCGACGCGCTCTACATCCCCTGCGACCGCGAAAGCATCGTCGGCCACGACTGCTGGTTCGCCCAGTACCCGCAGCTCATCTGGAACCCCGCCAAGGGCATCAGCCACTACCTGGAGGTCGTCCATGAACTTCTTCAAAGTCGCGACTACACCTGCGCCCCTGCTTGAGGTGCCGGCCGCGCTCTGGGCGGAGCTGATGGCCCACCTGCGCGAGCAAGGTGCCGGCGTTCGCGAAAGCGGCGCCTTCCTCCTTGGATGCAAGACCGATGCCGGACGCATGGTCAAGCGCTTCATGCCATACGAGCAGCTGCAGCCCGACGCCTTTAGCAACGACTACGTGTCTTTGAAGGCCGACAGCTTCGCCAAGCTCTGGGAGGTCTGCCGCGCCACCGGCATGACCGTCGTGGCCGACGTCCACACGCACCCCTTCGGCCCCGGGCAGAGCCGTTCAGACCGCACCAACCCCATGGTCGCCCTGAAAGACCACATTGCCCTCATCGTGCCCAGGTTCGCCAAGGGCAACCCGCGCCCGCGTGACCTCGGCCTCTATGTCTACCAAGGCAACCACCAGTGGGCGTCGTACTCGGGTTCCGATGTCGGCCGCCTCCTACGAGTTACCAATGCTGGAGTTTTTCAATGACCGAGTTGAACGCTGATTCCATGCACCGGCTGGCCAAGATGGCGCTGGACGCCGGTGAAGTTGACTCGCCCGAGGAGGCAGTAGCCTTGTTTTCGCGCTACCGCCTGCGCATCCACCTCGGCCACGGCTGGGCCGACACGCTGGCCGGGCAGGCCAGCTTTCTGACCGCGCTGAACACGGCCGTGCGCGCCTTTCTTGGCGGCGTTGAGGTCTACGACGACCTGAGCCATGTCCTTGATGTCCCGCTGTATCGAGGTCGCAGCGCACGGGAAGTCGCCAAAGAGCTCGGCGCGGCGGTGGTCACCTGCACCACGACCGAGCTGCCGACGCTCGTGCTCGGCGCCGCGCCCGACGCCGCTGCACCTGCCTTCTGCGTTCAGCTCGGCTGGGACCACTGGCGCTTCCAGATTGCGCCAGTCGGTGCCGAAAGCGCGCTGACCTGCGTCGATGACAACCCACTCGCCGGCATTGGCGCCGCCGCGCTGGGCGTCAACGAAGCCTTCATGCACGTCCGCGGCGACCTGGTCGAGGCTGGTCATCGCACCGTCGGCATGTCCCTCTGGAATCCGCTGGCCGTCGCAGACTGGCGCGACGATGCACACAAAGGCCCCCCGCTCGCCTATCTGCCGAAGTCCCTGTGGCTCGTCGGTTTGGGCCACCTTGGCCAAGCATATGCGTGGACGCTGGGCATGCTGCCCTACCCGGTCGACGGCCGGCCGCACCTGGTGCTTCAAGACTTCGACAAGGCAGCCAAGTCCAACCTCAGTACCTGCTTGCTGCTCTGGGCGGCTGACCTGCTCAAGCCGAAAGTCAGGGCCCTCGCTAGCCGCCTGGAGGCCGCCGGCTTCACCACCGCGCTGGTCGAACGCCGGTTCGGTCCTGGACACCGCGTAATGGTCGACGAGCCGACCACGGCCCTCTTCGGCGTCGACAACGTCGCCGCCCGTCGCGACCTCGACACGGCTGCGTTCGCAATGGTCGTCGAGACCGGGCTGGGCAGCGGCTACCGCGACTTCCGCAACATCCGCCTGCACACCTTCCCGGGGCCGCGCCTGCCTTCCCAAATCTGGAGGGCTGAGTCCGCCGCGCAAGCCGAGCCCGAGCTGAACGATACCTACAAAAAGCTCGCCGACGAACGCAAAGACATCTGCGGGATGACGCTGCTGGCTTCCCGCGCAGTGGCCACGCCGTTCGTTGGCGCGCTGGCGGCGGTGCTGGCCCTGGCCGAGGTGATGCGCCCGCTACACGGCGGCTTGGTCTACGCGGCCCTGGACGTGCAGATGAGAGCCCTGCGCCATCGCACCGGCGCAGCGCCCAGCACCTATCAAGGCCTCCAAACCGCCTTCGTTCAAGCGGAGAAGCGGCCGGTCAGCTCGACGCGGGAGGCGGCGTGAGCAGGCGCGGCTACAGGCGCCACGGCCGCGGCGGCCTTTCCACGGCGGTGGACAACACCGCGCACCTCGCCGCGTCGTTCGGCCCCGTCGGTGCCCTTTGCACGGGCGCGATTGGCTTTGCCGTCTTCTACACGGTGTTGCCGCTTTGCATGATGGCCTGGACCGCCGAGCGCAAGGCCAGCCTCAAGGGCTCGGCCGCTGCGGCCTTCGCGAGCTTGTTGGACCAGGTCATGTGGCACCGCCTCATCTCGCCTTGCCAATGCGCCGGCATCGCCATCCTGTTGGTGTGCTCGGCCATCGCTGTCTGGAAGTTCCTCGACCGAGCCGAGCTCAATGATGAAGACATGACCTTCCTGAGTTTCATCTCTAAAGGCATCGGCCGACTGATGGGGAACTGAGATGCATCCTTCAGAGCTTGTCGACCACTTCAACTGACGCCACAAATTCGTCCGCGTTGGCCACCTGCCCAGCCACTGCAAACAGCTGTCGAGCGTCCTCGTCCCACTGACGGTGCATTTGCTTTTCCAGCTTGTATTCGTCAAAGCGGCGGTAGACGAAAGGCAGCACTTCTTGATGCCAAATCAACTGCGGAACCGATGGATGGCTTCTCGCAAGACCAGAGTTGTGCCGATTGCCGAAACACACGATATGGATGACCAAGGTCTCGTCTTGCCACACACCATGACCGTAGAGGGCCCTAGCAATCTCCTCTACCTGGTGGGCTGGTCGGAATCCACCGGCGCAGAGCACCTTCTGCATGTTCTGGCGCTCTGGGTCAGTCCATGGCCCATTCAAGCCGCACTGCCCCGTCTTCACTTCAGAAAGCACCACCATCGGTCTGCGACGTTCAGCCATGAACAGCGGGTGGTCTGGCATGGGCCGCCGTCGGTTCTCCGCACGAAGCGGGAATCGCACCCCCAGCACATCGACGTCAGTCTGCTGCGGATAGGCGCCGTCGTCCCGAGGCCCCTCGGGATGCACGATGAAGTTCGGGATAGTGAGAAAGCCGTTGAGCCGCAAGAACCAGAAGGCGAGGCGTTCGGAGGGGATGCGCATGATTCACAGCATCCATGCCGTTGTTCGGTGTGTCAACAAGCCTCGTACGCCACGTTGTCCGGCGAGCATCCCTTGCGTGACAACGAGCGGGCCAGCTTGGCGTCAGCGATTCGAGCCAGCCAGCCTGGCCGCCACGATCGGAATGCGCCACGGGACTGTCTCTACTGGCAGCGATAACTCAAAATGCCCAACCGCCTCCACATGCGCCCGACGGCCGCTTCCTTCGGCGAAGCTGCCGGATAGGCCGCGTCAGGTCGGGGGACCGCTGCTGGAACCAGCTGCCGCTTAGGTCCCCGCCGACGAGCGACCGAGATCAGCCTCTTGCAGCCATTGGAGCCTTTTTGGGGGCCACTCGGACCACAAGAACTTCTAGAAAAACCAAAGAAAAAGAGCGCTCAAACTGGGCGCTCTTTTTTATATAGCAACAAGCCCAAACAGGGCTGCAGTTTGCTTCGTATTTCTAGGTCGCCGGTACCCGTCAAGTTCGAGTTTACGACTTTACTGTTACAAATGACCACCCCGCAAACCCGCGTGAATGCTGGAGGCTTGTTTACGACTTTATTTGCGTGTTTACGACTTTAATTACCCGGAATATTATCAATAGCGACAATAACCCCCTCACTCCACCGTCACACTCTTCGCCAAATTCCTAGGCTTGTCCACATCCGTCCCCCGCGCACACGCCGTGTGATACGCCAGCAGCTGCAGCGGCACCACGTGCAGCAGCGGGCTCAAGGGGCCGTAGTGTTCGGGCATGCGGATCACGTGCAGGCCTTCGCCGCTTTCGATGCGGGTGTCGCCATCGGCCAACACGTACAGCACGCCGGCGCGGGCGCGCACTTCCTGCATGTTGCTCTTGAGCTTTTCCAGCAGTGCGTCGTTGGGCGCCACCGTCACCACGGGCATGGCGCTGGTGACCAGGGCCAGGGGGCCGTGCTTGAGTTCGCCGGCGGGATACGCCTCAGCATGGATGTAGCTGATCTCCTTGAGCTTGAGCGCACCTTCCAGCGCGATGGGGTAGTGCAGGCCGCGGCCCAGGAACAGGGCGTTTTCCATGCGGGCGAAGTCTTCGGCCCAGCTGATGAGTTGGGGCTCCAGCGCCAGCACGGCCTGCAGGGCCACGGGCAGGTGGCGCATGGCCTTGAGGTGCTCGGCCTCCTGCGCTTCGGTCAGGCGGCCCTTGGACTGGGCCAGCGCGAGCGTCAGCAAGAACAGGCCCGCCAGCTGCGTGGTGAAGGCCTTGGTGCTGGCCACGCCGATCTCCACACCCGCACGGGTGATGTAGGCCAGCTTGCATTCGCGCACCATGGCGCTGGTGGCGACGTTGCAGATGGTCAGCGTGTGCAACATGCCCAGGGACTGCGCGTGGCGCAGCGCGGCCAGCGTGTCGGCTGTTTCGCCGGACTGGCTGATGGTGACGACCAGGGTGCGGGGGTTGGGCACACTGGTGCGGTAGCGGTATTCGCTGGCCACTTCCACCTGCGTGGGGATGCCGGCGATTTCTTCGAGCCAGTATTTGGCGGTGCAGCCGCTGTAGTAGCTGGTGCCGCAGGCCAGGATGAGGACGCTGTCGATCTCCTTGAACACGCGCCAGGCGGCGGCGCCGGGCTCGCCGTGCAGGCCTGCGCCGTCGAACAGCTCGGGCACGATGCCTTCCACGCCTTCGAGCGTGTCGGCGATGGCGCGCGGCTGCTCGAAGATTTCCTTTTGCATGTAGTGGCGGTAGGGGCCCAGCTCGGCCGCGCCGCTGTGGGCCTGCACGGTGCGCACGGGGCGCTGCGCGGGGGTGAGCGCAGCGCGGTCCTTGCCGACGATCCAGTAGCGGCCCAGCTGCAGGTCCACCAGGTCGCCCTCTTCCAGGTACACGATCTGGTCGGTGACGCCGGCCAGGGCCATGGCGTCGCTGGCCAGGAAGTGCTCGCCCACGACCGAGCCCGCAGTCCCGGAGCCCACGCCCAGAATCAGCGGCGAGCCGGCGCGCGCGCCCACCACGCGGTGCGGCTCGTCGCGGTGGATCACGGCGATGGCGTAGGCGCCATGCAGCTCGGCCACGGTGGCCTGCACGGCGTCGAACAGGTCGCCGCTGTAGTGGCTGTCCACCAGGTGGGCGATGACCTCGGTGTCGGTCTGGCTGGCAAACACGTAGCCGCGGGCCTGCAGGGCGCGGCGCAGTTCTTCATGGTTTTCGATGATGCCGTTGTGCACCAGGGCCACGCGGCCCGCGCTGTGGGCCTGGGCGTCGGCACCCGTGCCGTGGCTGAAGTGCGGGTGGGCGTTGTGCACCACGGGCGCCCCGTGGGTGGCCCAGCGGGTGTGGGCGATGCCGGTGGCGCCGTCCAGGTGGTCGGTCTGCACCTGCTCCAGCAGTTCGGCGACGCGGGCCGTGCTGCGGGCACGCTGCAGGCCACCGCGCTCGGTGCCGTGGCGGGCAGGGTCCAGGCTGGCGCCGTGCACGGCCACGCCGCAGGAGTCATAGCCCCGGTATTCCAGCCGCTGCAGGCCTTGCACGAGGATGGGAACAATGTTGCGCGTGGAGACTGCGCCGACGATGCCGCACATGGAGATGCCTTTGTGTGAGATGGATGCCGGGATGGTAGGCACGCTCCAAAACAATTTCTCATCGATATTTGCAGTGAAATGAACTTAAATTTCACCCACCCACGAATGTGAATTTAAGTTTCATAATCGCAATCAATATGGAATCCATAACCCTCGATGCCACGGACCTGCAGCTGCTGAACCTGTTGCAAACCGACTCCGCCCAGAGCAACCAGTCGCTGGCCGAGCAGGTGCATGTGTCCCCGCCCACCTGCCTGCGGCGGGTCAAGCGGCTGCAGGAGGCCGGGCTGATCGAGCGCCAGGTGGCCATCCTGCAGCCGGACCGGCTGGCCGCCATCCAGGGCCACGGCCTCTCGTGCATCGTGGAGGTGTCTCTGGACCGCCAGGGCTCCGAGCACCTGGATGCCTTCGAAGCCCGCGCGGTGGCCGACGACGCAGTGCAGCAGTGCTGGCGCGTGTCGCCGGGGCCGGACTTCGTGCTGGTGGCGCACACCCGGGACATGCCGGGGTATCTGGCGCTGTCGCAGCGGCTTTTTACCGGCGACGCGAATGTGCGGAACGTGAAGGCCTTCTTTGCCACGCGGCGGGCCAAATTCGATACCAAAGTGCCTGTATCGCTGGATTAACAAGCGCTAGCAGCTATACAAAATATAGCAAACCAATCGCCAATTGAATCGTGGTTTGAATCGTGGTTTGAATCGTGGTTTGAATCGTGGTTTGAATCGTGGTTTGAATCGTGGTTTGAGTCGTGGTTTGAGTCGTGGTGAAGTGGCGGTTGAGTCGTGGTCGCTTCACGGTCGATCCGCGGCCGATCTGTGCAACGACGGGTCGGCCTGTCCGCCCCGCGTCAGATGTAGGTCATTTCTCTCTGGCCTGCGCCGGCGGCCCACGGTAAGCTCCCCGCCAGCCTTCTTTACACAGACCTCAGCCCCATCGCACTCCGCCCCCGGCGGGCGCGGCCCACACCCCTTCTCCATCGATGCCGACGCCCGAACGCCAGATGCCCCGCCGTATCTACCCGCTGCGCGTGCTGGGCATGGGCCTGGGTGGCGCCGTGGTGGGCGTGGTGCTGTGGGAGCGCCACGCCTCGGTGTACGCCTGGTTGGGCATGGTGCTGCCGGCCTTCGTGTGGCCGCACGTGGCCTATCTGTTGAGTCGCCAAAGCACCGACCCGTACCGGACAGAGATGCGCAATCTGCTGGTCGATTCGGCGGCGGCGGCGGCCTTTGTGCCGCTGATGCACTTCAACCTGCTGCCCAGCGTGCTGCTGCTCACGCTGACCCTGGTGGACAAGGTGACCACCGGCATCCGCGGGCTGTGGGCGCGGTCCATTCCGGTGATGCTGCTGGCGGGCGTGGCCAGCGCGGTGCTCACGGGCTGGCACTGGGCACCCGAGACGTCGTTCGCCGTGCTGCTGGCCTGCCTGCCGGTGATGACCTTGCACACGCTGTCGGTCAGCGTGGTGAGCTACCAGCTCATCCGCCAGGTGTCACGCCAGAACCAGATGCTGGACGAGCTGCGCCGCATCGATTCGCTCACCGGCCTGTTCGGCCGCGGGCACTGGCAGGAGCAGGCCGAGGCCGCACTGCGGCGCCACCACACCACCGACGAGCCCGCCTGCATGCTGATGATGGACATCGACCACTTCAAAGAGGTCAACGACGAGCACGGCCATGCCGTGGGCGATGAGGTGATCCGTGCGCTGGCCCACGTGGTGCGCGGCCATGTGCGGGCGGGCGACTGTGCGGGGCGCTATGGCGGCGATGAGTTCGCCATCATCCTGCCCGGCATGCGGGCGCAGGATGCGCTGGCCATTGCACAGCGCATCAGGGCCCAGGCCGAAGGCGTGCGGCTGCGCGAGCTGCCCGATCTGCGCCTGACCAGCAGCATCGGCGTGGCCCCCGCCGACCACCGCCACAGCAACCTGCGCGCCTGGATCGAGTCTGCGGACGCCGCGCTCTACGCCGCCAAGAAGGCGGGCCGCAACCGCGTGGCGGGGTGCATGGAGCCGGAGCTGGTGCCTGCGGTGTGATGACCACCGACATGGGACGGCACCCAGCCCTTTCACGCTGAGCGCGTAGAAGCGCCGCGCAAGGTTTCGACAGGCTCAACCCGAACGGTTTGGGGCGATCCACCGCGGGTCCGTCTCGACCACTGCCTGAACCACTGCCTGAACCACTGCCTGAACCACGGCATCAACCACCGCCCCAACCACCCGCAGCAGCACCGGGCAGCGCCGCCGGCCATTGCACCCGCACCGTGCAGCCCGCGCCCACGCCCGCCGTAGCGGTGATGGCGCCGCCATGGCGCTGCGCAATCACCCGGCACAGCGCCAGGCCTGCGCCCACGCCGTCGAACTCGGTCTCGCGGTGCAGCCGCTGGAACACGCCGAACAGCTGGCCCGCACGTGCCGGGTCGAACCCCGCACCGTTGTCCGTCACCGTGAACCCTACCTGACCCGGCGCATCCGCCGCCACGGGCTGCACGCTGATGAGCGCGGGCTGCGGGATATTGCGCGTGAACTTGAGGGCATTGCCCAGCAGTTGCCCGAGCAATTCCTGCAGCAGCTCCGGGTCGGCATTCAGCGTGGGCAGGTCGGGGGCGATGCGCCACTGCACCTCACGCCCTGCGTGTGCACTGGCAAGGGTTGCGCGCGCCTGCGCCACCGCGTCGGCCAGCGGTACCGGCTGCCAGCGCACGGGGGCCTTGCCCGCGCGCGCCAAGGCCTGCAGCGCGTCGATCATCAGGCCCATGCGGCGGGCCGACTGGTCCATGGTGGCCAGGAAGCCCAGCGCCTCCTGCACCTCGGCCCCCTGCACCACGGCGGCAGGCAGGTCGCCCAGCGTCTCGCGCACCAGCGTGCCGTACGAGGTGAAGTGCCGCAGCGGCGCGCGCAGGTCGTGCGAGACCGCGCGCAGAAAGTCCTCGTGCGCCGCGGCCATGTCGGCCACCTGCTGCTGGCTGCGGGCCAGCTCGGTGCGCAGTTGCAGCAGGGTCTGCGCGGTGTCGTTGTCGCTCATCGTTCACACCCCTTGAAGTTGGCGCGACGCCCGGGCCAGGGCCAGCCAAAGCGCCATCGGCCGCACCGGGCTACCGGGCGCATTCTTGCCCCGCACCATCAGGGCGGAGGAAGGCGCGCAGCGGCTCACAGCGCTCCTCACTTCTTCGGCCGCGCCCAGTTGGCGATGCTGACCTGCTTGCCGCGCGCCACGCTCAAAGCGCCCGGTGCCGTGCTCTTGGTGATGGTGCTGCCCCCGCCCACCGTGCCACCTGCGCCGATGGTGACGGGCGCCACCAGCACGCAGTTGCTGCCGATGTGCACGTCGGCCTCGATCACCGTGCGGTGCTTGTTCGCGCCGTCGTAATTGGCGGTGATGCTGCCGGCGCCGTAGTTCACGCGCTCGCCCACCGTGGCGTCGCCCAGATAGGCCAGGTGGTTGGCCTTGGCGCCGTCGGCCAGCGTGCTGTTCTTCACCTCGACGAAGTTGCCGATGTGCACCTCGCGGCCCAGTTGCGCACCGGGGCGCAGGCGGGCGAACGGGCCGATGAGCGCACCGGCGCCCACGCTGGCACCGGCCTTTTCGCCGTCGATGTGGGTGTAGGGGTGGATCACCGCGCCCGCGGCGATGGTGGCGTTGGCAATGCAGCAGTGCGCGCCGATGCTCACGCCGTCGCCCAGCTCCACGCGGCCGGTGAAGATGCAGTTCACGTCGATCTCCACGTCCTGGCCGCACTGCAGCTCGCCGCGCGCGCCGGTGCGGGTGTCGTCGCGCACATCCAGGCGTGCCGGGTCGGCCAGGCGCACGCCCTGCTCCATCAGGCTGCGCGCCACGCGCAGCTGGTGCGCGCGCTCCAGCTCGGCCAGTTGCAGCGGGCTGTTCACACCGGCCACCTGCAGCGCATCGGTGATGCGGTGCGCCACCACGGGCACGCCGTCGGCCACGGCCATGGCGACGATGTCGGTCAGGTAGTACTCGCCCTGGGCGTTGTCGTTGGTCAGGCGTGCCAGCCAGCCTTTGAGCTGGCGCGTGGGCACGGCCATGATGCCGCTGTAGACCTCGGTGATGGCGCGCTGGGCCTCGCTCGCATCTTTATGTTCGACGATGCCCTGCACGGCGCCCTCGGCGTCGCGCACGATGCGGCCGTAGCCGGTGGGATCGGCCAGCGTGACGGTGAGCAGCGCCAGGCGCCCGCCGCCATCCTGCGTGCTCGCATCCACCAGCGCGCGCAGCGTGCCGGCGTGCGTGAGCGGCACGTCGCCCGACAGCACCACGGCCGTGCCGTCGTCAGCCACCAGCGGCGCCGCCTGCTGCACCGCGTGGCCCGTGCCCAGCTGCGGCTCCTGCCGCGCAAATTTCACATCCAGACCACGGCTGCCACTCGCGGCCCCCGTGCAGGCGGCTTCTACTTCGGCAGCACCGTGGCCGGTGATGACCACCGCGCTGCGGGCCTGCAGGTGTGCGGCCTGGTCGAGTACGTGGTGCAGCAGCGGGCGCCCCGCCAGGCGCTGCAGCACTTTGGGGATGCGGCTTTTCATGCGCGTGCCCTTGCCGGCCGCCATGATGAGGATGTCGAGTTGCGTCATGAACGATGAGGGAGAGTGCGGGCCGCGCCACGGTGCGTGCGCAGGTCGGTACGGGATTATCGGCTGCAGCGCACACCACGCCGCATGCTATGCAAAACATAGCGCCTGGCGCTTGCCAGATGCGCGGCAAGGCCGTTTTTGATGCCTGTCGGCAGGCTACAGCAGCGGCAGCAGGCGCGGGGGCGTGTCGTAGTACTCGGCGATGCGGGCCAGCGCGCGGGTGTTGAGCAGGCGCAGCCGCCCGTCTTTGAGCTCGTGCAGGCCCAGCATCGACAGGCGCCGCAGCGTCTTGTTGGTGTGCACCAGCGACAGCCCCAGTGCATCGGCGATGTGCTGCTGGGTAAGCGGAAACGCCACGGTGCCACCCTCAGCCATGCCGATGCGGTCGAGCCGCCGGTACAGGTGCATCAGCAGCATGGCCACGCGCTCGGTGGCGTTGCGCCGCCCGGCGGTGAGCAGGTTGTCGTCCACATGGCCTTCTTCGTGCGCGGCCAGCCAGGTCATGTCGTAGCCCAGGCGCGGGTGCTCGCGGAACACCGCCCACAGGCTGTCGTTCTGGAACACGCACAGCGAGCACGCGGTCAGCGCCTCCACCCCGTGCGCCGACGCGTCGCCGAACTCCTGCTGCAGGCCCACCAGGTCGCCCGGCAGCAGAAAGTTGAGGATCTGGCGGCGCCCGTCGCTCAGCGTCTTGTAGCGAAACGCCCAGCCCGAATACAGCGTGAACAGCCGCGCGTTGCCCTGCCCTTCGCGCACCAGCGCGTCGCCGGGCTGCACCGCCATGGTGTCGCTGCGGAACCCCTCGATGAAGTCCAGCACCTGCGGCTCCACCAGCGTGAACGCGCCGGTCTTGCGCAGTCCGCAGGCTCGGCAGGCAGGAGGGCAGGCGGGGACTACAGGGGGGACAGCGCTCATGGTGCGGCGATTTTAGAAGCGGTCCTTGCGCGCGCAACACCGCAAGAGCGCAGATGTTGCGCAAGTGACGCGCCAATGCCGCGTATGTCTTTTGACATTGCGCGACCGCGCTGCCCCGGCCTACATTGGGGCATCCCTATGAACCTTTCCCCCGCACTGTACGAGGTGCTGTACGTCAGCATGCTCGCGCCCGACCA
Organism: Acidovorax sp. Leaf78; assembly: GCF_001422735.1. Lineage (GTDB taxonomy): Bacteria > Pseudomonadota > Gammaproteobacteria > Burkholderiales > Burkholderiaceae_C > Acidovorax. The sequence goes on along the minus strand of NZ_LMLZ01000002.1, from coordinate 100,129 downwards.
ACCCCTGAGCGTCGTGGCCGAGATCGCCGCCGCCGCCCGCGTGGCCAACACCAGGATGGACATCACCGGGCTGCTCATTTTCGACGGCCAGCGCTTTTGCCAGCAGTTCGAGGGGCCCAAGAAAGCGGTGCTCAAGCTCATCGAGCGCATCCGCAACGACCCGCGCCATGTGAACGTCGAAGTCCTGCACCACGGGCTGCTCGCAGGCCGGCGGTTCCAGAACTTCAACCTGGCCTTCAGCACCGTGGAAGACGTGGACGCGCTCGCGCGCATGGAGCAGCTGGACGGCGAGGCCGCGCTGGCCGCCTTCACCGCCGTGTGCGAAGAGCTGGACTACTGAGACCACCCCTCCCCCGGCCACCCACCCACGGGCTGGCCGTCGTCCCACCGCGCCGCGCCGGGCCGGTTGCACGGCAACCCGCCCGGCGCTCGCGCAGCCACTCAGACTTGCCCCTCAGGTCTTTGGATCAGGCCTGCCCTTGCGGCCAGCGCCGCAGCACCAGCGTGGCATTCACCCCGCCAAAACCGAAGCCGTTGACCATGGCGTGCGACAGCGCCATGGGCCGCGCCGCCAGCGCCACCATGTCCAGGCCCGCTGCCTGCTCATCGGGCGTGTGCAGGTTGAGCGTGCCGGGTACCACCTGGTCGCGCAGCGCCAACACGGTAAAGATCGCCGCCACACCGCCCGCAGCGCCCAGCAGGTGGCCCGTGGCCGACTTGGTGGAGCTGACGGCGATGCCGCCCTCGGTGCCGAACACGCGGCGGATCGCAGCCAGCTCGCCCCGGTCTCCGACCATGGTGGAGGTGGCGTGGGCGTTGAGGTACTGCACCTCGCCTGCGCGCAGCCCCGCCTGCGCCAGGGCTGCCTCCATGCTGCGTGCCGCACCATCGCCGTCCTCGGGGCCCGAGGTGATGTGGTACGCGTCGGCAGACGTGCCGTAGCCCACCAGTTCGGCCAGCGGTTGCGCGCCGCGGGCCAGGGCGTGCTCCAGCGCCTCGATGACCAGCATGCCCGCGCCCTCGCCCATCACGAAGCCGTCGCGCTGCGCATCGAACGGACGCGAGGCCTCGGGCGGTGCGTCGTTGAAGCACGTGGACAACGCCTTGGCCGCAGCGAATGCGCCCAGACTCACCCGGTCGATGGCGGCCTCGCTCCCGCCGCACACCGCGATGTCGGCCTCGCCGCAGCGGATCATGCGGGCGGCATCGCCCAGCGCCTGCACGCTGGCGGCGCACGCCGTCACCGGAGCACCCAGCGGGCCCTTGAGCCCGTGGCGGATGGACACATGCCCCGCCGCCAGGTTGACCAGGAACGACGGCACGGTGAACGGCGACAGCCGCTGCGGCCCGCGCGTTTCGGTGGTGCGCACCGCATCGGCAATGGCGCCGAACCCGCCGATGCCCGATGCGATGACGGTGGCCGTGCGCGCGAGCGCGGCCGCATCGCCGCCCGCGACAGCTGCGACAGGCCAGCCGGCCTGCGCCAGCGCCTGCTGCGCTGCGCCCAGCGCAAACGGGATGAAGCGGTCCATCTTGCGCTGGTCCTTGGGCGAGACGATGGCGTCCACATCCCAGCCGCCCTCGGGGTCTTCGGCCACGCTCAGCACACGCCCGGCGACCTGTGCGGGCACGCCTTCAGCGACCCCCTCCGGCAGGCGGGTGACCCCCGAGCGCCCGGCCAAAAGGCGCTGCCAGGCCAGTTCCACGCTGCTGCCCAAGGGCGAGACCAGGCCCATGCCCGTGATGACGATGCGGCGCATCAGCGGTCGGCTCCGTGAATGCAGGCTGCTGCGCAGGTGCACAGGTGGGACGGGGTGATCTTCATGAAAACATCTCGCTGGTTGTCGGCGCGGGTTGCGCCTGCTGAGGATGGTTGTGGCGCCCACGGGTGTTCGGTGGCGTTCAGTACGTCCGGCGGCGTCTGAGTGGCATTCGAGTGGCGGTTGCGGACAGTGGGGACCGGTGCAACCCGGGGTGGCCGCCAGCGACGTTGCCCCACCCTGCCACGCCGCCGTGGGGCCGAGGCTTATGATTGGAGCCGTCATCATAAGCACAAAACAGCTTATTGCGTACGACCGCAATCATTAAAAGGTTTTCCATGAAGGTGTCCAAAGCACAGGCCGCAGAGAACCGCCAGGGCATCCTGGACGCGGCGTCGCGGCTGTACCGCGAGCGCGGCCTGACGGGCGTGGGCGTGGCCGACATCACCCGCGACGCCGGGCTGACGCACGGTGGGCTGTACCGGCATTTCGCGTCCAAGGACGCCCTGGTGCGCGAGGCCTGCGCGCGTGCGTTCGACTGGTCGATCGCGCCGCTGGACGGGCACACGCCCAACGCCAACATGGCGGACCGCATCAAAAGCTATCTCTCGCCACAGCACCGCGACGAACCCGGCAACGGTTGCCCGGCCGCTGCGCTGGCGGTGGACGCGGCCCGCGCGGGGCCCGAGTTGTCGCAGGTGTTTGCCGAAGGCATCGAGCGCAACATCCAGCGCTTCACGCAGTTGCTGGCCGACCACGCGCCGGGCGCCCCGCCCTCGGCCCAGCGTGCACGGGCCATGGAAGTGCTGGCCACCATGGTCGGCGGCCTGGCGCTGGCGCGGGCCACGGCAGCGGGGCAGCCCGACCTGTCGCAAGAAATTTTGGTCACGCTGCAGGCGCAGCTGATCGACCTGCTGGAGACCCCGCCACGCTGACGCAAGGCGCGCACCCCGCTGCCCTGGCCTTGTCACGTCTTGTCTTGCTATCAAAAAAAGAGCTTCTGCCGCTTGCAGGACAAGCGGCAGAAGCTCTCAGGGCATTGATTTCCGGGTCAGCCCATGAAGTGCCAGTGATGGCACGGGGTCGACACCGTGGCGCGGGATCTGCAGGGCAGCCCCGGGCCGGCGTACTTCAGGCGCAGCAGGCGTCCCCGCCCACGCGCTGGTCGGCGGCTGCAGCGCTGCCGAAGGCCGCGCGGCGCCACCAGGGTGCAGCGCCTTCCGCATGCGCCGCTGCGGCCACGCGGTACTGCAGGCGCTGGGTGCCGATGGGCTCCACCACGGCATGCTGGCCGGCAGCGATCTGCAGCGTCTGGCCGGCGTGCAGGAAGACGTCGCCCGCCTCGGCGCCCGTGCCATAGGGGCCGGCATCGAGCGTGATCCAGGCGTGGCCTTCGGCAACGCGCAGGGCCAGGGCCGAGCGGGGGGTCAGGCTGACGGCACTGCCGGGCAGCACGGTAGTGGTGCCCTGGGCGGACTTTGCCGTGGCAGCGGTGGATTGGACTTGGAAGGTGTGCGAGGTGGTGTTCATGGCGTTCTCCGGGTTTACCCTTGATGGACTCTATGGTGCGGCGTGCTAGACACGGCGTCCAATGAAAAGGAATGTGTCGATTGATGCTCTTCTTGCATGTCGTTCTCAAGCCGTTGTGCGAGCGCGCGGTGCTGCTATCCGAAAGAGAGCAAAGCGCGCGATTCCGACCGCCAGCCGGCTGCCTGCGCCCAACACCTGCACGCCCGCCTGGCCCACGGCACGGCCGCCCTGGCCCAGGGCCTGCATCAGGTCGCGCAGGGGCAAGGCGACGCTGCATTCCCACTCGGCACCGGGCCGCAACAGGCGCTGGGCCTGTGCAACGGGTTGCGCCGCCCACTCGAACGCCACGGCTTCAGGCGGCGTGCCGGCGGGGCTCCAGGCTTCCATCACCACATGCTGGCCGGGCGCGACCACCAGGCGCTCGCCGGCCTGCAGCACATGGTCGGCCAGGCACATCGGCAGGTCCGGGGGCAGGTCCACCGGCAGCCCGGCCAGCGACGCGCCCCGCAGGGTGACCCAGGCGCGGCCTTGCGCGATGGCGAGCACGCCGTGCTCTCGCGGATGCAGCGACAGGGCACGGCCAGGGTTCAGTTTCCAGCAACCGGCCGCAGGTCGGCCAGCCGATGGGGCGTGGGCGGATTGTTGCGATTCCAGAACGTTGCGGGCTGACATGACGGGCTCCTTCGGGTGCGCTCAATACGCGTTGATGAGCATCAATGTTGCCGCAAGCGCCCTACCCAGTCCAATGAAAACGCGGTACGCTATTCATTCCATCGACGCATGAATCTGGAACTTCTCAGGAACCCGCCATGGCCTCAGCCGAGTACTCCCCTGCCGTCCTTCGCACCCGCGCCGTGGCCACCGGCCACTGGCGCGCGTTTCTGGCCGTGGCGCGGCACCTGAACTTCCGCGCCGCGGCGGACGAGCTGTCGCTCACCCAGTCGGCCGTGAGCCGCCAGATCCAGGCGCTGGAAGAAGAAGTGGGTGTGGCGCTGTTCCTGCGCCACACGCGCGCGGTGGAGCTGACCAGCGCGGGCGCGCAGCTGCAGCGCGCCGTGGCGCCGGCCATCGAACGCATGGACGCCGCCGTGCGCCTGGTGCGCCAGACGGCCGGCCGGCGCAGCGTGGCCATCACCACCTGGGCCAGCTTTGCATCGATGTGGCTCATCCCGCGCATGGAGGAGTTCCAGCGCGACAACCCGGGCATCGACATCCGCATCGATGCAAGCGACGTGCAGATCGACCTCGACACCTCGGACGTGGACCTGGCGTTGCGCTACGCCATGCCCGGCGGCGCCACCCAGGGCGGCACGCGCCTGTTCGGCGAGCAACTGGCGGTGGTGGCCAGCCCCTGGCTGCTGAAAAGCGGCAAACCCCTGCGCACGCCGGCCGACGTGGCGCAGTTCACCCTGATCGAGGCGGGCGACGCCCACCGCACGCATTACCTGGAATACCTGAGCTGGCGCCGCTGGTTCGACGCGCGCGATCTGGCCAAGCTGCAGCCCGAGCGCTGGCTGTACTTCAACTACGCGCACCAGATCGTGCAGGCCGCGCTGGCAGGCCAGGGCCTCGCCCTGGCCCGCATGCCGCTGATCGCAGACGCCCTGGCCTCGGGCGACCTGGTGGAGGTGCTGCCCGGCCACCGCATCGACTCGCCCCTGACCTACTGGCTCGTGGTGGGCCCGCGCAGCGCCCACCGGCCGGAGATCAAGGCGTTCTGCGCCTGGCTGGAACTGCAGGCCCAGGCCACGCGCGAGGCCATCGGCGATGTGCCCGACCCGGATCTCAATGACAATCTGGATTGAAGGTGGGCGCGCCGGATAGCGAGGCAACGACGTACCAAAGGCAGCAGGGCAAGGGCCGCGGCACTGACCAGCAAACGCTATCAAAAAAATAGCTGCCAGCGCCTATCCATCAAGCGGTAGCAGCCATTTTTATCGACACATACAACAGGCGCAACGACAAATCGCAGCGGTCACAACCGACGCGCCCGATGCCAGTGCACCCGTTGGAGCCGGCTTCGCCGGGCCACCGGGTGCGTCCCCCCTCCGGGCGAAGCGGCGCAGCCGCTCAGGGGGCGACCAAAGTCACCCGTGCGAACTTGCGCTTGCCCACCTGCACCACGTAGGTGCCCGCGTCGAGCTTCAGGCCCTTGTCGCTGACCACGCTGCCATCCACGCGCACGCCGCCGCCGTCGATCAGGCGGCTGGCCTCGCTGCCCGACGGTGCCAGGTTGGCCTGCTTGAGCAGCGCACCAATGCCCAGCGGCGCGCCGGACAGGCTCACCTCCGGGATCTCATCGGGCACGCCGCCCTTGCTGCGGTTGATGAAGTCCTGCTCGGCCGCCTCGGCCGCGGCCGCGCTGTGAAAGCGGGTGGTGATCTCCTTGGCGAGCATCACCTTGGCGTCCTTGGGGTTGCGCCCGCCGGCGATCTCGCCCTTGAGCGCAGCGATGTCGGCCAGGCTCTTGAACGACAGCAGCGTGTACCAGTCCCACATGAGCGTGTCGCTGATGGACAGCACCTTGGCGAACATCGTGTTGGGCTCTTCGGTGATGCCGATGTAGTTGTTCTTGGACTTGGACATCTTGTCCACGCCGTCCAGGCCCACCAGCAGCGGCATGGTGAGCACACACTGCGGCTCCTGGCCGTACTCCTGCTGCAGGTGGCGGCCCATGAGCAGGTTGAACTTCTGGTCGGTGCCGCCCAGCTCCAGGTCGCTCTTCAACGCCACCGAGTCGTAGCCCTGCATCAGCGGGTACAAGAATTCGTGCACCGAGATGGACTGCCCGGTGGTGAAGCGCTTGTGAAAATCGTCGCGCTCCATCATGCGGGCCACGGTGTACTTGGCGGCCAGCTGGATCATGCCGCTGGCGCCCAGGGGCTCGCTCCATTCGCTGTTGTAGCGGATCTCGGTGCGCGCCGGGTCCAGCACCAGGCTGGCCTGGCGGTAGTAGGTCTCGGCGTTGGCCTTGATCTGATCCTTGGTGAGCGGCGGGCGCGTGCTGTTGCGGCCCGAAGGATCGCCGATCAGGCTGGTGAAATCGCCGATCAGAAAGATCACCTGGTGGCCCAAATCTTGCAACTGGCGCATCTTGTTGAGCACCACGGTGTGGCCGATGTGGATGTCGGGCGCGGTGGGGTCCAGCCCCAGCTTGACACGCAGGGGCTGGCCCGACGCTTCGGAGCGCGCGAGCTTTTGGACCCACTCGTCCTGGGGCAGCAGCTCGTCGACGCCGCGCAGCGAAATTTCGAGCGCCTTTCCTACACCATCGGACACCGGGCTTGTTGTAACAGCAGATTGATTCATAAGGGTTTTTTGGGATGTCTAGACAGCGTGCGCCGCTATACTTGCGCCCACCTTGCCAAGGCCGGATTCTAGTGGGCCCGGTGTTACGACGCCTTCAGCCCGCAGCCGATACCTTGCACCTGACAGCTTGTGCCTTCAGCCTTGCCCCGCTAGCGCGCGCAGCGGGGGAGTGTCATGGAGCCACGTTCACCCTGGGGATAGACCTTTGATTCATGGCTTGACCACCGCCAGCACGGCTCTGCTTGACCGGCTGTCCCACACGATCCAGAAACACCCCAAGCGCATCACCGCCGCCATTGCAGCCATCTTGCTGACAGGCGGCGGCGGCGCATTCGCCGTGGCGTCCTTCGCGCCCGACCCGGCCGAGATGCCGGTGCGCATGGTGACGCTGCCCGTCGAATCGCTGGCCGAGAACATGGTGCTGGGCGAGCTCGATGCCCCCGGCTTCTCGCTGTACCGCTCCGAGCAGGTGCGCAGCAGCGACACACCCGAATCGCTGCTGCAGCGCATGGGCGTGGCCGATCCGGCCGCTGCCGCCTTCATGCGCGGTGACACGCCCGTCAGACAGAACATGCTCGGCCGTACCGGCCGCGTCGTGTCGGCCGAAACCACCGACGACCACCGCCTGGTGCGCCTGACGGCCCGCTGGGTGCCGGACGATAGCGGCAACTTCCGCCGCCTGATCGTGCAGCGCACGGGCGACAACAAATTCACCTCGCGCGTCGAGACCGCCAAGATGACGGCCAGCAGCCGCCTGTCGGGCGGCGTCATCAACAGCTCGCTGTTCGCCGCCACCGATGCGTCCAACATCCCCGACGGCGTGGCCGTGCAGATGGCCGAGCTGTTCTCGGGCAACATCGACTTTCGCCGCTCGCTGCGCAAGGGCGACCGGTTCTCCGTGGTGTACGAAACTCTGGAGGCCGACGGCGAGCCCCTGTCCAGCGGCCGCGTGCTGAGCGCCGAGTTCGTCAACAACGGCAAGACCCACCAGGCCATCTGGTTCCAGGAGCCGGGCAGCAAGGGCTCGTACTACACCCTGGACGGCGAGAGCATGCGCCGCGCCTACCTGACCTCGCCCGTCGAGTTCTCGCGCGTGACCAGCGGCTTCAAGATGCGCCTGCACCCCATCCTGAAGACCTGGCGCGCCCACCTGGGCACCGACTTCGCAGCCCCCACCGGCACCGCCGTGCGCACCGTGGGCGACGGCGTGATCGAGTTCGCTGGCGTGCAGAACGGTTTTGGCAATGTGGTCTTCGTCAAGCACCGCAACCAGCACGTCACCGTGTACGCCCACCTGAGCCGCATCGACGTGCGCCAGGGCCAGTCGGTCGAACAGGGCCAGACCCTGGGCGCCGTGGGCTCCACCGGTTGGGCCACAGGACCGCACCTGCACTTCGAGTTCCGCGTGAACGGCGTGCACCAGGACCCGCAGACCATTGTGGCCGCCAGCGACGCTGCCGCCCCCATCTCGGCCGCATCGCGCCCTGTCTTCCAGCGCCTGGCGTCCAACATGCGCATTCAGCTGAATGCCGCAGCGCTGATCGAGCAAGCCAGCGCAGAGTGATGTGACCCCCTCTGAGTCGCCTGCGGCGCCTTCCCCCCAGGGGGACGACGCCAGCGGCCTGGCAAAGCCAGTTCCGCGGCGTCCCTGGCTGGGTCCGCGCCCATAGCAAACGCCCTCGCCCGTTCGCAGGCTTCCCATGAGCACCATCACCAACGAGCTGTACATCGGCCTGATGTCGGGCACTTCGCTCGATGGCGTCGACGGGGTTCTGGCCGACTTTTCGGGCCCGCGCATGGTGGTCACGCACCATGCCAGCGCGGGCTTCGCACCGGAGCTGCGGGCCGAGCTGCTGGCGCTCAATACCTCTGGCCACGACGAACTGCACCGCGCCGCGCTGGCGGGCAATGCGCTGTCGCTCGCATATGCCGGGGTGGTGCGCACGCTGCTGGCCCAGAGCGGCCTGCCCGCCACCGCCATCCGCGCCATCGGCGCCCACGGGCAGACGGTGCGCCACCGCCCGCAGGAATTCGACGGCACCGGCTACACACTGCAGTTGGGCAGCCCCGCCCTGCTGGCCGAGCGCACCGGCATTGCGGTGGTGGCGGACTTTCGCAGCCGCGATGTGGCGGCCGGCGGCCAGGGGGCACCGCTGGTGCCGGCGTTTCACCAGGGCGTGTTCGGCCGGGCTGGCGAGACGGTGCTGGTGCTCAACATCGGCGGCATCTCCAACCTCAGCGTGCTGGGCGCGGACGGCAGCGTGCTGGGCTTCGATTGCGGCCCGGGCAATGCGCTGATGGACCACTGGTGCCAGCAGCACACGGGCCAGCCGTACGATGCAGGCGGGGCCTGGGCGGCCAGCGGGCAGGTGCTGCCGGGACTGCTGGCGTCACTGCTGCAAGAACCGTTTCTGCACAAGAGCGCGCCCAAAAGCACGGGGCGCGACCTGTTCAACCCCGGCTGGTTGGCGGCGCACCTGCACGCGTGGGGCGACGCCCGGCCTGTGGATGTACAGGCGACATTGACCGAATTCACCGCTACCGCTTGCCAGATGAGCGCAAGCAGCTATCAAAAAGATAGTGCATCGCTGGCGGTGTGCGGCGGCGGCGCACTCAACGCCCACCTCATGGCCCGGCTGCAGGCCCTGTGCCCCGCCCTGCGTGTGGTGGCCACCGACGCTCTCGGCCTGCCCGCCCTGCAGGTGGAAGCCGCCGCGTTCGCCTGGCTGGCACGCCAGGCGGTCATGGGCCAGCCGGGCAACCTGTCAAGCGTGACCGGCGCCGTAGGGCCCCGCGTGCTGGGCGCCATCTACCCGGCCTGACAGCCCGTTGCGCTGGGGAGCGATTGCGGCTCCTTGCAGCCGCAGTGTTCTCGCCCGCCTTGTCAGCCCGGCTCTGCCGCATCTGCCGACGCCGCGGCCCGGCTGCTGGTTTTGTCCAGTGGCGACAGCTGCCAGAAGATGGCGGCCGATGCGATGGTGATCAGCCCCATGCACGCAAAGGTGGCCTGGAACGCTGCCAGCGCCTGCCCTGCAGCACCCGCCGGAAAAACGTTGGTGAAGGCCGCCAGCACCGCACCGGCAGACGCCACGCCCATGCCCATGGCCAACATTTGCACCATCGACAGCAGGCTGTTGCCGCTGCTGGCCATGGCGTGCTCCAGGTCTTTGAGCGTGACCGTGTTCATGGCGGTGAACTGCAGCGAGTTCACCGCGCCGAACGCCGCCAGTTGCACGATGTGCACCCACAGCGGCTGCGCGGGGCTCGCCAGCCCGAAGCTGGCCATGGTGACGCCCACCAGCAGCGTGTTGACCACCAGCACGCGCCGGTAGCCAAAGCGGGTGATCAGCGTGGTCGTAAAGCGCTTCATCGACATGCCGGCCATGGCCACGGGCAGCATCATCATGCCGGCCTGCATGGGCGAGTACCCCATGCTCACCTGCAGCAGCAGCGGAATCAAGAACGGCATGCACGAGCTGCCCAGACGCGAAAACAGATTGCCCAGCAGGCCGATGCGCAGCGTGTCTACCGTGAACAGGTTGGGCGAGAACAGCGGGTCCGGCTTGCGCGCGGCGTGCAGCCAGTACGCCACCAGGCTGGCCAGCCCGAAGACCATCAGCACCAGCACGCTGGCCTGGCGCAGGCCCATGCTCGCCAGGCCGTCCAGCGCGAGCGAGAGCGACACCATGCCGAACGCGAGCATCAGGTAGCCCGCCAGGTCGAAGCGCGCGACGAAGGTGACCGGCCCGCCGGGCATGAAGCGCAGCGTGGCAATGCAGCCCACGATGCCCACCGGCACGTTGATGAGGAAGATCCAGTGCCAGGACGCGACCTCCACCAGCCAGCCGCCCAGCGTGGGCCCGATGAGCGGGCCGATCAGCCCCGGGATGGCCACGAAGCTCATCGCCTGCAGGAACTGCTCGCGCGGAAAGGTGCGCAGCACCACCAGCCGCCCCACGGGCAGCAGCAGCGCCCCACCCAGCCCCTGCACCACACGCGCCGCCACCAGCTGGCCCAGGTTCTGCGCCAGTGCGCAGCACACCGAGCCCAGCACGAACAGCACGATGGCCGCCAGGTACACCCGCCGCGCGCCAAAGCGGTCGGCCACCCAGCCCGACGCGGGGATCAGCATGGCCATGGTCAGCGAATACGCCACCACCACCGACTGCATGCGCAGGGGGCTCTCGCCCAGGCTGCGCGCCATGGCCGGCAAGGCAGTGTTGACGATGGTGGCGTCCAGCGTCTGCATGAAGAAGCCGATGGCCACGAGCCACAGCAGCAGCTTGAGCGATTGCGGCGAGGGCGTCGGCGTGGGTGCCGGCATCTGCGTGGTGGACTGTGGCGGGGTCAAGGATGGCTGCTGCATGGACGGCTCACAAGATCGGTGGCAGGCGCGGCGCTGAAAGTCGCTGCAAATTCAGGAGGGCGCCAACGAAAAAGCCGCCCGGAGGCGGCTTGTGTCGTCGGCAGGGCAGCTATCGCAGTGCCCTGCTGGCATGCCCGTGCATCGATCAGGCAGAGAAGCTGGAGCCGCAGCCGCAGGTGGTGGTGGCGTTCGGGTTCTTGATCACGAACTGGGCACCCTGCAGGTCTTCCTTGTAGTCGATCTCGGCGCCCACCAGGTACTGGTAGCTCATGGCGTCGATCAGCAGCGACACGCCATTCTTGGTCATGGTGGTGTCGTCTTCGTTGGTGATCTCGTCGAAGGTGAAGCCATACTGGAAGCCGGAGCAACCGCCACCCTGCACGAACACGCGCAGCTTCAGGTCAGGGTTGCCTTCTTCGGCGATCAGGTCCGCCACCTTGGCCGCCGCGCTGTCCGTGAACAGGATGGGGGCTGGCATTTCGGTCTGGATATTCTCGGCAACTGCGCTCATGGGGTGTCCTTCCGGTTTTCAATTTTGCGGGTAATAGTACTGCAGACCGCTCGGGAATTCACATCACTGCCCGTTTGACGCTAACTTCAGTGGGGGCTTTTCCTCCACCAGCACAGCCACCGGGCACATCTGCCCGGCGATCACGGCCCCCTGGTGCATCTCCAGCGCCTTGTAGTGCACATTGCCTGTGATCTTTGCCTTGGGCTGGAGTTCCAGCAGTTCGGTGGCATGCACCGGCCCCTCCACCTGGCCATTGACGATCACATGGGTGGCGTGCACTGCGCCCTCGACGCGGGCGGTCTCGGAAATCACCAGGATGCTGGGCTGTTCGGGCGCTGCACGGATGTCGCCCACCACCTCGCCGTCGATGCGCATGCCTTCCACGAAGTGAACGTTCCCCTCGATCTTGGTGCCCTGCGCGATCAGGCTTTTGATGGGGGGCTGCTTTTTACGGGAAAACATGGGCAAAACTCCTGGAGAAGCGCGCCGCCCAATCGGCCCGGCGCGCAGCAAAAATAGGGGCCGACGATACCTTGCTCAGGCTTCCTCGCGGCACGAAAACCATGGCACAAGATGCTGAATGGTGCCCCGAATGCGCTCAAGCCGAAGCGCGGGGTCACGGCCACAGGCGCCGTGCGCCCGCTGACAGGGTTTGCCGCCCAGGCAGCACCCCTGCCCTGCCCCGCGTCACTCGATGGTCATGGCCTGCACCGCCCGGACCGTGCTGCCTTCCAGCACGCGCGCGGTCACGGTTTTTACCACGGCGTTGGGGGGCAGATCGAGCACCCCTTCGATGCGCCGGTACTGCTTGACCTGCACCGGCTGGCCCTGTGCTGGCTGGGTCTGCGTCCAGGGTTTGCCGTCCTGCGTGCCGGACAGCACCAGTTCCAGCCGGCCGTTGAATTCGGGCGCATTGCGCGTGGCCTGGATGACCAGCACCTGCCAGCGCAACTGCATGCCCCCCAGCACCTCGGCCTGCAGGCTGCGGATGGCCAGGCCTTCGGTCTTGGCCGCGGGGATCAGCTTTTCAAAGAAACCCAGGTCTTCGCGCAGCGTGCGGTTGTCGGCCTCGAGCTGCCGCACCTGCGCCATCAGGTTCTCCTTGGCGGCACGCTCGGCGATCAGCAGGCTGTCGGCGGTGTGGGCCACGGTCTGCTGCTCCTGCCCCGCATCGCGCAGGCTGGTTAGTTCGGCGCGCAGCTTGTTCAGCTCGTCGCGGGAGATGCTGTCGAGGCCTGCAATGGATTTGCCGAACTCGAACGCCCACAGCGCAACCGCGGCGCACAAACCCAGCACCACCGCCAGGGCCAGCCAGCGAAACGGCCAGGGCAGCGCACTGCGGATGGCGACCCGGGGGGCGCTGATGGTCAACCGGCGGCGCAGCAAACGAAGGCGCATGGCTCAGAGCTCCTGCAACAGCCGCTGACCCTGGGCGGCGCTCGTTTGTGCCAAGGCCGTCCGGCCCATCCTTGCCACAGCTTCACCGGCGGGCACCGGGCGGGTGAGCAGGCTACGCACTACCGCTTCTTCATTCAGGGGTTGCAACATGAGAATGGTTCGCAAGGAAAAAGGCGCACCTTAAACGAAAAAACCGCCCTGAGGCGGTTTTTCTGTTCTGTAAAGAGGCTCCGAAGAACCCCCTTGCAGAGCGAAGGCCACGCGAGGCGGCCTCCGGGCAGAACCAAAAGCTTAACGCTTGGAGAACTGCTTGGCGCGGCGTGCAGAGCGCAGACCGACCTTCTTACGTTCCACTTCGCGGGCATCGCGCGTCACGAAGCCGGCTTGGCTCAGTGCGGGCTTGAGCGTCGCGTCGTAGTCGATCAGGGCGCGGGTGATGCCGTGGCGGGCAGCGCCGGCCTGGCCGGATTCACCACCACCGTGCACATTGATCTGGATGTCGAAGGTTTCGACATGGTTGGTCAGTGCGAGCGGTTGCTTGGCGATCATGATCGAGGTTTCGCGGCCGAAATAGGACTGGATGTCCTTGCCGTTCACCGTGATCTTGCCAGTGCCTTTTTTCAGAAACACGCGGGCGACGCTGGACTTGCGACGGCCGGTGCCATTGTTCCATTCACCAATCATCTCAAGGCTCCTTAGATTTCCAGCACTTTGGGCTGCTGGGCGGTGTGGGGATGCTCTGCACCACCATACACCTTGAGTTTCTTGATCATTGCGTAGCCAAGGGGACCCTTGGGCAGCATGCCCTTGACAGCCTTTTCCAGCGCACGGCCAGGGTGCTTGGCTTGCATGTCACGGAAGTTCGTGGCCGTGATACCGCCGGGGTAACCCGAGTGGCGGTAGTACACCTTGTCCAGGGACTTGGTGCCGGTCACCTTGATCTGGGCGGCGTTGATGATGACGATGAAGTCACCGGTGTCGACGTGAGGCGTGTAAATGGCCTTGTGTTTGCCGCGCAAACGGAGAGCAACTTCGCTGGCTACTCGTCCGAGGACCTTATTGGTCGCGTCAATCACAAACCACTCGTGCACGACCTCAGCGGGCTTGGCGCTGAAAGTAGTAGTCATGAGATTCTCTCTATGAAGAGGGTTTGGCGGGTCCTTTTCCACGGTCGGTGCTTCTCTGAAGGAAGCCTCTTAGGTGGCATGAAATCCTCGCCGCGGGACCACAAAAGCGCTGCGAAGCCCTCGATTATACGAATTTACCCCGCGTGCACGCAAGCGGCGTGCGTGCACACGCGGCAAACGGGGCCGGCCACCGGCCCCATGCCCTCAGTTGGGGGTCTGGCGGCGCCGTTGCTCTTCGGCCTCGTAGCGGCGCCGGCTCTCTACGCAAATGGGGTGCGCGGAGTGCGAGGCTTTCTGGCATTCCTGGTGGATGCACATCGGCCGCGACAGGAAATTGGCATCCGCACAGCTTTCCTGCGGCGACTGCACCCGGGGCGGCGTGGGGCGGGGCCGGGGCTCGGCCACCACGGGCGCAGGGGGTGGCGCGGGCTCTTCGTGCACCACGACGGGAGCGGGGGCCGGCTCGGCCACAGGCCGTTTGGCGGTGCGTGCGGGTTTGGTCGCAGGCGCCGAGGCAGCGGCAACGGCAGGCACCGGCGCTGCGGCCGATGCAGCGGCTGCCGCAGCCGTCGCAGCGGCCGCACTGGCCGTGGCGTCCGACGCAGCGGATTCGGCGGCAGGGGCACCTGCGGCAGTGTCGGTCAGGGCGGCGTCCGCCACCGCGGGGGCCGGGGCTGCCGGTTCGGCCATCTCGGTGATGATGTCGTCTTTAGGCGCTTTGTCGCTCTGGGCCCAGCGCAAGCCACCAGCGGCGGCCACCACCGCAAAGACGGCCACCGCAATCCAGGCCACGATGGGCACGCGCTTGCCGCTCTTGCCAGGCTTGGCCGCAGCGCGCGCCCCTGCATCGCGGTCGGCATGCTTGGCGCGGGGCTCCGCCGCGGCCTTGCCGTGGCCCTGCTCGCCCATGCTGCGGTAGGTCTGGGGGTCGTCGTAGCGCGAATCGTCCACCACCGAGTCGCCCGCGTCGATGAACACGGTGTCCCCGGCGTCGGCCGCCACCGTGTCCGGCCCCATCATCACCGTGTCGCCGCCCAGGTCGACCGTCGTGTCCGTGCCAAGGCCCCCGGCATCGCCCGCAGCGTGGCCATGGGCGGGGCCCGCGGCGTGCAGGGCGCCGTCCGGCAGCGCAACGCGCGCGGCCTGGGCCTGCAGTTCACTGACGGCGTCCGACGCAGACGTCACATCCACCGTGGGCGTGACCTGACCGGGGCCGGGCCGGTCGGCAGGCTCCACCCAGATGTCGCCCAGGTCGGCTCTGAAATCGAAATGCTCACTGCCCTCCGGAGCCGTGGTCATCTCCATGATCTGCAGGAACTCGTCGATGCTCTGCGGCCGGTCTGCGGGGCGCAGCGCCAGCGACTTGGCGATGGCAGCGACAAAGGGCGCCGAATACTCCACCCCGAACTGGCGCTTGACCGTCCGGGCCACGCGGGAGAACGACACCATGCGGTCGCGGATGGAACGCAGCGTGGCCGGCAGGGGCGTGTCGTTGCACAGGCAGCCGTGCATCACGGCGGCCAGCGAATACAAATCGCTCCACGGACCCTGGCGCAGTTCCTCGTCGCCGTCGGAATACTGCTCGATGGGCGCGTAGTTCACCTTGAGCACGGCGGTGTGCTTGCGGTCCTGGTCGTTGATGGCGTGACGGGCGGCCCCCAGGTCCAGCAGCACCGGCGGGCCGTTGTCCTGCAGGAAGATGTTGTCCGGCGAGATGTCGCGGTGCAGCGTCTTGCCCTCGTGCAGCACACGCAGGGCGCCCAGTATCGACCACAGCAGCTTGCGCAGCCAGGCCTCGGACGGGGGCGTGCGCATCTGGGCGCGGGCCTGCTTGAAGGTCATGCCGGTATACAGCGGCATCACCATGTAGGCGGTGTTGTTGGCCTCCCAGAAGCGGAACACTTTGACCAGCGAGGGGTGGTCGAACTGCGCGAGCAGCCGCGCCTCCCCCACGAACGACGCCAGTCCGGCGCGGAAGGTCTGCTGGTCGGACGACGACCGCACCCACAGCGACTGCCCTTCGGAGCGCCCCGCCAGCGCGGACGGCATGTATTCCTTGATGGCCACGGCCCGGTGCAGCGAGTGGTCGAAGGCCTTGTAGACCATGCCGAACCCGCCCACACCCAGCAGCCCCAGGATCTCGAACTCGGCCAGCCGGGTACCGGGCGGCAGCGCATCCGTGTGGCTGATACCGCTGGCAGGGGCAGAGGCGGGGCTGGAGACTGCGTTCATGTTGAAGAGTGCGTGGCGTGCATGCGTGCTTGCATCGGCAACGCCCTGAGGTCAAGGCGGCTGCAGGCGGAATGATGAAGCATGCGGTTACGGTTGCTGAAACAAAAGGCTTTCTGTCTGCAAAAAACATCACGCTTGGGCAAACAACCCGATTGTGCCGCGCCCGGCCTCTCCGCACCACCGGACACCATGACGAAACGGCATCGGATCATGACATCGCCACGGAAACGCCCTGTGCACAGCCGTCCCGGCGACCTGAAGCTCCTGGCAGCCATGGCGGGGCGGGCCTGCCGGCGGGATGCGCCACCGCGACCCGCACCCGTTACCATTGGACATGTTCAGTTATCGCCACGCCTTCCATGCAGGCAATCATGCCGATGTGCTCAAGCACACGGTCCTGATCGCCGCCCTGCAATACCTTATCGAAAAAGACGCGGCCCTGACCGTGCTGGACACCCATGCCGGCGCCGGGCTGTACCGGCTCGATGGCGACTATGCCAACACCAGCGGCGAAGCGGCCGACGGCGTGGTCCGCCTGTTCGCGCCCGAGGCCCCCGCCCTCACTCCCGCACTGCAGGCCTACGTGGACCTGATCCGCGGCTTCAATCAGGGCAACGCGCTCAGGGTCTATCCGGGCTCGCCGTTCATCACCCAGCGCCTGTTGCGCGACCACGACAAGCTCAAGCTGTTCGAGCTGCACCCGACCGACCTGCGCTCGCTGGCGGGCAACGTGGCCCAGCTCGAAGCGGGCCGCCAGGTGGCCGTGCTGCATGAAGACGGGTTCGAAGGCATCAAGAAATTTCTGCCTCCACCGGCCCGCCGCGCCTTGGTGCTGTGCGATCCCAGCTACGAAATCAAGACCGACTACGCCAAGGTGCTCGACATGGCGGCAGACTCGCTCAAGCGTTTTGCCACCGGCACCTATGCCGTCTGGTACCCCATCATCCCGCGCCCCGAGGCGCACGACCTGCCGCGCCGCCTGAAAACCATGGCCACCAAGGCGGGCAAGAGCTGGCTGCACGCCACGCTCACCGTCAAGTCCAGCAAGATCACCAGCGATGCCGCGGGCGACACCAAACGCCCCGGCCTGCCGGCCAGCGGCATGTTCCTGATCAACCCGCCCTTCACCTTGAAAGCCGCGCTGAAAACCGCGCTGCCCCAAATGGTGGAACTGCTGGCGCAGGACAAGCACGCCACGCACACGCTCGAATCCGGAGGGTAGGCCAGCAAGGCGCCCTGGAGTCGCCTACGGCGCCTCCCCCCAAGGGAAACACGCCTGCAGTGACTTGGCAAAGCCGGACCCACGATGTCGCTGGAGGGGGCCAGGGTGCCGTGTGCACCGGCGGGAAGTGGCCCCCGACTCTCGCCCTTCGCCCTTCGCCTTTCGCCTTTAAGGCATCGGGCAGTCGCGCGCGCCGTCGTCCAGCGCGAACAGCTCCACCGGCTTCAACCCCAGCCCCACCATGCCCAGCACCTCGGCAGCTCCGCGGCTGAGGTCGATGACGCGCTTGCGGGTGTGGGGGCCGCGGTCGTTGATGCGGACCACCACCGAGCGCCCCGTAGCCTGGCTGCGCACGCACACCAGGGAGCCAAAGGGCAGCGTGGGATGGGCAGCGGTCAGGGCTTTCATGTCGAACAGCTCTCCACTGGCCGTGCGCCGCTTGTGGAATTTGGCCCCGTACCAGGATGCAAGCCCCACTTCATCGGCAGAGAGGTCCAACTGCGTGCCCGGGACGATCAGGGGCACGATCAGCGGCGCATCGGCCGGGGGACGCTCGGGGCGAACCGGGTCGATCAGCATGGCCTCACCCGGCACGCTCAGCAGGTTGGGCGCCAGAGCATCTGCTTCTGCCGAAAACCCCTGCGCCCATACCGGCGCGGGGCCGCACAGCGCAGCCAAAGCGACCGCCCCGCCCAGCACCGGCACGGCCAGCAACGCGCGCGGCCATCGCTGGCGCCACAGCCCGGTGACCGCGGACCACGGGCCCTGCAGCAGCGCGGCGCGGTGCCCCTGCCGCATCAGATCCCCAGCCTGCGGCAAATCTCCAGGGTCGCAGCGCTCTGGTTCATGGTGTAAAAATGCAGCGCCGGCACGCCCGCACTGCGCAGCCGGTCGCACAGGTCGGTTACCACATCCAGGCCAAAGGCCTTGATGCTCGCCGTGTCGTCACCAAACGATTGCAGGCGCAGACGGATCCAGCGCGGAATCTCGGCGCCGCAGGCATCCGAGAAGCGCATCAGCTGCGTCGAGCTGCCGATCGGCATGATGCCCGGCACCACAGGCACGTCGGCGCCCAGACGCTTGGCCTCTTCCACGAACCGGAAGTACGCATCGCTGTTGTAGAAGTACTGGGTGATGGCAGAGTCCGCCCCTAACTGGACCTTGGCGACATAAGCCTTAAGGTCTGCCTCCGGCGATCGCGCCTGTGGGTGCACCTCCGGGTAGGCCGCCACCTCGATGTGAAAGTCGCGCCCCGTCTCCGCCCGGATGAAGGCCACCAGGTCGCTGGCGTACTGGAACTCGCCGCCGGCACCGTAGCCGCTGGGCAGATCGCCCCGCAGGGCCACCAGGCGCTTCACGCCCATGGCCTTGAGCTGGGCCAGTTCCTCGCGCACCGACTGGCGCGTGGCGCCGATGCACGAGAAGTGCGAAGCGGCGCTCACGCCCTCGGCCAGGATCTCGCGCACCGTGCCGAAGGTGCCCTCCTGGGTGGAGCCGCCCGCGCCGTAGGTCACGGAGCAAAAGTCCGGGTGCAGCGCGTACAGCTGCTGGCGCGCGGCCCGCAGTTTCTCGGCGCCCTCGGGCGTCTTGGGGGGAAAGAACTCGAAGCTCACCGGAAAGCCGGTGCCTTGTGCGCTGGCAGCATTCATGCAGCAGCTCTCCTCGCAGAAACAAAAAATTCTCGGTTGCCGTCGCCGCCGTCGATCGCGCTGGGGAGCCAGTCGCCCACCGTCAGCCCCAGGTCGGCGCAGCAGTCACGGATGCGCTTTTCGACCACCGCGTACAGAGCCTCGTCGCGCACGATACCGCCCTTGCCCACCTGGCCCGGCTGCAGCTCGAACTGGGGCTTGACCAGCATCAGCAGCGAGCCGCCCGCCTTCAGCAGCGGCACCAGCGCCGGCAACACCAGCGTGAGCGAGATGAACGACAGATCGCCGGTGATGACGTCGAACTCGGGTGTGATGTCCACCTGCTCGAGCCCCGCCTTGCGCTGGCGCTTGGTGGGCACGATGCCTTCAGCGCGCGCACGGGCCTTGGCAGCGCGTTCGGCCTTGAAGGCCTCCACGTCCTGCTCGCGGGCGTCGTCGGTGTCGTCGTATTCCTCGTCTACCTCGCCACCGTTGCGCATCCACGCATAGGGCGCCACGGGCTGGGTGTCGTTGTCATCAACGTCGGTTTCCACATGCTCGGACAGCGCTTCTTCGCTCGCGTCCTGCAGCGATTGGGCCGTCATGGCGCGGGCGTTCAGCCCCTCCACACCGACCACGCGCGGGTCGTTGCGCAGCCGCTCGTGCAACTGGCCGTGGCCCACATCGACGCCGATCACCTGCGCGGCGCCGTGCTGCAACAGGCAGTCGGTAAAGCCCCCGGTGCTCTGGCCCACGTCCAGGCAGCGCAATCCGTCTACCGCCAGGCCGGTGGCCTTGAGCGCCCCTTCCAGCTTCAGGCCGCCGCGTGAGAGGTACTTGGCTTCGGCGCCGTCCAGCAGTTCGACCAGGGCGATCTCGGGAATGTCGTCGCCGTTCTTGGCCACCTTCTGCCAAGGCATGCCCGGCGACAGGCGCCATTGCACACCCGCAGCAATGAGCCGCTGGGCCTGGGACCG
The DNA here is from genome assembly GCF_001422735.1 of Acidovorax sp. Leaf78. Lineage (GTDB taxonomy): Bacteria > Pseudomonadota > Gammaproteobacteria > Burkholderiales > Burkholderiaceae_C > Acidovorax. The sequence continues at coordinate 80,069 of NZ_LMLZ01000002.1, read as the reverse complement.
GGTCGCGGCATGCCCGCGCTCTACCAAATACACATCTGCGCGCATCGCGCCCGTCCTTCTTATGAATAAAAATAGCCGCTACCGCTTGCTCAGCAAGCGCTACCAGCTATATTTTGTATAGCAAACCCAAGTACACCCAGCACGCGCCACTGATGCAGCAAGCTGCTACGCCAAGTGCCGGGGGCGACCCGTCTGATGGCAGACGGGTCCTTGCCGCAGGCATGCAACAAAGCTGCAGAGCCTCAACCCGCCGCTCGGCAGCCTAGCCGGTCAGCCCCAGCGCCCAGCGCAGGCCGAGCCCACGCGCAGCGCCCTACCGGGATCAATACCGGTACGTATCAGGCTTGTAAGGGCCTTGCTTGGCCACGCCGATGTAGGCGGCCTGCGTGTCGGTCAGCTCGGTCAGCTGCGCGCCGACCTTCTTCAGGTGCAGACGGGCGACCTTTTCGTCCAGGATCTTGGGCAGCACGTACACCTTGCCGGCTTCGTAGTCGCCCTGCTTGGTGAACAGCTCGATCTGCGCGATCGTCTGGTTGGCGAACGAGCTGCTCATCACGAAGCTCGGGTGGCCCGTGGCGCAGCCCAGGTTCACCAGGCGGCCCTTGGCCAGCAGCGTGATGCGCTTGCCGTCCGGGAAGATCACATGGTCCACCTGGGGCTTGATTTCCTCCCACTGGTACTTCTCGATCGACGCGACGTCGATCTCGTTGTCGAAGTGGCCGATGTTGCAGACGATGGCCTCGTTCTTCATCGCCACCATGTGCTCGTGGCGGATCACGTCCTTGTTGCCGGTCGTGGTCACGAAGATGTCGGCCTTATCAGCCGCGTATTCCATCGTCACGACCTTGAAGCCTTCCATCGCGGCCTGCAGGGCGTTGATGGGGTCGATCTCGGTCACCCACACCTGGGCGCGCAGGGCAGCGAGCGCCTGGGCGCAGCCCTTGCCCACATCGCCGTAGCCCGCCACCACGGCGACCTTGCCGGCGATCATCACGTCGGTGGCGCGCTTGATGCCGTCCACCAGCGACTCGCGGCAGCCGTACAGGTTGTCGAACTTGCTCTTGGTGACCGAGTCGTTCACGTTGATCGCGCGGAACAGCAGCGTGCCCTTGGCGGACATCTCGTTCAGGCGGTGCACACCGGTGGTGGTCTCTTCGGTCACGCCGACGATCTCGGCCGACTTGCGGGTGTACCAGGTGGCGTCTTCCGACAGCTTCTTGCGGATCGAGGCAAACAGGATGCGCTCTTCTTCGCTGGCGCCGTTGCCGGCCACCAGGGACGCGTCCTTCTCGGCGCGCTGGCCCAGGTGCATCAGCAGCGTGGCGTCGCCGCCGTCGTCCAGGATCATGTTGGGGCCTTCGCCCGCCGTGCCCTTGGCACCGAAGTCGAAGATGCGGTGGGTGTAATCCCAGTACTCTTCCAGCGACTCGCCCTTGACGGCGAACACCGGCGTGCCGCCCGCAGCGATGGCAGCGGCAGCGTGGTCCTGCGTGGAGAAAATGTTGCAAGAAGCCCAGCGCACGTCGGCACCCAGCGACTTCAAGGTCTCGATCAGCACGGCCGTCTGGATGGTCATGTGCAGCGAGCCGGTGATGCGGGCGCCCTTCAGGGGCTGGGCGGCAGCGAATTCCTCGCGGATCGCCATGAGACCGGGCATCTCGGTCTCGGCAATGGCGATTTCCTTGCGGCCCCAGGGGGCCAGGCCGATGTCGGTGATGACACAGTCGGTGTTGACGGGTGCGTTGACGCGTGCGTTCATGATGGTTTGCTCCAAAGCATGTTTGAAAAAACCACTGGTCGGGGGATTGCCGGAGGCTCACCACGCGAGAAGTGGTTGAGCGTCGTTGCTGGATGACTCCGAGCCTCACGCCCCGCCTGTGCTGGGGACGCTGCAACGCTCCTCGGATCGGCGGATTATAAAAGCAAGTGTGGTGGCGCGGCCAGAGCAGCGCGGCGTACCCGGCACAAACCCGGCAGCGCGGCGCTCCGCCCGCAGCCTTGCAGACTGGAGAATCTGGCAGCCCTGCGCCTGGCCAGTGCCGGCATTGCAGGCCCGGCGACCGCACCACCGCGAGCGCCGTAGCGGACACCGTTAAAATCCCGCGATTCGGGCGCATGCGCCTGCCGCGCCGCCAGCCGCAGTCCCTGCCGCAGCGTGCCTCGACTCCCCCTTCTGGAATCCCCTGTGTCCTACGCCCCCGAAACCCGGCGCCGCCGCACCTTTGCCATCATTTCCCACCCGGACGCGGGCAAGACAACGCTGACCGAAAAGCTGCTGCTGTTTTCGGGCGCGATCCAGATCGCCGGCGCCGTCAAGGGCCGCAAGGCCAGCCGCCACGCCACGTCGGACTGGATGGAAATCGAAAAGCAGCGCGGCATCTCGGTGGCCTCGTCGGTCATGCAGATGCTGTACCGCGAACACGTCATCAATCTGCTCGACACGCCCGGCCACAAGGACTTCTCGGAAGACACCTACCGCGTGCTTACGGCCGTGGACTCGGCACTGATGGTGATCGATGCGGCCAACGGCGTGGAAGCGCAGACGCGCCGCCTGATCGAGGTCTGCCGCCAGCGCGACACGCCCATCATCACTTTCGTGAACAAGATGGATCGCGAAGTGCGCGACCCGCTGGACATCATGGACGAGGTCGAGCGCGAGCTGGGCATGCCCTGCTGCCCCATGACCTGGCCCGTGGGCCAGGGCAAGGCCTTCGGCGGCATCATCAACCTGCGCACCAAGACCATGACGGTGTTCGAGTCCGGCAGCGAGCGCCGCCCGCAGGACTTCGAAGCCATTCCGCTGTCTGACGAAACCACGCTGCGCGCACGCTTCGGCGCCGAGTTCGATGCCGCGCTCGAAAGCATGGAGCTGGCAGTCGGCGCATCGCCCACCTGGGACCACGACGCCTTCCTGGCCGGCAAACTGACCCCAGTGTTCTTTGGCTCCGGGGTGAACAACTTCGGGGTGATGGAGGTGCTCGACGCCCTGGTCGACATGGCTCCGCCCCCCGGCCCACGCGTGAGCACCCTGCAGGTGAACAAGCAGCCCGTGGTCAAGACCATCCAGCCCGAGGACGAGGGCTTCGCCGGCGTGGTCTTCAAGGTGCAGGCCAACATGGACGCCAACCACCGCGACCGCATCGCCTTCGTGCGCGTGGCGTCGGGCAAGTACATGCCGGGCATGAAGCTCCGGGTGCAGCGCACCGCCAAGGAACTGCGCCCCACGTCCGTCGTGACCTTCATGTCCCAGCGCCGCGAGGCGGTCGAAGAGGCCTACGCGGGCGACATCATCGGCTTTACCACCCACGGTGGCGTGCAGCTGGGCGACACCATCACCGATGGTGCCAACCTGCAGTTCACCGGCCTGCCGTTCTTCGCGCCGGAAATGTTCATGACCGTGGTGCTCAAGAACCCCTTGCGCACCAAGCAGCTCCAGCAGGGCTTGGCCCAGCTGGGCGAAGAAGGCGCCATTCAGGTCTTCAAGCCCGACGCCGGCGGCAACATGCTGCTGGGCGCCGTGGGGCAACTGCAGTTCGAAGTGGTGCAGCACCGCCTGAAGGCCGAGTACGACGCGGACGTGCGGCTGGAAGGCTGCCAGTACACAGGGGCGCGCTGGATCACTGCAGATTCCCCGGCGGATCTGCGTGCGTTCACCGACGCGTATCCACTGCGCCTGGCGCACGATGCGGCGGACACGCTGGCTTATCTGTGCACGTCACCGTACGACGTGCGGCTGGCGCAGGAGCGGTTTCCAAAGATTCATTTTCATCCGCTGCGCGAGCATGCCGGGTTGTCGCTGCAGGCGAGCGCATGAGCGCCGAGAATTCCGTGCAGGCTCACACAGGGGCATCCTCTCCAGCCACCCACCCGGGCAACAACTTCGACGCAATCCGCATCGTGGCCGCGACGATGGTGCTGTACAGCCACCACTTCGCGCTCACGGGCCAGATGGAGCCGTCTTTCTTCGGCATCCACAGCCTGGGCGGACTGGCGGTCACCATCTTCTTCGTACTCAGCGGTTATCTGGTGAATGCGAGTTGGCAGAGAGATCCAAACTTCTGGCGGTTCGGGCTTCGGCGGTTTTTGCGCATCTGGCCTGCCCTTACCGTCGCCGTTGTATTGACCGCCTACGTGTTGGGCGCCTGGGTCACGCAACTTCCGTTGAAGGAGTACCTGACACACCGTGCAACGGCCAACTACCTACAGGCGCTGGGGATGAAGATCCACTTCGTGCTGCCCGGGGTGTTTGAGAACAACCCCTACCGCCTCGGCGTGAATGGGTCGCTGTGGACCATTCCCATCGAAGTACGCTGCTACATCGTGTTGGGTCTGGCGGGTTTGATCGGTCTGCTCAAGTACCGGCCCGTGCTGCTTTTGAGCATTGCGGTTCTGATCGGCTGGTTTCTCGTCCGCAGCAATCCTGACGTGACAGGCACGGTTCACCACGGCCGCGAGCTGAGCGCTTTCTTCTTGGCCGGCGCCGCGCTTTACACCCTGGAGCCGTACTGGCGCCGTCGGCCAGTGCTGTGGGGCGGAGCCATCGCTCTTGCCACCGCCGCAGTGTGGGCGGCGGGCTGGCGGCATAGCGCGTTGCTGCTGGGGCTGCCGTTTTTCATCATCTGTGCCGGAACGCAAACCACAGCGTACATCCGGCGCGCTGGCCGGTGGGGAGATCCTTCCTATGGCATTTATCTGTTCGCATTTCCCATCCAGCAAACCGTCATTCAGTATGGCTGGCCGCAGCTGGGATTCGCAGGGACTCTGTTCATATCGCTCACCATTACCGTGGCGCTGGCGTACGCCAGCTGGCATCTGGTGGAAAAGCAGGCTTTGAGATTCAAGCCGTCGTCCTCGCAGGCGTGGTTTGGCGCGCCTGCCATGCGCGCCGTCAAAACCCGCTTTCTGGCGCTGTCCGAGCTGCAGTACTTCGCCATCGTCCTGGGGTTCATTGGCGTCGTGTATGCCGCATGGCTCGTTGCCTCCTGGCCCGGAATTCTGGGGCAGGACAGCCTCGCCATCATGCTGGAGGTCGACACCGATCGCGTGCATCAGGCCAACAAGCCGGCATTCTGGTATCTCTATGCACTACTCACCTACGGAGCCACCGGGCGGGTCGAAGTACCCATCGCTTTGCAGATGCTGATTTGTGCAGCAGTGTGCGCCCGCATACTGGCCTGGATGCTGACGCGCCGCATGTGGAAGAGCTTTGCCTACTGCCTCGTGTTTGTCGCTCTGGCACCCAGTGTGGTGTATTACTCCAGCAGCTTCTACTCGGACGGCATCTACGCGATTGCACTGAGCGGCATGCTGTTCGAGGCATGGAGGAGCATCCGCCGCCGCAGCGTTGATCTGCCGTCGCTGCTGATTCTCTTCGTTACCGTACCGTTTGCAATCTTTGGACGGCCCAACGGGGTGCTGAACCTGATTCCCCTCGTGGCGATGGCGTGGGTACTGTCCAATCCCTACAGGCTTCGCCTGGGCTTGGTCATCGTTCCTTGGCTCGTCGTCGGCTTTGGTAGCCAGTTCGTCTACAAGTACGAGAATCCTATCGGCTCGGTATTCCCGCTGGCCCTGTATGAAACCGTGGGATTCCTGGAAGACAGACCGATGGGATTGTGGGAACACAACCAACCGCGGGTCACCGCCAAAACGGTCGACGCGCTCACCTCCACTGGCCAATCGCTGGACAAGATCCGGGAGTTCCACGACCACTACTACTGGGACCCGTTGATCTTCTTTCCTGCAGGCCCAGCGCTTCTGTCGCTTTCGAACAAATCCAAAAGAACCATCATCAAGGAGTTCTTCAAGTACAACCTGTGGCACAACTTTCCTGCCTTCATGGCCAGCCGTGTCAACATCTTCCTGTACTCGGCGATGGCCAATGGCGGCATACCCGGCCCACCGGCTACCGCCCAAATACTGCCGCTGACCCAATCAGTATCGAGTGTGCAGCCCCTGAAGTTCTCGCCGCGCAAGCATCTTCACGCCTGGTACGACTTTTCCATCCAGCACAGGGCACTCCTGTGGGCCCCCTGGGGTGGGCTGGTGTTGCTGATGTTTGCCCTTCGCCGCTCGCTGGCGCGACGCGACAAGATTGCGGCCCTGATCTCAGGCACCTACGCCGTGCAACTGATCGCCATATTCATCTTTTCGATCGCGGGCGAGTACCGGTATCTCCTGGCATTCTTCACCGCGCCGTTGGTTCTGCTTCCCGTCATTTGTGGGTCACCGGATAGAGAGAATGCCTAAATTCACCATCGCGCTCACCCTGCTTTGTGTGCTGTCCATCAGCGTGGGGCAAATCCTGTTCAAGAAGGCGGCTGGCGCGTTTGCAGCGCCGCTGACGTGGCAGGCGTTCGTTTTCAATGGCTGGCTTATCGCGTCACTGATTCTTTACGGCCTCACGACGCTGGGCTGGGTATGGATCCTGCGCAACGTGCCCCTGCACCTCGCCTACCCGTTCATGGGTTTGGCCTTCCTCATAGTCCCCACGCTGGCCTGGATGTTCCTCGGCGAGCCGCTGCATTGGCGCACGCTGGCAGGCGGAGCGCTGATCATGCTGGGCGTGGCGTTGGCATCCACCAGTTGAGAAAACAAAAATGCGCATTGCGGTCGCCATTCCCTGCTACAAGGTATTGCAGCATGTCCTCGGAGTCATCGAGGCCATCGGTTCGGAAGTCGAAGTCATCTATGCCGTGGACGATGCCTGTCCCGAAGGCAGCGGCCGGTTCATCGAACAGAACAACAGGGACCCGCGGGTCCGAGTGCTTTACAACCCGCAAAATCGTGGTGTGGGTGGCGCGATCGTGACGGCCTATCAGGCGGCCATAGCGGATGGTATGGACATCGTTGTCAAGATCGACGGGGATGGCCAGATGAATCCGACACTCCTCCCCAAGTTCGTCCGCCCTCTTCTGCAAAAACGGGCTGACTACACCAAAGGAAATCGCTTTTACCGGCCTGAGTCGGTGCAGGGCATGCCTCCGATGCGCCTGTTCGGCAATGGTGCGCTGTCTTTCCTGACAAAGTTAAGCTGCGGCTATTGGAACGTCATGGATCCGACCAACGGCTATACGGCAATCCGCACCCAAGTCCTGAAAGAACTGCCACTCGAAAAACTCGAGCAACGCTATTTTTTCGAGACTGACATGCTGTTCAGGCTCAACACCATACGTGCCGTGGTCAAGGATATTCCCATGGATTCTGTCTATGCAGACGAGGAATCCAACCTGAAAATCGGCAAGATACTCCCAGAATTCCTGCGCAAACACCTGTCGCGGCTATGGAGACGCTATGTGTACAACTACATCGTTCGCGACTTCAATGTAGGCACCTTGTATAGCCTCACCGGCATACTCTTGTTTGTCTTCGGGTCGATTTTCGGAGTATCACACTGGATCATGAGCAGCCAGAATCATCAACCCGCGACCAGCGGAACCGTGATGCTGGCCGCACTGCCCCTTCTGGCAGGAATCCAGTTTTTGGTGGCATTCATGCATTACGACGTTGGCAATTTGCCCACGGAGCCGCTCAGCCAGAATCTCGACGAAGAAATTCTTGAATCCTGACCGTCGGCAGGCACCCAATGCTGGCAAGTTGGCGGCCTCGTCGATGAGGGGCTCAATGCCGTGCCCCTTTCCCCCATGAACCCGTGGTGTCGGGAAAGCGGCCGGTTCCGGCAACCAACCGCTCACGCGTGCTACGGTTGCTTCTTGTCGGGCAATCGAGGCTCGTGAGGCTGATAGGGGCTGAATGCGCTTCCATGGAGGACAAGTTCTCGGCTTGCCTCAGCCAACGTCGAACGCAGCAGTTCTGCGCCACCCCAATGGATCTCTATTCCCGCAGGGCAGGTGAATTTGAATATCAATTCTCCGCTCTCTCGCGGGCGCATGCTCTGCCCTGCGCTCAAGGCATAGCTGTGCATTTCGCCATCGCGTGAAAGAAAAACCCGAGGAGGCAAAGTGGATGTCGGACTGTCCGGCTGAGAATAGCTGACCGCCACATCGCGGCAGGCGCTCGGGATGTCCCCCCGCATTTGCAGCCTGACGCGCCAGATGGCCTCATACACGCTCTCTCTCGACAGGCTCAAGCCCCGAGGAATGTTCACCTGTATAGCCAATTCGGACAGATAGTCGCGTGTGACCCATCGGTTGTCACCCCTGGCCTCCATGCCGGACACCCGTGCCGGGCCAAATGCGTCACCGTTCAATACGACGGCAGCGGGGCCCAGCCGGTGGGGGTCGAGGGAGAGCCGTTCATGGCGCAACGCCCAGTCGCCAGCAGCCCTGTGGACAAAAAGAAGCAGCACGAGGAAGGCGATCTGTCCGGCCGCCCTGGGCCACTTGCGCAGGTTGCGCAGGTTGCCTTGTCCTGCTTCATTACCTGCGAACAATAGGCGAACGTGCCGGGTCAGCATGGCCAATGCTACGGACCCAAGAATGACGAATAATGGATCCAGAAACGCACCGTTGTAACGCGCGTTATAGAGTATCGGAAGAAACTGGGCAATCATTCCACCCGTCAATAATACCAAGGCGACGCAACAAAAAATCATCCCCTTGGCTTGGTCCGATGGGGTCCACGCTACGGGACAGGATCCACTCCTTGCATGGGGAGCTGGTATCAGCTGTTCAAAAATTTCCACAACCGCCCGACGCCCTCGGAACAGCGCCGTCTGGCACAGCAACCCAATGCCTGCGCAAAGCAAAATCACTTGCAACTGCCGTTTTTCGCGCCATTCGGGATCAAAGTGATTTTCGACTGGACTGTACAGAAGCCATGCGCGCGCCTTGCTGGCAAAAAACCGCAAATTATCCAGAAAACTGGTCTGCGTAATCATGTGGACCGCGATTTGTTTTTGCCAGCGATCAGCCTCAATTTCAAGATTTCCCCGCGTGGCGGGGTTGATGGTTGAGGCAGTGTGCCCGACATCGTACTGAAAATTGGTGTAGTACGGTTCCTCCCCCATGTGCAAGGGGTGTACGCCATAATACAGCCCCGCTCCCGCGCCTGTGCCAATGCTCCAACTGCCGAAATAGATGCCATTTTTGGCAATCACCAGCAGGGGAAGCACCAACGCCAACAACAAGGCATACGTTGCACGGCGAAATATCACCTTGACATGAGGTGCAGTGTCTTTAAGGGCGCCGATCCGCCAAGCGGCGTATGCTGCAGCCATCAAAGCGAGTACTCCCAGCACGACATATTGCAGCACTGGTCGCGATAGCAGGGTGATGGTCAAACCCAGCGAGGTTGCCGCAAACCAGCGGATCCTCGGATTGCCTGACACAATTGCCTCCACCAGCCCAAAGACGAACAGCAAAAACCCGAACATGTACATGGCCTCTGTCAATACCTGAGGTATTGCATGGAGCAGCGTATGGGTTGTCACCCATATGGCAGTGGCCGAAACGGCAGCTACGGCACCGCCCAACCGTAGCGCGATACGCCACACCAGGAATATGCAAATGATGAAAAGCCCGCAATTCGCGAGCTTGATAGCCAACTCATTCACACCCCAGACAGCACTCCACACATAGCCTAGCGGTGCCACGCTATAGCTCAATATATCTGTAGCTATAAATTCCAATGGATCTCCCAGAAGTTTTCTTCCGCCTGGCAGATAAATCCATTCTGCGTCGCCATTCACCATTCCAACTGATCTGACATAGACCTTGTACAGGCCGCGGACCGCAACGGCGCTTACCAACAGCAACCAAGTCCAAGTCATTATTCTTCGCCAGGACGCAGCCGGGGCGGTAGAGGCATTCCAGGATTTCATACAATTTCAGTCAAAGACACGGGCGTTTTTCTTTCTCATTACACTCATCAACCTGAATCAAGGCTGAGCTTCCGATACTAACCCACCAGCCTTCCACCGCAATGCAATTGATTAACCTTCAGCGTACGCCCGACCTTTCGAAAATAGTCGGACTTCTCACGGATATCGACGACACCCTCACGACGGATGGCGCCGTCACGACGGATGCTGTCCGGGCGCTCAAGAGTTTGAAGTCAGCAGGGTTACCCATCATCCCCATCACCGGCCGCCCCGTCGGCTGGAGCGAACCTTTCGCACTGTCTTGGCCCGTGGACGCCATCGTGGCCGAGAACGGCGCGGTCGCGCTGGTCCGGCAACCCGATGGTTCGCTGAACAAGCTCTACCAGCAGGACGCAACCACCCGCACCGCCAACTTCGCCCGCATGCAACAGGTGCTGGCCCAGATCGAGCACGAAGTCCCCGGCGCGCGCCGCGCCACCGACTCCGCGGGCCGCGAGTGCGACATCGCCATCGACCACAGCGAGTTCACGCAGATGCCGCAGGCGCACATTGATCAATGCGTTGCGCTGATGCAGGCGGCGGGCATGAACGCCACCGTGAGCAGCATCCACATCAACGGTTGGTACGGCACGCACAACAAGCTCGAAGGCGCGCGGTGGATCGTGCGCGAGCTGTTCGGGCGTGACCTGGATGCCGAGATCGACCGCTGGGTGTACGTGGGCGACTCCACCAACGACCAGCTCATGTTCCAGCACTTCCCGCACAGCGTAGGGGTGGCCAACATTGCGCGGTTCGTGCCGCAGTTGCAGCACTTGCCGCGGTACGTGACCGAGGGTGAACGGGGCGCGGGGTTTGCTGAAGTGGCGCGGGCCATTCTGGCGGGCCGGTAAAACAACGGGCTTGGAGGTGAAGCCTCTGGCGGGGCGTTCAAGGGATGTCGGCGGGCAAAACCTCCAGCCCACCAAATCCCTCAGACCGTCCACCCAAGGTTTTACTGAATAAAAATGGCCTCTACCGCTTGATAGGCAATCGCAAGTAGCTATTTAATTCATAGCAAACCCACGCTGTACACCACACACCGCAGAGCACGCAGCACAGAACGCAGAGCGTCAAGCCTTCAAAAAAATCTCGTGGTCCGGCGCAAAGCAAGCGTGCAGCGGCAGCAGCGCACCGCCCAGCGCGCGCGCATCCGAGCCGATGCTGCCCAGCTCCAGCCGTGGCGGCTGGTGCAGGCCTTCCCAGTTGTAGTCGGCCAGCGAACGGCGCGCGCCTTCGCACAGCGCCTGCAGCAGCTCGGGCGCGCAGGCGCCGTCCAGCACCACGGCGTCCGGGTCGAGGAAGGCGGTGGCCGACACGATGCAGTGCGCCAGCGCCGTGGCCGCACTGTCGATCCACGCGCGGCTGTGGGCCAGCCAGGGGGCCTGCAGCACGCGCTTGTCGTAGGCGGCCATGGGGTCCAGGCCGTGGGCGCGAAAGCGCTGCTCCAGCTCCCACAGCGATGCCTGGCTGATGAGCTGCGCGGGTGCCTGGCCCGGCTGCGCTGGGGTCAGAGGCAGCGAGGCCACCGCGCCTGCGTTGCCGTGCAGGCCGCGGTGCAGGTGCGAGTTGATGACCAAGCCACCACCGATGAACGTGTCCATGAACAGGTACAGAAAGCTCGGGATGTCGCGCCCGCGGCCCTGCAGCAGCTCGGCCACGCAGGCGGCCGAGGTGTCCTTGGCAAAGCTCACGGGCAGCTCGGTCATCTGCTGCACCTGCTCGGCCAGGTCGATGTTGTTCCACGCTTCCGATTGCGCCTCGGTCAGCCCCAGCATGCGGTGCCAGCCGCCCAGCTGGAACGGGGCTGCCACGCCCACCCCCACCACGCGCGAGCGCAGCGGGCCCAGGCCGTCGAGCAGCTGGTTCAGGTGACGGCGGATGGCGGGCAGCAGCACATCGATGTCGGGGAACGCATAGTCCAGCACCACGCGCTCGCGCACGTGGCCGGTGAAGTCGACCAGCAGCCAGTCGGCGCTGCGCCGGCCGATCTTGATGCCGATGGCAAACGCGCCGTCCGGGTTCAGGCCGATGGGGACCGAGGGCTGGCCCACGCGGCCGCGCACCGGGGCTTCGCGGCGCAGCAGCTGGTCTTCGTCCAGCCGCGCGGTGATGAGGCCGATGGTCTGCGCGGTGAGCCCGGTGACACGCGCCATCTCGGCCTTGGCCAGGCTGCCGTGCGTGCGCAGGGCCTGCAGCACCACCCGCTCGTTGAACTGGCGCAGCCCCACGTGGTTGGAGCCCCGCTGGCGCAGCCGCACCGGCCCGGCGGCTGCGGGCTCAGGTGCGTCTGCAATGGCGTCAGGCAGGTCTGCGGAGTCGAGAGGGATCACGGTGGTGGTGGCAGAAAAATGTGCGGGATCAGGGCTGCAAAGTGTCGCCGATGACGCCCTTGCGCAGCAGAAAGTTTCCCCAGGGCTGCAGCTCGCCAGTCACCACGATGGCGTACGCGCGCCGGGCGCGTTCGTAGAACGCGAAGCGCTCCACGCCTTCGGCCTGCTCGCTGGCCACGCCTTCGCGGGCCAGCACCTGCAGGGTGTCGCGCTGCAGGGCCGAGCGGTACGGCGCCTCGGTGCCGCCCACCTGCATGTAGGCCACGGGGTGGGGCACGTCCTGCGCCAGCGGCAGCACGCTGGCCACGGCCTGCACGGCGCGGGCCATGCCGATGCCGGGCAGGCGCAGCACGGGCTTGCCAGCCCCAAGGCTCATGGCGGTGAAGTTGGCGTCGGCCAGCACGATGGCGTCGTCATGGCCCATCTCGGCCAGCACCTTGAGCAGGTCGGGGGTCAGCAGGGGGTCGATGTTCTTGAGCATGGGTAGATTCGCGGCCCGTTCAGGCCAGGCATTCGGCAGGCAGCTCCGACGCCGCCATGGCGCCGGTCATCACGGCCACGGTGTCGCTCATGCTGATCTTTTGGGGGTTGACGACGGCAGCACGCTTGCCCAGCCGGGCGATGTGGATGCGGTCGGCGATCTCGAACACGTGGGGCATGTTGTGGCTGATCAGGATCACGGGCAGGCCCTTGTCGCGCACGCGGCGGATCAGCTCCAGCACCATGTTGCCCTCCTTCACGCCCAGCGCGGCGGTGGGCTCGTCCATGATGACCACGTGCCGCGCAAAGGCCGCGGCGCGCGCCACGGCCACGCACTGGCGCTGCCCGCCCGACAGCGTCTCCACCGCCTGCGTCATGGACCGGATGCCGACCTTCAACTCGTTCATGCGCGCCACGCTTTCTTCGAGCATGCGCTTCTTGTCCAGCATGCGCAGCACACGGCCGGCCATGCCGGGGCGCAGCAGTTCGCGGCCCAGGAACAGGTTCTCGGCAATCGTCATGGCCGGGGCCACGGCAAGGTCCTGGTACACGGTTTCGATGCCCGCGCGGCGCGCATCGATGGGGCTCTTGAACTGTACGGGTACGCCGTCGAGCAGCACGGTGCCCTCGTCCGGCACGGTGGCGCCCGACAGCGCCTTGATCAGGCTGGATTTGCCCGCGCCGTTGTCGCCGATCACGGCCATGATCTCGCCGGCGCGCAGCTCGAAGTCGGCACCATCGAGCGCCACGACCTGGCCGTAGCGCTTGACCAGGCCCTTGGCCTGCATCACCAGCGGTGCCGCGGATGGAGAAGATTGTTGAGCGGCGTTCATCATCAACGCACTCCTTTGCGCGAGAGTTGGTCGGTGGCCACGGCCAGGATCACGAGGATGCCGGTGACCAGTATCTGGTAGACGGACGACACGCCCATCAGCGTGAGCCCGTTGCGGAACACGCCCACGATGAGCGCACCCACAAGCGTGCCCAGGATCACCCCGCGCCCGCCGAACAGGCTGGTGCCGCCCAGCACCACGGCGCTGATGGCGTCGAGGTTCTCGGTCTGCCCCGCATTGGGGTCGCCCGCACCGGTGCGCGCCACCGACAGCAGCGCGGCGATGCCGTAGAACACGCCGGCCAGCATGTAGACGAAGAGCAGCACGCGGTCCGTCGGTATGCCGGTGAGGCGCGTGGCCTCGGGGTTGTTGCCCACGGCGTAGATGTGGCGGCCCGGCGCGGTCTCGCGCAGGAAGAACCACATCGCCACGTACAGCGCCAGCATCAGCAGCGCGCCCCACACCACGGCCGTTCCGCCGACCTGGAAGGTGTTGCCCAGCATGGTCATGCCACCCGGAATGTCGGTGATGGTCTGCGCGCCCGAGTACAGCTGCGTGGCGGCGAACGCGATATTGAGCGTACCCAGCGTCACGATGAACGGCGGCAGCTTGACCTTGGTGACCAAGAGGCCGTTGACCATGCCGAACAGCGTGGTCACCGCCATGCCGCAGGCGATCGCCACGGGGGCCGACAGGCCATAGTCCGACGCCACCTTGGTCATCACGATGCCGCCCAGCGCCATGACCATGCCGCACGACAGGTCGATGCCCGCGGTCAGGATGACCAGCGTCTGCCCGATGGCGATGACGCCCACGACCATCACCTGCTGCAGGATGAGCGCAAAGTTCTGGCTTGACAGGAAGCGGTCGCTCTGCAGCGCGAAGAAGCCGCAGGCCAGCAGCAGCGCGATGAAGGGCCCGAGCGTGGCCAGCGGGGGGAGCTTGGAGGCGGTGGTGTTCATGGCATTCGGGGGTCGTTCGTCTACGCGCCGGGCAGTGGGCCCGGCGCCAGGGTGTCAGCCGGCAGCGGAGCCGCCAGCGACTTGTTTACTTCGCGCCCCAGCACAGGTCCGTGCCGGTCTTCACGTCCTTGCTGTCCACGCCGGGCACGGCCTTGGCGGCGATCAGCGTTACGCCGGTGTCGGTGTAGCCGCTGACCTTCTTGCCGGTCTTGGCGTGCTCCACACCGGCCGCCACGCCCAGCGCGGCCATGCGCAGCGGGTACTGCTGGCTGGTGGCGGCGATGGCGCCCTTGCCCACGTCGGCCACGCCGGCGCAGCCGCCGTCCACCGACACGATGATCGTGCCCTTGTCCTTACCGGCGGCCTTCAGCGCGTTGTAGGCACCGGCGGCAGCAGGCTCGTTGATGGTGTAGACGAGGTTGATGTCGGGGTTCTTCTGCAGGCAGTTTTCCATGCCGGTCTGGCCCTTGGCGCGGTCGCCGAAGCTGTCGGCCATGCACACCACCTCGGCGGGGCGCGACAGCTCGTTGCTCTTGGCATCGTTGGCCTGCAGGCCGAATCCCTTGAGGAAGCCGTTGTGGCGCTGGGCACCCACGGGGTGGCCGGGGTGCAGGTCCAACATGGCGATGACGGGTTTCTTGCCGGCCAGCGCCGCCTTGGCGTACTGGCCGATCAGCTCGCCGGCCTTGTAGTTGTCGGTGGCGAACAGCGCATCGGTGGCGTCGGCCGGCTCGGTGGGGCTGTCGAGCGCGATCACCATCACGCCCTTGGCCTGGGCCTTCTTGATGGCTGGCACGATGGCCTTGGCGTCGCTGGGCGTGATCAGGATGGTGGTGGCGCCCGCGGCGATAAGGTTCTCCATGGCCGTGACCTGGCCGGCGTTGTCGCCGTCGGTCTTGCCCGCGGCCGACACCACCTTGGCGCCGAGCTTCTTGGCTTCGGCCGTGGCGCCTTCCTTCATCTTCACGAAGAAGGGGTTGGTCTCGGTCTTGGTGATCAGGCCGATCACGGGCTCGGCAGCCTGGGCCAGGCTACAGGCCAGGGCGCCAGACAAGGCAATGGCGGACAGCACGAAAGCAGGGGCGCGTTGGATCACGGTTGTCTCCTTGGAACGGATGGCTGAAACCCCGGGCGCCACACGGTGCGGCACCTCGGGAACACCACTCTTGTCGGGTGGATGGGATCGAACTATAGTGCGTTGCAATTTAATAAATCAAGTGGATTTAGTTATGGTTTTCCCTAGCCGATCAGCACCTGACACCGCCACCCTCACACCGCTCCCAGGGTCGCGCGCTCCCCTAGAACCAACGGCCTCCACGCCCACCGACGCAGCACCAGCCCTGCGGGTGGCCACCGCCGGAGAAGCCCTGTTCGACCTGATCCAGGAGGCTGACGGACGCCTGCGGCCCTGCGCGGGCGGGGCCGTCTACAACCTCACCCGTGCGCTGGGCCTGCAGGGCGTGGGCACGATTTACCTGAACCCGCTGTCGGCCGACCTGCTGGGCCGACAGCTTTTGCAGGGCCTGCACGACGCCGGCGTGGCCCTGGCATCGCCCGTGCCCGTGCGCGCGCCCAGCGCGCTGGCGGTGGCCGCGCTGGATGCCGAGGGCAAGGCCAGCTACAGCTTCTATCGCGATGGCGTGGCCGACCGCCAGGCCACGGGCGACGCGCTGATCGCCGCCTGCACCGCCCTGCCCGGCCTGCAGGTGGTGGCCACCGGCTGCCTCGCGCTGGTGGCGCAGGACGCAGGCATCTACCTGCCGTGGCTTGCAGCCCAGCGTGCCGCCGGGCGCATGGTGGTGGTCGATGCCAACCTGCGCCTGTCAGCGGTAGACGACGTGCCCGCCTACCGGGCCAACGTGATGGCCGCGCTGCAGCACGCCCACCTCATCAAGGTGAGCGACGACGACCTGGAGGCACTGGCCGTGCCGGGCGGCACCGCACTGCAGCGCGCCCGGCACCTGCTGGACCACACCCGCGCCCAGTGGCTGGCCCTGACGCTGGGGCCCGGCGGCGCGTGGCTGCTGCAGCGCGACGGCCAGGCCGTGCATGCGCAAGAGCACGCGCCCTTGGCCGTGGCCGACACCGTGGGGGCGGGAGATTGTTTTCTGGCCGGTCTCATCACCGCGCTGCTGGCGGGGCCGGAGCGGGGGCAGGAGGCCCTGTGCGAGCGCCCCGGGGGCCTGGTGGCCCCGCTGGCTACCGAGCGGCTGCACGCCGTGCTGTGGCATGCGCTCGCCAGTGCCAGCCATTGCGTGGAGCAGGTGGGCTGCGTGCCGCCCCGCTACGACACGGTGCGCCAGCGGCTCGCCGCGCAGGCGGGCGCGTCCGCCGTACAGGCAGCCGCCGCATAAGGCCAGGGTTGCATTGGCTGGCGGCGCGTGTCAGCCGTGCGGCAGGCGTTCAGCCCGGCCGGCGGCTGGCACCGTTCACTCAGCGGGCTTGGTGGTTTTGCCTGTGCTGCGCGGCTTGCGGGCGCGGGGCGCTGGGGTCTTTGCAGCGGCCTCTGGAGTTGCTGCTGTTGCAGCAGCCGCGGCGGCCTTGGGTTTGGCCGATGCTGTTCGTGGCTTGGGCGCTGGCGCGGGTTGCGATGCGGCCGCCGGTGCCTCCGAGTCGCCCGTTGCTGCCTTGCGCCCGCTGGTCTTGCGCGCTGCCGATCCGGCGCGGCGGCTGCGGGGTGCAGGGGCGCTGGACTCTTCGGCTGCTTCATCGGGTGCCTCGACCATCGCGGGCGCTGAGGCCTGGTGGTCATCGTCGGCACCCCACTGCTGAGCTGGAGCGCCGGACTGGTAGTCGTCATCATTCAACACGGCATCGCGACGCGGCGGGGCGTCGACCGCAGCGGGTGCAGGCGCTGGTGCGGCCGCCGGCTGACTGAAGTAGCTGCGGGTCGGACGCTCCGGCTGATCGTCATCCTGCGCATTGCGCGTGTCCCGCGTGTCACGAGCATCTCGAGCCTCACGTGAATTGCGGGAGTCACGCGAATCACGGCCATCGTGAGCATCCACGCCGAAGTCGGGCTGCTGGTCGCCATGGTCCTCTGCCTGCCCATCGCGGCGCATCTCTGCGTGCTGCGGTGCCGACGAGCGCCCAGCGCCTTCGCCCCGGCGCCCGCGCGAGCGGCCACCGCGGCCATTGCCGCCGCCGCCTTCGCCCTGGCCTGCCGAGGTGTCCGGCACCGAAGCCACGGCATGGAAATCGTGGCGGACGTGACCCGCTGCGCCCCCCTGCCGCTCGGCCGGTGCGTCGGCGCGGCCCGAGGGATCGGCACTGCCTGCGCCCACTCCGCCGCCCAGCGAGCGGAACACATACGCGCCGGACTTCTCGTCACGGCCGAACTCCAGCAGGCCGCGTGCTTGCGCTTCCTCCAGCAGGTTGCCAAAGGTGCGAAAGCCGTAATAGCTCTCGCTGAAATCGGGCTTGCGGCGCTTGATGGCTTCCTTGAGGACCGACGCCCAGATCTTGCCGCTGTCGCCGCGCTCGGAGGTCAGCGCCTCGAAGGTCTCCACCGCCAGCTCCACGCCCTGGGTGCGGCGCACGTCCTGGGTTTCCTTGCGATGGCGCTCTTCCTCGGGCGTGCGACGCGGCGCGGGGGCCGAGCCGGGGTTCTGGCGCCGGGCCATCGCGCGCTGGTTCTCGCGCACCAGGTCGTCGTAGAAGATGAATTCATCGCAGTTGGCGATGAGCAGGTCCGACGTGGACTGCTTCACGCCCACGCCGATCACCTGCTTGTTGTTCTCGCGCAGCTTGGACACGAGCGGCGAGAAGTCCGAGTCGCCACTGATGATCACGAAGGTGTTCACGTGCGACTTGGTGTAGCACAGGTCCAGCGCGTCCACCACCAGGCGGATGTCCGCCGAGTTCTTGCCCGACTGCCGCACATGGGGGATTTCGATCAGCTCGAAATTCGCCTCGTGCATGGTGGCCTTGAAGCCCTTGTAGCGCTCCCAGTCGCAATAGGCCTTCTTGACCACGATGGAGCCCTTGAGCAGCAGGCGCTCCAGGATGGGCTTGATGTCGAACTTTTCATACTGCGCATCGCGCACGCCCAGGGCGACGTTTTCGAAGTCGCAGAACAGGGCCATGCTGATGCTGTTGTCGGAGGGGGATGCCATAAATGCTCGCGGTATTCCGTTCAATGTTGGGACGGATCATCACACGGAACGCCATACGCCCCTCCGGAGGCCATGTCGCGGTACCGATGAATAGCGTGAGGGCGGACCTTCAGTGAGAAAAGTTTGCCAGCGAAACGTCGTGACTGGCGCGTCCCGGGCCAGTGCCCCCGCGCAAGGGCCGCCAAGCCGCTTGCGGCGCTTCACTTCCGTGCGCTGGGGGCGTCCCCCTCCCGCCAGCGCAGCGCAGCGAGAGAGGGGGAAGCGGCGCAGCCGCTCAGGGGGTGCTCACTTCAACTCGGCTTGGCCAGGCCCAGTTTTTCCACCAGCGCCTTCTCGCGCGTGAAGGTGTCCTGCGCGAATTTCTTGTACGCCGACGTGCTCATGTACATCGGCACCATGTCGTAGCGGGCCAGCGCGGTCTTGTAGCTGTCCTGCTCCATCGCCTGCTTGAAGGCATCGTGCAGGCGCTTGACCACCGCATCGGGTGTGCCCTTGGGCGCGCCGATGCCGAAGGGCGAGTTCTGCACCAGGTTCAGCCCCAGCTCCTTGAGCGTGGGTGCGTCCGGGAACTTGGCCAGGCGCTCGGCGCCCCAGGTGTTGAGCACGCGCAGCTTGCCGGCCTCGACCTGCGGCGCAAAGCCGGTGGAGTCGGCCGCCGCCATGATCTGCCCGCCCAGGATGGACTGCATCAGGTCCGCACTGCCCTTGTAGGGCACGTGTAGCAGCTCCAGCCCCAGTTGCTGGGCGATCAGCTCCATCGTCAGGTGCGGGCTGGTCATGGTGCCGGTGGAGCCGTAGCTCAGCTTGCCGGGATTGGCCTTGGCCCAGGCCACGAAGTGCGTCCAGGTCTTGAGCGGCGAGTCGGCCGGCACCACCAGCCCGAACGCATAGCCGGTGACGTTGAGCACGTAGCTGATGTCCTTGACCGGGTCCCAGTTGATCTTGGTGGTGTAGGGCAGGCGAAAGACGCCCAGCGGAATCTGCGCCACGGTGTAGCCGTCGGCCGCAGCGCCCTGCAGCGCCTGCGCGGGCAGCGTGCCGCCGGCGCCGGGCTTGTTCTCCACGATGACCGGCTGGCCCAGGATCTTGCCGGCGCTGTCGGCCAGCGAACGCATGGTGATGTCGGTGGGGCCGCCCGCCGGGAAGGCGATCACGAGCTTGATGGGCTTGTTCGGAAAGCTCTGGGCCTGCGCCATGAAAGCGGGGGCGGCGAGGCCGGCGGCTCCCCATTGGATGATCTGGCGACGTTGCATGGCGGGGCTCCTCAATAGCAAAAACAAAGACTTCGCCATTGGACTTCAACCGACTCCTCAGGGGTCTTGCGGAAACCCCCTAGCCGGTGTCGCACAGGTGCCAGTGCACCTTCCGCCCCGCAGGCGCACCGGCATCAGGCCTTGTACGTCGACAACAGGATGCTCGTCTCGGTGTTCGCAATGCCGGGCGTCAGGCGGATGCGGCCCAGCGCCGCGTCGAAGGCCTCCAGGCTCTCGGCGCGCACTTCGGCCACGATGTCCCAGCGGCCATTGGTGGTGTGCAGCGTGCCCACCATGGGCTCGCCGCGCAGCGCGCGGATCACCTCGGGCGCGGCGTTGCCCTCCACCGCGATGCTCATCCAGGCGCGGATGCGCTGGGGCTCGGAGTCGGGCCGCAGGCGCACGGTGTAGCCCACGATGACGCCGCTTTCCTCCATCTTGTGCAGCCGGTTCTGCACGGTGCCGCGCGAGACGCGCAGTTTGAGCGCCAGTGTGGCCACGGGCGTGCGCGCGTCGGCCCGCAGGATGCTGAGGATTTCGCGGTCGGTGTCGTCCAGCCTGTTCATAGTGGGCCTCTGGGTGATCAGAACGCCAGATTTTGCTGCATTTCGATCAGTTTGAAGTCTGTTGGTTGGCTGGCACTGTCCGGAAAATTCATGCACCGCCACCTTGCCGCCATCTTCCAACCACTGACCGCCATGCCCTCCCCCGCATCCGCCCAAGCCCCCTCCGCCGTCGTGATGGTCCGCCCCCATCGCTTTCACCCCAACCCGGACACCGCGCACGACAACGCCTTTCAGTCCGTAACCACCACCGCCGCCCCGGACGACATCGCGCGCAAGGCATACGCCGAGGTGACCCAGGCCGCAGCGAAACTCGAAGCCGCCGGCGTGCGCGTGCACCTGTTCGACGACCTGGGCGAGCGCCACGCGCCCGATGCGGTCTTCCCCAACAACTGGTTCTCCACCCACGCCGGCGGCCACGTGGCCGTGTACCCGATGTACGCACAGAGCCGGCGGCGCGAGCGCCGCAGCGACGTGCTGGACCTGCTCAAGGCCGAGTACCGGGTGCAGGACGTGATCGACTACTCGGGGCTGGAGGCCGACAACATGTTCCTCGAAGGCACCGGCGCGATGGTGCTCGACCACATCGGCCGCATCGCCTACACCGCGCAGTCGAACCGCGCCGACCCGGTGGCGCTGGAGCGGTTCTGCACCCACTTCAACTACGAGCCCATGGCCTTTGCCACGGCCGATGGAGAGGGCCGGCCGTGCTATCACACCAACGTGATGCTCTGCGTGGGCACCGACTTCGCGCTGGGCGGGTTCCACCTGATCACCGACCCCTTGCGACGTGAGGCTGTGCGAAGCCGCCTGCGCGAAACCGGCCGCGACGTCATCGAACTGAGCGCCCACCAGATCGGCGAATTCGCGGGCAATGCGCTGGAGCTGACCGGCGCCCGGGGTCGTGTGCTGGCCCTGTCGGCGCGCGCCGCCGCCAGCCTGACCGCGGCGCAGAAGGCCGTCATCGAGCGCAGCGCCACGCTGCTGCCGCTGGCCGTGCCGACCATCGAACTGGCGGGCGGGTCGGTGCGCTGCATGCTGGCGGGCGTGCACCTGGCTCGGCGCAGCATGGCGGACGCCCGGCCCCACTGACAGCCCACAGCGCAGTGGGCCAGTAGACGACGTTGCTGCCGCGCTGCGTAGACACTGGGGGTTTTTGATTAAAAAACCCCTCTACCGCTTGATAGGCAAGCGCTAGCAGCTATATTTTTAATAGCAATCACCTTCCAAGCGCTGCGTAGCGCACCGCCTGCCGCCCCATCCCGCCAACAGTTCCCTGGCAAGTCACCACCCAGCTCACGGGCGCGGCACGTCGGTGGTCGCCACATCCGCATCGCACCCGACGCCCGCCGCAATCCAGCGCCGAGCCAGCCAGGCCAGCGGTGCCGTCAACCAGCGCTGCCGCAGGCCCGTCACCTCGCCCGGGTCGGCCACCATGCCGCACAGGTACCGGGCGTGCGCTTCGTCCCACCGCAGCGCCACGCAGGCCCCACGGCGGCGGCGCGACACCAGCATGCCCAGCGGGCAGGGCTCGGCCAGGCAGCACAAACCGCAGCCGTTGCAGGGCGCGCCCACGGCCGGCTTGGGCGGCGCGTCGGCCTGCAGCCAGACCACGGCGTGGCGCGAGGGTGGGGTCGTCATCGCGCCATTGTGCCGACCGCCCGCCGCCCTGAGCATCCACCACAACGCTGCATCGCTTTGCAGCGCCCCGCAGCCGCTGCTGACTTTGCAGCAACGAACGACGAAGCGCGCACGCGCTGCTGCAAACCCAGCAGCCGCGCACAGCCGCTCGCACCTCAGCCGTGGCGCCCCCGGCTGCTGTCAGTTGCCATACGCGTCAACGCTGCAGGGTGCGTTTATCCCGGCGACGCAGCGCACAGGCGGCGCCCACGCAGCACCCCGGCGCCATGCGCGATTTCCGCATAAGCAGCATCGACGCCATGGCACGCGGGTTGCGGAAGGCAGGGGGTCTCAGGCCGCGGTAACGGCGCCCGGCCTGAGTGAATGCACACGCACTGCACTGCACACCTCACTGAACCACTGCAACGAAGGAACTCCCCATGCTCGATCTGTCGAAACGCTTCCTGCTGGTCTCCGCGCTGGCGCTGGGCCTGGCGGCCCCTGCCGCCGCGCAGAACCTGGAGAAATCCGAAATCCGCTACCAGGGCTGGGCCGGCCAGGTGGTCTGGATCGAACTGGCCGAAGACCTGGGCTACCTCGCACCGCTCAAGTCCAAGTGGGTGGGCAACACCATCAGCGGCCCGCAGGACATCCAGACCGTGGTGACCGGCGATGTGGACATCGGCGGCGCCTTCTACGGCGCCATCATCAAGCTCGCGGCCAAGAAGGCGCCGGTCAAGGCCGTGCTGGGCTACTACGGCTCGGACGACAACACCTACAACGGCTACTACGTCAAGGACGACAGCCCCATCAAGGGCCCGCGCGACCTCATCGGCAAGAAGGTCGCGGTGAACACGCTGGGCGCGCACCACGAGTTCATGCTGCGCGAGTACCTGGAGCGCGGCAAACTCACCAACGCCGAGGCCAAGCAGGTCACGCTGGTGGCCACGCCGCCCGTCACCGGCGAACAGGCGCTGCGCCAGGGGCATGTCGAAGTCTCCACGCTCGGCGGCGTGCTGCGCGACAAGGCGCTGGAGCGCGGCGGCATCCGCCCGCTGTTCAAGGACCGCGACCTGTTCGGCAACTTCACCGGCGGCGCATTGGTGCTGCACAACAAGTTCATCGAGCAGAACCCCAACACCAGCCGTCACCTGGTGTCGGCCCTGGCCCGCTCCATCGAATGGGCGCGCAACACACCACCGGCTGAAGTGCGGGCGCGCTACACCAAGATCATCGAAGGCCGCAAACGCGCCGAGACCGCCGACGCCATCCAGTACTGGAAGAGCACCGGCGTGGCCGGCAAGGGCGGCCTCATCACCGACAAGGAACTGCAGATCTGGGTGGACTGGCTGGTGAAGGACGAGGTGGTCAAGCCCGGCCAGCTCAAGGCCGCCGACCTGTACACCAACGCGTTCAACCCGTATGCCAACGGCGGCGTGGACAAACTGGCGGCCAGCAAATGACCAGCGCCATTCATCCCCACACCGCGGCCACTGCCGCGACCAACGCGCCGGCCAAGATCCGCTTCGAGCACGTGACCAAGGAGTTCACCGTGCGTGCGGACGACGGCGGCCCGTCCAAGCGCTTTGTCGCCGTGCAGGACGTGACGCTCGACATCCGCCCCGGCGAGTTCCTGGTGCTGGTGGGCCCGAGCGGCTGCGGCAAGTCCACCCTGCTCGACCTGCTCGCGGGCCTCACGCCGCCCACCAGCGGCCAGGTGCTCATCGACGGCAAGGCCATCACCGGCCCCGCGCGGGACCGGGGCGTGGTGTTCCAGCAGTACGCGCTGTTCCCCTGGCTCACTGCGCTGGACAACGTGGCCTTCGGCCTCGAAGTCGCGGGCCTGGGCAAGCGCGAGCGCCGCGAGAAGGCCGCGCACTACCTGCAGCTGGTGGGGCTGTCCGACTTCGCGCAGCGCTATCCGCACGAACTGTCGGGCGGCATGAAGCAGCGCGTGGCGATTGCCCGCAGCCTGGCTTACGAGCCCCAGGTGCTGCTGATGGACGAGCCCTTCGCCGCACTGGACGCGCAGACCCGCGAGACGCTGCAGGAAGAGCTGGTGGACATCTGGCAGCGCACCGGCAAGACCATCGTGTTCATCACCCACGGCATCGACGAGGCCGTGGTACTGGGCCAGCGCGTGGCGGTGATGACCACCCGCCCCGGCCGCATCAAGGAAATCGTGGACATCCCCGAATCGCTGCGCGCAGAGACCGACGACATCCGCTCGCTGCCGCTCTTCGGCGAGCTGCGCCACCGCATCTGGGGCCTGCTGCACGACGAGGTCGCGTCCGCGCGCCACGAACGCCGCAGCCGCATCGCCGCCCAACCCGTGATCAAGGAGTCCCACCATGTCTGACATCGCCCTGCCCGCGCACGCTGCGCAACAGCAACCCGCAACCGCCCTGCCCCATGCCGCACAGGCGCTGCCCACCCTGTGGCTGCGCCTGGCCCGCCGCGTGGCCAACGGCGCCTGGCGCTCCGGCCTGGTGCTGGCGCTGGCCGTGCTGTGGGAGCTGGCGCCCCGCCTGGGCCTGACCGACCCGACCTTCCTGCCGCCCCTGACCGAAGTGCTGGCTGCGGGCTGGGTGCTGGCGCAAAACGGCCAGCTGTGGGAGCACACCTCCATCAGCCTGGCGCGCTCGCTCGGCGGCCTGTCGATCGCCATCGTGGCCGCCATTCCGCTGGGCCTGGCCATCGGCTGGTACCAGCGGCTGGGCCAGGCGCTCAACCCGCTGATCGAGCTGCTGCGCAACACCGCGCCGCTGGCGCTGCTGCCGGTGTTCTTGCTGCTGCTGGGCATCGGCGAAGTGTCCAAGCTGTCCATCGTGGTCTATGCCTGCGCCTGGCCGCTGCTGCTCAACACCATCGCCGCCGTGCGGCAGGTGGACCCGCTGCTGGTCAAGTCCGCCCGCACCATGGGCGCCACGCCGCGCCAGCTGTTCGTCAAGGTCATCCTGCCCGCGTCGGTGCCCACGATCTTCGTCGGCATCCGCCTGGCTGCCGCGTCGGCCATGCTGGTGCTGATCGCCGCGGAAATGGTGGGCGCGAAGGCCGGGCTGGGCTACCTCATCATCTATGCGCAGTACAGCTTCTTGATCGGCGACATGTACTTCGGCATCATCGCGATCACGGCCATCGGCGTGACGCTGAACTATGCGCTGCAGCGGCTGGAGCGGCACTTCACGGCGTGGCAGGGGGTGGCGCGCTGAGATCCCTTTGCCGTTCACGCTGAGCCTGTCGAAGCGCCGCGCAAGGCTTCGACAGGCTCAGCCCGAACGGTGGGAATGGATCGGACGCAGCCCGTGCCGGCCATCACCCACACCCAGGCCACTGCGCGCAAATGCAGTGGCCTTTTTTCTTCACCATCCACATGCTCCAACCCGATCACGCTGAGCCCGTCGAAGCGCGGCGCGAGGCTTCGACAAGCTCAGCCCGAACGGTCGGGATGGATCGATTGCAATCCGTACCAGCCATCACCAAAAACAAAAGCCACTGCGCGCAAACGCAGTGGCCTTTTTTCTTCACCATCCGCATACCCCCACCCGTTCACGCTGAGCTTGTCGAAGCGCCGCGCAAGGCTTCGACAAGCTCAGCCCGAACGGTGGGGATGCATCGAACGCAACCCGCACCAGGCATCACCAAAAACAAGGCCACTGCGCGCAACCGCAGTGGCCTCCCTTGTTCACCCCGTCACAACCCCCAACCGTTCACGCTGAGCCTGTCGAAGCGCCGCGCGAGGTTTAGGCAGGCTCAGCCCGAACGGGGGATGAAGAAAACGCAGCCGGTAACGACCATGGACTTGCCCCTGCTCAACGTTGCGCAGCACCCAGCAGGTGGTAACTCTGGTCCAGCCGAGCCGTGCTGCCGTCCCGCACATCCCACCCCACGGCACGGCGGTAGCTGCCCCACAAAGGGGCCGCAGGCTGCGCGGGCCCGGCCTCGGTGAGCGCTGCCACCGACACCGTCTGCGGCGCCACGTACAGCGCATCCACCGGGCAGTACAGCTCGCACATGAAGCAGGTCTGGCAGTCGGACTGCCGGGCAATGACGGGCAGAAGGCCAGCCGAGCCCACACCAGCCTCCAGTGGCGGCGCGGCATCGAACACCCGTGTCGGGCATACCGCCACGCAGATGTTGCAGCCGGTGCAGCGGGCCGCATCGATCAACTCGATCATGCGGCCACCGCCTCGCGCTGCACGGCAGCGCCATCGCCCGCCGGGTGCCGCGCTGTCCACACCTGCTGCAGCCCGCCCACCACCACATGGTGCTGCTGGACCGGGTCCAACTGCGCAAAGTCGGTGCGCCGGTGCATGCCCCGCGTCTCGGTGCGCGCCAACGCGCTGCGGTACATCCACCGCGCATGCGCCAGCAGGGCCACGGCCTGGCGGGTGCGCCGCTGTGCCTCGGGCAAGGCCGGGGCACAGCGCTCGGCCTGCGCCCACAGGGCGTCCAGGCGCTGCAGCGAGGGCTCCAGCCCGTCGCGGCTGCGAAACCAGTTGCGCTCCAGCGGGAAGACTTCGGCCTGCACCGCCGCCACCAGGGCCTGCGGATCGATGCGCTCAGTGGCTGCGCCAGCGCTGGCCACCGTGCGCGCCGCCAGCCCCACCTGCCCCGCACGCCACACCGGCGCAGCGGCGGGCGTGCTGCGGTGCGCCAGCGCGTGGTCGGCCGCACCCGCGCCGGACCAGAACCCGGTGGACAGCGCCCAGGCCGCGTTGTGGCTGCCCCCGCCGGTAAAGCCGCCGCAAATCGGCTCGCGCGATGCCACGTCGCCAGCGGCGTACAGCCCCGGCACGCGCGTGGCGCCATCGAGCCCCTGCAGCTGTAGGCCGCCGGTGCCGCGCACCGTGCCTTCCAGCCGCAAGGTGATGGGAAACGGCTGGGTGAACGGGTCCAGCCCCAGCCGGTCAAAGGGCAAAAAGAAGTTGGGCTGCGCCTGCCGCATCCAGGCGCGCACGGCGCCGTCGGCCTTGTCGAGCACGGCAAACACCGGCTCGCTGATCAGGCGCCGCGCGATGATGCTGCGGCCCTGCGACGAGCCTGCTCCGTCGATGACGGCACCGCCCGGGTCGCGAAAACTCGCCCAGTTGTAGAACAGCGATTTCGTCACGCTCGAGAACGTGGGCCCCAGGCCATAGGCGCTTGAAAACTCCATGCCCGAGAACACCGCGCCCGCCTCGGCCGCCATCAGGTGGCCGTCGCCGGTCAGCACATCGGTGCCCAGCGCCTTGCTCAAAAAAGCACAGCCACCGCTGGCCAGCACCACGGCGCCGGCGTGTATGGCCCAGGGCACATCGCCCGGCTCCGCGACGCCCGTTGCACCACGCACCTGGCCGTGGTCATCCACCAGCAGTTCGAGCGCGGGGTGATGGTCAAGAATGCGCACGCCCGCCGCCTTCACCCGCTTGCGCATCAGGCGCATGTACTCGGGGCCCTGCAGCGAATTGCGCCGCTCGTTGCCCGCATCGTCCACCGGAAAGGGATAGCCCCAGTCGGCCAGTTGCTGCAGGTTGTGCCAGGTCTGGTCCAGCACGCGGTCCATCCATTCGTGGCTGGCCAGAAAACCGCCCACAGCCTCGCGCTGCGCCTTGGCGGCGGTGCGGGCCTGCAGGTCGGGCGGCACCCACCAGGTGCCGGTGCCCGACGGTGCGGTGGCGCCCGAGGTGCCGCAAAAGCCCTTGTCCACCAGCAGGACGCGCGCGCCGCGGGCTGCGGCGGCAATGGCAGCCCAGGTGCCGGCGGGGCCGCCGCCGATCACCAGCACGTCGGTGTCGTGGGTGGGCGCTGCCAGGCGCTCGGCGCGGTGGAGGTCAATGTGTTCAGGCATTACGGATCTCCTCGGGAGAAGGGGTTCGACTGGACCGGTGGGAACGCATGCGGATTTGCGTTCCATCATTCAATGCCGTTCGGGCTGAGCCCTTCGGCGGGCTCAGGACAGGCTTGTCGAAGCCCCGCGCGGCGCTTCGACAAGCTCAGCGTGAACGGCTTTGTATTTTTGAAAGCAATGGGTATCCGCAATCCATTCGCTGCGCGCCACCCACGACGCATGAAACGGGCGCGGCCCAGGCCAGTGCACCCGTGGAACTGGCTTGCCAGGCCACCGGGTGCGTCCCCCTCCGGGGGAAGGCGCGAAGCGACTCAGGGGGGTTCACTTCAAAACGGCCGGCTGCCCGACAGGCTGATGCGCTTGAGCAAACGCCGGTCCGCCGCGTCGAACGCGGTGCGCGCGTGCAGCGTGGCCTGGTTGTCCCAGTACACGATGTCGCCCACCTGCCAGCGGTGGGTGTAGGCAAAGCGCGGTTGCAGCAGGTGCGCGCGCAGCCGGGCCACCAGCGCGGCGCCGTAGGCCGGGTCCACGCCCACCACTTCCACCTCGGTGGCCTCGCCCAGGTACAGGATCTTGCGGCCGGACTCGGGGTGGGTGCGCACCAGCGGGTGCACCTCGAAGGGTGTCACCGGCTCGATGTCGGGCGTGCGGTAGGTTGCATGGCCGCCCGCCAACGGCTTCAGGCGGCGCAGGAAGGGGTTGTAGGTAATGAGCTGCAGGGCGTCGATCTCGGCGCGCGTGGCGGCATCCAGCGTGTCGTAGGCGGCGGCCAGGTTGACCCAGGTGGTGTCGCCACCGGCGCGGGGTACTTCCAGCGCGTACAGCAGCGAGCCCGACGACGGCACGGGCGTCCAGTGGTGGTCCGCATGGGCCGACAGCTCCTGATTACCGAGCACGCCATCATCGACGTTCGCCACCTTGACGATGTCGGGTGTGTCGCCGCCGTACGGGTCCGACGAGCCCAGCACCGGCACGTTGGTCGGCGCACGGAACACGCTGCCGAAGTAGCTGGTGAAGCGCTGGAACTGCGGGTCCTCCAGCTGCTGGCCGCGCAGCAGCAGGATGTGGTGCTGCTTCAATGCCTGCTTGAGCGCCCAGACCTGGCTGGCCGTGAGCGGCTGCGACGCGTCGATGCCGTGCACCTCGGCGCCCAGCGGCGCATCGAGCGGGCGGATCGACCAGTCTGCGCCAGGTGCTGCGGTGGCAAGTGCTGCGGTGCCAGGCGTGGTGGTCAGGGAGAGATGGCGGGGCCTTTCGGCGAGGACGGTGCTCATGGGAACTCCTTGCGTAGAGAAAACGGGCATGTGCCGGGGTGGGTGACTTGCTGCGGTAGCAGTGCGGTCTGCGGATCAGGCGGCCTTGCGGGCGGCCTGCGCATAGCGGCTGGGCGGGCGCTGCAGGCCCAGGTTCTCGCGCAGCGTGGTGCCCTCGTACGCTGTGCGGAACAGGCCGCGGCGCTGCAGTTCGGGCACCACCAGGTCCACGAATTCGTCGAGCGACTGCGGCAGCACTGGTGGCATCACGTTGAAGCCGTCGGCCGCACCGTTCTCGAACCATTCCTGCATGCGGTCGGCAATGGTTTGCGGCGTGCCCACCACCACCCAGTGGCCGCGCGCGCCGGCCAGGTATTCGTAGAGCTGGCGCACGGTGAATTGCTCGCGCCGGGCCAGCTCCAGCACCACGTGGGCGCGGCTGTTGATGCCCCTGGGCGGCGTGGGTATGTACGGTGGCGGCGCATCCAGGTCCCAGCGCGCCAGGTCTTCGCCCGGCCAGAACGGGGCCAGCGTGGCCAGGCCCACGGCGGGGTGGATCAGCGCCTGCAACTCGGCCCATTTGGCCTGCGCCTCTTCTTCGGTGCGGCCGATCACCGGCGAGATGCCAGGCAACACCAGCAGCTGTTCGGGCCGGCGGCCGTACTTGGCCAGGCGCCCCTTCACGTCGCTGTAGAACGCCTGCGCCTCGGCCAGGCTGGTCCAGGCGGTGAAGATGGCCTCGGCCGTGGCGGCGGCCAGCTCCTTGCCGTCCTCGGACGAGCCGGCCTGCACGATGACCGGGTAGCCCTGCGGCGGGCGCTCCAGGTTCAGCGGGCCCTTCACGCGGAAGTGCTTGCCCACGTGGTTCAGGGTGTGCAGTTTGGCCGGGTCCAGGTACACGCCGCTGGCCTTGTCGCGGATGAGCGCATCGTCGTCGAAGCTGTCCCACAGCCCTTTCACCACATCCACGAACTCGGTGGCGCGCTCGTAGCGCACGGCGGGGTCGGGGTGGGCCTGCAGGCCGAAGTTGCCGAACACGTTGTCGGCCCCGGTGGTCACCACGTTCCAGGCTGCGCGGCCGCCGCTGATGTGGTCGAGCGAGGCGAACTTGCGCGCCAGCAGGTACGGGTCTTCATACGTGGTGGACGCGGTGGCGACAAAGCCGATGTGTTTGGTCACCGCCGCCAGTGCGGACCACAGCGTGACCGGCTCGAAGTACGACAGGCGGCCCTGGCGGCTCAGCGACTCGTCGTTGCCGTGGTTCTGCACGCCGGGGCTGTCGGCCACGAACACCTGGTCGAACAGGCCGCGCTCGGCCGTCTGGGCCAGCGCGATGTAGTGCTGCAAATTCACCCCCGCATCCGCCTGCGCGCCCGGGTGGCGCCAGGCGGCGATGTGGTGGCCCGTGGCCATGATGAAGGCGCCCAGGCGCAGTTGTCGTTGGGTCATGTCAGGCTCTCCTGTCGTGAGAATGGGGGTGCATCAGATGACGATGCGGCGGCCGTCGAAGCCGGTGAACGCAAAGCTCTCGAACGGCTCGCGGAAGGTCTGCTTTTGCTCGCGCAGCAGGCTGATGACCAGCGCCTCGCCCTGCGCATAGGCCGCGGCGGCGTCGGAGCGCCAGTGGATGCCCGCGGCGGTGCGGCCCGAGCCGTAGTTGAGCGCGAACTTGTTGAGCTCGCCGCCCACGGTGAGCGGCGGCCCCTGGTACGGCACCAAGCGGGTCGGGTCGCTGGGGTCGGGCTGCACCGGGTTCGGGATGACCAGCGACTCGTCGTAGAAGGCCTTGAGCAGCGTAGCCGTCACCGCCGCAATGATGGCGGCGCCACCGGGGTACGACGAATGGATGGGCGCGCCCTCCGGGTACACATGCGGCAGCAGATAACTGCCGTTCTTGGCGCGGCTGCGCTCGAGCGCCTGCGAGCCCAGGAAGGACTCGTGGATAGGGTATTCGGTGACACGGTTCGCCAGCCGGTGGTGCACCAGGCCGCCGAATGCCTCGGGCCGCAGGATGCGCTGCTCGTACCACTTCTGGTAGTAGTTGACGCGGATGGCGAGCGAGCTGGCCAGCGACAGCAGCGACTGGAAATACGCCGGCCCGAACGTGCCCGACGCCCCTCCGCTGGTCTTGAGCTTCAGGTACGGGTTGCTGGGTGCCAGGCTCTTGTCGCCCGCGTAGATCCCGCCATAGCCCGGCTGCGTGGCCGACAGAGGCGTGCCCAGCAGCTGGTTGGCCGCAAAGCTGAAGGCCACTGCCGCATGGGCATACGCCGCCAGGTCGCGCGTGGTGGCGATGTAGCGCAGCGTGGGGTCGAACGCAATGCGCCCGGCCGGGGCCTTGCCGTTTTGCACGTTCAGCCACTCGTCGTACTGCGTGAGGAACTCGTTGGCCGGCGTGTAGGTGCGAATGCGCGCCGACAGCGACTGCGGGCCCAGCGGCACGTCGCGGTACAAGAACTGCGAGATGTAGGGTCCATCCGTCACACCCGGCGGCGTGGCCCAGCGCCCGGTGCGGCCGCTGCGGTCGTTGCCATCCACGTACCAGGCCGCACCACGGAACAGCGTCTGCGGTGTTACCCGGCCATTGACCTTGGGGCCGTGAAAGTCTGGAGCGCGGCTGAGCTCGTCGGCGGCGGCGATCACGTCGGGGTGCCGCGTGCCGTCCTGGAATTCGCTGAAGGGCACGTCGCGCAGCAGCGCCACCCAGTAGATCTCGGTGGCCTCGCCCGCGCGCTGCGTGCCGGCCAGCGTGGGCGCGGGCGGCAGCGCGAACTGCGCGGCGTTGAGCCCGTCCAGGCTGACCGCCAGCGTGCCGATGGGGTTGACCAGCTTGCGCGCTCCGCCCAGCACGATCTTCTCGAAGTCCGCCGGCTCGCGCGAGGCGAAGGCGGCGGTGGCCAGGTTCCATGCCGAAAGGTCCACCTCGCCGCGCGCGTTGTGGGGCAGGCCGCGCGTGTCCGAGCCGATCTTGTTCGGGTACAGCGCATCGTCGCCATTGACGGGGTGCGGCGGGATCGGCACCGCAGCGCTGGCGCGCGCCAGGTCAATGCGCAGCTGCTCGGCGCGGCGCACAAACTGTGCGTCGTAGCCTGCAGCCGCCGAGGCACCACCCTGCTGCGCCTGCGCCGCTGCGCTGGCGCCGAGCAGCGCCGGCGCCACCGTGGCGCCACCGGCCATACCCGCCAGCCCGGCACCTGCCTGGCCCAGGAAGTGGCGGCGCGGCGTACTGCGCGGGGCGCCGGGTGGCTGGGCGGTGTGGTGTGAATCCGATGTGCTCATTGGCAAACTCCCTGGTGTGTTGTGGTGTGTCGTTGTGGGGTGGGCTTCAGCGGGGCGGCGGCGCATGGCGCGATCGCCCCGGTGGCAACGGACTCATTGCGCGTAGCGCCAAGGGCTCTCCGCGTGCGGCGGCAGGCTGTGGGTGGGGTGGTGGGCCGGGTCGGCCAGCAGGCCGTGGCGCTTGAGCAGGGTGCGCAGCGTGTTGCGGGTCACCCCCAGCAGCCGCGCGGCCTGCACCTGGTTCTCGTGCGCCTGCTCGAAAGCGGAGCGCACCAGCGCTGCCTCGACCGTCTGATACAGCCCGGGAGCGCCCTGCGCCAGCAGGCCGTGCAGCACCGCTTGCAATGAGGAGCTTGCCGACGGTGGCTGCGGCGTGCCGGCCGCCACCGCGACTGTCGAAGCCACGGGCGGCTGCGGCAGCAGGGCCGGCACGAGCTTGAGGTCGCACGGCTCGACCACACCCAGCCGCGCCACGATGAGTGCGAAGTGCACCACGTTCTCCAGCTCGCGGATGTTGCCGGGCCAGGCGTACGACAGCAGGGCGTGCCGGGCCGCGGTGGACAAGCGCGCGGGCGGCTGGCCCAGGCGCTGGGCGTACAGGTCCATGAAATGCTCTGCCAGCGGCAGGATGTCGCCCGGGCGCTCGCGAAGCGGCGGCAGGTCCACGGCCGCCACGTTGAGCCGGTAGTAGAGGTCCGCCCGGAAGTGCTGCGCGCGCACGGCCCGCGCCAGGTCGATGTTGGTCGCGGCCACCAGCCGCACATCCAGCGCAATGGGTTTGCGCGAGCCCAGGCGCACCACCTGGCGCTCCTGCAGCACGCGCAGCAGCTTGACCTGCAGCGACTGCGGCAGGTCGCCGATCTCATCGAGGAACAGCGTGCCGCCCTGCGCCGCCTCGAACCACCCCGCGCGTGCCTGCGTGGCCCCGGTGAAGGCGCCTGCCTCGTGACCGAAGAGTTCGGCGTCGATCAGCGATTCGCTGAACGCACCGCAGTTGACCGCCACGAACGGCCCGCGCCGGCCGCTTTCGGCGTGGATGTGCCGCGCTATCAGCTCCTTGCCTGTGCCGGTCTCACCCACCACCAGCACCGACGCGTCGCTGCGCGCAACGCGATCCACATGGTCCAGCAGCTGCGCGGACCGGGGGTCATGGAACAGCAACGCCTTCGCGCGAATGGTCGGCGCCCCGCCCGCTGGCGACTCGGGCAGGGTCAGTACGCGATGTGTGGACAGGAGGCCTGAAGAGGCGGGCAAACGACTGGACATGCCGCCAGACTAAGACGCGGCGCTCCAGCTGCGAACGCATGATTTCGCATGTGAATATGCGGCAAACACTTTGTGCGCGGCTGTAACCCGCGCGCTCGCACATCGATTCAGCGATGCTGTGGGTGCTGCGCCCTGCCCGCACACACCCACACTGCAGACGCAAAAAAGGCCCATGCAGACAAAGCCGCAGGGCCAAATCCGGCCCAAGGGCCGGGGGGAGGGAGACGAGCTACACAAAAACTCGGAGGCCCACGCCCCGCGACCAGCCCTGCTTGTGGGGCAGGTCGCGAGGGTGGGTCACGCGCTTAACAGCCGAAGGGGCGGTTGGGGCGCATGGGGATGACGCCGTTCACGCGCAGCGTGGCATTGGAGCCATCGGAGGCGGTCAGGACCTTGTTGCTGAAACGGACTTGGTTGCTGTCGCGCACCACAGCGGTGTCGGTAGGCTCGCCGCTGCCGTATTCCTTGCCGTCGAACGTGACGAAGACCTGGTGCAGGCCGGTGGCGTCCGGGCGATAGCGGATGTCGCCGAAGGCCAGTGCTGCCGAGCCCACCTTGCCAAGGCCATCGAACTTGAACGAGCACAGTTCGGGCACGGAGCCGACCGGGTTGCGCTTGTCCACATCGGTCAGATTGATCGTGCCATTGCCGTAAACGCCGTTGAGCGCATCCACGCTCGCACCCGTCACGGTCAGAACACCGGGCTCATTGCTGGGCGTCGGATCGTCGTCGTTGCCGCCGCCGCAAGCGACCAGCAGTACAGAAGTGGCCGCGAGGGCAACACAGGTCTTGAGCAATGATTTCATGGTGATGGATGTCCGTAGGATTTGGTGGAAGTGCTGGGGGCCTTCGCGCACTGGCGGCAAGCCCTGCATCGCATCCTAAAAAATCGGTTCCCCACCCAACGTGCGCAATATTCTGCGCCGTGCGTAGGACACAGCCCGACAGTGACGTACGCCACGGCGGGCTGTGCACGCAGAACATCCGCACAACGCTTTACGGCTCTGCCTGGGACGGCACCGTGAGCCGCCGATGCTTACCGCGCCAGCACCGCAGCCAGAGCCCGCCCCGTGTGCGTGCCCTGCTGCACCACCTCTTCCGGCGTGGCCGCCGCCACGATGCGGCCGCCTTCCTTGCCGCCTTCGGGCCCCAGGTCGATGATCCAGTCGGCCTCGGCGATGACGTCGAGGTCGTGCTCGATCACCACCACGCTGTGGCCGCCGTCCACCAGCCGGTGCAGCACGCGGATGAGCTTGTCCACGTCGGCCATGTGCAGGCCCACCGTGGGTTCGTCCAGCACGTAAAGCGTGTGCGGCGCCTTCTGGCCGCGGCGGCCCACTTCGTCGCGCACCTTGGTGAGTTCGGTCACGAGCTTGATGCGCTGCGCCTCGCCGCCGGACAGCGTGGGCGACGGCTGGCCCAGCGTGAGGTAGCCCAGGCCCACGTCCTTCAACAGCTGCAGCGGGTGCGCGATGCTGGGCATGCTGGCGAAGAAGTCCACCGCCTCGTCCACCTCCATCTGCAGCACGTCGCCGATGCTCTTGCCGCGCCAGGTGACGGCCAGCGTCTCGGGGCTGAAGCGCGCGCCGTGGCAGGTCTCGCACGGCACCTTCACATCGGGCAGGAAACTCATCTCGATGGTGCGCACGCCCGCGCCTTCGCAGCTTGCGCAGCGGCCTTCGCCGGTGTTGAAGCTGAAGCGCCCGGCCGCATAGCCACGCGCCTTGGCCTCCAGGGTTTCGGCAAAGAGCTTGCGGATGGTGTCCCAGAAGCCGATGTAGGTGGCCGGGCAGCTGCGCGGCGTCTTGCCGATGGGCGTCTGGTCCACTTCGAGCACGCGGTCGATGCTCTCGAAGCCCGCCAGGCCCGTGCAGCCCACCAGGGGCGGCGCCTTGCCCGAGTCCATGGCGTCACGCCCGGCCTTGGTGGAGCGCTGCTGCACCCAGGCCTGCACGTTGGCCAGCAGCACGTCGCGCGCCAGTGTGGACTTGCCCGAACCGCTCACACCCGTGACGGCCACCAGGCGGTGCAGGGGCAGCGTGGCGGTCACGTTCTGCAGGTTGTGCAGCTGCGCGCCGTGCACCGTCAGCCAGCGGATGGCGGCGCGGGCCTTGGCGTCTTCCAGCGCGCTGGCGGCCAGCGATGCAGCCTGCGCGGCGCGCTTCTTGACGGCGGCGCTTTGGCGGCCCTTGGGCGCGGTCACAGCGTCAGCGTCTTCGGTGTCGACGGACTCCAGCACCTCGGGCAGCATGCTGCGGCGCAGCTGCAGCGGGTGGCGCATGGCGTGCAGCAGGTAGCGGCCCGTCTGCGAGTCTTCGGCCCCGGTGATGTCGGCGACGCTGCCCTGCGCCACCAGGCGCCCGCCGCGTTTGCCGGCGCTCGGGCCGATGTCGATGATGTGGTCGGCGCGGCGGATGGTGTCCTCGTCGTGCTCCACCACCACCAGCGTGTTGCCTTTGTCACCCAGCTTGTGCAGGGCGTTGAGCAGGATCTGGTTGTCGCGTGCGTGCAGGCCGATGGTGGGCTCATCCAGCACGTAGCACACGCCCTGCAGGTTGCTGCCCAGCTGCGCGGCCAGGCGGATGCGCTGTGCCTCGCCACCGCTCAAGGTCGGTGCGCCCCGGTCGAGCGTGAGGTACGACAGGCCCACCTCTTCGAGGAACTCCAGGCGGCTCTGGATCTCGGGCACGAGGTCACGCGCGATGTCGGCCTCGCGCACCGACATGCCGCCGTCGGCGCGCAGGGTCTCCACCCAGCGGCGCACGTCCGTCACGGACATGGCGGCGATGTCGGTGATGCCCACCCCCGCGAACTTCACGGCGCGGGCCGTGGCGTTCAGGCGGGTGCCGTGGCAGGTGGCGCAGGCGGTGTCCTGCAGGTCTTCCACCTCGGGCTCGGCAAAGGTCTGCTCGCGGCCCTTTTCCTTGTCGTCCTGCACCGAGTCATCGAACACCTTGCGCTGCTCCTTGGTGAGCTTGACGCCCGTGCCCACGCAGTCGGGGCACCAGCCGTGCTTGCTGTTGTAGCTGAAGAGGCGCGGGTCCAGCTCGGCATAGCTGGTGGCGCACACCGGGCAGGCCCGCTTGGTCGAGTACGCGTGCAGATGGCCGATGCCTGCAGTGGGCTGGCCGCCCTCCATCGCCGCGCGCAGGTCCGCGATGCTGCTGAGCACATGCACCACGCCCTTGCCGTGCGTGAGCGCCTGCGCCAGCGACTCGCGCAGCAGGGCCTCGTTGTCGGGAGAGACGTCAATACTGGCCACTGGCAGCTCGATGGTGTGCTCCTTGAACCGGTCGATGCGCGGGAAGTTGGTGGTGGGCAAAAAGTTGCCGTCCACGCGCAGGTGCGTGAAGCCGCGCGGCCGCGCCCAGTCGGCCAGCTCGGTGTACACGCCCTTGCGGTTCATCACCAGCGGCGCCAGCA
This sequence comes from Acidovorax sp. Leaf78, assembly GCF_001422735.1. Taxonomy (GTDB): domain Bacteria; phylum Pseudomonadota; class Gammaproteobacteria; order Burkholderiales; family Burkholderiaceae_C; genus Acidovorax. The sequence continues at coordinate 43,042 of NZ_LMLZ01000002.1, read as the reverse complement.
GCCCGATGTGCTGGCCGCGGAACTGCGTGAGCAGCTGGGCGGCAATGCTCTCGGGCGTCTGCGGCTGCACTGCGGCGCCATCCTTCACGCAGTGCTGGGTGCCCAGCTTGACGTACAGCAGGCGCAGGAAGTGCCACACCTCGGTGGTCGTGCCCACGGTGGACTTCCGCCCGCCGCGCGACAGGCGCTGCTCGATGGCCACGGTGGGCGGGATGCCGTACACGGCATCCACCTCGGGCCGGCCCGCGGGCTGCACTATGGAACGGGCATAGGCGTTGAGCGATTCGAGGTAACGGCGCTGGCCCTCGTTGAACAGGATGTCGAACGCGAGGGTGGACTTGCCCGAGCCGCTCACGCCGGTGACCACGTTGAACTTGCCGCGCGGAATGTCCACGCTCAGGTTCTTGAGGTTGTGCTCCTTGGCGTTGACGATTTGTATGGCATTTTTGGCCTCCACCGCTTTACCATCCAGCGCCACCAGCTCTCTTTTTCGTAGCGCAGCGGCTTTCTCGTGCACCGAGTGGCCGCCCACGCCCAGCGTGAGTTCGTAGTCGCGCAGCGCCTGGCCGGTGTGCGAGGTGGTGTGCTGGCGCACGTCTTCGGGCGTGCCTTCGGCCACGACCAGGCCGCCAGCGTAGCCGCCTTCGGGGCCCAGGTCGATGAGCCAGTCGCTCGCGCGGATCACGTCGAGGTTGTGCTCGATGACGATGAGCGAGTGCCCCGCGTCGATGAGTTTGCGCAGCGCGCGCATGAGCTTGGCGATGTCGTCGAAGTGCAGGCCCGTGGTGGGCTCGTCGAACAAGAACAGTGTGCCTTTGCGCGCCACGGCCTGGCGCGACTTGCTTTGCACCCGCGCCGCCTCGGCCAGGAAGCCTGCCAACTTCAAGCGCTGCGCCTCGCCGCCGCTGAGCGTGGGCACGGGCTGGCCCAGTGCCACGTATTCCAGCCCCACGTCCACGATGGGCTGCAGCGCGCGGATCACGTCGCGGTCGGCGGCGAACAGCGCGGCGGCTTCGGCCACGGTCAGGGCCAGCACATCGGCCACGTTCAGCGTCCGGCCACCGCGCTCGATGGTGATCTCCAAAATTTCAGGGCGGTAGCGCTTGCCATCGCAGTCCGGGCAGCGCAGGTACACGTCCGACAAAAACTGCATCTCCACATGCTCGAAGCCCGATCCACCGCAGGTCGGGCAGCGCCCGTCGCCGCTGTTGAAGCTGAACTTGGCGGCGGTGTAGCTGCGCTGTTTGGACAGCGGCGCCACGGCGAACAGCTCGCGCACGCTGTCCCACGCGCCCACGTAGCTCACCGGGTTGGAGCGCGCGGTCTTGCCGATGGGGGACTGGTCCACGAACACCACGTCCGACAGGTGGTCGGCGCCCAGCATGCGGTCGTGCGCGCCCGGCGCATCGGTGGCCTTGCCGAAGTGGCGCAGCAGCGCAGGGGCCAGCACGTCCTGGATCAGGCTCGACTTGCCCGAGCCGCTCACACCCGTCACTGTGACCAGGCGCTGCAGCGGGAACTCGACCGACACGTTCTGCAGGTTGTGCTCGCGTGCGCCTTCCAGGATGAGGCGCGGTGTCGATTCCGTCACCATGCGCTTGAAGCCGAAGCCCACGTGCTTGCGCCCGCTGAGGTAGGCGCCGGTGAGCGTGTCGGCATGGCGCAGGTCGGCCGTGGTGCCGTCGAACACGATCTGCCCGCCCAACCGGCCCGGGCCGGGGCCCATGTCGATCATGCGGTCGGCCGCGAGCATCACGGCCGGGTCATGCTCCACCACCACCAGGGTGTTGCCCGCGTCGCGCAGGCGCAGCATGGCCTCGGTGATGCGGTGCATGTCGCGCGGGTGCAGGCCGATGCTGGGCTCGTCCAGCACGAAGAGCGTGTTGACCAGGCTGGTGCCCAGCGCGGTCGTCAGGTTGATGCGCTGCACCTCGCCGCCGCTCAGCGTGCGGCTTTGGCGGTCGAGCGTGAGGTAGCCGATGCCCACGTCGCACAGGTAGCGAAGGCGCGTGGTGATCTCTTCATGCAGCAGCTTCAGAGCCTGCGCATCGCCACCGGCCGCGGCGTCGCCCACGGGCAGCTCCATGCGGTCGAAGAAGCGGCGCAGCCGGTCGATGGGCAGCAGCATCAGGTCGTGCAGGCACAGGCCGGGCAGTGCTTCGAGCTGCGCGCGCGACCACTGCACGCCCTCGGGCATGAAGCGGCGGGCCGGGTCGACCGCGGCGTCAGCGTCATCCTTGCTGCCCACGCGCCACAGCAGGCTTTCGGTCTTGAGCCGCGCACCCGCGCAGGTGGGGCACGGCGTGTAGCTGCGGTACTTGGACAGCAGCACGCGGATGTGCATCTTGTAGGCCTTGCTCTCCAGGTACTCGAAGAAGCGCTTGATGCCGTACCACTGCTTGCTCCACTGCCCGTCCTTGTAGCCCGGCGCGCCGCCGATGACCCATTTCTTCTGGTCGTCGGTGAGTTTGTTCCAGGGCGTGTCGCGCGGGATGCCGGCGGTTTCGGCATGGCGCATGAGGTCGTCCTGCGCCTCTTTCCACGCGGGGGTCTGGATGGTCTTGATGGCCCCCGCACGCAGCGTGAGCTTGTCGTTGGGGATGACGAGGCCGTAGTCCACGCCGATCACGCGGCCGAAGCCCCGGCAGCTCTCGCACGCGCCCACGGCGGAGTTGAACGAGAACATCGAGGGGATCGGGTCGCTGTAGCGCAGGTCGCTGTCGGGGCAGTGCAGGCCGGTGGAAAAGCGCCAGAGTTCGGGCGCGGGTTCCGTGTGCGCTGAGCCGGTCGAAGCGCTGCCCTGGCCTTCGACCGGCTCAGGCTGAACGGCTTGGGGCAGAACGTACACGTTCAGCCGACCCGTGCCACGCTTGAGCGCGACCTCGATGGCCTCGACCACGCGCGCCTTCTCGGCATTGCCCAGGCGGAAGCGGTCGGCCACCACATCGAGCACCTTGCGCGGGCCGGTGGGCGTGGCCACTTCGCGCTCGGCCTGCACCTTGGTGATGCCGCTGGCCGACAGCCACTGCTCCACCTGCTCGGGCGACGTGCCGCCCGGCAACTCGACCGGGAAGGTCAGCACCACGCGCGGGTCGCCGGCCTCGGCGCTGCGGCGCTGCAGCTCGGCGTAGATGGTCTCGGGCGAGTCGTGGCGCACGGGCTGCGCGGTCTCCTTGTCGAACAGCTGGCCGGCGCGCGCAAACAAGAGCTTCAAATGGTCGTTGAGCTCCGTCATCGTGCCCACGGTGGAGCGGCTGGAGCGCACGGGGTTGGTCTGATCGATGGCGATGGCGGGCGGCACGCCTTCGACCTTGTCCACCGCCGGTTTGTCCATGCGGTCGAGGAACTGGCGCGCGTAGGCGCTGAAGGTCTCCACGTAGCGACGCTGGCCCTCGGCGTACAGCGTGTCGAACACCAGGCTGGATTTGCCCGAGCCGCTGGGGCCGGTGACCACCGTGAGCTCGCCAGTGCGGATGTCCAGATCCAGGTTCTTGAGGTTGTGCTGGCGTGCGCCGCGGATACGGATCAGTCCCTGGGTCATGGAGGCAGTCTTTCTGGGGTAAGGCGGAACATTCTAGGGACGCGGAGCCGGGTCTGCCGGGCGGCCCGGATTACCCCCGGAACGCGATGCGCGCCGGTTTGACAAGGCGAAAAAGCCCTTGGCAAAGGGGTGTTTTTCTCGGACAAACCCTTTAAACGCTTCAAATACATGCGCTTAGACTGAACTCTTACGCAAAGACACAAACAGGAGACAACCATGAACCGATGGCACATTCAGTGGGCAGGAGCGACCGCCTTGGCACTCGGCATGGCCACGGCCGGCCATGCGCAGATCCTCATCGGGCAGACCGCGGGCTTCTCGGGCCAGGTGGCCGCGGGCGTGAAGGAGACTACCGACGGCGCCAAGCTTTATATCGACATGGTCAATGCCAAGGGTGGCATCAACGGTCAGAAGATCGAGCTGACCTCGCTGGACGACAAGTTCGACCCCAAGATCGCGGCCGAGAACGCGCGCAAGCTCATCGAAGACAACAACGTGCTGGCGCTGTTTCTCACGCGGGGCACGCCGCACACCGAGGCCATGATCCCTCTGCTGGAAAAGCACGGCGTGGCCCTGGTGGCGCCCTCCACCGGCGCCATGGTGCTGCACCAGCCGGTGCGCAAGTACATCTTCAACGTGCGCGCCACCTACCAGCGCGAGGCCGAAAAAGCCATGACCCACCTGGCCTCTATGGGCATCTCGCGCATTGCAGTCGTGTACGCGGACGACAGCTTCGGCGCCGACGGCGTGGCGGGTGCGCAAAAGGGCTTGGCGGGCGCCAAGCTCACGCCCGTGGCGCTGGAAAAATTCGACCGCGCCAAGCCGGACTTCACGGCCATCGCCGCCAAGGTGGCCAAGGCCGATACGCAGGCCGTTCTGATCATCGCGTCTGGCTCGACTGTGGTGGAGGCCAACACCGCCTTTCGCACCGCGGGCTCGGCCGCGCAGATCGTGACGCTGTCGAACAATGCCTCGGGCGGCTTCATCAAGAGCCTGGGCGCCAACGCGCGCGGCGTGATCGTGACGCAGGTCTACCCCAACGAGCGGGCCGTGACCTACCCCATGGTCAAGGAAGCGCAGGAGCTGGCCAAGGCCAAGGGCGCGGGCGACATCACCCCGGCCATGCTGGAAGGCTATGCGGCCGCCAAGGTGCTGGTGGAAGGCATCAGGCGCGCCGGCCCCAAGCCCACGCGCGAGAAGCTCCATGCGGGCCTGGAGAGCATCAAGAAGCTGGACCTGGGCGGGCTGGAGGTGAGCTACAGCCCCGAGGACCACACGGGCCTGGACTTTGCCGATTTGTCCATCATCGGCACGGACGGCAAGTTCAGGCGGTGACGGGCTGCCGGGGCAGCTGCCACTGGGGCCAAGGCTACGGCTACGGCCAGGCGCGCAGCATGGAATGCCGCCACTACGCGTTTCTACAGATGCCCTGCCATGGCCCGTCCCTAAACTCGGCACCCTCACAAGAAAGAGGCACACCATGACAGTCCCCGGCCCCCTGGCGAAGCGCGCGGCCCTGCTGGCCCTGGCACTGGGCATCGCCCACGCTGCGCACGCACAGATCCTCATCGGCCAGACCGTGGGGGTGACCGGCTCGGCCGCCGCCACCGTGGCCGAGTCCACCCAAGGGGCCGCCCTGTACATCGACCACGTCAACGCGCGCGGCGGCGTGGGCGGGCAGAAGGTGGAGCTGGTGCTGCTGGACGACAAGTTCGACCCCAAGCTCACGCTGGAGAACACGAAAACGCTGATCGAGCAGAAGAATGTGGTCGGCCTGTTCATGACCCGCGGCACGCCGCACACGCAGGGCATCATCCCGCTGCTGGAGCAGCACGGCGTGGCGCTGGTGGGGCCGTCCACCGGCGCCATCGCGCTTCACCAGCCGGTCAGCAAGTACATCTTCAACGTGCGCGCGCCCTACCAGCGCGAAGTCGAAAAAGCCATCACGCACCTGAACACACTGGGCATCAAGCGCATCGGCGTGGTGCATGTGGACGACACCTTCGGCGCCGACGGCCTGGCCGGTGCGCAGATCGGCTTCAAGGCCAATAACCTCGAAGCCGCCTTCGTCGAGAAGTTCGACCGCGCCAAGCCCGACTACAGCGCCATCGCACCGCGCGTGGCGGGCAAGCAGCCGCAGGCCGTCATTTTCATCGGCACCGGCGCTGCGGTGGTCGACGGCATCAAGGCACTGCGCGGCGCGGGCGTCACGGGCCAGATCGTCACGCTGTCCAACAACGCCTCGGGCGGCTTTGTGAAGGCGCTGGGCGAACAGGCGCGCGGCGTGGTCGTCACGCAGGTGTTTCCGTCCGAGCGGTCGCTGAACTACGCGGTCATCAAGGAGGCCATGGACCTCGCCCGCGCCAAGAACATCGCCGACCTCACTCCCGCCATGGTGGAGGGCTTCGTGACCGCCAAGGTACTGGTCGAAGGCCTCAAGCGCGCCGGCCCCAAGCCCGACCGCGCCAAACTGCAGGCGGGCCTGGAAGGCATCAAGAAATGGGACCTGGGCGGCCTGGAGCTGAGCTACAGCCCCACGGACCACAGCGGGCTGGATTTTTCGGACCTGTCCATCATCGGCAGCGACGGGCGGTTCAAGCGCTGAGGAATGGCGGGGGGATGAGGCCGATGAGGCCGATGCGGCAGATGCAGCCGACAGGGTGAGAACGCCCAGCCAACAAACAAAAAAGCCCGGTGCCACCATGGCCCGGGCTTTTTGTCTTTGAAGCTTTCTTGCAGGGGCACCGGCGCTACACGCCGCTGCCCCCTGCGGTCCTTCAAACCAGCATCATGGCGCGCTGGCAGCCGACGCTGGTGCCGAAGCGGCAGGCGCCACCACGGGTGCCGGTGCGCTGGCGGGTGTTTCAGGCACGTGTACCGCATCGGCACCATGCTTTTCACCGCCCATGTCGGCCTTGTCGCCCGCCTTGATGATGACGTACATCGACAGGGCAGCGAACAAAACGAAGCCAACAGCAATCTTCCACATAAATATCTCCTTGGTTCCCGCGGGCGGGTGGGGGTTTGGGTTTGAGTTTGGGTTTGTTCAATCAAGGAGCCTGGGCGCTGCGTTGTAGGTTGTGCTGTGTGGCACAAGCCCCTTGATGGAACACAGGGCCCGTCCCTTGCGGGCGGGCCCTGTGCACCCGTCAATTCATGACGATCTTCTTCATCAGCACCGGTCAGTCGTTGGCGTAGATGTCGACGTCCTTGGTTTCCTTGATGAACAGGCCACCGATCACCACCGTCGCGCCGGCAATGATGATGGGGTACCACAAACCGTTGTACATGTTGCCGGTCTGGGCCACGATGGCGAACGCCGTGGTGGGCAGCAGGCCGCCGAACCAGCCGTTACCGATGTGGTACGGCAGGGACATGGACGTGTAGCGGATGCGGGTCGGGAACATTTCCACCAGCATGGCGGCGATAGGCCCGTACACCATGGTCACCAGCAGCACCAGGTAAGTCAGGATCACAACGACCATGACCTTGTCGATGCGGGCAGGGTCTGCCTTGGTGGGGTAGCCGGCAGCCTTCAGGGCATCGGCCACGGCCTTCTTGAACTCGCCGTCCTTCTTCTTGGCTTCGTCAGCGGGCAGGCCCTTGCTGGTGTAAGACGTGATGACCGTCTCGCCAATCTTGATCGTGGCGGGCGTGCCGGCAGCGGCCGTGGCGTTCTCATAGCTCACCGAAGCGCCAGCCAGCACCTGCTTGGCGATGTCGCACGAGCTGGTGAACTTGGTGGTGCCGGTGGGGTTGAACTGGAACGAGCACTCGTCGGGGTTGGCCGTCACGACCACCTGGTTCTTGGCCTGCGCTTCGGCCAGGGCGGGGTTGGCCGCCTTGGTCAGCGCGCCGAACACCGGGAAGTACGTCACCGCAGCCAGCAGGCAGCCTGCCAGGATGATCGGCTTGCGGCCGATCTTGTCGGACAGCGCACCGAACACGATGAAGAACGGCGTGCCGATCAACAGCGAGATCGCGACGAAGATGTTGGCGGTGGCGCCATCGACCTTGAGCGCTTGCGTCAGGAAGAACAGCGCGTAGAACTGGCCCGAGTACCAGACCACGGCCTGGCCGGCGGTCAGGCCCACCAGTGCCAGGATCACGATCTTGAGGTTCTTCCACTCGCCGAACGATTCCTTGAGCGGCGCCTTGGAGGTCTTGCCCTCGGCCTTCATCTTCTGGAATGCAGGCGACTCGTTCATCGACAGGCGGATCCAGACCGAAATGGCCAACAGCAGGATCGACACGATGAACGGAATGCGCCAGCCCCAGTCGCCAAAGGCTTCTTCGCCCATGACCGTGCGGGTACCCAGGATGACCATCAGCGACAGGAACAGACCCAGCGTGGCGGTGGTCTGGATCCAGGCCGTGTAGGCGCCGCGACGGCCGTGCGGAGCATGCTCTGCCACGTAGGTGGCGGCACCGCCGTATTCACCGCCCAGGGCCAGGCCTTGCAGCAGGCGCAGCACGATCAGGATGACCGGAGCGGCCACACCGATCTGCGCATACGTGGGCAGGATGCCGACGATGAAGGTCGACAGGCCCATGATCAGGATGGTGACCAGGAAGGTGTACTTGCGGCCGATCATGTCGCCCAGGCGGCCGAAGAAGATGGCGCCGAACGGACGGACGATGAAGCCCGCGGCAAACGCCAGCAGCGCGAAGATGAACGCCGAGCCGGCATCCAGACCGCTGAAGAACTGCTTGGCGATGATGGCCGCGAGCGAGCCGTACAGATAAAAGTCGTACCACTCGAAAACAGTGCCGAGCGACGACGCGAAGATGACCTTCCTCTCTTCGGGCGACATCGGCCGCGGTGCGGGATGAACGGTTGCCATGTGTGTGTCTCCTGTTGGTTTTGCAGACCGCGCTCTGGCGGGCTGTACGCATTCTTGGAGATGGCACTGACCACGCTCTGACGCCAAACCAACACGAGCTTTCACCAAACTGACCGCTCTCTGACAACTTAGGGTGAAACCCGCAGGGCCCCTTTCAGCATCCGGAAATCGCTCACGCCTTGCCGGGTAAACCCGATGGGAGCTGGCTGACAGCATCCCAGCCCGGACCGTCGAACCACGCATCGCCATCGAGGTACGCGCGCAGCATCGGCAGGCCGTCGAGCCCCCAGAACAGCTTGCCGTCCACCTCGAACGCCGGCACGCCAAAAACGCCCGCCGCCTGCGCGGCTTCGGTGTTGGCGCGCAGCAGGGCTTTGGGGCTGTCGCTGGCCGCATCCTCGCCGGGACGCAGCTGGTCCGCGAGCTGCGTGGCCAGGTCGGCCAGGCGCGCGGCATCGAGCGCGTCGTGCCCGCCCTGCCACACGTGGCGCAGCACCGTGCCCGCCACGAAGCGATTGATGTGCCCGTCGTCGCTGCACGCCAGCGCCGTGCGCAGCAGGGGCAGCGGGTTGAACGGGTGCCGCGCGGGCATCTGCAGCAGCGTGCCCTGCGCATGGCCCAGCCAGGTCACGTGGCGGTAGGTCCAGTCGCGCTTGGGGGCGATGCCGGCGGGGCCCGGGTTGGCATGCTGCTGCAGCAGCGCGCCCAGCAGCACGGGCTTGTAGGCCACGCTGTAGCTCAGGCCCTCCAGCACCTCGGGCAGGCGCTCGAACGCGAGCCAGGCGTAGGGGGAGACGAAGTCGAGGTAGAACGTGATGCGCTTCATGGCGTCGTTTCCTGCGCGGAGGGTGTGGACTGCGGGGGCGGCGCTGTCAGCGTGATCCCGGCACGCCCCAGCAACCCGGCCCAGATGCGGCGGCGCGTGTCGCTATCGGCACCGGACCAGATACGGATCTCGTCGAGCGTGCGAAAGCAGCCTTCGCAGTGCGTGTGGTCGAGCGACAGGCGGCACACCGAGATGCAAGGAGACGGCACGACTTCTTGACTCTTTGAATCAAAATAGCCGCTACCGCTTGCCTGCCGGGCGCGAATAGCTAGTAAATCTATAGCATTCATGCCGCGTGCAGTGCGCTGGCTTCCACAGGCGCCTGCACCACGTCCACCACGGGTGCGCCCGTCAGCCGCTGCAGGTCGCTGGGGTGCAGCGGGAACACGCTGTGCGGGTGCCCAGCCGCGGCCCACACCACGTCGAAGCGCAGCAGGTCCTGGTCGATGAGCGTGACGGGCGGCGTGGCGTGCGCCACGGGCGAGACGCCGCCGATGGAAAAGCCGGTGCGCGACTTCACGAAGTCGGCATCGGCCCGGCCGATCTTGCCACCCACATGGGCCTCGACCTTTTTCTCGTCCACGCGCCTGTCGCCCGAGGTGACCACCAGCACGGCCACGTCGTCGCTCTTGCGCCGAAAGATGATGCTCTTGGCCACCTGCCCCACCAGGATGCCCAGCGCGTCGGCCGCCTGCTGCGCGGTGCGCGCGGCGTCGTCCAGCATCTGCGGCATGTGGGGGTGGTTCAAGGTCTGCAGCGCTGCAGCCACGCGCTGCACGCCCTCGGGAAGGTTCTTCAGTTCAGCTCCACACACGGTCGTCATCTCCTGCGCCGATGGCGCTATCCCGCGCGTTTCGTCAGCAATGCATTCGCCGCGCGGGAGTTGGGTTTTCGGTTCAGGAACCCACTGATGTAGGCCCCCGCATCGATGAGCTTATCAAGATCGATGCCCGTCTCGATGCCCATGCCGTGCAGCATGTAGACCACGTCCTCCGTCGCCACGTTGCCGGTGGCCCCTTTGGCGTAGGGGCAGCCGCCCAGGCCGGCCACGGACGACTGGTAGTTCCACACCCCCAGCTCCAGCGCGGCCAGCGTGTTGGACAGCGCCTGGCCGTAGGTGTCGTGAAAGTGGCCCGACACATCGTCGATGCCGAAATGCTTCAGCGTGGCTTCGAGCGCACGCTGCACCTTGCGCGGCGTGCCCACGCCGATGGTGTCGGCCACGTCCACGCGCTGCACGCCGATGCCCTTGAGCAGGCCGGCGAGGTACTCCACGCGCTCGGGGGCGATCTCGCCCTCGTACGGGCAGCCCACGGTGCAGCTCATCGCGCCGCGCACGCCGATGCCCGCCGCCAGCGCCGCCTCGACCACGGGCGCGAATCGCTCGATGCTCTCGGCGATGGAGCAGTTGATGTTCTTCTGGCTGAACGCCTCGCTGGCCGAGCCGAAGACCACGATCTCGTCAGGCCGGTCCGCCACCGCGGCTTCATAGCCCTTGAGGTTGGGCGTGAGCACCGAGTAACGCACGCCAGCCACGCGGTTCACGCCCTGCATGACCTCGTGGTTGTCGGCCATCTGCGGCACCCACTTGGGGCTCACGTAGCTCGTGACCTCGATCTCTTTGAGGCCCGCGTCCTGCAGGCGGTGCACCAGCGCGATCTTGACCTCGGCGGGCACGGGCGATTTCTCGTTCTGCAGCCCGTCGCGCGGGCCGACATCGATGAGTTTGACGCGGGAAGGAATGCTCATGGTGGGGCTACCTGAAAAAAAGGACGTGGAGCGGTGCGGGCCTGGGCCGGCACCCGCAGCGCGCTGTGCGCGAGGCCCGACAGCAGGGTCGGGGTGGGGGCCGGGCGGACGCCTCCCATTGTCCGGGCTTCGGCGGTGCGGCACCACCTCATATCCTGCCAGACCACTCTCCGCTCGTGCCATTGCGGCACCCCGGCGCAGCCACTACGCACCAGCCCCTTCGTCCATCTCCTGGCGCAGCAGCGCCACCATCTGCACCGCCGCCAGCGACAGGCGCCGCCCCCGCAGCGTCACGAGGCCGATGGGCCGGCGCAGCGACGGCTGCTTGAGCGGCCGGGTCACCACCTCGGGCCGGCGCACCACCTGCGCGGCCAGCTCGGGCAGCGCGCTCACGCCCAGCTGCGCGGCCACCATGGCCGCGATGGTGGCCAGGTGCTCCACCTCGTAGCGCGGCGCAAAGCGGATGCGGTGCGTGAGCAGCGCCTCGTCGGCGTACTGGCGCACGCTGGTGCCGGCGGGCATGGAGATGTGCGGCAGGTCTGCCACATCGGCCCAGGCCAGCGCACCGCGGCCGCGCGCCAGCGGGTGGGCGCGGGCCAGCAGCAGCACGAAGCGGTCGGACGACAGCGGGGTGTAGTCGAGGTCGGCATACGCGGGGTTGGCGGCGGTGAGCGCGAAGTCCACGCGCCCTGCGCGCACCATGTCGAACGCCGGGCCCGCCAGGCTGTCGAACAGCTCCAGGTGCACGCCCGGGTGCCCCGCCGCAAACCGCGCGAACGCGCGGGGCACCACCCCCGCCGCCAGCGACGGCAGCGCCGCCAGCGCGAGCCGCCCCACCTGCACCTGCGCCACGGCCTGCACGCGGCGCACCGTCTCATCCATCTGGTGGCGTAGAAAGCGGGCCTGCTCGGCAAACACCTCGCCCGCCTGCGTGAGCTGCACCGTGCGCGTGGTGCGATCGAACAGGCGCGCGCCCAGCATCTCTTCGAGCCGCGCGAGCGTGCCCGACACCGCCGACTGCGACAGGTGCATCTGCAGCGCGGTGCGCCGAAAGCTCAGCGTGTCGGCCAGCGCCAGGAACACATCGACCTCGCGGGCCGACCAATTGATCTTCATGGCCGATCAGTCTATCGAAAAATACGTCTGGACCGCGCAATGCGGCCTGCCTAGACTGCACCGCAAGACAACACAAGGAGACAACAGCATGGACATCTGTTCGCCGCGCAATGCACGCACGGTGGTCGTGGGCGGGGGCACCATGGGTGCGGACGTGGCCGTGGTCCTGGCCCGTGGCGGCGCCCGGGTCACGGTGGTGGACCCGCACACCGCGCGGCGCGACCTGCTCTTGCCGCACATTGCCGCCGAGCTCGACGCCGCCGGCCTGGCCGCGGGCGCAGGCCCTGTGGAGGTGTGCGCCAGCCTGCAGGACGTGGCCTGGGACGGCGTGGTGCTGGTGGTCGAATGCATCACCGAGCAACTGGCCGCCAAGCAGCATCTGTTTGGCGAGCTGGTGGCCCTGGCGCCGGCCAGCGCGGTGCTGGCCAGCAACAGCTCGGGCTTTCCGATCAGCGCCATTGCGCACGGCCTGCCCACCGCGCAGCGCATGCTGGGCCTGCACTTCTTCATGCCGGCGCACCTGGTGCCGCTGGTGGAAGTGGTGCTGGGCGAGCGCAGCGACCCCACGCTGGGCCAGTGGCTGCACGGCTTCATGCGGCGCTGCGGCAGCGTGCCGGTGCTGGTGAAAAAGGACAAGCCGGGCTTTCTGGCCAACCGCATGCAACATGCGCTGTCGCGCGAGGCCTTTGCGCTCATCGACGAAGGCATCGCGTCGCCCGAAGACGTGGACGCCGCCGTGCGCTTTGGCTTCGGCTTTCGCTTTCTGGCCGCAGGCCCGGTGCTGCAGCGCGACCACGCGGGCATCGAGGTGCACTGCGCGGCTGCGGCCACCATGTACCCCACGCTGTCCAACACCAACGTGCCCGCCCAGGCGCTGCGCGACCGCGTGGCCAACGGCGAGCTGGGCATGAAGACCGGCAAGGGCTTCTTCGACTGGCCCGAGGACCGCAAGCGTGCCGAGCGCGCCCGCTACGACGCGCTACTGCGCCAAGGGCTGGCCCTGCTGGCCAGCGAGCTACCCACCATCGAGCCCGCCACTGCGCAGGCTACCCCTGGAGCCGCGCCATGAGCACCCACCCCATGCCCACCGCTGCCAGTGCGCCCAGCCAATGGCCCGATCCGCTGATCGTCACTGTGGCGCCCAACGGCGCGTACAAACTGCCGAGCGACCACCCCGCCGTGCCCACCACACCAGCCACGCTGGCCGCCACCGCCAAGGCCTGCCTGGAGGCGGGCGCGGCCATGATCCACATGCACATCCGCGACGCCCAGGGCCGCCACAGCCTGGACGTGGAGGGCTACCGTGAAGCCCGGCGCGTGGTGCAGCACGCCGTGGGCGATGCGATGGTGGTGCAGATCACCAGCGAAGCGGCAGGCGTGTACCGTGCCCCGGCGCAGATCGCGATGGTCGAGGCGCTGCAGCCCGAGGCCGTGTCCATCGGCCTGCGCGAGATCGACCAGCCCGAGATCGGCGAGCCCGGACTGCAGCGCTTCTTCACGGGCCTGGTGCAGCGCCGCTGCATGGTGCAGGTCATCCTGTACGACGTGGCCGACCTGCGCCGCTGGCAGGCGCTGCGCGCCAGCGGCGTGGTGCCGGATGCGCCGTGGTTTTTGCTTTTCGTGCTGGGCCGCTACAGCGCGGGCCAGACATCGAGCCCGCGGGACCTGCTGCCCTTTCTGGCCGCCCACGACGGGCCCGAACCCTGGGCCGTGTGCGCGTTCGGCGCCGCCGAGAACACCTGCATCACCGCCTCCGCGGCCTTCGGCGGGCATGCCCGCGTGGGCTTTGAGAACAACCTGCTGCGCAAGGACGGCAGCACCGCGCCGGACAACGCGGCCCTGGTGCGCCAGGCGGTCGAGGCCGCGGCCGCGCTGGGGCGACCGCTGGCCACGGCGCAGGGCATTCGCCAGCGGTTCGGCGCAGGCTGAGCCCTCGCCCGGCTCTGCACTTCCTCAGCACCCATCAAACCCATCAGCCCGCGCCAGACGGGCCTTCATCCATCCGCAGGAGACACCATGCAACAACACCCCACCGCCCACGCCCCCGTACCCCAGGCCCGACGGGCCACGCGGCGCACGGCCATCCGCCTGGCGCTTGCCGTGCCCGCCACCTGGGGCCTGGCCCTGGGCACGGCAGGCCACGCCGTGGCCCAGACGGCCCCGGCCGCCTTCCCCACCAAGACCATCCGCTTCGTGGTGCCCTACCCGCCCGGCGGTCCCACCGACCTGATGGCGCGCATGCTGCAGCCCGAGCTGCAAAGCCGGCTGGGCGTGACCGTGGTGGTGGACAACAAGGGCGGCGCGGGCGGCAACTCCGGCAGTGCCGAGGTGGCCAAGCAGGCGCCCGCCGACGGCCACACCCTGCTGCTGGCCGCCAGCGGCCCGATGGCGGTGAACCCGTCGCTGTACGCCAGCATGCCGTTCAACCCACTGACCGACCTGGTGCCCGTGGTGCAGCTGTCGGCCTTTCCGCTGGTGCTGGAGGTGCACCCCTCGCTGGGCGTGAAGACCCTGCCGGAGCTGATGGCCCTGGCCAAGGCGGGCAAGCCGGTGCTGAGCTTTGCATCGGCCGGCAATGGCACGCCGCAGCACCTGGCGGGCGAGCTGTTCAACACCATGGCCCACGTGAAGATGGGTCACATCCCGTACCGCGGCGCGGGACCGGCGCTCAACGACCTGCTGGGCGGGCAGGTGAACGTGATGTTCGACATCATGGGTAGCTCGCTGCCGCACATCCAGTCGGGCAAGCTCATCCCGCTGGCGGTCACCTCGGCCGAGCGCGCCAAGGTGCTGCCCAACGTGCCCACCATGGCCGAGGCGGGCGTCTCCGGCTACCAGATCACCGGCTGGCACGGCATCGCCGTGCGTGCGGGCACGCCGCAGTCCATCGTGGACAAGCTCAACGCCACGGTGAATGCGATCTTCAAGGAGCCCGCGTTCCGCGCCAAGTGGGAGGCCATCGGCACGCCGGTGGTGGCAGGCACGGCCGCGGACTTCGGCGCGCTGATCAAATCCGACGCGCAGCGCCTGGGCAAGCTGGTGCGCGATGCGGGCGTGACGATGGATTGACTGAGGCCGCGGGCGTTGCGCGTCGGGTGTTGCGAGGTGCCGTGCACCCCACTGCTGCACGCCATGCTGGCATCTTGCAGGCGCAGGCGCAGGCGGCGCCTGGCGATATCTAGGCGGGAACGCTGGGTCGCAGGCGCAGAAGCAGCCAGCCCGCCGCCATGCCCACGGCGCTGAACAGCAGCCACACAGCGCCCAAGAAAATCTTCAGGGTATTGGAGCTGCTGATCTCAGCCCGCGAAGGGCTATTGGCGGGATAGCGCACGGTGACGGTGTCACCCACCTCGTGCACCGCCTGCAGCTGCCGCACCAGCGAGTCCGTGAACCGCACGGTGCGGCCATCGTTCGCCACAAACTCGACGACGCTTTTCTTGCCATGGGCTTGCCGGCTTGAGGCCCCTGTCACCACGCTTTCGTGCGCCACCACGCGGCCTTTGGCGCTGCGCGTGTCGCCCACCAGATGCAAGCTCGTGGCCAGCAGCCAGCTGGCGGCCACCGCAGTCAGTGCGCCGGGCACCAGCAGCAGCCAGCCGAGAAGGCCGAAAAACCGGCGAAAGGATGTGGAGCGCATGCCTGCGATTGTGGGGGTTGATGCTGCCAACGCACCAGCGGGTCAGTACCCCCGCCCGGGGTCCACGGTGCCTGCCACCGCCTCGCCGCGCTCCATCGCCGCCATCTTGCGCGTGATCTGCGCAATGCTCTCTTCCCGCATGGTACGGGCCGAAGTGTGGGGCGTGGCGGTGATCCGCGGGTGGGTCCAGAACGGGTGCCCGACCGGCAAAGGCTCGGTGCGAAACACATCCAGCGTGGCGCCTGCGATGTGCCCGCTGTCGATCAGCGCCAGCAGATCCTCTTCGACCAGGTGCGCGCCCCGCGCCACGTTGATCACATAGCCGCCCGGCTGCAGGCGCGACAGCGTGTCGCGGTTGATGATGTCCTGCGTGTCGGGCGTGAGCGGCAGCAGGTTGACCAGCACGCGGCTGGCGGCCAGGAAATCGTGAAAGCCCTCTGCGCCGCTGAAGCCGCGCACGCCGTCCACCACCTTGGGAGACCGGCTCCAGCCGTTGACCGGAAAGTCGAAATGCGCCAGCGCCCGCGCCACGCGCTCGCCCAGCACACCGAGGCCCATCACGCCCACCGGAAACTCCGATCGCACCCGCGGCCGGCGAAAGCCCCAGCGGCCGGCGCGCATGTCGCCCTCGTACGCGTCCAGCTCGCGAAAATGGCGCACCACGGCGTGGCACACGTATTCGGCCATCTGCACGGCCATGCCGCCATCGTCGATGCGCACGATCTGGCAGCCCGGCGGCATGCGCAGCTTGAGCAGCGCGTCCACCCCGGCGCCGATGTTGAACAGCGCCCGCAAGGCAGGCTGCTCATCCAGAAACTGCTGGGGCGGCGCCCAGACCACGGCGTAGTCGGCCTGCGGTGCCCCCGGCTGCCACACGCTGATGTGGGCATGGGGCAAGGCAGCGGCAAGCCCCTGCAGCCAGGGCTCGATCTTGGTGTCGGTACAGCAAAGGGTGATGTTCATGCGGTCAAGGGTAACTGCATTGGCGCTGGCTGGGTGTCACCTATGGCCTGCACGGCCTGCGTCAGGGCGCACCCGCTGTGCGACCCGACCCTCCGTTCACCCTGAGCTTGTCGAAGGGCCATCGCATCCGCACCCACACGCCCTGGCTTCGACAGGCTCAGCCCGAACGGTTGGGGGAGGCCGCAGACGCGCAGGAGGCGGGCTGCGGCGGGCAGGGGACGGGCTCCAGCGAGCACGGAACGACATCCCCTCTTGCTGGCTTGCGTTCAACCATTCGAGCATTCGAGCATTCAATCCCGCTCAATACCGTTCGGGCTGAGCTTGTCGAAGCCTTGCGCGGCGCTTCGACAAGCTCAGCGTGAACGGGTTTTTAGGATGAACGGGTTTTTATCGGGGGAAGACCCAGAGGTGACTCGCAAGCGGCTTACGCCGCGACCGCCAGCTTGAGCAGCTCCGCGCCTTCCGTCACCTGGTCCCCGGGCGCATACAGCAGCTCCTGCACCACGCCGTCGGCGGGCGCGGCAATGGTGTGCTCCATCTTCATGGCTTCCATCACCGCCAGCGGCTGGCCCTTGGTGACGGCATCGCCCGCCTTCACCGCGAACGACACCACCTTGCCGGGCATGGGGGCCGTGAGCCGCCCGCCCTCGGCCGCAGCCTCGCCCGCATGCGCCAGCAGGTCAATGGCGGTGATCTGCGTCGCGCCGCGGGGCGTGAACACATGGTCCACCTCGCCCTGGGTGTACACCGCAGCGCGGGTGCGCTGACCGGCGAACTGCAGTTCGATGCCGTTACCCTGCGCGGCGAAGGTCAGCGGACCGGCCACGGCCGCATCGCCCTGTCCTTCCTTCCAGCTTTCCACCGCCAAGTGCAGCGTGCCATCGCGTTCATAGGTGAGCCAGGCCTTGGCGTGCTCGCCGCCGAACTCGAACTCGAAGCGGCGGCGCGTGAGCGCGTGCGAATGAAAGCCGTCGCGGCGGCTGAAGGGGTCTGCGCCTTCGCTGGCGCGCTCGTTCAGGAGGGTCTGCGCCACGGCGGCGGCAGCAGCCAGCGGCAGGCCGACCGGCTCCTGGTGGAACAGCACCGCCTGCTCGCGCGGGATCAGCGCGGTGTCGAGCTGGGCACTGGCAAATGCGCCGGTGCGCGCCACGCGGCGCAGGAACTGCACGTTGGTCGCCAGGCCCACGATGTGCGTCTGCGCCAGGGCCTCGTCGAGCCGCGCCAGCGCCTGCTCGCGCGTGTCGCCGTGCACGATGAGCTTGGCCACCATGGAGTCGTAGAACGGGCTGATCGCATCGCCCTGGCGCACACCGGAGTCCACGCGCACCGCGCCCCTTTCGAACGTCACGCACTCGGGCAGCGCATACACGTTGGGTGCGCCCGTGGCGGGCAGGAAGTTGTTGTCGGGGTTCTCCGCGCAGATGCGGGCCTCGATGGCGTGGCCGGTGATGCGCAGGTCTTGCTGCTTCACCGGCAGCGGTTCACCAGACGCCACACGCAGTTGCCACTCCACCAGGTCCAGGCCGGTGATGGCCTCGGTCACCGGGTGTTCCACCTGAAGGCGGGTGTTCATTTCCATGAAGTAGAACTTCATCTGGTCGGGCCGCTCGTAGCCACCCGGCTGCTCCACGATGAACTCCACCGTGCCGGCGCCCACGTAGTTCACCGCCTTGGCGGCGGCGACGGCGGCCTCGCCCATCTGCTGGCGCAGCGCGGGCGTCATGCCGGGGGCGGGGGCTTCTTCCAGCACCTTCTGGTGGCGGCGCTGCACGGAGCAGTCGCGCTCGAACAGATACACCACGTCGCCGTGCGTGTCGCCGAACACCTGGATCTCGATGTGCCGGGGGCGCTGCACGTACTTTTCGACCAGCACCGCGTCGTCGCCAAAGCTGTTGATCGCCTCGCGCTGGCAGGATGCGAGCGCGGCGGCGAAGTCCTCGCTCTTGTCCACCGCGCGCATGCCTTTGCCGCCACCGCCGGCGCTGGCCTTGATGAGCACGGGGTAGCCGATGCGGTCGGCCTCGCGCTGCAGCAGCGCCGGGTCCTGGTCGCTGCCGTGGTAGCCGGGCACCAGAGGCACGCCCGCTTTTTCCATGAGCTGCTTGGACTCGGCCTTGAGGCCCATGTCCTTGATGGCCGAGGGTGGCGGGCCGATGAAGACCAGGCCTGCTGCCGCGCAGGCGTGGGCGAAGTCTTCGTTCTCGGACAGGAAGCCGTAGCCCGGGTGGATGGCCTGTGCGCCCGTGGCCTGGGCGGCTTCGATGATGCGCTCCCAGCGCAGGTAGCTGTCCTTGGGCGCGCTGCCACCGATGTGCACGGCCTCGTCGCACACGGCCACGTGCTTGGCATTGGCGTCGGCATCGGAGTACACGGCGACGGTCTTCACGCCCAGGCGTTTAGCGGTCGCCGCGACCCGACAAGCGATCTCGCCGCGATTGGCGATCAGGATCTTCTTAAACATGGCGCCCTCCCGCGGCGAGATCGCTTGCGCACGCTGCGCGTGCCACGCAATTTGCAGAAACGTCTGCTGCGCAGCCGTTTTCACCGCGATTGGCAATCAGAATCTTTTTGAACATTTAGGCCACCTTGGCAGAACCAGAAAAGAAAGAAGACAAGCGCCGCACCACGGCGCGCAGAAACTTGAACAGCACCACTAGCAGCAGCACCGACATGGCCACCATCAGCACCAGCGCGATGCCAAAGGCCACCGGGTGCTGCGTGGCCAGCCATACCACGGCCACCACCAGGCCGTCTTCGAAGAAGGACAGCAGCCAGTTGGAGAACGGCTCGGGCGAGGTGTTGGCCGCCGCGCGCGTGGTCATCTTGGTGGCCATCGACGTGGCGGCCAGCGACCCGCCCAGCAAGCCCGCCACCACGCCCATGGTGGCGTTATCGGCGCCGAACACGCCCGCGGCCAGCAGGGCCCCGCCGGGCACGCGGATGACGGTGTGCACGGCGTCCCAGGCACTGTCGATCCACGGGACCTTGTCCGCAAAGAACTCGACCAGCATCAGGCCGCCCGCCACCAGCAGCACCAGCGGGTTCTGCAGCACGTGCAGACCGGGGGGCAAGGGCATCCAGCCCAGGGCCCCCATCCCGCCGACGATGAAGACCACCGCGTACAGACGGAATCCGCTGGCCCAGCCCAGCGCGGCGGCCAGCGCCAGCAGGCTGGGCATGTCGAGCCGCGCGGTGGCCGTGGCCGCCGCATCGCCCACCGCGCGCGCCGTGCCGCCATCCACGTGGAGCCCCAGCGTGTGGAGCCACTGAACGATGTTGAGCCAGAGCTGGTCCATGTTCGTGTGTCCTCAGACGTCAGGCCAGAAGCCATGCCGGTTTGCGTTTGTTCAGGAACGACTGCACGCCTTCCTTGCCCTCGTCGCTGGCGCGGATGTCGGCGATGCCCTGCACGGTGGCGGCGATCAGCCCCGCATTGATCTCGCGCTCGGCCACGTCCAGCACCAGCTTCTTGCAGGCGCGCACGGCGTGGGGGCTGGCGCTGGTCAGGGCCTTGAGCAATTCGTCGACCTTGGCGTCAAGCTGGTCTGCAGACACCACCTCGTGCACGAAGCCGGTGCGCAACGCCTCGGCCGCGCCGAAGCGCTCGGCCGTGAGGAAGTAGCGGTGCGCTGCGCGGGGCCCCATGGCGCGGATCACGTAGGGGCTGATGGTGGCGGGGATGAGGCCGAGCTTCACCTCGCTCAGGCAAAAGCCCGCCGTGTCCACCGCCACCGCCATGTCGCACGCGGCCACCAGGCCCATGCCACCGGCGTACACATCGCCCTGCACACGCGCGATGGTGGGTTTGGGACATTCGTAGATCACGCGCAGCATCTCGGCCAGCTTGCCCGCGTCGGCCACGTTCTCGTCGCGGGTGTAGTCGGCCATGCGGCGCATCCAATTGAGGTTGGCGCCCGCGCAGAACGCGGGGCCCTCTGCGGCCAGCACCACGGCGCGCACGTCGGCGCGCGCGCCCACTTCGGTGAAGGCCGCCGTCAGCTCGGCGATGACCTCGTCGCTGAAGGCGTTGCGGATCTCGGGCTGCGTGAGCGTGATGCGCGCCACGGCGCCGATGTAGGTGATGGACAGGTTCTGGCTCATGGCGTGGGCGGGTTTTGCAGGAAGTAGACAAGGTCCAGCTCGGGGCTGGGCTGGCCCAGGGCGGTCAATGCGGCGGTGATCTGGCCCCGGTGGTGCGTGCCGTGATTGAACACATGCGCCAGCGTGGCGGCAAACGGCAACGATGCCTGCGTGCCCCGCATGGTGGTGTAGTCGAGCGTGCCGTTCCACCGGTCTGCCGGCAACGAGGCGATCAACGGTGCCCAGCGGGCAGCGCCCGCGCGCAAGCGGGCATCGAGTTGCGCGCGGTCGCTCTCCTGCTCGGCGTCCAGCGCCACCTTGGGCGAGGTGCCTTCGGCAAACCGCACAAACCACAGATGGTGTTCGCCCACCAGCAGGTGGTTGAGCGTGCCGTGGATGCTTTTGAAGAATAGGCCCACATCGCGCCGATAGGCCTCTTCAGGCAGCGCCCGCACGGCGTCGAGCAGGCGCGCCGTGGCCCACACGTTGTAGCGTGCGAGCTGTGTGAAGTGGGCGACGGCGTCCATGGCGGCTCCCGGCACGGTCACATGCGGAACAGGCCGAACTTGGTGTCTTCGATGGGCGCATTGCGCGTGGCGGCCAGGCCCAGCGCCAGCACGCGGCGGGTGTCGGCCGGGTCGATCACGCCGTCGTCCCACAGGCGCGCGGTGGCGTAGTAGGGGTGGCCCTGGTCTTCGTACTGGCGGCGGATGGGGGCCTTGAAGGCTTCTTCCTCCTCGGCGCTCCACTGGCCGCCCTTGCCCTCAATGCCGTCGCGCTTGACGGTGGCCAGCACGCCCGCCGCCTGGTCGCCGCCCATGACGCTGATGCGCGCGTTGGGCCACATCCACAAAAAGCGGGGGCTGTACGCGCGGCCGCACATGCCGTAGTTGCCAGCGCCAAAGCTGCCGCCGATGATGATGGTGAACTTGGGGACTGCCGCCGTGGCCACGGCCGTGACCATCTTGGCGCCGTTGCGCGCGATGCCTTCGTTCTCGTACTTGCGGCCGACCATGAAGCCGGTGATGTTCTGCAGGAACACGAGCGGGATCTTGCGCTGGCAGCACAGTTCGATGAAGTGCGCGCCCTTGAGCGCCGACTCGCTGAATAGGATGCCGTTGTTGGCGATGATGCCGACCATCATCCCCTCGATGCGCGCAAAGCCCGTGACCAGCGTGGTGCCGTAGCGGGCCTTGAACTCGTCGAACTCGCTGCCATCGACGATGCGGGCGATGATCTCGCGCACGTCGAAGGGCTTGCGCGTGTCCACCGGGATCACGCCGTAGAGTTCTTCCGCTACAAATTTAGGAGCTTCTGGCGCTTGATCTGCGGGCGCCGGAGCCTTGTTTTTATTCAGATTGCGCACCGCATTGCGGGCCAGCTGCAGCGCATGCAGGTCGTTTTGCGCCAGGTGGTCGGCCACGCCCGACAAGCGCGTGTGCACGTCGCCACCGCCCAGGTCCTCGGCCGTGACGACCTCGCCCGTGGCGGCTTTGACCAGCGGCGGGCCGCCCAGGAAGATGGTGCCCTGGTTCTTGACGATGATGGACTCGTCGCTCATCGCCGGCACGTAGGCGCCGCCCGCCGTGCAGCTGCCCATGACCACGGCGATCTGCGAGATGCCCATGGCGCTCATGTTGGCCTGGTTGAAGAAGATGCGGCCGAAGTGGTCGCGATCTGGAAAGACCTCGTCCTGATTGGGCAGGTTGGCACCGCCCGAGTCCACCAGGTAGATGCAGGTGAGGTGGTTCTGCTGCGCCACTTCCTGCGCGCGCAGGTGCTTCTTGACGGTGAGCGGGTAGTAGGTGCCGCCCTTCACCGTGGCGTCGTTGCACACGATCATGCAGTCCACTCCGCTCACGCGGCCGATGCCGGCAATCAGCCCCGAGCTGGGCGCATCGTTGTTGTACATGTTAAGCGCGGCCAGCGGCGCCAGCTCCAGGAACGGTGTGCCCGGGTCCAGCAGCATCTGCACGCGCTCGCGTGGCAGCAGCTTGCCGCGGGCGGTGTGCTTGGCGCGGGCGGCTTCGCCGCCGCCCTGGGCGACCTTGTCGAGCTGGGCGCGCAGGTCGTCGACCAGCGTGCGCATGGCCGCGGCGTTGGCCAGGAAGTCCGCCGAGCGGGCGTTGAGTTGGGTGTCAAGAATCATGCAGGCTCCGTCGAATGTCGTATGGGTGGTGTGGTGCCACCGGCTGGCCGGTGGCACTGAAGGCCGCGGAGCAGGCCATGCGCGTGCCGCCGTGGAACCGGCTTTGCCGGGCCAGGGGCGGCGTCCCCCTCGGGGGAAGGCGCGAAGCGGCTCAGGGGGGTCATAGGTTCACGCGGTCTTGGCTTCGACCAAACCGAGCTGATCCTTCATCTCATCGCGGATCTTGAACTTCTGGATCTTGCCCGTCACCGTCATCGGAAAGCTGGTGACGAAGCGGATGTAGCGCGGCACCTTGTAGTGCGCGACCTGGCCCTTGCAGAAGGCGCGAATGTCGTCTTCAGTCGGTGTGGTGCCCGGCTTGGCGATGATCCAGGCGCACAGCTCCTCGCCGTACTTGGCATCGGGCACGCCCACCACCTGCACGTCCTGCACCTGTGGGTGGCGGTACAGGAATTCCTCGATCTCGCGCGGGTAGATGTTCTCGCCGCCGCGGATCACCATGTCCTTGATGCGGCCGACGATGTTCACGTAGCCCTCGTCGTCCATGGTGGCCAGGTCGCCGGTGTGCATCCAGCCTTCGGCGTCGATGGCCTCGCGGGTCTTGGCCTCATCCCCCCAGTAGCCGTGCATCACCGAATAGCCCCGGGTGCAGAACTCGCCACGCTGGCCGATGGGCACCACCGCGCCGCTGTCGGGGTCCACGATCTTGACCTCCAGGTGCGGCTGCACCTGGCCCACGGTGGAGACGCGTTTGGCCAGCGGCGTATCGGTGCTGCTCTGGCAGCTGACCGGGCTGGTCTCGGTCATGCCGTAGGCGATGGTGATTTCGCGCAGATTCATCTGCTCCACCACGCGTTTCATGACCTCGGTGGGGCATGGCGAGCCGGCCATGATGCCGGTGCGCAGGGTGGACAGATCGAACTCGGCGAAACGCGGGTGGTCCAGCTCGGCGATGAACATCGTGGGCACGCCGTGCAGGCCGGTGCAGCGCTCGTCCTGCACCGTCTGCAGCACGGTGAGCGGGTCGAACCCGTCGTTGGGGTAGACGATGGTGGCCCCATGCGTGAAGCACGCCAGGTTGCCCAGCACCATGCCGAAGCAGTGGTACAGCGGCACGGGGATGCACAGGCGGTCGTCGGGCGTGAGCTTCATGCATTCGCCGATGAAGAAGCCGTTGTTCAGGATGTTGCGGTGCGTGAGCGTGGCGCCCTTGGGGAAGCCCGTGGTGCCGCTGGTGAACTGGATGTTGATGGGGTCAGTGGCCTTGAGCGTGGCGGCGATCTGCGCCAGGCGCGCATCCTGCGCATCGCCGCGCGCCAGCAGGTCCGAAAACCGCAGCAGCCCGGGCTCGTCGGCGCCCTGCCCCTCCCCGTCGTCGATCCACACCACGGTGTTCAGGTGCGGCAGCTTCACCGCGCCCAGCTGGCCGGGCTGCTGGTGCTGCCACTCGGGCGCCAGCTCGCGCAGCATGCCCACATAGTCGCTGGTCTTGAAGCGCGCCATGCTCACCAGCAGCCGGCAGCCCACCTTGTTGAGGGCGTACTCGACTTCGGACGTGCGGTAGGCCGGGTTGATGTTGACCAGCACCAGGCCCACCTGCGCGGTGGCCAGCTGCATCAGCACCCATTCGGCGTTGTTGTGCGACCAGATGCCCACCCGGTCGCCGGGCACCAGGCCCTGGCCCAGCAGCGCGCTGGCCAGGCGCTGGGCCTCAGCCTGCAGCTGGGCATAGGTGTACCGGCGGCCCTGGTGCACGCTGACCAGCGCCTCGCGGCCGGGCTGGCGGGCCGCCATGTCGGCAAAGAAGCTGCCGATGGTCTGCTCGATCAGCGGGACGCCGGCGGCGCCACGGGCGTGGCTGCCGGTGAGGGGTGCTGGCGCTGCAGCGGTGGCGGGGCTCGTCATCCTTGTGTCTCCTTGCGGGGCCTGCGCGGTCCATGTGGCGACAAGCGGCGGCAGGCGGTGGCGCCCGTGGACCGGGCTGCGATCCGTAAGCATAGAAGCGCCAACCCGCCCCGGGTTGCCACAATGGTTGCAAATCGTGCCACGCCTGGGGCACACTGGCCCGCGTGAAATCCCTTGCACCGACCCCTGAGCCCGCCTGGCAGGCCTTGCCCCCCACCGCCGCCCCAGCGGTCACGCCGATCGCGTTCGTACGGGCCATCGTACTGGCGTACGAGCAGCGCGGCCTGCGCCCCGACCAGGCCCTGGCGCAGGCACAGATTGCGCCGCAGCTGCTGCACGACGACCAGGCGCGCATCACGGCCTGGCAGATGGAGCGCATCTCGGACGCCGCCATGCAGGAGCTGGACGACGAGGCCCTGGGCTGGTTCAGCCGCCGCCTGCCCTGGGGCAGCTACGGCATGCTGGCACGCGCATCGATCAGCTCGCCGCACCTGGGCGTGGCGTTGGCGCGCTGGTGCCGGCACCACGGCCTGCTGGCGGACGACATCGCACTGCACCTGACCACCGAGGGCGACACCGCCACGCTGCGCATCACCGAGGCGCGCGACCTGGGTGCGCTGCGCGAGTTCTGCCTGGTGTCGGTGCTGCGCAATGCGCACGGACTGGCCTGCTGGCTGGTGGACTCGCGCATACCGCTGACCGC
This sequence comes from Acidovorax sp. Leaf78, assembly GCF_001422735.1. Classification (GTDB taxonomy): domain Bacteria; phylum Pseudomonadota; class Gammaproteobacteria; order Burkholderiales; family Burkholderiaceae_C; genus Acidovorax. The sequence continues at coordinate 17,529 of NZ_LMLZ01000002.1, read as the reverse complement.
GGCGGAGTTTGCCTTTGCCGCGCCGCCGCATGCCGATGCCTATGCGGTGCTGTTCCGCGGCCCGGTGGCCTTTGGCGCGGCGCAGACGGCGATCCACTTCGATGCGCGCTACTTGAGCCTGCCGCTGCGGCGCGACGAGTCCGCGTTGCGGCAGATGCTGCAGCACGCGCTGCCGCTCACGGTGCTGCAGTACCGGCGCGACCGCCTGCTGGTGCAGCGCGTGCGGCAACTGCTGGGCGCCACAGTGGCAGGGCACGCCGCGCCCGCGCTGGCACAGCACAGTGCCGAGTCGCTGGCCGCGCTGCTGCACGTGTCGCCGCGCACCCTGCACCGCCAGCTCAAGGAAGAAGGCGCCACGCTGCAGGGCCTGAAGGACGAGGTGCGCCAAAGCCGCGCGGTGGACCTGCTGCACCGCACCGACCGCCCCATCAAGCAAGTGGCCGAGGCGGCGGGCTTCGTCAACGAAAAGAGCTTCATCCGCGCGTTCCGCAGCTGGACGGGGCACTCGCCCGCGGAGTTTCGCCGGCAGTCCCGCGATGCCTGACACCAGTTGGGCGGACGCGGTGCTCGGCATGATGTGCACCCTGCGTGGCACCTGTCCGACAGCCCTGGCGGCGGTGCGCCACTAAACTGCAGTCCACTTGTTCGCCCGACCACTGCCTGCCGCCCCGGCGGGCCCGCCCTGCCCATGATCCATCTCTACCACTGCGTCAGCGCCCGGTCTTTTCGCCCCTTGTGGATGCTCGAAGAGTTGCGCCTGCCGTACACGCTGCACATGATGCCGTTCCCGCCGCGCGCCAAGGCGCGCTGGTTTCTGGAAGAGAACCCGCTGGGCACCGTGCCCCTGCTGGTGCAGGGCGAGGGCCAGCGCCAGGTGCGCATGACCGAGTCGGCCGCCATCTGCCAGTACCTGGCCGCTGCGCACCCCGATGCGGGGCTGGAGGTGCGCCCCGCAGACCCGGCGTTTGGCGCCTACCTGAACTGGCTGCACCTGGGCGAGGCCACGCTCACCTTTCCGCAGACACTGGTGCTGCGCTATGGCCGCTTCGAGCCCGCGGACCGCAAGCAACCCCAGGTGGTGGAGGACTACAGCCGCTGGTTCCTGGCCCGCCTGCGGGCGGTAGAGGCCGCCGTCGCCCGCCAGGACTACTTGTGCGCAGGCCGCTTTACCGCAGCCGACGTGTCCGTGGGCTATGCACTGCTGCTGGCCGATCATCTGGGCCTGGAGCCGCAGTTCGGCGAGGCCACCCAGTCCTATTGGCAGCGGCTGCAGGAACGCCCGGGCTACCAGCGGGCCCACGCCGCGCAGATCGAGGCGGCCGAGGACCAGGACGTGCCTACGACCCCGGCACCCGACACGCGGCCTTGATGCACCGCTGACAAGGCCCGCCCGCGCTATGAGGTGGGCGGCGCTACGCCCACGGATACAGGCCAACGCCCGTTACTGCGACGACGGCAGCGGCTGGGCCGATGGGGAAGATGGCTGCGGTGCACTGCGCAGCAGCGACTGCACCAGCGCCCGAAACTCCGGCGAATGCCGCAGCACACTGCCGCCCGCCTCGATCAAATCCGTGACCTCTTCGTGCGCAATCGAGAACGCCGTGGGCACCTGCAACAGGCGGCGGCGCGCCACATCGTCCGGTGCGTCGCGCAGGTTCACGGGGATGACATGGATCTCCGCATCGGGCGCGAACGCATCGCTATCGCCCTTGGAGCCTTCGGCCAGCGACTGGCGCCACTGGCGGGTGATGTCGCGCAAGAACTCCTGCGTCTCCCGCGTGGCGCGTGCCCCGGTGCCAAAGAGCAGCGAGTCCACCACCTGCGCCATGTTGGGCACCTGGTCGCTCATGTCGATGTTGACCGACGGATCGCGCTCGGCGTTCACGGTGATCAACACCAGCTTGCGGATGGTGGCGGGCGGTATGCCCACCTCGCTGAAGGTCTGGCGCAGGCCGCCGCCGGCCAGGGCCCGGTCCAGCAGGCGCTGCACGCCCAGATTGTCGGCCAGGCCGCCATCGACCAAATGGATGTACGGCTTGCGCTGCGCGTCGGTGTAGCTCAGCTCGTGGGCGCGGTACAGCCGGGCGCGGTAGTCGCCCGCGGCGGCGCGCGCCCCCACCGTGGACGCCGCGCGGTGCGCCGGACACTGGTCTGCGTAGTTCTTGAGCGTCATGGGGCTGAGCAGCAATGGCACGGCCGACGAGGACGCCACCGCAAACGACAGCGGCACCTTGCGCAGGTCTGAGCAGATCAGCGAGAACTGCTCCCAGGTGAACTCGAAGCCCGTGCCCAGCGACATGTCGGTGGCGGTGATGAACAGCTGCGGGTGGCGCGGGCGCCGCTCCACATCGCCGAAGGTCAGCCCGCCATACAGGTCGTCGAGCCGCCGCGCCAGCAGGTGCGTGCGGCCCAGCCAGGGCGAGGTCAGGTCCACCAGGTTGCCGGGGCGCAGGGCCTGGGTGATGAGGCTGTTCTGGAAGTTCTGGCGCAGGAAGTCGTGCTCGAAGCGCGGCAGCCCGTCGATGCCATGCGCCGCGAAGTACGCCGCCACGATGCTGCCGCCCGAGACGCCGCTCACCACGTCGGTGGCATCGAGCAGGGTGGTGTCCCGGCCGTTCCACTGGAAGCGGGTCTGCTGCATCTCCGTCAGCACACCAAAGCCGAAGGCAGCTGCACGCGCACCGCCGCCCGAGAGCGTGACGGCCACGAGGATGGTCGGATCGCGCTCGGACTTGCGCACCGGGATGTTCTGGTCCTCGGGCGGCAGCGGCTGGTTGATCCAGGGGCGCACCGACGAGCAGCCCATGAGCACGCCCAATGCGGCGAATGCAGCGCAGCGCCGCAGCCACCGCGGCAAGTGGTGGCTGCTGTGCGGGGGCATGGGCTGGGTCATGGTGCGTCCTGTGGGGTGGGAAATTCAGCAACCCAGCAGCGCTGGCAAATCGGCCATGCTGCGAAACACCTGCGTGGCGCCCGCGGCCAGCAGGGCCTCGCCATCGTCCAGCGGCGCGTAGGCAAACACTGTGGCGCCCGCAGCCACGCCCGCCGTCACTCCGGTGACCGTGTCTTCCACCACCGCACAGCGCAGGGGATCGGTCTGCAGGGCAGCCGCTGCCGCCAGGTACACGTCCGGCGCGGGCTTGGTGCGCGGCATTTCGTGGCCGCTGAAGATGCGGCCTTCGAAGTACGGCGTGAGCCCCACCTTGGCCAGCTGCAGCTCCACCTTGTGCCGGTCGGCCCCCGACGCACAGGCAATGCGCCCGCCGTGGTGCGCATGCACCCGCTCGATGGTGCCGTGGATGTGCTCGATGGCGGTAAGGCGCAGGTTCAGCTCGGTGTTGCGCCGGGCATAGAAGTCGGCCATCCACGCATTGGTGAGCGGCCGCCCGGTGTGCGCCTCGATGCGGGCGGCTTCGCTGCGCACCGTCTTGCCGATGAAGATGCGCATGCACTCCTCGGACGTCAGCGCCCAGCCAGCCTCGGCCAGCATGTCGCGCAGCACGCCGTTGGTGATGGGCTCGCTGTCGACCAGGACGCCGTCGCAGTCGAAAAGGATCGCTTCAAATTTCATAGCTGCTTGCGCTTGCCTATCAAGCGGTAGAGGTTGTTTTGACTTAAAAATGAGGCGAATGAACGTCCCCGCAGGCATCGCCGCACTGGGCGTGCAAGCGTAGTGGCTACAGCGGCAATGCACTCATGGAGAAACATCCCCATCCACATAGAACCACCGGCCCTGCTCGCGCACAAAGCGGCTGGTCTCGTGCAGGCGCACGGCGCGGCCACGGATGCGGTAGCGGGCGACGAACTCCACCTCAGCGCGGTCGCCGCCGGTGGTGCGGTGGCTGCGCACGTCCAGGCCCAGCCACTTCGTGCCGGGCTCGAAATCCATCGTGGCCGGGCGGGTGCTGGCATGCCATGTGGCCTGCAGGTAGTCGCCACGCTCCAGGACGAAAGCGGTGTAGCGCGACCGCATGAGGCTCTCGGCGTCGGGCGCGGTGGCGGCGTCCCAGTGGTCGAGGTAGCGTCCGCAGCAGTGGGCATACGGCAAGGCCGCCGCCCTGGCGCCCTGGCCAGGCGTGGCCTGGGTGCGCCCGCAGAGGCAGGGGTCGGTGTTCTTCAAAGGCATGGGATGGCTGCGCCGTGGCGGGGCGTCACTTCAGTGCGCCGAACACCTTCTTGGCGATGGCGCTGCCGGCACTGGCCGGGTCCTGGCGGATGCGGCGCTCTTCTTCGCCGATCATGAAGTACAGGCCGTCGAGCGTCTTGCCGGTCACGTACTGCGCGAGGTTGGACTCCTCGGGCTTGAGCAGGCCGAAGCCCGCGGCCTTGCCCGCGAACGCGTTGTACTTCTGCGTGAGGCCAACCTTTTCGGTGGCCTGGTTCACCACGGGCAAGAAGCGCTCGCCCAGCGGAGCGCGCGTCTTGTCGGCAAAGAACATCGTGACCGAGGTGCTGCCGCCGGTGAGGATGTTCTTGGCATCGGTCACCGTCATGTTCTGCACCGCGCCCACCAGCAGGTCCTTGCCCATGGGCACGGCGGCCTCGGCGGCGCGGTTGATGGAAGTGACGAGCTCGTCGATGCGCTTGCCCTGGCCCAGGGACTTCATGACCTTGGCGGCATCGGCCAAGTAGCCCGGCAAGCTGATACGCACCTGGGGGTTGCCCAGGAAGCCGTCGGGCCGGCCCAGCAGTGCCACGGCAGCCTGGGCGCCCTGCCCGAGCGCAGCCTTGAGGCCGCTGGACGCATCGGCGCTGGTGAGGTCGCTCAGCGACAGGGCCAGCGCGCGCTGGTGGGCGGCCAGCAGCAGGAGCCCGCCCAGGGTGGCCGCGGTGGCATGGTGAAACTGGCGACGCAGCATGTGAAGGTTCTTTCAGGATGAAGGGGGTGGCGGTGCGCCGGGCGGCGGCACCCACGGTGGTGTGGCGCGCTCGCTCTGGCGGACACGTGTCGCCAAAGCCGATTTTCACCTACGCGCGCTGTGGCGAACCTGTTTACGATCTGGCGGCAACTGCAATAAGGAGTGAGGCCATGTGGACAACAAGCGTGCCTTGGTGGGAGTTCGTGCTGCGCGGGGTGGTGGTGTATGTGTTTTTGCTGATCTTCCTGCGACTGACCGGCAAGCGGCAGACGGGCCAGTTCGCGCCCTTCGACCTGGTGCTGCTGCTCATCCTGTCGAACGCGGTGCAGAACTCGATGAACGCGGGCGACAACTCGCTGGTGGGCGGGCTGGTGTCCGCCACCACGCTCATTGCCTGCCATGTGGTGCTGGCGCAGATGACCTTTCGCGTCCGATGGTTGGAGCGCCTGATCGACGGCACGCCCCAGGTGCTGGTGCGCAACGGCCAAGTGAATGAGACGCTGATGCACAAGGAGCTGCTCTCGGCCGAGGACCTGGAAGCAGCCCTGCGCGCTGGGGGCTGCCTGCATGTGCACGAGGTGGAGCGCGCCACCATCGAGACCAATGGGCAGATCACGGTGGTGCTGCGGCGGCGGGACTCCCAGGACTGAACCGCTGCCCGAGGGGGCTATCGGCCAGAGTCATGGCTCTGGCTTCCGGCAGTCGGGGCTGTCGCCGTGGCGGGGCGGGGCCTGCAGTATGGAAGAACCGCGTGCCGGGCCGGGACACTGGCTGGACGCTCCCATGCCACAAAGCCCTGTGCCGGCCGTCAAGGGCTAAAGCCCGACTGTCCGGCGCACAGCGATGCGCAGCCGCAAATCCTGCACAGTGAGGCCCCGCACGAACCGCCATGTCGGCGCCTAGGGAGTCGCGCGTTGAACACAGCCCCACCCACCCAACCACCAAGCCACCAGCCCCGTTGGCTGTACCAGGCCCAGGACGTCCGCGGGCAGCCCACCGAAGGGTTCGTCCATGCCGCCACGGCCGAAGAAGCACTCCAGGCGATCGCGGCGCAGCAGCCGCCCCTGAGCCAGGTCCAGCTGCACACGTCCAGTCTCCATGCGCGGGCCATGACCGAGATGCTGGACGATGTGATGGGCCCGCTGGACGTGAAAGCCCTGCGCCAACTCGCGCGCGACCAGATCGAGAACCTGGAAAGTCCCGGCGTGTGGACGACCTTGCGCCAGCTGCTGCGCAACAACCGGGGCTGGCTGCTCGCCTGCGCGGCCTTGATCGCAGTGGCTGTGTGGTTCGACTGGAGTTCCTGGGTGGTGGGCGGGCTGGTCGCGGCCCTGCTCGTGCCCTTTGCGTTGTTTGCCTACATGCACCGGTTCCAGCGGATGTACCAGAACGTGCTGCATGCGCACGCCACCGGAGACCAGGCGCGCCTGCGCTCGCTGGCAGAGCAGCTGGCCAGCGCCGCGCAGCGGCACAAGTTCCTCGTCCAGCCGGGCTGGGATGCGGCCGTGCGCGTGGCGTGGTTCGAGGCACGCACCGAAGGCGCGGAGGCTGCCATTTTGCGGCTGCGCATCCACCCACTGCGGCCTGCGGACGACGCCGATTTTTTGGCGCGCACCTACACCCTGCCGCTGGCCACTGGCGACCACCCGGGTTTCATCGCACGCCTGCGCGAACTGCTGGCGCAACGCCCTGGAGAGCCCACGCTGCAGATGGACCTGGCGCTGGGTGAGGCCCGCGCCGGTCACACCGAGGAGGCCACGCGGCTGCTGGATGCGCTGAAGCCCGAGCTGCTGCCACCCCATGGGCAGGCCTTCATCGACTGGGTGCGGGGCATGGTGGCGCTGCGCGACCCGGCGCTTGCCGGCGATGCGGCGCGGCACCTGGGCAGCGCGTGCGAACAGTTCCTGGGCCTGGTGCGCAAGGCGCCCGGTGCGTGGCCTTCGCTGGCCGTGTGCACCTGCGACTACGCCCTGGCGCTGGCTTGGACAGGGCACGCACGGCAGGCGCGAGAGGCGTTTGCCGGCGTGCAGCCTGTGGCCCGCCACCACGCAGAGCCCGAGCGCCTGGCCATGCTGGAGCGGGAGCTGCGCAAGGCCGCCTGACAAAGCCGCCGAAGAGGACGGCCTACGCCAGCGCGCGCTGGATGATGATCTTCTGCACGTCGCTCGTGCCTTCGTAGATCTGGCACACGCGCACGTCGCGGTAGATGCGCTCCACCGGAAAGTCGTTGACCACACCATAGCCGCCCAGGGTCTGGATGGCGGCGCTGCACACGCGCTCGGCCATCTCGCTGGCGAAGAGCTTGGCCATGGCGGCTTCTTTCAGGCAGGGCTTGCCGGCGTCGCGCAATGCAGCGGCGTGCCAGATGAGCTGGCGGGCGGCCTCGATCTGCGTGGCGCAGTCGGCCAGCCTGAAACCCACCGCCTGGTGGTTGAAGATGGCGGTGCCGAAGCTCTCGCGCTCCTTCGAATACGCGAGCGCCACGTCGAAGGCACTGCGCGCCATGCCCACGCTTTGGGCGGCGATGCCGATGCGGCCGCCTTCGAGCGCACCCAGGGCGATCTTGTAGCCCTCGCCCTCGGCGCCGATGAGGTTCTCTGCAGGGATGCGGCAGTTGTCGAAGTTGATCTGCGCGGTGTCGCTGGAATGTTGCCCCAGCTTGTCTTCGAGCCGCGCCACCACGTAGCCCGGGGCGTTGGTGGGCACAAGGAAGGCGCTCATGCCCTTCTTGCCCGCGCCCTTGTCGGTGACGGCAATGACGATGGCCACATGGCCGTTCTTGCCGCTGGTGATGAACTGCTTGACGCCGTTGATCACATATTCATCGCCCTGCTTCACCGCCGTGGTCCGCAGTGCGGACGCGTCGGACCCCACATGCGGCTCGGTCAGGCAGAAGGCGCCCAGCATCTCGCCGCGGGCCAGCGGCGTGAGCCAGTCGCGCTTTTGCTGGGCGTTGCCGTAGCGCATCAGGATGGCGTTGACGGGGCAGTTGGTCACGCTGATGGCGGTGCTGGTGCCGCCGTCGCCGGCCGCGATCTCTTCCAGCACCAGGGCGAGCGTGAGGTAGTCGAGGTTGGCGCCGCCGAACTCTTCGGGCACGCAGATGCCGTAGGCGCCCAGGGCGGCCAGGCCCTGGTGCACGTCGTGGGGGAAGTGGTGCTCTTTGTCCCAGCGGGCGGCGTGGGGCCAGATCTGTTCCTGGGCAAAGTCGCGCACCGCGTCGCGGATCATTTCCTGGTCTTGGGTCAGCAGCATCGGGGGTTGTCTCCGGAGGTCGTTGTGTTCGGTCGAAAGAATTACCAGTGGGCGGCGCGGCGGCCGTCGTGGTGCAGCAGGCGGCCCTTGTCGGCGGCCGTGACGCCCGCCACGGTGGCCCGCAGCCCGCGCACGCTGTCCTGCACCTTGAGCGCAGCGCCTTCGCCGCCCATGTCGGTCTGCACCCAGCCGGGGTCGATGGTGATGAGGGTGGCGCCGGGGTAGTCGTGCTGCGCCGACGCCACGGCCATGTTCAACGCAGCCTTGCTGGTGCGGTACAGCCAGGAGCCGCTGTCGGGCACGCTGCCGATCTGCGACATGGACGAAGACAGGAACGCGAACACGCCCTGTGCGTCGGCCACCAGGGGCGCGACCTGCGGCAGGGTCTGCATGGCGCCCAGCACGTTGGCGTGCATGACGGCGTCGAAGTCTTCCTGCGTGGGCGGCGTGGTGGCGTTGGGGCGGCGGATGACGCCGGCAACGTACCAGGCGGTCTCGATCTTTTCGCCGTCGAGCTGCCAGGCCAGGCCGCTCACGCTGGCGGGGTCGGCCACGTCGATGGTCAGCACCTCGCCCCCCAGGGCCTGCACCCGCTCGCGCCCTGCGTCGTCGCGCACGGTGGCGATCACGCGGCGGCCCGCGTCGGTGTACTGGCGCACCAGCTCCAGCCCGATGCCGCGCGATGCGCCGATGATGAGGATGGACTTCATTTTCAAGACCTTTCAGGGCTCTACCGCTTGATGGACAAGCGCAAGCAGCTATTGAATTAATAGCAATGCAGATGGCGCGTTGTACAAAGCCACGTTTTACAGGTGCACGGCGAATTCGAAGTAGCCCGACCACGTGGGGTCGAAGCGCGTGGTCAGCTCCAGCGAGGCGGCTTCGTCGCGCAGCAGCAGCGGCGCGAGTGCCTGGCGTGCCATCTGCGTGTCGCCCACGTAGTACACGGCCTTGCGGCGGCCGGCGCGTGTCATGGTGTAGGCCAGGATGCCCAGCTGCGGCAGTTCGAGCAAGGTGGCGGCCTGGTCCTGCAAGGCCTGCACGGCGGCCAGTTCGTCGCGGTTTTCGACAGCCAGGTCCAGCTCGAGCGCGTAGGCGAGGTCGGCCCGCATCGCGACGGGCTGCGCGCTGCGGTTGACCATGACGATGGCGGTGTCGTCGGAGTCGCCGTCGCTTTCACTCTCGCTTTCGCCGTCGATCTCTTCATCCTCGTCGCCGCTGCCGTCGGCGCCTGGGCCGAAGGCGAGCGTCATCCCTGCCCAGTCGTGCTCGCCCTGGGGAAACTCTCCCGTGCGGCCCAGAAAATTGATCCAATGGCGGTCGAACACCGGAGGCAGTTGGCTGAGCGGGGTCCACTGCGCGTCGGGGTCCTGCGGCATCTCGACGAAGTCCACCGCGCCCACCTTCACCGCAAAGTCGTACTCGCCCAGCACATGGTCGAGCATGATGAACGCCATGTTGCGCGCGTGGTCCTGGTAGTCGCTCGGGATCTCGCGGCCGAATCGGATCTCCAGCGCGGCTTGGCCGTCATCGCGGCCGCAGGCCACCAGCACGTCGGACGTCTCCAGTTCGAAGCCGTCCATGCCGATGGGGAAGTCGGGCTGGGTGGTGCGTTCGCGGAAAGCGCGCAGCCGGTAGTGCGCGAGCGTCGGCGCTGCGGCCACCAGATGCATGAGCAGCGGAAAGTTCTCCACGCTGCCGTGCGCAGTGGCGATCAGGTCCACCACGGGGTCATCGTCGCCGCCGGACATCTCGAGCGCCAGGCCTTCCAGGTGGCGCTCGAGAATGGTGTTGGCCTCTTCCACGCGGTCGCGCAGCGGCAGCGCCTGCAGCGTGGGCTGCGCGGCGCTGAACTCTGCCCAGAACGCGGTGATCTCGGGCGATGCGGGCGCCGCCATCAGACGAGTTCCAGCGCCACGGCCGTGGCCTCGCCGCCGCCGATGCACAGCGTGGCCAGGCCCTTGGTCAGGCCGCGGGCCTTGAGGGCGTACATCAGCGTGACCATGATGCGGGCGCCGCTTGCGCCGATGGGGTGGCCCAGAGCACAGGCACCGCCGTTGACGTTGACCTTGTCGTGGGGCAGGTCCAGCTCTTTCATCAGCGCCATGGGCACCACGGCAAAGGCTTCGTTGATCTCCCACAGCTGTACGTCGCCGACCTGCCAGCCGGCCTTGGCCAAAGCCTTCTGCGTGGCGCCCAGCGGGGCGGTCGCAAACCATTCGGGCTCTTGCGCGTGGGTGGCGTGGCTCACGATGCGGGCCAGGGGCGTGGCGCCGAGTTTTTGGGCCGTGGACTCGCGCATCATCACCAGCGCGGCCGCGCCGTCGTTGATGCTGGAGCTGGACGCGGCGGTGATGGTGCCGTCCTTCTTGAAGGCGGGCTTGAGGGTCGCGATCTTCTCGAGCTTGACCTTGCCCGGGCCTTCGTCGGTCGATACCACGGTCTCGCCCGCACGGGTCTTGACGGTCACCGGCACGATCTCGGCCGCGAACGCGCCGGACTCGGTGGCGGCCTTGGCGCGCTGCACGCTGGCGGTGGCGAAGGCGTCCTGCTGCTCGCGGGTGAACTGGTACTTGGCGGCGCAGTCTTCGCCAAACGTGCCCATGGAACGACCGGCCTCGTAGGCGTCTTCCAGGCCGTCGAGCATCATGTGGTCGAAGATGCGGTCGTGGCCCAGGCGGTAGCCGCCGCGGCCCTTTTGCAGCAGGTAGGGTGCGTTGGTCATGCTCTCCATGCCGCCGGCCACCATGACATCGTGCGTGCCGGCCAGCAGCATGTCGTGCGCCATCATCGCGGCCTTCATGCCGGAGCCGCACATCTTCGACAGCGTGACCGCGCCCGCGCCCTTGGGCAGGCCGCCCTTGAAGGCCGCCTGGCGCGCAGGCGCCTGGCCCTGGCCGGCCATCAGACAGTTGCCAAACAGCACTTCGCCCACGGCGTCGGGCGACACGCCTGCGCGGTCCATGGCCGCCTTGATCGCGGCGCCGCCCAGGTCATGGGCGGACAGGCTCGAGAAATCGCCCTGCAGCGACCCCATGGGGGTGCGCGCTGCGCCGACGATGACGATGGGGTCTTGCGTGGATGAAGTCATGGTGTGATCTCCTGGGTTGCTGTCTGTATGGGGTGGATGATGAAACGCGTTGAATGGCAGTCTGCAGCGCCGGAGGCGTCAGGCTTGCACTGCGGGTATGGTGGGCGCGATGGGCACGGCGGGCACGTTGTGGTCGAAGCGCCGGTCGCTGTCGTACGGAAAGACGTCGAGCATGTGGCCGGCCTGGATGCGCTCCTTGTGCGACTGCCAGAACGCGGCATCGAGCAGGTCCGCGTGGTGCTTCATGAAGACCTCGCGCACGGCGTCGTTGCCCAGCAGGAAGGGGCCGAAGGTTTCGGGGAACACGTCGCGCGGGCCGACGCTGTACCAGACCTCGCCGCTCATCTCTTCTTCTTCGTTGCGCGGCGCGGGCACGCGGCGGAAGTGGCAGTCGGTAAGGTATTCGATCTCGTCGTAGTCGTAGAACACGACCTTGCCGTTGCGGGTGACGCCGAAGTTCTTCCAGAGCATGTCGCCCGGGAAGATGTTGGCGGCGACCAGGTCCTTAATGGCGTTGCCGTATTCGATCACGCTGCGCTCCATCCGCTGGTGGGCGCGCGGGTCGGACAGGCCTGCGTCGAAGGCTTCCTGCAGGTAGATGTTGAGCGGCACCATGCGGCGCTCGATGTACAGGTGCTTGATGATCACTTCGGTCTGGCCGTCGCCGTCGCGGTCGCTGATCTCGAGCTGGCTGGGGGCGAACTTTTCGATCTCGGCGATGAGGGCATCGTCGAAGCGGTCGCGCGGGAACGCGACCTCGCTGTATTCGAGCGTGTCGGCCATGCGGCCCACGCGGTCGTGCTGCTTGACCAGCAGGTACTTGCCCTTGATCTGCTCGCGCGTGGTTTCCTTCTGGTGCGGAAAGAAGTCCTTGATGAGCTTGAACACGAACGGAAAGCTCGGCAGGTCGAACACCAGCATCACCATGCCCTTGATGCCCGGCGCGATGCGGAACTTGTCGCTGGAGTGCTTGAGGTGCGAGAGGAAGTCGCGGTAGAACAGCGTCTTGCCCTGCTTGGCCAGGCCCAGGGCGTTGTAGATCTCGGCCCGCGGCTTGCGCGGCATGAGGCTGCGCAGGAACTGCACGTAGGCGCTCGGGATCTCCATGTCGACCATGAAGTAGGCGCGCGCAAAGCTGAAGAGCGCGAGCAGGTCGTCCTCGCCGAACAGGGCGGCGTCGATGGCGAGCTTGCCGCTGTCGGTGTGCAGGATGGGCAGCGCGAAGGGCACTTCGCTGAAGCCGTTGATGATCTTGCCCACCACGTACGCGCCCTTGTTGCGGTAGAACAGGCTGGCCAGCACCTGGATCTGGAAGTTGGCGCGCAGCGTCATGTGTGCGATGCGCGGCTCGATGGCGGCCAGCACCTGGGCGGTGTCGCGCGCGAGGTCTTCGAATTCGCGCTGCAGCCGGAAGTTGTCGATGACGGCCTGCAGCGTGCTGTGCAGGTTGCTGCGCGAGGGGTAGTACGCCCGGTAGGTGGGCAGCGCCGCGGGCTCGTCGTTTTCGATGTACTCGGTGCTGACGGCCGGGCGCACGAAGATGAAGTCGTTGTGGAAGTGCGTGCGGTGCAGGATCTTGGTGGTGACCGAGTTGAAGAAGGTCTCGGCCAGCTCGGGCTGGTGATGGTTGACCAGGAGCCCGATGTAGTGGAGCTTGATCTGGTGCCACACATCCATGGGCTGCGAGCCGGCGCTGAACTCCTTTTCAAGCCGGCGCACGCACTCCTTCACGCGCAGGTCGTAGAACTCGATACGTTCGCGCTGCGCCCGCTGCTGGCCCGGCCAGTCGGCTGTCTCGAAGCGGTGCTTGGCGCGCGCGGACTCGGTGCGGAACAGCCGGTAGTGGCGGTTGAAGCCGTCCATCATCGCCTTGGCGATGCCGTAGGCCTCGGGGGCATCGAGCCGCTGGGGAAACATGGCGCGCCTGGGCTGGCTGGTGGACGGTTTTTGTGCCTGGCTGGGCCGGTTTATTCGCGGCGCGTGGCGGCAACGCCGGCGATGGCGGCCTTGTAGATCGCGTCCAGGCCTTCGGTGCTGTCCACCGTCATGTGCAGGTTGTTGATGAGGCCGTCTTTGAGGCCGTAGCACCAGCCGTGCAGCGTGACCTTCTGGCCGCTGCCCCAGGCGTCGAGCATGACGGTGGTCTGCGCGATGTTGACGACCTGCTCGATGGCGTTGAGCTCGCACAGCACATCGTGGCGCCACTGCGGCGCCACCGACGCGATGAGGTCACGGTGGCGGTCGCGCACGTCCTGCACGTGGCGAATCCAGTTGTCCGCCAGGCCTACGCGGATACCTTCCAACGCCGCCAGCACACCGCCGCAGCCGTAGTGGCCCACGACCATGAGGTGCTCGATGCGCAACTGGTCCACCGCGTATTGGATGGTGGACAAACAGTTGAGGTCGGTGGGCACCACCACGTTGGCCACGTTGCGGTGCACGAACACTTCGCCGGGCTCGAGGCCCGTGATCTGGTTGGCCGGCACGCGGCTGTCCGAGCAACCCACCCACATGTACTTGGGCTTTTGCTGAGCCAGCAGCCCGGTGAAGAAGCCGGGGCGTTCGCGCTCCATCTGGGCGGCCCAGGCGCGGTTGTGTACGAAGAGGTCGTCGATGGAGGTCGTCATGGGGTCCTTGAAGTCGTCAACGTGCCACCCGGAGTGGCCGGGGCGGCGGGCTCAGCAGGTCTCGGCGAACAGCTCGCGACCGATCAGCATGCGGCGGATCTCACTGGTGCCGGCGCCGATCTCGTAGAGTTTCGCATCCCGCCACAGGCGGCCCAGGGGGTACTCGTTGATATATCCGTTGCCGCCGTAGATCTGCACGCCCTCGCCGGCCATCCAGGTGGCTTTTTCGGCGCACCACAGGATGACGCTGGCGCAGTCCTTGCGCACCTGGCGGACGTGGTCGGTGCCCAGCATGTCGAGGTTCTTGGCCACGGTGTAGGCGAACGAGCGCCCGGCCTGCAGCACGGTGTACATGTCTGCCACCTTGCCCTGGATGAGCTGGAACTCACCGATGCTCTGACCGAACTGCTTGCGGTCGTGGATGTACGGGATCACGTTGTCCATGACGGACTGCATGATGCCCAGCGGCCCGCCGGTGAGCACCGCGCGTTCGTAATCCAGGCCGCTCATCAGGACTTTGGCGCCCTGGTTGAGGCCGCCGAGCACGTTGGCCGCTGGCACTTCGACGTTGTTGAACACCAACTCGCCGGTGTGGCTGCCGCGCATGCCCAGCTTGTCGAGCTTTTGCGCAATGCTGAAGCCCGGCATGCCTTTTTCGATCAGGAAGGCGGTGACGCCGCGGGCGCCCAGCTCGGGCTCGGTCTTGGCGTAGACCACCAGCGTGTCGGCGTCGGGGCCGTTGGTGATCCACATCTTGTTGCCGTTGAGCAGGTAGTAGCCGCCCTTGTCCTCGGCCTTGAGCTTCATGCTGATCACGTCGGAACCTGCGCCCGGCTCGCTCATGGCCAGGGCGCCCACATGCTCGCCGCTGATGAGCTTGGGGAGGTATTTGGACTTTTGCGCTTCGTTGCCGTTGCGGTTGATCTGATTCACGCACAGGTTGCTGTGCGCACCGTAGGACAGGCCGACCGAGGCGCTGGCGCGGGAGATTTCCTCCATCGCCACCATGTGCGCGAGGTACCCCATGGACGCGCCGCCGTACTGCTCGGACACGGTGATGCCCAGCACGCCCAGGTCACCCATCTTGCGCCACAGGTCCATGGGGAACTGGTCGCTGCGGTCGATCTCTGCCGCGCGCGGGGCGATCTCGGCTTGGGCAAAGTCGCGCACGGCGTCGCGCAGCGCGTCGATGTCTTCGCCCAGCTGGAAGTTCAGGCCGGGAAGGTTGGCGGGAATGCTCATGGATGTCTCCTCAAAGGTGAAGGGCAAAAGGCTTGTGATCAGCCCTGGATGTGGTCGCGGCCAGTGACCGCCATGAGCGTGCAGCCCATAGTGGCGACCAGTTTTTCCTGTCCGCCGTCGATGGCGAAGGCCCTGCCCTCGCACACCGTGATGGTCCGGCCGGGCTTGAGCACGCGGCCTTCCATGCGAAAGCGCTCGCCTTTGGCAGGCGCCAGCAGGTTGATCTTGAATTCGATGGTGAGCACGGCAGCGTCGGCGGCCATCAAGGTGAAGCCGGCATAGCCGCAGGCGGAATCCAGCGCCGTGGCCACCATGCCGGCGTGCAGAAATCCGTGCTGTTGGGTCAGGGCCGCGGCCCAGGCCAGTTCGATGTCCACCGCGCCTGGAGCGATATGGCCCAGGCTGGCGCCCAGCGTTTGCATGGCACCCTGGAGTGCAAAGCTTTCGCGCACTCGGGCGGCGTACTCGGCGTTGCGGGGCTCGAAAGGGGTCGTGGTCACACGGTCTCCAGATTTACGTTTACGTAAACGTCAATTATGGATCATTTTTGTTTTTCGAGCTTCATCAGCAGGGCCCGGGCGTCGCTCTCGTGGTCTTGCACCTCTTCGAGATTGGCTTTCAGGTCGGCCATTTGCTCTTCCAGCTGCTTGCGGTGCACCACCAGCACGTCGAGGAACTTGCGCAGTTGCACACCTGTATCGCGGGGGCTGTCGTAAAGGTCGATGATCTCCTTGGCCTCGGTGAGCGAGAGGCCCAGGCGCTTGGCGCGCAAGGTCAGCCGCAGCCGGGTACGATCCCGCGCGCTGTACACCCGGTTGCGGCCTGCGGCGCCAGTGCGCTCCGGTTGCAGCAGGCCCATGTCTTCATAGAACCGGATGGCCCGCGTGGTGAGGTCGAACTCTTTGGCGAGGTCGCTGATGCTGTAGGTGTTGGCCATGTGCTTGTGGAATGCAGCGCAGGTGGTTTCGCCCAGGAGACAGCCCGTCGGCCGCCAATCCCTACAATGCCTGGATGCATGACGTTTACGTTAACGTCAATGCTAACTCATCCGGTAGCCGCCATGAATCCTCTTGAACACCAAATCCACTACCCGTTGGGCGACACGCTGCCCGGCGAGGGCTCCGTGCTGGAGGTCGCACCGGGGATTCGATGGATACGGATGGGGCTGCCGTTCGCGCTGGACCACATCAACCTCTGGCTGCTGCGCGACCGGCAGCCTGATGTGCACGGTCATCTGGTCGACGGCTGGACGGTGGTGGACTGCTGCATCGACAGCGCCACGACGCGCGCGCAGTGGGAGCAGGTCTTTGCAAACTGTCTGGAAGGACTTCCCGTGTTGCGCGTGATCGTCACGCACATGCACCCGGACCACATCGGTCTGGCGCACTGGATCTGCGAGCGGTGGCAGGTGCGCCTGTGGATCAGCGCCACGGACTATCACACCGCCAGAGTCGCTGTGTATGACCGCGACGGCTTCGGCGGCGAAGCGAACGCAGACTTCTATGCGCTGCACGGCATGCGGGACGAGGAGTTCCTGCAGCATGTCCGCACGCGCGTGTCTTATTTTTGGACCCTGGTCCCGGCGCTGCCGTCCGCGTATCGCAGACTGCTGGACGGGGGCACTGTCGACATTGGGGGCTGGGCCTGGCAGTGCATCAGTGGGTACGGCCACGCCCCGGAGCACATCGCGCTGTACTGCCCGGAGTTGGGCATTCTGCTGAGCGGCGACATGGTGCTGCCTCGCATTTCCACCAACGTGAGCGTTCATGCGACGGAGCCTGAGGCCGACTCCTTGCGGCTGTTTTTGACGTCGCTCACCAGGTACCTCGATCTACCACTGGATACCCTGGTACTGCCATCGCACGGCAAACCTTTTATCGGCTTGCATCAGCGGATACAGCAACTGGAAGATCACCACCGAGATCGCCTCAATGACATCATGGACGCAGACGCGGCCAGTGCAACGGGTCTGTCAGCAGCGGACATCCTGCCTATTCTGTTCAAGCGAACGCTGGATGCTCACCAGATGACGTTCGCGATGGGCGAAGCGTTGGCCCATTTGCACTATCTGTGGCTTGGGGGACAGATGGATCGCTGGCTGGACTCAGACGGAGTTCATCGATTCAGACACCGTACTGCGGGTTGACATCCTCTGCTGCGCTGGGAAGGTGGGGCACTTTGTGGCGTTCTGTTGACCACGATTGCACGCCAACAGCCGGCCTGGCCCAAAACGCCACTCCAATTTTGGAAGGGTGTAACACAGCGGTACATGTGCTCGTCATTCACATGCGGTGTGACTTCGTCAGCGCTTGCCTATTACAAGGCCTTTAGCTTTCGCAATTTCCATCTTTGAATTGCCCAAAGCAAAAAACCCCAGTCATTGCTGACTGGGGTTTTCTGGGCTGTAAGAGCCTGACGATGACCTACTTTCACACGGGAACCCGCACTATCATCG
>NZ_LMLZ01000001.1 GCF_001422735.1 Acidovorax sp. Leaf78 | reverse complement strand
TGCCCAGGGCGAGCAGCAAGCGCGCTGGAGACTGGACCCGGCGGGCAACCGGCTGCCTGACCCAGTGCCCGGCAAGAACTCGGGCGGCAACACCGCTACCGGCGCAGACTGGACCGCCCAGGTCCGGCAGCACCTGCACGACCCACGCTTTAACTTGCTGCAGCCCCAACCTACCACGGACAACCCTGCCACAGAGCACGTGGAGCGCTGGCAAGACAACCGCATCGGCTGGAGCCAGGGCGCAGATGATGAAGGCGCCATCCACTACCGGTATGACGACTGGGGCAACCGCACGGAGGCGCGCCACGGCGATGGCAGCACCACCGCCCTGCATTACGACGGCCTGCACCAACTCAGGCAAGTCACACGGATCGACCCGCAAGGACAGGTGCAAAGCAAAACCAGTGCACACCCAATCCCACGGGCAGATCCACCACACGGTGTACGAGCCGGGCAGCTTTGTGCCTCTGCTGCAGATCGAGCGCCACAAAGATGGGCAAACCAACCCGGTCGATACTTTGCTGGCTTTGGCCGGCAGCGGCGACCCACAAGCGCCAGAACCAGAGCTGCAGCAACGCGACCAGGAGATGCTGCATCAAGCGTTGAACGAGGTTCTGCAGCCGGACTTCCAGCTGTCCACCCTGCTACCGCAGGAGATGCGAAGCCAAGTGCAAGAGTCGCTGCAGCTCATCAAGGACACCCAAGCCCACATCGAAGATAACCACCCGCTGACCATCCGGCACTTCCTGACGGACCACCTGGGCACACCCATTGCGCTGGTCAACGCCAACGGAAAAGAGGCGGGGCCACCCAGTTGTTNCGCAGGAGATGCGAAGCCAAGTGCAAGAGTCGCTGCAGCTCATCAAGGACACCCAAGCCCACATCGAAGATAACCACCCGCTGACCATCCGGCACTTCGTGACGGACCACTTGGGCACACCCATTGCGCTGGCGAATGCCAACGGGCAAGAGACAGGACAGGTGAGCTGGGCCGCCAGGTACGGCGCTTGGGGCGAGATCGAGCAGGAGTACAACCCTCACCGCATCCATCAACCCATTCGTTTGCAGGGGCAGCAGCTTGATGCAGAGACCGGACTGCATTACAACCGGTTTAGGTACTACGATCCCGGGGTGGGGCAGTATGTAACTCAGGATCCGATTGGTTTGCTAGGAGGAACTAATGGATCTTCTTATGTAGACCATGATTCACTGAACTCCGTTGATCCTTTAGGCCTTTTCGACCTTAAAAATAGAGGTCCGGTAAATTTCCCAACTAGACCTGGTCCGGGACAAAAGAGTATGTGTGCAACAGCTGAGTGCGCAGCTGGACTGCCACCTGCCAATTCGAGCAAACCCGAACTCCCACCCATTCAAGTTAAACCCACCTCTGGTATGACTTGTTCATACCGTGGAGGAGTCGGCCCTATAGGCGCGACAGTTGAATACAACAATGAAAACGGAGTTCAGTATGTTGGCGTGGGTCCGCAAGCTGGTTTGAGTGCAAGTTGCACTGCAGCAGGCCAAGAGTTAGTGGTTGGGAGTGGTCCGAAAGGAATAATTATCCAGGGCAACGCGTCGGCTGGAAATGGAATGTTGGGCATATCAGCTAAGGCAGCTGGGGGAGTGGGCGGGCTGTCTGGGAAGATTTCTCCAGGCGTAGGTACCGTTGGAGTATCAACAGGAGTTACGATTGGGTATAAGCCATGAATGATAATTCCATGCAGATTTTGGTGTGGATTGTTTTTTTTATAGCAATAGTGGGAATGGTACTTTGTCAATTTTTATTTCAAGAGCTGCAACGGGACTATCCTGATGAATTTATAAAAATTGGTTCCCCTCATATTATATTAAATAATACGCCGGGCAATAATTGGAAATTTACAAAATGGATTGCTGCAAATAACGGCAAAAAATTTGGTAAAAAAATCCGCGCTATTATAATTTCTATAAAAATAACAATCTTTATTGTTTGGCTTTACTTTGTGGGCGGATGTGGTTATTTGATCTTAAGGCTTGGCGGTGATGCTTGATTAATTCGGTTTGGAAATATGATTTTATTAAGATGCTTAAGGTGTCTATCCTTGCGCATCCGCTGCGCTCGTGAACGCGAACGGCGATCAAGCGGGAGACGTAAGCTGGGCCGACAGGTACGGCGCCTGGGGCGAGATCGAGCAGGAGTACAACCCCCACCACATCCATCAACCCATCCGCTTGCAGGGGCAGCAGCTTGATGCAGAGACCGGACTGCATTACCACCGGTTTAGGTACTACGATCCCGGGGTGGGGCAGTATGTTAGCCAAGACCCTATCGGATTAAGGGGAGGCTTCCACGCGTATCGCTACACAAATCAACCATTGCAACTTATAGATCCTAAAGGGCTAGAGGCCCAAATTGTAGGCCACTCTGCGGCAGGGCCTGTAGGTAGACTAACAAATCCTGACTCTTATCATCTCGCGATCCAACTTACTCCGGATGATAAAAACTGCGACTTGGGCGGTACTAGTACGCTGGGAGGCCAACCATCAGGCAATTTTGCAAACGGAAATCTCAAATCAGCACCAAATTATCCAGAAGATTCAAAAGGAATTGTTTCTCGACAAATTATTCCACGCCCGGAGGGAATGAGTGACTGTGAGTTTCTAAAAAAGCTAAAAGAGGCTTCAAAAGAATATTGTAACTGTCTGCCATACTCAAAACCAAGCATATCACCCGTCCCAGGATCTATAGATGGAAAAATGGATCCTGGAAAATACAATAGCAATTCATATGTATCAGGAATCATACAAAGAGCTGGAGGTGTTCCGCCCAGTCTTGAAACTGGCGGGCAATGGCAAGCTCCCGGCTACGCAAACCCTCTACCTATAACCAACATTATAGCCCCCCGTGGGCAAATTCTATATGCAGCCATGAAAGATATTTTCAAGTTATTGTTGATGCTATGCATCTCCTGTTTTCTTTCTGTACTTTTTTCATACTACCTATATTATAATTTTAATTATCTCAAAAATGATGTACAAAGAGATTTACTATCCAGCTCAATAATAGCCTTCACCTACCTTCCAGGACTTAAATATGGATTGAAGAAGTGGATTATTTCAGGGGTAATTTTTACGCCCATTTATTTTATTATATTTTTTACTGCAGCCTGTTCTTTCTATAAAGATTGTATTTAGATAATTGCAGCAACTTACCCAACGAAGCAAACCCCGCTAAGTATTGGGGAGTATGAGTGCGGCAAAGGTAAGAAGGTGCATCCTACTGGGCACAGCGGCCAAACTTTCATGGTCCCAAGAGCGCCAGCCGGCCTAAGCCTCGCTCCACCACCCAGCGCTTGGACAGCTTAAAGATTTGCAGGTTTACGCTATTGGCAGAGACCGCCTCTTTTGCCTTGTCGGGCATCGTGCCTTGGTTTGCCCAAGCCATTCCGACTCTGTTACCGGTGGCCTGCTGTATTAACGCGCGGATGTGTTCGAATTGGACGCGCTGCTGTTCGTCGGCAGATGCAGCGTGCACCGTCCAAGCCATAACACTTCTTCATCGTTGACATCCCGTCGGTATGCCTGAAGGGCATAGTCGCAATCTATCGCAGTGTAACGTTCTGCTCGAAACTTAATCGTGCATTTGCGCGGATGACCTTTGCCCGATGATTGTGCCGTTCAGGACATTGTGCGCAGCGAACAGCGTGCTAGTGCCGTGGCACGTTTAGTGTGCGTCATAGTTTGAATTTGTATATGGACATATGGACCAAACAGATCGAATGGTGATAGGCGAGATATTTTAATTGGTGCGGTAGAAAATTGAGCGTCGGCGTTAACGAGGCGAAGTTCGAAGTGCTCCACTGTTCGATAGTACGTACTTCATTTGCAAAACCCATGATTTTTTCTACGGCCCCGGCCCTAGCAAAGAGAAGAAAATTACGTGCAATACAGCCATGAAAAAGACCTAAAAACCTTTACCCAAAAAGCCATCTGAATGGCGTCAGCCAGCATCAAAGGGTACTGAAGAGTCAGCCAAAAACATATAAATTCTGCAATTCTAATATTTAAATAAAATGCAAAAATTTAATGAGAAGGTAAATATTACACTGTATTTTTTGTTTTCAATATTTATATATGAATTAAATAAATTCGCGATGGATTTTGATAAAAATTGGCTTATTATTTTGTTCGCCCTTGCTTTTATTAATACTTTAGTGGCTCTTTTATTTTTTATCAGAGTGGATGGTATTGCCAAAATCCCTATTCCCCTTATGTTTATCGCTTCAGAATTTAAGTTGATCGAGTTTTTATTTCTAGCAGCATTTATGCTTATGACGCGCACAAATTTCGCGCCATAAATATTTATCCCATGCTTTGCTTATGTACAGCAGGCCAAAGCAACCTGTCGGGACCTCACTATTACGGGTAGCCAATCGAACTAAGGGTATATCACCTCTAAATCCTGCTGGCCTTGGTGGCTGGCGAAGGTCAACGCACGAAATGCCACACCGCGATGAGGAGATGCTGCACCAACTATTAAATGAAGCGCTACAGCTGGGCTACCAGTTTCGGCCTTGCCGCAACATTTGGCGGCTACCCTGGCACTTCTCAAACCCCTGGCCCTCAGGCGAGCTCTCCACAAACCACATGTCCAGCACCAGCATCTAGTCCAAATCCTGAAGTCAACGCAGGCTCATAGTCACCAAAAAAAAACCCTCAAAATCAATGCAAAAAACAACATCAATATTTTCAATATTACTGCTGCTTTTTATAAAATCTTCAGCGTATGCAACTGAAATAGAAGAACCTAAATGCACACTATGGAAAACAATCTCCGAGCAGCTAGACTCACAAAAATCAAAATTTACTCTAGCAGCAAGGAGTGGCGAAGAAGACTTAATTTTTGCAAGGAAAAATAATAATAAATTCTATTTTAAAAATGATGAAAAAATTGAAATCTTAAGTTTTAACGAAGCCTCAAAAGGCATGAAGCTATATGGATTGATTTTTCATTTTCCGCTAGAAAACAACGATTGTTTAAAAATTGGATCCTCACTAGTTCGGAAGACAAATGAATTTGAATTGACTATAAGGCATCCTGCCAAAAATTACTTCTTCTCCACCATCAAGCTCGGAACGAAAAATTTTTCTGAGGCGATTCTGCTGATTGAAGATTAATCAGCATATAAAATACAACAAACCAAATCGCACAATGTGACAAGACTCTCAACCCTTAGATCAATCAACACAATTTTAACTACCTGTCTACTTACGCTGACTTCCTCATGCGCCGTCACATCCAACTATAAATTTTCTTCAGAAAAATTTTCAATTGATTTTCCAGAAAATTACCACATCGAAAATAATAAGACAGACACGGTGATCGCGTTCGACCCTTCCAAGGATATGACAGTTATCGTGAACTATGAAAATCCGGCCGACGTAGTTCCTTCAGGGCGATGCAGTATGGCCAATACCGATTTCTTCTCAAGAGCTGAGGAGGCCCCAGCGGAGGTGTTGGGAGATACGCCCAAGTTCATCTTAGTGCGCAATGTCACCATGGCAGGAGGTGGCCAAGGCTATGCGTCGCTTGGCTTTTACTGTCGACAAGACCTGCTTCTCACTCTGGCCTTTGTCTATATGTCACCCTCGAAAGAAACGGACGATATTTTTTCAAGCTGATCAGTGGGATAGAGCTGAAATAACTAAATACCCTCGACGGCGTGCCGCGCGCCAGTTCTTCCATTATTTCGGAATAGGTGCAAATGAGCCGCCTTTGACAAGGTTTGCACAATGTCCAACATGCACAGGCCACTTCAGCGTTGTGTCGTCATCGAGTGCCCGCTGCGACAATCATGCGATGCACATCTCGACATCATCGTTAGCCCAGGCGGCCTCCTCGCCTTACAACTGGCTCCACTCCGCCATCGCCCGCATCGAAGCCGACTACCAGCGCAGTGCCGACACCCACCTGATCCCCCTGCGGCTGCCTGCCTTCACGGCACACGGCATTGACCTGTACCTCAAGGACGAATCCACGCACCCCACGGGCAGCCTCAAGCACCGGCTGGCGCGGTCGTTGTTCCTGTATGCGCTGTGCAATGGCTGGATCCACGAAGGCTCGACGGTGGTGGAGTCATCCAGCGGCTCCACTGCCGTGAGCGAGGCCTACTTTGCGCGGTTGTTAGGCCTGCCCTTCGTGGCGGTGATGCCTCGCAGTACATCGCCAGAGAAAATCGCGCAGATCGAATTCCATGGCGGTCGATGCCACTTCGTGGACCGTGCGGGCGAGGTGTACGAGGCCGCCCGGTCCATCGCCGCCGAGACCGGCGGTCATTACATGGACCAGTTCACCTATGCCGAGCGGGCCACGGACTGGCGCGGCAACAACAACATTGCCGAGAGCATGTTCACGCAGATGGCGCGTGAGCCCCATCCCGTGCCGCGCTGGATCGTGGTAGGTGCGGGCACCGGCGGCACCAGCGCCACCATCGGCCGCTATGTGCGCTACCAGCGCCACGCCACCGAGGTCTGCGTGGCCGACCCGGCGGGCTCGGTGTTCAGTGCTTACCACCGCACGGGCGACGCAACGCTGACGGCGCCAGGCTCGCGCATCGAAGGCATTGGCCGCCCGCGCGTGGAGCCCAGCTTCATTCGCACGCTGGTGGACCGCATGATCGACGTGGCGGACTGCGAGTCTGTCGCGGCCATGCGGGCGCTGTCCCAATTGCTGGGGCGGCGCGTGGGTCCGTCCACCGGCACCAACTTCGTGGCCATGCTCACATTGGCGGGCGAAATGCGCGAGCGGGGTGAGCGCGGCTCGATTCTGTCGCTGCTGTGCGATGCCGGCGAGCGTTATCTGCCCACGTATTTCGACACCGACTGGGTGGACCGCACCTTCGGCGACTGCTCCGGTGCGCAGCAGAAAGTGGATGCACTGATCGGCTGACATCACCTCCATCGCCGACTCAGCCCCAACACCCGCCATGCACAGCCCCGCGCGCCGCCATTGGATGCTGGCGTCCAGCCTGCAAGCCGCAGGACTGGGCGCTCTGGGCCAGGGGCTGCTGCTGTGGCCGAGGGCGGCGCAGGCCCTGTCCGCCCGGGCGCTGAGCTTTCCACGCGACCATGGCAGCCACCCAGAGCTGCGCACCGAGTGGTGGTACATCACCGGCCACGTGCAGGCGGCGGGTCAGCCGTGGGGGTTTCAGGTGACGTTCTTCCGGTCGCGCGTGGACGTGACGCAGGGCCTGCAATCGGCATTCGCGGCCAAGCAACTGCTGTTTGCCCATGCGGCGGTGACAGATTTGCGCGGCGGGAAGCTGATGCACGACCAGCGCATCGCCCGCGCCGGTTTTGGCGTGGCCCGTGCGAGCGAGACCGACACCGACATCCGGCTGCAGGACTGGTCGCTGGTGCGCAGCGACCTGTACGCCAATGGGCAAACTCCCGGTGCCGACAGTCGCTACACCGCCCGCATCGAAGCCAGCGCTTTTCGGCTGCAGCTGGAGCTCGACAGCACCCAGCCCTTGCTGCTGCAGGGCCAGCAGGGGCTGTCGCGCAAGGGGCCCGATGCCGGGCAGGCCAGCTACTACTACAGCCAGCCGCAGCTGGCGGTCAGCGGCTCCATCACGGTGGGTGCCGAGCGCATGGCCGTTGCCAGCGGTACGGGCCGCGCCTGGATGGACCACGAATGGAGCGAGACGCTGATGCACCCCGACGTGGTGGGGTGGGACTGGATCGGCATGAACCTGCAGGACGGCGGTGCGCTGACCGCGTTCCGCCTGCGCCGTGCGGACGGCTCCGCCGTGTGGGCCGGCGGTTCGCTGCGCGTGCCAGGCGGCGCCGTGCAGGTCTTCAACGCCGATACCGTGACCTTCACGCCTGAACGCTGGTGGACCAGCCCTGCCAGCGGCGTGCGCTACCCGGTGCAGTGGCGCGTGCAGACGCCTGTGGGCACCTACCAGGTGCAGGCACTGCTGGACAACCAGGAGCTCGACAGCAGCGGCTCGACCGGCGCTATTTACTGGGAGGGCCTGTGCGATCTGTTGAACGCAGCGGGCGAGCCCGTGGGGCGCGGCTACCTGGAGCTCACCGGATACGGAAAACCGCTGCGCCTTTAGAACGTGTGGGCGTTCCCAGGTGGCAGCGGCTGAGGATTTCATCGGCCGACAAAAACCCTGTGCCGTCAGTGCCGGGGCGCACCGCCCCCGCGCCGCCGGTCCATCCACGCGATGATCTCGCCCATGATGCCGCGGCGAAAAGCCAGCACGCAGATCACGAAGATCAGGCCCGTGACCATGGTGACGGACTCACCCAGCGTCTTGAACCATTCCACGCTGGTCAGGGCGGCGAGCAGATTGCCGAATTCGCCGATCTTGTTTTCCAGCAGCACCACCACGGCCGAGCCGATCAGCGGACCCGACAGCGTGCCCAGGCCGCCCACCAGCGTCATCAGGATGACCTGGCCCGAGGCCGTCCAGTGCACGTCGGACAGCGTGGCAAAGCCCAGCACCAGGGTCTTGAGCGAGCCCGCCAGGCCGGCCAGTGCGGCCGACAGCACGAAGGCCAGCAGCTTGAAGCGGTGCGTGTCGTAGCCCAGCGAGATGGCGCGCGGCTCGTTCTCCTTGATGCCCTTGAGCACCTGGCCGAACGGCGAGTGGATGGTGCGCACGATGACGAGGAACGCCAGCACCACGATCACCAGGGCCACGTAGTACATGACCAGATCGCTCTGCAGGCTGATCAGGCCGAACAGCTTGCCGCGCGGCACGCCCTGCAGGCCGTCTTCGCCGCCGGTGAAGGGCGCTTGTAGGCAGGCGAAGAACAGCATCTGCGCCAGCGCCAGCGTGATCATCGAAAAGTAGATGCCCTGGCGGCGGATGGCCAGCCAGCCGAACAGCAGGCCCAGCAGCGCGCCACCCGCGGTGCCCAGCAGCAGGCCCACCTCAGGGGTGAGGCCCCAGACCTTGATGGCGTGCCCGGCCACATAGGCTGCACCGCCCAGGAAGGCCGCGTGGCCGAAGGACAGCAGGCCGGTGAAGCCCAGCAGCAGATTGAAGGCCGAAGCAAACAATGCAAAGCACATGAGCTTCATCACGAAGACGGGATAGGCGCCCAGAAACGGCGCGGCAACCAGGCCCAGCAGCAGCAGGCCGTAACCGATGGGGGCGATGTTCTTGAGGTTCATGCGTGCGGCCCCTGCTTACTTTTCTTTGCCGAACAGGCCGGCGGGGCGGATGAGGAGAACTATGACCATGATGACGAACACCACGGTGGACGACGCTTCGGGGTAGAACACCTTGGTGAAGCCTTCGATGACGCCCAGGCCCAGCCCCGTGAGGATGGAGCCCATGATGGAGCCCATGCCGCCGATCACCACCACCGCGAACACCACGATGATGAGGTTCTGCCCCATGAGCGGCGTGACCTGGTAGACCGGCGCGGCCAGCACGCCGGCAAACGCGGCCAGCGCGGCACCGAAGGCGTACGTCAGCGTCACCATCACCGGCACGTTGATGCCGAAGGCCTCCACCAGACGGGGGTTTTCGGTACCGGCGCGCAGATAGGCGCCGAGCTTGGTCTTTTCGATCACGTACCAGGTAGCCAGGCACACAACCACCGATGCCACCACGACCCAGGCGCGGTAGTTGGGCATGATCATGAAGCCGAGGTTGGTCGCGCCTTCCAGCAACTCTGGCGTGTCGTAACCCAGGCCGGACACACCATAGATCGACCGGAAAACCCCTTCGATCAGCAGCGTCAGGCCCAGCGTGAGCAATAGGCCGTACAGGTGGTCGAGCTTGTAGATCCAGCGCAGCAGCAGCCGCTCGATCAGAACCCCCAGCAGCCCCACCATCAGCGGCGCCAACACCAGCATCCACCAGTAGTTGATGCCGAAATAGTTCATCGCCATCCAGGTGAACAGGGCGCCGGTCATGAACAACGCGCCGTGCGCGAAGTTGATGACGTTGAGCAGGCCGAAGATGACGGCCAGCCCCAGGCTGAGAATTGCGTAGAACGAACCGTTGACCAGCCCCAGGAGAAGCTGGCTCAACAGGCCGGGCAATGAGACACCAAAGAATTCCATGGGAGGCAACGGCAGGTTCAGAGAGGTTCAGAGCAGACAGCGGAGTGGTCTGGCAGCCCTGCAAGGCCGCCGCAGCAAGCCGAGTGCCGCAATGGCACCCGGGCTTGCTGACGCCGTGTCAGGCGTTTACTTCCAGAGCGCGCACTTCGTTTCCGCTTTGGTCGTGAAGACTTGGTCGCCCGGCAGCTTCTTGACGAGCTTGTAGTAGTCCCAGGGCTTGGTGGACTCGGCGGGCTTCTTGACTTGCATCAGGTACATGTCGTGCACATAACGGCCGTCGGCTCGAATCTGTCCCTTGGCGAAGAAGTCGTCGATCTTCATCTTCTTGAGCTCGGCCATCACCTTGTCGGCGTCGGTGGACTTCGCAGCGGCCACGGCCTTCAGGTACGTCGTCGTGGCAGAGTAGTCCGCGGCCTGCACTTCACCGGGCATGCGCTTGGTCTTTTCAAAGTACTTGGCGGCAAACTTGCGGGTGTCATCGTTCAGGTCCCAGTACCAGCTGGTGGTGAACTGCAGGCCCTCGGTATTGCGCAGGCCCATGCTGTGGATGTCGCTGATGAAAATCAGCAGCCCCGCCAGTTTCATGTTCTTGCCGATGCCAAACTCCTTGGCGGCCTTGATGGCGTTGATGGTGTCACCGCCGGCGTTTGCCAAACCGAGAATCTGCGCTTTGGAGTTCTGTGCCTGCAGCAGGAACGACGAGAAGTCCGATGCATTGAGCGGGTGCCGCACCGCACCCACCACGTTGCCGCCCTTGGCCTTGACCACCGTGGTCGTATCCGCCTCCAGCGCATGGCCGAAGGCGTAGTCTGCGGTCAGGAAGTACCAGCTCTTGCCGCCCGCATCGACGATGGCAGAGCCCGTGCCCTTGGCCAGCGCGACCGTGTCGTACGCGTAGTGCACGGTGTAGGGGCTGCACTGCTCGTTGGTCAGTGCGGAGCTGCCGGCGCCGTTGTTGAAATACACGCGCTTCTTCTCTTCTGCCACCTTGGCAATCGCCAGCGCCGTGCCGGAGTTCGTGCCGCCGAACAGCATGGTGACGCCTTGGGTGTCCACCCATTCGCGCGCTTTCGACGCGGCAATGTCCGCCTTGTTCTGGTGGTCGGCAGAGATGAGTTCGATCGGCAGACCCAACACCTTGCCGCCGAAATCGTCGATGGCCATCTGGATGGCCAATGCACCGTTCTTGCCTTCCACGTCGGAATACAGGCTGGACATGTCGGTGATGAAGCCGATCTTGACCTTGTCCTGCGCGTGCGCGGCCGAGGTGGCCAGGCCCGCTGCGGCCAGCACCAATGCCAGCGCGGTGAGTTGGTTCTTCTTCATGGATTGTCTCCTGTGGGTGTGGTTGGTTGAAGAAAAGAAAATGGGGATCGCTGGCGGACCTGTGGTCAGACACCCAGCAGTTCAGTGAGTACGGGCATCTTCTCCGCCAGTTCGGACGCGCCGAATTTCTCGACGATGCGGCCGTGCTCCATCACATAGAAACGGTCGGCCAGCGGCGCCGCAAAGCGGAAGTTCTGCTCCACCATGACCACCGTGTAGCCCTTCTCGCGCAGCATGGTGATCATGCGGGCCAGCGCCTGCACGATGACCGGGGCCAGGCCCTCGGAGATCTCGTCGAGCAGCAGCAGATTGGCACCGGTGCGCAGGATGCGGGCCACGGCCAGCATCTGCTGCTCGCCACCCGACAGGCGCGTGCCCTGGCTGTTCTTGCGCTCGGCCAGGTTGGGGAACATGGCGTAGATCTCTTGCACCGACATGCCGGGCGTGCCGGTCTTGAGCGCTGGCGGCAGCAGCAGGTTTTCTTCGCACGACAGGCTGGAGAAAATGCCGCGCTCTTCGGGGCAGTACCCCACGCCCAGGTGGGCGATGCGGTGCGTGGGCATGTTCACGGTCTCCACGCCGTTGATCTTGACCGAGCCCTTGCGTGCACCGGTCAAGCCCATGATGGCGCGCATGGTGGTCGTGCGGCCGGCGCCGTTGCGGCCCAGCAGCGTGACGACTTCACCGGGCTGCACGACGATGTCCACGCCATGCAGCACGTGCGACTCGCCGTACCAGGCTTCGAGGCCTTTGATTTCGAGTGCGGGAGTGCCGGCCATCAGTGTGCCCCCTGCAGTTGCCCGTCAGTCGTTCCCATATAGGCTTCCATCACTTGGGGGTTGTTGGACACTTCTGCATACGGGCCTTCGGCCAGCACCGCGCCGCGCTGCAGCACGGTGATGCGGTCGGCGATGGTGGAGACGACTTTCATGTTGTGTTCGACCATGAGGATGGTGCGCCCCACAGACACCTTCTTGATGAGCTGGGTGACGCGGTCCACGTCCTCGTGGCCCATGCCCTGCGTGGGCTCGTCCAGCAGCATGAGCTCGGGCTCCATGGCCAAGGTGGTGGCAATCTCAAGCGCGCGCTTGCGGCCGTAGGGCAGGTTCACGGTGACTTCATCGGCCATGTCGGCCAGGCCCACTTCGTCCAGCAGCTGCATGGCCCGGTCATCGAGCTGGTGCAGGCTGCGCTCGCTGCGCCAGAAGTGGAATGACGTGCCCAGCTTGCGCTGCAGTCCCAGGCGCACGTTCTCCATCAGGGTGAGGTGCGGGAACACCGCCGAGATCTGGAACGAGCGGATCACGCCACGGCGCGCGATCTGCGCGGGCTGCTCGCGGGTGATGTCGTGCCCGTTGAACTGGATGGTGCCGGACGTGGGTGTGAGGAATTTCGTCAGCAGGTTGAAGCAGGTGGTTTTGCCTGCGCCATTGGGGCCGATGAGTGCATGGATGGAGCCCCGGCGCACGGCCAGATTCACGTCGCTGACTGCGGTGAATCCCTTGAACTCTTTGGTCAGGCTGTGGGTTTCAAGAATGACGTCGCTCATTGCGCCAGGGTCGCTCCGTAAGGGGGCTGAGGAAGAAAGCCTTGGCCAGCAAGACTCCCATGCATGCGTTGTGTCGCCGTGCATCGTATGCCTGCCTACCCTGCGGTAGATACTGGGACTAATGCCTATGTATAAACGCCTATGGGTCGCGCTGACCCGTGGTGCGCAGGATGGCGGTCATCATTTCGGGTATCGCGCGGCGCCTGCCTGGGCCTGTCTGCGCCTTGCCACGTGCGGGTTGCAGGCCCTTTGTCGCCGGTTGAAAACCCTTGCTGGCGCACGCGATGCGAGCCACGGTTCCTGCAGCGCTTGCTTACAACTGCATGAAGGCAAGACAGAGGGTGCACCATTGGGCACACTCTGCGGCCCTGAATATTTCAGAGCCGTGCTGCCTCCTGCATCAGCGCAGCGCCCTTGACTTCAGAGCGTGGCCGGAAGCCCGCGGGTGTGCAGGGCCGCCTGTGGCTGGCACGGCCGGACAGGCACGCCCGCCTACACTTCGAGCATGGCCACCCTCCCCTCCACGCCCGCGCGCGGCGCACCCCGGTCCCTCAGCGGGCTCTTTCCCTTCCTGCGTCCGTACCGCGCACGCATCGCTTTGTCGGTGGTGTTTCTGGTGCTGGCGGCGCTGGCCACGCTGGCGTTTCCGCTGGCGCTGCGCAATCTGGTGGACTCGGGCCTCGTCAGCGCCGACAAGGGCGCGCAGACCATGGCGCTGCGCAACCACTTCGAGGCGCTGTTCGCCGTAGCCGTCGCGCTGGGGGTCTTCTCGGCGGCGCGCTTTTACATGGTGAGCTGGCTGGGCGAGCGGGTGACGGCCGACCTGCGCAACGCGGTGTACGGCCACGTGCTGCAGCAAAGCCCGCAGTTCTTCGAGACCACACAGACCGGCGAGGTGCTGTCGCGGCTGACGGCCGACACCACGCTGGTGCAGACGGTGGTGGGCTCATCGTTGTCGATGGGGCTGCGCAACGCGGTGATGGGCATCGGCGCTCTGGCGATGCTGATCTGGACCAACCCGTACGTCATGTCGATCGTGCTGGTGGCCGTGGTGCTGGTGGTGCTGCCGACCATGTGGATCGGGCGGCGCGTGCGCCGCTTGTCGCGCGACAGCCAGGACCGGGTGGCGGATTCGAGCGCCATTGCGGCCGAGGTGCTGAATGCCGTGCCGGTGGTGCAAAGCTACACGGCCGAGCGGCGCGAAACCAGCCGCTTCATGCAGGCCACCGAAAACGCCTTCCAGGTGGCCGTGACGCGCAGCCGTGCACGCGCGCTGCTGGTGGCCTTCATCATCATCGCCAACGCGGCGCTGCTGCTGTGGGGCCTGTACCGCGGCACCGAGGCTGTGCTGGCGGGCCAGATGACTGCGGGGCACCTGGGGCAGACGGTGGTGTACGTCATGCTGCTGGCAGGCGCCGTGGCGGTGCTGGGCGAGGTGTATGGCGACCTGCTGCGCGCAGCGGGTGCCACCGAACGTCTGATGGAGCTGCTGGCGAGCCGATCCCCCGTGGCTGATCCAGCTGCGCCCAAAGACCTGCCGCTGTCAGGCCAAGGCTTGGCCGTGGAGTTCGACAACGTGCAGTTTCACTACCCCTCGCGGCCCGACCAGCCTGCGCTGCATGACTTCTCGCTGCGCCTGGCGCCCGGCGAAACCGTGGCGCTGGTGGGTTCGAGCGGTGCCGGCAAGACGACGGTGTTCCAGCTGCTGCAGCGCTTCTACGACGTGGACATGGGCGCGAACGGTCGCCCGGCAGGCCACATTCGCCTGAACGGCATCGACATCCGCGACCTGCGGCTCACCACCCTGCGCGCCAGCACGGGCACCGTGCCGCAGGACGCCGTGATCTTCTCCGCATCGGCCATGGAGAACATCCGCTACGGCCGCCCGGACGCCACCGACGAGGAAGTGATGGCCGCCACGCGCGCCGCATTCGCGCACGACTTCCTGATGGCGCTGCCGGAGGGCTATGGCACGTTTCTCGGCGAGCGCGGGGTGCGCCTGTCGGGCGGGCAGCGCCAGCGCATCGCGATTGCACGGGCCATGCTCAAGGACCCGCCCTTGCTGCTGCTCGACGAGGCCACCAGCGCCCTGGACGCCGAAAGCGAACGCATGGTGCAGGCCGCGCTGGACATCGCGATGCAGCGCCACACCGGGCGCCGCACCACCCTGGTCATCGCCCACCGGCTGGCCACCGTGCAGAATGCCGACCGCATCGTGGTGCTGGAGCATGGGCGCATCGTGGAACAAGGCACGCACACGGCGCTCCTCGCGCAAGGCGGGGTGTATGCCCGGCTGGCGGCGCTGCAGTTCACGTCGTGAAGGCGGGCGGGCAGCGACTGCCGGGCGCCTTCCGGTTGCCGCTGCGGGAGCAGTAAAGAGGAAGTGGAGTGCTCAGCGCCGATGCGGTGCAGCAGTTGCTACTAAAAGCATAGCCGCTAGCGCGCTCTGGTAGTGCGGTAGAGCCTTAAAACACTCAAAAACCGCATTCACAGGACTTCGCGGAGGCTTGCCAAGCCCTCCCGCGCCCGGCCCACGCCCCTCTACTGCAGGGTTTCCTTGGCAGAAGCGGGCAGAGGCAACGGCATCACCGCGATGCCCTCTTCGATCAGTTGCACGGCTTCGTCGGGCGTGGCCTGGCCGCGGATGGCGCGCTCCTCGGCCTCGCCATGGTGCATGCGGCGTGCCTCCTGGGCGAAGCGTGATCCCACGTCCTCAGTGTTGGCGACAATCTTGCGTGCCAGGTGCAGCCAAGCGGCTTGCAAGGCGGGTGGCAACACCCCTGCGTCAAGAGCCGCAGTCGTACCAGCGGGGCTGCTCGGCACCACCTCCCCTGTCGCGGACGACGCCTGCGCGGCAGAGCTTGCCGAGGGCTCCCGCGCGCCGAAGTTCAGGCGCGGCGCACTCAGACGCTTTTCGATCTGGTCGTCCGCGCACATCGGACACTGCACCAAACCACGCTCGCGCTGGCCCTGAAAGTCGTCCTCCGACGCGACCCAGCCTTCAAAGACATGGCCGTGGCGGCATTGGAGATCAAGCACCTTCATGGCAGCGCTGCAACGGACGAGCAGGACAAGGCGGCAACCGGTAGCACTGCGGGCGCCTCAGCCGTGGCGGCGCAGCAGGTACCGGTAGACGAAACCCGGGAAGGCCAGGGTCAGGAACAGGGTGCCGGTGATGGCGTAGAACTCCCAGCCCTGGGGAGCAATCTGCCCGGCGCGGCGCTCCAGCAACAATGCCAGACCGCCCACCAGAAAGTACAGCACGATCAACTCCGCCAGCCGCCCCGCCAAAGGCTTGCGGGGCGCGGCCGCCGGACCCACGGCCAGCCAGCGATGGTTTACGAAAGGCAGGTTCGCGGCGATCAACGCCGCGATGATGACCAGCCAGACAGATCCGGTAAGAGACACAGTGCGACAGCGGGCGCGGTCAGGTCGCCAGCGCACGCACCACGGCGTCGGCGCACAGGGCCATCAGCCCGCCGGGCAGAATGCCCAACACCAGCAGCAGCGCGCCGTTCAAGGTCAGCACCACGCGGACGTCTGCGGGCGCCGACACGCTCGAGGCCGTCAGCGGTGCATCGAAGTACATGACCTTGACGACGCGCAGGTAGTAGAAGGCACCGATCAGCGACATGATCACGGCGAACACGGCCATGGCGATGTACAGCGTCTGGCCCGAGGCTACCAGGGCTTGCAGCACGGCCAGCTTGGCATAGAAGCCCACCAGCGGAGGAATACCGGCCATGGAGAAGAGGCACACGGCCATGATGCCGGCGTACAGCGGGCTGCGCTGGTTGAGGCCGGCAAAGTCCGAAATCTCTTCGCTCTCGAAACCCTCGCGCGCCAGCAGCAGCATCACGCCGAATGCGGCCAGGGTCGTCAGCACATAGGTCACCACGTAGAACATGGACGCGCTGTAGGCGTTCTCGACGGCCGTGGCATCGACGTTGCCGTTCACCACGCCCGACATCAGGCCCAGCAGCACGAAGCCCATTTGCGAGATCGTGGAGTACGCCAGCATGCGCTTGAGGTTGGTCTGCGCGATGGCAGCCAGGTTACCCACCAGCAGCGAGCCGATGGCCAGCACCGCCAGCATCTGCTGCCAGTCGATGGCCAGCGGCAGCAGGCCGTCCACCAGCAGGCGGATGGTGATGGCAAACGCCGCCAGCTTGGGCGCGCCGCCGATCATCAGCGTGACGGCGGTCGGAGCACCCTGGTACACGTCGGGAATCCACATGTGGAAAGGCACCACACCCAGCTTGAAGGCCAAGCCCGAGACCACGAACACCAGGCCGAACACCAGTACCTGGTGGCGGATCTGGCCGGAATTGACGGCCTTGAACACCTGGCCGATATCGAGCGAGCCGGTGGCGCCATAGATCATGGACAGGCCGTACAGCAGGAAGCCGCTGGCCATCGCGCCCAGCACGAAGTACTTCATGGCCGCTTCAGTGGCCGTGGCGTTGTCGCGGCGCAGGGCCACGAGCGCATAGCTCGACAGGGTCAGCAGCTCCAGGCCCAGGTAGATCACGAGGAAGTTGTTGCCCGAGATCATGATGAACATGCCCAGCAGCGCGAACATCGACAGGGTGAACATCTCGCCGCCGCGCAGCATGCCGCGGTCTGCCGCGTAGGGGCGCGCATAGACCAGCGTGACCATCATCGCCACCGTGGCAAAGCACTTGAGCCAGTTGCCCATGGCATCGCTCACCACCATGTTGCCGAAGCCATAGAAGGTGTTGCCGCTGGTGGCGTACATCGCCTGCAGGGCAGCCACGACAGCCAGGGTCAGCATGGTCAGCACATAGGTGGCGGTGCGGCGGGTGCTGTGCACCCCCAGGTCGACCAGCGCTATGACGCAGGCCATGGCCAACAGCACGATTTCGGGGTAGATCGCTAGCCAGCTGATGTTGTCAATCATCTCGTATCTCTCAGTTCAGTCTGGTCAGGTCAGTTCAGCTTGGGCTGCGCGACATGCTTGAGCAGTTCGGCGACCGACGTGTCCATCACGTCCGTGAACGGACGGGGATACAGGCCCATGGCCAGCACCGCGATGCCGAGTACGGCCAGCACCAGGAATTCGCGGCTGTCGATGTCGGTAAGGCCCTTGACGTTGTCGTTGCCCACGGGGCCCAGGTACACGCGCTTGAACATCCACAGGGTGTAGGCCGCGCCGAAGATCAGCGCCGTGGCCGAGGCCAGTCCGATCCAGAAGTTGGCCTTGGTCGCGCCCAGGATGACCATCCACTCGCCCACGAAACCGGCTGTGCCCGGCAGACCGCAGTTGGCCATGGCAAACAGCAGCGCAAACGCGGTGAAGTTGGGCATGGTGTTGACCACGCCGCCGTAGGCCGAGATTTCACGCGAGTGCACGCGGTCGTACAGCACGCCGATGGACAGGAACATTGCACCCGAGACGAAGCCGTGCGCAATCATCTGCACCAGCCCGCCGGACACGCCCAGGTCGTTGAAGATGAAGAAGCCCAGCGTGACGAAGCCCATGTGCGCGACGGACGAATACGCCACCAGCTTCTTCATGTCCTTCTGGACCATAGCCACCAGGCCCACGTAGATCACGGCGATCAGCGACAGCGCGATCATCAGCCAGGCCCACTCGCGCGATGCGTCGGGGGCGATGGGCATGGAAAAACGCAGGAAGCCGTAGGCGCCCAGCTTCAGCATGATCGCGGCCAGCACGGCGGAGCCGCCGGTGGGCGCTTCCACGTGAACGTCGGGCAGCCAAGTGTGGAACGGGAACATCGGCACCTTGACCGCGAAGGCGGCAAAGAATGCGAAGAAGAGCATCGTCTGCGCGCGGGCGCTCAGGGGCAGTTGGTGCCACGTGGCGATGTCGAAGCTGCCGCCAGACTGGTTGTACAGGTAGATCAGCGCGATCAGCATGAGCAGCGAGCCGAGCAGCGTGTACAGGAAGAACTTGAACGCCGCGTAGATCTTGTTCGGGCCGCCCCAGATACCGATGATCAGATACATCGGGATCAGCGTGGCTTCGAAGAACACGTAGAACAGCATGCCGTCCAGCGCCGTGAACACGCCGATCATCAGACCGGACAGGATCAGGAACGCGCCCATGTACTGGTTCACGCGCTCGGTGATGGACTCCCACGACGCGACCACCACGATCACCGTGATGAAGGCTGTCAGGGGCACAAACCAGAACGAGATGCCATCCACACCCAGGTGGTAATGCACATTGAAGCGCTCGATCCAGGCCGCCTTCTCGACGAACTGCATCGCTGCGGTTCCGAGCTGGAAGCCTTCGTACAGGGGCAGCGTTACCAGGAAGCCAACGACGGCGCCCACCAGAGCCAACCAGCGCACGGCGCGGGCATGCTCATCCCGGCCAATGGCCAGCAGCAGCACACCGAAGGCGATCGGTGACCAGATTGCAAGACTCAACAGACCCATTTTGTTGTTTTCCTTATTTGATGAGCTGCAGGAACACGTCGCCCCAGACGAACCAGGTCATCAGCGCGAACACACCCAGGATCATCACCAGCGCGTAGTGGAAGATGAAGCCGGACTGCATCCAGCGCACGACACCGGACACGCTGCGCACGACCTTCCAAGATCCATTGACGAGCGTGCCGTCGATGATGGCCTGATCGCCACCCTTCCACAGGCCCGTACCCAGAGCACGCGCACCGCGGGCCAGGATGTTCTCGTTGATCCAGTCGAGGTAGTACTTGTTTTCGAACAGCGTGTAGATCGGCATGCAGGTGCGCTTGATCGCCGCAGGCAAAGCCGGATTCACCATGTACATGTAGTACGACAGGGCCACACCCGCCACAGCCAACCAGAAAGGCGCCGTCTGCAGGCCGTGCAGGGCCATGGCCACCGGGCCGTGGAAGATCTCGGCCAGCTTGGCCATCGCAGGGTGCTTGACCGCATCGACAAAGATCACGCCCTTGAAGAAGTCGCCGAACAGCATGGGCTGGATGAACATGAAGCCCACCACCACCGAAGGTATGGCCAGCAGCACCAGCGGCACCGTCACAACCCAGGGGGATTCGTGCGGATCATGGCTGTGGTGGTCATCATGGCCGTGGCCATGGTCGTCGTGGTGCGCATCGTGGTGGGCGTCAGGGTTCTGGTCGAAGCGTTCCTTGCCGTGGAAGACCAGGAAGTACATGCGGAACGAATAGAACGCGGTGATGAACACGCCGGCCAGCACTGCGAAGTGCGCGAAATGCGCAGCGGGCAGTTGGCTGAAGTGCACCGCCTCGATGATGCTGTCCTTGGAGTAGAAACCCGAGAACAGGGGCGTGCCGATCAGTGCGAGCGAGCCCAGCAATGAGGTGATCCAGGTGATGGGCATGTACTTGCGCACGCCGCCCATCCAGCGGATGTCCTGGTTGTGGTGCATGCCCATGATGACCGAGCCGGCGCCAAGGAACAGCAGCGCCTTGAAGAACGCGTGGGTCATCAGGTGGAACACGGCCACCGAGTAGGCGGAGGCACCCAGGGCCACGGTCATGTAGCCGAGCTGCGACAGCGTGGAGTACGCCACCACGCGCTTGATGTCGTTCTGGATGATGCCCAGGAAGCCCATGAACAGCGCCGTGATGGAGCCGATGATCAGGATGAAGTTGAGCGCAGTGTCGGACAGCTCGAACAGCGGCGACATGCGCGACACCATGAAGATGCCTGCGGTCACCATGGTAGCCGCGTGGATCAGCGCCGAGATGGGGGTCGGGCCTTCCATCGAGTCGGGCAGCCACACGTGCAGCGGGAATTGCGCGGACTTGCCCATCGCGCCGATGAACAGGCAGATGCAGATCACGGTGATCAGCATCCAGTCGGTACCGGGGAACGCCAGGCCACCGAGCTCACCCGATTTGGCGAAGATTTCGCTGTAGTTGAGCGTGCCCGTATAGGCAGCAATCAGGCCGATGCCCAAGATGAAGCCGAAGTCACCCACACGGTTGACCAAAAAGGCCTTCATGTTGGCGAAGATCGCCGTGGGCTTGTTGAACCAGAAACCGATGAGCAGATAGGACACCAGGCCCACGGCTTCCCAGCCGAAGAACAGCTGCAGCAGGTTGTTGCTCATGACCAGCATGAGCATGGAGAACGTGAACAGCGAGATGTAGGCGAAGAAACGGTTGTAGCCGTCGTCCTCTTCCATGTAGCCGATGGTGTAGATGTGCACCATCAGCGACACGAAGGTCACGACCACCATCATCATGGCGGTGAGGCTGTCGATCAGGAAACCGACCTCCATCTTGAGGCCGCCCACCACCATCCAGGTGTAGAGCGTCTCGTTGAAGCGGGCACCGTCGAGCGCCACGCTCTTGAGCGTCATCGCCGACAGCACGAACGCAACGAGCACGCCCAGGATGGTGAGGGTGTGGGAGAGCCGGCGACCGATCCAGTTACCACCGAAGGTCGTGCCGAAGATGCCGGCCAGCAAGGCGCCCGCCAGCGGTGCCAGCGGCACGGCCAGGAGCGTTGAAGCAGAGAGGGTTTGACTCATTCTTGAGAACCTTGGGAATGCTGGTGACCCATCAACCCTTGAGGGTGTTGAGATCTTCCGCGTTGATGCTGGACTTGTTGCGGAACAGGAGCACCAGGACGGCCAGACCGATGGCCGACTCGGCAGCTGCCACTGTCAGGATGAAGAACACGAACACCTGGCCATGCATGTCGCCCAGGTAGTGCGAGAACGCCACGAAGTTCATGTTGACCGCCAGCAGCATCAGCTCGATCGCCATCAGCAGCACGATCAGGTTCTTGCGGTTCAGAAAGATGCCGATCACGGCCAGCGCGAACAGCATCGCGCCCAGCGAGAGAAAGTGGCCCAATGTCAGCGTCATGCTTTTTTCTCCTCGGTGGCAGCAGGCACGGCAGGCGCTTCAGGCGCAGCCTTCTGGGTGGCAGCCACCTTCACGACTTCGAGGCGATCACCGGCGCGCACGCGAACCTGCTGCGACGGGTTGATGGCCTTGCTGTCCTTGCGCTGGCGCAGTGTCAGCGCAATGGCGGCAATCATGGCGACCAGCAGAATGACCGCAGCGATTTCAACGGGGTACAGGTATTCGGTATAGAGCAGCTTGCCCAGTGCCTTGGTGTTGGAGTACTGCACCACCTGGCCCGCTGCATCGAGTGCCGTGGCGACGGCCTTGGGCTCGTCCATGCCGCGGAAACCGCCCATCAGCACAGCGGCCATTTCAAGAGCGATCAGCGCTCCCACCGTGGCAGCCAGCGGGAAATGCTTCCAGAACCCCTTGCGCACGGTGTCGAT
Organism: Acidovorax sp. Leaf78; assembly: GCF_001422735.1. Classification (GTDB taxonomy): domain Bacteria; phylum Pseudomonadota; class Gammaproteobacteria; order Burkholderiales; family Burkholderiaceae_C; genus Acidovorax. Next base: position 692,482 of record NZ_LMLZ01000001.1, on the reverse strand, counting down.
GTGGATGTCCAGCATCATCACCACGAAAAGGAACAGCACCATGACCGCGCCCAGGTACACCAGCACCAGCGCAATGGCCAGGAACTCGGCCTTGAGCAGCAGCCACACGGCGGCGGCCTGCGAGAACGCAAGGATGAGGTACAGCACCGCATGCACGGGGTTGCGGGCAGTGATCACCCGGAAGGCTGCAAACAGCAGCACCACCGAGAAGAGATAGAAGAAACCAGTCTTGGCGTCCATGAATCGGGTCTTTATAGAAAGTCTGGCAAAGAGGCCGCGCTCTGCACCGCTCAGCGGTACTTCGCGTCCGCAGCCTTGGCTGCCGCGATTTCGCCTTCGTACCGGTCGCCCACGGCCAGGAGCATGTCTTTCGTGAAGTACAGGTCGCCACGCTTTTCGCCGTGGTATTCGAGGATGTGCGTCTCGACGATGGAGTCCACCGGGCAGCTTTCTTCGCAGAAGCCGCAGAAGATGCACTTGGTCAGGTCGATGTCGTAGCGCGTGGTACGGCGCGAGCCGTCCTCACGCACATCCGATTCGATGGTGATGGCCATGGCGGGGCACACGGCCTCGCACAGCTTGCAGGCGATGCAGCGCTCTTCGCCGTTTTCATAACGGCGCAGCGCGTGCAGGCCGCGGAAACGCGGCGACAGAGGGGTCTTTTCTTCAGGGAACTGCACTGTCACCTTGCGGCGAAACGCATAGCGACCGGTCAGGGCCATGCCCTTGAGCAGTTCCACGAGCATGAAGCTCTTGAAGAAGTCTTTGAACGAGAAAGGTGCAGCAGCAACAACGGCAGTCATTTTTGTGTCCCGCTTATTTCCAGATGTTCCAGGGCGACAGCAGCCATCCACCCACGAAGAGCAGATACACCAGCGTCACCGGGATGAAGATCTTCCAGCCCAGACGCATGATCTGGTCATAGCGGAAGCGCGGGAAGGTGGCACGGATCCAGATGAACATGGACACCACCAGGAAAGTCTTGATACCCAGCCAGATCCAGCCCGGAATGAACGAGAGGAACTCAACCGGAGGCAGCCAGCCACCCAGGAACATGAGCGCGGCCAGGATGGACACGAGCCACATGCTGGCGTATTCGGCCAGGAAGAAGATGGCAAAGCCCATGCCCGAATACTCGACCATGTGGCCGGCCACGATTTCGGCTTCGCCTTCGACCACGTCGAAGGGGTGGCGGTTGGTCTCGGCCACACCGGAGATCAGGTACACCAGGAAGATCGGCAGCAGGGGCAGCCAGTTCCACGACAGGAACGACAGGCCCATGTTGGCGGCCATGCCGCGGCTTTGGGACATGACGATCTCGGTCAGGTTCATGCTGCCCGACACCATGATCACCACCAGGAAGCAAAAGCCCATGGCGATTTCATAGCTCACCATTTGTGCTGAAGCCCGCAGCGCGCCCAGAAAGGCGTACTTGGAGTTCGATGCCCAGCCGGCAATGATCACGCCATACACCTCGATGGAGGTGATGGCCATCACCAGCAGCAGGCCCGCATTGACATTGGCCAGGGCCACGTCGGGGCCGAAGGGGATCGCGACCCAGGCGGCCAGCGCCGGCATGATGGCCATGACCGGGCCGAGCACGAACAAGCCCTTGCTCGCAGCCGTGGGCTGGATGATTTCCTTGGTCAGCAGCTTGAGCGCGTCGGCGATGGGCTGCAGCAGACCCATGGGGCCCACGCGGTTGGGACCGTGGCGCACCTGCATGAAGCCAAGCAGCTTGCGCTCCCACAGCGTGAGGTAGGCCACGGCACCCATCAGGGGCGCCAGAATGCAGACGATCTTGATCAGCACCCAGAGCACAGGCCAGACGGCACCCGTCCACCAGCCGAAGGCCAGCAGGTTCAGGCCCGCGTTGTAGATCGCGTCGATCATGCAGCGACTCCTTCACGAGCCAGGCGCGCATCAGCCGTGAGCTGCAGCGACGTGGAACGGCGCACGAGGCCGTCGAGTTGGTAGATGGAAGCGACCACAGGCTCACCGGCCGATCCTGCCGCAGCAGGCACCGCCGCCGTCACCACATTGGACAGCTGTTCAGCGGGCACGCGGGTGAGCGTACCGGCCGCCGCGTTGGTGGCGCGTGCCAGCACGTCTTGCGAGGTCTCGAAGTCGAAACCGGACACACCCAGCAGATTGGCCAGCACACGCAGCACCTTCCACGCAGGGCGGGTATCGCCGAGCGGGCGCACCACGGCATGGAAGCTTTGCAGGCGGCCTTCGGCGTTGATGAAGCTGCCGGAAGTTTCAGTGAAGGGAGCAATTGGCAACAGAACGTCACTGAACTCCAGGTTGGCCTTGAAGGGGCTCAAGGTCACCACCATCTCTGCACCAGACAGCGCAGCAGCAGCGTTGGCACCTGCAGCCGAGTCATAAACAGGCTCGGTGTTGAGCAGCAAAGCCGCCTTCAGTCCACCCGAGAGCATCTGGCCCGCACTCAATCCACCGTTCACAGGATGAGCACCCGCAAACTGCGCGCCCACCGTATTGGCGGCTTCCGTCAGATAGCCCACGGACGCACCCGTGTTCTCGCCAATCCAGTTGGCCAGAGCGAGCAATTGCGTGGCCTGCGCGTGGTGCGCTGCGGCGTTGCCCAGCAGCACGGCCTTACGTTCGCCGCCCAGCAGCGAGCGGGCAATGGCCTGGGTGGCGTCGTTGTGGGCTGCAGCACCTTGAGGAGCGGCAACGCCCTTTTCCTGGGCCACGGCGGAGGCAATGCCACCGAGCGTCTGCACCCATTCGTCGGCGCCTTGCGCCATGAACGACTGCACGGGCATGGCCCAATCTTGGGCGACCGAACCCACTGCGCTGACCTGAGCGCCATGGCGGGCAGCCTGGCGGATGCGCTGTGCGAACAGCGGATGGTCCTTGCGCAGGTTGGAACCCACCACCAGCACGCGTTGCAGCGTGGACAGCGAAGCGATGGACGTACCCAGCCAGCGGATGCCTTCGGGCGCGGCGAACTCGGCGTTGCGCAGGCGGTAGTCGATGTTGTCGCTGCCTAGGCCGCGCACCAGCGCGCCGGCCAGGTACAGCTCCTCGACCGTGCTGTGTGGGCTGACCAGGGCGCCGATGCTGCCCACGCCGTGGTCGTTCTTGATGTTCTTGAGGCCGTTGGCCACGTACTCGAGCGCGGTCTGCCAGTCGACGGTCTTCCAGACACCGCCCTGCTTGAGCATGGGCTGGGTCAGGCGGTCGTCGCTGTTGAGCGATTCATAAGAGAAGCGGTCGCGGTCGGCGATCCAGCACTCGTTGACGGCTTCGTTCTCGAGCGGCACCACGCGCATCACCTTGTGGTTCTTGACCTGAACGATCAGGTTGGAGCCGGTGGAGTCGTGTGGGCTGACGGAGCGGCGGCGCGAGAGTTCCCAGGTGCGGGCGCTGTAGCGGAACGGCTTGCTCGTGAGCGCGCCCACGGGGCAGATGTCGATCATGTTGCCCGACAGCTCGGAGTCCACGGTATCGCCCACCACGGTGGTGATCTCGGAGTGCTCGCCACGGTGGATCATCCCGAGCTCCATCACGCCGGCCACTTCCTGGCCGAAGCGCACGCAGCGGGTGCAGTGGATGCAGCGGCTCATCTCTTCCATGGAGATCAGCGGGCCGACGTCCTTGTGGAAGACCACGCGCTTTTCTTCCTCGTAGCGCGAGGACGAACCGCCGTAGCCGACGGCCAGGTCCTGCAGCTGGCACTCACCGCCCTGGTCGCAGATGGGGCAGTCCAGCGGGTGGTTGATCAGCAGAAACTCCATGACCGACGCCTGGGCCTTGATGGCCTTGTCGCTCTTGGTGCGTACGATCATGCCCTGCGTCACCGGCGTGGCGCAGGCAGGCATGGGCTTGGGAGCCTTCTCGACGTCCACCAGGCACATGCGGCAGTTGGCGGCGATCGAGAGCTTCTTGTGGTAGCAGAAATGCGGAATGTACGTGCCCGCCTTCTCGGCTGCATGCATCACCATGCAGCCTTCGGCGACTTCCACTTTCTGACCGTCCAGTTCAATTTCAACCATATGTCTTCTCGCGATCAGGCGGAGGTCGCGGCCTGGGAGGCGTTGTTCCGGATCAGTGCTTCAAACTCGGGACGGAAATGCTTGAGCATGGCGCGCACCGGCATTGCGGCGGCGTCGCCCAGCGCGCAGATCGTGCGGCCCTGGATGTTGTCTGCCACCGAATTGAGCAGGTCCAGGTCGCCCGTGCGGCCCTGGTTGTGCTGAATGCGGTCGATCACGCGCCACATCCAGCCCGTGCCTTCGCGGCAGGGCGTGCATTGGCCGCAGGATTCGTGCGAATAGAAGTACGACAGGCGCAGCAGGCTCTCGACCATGCTGCGGGAGTCATCCATCACGATCACGGCACCGGAGCCCAGCATCGAGCCGGCCTTGGCGATGGAGTCGTAGTCCATCGTGCATTCCATGATGACGGACGCGGGCAGCACCGGGGAGGACGAGCCACCCGGGATCACCGCCTTGAGCTGGCGACCCTTGCGCACGCCACCGGCCAGTTCAAGCAGCTTGGCAAACGGGGTGCCCATGGGCACTTCGTAGTTGCCGGGCTTTTCCACGTCGCCGGAGACCGAGAAGATCTTGGTGCCGCCGTTGTTGGGCTTGCCACACTCGAGGTACGCCGCGCCGCCATTGCGGATGATCCACGGCACGGCCGCGAAGGTCTCGGTGTTGTTGATGGTGGTGGGCTTGCCGTACAGACCGAAGCTGGCCGGAAACGGTGGCTTGAAGCGCGGCTGGCCCTTCTTGCCTTCCAGCGATTCGAGCAACGCGGTTTCTTCGCCGCAGATGTAGGCGCCGAAACCGTGCGCTGCATGCAACTGGAAGCTGAAGTTGCTGCCCAGGATCTTGTCGCCCAGGTAACCCGCAGCGCGTGCTTCTTCGAGCGCTTCTTCGAAGCGGTCGTAGGTCTGGAAGATTTCGCCGTGGATGTAGTTGTAGCCCACGGAAATGCCCATCGCGTAGGCCGCGATGATCATGCCTTCGATGACGATGTGCGGGTTGAACTGCAGGATGTCGCGGTCCTTGCAGGTGCCCGGTTCGCCTTCGTCCGAGTTGCACACCAGGTACTTTTGGCCCGGGAACGAGCGGGGCATGAAGCTCCACTTGAGACCGGTCGGAAAGCCCGCACCGCCGCGGCCGCGCAGGCCCGATTCCTTGACGGTGGCGATCACCTGGTCTTGCGTCAGGCCTGCGCCTTCGCCCTGGGCCAGGATCTTGCGCAGCGCTTCGTAGCCGCCACGCGCTTCGTAGTCTTTGATGCCCCAGTTCGTGCCATCCAGGCCCGCAACGATCTGCGGGTTGATGTGGCGGTCGTGGAAGCAGGTCTGGACGCCGGTCGCCTGAAACTGCGAGAGGATTTGTGCGGCAGTGGTCATGCTTGCCCCTCTGCGGCCTTGAGGCCGTCGACCAGCTGGTCAAGCTTGTCGGTGTCCATGAAGCTGCACATGGTGCGGTCGTTGACCAGCATCACGGGCGCGTCGGCGCAGGCGCCGAGGCACTCGCACTGCTGCAGCGTGAACAGGCCATCGGGCGTCGTTTGGCCCATGGTCACGCCCAGCTTCTTCTCGAGGTGGTGCAATGCCTTCTGGCCGTCGCGCAGCTGGCAAGGCAGGTTGGTGCAAACGTTGAGCTTGTACTTGCCCGTCGGCTGCTGGTTGTACATGTTGTAGAACGTGGTGACTTCGTGCACCGCGATCTGGGCCATGCCCAGGTAATCGGCGATCACGGCCTCGCTCTCGACGCTGACCCAGCCCTGCTCCTGCTGCACGATGGCCAGGCAGGCCATCACGGCGGACTGCGCCTGCTCGGGCGGGTACTTGGCCACTTCACGCGCAAACCGGGCGAGCGTCGCCTCGGTGATGGCGGCAGCGGTACCCGCAGCGGGGTTCTTCGATTCGGTCGTACTACTCATCGGTCAATCTCCCCGAACACGATATCCATGGTGCCGATGATGGCCACGGCGTCGGCGATCATGTGACCACGGGCCATTTCATCGAGCGTGGCCAGGTGGGCAAAGCCAGGAGCGCGGATCTTCAGGCGGTAAGGCTTGTTGGCGCCATCGCTCACGAGATAGATGCCGAACTCGCCCTTGGGATGCTCGACGGCGGCATAAGCCTCGCCCTCGGGCACATGGAAACCTTCGGTGAACAGCTTGAAGTGGTGGATCAGCTCTTCCATGTTGGACTTCATGGATTCGCGGGACGGCGCAGCCACCTTGTGGTTGTCCGTGATCACCGGGCCGGGGTTGGCGCGCAGCCAGTCCACGCACTGCTTGATGATGCGGTTGGACTCGCGCATTTCATGCACGCGCACCAGGTAGCGGTCGTAGCAATCGCCCGTCTTGCCCACCGGCACATCGAAGTCCATGCGGTCGTACACGTCGTAGGGCTGCGTCTTGCGCAGGTCCCAGGCAATGCCCGAGCCCCGCAGCATGGGGCCGGTCATGCCCAGGTTCAGCGCGCGCTCCGGGGGCACCACGCCGATGCCGACGGTGCGCTGCTTCCAGATGCGGTTGTCGGTCAGCAGGGTTTCGTACTCATCCACACAGGCGGGGAAGCGCTGCGTGAAGTCGTCGATGAAGTCGAGCATGGAACCTTGGCGGTTCTTGTTCATGGCCTCCAGGGCCTTGGCGTTCTTGATCTTGCTGACCTTGTACTGCGGCATGGAATCCGGCAGGTCGCGGTACACGCCGCCCGGACGGAAGTACGCCGCGTGCATGCGCGCGCCGGAGACGGCTTCGTACATGTCGAACAGGTCTTCACGCTCGCGGAAGGTGTAGATCAGGATGGTGGAGCTGCCGCAATCGTTGCCGTGCGAACCGAGCCACATCAGGTGGTTCAGCAGACGGGTGATTTCGGAGAACATCACACGGATGTACTGCGCGCGGATGGGCACTTCCAGGCCCATCAGCTTCTCGATGGCCAGGCAGTAGGCGTGCTCGTTGCACATCATCGAGACGTAGTCCAGCCGGTCCATGTAGGGCAGCGACTGGATATAGGTCTTGTGCTCGGCGAGCTTTTCGGTCGCGCGATGCAGCAGGCCGATGTGGGGGTCGGCGCGCTGCACGACTTCGCCGTCGAGCTCGAGCACCAGCCGCAGCACGCCGTGTGCTGCCGGGTGCTGCGGACCAAAGTTCAGGGAGTAGTTCTTGATTTCAGCCATGGTGGGTCACGTGGGGCGCAGGGCGCCTTAGTGCAGGCCTCCGTACTTGTCTTCGCGGATGATGCGCGGCGTGATTTCACGCGGCTCGATCGACACGGGCTCGTACACCACGCGGCGCTGCTCGGTGTCATAGCGCATCTCGACGTGGCCCGACAGCGGGAAGTCCTTGCGGAAAGGATGGCCGATGAAGCCGTAGTCCGTCAGGATGCGGCGCAGATCGTTGTGGCCGTCGAACACGATGCCAAACAGATCGAACGCTTCGCGCTCGTACCAGTTGGCAGAGCTCCAGAGGTCGGACACAGATGCCACCACCGGAAAATCGTCGTCCGCGCAGAACACCTTCACGCGCACGCGCTGGTTCAGGCTGACGGACAGCAGGTGCGACACCACGCAATAGCGCGCGCCTTCATGCACCTGGTCGGCGTAGGAGGAGTAGTCCACCCCGCACAGATCCACCAGTTGTTCGAAACGGCAACCTTCGGCATCGCGCAGGACGCGCATCGCTTCGAGGTAATCGGCCGCAGCAACCACCACGGTCACCTCTTCCAGGGCGATCGAGATCTGGCGCACCTTGGAGCCCAAGGCCGCGGCGATGTGGTCCTTGAGTTTTTCAGGCCGAATGGCAACAGAAGTCATCATCAACCCTTCAGACACGAGCAATGGTGTTGGTGCGGCGGATCTTCTGCTGCAGCTGGATGATGCCGTAGATCAGCGCTTCTGCCGTGGGCGGGCAGCCGGGCACATACACATCCACAGGCACGATACGGTCGCAACCGCGCACCACGGAGTAGCTGTAATGGTAGTACCCGCCGCCATTGGCGCACGAGCCCATCGACAGCACCCAGCGGGGCTCCGACATCTGGTCGTACACCTTGCGCAGTGCCGGCGCCATCTTGTTGCACAGCGTGCCGGCCACGATCATCAGATCGGACTGGCGGGGGCTGGCGCGGAACACTTCGGCACCGAAGCGGCCGATGTCGTAGCGCGCTGCCGCCGCGTGCATCATTTCGACCGCGCAGCAGGCCAGACCGAAGGTCATGGGCCACAGCGAGCCGGTTTTGGCCCAATTCACCACGGAGTCATAGCTCGTGGTGATGAAGCCTTCCTTCATCACGCCTTCAATCATTGCATCATCCTTGTGCTTGCTGCAAAAGCCAGCTCATTCCCAATCCAGGGCACCCTTTTTCCATTCGTAGGCAAAACCCACGACCAGGATGGCCAGGAAAATCACGACCGCCACGAATCCAGCGATGCCCACCTCATGCAAGGTAACGGCCCACGGAAAGAGAAAGGCGATTTCGAGATCGAACAGAATGAACAAGATGGCCACGAGGTAGTAGCGCACGTCGAATTTCATTCGCGCGTCCTCGAAGGCCTCAAAGCCGCATTCGTAGGGGGAGTTTTTTGCGGCATCCGGGCGATTGGGGCCCAGTATGTAGCCTAGTACCAAGGGGACAACGCCAACGGCGATGCCAACCAAGATGAACAAAAGGACGGGGAGGTACTGATCGAGGTTCATCTTGAGGATGTGCTCACCGCTGTAGCCTGGCCCGACATGTCCTTCGCAGGGCATGTCGGGGAGGCCTTTGTTTTGGTGCCGTCGGCGAGACTCGAACTCGCACAGCTTTCGCCACTACCCCCTCAAGATAGCGTGTCTACCAATTTCACCACGACGGCTGATGTGTGCATCTGGATGGCATGAGGAACCTTGCGGTTTTGGCTTTCCAGACAATCCGGGATTCTACTCCGGAAAAACCCTGGTTCGGCTTTGCCGAACCAATTTAGGGCAGATTATTTGGTCGGAATCTGCGCAGCGCCCGATGCCGGTACGGCAGGAGCAGCAGGCACTTCGGGCGCCGACGCAGCAGGCGCCGAACCAGCAGGCACTGCAGCCGCCGGAGACTCCAGCACGCTGCCCGTGCCTGCGGGACGGGAATTGCCGAAATAGGCCAGCGCCAGGGTTGCCACGAAGAAAACAGCCGCCAGCACTGCCGTGCTGCGGGACAGAAAGTTGGCACTACCGCTGGCGCCGAAAAGGCTGCCCGAGGTACCACTGCCGAAGGCGGCGCCCATGTCGGCACCCTTGCCATGCTGGACCAGAACCAGTCCGATCATCCCCAGCGCCGACAGCATCTGCACTGCCAAAACCACATTCACGATCACGTTCATTCTCTGTTCACTCCTGATTGAATAGATGCTTGGACCACCACCTCAACGGGCAGCGGCAATGATTTGTAAAAAGTCGGGGGCCTTGAGGGATGCTCCACCAACGAGCCCGCCATCGATATCGGGCTGCGCAAGCAATTGCGCTGCATTGGCGGCATTCATGCTGCCGCCGTACAGCAGGCGGATGCGGTCGGCGTGCTCGCTGGCAGCGGCCAGTTGCGCCCGCAGCACGGCATGCACGGCCTGCGCCTGTTCAGGCGATGCCGTGCGGCCTGTCCCGATCGCCCACACCGGCTCATACGCCACCACCACTTCACTGATGCAGTGGCCGTTGAGATGAATGACAGCGGCGAGTTGGCGCTTGACCACCACCTCGGTCTGCCCTGCTTCGCGCTCCTGCAGGGTTTCGCCCACACAGACGATCGGCGTCACGCCGGCCGCCAGTGCGCGCTGCGCCTTTTCGGCCACCACCACGTCGGTTTCCCCGTGGTATTGGCGGCGTTCGGAGTGCCCCACCAGGGCATACCGCACGCCGAAGTCCTTGAGCATGCCTGCGGACACCTCACCGGTGAACGCACCTGCTTCATGCTGCGACACATCCTGCGATGCGACAGACACTGCAGACCCGGAAGTGAGCGACTGCACCTGCGCCAGATAAGGCGCAGGCACTGCCACGGCCACATCGCAAACGGCATCACCCAAGCCCGCAATGATGGCCCGGAGCAGCGCTTCGTTGGCAGCCAGGCTGCCGTTCATCTTCCAGTTGCCGGCAATGAGTTTCTTCTTGCTGTTCATGATCACCACGTCAAAACGATCTTGCCAATGTGCTGGTTCGACTCCATCAGCGCATGCGCGTCGGCCGCATGGGCCGCCTCGAACGTGCTGTGGATGACCGGCCGCACCTTGCCTTCAGCCAGCAAAGGCCACACCTTCTCGCGCAGTGCTTGCGCGATGGCACCCTTGAACGCCACGGAACGAGGGCGCAGCGTGGAACCGGTGATGGTCAGGCGGCGGCGCAGGACAAGCCCCGCATTGAAGTCGCCCTTCACCCCGCCCTGCACGGCGATGATGACGATACGGCCATCCTCCGCCAGACACTCCACTTCGCGCGCCACATAGTCGCCCGCCACCATGTCGAGCACCACGTCGACACCCTTGCCATCGGTGATGCGCTGGACTTCGGCCACGAAATCCTGTGACTTGTAGTTGATGGCATGGTGCGCACCCAACTCCAGGCAGGCTGCGCACTTGCTGTCGCTGCCCGCCGTCGCGATGACCGTCGCACCGAATGCATGCGCCAGCTGCAACGCCGTCACGCCAATGCCGCTGGTGCCGCCCTGCACCAGCAGGCTCTCACCCGCTTGCAGACGACCCCGGTCGAAGACATTGCTCCACACCGTGAAGAAGGTCTCAGGCAGCGATGCCGCCTCGACATCGCTGAACCCTTCAGGCACGGGCAAGCACTGGACAACGGGCGCCACGCACCACTGCGCATACCCGCCACCCGCGACCAGCGCGCACACCCGGTCACCGACGCGGATGCCGGCTGCGGCCATTGCGGTCGAATCGCCAGACTCCACCACGCCCGCCACCTCCAGACCGGGCAGGTCTGAAGTTCCCGGCGGGGGTGCGTAGTGCCCCTTGCGCTGGAGCACATCGGGGCGGTTGATGCCACTGGCCGCCACACGGATCAGGAGTTCGCCATCGCCGGGCTGCGGCACTGGCCGCTCGCCCAGGCGCAGCACCTCCGGCCCGCCGAAAGCGGTGATCTCAACAGCGCGCATGTTGCGGTTCATTGGAAAGCTGGTGTTTGAACGATTTTGGCCGCTACCGCTTGATCAACAAGCGGCAGCAGCTACAAAATCAATAGCAAATAGACCCGTCAGCCGGATCAGCCCACCACCTGCTCGGACGCACCGTCCGAAGCCAGGGATTGCTGCTGTTGCTGTTGCTGGTCACCCGATGGGCGGCCGCCGTCACGACCATGGTCGCGGCGGGGTTCGCGGTCGCCGCGCTCTGCAGGCGCCGGACGATCGCTACCACCGGCAGGACGGTCCGACAGCACCTTCATCGAGAGCTTGATACGGCCCTTTTCGTCGGTTTCCATGACCTTGACCTTCACGATCTGGCCTTCGGTCAGGTAGTCGGAGACCTTCTCGACACGCTCGTGCGCGATCTGGCTGATGTGCAGCAGGCCATCCTTGCCGGGCAGCAGGTTGATCAGTGCGCCGAAGTCCAGAATCTTCGTCACAGGGCCTTCGTAGATCTTGCCGATCTCGACTTCGGCCGTGATCTGCTCGATGCGCTTCTTGGCCACGTCGGCCTTCGCTGCGTCGGTCGCGGCGATGGTGATCGTGCCGTCTTCCTCAATGTTGATCTGGCAGCCGGTCTCTTCGGTCAGCGCACGGATCACCGCACCGCCCTTGCCGATCACGTCACGGATCTTTTCGGGGTTGATCTTCATCGTGTAGAGCTTGGGCGCGAAGTCAGACACTTCAGTCTTGGCTTCGCCCATGGCTTCCTGCATCTTGCCCAGGATGTGCATGCGCGCTTCCTTGGCCTGCGCCAGTGCGACCTGCATGATTTCCTTGGTGATGCCCTGGATCTTGATGTCCATCTGCAGCGCGGTGATGCCGCTGGTGGTACCGGCCACCTTGAAGTCCATGTCGCCCAGATGATCTTCGTCACCCAGGATGTCGGTCAGCACGGCAAAACGGTTGTCTTCCTTGATCAGACCCATGGCGATACCAGCCACGTGGGCCTTCATCGGCACGCCGGCGTCCATCATGGACAGGCAGCCGCCGCAGACCGAAGCCATGGACGAAGAACCGTTGGATTCCGTGATTTCCGACACCACGCGGATGGTGTAGGGAAACTCTTCCTTGGTCGGCAGCACGGCGATCAGCGCGCGCTTGGCCAGACGGCCATGACCCACTTCGCGGCGCTTGGTAGAGCCCATGCGGCCCACTTCGCCAGTGGCAAAGGGAGGCATGTTGTAGTGGAACATGAAGCGGTCTTCGAACTCGCCGGCCAGCGCGTCGATGCGCTGCGCGTCACGCTCGGTACCCAGCGTGGAGATCACCAGCGCCTGGGTTTCGCCACGCGTGAACAATGCCGAACCGTGGGTACGGGGCAGCAAGGAATTGCGGATTTCGATGGGGCGCACGGTGCGCGTGTCGCGGCCGTCGATGCGGGGCTCGCCGGCCAGGATCTGGCTGCGCACGATCTTGGCTTCGATGTCGAACAGCAGGCCTTCGACCTTCACGGCGTCGAATTCAGCGCCTTCGGCCTTCAGCGACGACAGCACAGAAGCCGTGGCTTCGCGCAGTGCGTGCGTGCGGGCTTGCTTGCTGCGGATCTGGTAGGCAGCGCGCAGCTTTTCTTCGGCCAGTTGCGACACCTTGGCAATGAAGGGCTCGTCCTTGGCAGGCGGCTGCCAGTCCCACACGGGCTTGCCGGCTTCACGCACCAGTTCATGGATGGCGTTGATGGCCGCCTTGCCTTGTTCGTGACCGAACACCACAGCGCCCAGCATCACGTCTTCGGGCAATTGCTGCGCTTCGGACTCGACCATCAGCACGGCAGCTTCGGTACCGGCCACGACCAGGTCCATCTGCGAGTTCTTGCGAGCGGTCTGGCCAGGGTTCAGCACGTATTCGCCGTTGATGTAGCCAACGCGTGCGGCGCCGATGGGGCCGTTGAACGGCAGGCCCGAGATCGACAGAGCAGCGCTCACGGCGATCATGGCGGCGATGTCAGCGTCCACTTCAGGGTTCAGCGAAATGGTGTGGATGACCACATGCACGTCGTTGTGGAAGCCTTCGGGGAAAAGGGGGCGGATCGGGCGGTCGATCAGACGGCTGGTCAGCGTTTCGAGTTCGCTGGGCTTGGCTTCGCGCTTGAAGAAGCTGCCGGGGATCTTGCCGGCGGCGTACGTCTTCTCGATGTAGTCGACAGTCAGCGGGAAGAAATCCTGGCCTGCCTTGGCGATCTTGGAGCCCACCACGGTGGCCAGCACCACGGTGTCGTCGATGTTGACCAGCACGGCGCCGGAGGCCTGGCGTGCGATTTCGCCCGTTTCCATGACGACGGTCTTGTCGCCCCACTGGAAGGACTTGGTCACTTTGTTGAAGATGGTCATGATGACTCCTTTTGCTTCGGTTTATGTAGCTGGCTACGCAGAGCCAGCAAGGGCCGGAGGCAATTCAGAACACGATGCCATTCCAGCGGTGCTATCACCCTCGACCAGGGCATCAGGACCATTGGAATGACACAGCTTCGCTCTGTTTTGCGTCTCCGAAGTAAAAAACGCCTGAGCTAGCGTGCTAACCCAGGCGTTTTGACATGCGAATGCGCTTACTTACGCAGACCCAGCTTGGCGATCAGAGCCGTGTAGCGGTCAGCGTCCTTGGCCTTCAGGTAGTCCAGCAGCTTGCGGCGGCGGCTCACCATGCGCAGCAGGCCGCGGCGACCGTGGTGGTCCTTGGCGTGCGTCTTGAAGTGAGGGGTCAGTTCGTTGATGCGAGCGGTCAGCAGAGCCACTTGGACTTCTGGGCTACCGGTGTCATTGGCAGCGCGGGCGTTGGCCTTGACGACTTCGGCCTTGATGGAGGATGCGATCATTGGTTTTCCTTGGATTGGGCCTGCAGGATGATGTGCGGGCCATGGTTTTTACTTGCGCCAGCGGCTGGAACGGCCACCGGCGTGCGTCTTGCACCGTGCAAAACCTCACTATTATAGCCTTGGATGGAATTTGCCCCTCCCAAGATTGACCTGCTCGCTGCCCCAACAACAATCACACCACGGAAATTGCCATGTCTCACAGGCGAAATGCCCTTCTGCACGCAACGAACACGCCCTTGCAACTCGCAAGAAATTTGCTCATTCGGACGGCTGCGTGCATTACAGCTGTAGCGCTAATGGGCAGTCCCGTCCCAGTGCTAGCCAAAAGTGGAGCCAACGATGGCCCCCCTCTCGCCCCTGCTTCTACCAGGAAGAAAGGATCTAGCAAGGTTACATATCAGCGCAGCACTTCTGAAGAATCACACAGTGAACACGACCGAAGAATGGCTAGGGAATGCAAAGGCATGCACAACGCTGGCGCATGCAGAGGCTACACCCGCTAGGACAAAGCCTTGAGCCGTTCATCTCCACCCGACCGCCATTTGTCAGACCAGGAATTGCGGCAGGGTAGGACGGCCTTAGCATTCGCCCATGCAGATATTGCGCCAACCACTTCCCTACGGCCTTTGCAGCCGCTCGTGTCCCGCGCCGTTCACCTCTCATGGCTTCACCGCCATTGAACTGATGGTGGTGGTGTCGATCCTAGCCATCCTCACGGCTCTGGCACTGCCTAGTTTTAGACCACTGATGGAAAGATGGCGTGTGCGCGAGGCCGCTGAAAATTTGCAATCAACGATTTACTTTGCCCGCTCAGAAGCAATCAAACGGAGCGGCAGCGTAATTATTGAAAAAAGTCCTAATTCAGGCCCCTGTACTACCGCTACGGCCAACAATCAATGGGGCTGCGGCTGGAACGTTTTCTTCGATGCCGACGGTAACGGTACGCAAGGAGCGTGCATCGCCGCAAATAACCCTAACGAGTGCACTTTACAGGTCGTGGCAGCACCAACTCGAATTTCGATCAATCTTCCCGGAAACTCCGGAAAGATATCGGTCGACAGATGGGGCATGCTTTCACATACGGGTGGAGCAAATGCACCGACGGCGATGTTTTTCGATTTGATGCCACAAGGCAAGACACTGGCTGACAGCAATGCCGCTCGAATCTGCGTCAGCAGCGGGGGACGCATCACTCGCAAAATGGGCAATGAAGCGTGCTAGAGCAACAAGGCTCTTTTTCATAAATCCTCATGCTCAGTACTCGGCAAAACATTAATAAAAGAATGATCCGTTGCTCCTTTGAAAACGGATTCACGGCTATCGAGCTAGCGGTTACGCTGGCTGTTTTGGCACTGCTGGCAGGATTGGCAACGCCCTCTTTCAGTTCGTTGAATGACAAATGGCGCGTCCGTCGAGTCCAAGAGGATTTGCAGTCCACTTTTCAATTTGCCCGATCGGAAGCGGTAAAGCGCGCGGGACACGTCACCGTTCAGAAAATTAGCAACAACACTAACGGCTGCACTACAGCAAAAAGCAAGCAAGACTGGGATTGTGGCTGGATAGTTTGCGCGGACTCCGACAACAGTGGTAGCTGCGGTGCTACTGAAATTGTTCTTCAGCGCGTGGATGCGCCCGGTAAGGTGCAGGTTACACGTACTGGCGGAGGCATCAGCATCAAGTTTGATCAGTGGGGCCTGGTTGATGGCGTCTGGCCTGGCTTTAGCCTAGTACCCTTGAATCGACCCACCACCCATCCCGCTGCATTAGGCTTGTGCATGAGTTCGGGTGGACGTATTCGCATAATTCCTCCAGAGGCTATTCCATGTCGCGATTAAATTCTTCACATCCCGCTCACGTCTCTCGCCAGCACGGCATTACGCTCATCGAGTCGCTTGTTGCCATCATCGTCATGGCGTTAGGCATAATGGGAATCGTGGGCGTACAAATGCGCACGTTGGCGGACACATCTACCACGGTCCGTCGTGCACAAGCGATTCGACTTATCGAAGATTTGAGTGAACGCATTCGCGTCAATCCGAATGGCTTGGCGAATCTGGCGAGCTATGTATCAGTTTTCAGCGCCGCTCCTGCGCCTGGCTCATGTTCCAGCGGTTGTGATCACGCAACTCTCGCCAGCTATGACATTGCCTCCTGGAAGAAGTCTGTACGCGACGCGCTCCCGCTAGGCCAGGCCGAAGTTTTCATTCCCCCTGCAGAGACAGCCGTGGGGGCACAACAAAGACGACAATTAGGCGTAATGATTGCATGGCGCGAGAACGAGGGGCAGGGCCGAAAAACCGTCGACGTCGACGCCACCAAAGTCCGTGATAACACCGGAACCTTGACTGCAGGAGCCACCTTGGCGTGTCCTGCAGATTACATTTGCCATCTGCAATATATCCCCGTGTCGGCGAGGTGTGCACCTTACGCGCCTGGCGCTAACTCCCCAGCGTATTATTGTCCCGGAGCCTGAGATGAAATCGACATGGAATGTGAGCAGCAAAGCAGTCCCGCGCGCCCACGCTCACGCACATTTTCCAAATTCGTTGCCCCCATTTAGCGGGCAAAGGGGCGTTACCTTGTTGGAGCTCATGGTAGGTATAGCTATCGGCTTGCTTGTCGTAGCAGTAGCGATGTCTGCACTTATGATATCCCGAAGCATTTCAGGGACTGTTAGTGATGCTAGTACTATCCAACAACAAGGCGCGTACGCGATGCGTTTGTTCGGGCAGCAGCTGCGCCAAGCGGGATCAATGCGCTTAAATCTAAATCCGGGTTCGGTAGTAACCGCAAGCGGGTACTTGGCGCCAGTAGGCTTCGAAACTGCAGCTGAATCAGCGTCCAGCCCGGCATTCAGCTATACCGCTAATGTGGCCAAGCAAACCATTTCAGGCACCGATTCTCCGGATAGCCTCACCGTTGGATTCAGGCGCTACACCGAAGCTGTATTTACAAGCGCAAGCGAGAAATCTTTAACACGTAATTGTCTCGGAGGTCCGGACGATGCTTCAAGCACAGACCAAAGAATGCAAAGCGTTTTTGATTTTGATTCAGGCAATTTCGTATTGCGTTGCGCCGGCAATAGTGCCGCTTCGCAGCCTATTTTGCAAAACGTCGCCAATTTCCAAGTTCGTTATTTATTACAGGATACAACATCTACACCAAGCATCCCTATGATTAAGCTAGTGGATGCTACAGGCGTAACCAATAATTGGCCTCAGGTGCAGGCTGTTGAAGTATGCGTAGTTCTTTTTGGCAATGAGCGCATCGATTTGCCAGCTGGCAGTACATACACCGATTGCGACGGTTCAACGAGTGTTGATATGAGTATGCTTAGCGGCATACGCGCCAAACGAATGCACATTGCATTTAGAAACGTCTTTCAGCTTCGTAGCCAGGGAATTGTCGGTTCACCAGTGCTTCCAGCTGCGATGTAAGCCACCATGCCCATACAAATTAAGCCCTCATTTAACCGCCGCCGCCATGCGCATACGCAAAGCGGTGTGGCGCTCTTCGTTGTGATAGTTTTCGTAATGCTTTCAATGCTCCTTGCGCTATGGGCATCACGGACATCATTATTTAATGAACTAGTTGTTGGCAACGATGCCGATTACCAGCGTGCATTTGAAGCTGCCCAAGCCTTATTGCAGGATGCGGAGCTTGACATTCGAGGGGAGGGTCCAGACGGAAATTCTTGCGCCGGCGCTAACTGCCGCGACAGCCTTCCTGCTGCGTATAAGATCCCATTAGAAAAGCAAGAAGTTACACCACTCCTTGCAGATTTGGATCAACAGTCAACCAAGTGTCGTGATGGCTTATGTACCAAACGTGACGGACGACAGGATTTTTGGAACACAATCAGCACCACGCCTCTAGCGCCAGGTGAAGCAAAATTGTCTGACATGACCCAACCCAATATTGGTGCGCGATACGGCCAATATTCTGGCGCTGCTACCGGAAACTCCAGCACACCCGCAAATCCTATTCTCGCCGATGTTAGCAGCAACAACAGTGGTGGATGGTACTGGATCGAAATTATGCAGTATGACGAGAGCAGCAAGAATTCGCGCGTCGTCGTTGATAGCAGCAGCACTAATTTACTTCGATTTAATTTAAAACCAAATGTTATTTACCGAATCACCGCACTGGCGTATGGCCGAAAGCCTGGCACCATGGCTGTGCTTCAGCAGACATACGTGCGGCAGGTAAAGCCCGATTAATTCCGCACCTGCATGAAACTAATCAGTTCGACGCAGTTGTAAATATCACAGATCAAATCAAAGGAGCGAGTCATGCGCCGCACTGCAGCCCCCCATTTTCGTAAAAATCTGCTTGCCTTAGCGGTAAGCGCTACGCTCGCCCCTACTAGCGTTTTGGCGTTAGATTTGACCGAAGCCCCCCCTGGCGTAGTGGAGCCATATGTCCGACCTAACGTAATTATCTCGGTGGATGACTCGGGGAGTATGGCGTTCAGGGTCAATAGCAGTGCGAACGGTAGCGCTACAGTGGTTACACCGAATCCCGACGGTTCATGGCCTGTGAACGCACAGCGCATGAACGTTTTGAAGTATGCACTGAAATCAGTTTTCGACCCCACCCATCCGGAATATGACGCATCCCTTCTACCTGACAAGAAAATCCGCCTATCTTGGCAAGTGATGTGGAACAATGGCAATGCAAGCAATGCCTCCAATGTCAACACCACAAACATGAACACCAATTCGATGCGTGTCTTGCAAGGTGCACATCGGACTAATTTTCTTAACTTCGTTAGTAGCTTGACTCCGAGCAACGGAACGCCTTCGCATCTGATGTTTAGCCAAGCGGACGCGTATATGCGCCAGCCCCTTGGTACTAACAGTGCGTGGGCAAGCGACCCTGGCACAACGGGCTCTCCATATTTAGCTTGCCGCCGTACTTATCATATCTTTATGTCAGACGGACGCTGGAATGGAGGAGTGTCTGGCGGGGCGCAAGATAATAGTACGACTAAAATTTTGCCGGACGGGATGGTGTATGGTGGCACTACGGCAACGGACCAAGCGAAAACGCGGCTGTACCGCGATTCTTTCAACAACACTCTTGCAGACTGGGCTTTCTACAGTTGGTCCACGGCCATGCAAACTACAGGCATGACCGGCACGATGCAGCCAGCTGCAGACTACCGCGCAGCGCCCGCTACTGAAAATTTTGGCCTTGATAAGGCAGGTAAATCTGCCATTCTGGAACGTTATTGGAACCCTCGATATAATCCAGCCACCTGGCCTCACATGGTGACGTATGGTATTGGCTTCAGTAACGATGCAACCACTTGGCCCGGCGCGCCCAGCATTATAGCTCCACCAGCCACCGAACAACTCCCGTTCAGCTTTAACAACGCTAGCAGCTTTCCAGATCTGGTTACAGGCAACCACCTTTGGCCTAACATGGGGAACGGAGAGGATGTACGAGCTCTTGACCTCTGGCACGGAGCCCTCAATGGACGTGGTCGCTTCTATGCGGTAACGCGTGGGCAAGATTTGGAAAAAGCCTTCCGGGACATTTTTGCACAAATCAATACCGCGACGGATCCCGATCTAAGTTCCAGTGCCACAAGCGGCTCTAACGTTTCCCGCAGTGAGGTGGGAAAATATACGGCGGCTTATGAACCTGAGAAATTTTGGAAAGGTTTCGTCACAGCTGAAAAAGTCAGAAAAGATGGAACGAGCTATCCCGATCCTACATGGAATGGAAAAAATACTGCTGACCTGCTCGATGCAAGTAATGTCGGCACGCGGATGGTCTTGAGCTGGAGCGACAAGTGGACGGGCACGGCTTATCAAGGAGGCGTCCCTTTTAGATGGGCAGCGGATGAAAGCCGACTTAGCGCAACACAAAAGCTGTGGTTGCAGAAGAATATGAGTGGGACTGATGAGGGCGCTACCAAAGGCCAACAAAGACTGGACTATATCCGAGGCGACAAGTCACTTGAAGGTGTTGATCCTACGGGGTACACAGCTACCAAGACGTTCCGCCAACGCCAAAGCATCCAGGGCGACATCATCAACTCTGACGTGTGGTACACAGGAGCACCAGCGTCAGATTATGTATTAAAGGGTTATACGACGTTTGTGCGCAATAGTCGAACCCGTCCTGGCATGCTTTACGTGGGTGGCAACGACGGAATGCTACACGGCTTTGCAGCTTTGGATGGGCAGGAAAAAATTTCGTATGTCCCGCGTGGGGTTATTCCTACACTTACGTTATTGACCGATCCACAGTACAACAATAAACACAAGTACTACGTAGACGGCTCACCCATGACAGGTGACATAGATCTTAATGGGGGCGTTCAAGACCCTAGTGATCCCACATACGCTACTTATGCACCCAACTGGCGAACAATGCTAGTGGGCACATTGGGTTTAGGCGGTAAAGGATATTATGTTCTAGATGTCACTAACCCCACTGCGGCTAATTTACCGGATAGCACTCCAGGGTTCATGGAGGCCAATGCAGCGCAAATTGTCCGACTTGATCGCACTCGCGGATCGAGCGAAACAGCTGCAAATTGTGCAATTTTGACCGGCGTGGAAAAAACAACTTGTTTACAGGTTGTAGCCGAAGACAAGGATATCGGCAATATCACAGCGCGACCGGTAAAAGATGACAACGACGGAATGCGCACCAGTCAAATAACCCGCATGAATGACAAGCGGTGGGCAGTCGTTTTGGGCAACGGGTACAACAGTGCGAACCAACGTCCGGTGCTTTTGATCCAGTATCTGGACGGTGCAAAAGAGCTTGTGCGCATTGCGGCAACGAACGATGCGGCGGGCACCGGCAGAGCCAATGACAACGGCCTGGGATCTCCGCGGTTGGTAGATATCAACGGCGATGGCCTTGTTGATGTGGTGTATGCGGGCGACAACCTTGGCAATATGTGGAAATTCGACCTGACTAGCTACGACTCTAGCAACTGGAAAATTGCGTTTGGAGGCAATCCTTTGTTTACAGCCCAGGGGCCCGCGGCGCTGAATGGTCCACGTACAAAAACACAGGCCATCTCGGCTCCGCCCACGGTGCGCGCAAACGACCGTCAGATGGTAATAGGCTCAGGTCCATCGGCAAAAACGCTGGATGTGGGTGGCATGATGGTGTCGTTTGGCACGGGGCGCAACGTCAGCAAAACTGATCCGTCCAATGTCGACGTTCAGACTCTGTACTCAGCACTGGATAACACGCGCTATCGCGTGATTACGACACCTTTTGGAAAAAGGCTTGAAGTGCATCCGGGTGCAGGTACCTGCCCTGGAACAACATGCGTTCCCACTCCCGTAGCACTTGGAACGGGTGTAAGTATGGCCAAACTGGCCAAACGCGAGTTTATTGAGATTGACGCTGGCACTTTTGGCGCAATCAAGGAAGTCGACGTTCTAGACAAGTCGACGTGGGCCAATTTGAACGGATGGTATGTGGATCTGCCCGCAATTGGCGAGCGGTTACTGAAACCTCTTGAATTTTACGATGGCAGTAATTTGTTGACCGCGTGGTCGCAAGTGCCCGCAAAAGGGTCAAATGTGGACCCGAATGTAGAAAGCTGTGAATCGACATCAGTGGACGGTGAACGACAATATCGGACATTCATCAATATCATGGACGGAAAAGCCCCATCCGTCTCAGTGGTGGATAAAGACAAGGATGGTAAGTTCACATTAGGCACGGTTGCTTCGCCCGGTGGCGATGCAGTGGTTGACGGGACCGTCTTGATAAGTATTTCTCGCGCTAAAGTTGCCAAGGGCCCTCATAGCATTATCAGAAAAAATAAATTCGAGAATTCCGATATTGATTCAAAAAGTGGGAGTGGTGGCGGCGTTCCATGCCCACCAGGTGCAAGTTGCGGGCCTGAGAAACTGGCGACCATGCCCGAGTGGACAATGCGTCCAAGCTGGCGTCAAAATCAATAAATTCTCCGCCTGTAGGATATATTATGAATATAAACCTCTCCAAGGTTCAAAAGGGCTTCACTTTGATAGAATTGATGATCGTTGTAGCGATCATTGGGATTCTCTCGGCAATAGCGTATCCCAGTTACGCCGAATACGTTCGGCGTGGGCATCGGGCCGATGCCCGGACTGGCCTTTTGCAGGCTCAGCAGTGGATGGAGAGAGCCGCAACAGCGACTGGTGTCTATCCCGCTACAGGTGCAGGGCCATACTATGCACTGCCCGGTTCATTAACTTGGAGCGCTGACACATCCAAACGCTACACTATCAGCTTCTCTGGCGCACCTTCGAGCGCTGTCTATACATTAATTGCAACTCGAAGAGCTGGGGCGCAAGCGATAGATAAGTGCGGAGACTACACGCTTACTAACACTGGCGTACGTGGCATAGTTAATCAATCTGGTGGCGCGACGATTGAAGAGTGTTGGCGTAAATAGAGTGGGGTTGTTTTCTTGCGCGTGACCATTACGCAAACTGTGTATTTTATCAGGTGGTTTATCTGAGAGCTCGAGCATTATTAACTCCATACCTAAAAACCGATAGTTGATCAAAACAACGGCTGACGAAAAACTCTCAAACCCGATTACTCAACGAAACGGCAGGGACATTGAAATCGCAGTTATAGAGTGGGAATTCAGGATGTAGAAAATGCGTGATGCAATATCCTGTGCAACGTTCGAACTGTTAGCATGGAAAATGACTACAAAAGGGTTTGCGAAGACGTGTCGATAACTACTCGTATTGCCACTGTCGGAGCGGCAGACCCGGACCACGATCAATCCGTGGAAGCCAACGCACTAAAAAGATCACCTCTGGCTGCAGTCCAATTTGATACGAGCCATGGAGCGCAAGAATCCCGTGAACTCAACATTGGCTACTTCAGCCGGATGGTCCGTGGCACACCTTGGGTCAGAGTCAAGACGGCCGCCTCTCTAGACGGAACTACCGCGTTACACAACGGCGCCAGCCAGTGGATCACCTCGAGAGCCGCTCGTGTGGACGGCCACGCGTGGCGGGCACGCGCATGCGCAGTGCTGACCGGCATCGGCACTGTGTTGGACGATAACCCTCGGCTTAACGTGCGTGAGGTGCCGACGCCGAAGCAGCCGGCTGTAGTGGTGGTAGACAGCAGGCTCCAGACGCCTCTAAACGCGCATGTTCTGATGACCGGTCGGCAATGTTTTATTTATGCCGCCGTGCAAGACAGCGCCAAGCAAGCGGCGCTAGAAGACCGAGGAGCCCAGGTTATTTATCTGCCCAACGCAGCCGGCAAAGTGGATCTGGCGGCGATGCTTAAAGACCTGGGCCGCCGCGGCATCAACGAGTTGCATGTCGAAGCGGGCCACAAGCTCAACGGGTCAATGGTACGAGAGGGTCTGGTGGACGAGTTGCTGGTGTATCTGGCGCCACGGCTGTTGGGCAGCGGGTTAGGCATGACCAACTGGGGGCCGTTGACTGCTTTGGCGGACGGGCTGCAGTTGCAGTTCGAGTCAGTGGAAATGGTAGGGTCCGATTTGCGTGTGATTGCGCGGGTAGAAGGCCGGGATAACTTCTAGACCCACGATGGTGCATCACATAGCACCATAACCGGCATGTTTATTGCTTTATTTTGGTGCAGTTCTGGGGAACATAGCTTTTTCGCACCAGAAAAGATCAATACAACGCAAGAGGACGGTATGCAAGCACTCAAACAGGGCACAGACGCCTTGTTCATTCTTCTGGGCGCCATCATGGTGCTGGCCATGCATGCCGGGTTCGCCTTTCTCGAACTGGGCACAGTTCGCAAGAAGAACCAAGTCAATGCGCTGGTCAAGATCCTGGTGGATTTCTCGGTGTCCACCGTGGTGTACTTCGTGGTGGGCTACAGCGTGGCCTACGGCACGCACTTCTTTGTGGGTGCGGAGTCCCTCGTGCAGCAAAGCGGCTACTCACTGGTCAAATTCTTCTTCCTGCTGACTTTTGCCGCGGCCATTCCGGCGATTGTGTCGGGTGGCATTGCCGAACGTGCGAAGTTCTGGCCGCAGCTGATGGCTACCGCGGTGATCGTCGGCTTCGTCTACCCCTTTTTTGAAGGCATCGCCTGGAACCAGCACTTCGGCGTGCAGGCATGGATCAAAGGCTTGACCGGCGAGGAATTCCACGACTTTGCGGGCTCCATCGTGGTGCATGCGATGGGCGGCTGGATCGCGCTGCCGGCGGTGATTCTGCTCGGCTCGCGTGCCAACCGGTACCGCAAGGACGGCGCCATCTCCGCCCATCCGCCGTCCAACATTCCGTTCCTGGCGCTGGGCGCCTGGGTGCTGGTGGTGGGTTGGTTCGGCTTCAATGTGATGAGCGCCCAGACGGTGGACAAGCTCTCGGGCCTGGTCGCTGTGAATTCCCTGATGGCGATGGTGGGCGGCACGCTGGCTGCGCTGGTGTTTGGCAAAAATGACCCGGGCTTCGTGCACAACGGGCCGTTGGCCGGACTAGTGGCCGTGTGCGCGGGCTCTGACCTGATGCACCCGCTGGGCGCGCTGGTGGTGGGGGCAGTGGCAGGCGCCATTTTTGTATTGATGTTCACGCTCACGCAGAACAAATGGAAGATAGACGACGTGCTGGGCGTCTGGCCTTTGCATGGCCTGTGCGGCACCTGGGGCGGGCTGGCTGCCGGGATCTTTGGCAGCAAGGCGTTGGGCGGCCTGGGGGGCGTGAGCTTCTCCGCCCAACTGATCGGCAGCGCTCTGGGCGTGGCATGGGCGCTGGCAGGCGGGTTGGTGGTCTACGGCATTCTCAAAAGCACGGTGGGACTGCGGCTGAGCCAAGAAGAAGAATTCGACGGCGCTGATCTGTCGATTCACAAGATCAGCTCCACGCCAGACCGTGAAGTGAGCTGGTAGCCAGGAACAGGGCGCGGTCTGGCCCATCACGCCAGCGCAGCCGAGCTGGCTTTTTTTGTCTGCCAGCCCACGACGACACCTGCGTAGGCGCGGCGTCCGACAGGCACGACAGCCGGTGCGCGGTCACAATCGCGCCATGCCGCGCATGCTCACCGCCCCTGCCTTTCTCAACACCACAGCCCGCTACGGTTGGTTGGCCCTGTTGGCCGTCCTCATGGCCGGGGCCATCACGGGCTGCGCGGGCTTGCCCAAGGATGTCGAGCGGCCGGTGACCAGCGCCCTGGCAGCCCCCGCGGGCACCGCGCTGGGGCAACTGGTGGATGCGCGGCGTGCCGCTGCCGGTGGACGTCACCAGTCAGGATTTTTACTTCTCAGCGGCCCGCAGGCCGCTTACGGCAGTCGTTTGGCCCTGGTGGACGCTGCGCAGAAGACACTGGACCTGCAGTACTACGCCATCCATGCCGATGCCAGCAGCGAGCGGTTGCTGCTGAGCGTGGTGGCAGCCGCCAATCGGGGCGTGCGGGTGCGCGTGTTGCTCGACGACTTTCACAGCACGGGCCGCGACGCGCAGGTGATGCGCCTGGCGTTCGTACCCAACATAGAGATGCGCATGTTCAACCCGCTGACCGGCGCGCGGGGCTCACCCATCGGCCGCATGTTCAGCATGATCGGCGACTTCTCGCGCGTGCAGCAGCGCATGCACAACAAGCTCTTCATCGCGGACAACGCCATGGGCGTGACCGGCGGGCGCAATCTGGGAGACGCGTACTTCGGCAATGCCGATTCAGGCAACTTCGTGGACCTGGATGTGCTGGCTGCAGGCCCTATCGTTCAAGACCTTTCGCGCAGCTTCGACAGTTACTGGAACAACGACCGCGCCTACCCGGTGCAGTCGCTCGTCACCCGCGAGGAGCTGGACGCGCTGCGCGAACGCATGCGCACCACCGATGCAGCCCAGCAAGACCGCGTCAAGGGCCAGGGCGGCACGCTGGCGCCAGACAATCAGCCTGGGGGAGACGGCCGCCAAAGCACCGCCACGCAGCGGGCGCGCATCTGGGACCAGCAGCCCATGGACCTGGCCCAGGCGCAGTTCACCTGGGCGCCCGCAGCGGTGCTGGTGGACAAGCCTGCCAAGATCCCGCCAGACGGCAACGCGCCCCCTACCCTGCCAGAACAGGCGCCGGCGAAGGCCACCCCAGTAGCGATCACATCCCGCGGTCCGCGTGCCGCCACAGCCCCTGCTGCGGCGTTGCCCACGGCCGCTGCGGCCGCAGCCGCTTCCGCTACTTCCTCCACTGCTTCCGCTACCTCTACCTCCACTTCCGCTGCTGCCACACCAGGCAATGCGGCGGACACGTCCGGAGTCATGGGCGCTGCACCTAATGCACTGCCGCCCGACCGCGCGCCCGGCGACAACAGCGAGCTGCGCGAAGCCCAGATGGACACGGTGGTGGATGGCCTGCTGCAGCTCATGGGGCAGACGCAGCGCGATCTGCTCATCATCTCGCCCTACTTCGTCCCAGGGCCTGACATGAAGCAGGCCTTTGCCGCCGCGCGCGCGCGGGGCGTGCGGGTACGCGTGCTCACCAACTCCCTGGCCTCGAACGATGCGCCGATTGCCCACGCAGGCTACGCACGCCACCGCACCGAGCTGCTGGCCATGGGCGTGGAGCTGTACGAGATGCGCAGCGAACTGCCCGGCGTGCTCAGCGGCTCCCTGGGCTCCACTGGCAGCAGCGGTGGCAAGGGCGGCAGCGCGGGCGGGTCCATGGGCAGTTCGCGCGCCATGCTGCACACCAAGCTGCTCATCATGGACGGCCGCCTGCTGGCCATCGGCTCGATGAACCTGGACATCCGCTCGCAGCGGCAAAACACCGAGATCGCGCTGCTGATCCGCAGTGGCGACCTGTCGCGACGCGCCACCGCACAGATCGACGGTGCACTGCGGGACGCCGCTTGGCGGGTGGAGCTGGATGGCAGCCGCCTGGTGTGGCGCGCCCCCGCAGGCAGCGGCTTGCCGGACGCGACGTCGGAGCCCGACGCCAGTACCCCGCTGCGCCTGATGCTGCAACTGCTGGGCCCGCTCGCGCCCGATCATTTGCTCTGAAAGTCGCAAGACGCAGCGCATCTGCGCAGTGGTATCCGCGCGGTGGATGCAAGGGGCTCAGGCTAGAGAGCCTGACAACCTGACAAGTACGCAGACGGACCAACGAACGGCCGAGCCACCGCACCCCGAGTGCTCAACAGACTCAGGCCTGCTGGGCCGCCACCCAGGCGGTGATAGCGCGCTGGTCCGTCATCGTGCGCACGTGCTGATAGGCAATCTCCGCCTCGGGGAACCGTCGGCGCAGCAGGTTGAGCCACTGTTTGAGGCGCCCTGCCCGCTGGCGGGGCTCGAGGTCGTCGCACACCAGCTGCCAAAAGGCAGCAATGTGCGGCAGCAGCTCGGGCCACGTAACAAGGTCTGTGCCCGGCTGGCCTGCATCGGCAGCGCGGATGGCCCGGGCCAACCCTGGGTCCGCCACAATGCCGCGGCCCAGCATGAGCGCGTCGCAGCCCGACACCTCGCGGCAGCGCTGCGCGTCGGCCACGGTCCATATCTCGCCGTTGGCCACCACCGGGATGCGCACGGCAGCACGTACTGCGGGCAGGTGTTCCCAGTACGCTGGCGGGCGATAGCCGTCGGCCTTGGTGCGGGCGTGGACCACCAGCTCGCAGGCGCCTCCAGCCTCCATGGCCTGGGCGCATTCGCGCAGCAGCGCCGTGTCGTTGAAGCCCAGGCGCATCTTGGCGGACACCGGCAGATGCGCAGGCACCGCGCGCCGTACGGCAGCCACTACGGCAGCGATGCGTTCGGGGTCCTGCAGCAAGGCCGCGCCGCCGCCATGGCGGTTGACCACCTTGGCCGGGCAGCCGAAGTTCAGGTCGATCCCTTCAGGACCCAGCGCCGCCAGGCAGGCTGCGTTCTCGGCCATGCTGACGGGGTCGGACCCAAGCAACTGGGCACGCACCGGCACGCCGGCCAGGGTGCGGCTGCCGTTGCGCAGCTCGGGCACATAGCGCAGAAAGACCTTGTCGGGCAGCAGCGTGCCCGTGATGCGGATGAACTCGGACACACAGCGGTCCACCCCGCCCACGCGGGTCAGCACATCACGCAGCACAAAGTCGAGGAGCCCCTCCATGGGGGCCAGCAGCAAGGTCATCGCGGTTCGGTTCAGGGGCCTCGCCGGCCGCCGCCCGTGGCGTGCACGGAATGCGGACGGCAAGGCATTCAGCCAGACTATGAAATAAAAGTGCTCTACCGCTTATTAGACGGGCGCCAGCAGCTATAAAAAACATAGCAATCGCACATCCAGCAGTTTCTGCAGCCGTCAAGGCAATCACGGCAGCCCGCCATTGTGCGGCACGGGGTCATCACAGCGTCATCGCCGCTTGGTGCAATCAGCGCCATCACCCGTGAACAGGACACGCCATGCTGCTGCAAAAAACCGACAAAGCCCGCCTGGAGCTGTCCCCCGGCGTGCGCACCCTGAGCCTGCGCGAGCGCTCGCTGCTGCTGCTGGCCGACGGCAAAACACTGTCGGACCTGCAGGCCATGTACAACGGCATCGGCGCGCAAATCGTGGACAACCTCATGCGGCAGGGCTACCTCACCGGCCCCGCCGAGCTGCCGCCCACGGAGTCGCCGCCAGCACCCGCCTCGTCCACCGCTACAGTCACAGCCACAGCCACAGCCAGCCGGCCATCAACGTCGTCCCCAGCCGCAGCCCCCGCCCCACGCCAGGAGCCTGCCGAAGCCCTGCGGTCGCTGGCCGGTGCGCGGATGTACCTGTTCGATGCCTGCGAACGCCTGTTCGCCCGCCGCGACCCGGTCATGGCGCAGCAGTTTCGTGAAGCACTGCGTGCCGCCAAAGACCAGGACAGCATGCTCGACGTGGGCGAAGCCATGTTCGACGAGGTCGCTCTGGCCGCAGGCGAAGAGCGGGCAGCGAGCCTGCGCGAGCGTTTTGAGCAACTGCTCCCCGCAACGGCCACCACACCTGCCAAGTCGTTCGACACGACCCAGCCAGCCGTCCTGAGCTGAACTCAAAAGATCTGACCGAAAGATAAGCAGAGGGCAGAGCGCCCGGAGCGCCAGCTAGATACAGGCGGCTTGATTGATCGACAGATCGACTAGGCGGTCAAAGGCCAATGGGTCATCGATCAATCGTTCACGCAACCATGCCCCGTCACACCCAGACCAAGTAGTCCAGCCAGCCCAGGCACGGGTCAACGGCTTGTTAGGCAGATGGAGCAGATGGAGCAGCTGCAGCAGCACCCAGCCGCCAGAGCGACGTGACCTCGGCCGCGCGTGCCGCATGCAGAGCATCGCCCGCCTCTGCCGCCTTGGCGTGGCGTGGCTTTACATCGTGCCGGCCCCGCACCACCAGTCCTGCCTCGGCGATCCAGACCAGCAGCTGATCGCGCGGGCGCAGGCCCAGGTGCTCGGCCAGGTCGGACAGAATCAGCCAGCCCTCGCCCCCGGGCTCCAGGTGGTCGGCCAGCCCGGTCAGAAAGCCCCGCAACATGCGGCTGCCTTCGTCGTACACCGCATGCTCGATGGGCGAATTGGCGCGGGCAGGCAGCCAGGGCGGGTTGCACACCACCAGCGGCGCGCGGCCGGGCGGGAACAGGTCCGCCTGCAGCAACTCCACGCGGGGCAGCACGCCCAGGCGCTGCAGATTGTCGCGAGCGCACGCCAACGCACGCGGGTCCTGGTCGGTGGCCACCATGCGTTGCACGCCACGGCGGGCCAGCACGGCCGACAGCACGCCGGTCCCGACACCGATGTCGAAAGCCAGCTCTTTGGACGGCAGGGGTGTGTTGGCGATCAGGTCCACATACTCGCCCCGCACAGGCGAGAACACACCGTAGTGGGGGTGGATGCGGTTGAGCGGCGCCGCGCCCAGTGCAGGCACCTCCACGCCCTTCTTGCGCCATTCGTGCGCGCCCAGCAGGCCCAGCAGCTCGCGCAGCGTGGCGACCGACCGCTCGCCCGTGGCAGGGCCCCAGGCCTCGGTGCAGGCCTGGCGCCAGTCGGGCGCGCGGCGCAGCGCGATGCTGTAGTCACCCTCGAGCGGGATCAGGATGGCCGCGAGTACACGGGCACGTTGGGCCTGTGCCTGGCGGTGCAGGTGAAA
The DNA here is from genome assembly GCF_001422735.1 of Acidovorax sp. Leaf78. GTDB lineage: Bacteria > Pseudomonadota > Gammaproteobacteria > Burkholderiales > Burkholderiaceae_C > Acidovorax. The sequence goes on along the minus strand of NZ_LMLZ01000001.1, from coordinate 662,468 downwards.
GGCCTCTGCCGCTGTCGCCACCGCCAGCTTCTGCGCCGACCGGGCAGCCGCCTTGCGGGGCTTGCGCTCGGCCCGGCGCATCAGCGCCTGCAGAAGGTGGCGCGCGTTCTGGAAGTCGCCCTCCCACAGCAGGCCTGTGCCCTCAGCCGCCATGCGAAAGGCGGTGTCTGCGGCCAAGGTGTCATCGGCAGTGACGACACGGCGCGGCACGGGAGCGCCACTTTCGGAGCGCCACTGGGCTTGCCGGGGCTCGCCTTGATGGGTCCACGCGATCATGGGAAGAGAGGTCGACATGGGATCCTTCACGGCGCTGCGTGTACCACTGACAGGCGGCACCACCACGGCCTGCTGGGCCGTGGATGCCGGGCAATAACCGCTGTGTGGCGACAGCATCCAAATGACCGCACAGCGCGGCAAAGCGCAAGCGGAAAGACGGCGCCCAGCGGCTCGGAGAGGGGGTTCACACCATCAAGCGTTGATCGGGCGCTTCAAACGCACTTCTTCGATCTTGACGCCGCCGATCACGGCGGTCTTGGCGGTGGACAGCTCACGCTTGAAGCCGGCCATCTCATGGAACCGCAGGGCGCGCTCGTTGCGCAGCGGCACCCACGACGTCACGTTGGTGCAGCCTTCTTCCTGAAGGCCGTCACGGGCGGCGTCCCACAGGGCCAGGCCCACGCCCTGGTTCCAGTGCGTGGGGGCGGCGTAGATGGCCCAGATCTCACCAGTGGTGGGGCGGGACTTTTCATCGCGGGAACGGTCGTAGCCGACAAAGCCGACGATCTTCTCGCCGTCAATGGCCACCTGGACCTGGGGTTCGCAATACTCGATGGCCTCGCGCCAGTAGGCCTGGCGCTTTTCAACCGACGACATGGACTTCAACTGCTCGTCTGGCACCAACCCTTTGTAGGCCTCTTGGGCAGAGACGGTATGGATCTGGGCGATGGCTTTTGCATCGCGAAGCGTAGCGGGACGAACCTGGATACTGGACATGGAAAAACCGAACGAAAACGGGAATGAAAATACGAAAGGACCGGCATTGTCGCCGCAAACGGTTTTTCACCCCGTAGAGGGCCCTGCTTTGCCCTCGTCAAACGTTCAGATTCGCCCCCGTGGGGCTCACTTTGTGGCAGGCAGCGCAGGTCCTCCCTGAAGCTGGGGCATGTGCGAAACCGCGGCTCAGGCCATCGCCATGGAGCCTGTGAGCGCCGAGGATGACGACGCCGCAGCGGCTGCAGCAGCCCGCTGCACCAGTGCGCGCTTGTTGCGCGGGCGGGGAACGTGCACCGCGGGCGGCGTGCCGTTGATGGCCGCCAGGCCCAGCACCAGCGTCACCGTGCGCGAGCCGTCATCCCGGTCGTCACTGGCGTAGGCGCGGTAGCTGCCGTTGCCCTGCCCGTGGCTGCGCTGCACGGTATGAAACGCCACGCGCACGCCACTGACCCGGTGCCCACCAAACGGCAGCACGCGCAGCCGCGCGTCGCGGTCCAGCGCCAGCCCCATATTGCCTGGGCGGTTGACGAGATCGGTGCGAATGGCGCGCCAGGTCTGCCCGTCGTCGACCGAAAACTGCCAGGTGCCCGCCTGGGCATCCAGGTGTTCGATCACCACACCCGCCGAGGCCTGCATGCCCGGGCAGTTTTCTTCGACGATGTGGGCCACCGAATTGCCGCCCAGGCCGGTGGCGCACTGCACGGCAGCGGGTGCAGAGCTTCGTCGCTCGTTGCGGGGCTGGCGGCTGGCGGAGGAGGCAGAACCGTGGATGGATGCTTCGATAGTCATGGGAGAACCTCTCAATAGCAAATGTGAATAAACAAAGTTGCGCATTGGTGATCACCCCATCGATGTCTTCACACCCCGCCGCCGGGCGGGCCGCCGCCTCGGGGGCAGCCATGTGTGAAGCGGCTTGGCCGCCAACAAGATGCTTTTCAATGCTTGACGGAAAGTCTAAAAATTGACCTATCCGGCGTCCATCGCACAAATGGACTAGTCAACAACAGCTTTTTGTGCGTAATACTTGCCGGATGACTGCCCGTCTCCTGCTCGTGGATGACCACAACCTGTTTCGCACCGGGTTGCGCCTGATCGTTCAGGACCATGCCGACGTGGGAGAGATCGCCGAAGCGGGCTCCATCGCCGAAGCCTGTGCACTGCAGGCTGTGGACACCGACCTCGTGCTGCTGGACATCCAGTTGCCCGGCATGAATGGCCTCGATGGCCTGCGCCCGCTGCGCCAGGCCTGCCCCCGCGCCCGCATCGTGCTGGTGTCGGCCAGCGTGGCGCCGGACGCCATCCACGAGGCACGCGCCCGGGGCGCCGACGGTTTTCTCTTCAAGTCCGCCAGTGCGCAGGACATCCTCGACGCCATCACCTGCGCGCTGGCAGGGCAGCCCTGCTTTCCCATCCACAGCAGCCACAGCGCCGCTGTGCGCGTCCCGGGTGCGCCGTCACTCACCGCGCGGCAACTGGAAGTGCTGGCCTTGCTGTGCACCGGCAAGCCCAACAAGGTCATCGCCCGCGACCTGGGCCTGAGCGAGAACACCGTGCGCGTGCACGTGGCCGCCATCTTTGCGCAGCTGGGCGTCAACAGCCGCAGCGCCGCACTGCTGGCCGCGCAGCGCATGGGGCTGTCCACCCCGCTGCTCCATGACACCCTCTAAAACCCTGCCGACCCAGCAAGCCGCCACGCCAGCCCCGCGCTGGAGCGACTGGGCGGCCCGGGCTGGCTGGCCGGTGTGGGAGCGCGACGAGGTGCTGCGCGAGCAGGCCGCGCTGCTGCGGCAGAACTTCCCGATGACGCTGCTGGCGTCGCTGGCCACGGCGCTCGGTACGCTGTGGGTCATGGCCCCCGTGGCCGACACGCAGGCCACCACCATCTGGCTCGTTTTGCACGCCATGGTGGTGCTCGGGGTGTACATCACGCTGCGCAGCATCGCCCCCTTCACCGACCCTGCGCCCCAGGCGGCGCGCAAGCTCATTGCCTGCATGGCCGCGATGGGACTCAGCTGGGGCAGCCTGGGTTATGTGGTGCTGTACTGGGGCACGCAAGAGAGCGTGATCTATGCCATCGGCATCATCAGCACCGTGTCGTCGGGGGCGCTCGGCCTGGGCGCGCCGCTGTACCGGGCGTACGTCACCTACCTCACCTGCGCCATGGGTGGCGTGATGATCGCGGTGGCGGTGGAAGGCGGTGCGGTAATGTGGCCCGCGCTGTTCCTGACCAGCGTCTACTTTGCACTGACCTGCATGCAGGCGCGCACGGCCGACCGCGCCACGCGGCGCAGCATCGCGCTCAAGCTTGAGAACGACCGGCTGGTGACCGAACTGCGTGCCGAGTCCCAGCGCGCGCTGGCCGCGCAAGAGGCCGCCGAGCGTGCCGACCGCGACAAGTCCCGCTTTCTGGCCGCGGCCAGCCACGACCTGCGCCAGCCGCTGCACGCGATGGGGCTGTTTCTCGAATCGCTGCAGCGCAGCCCGCTGAGCGACCACCAGCGGACGGTGCTCGGGCATGCGCACGCGGCCTCGGGCGCCGCGGCCGAGATGCTCACCACGCTGCTCGATTACTCGCGCCTGGAGGCCGGGGTGGTCAAGGTGCGCCCTGCCCCGTTTGCGTTGCAGCCCCTGCTGAGCGCGCTGGAGCAGGAGTTCGGCGTGCAGGCCGACACGGCCGGGCTGGTGTACCGCACCCGCGAGACATCGGCCGCGGCGCATGCAGACCGGTCCCTGGTGGGTCTGGTGATGCACAACTTCATCTCCAACGCACTGCGCTACACCGGCCAGGGCGGCGTGCTGATTGCGTGCCGCACGCGGGGCAAGCGCCTGGCGCTGGAGGTGTGGGACACCGGAGCCGGCATACCGCAGCACCAGTGGGACGACATCTTTCGGGAATTCCACCAGCTGGGCAACCCCGAGCGCGACCGCCGCAAGGGCTTGGGGCTGGGGCTGGCCATCGTGCAGCGGCTCGCGCGCGAGATGGGCACCTCGGTCGAGGTCATGTCGCGCCCGGGCCGCGGCTCCGTGTTCCGCCTGTGGCTGGACCGGTGGCAGGGCGCACTGGAAGACGACAGCGCCATGTCGCCCCCAACGGATGCACGCTCCCTGAGCGGTCTGAAGATTCTTGCCATCGACGACGACGAGGCCGTGCGCACCGGTATGCAGTCGCTGCTGCAAAGCTGGGGGTGCCTGTGCATCACGGCCGAGTCGAGCAAGGATGCGCTGGAGTGCCTGGAAGATACCGCGCTCGACATCGTGCCCGACCTCATCATCACGGACTTCCGCCTGCGCCATGAAGAGACCGGCAAGCAGGTGCTGCAGGCCCTGCGCGCCTACCTGGGCACGCCGGTGCCGGCGATCATCCTGACGGGCGATACCTCGCCCCAGCGCCTGCGCGACGCGCAGTCCACCTCGGCCCTGCTGCTGCACAAGCCAGTGTCTACCCGCCAACTGCGCGACGCCATCGTGCAGCTCATCACCCAGCCGTACACAGCACACCCACCAAGCACAGCGAACGCTGCAGACGTTGATGAGATCGACAGCGGGTTTGCGACGGCCCCTGCGCCGACCTCCGCCGCGGCGACAGCACCTACAACCAGCGCCGCAGCAGCCCCATGACCTGGTCGAACTTCGCGCCGTAGGGCGGGTAGAACATCGACCCCATCGACCACCGCGACTGCACCAGCACCGACTTCTGGTGGCAAAAGCGCAAGAAGCCCTGCTCACCGTGGTAGGCGCCCCAACCGCTGTCGCCCACGCCGCCAAACGGCAGGTTGTCGTGGGCGATGTGCATCAGCGTGTCGTTCACCGTCACGCCACCGCTCACCGTGCGGCGCAGCACGTCGTCGCGTACCGCCTCGTTCTGGCCGAACCAGTACAGCGCCAGCGGGCGCGGGCCGGCATTGATGTGCGCGATGGCGTCGTCCAGCCGCTCGTACGACACCACGGGCAGGATGGGCCCGAAGATCTCTTCCTGCATGAGCTGCATGGCCGACGTGGCGCCGAACACCAGCGTGGGCAGCATCTGGCGGCTGGCACCATCGCCCAGCGTGCCCACGGTGGGCACAGCGGGTTTGCCGGCGGCGGGGTCGATGGTCTGCACTTCGGCGCCCTGCGTCTGGGCCTGCTGCAGCATCGTGCGCAGCCGGGCATGGTGGCGCGGCGTGATGATGGAGGCGTAGTCGCCGTTGCCCTCGATGGTGGGGAACAGGCGCGCCACGGCCGTGCGATAGGCCTGGGCAAACTCACCCTCGCGGCCGCGCGGCAGCAGCACGTAGTCGGGCGCGATGCAGGTCTGCCCGGCGTTGAGCAGCTTGCCGTGCGCGATCTTGAGGGCCGCGTCCTGCATGTCGCAGTGCCCGTCGATGATGCAAGGCGACTTGCCCCCCAGCTCCAGCGTGGTGGGCGTGAGGTGCTGGGCCGCGGCCTGCGCCACCTTGCGGCCCACGGCGGTGGAGCCGGTGAACACCAGGTGGTCGAACGGCAGCGACGCGAACAGCGCCGACAAATTGGCGTCGCCCTGCACCACGCAGAACTCGTCCGGCGTGAAGAACTGCGCCACCAGCGCGGCCAGCTGGGCGGATGTGTGCGGCGTGAGCTCGCTGGGCTTGAGCATCACGCGGTTGCCCGCCGCCAGCGCGGTGATGGCCGGCGCCAGCGCCAGTTGCACGGGGTAGTTCCACGGAGCAATCACACCCACCACGCCCAGCGGCTGGCGCTGGATGTGGGCACTGGCGGGCTGCAGGAAGATGGGCGTGCGCACCTTGCGCGGCTTCATCCACTTGGCTAGGTGGCTCAGCGTGTGCGACAGCAGGGTGCGCAGCACGAAGAAGTCCGCCACCTCGGTCAGGCGTGGCGACCGCATGCCGAAGTCGGCCTGCACCGCGGCTGCCAGCACCGGGCCATTCTCGTCCAGCATCTTGGACAGGCGCAGCAGGCGCTCGCGGCGCACCAGCAGGGGCACGTCGACGTGCGCGCGGCTCACCTGGCGTTGAAGATCGAAGTGGGCGTGGATATCGGCTGGTGTCATGGCTGAATGATAAGGAGGTGCCACCGGCCCGCCGGGCCCTGCGCTGACAAGCACGCATGCATGCAGGGCCGGCGCCTGCACGGTGCGGGCGGGAGCATGTCGCAGTATCGGGCCGCAGGGCCCGCGTGCGGTGTCAAAAAGCTCTGTCTAGAGAGCTGCGTCGATGCGAAGGGATGCGGAGGGGTGCGGATCACTGCTGCGCGGCAGGCACCACCGTCGCTGATACCCAAAGCGCCAGAGCGTCAGTGCTTAAAAACACCGATCAGCGCAACTCCCGCGCCTCCACATCGGTCACCTGGGCCGCACCGGGCAGGATGCCGCCGCGGCGCGACGCTGCGGGCTCCTGCACGCCGTCGTCGGATTCGGACGCGTTCTGCGGGCCCGCCGGTGCCGCCGACGACCAGCGCTGGGTGGAGCGGAACGCGGTGCTGAAGCCCGTGCGCGGGTCCATGCGCATGACCCACGGGGTGACGGGCCTGCCGGTAAGCCGGGCCCAGCCTGCGCGCAATGCCCAGACCAGCGCCAGCACCATGACACCCGCGAGCAGGCTCAAGAACAGCACCAGCCCCAGGGCCACCACCACGAGGCGCACCACAAAACGCAGAACCCCTGCAACAAATTCGTTCAAACGACACCTCTCCTTCACAACTGCGCCAACGCCGCCCGGGCCTCGTGAGAGCCCCGGGCGGCGTGCGCGTTCAACACATCAGTCTGTCAGCCCTGCGCTGCAGCGCCGAACTGAAAGACGCCGGGCTCCAGCACCGGGTTCACCGTGACCGGGATCACGCTCTTGGGCGGGAACCGCCCTTCCAGCAGCAGCTTGGACAGCGGGTTCTCCAGCCGCTGCTGGATCGCCCGCTTGAGCGGCCGCGCGCCGAACACGGGGTCAAACCCCACCTTGGCCAATTCTGCCAAGGCCGCGTCCGACACCTGCAAGTCCAAATCCATCTTGGCCAGCCGGGATTGCAGCTGGTGCAGCTGGATCTTGGCGATGGCGGCGATGTGCTGCGCGTCCAGGCCATGGAACACCACGGTCTCGTCGATGCGGTTCAGGAACTCGGGGCGGAAGTGGTTCTTGAGCTCGCCCCACACCGCTTCCTTAATGTCCTCGGCGTCCTGCCCCACCATGGCCTGGATCAGGTGCGAGCCGATGTTGCTCGTCATCACGATCACCGTGTTCTTGAAGTCCACGGTACGGCCCTGCCCATCCGTCAGGCGGCCGTCGTCCAGCACCTGCAGCAGCACGTTGAACACATCGGGGTGGGCCTTTTCCACCTCGTCGAGCAGCAGCACGCTGTAGGGCTTGCGGCGCACGGCTTCGGTCAGGTAGCCGCCCTCCTCGTAGCCCACGTAGCCGGGCGGCGCGCCGATCAGGCGGGCCACCGAATGCTTCTCCATGAACTCGCTCATGTCGATGCGGATCAGGTGGTCTTCGCTGTCGAACAAGAAGCCCGCCAGCGCCTTGCACAGCTCGGTCTTGCCCACGCCCGTGGGGCCCAGGAACAGGAACGAGCCCGTGGGACGGTTCGGGTCCGACAAGCCCGAGCGCGAGCGGCGGATGGCGTTGGCCACCGCGGCAATCGCCTCCTCCTGGCCGACCACGCGCTCGTGCAGCTTGTCTTCCATCTGCAGGAGCTTGTCCTTTTCGCCCTGCAGCATCTTGGACACGGGAATGCCCGTGGCGCGGCTCACCACTTCGGCGATCTCTTCGGCGCCCACCTGCGTGCGCAGCAGGCGGCGCGGGGCAGGAGCACCGTCCTTGCCATCCTCTTGCGCCTGCGCTTCTTTCAGCTGGCGCTCCAGGTCTGGCAGCTTGCCGTACTGCAGCTCGGCCACCTTGTTGAAGTCGCCCTTGCGGGTGAATTCCTCGATCTGGAACTTGAGCTTGTCGATGGCTTCGCGCACTTGCGCGCTGCCCTGGGCCTGGGCCTTTTCGGCCTGCCAGATCTCGTCGTAGTCGGCGATCTCCTTTTGCAGCTTGGCGATCTCTTCCTCGATCAGGCCGAAGCGCTTGAGCGACGACTCGTCCTTCTCGCGGCGCACGGCCTCGCGCTCGATCTGCAGCTGGATCAGGCGGCGGTCCAGGCGGTCCATGACCTCGGGCTTGGAGTCCATCTCGATCTTGATCTTGGAGGCAGCCTCGTCGATCAGGTCGATGGCCTTGTCGGGCAAAAAGCGGTCGGTGATGTAGCGGTGGCTCAGCTCGGCCGCGGCCACGATGGCCGGGTCGGTGATGTCCACGCCATGGTGCACCTCGTATTTTTCCTGCAGGCCGCGCAGGATGGCGATGGTGGCCTCCACCGTGGGCTCGCCCACCAGGATCTTCTGGAAGCGGCGCTCCAGCGCAGCATCCTTCTCGATGTACTTGCGGTATTCGTCGAGCGTGGTGGCGCCAACGCAGTGCAGCTCGCCACGCGCGAGGGCGGGCTTGAGCATGTTGCCCGCGTCCATCGCGCCTTCGCCTTTGCCCGCGCCCACCATGGTGTGCAGCTCGTCGATGAAGACGATGGTCTGGCCCTCGTCCTTGGCCAGCTCGTTGAGCACGGCCTTGAGGCGCTCTTCGAACTCGCCGCGGTACTTGGCACCGGCCAGCAGGGCGGCCATGTCGAGCGACAACACGCGCTTGCCCTTGAGCGACTCAGGCACCTCGCCCGCCACGATGCGCTGGGCCAGGCCTTCGACGATGGCGGTCTTGCCCACGCCGGGCTCGCCGATGAGCACGGGGTTGTTCTTGGTGCGGCGCTGCAGCACCTGGATGGCACGGCGGATCTCGTCGTCGCGGCCGATCACGGGGTCCAACTTGCCGATGCGGGCGCGCTCGGTCAGGTCCATGCAGTACTTGGCCAGGGCACCGCGCTGGCCCTCGGCCTCGGCGCTGTCCATCTTCTGGCCGCCGCGCACCGCGTCGATGGCGGTCTCCAGGCTCTTGCGGGTCAGGCCGTTTTCCTTGGCGATGCGCGCCGCCTCGCCCTTGCTGTCGATCACGGCCAGCAGGAACAGCTCGCTCGCGATGAACTGGTCGCCGCGCTTGATGGCTTCCTTCTCGGTGGCCTGCAGCACGCGGCCGAGCTCCGGGCCGCCCTGCACCTGGTCGTTGCCCTGCACCTGGGGCAGGCGCTGCACAGCGGACTCTGCCGCGGCCAGCAAACCTTGCACATTGACGCCGGCGCGCTGCAGCAGCGCCCGCGGGCCATCGTCCTGCCGCAGCATGGCCACGATGACGTGGACGGGCTCGATGTAGGCGTGGTCACTGCCCAGGGCGAGGGTCTGGGCGTCGCTCAGGGCTTCTTGAAACTTGGTGGTGAATTTGTCGAGACGCATGGGTGAATGTCCTCCGAATTGCAGACCAATTGGGGCGGGAAATGCCCGATTTCAAGACAGTCACCTCGACCAGTGATGACGCGGGTCAGCAAACTCCCGTGAGTGCGTCGCATCCCATTGCTATATTTTTAATAGCTTTCTGCGCTTACCCAAAGCGCGGCAGAGGCATTTTTGACCTGAAATGATCTGCTTGCACCCATGCGCCAGGTGCACCGCAGCCGAACGGCAGCTTGCGGCAGCCCCGGGCAGCCCTATGCGTTCTGCGCCGTGATGCCCCAGCGTGCCAGCGCTGCGTCGTCGCTCACCCGCGCATCCACCCAGCGGGCGCCTTGCGGGGTTTCTTCCTTCTTCCAGAACGGGGCCTGGGTCTTGAGGTAGTCCATCAAGAACTCGCAGGCCTGAAAGCTCTGGCCGCGGTGCGCGCTGGTCACGGCCACCAGCACGATCTGGTCGAGCGGCTGCAGCAGCCCCACGCGGTGGATGATGCGGGCGCCGAAGATGTCGAAGCGGCGCAGGGCCTCGTCCACCATGGCCTCGATGGATTTTTCGGTCATGCCGGGGTAATGCTCCAGCTCCATGGACGACACGGCATCGCCTTCATTGCGATCGCGCACCGTGCCGATGAAACTGCAGACCGCGCCTACGCCCTTGTTATGGCTGCGCAGCGCGGCGATTTCGGTGGACAGGTCGAAGTCCTGCGTCTGGATGGAAACGCGGGGCGACGCCATGGTGACGGCACCCGGGGGCAAGTCGCGCGGCGTGGTCATGGCGAGCGGTGCAGCCGGGGCGCGGCCAGCAGGGCGAGCTCTTCTTCGACCACTTTGTTCAACTGCGCGAGCGCCGGCTTCGGCGGCAGCTTGGCCAGTAGTGCCTGCAGGCGCGTCACGTCGCCCACGGTCGGGGCCACCTTGATCTGGGCGATGGCGGCGTCGATGTTGCCGCCCTGCACCAGGGCCAGGACTTTGCCGGGCCATTCACTTTTGGGTTTTGCCATGGAGGATGTGTGATTGTCTGTACGATGGGCCCGCACTTTACCCCCAGTGCCCGCTCGCAGGGCGCTTCCCCACCTCCATGGCCACGCAAACCATCACCACCGACCTCTACAAGCTCTACCCTTCGCCGCGCAATGCGCACAAGGACGTGTTCGAGCACCAGGTCTTCGTGCCCTACCCTTACGCCATCATCGACCTCGATGTGATGGACTTGGCGGGCAAGACCACGCTGTTCGCGGCGTGCCGGCTGTCGGACATGAAGATGGGCCAGGTGGTGAGCTTTGAGCTGCCTGCCGACCAGGCCCGGTTCGAGCGCCTGTTCACGCCCGATTGAGCGAGACGCCCATGGATGACGACAACCAGATCCACGTCCCGCCCTCCTTCATGGCCGTGTACAGCGACACCCGCAACCGGCTGACGGGGAAGCCCGCCGTGGTGCGCACCCGCTACGAACTGTGCGAGGACCTGGCGGGCCACCTGGTGGAGCATGCGCAGACGCTGTACCACGTGCAGGCGCCGTCGGAGGCCGAGATCTTGCGGCGCATCCACGCCGGGCTGTGCAGCGCCGAATCGGGCGTGTCGGTGGCCGAGGCGACGTGGATCGTCACGCGCTTGGCAGAGATGCTGAACTGGCCTTGCCCGGAGCTGCTGCCGCCGCCACCTGCCGACGATCCAGGGAACCCAGCCGAAGCACCCGCACCAGGCCAGGAGCGCTGAGGCCCGCTGGCCTGCATCAGCCCGTTGCCTGCCGTGGCGCCCATCAGACATCTTTTTGCAGGCTCGTCGCTATACTGCGCCCCATGCCCACGCACCGCATTTCTGCCCTGATCACCGCTCCCGCGGTGGCCTTGCAGTGCGTGGTCAAAGCCAAAAAACCAGAGCTCATCTGACCGGAGCTGTGGTTCCGTCCGGATGAGCGACGGAACCACCTGGTAGAGAAATCCCGCTTTCTTTTTCTTCCCTCCCCGGCATTCCGCGCGTTCTTTTTCGGACGGTTCTTCCCTTGGTCGAACCTTGAAAGGACCCTGCGCATGCGCACACTGACGACACCTTCCCCCGCTGCCCTCGCCACTACACCCGAGGCCACACTCCCTGCACCCACCCGCACCGTCTTCAGCGGGCTGTGGATCGCCCTGGTCACGCCGTTCAAGGATGGTGCCGTGGACCATCCGGCCCTGGCCGCCCTCACCGCCCGGCTCTGTGCCGACGGTGTTGCGGGCTTCGTGGCCTGCGGCTCGACCGGCGAGGCGGCGGCCCTCGACAAGGCCGAGCAATTGCAGGTGCTGGAGACCGTGCTGGGCGCCGCCCAGGGGTTGCCCGTGGTGATGGGCCTGTCGGGCTACCACCAGGGCCAGATGCTGGAGCAGGTGCGCGCGCTGGCGCACTACCCGGTGGCGGGCTTGCTGGTGTCCGCCCCCCACTACATTCGCCCCTCGCAAGAAGGCCTGCTGCACTGGTTTCGCACCCTGGCCGACGCCAGCGCGGTGCCCGTGCTGATTTACGACATTCCCTACCGCACGGGTGCCACGATCACCACCGAAACGCTGCTGGCGCTGGCGGCGCATCCGCGCATCCAGGGCATCAAGGACTGCGGTGGCAACCCGGCCAAGACGCAGGCCCTGATCGCCGATGGCCGGCTGCAGGTGCTGACGGGCGAAGACGCGCAGATATTCCACACGCTGGCCCTGGGCGGCGCCGGCGCCATCTCGGCCAGCGCGCACTGGCAAACACCGCAGTTTGTGGAGTTGACGGCTTTGCTGCGCTCAGGCGACCTGCCCGCAGCACGCCCGGTGTGGCAAGCCTTGCAACCCTGGGTGGACGCATGTTTTGCCGAGCCCAACCCGGCCCCGCTCAAGGCGATGCTGGCGCATGAAGGGTGGATGCGCAGCGAACTGCGCGCGCCGATGATGCCGGCCTCGAAGGCGCTGCAAGATCGTTTGCAGGCGCTTTGAGGTGACTGGCCGCGCGCGAGAAAGTGCGCCCAGCTAACCGCCCGTCACCGGGGGAAAAAACGCCACCTCGGCCCCATCGGCCAGGATGGCGGATTCATCGCTCAAGGTCTGATCGAGCGCCATGCGCACGGCCCGGCCGCGCGCCAGGCTGCTGGCGTGGGCCCCGCCGCGGGCGATCAGTTCGTCGCGCAGGGCACCCAGCGTGGCGGCCGAGGTCTCGACCGCCTCGCTGCCGTGCCCAATGGCCTCGCGGATGGAGGCGAAGTAACGTATACCGACTTTCATCTCAGTTTTCCATAACGCGGCGCGTCATTTGCAGCGCATGAAACTGGCACGCTCTGAGCCAGCGCCCCCGCGCAAGGGCCGCCCCGCCGCGAAGGCGGCGTATCCAGCGCTTGCGCTGGGGGCGTCCCCCTTCCGCATTGCATAGCAATGCGAGAGAGGGGGAAGGCGCGAAGCGACTCAGGGGGTGTTTCATTCCAGCAGCTCCGAGAAAGCGATGAACCGCACCGTATCGCCAGCGGCAATCGTCTGGCCCGCCGGGTTGTCCACCACGCCATGGCCCCAAGCGGCCGAGGTGAGCACGCCCGAGCTCTGGTTGGCGAACAGGTCGAGCCCGCCGGCTGCGTTGTGACGCACGCGCAGGAATTCGCGGCGTTTGTCGGCTTTGGGCCAGTTGAAATCGGCGCGGGCAGCGATGGACCTGGGGGCAACGTCCTGCACGCCCTGCAGGCGCAGCACGAACGGCCGCACCAGCAGTGCAAAGGTCAGAAAGCTCGACACGGGGTTGCCGGGCAGGCCCATGAAGTGCGCAGCGCCCTCTGCCCGCGGGATCTGGCCGTAGGCGAACGGCTTGCCGGGCTTCATGGCGATCTGCCACAGGTCGAGGCGGCCGAGCGACTCGACAGCGGGCTTGATGTGGTCCTCTTCACCCACCGACACGCCGCCGCTGGTGAGGATGAGGTCGTGGTCTGCGCTGGCGCTGCGCAGCGCCTCCACCGTGGCGTCGCGCCGGTCCGGGACGATGCCCAGGTCGGTCACCTCGCAGCCCAGCCGCTGCAGCATGGCGCGCAAAAAGAAGCGGTTGCTGTTGTAGATGGCGCCGGGGCGCATCTGCTCGGGCGGCACCTCGCCGGGCATCACCAGCTCGTCGCCGGTGGAAAACAGCGCCACGCGCGGCCGGCGTGCGACCTGCAGCGCGTGCAGGCCAATGCTCGCGGCCAGGCCCAGCTCGGCGGGCGTCAGGCGCGTGCCCCGGGCCAGCACCACGGCACCGCGGGTGATGTCTTCACCCGCTCGGCGGATCCACTGGCCGGGCTGGGGCACGGCGTTGATGCGCACGCTGCCCTGGTCCGCCAGGGCTTCACAGTCTTCCTGCATCAGGATGGCATCGGCGCCCTCGGGCACCGGCGCGCCGGTGAAGATGCGCGCTGCCGTGCCGCTTTGCAGCGGCTCGCCCGCGCTGCCCGCGGCAATGCGCTGCGAGACCGGCAGCACCGTGCCCGCCGCGGGCACGTCGGCCCGGCGCACCGCGTAGCCGTCCATGGAGCTGTTGTCCTGCGGGGGCACGTGCAGCGCCGAGACGCAGTCCTGCGCCAGCACCCGGCCATCGGCGTCGAAGGTGGACACCGCCTGCGTGGCTGCCGGCGGCACGGCGTGCGCCAGCAGCTCGGCCAGCGCGTCGTCCAGGGATTTGAGGGGGCGGTTCATGGTGGTGGTGATTCCCGTCGCTTGAATGGGACTACATCCCGGCCCCGTAGAGCTCTTCGTTGTACTCGAACCGCTGTTCGTTCTGCACCAGCCAGTCCACCACCGCGGACGGGGCGTTGAGGTCGAGCAGGGGCAACTGCGTGGGCACCGTGAGCGCACCGGGCGCGTCGGTGGCGACAGCCACCACGAAGTCGTCCTCGGGGTAGCGCACGGGCTTGGCCGTCTGGCCGGCTTCGGGCGCGCGCCAGACTTCGACCTTGAGCAGGTCGCTGTCCTTGAAGCCTTCCACCAGCACCCAGTCCACGCCCGCGTACAGCTCGGCGATCAGGTGGTGCACCGAGAGCGTGGCAGGGCGCTCGAACTCGCGCACCAGCATCAGGCGCTTGTCGGACGCCGCCACCACTTCGAACGCACCGGCCTCGCGGTGGCGGTAGGTGTCCTTGCCGGGGTGGTCCACGTCGAAGCTGTGGTGCGCGTGCTTGACCACCGACACCCGCAGCCCGCGCAAGCGCAGCTCGGGGATGAGTTGCTCGACCAGCGTGGTCTTGCCACTGCCGGAGAAGCCTGCAAAACCGATCACCTTCATCCATCGCTCCTTGCGGTCGCTACATTTTTAATAGCTGCTTGCGCATGCCTATCAAGCGGTAGCGGCCATTTTTATGCTCAATAACGCTCTGCAGCGCTGCTCTCGGGGCCGTCAAGCCGCGCGGTGGCGGCCAGCCAGCGGTGCCGCGAGGGCCGCGAGGGCCGCGACGGCTGCTTGGCGGCGCCAGCGCGGCGCCGGGGCCCTGCCGATCCGCTGAATCCGCCTGCGGTGCCACGGCCAAGGCACGCCAGCACCGGGACCCTGCCCCGCTGCGCTGGACTGCTCACTCAGGCGTCATCGCACACCCGCTGGATGTACGCCTTGACCTGGTCCACATCGGCGGGCATCACCTGCACGCGCTTGGGCAGGTCTTCGATGCCCGCGAACTTCTCGGGCCGCTCGGGCGCGTGGCCCAGGGCTTCTTCGATGGTCTCTGCAAACTTGATGGGCAGCGCGGTCTCCAGCACGATCATCGGCACCGACGCGTCGCCACGGTGCTCACGCGCCACCTTCACGCCGTCGGCGGTGTGGGTGTCGATGGTCACGCCATGGCGCTGGTGGGTGTCGCGGATGGTGGCCAGGCGGTCGGCGTGGGTGCTCTTGCCGCTTTCAAAGCCGTACTTGCCCGCCGCATCGGCGAACAGCGGATCGGCGCTCAAATCGAACCGGCCATAGGTCTGCAGCGCGGCGCTGAACAGGGCCTTGGTGCGCTGGCCGTTGCGGCCCAGCAGGTCGAAGATGAACCGCTCGAAGTTGCTGGCCTTGCTGATGTCCATCGACGGGCTCGACGTCTCGTGCGTGTCGGCTGCTGCGCGCACGCGGTACGAGCCCGTGCGAAAGAACTCGTCGAGCACGTCGTTCTCGTTGGTGGCGACCACCAGCTTGGCGATCGGCAGGCCCATCTGGCGCGCCACGTGGCCCGCGCAGACGTTGCCGAAGTTGCCCGACGGCACGGTGAAGCTGACCTTCTGGTCGTTGGTCTCGGTGGCCTGGATGTAGCCCGCGAAGTAGTACACCACCTGCGCCAAAAGACGCGCCCAGTTGATGGAGTTGACGGTGCCGATCTTGTATTTGCGCTTGAAGTCGAGGTCGTTGCTCACGGCCTTGACGATGTCCTGGCAGTCGTCGAACACGCCTTCGATGGCGATGTTGTGGATGTTCTCGTCCTGCAGGCTGAACATCTGCGCCTGCTGAAAAGCGCTCATGCGGCCGTGGGGCGAGGTCATGAAGACGCGCACGCCCTCTTTGCCGCGCATGGCGTACTCGGCCGCGCTGCCGGTGTCGCCGCTGGTGGCGCCCAGAATGTTCAGCTCTTCGCCGCGGCGCTTGAGTTCATACTCGAACAGGTTGCCCAGCAGCTGCATGGCCATGTCCTTAAAGGCCAGCGTGGGGCCGTTGGACAGGGCTTCGAGCCACAGGCCGTCTTCCAGGTGGCGCAGGGGCACGATCTCGCCCGTGCCGAACACTTCGGCCGTGTACGTCTTGGCGCAGATGGCCTTCAGGTCAGCGGCAGGGATGTCGTCGATGTACAGCGACAGGATCTGGAAGGCCAGTTCGGCGTAGCCCTGCTCGTGGTAGGCCTTGCGCAGCTTGGTCAGGGCGGCACCGGTGATCTTGGGGTACTGCTCGGGCAAGTACAGGCCGCCGTCGGGCGCCAGGCCTTCGAGCAGGATGTCGCAGAAATGCTTGCGGTCGGCATGGCCGCGGGTGGAGATGTACAGCATCAGTTCAGTTCCTCCTTGCGGATGCGCGTGATGGGCGCCAGCACCGTGGGCAGCGCCTGCATCTGGGCGATGACGGCGTCCATGGTGCCTTCGCGGGTGTCGTGGGTCAGGATGATCAGGTCGGTCTGGGTGGCGCCCTCGCCGCCCACTTCATCGGCTTCGCGCTGCAGCACCGCGTCGATGCTCACGCCGGCCTCAGCCAGCAGGCCAGTGACCTTGGCCAGCACGCCGGCCTGGTCGGCCACGGAGAGGCGCAGGTAGTAGCTGGTGACCACTTCGCTCATCGGCAGCACCGGCAGCGTGCCCATGGCGTCGGTCAGCGTATGGGCCTGGAAGGCCAGGTGCGGTACGCGGTGCTCGGGGTCGGCCGTGTGCAGGCGGGCGATGTCCACCAGGTCGGCAATCACGGCGCTGGCGGTGGGCTCGCTGCCCGCGCCCTTGCCGTAGTACAGCGTGGTGCCCACGGCATCGCCCTGCACCACCACGGCGTTCATCGCGCCTTCGACGTTGGCGATCAGGCGCTTGGAAGGCACCAGGCTCGGGTGCACGCGCAGCTCCACGCCCTTGTCGACGCGCTTGGTGATGCCCAAAAGCTTGATGCGGTAGCCCAGTTGCTCGGCGTACTTGATGTCGGCGGCGGACAGCTTGGTGATGCCCTCGACGTAGGCCTTGTCGAACTGCACCGGGACGCCGAAAGCGATGGCGCTCATCAGCGTGACCTTGTGCGCGGCGTCCACGCCTTCGATGTCGAAGGTCGGGTCGGCCTCGGCGTAGCCCAGGCGCTGCGCTTCTTTCAGCACCACATCGAAGTCCAGACCCTTGCTGCGCATCTCGGACAGGATGAAGTTGGTGGTGCCGTTGATGATGCCGGCGATCCACTGGATGCGGTTGGCCGTCAGGCCTTCGCGCAGCGCCTTGATGATGGGGATGCCACCGGCCACGGCGGCCTCGAAGGCCACCATCACGCCCTTGGCCGATGCGGCCGCGAAGATCTCGGTGCCGTGCACGGCCAGCAGCGCCTTGTTGGCGGTGACGACGTGCTTGCCGGCGGCGATGGCCTCGAGCACCAGCGCACGGGCGATGCCGTAGCCGCCGATGAGCTCGATGACGATGTCGATGTCGGGGTTGGCGATGATGGCGCGGGCGTCGTTCACGACCTCGATACCGTCACCCACCGCGGCCCGGGCACGGTCCACGTCGAGGTCGGCCACCATGGTGATCTCGATGCCGCGGCCGGCCCGGCGGCGGATTTCTTCCTGGTTGCGCTGGAGCACGTTGAACACGCCGCTGCCGACGGTGCCGATGCCCAGAAGGCCTACTTGGATGGGTTTCATGGTGATGTTGGAAAAGGGTTGAATCGGGTTGAAATGGAGGACAGGCAGCCGCGGCGCAGCGGGGCTGGGCCTCAGCGCGTGACGTAGCTCGGCAACTGCCAGGCGCCGCCAGGAAAGCCCCGGCACATGCTGTCGCCAGCTTCACGGGTGAGCACGAAGCCCTGCCCGTCGAACTGCCAGTCGCGCGTCGACCAGCAGTCGCCGATGCCGCGGCCCTTCATAGCCGAATGGACAGAGCCCGTGTCAGCATCGAACTCGCCGTCCACGTCCTGCAAAGGCTCGGGCTTGTGGGGCGGCAGGTCGCTGGCGACCCACAGCAGTTTGCTGTAGTTATAGGCGCCCATGCCGCAGGGCAGGGACACCAAAAGCTTGCGGTCCGTGAGCCGGCGGACCTGGGCGGTGGACGGGTTCAGCGGGTCCTGGCCGTTGCACTGGTCGGCCACACTGGCACGGTCGATCTCGGCGAGCAGGGGCCTGGCCAGCGCACCATCGCCCTTGCGAGGCGCCACCGGCAAGACACCTTTGACCACGGGCGCGGCCGCGGGCCGCAGCACCGAGGACTCCGCCTTGGTACCGCGCCGCACCAGCGCGCCCGGCGTGCCAATGCGGCCTTGAGCCTCGTCCATCTTGAGCAGCACGGCGCTGGCCCCTGCCAGGGACAGCGTCCACCGGTCGTTGCCTGCTGACAGCGTTGCCTCGTCGTTCCTGAGCAGTTCCTGCAGCAGGCGCGGCACCTGGCCGGCTGGCACTCGCGGGATGGTCCCCTCCAGGCCGCGAAGCGAAAGCTTGCCCACCTGCAGATCGAGCGCCGCGGGGTCGGCCTTTTCGGAATAGACCTGCAGGTCCACCTGCACCGGCGCATTCGGGCCTGCAGGACGCGTCAGGAGGATGGAGGCAGGTTCGGAATCACCGTCCTCCGACTGGTAGCCCACAGCGCGGCAGGTGCGCGTGTTGTCGCATTGCAGCGCCCAATCCTTGTGCTGGAACCTGACGGGCTCTGGCTTGGGGTCTGCGGCGTGCGCGGACGGCAACGTTGCAGCCAAGGCCAGCACGGCCACCGCGCGGTGGGCGACGAAACGGATACGCATGTGAAAAGCCCTCCTCACTCGGCGGCGCGCCACTCAAGCCGCAGCCGAGGCTGCCGCCGCAGCAGCCTGCTTGCGCTTGCGGTACTGCTCCAGGAAGCGCGCCACCCGGCCGATGGCGTCGCGCAGGTCGTCCTCGTGGGGCAGGAACACGATGCGGAAGTGGTCGGGAGCCGCCCAGTTGAAGCCGGTGCCCTGCACCAGCATGACCTTGGTTTCCTGCAGTAGCTCCAGGAAGAACTGCTGGTCGTCCTCGATGGGGTACACAGCCGGGTCCAGGCGCGGGAACATGTACAGCGCCGCCTGGGGCTTGACGCAGGTCACGCCAGGGATGGCGGTGATGAGCTCGTACGCCAGGTCGCGCTGCTTGCGCAGGCGGCCGCCCTCGCCCACCAGCTCGTTGATGCTCTGGTAGCCACCCAGCGCCGTCTGCACGGCCCACTGGCCGGGCACGTTGGCGCACAGGCGCATGTTCGAGAGCATGTTCAGACCCTCGATGTAGTCCCGGGCAGGTTTCTTGTCGCCCGACACCACCAGCCAGCCCGCGCGATAGCCGCAGGAGCGGTAGCTCTTGGACAGCGAGTTGAAGGTGAGCGTGAGCACGTCCTGGCTCAGCGAGCCGATGGCCGTGTGTTGGGTGCCGTCGTACAGCACCTTGTCGTACACCTCGTCCGCAAAGATCACGAGGCCGTGTTCGCGGGCGATGGCGACGATGCCTTTGAGCAGGTCGTCCGAGTACAGCGCGCCGGTGGGGTTGTTGGGGTTGATGACCACGATGCCCTTCGTGCGGGGCGTGATCTTGGCGCGGATGTCGGCCAGGTCGGGCATCCAGCCGTTGGCCTCGTCGCACAGGTAATGCACCGGCGTACCGCCCGACAGGCTGGCCGCGGCCGTCCACAGCGGGTAGTCGGGCGAGGGCAGCAACAGTTCGTCGCCGTTGTCCAGCAGCGCGTTGGTGGCCATGACGATGAGTTCGCTGGCGCCGTTGCCCAGGTAGATGTCGTCGAGCGCCACGCCCTTGATGCCCTGCTTTTGCGTCTCGTGCATCACCGCCTTGCGCGCCGCGAAGATGCCCTTGCTGTCCGAATACCCTGCCGAGTTGGGCAGGTTGCGGATCATGTCCAGCTGGATCTCCTCCGGCGCATCGAAACCGAACACCGCCAGGTTGCCGATGTTGAGCTTGATGATCTTGTGCCCGTCTTCCTCCATCTGCTTGGCCGCGTCCATGATCGGCCCCCGGATGTCGTAGCAGACGTTGGCGAGCTTGGCGGATTTCTGGACGGTTTTCATGCGCTGACGGTGAAGGAGTATGGTCAGGTGGCGGGCCAGAGCGGCGGGCACCTTGGCGAACCTATAATTTGACCACAGATCAGATGTACCACCGGCCCCTTCTCCCGAAGGCCCGCTGCCACACCGCCGCCCGCCACGGCTGCCTGCGACACCCATGAAATTTCAGCCCGACCGCTCGAACGCACAAACCATCAGCGGATACGGCCCCGGCTGGATCGGCGTGGACGCCGACAAGATCACCCACAGCGTCATCATCGGCTCGAACGGCCTGCGCGAGGCCTGGCCCTGCGCGCGTTTTGAAGACCTCACGGCCGAACACTTCGCGCAACTGGCCCAGCTGGAGACGGAGCTCGTCATCTTCGGCAGCGGCACGCGCAACCGGTTTCCGCCCCCGGCCTGGCTGGCGCCACTGATCGCCCGCCGGCTGGGTCTGGAAACCATGGACACGGCTGCCGCCTGCCGCACCTACAACATCCTGGCAAGCGAAGGGCGCAACGTGGTCGCCGCCCTGCTGCTGGAAACTTGATGCCGAACCCATCCGCCTGATCAGCGGATGGCGCCGCCCGGCGCTTTCGCGGGCGCTGCCGCGCGGTGACCTGTGCGCGAAAGGCTTGGACACACAGTCTTACATTTGGTTAGCAATCGATTTCGGAGTAAAATCACGGGTTGCGGTCGGGGGCACTCACAAGAGCAATAACACACCCGCTTCCCCCGGCTTATCAACGACTACATCCTGAGAGATTGAAGTGATATGGCGATCGTTGTCAACAAACCCCTCCCCGAATTTGAAGCCAACGCGACCGGTGGACTCAAGGTTTCCAATACCACCCACCTTGGCCAGATCATGGTGCTCTACTTCTACCCCAAGGACAACACGCCGGGCTGCACCACGGAAGCCATGCAGTTCCGTGACAAGTACAAGGACTTCGTGAAGGCTGGCGCCGCCGTGTTCGGCGTGTCGCGCGACAACATGAAGTCGCACGACGACTTCAAGGAAAAGCTCGAACTGCCCTTCGAACTCATCGCTGACACCGAAGAGAAGATGTGCCACATGTTCGGCGTGGTCAAGAACAAGATCATGTACGGCAAGAAGGTCAAGGGCATCGAGCGCAGCACCTTCCTGGTCGGCCCGGATGGCATTTTGGTGCAGGAATGGCGTGGCCTGAAGGTCCCCGGCCACGTGGACGAAGTCCTCAAGGCCGTGAAGTCCATCAAGGCCCTGAAAAAAGCCGCCTGACAGCAGATTGCACGGGAACACAGCGCATCCATGCGACAGCTCTGCGGTTTTGCCCAGGCCTGACATCAGGAATAGGCATAATGGTTTGATGCTCCTGGTTCCCGCAACGTCTACTGCCCCATCCCAAAAAGCCGCCTTGGTCTCCAGGCGGCTTTTTGCTTTCTGACTTTCGATATTTCCACCGTCACTGACCGAGGCCCTGTCACCATGCCCCTGCCCCCAGCCCCCAGCCGGCGCGCCGCCCTCCTCGCCCCCGAAGCCTACGATGTGACCGCCCGCCCCGGCAAAGCGGCCACTACGGCCACCGCTGCAGAAGCAGCCGATGCCATCAGCTCGGCACCCGAAGTGGCGACACCGGCACGCAGCATAGGCCGCAAGACAGCGGCCGAACGCACGGCCTCCTTACAGGTCGTCTCCAGCACCGCACCCGCAACGCCCGCCACCACGGCAGAGCGCACGGCCACGCGCAGCACCCGGGCCGAGCCAGCCGCCCCGGTGGAGGCCCGCAGCCCCGCCCGCAAGGCCCCGGCACGCACCACCGCTGCGCCTGCCGCAGCAGCAGCCCCCGCCGTGGCCGCCCCTGTGGCTGCAGCAGCGCCATCGGCCAGCCGCAGCAAGCGCAGCAAGTCCCAGGGCCCGACCAAGCTGTTCGTTCTGGACACCAACGTGCTGCTGCACGACCCCACCAGCCTGTTCCGCTTTGAAGAGCACGACATCTTCCTGCCGATGATCGTGCTGGAAGAGCTCGACGGCCACAAAAAGGGCATGACCGAAGTCGCCCGCAATGGCCGCCAGACCAGCCGCTCGCTGGACGCACTGGCTGGCGTGCAGGGCGCCGACATCGGGCGCGGCCTGAAGCTTGACTCCACCGGGCAGCGCGCTGCCGGCGGCTGCCTGTACTTTCAGACCGCACCGCTGGACTACAGCCTGCCCACCAGCCTGCCGCAAGGCAAGGCCGACAACCAGATCCTGGGTGTGGTCGAGGCCCTGCGCAAGGAACACGCACCGCGCGAAGTGGTGCTGGTGTCCAAGGACATCAACATGCGCGTCAAGGCGCGCGCCCTGGGCCTGAACGCCGAGGACTACCAGAACGACAAGACTCTGGAAGACGGCGACCTGCTGTACGCCGGCGTGCTGGCGCTGCCGCCCGACTTCTGGGCCAAGAGCGGCAAGAACGTTGAAAGCTGGCAGAACGGCGCGCACACCTACTACCGCATCGGCGGGCCCATCGTACCCCAGCTGATGATCAACCAGTTCGTGTACTTCGAAGCGCCCGGCGAGCCCAGCCTGTTCGCCCGCGTGAGCGAGATCCGCGAAAAGACGGCGGTGCTGCAGACGCTCAAGGACTACGGCTCGGCCAAGCACGCGGTGTGGGGCGTGACCACGCGCAACCGCGAGCAGAACTACGCCATGAACCTGCTCATGGACCCCGACATCGACTTCGTCACCCTGACCGGCACGGCCGGCACCGGCAAGACCCTGCTGGCCCTGGCCGCGGGCCTGACCCAGGTGCTGGACGACCGCCGCTACACCGAGATCATCATGACCCGCGCCACCGTGAGCGTAGGCGAGGACATCGGCTTTCTGCCCGGCACCGAAGAAGAAAAGATGGGCCCCTGGATGGGCGCGCTGGACGACAACCTCGAATTCCTGGCCAAGGGCGACGGCGGCAATGCCGGCGAATGGGGCCGCGCCGCCACCAACGAGCTGATCCGCAGCCGCATCAAGATCAAGAGCATGAACTTCATGCGCGGCCGCACCTTTTTGAACAAATACGTGATCATCGACGAGGCGCAGAACCTGACGCCCAAGCAGATGAAGACGCTGATCACCCGCGCGGGCCCCGGCACCAAGATCATCTGCATGGGCAATCTGGCGCAGATCGACACGCCGTACCTGACCGAAGGCTCCTCAGGCCTGACCTATGCGGTGGACCGCTTCAAGGGCTGGCCGCACAGCGGGCACATCACCCTGGCGCGCGGCGAACGCTCGCGCCTGGCCGACTTCGCGAGCGAGGTGCTCTGAGTTGGCCGCTGGATGGATTACCGCCCTCAAGCTGGTGCCGTGGCGCGACGTCATCGAGGCAACGCCCCAGGTGCTGGCTGCGGCCAGAAAGCTCATGGGTTCTACCCGGGCGGGTCACGGTGGTGCAGCCGGGTCGGACACCGCTGCGGGCGCACCGGCCAGCCTGGCTGCAACGCCTGAAGCGGCCCTGCGCCAGTGGCAGGACCGCGTGGTACGCCTGGAACAGGAGCAGCAGGCATCCGCCGTGCTGATCCAGTCACTGGCCGAGCAGAACGCCCAGGTGGTGCAAGCCGTGGAAGCACTGCGAAAGCGCAGCCAGCGCCTGACCGCTGCGGTAGCGGTGCTGGGCGTACTGGGTGCGGGCTTGCTGATCCAGGTGCTGCGGCAGTAGAGCAGCTGTAACGCAGTGGAGCGCCCCGGTGGCGCCACAGGGGCGGGACGGAGCTGAACAACGGTGACAGGGCTGGCAAGGTGCCAGCCCTCTTTGACAAAAGACGACTTGCGGTGCCAGAGCGGCACCCGCAAGATGCTCACATATTGATAGCTGCTAGCGCTTGATAGACAAGCGGTAGCGGCTATTTTTTTATCAATAATCGTCGCCCGAGCCCATCGCCAGGTTCTCAAAGCGGGTCTGGTTCTTCTGGAAGAACAGCTTCACGGTACCTGTGGGGCCGTTACGCTGCTTGCCGATGATGACCTCAGCCACGTTCGGCTCCTTGCTGTCCTTGTTGTAGTAGTCGTCGCGGTAGATGAACATGATGATGTCGGCATCCTGCTCGATGGCGCCGGACTCCCGCAGGTCGGACATCATGGGGCGTTTGTCGGTGCGCTGCTCGACCGAGCGGTTGAGCTGCGACAGCGCGATCACCGGGCACTGCAGCTCCTTGGCCAGCATCTTGAGACCCCGGGAGATTTCGCCCAGCTCGGTGGCGCGGTTGTCGGAGCTGCCGGCGCCCGAGCCGCTCATGAGCTGCAGGTAGTCGACCACGATCAGCCCCAGCTTGCCGCACTGGCGCGCCAGGCGCCGGGCGTTGGCCCGCAGTTCGCCGGGGGTGAGGCCAGGGGTCTCGTCGATGTGCAGCGACACGGTGCGCAGCTTTTCAATCGCCTCGGTCAGGCGCGGCCACTCGTCGTCGGTCAGTTTGCCCGTGCGCAGGTTGCCCTGGTTCACCCGGCCGATGGAGCCCACGATACGCACCGCCAGCTGGGCGGCGCCCATTTCCATCGAGAAGATAGCGACCGGAAGGCCTTCGTTGAGTGCCACGTGTTCGGCGATGTTCACCGCGAACGAGGTCTTGCCCATGGACGGGCGGGCCGCCAGCACCACCATGTCACCCGCCTGCAGGCCCGACGTCATGCGGTCCAGGTCGGCAAAGCCGGTGGGCACGCCGGTCACGTCCACCGGGTTGTCTGCCATCTCCTGCACCCGGTCGAGCAGGTCGATCACCAGGGTGTCCAGCGACTGGAAGCCCTGCTTGGTGCGCGAGCCCTCTTCGCCGATGGCGAAGATCTTGGCCTCGGCCTCGTCCAGGATGCGCTCCACCGTCTTGCCCTGCGGGTTGAAGGCGTTGGTCGATATTTCATCGCTCGCCGTGACCAGCTTGCGCAGGATGGCGCGCTCGCGAACGATCTCGGCATAGCGGCGGATGTTGCTGGCGCTGGGGACGTACTGGGCCAGGTTGTTGAGGTAGGCCAGGCCACCCATGTCCTGCGCCTTGCCCTGATTCTTCAGGTGCTCGAAAACGGTGATGACGTCGGCCGGCTTGCTGGCATTTATCAGCGCGCCGATGGCCGAATACACCATCTGGTGCTCGTGGCGGTAGAAGTGGCTCTCCACCAGCAGATCGCCCACGCGGTCCCAGGCGTTGTTGTCCAGCAGCAGGCCGCCCAGCACGCTGGACTCGGCTTCGATGGAATGCGGCGGCACGCGCAGCTGGGCCACCTCGCGGTCTGGCTGCGACACGTGTGGCTCGAAACCACTCTCCTCAAGGGGGGGAAAGACTGCGGACATGACGGTTCTCCGGGCAAAGGCTGCATGCAGCTCCCGCACTGGCGAGGCATACGCGGGGATAAACCTGTGGGTAAGTGGTGGACTACCCGTGGGCAACCATGTACAAAAAGCGGTGACCCAAAGACAAAAGCCGCCCGGGGGCGGCTTCTGCAAAAGTCACTGGGTGACGATCAGGCGGTTTCGCCGTAGACCGACACGGTCACGTCCACCACCACGTCGGTGTGCAGAGCCACGCTCACCGTGCTGTCGCTCACGACCTTGATAGGGCCGTTGGGCAGGCGGATTTGCGACTTGGCAATCTTGTAGCCTTGCTTGTTCAGCTCTTCGGCGATGTCATGGTTGGTCACGGAACCAAACAGACGGCCGTCCACGCCAGCCTTTTGCGTCAGCTTGACGGTGGTGCCAGCCAGCTTTTCGCCTTGGGCTTGGGCTTCTGCCAGCTTGGCAGCTGCTGCCTTTTCGAGTTCAGCGCGCTTGGCTTCGAACTCTGCCTTGGCAGATTCGGTGGCGCGACGGGCGCGGCCAGCGGGGATCAGGAAGTTACGGGCGTAGCCGTCCTTGACCTTGACGATTTCACCCAGGTTGCCGAGGTTCACAACCTTGTCGAGCAGAATGATTTGCATGGGTTGTGCTCCTTAGATCTTGTGCTGGTCGCTGTAAGGCACCAGGGCCAGGAAGCGCGCGCGCTTGATGGCGGTGTTCAGCTGACGCTGATAGATGGCGCGCGTGCCGGTCAGGCGTGCGGGGATGATCTTGCCGTTTTCGGCGATGAAATCGCGCAGCGTATCGACATCCTTGTAGTCGATTTCTTCAACACCGGTCACCGTGAAGCGGCAAAAGCGCTTGCGCTTGAACAGCAGGGACTGGGTGTTGCGCTTTGGGCGCTTGTCTTTGTTGAACTTCTTGAACGTGGCCATTGCGGACCCCTTGAAAATTAATTTTGTTGAATATCCTGGATGTGCAGCACTGCGGTCTTGCCATTGCGCGGGGTAGCCAGAAATCCACTGAAAGTCCAGAGACTTCCGATGTTCTGCCTTGCCAGACGCTCGGCCATCGCACCAAAGGCGACGGCCTTCATGGCAGCCTTGACTTCGCGGGGGTGGCCTGCTTCGGTCTGCCGGGACTCGTGTTCGAGCCGCAGCGTGAGGGCAGGCAATCCGGCGGGTGTGTAGCGCAGGGGTTCAGCCTCTGCGATACATGCGGTCAAGACTACGCGGTTCTCCACTCCAACGGGCTGGATCAGCGCTCGGCGCGCTCTGGACGTTCCTGGCGCTCGGCGCGATCAGGACGGTCACCACGCTCGCCACCGGCGGCTGCGTATTCAGCCTGGCTAGCCTTGCGGGCTTCTTCGCGCTCGACGGTCTTCATCATCGAAGATGGGCCCGTGTCGGCCTTCTTCTTCTGAACCGTCAGGTGGCGCAGCACGGCGTCGTTGAACTTGAAGGCGTGCTCCAGTTCAGCCATCACAGCCTGGTCGGCTTCGATGTTCACGCACAGGTAGTGGGCCTTGGCCAGCTTGTTGATCAGGTACGCCAGTTGACGGCGGCCCCAGTCTTCCACGCGGTGCACCTTGCCACCGCCAGCGGTGATCATGCCCTTGTAGCGCTCCAGCATCGCTGGAACTTGTTCGCTTTGATCCGGGTGGATCAACAAAATGATTTCGTAATGACGCATGCAGACTCCTTTTGGATGACACCACCCGCTGCGTCTAGAAGCGGTGTGGCAAGGCAAAGCCGGCAATTATAGCCCGCCCTGCGCCGCTTGTACACTCACGGCTGTTCCGGCCCCGGCAAAACCCCGAAATGTGGCACCCAAATTGCCTGGGGGCCTTGCAAATTCGCCAGGCGGGACGACATGCCCTACAGCAAAACGCGCCGTCCCCGGGGAGGCGGCCATAAGCCCCTGCGCCGCACCTTGAAATGCAGGGGGCACGTCCCCACATCCCGCGCGTATTCACTGTTTCACTGTTTATTCACCTTCAGACCAAGACATGTCAGACACCAGCCAACCCACCCCACAGAGCGCCGCCGCCCCCGAAGAAGTTGAAGCCGCCATGGCTGCCCACGCCTCCGACGAGCTGGCGCGGCTGCAGGGCGAGCTGGCCGAGCTCAAGGCCAAGAGCGCCGAACTGGCCGACCAGTTCCTGCGCGCCAAGGCAGAGGCTGAAAACGCCCGCCGCCGCGCCGAGGACGAAGTCTCCAAGGCCCGCAAGTTCGGCATCGAGAGCTTTGCCGAGAGCCTGCTGCCCGTGGCCGACAGCCTGGACGCCGCCCTGGGCATCAAGGAAGCCACGCCCCAGCAGTTGCGCGAAGGCGCCGATGCCACGCTGCGCCAGCTGACGTCGGCTCTGGAGCGCAACAAGGTCCTGGCCATCAACCCCGCTGCAGGCGCCAAGTTCGATCCGCACCAGCACCAGGCCATCAGCATGGTGCCTGCACCTGCCGATTCCACACAAGAAGCCAACACGGTGGTCGCCGTGCTGCAAAAGGGCTATGTGATCGCCGAGCGCGTGCTGCGCCCTGCCCTCGTCACCGTCGCCGCCCCCAAATAAATGGTGGATAACGGCTTGAAGCCAGCCAAGTTATCCACAAGTTACTAGCCATCCAAACCATTCAAGCATCACGGAGAAAAATCATGGGAAGAATCATCGGCATTGACCTGGGCACCACGAACAGCTGCGTTTCCATCATGGAGGGCAACACGACCCGCGTGATCGAGAACAGCGAAGGCGCTCGCACCACCCCGTCCATCGTGGCGTATCAGGAAGACGGCGAGATCCTCGTCGGCGCCTCGGCCAAGCGCCAGGCCGTGACGAACCCCAAGAACACGCTGTACGCCGTGAAGCGCCTGATCGGCCGCAAGTTCACCGAAAAAGAAGTGCAAAAGGACATCGACCTGATGCCCTACAAGATCGTGGCCGCCGACAACGGCGACGCCTGGATCGAAGTGCGCGGCAACAAGCTGTCGGCCCAGCAGGTGTCTGCCGACATCCTGCGCAAGATGAAGAAGACGGCCGAGGACTACCTGGGCGAGCCCGTGACGGAAGCCGTCATCACCGTGCCTGCGTACTTCAACGACGCACAGCGCCAGGCCACCAAGGACGCCGGCCGCATTGCGGGCCTGGACGTCAAGCGCATCATCAACGAGCCCACCGCTGCTGCCCTGGCCTTCGGCCTGGACAAGCAGGAAAAGGGCGACCGCAAGATCGCCGTGTATGACCTGGGTGGCGGCACGTTCGACGTGTCCATCATCGAGATCGCGGACGTGGACGGCGAAAAGCAGTTCGAAGTGCTGTCGACCAACGGCGACACATTCCTGGGCGGCGAAGACTTCGACCAGCGCATCATCGATTTCATCATCGAAGAGTTCAAGAAGGAATCGGGCGTCAACCTCAAGAACGACGTTCTGGCCCTGCAGCGCCTGAAGGAAGCGGCCGAGAAGGCCAAGATCGAGCTGTCGAACTCGGCCTCGACCGACATCAACCTGCCTTACGTGACTGCCGATGCGTCGGGCCCTAAGCACTTGAACATCAAGCTGACCCGCGCCAAGCTGGAGTCGCTGGTGGATGAGCTGATCGAGCGCACCATCGCTCCTTGCCGCATGGCCATCAAGGACGCCGGCGTGTCCGTGTCCGACATCCATGACGTGATCCTGGTCGGCGGCATGACCCGTATGCCCAAGGTGCAGGAAAAGGTTAAGGAATTCTTCGGCAAGGAACCCCGCAAGGACGTGAACCCTGACGAAGCCGTGGCCGTGGGCGCCGCCATTCAAGGCCAGGTGCTGTCGGGCGACCGCAAGGACGTGCTGCTGCTGGACGTGACCCCGCTTTCCCTGGGTATTGAAACCCTGGGTGGCGTCATGACCAAGATGATCCAGAAGAACACCACCATTCCGACCAAGTTTGCGCAGACGTATTCGACCGCGGACGACAACCAGCCTGCAGTGACCATCAAGGTCTACCAGGGCGAGCGTGAAATGGCGGCGGGCAACAAGCTCTTGGGCGAGTTCAACCTGGAAGGCATTCCACCGGCAGCGCGCGGCATTCCGCAGATCGAAGTGTCGTTCGACATCGACGCCAACGGCATCCTGCACGTCGGCGCCAAGGACAAGGGCACCGGCAAGGAAAACAAGATCACCATCAAGGCCAACTCCGGCCTGTCGGAAGAAGAAATCCAGCAGATGGTGAAGGACGCCGAGCTCAACGCCGCCGACGACAAGAAGAAGCTCGAGCTGGTGCAGGCCCGCAACCAGGGCGAAGCAGCTGTGCACAGCGTCAACAAGAGCCTGACCGAGCATGGGGACAAGCTCGATGCGGGTGAGAAGGACGCGATCACGGCCGCCGT
The DNA here is from genome assembly GCF_001422735.1 of Acidovorax sp. Leaf78. Taxonomy (GTDB): domain Bacteria; phylum Pseudomonadota; class Gammaproteobacteria; order Burkholderiales; family Burkholderiaceae_C; genus Acidovorax. The sequence continues at coordinate 632,836 of NZ_LMLZ01000001.1, read as the reverse complement.
GAAGGCCCTGGAAGAAGTCTTGAAGGGCGAAGACAAGGCTGCCATCGACGAGAAGACCACCGCGCTGATGGCCGCCAGCCAGAAGCTGGGCGAGAAGATGTACGCCGAATCGCAGGCTGCGCAAGCCGGCCAGGGCGCAGCAGGCGGTGCAGACGCCACCAGTGGCGGTGCCTCGGCCTCGTCGTCCAAGCCTGCGGACGACGACAACGTGGTCGATGCCGAGGTGAAGGAAGTCAAGAAGGGCTGAGCACGCCCCCGTTGACCCGAGCCGCCGCGCAATGCTCCCAGGGAGCTGCGCGGCGTTCCTGTTCCAACCGGGCTCAGAAAGACCATGTCCAAAAGAGACTTTTACGAAATCCTGGGCGTTCCCAAGAACGCGTCGGATGAAGAGATCAAGAAGGCTTATCGCAAGCTGGCGATGAAGCACCACCCTGACCGCAACCAGGGGGATGCCGCCAAGCCTGCCGAAGAGAAGTTCAAGGAGGCCAAGGAGGCCTACGAGATGCTCTCCGACCCGCAGAAGCGGGCCGCCTACGACCAGTACGGCCATGCCGGCGTGGACCCCAACATGCGCGGCCCCGGCGGTGCAGGGGCCGAGGGCTTCGGCGGCTTTGCCGAGGCGTTCGGCGACATCTTCGGCGACATGTTCGGCCAGCAGGGCGGGCGCGGACGTGGCGCGGGTGGCCGCCAGGTGTATCGGGGCAATGACCTCAGCTACGCCATGGAAGTCACCCTGGAAGAAGCCGCCCGCGGCAAGGACGCGCAGATCCGCATCCCCTCGTGGGACAGCTGCGACACCTGCCACGGCAGCGGCGCCAAGCCCGGCACCACCGCCAAGACCTGCGGCACCTGCCAAGGCTCCGGCACGGTGCAGATGCGCCAGGGCTTCTTCAGCGTGCAGCAGACCTGCCCGCACTGCCGCGGCACGGGCAAGATCATTCCCGAGCCGTGCACGACGTGCCATGGCCAGGGCAAGATCAAGAAGCAAAAGACGCTGGAAGTGAAGATTCCTGCGGGCATCGACGACGGCATGCGCATCCGCAGCACCGGCAACGGCGAGCCGGGCACCAACGGCGGCCCACCGGGCGACCTGTACATCGAGATCCGCCTGAAGAAGCACGACATCTTCGAGCGCGACGGCGATGACCTGCACTGCCAGGTGCCGGTGAGCTTCATCACCGCAGCCCTGGGTGGCGAGATCGAAGTGCCCACGCTGCAAGGCAAGGCGGCCATCGACATCCCCGAAGGCACCCAGGCCGGCAAGCAGTTCCGCTTGCGAGGCAAGGGCATCAAGGGTGTGCGCGCCAGCTACCCGGGCGACCTGTACTGCCACATCGCGGTCGAGACGCCCGTCAAGCTGACCGAGCACCAGCGCAAGCTGCTGCGGGAGCTGGAAGACTCGCTCAAGAAAGGTGGCGGCCGCCATTCGCCTAGCGGCGAAAGCTGGACGGACAAGCTGAAGAACTTCTTCAGCTGATCGGGCAAGGTACCCAACGGGTACCCACCCCCCTCAAAAAAAACCGCACGGCGCCTGCAAGGCCCGTGCGGTTTTTTTACGGCCCGCGCACCCCGAGAAGACCGCACACGCGATGGACGACATCGCGGTACGCGATGACAACACGGGTTCATTTAGAAGAAAATACCGCAACGCCTTCTCCAAACGAGAAGCACAAGACCCCCACACCCGATGAAAAGCTCCGAGCGCAGTTTTGCGCGCCGCATTGACCTGACTTCGCTGCAGCTGTTTGTGGCGGTGTGCGAGCTGGGCAGCATCGGCCGCGCTGCCGAGCGGGAGTTCATTGCAGCGTCGGCCGTGAGCAAGCGCCTGTCGGACCTGGAAACCGCCGTCGACACCGCGCTGCTGTACCGCCACAGCCGCGGCGTGACCCTGACGCCCGCGGGCGAAAGCCTGCTGCACCACGCGCGCACGGTGCTCTTCGGCTTGGAGCGCATGCAGGGCGAGCTCAGCGAATACGCCGACGGCGTCCGCGGCCATGTCCGCATGCACGCCAACATCTCGGCCATCTTCCAGTTCCTGCCCGAAGACCTGGGCGCCTTTGCCCGCGAGCACAGCCAGATCAAGATCGACCTGCAGGAGCACCTGAGCACCGACGTGCTGCACGCCGTGCAGGAAGGCGCGGCCGACCTGGGCATCTGCAACGTGAACATGGCCGGCAGCAACGGCGCCACAGATCTGCAAAGCCGCCCCTACCGCGCGGACCGCTTGGTGCTCGTCATGCCTGCAGGGCACGCCCTGTCGGCGCAAGCAGCTATCAATTTTGAAGAAGTCCTCGACTGGGACATCGTGGGCCTGCACGCCAACAGCAGCATCAGCCTGGCCATGCGCTCGGCGGCTGCCGCGGCTGGCCGGCCGCTGCGCCAGCGCATCCAGGTGACCGGCCTGGACGCCATGTGCCGCATGATCGACAACGGCCTGGGCGTAGGCCTGCTGCCCGACCGGGCCTTCGAGCTGATGCGCGGCGTGGGCCGCCTGGTCGCCGTCCCCTTGTCGGACGCTTGGGCGCACCGCGAACTGCGCGTGGTGGCCCGCGACTTCGACGCCCTGCCCGTCACCGCCCGCCTGCTGGCAGAGCATCTGTCTCCGCGCGAGGCGGCTGCCGACACGCCAGAGCACCGCCACTAAAATCAAACCCCCACCGAAAGAAAAGAGCCACCCATGGGACGCACGCTGTACGACAAGATCTGGGACGAACACGTCGTCCACACCGAAGAGGACGGCACCTCCGTGCTCTACATCGACCGCCATCTGGTGCACGAAGTCACCAGCCCCCAGGCCTTCGAAGGCCTGCGCGAGGCGGGCCGCAAGGTCTGGCGCATGAGCTCCATCGTGGGCACGGCCGACCACAACACACCCACCACGGGCTGGGACCAAGGCTACGACGGCATCACCGATCCCATCAGCAAAGAGCAGATCACCACGCTGAACGACAACATGGCGCAGATCACGCCGGCGGCGTTCTTCCCGTTCATGCACAAACGCCAGGGCATCGTCCACGTGATCGGCCCTGAAAACGGCGCCACGCTGCCGGGCATGACGGTGGTGTGCGGCGACAGCCACACCAGCACCCATGGCGCCTTCGGCGCGCTGGCCCATGGCATCGGTACCAGCGAGGTCGAGCACGTCATGGCCACGCAGACGCTGCTGGCCAAGAAGGCCAAGAACATGCTGGTCCAGGTCGACGGCACCCTGGGCAAGGGCGTGACCGCCAAGGACATCGTGCTGGCCATCATCGGCAAGATCGGCACGGCCGGCGGCACGGGCTATACCATCGAGTTTGCAGGCGCTGCCATCCGCAGCCTGAGCATGGAGGGCCGCATGACCGTGTGCAACATGGCCATCGAAGGCGGCGCGCGCGCGGGCCTGGTCGCCGTGGACGACAAGACCATCGACTACGTGAAGGGCCGCCCCCTGTCGCCCACCGGCGTGGAATGGGACCAGGCCGTGGCCTACTGGAAGACGCTGCACTCCGACGCGGACGCGCAGTTCGACACCGTGGTCAAGCTCAACGCCGCCGAGATCCAGCCGCAGGTGACCTGGGGCACCTCGCCCGAGATGGTGCTGGGCATCGACGCCCGCGTGCCCGATCCCGACAAGGAAAAGGACGCCAACAAGCGCGGCGCCATCGAGCGTGCGCTCACCTACATGGGTCTGGCGCCCGGCAAGCAGATCAACGACATCACCATCGACAAGGTGTTCATCGGCTCGTGCACCAACAGCCGCATCGAAGACATGCGCGAAGCCGCCGCCGTGGTGAAGAACCTGGGCCGCAAGGTCGCCAGCAACGTGAAGCTGGCCATGGTGGTGCCCGGCTCCGGCCTGGTCAAGGAGCAGGCCGAGCGCGAAGGCCTGGACCAGATCTTCAAGGCCGCGGGCTTCGAGTGGCGCGAACCCGGCTGCTCGATGTGCCTGGCCATGAACGCCGACCGGCTGGAGCCCGGCGAGCGTTGCGCCTCCACCAGCAACCGCAACTTCGAAGGGCGCCAGGGCGCCGGCGGCCGCACGCACCTGGTGAGCCCCGCGATGGCCGCCGCCGCTGCCGTGCACGGCCACTTCGTGGATGTGCGCCAGTTCTCCTGAGCGCTGGCTGGCCGCCCTATTCGCCTTTCATCCACCTTTTGTTCCACACCGTCCGTTGACCTCTCCATTGCCTGAAGGAGCCTTGCCATGACAAAGATCGCCGCATTCATCGCCCTCTCGCTGGCCTTCCTGCTGGCGGGCTGCAACACCGTCAAGGGCGTGGGCCAGGACGTCCAACGGGCCGGTGGCGCGCTCGAGCGCGCTGCCAACAAATAAGCACTCCACCATGCAGAAATTCACCGTGCACAAGGGCCTCGTCGCCCCCATGGACCGCGAGAACGTCGACACCGACGCGATCATCCCCAAGCAGTTCCTCAAGTCGATCAAGAAGACGGGCTTCGGCCCCAATCTGTTCGACGAGTGGCGCTACCTGGACAAGGGCGAGCCCGGCATCCCCGAGTCCGCCCGCAAGCCCAACCCCGACTTCGTGCTGAACCTGCCGCGCTACAAGGGCGCCAGCGTGCTCATCGCCCGCAAGAACTTCGGCTGCGGCTCCAGCCGCGAACATGCGCCCTGGGCGCTGGACCAATTCGGCTTCCGTGCGGTCATTGCACCGAGCTTTGCCGACATCTTCTTCAACAACTGCTTCAAGAACGGCCTCTTGCCCATCGTGCTGCCCGAGGCCACCGTGGCCCAGTTGTTCGACGAAGTGGCCGCCTTCCCCGGCTACCAGCTCACCATCGACCTGGAACGCCAGGTCGTGGTGCGCCCCCAGGGCGAAGAGATCCCGTTCGACGTCGTCGCCTTTCGCAAGTACTGCCTGCTCAACGGCTTTGACGACATCGGCCTCACCTTGCGCAAGTCCGACAAGATCAAGGCCTTCGAGGCCGAGCGGCTGGCGGCCAAGCCCTGGCTGGCGCATTCGATGGTGTCCTGAACACCCGGTTTTTGGCAAAAACAACGGCTACCGCTTGATGGACAAGCGCTAGCCGCTATCAAAAGAGAAGCAAATAATGAAAATCGCAGTGTTGCCGGGTGACGGCATTGGTACCGAGATCGTCGCCGAGGCCGTCAAGGTCCTGGAAGTGCTGGACCTGAATTTCGAGATGGAATCCGCCCTGGTCGGCGGCGCCGCGTACGAGGCCCACGGCCACCCGCTGCCCGAAGCCACCCTGAAGCTGGCCAAGGACTCCGATGCGATCCTGTTCGGCGCTGTGGGCGACTGGAAGTACGACAAGCTCGACCGCCCCCTGCGCCCCGAGCAAGCCATCCTGGGCCTGCGCAAGAACCTGGGCCTGTTCGCCAACTTCCGCCCGGCCATCTGCTACGAGCAACTGGTGGACGCATCGAGCCTCAAGCCCGAGCTGATTGCCGGCCTCGACATCCTCATCATCCGCGAGCTGACGGGTGACATCTACTTCGGCCAGCCCCGCGGCCGCCGCACGGCGGTGGACGGCCACTTCCCCGGTGCCGAAGAAGCCTTCGACACCATGCGCTACTCGCGCCCCGAGATCGAACGCATCGCCCGCGTGGCCTTCGAGGCGGCCCGCAAGCGCGGCAAGAAGGTCACCAGCGTGGACAAGGCCAACGTGCTGGAGACCTTCCAGTTCTGGAAGGACGTGGTCATCGACGTGCACAAGGACTACCAGGACGTGGAGCTGGAGCACATGTATGTGGACAACGCCGCCATGCAGCTGGTGAAGAAGCCCAAGGCCTTCGACGTGATCGTGACCGGCAACATGTTCGGCGACATCCTGTCGGACGAAGCCTCGATGCTGACGGGCTCCATCGGCATGCTGCCGTCGGCCAGCCTGAACAGCAGCAACCAGGGCCTGTACGAACCTAGCCACGGCAGCGCCCCCGACATCGCGGGCAAGGGCGTGGCCAACCCGCTGGCCACCATTTTGTCGGCCGCGATGATGCTGCGCTTCTCGCTGAACCAGGATGAATCCGCCAAGCGCATCGAAGCCGCCGTGCAAAAGGTGCTGGAGCAAGGCCTGCGCACGCCGGACATCTACAGCGAAGGCACCACCAAGGTGGGTACGTCGCAAATGGGCGACGCCGTGGTGAAGGCGCTGTCGGCGCAATAAGCCGACGGGCACGGCCCGCCGCCGCCCCGACCTCACCCCGAGAAAGCGCCGCACCGCGGCGCTTTTTTATGGGTGCCGCATATTCAGCTGTCGCCCAAAAGCATCGGGCAGCACTGAAATACAGCGGTTCGGGCGTAAAAATGCGGTATTCAGATGCGATCCGGTACAATCTCGCCCATGTTTGCCGCCCGCCCGTTCGACCTGAACACCGCTACTGCCGCCCTGGCAGGCGTGGCTGTGCGCGCAATCACCACCAAAACCACGACCATTACGGGCTGACCCAGCTCCGGTATCGTCGTGCGCCCTCCCTGGCCCAGACGAGCCGGGGCAAAGGTCAGTCCCGGTCGGGCACTGTTTCTTACACTGAAAGGGGCGTTGAAATGAGCAAGTTGGTAGGGTTGGTCGGCTGGCGTGGCATGGTCGGCTCGGTCCTGATGGACCGCATGCAGCAAGAGAAGGACTTCGATCTGATCGAACCCCTGTTCTTCTCCACCTCGAACGCAGGCGGCAAGGCCCCTGCCCAGGCCAGGAACGAGACTGCCCTGCAGGACGCGTTCAACATCGAGGCCTTGAAGCGCTGCGAGATCATCATCACCGCCCAGGGCGGCGACTACACCAACGAGGTCTACCCCAAGCTGCGCGCGGCCGGCTGGAACGGCCACTGGATCGACGCCGCATCCTCCTTGCGCATGGAGAAGAACGCGGTCATCGTGCTCGACCCGGTCAACATGCCGGTCATCCAGAATGCCCTGGCCCACGGCGGCAAGGACTGGATCGGCGGCAACTGCACCGTGAGCTGCATGCTGATGGGCGTGGGCGCGCTGTACAAGGCGGGCCTGGTGGAATGGATGAGCACCCAGACCTACCAGGCGGCATCGGGCGGCGGTGCCCAGCACATGCGCGAACTGCTCACGCAGTACGGCACGCTGAACGCCGAAGTGCGCTCGCTGCTGGACGACCCCAAGAGCGCTATCCTGGAGATCGACCGCAAGGTCATCGCCAAGCAACGCGCCCTGACCGGCGCCGAAACCGCCAACTTCGGCGTGCCCCTGGGCGGCAGCCTGATCCCCTGGATCGACAAGGACCTGGGCCTGGGCAAGAGCCAGGACGATCCCGCCTGGGGCATGTCCAAGGAAGAATGGAAGGGCATGGCCGAGACCAACAAGATCCTGGGCCAGGGCGAAGGTTTCCAATCCGCCGCGGTGCCGGTCGACGGTTTCTGCGTGCGTGTGGGTGCCATGCGCTGCCACAGCCAGGCACTGACCTTCAAGCTCAAGAAGGACGTGCCCCTGGCTGACATCGAAGCCATGATCGCCGCCGACAACGAGTGGGCCAAGGTGGTCCCGAACACCCGCGAAGCCACCATCAAGGACCTGACCCCCGTGGCCGTGACCGGCACCATGACCATCCCTGTGGGCCGCATCCGCAAGCTGGCGATGGGCCCCGAATATGTGGGCGCCTTCACCATCGGCGACCAGTTGCTGTGGGGTGCTGCCGAGCCGCTGCGCCGCATGCTGCGCATCCTGCTCGAAGCCTGATCCGCCCCCTTGAAAAGCGCGCCCAGCCCCCAGCTGAGCGCGCTTTTTTTATGCCGACATCTGGACACACTCAGTTACGCCACGTTGGCAATTGGCAACAACTAGACGCCCCAACTTGGTGCGCATGCAGGCCTGCCAAAGCTTCCGCGCCACCTCAGCTTGTCAGTGCAAAACATTGATGCTATGGTGCTTTTTACATATTTTCACGCGCCGGGGCGGGACCAGACCATGACAAAAAAAGCATCGCTCGTCCGAGCCGCAAAAAATCCTCATCAGTTGTTGGCAAACATGCATCGTTGGAAATTCTCTGTCCTGGCGGCCGCGGCCGTGGCGTCGGCTGGCTTTTATGCCACGGACGCATCCGCTTTGGCGCTGGGGCGCATCACTGTGCAGTCTGCCTTGGGCGAGCCTCTTCGCGCCGAAATCGACCTGCCCCAGATCACCCCGGCCGAAGCCGAATCGCTGCGCGCCACCACGGCGTCTCCCGATGTGTTCCGCGCCCAGGGCATGGAATACACGCAGTCCATGAACAACCTGCAGATCCAGCTGCAGCGCCGCCCCGACGGCACCGCCGTCCTTCGCCTGTCGAGCGACCGCGCGGTGAACGAGCCTTTCCTGGATTTGGTGCTGGACGCCAACTGGGGCTCTGGCCGCATCGTGCGCAGCTACACCATGCTGTTCGATCCGCCAGCGATGCGCCGCCCCGCGCCGTCGGTGACGGCATCGCCCCAGATTTCCGCCCCGGCCGCCCAGAGCGCACCCGCAGTGCGCGCGCCGGTCACTCCCCGTGTGACCGAGCCTTCCACGGCAGCTGCACCGCCAGCCCCACGCCCCGCGGCAGCGCCCCGCACCGCTCCGGCAGACGGCGTCACGGTGCAGTCTGGCGATACCGCCGGCCGCCTTGCCAATGCTTACCGTCCTTCGGGCGTATCACTCGACCAGATGCTGGTCGCCATGATGCGCGCCAACCCTGATGCCTTCATCCAGGGCAACGTCAATCGCCTGCGGGCAGGCGCCGTGCTGCAGATGCCGAGCGAAAGCGCCGCACAGGCCACGCCGGCCCCTGAAGCCCGCCAGATCCTGGCCGCCCAGGCCCGCGACTTCAACGACTTCCGCCGCAAGCTGGCGGGCGCCGCGCCTTCCACCGCCGTCGCCGCAGCCGAGCGCTCGGCATCGGGCTCCGTGCAGACACGGGTCGAAGACAAGAAGCCTGCAACGGCCGCCCCCGACAAGCTCACGCTGTCCAAGGGCTCCGTCAAGGGCCAGAAGGCGGCAGAAGACCAAGTCGCCAAGGACAAGCAGGCCAGCGAAGCCGCCACGCGGATGGCCGAGCTCTCCAAGAACATCACGGACCTGAACAAACTGGGCGCCGCCTCGGCACCCGCTGGCAGCTCCGCCACGCCCGCTGCGGCAGCACCAGCTGCGGCAGCCAGTGCCCCCGCGGCCGTGGCTGTGCAAACCCCGGCAGTGCCCGCCACACCCACAGCGCCTGCAGCGCCAGAAACCACGGCATCGGCCCCGGTCGATACCGCCGCGCCGGCCAGTGCACCTGGCGATGCCGCCACGCCCGCAGAGGCAGCGTCCGAGCCCGCCTCGGCACCGGCATCGGCGCCCGTACGCACCCCTGTGCCTGTTCCGGCACCTGCTCCCGCAGAGGAATCGAGCTTCCTCTCGGGCCTCATGGACGACCCGATCCTGCCATTGGCCGCTGGAGGCCTGCTGGCACTGCTGCTGGGCTATGGCGCCTACCGCGTGGTGCAGCGCCGCCGCCAGAACAACGGTGTGGACAGCTCCTTCCTCGAAAGCCGCATCCAGCCCGACTCGTTCTTCGGCGCCAGCGGTGGACAGCGTGTCGATACCGCCAACAGCGAAATGACCACGGGCTCGTCCATGGCCTACTCGCCCAGCCAGCTCGATGCCGGCGGCGATGTGGACCCTGTGGCCGAAGCCGATGTGTACCTGGCCTATGGCCGCGACCTGCAGGCCGAGGAAATCCTCAAGGAAGCCATTCGCCACAACCCGGCCCGCGTGTCGGTGCACGTGAAGCTGGGCGAGATCTACGCCAAGCGCCAGGACCGCAAGGCCCTGGAAGCCGTGGCGGGCGACGTGTTCAAGCTCACGCAGGGCGAGGGTCCTGACTGGGCCCGCATTGCCGAACTGGGCCGCGACCTGGACCCCGACAACCGCCTGTACCAGCCCGGCGGCCGCCCCGGCCTGGCCGAAGACGAATCGCCATCGCTGCCACCCGGCGGCTTCCCGAGCACCTTCACGGGCAGCACCGCAGCGGCAGCCACTGCAGCGCTGCCTCCAGACCTGGATCTGGACCTTGACCTGGACTTGCCCGACGATGCGTTGACCGATGCACCGTCGGCAGCACCTGCAGCGCCCGGCGGCTTCGCCGCAGCGGCTGCGGCAGCATCTGCTGGCCGTGCGGCCCCTGCCGCCGAAGAGCCTTCGACGCTGCGCTCGGGTCTGGACATGCCAGACCTGCCGTCCGCCACTGCGCCGGCATGGAACTCTCCCGACACGGCGCCCAGCCCCATGACGGCAGCGCCTCCCAGCGCCAACCTGGACTTCCCGAGCGTGGACGACCTGTCGATGGCGCCTTCCGGCCCCATCCCGCTGTCGGCCCAGGCACAGGACTCCGGTCCCATGGAGTTCGATCTCGGCGATCTGTCGCTGGACCTGAATGCGCCCTCCACCCCCATGGCCGCGCCAGCGCCCAAGGCCGTCGTGCCCGCTCCTGCGTCGCTGGACGATTTCGCCAGCGCCCAGGACGACCCGCTGGCCACCAAGCTGGCATTGGCCGAAGAGTTCAACGCCATTGGCGACACGGACGGCGCCCGCACGCTGATCGAAGAAGTGGTGGCCGAATCCAGCGGCGCCCTCAAGACCCGCGCCCAGCGCATGCTGGCCGAACTGGGCTGATGCGGCCGGGTTTTCTCCGCACGGCGTCCTTCCCCCTCACCCAGGCCGCCCCATGACACGGGTGGCACTGGGGGTCAGCTACAACGGCCAGGCGTACAGCGGCTGGCAAAGCCAGCTGTCTGGCAACACCATTCAAGACAAACTCGAAGCGGCTTTGGGCCGCTTTGCCACGCACCCCGTCAGCACGCTGTGCGCAGGCCGCACCGATGCCGGTGTCCACGGGCTGATGCAGGTGGTGCACTTTGACACCGGGCTCGACCGCGCAGCCTCGTCGTGGGTGCGCGGCACCAACACCTTCCTTCCCCCAGACATTGCGGTGCAGTGGGCCCAGCCGGTGCCAGACCGGTTTCACGCCCGCGGCAGCGCCGTGGCCCGGCGGTATGCCTACGTGCTGCTGCAGTCGCCGGTGCGCCCCAGCGTGGACGCGGGGCGCGTGGGCTGGGTGTACCACCCGCTCGACCACGACGCCATGCGGCAGGCGGCAGACCAGTTGCTCGGCGAGCACGACTTCACCTCGTTCCGCGCCTCGGCCTGCCAGGCCAAGTCGCCCGTCAAGACGCTGCAGCGCATCGACATCTCGCGCCGCGGGTTGGGCGAGCCCCACCCGGAGCTGGGCTGGAGCTCCTGCTACTGGCGTTTCGAGTTCGAAGCCAACGCGTTTTTGCACCACATGATCCGCAACATCATGGGCTGCCTGGTCGCCATCGGCCAAGGCAACCAGCCTGCGGACTGGATCGGACAGGTACTGGCAGCGCGGTCGCGCGATGCCGCCGCCCCGACGTTTTCTCCAGACGGTCTGTACTTCCAGGGCCCGCTCTACGACGCCGAATGGGGCCTGCCCCAGCGCACGGCTGCGTATGATTGGCTGCCATGACGACATCACACTCGCCCCTCTCGCAGGAAGCCCATCCTGAGCCGGCGCAGCCCGCCGCCCGCACCCGCATCAAGATCTGCGGGCTGACGCGCGAGCAGGATGTGGATGCGGCCGTGGCGGCCGGGGCCGACGCCGTCGGTTTCGTGCTGTATGCCCCCAGTCCGCGCGCGGTCACCCCGGAGCGCGCGGCCCAGCTGGCCCGCCGCCTGCCGCCCTTTGTGACGCCGGTACTGCTGTTCGTCAACGAGACTGCTACTAATGTGATAGCTGCCAGCGCCCTGATAGCGGGCGCTACCATCCAGTTTCATGGCGACGAGACGCCCGAGGACTGCCTGGCAGCCACCGGCCAGGGCGCGCGCCCCTACCTGCGGGCAGCGCGGATTCCCCTGGGTGACGGGGCGGCCCGCTTCGACCTCGTAAAATACGCCCACGATTACTCTCACGCCCAAGCCATCCTGCTCGACGCCCATGTCGACGGATACGGCGGCAGCGGCAAGGCATTCAATTGGTCACTCCTTCCACCAAGCGTCAGCTCTCACCTCGTTTTGTCTGGTGGACTCACGCCTGCAAACGTGACCGATGGCATTTTGCAAGTACGCCCGCGTTGCCACACGCTGGCGGTTGATGTCAGCTCCGGCGTCGAGGCCACGGATCCAAACAGCCCCGATGGCAAGCCCCTGAAGGGCATCAAGGACGCCGGAAAGATCCAACGGTTCATCGCCGCCGTGCGCGCGGCCGATGCCCAACTTGCAAAGAACCCTCATGAATTCCTATCAGCAACCTGATGCTTCAGGCCATTTCGGCTCCTACGGCGGCAGCTTCGTCAGCGAAACACTGACCCACGCCATCAAGGAACTGCGCGAGGCCTACGCCCGCTACCAGAACGACCCCGACTTCCTCGCCGAATTCGAATACGAGCTCAAGCACTTCGTGGGCCGCCCCTCGCCGGTCTACCACGCCGCCCGCACCAGCCGCGAGCTGGGCGGCGCGCAGATTTATCTCAAGCGCGAAGACCTCAACCACACCGGCGCCCACAAGATCAACAACGTGATCGGCCAGGCCATGCTGGCGCGCCGCATGGGCAAGCCCCGCGTGATCGCCGAAACCGGCGCGGGCCAGCACGGCGTGGCCACGGCCACCATCTGCGCGCGCTACGGCCTCGAATGCGTGGTCTACATGGGCAGCGAAGACGTCAAGCGCCAAAGCCCCAACGTCTTTCGCATGAAGCTCCTGGGTGCCACCGTGGTGCCAGTCGAGTCCGGCAGCAAGACGCTCAAGGACGCCTTGAACGAAGCCATGCGCGACTGGGTGGCCAACGTGGACAACACGTTCTACATCATCGGCACGGTGGCGGGCCCGCACCCCTATCCGATGATGGTGCGCGACTTCCAGAGCGTGATCGGCAAGGAATCCATCGAGCAGATGCCCGCCATGCTGGCCGAGCAGAAGATCGCCGCCGAGCAGCCCGATGCCGTGATCGCCTGCGTGGGCGGCGGCAGCAACGCCATGGGCATCTTCCACCCCTACATCCCGTTCGACAAGACGCGCCTGATCGGCGTGGAGGCGGCGGGCGAGGGCCTGGACAGCGGCAAGCATTCGGCATCGCTGCAGCGCGGCAGCTCGGGTGTGCTGCATGGCAACCGCACCTTCATCCTGCAGGATGCCAACGGCCAGATCACCGAGACGCACAGCATCAGCGCGGGCCTGGACTACCCCGGCGTCGGCCCTGAGCACGCCTGGTTGCAAGAAATCGGGCGTGCCGAATATGTGGGCATCACCGACCACGAAGCGCTCTCGGCCTTCCACCACATGTGCCGCACCGAAGGCATCATCCCGGCGCTGGAATCGAGCCACGCCTTCGCCTATGCCCTCAAGCTCGCGCCGACCATGCGGCCAGACCAGGCCATCCTGGTCAATCTCTCGGGCCGGGGCGACAAGGACATCGGCACCGTGGCTGACCTGTCGGGTGAAGATTTCTACGACCGCCCTTCCATGCGCGGCCTGACCGTCAAGGGCGCCCCAGGAGACGCCAAGCCATGAGCCGCATCCAGACCACCTTTGAACAGCTGAAAGCCCAGGGCCGCAAGGCGCTGATCCCGTACGTCACCGCAGGCTTCCCCTTTGCCGACATCACGCCTGCCCTCATGCACGGCATGGTGGAGGCTGGTGCCGACGTGATCGAGCTGGGCGTGCCCTTCTCCGACCCTATGGCCGACGGCCCCGTGATCCAGAAGGCTGGCGAAAAGGCGCTGGGCCTGGGTGTGGGCATGGTGCAAGTGCTCGACCATGTGCGCGAGTTCCGCAAGCGCAACACCACCACGCCCGTGGTGCTCATGGGCTACGCCAACCCGGTGGAACGCTACGACCAGGTGCACAGCCAGGCGGGCGGAGAGAGCGCCTTCGTGCGCGATGCCGCCGAAGCCGGCGTGGACGGCGTGCTCATCGTCGACTACCCGCCCGAGGAATGCGAAGCCTTCGCGGCCGACCTGCGTGCCCACGGCATGGACCTGATCTTCCTGCTGGCCCCCACCAGCACGGACGAGCGCATGGCCCAGGTGGCGCGCGTGGCCAGCGGCTATGTGTACTACGTGTCGCTCAAGGGCGTGACCGGCTCCGGCGCGCTTGATACCGCGGCCGTGGAGCAGATGCTGCCCCGCATCCGCGAGCATGTGCACATCCCTGTCGGCGTGGGTTTCGGCATCCGCGACGCAGCCACGGCCCAGGCCATCGGCAAGGTGGCGGACGCGGTGGTCATCGGCAGCCGCATCATCCAGCTGATCGAAGACCAGGAGCACGCCAAGGTGGTGCCCCTGACCATCGACTTCCTGCGCGGCATCCGCAAGGCGCTAGACGCGTAAAATAAAGAGCATCCCCCTGAGCGGCTTTGCCGCTTCCCCCTTCTCTCGCGCTTTGCGCGGGAAGGGGGACGCTCCCTGCGCGGCGGGGCGGCCCTTGCGCGGGAGCCCTGGCCTTTAGGCCGCGCCAGTTTCAAGGCCGTGCCGCCACTGGCCCATTCACACAGAGGAAAACCATGTCCTGGCTCGAAAAACTTCTGCCCTCCAAGATCCAGCAAACCGACCCCACCGAGCGCCGCCAGGTGCCCGAAGGCCTGTGGATCAAGTGCCCGAGCTGCGAGACGGTGCTCTACAAGTCCGACCTGGAACAAAACCAGAACGTCTGCCCCCACTGCAGCCACCACCACCGCATCGGCGCCCGCCCGCGTCTCAATTCGTTCCTCGACGCCGAAGGCCGCTACGAGATCGGCCAGGAAGTACTGCCTGTGGACGCCCTCAAGTTCAAAGACAGCCGCAAGTACCCCGAGCGCCTGAAAGAGGCCCTGGAGAACACCGGCGAGACCGATGCCCTCATCGTCATCGGTGGCGCGGTCAAAAGCATCAACGTGGTGGTCGCTTGCTTCGAGTTCGACTTCATGGGCGGCTCCATGGGCTCCGTGGTCGGTGAGCGCTTTGTGCGCGGCGTGGAAACCGCCATCGAGCAGAAGGTGCCCTTCATCTGCTTTACCGCCACCGGCGGTGCGCGCATGCAGGAAGGCCTGCTGTCCCTGATGCAGATGGCCAAGACCAATGCAGCGCTGACCCGCTTGGCCAAGAAGGGCCTGCCCTACATCAGCGTGCTGACCGACCCGACCATGGGCGGCGTGAGCGCCGGCTTCGCCTTCGTGGGCGACATCGTGATCGCCGAGCCCAAGGCGCTGATCGGCTTTGCTGGCCCCCGCGTGATCGAATCCACCGTGCGCGTGACCCTGCCCGAGGGCTTCCAGCGCGCCGAGTTCCTGCAGACCAAGGGTGCCGTCGATTTCATCTGCGACCGCCGCGAGCTGCGCAACACCGTGGCCAGCAGCCTGGCCATGCTGCAGCGCCTGCCGGCCGACGCTGTCATGTGATGCTGATGCGGTGCTGATGTAGTGCCAGCAACGGCGTGATGCACGGCTGCGCCGTCGGTTCGCAGCAATATAACTATATTTTTGATAGCAATAAGGCCTCACCGAACAAGCGGTAGAGGCCTTTTTTATGGGTATTTTTTGCTGTTCAGCGCATGGTCAACGCATGACAATGGCCTGCAGATGGCCCAGGACGATCATCACCACCTGCAGCAGCACCAGCACCACCAGGGGCGACAGGTCGATGCCGCCCACCAGCGGGATGATGCGGCGAAACGGCCGCAGCACCGGCTCGCACAGCCGGGCGATGACATCCGACAGCGGCGAGCGCGCCTGCACCCACGACATCACCGCGTAGACGATCAGCAGGCCGATCAGCCCCGACACCGCCACACGGGCCAGCCCGAACAGCGCGAGCCACGGCAGCCAGGCCCACGCCGAAGCGGCCCCAATGGCGCCCAGCAGCAGGGCGAGCAGGAAGTACTGCGTGAGCTGCAGTAGCACCGCGGCCACCAGGCTCGACACATCCAGCCGTCCCACCGGTGGAATCACCTTGCGCAGCGGCAGGATGAGCCAGTCCGTGAGGGCAAAGATCAGTCCACCCACGGGGTTAGCGAACGGAATGCGCTGCCACTGCATGTACAGCCGCAGCAGGCACGCCCCCGTGAGCAGGCCACCGATAACGTCGAGCAGGAAGGATGCGATCTGAAAGAGCATGGGGATGAGACAAAAACAGGTGGGTGGCGCTGAAAGGACGCTGTGTCATGGGATGATAGCGACGTAGGGTGTTCCCCCATCGGTTTCCAAGGATCGCCCGGCCCGCCTGCCTGTGCAGCCCGGGTTTTGCGCGGTGAAGTGCGAACGTTGGGTCATGCTTGCGTCGGCGGGCAACGAGGCGGTTGCACGATGCGATGTTGCCCACGCAGCGGCTGCGAGCCTCCCCCCCTGCCCTGATGACAGGTCGACAGGCAGGCGGGTGGCCCAGCCAGCCGCCAAAGCCTGACGTCCTGACAACCACCGGGGCCCGTGGGCAACCCGCAGCGCCTGCTGGCGTTTTTGGAAACCGACATGAACATGCTGCCCTTCGTCATCTCCGATTCATGACCCAGCCTCTCACACTGTCATCGCTGCCCTTGTTTCCGCTTGGCTCCGTGCTGTTTCCCGGCGGCGTGCTGGCCCTGCGCGTGTTCGAGGTGCGCTACCTCGACATGGTGCGCAAATGCCAGCAGGCGGGTGCGCCGTTCGGCGTGGTGTCGCTCACCCAGGGGCGCGAGGTGCGGCAGGCCGGCGCACCGGACGAGCAGTTCAACGACGTTGGCACCCTAGCCGTCATCGAGCAGATCGACACCCCGCAGCCGGGGCTGATCACATTGGTGTGCCGCGGCAGCCAGCGCTTTCGCATCACGCAGCGCAGCCTGTTGCCGCACGGCCTGTGGATCGCCGATGTGGACCACCTCGACCAGGACATGGCCGTGCCCATTCCGCCCGATTTGCAGAAAGCCTCGACCGCCCTGGCCCAGGTGCTTCACACCCTGCAGCAGCGCGACCCCGATGCGCCCACGTCCATCGTCCCCACGGCAGAGCAGCTCGACGATTGCGGCTGGGTGGCCAACCGCTGGTGCGAACTGCTGCCCGTGCCCCTGGAACTCAAGCAGCGATTGATGGAGCTGGACAACCCGCTGGTTCGGCTGGAGCTGGTCGGCGACGTGCTGGAGCGCACCGGCATTGCACCCACGCAATGATGGGCAGCGAGGCATCCGCCGTCCGCCCACACCGACGGTTCCCAAGGCCATGCTGAACCGCATCCTGGGCTGGTCGCGCGCAGCCAAGCGCCTGGTGGTCGTGGTCATGGACGTGTGCCTGGGCCTGGCAGCCATGTGGCTCGCCTTCACGCTGCGGCTGGACACCTTCCACTGGCCGCAGGGCATGCAGTGGCTGGCCTACGCACTGGCCCCTGCGCTCGCGTTTCCCATCTTCGCCAAGCTGGGGCTGTACCGCGCCATCTTCCGCTACACCGGCATCACCGCGCTCATCACCACGGGTAAGGCGGTGGCCATCTACGGCGCGCTGCTGCTGGCCTGCCTGCTCGCGGCGCAATGGGAGGGCGTGCCCCGCAGCGTCGGCATCCTGCAGCCGCTGCTGTTCATGCTGCTGGTGGGCGCCAGCCGCGCACTGGGCTGGCTGGCCCTGGCGGGCCGCAGCCGCCACGCGCCGTACCGCCTGCTGATCTACGGTGCCGGCAACGCCGGGGCCCAGACTGCAGCGGGCCTGGGCAATATGCGCCAGTACCTGCTCAAAGGCTTTGTGGACGACGACGCCAGCAAGATCGGCCGCAGCATCAACGGCGTTCGCGTGCACTCGCCGCGTGCACTCGCCGATGTGGTGCGCCGGCTCGACATCACCGACGTCCTGCTTGCACTGCCCAGCACCACACGCCAGCGCCGCCGCGAGATCATCGAAGGCATGCGGGACCTGCCTGTGCGCATCCGCACCCTGCCGGGCCTGTCGGACCTGGCCAGCGGGCGCGTCACGGTCACCGACTTCCAGGAGCTGGAGATCGAGGACCTGCTGGGCCGTGAGCCCGTGGCCCCGGACCCGGGCCTGCTCGGCCGGAACCTGCAGGGCACGGTGGTGCTGGTCACCGGGGCGGGCGGCAGCATCGGCAGCGAACTGTGCCGGCAGATCGTGCGCGAGCAACCCCGGCAATTGCTGCTGGTGGACCACAGCGAATTCGCGCTCTACACCATCCACCACGAACTGCAGGCGCTGGCGCAGCAGGGCGAACACACTTGCGAGTTGGTCCCCCTGCTGGCCAACGTGACACAGCAGGAGCGCATGGCCGACATCTGCCGCCAGTACCGGCCCGCGTCCATCTACCATGCCGCCGCGTACAAGCACGTGCCCATGGTGGAGGCCAACGCAGGCGAAGGCATTCTGAACAATGTCTTCGGCACGCTGGCCATGGTGGGGGTGGCGCTGGAGCACGGTGCCAGCCATTTCGTGCTGATTTCCACCGACAAGGCAGTGCGGCCCACCAACATCATGGGCGCCACCAAGCGGGTGGCCGAGATGGTGCTGCAGGCCGTGGCCGCGTCGCCGCGCGCACCGTTCGGTGCCGATGCTGCGGACAGCCCCTGGAAATGCACCACACGCTTTTCGATGGTGCGCTTTGGCAACGTGCTGGGCTCCAGCGGCAGCGTGATCCCGCTGTTTCGCAAACAGATCGCTGCCGGGGGCCCCGTCACGGTGACCCATCCGGAAGTCACGCGCTACTTCATGACCATCGCCGAGGCCGCCCAGTTGGTGCTGCAAGCGGGTGCGATGGCCGAAGGGGGCGACGTGTTTTTGCTCGACATGGGCGAGCCGCTGCAGATCCTGGACCTGGCGCAGCGCATGGTGGCGCTGTCGGGCCTGACGGTGCGCGACGCCCGGCACCCGGCGGGCGACATCGAGATCGTTTTCACCGGCCTGCGCCCCGGTGAAAAGTTGTATGAAGAACTGCTGATCGGCGACAACCCGCTGCCCACGGCCCACCCCCGCATCCTGCGGGCCCGCGAAGAGTACCGGCCCTGGGACGAACTGCAGGCCTCGTTACAGGCCTTGCGGCAGGCCGCCCAGGCGGGGGACCACGGCGCCATGACCGCACTGCTGCGGCAGTTGGTGCCGGGCTACCAGCCCGAAGCCGCGGAAGCGCCATGAAGCCAGGGCTTGTGCGCGGCACGCTGACTCTGCTCACGGGCAGCGTTGCGGCCCATGCCATTCCACTGCTGCTGGGCCCTGCCCTCACGCGCGTCTACAGCCCCGAGGCCTACGGGCAATTTGCGCTGCTATGGGCGGTGTCCACCAACATCGCGGTGGTGGCCTGCGCGCGGTACGAGTTTGCGCTGCCGCTGGAGACCAGCGACGAGGGCGCCGCGGACCTGATGGGGTTGTGTGCGCGCATCCTGCTGGCCGTCACGGCAGCATCCGCCGCGGCAGGTGCACTGCTGGCTTTTTGGCAAGGGATGCCATTGGCGTGGAGCCTGCCGCTGGCCGTGGCAGCGGGCGGCACCGTGCAGTGGCTCACGATGTGGGCCACGCGGGCGCAGAGGTTCGGGCTGCTGGCACTGGCCCGGCTGGTTCAGCAAGGCGGCGGCGCCATCATGCAGCTGCTGCTCGGCTTGCTGAAGATGGGCCCGCTGGGACTGATGCTGGGCGCAGCCACCACCGCGCTCGCCGCTGCCTGCCTGCTGGCGCGCCCGGCGCCTGCAGGCGGCTGGCCTGGGCTGTGGCGCAGGCCGCGGGCTGCCTTGGCTGCGGCTGCCCGGCGGCACCGGGACTTTCCACTGCTCAACACGCCCCACGCCTTCCTGGGCGCGCTGCAGGACACCCTCACCCTGGTGCTGGTGGCCGCCCTCACCGGCGACGCGGCGGCAGGCGTCTGGGCTCTGGCGCTGCGCTACCTCAAGGCGCCGGCCACGCTGGTGGGCGGGGCCTTGTCGCAAACCCTGTACCCGCGGTTGCTTCAGGCCACGGGCAGCGCTGAAGCGCGCACCACCTTGCGGCGTGCGGTGCTGGGGCTGGCGGCCATCGCGTTGCCCCTCGCAGCTGCCCTGCTGGTGGGGGGGCCGTATCTCTTCACCCTGGCCTTTGGCGACCAATGGGCGCAGACCGGCGAACTCGCCCGCGCCATGGCGCCTTACATCGCCCTGCATTTCATCGCCTCCCCACTGGCAGTGGTGACCATGGCCTGGAAGGCGCAGGCCTGGGCACTGCGCCTGGCGCTCGTCGGACAATGCCTGTTCTTTGCAGGCCTCGTGCCCGGGCTGTACCTGGGCGGCCTTACCGGCGCAGGATGGGGCATTTCTGCCAGCATGCTGGCCTACTTTGGCTACTATTTCTGGGCCCTGGCGAACTGGAAGGACATCCCCCATGAGAGCGCTGCTTAACCGCTGGCGTCGCAGCCTCTGGCAGGCACTTTTCTACCGCATGGTGTTCGGCGAGCGTGATGCGGCAGGCCGCATGCTCGCGCACACGCGCATCGCGCCCAGCACCTGCATCGAAGGCGCCGAGGGCCTGCAGCTGGCGGACCATGTGTTCATCGGGCAGTTCAACTTCATCGACGCCGCCGGCGGCCTGCAGATCGGCGAAGGTGTGCAGATCACCAACTTCGTGAGCATAGTGACCCACAGCTCCCACCGCGCCATCCGCCTGCTGGGCCGGGGCTATGCCACGCACGAAGGCGCCGCCAAGCCTGGCTACATCAGCGCCCCGGTGCAGATCGGCGCCTACACCTTCGTCGGCCCGCACAGCCTGATCGAGGCGGGATCGCGCCTGGGCAAGGGGGTGGTGGTGTGCGCCTATGCGCAGGTGCGCGGCGAGGTGCCGGACTTCGCCATCATGGCCGGAGCTCCCGCGCGACAGGTCGGCGATGTCCGCGCGCTGGACGCGCAGTTGCTGGCGCAGTTCCCCGAGCTGGTGCCGCACTATGAATCGTGGGCAGGGCCGCTTTCGCCGGCCAGTCCGCATACCGCCCATGACTGAGATGACGCAGCCCACGCGAACGCCACGGCACCTGTGCCTGCTCGGCGATGCCACCAGCCCGCACGTCCAGCGCTGGGCGCGCGAGATGCTGCAGCGCGGCTGGCGCGTATCGCTGATCACAGCCCGGCCCGCGCAGGTACCCGGGGTGGAGGTCCGCACGCTGCGGCCGGTGCATCGCTCCACCGACTGGCTTTTTCGCGTCCGCGAAACGCGGCGCCACGTGCGGGAATTGGCGCCCGACATCGTGCACGCGCACTACATCACGTCGTACGGGTATCTTGCGGCGCGCTGCGGCAAACATCCGCTGGTGATGACGGCCTGGGGCACCGACCTGCTGGTCACGCCGCTCAAAAGCCCGTGGATGCGCTGGCTCACGGGCTGGACGCTGCGGCACGCGGACCTGATCACCGGGGACTCGGCCAGCCTGATGGATTCCGTGGCACAGTTCGGCCCTGCCCGCCCCGCCGAAGAGATCCACTGGGGCGTGGACCTGAACCGCTTTCGCCCCACGCCCTGGCACAGCAAGCCCGCCACGCACCTGGTCAGCCTGCGCGCCTGGGAGCCCAACTACCGCATTGCCACCATCATCGACGCCTTCGCCCGCCTGCGTGCCGGGCTGCAGGACCACGACCTGCACCTGCACCTGCTCGGTGGCGGCAGCCTGGAGCCCGCCCTGCGCCAGCAGGTGCAGGCCGCCGGTCTGCAGCAGTGCGTGCACCTGCATGGCCGGCTGGACGACGCGGGCATGGCGCGCGTGCTGGGTGATTGCAAGATCTCCATCTCGGTGCCCGACAGCGACGCCACCTCGGTCGCCGTGCTCGAGAGCATGGCCTGCGGCTTGGCCGTGGTTGCCAGCGACCTGCAGGCCAACCGGCACTGGCTCGGTGCGCAATGGCTGGTGCCGGCGGGCGATGCCGCAGCGCTGGCGGGCACCTTGCGTACGCTGGTGACCGACGACGACACAGCGCGCCAGGTGGGTGAGCACAATGCGGCGCGCATCGCCCAACATGGCGACCGTGCCGCCCAGATGAACCGCATGCATGCGCTCTACCAGCAACTGGCAGGCGCACAGTGAACGTACCCGTGAACATGCCAGAGAACCGTGATTTGAACCCGCTGCTCATCAGCGTCATCGTGCCCTGCCGCAATGAGCGGCAGCACATCGATGCCTTCTGCGACTCGGCCATCAGCCAGGTGCTGCCTGAGGGATGGCGCATGGAAGTGCTCGTGGCCGACGGCGACAGCGACGACGGCACCCGGCAACGGCTGCAGGAGCGCTGCGCCAGCGACCCTCGGCTGGTGCTGGTGGACAACCCCGGGCGCATCGTCTCCACCGGCCTGAACGCCTGCATCGCCCGGGCCCGCGGAGCCATCATTGCGCGCCTGGACGTGCACAGCCAGTTCGCGCCCGACTACCTCGCCCAGTGCATAGCAGCCCTGTCGCGCACGGGCGCCGACAACGTGGGCGGGCCGTGGGTGGCCCGCGGCACCGGCCGCACGGGCGCGGCGGTGGCGGCAGCCTTCCAGTGCCGGTGGGTGGTGGGCGGCGCCCGGTCGCGCGACGTGCAGTTCGAAGGCGCGGTGGATACCGTCTACCTGGGCTGCTGGCCGCGCGGCGTGTTCGAACGCTACGGCCCCTTCGACGAAGCCCTGGTGCGCAACCAGGACGATGAGCACAACCTGCGGCTGCGGCTGGCCGGTGCGCGCATATGGCAAAGCCGGTTGATCCGCTCCACCTACCATCCGCGCAACTCGCTGCGGCACCTGTTCTCGCAGCAGCGGCAGTACGGCTACTGGCGCCCCTTCGTCATGCGCAAGCACGGCCAGCCGGGGGCCCTGCGCCAGCTCGTTCCCGCGATTTTCGTGGCAACTGCCGTGGCTAGCACGGCGCTGCTAGCCTGGACAGCGCTACCTTTCGCAGCGCTGTCGCTGGCTTATGGCGGCTATCTGCTGGCAGCGTCGGCAGCGGCCGCCCAGGCAGCGGGCGATTGGACCCTGCTGCCCCGCCTGCCCGCGGCCATTGCGACCTTCCACGTGGGCTATGGCCTGGGAACCTGGCGGGGCCTGTGGGACATCGTGCGGTCGCGCACACCGTCGGCCGACTTTGCACGGATCACCCGATGACGATGCACGAACCCCAGGCCGTCAAAGACCGCTATGCGCGGCGCGATGCAGCCGCCGACGAGGCCCGCTACAGCCTGTATGGCAACGCGGCCGCGCTGCAGGCCCAGCAGGAGCGCCTGCGCGCCATCGTGCGCGCTTGGGCAGGCCATGGCTGGACGAACCTGGGCAACCGGCGCATGCTGGAAGTCGGCTGCGGCAGCGGAGGCAATCTGCAGGACCTCATCCGCCTGGGCGCCACCCCGGGCCACTTGACCGGCATCGAACTTCTGCCCGAGCGTGCAGCACTGGCGCGGGACCTCCTGCCCGGTTCGGTCACCCTGCTGGAGGGCGATGCGTGCCGCGCCGATGTGCCGCCCGCCAGCCAGGATGCGGTGCTCGCCTTCACGCTGTTCAGTTCACTGCTCGACGCTGCCTTCCGCCGCGAAATGGCGGAGACCCTGTGGCGCTGGGTGGCACCGGGCGGGGGCGTGCTGGTGTACGACTTTGTGGTGGACAATCCCCGCAACCCCGACGTCCGGCGTGTCCCGTTGCAGGAGCTGCAATCCCTGTTCCGCGGGGCGCAACTGCAATCGCACCGGTTGACGCTGGCGCCTCCCATCGCGCGGCGGCTGCCGGCGTGGATGATTGCACCGGCATCGCAACTGCTGCATCCGCTGCGCACCCACCGCCTGACCTGGGTGGCCAAACCTTGAAGATGAACACTACCGCACACACCCGTCGCCCCGCGCATGCCGCACACAGGGCGCTGCACCGCATATGAAGATCACTGTCATTGGCACAGGGTACGTAGGCCTCGTCACGGGCGCATGCCTTGCAGAGATGGGCAACCACGTCGTGTGCATGGACCACGATGCCGACCGCATCGGTGCGCTGCGCGAGGGGCACATCCCCATCCACGAACCGGGCCTGTCTGACATCGTGGTGCGCAATGCGCGAGCGGGGCGGCTGGAGTTCACGACTGATGTCGTCCAGGCCGTCGCGCACGGCGTGATCCAGATGATCGCCGTGGGCACGCCGTCTGGCGAAGACGGGTCGGCCGACCTGCAGCACGTGCTGGCCGCCGCGCGGGCCGTGGCGCAGCACATGGACCAGTACAAGCTGGTGGTCACCAAGAGCACCGTGCCCGTGGGCACCGCCGACAAGGTGCGCCAAGCCATGGATGTGGTGCTGGCCGAGCGCGCCACGCAATCCGCCTACTCCATCGCATCGAACCCGGAATTTTTGAAAGAAGGCTCTGCCGTGCAGGACTTCATGCGGCCCGACCGCGTGATCGTCGGCACCAGCGATACCGAGGCCGCCAGCCGCCTGCACACGCTGTATGCGCCCTTCATGCGCAACCGCGACCGCTTCGTGGTGATGGACGTGCGCAGCGCGGAGTTCACCAAGTACGCGGCCAACGCGATGCTGGCCACGCGCATCAGCTTCATGAACGAGCTGGCACTGCTGTCAGAAACGCTGGGCGTCGACATCGAACATGTGCGCAATGGCATGGGGATGGACCCGCGCATCGGCACGCATTTTCTGTACGCCGGGGCCGGCTATGGCGGCTCGTGCTTCCCCAAGGATGTGAGCGCGCTGCTCAAGACCGCCTCGGACCATGGGCACCATTTGCAGGTCCTCGAAGGCGTCAAGGCCGTCAACGACCGGCAAAAAGGGGTGCTGGTGCGCAAGGTGCTCGCGCGCTTCGGGCCCGACCTGAGCGGCCTGCGATTCGCGCTGTGGGGCCTGGCCTTCAAGCCGGGCACGGACGACATGCGCGAAGCGCCGAGCCTCACCGTCATCCACGACCTGCTGCAGCGGGGGGCCGAGGTCTGCGCGTACGACCCGGTGGCCATCGCGCAGGCGCGCAAGAGGCTGGGCGACCGCCAAGGCCTGCACTTTGCAGACAGCGCCAATGCAGCGCTGGACGGCGCCACCGCGCTCATCATCGTGACGGAATGGAAAGAGTTTCGCAGCCCCGACTTCGACCACATCGCGGCCACGCTGCGCGCACCGGTCATCTTCGACGGCCGCAATCTTTTCGAGCCTGCCGAGATGAAGGCCCTGGGCCTTGAATACCACCCCATCGGCCGCGCCGCGCCCTGACCCGGCCTGCCCCATCGATCGCCCACCGAGCCCCCATGCCTCAACCATCCACCCCTTCTTCGCCGCCCAGTTTCATCCCTTTCGCCAGGCCGGACATCGGGCCTGCCGAGATCGAGGCGACCACTGCAGCCATGCGCTCGGGATGGGTGACGACGGGGCCCAAGACCAAAGAGTTCGAGCAGGCGTTCGTGCAGTACCTGGGCGGCAATGGGCTACAGGGAATTGCGGTCAACTCCGCCACCGCAGGCCTGCACCTGGCCCTGGAAGCCCTGGGCATCGGACCTGGCGACGAAGTGATCGCCCCCACGCTGACATTCACTGCCACGGTCGAGGTGGTTCGCTACCTGGGCGCCGACCCCGTACTCGTAGACGTGGACCCGGTGACGCTGAACATCGACCCTGCCAAGATCCGCGCCGCCATCACGCCGCGGACCAAGGCCATCATGCCGGTGCACTATGGCGGACTGGCCTGCGAGATGGGCGAGATCCTTGCCATCGCCAAGGAGCATGGGCTCAAGGTGGTCGAAGACGCGGCCCATGCCCTGCCCACCACCTGGCAGGGCCAGCTGGTGGGGCAACTGCAGTCCGATGTGACCGTGTTCAGCTTCTACGCCAACAAGACCATCACCACGGGCGAGGGCGGCATGGCGGTCACGTGCGATCCGCAGTTGGCCCAACGCATGCGCGTGATGCGCCTGCACGGCATGAACCGCGATGCATTCGACCGCTTCACGTCCAAAACACCGGCCTGGTACTACGAGGTGGTGGCACCGGGCTTCAAATACAACATGACGGACATCGCAGCCGCCATGGGCGTGGAGCAGCTCGCGCGCCTGCCGGGCTTTGTGCAGCGGCGCCAATACCTGGCGGCGCGGTACCACCAGCAGCTGGCCACGTTGCCGCTGATGCTGCCCGCGGACGCGCCCGCTGGCGACACGCATGCCTGGCACCTGTATGTCATTCGTTTGCGCCAAGGCGCACGCCTGGGCCGCGACGACGTGATCCAGGCCCTGTCGGACCGGGGAATCGGCACCAGCGTCCACTATGTACCCCTGCACCGTCACCCCTATTGGCGCGACCGCTACCAGCTCACACCAGAGATGTTCCCCGACGCCGACGCGGCCTACCAGTCGATGATCAGCATCCCCCTGTTCACCGCGATGAGCGATGCCGACCAGGACCGCGTGATCGCAGCGCTGCACGAGGTGCTGGGCTGACCGACCCCATGCCCAAGCGCCTGTTCGACCTGGCCTTCTCCGCGCTGGCGCTGGTGCTGCTGGCGCCGGTGCTGGTGGCCGTGGCGCTGTGGGTCCGGCTCGACTCGGCCGGTGGCATTTTCTTTCGGCAAACCCGCATCGGCCGTGCCGGGCAGCCGTTTCGCATCTATAAGTTCCGCACCATGCAAGCCGGTGCCGATGCGGCGGGCCCCGCCATCACAGTGGGGGCGGACGCCCGCATCACCCGCGCAGGCCACTGGCTGCGGCGCACCAAACTCGACGAACTGCCGCAGTTCATCAACGTGCTGGTGGGAGACATGAGCATCGTGGGCCCGCGGCCCGAGGTGGCCCGCTATGTGGCGCTGTACCCCGATGCACTGCGGGACATCGTGCTGAGCGTGCGGCCGGGCATCACCGACATGGCCTCCATCGAGTTCCGCGACGAGAGCACGCTGCTGGGCCAGAGCAGCGATCCCGAGCGGACCTACGTGCAAGAAATTCTGCCCATCAAGCTGCAGTACGCGGCCCGGTACGCCCGCGCGCACACCCTCTGGGGCGACCTGAAAATCATCGCGCAGACAGCCGGCGCACTGTGGGGCGGACGCTCGCACAGGGACATGGCGCCAAAAGACGGCACATAGCCGATAAAATGAGGGGTTTGGCCGAACCCTGCCTTTGCGGAGCCCGGCCCCAATTCACGCCACCGTACCGACGGCCCCCTATGTCAGACCAGAACCTCGCCCCCGCTTCCCAGGACGACAACCAGCTCATCGCCGAGCGCCGCGAAAAGCTTCGCGCCTTGCGCGAGGTGCAAGCCAATGGCGGCGGCGTAGCCTTCCCCAACAACTTCAAGCCCGCCCACAAGGCAGCACAGCTGCACCTTGAGCACAGCGACACCACGAACGAGGCCCTGGAGGCCACGCCCGTGACCGTCTCGGTGGCTGGCCGCATGATGCTCAAGCGCGTGATGGGCAAGGCCAGCTTTGCCTCGGTGCAGGACGGATCGCTGGGCGACGTGGGCGGGCGCATCCAGCTGTACGTGACCCGCGACGCCTTGGGCGAGGAGCTGTACGCATCCTTCAAGCACTGGGACCTGGGCGACATCGTGGGCGCCGAAGGCACCCTCATGAAGACCAAGACCGGCGAGCTGTCGGTCAAGGTGACCAGCCTGCGCCTCCTGACCAAGAGCCTGCGCCCGCTGCCGGACAAGTTCCACGGCATGGCCGACCAAGAGCAGAAGTACCGCCAGCGCTATGTGGACCTGATCACCGACGAGCAGGCTCGCAAGCGCTTCATGGCGCGCAGCAAGGCCGTGAGCGGCCTGCGCGACTTCATGGTGAGCCACGGCTTCCTGGAAGTCGAGACGCCCATGCTGCACCCCATTCCGGGCGGCGCCAATGCCAAGCCCTTCGTGACACACCACAACGCGCTGGAGCAGGAGATGTACCTGCGCATCGCGCCGGAGCTGTACTTGAAGCGCCTGATCGTGGGCGGTTTCGAGCGCGTGTTCGAGATCAACCGCAGCTACCGCAACGAAGGTATCTCGGTTCGCCATAACCCCGAGTTCACCATGATGGAGTTCTACGCGGCGTACTGGAACTACTTGGACCTGATGGACTTCACCGAGACGCTGATCCGCGAGGTGGCGCTCAAGGCCACGGGATCGTTGCAGCTGACCTACCAGGGCCGCGCGGTCGACCTGTCGCAGCCGTTCGCACGCCTGACGATCCGCGAAGCGATCTTCCAGTACACCGAGGCCGGCGCCCATGTGGACGACGCCGCCTGGCTGACCAGTGCCCTCAAGAAGCTGGGCCTGAACGAAGAGAAGAACAAGCTGTCCACGCGCTCGCTGGCCAGCCTGCAGGTGCTGTACTTCGAAGAGACGGTGGAAGACAAGCTGTGGCTGCCCGCCTTCATCATGGAGCACCCGACCGAAATCTCGCCGTTGGCCCGCGCCAACGACACCCGTCCCGAGGTGACCGAGCGCTTCGAGCTGTACATCACCGGGCGCGAGTTCGGCAATGGTTTCAGCGAGTTGAACGACGCCGAAGACCAGGCCGCGCGCTTTCAGGCCCAGGTGGCGGCCAAGGACGGCGGCGACGACGAAGCCATGTTCTACGACCACGACTTCGTGCGGGCCCTGGAATACGGCATGCCGCCCACAGGGGGTTGCGGGATTGGTATCGATCGCCTCATGATGCTGTTGACCGACAGCCCCAGCATCCGCGACGTGATCCTGTTCCCTGCGCTGCGCCGCGAATCCTGAAAGAGCGCTGGCACCCGGGGCTTCCCGGGTGATTGCGCCCTTGCCGCGTTCAACAGGCCTGAGGAGTCACCGTGCCATTCACATCGAGCAGCACGCCCTATCCCCCCACGCAGCCCCCAGCATCTGGCGGCGGCGGATTCTCGGTCCTGGTGGTTGAAGACCAGGGTTCCGTCCGCGCTGCGTTGGTGGCTGAATTGCGGCACGCGGGAGTCACCGACATCTTCGAGGCGCCGGAAGGCAACGCCGCGCTGCAACTGTTCAAGGCCCATCGGCCCGACCTGGTGCTGCTGGACATCCGCCTGCCCGGCAAGGACGGCTACTGGGTCGCGCAGCAGATGCGCGAGAGCGAAGCCGGTGACTGGACACCGATCATCTTTCTGTCGGGCCTGGACAACGAGCTGGACGTGTGGCGCGGCATCGAGGTGGGCGGCGACGACTACCTCGTCAAGCCGGTCAAGCCCATCGTGCTCATGGCCAAGCTGCGGGCCATGCGGCGCCTCTTGGACATGCGGCGCCGGCTGGTGTCCATGTCTGCCGAGCTGCATGTGGCCAACCAGCGGCTGAACGACATGGTGGAGGTCGACGCCCTCACTGCCCTGGTCAACCGCCGCGGGTTCGACCGCATCCTGCACAACGAGATTTTGGCGGCGCGGCGCGACGGCACGCCGCTCACGCTGATGCTGTGCGACCTGGACCACTTCAAGCTCTTCAACGACGCCAGCGGCCATGTGCAGGGCGATGCGTGCCTGAAGGAGGTGGGCCGGCTGCTGCGTGAAGTGTGCGTGCGGCCGCGGGACGTGGCCTCGCGTTATGGCGGCGAGGAGTTTGCGCTCATCCTGCCCAACACGCCGCGCTCGGGCGCCATGACCTTTGCCCGCGCGCTGGGCCAGTTGCTCAAGGTGCGCGCCCTGCCCCACGCCGACTCTCCCCTGGGCACTACGCTCACCCTGTCCGGCGGCATCACCACCTGCGTGCCCGACGACAGCACCAACGCCGAGAGCATGATCATGCGGGCCGACCAGGCCCTGTACGCCGCCAAGGCGCAGGGCCGCAACCGGTTTTTCAGTTTTGAAATGCAGATGGACACCCTGGAGCAATTGCGCAATTGAGTCTCTTTTCCGCCTTCTCGTTTGATGCCACCGAACGCAACGCACGCTCTGCGGTCTCGCGCATGCAGGTTCTGAAAACACGGTTGCCCGACTGGATCCAGGACTGGCTGGAAGTCATCATTCCCGGCACGCAGATCCTGCTGATCCTGTTCGTGGCCTGGCTGCTGCAACGCGTACTGCGCCGCATCGTGCGCCGCGCCAGCACCCACTACCAAGTGCCCGACGAACTGGTCGTGCCCATGAACGGGCTGATCCGCTGGGTGGTCGTGGCCAGTGCGCTGCTGCTGGTGCTCGAACGCATGGGCGTGTCGGCCACCGTGCTCTGGACGGCGTTCACCGGCTTTGCCACCGTGGGCGCGGTGGCGTTCTTTGCTGCGTGGAGCGTGCTGTCCAACCTGTTTTGCGCGCTGTTGATCTTCACGGTGCGGCCGTTTCGGATCGGCGACTATATCGAGGTGCTGGACACGGCAGAGAAACCCGGCGCCAAGGGCCGCGTGGTGGACATCAACCTGCTGTACACCACGCTGGAAGACCATGGCGCCACCGCAGAACACGTGGCGTGGCTGCAGATTCCGAATGCGCTGGTGTTTCAGCGCGTGGTGCGGCGGTTTCAGGGGGTGCCACCTGCGGTGGCGCCGCACCCGTCGGCTGCTCCGGCTGCATCACCGGCATCGGCATCGGGCTCGACGTCCGCGTCAACATCGCCAGCGGAAGCCAGCGGGACGCCTGCCGTGGCAGTCAGCGGCCCTGGACCACAGGTTTAGACAGGCGTCCGCAGCTCTGCGCGGGGTGCGCGCCGTGCCTGTCCATCTGTTCTATCGCCTGATCCCCGCGCATCCGGTGTGCGCCCGCACCGCGTGTGCAGCGGGACTGCAGCGCCACAGAGGTGACAGTCAGCCTCTCGTGCGGCCTCCTGTGCGTCCTCTTCAGGGCAGCAGGTCGAGCGCCTGCATGTACGCTGGCTGGTACATCAGCTCATCCCACGGCTGGGGCAGTGTTTCAGGCAGCAGCGCCAGGCGGCGCGACTCGCTGTCCACGCTCGGCTGCCACCGGCCCTGCGCCTGGGCTTTTTCCAGGCCGTCGATGAGTTCATCCACCGCTTGGCCGTCGCCCACGCTCTGGTTGCACAACAGCACCAGGTCGCAGCCGGCCTCCAGGGCCGCCACCGCCGCGTCGGTGTAGCTGACCACCTGGCCGTCCAGGCGGCGTGCGCCTTCCATGCTGAGGTCGTCGCTGAAGATGGCACCGTCAAAGCGCATCTGGCGGCGCAGGATGTCCTGCAGCCAGCGCTGGGAGAAGCCCGCGGGGCGGCTGTCCACCTTGGGGTAGATCACGTGCGCCGGCATCACGCTGGTAAGCGTGGTGCTGAGCCAGGGGTACGGCGCCGCGTCGTCGGCCAGGATGGCTTTGAGGCTGCGCTTGTCCACCGGCACTTCGGTGTGCGAGTCGGCTTTGACGAATCCATGCCCCGGAAAGTGCTTGCCGCAGTTGGCCATGCCTGCCTGCAGCAGGCCGTGCATGAGGCTCTTGGCCAGCAGCGCCACGACGCGCGGATCGCGGTGAAAGGCCCGGTCGCCGATGACGCCGCTTTCGCCCCAGTCCAGGTCCAGCACCGGCGTGAAGCTGAAATCCACGCCGCAGGCGCGCAGCTCGCTGCCCAGCACATAGCCCGCAGCCGTGGCGGCATTGGTGGCCCGCAGGGCGCCGCTGCCGGCAATGGCCTTGGCACCCTTGCCATCGTCCATCCACAGCTCGCCCAGGGCGCGCATCGGCGGCACGTGCGTGAAGCCATCGGTGCGAAAGCGCTGCACGCGGCCGCCTTCGTGGTCCACGCAGATCAACAGGTCGTCGCGCACCGCCTTGATGGCGCTGGTGAGCTGCAGCAGCTGGGCACGGTCGGTCCAGTTGCGGGCAAACAGGATGACGCCGCCGGTCAGCGGGTGGGCCAGGCGGCGGCGGTCTGCGGCGGTGAGCTCTAAGCCAGCCACGTCGAGGATCAGGGGTGCGTGTTCGGTCATGGGTTTCACAAATAATTTGCTATACAAACAATAGCTTCCAGCGCTTGTCAATCAAGCGATAGGGGCCAATTTTTCTTGCATTTTCTCGACCACGCAGAAGCTGGCGGCGTAGTCGGTCTCGTCGGTCACGCTCAGGTGCGCCGTCAGGCCCCGCGCTTCGAACCATTCCTTGAGCGCGCCGTGCAGCACGATCACCGGCTGGCCGCTGGGCAGCTTGGCTACTTCGCAGTGGCGCCAGGTCATGGGCATGCGCATCCCGAGGCCTATGGCCTTGCTGAAGGCCTCCTTGGCCGAAAAGCGGGTGGCCAGGTAGCGCAGGCCCCGGTCGGGCCAGCGGCTGCTCCGCTCGCGCCAAGTGGCCAGCTCGCCGTCGGCCAGCACCTTCTGGGCAAACCGGTCGCCGTGGCGCTCCAGGCTGGCGGCGATGCGCCGTACGTCGCAGATGTCGGTACCGATGCCGTAAATCATGATTGTTGAATAAAAAATGGTGTTAACGCTTGTCTGGCAAGCGCCATCAGCTATCAAATCAGGAGCATCAACGTTTTGCGGTCGAACCTGCCTGGATGCACGCCAGGTACGCCTGCACGGTGGCGGCATAGCCCAGCTCCAGCGCGTCGGCCACCAGCGCGTGGCCGATGGAGACTTCCAGCAGGCCGGGCACATCGCGCACGAAGGCGGCCAGGTTGTCGCAGTTCAGGTCATGCCCCGCGTTGACCCCCAGGCCCGCATCCAGCGCCGCCTGGGCGGCATCGCGGTAGCGTGCCAGTTGCTCGGCCTGCTGGGGCGTGCCCCAGGCTGCGGCATAGGGCTCGGTGTAGAGCTCGACACGGTCGGCGCCTGCGGACTTGGCTGCGGCCATCTGCTCAGGCACCGGGTCCATGAACAGGCTCACGCGCACGCCCAGCGCCTTGCATTCGGCGATCAGGGGTTGCAGGCGCTCGGCATCGTGCGGAAAGCTCCAGCCATGGTCGCTGGTGAACTGGTCTTCGCTGTCGGGCACAAAGGTCGCCTGGTGCGGGCGCACCTGGCGGATGAAGTCCATCAGGTTCTGCGACGGGTTGCCTTCGATGTTGTATTCACGGTCGGGCCAGGCCTTCATCAGCGCCGCCAACTCGAACACGTCGTGGCCGCGGATGTGGCGCTCGTCGGGCCGCGGGTGCACCGTGATGCCCTGCGCGCCCGCCGTCAGGCACAGCTCGGCCGCGCGGGTGACGCTGGGTATGCCCAGGTGGCGCGTGTTGCGCAACAGGGCGACCTTGTTGACGTTGACCGACAGGGCGGTGGTCGGGTGCGAAGGCTGGCGGGTGTGGGATGGCTGGTTCATAGGGCCTGCAGGTCGATCATGAGCTGGCGGGTGCGCAGCGTCGGGCTGCCGCAATGGTATTGCAGCACGGCGCGCAGCTGGGGTTTGAGTTCGGCCGCCACCGGCGCGCAGGCCCGCAGTGTGGCGGTGTAGCTGGCGGTGCTGTTGTCCAGGGCCCGCTGCAGCGCCTGCCACTGGTGGCCCTGCAAGCTGGCCCGGTCGTTTGATGACGCGGCGCGCAAGCCGCCCTCGGCCACCAGCGTGTAGCGGGTGGCGGGCTCCAGGGGCGCGAGGGTCATGGTCTGGGCGTCCAGGCTGGGCAACAGGCCGATCTCGCGCAGCAGCAGCAGCTCGAAGCTGCGCAGCACGGGCTCCAGGGCATCGCCATGCTCGCTGGCCAGCACGCGCACCACGCCCGCATAGGCGTCGAACAGGGCCGTGTGCGGGTCGACACGCGCCAGCAGGCGCAGCAGCAATTCGTTGAGGTACAGCCCCGAGAGCAAGGCATCGCCCGTGGGCATCACATGGCCGCCTACCCACTCGGCCCCCTTGAGGGTGTGAATATCGGCACTGCCATCGCCCGACAAGGTGTAAGTAAGCAACAAGGGCTGCAGCGGCAGCAGCACCGGGCGGAAGTTGGAAGTGGGCTTCTTGGCCCCCTTGGCCACCAGCGCCACGCGGCCCTGCCGGCGGCAGAACACCTCCAGGATCAGGCTGGACTCGCTCCAGTCGTAGCTGTGCAGCACGAAGGCGGGTTCATCGGCGATGCGCTTGGCGGCAGCCACGGTGGTGGGTCTTTGGATGCAGTAGAGGGATCGTCAAAGGGACGCTGCCGCCCCGGACAGGGAGCGGCAGGCCGGGCGTTGTGGCTCCACAGACAAGCGACCAGACCAGGCTGCTACTGAACAGTCCGGTCGTGGCGGCGGCTCATTCGTAGCCGAACGAGCGCACACGCGCCTCGTCGTCGGCCCAGCCCGAGCGCACCTTGACCCAGAGTTCGAGGAATACCTTGGCGTCCATGAGTTTTTCGAGCTCCTGCCGCGCCTCGGTGCCAATGCGCTTCAGGCGTTCACCCTTGTCGCCAATGACCATCATCTTGTGGTTGTCGCGCTCCACTACGATGGTGGCGGCGATCTTGACCAGACGTTTGTGCTGCTTGCTCGCCTCTTCCTCGAACCGGTCGATGACGACGGTGGAGGTGTAGGGCAACTCGTCGCCTGTGAAGCGGAACAGCTTTTCGCGCACCGTTTCGGAGGCCAGGAACTTCTCGCTGCGGTCGGTCAGCTCGTCCTCGGCGTACCACCAGCCCTGCTCGGGCAGGTACTTGGCGCAGATGCCGAAGAGGCGCTCGATATCGCCCTTGTTCTTGGCCGACATGGGCACGAACTCGGCAAACGGATGGCGCTCCTGCATGCTCTTGAGCCAGGGCGCGATCTCGGCGCGGCGGTGGATCATGTCCAGCTTGTTGGCCAGCAGCAGTGTAGGGATGCCGGGCTTGAACAACGACAGCACCTTGGCATCGGCCAGCGTGAAGTTGCCCGCCTCGACCACGAAGAGGATCAGGTCCACGTCGCCGATCGCGCCCATCACGGTCTTGTTGAGGGACTTGTTCAGCGCGGTGGCGTGGCGCGTCTGGAAGCCCGGCGTATCGACAAAGATAAACTGCGTGAGCTCACGCGTGCGGATGCCGGTGATGCGGTGGCGCGTGGTCTGGGCCTTGCGCGATGTGATGCTGATCTTCTGGCCCACCAGCGCGTTGAGCAGCGTGGACTTGCCGACGTTGGGCTTGCCCACGATGGCGATCACCCCGCAGCGCTGGCCTTCTACCGCCGCAGGCGGGCGGGAGGCAGCCAGCATGGCCTCAAGATCATTCTGGACACCGGCGCCTGGCGCGCCGTCTTCTTCACCGGCCACATCATGGGTTGCGTCGTTGTTCATAGGTTCTTTGCTTTCAATGTGGCCAGCATGGCCGCTGCTGCGGTCTGCTCGCCCGCACGGCGAGATCCACCGATGCCGCGTTCGGTCAGGCCCAGTTCGGGGATGTCGCACTCGACATCAAAGGTCTGGCGGTGGGCCGCGCCCACCGTCGCCACTACCCTGTATTGCGGCAGCTTCATTTTGCGACCCTGGAGCCACTCCTGCAACGCGGTTTTGGCGTCCTTGGACGCCGCCTGCATCTGGGGGTTGATTTCGACGCTCTCGAAGAGCCGGTGCACCAGCGCCTCCGCGGCCGAATAGCCAGCGTCGATGTAGACGGCCCCGATGAGCGCCTCCAGCGCATCCGCCAGGATGGACGGGCGCTGCTGGCCACCCGATTTCGACTCGCCTTCGCCCAGGCGCAGCACTTCGGAAATCTTCAACCGCTGCGCAAGCTGGTGCAGCGTGTCTTGCTTGACGAGATTGGCGCGAACGCGGGAGAGATCACCTTCGGGCAGGTCGGCCAGCCGCTGGTACAGCAGGCTGGCGACCGCCAGGTTCAGGACGGAGTCACCCAGAAACTCCAGGCGCTCGTTATGATCGGCCGAGAAACTGCGGTGGGTCGTGGCGCGCTGTAACAGCGCAGGGTTGGAAAACACGTGCTGCAGGCGAGCCTGCAGCGATTGAAGGCCTGGATGCACTACTTGGTTTGCCCTTCGAAACGGTAGACAAGGAATGCAGGGCCTGCCAGTGCGATTTCGCGGGAGTATTTAAAAGAAACGACGATCTTGTCTCCGCGCTTCACCACGTCGAGATCCTTGCCCTGTATCGCGCTAATGTTGTCGATAGCGCTCGCGCGATCAAATATCCCGCGGACATCATTCACAGTCGAGCCTTCCTTGGCCGCTTTGGATGCGGCTTTGTTTACGGCTTGATACTCCAAAAATATCGGAATTGACTGCCCGCCAATTGCGAATATTGCAACTGCAATCAACCCAAGAAAAACCACGCCAATGAAAGACAGGCCGCGCTGGCGAGACCGGCGGCCGAAATAGTTGCTATGCATGTGCTTCCCCTCCATTTGTACAGACAGCCGGCTCATCAGTTAAACGAGCCAATACGCTTGAGATTACCGAAATTCATCCACACGAAGAAGGCCCGCCCCACGATGTTGCCCTCTGGGACAAACCCCCAGTAGCGTGAATCCAGTGAGTTGTCCCGGTTGTCACCCATCATGAAATAGTGGCCTTCAGGGACCTTGCAAACCACCCCTTCCACACTGTAGCGGCAGTTCTGGCGGTTCGCAAAGTTGGAAGCACCTTGCACAAAGGCAGGCACGTCCGGGTTGTTCAAAAGCCGGTGCGGCTGCGCGCCAAGCTGCTCTTCGAACTGCTTGAAGTAGCGCATCGAGTCTTCTTCGAAGAAGTCGGGCATGGCCTTGGTGTCCACGGCCTTGCCATTGATCGTGAGGCGCTTGTTGAGGTATGCCACCTCGTCGCCCGGCACACCCACCACGCGCTTGATGTAGTCGAGCGTCGGCTGTGGCGGGTAGCGAAACACCAGCACGTCACCGCGCTGGGGCGTGTTGCCTTCGATGA
The DNA here is from genome assembly GCF_001422735.1 of Acidovorax sp. Leaf78. Lineage (GTDB taxonomy): Bacteria > Pseudomonadota > Gammaproteobacteria > Burkholderiales > Burkholderiaceae_C > Acidovorax. The sequence continues at coordinate 596,306 of NZ_LMLZ01000001.1, read as the reverse complement.
TCTTGGTGTGGATCACCGGCAGTCGTACCCCGTACGTGAATTTGTTCACCAGGATCAGGTCGCCCACCAGTAGCGTGGGGATCATCGAGCCCGAAGGTATCTTGAAGGGCTCGAACAAAAACGAGCGCAGCAGGAACACCACGACAATGACCGGGAACAGGCCCGCGGTCCAGTCGAGCCACCAAGGCTGCATGAGCAGGCGGCCCTTGGCCTCCTGGACATCCAGGTCGACCTTCTGGATGCCCATGCGGTCCAGTTCGGCACGGCGCTGCACCGCGGCGTCTTCCACGGCTTGCGCCGCGCGCCGCCGCTGCGGCAGAAAGTAAAAGCGCTCTGCCAGCCAGTACGCCCCCGTGACCACCGTCGCCAGAAACAGCAGCAAGGCGAAGTTGCCTTCGAGCGCGCCGAAATACCAGGCGCCGATGTAGCCGGCAAAAATGGCCAACACGGCCGACGTCAGAATCTGCATGAATTGAAGCATCAATCTTCCACCTGCAAAATGGCCAGGAACGCCTCTTGGGGCACCTCGACCGAGCCAATCTGTTTCATGCGTTTCTTGCCTGCCTTCTGCTTTTCAAGGAGCTTGCGCTTGCGGCTGACGTCGCCGCCGTAGCATTTTGCCAGCACGTTCTTGCGCAGCGCCTTGATGGTTTCGCGCGCGATGATGTTGGCGCCGATGGCGGCCTGGATGGCCACGTCGTACATCTGGCGGCTGATGATCTCGCGCATCTTGCCCACCACGGCGCGACCGCGGTACTGCGACTGCGAGCGGTGCACGATGATGGACAGGGCATCCACCTTCTCGCCGTTGAGCAGGATGTCGACCTTGACCACGTCGGAGGCGCGGTACTCCTTGAACTCGTAGTCCATGGAGGCATAGCCGCGCGACACCGACTTGAGCTTGTCGAAGAAGTCCAGAACGATCTCGCCCAGCGGCATCTCATAGGTCAGCATGACCTGGCGACCGTGGTAAGCCATGTTCATCTGCACGCCACGCTTTTGGTTGGCGAGCGTCATGACAGGGCCGACGTACTCCTGCGGCATGTAGAGGTGCACCGTGACGATGGGCTCGCGCACCTCCTCCAGGCGACCCTGGTCGGGCATCTTGGAAGGGTTTTCGACCATGACGATTTCGCCGTCGGCCTTGACGACCTGGTAGACCACGCTGGGCGCGGTGGTGATCAGGTCTTGGTCGAACTCGCGCTCCAGGCGCTCCTGCACGATCTCCATGTGCAGCAGGCCCAGAAATCCGCACCGGAAGCCAAAGCCCAGCGCCTGCGACACCTCGGGTTCATAGTGCAGCGACGCGTCGTTGAGCTTGAGCTTCTCGAGCGCATCGCGCAGGGAGTCGTACTCGCTCGCCTCGGTCGGGTACAGGCCCGCAAACACCTGCGGCTGGATTTCCTTGAAGCCGGGCAGCGCCTGGGCAGCGGGGCCGGCGTTGTTGGGCAGCTTCTTTTCCAGCGTGATGGTGTCGCCGACCTTGGCAGCCTGCAGCTCTTTGATGCCCGCGATGATGTAACCCACCTGGCCCGCATCCAGCGAATTGCGAGGCTCGTTGCCGGGCGTGAACACGCCCAGGTTGTCGGCGTTGTACACAGCCTCGCTGGCCATCATCTTGATGCGCTCGCCCTTGAGCAGGCGACCATCGACCACACGCACCAACATGACCACGCCGACGTAGCTGTCGAACCAGCTGTCGATGATCATCGCGCGCAGCGGGCCATCGGCATTGCCGCGCGGTGCGGGCACCTTCGCGACGATGGCTTCCAGAATCTCGTCGATGCCCATGCCGGTCTTGGCCGAGCAGGGAATGGCATCGGTCGCGTCGATGCCGATCACGTCCTCGATCTCGGCCTTCGCATTCTCTGGATCGGCGTTGGGCAGATCCATCTTGTTGAGCACGGGCACCACCTCCACGCCGAGGTCCAGCGCGGTGTAGCAGTTGGCCACGGTCTGTGCTTCGACACCTTGCGATGCGTCGACGACGAGCAATGCACCTTCGCAGGCAGACAGCGAACGGCTCACCTCGTACGAGAAGTCGACGTGGCCCGGGGTGTCGATCAGGTTGAGGTTGTACACCTGCCCATCCTGGGCCTTGTACTGCAGCGCAGCGGTCTGCGCCTTGATGGTTATCCCACGCTCTTTTTCGATGTCCATCGAGTCGAGCACCTGGGCTTCCATGTCGCGCTCAGCAAGACCTCCGCAACGTTGGATCAAGCGATCGGCCAGCGTCGACTTGCCATGGTCGATGTGCGCGATGATGGAAAAATTTCTGATGTGGTTCATCAACGAAAAACGTCAAGTGATTGAATTAAAACGGCGCGCACAAGAAAAAAGGGCGCGTCGAATGGCGACGCGCCCTGAACCAACAATCATTGGCAACTGCGATAGTTGGAACTTCATTGTAGGCAAAAAGCCCGCTGAAAAAAGCCCGCCCGACTGCATCTCAGGGGAGTTGTCACGCTGCAACATGAATTTTATGCACAGCTTATTCACAATTGGCACAACAACAACGCTGGACAACTTGTGGGTGAGCTGTGGATCAGCTGTGCATGGCACGCTGGCATCCCGCATCGTGAACCCGACGCCATTCAATATACCGTTAAGGTTTGAACAGGTGCCCGTATTCTATCGAAATCGATCGATAGAGCGAAACCGATGTAAGCGAAAGCTAACTTTAAAGCGCCACAAAGACCTTGGGCACCTCTGCAAAAAAATAGTGCGACCACCCCAAAAGGCGAGACGCCGAAGGGGTAATGACGCACGTCATCACCCCTTTACGCGCCCCAGGACAGCACTCAGCGGGCAGGACGGATCAGTGCGTATTGCGCCCATTCACCGCGGCGGTACAGCACATTGATCGCCTTGGACTTGTCAGCCTTGGCCAAGACTGACTCGAAGTCTTTCACACCTGCTACTTCGGTGTTGGCGATCGACAGGATGACATCGCCGTCTCTCAGGCCCGCCCGCGCTGCGGCTTCAGTGGCAGCCGTGACAACGACGCCGCCCTTGACCTTGAGCTCCTTCTTTTGCGCATCGGTCAGCTCTGCCACCGCAAGACCCACCTGCTGCGCTGCTGCCGAGGCCTTGGGCTTTTCTTCGCGCTCCGGCGCTTTTGCCACAGCCTTGTCCGGCTCGATCTCGGCGATGGTGAGCGACAGGTCGCGCGATGCTCCGCGGCGGAAGACGGTCACCGTGCTCTTGCTGCCAGGCTTGGTGTTCCCCACCAGGCGCGGCAGATCTGCCACCTTTTCAATCGGCTTGCCGTCAAAGCGCGTGATGATGTCGCCAGCCTCCACGCCAGCCTTGTCGGCAGGCGAGCCCGACTCCACACCCGTGACCAGCGCACCCTGGGCTTTGCCCAGGCCGATGGATTCCGCGACATCGCGCGTGACCTGACCGATCTGCACACCGATGCGGCCCCGGGTCACGCGGCCCGACGCGCGCAACTGCTCGCTCACGCGGATCGCCTCATCCATCGGGATGGCGAACGAGATGCCCATGAAGCCACCTGAGCGCGAATAGATCTGGCTGTTGATGCCCACCACCTCACCGCGCATGTTGATCAGCGGTCCGCCGGAATTGCCGGGGTTGATCGCCACATCGGTCTGGATGAAAGGCAGGTAGTCGCCGGTGTCGCGCTGCTTGGCACTCACGATGCCCGCCGTGACGGTGTTCTCCAGACCGAAGGGAGAGCCGATGGCCATCACCCATTCGCCCACACGCAGGCGGCTCAGATCACCCACCTTGACGGCTGGCAGGCCCGTGGCTTCGATCTTGACCACCGCAACGTCCGTGCGCTTGTCGGCACCGATGATCTTGGCCTTGAATTCACGCTTGTCCGTCAGCGTGACGATCACTTCGTCTGCACCTTCGACCACGTGGGCATTCGTCATCACAAAGCCATCGGCCGTCAGGATGAAACCAGAGCCCACGCCGCGCGGCTGCGCCTCTTCGTCCTGCTGCGGACGCTGGGGGCGCTGCTGCCGCGGCGTATTCGGAATCGGCACGCCGAAACGCTTGAAGAACTCCAGCATCTCTTCGTCCATGCCGTTCGCGCCCGCCCGGCTGGACGCCTTCTCCACGGTGCGGATGTTGACCACCGAAGGGCCCACTTGATCCACCAGGTCCGTGAAATCGGGCAGGCCCCGCACGGCCGCTGCAGGCTGCGCCAACGCGACCTGCGGCAACAACCCTGCGGTGCCAGCCACACCCACCAACACCGATGCAAGCGCCCACGAGCGCAGCACGGTTCCATCAAACTTCGACATCTTTGACCTTTCGTGAAATGTGACGAACGCCGTCATACAACTGTGTGTAACTGTGAAGAATGTGCGTCCAATTGGTTCCCCGGCAAGAGGCATATTCAACCTGGACGGCACTGCATGACACGGCACGGCATGGAACCAGCGGCGCTGCGGTACGCCGCATGCGCATCAACGCGTGCGCTCGAGCTGCCCGGCGAAAAGGCGCAGGGTATGCATCGGCACCTCGCCCACTAGCGTCAGCCACACGTCGGGCGTTATCTTTTGCGCGAGCAACTGCGTGGCGCCCATGCTGGAGACCTGCGGCTGGGCCGGGTGGCGCTGCGCATCGAACGGTTCCATGAACAGCGATACGGACGCCAGGCCATCCGAGTACAGGCACTGCAGGATGCCTTGGGCATCATCGGTGGCAGACACGGCGCGCTTGTTGCAGCTTACCGGCACGAAGCCCGCCACGGGTTGGCGCAGGGTCCAGCCCTCTTCCTTGGCCGTCGTCTTGACCACCGCAGACGCGACCACTTTGTAGCCAGCGGTTGCATCCATCAGGCGCGAGAGTTGATCGGCGCGCACGGGCGCATTGAGGTCGAGCTCCGAAAAGGCGGACTGCTCCAGCACGCGGCCGTCCGGACCGAGCGTCTGCAGCTTGACGACCAGACCGGTTTCTTTCTCGCTCCAGAGCCGGTATCCAAACCTCAGACCATCCAGCGGCTTGAACCACACGACCTCGGCAACCAGCCCGGCGACCCGTTCCTGGCCCAGAGGCTTGGACACATAGAACTGGGAAATGGACGCCCCGTTGACCGCGGGCACGCGCGGGAAAAGGCCTGACGCTTCCTTGCGGTCCATCCGCACCACCCGGGTCTGCGGCCAGAACGTGCGTACTTCGTCATTGCGCCGGAAGATGACCCGGGGCGTGCCGCTCAGGACTTCGACCTGCTCCATCTGCTGCTGGGCATCGCACGCCTGCCAGATCCGCGAGCTGGCCATGGCCCCGGTGGCAGACAGGACCACAAACGTGCCCACATAGGGCCGTGCGCAGGGCGCGCGGTGCATGCGCTCGATCCACTGCACCACGTTGCGCTCAGCAGGGGCCGCAGCGACCTCGACTGCCGATGCAGGCGCAGATGAAGGTAAAGGTGCGCTTGCCTGCGGCGCCCCCATGGCACAGGACACCCCAAAAACGCACAGCGCGGCCCGAACTGGTGCCTTGAGCCATCGATACGCCAACATTGCGGGGCTGACTGCGTCTCCTGGCGGGTTCATCGCACCACCTCAATGCCAATGCCTGTGCCGGCCAGGCATTCAGCGGTTGGGAGTCTCAAAGGTGGCATTGCGCAAGAAACCTGCCGGCATTTGCAACGCCGAGGTGCTTCCAAATTGCTTGTGGGCGGCCAACAGCTCGTCCAGACGCGGGTCACGGATCATGATCTGCTGCCCGTCAGCATCGGCAACCGCCACCACGGGCGCTGCCACAGAGCCCGCCTGTGCTGGGCGCTCCGCAGATTGCTGGGCCAGTTGCGCGCCCGCCGGCACCTGCCCTGCCCCGCCTTGCAGGCTGGACAGCGACGACCAGCCGATGGCAGCCACTGCGGCCATCGAGGCAAATCCCGCGGCCATCTTCCAGCGGAAAACGGACGCATTGGCTGCCGCCGTTGCCACAGGGGCCACCACAGCCACCTGCACGGGCTCCTGCGCCCGCACCGGCAGCGGCTCCTTGGCCAATTCCGTGCGCAACCGGCTCATGAAACCCGTGTCGACGGACTGCGCGAGCTCCGGCGAGCGCAGCACATCGCCGACCAGGTGGTACAGCTCCCACGTGGCCATGGCTTCATCGTCCTGGCCCGCATAGGCCAGCGCATCCGCCAGTTCAGCGCCTTGCAGCTGCCCGTCTGCCAGCGCAGAAAGTTGTTCTCGTTTGTCCGTACTGTCCGCCATGGAACTACCCGTCGATTTGATGTTTGCTACAGCCTTGTTCATTTCATCACCTCACCACCGTTTGCCCGACTGGTTTTCGAGCAAAGGACGCACCCGGGCCGAAATGGCCTCCCGCGCCCGAAAAATTCGCGACCGGACCGTGCCGATGGGGCATCCCATCGCCAGCGCGATCTCGTCGTAACTCAGCCCTTCGATCTCACGCAGCGTGACCGCCTGGCGCAAATCCTCGGGTAAGGCCTCCATCGCCGCATTGACGGCTTGCGCGATTTCTCGGGCAGCGAGTACGGTTTCGGGGGTTTCTTCGCTGGTTAGTTCATGTCCGAGGCGGGAAGTTTCATCTTCGTCGTCATTCCCTCGCAGCGCGTTTTCAGAGATGACCGGGTTGCGCTTCATGTCCATGAGCGCTTTTTTGGCCGTGTTCACCGCGATACGGTAAAGCCAGGTGTAGAACTGGGCCTCTCCGCGAAATTGGTGCAGGGCCCGGTAGGCGCGGATGAAGGTTTCCTGCGCGATGTCCGGAATGATGTCCGTATCGCGCACCATCCGGCCAATGAGCCGCTCGATGCGCCGCTGGTATTTAATGACCAGCAACTCGTAGGCACGCTGATCGCCCGCAACCGTGCGCTCCACCAGTTGGAGATCACTGTCCTCGGAAGGGGAAGGCGTATTTACAGTCATTGATGCTCGAAAATCACGCCCCACGGCTACCAGCCGGGGCGATTGCGTCAGGGTCAACGCCCGGCTTGGCGCGCGAATATACCGCACGGCGCAGATCCATCCAACGCTCGGGTTGGCTTGAACGCTCCAGCCATAGCCAGAGATCGCGACGCCCCGCGGGCGAAACATGCACCCACAAGTGCGACTGCATGTCGAGAAAGATTCCCGGCGGGCCAGAAAGTGCCCGGGCCTGCCCATCGGCATGTCCGCCAGCCACAGTGACCGACCAGGACTGCCCATCCCAGCGGAGGGTGCCCACAGGCTGACGGCGCCAGAAATCAAAGGCATTGATCGCGGCTACCAGCCACACGCCCATGGCCACCCAGACGGGCCACTGGATACCCGCACGAACGCCCTGCAACGCCCAGGCCACCAATCCGCCGAGTCCCCCTGCCGCCACGGCGACAAGAAAAGCCGCCAGAACGCTGCTGCGTCCGAAGGGATAGTTCACCGCCGGGGCGTACCGCGCCAGCTTGCTCATGGGGCCTGATGCCTCACGCTGAAGACGGGAGACTCAGAAGCGTGCAAGCGCAGCGTTTGCGAGAACCCGCCTTGCCTGCGCACGCAAAGCGCGCTGCCGTCTGGGCGCTCCAGGCGTGTTTGAGAACTGCAGGCAAAGAGACTGCACCCCAAAGACCAATCCACAGTGTCCACCGCGAAGCAATGGACACCGCGTTCAGGCGCGCTTGAACACCAGCGTGCCGTTGGTGCCCCCGAAGCCGAAGTTGTTCTTCACGGCCACGTCGATCTTCATGTCCCGGGCCGTGTTGGCACAGTAATCCAGATCGCACTCGGGGTCCTGGTTGAACAGGTTGATCGTGGGCGGCACCTTCTGGTGGTACAGCGCGAGCACGGTGAAAATACTTTCGATGCCGCCCGCTCCACCCAGCAGATGGCCGGTCATGGATTTGGTCGAGCTCACGACGGTCTTGTAGGCGTGGTCGCCCAGGGCCGCCTTGATGGCATTCGTTTCGTTCAGGTCGCCCAGCGGCGTGGAGGTGCCGTGCGCGTTCAGGTAGTCCACTTGGTCGGCATTCATGCCTGCATTGCGCAAGGCGTTGAGCATCGCGCGGCGCGGGCCGTCCATGTTGGGTGCCGTCATGTGGCCGGCGTCGGCACTCATGCCGAAGCCGCTCAGTTCGGCGTAAATCTTGGCACCGCGGGCCTTGGCATGCTCGTACTCTTCGAGCACCATGACCCCGGCGCCCTCGCCCAGCACAAAACCGTCGCGGTCCTTGTCCCAGGGGCGGGATGCCGTCTTGGGATCATCGTTGCGCGTCGACAGCGCACGCATGGCAGCGAAGCCGCCGATGCCCAGCGGCGAGACAGTGGATTCGGTACCACCCGCCACGACCACGTCGGCATCTCCGTATTCGATCATGCGGCCCGCTTCGCCGATGCAATGCAAGCCCGTTGTGCAGGCAGTCACCACAGCGAGGTTAGGACCCTTGAATCCAAACCGCATGGACACATGCCCCGCCACCATGTTGATGATGGACGCCGGCACGAAGAACGGCGTGACACGCCGGGGACCCCGGTTGGTGAGCTCGGCATGGGTGTTTTCGATCAGTGGCAGGCCACCGATCCCGGAGCCAATCACGCAGGCAATGCGGGTGGCCAGATCTTCACTGAGCGCTTCACCCGTCGGCAGGCCCGCATCCTGCACGGCTTGTGCAGCAGCGGCAATGCCGAAGTGGATGAAACTGTCCATCGCGCGCGCATCCTTGGCGCTGATGTACGACTCCAGGTCGAAACCCTTGACCTCCCCTGCAATCTTGCAGGCGAAGTTCGATGCATCGAACTTGGTGATAAGGTCAATGCCGGACTGGCCGGCAAGAATATTGGCCCAGGACTCGGCCACCGTGTTACCCACGGGGCTGACGCATCCCAGGCCGGTCACGACAACGCGACGACGGCTCATGCGTGAAAACCTTCTAGCTGATCGCTTGAGTCAGGCGCAGTGCGCCGCTCAGGCCTTCTGGTGGGTGTTGGCGTAGTCGATGGCGTTTTGCACCGTCGTGATCTTCTCCGCGTCTTCGTCGGGGATCTCGATGCCGAATTCGTCTTCCAGGGCCATCACCAGTTCTACCGTGTCCAGCGAATCAGCGCCGAGGTCAGCGACGAACGCCTTTTCGTTCGTGACTTGGGACTCTTCCACTCCGAGTTGCTCGGCAATGATTTTTTTGACGCGTGCTTCGATATCGCTCATGGTTTCCCTCTGGGGGTTGTGAATGAATCCGCGATTCTAGCTGCTTAAGGAGAAGCCCTAAACAGCCCGCCGTCCGGATGAAGCGGCGTTATCTTTCATTAATTACATGTACATGCCGCCATTGACGTGCAACTCCTGCCCCGTCACATAACCAGCCTCGCGCGAGGCGAGATAAGCGACCGCATGCGCGATGTCCCGAGGCTTGCCCATGTGGCCCAGCGGGATCTGTGCATTGAGCGCTTTTTGCTGCTCTTCGGCCAACACGGACGTCATGTCCGTCTCGATGAAACCGGGTGCCACGCAGTTCACGGTGATGCTGCGGCTGCCCAGCTCACGGGCCAGTGCACGCGTCATGCCGGCCACGCCCGCCTTCGCCGCGGCGTAGTTGGCCTGTCCCGGATTGCCGGACGCGCCCACCACACTGGTGATGCTGATGATGCGCCCGAAACGCTGCTTCATCATCGGACGAATGGCGGCGCGGCTCATGCGGAAAACGGCCTTGAGATTGGTGTCGAGCACCGCATCCCAGTCATCGTCCTTCATGCGCATGGCCAGGGTGTCGCGGGTGATGCCTGCGTTGTTCACCAGCACGTGCAGACCGCCCTGCTGCTTGACGATGGTGTCCAGCAGCGCGTCGATGGCCGCCATGTCGTTCACATTCAGATTGGCGCCGCGGCAGCCTGGGTAGGCCGCAAGCGCCTGGCTGATACGCTGTGCGCCTTCGTCCGTAGTGGCAGTGCCCACCACCTGGTAGCCGCGCACGGCCAGCTCCAGCGCGATGGCCGCGCCGATGCCGCGCGATGCGCCGGTGACCAGCGCGACCTGCGCTGCCGATGAGGTTTCCGTCATGCCAGCAACTCCCGGGTTTCGGCCAGCGAGGCCGGATCAAATAGGGCGCCACCGACCAGTTCAGGGTCGATGCGTTTGGTGAGGCCCGCCAGCACCTTGCCAGGGCCGCTTTCGATGATGTGGGTGATGCCACGCGCCTTCAGGGCGTGCACGCATTCGACCCAGCGCACGGGGCCAAAAGCCTGGCGGTACAGCGCATCGCGGATCGCGTCGGCATCTTGCTGCAGGGCCACGTCCACGTTGTTGAGAACGGGAATCTGCGGCGCCGCGAGCGCCACATCCGCCAGCGCTGCACGCAGCTTATCGGCCGCGGGCTTCATCAGACTGGAGTGGAAAGGGGCCGACACCGGCAGGGGCAGCGTGCGCTTGGCGCCTGCAGCCTTGAGCACTTCGCAGGCCTTGTCCACGCCCGCCTTGGTGCCCGCAATCACGGTCTGGATGGGGTCGTTGAAATTGACCGCCTCGACCACTTCCGAAGTGCCAGGGCCGAACGAAGCCAGTGCTTCGGCACACCCGGCGATGACCTTGGCCGAATCCATGCCCAGGATGGCCGCCATGGCACCCGTACCCACCGGCACGGCTTCCTGCATGGCGGCAGCGCGCAGTCGCACCAGCGGCGCGGCTTGCGCCAGCGTGAGCACGCCCGCAGCCACCAGCGCCGAATACTCGCCCAGCGAGTGCCCGGCCACCGCAGCCGGCAGCGCACCACCTTCGGCACGCCACACGCGCCAGGCCGCGACACCCGCCACCAGCATCACAGGCTGCGTGTTCGTCGTCAGTGCCAGCGCTTCCTTGGGGCCATCCTTGATCAACTGGCCGACGTTCTCGCCCAGCGCATCCGAGGCCTCCTGCAGCGTCTGCAAGACCACGGGGTTGTCGCCCCAGCCGTCCAGCATGCCCACGGACTGAGAGCCTTGCCCGGGAAAGACCAATGCAAAAGTCTTCATGAAAAATCCAGAAATATGGTTGAAATCTCGCCCTACCGCTTGCCCAGCAAGCGCAGAAAGCTACAACTTCAGGAGCACGGCGCCCCAGGTGAAGCCGCCGCCCACACCTTCGAGCAGCAGGGTCTGCCCCTTCTTGACCTGACCGGTGCGCACACCGTGGTCGAGCGCCAGGGGAATGGACGCCGCCGACGTATTGCCATGCTGGTCCACCGTGACCACCACCTTGTCCATGGGCAGCTTGAGCTTTCTGGCGGTGCTTTGCATGATGCGGATGTTGGCCTGGTGAGGAATCAGCCAGTCGATATCTGCTTCGACCAAGCCCGCCTTGGCCAGCACGGCATGGGCTGCCTTTTCAAGCACCCCGACCGCCAGCTTGAACACGGCCTGTCCGTCCATCTTGAGCAGTGGGTCGCCCAGCACCTGCCCACCCGAGACACCGCCCGGCACACACAGGATGCCGACATGCTTGCCGTCGGCATGCAGATCACTCGACAAGATGCCGGGCGTGTCTGACGCCTCCAGCACCACAGCGCCGGCTCCGTCGCCAAACAGCACACAGGTCGTGCGGTCGTTGAAATCCAGGATACGGCTGAACACCTCCGAGCCGACCACGAGTGCGCGGCTGGCTCCGCCGGACTGGATCATGGCGTCGGCCACCGCCAGCGCATACACAAAGCCGCTGCACACGGCCTGCACATCGAAGGCGGGACAGCCATTGGCACCCAGCTTGTTCTGCAGGATGCAAGCGGTGGAGGGGAACACCATGTCCGGTGTGGACGTGGCCACGATGATGAGATCGATGTCCGTGGGTTGCAGGCCCGCCGCCTGCAAGGCATTGCGTGCGGCTTCCAGCCCCAGGTCGCTGCTGCCGACATCGGGCGCGGCAAAGTGGCGCGCCCGGATACCGGTGCGTTCCACGATCCATTCGTCCGAAGTTTCGATACCGCGCTGGCCCAATTCAGCTACCAGATCGGCGTTGGTCAACCGGCGCGGGGGCAGATAGCTGCCGGTACCGGTAATGCGGGAGTAGCGTCTCATCAATGTCTCGTCGTCGCCGCTACGCCAGGTTGGGTCTGGGCATCTGCGGGCGCGAGGAGCGGGGCCGCATGCGCAATCCGGGTCCGGACGCGGTCGAGCAGGTTGTTGCGGGCTGCATCATACGCCCGGTTCAAAGCCTGCTCGAAAGCCATTGTGTCCGCCGATCCGTGGCTCTTGAAGACCAGTCCGCGCAGCCCCAAAAGCGCCGCACCGTTGTAGCGCCGGTAGTCCATACGCTTCATCAGCGCTTTTAGGACCGGATAGGCCACGATGGCAGCCATTTTGGTGAAAATGTTGTGCGAGAACTCGGCCTTCAGGGCGCCGATGATCATGGACGCCACACCTTCGCTCGCCTTGAGGGCCACGTTCCCCACAAATCCGTCACATACCACGATGTCGACAGTACCCTTGAAGATGTCGTTGCCCTCGACATTGCCAAAAAAGTTCAGATCGCCGGCGTTGCCAGCAGATCGCAGCAGTTCACCGGCTCTTTTGATGACTTCGCTGCCCTTGATGACTTCTTCACCGATGTTCAGCAAGCCGACGGTGGGCTCGCCACCCTCTTGAAGGGCCGACACCAGCGCGGAGCCCATCACCGCGAACTGCAGCAGATGCTCGGCCGAGCAGTCCACATTCGCACCCAGGTCCAGCACCGTGGTGGCACCGCCCAAGGCATTAGGCAACTGGGTGGCGATCGCAGGGCGGTCGATGCCGTCCAGGGTTTTGAGGAGATAGCGGGCAATCGCCATCAGTGCGCCGGTATTGCCGGCTGACACGGCAGCCGCGGCAGCCCCGTCCTTGACCTGCTGGATGGCAACGCGCATGGAAGAGTCTTTCTTCTTGCGCAGGGCCACTTCCACCGGGTCGTCCATCGCCACCACCTCGGTGGCGACAACGACCGTGGCCCGATCGTGCGAAAACGACTGCAGGCTGTCCGCCAGGCCGACGAGCAGCAGGCGAGCATCCGGATGATTGTCGAGAAACTGACGGCACGCCGCGAGCGTGACGCGGGGGCCATGGTCGCCCCCCATGCAGTCAACAGCCAGTGTGATCATGGGCGACTAGTCTGACTGGCCGTGGGCCAGCGATGAAATGCAATAACCAAAACAAAGGCCCGCGCTACGCTTTCAGTAGCAACGGGCCTGTGGATGGTGCGAAGGTCAGGCTTCGGACTTGTTCTTCAGCACCTGGCGACCACGGTAGAAACCGTTGGGGCTGATGTGGTGACGCAGGTGGGTTTCACCGGTGGTGGGTTCCACTGCAATGCCTGGCACATTCAGGGCATTGTGCGAACGGTGCATACCGCGCTTGGAAGGGGACTTTTTGTTTTGCTGAACGGCCATGATGGCTCCTGGTCTGAATAGGTTGGTAAATACGCGATCAGCCCATAAAGACACGAGGGGATTCGCGTGAAGCCCTCGATTATAACCCAAATGATTTTGGGGGCTGTCTATACCCTTTCGGGCGACTCATCCTCCACATGTCGGCACAAGGCGACAGCCTGGTCGGCAAGCCCCTTCGCGCGGCTCACTGCCCCTTGGTGTCCTTGCGCAAACCCGCCAAGGCCGCGAAGGGATTGGGCTTGTCGGCACTGGCTTCCTCGAAGTCGTCGTCGGTCGATGCCATGGGCACCGAGGTCGGGCATTCGTCGTGCTTGGGCACCACGGGCAGCGCCATCAGCAGTTCGTCTTCGATCAGCTCGCGCAGGTCGAACTCGCGGGTCATGGCGAGCAGGTCTTCCTCGCTCTCGTCGTCCAGCGCTTCAGCGGTGGCCTCGTCGGCCACGAAGCGGAACTCGCGGTCGACCTCCAGGGGCACGTCCACCGGCGTCAGGCAGCGCTGGCATTCCATGGGGAAGCTGGCGGTGACCTTGATGCGCAGCCATACCTGCCCCATACCGCCCAGCGCGGTGCGCACCTCGCCCACGGCTTCCCAGTCCACCATCAGGTCCGGGTGCAGGCCTTTGGCCTCCTGGGCCAGGCGCTCGTACTTCAAAAGTGATTCGTGGCCCGACAGCCGCCCGCCCGCCTGTGCAAAGGCTTTCACGTCCAGGCGTTGAGGGGAGAATTCCTTGGTCATGGCGGCAGTGTAAGAGAATCGGCGCATGCTTCAATCCCCTCCCTTGCAACGCCCTCTGGTATTGGGCTCGACCTCGCGCTACCGCCGTGAATTGCTGGAACGGCTGCGTCTGCCGTTCGACGTGGCCGCCCCCCATGTGGACGAGACCCCCGAGCCCGGCGAAGCCCCCCGCGCCCTGGCGCTGCGGCTGGCCCTGGCCAAGGCCCGCGCCGTGGCGCAGCAGCACCCCGAGGCCGTCGTGATTGGATCGGACCAAGTGGCCGACCTGGCGGGCACGCCGCTGGGCAAGCCTGGCGAACACGAACGCGCCGTCCAGCAACTGCGCCAGATGCGTGGGCAGACGGTGATTTTCCAGACGGCCGTGGCCGTGGTGTGCGCAGCCACGGGGTTCGAGCAGGTCGACCTGGCGCCGGTGGAAGTGAAATTCCGAGACTTGTCCGATGAAGAGATCGAGCGCTACCTGCGCGCCGAGCAACCCTACGACTGCGCCGGCAGTGCCAAGAGCGAAGGCCTGGGCATCGCGCTGCTCGACGCCATCCACAGCGACGACCCCACGGCCCTCATCGGCCTGCCGCTGATCCGCACCTGCCGCATGCTGCGCGCCGCGGGCCTGGTGTTGCCGTGATCAAGCACCCCCTGAGGCGCTTCGCGCCTTCCCCCTCTCCTTCGGGAGGGGGACGCACCCGGTGGCCTGGCAAAGCCAGTTCCACGGGTGCACTGGCATGGACCGCGTCCAATTCTGAGTCCTCGGACCCTGAACAACGCACTAAATACTCCCAATGAAAACAAAAACCGGAACCCTGTTCCTGGTACCCGCCCCGCTCGACTTTGGCTGCGACACCACCGCCCCGCTGCAGGACGCCCTGCCCGACAGCACCCTGCAGACCGCCGCGCGCCTCACGCACTGGGTGTGCGAGAACGCCAAGAGCACCCGCGCCTACCTCAAGCGCATCGATGCACTGCACCCGCTGGCCGCCCCCCTGCAGCAGCAGCAGATCACCGAACTGCCGCGCGAGGTGCACAAGAAGGGCGACCACGGCGACAAGGGCTCCGCGCCGTTCGACGCGCGCCCCCTGCTGGCTGCCGCGCTGGCGGGGCACGACATCGGCCTGGTCAGCGAGGCTGGCATGCCTGCCGTGGCCGACCCTGGGTCATCCGTGGTGCGCGCGGCGCACGATCTCTCCATCCGCGTGGTGCCGCTGGTCGGACCGGTGTCGCTGCTGCTGGCACTGGCGGCCAGCGGGCTCAATGGGCAGAACTTCGCCTTCGTGGGCTACCTGCCGCAGGATGCGCAGGAACGCACCCAGCGCATCAAGGAGCTGGAGGGTCTGGCCCTGAAAACCGGCCAGACCCAGCTGTTCATCGAGACGCCCTACCGCAACGCGGCGCTGTGGCAGGCCCTGGTGCAGGCGCTGCAGCCCCACACCCGCCTGGCCCTGGCCAGCGGCCTGACGCTGCCGGAAGCCCGCATCCAGAGCCAACTGGTCCGCCAATGGCGCCAGCAGCCCGCGGCACCGGACAACCGCACACCTGTCGTGTTCGCGCTGGGCCGGTAAAAAAAGCAGCGTGCAACAGCGCACGACGGCGCACAGCACCATGGAGCCACACCCATGAAATACATCGTCACTACTATTTTTATAGCTGCCAGCGCTTATGGAGCAAGCGCCAGCGCCATTATTCGCTGTGAAATGGATGGCAAGCCCCTCAACGTCTCCAACGGCGCGGAGCTGGCGGGCAAGTCGGGGCTGGTGCGATGCCGGGAAGAAGACACCGGCCACCTGCAGCGCGAGCAAGAGCTGCGCAACGGCAAGTTCATTGGCCAGGAGCGCATGTTCGACCGCGAGGGCCGGCTGCTGCGTGAGCGCACGGTGAACGAACGCGGCAACAGCCACGGTCGGGTGGCGGAGTTCTGGCCCAACGGCCAGGTGCGCCGCGAGGAAACCGCCGACAACGGCCGCACCCAGGGCACTGTGCGCCGCTTCGACGCCACGGGCCGGGTGGAGCGCGTGTCGTTTCATGGCGAGGGGCAAGAGCTTTTCCATGTCGAATACAACAGCAAGGGCCAGCCCATGCGCCTGCTGTGCCCGCGCAGCAG
This sequence comes from Acidovorax sp. Leaf78, assembly GCF_001422735.1. Taxonomy (GTDB): domain Bacteria; phylum Pseudomonadota; class Gammaproteobacteria; order Burkholderiales; family Burkholderiaceae_C; genus Acidovorax. The sequence continues at coordinate 580,169 of NZ_LMLZ01000001.1, read as the reverse complement.
CGTGCTGCCCGACGACCGCAAGCTCTGCGGCTTCGCCGGCGCCACCGACACCGAGCTGTTCGCCGAGAGCGGGGCGCGGTCTGCGCAGCTGCGCTACGACCAGGGCCGCCTGCTGAGCGCCACCGAGTGGTCCAGCGACGGCGTCGTGTCGGCCCAGCAACTGGTGGTGGACGGCCGGCGCGTGCACAAGAGCTTCTACACCGAGGGCGGCAAGAGCGTGCTGCGCGAGGAACGTGTCTTCAACCCCGACGACCGCACGCTGCGCGACACGCGCGGCCAGCTTTTCAGGGCCAGACGCTATGGCGCATCAGGCCAGCCTATCGAGCAACGCAGTTTCGAAGACGGCCGCGAGGTACAGGTGGAACGCTGGTACCTGAACGGGTCCGTGCGCGAGCGCAGCACCGTCAGCGGCAGCGGCAAGGACGCCCGCCAGCTGCGCGAGATGTACCGCGACGACGGCAAGCTGGCACGGCGCGAGCAGCTCAACGCGGACCAGTGGCCCGTGGGCACGCAGCAGGCCTTCCACGAGAACGGCCGGCTGGCGACGGAGGAGCAGTACTCCACCCCCGACGCGCGGGGCCGCACACGCCTTACGGCCCGCAAGCAGTGGGATGAATCCGGCAAGCTGATCGCCGACGACACCATCCTGGAAGACGGCTCCCGCCAGCGCAAAGCTGCCGGAACCGACAGCTGATACGGGCCTGCCCCAAAAAAAATAACCCCGCGCAACAATGACGTTGCACGGGGCTGGAAGGCTTGATGGTTGCCCGGTTGCGCGTCTGGATGCGCGTCAGGTGACCGACTCACCGGCCACTGCAACGCTATAAAGCGCGGGCGCCGTGGCGCTCAGCCGCTCAGCCGCTCAGCGCAGCTGAGGGCCGGCCCAGGCCAGCGACTTCACCGCGCCCACACCGATGGCCGCGCCAAAGCGCTTGACCAGGCGCTCCGCCACGTTGTCGCGGCGGGTGTAGTCGATGATTTCCTCGGCCTTGACCACTTCACGGGCCACGTAATCCAGATTGCCCAGCTTGTCGGCCAGGCCCATTTCCACAGCCTGCTGGCCGGTCCAGAACAGGCCGCTGAAGGTATCGGGCGTGGTCTTGAGGCGGTCGCCACGGCCTTCCTTCACCACAGCGATGAACTGCTGGTGGATCTGGTCGAGCATGGTCTGCGCATAGGCACGCTGCTTTTCGGTCTGCGGGCTGAACGGGTCGAGGAAGCCCTTGTTCTCGCCGGCCGTCAGCAGGCGGCGCTCCACGCCCAGCTTTTCCATGGTGCCGGTGAAGCCGAATCCGTCCATCAGCACACCGATGCTGCCCACGATGCTGGCCTTGTCCACGTAGATGTCGTCCGCGGCCGCCGCGATGTAGTACGCGGCCGAGGCGCAGGTTTCTTCCACCACCGCATAGATCGGCTTGCCGTGCTTGGCCTTCAGGCGAACGATCTCGTCGTTGATGATGCCGGCCTGCACCGGGCTGCCACCGGGCGAGTTGATGAGCAGCACCAGTGCCTGGGAGCCCTCGTCTTCCAGCGCGCTGCGCATGGCGGCCACCACGAACTCGGCGCTGGCTTCGGCCCCGGCGGCGATTTCGCCCTTGATGTCCACCACCGCGGTGTGGGGCGAGGTCTTGCTGGCGCTGGGCGATGCCTGGCGCAGCGCCATGAAGGCGATGGCGGCGATCAGCACCAGCCAGGTCAGGCGAAAGAAGATCTTCCAGCGGCGCGCACTGCGCTGCTCATTGAGGGTGGCAAAGGCCAGCTTTTCCAGCGTGGCGCGCTCCCAGCCGGGTTCACGCGATGAGTCGCTCACAGATGCTCCTGAGTTTGTAGCTGATTGCGCCCACAGATCGGGCGCGGGGTTGCTCTTGGGGTCAAAGCCCGACGAACCGGGCTGTTGGGAATCGGTGGTCATGTCATGGGTCCTGGCACGGTGCAGCGGGCGCGGCCGGCGGCGGCATCGGGCCTGTGGGGAGGGTTTTCAGAACGCGATGGGCTGCAGATGGTGGTCAGTATGCCAGTGCACTGCACCATCGCTTTCCGTCAAAGGGATTTTGACCAGCCCGCCCCGGCACGGCCCGCCTGCGCATTCGCCCGTGCTGGGCAGGTAGGCGGCTCCGTGCGTGGCGCACAGCAGCCACTGGCCGGTGTCATCGAAAAAGCGGTTGGCCTGGTAGTCCATCTCCATCGGCACGTGGGTGCAACGGTTGAGATAGGCATGGGGCTCGCCCCGGTAGCGGATGGCAAACGCCCGGCAGGTCTGGCCTGCGTACACCACATCGAAAGGCACCGCCAAGCCGCCGTCGACCAGGTCGCCGCTGCCGCACAAGGGAATCATGCTGTCGGTGGCCATGGCAGTCAGGCGTTGTCCAGCAGCCAGTCGTGCAGCTCGCGCACCGAATGGGCCACGTGCAAGGGCTTGAGCGCATCGAACACCTCGGGCTCGTGCGCGCCGTAGCTCACGCCCACACTCGCGCAGCCGGCGTTCACCGCCATCTGCAGGTCGTGGGTGGTGTCGCCGATCATGAGCAGGCGCCCCGGCGCCACGTCGAACTCGGCCATCAGCTCCTGCAGCATCAGCGGATGGGGCTTGCCGGCCGTCTGGTCTGCGGTGCGCGACCCGTCGAACATGCCGCGCAGTTGCACGGTGTGCAGCACCTCGTCCAGCCCGCGGCGGCTCTTGCCCGTGGCCACGGCCAGCAGGTGGCCGCGCTCGCGCAGGTCGTTCAGCAGGGGCAGCACGCCCTCGAACAGGCTCAGGTCGTCCTGGTGCTGCACGTAGTGAAACCGGTAGCGGTTGGCCAGGTCGGTGTAGCGCTCGGGCGGAACATCGGGCGCGGCGTGGGCCAGGGCCTGCATCAGCCCCATGCCGATCACGTAGGCGGCATCCTTGTCGGACGGCACGGTGCCGCCCACATCGCGCACCGCCTCTTGAATGCAGCGCACGATGATGGCGGTGGAGTCGAACAGGGTGCCGTCCCAGTCGAAGGCGATGAGGTCGTAGCGGCGGGGGCGGAAGCTGGAGGCGGGCATGGGCGGTGTCACGCCTGGTCGGGCGCTGGGGTCACGAAGTCAGCCAGTTCGGGCGGCAGTTCGGCATTCAGCGCCACGCGCTCGCCCGAGGCGGGGTGGTTGAACTGTAACCGCCACGCATGCAGGAACATGCGCTTCATCCCCAGCTTCAGCAGGCGTTTGTTCAGGTCGAAGTCACCGTACTTGTCGTCCCCCACGATGGCATGCCCCTGGCTGGCCAGGTGCACCCGGATCTGGTGGGTGCGGCCGGTCTTGATGGTCACTTCCAGCAGGGACATCACCGGCAGGCCCTGGGCCTGGCGCGCAGGGATCGTGCTGCGCACCTTCACCAGCGTGATGGAGCGCATGCCGTCCGGGTCGTCCTCCGTGGTCACGCGCACACGGCGCTCGCCGTCGGCCTGCAGGTATTTGTGCAGCGGCAGGTCGATGACCTTCTTGTTGGCCGGCCAGGCGCCGGTGACGAGCGCCAGGTACGTCTTGCCGGTCTCGCGCTCGCGGAACTGGTCCTGCAGGTGGGTGAGCGCCGAGCGCTTCTTGGCCACCAGCAAAATGCCCGAGGTGTCGCGGTCGAGCCGGTGCACCAGCTCCAGAAACTTTGCCTGCGGGCGTGCCTGGCGCAACTGCTCGATCACGCCAAAGCTCACGCCGCTGCCGCCATGCACCGCCACGCCGGCGGGCTTGTCGATGGCGATGACATGCTCGTCTTCGAGCAGGATCGGGAATTCGCGCGCGGGCGCGGGGCGCTCGGCCTTGTCGGCCACCTTGTCGGAGATGCGCACCGGCGGCAGGCGCACCACGTCGCCCGCCTCCACCCGGGTGTCGGCGCTCGCACGGCCCTTGTTGATGCGCACCTCGCCGCTGCGGATGATGCGGTAGACGTGCGTCTTGGGCACGCCCTTCAAATGGCGTATCAAAAAGTTATCGAGCCGCTGGCCCGCGGAGTCTTCGTCGACCTCCACCATGCGGACTGCGGGAAGCCCCGCAGCCGCTGCGGGCGGTTTGGCCCCTATAATGTGTTTCACCTGCGCGTTGTCATGTAAGTGGTTGATTTGTCTGGAGTTTAGTCCACACAGCCCTTGCCCCACGTTCAGGCACGTCGATGCCAACGGGTGTCGTGCACGCAGATTGCAGGCCAGATGCCTGTGGTGGCCTGCACAGCGCGCGGCGGGCTGACAGATTGAAACACTGATACGGAATCCCAGAAGCTGGCAGATGCACCCCACCCGGGCGCCACCTGCCAGCGGATCGAAGCGAGCATGTGGTTGTTGATGGCATGGATGGTGACCTTGTGGCGGAGGCTGCGGCCTTTGGCTGCACGCTCAAAATCGCCCTCAGCGCCCAGCCAGCAAGCGCAACCAGCTACTCTTTTGCTAGCAAAACTGCGCTCCTACCACTCGCCCCCATCCACGCGCCCCTGCCTCACGATGCTGCGCTAGAGCGCTGCAGATCATTGGCATCCCCGGCAATTCCCTTCGTTTCGATGCGTCAGTCCAGGCATTCACAGCTCCTGTAGAGCTTGTTGTATTGGTTTGGAAACTGTGGGCGGCAGCCCGCGCAGCCCTCCCTGTCGGAAGGTGAGCTGCACCGCTGCCGTCCGCGAAACACGGAAGGAATCGCATCATGAAGCGGATGCTCATCAACGCCACGCAGCCCGAAGAACGGCGCCTGGCCATCGTCGACGGACAAAAGCTCCTCGACTACGAAATCGAGATCGAAGGGCGCGAACAGCGCAAGGGCAACATCTACAAGGCCGTCGTCACCCGCGTCGAGCCCTCGCTGGAAGCCTGCTTCGTCGACTACGGCGAAGACCGCCACGGCTTCCTGCCGTTCAAGGAAATCTCGCGCAGCTACTTCGCCCCCGGCGTCTCGCCCAGCCAGGCACGCATCAATGAAGTGATCCGTGAAGGCCAGGAGCTGCTGGTCCAGGTCGAGAAGGAAGAGCGCGGCAACAAGGGCGCGGCGCTCACCACCTTCGTCTCGCTGGCCGGCCGCTACGTCGTGCTGATGCCCAACAACCCCCGCGGCGGTGGCGTATCGCGCCGCATCGAGGGCGAGGACCGCGCCGAGCTCAAGGAGGCGATGGACCAGCTCGAATACCCGAACGGCATGTCCATCATCGCGCGCACCGCAGGCATCGGCCGCACCGCGCCCGAGCTGCAGTGGGACCTGAACTACCTGCTCAAGCTGTGGACCGCCATCGACGGCGCGGCCAAGGGCGGCAAGGGCGCCTTCCTGATCTACCAGGAATCGAGCCTCGTCATCCGCGCGATCCGCGACTACTTCAACAACGACATCGGTGACATCCTCATCGATACCGACGACATCTACGAGCAGGCGCACCAGTTCATGGCGCACGTCATGCCCGAGCATGCCGCCCGCGTGAAGCGCTACCGCGACGACGCCGCGCTGTTCAGCCGCTTCCAGATCGAGCACCAGATCGAGTCGGCCTACGCCCGCACCGTGCAACTGCCCTCGGGCGGCGCCATCGTGATCGACCACACCGAAGCGCTGGTTTCGGTGGACGTGAACTCGGCCCGCGCCATCAAGGGCGGCGACATCGAGGAAACCGCCACCCGCACCAACCTGGAAGCCGCCGACGAAGTGGCCCGCCAGATGCGCCTGCGCGACCTGGGCGGCCTGATCGTCATCGACTTCATCGACATGGAAGAGTCGAAGAACCGCCGCGAAGTGGAAAACCGCCTGCGCGACGCGCTGCGCCAGGACCGCGCCCGCGTGCAGTTCGGCACCATCAGCAAGTTCGGCCTCATGGAAATGAGCCGCCAGCGCCTCAAGCCCGCCCTGTCCGAAGGCTCCTCCATCCCTTGCCCCCGTTGCGGCGGCTCGGGCCACATCCGCGACACGGAAAGCTCGGCCCTGCAGATCCTGCGGATCATTCAGGAAGAGTCCATGAAGGACAACACGGCTGCCGTGCACTGCCAGGTGCCGGTGGAAGTGGCCTCGTTCCTGCTGAACGAAAAGCGCACCGAGATCGCCAAGATCGAACTCAAGCAGCGCGTGGCCGTGCTGATGGTGCCCAACAAGACGCTGGAAACCCCCAACTACCGCCTGGAGCGCCTGAAGCACGACGACCCGCGTCTGGACCACATCGAAGCCAGCTACAAGCTCGCCGAAGAAGTGGAAGACCCGACCGCCGTGACGCGCCGCTCGCAAGAGCCGACCAACAAGCAAACCCCCGTCATCAAGGGCGTGCTGCCCGATGCGCCCGCCCCCATGGCCGAGCCTCGCCCCGAAGGTGCGGCCCGCCCGCCGCGCGCCGGCCAGCCACCGCGCCATGGCGCAGGCACAGCCGCACCCGCACCCGCCCCGGCACAAGCCCCTGCGGCGGCACCCGCCCCCGCAGCACCGCAGGAGCAAGGCTTCTTCGCCTGGCTCAAGAGCCTGTTCGGCTTTGGCACCCCACCAGCCGCAGCCCCGGCACCCGTGGCAGCCCCGGCGCCCGCCCCAGTCGCTGACACCACCAGCCGTGGCGAGCCCCGCCGCGACGGACGCAACGGCGAAGGCCGCGGCCGTGGCCGTGGCGGCCGCGACGGACAGCGCGAAGGCGGTGGTCGTGACGGCAACCGCGAAGGCAACGGTGAAAACCGCCGCCCCCGTGGCGAGCGCCCGGCCGAAGGCCGCGGCCCCCGCGACGCTGAGGGTCGCCCACAGCGTGACGCAGAACGCCGCCCCGAAGGCGAAGGCCGCGAACCCCGCGAAGGCGGCCGCGAACCCCGTGAAGGCCGCAATGGCCGCGACGGTGGCCGCAGCCGCCGCGACGCCGAAAGCCGCAACCAGGCCGCTGGCATGAACGGTGACAACACCGCAGCGCAAGCCCAGGTGGAAGGCCCGAACGGCCCCGGCAACGGCTCCGCTGCCGATGCAGCACCCGGCCAGCAGCCCCGTGGCGATCGCGGCCCACGCCGTGAACGTGGCGAGCGCGGCAACCGCGGCGAACGCGGCCCCCGCAACGCCGAAGGCCAGGAAGCCGGCGCAGCAGGCTCGGCACCGGTGGCCGGCGACTTCGTCGACACCTCGCCCCTGACCGCGCTGCCCGACCTGGACCTGACCGGCAACGAAACCGCAGGCAATGGCCATGGCAACGGCGGCCCCGTCAGCGAAGAGCAGCGCCGCGAGCGCCGTTCCCGCGACCGCTATGGCCGTGACCGCCGCGAACGTGGCGACCGTGGCCCCCGCGACAATGCCGACGCCGCTAACGCAGCTTCGACCATGCTGGACTTCGACCCCACCGTGGCCACGCCGCAAGACGCATCTGTGTCCGCATCCGCAGCCCCTGTGGCCGCAGCCGCTGGCGATCAGGACGAGCAGCCCCGCCGCAGCTACTTCAGCGCAGCAGTCCCTGCCGCACCTGCAGACGCCGCACCCGCGGTGGCAGTGCCCACAGCGTCTGCAGTGCCCGCCCCGGTGACAGCACCTGCTCAGGTGGCACCTGCCGCCGCGGCGCCCGCTCCTGTGGCTGCGCCCGCACCTTCACCTGCACCAGCTCCGGTGGCAGTGGCACCCCGGGCAGCCGCACCCTCGGCAGCCCCCGCTGCCGCAGCCGCAGAGTCCATGCCCCGTGTGACAGCCTTCACGCTGCCCGTGAGCGACCTGCAGCAGGTTGCTGCCTCGTCGGGCCTGCAGTGGGTGAACTCGGACGCAGACAAGATCGCTGCCGTGCAGGCCGCCATCGCTGCCGAGCCAACCCCCATCCGCGTGCCGCGCGAGCGCCCACCCGTGGTGGTGCTGGACGAAGGCCCGCTGGTGCTGGTGGAAACCCGCCGCGACCTGTCGGACCTGACCCTGCCGTTCGAGAAGCCGCCCGCGGCCTGATCGCGGCTTCGGCCCCAAGTCACGCTGGCACAGCGTGACCCCGAAAAAGGCGGCTCTCTGGGCCGCCTTTTTTCATGGGCGCGGGGCGGCCCACCGAAATCACCCTGGCCCGCGCCAAAGCCCGCCCCAGCAGTTACCATTTTGTCCGTCGCCCCGCAGCCCTGCCGCCAGGGCGACCGCCCCCTGCCCCATGGTTGCCGCATCGCCGATGCAGGCAGCCTGCCGCACCCGCCATCCGACCCTTCGACCACCCGCCCGGCCCTGCCCATGCTGTTCCTGCTCTCGCCCGCCAAGTCGCTCGACTATGACACGCCCCTGCCCGAGGGCCTGCCGCACACCACGCCGCAGTTCGTGCCGCAGTCGACAGCCCTCATCGACGTGCTGCGCACGCATTCGCCGCAAAGCATTGCCTCGCTCATGGACCTGAGCGACAAGCTCGCCGCGCTCAACGTGGCCCGCTACCAGGCGTGGCGCCCGCGCTTCACGGCCACCAACTCGCGCCAGGCGGCACTGGCCTTCAACGGCGACGTGTACGACGGCCTGCAGGCCCGGTCGCTGTCCGCCGAGGACCTGGCCTGGGCCCAGGGCCATGTGGCCATCCTGAGCGGCCTGTACGGCGTGCTGCGCCCGCTGGACCGCATGCAGCCCTACCGTCTGGAGATGGGCACGCGCCTGGCCACCGAGGCCGGCAGCAACCTGTATGACTACTGGGGCAGCCAGATTGCCGAGCACCTGAACACCCGCCTGCGCGCCGACAAGACGCCCGTGGTCATCAACCTGGCCTCGCAGGAATACTTCAAGGCCGTGGACCGCAAGGCGCTCAAGGCGCGCGTCATCGACTGCGTGTTCGAAGACTTCAAGGGCACCGACTACAAGATCATCAGCTTCCATGCCAAGCGCGCACGCGGGCTGATGGCGCGCTACGCCATCACCCACCGCGTGGCGACACCGCACAAACTGGAAGGTTTTGACCTGGACGGCTATGCTTTCGCCCCCGGGGCCTCCTCGCCGGAGCGCCTCGTCTTTCGCAGAGGATGAGGGCATGGCCCTGAGCGGCTTCGCCGCCTTTCCGTTGCCCCTTGGCCGCACAGCGCGCGTGCAGGGGGACGACGGCGTCCCTGGCCCGGCACAGCCCGCCACCGTGCGCGTGCCGGCCTCTGGTTGTGCCTGTTGTATGGAGAGCTGATATGACGACCGCCCAAACGATCACCCCTGAACTGCGCCGCTGGATCATCGAGCAGGCCCAGGCCGGCTATGCCGCGCCGGTGGTGCTGAAGTCGATGCGCGATGCCGGCTGGGACGAAGACGTGGCTGCCGATGCCATGGAAGTCACGCTGCAGGACCACCTCAACGAGCTGGCTGTGCAGCAAGGCCAGCCCAGTGCCGTGCCGGTGCCCGAGCCGCAGCTGGGCGACTCGCCCGCGCAGGTGGATTGCGGCGACCGCGTGGTCCCTGTGCTGCTGGCCATGGCCCAGCCGCGCATCGTGGTGTTTGGCAACCTGCTCTCGCCCGAAGAGTGCGATGCGCTGATCGCCCTGGCAGAGCCGCGCATGGCGCGCTCCCTCACGGTGGCGATCAAGACCGGCGGCGAAGAGATCAACGACGACCGCACCAGCGATGGCATGTTCTTCCAGCGCGGCGAAGGCGAACTGCTGCAGCGCATCGAAGAGCGCATTGCCCGCCTGCTGAACTGGCCCATAGAAAACGGCGAAGGCCTGCAGGTGCTGCACTACCGCCCTGGCGCAGAGTACAAGCCGCACTACGACTACTTCGACCCGGCCGAGCCCGGCACGCCCACCATCGTCAAGCGCGGCGGGCAGCGCGTGGGCACGCTGGTGATGTACCTGAACACGCCCGAGAAAGGCGGCGGCACCACCTTCCCCGACGTGCATGTCGAGGTCGGGCCGCAGCGCGGCAACGCCGTGTTCTTCAGCTACGAGCGCCCCCACCCCTCCACCCGCACCCTGCACGGCGGCGCCCCGGTGATCGCTGGCGAGAAGTGGATCGCCACCAAGTGGCTGCGCGAGCGCGAATTCAAGTGAAAATTTGAATAAAACAGCCCCTACCGCTTGCCCCATAAGCGCTAGCAGCTATTAAAAACATAGCAAACCAACTGCCACCGTCCACGGGCACCGCATGAACACCCCAGAACAATCCCAACTCGGCAAATCCTCTGCCTACATCGACCAGTACGACGCATCGCTGCTGTTCCCCATCCCTCGGGCGGGCAAACGGGCCGAGATCGGCGTCACCGGCGCAGCCCCCTTCTTCGGGGCCGACCTGTGGACGGCGTTCGAGCTGTCGTGGCTCAACCAGCGCGGCAAGCCGCAGGTGGCGCTGGCGCACATCACCGTGCCGTGCGAGACGCCCAACATCGTGGAGAGCAAATCCTTCAAGCTGTACCTGAACAGCTTCAACAACACGCGCTTTGCCGATGCGGCCGAGGTGCAGGCACGCATCCGCACCGACATCAGCGAAGCCGCCTGGCGCGGCAGCGAGCACCCGGCCACCGTGGGTGTGCGGCTCATCGGCCCCGAGCTGTTCGACCAGGAGCCCGTGCACGAGCTCGACGGCCTGAGCCTGGATCGCCTGGACGTGGAATGCACGCAGTACCAGCCCGCCCCCGAGCTGCTGACCGCCGAAGTGGGCCAGCCGCCCGTGACCGAGGTGCTGACCAGCAACCTGCTCAAGAGCAACTGCCTGGTGACCGGCCAGCCCGACTGGGGCAGCGTGCAGATCAGCTACAGCGGCCCGCAGATCGACCAGGAAGGCCTGCTGCAGTACCTGGTGAGCTTTCGCAACCACAACGAGTTCCACGAGCAGTGCGTGGAGCGCATCTTCATGGACGTGTGGACCCGCTGCAAACCCATCAAGCTCACGGTGTATGCGCGCTACACGCGCCGCGGCGGGCTGGACATCAACCCGCTGCGCACCAGCCACCCGCAAGGCCTGCCGCGCAACGTGCGCACGGCGCGGCAGTAGCCCTGCTGGGGACCCCCGATGGGTCGGCATAAAAGCACTTGAAACCGTTCACGCTGAGCTTGTCGAAGCGCCGCGCAAGGCTTCGACAAGCCTCTCCTGAGCCTGTCCTGAGCCTGTCGAAGGGCTCAGCCCGAACGCATTGTTCGAGTGCAACGGGACCGGCCCCCTAAAAAAGCGGTCGGGTGTGGGGGTCCGCTTCGCGCACCCGGCTCGCGCGCGGCTCCGGGGGGCCGTCCGGCACCTCACCCACCCGCTCCAGCGTGCCCACACGCACGCCCAGCAAGCGCAGCTTCCGGTCGAGCGGCACGCGCTTGAGGCACAGGCCCGCCGTGCGGCGGATGGTGGCGGCGTCCTGGGTGTAGCGGTCCAGCGTCTGGTCGCGCGTGGCGATCTTGAAGTCGTCGTAGCGCAGCTTGATGCCGATGGTCTTGCCCACATAGCCCTTGCGCTGCAGGTCGCCCGCCACGCGCTCGCACAGGTCGGTGAAGATGGCCGACAGCTCCGCCCGGTCGCGCACGGCGTGCAGGTCGCGGTCGAACGTCGTCTCGCGGCTCATGCTCACCGGCTCGCTCTCGGTCACCACCGGGCTGTCGTCGCGGCCCCAGGCCACGCGGTGCATCCAGGCGCCGCTGGATTTGCCAAAGCGCGCAATCAGCCACTGCGGGTCCTGCGCGGCCAGCTCGCCGATGGTGTGGATGCCCAGGCCCGCCAGCTTCTCGCCCGCCTTGGGGCCGATGCCGTTGATCTTGCGCACGTTCAAGGGCCAGATCTTCGTCTGCAGGTCGTCCTCGTAGACGATGGAGATGCCGTTGGGCTTGTTGAACTCGCTCGCCATCTTGGCCAGCAGCCGGTTGGGCGCCACGCCGATCGAGCAGGTGAGCCCCGTCACGTCGAAGATGCTTTTCTGGATGAGCCGCGCCAGTACGCGGCCCCCTTCGCGCTGGCCGCCGGGCACGTCGGTGAAGTCGATGTACACCTCGTCCACGCCCCGGTCCTGCATCACCGGCGCGATGTCGGTGATGGTGCTCTTGAACAGGCGCGAGAAACGCCGCACCTCGTCAAAGTCCACCGGCAGCACGATGGCCTGCGGGCACAGCCGGGCCGCCTTCATCATGCCCATGGCCGAACCCACGCCGAACTGGCGCGCAGGGTAGGTGGCCGTGGTGATCACGCCGCGGCCCACGTAGTCCTTGAGCAGCGGGAAGTCCTCCACCGGGATGAAGCGCCGCTCGCGCTCCTCGGTGCCGTCCGGGCCGCGCAGCAGCAACTCGTCCACCTTGCGCCGCCCGCCGCCGATGACCACGGGCAGCCCCTTGAGCTGCGGGTAGCGCAGCAGCTCGACCGACGCGAAGAACGCGTCCATGTCCAGGTGTGCGATGCGGCGCAGGCGGCCAGTGGATGCCGTGGCGGCAGATGGCGCGTCAGCAGATGAAGGCGCAGAGGCGTCGGGCGAAGGATCGGTCACACCCGCTATTTTGCGCGGTGTCTGCGCCGCAGGCGGGGTGCAGGCCTATCCTGCGGCCCCCGCCATTCCAGCCTACCGCTTGAACAGGCCGGCGGCCGAGTTCTTCCACTTGTCCACCGCCTGCGCACCTGCGGCCAGCAAGGGCGCAGCGGCGTCCGCAGCACCGGCACCGGCGCTGGCGGCGGCGCCGGGCTGCGGCAGCGCAGCCGCATCGCCGCCCGCAGCCTCGTCGCCGGGCGCGGCCAGTGCAGCAGGCGCAGCGGCCAGCTGCGGCACGTCCCGGCGGTAGTTGCCCGCCAGAATCTCGCGGTACTGCTCGCCGCCCGCGTACTCCTTCAGGGCCTTCAGGCGCACCGGGATGAAGGGGTGCGTGGTGCTGGAGTTTTCCATGATGGACACCAGCTGCACCAGCTTGTTGACCTCCTTGTGGGCCTCGGTCTGTGCGATGGTCTCTTCGATGTTGCGCTCGTCTTCGTAGCCCGTGACCTTGCCCGACAGCTTGGCCAGCGCGCTCAGGCCGGGTCCCAGGTTCTGCAGGCACAGCAGGCCCGCGCGGTCGCAGGTGAATTCGGCCCGGCGGTACCACTCCCAGTACGCCAGCAGCAGCGGAATGCGCAGCATGCCCACGCCGGGGATCGGCACGACCGACGCGAAGATGTCCCAGTAGCGGATCAGCATGTCGCCCAGCTGCCGGTACAGCCCGTGGGCGGCCTTGATGTGACCCACCTCGTGGCCGATGACGAAGCACAGCTCGTCGGGCGTGAGCGCTTCCACCAGGCCGCTGTGCAGCACGATGCAGGTGCGCCGCTGGCCCGACGTATAGGCGTTGAGCTCGGGGTTGGTGGTGATGTATACATCCGGCACCTTGCACGACAGGATGGCGCAGCAACGCTCCACCAGCGCATACAGCGAGCCATAGTTGTTGGCGTTGATGCGCACCATCTGCTCGTTGTTGTTCAGGTGCGTGATCTGCTCGGAAAAATTGGCGTCCAGCCACGACAGCAGCTGCCCCGCGCCCGGAATGCCCTTGAGCGCCGCCAGCGCCTCCTGGTCGCCCGGGTAGGTGAACGATGTGTACGAGATGTCGGTCAGGATCACCTGGTTGCTGGCATACACCAGGGCGTCGGCATGTTTGTGGGCGGGCATGGGAACGTGTGAAATGGATGGGGACGTGGATCATTCCACGCCCCAAGGCCCCACCCGGGCCCCGCGCCCCACCATCGTGTAACAAATGGCACGGCCTGGCCGCGCGCGCCCACCCGCTCGGGGCCGCCGCCTACTGCTTGGCCAGCGCCGCCTTGCGGATGCCCTGCAGCGTGCCGGTGGGCGTGATCGCCTCGGGGTCGATCAGGCAGTGCAGCACGCTGGGCAGGCCGCTCGCGCGTGCGCGGGCCAGCGCGGGGGCGAAGTCTTCGGTGCGCTCCACACGCTCGCCATGGCCGCCGAAGGCCTGGGCGTAGGCCTTGAAGTCGGGGTTCTTGAGCGCCGTGGCGCTCACGCGGCCCGGGTACTCGCGCTCCTGGTGCATGCGGATGGTGCCGTACATGGCGTTGTCCAGCAGCACCACGATGATCGGCAGGCCGTACTGCACGGCGGTCGCGAACTCCTGGCCGTGCATCAGGAAGTCGCCGTCCCCCGCAAAGATCACCACCTCGCGCTGCGGCCACAGCCGCTTGCCGCCGACACCGGCGGGCAGCCCGTAGCCCATCGACCCGCTGGTGGGCGCCAGCTGGCTCGCAAACGTGGTGAAGGGCCAGAAGCGGTGGATCCAGGTGGCGAAGTTGCCCGCACCGTTGCAGAAGATGGTGTCGGCGGGCAGCACGTCCTTGAGGTGCTGCATCACCTGCCCCATCTGCAGGTCGCCAGGGATGCGGATGGGCGCCGGGTCGCTCCAGGCCAGGTAGTCGGCATGGGCGGCTTCGGTGTGGGCCTTCCACGGCACCGGCGCCGTAGGGCGCACCGCGTTCAAGGCCGCGGCAAAGGCCTGCGGCGTGGCGTGGATGGCCTGCGTGGGGCGGTAGAGCTTGCCCAGCTCATCGGCGTCGGCATGCACATGCACGAAGGGCTGCGCGGGCGTGGGAATGTCGAACAGCTCATAGCCCTGCGACGGCACTTCGGACAGGCGCCCGCCCACCACCAGCACCAGGTCGGATGCGCGGATGCGCGCCAGCAGCTTGGGGTTCACGCCCAGGCCCAGGTCGCCGCCATAGCAGGCGTGCGTGGCCGCAAACAGCATCTGCCGGCGGAACGAGCAGTACACGGGCAGCGACCAATCTGCAGCAAACGCCGTGAACTCACGCACCGCCTGCTCAGACCAGCGGCTGCCGCCCAGGATGGCCACGGGCTGCTTCGCCTTGCCCAGGCGCTCGGCCAGCTCGGCCATCTGCGCGGCGCCGGGGTGGGTTTCGGTGACCTGGTAGGGCAGCGCGTCGGCCACGGTGGCCGCCTCCGTCAGCATGTCTTCGGGCAGGGCCACCACCACCGGGCCGGGGCGGCCCGAGGTGGCCACGTGGAAGGCGCGCGAGATGAGTTCGGGCACGCGCGCCGGGTCGTCGATCTGCACCACCCACTTGGCCATGGTGCCGAAGACCGCGCTGTAGTCGAGTTCCTGGAACGCCTCGCGCCCCATGGCCCCGCGCGCCACCTGGCCCACGAACAGGATCATCGGGGTCGAGTCCTGGTGCGCGATGTGCACGCCCGCCGACGCATTGGTCGCGCCCGGCCCGCGCGTCACGAAGCAGATGCCCGGCTGCCCCGTGAGCTTGCCCTGCGCCTCGGCCATCATGGCCGCGCCGCCTTCCTGGCGGCACACCGTCACGCCGATGTCCGCATCGTGCAGCGCATCGAGCACGGCCAGGTAGCTCTCGCCCGGCACGCAAAACAGCTGCTGCACACCGTGGGTGATGAGCTGCTGGACCAGGATCTGGCCGCCGGTGCGGCTCTGGGCGGGGCTGGAGGTGGAAGGCGTGGTCATATCAAAAGGTCCGGAACGAGAAATCAAACAAGAAAAACAGGCGGGTCAGCGCAGCGCCTCGCACGCACGGCGGATGCGCGCGCAGGCTTCCTGCAGATCAGCCATCGACGCAGCGTACGAGATACGGAAATACGGCGCCAGCCCCAGCACGCTGCCCGGCACCACCGCCACGTGGAACTCGCGCAGCAGGTAGTCGCAAAAATCGGCGTCCGTGCGCAGCAGCGCGCCACCCGGTGTAGTGCGGCCCAGCACGCCTTCGCAGCTGGCAAAGGTGTAGAACGCACCCTCGGGCACGCGGCAGCGCAGGCCCGGCGATGCGTTGAGCGATGCCACCACCAGGTCGCGCCGCGCCTGGAACTCGCGGCAGCGCTCGGCCACGATGTCCTGCGGGCCGGTGAGCGCCGCCACCGCCGCCGCCTGGCTGATGGACGACGCGCACGACGTCGCCTGGCTCTGCACCACCGCCATGGCCGCGATCAGCGCGCGCGGACCCGCGCCGTAGCCGATGCGCCAGCCCGTCATGGCGTACGACTTGGACACGCCGTTCACCGTGAGCGTGCGGTCCCGCAGCGCAGGCAACACCACCACTGGCGTGGCAAACGCATGGCCGTCGTACAGGATGTGCTCGTAGATGTCGTCCGCCAGTACCCACACCTGCGGGTGGCGCAGCACCACCTCCAGCAGGGGCCGCAGTTGCTCGGCGCTGTAGGCCGTGCCGCTGGGGTTGGATGGCGAATTGATGAACACCCAGCGCGTGCGCGGCGTGATGGCCGCATCCAGCTCTTGCGCCGTGATGCGAAAGCCGTTGTCTTCGCTGCACGGCACCACCACCGGCACGCCACCGGCGATCAGCACCATGTCGGCGTACGAGGTCCAGTACGGCGCGGGCAGGATCACCTCGTCGCCGGGGTTCAGGCTGGCCATCAGCGCGTTGTAGATGACCTGCTT
The DNA here is from genome assembly GCF_001422735.1 of Acidovorax sp. Leaf78. GTDB lineage: Bacteria > Pseudomonadota > Gammaproteobacteria > Burkholderiales > Burkholderiaceae_C > Acidovorax. Next base: position 563,940 of record NZ_LMLZ01000001.1, on the reverse strand, counting down.
GGCGCCGGCGCCCACGGTGATCTCGTGGGTGGCGAAATCCAGGCCGTTGTCGCGGCGGAACTTGAGCTGGATGGCGGCCTTGAGCTCGGGCGTGCCGTCGAGCACGGTGTAATGCGTGTCGCCCCGCGCCATGGCGCGCTGCGCAGCCTCCTGGATGTGCACGGGCGTGTCGAAGTCCGGCTCGCCCAGGCCCAGCACGATGACGGGCTGGCCCTGGCGCTTCAATTCATTGGCGGCCTGCGTGATGCGCACGATGTCCGAGACACCGATGGCGCTGATGCGGTCGGCCGCGCGAAAGGCGGTGGCGGGGAGGGCCGTGGCGGGGATGGCGGCGTTCATTGCTGGTAGGACTCCAGGGGCTTGTCGTTGGGCGTGGCGAACAGCTGGCGCAGCGTGGTGCCCAGCGGCAGGTTCAGGCTCATGTTCTTGGGCGGAATGGGGTTCACGAACCACTTGGTGTAGATCTTTTCCATCTCGCCGCTTTGCATCAGGCGCGTGAGCACACCGTCCACCGCAGCCTTGAAGGTGGGGTCGTCCTTGCGGAACAGCAGCGCGATCGGCTCGGCGCCCAGCGGCTCACCCACGATGCGGTAGGCCGACGGGTCCTTGGAGTTGGAGATCAGGCCCGCCAGCAGGTTGTCGTCCAGCACGAAGGCGTCGGCGCGGCCGGATTCGAGCAGCATGAAGCTCTCGTGGTGGTCCTTGCCCAGCACCGTCTTGACGGGTGCGCCCAGCGTGCGCTCCTGCTTGCGCAGCAGCTGCACGGCTGTGGTGCCGGTGGAGGCTGCAATCGTGCGGTTGCCCAGCTGGCTGATGGACTTCAGGTCCGAATCCTTGCGCACCGCCATGCGCACCTCGCTCACATAGGTCGTCACCGCAAAGGCCACCTGCTGCTGGCGCGCGGTGTTGTTGGTGGTGGGGCCGCAGCCGATGTCGAGCGTGCCGTTCTGCACCAGGGGCAGCGTGTTCTGCGCGGTGACGGCCATGTATTCGAGCTTGGCGTCGGGCACGATTTCTTTCAGCACGCGTTCGCACAGCTCCACGTGGTAGCCCACGTACTTTTCATTCGCGCCCAGCGCGTAAGCCATGGGTGGCGAGGTCTCGCGCACGCCCAGCACGGCTTTACCGGATGCCTTGATCTTCTCCAGCGTGGGGGTGGTGGGTGTCTGCGCGTTCGCGGGCGCCAAGGTGGCGAAAGCCAGGGTCAGGCCTGCGGCGAGCGCGGTGAAGGGGGTGCGGGAAGTTGCCATGGTCGTTGTCTCCGGTGGTGTTGTGGTTGGCAAAGGGAAAGAGAGAAAAGGTACTGCGGCCCCGCTTGGGGAGGCGCCCGGCTTCAGGGCTCACCCCGACCGTTCGGGCTGAGCTTGTCGAAGCCTGGCGCTGGGTCGGAGCATGTTCCGGACGGAGGATTGCAGGCTGCGGGTTGCGGCACGCATTCAGATCACGTTCTTTTCCAGCAGCGGCTCGTTGCGTGCAATGCGCTCGATGGACAGCGGTGACAGATCGAGGCTTTGGTAGCGCCCGGTCAGCATCAGTTCGGCCAGGCCTCGCCCCACGGCAGGGCATTGCTGCAGGCCGTGGCCCGAGAACCCGTTGGCCAGCACGAAGTTGTCGCACGCCGGGTGCAGGCCCACGATGGCGTTGTGATCGAAGGTGTTCATCTCGTAGTAGCCCGCCCAGGCGCCCTGCATGCGCAGTGCCTCGAAGCCCGGAATGCGCTCGGCCAAGGTCGGCCACACGTGGTCTTCAAACGCGTGGTGCTCCGGCTCCAGCGGCGCAAAGTCGGCGTCGTTGTCGGCCTGCGGCGCAAAGCCGCAGATGAAGCCCGGGCCCTCCGGCCGCAGCCAGATGCCGCTGGTGTCGATGAGCAGCGGGCAGCCCGGCAGCGCCGCGGGGCTTGCCAGGTGGAACACCGTGCGGCGCTTGCCCACCACGGGCAGGTCGATGCCTGCCCAGCCCGCAATGGCAGCCGCCCAGGGGCCGCCGGCATTCACCGCAAAGCTGCACGGGAGGGCATCGCCGCTTTTCAGTTGCACGCTGGTGACGTGCTGCACACCGTCGCTGCCGGCCATCTGCAGGCCCACGGCTTCATCGGCCACATAGCGCACGCCCTGGCTCTGCGCCTTCTTGCGCAGCGCGGTCAGCAGCAGGTAGCCATCGAACCAGCCCTCGCCCGACAGCCCGAGCGACCCCAGAGCCACATCCTGCAGCGCCAGCCACGGGAACCGTCCGGCCAGCTGCTGCGGGCTGAGCAGCGCCACATCGGCGCCGTGCCGCTTTTGCAGCGCATGGTTCTCGCGCAGCGTGGGCTCGCCGGCCGCGGTGGCCAGGTACAGGTAGCCGCCCTCGTGCAGGCCCACATCCGGCGCGTCGCCGTTGCAGGCGAGCAGCGTGTTCACATGGCGCAGAAAGCCGATGCCGTAGGCAGAGATCTGAACATTGATGTCAGTAGAAAACTGCTGGCGGATGGAGCTTGCCGACAGCGCGGACGATGCGCGCGCATAGGTCGGGTCACGCTCGACCACCACCACCGAGCAGCTCGGCTGCTGCAGCGTGAGGAAGTACGCAATGGCACTGCCGATGACGCCGCCGCCGATGATGACGAAGTGAGAGGAATCAGAGGCCATGGGTACCGTTCACACGCTACAACAATGAGTTTGCCGATGGAACTTCACGACTGGCGCGGCGTGGGCCAGCGGCCGCCGCGCAAGGGCCGCCCCGCCGCGCTGGCGGCGTCCCCCTTCGGGGGAAGGCGCCGCAGGCGACTCAGGGGTGACTCAAGGTCACACATCGAACGTCACGCCCTGCGCCAGCGGCAGTGCGGTCGAGTAGTTGATGGTGTTGGTCGCGCGGCGCATATAGGCCTTCCAGCTGTCGGACCCGGCCTCGCGCCCGCCACCGGTTTCCTTCTCGCCGCCGAACGCGCCACCGATCTCGGCACCGCTGGGCCCGATGTTCACGTTGGCGATGCCGCAGTCCGAACCCGCGGCCGACATGAACTGCTCGGCCTCGCGCACATTGAGCGTGAAGATCGACGACGACAGGCCCGCGCCTACTGCGTTGTTCATCGCAATCGCCTCGTCCAGCGTGCTGTATCGCACCACGTACAGGATGGGCGCAAAGGTCTCGTGCAGGGCTGGGCCTTCGTGCGCCTTCAGCTCCACCAGCGCGGGGCGCACGTAGTGCGCGTCGGCACCGCCGATGCCTTCCACACGGCCACCGCCGTGCACCGTGGCGCCCAGTGCGCGGCTGTGCTCCAGGGCTTTTTGCATGCCGTCGAACGCTTGGCGGTCGATCAGCGGGCCCACCAAGGTGCCGGCCGCGCGGGGGTCGCCCACCTGCACGTTGGCGTACACCTTGGCCAGCTGGGGCACCAGTTGGTCATAGATGCTCTCGTGCACGAACAGCCGGCGCAGCGTGGTGCAGCGCTGGCCCGCCGTGCCCATGGCAGCGAACGCAATGCCGCGCAGGGCCAGGTCCAGGTCAGCCGTGGGTGCCACGATGGCCGCGTTGTTGCCGCCCAGCTCCAGAATGCCGCGTGCAAAGCGCGCCGCCAGGCGCGGCCCGACCGCACGGCCCATGGCAGTGGAGCCCGTGGCCGACAGCACCGGCACGCGGGCATCGTCCACCAGCTCTTCGCCGATGTCGCGCTGGCCGATGAGCAGCTCCAGCAGGCCTTCGGGTGCGCCGCCACCGGCTGCGTTGAAGCGGGCCACCGCGCGTTGGGCAATGGCGTGGGTGGCCAGGGCCGTGAGGGGGGTCTTTTCAGATGGCTTCCACACCACCGAATCGCCACACACCAGCGCCAGCGCGGCGTTCCAGGACCAGACCGCCACCGGGAAGTTGAAGGCCGAGATCACGCCGCACACGCCCAGCGGGTGCCAGGTTTCCATCATGCGATGGCCCGGGCGCTCGGTGGCAATCGTGAGGCCGTACAGCTGGCGCGACAGGCCCACCGCAAAGTCGCAGATGTCGATCATCTCCTGCACCTCGCCCAGGCCCTCGGATGGGATCTTGCCGGCCTCGATGGTCACGAGCAGGCCCAGGTCCGCCTTGGCGGCGCGCAGCTCTTCGCCCAGCAGGCGCACCAGCTCGCCGCGGCGGGGCGCTGGCACATCGCGCCACACCTGGAACGCGGCGTGCGCGCGGCCGATGGCGGCCGTGGCGTGGGCCGGCGAGGCCTCTGGCACAGCACCGATGGCCTCGCCCGTGATGGGCGAGCGCACCTGCAGGCTGCCGCCGCTGTAGGCCGCACGTGGCACGCCCAGGCGCTGCAGCAGTTGATCGACTTCGGGCACAAGGGAGGTGGCAGCAGGTGTGGCGGACATGGCGGCTCGCAAAGATCGGAACGACAAGGACAAAAAAGATGAACAGGCGCAGCCCGCAAGATGCCGCAGGTGCGCCGATGCCCGCCAATATCCGCCAATACCGCAGTGCTGGATAGCAAAAAAACGGAACTACTTGATCACATTCGAGAATGAAGTACCCGAAAATACCGGGACCACCGCCGCACAACCAGCCAGCGCCAGCAGTGCGGCCAGCCCACGCCCTGCCGACGCTCATCATTCCCCCTACGCATGACCATGCTGCGCCGCTCCTTCCTACCCTCCACCGCCGATCTGCTGGCCTTCGAAGCCGCGGCCCGCCACCAGAGCGTGTCGCGCGCCGCCGAGGAGCTGCACCTCACCCAAAGCGCCGTGTCGCGCCAGATCCGCCAATTGGAGGAGCAACTGGGCACCGCCCTCTTTCACCGCGTGCGCCAGCGCGTGGTGCTGACCGACGCCGGCCGCGTCTACGCCGCCGACGTGCAGGCCGTGCTGCAGCAGCTGTCGGCCAGCACCCAGAAGGCCATGGCCTTTGCCAGCACCGACGGCCTGCTCAACCTGGCGGTGCTGCCCACCCTGGCCACCCGCTGGCTCATCCCGCGGCTGGCGGGCTTCATGGCGCTGCACCCCGAGGCCATGGTCAACTTCTCGGCCCGCACCGAGCCTTTCGACTTTGCGGGCACGCCATTCGACGCGGCCATCCACTTCGGTGCCCCGCACTGGGCTGGCGCCGTGTGCGAATACCTGATGCACGAAGAGACTGTGCCCGTGTGCAGCCCCACCTACCGCGACCGCCACGGCATTCACACCCCGCAGGACCTGACCCGCGTGGTGCTGCTGCAGCAAAGCACCCGCCCTACGCAGTGGGCCGAATGGTTCGACCTGGTGGGCGCCCCGGCCGCGCTGGCGCTGCGCGGGCCGCAGTCCGAGCATTTCGCCATGATCGCCCAGGCCGCCGTCTCCCACCTGGGCGCGGCGCTGCTGCCGCGGTTTCTGATCGCGCAGGAGCTGGCAGCCGGCAGCCTGGTGGAACTGTCGGACCAGGTGCTGACCAGCACCGATGCGTACTACCTGGTCTACCCGGAGGCGCGGGCGCAGACGCCGCTGGTGAAGGCATTCAGGGACTGGGTGGTGGGGGAATGCGCGGGGCGGGCGCAATAGACGGGTGTTTACCGCGGCTGCTGTGATATTCGATGGATTGGCTTGCCATCTATCTCAATGATGACACCAGACATCCCAGGAAATTGACTGGCTCGCGCCGGTCCTCCATAAATGACGTCGAGCCGAAAGTCAGAGGGGGCCACTCGCCTGATGACCAGTTTTTTTATGGCCTGGCCTTCCTCGATATCTGTCAAATTGATTCGACGACCAGTGCTTGAGTAATCGCACATTATTTCAGGAATAACGTCATTTGAAATTGCCACGCCCCTCGACTTGTCCTGAAATCCTGAGACCATCGAATATAGATAGTGCTTGCGGCCATCGATATTTAACTGAGCAATTTCGACATAAGAATCCGCAAATACGAAGCATTCATGCCCAGACCTTGATTTCCAAGCAACGAAACTTACCAACAAGATCACCAACAAAGGTAAAAAAAATAATAATTTCAACATTAAACGCATTACCCCACCCTCCAATGCTCATGCCACTCAACACGGTACCAAAATTTCTTTGCAATCCCTATCTTTTCCATATGGTTAGACAACCCATCTGGCAATCGCAATTTCCGACCATTCAGAGGTATTTCGGTGATATTTTTATCATCCTGCTCATCGGCATAATCAACAAAATCATATAGACTGCTGACACTCCAACGAGTGAAGAATAAATTCCTTTGATACGAAGTCGCCGCCATCAAGTAAAAACGGTTGTCAGTATATTTCAAGCGAACATTGATTTCTTCAGCCTTCAAAGTACCATCATTTGTGACCATGTTTCCTTGAGTGGGTTTATGCCGATTTTGCGAGCGGAGAGGATCCGCAAATTTGGAACGTTGAAATTCCACGTCAGACGTTTTAGCAATCGCAAAAAATTTATTGGTATTTTGTCTATTTGAAATATATTTCTTCAAAGCAACAATTGCATCTTGAACAATAACAGAATACCGATAGACAAATGGATTCAGTATAACCTCATGCCCGCCGCCATGAACATAATGATTGGCGAGCAGCGCCGCCTCAGAAAAACCCAGATACTTACCACCCCACCAAAAAGCCTCATAAATATTGACTAAGAATTCTTTTTCATCCTCTGTAAAACTGGAGTTTATTTTGGCTTTACAGGCAAGATAGTCAATTGTACTTTGCACCAAATCAAAACTCTCTGTCACACCGAAGACTTTAGCCTTCCCCAGATGCCAAAGCGGAGCGGTCGGTACATTCTCTCTATTTTTTAGACAGATACTTGCTTTCTGCGCGACCTGCTCAACAGTCTTTTTCTGAACTACCAACTTGAATTCCTCACGAATTTTAATACCGCCATTGGCTCGTGCTGAGCCTGGGGGCGTGGATCTGCCCGCCAAATCCACGCACTGTGCATTAAATTATCATGGGAGCTCGTGCTCGCACAGCCTTTAAATCGGATATGCCTTTATCGAACAGAATATGAAATTTTGTTATTTATCGAATCGCCAATCATCGCGGTAATGTCGAGCCAACCGTCGCGGGCGCGAGGCACGGTGTTGTGCGTTGCCGCTGGACGCTAACCAATACTGAAAGCGGAATTGACCAAAAGGAATATGAATGATGCTCCGCTGCTAACTCAGCATTGAAAGCGAAGGGTCTCAACAATAGCCCCCCAACACCGCGATGCAATAGTGGTGCTGACGACCTTAGAGCCCGTGTAGCGCGCCACCTTTTTTGACCAACACGCGCAACTTTAAGTGGCCCTGAGTTCAATCTTGCGCTCGATGACCCTCGAAACCAGTCCGTACTCGACCGCCTCCTCGGCCGACAACCAGCGGTCGCGCTCGATGTCTTCCAGCACCACGGCCAGCGGCTTGCCGGTTTCGCGCGCGATGGTGCGTGCGATGCGCTCCCGGGCCTTGACGATCTCGCGGGCCTGGATGGCGATGTCGCTGGCCGGCCCGCCCGCACCGCCACTGGGCTGGTGGATCAGGAAGCGCGTGTTGGGCAGGCAGTAGCGCCGCTCGCGGGGCACGGACAGGTACAGGTGCGTGGCGGCACTGCCCACCCAGCCGGTGCCGATCATGTTCACCGGGGCACCGATGAAGCGCACGATGTCGTGGATGGCATCGCCAGACTCCAGGTGCCCGCCTGGCGAGCTGACCAGCACGTCGATGGGGTCGGCGCTCTCGGCGTCCAGCGCGATCAGGCGGCGCGTCACATCGGCCGCGATCACATCGGTCACGGTGCCGAAGATCAGCAGGGTGCGGGCCTTGAAGGCTTTCTCCTCCAGGTAGGAGGTGCGCGGCTCGGTGGCGCTGGACGGTGCGGGGGTGTCTGGGCTGTTCACGGTGAATCCTCGTAGTGGAACTGCCTTGACGAACGGCGCGCCGGTTTCGTGACATCCGCGCGCCCAGCAGGCCTGTGGCAAGATTTGCCGATGCACGACGAATACCGGATGGCCCTGATCGACACCGACCGCAGCCGCCTGGTGCGGGCCGCCACGCGGCTGCTGGGCCCGGCAGAGGCGGAGGATGCGGTGCAGGACGCCTACATCCGCGCGCTGGAGGCCGACACGCGCGCGCTCAATACCGCCCAGGCCTGGCTGCTGACCGTGGTGCGCCACCTGGCCATCGACCGGCTGCGCAGACGCGATTGGATGCAGCAGTGGCTGGCCACGCCACAGGCGCACGCCGCGGCGCCGTCGGCCGAGAGCGATGCGGCGCTGGCCGAAGAGGTGGCCCACGCCTTGCGCCAGCTGGCGGCGTGCCTGAGCCCCGCCGAGGGCGCTGCCGTGCTGCTGTACGAAGTGTTCGAGGTCAGCCATGCCGAGATCGCATCGGCGAGCGGTCGCACCGAAGCTGCCAGCCGGCAGCACATCCGCCGGGCACTGCACAAGCTGCGGCAGGCAGCAGGTCGTGGCGAGCACACCCCGGTGCAGGGCGACAGCGAGGGCCACGACCCTGCCGTCCTGCGGGCGTACCTGCAGTCCCTGCAATGGCGCGACCCGCAAACCCTGTGGGCCATGCTGCGCCAGCCCCCCATCAGCGCGTCTTCGGCCATCACCCGTCCAGCCACCACCAGCATGCCAACCACGTCCTGCGGGGTGGTGCAGGTGGGCGGCCAGCTGGGCCTGGTGCTCACGCTCGATGGCGTGGCCCTGTGCGTGCTGCCGCTGGGGGTGCGCAACACCGAGTGCGATCTGCACACCGCGCTGCAGTAGTACCAGACGCAAAAAGGCCGCTGCGCCGTCCTGCAATGCAGGCCAGGCGCAGCGGCCATCTTCAAGCATCCGTCAGCGAACGGGCACAGCGGTTGCGCGCGGCCCGGCGCTGCCGCGCTTCCACAGCGCGATCAACACGTGGGCACCGATGGCCAGCGCCAACAATACGGCGGCCCCCAGGCCCCACAGGGCCCATGCCAAAACCGACACCGTGCCGGACAGCGCTGGAACGGCTTCCAGGGCGCCCTGGACCACCGGGCCCGCCGAGGCGATCACGGACTCCAGCTCCCGTGCCAGCTGCGGCGGCATCCACGCCCGGATCCACTCGGGCAGCAAGACGGCGTTCATCGCCGACGTCCCCGCCGACAGCACCCCAGCGCTGGACACGGCCCACAGCGTCACCGCATGCACGCCCCAGCAGACCACAGACCACAGGGCCAGCAGCATGAACGACAGAAACCAGCTGATTGCGTAAAACATCGAATGCGTCCTTTCAAAACGGCAAGTGCCGAGTATGGGGACGGCAGGCGGCAAGACACACCAGCTTGAACCGAACTGGGTATTCGGCATTACCGAACCAGCCGATTGCCTTTCGCCTTTCGCTTTTCGCTTTTGAACTGCACCATCGTTGTGACCTGCGGGTGTCGCCCAAGGACACCTGCTCCGCCCGTGGCCGCTACGGGCAGGTCAAACCGCAGCCCGGTTGCGCCCCGCCGTCTTGGCACGGTACAGGCCGCCGTCTGCCGTTTCGATGAGTTGACGCTCGCAGCCCTCCGCATAGGGCCCCGCCATCGTCGCGGCCCCGACACTCACCGTGACGCAGCCGAACGCGCTGCCGGTATGTGGCACCGCCAGCGCCTCGACCTGCCTGCGCACCACCTCGGCCACCACCAGCGCCCCGTCCAGGTCGGTGTTGGGCAGGATGATCGCCAGCTCCTCGCCCCCATAACGCGCCACCAGGTCCCCCGGGCGCTGGGCATGCTGCACCAGGCACCGGGCCACGGCCTGCAGGCAGGCATCACCCTCCACATGGCCGTAGGTGTCGTTGAATCCCTTGAAGTGGTCCACGTCGATGAGCAGCAGCGACAGCGGCTTGCCTTCGCGGCTGGCGCGCCGGCATTCGGTGTGCAGGGTGTCGTCGAAACACCGGCGGTTGGCCAGGCCCGTCAACTGGTCTTGCGCGGCCAGGGCTTCGAGCTTCTGGTTCACCTGCAGCAGGTCTTCCCGGGCGGCGACCAGCGATGCCTCGGCGCGGGTGCGGCGGCGGATGTCGATCAGCAGGTGCCACCCGATGACCGTGATGCCCACCAGCAACGCACCCACCACGCCCGCCGTCAGCAGCGCCTGGCGCCACCAGCCCTCCAGGGCTTCGTCCTTGCCCACGGCCACCGTGGTGGTCAGGGGATAGCGGTCGCTCTTGCGATAAGCGTACAGCCGGTGTATGCCGTCGATGCCGGATTTGAACGACGCAGTGCCGGCGGTTGCACCCGAATAGAAGCGCTGGAAGTTGGCAGACTTGGAGAAGTCACGGCCCATGTCCTGCTCACGGTAGGGGTAGCGCACCAGCATCTGGCCGCCGGTGGTGGTGAGGCCGATGGCGCCCTCCGTGCCGACATCGACCTTGCCGAACTGCTCCAGAAAACTCTTGATGCCCAGGCTGATCACCACCACGCCCGCAAAGCGCCCGTTTGGGCCGTCGAACCGGCGGCTCACGGTGATGACCCAGTCCCCGGTGGAGCGGCTCTGGATGGGCGGGCCGATGAAGGGCTCGGGCGACGGGTTGCCACGGTGGTGCGCAAAGAATGCCCTGTCCAGGCCGCTGACCTGCGCGGGCACCTTGCCGGTGGACGTCATCAGCCAGCGGCCAGAGTCGTCATAGATGACCAGGCTGTTGAGCTGGTTGAGCAGGGGCTCCTGCCGGTCGATCAGCCGCTGCAGGCGCTGCAGGTGGTCCGGCCCGGCGCCCTCGGCCTCCAGCCGCTCGCTGAAGTCCAGCAGCAGCATGGCGCTCTGGGTGATGACGCCTTCGGTGTAGGTGTTGAGCGTCTGGGCCAGGTTCAGGTTCTGGGTGTCGGTTTCTGCCAGCGAGTGATCCCGCGCGGACCAGATCTGCCACGCCGTGGTGGAGGCGACCGACAGGTACACGGCGATCAACAACAGCGCCGCCAGGCGCACATCACGCTTCATCTTTTTGCTTCCCTCTCACATGCCGGACTTCGTCCGCGCGCTCCCCTGCCAGACCGGCAGGACCTCGCACGAGGCTACTCCTGCTGCATGACTTTTTCTCTTGTAGGCCCACCATACTATGGACAAACCGCGGCATCAATCACGGAATGAACGGGCGGATCACCCCATTGCCAGCGTCGATTCAGGCCGGTACAGGCCGGTACAGGCTATTGCAGGGGGCAGGTGCGCAGAGGGTGGGAAGACGTGGCACCACGCTGCGGCGTCTCACGGCGCCCACCCCCGGTGCCATCAGTCGCGCGGCGGCCTGGCCTCGCGCACCATGAGCCAGTAGGCACGGCCCGAGACAGGCTCCACACAGGGCACCTCGCGCACGAAGCCCAGGCGTCGATAGAACGCCAGGCTGAGCGCGTTGAAGGTCTCCAGATAACAGGTGGCGCCTGCCCCATCTGCGCGGGCCAAGGTTTGCGCAACCAAGCGCTGCGCCACGCCGCGGCCCCGCGCTGCGGGGCGCACCCCCAGGATCGACAGGTACCACGCAGCGTGCAGCGGGTCAGGCACCTGCGCCTCCATCGCGGCACCGATGCGCTGGTAGTTGTCAAAACCCATGGGGCCGAGGCACCGGGCCAGGCCCTCGGTGCGCCGCGCACTGTGCACCGCCTTCTCGCTGGCGGTGGCCCGGCTGGTGGCCCACAGCGCTGCGCCGTCATCACCCGACACCATCACCTCGCCCACCGCATTGGCCTCGTCCATGGCCAGCGCAAAGTATTGCGCCAGCACGCGGTGGCGCAGTGCGGGGTCGTGTGCGCTGTCGACGGTGACGGCCTGGTAGAACGGGTCGTCCATCAGCGCGGTGGCCAGGGCGTCGCACACCGGCGATGGCTCGGGCAGCGGTGGCAGCGATGAGGATGTAGGGTGTGTGTGCATCTGCGTTGTGGTGTGTGGCAGGCCAGGGCGCGCATCGCACAGCGGCAGGCCAGGATGCGCGCGGTTGCTCGTCAGTCGGGACGCCCCGGCAGCAAGGCCGGGTCTGCGCCAGGCATAAACCGCTGCTCGGGCGGCGAGCCCGCCAGGCTCTGCGCAGGCCTTCTCAGCGTCGCATCGAACGGATTGATCTTCGGCCCGATCGCGGCCGCCTCGCGCTTGAGCAGTTCCACCACGGTGGGCATGCGGTCGGCGTTCAGGCGGTCGGCGATGGTGCCCACGCTCAGCGCCGCCACGGCGCGGCCTTCGCGGTCGCAGATGGGCACGGCCACACCGGCCATGCCTTCGAGCAGGCCGGTGTTGCGACCTGCGTAGCCCTGCTGGCGCACGCGCTCGATCTCGGTACGCAAATACACCTCGTCGTACACGCCGTACTCGCGCACGCGGGACAGGTTGAAGCGGATGACCTCTTCGCGCTCGGCCTCGGGCAGGAACGCCAGGATGGCCAGCGCGCCCTGCCCCACCCCCAGCGCCACGCGGCCACCGATGTCGCCGGTGAACGATCGGATCGGGAAGGGCCCCTCGCTGCGGTCCAGGCAGATGGCGTCGAAGCCGCTGCGCGCCAGCAAAAAGATGCTGTCGCCCAGGCTGCCGCACAGCCGCAGCAATGCCGGGCGGCACAGGCTGCGCAGGTCGCCCGGGTTGCCGGCGCGCGCAGCCAGGGCGAAGAAGTCCATGCTCAGCCGGTAGAGCTTGCTGCGCTCGTCCTGCTCGACCATGCCTTCGGCCACCAGCGATTGCAGCAAACGGTGCGTCGTGCCCTGCGTGAGACCGATAGCACGCGCCAATTGGGTGACCCGGCCGCCCTCGGCCTGCACGGCCACCAGGGCGCGGATGAGGGCAAAGACCCGGGGGACACCGCCCGTGCCTGCGGTTGCTGCTTCCATGCGTGGTTCCTGCGGAATAGATGGGTTCCATTTTACCCATCACATTCCAATGATCGGAATAATTTGAATAAAAATTCTGATTAGTGGAATACCCGGTGCGATCTGGTTCAGTTGTTGCAATAGAGTGAACTGAAAACGCCGGGCACCCCCATCCTGAACGATCCCATGCACCGCCGCGGTGCAGCGGTGCCAAGGCACCTTGTTTGGCAAAGGCCGCCCGGCACAAAGACATCCATGCGCCGCGCCGTCAGAGCACGCGCCTGGCAAGAAACCGGAACCCGAAGAAAGGCCCCCATGTCCTTCCTCCAACTTACCGACGTGACCAAGTTCTACGGCAGCACCTGCGCGGTGCAGTCCATGAACCTCACGGTGGAAAAAGGCGAATTCGTCTCCCTGCTCGGCCCCTCGGGCTGCGGCAAGACCACCACCTTGCAGATGGTCGCGGGCTTCGAGGCGGTGAGCAGCGGGCGCATCGAGCTGGACGGGCGCGACATCACCCACGCCAAGGCCAACACGCGCGGGCTGGGCATCGTGTTCCAGAGCTATGCGCTTTTTCCGCACATGACGGTGGCCGACAACGTGAGCTTTGGCCTGGAGATGCGCAAGGTGCCCAAGGCCGAGCGCAAGGACCGGGTGGCCCAGGCCCTGGGCCTCGTGCACCTGGAGCCGCACGCCACGCGCTACCCCCGCGAACTGTCGGGCGGCCAGCGCCAGCGCGTGGCCCTGGCGCGCGCACTGGTCATCGAGCCGCCCGTGCTGCTGCTCGACGAGCCGCTGTCCAACCTCGACGCCAAGCTGCGCGAGGAGATGCAGTTCGAGCTGCGCCAGATCCAGCGCAAGGTGGGCACCACCACGGTGATGGTCACGCACGACCAGAGCGAAGCCATGTCCATCAGCGACCGCGTGGTGGTGATGGAGGCCGGCCGCGCCACGCAGATCGACCACCCACACCGCGTGTACGAGCACCCGCGCACCCGCTTCATCTCCACCTTCGTGGGCAAGGCCAACCTGGTGCCTGGCAAGGTCACATCGGCCAACAGCACCCACACCCATGTGGGCGCCGGGCCCATCGAGGTGCGGGTGGACGGCGCGCAGTTTCGCCCCGGCGCGGCCGTGCTGCTGAGCGTGCGGCCTGAAAAGCTGCAGTTGGTGCCCGCAGTGCAGGGCCGCATCGACGGCGAAGTGCGCGAACGCTTCTTTCTGGGCAGCCAGTGGCTGTACCGCGTGGGCACGCCCCTGGGCGACGTGATGGTGCTGGTGCCCAACGACGGCCGCAACGCGCTGGACGAAGGCGACCGCACCGGCCTGGACTGGCCCGACCACTGCATGCGCCTGCTGCCCGCCGATGAATCCGCGGTGGCTGGCGCCGAGGCCGAGGCCACGCCATGACAGCCGCCCCATCGACCCTGTCCGCAGCGCCCCACCCGCTGCTGGGCAAGAAGGCCATGCCCTGGTGGCTGTCCGGCCCTGCGCTGCTGCTGTTCACCGTGCTGCTGCTGGTGCCGCTGGCGCTCACGACGGTGCTGTCGTTCAACGCGTTCGACCCGGCCACGGGGGTGAAGGCGGGCGAGTTCACGCTGGAGCACTACCGCCATGTGTTTGCCGATTCGTACTACCACGCGATCTTCTGGCGCACGTTCTGGATCGCCGGGCTGGTCACGCTGATCTGCGTAGCGATTGGCGCACCCGAGGCGTACGTGCTCAGCCGCATGCGCAACCCGTGGCGCTCCATCCTGCTGCTGGTGGTGCTGGCGCCCTTGCTGGTGTCGGTGGTGGTGCGGGCCTTTGGCTGGAGCATGCTGCTCGGTCCCGAGGGGCTGGTGAACGCGGCCTTCGGCCTGGTCGGCATCGGCCCGGTGAAGATGCTCTACACCGAGATCGCCGTGGTGGTGGCGCTGGTGCACGTGATGCTGCCGTTCATGGTGATCCCCGTGTGGACATCGCTGCAGAAGCTGGACCCGGGCGTGGAGAACGCTGCGCTGTCGCTGCAGGCCTCGCCCTTCACCACCTTGCGGCGCATCGTGCTGCCGCAGGTGCTGCCGGGCATCTTGTCGGGCAGCCTGATCGTGTTCGGCCTGGCAGCCAGCTCGTTCGCCATTCCCGGCCTGCTGGGCGGGCGGCGGCTGAAGATGGTGGCCACGGTGGTGTACGACGAGTACCTGCACGAGCTGAACTGGCCGCTGGGCGCCGCCATTGCGCTGACCTTGCTGGTGGCCAACCTGGTGGTGATGCTGAGCTACAACCGTCTGGTTGAAGGTCGGTACAAAAAATCTCTCGGGTGAACGCGATGCAAAAAAACGGCCCCATCGCCCTCGCGTTCAACGCGCTCGTCATCGCCTTCATGCTGGCCCCGCTGCTGGTGGTGTGCATCGTCGCCTTCACGCCGCACAACACGTTGACGCTGCCCACCACCGAGTTCTCGCTGCGCTGGTTCAAGGCGGTGTTCGACCACCCGGACTTCATGCAGTCGTTCTGGAACAGCCTGTGGCTGGCGCTGGCGTCTGCCACGCTGGCGACAGTGCTGGCAGTGCCCGCGGGCATTGCCATCACGCGCTACGACTTCCCCGGGCGCGGCTTTCTCAATGGGCTGTTTTTGTCGCCGCTGATCATCCCGCACCTGGTGCTGGGTGTGGCCCTGCTGCGCCTGTTCGCGCTGATCGGCGGCACGGGCAGCTTTGGCTGGCTGGTGGTGGCGCACGCGCTCATCGTCACGCCGTACACGCTGCGTCTGGTGGTGGCGGCGCTGGTGGGGTTTGACCGCAGCGCAGAGCACGCAGCCCTGTCGCTGGGCGCCAGCCAGGCCAAGGTGTTCACGCGCATCACGCTGCCGATGATTCTGCCGGGCGTGACGGGCGGGTGGATGCTGGCCTTTATCAACAGCTTTGACGAAGTGACCATGTCGATCTTCGTCACCTCGCCCAGCACGGTGACGCTGCCGGTGCGCATGTACATGTATGCCACCGAGTCCATCGACCCGCTGATGGCGGCCGTGTCGGCGCTGATGGTGGCGGTGACCGCCTTTGCCATGGTGCTGCTGGACCGCGTGTATGGCCTGGACCGCGTGCTGGTAGGACGGAAGTAGATGAGCGCGACTGCGATGACTGTGAATACCGCCTTGCTGCACCGCGTGGCAGAGACCACGCGCCGCGCCGTTCCCTTCACGCTGGACGGGCGCCCCACCACGGCACTGGAAGGCGACACCGTGCTGACGGCCATCCTCACCCAGCGCGCACAGCTGCGCCGCAACGAGTTCAGCCACGAGCCGCGCGCGGGCTTTTGCCTGATGGGTGCCTGCCAGGACTGCTGGGTGACGACCGACAGCGGAGAGCGCCTGCGCGCCTGCAGCACCTTCATCACACCCGGCATGGCGCTGCGCACCGAAGCCGCCGACGCGGCCACCTTTGCTAGCGGGGGCCAGCCATGACGACGGCGCCTGCCTTGCAACCCGTGATCGTGGGCGCAGGCCCGGCCGGCATCCGCGCCGCGCAGACGCTGGCGGCCCACGGCGTGCGGCCGGTGCTGATCGACGAAGCCGCGCGCGGCGGCGGGCAGATCTACCGCCGCCCGCCTGCGCACTTCCAGCGCACCCCCGCCACGCTGTACGGCACCGAGGCCGCGCGTGCCACCGCACTGCACGGCACGCTGGACGGCCTGCACGCACAGATCGACTACCAGCCCGACAGCCTGGTGTGGAACGCGCAGGGCGGCCTGCTGGACGTGTTGCACGGCCCCACGCAGACCACGCGCACCGTGCCCTACGGCCAGCTCATCGTGGCCAGCGGCGCCACCGACCGCGTGCTGCCCCTGCCGGGCTGGACGCTGCCGGGGGTCTACACGCTGGGCGGCGCGCAGGTGGCGCTCAAGTTCCAGGGCTGTGCCATCGGCAGCCGGGTGGTGCTGATGGGCACGGGCCCGCTGCTGTACCTGGTGGCCTACCAGTACGCCAAGGCTGGCGCCATGGTGGCTGCGGTGCTCGACACCGCGCGCTTGGCCGACCAGTTGGCCGCCGTGCCCGCCATGCTCACGCAGCCGGCGGTGTTTGCCAAAGGCGTGTACTACGTGGGCTGGCTGCGCGCGCACGGCGTTCCCATCCACAGCGGCATCCGCCCGGTGCGCGTGCTGGGCGACGGCCGCGTGGCGGGCGTGGTGTGGGCCGATGGCGCCGGGCGCGAACACACGCTGGACTGCGACGCCGTGGGCTTTGGCTACGCACTGCGCTCCGAAACACAGCTGGCCGACCTGCTGGGCTGCCGCTTTGCCTGGGCACCGATGCACCGCGCCCACCTGCCCGAGCGCGATGCCGCAGGCCGCAGCAGCGTGCAGGGCGTTTACCTGGCGGGCGACGGCGCGGGCATCCTGGGTGCCGACGCGGCCGAGTGGGCCGGCGAGCTGGCCGCGCTGGCACTGCTGCAGGACCACGGGACGGCCGTGGATGCGGCGCGCATGCAGGCGCTGCAGGGACAGCTCCATCGCCTGGTGCGGTTTCGCCACGGGCTGGAGCGCGCGTTTCCCTTCCCCACCGACTGGGCCGCGCACGCGCCCGACGCGCTGGTGGTGTGCCGCTGCGAGAACATCACGGCCGGCGAGCTGCGCGCCTGCGTGCGCGAGACCGGCGCCGATGAGATGAACCGCCTGAAGGCGCTCACCCGCGTGGGCATGGGCCGCTGCCAGGGCCGCAGTTGCGGCGTGGCAGCCGCCGAGATCCTGGCCCAGGCCACCGGCCAACCCGTGGAGCGGGTGGGTCGGCTGCGCGGCCAGGCGCCGATCAAGCCGATACCGATCCACCTGCAGGCACGGCAGGCCACCGACGCGGGAGCCAGCGCATGAGCAGCAGCACGCCTCGCACCATTAAAACCGACGTCGCCATCGTGGGCGGCGGCATCGTGGGCGCGTCAGCCGCGCTGGCCCTGCGCCGCCAGGGCTTAGACGTGGTGCTGCTCGAGCGCGACCTGTGCGGCTCGCGCTCGAGCGGCGTGAACTACGGCGGGGTGCGCCGCCAAGGGCGCCCGTTGAGCCAGTTGCCACTGGCCCAGCGCGCCCACGAGATCTGGGCACGCCTGCCCGAGCTCATCGGCACCGATGGCGAATATGCGCGCACCGGACATTTCAAGATCGCGCGCAGCGACGTCGACATGGCCTCGCTGGAGCACTACGCCGACTTGAGCCGGGACTTCGACCTGGGCATCCAGTTGATCAGCGGCGAGCGCCTGCGGGCACAGTGCCCGTGGCTGGGCGGCAAGGCGGTGGGAGGGTCGCTGTGCGTGGACGACGGGCAGGCCAACCCGCGCCTGGTGTCGCCCGCGTTCGCGCTGGCTGCACAGCGTGCCGGTGCGCAGATCTTCGAGCGATCGCCCCTCACACACATCGAACACGATGGCCGGCAGTTGTTCACGCTGCATTCTGGCCAGGCTTTGCAGGTGCAGGCGCCGGTGGTGCTCAACTGCGCGGGCGCCTGGGCCGGCGCCATGGCCGAGCAGTTCGGCGAGCCGGTGCCGCTGCGCTCCGGCCACCCCGCGATGATGGTCACCGAGCCCCTTCCCTATTTCATGCAGTGGAGCCTGGGCGTGGAAGGCGGTGGCATCTACTGCCGCCAGGTGGCGCGGGGCAACCTGGTGCTGGGCGGCGGGTCGGGCTTCTGGCTCGACGGCGACCGCGCACGCTCGGAGCGCAGCGCCATCGCGTCGCTCACCGTGCAGGCGGTCGAGTTGCTGCCTGCCCTGAAGCACGCGCACTTCATCCGCACCTGGAGCGGTACCGAAGGCTACCTGCCCGACCGCCAGCCCGTGCTGTGCAAGAGCCGCACCAAGCCCGGCCTGATCCACGGCTTCGGCTTTGCGGGCGCGGGTTTTCAGATCGGCCCTGCCGTGGGCGAAGTGCTGGCCGAACTGGCGCGCGACGGGCACACCAGCACACCGATCGACGCGTTTTCTCTGGCGCGATTCGACGAACCACCGACGCCTGTCGATAACGCCACCCCGATAACCACAGTGCCGGCCCATTGAGCCGCCGATCCTTCACCCCCTGACCCACCGAAAGGCAATCACCATGAACTTCGCTTTCCGCACGAACGTCTCCCCGCGCCGTGGCCTGCTGGCTGCGGCGGCTGCCATCGCCCTGGCGGCCGCCGGTACCGCCACCGCACAAACCAAGACGCTGTACATCGGCATGAACGGCGGAACGATGGAGAAGGCGTACACCCAGTACGTGTTCCCGGCGTTCGAGAAGCTGCATGGGGTGAAGGTCGTGGTGGTGCCCGGCACGTCGTCGGACATCCTGGCCAAGGCGCAGGCCAACAAGGACCGGCCGCAGATGCACGTGATGTTCCTCGATGACGGCATCATGGTGCGCGCGATGGGAATGGGCCTGTGCGAGAAGCAGCGCCCCAACCCGCACCTGAACGACATCTACCCGGCCGCCCGCTTCAAGGACGACCTGGCCAGCGGCGTGAGCCTGGGCATGACCGGCATCGCCTACAACACCAAGATGTTCACCGAGAAGGGCTGGGCTGCGCCGACCTCGTGGATGGACTTTGCGGACCCCAAGTACAAGGGCAAGGTGGTGTTCCAGTCCATGCCGTCGTCGTCGTTCGGGCTGCACGGTTTTTTGATGTTCAACCGCATCCAGGGCGGCAATGACAAGAACGTGGAGCCGGGCTTCAACAACTGGGCTAAGACCATCGGCCCCAACGTGCTCGAGTACATCCCGAGCTCCGCCAAGATCTCCGAGATGGTGCAAACAGGTGAAGCCGCGATGTTCCCGCTCACGCCCACCGCGGTGGCAGCGCTCAAGGCCAAGGGCATCCCGGTGGAGTACGCGCAGCCCAAGGAAGGCTCGGTGGTGCTCATGACCGGCCAGTGCGTGATCGCCAAGAACAGCGAGCCCGAGCTGGCGCAAAAGCTGGCCGAGTTTCTGCTGAGCCCGCTGGCGCAGGCCAACGTGCTGCAGTTCGGCGCGCAGATCCCCACCAACCCCAAGGCACCGGCCGTGGGCGAGGGCGCGGCACAGGTCGCGCAGATCAGCCAATGGATGAAGAACGCCGTGACGCTGGACTGGGACAGCGTGAACGCGAACCGCCCCGCCTGGAACACGCGCTGGAACAAGACCATCGAGCGTTGAGCGTTGAGCGTTGAGCGTTGAGCGTTGAGCGTTGAGCGCTGGGCGCTGGAGCGGCTGGGGCGCCGCTCCACGCGGCCGGGCTGTTTGTGACAAATGTCACCGGCCCCGCCATACCCTGCGAAAGCTGAGTGCCCCAAAACGCTTCTTCGACTTCAGAATCCGCCGCCTGAACACGGAATTCATTCGAAGTCGAAGTCAAAGGAGAGGGGCCCCACCATGAAACGCTGGATTCAATGGACTGCAGGCAGCGCACTGCTGCTGGGCGTGATCGTTGCCGCCACCGCAGCCACCGGCCTGTACCTGGCAGAGCAGCGGCGCAACCGCTACATCGACATCAAGCCCCGCCCCGTGGCGTACACCACCGATGCGCAGACCATCGAACGCGGCCGCTACCTGTATGCATCGCGCGGCTGCACCGACTGCCATGGCGCGCAAGGAGCGGGCCGCGAGTTCGTGAACGACGGCAAGGGCACGCGCATCGTCGGACCCAACATCACATCGGCGGGCGTGGTGGGCCGCTACCAGCCCGAGGATTGGAACAGCGTGATCCGCCACGGCGTCAAACCCAACGGCCGCCCGGTGATGGTGATGCCCAGCGAAGACTACAACCGCTTCACCAACGACGACTTGAACGCGCTGGTCTCATACGTGCGCCAGCTGCCGCCCCAGGAAGTCACGGCCCAGGCCGTGGTGGACCTGCCCCGCCCCGCCTGGGTGCTGTACGGCCTGGGCGTGATCCCCGACGCCGCTGCGCGCATCGACCACCAGTTGGCGCCATCACGCCCCGTGCCGGCCGGCGTGACGCTGGCCAACGGCCAATATGTGGCCAACATGTGCATCGGCTGCCACGGCGCCACGCTGGAAGGCGGCAAGATCCCGGGCGGCCCGCCCGACTGGCCTGCGGCCGCGGACATCCGCCCCGGCGCCCAGCACGCCGACAGCGCCATGGCGCGCTACCCCAGTGCCGCCAGCTTCGTGGCGATGCTGCGCACCGGCAAGCGGCCCGACGGCACGCCCATCCAGGTGATGCCGTTCGAATCGCTGGGACAGTTGAGCGACACGGATGCACAGGCGCTGTACCTGTACCTCAATGCACCGGCCGGCAGCGTTAAACAGGGCAGCGTGAGTGCCCCGGCGCTGGGCGGTGACAAGAGCAGCGCCAACACCGTGCCGTCGACACCGATGGGGCTCAGGCTGCCGGGGTGAGGCGCGCAAGGAGTGAGCGGCGCAGGCTGAACTGCCCGCCCCGCCCGCCGCTCCGAAAACGATGCTTTCACCCGACCAGCCTCTCGGGCAACTGTCGTTTCAGGTAACCACCCGCTAGGGCAATCAATCTTTCGGGTCACCATTCGCTCGGACCACACACCGTTGGGCTGAGCTGGTCGAAGCCCTGCGCTGCGCTTCGATCAGGTCAGCGTGAACGGTGTGGGTGGTGCAATGCGGTGCAGGCGCGGCAGGGGTAAGGCGAAGGCGAGCATGAACGCCCTGCCCTGCCAGGACAGGTTAGCTCCCTGAATGCACATGCCCGCCATGCGCAGGCGCCAGGCTGTACGACCCCGCCGGTCCGCCCGGCGTGTTGGACGGCGTGGCGGCCGGCGCGCGGCGCACACGGGGCACCACGCTCAGCTGCACGGTGTCCAGCACCGGGCCGGGCACCACGTTCAGCGCCTTGCGCGGCAGGTCCACCAGTTGTTCGGCGTGCCACACGCGCACCTGGGCGCCGCCGTCCGGCACAGCCGGGAAGCGCGCGATGCCGTCGTTGTCGGTCTTGAGCGTCCAGGCCGAATCGGTCACGAACACATGGCCGCGCATGGAGCCGTGCAGGTGGCAGCCCAGCAGCACCACGCCGGGCGCGTCGAGCTTCACGTCGGCAAAGTTGGCGGGTTTGCCGTCGGCCTTGCCGGCCAGGCGCAGTTCGAAGTTGCTGCTGGCAGATGGAGCAGCAGCACCCGCCGCCGCCGCGCCGGTGGGGTTGCCGCGCACGTGGTGGTCCCACCGGTCCTGGTTGGTAAAGCGCACCGTGGCGCCCGCGGGCACCACCGTCACGGCGGGCACGAAGCGCATCTTTTCCTGCTCGATGGTGGGGCTGGCCTGCAGCAGGCTGGGCTGCGCGCCTGTAGCGGCCCCCGGGTAGACCACCACCACGGCGTCGGGCACCGGCTTGCCGTCGCGGTCCAGCACCTGGATCTGGACATTTCCGGCGCTGGCGCTCGTCCATACTGCGCAAGCAGCTATCAAAACTATAGTATTTTTCATGGCGTTCAACGGATGGTGATCACGTCGCGGTGCATGGGCGCGAGCAGGGCCAGCAGGCGGTTTTGCTGGACGAAGGGTATGCCCTGGGCATCCATGGCGCTTTGCAGCACCTCCACCAGGGCGTTGAAGTGGCCCTTGTTGATGTCCATGTCGGCATGGGCCGATTTCATGTCGGCGCCTTCGTATTTGCAAGGCCCCCCGCTGATCTGGCAGATCTGGTCCGTCAGGCTTTCCTTGAGCGCCTGGGGCTTCACGTCCTTGAAGTGCCCGCCGATGCGCGGGTCCTTCACGACGCGGTTCACGAAGTCGTCCATCAGGCGGGCGATGCCGGGCTTTTCGCCCAGCGCTAGGTACAGGCCTGCGGGTGCTGACGTTGCGGCAGCGTTGGTGGCTGGGGTCGCGGTGGACGATGGCGCAGCCTGGGCCAGGGCGGCAGGGGCGCCCATGCAGGCCATCACGGCCAGGCCCAAGGCGAGAAGGTGGTGTTTGTTCATCATGGGGTACTCCGGTGCGTCACTCGGTACATCAGAACGCGACTTGGGCAGACAGGTAGTAGCCCGTCTGGCGGCGGTTGTTCGTGATACCCGGCACGATGCGCCCCAGGTCCACGTAGGCAAGCGTGAGCGACACGTTCTTGGTCGGCGCCCAGGCGATGAAGATGTCCTTCCAGTCGTCCTCGCGCAGCGCGGCGCCCAGGCCGGCGGCCGCGCCCAGCGCCTGCAGGTTGTTGGGCTTGAAGCGGTACTCGGCGCCCACGGCCAGGTTTTTGCTCAACAAATAGGCGATGGAGAACTCGGGCTGCAGACTGCGGCTGTTCTTGCCCGGTGCGGCCGAGCCGAAGCCCAGCAGGCCGTTCTGGTTCGCGTTGGTGTAGCGCAGCGTGCCGTTGACGAGCAGGCTTTGCGCGAGCAGCAGTTTGGTGGCGCTCACATACACATCGGTGCCACTGGTCCTTGTGCCCAGAAAGTCCAGCACCGACCCGATGGAGCCCGGGTGCGTGCGCTTGTGCTCCAGGCCCACCGCGATCTGCGGCATGAGGCTGTCGGCATCCAGAATGGCGTCGCCCGCCACCTTCACCTTGATGCCGACCACGTCCATCTTGATGTGCTGGCCGGGCGTGACGCCGAAGGGCGCGATGCCGTTGAGCGCCAGCGCGGGCGAGGCATCGAAATCCTGCCGGGCCAGCGACAGCTCCACCCGGTCATGCAGGCCGACGGCCACGCCGTAGCCGTTGAGGCTGTAGTCCTGCGTGGCCGCCCGCATGACGTAGCCGCTGTAGCCGACCTCGCCCGCCGTGGCGTTGGTGCCGATCACGGCCCAGGGCGTGAGCCCGCCGCCGGCCGACCCGCCTATGGTGCTGACGCCCCCCGTCAGCAAGAGCTTGCCGGTGTCGGCCTGCGCGAGGCCGGCGCCCAGGGCCAGCGCGGCCAGCAGGATGCAGTGGAGCCTGTGTTTCATCGTGATCTCCCAACGGTTGGAATGCTTGTAAGTGGATGTTGCACCCAACTTACGGACCGCAGAACACGCTGGATTCAAAAACGACAGAAATTTTTGCGGGCCACTGAGGAAGGTCGAAACGCTGAGTGGTCTGGTCCGCAGGCGCCATGGCGCCCGCGCATCCCACCCTCGTGGAACGCGAAGGGCGCGATTAACGCGACGAACGCTACAGCGTGCGCTGGATCAGCTCGCCCTTGAACAGCACCGGCCCGGTGGGCCCTGTGGCGCTGGGCACGCCACCCTTGGGCTCCAGGCTGATGGCCAGCGCCGGCACCTGCCGGACGTCGGATTCGCCCGCCACCAGCTTGAGCAGCTTTTCCTGCCCCAGCACTCCGAGCGACCGCGGCCCGCCCGAGGGCGGCAGTGCCCACAGCTGCAGCGACTTGTCGGCGCCTTCCTGGAAGCCGCCCACGCGCTGCAGCACCAACTGGTTGTTCTTGGGGTCGAAGGTGACCAGCATCGATGCAGCCGCCTTGTCGTCCGCCAGCACGGCCACGTACTGGATCTGCGGGGTGGCCTGCAGTTGCTGCTGCAGCGTGGCGATCTGCTGGCCCGACGTGGCCTTGAGCGCGCCGTGCACCTGCACGCCGACGGCCACCGCCGCCACCGTGGCCAGCGCACCTGCGGCGGCCGCGCCGCGCCACACAAGCAGGCTGTGCCACCAGCTGCTGGCGGGCGCTGGCGCCGGGGCTGCATGGGCGGCCTGCATGGCCTGCGCGGCCTTGTCCGCCTCGACCAGGTTGTGGATGCGGGTCCAGACGTGCGAAGACGGCTGGGCCAGCTCTTGCAGCTCGGTCAGGCCGGACCACCGGCTTTGCCACACCAGCGCAGCGGCCCGCACGGGGGCCTGGTCACGGGCCAGGGTTTCGAACCGGCGGCGCGCGCCGCCGCGCAGCGTGCCCAGTGCGTAGCTGGCCGCCAGCCGGTCGAGCAGTTCAGGGTGTCGGGAGATATTCATGGCGAGTCCTCCTGGCTCAGGCATACCGCGCCATGCAGGCGCGCAACTGCTCCAGCCCGCGCCGGATCCAGGTCTTCACGGTGCCCAAAGGCAGTTTGAGCTGCTCGGCGAGGTCGCCGTGGCTCAGGTCGCGCAGGTAGGCCAGGCTGACCACCTCGCGCTGCTTGTTGTCGAGCTTGCCCAGGCACTGGTGCAGCGCAAAGGCCTGCTCGCTCGCGTCGGTCGCGTCCATGGGGTTGGTGCTATCGCCTTCCAGCGTGTCGGCCAGGGCGTCGTCCAGCTCGTTCATCAGGTCGGCCCGGTCGCTGGTGCGCTTGCGCAGGGCATCGAGCGCCCGGCTGCGCACG
This sequence comes from Acidovorax sp. Leaf78, assembly GCF_001422735.1. Lineage (GTDB taxonomy): Bacteria > Pseudomonadota > Gammaproteobacteria > Burkholderiales > Burkholderiaceae_C > Acidovorax. Next base: position 539,036 of record NZ_LMLZ01000001.1, on the reverse strand, counting down.
ATGAGCCCCATCCACGCCATCGGAGGGCTGAGCGATGCGCGGTAGTTGCCGGCGGACCGCCAGATGGTCAGGAAGGACTCCTGCAGCACATCCTCGGCCGCATCGCGGTTGCGCACCACGCGCATCGCCAGGCCAAAAAGCCGGGACGAGGTGCTCTCGTACAGGCTTTTGAGCGCAGTGTCGTCCTGCGCGGCGATGCGGTCTAGGAGGTTCATCAGGTCACTGTCGGTGTGCAGGGTGCTCATGCGCCCATTCTCTGGGATTGGTCGATCTTCACGATGCAAAGGCATCTTCTGTAGGTGAATACGCCACAGCCGACGCTTTGGATTCAGCCGCAGTTGTGGTGTGCGGCAGAAATATCGACCGGCATTGCGACGCCGTGAATCCAGACCGACTTTTGGGCCGTACAGCAGGGGTAGCCCCACCAGAAACCCCTGATGACCCCTACCTTTTCAGGCCACACAGTGGCCCGTACACGCACCGCCGGGTGCACCGCGCTGCTCGCCGCCCTGCTCTGGGCTGCTGGCGGCCCCGCCCTGGCCCAGTCGGTCGAACGCGGCCGCGCCGTATACACCGCCCACTGCGCCAGCTGCCACAGCACCGACACGCACCAGGACGGCCCCGCGCACCGAGGCGTGGTGGGCCGCCGCGCTGGCGCGCTCAAGGACTTCGACTATTCGCCCGCACTGCGCAACAGCAAGGTCTTGTGGACACGGGCCACGCTGAAAGCCTGGCTGGCCAACCCCGAGGCCCTCATACCCGGCCAGGGCATGGACTACAGCCTGGACGATGACCGCGACCGGGAAGACGTGGTGGCCTACCTGGCCACCCTGAAGCGCCTGCCTTGACGCTGGCTGCGAAGCCTAACTACCTACCTACCACTGCGCGCAGATGCCCACCAGCCCGGCCACCACCAGCGCAAGCCCGGCGCCTTCGGTGCGGGTCAGGCTTTCGCGGAACACGCGGCGCGACACCAGGTAGCTGTACAGCACTTCGACCAGGCCCAGCGTGCGCACGTCGGACGCGGGCCGCATCGCATAGGCTGTGAACCACGCGATGGACGCGACCGCACCCATCGACCCCGCCACCACCGACATGCGCCAGGCCCGCGCAATGGCGCCGGCCACCCCGGGCTGCCGCGCCAGCAGCCAGCCGCCCAGCACCACCGACTGCAGCAGTTGCGCCCAGAACACGCCCCAGGCGCCCGCCACCCACGGCGCCACGCCCGCGTTGGCGTCTGCCAGCGCCAGCGATGCACCGCGAAACCCCACGCTCGCCAGCGCAAAGCACGCGCCCGAAGCCAGCCCGTACACCACCAGTCGGCCGCTGCCCTGCCCTGCCGTGGCCGAAGACCCGGCGCGCAGCGCCCGCCAACCGCCCGGCGGCAGCGACAGCAGCACCACGCCGACAGTGGCCGCAGCCATGGCGCCCAGCGCGAGCGGCCCGGGCAGCTCGTGCAGCAGCACGGCCGAGAACAGCGCGACCTGCAGTACCTCGGTCTTGGAATACGCCACGGCGAGCACGAAGTTGCGCTCCTTCATGGCCAAGAGCAGGAACGCCGTGGCCCCCACCTGGGTGAGCGCGCCCATGGCGAGCCACGCGGCATACACCCCGTTGAACTGTGGAATGCCGCCCGCGCCCCAGAAGGTCAGCCCCGCCACCCAGGCCGTGGCCAGCGGCAGGCCGTACAGAAAGCGCACCAGCGTGGCAGCCAGCGTGCCCAGCTCGGCGGTGAGCGAGCGCTGGGCGGCGTTGCGTGCGGTCTGTGCCAATGCGGCCCACAGCGTCAGCGGTATCCACGCCCAGGCAATCCAGGAAAGAGTCATGCAAGGGTTATAGCGGGCCCCTGGCGCGCCGCCCGACGCCAATGGGCAGTGCGGCCATGCAGGGGCGCGAGGGCTCGGCGCGCCACACCGCCAGCGAGCCGGTCCGTCAAAGCGTGAGCAGTTCAGTCGGCCGTGATGTGGCTGGTCTCGGCCACCTTCTTCCACTTCACGATGTCGTCGGCAATGATCTTGGTGAAGGCTGCGGGCGTGTCCTCGACCGTGATCGCACCGGCCGCGGCGAACTTGTCCTGGACGGCCTGCGTGCGCAGCGCACGCACGATGCCGCCATGCAGCTTCTCCAGCACATCGGCCGGCAATCCGGCGGGGGCCAGCACGCCGTTCCAGAAGCCTTCGTTGGCGCTCTTGAGGCCCAGCTCGGCAAACGTGGGCACGTCGGGCAGCTCCTTCAGGCGCTGGGGCGTGGCCAGGGCCATGGGCACCAGGTTGCCCGACTTGATGTGCGGCATCGAGGACGCCAGGGTGTCGTAGATCATCTCGACCTGGCCGCCGATCACGTCGTTCAGCGCCGGGCCCGTGCCGCGGTATGGCACATGCACCACGCGCAGGCCGCTGAGCGACTTGTAGTACTCCATGGCCATGTGGGTGGCGCCGCCATTGCCCGACGATGCGTACGAAAACTTGCCCGGCGACTGCCCCACCAGCTTGGCGAACTCCGCATAGTTCTTGGCCGGAAAGCTCTTGTTGATGGCCAGCACCCCCGGCACCGACAGGATGCGCGTAATGGGCGTGAAGCTCTTGAGCGCATCGAAGCTCAGGTTCTTGTACACCGCCGAATTCGTGCCGTTGGTGCTGGTGGTGCCCAGCAGCAGCGTGTACCCGTCGGCCTTGGCCTCGGCCACGAAGCGCGCACCCACCGAGCCGCCCGCACCGGCCTTGTTCTCCACGATCACCGGCTGGCCCAGCTCCTTGGACAGCGCATCGGCCAGCACCCGGCCGCTGATGTCCGACGTGCCGCCCGGTGGGAAGGGCACCACCAGCTTGATCGGCTTGTCGGGGAAGGCGCCCTGCGCGGCGGCGGGCAGCACGGCTGCGACCCCTAGCAGTGCCAGTGCGACGCCTGCGGCCGTGCGGCGGTTCATTCGTTGCGTGTTCATAGGTGTTGTCTCCTGCGATTGTTGGAATAAAAGGATCAATGAATCCTGGAACCTGAAACTGAAACCTGGGCGGCCTCTACTTGCCCGTGCAGGCCTTGCCACCATCCACCGGAATGCACACGCCCGTCACGTAGCGTGCCTCGTCGCTCGCCAGAAACAGCGCCGTGTAGGCCACGTCCCAGGCCTGGCCCATGCGGCCCATCGGGCTGGCGGCGTTGCGGGTGCGCAGCATGTCTTCGGTGCTGGCGAACTGCCCGGCGATCTGCTGGTGGATGAGCGGCGTGTCGATCACGCCCGGCAGCACCGCATTGGCGCGGATGCCCTGCGCCGCGTACTGCACGGCCAGCGCACGCGTCAGGTGGTTGAGCCCCGCTTTGGCCGCGTAGTAAGGTGTGTACGGGTAGCTGTTGATCTGCTGTGAGGCCAGCGACGATATGTTGACGATGGCGCCACGCCCCCGCGCCAGCATCACCGGCACCACGTGCTTGCAGGTGAGGAACACGCCCGTGAGGTTGGTGTCGATCACCTGCTGCCAGGTGGCCTCGTCCATGTCGACCACACTGCCCATGCGTGTGATGCCCACGTTGTTGTGCAGGATGTCGATGGCGCCATAGCGCGCATGCACGCGCCGCACCACGTCGGCCACGGCGGCGGAGTCGGTCACATCGGCCGCATAGGCCTCGGTGTCGAAGCCTTCGGCGTACAGCTGGGCACGGGTTTCCTCGGCCGCCTCGCGGCGGATGTCCACCACCGCCACGCGCGCCCCTTCACGGGCATACACCATGGCTGCGGCCTTGCCGTTGCCCCAGCCGGGGCCGGACGAACCGCCACCGAACACCAGCGCGACTTTGCCGGCCACACGGCCCCGGCCCGGCAGCGCATCGAGCGGCGGAAAGTACGCGGCCGACGCTGCCGGGCTGCTTGCATGTGCTGTGGTCGCCATGGATGAATGTCTCTTTCTTTGTGGGTGGGTGCCGGGTCTTCAGGCTCAGTGCACGGCCGCCATGAGTTCGGCCCAGTCGCGTGCGCCTTGCCCTTCGCGCGCCCCCAGGGCGTAGGCCGCCTGGTTCACGCGGCTGATCACCCCCGTCTCCCATGCGGACCGCGCGTCGCCAATGCGGGCACTGCTGGCAGCCACCGTGGCAGCGGGTATGGACCGAGCATCGAGCGCCGGCAGGCGCGAGACGCCGGCCCCATCGCAGCCGATGCCCGCGTCGTTGTAGAGCGCAGCGAACACCGGCAGCTTGATGGCGGTCTCGAACCGCCCGCCCAGCAGTCCGCCGTGCGATGCGGTGATCACCACCGACTCCGCGTCTTCTTCGTCCACGAGCGAGGCCGAGTCGATGAGCACCACGGCGCGGTGCCCGTGCGTGCCCGGCAGCACCTTGCGCGACTCGCCGGGCGATGGACCGGGGTCGACGGCGCCGAGCTGTGCCGCCGCCATGCAACGCGCGGCCTCCATGGCGGGCATGCCCACGCGCACGCCCAGCTCCACCGCCCGTGTATTGGCGAACGAGATCAACCCGCGCGCCGCGCAGTCGGCCCCGTCGCCGATGCGGGCCGACCGGTGGTGGATGGCCGCGCAGGGCACGCCCAGGCTGTCCGCGTAGTGCAGCCCCGCGATGCCTGCGCGCTCCAGGCCCACGCCGGCGTCGCACACCACCAGGCCTGCCACCCCCTCGGTCAGGGCCAGGTGCACCGCAAACACGCCGCCGTGCGATGCGGCCACCGCCACGTGGCCGCGCACGCCGGGCCCCATGCGGGTGACCGAGTCGCAGACCAGTACGTCGTGGGCCAGGGTGCCGCCGCTCATTCGCCGCTCCGGTCCTTGTTGTGGCCTTCGCCCGTGCCGCGGTACGGCACCTCCTGGTCCACCAGGTCCCACACGAAGCGGGCGGACGGCACGCGCTGCTCTTCAGCGATGTGCGCCACCAGCCCCGCCGCACGCGAGATGACGGCAAAGCCGCGCATCAACGCCGGGGGCACGCCCAACTCGCCCAGCAGCGTGCCCACCGCGCCCGTGGCGTTGATGGTGATGTGCTTGCCGAAGGCAGCATCCACCTCGCGCGAGAGCACCTCGATGGCGTGCAGGTAGCGCCCCTCGAAGCGCGGGTGCTCGCGGCCGATGGCCAGCAGCCTGGCGGCGCGCGGGTCGTCGGGCTTGTGCATGTGCTGGCCGAAGCCGGGGATGGGCTTGCGCTCGGTGCGGTAGCGCTGCACCGCGGCGCGTGCGGCGGCCTCCACGCCTTCGGGCGCATCGATGAGCTGGCGCAGCAGGATGGCCGAATTTTCCACCGTGCCCACGAACTGGCTGCCCACGGCCAGGAGGCCTGCGGCCACGCCGCTCTGGATGTTCTCGGGCGAGCTCATGTAGACCATGCGGGTGGCGATGGCGCTGGGCGTGAGGCCGTGCTCCATGATGGCGATGAGCGCTGCGTCCAGCACGCGCAGGTCGTCGGCATCAGCCCGCCGGTTCAAGATCTGCGAGAACAGCACATCGGTGAAGCCGCGCTGCCCCAGCACATCGTCGGCCAGGTTGTCGCCCCGGTAGTGGATCGACGTCTGCGAATGCGTGCACAGCTCGGTGTACGGGCGGTCGGTGGGTTTGTTGCTGCTTTGGCTCATGCGACCCTCTCCTGGCTGGCCTGGCGCAGCAGGCGCGTGATGTCGGCCTTGAGCGTCACCTTGTGCACCTTGCCCGCCACGCTGCGCGGCAGGTCGGCGTAGAAGTGCACAGCCTTGGGCGTCTTGACGGACCCCAGGTGCTCCTTGGCAAACGCGATGATCTCCTGCGCGCTGACCTGCGCGCCGGGCTTGAGCTGCACCGCCGCGTGCACGGCCTCGCCCCACTTGTCGTCCTCGATGCCGAACACGGCGGACTCGTGCACCGCCGGGTGCTGGTCGAGCACGCTCTCCACATCGATGGGGTAGACGTTGAAGCCGCCGGTGATGACCACCTCGCGCAGCCGGTCCTTGAGGAACAGGTAGCCGCGCTCGTCCACATAGCCCCGGTCGCCGGTGTGCAGCCAGCCGTCGATGATGGTCTCGGCCGTCTTGTCGGGTGCCTTCCAGTAGCCGTTCATGATGAGGTCGCCGCGCACCACGATCTCGCCCGCCTCGCCCGTGGGCAGCAACGCTCCCTCGGGGCTCATGATGGCCATGTCGGTCAGCAGGCCCTGACGGCCCACGGAGCGCCAGTTGGCCTCGTCCGCAAAGTCTTCAGCCCGCATCACGCTGACCACCTGCGGCGCCTCGGTCTGGCCGTAGGTGGTCTCCAGCACGGGGCCGAAGCACTCGCGCACCACACGGATCTTTTCAGGCGGCATGGGCGCGCCGCCGTAGATCAGGTGCTTGAGGCGCGGCAGCTGAAGGCGCTCGCCATGCGCCTCGGCCACCAGCATGTACAGCAGCGTGGGCGGCATGAAGGTGGTGGTGATGCCGTCTTCACGAAAGCTGCGCAGCAACTCGGCCGGCTTGTTGCTGCCCGGCAGCACATGGCAGCCACCCTGCGCAAGGATGGGCAGCAGGTAGGTAGAGGTGCCGTGCGTGACTGGCGCCGAGATGAGGTAGCGGTCGTCCGCATCGAAGCCAAACGCGTGGATCTGGTTGACCAGCGTGGTCACCCACGCGCGGTAGGGCTGCATCACGCCCTTCGGCACGCCCGTGGAGCCTCCGGTGAACTTGATGGCCTGCGCCTCGTCGCGCGAGCGGCCATGGGGCCGGGGCTGCTGACCGGTGTGCGCGGCAGCGGCCACGTCCAGGGTCGAATAGATGTCGCCGCACTCGCCAATTTCGCCGCTTTCGCTGCCTTGACCCAACGCCAGCACGGCCTTCACGCCCGCCAGGTCCAGCGAGCCCAGATGGGTGGGTTCTGCCAGCACGATGCTTGGGTCGGTAAAGGCAATGATGCGGTTGAGCTCTGCCGCCGGGTTGCGCCAGTTGAGGGGCACCCACACCTTGCCCGCCGCCAGCACGGCCAGCAGCGCGACGATGTGCTCCACCGTATTGCCGGCGCAGATGCCAACGCGCGAGCCGGGCGTTGCATCCAACTGCTGCAGCGTGCAGGCTGCCGCGTTCACACGTGCCGCCAGCTCGGTGTAAGTCAGGGCCTGGCCGCCGCCGATCAGCGCCGTGCGCTGGGGATACATCCGGGCGGCCCGGTGAAAGAAGTCGATGGGGTACATGCAGATATTCCGGGATACGGACTTTTTTATGCTTGCCACCAGCACAATCGGTAGCAAAATCAATGCAAATTATTGCAACCAATGCGTTGCAAGCAAAGGCTTAAAGTCCGCCATACGGATTAACCGTGAATTTGATGCTGCCATGACCACCGTACAAAGCCTGGACCGCGCCATCGAGCTGCTGCGCCTGATTTCTGCCGAACACAAGTCCGGCGCGCGCCTGTCCGCGCTGGTGGCCGCCAGCGGCCTGGCGCAACCCACCGTGCACCGCCTGCTCAAGCAACTGGTCGAAGGCGGCCTGGTGATGCAGGACGCCCAGCGCCGCTACCGCCTGGGCCACTTCGCGTATGAGCTGGGGCTGGTCGCCTCCACCCACTTCCACCTGCGCGACCAGTGCGCGCCGTACCTCGCGCGCATCAGCGCCGAGACGGGAGACACGGCCTTTCTGGTGGTGCGCAGCGGGGCCGATTCGTTCTGCCTGGACCGGCAGTCGGGCAGCTTTCCGATCCAGGTGCTCACCGTGGAAGTGGGCAAGCGCCGCCCGCTGGGCATCGGCGGCGGCGGGCTGGCGCTGCTGAGCTTCATGCCGCCGGACGAGCTGCCGGACGTGCTGGACCGCATCGAGCCGCACCTGCATGCCTACGGCGGCTTGACGCGGGAGACCCTGCTAGGGCTGATTCAGACCGCGCGCGCGCAGGGTTACGCCAGCATCACCAACTATGCGGTGGCGGGCGTGACGAGCATTGGGGTGCCGATCCACGACCGTGGCGGTGTCGTGATCGGTGCGATCAGCGTGAGTGCGATGACGGCGCGGATGCAGCCGCGGGAGGGGATGGTGGTGCAGACGCTGCAGCGGGAGATTGCGGGGTTGCAAAAGGGGTTGTAGGAGCCGTCGCGACTGCAGGCTGCGAGTGACCAGACAAACGCCGCGCATCAAAAGATAACAATTCTCATTCGTATAATTCGCATCACTCACCACTCCGACTGCCTTGCCCGTGCTGCGCGAGCCGCCCCTGACCCTGCTGGGTGCCCTGGCGCACCACTACGACGAGTTGATCGCCCATGTCCGGCGGCGCTTTGGTGATGCAGGCTTTGCGCGCGAGGTGGTGCACGACGTGTGCGTGCACATCCTCGAAAAGCCACCGACCAGCCCGGTGCGCGTACCGCTGGCACTGCTGAGGCGCATCTCGCACGACATGGCGGTGGACCGGTGCAGGGCCGAAGACGCGTACCGCGCGCGCATCGACAGCACCGGCGATGTGCCGGACCACGCGTGTGACACACCCGATGTGGGCCGGCAGCTGGACGCCGAGCGCGAACTGCGGTGGCTGGAAGACGCCATTGCGGCTCTGCCCCCGCGCTGCCAGACGGTATTCGTGATGCACAAGATCCACGAGATGCCGCACGCCGAAGTCGCCCTGCGCCTGGGCATCTCTCGCAAGGCTGTGGAAAAGCACCTGCATGCAGGCATGGCGGCCTGCCGGACCCACCTGGCCCGGGCCCGGCTGGCACGCAGCTGTTCGCCGGCGGCCAGCATCGCCACCTGCGGTGCCAATGCAGTGCGCGAGGCCCGTCCATGACCGCACACCGCAGGAGCCAGCCCATCGCGCCCACAGGCCCCACCGCACCCTCCTCGGCCCCATCAGAGGCGGCATCGCCGGATGCTGACGCAGCGCTGGCCCGGCACCGCGCCGCGTTGCAGGAGCGCTTTCCGCTGCCTCCGCAGGCGCTGTCCCCACTGCCCCACGCCACGCGCGACGGCGCCACTGCTGGCCAGCGGCGGCGTCCTGCGCGCCTGCTGGCAGTCGCGCTGCCGGCGGCCGCGGCCGCGCTGCTGGCGTGGCAAGACCCGGCCTGGCGCACCGAGCACATCGCCACCGGGCCCGACCGGCGCGCCTCTGTGGAACTGGCCGATGGCAGCGTGGTCGAGCTGGACACCTCCACACGGCTGACGGTGTCGCGCCACCTGCGCTCACGCCGGTTGGTCCTGCAAGAGGGTCGGGCGCTGTTTGATGTGCAGGCCTCGCGGTGGCGTCCTTTTTTGGTGGATGCGGGCAGCACCCAGGTGCGTGTGCTGGGCACGGCGTTTGACGTGCGCCGGCGCGGCGACGACGTCATGGTCACGGTGCTGCGCGGGCGCGTGGCTGTGGCTGGCAACCATGCGGATGCCACGCTCCAAGCCAATGATCAAATCCACGTGCAGGCAGGCACACTGGGCAGCACAGCGCCGGTCAACGCCACGGACGCCACCGCGTGGCGGCATGGGCACCTGGTGTTTGACCACACGCCCCTGCCCGAGGTGCTGGCCGAGATCGCCCGCTACAGCGGCCGCCCGGTGCGGCTGGGAGATGCTTCGCTGGCGCAGCTGGAGGTTTCCGGCGTGTACCGCACGGCCAATGCCGATGCTTTGCTGACCCTGCTGCCCAGCTTCCTGCCTGTGCGGGTGGACACGCCGCCTGACGCCGACGGAGAACGCTGGGTGCTGCCCAGGCCAGGCAGGCCTTGAGGCACCTTTCTGAATGAAAACCTGTGCTACCGCTCGTCCATCCAGCGCAACAAGCTATTTAATTCATAGCAAAAGTCATCCAGCACAAAGCGGAAAATTTTTTTGTGACGCTGGGTAGGGTGATGGGCACCGAGAAACGGCACTCCCCGTGAGCGCCTGCCTTGCAGGCAGCGAACCCACCATCAACGAGGAGATTCCCGTGCCCCTGCCATTGCGTCCGCAGCCCCGAGCCACCCACCGCCACACGCCCACTGCCCCGGGTCAGGGCTGGCGCCTGACCGCGCTGGCCTGCAGCGCCCTGATCGCAATGGCCACGCAGGCTCAGCCTGTCCCGACCGCGGCCCCGCCGGGCGCCGCTGTGGCACCGGTGGCTCTGGACCTGCCTGCAGCGCCACTGGCGCAATCGCTCAACGCCCTTGCCCAGCGCACGGGCGTTCAGGTGGTATTTGCCAGCAGCCTGTCGGCCGGGCGCACTGCCCCCGCAGTGCGCGGCACCTACACCGCCAGGCAGGCGCTGGACCAACTGCTGGCAGGCAGCGGCCTGGCCGCGCGTCCCGCGGACGGCGGCAAGACCTTTGTGGTGGAGCAGGCGGGCCAGGCTGCGCCTTCCGCCGCACCCGGCGCTGCCGCGTCGCTGGATGAAGTGAAGGTGACCGCGGCCGCGGAGGCCAGCGCCACCACCGAGGGGCTGCCCGAATATGCAGCCCGCACCACCACCCTGGGCCTCATGGAGCAGGCGCCGCGCGAAATACCCAATTCGGTGAGCGTGGTGACGCGCCAGCGTATCGAAGACCAGAACTTCCTGCGCGTGGAGGACGCCATGCAGTACACGACCGCGCTCAAGGTGACCACCTACGGCACCGGTCGCTTCACCGTGGAGTCGCGCGGCTACGGCATCGACCGCTACCAGATCGATGGCGTGTCCTCGTCGGTGCAGACCGGAGACAACGACTTTGCGCTGGCGATGTTCGACCGGGTGGAGGTCTGGCGCGGCCCGGCCGGCCTGCTGCAGGGCGCGGGCGACCCTGGCGGTACCGTCAACTTCGTGCGCAAGCGCGCCCAGCCGATCTTCGGCTTCAACGCGCGTGCATCGGCCGGCTCCTGGAACCACTACTACACAGAGGCCGACATCACCGGTCCGCTGGACGCAGAGGGGCGCCTGCGGGGACGCCTGGTGGCCGCCTACGAAGACCGGCACTATGTCACCGACCACGCCTTCACGCGCCAGCCGCTGGGCTACGGTACGCTGGAATACGACTTCACGCCCAACACCACGCTGTCTGTGGGACACAGCGCGCAGCACGCGCTCCGGCGCCCGTTCTGGGGCTACGCGGCCTATGCCGATGGTGGGTATCCCGACCTGGACCGATCCACCTACATTGGCGCTCTGTGGAACCGCAGCAGCCAGCTGATGCGCCGCAGCTTTGCCGAACTGGAGCACAGGCTGGAGGGCGGCGGCCGGGCGGTCCTGACCGCCAACTACCTGGACAGCAACGAGAACACCACCCTCGGGTTCGGCAACAGCTACGTCGACCGCGCCACAGGCGACATGACGGTATCGCCCTACTTCTACCTCCGCCACCAGAGCGAGACCAACCTGCAAGGCATGCTGACGCTGCCGGTGCAATGGCGCGGCTTCAAGCAGGAGTTCGTGGTGGGGGCCAGCCACCAGCGGCGCACCAGCCGCGATGCCTACAACGGCAGCACCTGGGGAGACAACGGATTCCTGTTGAACGTCTTCGCGCCCAACCCCGATGTGCCCCGGCCCGATGTCACCATCGACCCCGCCTATGCCAACAACGATCTGCGCCAAAGCGCGGTGTTCGGCCAGGCACGCATCCGCATCTCGCAACCGCTCGTGCTGCTGGCCGGCGCCAGAGTGACCTGGTACGAAAGCCGCGACCTGATCGACCGCGCCAACGACAGCCGCGAGAACGCCAAGGCCGTGCCCTATGCAGGGGCCGTGTACGAGCTGTCGCCCACCTGGTCTGCCTACGGCAGCTACAGCGCCATCTTCAATCCGCAGACCTCGCGCAACCGCAGCGGCGCCTACCTGCAGCCCCGCGCGGGCCACCAGGTCGAGGTGGGGATCAAGGGCGAGCATCTGGACGGCAAGCTGGCCAGCAGCGTCGGCATCTACCGCATCGAGGATGTGAACCGCGCCATCACCGACCCGGACTTCCCGGAAGCGTCGATTGCCGCGGGCAAGGTACGCAGCCAGGGCCTTGAGGCCGAACTGACCGGCCGCCTGTCGCCGCGCTGGAACCTCACCGCGGGCTACGGGTACAACACCACACGGGTGCTGCGCTCATCGCCCGACCAGGAGGGCAAGCCTTTCACCACCGTGTTTCCGCGCCACAGCTTCTCGCTGTGGACCGACTACCGATTTGACGGCGGCTGGAGCCTGGGCGCAGGGGCACGCGTGCGCAGTGCCATCTTCAACAACATCGATGGCGCACACTGGGGCCAGGGCAGCGTGACGCTGCTGTCGCTGCAGGCCGGCTACCAGATCACGCCCAAGACGCGCGTCACCGTGACAGTCAACAACCTGCTGGACCGCAAGTATCTCGACCGCCCCGATGGCTGGACGCGCCAGAGCTACTACGGCGAGCCGCGCAGCGTGATGGCCACGCTGAGCTACAAGTATTGACAGGGCAACGCGGCCATGGCCAGCAGCGCACCGGCCTGCTGCAGCCGTGGCTCCCGCCCGGGCCTTCACACCGGGTATGTGCCCGGCAACAAAATCGACCGGTCCACCGTGTTGATGTTGGTGTGCCCACAAAACGCCATCGTGATATCCAGCTCCCGCTGAATGATCTGCAGCGCACGCGTCACCCCCGCTTCGCCATAGGCCCCCAGCCCATACAGGAAACTCCGCCCGATCAGCGTGCCCTGTGCGCCCAGCGCGCGGGCCTTCAGCACGTCCTGGCCGCTGCGGATGCCGCCGTCCATCCACACCTCGATGCCGCCGCCCGCCTGGCGCACCGCTTCGGCAATGCCGGGCAGCGCGGCGATGGACGATGGCGCGCCGTCGAGCTGGCGGCCGCCGTGGTTGCTGACGATGAGCGCATCGGCCCCGCTGTTGACGGCCAGGCGGGCGTCTTCGGCATCCATGATGCCCTTGAGGATCAGCTTGCCGCCCCAGCGCTTTTTGATCCACTCCACATCGCCCCAGTTGAGCTGCGGGTCGAACTGCTCGGCCGTCCAGGACGACAGCGATGACAAATCGCCCACGCCCTTGGCGTGGCCCACGATGTTGCCAAAGGTGCGGCGCTTGGTGCCCAGCATGCCCAGGCACCAGTGCGGCTTGGTGGCCAGGTTGAGCATGTTGGCGATGGTGGGCTTGGGCGGCGTGGACAGGCCGTTCTTGATGTCCTTGTGGCGCTGGCCCAGGATCTGCAGGTCCAGCGTGAGCTGCAGCGCCGAGCAGTTGGCCGCCTTGGCGCGGTCGATCAGGCGCTCGATGAAGTCGCGGTCGCGCATCACGTACAGCTGAAACCAGAACGGGTGGCGGCCCGTGTGCTCGGCCACGTCTTCGATGGAGCAGATGCTCATGGTCGACAGCGTGAACGGAATGCCGAAGGCCTTGGCAGCGCGCGCGCCCAGGATCTCGCCGTCGGCGTGCTGCATGCCGGTGAGGCCGGTGGGCGCTATCGCCACAGGCATGGCCACGTCCTGGCCGATCATGGTGGTGCGGGTGCTGCGGCCCGCCATGTTCACCGCCACGCGCTGGCGCAGCTTGATGGACTGGAAGTCCTGCGTGTTGGCGCGGTACGTGCCTTCCGTGTAAGAGCCTGAATCGGCGTAGTCGTAAAACATGCGCGGCACGCGGCGCTTGGCGACGACGCGCAGGTCTTCGATGCTGGTGATTTTGGACAGGTCAGGCACGCGGCACTCCAGAGCAAAAAGACGTTGAACGGTTTTTAAAGCCTCGCCGGATGGTAGGCAGTTGCGCGCGGCGCGGCCATCAAAATTATTTGCGCGGGGCTGCAACAAATTTCCATCGCCGATGGTGCGTGCGCGCAGCACCCGTCGTGGAACTTCAGGCTTTTCAGAGCCCTACCGCTCACTGGGCGGGCGCCGTCAGCTACATATTTAATAGCAACTGCATTGGATGCCCATGCGCTGGTTCATGCCCACGCGCAACGCCAGCGAAGCGGTGCCCGCGGCGATCACGCGTCCTGGCCTATGACTGGGTCCACCTGCACCACCTCGGGCTCCGCGTCAGGCCCGCGGTACAGCATGAAGCGCATGCGCCCGCCGCGCTTGGCGGCGTACATGGCGCTGTCGGCGTGGCGGGACAAAGCGTCGAACGTGTCGCCGTGCTGCGGGTACAGCGCGATGCCGCCGCTCAGGCCCATGGGCAGCATGCGGCCGGCCAGCTCGAAGGGGGCATCGCACGATGCCAGGATCTTGCGGGCCACGCCGCAGGCGGGCTCCACGCCCTCCAGGCCGGGCAGCAGCACTACGAACTCGTCGCCGCCCTGGCGGCACACGGTGTCGGACGCGCGCACCGCGGCTTTGAGGCGCTGGGCGAACTGCACGAGCAGCAGGTCGCCCACGTCGTGGCCCAGGCTGTCGTTCACGGCCTTGAAGCCGTCCAGGTCCAGGTACATGACGGCCAGGCATTTGCCGTCGCGCCGCGCCTGGGTGATGGCCATTTGCGCGCGGTCTTGCAACAGCACGCGATTGGGCAGGTCGGTCAGCGCGTCGTACTGGGCCAGGTGGGCCATGCGTTCGGCCATGACGACGGCCTCGGTCACATCGCGCAGCACGGCCACGGCGCCGGTGACTTGGCCGTGGCGGTCGGTGATCGGGCTGGAGGTTTTCTCGACCTGGAACCGTTGGCCGCTGGTGCGGTGCACGATCACGCCGCGCACCGAATCGGCGCCCTCGCCGCTCTGGATGGCTGCCAGCAGTGAGCTGGCCAGCACGGCATCGTTGTGCGGGCTGCGCAGCACCACCACTTCGTCGATGCGGCGGCCCGCTGCGTCAAACGCCTGCCAGCCGGTCAGGCGCTCGGCGACAGGGTTGAGGTAGGTGACAGCGCCCTGCCCGTCGGCGCAGACCACGGCATCGCCGATGGATTGCAGGGTCAGGCGCACGCGCTCCTTCTCGGCAAAAAGCTCATCCTCCATGCGCTTGCGCTCGGTGATGTCGGTGGCTTGTACGAAGAATCCGCGCACTTGGCCATCGACCTCGTCGGGCAGGTAGGACACCAGGGCATGGAGCACCTGGCCGCGCGCGTCCACCAGCGCGCGCTCGAACAACTGGGGCTCTCCCGCCAGCGCGTGCTCCATGAAAGGCAGGTTCTGCGCATAGACATCGGGGCCCAGCAACTGGCTCACGTGCTGACCGCGCAGTTTGTCGGGCATCACGCCGAACCACTCGAAGTACACCTGGTTGGCAAACAGGTTGTGCAGGCCCCTGTCCCAGTAGCTGATAGCCGACGGCAGGTTATCGAGGATGGTGCGCAGATGGTGCTCGGCCTCGCGCAGTTGGGCCGACACCTGCTGGCGCAGCGTGAGTTCGCGCACGAACATGGCGGCCAGGGCCACGCAGGCGAGCATGAGCAGCAGCGCGAAACCGCCCAGCACGGTCGCGCTGCGGTACCACTTGGCCAGCACCGTTTCGGTCGCCTGCGCCACATTGATGATGAGCGGGTAGGAGCCCACCTGCCGGAAGGCATACAGGCGCTCGACCCCGTCCAGGGCTGCCACGCCCACGAACGCGCCACTGCCCTCGCGCTGAAAGCGCTCCAGGTTGGGCGATCCCGCAATGGTCTTGCCGACGTCCGAATCGCCGTACGGATACCGCGAGATGACCACTCCGTCGTGGCGAAACAGATTGATCCCGCTGTTGGCACCCAGGTCGAGCGAGCCGAAGAGTTCATTGAAGTAGCTTAGGCGCACGGCCCCGACCACGACGCCGGCAAAGCTGCCGTCCGGGTGGCGGTACGCGCGGGCCATGGGCAGCACGTTCAGCCCGGTCACGCGCGAAGGCACCGGCTTGCCGATGAAAAGTCCCTGGTGCCCGTCCTTGGCGAAGGCCTGGAAGTAGTCGCGGTCCGCCAGGCTGGCGCGGCGCAGTGTGCTGGCGCCCGAGTCGAGCACGATGCTGCCCGTGGCATCCAGCACGAACACGTCGCCCGCGCCGCGCGCCCGCAGCGAATTGTCAAAAATGACGCGGTTGCGCAGGTCGGGCGGCAGGGCCCACACATCGCTGCGTGCCACCTCGCGGGCCACGCCCTCCAATGACTTGTCGATGGAGTCGAGCGACCAGCTGAGCCCCTGCTCCAGGGTGTGCACCAGATTGCTGTTGGTCTGGCTGGCGTAGTTCCACTCGTCGGTGCGGATCGTCCAGATCGTGCGGGCGAACAGGGCACCAATCCCCAGCGACAACAGCAGCGCCAACCAGATAAGGCGGTGGGAGAAGAACTGGCGCAGGAACGGCATAGAAATATTTGGTAACCATTCTAGTGGGGGGCGTTGTCGGCTGGCTGACATGCCACCAGGTGTTGCATGGCATTGCTGCCACGCCGGCCACCCGCCCCATCGGACCCTCTGACCATCGACCCTCTGACCATCGGACCAGCTATCCACGGGCTCCCGCACGGTCATCCTGCACAGTGACCTTGCAGGGCCGCCCTGTGCGGTCAGTCGACGCGCCACGCTGGTCGCCGGGCTTCAACCCGATACCGCCAAGGCGCTCCAGCAAAGCCCCTGGTGCGGTCAGTCACACCGTAGCTGCCGCGCCAGGCGCCGTCAATTCGCAGAGCCCCGGGGCGGCGTGGCCGCCACACCCGCGCCGCGGACCTCCAGGCGGATCTCGTCCAGCACCTGGCCCTTGGCATCGGTGATCTGCACCACATGCCGGCCGGGCCAGGGCAGCCAGGCCACGCGCGGACCCTGGCCCAGGGGCTTGCCGTCCATCCGCCACAGCAGGCCGTCGCCCGTGGCAGCGAACTGCAGGCGCTGGCGGGCGGGCGGGATGTCCGGGTCCAGCGCGATGATGGTGCCGCTGGCGGGGGCGGTGATGCGCGCTGGCCCGCCGGGCGGGGCATCGGGCAGCTTCCGCGCGGCATGTTTGGGGTCTTTTGCGGCCCTACCGCTTGCTACATCGGCGCCAGCAGCTATTGAATCAATAGCAAAAAGGGGTTGCTGCGTACCCTGCAAGAACCACTCCTCCCGAGCAGCCTCCAGCGGCTGGGCGGAGCGCGCCTCTGCGGCTGCGGGCCCGGGGCCAAACCGCACCGCAGCCTTGAGCACGCCTGCAGGTGCCTTGGGCGCACGGCTGGGCTCGCGCGCATGCAAGAAGCCCATCACGGTCGCCCAGATGGGCGCTGCGCCGCTGGTGCCGCTCACGTCGTGCATGGCGGCGCCGCTGGCGTTGCCTACCCACACGCCGACGGTGTAGCGCTCGGACCAGCCCACGGCCCAGTTGTCGCGCATGTCCTTGCTGGTGCCGGTTTTCACTGCGGTCCAGAAGCGTGTGGCCAGCACGCTGTCGGTGCCGAAGGTGCGCGCGCGGGAATTGCCGTCCGACAGGATGTCGCCCACGATGAACGCGGCTCGCGGGTCGATGGCCGCCGTGAAGGCAGGGGGCCGGCCACGAGCGGGCGCGGCCAGGTCCACCGGGCTCAGTTGCCCGCCGTTGGCCAGTGTGCGAAAGGCATTGGTCAGGTGCACCAGCGGCACCTCGGGGCTGCCCAGCGCCAGGCTGTAGCCGAAGTAATCACCGCTCTCGCGCAGCGGCATGCCCACTGCGCGCAATTGCCGGTGGAATGCGTCGGGCGTGACCATGACCAGCGTGCGCACCGCCGGCACATTGAGCGACGCGGCCAGCGCGGTGCGCGCCGACACCCAGCCCTTGAACTGCCGGTCGTAGTTTTGCGGAATGTACAAACCGCCCGCCGTGGCGATGTGGGCAGGCGAGTCGTCCACCAGCGATGCCGCCGTGAGCCGCCGCTCGGCAATGGCCTGCGCGTACAAGAAGGGCTTGAGCGTGGAGCCCGGCTGGCGCAGCGCCAGCACGCCATCGACCTCGCTCGCCTGGCTCAGTTGCCCGGACGAGCCCACCCACGCCAGCACCTCGCCCGTGGCGTTGTCGAGCACGAGCACGGCGCCGTCTTCCACATTACGCCCGCGGAGTTCGCGAAGGTGCTGCTGCAGGGTGCTGACAGCAAAGCGCTGCAGCGGTGCGCGCAGCGTGCTCTGCACCCGCTCGGGCACCGCCACACCGTCCTTGAAACGCTGGCGCAGCAGATAGCGCGCGAAATGCGGCGCCACGCCCTCGCTGGCATCGAATGCGCGGCGCTGGAGCGCGGCGGTGGTGAAGAGGTCGAGGGCATCGCAGTCCACACGCGGTGGTTGGGCCTGCGATGCGGGGGCACCCGCGGTGGCGGGCAGCTTTCTTGGCGGCGGCTGGGCCTGCATGTCGCGCAGCACGCCGCAGGCCCGCTGGGCCACCAGCGCGGGGCGCGCGTTGGGCGCCCGCACCAGGGCCGCCGCCACCGCCGCCTCGCGGTCGTCCAGGCCGTGGGCAGCTTTGCCGAACAGCGTGCGGCTGAGCGCATCGATGCCCACCAGTTCGCTGCGAAACGGCACGAGGTTGAGATACGCCTCCAGCACCTGGTCTTTGCGCCAGCGCCGGTCCAGCACCTGCGCGGCCACCGTCTGGCCGAGCTTTTGCACCACGGTGCGCCCGCCCGGCCCCTGCCGCCAGTCGCCGTCGAGCAGGCCTGCGAGCTGCATGGTGATGGTGCTGGCGCCGCGCGTGCGCTGGTTCCACAGGTTGCCCCAGGCGGCGGCTGACGCAGCGCGCCAGTCCACGCCGCTGTGCTCGAAGAATCGCTTGTCTTCGCTCAGCACCAGCGCCGTGCGCAGTGCGGGCGACACATCGGCCAAGGCCACCCACTGGCCCCGCCGCACCGTGGTGTCGGTGCGCAGGCGCTGCAGCACCTCGCCTTCGCGCGAGAGCACTACGGTGTCGGACGGTTTGAAGTCGGCCCGCACCTCGTCGTAGGACGGCAGGGCGTGGGCGTGTGGCGCGCCCAGCAGCATGCACACCGCCAGCACGACCAGAGGCCGCGCCACAGCCGGCAGAGCCCCGCTCTGCACCCGCGGGGCCGGCACGAACCTAGGCCAGCCCATGGATACGGCCCGGCCGGTGCACTGCTGCCAGCTGCCACGCAGCGGTCTGCGCCATGCCCATCAGCCGCCGGGCTCCACAAACTTCTTGTAGTTCTCCAGAATCGCCTGCCAGCCCGCGCGCTGTTGCTCGGGCGGAAAGGTCGTGTCCGGGGTGAACGACTGCCGCACCTCGGTGCGGCCGCCAGGCAGGTCGATGAATTCGACCACGACCTCACGGCTGTCGCCCAGGGCGTAGCGCAGCCGCCGGTGGGGCACCAGCTCGGTGAAGGTGCCGGCAAAGTCGAAACCCATGGAGCCGTCCTTGGCCTCCATGCGGTAGCTGAAGGCACCGCCCACACGCAGGTCGTTCTCGGCCCGCGGGCAGCACCACTCGGGGCTGGCGAAGTTCCAGGCGGTGATGGCGGCCGGGCTGATGAAGGCCTGCCAGGCGCGCTGCGCGTCGCAGCCCACTTCTACAGAAACGGTGAGCGGGTCGCCTGACGGCGCGGGGCTGATGGAAACATCGGTCATGGTCATGGGTCCTTGGGGACGGAAATTGTGCCGGGAATACCGGTGGCAATGCCGGTGAACCGGGGGCGCGCCGATTCGCCGCCGCAGTGCATACAGGCCATACCCATGCCCATTTGCAAACGCCAGGCAGGGCCAAGACGGGCGGTCCCGGAAGGCCGGAGCAGGCCTGGGGCCCGCCCCGCTGCGGCCTTACTTGCCGGGCTCCACCTTCACCCGCGCATTCGGTGTCTCGCCGAACATCTCGGGCGCGTACATAGCTTCCACACGGCTCGGGGGCAGCGCGAAGTCGCCCACGTTGTTCAGGCGCACGGTGTATTCCATCTTGACCGTGCCCTTGGGCAGGTACTCGTAGTAGCTCCGGAAGGACTCGAAGCTGCGCTCCTCGAACGCGGGCCAGCCGGGGCCGGTGCGCGCCTTTTCGCCCTGCGTGGCGATGGCCGAGTCGCGGCCCAGGCCGCTGCCCAGGATGGTGGCGCCGCCCGGGATCGGGTCGGTGATGGCCACCCAGGTCATGTCGGCGCTGGCGTTCACCTCCAGCGTCACGCGCAGCACGTCGCCGCGGGTGTACTGGCCGGGCGGCAGCGCCTTGTTGGCCTGCTCCACGGGCGTCACCGTCTTGGTGATGCTGTACCCCGCAGCAAAGGGTGCCTTCAGCTGGATGGCGGCCACCGACTGCAGCGTGAGCCATGGCTTGCCGGGGCCCTGGTGCGTGACGGCCAGTTGCTCCTTGCCACCCGCCTTGCCTGCAGCCGATGACCAGGGCAGGAACATGCCGTTGTTCTTCAGGTTGCCCGCCGATGCGGGGGCACCGAACCAGGTGGTCTGGTGCGCAGCGCCCGTCAGGTCGGTGGTCTTCACGCGCTCGACCTTGCTCCAGTCCACCGCAGCGTTGTTGGCGCCCATGGCAGCCTTGGTGATACCGGACACCGGCGTGGCCTCGAACTTGGCGCTGAATTTTTCCAGCGCCAGCCCGCCCCACAGGTTGGCCGTGGTGGTGTGCCACGCACCGCCCTGCTGCCGGCTGATGAAGCCGTTGGCCAGGCGGCCCATGTCGTCCTTCCAGGTCGGGTCGTCCATCACGGCCAGCATCAGGCGCGCAGTATTCACGTCGCCGTTTTGCATCAGCCACCACCAGTAGTCATCCTGCTCGGTGCTGAAGATGAGCTTGGTGCCCTGGAACGACAGGCGGCTGCGCAGGATCTGCATCGCTTCGGCCAGGCGCTTGTCGCGCTCGGGCACATCGGCCACGCGCTTCAAAACGTTGACCCAGTCGATCACCGTGTGCGTGGGCCATTGGTTGGGCGCAATGGTGATGCTGCTGACCATGCGGCCCTGGGCCTTGCCGTAGCGCGACAGCGCTTCGAGCGCGGCCACCTTGCGCATGTCCAGATCCTTGCGCGGGCTCCAGAAGTCGCGCTGGATGCGACCTTCCACAAACGCGATCAGGCCACGCTCCATGGGTGCGCGGGCTGCGTCGGGCAGGGCGAAGGCCGGGTTGACGGACGCAGCCTCGTGCGTAGCGGCCAGCACGTAGGCGGTCAACGTGTCGCTGCCGCGGTTGGCGTCGCCATCGCGCGGCGGGAAGTAGTTGGCCAGGCCGTCGCTGTCCAGGTAGGTCGGCAGCTGCGCCACCACGGTCTGCCACAGCGCGCCGTCGCGCAGGCCCACGGCCTTGCTGGTCTTTTGCTCCAGGCAGGCGAACGGGTAGCGGGCCCACCAGTCACGCACGCCGGGCAGGCCTTCGGCCAGCTTGGGCTGCAGCGACATCTTGAGGCCGCCGCGGCCCGGCAGCGCATCGGCGGGCGGGTTCACGTCCAGGTTGAAGCTGCCGTCTACCTGCACCAGCGTGGCCTGCTGCACCGTGAGCGGCACGGCCGGGATGATGCGCTGGCTTGCCTTCAGGGCATCGCGCGCACCGCTGACCGAGTCCTTGGCCTCGATCTCCCACAGGATGGACTCCGACCGGGTCTGTGCCAGCTGCGCGGGGGCCGTGATGTTCCACGACACCTCGCGTGCCTCGCCGGCCGGTATGTCCACCGTCTGCGGCTTCAAGTCCAGCAGCGTGGCGCGCGGGGTCACCTCGACCTTCATCGCCGCCTTGGTGGTGTTGCGCAGCGTGAGCTGGGCGCGGAACTGGTCGTCCTCGCGCACCAGCGGCGGAAGGCCGCTGATGATCTGCAGGTCCTGCGTGGCGCGGATGCTGGTGCTGCCGGTACCGAACAGGCCAGTGGACGCATCGGCCACCGCCACGATCTTGAAGGTGGTGAGCGCATCGTTGAGCGGCACCGTCACCTTGGCCTGGCCGTTGGCATCAAGCACGATGGCGGGCTGCCACAGCAGCAACGTCTCGAGCAGTTCGCGCGTGGGCGACTTGCCGCCGCCGCCGCCCGCGGGCACGGCCTTCTTGCCGTAGTGGCGTCGGCCAATGATCTCCATCTGCGCGGTGGAGGTCTCCACGCCCCAGCTGCGACGCTGCAGCATGGCTTCGAGCAGGTTCCAGCTATTATTGGGCATCAGCTCCAGCAGCGCCTGGTCCACGGCGGCCACAGCCACCTCGGCATTGGCGGCGGGCTTGCCGCCCGGCAGCGTGGCGGTGATGGTGACCTGCGCCTTGCCGCGCACGGCGTAGCTTTCCTTGTCGGCCGTGACCTTCACGTCGATCTGGTGGGCTTGCGTGCCCACGCGGATCTCGGCCAGGCCCAGGCGGAACGCGGGTTTGGACAGGTCCACCAGCGCGGTGGGCGCCTGGTATTCCTTGCCCTCGTACCAGAACGACGTCCACCACTCACGCGGCGACTTGAAGCCCCAGGTGAAGAAGCTGTACCAGGGCACCTCGCGCAACCGGCCGCGCAGGGCCAGCACACTCACGTAGACGTTAGGGCCCCATTCAGGCTGAATCTTGAGGCTCACGGTCGGGTCCTGGCCGTTGAGCTGCACCACCTGCGTGTCGATGATGCCCTCGCGCTCCACCGCCACCAGCGCCGTGGCGTAGCGGAACGGCATGCGCACCTGGAACTTGGCGGTCTCGCCCGGCTGGTAGCTCTTCTTTTCAGGTAACAGGTCGATGCGGTCGTGGTCCTCGCCGCCAAACCACAGCTCGCCCTGGCGCGTGACCCACACCGACGATGCGGCCACGCTGGTGTTGCCGTCCTTGTCGGTGGCCGTCACCACCAGTTCCACCTCGCCGGCTTCGTCGAGCTTGGACTCGCACAGCAGCAGGCCGCGTGCGTCGCTCTTGCCGCTGCACAGCGTGCCCAGGTCCTTGGTCTCGGTCTGGTTGTCGTAGCTGTAGAAGCCGCCCACCATGCGCTTGCGCGTGGTGGTGGTGATGCGCGCCATGGCCTGCACCTGCAGCGACGTATCGGCGGCCGGCTTGCCGTTGTGCTGCAGTGCCAGCGCCTGAAAGCGGATCTTCTGGCGGGCCGATACCCAGCCCTCGGTCTTGATACCGGCCACCACGCCCGCGGGCCACAGGGCCTGCGTGCTGCGGATGGTCTGCACTTCGCCGTTGGGGTCAGCGTAGGTGGCTTCCATCAGCAGCTCTTGCGGCTGACGCGCCTCTGGCACGTTGTCGATGGTGACCTTGCCCGCGCCGTCCTTGTTCAGCGTGAGCGGGAGCTTGTCAGCAATCACGCGCGCATCCTGGCTGGCGGTGGCTTCTTCGTCGTCGCTGTTGGCGTTCGACTGATCGCGCTTGCGGGGCGGGTTGAAGCTGAAGGCGTCGTAGTCGCTGTAGTTCAGCGTCTTGCCACGCACCATGGCCGACACACGCACCGGCAGGTTGGCGGCGCCACCGCCGGCCACGTAGTTGATCTGCACATCGGTGGGCACCGAGCGCACACGCACCAGCGCCTTCTTGTCGGCGGGCGCAATGCGGCCTTCGAGCACCGGCAGGCGGAATTCTTCCACCCGGAACTCGCCCGAGCTGAAACTGCGGCCGTTGTTGGACTGGTTGCGCAGCTCGACCTGGTACAGGCCGAGCTTGGCGGCGGGCGGCACGGCAAAGGTGTTCTGCGCGCTCAGGCCACCGCTCGGCGTGGTGCGCCAGGCCAGGGGCTGGGTGAATTGCTGGCCGCTGCCCACGTGGGTGATGACCAGGGTGTCGGGGCCCGCAGCGGGCACGCCGAAGCCCTTGCGGGTCTCGGTGCGTAGCAGGTGCTTCATCGACACCGTCTCGCCCGCACGGAACAGGGTGCGGTCGAAGATGGTGTGGGCGCGTTCGTCCGGCTCGGCCGTGGTGCTGGTGGGCACATTGAAGCGCCAGGGCTCGATGCCACGCTGCCAGTCGCTCCAGGTGAAGGCCATGTCCTCGACTGCGTCGGCGCCCTTGTGGCGGGCGCTCACGAAGTAGCCGCGGCTGCCGTCGCCTTCGCCGTATCCGCCGGATTCACTGCAGGTGGGAGAGTCGGTCGAGACACCGTCGAGCCGGGCCAGGCCCTGCGCGTCGGTGACGCCCGTGGCCACTTCGTTGCCACGGCAGTCGGACACACGCACCTTGGCGCCCTCTACCGGATGGCCCTTGTCGAGCGTGGTCACCCAGGCCATGGCGTTCTCGCGGCCCAGCTTGAAATGCACGCCCAGGTTGGTGACCAGCGCGGAGGTGCGCACGTACATCGTGCGGCTATCGCCGTGGCGGTCGTCCAGCAGCGATGCGCCGAGCTTTTGCGATGCGATCTCCACCACGTGGAAGCCGGGCGACAGCGGAATGCCCACCACCTCGAACGGGCGGGCATCGGTGCTGGCGGGCTTGGGCAGGTCCAGCGTCTTCACGCCGCCCTTGCCGGCCAGCAGCGACAGCATGCGGGTCTGCACATACTCGCGGTCGTTGTCCAGCACCTTGGGCAGCGGGCCTGTCACGTCCTGGCGCGCCTGCTTGCGTTCGATGTTGTAGTTGTCATAGCGCCGGACCTTGCGGAACCACGCGATGATGTCGGCGTCGGTGCCGGGCTTGAAGGTGCTCACCTTGCCCGCGGGCGCTGCCGCACCCGGGGTGCCGGGCTGCAGGCCCTGCACGCGCAGGGCGGCTTCCACGTTGCGCAGGGTGACCGGCAGCAGCGCGGGCGGGTTGTCGGATGCGGGGCCTTCGGCAAAACGCTCCACCACGCCGAAAGACGCGGCGGCAAACTTGGCCAGCGGCGGCATGCCGCCCGTGGCGACCTTGAGCGGGAAGCTGTCGGCATTGGTCAGCGCGCGGCCCGAGGCATCTTTCAGATCCTTGGGCAGCTCGAGCGTGAAGGCGGTGTTTTCAGACAGGGGTGCGCTGAACTGCACGCTGGTGACCAGTGCGTCCGCCTGCTGCTCTTCCTTGTCGGTGGCGGCCTGCGGCTTGAGCGTTTCCTTCGCCGACTTCAGGCGGATGGCCGACGCCAGCTTGCGCGGCACCGGCGCATTGAAGGACAGCGTCATGGGGCGGATCGGCAGGCAGGCGGCCTGGGCGTTTTCGCGCTCGCAGCTGAACTCCGCCGAAAACGGCTCGCGCACCTTGTAGTCGAAGCGTTTTTCCACCGTGTTGGCCACACCACTCGGTGTGGCCACGCCTTTGCCGAACACCACCTGCATGCGCGAGCCCGACGTGAGTCGCCGGTTGCAGGCCAGCGTGGCGTACTGCAGCGGCTCTTTCGCCGCGCTCTTGTCCAGGCCGAGCATCTTCAGGACTTCGGCGCGCTGCGCGCCTTCGATCATGCGCACCGGAATGCGCTCACCCACGCCTTCGGCGGTGCACCACACATTGGCCTGCACGCTGGCGGTGGTGGCGGGGCCGTTGAACTGGAGCACGAAGAACTGCTCTTCGTCGATGTCCTGGTAAGAGCCAGGGCGCATGTTCTGCACGAACGGCCCACCGCTATTGAATTGATAGCTCTTGGCGCCCGTCAATTCAGCGCCAGCGGCCGATTTGAATCCTGGCTTGACCGTAGCGGTACAGCGTACGCCGGGCGGCAGGTCGCGCTCGAAGTCGAACACCCATTCCTTCTCCCCCGTCCAGCGACCCGTGCCCTTGGTGGCATTGGCGTCGCTGCAACTCAAAGCGATGGGCGCCGGGGCCTTGGGGTCGCCGAAGTTGACTGCCGCGGCATCGAACTTGGCCACGACCTGGCGCACCTTCGCCACCTCGCCCTGGGGCGAAAAGCTGGTGATCTGCAAGGCTTGGGCACTCAGCGATACGAGTGCCCCAGAAACCAGCACCAGAGCATTTTGAAACAAATTCATTATGGATATCTCTCCGTCCGACTCGACCGCGAGCGTAGCCGATCTGCCGCAGGCAGCCTGGCGCAACGCGACAACCGAACGTAACAAGCCGTTCGCACGGGCGCGTATCAACGGCACAAAACGCTGCGCACCCGCCGCTATACTGCGCCGCAAAATTAGAGTGAGAGGGAGTCGTGAAAAAGATCATCTTGGTGGTCGCCCTGTGCGTGGGCGCCTGGTACTACTTTGCCGGCGGCCGCACGCTGGACGAAAAAATGGTGCGCGCGTTCTATGACGACGGTGCGCACGCCTTGTACAAGCGGGATGCAGAACTGCTGTGCAAACAGCTCAGCTCCCAGGCCATCATCCAGGACGAGACGGTGATGAACGGGCAGACGCAGCGCACCACGCTGAACCAGCGCCAGCAGTGCGAGGCCTTCAAGACCAGCCTGCAGATGTTCGAGCGGATCGGTGACCGCATGGGCGGCGTGCTGACGATCGAGTACGAGTTCCACATCGACAGCATCGTGATCGACCCCAGCCGCAAAAGCGCCCAGGTCAAGGGCACCAGCCTGCTCAAGATGGGAGAGACCGTGATGCAGTTCAGCGGCACCTTCAACGACCAGGTGGTGCGCGAGATGGGCCAGATGAAGCTCCTGCGGTCCGACCAGCGCACAGTGGTGCGCGTGGCAGGTGGGCGCGGCATGTCGCAATCCGACTTCTTCTCCAAGTAATGCCGGGCCGTCCCCATGCAGCACGAGGCCGCGACCGCACCCCGTCCGTTCTGGCACCGGATCAACACCTTCTTTGCCTTCCCCCTGCAGACCGAGCCCCTGACCTACGGCACGCTGCTCGCGATGAGCAGCCTGCTGTTCAAACTGGTGTTCTTCTTGCCGGACTTTTTGGCCATCTTGCTGATCGAGGTCGGCATCATGCTGGCCAGCTCGCGCTACGGGTTCAAGGTGACTGCCCTGGGGTCGCGGGGCATCTCCCGCGCTGCGGATTTTCCGCGCGAGCTCGATGACGAGTGGACCCACCTGCCCTGGAAGCTGTTTGTCATCCTGGTCGTGCAGGGCTTCGCGCTGGGCTGGCTGTCGTACGTCAGCCCCTTGCTGGCCACCCTCGGCATCTTCGTGATGTCATTCACGCTGCCCGCCACCGTCATGCTCCTGGTGCAGACCGGCAG
The DNA here is from genome assembly GCF_001422735.1 of Acidovorax sp. Leaf78. Taxonomy (GTDB): domain Bacteria; phylum Pseudomonadota; class Gammaproteobacteria; order Burkholderiales; family Burkholderiaceae_C; genus Acidovorax. Next base: position 512,371 of record NZ_LMLZ01000001.1, on the reverse strand, counting down.
CATCGCCGAGTCGCTCAAGCCCGCCGCGCTGTGGGACACCATCCGCATCATCGGCTGGCCCTACGCGCTGTTGTGCTTCTTCCTGTTCCTGCTGTCGACCGGAGCGCAGGTGGCCATCGGGTTGCTGTTGCCGCTGTTCAGCGGGCTGATTCTGCTGCCGCTGATCAATCTGGCGCTGATCTATTTCAGCTGGGTCATGGCCAGCCTGCTGGGCTACACGATGTACCAGCACCACGCGGCCTTCGGTGTCGACCTGCTGCCCGGCGGCGGCGACGACGGGGACGGTGCAGCACCTGACCGCCGCTCCCCCGAGCAGATCGCCCAGCAGGAGACCGACGCCCAGGTGGCAAGGATGATTACCGACGGCGATGTGGCCGGCGCCCTGGGCATGGCTTACGAAGACCAGCGCACCCGACCCGATGAACTGGCTGCGCAGCGCCGGTACCACCGCGTCCTGCTGCTGGCGAACAAGAGCGCATCGCTGACGGACCATGCGCAGCGCTTCATGGCCCTGCTGGTGCGGCGAGGCCAGCCGTCCGAGGCGCTTCAGGTGTACAAGGCCTGCCGGAAACAGGACGCAGGCTTCGTGGTCGGCGATGCGCCCACCAACCTGGCGCTGGCCAACGCCGAATGGCGCGCCGGGGACGCGCGGGCCGCGTTGGCGTTGATCTCCGGCTTCGACAAACGCTTTCGCGGGCACGACAGCGTTCCGCAGGCCTACGAACTGGCAGCACGCGCCCTGGTGCAGGGGCTGGGCCGTGCCGACATGGCGCAGCAGATCCTCAAGACGCTGGAATCACGTTACCCCGACAGCGAACCCACCCAGGAAGTGCGCTGGCTGTTGCGCAACGCGCCCGCCACCACCGCTGTTGCCGCGTCATCCTGACTGCAGCGCGCGGGTCACCGCGTCCTGCGGCAGGAGCCGCTGCAGATGCGGTAGCCAGACGGCCGCCTCCGCCCGCTGGCCCGCCTGCATCAGGCCATTGACCAGCACAGAAATGGTGTCGCCCAGGCCCGGGTTGTGCGGCGCCGTCTGGACCAGGGCCAGACAAAGTTTTTGTGCATCCTGGAAGTGGTGCGCTCGCGCGAAGCGCCGGACCAGCCTCGCCATGTCGTCGGGCTTGAGGCGGACGCCCGGCTTGGCCTGGTCCAGGTAGGTCTGATAGCTCGCGTGCTGCAATTGCAGCGTGGCGGCGTCGGTGGCGCTGAGGCGAAAGATGCGGTGCGCGGCGCGGTGAAACCCGTCGCTGGCCGGCATCAGCCGGGCGACGCCGAACCAGGCCCGCAGCGTGTCCGCGTCGTCCGGGCGCAGTCGCGCCGCCGCGCGCCATTCGGCCGCCGCCTTTTCAAACTGCATGGCCTCGGACAGGCGGCGCGCACGCGCCACATGCGCATCGAACGGGTCGGCGGCCCGGTCTGCCTCGGGTTCGGGCAACCGGACCTGACGCACCCGCATGGCTGCGGCCATGAGCAGTGCACCCGCCACCAAGCCGCCCAGGTGGGCCATGTACGCCACGGGCTCGCCGCTGCTGAAGTGCTGCAGCAACTCGTTCGCGATCCAGGCGGGCAGCAGGATCAACGCCGGCGCGGTGACGTAGTTGAAGTAGAAGAACAGCTGATAGAAAAACCGGATGCGCCGCAGGCGGTACATCACCGCGTACATTCCCATCAGGGCCGACACGGCGCCCGACGCTCCGAGGCCGTAGCTGCCTTTGCCCGCGTACACCCAGCCCGCCAGCAACGATCCACCCACCGCGCCCAGAAGGTAGAACGCGAGGTACGTGCCACGCCCCAACGCAAGTTCCACCGAAAAGCCGAAGAGAAACAGGAAGATCATGTTGCCCAGAAGGTGGCCCGTGCTGCCGTGCAAAAAGGTGGCGGTGAGCCAGGTGACCGGCCGAAATTCAGCATCCTTTTCGTAGCTTTGTGCCCAGCGGTGCGTGAAAGGCGGTGGCTGAAGGGCTTCGTACTGGCGGCGCTGGGTCTTCCACTGCGCATGCATGGCATGGCTGGGCTCCACAACACGGTCTGCCTTGAGCAGTGCCATGAATTCCGGCTCCTGCTCCATGGCCTGCAGCAGTATCCCGTGCTCCTTGGCCTCATACGCAGCCTGGGCGGCTTTGGCTCTGGGCGATCCTGTCGTCTTCAGCCAAGCCACAAACCCCGGCAGCTCCAGCGCCGGCAGCGGGCTGGCCAGGTAGAACTGGGCCGCCCGGTCCTGGGCCTTCTCTTCCGAACGCTGTGGCCCCCAGAACACCAGCATGTTGACGAGGATCAGCACCACCGTCATCCACGGGGGGTTGCGCCACGTGGGCCGGCTTTCAAGGGGGATGGCGTAGAACATGGATCGACAGGAATAAAGGTCGGACGACGTGCACTGAAGACAGGGCCGACGGTGCAGGCAATGCGCGTGCGGCGCATGCCGTCGCCGAGTGTGCGCCAGCGGAATGCTACGCAGCGTGGCAAAGCCGCGAGCTCCTGTCTCCCGACACACAAACCACATTTCCTACTGCCGAGGACGGAGAGATAGGGCGGCGTCCTACCTGTCAGGCAGCCAAGCCCGCGAATGATTGCCGTTTGTCCCGTCTTTCAACATCCACCAGGAGCGCACCCATGGCACGAGCCCCCACGTCGCGCAACGCGACCAAGAGATCGCCGTCCAATTACCCGTCTTCCACACAGTCCGACACCTACCGCGGCAACGCAGGTGAGCTGCAGCAACAAGCCGGTGGCAAGCACCCTGTGCTGACCACCCAGCAGGGCATCCCGGTAGCGGACAACCAGAACTCTTTGCGCCCCTCGCCCCGCGGCCCTGCGCTGCTCGAAGACTTCATCCTGCGCGAGAAGATCACGCACTTCGACCACGAGCGCATCCCCGAGCGCATCGTGCACGCCCGCGGCTCTGGCGCCCACGGGTTTTTCGAGTTGACCCATTCGCTGCGCGACTACACCACGGCCCGCGTGCTGACCGAAGTGGGCGTGCAGACGCCCGTGTTCACGCGCTTTTCCACAGTGGCCGGCGGCGCGGGTTCGGTCGACACCCCGCGCGATGTGCGCGGCTTTGCGGTGAAGTTCTACACGACCGAAGGCAACTGGGACCTGGTAGGCAACAACATTCCGGTGTTCTTCATTCAGGACGCGATGAAGTTCCCCGACCTGGTGCACGCGGTGAAGATGGAGCCCGACCGCGGTTTTCCGCAGGCGGGAAGTGCGCACGACACGTTCTGGGATTTCGTCTCGCTGATGCCCGAGACCCTGCACATGGTGATGTGGGCGATGAGCGACCGCACCCTGCCCCGCAGCCTGCGCATGATGGAAGGCTTTGGCGTGCACAGCTTCCGGCTGGTCAATGCGGACGGCGATAGCACCTTCGTCAAGTTCCACTGGCGGCCCAAGCTGGGCATCCAGTCCACGGTGTGGGACGAGGCGCTGAAGCTGCAGGCCGCCGACAACGACTTTCACCGGCGCGACCTGTTCGAGTCCATCGAGGCGGGCGACTTCCCGGAATGGGAACTGGCCGTGCAACTCTTCACCGAGGAAGAGGCCGAGGGTTTCCCCTTCGACCACCTCGACCCCACCAAGCTCGTACCCGAAGAACTGGTGCCGCTGCAGGTCATCGGCCGCATGGTGCTCAACCGCTGGCCCGACAACTTCTTTGCCGAGACCGAGCAGGTGGCTTTCTGCCCCGCGAATGTGCCGCCAGGCATCGACTTCAGCAACGACCCGCTGCTGCAAGGCCGTCTGTTCTCGTACCTGGACACGCAGCTGTCGCGCCTGGGCGGGCCCAACTTTGCGCAGATCCCGATCAATGCGCCCAAGTGCCCCTTCCACAACATGCAGCGCGACGGCCAGATGCAGATGCAGGTGCCCAAGGGCCGCGTGAACTACGAGCCGAGCAGCCTGCAGTCCGACACGCCGCGCGCATCGCAGGCGCAGGGTTTCAGGCACTTCGCGCAGGTGGACGATGGCAGTGGCCAAGGCAAAGGGCGCATCCGCCCAGAGAGCTTTGCCGACCACTACAGCCAGGCGCGCATGTTCTTTCGCAGCCAAAGCCCTCTGGAGCAATCGCACATCGCGTCCGCCCTGGTGTTCGAGCTGTCCAAGGTGGGTACGCCCCACGTGCGCGAGGCGGTCGTCGGCCACCTGGTGCATGTGGAGCCGGCCCTGGCCGAGCGCGTGGCCGCAGGCCTTGGCCTGCCGCAGGTGCCTGCCGCCCCGCCGGCCGCCGAGCCGGTGCGTGACCTCCCGCTGTCACCCCAGTTGCGCATCATCGACCGCATGAAGCCTACGCTGCAAGGCCGCTGCATCGGCATTTTGGTGGCCGATGGCTCCAATGGCGATACGGTGACCACGCTGCGCAAGGCGCTGGAGAAGGTAGGCGCCACCGTCAAGATCGTGTCGCCCCGGGTGGGCGGCGCCAAGCTGCGCGACGGCACGCTGCTGGCGGCCCACGGGCAACTGGCGGGCACGCCATCCACGGTGTTCGATGCAGTGGTGTCGGTGTTGACGTCGGAAATGGGCGAGCAGCTGTCGCGCGAAGCGGCGGCGGTGGACTGGTTCCGCGACGCGTTCGGCCACCTCAAAGCCATCGCTGCCGGCAAGGGGTCGCAAGCGCTGCTGAGCGCTGCCGGCATCGAGCCCGACGCCGGTGTGGTGGACCCGGCCAATGTGCAGGGCTTCATCGCCGCGGCGCAGACCCGCCAGTGGGCCCGCGAGCCCAAGCTGCGCAATCTGGCTTGAACCTGAGCCTGTGGAGAGGCCACCGGTGCCGTGAGAGCCACCGGTGACATGACGCAGCAGACTGCCACGGCCCTGACAACGGTCAGGGCGTGGCGGCTGAGTTGGCAGTCATGTCTTGGCAGCAACGGCGCCCGGCCGGGCGGGTAGCACGGCTGCGTCGCCTTGAGGCTGCATGGCGATAGGGGTCTGCAGCGACTCTGGCTACGGGCAAATCGGCTACGCCACCGAACCCTGCACACCAGGAACACCTGGCACCCCCGGCGCATCGGCCAGGCTTGCCAGGCCCTTGCCATTGCGCTTGCTGACATAGAGCGCACGGTCGGCTCGGTCCATGAGCGCGGGAACGCCCTCCACCGCAGAGCCTTGCGGGAAGAGTGCCACACCCACACTGGCCCCGATCAACACGTGCTGGCCGTTGTCGAGCCCCATCGGCGTGAGCAGTGCAGCAAGCACCGCGTGGGCCGTCGCCATGGCGGCCTCGGGGGATTCGACGGCGTTGAGCACCAGGGCAAACTCGTCTCCACCCAGCCGCGCGGCCGTGTCGCTGGCGCGGGTGAGGCTCGACAGGCGTTGGGCCACGCGCACCAGCACTTGGTCGCCGCTGGCATGTCCCCGCTCGTCGTTGACGGCCTTGAACCCGTCCAGGTCCAGCAACAACAAGGCACCCGCGCGGTGGTCGCGTTGCGCAGCCAGCACCGCCTGCGACAGGCGGTCCTCGAACAACCGGCGGTTGGGCAAGCCGGTGAGCCGGTCGTGCGTGGCCAGGGCCAGTACCTGCTGGTGCGCTCGCACCAGCCGGGCACTGAGCAGGCCCACCACCACCGCGAACACGTACGACAGCATCACGATCAACGCGGGCGCCTGGCCAGCAGCCTTCCAGCCGCCCACAGGTACTGCACCCAGGATCCAGCTGCCGCCGCCGGGCAGCGGAATGTCGAGCGTGGCCGGCGATTCGTCAAAAAGCTGCGGCCGGCCCACGAACACCGCGCCCTGCGCCCCCATGGCGTCCAGCCCCCGGGCGGCCACCTGAAAGCCCATCTGCTCGGTGTGCAGGCCCACGTCGGCAAACAGCGTGTCGGCGTTGACGGTGAGCGACACGATGCCCCAGTAGCGCGGCCCGCCCACCGGCGTCTTGCCGGGCGGGGTGGCCAGGAACACCGGCGTGCGGCTCACGATGCCCAGGCCGCCCTGCACCAGCGGTATGGGGCCAGCCACGACCGTGCGACGTGTCTGGATGGCCCGCTCCACCGCGTTGCGCTGCTGCGGGTTGTCCAGGTAGTGCAGGCCCAGCGCCCGCTCGTTGCCCAGGCGCGGGTAGATGTCGCTGATGACGTTGTCCGGCGCCAGCGCCAGGTTGCGGATGTTGCGCTGGTGCTCCAGCAGGCGCCCCACCACCGTCGAGAAGATCTCGGGCGACATGCCACCCTGTGCGGACACGAAGGCGGCCACCGTCTCGGGCACCGACAGCGTGCTTTGCAGCTGGCGGTCCAGCCGGTCGCGGATCTGCAGCAGGTGGCTTTGGGCCTGCGCGGCGATCTCGGTGCGCGCCTTGGTGTGCGCGATGTCGATCACCACCCAGGCGAGCAGCGCGGCCAGCGCGCCGCTGCAGAGCCCGGCAACCAGCGGCAGCCGGCGGTGGTGGATCCAGTTGGCGGGCAGGTGGCGCTGGTGCATGGGAGCTGGGGCGACGGGACGCAGTGAAGTGGGCCCGGCCACGGCCCGGCAGGTGCTGGAAGGCGGGCGTGCAGCGCCGGCTTACTGCGCGACGAAGCCGCTGGTCTTGATGATGCGCGTCCAGGCCTCGGTGTAGGCCTTCTCGCGCGCGCCCAGCTGCTGCGGCGTCATGTGGCCCACGGTGAGGCCCATGGCCGTGAGGTGGTCGCGCACGTCGGGCATGGCCACGACCTTGGCCAACGCTGTGGAGAAGTCGGTGATGAACTTTTGCGGCGTGCCGGTGGGCGCGTAGATGCCGTAGTACGGCAGGTCTTCGAAGCCCTTGAGGCCCATCTCGTCGAAAGTGGGCACATCGGGCATGGCGGCTTGGCGCTTGGTGCCCAGCACGCCTACCACGCGCACCTTGCCGGCCTTGTGGTTCTCGATGAAGTCCTGCACCGACGCCACGCCCGCGCTGATCTGGTTGCCCAGCATGTCGGCCATCATGGGGGCGCTCCCGCGATAGGGGGCGGACACCAGATCCAGCTGGTATTTCTGGCCCAGCAGCTTGACCAGGAATTCGGGCGTGGACGCAGGTGCCGGAATGCCCACCGCGCCCTTGCCGCCGCCGCTGGCCTTGACCCACGCCACGTATTCGGTGAACGACTTGGCGGGCGTGCCGCCCGACACCGCGAACGCATTCACGAAGGTGGCGAAGCCGCCCACGGGCACGAAATCGCGCGCCGGGTCGAAGCCCGGGTTCTTCACCACCTGCGGCAGGATCGAGATGGTGTGGTCGTGCGAGAGGAACAGCGTGGTGCCGTCCGGTGCCGAAGACTTGAGCGCCTGCGCGGCGATCTGGCCGCCCGCACCGGGGCGGTTTTCCACCACCACGGGCTGGCCCAGCTCGTCCTTGAGCTTTTCGGCCAGCGTGCGCGCAATGGCGTCGGTGCCGCCGCCGGGCGGAAAGCCCACCAGCAGACGGATGGGCTTGGGGGTCTGGGCAAAGGCCAGGCCCATGGTCAGCGCGGCGCCCGCCAGGGCACCGGTACACAAAAGGCGGGACAGCAGGCTGCGGCGAGAAGTCGTCGTCATGTCGGAACTCCGGGTCGGTGAGGTGGTTGCAACGCAGGCGCAAAAATCACGCCAGACGGGCGCGGTGGCGTGCGACTTGCGTGCGCACTTGCGCGGGCGCGGTGCCGCCCAGCGTGTTGCGCGCGTTGAGCGAGCCGCGCAGGCTCAGCACCTCGTACACGTCCTTTTCGATCTGGGGGTGAAAGCCCTGCAGCACCGTCAGGGGCAATTCCGAGAGGTCGCACGCATGCGACTGGGCCGCCTTCACGGCGTGGGCCACCGTCTCGTGGGCATCCCTGAAAGGCAGGCCCTTCTTCACCAGGTAGTCGGCCAGATCGGTGGCCGTGGCGTAGCCCTTGAGCGCGGCCTGCTCCATGGCCTGCGGGTTGACGGTGATGCCGCCTTCCTTCTGGCCGGTGGCGGGGTTCAGCTGGCCGCCCACCATCTCGGCGAAGATGCGCAGTGTGTCCTTGAGCGTATCCACCGTGTCGAACAGCGGCTCCTTGTCTTCCTGGTTGTCCTTGTTGTAGGCCAGGGGCTGGCCCTTCATCAGGGTGATCAGGCCCATGAGGTGGCCGACCACGCGGCCGGTCTTGCCGCGCGCGAGTTCGGGCACGTCGGGGTTCTTCTTCTGCGGCATGATCGATGAGCCGGTGGTGAAGCGGTCGGCGATCTTGATGAAGCCGAAGTTCTGGCTCATCCAGATGATGAGCTCTTCGGACAGGCGGCTCACGTGCACCATGCACAGGCTGGCGGCGGCGGTGAATTCGATGGCGAAGTCGCGGTCGCTCACGGCGTCCAGGCTGTTCTGGCACACCGCGGGGGACCCGTTCACGTCCACCATGCCCAGCGTCTTGGCCACGCGCTCGCGGTCCAGCGGGTAGGTGGTGCCGGCCAGGGCCGCACTGCCCAGCGGCAGCACGTTGGTGCGGCGGCGCACATCGGCCATGCGCTCGGCGTCGCGCGCAAACATTTCCACATAGGCCAGCATGTGGTGGCCAAAGCTCACCGGCTGGGCCACCTGCAGGTGGGTGAAGCCGGGCAGGATCACCTCGACGTTCTCCTCGGCCACATCCACCAGCGACACCTGCAGTTCTTTGAGCAGGTCGCCGATCAGGTCGATCTCGCCGCGCAGCCACAGGCGCACGTCGGTGGCCACCTGGTCGTTGCGGCTGCGGCCGGTGTGCAGGCGCTTGCCGGCGTCGCCCACCAGCTGGGTCAGGCGTGCTTCGATGTTCAGGTGCACGTCTTCCAGATCGAGCTTCCATTCGAACGCGCCGGACTCGATCTCGGACGTGATCTGTGCCATGCCGCGCTGGATGGAGGCATGGTCTTCAGCGCCGATGATGCCCTGCGCTGCCAGCATCTCGGCGTGCGCCAGGCTGCCCGCGATGTCGGCCTGCCACAGGCGCTTGTCGAAGAACACGCTGGAGGTGTAGCGCTTGACCAGGTCGCTCATGGGCTCGGAGAACAGCGCCGACCAGGCCTGTGCCTTGGTGTCGAGCTGGTTGTGGGACGGCGCAGACGGCGTGGCGCTGGTGGCTTGGGCTTTGGACATAGGAGGGCAATAATCCGGAAGTTCAGACACCCGGACTGCCCGGATGCCGCAATGCAAAACACGCAAATTTTATCGACCCCGCCTCCCCCTCCGGATTCCGCCCCGTTGAACGGTGCTGGGCGGGGCCTGCGCCCCGGGCCCGGACAGTCCCGTGGCGGCACGGCGCCACCGCGGCGCGCGCTGGTGTTTGACGCCTGCCAAGTGGGCGTGGTGCTGCGGGCCGTGCTGTTCGTGGAACTGGTGGTGGGCGTGGGCGCCATGTATGGCGCGCGCTCCCCGGCGGAGTGGCTGGCCACGCTGGCGCTGCTGACCGGCGGCGCGCTGCCGGCCACGCTGGTGTGGTTGATCACGGCCTGCAGCTTGAAGACGCTGCTGCAGCGCCTGTCCACGGCGCTGCAGTACGCCGCGGGCCTGCTGCTGGGCGCGCTGGCCGGGGCGTACGCCTGCGCCATGCTCACGCTCGTGTCGCAGACCACGGCGCCCCCGTGGATGGCGAGCGCCGCCACCGGAGCACTGCTGGCGGCCATTCTGGTGGCGGCGCTGGTGCTGCGCGCACGCGGCCGCACACCCGCGGCCACCACGGCGCGCCTGACCGAGCTGCAGTCGCGCATTCGTCCCCACTTCCTGTTCAACACCCTCAACAGCGCCATCGCCCTGGTGCGCGAAGAACCCGCCAAGGCGGAGTCGCTGCTGGAAGACCTGTCCGACCTGTTCCGCCACGCGCTCATCGAGCAGGGCGAATCGGTCACGCTGGCCGAGGAGATCACCCTGGCACGGCGCTACCTGGCGATCGAAGAGGTGCGTTTTGGCACGCGGCTGCAAGTGCAGTGGAGCCTGGACCCGCGCACCGACGGGGCGCGCCTGCCGCCGCTGCTGCTGCAGCCGCTGGTGGAAAACGCCGTCAAGCACGGCGTGGAGCCCAGCGCGCGTGGCGGCCGGCTGCGCGTGCTGACCGAGCTGCGCGGCAGCCGCGTGGTGGTGCGCATCACCAACACCCTGCCGGCCAAGGACGACCGGGGCGGCAAGGGCGACGAGCCCAGCACCAAAGGCCACGGCATTGCCCTGGCCAACGTGCGCGCCCGGCTGGCGCTGCTGCACGATGTGCAGGGCGAATTCACAGCGGGCGTGCAGGACGGCCTGTACCAGGTCCGCATCACCCTGCCCGCCCCTGAAGAAAAGCACCGCAGCCCCCGCACCGAAGGCAGGGGCCGCACGCGTGACCGTGACCGTGGAGCGCCGGGTACTCCGGGCCGGGGCGCCCCCACTCCCCGGCGCGGCGCCGTGCCCGCCCCTGCCGATGCCTCATTGCCCACCGACGACCGCCCATGAACATCCTCATCGTTGACGACGAAACCCTGGCCCGCAGCCGGCTGCGCACCCTGCTGTCCGACTGCGCAGAAGGCATGCCCACCCCGCGCATGACGGTAGCCGAGGCCGCCAATGCCGGCGAGGCCATGGCCCAGCTGGGCCCCACGGGCGGGCGCGCTTTCGACGTGGTGCTGTTGGACATCCACATGCCTGGGCAGGACGGCCTGTCGCTGGCCCACGCCCTGCAGGGCCTGCCCCACCCGCCCGCCGTGGTGTTCGTGACGGCCCACATGGACCATGCGGTCAGCGCTTTCGAACTGGACGCCACCGACTACCTGACCAAGCCGGTGCGCCGCGAACGCCTCCAGCAGGCCCTGGCCAAGGTGCAGCGCAGCGCCCGGCCGCCGGGCACCGCCGCCGCGCCCGGAGGAGCGAGCGACGGCGAAACCCTGCTGATCCAGGACCGCGGCCGCACTGAGCGTCTGCCGCTGGCCGAGGTGCTGTACTTCAAAGCCGAGCAGAAGTACGTCACCGTGCGCACCGCCACGCGCAGCTACATCATGGACGGCGCGCTGAGCGAGCTGGAGACCAAGTTCGCGCCCCGCTTCATGCGCATCCACCGCAACGCCCTGGTCGCCCGCCGCGCCGTGCGCGCGCTGGAAAAGCACTACGACCCCGAAGAAGGCGAAGGCTGGGCCGTGCGGCTGCAAGGGTCGACAGAACTGCTGGCGGTGTCGCGCCGGCAGGTGGCGGCGGTGCGGGAAGAGCTGGCGAAGTAAGGTCCCTTTGAGGCGCTGAGCACCTTCCCGCCGGGGGGCGCCACACGGTGGACTGGCGCCGCCAGATCAACGGTGTCGCTCGCAAGGTGGCGCGCCAGCGGCGACCGCAGCCGTCCGTGCTTGGTGCACCGAAATTGGATTAAATTTAGCCCCTACCGCTTGCCTGTATTGCGCCAACAGCTATTAATAAGATAGCAATTCAGCCAATGCACATTGCCTCTGTGGGCCCCGTGCAGGGGCCCAGGCTCAATGCCCGTGCGCCGCGCCGCTCACCAGCGTGACGATGACCATGCCCGCGATCAGCCAGGCGATCTGCGCCACGGTTTCGCGCGCGGTCAGGCGCTTTTGCAGTTGCGGGATCAGGTCGGCCAGGGCCACGTAGACAAAGCTGCTGGAGGCTACGGCCAGAAAGTACGGCAGCAGGTCCTGCAGCTGCCCCACCAGAAAGTAGCCGACCACGCCGCCCAACGCCGTCACCGCGCCTGCCAGGGACACCTTGACCAGCGCCATGCGCCGGTTGGGGCTGGTCTGGCGCAGCACCACCAGGTCGCCCATGTGGTGCGGCACCTCGTGCGCCAGCACCGACACGGCGGCGATCACGCCCAGGCGGATGTCGGCCAGGAAGGCTGATGCGATGAGGATGCCGTCGCCAAAGCAATGCACGCTGTCGCCCGTCAGCACCGCCCAGCCGCCAGCGCGCGGGCCATGGTGGTGGTCGTGGTGCGCATGGTCGTGGTCGTGGCTGTGCTCAGCGCCGCCGTGCGGGTGCGCGGGCACGGCGGCCTGTGCGCCGTGGCTGTGCTCGTGCCCGTGGTGCCACAGCTCGGCCTTGTCGAGCAGAAAGAAGAACACCACGCCCACCAACAACGTGGCAAACAGGTCGTGCGCGCCGGCCTGGCTCTCGAAGGCTTCGGGCAGCAGGTGCATGAAGGCCGTGGCCAGCAGCGCGCCGGCCGCCAGGCTCAGCAGGTGCTGGGGGCCCACGCTGTCCGAACGCCCGCCCAGGCCCAGCCGCATCAACAACGCGGCCAGCCATACGCTGCCAATGCCTGCGGCCAATGTGGCCAGGATGATTGCTATCAAAGTCATAGCTTCTTGTGCTTTATGGATCAGCGCCAGCGCGTATTTTCTTTCAAATGTCCGTGCCCTGCCGCAGGGGTAAAAAAAGCCGCCCCTCGGGGCGGCTTCGGCTGCGGCAGATGGGCCGTGGCTGTCACACCACGCCGTTTTTGCTGAACCAGGCCAGCGCCCGCTTCCAGCCGTCTTCGGCCGCTTCCTTGCGGTAGCTGGGGCGGTAGTCGGCATGGAAGGCGTGGGGCGCGTCAGGGTACACCACGAACTCCGATGCCTTGGCCTGCGGCGAACCACCGGTCAGGGCAGCTTTCATCTTATCAACCGTGTCAAGGGGGATGCCGGTGTCTTTTTCACCGTACAGCCCCAGCACCGGCGCCTTGAGGATGGGTGCGATGTCCACCGGGTGCTTGGGCGTGAGGTCGCTTGCCTGGCCCACAAGGCGGCCGTACCAGGCCACGCCGGCCTTCACCGGGCCGTGGGCTGCGTACAGCCAGGTGATGCGGCCACCCCAGCAAAAGCCGGTGATGCCTACGCGCGCGCCGTCGCCGCCGTTGGCCGTGGCCCAGGCCACGGCGCCGTCCAGGTCGGCCATCACCTGGGCATCGGGCACCTTGGAGACGACTTCGGCCATCAGCTTCGCGACGTCAGTGTATTGCGATGGGTCACCCTGGCGCGCATACAGCTGCGGCGCGATGGCCAGGTAGCCCGCCTTGGCAAAGCGGCGGCAGGTGTCGGCGATGTATTCGTGCACGCCGAAGATCTCCTGGATCACCAGGATCACCGGCAGGCCCGTCTTGCCCGCAGGCGCGGCGCGGTACGCCGGCACCTTGAAGCCATTGACCGTGAAGCTCACCTCCCCGGCCGTGAGGCCGTCGCTGGGCGTGGCGATGGCCGTCTGCGCCATGATGGGCGCGGCAGCGGCGGCGTAGCCCAGGCCCAGTGCGGCTTGCAGCGCGGTGCGGCGGGTGGCGCCGGACTCGGTGGTGCGGCCGGGCAACAGTGCGTTGGCGTCGGAATGGAGGTCTTCAGTGAGCATCGGTTTCTCCAGGAATTGAAACAAAGACAGACAACAGAACCTGTTCTCAGGAACGGCCCCGCAGTCTAGGGGCTTTATGCAACGGCTGCAGCGCAGGTTGGAACTCTGGGGGAATTAATGGATGACACGCCCCGAACTTTCTGCGAACCTGTCCAGGGTTTGACCGGTCCGCCCGCCATGCCGCACCATGCAGGTGCACGTCAGCACCCGCGCAACGGCCCATCGCCCCCCGTGCCCCGCCCTGCGTCCGCCAACCTGGGACCCACCGACCATGACCGCTGCCCCACCGCGCGAAGAACCTGTGGCACCCCTGGTGGCCGCAGTGTGCGGTGTGTGCCTCGCCATGGGGCTGGGCCTGCTGGCCTGGGCGCTGGCCAGCCACACCCTGACAACGCCCGTCCTGGCCGCGTTCGTCGTGGCCGGCCTGCTGCTGCTGGTGATCGCTGGCCTGCACTGGCGCCTGGCGCGGCGCACGCAGCGGCTGCAGGCGGATGCCGATGCTGCGCTGCAGGCAGCCCAGCGGGCCAGCGCGCAGTTGCTGGCCACGCTCGACATCCTGCCCGACGGGCTGGCCATCTACGACGCGGACGACCGCCTGGTGCTGTGCAACGCGCGCTACCGCGAGGTGGCGCCGGGCACCGACATGCCGCTGGCCTATGGCACCCGCTTCGAAGATGCCTTGCGCCGCGCCGCCAGCTCGGGCCAGATCATGGATGCCGTGCCGGACGTCGAGGCGTGGCTGGCCCGCCGCCTGGCGCGCCACCGCGCACCCACCGGGCCCGAAGTGCAGGAGGTGCGCGGCGACCGCTGGATGCAGCTGACCGAGCGCACGCTGGACGGCGGCGGCGTGGTCGTGCTGCGCAGCGACATCACCGACATCGTGCACAAGGAGCGCGCACTCAAGCAGGCGCTGCAGCACGCTGAACGCGCCGAGCGCAGCCTGCGCGAAGCGGTGGATGCGATGCCCGCGGGCCTGGAGATCTACGACGAGAACGACCGGCTGGTGCTGTGCAACGAGCACATGGCCCGCCTGCGCCCGCAGGTGCCGGTGCAGGCCATGCTGGGCCGCACCTACGAAGAGCTGCTGCGCGAAGGCCTGCGCCACGGCATCCCCGAAGAGGCCGCGGGGCAGGAAGAGCTGTGGCTGGCGCACGAGCTGGCGATCCGCGGCCACCGCCCCGGCCCCGAGGTGCGCCATTACCCCGGGGGCGCGTGGATGCACATGCACGAAAGCCGCACGCCATCGGGCATGACGGTGTGCGTGCGCCTCAACATCACCGACCTGATCGAGCAGCGCCAGGTGGCCGAGGCCGCCCGCCAGGAGAGCCTGCGCATCCGGCAACTGCTGGAGCGTGCCGTCGAGGCGCTGCCGGTCAGCATCGAGATCTTCGACGAGCAGGACCGGCTGGTGCTGTACAACCAGCAGCTGTCGCGCATGTACCCGCACATGAACTACGCCGAGCACCTGGGCAGCCACTTTGCCGACATCCTGCGGCATTCGGTGGACCGGGGGCTGATACCGTCCGCCCACGGCCGCGAGGAGGCCTGGATCGCCGAGCGCCTGTCCGAGCACGGCAGCCGCACCTCCACGCTGGTGCAGCGGCTGGCCGACGGCCGCTGGATCAACATCTACGAGACCCGCACACCCGAGAACTATGTGGTGGCGGTGCGCCTGGATATCACCGACCTGATCGAGCAGCGCCAGGCGCTGGAGGCCGCGCAAGAGGCCGCGCACTCTGCGCGCGAACTGCTGCAGGACGCGGTCGAATCGCTGCCCGAGGGCTTTGCCCTGTTCGACGCGGACGACAAGCTCGTGGTGTGCAACGCCCAGTACCGCAAGCTCTACCCCATCTCCGCGCCGATGATCGTGGCGGGCAGCACCTTCGAGCAGATTGCGCGCTACGGCGCAGAGCGCGGGCAATACCTGGACGCCGTGGGCAACGAGGAGGCCTGGATCGTGCAACGTGTCGCCGACCACCGCGCCGCCAGCCAGGCCGCTCTGCAGCGCCTGCCGGAGGGGCGCTGGCTGCAGGCCGACGAACGGCGCACACCGCAGGGCGGCATCGCTGGCGTGCGCACCGATGTGACCCAACTGGTGCGCAAGGAGCAGGAGCTGGCGGCCGCCAACGAAAAGCTGGCCCTGCTGTCCACCACCGACGGCGTCACCGGCATCGGCAACCGGCGCCGCTTCGACGAGCGGCTGGCCACCGAATGGCAACGCTGCGGCCGCCACCGGTCGCCGCTGGCGGTGGTGCTGATCGACATCGACCACTTCAAGCTCTACAACGACCACTACGGCCACATCGCGGGCGACGAGTGCCTGCGCCGCGTGGCGCAGCTGCTGCAGGCCACCATCCGCCGGGCCGACGAGGTGGCCGCGCGCTATGGCGGCGAGGAGTTCGTGCTGCTGTTGCCCGACACCCTGCTGCCCGATGCCGCCACCGTGGCCCAGCGCTGCATGGACAGCCTGCGCGCCGCCGCCCTGCCCCATCCGCGCTCGCCCACGGCCGCCATGCTCACGCTGAGCCTCGGCGTGGCCAGCGTGGTGCCCCAGCCCGATGCAGGCTCCGACACCCTGGTGCAGGCCGCCGACGCCGCGCTCTACCGCGCCAAGCGCGCGGGACGCAACCGGTTCGAGGTGTTCGCGCCGCCGCCCGCCGCACTCACTGCGGCACAAAGTCCGACGGGTACTTGAGCGAATCCACCAGCAGGTGCGGCATGCGCATGTGCAGGTTCAGCCCGTGGGGCGGGATGGGCGCGGTGAACCACTTGTCGTACAGGCGGTGCAGCTCGCGCGCCTGGATGAGCCGGCGCAGTTCGGCATCCACCACGGCCTTGAGTTCGGGGTTGCCGCGCTCGAACGCGATGGCGTAGGGCTCGATGGTCATGGGCTTGCCGATGACTTTCAGGTCCTCCGGCCGGCTGTGGCTGGCGCGCAGGCCGAACAGCAGCACGTCGTCCATCGCAAAGCCTTCGACCTTGCCATCGACCACCCAGCCAAAGCCTTCGGCATGGTCCTTGGCGGGCTTGATCTTGACCCGCACCGATTTGGCCGCGGCCTCGCGCGCCAGGGAGTCGATGTTGGTCGTGCCCACGGTGGATGCCAGCGTCTTGCCATCGAGGTCTTCGATGCGCGAATACGGCTTGCCGCTTTGCACCACGATACGCGACGAGGCGATGAAGTGCGCGATGGTGAAGGCCACGCGATCACGGCGTGCCGCGGTGTTGGTGGTGGAGCCGCACTCCAGGTCCACCTCGCCCTTCTCGATGGCGTCGAACCGGTTGCCCGACGTGACCAGGCGGTAGGCCACCCGTGGCGCGGGCAGCTTGAGGTGGCGGCCCAGCGCCTGCGCGACCTGCAGGCACACGTCCACGCTGTACCCCATGGGCGTGCCATGGGCCACGTACGACATGGGCACGGACGACTCGCGGTGCCCGATGACCACCGTGCCGGTGGTGCGGATGCGATCGAGCGTGCGGCCTGGGGCCTGTGGTGCCGTGGAACCCCCTGCCACTACGCCCGCGGCAGGCTGGGCCTGAGCAGCACAGCCGGCCCAGGCCATAGCCAGCGCGGCACAGAGCGCTGCGGGTCTCAGCGGCTGCCGCAGGCCGGGAACGAAGTGGCGCATGGTGTTCAGCCCCGGCAGGATGCGGGCTGCGCCGCATCGCGGTAGGCATGCCGCGCCAATGCGCCGGCCAGCACCAGGGTGGGGTTGACCAGCGCCACACCCGGCAGGCGCGGGCTGTCGTTCAGCGCCAGCGGGATCTCGGTGCAGCCCATGATGAGCGTGGACACGTTGTGGCGCTGCTGCAGGGCCCGCGACACGGATTCGAAGCGGTCGCGCGCGAGGCGGTAGTTGCCGGCCTTCACGCCGTCGTAGATGCCCTGCATCAGCACGTCCTGCTCCGCCGCCGTGGGCACGAAGCACTCGATGCCGCTGCGTGCCAGCTCGCGCTGGTACAGGCCCGCGTCGTAGGCACCGCGGGTGGCCAGCAGGCCCACTCCCTGCACCTGTTGGGCAGCCAAGCCCGCCACCACCTCCTGCATGCCGTGCAGCACCACCATCTGCGGAAACCGCTGCTGCAGCAGGCCATGCCAGGCGTGCGCCGTGTTGCAGGCAATGGCCACCACGCGCGCGCCAAGCGCGGCCAGGCGGCCGGTGGCCTGCAGCATGGGCTCGGCCGGCTGGTGCGCGCCCTCGCGGGTGTCGTTCAGCGCCGCCGTGCGGTCCGGAATGGGCACCTGGGCCAGCCAGTGCTCGGGGTAGGCCTGGTCGTGCACGGGGATGCCCAGGGCACCCATGCGGTCGGTGCAGGCCTGCACGAACAGGCGCACGAAGTCGGCCCCCGCGGCAGGGCCCATGCCGCCGAGGATCCCCACCACCTGGGGCTGCGGGCTGTGGCTTGCAGACACTGGCATGCGCGCTCCGGTCCGTGCGTCAGATGGCGGGCTTGTCGCTCTGCGCGGCCAGGTTGTCGCGCAACTCCTTGCTCATGGGCAGGCTCAGGTTCTGGTTGCGCGGGGGGACGGGCGAGTTGAACCACTTGGTGTAGAGCTTGTCGAAGTCGCCGGACTTCATCATCCCGCCGATCACGCCGTTGACCAGCGCCTGGAATTGCGGGTCGTCCTTGCGCAGCATGCAGGCATAGGGCTCGACCTGCAGCGAATCGCCCACCACCGTCCAGTCCGCCGGGTTGCGCATGTTGCCCATCAGGCCGAACAGCAGGATGTCGTCCATCGCGAAGGCCTCGGCGCGGCCGCTGTCCACCAGCAGCACGGCGTCGTCGTGGTCCTTGCCCAGCACGATGTCCATGTCCAGGTTGTTGTCGCGGTTGTACTTGCGGATCACCTGCGCGTTGGTGGTGCCCGAGGTGCTGGCCACCTTCTTCTTGGCCAGGTCGGCGTAGTTCTTCACGCCCGACGATTTCTTGGTCAGCAAGCGCGTGCCGGTGTAGAAATAGTTGATGGCGAACTGCACGTCCTTGCCGCGCGTGCTGTTGTTAGTGGTGGAGCCGCACTCCAGGTCGATGGTGCCGTTTTGCAGCAACGGAATGCGGTTTTGCGACGTGACGGCCTGCAGGTCCACCTTCAGGGACTGGTTGTTCACGCGCTTTTTCACCGCATCGACCACGGCGTTGGTAATGTCCACCGCAAAGCCCACCGGCGCACCCGGGCCCGCCAGGTAGCTGAAGGGCACCGACGACTCGCGGTAGGCCACAGTGATCTTGCCCGACTCGGCCACCTTCTTGAGGGTGTCGGCCTGGGCCACAGTGCAGGCCAGGAGGCCGGTGGCAACAACGAAGGCGGCGGAGGTGACGGCAGAGAGCTTCATGGAAATCCCTTTGTGCAAAACAATGAGCAGTGAATGGACGTGGTGCGACCGAAAAAAGCCGGGGGGGGCCGGATCACACTGACACAGAAAACATCCAGTGGCCGTGTGAACCGGCAAATGCAAAAAACCGGAACGCAGGTGCACTGTAGGAACTTGCGCTTCCCTTGAACAATTCATTTGCACAGGTAGGCCATGACCAAAAGTTATGCCGCCAGTTTGGTGCAGGCAGCCGCACCATCCAAGTGCCATTTCACGCGCCCGCAGGCCCACCTTGCGCATCCGCGCACCGCTTCGGGCGGCGCACATAACTTCCCGGCATGGCCACCGGCGGCATTGGCATTGTTCAGGCGAGGGCCCGCGCCCTACAGTGGCCTCAAGTCCCGCACCCCATCCTCCAACCCCTTCACCCCCCAGTCCCACCCAATGCAGGTATGTGTTCTCGGCGCAGGCATCGTTGGCCTGGCCACAGCGTACGAACTCCACCAGCGCGGCCTGGCCGTGACCGTGATCGACCAGGCCCAGCCCGGGGCGGGCGCCAGCGGCGGCAACGGCGCGCAACTGAGCTACAGCTACGTGCAGCCGTTGGCGGATGCCGGCATCTGGCGCCAGTTGCCCAAGCTGCTGCTGTCGCCCCGGTCGCCCCTCAAGCTACGCCCGCAGTGGGATGTGCACCAGTGGCGTTGGGGCCTGGAATTTCTGCGCGCTTGCAACCGCCGCACGTCGGAGCAGAGCACCCGGCAATTACTGGCCCTCGCTGCGCTGAGCCGCCATCACTTCGACGCCATGCTGCAGACAGAAGCACTGGACTGCGACTTCTCGACCACCGGCAAACTGGTGCTGTACGACACGCCTGCAGGCCTGGCTGCGGCAGGCCGGCAGATGGAACTGCAACGCCCCTGGGGCAGCCGGCAGGAAGCCGTGTCTGCACAGCGGTGCGTGGAGATAGAGCCGGCCCTGGCCCACTACCAAAGCCGTATTGCAGGCGCTATCCACACGCCCAGTGAATGCGCTGCCGACTGCCTCAAGGTCTGCCTGGGCTTGCAACAACGGCTGGCGGAGCGCGGTGTGCGCTTTGTGCTGGGTGCGCGGGTGCACGGCTTTGCGCGCGAGGGCCGGCGCATCGTGGCCGCCC
The DNA here is from genome assembly GCF_001422735.1 of Acidovorax sp. Leaf78. GTDB lineage: Bacteria > Pseudomonadota > Gammaproteobacteria > Burkholderiales > Burkholderiaceae_C > Acidovorax. The sequence continues at coordinate 492,684 of NZ_LMLZ01000001.1, read as the reverse complement.
GCACCAGCGCCGGTGACGTCGAAGCGCAGCAGTTCGTCCTGGCCCTGGGCAGCGCCAGCTACCAGGCCGCGCAGACGCTGGGGTTTCGCCTGCCGGTCTACCCGCTCAAGGGCTACAGCATCACCCTGGACACCACGGACGCACCCGGCACTGCTCCACACGTCAGCGTGACCGACGCGGCGCGCAAAGTGGTGTTCGCGCGCATCGGCCGGCGCCTGCGTGTCGCGGGCATGGCAGAGCTGGTGGGCCACGACGACAGCATCCCGCCTGCGCGGATCGATAGCCTGTGCAAAGCCACCAGCGCCGTGTTTCCGGGCTGCAGCAACTTCGGGCAGCTGCGCCCCTGGACGGGCATGCGCCCGGCCACGCCCACCGGTGTGCCCATGGTGGGGCACCACGCCAGCGCCCCTGACAACTTGCTGCTGAACACCGGGCACGGGGCGCTGGGCTTCACGCTCGCGTTCGGCACGGCGGCGCAGGTGGGGCAATGGCTGGTGCCTGCCTGACGTTTCTGCCGTCTCGCCCTCCTCCGCATCACATCGACATCCACACCACGGACACTGTGTTCCGAGGCGATGCGGAGCGACCAGGTCACTCGACCACCGGCACGCCCACAGACTCCATGGTCTCCGCCACCGCCTGGCGCATGCAGCGCGTCATGGCGCTCGCCAGCAGCGAGCTGGGCCGGTTGACAGTGCGCAGCGACTTGATGGGCACGGCGATGTGGGGCGCCAGCGCCAGCACATCGACCTTGCTGCGATCCGCCGATGCGGCAGTGCATGCATCCACCACCGCCACCGCATGCCCGTGGTGCGCCAGTGCCAACGCCGCGTGGTACGTCTGCACCGTGATGGCAGTGTTCAAGCCCACGCCTGCTTCGCGACACGCATGGCTGACCACCGTGCCGATGGGGTCGCGCACATCCAGTCGCACCACGGGCGTCTCCGCCAAGTCGGCCAGATGCACGGTGCCGGACTGCACCAGAGCCGCATTGAGCATGCCCTTGGGCGCCACGCACAGCATGCGCCCATCGGCCAGATGCTCCTGCGTGAGCGAGGGGTGCGCCACGGCGCTGAACACAAAGCCCACGTCGGCCTCTTGCAGCACCAGCGCCGAGATGATCTGCGGCGAGTGCAGCGCGTCGATGGTGATCACCACATCCGGGTGGGCTTGGCGAAAGAACCGCAGCGCGCGCGGCAGCACTTCATAGCTGAGTGCCAGCACGCTCAGGATGTGCAGCTCGCCTTCGCGCTGGTCGCCCTTCAGGCTGTTGGCCAGCCGCTGCACGTCGTCGAGCTGGGTGAACAGGCGCTCGATGTGCGGGTACAGCGTCTGCGCCTCGGTGGTGGGCACCAGGCGGCCCTTCAAGCGATTGAACAGCGGAAACCCCAGCTGCAGTTCGGCGTGGGCCAGGATGCGGCTGACCGCGGGCTGGGTGACGTTGATGAGGCGGGCCGCCGCGCTCACGCTGCCGGTGAGCATGACGGCGTTGAAAACTTCAATGTGGCGAAGGCGCATGGCGAGACGATGCAAGGAATGGGCCGGTTGCGCAATCCTTGCATGTCCGCATTGCGGAGCCATGCGGTAGCGGCGCGTCGGCCAGAGAGGCTCCACGGCTATCGTTATGGCCGATGCCAGCCCCTGGCGCTCACTGTGCGGGCGAGGAGCCCGAGGCAGCGTCCAGCTTGTCCTGCGTCTTGGTATCGAAGTCGCTGGCGTCATGCCGTTCGCGCAACTGGCCGGCCGTGTCGCCCGTGACACGATTCACCATGCGTCCACGCTGCACCGCCGGGCGCTGCGCCACCTGCTCGGCCCAGCGCACCACATGCGTGTATTCGTGCACCTGCAGGAACTCGCCGGACTCGTACGCCTGGCCCCTGACCAGCAACCCGTACCAGGGCCAGATGGCGATGTCCACCACCGTGTATTCGCTGCCGATCAGGTACTCGTTGACGGCCAGCCGCTGGTTGAGCACATCGAGCTGGCGCTTGACCTCCATCGCGTAGCGGTCGATCGCGTACTCGATCTTCATGGGCGCATAGGCATAGAAGTGGCCGAATCCGCCGCCCAGAAACGGCGCGCTGCCCATTTGCCAGAACAGCCATGACAGGCATTCGGCCCTTGCAGCAACGTCCTTGGGCAAAAAGGCGCTACCGAACTTCTCGGCCAGATACATCAGGATGGCGCCGGACTCGAACACGCGCACCGGGTGGGCGGCATCGCTGCGGTCCAGCAGCGCGGGGATCTTGGAGTTGGGGTTCACAGCGACGAAGCCGCTGCCGAACTGCTCACCCTGGTTGATACGGATCAGCCACGCGTCGTACTCCGCACCGCTGTGGCCCAGGGCCAGCAGCTCTTCCAGCATGATGGTCACCTTGACGCCATTGGGCGTGCCGAGCGAGTACAGCTGCAGCGGGTGTTTGCCGACGGGCAACTCCTTGTCATGCGTGGCACCTGCGATGGGCCGGTTGATGCTGGCGAACTGGCCGCCGCTTTCCTTGTTCCATTGCCAGATGGGGGGTGGGGTGTAGGGGGTAGTGTTGGACATTCAGGGGCTCCAGGAATGGGTGGGCAGAGGCGGCGTGATCGAGCGATGAACCAGTTTAGCGATGCGATGGATGGAACGCTGGGCATTGCAGAATGTCCGGCAAAACGGCTGAACCATGAGGGAGCGCTGGATCGGTCCTATGCCCCGGTCAGGTCGATCCTTGGCGGACCTCAATAAAACCTTGGCTCCACGACCTGACGTCGTCTATCGGACGAAGTGCACAGCCCATACGTGCCCACGTCACATGTCTGGAGTCATGGTCACCGACGGTTCAACAAGCGTGCGGATAGCGGCCAAGCTAAGAACGCTGACACCAGACCGAGCGGCGAAAGCATGATCTGGCTACCCATGACACTTACATCATGAATTCCTAGCAAGCGCCCCATCCCGCGTGGAGCAAGAACAAAGGTTGCGCCTGCGATTGACATCGTGAACAGCAAGAACGCGATCTGGGGCGCCACTCCGCGCTTGAAACGCCAGAGCAGTAACGCACCCACCAACCATGGGGGGAGCATTACCCAAAGAGCGAGAACGATGAACTCAACACCTGTCATTGCACCTACGCTCCTGGCCGAACTCCGGCTTTCTTGCCGGCCAGTTCGTTACGACCGGATCAGGCACTTGCGGTTCTTAACGTCAAAAGCCAGTAGCTTCCAATCTTGGCGACATGATCGTCCCCGACATCAATGCGCCTTGTCCCAGTTCGGCCCCACACCGACTTCGGCCAGCAATGGCACCTTGAGATCCGCCACTTCCGCCATCAACCGCGGAATGTGCGTGCCAACCCACTCCACTTCCCCTTCGGGCAGTTCGAACACCAGTTCGTCATGCACCTGCATGATCATCTTGATGCCCGGCTTGTTCGCATCCAGCTCCTGCTGCACCGCCACCATCGCCTTCTTGATCAAATCCGCCGCCGTGCCCTGCATCGGCGCGTTGATGGCCGCCCGCTCAGCGCCGCTGCGGCGCGGGCCGTTGGGGGAGTTGATCTCGGGCAGGTACAGGCGGCGGCCGAAGACGGTCTCCACATAGCCCCGCGCCTTGGCGGACGCCTTGGTTTCGTCCATGTACTGCTTCACGCCGGGGTAGCGCTGAAAGTACCGGTCGATGTAGGCGGCTGCGGCCTTGGTCTCTATGCCCAGGTTCTTGGCCAGGCCGAAGCTGCTCATGCCGTAGATGAGACCGAAGTTGATGACCTTGGCGTAGCGGCGTTGTTCGCTGCTTACCTGGTCGACCTCCACCCCGAACACCTCGGCGGCGGTGGCGCGGTGCACGTCCAGGCCGTTACGAAACGCGTGCAGCAGCGATTCGTCGCCGCTGATGTGGGCCATGATGCGCAGCTCGATCTGGCTGTAGTCGGCGCTTGCGATCACGCTGCCCGCCGGCGCCACGAAGGCCTCGCGCACACGGCGGCCTTCGACGGTTCGGATGGGGATGTTCTGCAGGTTGGGGTCGTTGCTGGACAGGCGGCCGGTGATGGCCACGGCCTGTGCGTAGTGGGTGTGCACGCGGCCGGTGCGCGGGTTGGCCAGCTGGGCCAGCTTGTCGGTGTAGGTGCCTTTGAGCTTGGACAGGCTGCGGTGCTCCAGCAGCTTGGCGGGCAGGGGGTAGTCCTCGGCCAGCTTTTCCAGCACTTCTTCGTCGGTGCTGCGCGCGCCGGTGGCGGTCTTCTTGACCACTGGCATGCCCAGCTTGTCGAAGAAGATTTCTCCGAGCTGCTTGGGGGACCCCAGGTTGAAGGGCTGGCCCGCGATCTCGTAGGCGTCCTGCTCCAGTTTGAGGATGCGCTGGCCCAGTTCGTGGCTCTGGTTGGCCAGCGTGGCGGCGTCGATCAGCACGCCGTTGCGCTCGATGCGGAACAGGGTTTCGCTGCTGGCCATCTCCAGCTCGTAGATGCCGCGCAGTGGGCCTTCGGCTTCGAGCATGGGCCAGAGCACGCGGTGCACGTCCAGCGTCTGGTCGGAGTCTTCGCACGAGTAGGCCGCCGCCTTGTCCACCGCCACCTGGGCGAACGGGATCTGGTGGGCGCCCTTGCCGCACAGGTCTTCATAACTGATGCCGCTGCGGCCGGTGTGGCGCTCGGCCAGGCTGGCCAGGCCGTGGGGCTTGTGCACTTCGAGCACGTAGCTTTGCAGCATGGTGTCGTGCGCGTAGCCCTGCACGTTGATGCCGTGGTTGGCGAACACATGGCGGTCGTACTTGATGTGCTGGCCCAGCTTGGGGCGGCTGGCGTCTTCGAGCCAGGGCTTGAGTTTGGCCAGCACCTCGTCGAACGGCAATTGCTCGGGTGCATCGGGCCCGGCGTGGCGCAGCGGAATGTAGGCGGCGGCACCGGGCTCCACGCTGAAGCTGATGCCGACGATCTCGGCGCGCAGTTCGTCGAGCGACGTGGTTTCGGTGTCGATGGCAGCCAGTTCAGCCGTCTGCAGCTTAGCCAACCAGCGGTCGAAGTCGGCCCAGGTGAGGATGGTTTCGTACGACACCTCGCGGCCCTGCGCAGCCTCGGCCACGAAGGTCGCCTCGGGAGATTCGAAGAGGTCGCCGCTGGCGCCCGGCAGTGTGACCTTGGACTTGGAATTGGCCTTGGCGTCCGCAGGCGCGTTGGATTCCAGCGCGCGGGCCAGGCCCTTGAAGCCATACTTTTGATAGAAGTCGCGCAGCGGGGCGGCGTCTTCCTGGCGCATGGCGATCGCATCCATGGCAGGCAGGCCGTCGACATGCCCGGCCAGGTCGCAGTCGGTCTTGATGGTGACGAGTTGCCGTCCGGTGGGCAGCCATTGCAGCGCGCCGCGCAGGTTCTCGCCCGCCACGCCCTTGATCTCGCCGGCGCGGGCGATGAGGGCATCGAGCGAGCCGTATTCGCCCAGCCACTTGGCAGCCGTCTTGGGGCCGACCTTGGGCACGCCGGGCACGTTGTCCACCGTGTCGCCCACCAGGGTCTGGTAGTCCACCATCAGTGATGGCGGCACGCCGAACTCGGCCGTCACGCCCGCCACGTCGCGCTTCTTGCCGTTCATGGTGTCGATGATGGTGATGTGCTCGTTCACCAGTTGCGACAGGTCCTTGTCGCCGCTGGAGACGATCACCTCCACGCCCTGCGCCGCCGCCACCGCGGCCAGCGTGCCGATCACGTCGTCGGCCTCCACGCCGGGGACGCAGACCACGGGCCAGCCCAACAGGCGCACGACCTCGTGGATGGGCTCAATCTGCGCGCGCAGGTCGTCGGGCATGGGGGAGCGCTGCGCCTTGTACTCGGGGTACAGGTCGTCGCGGAAGGTGGGGCCGCTTGCATCGAACACGCAGGCGGCATAGCCGGACGGGAATTCGCGCCGCAGCACCTGCAGCATGTTGATCATGCCGCGGATGGCACCGGTGGCGGGGCTTTCCGGGTCGCCCGGCACCGCGCGCAGGTCGGGCATGGCATGGAAGGCGCGGTACAGGTAGCTGGAGCCGTCCACCAGCACCAGCGTCTTTTTGCCGCCAGACGGTTGCGCGGCGGAGGTCAGCGTGCCTTCAAGGGCTGTGGCGGAGCTGGGGGATGCAGAGGATTCTTCGGTCATGGGCGAATTGTGCACGCGCAGCCCGGCCACGGCCGGCGCTCTACAATCCCGCCCATGCGCGCTGTACACCTCCTTTTGCTGCTGGCCATGGCCTCCAGCCCCGTCCTGGCCCAAACTACCAGTCAAACTGCCCCACAGGGCACGGCAGACAAGCGCGAGGCGCTATCAGAACCAGAGCAGACCGGTGGACGCGGCAATCAGCGCACCGAGCGCATTCAGATCGAAGACGCCGGCAGCCGGGTCGACGAGCTGCGCGTGGGCGGCCAGACGCAGACGATTTCGGTGCAGCCCAAGGCTGGCAACCTGCCCAGCTACGAAGTGCAGTCGCCCGATGGCGCCCGCAGCCGCGCTGGCAGCAACAGCGGCGCCGAGACGACCACCGGCCCGCGCGTGTGGAACGTGCTGAAGTTCTAAACAGCACTTACTGCGCCTCTTGCGCCGCAGTCACCCCCGGGGCGTACCGCACGCCCCGCTACCCCTCTCGTCAGTCCTTCACCTTACGCACCCCTGAGCGATGGCCGTTTTTACCGAAGTCTCCAACACCGAGGCGCAAGATCTGCTGCGCCGTTTGCAACTGGGTGAGCTGGTAGAGCTGCGCGGCATCGAGGGCGGCATCGAGAACACCAACTACTTCTTGACCAGCGACCAGGGCCAGTTCGTGCTGACGCTGTTCGAGCGCCTCACGGCCGAGCAGTTGCCCTTTTACCTGCACTTGATGAAGCACCTGGCGCACGGTGGCGTGCCGGTGCCCGACCCGCGGGCCGACAAGGATGGCGACATCCTGCTGTCGGTGTGCGGCAAGCCGGCCGCGGTGGTCAACAAACTGCGCGGCAAGAGCCAGCTGGCGCCACAGGGCGTGCACTGCGCGGCCGTGGGCACGATGCTCGCGCGCATGCACCTGGCCGGGCGCGACTTCGAACGGCACCAGCCCAACCTGCGCGGCCTGCCCTGGTGGAACGAGACCGTGCCCGTGGTGCTGCCGCACATCGGCGAATCGCAGGCAGCCTTGTTGCGCTCCGAACTGGCCTACCAGAACCACGTGGCTGCGGGCTCTGCCTACGCGGCGCTGCCCAGCGGCCCCGTGCATGCCGACCTGTTCCGCGACAACGTGATGTTCGAGGGCGAAGAGCTCACGGGCTTCTTCGACTTCTACTTTGCGGGTGTGGACACCTGGCTGTTCGACCTGGCCGTGTGCCTGAACGACTGGTGCATCGACCTGCCGACCGGCCGGCACGATGCCGAACGCGCCGCCCGCATGCTGGACGCCTACCAGGCCGTGCGCCCGTTGACCGCCGCAGAGCGCGAGCTGCTGCCCGCGATGGCGCGCGCAGGGGCCCTCAGGTTCTGGATCTCGCGGCTGTGGGACTTCCATCTGCCGCGCGAGGCCGCCATGCTCACGCCGCACGACCCCACGCACTTCGAACGCGTGCTGCAGGACAGAATTGCACGCCCGCTTCATCTGTAGCCCCATTGTCTGAGCCCCACTGCCCTTCACACCAAGCCGAGTCGCCGCTGCGCAGGGCCTGATGCGCGGCCACGCCACCGCGGCACCCCCCGCATTGGCAGCCCACTGGCCACACACCGGCTAGCCGTCCCCACGCCCACAGATCCACCTCGCAGCCCGTACCCTGGACACCCTTCATGGCGCCCGGATTGGGGCACTGGGGTAAATTCAGCCCTGTTCTTCTCCCACCACCGCTTTGCCGCGGGCCCCGGCCAGGGCGGTGGGGGATGGCACAGGCGGGCGCAGGTCCTCTTTTCTTCCCGATTGCATTCATGAAACTCCACATCGTTCCCGCCCGCACCGGCATGACCTGGGTCAAGCTGGGCGTCCGCGCGTTCTGGCGGCAGCCCATGGCGCTGGCGGCGCTGTTCTTCATGACCATGGCGGCCATGTCGCTGGCCACACTGATCCCGCTGGTGGGGCCGGCCATCGCGCTGGCGCTGCTGCCATCGGCCACGCTGGCGATGATGGTGGCGGCGGCCGAGGCCACTCAAGGGCGCTTTCCCACGCCGGCCGTGCTGCTGGTGGCGTTTCGCACCGGCCAGCAGCGGCTGCGCGACATGCTGGTCCTGGGCGCGCTGTACGCCGTGGGGTTCCTCGCGGTGATGGGGCTGTCGGCCCTGATCGACGGCGGGCAGTTTGCCAAGGTGTACCTGGGCGGCGCACCCCTGACCAAGGAGATGGCGGAAGACGCGGCCTTTCAGAGCGCCATGTGGACGGCGATGCTGCTGTACCTGCCGCTGTCGCTGCTGTTCTGGCATGCACCCGGGCTGGTGCACTGGCACGGCGTGCCGCCGGTCAAGGCGCTGTTCTTCAGCATCGTGGCCTGCCTGCGCAACTTTGGCGCCTTCATGGTTTATGGAGTCGGGTGGCTGGGCGTTTTCCTGCTGGGCGGCGTGGTCGTGACGCTGGCGGCAGCGCTCCTGGCTGCGATGGGATTGAGCGGCGCGGCCTCCGGTGGTGTGATGGTGGGTGCCGCGATGATGCTGGCCGCCATGTTCTTCACATCGGTCGTGTTCACCTTCCGCGATTGTTTCGAGCCGCCCCACCACCCCTCTGACGAGGCCACCCATGAAGCCCCACCGCCCCCGCCCTCCGATCCAGCTGCTGGGTCGCACTGAAGACGAGCTGGCCTGGCACCGGCGCCGCAGCCTGCTGCAGGCGGCCGCGCTCTGGGTGGCCGGTGGCGGCTGGACGGCCGCCCAGGCCCAGTCGCGCAGCAACATCGTGGAGCTGCGCGGCGACGTGCGGCGCAACGGCGAGGCGCTGACCCCGCAGCACACCATCACCGCGGGAGACCGCATCGAGACCGGCCCGGGCGCCACGGTGGTGTTTGCCGTGGGCGACGGCGCCTTCCTGGTGCGCCAGAACTCCCACGTGGCGCTGGAGGGCGACACGCCCACCGCCGTCAAGGTGCTGCGCCTCATCAGCGGCGCCGTGGCCAGCGTTTGGGGCAAGGGCGCCGACCGCAAGGTCATCCTGCCCACGGCCACTGCGGGCATCCGCGGCACGGGGGTGTATGCCGAGGTCTTTGCGGACCAGGGCAACCGGGGATATTTCTGCAATTGCTACGGCATCGTGGACCTGGCCACCGGCGGCGAGAGCGTGGTGAGCGAGGCGTCCTACCACCAGTCCTTCTGGGTCGAGAACGCGCCGCGCAATGGCCGCCTGCTCACGCCCGCTGGCGCCATCAACCACACGGACGAGGAGATGGAGTTCCTGGCCAGCCTCATCCAGCAGCGCACCGCCTGGCAGATTGCGGGCCGCAAGGGCAGCAAGGACGGCACCGGGCAGATGGGCTACCCCGCAGCGCCTGGCGGGAGCAGCGCATCGCCTGCACCGGCGGGGTCCGCGCCAGCGTCCTCACCGGCGTCAGCGCCTCCAGCGACGCCAGCACCCGCGCCAACGTACCGCACCCGCCCCCCGTCACCCTACGGCTCCGACTACTGAGACAGCGGCGCCCGGGGCCGTCACTGCTCATCACTGCCCATCAGTGACATGAGGGACATCAGTGGCATCAGTGGCATCAGTGGCATTGGTGGTCATGAGTGAGCATCACTACCCGACACTGCGCCTTGCTGCAAATCACTGCAAATCACCGCCAATCACAGCCCTTCAGCGGTGCCAGAACGCAAAAAGGCCGGCCCCATGGGGCCGGCCTGAACGGTCGATGCGAACGCGCGAGAGGTCAGCCCTCCCGCACTCCGACCTCAGGTACCGATGTTGCCGCCGTCGTTCTTCGTGATCACGATGGTGGCGGAGCGGGGACGTTTGCCTGCGCCGTAGCCGGCGTTGGCAGGCCACTGGCTCTGGAACTTGGCGGGGTCGCCCAGGTTTGCCATTCCGGTGGATTCGCCCGGGTGCTGAATGTTCACGAAGATCGTCTTGCCGTCCGGCGTTTCGGTCAGGCCGGTGATCTCGCAGCCCTTGGGGCCCACCAGGAAGCGCTTGAGCGTATCGGCCGTGGCCGCCTTGCCCACGGGCGTGACGACGTCGAACTTGCTGCCGTCGGTCTTGGTGTACGTCAGCGTCTTCTTGCTGCCGTCGCCCACCTGGCCGGGCACGGCCGCCATCATCATGCAGTTGCTGACGTCGGTGTAGGCACCGTCATCGGTCTGGATCCAGCAGATGCCCGTGGCCTTGCTGAAAGCCAGGCCGTCGGGGCTCGAGAAGTCCTGCTCGTCCGTCAGGGCCGAGATGTTGATCAGCGTCTTGTCGGCACTGGCTTCGGCGCCGAACAGGTACACGTCCCAGGTGAAGGCCAGGACGGACGTGCCTTCCTTCAGGCGCACCATGTGGCCGTTGGGGTTGCCGTCCTGCTTGGTGGTGCCCTTCATGTCGGTGTAGGCACGGGGGTTGGCCGCGTCAGGCAGGTACTGGCCGCTACCGGGGTTGGCGCTGCGGGCGCTGTTGTTGGTCAGCGTGAAGTACACCTCGCCATTGGCGGGGTTCACGGCGTTCCACTCGGGGCGGTCCATCTTGGTGGCACCCACGGCGTCGGCGGCCAGGCGGGTGTTGATGACGATGTCGGCCGCATCGGCGAACTTGTAGGTGGTGTAGCCGCTGATGGCGGTGTTGGTGAGCGACAGCTCCACCCAGCTGCCGGTGCCGTCGGCGTTGAACTTGGCTGCGTACAGCTTGCCGCTGTCAAGGTACTTGTCGCCAATGGCCAGGCGGTCGTTGGCGTTGGCATCGGCCGCGTTCCACGTAGCGGTGGACACAAACTTGTAGATGTACTCGCCGCGCGAGTCGTCGCCCATGTAGATGGACAGCGGCTGGCCGGCCACCACCTTGCCGAACGCTGCGCTCTCGTGCGCGAACCGACCCAGACCCGTGCGCTTCTTGGCCATGCGGGTCTTGTCATAGGCGTCGATCTCGACGATGTAGCCCATGCCGTTCATCTCGTTGCGGTAGTCGTCCGTGCCGTCCACCGACGTGCCGGTCTTGCTGTTGTTCCAGCGCTGATACTTGTCGTCGGCGCCGCCGCTTTCCCAGCCGTGGCGCGATGCAGCGCCCTGGGTGCGGCCATAGCGCTTGAGGGACGTCACGCTCTTGTCGTTGCTGCGCGCTGCGTCGTCCGCGGCGCCGCGGGTGAAGTAGCCAAACCAGTTTTCTTCACCGGTCAGGAAGGTGCCCCAGGGCGTCTTGCCCGTGCCACAGTTGTTCAGCGTGCCGCGGGTGGTGGTGCCGTTGGGCGAGAACTTGGTGAACAGCTGCGAATTGCCGCGCGCCGGGCCCGAGATCTCGATGGGGCTGAGCGACGTGAGGCGAAAGTTCAGCGCAGAGTTCTGCGCGTAAGCCCACTTGCCACCCGACTTGGCCACTTCGATCACGGCGATGCCGTGGATGGCTGTTTCCTTGTCAATTTCCGCTGCGGGGCGGGGCAAGGTGGTGGTTCCGCCGTTGGCGTGCAGGAAATACGAGGACAGCTTCTCGTCGGTAGTCGCTTCGTGGTTGATGGCCAGCAGGCCGCGTTCGGTGGCGTTGTCGTTGCGCTTGCTGTCGGCGCCCAGGCCGAACCATTCCATGCCGTCATGGTGGTCGCCAGCGCGCTTGTCGAAATCACCGTCGGTGCCGTCGTTCTTGTACGCGGCCACGCCAGCGGCGATGGGGTCGCCCAGTGCGAAGATCACGCTGGCGGTGTAGCCCGCAGGCACGGCCAGCACGTCGGCCAGGCTCTTGGGCACAGCGCCGAAGCCCAGCAGCTTGGGGCCTGTGGGCGGTGGCGTCACGGGCGGAGGCGTCACCGCGGGGTCGTCGCTGCCGCCGCCGCAAGCGCTCACGCCAAAGCCGGCCAGCATGGCGGTACCCGCGGAGCCCACGCTGCCACGCAGCAGGCCACGGCGCGACAGGCGGGCACCCAGCACCGACTCGAACGTGGGGTTGGCGGAGGTGTTGGCGTTCTCGTTGTTGAAGTCAATGGCCTGCTCGGGCGCATCCACACGTTGAGTCATGGGGTCTTCCTCGGGGGGTTATTGGTTACAAAGCCTGTGGAGCGTAAAAACCGCAGGTGACATCGCCGTGAAGCTTTTGCGTCGGTTTTGTGACACCCGATCCCGGCTGCGCGCAAGGGGATTGGGTCGAATACGAATCACTACCATTTGTATAATTTCGGCTCCCACCGCCCACCCAGCCACTACCGCGCCCCAGCACCGACCGGTGCGCGGGCTCACCCAGCCAAGTGCGGCCTCTCCGTTCCCGCCATCCCCTCGCGGTGCCACGCCCGGCCACAGGCCGCCCGTGCGGCAGCCTGCGCGATTCCTTGGAGACCCTGCATGACGTTCCCCTCCCTGAAGACTTCCCTGCTGGTGGCCGCACTGTCCGCCTGTGCATACGGCACTGGCGCGGGCGCGCAAACCGCTGCCCCTGCAGCAGCACCCTCGCAGGCCCAAGCACAGCAGGCCGTGACGAACCAGGCCGTGGCCGCGCACTACGCACAGCTGGTGCACGCCAACTACGCCGACGCGCTTGCCAGCGCCCAGGCGCTGCGCGAGGCCGTGGCGGCCTTCACCGCCAAGCCTTCGGCAGACACGCTGGCCGACGCCCGCAAAAAATGGCTGGCCGCGCGCGAGTTCTACGGCCAGACAGAGGCCTTCCGCTTCTACGGCGGCCCCATCGACAACGACAACGGGCCCGAGGGCCGCATCAACGCCTGGCCCATGGACGAATCGTTCGTGGACAGCGTGCAGGGCAAGACCAATGCGGGCCTCGTGAACAACCGCAAGTTCGTCATCAACAAGAAAAACCTGTCGGCGCAGAACGAGCGCGGCGGCGAGGAGAACATCGCCACGGGCTGGCACGCCATCGAGTTCTTTCTGTGGGGCCAGGACCTGTCCGAGACCGGCCCGGGCGACCGCAACTTCGAAGACTTCGTGGACGGCAAGGCCCCCAACGCGGACCGCCGCCGCCAGTACCTGACCGTGGTGACCGACCTGCTCATCGACGACCTCACCTCGCTGGTGAAGGCCTGGGCGCCCGACACCAAGAACAACTACCGCAGCAAGTTCGCGCGGGGCGGCCAGGAGTCCGTGCGCAAGATGCTCGTGGGCCTGGGCTCGCTCTCGCGCGGCGAGCTGGCCGGCGAACGCCTGGAAGTGGCCCTGAACAGCCAGGACCAGGAAGACGAGCACTCGTGCTTTTCGGACAACACCCACCGCGACGCGGTGACCAACGCCAAGGGCATCCAGAACGTGTGGCTGGGCGAGTACCAGCGTGCCGACGGCAGCGTGGTCAAGGGCGCATCGCTGCGCGACCTGGTGGCCGCCAAGGACGCGGCGCTGGCCGACAAGACCACCAAGCAGATCGCGGCCTCGGTCGCTGCCGCTGAGGGCATCCAGGCACCGTTCGACCGCGAGATCATCGGCGGCAAGGACGCGCCGGGTCGCCAGCGCATCCAGAAGACCATCGACAGCCTCACGCAGCAGAGTAAAGACCTGGTGGCCGCAGCCAACGCGATCGGCATCACCAAACTGACCCTGGTCCAGCCTTGAGCATGAAGCCTGCGCAAGCCATTGCCCGCCGGCGCACCGTGCGCCTGGCAGCAGCCAGCATCGGCATCGTCGCAATCGCCGGCTTCGGCGGCCTGGGCCTGCAGTCGTTGACGGCGGCGCCCCAGCCTGACCCGCTGGGCGAAAAAACCGGCGGCGAAACCACCGTGTTCGCCACCGGCCGCAATGCCTTCTCGTTCCCGGCCGCCAACCTCACCGATGAGGAGCGCACGCGCTTCGTCATCGGCAACTCGTTCTTCCGGCGCAACTGGGTGGAGGCACCTGCGTCCACCAAAGCCCGCGACGGCCTCGGCCCGCACTTCATCGCGCGCTCGTGCGGCGGCTGCCATGTGCAGGACGGCCGGGGCGAGCCGCCAGCGATCTTCAACCGCCTGGGCGAAACGAAGGACCCTACGGTCGCACTGCTGATTCGCCTGTCCATCCCCGGCACCGACGTGCACGGCGGGCCGGTGCACGACCCGGTGTACGGCGACCAGTTCAACAACGCGGCCATCCATGGCGTCAAGCCCGAAGGCCGCGTGACCCTGCGCTACGACACCATCAAGGGCAAGTTCGCCGACGGCACGCCCTACACGCTGCAAAAGCCCATCTACGGTTTTGCCGACCTGGGCTACGGCCCCCTGCACAAGGACGTGATGACGAGCCCGCGCATTGCGCCGCAGATCATCGGCGTGGGCCTGCTCGAAGCCATTGCCGAGGCCGACATCCTGGCCAATGCAGCCGACCAGGCCGCCGCGCCCGGCCCCATCAAGGGCGTACCCAACAAGGTGTGGGACGGCCCTGCCGGCCGCATGATGATCGGGCGCTTCGGCTGGAAGGCCAACGTGGCCACCATTGCACACCAGACGGGCGGTGCCTTCCTGGGCGACATGGGCATCACCTCGCGCCACTTCGCGCAAGAGGCCTGCACACCCACACAAAAGGACTGCTTGGCCGCCCCCAGCGGCAAGAGCGGTGGCGACCAGGGTCAGCCCGGCGTCGAGATCGACGACAAGACCCTGGCCGACGTGATCTTCTACCAGGCCACGCTGGCCCCGCCCGCGCGCCGCAACATCAACGATGCACAGGTGCTGCGCGGCCAGGCATTGTTCAGCCAGGCCCAGTGCGCCACCTGCCACCGCCCGAGCTACGTCACCCAGGAGGGGCCTTTCCCGCAGCTGACGAGCAAGGCGCTGAGCGGGCAGCGCATCTTTCCGTACACAGACCTGCTGCTGCACGACATGGGCGAGCGCCTGGCCGACGGCCGGCCCGACTTCGGTGCCAACGGCCGGCAGTGGAAGACGCCTGCGCTGTGGGGCACGGGCCTGATCAAGGACGTGAACGGCCACACCCGCCTGCTGCACGACGGCCGCGCGCGCGGCGTACTCGAAGCCGTGCTGTGGCATGGCGGCGAGGCCGAAGAGGCCAAGGACCAGGTGCTCAAGATGAAGAAGGCCGACCGGGACGCGCTTGTGAAATTCGTGGAGTCACTATGAAGATCAACACCTTGCGGCGCATGCTGCGCGCCAGCCTCTGGCTGACGGCCCTGGCCCCTGCAGTGCTGCCTGCGGTGGCACAAGCGCAGGTGCCCGCCGCTGCCCCAGCCTGGCAGCGCAACGCCGTGCCGTTCTACGACACGGTGCATGCCCTGCAAGGCATCTACGGCCACTGGGCCCTGCCACGCGCACAGGACTTTGACCGCGATGCCCGCGCCCTGGTGCCCGCCGTGGCTGCGCTTTGCCAGGCCCCGGCAGCAGACGGCAAGGCCGCGCTCGAATCCGCACGCACCGCCTGGCAGGCCACGGCCCGCTCGTGGGAGCAGCTCGCCGCTGTGTCGGTCGGCCCGGTCATCGCACGCCGCAGTCAGCGCTCCATCGACTTCACGCCCACGCGCCCCGCATTGATCGAAAAAGCCATCGCCACCCAGCCCCAGGGCGCCAAGGCCTTCGAGCGCATCGGCACGCCCGCCAAGGGCCTGCCCGCGCTGGAATGGCTGCTGTGGACGCGCCCGGCCCAGCCCGGCAGCCCCGCCTGCAGCTACGCGCACGAAGTGGCCCAGGACGTGGCGCGGGAATCGGCCGCCCTGGCCAAGGCCTACGCCGACGCGGCGACCACCGACTGGGGCGCCGAGGACGAGCAGGAGCAGTCCACCCAGGCCATCAGCGAATTCGTGAACCAGTGGGTGGGCGGCATCGAGCGCCTGCGCTGGGCACAGATGGACAAGCCGCTGCGCGCAGCACAGGGCACGCGCACACCCGACTACCCCCGCACCGCCAGCGGCAACACGCTGGCGGCCTGGGCGGCCACCTGGGGCGGCCTGCGCAGCGTGACCACCCTGCCCGCCAGCGCCGAGATACCGGCGGCTGGCGAGGCCCTGGTGCCTCTGGAGATGTACTTGCGCGGCAAGGGCCTGAACCCGCTGGCCGACAAGCTGCGCCAGGCCACCGACAAGGTCGACGCGTCGATGGCCCAGGTGCAGAAGTCTGGCCTGCAGAGCAAGGCGGCCATCCAGCAGACGGCCAAGGACCTGACGGCGCTGAAGTTTCTGGCCGAATCCGAAGTGGCGCCTGCGCTGCAGGTGAGCATCGGGTTTTCGGATGCGGACGGTGACTAGTAAACACAACCCCTGCGCGCAGCCAGCGCCCCCCTTGCTCGGGCAGAACCGGCGGCAGGTGCTGGCCATGCTCGCTGGCCTCAGCGCGTGGACGGTGCTGCCGCGCAGCGCATGGGCCAGCACCGGCGCAGGCGGCCCTGCAGGCATCTCGCTCGCGGCTGCCTGGGAGCGCGAGGGCAGCTTCTACATAGGCTCGCTGTCAGCGCACGAAGGCGCGGGCCAGGCCCTGCAGGTGCGCGCTGCGATGGAGGTGCCGACCCGCGCCCATGGCCTGTGCGTGCTGCCCGGCGGCGCGGTGCTGGCCGTGTCCCGCCGACCGGGCGACTGGATGGTGCACTGGCAGCCAGGCCGGGGCAGCCGCCCACCCCTGTGGCTGTGGCAGGACGGAGAGCGCTCCTTCAACGGCCATGCACTGTGCAGCCCGGACGGCCAACGCGTCTACACCACCGAAACCGATACGGAAACCGGCCAGAGCTTGATCGGCGTGCGGCATGCCGCCACGCTGCAAAAAATCGCCGAGTGGCCCACCCACGGCATCGACGCCCACGAACTGATCTGGGACACCGGCAGTCGTGGCGCGCCCACGTTGATCGTTGCCAACGGCGGCGTGCCCACATCGCCTGAAACGGGCCGGGTCAAGCGCGATCTGGACACCATGGATTCGTCTCTGGTACGGCTCGACGGCCGCAAGGGCGACCTGCTGGGCCAATGGCGGCTGGAGGACAAACGCCTGAGCCTGCGCCACCTGGCGTGGAGCCCCGATGGCAAGACATTGGGGATTGCCCTGCAGGCCGAGCATGGCGACAGCGCCGCGAAGGCGGCGGCGCCCATCCTGGCGCGGTTCGATGGACGCCAGCTGACGCCGCATGCGGCGCCGCGGTCGCTGTATGGCTACGGTGGCAGCATTGCCGCAACCCGCGCTGGCTGGGCGGTGAGCTGCCCCCGGGTCGACGGCGTGGCGCACTTCGCGGCCGACGGCACCTGGCGCGGACTGATTCCGCTCGAAGAAGTATGCGCGCTGGCCGCCGATGCGCAAGACCAGCTCTGGGCGGCAGGGCTCACGCGCACGCTGCAGGACGCGCAGGGGGACCGCCCTGTCGCGCATCCGCATGCCCACGCCCTGGCCGGTGCGCGTATGGACAACCACTGGGTGCGTCTCTGACGACGCGGTTGTGAACCGGCGGCTGCTACGGCCTCTGCTTCAGACGGAATCACCGCGCTGCACCGCGCCAAACAGCCCTCAGTTCATCCGCTCACTGCCGGCCGCCCCGAAACAGAAAGTACCCCATCACGCAGGCGCCCACCACGGCCAGCATGCGGGCGATCCACGGTGCGACCAGCCAGGCGCCCACCACGCCGGTCACACGGCCCCACACCTGGGGCGACTGCAGGGCGCTGAGCGGCTTCTGGCCGCCCGGGCCCAACTCGCCATGGGCCGAAGCGATGGGGTAGCCGCACCCCGGACAGGCCACGGCCAGTGAGGACACCTGTCGGTTGCAGTCGGGGCATGTGATCAACGCCATAAGCTCTCCTTCATGAGGGGACGCCACCCGCCGGTGGCTCGATCAATATCTGCACGCGCCGGTTGCGCTGGCGGCCCGCGGGGTCGTCCTGGCCGTCCGGCGTGGTGTTGGCAGCCACAGGTTCGCGCTTGCCGCGCCCCTGGGCTGCGGCACTGCGGCCCGTGCGCTCTTGCAGTGCATGCGCCACTGCCTGAGAGCGGCGCTGCGACAGCGTGTCGTTGTAGTCATCGGAGCCTTTGCTGTCGGTGTGGCCCACGACGCGCAACGGCGCGCTCGGATAGCTCTGGATCAGCTCTGCCGCCTTCTGCAGCGTGGGCAGCGCATCAGGCCGCAGGGTGGCCTTGTCAAAATCGAACAGCACGTCGGCAGGCAGGTCGATGGAGATCGCTTGCTGCGCGGTAGGCCGCGCATGGAGCTCTGCGAGCAAGCTGCGGGTGATGGCCAGCCGCTGCGGCGGCACCTCTGCCTGCCGCAGCAGCGTCGTCTGCGGCTGTGCTGCAGCCGCCAGCGAGGTGGCGGGCGCTGCGGCCTGGAGTAAGGTCTGCCGCGATGAGGCGCCGAGCGCTCCCTGCCCATCTACCGGGCTGAGCCGTGTGGCGGGTGCTGCGGCAGCCGGCCGCAATTGCGTGGGCAAGTCTTTCAGCGACCGGCCGCTGCGCACATCAGCGCCTCGCACCTGCTGTGCCCAACCCACCGACGGGGTCATCAGCAGCGTTGCCACAAGCCCCACTGCCACCGACGCAAGCACCAGGCCTTGCGAGACTGCATTGGATCGCACACACCCCACGCGGTCAGCCCTTGGCGGCGGGCAGTGGCACGTCGATGGCCAGGCCAGGTGCCACGATGTTGTCGCCCTGGTTGCCGTCGTTGAAGACCAGCTTGAGCTGCCGCGCGCTGGTCGCCACGCTGCCCATAAAGACGAGCTGCCCCTCCAGCGTTTGTCCTTCGCGGATGGTGATGTCCCGGTTGCCTTCGGGGCGCTGGATGTGCAGCTTGGCGCCGCTTTCGTCCTGCAGGTAGGTGTCGGCCAGCGCCAGCATCGTCGAGTTGGTGATGCGGTTGGCGAACGAGATGCTCACGTCCAGCACGGTGGCATCGCCACCCACTTCGGCACCTTTGATGCGCACGGTCAGCCCCGCAGGTGCGACCCCCTGTACGGCCAGTGGCAACTTGACGGGTGCGGCCTGCACAGCGGCGACAGCAGGAGCAGCAGTCGGATGGGCCGGCGACACCGGCGTGGCAGCCACTGCAGGCACTGCGGGAGATGCCGGTGATGCCGCCGCTGCCGCCCCTGTCGACGGTGCTGCCGCTGTCTCGTTGGCGCGATCCCCGCAGGCGGCCAGCCAGCTGGCGAGCAGCACGACAGCGGCAGCCCGGCTCACAGGTTGGAAACGAAATTCGGATGCATATAGCGACGGGGGTGATGCCATGGTTGTCCTCCCAGAATGGATCGCAGTGGACGCCAGGGAACAGAGGATGGGCGCCATGCGTTGACCCATTCTTGGAGACCCTGGCCGCGCAGGGGTAAGGAGTTGTAGGCTGCTTTGCAGCGCTGCAGCACGACCGTTGGAATGGCAAAGAAGCTGGGCAATGACGCTGAGCAGGCAGGCCTGGCGCAATAGTGCAGGGCAATCCACCGTTTCACCGAGTTATGAAAACTCAATGAAGAGCCTCACAGTGCGTTACAGCATTGCGAAGCACGAAACACTCCCACGGCTTGTGCAGGCCATGAAGATCACGATGGCGGGACCCACAGCCAAATAGGACCAGGTGCAGCCGCAACGCTCAACACATGCCTTTCAACGGTGGTGCGGCATGGCGCTCACCGGCGCGACAAGCGGGGCTGACAGAGGGCCTGCCAGCCCTGCCGCAGCGACCCCTGGTACAGCCACACCAAGCCGCACATGCCGTACAGCGTCAGTGAGGCGAGAAAGTTCACGTCCCGCATCAGCTCCAGCACGGCCGGGTCCTTCACATACCAGTAGATCGCGTAGCACCCGTCGACGGTGAACCATGTCATGAACACCGCCAGGGGCAGAACGCGCCACTGCCGCTCCATGAGCACGCGCAAGCTCCAGGGAGCGGTGGCATACGCCAGCAGGCCCATGATGAAGCTGATGGGGACGTCCCAGTCTGGCGCGGGCGTCAGCTCAGCTCCCAGCAGCAGCAAACCGATGCCCACGGCCAGGGCGGACAGTTTCCAGGGCCTGCGGTACTCGGCCCACTGCGTGCGCCACGACAGCGTGCTGCTCATCGGCATGGCGGGCTTGCTTCAGTCCACCACCGTGAGCTTGGCCACCGACAGCGCCAGCCACTTGGTGCCGTGGCGCGGAAAGTTGACCTGCGCGCGCGCGTCGTCGCCCGTGCCTTCGATCGCCAGCACCTTGCCTTCGCCGAACTTGGTGTGGAAGACCGCAACACCCGCCCGCAGTCCGTGCGAGGGCGCCGCCTTCTGCACCGGCACCGGGGGGCTGGCAAAGGTCTCGGATTTGAAGCCAAAAGGGCCTCTACCGCTGGACCCATAAGCGCTACCAGCTCCTGAATTAGGAGCATACGTACCAAAGCCCTGTTGCTTGGGCGTGATCCACTTGAGCGCGGCTTCGGGCAGCTCTTCGAAGAAGCGGCTCTTGATGTTGTAGCGCGTCTGCCCATGCAACATGCGGGTCTGCGAATGGCTGAGGTACAGGCGCTTGCGTGCGCGGGTGATGGCCACGTACATCAGGCGGCGCTCTTCTTCGAGGCCATCGCGCTCGTTGGCGGAGTTTTCGTGCGGGAACAGGCCCTCTTCCATGCCGCCGATGAACACGCCGTCGAACTCCAGGCCCTTGCTGGCGTGCACCGTCATCAGTTGCACCGCGTCCTGCCCGGCCTGGGCCTGGTTGTCACCCGCTTCGAGCGCCGCGTGCGTGAGGAATGCGGCCAGTGGTGACAGCGTCTCGCCCGTGTCGGCGTCGACGATGCCGGGCGTGGGCTGCTGCAGCGCCTCGTCCAGCACGGGGGCGTTGGGGTCCAGGCCCTGGCTGACCGCGCTCTGCGTGAGGGGGCTGCCGTGCTCATCCAGCGGCAGGGCCACGGCGTCACGGCCAAAGCCCTCTTGCGTGACAAAGCTCTCGGCCGCGTTGACCAGTTCTTCCAGGTTCTCGATGCGGTCGGCGCCTTCTTTTTCTGCGCGGTAGTGCTCCAGCAGGCCCGACGATTCGAGCATCTGCTCGATGATGCCGCGCAGGTTGAGGCCCTGGGTCTGCTCGCGCAGCACGTCCACCATCGCGACGAACGCGCCCAGGTTGGCCCCCGCCTTGCCCGGCACCGCGCTCACGGCATCGTGCAGTGAGCAGCCGGTGGCGCGGGCTGCGTCCTGCAGCACCTCGATGCTGCGCGCGCCAATGCCGCGCGGCGGAAAGTTGACGACGCGCAAGAAGCTGGTGTCGTCCTGCGGGTTCTCCAATAGGCGCAGGTACGCCAGCGCGTGCTTGATTTCGGCGCGCTCGAAGAAGCGCAGGCCGCCGTACACGCGGTAGGGCACGCTGGCGTTGAACAGCGCCGATTCGATCACCCGGCTTTGGGCATTGCTGCGGTAGAGCACGGCGATCTCCTTGCGCTCGAAGCCATCGCTGCGCACGAGCTGCCGGATCTCGTCGACCATCCACTGCGCCTCCGCCAGGTCGGTGCTGGCCTCGTACACCCGCACCGGCTCGCCAGGGCCCTGCGTGGTGCGCAGGTTCTTGCCCAGGCGCTTGCTGTTGTGGCTGATGAGCGTGTTGGCCGAGTCGAGGATGTTGCTGTAGCTGCGGTAGTTCTGCTCGAGCTTGATCTGCCGCTGCACGTCGAACTCGCGCACGAAGTCGGCCATGTTGCCCACGCGTGCACCGCGGAAGGCATAGATGCTCTGGTCATCGTCGCCCACCGCGATCACGCTGCCGCGCGCCTCGAAGCGCCCGCTGATCTCATTGCCGGCCAGCTGCTTGAGCCAGGCGTACTGCAGCTTGTTGGTGTCCTGAAACTCGTCGACCAGGATGTGCGCGAAGCGGCGCTGGTAGTGCTCGCGGATGGGTTCGTTGTCGCGCAGCAGTTCGTAGCTGCGCAGCATCAGCTCGCCGAAATCGACCACGCCTTCGCGCTGGCATTGCTCTTCGTACAGCTGATAGACCTCGACCTTCTTGCGGCTGTCGCTGTCTTGCGTGGGCACGTCGCCGGGGCGCATGCCCTCTTCCTTGCAGCTGGCGATGAAGTACGACAGCTGCTTGGGCGGAAACCGCTCTTCATCGACGTTGTACTGCTTGCACAGGCGCTTGATGGCCGAGAGCTGGTCTTGCGTGTCAAGGATCTGGAACGACTGCGGCAGCCCCGCAGCCTTGTGGTGCGCGCGCAGCAGGCGGTTGCACAGGCCGTGAAAGGTGCCGATCCACATGCCGCGCACGTTCACCGGCAGCATGGCTGACAGCCGTGCCACCATCTCCTTGGCGGCCTTGTTGGTAAACGTCACGGCCAGAATGCCGCCGGGCGTGGCGTAGCCGTTTTGCAGCAGCCAGGCAATGCGGGTGGTGAGCACCCGCGTCTTGCCGGACCCCGCGCCCGCCAGGATCAGCGCATGGCCTGCCGGCAGCGTGACGGCGGCCAGTTGCTCGTCGTTGAGGTTTTGCAGCAGGGGCGACGTGGGCTGCTGCGCAGCGGACGCAGAAAGGGGCTCGAAGCCAGCTAGCGAATCTTGTGGGGACATCCAGGCATTGTAGGAAAGCCTTCGTCCTATGATGCAGTGACATGCATCCATGGGAGGAACCTGCTGTGAAGGACAACATTCGCCGGCACGTGCTGGCTTGCGCAACAACACTGTCGGTCGTGCTGGCCGGCTGCGGCGGTGGCAACGGAGATACGGCGCAAGAAGGCCCCGGCGCAGGTGTGCCGCCGCTTGTACCCATGCCTGCATTGACGTACTCGCAGGATGCCGCCGTGTGCGCCTGGATGGTTGCGCATGTGCAGCCCTTTGCATGGCCGGTCCAGGCGGTCGGCCCCCGCACATGGGCACCTGTGTCGGTGCAGACGGTGGATACCCCGATGCGCAACGCGCAAGGTCTGGCCCAGTACCGGGTGACCAGCAACCTGTTGGTGCTGCAGAGCCACTACGCACCTCAGATCCAGGCCAAGGGCCTTGCCCAGTCCAGCAGCCAGCTGTGGGCCCAGGAGGCTGCTTGCAAATACGCCATCAGCGTGGATTCTCAAACCCTCACAAACCTGAGCTACGAATTCACAGCCTATATGCCCGACGGCACCGCTGCTCGGGTTGCACAAGAGGACTACACCGCAGGCATCCGGCAGGTGCGCAAGGCCGATCCGTGCCGCCCCGAGGTTGTGATTCCGGGTACGCCGCTCCCCCCCGAATGCCGGACCGGTACCTGACATGCGGTCTGCCGTAGCTGCTGCCACGCTCATCAGCGCCTGCCTGCCGCTGCTTGCTTCTGCGCAAGCCACCTGCTCCAGCGACGGTCAACCCCGGCCTGTCGCCGTGCTCGAACGCTTCATCAGCGCCGATTGCGAGGCCTGCTGGGGCGAGCCGAACACGCCTGCGCCGTCGGCGCAGTCCGCTGCACTGGTCATCGACTGGATCGTGCCGACCGCCGCAGGCGACGATGCCCCACTGTCGGCAGCGGCCACCAACGATGCGCTGGCACGTTTGCAGGCGCTGGGGCGCAGCGTGCCGACGCGATCGGATGTGCACATCGCCACCACCGAAGCCCCCGCGCCCGGCCGGCTGCGCGTGGCCCACGGGTTGCCGTTCAATGACTATCTCGGTGCGGCGATTTCGCTCACCCCACCACGGGGCGGCTCGCAGCGCGGTGCAGCCGAGGGCCCCTGGACGTTCAACCTGCTGATGGTGGAGTCGATCCCTGCAGGCGCCGAAGGCACCGCGGTAGCGCGCAATGTGGTGCGCAATCTGCTGCAGGGCACATGGGACGGGCGCAACCAGCTATCAAAAAAGGAGCGTTCGGGTTGGAAGGAGATTCGCCCCATGCGCATCCCCGAAGGCTCGCAGCCAGAGCGCTTGCGCATGGTGGGCTGGGTGCAGGACGCTCAGGGGCGCATGGTGGCGGCTGCACAGTCCGCCTGCCGCTGACCCCAACGCGGTGGCCGCCCAAAGGGCCGACCCTGCGACCTGAAAGCAGCAAGGCCATACCGGTCATACCCGCATCGTTATAACGTGCACTGAACAGGCGGGTAGAATCAATCACCGGGCCCAAGTTTCTTGACGCCCGGTTTTTTTGTGCCCGCGCAGTGCGGGGTTCGGAGCGGCCACCACGGCCCCGCCCACAAACCAAGCCGGGGCAAGCCAAGCGCCCACCGCAGCAAAAATCGTTTTGCTGCGTCCTTTGATGGAGCTTGGAATCTCATGGAAATCTTCGACTACGACAATGTTCTGCTGCTGCCCCGCAAGTGCCTCGTCGAGAGCCGCTCGGAGTGCAATGCCAGCGTGGAGCTGGGCGGGCGCTCGTTCCGGCTGCCGGTGGTGCCGTCCAACATGAAGACGGTGGTGGACGAAAAGATCTGCACCTGGATGGCGAAAAACGGCTACTTCTACGTGATGCACCGCTTCGACCTGGACAATGTCCAGTTCGTGAAGGACATGCATGCGCAGGGCTGCTACGCCTCCATCTCGCTGGGCGTGAAGCAGCCCGACTACGACACCGTGGACCAGCTGGTGGCCCTGGGCCTGACGCCCGAGTACATCACCATCGACATCGCGCACGGCCACGCCGACAGCGTGAAGAACATGATCGGCTACCTCAAGCAGCACCTGCCCAAGGCTTTCGTGATTGCCGGCAACGTGGCCACGCCCGAGGCCGTGATCGACCTGGAAAACTGGGGCGCCGACGCGACCAAGGTGGGCGTGGGCCCGGGCAAGGTGTGCATCACCAAGCTCAAGACCGGCTTTGGCACGGGCGGCTGGCAGCTGTCGGCCTTGAAGTGGTGCGCGCGCGTGGCCACCAAGCCCATCATTGCCGACGGCGGCATCCGCAGCCATGGCGACATCGCCAAGAGCATCCGCTTTGGCGCCAGCATGGTGATGATCGGCTCGCTGTTCGCCGGCCACGAAGAATCGCCCGGCCAGACCGTCGAGGTCGATGGCGCGCTGTTCAAGGAGTACTACGGCTCTGCCAGCGACTTCAACAAGGGCGAGTACAAGCACGTCGAAGGCAAGCGCATCCTGGAGCCGGTGAAGGGCCAACTGGCCAACACGCTCATCGAGATGGAGCAGGACGTTCAAAGCTCCATCAGCTACGCCGGCGGCAAGAAGCTGATGGACATCCGCAAGGTCAACTACGTGATCCTGGGCGGCGACAACGCGGGCGAGCACCTGCTGATGTAGCCGCCAGGCCGCGGACCGCCGGCCCTACATCCGCAACAGGTTCTGCGCCATGTGGTGCAGGTCCTTGCCCGGCTGGGCCAGCGTGTCGAGGATGCTGAAGTGGTGCAGCCCCGGCAATATCTGGCAGCGGGGCACCGAATGCTCGCCCCAGGACTGCAGCACCAGGCCGTTCTGGCGGCGAAACTCTTCGCTCTCGTCGCCGCCGGCCACGCAGTACAGAATGCCGTGCTCCGGCGCCAGCAGGCGCGAGGGGCTGTCCTGCAGCACGTGCTGATCGGTCAGGTGTAAGGCGTCCTGCAGGAACGGTGTGTGCTTGAGCGGCTCCAGGTCATGCACGCCCGAGATCGACAGCGCACTGCGCACCAGCCCGTCGGGCAGGCCGTTGCCGATCAGCGACCACACGCTGGTCAGCATCATGGCAGCCAGGTGCCCGCCCGCCGAGTGCCCGGCCACCGTGATGCGCCGCGGGTCGCCCCCATGGCCCGTGATGCTGCGCGCCACCCACGCCACCGCCTTTTCCATCTGCCGCACGATGTGCGGGATGGTCACCGGCGCCTCGGGCGTGCCGGGGCACAGTGCGTAGTTCACCACCACCACACAAAAACCCGCCTGCGTGAACGGCGGCGCGATGAAGGAATGATCGGACTTGTCGAGCGCGCGCCAGTACCCCCCATGGATGAACACCAGCACCGGCACACCGCCCGGCGCGGTGCGCGCCGCGGGGAAGATGTCCAGCGTCTCGCGCACTCCGGTGCCGTACGCCACATCCAGCACACAGGGCTGGCTGGCACGCACGTCGGCGGACGTCTTCGCCCAGCGCTGCAGGTAATCCATGTGGTCGGGCACCAGCGCGCGGTTGTTGTACATGCGCTCCAGCCAGGCGGGGTCGTTCAGGGGCAGGCTCATGGATGTGTCTCCTTTTTTGTGCTGCGGAATCATCTGGGCAATCGGGCCGGGCTGCAAGCTCCGTGACAGGGACGCGCACCAAAAAGGACCATGATGTCCAGAGAGACAACATCAGAGAATGATCAGAGGATGGACAGCGCCATGACCACCACCCCGCCACTTCCACAGCTTCCACGGCTTCGCATCGCCGTCCTCGGCATTGGCA
Source organism: Acidovorax sp. Leaf78 (assembly GCF_001422735.1). GTDB lineage: Bacteria > Pseudomonadota > Gammaproteobacteria > Burkholderiales > Burkholderiaceae_C > Acidovorax. The sequence goes on along the minus strand of NZ_LMLZ01000001.1, from coordinate 466,477 downwards.
TGATGGGCCGCCCCATGGCGCGCCGCCTGCGCGAAGCGGGCCACCAGGTCCACGCCTGGAACCGCACCCGCGCCAAGGCCGAGCCCCTGGCCGCGTTCGGCATCACCGTGCATGACACCCCTGCCAGCGCCGTCCAGCATGCCGACATCGTGGTCAGCCTGCTGGAAAATGGCCCCGTGGTCGGGCAGGTGCTTTTCGACACCGGCGCTGCCAGCGCCATGCGCAAAGGCGCGCTCTTCATCGACATGGCGTCCATCCAGCCCCGCGAAGCCCGCGACCACGCCGCCCGCCTGGGCGAGATGGGCCTCACGCACCTGGACGCCCCCGTCTCCGGCGGCACCGTGGGTGCCGAAAACGGCACCCTGGCCATCCTGGTCGGCGGGCGGCCCGAAGACTTCGCCCGCGGCCAACCCGTGTTCGAGGCGCTTGGCCGTGCCACCCACGTCGGCCCACACGGTGCGGGCCAATTGACCAAGCTGGCCAACCAGATGATCGTGGGCATCACCATCGGCGCCGTGGCCGAAGCGCTGCTGTTCGCCGCCAAGGGCGGCGCCGACATGGCCAAGGTGCGCGAAGCCATCAGCGGCGGCTTTGCCGACAGCCGCATCCTGCAGCTGCACGGCCAGCGCATGGTCGAGCGCGATTTCGCCCCCCGCGGCCGCATGGCGGTGCAGCTCAAGGACATGCGCAACGCCCTGGCCACCGCCGGCGAGATCGGCTTCGACGCCCCCATCACCGCACTCTTCGAAAACCTGTACGCCGAAGGCGTGGAACACGGCCTGGGCGAACTGGACCACAGCGGCCTGTTCATCGAGCTGGCCAGCCGCAACGCGCAGCAATAATTTTTGGCACCACTTGCAAAGTGCTGAAAAACTAGTGCATAATTCGAGGCTCTGCAGCAATGCAGACAGATTTACGAAAAGTTTGGGTTCTTAGCTCAGTTGGTAGAGCAGCGGACTCTTAATCCGTAGGTCGAGTGTTCGAGTCACTCAGGACCCACCAAACTTAGGCCGCATGGCCAGAAAAGCCGCAGCTATCAAAATGGTAGCAGCGGCTTTTTTCTTTGGCGCGGATATGTGATGTTTATGTGGCCGTCTCATATCCATCCATTAGTGCTGGCGAGTCGACGAGGGCTCGCGCAGAGGCCAACGGCCCCTGCCGTCCGCCGCCTCACTCTTGCGCGTACGATGGCCGGAGAGCTACAACGGCCTTCTGGATCGCAGCTCGCACCGCAGGCCTGTCAATAAGCTCTCCGCAGTGCATTACTGGCAACGCTTTGGACCTCATAGGATTCGACTCGTCACGCGTCATCGGGATCTTGTCTTGAGCACTCTCACGCTTTACTTGCTCTGAAATCTCCGCTAGGGCATCAAAATCGCCTTTCATACGCTGAACGATGACGGACGCCCAAGCATCACCTTGATCTTTGACATACTCGTTCGTTTGTTGAGCTAGGCAGCTAGCTATTGCATAGCTTTCAATGTCCCGCTGAACAGCCGGCCGCGACGCTCTCGCATCCCCACGTGGGGCACATCCAGTGAGAGCTGATACCGACAAGACGAAAATCAAAAGCATCAAGTGATCTCTCAAAATTTACCTCGTGGTTTAAAGGATCGACATTAGTTCGAAAAAATTATCATGCTCTGGTTATCGGGATCAACCCCATTCCAAAGTGCAATGTATACCTTTGCTTCAGCCCAGTTGACGCTAAAAGCAATAATTTTGAATGGCGTGAGAAGGCCGGTCGCTGACAGCCAAGCTACCGCCATTTCGATCGCTTCAGGAGCAAGCCAACAGACACTCAATGCACGGTGTTCGCTGCCAAGCCGGAACGTACGAAGCCGCGATTGGGGCCAGTGGTGAAAGTGCGCCTGCTTACCCCTGCTCGCGCCATAGATCGCTCTTCATCGCGAAGTGGTACTACGTGTCACGACATCAAAATCCGGCACAACCCATCATGTCGCCCGCCGGCAAGGCAGTGCCAGAGCTCATGAGTGCGGTTATTTGGGGTAGCAAGATGGCTGGATACACCAACACATGTTCGTAAAAAAAGCCACCAATGAGGTGGCTTTCGGGATCTGCGAGTGACTACGCCATATTCAGAGGTCCCATTCAACAATCACTTGGACGACTGGACCTGACCAGACAAGGTATCCAAGCGTCTGCAACACAAATTGAAATACTCCCTTGCCCTGGCAACTGCCTTTGATTTATCGGACTCACTCATCGTTTCTGGTAGTTGTACGTCAGGGATATCCATGTCAAATGAAGATGCATCTGGACGTTGAAACATTACCATTTTCCATGCTGCCGCTGCGATTGGATCATTCAACCCGTAGCGATCTGTACTGGTCACGATATATGCTTGGCTAACGGCCAATCGGTTTCCAGTCATTGCCAACTCAAGCATTTGTTCTGCCGCAGTCTTTACTTCGGCCGGGGTAGGACGCTTTTCAATTGTGCCAGTCGACGATTCGGAGGTTTTCAAATCTGCCAAAAGAATCTTGGACCCTAGATAGGTACGAGCTCCGGGATCACCTGCCTCGGCGGCCTCATTCATCAATGCTTCAATTTTCTCGTACTCATCTTTCTTTGTGTCTTTGCAACGAATTCTTTGCACTTCACGCATAAAGATGAATGACTCAACACTCGGGTTATTTGGCATTTGAGCTGTGAGCTCTGCAATTGGGTTTTGTAAAGCGTCGACAGAATTAATATAATCCTGACAAAAAATTAAAAAATTTGCCCGATCAAATGAAGGATGCCCGCTTCTAGGCAGGGGTATTTTTGCAAATTCAGCAGGATCCATTTTCGAATACGCACCACTCGGCATAGCCGCATAACTCCACGCGGCGTTGTTGACTTCACGCTCAACGGAAGGCGCACGCGCCATGACACCAGCCCGACTCTCACCAGAATTTTTGTGAATTTCAGGCTCTTCTCTGGTGAGTATTAATAGAGTACTGATTAAAACCGCACCAAAAAGAAAGGCGGCAATCGCTTTACGGTATATTGGAGTCATGACGCGCATTGCTGTTGTTATTTAGGTTTTAATGAGTCGGCCAATTTGCTGTATGAGAAAGTAATTGGTATCACCAAAATACAAGGCATCTTTTGCGGCTTCGGAAATTTTGGTTGCACTTTTCGCCATTTCAATTGATAGATGCATGCATCGTGCCGCAATGAGACCAATTCCACCAGAACCGCCCTCATCGCAGTAAAGGGCATGATATTCTCTTTTGGCCTTATCCAACTCCGATTGATGAAAAGCTATATTGCGGAACGTAACTCTCGCCGACTCAGTCGATGCAGTAATCCTCGACGCAGCAGTTTTGAGATCATCCAAATCAGTGGCATTCATCGAATAATTTATATAGTTCTGAGCCTTACGAATCTCTAAATCCATACGCCCAAAGATACTGGGAGCAACCCAATTGCAAGCTGAGGCAACAGAAGTAACCCCAGCCGCCTTAATAATTGCTTTAATATGAGATGAGGCAGACGGATCACTAACTGGCTTCCAGTTGGCTAAAACTGCGGCAGTGCCTGACCCGCAAAGTGTGGTAAAGGCTGCAGTAGTCACATCGCCTTCACTGGCGCCAGTCAGTGCAAGCGCCACGGTATTGATTGCACCGACAGATCCCCAACCCGCAAAAGAACGCCAGTCGAACAATTCGGTAAAGGCTCTTGGAAAAGTCCAGAAGCCACTGATAGAATAATGTGGATCTGGAGTGACGGCGATACTAGGCGTAGGCAGAACCGCTAAAGTTGCAATGGCACTCATTGAAAGCCCCACTGCAATTTTCTTCATTGTCATCTTGATAGGCATTTCGATCCTTTCGGTTGGCTATCACGGCTGGATTGATGCGCTGACGAGCTAGCCGGACACTCGCAGTAGAAAATATTCTATGGAATTTTTTGCACCATGAAATTGCGCAGTAGACCGCCAATAAAGCCGAATACACCAAAAATTTTGCAGCATTTGCAACACATACCAAGTTGAACCATTTTCTCTGCAACAATTTGAATTACTTTGAAATCCATCCAGCTACATGAATTTGCCTCGCAGCAAGAGTTAGTCAGACTTGCGCCAACCATTGGGGCACTACGCATCTTTAATATGCACACACATTAAACTAATCACAATGTACTAGACAAAAATCTAACAAACAAGGGTAAACACTTATAGACACTCAATTTGCGCGATAAGAAATGATCAAGTCTTGTCTTGTTGTGTGCCGAAAAAGCGAAGATGAAATTCTGAGTCAAATTTATTGGAGCCTTGCATGGCCATGAGCACCGCTAGAGCAGTGACTCGTCACCTGAGCTTTGCTATTCGTGCACCATTGAGAATCGAAACGCCATTGGGGAAAATATCTCTCAAAGAAATCATAGGCACCTTGAAAAATAAAGATTTTGTTTATCAACAAGCTGATATACTTCGGGCAAAACGGTCACAGAAATAATTATTAACTCAAAGTACAAGAGAAACTCGATTATTCTTGCGGCTGAGATATTTGATGCGAAAAGTCGATATATCCAGCCGTAACGCCATCCAGCGACCGCCTTCATGCCTCTCCACCCGGAAGTCAACTGTCATATTCACCCAGCACTCATGCAGCAATCGCTGTGCATGAACGGCAAGAAGGTTGCGGTCAATCACGTTCCAACCCGTCAACATTCACGTGTCGTTCGTGATCTACCATTTTTGGTGGACTACCATTGCCTGCTGTCTACAGTCTCCGCACGCGCCGGGCAAAACATTGCCTGCCTGAGTAGCGAATGTCATCCGATCCCTGCCGGGTCCTTGATGCACAAGGCAGCACTTGCACAGCCCCGCCCTACTTTTTGTACACACCACCCAGGAGATCCCGCCATGCCATCACCGCTGCACCGACGCAAAGCCTTGCTCATCGGGGCCAGTGCGTTGACGCCGGCGCTTTGGTCGGCTGCACGCGCGCAGCCTGCCCCCAACGCTGCGCCGGTCCCGTCGCTGCCCAAAGGTGGGCATTGGCCGGACTGGGACACGTTCAAGGCGCAGTTCGTGAGCGGCGAAGGGCGCGTGATTTCTGACGACGGAGAAGGTGGGCGCACTTATTCGGAGGGGCAGTCCTATGGGCTGTTCTTTGCACTGGTGGCCAATGACCGCAAGGGCTTCGATACGCTGCTGCGGTGGACCGAGAACAACCTGTGCGGTGGCGACCTGGGCGCCCGCCTGTCCGCGTGGCTGTGGGGCAAGCGCCCGGACGGGAGCTGGGGCGTGATCGACAGCAATGCGGCGTCGGACGCCGATATCTGGATTGCGTACGTGCTGGGCGAGGCTGCGCGGCTGTGGAAAGAGCCGCGCTACCACGCACTGGGCGCGCGCCTGGCGCAGCGCATCGTGGCCGAAGAAACGGCGGACATCCCCGCGCTGGGCTTGAGCCTGTTGCCCGCGCCGCGCGGCTTTACCGAGGGCGAGGGCCGCTGGAAGCTCAACCCCAGCTACATGCCGCTGCAGGTGATGCAGCGGCTGGCCACGCTGTACCCACAACAGCCCGCGTGGAAGCAACTGGCGCAAAGCTCCGAGAAGATCATCGTGGGGTCGTCCCCCAAGGGCTACACCCCCGACTGGACGCTGTATGACGCGCAACAAGGCTTCCTCGTCGACGAGAAGGGCAAGGAAAAGGGCCAGGGTGGCTACAACGCCATCCGCGTCTACCTGTGGGCGGGCATGCTGGCACCCGGTGCTGCAGGCCGCAAAGCGGTGCTCGCAGCGCTGGCCCCCATGGCGCGGTATGTGCGCGAACAAGGCCACCCGCCGGAGGCTGTTGATGTGCTCACAGGACAAGGCTCCGGCCCCGGCCCGGCCGGGTTCTCTGCGGCCCTGCTGCCGTTCTTGCAAGCGCAAGGGGATGACAGTGCACTGAAGGCGCAGCGCAGTCGGCTGGCTGCCACGCCCATCCGGCCCACGGCCTACTACGAGCAAACACTCTCGCTATTTGGGCAAGGCTGGATGGACGGCTGGTACAGGTTTTCTGCTTCGGGGCAGCTCACGCCCCAAAAGCGCAAAGCTTCGTGAACGTGAACTGTTGCGTGAGGCCTTGCTGCTGCGTCGCGCCCAGGGCGTCGGCCTCCTCGTCGCCGCTCTGACGCCTTAAGATCGTACTCCCCGCACGCGCATCCACACACAGTGCCCACAAGGCATGCATTGCCCGTGACGCCACCCACCCGCCCTGCCCCATGAATCCCAACGCCCAATCGCTCTGGCGCGCCCCGCAATGGGCCCTGGCCGCCCTGCTCGCCGTCCTGGGCATGCTGGGTCCGTTCTCCATCGACACGTACATCCCCGCCTTCACCGGCATCGCGACGGCACTGGGCGCCACGCCGGTGGAAATGCAGCAGACCCTGTCGGCGTACCTCTTCGGCTTTGCGTTCATGAACCTGTTCCACGGCGCGCTGGCGGACAGCTTTGGACGGCGGCCGGTGGTGCTGTGCGGCATTGCGATGTTCACCATCGCTTCGGCGGGTTGCGCGCTGTCGCAGAGCATCGGGCAACTCATCGCCTTCCGGGCGCTGCAGGGCCTGTCCACGGGCGCGGGCATCGTGGTGTCGCGGGCGGTGATCCGCGACATGTTCCCGCCCGCGCGAGCCCAACAGGTGATGAGCCAGGTCACGATCTATTTCGGGGTGGCCCCGGCGATTGCGCCCATCGTGGGCGGCTGGCTGTTCGTGCACACGGGCTGGCACAGCATCTTCTGGTTTCTGACCCTGGTGGGCGTGGTGCTGTGGGTCGCCAACTTCAAGCTGCTGCCCGAAACCCTGCACGCCGACCTGCGCCAGCCCTTCAACGTACCGCACCTGATGCGCGGCTACTGGCAACTGGGCTCGAGCCCGCGCTTTGTGCTGCTGGCGCTGGCCAGCGGCGTGCCGTTCAATGGCATGTTCCTGTACGTGCTGGCGGCTCCGGCGTTCCTGGGCGAGCATCTGGCACTGGCGCCCACGCAGTTCTTTTGGTTCTTTATCCTCACCATCTCGGGGATCATGGGCGGCGCCTGGCTCAGCGGGCGTTTGGCGGGCAAGATCGCGCCCAAGCGGCAGATCCGGCATGGGTTCGTGATCATGTTCACCGTGGCGGTGCTGAATCTTGCCGCCAACCTGCTGTTTCCGGTGCATGTGGCGTGGGCGCTGGCGCCCATCGCCGTTTTTTCTTTTGGCTGGGCGCTGATGGTGCCGGTGGTGACACTGCTGGTGCTCGACCTGTACCCGGAGCGGCGCGGCATGGCGTCGTCGATGCAGGCTTTCGTGGGCTCCACTGCCAATGGACTGGTCGCGGGTGTCATCGTGCCGTTGGTGATGCACTCCACCGTGCTGCTGGCGCTGTCATCGCTGTTGATGATGTGCGTGGGCTTGGTCGCGTGGATGGTGCTGCACCACCGCTGGCCCGAGATCGGCCGCGCGCCGGCGGCCGGATGACGGCCTGCTGCGGCTGGGCATGAGCTCAGCAGCGCGCAAGCCCACAGCAGCAGCGCTGCTTCCCCGCAGGGGTCAGCCAGCACCGTCCCTGCCCAACTGCCGCCGGTCCACACTCTTGTCCTGGTAGTAGCGCAGCTTCTCGGCGTACATGGCTTGGTCCGCACGGTGGATGGTGGCCTCCACCGCGTCGCCCGAGCGGCATGACGCCACCCCCATCGCCAGGCTGAGCGGCTGGCCCGGATAGAACTGATTGTTCAGGTCCACCATCGACAGGATGCGGTCCTGCAATGCAAACGCACTGCGCTCATCCATGCCCGGCAGTAGCACGGTGAATTCATCTCCGCCGATGCGCGCCGCGCAGGCGGGCAGGTCGACCGCTTTCGCCAGCACCTCGCCCACCCGCCGCAGCATGGAGTCGCCCGCTGCGTGGCCTTGCTCATCGTTCACCACCTTCAGGCCATTGAGGTCGATGGCGATGATCGACAGCGGCCACGGCCCCTTGCGGGTGATGCGGTTGAGCTCCTCGGCGTAGAACGCGCGGTTGCGCAGCTGGGTGAGCACATCGTGCTTGCCCAGGTATTCGAGGTATGCCTCGGCCTTCTTGCGGGCGGTGATGTCCACCAGCGACAGCAGCACCAGCCCCCAGTCGGCCAGGTGGTCGGCCAGCACCGAGAACTGCATGTGGATGTGCACGGCGTCGCCCGAGAGCGCGTAGTTGACCACCTCGCGCTGCTGGAAGGTCTTGCCCTCCCACAGGTCGATCAGCTGTTCGGCGAAGGATTCGTGCATCTCTCCGCGAAACACTCGGCCGATGTTGTTGAGCAGCATGTCCTTGCTGCTGGCGCCGAACATGCGCAGGGTTTGCTGGTTCACGTCGATGACACGAATCTCCTGCATGCAGCGCGACACGAACTCGGGGTGCACGGTGATGAAGGTCTTGAAGTCGTCGATGCCCTGGGCCCGCACGCCATCGAGCAGGCTTTTGACGGCGCTGAAATCCTCCACCCACAGCGACACGGGCGAATGCTCGAACAGGTCCCTGGCGTATTGCTCGCTGCGCCGCAACCGGCTGGCGCCGCGCACCTGGGCCGTGATGTCTTCGAGCGACAGCAGCACGCGCGCCCAGCTGTCTTCGTAGCCGGGCAGGATGCGCCCGCGAATCTGCACATCCAGGCGCCGGCCGTCGAGCGCGTAGTTGACGCTCTGGTTCGAAAACTCCTGCTCTCCCGCCCACAGAGCCGCCAGCTCGTGCGTCAACGCGTCGTGCATGTCGTCCCTAAAGACCTTGTCGAGGTTTGCCAACAGGGCGTCCTGGCTGTCGGCAGCAAACAGCTCCAGGGTGCGCCGGTTGACCTGCAGCACCTTGAAGGCAGCGCTGCATTGCCGCACACGGGCGGGATCTTGCGCCAGGTGAGCGCGCAGGTCGGTGACGCCTTCAGCGCGCCAGCTGTCAAAAAGCTGCTTCACGGCGCTGTAGTCCTCGACCCAGAGCGAGACCGGCGCAAGGTCGAACATGTGCTCAAAGTCCGCGACTGAAGATAAAGAAGACGACACAACAGATTCCTCCGAAGCCATTATTGTCGAGCCGCCCTCACCTTCTGCAGGCCTTCAGGCGGGTGCCAAAACAAAAAAGGCCAGCACCTTTCGGTACCAGCCTTTTCCTTGTGCATCCTGCTCGCGGCCTTCATCGGGCAGCGGATCAGAGCAAAGCTTGTCGATCAGCGAGCGGGGCGCGCAGGGCGCTTGCGCGCATCGTGGGCCACGAAAGGCTTGGCACCGCCACCAGCCGGCTTGGCAAAGCCAGGCTTGCTGCGGGGCGCGAAGTCACCACGCGGTGCACCGGCATCGGCACGGGGAGCGAACCCACCGCGGCCAGCGTCGCCAAAGCCAGGCTTGCGGCCAAAGCCTTCGCCATCACGGCGAGGGGCAAAACCGCGGTCATCACGGCCGCCAAAACCGCCGCCATTGTTGTCACCGCGGGGAGCGCCACCACGCGGGGCATCACGACCGGCAAAGCCGCCGCCGAAACCACCACCGAAGCCGCCACGGTCGTTGCCGTTGCCACGTGCCGGGCCGCCGAACTTGCGGTCACGGCTGTCGCGGTCGTAACCACCGCCGGGGCGGCCACGGCCACTGAAATCACCACCAGCGCGGGGAGCCTGTGGCGGGCGCTGCGAAGGCTCCATGCCAGGGATCACTTCGGCCTTGAACTGCTGGCGGCTGTACGACTCAATGTCGTAGATCTTGCGGCGGTCGCGGAACTCGGCAAACGTGATGGCCAGGCCATCGCGGCCCGCACGGCCGGTACGGCCGATGCGGTGGGTGTAGTCTTCGGCCTTCATGGGCAGGCCGAAGTTGAACACGTGGGTGATCGTGGGCACGTCGATGCCGCGTGCAGCCACATCGGTCGCCACCAGAATCTGGACCTGACCGGCGCGCAGCGCCATCAAGCGGCGATTGCGCAGGCCCTGGCTCAGGGCGCCATGCAGCGCGACGGCCGAGAAGCCTTCTTGCTGCAGGTCGTTGGCCAAGCCGTCGCACTCCACCTGGGTGCTGGCGAACACGATGGCCTGGTTGATGCCGGTGTCACGCAGCCAGTGGTCCAGCAGCTTGCGCTTGTGCTGGGCGTTGTCGGCCCAGTACAGCATCTGCTTGATGTTGGCGTGCTTTTCCTGCGGCGAATCGATGGTGACCTTCTGCACACCCGAACCACCGTCGTGCATCACGCGCATGGCGAGCTGCTGGATGCGTGGCGCAAACGTGGCGCTGAACATCATGGTCTGCTTGCGCTGGGCGGTCAGCTGGTTCAGTTCGGCCAGGTCGTCCGAGAAGCCCAGGTCGAGCATGCGGTCGGCTTCGTCGACCACCAGGAACTGCACCTTGTCCAGCTTGATCTGCATCGAGCGCTGCAGGTCCAGCAGGCGGCCAGGGGTGGCCACCACGAGGTCGGCGTTCTGCAGCTTGGCGATCTGCAACTGGTAAGGCATGCCGCCCACCACGTTGGCAACGCGCAGGCCGCGGCAATGCTTGACCAGGTCGATGGCGTCGTGCGCCACTTGCTGCGCCAGTTCACGCGTGGGGCAAAGGATCAGGGCGCCAGGGGTGGCAGCCTTGAAGTTGCGCGAGCTGGTGGGGTCCTTGCGCTTGGCACGCTTGGGAGCGGGTTCACCGCGCTCAGCGGCTTCGGCCACAGAACGCTCGAAAGCGGCGCGTTCTTCGGCTTCGGCAGCGGCTTGCTGGTTGATCAGCGTGTGCAGCACGGGCAGCAGGAAGGCGGCCGTCTTGCCGGAGCCGGTCTGGCTGGAGACCATCAAGTCGATGAACTTGGTGGCATCGTTGCCGCCGCCCATGGCCAGGGGGATGGCCTTGAGCTGCACGCTGGTGGGCTGGGTGTAGCCCAGATCAGCCACGGCCTGAACGAGTTCAGGGGCCAGGCCCAGTTCGACGAAGCCGTTGGGCTCAGCCGTCACGGCCACGTCGGCTTCAGCGGACACAATGTCTGCCACGGCGTCGAGGGGGGAGGACTGCACGGAAATGTCGGCAGCAAAGGAAGTATCTGCAGGCGCGAATTCGCCCTGCACCAAGGAGGTGTCAGTCATGATTTTTCTCTCACGAAGACGGTCGCGGGCGCAGCCCACGATTGGCTTCGTCAAATGGTTAAAAAACATCAACCATCAAACGAAACCTGCGCTGGCTCTGAAGGCCTGAGCGGGTGGGCGTTATTCGCCAGTCCTGCACTATCTTGAGACAGTCGGCTGGCAAGCCCGGTGTGTGAGGGGAGATGCACAAACTGCGAGGGATTCCTGCGCAGCCAGCGATTATCGCATGATTAAGGGTTTCCCCGCAACCCCTTTTTTTTGAGACGCGCAGGGAGATGGCGAAATGCGCCGCCGTGCTCCGCCTCGCAACCTCCAGGCGGGCGCAGCGGTCAGGATGCCTTTACACCCGCGGCATCCACGACGTCTACAGCCAGCAAGTGCTTGCGGTAGTGCGCCAGCTCCTCGATGGATTCGTGCACATCGGCCAGGGCGGTGTGCTTCTGGGCCTTCTTGAAGGTGGTGTAGGCCTCGGGCTTCCAGCGCTTGGCCAGCTCCTTGAGCGTGCTCACATCCACGTTGCGGTAGTGAAAGAACCGCTCCAGCTTGGGCATGTAGCGCACCAGAAAGCGGCGGTCCTGTCCGATGCTGTTGCCGCACATCGGGGCCACGCCCTTGGGCACGTATTTCGCCAGGAAGGCGAGGATCTGCTGCTCGGCGTCCTCTTCGGTCACTGTGGAGGCCTTCACCTTGTCGATGAGGCCGCTGCGGCCATGGGTGCCTTTGTTCCACGCGTCCATTCCATTGAGCAGTTCGTCGGACTGGTGGATGGCGAACACGGGCCCTTCGATGCGAGGCTCCAAGTGGGGGCCTGTCACGACAACGGCGATCTCGATCAGGCGGTCGGTGTCAGGCTCCAGGCCAGTCATTTCGCAATCGAGCCAGACGAGGTTCTGGTCGGACTTGGCAAGCACGGGTGTCGGGGTAGGTTGGGCTTCGGACATGGCGGGCATTGTCGCCGATGCCCCCGACGGCGACAGGTGCAGCATGCGGCCCTTCAGAGCGTCCCCCGGTAAACTCTCGGCCCACATGCCCATCTCCGACGACCTCTCCCCCTCCCTGCTGCTGACCCTGGCGTTTGCCGCCGCGCTGTCATTGGGGCTTGCGCTCAAACTCTGGCTGGCATCCCGGCAGATCCGGCACGTCGCGCGCCACCGGGACACCGTGCCCGCCCCTTTTGCAGAACGCATACCGCTGGCCGCACACCAGAAGGCCGCCGACTACACGGTGACCAAGGCCCGCCTGGGGCTGCTGGAGATGTCGCTCGGCGCCGCCGTGCTGCTGGGCTGGACGTTGCTGGGAGGCCTGGACGCGCTGAACCAGGCGCTGCTGGCACAGCTGGGCGGCGGCATGGGGCAGCAGTTGGCGTTGCTGGTGGCTTTTGCCGCCATTGGCGGGCTGATCGACCTGCCGCTCTCTCTGTACCAGACCTTCGTGGTGGAAGAGCGCTTCGGCTTCAACAAGATGACCTGGCGCCTGTGGTTGGGTGACGCGGCCAAAGGCCTGCTGGTGGGCGCCGTCATCGGCCTGCCGATCGCAGCGATGATCCTCTGGCTGATGGGCGCAGCAGGCCCGCTGTGGTGGCTGTGGGCCTGGTGCTTCTGGATGGGGTTCAACCTGCTGCTCATGGTGGTCTACCCCACCTTCATCGCCCCGCTGTTCAACAAGTTTCAACCACTGGAAGACGAATCGCTCAAGGCCCGCGTGACGGCGCTGATGCAGCGCTGCGGCTTCTCGGCCAAGGGCCTGTTCGTGATGGATGGCAGCCGCCGCAGCGCGCATGCCAATGCGTACTTCACCGGCTTTGGCGCCGCCAAGCGCGTGGTGTTCTACGATACGCTTCTGCGCCAGCTGGCCCCGGGCGAGGTAGAGGCCGTGCTGGCCCATGAGCTGGGCCACTTCAAGCACCGCCACATCGTCCAGCGCATCGTCACGATGTTCGCCCTGAGCCTGGCCGGGTTCGCGCTGCTGGGCTGGCTGTCCACCCAGGTGTGGTTCTACACGGGCCTGGGCGTGCGGCCCAACATCTCGCTGGACCCCGCCATGGCGGCTGCGCCCAACGACGCCCTGGCCCTGCTGCTGTTCCTTCTGGTGGTGCCGGTGTTCACGTTCTTCATCTCGCCGTTGTTCTCGCAGCAGTCGCGCCGCCACGAGTTCCAGGCCGACGCCTATGCCGTGTCCCAGGCCAGCGGCGCCGACCTGTCGTCGGCCCTGCTCAAGCTGTACGAAGACAATGCTTCCACACTCACACCCGACCCGGTGTACGTGAAGTTCTACTACTCGCACCCGCCCGCCACCGAACGGCTGGCGCGGATGCAACCTACGGCCCAACCATGACAACAACCTCCATGCTCAAGAAAAAAGACTGGTCCACCCAGACCCGCCGCGCCCTGACCGCGACCGAAGTGGTCGCCAACCTGGCCAAGGTCGAGGGCTGGAAGCTGACCGGCGACGGCGCCGACGTGGCCATCGAGAAGACCTTTCACTTCGCCAATTACTACGAGACCATCTCGTTCGTGAATGCACTGGCCTTCGTTGCCAACGCGCAGGACCACCACCCCGACCTGTCGGTGCACTACAACCGCTGTGTGGTGCGCCTGAACACCCACGACGTGCACGGCATCTCGTCCACCGACTTCGAGTGCGCGACCCAGTTCGATGCACTCGTGGCCTGACCACAGCCGCCGCCGCATGACCCGTCACCCACACCACCATGGCTGAGCGCAGCGCCCTCATGGAAGGCACGGTGGTCGCCAGCCACGGGCGCCACTGCATGGTCGAGACCCCCGACGGCGAGCGGCGCATCTGCCACCCCCGGGGCAAGAAAAGCCAGTCCGTGGTGGGCGACCGTGTGCTGTGGCAAGCGCCGCCGCCCGGCCAGGGCGACGAGGGCACCATCGAGAAGGTGCAGCCGCGGCGCAACCTGTTCTACCGGCAGGACGAGATCCGCACCAAGTCGTTTGCCGCCAACCTGGACCAAGTCCTCATCCTCATCGCGGCAGAGCCTGTGTTTTCAGAGAGCCAATTGGCGCGCGCGCTGATTGCCGCCGAGGCCGAAGGCATCAAGCCCCTCATCGCCCTGAACAAGAGCGACCTGGTGGAGCCCTTCGCCCGTGCCTGGGAGCGTCTGGTGCCCTACCGCCACATGGGTGCGGGCAAGCACTATGGCGTGCTGCCGCTGTCGCTGACCCTGTCGAGCGACGTGGACCGCGCGCTGCTGATGGAGCACCTGAAGGGCAAGACCACGCTGGTGCTGGGCCCCTCGGGCTCGGGCAAGAGCACGCTGATCAATTTGCTGGTGCCGGGCGCCACGGTGCTGACGGGCGAGATTTCGCAGGCTCTGAACTCCGGCAAGCACACCACCACCAGCACGCACTGGTACTGGATGGACAAGGAGCGCACCACCGCGCTGATTGACTCGCCAGGCTTTCAGGAATTCGGCCTGCACCACATCGCCCCCATGCAACTGGCCGCGTGCATGCCGGACATCGCCGAGCACGCGACGGACTGCAAGTTCTACAACTGCACCCACCTGCACGAGCCGGGCTGTGGCGTGCTGGAAGCGGTCAAAGCAGGCCCTACCGCAGGCGGGATCAGCCCGACCCGCTACAAAATATATAGCGATCTGTTCGAAGAGTTGAGCCACACCCGGTATTGAGGCGGTATTGACGCGGTACTAACAGGTATTGGTGCCTGCACGGCGCCAGAGACAGAGCTACAGACGCATCGACGCGCACCGCCCTTCGCACAGGCACGCCCCACACCAGCGCACCCGTGGAACTGGCTTCGCCAGGCCACCAGGTGCGTCCCCCTCGGGGGAAGCCGCGAAGCGGCTCAGGGGGGCTTACTAGCCCAGCAGGCGCGCCAGCGTGAGCAGCGCCAGCAGCAGCATCCACACCACCACGGACCGCCACACCAGGCCCACCACGCTGCGCAGATGTCCCACCTCGGGCTCGCGGCCGGGTGTGGAGTCGCTGTCGCCCAGGTCGGCGTCGATCTCCAGGCCCTGGGGGGCATGCAGGTCAGTGCGCGCCTTCAGCGCCTCGCCACCCAGGCGCACATTGATCGCGCCGGCGGTGGCGGCCAGCACCACGCCATCGTTGTCATTGGGAAAGCGCTGCGCATGAAAACGCCAGCCTTCGATGGCCTCTTCGAAGCTGCCCACCACAGCGAAGCTCAGCGCCGTCATGCGGGCCGGCAGCCAGTCGACCACCGTCCAGGCCTGCGCCGATGCCTGCTGCAACGAGGCACTGGCCGGCTGGGTGCCGGTGCGCTGCTTGTAGTGCCAGTAGCGCGACACGAACTCGGCCAGGCGGTACAGCACGGCGCCGGTAGGCCCCAGGCCCAGCGCGGCCAGCACGGAGAACCACGCCAGCACGCCGAACACATGGCGGTGCGCCGCCAGCACCGAATACTCGATCACATGGCGCACGATCTCGCTGCGCGGCAGCACCCCGACGTCCACCTGCTGCCAGTGCGCCAGCCGCTCGCGGGCGGCGTCTTCGTTGCCCTCTTCGAGCGCATCGCGTATGCCCGTGAAATGGTGGCTGAACTGCCGAAACCCGAGCGTGACGTACAAAACCGCCACGCTCCACAGTACGGCAAACGGCCAGCCCAGGCCCCACAGCAGCAACCAGTGGATCGCCAGCGTAATAAGTGCCGGCACCAGCACTGCCAGGCTCCAGGCCACCCAGCCGTGGTGCGGCTTGCCCGCGTCGAAATTGCGGCTTACGGACAGCGCCCATGCACGCAGGCCGGCATGGATGGGGTTGCTGCGTGCCAGCGGGCGTGCCTGCTCGATCAGCAAAGCGAACAGGATGGCGAAGAAACTCATGGGGAGCAATGATAGCGGCGCTGACCGCACAGAGAACAGGTGAAGCGACGGGCAGCGAGCAATCCCCAAGCCACGGCAACGGGCTGATCACGAGCTTGCGAAACGGACGCAGCCTCAGCCAATGCAGCGCCACACACAGCCCAAGGCACTGCGTCACAGCACCGAGGCGGCCCCTCCTGGCGACATCGCCAAGCGAATCAGGGGTGAGGCTTCACTCTGCCCGCATGAAGCGGTAGAAGTTGCGCAGCATGCCCGCCGTGGCGCCCCAGATGTGGTGGGTCTTGCGGCCGTCGTCAAAGGGCATGGAAAACCATTCCCGGTGCACGCCATCGCTGTCGAACACGTGGCGCCGGTGGTTGGCGGGGTCGAGCAGAAAAGCCAGCGGCACTTCGAACAAATCAGCCACCTCGTACGGGTTGGGCTGGAGCACGCAGTCCGGCCGCACCAGGGCCACCACGGGCGTGATGATGAACGAAGAGCCGGTGACGTACGTGGGCAGCGCGCCCAGCACTTCGACGAACTCGCGGGCCAGCCCCACCTCTTCCTGCGCCTCGCGCAGCGCGGTGTCGGCCGGTGTGGCGTCTCCAGGGTCGGCACGCCCGCCTGGAAAGGCCACCTGCCCCGAATGCGTGGACAAGTGGGCGGTCCGCTCGGTCAAGAGCACCATGGGCTGCTCGCGCAGCATGATCGCCAGCAGCACCGAGGCGTGGGCGGGCTCCCGGTTCATGAACTTCTTCTCCAGCACCACCTCGGGCTCCCACTGCGGCGGGCTCGCAAAGCGTGCACGCAGCGCCTCGGGTGTCTGGTCCTTCAGTGGCACGGCGGGCAGGTGCGTGTCCACGCCCACGACCGGCACCAGGCGCGGGTCGAAATCGGGCAGGCTGGACAGCGGCACGATGACCGACGAGACAGCAGGAGGTGGCGAGGAGTTCACGATGAATGACTGGAAGGATGGGGAGCGCGCGGTCCTGAAAGCAAAAAGCCGCTACAGGCAGACGCTGTAGCGGCTTGTCAGGACTGGGCCTTGCCCGATGGGTCCGATCAGGCGGCGGTAGCAGCAGTTGCTGCGGCGGCTGCAGCAACAGCAGCCTTGTTGACGCGCTGTGGCAGCTTTTCCTTGATACGTGCCGACTTGCCGCTGCGGTCACGCAGGTAGTACAGCTTGGCACGGCGCACGTCACCGCGGCGCTTGACTTCGATACCGGCGATCAGCGGGCTGTAGGTCTGGAACGTACGCTCCACGCCTTCGCCGCTGGAGATCTTGCGCACGGTGAAACCGCTGTTCAGGCCGCGATTGCGCTTGGCAATCACCACGCCTTCGTAAGCCTGCACGCGCTTGCGGGTACCTTCCACCACATTCACGCTCACGATGATGGTGTCACCAGGGGCGAATTCGGGGATGGTCTTGTTCAAGCGGGCGATTTCTTCCGCTTCCAGTGTCTGGATCAGGTTCATGTGAGTTTCCTTGGGATCTTGTCCGCGCCAAAAATGGCTGCGTCGGGATTGACGTCTCAGTGTTTCAAAGGGGAGTCCCTGTCGAAACGGCCGGCCAGAGGATCGAAAAGCCTTTGATTATAGCAAGTCAAGCCAGCTTGGCCAATACCGCCTCGTCGGCGGGCGCCAAGCGCCCTGCTTTTCGGGCGGCGTCGATGAGATCGGGCCGGTGGCGGGCGGTGATGGACAGGCGCTGGTCGCGCCGCCAGCGCTCGATCTGCGCGTGGTGGCCGGACATCAATGCGGGCGGCACCGGCTGTCCCGCCCACTCTTCGGGGCGCGTGTAGTGCGGGCAGTCGAGCAGGCCATCAAGCGCCGGGTTGAAGCTGTCGAGCTGGTGGCTGCCCTCGTCGTTGAGCACGCCCGGCTGCAGGCGCGCCACGGCATCGAGCAGCGCCATGGCAGCGATCTCGCCGCCAGAGAGCACAAAGTCGCCCAGGCTCATCTGCACATCGACGTGCGTGTCGATGAAGCGCTGGTCGATGCCCTCATACCGCCCACACAGCAGAACAGCCCCAGCGCTGGCAGACCAGCGCTCCACAGCACCGTGGTTCAGTGGCTCGCCGATAGGCGAAAACAACACCACCGGCGCCTGCGTGTCCGCAGCCTCGCCCCGGTCCGCACGGATGGCGGCCAGGCACCGCGCCAGCGGCTCGGCCAGCATGACCATGCCCGGGCCACCGCCGAACGGGCGGTCGTCCACCCTGCGGTAGTTGCCCTCGGCATGGTCGCGCGGGTTCCACAAGCGCACATCCACCAGTCCGCCGGTGTACGCGCGGCGCGTCACGCCGCTGGCCAGGAGCGGCGCGAACAGCTCGGGAAACAGGGTGATAACGTCAAAGCGCATGGGTGCGGGGCGCTGCAATGCGACGGTGAGCGAACGAAGCGGCGCCGGACTTCTTAATAGTCAGGCTGCCAGTCGACGGTGATGCGCTTTTCGGGCAGATCCACCTTGTCGACATAGGCCGAGACAAACGGAATCATGCGCTCTTGGGCCTTGCCGTCCTGCTCGTAGGCCAGCACCAGCACGGTCTGCGGCCCTGTGGCCATGAGTTCGCGCACTTCGCCCAGCACCACGCCCTCGCGGTTGACCACGGCCAGGCCGATCAAATCGACCCAGTAATACTCGTCCGTCGTGGTGGACGGAAAGCTCGAGCGCGGCACAAAAATGCGCGCACCGCGCAGCGCTTCGGCTGCGTCGCGGTCATCGATGCCTTCGGCCCAGGCCACCACCGTGTCGGAATGGTCCTTGGCCTGGCGGATGGACAGCAGCACGGTGCCGGCAAATGCCTTGGCTCCGCGTTCGGACGGCTGCAAGTACCAGCGCTTGGCAGAGAACAGCGCCTCGGGGCTGCTGCTGTGCGACAGCACCTTGAACCAGCCCTTCACGCCCCAGGCATCGGTGATGCGTCCCACCTCGACGGCGTCGGTGGGAAGCTCTGTGGGTTCGAGGGTGAGGTTGGCAGCCATGGCGGTGATTGATTCCAGAATAGGAAAAGGGCGGGTTCCGTTCGGCATGCCGACGGAACCCGCCCTTTTCAGGGAGCTTTAAGCAGCCTTCTTGGCGGCTTGCTTGATCAGGCGGTCCACGGTAGGCGAGGACTGGGCGCCCACACCTTGCCAGTACGTCAGACGGTCTTGCACGATGCGCAGGCCTTCTTCGGTTTCCTTGGCAGTGGGGTTGTAGAACCCGATGCGCTCGATGAAGCGGCCGTCACGGCGCACGCGCTTGTCAGCAACGACGATATTGAAGAAAGGACGGCCTTTGGAGCCGCCGCGGGAGAGTCGAATGACGACCATGATTTATCCTTCGGGTGGTGAACTTCCGGCATTTGCCGCAAGCCACTGTGTTCGCAACCATATTCGCAACGCTTGAGACACGCGACATGGCCACCCGGCCAGCGACACGCTGCAAAGCCCGCGATTATATCCACTTCTTCCCAAATGCCCACCATTCGTCCCAGCGCTGACAGCGACCTGCCTGCGATCACCGCCATTTACCGACACCACGTACTCCACGGAACCGGCACTTTCGAGATCGACCCTCCCTCCGAAGCCGACATGGCAGGCCGCCGCGCCGACGTGCTGGCCAAGGGGCTGCCCTGGCTGGTGGCTGAAAAAGACGGACAGGTGTTGGGCTTTGCCTACGCCAACTGGTTCAAGCCCCGCCCTGCCTACCGGTTCTCGGCAGAAGACTCGATCTACATCGCCGAAGACGCCCGCGGCATGGGCCTGGGCCGCACGCTGCTCGGTGAATTGGCCACCCAGGCAGAAGCTGCCGGCGTGCGCAAGCTGCTGGCCGTGATCGGCGATTCGGCCAACGCAGGCTCTATCGGCGTGCACCGCGCGCTGGGCTTTACCGACGTAGGCGTCATGCGTTCGGTGGGGTGGAAGTTCGGCGCCTGGCGCGACATCGTGCTCATGGAAAAATCCCTGGGTGCGGGCGACAGTACCTCGCCGGAATGACAATGGCCCGCATGAAAAACAAGACCCTGGCAGCATGGTTCGCCTTCCTCGGCGGGCCGCTGGGCCTGCACCGCTTTTACCTGCACGGCCTGGGGGACCTCATCGGCTGGCTGCTGCCCATCCCCACGGCCCTGGGCATCTACGGCATCCAGCGCGTGCAGCAGATGGGACAGGACGACCACACGAGCTGGATGCTGATCCCGCTGCTGGGCTTCACCATTGCGGGCTGCGCGCTGCAAGCCATCCTGTTTGCGCTGAAGACGCCCGAGGCCTGGAACGCACGCTACAACCCTGCTGCCGCACACGATGCGCCAGCGGGCCAGACACAGTGGATCACCATCGGCGCCATCGTGGTTGCGCTGATGGTGGGCACGGCCGTGCTGATGGCCAGCCTGGCGTTCAGCTTTCAGCGGTACTTCGAATACCAGATCGAGGAAGCCCGCAAGATATCTCAGTGACTGGAGCAGCGTCAGACACAGGAGTCGGAGCGCATTGCGCGCAGGCACCAAGCCAAACGCCCCGCGGGACTTGCATCCCGCGGGGCGTTTGCGCTCAATCAGCCTTGTTTTTTGCTACTGATTCAGTAGCGCAGCACCTCAAACCGATCAGAAGATCTGCAGGCTGATCCAGTACGCCACGGCCGCCACGAAGGCACTGGCCGGAATGGTGAGCACCCAGGCCCAGATGATGTTGCCCGCCACGCCCCAGCGCACGGCGCTGGCGCGCTGCGTGGAGCCCACGCCCACGATCGCACCCGTGATGGTGTGCGTGGTAGACACCGGAATGCCCAGCGTGGTCGCCACAAACAGCGTGATCGCCCCGCCCGTCTCGGCGCAGAAGCCGCCCACGGGCTTGAGCTTGGTGATCTTCTGACCCATGGTCTTGACGATGCGCCAGCCACCGAACATGGTGCCCAGGCCGATGGCCACGTAGCAGCTGATGATGGTCCAGGTGGGTGGCGCGGCATCGCTGGCCGATGAGTACCCGGTGGCGATCAGCAGCAGCCAGATGATGCCGATGGTCTTTTGCGCATCGTTGCCGCCGTGGCCCAGGCTGTATGCGCCGGCAGACACCAGCTGCAGCCGGCGGAACCACTTGTCCACCTTGCTGGGCCGCGCGCGCCGGAAGATCCAGGCCACGGCCACCATCATGAGCGAGCCCAGCGCGAAGCCCAGCAGCGGCGACACGAAGATAAACGCCACGGTCTTCAGGATGCCCGCCGAAATGAGCGCGCCAGCCCCTGCCTTGGCGATCACCGCGCCCACGATGCCGCCGATCAGTGCATGCGAGGAGCTGCTGGGGATGCCGTAGTACCAGGTGATCACGTTCCAGGTGATGGCGCCCACCAGCGCGCCGAACACCACGTGCGTGTCGACCACGCCGGGCTGGACGATGCCCTTGCCCACGGTGGCCGCCACGCTCAGGTGGAAGATGAAGATCGCGACGAAGTTGAAGAACGCCGCGAACAGCACCGCCTGCGCGGGCTTGAGCACGCCCGTGGAGACCACGGTGGCGATCGAATTGGCAGCGTCGTGGAACCCGTTCATGAAGTCGAACAGGATCGCCAGCGCCACGAGCAGAACCACAACCCAGAGGGCCGTCTGTACGGTTTCCATGCTGGTCAGCCTGCGGGGTCAGGAGTTCTCGAGGACGATGCCCTCGATGCAGTTGGCCACGTCTTCGCACTTGTCGGTGATGGTCTCCAAGAGCTCGTAGATGGCCTTGAGCTTGATCACCTCGCGCACATCGGGCTCCTCACGGAACAGCTTGCTCATGGCGCTGCGCATCACGCGGTCGGCGTCGGATTCGAGCTTGTCGATCTCTTCGCAGGTCTTGAGCGCGGCTTCGGCCACGGCAGGGTCGGCGATCTTTTCCAGCAGCTTGACGGCGTCGCGCACACGCTCGCAGCACTTGAGGCTCAGGTCGGTCAGGCGCGTGATCTCTTCCGTCATGTGGCGCACGTCGTACAGCGCCATGGTCTCGGCGGAGTCCTGGATCAGGTCGGCCACGTCGTCCATCGTGTTGATGAGCGTGTGGATCTGCTCACGGTCGATGGGGGTGATGAAAGTCTTGTGGATGGACTTGTTCACCTCGTGTGTCACCCGGTCGGCGGCGCGCTCGGCGTTGTCCACGTCCTGGTTGTACTTGTCGCGCAGGTGCGGGTCGTTGTAGTTGGCCACCAGCTGCGAAAACGCCCGGGCCGCCTCGACGATCCGGTCCGCATGCTGGTTGAACATCTCGAAAAAATTGCCTTCGCGTGGCAACAGCTTGGCAAACAGCATGGGAACTCCTGCAGGGGGATCGGTTTTTTGAAAGAGACAAAGTCATGACAGTGGCATGGCTTTTTGATGACTCCGGGAGTTTAACCGCCCGCCCTCTTTCAACCCCTGCGTTGCAGGCGCGCGTCAGCCGCACCTGCCTGCACCCTGGCGAGACCAAGTCGGCGCCCGAGGGGCCGAGGACGAAACCCCGCTGGCACCGTCAGATATTCAAGCCAGAAAGAGCTCTATCGCGCCACCCATCAACGCCGGCAGCTATTGAATTCATAGCACCTGGATTGCGATGTTCTCAGCGTTGTACGGACGGTCGGCATGCTCCTACAACGGTGCGCCACACGTTCCCACAACCTGAGGCCGACAGCGCAGTAGATTGAACTTTCGCCCCCAAGCGGACGGCCACTGCGGTGCAGCGGGCGTTCATCACCCACGATTTTCAGCAAGGACACCCCTCATGCGCACTTTCTTTTCTCGCCAGGTTCCGCTGGCGCTGGCCCTTGCCGCCTGCACCATGCTGAGCGCGCAGGCACAGACCAGCTCGCCGTCGTCATCAACCTCCACATCCAGTGCATCTGGCTGGGGTTCCGGCCGCGGCTCGGTGCTGCCCTATACCCAGGACGGCTACATCGGCATCAACGGAGGCCGATCGAACTACAGCCTGAGCAACGGCCCCGCAGGCTTTGGTCTGAGCCAGGATGATTCGGGCAATGCCTACAAGATCTACGCTGGCGGCTTCTTTCACCGCAACGCCGGTGTGGAGTTGGGGTACCTGAACGCCGGCACCGCGCACCGCCTGGGCGGCGACACCAAGGCCCATGGCTTTAACCTGAGCCTGGTCGGCCGCGCTCCGCTGGGCGAGCAGTTCGACGTGTTCGGCAAAATCGGTACGACCTATGGTCGCACGCGCACCTCGGGCCTGGCAGCCACCGGCGTTGCGCTGGGCAAGGAAGACGGGTTCGGCCTGTCGTACGGCCTGGGCGCGCGCTGGGCTTTCACGCCGCAGTGGGCGGCCGTGGTGGAGTGGGAGCGCCACAAGTTCAAGTTCTCGGATGGCGACGACTCGGTGAACCTGACCACCGTGGGCGTGCAGTATCGCTTCTGACGCCCGTAGTTCTGAGGGACCCGCCGCCACAGGCATAGCCACAAGTACCGGCCCCGGTACGGGCGCCTGTACACCGGCACCGCCCTGCAAAACAAAAAGCGCAGCCCGAGAGCTGCGCTTTTTGTTGGTTTCTGCAGCCCCGAGGGCGCGCCGCCTGCGCGTACGCTCCTGGAGTACCGTACCAGGCTGGACCGCCTATTACTCGCCCAGGTAGGCGGCACGCACCTTGGGGTCGTTCAACAGGGCCTGGCCCGGGCCGGTCATGGTGATCAGGCCCGATTCCATGACATAGCCGCGGTCGGCAATCGCCAGCGCCCGGCTGGCGTTCTGCTCCACCAGCACGATGGTCACGCCCAGCGCGTACACGTCACGCACCACTTCGAAGATCTTGTCCACCATGATGGGCGACAACCCCATGGAGGGCTCGTCCAGCAGTAGCACCTTGGGCTGACTCATCAGCGCGCGGCCCATGGCCAGCATCTGCTGTTCGCCGCCCGACATGGTGCCGGCCAACTGGTCCTTGCGCTCGCGCAGGCGCGGGAAGATGGTGAACATCTTCTCGATGTCGGCGAGGATGCCCGCCTTGTCCCTGCGGATGTAGGCACCCATCTGCAAGTTCTCGGTGATGGTCATGCGTGCGAACACGCCACGGCCTTCCGGCACCATCACCAAGCCCTCCTTGACCAGGTCCCAGGCACCCTTGCCCTTGATGCTGTTGCCCAGGTACTCGATGTCGCCATCGTTCATGCCCAGGGTGCCGGTGATGGCCTTCATGGTGGTGGTCTTGCCGGCGCCGTTGGAGCCGATGAGCGACACCAGTTCGCCCTCACGCACTTCGAAGTCCACGCCCTTGACGGCCTGGATACCGCCGTAGGCCACCTTCAGGCCCTTGACCTGCAATAAAACTTTGTTGGATTTTTCGGCCATTTGTTGTGTCCTGTCCTTCAGTGCCCGCCGGTGCCCAGATAGGCCTCGATCACTTTTTCGTTCTTCTGCACTTCGGCAGGGTTGCCTTCGGCAATCTGCTTGCCGTAGTCGAGCACCGTCACACGGTCGCACAAGCCCATCACCAGCTTCACATCGTGTTCGATGAGCAAGATGGTGCGGTTGTCGTTGCGAATGCGGTCGATCAGCTCGCGCAGCTGCACCTTCTCGGTGGCGTTCATACCAGCGGCGGGCTCGTCCAGCGCGATGAGCTGCGGGTCGGTGGCCAGGGCGCGGGCGATCTCCAGGCGGCGCTGGTCGCCGTAGCTCAGGGTGCGCGCCTTGTAGTCGGCGAACTTGCCGATGCCCACATAGTCGAGCAGCTCCTGCGCGCGCTTCTTGATGGCGGCCTCTTCGTCCTTGAAGCCCTTGGTACGGAACACCGCACCGATCAGGCCGGACTTGGTGCGGATGTGGCGGCCCACCATCACGTTCTCGAGCGCCGTCATTTCAGCGAACAGGCGGATGTTCTGGAAGGTGCGGGCGATACCCGCCTTGGCCACTTCGTGCACGGCGGTGGGCTCATAGGGCTTGCCTGCCAGCTCGAAGGTACCTGCGTCGGGCGTGTATAGCCCCGTGATCACGTTGAAGAACGTGGTCTTGCCAGCGCCGTTCGGGCCGATCAGGCCGTACACCTGGCCACGCTTGATGGTGATGCCCACGTCCGACAAGGCCTGCAGGCCGCCGAAGCGCTTGGAAATACCGGCGACCTTCAGCACCACTTCATTGGATTTCTCTGTCATTGCTAACTTTCGGTGGTGTTCGGCTTCAGGTCTTCTGCGTCAGGCTCTTGCCGTGCTCAGGCGAAGGCCACAGGCCGCGGGGGCGCAGCAGCATGATGATGATCATGGCCAGCGCGATCAGCAGCTGGCGCAGGATGGCCGAGTCCAGGCGGCCGTCGGTCATGGCCTGCAGCGGGCCGGCGACGTAGCGCAGCACTTCTGGCAGGGCCGACAGCAGCACGGCACCCAGGATCACGCCGGGGATGTGGCCGATACCGCCCAGAACCACCATGGCGACGATCATGACCGACTCCATCAGGCTGAACGATTCTGGCGAGACGAAGCCCTGGAAGGCGCCGAACATCGCACCCGACACGCCACCGAACGATGCACCCATGGCAAACGCCAAGAGCTTCATGTTGCGGGTGTTGATGCCCATGGCCTTGGCAGCAATTTCATCTTCGCGGATGGCCATCCAGGCACGGCCGACGCGCGAGTCCTGCAGGCGATAGCAGATGATCACCGAGATCACCACCAGAATCAGGAACAGGTAGTAGTACAGCGTGACGGAATTGATGTCGAAGCCGAACAGCTCCAGCCGCTTGCCCAGGTCCAGCCCGAAGATCTTGACCGAGTCGATCTGGCCCAGGCCCTTGGGGCCGTTGGTCAGGTTGACGGGGTGGTCCAGGTTGTTCAGGAAGATGCGGACGATTTCACCGAAGCCCAGGGTCACGATGGCCAGGTAGTCCCCGCGCAGCTTGAGCGTTGGCGCCCCCAATAAGGCCCCGAAAAACGCCGCCAATATCGCCGCCGCCGGTATCACCAGCCACAGCGAGGTGTGCAGCCCGTTGGGGAACATGGCAGCGAACGCCGCGAAGGTGTCGGCCAGGTGCGGCGACGCCATCAGTGCGAACAGATAGGCACCCACGGCGTAGAACGCCACGTAGCCCAGGTCGAGCAGGCCGGCGTAGCCGACCACGATGTTCAGGCCCAGGGCCAGCATCACGTACAGCAGGGCCAGGTCGGCGATGCGCACCCAGGCGTTGCCGAAGAATTGGAGGATCAGCGGCAGCACCAGCAGCGCGATCGCGC
Organism: Acidovorax sp. Leaf78; assembly: GCF_001422735.1. Lineage (GTDB taxonomy): Bacteria > Pseudomonadota > Gammaproteobacteria > Burkholderiales > Burkholderiaceae_C > Acidovorax. Next base: position 440,456 of record NZ_LMLZ01000001.1, on the reverse strand, counting down.
CGATGATCCAGTTGGCTTTGGTGTTCTTCATGGTGTGGTGCTCCTCAGGCTCGGTCCGCCACACGCTCACCCAGCAGGCCCGAAGGGCGCAGCGTCAGGATGATGATGAGCACGATGAACGCAAAGATGTCGGTGTAGTGGCTGCCCAGCAGGCCGCCCGTGAGGGTGCCGATGTAGCCCGAGCCGATGGCTTCGATGAGGCCCAGCAAGATGCCGCCCACCACCGCGCCGGCCAGATTGCCGATGCCGCCGAACACAGCTGCCGTGAAGGCCTTGAGCCCTGGCAGGAAGCCCATCGTGTGCTGCGCCGTGCCGTAGTTGGACGCATACATGATGCCGGCGATGGCCGCCAAAATGGCGCCGATGATGAAGGTGGCCGAGATCACCATGTCGGGCTTGACGCCCATCAGCGAAGCCACGCGCGGGTTTTCTGCGGTGGCGCGCATCGCGCGGCCCAGGTTGGTGTGGTTGACCAGGTAGACCAGCGAGGCCAGGGCCACGGCCGTCACGCCCAGGATCAGGATCTGCGTGGGCGTGATGAACGCGCCACCGATCTGGAACGGCGTGCTGGGCAGCAGCGTGGGATAGGGCTTGTAGTTGGGCTTCCAGATGATCATCGCCAGCGTCTGCAGCAGGATGGACATGCCGATGGCAGTGATCAGGGGGGCTAGGCGCGGGCTGCTGCGCAGCGGCCGGTAGGCGACTTTTTCGATCGTGAAGTTCAGGGCGGCAGCCACCACGCAAGCAATGATGGTGGCCAGGAGCAGGATGACCCAGCCAGGGGCGCCGGGCATCGCGCCCTGCATCATTCCTATACAGCTCCAGCTGGTCAGTGCACCGATCATCAGCACTTCGCCGTGGGCGAAATTGATCAGTTGAATAATGCCGTACACCATCGTGTAGCCCAAGGCTATCAAGGCGTACATGCTGCCGAGAACCAGACCGTTGATGATCTGTTGCAGCAAAATGTCCATAAGAGAAGTCCTTCGTTTGTGACGTACCCACCGCTTTGGCACCGGAATCGGTACAGCCTTGTGGGCCCGACTGCCATCTAGCAAAAAACCCGCCAGAAATGCAGCTGTGCGGGTTTGTGGACGGGATTGTAGCGAGTAGTCACAAGCGGCCCCCACCAAGCCGGGCGGGGTTTTCCCTCGGGTTTGGGCCCCATCAGCGCGGAACGCGATTCATAAGCCTGGATGATGCAAGCAGGAATATTGATGTGCAAACTTATTACCGGCACGATGCAAAATCAGCATAACCCGGCATAAAGTGCCGTGCTGCACTGCATCAGGCGTCGTCGTCCATCCCGCCCGAGGTATCGGCCGATGCATTGCGGTCGCGCAGCGCACGCAGTTTCTGTGCAATCTTGATTTCCAGCCCCCGCTCCACCGGCTGGTAGAAACCGGGCTCGGGCATGCCTTCGGGCAGGTAGTTTTCGCCCGCGGCAAAGCCGCCCTCCTCATCGTGCGCGTAGCGGTAGCCCTTGCCGTAGTCGAGCTCTTTCATGAGCTTGGTCGGTGCATTGCGCAGGTGCATGGGCACCGGGCGGGTGCCATCCTTCTTCACCCAGGCGCGGGCGGCGTTGTAGGCCTTGTAGACCGCGTTGGACTTGGGCGCCACGGCCAGGTACACCACGCACTCGGCCAGCGCCAGCTCGCCCTCGGGCGTGCCCAGGCGTTCGTAGACCTCGGTGGCATCGAGCGCCAGGCGCAGCGCACGCGGGTCGGCCAGGCCGATGTCCTCGCTGGCCATGCGCACCAACCGGCGGGCCATGTAGCGCGGGTCGGCGCCGCCATCGAGCATGCGCACCAGCCAGTACAGCGCCGCGTCGGGGTCGGAGCCGCGTACAGATTTGTGCAGCGCGCTGATGGTGTCGTAGAACTGCTCGCCGCCCTTGTCGTAGCGGCGCATGCGCTCGCCCAGCACCTTGAGCAGCCAGGCGTCGGTGATCTCGGCCAGCTTCTCTTGCGTGGCGGCCATGGCCAGCGTCTCCAGCGTATTGAGCAGCCGGCGCGCGTCGCCATCGGCGTAGGCCACCAGGCGGTCGATTGCTACGTTTTCGATAGCTGGTAGCGCTTGCTCTGCCTGCGCCAGGTCCACGATTTGCTTCAAATCGTCTTCGGACAGGGGCTGCAGCACATACACGGCGGCGCGCGACAGCAGCGCGGAGTTGACCTCGAACGACGGGTTCTCGGTGGTGGCGCCGATGAAAGTGAACAGGCCGGACTCGACGTGCGGCAAAAAGGCATCCTGCTGGCTCTTGTTGAAGCGGTGCACCTCATCGACGAATACGATGGTGCGCTGCTGCATCAGCCCGTCGCGCGCCACCTCGGCCCGCTCCACCGCCTCGCGGATGTCCTTGACCCCGCCCAGCACGGCGCTGATGCTGATGAACTGCGCATCGAAGGCATCGGCCATCAGCCGCGCAATCGTGGTCTTGCCCACACCCGGCGGGCCCCACAGAATGCAGCTGTGCGGCCGGCCGGACTCGAACGCCAGGCGCAGCGGCATGCCCGGGCCCAGCACGTGCTGCTGGCCAATGACATCGCCCAGGGTGCGTGGGCGCAGGCGTTCGGCCAGGGGCTGGTGCATGGGGGACGAAGAGGTCGCGACGGTCATGCTCCGATTCCAACACATCCCACCCTGCCCATTCGTCAGAGCGGGCATGCGCGGCACGTCGGCTTCAGCCTGACCGGCCGGCCGCCACAACAGCACCTGGCAAGCGGCTGTGCCAGGGGCCCCCGGAGTTCAACGACCCAAGGTGACAGACACTGCGCGGCAGCAGCGTCTAGTATCTGGGCCTCGGTCCACACCCCTATTCGGAGCCTGTCCACCATGTCCCTTGCCGCCAATATCGTCGTCGGTCTGATCGGCGTCCTGCACGTCTACATCCTCGTGCTCGAGATGTTCCTGTGGGACAAACCCGCTGGCCGCAAGGCGTTCGGGCAGTCGCGCGAACAGGCCGCAGCCACCAAGGTGCTGGCGGCCAACCAGGGCCTGTACAACGGCTTTCTGGCGGCGGGGCTGTTCTGGGGCCTGTACCTGGGCGACGCCGCCGGGCTGGGCGTGAAGGTGTTCTTCCTGCTGTGCGTGCTGGTCGCCGGGCTGTACGGCGCAGCCACCGCCAGCCGCAAGATTTTGTTCATCCAGTCGGTGCCTGCAGCCATCGGCCTGGCTCTGCTGCTGTTGGCCTGACCGGTCCGCCGGGCCCGCGGGTTCGGCATCGGCAAGCACTAACTCACTCAAATCCTGCCAAAAACAGGCGCTACCGCTTTGCCGATGCGCCCCAGCAGCTACCATTTCGGTAGCACCCAGGGCGCAAAGAGTTATTGCTTCACCACATCCGCCCCGGCGGGTGGCTTGAACTGGAAGTTGCCCGCTGGCAGGGCCGCATTGGCCTGCATGCCGTTGAAGCGGATCAGCGAACGCTGGCCGAAGCTGTCCAGAATGTCGAGCGCCGCCAATTGCTCGCTGGCAAAGCCCACGCGCACGCTCTTGAGCTGGCCGTCCTTGGACTTGGGGGTGGCCAGCACCCACTGCAGGCCGTCCTGGTCCGGGGCGTTCTCCAGCGTGAACTCGGCCTTGAGGGCCGACAGGTCCGGTGCCGACGCCAGCAGCGCAGCAGGCGTGGTGCCCAGTGCCTGGGCCTGCGCACGCTGGGTGACCTGGTTCAGGTCCACGTCGTACAGCCACAGGGTCTGGCCGTCGGCCACGATGGTCTGCTCGAAAGGCTTCTTGTAGACGAACTTGAAGCGGCCAGGCCGCTGAAACTCGAAGCTGCCGGTCGACGTCTTGGTGCGCGCGGTCTGCCCGTCCTTGGGAGGCGACGTGACCACCTGGCTGAAGTCTGCGCGGCCCGTCTGCGTACCCTTCATGAAGGATTCAAGGCTTTTCAGGCCGTCAGCGCTGGCTGCGCTTGCGGCAGCAGCTATCAAAATTGCAGTGGCGATCTTTTTCAACAGTAACTCCTGGGAGGTGCAGGCCCGCTTTGCGCCGGGCCGGTCATTCATTCGCTGCGGTTGGGAACCAGCACTTCGCGCTGGCCGCTGGCGGTGAGGCCACTGACCAGACCGGCTTTTTCCATGTCTTCCAGCAGCCGCGCCGAGCGGTTGTAGCCAATGCGCAGCTTGCGCTGCACGTACGAGATGCTCGCCTTGCGGTCCTTGAGCACCACTTCGACGGCCTGGTCGTACATGGGGTCTTTCTCGCCCCCATCGCCGCTGCCGCCCTCCCCTGACAGATCACCTTCACCGTCCACAGTTCCGCCTTCGAGCACGCCGTCGATGTAGTCCGGCTCCCCTTGCTGCTTGAGGTAGCTGACGACACGGTGTACTTCTTCGTCCGACACGAAGGCGCCGTGCACCCGGATCGGCAGGCCCGTGCCGCTGGCCATGTAAAGCATGTCGCCCATGCCCAGCAGGGCTTCGGCACCCATCTGGTCGAGGATGGTGCGGCTGTCGATCTTGGAGCCCACCGAGAACGCGATGCGGGTGGGGATGTTGGCCTTGATCAGGCCGGTAATCACATCCACGCTGGGGCGCTGAGTGGCCAGGATGAGATGGATGCCCGCCGCGCGCGCCTTTTGCGCCAGCCGGGCGATCAGCTCTTCGATCTTCTTGCCCACCACCATCATCAGGTCGGCCAGCTCGTCGATGATGACCACGATGTGCGGCAGGCGCTGCAGTGGCTCGGGCTCTTCGGGCGTCAGGCTGAAGGGGTTGTAGATGAACTCCTCGCGCGCCTTGGCCTCGTCGATCTTGACGTTGTAGCCCGCCAGGTTGCGCACCCCCAGCTTGGACATCAGCTTGTAGCGCCGCTCCATCTCGGCCACGCACCAGTTCAGGCCGTGCGCCGCCTGCTTCATGTCGGTGACCACAGGTGCCAGCAGGTGCGGGATGCCTTCGTAGACCGACATTTCCAGCATCTTGGGGTCGATCATCAACAGGCGCACATCGCGCGCCTCGGCCTTGTACAGCAGCGACAGGATCATCGCGTTGATACCCACCGACTTGCCCGAGCCGGTGGTACCGGCCACCAGCACGTGTGGCATCTTGGCGAGGTCTGCCACCACCGGGTTGCCCACGATGTCCTTGCCCAGGCCCATGGTGAGCATGCTCTTGGCCTCGTGGTAGACCTGCGAGCCCAGGATCTCGGACAGGCGGATCGACTGGCGTTTGGCGTTGGGCAGCTCCAGCGCCATGAAATTCTTGCCGGGGATGGTCTCCACCACGCGGATGGACACCAGGCTGAGCGAGCGCGCCAGATCCTTGGCCAGGCCCACGATCTGCGAGCCCTTCACGCCCGTAGCGGGCTCGATCTCGTAGCGCGTGATCACCGGGCCAGGCATGGCCGCCACCACACGCACCTCCACGCCAAAGTCCTTGAGCTTTTTCTCGATGAGCCGGCTGGTCATCTCCAGCGTCTCGGGCGCCACGGTTTCCTGGCGCTGCTGCGGGCCGTCGAGCAAGTCCACCAGCGGCAGCTTGCTGTCGGGCATCTCGGTGAACAGGGGCTTTTGGCGCTCTTTCACCACCCGGGTGCTTTGCGGCACATCCACCAGGATGGGCTCGATGATCTGGATGGGCTCGGGGTGGTGCACCTCGCTCTCGGTGCGCTCTTCCAGCACCACCACGGCACGCTCGCGCGCGGCCTTGCGCCCCACCGCCACATCCTTGGCGACTTCCCGCTTGGCCAGGCGCGACTGCACCAAGGTGTCGATGCGCGACCCCAGCACCTCGGCCACGTGTCCCCACGAGAAGCGAAACACCAGCGCAGCCCCCAGCACCGCCAGCACGATCGACAGCAGGGCCGAGCCGGTGTAGCCCAGCCACTTCACGCTGGCAGGCCCGGTGACATAGCCCAGCACCCCGCCGGCATGCCCGCCCGGCAGCAGTGCTTCGAAGCGATACAGCCGCGACCACTCCAGCGCGGTGCTGGCGCACAGCAGCACCACCAGCCCCACCCAGAACAGCGCTCGGCGCTGCATCGGGGTCGCGGCACCCGGCACCTGTTCGCCACCACGCATCCAGCGCGCCAGCGACGAAAGCCAGGCGCGCACGCCCGCCGCCACGCACCACCATACGGAGAAGCCCAGCGCAAAGTAGCTGCCATCGGCCAGCCAGGCGCCAAAACGCCCCGCCCAGTTGGCCACCATGCGGACATCCCGTGCGCCGGAATTGGAAAAAGCCGCGTCCTGCGCGGAGTAGCTCACCAGCGCCAGCAGCCAGAAAACCAGGGCCAGCAGGCCCAGCATCAGGCCGATCTCATGGCCGAAACGGGCGGCACCCGTGCGGGGCGGCGACTTGGCCGCGGACGATGCGTTCAGGGTATTGAGGGAATAGGTCATATGCGTGCCGAGCGAGCTTACCCCAAGCACTGGCGGCAACTCCTGACCGGCGCCAGTCGACAGTGTCGGCGCTGTCAGCCCAGCGCGTTCAGCCGGTCCTTGAGCAGCGTCGCGCCGCTGGGCAGCGCCTCGATGAAGCCGCGTTCTTCCAGGTCTTTCATCACGCGGCTGACCATCTCGCGGGAGGCGCCCACCATCTTGGCCAGGTCCTGGCGGGAGATCTTGTCCTTGATGATCAACTGGCCCTGCGCATCGGGCACGGCGAAGTCGAGCAGTGCGTGCGCCACGCGGCCGTACACGTCCAGCAGGGCCAGCGATTCGATCTTGCGGTCGGCATGGCGCAGGCGCTTGACCAGGCCGCGCATCACTACCAGCGACATCGAGGCGTTCTCGGTCAGGCAGCGCGCAAACTCGGTGCGGCCGAGCATCAGCACGTCGGTCTGCACCTCGGCGCGCACAGTGGCGGAGTGCGGCTCGTTGTCGATGATGCTCATCTCGCCCAGGTAGTCGCCCGGCGACAGGGTGGCCAGGATCACCTCGCGGCCCCGGCTGTCGGACGTCATGACCCGGGCGCGCCCAGTGAGCAAAATGAACAGCGCGTCGGACTTTTGCCCTTGCTCGACCAGTGGCTCGCCGCGCTTGAAGCGGCGCTTGATCACCGCGCCGCTGATCACCTCGGCCTGCGTCACGGTGAGCAGCGAGAACAGGGGCACCCGGCGCAACAGGTCCAGGTTGGACAACATCGTCGACATGGAAACATCCTCTCTCTCTTGGTGAGCGGCTCCACCGGCGCCGCAACGGGTTATCAATCGGTTCTTACAATCGCCGTGATTGAAATTGGAGCGGCTTGCGGAGACCCCGAGCGGTTGATACTTGGCGCCCAAACCCCCAGCTTTCCCCAACAGTGCCCCATGTCGCGGGCGCAAAACACAGGCTTTTACCATGTCCACCACCCAACACGCGAAAGTTCTGATTCTCGGCTCCGGCCCTGCGGGCTACACGGCGGCCGTCTATGCAGCACGCGCCAATCTGAATCCCGTGCTCATCACCGGCATGGCCCAGGGCGGCCAGCTGATGACCACGACCGAGGTGGACAACTGGCCTGCCGACGTGCACGGCGTGCAGGGCCCCGAGCTGATGCAGCGCTTTCTGGAGCACGCAGAGCGCTTCAAGACCCAAGTGATCTTTGATCACATCAACAAGGTCGATTTCAGCCAGCGGCCCTTCACGCTCACCGGCGACAGCGGCACCTACACCTGCGACGCGCTGATCCTGGCCACGGGCGCATCGGCCAAGTACCTGGGCCTGCCTTCGGAAGAGGCCTTCATGGGCAAGGGCGTGTCCGGCTGCGCCACCTGCGACGGCTTCTTCTACCGCGAGCAGGACGTCTGCGTGGTGGGCGGCGGCAACACGGCGGTGGAAGAAGCGCTGTACCTGTCGAACATCGCCCGCAAGGTCACGTTGGTGCATCGCCGCGACAAGTTCAAGGCCGAGCCCATCCTGGTGGACAAGCTCAATGACAAGGTGGCGGCTGGCAAGATCGAGCTCAAGCTGTTCAACACGCTCGACGAAGTGCTGGGCGACCACACCGGCGTGACCGGCATCCGCATCAAGAGCACCAAGGACGGCAGTACGGAAGACATCCAGCTGCAGGGCTGCTTCATCGCCATCGGCCATGCGCCCAATACCGAGATCTTCCAGGGCCAGCTGCAGATGGAAAACGGCTACATCATCACCCAGGGCGGCCTCAAGGGTTTTGCCACGCAGACCAGCGTGCCGGGCGTGTTTGCCGCAGGCGACGTGCAGGACCATGTGTACCGCCAGGCCATCACCAGCGCCGGCACGGGCTGCATGGCTGCGCTGGACGCCCAGCGCTTCCTCGAACAGGAAAGTTGATCGCTTTAGCGCCCCAGGCTTGGGCGCTGCGCGGGCCGCTCCCCGCCATGCATTTGTGCGCCTCGGGGCAGCCAGGCGACAAAAAGCGGGCTTCAGGCTATAATCCGTGGCTTTGCTGAATTCGGCTACGCCTTTGCGCGGGAGTTCGGGCAGCAAAATCGGGTTACCGCCACCCTTCTGGCGAGGTGAGGCCGCCAGCGAGCCCTCGGCAAACATTGCCCAGGGCGCCCGCAAACGGCCGTTAAAAAGTATCGGAGTGTCCTCATGGCACGCGTCTGCGAAGTAACGGGCAAGAAGCCCATGACGGGGAACAATGTTTCCCACGCCAACAACAAAACCAAGCGCCGGTTCCTGCCGAACCTGCAATACCGCCGTTTCTGGGTCGAGACCGAAAACCGCTGGGTTCGCCTGCGCGTTTCGAGCGCTGCCCTGCGTTTGATCGACAAGAACGGTATCGACTCGGTGCTCGCAGACCTGCGCGCACGTGGTCAAGCCTAAGGAGAAGCACCATGGCAAGCAAAGGCGGACGCGACAAGATCAAGCTGGAATCCACTGCGGGTACCGGTCACTTCTACACCACGACCAAGAACAAGAAGACGATGCCCGAGAAGATGCTGATCATGAAATTTGATCCCAAAGCTCGCAAGCACGTCGAGTACAAGGAAATCAAGCTGAAGTAATTCGGCTGGATTCCTTCAAAAAACCGCCCTTTTCAGGGCGGTTTTTTTATTGCCGCTCGCCGGCTGCAACATGCGGGCTGGTGGTGGACCCTGCCCCCTCGCCTCGCCTTGCTGCTGGCCGCTTATGCCGCCCTGCGCGCAGCAGGCTGCTCGGCCAGCTGCGCAGCCATCAAGGCGCCCAGCGTGCGGTAGCCCGCTTCCACCTGCGCCGTGAAGGGCATGCCGCAGCTCAGCCGCAGAAAATGCTCGTACCGCCCGGTATTGGAGAACATGGGGCCGGGCGCGACGCGAATGCCGTTTTGCAGCGCATCGTCATACAGGCGCGTGGAGGATATGCCCGCTGGCAGCTCCAGCCACAGGCTCAACCCGCCGGGCGGCAGGCTCAGGCGCGTGCCCGCCGGGAAGTAGCGGGCCACGGCCCGGGCGGCCTGCTCGCGCTGGATGCGCAACTGCGCCCGCATGCGGCGCATGTGCCGCTCGTACGCCGGCGAGTCCACGCTGCGTGCGGCCAGCAGCTGCGACCAGGTCTGCATGTTGCGCGTGCGGGCGAACTTGATCATCTGCACGCGGGCCTGCCAGCGCCCCGCGCTCATCCAACCCTGGCGCAGCCCGGGCGCAAAGCTCTTGCTGAGCGACGCGCAATAGATCACCTGCCCTGCATCGCCCTGCCGGTCCCAGGCCTTGGCGGGCCGCAGCACGTGCGGCGACTCCACGAACTCCCGGTAGATGTCGTCCTCGATGAGCGCCATGCCGTACTCCACGCACAGCGCCACCAGGCGCTCCTTGTGCGCGTCGGGCATCACGCTGCCCTGCGGCATCTGCAGATGGGGCACCACCACCACGCCCTTGAGCCGCGGTTCGTTGCGCGCGGCCAGCTCCAGGGCTTCGAGCGACATGCCGGAGTGCGGGCTGCAGGGGATCTCCAGCGCGCGCAGGCCCCGCACCTCGATGGCCTGCAGGATGCCGAAGAAGGTGGGCGACTCGACAGCGATCACGTCGCCCGGCTCGGCGACGGCGTCCAGCGCCAGGTTCACCGCCTCGGAGTTGCCCAGCGTTGCGCCGATGTCGCCCGGCGCAATGCACACGCCGAAGGTGAGCGCATGCCGCGCCATGGCCTGCTGAAAGTCCGGGTGGGTGGTGGGCGCCGACGGGCCGTACACCAGGATGTCGGGTTGCTCGCGCAGCAGCGCGTGGGCCAGGCGGTTGAGCGCCGCGGAATCGAACAGGCTGGGCGCCGGCATGGCGCTGCCCAGGTCCAGCGGCAGCGGGCCCGCGCGGCGGGCTTTTTCGAGAAAGCCGGAAATGCGCTCGTTGATGCCAGCGAAAACACCCGGGTCGTGGGCCAGCGGTTCGTGCACCTCGGGCTCGCGCGCCCGGGGCAGCGCCACGTCACCCGGCTCCCGCACAAAGTAGCCCACCCGCTCGCGCGCCTCGACGCAACCCAGAGATTCGAGGTGGCGCAGCACCTGCAGCGCGGTGGACAGACTCACCTGGTGCCGCTGGCACAGCTCCCGCACCGACGGCATGCGCATGCCGGGCGTCAGGCTGCCGGCGGCGATCGCCTGTTCATACAAGGCCGCCAGCTGGCGGTAGAGCGGGGCATCCCGCGAGTCGGTGGAATGGGACATGACTGGTAAAGGGTGCTGCTGCAGAACGGTGGCGCGGGCTCGGCAGCCGTGAAGTGCATCGTGCCCCAGCGCCCGCTGCGGCAACAGATACAGGAACGCGCAGACAGGACCATAACAGCACGCCAGTAATCGCTGCTGTTCTACCTGTTCCTGCACAGCCGTGTACCTGTCGGACTGGCAACGATTTTTTTACGCTGGAGCCTCACTGCAGCCACTTCCTGAGGAGCCCGCACCATGCCAACGCCCACGCAATCCGCCACGCCGTCCGCCAATTCAGCCGCCGCCCACACCACCGCCCCATCGGCCGCAGTCACCCTGGGCCTCACCTCCGGCCAAAGCCTGTGGCTGTGCCTGCCGCCCGGCAGCGTGCTGCACACCACCCAGGGGGAGGTGTCGCTGCGCTTTGCGCCACAAGACTGCGGACATGCCCTGCACACCCCGCCGCAGGCACGGCTTGGCGCGGGCGATCATCGGCATTCGGGATCGAGCACCCAGACCACCTGGGTGCAGGTGGACAACGCCCTGCCCGGCCGCGCAGAGATCCAGGTCATCGAACAAGCGCCCGCGCCGGGGCTTTGGCATCAGGCACGGCACCTGCTGCGCACAGCGTTTGCAGGCCGCGACAAAACCGCCCAGGACCGCACGTTTGGCAATGTGCCCGCGCTGCGCTAACGACTGATGGCTGATGGCCGATCGCGAAGGACACATTGCCTGACCCATGGTTGTGCCCAAAGAAAAAGGCCTTGCCAGATGGCAAGGCCTTGGGCGCTGAACGCCAGGGCTGGGGCGCTTCAGGCCTGCGCCGCGCGCAGCCGCAGCGAGAACTCGCGCAGCGCGGCAATGCCGCTTTCTTCCGCGCGGCGGCACCAGGCTTGCAGGTCGGCCGTCAGTTGCTCGCGCGACTGGGACGTGTTGAGCCACAGCTGACGCAGCTCTTCGCGCATGGTGACCATCTTGTCGAGCGCCGGGTGGGCGGCGCGCGCCTGGGCCAGTTGCGGCAGAGCGCCCGCGGGCACCTTCTCGGCATCGCGGTGCAGCCAGCGCTTGGCGGCGGTCAGTACCGAGACGTCCGCCTGGCGGGCCTTGAGCGCGGCAATCTCTTCCTTGCAGGCCTGACGCACGCCGCGAGCGTAGCCGGCCATCACCTCGTAGCGGTTGGCGATCAGCGCCTCCAGCGTCTTTTCATCGGCCACGGGCTTCACGTCGCCCAGCTGCAGCTTGGGCGGCACCTTCTTGACAGTGGCCCAGCCCACTTTCTTCATCAGGCTGATGTAGGCCCAGCCGATGTCGAACTCGTACGGCTTGACCGAGAACTTGGCCGACGTGGGATAGGTATGGTGGTTGTTGTGCAGCTCTTCGCCGCCAATGATCACGCCCCAGGGCGAGAGGTTGGTGCTGGCGTCCTGCGCCTCGAAGTTGCGGTAGCCCCAGTAGTGACCCACGCCGTTGACCACACCGGCCGCCCAGAACGGGATCCACAGCATCTGCACGGCCCAGACCGCGGCGCCCGCTGCGCCGAACAGCGCGAGGTTGAGCACCAGCATCACGCCCACGCCCTGCCAGCCAAAGCGGGTGTAGACATTGCGTTCCATCCAGTCATCGGGCGTGCCGTGGCCGAACTTCTTCATGGTCTCGGGGTTCTTCGACTCGGCGCGGTACAGCTCGGCGCCGCGCCACATCACGGTATCGAGGCCCCGGGTCTGCGGGCTGTGCGGGTCGTCCACGGTTTCGCACTTGGCGTGGTGCTTGCGGTGGATGGCCACCCACTCCTTGGTCACCATGCCGGTGCCGAGCCACAGCCAGAAGCGGAAGAAATGCGAAGGGATCGCATGCAGGTCGACCGACCGGTGCGCCTGCGAGCGGTGCAGGAAGATCGTGACGGCCGCAATGGTGATGTGCGTCGTCGCCAGCGTGTAGAGCACGATCTCCCACCAGGCCAAGTCCCACAGCCCGTGGCCCAGCCAGTCGATGGCGGCGTTCAGCACAGTCCAGTCGGGTAACAGCATATTCAAAAATACCTCGTACAAAACACCCGGGCACCAGCGGTGGCGGGACTGTCAATTTTAAAGCGCGCCCCCCATTTCAGACTGGAGGTTATCCACAGTACCCAGAGTGACTTGGCCCCTGAGTCGCCTTCACGACAAGGCCGTGCAGACTGGGCGCCAGAACGGACTGCGCAACGAGCGGAACCGCAACTCCCACGCCCGTTTCGTCACTTGCGGCGCAACCGGCGCGGCCCATGCCAGTGCCACCGTGGAACCGGCTCCGCCGGGCCACCGGTGGCGTCCCCCTTGGGGGAAGACGCGCAGCGGCTCAGGGGGGGGCTTACTTCCTCGTCCAGACCGCCGCAAAGAACCCGTCGGTGTGGTGCACATGGGGCCACAGGCGCAGATATCCAGTGCCGGACTCGCCGCCGCTGCACAGCTGCGGGGCGCCCTCGACCTTGAGCTGGGCCAGCAGCTCGCCGGCATCCACCAGCACGAAGTCGGGGTGCGCGGCGCTGAAAGCCTCGGCGATGGCCTCGTTCTCCTGCGGCAGGATGCTGCAGGTGGCATACACCAGCCGGCCGCCGGACTTGAGCAGGCGCGCGGCGCTGGCCAGGATGGCCGTCTGCTTGGCCACCAGTTCTTCCACCGCCTTGGGCGTCTGGCGCCACTTGAGGTCGGGGTTGCGGCGCAGCGTGCCCAGGCCCGAGCACGGTGCGTCGACCAGCACGCGGTCGATCTTGCCCGCCAGGCGCTTGACGCGGTCATCGCGTTCGTGGGCGATGGCTGCGGGGTGAACGTTGGACAGCCCGCTGCGGGCCAGGCGGGGCTTCAAGGCATCGAGCCGGTGGCCCGACACGTCGAACGCATACAGGCGGCCCGTGCTGCGCATGCTGGCACCGATGGCCAGCGTCTTGCCGCCGGCACCGGCGCAAAAGTCCACCACCATCTCGCCGCGCTTGGCGTCGAGCAGCAGGGCCAGCAGTTGGGAGCCCTCGTCCTGCACCTCCACGGCGCCACGGGTAAAGACATCGAGCTTGGTCAGCGCCGGCTTGCCGTCGATGCGCAGGCCCCAGGGCGAGTACGGCGTGGGCACGGCCTTGATGCCGGCCTTGGCGAGTTCCTTTTGCACATCGGCGCGCTTGTCCTGCAGGGCGTTGACGCGCAGGTCCAGCGGCGCGGCGTTCGACAAACTCTCCACCAGCGGCCAGAAGCCCGTGCCCAGCTGGTCCTTCAGGGGCTGCACCAGCCATTCGGGCAGGTTGTGGCGGTGGCGCTCCATCAGGTCGTCCACCGTCACGGCGTCGCATTGGTCGAGCCAGTTCTTTTCCTGGTCGGTCAGGGCGCCGTTCAGAAAGTCGCGCGGGCCGTGAAAGCCCAGGATGGCCAGGCGCCGCTCCTTGGGGCCGGAGCCCGAGGGGGCCATGTGGTCAAACAGCAGCTTCTTGCGCAGCACGGTGTAGACCGTTTCGGCCAGCGTGGCCCGCTCGCGGGGCCCCAGGCCCCGGTTGTCACGGAAAAAGCGCGACACCACCGCGTCGGCGGGGTGTTCGAAGGTGAGGGTGAGTCGGACGAGTTCGGCGCAGGCGTCGAGAAGAACTTTGGGATGCATCCCTCTATTGTCCCACCCTGGAAGCCCCCCTGTATCGCGGCGGGGCGGCCCTTGCGCGGGGTCCGCTGGCATTTGGCAGCGCCGGGTTCAAGCGCAAAGACGGTGCGCAGAGGCTGAAACAGGCACGCGCCAGGCCAGTGCCACCGTGGAACTGGCTTTGCCAGGCCACCGGTGGCGTCCCCCTGGGGGGAAGACGCGAAGCGTCTCAGGGGGGCTTATGCATCTACCTGGTGAAGATCGGATCGAAAGCGTAGCGCTGAATCTCCTTGAGCGTGGGCGACTCGCCCGCCCACAGCGCCAGGGTGGGCCCGGGGATGCTCAGGTTGCGCTCCAGCGCGCGGCACAGGTGGTAGCGGCTGTCGTCGTCCAGGCCCGGCAACTCCACGAACAGCAGGTAGGCCCGGCGCTGTGCGTACTCGCGCAGGTTCTTGCGCACCAGCCAGCAGCGGGCCAGCGGCACGCAGCGCGCGAGCTCTGCCTTGAGCTCGGCCAGCTCGAACTCGCTCAGGTCGTGGCGCGAGATCTGGCTGAAGAACGAGGTGCCCGACAGCTCCTCCCACGCCCGGTCCTCGGACTCCTGCGCGCGCTCCAGGCGCTTGCGCCACTGCTTGAAGGCGGCGGCGTCGTGCTCCTTGCCCAGGCGGGGGGTTTCGAGCTCGGCCAGCGCCGTGCGCGCGGCCCAGAAGCGGTCGCCGCTGGCGGTGTCCCACAGCCGGTGCAGCAGCGCCAGCTTGCCGTCGCGGTCGTCGTCGGCCAGGCAGGTGACCAGCCCGCGCAAGGCGGCCGGGTGTTCGGGGCTGCGTGCCAGCGCGGTCTCGTACAGCGGGCGCACATTGGCACGCGGGTCCAGGTGGCGCTTGAGGCGTGCCAGCTCCACCAGCTCGACCGCGCTGCTCTGGGCGGTGGATGCGCCCAGCGCCTCGGCGCGGGCGCGCACCCGCTCCAGCCAGGCGTGGTGCTGCTTCCATTCGGTGGCGTTGTCACGGCACCACTCTTTGTCGAAATGCGCCACCCAGCGCTTGGCCTCGGGGCCCAGCAGGCCCAGCGCGTTGCCGCGCGACCAGTCGGGCACGGTGGGTGCGGCGTCCAGTGCCTCGATGCGGTCGCGCAGGCCCGGGTGGGTGTCGTCCACGCTGCTGATGCGCTTGAGCGCCTGGCGCATCGCATCGTTGGCAAAGGCAGCGTCCGGCGGCTCGGCCAGGCGGCGTCGCATGCCGCGGTAGGGCCCCACGGGCAGCGGGTTGCCTGCGGCGCCGCACCAGTGTTGGCCCCAGAACTCTTCGTGCAGCCAGGCGCCGCGGATCTCGATCTCGGCCAAGGCCGCCGCCGTCACCTCGCGGCCCAGCAAGCGGCCGGCGATGCGGTCGGCCTCGTACTCGTCCTGCCGTGCCAGCGCAAAGGTCTTGGCCGAAAACCGCGGAAAGTACCAGCGCATGAAGGCCTGCGTGGCCGCTGCGGCCGGGCCCTCGTCATCGGACAGGCTGTAGTTCAGGCGCATCCACGACAGGCGGGTGCGGTAGATCCAGGCGGCAAACCGGCCGTGGTCGCCGCGCAGGTGCCCATATTCGTGGGCCAGCACCGCCAGGAAACGCGGGCGGTCCAGCGCCATCAAGAGCGGCAAGCCAATGGTCAGGTGGTTGACGGCGCCGCCCAGCAGTCCAAAGCGGGGCACCTGCTGGATGCTGGCGTTGAACTCGCTGTCGAGCCGCACCGTGTGGATGGGCGGCCCCTTGATCTTGCGGCGGATGCGCTCGAGTGCCTCGAACAATTCCGGCGCCTCCAGTGCCGTGATCTCCACACCGCCCGGGGGCTCGAGCCGCACCCACAGCGCCCGCAGGCTCACCCACAGCAGGCCCACCGCTCCCAGCAGCAGCCACACCATGGCCAGCCGAAAGCGCCCGTGCAGGACCTGGGGCACCACCCACAGCACGATGCCGACGGCCAGCGCCAGGCAGCCCAGCACCCACGCATAGCCCAGCGCCGCAAAAGCGGCCACGCTGCGTCGGTAGGCGCGGCTGTTGTCGGCACTGGCATGCTCGCTCATGCGCACCAGGTGCACAAAATCTGCCTGATCCACGGGTGTCCCTCTCCCTCTGTATGGTTGCTTATTTTTCTGTGCCGGGCAGCCCGCTGGCAAACCCCGTGCCGGAAGGGGGCCACCCCGCCGCCGCACAAAATGCTGAAGCTGGCACAACCCCGCATCCTAACGAACCACCCACCAATCACCAAGACACCAAGACGCACCCATGAACGACGACGACCTGCCCGAACTGATCAGCACCCCGCCCGGCCTGTACCGCCACTACAAGGGAATGCTCTACGAGGTGATCGACACCGTGCGCCACAGCGAGACCCTGGAGCCGATGACGCTGTACCGCGCGCTGTATGGCCGGCACGGCCTGTGGGTGCGGCCGGCCGCCATGTTCGAAGAGCCGGTGCTGGTGGACGGCGTGCTGCGACCCCGCTTTGTGAAGTGCGAAGAGGGATCGGTGCCGCCTGCATCCCATGGCTGATGCGGCCCTGTGCACCGCCATGGCAGTGCATGGCCGTGTTCTCAGCGCAAAAATGGCTTCTACCGCTTGATAGACAAGCGGCATCAGCTATTAAATCAATAGCAAACTGTCGGACGCGGCACCTACAGCCGCTGCACCAGCGCCCGCACGGCGCGGGGGTAGATCACGTGCTCCTGGGTGAGCACGCGGGCCGCCAGCGTGTCCGCCGTGTCGCCGGGCAGCACCGGCACCACGGCCTGGTCCAGGATGGGGCCCACATCCAGCTCTGCCGTCACCTGGTGCACGGTGACTCCGGCCACCTTGCAGCCCGCGTCGATGGCGCGCTGGTGCGTATGCAGGCCGGTGAAGGCCGGCAGCAGGGACGGGTGGATGTTGATCAGCCGCCCCGCATACCGCTCCACGAAGCCGGGGGTCAGAATGCGCATGAAGCCTGCCAGCACCACCAATGCGGGCTCGTGCCGGTCGATCAACGTGGCCAGCTCGGCATCGAAGGCCTCGCGGCTGGCAAAACCCTTGTGGTCCAGCGCCTCGGCGGCAATGCCCTGCTCGCGCGCAAAGGCCAGGCCGGCGGCCTCGGGTTTGTTGCTGACGACGGCCACCACGCGGGCGCCGTAGCGCTGCTGCCAGTTCTCTTGCTGCGCGGTGCGCACGATGGCCGCCATGTTGGAGCCGCCGCCTGAGATCAAAATGACGATGTTCTTGACGCTGTTCTTCATAAATTGCACCGGATTATCCCAGCCATGCCCTTCGACCCGACCACCCGCCCCCTGACCGCCGCCGAAGCCCGCGTGCTGGCCACCCTGATGGAGAAAGCCCGCACCGTGCCCGACAGCTACCCCATGTCGCTCAACGGCCTGGTCACCGGCTGCAACCAGAAGACCAGCCGCGACCCGGTGATGAACCTGAGCGACGCCGAGGCGCAGGAAGCGCTGGACTCGCTCAAGCTCCTGACGCTGGCGTTCGAGAGCAGCGGCAACCGCACCACGCGCTGGGAGCACAACTTTCAGCGCGGCGTGGGCGTGCCCGAGCAGTCGGCCGTGCTGCTGGGCCTGTTGGTGCTGCGCGGCCCCCAGACGGCGGGCGAGCTGCGCATCAATTCCGAGCGCTGGTACCGCTTTGCCGATATCTCGTCGGTCGAGGCCTTTCTGGACGAGCTGCAGGAGCGCAGTGCCGAAAAGGGCGGCCCGCTGGTCGTGCTGCTGCCGCGTGCCCCCGGTGCGCGCGAGCAGCGCTGGGCGCACCTGCTGTGCGGCCCGGTGGACACCAGCGCCGCAGCGCCTGCCGCCAGCAGCAGCAGTGGAGGCAGCGCACCCGCCGCGCTGCAGGCCCGCGTGGACGCCCTCGAAGGCCAGGTGGCCGCCCTCCAGGCCACGGTGCAGCGGCTGTGTGCCGAGCTGGGCATGGCCGACCAAATGTCACCACCCGGACAGGACTAAAACGAACGACCGTGCTACAAATGCGGGATCACTTGGAGACAAACCGCATGGATCTCGCATTCACCCCTGAAGAGCAGGCCTTCCGCGAAGAGATTCGCGCCTGGGTTCACGCCAATCTACCGAAAGAAATTTCGCACAAGGTGCACAACGCCCTGCGCCTGACCCGCGACGACCTGCAGGGCTGGGCCAAGATCCTGGGCAAGAAGGGCTGGCTGGGCTTTGGCTGGCCCCAGCAATTCGGCGGTCCCGGCTGGACGGCCGTGCAAAAGCATTTGTTCGAAGAAGAATGCGCCCTGGCGGGCGCGCCCCGCATCGTGCCCTTCGGCCCGGTGATGGTGGCGCCGGTGATCATGGCGTTCGGCAACGCCGAGCAGCAAAAGCGCTTTCTGCCCGGCATCGCCAGCGGAGAGGTGTGGTGGAGCCAGGGCTACAGCGAACCGGGCTCCGGCTCGGACCTGGCCTCGGTCAAGACCCGCGCCGAGCGCGTGGGCGACAAGTACATCGTCAACGGCCAGAAGACCTGGACGACCCTCGGCCAGTACGGTGACTGGATGTTCAACCTGGTGCGCACCAGCACCGAGGGCAAGCCGCAGACGGGTATCTCCTTCCTGCTGCTGGACATGAAGTCCAAGGGCGTGACCGTGCGCCCCATCAAGCTGCTGGATGGCGAGTGCGAGGTCAACGAAGTGTTCTTCGACAACGTCGAAGTGCCTGCCGAGAACCTGATCGGCGAAGAGAACAAGGGCTGGACCTACGCCAAGCACCTGCTGTCCCACGAGCGCACCAACATCGCCGATGTGAACCGCAGCAAGCGCGAGCTGGAGCGCTTGAAGCGCATCGCCAAGGCCGAAGGCATGTGGGAAGACCAGCGCTTCCGTGACCAGATCGCGCTGCTCGAAGTGGACATCGTGGCACTGGAAATGCTGGTGCTGCGCGTGTTGTCGGCCGAGAAGTCGGGCAAGAACTCGCTCGACATCGCGGGCCTCCTGAAGATCCGCGGCAGCGAGATCCAGCAGCGCTACGCCGAGCTGATGATGCTGGCCGCCGGCCCGTTCAGCCTGCCCTTCATCGAAGAGGCCATGGAGGCCGGATGGCAAGGAAACTTCCCAGGCGGCGTCACCGCCAACGCGCCGCTGGCGTCCACCTACTTCAACCTGCGCAAGACCACGATCTACGGTGGCAGCAATGAAGTGCAAAGAAATATCGTCGCGCAGACTGTGCTGGGCTAAGGAGACAAGAACATGGATTTCGATTTTTCTGACGACCAGGAACAACTGCGCGATGCCGTGCGCAAGTGGGTGGACAAGGGCTACACCTTCGAGCGCCGCCGCGCTGCCGTGGCCGCTGGCGGCTTCGACCGCGCCGCCTGGGGCGAACTGGCCGAGCTGGGCCTGACGGCGCTGACCGTGCCCGAGGCCCACGACGGCATGGGCCAGAGCGCCATCGACGCCATGGTGGTGGCCGAAGAATTGGGCCGCGGCATGGTGCTGGAGCCGATTGCGCAGGCCTTCATCGCCAGCAGCGTGCTGTCGCAGTACGGCACGGCCGACGTGCAAGCCGCTTGGCTGCCCCGCGTGGCCAGCGGCGAAGCCCTGGTGGTGCTGGCCTACCAGGAGCGCAAGGCACGCTACCGCCTGGATGTGTGTGAGGCCAAAGCGGCTGCAGCGCAGTCCGGGTATGCGCTGACAGCTACTAAAAGCATAGTGGCCGCTGGCGACCAGGCCGATGCCTTCATCGTGCCCGCGCAGCTGGACGGCAAGATCGCCCTCTTCCTGGTCGAGCGCTCGGCCGCTGGCGTGACCACGCGGGGCTACGTCACGCAGGACGGCAGCCGCGCAGCAGAATTGCAGCTGGCCAACGCGCCCGCCACGCTCATCACCACCGACGGCCTGGCCGCGCTGGAGCTGGCGGTGGACACCGGCATTGCCGCCACCTGCGCCGAAGCCGTGGGCGTGATGGACAAGACGGTGGCGCTCACCGTCGAATACATGAACCAGCGCAAGCAGTTCGGCGTGTTCATCGCCAGCTTCCAGGCGCTGCGCCACCGCGTGGCCGACATGAAGATGCAGCTCGAGCTCGCCCGCTCGATGAGCTACTACGCCAGCCTGAAACTCGGCGCGCCCGCCGCCGAGCGCCGCGCCGCCATGGCGCGCGCCAAGGTACAGCTGGGCCAGTCGATGCGTTTCGTGGGGCAGCAGTCGGTGCAACTGCACGGCGGCATCGGCGTGACGGATGAGTACATCGGCAGCCACTACTTCAAGAAGCTGACGCAGCTGGAGATGACGTTCGGCGACACGCTGCACCACCTGGGCGAGGTCTCGGCCCGCATGCAGGACACGGCGGGCGTCTTTGCCTGACGCAGGCGCGTAACACCCGCATGCCATGCTCGTGGATTCCCCGGTCCACGGGCATTTTTCTATTTCTGGAGACCCTTCGATGAACACGCTTTTCCTGCCCCGACGGTCCCTGCTGCTGGGCGCGGCCATTGCCGCCAGCCTGGCCCTGGCCGGCTGCGCCACGCAGAGCTCCGGCATGGCCGAGGCCCCGCCCATCGTCTTTGTGCACGGCAACGGCGACACCGCCGCGCTGTGGCAGACCACCGCGTGGCGCTTCGAGTCCAACGGCTGGCCGCGCGAGCGCCTGCACGCCATCGACGTGCCCTACCCGCTCTCGCGCGACGACGATGCCAAGCCCCAGCCGGGCCGCACCTCCGCAGCCGAGCACATGGCCTACCTGAAGGCCGAAGTGGACAAGGTGCTGCAGGCCACCGGCGCCCGGCAGGTCGTGCTGATGGGCAATTCGCGCGGCGGCAATGCGATCCGCAACTACATCTACAACGGCGGTGGCGACAAGACCGTGAGCCACGCCATCCTGGGCGGCACGCCCAACCACGGTGTGTGGGCTACGCCGGGCTTTCGCGAAGGCAATGAATTCTCGGGCACCGGCCCCTTCCTCAAGGCCCTGAACGCCCCCAAGAACGCCGCGGGCGACGAGGTGAGCGGCCCGGTGAAGTGGATGACCATCCGCTCGGACAATAACGACAAGTTCGCGCAGCCCGACGGCCTGTGGATCGGCCAGAAAGGCACGCCCACCAATGTCACCGCCGCAGGGCCCGAGCTCAAGGGCGCGACCAACGTGGTGATCCCGCGCATCGACCACCGCGAGACCTCATACTCGCCCGCCGCATTCGAAGCCACCTACCGCTTCATCACCGGCAAGGCCCCGGCGCGCACCGACATCGCGGCCGAAAAATCCGTGGTGCTGAACGGCAAGATCACCGGCCTGGGCGTGGACTCGGCCGATGCGAAGACCGGCAACTTCAGCAACAACCTGCCCCTGCCCGGCGCCCAACTGGAGGTGTACGCCACCGACCCGGCCACGGGCGCCCGCACCGGTGGCGCTCTGCTGAAGAAGACCGTGGGCACGGACGGCCGGTGGGGCCCGCTGACCACCCAGCCCGGCGTGCCCCTGGAGTTCGTGATCTCCGCGCCCGGCTACGCCACGACCCACATCTACCGCAGCGGCTTTCCCCGCAGCAGCGAGCTGATCCACCTGCGCCCCGAACGCATCGCCGACGCGGACAAAACCGCCGATGCCATCGTCACCCTGACCCGCCCCCGCGGCTACCTGGACCCTGCACGCGACAAGATGCTGCTGGACGGCGCCCCGCCCGCCGGCGTGCCGGCCGGTGCCGGCGCCGCGTCGGCCAAGATCAAGCCCGCGGGCGGGCAGCGCCCCATCGCCGCCGAGTTCAACGGCGAGCGTGTGGTGGGCCAGACCTGGCCTGCGGCCCAAGGGCATGTGGTGATGCTGGAGATCAACCAGTAACATCCGGTCTTCGTCAGCAACGCAAAAGACGCGCACAACAAAAAAACCCCACAGGGCGCACCTGTGGGGTTTTTTTACGTTCGGTAGGCCCAGGGCCACGAACCAGGTCGGTGCCGCCGGATCAATGCCTTTGTTGCCTCAGTGCCGATGCCCCTCGTGGCTTGCGCTCTGCTTGAGGCTCTCGACGATGTTCACCGTGATGCCATTGGGCAGCACCATGTCCGATGGCTTCATGCCCGCCTTGCAGTCCCCCACGCGGCGCCCGCTGAACTGGGTCACCCCCGGCGCGTTGTTAGCGACGGGCTTTGAATAGGCCACTTCAAAGTCGCCCTGGTAGGACTGCTGAAAGTCACCGCTGAGCCGAATGCGCGCGGTGACCCGGTTGTCGTGCACGAAACACACGGTCTGCACAGTGAACTGGCCGCCCTCCTTCTTGACCGCAGTCTCGTGGCAATGCTCCTGGCCAGGCACCACGGCGAGCATGGTCACGGCATCCACGTCGTTCGTCGTGCACTGCAGAACCTTCTGCTGGCGCATGACGGACTGGCCGGCCCCGATGATCGACACCTCCCACAAACCGGGCTTGCGCACCGGCAGGGCATCGGCATGGGCGAGCGGCACCACGACGACGCCGAACGACAGTGACACAGCCGCAACGGCCAACGCGATTTTTTTCATGGATCGAGACAAGTAGAGTGCCAGAGCCCCACGCAGGGACCCTGGCACGGTTCGGAAGTGCACCAGTGCACTTCGGATCGAGGGCTTCGGCTGCGTCAGCCGCCGAATCTGCGCCGGTGCACCCAGGCCATCAGTGCCAGCAGAGCCGACAGGATGATCATGCCCCACTCGGACAAGGTGGGGATGGACGCAGGGCCTGCCGCCATGGCCGGTGCGAACCGGAACACTGCGGTGCAGTCCGCCGCCACGGCGGGCACGGTGTAGGTGGTGAAACCCGCGTTGAAGCTGCCGCCCGTGCAGGTGCTGGAGGCGTCCAGCGCCGCACGCATGCCGGCACCGGGAGCGAGCGTGAACACGGCGCTGGCGCCGGGCACCACGGACTGGGACGCCGGCGACACCGTGCCGGTGCCCGACAGCACCGATCCGGTCACCACCGGGTTGGGCACGAACGCGAAAGCTGCGGAGCAAGCGCCTGCCACGGCGGGGATGGTGTAGACCGTGGTGTCGGCATTGAAGCTGCCGCCCGTGCAGGTGCTGCCCGCCGCCAGGGTGGCGCGCTGGCCGGCCCCTGGCGTGAGCGTGATCACCGCCGTGCCGCCCACGGCCACCGACTGCGACGCAGGGCTGACCACGCCGCTGCCCGAGGCCACGGAGGCCGTGACCGCCACCGGGCCGATGAACACGAAGTTCACCGAGCAGTTGGCCGCCACCGGAGCGATGGTGTAAGTCGTGCCGGACCAGGTACCTGCAGGGCAGGTGCCGGTGGGCGTGCCGCGGCTGTAGCCGGTGGTGGGCGTGACCACGTAGGAGGCAGAACCACCGATCACCACCGTCTTGGGCGCGTTGGGCGTGATGGAGCCTCCGGTGCCGACGGTGGGCGTGACCGTGGCCACGCCGGCATTCACAAAGCTGAAGTTGACCGTGCAGTTTTGCGCGATGGCGTTGGTGGTGTAGGTGCTGCCCACCAGAGCGCCACCGGTCTGCGTGCCGCCGGCTGCGCAGTTGTCGGTGATGACGGGGGCGTAGCCCGCGTTGGGCGTCACGGTGAACGACGTGGTGCCGCCCGGTGCCACGGGCTGCGTGACGGCAGGGCTGACCGAGCCGTTGGCGCCCACGACGGGCGTCACGTCCAGAGGCACCGTGAAGTTGGCCGTCACGGTCTTGGAAGCATCCATGGACACGGTGCAGCTGCTGGCGGTGCCCGAACACCCGCCGCCGCTCCAGCCCGAGAAGATCGAGCCCGAGGGCGCGGTGGCGTACAGGATGACCTGCGAGCCACCCGGCGCGTCGGTGGTGCAGGTGGCGCCGCAGGTGATGCCCGAAGGCACCGACGTCACCGTGCCCGTGCCGATCTTGTTGACTGCGAGATTGAACAAGCCCAGACCCACGGGGTCGGAGTCCGTGGCGGTGTTGTTGGAGCTTTCGCGGTCCTTCACGCTCACCGGCGCGGTCACCGTGGCGGTGTGCAGGATGGTGCTGGCGCCGCTGCCCGCAGGGTCGGCCTGCGCGGAGATCGTGTACGTGAGGGTGCCGCCCACCGGAACAGGGTCCGGCAGGATCTGGCTCACCGCGCCGGAGCCCGAAGGCACCGGGCAGACTGCGCCGCCGCTGGCAGCACAGGTCCAGGTGATGTTGGTCAACGAGGTGGGTGCGGACTCCTGGATCGTGGTGCCAGCCGGCACCGCCGTGGGGCCGAGGTTGGTCACGGACATGGTGTACGTGAGGGCCTGGCCCCAGATCACGGCGCTTTGCCCATCGGACAGGCTCACGCTCAGGTCGACCAGGGGGTCCGTCGTGATCTGGCTTTGCACCAGCGGCCCCAGCAAGGGCGAGATGGCATCGCCCACGATGGAGTAGTTGCCGTGGTTAATGGGGCCCGTGGTGGTACCTGGTGTGATGAACGACAGCGGGATGGTTCCGCTGCTGCCTGGGTTGAGCGTTCCGACCGGGCACGACACGGTGTCGATCTGGTTGCCTGCCGCCCCGGAGGTATTGACCGTGCAGGAGCCCGGCACGCTGGCCGGGTCCACACGCAGGTTCTTGGGAGTTCCGGCCGTGTTGTCTTGCGGAGACACGATGGTCACCACCGTGCTCGTCAGCGGCACGTCACCCTGGTTCGAATAGGAGTACGTGTACGCCACGCTGCTGCCGGCGGCTGCGTATTCAGGCGCATCGGCCTTGATGCCAGGACCGGGCAGATTGGTAAGCCCTGCACCGGAGTCCACGTAGATGTGACCGGAGTGCCCGCTCTGGCTGCAGCCCGCGGCGATCACCGTGACCTTGATCTGGTCACCCACATCGAGCACACCCGCACCTGGCGCGATGTCGATGGTCTGCCAGTTGGTGTACTGAAAGCCACCCACGGACTGCCATGGCACGCCCGACTGGCCGGAGAAGTTGAAGGTGTAGAACAGCTGCTTGTTCTTCGTGATGTTGTAGACCTCCACGAAGAAGTACGGCTGCTCTGCGCCTGGATGCCCGGGGTTCTGCAGCACCGGGGCGATGGCGAAGCGCACGTGTGCCTTGCCGTCGGACGGGTCCACGTCGCCCAGCGTCATCACGGCCGTCTGGTCGATGGACGCAGCGCGGTTCTGGGCACCCAGGTAATTGATCCGCGCGCTCTTTGCGCCGTACAGCGGAAAGCGCACCTGGCCATTGACGTTGGTGTCCGAGCCGTTGCCCACCGCATCGGTCGGCGCCGGTGTGGAGGTGGTGTTGAATGTCAGTCCGAGATCACTTTCGGTGTCCGGGGGGAAATTGGCCAGAGGGATACCAGCGATCGGCACACGCAGATGCCGGACGTTCCAGTTCGCCAGATCGTTCTCGAAGCCGCCATTCACGAAAGCCGCGCGCGCGGAGCCTGCCGTGGCCGCAAGGACCAGCAAGCCCAACAGCAGCAGGCACCAGTGGCGCAAAAGCCTGGAAGGCCCTTCGCGCATTCCGGAAGGAAAAATCTTGGTGATCAATTTGCCATCTCCTCTGTGAACCAGTCTCTGTTGTCAAACCTGCAGGCCGAGTTCGGCCCAGGCTGCGCCCTGCCTTGCGGCATGCACAACCAAATAAATGGGGGGAATAGGTGCGGTTGCTAAGGCGTTCGTCGCCCCGTCAACCCGCTGGCGAAAGGGGTGTCAATTCATGTTGCAAACACGAGCCCTTTTCCAAAAACCGCTCGCACTGGCAATGCCAGGCCGGTGTCGTCCATCGTTTTGCGGCGCAGCCGGGTCAAGGCTGATTCGATGCGATGAAAATCGTCGTCCAGATTGCGGCCACCCACGGCCTGCACCAGCATTTGCTTGCTCACCAGCACGCCCGGGCTGTGCAGCAGGCACGACAGCAGTTCGAGCTCTCTTGTGGTCAACGACACCACCTGCTGGTTGGGTGCGCGCAGCGTGGCGGCTGCGGCATCCAGCTGCCAGGGCACCGCGGCATTGGCGTCACCGCTGCCCGGCCCCTGCAGCCGCTTGTTGCGCAGCTGCGAGCGGATACCGGCCACCAGCTCCTGCATGTCGACGGGCTTGACGAAATACTGCAGCGCCCCGGCCTCCAGGCCTGCGATGCGGCTGTCCAGATCTGCACGGGCGGTCATGAGAACGGTGGAGACCCCTTGCGAGGCCAACCGGGTGAGAAGGCTCAACCCGTCTTCCCCGGGCAAGCCGATGTCCACCACCACGAGGTCCGCACGTTCGCGCAGCAGCTGCACGTAAAAATCTTCGGCCGACTCGGCGCCCCACGCGTGGAATCCCGAGCGCGCAAGGAAGCTGCACACATTGCTGCGGATGTCCTCGTCGTCTTCGACAACTGCGATCGTGGCTTCGGCAGACATGGGAAAAATGGGGCTTTGCAGGTCGCGAAACAGATTGATACGTACTATTGTGGCAGTGCCCTTTGTACCGAGCCATGCACGAGAACTCACGAATACTCACGACCCATATCCCCCATCCGGCGGCAACCTTTGGTGCGCGCGGCCTGCGGCTGTGGCTGGTGATGGGCTGGCTGTTTTTTTCAGCGTTGTTTTCGCACGCCAACGCGGTGGCGCAGGACTTTCAATGGCAGCTGGGATGGGACCTCCCCATGGATCGGCTGGACGATCCGGACCACCGGCTGGGCCCCGATGATGTGGCGACGGCGCAAGCGCAGGCTGGCGTCGCGCGCTTGAGGCACTCGCTCAGCGCGGGATATCTGAGCCATCCGGTCTGGCTTCGCTTCGACGTCCCGGCGCTGCCACCCGGCACGGACCCCGGTGCACTGTGGCTTCTGGCACAACCCACGTACCTGGATTCCATCACGCTGTACCAGCGCAGCGCGAGTGGGGACTGGTCCGCACAGATCAGCGGAGACCATGTGCCGTCGGCGCACAAATCGGGGGTTCGCCAGCATCTGTTTCGGCTGGCGCCCGGCGCGACCGCGCTCATCCGCATTGAGACGACCAGCGCCATGCAGTTGCAAGGCAGCATTCTGGGGACCCAGGCGCTGGCCACCGCGTTGGCCCGCTCGGAGCGCGTGATGGGGCTGTACTTTGGTGCCATGGCCGCACTGCTGCTGGCGGTGTGGGCCGCCGCTGCCATCTTCCGCACCCGCTCGCTCATGGCCCTGGCCGTACTGGGGACAGTGAGCTTCATCCACATCTTCAATGTGCGGGGCTACTCCAGCCTGTGGGCGCCGGCCGCGCTCACGCAGATGGCAAGCCACGCCGTGGGCATCGGTGCGTTCATGCTGGCCGCCACGCTGGCGTGGCAGGTCCGCCAGCAGCTGTCGCGCACCAGCCGCTACCGCCGCACGGACAAGCTGCTCATCGGGCTGGTCGCCCTCAATCTGGCAGGCTCGCTCAGCGTTCCCCTCGGCTTCTATGGCTCGGTGGCCTGGGTGAATCTGCTGTCGCTGATCACCAGCGATTTGATCGCCATCGCACTGTGCGTGCTGGCGCTGCGGCGGCGCGAGAAGCGGGCCCTGCACACGCTGCTCCTGGCCGCCTATGGACTGCATGCGGTGGCGGGTGTTCCGATCACCATCATCATGACCGGCGCACTGCACTGGAACATCGATGCCACCGCGCTGTGGCAGGCGGAAATCATCGTCTTCACGCTGCTGATCGCCTGCGCCGTCTTCGTGGGCCTGGTCGTGCGCTATCGGGACATCCAGCGCGTCAAGGACCTGGCCATCGCGCGGCTGGCGCAGTCCGAGCAGTCGCTGGAAGAGCGCATCGAGCAGCGCACGTCGGAGCTCTCGCACACGCAGGTGGCGTTGGGGCACGCGCTCGACAACGAGCGGGAGTTGCGGCTGGAGCAGCGGCAGTTCTTTCACATGATCAGCCATGAGTTCAGGACGCCCCTGGCCGTGGTGGACAGCGCTGCGGCCGAGCAGCAGGCGTTCCCCTCGCCCGACCTGACCGTGCAAAAAGACCGCGCCGCCCAGATGCGCCGCGCCTGCCGGCGATTGACCTCGCTGGTGGACAGCTGCCTCATCAGCGAGCGGCTGGACACGGCGGGATTCACGCTGCAGGCCTCCCCCGTGCGGGTGGCCGATCTGCTGGAACACGCCGCCCAGCTGGTGCACTGGTCCCCCCGCCACCGCCTGCGCCTTTTCACCGAGTCTGCTCCCGAGGAGTGGGTGTGCGACGAGACGCTGGTGCGCATTGCGCTGTCCAACCTGGTCGACAACGCGGTGAAGTACGCGTCGGCGGGAGAGATCTTCATCGCAGCCCGAAAAGCAGATTCGGGCCTGCTGGAGATTTCCGTCGCGGACGAGGGCTCGGGCATGTCGCTGGAGGTGATGAACCGCATCTTCCAGCGGTTCGAACGCGGGGACCGCACCGACCAGAGCAAGGGCTTCGGCCTGGGCCTGTGGGTGACGCGCCGCGTGGCGCGGCTGCACGGTGGTGACATCACAGTGGAGTCCAGGCCTGGGGAGGGGGCGTGCTTTACGTTGACTCTGGGCGCGCAGCGCGTGGGACCACAGCCAGACGCCGGTCGTCCGCGAGCCGACGCCGCGCATCCGTGAACGGCGCAAGGCATGCGGCGAGGGCCTGCGCTGGCAATGCCAGGCGCGCAGGCCACCACAAGGCGGCGGTCTGCGCGAATCCTGGATAATCTCGGTTTTGCCCGGTAGAACAACCGGACACCGACAGCCTTTCAGACTGACTGACCGACGGTCTGATGCAACTCCTCTGCACCCATGAGCGCCACAGCGAACGATCCCAATCTCAAGTACTTGACCAAAGCCCGTGAGCAGCTCACGAAGGGCGACCTCAGAAACGCTGCGGCGACGCTGAACAAGGCCAACGCACTGTGGCCCCAGGATGCGCGCGTGCACATGCTCGGCGGCCTGCTGGCGGAAAAGGCTGGCAATGTGAAGGGCGCATTTGAATCGCTGCGCAAGGCAGTGTCGCTGGCCCCGGCCTGGGGACCCGGCCTGCTGGAGCTGGCGTTGCTCCTGGCCCGCCAGAACCAGTTTCAAGAAGCTGTGGAAACAGCGGAGAAGGTGGCTGCACTGGAACCCCAGAATCTGCAGGTACTGGCAGGTGTCGTTGACATCGCCCATCGCTCGGGACACGCTGAAATGGCCGTCCGCCATCTGCGCCGCGGCCTGGTCTTGGTGCCCGGCGATGCCACGCTGCAGCGCCTGCTGGCGCGCGACCTGAGCGAGCTGGGCCGCCATGACGAGTCACTTGCCGTGTGGGACGCCCTGATCGCAGCCAACCCTACCGACACGCAATCGCTGGTCGGCCGAGTGCAGGCCTGCGTGGCCGCTGGCAAGGCCGCCGATGCCGCCAAGGACACGTCGGCACTGCTGGCTCTGGCGCCGGATGATGCGGTCTACCAGTACTACGCCGAGCTTGCCAACGGCCGTACGCCGGCGCAGCAGCCTGCAGAGCTGACCCGTCCGCTGTTCGACGGCATGGCCGAAATTTATGACCAGCACATGGTCCGCGGTCTCAAGTACCAGTTGCCCAAGCAAGTAGCCGACCAGATCCTGGCTCGCTATCCGCACAAGAAGCTCAACGTGCTGGACCTTGGCTGCGGCACAGGTCTGCTCGGAGTGTGTCTGGGCCGCCTGGAAGGTGCCTTGATCGGTGTGGACGTTTCACTCAAGATGGTGGAACAGGCGGCTCGCCACAACGTGTACGACCGGTTCCACACCGTCAATCTGCACGATGCGCTGAAAGACACACCGGAAGGTCTGTACCAGGTGGTGGCTGCACTGGATG
Source organism: Acidovorax sp. Leaf78 (assembly GCF_001422735.1). Lineage (GTDB taxonomy): Bacteria > Pseudomonadota > Gammaproteobacteria > Burkholderiales > Burkholderiaceae_C > Acidovorax. The sequence continues at coordinate 410,650 of NZ_LMLZ01000001.1, read as the reverse complement.
TATTCATCTATGCCGGCGACTTGACGCAAGCCATTCCCAATGCCTTCCGCGTGCTTGCCGCGGACGGTGAACTGATCTTCTCGTGCGAGATCGGCGAAGAAACAGGCGCTGATCTGGTGCTGCTGCCCTCGGGGCGTTACACCCACAAACGAAGCCACGTGGAAGCTCTTTGCAAGCGTGCCGGATTCGACGCTGTGGTGATCGAGGACACGGTACTGCGCCATGAGGGTGGACAGCCTGTCCACGGGTTTGTGGTCACTGCGCACAAGCCCGCATAAGGCGTACAGCCGCAGCGCAGCGCAACTCGAAGCTCTGGCCCCTGCTCTTCAGCGGGGCGGGCCTTCTCTACGAAGCATCCGCTGCACTATCCCAGCAGCCGCGACGATTTGGGCACATGGGCGATCAGAAACTCCATCTGGTCGGCCAGGATGCGCCGGTTGCGCAGGATGAAGTCTTCCCACAGGCTGGGGATGTAGGGCGCGTACAGCAGTGGCATGTGGGCCTGTTCGGGGGTGCGCGGGCCCTTTCGGTGGTTGCAGGGGCGGCAGGCCGTGACCACGTTCATCCAGTGATCCTGCCCGTTGCGGGCAAAGGGCACGATGTGTTCGCGCGTGAGGTCTTCTTCGTGGAAATGGCCGCCGCAGTAGGCGCAGACGTTGCGGTCGCGGGCGAAGAGCTTGCTGTTGGTGAGGCTGGGTTTCAGGTCGAACGGGTTGATGCCCGGCACGCCCTTGGTCCCGATGATGCTGTTCACCGCGATCACCGACTGCTCGCCGGTGACAGCGTTGTACCCACCGCGGAACCGGGCGATGTGGGCGCCTGATTCCCAGCGCACCTCATCGGCGGCGTAGTGGATGACCGCCTGTTCGAGCGAAATCCATGATTGGGGCAGCCCTTGGGCCGACAGCTTCAAGACCTTCAAAACACGCCTCCTGGAACAAGAATGAACACCAGGAAACCTCTGCACGAATCGGCGCGCCGTGTGCATCTGCGGTCTCGGGCGGTCTGCGGCGTTGCTCATGCTCGCAATAGCTACGGCTATTGCTGCGCTTTGCGCCTTGCAGCCCATCCCGATCCGCAGCGCTCACTTGCCGCCCGAATCGTACAGAGGCTCCCTAGTAATCGGAACGCGGATGTCTCGCGGGCCACCCTGCTCTGGAAGGCCCCTCGGTCACAATATACTCCGTTTTGATGACAAATTGGCGTCCTGCGCTTGATGGATATGCGCGTGCTGCTATCAAAAAGATAACAAACCAATGAAGATCTTTCGCGGATTCCACCACCGGGGCATCGCCAGCGCGTGCGCGCTGACCATCGGCAACTTCGACGGGGTGCACCGAGGTCACCAGGCCATGCTGGCCCTGCTCAACAGCGAGGCGGCGCACCGCGGGGTCGAAAGCTGCGTGCTGACCTTCGAGCCCCACCCGCGCGACTACTTCGCCGGGGCGCACAACAAGCCCGAGCTGGCGCCGGCCCGCATCGGTACGCTGCGCGACAAGCTCACCGAGCTGGCGCGGTGCGGCGTGCAGCAGACCGTGGTGCTGCCGTTCGATGCGCGACTGGCCGCCCAGTCGCCGGCCGAGTTCATCGACGAGGTGCTGATGCGCGGCCTGAACGCGCGCTATGTGCTGGTGGGCGACGACTTCCGGTTCGGCCGCCAGCGCGCGGGCGACTACGCCATGCTGGACGCCGCCGGCCAGGCCCGGGGCTTCGACGTGGCGCGCATGAACAGCTACGAGGTGCATGGCCTTCGGGTGTCGAGCTCGGCGGTGCGCGACGCGCTGGGCCGGGGCGACATGGAATCCGCGGCGCGCCTGCTGGGGCGTCCCTACACCATCTCGGGCCACGTGGTGCATGGCCGCAAGCTGGGGCGCGAGCTGGGCGCCACCGGCGCGGGGGCCGGCGACGGATTTCGCACGCTGAACCTGCGGTTTGCCCACTGGAAGCCCGCCGCCAGCGGCATCTTCGCGGTGCTGGTGCATGGCCTGGGCGATGTGCCTCTGCACGGCGTGGCCAACCTGGGCGTGCGGCCTTCGCTGGACCCCAACGACGTCAACGGCGGACGCGTGCTGCTCGAAACCCACTGCCTGCAATGGCCCGCCGATCTGGACCCCGAGGGGGCGTACGGTAAAATCGTGCGGGTGGAACTGCTGCACAAACTGCACGACGAGCTCAAGTACGACAGCCTGGACGCCCTGACAACGGGCATCGCCAAGGACTGCGACGATGCGCGCGCCTACTTTGCGACGGCCGCCATCGCGTCGCACACCGAGACCCGGCGCCAGACCACGCGCGACCGAATTTGAGGGGGCTGCTTACCGCAGCGCCCGCCTGAGCGGGCACACACATCCTTTTCGCGCACCCCCTCCCCCCTTCCGGGCACGCCCCGGAATGTTCAGTTTTTAAGGCCTCTTCATGTCCGACGACAACGTCAGTTCCGCGTCCGCCCCCACCGCCACGGACTACCGCAGCACCCTGAACCTGCCCGACACCCCCTTCCCCATGCGCGGCGACCTGCCCAAGCGCGAGCCGGGCTGGGTCAAGGAGTGGGACGACAAAGGCATCTACAAGCGCCTGCGCGATGCCCGCCGGGGCGCGCCCAAGTTCATCCTGCACGACGGCCCGCCCTATGCCAATGGCCAGATCCACATGGGCCACGCGGTCAACAAGATCCTGAAGGACATGATCACCAAGGCGCGCCAGCTCGAAGGCTTCGACGCGCTGTACGTGCCCGGCTGGGACTGCCACGGCCTGCCGATCGAGAACGCCATCGAGAAGAAACACGGCCGCAACCTGAGCCGCGACGACATGCAGGCCAAAAGCCGGGCGTTCGCCACCGAGCAGATCGCGCAGCAGATGGGCGACTTCCAGCGCCTGGGCGTGCTCGGCGAATGGGACAACCCCTACAAGACCATGAACTTCGCCAACGAGGCGGGCGAGATCCGTGCGTTCAAGCGCGTGATGGAGCGCGGCTTCGTGTACCGGGGCCTGAAGCCCGTGTACTGGTGCTTCGACTGCGGCAGCTCGCTGGCCGAGTTCGAGATCGAATACGCCGACAAGAAGAGCACCACGCTGGACGTGGCCTTCAAGGCGCACGAGCCTGCGAAGCTGGCCGCCGCCTTCGGCGTGCCCGCGCTCGCCAAGGACGCCTTCGTGGTGATCTGGACCACCACCGCGTGGACCATCCCGGCCAACCAGGCGCTGAACCTGAACCCCGAGATCAGCTACGCGCTGGTCGATGCCGGCGAGCGCCTGCTGCTGGTGGCCGAACCGCTGGTGGCCTCGTGCCTGGAGCGCTACGGCCTCACCGGCCAAGTGCTGGCCACCACCCTAGGCAAGAACCTGGGCGGCCTCGAATTCGAACACCCGCTGTACGACGTGGCCAGCGAGGACGGCAGCTACGGCTACCGACGCCTGTCGCCCGTGTACCTGGCCGACTACGCCACGGCCGACGACGGTACGGGTATCGTGCACTCCTCGCCCGCCTACGGGCTGGAGGATTTCAACTCCTGCGTGTCCCACGGCCTGGCGCTGGACGACATCCTGAACCCCGTTCAGGGCAATGGCACTTACGCGCCTGACTTCCCGCTGTTCGGCGGCCAGCACATCTGGAAGGCCGTGCCCGTGGTCATCGAGGCGCTGCGCAATGCGGGCCGCCTGATGGCCACCAAGGAGATCACCCACAGCTACCCGCATTGCTGGCGCCACAAGACGCCGGTGATCTACCGCGCCGCGGCGCAATGGTTCATCCGCATGGACGAAGGCGAAGGCGTGTTCACCAAGGACAAGGCCGAAAAGACGCTGCGCCAGACGGCCCTCGAAGCCATCGAGCACACGAGCTTCTACCCCGAGAACGGCAAGGGCCGCCTGCACGACATGATCGCCAACCGGCCCGATTGGTGCATCTCGCGCCAGCGCAGCTGGGGCGTGCCCATCCCGTTCTTCTTGCACAAGGACTCGGGCGAGCTGCACCCGCGCACCATGGAGATCATGGACCAGGCCGCCGCCATAGTGGAAAAGGGCGGCATCGAGGCCTGGAGCCGCGTGACGCCCGAGGAGATCCTGGGTGCCGAAGACGCTGTCTGCTACACCAAGAGCACCGACATCCTGGAGGTATGGTTCGACTCCGGCTCCACGTTCTTCCACGTGCTGCGCGGCACGCACCCCAACGTGCACCACGACACCGGCCCCGAGGCCGACCTGTACCTGGAAGGCCACGACCAGCACCGCGGCTGGTTCCACAGCTCGCTGCTGTTGGCCAGCGCGCTCGAAGGCCGCGCGCCCTACCGCGGTCTGCTGACCCACGGCTTCACCGTGGACAGCCAGGGCCGCAAGATGAGCAAGTCGCTGGGCAACGGCATCGACCCGCAGGAGATCAACAAGAAGCTGGGCGCCGAAATCATCCGCCTGTGGGTGGCCGCCAGCGACTACTCGGGCGACATCGCGGGGGACGAGAAGATCCTGGCGCGCGTGGTGGACGCCTACCGCCGCATCCGCAACACGCTGCGCTTTTTGCTGGCCAATGTGAGCGACTTCGACCCCGCCGCGGACGCCGTGCCGTTCGACCAGATGCTGGAGATCGACCGCTACGCGCTGACGCGTGCGGCCGAGTTCCAGGCCACGGTGCTCGCGCACTACAAGGTCTATGAGTTCCACCCCGTGGTGGCCAAGCTGCAGCTGTACTGCTCGGAAGACCTGGGCGGCTTCTACCTCGATGTACTGAAAGACCGGCTTTACACCACCGCACCCAAGAGCCTGGCGCGCCGCAGCGCCCAGACCGCGCTGTACCACATCACCCACGGCATGCTGCGCTGGATGGCGCCGTTCCTGTCGTTCACCGCCGAAGAGGCGTGGAAGGTGTTCGGCTCGTCCGACTCCATCTTCCTCGAAACCTACGGCTCGATCGCAGGGGCCGACGAAGGCCTGCTGGCCAAGTGGAGCCGCCTGCGCGAGATCCGCGACGTGGTGAACAAGGAGATCGAGGCACTGCGCGCCGGCGGCCAGGTGGGCTCGTCCCTGCAGGCCAACGTGGTGCTGACCGCGGCGCCCGAAGACCATGCGTTGCTGGCCAGCCTGGGCGATGACCTCAAGTTCGTGTTCATCACCTCTGCTATCGAATTGGTAGCTGGTAGCGCACTGCAGATCAGCGTGAGTGCCAGTTCCGATGCCAAGTGCGAGCGCTGCTGGCACTACCGCAGCGATGTGGGCCACGATGCGGCGCACCCCACGATCTGCGGGCGCTGCACCAGCAACCTGTACGGCGCTGGCGAAAGCCGGAGGCACGCGTGATGGCGCGCGGCAACAGCTCACTCTCCGGCCGCTCCGGCGCCAGCATGTGGCCCTGGCTCGTCTGGGCCGTGGTCCTGCTGGTGGCCGACCAGTTGACCAAGACCTTCATCCTGGACAACTACCGGCTCGGCGACTCCACCTTCGTCACCGGCTTCTTCAACATCGTGCGGGCCCACAACACCGGGGCGGCGTTCTCGTTCCTCGCGAATGCGGGCGGCTGGCAGCGCTGGCTGTTCACTGCCATCGGCGTGGTGGCCACGATCTTCATCGTGTGGCAACTGCGCGCGCACCCGGGGCAAAAGCTGTTTTGCTTCTCGCTGGCCAGCATCCTCGGCGGCGCCGTGGGCAACGTGGTGGACCGGCTGATGCACGGCTACGTGGTGGACTTCCTGGACTTCCACTGGGACTTCCTCTCGGGCATGTTCCCGGGCGGGCACTTCCCGGCCTTCAACCTGGCCGATACGGCCATCAGCATCGGGGCGGCCTGCCTGATCCTGGACGAGCTGCTGCGGGTCAAGCGGTCCAAATAGAAGCTGGGCGGCTGCCCTGCCCCGCATTCCCTGAACGGCCCCATTGAGGGCCGTTTTTCATGGCCGGCACCGCGCCCGGTCATACCGGCGTCACACGGCCTCGTTCCAATGTAAACGTTTACATAGCAACGAGGTTCCATGAGCATTCAGGACGTGGCCCGCCAGGCGGGCGTGTCGGTCGCCACCGTGTCGCGGGTCTTCAATCTGCCCGACAAGGTGACGCCGGCCACGCGCGAGCATGTGGAGCAGGTCGCCCAGGCGCTGGGCTACCTGCCCAACGCCAGCGCGCGCACCCTGCGCACCCAGCGCAGCCGCGTGATCGGCGTGGTGCTGCCCACCCTGCTCAACCCCGTGTTCGCCGAATGCCTGCAGGGCCTGGCGCAGGCCGCCGTCGCTGCCGGCTACGCCATCCTGCCGTTTGCCACCGACTACCAGATCGCTCAGGAAGACCGCGCCGTGCACCTGCTCCTGGCCGGCAATGTGGACGGCATGGTCCTCGTGGTCTCCAACCCGGCCACGTCGAGCGCGCTGCAGCGCCTGGCCGAAGCGGGCCTGCCCTACGTGCTGGTCTATAACCGGCACCCGGACCACCCCTGCGTGTCGGTGGACGGCGAGCAGGCCGTGGCCGAGCGGGTGGCGCACCTGGTCTCGCTCGGGCACCGGCGCATCACCATGGTCAGCGGCCAGCTCGCCGCGTCCGACCGGGCGCAGCAGCGCAGCCGCGGCTTTCACAGCGGCATGGCAGCCGCCGGCCTTCCCGTCGGGCGGGTGCTCGAAGTGCCCTTCATCGAAACCGCGGTGCAAGACGTCACCGCTCTGCTGCAGGGCCCTGATCGCCCCACGGCACTGGTCTGCTCCAACGACCTGCTGGCCATCCGCAGCATCCGCGCGGCGCACCTGGCCGGGCTGGCCGTGCCGCGCGACCTGAGCGTGGTGGGCTTTGACGGCATCGCCCTGGGCGAGGACCTCACCCCCATGTTGAGCACCGTGGCCCAGCCCAATGCCGACATCGGCCGCTGCAGCGTGCAACTGCTGGTGCAGGCCATGGCCAGCGGCACGCCATTGGCACCCGATGCAGGGCTGACCCTGCCCCACCACTTTCGCACCGGTGAGTCGTGCGCGCACGCATGACTTCCCGTTCTCACCCCGTCCCCCGCCACCTCCACCTCCCCTTGTCCCACAGGAGTCTTCGATGAAATACACGCTCACCCATTTCATGCGCGCCGCCGCACTGGCCTTCGGCCTGGCCGCCGCCGGCACCGCCATGGCACAAACAGCCATCTGCTACAACTGCCCGCCGGAGTGGGCCGACTGGGGCAGCCAGATCAAGGCCATCAAGGCCAGGACCGGCGTCACCGTGCCGCCGGACAACAAGAACTCCGGCCAGTCGCTCGCGCAGATGACGGCCGAGAAGGCCCGCCCCGTGGCCGACGTGACGTATCTCGGCGTGACCTTCGCCATCCAGGCGCAAAAGGACGGCCTGGTCGCGCCCTACCAGCCCGCCGCGTGGAAGGACATCCCCGACGGCCTCAAGGACCCGGCCGGCCACTGGTTCACCATCCATTCGGGCACGCTCGGCTTCATGGTCAACGTGGACGCGCTCAAGGGCAAGCCCGTGCCGCAGTCGTGGGCCGACCTGCTCAAGCCCGACTACAAGGGCCTGATCGGCTATCTGGACCCGGCCTCGGCCTTTGTGGGCTACGTGGGCGCTGTGGCTGCCAACCAGGCGCGCGGCGGCACGCTGGAGAACTTCGGCCCCGGCATCGACTACTTCAAGGCGCTGCAGAAGAACGAGCCCATCGTGCCCAAGCAGACCTCGTACGCGCGCGTGCTCTCGGGCGAGATCGCGATCCTGCTCGACTACGACTTCAACGCCTACCGCGCCAAGTACAAGGACCAGGCCAACGTGCAGTTCGTGATCCCTGCCGAAGGCACGCTGGTGGTGCCCTATGTGATGAGCCTGGTGGCCGGCGCGCCCCACGCCGCCGAGGGCAAGAAGGTGCTGGACTTCGTGCTGTCCGACGAAGGCCAGGCGCTGTGGGCCAATGCCTACCTGCGCCCGGTGCGCGCCAGCGCCATGCCCAAGGAGGTGCAGGCGCGCTTCCTGCCCGCCAGTGACTACGCGCGTGCCAAGACGGTGGACTACGGCCGCATGGCTGCCGTGCAGAAGGCGTTCTCGGACCGCTACCTCGCAGAAGTGAAGTGAGCCCCATGCGCCACGGCTTCGCTCCCTCGCGCGCGCTGCTGCTCGCCTGCGCAGCCCCTGCCGTGGCCTTCTTCGCGGCCTTCTGGCTGCTGCCCGTGGCCCTGCTGCTGGCGCTGCCGGCCGGCAAGGGCTGGGCCAACTACTTCGCCGTGCTGACGAATGCCCGCTACCTGCAGAGCCTGCTGCAGACCCTGGGCCTGTCGCTCGCCGTCACGCTGGCCACGCTGGTGCTCGGCGCGCTGGTGGGCATCACGCTGGCGCGCCAGCGCTTTCGCGGGCGGCAGCTGCTGATGTCGCTGCTCACGCTGCCACTGTCGTTCCCGGGTGTCATCGTGGGCTTCTTCATGATCCTGCTGGGCGGCCGCCAGGGGCTGGTCGCCGACCTCTCGGACCACCTGGGCCTGGGCCGCACCACCTTCGCCTACGGGCTCACCGGCCTGTTCCTGGCCTACCTGTATTTCTCGCTGCCGCGCGCCATCGCCACCTACACTGCGGCGGCGGGCGCCATGGACGCGGCACTGGAAGAAGCCGCCCGCTCGCTCGGTGCCTCGCGCTGGCGCGTGGCGCGCGACGTGTGGCTGCCCGAGCTGGCCGCCACCACGCTGGCCTGCGGGGCCATCGTCTTCGCCACCGCCATGGGCGCCTTCGGCACGGCCTTCACGCTGGCCAGCAAGTTCGAGGTGCTGCCCATCACCATCTACAACGAGTTCACCAACTACGCCAACTTCGCGCTGGCGGCCAGCCTGTCGATCACGCTGGGGCTGATCACCTGGCTGGTGCTCTGGGCGGCGCGCCGCGCATCCGGCACCGCGGCCTTCTGAAATGAAACACCCCCTGAGTCGCTTCGCGCCTTCCCCCTCTCTCGCCTCGCTGCGCGAGTCGGGAGGGGGACGCTCCCGGTGCGGCGGGGCGGCCCTTGCACGGGAGCACTGGCCTTGGCCGCGCCAGTTTCAAGCGTCGTGGGCAACGCGATGGCGGCATCGATAACTGATACATCCACCATGAGAAACGCACGACAAGCCCCCTGGTCCCTGGTGGCGCTCACCGCGCTGGTGGCCCTGTTCATGCTGGCGCCCATTGCGCTGTCGGTCCTGGCCGGGCTGGTGAACAACTACAGCGTGGGCCTCAAAAGCGGGCTCACGCTGCGCTGGCTCGGCGAGGTGTGGGAGAACTACGGCGGCACGGTGGGCGCATCGCTGCTGCTGGCGCTGCTGTGCGTGGCGGGCAACCTGCTCATCGGTGTGCCCTGCGCCTATGCGCTGGCGCGCAGCCGCTCGCGCTGGGCGCGCCTCTTCGAGGAGCTGCTCACCCTGCCCGTGGCGGTGCCCGGGCTGGCCAGCGCGCTGGCGCTGATCCTGGCCTACGGCACGCTATCGGGCTTTCGCCAGAGCTTAGCCTTCATCCTCGTCGGGCACATGGTGTTCACGCTGCCCTTCATGGTGCGCACCGTGGGTTCGGCCTTCCAGAAGGACGAGCTGCGCTCGCTCGAAGAAGCGGCGCGCTCGCTGGGAGCCAGCTTCGCGCAGCGCTTTCTCGGGGTGCTGGTGCCCGCCGTGCTGCCGGCCATCGTGGCGGGCAGCCTGATGGTGTTCACGCTCTCCGTGGGCGAGTTCAACCTCACCTGGATGCTGCACACCCCGCTCACGCGCACCCTGCCCGTGGGCCTGGCGGACAGCTATGCCTCCATGCGCATCGAGATCGGCTCCGCCTACACGCTGGTCTTTTTGATCGTCATCCTGCCCGTGCTGTGGGGCCTGCAGGCCGTCGGCACCTTCATCGAGAAACACCATGGAACTTGAACGCACGCGCGTGGACGTGGTCCAGTGCGCCAAAACCTATGCCGATGGCACACGCGGCCTGCAGCCCACCGACCTGACCGTGGAGCCCGGCGAAGTGCTGGCGCTGCTCGGCCCCTCGGGCTGCGGCAAGACCACGCTGCTGCGCCTGATCGCCGGGCTGGAGTCGCCCGACGCGGGCAGCCGCATCGCCTTTGGCGGGCAGGACGTGACGCAGCTGCCCATCGAACAACGCGGCATCGGCATGGTGTTCCAGCACTACGCGCTGTTCCCGCAGATGACGGTGGCCGCCAACATCGGCTACGGCCTGCGCATCCGCGGCGTGGATGCGGCCGAGCAGCGCCGCGTAGTGGGCGAGCTGGTGGACTTGGTGCGCCTGAACGGGCTGGAGGGCAAGCGCCCTGCAGAGCTGTCGGGCGGCCAGCGCCAGCGCGTGGCCCTGGCGCGCGCCGTGGCCGTGCGGCCGCGCGTTCTGCTGCTGGACGAGCCGCTCACCGCGCTGGACGCCAAGCTCAAGGAATCCCTGCGCGACGAACTGGCCGAGTTGCTGCGCCGCCTGCACATCACGGCCATCCACGTCACGCACGACCAGCAGGAGGCCCTGGCCATCGCCGACCGCCTGGCGGTGATGCAGGCCGGCCGCATCGTGCAGGTGGGCGATGGCGAGACGCTGTACCGCACGCCGGCCCACCCGTTCGTGGCCGCCTTCCTCGGCCGGGTCAACCGGCTGCAGCGCGACGAGGCAGCCCGCCAGCGCAACGTGTTGCCCCTGGGCGGCATCGAGCTGCCCTGCCCTGCGGCCTGCGCCGCCGACACCGCGCTGCTGGCGCGGCCCGAGGACATCGAGGTGCAGGTGGACCCTGCAGGTAGCGACGGCTGGGGCCGCGCCGAAGTCACGCGCCGCAGCTTTCTGGGCGAGCGCGTGCAGCTCACCCTGGCGCTGCCCGGCCAGCAACCGCTGCAGGCCGACGTGGCCCGCGACCACCCGGCGCGCCAGGGCCAGCCCGTGGCCATCCGCATCCACTCCGAGCACCTCATGCCCAGCCACGAGGCGTCCTGACTCTTGCCACACATGCCCATGACCACCTTGCTGCTGCAACTGTCCGACCCGCACATCCGCGAACCCGGGCGCCTGGCCTACGGCCGCATCAACACCGCCCCCTACCTGGCCCAAGCGGTGCAGACCATGCTGCGCCTGCCGCAGCGGGCCGACGCGCTGGTCATCACCGGCGACCTGACGGACTTTGGCCGCGCTGCCGAGTACGAGCACCTGCGCGCGCTGCTGGCGCCGCTCGGGCCCCTGCCCACGTACCTGCTGCCGGGCAACCACGACGAGCGCACCCAGCTGCGCCAGAGCTTTCCGCAGCACACCTACCTGGGCACGGAGGGCTTCGTGCAGTACTGCGTGCCGGTGGGCGGCATGACCCTGATCGCGCTCGATACCGTGGTGCCCGGCGCCAGCGAGGGCAGCCTGTGCCGTGAACGCCTGGCCTGGCTGGCCGATGCGCTCGACGCGCACCGCCACCGCCCCGTGGTGATCGCGATGCACCACCCGCCGTTCCAGACGCTGATCGGCCACATGGACGCCATCGGGCTGCTGAGCGGCGCGGCGGAATTGGAGGCCCTCGTGGCCCGCCACCCGAACGTGGAGCGCGTCATCTGCGGCCATCTGCACCGCAGCATCCAGGTGCGCTTTGGCGGCGCCATCGCAATGACCGCGCCCTCGCCCGCCCACCAGGTCTGCCTGGACCTGGCGCCCGACGCCACGTCGGCCTGGACGCTGGAGCCGCCCGGGTTCGCGGTGCATGCGCTGCCCGAGGGCGGCCGGCTGGTGAGCCACACCGCAGCCAGCGGCGTGCACGAGGGGCCCTACCCCTTCCACGAGGCCGGCCAGCTGATCGACTGAGTCGCCGCCGCAGGGGGTGCAACGCCCGTTCTGCGGCCCCGCCCGGCGCAACATACCTTGCCCTGTCATGGGCATGGTTCCTGCGTGATGGATTCACGGGTATGCTAGGGCGTCCGTAATGTGACAGTTTTGTGACTAAAACGGGCGCTTTCATGGTTTGCGTTCTGCCGTTGTTCCAGCGGCACAGCCTTTCTGGCTCGCAAAGCTTTTCCGCGCCCGCTCCGGGCCACTCCACAAGCCTGCCCCAGGGTGCCATCGCTGCCCTGCCCGCCCTGCCCCCAGGCAGCGGCAGCGCATATGGCACGCGGCGCAGTGCAGGCACAAAAAGAAGAAAAGTTAGCGTTTACTCATGAAGCATCTCTTGAATCTGTTGGCAGCGGTGTCGCTGCTGATCTGGGGCACCCACCTGGTGCGCACCGGCATCCTGCGCGTGTTCGGCGCCAACCTGCGGCAGTTGCTGGCCCACAGCGTCAGCAGCCGGTTCACCGCCGTGCTCTCGGGCATCGGGGTGACGGCGGTGGTGCAGTCCAGCACGGCCACGGCGCTCATCGTGTCCTCGTTCGTCGGCCAGGGCCTGGTGGGCCTGCCCGCCGCGCTGGCGGTGATGCTGGGTGCCGACGTGGGCACGAGCGTGATGGCGGTGGTGTTCTCGATGGACCTGTCGTGGCTGTCGCCGCTGTTCATCTTCGTGGGCGTGGTGCTGTTCATCTCGCGCAAGGACACCGCCACGGGCCGCGTGGGGCGCGTGCTGATCGGCCTGGGACTGATGCTGCTGGCGCTGCGCCTCATCACCGAATCGACCACCGTGCTCACCCAGTCGCCCACCGTGCGCACCCTGCTCGGCGCACTGACCAGCGACCTGCTGCTGGAGATCTTCACCGGCGCGGTGCTGGCCATCGTGGCGTATTCCAGCCTGGCCACTGTGCTGCTCACCGCGGCGCTGGCGGGTTCGGGCGGCATACCGCCCGACGTGGCGCTGGGCCTGGTGCTGGGCGCCAACCTGGGCAGCGGCGTGCTGGCGGTGCTGACGACCATGAAGGCCAACGTCCAGACGCGCCAGGTGCCGCTGGGCAACCTGTTCTTCAAGATCATCGGCGTGGTCATCATGACGCCGCTCACCGGCCTGTGGCTGCAGCACGTGCGGCCCTATGTGCCCGAGATCGCCGCGCTGGTGGTGCTGTTCCACCTGGCGTTCAACGTCGTGGTGGGCATCGTCTGCATCGGCCTCACGGGCACCGTGGCGCGGGTGGTGCAGCGCCTGCTGCCGCAGGAAAAGACGCAGGCCGCGGCCGGCGCACGCCCGCAGCACCTGGACCCTTCGGCCCTGGCCACGCCGTCGCTGGCCATCTCGTGCGCCGCGCGCGAGGCGCTGCACCAGGCCGACGTGGTCGAGTCGATGCTGCTGGGCCTGCACAAGGTGATCCGCACCGACGACATCAAGCTGGCCGAAGACCTGCGCAAGCTCGACGACGAGGTGGACGGGCTGTATTCGGCCATCAAGTACTACATGACCAAGATCTCGCGCGAGGCGCTGGACGAGCGCGAGGGCCGGCGCTGGGCGGACATCATCAGCTTCACGATCAACATGGAGCAGATCGGCGACATCATCGAGCGCGTGCTCATCGACATCGAAGACAAGAAGATCAAGAAGGGCCGCCAGTTCTCCGAAGCCGGCATGGAAGAGATCACCGAGCTGCACGCGCGCCTGATCGACAACCTGCGGCTGGCGATGAGCGTGTTCCTCAACGGCAGCGTGCGCGACGCGCAAAAGCTGCTGGAAGAAAAAGCCCGTTTCCGCGACCTGGAGCATGCCTACTCGGCCACCCACCTGGCGCGCCTGTCGGACAACACGGTGCAGAGCATCGAGACCAGCTCGCTGCACATCGACCTGATCAGCGAGCTCAAGCGCATCAACTCGCTGCTGTGCTCCGTGGCCTACCCCATCCTGGAATCGGCCGGAGCGCTGGCGCCCAGCCGGCTGCGCACGATGAACGAACAGGCTTGAGCCTTTTGAGCCTCCAGCGCTTGTCCATCAAGCGCTGGCAGCCACATTTTTAATAGCAACTTCATTCGGCGAGGTGCGTCGCGCATAGCGCTGGGCCAGCACCGCGCACACCATCAGCTGCATCTGGTGAAACACCATGAGCGGCAGCACGATGGCCCCCACCGCGTGGGAGGCGAACAGCACCTTGGCCATGGGCACCCCGCTGGCCAGGCTCTTCTTGGAGCCGCAGAACACCAGCGTGATCTCGTCCTCGGTCGAAAGCCCCATGCGCCGTGCGGCCCAGGTGGTCAGGCCGAGGGCCAGCGCCAGCAGCACCGCGCACACCACCACCAGGCCCAGCAGCGCGGGCCACGGCAGTTGCCGCCACAGGCCCTGCACCACCGCCGCGCTGAAGGCCGTGTAGACCACCAGCAGGATCGAGCCCTGGTCCACGACCTTGAGCACCGCCGCCCGGCGCTGCACGAACCCGCCGATCCAGGGCCGCAGCAGGTGCCCCGCCACAAAGGGCACGAGCAGCTGCAGCATGATGCGGCCGATGTTGGCCAGCGTGCCGTCCTGCGCCGCGGCGCCATGGGCCTGCGCCTCGGGCAGCAGCAGTCCCACCAGCATCGGCGTGATCACGATGCCCAGCAGCGTGGACGCCGACGCGCTGCAGATCGCTGCCGGCATGTTGCCCCGCGCCACGGCAGTGAACGCAATGGCCGACTGCACCGTGGCCGGCAGCACGCACAGGTAGAGCACCCCGGTGTACAGCTGCGGCGTGACGAGCGGCAGCAGCACCGGCCGCAGCGCCCAGCCCAGCAGCGGGAACAGCACGAACGTGGTGCCCACCACCACCAGGTGCAGCCGCCAGTGCGACAGACCCGCCACGATGGCATCGCGCGAGAGCTTGGCGCCGTGCAAGAAGAACAGCAGCGCCACGGCCGCCACGGTGGTGGCCTCCAGCGCCTGCGCGGCAGCGCCCGATGCGGGCAGCACGCTGGCCAGGGCCACAGTGCAAAGCAGGGCCAGGGTGAAGTTGTCGGGGAGGAATCGGGAACGGGCCATGGAAATACCATCGAAAAAAACACGCGGATCTAACCGAAAGCTGGCACCAGGCGGGGCGCAGCAGCGGGCGATGGCGCTATTGGACAAGCTGCGCATTCCAAAGAGAAATGGATTTCTCTGATGGATTTATGATTCGGCCGCATGAATGTGACCCTGCGCCAACTGCACGTCTTCCAGTCCGTGGCCGCGACGCGCAACTTCAGCCGCACCGGCGACGCCGTGGGCCTGACGCAACCCGCCGTGAGCCGCTGCATCACCGAGCTGGAGGCGCAGATGGGGCTGCAATTGCTCAACCGCACCACCCGCGAGGTCACGCTGACCGACGCCGGCCAGCGCCTGGCGGCCCGCCTGCCGCGCGTGCTGGAAGAGCTGGAAAGCACCCTGCAGGACGTACAGGAGATGGCCACCGAGCGGCGCGGCCGGGTGCGGGTGGCCAGCAGCCCGACGCTGTCGGCCAACCTGCTGCCCGACTGCATCGCCCAGGCCCACACCCGTCTGCCCGGGTTGGACCTGGTGCTGCTGGACCGCATGCAGAGCGCGGTGCTGGCCAGCGTGCTGTCGGGCGAGGTGGACTTCGGCGTGGTGATCGACCCCGGCGAGCAGGATGCGCTGCACTGCGAGACCATCCTGACCGAGCCGTTTTGCCTGGCCTGCCCGCCCGGCCACCGACTGGCGCGCAAGCGCACCGTGCGCTGGACCGACCTGCAGGGCGAGCCGCTGGTGCTGCTGGACCACGACTCCGGCAGCCGCCGCCTGATCGACCGCGCCCTGGCCGAGCACGGCGTGGCCTACACCGTCGCACAAGAAGTGGGCCACCCCACCACCATCTTTCGCATGCTCGATACCGGCCTGGGCATCTCCGTCATCCCCACCCTCGCCCTGCCGCCCGAAGGCCTGGCCCGGCTGGCCGTGCGCCCGCTGGCGCCGCGCGTGGACCGCGAGGTCATGCTGGTGCACCGCCGCAACCGCGCCCTGTCGCCCATCGCGCAGGCCGCGTGGGACCTGGTGAAGGCGGTGGCGGGGCAAAGGCCTGTGGCGGGCTGACGGGGGCGGCTGGATGATTCCTGGCGCGCTCAACGGCGGGGCGCAGCCACGACGCCAGAAGAATGAGTTGTGTAAGCTGCTCTTACCGCAGCAGCGCCAGCACCCCTTGCGGCAGCTGATTGGCCTGCGCCACCATCGCCGTGCCCGCCTGCTGCAGGATCTGCGAGCGCGAGAGGTTGGCCGTCTCGGCGGCGAAGTCGGCATCCAGAATGCGCGAGCGCGACGCCGACAGGTTCTCCGACGTGACCTGCAGGTTGCTGATCGAGGTTTCAAATCGCGACTGCAGCGCGCCCAGCTTGGCGCGCTCGCCGTTGATGAAGCTCAGAGCGGCATCGGTCGTCTTGAGCGATTCGGTCGCCTTGTCAAAGGTCGTGACATCGAGGTCGGACACCTTCTTCACAGACGACGCCCCCGCCGCAGCCGCATTGGTGCCGGTGGGCGTGACCGTGAAAGACTTTTCTGAATCTAGCGTGACATATCCGCTGACTTTGGCATTGTCGACCGCCGTGTTCACAGCCAGCACGACCGGTGCCCCCGCATTGTTGCCATCGGCATCCAGCTTCTGCACGGACACCGTGCCGGGGTTGGCTGTGTTGGTGTCCGTGATGAGGATGTCGTTACCCCGCGTGTTGCTCAGAAGCACCCTGGAGCCGTCGGAGTTCAACGCAGCGGTCACCCCCGTCTTGGACGATTGGTCATTGATGGCTGTGACGGCTGCCGCCAGGCCATCGGCCGTATTGCTGGTGGACAGCGTGAAAGACAGCCTCCTGGGGGTCGTGTTGTCCGACGTCAGGTCCAGCACATAGGTCCCGGTGCTGCCAAAGGCAATGCTCATGGAGGTGCGCGCCGTGGCGCTCACGCCGGTGTCTGCCTTGACGGCATTGATCGAATCGGCGATCTGGGACGACGTGGCATTGGAAGCCACTGAAACGGTGCGGCTCCCCGCAAAACCATTCACCGCCACGCTGCCCGCCGTCACGCCATTGAAGTTGTTGTTGGTGTTGGTGGGTGGCCCCACGGCCACCACCTGGTTGCTGCCGTAGGCATTGGTTCGCAGATTGGCCGAGGCGGCAACAATCGTCTGGTTGGCGTTGGCCCCGACCTGGAATTGCTGCGTACCGAAGGTACCGTCCAGCAACTTGGCGCCATTGAACTCCGTGGTCTGCGATATGCGGTCCAGCTCGGACACCAGCTGGCCCACCTCCTGCTGCAGGGCCTGCCGGTCGCCCGCGCTGTTCGTGGCGTTGGCCGATTGCACGGCCAGCTCGCGCACCCGCTGCAGGATGTCGCCCGAAGCCTTCAGTGCGCCTTCCGCCGTCTGCGCCAGGGAGATACCGTCGTTGGCGTTGCGAACTGCCTGGTTCAGGCCGCGGATCTGGCTGGTGAAACGCTCGGAAATCGCCAGGCCCGCCGCGTCGTCCTTGGCGCTGTTGATGCGCAGGCCCGAGGACAGGCGCTGAATGGACGTGTTCAGCGACGTTTGGCTGGTGCCCAGGTTGCGCTGCGCGGTGAGCGAGGCGATGTTGGTGTTGATCGTGGACGCCATTCAAATCCCTCGGCCCGTCCCACTCGCAAGGTGTGCTCGGGGTGCTTGTTGTTGGTATGTGCCCCGCAGGGCGGCTGAATGCCTTCATTTCGGCAGCTTGCGTGTTGACTTGAGCCAGTCGCCGGAAATCAGGCCGCAACGCACCACCACGATCAGGTAAAAATCAAGGAAAACTGCCACCTACCGCTGGATAGGAAACACTTTTACGCTATTAAAAACAGAGCAACCAGAACAGGCAGAATTTACGCCTTGTCCGTGCCTTCAGAGCCCATGCCCTGCTCTGCGTAACACTGCAACCCCTGCGCCAGCGCATCGAACGTGAATTTGCAACGCGGGCTGCTGCGCAGGTCTTCGTGCATCACCACCCAGGTATCGAGCCCCACCGAGAACTGCGATGCCAGCACGCGCACCATGTCGGGCGTTTTGGCGGCGAGGCCTATCTGACACACCCCGATGCCGCACCCCGCGCGCACCAGGGCCAGTTGCGCCAGGTCGCTGTCGCTGCGCAGGGCAAAGGCCTCGCGACGCCAGGCGGGCGCGGCCTTGCGGGCGGCGCGCAAAAAGGGGGTTTCCTCGTCGTACCCGACAAGCCGGTGCTGCTGCAGGTCGGCCGACGACATTGGCATGCCATGCACCTGCAGGTAGCGGGTGTGCGCGTAGAGCCCCACCTGCACCACGCCGACGCGCCGGGCGATCAGCGCCTCTTGCCGGGGCTCGGTCATGCGGATGGCGATGTCGGCCTCGCGGTGCAGCAAGTCCTGCACCTTGTTGCTCAGCGCGAGCTCTATGCACAGCGCCGGATGGTCGGCCTGCAACTGCGCCAGGATGGCGGGCAGCACCTCCACGCCGATCACCTCGCTGGCCGTGACGCGCACGGTGCCCCTCACCCCGTCGCCATGGCCGCTGGCGGCGCGCACCAGGGCGGCGGCCGAATGACCCATGGCCTCGGCATGCGGCTGCAGCGCCAATGCCGCCTCGGTGGGCAGCAGGCCTTGCTGCGACCGGGTGAAGAGCGTGAGCCCCAGGGCCTGCTCCAGGGCTGCGATATGGCGGCCCACGGTCGGCTGCGTCACGCCCAGCGCACGGGCGGCGCCGGAGAGCGAGCCTTCGCGCAGCACGCCGAGGTACGAGCGGTACAGCTCCCAGCCCACCGGGCTATCGGACGAAGGTGCTTGAGTCATACATAAATGTATAGCCTTACGCTCATTTTCAGCAATTTCCTTTTGCCCACCCCACACGCACACTGCCCTGCATCGCAACAAGGTTTGGAGTGCACGCATGGCAAACGGCAACAAGGTTCTGGTTCTGGGCGCCACCGGCGGCATCGGTGGCGAGGTGGCGCGCCAGCTGCGCGACGCGGGCTGGCAGGTGGTGGCGCTGCACCGCAGTGCGCCGGCGGCGGGCGAGCAGCGTGACGGCATGGCCTGGCTGCGCGGCGACGCCATGCGCCGCGAGGACGTGCTGGCCGCCGCCGCGGGCTGCGACGTGATCGTGCACGCCGTCAATCCGCCGGGCTACCGCCGCTGGGGCGAGCTGGTGCTGCCGATGATCGACAACACCATCGCCGCCGCCACCGCCGTGGGCGCCACGGTGGTGCTGCCCGGCACGGTCTACAACTACGGGCCCGATGCGTTTCCGGTACTGCGTGAAGACGACCCGCAGCGCCCGTTGACCCGCAAGGGCGCCGTGCGTGTGGAGCTGGAGCGGCGGCTGCAGCAGGCCACCGTGGCGCACCCGCTGACGCCTGCCACCTGCCGCGTGATCATCGTGCGGGCGGGCGACTACTTCGGCCCGCAGGTGGGCAACAGCTGGTTTGCGCAGGGCCTCGTCAAGCCGGGCCAGCCGGTGGCGGCGGTGTCGCTGCCCGGCAGCGCGGGTGTGGGCCACCAGTGGTCCTACCTGCCCGACGTGGCGCGCACCATGGTGCAGTTGATCGCGCGCCGCGCCGACCTGCCGGCGTTCGCCCCGTTCCACATGGCTGGGCACTGGGACGCGGACGGCCAGCAGATGGCGGGCGCCATCGGCCGGGCAGTGGCGGCACGCGGCGGCGCGGCGCCCAAGGTGCGTGCGTTTCCGTGGTGGCTGATCACGCTGGCGTCGCCCTTCGTGGCCACCCTGCGCGAACTGCGCGAGATGCGCTACCTGTGGCGCGAGCCGCTGCGCATGGCCAACGACCGGCTGCGGTCGGTGCTGGGCACCGAGCCCCACACGCCGCTCGATGCGGCCGTGCAGGCCACGCTGGAAGGCCTGGGCTGCCTGCCCCCTGCCGCAGAGCCCGCAGGGCAGCCCACCAAGCAGCCCACATCGGGCATCACAGCCCCAGAAACCCCGCAATCACCAACCCGGCTTCCAGCGTGAACTGGCCCTGCGCCACCTGATCGCGCACGATGCCCGGCGGCAGCAGGTCGAAGCGCTCGACCTCCCCGTCCTGGTTGCAAGGCTCCATGCCCGCAGGCACTTCGGCACGGAACCAGTCTATGCGTTCGAGCATGTAGCCCGCGCCGCCACCCTCGCGGCTGGGGCGGCTGAAGTCGACATGGCCGCCGTGCTGCAGCGCCGTGAGCGCACCGACCTGCAGGCCCGCCTCTTCCCAGGTCTCGCGCGCGAGGGCCTGGGGCAGCGTGTCGGCGGCGGACACCATGCCGCCCATCAGCGTGTCCCACAGGCCGGGGTTGTTGGGCTTGGTCATGGAGCGCTTTTGCACCCACATGCGGCCATCCGGCGCCAGACCCACCAAGTGGACCGCGCGGGTGGTGATGCCCAGCACGCGCACGGCGCCGCGCTCCACCGTGCCCACGACCTCGCCGGCCGGGTTGCACACGGCCAGCTGCTCGTCGCGCCAGGGGCCGCACAGTGCTGCGTCGCGCAGGGCTGCAGCCAGCGTGTTGAGCGCATCGGTGGTGGCATCGGCCGGCCCATCGATGCACCATGCCATGGCCCCCGAATGCTCCTGATTTGATAGCTGATAGCGCTTTTCCAGCAAGCGGTAGGGGCTGATTTGATTCAAAAAACCCTCCGCCACCGACCCCACCACCTGCCCCGCCACCACCAGTGGCTGGCGTGGCTGCGCGGGCGGGCGCTCGGCGGACTGCCGCGCGCCCGCAACCCACGCCTCGAACGACGGGTTCTGCACAGCGGCGTTCACAGCGTGAGGATGGTGCAGCCGGTGGTCTTGCGGGCTTCGAGGTCGCGGTGCGCCTGCTGCACGTCGGCCAGCGGGTAGCGCTGGTCGATGTGGATCTTGACCTGGCCGCTGGCCACCACCGCGAACAAATCGTCGGCCATGGCCTGCGTGCTCTCGCGCGTGGCGATGTGGGTGAACAGCGTCTGGCGCGTGACGTAGAGCGAGCCCTTGGCACCGAGCGAGCCGGGCGCAAACGCAGGCGCGGGGCCCGAGGCATTGCCGAAGCAGGCCATGAGGCCGAAGGGCCGCAGGCAGTCGAGCGATTGGTCCCAGGTGTCCTTGCCCACCGAGTCGTAGACCACCTTCACGCCCTTGCCGCCGGTGATCTCCTTCACGCGGGCTGCGAAGTCTTCCCGTTGATAGTTGATGGCGTGCGCCGCGCCGTTGGCCAAGGCCAGCTGGCATTTCGCGTCGGAGCCCGCCGTGCCGATGAGCTGCAGGCCCAGGGCCTTGGCCCACTGGCTGGCGATCAGGCCCACACCCCCCGCCGCCGCATGGAACAGCACGTGGTCTCCGGCCTGCAGGCCTTCCACCGGCAGCGTTTTCTTCAGCAGGTACTGCGCAGTCAGGCCCTTGAGCATCATGGCCGCACCGGTCTCGAAGCTGATGGCGTCGGGCAGCTTGCACACCGTCTTGGCGGGCATCACGCGCACTTCGCAGTAGCTGCCGGGCGGCTGGCTGGCATAGGCTGCGCGGTCGCCCGCCTTCAGGTGCGTGACGCCCTCGCCCACCGCCTCGACCACGCCGGCGCCCTCCATGCCGATGCCTGCGGGCATCTGCAGCGGGTACAGGCCCGTGCGGTGGTACACGTCGATGAAGTTCAGGCCGATGGCGTGGTGGCGGATGCGGATCTCGCCGGGGCCGGGTTCGCCCACGGTGACATCGGCCAGGTGAAGTTCTTCGGGACCGCCGTGCTGGCGGATCTGGACGGCAAGGCTCATGGACTGGGTCTCCTGGAATGGGGGATGCACAACAACGGCGGCCATCCTGCCACGAAACCTGCCGCCTTGCCGCCCCAGGGCGACCGCCACCGGCCAAGGGCATTGGCGCGCCCAGCGGCACCGCCAGCAGCGCACCGTTACAGTGCTGCCCCATGACACAAAAACTGACGCCCGGCACGGCCGCGATGCTGGTGATTCCGCCGATGCTGTGGGCGGGCAATGCCGTGGTGGGGCGGCTGGTGCACGAGCTGATTTCTCCCATCGCCCTGAACTTCATCCGCTGGGTGCTGGCTTTTGGCGTGCTGCTGCCACTGGCCCATGGCGTGCTGCGCAAGGACAGCCCGCTGTGGCCCCACTGGCGCCGCTACGCGCTGCTGGGCCTGCTGGGCATCGGCCTGTACAACGCGTTCCAGTACATGGCGCTGCAAACGTCCACACCCATCAACGTGACGCTGGTGGGATCGAGCATGCCGGTGTGGATGCTGGCGGTGGGCAGCCTGTTCTTCGGAATGCGCGTGACGCAGCGCCAGGTGCTGGGCGCGCTGCTGTCGATCTGCGGTGTGCTGATCGTGCTCAGCCGCGGCGAGTGGGCGCAGCTGCTGGCCTTCCGCTTGGTGCCGGGCGACCTCTTCATGATTCTGGCCACCATCTCGTGGGCGTTCTACAGCTGGCTGCTGTCGCGCACCACAGAGCCCGCACCCATCCGCGGCGACTGGGCCGCCTTCCTGATGGCGCAGATGGTGTTCGGCCTGGCGTGGTCGGGCAGCTTTGCGGGCGTGGAATGGGCCACGGGCCACACGCATGCGACCTGGGGCTGGCCGCTGGTGGCGGCGCTGGTGTTCATTGCGGTGGGGCCTGCGGTGCTGGCCTACCGCTTCTGGGGCGTGGGAGTGCAGCGCGCGGGGCCGGCGGTGGCGGGCTTTTTCGTCAACCTCACGCCGCTGTTCGCCGGCATGCTGTCGGCCGCGTTCCTGGGCGAGACGCCGCAGGTGTTTCACGGCGTGGCGTTCGCGCTCATCGTGGGCGGGATCATCGTCTCTTCGCGGAAGGCTTAGCGCGCTGCGCCTGCCGTTTCCCTGCCGTTGCCGTTGTTACTTTCGCAGCAGCAAGATGCCCGCTGAAACGTCCTAGGAGCGCGCTTCAGGCGATGCAGCGCTCCCATCCGCTGGGCCGGGCAACGCGCCCTGGCCTGGCACCGCAGGCGCATCGCCCGCCGCACTGCGCAGCAGCGCCTCCAGGTCCGCCACCGGGCCGGGCATACCCAGCAGGTAGCCCTGAAACAGCAGGCAACCGTAGTCGGCCAGCAAGGCTTTCTGCGCGGGTGTTTCCACCCCTTCGGCGATCACGTCCAGCTCCAGGTTGCGGGCCATGCCGATGATGGTCTGCACGATCACGTCGTCGGTGTGGCGCACGCCCAGGTTGTGCACGAACGACTGGTCGATCTTGAGCTGGTCGAGCGGCAGCCGCGTGAGGTAGGCCAGCGACGAGTAGCCGGTGCCGAAGTCGTCCACCGAAAAGCGCACGCCCTTGGTCTTGAGCAGGCCCATCTTTGCGACCGTGTCGTCCACGTTGTCGAGCACCAGCGACTCGGTCAGCTCGAGCTTGAGCAGGTGGGGCCGCGCGCCGGTCTCGCGCAGCACCTCGACCACGCGGGCCACGAAGTCGCGCTGGCGGAACTGCCGCGCACTCACGTTGACCGACAGCTGCACGTGCCGCAAGCGCGCATCGTTCTCCCACTGGGCAAGTTGCTCGCACGCGGTGCGCAGCACCCAGTGGCCCATGGGGACGATGAGCTCGCTCTCTTCAGCCACGCTGATGAAGGCGCCCGGCGCGATCAGGCCGCGCTCGGGGTGCTGCCAGCGGATCAGCGCTTCGGCACCCACGATGCGGCCGTCCATGTGGAACTGAGGCTGGTAATACAGCACGAACTGGCGCCCCGCCAGCGCCAGCTGTAGATCGCTTTCGAGCTGGGCCCGCACGCTGATGGCGATCTGCATCTGGGGGTCGAAAAAGCACAGTGCGTTGCGGCCTTGCGACTTGACCTGGTACATGGCGATGTCGGCCTGCTTGAGCAGGTCGACCGAGGGCTGCAGCGTGCCGCCCATCAAGGTGGCGCCGATGCTGGGCGTGCTGTGGTGCGTGTGCCCGTTGAGCGAATACGGCACGTTGAGCTTGCGCAGGATCTTCTGGCCCACGCGGCGCGCATAGGCCGCGGCCTCTTCGCTGTGCAGCGACAGCTCGTGCAGCATGACCACGAACTCGTCGCCGCCCAGCCGCGCCACGGTGTCCTCGCGCCGCACACAGGTCTTCAGGCGCTCGGCCACCTGGCGCAGCAGCACGTCGCCCACTTCGTGGCCCAGCGTGTCGTTCAGGGTCTTGAAGTGGTCCAGGTCCAGGAACAGCAGCGCACCGTACTGCCCGCTGCGCCCGCTGGCCGCGATGACCTGCTGCATGCGGTCCATGAGCAGGCGGCGGTTGGGCAGGTTGGTCAGCGGATCGTAGAAGGCCAGGCTCTCGATCTCGGCGCTGGCCCGGCGCAGCGCCGTGACATCGTGGTACGTGATCACGAGGCCGCCCTCGGGCGTGGGGCGCTCGGTGATCTGGATGGTGCGGCCATTGGGCAGCACCTGCTCGTGGGGCTCCAGGTGCTGGTTCTGCTTGAGCAGGCGCAGCTCCACCCAGCGCATGCGTTCATCGTCGCTGGCCCGTGGCATGTGGTGTTTGGAGGTTTCTTCCATCACGCGCCGAAACGGCACCGTGGGCGCCATGACGTTGCGCATCCACGGGAAGATCTCTTCGAAGCGGCTGTTCCACTGCACCACGCGGTGCTGTGCGTCCAGCAGCAAAAAGCCGCTGACCATGGACTCGAGCGCCTGGTCGAGCGTGGCCTTGGACTGCGCGATGGCAACGCGCGCCTGCGACAGGCGCTCCAGGTACCGCAGCGCCAGCCACCCGGCGGCCAGGATCATCGCGGCAAACAGCAGGCCCGTGAGGCCGATGGCATTGCGCTGCTGGCGCCAGCCCGCCAGCGCGTCGCTGCGCGGTACGCTCGCGGAAATGCGCAGGTCCTGGTACAGGATGGGGCGGTACACCACCAGCGCAGGCTCGCCGCTCAGGCGGGCCGGGGCGTTCCACGACGGGCCGTCGGCAGCCAGCTGCTGCAGCGGTGGGCTCAAGGTCGGCGTGAGGTTTTCTTCGCGGTACGGCACGCTCAGCAGCAGTTGGCCGGCCGCGCGCTCCAGCGTGACCTGCAGGCCGCTGATGTCCACGCCCTGCACCAGCACGGAGCTGAGCGCGCTGACCGGCAGTTCGGCAATTGCGATCACGCGGGCGCTGTCGGCCATGCGCAGATGGCGCGCAAAGTAGAGCACGCGCTCGGCAGTGGCAAAGCTCACCACGGGTGGGCTGATCAACAGGGTGGAGACCGGCTGCTGGAGCACCGATTCCAGGAACCCCACGGGCAGCTGCACCGCCAGCGCACTGCCCGCGGCGTCGGACGACGCGATGATCTTGCCCTGGGCATCCATCAGCGCCACGTAGCGCACCATCAGGTTCTGCCGAGCCGAACTGCGCAGCCGCTGGCTCGCGGCCTCGGGGTCGATCCAGTCACTCATGGCGGTCGACAGACCCAGCAGTTCATCCAGGCTGGCCAGCAGCACGTCGACGGAGAGCAGCGACCGGTTGAGTGCCGCCTCGGCCCCGGCGACGAAGCGGGTGGCCTGCCCTGCGTTGTCGTCCAACGCCACCTGGCGCGCATTCCACACCAGGGCGGCAGACACCAGCGCCACGGCCCCCATGAACACCGCCACTGCGGCCCATACGAAGGCCTTGATGCGAAGCGGGGTGGTGGACTCGCTCATTCAGTCCGTACGCCCACCCGGATGCAGGGCCGCACCCGTGGCAGGGGTGTCGGGACGGCAGCCGTGTTCTGGCGCAAGTCGGTCATGGTTTTGCGGGCGCTGCCGTCAGGCCCCGCACGGGGCCGATGGTCTGGTTCCACACCTGGGCGCACCGCGCGCCGCACCGCTGCACCCAGCGCGGCAGCACGGTGGACGCGAGGATCTCCTGGCGGCTGCGCTCGTCCTGCGGAGACACGGGCACCACCACCATGCTGCCCTTGCGGCCGCCCACGCAGGCCGGCGCGCCGCGGTTGCAGGCCATGCCGTTCAAGGTCTCGTGTTCGGACTCGTCCCAGATGGCGGCTTCAAGCCGCGGCAGCTCGCGCCGCAGCAGCGCGCGCAGATCGGGCGGCAGAGCCTCCCACGCGGCCTGATTGGCGCCGAAGATCGCCAGCCCCCAGGTCACGGGCAAGGCATGCACGTGCGACGTGACCGTGGGCAGGCCCAGCGTGTTGCCGGACATGGTGCCGGTGATTGCGCATTCGGTGTTGCCGGCGGTGAGGCTGGGCATGATCTGCGCAAAGCCGGTGAGCACCGGCACCCCGCCCAGGGCACCGACAAAATCGGCCTGGGTGGACGACGACACGCGGGTGCGGCGCCCGGCCAGGTCAGACAGGGTGCGCAGCGGCTTCTTGCAGAACACCACCTGCGCCGGGTAGACGTACACCGCCAGCGCCTCGACGCCGTGCTGGTCCCGCAGGGCCTTTTCAAGGTAAGGGCGAAACGCTGTGAGGGTGGACTTGAGCGTGGCAATGTCGGGGTTCAGCCCCGCCAGGTCTGGCGCGGTGTACTCGGGGTACTGGGCCGTGAAGGAGCTCATGAGCGTGGTGCCGAAGGGCACGACACCCAGCTGCAGCAGCCGCAGCATCTCGGCGCCCGGAACCCCTGCGCGGTCGAAGGGCACGATCTCGGCCTCGAAACGGCCGCCGCTCAGGCGCGACAGCTCTTTGCTCCAGAAGGGCTCTTCCTGCCGGGTGTACTGGTTGATGCCCGCCAGCCCCCCGACGATGCGCAGGCGGTAGGGCGCTGCAGTGCTGCCACCGGTGGCCGCAGCGCTTTGCGCGCCAGCCTGCGGCAGGCAGCACAGCGCTGCCAGTGCAAGACTGGAGAGCGCAGTGCGAAGGCGAGGACGATGGGTCAGGAAGGGCCTTGATTGCATGGCAAGTGATAGGCCGCCATTCTTCACCAAGTTTTTCCACCTGACGAAAAGGCTGTCGGCAAAAAGCCACGAAGACAACACGTGCCGCCCACGAACCCGCTGGGGCGGCTGCCACCCTGTTTATATCAATCCATGGCTGTACATGGACAGAGAGGAAGCCCCACTGCCAACAGAGGTGTCCTGCTGCAGTTCATCCCGACCCTGTGTAAAGTTTTTACTCAGAAGGTGCCGGGGTAGGCGCCACCGTCGGCCAGCACGTTCTGGCCGGTCATGTAGCCCGCCTGCTGGCTGCACAGGAAGGCGCAGATGGCGCCGAACTCCTGCGCCGTGCCGTAGCGCCCTGCCGGGATCTGCGCCTGCTGCGTGGTGCGCAATTCGTCCACGCTCTTGCCGGCCTTGGTCGCCGCGGCGTTCACCGTGGCGGCGAGCCGGTCGGTGTCGAACTTGCCGGGCAGCAGGTTGTTGATGGTCACGCCGCGCGCCGCGATCTTGCTGCGCGAGACACCCGCCACAAACCCCGTGAGCCCGCTGCGCGCGCCGTTGGACAGCCCGAGGATGTCGATGGGCGCCTTCACCGCGCTGGAGGTGATGTTGACGATGCGCCCGAAGCCGCGGGCCGCCATGCCATCCACCGTGGCCTGGATGAGCTCGATGGGTGTGAGCATGTTGGCGTCCACCGCCTTGATCCACGCGTCGCGGTTCCAGTCGCGGAAGTCGCCCGTGGGCGGGCCGCCGGCATTGGTCACCACGATGTCGAAGTCCCGGCCCGGCCCACCGGCCACCAAGAACACGGCCTCGCGGCCCTCCGGCGTGGTGATGTCCGCAGCCACGGCCAGCACCTGCGGGCTTTTCTGGCCGCCAGCGCTGGTTGCGCGTGCGCCTTCAGCTATCAATTGAGTAGCAGCCAGCGCCAGAGCCTCCGCGTTGCGCGCGTTAATGACCACGTTCACGCCTTCCTGCACCAACGCCAGCGCGCTGCCGTAGCCCAAACCCTTGCTGGCGCCGCACACCAGCGCCCATTTGCCTGCAATACCCAAATCCATAACAATCTCCCAGTTGCATACTGATACACATAACGCTTCGGCAAATCATAAATGGAAGGCACCACCATGAAATGGCTGTACCGCGGAGCCCTTGCCGTGTGGCTGGCATCGGCCGCATGGAGCTTGACAGGCGTTGCGCATGCGCAAGACACCGCCGTGGTCAAACGTGCCACCCAATTGCGCGATGCCCCAGCCGACACCGGTGCCAGCGTGGCGCCCCTGGAAGCCAACGCGGTGGTGACCCGCGGCAGCGAGCGCAAGGGCGCGTGGACCAAGGTCAGCACCCAGCAGGGCGCGACGGGCTGGGTGCACATGTTCGACCTGGGCCCCCAGTCCGGGTCTGCCACTGCCAGCAGCAACGCCGCCACCAGCGGCCTGCGCGGCGTGGGCAGTTTGTTCGGCGGCAACAGCGGCTCCAGCACTACCGCCACCTCCACCGTCGGCATCCGCGGCCTGGGTGCTGAAGACATCGCCAATGCCCAGCCCAACCCTGCAGCGGTAGGCCAGGCCGAGGCGCTGCGGGTGAACGCGGACCAGGCGCGGCAGTTCGCCACCGCGGCCTCGCTGCAGCCGCGCACGGTGCCGGCACTGGCGGCCCCTGCGCGCCCCACCTCGGGCACGGGAGCCACCGGCTCGTCGACCAACCCGTCCGATCCCAACTTCAGCCCCAACTGAGGAGCCTTGCCATGCCATCGAGCTCTCTCCTGAACCACCGGCGCCTGGCTGCGGCCTGCGCTGCGGTCGCCCTGGCTCTGCTGCCTGCGACCAGCCAGAGCCAGAACGTCATGAACATGCTGCTGGGCGCCGTGACCGGCGGCGGCAGTGCACCGCGCGGCGACGACCTCATCAGCTTGTTGTCCAGCTCGGTCGAGAGCATCGACGAGCCCCGCGAGATCGAGATCGGCCGGCAGCTGTCCGCCGTGCTGCTGGGCAGCAAGCCGCTGCACCCGGACATGGCACTGCAGCGCTACGTGAACCAGCTCGGCCGCTGGATCAGCCTGCAGTCCGAACGCCCCAACCTGCCCTGGACCTTCGTCGTGCTGGATGACCCGGGCTACAACGCGTTTGCAGCGCCGGGCGGATATGTCTTCGTCACCAAGGGCTTGATAGACCGCTGCGCCGACGAGGCAGAGCTGGCGGGCATCCTGGCGCACGAGATCACGCACGTCACCGCCAAGCACCACCTGCACGCCATGCGCAAGACCGCGCAGTCGGGTTTGTTCAAGCAGTTCTTGGCGTCTCAGATCAAGACCAGCGCGGTGGGCAATCTGGTGGCCTCGCAGTTGCTGGAACTGGGGCGCAACCTGTACTCGCGCGGCCTCGACCAGACCGACGAATACGATGCGGACCGCACCGGCGTGGCGCTGGCCACACGGGCGGGCTTCGACCCCTACGGCCTGGTGGCCGTGCTGCAGCAACTGCGCACCGCCAAGCCCGACAACCCCATGTTCACCCTGGCCCTGGCCACCCACCCGCCCGCACAGGCGCGCCTGGAACAACTGGAGCTGGCCATGGGCAAGAACCTGGACAGCTTCGCCGGCGGCGCACCCATGACGGTAGCCCAGCGCGTGAAGCCCAAGGCCGCTGCGGCAGCGACACCGAGCGCAGCACCCGCAGCAGCGCCAGCCCGCAAACCTGCGCCCCCACCCAAGAAAAAGGTCTCGTGATCGACCCAGTGGATGTGGATAAGCGGATGAGTGGATAGGTTGACGAGTCGATGAGTTGTCGGGCAGCGACGTACCGAGGTAGCGAGGCTGTGGGACCGACATATGGCTGGCAACACCCACCCAAAGGGCGCGGGCGGCCCCTTTCTGCGTAGCTGTGGGGGGGGGTGCCTTGCCCGCTCTCAGGCGTCTGCCGCAGGCCGCCGCGCTGCGCGGCCAAAAATGAAAATGCCCGTGACCACCAGCACCGTGCCCGCGGCGATCCACACCGTGAACGGCTCTCCCAGCAACCAGATGCCCATGAAGATGGTGGACAGCGGCCCGATCAAGCCTACCTGCGCCGCACTACCGGCGCCGATGCGCTCGATGGCCATCATCACCATCAGCACGGGCGCGGCCGTGCACAGCGTGGCGTTGAGCACCGACAGCCAGATCACATCGGGCGCCACCAGGGCCGCGCTCAGCGGCCGCAGCGCGGCGAACTGCACCAGGCACAGCAGGCACGCCACGGTGGTGGCCAGGCCCACCAGGCGCAGCGAGCCCAGGCGCTGCACCATCTCGCCGCTGTAGACCAGGTAGATGGCGTAGCTTGCAGCGCTCAGGAACACCAACAGCGCGCCCCAGGCCGCGTTGGTGCCCTGCAGATTGGCTTCGAACCCGAACACCAGCATCACCCCGCAGTAACTGATGAGCATGGCCAGCGCCTGCGACCAGCGGATGCTGCGCCCGTACAGCGCCCAGCCCAGCATCATCACGAGCGTGGGGTTGAGGTACAGGATCAGCCGCTCCAGGCTCGCGCTGATGTACGCCAGACCGGCAAAATCCAGAAAGCTTGCCAGGTAGTAGCCGGTGAAACCCAGGCCCAGCACGCCCAGCCAGTCCTTGCGCGTCAGCGGCGGCTTGCCGCGGCTGGCCCACCACGCCATCACGGCGAAGATGGGCAGCGCGAACAGCATGCGGTACATGATGAGCGTCACCGCATCGACACCATGGCGGTACGCCAGCTTGACGATGATGGCCTTGCCGCTGAACGCGATGGAGCCCAGAAGCGCGAGAATGAAGCCGGCTGCTACACTTTTTGTAGCTGCTTGCGCTTGTGCAGATTGCGGTAGAGCCACTTTTTTTCAATATTCACTTGTTCGTTGCGCAGCGCGGCAGCACAGCCCAAGCACTGGCGCGATCTGAGGCGAGGAGGCCGCAGAACTGGCTGCGCCAGGCCGCGGGCCGCGTCCCCTTCCCATGGCGCGCAGTGTGTGACGCAGCCTGGCGGAGCGTGACAGAAAGGGAGAGAGCACGAAGGCGCCCAAGGCGGCCCAGGGGTGATTCATCAGTAGCCAGCCGCCTGCCCATCGCGCCGCGGGTCGCTGGCCGCCACATAGCCGTGCACCTTCGGGTCGCCCATGCGCCAGATGAACTGGCCGGCGCCGAAGTCCTGGTACGACCCCTGCATCGCCTCCAGGCGGTGCCCCAGGCCTTTGAGCCCCTGTACTGTGGCGGCGGGCATGTCCGGCTCCACATTGATGCCCAGGCCCGCATTGAAGCGCCAACGCGGCGCATCGCACGCGGCTTGGGGGTTCTGGCCGTAGTCGAGCATGCGCACCAGCGTCTGCAGATGGCCCTGAGGCTGCATGTTGGCGCCCATCACGCCGTAGCTCATCACCGGCTGGCCGTCTTTGGTCAGAAAGGCCGGGATGATGGTGTGAAACGGCCGCTTGCCCGGCGCCACCACGTTTGCCGAGTTGGCGGCGGTGCGGTCGGTGCTGAAGGCCTGGCCGCGGTTTTGCAGGCTGACGCCGAACGTGGGTTCGACGCAGCCCGACCCGAACCCCATGTAGTTGCTCTGGATGAAGCTGACCATCATGCCGTTCTCGTCCGCTGCCGTGAGGTAGATCGTGCCGCCCTTGAACGGGTTACCCGCACCGAAGTCCTGCGCCCTGTTCATGTCGATCAGTCTGGCACGGGACGCGAGGTAAGCGTCATCGAGCATCTGCGCGGGCGTCACCTCCATCGACGATGGCTCGGCCACGTAGCGGTAGACGTCGGCAAACGCCAGCTTCATCGCCTCGATCTGCAGGTGCTGGGATGCGGCGCTGTCCACCGGCAGGCTGGCCACATCGAACTGGTCGAGGATGCCCAGCGCGATCAGCGCGGCGATGCCCTGCCCGTTGGGCGGAATCTCGTGCAGCGTGTGGCCTCGGTAGTTGCGTGCGATGGGCGTGACCCACTCCGGCTGGTGCGCGGCGAAGTCTGCCAGCGTGTGGCTGCCGCCGTGGGCCTGCGAGAAAGCCACCAGGGCCTGCGCAATCTCACCCGTGTAGAACGCCTGGCCGCGCGTCGCGCCGATGGCACGCAGCGCACGGGCCGCGGCCTGGAACTGGAACAGCTCCCCCACCTGCGGCGCGCGGCCCCAGGGCATGAAGCTCTGGGCAAAACCCGGCTGGGACTGCAGTTCGCCCACTGCCGCCGCCCACTTGTGCTGCACGACCACCGGCACCAGATAGCCGCGCTCGGCGATCTCGGCGGCCGGCTCCATCAGGTCGGCAAAAGGCAGCTTGCCAAAACGCGCGGACAAGGCCGCCCAGGCACTGACCGCACCGGGCACGGTGACGGTGTCCATGCCGCGTGTGGGTGGCGTTGCCTGGCCCTGACCGTAGCGCTGGTGAAAGTACTCCGGCGTCCACGCCGCCGGCGCACGCCCCGACGCGTTGAGCCCGTGCAAGGCCTGGCCGTCCCACAGGATGCAGAACGCATCGCTGCCGAGCCCATTGCTCACCGGCTCGCAAATGGTCATGGCCGCTGCGGCCGCCACAGCCGCATCGACCGCGTTGCCCCCCTGCTGCAGTATCCGCAGCCCCGCCTGCGCTGCCAGCGGGTGCGAGGTGGAAACGACATTGCGCGCAAACACCGGCAAGCGGGTGCTGGCATAGGAGGGGGTGTAGCTGAAGGGCATCGGAACATTATGGGCCGATGGGGCCGAACGGCGCCTGCCATGGCACGCGCGCAGCGCACAGACACGAAGCCTCCTTTCACATCGTTATCACCGTTCTGGCTGAGCTCGTGGAAGCCTGCATCCGCGTGTCGACAAGCCAGCCTGAACGGTGGCGAATGCATGAACCATTGTGGAAAGCGTGACCGCCTTGGAACGCACCATCCACGGCTGCGGGCTGAACGCACCCGTTCACCAGCGAGCCATCAAGCCCCCGACTCCCCGTGCTTCTTGAAGATCCGATGGTGCAGCCTGCGCAGCGACCACCACACTGCCAGCGCCACCAGCGGTATCGCAATGGCCGCGGTGGTCTCCGCAGACAAGGGCCATCCCAGCTTCTGCGCGCCCTTGGCCAGGTAGCTCACCAGCCCGACGATGTAGTACGTGATGGCAGCCACCGAGAGGCCTTCGACCGTGGACTGCATCTTGAGCTGCAAGTCTTGGCGGTGGTTCATGGTGGTCAGCAGCGCCTGGCTGCTTTGCTGCTGCTCGATCTCCACGCGGGTGCGCAGCAGGTTGCTCATGCGCGAGACGCGTTGCGACAGCGCGTCCTGCCGGCGGGCCGCCCATTCGCAGGTGCTGCGTGCGGGCGTGAGGCGCCGGTCCATGAATTCGCGGATGGTCTGCATGCCTGCCAGGCGGGACTCGGCGATGTCCTGGATGCGGCGGTCCAGCAGCTCGAAGTACGCGCTGCTGGCCGAAAACCGCGAATGCGTGGCGGCGTATTGGCTTTCTACCTGGCCGGCCAGCCGCGTCAGGCGGTCCAGCAGCACGGGCTCTGCGTCGCGGTTGGCCGTGCGGATGGCGTTGGCCAGTTCGGCCAGCTCGCTCTCGGCAAAGGCCAGCACGTTGGCTGCCTCGCGGGCAGCAGGCAGGCCCAGCAGCGCGGCCATGCGGTAGGTCTCGATCTCCAGCAGGCGCTGCACCAGGCGCCCCAGGCGGCGGGGGGTCATGCCGCCCGCCAGCAGCACCATGCGCGAGAAGCCGTCGGCATGGATGGCAAAGTCGGTGTACACCTCGCCATGGCCGTCCGCCACGGTCGACGCCACCAAAGTGTCTTCGTGCAGCACGTGCTTGACGAGCGAGCCCGAGCCGAAGGCATGCGTGGGCAGCACCCACAGGTTCAGGCTGCACAGGCATTGCCCGGGCAGCGCCGCCAGCCAGTCCTGCGGCACGGCATCGGCGGCGCTGGCGGGCTCCCGCTCGCCAAAGGCGTCGATGGCCGTGGGCACCGTGAAGGTCCAGGAGACGAACTCGGTGTGCATCTCCCACCGCAGGCGGTAGGCCCCCAGGTCGATCCGCAGGTGGGTGGTGTGCTCGCCGGGGGGTGCCAGGTGGTGGTCGCGCAGCAGGGCTGCCACATGGGCACGGCTGGCCTCGCGGCCGACGGCATCGGCCAGCATCACGATGTGCGCAATGGCCAGCGGAGCCGTCATGGACTCGGGCGGGCGGGCGTGAATCTCGTTGTGCAGCAACGCCCGGTGGGGGTGCTGTGTGACGTGCAGTGGTGTGGGCATGCGTGCGGACCTCTGCCCCGATTGTGCTGGTCCGCAGCGCCAGCCCCGGTGACGGCTCGCCAAAAAACAACGGCACCCGAAGGTGCCGTCGTCATGGAGTCGATGAGAAGAGGACGGTGGTCAGTCTTCCACGAACGCTTCTTCGCGCTTGTTCTTCACGGCGGGCAGCAGCACGATGATGAGCAGCAGGGCCGCGGCAGCCAGCAGGCCGGCCGACAGCGGACGCGTGACGAACACGCTCCAGTCGCCACGCGACAGCAGCAGCGCACGGCGAAGGTTTTCTTCCATCATCGGGCCCAGGATGAATCCCAGCAGCAAAGGCGCAGGTTCCGTGCCCAGCTTGTGGAAGATGTAGCCCACCAGACCGAAGATACCCACCATCCAGATGTCGAAGGTGTTGTTGTTGGTCGAGTACACACCCACCGCGCAGAACAGCACGATGGAGGGGTACAGCCAGCGGTAAGGCACCGTAAGCAGCTTGATCCAGATGCCGATCAGCGGCAGGTTCAGGATCACGAGCATGGCGTTGCCGATCCACATCGAAGCGATCAGGCCCCAGAAGAGTTCCGGGTTGCTGGTCATCACCTGGGGACCAGGCTGGATGTTGTGGATCGTCATCGCACCCACCATCAGCGCCATCACGGCGTTGGGTGGAATGCCCAGCGTCAGCAGCGGGATGAACGAGGTTTGCGAACCTGCGTTGTTGGCCGACTCTGGAGCCGCCACGCCGCGGATGTTGCCTTGGCCGAACGGCACTTCGCCGGGCTTGAGCTTGGTCTTCTTCTCGACCGTGTAGGCAGCGAACGCAGCCAGCAGTGCACCACCGCCGGGCAAGATACCCAGGGCAGCGCCCAAGGCCGTACCACGCAGCACCGCGGGCACCATGCGCTTGAAGTCTTCCTTCGTCGGGAACAGGCCATGCACCTTGGCCGTGAACACTTCGCGGTCGTCGTCGGGACGGGCCAGGTTGGCGATGATTTCCCCGTAGCCGAACACGCCCATGGCGATGGTCACGAAGCCGATGCCGTCGGTCAGCTCAGGGATGTCGAAGCTGAAACGGGCCACGCCCGAGTTCACGTCGGTACCCACCAGGCCCATCAGCAGGCCCAGCACGATCATGGCCACCGCCTTGAGCAGCGAGCCCGAGGCCAGCACCACGGCGCCGATCAGGCCCAGCACCATCAGCGAGAAGTATTCGGCAGGGCCGAACTTGAAGGCCACTTCGGTCAGCGGAGGCGCAAAGGCCGCCAGGATCAGCGTGCCCACGCAACCGGCGAAGAACGAGCCGAGGCCCGCCGCCGCCAGCGCCGGCCCCGCTCGGCCTTTTCGGGCCATCTGGTAGCCGTCGATCACGGTCACCACCGAGGACGATTCACCTGGCAGGTTGACCAGAATGGCGGTGGTGGAGCCACCGTATTGCGCGCCGTAATAGATACCGGCCAGCATGATCAGCGCGGCCACGGGGGGCAGTGCGTAGGTGGCAGGCAGCAGCATGGCAATGGTGGCCACGGGGCCGATGCCAGGCAGAACGCCGATCAGCGTGCCCAGCAGGCAGCCGACAAAGCAGTAGATGAGGTTCTGGAACGTGAAAGCCACGCCAAAACCCAGCGAGAGGTTGTTGATCAAATCCATGGTCGGTGCTCCTGCTCAACCCGTGATGAAACTCGGCCACACAGGGAACTGCAGCTTGAGCGCCCAGACGAATGCCACGTAGCTGCCGACGGCAAGCACGGTGGCCAGCACGAACACAGCCTTGGCGTTGAACTCATTGCCAGCCAGGCTGGAGATGAAGGTCAGCGCATAGATGCCCACGATGAGGCCCATCGCCGGGATGCCCAGGCTGGGCAGGCCGCCGAGCAGGATGCCGAAGGCGAAGTTGGCAGCGAGGATGAAGAACAGCGGCTTCCAGGCCCACTTGCCGATCTTGTCGCCGTCCTGCGTTTCCACCGTGGTGGCTTTGAAGGTGATGGCAGACCCGATGAGGGCCAGCAAAATCCCCAGCAGCAGCGGGAAGTAGCCCGGGCCCATGCGTGCGCCGTTGCCGACGTTGTACGTGGTGGCTCCCCACGCAAACGCCACGCCGATCCCCATGAACATGAGGCCGGCAAAGAAGTCTTTTTGACTCTTGATTTTCACATTTGTCTCCTAGGCGGAAATCTTGACTGCGCGATTGTCAGTCCAAGAGCGCCCCGTGCGGATGTGGATTCCACCTACATCCGGTAACGCACTGCACACCATTAATGGGACCAGCGGCGTGGCAGTCGCCCAGGAGACCTGGTGCCCCTACTCCAGCGGAGGCGTGGCGGTGAGCACCTCTTCGAGCGTGGTGAGCCCTTCGGCCACCCGCAGCGCACCGGCCAGGCGCAGCGGGCGCATGCCGTCCTGCACGGCCTGGCGGCGCAGCATGTCGATGGAAGGCGCCTGGTTGATCTTTTCCTTCAGGGCCTCGCTCACCGTGAGCAGCTCGTAAAGGCCCATGCGCCCGCGGAAGCCGCTCATGCGGCAATCCACGCAGCCCACGGGCTTGTAGGGCTGGTAGCCGCCGCTGAGCTTCCAGGGCTTGACGGCGCCCATCAGGACTTCGCGGTCCGTCGTATCGTCCTTTTGCTTGCACTGCTTGCACAGCGTGCGCACCAGTCGCTGGGCGAGCACCCCCAGGATGGTGGCGTTGAGCAGGTACGGCGGCACACCCAGCTCCATCAGCCGCGTGATGGCCGAGGGCGCGTCGTTGGTGTGCAGCGTGGAGAACACCAGGTGACCGGTGAGCGCCGCCTGCACCGCCATTTCGGCCGTCTCCAGATCGCGGATTTCGCCCACCATGATGATGTCCGGGTCCTGGCGCATCAGGGCGCGCAGTCCTTCGGCGAAGTTGAAGTCGAGCTGCGGCTGCACCTGGGTCTGGTTGAAACTGGGCTCGATCATTTCGATCGGGTCCTCCACCGTGCTGACGTTGACTTCTTCGGTGGCCACGCGCTTGAGCGTGGAGTACAGCGTGGTGGTCTTGCCCGAGCCGGTGGGCCCGGTCACCAAGATAATGCCGTGCGGTCGCTTGACCAGGTCCTCCCACCGCTGGGCGTCGTGCGGCGCAAAACCCAGTGCGTCCAGGTCCTTGACCGCGTTGTCGGGGTCGAAGATCCGCATGACCATCTTTTCGCCAAACGCGGTGGGCAGCGTCGACAGGCGCATTTCCACTTCGTCGCCGCGCTGGTTGCGCGTCTTGATGCGGCCATCCTGCGGGCGGCGCTTTTCCACCACGTCGATGCGGCCCAGCAGCTTGATGCGCGAGATCATGGCGTTGTGCACGCCCATGGGCATCTGGTAGACGGGGTGCAGCACGCCGTCGATGCGAAAGCGGATCACGCCCTGCTCGCGGCGGGGCTCCAGGTGGATGTCGCTGGCGCGCTGGTCGAACGCGTACTGCCAGAGCCAGTCCACCACCTTGACCACGCCCTGGTCGTTGGCATCGAGCTGCTTGTTGCTCTTGCCCAGCTCGACCAGTTGCTCGAAGCTGCTGCCGCCGCCGGCCCCGCCAGCCTTCTGGGCTGCGCGCACGGACTTGGCCAGTGCAAAAAACTCGGCGGTGAACCGATGGATGTCGGCAGGGTTGGACACCACCCGGCGCACCGTCCGCCGCGACTGGCGCTCCACCTCGGCCACCCAGTCGTCAATGAAGGGCTCGGCCGTGGCCACCACCACTTCCTTGGATGTCACCTGAACCGGCAGCACCTTGTGGCGTTCGGCATAGGTCGCGCTCATGGTGTCGGCCACGCGGCCCACGTCCACCTTGAGCGGGTCGATGCGCAGATAGGGCAGCCCGGCACGCCGCGCCAGGTATTCGGACAGCGCCTCGATGTCGAGCGGCTTGCCGTCTGACGCACGTTCCATGGCCACGTTGGCCAGGCGCACCAGCGCATGCTGGGAGCTCTCGGCCTGCGAGCAGCGGGCGATGGTGCGCTGGGCTTCCTCGCGGGTGATGACCTTGTCCTCACTCAGCCACTGCACCATGCGCCGCCAATCCAGGGGGCCGACGTAGGGCGCTGCGGCTGCGCGCTCGGTGGAAACTTCTGCAACCTTCGTCATCGGAGACCTTTCAGTGTGCGTACACGTTCTCAGCGCCATCTACGCTGTCTGCGCTGCTCGCGCTCTGCCATGCCCTGCATGAACGCCGCGCCGTTCAGCCCGCCACGGGTTTGAAAGCCCGCAGCCATTTCGTCGTCGGCAGGTCCCAGCGCGCCTGGATGGCCTCGGCCCGCAAGGCCAGTTCGGTGCGTTTGGGGCGCGTCGGGGTGCGCTGGGCCAGCACCACGGTGTTGCCCTCACGCGTCGGCTTGAAGGACCACAGCGCGTCTTCGCCGAAGGCCTGCGCCATGCTCTGCAGGCTGCGGTCGTAGCTGAAGGCACGGCCAAACAGGTTGACGGTCATGCTGCCAGTATCCGTCAGCAGTGCGCGGCAGTCGGCATAGAAGTCCGGACTGTCGAGCACTGGCGCTGCCGCATCGTGGTCATACAGGTCCACCGCCAGCGCATCCACGGTGCCCAGCCACATCGGGTTGCGGATTTCCTGGGCCGCATCGGCCAGCACCACGCGCAGCTTGGGGCCGTCGGGCGGCAGCTTGAACCACTGCCGGCACACCGCCACCACCTGGGGGTTGAGCTCGATGGCCGTGCTGCAGATGCGCAGCTTCTTGTGGCAAAACTTGGTGATGGCTCCCGCGCCCAGGCCCAGTTGCATGGCGTGCCCCTTGGAGACCTGCGCAGGGTCGGCAAACAACAGCCAGGCCATCATGCGCTGCACGTACTCCAGCTCCAGCACGAACGGCTCGGCCACGCGCATGGAGCCCTGGATCCAGGGCGTGCCCAGGTGAAGGTGCCGCACCTCGCCGTCGTCGGAGACGCTGACTTCGGGCAGTTCGGGGGTCGTATTCTTTTTTCGCGTCATTCGGATGGGGTGGAAGGCAGTCAAAGCAGTCCGTGGGCAGCCATCAGCTCGCCCCAGGCCGCCAATTTTCGGTCAAAGCTCCAGGAGGCATTGGCGGGGCTGGTCGAGGGCAGCCGCACGGCGTCTATCCGGGTCGGGTGCGCCGATTCCAGGCTGGCCAGCGCTGCGGGCGCGTGCCGAAAGCTCTCGGCACCGTTGTGGGCCAGCGCGGCCAGACGCGGGCAGTGTCCGTGCAGGCGCGCAAAGTCGTTCACCTGGGCGTTGCGGATGGCGGTGTCCAGGCTGCCTTCGCGCTCGCAGCTTTCATACACATCCCACAGCCCCAGCCGGCGCGCCAGCAGCCATTCGCAGCGCCGCGCATAGTGGTCATCAGCCCCGGCAGGCGGCAGCGGATGCTGGGGCCACAGCGCCTGCAGAATCTTCCAGAAATGGTTTTGCGGGTGGGCGTAATACTGGCGAAGCCGCAGTGAGGCCGCGCCTGGAAAGCTGCCCAGTACCAGCACCACGGTCTCGGCAGACGCCACGGGCGGCAGTCCCTGCCACCGGGTGGCGGCCAGGGATGGTGCGGGGCTGGGCGCGGGGACGAGAGGCATGGACTGATTCTGGCCGAAACCGCAACAGCGCTTTGCGCGCCCACAAAAAAAGATAGCTGCAAACCGAGCGCCACGTTGCGCAAAACTCCTCAGTGGCTCCTTGTTTCAGGGGTAGACAACGGCAGCCTGCCACCGGGCTGGCAGCAGGTCTCCGTCATCAAGCGCCTGCCCTCGGCACGCAGGCGCTACCGCACCAGCGCCGCCAGCCGGGGCAGCGCTGCCAGCGCGTTGCGTGTGGTGGCCGCGGCCAGTGCCTGCACGGGCTGGCCCCGCAGTTGCGCCAGCACCTCGGCGATGCGCGGCAGCTCTGCAGGAGCATTGCGGCCCTGGGGCTGGCCTTCGGCACGCTGTGCAGCCGTGGTGTAGAGCCAGTGCGGCTGGATGTCCGGCGCGTCGGTCTCCAGCACCAGCACGTCCTCGGGCAACTCGGTGGCCAGGCGGCGCAGCTGCAGGGCGCGGTCATAGGTCATGGCGCCCCCGAAGCCCAGTTTGAACCCCATCCCGATGAAAGCGTCGGCCTGCTGTTGGCTGCCGTTGAAGGCATGCGCGATGCCGCCGCAAACCGGCAGCTCGCGCAGGCCTTTGAGGAGCTTGTCGGCCGATCGGCGCACATGCAAGATCACCGGCAGGTCGAATTGGCGCGCCAATTGCAATTGGGCCCGGTAAAACCGCTCCTGCCGCACCGGGTCCAGCCCGCTCACAAAATAATCCAGCCCGATCTCACCAATGGCGACCAGGCGCGGGTCGGCGTGGTGCTGCGTTAGCTCAGCCTCAAGGAGCTCCAGGTCGCCGTCGTCGGCACGACCGGTGTACAGCGGGTGGATGCCCAGCGCGTAGCTGTCCCCATGGTGGTGCGCCAGCTCCCGCACGGTGGCCCAGTTGCTGCGCTCCACCGCCGGGATCACGCAGTGCGCCACGCCCTGTGCGCGGGCAGTTGCGCGGACCGCATCGCGGTCAGGGTCGAATTCCGGGGCGTCCAGGTGGCAGTGGGTGTCGATCCAGACAGTCATCCGGGCATGATGCCCCAAGAACCAGGGCCCCGGCTTCGTAGCCAGCCAACGGTGCACGAAACCTTGGATGTGCATCTGGCATCGATACGTGCTAACGTCAAAACCATGCGCTTTTTTGCGGCGCAGTAGAAAAGGTGACAGGATGCCTCGGCCCGCCCTCTACAGCAGCTCCCGCCCGGCCCGCCGCCCTCTGGACGGGGCCGCGGCGGCACCCTCCGACAGATCCTCCTCTGCACCGGTGGATTCTGCGGCGCCTGGCGCGCTGCCGCAGGGGGACGATGGCGCCTCTGCGACCATCCCACCCACGCCCGCCGCTTCGGCCGTGGCGCTGTCGCGGCGCCACCTGCACAGCCTGTGGGCCGTGATCGCGCTGCTCTCGGCCTTGCTCGCCGTCAGCCTGTGGGTGCAGCAGCGCCCTGCCCCGCACAGGATCACCCAGGAAGACATCGACGCCGCCGTGCTGCGCACGCTGGAGACCACCACCCCGCCCTCGGCCGCCGCACGCGCGGTGGAGGCCATTGCGCCATCGGTGGTGCGCGTGGTGGGCTACAGCCGCAGCAAAAACGGCAAGGAAGAGATCGAGCGCGGTGTGGGCACGGGCGTCGTCATCGTCGACAAGGGCGTCATCCTGACCAACCTGCACGTGGTGGCGGGCGCTGACCGCATTGCCATCACCTTCCACGACGGCCTGGAGACCACGGCCAGCATCACCGGCGCGCAGCCTGAAAACGATCTGGCCGTGCTGCAGGCGCACAAGGTTCCCGACGACCTCGAAGCCGCGCCCCTGCGCTCCACGCAAGACCTGCGCCCCGGCGACCATGTGGTGGCCGTGGGTTTTCCGTTCGGCATCGGACCGTCGGCCTCGGCCGGCGTGGTGTCGGGTCTCAAGCGCGAATTCACCTCGCCTGAAGGCAAACGCCAGCTCAGCAACCTGATCCAGTTCGACGCTGCCGCCAATCCGGGCAACTCCGGCGGGCCGCTGGTCACGCTCGACGGCGAGGTCGTGGGCATCGTCACCGCCATCCTGAACCCGACCTCCGCGCGCACCTTCATCGGCATCGGTTTTGCCGTGCCCATTGAGAACGCTGCTGCTGCCGTGGGCATGCCGCCGTTCTAGCTGGGGGTTGGGCGACTCTCCGCATCTTCGACCACTGACAAGGAAAGACATCCATGGAATCCACAGCGAACACCGCCACCCTGATGGAGCAGGTGCTCTACGAAGTCAAGCGCGTGGTGGTCGGGCAGGACCGCTTTCTCGAACGCGTGATGGTGGCCATGCTCGCCCAGGGCCATCTGCTGGTCGAAGGCGTGCCGGGACTGGCCAAGACGCTCACGGTGAAGACGCTGGCCAGCACCATCCAGGGCAGCTTCAAGCGCATTCAGTTCACGCCCGACCTGGTGCCTGCCGACCTCGTGGGCACCCGCATGTACAACCAGAAGACCGGCGAATTCAGCACCGCGCTGGGCCCCGTGTTCACCCACCTGCTGCTGGCCGATGAAATCAACCGCGCGCCCGCCAAGGTGCAGAGCGCGCTGCTGGAGGTGATGCAGGAGCGCCAGGTCACCATTGCCGGCGAGACACACAAGGTGCCGGAGCCCTTCCTGGTGATGGCCACGCAGAACCCCATCGAGACAGAAGGCACCTACGCACTGCCCGAAGCGCAGGTGGACCGCTTCATGATGAAGGTGCTGCTCGACTACCCGACGGAGGAGGAAGAGTTCGTCATCGCCCAGCGCGCACTGGACCTGCCCGTGCAGGTGCTGCCCGTGGCCACCACAGCCCAGCTGGCGGCGCTGCAGGCCGAATGCCGCACCGTGTATGTGGACCCATCCATGCTGCAGTACGCCGTGAAGCTCGTGGCCGCCACCCGCGTGCCTTCCCGCCATGGCCTGAAAGACCTGGCGGCCTACATCAGCTGCGGTGCCAGCCCCCGCGCCACCATCGCCCTGGCCGAAGGCGCGCAGGCCCTGGCCATGCTGCGCGGCCGCAACTACGTGCTGCCCGAAGACATGACCGACCTGGCCGCCGACGTGCTGCGCCACCGCGTGGCGCTGTCGTACGAAGCACTGTCCGAAGGGCTTGACGCCGACGCGCTGATCCAGCGCATCATGGCCAAGATCCCGGCGCCTGCGCGCCCCCTGCACCACGAGCAAAAAGCCGCCTGAGCTCCACCATGGCCAAAACGCCGCCCGACACCTCTTCCGCAACGGTGCATGCGCTGCCGACCCAGCCGGGGCAGGCCGACCGCCTGCTGCGCGAGCTGGAGTGGAAGGTCATCCGGCGGCTCGACGGCCTGCTGCAGGGCGACTACCGCACCCTGATGCGCGGCAGCGGCCTGGACCTGGCCGACCTGCGCGAATACCAGCCTCACGACGATGTGCGCCACATCGACTGGAACGTGACGGCGCGCCTGAACCTGCCCCACGTGCGCGTGTTTACCGAAGACCGCGAGATGACCGCCTGGTTCCTGCTGGACCTGAGCCCCTCCATCAGCTTCGGCCCCGAAGGCCACTCCAAGCGGGACATCCTCACCGGCTTCGTGGCGGTGCTCTCGCGCCTGCTCACCCGCCACGGCAACCGGGTGGGCGCCATGCTGTATGGCGGCGCCAGCGGCCAGGCCGAACGCGCGGTGGATGCCACGCTGCCGCCGCGCAGCAGCCGCGCACATGTGCTGCATCTGGTCCATCGGTTATTGGCACCTGCAACGA
Source organism: Acidovorax sp. Leaf78 (assembly GCF_001422735.1). Taxonomy (GTDB): domain Bacteria; phylum Pseudomonadota; class Gammaproteobacteria; order Burkholderiales; family Burkholderiaceae_C; genus Acidovorax. The sequence goes on along the minus strand of NZ_LMLZ01000001.1, from coordinate 367,637 downwards.
CATCTTCAACACCGCGCGCCAACGGCTCCACGAGAGCGAAAGGCGCAATGGGCGCAAAGGGCGCAATCGCTGCCACCGAACTGCACCGGCTGCTGCACGCCGGGCTGTCCAACCTGCGCCGGCGCTCCACCGTGTTCGTCGTGTCCGACTTCATCAGCGCACCCGGCTGGGAAAAGCCCCTGGCACAACTCGCACAGCGGCACGACGTCGTGGCCGTGCGCCTGCTCGACCCGCTGGAGATGGAGCTGCCCGACGTCGGCCTGATCACCCTGCGCGATGCCGAAACCGGCGAGCAGCTGCAGGTGGACACGCACGACGCGGCCTTTCGCCGCCGCTTTGCCAACCTGGCTGCCGAACGCGAGGCGGTGCTGCGCGAAGGCCTGGCGCGCGCCGGTGCCGACACGCTCGAGCTGTGCACCGACGATGACCTGGTCGATGCGCTGCTGCGCTTCATGGACATGCGCCAGCGCCGCGTGCGCACGCCGCGCAGCGTGTCATCGTCGTCGCCTTCACCATCATCGCCCTCGGCCCTGGGGGCAGGTGTGCCTGCCGCCGCCTGACCCAAGCCGCCATCAAGGACCTGCACCATGGTTTTTCTCTGGCCCACCCTGCTCTGGCTGTTGCTGGTTGCGCCCCTCTTGGTGCTGCTGTACTGGTGGCTGCTGCACCGGCGCAAGAAGACCGCGCTGAGCTACTCCAGCCTGTCGCTGGTGCGCGAAGCCATGGGCCCGGGCCAGCGTCTGCGCCGCCACATTCCGCCGGCCCTCTTTCTGCTGGCACTGATTGCGCTGCTGATCGCCGCCGCACGGCCCATGGCCGTCATCACCCTGCCCTCGCAGAACCAGACCATCATGCTGGCCATGGACGTGTCGGGCAGCATGCGCGCCTCCGACGTGGAGCCCGACCGCATCACCGCCGCACAGAACGCAGCCAAAGCCTTCATTGCCGAACTGCCCCGGCACGTGCGCGTGGGCATCGTGGCATTTGCCGGCAGCGCCCAACTGGCCCAGTTGCCTACGCAAAGCCGCGAAGACCTGGTCAAGGCCATCGACAGCTTTCAACTGCAGCGCGGCACGGCCACGGGCAACGGCATCATGCTGTCGCTGGCCACGCTGTTCCCGGACGCAGGCATCGACATCTCCGCCCTGGGCGGCCGCCAGGCCATGCGCCCCAAGCCCATCGACGAGATCGGCAAGCAGGACCCGGCCAAGCCCTTCACGCCCGTGGCACCCGGCTCGTACAACTCGGCCGCCATCATCATGCTGACCGACGGCCAGCGCACCACCGGCGTGGACCCGCTCGAAGCCGCCAAGTGGGCCGCCGACCGCGGCGTGCGCGTGTACACGGTGGGGGTGGGCACGGTGCAGGGCGAGACCATCGGGTTCGAAGGCTGGTCGATGCGCGTGCGGCTCGACGAAGAAACCCTGAAAGCCGTGGCCACGCGCACCAATGCGGAGTACTTCCACGCAGCGACCGCTGCGGATTTGAAGAAGGTGTATGAGACGCTGAGCTCGCGCCTGACGGTCGAGAAAAAGGAGACGGAGGTATCGTCTCTGCTGGCGCTGGTGGGGGCCGTACTGGCTTTGCTGGCGGCAGGGTTGTCGGTGTGGTGGTACGGGCGGATTTTGTGACCCAATTTCGGCAGGTACCGCTTGATTGACCTGCGCTGGATGCTATTTTTTTTGAAGCACCCACACGGCGCGCGTTTGACTAGACTCTAAAACTGAGGGCTGAGGACTCGCATGACATGGGGAAAAGGCAACCACCCTGTGCTGCATGCGCCCTTCTCTTTTCGCTCCCTAACTTCGATTGCCTGGCATCGGCAATCCGCCTCCCAACTGGAGGCCGCCATCGACTGCTCATCGACCCCGGCCCCTGCCGCCCTATTACCCCAAAACCCCCGACACCAGCCTCACCACCCGCCCACAGCGCGCGGCCAGCGACTCGTCGTGGGTGACCATCACAAACGCGGTCCCATGGTCGCGTGCGAGCTGCAGCATCAGCTCGAACACGCCATCGGCGGTCGACCTGTCGAGGTTGCCTGTGGGCTCGTCGGCCAGCACGCAGGCGGGCCGGGTGACCAGGGCCCGCGCGATGGCGACACGCTGGCGCTCGCCGCCGGAGAGTTCGGCCGGGCGGTGGTGCACACGGTCCTTGAGGCCCACCGACGCGAGCACCTGGGCGGCCTGCTCGTGGGCCTGGGCGTCGGGCATGCGGCGGATGCGCAGGGGCATGGCCACGTTGTCCAGCGCGCTGAACTCGGGCAGCAGGTGGTGGAACTGGTAGATGAAGCCCAGGTGCTGATTGCGCAGCTGGCCCTGGCGCTCGGCCGACAGCGACGACATCGCCTCGCCCTTCAGGCGCACGCTGCCCGCGGTGGGCGCGTCAAGGCCGCCCAGCAAATGCAGCAAGGTGCTCTTGCCCGAGCCCGATGCGCCGACGATGGCCACGGTCTCGCCCGCGCGGATCTGCAGGTCGACGCCCTTGAGCACGGTCACGTCGAGCCGGCCTTCGGTGAAGCGCTTGGTCAGGCCCTTGGCTTCCAGAACCACGGCGCCCGCAGCAGGGGCGGCGTGGCCGTTGTCGTTGTTGTTGTTCTTGTCACTCATAGCGCAGCGCCTCGGCAGGGTTCACACGGCTGGCGCGCCAGCTGGGGTACAGGGTGGCCACGAAGGCCAGCACCAGGGAGATGAGCCCGATGGGCACGATGTCGCTGCTTTGCGGCTCGCTGGGCATCTTGCTGATGAGGTAGATGTCCTTGGGCAAAAAGCTCGCGTTCAGGGCCTTTTCGATGGCCGGGACGATCACGTCGATGTTGAAGGCGATACCCAGGCCGAGCAGCAGGCCCACCGCAGTGCCGATCACGCCGACCATGGCGCCCTGCACCACGAAGATGCCCATGATGCTTTTGGGACTGGCGCCCAGGGTGCGCAGGATGGCGATGTCGGCGCGCTTGTCGGTCACTGTCATCACCAGGGTGGAGACCAGGTTGAACGCAGCCACCGCCACGATGAGCGTGAGGATGATGAACATCATGCGCTTTTCAAGCTGCACGGCGGCGAACCAGGTGCGGTTTTGCTGTGTCCAGTCGCGCACCAGCAGCATGCCGCTCAGGCTGTTGGCCAGTTGCTGCGCCACTTCGCGGGCCTGGTGCAGGTCCTTGAGCTTCAGGCGCACGCCGGTGGGGCCTTCCAGCCGGAAGATGCGTTGTGCGTCCTCGTGGTGCAGCAGCACCAGGGCCGAGTCGTATTCGTAATGGCCCGAGTCGAACGTGCCCGCCACCGTCATCTGCTTGAGGCGCGGCACCACGCCCGCCGGGGTGACCTGCCCTGCGGGGGCGATCAGCGTGACCACATCGCCAGCGCGCACACCCAGGGCACGGGCCAGCTCGCCGCCCAGCACCACCCGGAATTCTCCGGGCACGAGCAGGTTGAGCGTCTTTTCATTGGTGGCCGCCAGGTCGGTCACCGCGCCTTCCAGCGCCGGGTCGATGCCCCGCACCAGCGCGCCCTTCATGTCCTCGCCGCGCGCCAGCAGCGCCTGGGCCGAGACGAACGGCGCGGCGCCCACCACATTGGGGTTTTTCTTGGCCTCGGCCAGCGTGAGCGCCAGGTCGGGCAGCGCGGCCCCCTGGGGCGCAAAGATCTCGATGTGCGAGACCACGCTGAGCATGCGGTCGCGCACTTCCTTCTGAAAGCCGTTCATCACCGACAGCACGATGATGAGGGCGGCCACCCCGAGCGCGATGCCCAGCATGGACACGCCCGAGATGAACGAGATGAAGCCGTTGCGCCGGGTGGCGCGGCCGGCGCGGGTGTAGCGCCAGCCCAGGGCCAGTTCGTAGGGGATTTTCATGGATCAAAAAGAAGAGGCCCCGGCAGCGCGGAATGTCTGGTCGGGGCGGGGCAGATTGTGGCATCCCGGACAATAGGGGGATGTCGGACACCACCCATTTGCTCATTCCCTATGCCGCAAGCGCTTCCGAGGGATGCCAGCAAGCCCTGCAGGACCTGGCCCTGCCCCACCTGGACAGGCTCCTGGCCCGGCTCAGCCCCCTCCCCGCATTGAGCGACAACGGCGAAGACACCAGCTTTTCCACGCCCCATGAACGCGCCCTGGCGCGCGACCTGGGCCTGCCCGCTCAGGACGGGCGCATCCCCTGGGCCGCCTGGTACCGCCACCAGCAGGGCCTGGCCGCCGACGGACAGGCGTGGGCGTTCTTCACGCCCTGCCAGTGGCAGGTCACCACCGACCACGTCACCCTGCGCGACCCTGAAACGCTGGGCCTGGACGAGGCGGCGTCGCGCGCGCTGCTGGCCATCGTCTCGCCCTGGTTTGCCGAAGACGGCATCACGCTGCATTACGACCAGCCCACACGCTGGCTGGCCGGCGGCGCGCTGTTTGCGCAGCTCGCCACCGCATCGCTCGAGCGTGTGCTGCTGCGCGATGTGCGCGCCTGGATGCCCGATGCCCGGGCCGAGCCCGCCGCCCGCACCCTGCACCGGCTGCACAGCGAGATGCAGATGCTGCTGTACACCCACGCCTTCAACGACGAGCGCACGGCGCACGGGCTGCCGGTGGTCAACTCGTTCTGGGTGCATGGCGCCGGCCTGCTGCCAGAGGCTTTGCCCCCGGCCGCATCCAAGGCCGTGACACCCACCCACCCCACCACCTTGCGCGACGCCGCATTGCGCGACGATTGGCGTGCCTGGCGCGCGGCGTGGACCGCACTCGACGCAGGCCCTGTGGCCGACCTGCTGCGCCAGGCCGAGGCCGGCACCGCTGTGCAACTCACGCTGTGCGGCGAGCGCAACGCCCTGGCCTTTCATTCCGCACCGCGCACGCTCACCCAGCGCATTCAAGGCTTTTTCAAGCCCTCCCGCTTTATGGACCTGCGCAACCAGCTATGAAAATAATAGCAAGAGACATCCCCCCCCGTGCCGCCTGGGCGCTGGAGCAGGCCGGCGTGCACCCGCTGCTGGCCCGCCTGTACGCAGCGCGTGGCGTGCGGGCCAAGGACGAGCTGGACGACGGCCTGGCCCGGCTGCTGCCGCCCAGCGGCGAACACGGGCTCAAGGGCATTGGCGACGCCGCCCGTCTGCTGGCCGACGCCATGGCGCAGAACCGGCGCCTGGTAATCGTGGCCGACTACGACTGCGACGGCGCCACCGCCTGCGCCGTGGGTGTGCGCGGCCTGCGCATGCTGGGCGCGCAGCAGGTGGACTACCTGGTGCCCGACCGGGTGACGGACGGCTACGGCCTCACGCCCAGCATTGCGCGCCGCGTGAAGGAGCGCGGGGCCGATGTGCTGATCACCGTGGACAACGGCATCGCCAGCGTGGACGGCGTGGCCGAGGCCAAGGCGCTGGGCCTGACCGTGGTGGTCACCGACCACCACCTGCCGGGCCCCGCGCTGCCGGCGGCCGACGCCATCGTCAACCCCAACCAGCCCGGCTGCACGTTCGAGAGCAAGTCCATGGCTGGCGTGGGCGTGATGTTCTACGTGCTGCTGGCGCTGCGGGCCGAGTTGCGTGCGCGCGGTGTTTTTGATGCAGCCACTCAACCCAAGCTGGACCCATTGCTCACGCTGGTCGCGCTGGGCACCGTGGCCGACGTCGTCCGGCTCGACGCCAACAACCGCCGCCTGGTCGCGCAGGGCCTGAAGCGCATCCGCGCAGGCCAGATGCCCGCCGGGGTGGCCGCGCTGTTCCACGCCGCGGGCCGCAAGGCACCCGTGGCCACCACGTTCGACTTCGGCTTTGCACTGGGGCCGCGCATCAACGCCGCAGGCCGCTTGGCCGACATGACGCTGGGCATCGAATGCCTGCTGACCGACGACGGGGGCCGCGCCGCCGAGCTGGCCGCCACGCTCGACGGCATCAACCGCGAGCGCCGCGAGATCGAAGGCGGCATGCGCGAGCAGGCGATGCTGATGGCCGAGAGCCTGTTCGATGACAGCGAGGAGCCGCCGCCCGCCATCAGCGTGTTCGACCCCGATTTTCACGAAGGCGTGGTGGGTATCGTGGCCAGCCGCATCAAGGACAAGCTGCACCGCCCCACGTTCGTGTTTGCCGCCAGCAGCGCGCCGGGAAAATCGCACGAGCTCAAGGGCTCGGGCCGCTCCATCCCAGGCTTTCACCTGCGCGACGCGCTGGACCTGGTGGCCAAGCGCCATCCGGGCGTGATCCTCAAGTTCGGCGGCCACGCCATGGCGGCGGGCTGCACGGTGGATGCGGACTCGTTCGACACCTTCGAGCAGGCACTGGCCCAGGTGGCACAAGAGTGGCTGGATGCCTCCACCCTCACCCGCCGCATCGAGACGGACGGCCCGCTGTCGGCGGAATACTGCCGCGCCGACATGGTGGACACGCTGCACCGCGAGGTCTGGGGCCAGGGCTTCCTGCCACCCACGTTCAGCGAAGAAGTGCAGATCGTGAGCCAGCGCCTGGTGGGCGAGGCCAAGAACCATTTGTCGATCAAGCTCATGCACCAGGGCAACCCCATCGACGCGATATGGTTTGGCCACACCGAGCAGTTGCCGGCGCGGGTGCTGCTGGCGTTTCGGCTGGATGTGAACGAGTGGAAGGGCGAGCGCCGGGTGCAGTTTTTGGTGGAAGGCGCTGAAGTTCAGTGACATCCCCCTGAGGCGCTTTGCGCCATCCCCCTTCTCTCGAATCGCTGCGCGATTCGGGAAGGGGGACGCAGCCGGCGCGGCGGGGCGGCCCTTGCGCGGCTGCCGCTGGCTTGGGGCAGCGACAGTTGCAAGGGCTGGTGCCGGTATCCGCAATTCAGGCCTGCAGCGGACCTTGGCTGCGCTGGCGCATTACGGTGACCTGCTCGCCGCCCACGCCCCAGTTGGCTGGGTCGACCTCATCGATGATGACGGTCACGGTCTCGGGTTTTTTGTCCAGCACTTCCTGCAGAAGACGGGTGACGCCCGCGATCAGGGCGGCCTTCTGGGCGGATGTGGTGGGGATGTCGCGTTGGGCGAGGCGGATGTTGACCAGGGGCATGCGCAGATCCTTTTTTCAGTGATGTACCAAAGCAAAAGGCAGCCAAGGCTGCCTTTGTTTTTTTCGTCTGTGTGTTCTTGAAGCTCGCGCAAACATTCGGAGCTTGGGACGTTTTAGAAGCTTTCCCAGTCGTCATCTCCGCCCTGGGCCGTAGCACGGGGTGCGGGCGACGGGGCTGGCGCGTGCGGGGCTGTCGGGAGTGCGGCGGGAGCGGCGGACGATGCAAGCCGGGGCGCGGCTGGGGCCTTGGCGTTCGCGCTGGCAGGCTTGGACGGTGCGGCGACGCGTGCGGCAGGCGCGGCGGCCTTGACCGCGGCGGCAGGCCTGGGCGCGGCGGGTGCGGGGCGTGGTGCCGGGGCGGGGGCCTGCACTGCCGTGGCACCCACGTTGAACACCGACACCACCTCGGCCAATCGCTGTGCCTGGTCGCGCATCGAGGTGGCTGCGGCTGTCGATTCCTCCACCAGCGCTGCGTTCTGCTGCGTCATCTGGTCGAGGTGCGTCACTGCCTGGTTCACCTGCGCGATGCCGTCGCGTTGCTCGGTGGACGATGCGGTGATCTCGCCGATCAGATCGCTCACGCGCTGCACGCTCGCCACGATCTCCTGCATGGTCTGCCCGGCCTGGGCCACCTGGGCCGAGCCCGATTCCACGTTCTGCACCGAAGCGCCGATGAGCGCCTTGATCTCCTTGGCCGCTTCCGCGCTGCGCCCGGCCAGGCTGCGCACTTCGCTGGCCACCACGGCAAAGCCACGGCCTTGCTCGCCGGCCCGCGCTGCTTCCACTGCGGCGTTCAGTGCCAGGATGTTGGTCTGGAAGGCGATGCCGTCGATCACGCCGATGATGTCGTTGATCTTTTTGCTGCTGTCGGTGATCTGCTGCATGCTGGTCACCACCTGGCCCACCACTTCGCCGCCGCGCGCTGCGGCCTGGGCTGCGGTGCTGGCCAGTTGGTTGGCTTGGCGGGCGGTGTCGGCCGACTGGCTCACGGTGGCGGTCAGTTGCTCCATGCTGGCCGCAGTCTCTTCCAGGTTGGAGGCCGTCTGCTCGGTGCGGGCCGACAAATCGTGGTTGCCGTTGGCGATCTCGACCGATGCCGAGGAGACCGAATTCACCCCCGTGCGCACCTCGCCCACCACGCCGCGCAGGCGCTCGGACATGGACGACAGCGCGCGCAGCATGTGGCCGAACTCGTCCTTGCGGGTGGACTGGATCTCGCGCGTCAGGTCGCCCGCCGCGATGGCGTCGATGTTCTCGACCGCCTGGTTCAGCGGCACGGTGATGGAGTGCACCAGTTTCCACGCGAGGAACAGGCCCACGGCCATCAGCACGAGCGAGGTGACGATGCCCCAGATGGCGTACTCCACGCGGCGCGCGGTGGCGTCGGCGCGGATGGCATCGCGGCGCTTTTCCAGCGTGGCCACGAAGTCGTCCTGGGCCTTGAGGTACTTGGTGACCAGGGGCGCGAACTCGTCGTCCGCAAACTTCTGGGTCGCCACAGCATCGCCTGCGCCCTTGAGTTCCCAGGTCTTGGCGGTGGCGGCCAGCACGGCCTTGCGCGCGTCCAGCACCTTGTCGAGCGACGCCTTTTCTTCCGGCGCGGTGGCCGAGGCAACGATGGACTCCTGCACCTTGTTGATGGAGCCGATGATCTCTTTGACCTTGGCGCCGTATTGCTCGGCCAGCACCGCGTCGGTGGTGACCGCGCCGCCCATGACCATGGTGACCGCGGTTTCGGTGGAGCCCCGCCAGCGCACCGCCGACGAAATGCGTGCCTCGATCTCCACCACCGAATCAATGGCGGCAGACATGGACGTGTTGGCCCGGTTCTGCGCAAAGCCCGAGAGCAGCAGCATGCCGATCATCAGGCCCAGAAATGCGCCCCACAGCTTGCGGGAGACGCGGATATTGTCGAATTGCATGGTTTTTCCCTGGTGGATCTGTTGTGTGTTCATGCAAGGCAAGGCTCGCCCGGAAACATTCGATTACATCAGCAACAGCCCATAGCCTACGCCAGCCAGGCACCCTCTTGCGCCAGCCATTCACCGGGAAAAACCCGCATTCAGAAACCCTAAAAACTGCAGAGGCCCACGGGCCGCGGCCCCGCGTTGCACGCGGCTAACCAAGCCTGCAGGTAGCAGCGTGCGGTCAGAATTCAGATGAAAAATGCCGCTACCGCACGGCTAGTATGCGCTAGCAGCTATCAATTCGGGAGCGGCCAAGGCCGCCACCCAGGATCAGGCGCCCTGTCAGAAGCTTTCCCAGTCATCGTCGCTGCCTCCTGCTGTCGCACGGGGTGCCGGTGCGTTGGATGGGGCCGCAGCCGCGGTGGCGGTCCCTGCGGCCTTGGATGCCGCGGCGGGCTTGGAAGACGCCAGCCGCGGCGCTGCCGGGGCCTTGGTGGCGGGGGGCCGGGCGGTAGAGGCGGACGCGGCAGGTTTGGCTCCGGTGCCTGCTACGCGGGGCGTGGCTGCAGAGACCGGCCGGGGTGCTGCCGCAGGGGCGGGCCGGGAGGACTGGGGTGACGGGGCGGGCGCACGCACAGCCACAGCCCCCACGTTGAACACCGACACCACTTCGGCCAGGCGCTGCGCCTGGTCGCGCATCGAGGTGGCTGCGGCTGTCGATTCCTCCACCAGCGCCGCGTTCTGCTGCGTCATCTGGTCGAGGTGCGTCACTGCCTGGTTCACCTGCGCAATGCCGTCGCGTTGCTCGGTGGACGATGCGGTGATTTCGCCGATCAGATCGCTCACGCGCTGCACGCTGGCCACGATCTCCTGCATGGTCTGCCCGGCCTGTGCCACCTGGGCCGAGCCCGATTCGACGTTTTGCACCGAGGCACCGATCAGCGCCTTAATTTCCTTGGCGGCTTCGGCACTGCGCCCGGCCAGGCTGCGCACTTCACTGGCCACCACGGCAAAGCCGCGGCCTTGCTCGCCAGCACGGGCGGCTTCCACCGCCGCGTTCAGCGCCAGGATGTTGGTCTGGAAGGCGATGCCGTCGATCACTCCGATGATGTCGTTGATCTTTTTGCTGCTGTCGGTGATCTGCTGCATGCTGGTCACCACTTGGCCCACCACTTCGCCGCCGCGCGCTGCAGCCTGGGCTGCGGTGCTGGCCAGCTGGTTGGCCTGGCGGGCGGTGTCGGCCGACTGGCTCACCGTGGCGGTCAGTTGCTCCATGCTGGCCGCGGTCTCTTCCAGGTTGGAGGCGGTCTGTTCGGTCCGTGCCGACAGGTCGTGGTTGCCATTGGCGATCTCCACCGATGCCGAGGAGACCGAGTTCACGCCCGTGCGCACCTCGCCCACCACGCCGCGCAAGCGGTCTGACATGGCCGACAGCGCGCGGGTGAGCGTGCCGAGCTCGTCCTTGCGGTCGTCGTGGATGTTCTGGGTCAGGTCGCCCGCCGAGATCGCCTCGGCCAGCAGCACGGCACGGTCCAGCGGCCGCGTGACGGAGCGCACCAGGAGCGATGCCATCAGCATGCCCAGCAGCACCACGCCCACCGCCGCCGTGAGTCCGATCACCACCAGATTGCCACGTGTGTCGCGGGCGGCCTTCACGGCCTCGTCGCGCTGCAGTTGCTGCGCGGCCACGAATTTGTCGATGGACTCCAGGTACGCCACGGCCTTGGGCCGGTAGGTGCTGGCCAGGTACGCCTGTTTGGCGGCGGCATCGCCCGCGTCGGTCAGCTCCTTGAGCTTGTCGGTTTGGCCCCGGATGTCCGCGCGCGCGGCGGCCACGTTGGCCAATGCGGCCTTGTCCGCTGCGGACACCGAGGTCTTGCCAATCTGCTCCTGCACTGGCGTGATGCGCGCCGTCAGCGCCGCCACGCGCGCATCGAAATCGGCTTTGAGGGCCTGGTCGGTGGTGACGAAGCTGGCCATCGACATGGTCACCGCCACCTCGGCCAGGCCCCGCCAGGTCACGGCGGTGGTGATCGCTTCCTCGTATTTGTCGACCGACTGCTCGGTGGCGGCGGAGACCTGTCGGCCGTACCACTGGGTCCACAGGGTGGTCACCAGCATCAGTGCCAGCAGACCGAGAACAACGCTCCACATCTTGTGGGCCACGCGCAGGTCGTTGAATTTCATGCTCGCTCCTTGGCGCAGCGCAGATCACCGCGCTGCCGCTGCGGCGACGCCGAAGGCACCGGTGCGCAGCATGGGTCCATGCCCCTACTGGCAGTGTTGCTGGGTTCGGCAGCGCGCGTTATCGGTACAAGCCCTAAAATGAACCGGTGACAACCATTCTCAACGCCGACCTGCACTGCCACTCCGTCGTATCCGATGGCACCCTCACGCCCGAAGACCTGGCCGCCCGCGCCAAGGCCAACGGGGTCGAGCTGTGGGCGTTGACCGACCATGACGAGATCGGTGGCCAGCACCGCGCCCTGGCCGCAGCGCGCGCCCAGGGCATGCCCTACCTCACGGGCGTCGAGATTTCCGTCACCTTTGCCGACACCACGGTCCACATCGTGGGCCTGGGGTTCGACCCCGACAACGCCCAGTTGGTCGACGGCCTGGCCGCCACGCGCGGCGGGCGCGGCGAACGCGCCAAGGACATGGCGGCCCAGCTGGCGCAGGTAGGCATCCACAACGCCTACGAGGGCGCCCTGCAGTTCGTGGGCAACCCCGCGCTGATCTCGCGCACGCACTTTGCCCGCTTTCTGGTGGAAACCGGCGTCTGCCGCGACACGCCCGAGGTCTTTCGCAAGTACCTCACCGAAGGCAAGCCCGGCTATGTGCCCCACCGCTGGGCGGCCCTGGGCGACGCCGTGCGCTGGATCACCGAGGCCGGCGGCATGGCGGTGATCGCCCACCCGGCCCGCTACAAGTTCAGCGCCAATGAAGAGTTCGCGCTGTTTTCCGAATTCAAGCAGCACGGCGGGCGCGGCGTGGAGGTGGTCACCGGCAGCCACAGCGCGCCCGAATACGTGACCTACGCCGCGATGGCCGAGGAGTTCGGCCTGGCCGCCTCGCGCGGCAGCGACTTCCACAGCCCCGACGAATCGCACACCGACCTGGGCACGCTGCCGATGTTGCCGGGCCAGTTGACCCCCGTGTGGGAGTTGCTGGCCGACAAAATCCAGCGATAGAACCCGCCCTGGCGCAGCCAGCCGCTGCGCGGCGCAGCGTGCACCACCGGCCGTCTGCAGCGTGGGGTGCGCCCCGGTCGGCGGACCGAAGGGCCGAGACCGCACTGTGCGGTGCACTGGCCTCGACTGCAGCGGGTCGGCCGTTGCGCGCCGTGCACTTCGTATTTTTGTGAACCCTTGAGACCGCCCCACCATGGCCCAGTATTTTGAAGCCCACCCCGACAATCCCCAGCCCCGCCTGCTCAAGCAGGCCGCCTTGCTGCTGCAAAAGGGCGGCATCGTGGCCGTGCCCACGGACTCGAGCTACGCACTCGTCTGCCACCTGGACGACAAGGACGCGGTGGACCGCCTGCGCCGCATCCGCCAGGTGGACGACAAGCACCACCTCACGCTGCTGTGCCGCGACCTGTCCGAGCTGGCCAACTACGCCCGCGTGGACAACCGGCAGTACCGCCTGCTCAAGCTGGGCACGCCCGGCCCCTACACCTTCATCCTGGAAGCCACCAAGGAAGTGCCGCGCCGCGTGAGCCACCCTTCGCGCAAGACCATCGGCCTGCGCGTGCCCGACCGCAAGGGCCTGCAACTGCTGCTGGAGCTGCACGGCGCCCCGCTGCTGGCCACCACGTTGATCCCCGCAGGCGAAACCGAACCCCTGAACGACCCGCAGGACATCCGCGCGCGCTACGAAAAACTGCTCGACGCCATCGTCGACGCTGGCGCCTGCCCCCTGGAGCCCACCACCGTGATCGACCTGACCCCGATGGGCGCCGGCGGCGACCCCGAAGTCATCCGCGAAGGCCGCGGAAGCCTGCAAGCGCTGGGGTTGTAGAACTGAAGTCTCGGCCCCCTCCTCTGCGCCTGTGAAGACCGTGCTGAGCCTCAGAGTCCTTTTTTGGATTGCAGCGCCCAAAACTGGCGCGGCCCAAGGCCAGTGCCACCGTGGATCTGGCTCCGCCAGTCCAGGGGTGGCGTCCCCCTGAGGGGGAAGCCGCGCAGCGGCTCAGGGGGCTACAACTTGAATGCGCCGACCGCCTGCTCCAGGTCGCTGGCCTGTGCCGACAGTGCCGAGGCCGTGGCCACCGCGTTCTGCACCAGCGCCGCCGTCTCCTGCGTGGCACCGTCCATGTGCGATACGGCGGTGTTCACATGGCTGATGGCTTCGCTCTGCTCGCGCAGGGCCACCGAGATCTCGCCCAGCAGCGTGCTCACCTGGCCCACGGCCACCACGATCTCTTCCATGGTCTTGCCAGCCTTGCCGACCTGACCGGCGCCGCTTTCCACCTGCTCGACCGATGCGCTGATCAGCGCCTTGATCTCGCGTGCGGCCACGGCGCTGCGCTGCGCCAGGCTGCGCACTTCGCTGGCCACCACGGCAAAACCGCGGCCCTGCTCGCCCGCACGGGCCGCTTCCACCGCGGCGTTCAGCGCCAGGATGTTGGTCTGGAACGCGATGCCTTCGATCACCTGGATGATGTCCACGATCTTGCGCGAGCTGCCGCTGATGGCTTGCATGGTCTGCACCACCTCGCCCACCACCGCGCCGCCCTGCTCGGCGATGGCCGATGCCTTGACGGCCAGGCCGCTGGCCGAATGCGCGCGCTCGGCGTTCTGACGCACGGTGGCGGTCAGCTCTTCCATGCTGGCGGCGGTTTCGGTCAGGCTGGAGACCTGGTCTTCCGCGCGGCGCGACAAATTGCTGTTGCCCCGGTCGATGTCGGCGGCCGATGCGGTGATGGAGTCGGTGCTTTGCTTGATGCGCGAGACCAGGTCGGTCAGGGTGTCCTCCATGGTGCCCAGGCCGTCCAGAAGCCGTCCAAAGTCGCCTTCGAGGTCGGAGCTGAACTCCTGGCTCAGGTCACCCGAGGCCACGGTCTCGGCGATCAGGATGGCCTGGTTCAGCGGGCTCACGATGCCGCTGCGCAGGGTCAGAAAGGCCACCAGAGACAGCGCAAACACCGCAATGCCGCCGCCCACGATCCAGGAGCGGGCGCTGGACAAATGCTCTTGCGCCTGGGTGGCCTTGGACGTTCGCTCGCCGTCCGTGGCGGTGGACACCGCGCTGCGGTAGGTGTCTTCGGCGCGGCTGATGCGCGACAAACCCATGCCCATGATCAACGCCATCAGCAGCGCTATGCCGCCAAAGGCAAGAACGAGGCGGGTTCCGATTTTGAGGTGATCCAGGGGCACGGGATGTCTCCGAAAGGGTGTTTTGTATGAGTATGGGCCGCAGCGCAACGAGAAACAGCACCCCAAACCTGCGATGCATTTTGTTACTCCGTGCCACATGCTATCAACGATTGAGCGCGGAGGGTGTAACGCTGTCGTACAACCGCATCACCCTGCGTGGAGGGCCTGCGCTTTCCCTGGCCTCTGAGCGTGTTCCGTGCGTCTGAGACAATCGACGGGTGGACATCTCCAATCTCATCCAAACCGTTCTGATCTACGCCCTGCCGGTGTTGTTTGCCATCACGGTGCACGAGGCAGCCCATGGCTACGCCGCGCGCCACTTCGGCGACAACACCGCGTACATGATGGGCCGCATCACGCTCAACCCGCTCAAGCACATCGATCCGGTCGGCACCATCCTGATGCCGCTGCTCTTGTACTTCGCCACCTCGGGCGCGTTCCTGTTCGGCTACGCCAAGCCGGTGCCGGTCAACTTCGGCAACCTGCGCAACCCCAAGCGGCACATGATCTGGGTGGCCCTGGCCGGGCCGGCGTCCAATTTCTTCCAGGCGATCTTCTGGGCGGTGCTGCTGGTGGCGCTGGTGGGCTCGGGCGTGGACGAGCGCTTCTTCATCGAGATGGCGCGCGCCGGCGTGCTGGTCAACCTGGTGATGTGGGCGTTCAACCTGTTTCCGCTGCCGCCGCTCGATGGCGGGCGCATTCTGGTGGGCCTGTTGCCCTGGAAGCAGGCGCACATGGTCTCGCGCATCGAGCCCTACGGCTTCTTTATCGTGCTGGCACTGGTGGTGGCGGGTGTGGTGGGTGCGCTGTGGCTGCGCCCGCTGATGTCGGTGGGCTATACCGTCATCCAGTTTCTGCTCACGCCGCTCACAGCCCTGCTGAAATGACGCACCCCCTGAGTCGCCTGTGGCGCCTTCCCCCTCTCCTTCGGGAGGGGGACGCACCCGGTGGCCTGGCAGAGCCAGTTCCACGGGTGCACTGGCAGGCGCCGCGCCCGTCTCGCGTGCCGCACTCCACCTCTGGCATCGTGCAATGTCCAACCGTCTCCTTGTCCTCCATTTGCTGATTTCGTCCCCATGAGCACCACGCGCTTTCTCACCGGCATCACCACCACGGGCACGCCCCACCTGGGCAACTTCGTGGGCTCGATACGCCCTTCGGTGGCGGCCAGCCTGTCGCCCAACGTGCAGAGCTTCTACTTCCTGGCCGACTACCACGCGCTGATCAAGTGCGAGGACCCGGTGCGCATCCAGCGCTCCACGCTGGAGATCGCGGCCAGTTGGCTGGCGGCGGGCCTGAACCCCGACCACGTCACCTTCTACCGCCAGTCCGACATCCCCGAGATTCCCGAGCTCAACTGGCTGCTCTCGTGTGTGACCGGCAAGGGCGTGCTCAACCGCGCCCACGCCTACAAGGCATCGCAGGACAAGAACCTGGCGGCCGGGCGCGAGGCCGATGACGGAGTGACGGCGGGGCTGTTCATGTACCCCGTGCTCATGGGCGCGGACATCCTGATGTTCAAGGCGCACAAGGTGCCCGTGGGCCGTGACCAGATCCAGCACATCGAGATGGCGCGCGACATGGCTGCGAGCTTCAACCATCTGTATGGCGAACACTTCGTGCTGCCCGAGGCGGCCATCGACGAGCACGTGGCCACCTTGCCCGGGCTGGACGGCCGCAAGATGAGCAAGAGCTACGACAACACCATCCCGCTGTTCAGCTCGCGCGAGCAGCTCAAGAAGCTGATCGGCTCCATCCTCACCGACTCGCGCGCACCCGGCGAGCCCAAGGAGGTCGAGGGCTCGGCCCTGTTCCAGATCTACCAGGCCTTTGCCACGCCCGCAGAGACCGAAACACTGCGCAAGGCCTATGCCGACGGCATTGCCTGGGGAGACGCGAAGAACACCCTGTTCGAGCGCGTGGACCAGGTGATTGCGCCCATGCGCGCCAAGTACGAAGACCTCATCCACAACCCCGCGCGCATCGAAGCCACGCTGCTGGCTGGCGCCGAGCGCGCCCGCGGCCTCGCCACGCCGTTCATCCGCGAGCTGCGCTCCGCCGTGGGCCTGCGGAGCCTGGCCCAGGCTGCCACCGCCGCCAAGCCGGTGAAGGCCACCAAAGCCGCCCTGCCCTCGTTCAAGCAGTACCGCGAAGCCGACGGCAAGTTCTACTTCAAGCTGGTGGCGGCAGATGGCCGCCTGCTGCTGCAGAGCACCGGCTTCGACGCGCCCAAAGACGCCGGGCAAGCCATCGCCCAGCTGCAAAAGGACGCAGGCGCCCTGCAGGCCCTGGCCCCGCGCCTGGCCCCGGTAGATGGCGTGCAGGCGGCCGACGTGAGTGCGGCGCTGCAGGCACTGGCAGACGCTGCAGCCGCGGCCTGACATCCCCAACCGCCCCCACACCGACCCGGCCGCTGGCCGGGTTTTTCGTTTGCTCTCCTTTTTATAGCTGGTAGCGCATGACTGGCAAGCGGAAGGCCCTGAAAAGCCTCAATTCCTGCCACGACCGGCCACCCTCGTCCCAAAGCGCCACCGTCACCGCTCCCATCACCGCCCCCTTGACGAGGGAGAGCAGAGCTCACGTGCTGGTACTGCTCAATGCCGACGCACCACGCACGCACCCCTGCTGCGCCAGCGCTCCAAGATGCAGCGCCGCAACGGTGCCTGCACACCATGGCATTCCGCACCGTGTTGTGCTTAAACTGGCTCCATCTGTCCGCTGGACCTGGAGATGCCATGAAGCTTTTGACCGCCTCGCTCTGCGTGATCACCCTGCTGGCGGGTTGCAACGCGACCACCAACCACCCCTCGTCGGCCATGGCGTCGGGCCGGGACCGCACCTTCAGCGTGCCGGTCTATGGCACGGACACCGCGCCGGCCTACGGCGCCGCCACGCGCGAATGCCAAAAGCTCATGCTGTTTCCCAAGCTGCTGCGCAACGACGGCTCGCGCCTGGTCTTTGAATGCGTGAGTGAATCCCCCAACGGCCAGCCATGAGCCAGTCCGCCCGGGCATTCGGGTGCATGGCGCTGGCTACCGTGCTGGCGGGCTGTGCCGCACCCTCCGCACCGCGGGCCGGCGCCGGGGGAGCGACAGAGGCCGACGCCCCCACCCGGACCACCACCTGGACCAACAGCCTGGGCATGGTGTTCGTGCAGGTGCCCGCTGGCAGCTTCACCATGGGGGGCGTGGAGCCGCCCGAGACCCTGGCCCGGGCCTACCCCACGCTGGAGGCAAAACGCTTTACCGACCTGGCCGACGAGCAGCCCGCCCACACGGCGCACATCCGCCGCGCGTTCTACCTGGGTCAGCACGAGGTCACTGTGGGGCAGTTCCGGCGCTTCCTAGACGCCTCGGGCTACGTGCCCGAGTCGGTGGCGGACGGCACCGGCGGCTACGGCTACAACGCGCAGTACGACCCTGCCACCACGCGCCGGGGCGACGCCTTCGAGGGGCGCGACCCGCGCTATTCCTGGCGCAACCCCGGCTTTGCGCAGGGCGACGACCATCCGGTCGTCAACGTCACCTGGAACGACGCCCAGGCGCTGGCCGCCTGGCTGAGCCGCACCGAAGGCCAACGCTACCGCCTGCCCACCGAGGCCGAGTGGGAATACGCCTGCCGTGCCGGCACCCGCACCCGCTACCCGCACGGCGATGACCCGCAGGCGCTGGTGCGGTCTGCCAACGTGTTCGACCAAGCCGCGGCACCCTACTGGGCCCGCTGGCAGCAGCACGCCCTGGCGGGCAACGACGGCCACGCGTTCACCGCACCGGTGGGCAGCTACCCGCCCAACGCCTTCGGCCTGCACGATATGCTGGGCAATGCCTGGGAATGGGTGTCGGACTGGCATGGGGACGACTACTACGCAACGTCTCCGTCCGACGACCCGCAGGGCCCGGCGGAAGGCTCGGTGCGCGTGCGCCGGGGAGGCTCGTGGCACACGTGGTCGTTCTATGCGCGCTGCGGCTACCGCAACTGGAACAGCCCGGAGACACGCTACACGCTGGTGGGCATGCGCCTGGTGCGCGAGATCGAAGCGCCCGCCCCGGCCCGGCGCTGACCCAGCCTTGCTTGCGGCCGCTCCCCTCTACGCAGCGCCCTCTGTTCCTGCGCGCGGACGGAATGCGGGGCGGCGTCTGCGCGGCCCCCGATAGCGCAGGATGCGCCTGCGCCCTCCCTCCCACCGTCAACAAATGTCAACCGGCTGACGCCCTTCGGGCAACGCCTGCATGCAGCGCCTGTTCTCGCAAATAATCCGAGGTTGGACATTTTGGACAGGGGACACCATGCGAATTGCCGCACTGGACGACGACGCGCTGCAGCTCGATCTGATCAAGCAGGCCACCGAGGCCATGGGGCATGTGTGCCATACGCACCTGAACGGCGCCGACTTCCTGCGCGAACTGCGCCGCGAAACGTTTGACCTGCTGATCGTGGATTGGCACCTGCCCGACACCACCGGTCCCGAAGTGGTGCGCTGGGTGCGCAAGAACGTGGGCACCCAGCTGCCCATTCTGTTCGTCACCCACCGCCAGGAAGAACGCGACATCGTGGAGGGCCTGGGCAGCGGCGCAGACGACTTCATGGTCAAGCCCGTGCGCATCGGCGAGTTGACCGCGCGCGTGTGGGCGCTGCTGCGCCGCGCCTACCCCGACAATGCCGGTGGTGTCCTGGAGTTTGGGCGCTACCGCTTTCTGCCGGAAACACGGTCCATCGAGGTGGACGGCGTGGCCGTCGAGCTCAAGAACCGCGAGTACGACCTGGCGCTGTTCCTGTTCCAGAACATGGGCCGGCTGCTGTCGCGCGACCACCTCAAGGACATCATCTGGGGCCAGGTGGCGGATGTGATGTCGCGCTCGCTGGACACCCACATCTCGCGCCTTCGCACCCTGCTCGACCTGCGCCCTGCCAATGGCTTCATCGTCTCGGCGGTGTACGGTGTGGGGTACCGCTTTGAAGCGGTGGACGCCCAGAAAAGGGCCTGAGGCGCGCACGACCATGGCCATGGGCGGCCAGCTACCCTGAGGCCGCCCGCGCCCCGCCCACCCGGCGGACACCAGGAGATTTTGATTTGGCCAGCACTTACCGCCCCACCCAACGTGACAGCCGACGTAAAAGCCGATGTGACAGCGGGCAAGCCACCCGGTGTGACAAGGGGCACGGCACCTGTCAGGCCCTGCGCCCGCTGTCGGCCTTGAGCCTTGCCCTGTGCATGGCAGGCTTTGCGGCACCCGCCGCGCACGCCGACACGCCCCACCCGCAGGGCGACGAGATCGCCCACACCGTGCAGGACGGCGACACGCTGGAGGGCCTGGCCCGCGCCTACCTGGATGCGCCCCGGCAATGGCCGCTGCTGCAGGCGCGCAACAAGGTCGCCAACCCACGGCGACTGCAACCGGGCTCGGTGGTGTGGATCCCCGTGCGCCTGCAGCCCGCGGAGTCGGCCACGGTGGAGTTCGTGCACGGCACGGTCACAGCGCAGGGCCCCGCTGGCGACGCGCGCACGGCCGTGGTCCAGGGCGGCAAGCTCGAAGAGGGCACTGCGCTGCAGGTGGGCCCCGACGCGTTCGTGGCCGTGAAGCTGGCCGACGGCACCGTGGTGCGCGTGCAGGCCCACTCCGAGCTGCAACTGCGCCAGCTGCGCCGTCGCGGCCGCGCGGGCAGCGTGCAGTCGGTGCTGGAGATGCGAAGCGGCGCGGTGGAGTCGTCGGTACCGCCCAGTGCAGAGCCGTTTCGGAGGTTCGAGCTGCGCACGCCGCTGGCGGTGACCAGCGTGCGCGGCACCCACTTCAGCGTGGCCATGACGGACACGGGTAGCACCGCGGCGTCGGTGCTCAATGGGTCTGTGGCCGTGCAGCCGCGCCAGGGCGACACGCCCACCGCCCAGCCCGACCCCTCGGCCCCCACGGCCTTGCTATCGCCCGGCCAGGGCCTGGCCGTGGCAGCCGACGGCACGGTGGGCGCACCGCGCGCCCTGCTGCCCGCACCCGACACCTCGGCCGTCCCCACCACGCTGGGAGATGCCGGCCTGCTGGCCATCAACGTGCCGCCGCTCGCAGGCGCTGCGCGCTATGAAGCGCAGGTCGCGCGGGACGCTGACTTCACCCAGGTGGTGCGCCACGGGCGCTTTACCGACGGCCAACTGCGCTGGAAGGCGCTGGAGGACGGGCGCTACTACCTGTCGGTGCGCGCGCTGGATGACGCGGGCATCCCTGGTGTGCCCGCCGTGCTGCCCTTTGCCGTCAAGACCCGGCCCGTGCCGCCGCTGTACCAAAGCCCCGCGCCCGGCGCCGTGGTGGCGCGCGGCGCCGCGGAACTGCGGTGCACGCAGGTGCCCGGTGCGCGCTGGTTCCGCGTGCAGGTGGCGGCCAGCACGGCCACCGCAGCTGGCGAGCGCGCCTGGAGCCAGCCCGTGCTCGACGAGCAGCGCCTGACCGAATGCCGTCTGCCCATTGCGGGCCTTCCAGCGGGGGAGTACCTCTGGCGCGTTGCCAGCCTGCTGGAGCTGCCGGGCGGCCAGGCCGACCAGGGGCCTTTTGCACCGCCGCAGCCCTTC
This sequence comes from Acidovorax sp. Leaf78, assembly GCF_001422735.1. Classification (GTDB taxonomy): domain Bacteria; phylum Pseudomonadota; class Gammaproteobacteria; order Burkholderiales; family Burkholderiaceae_C; genus Acidovorax. Next base: position 346,783 of record NZ_LMLZ01000001.1, on the reverse strand, counting down.
ACCGTGGCCGAGCGGCCTGCCACGCTGTCTGCACAGTCGCTGCAGGCGCAGGACGGTGACACGTCCGTGCACCTGCACTGGCCTGCCCAGCCCGGCCAGCGCTTTCGGCTGCAACTGGCGGCCGCCACCGACCCCGCGTTCGACGCTGTGACCCTCGACACCGTGCTCGATGCGCCGCAGTGGACAGGCAGCGACCTGCCAGCGGGCGAGTACCTGGTCCGCATTCAGGTGCTGGACCCCACGGGCCTGGGCAGCGACTTCTCCCCTGCGCGCCAGATCCGCGTCGGATCGGGTATCCGCACCGGGGCGGGCCTGCCGGTGTCCACATCCAGCGGCCAGCCGCTGGCGCGCCCTTGAGCGCGGCTGGGCAGGGTGTTCCACCCGTCTACCGGGTGGCCTGATCCATGTGGACCTTTGCACGCAGCCGCGGCCGACAGCGGCGCCTGGAATGGAGCCTGCTGTCCGTGGCCCTGCTCGCGCTGGTGGCCTGGCTCAGCCCACCGGCCAGCCTGGGCCGGGTGAACCATCTGGTGCAGGACGCGGGCTTGCGCTTGCTGTCGCGGCCTGCGCGCCCCGACATCGTGATCGTCGCCATCGATGACCGCAGCATCGCCAGCATCGGCCGATGGCCCTGGCGCCGTGCACTGCATGCCGAGCTGATCTCGCGCATCTCGGCGCAGGCGCCCCGCGCCATCGGCATGGATGTGCTCTTTGGCGAAGAAGACCAGGACTACCCCGAAGACGACGCCCTGCTGGCCGATGCCATGGCGCGCAGCGGCCGCATGGTGCTGCCCATGATGCGTCGTGGCTACGGACCTGCTGCCAGCCAGGCCGACCTGCCGTGGCCGCCGCTGGCCCAGGCCGCAGCCCGCCTGGGGCATGTGCACGTGGCGCCCGACACCGATGGCGTGGTGCGCAGCTTCTACCTGACCGAAGGCCCCGGGGCAGCGCCCTGGCCCCACTTCGGCACCGCGCTGCACTGCGTGGGCCAGCCCGGTGCCACAGGCTGCACCCCGCTGGTCAAGCCGGTGGACACCACCGCCGCCGCGGGCACCGTCCCCACCGGCCCCGCAGGCCCCACCAGCGACTGGCAGCGCAACGACCGCACGCTCATCGCCTACGCGGGCGGCCCAGGCCACTTCCCCACCCATTCGTACATCGACGTGCTGCGCGGCCAGGTGCCGGCAGATGCGTTCCGCGGCAAGTATGTGCTGGTCGGCGCTGCGGCATCGGGCCTGGGCGACATGTTCGCCACGCCGGTCAGCCAGCAGTCGCGGCTGATGCCCGGCGTGGAGGTGGTGGCGCATGTGCTGGACAGCCGGCTGTCGGGCGCCGGCATCCGGCCTGCCGGCGCGGTGGCCAACACGCTTTTCAATCTGGTCCCGGTGGCGTGCGCGCTGCTGGCGCTGCTGCTGGCCGGCCCTTTCGTCGCCCTGCTGACCAGCGCACTGTTGGCCGTGGGAACCCTGCTGCTGAGCGTGGCCCTGCCCTGGTGGCTGGGCCTGCAGCTGGCCCCTGCGGCGGCCATGCTGGGGCTGGTGCTGGCCTACCCGCTGTGGAGCTGGCGGCGCCTGAGCGCTGCCGCGCATTTTCTGCGGCAGGAGATGGAGCGCCTGCAGCGCGACGGCCTGTCGCTGCGGCTGCCGACCCGCGCGGGCGACACCGGCGACTTTCTGGAAAAGCGCATCAACGCCGTGGAGCGCGCGTCGCGCCAGCTGCGTGACCTGCACCACTTCGTGAGCGAGAGCCTGCAGCAGCTACCCTCGCCCACCATCGTGTGCGACCCTGCGGGCCGCATCCTGCTCACCAACATGGCTGCGCGCCGGCATGTGGGCGGAGACATCGCACTGCCGCTGCAGGGCCAGTCGGTGGCCGAGCTGCTGCACGACCTGGTCCACACCGGCACCGGCCAGCCCTTGGTCACGGCGGAGAACCTGCACTCCAAAACGATGCCCGAGCAAAGTGAGGGGCATGATGCACGGGGCCGCAGCCTGCTGGTGCAGTGCAAGCCTTTCACCGACCTGGCCAAGGCGGGCTGGCTGATCACGCTGGTCGACCTGACCGAGATGCGGCATGCGCAGCAGCAGCGCGACCAGGCGTTGAACTTCATCTCGCACGACATCCGCGCGCCCAACGCGTCCATCCTGACGCTGCTGGAGATGCAGCGCGCCTACCCCGGTCGCATGTCGCACGAAGAAATGATGCAGCGCATCGGGCGCTATGCGCGCACCTCGCTGGGCATGGCCGAGAACTTCGTGCACCTGGCCAGCGCGCAGTCGCAGGAGTACCGCAGGGCGCCGCTGGACCTGGTGGCGATGCTCGCGGAAACCGTGGACGACACCTGGGCCCTGGCCCGCGACGGGGGCGTCGACGTGATGATCACCACCGCTCCGGATACGGCCCCTGCGCTGGGAGACCGGTCGCTACTGGTCCGCGCGCTGGTCAATGTGCTGCACAACGCCATCAAGTTCAGCCCGGCGGGCAGCACCGTACAGTGCGCGATCGCGCCGCGCGGCACGCAGTGGGTGGTGTCGGTGCGGGACCAGGGGCCTGGCATTGCGCCGCAGTTGCGAGGCCGGTTGTTCGCCCCCTTTCAGCGCCTGCACGACCGCAGCCATCCCGCCGTGGGCGGCGTGGGCCTGGGCCTGGCGCTGGTGCACACCGTGGTGCAGCGCCACGGGGGCACGCTGGAGGTGGACAGCGAGGTGGGGCGCGGGACGGAATTCAGGCTGGTGCTGCCGGGCCTTGCCGAGCCGGTCGCTACCGACTGAGTGGCCCAAGCACAATACTATTGAATTGATAGCAAAAAAATGGCTACCAACAAGCGGTAGGTGCCATTTTTACTCAATTCCTACTCTGCGCACAGGTTCAGCGTGGCGAAAGGGGGCGCTCATGGTGAAGGGCTCGACACTTTCAAGGAACGAGGACGAGCTTGCCCAACGTGTCACCGCTGCCCGGCAGCTCGTGGGCCTGACGGGCTTGAATCCGGCGCCAACGCCAGATGCCAGACGCTTCACTCCGGCAGGTCGTCCAGCCGGTAGCCAAAGCCCCGCACCGTCTTGATGAGGGCGAGCGGCTGGCCTTCGTCGATCTTGGCACGCAGGCGCCGCACGTAGACATCCACCACATTGGTCAGCGGGTCCTGGCTGGTGCCCCACACGTTGGACAAAATGCGCTCGCGGCTGTACACGCGGCCTGGCGAATTCATGAGCAACTCCAGCAGCGCCAGCTCCTTGGCCGTGAGCGTGATGGTCTGGCCGGCACGGCTGGCGCTCATCCGCTCCAGGTCCAGGGTCAGGTCTGCCACATGCAGCAGGGTGGAGCGCGGCTTTTGCTCGCGACCCCGGCGCATCAGCGCTTCGATGCGCGCGATCAGTTCGTCGAAGGCGAAAGGCTTGGTCAGATAGTCGTCCGCGCCCAGGCGCAGGCCCTGCACCTTGTCCGCCGTGTTGCCCAGCGCGCTCAGGATCAGCACCGGTACGTGGTGCCCTTCAGCACGCAGCGTCTGGCACAGCTCCAGGCCGCTCAGACCCGGCAGCATCAGGTCCAGGATCAGGATGGCGGGCTCGGTGGTGCGCGCCATGGCCAGGCCGTCGGTACCGTTGCGCGCCAGCTCGACGCGGTAGCCTTCGGCGCGCAGACCGCGCAGCAGGAAGTCCGCGACACGGGCATCGTCTTCTACCACCAGGATGTTCATAAGGTCACAAGGCCCATTCAGGCGCGTCGGCCGCAATGACCGGCAAGGAGATGCGAACGGTGGTGCCGCGCAAGGCGACGCTGTGCACATCGATCTGCCCGGCATGCGCGTGCACGATGGACTGGGCTATCGACAAGCCGATGCCGGTGCCGTCAGCCCGGTGCGCACGGGCCCGCTGGCCGCGCACGAAGCGCTCGAAAATATGCGGCAGTTCGTCCTCGTCGATGCCGATTCCTGCATCGCTCACGACGACGGTCGCCACCGACGGATCGCTGCGCAGCGCGACCGCCACCGTGGCGCCTTCGGGAGAGTACCGCACGGCGTTGTCGAGGACGATCATGACCGCCTGGACCAGCCTGTTCGCATCGGCATGCACGCGCACCGGGCCTGCCGCCGCACCGCCCAGATCCAGCTGCACATCGACCCGGCGGTCGGCGCCCAGGGTTCGGGCCTGGTCCACCGCCTCGGCCAGCAGCGCAGGCATGTCGGTGGTGGTCGGCTTCATGACGAGCTGGTCCGCCTCGGCCTTGGCGATCAGCATCAGGTCATGGATCAGGCCGGTCATCTGGTCGATGCCGCTGATCACGCGGCCCAGTGCCTGCCGGTATTCGGCAGTGGGTTTGTCCTTGCCGCGCAGCGCGATCTCGGCCTCGCCGCGGATCGCGGTAGCGGGGGTGCGCAGCTCGTGCCCCAGGTCGGCAAACAGCTGCCGGCGCCGTTCGTCCAGTTGCTTGAGGGTGTCGTGCGCGGCGCTGAGCTCCCGCGTCCTGTCGTGCACCGCCACCTCCAGGTCGTGCCGCGCCGCATCGGCTGCAGACCGGTGGCTTTGCAGCTCCTGCGCCATGGCGTTGAAGCTCTGCGCCACGTGGTCGAACTCGTCGCGCGACTCGGTGGCGATGCGGTGATCCAGCGCGCCCGCCTGCAGGGCCTGGGTGCCGGCGAGCAGGCGGTCCAGCGGCTGCTGCAGGCGGCGGCTCAGGCTCAAGGCCATGACGATCGCAGCCGCCAGGGTGATGAGTGCCATGGCGATGGCTTTTTCGCGCAGGGCGGCCAGCGCGCGCTCTGTCGCGGCCCGCGCCACGGGCACGGTGAGCCGCTGGCGGTCGATGGCACCGTTGAGGACTTCGCGCAGGTCACGGCCCTTGGCCATGTCGAACACCTGGTTGATCTCGCCCCACAGTACAGCAAACTCGGCGCCTGGCTCCAGGGGGTTCAAAGGTTTCAGCCGCGCATCGACGGCCTTTATGTTGTCCTTGAGCAGCTCGGAGACGCCCACGAGCTGGTGCACCTCCTGCGGCACCGCGATGCCGTCGCGCTCGGCCAGTTCACGCCAGAGTGCCGCGTCCTGCACGGCCAGTGATTCCAACGCGGTGGCACTGCGCTGCATGTTTTCGATCAGCCGCTCGCGCACCTCGGGCACGGCGTCGGCGTTCATCAGGCGCTGCATGGCCCACACACGCAGCCGCTGCTTGTTGGCCGACAGGTCCAGCAGCTCCGACAGGATGTCGCTGGTAAGGCGGCTGTGGCGCGCGTAGTCGTTCACGCGGTAGGCACCCCAGTAGACGAAAGCGGCCTGCACGCACACCAGTGCCAGCAGCGCCGCAAACGCCAGGGACAGCCGCGTGCGAAACATCGGGTGGAGCCAACTCTTCATGGGCGCAGTGGTGCCAAGCCGCGACGGTTCATGCACGCAGGCCGGTGTATGCAGCGGCGGGGGCGGGCAGCTTCATGCCAGTGCCTCACCAGACCTTGTCGATGGACCCCGACCACAGCTCGTTCAAATCCGGGAACCGCCACTTGTCCGGGTCCTCCCGCGCCACGATCTTTTCGGTGCACCCTGGTGCTGCCAGGTCCACCAGCTCCGGCGGAATGCGCAGATCGGACTTGGTGCTGAAGAACACCTTCACGATCGGTGTGGTGAGCGCTGCCGGCGCCTGCTCCGTCACTACCCCGATGCGCCCGGAGGTCAGCCGCACGAGCGAGCCTACGGGGTAGATGCCGATGCTCTTGACGAAGGCCTGGAACAGCCGCGCATCAAAGTGGTCGTTCGTCCACTCCGCCATGCGCCGCAGCGATTCGGCCGGGTCCCAGCCGCGCTTGTACGGCCGGTCGGACGTCACGGCGTCGTACACGTCGCAGATCGCCGTCATGCGCGCGATGATGCTGATGCCGTCGCCCTTGAGCTTGTCCGGGTAGCCCGTGCCGTCCACCTTTTCGTGGTGGTGCAGGCAGGCGTCCATCACCGCCTCGGGCACGCCAGAGCCTTCCTTGAGCATGTGGTAGCCCTCCACCGGGTGGCTGCGCACCACGGTGAACTCCTGGTCGGTGAGCTTGCCGGGCTTGTTGAGCACCGCCAGCGGGATCGCCGCCTTGCCCAGGTCGTGCAAGAGCCCCGCCATGCCCGCCAGGCGCTGCTGGTCGTCCTTGAGCTTGAGCTGCTTGGCCAGCGCCACCATGAGCGCGCACACCGCCACCGAGTGCATGTAGGTGTAGTCGTCCGCGGTTTTCAGGCGTGCCAGGCTGATGAGGGCGCCGGGGTTGCGGGTGACGGAGTCGGTGATCTCCTCGACCAGGCTTTGCGCGCCCGCGGCGTCCACTGCACGGCCCATGCGCGCCTCGTTGAACATGGAGACCATCGCCTCCTTGGATTGCGTGCAGATGGCGGCGGCCCGCTTGAGCTCGCTTTTCATGTCCGTGGCGGTCCGGTCGCGCTGGGGCGGCGGCGGTGGGGGCGGCAGCGTGACCTTGAGCGTGGGCAGGTCTTCCAGGCGGCTGAAGTCGGTCTCGATCTTGGCGTCGGCCTCCTCGCGCGAGACGGAGGCGGTGCCTGGCGCCACGTCCAGGCCCTTGTCGGTGTCGATCCAGCACTCGTGGATGGCGGTGGACTGGATGCGGGCAAGGTCCTTGGGGTCCTTGAGCAGGAACTTGGCGCGCCAGAAGGGATGCTCCATCCACGAGCCGCAGAACTCGTGCAGGTACATGCCCAGGGTGAGGTGTTCGATTTGGATGCGCTTGAGCATGGCCTGGGACCTGGGGGAAAAGACGCCCGCCCTCAGGCGGTGGCAACGGTAACCAATGGTAGCGTTTTTGGCCTGATTGTTCGTTCGTAGAACCCGCTATTTGCGAGCATCACAAACCACAAAAATTGCACCATAACAGTGCAAAACAGCACAAGCAACTTATGTTCGCGTGGGATTGCTGCATCTTCCACCCAGATTGGCCACGTCTCAGCCACACCATCCGGGGCGCACGCGTTGACGCTTTTCGCGGCCTCATGGGCACGCCACGCCGCCGTCATCCATGCAAAAAACAGATGGCATGAGATCGTGATTCGGCATCGGGCCATCACGGATTCGCTCCTCTAATGGACGTTCATGCAACCCCGCCAGTCAAGGACATCCATGTTGATAGCGCATACCCCACCCGACATATTTGCACCCATCGGCCCCTACGCCCAGGCCGTGGAAGCCATCTCCGTGAACCGCCTGCTTTTCATCAGCGGCACCATGGGGCTGGAGCCGGACGGAAGTCTGGCGAAGGGCTTCGAAGCACAAGCCCACCGGGTCTGGTCCAACATCGAGGCCACACTCGCGGCCGCCGGCATGAACCGCAAGAATCTGGCGAAACTGACCATCTGGCTGGCCAACTACGATGACTGGCGCCTGGGCGCCGACATCCGCCAGCGCTACCTGGGCGACCACAAGGTGGCGATGTCGGTGGTGCAGGTGGGGCTGGTCCACCCGGACTGGCTGATCGAAGTCGAAGCCATTGCGGTGGGGTGAGCGATGGTGGAATTCGAGTTGAACGGCCGCAACGTGGCGCTGGACTTGCCGGCCGACATGCCCCTGCTGTGGGCACTGCGTGATGTGCAAGGGCTGACAGGCACCAAGTTCGGCTGCGGCCTGGCGCTTTGCGGTGCCTGCACCGTCCACCTGGACGGCGCGGCCATCCGCTCTTGCCAGACACCCATCTCCGCCGTGGCCGGCCAGCGCATCACCACCATCGAGGGCATTGGCGACACTGACGTGGGGCGCGCCGTGCAAAAAGCCTGGCTGGATGAATCCGTGGTGCAGTGCGGCTACTGCCAGTCGGGGCAGATCATGTCGGCGTGCTCGCTGCTCAGCCAGAACGCGACGCCCACGAATGACGAGATAGACGCAGCCATGTCCGGGAACATCTGCCGCTGCGGCACCTACACGCGCATCCGGGTGGCCATCCACCGCGCAGCCCGCGGCGGAGGCCAGGCATGAGCATCACGAAAACGACGCAACCGGCCGCCAGCCGCTCCAGTCCCTGCGAACTGCCGCTGCAGCCAGAAAGCGCGGCAACCCCCACGCTGACCCGTCGCTTACTGCTGATGGCCGGCGGATCGCTGGCCCTGGGCGTGGCGCTGCCCGCACGATCTGCAGATCGGCATTCCGAGGCGCTGGCAGCCATGAAGGCGCCTGCGCCCTTCGAGCCCAACGCGTTCATCCGCATCGGCACCGACGACAGCGTGACGCTGACGATGGCGCGCGTCGAGATGGGCCAGGGTATCTACACGGCGCTGTCGATGTTGATCGCCGAGGAGCTGGAAGTACCGCTCTCGCGCGTCACGCTGGCCCATGCCCCGCCGGACGCAGCCCGCTATGGCAACCCGCGTGCGGGCGGCGGGCAGATCACCGGCGGGTCCAACTCCATCATGGGCGCGTGGGAGCCGATGCGCGTGGCCGGCGCCACCGCGCGGGCCATGCTGGTGAGCGCAGCGGCCCAGGAATGGGGCGTGCCCGCCGCCGAATGCCAGGCGCGCGAGGGCCGAGTCAGCCATCCGCCCAGCGGGCGCCAGCTGCGCTACGGGCAACTGACCCGCAGCGCCGCCCGTCTGCCCATGCCGCAGCAGGTGGCGCTCAAGCCCCAGCACTTGTTCCGGTTGATCGGCAAACCCATCCCGCGCCTGGATGTGGCGGGCAAGGTCAACGGGTCGGCCACCTACGGCATCGATGTGCGCCTGCCCGGCATGCTCTACGCTGCGGTGGCTGCGTGCCCGGTGTTCGGCGGCACGCTCGCCAGCGTGGACGAAGCCCCTGCCCTGGCGGTGTCCGGTGTACGCCAGGTCGTACGAATCTCCAATGCGGTGGCCGTCATCGCCGTCCACTCCTGGGCGGCCAAGCAAGGGCTCGCGGCGCTGAAGATCGAGTGGAACAACGGCGCCGGGGCGGGCGTATCGACCGCGCAGCTGCGCCAGGACCTTGAGCAACAGCTGGACCGCCAGGATGCCGCATCGGCGCTGTCGAAAGGCGATGTACAAGCCGCTCTGGCAGTCGCCGCGTCGCGCCATTCGGCGGTCTACCACTCGCCGTTTCTGGCCCACGCTGCGATGGAGCCCGTCAACTGCACCGTACACCTCAAGCCGGACGGCTGCGACGTATGGGTGGGAACGCAGGCGCCCATCCGCGCGCGCGATGCTGCAGTGAAGGCATCGGCGCTGCCGGCTGACAAGATCCGCATCCACAACCACCTGCTGGGCGGCGGCTTTGGACGCCGGCTGGAGGCGGACTATGTGGAGCAGTCCGTGGCGCTCGCGCGCACGGTGCAGGGCCCCGTGCAGTTCATCTGGTCACGCGAAGAGGACATCCAGCACGACATCCTGCGGCCCATGTACGCCGACAGGTTGAGTGCGGCGCTGGACGCGCAGGGCCGGCCCACGGCCATCACCCATCGGGTGGTGGGCTCGTCCATCCTCGCGCGGGTCGCTCCGGGCGCTGTTCGCAATGGCCTGGATGGCGATGCGGTCGAGGCCGGTCTCGGGCCCTACGCATGGCCTGCCGCCCAGCTCGACTATGTGCGCCATGAGCCCATGCCGGGGTTGGCCACGGGCTGGTGGCGCGGTGTGGGCCCCACGCACAACTGCTTCGTGATCGAGAGCTTTGTGGATGAGCTGGCCACCCTGTCGCGCCAGGACCCCGTGGCCTACCGCCTGGCACTGCTGCCCCCAGGTTCCCGCACGCGGGCCGTGCTGGAGCTGGTGGCGCTGAAGTCGGGGTGGGACACGCCACTGCCCGCAGCCAAGACCAAAGGCTCCCGCAGGGGCCGGGGCGTTGCAGTGCTGTCGGCATTTGGCAGCTTCATGGCCCAGGTGGCCGAAGTCACCGTGGACGCCGCAGGCGAGATTCGCGTAGACCGCGTGGTGTGTGCTGTCGACTGCGGGATGGTCGTCAACCCGGACACCGTCCATGCCCAGGTGGACGGCAGCATCCAGTTTGGCGTGACGGCAGCGCTGTGGGGCGAGATCACGCTGCAGGGCGGCCGTGTGGAGCAGAGCAATTTTCACGACTACCGCGTGCTCAGGCTGTCCGAGGCACCACAGGTGGATGTGTATGTGCTGCGGAGCGACGAGGCGCCGGGAGGCATCGGGGAGCCGGGTACGTCCGCGGTGATCGCGGCGGTGGCCAATGCGGTACACGCTGCAACGGGCTACCGCGCGCGCAGTCTGCCCGTGCGGCCGGGCTCCGCTTGAGGTACTGTGCTGCCCACCGATTTCGATTGCCTGCCGTGCCCCGGTAGCCCAGCCCAACCCAGCCATGAGCGACATCACCATTGCAGCCTTGCAGGCCTTTAGGGCCGTGGCCCGTTGCGGCAGCTTTACGGCAGCGGCCGATGACCTGGCGTGCTCACAGTCCGCCATCAGCCGCCACATCGCATCGCTGGAGCGCAGCACCGGGCAGACGCTGATCCTGCGGGGGCATCGGCGCACAGAGCTCACGCCCGCGGGCGAGATCTACCTGGAGACCGTGAACCGCGCGCTGGAAGAACTGCAGCGCGGCGCCGCGAAGCTTGCCAGCGGGTCTGCGCTGCGCTCGCGCACCGTCAAGATTCTGGCGATGCCTTCATTTGCTTCGCGCTGGCTCATCCCCCGGCTGGCCCGCCTGCACTTGGCCGGCATCGATGCAGAGATCGAGCTGAGCACCTCCATCTGGGACACGGAATTTCGCAAGGAGCGGTTCGACATCGGCATCCACTACGGGGATGGGTCGCTGCCCGGATCAAAACTGTTGATGCACGACAGCCTCGTGCCTGTCATATCTCCGCAACTGGTGGCGCAGAGGCCCATCCAATCCTTGAGCGACCTGCAGCGCTTTCCTTGGCTGCACGACTCCCTGCGAGGAGGCAAGTGGCAGCAGTGGCTGTCGGCGTGCAGCGCCCACCACCTTGCCGGAGCCAGAACCATGCGGTTGCAGGGCACCGAGACCACCCTCACGGCCGCGGTGGCAGGCCTAGGCATCGCCATCGGGCACGACACCCTGATCGCACACGACGTGATGCAAGGTACGTTGGTAGAAGCGTGGCCGTTTTACGTGCCCATGGCTGCAGGGTACCACTTGATGAGGCCTCAACGCGGCAGAGCAAGCCCGTACGTGAAAGCAGTGGCCGACTGGATGCTGACCGAAGCCGGCATGTTTCGCGAGACGGCAGGATCTTGGAAGCGCAATGCACCTTAAAAAGCGCAATGTTTGTTCACAACACGGCGCAGGCCGCGTCATCCAGGCCGTGTGTGGGTGCGTCAGCCAACCGGCGCACCCGCCTTCGCCACATCAATACTTGGTGGCCTTGATGTCGGCCTTGGCCTTCTCGTAGTCTGCCTTGGCCTGCTTTTCACAAGCGTTCTTGGCGTCGCCGGTCTGGTCGTCGCACTTTTCCTTGGCGACGTCATGCGCGCCTTCGGCCTTGGCCTCTGCGATCTTGCGGGCATGGGCTGGGCTGGGCTTGTACTGGTGCTCCAGCTCGGCCTTGGCGATCTTTTCCTTGGCTTCGGCCTCTTCTTCGCAGACGTCCTTGGCGTTGGCCTTCAGGGTGTCGCATTGCACCTTCTGCGATTTGTAGTCCGCTTCGATCTTGTTCTTTTCTGCTTTGTACTGGTCGCTCGTCAGTGCGTGTGCGCCCGAGCAAACAAAAAACCCAGATGCGATGGCAACGGCGATAAGGTTGGTCTTCATGGAGCCTCCTTGAATGAAAGACAAAGCAATGTCGCCTTGGCGGCACTCGCGCGCCGTAGGCCATCGTTGACGACGAACGTCGGCCGCATGCTGATCGGGTTTCAACCCATGTTGAGTACATCCACAGTGACAGTTTGCAGGCCCAGGTATTGACTGCGTAGGACGCCATCCATTGTGTCAGCGCGCCTGGCGATGCGGTAGCGCGGCGGTACATGGCGACTTAAGATGCGCACCGTTCAATGCATGCCGGGGACGCTCGCCGCCCCGCTCATGGTTTATCCAACCCTGTACACCACTGGCCACCTATGAACTACCTGCAAACACTCGTGTCGGACCCCGCTGCGTGGATCGCGTTGCTGACCCTGATAGCGATGGAGGTGGTGCTCGGCATTGACAACCTGATCTTCATTTCGATCCTTACCAACAAGCTGCCGGAGAAAGACCGTGCCCGGGCGCGCAACATCGGCATCGGGGCAGCGCTGGTGATGCGGCTTGCGTTGCTGGGCACCATCGCCTTCATCGTCGGGTTGACCGCCACGGTGTTCACCGTGTTTGGAAAAGGATTCTCCTGGCGCGACATCATCCTCATTGCCGGTGGGCTGTTTCTGGTCTGGAAGGCCACCAAAGAAATCCACCACAGCGTGGATCCTGATCCCGGTCCCGATGTCTTCACGCCCCAGCAGGGCGCCGGGCTGACGACCACCGCAGCCATCGGACAGATTCTGCTGCTCGACCTGGTCTTCTCCATCGACAGCATCATCACCGCGGTGGGCATGACCGAGCACATTCCGATCATGGTGATTGCCATCTTGGTGACCGTGAGTGTCATGCTTTTCGCCGCCACCCCGCTGGCCAACTTCATCCAGGCAAACCCCACCATCGTGATGCTTGCATTGGGCTTCCTGCTGCTGATCGGCACCACGCTGATTGCAGAGGGCTTCGGCGCAGCGATCCCCAAGGGGTACATCTACGCGGCCATGGCGTTCTCTGCGCTGGTCGAATTGCTCAACATGTTTTCCCGCCGCGCCAAGCGGCGCGATTCTGCAAAATAAATCTCTTCGTTGACGCCGCGCTGTGCTGCCGCGGTGGGCAGCCCATTCACCAGCACGCGGCGCAAAGGGCAACCGTTGGCAAGTGCAGCCCCTGGTAATGCTCTGGGGCTTGGCACCCAGAGCCCAGGCGCCAGGCATCGCGATGGGGGTGGTTGCACGGCACGCGCTTCGTCCACCCACCCTTGGACGCCAACACGTCCGTCGTCAATGCCCAGGCCTGCACGGGCTGCCTGGTCGCGCCTTGTCCTTACTGATCTTTCTCCAACGTCAGCACCACAGAGCCGAAGCCCGAGCCCAAGGTTGCGGTGAAACTGGTTTGTGTCTTGTCGCTCATCCGCATGAAGTAGCCGTCCTTGCCTTTCAACCCGCACACGACGGAGCCACTTTTCTTGGCCTCGTCAATCGCCTCTTTGTCGTTGCCCGTCAACATCTTCCACAGGGCCTCGGGATCGATGGGCGCCAGTGTCTCCACGTTGGGCTTGCCGGTGTCATCCGGGAAGGCCTTGCCGTCCGGCCCGACGAATGAGAAGGCATAGCTCTTGCCGTCGCGCGAGATCTTGATGCGATCGCCATCATCAGACTTGCTGCTGCCCCGTGCGGTGCGCTTTTCCACGATTTTGAAATCGCCCAGCATGGCGGCACCACAGGCCGCGGCGTTCTTGTCCTGGGCGTGCACCGAAGCGAATGGCAGCCAACACACAGCCATCACCGCAGCGCAGCAAGTGAAACGGATGGTCGAAAAAGTCATGGAGTCCTGACGGATGCCTCACGTGGTGGGGCGATGAGAGAGCTGGGCCGTTTGGCGCTGGGCCTGGCCTGAAGGCACTCACTGACGAAAGTCAGCGAGCAAAGAAAAAAGCCTAAGTGAATCAATCACTTAGGCTTTCATTTGGCGGAGAGGGTGGGATTCGAACCCACGGTAGTGTTGCCACTACGCCTGATTTCGAGTCAGGTACATTCGACCACTCTGCCACCTCTCCTGTGTGTCGAAGCCTGCGATTATAGCAGTAGTTTTGAAGGGTTCAGCCAGCGGCCACGGTTCCTGCCAACCGGTCGCATCGTTCACGGCGCCACGCCTCGCATCCCGATGCGGTACATCCACCCACATCTTGATGCAGGTCATAGGGCCGCCCGGCGCCCGGTGGCACGATCCTGTACAGCCAGCAGCCTCTGGGCGCCAAGGGTCTCCGGCTCGCTCGCCACCCTCTCCTCGAAACTCTCCAAGGACACTTTCACCATGCGATTCGCCCACATCGTCGTTGCCGCCTCTTTGTTCGCCGCAGGCTCTGCCATGGCAGGCCCCTGCGATCTCGAGATCGAAAGCACGGATGCCATGAAGTTCAACAAGGACAGCCTGAGCGTGCCGGCCAGCTGCAAGAAGGTCACCGTGAAGCTGGTGCACACGGGCAAGCTGCCCAAGGCCTCGATGGGGCACAACTGGGTGTTGGCCAAAGCCGCCGACATGCAGGCCGTTGCCACCGACGGCATTCCTGCAGGCGCGGACAAAAACTACCTCAAGCCTGGTGACACCCGCGTGCTGGCTGCCACCAAGCTGATCGGCGGCGGCGAGAGCGACACCGTCAGCTTTGACGCCACCAAGCTCAAGGTGGGCGAGGCCTACAACTTCTTTTGCTCGTTCCCCGGCCACATCGGGCTGATGAAGGGCACCTTTGCGGTGACCAAGTAACGGATGCGTGCTGACTGGTGAAGGCTGGCTGCTGACGCTGCTGCGCCAGCGTTGCAGCGCAGGCAGTGCTTGACCTAGGTGCCCGTCGGCGCCGCGCCCTGTGCTGCGGCCACCAGCAGACGCGGGGACCGGGGCGCCGCCGCGAAGGCAAAAGCCCGCAGCCCGCCCAGCACTCTGTCAGGCTGCGGGCGACAGCACAGCCACGCCGCCCATGTAGGGGCGCAGCACCTCAGGCACCGTCACGGTGCCGTCGGCGTTCTGGTAGTTCTCCAGCACGGCCACCAGCGTGCGGCCCACGGCCAGGCCGGAGCCGTTGAGGGTGTGCACCAGTTCGTTCTTGCCCTGGGCGTTCTTGAAGCGGGCCTGCAGGCGGCGGGCCTGGAAGGCTTCGCAGTTGCTCACCGAGCTGATCTCGCGGTAGGTGTTCTGCGCGGGCAGCCACACTTCCAGGTCGTAGGTCTTGGCAGCGCCAAAGCCCATGTCGCCGGTGCACAGGCTCATCACGCGGTACGGCAGGCCCAGCTTTTGCAGCACGGCCTCGGCATGGCGGGTCATGTCTTCCAGCGCTTCGTAGCTTTTGTCGGGGTGCGCGATCTGCACCATCTCGACCTTGTCGAACTGGTGCTGGCGGATCATGCCGCGCGTGTCGCGGCCATAGCTGCCAGCCTCGGAGCGAAAACACGGCGTATGGGCCGTGAGCTTGATGGGCAGCTCGGACTCGGCCACCACCACGTCGCGCACAAAGTTGGTCAGCGGCACTTCGCTGGTGGGGATGAGGTACAGCGCTGCGTTGTCCGGCACAGGCTCGCCGTCCTGGCCGCCCTTCTTGGCCGCGAACAAATCGCCTTCGAACTTGGGCAGCTGGCCCGTGCCCTTGAGCGAATCGGCATTCACGGCGTAGGGCACATAGCACTCGGTGTAGCCGTGCTCCTGGGTCTGCACGTCCAGCATGAACTGGGCAAGCGCGCGATGCAGGCGGGCGATGGTGCCCTTCATCACGGTGAAGCGCGAGCCCGAGAGCTTGACGCCCATGTCGAAGTCCAGCCCCAGCGGCGTGCCGACGTCCACATGGTCCTTAACCTCGAAGGCAAACGTGCCGGGCGTTCCCCAGCGGCGCACTTCCACGTTGCCAGCTTCGTCGCTGCCCACGGGCACGGATTCGTGCGGCAGGTTGGGCACCGCGACCAGCATGGCCAGCAGTTCGGCCTGCACTTGTTCCAGGCGGGCGGCGGATTGCTCCAGCTCCACCTTGCCTGCGGCCACCTGGGCCTTGATGGCTTCGGCTCCATCCTTGTCGCCGCGGCTCATCAGCATGCCGACCTGCTTGGACAACTGGGTGCGCTGGGCCTGCAGCTCTTCGGTGCGGGTCTGCAGCGTCTTGCGCTCGGACTCCAGGGCCTGGAACGCCGAGACGTCCAGGAAGGCCTGGGGCTTTTTGCGGGTTTCCAGCCGCGCGATGGCGGTGTCGAGGTCTTTGCGGAGGAGAAGGATATCTAGCATGACTGGATTTTAGTTCCCCCCGCAATCCAATCCCCCTGAGTCGCTTCGCGCCTTCCCCCGTAGGGGGACGCACCCGGTGGCCTGGCACAGCCAGATCCACGGGTGCGCTCGCGCAGGCAGTGCCAGATGCATGCGCTGCTTTCGGACTTAGCCGAGGCCTACAGGATCGAAGTTGGCGCCGCAAAGAATCAGGGCCACGGTCTCTTGCGGCTGGGGCTTGTACGCGCCGGTCTGCAGCGCGGCCAGGCCCAGTGCGGCGGCCGGCTCCACGGCAAGCTTGAATTCCCTCCACAGCCACAGTTGCGCAGCGCGGATGGCGTCGTCGGGCAGCAGCAGGGCGTCGTGCACATGGCGCTGGCTGACGGCCCAGCCGATGGTGCCGATGCGGCGTGCGCCCAGCGAATCCGCGGCCACACCGCTGACGTCCACGTCCACCGGCTCGCCAGCGGCGCGAGCCGCATGCAGCGTGGGGGCGCGCTCGGGCTCCAGGGCCACGACGTGGGCGCGGCTTTCTACCCAGGCGGCCACGCCGCCGATGAGGCCGCCGCCGCCCACGCTGACCAGCACGGTGTCGGGCAGGCGGCCGCCCTGCTCTTCGATCTCTGCGGCCAGGGTGCCGGCGCCGGCCACGACCTCGGGCTGGTCATAGGCGTGGGCCTGCAGCGCGCCGGTGGTCTTCTGGCGCTCCACACAGGCCTCGAAGGCCTGTGAATAGGCCGCGCCGGTGACGACCACCTCGGCCCCCAGCGATCGCAGGCGGGCGCGCTTGGCCTCGGGCGAGACCTCGGGCACGAAGACCTCGCAGCGCACGCCCAGCGCCTGGGCGGCGGCCGCTACGGCGATGCCGGCGTTGCCGCCGGACGCGATGATCACGCCGCTGTCGGGCACCGGGTTGGCTAGCAACCGGTACAGCATGCCGCGCGCCTTGAAGCTGCCGCCCACCTGCAGGTGCTCCAGCTTGAGCCAGACTTCCGCACAGTCCACCCCGAGGGACCGGCCGGGCACGCGCATCAGCGGCGTGGTGCGCAGAAAGCCGGGCTGGCGGTCTTGGATGTGGCGGCGGGCGTCGGCAATGGCGGCGCGATCGATCATGCGGGGGCTCCCAGGGACAAAAGGCAAGGCAGGCAGTGTAGGGGCTCTACAGCGCCCTCCGCAGCACCCCGGCAGCGTGCAGACAGCCCGCGGCGCTACACACCGATACACCCCGGCCCTGCGGTGGGCCATGGCAAGTGCCGATAACATGGCCAGCACCGTCGCCGGGACCTTGCTGGGTCTCGGGCGGTGCCACCAGGAGGCAGCATGTTCTTTGTATTCGGCCCGTCAGGCCAGATGTACCGGGGTGGCCCGGAAAATCTGGCGCAGATCTCGGCAGTGCGGCGCGTGCAGCGGCCCCAGGCCCTGCGCACGCGCGAGATGGACGTGCCCACCGAGCCTTTTGTCCCCCCTGCCCCCCTGCACCCCACGCCCACGCCGCCCCAGAACCTGCGCCTGCAGGATGCGGTCAGCGCCTATGCCCAGACCGAACAAGGCCCGCAGCAGGCGCGCCAGCCGCTGAGCAAGGTGAGCGACGTGATGACCACCGGCGCCCTGAGCGTGCAGCCTGACCAGCGTGTCAACGACGCCTGGCAGACCCTGGCCGAGCACAAGGTGGCCCAGGCCCCGGTGGTGGATGCGCTGGGCCGCGTGATCGGCCTGCTGGTGCGCGCCGACATGGCGCCACTCGACCTGTTGCCCGAACCGGGCGCCGTGAAGCAGGCCATCGACCTGGCCCGCCGCCCCGTGTCGGACGTGATGGTCAGCCCGGTTCCCACGGTGGCCGCCGACACGGAACTGCGCCGCGTGGCGGCCGTGCTGCTGGACACCGGCCTGCCCGGCCTGCCGGTGACGGACGAGGCGGGCGTGCTGTCGGGCTTCATCTCGCGCACCGACATCCTGCGCGCGGTGGCGGCCGACCCGCCGCTGGACCTGTGGAGCGGACCGGCCGTGGCGCTGTGATGCCTAAAAGAGGCTGAAAATCAAGCAAAAATGGCCGCTACCGCTTGATGGCAAAGCGCTGGGAGCTATCTAATTTGTAGCACTCTGCCGTGGCGACAATCCTGCCCTTGCGCCGGTGAAGCACGCCTGCCGTGCCCCCGCCAAGGCAAAGCAGCCCAGAATTCAGACTAAAAATGCCTCTACCGCTTGCTGAATAAGCGCAAGCAGCTATCAAATAAGTAGCACCCAAAGAAAAGGGCCTTCCCGGCCCTCGTCTTGGTTCACATGGCACTGCAAGCGGTCACTCAATGCCCCGCAGGCCCCGTCTCCGGCGTGCGCTGGCTGATCTCCAGACCCGTGGCTGCATCGATGCGCAGGCCCTTGGGCAATGGGAACTTGATCGTCTCCTCGATGCCATCCATGGTGCGCACCGACACCGCGCCCAGCGCCTTGACGCGGTCGATCACGTCGCGCACCAGAATCTCGGGCGCCGATGCGCCGGCGGTCAGCCCGACGCGCGTCACGCCCTCGAACCACTCGGTGCGCAGCTCGTCGGCGCTGTCGACCATGTAGGCGCGCGTGCCCAGCCGGTCGGCCAGCTCGCGCAGGCGGTTGCTGTTGGAGCTGGTGGGGCTGCCCACCACGATGACCAGGTCCACCTGCGGCGACAAGATCTTGACGGCGTCCTGCCGGTTCTGGGTGGCGTAGCAGATGTCCTGCTGCTTGGGCTCGCGCACCTGCGGAAAGCGCGCGCGCACGGCGGCGGTGATCTCGGCCGCGTCGTCCACCGACAGGGTCGTCTGCGTCACCACCGCGAGCTTGGCCGTCTGCAGCGGCTGCACGTGGGCCACATCCTCCACGTCTTCCACCAAGTGGATGCCGTGGTCGAGCTGGCCCATGGTGCCCTCCACCTCGGGGTGGCCCTTGTGGCCGATCATGATGAACTCGTAGCCCTCCTTGGCGAGCTTGGCGACTTCGACGTGCACCTTGGTCACCAGCGGGCAGGTGGCGTCGAAGATGGAAAAGCCACGCGCCTCGGCTTCGAGCTGCACCGCACGGCTCACGCCGTGGGCGCTGAACACCAGCGTGGAGCCGGGCGGCACGTCGGACAGTTCTTCGATGAAGATCGCGCCCTTGGCCTTGAGGTCGTTGACCACATACGTGTTGTGCACGATTTCGTGGCGCACGTAGATGGGCGCGCCGAACTTCTGCAGCGCACGCTCCACGATCTCGATGGCGCGGTCCACGCCGGCGCAAAAGCCGCGCGGCTCGGCGAGCAGGATTTCTTGCGGGGCGGACATCACAGGATCCCGATCACTTGCACTTCGAACGTGACGGGCTGCCCGGCCAGCGGGTGGTTGAAGTCGAACAGCACCGCGCCGTCCTCCCGCACCTGCAGCACCGCGCCCGCGTAGCTGCTTTGCCCGTCGGGCGTAGGGAACTGCACCACGTCGCCCACGCTGTAGCGTTCGTCGGGGTCGCCCAGCTGGTTGAGCAGCTTCTTGGCCACCCACTGCTGCATCTCGGTGTTGCGCTCGCCAAAGGCCTCGCCGGCGGGCAGATCGAACGTGGCGCGGCTGCCCTCGGGCAGGCCCAGCAGGCGCTGCTCCATGGCAGGGGACAACTCGCCCGCGCCCAGGGACAGCGTGGCGGGTTTGTCGGCAAACGTGTTGATCACATCCCCCGCCGGGCCGGCCAGGCGGTAGTGCAGCGTGAGGAAGGAGCCGGGCTGCACGGTGGGAAGGGAAGCATCGATAGAGGTCATGAAAGTCCCGATAAACTGGCCCGTATTGTAGAAAACCGGGCAAAGCCCTACGCCCGTGGATTCCTGACGGGTGTCGAAAACCCTGCGCCATGCCCCTCAAAGACCTCCCTCCCGACGCGCAGCCCCGCGAAAAGCTGCTGGCCCGTGGCCCGACGGCACTGGCCGATGCCGAACTGCTGGCCATCCTGCTGCGTACCGGCATCGTGGGCAAAGGCGTGCTGCAGATGGCGCAGGAGCTGCTGGACCCTCCCTCCATCGACCCCAAAACCGGCAATGTCGCCGGGGGCTTCGGCGGGATTGCCGGCCTGCTGCACACCAGCCCCGCCGACCTCGAACGCATCAAGGGCCTGGGCCCCGCCAAGCGTGCCGAACTGGTGGCCGTGCTGGAGCTCGCCCGCCGGGCCCTGGCCCAGCAACTGCGCGAGCGCGAGGTCTTCGACTCGCCCGATGCCGTCAAGCAGTACCTGCAACTGCACCTGGCCGCCAAGGGCCATGAGGTGTTTGCGGTGCTGTTCCTCGATGCGCAGAACCGGCTGGTGGCCATGGAAGAGCTGTTTCGCGGCACGCTCACCCAGGCCAGCGTCTACCCGCGCGAGGTGGTGCTGCGCGCCCTGCACCACCACGCCGCCGCCGTGGTGCTGGCCCACAACCACCCCAGCGGCAGCGTGCAGCCCAGCCGCGCCGACGAGGCGCTGACCCTGACCCTCAAGACCACACTGGCGCTGGTGGATGTGCGGGTGCTCGACCACGTCATCGTGGCGCCCGGACAGGCCCTGTCGATGGCGGAGAAAGGGCTGTTGTGAAAGCTGGCGCTCCGCCACCTGCACCTGCAGCTGTGCCCTTCACGGCACTGCAGGCCGCGTTGGCGCGTGCCGGGCGGGCGGCGGGCGGTGCGCCCCAGCCATCGGACGACAGCGGTCCCACTGCAGGGCCTTCATCAGCCGCCACGCCCCTTCCTCGCGCAACCCGGCGTGCCACCCTGGCCAACCAACGGGCCGCAGCCAAGGCAGCCCAGCGCCCGCTGCAGCCGCCGCGACCACCCGGCACCAGCACCACCAGCGAATCGCCCCACCCTGCGGCACCCCGCCGCCGCGCACCACCGGCGCCGCGCAGGGCCAGCGAGCGCATCACGCAGCTGCAGGACCTGGCCAGCGTGGCCCGCCGCCTGCGCGAGGCGCAGGAACGCGCTGAAGCCGAAGACAAAGCCCGGCGCGAGGCGGCTGCGCGGCTGGAGGCCGAGCGCCACCTCTTCAGCCGCAGCGTGGGCGCGGTGACACCGTTGCGCAACCCCAACCTGGCGCGCCTGCGCCGCCATCAGCCGCCGCCGCTGCCGGTGCAGCACTGGCTGGACGAGGAACGCGTACTACTCGAATCCATCAGCGACGACTTCGACGTGAGCACCCTGCTCGACACCGACGACCAGCTGAGCTTTCGGCGCCCCGGCGTGGGTGTGGAAGTGACGCAGCGTCTGCGCTCCGGGCACTGGAGCATTCAGCGCCAGCTGGACCTGCACGGCCTGCGCGTGGACGAAGCGCGGGAGGCCCTGGGCGATTTCATCCGCCACGCCCACAAGACGGGCCTGCGCTGCGTGCGCGTGGTGCACGGCAAGGGCCTGGGCTCGCCGGGCAAGAGCCCGGTGCTCAAGAGCCGCGTGCAGCGCTGGCTGGTGCAAAAAAGCGAGGTCCTGGCCTTTGTGCAGGCCCGGCCGATCGACGGGGGCGCAGGCGCGCTGGTGGTGCTGCTGCAACCCGTACATTCACGCAGGCGGTAAGGGGTGGTGCGCCGGGCGCCGTGCAACTGGCGTGTGGCTGCACCGTCACCGCCCTATCCCGGCTTGCCGCGCGCCACAGTCACCAGCCCCTGCATCTCCAGCCGCACGCCCAGGCCCTTGAGCGCCTCGCTCTTGCGCAGTTGCAACTGACCGCCATAGGCCTGCACGATCTGGCTGGCAATCGCCAGGCCGAGCCCGCTGCCCTGCACGGACTCGTCAAAGCGCACACCGCGCTCGCCCGCGGCCTGCAGTTGCTCCGGTGTCATGCCCGGGCCATCGTCCTCGATGTCCAGGCACAGGCAGGTTTGCGCGGCTCCGCCCTGCGCCGACAAGGGCGCAGAGGCCGCCATCAATGCCGATACCGACACCGTCAGCCGCACCCGCGACGCAGCCCACTTGCCCGCGTTGTCCAGCACGTTGCCCAGCACCTCTTCCAGGTCGGCGCGTTCTCCGCGCCAGTGCAGCGGGCCGTGCGTGGCGTCTGCCAGCACCCACTCCAAGTCCTGTGCGGCGTGCAGGCGCTCCATCATGCGCAGCAGCTGGGCCACGCAGTCGCGCACGTCCACGGCCTGGCCGGTGCTTCCGGGGTGGGCGTGCAGTGCGTCGCTCAGGGTGCGGGCCTGGTAGCGGTCCACCAGCTGGGCCATGGCCTCGACCTGATGCCGCACCTCGCTGCTGGGCACCTGCGGCTGCGCACTGGCCTGCGCGCTCAGCAAGGCCAGGGGCTTCTTGAGCGCATGGTTCAGGTCCACCGCATGGGCCCGCGCGCGGGCCACCACGTGCGCGTTGTGCGCCAGCAGGCCTGCCAGCTCGTTTTGCAGGGGCTGCAGGTCGCGCCCCGT
Source organism: Acidovorax sp. Leaf78 (assembly GCF_001422735.1). GTDB lineage: Bacteria > Pseudomonadota > Gammaproteobacteria > Burkholderiales > Burkholderiaceae_C > Acidovorax. Next base: position 324,522 of record NZ_LMLZ01000001.1, on the reverse strand, counting down.
GGGGGCGGCCAGGTGCCGCGCCACATCGGGCCCCGCGCCCTGCGGCGCGCGCAAGGCGGCCAGCATGGCCTCCAGCCGGCGCAGCGGGGCCAGCCCCACCCGCACCTGCAGCCACGCCAAGCCGCCGGTGAGCAGCATCAGCACCAGCCCGGCCACCACCAGCGTGCGGTCGATCTGCCGCATGCTGCTGTGCAACTGCGCGGCCGGGCCGTAGACCGTCAGCGTGACCTGCACCGGGGGCTGGCCCAGGCCGACCGGCTGGGTCAGCGACAGCAGGGGTTCTTGCAAAGGCCCCGTGGCCCGGTGCAGCGTGGCAGAGCCGGTGGTGGGCGCAGGCTCGGCCGGCAGGCTGTCCATGTCCCACAGCGAACGCGACCGCAGCACATCGCTGCCCGCCTGGGCGCGCCAGTACCAGCCGGCGTAGATGGCGCTGAACTCATCGGCGCCGCCGGTGGACTCCCGCAAGCCGCCCTGGGGACCCAGGTGCAGCCGTGCGCCCACGCGCTGCGCCTTGTCGCGCAGCACCTGTTCGAAGCTGGCCAGCAGGCTCTGGTGCATCTGCACGCGCAGCCACAGCCCCCCGGCTCCCACCAGCAGCAGCATGGGCACCAGCGCCAGCAGCGCAATGCGCGTGGCCATGGGCCACTGGGCCAGCGCCAGGGCCCACGCGGCGGCGCCATGGGCCCTGGCCGGCGCAGGCGGTGCGGGCTGCGCGGTCCTTGAAGATGGCGCGGAGGGTTCGATGCGCATCAGCCCGCCACGTCGCACGCCACCAGGCGAAAGCCCTGGCCGCGCTCGGTCACCAGTTGCGGCGCACCGTTCAACTTGCGGCGGATGCGGCCGATCAGCACGTCCAGCGTGTTGGAGTCCGGGTCGAGGTCGCGCGCATACACATGCTCGCTGATGTCGGTGCGCGTGAGCAGCTTGCCCGGGTGGTGCATGAAGTACGCCAGGATCTTGTGCTCCTGCGCGGTGAGCTGCAGGCTCTGGCCCTGCAGCGAAAAGCGGCCCTGCACCACGTCGTACTCCAGCGGGCCGGCCGTCAGCACCGCGGCGGCCGACCCGGCCGTGCGGCGCAGCATGGCCCGCAGGCGCAGCACCACCTCGTCCATCAGGAAGGGCTTGGTCAGATAGTCATCGGCCCCGGCATTGAAGCCCGCGACCTTGTCGCTCCAGCGGTTGCGGGCCGTGAGAACCAGCACCGGCCAGCTGCGGCCCGCGTCGCGCCAGTCGCGCAGCACGCTCAGCCCGTCCTTGAGCGGCAGGCCCAGGTCCAGCACGGCGGCGCTGTAGGCCTCGGCACTGCCGGCAAACGACGCGGCCTCGCCGTCGTGCTCCACATCCACCGCGAAACCCGCTGCCTCCAGCGCCACGCGCAGTTGCTGCGCCAGCGCCACATCGTCTTCCACCACCAGAATGCGCATCAGTCGTCCACCTTCTGCCGCGTGACTTCCAGGCTCACGGCGTCCACTTCGAGCTCCAGCTTGAAGCCGTTGGGTTGCTGCAGCTCCACGCTGTAGTAGGGGCGGCGGCGGTGGTCCGTCTCCAGCTCCACCTCCAGCACCAGGCCCGAAAAGCGCGGCCGCAAGGATTCGAGCATCACGGCCATGGACTTGGGCGCCGCGGGCGTGCCCGCCGTTTGCGGCGGGGTCAGCACCTCGCCCGTGTTCACGTCCACCAGCAGCTTCATCTCGCCGGCGGGCCGGTCCGAGAGCTTGACCTCGTACACCGCCTTGCCCTGCGCGTCGCGCTCGAACTCGGCGTTCACCACGCGCGAGCCGTAGCGCTGCTCCAGCTGCTTGATGTAGCGCGCCATTTGCGCGAGGCCCACAGGCTGCGTGGGCCAGTCGCTCTCCTGCGCGACGACGGTGCCAGTGGCCGCATCCACCAGCACCTCGTGCTTGGTGCCGCGGGCGTCGATGATCTTGATCTCGTAGCGCAGCTCGCCCTTGCGGCCGTGCTTGGTCTCCACGTCGATGACGCGCCCGCCATACTGGCGGCTCATGTCCGCAATGATGCTGTTGAGCGGCTTGAGCTGCCCGCTCTGCACGCCGCGCCGCGCCACATCCTGCTCGGCGGCGGGGGCCTGCGCGCAGGCCAGCGCCACCGCGGCGCAGGCAGCGGCCTGCATCCATGTTCGAAGTGTTCCATTCTTCATCGCCGGGCCGCCCCAAGATGAAGAAGGCCCCCTCGGGGGGCAGTGACCACACGGAGTGGGGAACGTGGGGGCCATTTCTGTCATCGCGCGATTATTGCGGTTGGTATTAAACGGAACATGAACGGACGCTTCACGATGGGTTTAGGAACGGTTGCGCACACTGCCTCCCAGTTCTTCACAATCACTGCCACACCGAAAGGAAGCACCATGAAAAAGACCGTTCTGACCCTGGCCTTCGCAGCCGCCGCCGCGGCCTCCGCCCTGCCCTCCATGGCCTGGGCCATGGGCGCCCAGGAGGCCGTCAACGTGATGGCCAAGAACCACTACGTGGCGCCGCACGACCTGCAAAAGCAATACGGCTACTGGACCGCCGAGGCCGTCTCCAACGACGGGGTGCGTGCCACCGTGCTGGTCAACGATGCCAACGGCAGCTTCACCGCCGTGCGCAAGGGCGATGTCGGCACCGCCCTGCCCAGCGTGGAGCGGGTGGCGCAGCAGGTGCGCGCCGCCGGCTACAGCTTTGTGTACGACGTGGAGCTGGACGACGGCTTCTGGCAGGCCAAGGCCCGCCAGTCCGTGACCAACCGCGAGAAGGTCGAGTTCGTGCTGCACCCCGTGACACTGGAGGTGTTGAGCCAGGTGGGCCGCAGCGGCGGCACCGTGAACGGCCAGCCCGTGCTCAGCGCCGACCAGATCGTGGCGGCCCTGCAGCAGGCGGGCTACACCCGCGTGCGCGGTGTCGAGTATGAAGACGGCTACTGGGAAGCCGAGGCCACCAACACGGCCAATCTGGCGGTGGAGCTGCGGGTGGATGCCGTGACCGGGGCCGTGCTGCGCGAACAGCTGGACGATTGAGCGGCCCGTGCCTGCGCAGGGGGCAGGTGCGGCAACCAGCGCACAAAAAAATAGCACCTGGCCCGGCATGCCCACGCAGCCGGGCCAGGTGTTGAAGCGAGTGTTGTAGCGGTGTGCGGCAGGCGCGCCGAACGTGTCCCTCGCCCGTGCTACATGCCTACATGCCTACATGCCTACTTGGACAGATCGACCGCGTACTTCGACGTGCCCTTGCCCGAGCCATCGTCCGCCGCCAGCAGCGACACGTTGGTCAAACCCGCTGCCTGCGCCACGGCCAGCGCATTGGCGCCCGAGCTGAACACCACCGGCCCCGCCACGGTGGCCTTGGCAAAGCGCCAGCTCTTGGCCGCACCGTTGGCACTGCGCGTCACCGCCGGGTTCTTGCGGATGTAGTCGATCACAACGTCCCGGTTGGCATCGGGCGACGCCCAGATGGTGCCCGAGCCGTCGAGCTTGTCGATGAAGCTCTTGCCGCTGGTGGCGCGGTAGTTGTTGGTGGCGATCACGAACTCCTGCGCCACGTCGATGGGCTTGCCCAGGTAGGTCAGGTTCTTGATGCGGCTGCCCACGGGCTGGGTCACGTCGATCTGGTACTGCACGTCGGCCGTGGTGAACATGTCGAAGTTGTAGCCCGGGAAGGTGCTGATGAGCTGCTGCTCGCCGGTCTTGGCAGGGTCGATCTGGTTGAAGCGCTTGGCAGCGGCCTCCAGCCAGTTCTTGATGTCCCCGCCGTTGACCTTTACCGCGTACACCGTGTTGGGGTACAGGTACAGGTCGGCCGCGTTGTTGATGGCCAGCGGGCCCACGGCCACGTCGGTGTAGTCGGCGCCGCCCTGGAAGCCGCTCTTGAACGGCGCGCTCACCGACAGCACCGGCAGCTGCGCATACTGCGGCAGGCTGGCCTTGATGTAGGCGGCCACATAGGCCTGCTGCGCCTGGTTCACGATCTGGATCGCGCCGGGGTCGCCCACGTCGGCGAACAGCGTGCTCATGCGGAAGTCGGTCTGGCCGATGGGCGTCTTCACGTACTGGATGGCGGCCTGGTGCTGGGTCTCGACGAGCGGGGCCACGCTGGCGTCCGCATCCACGGTCACTGTGGCGCCCGCGGCGTTCTTGTTCTGGATGTTGCGCAACTCGGACTTGCTGGCCGTCTTGTTGACGACCCACTTGGCCCCGTCCCACTGCAGCGCCAGCTGCACCACGCCCAGGGCCTTGCCCCACGAGCTGGCCATCACGGCGGGCACGCCGTTGACGGTGCCGGCCTTGTGGTCCACGCCGGCCATGGTGAAGCTGGGGGTGGCGGCGGTGTCGGGGAACACGCCGTGCTGGTGGCCCATCACCATCGCGTCGATGCCGGCCACCTTGGAGAGGTACAGGCCCGGGTTCTCCATGGTGGGCGAATACGCCGCGCTGTCCATGCCGCCGTGCAGCAGCGCAATCACGATGTCGGCACCCTTGGCGCGCAGCTCGGGCACATACTTGTTGGCGGCCTCCACCGCGCCTTCGGTGGTGACCTTGCCTTCGAGGTAGCGCTTGTCCCAGTTCATGATGCCGGGCGTGGTGAAGCCGATCACGCCCACCTTGATGGGCAGCTTCACCTCCTTGCCGTCCGCGCCCTTGGCCACCAGCGTGCGTTCGAGCACGGTGTAGGGCTGCACCAGCGGCTTCTTCGTCTTGCTGCTGGTCACGTTGGCCAGCACCATCGGAAAGCCCGCACCCGCGCACTTCTTGGCGGCGTCCACGCCGTCCACCTCCAGCCCGCCGCCCAGCACCTGGTTCAGGAACGGCAGGCCGTAGTTGAACTCGTGGTTGCCCAGCGTGCCGGCATCAAAGCCCAGCGCGCCCATGGCCTTGTACATGGACAGCTGCTGCGTGCAGGGAATGGGGTTGATGGTGGCTTCGTAGTCGGCCAGCGCCGTGCCCTGGATGGTGTCGCCGTTGTCCACCAGCAGCGTGTTGGCAAACTCCTTGCGCGCCGCACGCACCAGCGTGGCGGTGCGCTCGAAGCCGTAGCTCTTGTCCTCGGCCAGCTTGAAGTAGTCGTAGCTGCGCACGTTGAAATGCAGGTCGGTGGTCTCCAGCACGGCCAGCGTGGCGGTGGCGCCAGCGTTGTTGTTGACGCTGCCGCCATCACTACCGCCACATGCGGACAGCGATGCGGCCAGCGCCAGCACGCTCAGCGTGGCGGTGCGGCGCCCGCCATGGAAGGACGAAAGGGAAAGAAGTCGGCTGCGATTGCGTTCAGACATGAACAAGGCCCTTGTTGGAACAAGGGTCCGAGTGTCTGGCCGGGGTTTGACAGCGGTGTGACGTGGTGCAAAAGCCCACGCCTGCACGCCTCCTCATCAGGCGATGCGGTGCACGTCGCCGTTGTGCGGCGAAGCGCTTTCGTGGAACAGGTCCTCCAGGAACTGCGCCAGCTCGTGCTCTTCCACAAAGTCGGGAATAACGAAACCCGAGGGAGTCCGCTTGCCATCGGACCCCACGCGATAGGCCTGCCACAACGCGCCTTCGCGCCGCACCTCGACGATGCGGCCGAAGACGTTGAAACGGGGGTGGGTCAGCGCTGCCATAGGAAGCTCTCCTTCAGGCGGATGCGTGCGGATCTGCGGTCGTGGCGATCAGATCCACCTCGACCGTCGCGTTCTTGGGCAACTGCAGCACGCCCACCGACGTGCGCGTGTGGGCGCCCGCGTCTCCCAGCACGGCGAACAAAAGGTCCGACGCCCCATCGGCCACCTCGCTTTGCTGCGTGAACGTAGGCGCCGACTGCACGTACACGGTGATCCGCAGGATGGCCTGCACTGCATCGAGTGAGCCGAGTGCACGCTGCAGCAGAGCCAGCGATCGCATCACGCACACCTTGGCGGCCTTTTGTGCATCGGCCAGGGACGCAGCCGCACCGGCCGCACCCGTGACCACCACGGTGTCGCCCACGCGCGGGATCTGCCCGCTCAGGTAGATGTGGTGCCCGTCGCGCACCAGCGGTACGTAGTTGCCGCCGATCTTGATCTCGCCATCGAAGCTGTAGCCCAGGGCCTGGGCTTGTTCCTGAAAACGCGCATCACGGGACATAAGAAATCTCGGCATTGAAGAGGGCCACCACTATGCCATTGAGCGCGTCATTGAGCGCGCAGGCAGCCATTGGCTCGGCCCACGCCAGTGCACCCGCGGAACTGGCTCGGCCAGACCACCGGATGCGTCCCCCTGGGGCGGGAAGGCGGCGAAGACGAAACAAGGGGGGGAGGGGTTCAAAGATACCGCGCGAACGGGTCCACCAGCGACGCCAGCGTCACGCCGGCGGGCTGCCCGGCATTCTCGGGGCGCCAGGCTGGCTCCGGCCCTGCGGCCACCGGCATGACCTTGATCGGCTGCATTTTGCGGCCATAGAGGCGCTGCACGCGCTCATGCAGCGTGGGGTGCGAGTCGAGCCAGCGCTCCATGCGGCCACCGCCGCCCAGGTCCACCAGGAGCATGTGCTGTACCGAGGGGTGGTTCAGTCCCTTGTGGCTGTGCTCTTCATAGCCGCGCGGCAGGTCGCGGCGCTGGGCCATGACCTTGCGCAGCACACCGCCCAGGCCGTCGCGGCTGCGCGTCCATTGCACGGCGCGGGCGTCGGCCAGGTACTCGCGCTGGCGCGACACCGCGGCCTTGAGCATGCGTCCGGTCAACCAGCCTGCAAGGCCGGCCAGCATGATGGCCGAGCCGAACCACCACGACAGGCCCCGGCGCTCGCGCAGCGTGTCGCCGAAGTTGTAGACCAGCTCCAGCCCGAACACCATGCCCGCCAGCTGCATCTTCAGACGGGTGTCGCCTTCGTGCAGGTGCGAGAGCTCGTGGGCGACCATGCCCTGCATCTCCTCGCGGTTCAGGTAGTCGAGCGCGCCCTGCGTCACGGCGATCACGGCATCGCTCTGGTCCCAGCCGGCGGCAAAGGCATTGATCGCGTCGGTGCGCGGCATCACCATGATCTCGGGCCGGGGCATGTGGGCCGCGATGCACAGCTCGTCCACGATGTTGGAAAGCCGCTGCTCGGCATGCGAGAGGGAAGGCCGCAGCTCGCGCGCGCCAACCCGCCGGGCCAGCTTGACGCCGCCCGCGCGCAGGTTCGATGTTTCCACCCACCAGCCGCCCAGCACCAGCAGGAGCGACACGCCCACGTTCGCCGCCAGAAAGCCCTGCGGAAACGGCAACTGCCCCGGCAGCACCGCGGCCATCAACACCCAGGCCAGCGCGAGGGCCGCGTGCACCGCGACGACCAGCACGGCCACAGCGAGTGCAAAGCCCAGCAGCAGGCGCCGCGTCTCGCTGCGCGCGCTGTCCTGATGGTCCCAGAACTTCATGGCACCCTCTCCAGTTGGTGAGATATCCACTACGGGCAGAACTGGCCGCAGCCCTGCCGGCGCATGCGTGGATGCGGACGGGCCGTGCCGCCACGTGCGTCCCGCGGAGGGAACAGCGCCGCCAGCGGCCCAGAGGCCCAGAGGCCCATCGACATGGCTTACGAGAACCGCACCTGCGGCGCGGTGCGCTCTTCGTCGCTGTGCGTGGATTCGAGCATGGGCACGGTGGGAAAGCCCAGCAGGCGCGCCACGACCAGGTCAGGAAACTGCGCTGCCGCGTCGTTGAATTCCAGCGCCTGGTCGTTGTAGGCCTGGCGGGCGAAGCCCAGGCGGTTTTCGGTGCTGGTCAGCTCTTCGGACAACGACTGCATGGTGGCGTCGGCCTTGAGTTCGGGATACGCCTCGGCCACCACCATCAGGCGGCCCAGGCTGCTGCCCAGCACGCCCTCGGCGGCGGCCAGCGCGCCCATGGCGTTGGCACTGCCAGGCTCTGCCCGTACAGCGGCGGCAGCGCCCTGGGCCTGACCGCGCGCCTGGATGACGGCTTCGAGCGTGGCAGCCTCGTGGCTGAGGTAGCCCTTGGCGACTTCGACCAGGTTGGGCACCAGGTCGTGGCGGCGCTTGAGCTGCACGTCGATCTGGCCGAACGCGTTGGCGATGCGGTTGCGCAGCTGCACCAGCCGGTTGTACACAGTGACGGCCCACACCGCCAGCACGGCGACCAGGCCCAGAACGATCCAAGCAGTAGCTGACATGTCCCACCCTCCTTGTTGTGAATTGAATGAATGGATGCTGGGCGCATCTTAGTAGCGCGCCTTTCCCAAAGGGGCCATACATTTCAGCGGGTAGGGATTTAAGCGTTAAAAAAGCCTGTAGCGCTTACCTATAAAGCGCTAGCAGCTATTAAAAACATAGCACTCAACGCTATGGGTACACACCCGGCCCATCCACAGGCTGCGAGGGAAACGGCCCAGCCGCTCAGGGGGTGCCCTTATTCCTCATCCAGTCCGCTGTGCCCATAAAGCTTTCCTTCAAGCGGCCGCGCAGGGCATCGGGCACGCCCGTCTCGCCCATGGCCTGGTCCATGCACGCCACCCACTGGTCGCGCTCCTTGATGCCGATGGAAAACGGCATGTGCCGCATGCGCAGACGCGGGTGGCCGAAGCGGCTTTGGTAGTGGTCGGGCCCACCCAGCCAGCCGCACAAGAACCAGAAGAGCTTTTGCCGCGCCTGCACCAGCTCGCTGCCGTGGGCCGCACGCAACTCGGCATACGCGGGCTCCAGGTCCATCAGGTCGTAGAAGCGCTCGGTGAGTGCCAGCACGCGCGCTTCGCCGCCGATCCATTCGAAGGGTGTGACAGCCGCCGCCGCAGCCTCCTGGCCGGGCTCGGTGTCTGCGTGGGGGTCTTTGGAAACGTCTGAATTCATGTCAAAAATGGCGCTACCGCTTGACCATCAAGCGGCAGCAGCTATCGAATATATAGCAACCGGCTGATGCAGCACTGGTGGTACCCCACAGAGGGCACACGCCAGCCGCTCACTCCGCCGCGCGGCGCAGCGTGTCCACCACCGGCCGCAGCAGCACCTCGCGCAGGCCCCACCAGCCAGCGGCCAAGGCCAGCACGGCGCCCGCCACGGCGCCCGCCAGCGGCACCCAGGGCGACGCGGTCCAGGCGAAGTCGAACACGAAGCGCGCCAGCGCCCAGCCCACGCCCACGGCCACGGTGCTGGCCAAAAAGCCCGCGAGCAGGCCCACGCCCACCAGCTCGGCGCGCTGCACCTGCCGCAGCAGGCTGGCGCGCGCCCCCACGGCGCGCATGATGGCGTATTCGCGCGCACGCTCTTCGCGCGTGGCGGTGACGGCTGCAAACAGCACCACCAGGCCAGCGGCCAGCGTGAAGGCGAACAAAAACTCCACCGCGCGGATCACCTGGTCCAGCACGCGCTGCACCTGGGTGATGGTGGCCGCCATGTCCACGTTGGTGATGTTGGGGAATTGGCGCACCAGCGCGTTGTCGAACCCCTGCACCTCGGGCGCGCGGTAGGCGGCAAGGTACGTGACGGGCACGTCCTTCACGCTCGCCACCGGGTACATCACGAAGAAGTTGGCGCGCATCGAGCCCCAGTCCACCTTGCGCAGGCTGGTGATGCGGGCTTCGTTCAGCACGCCGCCCATGTCGAACTGCAGGCGGTCGCCCATCTTCAGGCCCAGGGTCTCGGCAATGCCTTCTTCGACGCTGATCGCGCCCTCCTCGCCCGCCGTCCACCGGCCGGCCACGATCTGGTTGTGGGCCGGTGCCTCGGTGGCGTTGGAGAGGTTGAACTCGCGGTCCACCAGGCGCTTGGCGCGGTCGTCGGTGTAGTCGGCCGGGCCCACGGCCTTGCCGTTCACCGCCACCAGCCGCCCGCGGATCATCGGGTACCAGTCGTACTTGGCGACGTTGTTGTCCTTGAGCGCCTGCTGAAAAGCGTCGGCCTGGTCGGGCATGACGTTGATCACGAAGCGGTTGGGCGCATCCGGCGGCGTGGCCTTGCGCCAGCTGTCCACCAGGTCGGTGCGCAGCAGCACCAGCAACACCAGGGCCAGCAGGCCCACGGCCAGGCTGCTGACCTGCACCACGGCGTAGGCCGGGCGTGCCGATATCTGCCGCGTGGCCAGCACCAGCCAGCGCGGGGCGGTGGCCTCGTTCACGCTCCTGCGCAGCAGCTTGACCGCCACCCAGGCCAGGCCCGCGAACAGGAGCACCGCGCCCGCAAAGCCGCCCACGGCGATCAGGCCCAGCTTGATGTCGCTGCTCACCGTCAGCAGCAGCGCCGCAAAGCCCGCGATGCCGATGCCCAGCACCGCCATGGATGCCGGCTTGAGCCCGCCCACGTCGCGCCGGATCACCCGCAGCGGTGGCACCTGGGCCAGCTGCAGCACCGGCGGCAGGCCGAACGCGAACAGCAGCGTGAGCCCCATGCCCAGGCCGAAGGCCACGGGCCACAGGCTGGGCGCGGGCAAGGCGGATTCCACCAGCCCCGCCAGCAGCAGCACGAAGGCGTGGTGCACCGCATAACCCAGCAGCACGCCCAGGGCGCTGGCGAACAGGCCCACCAGCGCGAACTCGGTGGTGTAGGCGCCCGCAATGGTGCGCTGGCTTTGCCCCAGCACGCGCAGCATGGCCGATGCGTCCAGATGCTCCGCGGCAAAGCCGCGGGCCGCCAGGGCCACGGCCACGGCCGACAGCAGCGCGGCCAGCAGGGCCACGAGGCTCAGGAATTTTTGGGCGCGGTCCAGCGTCTGGCGCATTTCGGGGCGGCCGCTCTCCAGCGACTCCACACGCACGCCGTGCACCTCGGGCTTCTTGAGCTCTGCGACAGACCAGTCGTTGAAGGCCTTGATCGCAGGCGCCGGGCCGGTGACGGCAAAGCGGTAGGTCAGGCGGCTGGCGGGCTGCACCAGGCCGGTGGTGGCCAGGTCGCCTTCGTTGACCATCACGCGCGGCGCAAAGCTCATGAAGCCGGCACCCCGGTCGGGCTCGATGACGATGATGCGGGCGATGCGTAGTTGCGTATCGCCCAGCAGCAGAAAGTCGCCCATGGCCAGGTTCAGCGATTCGAGCAAAGGAGCATCGACCCATACCTCGCCCTTGGCCGGGATGTCCCGCGTGGGCTGGTCGATGGCGCCGGGGGCGTCGGACACCCGCAGGCTGCCGCGCAGCGGATAGCCCGGCTGCACGCTCTTCAAGGCCACGAGCTTGCTGGCGCCTCCCTGGGCGTCGCTGGCGCGGCCCATGGTGGGAAAGCCGAGCGTGGTGACGGATTGGAGGCCCAACGCCTTGGCCTGGTCCACAAAGGCCTGGGGCGTGGGGTTGTCGCTGGCCACCACCGCGTCGCCGCCCAGCAGTTGCAGGGCATCGCGCTGCAGGCCGCCCTGCAATCGGTCGGCAAAGAAGCCCACCGAGGTGAGCGCGGCCACCGCCAGGGTGACGGCAACGATCAACAGGCGCAGCTCGCCCGCACGCAGGTCACGGGCCAGGGTGCGCCAGCCCAGGCGCAGAAAAGACAGGTTCATGGCGCGGACCTTATCGCAAAGCGAACGGGCCGTCAGCCCGTGGGGTGTTTGGGGCGGTGCCGGGCGCTGCGCGGGCAGCGGACCGGCCCGCTGCGGTCAGGGCCGCACCGTGGCGGCTGCCTCGCTGCCTTCTCCTGCGCCCAGCCGCTGCTCCAGCGCCTTGAGCACAGGTTCGATCTGCGCGCCCACCCGGATCTGCGGGTTGGAGAAGCCGTCCGCCTTGCCGGCCTCGACCTCGCGCTGCTGGATCAGCGGCACGGCCTTGGCGAAGGCGTCGGTGAACGAATGGGTCTGGCGCAGTTGCTCGTTGAACACCGCCCGGCCGAAGAACGTGAGCTCGGACAGCCTGCCGCAGCCGTACGAGGTGTGCGTGGCATCGGCCGCCGTCATGATGAGCGTGCCGTCAGTGGCGAGCGGGTCGATCCAGCCACCCGAGAAGCAGGCCGACACGGCGATCACGCGGTGGCGGATGCCGGCGTCGTCCAGCGCGGCGCGCAGCATCTCGGGCGTGACGGGCGGCACCTCCAGCGGCCAGTGGGACGCCGCCAATTCGTGGTTGCGCGCGCCGTGCGATGTCATGTAGACCATGAGCACGTCGTTGTCGCGGTCCATGCGGTCCGCCAGCGCCTCTATGGCGCGCTGCAGGTTCTGCGGCGTGGCCCACAGGTGGGTGCCTGCGGTTTCTGCATGGTTGAGCAGATGCAGCACACGGCCGTCGGCATCGAAGCGCTCCTTCAGCAGCGTGCTGACCATGGTGCTCTCGCGGCGGAAGACTTCTTCGCTGGCATAGGGGGCGAACACCAGGCCGTAGACATCCACCACGCCGGGGCGCTCGGGCAACAGCGCTTGTACCTGCTGCGGCCACAGTGCCTGCTGGGCTTCGAAGACCGTCTGCGACAGGTGCAGGCGTGCCGGCTCTGGAGCAGGCTCCCGGGCCGCGGCGACGGCTTCGGCGTCCAGCTCCCAGGGCCGGTCGGGAAACTGCCACGTGGCCAGGGCCGCCAGGCCCACCAACCCAGCGGCAAAGACCGCCGTGCGCACGCGCGAGCGGATGAAACGTGCACTGACCACGACCACCGCCGCCAACAGCCACGCGAACAGCGGGATGTACAGCGCCCACATCACCCATCCGGCGATCTGCCCCTGCCAGGTCTGCGGCCTTTGTGCCGCCCAGCCCAACAGCCCGTAGGTGAGCAGTGTGGGAACCATGGGCGCCCAGGTGGAGAGTGCGAACCATGCCGCCAGGCCGCCCGAAGGTTCGGGGCTGGCGGCCCCTGGTGCCGCCGCCTGTTCCCGCAGCGCCGGGGCCATGGCCCACCAGGCAAACCACAGCAGCGCCAGCGTCGTCCAGTACGGAATCAGCCAGCCGCGCAGGTTGAACTGCGCGGGGCCCACGATCTCCAGGCGCGCGACGGCCGCCAGCAGCGCGCCACTGGCCAGCGCCAGCACCACCAGTTGCCAGGGCGTGGGAGCCGCAGCGCCGGTACGGGGCGCCAGGAAAAATCCGGCGCGCAAGCCTTCGCGGACCCAGTCCCAGAGCGACAGTCGGGCAGCGCCCGCAGGCTCGCCATGTGTGTTGCCAACAAGCGCTCCCGGCGCGGTGGGCGTGCCGCTCAGCGGGACTTCGATCTCTCCGGGCACAGGGCCCCATTGGCTGGGCAGGGTGTTGTCCCAGGTGCCATGGATGTGACGGTCATTCATGCGCGCATCATGCCATCTGCGCATGACGTGCCTGCACGGCGACGGGCCCTTCGACGGTGGCCGCTGCGTGCTCCTGAGTGCTCCCGGTGGCCGCCGTAGCCGTAGCCGTTGCCGTCGCGGTGGCCCGGCATCCGACCGCTATCGCCGTGTCTGCGGCGCAGCCGCTGCCCCAGGCAGCACCGCGGGCGCCTGCGCCAGCTCCGGCTGCAGCACCAGCCGGTCCGCCCCGCTGTAGCAGACAAAACGCCGGTTGGTCGCCCGCCCGATCGCGCACAGGCCCAGCTGCTGCGCCACCGCATGGCCCATCTGCGTCATGCCGCTGCGCGACACCACGATGGGCACGCCCATCTGGGCCGACTTGATGACCATCTCGCTGGTAAGGCGCCCGGTGGTGTAGAAGACCTTGTCGGCGCCCGACATGGGCTCGGGCATGGCCCCTCCTCGCGCCGTGGCTTCATCCGCTGGCCGCGGCGGCTGCGCGTTCATCCACATCCAGCCTGCAATCGTGTCGATGGCGTTGTGGCGCCCCACGTCTTCCACGAAAGTGAGCAGTTCCTCCCCCTGGAACAGCGCACAGCCGTGCACGGAGCCGGCGGACTTGTACGTGGACTCCTTCAGGCGGATCGCGTTGACGATGCCGTACAGCTGGGCTTGGGTGAGGCGCGCCTCGGGCAGCACGATGCGGTCCACCTCGTCCATCAAGCCACCGAACACGCTGCCCTGCCCGCAGCCGGTGGTCACCACCTTGCTGGCCGTCCGCTCTTCGATGCGCTCGATGCCGTGGCGCGTGCGCACGGCGGCGGCGTGCACGTCCCAGTCGACGGTGATGGATTCGATGTCGAATACCGATTCGACCAGGCGCTGGTTGCGCAGATAGCCCAGCACCAGCAGCTCGGGGTGCGCGCCCAGGGTCATCAGCGTGACCAGTTCGCGCTTGTCCACATACACGGTGAGCGGGCGCTCGGCAGGGATGGAGACCTGCTCCCGCTCGCCCAGTTCGTTGACCACATCGACACTGTGGGTGAGCGGGGCCGTGGCCTGCGTCAGGCGCGGCAAGGGCTGGGCGGTGGAATCCGTTGCGGTGCGGGATGTCATGGAGGGACTATACGCAGGCGTGCTGGATGCAGACGTCTGCTCAGCCTGGCCCTGCGCCGGGCGGGGCCAAGGGCGAAAAGGAGGTGCGCCGAGAGATTTGGAGGAGTGCCGGTCTCTGTGCGGCCCATCGCAGAAGTGGCACGCACCCCGCGCACCCAGCCGGTGGCGGTCAGGGCTTGGGTGCCGATGCCGCGGCGGCGGGCGTGGCCGTGTTGGGCGGGCTGCTGGCCGTGCCCGGTGGCGAATGCGCACCTGCGGCCTCCAGGGGCTTGGCCTCTGGCGGCGTGTAGGCGAACGGGCCGGGGTCAGCGCACGAGGCGCCGGTGGCCACCGCAGGCTTGGCATCCGGCGTGGTCTTGCGGTAGTGGGCCGCCACCTTGTCCTGCGACAGGCACAGCTTGTAGTTGTCGACCTTGCCGGCCCAGGCGGCCTTGGCAGCGGCTTCTGCAGCCTTGGCGGCGGCCTCGGGCGACGGCGGGGGCAGCTTGGCCACGGCTAGGCTGCACGCACCAGCGGCACACAAAGCCAGCGCCAGGGTACGGAGGGGGTGTGGAGTCTTCATGGTGGGGTGTGCCTCACATGTCATGCCTGGACGGGCTTGCCTGCGGCAGCGGCCGCCTCGACAGGTCCGTCCACGGCGCTGCGCTGGCGGGGAATCTTGCCGGCCTCGATGTCGTCATACCAGAGCTCGTGATGCTCCCTGGCCCAGGTGTCGTCCACATAGCCGGTCTTCATGGCCTTGTAGGCGCCCTGCATGCCGATGGTGCCCATGTAGATGTGGCCCATGAACATCATCATCATCACCACCGTGGCCACGGCATGCACCATGTGCGCGATCTGCATGGTGCCGCGCTCGTAGATGAGCCCGGGGATCAGCTTGTCCAGCACCAGGCCCGAGGCCACCACGATCACGCCCAGGCCCAGCACGCCGGCCCAGAACACGATCTTCTCGCCCGCGTTGAAGCGGTGCGAAGGCACCTCTTGCCCCGAGAGCATGCCGCCGCCCTTGGCGATCCAGGTGATGTCCTCGCGGCGCGGCAGGTTGTCCTTGAGGAACGTGAAGAACACGATGACCAGGGACACCGCGAACAGCGGGCCGGCGAAGTTGTGGATGTTCTTGAGTGCATACGCCAGCCAGCCGAACAGCGTGGCCCCCATGATGGGCAGCAGGAAGAACTTGCCGAACGCCATCACGATGCCCGACACCGCCAGGGCCACGAAGGCAATCGCGTTGGCCCAGTGGGCCGAGCGCTCGAACGGGGTGAAGCGCTCAATCTTGCGGCCGGTCTCTGCACCGTGCACCTTGATCGCGCCCTTGCCCCAGTAGAACAGCGCAATCGCACCGGCCACGATGAGCAGCAGCGAGCCGCCGTACGGGATGATCCACTGGTTGCGCACCTGCCGCCAGGCCTCGCCGGCGTTGGTCACGCGCGAGCCGGGGTACTGCACGAAGGGCTGGATCAGGTTGCCGGCCTCGGGCGCCTGGCTCTCGGGCAGGCTGCTGGTGCCGGTCACGCCCTGCCCCACCTGGCGCCACATGGGCGCGTTGTTGCCGGGCTGCACCTTGGCGCGTTCGCCGTTGGTCTGCTCCAGGTATTTGGGGTCGGCGCTCGCGTCCGGCTTGACCTCGAAGATGTTCTGGCTCTGGATGCCGCCCGCGGCCGGGGCCACGGTGGCAGGCGCAGGCGCTACTGCTGCCGCAGGCGCAGAGGCTGCATCGCCAGCGGCCGGGGCCTGCGCCAGCGCGGGGCCGCAGGCCACACCGACCACCAACGCCAATGACCACAGGATGTGTTGCATGGCGGGCCTCACTTCGCGGTGATGCGCGTGTACTCGTTCTGACCGTACTGCTGGCGCGTCTTCAGTTGCGCCTCCCAGCTCGCCTTGTCACCGGCCGTCCAGCCCGGCTGCGTGAAGGCGCTGCCGGTGCCGGCGTAGGGTGTGGCATCGCTGCGGATGCCGGCGCCGGTCTGCGGCTTTTCGCCGCAGGCGCTCAGGGCCGCCAGGGCCAGGGCTGCGGAGGCGACCAGCAAGGTGCGTTGCATCGTGATCATGACTTGCCCCCTGCAGGCTGGCCGGCCTGCTGCGAGCCGTAGGCCGTGCCCCAGCCCCACACTTCGGCGCCCTTGCCGCGCTGCACCACGCGGTTGCGGAAGATGTCCGCCACCACGTCGCCATCGCCAGCCAGCAGGGCCTTGGTGGAGCACATTTCGGCGCAGGCGGGCAGCTTGCCCTCAGCCAGGCGGTTGCGGCCGTACTTGTCGAACTCGGCCTGGCTGCCATGCTCTTCAGGGCCACCGGCGCAGAAGGTGCACTTGTCCATCTTGCCGCGCACGCCGAAGGTGCCGGTGGACGGGAACTGCGGTGCGCCAAAGGGGCAGGCATAGCTGCAGTAGCCGCAGCCGATGCACACGTCCTTGTCATGCAGCACCACGCCTTCGTCCGTGCGGTAGAAGCAGTTGACGGGGCACACGGCCATGCAGGGCGCATCGCTGCAGTGCATGCAGGCCACCGAGATGGATTTCTCGCCGGGCACGCCGTCATTGAGCGTGACCACGCGGCGGCGGTTCACGCCCCACGGCACCTCGTGCTCGTTCTTGCAGGCCGTGACGCAGCCGTTGCATTCGATGCAGCGCTCTGAGTCGCAGATGAATTTCATTCGTGCCATGGGTAGGTCTCCTTGCGCGGCGCGATCAGGCGCGTTCCACGTTGCAGATCGTGGTCTTGGTTTCTTGCATCATGGTCACGCTGTCGTAGCCATAGGTGGTGGCGGTGTTCACCGCTTCGCCGCGCACGATGGGCGCTGCGCCCTTGGGGTAGTACGCCAGCATGTCCGCGCCTTGCCAGCGCCCCGAGAAGTGGAACGGCATCCACACCGTGTCGGGTGCCACGCGCTCGGTGACCAGCGCCTGCACGTTCAGGCGTGCACCGGTGGGCGAGCTCAGCCACACGCGCTCGCCGTTGCGGATGCCGCGGTCGGCCGCCGTCTTCGGGTTGATCTCGACGAACGACTCCTGCTGCAGCTCGGCCAGCCAGGGGTTGGAGCGGGTTTCCTCGCCGCCGCCTTCGTACTCGACCAGACGGCCCGAACTCAGGATGAGCGGGAACTTCTCGTGCACCTTGTCGGCGATGTTCTTGTCCTGCACGCTCTTGTACAGCGTGGGCATGCGCCAGAAGGCCTTCTTGTCGTCGTGCGTGGGGTACTTGGCCATCAGCTCGGGCTTGGTGCCGTACAGCGGCTCGCGGTGCTGCGGTATCGCATCCGGGAAGTTCCACACCACGGCACGCGCCTTGGCGTTGCCGAACGGGTGGCAGCCGTGCTTCATGGCCACGCGGATGATCGCGCCGGTGGGATCGGTCTTCCAGTTCTTGCCTTCGGCCTTGGCCTTTTCGGCGTCCGACAGGTCGTCCCACCAGCCGAGCTTCTTGAGCAGCACGTGGTCGAACTCGGGGTAGCCGGTGGTGATCTCGCTGCCCAGCGAGAACGATCCGTCCTCGGCCAGCAGGTTCACGCCGTCCTTTTCCACGCCGAAGTTGGCGCGGAAGTTGCCGCCGCCGTCCATCACATGCTTGGAGGTGTCGTACAGGTTGGACGAGCCCGGGTGCTTGAGCTCGGGCGTGCCGTAGCAGGGCCAGGGCAGGCCGAAGTAGTCGCCGGTGAAGTCGTAGCCCGTGTCCTTGTCCTTGCCGCCCTTGGCCTTGAGGGTCTTCACGTCGAACAGGTGCATGTTCTTCATGTGGGCCTTCAGCCGCTCGGGGCTCTGGCCGGTGTAGCCGATGGTCCACACGCTCTTGTTGATCTCGCGCAGGATGTCCTCGGGCACGGGCTCGTCCATGCCCTTGACCTTCTGCATCTTGTAGTTCTTGGACAGCTCGGCGGCAAAGCCCAGCTTCTCGGCGAACTGGTGCATGATCATGTGGTCCGAGCGGCTCTCCCACAGCGGCTCGATGACCTTCTCGCGCCACTGCAGCGACCGGTTGGACGCGGTGCACGAGCCGCTGGTCTCGAACTGCGTGGCCGCGGGCAGCAGGTACACCGCGCGGTTCGGGTTCAAATCTTCGGCCTTGCCGGGCATGGCGGCCATGGCGGCGGTGGCCGAGGGGTACGGGTCCACCACCACCAGCAAATCCAGCTTGTCCATCGCGCGCTTCATTTCCAAACCGCGCGTCTGCGAGTTGGGCGCATGGCCCCAGAAGAACACGCCGCGCAGGTTGGAGTCCTGGTCGATGAGCTCGTTCTTCTCCAGCACGCCGTCGATCCAGCGCGACACGGTGATACCACTCTTGGTCATCATCGCGGGCGATGAATACTTGGCCTTGATCCACTCGTAGTCCACGCCCCACACGGCCGCGAAGTGCTTCCAGGAGCCTTCGGCCAGGCCGTAGTAGCCGGGCAGCGAATCGGGGTTGGGGCCCACGTCGGTGGCGCCTTGCACGTTGTCGTGGCCGCGGAAGATGTTGGTGCCGCCGCCCGTCTTGCCCACGTTGCCCAGCGCCAGCTGCAGGATGCACGATGCCCGCACGATGGCGTTGCCGATGGTGTGCTGCGTCTGGCCCATGCACCACACCACGGTGCCGGGGCGGTGGGCGTTGAGCATGCTCGCCACCTTGAAGACCTGCGCCTCCTTCACGCCGCAGGCCTCTTCCACCTTGTCGGGCGTCCACTTGGCGAGGATCTCCTCGCGCACCTTGTCCATGCCGTAGACGCGGTCGTTGATGTACTGCTTGTCTTCCCAGCCGTTCTTGAAGATGTGGTACAGCAGGCCGAAGAGGAAGGGAATGTCGGTGCCAGAGCGGATGCGCACGTACTCGTCGGCCTTGGCCGCCGTGCGGGTGAAGCGCGGGTCCACCACGATCATCTTGCAGCCGGTTTCCTTGGCGTGCAGCATGTGCAGCATGCTCACGGGGTGGGCCTCTGCCGCGTTGGAGCCGATGTACATCGCGACCTTGCTGTTTTGCATGTCGTTGTACGAATTGGTCATGGCCCCATAACCCCAGGTGTTGGCCACGCCGGCCACCGTGGTGGAGTGGCAGATGCGCGCCTGGTGGTCGCAGTTGTTGGTGCCCCAGAAGCTCACGAACTTGCGCAGCAAGTAAGCCTGCTCGTTGTTGTGCTTGGACGAGCCGACGAAGTACACGCTGTCAGGGCCGCTGGCCTTGCGCAGCTCCTGCATCTTGGCGGTGATCTCGTTGAGCGCGGTGTCCCAGCTGATGCGCTCGTACTTGCCGTTCACGAGCTTCATGGGGTAGCGCAGGCGGTACTCGCCGTGGCCGTGCTCGCGCAGCGCAGCGCCCTTGGCACAGTGCGCGCCCAGGTTGATGGGCGAGTCGAACACCGGCTCCTGGCGCACCCACACGCCGTTCTCGACCACGGCATCGACCGCACAGCCCACCGAGCAGTGGGTGCACACGGTGCGGCGCACTTCGATCTTGCTGTCGCCCAGGCCCACCTTGGCGCCTTCGGCGGCGTTGGACTTCTTGACCAGCGTGAGCTGCGACGCGGCAATGCCGACGCCGACGCCCAGGCCGGAGCGCCGCAGGAACGCGCGCCGGTCCATGGTGGGCAGGGCCTGCGACAAACCGCGGCGCAGGCTGTGAACAAAAGGAGAGGCAGGCGCGGCGCCCGGCGCGGCGTGCGGCGACTTCTTGGTGAGCAACATGGGGCGCCCCGGTCAGAGTTGGGTGGTCTTGTAGTACTGCTTCACATGAGCGGAAAGGTGGTACCCGCCGCCCTTCTCCGGTGCCACGCGGGGGGGCTCGGACACGGCCGCTTCGGGAGACGTCGCCAGCTGCGGAAGGGCCACCACGGCAGCCGCTGCGGCGCCGACGGTGGCGGCGCCGGCAAAGAAGCTGCGGCGCGAAGGTGGGGTTTGGCTGTTCTGCATGCTTGTCTCCAGAATGGCTGCAGCTATGAAATGCTGTTCATACAGTCTATGTCACTAGGTGCAACACCGCAATCGCGGTGAATACCACCCACCAACTTACTCATCTTTTATAGCGCTGCGCGCAGATGGTGTAAGCGCCGGACGGCTCAATCGAGCATGTCGAAGCCCTGCGCCTCCACACTGACGAAGGCGCGCGTGAAATGTGCTGTTGCAGCATAGAACCGTGCTTGCGGATGCGCCGCCAGCGCATCGCACAGTGACCCGACCCACGGCTGCAAGTGCGTGGCAAAAAAGTCGCGCTGCGACGCCAGGTTGCACACGGCCACGTCGTCGCCGGCAATCAGGTAGCGCATGACCTCGCACAGGTAGGCGATGTGGTCTTCGGTCTCGGGCATCGCCGCCTCGTCACGCGCCAGGCCCAGGCGGGCCAGTTCGGTGCGCAGGCGGGCCAGGGGCTTTTCGTTCAAGAAGCCGCTCACGTAGTGCGATGCGTACAGGTAGACCTCGGGCTTGCCCACGCCGCCGAACAGGCGGTCGAACTCCAGAGCAATGGCTGCATCGTCCAGCGCACGTGCTGCGCCCACCAGCTGCTGCCAGGGCTCCTGTAGAAAGCCGCCAGCGGCCGGTGCCTCGGTCACCGCCACGCGCAGGGCGGACAGCAGCTCCGGGCCCGGCGCTGCGTAGTACAGCTGCGACAGCAGGCCATAGAGCTCGGCGCGCGCGGTTTCCTCGTCCAGCGCCGAGCTGCCGGCAGGGGTCATTGAAGGTTGGGCGCTCACAGGTCCGTCACTTTCGCTTCGCTTTGGGAGGAATACAGGTCGATCACGCGGCAGTCGCTGCACATCTTCAAGCGCTCCAGCGCCTCGCCCTGGAACATGGGGTGGCCCGAGAGCTTGCCCAGCATGGCCTCGATGGCCTTGACCGTGCCGAACGGTTTGCTGCAGCGCACGCAGGCCCAGGGCTTGGCTTCGTTGAGCACGCGCAGCTGCGCACGCTCGGGCGTGAGCAGCAGACGCGGCTGCAGGGTGATCGCGTCTTCGGGGCAGGTGGTGGCGCACAGGCCGCACTGCACGCAGTTCTTTTCGATGAAGCGCAGTTGCGGCATCTGCGGGTTGTCCTGCAGGGCGCTGGCGGGGCACGCGCTCACGCAGCTCAGGCACAGCGTGCAGCGGTCTTTGTTCACGTTGATGCTGCCCAGCGGCGAGCCCGCGGCCGGCAGCGCAATGGCGTCGGGCCGCACCGTGGCCGGGGCTGGCGCGTATTCGATGAGATGGTCCAGCGCCATCTCCAACGTGCTGCGCTTTTCCTGCGCCACCGCAAACCGTGCGGGCACGGCGGGCGTGGCCTGGCGGGTCTGCCCCAGGGCCTGCAGCGCGGCGTCCAGCGCCGTGGGATGCGTGGCCCGCACCAGTTGCAGGTGACTGCCCGTGTAGCCCAGCCCGCGCAGGATGGCCTGCGCCACATCCATCTGCGCCTGCAGGCCTTCGAGGTACTGCGGGGCTTCTTCATCGGTCACCAGCACCGTCACCTGCGATGCGCCGTAGGCGATGGCGCTCAGCCACAGGTCCACGCCCAGGCTGGCCGTGTGCCACACCGCCACCGGAATCACCCGCGCCGGCACGCCGTGCGCCACCTTGAGCTGCGCCGCGCGGCCCAGTTCCTCCACCAGCGCCTGGCCGCGCTCCTGGCTGTGCAGCAGCACCACGGCGTCTTTGCCACCGGCTGCGGCATAGGTGGACAGCAGCGTCTTGAGCTTCAGGCCCTGGTCCGTGGCACTGGGGTAGGCATAGGTCAACGCGCCCGTGGGGCACACCGTGGTGCAGGCACCGCAGCCCACGCAGAGGTTCGGGTTCACCTTGATTTGCTGGCGGCTCTTGTCACTCGCAATGGCCTCGGCCGAGCAGATGTCCACGCAGGCGTTGCAGCCCACGGTTTCATTGCGGCTGTGGGCGCACAGCTTTTGTTTGTAGACAAAGAACTTGGGCTTTTCAAACTCGCCCACCAGCTCGCGCAGGCGCAGCAGCGTGGCGATGTCGCGGCCATCCCAGCGAAAGTACCCCTGCGGCAACGCGTGCTGCACAAAGGTGGGCGTGGCTGTAGCGGCGCGCAGGTCGAGCACCAGGTCGAAGCGCTCGGTGTGCGGGGCCGCCTCGCGGCTGAAGTCGATGGCGCCCGCCACCTGGCAGACCTTCACGCACGCGCGGTGCGACTGGCAGGCGGTCAGGTCGACTTGGTAGTCGAGGCCGATGGCATCTTCGGGGCACGCAGCCACGCAGGCGTTGCAGCGGGTGCACAGGTCCAGGTCGATGGGGTTGTCGGCCGACCATTGCAGATCGAACGCGCCCAGCCAGCCCGTGAGGCCCGTGATACGCCCGCCCAGCACCGGAAAGCGCCGTGCCTGCGCGCCCCCCGCAGCGCCCGGGCCCTGGGTGAACACCGTCACCTCCAGCACATCGGACACCATGGCCGCAGCGCGTTCGGCCACATCGAGCGCGCCGATGATCAAGAGGCGACCGGTGCTCTTGAAGGTGACCGTGGGCACCGGTTCGGGCTCGGGCAACTGCGCCGCAGCCAGCAGCGCCGCGATCTTGGGGGTGGCGCGGTCCGCATCGCGGCTCCAGCCGCCGGTCTCGCGGATGTTGACGAAGCGGATGGGGGAGATGGCGCCCTCGGTCTGCTGGCCCAGCTCGGCGAACAGGCGCTGCTCTTGCGTGCAGGCCACCACCACGTCCTGGCCGGTCTTGATGGCCTGCTGGAAAGCGCCGGCTTCGCGCCGGCACAGCGTGGAGTGAAGGGTCAGGCCCTGGTCGTCATGCAGTGCCGCGCCCAACGCTTTCGCGTCGAGTGGCATCGTCTGGTTGCAGTCGCAGATGAGCGTCGTGGTCATGGTCGGGTTGGCTGGCTGGTGCGTCGGCTGCCCCGGTGGGGGACAGCACGGGCGCGCCGGGCTCGCTGGAGGACTCGCTAGGAACAGCGGTGCATACCCCCGACTGTGCCACGCCCGCGGCCTCTTGCGCCTCCGCATCATCCCGATGCTGAGCGGGACCCGGGGGCTTTTCCGCATCGCCCTCCGCATCCGGCAAGGGCTTTTCATGGTCGAAGAAGCCCATGGCATGGGCGCTGGCCATCTGCCGCAGCATGCCCTCGGGCAAAGGGTCGGGCTGGGTGTAGTCGCCGATATAGATATCCAGGCCGTCCATCACGTTGAAGTGCGGGTCGGTAAACAGCTTCTTCATCGCCAGGTTGCGCACATCGGGCGAGACCGCGCGCTGCACGAAGGGCTTGAAGTCAGACTCGGGCGTGAGGGCTTGGGCATCGGCCAGCGTGGGCGCGGGGGGCTGCTGCGGGGTCGCTGGTTCGGTCGGTGCCTGGGGTACGCCAGCCGGTGCCTTCGCGCCAGGCTCGGCCTGCGCCGCAGCCGGCGGCGGCGCTTGCGGTGCGGGCTCCTCCACGGGCTTGCCCGCCGCCACATCCTGCTTGCGGCGCGACCAACGCGTGAGGAAGCCGTCAGCCACCGTGACCCCCACCGCCACGGCGCTTGTCGGTGGACACGGAGGCAGGGTTGCCGAAGCGGTCGGTCAGCGGCTGGAAGCTGTCGGGCCTGCGTCGGCGCTTGGGCTCGGGCACGTAGTGCTCGTCCACGAAGGCCTGCAGCGCCTGCAGCACGGCGGGCGGTGCGGGCACCTGCTCGACCGCCTCCTGCGCATCGAGCCAGCGGCCGGCGTCGTGGTAGCTCAGGCTCACCGCCACCGGGCGTGCCAGCCGGCCTTCCTCGGCGCCGCTTTCGTCCATGCGCCACAGCACGAACCAGCACGGTGCCGGGCTGGTAAGGTTCAGGTGGTAGCCCTCGCCGTCGTCCTTGAAAAGTTCGACGGCAAAGCCCGGGAACAGCCAGCGGGTTTCGTCCGCATCTTCGCGCAGCAGGCGCGGCACATCGCCAAAGGCCGCTTCGCCGGGCACCACGTCGTCCAGCGTCCAGCGCCAGGGCTGCCAGCGGTTGTCCAGGCGCTCACGGCGCATGATGACGGCGACTTCGAGGGTGGGGCGCAAAGACATGGCCCGACTGTACTGCCAGCCCGCAGACACGGCGAGCAATGCCCCTGCGTTTCAGCCCCCGGGGGAGGCGTGCGAGGCCTGCGCTCCCGGTGCATACAGCACCGCGCGCGGCGCGCGGCACAGCCCCCACAGGCGCAGCCCGGCCAGCTCGGCCACCTGCACGCCGGTCGCGGTGGGGGCCGAGATGGTGGCCAGCGCCGCCAGTCCCACGCGCGCGCACTTGCGCACCAGTTCGTGGCTGCCCCGGCTGCTGAGCACCACGAAGCCCGGCTCCGCAAGCCGCCCGCTGCGCGCCAGCCAGCCGATGAGCTTGTCCAGCGCGTTGTGCCGGCCCACGTCTTCGCAGACACGGGCCAGCTGCCCGTCCAGCGTGGCCCAGCCGGCAGCATGCAGCGAGCCCGAATGCGCGTTGTGCGGCTGCTGCGCCTTCAACCCGGCAAAGGCCGTGAGCACCGTGTGCAGATCCACGCGCTCCACCCAGTCGCGGGCGGGCAGCCGCGCGGGCTCCAGGTCCAGGGCGGCAAAGCTTTCCACGCCGCAGACGCCGCAGCCCGTGCGCCCTGCCATGCTGCGGCGCCGCTGCTTGAGGCGCTCGAAACTGCGCGCAGATATCTCCATGTGCACCTCGACCCCTGGCACGCCCGCCGGCAGGTGCGCGGCGCTCTGGTCGGCCAAGCGCAGCGCGGTGCTGCGGCCGTCGTGCGCGTGGTCGAGGATGCCTTCGCTGAGCGCAAAGCCCAGTGCGAAGTCGTCGAGTTGCTCGGGCGTGGCCATCATGACCGCGTGCGATACGCCGTTGAACACCAGCGCCACCGGAATCTCCTCGGCCAGCGTGTCCAGGCGCAGCGTGCCTTCGCCGGGCGCACCCGCCTCGCCATACACCCGCACCGGGCGCGAGGCCAGGGCATGCAGGCCCCGGGCCAGGGCCTCCTCGTCGGCGTCCTCCTCGTTGTTGTCGCCGTGCACCGCAAGCCCCTGCATCGCCTGTCCGTTCATGGTGCATCTCCGGCCACCGCCAGCTCACGGGCCACGGCCCGGCCCTCGTCGGTCAGGAAGGCCACCCAGCGCTCGCCGACCCGGTCCACACGCACCCACCCGGGGCCGCGCTGCCCGCCCACGGGCGCATCGCTCATGAGGCTCAGCTCGCGCAGCAGTACGCTCGCGCCCTGGCCCAGGCGCTTGCCCAGGCGGGGCAGCGACATGCCAGAGGGTGCGTCGGCACCGCCGTGCGAATCCTCCTCCAGCGCCCGCAGGATGGAGGCTGCCAGGGTATCGTGTGCGGCCGTCATGGCAGGGCCGGCGCGCTCATGGGGCAACGGCCTGCGCACCGGCCTCGTCCACCGCCACGGCACCACCGGCGGGCTTGTGCGGCACCAGCAGCACGGGGATGGACTTGGAGGTGGGCGTGCCCGCCGCGTCCGCCACTGCGGACAGCGGCACCAGGGGGTTGGTCTCGGGGTAGTAGGCCGCGAGGTTGCCGCGCGGGATGTCGTAGGCCACCAGCTTGAAGCGGTCGGCCCGGCGCTCCTGGCCGTCGCTCCACACGGTCTGGATGTCGACCCAGTCGCCGTCCTGCATGCCCAGCGCGCGGATGTCCTTGTCGTTGATGAATACCACGCGGCGCTGGCCGTAGACGCCGCGGTAGCGGTCGTCCATGCCGTAGATGGTGGTGTTGTACTGGTCGTGCGAGCGCGTGGTCAGCAGCGTGAAGACCACCGCATCCTTGTAGCGTTCGCGCGCGATGTGCGTGGGCGTATCGCGCGGCACGGCATGGGCATGGAAGCTGGCCTTGCCCGATGCCGTGGCCCACACGCGCTCGCTGGCCGTGTTGCGCAGGCGGAACCCGCCGGGCACGGCCACGCGCTGGTTGAAGTCCTTGAAGTCGGGGAACACCTTTTCGATCTGGTCTCGGATGCGCGCATAGTCTTCCACCAGCCACAGCCAGGGCACGTTGCTGCGCGCGCCCAGCGTGGCGGCGGCAAGCCGCGCGACGATGGCGGGCTCTGACAGCAGGTGCTCGGACGCGGGCGGGTTGATGCCCACCGAGATGTGCACCATGCTCATCGAGTCTTCCACCGTCACGCCCTGCGGGCCGGTGGCCTGCATGTCGATCTCGGTGCGGCCCAGGCATGGCAGGATCAGCGCCTCCTTGCCATGCACGATGTGGCTGCGGTTGAGCTTGGTGGTCACGTGCACCGTGAGGTCGCAGCGCTGCAGGGCCTTCCAGGTCTCGTAGGTGTCCGGCGTGGCGGATGCGAAGTTGCCGCCCAGGGCGAAGAACACCTTGCCCTTGCCGTCCAGCATCTGGCGGATGGCCTCCACCGTGTCCACGCCGTTCTCGCGCGGCGGCTCGAAGCCGAACACGTCGCGCAGCTTGTCCAGCAAGGCGGCCGGGGGCTTTTCCCAGATGCCCATGGTGCGGTCGCCCTGCACGTTGCTGTGGCCGCGCACCGGGCACGGGCCCGCGCCCTCGCGGCCGATGTTGCCGCGCATCATGAGCAGGCTGACGATGGCCTGGATGGTGGCCACCGCGTACTTGTGCTGCGTGATGCCCATGCCCCAGCAGGCGATCACGCTCTTGGCGCCGATGTAGATGTCGGCCGCGGAGCGCATCTGCGCCTCGGTCAGGCCCGACTCCTGCTCCAGCAGTTCCCAGCATTCGGTGCGCAGGTCGTCCGCCATGGCTGCAAAGCCGGTGGTGTGCTCGGCGATGAAGGCGTGGTCGAGCACGCCGCCGCGTGCGTCCTCCTGCTCCAGCACATGCTTCATCATGCCCTTGACCGCCGGCAGGTCGCCGCCCACGCGCAGCTGGAAGTAGTGGGTGCTGATGGGCGTGGAGCCCATCGTGGCCATCTCCAGCTTGTCCTGCGGGTCGGCAAAGCGCTCCAGCCCGCGCTCGCGCAGGGGGTTGAAGCTCACGATGCGCGCGCCGCGCTTGTGCGCCTCGCGCAGCTCGCCGAGCATGCGCGGGTGGTTGGTGCCGGGGTTCTGGCCGAAGATGAAGATCGCGTCGGCGCACTCGAAGTCGTGCAGGGTCACCGTGCCCTTGCCCACGCCGATCTGCGGGCGCATGCCGCTGCCGCTGGGCTCGTGGCACATGTTCGAGCAGTCGGGAAAGTTGTTGGTGCCGAACTGGCGCACGAACAGCTGGTACAGGAAGGCGGCCTCGTTGCTGGCCCGGCCCGAGGTATAGAAGATGGCCTGGTTGGGGTCGGGCAGCGCGTTCAGGTGGCGCGCGATCAGCGTGAACGCATCGTCCCAGGAGATCGGGCGGTACTGGTCGCTGGGCGCGTGGTAGGCCATGGGCTGCGTGAGCCGGCCCTGGTCTTCGAGCCAGAAATCGCTCTGCTCGGCCAGCTCGGCCACGGTGTACTGGGCGAACAGGCCGGGTCCGGCGCGGCGGGCGGTGGCCTCGGCCGCGACGGCCTTGACGCCGTTCTCGCAGAATTCGAAGGTGGACGCATGGTTGCGGTCGGGCCAGGCGCAGCCCGGGCAGTCGAAGCCGTCGGGCTGGTTGGCCGAGAGCAGCGTCTTGGCGCCCTTCAACGGAATGTCCTGGCGCAGCAGCGCGTTCTTGACGCTGTTGAGCGCGCCCCATCCGCCGGCGGGGCCTTTGTAGAACTCGATTTTTTCTTGCTTCATCATGGTCTCCTGGACGGTGCGCCACGGCTTGGACTGTGCCACGCCCGCGGCGTTCCCGGCCCCTGCCCCGCAAGGGGCGCGCACAGGGCGGCTGCGGCCCCGTGCATCAGCGAAGGCGCCATGGCGGCGGCCTGCGCCTTCGTCACTGGAAGAACTTGGCGGCGCTCACCAGCGTCTTGTAGATGCCCCAGACGAGCGGCACACCCACTGCCAGCCACGCGAAGGCCACCAGCGCAGGGCTGGTCGTGCCGCCGCTGCCGGGGCCGCCGCCCACTTCGGCCGCCACGCTCTTTTCGTGGGCCAGCTTCTTCTCGTGCGCCAGTTCCTCGTCGCTCATGAACCACTTGTCGGCCAGCGGACGCACCATCAGGTTGGCGATGAGGCCGATCACCAGCATGCCCACCAGGATGTACATGGTCTGGTTGTACACCTGTTCGCGCGGCAGGCCCAGGCCCAGTTGGTATTCGCGCATGTAGTTGACCACCACGGGGCCGAGAATGCCGGCCGTGGCCCAGGCCGTGAGCAGGCGGCCGTGGATGGCGCCCACGAACTGCGTGCCGAACAGGTCGGCCAGGTAGGCCGGCACCGTGGCGAAGCCGCCGCCGTACATCGACAGGATCACGCAGAAGGCGCCCACGAACAGGAGCTTGCTGCCCGCGCCTGCAGAGCTGGGGATGCTCGCGTACATCAGGCCGCCGAGCACGAAGAAGATCACGTAGGTCATCTTGCGGCCGAACTTGTCGGACAGGCTGGCCCAGAAGAAGCGGCCGCCGATGTTGAACAGCGACAGCAGCGCCGTGAAGCCGCCCGCCACCGCCGCAATGGCGGCCAGCTGGGCCTTGTCGAGTTCGCCGAACTTCTGCTGCACACCGATCAGGCCGCCGCCGAAGACTTCCTGCAGCATGGGCGAGGCCATGCCGATCACGCCGATGCCGGCGCTCACGTTCATGCACAGCACGACCCAGATGAGCCAGAACTGCGGGATGCCCCAGACGCGCTTCACGTGCACGTGGCGCTGGGTGATCATGGCGTTGGCCGAGGGGGGTGGCGGGGTCCAGCCGGCGGGCTTCCAGCCCGTGGGCGGCACGCGGTAGCCCAGGGCACCGGCCATCATGAACACGAAGTACACCAGCGCCATGACCACAAAGGTCTGCATCACGCCCACGTCGGTGGGGCTCGAGAAGTGCTTCATCAGGTCCACGGCCAGGGGCGAGCCGATCATCGCGCCGCCGCCAAAGCCCATGATGGCCATGCCGGTGGCCATGCCGCGCCGGTCAGGGAACCACTTGATCAGGGTGGACACGGGGGAGATGTAGCCAAGCCCCAGCCCGATACCCCCGATCACGCCCGAGCCCAGGATCATGAGCCAGAACTGGTGCAGGTGAATGCCCAGCGCCGACAGCAGCATGCCGCCGCACCAGCACACGGCCGAGACCACGCCGGCCTTGCGCGGGCCGGCACGTTCCAGCCATCCGCCCCAGATGGCGGCAGAGCAGCCCAGGAAGACGAAGAACAGGGTGTACATCCACCCCAGCGTGGCCACGCGCCAGTCGCAGCCCGATGCGAACAGCTCGGCGAAGAAGCTCATGTCCTTGGCGCAGGCCGAGCCCGTGCCGGCCGTGGAGAGAGCCTTGGACAGCGGCAGCCAGAACACCGAGAAGCCATAGGCCATGCCGATGCACAGGTGGATCGCAAGCGCTGCCGGCGGCACCAGCCACCGGTTGAAGCCGGGCGCGGCGATGATGCGCTCCTTGTCCAGGAAGCCGTGAGACGCGTGGGCCCCGGGCAAGGCGGCCGAGCCCGCTGTGGATGCGTTCATAGGTTCTCTCTCCTGTGATGTCGTGCAGGCGCTGCAGCGTGTGCACCAGTTTTTCTTGACGCAAGTCAATTGCGCGGGGCGGAGTGTCCGGACAGGAGCGCCCTAGCGTCAAATTGAATCGGCACATGCTGCGATTCAACAATTGAATGACGCGAATGGAAATTGATTGCAGATGGCTTGCAATCAGCCAAAGTCAGTCACGCTAAAGCCGACGAAACTGGCGCGGTGCCAAGCCAGTGCACCCGTGGAACTGGCTTGGCCAGGCCACGGGGTGCGTCCCCCCTTGGGGGAAGGCGCCGAAGGCGACTCAGGGGGAGTCCCTCAGCTCTCCGCAGTGCAGCGCCACATGGTCCCGCCAGGCAGGCTGGTCCAGCAGCTCGAGCGCGGCTTCGAGGGCCCGGGAAACGCGGGGCCCGCGCTGGGTCATGAAGCCGATGGGCGTGCGCACATCGGGCGCGACCAGGGGCAGGGCCTCCAGGCCGCGTTCGCTGCGCGCGGCGGCCACCATGGCGCCCGGCAGCACGCTGCAGACCTCGCCCGACAGCACGGACAGCACCAGGGTCAGCACCGAGTTGGTCTCGATGGCGGGCGGCACGGGTTCGCCCGCCTCGCGGAACGCCTCGTCGATGATGAAGCGGTTGTGCATGTCGGGGGTGAGCAGGCACAGCGGCAGCCGCGCCGCGTCCTTCCAGCGCATGGGCGCGCCGATGCACAGGCGGTCCGGGCCGGGCGTGAGGGCACGGCGCAGCAGGTAGTAGTGTTCGTTGCACTGCGGCCACGAGCGCAGGTTCACGCGCTTGGCCTGCATGCGCTCACTGTAGCCCACGGCCAGGTCCAGCGACAGGTCTTCGAGCCGCTGTTCGAGCTCCTGCGAACTCATCGACAGCACCACGGGCAGTATGCCCGGGTGCCGCGCCTGCAGCATGGCCGCAAAGCGCGAGAGGATGGGCACCGCCGTGGGCGTGGACGCCATGCGCAGGCGGCCCTGCGGCTCGGCCTCCGTGCTGCTCAGTTCCTGGCGCAGCACCTCGTTGTCGCGCAGCATGCGCTGCGCCGTGGCCAGCACGGCCTCGCCCTCGTGGGTCAGGCCCACATAGGTGCGCGCGCGCTGCACGATGACGACCCCGAACTCCTCCTCCAGCGAGCGCAGCGCGTTCGACAGCGCCGGTTGCGTGATGTGGCAGGCCTGCGCCGCCCGGCCGAAGTGCCGGTGCTCGTGCAGGGCAACCAGGTAGCGCAGGGAGGCGAGCAGGTTCATGGGCGGAGGTTTGCAGGCATTTTTTTGGCTGTAGCGCTTATGTAGAAAGCGCTAGAAGCTCACATTTCAGGAGCAATCAAGTATCTCCGGCATCGGGCATCGGGCTGTCCGCCAGTTCACGCTCGATCTGCTCGATGCTGGGAAGGCTGGTCTGCAATTCTGCGGGCAGGGACTCCAGCAACTTGTACTCGGCACTGCCCATCGGTTGCGACTTGTCTCCGAGAGCGTACTCAGCCACCACCTTGTTCTTGGTTTTGCACAGCAGCAGTCCAATCGTGGGGTTGTCGTACTCGCCCTTGACCTGGCGGTCCACTGCCGTGAGGTAGAAGCCCAATTGGCCGAGATGCTCGGGTTTGAATTTGCCCGCCTTCAATTCGATCACCACATAGCAGCGCAGCTTGAGGTGATAGAACAACAGGTCGATGAAAAACTCGTCGCCACCCACATCCAGCAGCACCTGCCTGCCCACGAAGGCAAACCCTGCGCCGAGTTCCAGCAGGAATTCAGTCACATGCTTGACCAGGGCACCTTCGATTTCGCGCTCTTGAGCCTCGTCGGACAAGCCCAGGAAGTCAAAACGGTAGGGGTCTTTCAGAGATTCTCGGGCCAAGTCCGACTGCGGCTTGGGCAAGCAGCCCTCGAAATTCGTCACCGCCTGGCCGCTGCGTTCCAGGCGACGGGTTTCGATATGGATGTTCAGCATATTGCGCGACCATCCATGCGCAATGGCACTTTGTGCATAGGCCAGCCGTTGCGCGGGATCTTTCAACTGCGACAGAAGCACCAGGTTGTGGCCCCAAGGCAATTGTCCAACAGCCTGTTGGACAATTGCCGCATCAGGCCACGCCTGCGCAAACGCGCGCATGTACATGAGGTTAGCCCGAGAAAAGCCCTTCATCTCAGGAAAGGCTGCGCGCAAGTCCTGTGCCAGCCGATCGATCACCTTCGAGCCCCAACCCTGCGCCGCCTGGCGCTGCAGGATGTCCCGGCCGATCTGCCAGTACAGCAGGACCAACTCACGGTTCACAGCGAGCGTGGCGCGCTGCTGGGAGCCGTGGATGCGCCCCTTCAACTCGGCCAGCCAATCGGCGTAGCCTGCGGGCGGGTCGATCAGGCCGACGGGCTTTTCGCTCATGGGGTTAGTCCTCTGCGCAGCCTTTTGGTGCGCTACCGCTTGTCCATCAAGCGCCAACAGCCATCCATTCAATAGCAAACCCGACCTCAGGTGTTCTTGCTGATCGAAATCGTCGGAAACTTGTTCGAGAAGTCCTTGGCCTGCTGCGCGATCTTCACCGCCACGTCGCGCGCCACCTTCTTGTAGATCTGGGCGATCTCGCCATCGGGGTCGGCCACCACCGTGGGCTTGCCGCTGTCGGCCTGCAGGCGGATGCTCATGTCCAGGGGCAGCGCACCCAGGTAGTCCATGTGGTAGTCGGCCGCCATCTTCTTGCCGCCGTCGGCTCCGAAGATGTGCTCCACATGGCCGCAGTTGCTGCAGACGTGGGCGGCCATGTTCTCGACGATGCCCAGGATGGGCACGCCCACCTTCTCGAACATCTTGATGCCCTTCTTGGCGTCCAGCAGGGCGATGTCCTGCGGGGTGGTGACGATCACCGCGCCGGTCATGGGCACGCGCTGGGACAGCGTGAGCTGGATGTCGCCGGTGCCGGGCGGCATGTCGATGATGAGGTAATCGAGGTCCTTCCAGTTGGTCTGGCGCAATAGCTGCTCCAGCGCCTGGGTGGCCATGGGGCCGCGCCAGATCATGGCTTCGTCCTGGTCCACCAGGAAGCCGATGGACATGACCTGCACGCCGTAGTTCTCCAGCGGCTCCATGGTCTTGCCGTCGTCGCTTTCGGGGCGGCGGTTGATGCCCAGCATCATGGGCTGGCTGGGGCCGTAGATGTCGGCGTCCAGCACGCCCACGCTGGCGCCCTCGGCGGCCAGGGCCAGGGCCAGGTTGGCGGCCGTGGTGCTCTTGCCCACGCCGCCCTTGCCCGACGCCACGGCGATGATGTTCTTGACCTGGGGCAGCAGTTGCACGCCGCGCTGCACCGCATGGGCGATGACCTTGGTGGTGATGTTGACCGAGACGGTCTCGACGCCCGCCACGCCCTTGGCGGCGGCCACCAGGCTGCGGCGCAGCTCGGGCACCAGGCTCTTGGCGGGGTAGCCCAGTTCCACATCGAACGCGATGTCGCCACCGGTGATCTGCACGTTGCGCACGGCGCGGGAGCTGACGAAATCCTTGCCCGTGTGGGGGTCCAGAACGCTGGAAAGAGCGGCCAAGAGGCCCTGTTCGGTGACTGCCATTCAATTAACTCCTGTGGGTCCGCTAGTCTATTCCGAAGGACGGTGCCCCTTCGGCTGAAGGACAATGCGCGCCTGTCGCGTCCCTGGCGCATCCGAACCCACCGAGAAGAAGAGAAGGTTTCCCCGTGAAATTCAAGATGGCCGAAAAGTCCCTGTTTGCCATGCTGCTGCGCTCACCCTGGTGGGTCAGCTTCCTGGTGGTCGGCCTCATCGTGATGGCGGCGGGCGCGCTGCTGCCCAAGGAATACTTCGTGGTCGGTGCGCTGGCCGGCTTCCCCATCCTGGTGGTGGGCTGCATCGCGGCCTGGAAGCAGTTGCGCGCCCCCAACCCCGCCCGGGTGGCCGAGATGCTGGACGCGGTGGCCAGCATGCCCTGGCGCAGTTTTGCCGACACGCTGGCCGCCGCCTGGACGCGCGCGGGCTACGCGGTCGAGCGCCTGCCCGCCAACGGCGCGGCCGACCTGTGCCTGACCCAGGACGGGCGCACGACGCTGGTCAGCGCCCGCCGCTGGAAGGCCGCCACCCACGGCGTGGAGCCGCTGCGCGAGCTGCACGCCGCGATTCAGGCCCGGGGCTCGTCGGGCGGCATCTACGTGGCCACGCACGGGCAACTGAGCGACAACGCACGCCTGTTTGCGCGCGACCACGGCATTGCCGTGCTGCAGGGCGATGCCGTGGCGGTGCTGCTGCTGAGCCAGCGCTGACCCGGCCTGCCGCTGCGGCCCGGCCTGCGGCATCTCGGTGATGCAGCCACCGCCAGGCACGCCGCCCGCCGCCCGCCGCCCGCCGCCCGCCGCCCGCCATGCGGGTTTTCCCAGATGAGGCCGGCCGTGGCGCACCCCACACTCGGGGCACACCCCGCCCTACAGCCGATGCCATCGACCCGCCCCCACACTGCGCCCGCCGCCACCGCCTCCACCGCGTCCACGCCCCCCACCCGCCCCACGGGCCTGCTGCTGACCGGCGGCGGCGCCCGCGCGGCCTACCAGGTGGGCGTGCTCGAAGCCATTGCCGACATCCGCAACGCCTGCGGCGCAGGCGAGGAGCCCAACCCGTTTCCGATCATCACCGGCACCTCGGCCGGCGCCATCAATGCCGCCGCGCTGGCCTGCGGCGCGGACCACTTCGACCGAGCGGTGCGCCGCATTGCGCGGGTGTGGAGGCAGTTCCACGCCAGCCAGGTGTATGGGGCCGATTCGCTGTCGGTGATGCGCAGCGGGGCGCGCTGGCTCACGCTGCTGTCCATGGGCTGGGCCCTGGCGCGCTGGCGGCGCATGCGGCCCCGGTCGCTGCTCGACAACTCGCCGCTGGAAAAACTGCTGGTCAAGATGGTGCCGCTGGTGCGCCTGCCCCGGCTCATCCGCAAGGGCCACCTCACGGCGCTGGCGGTGACGGCATCGAGCTACAGCTCGGGCGAGCACGTGACCTTCTTCGAATCCAACGCGCCGGTGCAGCCCTGGGTGCGCTCGCAGCGCAAGGCGGCGCGCGACCGCATCACGCACGAGCACCTGCTCGCGTCCTCGGCCATCCCGTTCATCTTTCCGGCCAAGGGCATCACCATCGGCGACCACACCGAGTTCTTCGGCGACGGCTCCATGCGGCAGTCGGCCCCCATCGCACCGGCCATCCACCTGGGGGCCGAGCGCATCCTCGTGATCGGCGCGGGCCGCATGCACGAGCCCAAGGGCGACACCGCCGCCAACCCCACCGCCAATTACCCCTCGCTTGCGCAGATCGCGGGGCATGCGCTGTCCAACATCTTTCTCGATGCCCTGGCGGTGGACGTAGAGCGCGTGCAGCGCGTGAACCAGACGCTGTCGCTCATCCCCGAAGACGTGCGCAACAAAAGCGCGCTGCGCCCCATCGAGCTCTTGGTCATCGCGCCGTCGCAGCGGCTGGACGCCGTGGCGGCGCGCCATGTGGGCGAGCTGCCCGGCCCGGTGCGCACCATGCTGGCGGCGCTGGGTGTCACGTCCAACATGGCGGATGTGCGCGGCGCGGCGCTGGCCAGCTACCTGCTGTTCGAGTCCGGCTACACGCAGGAGCTGATGGCCCTGGGCCGCGCCGACACGCTGGCCATGCGCGCCGAGGTGTGCCGGTTCTTCGGCTGGACGGACACCGGCGCCGAAGTGCAGACCAAGCACCACGCCTGACACCCCACTGCCCTCAAGAAAAGCAACACCGTTCACGCCGGGCTTGTCGAAGTGCTGCGTAAGGCTTCGACTGGCTCAGCCCGAACGGTTGGGGGTAGTGCTTGGGTTCCCCGCAGCCTCCAGTCCATATCCCACCGTTCACTCCGGGCTTGTCGAAGCGCTGCGCAAGGCTTCGACTGGCTCAGCACGAACGGTTGGGGGTGTTGAATGATCGAGCGAGAGTCCGCACGAGGCGCGGCCGCACGCTACTTCGGCTGCAGCACGTCCTTGGGCAGCCAGCCCAGCCGGTGTGCATGCAGGCTTTGCACATACAGCCGGTCGGCCGTCTCGGTGATGGCCGTGGTCTCGGGGTAGGCGCCCGTCGGGTCCTGCAGGTCGGCCACCACCTTGCCGTCGTCGGTGAACGCGATCACATGGCCGTAGGGCTTGGGGATGGGCCACAGCGCGCGCGGCAGTCGCAGCGTCAGGCTGCGCAGCCAGGGCTTGCCGGCCATGTTGTCGATGGCGGCGCCGCGCGGCTTGGCAAAGCCCAGCCAGATGCGGCCGTCCATGCCGCGCATGAGGTTGTCGGGGTAGCCGGGCAGGTTGTCCAGCAGCACGCGGGCCTGGGGCGCCGGCTGGCTGCCGGCGGGGGCCTTGACCTTGGCATCGGCCTCGCTGATGTCCAGGTCGTTCGCGTCCACCGCGATCTTCCACACCCGGTACTTGCCGGTCTCGTTGACGAACAGGCTTTGCCCGTCCTGGCTGAGCGCCACGCCGTTGGCAAAGCTGATGCCGCGCGCCACCACGCGCGTGGCGCGGGTGGCGGGGTCGTATTCGAGCACGCGGCCGGTGCTGGCCTGCTCCAGGATGTCGAGCACGCTGGCCTCGAAGGTGCCGCCCCAGTCCTTGGGCGCAAAGCGGGTGGAGGCGTCGCTCAGGTACATCTTGCCGCTTTTCGCCACCACCACGCCGTCGGCGTAGCGGATGGGGTCGTTGCCGACCTTGTCGGCCAGCACGGTGACCTTGCCGTCGGGCGCGATCGACAACAGCCCCTTGACCGCGTCGGCCGCAATCAGGTTTCCCGCTGCGTCGAAGTCAAAACCTAGCACCCGCCCGCCGGTGTTGGCAAACACCTCCTGGCCCGATCCGTCGGGGTTCATGCGCAGGATGTTGCCGCTCAATACCGTGGTGTAGAGCTTGCCGTCCTTGCCCAGCGCGATGTGCTCGGGGCCGACTTCGCCTTTCAGGTCGATCATCCGCAGCCCCGCCAGGCGCTGGTTGGGCGCGTGCACGCCCTGGTAGCCCGGCGCGGCCGGGGCCGTCCACGCCACCGGCCGGATGGGCACGGGCCACCAGGCCAGGTAGGCGGCGGCTGCCAGCACGGCGCCGCCCACACCCCATCCCAATGTCCTCGCCAACGTCCTCTTTGCCATCGGTTCTTCCTGTGGTTGTCGATAGCGGCGCATTGTGATCCACCGGCCCGGGCGGCCTGCAACGGCGAAACCGGGCGGCCAGCGCCTAAAATCGGCGGTTCCGCCTGAGAAAGCCGCTTTTCATGACGTCATCCGCACGCAAACTCTTCGTCACCACCGCCCTGCCGTACGCCAACGGCAACTTCCACATCGGCCACATCATGGAATACATCCAGGCCGACATCTGGGTGCGGTACCAAAGGATGCAGGGCCACGCCGTCAACTTCGTGGGTGCGGACGACACGCACGGCGCGCCGATCATGATCGCTGCCGAGAAGGCCGGCGTCACGCCCCAGGAATTCGTGGCCAACATCGCCGCGGGCCGCAAGCAGTACCTGGATGGTTTTCACATCAGCTTCGACAACTGGCACAGCACCGATGCGCCAGAAAACCACGAACTGGCCCGCCAGATCTACCGCGACCTGCGCGACCGCGCCGACGGCAGCCTGATCGAGGTGCGCACCATCGAGCAGTTCTTCGACCCCGAGAAGAACATGTTCCTGCCCGACCGCTACATCAAGGGCGAATGCCCCAAGTGCCACGCCAAGGACCAGTACGGCGACAACTGCGAGGTGTGCGGCACGGTGTATGCGCCCACCGACCTGATCAACCCGTTCTCGGCCCTGTCGGGCGCCAAGCCCGAGCTGAAGAATTCGGAGCACTTCTTCTTCAAGCTGTCCGACCCGCGCTGCGTCGAGTTTCTGGAGAAGTGGACACAGGACGGCAAGCTGCAGCCCGAGGTGGCCAACAAGATCAAGGAATGGTTCACCGTGCGCACCAACCCGGACGGCACCACCAGCGAAGGCCTGGGCGACTGGGACATCAGCCGCGACGCGCCCTACTTCGGCATCGAGATCCCGGACGCGCCGGGCAAATATTTCTACGTGTGGCTCGACGCGCCCGTGGGCTACCTGGCCTCGCTCAAGAACTGGTTCGACAAGGGCGGCCCCAAGGCCCGACACGGCGACACGCGCAGCTTTGACGACTACATGGCCGCTGCCGACACCGAGCAGTACCACTTCATCGGCAAGGACATCGTCACCTTCCACACGCTGTTCTGGCCCGCCATGCTGCACTTTTCCGGCCGCAAGACGCCCGACAACGTGTTCGTGCACGGCTTTCTGACCGTGAACAACGGCGAGAAGATGAGCAAGAGCCGCGGCACCGGCCTCGACCCACTCAAGTACCTGAGCCTGGGCATGAACGCCGAATGGCTGCGCTACTACCTGGCGGCCAAGTTGAGCGCGCGCAACGAAGACATCGACTTCAACGCCGAAGACTTCATGCTGCGGGTGAACAGCGATCTGATCGGCAAGTACGTGAACATCGCCAGCCGATGCGCCAAATTTATCAACGAGAAATTTGGCGGAAAGCTGTCCGGTACCTTGGCATCAGAATTGCCGGACAACATTCGCGCGGCATTCCCTGCTCCAAAAGCTACTGAAGAAGTTGGAAACAGAGGTCCGATCAATCCACTGTTGAAGGCCGCTCTGGTTGCCAATGAAATACAAGCCCTGTACGAAGCGCGTGAGTACGGCAAAGCGATTCGTAGCGTCTCCGAGTTGCTCGATACCTGCAATGAATACATCGACATTCATGCCCCTTGGGTTTTAGCGAAGCAGGAGGGTGCAGAAGAGCGCTTGCTGGGCGTTTGCACCGTTGCACTCAACGTTTTCAGAATCGCGACCCTGTGCCTCAAGCCGGTATTGCCTGCCACCTCGAAGGCGGTTGAAACCTTTTTGAACATCCCTGAGCTTGAGTGGAAAGATGCTTCCACCGAGCTGCCAGCCGGTCACCAAATTGCCGCTTATGGGCATCTGATGAAACGAGTTACGGCTGACCAGCTGGAAGCATTGTTCGAGCCCCCAGCGCCCGCCACACCAGCGCCAGCCGCTACTGAAACCGTAGCAGCCCCCGGCGGCGAAGAACTGGCCCCCACCATCGGCATCGACGACTTCACCAAGATCGACCTGCGCATCGCGCTGATCGTGAACTGCGAGCCAGTGGAGGGCTCCACCAAGCTGCTGCGCCTGACGCTGGACGTGGGCGAAGGGCGCACGCGCAATGTCTTCAGCGGCATCGCCAGCGCCTACAAGCCAGAAGACCTGGTGGGCAAGCACACCGTGATGGTGGCCAACCTGGCACCGCGCAAGATGAAGTTCGGCATCTCCGAAGGCATGGTGCTGGCTGCCAGCCATGGGGATGAGAAGGCGAATCCGGGTATCTACGTGCTGAACCCGTGGCCGGGTGCTCTGCCGGGCATGCGGGTGCGTTGAAGACCACCGCAACGGCCGCCCGGCCCTTGCGTTGCAGGCCCTGGCAGCTGTTCGCTCACAGCGATGCCAGTGGCGACCGGCGCTGCCGCCGGCTCTGGGTCACGCCCTGGCGCCGCAGGTACCACTCGGCGCCCAGCAGGTTGGGCACCCAGCACAGCCAGGCGATGAAGGGGTAGGACACCTGCTCGTCGATCCCCAGGGCCATGCTGCCGCCGAGGTAAATGCGCAGCGTGATGGCTGCCGCAGTGAGCGCATAGCTGCGCACCATCCAGCGCCGGTGGTCGGCAAAACGGCGCTGCAGCGCGCGCATCAGGCCCATGCCCGTTGCCACGACCCAGGCCACGCCCAGCGCCAAAAAACCAGCGACGGCCACGGGGCCGGTCATGGCATGGAGTGCCAGCGGCAACGACGAGAGCCAGCCCACGGCTATCGCCACCACATAGGCACGCCCTACCCAGCGGTGCAGGGCAGGAAACCGGGTGCGCCATGCGGCCACCAGCTGCACCGGGCCCAGCATCAGCGCCAGTGATGCGCTGACAGCGTGCACGACAAAGGCCCGGGGTGCGGACTGCAGGCTGGGCAGGTCCATCGGAAAGGGCATGCCGGGCAGCGCATAGCGCAGGGACACGATGCCCACGGCCAGGGCGAGCAACGTGAGCAAACCCCAGGCCAGGGCGGGGGCCAAAGTGCGAACAGTCATCGAAAGCTTTCTACAGTGGATGGGATTCACCGACTGTAGAAAGCGCGTCTGAGCCCCGCATTAGCAGCGGCTTAGCCGGGCGTTAGCAGGGGCTGTGGGCCGTGGGATGGGTCCTGGGGTGCGGGCAGGTGCACCCGCGCCACCAGGCCGTTGGCGCCGTCGTCCCGTGCGCGCAGTTCCACCCGCAGGCCATGGCGCAGCGCCGCAGCCCGGGTGATGGCCAAGCCCAGCCCGCTGCCGTCGGCATCATTGCCGGGCACGCGAAAGAAGCGGTCGAAGACCCGCTCCAGCAGGTCTGGCGGAATGCCCGGGCCGGTGTCCATGATGTCCACCACGGCGCCGCTGTCCAGCCGGTGCAAGCGCACCTCCACCGCACCGCCCTCAGGGGTGTAGCGCAGGGCGTTGTCCAGCAGGTTGTCGAAGACGCTGCGCAGCTCGCTGGCGGCTGCGTGGACGGCCACCTGCCTGTCTCCGGCAAAACCCACGTCGATGCGCCGCTGGTCCGCCAGCGGCATCAGCTGGCCCACGCTGTCGCGCAGCAAGGCAGTGATGTCCACGGGCGCGGTGGATGCCTGCGCAGCCACCGGCGCCTCCTGGCGCGACAGGCGCAGCAACTGGCCGACCAGGTGCCGCGCGCGGCGCATGCCCGCGTCCAGCTGCGCGAACTGCTGCTGCGCATCGCCCATGGGGACGAAGGGGCGCAGGTTCTCCATCTGCAGCGCCATGGCGGCCATGGGCGTGCGCAACTCGTGGGCGGCGTCCTGCACAAAGCGGCGCTGCGCAGCAAAGGCCTCGCCCAGACGCGCCAGCAATGCGTTGAAGGAGCCCACCAGCGGCACGATCTCTTCGGGCACCCGGTCCATGCGGATGGCGCCCAGGCTGCGGTCGTCGCGCTGGGCCACCTCGTCGGCCACCGAGCGCAATGACTGCGACGCGCGCCCCACCACCACCCACAGGGTGAACAGCAATGCGGGCACCAGCAGCGCCATGGGCACGATGACGTACAGGGTGCGCACCGCCACTTCTTCCTGCAGGAATTTCTCGCTTTGCAACACCTGCACCCGGCGCTGGTACGGCCCCGCCGCTGCTGCGGAATAGACACGCCACCCCGGCGCCCACGCACCATCGGCGCGCAACCGATGGTGACCGGGCGCTGCCTGCAGGGGCACCGCAGTGTCGGGCCTGGACGCAGCCAGCAAGCGGCCGTCGGCCGACCAGATCTGCACGGCGAATGCGCCCCAGTCGAGGATGTTGACGTCGCTGAGCAGCGGCAGGGGCTCGAGCCCCAGGCCCGTGTCCATGGTGCGGTCCGTAGCGTTGGTGTTGGAATCACTGCCCGAATGGCTCGCCGCCACCGGCCCGCCGGTCGCATGGGAGCGCGCCAGCACCTCCATCTGGTACTCCATGAAGGTATGGATGAGTGCGCTGTAGCTCACCCAGAAGGCGCCCCCCGCCACCACGGCGCCGACCAGAATCCAGGGCGCCAGCCACAACAGGATTTGCCCGCGCAGCGACCGGGGGCGGTACCAGCGGGGCTTGTGGTCGCGCACCGAGCCCGTCATGGCGCCGCCACCCGCCAGCCCAGGCCGCGCACGTTGCGGATGGCGTCGGGCCCCAGTTTGCGGCGCATGCCGTGGATGAGCACGTCCACCGCATTGCTGCTGACTTCCTCGCCCCAGCCGTAGATGCGGTTTTCCAATTGCTCGCGCGACAGGATGGCGCCGGGGCGCTCCAGCAGCGCGTGCAGCAGTGCGAATTCGCGCGCGGTGAGGGCCTCGCGTGCGCCGCCCAGCAGCACCTCGCGCGTGGCCAGGTCCAGCTGCAGGGAGCCATTGCCCACCAGCGATTGCGCCACACCACTGCGGCGGCGCACCACGGCGCGCATGCGGGCCAGGAGCTCGGCCACCTCGAAGGGCTTGAGCAGGTAATCGTCGGCCCCGATGTCCAGGCCATGCACGCGGTCTTCGACCCCGTCGCGCGCGGTGAGCACCACCACCGGCGTGAGGTCGCCGCGGGCGCGAGCGCGGCGCAGTACCTCGATGCCATCGATGCCGGGCAGGCCCAGGTCGAGCAGCACGCAGCTGTAGTCGCCGTCGGCCAACGCGCTGTGGGCCAGCTCGCCGTTGCGCACCCAGTCCACGGACCAGCCTGCGCCCTTGAGCGCATGCGACAGGCTGCGCCCGATCATGTCGTCGTCTTCTACCAGCAGTGCACGCAACAGGTTCTCCTTGAGGCCTTCAGGGCGGTGCACAGCGTAGCGCGGAATTCTTAGCGGGCCATGAGCACGGGGCGTCCCCGGGCAACGCAGGGCTAACCCGGCGATAAGAAAGCTTTTCTACAGTGCATCGGCCCGCCATCTGCGGCGTGCGACCCGCGGGCAGCTCTGCCGCCCCTCCCCCGTTTTTTTCTGCCTGGAAACTGAACCCATGACGCCCTGCCTTCGCATGCCCTTTACCCCCCGCCGCAAGGCAACCCTGCCTTCGCGCGCCGCCCTCATCGCGGCCACCTTGGCGGTGCTGGCCCCCGAGGCAGCCTGGGCGCAAGACGCACCGGCCTCTGCCTGGGGCGTGGGCCTGGCTGTGA
Source organism: Acidovorax sp. Leaf78 (assembly GCF_001422735.1). GTDB lineage: Bacteria > Pseudomonadota > Gammaproteobacteria > Burkholderiales > Burkholderiaceae_C > Acidovorax. The sequence goes on along the minus strand of NZ_LMLZ01000001.1, from coordinate 282,174 downwards.
GCGCTGACCGCAAGCCCTACCGCGACTTCGACGACAAGGTGCAGCCGCTGCCCCTGCTCACCTACGAAAACCGCTGGATCAGCGTGGCCGGCCCGGGTGTGGATATCAAGCTGCCGTCGGTCGGCCCCGTGGGCCTGCGGCTGCGCTCGCGCTTTGGCTTCGAGGGCTACGAGGCCAAGGATTCGCCCTTTCTGGCCGGCATGCAGGAGCGCAAGAGCAGCCTCTGGCTGGGCGCAGCCGCCAGCTGGGACACGGGGCCGGTGCAGTTGTCGGCCGAGCTGCTGGCCGATGCATCGGGCCACAGCAAGGGGCGCCAGGTCACGCTGAAGGCCGAGCGCCGCTTCCAGCTCGGCGCCTGGGACATTACGCCCCGCCTGGCGGTGCAGCAGCAGGACCGCAAGTACGTGGACTACTACTACGGCGTGGAAGGCGCCGAGGTGCGCGCAGGCCGCGCGGCCTACGAAGGCAGCTCTGCCGTGAACCTGCAGGCCGGCGTGCGCGTGGGCTATGCGCTGGCGCCGCGCCAGTGGGTGTTCGTGGACGTGAGCAGCACACGGTTGGCCAGCGCCATCAAAGACAGCCCGCTGGTCGGCCGATCGAGCCAGCCAGCGGTCACTGCCGGCTATCTGTACCGGTTCTGAGCCCGGCGGCCTTCACGTTCAATGCCCCACATACCGCCCCGGCCGGTGGCTGATCCACAGGAACCCGCTCATCACCAGCACAGCCAGCACCGAGTACGCGACGCGCTCGGGTGGCACCACAAACAGCGCTAGCAGCACCACCGTGCCGTCGATCATCATCTGCACCTTGCCGGCGCGCATGCCGTAGCGGCTTTGCAGGTACAGCGACACCACGGTGGCGCCGCCCAGGCTGGAGCGGTGGCGCGCCAGGAACAGGCAGCCCGTGCCCAGCAGCAGCCCGCCCAGCAGCGAGGCGAACAGCGGGTTCAGGTAGTCCACGTGCATCACATGCGGGAACAGCTCGGTCAGCAGCGACAGCAGGGCCACACAGACAAAGGTCTTGATGGTGAACTCGCGGCCCATGCGGGTCCAGGCAAACCAGTAGAACGGCAGGTTGACCACAAAGAACAGTTTGCCGAACGAGATGCCGGTGACGTAATGCAGCAAGAAGGCTGCCCCCGCGGTGCCGCCCACCAGCAGCCCCGCCTGGTTGAAGAGCATGAGCGCCATGGCCACGAAGAGCGTGCCGGCGAACAGGGCCTGGGCGTCTTCGAAAGCGCCGTGGCGCAGCGATGGCAGCGGCTGGTTCTGAGGCTGTGGTTGCGGTTGCGGTTGTGGCTGCCGCACGTGGGGCGCTGCGCCGTCAGGCGGGGTGTGGGGTTGCGGGGGAGCGTCGTTCATGGCGGGGTTTCAAGGGGGTGGGCGGTGGCCGCAGCAGCCTGGCGACTGCACCAGCACCGAGCCAGCATCATCCATGCCAGCGGCGGCCTCGCCATGACAGACGTGCTGCTCACTCGCCGCCCTTGAACTCGGGGGAGTCCAGGTCGGGACCCGTTTGCGTACGCAGTACGACGTGGTCGGGCCCGTGCACCACGGTGAACACCTTGGCCTGGTTGGAGCCTTCCAGGTAGCGCCAGTCCACGTGGGTCTCGTTCTTCAGCGTATAGGGCGTGACCTTGGCGGGCTTGCCCAGCAGGCGGCGGACTTCGTCCATGCGCTGGCCGGGCTGCACGCGGGCGAAGTTCTCGGGCGTGAGCACCTGGCGCAGGGCTGTCATGCGGCCATCGGCGCCCAGGGTGATCATGTAGTTGACCTGGCCCGCGGGCTGGCGGTTGTACTCGAAGGTGCGGGCGCCGCCGGGCTCGTCCCACACGTTGTCGGGGGCGCCGAAGCGGTCGCGCACGTCGGCTTCGGTGGAGACGCCCTCCTTCAATTCACTGATGCGCTGCGGGTCGCAGGCAGTGAGCGCCAGCAACGAAAAAGCGGCGGCAGCCAGCGCGGCAGCGCGATATATCAGAGGCATAAGTCGGTCCCGGTAAAATCCACGCCAAAGAGGTTAACAGTCATGTCCATTTTCCGCCGCCCCGACTACCAGTCCGACGCCACCCAGTTCATCAACCAGCTCAAGACCAGCCAGCCCGCGCTGGATGCGCAGCAGCAGGCCGGCCGCGCCCTGCTGTGGGACAAGCAGGTCGACCGCAAGATCTGGGTCGAATACCGCGATGGCGAGGTCGCCCAGAGGCCTTACGTGTACCAGACCAACGCGGACTGACCCGCATTGGTGTTCCGTTTAGGCATAAAAATCGCTGCTACCGCTTGCCAGATAAGCGCTAGCAGCTATATTTTTAGTAGCACCTGATGATCCCATCGCGCCAAGCCGATGCCGGCGGTAACGCGGGCACCATGCCCGACGTGGTCGATCAGGTCGCACTGGCACGCCTGTACGGCGAGCCGCTGTTCGCGATGCCGACCGACCTGTACATCCCGCCCGATGCGCTGGAGGTGTTTCTCGAAGCTTTCGAAGGCCCGCTCGATCTGCTGCTGTACCTGATCCGCAAGCAGAACTTCAACATCCTCGACATCCCCATGGTGGGGGTGACCAAGCAGTACCTGGTGTATGTGGACGAGATCCGCAGCCGCAACCTGGAGCTGGCGGCCGAATACCTGCTGATGGCGGCGATGCTGATCGAGATCAAGTCGCGCATGCTGCTGCCGCCCAAGAAGCAGGCCGAAGGCGAAGAACCCGAAGACCCGCGCGCCGAGCTGGTGCGCCGCCTGCTCGAGTACGAGCAGATGAAGATGGCCGCCGCCCGCCTGGGGCAGCTGCCGCAGTACGGCCGCGACTTCCTGAAGGCGCAGGTCTACATCGAACAAAGCCTGCAGCCGCGCTTTCCGGACGTGCACGTGGTGGAGCTGCAGGACGCGTGGCGCGACATCTTGAAGCGCGCCAAGCTCGTGCAGCACCACAAGATCACGCGCGAGGAGCTGTCGGTGCGCGAGTACATGAGCATGGTGCTCAAGACCCTGCAGGGCCGCCGGTTCGTCGAGTTCGAAGAACTCTTCGAGCCCGAGAACGGCAGCACCGTGCTGGTCGTGACCTTCATCGCGCTGCTGGAGCTGGCCAAGGAGACGCTGATCGAGATCACGCAGGCCGAAGCCTTCGCGCCCATTTACGTGCGCCTGGCCTATGTACCGGCATGACACCCCCTGAGCGGCTGCGCCGCTTCCCCCTTTCTCGCTGCGCGGGAGGGGGACGCCACCGGCGGCCTGGCGAAGCCAGTTCCACGGTGGCACTGGCCTGAAGCAGCGCCGGTTCCAACGGCAACTACGGACCCCATATGGCATCCCACGACTTCGACGTCCTCATCGTAGGCAGCGGCCTGGCCGGCCTTTCTGCCGCGCTGCACCTGGCGCCTACGCACCGCGTGGCGGTGATCACCAAGCGCGCGCTGCAGGATGGCTCCAGCGGCTGGGCGCAGGGCGGCATTGCCGCCGTGCTGGCCGATGACGACAGCTTTGCGGCGCACATCGAGGACACGCTGGTCGCAGGCGCTGGCCTGTGCGACCTGGCCACCACGCGCTTCGTGGTGGAGAACGCGCCCGCATCGATCGCCTGGCTGCGCGAGCTGGGCGTGCCCTTCACGCTCGAAGGCGACCAGCTGCACCTGACCCGCGAAGGCGGCCACAGCGCCCGGCGCATCGCCCACGTGACCGACGCCACCGGCGCGGCCGTGCAGCGCACGCTGATGGACGTGGTGCGCGCCACGTCCGGCATCACCGTGTTCGAGCACCACACGCTGGTGGACCTGATCACCACGCACAAGCTGGGCTTGCCCGGCCACCGGTGCCTGGGCCTGTATGCGCTGGACGACGCCACCGACTCTGTGGTGACCTTCCGCGCGCCGCAGACCATTTTGGCCACGGGCGGCGCGGGCAAGGTGTACCTGTACACCACCAACCCCGACACCGCCACCGGCGACGGCATTGCGGCCGCGTGGCGCGCGGGCTGCCGCGTGGCCAACATGGAGTTCATCCAGTTCCACCCCACGGGGCTGTACCACCCGCACGAAAAATCCTTCCTCATCAGCGAGGCCGTGCGCGGCGAGGGCGGACAGCTCAAACTCCCCGATGGCACCCGTTTCATGCTGGACCATGACCCGCGCGCCGAGCTGGCCCCGCGCGACGTGGTGGCCCGCGCCATCGACTTCGAGATGAAGAAGCATGGCCTGGACTGCGTGCACCTCGATATCTCGCACCAGAGCCCGGCGTTTTTGCAGGAGCACTTCCCGAACATCCTCGCGCACTGCGCGGCGCTGGGCATCGACATCACGAAGGAGCCCATCCCCGTGGTGCCCACCGCGCACTTCACCTGCGGCGGCGTGCTGACCGACCTGGCGGGCCGCACCGACCTGCCGGGCCTCTTTGCGGTGGGCGAGGTGGCCTGCACCGGCCTGCACGGCGCCAACCGGCTGGCCAGCAACTCGCTGCTCGAATGCATGGTGTTCGCGCGCGCCGCTGCCCAGGCCATTGCCGCAGCGCCCGCGGCAGACCTGCCCGCCCTGCCCGCCTGGGACGACAGCCGCGTGACCGACGCCGACGAGTGCGTGGTCATCTCGCACAACTGGGACGAGCTGCGCCGCTTCATGTGGGACTACGTGGGCATCGTGCGCACCAACAAGCGCCTGGAGCGCGCCGCGCACCGCATCGCCACGCTGCAGGGCGAGATCAACGAGTTCTACGCGAACTTCCACGTCACGCGCGACCTGCTGGAGCTGCGCAATTTGGTGCAGGTGGCCGACCTCATCGTGCAGAGCGCGCAGATGCGCCGCGAAAGCCGGGGCCTGCACTTCAGCCGCGACTACCCCGAGCTGGCCGCTCCCGCTGCGCCCACCATTCTCGTTCCCCCCGTGGTCAAACGCACCGCCGAAAAACCGAGCCTGCGGCCATGACCTACAGCGTCAAGGAAATCTTCTACACCCTGCAGGGCGAAGGCGGCCAGGCGGGCACGCCCGCCGTGTTCTGCCGCTTTGCGGGCTGCAACCTCTGGACCGGCCGCGAGCAGGACCGCGCGCAGGCCGTCTGCCAGTTCTGCGACACCGACTTCGTGGGCACCGACGGCACGCTGGGCGGCAAGTTCGACACCGCCGAGCGGCTGGCCGAGACCATCGCCGCGCAGTGGCCTGCGGGCGCGGGCCACCGCCTGGTGGTGCTGACCGGCGGCGAGCCCCTGCTGCAGGTGGACGCCGCCCTCATCGACGCGCTGCATGCGCAGCAGTTCCGCATTGCCGTGGAGAGCAACGGCACGGTGAAGGCGCCGGACGGCATCGACTGGCTGTGCATCAGCCCCAAGGCGGGCGCGCCGTTCGTGCAGCGCAGCGGGCAGGAGCTGAAACTCGTGTGGCCCCAGCCCGGGTTCGACCTGCAGGCGCTGGAGCGTGACACCCAGTTCAGCCATCGCTTCTTGCAGCCCATGGATGGCCTGCTGCAGCGCCAGAACACTGCCGCCTGCATCGACGCCTGCATGGCCCACCCCGCATGGCGCCTGAGCCTGCAGACCCACAAGCTCACCGGCATCCGGTGAACCGAATCTCTCCGTCAGTCCTATGTTGTTCACCATTTCCCAGCGCTTCTTCTTCGACGCCGCCCACACCCTGCGCCGCGAGATCGAGGCCGAAGGCAGCCGCCGCGTGCACGGCCACACCTACCATGCCGAGGTTTCGCTGAGCGGCCCGCGCGATCCCGCCACCGGCATGGTGCTGGACCTGGGCCTGCTGCGCCAGGGCCTGGCCGTGGTGCGCGAGCAGCTGGACCACCACCAGCTGGACGACGTGCCCGGCCTGGGCACCCCCACGCTGGAGAACCTGTGCGTGTTCATCGCAGCGGCCCTGCCCGCCGACCTGCAGCCACGCGTGAGCCGGGTGCGCGTCTGGCGCGACGCGCTGGGCGACAGCTGCACGCTGGACCTGCCCGTGGCCTGACGCAGACTGCCCGCACCGCCACAGTTTTCAGACGCCAACCCAGGACGCCCGATGTTCCGCACCCTGCTCAAATCCAAGATCCACCGCGTGGCCGTGACCCAGTGCGAGCTGCACTACGAGGGCTCCTGCGCCATCGACGAAGACCTGCTCGATGCGGCCGACATCGCCGAGAACGAGCAGGTGCACCTCTGGAACATCAACAACGGCGAACGCTTCATCACCTATGCCATCAAGGGCCAGCGCGGCAGCGGAATGATTTCGGTCAACGGCTCGGCCGCACGCCGCGCGTCGGTGGGCGACCTGATCATCATCGCGGCCTTCGCCCAGGTGCATGAAGACCAAGTCGCCACGCACCAGCCACAGCTGGTATTCGTGGACGAGAACAACCGCCAGACGGAACTGCGCCACGCGGTGCCCACCCAGGCGCTGTGATTTCACTTTGTCTGCAAACTTACCCGACCCCGTTCACGCTGAGCCTGTCCAAGCGCCGCGCGAGGCTTCGACAAGCTCAGCCCGAACGGCTGTGAATGCAATGAACCGGCGCAAATCCGCATGAGTGCGACCCCACAACCTCCACCCGACACCCTGGCCGCGCGCAGCCTGGCCAGCGTCTGGCATCCCTGCACGCAGATGAAGCGGCACGAGGCCCAGCCGCCCGTGGCCATCGCCCGCGCGCAGGGCCCCTGGCTGTACGGCACCGACGGCAAGCGCTACCTGGACGGCATCAGCTCCTGGTGGGTCAACCTGTTCGGCCACAGCCACCCGCACATCCAGGCTGCGCTGGTGGACCAACTGGGCCGGCTCGACCACGTGATGCTCGCGGGCTTCACGCACGCGCCGGTGGTGGAGCTCTCCGAGCGCCTGGCTGCACTCACCGGCCTGGGCCACGCGTTCTACGGCAGCGACGGCGCGGCGGCCACCGAGATCGCACTGAAGATGAGCGCGCACTGCTGGCGCAACCGGGGCCGGCCCGCCAAGAGCCGCTTCGTGGGCCTGGCCGGCGGCTACCACGGCGAGACGGTGGGCGCGCTGGCCGTGACGGACATCGCGATCTTCCGCGAGGCGTACGCGCCGCTGGTGCGCCTGGCCGACACCGTGCCCAGCCCCGATGCACGCGGTGCCGCGCCGGGCGAGAGCGCTGACGATGTGGCGCGGCGCGCCGCGGCGGGCCTGGAAGGCTGGCTGGCAGAACACCACGCAACCACCGCGGCCTTCATCGTCGAGCCGCTGGTGCAGTGCGCCGCCGGCATGGCGATGCACAGCCCCGACTACCTGCGCCGGGCGCGCGAGCTGTGCGACCGCTATGAGGTGCACCTGGTGGTGGACGAAATCGCCGTGGGCTTTGGCCGCACGGGCACGATGTTCGCGCACCAGCAGGCGGGCATCCGGCCGGACTTCATCTGCCTGTCCAAGGGCCTCACCGGCGGCACGCTGCCGCTGTCGGCCGTGCTGACCACCGATGCGGTGTACGCCGCGTTCTACGACGACGACGTGGCGCGCGGCTTTTTGCATTCGCACTCGTACACCGGCAACCCGCTGGCCTGCCGCGCGGCGCTGGCCACGCTGGAACTGTTCGGCCAGCTCGACGCACTGAAAGCCAACGCCGCGCTGGCGCAACGCCTTGACGCGGCATGCGCACCCATCACCCACCACCCACGCGTGCACCATGCGCGGCGCCAGGGGATGATCTGGGCGTGGGACGTGGACACTTCGCTGCCCGACTTTGCCCGCCGCTACCACCAGCACGCCATGGCGCGCGGGCTGGTGCTGCGTCCCATCGGCAAGACCCTGTACGCCATGCCGCCCTATCTGCTCGACGACGAGGCCGTGCAATGCCTGGCCCGCGGCGCGCTCGACGCGCTCGACGCCACCCTGCAAGAGGAAATTTAAATGATTGGATGTTTTGTGACCGGCACCGACACCGGCGTCGGCAAGACGCTGGTGTCCGCCGGCCTGCTGCACGCGCTGGCGCCGCACCACCGCCACGTGGTGGGCATGAAGCCCGTGGCCGCGGGCCTGGTGCCCTGGGGCGAGGACTGGGCCAGCGAGGATGCCATCGCACTGCGCTCGGCCTCCACCCTGGCCGTGGCGCCCGAGCTGGACAACCCCGTGCTGCTGCCCGACCCGCTCTCGCCCCACATCGCGGCGGCGCGGGCCGGCGTGGAGATCGACATCGCGGCCATCGTGCGCAGCTACCAGGCGCTGGCGGCGCAGGCGGACGCCGTGGTGGTGGAAGGCGCAGGCGGCTTTCTGGTGCCGCTGTCCGACACGCTCACCGGCGCCGACCTGGCCCAGGCCCTGGCACTGCCTGTGGTGCTGGTGGTGGGCCTGCGCCTGGGCTGCCTGAACCACGCGCTGCTGACGGCCGAGGCCATCCGCGCCCGCGGCCTCACGCTCATCGGCTGGGTGGCCAACCGCATGGACCCCGGGATGGAAGCGGCTGGCGACAACATCGCCTTCCTGCGCGCCCGCCTGGGCGCCCCGCTGCTGGCCGAGGTGCCCTACCAGGACCTGCCCGAGGCACGCAGCATGCAACTGGAGTTGCCGCCGGCATGGCTGTGACCGGCACGTCCGCTGCGGGCTCGACCGCAACATCGTGGCTCGATGAGATCCCGGGCCGCCTGGCCGACATCGAGCGCGCCCACCTGCTGCGCCGCCGCCGCGTGGTGGAGCCGGCAGGCGGCGCACGCCTGCTGGTGGACGGCCAGCCCATGCTGGCGTTCTGCAGCAACGACTACCTGGGCCTGGCCAGCCATCCCGCGCTGGCGCAGGCCGCGCGCGAGGCCACGCACACCTTCGGCGTGGGCTCGGGCGGCTCGCCCCTGGTCAGCGGCCACAGCGCCGCCAACGCCGCGCTGGAGCACGATCTGGCCGCCTTCGTGCAACTGCCCCGTGCGCTGTACTTCTACGCGGGCTACGCCACCAACGCGGGCATCATCCCGGCGCTGGTGGGCGATGGCGATGCGGTGTTCTCCGATGCGCTCAACCACGCCTGCCTGATCGACGGCGCCCGCCTGTCGCGCGCCACCATCCACCGCTACCCGCACGCCGACCTGCCCGCGCTGGAGGCCGCCCTGGCCGCCAGCCCCGCCCGGCGCAAGCTGGTGATCAGCGATGCGGTGTTCAGCATGGACGGCGACCTGATCGACATCCCTGCCCTGCTGGCGCTGTGCGAGCGCTACGACGCCTTGCTGCTGCTGGACGACGCGCACGGCTTCGGCGTGCTGGGGCCCCAGGGGCGCGGCAGCCTGGCGCAGGCGGGCTTGACGGGTGCGAATGCCGCGCGCCGCGTGCTCTACATGGCCACGCTGGGCAAGGCCGCGGGCGTGGCCGGCGCCTTCGTGGCGGGCGATGCAGCGCTGATTGAATGGCTGCTGCAGAAAACGCGCACCTACATCTTTGCCACCGCGGCCCCGGCGCTGCTGGCCAGCGCGCTGCGCGAAAGCCTGGTGCTGATCGCCGCGGCCGACGACCGCCGCGCGCACCTGCAGGCCCGCATCGCCCAGTTGCGCGGTGGCCTGGCGGCGCTGCCGCCACCGCTGGCCTGGCACCTGCTGCCGTCGCACACGCCTGTGCAGGCACTGGTGGTGGGCAGCAACGAGGCCGCACTGGCCGCCATGGAAAGCCTGCGCGCGCAGGGCCTGTGGGTGCCGGCCATTCGGCCACCCACGGTGCCGGCGGGTACGGCACGGCTGCGCATCGCACTGTCTGCCGCGCACACCGAGGCGGACGTGGAAGACCTGCTGGCCGCATTGCGCCAGCATGCGGCAGAGCTTCTGGGCTAGCCGCTCGAAGGATCGGGGTGGGTCCCCGGTCCTTCGGCAGTCCTCAGATACTTTCCTTGATCACCCGGCTGTTGATGGGCTGCAGCGGCCGTGCGTTGGCGCTGTACATGTGGCGGAACGCATTGATCTGCTGCGGGCTGAGCTTGACGGGCTCCTTGAGCACCATCCACTGCACGCCCTCGGAGCATGGCGGTGTGGTCAGCGACCCGGCAAAGCTGTAGTAGCCCTTGCTGGCGGGCAGCAGGCTGCTGGCATCGAGCGAGAACCCGTTCACCGTGACCTGCTCGCCCACACGTGGCAGGTGGGCAAAGATGGGGGCCCAGGCGGCATTGGCCTTGCCGGGCTGGATCAGCACGGCCACCACGCCCAGCGTGCCGTCTTCGGCCTTGTGCACGAAGTGCGCCACCATGGCCGCGCGTTTGCCGCCAATGGCTTCTTCGCTGGGCGTGTGGAAGTGGAACTGCAGCAGCTCCATCGGCTTGCCGTCCACCACCAGCTTGCTGCCGGCGGGCATGTTGACCTGCACCGTGTGGCCGTTGTTGAGCAAGGTGGGAGCGGCGGGCGTGTACTGGAAGTCGAGCGCGGGCAGCGCTTCCTTGACGGTCTTGCGGATGTTCACCGGGCTTTGCGCCGCGCCGCGCGCGCAGGCTTCGAAGCCTGCTTCCAGCTCGCCCCAGTGGGCGGCGCCGTGTTTGCCTTTGTATTCCCAGTGCGGGTTGGCGCCTTGTGCGTTGGCCGCGGCAGCGGTGCACAGTGCGATGGCGGCCAGGGCGATGTGTCGGATGAATGCAGGGTGGGTCATGGCGTGGAGGGGGATGGTGAACAGGCAATCATCGATCTGCGCGCGTCCAACCCCTTGCCGAACACGCGACGCCCGGCCAGGGCCTGCTCTGCGGCCGAACGCGCCGTATTCTGCGCACCTGCCTGCGGAGTTGCAACACAAATGTTACGAATGGCCGCCACCGTCGGTACCGGGCCACGACAGCGCCCGAACTGGGCGAGCTTAAGGAAGCGATAAGAAATCTGTGGTTTGTGGCGCGCTGGCTGCGCTTGGGCCACACCCCCACGAGGGCACGCCGCCCCGCCGGCACCATCCAGCCCCTTAAACTGGCGCCGGGTGCGCAACCTTTGTGCCCTGTGTGCCTGCTGATGCGGCACATGCCCCTGAACGGACCCTTCACCATGCCCCATCTCGTCGTCGAATACACCAGCAACCTGCCGCACTTCCCCGAAGCCGAGGCGCTCAAGGCCCTGAACGCCCAGCTGTGCGCCCACCCCGAAATCCAGGACGAAGCCGACCTGAAGACCCGCTTCGTGGTGGCCGACAGTTTCGAGATCGGCACTGCACCAGCCAACCGCGCCTTTGTGCATGCACAACTGCGCCTGCTGGCTGGCCGCTCGCCCGAGGCCAAGAAGGACCTCTCCGGCCGCGTGGCCGCCGTGCTGCGCGAGCTCTCGCCCCGGCCGTCTGGCGTGCTGGTGCAATTGAGCGTGGAGGTGGTGGACATGGACCGCGGCTCCTACGCCAAGGAACGGCTCTGACCCTCCGATAGCCGCCGCGTGCCAGCGGCAGCAGCGGGCCCCGCGTTCAGCGGGCTTCGCGGTCCGCGGGTCCGGCCACCTGCGGAAGTGCGCCGGGCGCTGCCATCTCTGCCTGCAGCCAGCCGCGCAGGCTGTTGATGAAGGCCCAGCCCTGCACGCGCGGCAAGTCGGCCAGGCGCACCACGGCTTCGGCCACCTGCCCTTCGCGCAGCGCCACCGCGCGGCCCACGCCGGGCAGCAGGCCGCAGGCCAGGGGCGGGGTGACCCACTGGCCGTCCAGCAGCACGGCGATGTTGCCGAAGGTGCTCTCGGTGATCTCGCCCGCCTCGTTCCAGAGCACGGTGTCAAACACGCCCGGCGTGGTGGGCGCATACGCAGCATAGTGCGCGCGGCGCGTGGTCTTGTGCCGCACGAATTCGCCGTGGGCCGATTCGAAGGCGGTGGCGGCCAGTTGGAGGCGCACGGGCTCCGCGGTGGGCTGCAGGGCAAAGGATTCGGCGCGCGCGCTGCCGTCGGCCGACAGCAGCAGCCGCACGCGCCAGGCACCGTTGAGGTTCTGCAGGGCCGCGATTTGCAGCTCTTGCCGCACGGCATGGGCGTTCCACGGATAGCCGAAGTGCACCGCCGCCTGGCCCATGCGCGCCACGTGCAGGTCTGCATGGCGGAACTTGCCGTCGTTCAGGGCCAGTGTTTCCAGAATGTCGAAAGGCATGCTCGCACGCTCCACGAATGCGCGCTTGTGGCGCCACTCCTGCCATTCTGCGGCAGCTTCGGCGCCCGAGGTGATGCCGCTGCCAATGCCGCAGGTGGCGCTCCACCCATCTTCCGGTCCGCTCCTCTCGTGGAGCACCACGGTGCGGATGGGCACGTTGAAGGTGGCGGCCACGGCGTGGGTGGCGCCGCCCGGCCCCGCCTTTCTCAGCCGTCCCGCGGGCCGCACCACACCCACCGCGCCGCAGTACACACCCCGGGGCTGGCCTTCGAGCGCATGGATCATCTGCATGGCCCGCACCTTGGGCGCGCCGGTGACGGAGCCACACGGGAACAGCGCCGCGAACACATCGGTGAGCGTGGTGCCAGGCCGCGTGCGCGCCACCACGTCGGACGTCATCTGCCACACGGTGGGCAAGGCCTGGGTGGCGAACAGTGCGGGCACCTGCACGCTGTGCGGCAGCGCGATGCGCGACAGGTCGTTGCGCAGCAGGTCCACGATCATCACGTTCTCGGCCCGCTCCTTGGGGGCCGTGCGCAGGTGGTCGGCATGGGCCGCGTCCTGCTCGGGCGTGGCGCCCCGCGGGGCGGTGCCCTTCATGGGGCGGGCCAGAATGCGACCGCCGTCGGGCGCGTCCTGCCAGTCGAAGAAGAGTTCGGGCGACACCGACAGCACCTGCTCGCCGCCCGCGTCGATGTGCGCGGCGTAACCGCCGGGCTGCGCCCGCAGTAGTGCAGCAAACAGGCTGGCGGGGCTGCCCTGCAGGGTGCCGGTCAGCGGTGCGGTGTGGTTGACCTGGTACAGCTCGCCCGCGCCGATGGCGTGCTGGATGCGCGCCATGGCGTCATCGAAGGCGGCGCGACGGGGGGGGCCGGTCCAGGTCACTTCGGCAACATCGTGGGGAGAAGCGACTGCCGCGTCAGCAGGCCACGGCAGGGGCGCGTCGTGCACCGCAAACCACGCCAGCGGGCCATCGGCCGCATGGGTCTGCAGCGCAGCGTCGAACGCGGCAGCGGCCTCGTAGCGCACATACCCCACGCACCAGCGCCCTGCCGCGGCGGCCGCATGCACAGCGTCGAGCACACCGCGCACATCGACCAGGTCGTGCGCCACCAGCACTTCGCGCGGCGCGCCAAACGCATGGCGCAGGCGCGGCTTGTCGGCATCCTGCGGTTGGGTGAAGTCGATGCGTGAAATACCAGTCAAAAATGCCCCTACCGCTTGATGGATAAGCGCAAGCAGCTATCAAATAAATAGCACATCATTGCCACCACGCCCTCAGGCTGCACCCAGGTGCGGCACAAGGCCTGCGGTGGGCTGCCCGTTCTTGAGCGCCGCAGTGAAGGCCAGCATGCGGTCGATGGGCTGGCGGGCGCGCGGGATGAGGGCCGGGTCCACCGTGATGGCGTTGGCGCCGGTCTCCAGCACGCGGGCCACGTCGGCCAGACCGTTCATCGCCATCCAGGGGCAGTGCGCGCAGCTCTTGCAGGTGGCGCTGTTGCCGGCCGTAGGGGCTTCGTAGAACGTCTTGCCGGGGTTGAGGGTGCGCAGCTTGTGCATCATGCCGTTGTCGGTGGCCACGATGAACTCGGTGGCATCCAGCTCGCGCGCGGCCTGGAGGATGGCGCTGGTGGAGCCCACGGCGTCGGCCAGCGCCACCACGTCGGCGGGGCTCTCGGGGTGCACCAGCACCTTGGCGCGGGGGTGTTCCTTTTTGAGGGCTTCCAGCTCGAAGGCCTTGAACTCGTCGTGCACGATGCAGGCGCCGTTCCAGAACACCATGTCGGCACCGGTCTCGCGCTGGATGTAGCCGCCCAGATGCCGGTCGGGCGCCCACAGGATTTTTTGCCCGGCGGCCTTGAGCGCGCCCACGATGTCGAGGGCGCAGCTGGAGGTGACGAGCCAGTCGGCCCGTGCCTTCACCGCGGCGCTGGTGTTGGCGTAGACCACCACGGTGCGGTCGGGGTGCGCGTCGCAGAAGGCGCTGAACTCGTCGACCGGGCAGCCCAGGTCGAGCGAGCAGGTGGCATCCAGGTCGGGCATCAGGATGGCTTTTTCGGGGCTCAGGATCTTGGCCGTCTCGCCCATGAAGCGCACGCCGCTCACCACCAGCGTCTGCGCCGCGTGGTCGCGGCCAAAGCGCGCCATCTCGAGCGAGTCGCTCACGAGGCCACCGGTCTCTTCGGCCAGGTCCTGCAGGTCGGGGTGCACGTAGTAGTGCGACACCATGACCGCGTTCTTTTCCTTGAGCAGGCGGCGGATGCGGTCCTTGAGCGCCGCGCGCTCGGCTGGTGCGGGCTCGGGCGGCACGCGCGCCCAGGCGTGCTGGGTGGAACAGACGGCGCCGTCCGCGCCCGGGGCGGGCTGCTCGTACTCGACGTCCTTGATGGCAATGGTGGTCATGGGGTACTGGCTACCAGCGGCTGGGGCTGGTTTCATGGAGGGGTAAGCATATCGGCCGAGCTGGCCTGGCGCTGGCAACCCTGCGCGGCGCAGGGTCAGCCGGGCGGGGGGGCCGGGGGCTCAGGCCAGGTCCTGCAGGCGCATCGAAAAGTCGGTGGCCTGCACGTCCTTGGTCAGCGTGCCGATGGAGATGCGGTCCACGCCGGTGTCGGCCAGTGCGCGCAGGCCATCGAGCGTGACGCCGCCCGAAATCTCGAGGATGGCGCCACCGCCAGGGTGCGCGGCGTTGATACGCACGGCCTCCTGCAGCGTGGGCAGGGGCATGTTGTCCAGCAGCACCATCTTGGCGCCAGCGTTCAGTGCCTCGGTCAATTGGTGCAGGGTTTCCACCTCGATCTCGATGAACTTCGCCTGGCCCGCAATCGCTTGCGCGGCCTGCAGCACCGCTGTCACGCCACCGGCCGCGGCAATGTGGTTTTCCTTGATCAGCACCGCGTCGTGCAGGCCGATGCGGTGGTTGGTGCCACCGCCCATACGCACAGCGTACTTCTGCGCCAGGCGCAGGCCCGGCAGGGTCTTGCGGGTGTCGACGATCTGCGCGCGGGTGCCGGCCACCACGTCCACGTAGTGCCGCGTCTTGGTGGCCACGGCAGAGAGCAACTGCAGAAAGTTGAGCGCGGTGCGCTCGGCGCTGAGCAGCGCGCGGGCCTGGCCTTCGATCTCCAGCACGATCTGGTCGGCCACGCAGCGCTGGCCCTCCTGCACGCGCCAGGTGAGCTGCACACCAGGGTCCAGCGCACGCAGCGCGGCCTCGGCCCAGGGGGCGCCGCAGATCACGGCGGGCTCGCGCGCCAGGATGCGGGCGCGGGCCCGGCGGGTGGGGTCGATGAGGCCGGCGGTGAGGTCGCCAGTGCCTACGTCTTCGGCCAGGGCACGGGCCACATCGGCCTGGGCCAGGGCCTTCACATCGTTGTCGCTCATGGTGGTGTCCGCGGGGTGTAACGCTGCTGTCATGGGCCGCGAGCATACCGGGAACGCAAAGGCCACTGCACCCGAAAGGGCCCCTGCCGCCCTGCGCCCCAACCCATAAGTACACCCATGATTGGTCGCATAGACTCGCGGCAATTTTTTTGCCACAGCGAGCCCCATGACTGCCACCAGCACCGCGTTTGCCACGCCCTACGGCACCCTGCCGCCTGCGTCGCCCCTGCCCCAACGCAGGCCAGTGAGCCTGCCGCGCCTCGCGCAGATGCGGGACGCCGGCGAGAAGATCACGATGCTGACGGCCTACGACGCCACGTTCGCCGCCGTGGCCGACGCGGCGGGTGTGGAGTGCATTCTGGTGGGCGACTCGCTGGGCATGGTCTGCCAGGGGCTGCTCAGCACCGTGGGCGTGGCGCTGGACACCATGGCCTACCACACGGCCAGCGTGGCGCGGGGGCTGCACCGCGTGCAGGCCACGGCCTGGCTGATTGCCGACCTGCCCTACGGCACCTACGCCGAAACCCGCGAGCAGGCCCTGCGCAGCGCCTGCGCGCTGATGCAGGCCGGGGCGCACATGGTCAAGCTGGAAGGCGGTGGCTGGACCGCGCCCACGGTGGAGTTTCTGGTGCAGCGCGGCATCCCCGTGTGCGCCCACCTGGGCCTGACGCCGCAGACCGTGCACGCCCTGGGCGGCTACCGCGTGCAGGGCAGGACGGATAGTGCGGCCCGCACGCTGCGCCAGGAGGCGCATGAACTGCAAGACGCCGGTGCCGCCATGCTGGTGCTGGAGATGGTGCCCGCCGCGCTGGCGGCCGACATCACGGCCGGGCTGCCGCACTGCCACACCATCGGCATCGGTGCGGGCAACGGCACCGCGGGCCAGGTGCTGGTGCTGCACGACATGCTGGGCATGAACCTGGGAAAGATGCCCCGGTTCGTGCACGACTTCATGCGGGACGCGGGCAGTGTGCGCGGCGCCATCGAGGCGTACGTGCAGGCCGTCAAGCAGGGGCGGTTTCCGGACAACGCACTGCACGCGTGGTAGCCGGACCCATCGATCCACGCCCGCCGCCGATTGCCCCGTTGCCCCGTTGCCCACGCACGAAATCGCGTTCGGCACTCCCTGCCTTTTTTCTTCATCGCCGCACGGCGTCTTCACCATGCTCATCGCCCGCTCCGTTGCCGACCTGCGCCAGGCCCTGGCGCCCTACCGCCGCCCCTCGTTCGTGCCCACCATGGGCAATCTGCACGACGGGCACATCGCCCTGGTGCACCAGGCCAAACCCCTGGGCGACGTGACAGTGGCCAGCATCTTCGTGAACCGGCTGCAGTTCTTGCCGCACGAGGATTTCGACAGCTACCCGCGCACCTGGGAGGCCGACTGCGCCCAGCTGCAGGCCGCCGGCTGCGATGTGCTGTTCGCACCGCGCGAGGCGGATCTGTACCCCGAGCCCCAGACCTTCAAGGTGCACCCCGACCCGCTGCTGGCCGACATGCTGGAGGGGCACTTCCGACCCGGCTTCTTCGTGGGCGTAAGCACG
Source organism: Acidovorax sp. Leaf78 (assembly GCF_001422735.1). Classification (GTDB taxonomy): domain Bacteria; phylum Pseudomonadota; class Gammaproteobacteria; order Burkholderiales; family Burkholderiaceae_C; genus Acidovorax. The sequence continues at coordinate 265,269 of NZ_LMLZ01000001.1, read as the reverse complement.
GTGGTGATGAAGCTGTTTGCCTGCGTGCTGGGCGCCACGGGCGGCACGGCCGTGTTCGGCAAGAAGGACTACCAGCAGCTCATGGTCATTCGCCACATGGTGCGGCAGTTTGCGCTGCCCATCGAGGTCGTGGCGGGCGAGACCTTCCGCGCCGCCGACGGGCTGGCCCTGAGCTCGCGCAATGGCTACCTGGGACTGCAGGAGCGGCAGGAAGCCGTGGCGCTGTCGCAGGCGCTGCAGCAACTGGCACAGCGCTGGCGCGGCGCCCCGGCCCCTGACCCGCAGCACGCCGCAGCGTGGGAGCAGCATGCCCTGGACGCCCTGCGCGCCCGCGGCTGGCAGCCCGACTACCTGACGGTGCGCCGCCGGGTGGATCTGCTGGCACCCACGGCCGAGGACGCGCCGGGCACGCTGGTGGCGCTGGGTGCGGCGCGCCTGGGCACCACGCGGCTCATCGACAACCTGGAGTTCTGATGCTCTGCTATTGATAGCAGCTAGCGCTTGCCAGATGAGCGGCAGCGGCTGCTTTAATTCGGAAAAAACTAATCAACCCACCCGCCCCGCGCCAGCCACCCCAGCAACGCGCGGTTGACGGCGTCGGGCTGCTCCATGGTCAGCATGTGACCACACTCGGCCAGCACCTCATGCTCAGCGCCCGGGACCAGGGCAGCGATCTCGGCCGAGCATTCGGGCGGCGTGAGCTGGTCCGCATCGCCGCACACCACCAGCGTGGGGCAGGCGATGCGGGGCAGGTGCAGCCGGGCGTCGGGCCGGTGGATGACGGCGCGGTTTTGTCGAACCAGCTGCTCGGCGCCGGCGCGCAGGACGAAGTCCAGGTAGGCCTGCACCAGATGGGGCTGGGCGGCGTTGGCGGGGTGGAAGGCGAAGGCAACATTAGGCTCGATCACCTCGCGCACCCGGCCCTGTGCGAACAGCTCCATCGCGGCTTCGCGCAGGGCGCGCATCTCGGGGGTTTCAGGTCGGGCCGTGGTGCCGAGCAACGCCAGGCCCGCCACGCGCTCGGGCGCCTGGCGCGCCGCCTCCATCGCGATCATGCCGCCCATGGAGGCGCCGCACAGCAGCACGGGCCCGGCATGGGCTGCGAGCACCAGCGCGGCCATGTCTTCAATGCGCAGGGCGGCGGGCTGCGCGTGGGCTGTGGCCACCACCGGACGCAATTCGGCAGGCATGGCGGGGAGCTGCGCCCGCCACATGGCGGCATCGGCCGCGAGGCCGGGGATGAAGACCAGCTGGGGCGTGGCGTGGGCGGGGGATGAAGGTGTCGTCATGGCACCGAGTGTCGCAAGGATTGCGCCGGGGTGCTGGAGGCTGGAGATTGGGGGCTGGCTACTGCTTTCGAGTACCAGCTGTCGAGGCCAATTGCCGGGTGCGGCGTCGCCAACGCCTGGCGTCCTCTCCCCGCCCCTTCACGACTTGCAGGGATCGTGACGCAGCCACCTACAAAGCGGTCGGCACCCCGGAGCCGTTCACGCCAGCGTCCGGCACGCCACCGGCAGGGGTCTGCGCCTGCACCAAGTCGTGCACAAACCGCAGCTTGAGCATGGCACCCGCCGACAGTGCAAACGGGTAGGCGTCGTGCTGCCCCAGGCTGCGGTTCAGGCTGTTGAGCATGAGCGTGAGCGGCACCCACTGGCGCACCATCTCCTGAAACCCCGGCCGCGGTATGGCGAACGGGTCGGTGACGTGGTGGCGAACACTGCCACGCGGGTCGGGCACGGCCACACCGGCCTGGTAGCTGGCAGCAGTCTCCAGCAGGTCGATCATGTGCAGGTAGTGCGCCCAGGTTTCGGCCCAGTCCTCCCAGGGGTGCGAGGCTGCATAGGCGCTGACGTGGCGCGTGGCCCAGTCGCCCAGCTCGCCCTGTTTGGCGTAGTGGGCGTCCAGCGCTGCGGAGTAGTCCTGTCGCTCATCGCCGAACAGGCTGCGGAACGACTCGAGCAGGCCGCCATCGCGCACCAGCTGGTCCCAGTAGAAATGGCCGGATTCATGGCGCAGGTGGCCGATCAGCGTGCGGTAGGGCTCGCCCAGGGCAATGCGCCGGCGCGCACGCTCGTCGTCGTCAGCCTCTGCGATATTGAGCGTGATGATGCCTCCCAGGTGCCCGGTGAGGATGGGCGGCCCGCCCGGCATGTCGGCCAGAAATTCAAACACGGGCCCCGCGCGGCCTGGCACGGGCTCCAGCCCCAGCCGCGCCAGGGTGTAGAAGAGCTGCCGCTTGGCGCCTTCGATCTGCTTCCAGCGCCGCAGGTTGGCGTACTCGGACAGATCGGGCAAAAACCGCGTCTGGCGGCAGGATGCGCAGAGGTCGGCGAAGTCGTTGGAGGGAATGGCGAAATTGCAGGCCTGGTACTCGGTGTGGTTGCGGCACATGTGGTACAGGCGGCCCGTGTGCTGCTCGCTGCCGGCCTGGCTCCTGCGCCGCCACAGCCCGTTGCCGTCCTGCGGAGCCGGCGCCAGGGCGGCCAAAGTCATCTGGTCCGGCAGAAATGCCAGAGCACTTCCACAGTTCAGGCATTGCACGCTGTCGAAGAAAACCAGGTGACCGCAATGGTCGCAATTGAATACGCGCATGGTGGTGAGCTTAAACCCTGGTACGCCCTGCAGCACACAATATGCGCACAGCAGAGGAAACAACAGTCACAAAGAAAAAAAGAGCAGGCTCCAGGGGACCCTGGAGCCTGCTCAGTTCTCGTCCCGACAAGTGGCGGCCAGGCTGGCCGTCACCCTTGGGTCAAGTGTTCCGCTCAGGGACGGACAACGATGCTGTTGCGCACTTCACGCACATGCTTGGTGTTGCGAGCAATGGCTTCAGCCTGGTTCTTTTCGGTTTGCGACTTGGCAAAACCCGACAGCTGCACCGTGCCGTTCAGCGTTTCCACGCTGATGGAGGTGGCGGACACGCTCTTGTCTTCAGCCATCTTGGCCTTGACTGCCGTCGTGATGCCTGCATCGTCAACGTAGGAACCCATGGTCTGCTGATCGCGGGCCACCGAGCAGCCCGTGGCCGTGACGATGGTGATGCCAGCAACTGCGGCGAAAGCGAGGGCACGTGCGTATTTCATGATGTTGTCCTTGTTGAAAAATGGTTGGGAACGCGGGTGCTGGAGTTATCGCAGTCTGCCGGCCTGTTGCACCCTCCGCGGCCAGCGGACTGTAGGGGATCGATGAAGTCAGAGCGGTCGTGTGGTCCACCAGATGCTTCGCTGCCTGAGGTGTCTCTAATCACCCCGGGTTCAGCACAGCCGGCGGGCCGCACGCTGCTCTCAGGGGGTCAGTACGCTGGGCGACGGCGCGAAGCCATCATGAGCAGCGTGGCGAGCAAAGCACCGGATGCAGCGGCGATCACGAGCGACTTGGTGGGCTCTTCAGCCACATAGCGGGTCGTCGCGTCTGCAGCCTGCTGCATCTGGCGGCGGGCACGGGCACTGGTTTCTGCACAGTAGTCGATACCGCGGCTGGCCAGTTCCTGGGCACGGGCTGCCAGATCGTCGATGACGGGATCGGTCTGGTTACGCAGTGCCTTCACGCCTTCTTCTGCTTTTTCAAGCGACTTGTCGGCAACCTTGCGGGTGGACTGCACGGCGTCTTGTGCGCTTTGCAGCACGTCGTCGGCCAGGGTGCGGGCGTTGTCGGCGACTTTATCGGTGGCGGTCTGGATGCTCATTGTTCAAACTCCTGGTAAGTGTGGATGCAGGGTGGCTGGGGCTTGCGGACGGGCGTCAGCCCTTTCGAAGCAGGCCCAGGACAAAGGTCACGACGGCCATGATCACGAAGACGAAGAACAGGATCTTGGCAATGCCCACAGCGCCGGCAGCGATGCCGCCAAAGCCGAACAGTGCTGCGATCAGCGCGATCACCAGAAAAACAACTGCGTAGTGCAACATTTCCTTCTCCTTGTAAGGGGCCGGTAGCGGCCTGTCGGTCGGTTGGCACCAGAACTTCAGCGCCTGGGACCAACTGTATGGCGGAGTGAGTTTGGTGAATGCCGGTGTCTGGCGCGCTCCCGTGTCGGCGGCGCCGCGCGGGCCGTGTAGGACGAGGCCGCGCGACTCACGGCTGGTGGTTGCGCTCGAATGCGGACATGCAGCGCGAGGCTGGCGTCGCAAATGGGTGTACTGAGTTTCGAGGCTCGTCTACCAGGCAATGGAACGTGCTGAGTCGCGAGTGGGGGCTCAGTTGCGGGCTATGTGCAGGCCCCGGATTGCCAGCAAGGCTGTCTGCCGCCCCAGGCGCGACGGCCTCAGAAGTTCGAGGGGGACACCGGCACCGCGGCTTGCGTGCTGGCAGCGCCTGGCTGCGGGTCGTCCGTCGCATCGCGCTGCATGGGCAGCACGGCAGAGACCAGCGTGCCATTGCCGGGGCGTGAGGTGATCGAGAGACGGCCACCTGCGGCCTCCACCCGGTGGCGCATGCCGGACAGGCCGTGCGAGGTGGGGCGCACGCTGCTGGGATCGAACCCCAGGCCGTTGTCGCGCACCTGCACCGAGACATGCGTGGGATAGGCGTGCACCGACACCAGCACCTTGTCGGCCTTGGCGTATTTGCCGATGTTGGTGAGCGCCTCCTGCACCATGCGGTACACGGTGAGCTGCGAGGCGTCGGGCAGCTTGACGGGCTCCAGGCTGGTCTCGACCTCGATGGCCGCGCGCTCGGCGTATTCACGCGTGAGGATCTCGATGGCCGCAGTCAGCCCGAGGTTGGACAGCGACGACGGGCGCAGGTCTTCGATGATGCGGCGCTTCAGCGCAATGCCGCTGTTCAGCGTTTCGGTCAGGTGCCTGAGGCGCTCGGCGATGTCGGGTGCCGTGGCGTCGATCTTGGACTTGAGCCGTGCGACATCGAGCTTGGCCGCGGTCAGCAAGGCCCCCAGTTCGTCGTGCAGTTCGCGCGCCAGGTGTGCGCGCTCTTCTTCGCGCACCTGCTGCAGGTGGTTCGCCAGCTCGGACAGCGTGGCCGTGCGCTCCCGCACGAGGCCTTCAAGCCGATCGCGCTCGTGCTCCAGCAGGGCCTGCTCGCGCTGGCTCACCTGCTGCACCGCCTGCGTCTGGCGCAGGTACATGTAGAAGGCCAGCAGGCCGATGGCGGTGACGGTGGCGATGCCGATGCGCGACAGCATGAGCGATTGCTCCACCTGCTGCTGGCCCTGCTGCACGTAGCGGTCGCTGCGGGCAATGAGCTCTTGCGAATGCTTGCGGATGGCCTCCATGTGCTCTTTGCCCACATCGGTGTGCAAGATGAACTTCCAGGCGTCCTCGTTGCCTTGGCGGCGCAGCCGCAGGCTCAACTCCATCTCGGCGAGCTTGCGCGATATCTGCCGCGACAGCAGGGCGAATTCCTGCATGTCGTCGGGCGCCTCCATGAACTGCTGGCGCAGCCCGTCCAGGTTGGTCTGCACCGTGGCCACGGCCTTGTCATAGGGCTCGAGGTAGGCGTCGTTGCCGGTCAACAAGTAGCCGCGCTGCCCGGTTTCGGCATCCAGCATGCTTTGCAGCAGCGAATTGACAGCCTTGCGCGTATCCTGGCCATGCGCCATTTGTGCGACTGCGTCCTGCGAACGCATATGGCCGGTCTCGTTGATACCCACCAGCACCATGGCTGCCAGCAGGGCCATTGGCAGGCTGATCGCCATCCTGCGGACCTTGGGCAACCATCGACGGGTGTTTTCTTTGAGGCTCATACGCGTTATTCTGGATAATGTCTGGTGACCCGGGTGTCATGGTGCCACCGCGCAGCATGAGGCCGGAGAATCTGTGCAACCAACAAGCATCGGGAGCGGCACTCCGCCCTGTGAAAGAAAGATCGATGATCAAGATTGGTATTGTGGATGACCACGCGATTGTTCGCTCCGGCCTGCGGCAGTTTCTGTCGGAGCATGTAGACCTGCGGGTCGAGGGTGAGGCGGCCAACGGCCGCGAAGCCATCGACCTCGTGCGCAACAAGGAAATCGATGTCCTGCTGATGGACTTGTCCATGCCCGGCCAAAGCGGCCTGGATGCGCTGGCCATGCTGCGCGCAAAGGCGCCCGACATGGGAATCCTGATCCTGAGCGGGTACCCCGAAGAGCACTACGCGATCAACCTGATTCGCCAGGGCGCCAGCGGCTACCTGAACAAGGAATGCGAGCCAGCCGAAATCGTGGAAGCGATTCGCACCATTGCGCTGGGCCGCCGCTACCTCACGCCCGCCGTGGCTGAACTGCTGGCGCAGCAGCTCAATCGCAAGGACGACGCGCCACCGCACGAACAGCTGTCCGAGCGCGAATTCCAGGTGTTTCTGAAGCTGGCCAAGGGCGAGACGGCAGGCGACATCGCCAAGGCCCTGTCGCTGAGCGTGAAGACGGTGAGCACGTACCGCACACGCCTGATGGAAAAGATGAGCCTGTCTTCCAACAGCGATCTGACGTACTACGCACTGAAGAATCGCCTGATCGACTGACATGCGGGGAGGCCTTTAGTCCGGACAAGCCGGACGGGGCCGGCCATCGCACCACGCACACAGGTAAAAAACGAGCCTCCCGCACACGACGGGGAGGCTGTCGGCTGTCACAACGGCTGGCCAGGAATCGCCCCGGGCTGACCCATCTCCATGGCCCCTGGAGCATTGCTGTGCTGGACACAGTAGTCCACCAGTGCGTCGATTTCATTGGATTTGTCGAACACCGCATCGACGCCCAGTTGCGCACAGCGCATGCGCACATCGGGCGTTGCGTAGTTGCTGAGCACCACCATCTTCTGGCCCGGCAAGCGGGCACGGCAGGCAGCCAGCACACCCAGACCACTGCCCTGGCGCAGGAACAGGTCGACGATGGCCAAGTCCCAAAGGCCTGCGTTGGTGGCCAGCCAGTTCTTCCCTTCATCCTCGGTCTCTGCAACGCCAACGGCTTCCACAGACGCCAACTCTTCCAGAGTTCCGATCAGATTCTCACGGATGGTGGCGTTGTCTTCAACGATATAGGTGCGCAGTTTCACAGGAGTATCCAGTTTCACGATCAGGGCCGAGGTTGGCGCTGGTCGAACCTCAAATTTAGATGCTCGTAGCTTTGCATTCTGCCAGCGGCCTGACGCGCGGGGTGTAGGAACCCTCCTACCGCGCAACACATACTGCGCAATCAGGTGCGCGCTGCAAGTGCATCGTGCTCCATTCCATCGAGCGGCCGTCGAGCATCATGAGCCGCCCCGCCAACGAAGACCCCACGCCCGCCACGAGCTTCAAGGCCTCGGCAGCCTGCATGGCGCCGATGATGCCCACCAGCGGCGCAAACACGCCCATCGTCGAGCAGCGCACTTCCTCGAACTCCGCCTGCGGAGGAAAGATGCAGGCGTAACACGGGCAGGTTGCGTCCCGCGGGTCGACCACGGTGATCTGCGCATCAAAGCGAATCGCAGCGCCCGCCACCAAGGGCTTGCCATGCCGCACGCAGGCGCGATTCACCGCGTGGCGCGTGGCGTAGTTGTCGCAGCAATCGAGCACCACCGTGGCATCGCGCACCAGCACATCGAGCGCATCGGCATCGACTCGTGCCTTGAGCGCCGTGACCTTCACCTCAGGGTTGATCGCCGCCATGGCAGCCGCAGCAGACGATACCTTGGCCTGGCCCACCCGGTCGGTGGTGTGCGCGATCTGCCGCTGCAGGTTGGTGAGGTCCACCACGTCGTCGTCCACCAGCGTGATGTGTCCCACCCCGGCTGACGCAAGGTACAGGGCCGCGGGCGAGCCCAGCCCGCCGGCGCCGATGATGACGGCATGCGCCGCCAGCAACCGCTCCTGCCCTTCGATGCCGATTTCATCGAGCAGGATGTGGCGGGAGTACCGCAGGAGCTGGTCGTCGGTCATGGGGCAATCTCAGGCAAACAAAAACAAAAAACAAAATAAAAATCGGCAGCGCCAATGCAAAAAGCCGGACTCCGCTGGAATCCGGCTTTTCAGGGCTCAGAAGCGAAAGCTCAATTCTCTTTCTTTTCTTCCTTGCGTTCCGTCAACGTCTTGCTGACCAGCACTGCCCGGCCCTTGAGCTGGTTGAGCGCCTGTACCAGCTGGAAGTCCTTGTCCGTACCGAACTCAGGAATCTTGCGATCGGCCACTGGCTTCTTGGCTTCTTCTTCCAGGCGCTTGCGGGCATCCTCACGGGCCTTTTCACGGGCCTCGTCCTTCTTCTCTTCGCCCTGGCCGCTGTTCAAGTGCTTGTCCAGGTCGGCTTCGCGCATGCGCAGGGCGGCAAAGATGTTGCCCTCTTCCGACTCGTCGATCATCACATCAGGCACGATGCCCTTGGCCTGGATCGACTTGCCGCTTGGGGTGTAGTAGCGCGCAGTGGTCAGCTTGATGCCGGTGTCCGGCCCCAGCGGACGCACGGTCTGCACCGAGCCCTTGCCGAAGGTCTGGCTGCCCATGACGGTGGCGCGCTTGTGGTCTTGCAATGCACCGGCCACGATTTCGCTCGCCGAGGCCGAGCCTTCGTTCACCAGAACCACCAGCGGCACCGATTTCAGCGCAGCAGGCAGGCGGCGCAGCGGGTCGCCGCCGCCACGGCGCTGATAGAAGTCGGGCGAGGCCTTGTACGTGGCCTTGCTGTCGGCCAGCTGGCCGTTGGTGGTGACCACCGTCACGTTCTCTGGCAGGAAAGCCGCCGAGATGGCCACGGCCGCATCGAGCAGACCACCGGGATCGTTGCGCAGGTCGAGCACCAGGCCCTTGAGGTTGGGCTCTTGCTTGTAGACCTCTTCCACCTTGCGCACGAAGTCGTCGACCGTGCGCTCCTGGAACTGCGACAGGCGGATCCACGCATAACCGGGCTCCACCACCTTGCCCTTGACGGACTGGGTCTTGATCTCTTCGCGCGTGATGTTCACGGGGAAGGAGCGGTTCTCGTCCTTGCGGAAGATGGTCAGCGTGACCTTGGTGTTGGGCTCGCCGCGCATGCGCTTGACGGCGTCGTTCAGCGACAGGCCCTTGACGGCGGTTTCGTCGATCTTGGTGATCAGGTCGTTGGTCTTGAGGCCCGCGCGGAAGGCTGGAGAGCCTTCGATGGGGGAGACCACCTTGATCAGCCCGTCTTCCTGGGTGATCTCGATGCCCACACCCACGAAGCGGCCAGACGTGCCCTCGCGGAATTCCTTGAAGGACTTCTTGTCGAAGTACTGGGAGTGCGGATCGAGGCTCGACACCATGCCGGAGATGGCATCGGTGATGAGCTTCTTGTCATCCACAGGCTCCACATAGTCGGTCTTGACGAGGCCGAACACCGCTGACAACTGCTGGATTTCCTCCAACGGCAGCGGCGTCATCGCCCCCCGCGCCACTGTCTGCAGCGACACGGTGGTCAGCGCACCCGCCACAACACCTACCGACACCCATCCCGCAATTTTGAGTTTCTGGCCCATAGAGCACCTTTTACCGCTTCGAAATCAATATACACCTTGGAGGGGCCGAAGCCGCCGCAGTTCCGCTCGGGCGCTCGTTCAGACGGGGGATTTGGCTGATTTTCCCCGTCTTTACGCGACTTTTACGCCTTGCCTTGCGATGCCACGGCCGCTGCAGCCTTCGCCGCCGCTTCGGCGTCACCCAGATAGTAGTGACGGATGGGCTTGAGGTCGGCGTCCAGTTCGTATACCAGTGGAATTCCGTTGGGAATGTTCAGGCCCACGATGTCCGAGTCAGAAACGCCGTCCAGGTACTTCACAAGTGCGCGGATGGAGTTGCCGTGGGCTGCCACCACCACACGCTTGCCCGAACGGATGGCCGGGGCCATGGCGTCGTTCCAGAACGGCAGCACGCGCTCCACGGTGTCCTTGAGGCATTCGGTCAGGGGCACGTTGCCTTCGTCCAGGTTGGCATAGCGGCGGTCGCTGCGCTCGCTGCGGGCGTCGGTGGGTTCCAGCGCTGGCGGGGGCGTGTCGTAGCTGCGGCGCCAGACCAGCACCTGCTCGTCGCCGTACTGCTTGGCCATGTCACCCTTGTTCAGGCCCTGCAGGGCGCCGTAGTGGCGCTCGTTCAGGCGCCAGTCCTTCACCACCGGCAGCCAGGTCGAATTCATCTCGTCGAGCGTGTACCACAGCGTGTGAATGGCGCGCTTGAGCACACTGGTGAAAGCCAGGTCGAACTCGTAACCCTCTGCCTTGAGCAGCTTGCCGGCAGACATGGCCTGCGACACGCCGGTGGGCGTCAGGTCCACATCGGTCCAACCGGTGAATCGGTTTTCAAGGTTCCAGGTGGATTCGCCGTGGCGGATCAGGACGAGTTTGTACATGGCTTCCCTAAGGTCAAAACTGAGCATTCTAAAATTACGCCGTTCGCCAACCCAAGGAATCTTCGTGAAATTCATTATCGACAACTGGTATCTGATCTTTGTTGCAGCGGCTGCGGGCGGCATGTTGCTGTGGCCGGTGCTCAAAAGCGCCAGTGGCGGCTCGCTCACCCCGGCCGGGGCCGTGCAGCTCATCAACCGCGAAAAAGCCGTCGTCATCGATGTGTGCGAGACCGAGGAATTCGCCGCCGGCCACGTCAACGGTGCCAAGAACGTGCCCCTGGGCCAGCTCGAAGAGCGCCTGCCCACCGTGGTCAAAAACAAGGCCCTGCCGCTGGTGCTGGTCTGCGCCACTGGCGCCCGCGCCAACCGCGCGGTGGCCATTGCCAAAAAGCTGGGCTACGAGAACGCCCAGGCCATGGCCGGCGGCCTGAAAGCCTGGCGCGAAGCCAGCCTGCCAGTGGAAAAAGCCTGAGTCGCCCCCAGCTATTGCCATCGCGATAGGCTTGCAACCCGTTTTGTTGCCCCACCGGAAAGAAAAGGAAGGCCCTTTATGCAACCCGTGAAGATGTACACCACCGCCGTCTGCCCCTACTGCATCCGGGCCAAGCAGATCCTCAAATCCAAGGGCGTCGAGCAGATCGAGGAGATCCGCATCGACACCGACCCCGCTGCGCGCACCCACATGATGGAAATCACCGGGCGCCGCACGGTGCCCCAGATCTTCATCGGCACCACCCATGTGGGCGGCCACGACGACCTGGTGGCCCTGGACGGCCGGGGCGAACTCATGCCCCTGCTGGGCGCTGCCGCCTGACCCCACCCCGGGCGGCTGCATAATGCTGCCCCATGTGCCCGCTGCGGGAGCTTTCCCACGGCGGGTTTTGTTTTGCTGAAAATCCGTTAGCGCAAAGAGACTTATCCACCATGGCCGATCAAGAAAACCCCGTCTTCCAGATCCAGCGCGTCTACCTCAAGGACCTGTCGCTGGAGCAGCCCAATTCCCCCGGCATCCTGCTCGAACAAGAGCAGCCCAGCGTGGACATCCAGCTCGGCGTGGAAGCCACTCCTGTGGCCGAAGGCATCTTTGAAGTCGCGGTGACGGCCACGGTGCAGACCAAGATCAAGGACAAGACCGTGTTCCTGGTCGAAGCCAAGCAAGCCGGCATCTTCGAGATCCGCAACATCCCCGAAGACCAGATGGGCCCCATCATGGGCATCGCCTGCCCGCAGATCGTGTACCCCTACCTGCGCGGCAACGTGGCCGACCTGATCAACCGCGCCGGCTTCCCACCCGTGCATCTGGCCGAAATCAACTTCCAGGCCATGTACGAGCAGCAGCAGGCCCAGGCCGCCGGCCAGCCTTCGCCGATCATCACGCAGTGATGTAACGCCCCCGGCGCCGCTTCGCGCCCTGCTCCTCTCTCGTCGCGCTGTGTGCTCGGGAGGGGATGCAGCCAGCGGCCTGGCACAGCCGGTTTCGCGGCGACCTCGCCCGGACAGTGCTGGCTGCTGGGCTCAGGCCGAGACACCGCGTCATGGGCCATTGAATTCCCGATCTTTTTGGGCTCCACCGCTTGCCTGACAAGCGCAAACAGCTATGAAAATCATAGTATTGGGTGCAGGCGCCTGGGGTTCGGCCGTCGCCATGAGCGCGGCCCAGCATCCTGCACGGCATGCCGTCACCCTCTGGGCCCGCGATGCGGCGCAGGCGCAGCAGATGCGCAGCCAGGGGCAGAACGCGCGCTACCTGCCTGGCATTGCCTTTCCTTCATCCCTCACCCTGGCCGACGGCGACTTTACCGCCCTGCTGCCCGGCGCCGACCTGGTCATCGTGGCCACGCCCATGGCCGCCCTTCGCGGCATGCTGACGTCGTTGCGTGGTTGCACCGCGCCCGTGGCTTGGCTCTGCAAGGGCTTTGAGGCGGCAGCCCCAGGTGGCGATCCGCAAGCTTTTGGGCTGCTGGCGCACGAAGTACAAGCGCTGATAGCTCCTAAGTTGATAGCAGGCGTTTTCAGTGGCCCCAGTTTTGCGCAGGAAGTGGCGCTGGGCCAACCCACGGCGCTGGTCGCCGCCAGCAGCCATGCCGCCGTGCGCGATGCGTTGGTGGCGGCGTTTCACAGCAAGAGCGTGCGCGTGTATGCCAACGAAGACATCGTCGGCGTGGAAGTGGGCGGCGCGGTGAAGAACGTGCTGGCCATTGCCACCGGCCTGTGCGACGGCCTGGCGCTGGGGCTCAACGCCCGGGCGGCGCTCATCACCCGCGGCCTGGCAGAGATGACGCGCCTGGGCCTGGCGCTGGGCGCACGGCCCGATACCTTCATGGGCTTGTCCGGCCTGGGCGACCTGGTGCTGACTGCCACCGGCGACCTGTCGCGCAACAGGCGCGTGGGAATGCTGATGGCGGAGGGCCACAGCCTGGCGCAGGCCGTGGAGTCGCTGGGGCATGTGGCAGAAGGCGTCTACAGCGCCCGCACCGTGGTGCAGCGCGCGCAGGCGTTGGGGGTGGACATGCCGATTTCCGAGGCGGCAGTGGCGCTGCTCGATGGCCGCGTGCAGCCCGCCGAGGCCGTGGCCCAGCTCATGGGACGCGGGCCCCGCGACGAGATTTGATCGGTGACCCCGGCGCCGGTGTGGCTGCGACCGTGGCCATGGCCTTGTCCGAGTTCCCGCCGCGCAAACTGCTGCACTGCTTAACGCTGAACTACCGACCCACCGACAACCGCAGCAGCAGGCCCTCTTCATCATCTGGATGAAAGAAGTACGGGTAGAAGCTGCGCTCGTCCTTCGACAAACTGGGCCGGCCGCCAAACTGATCGATGAGCCGGCGCGCCTTCTCCGCACTCATGTGCAACAGCACCGCCGGGGCCCCCACCCGCTGGCAGATGCGTTCGGGCCCCAGTTCGTCGAAGCGCAGCATGCGTTTGTAAAACGGCGCGTGGCGCGGGTTCACCTCCACGATGATGTCGGTCGCACGCCGCGCCCGGAAGGCCACGATGCAACCGATGTGAAAGATCGCGCCCAGCACCTGCTTGGAGCGCACGCCGGGATCCATGGCCAGCTTGCCGATCTCGCAGATGCGGGCGCCGCGCGCGCGCAGGGCTTCGATGTATTCGGGGTACTGCTCCTCGGCCCCCAGGTGGCCGTCGTCCATGTGGACCGACAACGTACCCTGGGCCTGCCCGTCGATCTGCACCACGATGCTGCTCAGGTCGCTGTCGTGCGACAGCGTGGCCTGCATGTGGTAGCCCCGGCTGGCATACATGCGGGCCAACAGGCCCTGGCCTTTGCGCGACAGGCGGATCTTGCAGGTCTTGGTTTCGACGCCGCCCAGGACACTGAGGTATTCCCCCGGGTAGGCGAGCTCGACGATGGTGTGTCCTTCGGCATGCATGGACGGATTTCCTGTGTTCCAGGACCGGTCGACAGCGATGCACGGGGCCAAAGCCAGTCCCTGGTGTGTGTGTTGAGACTGCCAGCTTAACGGGATGTGCGTCGCCTGTCGTGACAGGGTTTGATAGTGCGATAAACGGCAGATTGCGGTACGCCAGCGGTACAGCGAACGCGCTCGTCTGATGCGGCGGGCCCACATAAAAAAAGCCGCACCGCGCTTTTTCAAGCGCGGTGCGGCTTTATTACTTGGAGGGTCGTGCCGATCAGAACACGCCGAACAGCATGAGCAGCAGCACAACAGACAGTGGGACGCCGAGAAGCCAGGCAATGATGGGCATGGTGAACTCCTTGAAAGGGTGTGGTGTTGAGATGTGTCCACCTTATCGCCCACCCCGAGACCGGTCTGTGCGCCAGCACTGCGCATGAGCGTAGTCCCGTGCCTACCGGGTGTCGGCCCCCGCCCACCGTCCCGCGCACGCGGCGGGCCGCTGCCTTACAGCCCCAGTTCGAGCGCGAGCAACTCATCCACCGTCTGGCGGCGGCGGATCAACCGGGCATGGCCACCATCGACCAGCACTTCGGCGGTCAAGGGGCGCGTGTTGTAGTTTGAAGACATCGATGCGCCATACGCGCCCGTGTCGTGGATCACCAGCAGGTCACCCACCTGCGCCGCAGGCAAGTCGCGCGGCAGCACCACGCCGCCGTCACCCTGGGTGAACACGTCGCCCGACTCGCACAGCGGCCCCGCCACCACGGTGGGTTGCGACGCACCGGTGGTGGTGCCATCGCGGCGCAGCAGCTCCATGGCATGGAAGCTTCCGTACATCGAGGGGCGCATGAGTTCGTTGAAGCCGGTGTCGACCAGCACGAAGCGGTTGTTGCCAGCGTTCTTGGTGGCGCGCACCTCGCCGATCAGCACACCGGACTCGGCCACCAGAAAACGGCCCGGCTCGATCTCCAAGCCCAGCTTGTGGCCCACCACCGCCTCGGCCTGCTGGCGCGCCGCGTCCCACAGGCCGTGGTAGTGCTGGGTGTCCACCACCGGGTCACCACTGCGGTACGGAATGGACAGCCCGCCGCCAGCCGAAATGGCGTGCAGGTCGTGCCCCGCCGCATGCGTGGTGCGCACCAGGTTGACCATGGCGCCGCACACTTCAGCCAGGTGGCTGTAGTCCACGCCGGAGCCGATGTGCATGTGCAGGCCCACGAGCTTCAGGCCGTGCTGGGCGATCGCAGCCAGCGCCGCGGGCAGGTCGGTGTGCCAGATGCCGTGCTTGCTGTGCTCGCCGCCGGTGTTGGTCTTGTTGCTGTGCCCGTGGCCAAAGCCGGGGTTGATGCGCAGCCAGACGCCGTGGCCTGGCGAGCGCCGGCCCAACTGGTGCAGCATGTCGATGGAGCCCGCATTGACCGGCACGCCGTGCTCGACCACGCAGTCGAGCGTGGCGGCGTCGAACAGGTCGGCGGTGAAGACGATCTCGGACGGCTCGCCCCCAGCCACGTAGCCAGCGGCCAGGGCCCGCAGGATCTCGCCGCGCGAGACGGCATCCACCTTCACGCCCTGCTCGCGCATGAGCTTGAGGATGTGGATGTTGGAACACGCCTTCTGCGCAAACCGCACGGTCTCGAAGTTGGACACCTGCGCAATGCGCTGGCGGATGGTGGCCGCGTCATACACCCAGGTGGGGGTGCCGAACTGGTCGGCCAGGGCCCACAGCTGGGCGGGCGAGAAAGGGTTGGACATGCAGAAGTCTCCGGGGGTGCTGAGGCAAAAGCGAAATGATGCCGATGGTGAGCCATTTCAGCAAATGCTCATTTTTCGACACCCCATTCAAATTGGATATGCTCGTGGCCATGACATCGGCCCCCAACTGCGCGCCAGCACCCGCCCTCGCCACCCGCATCTCCCACCGACACATCGAAGTCTTCCGCGCCGTGATGACGGCGGGCGGCGCCACGGGTGCGGCCGACCTGCTGCACAGCTCCCAGCCCACCGTGAGCCGCGAACTGGCGCGGCTGGAATCCTTGCTGGGCTACGCGCTGTTCGAACGTGCCCAGGGCCGCCTGCGCCCCAACGCCCGCGCGCTGGCGCTGTGGGACGAGGTCCAGCGGTCCTGGCAAGGGCTGGAGCGGGTGGTGGACCGCGCAGTCGCCCTGGGGCGAGACGGCGCAGTGCAGCTGTCGGTGCTGTGCCTGCCCGCACTCGCCCATGCGCTGCTGCCCGCTGCGGCCGCGCAGCTGGTGCAGACCCACCCGGACACCCGACTGGCGGTCACGCCGCAGGAATCACCGCTGCTGGAGGAATGGATGAGCGCCCAGCGCTTCGACCTTGGCCTATGCGAGCAGACCGCCGCACCGCCCGGCACCAGCGCCGAAGTGCTGCTCACGCTGGATGAGGTGGCCGTGCTGCCCGCAGGCCATGCGCTGGCGCACCAGGCGGTCCTGCAGCTGGAGGACTTCGCCGGCCAGCCGTTCGTGAGCCTTTCACCCGACGACCCCTACCGCCGCCAGATCGACGCGCGCTTTGCCGAAGCAGGCATCACCCGCAGCCAGCGCGTGGAAACCCACAGCGCTGCCGCCGTCTGCGCCATGGTGCAGCACGGCCTGGGCATGGCCATCGTGAACCCGCTGACGGCCCTGGCCGAAGCCAGCGACCGGCTGGTGGTGCGGCAGCTCGGGTTTTCGATCCCGTTCAGCGTGACGGCGCTGCGCCCGCTGTACCGGCCGCCGCAACCGGAGCTGGAGCCCATGCTCGCCGCCCTGCGGCACCAGTCCAAAGTGCTTGCGAAGCAGCTGACGCAGATCGCCTAGGGCATGGACTGAGCAAGGCACCACAGCAATCCAGCAACCGGGATGCAAGGCGGTGCATAGGGCCCCATGGACAGACCAGACTTGGCGCCTGGCCAAATCCGATTGCTACGGTTTAGATAGCAAAAAGTCCCTACAGGCAAGCGGCAGAAGCGATTGTGACCCGCGATCAGGGCGGCGTGAGGCTGCGCACCTTCACCGCCAGGCGCTCCTGCACGGACGGCGAGACGAACTTGACCACCTCGCCGCCCAGCACCGCGATCTCGCGCACGAAGGTGCTGCTGATGAACTGGTACTTGTCGCTGGGTGTGAGGAACACGGTTTCGACCTGCGGCATCAGGCTGCGGTTCATGCCGGCGAGCTGGAACTCGTAGTCGAAGTCGGTCACCGCGCGCAGGCCGCGCACCATGGCCTTGCCGCCGCGGGCCACCACGAAGTCGCGCAGCAGCCCCGAGAAGGCTTCCACCTGCACCTGCGGGTAGTTTTTAACGGCTTCCTGGACCATGTCGATGCGCTCTTCCAGCGAGAACAAGGTCTTCTTGTGGTGTCCCGCCGCCACGGCGACGATCACGCGCTCGAACAACTGGGTGGCCCTGCGCACCACGTCTTCATGCCCCAGGGTGATGGGGTCGAAGGTTCCGGGGTATACGGCGAGCACGTTCTGGGCCATGGCTGGTTGTCTCCTGTCTGGCGAATGACGTTGGCCCCGGCCTCTGGAAGCCAGGGCTCCCGGGGCCTGCCGGGCCGCGTGCGCGCATTATGCAGTGCAGTGCAACATGAAACGGGGCGGGTGATCTGTGGTCCGCCACCTCTGTCCACCGCCACAGGACGGCGCCTCAGTGACGTCAGGCCCGCTCAGGCCAGCGGCTGCCCACCCGGCGCCAGCAGCATCAGGCGCGCCACCAGCGCCACCAAGTCCTGTTGGCGCACCGTGCGGGTCTTGAACAAAAGCGCACTGAGCTGCGTGCGCACGGTGGTGATGCGCACTCCGCGTGCATCGGCAAAGTCCTGCGGCGTCTGCCCGCGCATCAGCGCCTGCAGCAGGTCCGCCTCTGCCGGGCTCAGGCGATACGCCTGGCGCGCCAGCGCCACCGCCGCCTCGCAGCCCAGGCTGCGCTGCATCACCACCCAGGCCACGCCCGGCGCCTGCTGCAGCATGCCGAGCGATGCCAGGTCGCTGATCGACAACGCGACCAGCAACAGCCCGCCGTCGAGCTCCACACAGCCGCTGTGCCCCTGCAGCGACTGCACGAACAGGGCGCGCAGGGTCGGGTCGGCCGTGCTCGCCAACAGCGGGCCGCGCTGCAGCGTCTGCAGCAAGCCGCCTTGCCCTGCCCCAGCCCAGAGCGCGCGCACCCGGGCATTGGCGTGCAGCAGCCGGCCAGCGGTATCGAAGAACAGGATGCCCATCGGCATCTGCTCCATCAGCGCCTCCATGCCGCGCGTGCGCGCACGCAGGGCCACCATCTCTCGGTGCAGGTAGGCGGCGCGCTGCACGGTGGCGAATTCCGCCTCGAAGCGGGCCACCTCCTCGCGCGAGAAGCCCTCGTCGTCGCCCTGGCGGAACATCGACATGAACAGATTGCCCACCGGGCTCGACGCGCCTTGGCTGCCCCCGAACATGCGCGTGCCGATGCCGTATTGCCGCAAGAAGTCGTTGTAGATCTCGGTGCGGCGAAAGCCCCGCGTGGCCTCCAGCGGCGCATCGGTGGCCACCCACACACCCGACAGCCCCATGCGCGCACGCCGCGCCATGGCGTCGTCCCAAAGCGGGTCACTCAGCCGGTAGTGCGTGGCGTAGCGCTGTGCGGCTTCGGGCGTGACGCCCATGGCCAGCAGCGCGGGAGCGCCGTCGCTCGACGGCGACTGCAGCCAGTAGTCCACCTCGGGATGCGCGGCAAACTGCGCGCCCCATTGCGCCAGTTGGTCCAGCCCGCTGGCCAGGAAGGCACCGCCCAGCAGGTCGGCACGAAAGCTCGCGGCGTAGCCCGACAGCGCCTCGCTGAAACGCTCGCCGTCGGCCACCGAACCCATCAGATTGCCCAAGGCAGGGTGCAAGGGGAAGTCCTTTTGAAAAGGGGCGGATGCTAGGCACATCCCACCACAGCGTCATCGTCCACCTGAATGATGTTGCGGCGCAACATCTCATCCCCCAGTTTTCGGATGGGCAGTGCGAGCGAATCTTTTTATATTCCTGCAAGGCAGCAGTCAATCAGGGTGGAAAACCGGTATGCCAAGATTACTTTCTCGTTCAGCTGCCAATGCACTTCCGCCGCCCATTGTCCAATGAACCATGCCCCTACATGCCAGCTGCCACTGTGGCGCAGTTCGCCTTGACATCGATGGTGAACTGCCCCGCCAACTGATGCGGTGCACCTGCTCGTTCTGCACCAAGCGCGGCGCACTGCACGCCTGCTACGAGCCCCGGCAGGTGCGCGTGCATGCACCACAGGGCGCGCACGCCCTGTATCGATGGAACACACGCATGGTGGCCCACTACTTTTGCCGGCGTTGTGGCGTGGCCACACTGAGCAACGGCCCACTGCTCGATAGCATTGGCGACTGGGACGGGCACGCTCGCCGGGTAGCGGTCAACGCCCGCCTACTTGATGGCCTGGATGTGGAAACGATACCGGTGGCAACGGAGCATGGAGTGCCGACCGGGCCTTTCCCATCATTCACCTGAACGATGCCAAGCACAGGCTCGCCATCCTACGATGCGCAGCCTTTGCCTGGATGGCTTGCCGTGACCACCCCCACTACCGACGCGCTATTTGACACACCGCAGTGCCTGAACTGCAATGCCCTCCTCACCGGCCCCTACTGCGCGCAGTGCGGGCAAAAGAAAGCCGGCCGCATGGGCGCAGTGACGGTGCGCAAGGAGGCATGGGCCCGGTTTCGGTGGTTTGAATGGGAGGTGATCCGCCACGCCCTGCGCGTGCTGCCGCAGCCAGGCACGCTGGCGCGCGAATACGTGCTCGGGCAGCGCAAGGACCATCCGCACCCGCTCACGCTGCTGTGCCTGGCCATCGGCCTGCTGCTGATCGTGCTGGGCCATACCGATTACCTCAAGCCCGAATTCCCGAGCGAGGCCGCCGCCAGCATGTATGCGCTGGTGAGCTCCTACTCGAAGTGGTCGTTCTCGCTGGGCGCGGTGGCCGCATTCGCAAGCGCCTGGTTGCTGTTTCGACGCCGGCTGGGCTACAACGCCACCGAACTGCTGACCCTGGCGCTGTACTGCCAGTCGGTGTTCATCGCGCTGCAGATGGCCAACCAGTTGCCCCTGGTGCTGGCGCATTCCCCGGCCCTGCTCAAGTGGCACAAGCAGTGGTCGCCCTGGTACATGACCGCGCTGCAGGCTTTGGCGTTCATGCTGGCCCTGCGGCAGTTCTACCTGCTCAATGTGCGGCGCGACGCGGTGCGTCTGCTGCTGGCCGGCGCGCTGTTCGCCGTGCTCAAGTGGCAGGCGACGGCGCTGTATGCCCGCGGCGTGGTCGAGGTCGTGCTGTGGCAGATGGGGCTCTAAGGATCCTCTGCACGAATCGAGCTGCCAAGTGTGCACTGCGGATCGGGAWGGMGTGCAAGGCGCAAAACGCAGCAATAGCCGTAGCTATTGCGAGTATTGGCAACGCCGCAGGCCGCCCGAGACCGCTGATGCCCACGGCGCGATGATTCGTGCAGAGGGTCCCTGGAGCGTGCGGCGGTCGCGCCGGCGGTTGAGGTTCGGCACGCACATCCGCCACAACGCGCCTCAAAATTCCACGAAATGTGTGAAAAGTCCGCCACATCATTCACCTGAATGATGTGACTGCGAGCCTGCCGCTCCTACCATCCGGCGCATTCATCGACACAACCGGGGAGCGCGCATTGAGCAGCAAGGATTGGCATGGGCAGCAGCTCGGGATTGCAGGGTTCGAGACCCTGATGGCCGAGAGCCTGGAAGCCCTGGGCGACCCCGACATGGCGCCGCGCCTGCTGCGCCACCTGGGCGAGGCCCTGGGCAGCCACAAGCTCGTGCTGTTTTGCCCGCTACCGGGCGAGGGAGACCCGCTCGCGGCCAGCCAGTGGGGCATGCCCGACGACTTTCTGCAGCGCTACGCCGACCTCATCCAGGTGAAGGACGCCTGGAGCGACGCGCTGGAGCGGCAGCACGAGCAGGCGCTGGCACGCGGCGGCTCCCTCAGCCAGCAGCTGGTGGCCACCAGCGCGCTGAAGAAAAGTGCGTTCTACGCCGACTATCTGCGGCCCCTGGGCATCGACGCCATGGTCAACAGCATCGTCGAAGCCTCGCCCGAGTGCGGCATGCACGTGCTGGCGCTGTACAACGAACTGGGCCAACCCGAGTTCACCCCCGCCCAGTTCGCCCAGCTGCGCGCCGTCACGCCCTGGGTGCGCAGCCTCATGCGCGCCCAGCGCCGCCTGCGGCTGGCCGAGCGCCACACCGCCGCGCTGGAGCGCACGCTGGACCAGTTGCCGCTGGGCCTGCTGCACGTGAACCCCCACGGCACGGTGCGCTACCTGAACGACCACGCTCGCCGCTGGATGGGCGTGCAGGACGACTGCCGCGTGCTGCTGCGCCATGCCACGGGCTGGCATGCGCGCCAGCCACTGCAGCTCGCCCAGGTCCACGCGGCCTTGCCGCCGCTGCTCTCGGCGTGCCTGAGCACACGCACACCGGTGTCCGCACGCCTGCAGACCCCACACCACCACGCGCAGGTGGCCCTGGCCACGCCCCTGCGCGGCCAGCCCGGAGCGGCACTGCAAGACCCGCTGGTGCAGTTCGTTCTGGTGCCGGAGACCGTGCAGGACACCCAGGCCGCGATGCCCGTGTGCAGCGCGCTCTACGGCCTCACGCCCGCTGAAGGCGCCCTGCTGCCGCTGCTGCTCCAGGGCATGACCCCGCGCGAGATGGCCGACAACCAGGGCGTGAAGATGCCCACGGTGCGCACCCAGCTGGCCAGCCTGTATGCCAAGACCGGCACCCGCGGCCAGACCGAACTGGCCCAGCGCGTGCTGCGCGTGGCGGCCCTCGTCCAGCCCTGAATTTCCATCCCTCTCCTTATCCATACATATCCCAGACCCAGGAGCCTGACCGCATGAATCACATCCCCACCGCCAACATCCGCCCCGTCGCCATCGCCTGCGCCGCCTTGCTGGGACTGGCCTGCGCGGGCGTCGCGCTGGCGCAAAAGGCCGCCGCCACCGCAGGCCCCAAGCCCACCAAGGCACAGCTCGTAGCGGAGCTGGCCGCCACGCTGCAGGCCTGCTCGTACGACGGCAGCCCGGTGGCGTTTTCGCCGCCCGACCTGTCCAAGGGGGGCGGCACCGGCAAGCAGGTGGTGGCCGAGATCATGAAATACACCGGTCTGCCCGCCAACTTCGTGGTGGTGGAAGGCCAGGTGCCCAACGCGGCAGCCGTCATCATGCAGGGCCCCGACAAGGTGCCGCGCCGCGTGATCGCCTACAACCCGTCCTTCATGGGCGACGTGATCCGTGCCACCAAGGCCAACAACTGGGCGCCCGTGAGCATCATGGCGCACGAGATCGGACACCACCTGTCGGGGCACACGATCGTGCCCGGCGGCAGCCAGCCGCCCATCGAGCTGGAATCGGACAAGTTCAGCGGCTTCGTGCTGTACAAGATGGGCGCACCGCTCAAGGACGCTCAGAACGCCATCGCCACGCTGATCCCCGAGAAGGACGGCGAGACTCACCCCGGCCGCCGCAAGCGCCTGGCCGCCATTGCCGCAGGCTGGACGGAAGCCTGCGAGCTGCAGGGCGGTGGCGCCGCATGCCACGGCGGCACCCAAGGCGGCAAGTCGGTCGCCGTGGCCCAGGCGCCCGCGCCAGCGGCCACTCCTGCGCCTGCAGCGACCGCAGCCACCCCAGCACAGACGCCAGTCGCCAAGCCCGCCCCTGCATCCGCCAATGCCCTTGCCATTACGGCAGCGCCCGCACCGGCACCCGCCGCCACGGCAGCCGTGGCCCAGGTCCTGCCCAAGGCAGACGCCAACGCCCTGCCCTCCAAGGGGGTCCAGTTCATCTACGACGAGTTCGGCATCCTCGACCCTGCGATCCGCGCACAGTTCGAAAAGCAGATGCACGACCATGCACAGAAGACCGGCGTGGAGATCGTCACCCTGCTGGTGAAGGACCTGAACGGCAAGACCGCCGAGGAATACGCCCAGGCCATGATGCGCCAGCTGCGCGTGGGCAAGCTCGACGTGGGCAACGGCGCCGTGCTGGTGGTCGCCCCGGAGCAGGGCCAGGCCGCGGCCGTGCTGGGCGCGGGCGTGGCACTGGACATGGGCAGCCAGGACAAGGCTGCCCAGCTCGACCGCTGGATCAAGACTGCCTGGACCCTGTGCAAAAAGAAGAACGCGTGCGGCAACTGGACGGAAAACCTGATGCTCGCGGCCGACCACATCCGCCGCGACACCAGCCATTCGGACTGGACCATCGCCTACAGCTCGCTGGGTGACCTGCAAAAAACCGATGCCGCCGAGAACGGCAAGGTGACGGACCCCAAGCAAAGCAAGACCTGGCGCAAGATCACCCGCCTGTCGGGCACTGTGGAAAACCTGGCACCGCCCACGGGCGTCAAAAGCGCCTGGGTGAACGAGGCAAAGTTGAAGTCCGGCGCAAAAGCCGTGCTCATGCGCAGCGCCGAAGGCCTGACCACCATGCTCTACATCGATCCACGCACCGAGGCGCTGATGCCGGGCGGCAAACTCGAGCAGGGCAAGACCTACACCGTGATCGCGCGCGCGGCCGGCCTGTCGTGGAACCCCAAGGACACGCAGTCGCTGGACCTGCTGAGCTACGCGGTCACGGAGTGACAACCGGCATGCGCACCACCACCCTGGCCATGGTGCTCACCGGCGCCGCCAACCTGCTGCCCGCGCTGTTCTTCATGTTCACCGTGCTGCTGGGCAGCAACGGCCTCAACTCAACACAGGGCGCCCGCCTGCTGGGCACGATGGCACTGTTGCTGGCGCTCATCTGGATCGCGGGCCTGTTCCTGGCCCGGCACATGGCGCAGTGGGGGCTGGAGCGCGGCTGGTCGGACCTGGCCAGCATCGCTGCAGCCGGCACGGGCGCCGTAGCGGTCTATACCGTCATGGCCGTGCTGGCCACGTTCATGGTGCTGCTGTGGGTGGGTGCATGAACGAGTGCCGCCGCATCCCGCAATGCGGGCACCAACGCCTGGGCTATATGAAAAGCGACAACCTTTCCCAACCCACCATGCTCCGCACCCTGCACACCATCACCCTCGCCCTACTCATCACCTCCGGCGCCGCCCACGCAGCCGAGCACTTCTGCGGCCAGCCCACCGCCCACCCCATCGACAAGGCACTTGGTGCTGCCTCCGCGCGCAGCGGTGGCGTTACCGTCGACCTGCACGACGCCCAGTCCGCCGCCTATGCGGCGTGGGACAAGGAGCTCAACCGCATCTACACCCAGACACTCAAAGCCGCAGGCCCTGCCCGGCGTGATGCGCTGCGTGCGGCGCAGCGGGCATGGCTGGCTTTTGACACCGCCCAGGGCCAATGGGACGTCGCGATGCATGCCGACCAAGGCAGTTCGGCCGCACTGAACATTGGCGGGGCCGCCCTGGAGCGCCGCCGCGCCCGCGTGTGCGACCTGAGCAACGACCTGCAAAGCCTGAAGAATGAATGAGCGGCCTACTGCGCGCCGAGCACTGCTGGCCGACCCAGGCCGCGCCCAGGGCGGCGCACGCGTGTGGGTGCGCATCCGCAACGACTCCCGTGAGCCCTTCCAGCAAGTCTGGCAAGGCCTGCCCACCCACGGTACCGCCGTGGAACTGGGCCCCCTGGCCCCGGGCCAGACAAGCCGCTGGCACGCCTTGCCGGCACAGCCTGCCGCGCACTATCGCAAGACGCGCATCCAGCTGGCCCGGCGCCAGATCATCCACGTGAACGATGGCGCCTACCCTGGTGGACACAGCACACTCGCTGCGAACCACCGCTACACCTTCGCCTACACGCTCACAAACCGCACACTGGGGCTGGCCGTGATCGAGGAAGGCGTACAGCGGCTCGGTGCGACTCGACCCTGAATACTCCTGAAAATAACTGCTTGCGCCCCGCGCGCCTCGGTCAATGCCAGTGAGACTCTCCGCAGCACGTCGTGGCGCGGCGTCTGCCAAAAGCATGCGCGTGCAACCTTGTTCATGAACCGAGCCCGGGCGCTGGGTAAATGCTCCCAGCCCAAAGCTCAGGCCGGCCCCAGCGCCATCCTCGACGACGCCGTTGCCTCGTTTGCGTGCCGGATCTCCACCCTATTGCGTCCTGCGCGCTTGGCGTCGTAGCAGGCCATGTCGGCGGCGTACAGCACCGATGGCACGTCCTGCAGGCTGGCATCGAGCACCACCAGCCCGATGCTCACCCCGAGCGTGAAGCTCCGGCCCTGGTAGGCGGGCTCCCAGGCCTGCACGGACGCGCGCAACTGCTCTGCCACGGCCTGGCCGCGGGCCAGGGCGCAGCCGGGCAGAACCACGGCGAACTCGTCGCCACCCAGGCGCGCAGCCCAGCCCACCTGGCGCACTTGCGACTCCAGCAGGCGGGCCACGTGGCGCAGCACGTCGTCGCCGGCGTCGTGGCCGGCGATGTCGTTCACCACGGTGAAATGATCCAGGTCCAGGAACAGCACCACGCCATCGCCCGGGGCCTCGCCGCCGCTGGCCTGCGGCTCGCGCGGGCGTGCGGAGCGCTCGGCCAGCAGCAGGCCCAGGCGCTCGTCGAACGCGGTGCGGTTGTACAGCTGCGTGAGCCCGTCGTGGGTGCGCTCCCACGCGTGCTGGGCCTGGGCCTCGCGTGCGGCGGTGATGTCTTCCAGAATCCACACCGTGCCGCCGGCCATTTCGTCGGGCTGCACGCCGCGGCCCTGCACGCGCGCCCACACGGGGCTGCCGTCCTTGCGCATGAAACACACGTCGCCGTCGAACACCCCATGCGACGCAAATTCGGCCTGCACACGGTCACCGATGCGGCTGTACTCGGCGTCGCTCGCATACAGCGCGCGCGCGGGACGGCCCTGCAGTTCGCCGGCGCTGTAGCCCAGCATCACGCAGGCCTGGCGCCCCACCACCTCGAGGATGCC
This sequence comes from Acidovorax sp. Leaf78, assembly GCF_001422735.1. Taxonomy (GTDB): domain Bacteria; phylum Pseudomonadota; class Gammaproteobacteria; order Burkholderiales; family Burkholderiaceae_C; genus Acidovorax. The sequence goes on along the minus strand of NZ_LMLZ01000001.1, from coordinate 239,683 downwards.
GTGGCGCGAGATGACGATGCCCACCGATGCGTTGTCCAGCACTGCCTGGAACTGCCCATCGAGCGTGGCTTTGTGGATCTGCTCGCGGCTGCCCTGCTGGGCCAGACCCTGGAACACCTGCACCAGCTCGCCCACCTCGCCGCCCGCGCGCGGCCAGTCGATGTCGGGCGCCTGGGGCAGCGGCTGCCGCACGTCGCGGCGCAGCATCTGGCGTGCGCTGTGCCGAAGGTGGGCCAGGGGCTGGGCCATCCAGACCATGGCAATGGCCACGAGCAGCATGCACAGCGCCATGCTGGCTGCCGCCAGCCACCAGGCTTCGCGCTGCGCGCCTTGCAATGGGGCCAGCAGCGACTGTGACGGGCTCACCCGCGCCACGATCCACTGCGGCAAGGGCATGCCCGCCATGCTGACGATGTGCCCGGACTCCTGGTGCGTGGCCCCGCGCCCCGCCACGGGTTGCGCCTGGTTCAGCCAGCGGGTGTATACAGGCGCCAGGCCGGTCTCGTCCTGCACCTTGCCCAGGATGCGCGCGGGATCGGTGTGCGACAGGATGGTGCCGTCGCGTGTGAAGACGATGAGCCGCGAGCCGTCGCGCGCCGGCAGTGTCATCGACGGCGGCAGCAGGCCTTGGGATTGCAGGCGCAGCGCTCCCGCCACCACGCCCAGCACAGAACCGTCCTCGCGGTGCAGCGGCATGGTGAACATCACCCGCGCATCGCTGGTGCGGGCCGCGATGAGTTCAGAAACCAGAGGTTTGCCGTCGACCAGCGTGCGGCGCAGGGCATCGCGCTCGGCAGGGTCCAGGTCGGCGGCCTTCTCAAGCCGCCCCCCGCGCAGGTTCATGCGCAGCTCGCCGTTGGCGCGGGCAACCTGCATGGCGTCGAAAAACTGCACCGCGGGCAGACCCTGCTGCAGCAGCCATTCCAGGGTGGATGGCGATTCGAGCATGCCGGGCGTGATGCCGGCCGAGACGGTGCGCAGCACCTTCTGGCTTTGCTCGATCTTGCTGGCCAGCAGGCGCGCCACGACTTCGACCTCGTCGGTCTGCTGGGCCACCACGCGGCGCATGGCCTCTTGCCCCGAGGCACGGGTAACCAGCCAGGCTGCCACCGCGCCGGACAGCGCGACCGCCAGCACCGCCACCAGCACCAGCCGCAGCACCAGCGAACCGGGCACGAACCAGCCCGGCGCATCTGGTGGGAGCGCGGGGTGGTCCGGGGGCGTCATGGACACTCCGAGGAGGGAGCGCGACGCAGATGGGTAGCGTTGGGCATGGGCGTGTCGGGTGAAACCGGACTTTTGCCAACGAATATACGCAGCCCCTGCCCCTGGGGGCTTGGGTGGAACCCTCAGTCAGGCAGGGGAAAAACCCTGACTTTGAAGCCCCCCTGAGCCGCTGCGCGGCTTCCCCCGGAGGGGGACGCACCCGGTGGACTGGCGGAGCCAGATCCACGGGTGCGCTGGCCTGGGGCGTGCCTGTGCGACGGGGGGCGGACGTTACGGCGCGCGCATCAGCAAGCCGCCCTGCAAACTTGCACTGGCGCCCGGTCAGCACCCGGCCATCGTTTGAAGAGCCCGCGGATGCGGCAGGTTGAGCACGTTGCCGGTGCCGTGCACCAGGCCCAGCTCGCGCAGGTGGCGCAGTACGCGCGAGAAGGTTTCGGGGGCAATACCCAGTTGCGCGGCGATCAGGCGCTTGCGCAGGTGCAGCGTGACCTGCATCGCGCCGCTATGGTCAGGCTGCGCATGTTTCAGCAGCCACTGCGCGCAGCGCGATTCGGCGTCCTGCGCCAGGCGGCTCACGGCCAGCTCGGACTGCTGGCGGTAGCCCTGGGCCATGTCCAGCAGCAGGCCGCGCGCGCCTGCAGGCATGTCGGACAGGCTGCGCTGGAACTCCTCGATGGGCAGACGACGCACCTGCAGGCGGGTGTCGGCCACCATGTCCACCGGGAACGGCATCCCCAGCAGCGCAGACGCAGCGTCCAGCCAGAACGGCCCCTCCACCGCTCCCAACTGGTGGCGCAAAAATCCGTCGTCGAGCACACCGCGCAGCACACGGCCGCTTTCAAGGTGCATCACCGACGTCAGCACCTCGTTGCGCCTGCGCAGCACCTCACCGGCGGCAATCACCTCGGTGGCGGCGGGCAGTGAGAAATAGGTAGAGGGCAGCATGGAACCGACTGTGCCGCGCGGGCAGGCTGCCGGCATTGAGACAGATCAAAGCCACACCACGCCGCGGCCCGCGCCGGGCCGTGGTGGCTGCAAACCCACACACTGCAACACACACCGCAGCGCCGCGCCAACGCGCGCCCGCCCCTACGGACAGCTTGCAGCAGATTCGTGACAGCTTGTAACTAACCTGTCACACACCGCCGGTATCTTTCGCACTTAGCTCAAGGTAACCAACGCGATGCAGAACATGAAGGAGGGCCGGCTGGCGGCAATGAAGGGGCTGCTCTCGTGCACTTTGCGCGACGGCACCGGGCCCGTGGCCGCGCTCATGCAGCAAGGCGGCCACCTGCACTGTGTCTTCCAGCCGCTGGCCGACCTGCGCGAAGGCGCCGTGTATGCCCACGAGGCACTGATCCGCGGCCCCGAGGGCACGCCGCTGCACACGCCCGACGCGCTGCTGGCACAGGCCCAGCGCGAAGGCATCCTGCGCGACTTCGAGCTGCTGTGCGTCTTCACGGCGCTCGAACAATGGGGCGCCTTGGGTGCACCCGGGCGTTTGTTCGTCAACATCAGCGCCGATGCGCTGGTGCACGGCGTGGCGCTGTTGGGTGCCGAGCGGCTGGGCGAGGTGGTACGCAGCTTCGGCATGAGCGCCCGCATGCTGGTGCTGGAGATCACCGAGCACGAACGCGTGAGCGACATGCCGCAGCTGCGCCAGGCCATCAAGGCCGTGCACGCCTGCGGCGCCCGCATGGCGCTCGATGACTTCGGCGACGGCCGCTCCAGCCTGCGCTTGTGGTCCGAGGTCAAACCCGACTTCGTGAAGATCGACAAGTACTTCATCCACGACATCAGCGACCACCCCGAAAACCTGCAAATGCTGCAGGCCATCAAGGGCATTGCGGACGTGTTCGGCACCACGCTGATCGCCGAGGGCATCGAGACCCGCGACGACCTGCGCGCGCTGCGCGACCTGGACATCCCCTACGGCCAGGGCTGGCTGCTGGGCCGCCCGGCTCCGGCACCGCGCAGCGCCGTGGAGGGCCCCGCGCTGGAGGTCATGCAGGACCGGCGTGTGGCCGTGCTGCCGCACCTGGGCCAGACCGCGCGCCCCGGCGTGCTGCGCAGCCTGCTGGTGGTGCAGGCGCCCACGGCATCGCCCGCGACCAGCAACGACGCGGTGGCGGACCTGTTCCACGAACGCACCGAACTGCACGCGCTGGCGGTGGTGGACGGCACACGGCCGGTGGCGCTCATCAACCGCCAGCAGTTCATGAACCACTACGCCACGCTGTACTTCCGCGAGGTGCACGGGCGCAAGCCGTGCCTGGCCTTCGCCAACCAGTCGCCCCGCGTGGTGGAACTGGACTGCGACGTGGACCAGCTCGTGGGCATCCTCACATCGCAGGACCAGCGCTACCTGAGCGACGGCTACATCGTCACCGACAACGGCCGCTACCTCGGACTGGGCACCGGCGACCAGCTGGTGCGCGCCGTGACCGAGACCCGCATCGAAGCCGCGCGCCACGCCAACCCGCTGACCTTCCTGCCCGGCAACATCCCCATCAGCCTGCACATGCAGCGCCTGCTGGACGCGGGCACCGAGTTCGTCGCCTGCTATGCCGACCTGAACAACTTCAAGCCCTTCAACGACCACTACGGCTACTGGCGCGGCGACCAGATGATCCGCCTGGTGGCCCGCCTGGCCACAGCCCACTGCGACGCCCGCCGCGACTTCGTGGGGCATGTGGGCGGGGACGATTTCATGCTGGTGTTCCAGAGCAGCAACTGGCTGCAGCGCTGCAAGAACATCGTGGATGAATTTGCACGCGAGGCGCTCACGCTGTTCGACGACGCGGCGCGCAAGGCGGGCGGCATCGGGGCCGAGGACCGCCATGGGGTGCAGCGGTTCTTTCCGTGTACGACGCTGTCGATCGGCGCGGTGCGGATCATGGCGGGGCGGTTTCGGCATGCGGAAGAGGTGGCTAACCTGGCGGCTGTAGCCAAGCATGAGGCGAAGCAGTCAGCCAGCGGTGTGGTGCTGCACGGCACAACAGCTAACTCAGCCTTGGGCCGCGCGCTACAGGATGTGTTGGCAGCGTAACGAAGCGGGTTGAGCCAGACCCCGGATATGAGAAAGTTCGCCAGTGGCGCGAGACGGCATCCAGCAGCGAGCCCATCGATTGCAAGGCCCCTGAAAGGCCTTCTACGAGCACAGGTCCTGGTTTAGGCCCGGGCCGACTTGGCAAAGATCAACCCAAGGCGTGGCGAGCCAGATCCGCTACAGCCAGCTCCTTGTCGGCCTCGTCGCGCTCTCCGTCCTCCAAAAACCAGGCGGCCGACAACGCCGCATGCGCCATGACCCATTGCAGCAAGCGGCGCCTGTCCAGACTAGCTGTATTGAGCACGATGTCGAGCTGCCGCGCAAAACGCGTGGGGTCGGTGCAGGTCTTCAAGTCAGGGTTGCACAGTACATTCACATAGTCATAGGAGCGCTCGCCAGTCACGCGCTTGGGATCGATGGCAAGCCAGCCGCGCTCACCGAAATCGAGGATGTTGCTGTGATGCGCATCACCATGCAGCACCACCTGCTCGTGCTGTGAGTCCAGCAACCTGTTGGCGACTACCGCACATTCGGCCATCAGGCCGCCTTCGCGCTGCGCCATCGGCGCCAGCGATTCGAAGAAACAGGAGAGAGACAGTAGTTCCTCAGGCGGCGGCGAGGGGCGCTTTGCATGCAGCTGGCCGATGGTGTCGCAAACAATTTTTGTGGCGGCGTCATCCTGGCCATTGGCAGCCATTGTCAAAAGATGACCCGGGCCGGCAGCGCGCTCCATCAGCAGCGCGCCCGCCTGCTCATCGCATGCATAGACACGCGCCGCGCCATGGCCGTCCCACCAACACATCACCAACGCGCCAATCCGCTCATCGATATGCCGGGCGATCTTGATCATCGCGAGGCGGCCGTCCGGGTGCTCGGCGAGGCGAACCGGCATCAGGTGACCCGCATGGGTCGCGAATGGTTGGCCGTCTGGCTCCGCCTTCCAGCGCTGAAGGTAAGGATCGAACAAGGTCAGTTCGGACATACAGCTGTCTTCCTGCGACCAAACAATCTGCAGGTGTCTTCGGTGGTTGCGGCGACTAAGTGGTCATGGCCGGCTCTTGCAAGTGGGCCCACGTACCCCACTGAATTCATGGCCCCGTCACCGCCCCCGCCTCGAACCACCGCTTGACCAGCGCCCGCTCCGCATCCGTCATGCCGGTCGCATTGTTCATCGGCATCAACTTCTGCACCACTACCTGCTGGTAGATGGCCTGCGCATGCTGCTTGACGCTGGCGGGCGCGTCCAGCCGCAGGTTCTTCATCTGCACCTGCTCGCCGTGGCACATGTAGCAGCGCTGGGCCAACACGGGCTGCAGCGTTGCATAGTCATTTTGGGCGCTACCGCTGGATCCGCTTGCGCCACCAGCTATCGAAACAGTAGCACTCCCATTGGCGGCGGCAGAAGCAGGGGCTGCTGCTGCAGCAGCAGCTGCAGGCGCTGTGGATACCGCGGGCGCTGCGGGCGTCGCCGCAGCCACCACCGGCGCAGGCCGCATCCACGCGATCACGCTCAGGATGACCACCACGCCCACCAGCGCGTACGGCAGCGGGTTGCCGTTGCGCCCCAGCTTGTAGCCGTGGCGTGCCACGAAGAACTGGCGGATGGCGGCGCCCGCGAACATCATGAGGATCAGCACCAGCCAGTTCTGCGGGTGGCTCCAGGTAAAGCTGTAGTGGTTGCTCAGCATCGCAAACAGCACCGGCAGCGTGAAGTACGTGTTGTGCACGCTGCGCTGCTTGCCGCGCTTGCCGTGGATGGGGTCCACGTCCTGGCCGGTGCGGATCTGGCGGATGACGGTGCGCTGGCCGGGGATGATCCAGAAGAACACGTTCGCGCTCATCGCGGTGGCGATCATCGCGCCCACCAGCAGGAAGGCGGCGCGCCCGGCAAACCAGTGGCACGCCAGCCACGATGCGATGCACACCAGCCCGAACACCAGCGCGCCCACGATGGCGTCGCCGTTCTTCTTCTGGCCGAAGATGCGGCAGATCGCGTCGTACAGCAGCCAGAACACGACGAAGAACGCCAGCGCCACCACGATGGCCGTGGCAGGCGCCCAGTCCATGCGCGACTTGTCGATGAGGTACGTGCTGGCGCTGTACAGGTAAGACACCGTGAACAGCGCAAACCCGCTGATCCAGGTGCTGTAGCTCTCCCAGAAGAACCAGTGCAGGTGGCCGGGCAGCTTGGGCGGCGAGACGGCGAACTTGACCGGGTGGTAGAACCCGCCGCCGTGCACGGCCCAGAGCTCGCCGGAGACGCCCTGCTTCTTCAGGTCTTCGTCCTCGGGCGGCGTGAGGCTGCTGTCCAGAAAGACGAAGTAGAACGACGAGCCGATCCAGGCGATGGCGGTGATGACATGGACCCAGCGCAGCAGCAGGTTGGCCCAGTCGAGAAAGTAGCTTTCCATGGAAATCTCTCAATCAACTTTGGCGGCGCAGGGCGCGCCGCCTGTGTGCAACCTGCTCACCACTGCGGGCGCTCTGAGCAAGACAGGACGGGCTGGTGATCTTCCACAACGGGTAGATCGCCAACACGTTCCAGGAGGTCGCGCACCTTGGTATGCAATTGGCATGCCGGGGCACCGCTGCGACCACTGTTTGTGGACACGAAGTGTATGCACTTTCCGCCTGGGAAGCCAGCAGGCAAACCCCCGGGTTGTCCCGAGGATAGCGGCATGCGGCCGGTCAGCGGTCTACCGCAATGTAGTCCGGGTACTGTGCGCAGATGGCGTCCACCGCACTCAGCGTGCCCGACAGGTGGTCCCGCGCGGCTTGCTGGGCACGCGCAGCGTCGCCCTGGCCCAAGGCCGCCACGATGGCACGGTGGTCCGCCAAAATGGCCTCGGTCTTGCCCGCCGTGGGCAGGTGCAGGCGGCGGAGGCGATCCACATGGCCGGACGACCTCTCCACCAGCACCCACAGCCCCGGCACCGCCGCGGCCTCGTACATGAGCTGGTGAAAGCGCCGGTCGGCATCCACAAAGTCGCCGTAGCGCTGCGCCGCAGCCAGCGATGCCTGCAGCGCGATCTGCGCTTCCAGCTGTGCCAGCAGGCCCGGCGGCGCGTCGCTGGCCAGCTGGTGCAGGATTTCCAGTTCGATGGAGCGCCGCAGGAAATGCGCCTCGCGCGCCGCCGCCACGTCGATGCGCGAGACCAGCGTGGCGTGCTGGGGGAACACATCCACCAGCCCTTCTTCCTCCAACCGCAACAGCGCTTCGCGCACGGGCGTCTGGCTCACGCCGAACTGCTGGGCCAGCTCGCTGCGCACCAGCACCGCGCCCGGCGCCAGCTCCAGCGACAGGATGGCGTGGCGCAGCGTTTCCAGCACCTGGGGGGCGGCCAGGCGCGAGCGGTCCAGCTTGATTTTGCGGGTCAAAGACATCGGAAGATTCTCGCATTGCGCGAGTGATATATTAGTGTTTTAATGCACCACGATGACCCGACGCACCCCAGATTCCTTGCGCAGCGCCCGCTGGTTCGCTGCTGACGATTTCCGCTCCTTCGGCCACCGCTCGCGCGTCTTGCAGATGGGCTACGGCTACGACGACTGGATGGGCAAGCCCGTCATCGCCATCATCAACACCTGGAGCGACGCCAACCAGTGCCATTCGCACTTCAAGCAGCGGGTGGACGACGTCAAGCGCGGCATCCTGCAGGCGGGTGGCTTTCCGCTGGAGCTGCCGGCCATCTCGCTGAGCGAGAGCATGGTCAAGCCCACCACCATGCTGTACCGCAACTTCCTGGCGATGGAAACCGAAGAGCTGCTGCGCAGCCACCCGGTGGACGGCGCGGTGCTGATGGGCGGCTGCGACAAGACCACGCCGGGCCTGACCATGGGCGCGCTCAGCATGGGCCTGCCCTTCATCTACCTGCCGGCCGGCCCCATGCTGCGCGGCAACTGGCGCGGCAAGGTGCTGGGCTCGGGCTCGGACGCCTTCAAGTACTGGGACGAGCGCCGCGCCGGCCGCCTGTCCGACCAGGCCTGGAGCGAGATGGAAGCCGGCATCGCGCGCAGCCACGGCACCTGCATGACCATGGGCACGGCCGCCACCATGATGGGCATCGCCGAGGCCGTGGGCCTGGCGCTGCCCGGCGCGTCCAGCATTCCAGCGGCCGACGCCAACCATGTGCGCATGAGCGCCGAGTGCGGGCGCCGTATCGTCGAGATGGTGTGGGACGACCTCACGCCCGCGAAGATGCTCACCCGCGCCCACTTCGAGAACGGCATCGCCTGCGCGATGGCCATGGGCTGCTCGACCAACGCCATCATCCACCTCATCGCCATGTCGCGCCGCGCGGGGCACCCGGTGGACCTGTCCGACTTCGACGCGGCCAGCCGGCGCGTGCCGGTGATCGCCAACATCCGCCCGAGCGGCGACGCCTACCTGATGGAAGACTTCTTCTACGCAGGCGGCCTGCGCGCCCTGCTGGAGCGCATCCGCGGCCACCTGCACACCGATGCGCTCACCGTCAACGGCAAGACCCTGGGCGAGAACATCGCGGGCGCCGAGGTCTACCACGACGACGTGATCCGCCCCATCGACAACCCCATCTACGCCGAGGGCGCGCTGGCCGTGCTGCGCGGCAACCTGGCGCCCGACGGCGTGGTCATCAAGCCCAGCGCCTGCGCGCCGCACCTGCTGCGCCACACGGGCCGGGCGCTGGTGTTCGACGACTACCCCTCGCTCAAGAAGGCGGTGGACGACCCGGACCTCGACGTCACGGGCGACGACATCCTGGTGCTGCGCAACGCCGGCCCGCGCGGGGCCGGCATGCCGGAATGGGGCATGCTGCCCATCCCCACCAAGCTGCTCAAGCAAGGCGTGACGGACATGCTGCGCCTGTCCGACGCCCGCATGAGCGGCACCAGCTATGGCGGCTGCCTGCTGCACTGCTCGCCCGAGGCGGCCGTGGGCGGCCCGCTGGCGCTGGTGCGCACCGGCGACCGCATCACGGTGGACGTGCCCGCCCGCACCATCCACCTGGAGATCACCGACGACGAACTCGCCACACGCCGCAGCGCCTGGACGCCGCCGCCCCCGCGCTACGAGCGCGGCTACGGCTGGATGTTCGGCCGGCACATCCTGCAGGCCGACGAAGGTTGCGACTTCGACTTCCTGGAGACCACCTTCGGCAAGGCGGTTCCCGAACCCGACATTTTCTGAACGGAGCTGATGCCCATGACCCCCGCCACCCGCGCGCTGCTGATGAAGGTCAGCACCGCCACGCTGTGCACCGCACTCTTCAAGCGCGGCCTGCGCAACCAGTTCATCCAGGGCGTGCTGCCCCTGAACCCGGGCCTGCCCAACATGGTGGGCGAGGCCTTCACCCTGCGCTACATGCCGGCGCGGGAGGACCGCAACCCCATTGGCGTGTTCCAGAACCGCGACCACCCGCAGCGCGTGGCCGTGGAGCAATGCCCCGTGGGCGCGGTGCTGGTCATCGACAGCCGCAAGGACGCACGGGCGGCATCGGCCGGCGGCATCCTGGTGGCGCGGCTCATGCAGCGCGGCGTGGCGGGCGTGGTCACCGACGGCGGCTTTCGCGACAGCCCGGACATCGCCCAATACAGCATGCCCGCCTACCACGCACGCCCCAGCGCGCCCACCAACCTCACGCTGCACGAGGCCATCGAGATCAACGGCCCCATCGGCTGCGGCGATGCACCGGTGTTCCCCGGTGACGTGATCGTGGGCGACGCCGAAGGCGTGATCGTGATCCCCGCCCACCTGGCCGACGAGGTCGCCGCCGAGGCCACCGAGATGACCGTGTTCGAGGACTTCGTGCAGGAGCAGGTGCTGGGTGGCCGCTCCATCATCGGCCTGTACCCGCCCACCGACGAACAGGCGCGCACCGACTTCGCCACCTGGCGCGCCGCACAAGGGCGCTGAAAACTTGTTCACCGTCTGAGCCACCCAGGCAGCCCACCCAGAGCGAAAAACGCCAGGGCGCCCGGCCTTCAACACCACCACCCGGAGACAAAACCATGCCATCCATCCACCGCGCCACAGCACCGCTGCTGGCCCTTTTCTCCCTGTTCGCCCTGCTGGGCACGCCGCACGCCCACGCCCAGGACTGGCCCGCCGCCAAGCACATCACCTACGTGGTGCCGTTCACTGCAGGCGGCTCCACCGACATCGTGGGCCGCACTGTGGCCCACAAGCTGCAGGAGAGCCTGAAGCAATCCGTTGTGGTCGAGAACAAGCCCGGCCAGGCCGGCGGCATCGGCGCGGCCTACGTGGCCAAGGCCGCGCCCGACGGCTACACGCTGTTCGGCGGCACTATCAGCACGCACGCCATCAACGCCAGCCTGTACAAGAAGCTGCCGTACGACCCCATGAAGGACTTCGAGCCCGTGACGCTGGTCGCGCGCCTGCCCAACGTGCTCATCGTCAACGCCCAGCTGGGCGTGAACTCGGTGGCCGACCTGATCGCGCTGCTCAAGAAGGACCCGAGCAAGCGCATGTTCGCGTCGTCCGGCGCGGGCACATCGACCCACCTGGCGGGCGAGATGCTGGCCGACCTCATCGGCGTGCCGCTCACCCACGTGCCGTACAAGGGCACGCCGCCCGCCATGACGGATGTCGCCGCGGGCGAGGTGCCCTTCATGTTCGACCAGCTCACCGCCGCGCTGCCGCTGGTCAAGGCCGGCAAGCTCAAGCTGCTGGCCGTGACCACGGGCCAGCGCATCACCCTGGCACCCGAGCTGCCGACCATGATCGAGTCGGGCATCGCGGGCTTCGAGATGTCGTCCTGGCAGGCGATCTACGTCCCGAAGGGAACGCCGCGGCCCATCATCCAGCGGCTGCATGCCGAGATCGTCAAGGCCCTGAAGCAGCCCGACGTGAAAGCCAAGCTGACCGACCAGTTGGCGATGGAGATTGTGGGCAGCACGCCCGAAGAACTGCGCGAGCACATGGCCAAGGAGATCCCGCGCTGGGCGGCGCTGGTGAAGAAGTCGGGGGCGACGGCGGAGTGATGGCAAAGGGGTGAAGGCGAGATCACGTGGCGGCGGAGTGCTCGCCCACGCTGCGCCCTGACTTCGACGAGCTCAGTCCGAACGGGAGGTGGTGACTCGCGAGTCCACTTGCCAACGCCCCCGCCCGTTCATCCTGAGCCTGTCGAAGGGCCGCACTAACGCCGCGCCGTCTTCCGGAAAATTCAACCCAGCGTCTGCAGCAACTGCGCAGCCACCGCCACCGCAATCACCTCGGGCTCCTTGCCCCCAATGCCCGGCACGCCAATCGGGCAGGTCACCTGCGCCAGCTCCTCCGGCGCAAAGCCGCGTCCGTGCAGTCGGTTCGAAAAAGTCGCCCATTTGGTCTTGCTGCCGATGAGGCCGATGAACGGCAGATCCTGCCGCTCCCGCTGGCGGCGCAGGCAGGCGGCCACCACGTCCAGGTCTTCGGCGTGGCTGAAGCTCATGATCAGCACGCGCGTGCCCGGCGCCAGCCCCGGCACCGCCATCTGCACCGGGTCCGAATGCTCGCAGGCCACGCCGTCGGGTGCGGGCTGCGGAAAGATTCCGTCGCGGCTGTCGATCCAGGTGAGTGCAAACGGCAGCGGCGCCAGCACCCGCGCCAGCGCGTGGCCCACGTGCCCGCCGCCGAACAGCGCCACCGGGTGCAGGCGGGGCGCCAGGCGCTCGGCGAGCGTGGGCGCGTCGCCTGCGGTCAGCAGCTCGAACGCCAGGTGCACCACCCCGCCACAGCACTGCCCCAGGGCCGGGCCGAGCGCAAAGCGCATCGGACCGTCACCCGGCGGCGACGGTACGCCCGCCAGGCGTCGGCGCGCCTCGGCCATGGCCTGGTGCTCCAGGTGCCCGCCGCCGATGGTGCCCACGAACCCATCGGCGAACACGGCCATCCAGGCCCCGGGTTCACGCGGCACGGACCCTTGGGTAGACTCCACCCTGACCAGGCAGGCAGGCGCGGCCGCAAGGCCTTCCAGCAACAAACGCAAGTGTTCCACCGCCATCGTCCTTTTCGTTCCTACATCAGGCCCGGCGGCACCGCCTGAACGGCGAGCGCCTTCGGCCACCCACCACGAGCCACCCCACCATGTCCAACACCCCGCCCCCAGGCCCCAACGGCAAGCGCAGCCACTGGCTGCTGGCAGGCATCATGGCCGCAGGTGCGGCCCTGGTCGCAGCCTGCAGGTCCGGCCCTGAACCCACCCCGACGCCCGAGCCGGAAAGCCGCTCGCCGGCAGCCCCGGAAACCCCTGGCGTGAAGGGCCCCGTGCCTGCTGCCGCCGGCTCGGCCCGCGCCTCGGCCGCCGCCACACCCAAAGCCTACCGCCAGGACGGGGCCACGCACCTGTACGGCCTCAACAGCGAGCGCATCTTCAAGGGCAAGCTGCCGCCGCAGCTTTATGCCATCGGCGTGCTGGAAGTGGACATCGACCGCACCGGCAAGGTCAACCGCCTGAACTGGCTGCGCGCCCCGCGCCACGCGCCCGAGGTGATCAAGGAAATCGAGCGCACCGTGCGCGCCGCAGCGCCCTTTCCGGCCCCCACCCGCCTGGGCAAGGTCACCTACACCGAGACCTGGTTGTGGGACAAGAGCGGCAAGTTCCAGCTCGACACGCTGACCGAAGGGCAGCTTTAAAAAGATAGCGTCTCGCGCTTGACTGTATTGGGCTTCAAGTTCTTTTGGCCTGAAGCCCGCACTGGCAAGCGCCACTCGCTATCTATCTCATAGCACTCAAGATCCTCGGTACGTCGAATAGCTCCACGGGCTTACCAGCAGCGGCACGTGGTAGTGCTGGTCGGTGTGCGCAATGCCGAAGTCCAGGCTCACCTGGTTCAGGAAATTGGGTTCGGGCAGCTGCACGCCCCGCGCCTTGAAGTACCCCGCCACATCGAAACGCAGCCGGTAGGTGCCGGTGCGCAGGCTGGCGTTGTCGAACAGCGGCGCATCGGTGCGGCCGTCGTGGTTCAGCACCAGGCGCTTGATCAGCGTGGCGTTGTCGTCGCCGTCCGTGGAGTACAGCGCCACTTCCATGCCGGCTGCGGGGCAGCCATGCATCGTGTCCAGAACGTGAGTGCTCAAGCCCATTGGGGATTCTCCTGAAGAAAGCAGGCCGGAACAGCGCGACCTGTAGACCAAAAGTGTATACACTTTTATCCAATCCACCTATCATGCAGCCATGGAATCCTCATCCACCAGTGCGATTGTCGAGGCGTTGACCCGCGCCATCGTGGAGCACCGCCTGCAGCCCGGCACCAAGCTGGCCGAGCAAAAGCTCGCCGACCACTTCGGCGTGTCGCGCACGCTGGTGCGCCAGGCGCTGTTCCAGCTGGCACAGAACCGGCTGGTCACGCTGGAGCCCGCGCGCGGCGCGTTCGTGTCCACCCCGTCGGTAGAAGAAGCTCGCCAGGTGTTCGCCGTGCGCCGCATGCTCGAGACCGAGATGACGCGCGCCTTCGTGCAGAGCGTAACCCCCGCCAAGATCAAGGCGCTGCGCGCCCACGTCGCCAGCGAGAAGGCTGTCATGGGCACGGCCGATGCGAGCAGCCGCACCGAGCTGCTCGGCGACTTCCACGTGCGCATGGCCGAGCTCATGGGCAATGAGGTGCTGGCGCAGATGCTGGGCGACCTGATCTCGCGCTGCGCGCTCATCACGCTGATGTACCAGTCGGCCAGCGCCGCCGAGCACTCCCACGAGGAGCATGGCGACATCGTGGCCGCCCTCGCCGCACGCGACGAGACCTTGGCCGTCTCCCTCATGCAGGCCCACCTCGAACATGTGGAGGCCAGCCTGACCTTCGACCGCAAGCGCCCGGCCAGCGACCTGGCCGCCGCGCTCAGCGCGTGACATTCCCGTCCGTGACATGACCCCTTGAATCCCCGACGCCCATGATCTACGACTCCACCCAGCCCTACCCCCGCGACCTCATCGGCTACGGCAAGACCCCGCCCCACGCGCAGTGGCCGGGCGGTGCGCGCATTGCCGTGCAGTTCGTGCTCAACTACGAAGAAGGCGGCGAGAACGCCGTGCTGCACGGCGATGCGGGCAGCGAGCAGTTCCTGTCCGAAATGTTCAACCCCGCGAGCTACCCCGAGCGGCACATGAGCATGGAAGGCATCTACGAATACGGCTCGCGGGCCGGCGTGTGGCGCATCCTGCGCGAGTTCGAAAAGCGCAAGCTGCCGCTGACCGTGTTCGGCGTCTCCAGCGCGCTGCAGCGCCACCCCGAGCTCACCCAGGCCTTCGTGCAGCTGGGCCACGAGATCGCCTGCCACGGCCTCAAGTGGATCCACTACCAGCACATACCTGAAGAAGTCGAGCGCGCCCACATGGCCGAGGCCATGGAGATCATCCAGCGCATGACGGGCCACCGCGCTCAGGGTTGGTACACCGGCCGCGACAGCCCCAACACCCGCCGCCTGGTGGCCGACTTCGGCGGCTTCGAGTACGACAGCGACTACTACGGCGACGACCTGCCGTTCTGGATGGAAGTGAAAAAGAGCAACGGAGCCACCGTGCCCCAGCTCATCGTTCCCTACACGCTCGACTGCAATGACATGCGCTTTGCGCTGCCGCAGGGCTACTCGCACGCCGACCCGTTTTTCCAATATTTGAAGGACACGTTCGACGCGCTGTATGCCGAAGGCGACCCGGCCGGCGACAACGCGCCCAAGATGATGAGCATCGGCATGCACTGCCGCCTGCTCGGGCGCCCCGGCCGCATCACGGCGCTGCAGCGATTCCTGGACCACATCCAGCAGCACAGCGACGTGTGGGTGTGCCGCCGCATCGACATCGCGCGCCACTGGAAACAGGCGCACCCCTACCCTTCTCAGAAAGCAGGCTGACACCATGGCCCTGACCCTGGAACAACTCAACACGGCCAGTGCGGCCGAGGCCCTGCAGCTGCTGGACGGCCTGTACGAGCACTCACCCTGGATCGCCGAGCAGGCGCTGGCGCAGCGGCCGTTCCGCTCGCTGGCCCACCTGCAGCACGCCATGGCCCAGGCGGTGCGCACCGCGGGGCAAGATGCGCAGCTGGCCCTCATCCGCGCCCACCCCGAACTGGCGGGCAAGGCCATGGTGGCGCAGAACCTCACGGCCGAGTCCACCAACGAGCAGAGCAAGGCGGGCCTCACGCAGTGCACGCCCGAAGAGTTTGACCGCATCCAGGCGCTCAACACCGCGTACAACGAGCGCTTCGGCTTCCCGTTCATCCTGGCGGTGCGCGGGCCGCGCGGCACCGGCCTGCCCAAGCGGGAGATCATCGACACGTTTGCGCGCCGCCTGGACAACCACCCCGAGTTCGAACTGGCCGAGGCCCTGCGCAACATCCACCGCATCGCCGAGATCCGCCTGAACGACAAGTTCGCCGCCGAGCCCGTGCTGGGCAACGACGTGTGGGACTGGCAGGAAAAGCTGGCCGAACACTCCGACCCCGGCTTCGCCGAAAAGGGCCAGCTCACCGTCACGTATCTGACCGACGCGCACCGCGCCTGCGCCCAGCGCATCAGCCACTGGATGCGCGATTGCGGCTTCGACGAAGTGGAAGTGGACGCCGTGGGCAACGTGGTGGGCCGCTACCACCCCGCCACCGAAGGGGCCCGCTACCTCATCACCGGGTCGCATTACGACACCGTGCGCAACGGCGGCAAGTACGACGGCCGCCTGGGCATCTTCGTGCCCATGGCCTGCGTGCGCGAGTTGCACCGCTCCGGCCGGCGGCTGCCCTTCGGCATCGAGGTGGTGGGCTTTGCCGAAGAAGAAGGCCAGCGCTACAAGGCCACCTTCCTCGGCTCGGGCGCGCTCATCGGCGACTTCAACCCCGCCTGGCTCGACCAGAAGGATGTGGACGGCGTAACCATGCGCGCGGCCATGCAGCACGCGGGCCTGTGCATCGACGACATTCCCAAGCTGCAGCGCGACCCCGCGCAGTACCTGGGCTTCATCGAAGTGCACATCGAGCAGGGCCCGGTGCTCAACGAGCTGGACCTGCCCCTGGGCGTGGTCACCTCCATCAACGGCAGCGTGCGCTTTCTGTGCGAGATGATCGGCACCGCCAGCCATGCCGGCACCACCCCCATGGACCGCCGCCGCGACGCGGCCGTGGCCGTGGCAGAGCTTGCGCTGTACGTGGAGCAGCGCGCCGCGCAAGACGGCGACTCGGTGGGCACCATCGGCCAGCTGCAGGTGCCTGCAGGCTCCATCAACGTGGTGCCCGGCCGCTGCCAATTCAGCCTGGACCTGCGCGCGCCCACCGACGCCCAGCGCGACGCGCTGGTGAGCGACGTGAAGGAGCAGCTTGCCAAGATCGCCGCCCGCCGCGGCCTGCGCTACACGCTGGAAGAATCCATGCGCGCCGCCGCAGCACCCAGCGCGCCCGCGTGGCAGCACCACTGGGAGCGCGCCGTCGATACTCTGGGCGTGCCCGTGTTTCGCATGCCCAGCGGGGCGGGACACGATGCGATGAAGCTGCACGAAATCATGCCCCAGGCCATGCTCTTCGTGCGCGGGCTGAACTCCGGCATCAGCCACAACCCGCTCGAATCCACCACCAACAACGACATGCAGCTGGCCGTGGACGCCTTCACCCAGGTCCTGCGCCAACTTGCAGAGGAACAACAACCATGACGACGAACAACACCCCACAGAACTACGCCGCGCTGGACGCCTGGATCGACCAGCACTTCGACGAGGAAGTGCGCTTTCTGCAGGCCCTGGTGCGCGTGCCCACCGACACCCCGCCCGGCAACAATGCCCCCCACGCCGAACGCACTGCGGAGTTGTTGACTGAGTTCGGCTACACCGCCGAAAAGCACGCTGTACCCGCCGCCGACGTATTGGCCTATGGCATGGAGTCCATCACCAACCTCATCGTGCGCAGACCGTACGGCGACGGCGGCAAGACCATTGCCCTGAACGCCCACGGCGACGTGGTGCCCCCCGGCGAAGGCTGGACACACGACCCCTACGGCGCCGAGATCGTTCATGGCGCCATGTACGGCCGCGCCACCGCGGTGAGCAAGAGCGACTTCGCGAGCTTCACCTTCGCGGTGCGAGCGCTCGAAGCCGTCGCCAAGCCTACCCGGGGCGCGGTGGAACTGCACTTCACCTACGACGAGGAATTCGGCGGCGAACTCGGCCCCGGCTGGCTGC
Source organism: Acidovorax sp. Leaf78 (assembly GCF_001422735.1). Lineage (GTDB taxonomy): Bacteria > Pseudomonadota > Gammaproteobacteria > Burkholderiales > Burkholderiaceae_C > Acidovorax. The sequence goes on along the minus strand of NZ_LMLZ01000001.1, from coordinate 222,277 downwards.
TGCAAAAAGGGTTGACGAAGCCCGACCTGATGATCGCGGCTGGTTTCAGCTACGAAGTGGTCACCGCCCACAACGGCTGCCTGCAGATGGAAGTGACCGTGCACGGCAAGATGGCCCATGCCGCCGTGCCCCACACCGGCGTGGACGCGCTGCAGGGCGCGGTGCACATCCTGAACGCGCTGTATGCGCAGAACGACGAGTACAAGAAGGTCACGTCCAAGGTCGAAGGCATCAAGCACCCGTACCTGAACGTCGGCCGCATCGAGGGCGGCACCAACACCAACGTCGTGCCCGGTAAGGTCATGTTCAAGCTCGACCGCCGCATGATCCCCGAAGAGAACCCGGTGGAAGTGGAAGCCGCCATCCGCCGCATCATCGAGCAGGCTGCGGGCGAGCGTGCCGGTATTAGCGTGGACATCAAGCGGCTGCTGCTGGCCAACGCGATGACGCCGCTGGCCGGCAACCAGCCCCTGGTGGACGCCATCCAGAAGCACGCGCAGGCCGTGATCGGCGAGCCCGTGCCTGCGGTGGGCACGCCGCTGTACACCGACGTGCGCCTGTATGTGGAGCGCGGCATCCCGGGCGTGATCTACGGCTCCGGCCCGCGCACCGTGCTCGAATCTCACGCCAAGCGCGCCGACGAGCGCCTGCAACTCGAAGACCTGCGCCGCGCCACCAAGGTGATCGCGCGCACGCTGAGCGACCTGTTGGCCTGACCCTGGAACGCTTGGGCGATCGATCCCACGCGAATTCGCGCTCCATCACTCAGCACTCCATACCGTTCAGGCTGAGCCTGTCGAAGCCTCGCGCGGCGCTTCGACGAGCTCAGCGTGAACGGTTTTTCTTCTTTCCGAGCTTGGAGCGCTTTGGCGATTTCACACGGGTTCGCGCTCCGTCGTTCAACACCCCATACCGTTCGGGCTGAGCTTGTCGAAGCCTTGCGCAGCGCTTCGACAGGCTCAGCGTGAACGGTTTTTCTTCTTTCCGAGTTTGGAACGCTTTGGCGGTTTGACACGAATGTGCGTCCAACCTTTCATCCGCCCCACGCCATTCGGGCTGAGCCTTTCGAAGCCTTTCGCAGCGCTTCGACAAGCTCAGCGTGAACGGTTCTCGTATTTTTGAAAGTGAAGGGAAGCGATCCATAAGCCCCGGTCATGCCGCACGCGCATCATTGCCGCGCTGCAAAGTCATGGCGCAATCGCTTCTGGCGGCGCGTTGACCGGCCTACACTGTCGCGGGCGCGTCCACACGATGGAGGCGCCCGTTTTGTTTTGAACCGGTTTGCGTTTTTCGTCGCGCCCCCCATCAACAACACAAGGAGATCTGCAATGAACATTCGCCAAACGCTGCTGGCCGGCAGCGTCGCGCTGGCCCTGGCCAGCCTCACCGCCTGCAGCAGCACGCCGCCCGCTGCCGCCGCAGCACCCGCCCCCGCCGTACAGCAAACGGCCTCGGCCCAGGCCGCCAGCGCCGCGTACGACTTCGACATGGACGTGTTCCACCCTGTGGTGGCACGCAACGGCATGGTCGCCACCGAACAGGAACTGGCCTCGCAGATCGGCCTCGACATCCTGAAAGCCGGCGGCAACGCGGTGGACGCCGCCGTCGGCATCGGCTTTGCGCTGGCCGTGGCCCTGCCCAATGCGGGCAACCTGGGCGGCGGCGGGTTCATGGTGGTGCACGACGCCAAGACCGGCAAGAGCGTGGCGCTGGACTTCCGCGAAGTGGCGCCCATCAAGGCCACGCGCGACATGTACCTCGATGCCAAGGGCAATGTGGTGGACGGCAAGTCGCTGTACACCCACTACGCCGTGGGCGTGCCCGGCACCGTGGCCGGCATGGAGCATGCGCTCAAGACCTGGGGCACCCTGCCCCTGTCGCGCGTGATCGCGCCCGCCATCGAGCTGGCTGACAAGGGCTTCCCGGTCAGCGAGACGCTGGCCAAGATCCTGCAGCAGGAAAAGAAGAACATGGGCAACTGGCCCGCCACCCAGGCCATCTTCTGGAAGAACGGCGAGCCGCTGAAGGTGGGCGAGCCGCTGGTGCAAAAAGACCTGGCCCAGTCCATGCGCCTGATCGGCCAGCAGGGCGCCAAGGCTTTCTATGAAGGCGAGATCGCCCAGAAGATCGCCGCCGAAATGGCACCGCACGCCGGTGCCCTCACGCTGCAGGACCTGCGCGAATACAAGGTGGCCGAGCGCGTGCCCACGCGCGGCACCTACCGCGGCTATGAGATCGTGACCATGCCGCCACCCTCCTCCGGTGGCCCGCACCTGGTGCAGATCCTGAACATGCTGGAGCCCCTGCCCCTGGCCCAGTGGGGCCCCAACAGCGCGCAGACCATCCACTACATGGCCGAGAGCATGAAGCTCGCCTACGCCGACCGCGCCGAATACCTGGGCGACCCGGACTTCGTGAAGATTCCCTTGAAGGGCCTGACCTCCAAGCGCTACGCCGCATCCCTGGCCAAGGGCATCGACGCCAACACCGCGCGCAGCGGCAAGAGCATCAAGCCCGGCCAACCCCAGCCATACGAGAGCGACCAGACCACCCACTACAGCGTGGTGGACAAGGCCGGCAACGCCGTGGCCGTGACGTACACGCTGAACACCAACTTCGGCAGCGGCATCGTCGCCAAGGGCACGGGCATCCTGCTCAACAACGAGATGGACGACTTCTCGGCCAAGCCCGGCGTGGCCAACGCCTACGGCCTGGTCGGCGGCGACGCCAACGCGGTGGCCGCCAAGAAGCGCCCCCTGTCGTCGATGACGCCCACCCTGGTCCTGAAGGACGGCAAGCCCACCCTGGTGACCGGCAGCCCCGGCGGCGCGCGCATCATCACCACGGTGCTGCAGACGGTGGTCAACACCATCGACTTCGGCATGAACCCCGCCGAAGCCGCTGCCGCACCCCGCGTGCACCACCAGTGGACGCCCGACGAGCTGCGCGTGGAAAAGGGCCTCTCGCCCGACACCCTGGCCCTGCTCAAGCAACGCGGCCACAACATCGCAGTCAAGCCGTCGATGGGCCGCACGCAGACCATCCAGATCCGCGGCGGCGCGCTGTATGGCTACTCAGACCCGCGCAATCCGGATGGGAAGACGCTGGGGTATTGATTGCTATTTATTTGATAGCTGCTAGCGATTGATAGACAAGCGTTAGCAGCCCATCAAACCTAAAATCCCGCTCGCCGAAAGGCCAGCGGGATTTTTCATGCCCGCCAGCTTCAGGCTGGCGATGCCTGCCCGATCTCGAAATTCGCCATCGTCTCCAGCGCCCGCACCATCGCCGAGTGGTCCCAGCCCTGGCCGCCATGCGCGACGCAGGCATTGAACAGCTCCTGCGCCATCGCCGTGTTGGGCAGCGGCACGCCCAGGGCCCGCGCACTCGACAGGGCGAGGTTCAGATCCTTCTGGTGCAGGCCGATGCGAAAGCCGGGGTCGAAGGTGCGCTTGATCATGCGCTCGGCATGCACCTCCAGGATCTTCGACGATGCGAAGCCACCCAGCAGCGCCTGGCGCACGCGGGCCGGGTCGGCGCCCGCGCGGGCGGCGAAGAGCAGTGCTTCGGCCACGGCCTCGATGTTCAGGGCGACGATGATCTGGTTGGCCACCTTGGCGGTCTGGCCGTCGCCGTTGCGGCCCACCAGGGTGATGTTCTTGCCCAGGCGCTCGAACAGCGGTCGGATGCGCTCGAACACAGCCTCGGGGCCGCCGACCATGATGGACAACGTGGCGTTCTTTGCGCCCAGCTCTCCGCCCGACACGGGGGCGTCCAGGTACTGCGCGCCCACGGCCTGGATGCGCGCCGCGAAGTCCTTGGTGGCCACGGGCGAGATGGAGCTCATGTCCACCACCACCTTGCCCACACTGCCCTTCAAGCCTTGGGCCACGCCGTCGGCGCCGAACAGCACCTTCTCCACATCGGGCGTGTCGGGCAGCATCAGGAAGATGATGTCGGCCCGCTCGGCCACGCCGCGCGCCGTGGTGCACTGCGTGGCACTGCTCTCTGCGATCTGCGGCGCCACCCGGCCACGCGTGTGCACATACAGCTGGTGGCCGGCGGCGATGAGGTGGCCGCATAGGGGCGCGCCCATGATGCCCAGGCCGATAAAACCGAGTTTGAGGGGGGTGTCGGTCATGTTCTTTTTCTCCTTGTGTTGTGGTGATTCGTCCATCCGCGGGTTGTGACTCATGCGGTGAGCGCCGTGCGCCAACCCAGGCCGACTTCGGTGGTGCGCGTGGGCTTGTATTCACAACCGACCCAGCCGTCATAGCCCAGCCGGTCCAGGTGCGCGAACAGGTAGCGGTAGTTGATCTCGCCCGTGCCCGGCTCATGGCGGCCGGGGTTGTCGGCCACCTGCACGTGGCCGATGCGCGGCAGATGCTTTTGCAGCGTGGCGGCCAGCTCGCCCTCGGTGCGCTGCGCGTGGTAGATGTCGTATTGCACGAAGGCGTTGCTGGCGCCCACCTCGTCCAGGATGGCCAGCGCCTGGTCTGTGCGGGTGAGGTAGAAGCCCGGGATGTCGAACGGGTTGATAGGCTCGACCAGCAGGCGCAGGCCGGCCGCCTTGAGCTCGGTGGCCGCAAAGCGCAGGTTCTCGACCAGAGTGCGGCGCAGCACGGCAGCGTCCACGCCCGCAGGCGCCTTGCCGGCCAGGCAGTTAAGTTGTGGCACGCCCAGCGCCTTCGCATAGGTGATGGCGCGGGCCACGCCGGTGCGGAACTCGGCGATGCGGTCCGGGTGGCAGGCAATGCCGCGCTCGCCCACGTCCCAGTCGCCGGCGGGCAAGTTGTGCAGCACGATCTGCAGGTGGTGCGCGTCGATCTGTGCGCGCAGTTCATCAGGAGTGTGGGCGTAGGGGAAGAGGAACTCCACGGCTTCGAATCCGGCGCGGGCAGCGCGCTCGAAGCGGTCGAGGAAAGGCACTTCGGTGAAAAGCATGCTGAGGTTGGCAGCAAAGCGGGGCATAAGGAAGTCTCCGTGAAGGTGGGTAAAAATGCGGATTACTTTGAGCTGGGGCGCCACCCCATACCGTTCGGGCTGAGCCTGTCGAAGCCAGGGCTTGGGGGTGGCCTTCGACGAGCTCAGGCTGAACGGTTTGGGTTTGAGGTTGTCTTGGAGGGCACCGGTTGCCGCCCGTCCCATCCACCGTTCGGGCTGAGCTTGTCGAAGCCAGGGCCCGGGGGTAGCCTTCGACAAGCTCAGGCTGAACGGTGGGGGTCGCCTCAGTCCAGCACCGCCAGCGCGCTCGGCACATCCGCCACCTGCGTGGCCAGCTCCTCGAACTCGACGATGTTGTCGATCTCCGTGCCCATGGCGATGTTGGTCACGCGCTCCAGGATCACCTCGATGACCACGGGCGTGGCGTGCTCGGCCATCCAGGCCTCGGCCTGGGCAAGAGCGGGTGCGAACTCCTCGGGGCGGTGCACGCGGATGGCCTTGCAGCCCAGGCCTTCGACGACCTTCACGTGGTCCACGCCATAGCCGCGCGCCACCTCGCCCTCGGCCATGTTCACGTTGTCGAACGCGAGCTGCACGCAGTAGTCGATGCTGAAGCTGCGCTGCGCCTGGCGGATCAGGCCCAGGTAGCTGTTGTTGACCAGCACGTGGATGTAGGGCAGCTTGAACTGCGCGCCCACGGCCAGCTCCTCGATCATGAACTGGAAGTCGTAGTCGCCCGACAGCGCCACGATCTTGCGCGCCGGGTCGGCCACGCGCACGCCCAGGGCGGCAGGCACCGTCCAGCCCAGCGGGCCGGCCTGGCCGCAGTTGATCCAGTGGCGCGGCTGGTACACGTGTAAAAACTGCGCGCCCGCGATCTGCGACAGGCCGATGGTGGAGACATAGCACACGTCCTTGCCCAGCGCGCGGTTCATGCACTGGTACACACGCTGCGGCTTCATGGGCACGCTGTCGAAGTGGGTCTTGCGCAGGTAGTCCACGCTGTGCTTGCGGCCCAGGCATTCGGCGGCCCAGCCGCTGCGGTCCTTCAAGCGCCCCGCGGCCTTCCATTCACGCGCCACGTCGACGAAGAGTCGGAGCGCGGCGCCCGCATCGGAGACGATGCCGAAGTCCGGCGCGAACACGCGGCCGATCTGCGTGGGCTCGATGTCCACGTGCACGAACTTCCGGCCCCGGGTGTACACATCGACGGACCCCGTGTGCCGGTTGGCCCAGCGGTTGCCGATGCCCAGCACGAAGTCGCTGGCGAGCATGCTGGCATTGCCGTAGCGCTGGCTGGTCTGCAGGCCGCACATGCCGGCCATGAGCGGGTGGTCGTCGGGGATGCTGCCCCAGCCCATGAGGGTGGGGATCACCGGCACGCCCAGCAGCTCGGCCAACTGCACCAGCAGGTCCGACGCATCGGCGTTGATGATGCCGCCGCCTGCCACGATCAACGGGCGCTCCGCGTCGTTCAGCATGGCCAGCGCCTTCTCGATCTGCGCACGCGTGGCGGCAGGCTTGTAGGGCACCAGGGGTTCATACGTGTCGGGGTCGAACTCGATCTCGGCCAGTTGCACGTCGATGGGCAGATCGATCAGCACCGGCCCCGGCCGGCCCGAGCGCATGAGGTGGAACGCCTGCTGGAACGCCTGCGGCACCTGCGCGGGCTCCAGCACCGTGGTGGCCCACTTGGTCACGCTCTTGGCAATGGCGGCGATGTCCACGGCTTGGAAGTCTTCCTTGTGCAGGCGGGCGCGCGGAGCCTGGCCGGTGATGCACAGGATGGGGATGGAGTCCGCGCTGGCCGAGTACAGCCCGGTGATCATGTCGGTGCCAGCCGGGCCGCTGGTGCCGATGCACACGCCGATGTTTCCGGCGACGGCGCGGGTGTAGCCCTCGGCCATGTGGCTGGCCCCTTCCACATGGCGCGCGAGGATGTGGCCGATGCCGCCATGTGCCTTGAGCGCCGCATACAGCGGGTTGATGGCCGCGCCCGGCACGCCGAACGCGACGCTCACGCCTTCTTTCTCCATCACCTTCACGGCGGCCTCGATGGCCTTCATTCTTGGCATTGCACATCTCCTTCGGTTGGGGTCGTTGATGTGGCAACTCTAGGCAAGCACCCTTTGCGGCGGAAGGTGGCGGCAGACCATAAAATTTATTCCACACAGGAATAAACCTCGGCGTGCGCATGCCGCACCATGCAGGCTTCAAGGAGGCAACCACGATGGACCGGCTCGATGCCATGCAAATGTTCGTGCGGGTGGTGGAGACCGGCAGCTTTACCAAGGTGGCCCGCGAGTTCGCCACCACGCAGCCCACGGTGACCAAGCAGGTGGCGGCCATGGAGGCACACCTCAAGGTGCGGCTGCTCAACCGCAACACGCGCGGCGTGAGCCTGACCGAGCCCGGCGCGCTGTACTACGAGAAGTGCAAGGCCATCGTGACCGAGGTGGCCGAGGCCGAGAGCGTGGTGCGCGTGCGCCAGACGCAGGTGCAGGGCCAACTGCGCGTGGGCAGCTCGGTGGCGTTCGGGCGGCGCGTGGTGGTGCCGCTGGCGCTGGAGTTCATGGCGCAGAACCCGCAGGTGCAGCTGGACCTGAGCTTCGAGGACCGCTACACCGACCTGGTGGCCCACGGCATCGATGTGGCGATCCGCCTGGGCAAGCTGGCCGACTCGGCCCTGGGTGCGCGCACGCTGGGCATGAACCCCTGGGTGCTGGTGGCATCGCCCACCTACCTGCGCCGCCACGGCACGCCGCGCCGGCCGTCGGACCTGAAGGACCACGCCACGCTGATCTACAGCAGCGTGCAGGGCAATGACCTGTGGCGGCTGCGCAATGCGAGCGGCGAGGCGGTGTCGGTGCCTGTCACGGGGCGGCTGCGGTCCAACAACCTCTCTGCGCTGCTGGCGGCGGCGCGCGCGCACATGGGCATTGCGGCGCTGCCGCATTACGTGGCGGTGGAGTCGCTGGCGGCAGGACGCGTGGTGGAGGTGCTCAAGACCTGCCGCCTGCCCGAGCAGGAGATCCATGCGGTGTACCCGTCACCGCGGCTGGTGCCGCAGAAGGTGCAGGCGTTCGTCGCTTTTTTGCAGGGGCGGTTTGGCAAGGACTGGGTTGACGCTTTGCCGCGTGAGGGGGCTGCGAGGAAGTAAAGGAGGGCTGGGAGATGACGAGGTTGCGCCCTGGGGGAGGCCCCCTCTCCCCGGCCCTCTCCCGCGAGGGGAGAGGGGGTGAAGGCAGGGACGCCGGTGGTGGTGGCACGGTGTTGGCCCCATGAGCCGTCGTTGCTGCGGCCTTCGCGCATCGCGGCGGGCGCGGCGGTCGCAAACATCCTTACCGTCGTGGCGCCCCTCAAGCTCCCTCTCCCCTTGCGGGAGAGGGCTGGGGAGAGGGGTAATGATCAGGCACAGCGCCAGCCCAAACCCTGGACCTTATCGCCCCGCAGCCCAGGCGCAGCCAGCGCCAGCCACTACAAAATCAGGATCGCCCGAAAGTCATTCACGTTCGTGTGCGTGGGCCCCGTGATGACCAGATCGCCCAGCGCATCGAAGTAGCCATACGCATCGTTGCGGTCCAGGTGGTCCGCAATGCGCAGGCCCTGCGCCCCGGCACGCGCCAGGGTGTCGGGCGCTACGCGTGCACCAGCGTTGTCTTCCACGCCGTCGATGCCGTCGGTGTCCGCAGCCAGCGCCCACACGCCCGGCTGGCCCTGCAGCGCCTGCGCGAGCCCCATGCAGAACTCGCCCGCACGACCGCCCCGGCCCTTGGGGGCGCCCGGTGCGCGCGGGCGGACCGTGACCGTGGTCTCACCGCCCGAGAGGATCACGCAGGGCCGCGCAAACGGCTGACCGTGCCGGGCCACGGCCCGTGCCAGCGCAGCGTGCACCTTGCCCACTTCGCGCGATTCGCCCTCGATCTCGTCGGACAGGATGTACGCCGGCACGCCCGCCGCCCGCGCGGCCTCGGCAGCAGCCTCCAGCGACTGCTGGGGCGTGGCGGTCATGTGCACGGCGTGGCCTGCGAACACGGCATCGCCGGGCTTGGGGGTTTCGAGGTCACCCGCCTCCAGCGCAGCACGCACGCTGGTGGGGATGTCGATGTGATAGCGCGCCAGGATGGCCAGCGCGTCGGCGCAGGTGGTGGCGTCGGGCACGGTGGGGCCGCTGGCGATGACCGAGGGGTCGTCGCCCGGCACGTCGCTGATGGTGAGCGTGACCACGCGCGCGGGTGCGCAGGCCGCCGCCAGGCGCCCGCCCTTGATGCGCGAGAGGTGCTTGCGCACGCAGTTCATCTCGTCGATGGCGGCGCCGCTCTCGAGCAGCGCCTTGTTGATGCGCTGCTTGTCTTCGAGCGTGAGTCCGTCAGCCGGCAGCGTGAGCAGGGCCGAGCCGCCGCCCGAGATCAGGCACAGGACCAGGTCGTTTTCCGTCAAACCCTGAGTGAGCGCCAGGATGCGCTGCGCGGCCTCAAGCCCCGCCGCATCGGGCACCGGGTGCGCGGCCTCGACCACCTCGATGCGCTGCGGCAGGCCTTCCGGCCGGGGCGGCGTGTGGTGGTAGCGCGTGACCACCAGGCCCGACAAGGGCGCATCGGCCGGCCACAGCGCCTCTACCGCCTGGGCCATGGCGCCTCCGGCCTTGCCAGCGCCCACCACCAGGGTGCGCCCGCCGCTCTCCGGGCTGGGCGGGGCGGGCAGGAAGGCCGCGGTGTTGTGCAGCGGCAGCGCGCGGCGCACGGCCACGCGGTACAGGTATTCGAGGAATTCGCCGCTTTGGCGAAGGGGGTCGGGCACGTTGTGGTCAGCGGTCATGGTGGTCTCCGCGGGCGATTGTGCGGCACCCGGCCGGCCGATACCCTGCGTGCAAGTCAAAAGAACTTCAACCGTCCACCCCCGGGTGCAGGGCCGTTGCTGCGTGGCCATCGGGGGATAACCCTATGTTCTGGTGCGCAACACTTGCCTACATTTCTTGTATGCAAGATTGATCGCAGTGCCACTTTCTCCTTTTTTCCGCAAAGGGTTCCCATGCTCCGCTTCCTCAACTCCTTGTTCGGCCGGGTGATCCTGGCCTTGATTGCCGGTGTGGCCGTCGGGCTGCTCTGGCCCGACACGGCCGTGCAGCTCAAGCCGCTGGGCGACGGCTTCATCAAGCTCATCAAGATGCTGATTCCGCTCATCGTCTTCTGCGTGGTGGTGCATGGCATTGCCGGCACGGGTGACTTGAAGCGGGTGGGCCGGGTGGGCATCAAGTCGCTCATCTACTTCGAGGTGGTCACCTCCATCGCGCTGGTGCTGGGCCTGGCGCTTGCGTTCTGGTTCGAGCCCGGTGTCGGCATGAATGTGGACCCGAGCGCGCTGGACCCCAAGGCCATGGGCGCCTATGCGGAAAACGCCAGCAAGCTCACGGGCGGCGGCTTCAGCGACTTTCTGCTCAAGCTCATCCCCACCACCGCCGTGAGCGCGTTCGCCACCGGCGACGTGCTGCAGGTGCTTCTGTTCTCCATCATCTTCGGCTGCGCGCTGGCGCTGCTGGGCGAGCGCGGCGCGCGCATCACCAGCCTCATCGAAGACCTGTCGCACGTGCTGTTCAAGACCATGGGCCTGATCATCAAGCTGGCGCCACTGGGCGTGCTGGGTGCCATCGCGTTCACTGTGGGCAAGTACGGCATCGGCTCGCTCAAGCAGCTGGGCATGCTGGTGGTGCTGTTCTATGCGGCCGTGTTCATCTTCGTGGTGGTGGTGCTGGGCCTCATCATGCGGGTCTCGGGCTTCAGCCTGTTCAAGCTGCTGCGCTACCTGCGCGAAGAACTGGCCGTGGTGTTCGCCACCACGTCGTCCGACAGCGTGCTGCCCCAGATCATGGCCAAGCTCAAGCACATGGGCATCCGCGACTCGACCGTGGGCCTGGTGATCCCCACGGGCTACTCGTTCAACCTGGACGCGTTCTCGATCTACATCACGCTGGCGGCCGTGTTCATCGCCCAGGCCACGAATACGCCCATCACCATGACCGACTTGCTGACCATCCTGGCGATATCGCTGGTCACCTCCAAGGGCGCGCACGGCGTGCCGGGCTCGGCCATCGTGGTGCTGGCGGCCACGCTGCACGCCATTCCGGCCATTCCGGCCATCGGGCTGGTGCTGGTGCTGTCGGTGGACTGGTTCATGGGCATTGCCCGTGCGCTGGGCAACCTGATCGGCAACTGCGTGGCCACCGTGGCCATCGCCGCGTGGGAAGGCGACATCGACCGCGAGCGCGCCCACGCCGTGCTGGACGGCCAGGCCGTGCCGCCGCAGCAGCAGTGACCGCATGCGACAAGCCAAGCCATAACAACCCACAACACCACGGCCCACCCCATGCACTCTTCTACCGTTCTGACCCGCCGCCGCGCTATCGCAGGCGCTGCGGGGCTGTACGCCCTTCCCTTCGGCTGGGGCCCCGCCGCCGCCCAGGGCAAGGGCGAGCCCGACCAGTTGGACCGCATCCTGCGCAGCCGGGTGCTGCGCGTGGCGGTACCGCAGGAGTTCCCGCCGTTCGGCTTCACGCGCAACGGCGTGGTCGATGGCTTTGACATTGCGGTGGCGCGCATGCTGGCCGGCGACCTGCGGGTGACGCTCAAGATCCAGCCCGTGGCCAGCGGCGACCGCCTGGCCGCGCTGCTCGAAGACCGGGTGGACCTGATCATCGCCAGCCTGGGCAAGACCGCGGAGCGCGAGCGCGAGATCGACTTTTCTACTGCCTACGCGCCCACCTACATGGGCATCTTCGGCGATGCCAGCGCGGGTCCGGCTGACCTCGCCGCCCTCAAGGGCCGCCGCGTGGGCGTGGTGCGCGGCAGCCTGGAGGAAACCGAACTCAAGGCCCAGGCGCCGCAGGCCACGGCCGTGGCATTCGACAGCTCCGCCCCCATGCTCGATGCGTACGTGCGCCGCAGCATCGACGCCTTTGCGGCGGGCAACGTGGTCGCCGAATCCATCCCCGATGCTGCGATGCGCGAGCGCATCAAACGGGTGGCCGTGCTGCGCCAAAGCCCCTGCTACATCGGCGTGCGCAAGCGCGAGCCCCGGCTGCTGGCGCGGGTCGATGAGTTCCTGGCGCAGGCCCGGTCATCGCAGGCGCTGATGGTCAACGCCATGCACTGGTTCAAGCACAGCGTCTCGCCAGAGATGTTCAAGGACACCAAGGGCTGAGCCCCGCCAACGCACCACCGCCCCCAAGACCGCGGCGTGCAGCGCCCCACCGCCGCACCGCCGCTTTGCGCCACCCCGGCAAAGGCCGTACTCCCATGATCACCTCGCTTCGCACCCGCATCCTGCTCATCACCACCGCAGCCGTCACCGTAGCCTTGGCACTCACGGGCGCTGCCACCTACACCATCGTGCGGTCGGCCACACTGCAGACGATTGAAGAAAACCTGGCCGCCATCGCCTCGGGCAACACGCTGGCCATCGAGAAATGGGTCGCCGCCAAGGCCACCGCCGTGACGGCGACGGCCGCCGTGGTCGAACCCGGCGACCCCAAGGGCCTGGTGCTGCACATGAACAAGTCCGGCGGTTTCCCGGTGACAACGGGCGGCTGGCAGGACAAGACCTGGGTGTCGAGCAGCAGCACCACGCCGCCCACCTACGACCCCACCGCCCGCCCTTGGTACAAGAGCGCGCTGCAGGCCGGCAAGCTGGTGGTGACCAAGCCGTATGGCGATGCCTCCACCGGCGAGCCCTTCGTGTCGTTCGCCGCGCCCATCCTGCGGGACGGCACGGCGCAGGGCGCGATCAGCGGCGCGGTGCCGCTCAAGGGCGTGCAAGAGGTGGTGTCCGCCGTGCACCCCACGCCCAGCAGCCTGGGCTTCGTGATCGACAAGGACGGCTTGGTGCTGGCCCACCCGGACGCCAAGCGCATGCTCAAGCCGGTGGCAGAGCTGTCTGCCGCGCTCACGCCCACCGTGGTGTCGTCGCTGCAGGGCGCGAGCCACTCGCTCGAAGCCGAACTCAACGGCGCGCCCAAGCTGCTGCGCGCACTGCCCGTGCAGGGCACCGACTGGCTGCTGGTGGTGGCGCTGGACAAGGCCGAAGCCACGGCGGGCCTCGCCAGCGTGGTGCGCACCTCGGCCATCGCCATCGTGCTGCTGGTACTGACGGCGGCTGGCGTCACCGCGTTGCTCACCGCGCAGTCGTTCCGCCGCCTGTCGCAGGTGCGCGATGCGATGGATGAAGTGGGCTCGGGCAGCGGCGACCTCACGCACCGCCTGCCCGTGCAGGGGCGCGACGAGGTGGCGCAGATCGCCATGTCGTTCAACAGCTTCGTGGACAAGATCGGCACCGTCCTGCAGGACGTGCGCCAGGGCGTGGAGTCGATGAAGACGGCCACCGACGAGATCAAGGCCGGCAACCAGGATTTGTCCAACCGCACCGAAGGCTCGGCCAGCGCGCTGCAGGAAACCTCGGCCTCGCTTTCGCAACTGACGGTCACCCTCAAGCAGTCGGCCGAGGCGGCCGCCCAGGCCACACGCCTGGCCGACTCGGCCAGCGCCACGGCGATGCGGGGTGGTGATGTGGTGGCCGGCGCGGTGAGCACGATGGACGATATCTCGGCCGCCTCGGCCAAGATCGGCGAGATCATCGGCGTGATCGACTCCATCGCATTCCAGACCAACATCCTGGCGCTGAACGCGGCGGTGGAGGCAGCCCGCGCGGGCGAGAACGGCCGCGGCTTCGCCGTGGTGGCCAGCGAGGTGCGCAGCCTGGCCCACCGCAGTGCCACGGCCGCCAAGGAGATCAAGACGCTGATCGATGCCTCGGGCGCCAGCGTGGCCACCGGCACGCAGCGCGTGCAGGCCGCGGGCAAGACCATGGGCGAGATCGTCAAAGACATCCAGCAGGTGGCGCAGATCATCGGCGAGATCAACGGATCGATGAACGAACAAAGCGCCGGCATCGGCCAGATCAACCAGGCCGTGGCCGAGATGGACCGCTCGACACAGCAAAATGCGGCATTGGTGGAACAATCCACCGCAGCGTCGTCCGTGCTGAACGAGCAGGCCCACCACCTGGCGCGCACCGTGGCAGGCTTCAAGCTCGACGGCGACCGCGCCGCATCTTCTGCGACGTCCCGCCTGGCGCTCCCGCGCTGACGCTGCCTTTACCCTGCCCTACCCCTAGACTGGCGCTGCCCGCCACATATCACCACCACCACTATCCATGAGCATCAGCCCGAACCAGATCGCACAGCAGGTGGTCGAGTCCATACTGGCCCAGAAGCTGTCCCCCGGCGAGCGTCTGGGCGAACAGGAGCTGGCCGATCTGTTCGGCGTGAGCCGCACCCTGGTGCGCGAAGCGCTGATGCAACTGCAGGCGCGCGGCTTCGTCGAGGTGCGCCCGCGCCGCGGCTGGTATGTGGTGGAGCCGTCGGTGGACGATGCGCGCGATGCGTTCTCGGCCCGGCGCATCATCGAATCGGGCATCCTGGCCGACGCCGGGCGGCCCCTGCAGTCGGTCACGCCGCGGCTGCGCGCGCACATCGCCGAAGAGCAGCAGGCCATCGAAGGCGCCGATGCCGCCACGCGCGCCTTTCTGCTGGCGGACTTCCATGTGTGCCTGGCCGAGAGCATGGGCCACCGCAGCCTGAGCGACATCCTGCGCGACCTGACGGCACGCACCACGCTGGCGGCATCGCTCTACCAATCACGGCACGAGGCCAGCCAGTCGTGCGCCGAGCACGAAGCCATCGTCGAAGCGCTGGAAGCGGGCGACACCGCCCTGGCGCGCGAGCGCCTGCTGGCCCACATCGGCCATGTGGAAGATGCGCTGAACCACGACCAGCCCATGGTGCGCGACCGGCTGCGCGACTCGCTCACGCCGCTGCCCGGTGCGCGGGCCAGCACCGACGGCTGACCTGCCTCTCTCTGCGTCTCCTTCTCCCTCCCATTCCATTCCCACCCAGCAACCGCCCCGGCCTCCACGGCTCGGGCGGTTTTTGTTTATTGCACGCGTTCGTGCGCATGCGGGTAAACCCCTGTCAATTCATGCCCCAACGGCGTTTTATTGCACCCATTTTTTGTATACAAATATAGGGTACAAAATAATCCAGGCCGCAGATGCCCGGAACCCGTCCTTTTCCACACGAGGAGACACCCGTGAACACAGCCGTCAGCAGCACACCCTTGACGGCGGGCACCGAGCCCGCCGGCCCGCACCATGGCAACGCCCTGATCAAGCCGGGCTACGACCCGCGCCTGACCAACGAGGACCTGGCGCCGCTCAAGCGCCAGACCTGGGGCCAGTACAACATCTTCGCGTTCTGGATGTCCGACGTGCACAGCGTGGGCGGCTACATCACGGCGGGCAGCCTGTTCGCCCTGGGCCTGTCGAGCTGGCAGGTGCTGGTGGCGCTGCTCGTGGGCATCCTCATCGTGCAGTTCTTCTGCAACCTGGTGGCCAAGCCCAGCCAGGTGACGGGCACGCCCTACCCGGTGATCTGCCGTGCATCGTTCGGGGTGCTGGGCGCCAACATCCCGGCCATCATCCGCGGGCTGATCGCGGTGGCGTGGTACGGCATCCAGACCTACCTGGCGTCCGGCGCCTTCTTGCTGCTGACGCTGCATTTCTTTCCGGGCCTGGCGCCGTATGCGGACGTCGCGCAGCACGGCTTTGCGGGCCTGTCCAGCCTGGGCTGGCTGGCGTTCATGGTGATGTGGGTGCTGCAGGCGCTGGTGTTCTGGCACGGCATGGAGGCGATCCGCAAGTTCATCGACTGGGCGGGCCCCGCGGTGTACGTGGTGATGGCGGTGCTGTGCGGCTGGCTGGTGTGGAAGGCAGGCTGGAAGAACATCGACCTCAACCTGGGCGGCATCAAGTTCCAGGGTTGGGACGCGGTGCCCGTGATGCTGTCGGCCATTGCGCTGGTGGTGAGCTACTTCAGCGGACCGATGCTCAACTTCGGCGACTTCTCGCGCTACGGCAAGAGTTTTGACGCGGTGAAGAAAGGCAATTTCTGGGGACTGCCGGTCAACTTCGTGTTCTTCTCGCTGCTGACGGTGGTGACCACGGCGGCCACGCTGCCGGTGTTCGGCGAGCTGATCACCGACCCGGTGCACACCGTGGGCAAGATCGACAGCACCACCGCGGTGGTGCTGGGCGCGCTGACCTTCATGATCGCCACCGTGGGCATCAACATCGTGGCCAACTTCGTGTCGCCCGCGTTCGACTTTTCCAACGTGGCGCCGCAGCACATCAGCTGGCGCACGGGCGGCATGATCGCTGCGGTGGGCTCGATCTTCATCACGCCCTGGAACCTGTACAACAACCCCGAGGTGATCCACTACACCCTCGATGTGCTGGGCTCCTTCATCGGCCCGCTGTTCGGCATCCTGATCGCCGACTACTACTGCGTGCGCCGCCAGCAGGTGCTGGTGGACGACCTCTACACCATGAACAGCCGCGGCGCCTACTGGTACAGCAAGGGCTACAACCCGCGCGCCATCTGGACGCTCATCCCCGCGGCCCTCGTGCCCATCCTGTGCGTGTTCGTGCCCGTGCTGCGGCCGGCCGCCAACTACGCCTGGTTCATCGGCATGGGCCTGGGCTTCGTCATCTACCTGGCGTTGAACCGCAAGAACTGAAAAAGAAAGAACGAATCCGTGCGCATCAAGATCATCAACCCCAACACCACCTGGAGCATGACCGAGAAGATCGGTGCCTGCGCACGCGCCGTGGCGCGGCCCGGCACCGAGGTGCTGGCGGTGAGCCCTGCCATGGGCCCGGCCTCCATCGAGAGCCACTACGACGAGGCACTGGCCGTGCCCGGCCTGCTGCAGGAGATCGCGGCCGGCGAGCGCGACGCAATGGACGGCTATGTGATCGCCTGCTTCGGCGACCCGGGCCTCAAACCCGCGCGCGAGCTGGCGCACGGCCCGGTGGTGGGCATCGCCGAGGCGGCCATGCACATGGCCAGCATGGTGGGCTCGAAGTTCTCGGTGGTGACCACACTCTCCCGCACCATGGGCCAGGCCTGGCACCTGGCCGAGATCTACGGCATGCAGCGCTTTTGCGCCAACGTGCGGGCCTGCGAGCTGCCGGTGCTGGAACTTGAAGTGCCGGGCTCGAACGCGCGCGAGCGCATCACCGAAGAATGCCGCCGCGCGCTGGCCGAAGACGGCTGCGACACGCTGGTGCTGGGCTGCGCGGGCATGGCTGACCTGTGCGAGCACATTTCGCAAGCGCTCGGCGTGCCGGTGATCGACGGCGTGGCAGCCGCCACGTCCATGGTCGAATCGCTGGTGCTGCTGGGCCTGTCCACCAGCAAGCACGGCGAGCTGGCGCGGCCCCTGCCGAAGGCCATGGCGGGCGCGCTGGCGGGTTTTGCGCTGCAGCCTGCCACGGCGGTGCGCCTGCCGCGCGCGGCTTGAATGGGGGTCTGCGAGGATGGGCCGCACCGCCCATCCAGGCCACAATCGGGCATGCCCCGCGCCCGATCCAGCACCCGCACCGCCGCCCCTCCCGACACCGCGCCTGAGCCCGTGGAGGGCGTGCTGGCCCCGGCGGACGACCGCCTGGCATCCACCGAGAGCATTGCGCAGGACCTGGCCACCGCCATCGTCGAGAAGCGCCTACCGCCCGGCACCTGGCTGCGCGAAGAAGCACTGGGCCGCGTCTACACCGTGAGCCGCACCAAGATCCGCGCGGCGCTGGTGATGCTGTCCAAGGACAAGTTGATCGAGATCATCCCCGACAAGGGCGCCTTCGTGAGCCGCCCGAGCGTGCAGGACGCGCGCGAAGTGTTCGCCGTGCGGCGTGTGCTGGAGAGCGAGGTCGTGCGCCTGTTCGTGGCCACGGCGGGCGACGCCGACTACCAGTTGCTGGAGCAGCACATCCGCTTCGAACGCGCGGCGCTGCGGGGCAGCACCACCACCGGCCGCGTGCGCGAGAAGCTGCTGGGCGACTTCCACGTGGTGCTGGCCGAAGCCACGGGCAACCGCACGCTGGCCGAGCTGGTGCGCGAGCTGGTGGCCCGCAGTTCCTTGATAGCCATGCTGTACCACTCGTCCAACGACCCGCACTGCTCGTCGGAAGAACACGCAGACTTCCTGCAGCTGTGCCGCGCCGGCGATGCCGAGGCCGCCGTGGCCAGCATGATGGAGCACCTGCGGCGCATTGAAGCCAACCTGGAGCTCGACACCGGGCGGCCCGACCGCCAGACGGATTTGGTCAAGGCCTTGCTGGCCTGAGCCTTTTCAGGCCCGGAGAACCCCGTCAGGACCGCGCCGCGTGGTGCGCATTCTGCGCATCCACGCAGCCTTTTTGCAGCACACGCAGCAGCAGCTGCATGCCGCTGGCGTGCACCCAGTTCTGCGCTTCCAGCACCGACACGGCGGCTTCCTGCCTGTGCGCGAGCGCCGTGGCCACGTTCACGTCGAAGGTGGCATCCGCCCGGTCGTTGGCCAGCGTGACGGCAGCCCCCAGCAGCGGGATATCGAAGGAGGGGCGCGGCCCGGCCTTGCCGTCCACGTCGATGCGCAGCACGCAGCCGGGCAACAGCTCGTAGCTCCAGCGGCGCTCGGCGTGCGCTTCACCACCCAACACGTTCATGTGCGCCAGCCGCTGGCCCTGCGTCATCGTGAACGGGTCGAGCGCGGGGGCGTCTTGCTGGGGATAGCCGTCCATGCAGGCCGCACCCACCACCACCATGCCCACGGCCAGCGCCAGGCGCCAGCGGGCCAGCGCGCCCGCGGGTGGACGGGCATCAGCGGCATCAGCGGCAAGGGAGGTTCGGAGCGGGGGCAGGTTCATGGAGCGGGCGTGTGGGGAGGAGCAGTCGCTGCGGCGGCTGCGCAGCAGGTGCGACGCCACAGCGGTGGCGCAGTCACGGCGCAGCGGCGAGCTGCGATTGTAAAAAAGCGCCTGCCGCCACCACCCGAAACCCCTGCCTCGCCGCGGCCTTTTGCCTGCGCACCGGCCCCGGTCGGGCGCCCGCACCTAGGGTTTACCGTAGCCAACGGATCCGGCAATGTGTATACACTTTTTGTATGGATCGTTGTGCACCAAAGATGGGTGCCACGCACATGCACGCAGATCCCCACACCGCGCCCCACCTCAAGGAGATTTCCCATGCAACCGTCTGTGCACCCCGTGGACGAACACCTGCCCCTGGGGCGCCTGACCGCGCTGGGGTTGCAGCATGTGCTGGTGATGTATGCCGGCGCGGTGGCCGTGCCGCTCATCGTCGGGCGCGCGCTCAACCTCACGCCCGACCAGGTGGCCAAGCTGATCTCGGCCGACCTCTTCGTGTGCGGGCTGGTCACGCTGATCCAGGCGCTGGGCGCCACGCAATGGTTCGGCATCCGCCTGCCGGTGATGATGGGCGTGACCTTCGCCTCGGTGGCGCCCATGGTGTCCATGGCGCAGAGCACCAGCGGTACGGCGGGGGCGGGGCTGATCTTCGGCTCGGTGATCGGCGCGGGGGTGGTGTCCATCCTGATCGCGCCACTGGTCAGCCGCATGCTGCGGTTCTTTCCGCCGGTGGTCACCGGCACCATCATCGCGGTCATCGGCATCAGCCTGATGCGGGTGGGCATCAACTGGATCTTCGGCAACCCCGTGGGGCCCACCGCGCCCAGCGTGGTGAACCCCGAGCACCTGAAGTGGCTCACCGAGATGCAGTCCGCCGCGGGCGCGCCGGGCTCGTCGCTGCCGCCGGTGCCCAAGGGCTTTGCGGTGGTGCCCACGGTGCCCAACCCCCGCTACGCGGACCTCACGGGCGTGGGCATCTCGGCGGTGGTGCTGGTGTCCATTTTGCTCATCGCCAAGTTCGCACGCGGCTTCATCGCCAACATCTCGGTGCTGCTGGGCATCGTGATCGGCGCCGTGATCGCGGTGGCCATGGGCCTGATGTCGTTCGAGAAGGTGGCCAAGGCGCAGTGGTTCGACTTCGTGCTGCCGTTCGAGATCGCAGGGCCGGTGTTCGACCCCATATTGATCCTGACCATGACGCTCGTGATGATCGTGGTGATGATCGAGTCGACCGGCATGTTCCTCGCGCTGGGCGAGATGACGGACCGCAAGATCGAGCAGGCCGACCTCACGCGCGGCCTGCGCACCGACGGCCTGGGCACGCTGCTGGGCGGCATCTTCAACACCTTTCCGTACACCAGCTTCTCGCAGAACGTGGGCCTGGTGGCCGTGACCGGCGTCAAGAGCCGCTTCGTCTGCGTGGCGGGCGGCGTGATCCTGATCGTGCTGGGCGTGCTGCCCAAGATGGCGGCGCTGGTCGAATCGCTGCCCACCATGGTGCTGGGCGGCGCGGGCCTGGTGATGTTCGGCATGGTGGCGGCCACGGGCATCCGCATTCTGGGCGGGGTGGACTTCAAGCACAACCGTTTCAACGCGATGATCGTGGCCGTGTCCATCGGCGTGGGCATGATCCCGCTGATCGCGCCGAGCTTTCGCCAGTGGATGCCGCATGCGATCCACCCGCTGATCGAATCCGGTATCCTGCTGGCCTCGATCACGGCCGTGGCCCTGAACGTTTTCTTCAATGGCGCCAGCCGCGACACCTCCGCCGCTGTGAACGCCGCACGCCAGGCCGACGCCCACTAGCGTCCCGCCGCCCGCTGCCAGAAAGCGCTGCCGCCCGCACCGTGATGACCCCCTTGCAGCCGGGCTGCCAGGGGGTTTTGGCTTCATGCTGCATACGCATAAACCGCCATGCCAGCCACCCGTGCCATCGGGTACCCTTGTTTTGCATTCCGCCGAAGACTTCCAGGATTTCCGTATGACCCAGAAACTTTCCGCCGCCGAAGAGGCGCTGCGCGACGCCGCGCGTGAATACCACCGCAACCCCACCCGGGGCAAGATTGCGGTGACCCCCACCAAGCCCCTGTCCAACCAGCGCGACCTGTCGCTGGCGTATTCGCCCGGCGTGGCCTACCCGTGTCTGGATATCCAGGCCGACCCGTCCAAGGCGTTCGACTACACCTCGCGCGGGAACCTGGTGGGTGTGATCACCAACGGCACGGCCGTGCTGGGCCTGGGCGACATCGGCCCGCTGGCCGGCAAGCCGGTGATGGAAGGCAAGGGCTGCCTGTTCAAGAAGTTCGCCGGCGTGGACGTGTTCGACATCGAGCTGGCCGAGCGCGACCCGGACAAGCTGGTCGAGATCATCGCGGCGATGGAGCCCACGCTGGGCGGCATCAACCTGGAAGACATCAAGGCGCCCGAGTGCTTCTACATCGAGCAGCAGCTCAGTGCGCGCATGAACATCCCGGTGTTCCATGACGACCAGCACGGCACGGCCATCATCTCCAGCGCTGCGCTGCTCAACGGCCTGGAGCTGGTGGGCAAGGAGATCGGCGCGGTCAAAATCGCCGTGTCCGGCGCTGGCGCCGCAGCCATTGCCTGCGTGGACGTGATGGTGGGCCTGGGCGTCAAGCGCGAGCACATCTTCATGGTGGACTCCAAGGGCGTGATCTGGGATGGCCGCCCCGGCGGGCTCGACGCCTCCAAGCAGCGCTATGCGCAAAAGACCGAGGCCCGCACGCTGGCCGACGTGGTCGACGGCGCCGACGTGTTCCTGGGCTGCTCGGCACCCGGCGTGCTCACGGCCGAGATGGTCAAGACCATGGCTCCCAAGCCCATCATCCTGGCGCTGGCCAACCCCGAGCCGGAGATCCGCCCCGAACTGGCCAAGGCCATCCGCCCGGACTGCATCATCGCCACGGGCCGCTCGGACTACCCGAACCAGGTCAACAACGTCCTGTGCTTCCCGTACATCTTCCGCGGCGCGCTGGACTGCGGCGCGACCAAGATCACCGAGGCGATGAAGCTCGCCTGCGTGCGCCAGATCGCCGACCTGGCCAAGGCCGACATCAGCGAGGAAGTGGCCAGCGCCTATGCGGGCAAGGAACTCACCTTCGGCCCCGACTACCTGATCCCCACGCCGTTCGACTCGCGCCTGATCCTCAAGATCGCGCCGGCCGTGGCCAAGGCCGCTGCAGAGTCCGGCGTGGCCACGCGCCCCATCGAAGACATGGAAGCGTACAAGGAAGCCCTGTCGCGCTTCGTGTATCAAACCGGCATGCTGATGCGCCCCGTGATCACGGCGGCCAAGGCCCTGCCTGAGGGCCAAAAGCGCGTGGCCTACGCCGACGGTGAAGACGAGCGCGCACTGCGCGCCGCGCAAATGGCCATCGACGACAAGATCGCCCACCCCATCCTCATCGGCCGCCCTGCCGTCATTGCGGCGCGCATCGAGAAAGCCGGCCTGCGCATGCGGCTGGGCAAGGACGTCGAGGTCTGCAACCCCGAGGATGACCCGCGCTTTCGCCAGTACTGGGAGCACTACCACCAGCTCAACCAGCGCAACGGTGCGACGCCCGAGGTGGCCAAGGCTGCGGTGCGCCGCTCCAACACCATCATCGCCTCGCTGATGGTGTCGCTGGGCGATGCCGACGCGATGATCTGCGGCCTGGTGGGCACGTATGAGACGCACCTGGAGCGCATCCACAGCATCCTGGGCCGCCAGGCAGGCGTGAACGACTACGCGGCGCTGAACGCGCTGATGACCGACCGCGGCACGCTGTTCATCGCCGATACCTATGTGAACGAGAACCCCACGGCCCAGCAGCTGGCGGACATCGCCTGGATGTCGGTGCAGGAGGTGCAGCACTTCGGCCTGCCCGCCAAGGTGGCGTTCCTGTCGCATTCGAGCTACGGCTCGTCCAAGCGCCCCTCGGCCCGCAAGATGCGCGAAGCCCGCGACCTGTTCGTGGCGGCCCACCCCGAGATCGAGTGCGACGGCGAACTGCACGGCGACGCCGCGCTGGACCCGAACATCCGCAACGTGTACATGGCGGAATCCACGCTCAGCGACTCGGCCAACCTGCTGATCTGCCCCAACCTGGATGCCGCCAACATCCTGTACAACGTGCTCAAGACCACGACCAGCGGCGGCGTGACGGTGGGCCCCATCCTGATGGGCGGCGCCGCCACCGCCTACATCCTGACCCCCGCGGCCACGGTGCGCCGGGTGTTCAACATGACGGCCCTGGCGGTGGCCAGCGCGGCATCGCGCAAGAGCTGACTGCCAGCAGCGCACCAACGACAAAGGGGGCTTCGGCCCCCTTTGTCGTTTCAGTCATTCATAGCACTGCGCGCCACCCACATCGCACAAAACTGGCGCGGCCCCAGCCAGGGCCCCCGTGCAAGGGCCGCCTAGGCGCGGAGGCGGCGCTTCGCTTGCGTGCACCGGGGGCATCCCCCTCCCGACGCGCGGAGCGAGGAGAGAGAGGGGCTGAGGGCCGCGGCTCCAAGCCTGCCTGCGCAGGCTTGGACGTGCCCGAAGAGCCACCGCCTCTGGCGGTGGCACCGAGGCGCGAAGCGACTCAGGGGGTGCTCTCAGCCTCTAGCGCACAGACACATCCACATAGTCCGCCACCGGTGGCAGGTGCTCTGCCAGCCAGGCCGAATCCAGCTGCAGCGCCTGCTTGATCTCGGCAGGCAGGCTGGCGATGGTGTCGGCGGGCGACATGGGCTCTTCCAGCCCGATCTCGGCCAGCAGCGTGGCCACGTGCAGGATGCCGCCCAGCCGGCAGAACGGGGTGGTGGCGACGGGGTCCTCGGCCGTCTCCAGCGCCTGCACGATGGTGTCCGGAAAGCGCCAGCGCCGGGCCAGTTCGGCCGTGACCTGCGCCTCGGTAAAGCCGAGCAGCGTGCGCTCGCGCTGCCAGCGGCCGCCAGCGTGGTGGGGCAGCTGCTCGATGGCCGGGATCTGCTCGGGCGCCTTCTGCGCAATGATCAGTTCGCCCAGCCGCACCAGAAAGCCCGCCAGCCACGACTCCTGCACGTTGGAGCCCAGCGTGCGCGCCAGCCACTGCGAATAGCCCGCAATCGCCATGCTCTCCTTCCAGAAGGCCTCGGCGTCCACGCCCGGCGCGTCCTTGAACACCCCAGACATGCACGAAGCCAGCGCCAGCGTGCGCACCTGGTTCAGGCCGACCATGGTGATGGCGTCGTCCAGCGAGGCCACCTGGCGCGGCAGGCCGAAGCGGGCACTGTTGGCCAGGCGGATCAGCTTGGCGGTGAGCGCCGGGTCCTTGGAGATGGCGCCGCGCACTTTTTCAAAGGGGATGTCATCGTCCTTCATGGTGGCGATGAGCTCGCGCGCCACATCTGGGATGGTGGGTAGTTGCACGTTTTCGAAGAATGCCTGGATGTCCGCCATGAAAAGCCCTCCCAAGGACTGTGCTGGTGATGAGGACTTTTGTTGTACCACCGGCGCGCACCGGCTGCCTGCGCGTTTGCCCCAATGTGCCGTGCCGCACACGGTGCCGTGCCCCGGCGCGGTGCACCCGCGGCAGCCAGCAACAGCCAGCGGCCGGCACCGGCCATGCACCATTTCGGGAAAGCCTCTAGAGCCGCGTGCACCAAATTGGCGAACAATAGTCCGCTCTTCTACCCCGCCCCGGTGAAAGCAGGCATCGTTTTTGCTGACTGGGACAGCATGGTATGCGGCAAGGCCCGGCCCCGCCTGCGGCGCCGGCCCCGCATGCCTTCCCTTCGACGACTTCTGACAGGACACCTTCCCATGAACAAACGCACCCTCCTGCAAGCCGCCCTGCTGCTGGCCACCGCCGGCGCTTTCTCCACCGCCCACGCGCAGGCCACCACCCCGATCAAGTTCCAGCTCGACTGGCGCTTCGAGGGCCCTGCCGCCCTCTTCCTGCAGCCGGTGGCCAAGGGCTATTTCAAGGCAGCCGGCCTGGACGTGACGGTGGACGCCGGCAACGGTTCGGGCGGTGCCGTACAGCGCGTGGCGTCGGGCACCTATGACATGGGCTTTGCCGACCTGGCCGCCGTGATGGAGTTCCACGCCAACAACCCCGACGCGCAGAACAAGCCCGTGGCGGTGATGATGGTCTACAACAACACGCCCGCGTCGGTCATGGCGCTCAAGAAGAGCGGCATCACCAAGCCGGCCGACCTGGCTGGCAAGAAACTGGGCGCCCCGGTGTTCGACGCTGGCCGCCGCGCGTTCCCGATCTTCCAGAAGGCCAACGGCGTGGGCAGCGTGCAGTGGACCGCCATGGACCCGCCGCTGCGCGAGACCATGCTGGTGCGCGGCGACGTGGACGCCATCACCGGCTTCACCTTCACCTCGCTGCTCAACCTGGAAGCCCGCGGCGCCAAGGCCGCCGACGTGGTGGTGCTGCCCTATGCCGACTTCGGCGTGAAGCTGTACGGCAACGTGATCATCGCGTCGCCGAAGCTCATCAAGGAGAACCCGGCCGCGATCAAGGCCTTCCTGGCCGCCTTCACAAAGGGCGCCAAGGAAGTCATCGCCAACCCGGCCGCTTCCATCGAGCACGTGAAGGCACGTGACGGCATCGTGAACGTGCCGCTCGAAACCCGCCGCCTGCAACTGGCCATCGACACCGTCATCAACAGCCCCGACGCACGCGCCGAAGGCTTCGGCAAGGCCGTGCCCGGCCGCCTGTCGCTGATGGCGTCGCAAGTGTCCGATGCGTTCAACACCAAGACCCGGGTGAACGCCGACGACGTGTGGAACGCGAGCTTCCTCCCTAGCACCGCCGACCTGAACATCCTGCCGAAGAAGTAAGGCGCGGTGCGCCACGGAAGCCTGCGCGGAGACCAGGCACAGGCTTACTATCAAAACAATAGCTGCTAGCGCTTACCTATCAAGCGGTAGCGACCATTTTTACTCAGATTCTTCACATGCAGGCTGCTGACTCCTACTTCGTGGACTTCCGCGATGTCTGGCTCGCGTACAACGACGAGCTGCTCGCGCAGAACCACTTCGCCGTCGAGGCCATCGACCTGCAGATCCGGCAGGGCGAGTTCATCGCCATCGTCGGCCCGTCGGGCTGCGGCAAGTCCACCTTCATGAAGTTGGCCACGGGCCTGAAGATGCCGTCGATAGGCAAGATCCTCATCGACGGCCAGCCTGTGACCGGGCCGCTCAAGATATCGGGCATGGCCTTCCAGGCGCCGTCGCTGCTGCCCTGGCGCACCACGGTCGACAACGTGCTGCTGCCGCTCGAGATCGTGGAGCCTCACCGCAGCCAGTTCAAGGCCAAGCGCAAGGAGTACGAGGCCCGCGCCCGCGCCCTGCTGCAGAAGGTGGGCCTGGGCGGCTATGAGGACAAGTTTCCATGGCAGCTGTCGGGCGGCATGCAGCAGCGCGCCAGCATCTGCCGCGCACTCATCCACGAGCCCAAGATGCTGCTGCTGGACGAGCCCTTCGGCGCGCTCGATGCCTTCACCCGCGAGGAGCTCTGGTGCATCCTGCGCGACCTGCAGGCCGAGCAGAAATTCAACGTGATCCTGGTGACGCACGACCTGCGCGAGTCGGTCTTCCTGGCCGACACCGTGTACGTGATGAGCAAAAGCCCCGGCCGCTTCGTCGTGCAGCGCGACATCGAGCTGCCCCGCCCGCGCGACCTGGAGATCACCTACACCAAGGAGTTCACCGACATCGTGCACGAGCTGCGCGGCCACATCGGTGCCCTGCGAAAAGCGGGCGCCCCCCTCCAGCAGTAAGAAACCCACAAGGCCCCCACCACCATGCACAAGAAAACTGCGGAGCGCTGGTCCCCCTGGATCCTGCTCGTCGCCATCGTCCTGCTGTGGCAGATCATCTGCTCGGCCTTCAACGTCTCGGAATTCATCTTCCCCAGCCCCTGGGCCATCGGCACGCAGCTGGTCGAGTTCGGAGGCGTGATCGCCGCCCATGCCTGGCGCACCTACTGGGTCACCATGGCGGGCTTCGGCATTGCCATCGTGGTGGGCGTGCTGCTCGGCTTCCTCATCGGCAGCTCGCGCCTGGCGTATGCCGCCGTCTACCCGCTGATGACCGCGTTCAACGCGCTGCCCAAGGCGGCCTTCGTGCCCATCCTGGTGGTGTGGTTCGGCATCGGCGTGGGGCCGGCCATCCTCACCGCGTTTCTCATCAGCTTCTTCCCGATCATGGTGAACATCGCCACGGGCCTGGCCACGCTGGAGCCCGAGCTCGAAGACGTGCTGCGCGTGCTGGGCGCCAAGCGCTGGGACGTGCTGGTCAAGGTAGGCCTGCCGCGGTCAATGCCGTACTTCTACGGCTCGCTCAAGGTCGCCATCACGCTGGCCTTCGTGGGCACCACCGTGTCGGAAATGACGGCCGCCAACGAGGGCATCGGCTACCTGCTGATCTCGGCAGGCTCGTCCATGCAGATGGGCCTGGCGTTTGCCGGCCTGATGGTGGTGGGCGCCATGGCCATGGTGATGTACGAGCTGTTCAGCTGGGTCGAAAAGCGCACCACGGGCTGGGCACACCGGGGGTCGCAGGGCGAGTGAGCCTCGGGGGCGCGGTCAACGCGCCCCACCCCGCCGTGACCGCCCGCCGGTCACCGCCCGCCCCGCCCGCTCAGGGGAACGAGCGGCGCGCAGGGAACTCGCCGTCCGACTCCCACAGGCCAGGCTGTGACCGGACCCGCACCGTCCAGCCCTGCTTGCCATGGACATAACGGCGGTAGCTGGTCGTGAAATCCCCATCGCGCGGCTCGCTGCGCACCGCGAGCAACTGGTCTGCAGCCACCACCCGCACCTTCTTCCACGCTGCCTTGCCCGTCTGGGCCAGCACGATGGGCTGCACCGTGCCGTCCGCAGCACGGGCCTGCGCGTAGGCCAGGCGGTTGCCCTTCACCTGAACGGGCTTGGTCAGCGGTCCGCTGTAGCTGCCCGCCGGCGCCGTCAAGTCCACCGTCACGAGCACGGTGGGGGTGCCTACGCCGCGCAAGGCAGTGCGGTCCAGCTTGGCCAGGGGTGCTTCCAGCGTCAGGCTGTCGAGCAATTCGCCTTGGCAACCTCGCAACTGCAACACAGCCGGCGCGCCGCTGGCCTCCTCGCCGCTGGCCCACAGACGGTCGCGTTCGCTCGGGGTGAACCGCTCGTCGAGCACCAGCTTCACGCGCTGGCAACCCACGGCGACCTGGTCTGCCGCGTGCGCCAGTGCGGGGACGGCGACAAGACATGCGACAAGTGCCAGGCGCTTCATGAGCGTGGCACCTCGATACCGGCAATGACGCCTTCACTCGCTGCCACAGCCGGCATCAGCACGTCGATCTGCGAGTTGACGTCCTTGTCCAGGTCCACGCCCGCCTTCTCCAGCTCCCGCAGATACCGCTCGGTGTCGTTCTCGTTCGGCGGGGTGAGCTTGGCGATGGCATCGCGCACCTTCATGGTCCCGTACTTCTTGACATACAGCGCGCGCTGCGCGGCATGGCCGTCGTCCATATTGGCAAACACCGCAAAGACGCCCACGGCGCCGGAGACGTTGCCGATTTTGAGCGGCGAATCACGCAAATTGCCCGGGTTGTTGGCACGCCAGGCCAGCGAGCCGCCGACCTTGACCAAGGAGGCGTATGCCACGAACCGACGCCATTGCGCAGGCGTTTTTTCGGCCGCTTTGTTGACGGCAAGGATGGTGGATTGGCTCAGTGGACCACCGGCGATGATGGTGCCGGGGATGACAGCTACGACAGGTTTGACCATGTTGGATGGGTTATGAGGGCAGCCCGAAAAAGGACGTGGCAGTGTAGGTAACGGCGATGAACGGGCCTGTGACAATTTGTTCCGATTGATTGGATGGGCAGATGGCGTGCCCCTGCCGCTACACTCGCCGCCTCCGTTGAGAACAGGATCCTGCATATGCGGTTGGACAACGTCTTCTTGCGCCCGTTGGCGCTCCTGGTTTGCGCAAGTCTTGCCGCATGCGGCGGCACAGCGCCGACCCAGCCCGCAGCCACTGCGCAGGCCACATCCACCACCACGGCAGGCGCCCCCGCAGGAGGCCCCATCAAGATCGGCATTGCCCTGGGCGGCGGGGCAGCCAAGGGCTTTGCCCACATCGGCGTGATCAAGATGCTCGAGGCCAACGGCCTTGCGCCCGCCGTTGTCTCGGGTACCAGCGCGGGCAGCGTGGTGGGCGCGCTGTACGCCAGCGGCATGAACGCGTTCGAGATGCAGGAAAAGGCCGTGGCGCTGGACGAAGCCAAGATCCGCGACCTGCAGTTGTCCTCAGGCGGGCTGGTGCTGGGCCAGAAGCTGGAGGACTATGTGAACGAACAGGTGGGCCGCAAGCCGCTCGAGCAGATGGCCAAGCCCTTCGCAGTGGTGTCCACCCGGCTCGAAGACGGCGAGCGCACCGTGTTCGCTCGCGGCAACACCGGGCAGGCAGTGCGCGCATCGAGCAGCGTGCCCGGCGTCTTCCAGCCCGTCACCATCGGCAAGTACCACTTCGTGGACGGCGGCATCGTGAGCCCCGTGCCGGTGGACGCGGCGCGCCAGCTGGGCGCCGACATCGTGATTGCGGTGGACATTTCCAACAAGGCCCGGGGCCAGACGCCGGGCAACATGCTGGGCGCGCTGGGCCAGTCGATTGCCATCATGGGCCAGAAGCTGGGCGAAGCCGAACTGGCCCGCGCCGACGTGGTCATCCGCCCCAAGGTGCTGGACATCGGCCCGGCTGACTTCGGCCAGCGGGCCAGCGCCATCCTGGAAGGCGAAAAGGCCGCCCTGGCGGCCATGCCGCAGATCCGCGAGCGCATTGCCCAATTGCAGGCCGAACGTGCGCGCGCTGCGCAGCTGGCTCAGGAGAAGGTGCGGGAAGCGGAACACAAGGCGTGTATGGACAACCGCTCGCGCCTGCAGCGGCTGGCGGGGATGGCGGGCATGGGTGAGGGGTGCCCGGCCCCGGCGGCCAAGTAAGCGGCAAACCCTGTGGAGTGGGTGCTGCACGACACCCGTAATTGCGCCCTTGGCTGACACGCCTGCGCCAGCAGCCCCATACGATGGCCTTTTCACAAAGGGGCCACCATGGCAAAAGCAATGCGGCGCGCAGCGCCTGGGCGGGTGCAGCTGAATCTGGCACTGCAAGGTGGTGGCGCACAGGGTGCCTTCACCTGGGGCGTCCTCGACCGCCTGCTGGAAGAAGAGGACATCGACATCGGTGCCATCAGCGGCAGCAGTGCCGGTGCGCTCAACGGTGCGGCGCTGGCCACCGGCATGGCGCGCGGCGGCAGGGCCGGTGCGCGGGAGCATCTGGCCATGCTGTGGGAGCAGGTGGCGCAGGCAGGGTCGCTGATGACCTTGCTCATGCTGCCGCTGCGCAAGCCGGGCATGGGTATGTGGGACGACGCGCTGCCCATCCTTTCTCCCTGCCAAACCAACCCCATGGGCATGGCGCCGCTGCGCTTCATCCTGAACACCGTGGTGGACGAAGCCCTGCTGCGCGAGGCGAGCGCAGCGCCCAGGCTCTTTGTGAACGCACTGCACGTGCAAAGCGGCGCTGGCCGGGTGTTCGGTCCGGCGGACATGAGCATTGACGCCGTGCTGGCGTCTGCCTGTGCGCCGCTGTCTTACCAGCCGGTGGTGATCGACGGGGAGGCTTACTGGGACGGCAGCTACGCGGCCAACCCCTCGCTGTGGCCGCTGTACGAGGACCAGTTGGACACCGACATCCTGCTGGTGGAGCTGACCCCGCTGCACCGCGCAGAGACCCCGCTGTCCGCCAAGAACATTCTGAACCGCATCAACGAAGTGGCGTCCGTCAGCGGGCTGGTGTCCGAGCTGCGGGCGCTGGAGGTCATCAACCGCAATGTGCCGGACGCCGACATCCGCATGCACGTGTTGAGCCTGCCCGACCAGCCCGCCGGGCTGCTGGGCACCGAGCCGTCCATCAAGCGCACCGTGGGGCGCGTGCTGTTCGAGATGCTGCGCCAGGACGGCCGGCGTGCCTGCGATGCGTGGCTCGCGGAGCACGGCGGGCAGCTGGGCGAACACTCCACGGTGGACGTGGCACAGCGCTATCTGCGGCCCCACACCCAGGACTGGCAGCAGCGCGAGCCACGGCAGCGGGACCTGGCCCTGTCCTGATCCCGCTTCGCGCGCAGGCCCACCCGTCGACTGGCTGTGTCGCCGGACCATCCCCCCTACCCCACAACGCCAGACGGCAGGTACTTCGTCGTGCGGGGCCGGCTGTGGCGCAAGGCCAATCCCGCGCTGCCTGAGGAGGTGCGGGCAGCACTCGTTACGCAGCTGATGGATGCCCGACGCGCCCTGCGTGGCAAGCCCTCCGCGGCCCGGCGCGCCCAGGCGCGCGAGCAGGTTGACGAAACAAAAAACGCGCTCGGCGAACGCGGACCGGTGTGGTGGACAGACGGTGAGCCGGACTTCAATCGCAAGATGGTGAAGAACACGCCGTACCGGGAATGGTTCGACCTGCTCACCGGCTAAGACCGGGCCTACCGCCGGCTTGATTTCCATTGCAACCAATTCGAGTGCGATCTGGCGCAGCAACCCGGCGTGCCGCGCCCATCGGCGCGGAAAGTGTCTACCCCCGATCCAGGGGCTGCGTTGCGCATGGTAGAAAGCCCGGTCGCAACCGCTGAACAGGACCTGCCATGCGCCATGCCGGCACCTCTCTCCCGCCCCATGTACTGGCCGCACTCGATGAAGGCCAGACCATCGAAGCCATCAAGCGCCTGCGCGCAGCCACGGGCCTGGGCCTCAAGGAGGCCAAGGACCTGATCGATGCGCACCAGCGCGGCGAAGAGCTTGCCACCACCGCGCGGGCCGCATCCCCAGCCCACGTGCCCGACGCCGTGCGCCAGGCCCTGGCCGAGGGCCACAAGATCGAGGCCATCCGCCTGCTGCGGGACCACGAAGGCCTGGGCCTGAAGGAGGCCAAGGAGCGAGTCGACGCGATCGAGCAGTCCATGGACGAGCCCGCGTCCATCGGCCTGGGTGCCGTGGCGCCCGGGCTGTCGCCGGGCCAGCAGCCCGCCGGCGGGGCGGGCAACTGGATCGTGGTGGCAGTGGTGCTGGTCATCACGGTGATGGCCTACTTCTGGATGCGCGGCGGGGGCTGAACCCGACCGGCTCTTGTTCGACCAGTTGTCCATTGCGCTGGACGCCACCAGCGAGCCTCGAAACTGGCGCGGCCCAAGCCATTGCTCCCGCGCAAGGGCCGCTCCGCCGCGCTGGGGGCGTCCCCCTCCCGACTCGCGCAGCGAGTCGGGAGGGGAGCGACTCAGGGGGTGCTTCAGTACTTGTTGGAGAAATTGGCGCTGATCCGCTGGCGGAGGTACTCCGCGCCGGTGATGGACGGGTACTTCTTGGCGGGGCCTTCGATGACCGCGTCTTCGTTGGCCTGGCAGAAGAAGGCCAGGCTGTAGCGCGCGCCCTGGTATTCGTGCGGCAGGGGGTTGCGCACGCGGTGGAAGTTGCTGGGCAACTGGTCGTCGCTCCAGCGCATGAGCATGTCGCCGATGTTGCAGGTGATCACGCCCTCGGCCGGCTCCACGCTGGTCCACTGGCGGCCCTCGGCCTCCTTGCCGGGCAGCACCTGCAGGCCGCCCTGGCCGGGGCGCTGGAACAGCAGGGTGAGGCAGTCGAAATCGGTGTGGGCGCCGGCGCGCCACAGGCCCAGCTCGTCCTTGAGCGCCGGGTCCACCGCAAAGTAATGCAGCATGCGCAGCGTGCTCTGGTAGGTGGGCAGGTCGGGCTGGTGGGCGCGGGTGAAGAAGTCTGCATCGAAGCCCAGCTTGTAGGCAAAACACGAGAGCAGGCGCATGCCCACCTCCCAGCATTGGCGCTCGAATGCAAGCGTGGCGGCCTCAAAGCCAGGCAGCTCGGCCTCGGTGGGCCACAGGCCCGCCATGCGCGGGCGCGTGACCTGGTAGGACTCCTTCTGGTCCGGCGTGCGCGTGGAGGGACGGATCTGCGCCTTGTGCTCCCAGCCGGCGTTGCGCGACAGGGGCCACTGGGCCTTGGTGTCCTGCGGCTGGCCGAAGAAGGCTTCGGCGCGCGCGAAGGCGGCGCGGATGTCTTCGATGGGGATGCCGTGGTTCGTGACCTGGAAGAAGCCGATGTCGACCGATGCGGCCCACAGCTGCTCGGCGATCTCTTCCTTGCGCGCGTCGAAGTTCGATATGTCGATGCGGCGCACTTCGCGCGTGGAGGTCTCGCCGTCCATCGCGCCGCCCATGCGCGATTCTTTTTCGAGCTCGCCCAGCACATCGGGCGCGACAGTGGGTTCATAGACGGACGGTGCCGCAGGGGTGGCAGTGCTGCTGCTGTGCATGGCGTGGTTTCCTCGTTGTATCAATGGCAAACAAGGCACACGGCACGTCGCAAAAACTGCTGAAGAAGCGGCGCGGCGCCATGGGCTCTTGAAGGGAACAATGGCAACGGCCCGCAGGCTGCGCAGGCCCTCCAAGGGCACGCGCACCGCGCACAAGCCGCCACCGGCTTCAAGAGCAATGACCCGCCAGCCGGCCCACGCAATGCGGATCTGCTGGTCTGAACGCTTCTACTCTCGGCGCTGAAGCAAGCAAACAGCGGGCCAACGGTAAAGCCCAGGGCCAGCCCGTCAATGCCCCCGCCCAGAACAAAGCCCGTCACCAAACCGGGGCGGGGCCGCACCAGGGCAGAGCGGTCTTGCTGCACCACCGCATGGCGCCGGTTGCCCGAATCGCGCTGTGCGCCTCGCACCCACGGCACATGGGGCCGCTCCAGCGCCTGCCCCAGAGCAAAGCCTGTCCAGAGCAAAGCCTGCCCAGAGCAAAGCCTGCCCAGAGCATGCAGCCGCACTGCGCGCTGCCGCGTGCCCACCACACCGGGCACGCATCCTGCATCAGCATTCCTTGAGTAGAAGCGTTCAGCGCTGCCACCCCTGTGCGATGGTGGCGCCCGGAAATTGCTCAGTTCGATCCGGTCCTGCGGCGGCATGCGCCTGCGGTCCGGGCACTCCACCGAACCTGGGCCACCACCATGATGCAACGCCGCCGCTTTCTCTCGACCACCCTCGCCTCTTCCATCGCCGCCACCCTGGGCACTCCTGCCGTGCACGCGCAGGGCTCGGTGACTCCGCTCAAGTTCACGCTGGACTTTCGCGTTACCAGCCAGACCTCGCCCTTCTTCCTGGCGCAAGCCAAGGGCTATTACAAGCAGGAAGGCCTGGACGTAATCATCGACGTGGGCGCGGGCTCGGTCGCCTCGATCACGCGCGTGGCCAGCGGCGCCTACGACATCGGCCTGGGCGACATCTGCTCGCTGGCCGAGTTCCACGCGCAGAACCCCGACACGCCGGTGCAGGCCATCTACCAGTACTACAACCGCGCGCCCTTCGTCATCATCGGCCGCAAGGACCGGGGCATCACCACCGACTTCCAGTCGCTCAAGGGCAAGAAGGTGGCGGCCGCCGCCGTGGAGTCCACGCGCCGCAGCTGGCCCATGGTGGCCCGCGCGCTCAAGACACAGCCCGAGCTGTTCGACTGGGTGACCACAGACTTCAGTGCGCGCGACAACGTGGTGGTGCGCGGCGATGTGGATGCAGCCACCTATTTCCATGACTCGGCCGTGTCGCTGTTCGCGCGCCTGCCAGCCAAGGACCTGTCGGTGCTCGAATACAACAAGGCAGGCCTGAACCTGTATGGCAACGCCATCCTGGCCGGCAAGCTGCTGCAGGAAAAACCCGAGGCGGCCAAGGCGTTCCTGCGCGCCAGCAACCGCGCGCTGCGCGAGACGCTGGCCAACCCCGAGGCCGCGTTCGCAGCCATCAAGGCGCGCGAAGCCATCCTGAACATGGACGTGGAACGCGATCGCTGGGCCATCACGCGCCAGTACCTGCAGACGGCCGAATCGCAGGCCGTGGGCCTGGGCGGCGTGCAGGGCGCCGTGCTGGCGCACCAGATCGAGGAAGTGGCGGCCGTGTTCAACCTCGCACGCAAGCCCGCGCCCGAGCGCGTGTTCAACCCCGCCTTCCTGCCCGCCCTGGCCGACCGCAAGGTGGTGGCATGAGCGCTGCACCCCTCACCACCGAAGCCCCAGCCATCGCCTTGTCGCAGGAGGCCATCCTGGACGCGCGCGACGGTCTGTACCTGCGCCAGGCCATCGCACTGGCCGACAAGGCCCGCACGCGCGGCAACCGGCCGTTTGGTGCGCTCATCGTGGCGGCCGATGGCCGTGTGCTGGCCGAGGCCTGGAACTCCACCGGCGAAAACGGCGACTGCACCGCACATGCCGAGACCTCCGCCGTGCGACTGGCCAGCCCCGTGCACAGCCGCGACGACCTGGCGGGCGCCACGCTGTACTCGTCGGCCGAGCCCTGCGTGATGTGCGCGGGCGCCATCTACTGGGCCAACATCGGGCGAGTGGTGTACGGCATCGACGCGATGCGGCTGCGCGTGTTCCGCGGCGAACGCCTGGACCAGCGCGACGCCGAGTTGTCGTGCCGCGATGTCTTTTACAGCTCGCCGCACCCGATCGAATGCACAGGGCCGGCACTGATCGACGAGTCGTCCGCATCGCACCAAGGTGCGTGGAAATCCTGAAAGTCCGGCCCCATTGAGCGATTTGTGCT
Source organism: Acidovorax sp. Leaf78 (assembly GCF_001422735.1). Classification (GTDB taxonomy): domain Bacteria; phylum Pseudomonadota; class Gammaproteobacteria; order Burkholderiales; family Burkholderiaceae_C; genus Acidovorax. The sequence goes on along the minus strand of NZ_LMLZ01000001.1, from coordinate 186,918 downwards.
GCAACCCGCAGGCGGTGCCGCGCAGCACTGCGGTGTGCTGCACGACGCACAGCCCGCGCACATGTCACACATTGTTCATGGCATGCCAAATGCATAGCGAGGGGAACAGCAGCACCCACGACGGAGACACCCCATGCTTGCCCTCATGTCCGCAGCGCCCCAGCAGTTCGACGACCCTGCCCAACTCGATGCCATCGATGGCACCTACCTGCGCCAGGCCATCGCCTGGTCTTGCACGGCGCGGGCGCGGGGCAACCGGCCCTTTGGTGCGGTGGTGGTCAGCGAGCAGGGCGACCTGCTGGCCGAGGGTTATTGCAACACCACCGAGACGGGCGACTGCACGGGCCATGCGGAGACCAACGCCGTGCGCCAGCTCAGCCCGCGCTTCGCGCGCGAGATGCTGGCCCGCGCCACGCTGTATTCGTCGGCCGAGCCGTGCGTGATGTGCGCCGGTGCCATCTTCTGGGCGGGCATTGGCCGCGTGGTCTTCGGGATCGACGCGGTGCGCCTGCGCGAGTTTCGCGGCGACCGCCCCGAGCAGCGCGACGCCGAACTGTCGTGCCGTGACGTGTTCGCTGCATCGCACCACCCCATCGAGTGCATCGGGCCCGCACTGATCGAAGAGGCCAGCGCGCCGCATGTCGGCTTCTGGAAGTCGTGACCAGCGACAATCGCCCACCATGCCGAACCCCGCCCCGCCCATGAACGACGCCGACACCGAGACCCCCAGCAACGTCGTTTCCGGCGCCCTGCTCAGCCGCCCCAAGCAGGGGCGCGAGCGCATCCTGGGCGCGATCCGCGAGGCGGCCATTGCCGAGTTCAGCCGCCATGGCTTCAAGGGCGCTTCCACCAAGGCCATTGCCGAGCGCGCAGGCCTGACCAAGCCGCAGCTGCACTATTACATCGCCAGCAAGGAAGAGCTGTACGAGGAGCTGCTGTACTCGGTGCTCAACGGCTGGTCGGGCGCCTTCCAGTTCGACAGCCAGAGCGACGACCCCAAGAAGGTGCTGAGCACCTACGTGCGCAAGAAGCTCGACTACGCGCTGGACAACCCGGGCCTGTCGCGCATCTTCACCACCGAGGTGCTGGGCGGCGGGCGCAACCTGGGCCGGTACTGGCCCGTGGCCGTGAAGTCCACCCAGCAGAAGGTGGACCTGATCGACCGCTGGATCGCCGAGGGCCGCATGCGCCCGCTGGACGCGCGCCTCTTGCTCATGCAGATCTGGGGCATGACGCAGCACTACGCCGACTACGGCGTGCAGGTGCACATCATGCTGGGCCTGGCGCCCGAAGAGACGATCGACCGCGAGCCCATCGTGCGCGAGCTCACCAACTTTGTGCTGCTGGGCTGTGGCCTGGCACCGGATTGCGCACCAGAGTGAACAGGTCTGCACGCTGGCGGGCGTAGCAGCCGCGCCAGCGCGGCGCGTTGACCCAGGGCCCACAGGCAACGGCCCGAAAGCCTGCTGGCACAGCACTTGCAATAGTTTGACCAATCGATCAAATCAAGTGGTCAAACATGCAAACCCCAGCCATGGCAGCGCCGCTGCCCGCCACGGAACCGGCTTCCTTTGAACTCGAGCTTGCGCGCAGCCAGATGCGGCTGCCCGTGGAGCCCGGCGAAAGCATGGCCGATGTGCTGCAGCTCGCCGGCGTCGCCATCGACACGCTGTGCGAGCAGGGTGTGTGCGGCACCTGCGCCACGCGCTGGCTGGCCGGGGCACCCGACCACCGCGACAGCTGCCTGAGCCCTGAAGAGCAGGCCACCCATGTGGCCGTGTGCTGCGCACGCAGCCACGGGCCCACGCTCACGCTCGACCTTTGAAGAAGGAGCCCGCCATGCGCATCCTCGTGATCTATTGCCACCCGGTGGAGACCAGCTACAACGCGGCCCTGCATGCCGAGGTGGTGCAACAGCTGCGCGGCGCGGGCCACCAGGTGGACGACTGCGACCTGTATGCCGAGGGTTTCAACCCCGTGCTCAGCCGCGAGGAGCGGCTGGGCTACCACGAGGTGCCGAGCAACCGCCTGCCCGTGCAGGGCTATGTGGACCGGCTGCTCTGGGCCCAGGCGGTGGTGTTCTGCTTTCCCACCTGGTGCTTCGGCATGCCGGCCATGCTCAAGGGTTTTTTCGATCGGGTGCTGATGCCCGGCGTGGCCTTCGACATCAGCGATCCGCAGAACGTCAAGCCCTCGCTCACGCACATCCAGCGCATCTCGGCCGTGGTGACCTACGGCCGCCCGCGCTGGACGGCGCTGCTCATGGGCGACCCGCCGCGCAAGTCCGTCACGCGCTACATGCGCCTGCTGACCGGTGGCAAGGCGCGCGTGGACTACCACGCCTACTACCACATGAACGTGGCCACGCCGCCGCGGCTCGAGGCCTTCAAGGCCCGCGTGGGCCAGGCCATGGCGCGCTTCGCATAAGGGCTCCGTCGCATGCATGCATCCAACACCCCCGACCACCTGCTGCGCGCCCGGCTGCCGCGCTGGCTGCTGCCACGCCAGTGGCCCACCCAGGGCAGCCAGCCCGCGCTGGCCGATGTGCACCTGGTGCAGGGCCGCGTCGCATCCATAGCGCCGCACAGCCCTGCGCAGCCTGCCCCCGCGGGCGCCACCTGGGATCTGGCCGGCGCCCTGGTGCTGCCCGGCCTGGTGGATGCGCACACCCACCTGGACAAGGCCTTCACCCTGCCGCGCATGGGCACCGTCAAGCCCGGCCTGCTGGGCGCCATCGAGGCCATGATGGTCGACCGCCAGGGCTGGACCGAGGCCGACATCCGCGCCCGCGCCAGCCGCGCCCTGCAATGGGCGTACGAGGCGGGCACGGTGCACCTGCGCACCCACTGCGATTGGTGGGAGCCCGATGCACCACCGCTCGCCTGGAACGTGCTGCGCGCGCTGGCGCAGGAATGGGCCGGCCGCATCGCGCTGGAGCGCGTGGCCCTGATCCCATTGCACCTGTACACCGAGCGCGCCACCGCCCTGCAGCTGGCCGCCACCGTGGCCGCCAGCGGCCCGGGCGCGCTGCTGGGCGGCTTCGTGCATTCCACCAACTGGGACCCGCAGGCCCTGCGCCACCTGTTCGAGGCCGCGCAGCACCATGGCCTGAACGTGGACCTGCATGTGGACGAGGAACTGCACCCCGGCGCCCAGGGCCTGGCCACCACGGCCGCGCTGCTCCAGGAATTGCGCTTCGGGGGCCATGTGGTCTGCGGCCACACCTGCGCACTGGCCGCACAGGACGAGGCCTCCGCCCTGGCCACGCTGGACGCGGTGGCGCAAAGCCCGATCACCCTGGTCACGCTGCCCATCACCAACCTGCTGCTGCAGGACGCAGTGACCGGCCGCACACCGCGCCAGCGCGGCATCACCCTCGTCAAGGAGGCGCGTGCGCGCGGCATCCCGGTGCTGGTGGCCAGCGACAACGTGCAGGACCCGTTCTGCCCCGTGGGCAGCTTCGACCCGCTGGAGGCCCTGGCCACCGGCGTGCTGGCCGCGCAGCTCGATGCGTCGTTCGACCGCTGGTCCGAGGCGCTGTGCCGCAGCGACTGGCTGCGCCGCGGGCCCGAGGCCCTGCCGCTGCAGCCCGGCATGCCCGCCGACCTGATCGTCTTCCAGCAGGCCGATGGCTGGGGCTTTCCGTCGCGCACGCAGCAGCGCGTGGTGCTGCGCCAGGGCTGCGTCGCCGGTGGCCATGCCAGCGCGGCGTGGCATGTGGCGGGTACAACGCCGTCCCCTTCCCCCATCCCTGCACGGAGCCTTGCATGACCGCACCCACCACCCCGGGCATCGCCCAGCCCCTGGCCCGCTACGCCGCCTGGCGCCGCGCGGGCGACCTGGTGTTCCTGTCCGGCATCATTGCCGTGGACCCTGCGGCCAGCCGCATCGTGCGCGGCTATGCCGACATCCCCGACGAGGCGGCCACGCTGATCGGCCGCACTGGCGAGTTCAGCAGCGACATCAAGGAGGGGCCCATCCTGGCGCAGAGCTGGTATGTGCTCGACCGCATCCGCCAGACCGTCGAGGCCGCGGGCGGCCAGATGTCCGACGTGTTCAAGCTGGTGCAGTACTTCAAGCACCTGGACCACTTTCCCCAGTACAGCCGCGTGCGCAAGCTGTTCTTCCCGGGCGAGCCGCCGGCCTCCACCGTGGTGGAGGTCACCGGCATGCTGCCCACGGCCGACATCCTGGTCGAGGTCGAAGCGACTGCCTACCTCCCCTTGCGCTGACCTCCACATCCTCCTTCACGAAAGACCCGCCCCATGCTGCACGGCTACACCCCGCCCCATCGCTACCTGCCCTACCTGAGCTGGACCGAGATCGCCCACCTGCCGGACAAGGAAAACACCGTGATCGTGCTGCCCACGGGCGCCACCGAGCAGCACGGCCCGCACCTGCCCTGTGCGGTGGACACGGTCATCAGTGCGGGCGTGGTCGGCCATGCCATGGCCCGCCTGCCGGCCGAAGTGCCGGCCTTCGCCATGGCACCCATCACCTACGGAAAGTCCGAGGAGCACCTGCACTTTCCCGGCACGGTCACCTTGAGCGGCGAGACCCTGCTGGCCACGATGAACGAGGTGGGCGAGTCGGTCTACCGCGCGGGCTTTCGCAAGCTGCTGTTCGTCAACGGCCACGGCGGCCAGCCGCAGGTGATGGAGATGTGCGCGCGCGAACTGCGCCTGCGCCATGGCGACTTCATCGTGGTCCCGAGCTTCACCTGGCGCGTGCCGCACGTGGCGGGCAAGTACCTGTCGGAGCAGGAAAAGAAGCTGGCCATGCACGCCGGCCATGCCGAGACGGCGCTGATGCTGGCCCTGGCGCCCGACACCGTGCACATGGAGCGCGCGGTGGTGAACTACCCGCCTGCCTTCCCGTCGCCCCTGCTCTCGCCCGATGGCCGCCCGGCCTGCGCCTGGACCGCGCGCGACTTCGGACCCAGCGGCATCATCGGCGACCCGCTGCCGGCCACGGCCGAGCAGGGCCACGCCATCCTCGATTCGCTGGCCGTGAGCTGGGCCGCCGCCATCACCGAGCTGCACCAGCTGCGCTGGGCCCCGCGCGCCGAAGCCACCTGGGGCCGCGCCCACCACACGGGGCATGTGGAGCACGCATCCGCCCTGGCTTGAAACCTGCGAACCCAGCCGCATCCCGCCTCCCTTTTCGTCCCTTTCGTCCCTTTCGTCCCTGTTCCCCCTCCATCCCCTACCGGAGCACTGCCATGATGAAGAACACCGCCTCCCACCTTTCCCGACTTGGTGCAGCCGCGCTGCTCGCTGCGGGTGCCGCCGGCACCCTGCCGGCCCACGCGCAGGAAAAGTTCACCTACATGACCAACTGGTACGCGCAGGCCGAGCACGGCGGCTTCTACCAGGCGGTGGCCACGGGCCTGTACAAGAAGCACGGCCTGGATGTGACCATCAAGATGGGTGGCCCGCAGGTCAACATCGTGCAGATGATGGCGGCCGGACAGGCCGAGTGCGTGATGGGGTCGAGCGACCTGCAGATGATCCAGATGCGAGAGGGCGGCGTGCCCGTGACCACGGTGGCCGCGGTGTTCCAGAAAGACCCGCAGGTGCTGATCGCGCACGACGACGTGAAGAAGTTCGAGGACCTGAAGGGCAAGACCATCCTCATCGCCTCGGCCGCGCAGCGCGGCTACTGGCCATGGCTGAAAGCCAAGTACGGCTTCAGCGACTCGCAGACGCGCCCCTACACCTTCAACATCCAGCCCTTCGTGGCCGACAAGAACACCGCCCAGCAGGGCTACCTGACGTCCGAGCCGTTCGCCATCGCCAAGGCTGGCGTGAAGGCCAACACGCTGATGTTCAGCGACCAGGGCTACCCCGCCTACGCCACCACGGTGAGCTGCATGGACAAGACCGTGAAGGAGCGCGGCACCGCCGTCGCCTCGTTCGTGAAGGCCACCATGGAAGGCTGGAAAAGCTACCTGACCGACCCCGCCCCGGCCAATGCGCTGATCAAGAAGGACAACCCGAACATGACCGACGAACAGCTGGCCTACAGCGTGGCCAAGCTCAAGGAGATGGGCATGGTCACGGGCGGCGACGCAGCCACCATGGGCATCGGCGTGATGACCGATGCGCGCGCCAAGGCGAGCTACGACTTCCTGGTGGAAGCCAAGCTCATCGACCCTTCCAAGGTGAAGCTGGCCGATACCTACAGCACTGCCTTCGTCAAGGACCTCAAGGTATTGCCTTGATCCCCCCTGAGTCGCTTCGCGCCTTCCCCCCAGGGGGACAACACACTCGCTGCGGGGCGGCCCTTGCTCGGCGTTCGCTGGCTTGAGCCGCGCCAGTTGCCATCGGCAAGGGCCCAGCGTGGCGACAGAGTCGCACTCTCGCCCTGACACAGCGGTCAGCCCCGGCCACATCCATCGAAAGGCACCACCATGTCCATTCCCGCTGCCTCCCCCCCCGTGGCACCCGCGCCGCGCAGCACCCCTGCCGTGCAGGTGCTGTCGGCCCAGAAGACCTACCCCAACGGCACGCAGGCCCTGCTGCCGGTGGACCTGACCATCGACGAGGGCGAGTTCGTCACCCTGCTCGGCCCCTCGGGCTGCGGCAAGAGCACGCTGCTCAAGATGGTGGCAGGCCTGCTGGAGCCCACCGATGGCCGGCTGCAGCTGTGGCACAAGCCGGTGGCGCAGCTGGACGAAAGCGGCAAGAAGATGGCCTTCGTCTTCCAGTCGCCTACGCTCATGCCCTGGGCCAGCGTGCAGACCAATGTGCGCCTGCCACTGGAACTGGCCGGTGTGCCCCGCGCCGAAGCCGACGCCCGCGTGGCCGAGGCGCTGGCCCTGGTGGGGCTGTCGAAGTTTGCGAGCGCACTGCCGCGCGCCCTGTCCGGCGGCATGCAGATGCGCGTATCGATTGCGCGCGGCCTGGTCACCCAGCCCGACCTGCTGCTGATGGACGAGCCCTTTGGCGCACTGGACGAAATCACGCGCCACAAGCTCGACGCCGACCTGCTGGACCTGTGGCGCAAGAAAAAACTCACCGTGATCTTCGTGACCCACTCGATCCACGAGGCGGTGTTCCTCTCCAGCCGCGTGGTGATGATGGCCGCGCGCCCCGGCCGCGTGGTGGAGCAGTTTCACATCGACGCGCCCTACCCGCGCACCGCCGACTTCATGGTGTCGCCCGAGTTCAGCCGCTATGCCAAGCAGTTGCAGGACAGCCTGCTGCGCGCCAGCGCCAGTCCCGAAGACGCCGAGGAGACCGCAGCATGAGCACGCCCTACCCTACTGCTTCTGTCACTGGAACTGCAGCCCCCATCGCGGCACCCGCCGCTGCAGAGCGCAGCACACCCACGCGCGCACCGGCCCCTCCCAAGCTCGTCAAGCCCACCAAGCTCGCCAAGCCACGCACTCCCCTCATGGCCCAGCCGCGCGTGCAGCGCGTGGTCTACCCGCTGCTGGTGGGCCTGGTGCTGATCGCGCTGTGGCAGGGCCTGGTCACCGCGCTGGAGCTGCCGCCCTATCTGGTGCCCTCGCCATTGCTCATGCTCAAGACGCTGTTCACCGACTGGGCGGCCCTGGGCGGCTCGCTCTGGGTCACCGTCAAGATCACAGTGCTGGCGTTTGGCGTGGCCACGGTGGCCGGGGTGCTGATCTCGTTCTTGTTCGTGCAAAGCAAACGCATCGAGACCGCGCTGTTCCCGTATGCCGTGCTGCTGCAGGTCACGCCCATCGTGGCGGTGGCGCCGCTCATCATCATCTGGGTGAAGGACCCGATGGCATCGATGGTGATCTGCGCCGCGCTGGTGGCGCTGTTTCCCATCATCAGCAACACCACGCTGGGCCTGCGCAGCGTGGAGCCGGACCTGCAAAGCTACTTCAAGCTCAACCGCGCCACGCGCATGCAGACCCTGCTGCGCCTACGCATACCGAGTGCACTGCCGTACTTCTTCGGCGGGCTGCGCATATCGAGCGGCCTGGCGCTCATCGGCGCCGTGGTGGCCGAATTCGTGGCCGGCACCGGCGGCCAGGGCGCGGGCCTGGCGTACCAGATTCTGCAAGCGGGCTTTCAGCTCAACATACCGCGCATGTTCGCTGCGCTGCTGCTGATATCGCTGACCGGGGTGGCGCTGTTCGCGCTGATGGCCTGGGGCACCAGGGTCGCGCTGGGCAGTTGGCACGCCAGCGAAAACTCGATGGATTGAGAAGCCCCCCCTGAGTCGCTGCGCGCCTTCCCCCCAGGGGGACGCCGCCCCTGCGGCGGGGCGGCCCTTGCACGGCGGCACTGGCCTGGGCCGCGCGCGTTCGACGTCTGTGGATGGCGCGTAACGCGCCGAACAACTGAGCCATCCCTTCACCGCCACTCCGCTCGTTCGCGCGCGGTGCAGGGCCCCTTTTTCCCATACCGGCCGCCGATGGCCCAGGAGATATCGACATGACCACCACCACTGCCCACCAACTGCCCGAACAACTGCCCGGCCTGGACTGGATTGCCGACCCGCTGCGCGTGGGCCGCCTGTCGCAGGACTTTGCCTGGTTCAGCCCCGTGCTCAAGCGCGAGCTGGCCGGCAAGCGCGGCGACGTGGCCGTGCGCCCGCGCACCGAGGACGAGATCCGCCAGGTGGTGGCCGCCTGTGCACAAGCGCAGATCCCCATCACAGTGCGCGGCAGCGGCACCGGCAACTACGGACAGAGCACGCCACTGCAGGGCGGCGTGATCCTGGACCTGTCGGGCTACAACGGCTTTGGCTGGGTGCGCGGCGGCGTGGGCCGGGCGCAGGCGGGCATCCGCCTTTCGGACTTTGACGCGCAGGCCAAGCCCCTGGGGCAGGAGCTGCGCTGGCTGCCCTCCACCTACCGCAGCGCCACGCTGGGTGGGCTTTTCGGTGGCGGCTTTGGCGGCGCGGGGTCCCTCAACCACGGCCCGCTGGCCGCGCCCGGCAACGTGCTGGCCGTGCGCGCCATGACGGTGGAGCCCGAGCCGCAGATCATCGAATTGCGCGGCCCCGAGGCCATGCTGCTGCACCACACCTACGGTACCAACGGCATCGTGCTGGAGTTGGAGGTGGCGCTGACCCCCACCGTGGCGTGGACGGAGTGCATCGTCACCTTCACCGAATTCGACACCGCACTCGACTTTGCCGACCGCTTCGGCGCGGCGCCGGGGCTGGAGAAGAAAGAGGTGTGCTTTCTGGCAGCACCCATCCCCGCCTACTTCACCAGCCTGGCCGAGCACCTGCCCGCGGGCTGCCACGCGGTGATGCTGCTGGTGGCCCCGCAGTCGGAAGACGGCATGCGCGACATGGCTGCCAAATACGGCGGCACCGTCAGCTACCGCAAGACCGCCGAAGAGGTGGACAAGAGCCACAAGACCTTGCTCGAATACACCTGGAACCACACCACCCTGCACGCACTGAAGGTGGACAAGACACTCACCTACATCCAGAGCGGCTTTACCCCCGCCACCCGGCTGGACCAGGTGAAGGCGCTGGAAAAGGCGCTGGGCGGCGAGGTGATGATGCACCTGGAGTTTCTGCGCACCAAGGAAGGCGCCTTCAACTGCAGCGGGCTGCAGCTGATCCGCTACAGCACAGAAGAGCGCCTGAACCAGATCATGCAGATCTACCGCGACCACGGCGTGCAGATCAACAACCCGCACGTCTACATCGTGGAAGACGGCAAGCAAAACCACCTGGACCCCGCCGTGGTGGACATGAAGCGCCGCTTCGACCCACAGGGCCTGCTCAACCCCGGCAAACTGCGCAGCTGGTATGCGGCTGAAGAGACCACACCTGTGCAAGCGCCGGAACGCCAGACGGCCTGAGGCTGTTGCTGCAGTTGCCGCAGTTGTCCATTGGCCTCGCTCGCCCTGGCACGCTGCGGGCAGGGCGTGGGCCCACCGCAGACTGTGAGCCGAACATCCGACGGCGCCACACGCCGCCACACTTCGCCACACCGCCATGCACAGCTACACGACCAAAAATAGCCCCTACCGCGCACCCACAGGGCATAATTAGCTACTCATTTAATAGCAGACAACCCACCCATGCCCTGGCACGCCCGCCTGCAGCTCGACTACACGGCAGACACCCAACCCGCCCGCACCGTGGCGCGGTACGAGCACAACGGCCCGCTGCGCATTCTGCAAAGCCTGTACCCCGAGGGCGACGCCATCTGCCACAACGTGCTGGTGCACCCGCCCGGCGGCCTGGTGGGCGGCGACACGCTGGACATCACCGCCACCGTCGGCCCGGGAGCACATGGCCTGGTCACCACACCGGGTGCCACGCGCTTTTACCGGTCCACCGGCCCGCAGGCCTTGCAGCGCAGCCACCTGAGCGTGGCCGACGGAGGCCGCCTGGAATGGTTGCCGCTGGAGGCCCTGTGCTATAGCGCCTGCAACGCCGAAAACCACCTCACGCTGAACCTCGCCCCCGGCGCCGAATGCATGGGCTGGGACGTGACCGCGCTGGGCCTGCCCCACGCCAACCAGCCTTTTGAACAGGGCCGCTTCGTGCAGCACCTGGAAGTGCCCGGCCTGTGGCTGGAGCGCGGCGTGATCGATGCGGCCGACAAGCGCCTGTTGCAAAGCCCGTTGGGCCTGGCAGGCCACAAGTGCCTCGCCAGCTTGTTCTTCGCCGCCGGAGGCGCGCTGGACCGCAATCGCCGCGACGCCGCGCTGGACGCCGCCCGAGCCGTGATCGATCAGCATCCGCATGTGAAAGCCATCGCAGGCGCCACCAGCCCCAACCCGCAGATGGTGGTGGTGCGCGTGCTGGCGCTGCAGGTGGAGCCCGCGATGAAGCTGCTCAAGGCAGTGCGCGTGGCGTGGAGGAAGCAATTGTGGGAACTGGCGGGGGATGCGCCCCGGATCTGGGCGATGTAGGGGTGGGGCTGCGCCGGTCTCGCCAACCGATGACCGCCAGAGCCAACCAGAACCAGCCACCAGTGGACAGAAACTCTGGGCACCTGTCGAGCTGGCAGCGCGTCGGAGCCAGCTCGCACCGGCCCGCGCCGACCTTCGCTCGCAGGGACCGACGCAATTTCTTTTTCACTGTGTCGATTTCGGACCGTCAGCTTCGTCGTCAGTGCATCAACCCTCTGAAAGCACCTCCATGAAATACCTCGGCCTGGCCTACTTCACCCCCGAAAGATTCGCGGCCATGGCGCCCGACGACGTCAAGGCTTTGGTCACCCAATGCCCGCCCCTGGACGAGAAGATGCGCGCCACCGGCAAGGTGCTTGTGTCCGCGTCGCTGGGTGATCTGGACCAGTGGGTGACACTGCGCCCGCACAGCGGCAAGACGCGCATCAGCGATGGGCCTTACACCGAGTCGAAGGAAGTGGTTGGCGGCCTGTTCATCATCGAGGCGGACAGCCGTGACGAGGCCGTTCGCATCGCGTCCATGCACCCGGCGGCCATGCTGGGCGAAGAAGGCGGATGGGCGGTCGAGCTGATTCCGATGGATTTCTACCTGGGCGGCTAGACCCGCCTACCGGCCTGTCGGCGACTCCAGCGGGGACTCCACACCCGGCGACAACTTGGCCGCCAGCAAATTGGCGGTGTACCTCAAGCGCTCGATATCGGCATCCGGCTGCACGCCGCGGCTGAAGCAGCACAGGGTGCCATACAACTCGCCGCCGGGCAGGCGCACAGGAGTGCTCAGGTGGGTGCCGATGGGGAACCCGGGGTCGGGCACCTTGCCCGCTTCGATCAAGGGTTTGGCGTTCTCGATGGTCTCGGGCAGGCGGCCTTCGACCACGTACTGGCACCAGCTTTCTTCCACCGGGTCGGACATGCCGGCGTGGATGGGTGAGAAGTCCGGCGTGCTGTCCACCATCTCGATGGTGCGGCGACCATTGGCGATCTGGGACACAAAAGCGACGTCCATGCCCAGTCGGGTGCGCAGCAGTTTCAAGACGGTGGCGACCACGGCGGGCAGTTCGGGGTCGGCAGAGTCGCTGGTGGCCACCAGCAGTTCCGAGATGGTGACGTCCAGGTCGTCGGGGTTGTAGTCGAGAAAATGCATACCCGCCAGTCTAATCCGCGACCGGTGAGGATGGCAGTAAGCAGACGTGTAGATTCGGTATCGAATCGAACACGCCTGCTGACCTGCTGACCTGCTGACCTGCTGACTCACTGGCACACAGGCACGGCGGGTATCCAGCAGCCGCCGCTCAGGCCGCAGCAGTGGCCGGCGCAGGCGCCGCAGGCACCTTCAGCAAGCCATCGGCCTTGAACATGGCACGGATGCCGCGCACGGCCTGGCGGATGCGGGCCTCGTTCTCGATGAGGGCGAAGCGCACGTACTCGTCTCCCTGGTCGCCAAAGCCGATGCCCGGCGACACGCACACCTTGGCCTTGTCGAGCAGCTGGCGCGCGAACTCGAGCGAGCCCAGGGCCCGATACGGCTCGGGGATGCGGGCCCAGATGTACATGCTGGCCCGGGGGCAGTCCACCGCCCAGCCGGATTCCGACAGCCCCTTGTACAGCACGTCGCGGCGGCGCTGGTACTGGGCCGCGATGTCTTTGACGCACTGCTGGTCGCCCTCCAGCGCGGCGATGGCTGCGACCTGAAGCGGAGTGAAGGTGCCGTAGTCGTGGTAGCTCTTGATGCGGGCCAGCGCAGCCACGAGGTCAGGGTTGCCCACCATGAAACCCACGCGCCAGCCGGCCATGTTGTAGCTCTTGGAGAGGGTGAAGAACTCCACCGCCACGTCCTTGGCGCCAGGCACTTCCATGATGCTGGGGGCGCGGTAGCCGTCGTACACGATGTCGGCGTAGGCCAGGTCGTGCACCACCAGGATGTCGTGCTTCTTGGCCAGGGCGATCACGCGCTCGAAGAAGCTCAGCTCCACGCACTGTGCGGTCGGGTTGCTCGGAAAGCCGAAGATCATCATCTTGGGCTTGGGGTAGCTGCCGCGGATGGCTTTTTCCAGCTCGGCAAAGAAGTCCACATCGGGCGCCACGGGCACGCTGCGGATGTCGGCCCCGGCAATCACCGCGCCGTAGATGTGGATGGGGTAGCTCGGGTCGGGCACGAGCACGGTGTCGCCGCGGTCCAGCGTGGCCAGCATCAGGTGGGCCAGGCCCTCCTTGGAGCCGATGGTGACGATGGCCTCGGTGTCGGGGTCGATGTCCACCGCGTACCGGTCCTTGTACCAGTGGCTGATGGCGCGGCGCAGGCGGGGGATGCCTTTGCTGGCGCTGTAGCCGTGGGTGTCGGGCCGTTGGGCCACTTCGGTGAGCTTGGCCACGATGTGCGGCGGGGTCGCGCCATCGGGGTTGCCCATGCTCATGTCGATGATGTCTTCGCCACGGCGGCGGGCGGCCAGCTTGAGCTCGGCCGTGATGTTGAAGACGTAGGGAGGAAGGCGATCGATGCGCGCAAAGCGGCGCTTGCCCTGAGAAGCAGACATGCTGGTGAACTTTCACGTAAGCGCCCGGAACCGTCCGAGCGACGTGGCCAACAATGGGGTTGGCCCGCGTTCACTGTAATGCAGAACGCGGCGTTCGCCGCGCCCGGCGCGGCGGTGTCGCACCGCCGCTACGCTCAGGCGCTCAGGCCTTCCGTGGCGCGCTGCGTTTTCCGTTCGGACGACAGCGCCAGGGCAAAGATGCCCACGCCGCACAGCCCCAGCACCACGCCCACCCAGCCGGTGGACGTCCAGCCCAGGCCGGCCGCGATGGACACCCCGCCCAGCCACGCGCCCAGCGCATTGGCGGCGTTGAAGGCCGAGTGGTTGAGCGCCGCCGCCAGGGTCTGCGCATCGCCGGCCACATCCATGAGCCGGATCTGCAAGGCCGGGCCGATGGCGACCACCGTGCCGAGCAGAAAGGTCGCCACCGCCGCGCTGACGGGGTGGTGCGCAGCAGGCACGAACAGCGCCATGACCGCGATGGACCACAGCAGCACCTTGCCGATGGCGGGCATGAGCGCCTTGTCGGCCATGCGCGAGCCAACGATGTTGCCTGCCACCATGCCCAGGCCGAACAGCGACAGCACGAAGGGCATGAGCGCAGGGGGCATGCCGGCCACCTCCAGCAGCGTGGGCTTGATGTAGCTGAACACCGCGAACATGCCGCCGAAACCGATGGCGCCGATGCCCAGCGTGAACCACACCTGCTTGCGCGCCAGCGCGCCCAGCTCGCGCAGCGGACTGGCGCCGTGCGATGCGGGCATGTCGGGCACCCACAGGCGCACCATGGCCACGGCGGCCAGGGCGATCAGCCCCACAAAGACGAACGCCGCGCGCCACCCGAAATACTCGCCCAGCGCCGCCGCAATGGGCACGCCCACCAGCGTGGCTGTGGTCAGCCCCAGCATCACCCAGCCCACCGCGCGCGCACGGCGCCCGGGCGGTGCCAGGGCCGCGGCGACGAGCGCCGCCACGCCGAAATAGGTGCCGTGCGGCAGGCCGGTGAACAGGCGCATGGCGCTGAGCGACAGGTAGCCCGGCGCCAGGGCCGATGCGAAGTTGCCCAGTGCATACACCACCATCAGCGCCATCAGCAGCGTGCGGCGCCCCCAGTGGGCGCACAGCACCGCCAGCACCGGCGCACCCACCACCACGCCCAGCGCATAGGCGCTGATGACGTGGCCGGCCTGCGGAATGGTGACGTTGATGTCGCGCGCCACCTCGGGCAGCAGGCCCATGATGACGAATTCGCCCGTGCCGATGGAAAAGCCGCCCACCCCCAGGGCCAGCACGGCACGCACCAGGGTGCGGTCGTCGGTGGGGGTGTGGGCGATGGGCGGCTCGGAAGACGCGGGGGATGGGGGAGACAAAGGCGCGGTCATGGCTGGCGGCAGCAAGCGAACGCCCCGCCTTCACCCGATGGGCCGGCGCGGGACGTACAACGAATACAGGGGATGGAGGGAGAAACCGAGTTACAGGGGTAAACCCGATTTCCGTAACCATAGCATTCTCTGCGCGAACATGCAGGCCTGGGGACATGTGTAACCTGCGCGAACACGCCGAACAGCAGGCACTGCTAGGCTGGCGGTGCGCCTGCAGACCCTTGGCTTTGCGCCCAACGCAGGCATCGCAGGCATCGCAAGCACTGCTGGCGCCGCCTGCGCTGCCGGCAAAGGCCATGACAACGCCCCACCCTGAACGAAAGACCTTCCATGACATCGACTGCAGGAACCGCCGACAGCATTGCCTCCACCGTCAAGGTACTGGCCTTCGACATCTTCGGCACCGTGGTGGACTGGCACGGCAGCATCGTGCGCGAGATGCAGGCGCTGTACCCGGCCGTGGACGGCGATGCATTCGCGCTGGCCTGGCGCGCGGGCTACCAGCCGGCCATGGCCCGGGTGATGCGGGGCGAGCAGGGCTGGACGCTGATCGACGACCTCCACCGCAGCATCCTCGACGAGATCCTGCCGCGCTTTGGCCTTGCGCATCTGTCCGAGGTGGAGCGCCGCCACCTCAACCGAGTGTGGCACCGGCTGGATGCCTGGCCCGACAGCGTGGAAGGCCTCAAGCGCCTGAAGACGCGCTTCATCATCACCACGCTGTCCAACGGCAACATCGGCCTGCTGACCCACATGGCCAAGCGCGCAGGCCTGCCCTGGGACTGCGTGCTGAGTGCCGAGGTGTTCCGTGCCTACAAGCCCGACCCGGCCACCTACCTGGGTGTGGCGCGGGTGTTCGACGCCGCGCCGTCGCAGGTGGCGCTGGTGGCCACGCACCACGACGACCTGGCCGCCGCGCGCGGCTGCGGCCTGCGCACGGCCTACATCGAGCGTCCGCACGAACTGGGCGCGGCCCGCCCCAAAGACGGCGCGCCGCAGCCCGGCAACGACCTGCACGCCACCGACCTTATCGACCTGGCGCGGATGCTGGGCTGCTGAGCCGGCGAGAGCGCGGCCGCGGCCCGGTCACGGGTCAGTGCACCACCAGCAGCTGCACGAACATCTGCACCTTGGCATGGCATTCGTCGCTGATGGAGGTGAACTCCAGCCCTGCCACCCACTCGTCGCCCTCCTGCTTGACGGTGATGACTCGGGCGTACACGTCGGCCACGCGGTAGTCCACCAGCGGCAGCTCGAACTCGAGCTTGATTTCGCTGTGCGCCTCCAGCGGCTCGATCAACTCCACCAGCAGGCCGTGGTAGCCGATGTCGCGGATGGCGCCGTGCACGATGTGGGGCACGACGATCTTGTCCTGCATGCGCTGGCACAGGCACGGCAGGCGCGCATCCACCCGGTGGCTGCGGCGAAACTCCTGGCGTGGTACCTTGAGCTTGTGCGACGGGATCGCGATCAGCTCGCGCAGGCTGACCGGCTGCGTGCGGCCCTTGACGTGCACCTGCATCGGCGCCGACGCCGACACCAGGCCCCAGCAGCGCTGGTAGGTGGTGTCGCTGATGAGCACCTGGCCGCGCAGGCTCAGCGCCTCGATGCGCGATGCCAGATTGACCGCCTCACCGATCACGGTGTACTCGGAATACACGTCGGAGCCGAAGCGGCCGGCCATCACCGTGCCGGTGTTCACGCCGATGCCGAGGAAGACCTCCGGCAGACGCTCGCGCAGGTGGGCGAGGTTCAGCTCGCGCATGGCGATCTGCATCTCCACCGCGCACAGCAGCGCGCGGTCCACATCGTCGTCGCTGGCCACCGGCGCGCCGAACAGCACCATGATGGAGTCGCCCATGAACTTGTCGATGCTGCCCCGGTACTTGAACACCACCTCGCTCAGGCGCGACAGGCAACGGTTGAGCGCCGCGATCACCACCGCCGCCGGCTGCGAGCCAGACAGCGCGGTGAATCCGCGCAGGTCGGCCAGCAGGATGGTCACCTCGCGCGGCGAGGCGTCCAGGCCCTCAATGGCGGCGCCCTGGGGCGACTCGACGCCGCGCAAGATGGCGGCGACCTCGGCCTGCGCGGCGTCGCTCAGTGGCGTGCCGGTTTCGCGTTCGATCAGCGCCTGCAGGCGGCGCAGCGCGTCGTGGTTGAATTCTTTGTGCATGGAAAGGCCGTGGAACTGCGAGTGGTGGGGGTGGCCCGCGACCCCCCGTCGCGCGGCTGATTCACCCTTTCATCCAGAATAGGCGCGGCCCCGAAGGCGGTCAACCCGGTCAAACCTGCGGGGGCGTATCCGCCACAGAATCCTGCAGGCCCCTTTCAATGCAAATCAAGCCGCTACCGCTTGATAGACAAGCGCCGGCAGCTATTATTTTAATAGCAAATTACATACACCACAACTGCGTCAGGGCTCAGATGGCAGTGACCCGCAGCACACGCTCGAACTCGCCCGACTCGGCGCTGTAATCCCACCGTGACGCATACCGCGCCAAGCCGCCCTCCACTTCGCCAGAGGCCTCCACCGTCAACAGCACCAAACTGTTCGGACAGCCATGGCGCAGGCGATAAGACACCGCTGTGCCGGCATGGCTGGCCCAGAGGCCGGGCATGGGGTTGAGCAATGCCGGCTGGTGCGCATGGCCCGACAGCAGCATCTGCGCGCCCGCAGAGCGCCAGCGCTCCAGCGCCTCGTCCGCGCGCGACGGGCGGTGGGCGCGGTCGGCAGCGTCGCGCGCCACCAGCGGGTGGTGGCTGGCGACGATGCGCCAGGCGTCCGGCGGCGCACGCGCCAGCAGGTCGGCGACATGCTGGATCTGCGCCGACGACAGGCTGCCGCGCTCGTGCCGCCAGGCGCGGGTCGTATTCACGCCCACCACATAGAAGGCACCGGCCTGCCGCACGGGCTCGTAGTCCAGGCCGAACTGGGTGGAAAACCGCTCGTACGACCGGCCCCAGCGCATCCACCACGCAAACAGCGGCAGGTCATGGTTGCCCGCCAGCACCAGCGTGCTGCGCGCGTGCAGGCCTTGCACAAAGCGCGCGGCCTGCTCGAACTGGGTGGCTGTGGCGCGCTGCGTGAGGTCACCCGACACTACCGCCATCGACACGCCCAGCCGCTGCGCAAGTCGCAACGCCGCATCGCACACCGCCGGGTCGTGCGCACCAAAATGCAGGTCCGACAGGTGCATCAGGACGGTCATCGTCGCATCCTGCACGGGGTGGGGGCAGCGCGCCGCGCCGGGTGGTTCGTCATCCTCATGCGGGCAGCAGGCCTTGGCCTTCAGGGTCGGAGGCGGGTGCGGGTGCCTCGTCGCTGTCACCCAGGCCCGGCACAATCGCCGCGGCTACGGCGGCAAGGCTGGCCACCGCAGTGGCTGCGGTCAGCGGCGGCTCGTCGCGCACCAGGGGCGACGGCGCCACCAGCCACAGCGGCCGTGCGCCGATGCTGAACTGCAGCGGCGGCACCATCCATTCGCGCTCGCCGTCAAACGCCACCTTGACCTGCGGCGGGCGCCAGCTGGCGGGCGATACCGCCAGCTCGGAGCACGCCAGGCTGACCACCGCACTGTCCTTGCCCAGCTGTCCGGTGGCCGCATTCCACACCGTGCGCGCCACGGCCCAGCGGCCCTGGGGCTGCAGCATCACCACGCCCAGCATGCCGCCGTCGGCCACCAGTTTAGCCTCGGCCAAACCCATGCGGTCGAGCTGCAGGGGGTTGTTACCCACGAAGAGCGTAGTGACCAGATGCTCTTGCTGGCTGGACTGCGCCCCTTGGTGAGTCTTCATCACCACGCGCCAGCGGCGACCGGCGGACGGGCGGAACATGCTCCACACCGCCGATGCCACGGCCACCATGCGCGACCGGCCGAATCGGCGCGACGCCTTTTCGCGTTCTGCCAGCAGCTTGGGATACAGGCCCACGCTGGCGTTGACCAGGAACAGGCGCTGGTTCACAAAGCCCACCTGCACCGGGCGCATGTCGCCAGAGTCCAGCGCCTTGAGGAGATCCTGCACCGCCACTTCCGGGTCCAGCGCCAGACCGTGCTCGCGGGCAAAGTAGTTGAAGGTGCCCATGGGCAGTACACCCATCGGCACGCCGGCGCGCAAGGCAGCAGCGGCCACGGCGTTGATCGTGCCGTCGCCACCAGCGGCCACCACCAGCCCGCCGTCCTGGCGGGCCGCCTCGGCCGCGTCGTGCGCCAGCTGGACGATATCGGCCCGCTCACGCGGCACATGCCACACCACATCGTGGCTCTGCAGTGCGCTCACCCCTTCGAGCTTGGCCCGCAGCAGGTCGAAGTCCGCCCCCGGGCGCTTGGGCACCACCAGGTGGATGGGGCCGCGCGGCGTGGTGGGTACGGAGCTGTCGGAGGGTGTCATGGGCCAATGTGCAAATCAAAAGGTGGCGGCAGAACATCAAGACGCCGGTGCGTCGGCACCGGGCGCTTTTCTGCCATGGAGCGATGGTGCCCAGGCTGCCTCAGGCACGCAGCCGGTAGCAATGCCTTCGCCATGTCAGTGCTCGCCGACAGCAACGCGGGGCAGCCGCACAGGCAGTATGGGCGCGCTGCCATACACCCACGCCCACATGGGCTGCTGCAAAGTCCTGTACAAATGCCCGCTTTGCGCCGCCGCGGCCGCCTTGGTAAACACGGAAAGGAAGACCACGTTGATGACGGAACTGCATGCAGCCAACCTGGGCGCCCTGCTGGCGCAACACCCGCTCGGCTGGTGGGCCGCAGGCATGGCTTTGGCGTCGTTGGCGGGCTGGGGCTGCCTGTGCGGCCTGCGCACCCTGCGGCGGGCCGGCCCACCGCTGCGCCAGTGGGTGCCCGCGCAGGCACGCTGGGTGCTGGTGGCGGCCATGGCGGCGAGTGCGGGCGTGCTGGTGGCAGCCGGCGCGGTGATGGCAGAGCTGGCCGAAAGCGGCCACCCCGGCGGCACGTGGGGCGCGCTGGACGACGCCCTGGCCGCAGGCCTGCTGGCGCACGCCGATGTCGCGGTGCTTCAGTGGTTTGCCACGGTGACCCATCTGGGTGACAGCTGGGCGCTGGCGGTGCTGACGGTGCTGGTCACCGCGCTGCTGTGGTGGCGCGGACACCGCCTGCTGGCCACCGGCTGGCTGGTGGCCATGGCCGGCAACGGCGCGCTGACGCGCATCCTCAAAAGCCTTTTCGAGCGCGTGCGGCCCGAGCACGTGCACGGCATCGCACAGGCCGACGGCTACAGCTTTCCCAGCGGGCACAGCAGCGCGTCGATGATGGCGTACGCCATGCTCGCCTACCTGGCCACGCGCCTGCTGCCCCGCCCCTGGCACCTGCCCGCCGCCCTGCTGGCCGGCGCAGCGGTCTTCACCACAGGCTGGAGCCGCGTGGTGCTGCAGGTGCACTACGCCAGTGACGTGCTGGCCGGCTGGCTGCTGGCCGGCACGTGGATGGTGTGCACCGTGCTCGTCATGGAGAGCGTGTCGCGCTGGCGCGGCGCGGCGACCCCTGCTACTGAGCAGGCCTGACGGACGCTTCAGGGCCAGCTCGGCACCTGTCCCGCTCAACGCACGCCGGGCATGGTGCGCGTTTTCAGATCGCCACGAGGTTGCGGATGCCCTTGGCTTCCATCTCGCTGCCCGGCCCGCGGGCGATGACTTCGCCGCGCTCCATCACGAGGTATTCGTCGGCCAGTTCCTGCGCGAAGTCGTAGTACTGCTCGCACAGCAGGATGGCCATCTCGCCTTTGTCGGCCAGCATGCGGATCACACGGCCGATGTCCTTGATGATGCTGGGCTGGATGCCTTCGGTGGGCTCGTCCAGGATCAGCAGGCGCGGGCCGGGCGCGAGGGCGCGGGCAATGGCGAGCTGCTGCTGCTGCCCGCCCGAGAGGTCGCCGCCGCGGCGGTGGAGCATTTGCTTGAGCACGGGGAACAGCTCGTACAGGTGCGGGGGGATGGGGGTAGAGCCGCTTTTGTAGGCCAAGCCCATGCGCAGGTTTTCTTCCACCGTGAGGCGGCCGAAGATTTCGCGGCCCTGGGGAACGAAGCCGATGCCGGCGCGGGCGCGGTCGTAGGGGGTGGTTTTGTCGATGGGTTTGCCGTCGAAGGTGATGGCGCCGCTTTTGATGGGGACCAGGCCCATGAGGCTTTTGAGCAGCGTGGTCTTGCCGACGCCGTTGCGGCCGAGGAGGACGGTGACTTTGCCGGGGGCGGCGGTGAGGCTCACGTCGCGCAGGATGTGGGAGCCGCCGTAGTACTGGTTGATGTTTTGGACGGTGAGCATTTTTGGTGAGCCTGGTTGGTGTCTAGCGCTTGGTCATCGGGCGCTATTAGCTATTTTTTTGATAGCGGTTCGAGCGCGGGAGTTCTGAGGGGCTGTGTTGTATTGCGGGGACTGAGTTTGTTGAAGTCTCTGTGCCATCCAGAACCGCTCGGGCTGAGCTTGTCGAAGCCTTGCCCGTCCGCCCCCACCACCCGTTCGGGTTGAGCTTGTCGAAACCGGGCGCTGCTCGCGAGCTCGCTGATTGGGTAGCATGCCTGTGCTAAGGGCGGGAGCCGGGGTGCGCGCCCGGCGGCGCGGTAACTTTCTCTTGGTTCGCCAAGAGAAAGTCACCAAAGAGAAGGCGCCCCCAAGTCTGCGACCCCTTCGCGTTGCGAAGGGGCAAACCTGCGTCGGGGCGGTTGCGGGGTGCGCCGCAGAACTCACTGCGCGCTGCGCGCTCCGTTCAAACAACTGCGGCGAGTCAGTGCACGAAGCATGCGCGCTCCGACGCGCATGCCACCCCGCAACCGCCCCGCCGCAGGCGCAGCCACAGGGGGTGGGCAGCCGAACAGCCAAACATCCACACGGGCCTTTGCTTCGCTCGGCCTGGCGGTCGCGGCGCGCAGCGCCTGCGCGTTCGGGGCCGAGCGCAGCAATGGCCCGTGTGGATGTCTTCTCCCCCAGCCCTTCAGGATGCGCCGAGGAGCACAGGGCGTGGGGTGAGCGTGTGCCGAAGGACACACGCATCGTGAACTGACTCGCTGCGGATGTTTGAGCGTAGCGCGCAGCGCGAAGCGAGTTCCGCAGCGCACCCCGCGCCCGAGCACCGCAGGTTGCCCGCAGCGAAGCGAAGGGACGCAGCGTGTAGGGTCGCCTTTTCTTTGGTGACTTTCTTTTGGCGAAGCAAAAGAAAGTTACTCGCACGCCGGGCGACTCCCGGCCTCCGCCCTTGAACCAGGCATGCGGTACAAACCAGCGAGCCTGCGAGCGCACCCCCGTTTCGACAAGCTCGACACGAATGGATCGGGATAAGCCGAGACCAGGTTTCGACAAGCTCAACCCGATCGAGCCGGGACGGGATGAGCAGGCTTCGACAAGCTCAGCCCGAACGGCCTGGGTCTGTTTCTGGGTTGCAGCCAACGAGCCCGTACTCACCATCACCGCCCCAGATAAACCTCGATCACCCGCTCATCCGCCTGCACCTGATCCAACGTCCCCTGCGCCAGCACAGCCCCATCGCACAACACCGTCACGATCTCAGAAATCGTACGGATGAACGACATGTCGTGCTCCACCACCATCAGCGAGTGCTTGCCCTTCAAGGTCAAAAACAACTCCGCAGTCCGCGCCGTCTCGTCGTCCGTCATCCCGGCCACCGGCTCGTCGAGCAGCAACAGCTTCGGGTCTTGCATCAGCAGCATCCCGATCTCCAGCCATTGCTTTTGCCCGTGGCTCAGGTTGCCAGCCAGACGTGTCACGCTCCCCGCCAGGTGAATGGTGTGCAACACCTCGGCCAGGCGATCCGATTGCGCGGAGTCCAGCCGAAAGAACATGCTCGATGCCACGCCCTTGTGGGTCTTCAAGGCCAACTCCAGGTTCTCGAACACCGTGAGCTGCTCGAACACCGTGGGCTTCTGGAACTTGCGGCCTATGCCCAGGCTCGCGATCTCGGGCTCGTTGTGGCGAAGCAGGTCGATGGTCGAGCCGAAGTACACCGTGCCGCTGTCCGGCCGGGTCTTGCCGGTGATGATGTCCATCATCGTCGTCTTGCCCGCCCCGTTGGGGCCGATGATGCAGCGCAGCTCGCCGGGCGCGATATCGAGGCTCAGGTTGTTGATGGCCTTGAAGCCGTCAAAGCTCACGTTCACGTCTTCCAGGTACAGGATGCGGCCGTGGGCCACATCCACCTCGCCGGGCGTCGCCACGCGCGAGAAGCCTGCCGCGCGGCCACCGGACTCGGTCTGGCCTGGCACGACCGGCGCCTGCCGGGCAGCGATGCGCTGCGCGCCCTCTTCCATCAAATCGGGCGTCATGGCGCGGCTCCTTCGCTGGTCTTTTTGTCGTGGCGCTTGTTCTTCAGTTTCTTGACCAGGCCCACCACGCCATCGGGCAGGAACAGCGTCACCGCGATGAACAACGCCCCCAGAAAGTACAGCCAGAACTCCGGCGCCGTGACGGTGAGCCAGCTCTTGGCGCCGTTGACGATGAAGGCACCGACGATGGGGCCGATCAGCGTGGCGCGGCCACCCACTGCGGCCCACACCGCGATCTCGATGGAGTTGGCGGCGCTCATCTCGCCGGGGTTGATGATGCCGACCTGGGGCACGTACAGCGCGCCAGCCACGCCGCACATCATGGCGCTGATGGTCCAGATGGTGAGCTTGTAGGGCAGCGGCGAATAGCCCGAGAACATGACGCGCGTCTCTGCGTCGCGCACGGCCTGAAGCACGCGGCCGAACTTGCTGCGCACCAGCCAGCGCGCCAGCAAGAAGAACACCAAGAGCGTGACGCCCGTCATCACGAACAGCAGCATGCGCATGTTCTGCGTGGCGATCGGCTGGCCCAGGATGCGCTTGAAGTCGGTAAACCCGTTGTTGCCGCCAAAGCCCGTCTCGTTGCGAAAGAACAGCAGCATGGCCGCGTACGTCATGGCCTGCGTGATGATCGAGAAGTACACGCCCTTGATGCGCGAGCGAAAAGCGAAGTAGCCGAACACGAAGGCGATGGCACCGGGCACGGCGACGACGAGGATGAGCGTGGCGACGAAGCTGTCGGATAGCATCCAGTGCCAGGGCAGCTCCTTCCAGTCGAGGAACACCATGAAGTCGGGCAGGTCACTTTTGTAGTTGCCGTCGCGGCCGATCTGGCGCATGAGGTACATGCCCATCACGTAGCCGCCCAAGGCGAAGAACAGGCCGTGGCCCAGGCTCAGGATGCCGGTGTAGCCCCAGATCAAATCCATGGCCAGCGCGCAGATGGCGTAGCACATGATCTTGCCGAGCAGCGCCACGGCGTAGTCGGACAGGTGCAGCGGGCTGCCGGCCGGCACCCACAGGTTGAGCACCGGAGCCACGGCGCACACCACGATGAGCGCCACGATGAAAGCCGACCAGCCGCTGCGCGTGAGCAGTGGTGCGGGCGCGGGGAGTTGGATAGCAGGGGTATTCATAACAGTCTCAATCCGCCGTACGGCCCTTCACCGCGAAGATGCCCTGCGGCCGCTTCTGGATGAAGATGATGATGAACACCAGCACGGCGATCTTGGCGAGCACGGCGCCCGTCCAGCCTTCCAGGAACTTGTTGAGCACACCCAGGCCCAGCGCTGCGTACACGGTGCCGGCCAGCTGGCCCACGCCGCCCAGCACCACCACCATGAACGAATCGACGATGTAGCCCTGGCCCAGGTCCGGCCCCACGTTGCCCACTTGGCTGAGCGCGCAGCCGGCCAGGCCTGCGATGCCCGAGCCCAGCGCGAAAGCGTAGGTATCGACACGCGCCGTGTTCACACCCATGCACGAGGCGATGGGGCGGTTTTGCGTGACGCCGCGCACGAACAATCCCAGACGCGTCTTGCTGATGAGAAAGGCCACGCCGCCCAGCACCGCCAGCGCAAAGGCCACGATGATCACGCGGTTCCAGGGCAGTTGCAGGTTCTCCATGAGCTGCACGCCGCCGCTCATCCACGAGGGGTTTTCCACACCCACGTTCTGCGCGCCGAACACGGTGCGCACCAGTTGCTGCAGCATCAGGCTGATGCCCCAGGTGGCCAGCAGGGTCTCCAGCGGCCGGCCGTACAGAAAGCGGATCACCCCGCGCTCCAGCACCGCGCCCATCAGGGCCGACGCCATGAAGGCAGCCGGAACGGCGGCGACCAGGTACCAGTCGAACGCGCCGGGAAAGTACTTTTGGAAGATGCCCTGCATCACATACGTGGCGTAGGCGCCGATCATCATCAGCTCACCATGGGCCATGTTGATCACGCCCATGAGGCCGTAGGTGATGGCCAGGCCCAGCGCCACCAGCAGCAGGATGGAGCCCAGGCTGATGCCTGTGAACATCGCTGCCAGTCGCTCGCCCCATTGCAGGCTGTCTTCCACCGTCTTGAGTGCGGCCTGCAGGGCGGCCTTGACCTGGGGATCTTCTTCGCTGCGCAACTGCTCCAGCAGCACGGTGCGGGTGGCAGGGTTGCCGCTGGTGGTCAGGTGCTGCGCGGCTTCGAGGCGCTTGGCGGCGTCGCTGCTGCTCAAAAGCATGCGCGCGCGGATGTTGGTGAGAAGCGTCTTGAGGCCGGCCTCCTGCTCGGCGGCCAGGGCCTTTTCGATCAGCGGCAGGCGGGCCTCGTCGGTCTCTTCGCGCAGCGCGTCGATGGCCTTGCTGCGCTGGGCCACATCCGTGGACATGAGCTGCAGCGAGGCGAGTGCCGTGTCGAACTCGCCGCGCATGCGGTTGTTGTTGACGATGTCTTCGGCATCGTCGGGCACGGGCACTTCGGCGCCCGTGACGGGGTCCAGCCCCTTGCCATCCTTGACGACGATGGCCTTGTCGCCCGCAATCTTGACCGCATCGTCGCCCATGGCGCGGATGAAGGCCACGGTGGCGTCGTCCGGCGTGGCAATGGCCGCCTGCAGCGCGGCGATCCGGTCATCGGTATCGCCCGCCGCCATGGCCCGCGCCGCCTCGGCCGTGAGCGCGTGCGCCTGCACCGCTGTGCACAACAGCAGGCAGGCGATCAGGCGAGAAAAGAGGGAAGAGAGCATGACGGAAGCTGTGTGAAAAAGCAGTGGGCCGCAGAACCCGCGCGATCTGAATGCGAGGGCCGCCGCGCAAGGGCCGCCCCGCCGCGCTGGCGGCGTCCCCCTCCCACGCGCAGCGTGAGAGAGGGGGAAGCGGCGTAGCCGCTCAGGGGGAGATCACATCTTCGTTTTGCCGTCCGGCTCGTCCTTCTTCTTGTCGTTGCCTTCGATGTAAGGAGACCATGGCTTGGCCTTGACCGGGCCGGGCGTCTTCCACACCACGTTGAACTGGCCGTCGGCCTTGATCTCGCCGATGAACACGCTCTTGTGCAGGTGGTGGTTCTTCTCATCCATCTTGCTGACGATGCCCGACGGTGCCTTGAAGGTCTGGCCGGCCATGGCGGCGATCACCTTGTCCACATCGGTGCTCTTGGCCTTTTCGACGGCCTGCTTCCACATGTTGATGCCGATGTAGGTGGCTTCCATCGGGTCGTTGGTCAGTGGCTTGTCCTTGTGGCCGGCGATGTTCTTGGCCTTGGCGTAGTCCGCCCACTTCTTCATGAAGGCCGTGTTTTCAGGGCTCTTGATGGACTGGAAGTAGTTCCAGGCGGCCAGGTGGCCGACCAGCGGCTTGGTGTCCACGCCGCGCAGTTCCTCTTCACCCACCGAGAACGCGACGACCGGCACGTCCTTGGCCTTCAGGCCCGCGTTGCCCAGTTCCTTGTAGAACGGCACGTTGGAGTCGCCGTTGATGGTGGAGACCACGGCCGTCTTGCCGCCCTGGCTGAACTTCTTGATGTCGGCGACGATGGTCTGGTAGTCGCTGTGGCCGAACGGGGTGTACTTCTCGTCGATGTCGGAGTCCTTCACGCCCTTGGACTTCAAGTAGGCGCGCAGGATCTTGTTGGTGGTGCGGGGGTACACGTAGTCGGTGCCCAGCAGCACCCAGCGCTTGGCGCTGCCGCCGTCCTTGCTCATCAGGTAGTCCACCGCGGGGATGGCCTGCTGGTTGGGCGCGGCGCCGGTGTAGAACACGTTCTTGGAGAGTTCCTCACCCTCGTACTGCACGGGGTAGAACAGCAGGCCGTTCATTTCCTCGACCACGGGCAGCACCGACTTGCGGCTCACGCTGGTCCAGCAGCCGAAGATCACCGAGACCTTGTCCTGGCCCAGCAGCTGCTTGGTCTTTTCGGCGAACAGGGGCCAGTTGGAGGCCGGGTCCACCACCACGGGCTCGAGCTTCTTGCCCAGCACGCCGCCCTTGGCGTTGATCTCGTCGATGGCCATCAGCACGGTGTCTTTCAACACGGTTTCAGAGATGGCCATGGTGCCCGACAGGCTGTGCAGGATGCCGACCTTGATGGTCTCCTGCGCGTGGGCTGGCAGTGCAGACAGGCCAGCGAGCGTAGCGACGGCCGCGAGGGCCTTGAGGGAATAACGACGTTGCATGTGTGCTTCTCCGGTGGTGGGTTCAATGGGCAGGCCGCTTCGCCCGGAAGGCTCCCTCTGATGGCCTGCCTCTGGGATGGATCGGGCGATGGAATGGATTCTGGAGAGAGGTGCGCATTGCGGAAATACGCCGGGTGGCGTATGCGGCCACGTGCTCTCCGAACCTTCCACGCCGTTCGGGCTGAGCCTGTCGAAGCCGCGCGCCGCGCTTCGACAAGCTCAGCGTGAACGGATGGGGCGGGGTTAAGGATTGGGCTGGCCCGCAGGCGTAGCAGGGGCCAAGAACCAATGTGTCATCCGGAGTGTGCGTGGCACCGCGAAGCGTCATGAAGCCGCCAGCGCACCGCCCACCTCAAAGTTTGCTACATAATTTATAGCTATTGCGTCGTACAAGGTCGCGCGAACCGGCAGGCAGTTAGAGTATCGACCTCGCGCGCCGCCGGGCGGGTGTCCGCGCGCTGCGCGACCCGCCTGCGCTGCTGCCCTGCCCTGCCCCTCTTCCGCCTTGCGCTGTCCACCCATGTCTAACCTCGTCGTCCACGGCGGCACCCCCCTCAAGGGCCGCATCCATCCTTCGGCCAACAAGAACGCCGTGCTGCCGGTGCTGTGCGCCACGCTGCTCACCAACGAGCCGCTGCGGCTGCTGCGCGTGCCGGACATCACCGATGTGCGCAAGATCCTCGACATCTTCCGCACGCTGGGCAGCGATGTGCGCATGGACCACGACACCGGCACGCTGGACCTGCACCACCACGCTACCGTGTTCGATGCGGCGCAGCACCGGCTGCCCGAGGAGATGCGCTCGTCCATCATGCTGGTGCCGCCGCTGCTGGCGCGCTTTGGCGTGGCACGGCTGGAGGACAACGTGAAGGGCTGCACGCTGGGTGTGCGCGAGATCGATCCGCACGTGGAGGTGTTCCGCCGCTTCGGCGGCACGGTGGAGCGCGCCGAGGGCTCGCTGCTGGTGCGCAATGCCCACGGGCGGCTGCAGGCCACGCAGCACTGGCTGGACTACGCCTC
Source organism: Acidovorax sp. Leaf78 (assembly GCF_001422735.1). Lineage (GTDB taxonomy): Bacteria > Pseudomonadota > Gammaproteobacteria > Burkholderiales > Burkholderiaceae_C > Acidovorax. The sequence goes on along the minus strand of NZ_LMLZ01000001.1, from coordinate 158,675 downwards.
CGTCACCACCACCGAGAACTTCGTGCTGTGCGCGGCCACGGCCGACGGCACCTCGGTGCTGACCAATGCGGCTTCGGAGCCGCATGTGCAGGAGTTCTGCCGCTTCATGACCCTGATCGGCGTGCGCATCGAGGGCATGGGCACCTCGCGCCTGACGGTGCATGGCGGCACGCAGCTGCGCGGCGGGGAATTCCGCTTCGACGAGGATTTCCACGAGATCACGACCTTCCTGGCGCTGGGCGCCATCACCGGCGGCGACGTGATCGTGCGCAACAGCGCGCCCGAGAACTTTCCGCTCATCGACCGCACCTTTGCCAAGTTCGGCGTCACCATCACACACGAAGACGGCTGGTCGCGCGCCCATTGCGATGGACCGCTCAAGGTGCAGACGCCGTTCACCAGCAATGTGCTGACCAAGGTGGAGGCCGCGCCCTGGCCGTACTTTCCGGTGGACCTGCTGCCCATCTTCATTGCGCTGGGTGTGCGCGCCGAGGGCAATGCGCTGTTCTGGAACAAGGTCTACGACGGGGCCCTGGGCTGGGCGGGCGAGCTGTCCAAATTCGGCGCGCACGTGTTCCAGTCCGACCCGCACCGGCTGGTGACCTTTGGCGGCAACCCGCTGACGCCCGCGGTGGTGGAGAGCCCCTACATCATCCGCGTGGCGATTGCGCTCTTCATGGTGGCGGCCAGCACGCCGGGCCGCTCGGAGATCCGCAACGCCACCCCCATCCGCCGCGCGCACCCACGCTTCGTGGAAAACCTGCGCAGCCTGGGGGTGCAGGTGGAGTGGACCAGCGAGGAGTAATCAGGGAGGATTAGTCAGGGAGGCGTAACGCCGGCAGAGGCAGGCGACAGTACGGGCAGGACGGGCAGGCGGGATCTTCGGCGGTGCAGGCCGACGACGCCCGCGCTCAGGTCACCTGCATGTCGCCGGCGGCGTCATCCCGGTCGATCAGCACGTGCATGGTGGCAATGCCGTGCTGCACCTCGGCGCTGTACACGGCGTTGCGGCCGGCCTCCTTGGCGCGGTACAGCGCCTTGTCGGCCCGGTTCACCAAGTCCTCGAAGTCGAGGATGGCGCCCTTGTGCAGCGTGGCCACACCGATGCTGACGGTGACCGACACGCACACGCCCTCGTCGTTGATCGGCACGCTGAGCGCGGCCACCTCGCGGCGCAGCGACTCGGCCATGCGCAGAGCGCTCGGGCCGTCGGTCTCGGGCAGCACGACGACGAACTCCTCGCCACCGAAGCGTGCCACGATGTCCACCCCGCGGCGCTTGCGCGCAGCGCAGGCCTTGGCCACCGCGCAGATCACGCGGTCGCCCGCCAGGTGGCCCCAGGCGTCGTTGACGGGCTTGAACAGGTCGATGTCCACCACCAGCAGCGACAGCGGGTGGTCAAAGCGCTCCGACCGCTTGCATTCGTTGGCGCCCAGCTCCATCAGCGTGCGCCGGTTGGCCAGGCCCGTGAGCGAGTCGTTGGAGGCCAGCTGCTCCAGCGTGGCGTTGAGCTGCTGCAGCAGGCGGTTCTGCTCGGTGAGCTGGCGGTTGATCTGCGCGATCTCGTCTTCGCGGCGCTTGCGGTCGTCGATGTTGAAGGTGACGCCGATCAGCCGCTTGCCCGGCGTGTCGCTGCCGCCGTCCATGATGCGGCCGTAGTTGGCGAACCAGACCCAGTCGCCGCGTTTGGAGCGCAGCCGGAACTCGCAGCGGTACTGCGGCGTGAGGCCCGCCAGGTGGTCCGCTACCGACTGGCGCACCATGTCGAGGTCATCCGGGTGGAACAGGGCGTAGATGTCCTGCACGCCCGAGACGATCTCGTCCTCGGTGAAACCCAGCTCCAGGAAGGTCTTGGTGGCCTTGCGGGTGACGTTGCCGGTGACGAGGTCGTTCTCCCACAAGTCGAGCCCCGCCGCCTCCAGCGCCAGCTCCAGCCGCTCCTTGTTCAGGTCTGCTTCACCCATGGCGGCTCATTGGCTTTCGGAAGGGGGCACGCCGGGTCAGGCCGGAGGCATGCCGCCGGCATAGCCGATCTTGCGCAGCAGGCCGGCAAATGATGCGACCACGCCCGGGGTGTTGTACAGCTGCGGCGCGGTCTGCACCGAGATCACGCTCACCATCTGGCCCGTGCTGCGGCCTGTGGCGGTGTTGAAGTACAGCGCCAGATCGTCGTTGGCATTGGAGAACCCGCGCCCCGTGCTCTCGGAGTAGTAGCAGATCGAGTCCGGCGCGATGATGTCGGGGGAGGTGCTCGACGCCGAATACATGATCAGGTTCTCGTTGAGGTTGTACAGGTAGTGCGTCTGGGTGCTCTGGCTCGGGTCCTGCGCATTGTCCAGCCGGATGACGCCGGAGTCCAGCGACGTCGCGCTGGAGGTGGACTGCGTGACCGCGGTGACGTAGAAGTTGGTGACCACTGCGGCCGCAGTGCGCCCGGTGAGGTTCTGTATGGCGGTGGCGACTGCCGCCGTGGACAGCGGCGTGACCGCCTGCAGCATCTGCTGGCCCAGCGCGCGCGCCTGCTCCAGCGTGCCGGGGATATAGCTGCCGGACAACGCGAACTGGTTGGAGGCATTCGACGGCCACATGGCGATGCCCGAGTACCCGCCGAACCCGCCGACCACGCCGCCGGCCAGCGACTCGATGCCCGACGCCGTGCCGGAGCCCAGCACCGAGTATTCCGCCGCGACCAACGTGGCCGCGTCGCTGGCCAGCACCGCAGGGCTGGGCGCGGGCCCGGACGGGGTGGTGAAGGTGGTCTGGGGCAGCTCCGGCACCGCGCGGCCTGCGCCGTCGCCGTTGACCACCCAGACCGAGCCGCTCGACATGGCGGCGCCGATGAGCGGCACCAGGGAATTGATCGGCCCGATCTCCACGGGGATCAGCGCGCCCACCTGCATGCCGGTCAGGCCCTGCTGCACCGCCAAGGTGTTGCTGATGGAGTTCTGGATCGCTGCCAGGTCGAGGCTGGAGGCCGCGTCGGGCGAGCCCATGATGGCCAGCACGCAGGCCGGCGTGGCGCCGTCGTAGTCCTGCACGGTGACCGTGCCGCTGTAACCCTGTTGGGCCAGTTCCTTGACGATGGAGCAGGCGTCGGAGTAGCTGCCGCCGCCGCCGCTGGCCAGCACTGCCGCACCGGTGGCGATGGCCTGGAAGTCGTTGAGCCCGTAGGAATAGACATTGCCCATGTGTGCACACCCCTCTCTTTTGTTGGGCCACCCGGCTCGGCGGGAGGCTGGCTGATTTATTGGCTGTCGGAAGGCTGGCACGATACGCGAGCCCGATGGATTGTCAATCGGCGCCATCCCGCGACGCGTCCCCGAGCGGACGGCGCGCCACACCTGCGCCACGCCGCTGGCCTGCACGCTGGCTTAGCGCCCCGCCATCGCCTATGCTCTGCCCTGCACATCCCGTATTTCCGGCCGCAGCCCCCACACACCATGAGTCTCCCTGAAAAATCCCCCGTCTACAGCACCGAAGACCTGCTGATCAGCCTGTGCAACTCCGTCACGCGGGTACTGGGCGTGGCCACGCACAGCCAGATCCACTACTCCGGCATGGTGCAGCGCATCAGCAAGACCTGCCTGAAGCCCGACATCGGCTGCTTCGTGCTGTTCGACGGCGGCTTCTCGGGGCTGGTGATCATCAACTTCTCGGCCCAGGCGGCGATGGAGCTGTACGCCAACTACCTGCTGAACATGGGCATGTCCAAGGACGACCTGGTCACCTCGTTCACGTCGGACGAAGTGAGCAACGTGATGGGCGAGCTGATGAACCAAGTGGTCGGCGACTTCACCGGCAAGGTGCGGCGCGAACTGCAGACCCACATCACCCAGAACCAGCCCAAGATGCTGGTGCTGAACAAGCAGGTGCAGCTGTCGGTGGACGCCAACCTGGACAAGCCCGAAGCGCGGCGCGTGACCTTCTACACCAGCAACAACAACATCTTCTACCTGGAACTGGCCATCGACCGCACCGAGTTCATCAAGCTCTATGACTTCGAGGCACAGGAAGCGCCGGACCCCGACGCCCTGATGGCCGAGTCGCAAGCCGCGCCCCCCGTGCCCGTGCCGCCACCCGCGGGGCAGGACGATACGGACGCACTGCTCAAGTCGCTGGGGATGTGATCGCTGCGCGCCAGCGCTGTGCAGGGTTCGGCAGCGTTTTGATATAAAAATGATAGCTACTAGCGCTCATCCAAAAAGCGGTAGCGGCACATTTCATTCAGATTTCGGTCAGATTTATTTCAGATGCTTTGACAGCCCCCAGCCCCATCGACACCCCTGCGGCAGGCGCCACGGCAACTGCCCTGCTGGAAGCCCAAGGCTTTGTGCTGGTGCCCGGGGTGCTACAGCCGGCCGAATGCAGCGCCCTGGCCCACGACCTGAACGCCAACATGCAGGCGCCGGATCGCGGCGGTCACCGTGCGCACTCGGCGTCCGGCGGCCAGCGCGATCTGCTGAACCGCCCCTGGTGCCAGGCGCTCGCCCGGCGCCTGCAGCAGTGCCCAGCCCTGGCGGACCTCCTCCTCGCATCGGCCGTGGCCGTGCAATGCACCTACTTTGAGAAGACCCCGGCCCGCAACTGGCTCGTGCCCCTGCACCAGGACCTGAGCATTCCCGTGGCCGAAAGGGTGGATGCGCCGGACCTGAACGGTTGGTCCGACAAGGACGGCACCTTGTTCGTGCAGCCCCCTGCACCACTGCTGCAAACGCTGCTGGCCGTGCGCCTGCACATCGACCCCTGCCATGCCGACGACGGCCCGCTGCGCGTGGTGCCTGCCAGCCACACCCAGGGCGTGCTGGCGGCCGACGCAGCCCGTGCGCTGCGCGACCGCGCAGGCGATGTGCCCTGCCTTGCCGATGCAGGCACCGCCCTGGTCATGCGGCCGCTGCTGCTGCACGCCTCGTGCAAAACCAGCGGAACCAGCAAGCGGCGCGTGCTGCACTTCGTCTTCGGCCCCGCACAGCTGCCCTGGGGCCTGCGCTGGCGCGGTGCGGTCGTCGACTGAAAGAAGCGATACACGCCATGCCCTTCACCCCGTTCCACATGGGCGTCGGCCTGGCTGCCAAGGCAGTGGCCGGACGGTACTTCAGCGTCCTCACCTTCGGCATCGCCCAGGTGGCGATGGACATCGAACCGCTGATCGGCATGCTGCGCCAGTCAGCCGTCCTGCATGGCCCCACGCACACGTACCTGGGCGCAGTGCCCATTGCGCTGGTGGCTGCCGCTGCGACACCTTGGCTGTGCGGGCCGCTGCTGCGGCACTGGAACGACGAAGTGGCGCACTACGGCATGCCGTGGCTGCAGGAGGAAGCGTCGTGGAAGCCGCACATCGTTGTGCTCAGCGCACTGGCCGGGACCTTCACGCATGTGTTGCTCGACAGCGTCATGCACATGGACATCCGGCCGTGGGCGCCTTGGTCGGATGCGAATGGGCTGTATCGCAGCATTTCTTTGTCTGCACTGCACGGTTTGTGCGCTGCGGGAATCGTGGCGGGAGCCTTCGGGTGGTTGCTACGGCGCTGGTTAGGCAGGCGCGGCTCTGCGCAGTAACTAGATCTTCAGCGAAAAGCTCAACTGAGTCGGGCGAATCAGCTCGCGGGTTCGACTCACTGAAGAGCAGACGATGACGTAACTCTTGACTACTCGCTTGGATTACACCGGACAAAATTGTGCTTCACTCATTGCACTTTCTCATCAGATTTCTCAAATCTGCGCGTTAGACAAGAACCATCCGCAAAACGACAGAAACTGCGTTTTCAGAAGAGAATTCCAACCTTTAACCACACCAAAATCATTCTGCAGTCATGACAATACAGGAGGCACTTAAAAAAATTAGTACACAAAAACTTATACCATGCTACCCGTTAAACCCCCGTCAGAACCAATCACTAACGGCAAGATTTTATATGGCCCAGGAAAGAATTTGAAGAAGATAGTTTTCGAAGGGCTTGACCGGACGCAAAAATTAGTCAAAAAAATCGCAACCATTGACGATCTCAAAAAGAAAATAATTTTAATTCAGCCGTATGAGGAAGAACTTTATCTGTCTGGCCTGAGAGAAAGTGGAGTGGCAGGATATCTTTATCTATGCGCTCATGCGGCGCCGGATCGAATTCAAGGGATGTTGAGTGGCGCACAGGTTGCAAAAGTCATTCGCGACAGCGGTATCTGGAACAACGAACCTATACTGCTCGAAGCTTGCAGATCAGGAGGAACATCAGACGGAATAGCGAGCTCATTGGCATTTAGCTTACAAACTTATGTAACGGCGCCCACCACTCCCGTCTGGAATTATCCCCTGGGCGGCCCAGCAATTGATCAAGGGGCGTTCGAAAGCCTCCCGGGCAAACTTGCCAAATTGCCCTTTCCAAATTTAACCAAGCCAGGTCAGTGGCGAACGTGGGGGCCCGATGGCAGTCCCATATCCACAACTCGAACTTCACCCAGAGATCAACTAAGCCTACCAAAAAATCTCCAACCCAACAATAAATAGCAATGCCCGAAAACGCAAAAAAGAACAAAATCTTCTTGATTTGTTTATTATATTTTATCGCAGCCTGTGTTTTGTGGTGGTGGATGGAGAGCTATGTCAGCTGCGATACGCAAGACGAATATTCTTTGCGCGGTGCGTGCTTGGTACAAGTAAAAAATGGAGCCATGAACGGCCAAGTGGGTGCCCAATGGGCTTACGGTGACTATTTGTCAAACAACGGCGACAAAGGGGAAGCTGCAAGATGGTACCGAACGGCGCTGCAGAACTCAACAAAGGCACTGGATTTGATGGGAAGAGTGGGGCATTGCGATAAAGATCCCGGACTGGATCATCATGCTTTGGAATCAAGAATTCAGAGTATTTCTCAACAAAGTCCAGATGCCCATCTGCTTCTGCTAGAGCTCTATCTAAGTCACAACTGTCGCTCCTTCAACCTTGAGAAGGCTAGTGCGACGATTCCTCGCTTAACACAGTGTGCCTATTTAGCGCTAGGCGATTACATCAGACTCAGCGAGCGAATGCATCACCCCATCAAAAATACCGATATTTCCAAGATAAAAGACAATCTCAAGCTCTGCCACGCCGATCTCAGAAAAGGCCAGCAAGACGATTCAATACTGCGCGAATTTATCCCGTTGCAGAAAGAATCATTAGATGAGCTCGAACGCGCCGTAGAAAAATTAAATCCTGAATGAAAAATTGGAACACCCTTCCATCTTGAATCTTCAAGAGGATGCCGCTCCATAGGCAGTCAATAAAAACCCAGCCTCAATGCAACCCATTATTGAATACGCAGACAGAGGCAATCGTTCTGTCCGAATAAGTGACTACAGACCACTGCGCCTTCATTGCCCATCAACCGCAAAACCTCCCAAACTGGGCGAGAAAAATGATGGCTACTCTTGCGGTACCGCCCAGGTCCGCACCCGTGAGCCGACAGCAGCCGACTGACGGTCGCGAGTACAAACCTGCCGTCCTACAACAGCACCCCAGCAGTGCTGACGGCCGCACCCAACTGGCTTGGTAGATTGCAAGAAGCACCGGCATCGTCTCTGCCAGCGCATACACCCATTCAAGGAGCTCCCCCATGCCCCAAGACCAGTGGACCGCAAAGCGTGAACGCCAGTACGAACACATCAAGGCCAGCCTCAAAGAGCGCGGCAAGAGCACGGGCACGGCTGAAGAGATAGCGGCCCGCACGGTCAACAAAGAGCGCGCCCAGCACGGCGAGAGCAAGACCGCCAATGCCAAGACCCTGCACGACACCCCCGCACCGGTGCGCGGTGGCAAGCGGTCGCACCAGGGCGCGCAGGGACGTACGCGGGATCAGCTGTATGAAGAAGCCAAGCGCAAGGGCATCAAAGGCCGCTCGACCATGAACAAGGCAGCGCTGGAAAAGGCGGTCGGCCGCTGAGGCCCGCGCGCACTGGGACGAACCCTTCGCAGACCTGCGCACGCGCTACTATTAATTTGATAGCTTCTAGCGCACGGTCAGAGCGCGGGAGCGGCATAAAACGCCTAAAACTAGCCCTCAAACTGCGGATGCAGCTGCCGGATGCGGTTCATCGCCATCCCTGCCGCTGCCGTGCGCGTCTCCACACCCAGCTTGGCGAACACGCGCTCCAGATGTTTCTTCACGGTGGCGGGGCTGGCGCCCAGGATGTCGCCGATGTCGCGGTTGATCTTGCCCTTGACCACCCAGTACAGCACCTCGGCCTCGCGCGCCGTGAGCTTGAAGGCCAGGCTCATCGATTCGATGATCTTGGCGTCGGACACCTCGCGCATGACGATGAGCCAGTCGCCGCCGCCCTCGCTGTCGCCGGCCTGTTGGTGCAGCCGAAAGGTCAGGCGCCGCGCGCCGTGGTCGATGGCCAGGCGCGGTGGTTCGGCCAGTGCCTGCAGGGCCTCGACGGCCTTTTCAGCGTTGCCGTCGGCCAGCACGTGGCGGCGCAACCAGGTCTGCAGTGGCTCGGGCGCCCAGGGGCTGGCCTCGCCGAAGTACGTGTGCAGGAGCTCGCGCGCCAGCGGGGTCTGCCAGATGAGGCGGCCGTCCGATGCGCGCACGGTGATGCTGGCGTAGCCAAACGCGTCGAGCGCGTTGCGGGCCTCGCGGGCCTGGCTGGCGTCCTGGCGGGCCTTGCGCGCAGCGCCCAGGTGCACGCCCATGCGGGCCATCACTTCGCGCGGCTTGATGGGCTTGGTGACGTAGTCCACGCCGCCGGCCTCAAGCGCGGCCACTAGGTGCTCGGTCTCGGTGAGGCCGGTCATGAAGATGATGGGGATGTGCGCCGTGGCGGGCGACGCCTTGAGGCGCCGCGCCACCTCGAAGCCGTCCATGCCGGGCATCATCGCGTCGAGCAGCACGATGTCGGGCAGGGCCTGCGCGGCACGCTGCAGTGCGGCCTCGCCGTGCATGGCCACCAGCACGGTGTAGCCCGATTCGTCGAGCGCATCGTGCAGCACAGCGAGGTTGTCGGGCACGTCGTCCACGATCAGCACCACATCGCTGTCGCTGCGGTCCAGCGCGGCGGCGCTGGCGGACGGCAGGCCAGGGGGGTAGGAAGGGGCGGTGGTCATCATCATCGTTGTCGTCGTGCTCACGAAGGGGCCTGCTCCAGGATCTGGCCCATGGCGTCGAACTGGAATTCGCGCGCCATCTGCCGCAGGGTGTGGACGAACGCCTGGTGCGCAGGCTGGCTGCGCTCGATCTCGTCCAGGGTGTTGAGAATGCCGCGGTAGTAGCCCAGCGACACGGCCTGCAGCAGCGGCGCGAGGGTGGCGGCGTCCGGGTAGGTCAGCGCGCTGACACCACCGGCGGCGCGGGCCGTACCAGCGGGCCATGCGGCAGCCGGCGCAGCCGCCGCGGTGTCGCCTTCGTAGAGCCACTGCAGGGCCAGGCGGCGCTCCAGCCAGTCCAGCAGCTCGCTGTGGCGCATGGGCTTGACGATGAAGTCTTCAGGGCGGATGTCCACGTCGTTGTCCAGCGCCTTGTCGAACGCATTGGCGGACACGATGGCGCAGTGGATGGGGTCCTTCACCCGAGGCAGCGAGCCTGCGCCTCCATCAACGCCAGCACTGCCCGCCGATGACACCCCGTCCGGCGTGGCACGGTCTGACGACGGTCGTCCGTCCTGCACCTGCATCTGCCGCACGCGCCGCAGTGTTTCCCACCCGTCGATGCCGGGCATGGCCAGGTCCATGAAGATGGCGTGGGGCCGGTACCCGGTGGCCAGCAGGTCGAGCGCGTCGTGCCCGCTGGCGGCCTGGCGCAGCTCAAACCCCAGGGGTTCCAGCAGGTGCACCAGCAGCTCGCGGTCGGGCTCCTCGTTGTCCACCACCAGGATGCGGCGGCGCTCGCCCGTGTAGCCCACGCGCGCCTTGCGCAGCGGTGCCACGCGGCCGTTGCCGGGTGCGGTGGCGGCCTTGCCCAGCGCTTCGGCATGCACCTCGGGCAGGAAGAGCTTGACGTGGAAGACCGAGCCCACGCCGGGCTGGCTGGTGACCGACATTTCGCCGCCCATCAGCACGGTGAGCATGCGGGCAATGGTGAGGCCCAGGCCCGCACCAGGCGCTGCGGACGGCCCGCTGCTGCCGCTGGAGCCCCCCCGGGCAAAGGGCTCGAAGATGCGGTCGATCTCGTCGGCGCTAAGGCCAGGCCCCGTGTCCTGCACCTCGATGCGCGCCATCTCGCGGGCGTAGCGCACACGCAGCGTGACCGTGCCTTGCGCCGTGAACTTGACGGCGTTGCCCAGCAGGTTGATGAGGATCTGGCGCAGGCGCTTGTCGTCGGCGCGCACCACCTCCGGGATCACGCCCTGCACGTCGAACACGAAGGCCAGGCCCTTGGCCGCGGCCTGCAGCTCGAACAGCGCGGCCATCTCGTGCAGGCCATCGGCAAAGCGCATGGGCGCAACGTCGAGCGTGAGCTTGCCGGACTCGATGCGCGCGATGTCGAGCGTGCCTTCGATGAGCGACAGCAAGTGCTCGCCGCCGCGGCGGATCACATGCACCGCCTGCTTGCGGTGCGGGGGCACGCCCGTGTCCTCGCCCATCAGCTGCGCATACCCCAGGATGGAGTTGAGTGGCGTGCGGATCTCGTGGCTGATGGCACTGATGTAGCGGCTCTTGGCCTGGTTGGCCTGGTCGGCGGCGCGCTGGGCCGCCTCGGCCACCTGGCGCGCCTGCTCGGCCACGCTGCGGGCGGTCTGCAGGGCCTCGTCGGTCTGGCGGTGCAGCTCGATCTCGCGCACCAACAGGCCCGTCTGGCGGTTGGATTCTTCTTGCGCCACCTGGCGGCTTTTGTGCGCCAGCACCAGCCACCAGGCCACGATGCCGGAGATGACCAGCAGCGCCAGATAGGCCTTGAGCAGCCCCGAGCGCAGCGCCACCTCGGGCGCGGCCAGCACCTCGCTCGCGGTCAAGGCCTGCGCGATGGTGTTGAGCTCCTGGTGGTACAGCAGCCCCATCACCGACGCCAGCAGCGGCGCGATCACCAGCATCAACAGCAGAAAGTGGCCCAGGCCCGTGTCCAGGTAGCGCCACATGGCGCGCGGCAGCACCCAGCGCAACGCTGCCGACCACTGCACGGCCATGCTCGCGTGCGGCTTGCACAGGTCGCCGCAGCGCGCATCCAGCGTGCAGCACAGCGAGCAGATGGCGCCGCGGTAGGCGGGGCACTGGGCCATGTCGGGCCCCTCGTACTCGCGTTCGCACACCACGCAGCGCTGCACGGCCAGCCGCTGGTATTGCCCCAGGTCGGCGGCGGTGGCGCCGGGCACCGGGCCCACCATGGGCACGGCCACGGGCTCGCTTTGCCGCGCGATGTAGTACTTGCCCCGCGTGGCCCACGCGATGAGCGGCGCGGCCACGAAGGCCACGGCCATGGCGATCACCGCAGAGAACGCCTGCGGCAGCGGCCCGAAGAAGCCCAGGTGCGCGCTGATGGACACGACGGACGCCAGCGCCATGGAGCCCACGCCCACCGGGTTGATGTCGTACAGGTGCGCGCGCTTGAACTCGATGCCCTTGGGAGACAGGCCCAGCGGCTTGTTGATGACGAGGTCCGCCACCACCGACATGATCCAGGCGATGGCGATGTTGGAGTACAGCCCCAGCACCTCGCCCATGGCGCGGAAGACGTTCATCTCCATGAGCATGAAGGCGATCAGCGTGTTGAACACCACCCACACCACTCGCCCCGGATGGCTGTGCGTGAGGCGCGAGAAGAAGTTGGACCACGCCAGCGACCCCGCGTAGGCATTGGTCACGTTGATCTTGAGCTGCGAGATCACCACGAACAGCGCCGTGGCCGCCACCGCCCAGCCGTAGTTCGGGAACACATACTCATAGGCGGCCAGGTACATCTGGTTGGGGTCGACCGCACGGTCCACCGGCACCATGTGGGTGAGCGCCAGGTAGGCCAGCAGCGCGCCACCCAGCATCTTGAGCACGCCCAGCACCACCCAGCCCGGCCCACCCACCAGCACACCCAGCCACCAGCGTCCCCGCGTGGCCGGCGTGCTGGCGGGCATGAAGCGCAGGTAGTCGGCCTGCTCCCCCATCTGGGTGATGAGTGCAATGCCGACGGTGAGAGCTGCACCAAACAAGGGCAATTGAAAGCTGGCACCGCGCGCAGATTCACCACCGTAGTGCACGACACCCGCAAACGCACCAGGATCGCCCATCAACACATAGCCAAAAGGCACCACCAGCATCACCAACCAAAGGGGCTGCGTCCACATCTGCAGGCGGCTGATGGCCGAGACGCCGTGCGTGACCAGCGGAATCACCACGATGGCGCAGATGAGGTAGCCCCAGGTGGGCGGGATGTCGAGCGCCAGCTCCAGCGCATAGGCCATGACGGCAGCCTCGAGCGCGAAGAAGATGAAGGTGAAGCTCGCGTAGATCAGCGACGTGAGCGTGGAACCGATGTACCCAAAGCCCGCGCCGCGCGTGAGCAGGTCCATGTCCACCCCGTAGCGCGCCGCATACACGCTGATGGGCAGCCCCGCCAGAAAGATGATCAGCCCCGTGGCCACGATGGCCCAGAACGCGTTGATGAAGCCGTACTGCACCAGAAGCGTGGCGCCCACGGCCTCCAGGATGAGGAACGATGCGGCCCCGAAGGCGGTGTTGGCCACCCGCCATTCGGACCATTTGCGAAAGCGCTGGGGGGTGTAGCGCAGCGCGTAGTCCTCCATGGTCTCGGTGGCCACCCAGCTGTTGTAGTCGCGCCGGACCTTGACGACCTGCTGCGGAGCGTGCTGCGACGCCTGCGCGTCCCCATCCTGACCCGACGGCTGCACCGTCGCAGCGGCGGCGGGAGCAAGCGGGGTGGTGGGCAGGGGCATGGTGGTGGGAGGGCAGCAGGGACTGAAGGTGCAGTTTCCATGCCACGACCGCCATCGACGGACACCGGACCTGCGCCCTCTGGCGTATGGCAGGCACGGGGCTTGCTGCCTATGATGGAACGGCGTTCACCAGATCACTTCAGATCACCCGGTCTGCCATGGCACGGCCCCTTCGGCTCAGCCCCAACCCGTTCGGGCTGAGCTTGTCGAAGCGTTGCGTAGCGCTTCGACAGGCTCAGCGTGAACGGACGTGGTTTTTGATGCCTCAGGCAGAAAACGAAATGGAACTGACCCCTCGCGTTCGACCGCATCGCGGTCGCGCGGGCCAATGACCCCAGCCTTGAGTGAAACGATATGGAACTGACTCCTCGCGAAAAAGACAAGCTGCTGATCTTCACCGCCGCCCTGCTAGCCGAGCGCCGCAAGGCCCGAGGCCTGAAGCTCAACTACCCCGAGGCCATGGCGCTGATCAGCGCCGCCGTGATGGAAGGTGCCCGCGACGGCAAGACCGTGGCGCAATTGATGAGCGAAGGCCGGACCGTGCTGACCCGCGCGGACGTGATGGACGGCATCGCCGAGATGATTCCGGACATCCAGGTCGAAGCGACGTTCCCTGACGGCACCAAGCTCGTCACCGTCCATCAGCCGATCGTCTGACCCTCTTCCCTCTTTGCCTTTTTGCCTCTTTCTCTCTGTGGAGCCCTCATGCGCATCGCACTCTCACACCGCCACACAGCCGCTCTATTTTTCATAGCTGCCAGCGCCATCAGCACAGGCGCCAGCGCCCATACCGGTGCTGAACCGCATATGCACAACAGCTTTCTGAGCGGCTTCGCCCATCCCTTGTTCGGCATGGACCACCTGGTCGCCATGGTGGCCGTGGGCCTGTGGAGCGCCCTGGCCGCGCGCCGTGCCGGCCCCGAGCTGCTGTGGGGCCCCGTGGGCTTTGCAGCACTGCTGCTGGCGGGCGCGGTGCTGGGCTTGCAAGGCGTGGCGCTGCCTGCCGTGGAGCCCATGATCGCCGCATCGCTGCTGACCACCGGCCTGCTCGTGGTGTCGCGCCTGCGGGTGCCGGGCACCGTGGCCGCGCTGGGCGTGGGCGTGTTCGCCGTGTTCCATGGCGTGGCCCATGGCGTTGAGCTGGCGGGCAGCGACAGCGCTTGGCAAACCCTGGCCGGCATGCTGGCAGCCACCGTGCTGCTGCACGGTGTGGGCCTGGCGGCGGGCTGGGCCCTGCGCGAGCGCTCTGTGTGGATGGCGCGGCTGGCCGGTGCCGGCGTGGCTGCCTTCGGCGGTGCGCTGCTGCTGCAACAGGTGGCGTGATGGCTTTGACCCCCGCGCCCTCAGCCGAGCGCACGAGCCCCCTCGCCTCTCCCTTGCTCTCTGCCACCAAGTGAGAGCGAGCAACCCCCTACCGTGGATAACTCACTGATCATGACCCCAGGCGAACTCCTCATCGACGCGGGCGAACACCTGCTCAACACCGGCCGCCGCACGCTGACCATCGTCGTGCGCAACACGGGCGACCGCCCCATCCAGGTGGGCTCGCACTACCACTTTGCCGAGACCAACAACGCCCTGGGCTTTGACCGCGACGCCGCGCAGGGTATGCGACTCAACATCGCGTCGGGCACGGCCGTGCGTTTCGAGCCCGGCCAGGAGCGCACGGTCGAGCTGGTGGACTACGCGGGCGACCGCCGCGTGTTCGGCTTTCAGGGCCGCGTGCAGGGCGCGCTGTAGCCAGAGCAAGCCCATGCGCACCTGCATGCCTGCCCCGCCCCTTCGGGCTGAGCCTGTCGAAGCCAGGGCATGTCGGCAACAAGAATATTGACTAAAAACAGCCGCTACCGCTTGATTCACAAGCGCTAGAAGCTATCAAAAACATAGCAATCCAGTTTTCGCGGAGCACCCCACCATGGCAACCATTGGACGACGCGCCTACGCCGAGATGTTCGGCCCCACAGTGAGCGACCGCGTGCGCCTGGCCGACACCGAACTCATTCTGGAGGTCGAGGCCGACTACACCCTGCGCGCCGGCAGCTACGGCGAAGAGGTGAAGTTCGGCGGCGGCAAGACCATCCGCGACGGCATGGCGCAAAGCCAGCGCACCAATGCCAGCGGTGCCGTGGATACCGTGCTGACCAACGCCCTCATCGTCGACCACACCGGCATCGTCAAGGCCGACATCGGCCTGCGCGCGGGGCGCATCGCGGCCATCGGCAAGGCCGGTAACCCCGACACCCAGCCGGGCGTTGACATCGTCATCGGCCCCGGCACCGAGGTCATCAGCTGCGAGGGCAACATCGTCACCGCGGGCGGCATCGACAGCCACATCCACTTCATCTGCCCGCAGCAGATCGAAGAGGCCCTGGCCAGCGGCGTGACCACCATGCTGGGCGGCGGCACCGGCCCCGCCACGGGCACGCTGGCCACCACCTGCACCTCCGGCCCCTTCAACATGGAACGCATGCTGCAGGCGGCCGACGCCTTCCCCATGAACCTGGGTTTCCTCGGCAAGGGCAACGCCAGCCTGCCCGATGCACTGCACGAGCAGATCAGCGCAGGCGCCATCGGCCTCAAGCTGCATGAAGACTGGGGCACCACGCCTGCGGCCATCAGCAACTGCCTCGACGTGGCCGAGGCCACCGACACGCAGGTCGCCATCCACAGCGACACGCTCAACGAATCGGGCTTTGTGGAGAACACCATCGCGGCCGTGGGCGGGCGCGGCATCTGCGCCTTTCACACCGAAGGCGCGGGCGGCGGCCATGCCCCCGACATCCTCCGCGTGGTGGGCGAGGACAACTTCCTGCCATCGTCCACCAACCCCACCATGCCCTACACGCACAACACGCTGGACGAGCATGTGGACATGCTCATGGTGTGCCACCACCTCGATGCCAGCATCGCCGAAGACCTGGCCTTTGCCGAAAGCCGCATCCGCAAGGAGACCATCGCTGCCGAAGACATCCTGCACGACCTGGGCGCCATCAGCATGATGTCCAGCGACAGCCAGGCCATGGGCCGCGTGGGCGAAGTCATCCTGCGCACCTGGCAGACCGCGCACAAGATGAAGGTGCAGCGTGGCAGCCTGGCCGGCGACACCAGTCGCAACGACAACACGCGCATCAAGCGCTACGTGGCCAAATACACCATCAACCCCGCCATTGCCCACGGCATCAGCCACGAGGTGGGCTCGCTCGAAGTGGGCAAATGGGCCGACATCGTGATCTGGAAGCCCGCCTTCTTCGGCGTGAAGCCCGCGCTCATCCTCAAGGGCGGCATGATCGCCATGGCTGCGATGGGCGACCCGAACGCGTCCATCCCCACGCCGCAGCCCGTGCACTACCGGCCGATGTTCGGCGCTTTCGGCGGGGCCATTGCCAAGACGTCGCTCACCTTCGTGTCGCAGGCGGGCCTGACTGCCGGCATCGGCGAGCGCTTCGGCCTGCGCAAGACGCTGTCCGCCGTGCACAACATCCGCGGCATCAAGAAGCGCGACATGGTGCACAACAGCTACACCCCGAAGATGGAAGTGGACGCCCAGACCTACACCGTGCGCGCCGACGGCCAGCTGCTCACCTGCGAGCCCGCCACCGTGCTGCCCATGGCGCAGCGCTACTTCCTGTTCTGAGGCCACGCCCCGTGAATGCTGTGCTGCAAGACCTGCACATCCGCCTGGACGATCTGAGCGACCCACGCATCGAAGCCTTCATGCAGGAACACCTGCAGGACATGTATGCGGTGTCACCCCCCGAAAGCGTGCACGCGCTGGACATGGACCAACTGCGCCAGCCCGAGATCGCGTTCTGGTCGGCCTGGCTGCCAAATGCGGGCGGAGACGTGCTGGTGGGCACCGGCGCGCTCAAGCGGCTGGATGCCGCGCATGCCGAACTCAAGTCCATGCGCACCAGCGCCCACCACCGGGGCCGGGGCATTGCCCGCCAGTTGCTGAACCACCTGCTGCAAGAGGCCCGCACGCGCGGCCACACCCAGGTGAGCCTGGAGACCGGGCCGCAGCCCTTCTTCGCACCCGCGCGCAAGCTGTACTTTCAGCACGGCTTTGTCGAATGCGGGCCGTTTGCCGACTACCGCCTGGACCCGTACAGCTTCTTCATGACCCGTCCGCTGTAGTGGCTACGCACAGCGCCCCGCCCCCGTCCCGCCGGGCCACAATGCGCGTTTTGCAGCACGCCACAACGACACCCCTTCCATGATCCAAGCCTCCAAACTCATCTCCCAGGGCAAAGGCCTGGCCCCCGTTCTTATCAAGCGCGCCACCACCATCGAACTCGACTGGGACGTGCGCCAGAAAAGTCGCTTCGCCGCCACCGACTCCGCCGGGCGCGAACTGGGCATCTTCCTGCCGCGCGGCACGCTGGTGCGCGGCGGCGATGTGCTGGTGGCCGAAGACGGCTCCATGGTCTGCGTCATCGCCGCGCCGCAGCCCGTGCTGGTCATCACGCACTGCACGCAGCACGGCACCCCGTTCGATCTGACCCGCGCCGCCTACCACCTGGGCAACCGGCACGTTCCCATCGAGCTGCAACCCGACCACCTCAAGATCGAACCCGACCACGTGCTGGCCGACATGCTGCGTGCCATGCACCTCATCGTGAAGGCGCAGGACCTGCCCTTCGAGCCCGAAGGCGGCGCCTACGCTGCGGGCCACGGCGGCGGGCACCACCACCATGGCGGGCATGGGCATGAAGGCCATGACCACGGTCATGACCATGCCCATGGGCACGAGCACGGACACAGCCACGCGCAGGCAGCGTCGCCATCCCCGGCGCACGATCACGATCACGATCACGATCACGATCACGATCACGATCACGATCACGATCACGGCCACAGTCATGACAACAACCATCAGGCCGATCCATCGCAGCCCGCAGCGCCTGCGCGCGGCCGCACCGTGGCCATCCCGGTGGTGGCGCAGGCCCAGGGCCATGTACACGGCCCGCACTGCAACCACGGACATGACCACTGACCATGGCCACCGTTTGCATCTGCATCCGCGCCTGCACCTGCACCGGCACCTCCCCCACCGTTCGGGCTGAGCCTGTCGAAGCCAGGGCTCCGCACGCCGCGCGCCCTGCACCCACGCCTGCACATCCGCACTCCTGAGCCCCTGCCCGTGCGCCCCGACCGCCCCGCTCCCCTGCCCGCCGCCAGCCTTCTGCAGCTCATTTGGCTTGCCTCGCCCGCGCTGCCGGTGGGCGGCTTCTCGTATTCCGAGGGCCTCGAAAGCGCCATCGAAAACGCCGGCATCGACAGCGAAGCCGCCGTAGCCGCATGGCTGCTGGACCAGCTGCACGTCACCCAGTCCCGCGGCGACATGGCCCTGATCGCCAAGGCCGTGGGCGCCTGGCGGCGTGGCGACGGCGGCGACTTGGCCCACGTGCGCGAACTCAACGAGTGGGTGCTGCACACCCGCGAGACGAGCGAGCTGCGCCTGCAGACCGAGCAGATGGGCCGATCCATGGCCGACTGGTTGCGCAACCAGCACCAGGGCGATGACCACGTCATGCCCGCCGTGCAGTACCTGGCCGCCCTGCCCCCTACCTACCCTGTGGCCTTTGCACTGGCTGCATCCTTCACCCAGGCGCCCGTGCGCGACGTGCTGCTGGCCTACGCCTTCGGCTGGACCGAAAACATGGTGCAGGCCGCGCTCAAGTCCATGCAGCTGGGCCAAAGCGCCGGCCAGCGCATCCTGGCCCGCCTGGCCGGCGCCATCCCTGCCTCCGCAGACCACGCCATCGGCCTGATGGACAGCGAACGCCAGGCCTTTTCACCCATGCTCGCCATCCTGTCGGCCCAGCACGAAACCCAGTACTCACGCCTCTTCCGATCATGACCAACAGCACCAGTACCTCCAGCACCTCCGCCACCGCCCTGCACCACATCGCGAACCGCACCAAGCAGCTGCCGCCCCTGCGCGTGGGCATCGGCGGCCCGGTGGGCTCGGGCAAGACCACCTTGCTGGAGATGCTCTGCAAGGCCATGCGCGACGACTACGACCTGATCGCCATCACCAACGACATCTACACCAAGGAAGACCAGCGCCTGCTCACAGTGAGCGGCGCCCTGCCCGCCGAGCGCATCCTGGGTGTGGAGACCGGCGGCTGCCCCCACACCGCCATCCGCGAAGACTGCTCCATCAACCTCGAAGCCATCGACCGCATGCTGGGCGAGCACCCCAACGCCGACATCGTCTTCGTGGAAAGCGGCGGCGACAACCTGGCCGCGACCTTCAGCCCCGAACTCTCGGACCTGACCATCTACGTCATCGACGTCGCCGCCGGCGAGAAGATCCCCCGCAAAGGCGGCCCCGGCATCACCAAGAGCGACCTGTTCATCATCAACAAGACCGACCTGGCCCCCCACGTGGGCGCCAACCTGGATGTGATGCACGCCGACACCACCCGCATGCGCACCAACGCGCAGGGCGCACTCAAGCCGTTCGTGATGACCAACCTCAAGACCCTGACGGGCGTGGCCGACGTGGTGCAGTTCATCGAGACGCGCGGCATGCTGAAAAAACAAGCACCCGCCGTCGGCTAGAATGCGCAGCTTCCGTTCCTGGAGATGTGGGTGAGCGGTTTAAACCAGCAGTCTTGAAAACTGCCGACGGGCAACCGTCCGTGAGTTCGAATCTCACCGTCTCCGCCAGAACGCCAGAATGCAAAAAGCACCCCGCGCCGGGTGCTTTTTTTTCGCCTTCAGCGCCCGCGCCGGCCGAGACAACGGTGTGCGCCCTGTCCCACCGCACGTATTGCCGCACCCTGCGCAGCCCTGTGCGCACCGGCACGAGGGCTACACTGGTTCGAAGGAGGCACAGCATGCACAGGCGTTCGCACCCCACCCAGAGTGACGGGACATTCCTGCTGGACATTCTGAAGATCGCGCTCGGCGTTTTTATCGGCAGCCTTGCCGCCGTGTTCACCTACGAAGCCATCCTGGCGCTCCGAACGGAGCTGGCGGTGCGCAAGGTCCAGCAAGAGATCCAGGCAGAGACTGAACGCATGAAGCGCGACGACGCAAGCCGTCGAGAAGCCGAGGCACAGGCACGTGATGCCGCCGAGCGAGACGCCGATCAACTGCGCTCGGCCAAGGCGTTGGCGCAGCGGCTCGAGGCAGAACGGCAGGCGCGCAAGGCCGGTGCGTGGTCTAAGTTTTACCAACCCTCTGCCAACTGCAAGGCCGATCCCGGTACCACTGGTTGTGCCAACGAGCACATGGTCGCTCGGAAACGCTTCGAAGACCAGTACATCGACCGGTAACTGCCTGGGGACTGTGCACTGGTGGCCCGAAGCAATTCGTCGGCCCATCGCCTGTAGGTCAACGCCTTCAACCATTCAGGACGTTGGGCGGACGCGGGCGTCCAAACAAACTTATACGGTGAATCTTTTCCACAACCGACCGGCCCCCGCTTGCGGACTACCCGGTCACTTTGAAAGGTTCACCATGAGCGATCGCAACGATGCAATGACGCAATCCAACCGCAACCTGGAGCCCGAAACGAAGACCGGCACCGGTGCCGTGCTCGGTGGTGCGCTGGGTGGTGTGGCCGGTGGGGCCACTGCCGGTGCTCTGGCAGGCGGCGTGACGGGCCCCGTGGGTGCAGCAGTCGGCGCGATGGTGGGGGCCGTGGCCGGGGCCGTGATGGGCCGCAACGTCAAGGTGGACCCCGTCGCCGAAGACAGCTACTGGCGCGAGAACTACACGTCGCGTCCCTATGCCAACCCGGGCGCGAGCTATGACGACTATCAGCCCGCCTACCGCTACGGAACGGACTCGTACTCGCGCTTTCCAGACCGCTCCTTCGACGAGGTGGAGCCCGAATTGAGCCGAGACTGGGGTAGCGCTCGCGGGCGTTCGTCGCTCGACTGGGAGAACGCCAAGCACGCCTCCCGCGACGCGTGGCAGCGTGTGAGCAACGCCGCCGAGCGCGCCATTCCGGGCGATTCGGACCGCGACGGGCGCTGATGACCCGGCGCCTGTGGATGAAGCGCAAGGGGACCTTCGGGAACCCTTCGTCCTGACGGACCCATCCCCGCAAACCCCAGAAAGAACACCCATGCAAGAAAAACCCAGCGACCCCCATCCCCTGAGCGATCTGGCCTATGACTGGATCACCCTGATGCAGAACAAGGCACAGGCGCTTCTGGCCTATGACCAATACATCAAGGACGCCGAGGCGGCCGGCTCTGCCGAATGTGCTGCGTTCTTCCGCAAGGTTCATGACTCCGACAAAGCGCAACTGGCGGAAGCCAAGCATCACCTGGTGGCCGTGCTGCAGGGCACCATGGGCGGCAAGACGACGTCTTGAGCGCTGGAGGCAGCCCAGGCGAAGTTCCTAGGTCCGCTTTCACCCAGCCCGACTTAAAGCCCGCCGCGCGCGGGCTTTTCTTTGTCGACTTTTTCACCACAGTCGATGTTCCTCTGCACGTTTTAACGTTCAGTCGGGCCGCCCACGGGGCCCACCGTTGCTGTGCCACTGCACCCGTGGTCCAGCTACACAACAAGCCGCGCAGGGCCATTCGGCGAAGCATTTCACAGGGGTAGTCCCCCGCCTACAAAGTCACCCTGTAAATTCCTGCAACTTCGTGTTGCATTGCAGCAGAGCATGGACTCCAACGAGTTCACACCCATGCCGCCGCTCCATACGCCCCCGCAGGCTTCCGTGCCTACTCCGCCTTCGGCGGCTGCATCTCGCTACCGGCAGTTTGACTGGCTGGGCGCACACCATACCCCCACTGAAACCACCTTCCGGGTCTGGGCGCCCAATGCGCAGCGGGTCGAGCTGGTGGGCCACTTCAACGGGTGGCAACCAGCCGCCATGCAGCGGCTGGACGACGGGTCGGGGGTCTGGGTGGGTTCTTCGCCTGCAGCCCACGTGGGCGACCTCTACAAATACCGCATTCAAGATACGCACGGCGTCTGGGCCGAGCGGTCCGACCCCTATGCGTTCCGTGCAGAACATGCACCGGGTACGGCGTCGCAAATATGGCGGCTGGACTACCAGTGGGGTGACCGCGCATGGATGGCTGCCCGCGGCAAGCGCGCAGCAGCGGACAGCCCGATGTCGGTGTACGAAGTGCACCTGGGCTCCTGGCAGCGGCACGAAGACGGGCGGCTGCTGAACTACCGGGACATTGCCCACCGCCTGGCCGCGCATTGCGAAGCGATGGGTTTCACGCATGTGGAAGTGATGCCGGTGGCAGAGCACCCCTTCTACGGATCGTGGGGCTACCAGACCACCGGTTACTTTGCGCCTACAGGGCGATACGGCGACCCGCAGGACCTGATGGCGTTTGTCGACACGCTGCACCAGCACGGTATCGGCGTGATCCTGGACTGGGTGGGCTCGCACTTTCCGTCGGACAAACATGCACTGGCCCGCTTTGACGGCACCGCGCTGTATGAGCACGAAGACCCGCGCAAGGGCTTTCATCCGCAGTGGAACAGCCTGATCTTCAACTATGGCCGCTACGAGGTCCGCGACTTCCTGATCAGCAGTGCGTTGTTCTGGCTGGAGAAGTACCACTTCGACGGACTGCGCGTGGACGCCGTGTCGTCCATGCTGTACCTGGACTTTGCGCGGGAGCCCGGCGAGTGGCTGCCCAACGCCGACGGCGGGCACCAGAACTGGGAGGCCGTGCAATTTCTGCGCGACCTCAACGGCGCGGTGAGCGAGTCGTTCCCCGACGTGCACATGATGGCCGAGGAGTCCACCTCGTGGGCAGGTGTCTCGCGCCCGGTGCAAAGCGGCGGGCTGGGCTTCGACACGAAATGGAACATGGGCTGGATGAACGACACGCTGCGCTACATGCAGCGCGCCCACGTTCACCGCCAGTGGCATGAGGGCGACATCCGCTTTTCTGGCGTGTATGCGTTCGACGAAAACTTCGTGCTGGCGCTGTCGCACGACGAGGTGGTGTACGGCAAGAAGAGCCTGCTCATGCGTCAGCCGGGGGACGAGTGGCAGCGCTTTGCCGGGCTGCGCACGCTGTACGGGCTGATGTGGGCCCACCCCGGCAAGAAGCTGCTCTTCATGGGTGGCGAGTTCGGTCAGGTGGAGGAATGGCACCACGAGCGCACGCTCGACTGGCACCTGTGGGCCAAAGCCCGCCACAGCGGCATCGCCCGTTGGGTGACAGACCTCAACCGCGCGTACCGCCACCTGCCCGCGCTGCACGCGAACGACTTCGATCCGGCGGGCTTTGCATGGGCGCCGATGGAGCCCCACCACCCCACCGTACTGGCCATGCTGCGCCGCGCGGGCAACAACACCGTGCTCGCCGTGCACAACCTGACGCCCCAACCGCTGACCGGTGTGCGCATCGGCGTGCCGCAGGCCGGGGTGTGGCACGAAATTTTGAACAGCGACGCCGAGTGCTACGGCGGCAGCGGCGTAGGCAACGCGGGCTCGGCCACAGCGACTGCCCAGCCTTTGGGCGACCTACCCGCCAGCCTGCGGATCACCGTACCGCCGTTGGCCAGTGTTTTCTTTTCCACCCGCCCTTTGGGCACCCACTGACATAGACAACTGGAGCGCTCCGATGTCACGCAAAACCAACGTACTCGCCATTGTCATGGCCGGTGGAGAGGGGTCCCGCCTGCACCCGCTCACCGCAGAACGCTGCAAGCCCGCCGTGCCGTTCAACGGCAAACACCGCATCGTGGACTTCGTGCTGTCCAACCTGGTGAACTCGGAGATCTACTCGATCTACCTGCTGGTGCAGTACAAGTCGCAGTCGCTCATCGAGCACATCCGGCAGTCCTGGACCATGACCCGCTTCATCCCCCAGCATTTCGTGACGGTGGTCCCGCCCCAGATGCGCAATGGTCCCGAGTGGTTCCAGGGCACGGCCGACTCGGTCTACCAGAACATCCACCTGATCGAGAGCTTTCAGCCCGACATCGTGGCGGTGTTCGGTGCAGACCACATCTACCGCATGGACGTGCGGCAGATGGTGGAGTTTCACTGCGCCAGCAATGCGCATGTCAGCGTGGCCACGCTGCCGGTACCGCTGGCGCAGGCCAACCAGTTCGGCATTGTGGAGATCGATTCGCAGCACCGCATCAGCCAGTTCGTTGAAAAGCCGGACGTTGCCGACCCGATGCCGGGCAGCACCACGCACACGCTGGCCTCCATGGGCAACTACCTGTTCAATGCCGATGTGCTGCTGGACGCCTTGCACAAGGCGCACGCCACCGGCCACAGCGACTTCGGCCGCGACATCTTGCCGACCATGCTCAAGTCGCACCGCCTCATGGCGTATGACTTCAATACCAACTCCATTCCCGGCACCGCAGCCTACGAAGAACACGGTTACTGGCGCGACGTGGGCACCATCGACGCGTACTTCGATGCGCACTTCGACACCCTGGGCGCGACACCGCGCTTTCGCATGACGAACAAGCACTGGCCCATTTACGCCAGCCCCGACCAGGCCGAGTCTGCGCAGATCGAAAACGGCGTGCTGCACCGCTCCGTGGTGGGCTCGGGAAGCATCGTGGACGGCGCCACGCTGGACCACGCGATGCTGCGTCGCTCGGTGCTGGTGGAGCGCAACGCGCACCTGGAGCACTGCATCGTCATGGAACGCTCGCGCATCGGTGCAGGTGCCCGCATCCGCCGCGCCATCATCGACCAGGACAACGACATACCCGGTTACGAACGCATCGGTTTCGATATCGAGGCCGACCGCAAGCGCTTTCATGTCACGCCCAGCGGCATCGTCGTGGTGCCCCGCCATTTCTTTCCTGCGCGGGCCAGCGTCGACAGCAGCACTACCGTGGGCCGACTGCGCACGACAAATTCCGTGGCCGCATCGACGGCGCTGTGCGACGGCGAATTCCGGGCGGCTGCATGAAGATCGATGTGACTGCCACAGGGCCGGCCACCGGCTCCGCCAAGCGATCGCGCGCAACCCGCCACCGGGTGGAAGCCGGACGGCCCTGGCCGCTGGGGGCCGCGGCTGATCGCCAGGGTGTCAACTTTGCGGTGTACTCCGGCATTGCAGACTCCGTGGAGGTGTGCCTCTTCGCGCCGGACGGCAGCGAAACGGAACGCATTGCGCTGCCAGCCCTGACGGACGATGTGTGGCACGGGTACGTACACGGACTGCGCCCAGGCCAGGTGTATGGATTGCGCGTACATGGGCCCTACGAACCCACCCAGGGGCAGCGCTGTAACCCCGCCTTGCTGCTGATGGACCCCTATGCCCAAGCCCTGGCGGCACCCGTGCGCGGTGCACCCGACCAGTTCGGCTATGTGCTGGGCCATGCGGACGAAGACCTTGCGCCCAGTACCACGGACAACGGCCGCACGGCCCCCAAATGCCGCGTGGTGCGCTCACGCTTCGACTGGGGCGATGACCAAGCGCCCCGCGTTGCACCCAACGAGACCGTCTTCTATGAAGTCCACGTCAAGGGCTTCACCCAGACCATGCCCGACGTGCCCGAGGCATTGCGCGGCACGTACGCGGGGCTGGCCAGCGCACCCGCCATCGCACACCTGCAACGCCTGGGTGTGACGAGCGTCGAGCTGTTGCCCGTACAGGCCTTCGTCGATGACCTGCGTCTCATCGAACTGGGCCTGTCCAACTACTGGGGCTACAACACCATTGCATTCTTTGCCCCCGAGCCCCGCTATGCCACGCCGGCAGCGCAGAGCCTGGATGGCGGTGTGGATGAATTCAAGGCCATGGTCAAGGCGCTGCACAGCGCCGGCATCGAGGTCATCCTGGACGTGGTTTACAACCACACGGGCGAAGGCAACCACCTGGGGCCCACGCTCAGCCTGAAAGGCATCGACCATTCTGCGTATTACCGCCTGGCCGAAGAGCCCCGCTTTTGTGCAGACATCACCGGCACCGGGAACACGGTGGACACCAGTAGCCCGCCCGCACTGCGGCTGGTGCTGGACAGTCTGCGGTACTGGGTGCAAGAGATGCATGTGGATGGCTTCAGGTTCGACCTGGCCTCTGCGCTGGGCCGCGATGCCGCCTGCGATTTCACCTGGCGTGCCCCCTTCTTCGCTGCCATTGCGCAGGACCCGGTGCTGTCGCGCGTGAAGCTGATCGCCGAGCCCTGGGACCTGGGCATCAACGGCTACCAGCTGGGCGGGTTCCCCACCGGCTGGATGGAATGGAACGGCCGCTACCGCGACGCGGTGCGCGACTACTGGACCAACGCAGACGCCAGCCTGCCCGCCTTCGCAGCCAGCCTGTGCGGCTCTGCCGACATGCTGGAGCCGCGCCGCCGCAGCCCGACGGCGAGCGTCAACCTCGTCACGGTGCACGATGGCTTCACGCTGGCCGATCTGGTCAGCTACAACGGCAAGCACAACGATGCCAATGGCGAGGACAACCGCGACGGCGAGGACCACAACCGCAGCTGGAACTGCGGCGCAGAGGGCGATACCGACGATGCCGAGATCCTGGCGCTGCGCCAGCGCCAGTCGCGCAACCTGCTGGCCACGCTGTTCCTGTCGCACGGCACACCGCTGCTGCTCGGCGGCGACGAACTGGGGCGCACGCAGCGTGGCAACAACAACGGCTACTGCCAGGACAACGACCTCTCGTGGTTCGACTGGGAGCGCGCGGCAAACCACGCCCCGCTGCAGGCCTTCACTGCGGACCTGATGGCGCTGCGGCGCAGCCTGCCGGTGGTGCGGCTGGCGGCCTGGCCGCATCGCGCCGCAGGCATGGCGCCCTGTGTAGCGGTGGAGTGGTACAGCGTGTGGGGCTTGTCCATGACGCCCGACGAATGGAACGACCCGGCGGTGCGCTGTGTGTCGGCTTTGATGGAAAGCACGCGCGAGGGTGAAGACTCGCTGCTGGTGCTCTTCAATGCGTCGGGTGAAGAAACAGTGTTCACGCTGCCAGCCGACCCCCAGGGCCGCCACTGGGCGCTGCGCCTGGACACCCGCGACGACCGCGTGGCCCTGTCCGCAGACGCTGGTGCGACCCCAGCGGTCAGTTCGCCCGATGTGGCGAGTGCCGCAGACGGCACACCGGCCCCTGATGCTGCAGCTACGGCTACCGCTGTGGAGGCAGGTGCCACGTACACGCTACTGCCCCATTCGCTGGCTGCGTTCACCACACCTTCGCGCGGCCCGGCATCCGCCCCCGACTCCAAGCCGGCATGACCAACGCGGCCGACACTGCGGATGGCACCCACCACATGCCGTTCGGCGCGCAGTTGCGCCGGCGCGGCGGCGTGGACTTTCGGCTGTGGGCGCCTGCAGCGTCCGAAGTCTCGCTCGTGCACGTGCCGGACGACAGCGCAGCACCGCCGAGCAGCAGCGCTGCAGAGCGGCTTTCAGGCGGATGGTGGCATGTCGGCCTTGCCACAGCCACCGCGTCTACACACTATCAGTGGCTGATCAACGGCGACCTGGCGGTACCCGACCCGGCCGCCCGCCAGGCTCCCCAGGGTCCGCACGGCATGTGCCGCGTGTCCGACCCGAGCGCCTATGCCTGGAAGCAGTCCGCCTGGAGCGGCAGGCCGTGGCATGAACTGGTCTTCTATGAACTGCATGTGGGTACCTTCACACCCGCAGGCACCTACGCGGCGGCGGCCGCACAGCTGCCGCGGCTGGCTGCGTTGGGTTTCACTGCGATAGAGGTCATGCCCGTGGCCACCTTTGGCGGCCAGTGGGGGTGGGGCTACGACGGCGTGCTGCCCTTTGCACCGCACCCTGCGTACGGCTCTCCGGACGATCTCAAGCATTTGGTGGACACGGCGCATGCGCTGGGGCTGTGCGTGTTTCTCGATGTGGTCTACAACCACTTCGGCCCCGACGGAAATTACCTGCAGGCGTATGCGCCAGAGTTCTTTTCTCGCCGCCACGACAGCCCCTGGGGCCGCGCGATCAATTTTGACCTGGAAGGCAGCGAGGTCGTGCGTGCGTTCTTCCTGCACAACGCGCTCTACTGGATCGAAGAGTTCCGCATGGACGGCCTGCGGCTCGACGCGGTGCACGCCATCGCGGACGACAGCGACCCCGACATCCTGCAGGAGATCAGCACGCGGGTGAGCACGTTGGCTGAGGCCAGTGGACGACAGGTGCACCTGGTGCTGGAAAACGAAAAGAACCAGCCCGAACGCCTGGCCGCGCCTGCATCTGCCAGCGGCCACTACGACGGTCAATGGAACGACGACTTTCACCACGCGGTGCATGTGGCACTGACCGGCGAGTCGCACACCTACTACGCCAAGTTTGCGGCACACCCCATCGACCATCTGGCCCGCGTGCTCACGCATGGCTTCGCCTTTCCGAATGGCCGCCCGGCCACCGAGGCCGATGCGCCACTGCCGCTGGCAGCCCTGGTCAACTTCATGGGCAACCACGACCAGATCGGCAACCGGGCTTTCGGGGAGCGCCTGTCGATGCTGCTGTCCGAGCCTGCGGTCGAACTGGCCTTGCTGCTGGCGCTGCTGACCCCGGCAACGCCCATGGTGTTCATGGGCGACGAATTTGGCGCGACGACGCCGTTTTTGTACTTCGCCAACTGGGACGGCGACCTGCGCGAGGCCGTGCGCAACGGCCGCCAGCGCGAGTTCAGCCATGTCCTGTCCGGCGCTGCCACCTTGCCGGACCCGTGCGACGCAGCCACCCTGGCTGCCAGCCGACTGGATTGGGCGCAGGCAGAGACACCCGCAGGCCGCCAGCGCAGCGAACTGGTGCGCCAGGCGCTGGAGGTGCGCCGACAATGGCTGGTGCCCCACGCCCGCGAACTGCGCACCATGGACCACACCGCCGAGCGCATCGGCACCCACGGCCTGCGTGTCACCTGGCGGTACGGCCAGGGAATGCAGTGGTCGCTCGACATCAACCTGGGACCTGAACGCATGCACAACGTACCGCCGGCGCCTGAAGGCGTCGCGATCTTTCAGCACCGGTGGACCCACGCTGGTGATGGCGCGCCATCAGTGTGGGAGCCTTGGTCGGCCCGCTGGACCTGCACCGAGGGGATTGCATGAGTTTCGACAGGCCTTTTGCGGCCGGCGAACCGTCGGCCGAGCTCCGGCAACGCGCGCGGCACGCCGGCATTGCCGACCAGTACTCCGGCTTCTGGGGCGAAACCGTAGCGGTGAGCACGCAGGTGATGGAGCGCGCGCTGGCGGCCATGGGCACCCATGCAGACGCCGCCGAAGCTGCAGACACCGCTGTGGTGGCCGCTGGCACTGCGGCACCGTTGGCGCTGCCCGCAGCCGGCGACTGGCAACTGCACGACCTGGAAGCGGCGGGCGATGTGCCCTGCCTGCGCGGCCATGGCCCTGCCGCAGAGCTGCCGGACACGCTGCCCGCCGGGTACTACCAACTGCGCTTTGCAGGGGGGCAACGCACCGTCCTCGTGGCCCCGGCCCAGTGCTGGCTGCCCGAGGGGTTGCGCCAGGGAGAACGCTGGTGGGGCGTGACTGCCCAGGTCTACGCGCTGCGGTCGGAGCGTAGCTGGGGCATCGGCGACTTCACCGACCTGGCGCGGTGCGTGGCGCTGGTGGCTGCGCAGGGCGCGGCCTTCGTCGGGCTGAGCCCTGTACACGCATTGCGCCCAGGCCAGCCCGAAGCGGCCAGCCCTTACAGCCCCAGCAGCCGGCTGGCGCTCAACGTCCACTACATCGACGTGACCGCCGTGCCGGAATATCTGCACTGCGAAGACACGCAGCAGCTGTGCAGCGAACCCGGCTTCCACGCGCGGCTGCAGGCTGCGCAGCACAGTGCATCCGTCGACTACACCGCCGTGGCCTCGCTCAAGGAGGCGGCCCTGTCGCGCCTGTGGCAGACCTTCCGGCGCACGGCCTGGGCCGCAGGCTCCACGCGCGGCGCGGCCTTCGACCAGTTTCGCGCCGAGCACGCGGCCACGCTGGAGCCGCACGCACGGTTTGAAGCCATTCAAATTGCGCTGCAGGCGCGCGACGCCGCTATCTGGGGTTGGCCCGCCTGGCCCGAGGACCTGCGCGACCCGCAGAGCCACGCCGTGCAGGCATGGGTGCAGGAGCATACCGATGAGGTGGCCTACCGCCTGTGGCTGCAGTGGATCGCGCACGAGCAGCTGGCGCAAGCATGCGCCATGGCGCGCAAGCTCATGCCCATTGGCCTGTATTGCGATCTGGCCGTGGGTGCGGCAGACGGCGGCACCGACACCTGGGTCGGGCAAACGCTGCACGCGCGCGGCATGAACGTTGGCGCCCCGCCAGACCCGCTCAGCACCCAGGGGCAGGACTGGGGCCTGCCCCCCGTGAATCCGATTGCGCTGGCCGCTGCGCAGTACCTGCCCTTCCGGCACATGCTGGCTGCCGTCATGGCCCCGGCAGGCGCGCTGCGCATGGACCACGTCATGGCCCTCATGCGGCTGTTCTGGACCAGCCCGGACGGCGGGACGTACGTGAACTATCCGCTGCAACCCCTGCTGGCGGTCGTTGCCATCGAAAGCCACCGGCACCGCTGCATGGTCATCGGCGAAGACCTGGGCAATGTGGCGCCGGCCATGCGCGAAGCCATGGCCGAGCGCGCTTTGCTGTCCTACCGCCCGCTGATCTTCGAGCGGCTGGAAGGCGGTGCCTTCCGCCCGCCCGCGCAATGGCAGAGCACAGCGCTGGCGGTGGTCAGCACGCACGACCTGCCCACGCTGGCGGGCTTCTGGTCGGCCAGCGACGTGGCGGTGCAAGAGTCACTCGGTTGGCTGGACGGAGATGCGCATGTGCGCGCCCTGCTGGCGCGCGCGCAGGACCGCACCCAGCTGCTGGCCGCCCTGCACGCCGAAGGGCTGCTGCCCGAAGGCGTCACGGTGGATGCGCAGTCCGCCCCCGACATGACACCGGCGCTGGCCGCCGCGGTGCACCGGTATCTGGCGCGCACGCCGTGCATGCTGGTGGCCGTGCAGTTGGAAGACCTGCTGGGCCAGCGCGAGCAGCCCAACGTGCCAGGCACCACCGACGACATCCACCCCAACTGGCGCCGCCGCATGGGCTGCACGCTGGAGCAGTTGGCGACCGGGCCGTTCTTTACCGCCATTGCAGACGCAGTGCGCCAGGAGCGCGGCGGCACGCATGTCACCGAAGGCCCCTTGCCCGCACTCGACACGGCAGACATCCCGCGCGCCACCTACCGGCTGCAGTTGAACAAAGAGTTCAACTTTGCGCAGGCGCTGGCTGCCGTGCCGTATCTGCACGCATTGGGTGTGAGCCACCTGTATTCATCGCCCTACCTGCAGGCCACACAGGGCAGCACCCACGGCTACGACGTGGTGGACCCTGCCCACCTGAATGCAGAGATCGGCACCGACGCCGACCACGATGCGCTGTGTGCTGCACTGGCCGAACACGGCATGGGCCACCTGCTCGACACGGTGCCCAACCACATGGGCGTGGACGATGCGGGCAACCGGTGGTGGCGCGACGTGCTGGAGCACGGCCTGTCGTCCCCGCACGCCACGACGTTCGACATCGAATGGAACCCCGCCAGCGTGCAGACCGGTAAGCGCGTGCTGCTGCCCGTGTTGGGGGACCACTACGGCAAGGTGCTGGAGTCCGGCGAGTTTCAGGTGCGGTTCGATGGCGATACCGGGCGTTTTGCCGTTGCCTACTGGGAGCGGACTTTCCCGCTCGACCCGCGCAGCTATGCGCTGTTGCTGAGCGCAGTGCCCTTGCCTGTGGCGGCCACGCCGGGCGCCGAGCAAGACGATTTTTCTGCCGTGCATTCGCTGGTGGATGCCTTCGGACTGCTGCCGCCGCACGACACAGAAGACGCGGCCTTGCGCGCCACGCGGCTGCGCGATGCTGGCGTGCACCAGCAGCGCCTGGCGGGCTTTGCCGCGCGCCTGGCCTGGGTGCGCGACTGGATCGACGCCAACCTGAAGCTGGTGAACGGAACGCAGGGGGACGCAGCCAGCTTCGACCTGCTGGACCGCCTGCTGCAGGGCCAGGCCTACCGCTTGGCAGACTGGCGTGTGGCGGGCGACGACATCAACTACCGCCGCTTTTTCGACGTCAACGCGCTCGCCGCCATACGGATGGAGAACACCGAGGTGTTCGACGCGGTGCACGCGCTGACCTTCCGCTGGCTGGCGCAGGGCAAGGTCAGCGGCCTGCGCATCGACCACCCCGATGGGCTGGCGGACCCGGCGCAGTACTTTGCGCGGCTGCAGCAGCGCTACCAGGGCCTGTTGCAGGCCGGTGGCCTGCCGCCTCGGGCGCTGTACATCGTGGTCGAGAAGATCATGGCCGAGCACGAGCCGCTGCCCGCCGACTGGCAGGTGCATGGGGGCACGGGGTACCGGTTCTCACGGCTGGTCAACGGCGTGTTCATCGACCCGGATGCGCAAGAGCGATTCGACGCGGTATACCAGGGCTTTACCGGCAACACTCTGGCCTTTGAAGATGCGGCGCGCGAGTGCAAGCGGCTCATCATCGAGACCGCCCTGTTCAGCGACCTGGCGTGGCTGGTGGGCACCTTGAGCCAGATCACCCGGGCCGACCGGCGCGCGTGCGACTTCACCCGCAACCAGCTGCGTGTGGCGTTGGTGGAAGTAGCCACGCAATTCCCGGTGTACCGCACCTACGTGGTGCCGGGCGGCGCGGCGCCCAGCGCCATCGATGTGCAGCACATCGACTGGGCGATTGCCGCATCGCGCCGGCGGCTGGGCACGGCCGAGGGCGGCGTGCTGGCCTTCCTGCGCGGGGTGCTGCTGGGCGAAGACGGCCCGGCACCCGAGCTGCGCGCGCACTTTGTGCGACGGTGGCAGCAGTTCACCGCGCCGGTGATGGCCAAGGCGGTGGAAGACACCTTGTTCTACCGCTACGTGCGCCTGGTCTCGCTCAACGATGTGGGTGCCGAACCGCGGCGCTTCGGACTGCCGGTCTCCGCCTTCCACCAGGCCAACATGCAGCGGGCCCGGCATGTGCCGCACGGCTTGCTGGCCACTTCAACGCACGACAGCAAGCGATCGGAGGACGTGCGGGCACGCCTGAACGTGTTGTCCGAACTGGTGGACGAATGGGAGGCCACGGTGCAGGCACTGCACAGCGCTGCAGAGCCGTTGCGCCGTACGGTGGACGACGCGCCGGCACCCAGTGCGCACGACCTGTGGGCGCTGTTTCAGGCGCTGGTGGGCATCTGGCCTGCAGCGGGCTGCGACGACGATTGCCTGCCTGCACTGCGAGAGCGCATCGCGCAGTACATGGTGAAAGCCATGCGCGAGGCCAAGCTGCAGAGCAACTGGCTGTTTCCGAACGAAGCGTATGAAGAGGCGGTGCGGCATTACATCGACAAGGCCCTGTCGAGCGACCGGTTCCTGCGCCCCCTGCAGGCCTGGGTGCAGCGCATCGCGCCCTACGGCTTTCGCAACAGCCTGTGCCAGCTGGCGATCAAGCTCACAGCGCCTGGGGTGCCCGATATTTACCAGGGGTGCGAGCAGTGGAACTTCTCGCTGGTGGACCCGGACAACCGTCGCCCGGTGGACTTCGCGTCGCTACAAGCGTCGCTTGAGCCGCTGCAGGCCCTGTACGCGGATGGTCAGTACCCGACAGGTGACGATTGGAGCGGCCTTCTGGGCACTGACGCCACCATGCCAGCGGCTACCAAGCAGCTGGTGACCTGGCGGCTTTTGCAGCTGCGGGCGCGGCATGCAGCGCTGCTGCGCGACGCCATCTATCTGCCGCTGGCAGTGGAAGGCGCCGCAGCATCCCACGCGCTGGCCTATGCGCGCGTGCATGAGGGCCAGGCCATCGTGCTGGTGTGCGGACGGCTGCTGGCGGCCTGGGATGCCCAGCACCACAGCGATTGGCAGGACACCCAGGTGAGCCTGGCAGATGTCCACCCGTCCCTGGCCAAGCCCGCACAGTGGGTCGAGCTGTTCACCGGCCGAGCGTTGGACAATGGCAGCCACCTGCCGCTGTCCGATGTACTGGGCGCTGTAGGCCCGGGCGGCAGCCGACTGCCGTTTGCTGTGCTGGTCACCCAAGACATGATTCCATGAAAGTATTGTTTGTCACGCCGGAATGCGCCCCCATGGTCAAGACCGGGGGCCTGGGCGACGTCAGCGCTGCGCTGCCTGCCGCACTGGCGCAGCTCGGCTGCGATGTCGCGCTGCTGATGCCGGCCTATGCCGACATGAAGATCGATGGCAGCCTGGAGGGCATCCTCGCGTTGCCGTCCAACGGGCGCTGGCCAGCTGCGCAGTTGCTGCGGATGGCGGCCACCGCAGGCCGGCCGCCGCTGTGGTTGCTGTCGTGCCCTGCCCTGTACGGCACGGCAGACACGCCCTACGCCAACCCCGGCGACCCGGACGACCGCGACCAGGCGCTGCGTTTCGGCTTTCTGGCCCATGTGGCTGCGCTCATCGGGTCCCCCGAGACGCCCATCGGCTGGCAGGCCGACATCGTGCACGCGAACGACTGGCCGTGCGCACTGGCACCGCTGTACCTGCACCAGCGCAGGCAGGCGGGCCAGGGGCGCACCGCGCGCAGTGTGATGACCATCCACAACCTGGCATTCCAGGGCGTGTTCCCGATGGCGGCTGCGGACCTGCTGGATGTGCACCCTGCGCACCGCGGCATCGAGGGCGTGGAGTTCTGGGGGCAGCTGTCGATGCTCAAGGCCGGCCTGCAGCATGCGGACGCCATCACGACCGTGAGCCCCACTTACGCGGCGGAAATCCAGCAGCCGGAGCTGGGCTTCGGGCTTGACGGTGTGCTGCGCCAGCGTGCTGGCCGACTGCACGGTTTGTTGAATGGCATCGACACGGCCACTTGGAACCCGGCCATCGATCCGCTCATCGCAGCACCGTACAGTGCAGACAACCTGGCCGCCAAGGCGATGAACAAGGCAGCGCTGCGCGAGTGCTGCGGCCTGCGTGCCAGCGCGGGCCCGCTGCTGGGCATGGTGGGGCGGCTGACGACGCAAAAGGGCGTGGACCTGGTGCTGGCGGGTGCCGGCCGCTTGTTGGCGCGGGGCGCACAGCTGGCCGTGCTAGGGCGCGGCGACACGCACCTGGAAGAGGCTTTAACCGCCCTGGCCGCCGCGCACCCAGGGCAGGTGCATGTGACGCTGGGGTTCGACGAAAGCCTGGCGCACCTTATCGAAGCGGGTGCAGACTGTTTTCTCATGCCCTCGCGCTTCGAGCCCTGTGGCCTGAACCAGATGTACAGCCAGGTGTATGGCACGCCGCCGCTGGTCACCCGCACCGGTGGCCTGGCCGATACGGTGCAGGACGCGGACGCCCGCCTGACGACGGGGACGGGCTTCGTCATGCCGGGCCTGGCCCAACGGGACTTCGACGCCACGGCAGACCGCGTACTGACTGCGTGGCAAAAGCCGGAGCAGTGGGCCGCCCTGCAAAGGCGCTGCATGGCGCAGGACTACGCCTGGGAGCGTGCGGCCAAGCCCTACGTTGCGCTGTATGGGCAATTGCTGTCTGAAACGGTAGCCACTGCGCCGTAGTCTCCCGCTAGGCTCTGCCCCGCGATGGAGGGGCTTGGCCTGCGCAACCGTTGGGCAGCCGACCACCTTTGGGTCGTACCCAAGCTGCCCGTAAACCGCACAACATGCGGCTCGTCGGCATGGTGCGCCCAGCCCGCATCACAAGTCGGACGGCCAAAAAAAAGCCCGCGTAGTGCGGGCTTAACACTTGCTTGTTGCAAGCGGGAGGGATGTCGAGAGGGTGTCGACCTGTTGATAGTAAAACGGCATAAAAACGCAGCATGTAGGACGGAACCGATTTTTCAATTGGCACATGGGCGCTGTCAAATTTCGATCATCCAAACAATATGCTGCAAGGCCTTTGTCTGTTACCTGTGGACACCCCCGCCACCGAGGCGTTCCTTTAAGGTGGCTGCATCCAATTTCTGAGGAGTTCCCGCCATGTCCCGACCCATCCACATCGTCTCGACCAGCCTGATCCTTGCCGCAGCGGCCCTTGGCGGCTGTTCCAACTACGGCACGGCGCCCGCAGCATCCAGTGGCACCACAGGCACCCCGAGTGCCAGCGCGCCGCCGCCCCCGCCTGCCACCGGCCAATGCGCGGCGCAACCGGCCCAGGGCGCTGTGGGGCAGAACAGCACATCCACCGTGGTGGAAACCGCGCGCGCACGTTCGGGGGCGCAGATTGCCCGCATCCTGCGGCCTGGGCAGATGATCACCAAGGAGTTCAATGCCCAGCGCCTGAACCTGGAGGTCGACGCGACCGGGCGCATTGTGGCGGTGAACTGCGGCTGAGATCTACCGCCGGGGCGCCCGGCGATCTCAGGGTTGGTTGCCGCTCAATGGGCGAGAAACAGCTCCTGCAGGTCGCTCAGGAAATCGAAGCCCCGCTCGGTGGGCCGCACGCGGGCCATGTCGCGCTCGATCAGGCCTTTGCGCTCTGCCTCCTGCAGGCTCTTGGCGATGGCCGTGATCGGCAGGCCCGTGCGTTCCGTGAAGTCCTGCAGGGCAAAGCCGTCGCGCAGGCGCAGCGTGTTGAGCATGAATTCAAACGGCAGGTCAGCACGCTTGACCTCTTCATCCTGCGCCACGGGGCGCCCGGCCAGGGCCTGGTCCATGTACAGCCGCGGCTCTCGAAAGCGCACCTGCCGCACCACGCGATGCGCAAAGCTGAGCTTGCTGTGCGCGCCGGCGCCAATGCCCAGATAGTCCCCGAACTGCCAGTAGTTGGTGTTGTGAAAGCACTGGTGCCCGGGCTGGGCATACGCCGATATCTCGTACCGGGCCATGCCCGACTGGCCCGTCATCTCGGTGATGCGGTCGAGCATGGCGTAGGCCAGGTCGTCCTCCGGAATAGCCGGAGGGTACTTGGCGAAGTAGGTGTTGGGCTCGATGGTGAGGTGGTAGATGGAGATGTGCGGCGGCTTCAGGGCCAGCGCGGTCTGCATGTCCTGCTCGAGCTCCTCCATGGTCTGCCCCGGCAGCGCGTACATGATGTCGAGGTTGAAAGTGTCGAAGGCTTCTGCGGCCTCTTCGACAGCCGCCAGGGCCTGCGCGCGGTCGTGCACGCGGCCCAGGGCCTTCAAGTGCCGATCGTTGAAGCTTTGCACACCCACCGACAGCCGCGTGATGCCCGCACCGCGGAACGCGCGGAAACGGTCCTTTTCGAAGGTGCCGGGGTTGGCCTCCATCGTGATCTCGCAGTCGGCCTCCAGCCGCAAGCGGGCACGGATGCCGCCGATGAGCTGGTCGATGGAGGCGGGCGAGAACAGGCTGGGCGTGCCGCCACCGATGAAGATGCTGTGCACCGTGCGCCCCCAGATCAGCGGCAGCGCGGACTCCAGGTCGGCCATCAAAGCGTCGATGTAGCGCTGCTCGGGCACGCCGGACCCGCCGGCATCGGCGTCGCTGCGGGCCTCGTGCGAGTTGAAGTCGCAGTACGGGCACTTCTTGAGGCACCACGGCAGGTGCACGTACAGCGACAGCGGCGGCAGGCTCTGCAGCTGCAACAGGCCCGGGCGCATGTAGTGCTGAATGTCGCGCTGGGGCGCAGGCTCTGCGGGCGCAGCCGTGGCCGCGGGTGCGATGGGAATGGTGGTCATGGCTGAGGCTCTGCAGTCAAATCGCCCTGGCTGTGCAGCGCTGTGGCGCTCACAGCCAACGCTCGCGCAGCAGCGCCAGCATCTGCTGCGCTGAGCGGCCGCGGTGGCTGTGGGCGTTTTTCACTTCGACGGGCAGCTCTGCAAAGGTCTTGCCGAACTCGGGGATGAACATGATGGGGTCGAACCCGAAGCCGTTGCTGCCGCGGCGCTCCCGCGCAATCTCTCCGACCACGCGGCCCACGGCGATCAGAGGCTCGGGGTCTTCAGGGCTGCGCACGGCGACCAGCGTGCTGACCATGGCCGCGCGGCGCTGGTCCACGGCCTGCATCTGCTCGAGCAGCGCCTGCACGTTGGTGTCGTCGCCCTTGTCGTAGCCGAACTGGGTGGCGTAGTAGGCCGTGTCCACACCGGGCAGGCCACCGAACGCGTCCACGCACAGGCCGGCATCGTCGGCCAGGGCGGGCAGCCCGGTGTGCGCCGAGGCGAAGCGCGCCTTGGCCAGCGCGTTTTCTACAAAGGTGCGAAAGGGCTCGTCGGCCTCGCCCACGCCCAGGTCGGCCTGGCGCACCAGCTCTACGCCCAGCGGGGCCAGCATGGCCTGCAGCTCGGCGAGTTTGCCGCGGTTGTTGGATGCAAGAACGATTTTCATAGTCAAAATGGCCGCTACCGCTTTCCTATCAAGCGCTAGCAGCTATCAATTAAGGAGCATTCACAGCCAGCGCCTGCTGCTGCAGGGCTACCAGGTCGGCAATGCCTTTTTCAGCCAAGGCGAGCAGCTGGTCCATTTCGGAGCGGGTGAAGGCTGCGCCCTCGGCCGTGCCCTGCACTTCGACAAAATGGCCTGCGCCGGTCATCACCACGTTCATGTCGGTGTCGCAATCGACGTCTTCCACGTATTCGAGGTCCAGCAGCGGCGTGCCCTGCACGATGCCCACGGAGATGGCCGCCACGGGCTGCAGCAGCGGCGACCGCGTGATCTTGCCGCTGGCCAGCAGCCGGCTGACCGCATCGTGCGCAGCCACCCACGCGCCGGTGATGGCCGCGGTGCGGGTGCCGCCATCGGCCTGGATCACGTCGCAGTCGAGCTGGATGGTGCGCTCGCCCAGCAGCTTGAGGTCGAACACCGCGCGCAGCGACCGGCCGATGAGGCGCTGGATCTCCTGCGTGCGGCCGCTTTGCTTGCCGCGCGCGGCTTCGCGGTCATTGCGGGAATGCGTGGACCGAGGCAGCATGCCGTATTCGGCCGTGACCCAGCCTTCGCCGCTGCCGCGCTTGTGCGGTGGCACGCGTTCTTCGACCGACGCGGTGCACAGGACCTTGGTGTTGCCGAACTCGATCAGCACCGAACCTTCGGCGTGCATGGTGTAGTGGCGGGTGATGCGTACGGGGCGCAGTTGGTCGGCGGTGCGGCCGCCGGTGCGGTTGAAAGTGGTCATGGTGGTGTCAGTTCTCAAAAATGCGGCCCGCCGGAGTCGCCCGGCGCAAAGGCCTAAAAAAGGAAAGTCCAACGGTCAATCCGCACACGGCCGGCACAATACACGGGCACTGTTGGCGGCAGCGGGCGGTGATTCGTTCAGCGTGCGTACCGTCCCGCTCAGCTCAGCTCACGCCAACCATCGCGGCACAGCATGAATCACGTCGTGCTGGTGGTGCTGCAGGGCCGAATGCCACGGTAGCTCACCGGTCGCAGCGGTGCACCAGAAGCCGCATCGCGCACAGCGGCACGGCGTAACGCGTCACGCCTTTCTGGCCGCAGACCGTCGAATCGCCTCGTTGATCTCTGCAATGGAGCGCTCGATGGCTTCGTCATCGAGGTCGTCCACCAGTCCGTCCAACGGGCCAGCCTGGATGGTGGACGCGAACACGTCGTCGCTGATGCTGTCGGTGGACACGCCCTGGGTGGACTCGAACGCGTCCGGCGTTTCCCACTCCAGCGCGATCACCGTGACGTTGTCGCTGCTGTCGCCAGCCTTGCGCAGCGCGGCCTCCACCAGATCGGGCACGGAATGCGAGACCGTGTTGCGGGCGATCTGCTTGGAGATGTCTTCATCGCTGAGCGTGCCCCACAGGCCGTCGGAGCACAGCAGGATGCGGTCGCCCTGCTCCAGGTACACCGGGCCGGTGATGTCGTAGATCGGCTTGGTGGGCGAGCCCAGGCAGGTGAACAGCACGTTGCGGTTGATGCGCTCCAAGCCCGGTGGCGGCGAGTTGCGCAGCTCCATGTACGAGTGGTCACGGGTGCGGGTCAGCAGGTCGCCGTCGCGCACCATGTACAGGCGCGAATCGCCGCAGTGGATCCAGGTGGCCGTGCCGGCCTGCACCACGGCAGCCACCAGAGTGGTGCGCGGCGTGTCGAGCATGCCCTTGTCGGTGGCGTAGCGCAGGATCTGGTGGTGCGCCGCCAGCAAGGCGCCCGAGAGAAACTCCTGCACGTCCTTAAGCTGGGGCTTGGCCTCGCGCTGGAACAGTGCCGAGATGGTCTGCAGCGCAATCTGCGCGGCGACTTCGCCCTCGGGGTGTCCGCCCATGCCGTCGGCCAGCACGAACAGGCCCGATTCGCGCGTGTAGCAATAGCCCATGCGGTCTTCGTTCTTCTCGCGGCCGCCCCGGCGGCTGATCTGGAATACGGAGAACTTCATGGGCGCCCCACCCCTACCCGCTGGGCGTCAGTCGTGTTCATTTGGGTTTGGCTCCGATACCGGTGGCTTCGCCCACCTTCTGCACATTCTTCTTGGTGTCGGACACCAGTGTGTCCAGCTGCAGCCGCATTTTTTCGCCGACGGACAGCTTGGTGTAGCGGCGCTCGCCCTCGCGGCTGAGCTCCTTTTGCAGCGCAAACACCGACTGCGGGCGCGACAGCGGGTCGAGCGCCATGCACCACTCCACCACCTCGATCAGGTTGTCGGAGTACACGCCGCGCAGCTTGGTCAGCGCCAGGGACAGGCGGTCTTTTTCGATGCGCTGGGGCGCCTCGTTGGGCGGAAAGCCCTGCATGCAGGCATAGATGCAGGCGCCGATGGCGTAGATGTCGGTCCAGGGGCCCATCGACGAATCGCGCCGGTACATCTCGGGCGCGGCAAAGCCGGGGGTGTACATGGGGCGGATGAAGTTGCCTTCCTTGGACAGCACCTCGCGCGCGGCGCCGAAGTCGATCATCACGGCCTTGTTGTCGTCGGTGATGAAGATGTTGGCCGGCTTGATATCCAGGTGCAGCATCTTGTGCTGGTGCACGATGCGCAGGCCGCGCAGGACCTCGTCGAACAACGAGCGAATGGTGGATTCGCGAAAGACCTTCTGGGTCTTGAGGTCGCGCGCGGTGATGATGAAGTCCTGCAAGGTCGCGCCCTCCAGGTAATTCATCACCATGTAGACGGTTTCGTTCTCGCGAAAGAAATTGAGCACGCTCACTACAGAGGCATGCGAGATCTGGGCGAGCGAGCGGCCTTCTTCAAAAAAGCTCTTGAGGCCCAGGCGGTACAGCGAGAGCTTTTCGGACGGCACCTTGGGGAGCAGCTCGCCGGGGCCGCGGGTGGCCAGCGACGAAGGGAGGTATTCCTTGATGGCGACCTGCTGGCCTTCGCTGTCGGTGGCGAGGTACACCACACCAAAGCCCCCGGAGGACACCCTGCGAACCACGCGGTATCCACCAATGGCGGTGTCGGGCGGCAAGGGAGCCGGCTTGATTTTTGACATATTTTGCGAAGATGACTCGGGGGTAGAGCGGAACCCGGATAATCGCCGGATCGCAAGCAACCATCAAAAAGTCCAATGCCAGTTTACAGCATGACCGGATACGCCAGCGCACAGCATGGCGCGTCCGCCACTGGCGCAGAAACCGATGCCCGCGCGACGCCGTCGCGCCGGCTGGGGCTCGAAATCCGCTCGGTCAATAGCCGCTTTCTGGACCTGTCTTTCCGCCTGCCCGACGACCTGCGCGCGCTGGAGCCTGCACTGCGCAGCCTGCTCACCGCGCGCCTCAAGCGCGGCAAGGTCGAAGTGCGCGCTGCCCTGGAGTCCGAAGACAACAATGCGCTGCAAGACCCGCCCCCGCGCCTGTTGCAGCGGCTCAACTCCATTCAGGACTCGGTGAAGGCCTGGCTGCCCAACGCTGCGCCCCTCACGGTGGCCGACGCGCTGCGCCTGTGCGCCAATGCGCCGTCGGCCAGCGAAGACTGGGCCAGCGCCGTCCCTGCCCTGGCAGAAGAGGCCCTCGACGCACTCATGGCCGCCCGGGAGCGCGAAGGCAAGCGCCTGGCAGCCATGTTGCAAGACCGGTTGAAGCAACTGCGCGCCCTGGCAGCCCAGGCTGTCCCGATGGTGCCCCAGCTGGTCGAGCAGCAACGCCTTCGGTTCATGGAGCGCTGGAAAGAAGCCATGGCGCTCACCGACGGTGCGGTCGCCCCCGAGGCCGCGCGGGACCGCGCGATGACCGAAGCCACGGCCTTTGCCATCCGCATCGACGTGGCTGAAGAAATCACGCGGCTGGATTCCCACCTCGACGAAATCGAGCGCCTGCTGAAAAAAGGCGGCGAAGTGGGCAAACGGCTGGACTTTCTCATCCAGGAACTGCACCGCGAAGCCAATACGCTGGGCTCCAAATCTGCCGCACTCGACCTCACGCGCATCAGCGTGGACATGAAGGTGCTGATCGAGCAGATGCGCGAGCAGGTGCAGAATATTGAATGACACCCGTGTTTTGATAGCGCTGGACGCATATTCGTTATGGACTATCCAGGAAACCTTTTCGTAGTGGCGGCGCCCAGTGGCGCTGGCAAATCCAGCCTGGTCAAGGCCCTGCTGGAGCTTGACTCCCACGTGCACCTGTCGATCTCGCACACCACCCGCCCCCCCCGCGGGCAGGAAAAGCACGGGCGCGACTACTACTTTGCATCGCAGCCCGAGTTCGACGCCATGATCGAAGGCAACGCTTTCGTCGAGTGGGCGCACGTCCACGGCAACCGCTATGGCACCTCCAAGAAAGCCATCGAGGAGCGCATTGCGCAGGGCACGGACGTGATTCTGGAGATCGACTTCCAGGGCGCGCTGCAGATCAAGCAAGCCTTTGCCAACGCCATCCTGGTGTTCATCCTTCCGCCCAGCTGGGAGGAGTTGCGCTCGCGCCTGGAGCGCCGCGGAGAAGACTCTCCCGATGTCATCGAAGTGCGCCTTAAGAATGCGGCCGAAGAGATGGCCCAGGTCGGCAAATTCGACTTCGTTATAATCAACGAGTTGTTTGAACGCGCGCTCTTCGACCTGAAAGCCGTGGTTCATGCCCAGCGTCTGAAGTACGCCGCCCAGCGCCGTGCGCGTGCTGACACCTTCCAGTCGCTCAATATCACCTGAATTCCGGAGTACACCCCATGGCACGCATCACCGTAGAAGACTGTCTGGAAAAGATCCCCAACCGTTTCCAGCTCGTGTTGGCAGCCACTTACCGCGCTCGCATGCTGAGCCAGGGCCATGCTCCCCGTATCGAAAGCCGCAACAAGCCCGCCGTGACCGCCCTGCGCGAAATCGCCGAAGGCAAAGTGGGTTTGGAGATGCTCAAGAAGGTTCCTGGTTGAGGTTTCTGCCGGGCCGCGCCCGCAAAAAGCACCGCGCCAGCGGTGCTTTTTTTTGCGCCGAACTCGCCGGGTGCGCTCCCGCGCTACATTAAAGGCATGAACGCGGTGCTCAACTCACCTTCTGCAACGCAGCCCCGGCCTGGCGATTCGCCCTCGGCAGGGACACTCTCGGCAGCTGCAGCGGCGGCCAATGCAGCTGCGGCCAGCTTTGCCGCGCTGACCGACAGCCTGGACTACCTGGACGCCACCAGCATCGAGCAGGTGCGCCAGGCCTACCGGTTTGCCGACGAGGCCCACCTGGGCCAGTTGCGCAACAGCGGCGAGCCCTACATCACGCACCCGATTGCCGTGGCCGCCCAGTGCGCCAGCTGGAAGCTCGATGCGCAGGCGCTCATGGCAGCGCTGCTGCACGACGCCATGGAAGACTGCGGCGTCACCAAGGCGGACCTCATCGACCGCTTCGGCGCACCGGTGGCAGAACTGGTGGACGGACTCACCAAGCTGGACAAGCTGCAGTTCAACACCCGCGAAGAAAACCAGGCCGAATCCTTCCGCAAGATGCTGCTGGCCATGGCCCGCGACGTCCGAGTCATTCTGATCAAGCTGGCCGACCGCACGCACAACATGCGCACGCTGTCGGACATGCCGCGCAGCAAATGGGGCCGCATCTCGTCGGAAACGCTGGAGATCTACGCACCCATCGCCCACCGCCTGGGCCTGAACCAGACCTACCGCGAGCTGCAGGACCTGTCGTTCCGCCACCTGCACCCCTGGCGCTACGCCACGCTGTCCAAGGCGGTCAACAAGTCGCGCAACCGCCGCCGCGACCTGGTGCAGCGGGTGCAGACCGAGGTGGATGCCGCCTTCTCCAAGATCGGCATGCAGGTGCGCTTGGCCGGCCGCGAGAAGACCCTGTACGCCATCTACCAGAAGATGGACCTCAAACACCTAAGCTTTGCCCAGGTGACGGACATCTACGGTTTCCGCGTGATCGTGCCCACGGTGACAGACTGCTACACCGCACTGGGTGTGCTGCACCAGATGTACAAGCCCGTGCCGGGCAAGTTCAAGGACCACATCGCGATTGCGAAGCTCAACGGCTACCAGTCGCTGCACACCACCCTGGTAGGCCCCTCGGGCGTGAACATCGAGTTCCAGATGCGCACCGACGAGATGCACGTCATTGCCGAAGCCGGCGTGGCAGCGCACTGGCTGTACAAGGCACAGGATGGCGACGGCACGTCTGCCGAGCGCCTGGGTACCAAGTGGCTGCAGTCGCTGCTCGACATCCAGAACGAAACCCGCGACGCGGCGGAGTTCTGGGACCACGTGAAGGTCGACCTGTTCCCCGACGCGGTGTACGTCTTCACGCCCAAGAGCCAGATCATGGCCTTGCCGCGTGGCGCCACGGTGGTCGACTTTGCGTATGCCATCCACAGCAATGTGGGCGACCGCACCACGGCCGCCAAGATCAACAACGAGCAGGTACCCCTGCGCACCGAGCTCAAGAACGGCGATGTGGTGGAAGTCATCACCGCGCCAGTGTCCACGCCCAACCCGGCGTGGCTGGGTTTTGTCCGCACCGGCCGCGCAC
Source organism: Acidovorax sp. Leaf78 (assembly GCF_001422735.1). GTDB lineage: Bacteria > Pseudomonadota > Gammaproteobacteria > Burkholderiales > Burkholderiaceae_C > Acidovorax. The sequence goes on along the minus strand of NZ_LMLZ01000001.1, from coordinate 114,125 downwards.
GCTCGAAAATCCGGCACTACCTCAAGACCCTGGCCCAGACTGAATCCGAAGGCTTGGGCGAAAAACTGCTGACCCAGGCCATCCGCGCCGAGGGGCTGGAGCAACTGCCACCGGTGTCTGCAGAAACACAACCCCTGTGGGACAAGCTGCTGCGCTTTACCGGCAACCGGACCCGCAGCGAGCTCATGACCGACCTGGGCCTGGGCAAACGCATCGCCAGCATCGTGGCCAAGCGGCTGATGGTGCTGATGTCCGAACACGGCCACCGCCCAGACGCCCTGCTCATGACGCGGGAGCGCTACACGTCCCACGAGACACTGTCGCAAGGCGCGGTGACCCTGGACGGCAGCGAAAACGCCTCGGTGCAATATGCGACCTGCTGCCGCCCTGTGCCGGGAGACAGCATCGTCGGCTACCTGGGCCGTGGCGAGGGCCTGGTCGTCCACAACGCGCATTGCACCGTGGCCAAACGGCTGCAGCACAAGGACAGCGAGCGGTTCATTGCGGTGGACTGGTCTGACGAGCCCACGCGCATGTTCGAAACCGGCGTCGTCGTGACCGTTACCAACGGCAAAGGCGTGCTCGCCCGCGTGGCCGCAGAACTGGCCAGCTCGGAAGCCGACATCACCCATGTGGACATGGATGACGAGGCAGCCCTGGACACCACGGACTTGCGCTTCATCGTGGCAGTGCGCGACCAGATCCACCTCGAAACTGCGCTGCGCAACTTGCGGCGCACGCAGGCCGTCATTCGCGCCGTTCGCATCACGCCGCAGGCAGCCTGAGCGGGCGCCAGCGCTGCGCTGTGCGCCGCATCAGCGTCAACTGGTGTGAGGTGGAGCTAGTGAGCGAACGATCGAATTGACGTGACCTGAAGTGACGTAACGATGCCGCGCTGTTGATGCTGCTAGCCGGCGGCTTCGATGCGCTGGGGGTACTGCACCGCCACCACTTCAAGGCTTCGCACGCCACCGGGCGTAGGCAGCTGCACCTCATCCCCCACCCGTGCCTTCAAGAGCGCACGCGCCACCGGCGAGATCCAGCTCACCTGCGACTCGCGGCTGTCCGCCTCGTCGATGCCCATGATGGTGATCGTGCGCTCAACCCCTTCGTCATCGATGTAAGTGACTGTGGCGCCGAAGAACACCTGGTCGCTGCCCACGTGCAGGCTGGGGTCCACCACCTCGGCAATCTCGAGCCGCCTGGTGAGAAAGCGAATGCGCCGGTCGATCTCTCGCAAACGTTTTTTGCCGTAGAGATAGTCGCCGTTTTCAGACCGATCCCCGTTGCTGGCAGCCCAGTGCACGGCCTCCACCACTTTGGGGCGCTCGTTGTCGATCAGGTCCAGCAACTCATCCCGCAGCCGCGCATATCCGGCCGGGGTGATGTAGTTCTTGCCGCCAGCGGGTAACGCTGGCAGTACCAACTCGTCGTCATCGGACGCATCGGTTTCTTTGGTAAAGGCCTTGCTCATCGCAGATCTCCCCTGTCAGCGAGAAACGCTGGGACAAATGAAAAAGCCTGCAATCTTGCGATTGCAGGCTTTAAACATTGGTGCGGCTGGCAGGAATCGAACCCACGACCCCTTGGTTCGTAGCCAAGTACTCTATCCAGCTGAGCTACAGCCGCTAAGCTTTGAATTATAGCATGATTTCTTGGCGGCCCTTGAAAATCATCATTTTCTTGCTGACCCTTGCTGCTAGCAGCACATCAACAAAAGCACAATTCAGCGCAAGCCGAGATTGTAATGCACTGCAGCACGTCCAAAAGGAAAACGGGCTGAAGCCGGCAAGAAAAATGGCTTTGATCTGCAAACACCGCCCACGCATCGATGGTGGATGGTGGTGGTAGGGCGTGTTGGACTTGAACCAACGACCAAAGGATTATGAGTCCTCTGCTCTAACCAACTGAGCTAACGCCCCAAGCCATGCTCCTGCGCTGCATACACAACGGGGCAAGCGCCGTATTGTAGGGGCTTACTTGCGGTGGCTGAGCGCGTTGGACACCAGCTTGGAGGTGATGTCCACGATCTGGATCATCCGGTCGTACGGCATGCGCGTAGGGCCGATCACGCCGAGCGTGCCGACCACCTTGCCGTCCACTTCGTAGGGCGAGCTGACTATCGACAGTTCTTCGAACGGCACCACGTGGCTCTCGCCGCCGATGTAGATCCGCACGCCTTCTGCCTGGCTGGAGATGTCCAGCAGACGCAGGATCTGGGTCTTCTGCTCGAAGAGATCGAAGGCCCGCCGCAGGTTGCCCATGTCGCTGGAAAAATCGCTCACGGCCAGCAGGTTGCGCTCGCCGGATATCACCACCTCGTCCTGCGCCGCCGACATGGCTTCGGAACCCACATTCACCGCGGCCTGCATGAGCGATGCGATTTCGCCCCGCAGCGCATCCACCTCGGACTTCAGGCGTTCGCGCACCTGCTCCATGGCCAGGCCCGCGTAGTGAGCATTCAAGAAATTCGAGGTCTCTATCAGCTGCGATGCGGAGTAGTCGACCTCGGTAAAGATCACGCGGTTTTGCACATCCCCTTCCGGCGACACGATGATCACCAGAAAGCGCCGTTCTGACAGCTTCAAAAACTCGATGTGCCGAAAAACAGAGGTGCGCCTGGGCGCCATGACCACGCCGACAAACTGCGACAGGTTGGACAGCAGCTGTGCCGCGTTGGCGATGACCTTCTGAGGCTGCTCCGGCGCGAGCTGCGCGGGCATGAATGAGTCGCGCTGCACGGTAAGCATCGTGTCCACAAACAGCCGGTAGCCCCGCGCAGTAGGAATGCGTCCGGCAGAGGTGTGCGGGCTGGCGATCAAGCCCAGCTCCTCCAGGTCGGCCATCACGTTGCGGATGGTCGCGGGCGACAGGTCCAGCCCCGACGCGCGCGACAGAGTTCTTGAGCCCACGGGCTGCCCGTCGGCGATGTAACGCTCGACCAGGGCTTTGAGCAACAACTTGGCACGGTCATCGAGCATGGAATGATTTTAATGATGTAATTTCGTGATGACCTCCAATTTCCGCCATGTCGCCCTCATAGGCAAGTACCAGGCTTCATCAGCGGGCTCTGCAGGCGACACTTCGCGCCAGGCACTCGAAGGTATCGCTCACTTTTTAGAACAGCAGGGCTGCGAAGTGGCCCTCGAAGCCGAGACTGCCAGCAACATGGGCCTGGCGCACTACCCAGCACTCACTGTAGACGAGATAGGCGCCCAGTGCGACCTGGGCCTGGTGGTGGGGGGCGACGGCACCATGCTGGGCATCGGTCGCCGGCTGGCCCGCTTCGGCACGCCGCTGATCGGCATCAACCAGGGGCGCCTGGGTTTCATCACCGATATTCCTTTCGATGCCTATCAGGCCACGCTGGCGCCCATGCTGCGGGGCGAATACGAAGAGGACCTCAGGCCGCTCATGCACGCCAGGGTCGTGCGCGATGAAAGAGTGGTGTTCGAGGCGCTGGCGATGAACGACGTGGTCGTCAACCGCGGGGCCACATCGGGCATGGTGGAGTTGCGCGTCGAGGTGGGCGGGCGCTTTGTGGCCAACCAGCGTGCCGACGGGCTCATCATCGCGTCACCCACCGGGTCGACGGCGTATTCGCTGTCCGCCGGCGGACCAATGCTCCACCCTTCCATTCCGGGCTGGGTGCTCGTGCCCATCGCGCCCCACACCTTGTCCAACCGACCCATTGTGCTGTCGGATGCCACCGAGGTGGCCGTCGAGGTGGTCAGCGGCCGGGATGTCAGCGCCAACTTTGACATGCAGTCGCTGGCATCGCTGCTGCACGGCGACCGCATTCTGGTCAAACGCTCAGAGCACTGCGTGCGGTTTCTGCATCCTTTGGGCTGGAACTACTTTGCCACCCTGCGCAAGAAGCTGCGCTGGAACGAAGGAGGCTCCTGACCATGGCGCTGCGACGCATCACCCTGCGTGACTTTGTCATCGTGGAGTCGCTGGAGCTGGAACTGAGCCCCGGGTTCACTGTGCTGACCGGTGAGACCGGTGCAGGCAAGTCCATCCTCATCGACGCGCTGCAGCTCGTGCTGGGCTCGCGCGCAGATGCCGGCACGGTTCGAGAAGGCGCGACCAAGGCGGACCTTTGCGCCGAATTCGACAACCCTGCCCACATCGCGCCCTGGCTGGAAGATGCTGGTTTCGAGACCGACGGGCCGTTGCTCTTGCGCCGCACCATCGATGTGCAGGGCAAGAGCCGCGCCTGGATCAACGGCACGCCCGCCACAGCGGCGCAGTTGCGCTCGCTGGGAGACTTGCTGCTGGACATCCACGGTCAACACGCCTGGCAAAGCCTGACCCGGCCGGACTCCGTGCGCGGGCTGCTGGATGCGTTCGCAGGGCTGAACAGCGCCGACACGTCGACGCGCTGGACGCGGTGGCGTACCGATCAAAAAACTCTGGAGCAGGCCCGTCAGGCCCAAGCCAACTTGCAGCAGGAACGCGAACGGCTGCAATGGCAGATCGGCGAGGTGGATAAGCTCTCGCCCGCCGATGGCGAATGGGAAGAACTCGACGCCCAGCACAAGCGCCTGTCGCATGCCCAGGCCTTGCTGGACGGTGCCGAGGGTGCGCTGCATGCGCTGCAGGACGACGACACGGGCGCACTGGCCGGCATTGGCCGTGCCCATGCACTGCTGCATGGGCAGGAACATATCGAGCCCGAGTTCGCAAGCCTTGCCGATATCCTGGCATCGAGCCTCGCCCAGGCGAGCGACGTGGCCCACTCGCTGCAGCTGTACCTGCGGCACGCAGAAATCGACCCGCAGCGTCTGGCAGAGCTCGACACGCGCATCTCGCAATGGATGACGCTCGCGCGCCGGTACAAGCGCACACCCGCTGAGCTTCCGGCGTTGCTGAGGGGCTGGAAGGGCGAGATGCAGCAGCTGGATGCCGCGACCGATCTGGAGCGCCTGGAAGCGGCCGAAGCCGCCAGTGCAAAGGCCTATCAGGCGGCGGCCCGCGCCTTGTCGCTGGGGCGGGCCAAGGCGGCGCCCAAGCTGTCTCTGGCCATTACGCAGGCCATGCAGGGGCTGGGCATGGAAGGCGGCAAGTTCGAAGTCTCCGTGAGCAAGTCGGCAGAGCCGTCGTCCCACGGCATCGACGATGTGGTGTTTCTGGTGGCGGGACACCCCGGCATGACGCCCAAGCCGATTGGCAAGGTGGCCTCGGGCGGGGAGCTGTCGCGGATCTCGCTGGCGATCTCCGTGACGACCAGTGAACTCGGGCTGGCGCCCACGCTGATTTTTGACGAGGTGGACTCGGGTGTGGGCGGGGCCGTGGCCGAAACCGTGGGCAGGCTCATGCAGCAACTGGGGAGCGATCGCCAGGTGCTGGCCGTCACCCACCTGCCGCAGGTGGCCGCCTGCGCCCACCACCACCTCAAGGTCGCCAAGCGCAAGAGCCCGGACGGAACGACGAGCTCGGTGGTCGCCGTGCAGGGCACAACCCGTGTGGCGGAGATTGCGCGCATGCTGGGCGGTGAAAAATCCACCGATGCATCCCTGAATCACGCCCGCGAGATGCTGGACCTGGCGACCGCCGCAGCGCCCCAGGAAAGGGCCCGCTGATGGCGTTGGAAATCGTCCTGATCACCGGCATGTCGGGCTCCGGCAAGTCCGTGGCCCTGCACGCGCTGGAAGATGCCGGGTACTACTGCGTCGACAATTTGCCCCCTGAGTTGCTCCCCGCATTCGTCGCCCTGGAACACCACCACCACGGCCACCGCCTGGCCATCGCCATGGATGTGCGCAGTGCCACATCGTTGCACCAGGTCCCGCAGGAGCTGGCCCGGCTGCGCAGCCAGGGCGTATCAGTGCAATCCATCTTTCTGGATGCCACCATCGACACGCTGGTGCGGCGCTTTTCCGAGACGCGGCGGCGCCACCCGTTGTCGCACGCAGACCTGCAGCAAGGACGCAAGGCACTGGTGCAGATCATCGAGGAGGAGCGCGAGCTTCTGGCCGAGTTGCGCGATCAGTCGCACGTGATAGACACCAGCACCATCAGGTCATCGCAGCTGCAAAGCTACGTGAAGGGACTGATGACCACGACGCACGGTCAACTGACCCTCGTCTTTCAGTCCTTTGCATTCAAGCGCGGCATACCGATGGATGCGGACTACGTGTTCGACGTGCGCATGCTACCCAACCCGCACTACGAGCCTGCGCTGCGCGAACTGACGGGCCTGGATGAGCCTGTCGCGCGCTTCTTGCGCCAACAGACAGAGGTGTCGTTGATGCAGACGCACATCGAGCAGTTCCTGGCGCATTGGCTGGAGTTCCTGGACCGCAACCACCGCAGCTACGTCACGGTGGCCATCGGCTGCACCGGGGGCCAGCACCGCTCCGTGTACCTGGTGGAAAGGCTTGCGGAGGTGTTCAGCGACCGATGGACTGCCCTGCGCAGGCACCGTGAGCTGGACGGTCGCTGACACGCGGCGACCCGAGCGTCTTCATGCCTGCCTGCCCCGACCTCACCACAGCGAGGCTTGGGTCGTATCCAGCAGCTTGCGAATGGGCGCAGGCAGCCCGACGGAACTCCACTGGCCAGCGCCGAGCCATTCGCCGTCGTCCATCGGCTGGGACGTCCCCACGCCAGTGACCAGCACAGGATGCAGGTGCAAATCGCGGTGCGTCAGCACATGAACGAAGGGCTGCAACTCCTGCACCGACACGCCGCGGAAAGCCTGCAAGGTCTGCACACACCGATGCAACGACGCACTGTCTTCAAAAATGGGAACGCAGTGCATGCCCGCCCATATGCCAGCCCCCGGACGCCGCTGCAGCCACACCTGCCCTTGCGGGTTTCTGAGCACCAGCAACTGCCAGGATTCAGAACGGCGCGAAAGCTTGCGGGTCTTGACCGGGTAGCGCTCCGGATCGCCGTTCTTGAAAGCCACGCAGACTTGGTTCAACGGGCACACCTCGCAGCGCGGCGCCCGCGGCACACACACCGTGGCCCCGAGGTCCATCAACCCCTGCGTGTAGCGAGGCATGGCGTTCACAAGATCACGGTCAGGGAGCAGCGCCTGGGCATGCTCCCACAGCACACGCTCGTTCTTGGCGGACGCCAGATCTGCATCGAACCCCAACAGCCGGGTCAACACCCTGCGCACGTTGGCGTCCAGGATCGGGACACGTTCTGAAAAGCAGAAAGCGGCAATGGCCCCCGCGGTGGATCGGCCGATGCCAGGCAAGGTGGCCAGCACTTCCGCCGTACGGGGAAACGCCCCGCCATGCTCTGACACCACCTGCTGCGCACAGCGGTGCAGGTTGCGGGCGCGGGTGTAGTAGCCCAGGCCGCTCCACAGGCCCATGACTTCGTCCTGCGGTGCTGCGGCCAATGCCGCGACATCCGGAAAGCGGGCCAGGAACCGCGCGTAGTAATCCAGCACCGTGCTGACCTGGGTCTGCTGCAGCATGATTTCTGACAACCACACCCGGTAAGGGTCGCGGGTCTGCTGCCAGGGTAGATGATTGCGGCCACTGGCCATCTGCCAGGCCACCACACGCTCGGCGACGCTGCCGCCCATTGCCTCACTCATGCCGATAGGAGTTGCTTGTCGGCATCCAGGGTTTCAACGGCAGGAGGCGCGACCAGCTTGGAGGTCAACTCGTGGAGCTTTTGCTCCAGTTGGCCCAGCTCTTCTTCGCCGGCTTCGATCTCGGAAATGCGCTCGACCAAGCCGCTCGCAGCCTGCTGTATGCGGTCGACTGCCTCCATGCGGCGGGCGAAGCTGCGGCGGCGCTCGCGCAGTTGGGCATCCAGCTGCGCGGTGGCCGACTTGCTCCACAGTTCCAGGTCATTGGCCGCGGACTCGTAGACCGTGCGCAAGCGCATGGCCAGCGCACGCACCAATCGTTCTGCAAATTCGGGCTGTGCCAACTTTAGGGCATTGCCCATGCCGAGGTACTGCAGGTGGCTCTGTTCGATCTGGTGAAGATCGTGCGTGAAATGCTCCAACTGCGGCGGGGGCGGCACCTGCAGCGAAAATCCGAACTCGGCATTCAACTGCCGGAAAGTCCCGCCCAGCATGGCCTGGATCTCAGTGCCGGATGCCTGGGCCTTGTCCATGGTGCTGCGCAGCTTGTCGAAGGTCTGGACATATATTTTCTTGACGCCCAGCTTGAGTCCTTTTTGCTGCAACGTCTGCGCCAGCTCGGACAGTTCGCCCTTCAGCGACTTGGCGCCCAGCTGCTGGAACACATCACGCAACAGCTTGAGGTGCACAGCCCGCACGGCCTGAATCTTGGAGGTGCTCAGGTCGAATTCGCGCTGCTCCTGCTCGATGCGGTGGCGCATCGACTCGATCACTGATGCGTTCTTGCCGCGCAGGCTGCGCAGCTCGGCCATCTGGTCATCGAGGTCGCGGCGGCGGATATTGATGACCCGCGACGTCTCGGTGCGCAAATTGGCCACGCCATGGGCCACGGCAGACCGCAAGATGGATTGCCGCTGGCCCATGATGCCTTTGGCCAGCGCCTCCTCCAGCACCGGAAGGCCGCTCGTTTCCAGCAACAGGTCGTCGGCCGTTATCTTGGCCACCAGGCCCTTCTGCGCGGAGACAGGCACCACTCTTTCCAGCGGCACGCCGAGCATCTCGGCAGACGTCTGGCACTGGCGCTCTATCTGGGCCTGTACCTGCTCGGCGGAATTGAGCGTGTCCCACAAGGTGTCGATCTTGTTCAGCACCACGAGGCGCGCGTCCATGCTGTCGGCAGAGATGGCCAGGTGCTCGCGCCAGATCGACAGATCGGACCGCGTCACGCCGGTGTCCGCACTCAGGATGAACACCACCGCATGGGCCTGGGGAATCAGGTTGACGGTCAGCTCCGGCTCGGCGCCCACGGCATTCAAACCTGGCGTATCGAGGATGACCAGGCCCTGCTTGAGCAGCGGATGCGGAATATTGATGATGGCGTGGCGCCACATCGGCACTTCCACCATGCCGTGGGCGTCCGGGACGGGGTTCTCGTCGACCAGGTCGTCGTGCCAGAAGCCCAGCGCCCGTGCGTTGTCCAGGCTGACCTTGCGCACTTCGGCCACTTTTTCCAGCGCCTTGGCGATCTGGTCGGCATTGCCGACATCCAGCCGTATCTCGTGCCAACGCTCCGGCTTCATCCGCCATTCTGCAAGGCTTTGCACCTGCAGCCGGGTTTCGATGGGCAACAGCCGCAGGCTCGGGGGCACATTGGCTTCATACCCCAGCTCCGTGGGGCACATGGTGGTGCGCCCGGCGCTGGCCGGCATGATGCGCCGGCCGTAGTCGGCGAAGAAGATGGCGTTGATCAGCTCGGACTTGCCACGCGAGAACTCCGCGACAAAAGCCACCATGACCTTGTCGCTGCGAACCTGTTCTTCCAGCCTGTGCAGGCGCTCGCGCACCGCCGAGTCCATGAGGTCATGCGAAGACATCCAGTCGCCCAGCCGCTTGAGCTGCTGGGCGAATTCACGTCTCCAGACGCCATGCTGGTCGAACTGTTCGTTGAATGAGGGTCCCACTGTGCTCCCGGAGATATCTATATATAGGGCCTACGAAGCAGGCATGCACAAAATATAGCATTGACCGCCCACAGACTGTGCTGAAAAGCAAAGTTCGCTCCACACCGCCGTCAGGTGCGTTGGCATTGCGCGCAGAAGTAAGTGCTTCGCTGACCCTGGCGCAGCAGCCGGATGGGGGTGCTGCAAACATGGCAGGGCGCACCTTCGCGCCCGTAGACATTGGCCTGCGTCTGGAAGTGTCCGGCCATGCCGTCGGCACTGGAGAAATCGCGCAGCGTGCTGCCCCCCATTTCCACCGCCCGGGCCAGCACGGCCACGATGGCCTCGTGCAACTTGCGCACCCGGGCCGGGCCGATGCGCGACGCCACCGTGGTCGGGCGGATACCCGCCAGAAAAAGCACCTCGGAAGCATAGATATTGCCCACCCCCACCACCAGCTTGCCGCCCAGCAGCAACTGCTTGATGGGCGTGCGGCTCTTTTTCAGCCCGGCTTGAAACGTGGCCAGAGAAAAGGAATCCGACAACGGTTCCATGCCCAGCGCATCGAGCAGCTTGACCGCGACCGGATCCTGCTCGCCCTGGGTGTAGACCACCGCGCCGAAGCGCCGCGGATCATGCAGCCGTAGCGTCCCGTGGCTGGTGGCCATGTCGAAATGGTCGTGCACGCCTGGCGGAGGAAGGCCATGGCCAAAGCGCAAGCTGCCGGACATGCCCAGGTGCAGCAGCAGCAGGCCCTGGCTGGTATCTGCCAATAGATATTTGCCCCGCCGGCGCAGACCCAGCACCTGCTGCCCCACCAGATCCCCGGGGTCGCACCCGAGCGGCCACCGCAGCGGCTTGCCCATCGCAACGCCTTCGATGTTCGCCCCGGCAATGGCCGCCGCAAAACTGCGGCGCGTGACTTCCACTTCGGGCAACTCAGGCATAGAACGCGACCTACATCGGGTTAACGGGCATGGATTATTATGACCCGATGGTGTTATTTCACAGATTTCGGACCACCGCCCTGGCAACAGCGATCGCGGTTGCGGCTTGTTCAGCGTATGCGCAATCGCCGGGTGCCAACACCCCGCCTGCGCCTGCCGAGGAGCCCGTGGTCTCCAACCCCGCGCTCGACGCGGAACTGTTCTACGAAATCCTGTTGGGCGAGGTGAGCGCCCGCACCGGAGACCCGGGTGCCGGGTACGCCTTCATGCTCGAAGCGGCCCGCCGCAGTGCCGACGGCCAGCTGTACCAGCGCGCAGCCGACATCGCGCTGCAATCCCGCTCGGGCGAATACGCATTGGCAGCCGCGCAGGCCTGGAAAGAAGCCCTGCCTCAGTCGCGCGAGGCCAACCGCTACGTGCTCCAGATCCTGGTCGCCCTGAACCGCATTGGCGAAACCCCGGACCTCCTGCGCCTGGAGCTGGCTCTGTCGCCACCCCGCAGCAAGGCGGCCATGCTGTCGGCCCTGCCCCAGGTGTATGGACGCGCCAGCGACAAGGCGCTGGCCGCCAAGGTCGTCGAAGCGGCGCTCGTCAACGAACTCACGAATCCTGCCACCGGTCCGGTGGCATGGGTTTCATTGGGCCGCCTGCGGCTGGCCGCAGGCGACAAGGCCGGCGCCCTGGAAGCCGCCCGCAAGGCCCAGGCCCTGGACGTGGGCAGCGAGAGCTCGGCGCAACTGGCGCTGGAGCTGATGGACGATGGCAGCCCCGAAGCAGAACCCTTGGTCGTGCAGGCCCTGTCCAAGCAGCCTGTTCCCGAGCTGCGCATGGCCTATGCGCGGGTACTGCTGGGCCAGCAACGCTATGGAGACGCGGCCCGGCAGCTGGAAGCCGCCACCAAGGAAAAGCCCGACCTGGTGGAAGCCTGGCTGGTGCTGGCTACGCTCCACCTGCAGGACAACCGCCTTCCCGCGGCCGAGAACGACCTCAAGCGCTACATGGACCTGCTGTCCTCGCTGGACGATGCTGAGGTGCGCCAGCGCGGCATGACGCAGGCGTACCTGCTGTACGCGCAGATCGCCGAAAAGAAGCAGGACTTCGCCGGGGCCGAGGCATGGCTCAAGCGCATCGACAACGTGGAAGAGGTCTTCAGCGCCCAGATGCGCCGTGCGTCGCTGCTGGCGCGCCAGGGCAAGATCGAGCAGGCCCGCGCCTTGCTGCGCAACCTGCCGGGCACTTCGGCCGACGACAAGCGCATGAAGCTGGCTGCAGAAGTGCAACTGCTGCGCGACCAGCGGCTGTACCAGGAGGCCTACAAGGTCCAGACCGAACTCGTGGCCTTGGCTCCGCAAGACACCGAACTCGTGTACGACCAGGCCATGCTGGCCGAAAAGGCCGGCCAGCTGGACACCATGGAGCGGCTGCTGCGCCAGGTCATCGCCCAGAAGCCGGACCACCACCACGCCTACAACGCGCTGGGCTACTCGCTGGCCGAGCGTGGCCAGCGCCTGCCCGAAGCCAAGCAGCTCATCCTGAAAGCGCTGGAGTTCGCACCCAACGACCCGTTCATTACCGACAGCCTGGGCTGGGTGGAGTTTCGCCTGGGCAACAAGGCCGAAGCCCGCAGGCTGCTGGAAGCCGCCTACAAGGGGCGCCCCGATGTCGAGATCGGCGCGCATCTGGGTGAAGTGCTCTGGAGCCTGGGCGACAAGGACGCCGCCCTGAAGGTCTGGACGGAGAGCAAGCGCGTGAGCCCCGACAACGAAACACTGAAGGAAACCCTGGCGCGCCTGGGAGTGAAGCTTTGATGCGCGGCTGGTACGGTGCCACGCTGCCGTCGGCGGCTGCCGCAACGCCAAGCCACGGTGTGATCACAGGCTGGCGTCTGCTGCTGGCCATCTGCGCCATGTGGCTGGCCGGATGTGCACAACCCTTGCCCAAGGTGGCGACCGATGAGAACACCTGGAGCGGCCGCCTGGCATTGCAGGTCGAGGGCCAGGACTCGCAGTCGTTTTCTGCCATGTTCGAGCTGCGGGGCAATGCCCAAGTGGGCGGGCTGGTGCTGCTCAGCCCGCTGGGCAATCGGCTTGCGCAGCTGGACTGGAAGGACGGCCACGCCCAGTTGGTGAGCTCGCAGGAAACCCGCACCTCCGACTCCCTCGACATGCTGCTGCAGGAAGTGACCGGCACGCGCATTCCGGTGACGGCATTGTTCAGCTGGCTGCAGGGCAACCAAGCCACTGCACCCGGTTGGCGCGCCGATCTGTCGGGGGTTGCCGATGGCCGCCTGGTCGCGCACCGGGACGACCCCCAGCCCCAGGCCACACTCCGCGTTGCACTGACCCGTTGATCTGCGCGGGGCGCACGCCCCTTGCCCGCCCCCGTTTTTTTGTTCATGCAAGCCCTATACGACGTGCCGGCTCCGGCCAAGCTCAATCTTTTTCTGCACATCACGGGCCGGCGTGACGACGGCTATCACCTGCTGCAGTCGGTGTTCATGCTGGTGGACTGGTGCGACACCCTGCACTTCGAACGCCGCGGCACCGGCCCGGAGATCACGCGCGAAGATCTGGGACCCGCCTTGCCCGACGTGGACCTGACGATCCGTGCAGCCCGCGCCCTGCAGGCGGCCACGGGCTGCACACAGGGCGCGCACATTGCCGTGGGCAAGAGCATCCCCGCGCAGGCAGGCATGGGCGGCGGCTCCTCCGACGCTGCCACGACGCTGCTGGCGCTCAACCGGCTGTGGGGCTTGCACCTGCCCCGCGCCGCGCTGGAAAAGATCGGCATCACGCTCGGCGCCGACATTCCGTTTTTTTTACGCGGCCGTAACGCTTTTGTGGAGGGAATTGGTGAGACAATCACGCCGCTTGAGAAAGTGCACCAGCTGCCACCCGCAAGCTTCGCGATCGTGAAGCCTGCAGCAGGCCTGGAGACAAAATTAATTTTTTCGTCGCCAAGTTTGAAACGTGATTCAGATAGTGCTACAATCTTAGGCTTTGCTGCAGCACACTTTGACTTCGGTCGAAATGACTTGCAGCCAGTTGCCCAGGCTCTTTGCCCGCAAGTTACCGAAGCCCTCGAATGGCTCAGGTCACGCGGATTGCAAGGCAGGATGACAGGCTCAGGCAGTGCGGTGTTTGCGCAAATGTCTCATGCAGTTGATCTGGATGGAGCCCCCCAGGGCTGGCAGGTCAAGGCATGTGAAAATCTGATGATTCACCCTCTTGCGGGTTGGGCATCGGACGAGAATTAAGGTTGGTTGCCTTCGGCAATTGACCTGTGTAGGGGAGTCGCCAAGCTGGTTAAGGCACCGGATTTTGATTCCGGCATGCGAAGGTTCGAATCCTTCTTCCCCTGCCAAATATCTTCTCGCGTACGGGCATTATTTTCAGACTGCTGGGACTCTCATGCAAGCCAATCACCCCGACTTCATGGTTTTCACCGGCAATGCCAATCCTGGCATGGCAGCTGAAATCGCCCAGCACCTGGGTACCACCCTGGGCGCTGCCGACGTGGGTCGTTTCTCTGACGGTGAAGTCACCGTTGAAATCAAGCAGAACGTGCGTGCACGCGATGTTTTCGTGGTGCAGTCCACTTGCGCTCCCACCAACGAAAACCTCATGGAACTGCTGATCATGGTGGATGCGCTCAAGCGCGCATCGGCTGAACGCATCAGCGCCGTGATCCCCTACTTTGGTTATGCACGGCAAGACCGCCGCCCCCGCTCCAGCCGCGTGCCGATCACGGCCAAGGTGGTGGCCAACATGCTGCAGACCGTGGGCGTGGCCCGCGTGCTGACCATGGACCTGCATGCCGACCAGATCCAGGGCTTCTTCGACATCCCGGTCGACAACATCTATGCCTCTCCCGTTCTGCTGGGCGACCTGCGCCAGAAGAACTACGAGGACCTGATCGTCGTGTCCCCCGACGTGGGCGGCGTGGTGCGTGCCCGTGCGCTGGCCAAGCAGCTCAACTGCGACCTGGCCATCATCGACAAGCGCCGCCCCAAGGCCAACGTGTCCGAAGTCATGCACGTGATCGGCGAAATCGAAGGCCGCAACTGCGTGATCATGGACGACATGATCGACACCGCCGGCACGCTGGTGAAGGCGGCCGAGGTGCTCAAGGAGCGCGGCGCCAAGAAGGTGTACGCCTACTGCACGCACCCCATTTTCTCGGGCCCTGCCATTGAACGCATCGCCAAGGGCTCGGCCCTCGATGAAGTGGTAGTGACCAACACCATCCCCCTGAGCGACAACGCCAAGGGATGCACCAAGATTCGCCAACTCTCCGTGGCCCCGCTGATCGCCGAGACGATCCAGCGCATTGCCAAGGGCGAGTCGGTGATGAGCCTGTTCTCGGACCAAGAAAACCTGTTCTGACCCAGCTCCTTCGGGAGCACGGCAGCAGCGGTTCTGCACACAGGCCTCCCTCGGGAGGCTTGTTGTTTGTTTGTTCGGGAACAACTTGCAGGCTTGCGGCATGTGGCCTCAAGCCTTTTTAAAACAGGGGATGACTGGTCGCGGTCGCCTCTTATCAGGAGCTAAATATGAACTTCGTCGCTTTTGAGCGCGCCAAGCAGGGCACGGGTGCGAGCCGCCGTCTCCGCATTTCGGGCAAGACACCTGGCATCGTCTACGGTGGTGCTACGGAACCCCAACTGATCGAGATCGACCACAACGCACTGTGGCACGCCCTCAAGAAGGAAGCATTTCACTCCAGCGTGCTGGACATGGAAGTGGCCGGCAAGACCGCCAAGGTCCTGCTGCGCGACGTGCAATACCACCCCTACAAGCAACTCGTGCTGCACATCGACTTCCAGCGCGTGGACGAGAAGACCAAGCTGCACATGAAGGTGCCACTGCACTTCAGCGGCGCTGAAGAGTCCAACGCCGTCAAGGTCGACAAGTGCATGGTCAACCCGATCGTGAACGAACTCGACGTGACCTGCATGCCTTCGGACCTGCCAGAGTTCATCGCTGTGGACCTGTCCAAGCTGGAAAAGGGCTCGTCCCTGACCCTGAAGGACATCAAGCTGCCCAAGGGCGTGACCGCCAAGATCCGCGGCAACCAGACCAACCCCGTGCTGGTGTCGGTGACGCCGCCTGTCGTGGTGGTCGAGACCCCCGCAGAAGCCGCTCCTGCAGCCGACGCCAAGGGCAAGGGCAAGGGCAAGAAGTAATTCTTCGCTCTGCGACCGACGAAGGCCACCGGTCAGGTGGTTTTTGCCAGTCAGCACACACGGCACAAGGCCCGCCTGTCTCGGCAGGCCGTCCCGCCGCACAACGGCCCACGCAAGTGGGCCGTTTTGTTTGGTGCAGGACCAACGCGTGAGTGCCCTGCCCCTCCCTTCAACCATCGGATAATCGAACAGATGATCAAGCTGTTTGTAGGCCTTGGAAACCCGGGGCCGGACTACGAAGCCACCCGCCACAACGCGGGCTTCTGGTGGATTGACGCCCTGGCGCGCGAGCTCAAGACCACGCTGGTGCCCGAGCGCAGCTACCACGGGCTGATGGCGCGCACCACGGTGCACGGTCAGAACGTCTGGCTGCTGGAGCCCCAGACCTTCATGAACCTGTCGGGCAAGTCCGTGGCCTCGCTCGCGCGTTTCTTCAAAATCCTGCCCGAAGAAATCCTGGTCGTGCACGATGAGCTCGACCTCCCCCCCGGCCAAGTCAAGCTCAAGCGCGGGGGCAGCCACGCCGGCCACAACGGCCTGCGCGACATCCACGGTCAGCTGGGATCGCCCGACTACTGGCGCCTGCGCATCGGCATCGGGCATCCGGGCGTGAAAAGCGAAGTGGCCAACTGGGTACTCAAGAAGCCCGCACCCGACCAGCGCACGCTGATCGAAGACAGCATCGTCCATTCGCTCAAGGCCTACCCGGCCCTGCTGGCCGGCGAGATGGACAAGGCCACGCTGCTCATCCACACCACGAAACCACCCCGACCCAAGCCAGAGCGGCCCGTCAATTCAGTACCAGGCACGTAGTGGCCACGTGGTGGACGTGACGCACCGGAATGAGGCACCCCATGGGACATGCAGCATGGGGAATGCGTTGTGCGCGGTGCGCTGCGTGAGCACCAGGTGCCAACCGCAGAAAGTGCTGCAAAGTTGCTGTTGATGGAATCGATCCGCCAAGAGCTCGTTATTCCGACACCACAGGAATGCTGCATTTTTTATAGCATTCAGCGCTTACCAGCCAAGCGGTAGCAGCCTAAAACATCCAAATCCCAGCGCCATCCGGGCGACAGGAACCATCAGGAAGAAACCGGGCCCTGCAGCCGCTGAAACTTCTGCCACAGCGTTTCCCGTGTCTCCACGTGCTGTGGGCTCACGGGGATGCACGCCACCGGGCAAACCTGCACGCACTGAGGTTCGTCGAAGTGCCCCACACACTCCGTGCACTTGTGGGGGTCGATCTCATAGATTTCCTGCCCCAGATAAATCGCCTGGTTGGGGCATTCGGGCTCGCACACATCACAATTGATGCACTCGTCGGTGATCATCAGCGCCATGCGGCCTCCTGTGCGCCGTCAGGCGTGGCGCGGGAAACGATGGCATACAACGGCAGTGCGGCTTTCATAGCCCGTATTATCCCGTGCCCATGGCATGTGCCTTGCATGCCACAGCGCAACCCAACACCGCTGACGGGGATGTTTTGCCGTTATGCTGTGTATACACATTAATTTTGACGCGCCTGCGTAGCCACCCCTCATCCACGCTTGCCTCCCATGGGTCTGTTCTTTCTCAAGCGGTTCATCACGCTCCTGGCAACGCTGATCGGCGCCTCCGTCGTCGTCTTCATGGTGCTGGAGATCCTGCCGGGCAACGCGGCGCAGATGCTCATGGGGCCCGACGCTTCGCCCGATGCCGTGGCAGCGCTGGCCACCAAGCTCGGCCTCGACCAGCCGGCCATGCAGCGCTACTGGGAGTGGATCAGCGGCCTGGTGGTGGGCGACATGGGCAACAGCTACGCCTACAGCACACCGGTGCTGGAGCTGGTGCTCGAACGCCTGGCCCTGACCGTGCCGCTGGCGCTGATGGCCATGGTGATCACCACGGTGCTGGCACTCATTGCGGGCGTGTATGCCGCCTCGCGCCACAACAAGGTGGGCGACGTGGGCGTGATGGGCCTGGCGCAGATCGGCATCGCCATCCCCAACTTCTGGTTTGCCATCCTTTTGATCTTGCTGTTCTCGGTCAAGCTGCAGTGGTTCTCGGCCGGCGGCTTTCCGGGCTGGACGGAAGATGCCGGCGGCGGCCCGCTCGAGGCCCTGAAGGCCCTGCTGCTGCCCGCTATTGCACTGGCCGTGGTGCAGGCGGCCATCCTGGCGCGCATCACCCGCTCGGCGGTGCTGGAGGTACTGCGCGAAGACTTCGTGCGCACCGCGCGTGCCAAGGGTCTGTCGCAGCGCGCCGCCCTGTGGGGCCATGTTCTGCGCAACGCCATGATCCCGGTGATCACCGTGATGGGGCTGCAGTTCGCCAACCTGCTGGCCGGCACCATCGTGGTGGAGAACGTGTTCTACCTGCCGGGCCTGGGCCGGCTGATCTTCCAGTCCATCTCCAACCGTGACCTCATCGTCGTGCGCAACTGCGTGATGCTGCTCGCCGCCATGGTGGTCATCGTCAACTTCGTCGTGGACATCCTGTACGCCGTGATCGACCCGCGCGTGAAGGCCTCCGACATCTGATCCCCCATGAGCGCCGTCATCTCCCCCTCCCCTTCCGCCACGGCCGCACCCGGCTGGCTGCACCGTGCGCTGCGCCACCGTAGCTTCGTCATCGGCGCGGTGCTGTCGCTGCTGCTCCTGCTGGCCGCAGCGCTGTCGCTGGTCTGGACGCCCTGGTCGCCCTACGAGATGGACCTGGCCTCCAAGCTGCAGGCGCCTTCGCCCAAGCACTGGCTGGGCACGGATGCGTTCGGTCGCGATGTCGCGTCGCTGTTGCTGGTGGGGGCGCGCAACTCCATCCTGGTGGGCGTGATCGCCGTGGGCATTGGCCTCACCATCGGCACGGCACTGGGCCTGCTGGCTGCGGCCAAGCGGGGCTGGGTCGAAGAGCTCATCATGCGGCTGGCCGACTTCACCTTCGCCTTCCCGGCCATCCTCTCGGCCATCATGATGACGGCGGTGTTCGGCGCCGGCATCGTCAACTCCATCATCGCCATCGGCATCTTCAACATCCCGACGTTTGCGCGCGTCACCCGCGCATCGGCCAATGCGGTGTGGTCGCGCGAATACATCATGGCCTCGCGCGCCTGCGGCAAGGGCAGTTGGCGCATCACCATCGAGCACGTGCTGCCCAACATCTTGTCGGTGCTCATCGTGCAGGCCACCATCCAGTTTGCCATCGCCATCCTGGCCGAAGCCGCCCTGTCGTACCTGGGCCTGGGCACGCAGCCGCCCCAGCCCTCTTGGGGCCGCATGCTGAGCGAGGCGCAGACGCTGATGTTCCAGGCGCCCCTGCTCGCGGTATGGCCTGGCGTCGCGATCGCCATGGCGGTGCTGGGCCTGAACCTGTTGGGCGACGGCCTGCGCGACCTGCTGGATCCACGCCTGGCGAGGAAGAGATGACACCCCCTGAGTCGCTTCGCGCCTTCCCCCTCGCTCGCATTGCTACGCAATGCGGGAGGGGGACGCCCCCAGTGCGGCGGGGCGGCCCTTGCACGGGGGCACTGGTCTCGCGCATGCCTTTGCATCGGCCGCGTCCGGCACGATAGACAGCTGAAAAAAACTCTGCGAACGATGAAGACCTGTTGCCATGCCCTTGCTTGAAGTCTCCAACCTCCGCATCCGCCTGCAGACCCACCGCGGTCCGGCCGATGCCGTGCGCGGCGTGAGCTTTTCGCTGGCGCGCGGCGAAACCCTGGGCCTGATCGGTGAATCGGGCTGCGGTAAATCCATCACCGCCATGTCGCTCATGGGCCTGCTGCCCGACAGCGCGCAGGTCACCGGCAGCATCCGCTTCGACGGCGAAGAGCTCGTGGGCCGCACCGATGCGCAGATGTGCAAGATGCGCGGCAACCGCATCGGCATGGTGTTCCAGGAGCCCATGACGGCCCTGAACCCGGTGCACACCATCGGCCGCCAGGTGGCCGAGCCGCTGCGCCTGCACCGCGGGATGGGCGCGGCCGATGCCCGCAAGGAAGCCATCTCGCTGCTGGACCGCGTGGGCATCCCCACCGCTGCGCAGCGCTTCGACGCCTATCCGCACCAGTTCTCCGGCGGGCAGCGCCAGCGCATCACCATTGCCATGGCACTGGCCTGCGGACCTGATTTACTGATAGCCGACGAGCCCACCACTGCGCTCGATGTGACCATCCAGCAGCAGATCCTGGACCTCATCAGCGACCTGGTGGCCGAGCGCAACATGGCACTGATCCTCATCTCGCACGACCTGGGGGTGATCTCGCAGAACGTGGACCGCATGATGGTGATGTACGGCGGCAGCGTCGTCGAGAGCGGCTCCACGGCGTCCGTCTTCTCCGCGATGACCCATCCCTACACCCGCGGCCTGTTCGCTGCACGGCCCCACCTGGGCGCGGTGCATGCGCCGGGCCAGCGCCCGCGGCTGTCCACCATTCCCGGCACGGTGCCCGAGCTGGTGGACCTGCCCGCCGGCTGCCCGTTTGCCGGCCGCTGCAGCTACACCATCGACGCCTGCCACCACGAGCAGCCAGCCCCCACGCTGGTGTCCACCGATGCCGACGGCGACCACGTCGTGCGCTGCATCCGCCGCGAGGCCATTGCCGCGGCCCTGAGCGCAGAGGCCGTCAAGGTCGTGGAGGTGGCCGCATGAACAACGTCATCGCTCCCTCCACGCAAGGCACCTCCGCAGCACAGCCCGATGGCGCACTGCTGCAGGTCCAGGACCTCGTGCGTGAATACACGCTGCCGCGCGAACATCTGTTTCGCCCACCGGGCACGGTGAAGGCGCTCAACGGCGTGAGCTTTTCGGTCGCCCCCGGGCGCAGCCTGGGCATCGTGGGCGAATCGGGCTCGGGCAAATCCACGCTCGCGCGCCTGGTGATGGCGCTGGACGCACCCACCTCGGGCACGGTGCACCTGCTGGGCCGCAACCTACACCAGCTGCCCACGGCCGAATTGCGCGAGGCCCGGCGCGACTTCCAGATGGTGTTCCAGGACCCGTACGGATCGCTGGACCCGCGCCAGACGGTCGAGCGCATCGTGACCGAGCCGCTGCAGGCACAGGGCCAGACCAGCCGCGCCGAGCAGCGCGAGCAGGCCGCCCAGGTGCTGTCGCAGGTGGGCCTGCGCACCAACGACCTGGGCAAATACCCGCACGAGTTTTCGGGCGGCCAGCGCCAGCGCATCGCCATCGCCCGCGCCCTCATCACCCGCCCGCGCCTCATCGTGGCGGACGAGCCCGTGAGCGCGCTCGATGTGTCGGTGCAGGCCCAGGTGCTCAACCTCATGCAGGACCTGCAGCACGAGTTCGGCATCACCTACATGCTGATCAGCCACGACCTCGCGGTGGTCAACCACCTGTGCGACGAAGTGGTGGTGCTGTACCAGGGCCGCATCGTCGAGCGCGGCTCGCCGGCCGAACTGTTCCGCAACGCGCAGCACCCCTACACGCAGTCGCTGGTGGGTGCCGTGCCGCAGGTGCAGCCCGGCCGCGCCCGCGCGCGGCGCGCGGCGGCAGCCGCACAAGCCACCGCGAAAACCGCATAACCACATGCACACGTGATGGTGTAAAAAGCTTTTGTGGGCCCTGGTAACCATTTGCACCGGGCCCGTCCTCTGGTTTTTTGTCAGGTCTTTTGTCTGGAGTATCCGAACATGCTGAACCGCCGTACCGTCCTTGCCACCGGCGCCATCGCCGCAGTGCCCCTGTCCACCCCGCTCGGCGCGCTGGCGCAGAGCCGCAAAGATGCGGTCACGCTGGCCATGACGCTGGAGCCGCCGGGCCTGGACCCGACCGCCGGCGCGGCATCTGCCATCGGCGAGATCGTCCAGTACAACATCTTCGAGACGCTCACCAAGATCAATGCCGACGGCAGCGTCTCCCCCCTGCTGGCCGAGAGCTGGGAAGTCTCGCCCGACCTCAAGACCTACACCTTCAAGCTGCGCCGCGGCGTGAAGTTCCAGAACGGCGAGCCCTTCACCGCCGCCGCCGTGAAGTTCTCGTACGACCGCGCAGGGGGCGAGAAGAGCACCAACAAGGACAAGCGCACCTTCGCCAACCTCACCACGCAGGTGGTGGACGACTTCACCGTCGTGGTCCTGAACAAGGACATCGACCCCGACCTGCTCTTCGTGCTGGGCCAGGCCACCTCCATCATCGTGGAGCCCAAGAGCGCCGACGGCAACGCCAACAAGCCCGTGGGCACCGGCCCCTACCAGCTCAACGCCTGGAACAAGGGCTCGTCCATCGTGCTGACGGCGTGGGAAGGCTTTCGCGATGCCAAGGCGCTCAAGATCAAGCGCGCCACCTTCCGCTTCATCTCCGACCCGGCCGCCCAAGTGGCCGCCCTGCTGGCGGGCGATGTGGATGCGTTCCCGCGCGTCACGCCCCGCAGTGTGCCGCAGTTCAAGTCCAACCCCCGCTTCCAGGTGGTGGTGAGTGGCTCGCGCGCCAAGACCATCCTGGCCATCAACAACGGCAAGAAACCGCTCGATGACGTGCGCGTGCGCCGCGCCATCGCCGCCGCCATCGACCGCAAGGCCGTGATCGAAGGCGCCGCCGACGGCTACGGCGCGCCCATCGGCAGCCACTACGTGCCCGGCGCTTTCGGCTATGTGGACACCACGGGCGTGAACCCGTACGACGTGGAAAAAGCCAAGAAGCTGCTGGCCGAAGCGGGCGTGAAGACGCCGCTGGAGCTGACCGTCACGCTGCCGCCCACGCCGTACGCGCGCCAGGGCGGCGAAGTGATTGCCGCCCAGCTGGCCAAGATCGGCATCGTCGCCAAGCTGCAGAACGTGGAATGGGCGCAGTGGCTCAGCGGCACCTACGGCAGCAAGAACTACGACCTGACGATCATCAGCCACGTCGAGCCGTTCGACCTGGGCAACTTCGCCAAGCCCGACTACTACTGGGCCTACAACTCGCCCAAGTTCAACGAACTGTTCAACCAGATCAAGAACGCCGCCCGCCCCGCCGACCGCTCGCGCCTTCTGGGCGAAGCGCAGCGCCTGCTGGCACAGGACTCGGTGCACGCGTTCCTGTATTCCAACCAGTGGATCACGGTGGCCAACAAGAACCTCAAGGGCCTGTGGAAAGACATGCCGGTGTTCGTGAACGATATCTCGTCGCTGTCCTGGTCTTGAGATTAAACACCCCCTGAGTCGCTTCGCGCCTTCCCCCTCTCTCGACTCGCTGCGCGAGTCGGGAGGGGGACGCCCCCGGTGCGGCGGGGCGGCCCTTGCACGGGGACACTGGCTATGGCCGCGCCAGTTTCGTGGGCTGAGGGCGGCGCGCTGCGCAATGGATCACTAAAACGAGCGGTAGTGAATTGCTCCCAAAACAATAGCTGCTAGCGCTTTACCAGCAGGCGGTAGCAGCCTTTTTTACTTGTAGAACTCCCGACATGACTGCCTTGCACGACCTGCCCGCCCACGAACTCCTGGCCGCCTACCGCCAGCGCACACTCTCTCCGGTAGAGGTCACGCAGGCAGTGCTGGCGCACATCGAGCGCTGGGAGCCCCACATCCAGGCCACCTACCTGCTGCGGCCCGAGGCTGCGCTTGAACAGGCCCGTGCGTCGGAAGCCCGCTGGCACAAGGGCGAGCCCCAGGGCCTGCTGGACGGCGTGCCCAGCACCATCAAGGAAAACATCGCCACGCAGGGCGACCCGACGCCCCTGGGCACCGCAGCCGTGGAACTGCTGGCCGCGTCGGCCGACGCACCACCGGCTGCACGCATGCGCGAATCCGGCGCCGTCATCGTCGCCAAGACCACCATGCCCGACTACGGCATGCTGTCTTCGGGCCTGTCCACCTTCCACCCGCTGTCGCGCAACCCGTGGGACACCAGCAAGGGCCCCGGCGGCTCCAGCGCAGGCGGGGGTGCGGCAGCCGCTGCAGGCTACGGCCCGCTGCACATCGGCACCGACATCGGTGGGTCGCTGCGGCTGCCGGCCAGCTGGTGCGGCATCTTCAGCCTCAAGCCCAGCCTGGGCCGCATCCCCATCGACCCACCGTACACCGGCCGCGCCGCGGGGCCGATGACCCGCACCGTGGCCGACGCCGCGCTGATGATGCAGGTGCTCAGCCAGCCCGACGCGCGCGACAGCATGAGCCTGCCCGCGCAGGACATCGCCTGGGGCCAGTTCGACCAGCGGGCCGAGCGCACGCGCGGCCTGCAAGGCTTGAAGATCGGCCTGCTGCTGGACGCCGGCTGCGGCCTGCCCGTGGAGCCTGAAGTCAAGGCCGCCATCGAGCGCGCGGCGCGCCTGATGGAGGCCGCGGGCGCCACCATCGTGCCCCTGCAGCCCTTCATGACCCAGGCCATGCTCGACGGCATGGACCACTTCTGGCGCATGCGCTCGCACATCGACCTGCAGGCCCTGCCCGCAGAGCGCCGCGACAAGGTGCTGCCGTACATCCGCACCTGGGCGGACAGCGCTGCCGGCATGAGCGGCACCGAAGTCTTCAACGCCAGCCACCAGTTCCACCTGACGCGCGTGGCCACTGTCAAAGCCTGCAGCGCGTTCGACTACGTGATCTCGCCCGTGGCGCCCATGCCCGCCTTCCAGGCCGAACTGCCCTCGCCCACCAACGACCCGCTGCGCCCGCTGGAGCACATCGGCTTCACCGTGCCGTTCAACATGTCCGAGCAGCCTGCAGCGTCGGTCAACTGCGGCTACACGTCCACCGGCCTGCCCATCGGGCTGCAGATCGCCGGTGCGCGCTTCGACGACCTGGGCGTGCTGCAGGTGGCGCACGCGTTCGAGCAGATCCGCGACCCGCAGCGCCCCTGGCCGCTGCCGCCTGCGGCTTAGACTCGGATTTGGACTTGGACTGAGAACAGGTTCTTCCCCTGTGCCTCGCGCGCCGCAGTTGTTGGTACGCTCGGGGGGCACAGGCGCCGGCCGTCCGGCGTGTTCTTTTTCTGCGGCCAGCGCACACCGGGGCCTCAACGCACTACGTCACCACAGCATGGACATCCTCATCATGGCGATCCTCATCGCCACCGGCACCTTCATGCTCAACGCCAAAGAGCAGCGCAAGCGCATCGTGCTGCTGGGCAGCCACCTGGCCAACTACCAGATCGAAAAGCTCATGGAGGCGCTGACCGACGGCTACCTGCGCGCACTGGGCGAAGGCACCGACGAACGCCGCGGCCAGATCTGGAGCCTGCTGAGCACCACCGAGCTGCAGCTGAGCGAGCAGTTCAACCGCTTCGCCGCCGACTTCGCCAAGATGAGCGAAGAAAGCACGCGGGTCAGCCGCCTGTCCATGGCCTTTCCGTTCGTCGAAAAAGTGCTGCCCGCCTTGACCTTCGACATGCGCAAGGCCCTGGCCATCCACGCGCGCGGCATCGCCCACGTGGTGCAGAACACCGGCCACCTGTCGCCCAAGGACCGGGCCTACATGATGACGGCCGAGCTCTTCCTCATGCAGCACACCTGCCACTGGTTCTGCAAGTCCAAGACCATCGCCACCGCCCGCATGCTGGCCCGCCACCAGACCCCGCACGAACAACTCGTCGCCTCCGTGTCGGCCGAGACGCGCAACGCCTACCTGGCCCTGATCAAGGGCGGCTGACCGCGGCGGCCGCCACCATGCTCTCACCATGCAGCCACAGCCACACACGCCCCTGACCGACAGCCTGGGCAACCCCGCCACGCTGCACGATGCGGCCAGCCTGGCGGCGCTCAATGACTTCGTGGAAGGCTTCATCGCCTGCGAAGCCCGCGCGGTGAACGTGCTCGGCGCGGCCGCGGACACCAGCGCCATCGTGCAGGCCTGCTGCGCGGCGCTGCATATGTTTGCCGAGTCGGCGGACGCATCGCACAACGCACGCCCCTTCATCGACCAGGCCCTCGCCAGCGCGCCACACGCCAGCGAGCGCGAACAGCGCTTCGTGGCCGCCGTGGCGGCGTGGGTTGAGGGCGACCTGCCCCGCGCCATCGCCCTGCACGAAGAGCAGGCCCGCCTGCACCCGCGCGACCTGGCTTCGCTCAAGCTCGGCCAGTACCACTTGTTCAACCGCGGCGACTCGCCCGGCATGCTGCGCATGGCCCTGCAGGCCGTGCCCGCTGCCGCCGACGTGCCCTACCTGCACGGCATGCTGGCCTTCGGCTGGGAGCAGTGCCACCTGCTGACCGAGGCCGAGGCCGCCGCACGCCACGCCGTCACCCTGTGCCGCAAGGAGCCCTGGGCCCACCACGCGCTGGCCCACGTGATGCTGACTCAGGGGCGCATCACCGAAGGCACAGACTTCCTGGCCGGCGTGAGCGACACCTGGACGGGCCTGAACTCCTTCATGGTCACCCACAACTGGTGGCACCAGGCCCTGTTCCTGCTGGAGCAGGACCGCCATGCCGACGTGCTGGCGCTGTACGACCAGCAGGTCTGGGGCGTGGTCAAGGAATACACGCAGGACCAGATCAACGCCGTCTCGCTGCTGGCGCGCCTGGAGCTGGCGGGCGTCGATGTGGGCCCCCGCTGGGCCGACGTGGCCGACCACCTGGCCCTGCGCCTGTCCGACCACGTGCTGCCGTTTCTCGACCTGCAGTACCTCTACGGCCTGGCCCGCGCAGGCCGCACCGCACCCGCGCTCACCCTGCTGCGCAACATCGAGACCCACGCCGCCACCCGCACCGAGTCCCATGAACGCACGGTCTGGCAGCAGGTCTGCGTACCCGCCGCGCAAGGCCTGCTCGCGCACGCCCAGGGCGACTGGGCCACCGCGGCCCGGCAACTGGGCCTGGCATTGCCCCGCCTGACCGAGATCGGCGGCAGCCACGCGCAGCGCGACCTGTTCCACCAGATCTGGCTGGATGCGCTGCAGCGCAACGGGCAGTGGGCGGCGGTGCAGAACCTGCTGCAGCCCTTGTCAAATGCGCAGCCGGAGTCGGTGAGGCTGGCTCGGCAGGTGGGGGTGGTGAATGGGGCGTTGGGGTTGCCTGCGCTCTAAGCCAGAAAGCCTCTGTGCACCTGTCAGCCGCTGCCGCGGCGCGGGTCCCGCACCGTGTGCGGGACCCGCAGCGCTTCACCACCCGTCTTGCGATTTCTGCACCCACTCACATCAAGATACAACAAAGCCTGGCGCGCAGAACAAGCTGGCACATTGGCGCGTGAGAATCGAAGAGCGAACGCAACGTTGACGTCTGCAGCAACGCATTCACCGCCCTTTTCATATGCCGCTCGCCATCACCAGCCAACCCGCAGGACCTCGATTCTCGATCACAGACGATGCCACGATGCCCACCGTCACGGTCACTGCCGTAATGCAGGGCCAGCCCATACCGAGCGGGCCGGCACCAACGTACGAGTGGTCGGCGACGCTCGCGTTCGATGGCAGTGCTCCACCGACCAACGTCTCTTTTGGTGGAGGGCGGAGCACGCAGCACAGCCGCATCGCACCGCTGACGGGACTCAGTCCCACATGGCGCATTCCGTTCACCGAAGTGCGCGGCGGCCTGCTGACCGTGCAGGTGATCATGCGCGTGGGAACCACTGAGCAGCGCGCGCGTGCCAGTTGGACCGTCGTGGGCACCAACCCCACGGGTACGGCCATACGCGCCTTCGCCAACAGCATCGGAGCCAACCGCCCTGTCTTTCGCAAGAAGATGCGGCAGGAGAGCTCCCTCCAGCAATTCCGCACCCCGAGCAACTGGCCCAAGTACAGCAGCGACGGTCTGGGCGGCGTAGGCCTGTGCCAGCTCACCCGCCCGGCGCCTACGGCGGACCAAACCTGGAACTGGAAGGACAATGTGCGCGGAGGCTGGGCGCTGTACCAGGAGAAGGAGCGCATTGCGAAAAGTTATCCTCGCAACGTACGCACCGGAGAGCGTTTTAAAAACTTGGTGACTGCATGGAATCGGGCTCGCACCGCGCAGGGACTTCCAGCACTGCCCGTTGAATTGCCGGACTACACGCCCGAGCAGCTTGAACTCGACACGCTGCGCGGGTTCAACGGCTACGCCAACGGTTTGCATGAATACCGCGTGCGGCAGGACAACGGAGTGCTCTTCGTCACCGTCGACGGCAGCGGCACGCGCGGCTTCGCCGAGTGGGAACGTGTGCCGGTGGCCGACCGGGGCACGGTAGGAGACCCCAACTACGTCGAGAACGTGCTCGCCCAATCGGATTTCTGACCGTGGAACTCCGAATGCCCACGTCCGCACCTCGCCACTGCGCAGTCCTGATGCAGACCGCTGCGCTTGCGTTGGTCGTCTTTCTCGGGGGCTGCTCACGCGAGGCAGAAACTCCGCGTACAACGTCCGGGACGGCCAGCGCACCTGCGCAAGCTGCCGATCGTCCGCTCCTCCATGTCGTGTACTGCAACGGCACGGTGGACCAGCTCGATCTGTCGCAGCAAGCCAAGGTAGGGAGCTTTCAGCTCTCTGCGCGCAGCGGCACACCCGCGGCCGTAGCCCCGCTGCCAGGGCCTGGGGTGCGCCCAGACAGCTGCCTGGCACGGCCTGCCGAATCCCAAGGTCAGGAGGCTGGCTCCGCAGGGGCCGTCCACATCGTTGCATCGGACCGCCTGTCGCGCAATGACGCCGATGGGCGCAAGCCATACAGCCTGCTCACCTTTGATATGCCAGGCTGGACGCTCCGCGCACGGCAGGACCTGGGTTCGTTCGACGTGCTCAACGGAGCGCCACCGCGCGTCACCCTCAATGCCGACCAGCGATGGGAAGCGATCCCTCCAGAAAAGGACGCCGCCGCGGACATGCTCGCCGAGGCCTCCCAGTTCGCACGTGGCGATACCCTGGGGCTCGCCAATCCGCTGGCATGGTCCGCCGATACCGTGCTCGTCGAATACACCGCCACCGACACGAACGATGCCGCCGTGGCAATGATCGACCGTGCACGGCGCAGCGTCCAGCGCATCGACGGCTTGCCGGGCACGGATCCACAGCCCACCCTCATCC
Source organism: Acidovorax sp. Leaf78 (assembly GCF_001422735.1). Classification (GTDB taxonomy): domain Bacteria; phylum Pseudomonadota; class Gammaproteobacteria; order Burkholderiales; family Burkholderiaceae_C; genus Acidovorax. The sequence goes on along the minus strand of NZ_LMLZ01000001.1, from coordinate 85,594 downwards.
TGGCGCCCGGGGGCAAATATCTGCTGCATGGAGTCAACAGGATGACCCCGGTCGACGGCGGCCAGAAGCTGGCGGCCACGGGCGAAATCCGCATCTATGGAGAAGACGGAAAGCTGGTCAAGACCTTGACCGACGAGCGTGTGGCCGACGACTGGCACGCCATCACTGTCTCGCCCGGAGGGCTCGCGGTGTTCACCAACCGGAAAGGCGACTACCGCTTTGTTCCACTGGGGCTGGCTTTCGAGCCTAAGCCTGTGTTGGACCGCCTCACGGATGACCTGGAAGGAACGCGCCCGGGCATCGTCTACGCGGCTCCGTGAGCGGCCCTACCGCACCACCAGCTTCTTCTGGTCATACACCGGCTGCGCCGGCAAGGCCGCCAAGTGCCGCACGTCCGCCCAGTCCAGCACCTCCACCACGTCGCCGCTCACCCGCACGCGATTGAGTCCCGCGTTGGGGATGTCGCTCTGGCGGGGGCCGTCGAGACCCGTGCCGCGGGCGGTGCGCCAGATCATGTCGAGCACGCCGCCGTGGGTCACGACCATGACCTTCTGGCCCTGGTACTGCTGTGCGATGCGGCGCACGGCGTCCATCACGCGGGTGTGGAACTGGCGGGTGGTCTCGCCGCCGGGCATGCCGTAGTCGGCCTCGAAGCGCAGCCATTGGTTCCACGCATCGGCATGGTCGAGCTTGACGTCGTCCACCCGCTTGCCGTCCACGATGCCGAAGTTCTGCTCGCGCAGGCTGCTGTCGGTGAGGGCGTCAATGCGCAGTTGCGGAAACAGCACCTGCAGGGCCGGGGAGGCGGTCTCCTGCGTGCGGATGAGGTCGCTGCAGACCAGGTGGTCCACCGCCAGCTTCTCGGCGGCCAGGCGGTCGGCCAGGCGGCGGGCCTGTTCGTGGCCGGTGGCGTTCAGGGGGATGTCCACGTGGCCCTGAAAGCGCAGCTCGCGGTTCCAGTCGGTTTCGCCGTGGCGGACCAGGATCAGTTCGGTCATGGCTGCATTATCGAATGCATGCACAGCAATGCCAAGAAGTTGCAGCCTACCGCTTATGCGGCGTGCGTTGTTAGCTATGCTTTTTATAACAAAGCAAGGCGGGTGCGGCCACGCCCTCGGTCTCAGCGCATGGGAATGACCAGCACCTTGCGCCGGGGCTGGCAGCCGGGGCCTTCATGGGCGGCGCTGTCACGCTCCCAGCCCTGCCCGGGGGACGTCTGCGCGCACACCCGCGCGCCATCGACCAGGCTGCGCCAGTAGTACCAGGGCGCCGGCGCGGCATGCCCCGGCGCGGCGAGCAGGCTGCCGAGGGCGGTGGCGATGGCCAGTGCGGGCCAATGGCTGAGAGCGGGCATGGTGAAAGCGGGGTCCGGTGGTATGACCAGCATGGTATGCCCCGCGGCGCGGCGCGATCGCCCGAAAAGCGGCGCGAATGCCGCATCGCCACGCGTGACCGGCACCTCACATCGCCACCCGGCCGCCCCCACAGCCACGCCGTGACTGCCGGGGCCGGCCTCCCACGCAGAAGGCGCTGCGCCGCGCAGTGTGCCGAATCAGCACCATGGTTGCGCCCGCGACACACCTACGGGCCAAAGTGCCAAGGGCCCGTCCGGGCGAATCATTAGAATCACGGCCAGCGCAGTGCCCCGAGCTTATGCAATCCGCTTCCTAACTGGTCCCCCGTTCGTGCCCTCCAGCCACCCAGTCTCCGAACTGCCGCCCACTGCGTGCGCGGACCCCTTGCAGGCACTGCGCAGTGCCACTGCCGCGCAGCACGCCCGGCTCGATGCCCACCTCGCCATTGGCCGACCCGATGCATCGCTGGAAGAATACAAGGCGCATGCCCGTGCACTGGCCGCGTGGCTACAGGCGCTGTGGCCTCATCTGCAGATGCTTCAAGCGACGATACCGGGCTTTGTTTTCATGCCAGCCCCCCGATTGGCTGCCCTGGAATCCGATCTGCAAGACATCCCGCCACTGACCACCACTGCCACCGGCACGCCCGGAAGCTGGCCGTTGCCCAGCGCTGCCGCTGGGCAGCTTGCGGCGCAGGCCCTGGCCCGCCACCCGGCACAGCCGCACGCGGTGCGGTGGGGGTTCGCCTATGTGGTGGAGGGCTCCCAGCTGGGTGGACAGGTGCTGTACCGGCAGCTGTCGCCACGGTTGGCGCCGCACCCCCTGCGTTATCTGCATGGCGACGGTGCCGCCACCGGGGCGCGCTGGAAGCTGTTCATCTCGCTGCTGCGCCAGCACGTGACACCATCACCCGCCGCCCTGGAGGCTGCGTGCCTTGGGGCCACCGCAGCCTTTGCCGGGCTGCAAAGCCATTTTCCGGCCCCTGAAGGACTGCCGCAATGAATCCAGAAGCATCCGCCGGCGGCGGCGCCGACGCGGCACGCCCGACGCTGGAAAACTGCGACCGCGAGCCCATCCACATCCCGGGCTCGATCCAGTCCCACGGCGCCCTGATCGCCGTCGACAAGGCGGGCACGGTGCGCCATGCCAGCACCAACGTGGCAGCCATGCTGGGCTGCGCCGTAGCCCCGGGACAGGCACTGCGCGACACGCCGCTGATCGCCCGCCACGCGCTGTTGCGCGACCTGCTCGACGAGGGCCTGGCCACGCTGGCGGGCACGGGCGAGCTGCCGATGCCTTCCGAGCTGGAGGCCGAAGGCCGCAGCTTCGACGTGGTGCTGCACCAGTCGCAGGAGCTGCTGGTGCTGGAGTTCGAGGCACGCCAGGAGTCCACCGATGCACTGGCTGGCTTTGCGATGCAGGCCCACCGCGCCATGGAGAAGCTGCGCCGCCCGCGCCCTGCCATCAACGACCTGCTGCAGCTGGCAACCCAGGAGATCAAGACCCTGACAGGGTTCGACCGCGTCATGGCCTACCGCTTTCGCCAGGATAGCAGCGGCGATGTGGTGGCCGAGTCGCGTGCGGATTTTCTGGATGCCTACCTGGGCCGGCGCTACCCGGCCAGCGACATCCCGGCGCAGGCCCGGGCGCTGTACGTGGCCAACACCTTGCGCCTCATTGCCGATGTGCGGGCCACGCCGGTGCCGCTGGTGCCGGTCGGCGGCGCGCCGCTGGACCTGAGCGCCAGCATCCTGCGCAGCGTGTCGCCCATCCACATCGAGTACCTGACCAACATGGGCGTGGGTGCGTCGATGAGCATCTCCATCGTCATCAACAACCGGCTGTGGGGGCTGCTGGCCTGCCACCACATGGGCCCTCGCCAGGTGCCCTACAGCGTGCGCATGGCCTGCGACGTGATGGCACAGGTGCTGGGCGCCAATATACAGGCCGCCCTGGCGCGCAAGGAGGCCGCGCGCCAGCAGAAGGTGACCGAGCTGCGCATGCGGGTGATGGAGCAGGTGCTGCACTCCGATGACGAGTTCACAGCCCTGTGCTCGCACGCCGGCGCGCTGGCCTGCTCGATGAGCGCCGACGCCATCATCGTGTCGGAACACAGCAAGCTGTGCACCGAAGGCGGCGTGACCGACGCCGCTGCCAAGGTCCTTCTGCAGTGGCTCGATGCCACGCAAGGCGGCAGCGGCATCTACAACACGCATGCACTGCCCCTGGACGCACCCGAGATCGGGCTGCAGTTGGCCCCTTGGTGCGGCGCGCTGGCCCTGCCGCTGGACCGTACCCGGGGCAGCTGGCTGGTGTTTCTGCGCAAGGAGCAGATCGAGACCATCAACTGGGGCGGCAAGCCTGAAAAGGAAGTGCGTGCCGGCCCGCTGGGCCCGCGCCTCACGCCCCGCGGCTCGTTCGACCTGTGGAAGGAAATCGTGCGCTCCAAGTCCGAGCCCTGGACGGCGGACGAGCTCGACACCGCCCGCCAGCTGCTGGCCGAGCTGGTGCGCGCCCAGACCACCCGCCATGCCGAGCTGAACGACGCGCGCGCGCACCTGATGGCGGTGCTCGGCCACGACCTGCGCGACCCGCTGCACTCCATCAGCATGGCCGCGCGGGTGCTGGAGAAGAACAACGCCGCGGACGGCAACACCGGCCGGATCGGCCAGCGCATCCAGTCGTCCAGCAACCGCATGCAGCGCCTGGTGAGCCAGGTGATGGACATGTCCCGCCTGCAAAGCCGGCTGGGCCTGAACCTGCAGCTCAAGACCGTCGACGTGGTGCAACTGCTCGCCGATCTGGTGGACGAGGCGCGCACCGCCCACCCCGGCACGCAGATCGAGATCCACCTGCCCGAGCGCCTGGACGCACAGGCCGACCCCGACCGCATTGCGCAGGTGGTCTCCAACCTCATCAGCAACGCCCGCCACCACGGGGATGCGGGCCAGCCCATCCATGTGCACGCACGGGGCGCGCAAAACGGCGTGCTCATCGAGGTGCGCAATGTGGCGCCGCCCATCGACCCGGCGGTGGCCGCCAACCTGTTCACTCCCTTCAAGTCCTCGTCCGTGGGCAACGAGCGCAACCGCTCCGGCCTGGGCCTGGGCCTGTACATCGCCCACCAGATCGCGCAAGGCCATGGGGGTACCATTGTGTATACGCACCAGCCGCCGCACGTGGTGTTCACGGTGCACCTGCCGCAGACGGACGCTGGCGGCGCAGCCCCGGTCAGCGCCACCTCCTGATATTCCACCCGCTCCAGACAGCCATGCCGCTCGATATCCTCCTCGTTGACGACAACCTCGATGCCACGGAGCTGCTGCAAGAGCTGCTCACGATGGAAGGCCATGCGATCCGCACTGCAGCCACGGCCGCACAGGCACTGGCCCTGGCGCGCGAGAAGCCGGCGCAGATTTTCCTGGTGGACCAGAACCTCCCGGACATGCAGGGCTCCGAACTGCTCCCGTTGCTACGGGCCACGGTGGCTGACCACGGTGCAGGCCGGTGTTTTGCGATCGCCATCACCGGCATGGCATCGGGCGTCAGCGTGGGTACGGAGACAGGGCAGTTCGACTTCATCCTGGGCAAGCCGCTCGATTTCGACGCCTTCGACAACGTGCTCGCCCAGTGCGCCGCAGCGCTGCAGCCGCCCGCCGCCTGATCCTCACTGACAGTTCCGACACCCCCCATACCCCCACCCGCTTTGGCCACCAAAAAACGCCCCCCTTCCGCACCGGGCCCGTCTTCCGACGCGCTGACCGATGCCGGCCTGCAGCACGCCATCCTGATGCGCGCCATCCCGGTGCTGCGCCACGACGTGGCCGGCCCGCTGTCGGTGATGCGCATGGGCACCATGCTGCTCAAGCGCCGCCTGGCCAAGGGCGACATGACGCCCGAGCAGGCGGTGGAGCGCGTGGAGCAGATCGAGGAACAACTGGGCGAGATCGCCCACCACATCCGCCGCCTGCGGCTGTGGGACCTGCAGATCAACGACCGCCACAAGGTGCGCGCCCTGGTGGACGAAGCCATCGAGCTGGCCCGCCCCGCGCTGATGGTCAGCGGTACCGAGATGGAGCCGCTGCCTGCGGACCTGCCGGGCTGGGACGACGACACCCAGGTGCCCCACACCCTGCTGTACGTGGTGCTGGGCGCCATCTACCACCTGGCGGAACAATCGAGCCCGGTGCCCGCCCAGATCACCGTGGCGCCTGCCGGCCCCTTCAGCGTGCGTGTGCAGGCCCGGGGCGCATCCACCGCCACGCGGCTGATGGACGCGGATACCGCGGCGCGTTCGGCCGGCCTGGCACAGCCCCCGGCCCTGGACCTGGCCGCGCTGCTGCAACTGGCGCAACCCCTGGGCGTGCAGGTGCAGGCCAGCGGGTCTGAAGTGACCGTCACGCTGCCGGGCGGCTGAGGCGCACGGCCCCGCCCCTCGGCCCTGCCGATGTGGCGCCGCGACTCAGCCTGCCGCGGGCACGGCAGGCGCCGTCACGATCCAACCCTCCAGCGCATCCAGCCCCGCAGGCAGGCCGTAGAGCGCATCGCCCTCGGCATGGCGCTGCTGGGCCCACGCGGCCTGCACCAGGCACAGCACGGCGTCCAGGCTGTCGCCGCTGGCATCATCCACCAGGGCATCGCGCTGCGCGTGGCTGAGCTTCAGGCGCAGGCCCAGCCGGGTCTGGCCGATCTCCAGCGCGTTCACCAGGTCCTTGCGGGCGATGAGCCGGTCGGGCGTTTGCTTGGTGCGGTCGTCGCTTTTGTAGCTGCGCCGCTGCAGCACCTCGCGCGCGAGCAGGCCGGGGTAGGCCTCCAGCGCCACGCGCGACGGGTCGCCCGCGTGCAGGCCCGGCAGGTGCACACCGGCATCGATCAGGAGCGGCACCCCTGCGTGCAGCATGTAGGCCACAGGCGGGTTAACCCATTTCATCGACGGGCTGGAGCCTGCGGGCCCATCGGTGGCGCGGTGTGCAAACTTGCCGCCCACGGGGCGCGCGTCGCAGAACGCCGCGAACCGCGTGCGGATCTGCTCGCGGCCCAGGCTGCGGTAGTGCTGCATGCAGGCGAGCCAGTCGGTGGGCCAGCCCAAGGTCTCCACCAGCTCGCGCGGCAGGCCGAAAGGCAGGTCGAAGCCGCCGACCCAGCCGCCCGGCGATGCGTCCTGAGAGCCGTTCTGAGACCCGGTGCCCGGCTGCGCAAGCCATTGGCCGAACGCCGACAGTGTGTCGAAGCGCTCCAGCGCTTGCAGCTGCACCCGCGCTCCCTGGCGCTGCCCGAGGGCCAGCACGATGGGCTTGCGGCGGCTGGGGCTGCTGGAAAAATCGCAGCCCAGCAGCATCGGAGCGGTGACGTCTGGCGCCATGGGTCTACCCCAGCGCCAGGGCCGTCACCCCGGCTGCAATGCACAGCGCGCCGCAAATGCGCGCCGCCCGGTCGCCCTCACCCAGCAGATGCCCGCCGATGAGGGCGGCGAACAGCATGGACACCTCGCGCGCCGGCGCCACGTGGGACATGGGCGCCTCGCGCATGGCGTACAGCACCAGCACATAGGCCACGGGGCTCACCACCGCCACCAGCAGCGCAAAGCGCCACTGCGCAAGCCACAGCGTGCGGGCGGTGCGCACATCGCGCAGCACCACCGGCGCGAGCAAGCCCACGCGCACGAAGTTGCCCATGTAGTCGACGAGGATGGGGGACATCAGCAGTATCTTGACCGCATAGCCGTCCACCACCGTGTAGCTGGCGATGAAGGCCCCGGTGAGCAGCCCGTAGGCAATGCCCTTGTGCACGCGTTCGCGCGCCGCGGGGTCGTGCGCCGCGCGCAGCAGGCCCGGGCCGCCCGCGATGAGGAACACGCCGCCCACCACGCCCGCGATGCCCACGGCACCCAGCGCAGAGATGCGCTCGCCCAGCACCGTGATGGCCACCAGCGACGACAGCAGCGGCCCTGAGCCCCGCGCCAGCGGGTACACCACGGTGAGGTCGGCCTTGCGGTAGCCCCGCAGCAGGATCACGTAGTACGCCACGTGCAGCAGCCCGCTGGCCACCACGAAGCCCCACTCCACCGCACCCCACAGCGGCACCACATCGCGCCCCAGCCACCAGCCCAGCGGCGCCCAGAAGACCATCATGATCGCCGAGGTGAAGAACGCAAAGCGCGCATCGCCCCCCGCCTTCTTGGCGGCGATGTTCCAGCACGCGTGGATAAGGCCGGCGACGATGATAAGGGCGAAGGCGGTGAGGGTCACGGTTCAGAGGGAGCGAGGGACATGAATGCAAAAAGCCGCAGCGCCGTCTGGAACTGCGGCCGTGTGGCGCGCGAACAGTCAGTGAGGAGACGTGCCATGCCACCCGCACGGCGCATGCAACTGGCGCTGTCCCAGCCAGCAGCCACCGTGCAAGGGCCGCCCCGCCGCACTGGTGGCGTCCCCTGCCCGCATTGCGCAGCAATGCGAGAGCGGGGGGAAGGCGCGCAGCGACTCAGGGGGGTGTTCCTAAGCTCTACCGATGATGGACGCGGTGGCCATCAGTTCTTCGAGCAGCGCGAACGACACCTTGCCCGACACCGCATACGGGTCGAGTTCGGGCTTTTCGGAGTACTTGAGCAGGATCGAATGGTTGATCTTGGACAGGTTCACCTGCCCCATGGTCCAGCCGCCGAAGCGGCGCTCCGCAATCTCTTCGTAGTGCAGCAGCTCCACGTTCTTGTGGCGCGCATCCTTCTGGATGTGGCCGTACAGGTCGCTCACCGCGGAGCGCCCGCCTTCGATGGCCTGCAGGAACACGCCACCGCCGTAGCACAGCACGCCGGTGATGCCGCAGCCCGGGTTGTGCTGGCGCGATTGCGTGAGGATGGCTTCGATGGCTGCGGGAGAGGTGTCCACAGCGCGGCTGGCGTAAAGCAGGCGTACGAGCATGGGTCAGTTCTTTCCGGGGATGAGGGACAAAAATTCGCGGCGCAGCGCGGGGTCCTTGAGGAACACGCCACGCATCACCGAGTTGATCATCTTGCTGTCCATCTCGCGCACACCGCGCCAGGACATGCAGAAGTGGCTGGCCTCCATCACGATGGCCAGGCCGTCGGGCTGGGTCTTTTCCATGATCAGGTCGGCCAGCTGCACCACGGCTTCTTCCTGGATCTGTGGGCGGCCCATGACCCAGTCCACCAGGCGCGCGTATTTGGACAGGCCGATCACGTTGGTGTGCTCGTTGGGCATCACACCGATCCAGATCTTGCCGATGACCGGGCAGAAGTGGTGGCTGCAGGCGCTGCGCACGGTGATGGGGCCGACGATCATCAGCTCGTTCAGGTGCTCGGCGTTGGGAAACTCGGTGATGGGCGGCTGGGCGACGTAGCGGCCTTTAAACACCTCGTTCAGGTACATCTTGGCCACGCGCCGCGCGGTGTTGTTGGTGTTGTGGTCGCCGTCGGTGTTGATCACCAGGCTGTCGAGCACGCCCTGCATCTTGACCTCGACCTCGTCGAGCAGCTTCTCCAGCTCGCCGGGCTCGATGAACTCGGAGATGTTGTCGTTGGCATGAAAGCGCTTGCGGGCCGCTGCGAGGCGCTCCCGGATCTTGATGGAGACAGGCGTGCCTTCATCCGGCGGAGTGGGCGTCATATCGGCGGCAGTGGGGCTGGACATGGCCAGAATCGTAACAGCGAATGACACACCTCAGATTTCAAGGGGTTTTGGCCTCTACCGCTTGATAGGCAAGCGCTAGCAGCTATTAAATTCATAGCATTCCATACAGACAGGTACCGAACCCCTTCCTGGACATTGCCTTCCCCGCGAACTCTGCAACCGGCGCGCCCCCACACCAGTGCCACCGTGGAACCGGCTTCGCCGGGCCACCGGTGGCGTACCCCTGAGGGGGAAGCGGCGCAGCCGCTCAGGGGGCTCAACAGGCTTCAATAACTTTTTCCGGTGATCCACAGCGCCAGGCGCATCAGGCCGAACGCGATGCGGTCCAACACCCGCTGGCGCAGCGGGCGGCCCGCGTAGCGCGCGGGGTCCATGCGACGGCCGGCGTGCTGCATGGCGTCCACCAGGCGCTGGCGCAGGTCGGCGGCAAAGGCGGCGTCTTCCACCACAACGTTGGCCTCGCGCGCCAGCAGCAGGCTCAGGGGGTCCAGGTTGGACGATCCCACCGTGGCCCAGGGCCGCTCGCCCATGGCATCGACCACCGCCACCTTGGCGTGCAGAAAGCTCGGCGCGTATTCATGGATCTCCACGCCCGCATCCAGCAGCGCGCCGTACACCGGCCGCGCCGCGTGGTACTGCATGAAGTACTCATAGCGCCCCTGCAGCAGCAGCCGCACACGCACGCCGCGGCGCGCCGCCATCACCAGCGCGCGGCGCAGCTTGCCGCCGGGCATGAAGTAGGCGTTGGCGATGATGACCTCGTGCCGCGCCGATCCGATGGCGCGGCGGTAGGCCTTTTCGATGCGGCTGCGGTTGCGCACGTTGTCGCGCAGCACCAGCGCGGCGCGCATGGGGGGCGTGGCGTCGTCCGCCGCCTCGGCCGCATGCTTGGCGGCACTGGCGACGCGCAGGGCCTGCAGCGCCTCGGGCAGGCGGCGCTCGCGCGCGTCGCGCACGGCCTGCATGCGCCACCACAGCTGGTCCATGGTCTCGCTGGCGCTGGTCACCAGGCTGCCGGAGGCCTGCACGGCAAAATCGAAGCGCGGTGCATCGAGCCGGCCATAGTTGGGGTCGTGAAAATCATCCAGCACGTTGATGCCGCCGCAAAACAGCATGCAGCCGTCCACCACGCACAGCTTGCGGTGCAGGCGGCGCCAGCGGTGCGGCAGCAGCAGGCCCAGGGGCCCCAGCGGCGAGTACACGCGGTACTGCACGCCAGCGTCCGTGAAGCGCTCGGCCCACTCGGGCGGCAGGGCGCCGGTGCCCACGCCGTCCACCACCAGCTGGGTGCGCACGCCGCGCGCTGCAGCCCGCATCAGCGCCTGGGCCACATCGGCCCCGGCACTGGTGAAGTCGAAGATGTAGGTCTCGAACTGGATGTCCGACAGCGCAGCATCCATGGCCTGGACCAGCGCGGGGAAAAGCTCCTCTGCCCCCTGCAGCAGGCGCACCCGGTGGTCGTCAGAAAACTCAGTTCTTTTGTCCGGAAACATCAGCTTCTTTCTCATCGCACCCCTCTACCGTGCAACGGATCGCCAGCCATCGTGGAACGTGGCGCGACCCACGCCAGTGCCACCGTGGAGCTGGCTTCGCCAGGCCACGGGTGGCGTCCCCCTGCGGGGGAAGGCGCGAAGCGACTCAGTGGGGCTTTCACAGCCTGAATTCAGCGATGAGCGGAAGGTGGTCGGACATGCGCCACCAGATGCGGCCCCGCGGCACGTGCAGCGACAGCGGGGTGAGGCCGCGCACATACACGTGGTCCAGCTGGGCCAGCGGCAGCCGTGCGGGGTAGGTGAAGGCGCGCGGCGCGTCGAACTCGTACAGCGCAAACCCCGCCAGCATGCGCTTGATCTGCAGGCCCCAGTCGTTGAAGTCCCCGGCCACCACCACGGGTGCGTCGGGCGGCACTTCGCGCTCGATGAAGCGCTGCAGGCGCTCGATCTGGCGGACGCGGCTGCCGGGAATGAGCCCCAGGTGCACGACGATCACATGGATGCGGCGCCCGTGCGCGTCCACCTCCACATGCAGCAGGCCGCGCTGCTCGAAGCGGTGGTCGGAGATGTCCTCGTGCTGGTGCCCGATCACCGGCCAGCGGGACAGCAGCGCGTTGCCGTGTTCGCCGTGCTTGGTGATGGCGTTGGTGCGGTACACCGCCTCATAACCTTCGGGCGCCAGGTACTCGGCCTGGGGCAGCTCGGGCCAGCGCTGGAAGTACGTCGCCTCCCGCCGGTGGAGCTTGCGCACCTCCTGCAGACACACGATGTCGGCATCGAGCTGTTCCACCGCCAGGCCCAGGTTATGGATCTCCAGCCGGCGCGCCGGGCCCATGCCCTGAACGCCTTTGTGAATGTTGTAGGTGGCCACCCGCAGAATGTCGTCGTGTTCCATGGCCCGATTGTGTCGCATGCCGCATACGCTGCGGGTTTGTCCGACACCGTGGCCACCGGACGCGCCTTACACTTGGTTGCATACAACTTCCCGCCACGGCGGTTCGGTACACACCTTGGCTACCGAAAACGATTCCTCCGCCGCTGCTCCGGTTCTGGCGCTGATTGTCGACAGCAATGCCACATCGCGCAGCATCCTGGTGGGCCAGCTGCGCGAGTACGGAGTCAACCGCATCGTGCAATGCAGCCGCGTGCAGGACGCGCGCAGTCGGCTGGAGCACACCGTGTTCGACTACGTGCTGTGCGACCAGTACTTCGGCGAGGCCGGATACTCGGGCCAGACCCTGCTGGACGACCTGCGGCGCGCCCAGCTGCTGCCCTTTTCCACGGTGTTCTTCATGGTCACGGCCGAGGCATCCTACGCCGCCGTGGCAGAGGCTGCGGAGTCGGCGCTCGACGGCTATTTGCTCAAGCCCTTCACCCCGAGCGCCCTCTTCGAGCGCCTGAGTCTGGCGCGCCTGCGCAAAGTGCACCTCAAACCCATCTTCGACGCCATCGAGGCGGAGGATTTCGAAAGCGCCGCGCGCCTGTGCGTGGAGCGCTTCGAGGCACGCAAGCCCTACTGGCTGTACGCGGCGCGCATCGGCTCAGAGCTGCTGCTGCGGCTGTCGCGCCACGACGAGGCGCGCACGCTGTTCGAGGCCGTGATCGCCGCGCGCGCCCTGCCCTGGGCCAAGCTGGGCGTGGCGCGTGCGCAGATCGAGTCCGGCCAGGCGGCGCGGGCCGTCACCACCCTGCAGGAGCTGATCGGTGACGATGCCTCATTTGCCGACGCCTACGACGTACTGGGCCGGGCGCAGGTGGAGCTGGGCAACTTCTCGCAGGCCATCGAGACCTACCGCACGGCCAGCGGCCTCACCCCGGACTCGGTGGTGCGGCTGCAGAAGCTGGGGATGATGTCGTACTACATGGGCGACCGCGAGACCGCGACCAAGGTGCTGGCGCGGGCGGCCATCCTGGGCATCGACTCCAAGCTGTTCGACTTCCAGTCGCTGGTGCTGCTCACCTTCGCGTACTTCGCGGAGAACGACCGCAAGGGCATCGAGCGCTGCATGGCCGATTTCGGCCGCATCCTGGAGCGCCACCCGTCGAGCGTGCGCATCCAGCGCTTTGCCAGCGTGGCGCGCACACTGCAGCTCATCCAGCAGCGGCAGTTCTCGCAGGCGGTGGAGTCCGTGCGCAGCATGGCAACCGAGATCACCTCCAGCACCTTCGACTTTGAGGCCGCCTGCAACCTGGGCAGCCTGCTGGCCGTGCTGGCGGTCACGTCCATCGACTTGTCCGAGAGCGAAGGCTGGGTGCGCGCGCTGGGCATGCGCTACGCCAACACGCGCGGCCTGACGGAGCTGCTGGCCAACGCCTGCAACGTGCACGCTCCCTACAGCGAGATCGTGCGCGATTGCCTGCAGCAAGTGAACAAGACTGCCGAAACCGCCATGGCCCAGAGCCTGGCCGGCGACCCGGCCGGGGCTGTGGCGCAGCTGATGCAGCATGCCGAGCAGACGCTCAACTCCAAGCTGCTGGACATGTCCCAACAGGTGCTGCTGCGCCACCGCGCCCGCATGGCCGAGCCCGACCCGCTGCAGGACGCCATCGACGCACTCCGCGTGCGCGTGGGCACAGCCCCGTCACGCGCCACCTTGGGGCAGGACAACGACCGCCGCCCCGGCGGCGTGGTGCTGCGCACCCGCGGCAATGCGGACGAGCCCTCGCGCATCGCGGCGGCACCGCGAGACAGCCTGACCTTTGCGGCCGCGCCGGAAGACCTGGTGGACCCGTCCGATCCCCTGCGCCTGCGGCCACCGTGATGCACCGCGTGCATGCCCTGCGCGGCGGCCACGCTACACAAAACGCGGCAGCAGCAGGCAGGCTTCGGCGTTGGAGGCTGAAAAGCAGCGGTCGGCCGCATCGCGCCATGGCAGCCATGCGCAGGCCACGTGTTCGCGCGGGCTCAGCACCACCGGCGTGTGCTCGGGCACGCACAGCCCGAACACGCGTTCGCGGTTGAACACCACGCCGGGTGCGTAGCGGTGGCGCCACTGCGGCCAGATCTCGTACACGTTCTCCAGGCACCAGTCGGTGAGCACGCAGCCCGGGGCGTTCACGTCGATGCCGGTTTCCTCGCCCACCTCGCGCGCTGCCGTCTCTGCCCAGGGTTCGTCCAGGCGGTCCTTGCTGCCTGTGACGGACTGCCAGTGCTCCATGCCGTCTGCACGCTCGATGAGCATCACGTCGAGTGCTGCCGTATGGATCACCACCAGCACCGATTCCGGGATCTTGAACGGCCGCTGCGCCGCCGCCCCCTCAGATGCCACCGCCATCACGCCGCGGCCAGCAGGGCGTCCACATCCTGCGCGGGCTCATCGGCCAGGGCGCCCAGCGCGCACTGCTCCAGCCATTGCGCAGAGATGCGGCACAGCATGCCCTGCCCTGCTTTGTCACCCGCAGTGGGCACAGGCACCACGGCATCGATGAGGGACACGCCCGAGCCCGCCCCACCCGCCATGGCCACCGGCCGGACGGCGCGCCGGTCCAGGTCCAGCATGGCGCCCAGGGCATCGACCCGCAGGATGAATTCGCGCGCGCTGCCGCCCTCGGGTGCCGGCACACGCACCAGCACCATCTGCCGATGGGGGTCCGTCGTGCGCGAGGCCGCCACGCCCTCTGGCCCCGCCACCACCACGCTGCGCAGGTCCACCACCGAGTAGACCCGCTCGCCAATCTGCGCCAGCCCCAGGAACGGCGCACGCGCCCCGCCCGCATTGAGCACCGTCGCATCGGGCGCCGCCGTCACCACGTGCGCAGCATCCACGCCCAGCCAGTGCGATCCCACCAGGAAGGTCGCCATCTGCACGCGGTGCTCCACCGCAATGCGCGCCGCAGCGACCGGTGTGGCCAGCAGCAGCGCTGCAGGTGACGCCGGGCGGCGTTCGCACAGGTGGCGCAGCACCAGGCAGCTGAGCCCATGGTCGTAGCCATCGCTCACGCGGAACTCCCGGTAGCCCTGCCCGCGCGCCAAGCCCACACCGTACAGGTGGCCCGCCAGCGCCGCCGTGCGATCGCCCTGGCGGCTGGCGGCCACGGTATCGGGTGCCATGACAGCCTGCACATCGCCGCTGGCGCGCAGCACACGGCCTGCCGCATCGACAAATGCCAGCGCGTCGCGTTGGGTGGCGCCCACGCCGCAGTCGTCCAGAATGGATTGCAGCTGGTTGGCAGCGTCCCACACCACGGCGATCCCGCCCAGCACCGGCGCGCTGCTGGTGGGCCCCGCCGTGCCAGCCCGCTGTTCACCGCGCACTGCCGCGGCGTAGACGAACGTGGGGCCCTGGTCATAAAAGCGGCTGTCTTCGTAGCGGCTCACGGTGTAGCCCTGGCTGCCGCGCAGCCGCAGGCTCTGGCGCACCCAGTCTTCGTCCAGCACCGTACCCACCCAATGCGCCTGCGCGGGCTGCGACGCGGCCATCACACGTCCGTCGGCCGCGAACAGCACCAGGCAGGCGTACACGGTGTACAGGCCGTTGATCTCAGCAAGCACTGCCGTAGCCTTGTCACACCCCACGACGCCGGCCTCGAGCGTGTGCGCGAACTGCGGGGTCAGCGCCCACCAGCGGCAGTCGTTGGCGCGCTCGTACAGATTGCGGTCCAGGATCTGCATGGCCAGGGACGCACGGCTTTGCGCGTCGCGCAGCAGCGACTGCATGACCACGCCGTACAAATCCTGCAGCGCGCCGGAAAAGGCCTGGGCCGTCTTGCGGGCCGTGGCGCCGATCTCTGACAGCAGCGTCTTGGCGAACAGCAGCTCGCGCGGCGCGGCGTCTGCGGCATCCGTGCCCTTGCCGGTGCCCAGGTGGTTGAGCTCCAGCAGGCCGTTCCACACCGAACGCTCCAGCGCCGATTGGATGGCGGCCGAGCGCCGTGGAATCTCGCGCAGCTCCTGCGACAGCAGCTCGGCCTGGCCCGCCAGCTCGCCGGGCACCGGGCCCGCCAATGCGCTGCGGTCGTCGTGTTGTGTGGACTCGTCAAACGCCAGGTCCAGCGGCAGCAGCGCCACGCCGCGCCAGCCGGGGCCGCGGTAGCCCTGAAAGCCCTGCGTGTCGCACACCGCCATCAGGTAGCGCCGGCTGGCGTGGCGCACCAGCTGCACACCTGCACCAGAGGCCTGAGGGAGCAGCCAGCCCACGGGCAGCTGCAGCGTATCGCCCGACACCAGCACCTGCCCGCGCGCATCCAGCAGCGCCAGCACCACATCGCTGCCCTGCGCATCATCGAGCTGCACCGAGCCGAAGATGGCCGGCATTTCGTCGGCCAGCTTGAACGCCAGGCACATAACGCCCACCGGCCTGCCGCCAGACAGCACGCGCTGGGCGTACACCAGGGTGGGCTCGGCGCTGCCGCAAAACCCGTGCACCGCGTGGTGCTCCACGTACGGCACATCGCCGCGCAGCACGGACTGCAGGAATGCGTGGTCGGCCTCCTCCTGCAGGCCGCCGCCCGCGTGCGGCACGGCATGCAGGCTGGCACACTGCTGCACAGCGGTGTCGAAGAGAAAAATGTTGTCGTACACCGTGTACTTGCTGGCGTACTCGCGTAGCCGCGACTCGATAGCCGGGCGAAGGTCGGGCGCCGGGTCGCAGAGGTACTCGGCCACGCCGCCATCAGTGGCGAAAAAACCGATGTCCGCCGTGCGCTCGAACAGGTTGCGCACCAGCACGTCGATGCAGACCTGGGCCCGGGCCACAAGGTCGTCGGTGCGGTTTTTGAGGGCCTCGCTGGCCAAGCCGCGCATCAGGTCGGTGGACAGCGCGGCAAAGTCGCGGCGCGCCTGGGCCAAGTCGCCCCCGGACGATGCCTTGGACGACAGCAGCGATAACGACGACAGCAAGGACAACTGGTCCCAGGCGTTTTCGACCAGCCGCAGCTCCTGGCGCTGGTGCTGCGCCGCGGGCATGTACCGCAACCATTGTTCGGGGGAGTTCAGCGATTGGGACACGAGAAAGTCCTTTGTGCGAAGGGTGCGACAGCGCCTGGCCAAACATTGTGCGGCCTGCCCGGCAAAGCACAAACAGACATGTTGCACGGCCGCAGATCGTGCGGTCTCTGCGCTGCGCAGGCGCCGGCGAAGGGCCCGACACCCGCGCTACCCCAACACCCCCAACCGCTACGGCTTGCGCGTCGCCACCGGCGGCGGCAGCTCCTTGGCCTGCAGCAGTTGCACCTGGGTCACCAGCTTGTTGTGCGAGTCGAAGAAGGCGGCGGCGATGACCTTGCCTTCGTTCGTGTTGCTCCAGCCCGCGCCACCCGCGCCCCCCATGCGGCCCCACAGCAGGCCGGCCGCGCCCAGGTCGGTGGTGCGTGCCGCACCGGTGGCGGCGGCCACCTGCTCGGTGGTTTCGTTGTCGGTGAGCAGCAAGGCTGTCTGCGCTTCCTTGAATTTGACCTGCTCGGCCAGACCCGCCAGGCCCGCGATGTCGCGCAGCACGGGGATCATCGCGATCACACCGGCAATGCTGCGGCCCGCGTCCTGCTCGCTGAAGGTGAGGCTGGGGGTCAGCGTGTATTGCGCCTCGTAGCCCTTGCCCTTGGCCACCGTGGAGTTCTGACGCAGCACGCCAGCGTCCTTCAGTTCCTGCTCCTTGATGGTGCCGCGCAGGCCGGCCGCGCGGTCCACCACCCGAAAGCAGCCGCTTTGCTGGGCGATGAGCCGGATCAGCGGCACGGGCGACGCCGGCAGGTTGTAGCTGCTGGACACGGTGTAGCCGTTCGGGTTCTCGGCCAGGGCGAGCGTGGCCACGGGCGCAGGGCAGGTGGTCAGCGCCTTGTCGGCCCCCTGCGCACCGGCAGGCCCTGCCGAGCCGGACACGACCGAGCCGCCCTCGCCCAACTCGGTCTTCTTTTCGCCGCAGCCTGCAACCAGCAAGGCGGCCAGGGCCGCGCCCAGGGCCAGGGATGTCTTCACGGAAGAACGCATGAACGAGCCTCGGTTCGATTCAAGAAATTCAGATGCGACAAGGGCAGCACCATGAAAAAAGCGGTACCAGCCCTGGGGCCGCTACCGCTTTTGTCTCAGGCATGCCCGGTCATGGCAATGACAGGGGTGAAGCCGTTCTACCGGGCTCAGGCCGCTTTGACGGCGTCCACATTGCGCAGGCGGATGTGCAACTCGCGCAGCTGCTTTTCATCCACCGGCGAAGGGGCCTGCGTCAGCAGGTCCTGTGCGCGCTGGGTCTTGGGGAAGGCGATCACGTCGCGGATCGACTCTGCGCCGGTCATCAGCGTGATCAGGCGGTCCAGGCCAAAGGCCAGGCCACCGTGCGGGGGCGCGCCGTACTGCAGCGCGTCCAGCAGGTAACCGAACTTGGCCTGTGCGTCTTCGGGCGTGATCTTGAGGGCATCGAACACCTTCTTTTGCACATCGGCGCGGTGGATACGCACCGAGCCACCACCCAGCTCCCAACCGTTGAGCACCATGTCGTAGGCCTTGGCAATGCACTTGCCAGGGTCCGTGTCCATCAGGTCTTCGTGGCCATCCTTCGGCGACGTGAAGGGGTGGTGCACGGCGGCCCAGCGGTCGTTCTCTTCGTCGTGCTCGAACATCGGGAAGTCCACCACCCACAACGGTGCCCAGCGGCTTTCGAACAGGCCGTTCTTCTTGCCGAAGTCGCTGTGGCCGACCTTCAGGCGCAGCGCGCCGATGGAGTCGTTGACGATCTTTTCCTTGTCGGCACCGAAGAACAGCAGGTCGCCGTCCTGTGCGCCGGTGCGCTTCAAGATCTCGGCGATGGCTGCGTCGTGCAGGTTCTTGACGATGGGGGACTGCAGGCCTTCGCGGCCGTTGGCCACTTCGTTGACCTTGATCCAGGCCAGGCCCTTGGCGCCGTAGATCTTCACGAACTCGGTGTAGGCATCGATCTCGCCCCGCGAGATCTGCGAGCCGCCGGGCACGCGCAGGGCCACCACGCGGCCACCCTTGGTGGTGGCGGGGGCGGAGAACACCTTGAAGTCCACGTCCTTCATCACTTCGGTCAGCTCGGTGAATTCGAGCTTCACGCGCAGGTCGGGCTTGTCGGAGCCGAAGCGGAACGCCGCTTCCTGGTACGTCATGATGGGGAACTCGCCCAGGTCCACGCCCAGTTGCTGCTGGAACACCTCGGTGATCATGCGCTGGAAGATGGCGCGGATCTCTTCCTCGCCCAGGAACGAGGTCTCGCAGTCGATCTGGGTGAACTCGGGCTGGCGGTCGGCACGCAGGTCTTCGTCGCGGAAGCACTTGGTGATCTGGTAGTAGCGGTCGTAGCCGGCCACCATCAGCATCTGCTTGTACAGCTGGGGCGACTGCGGCAGCGCGAAGAACTGGCCGTCGTGCACGCGGCTGGGCACCAGGTAGTCGCGCGCGCCTTCGGGCGTGCTCTTGCCCAGCATGGGCGTCTCGATGTCGATGAAGCCTTCCTTGTCGAGGAAGTTGCGCACCTGGATGGAGGTCTTGTAGCGCAGCATCATGTTGCGCTGCATGTGCGGGCGGCGCAGGTCCATCACGCGGTGCGTGAGACGGGTGGTCTCCGACAGGTTCTCGTCATCCATCTGGAACGGGGGAGTGACCGACGGGTTCAGCACTTCCAGCTCTGCCGCGAAGACTTCCACCTTGCCGCTCGGGATCTTCTCGTTGATGGTCTCAGGCGTGCGGGCTTTGACCACGCCCTTGACCTGCACGCAGAACTCATTGCGCATGCCTTCGGCGCGCTTGAATTGCTCGCCGAGCAGGTCGGGGTCACACACCACCTGCACGATGCCCTCGCGATCGCGGAGATCGACGAAGATCAGTTGGCCGTGGTCGCGGCGGCGATTCACCCAGCCGCACAGGGTGACGGTTTGGCCCATCAGGGCTTCGGTCACAAGACCGCAATAGTGGGAACGCATGGCCATGGCAGAAACTTCCGGCGCCCGAGGGGCGCATTAAAAGGGATTCACTTACCCGGAGAAACGAGCGTGGGGTCCGCCGGAGCGACCACGCCCATGGAAACGATGTATTTGAGGGCTGAGTCCACGCTCATGTCGAGCTCGACGCAGTCGCTCTTGCGCAGCATCACGAAATAGCCGCCCGTGGGGTTGGGCGTGGTGGGCACGTACACGCTCACGAATTCGTCACGCAGGTAGGCCGCGACCTCGCCGTTGGGCGCACCGGTAACGAAGGCCACGGTCCAGACGCCCTCGCGCGGCCACTGCACCAGCACCGCCTTGCGAAACGCGTTCCCGCTTTCGGAGAACAGCGTGTCCGAGACCTGCTTGACGCTGGAGTAGATGGAGCGCACCACGGGGATGCGGTGCACCACCGCGTCGCCCCACTGCACGAGCTTGCGGCCCGCGAAGTTGCTGGCCACCGCACCCACCACCAGCAGGATCAGCAGCGTGAGCACCACCCCGAAGCCGGGTATGTGAAAGCCCAGCACCTTGTCCGGGTGCCACGCGACCGGCAGGATCTGCAGGGTCTGGTCGAGCGTGCTCACGATCCAGTGGAGCACCCACGCCGTGATGACACCGGGCACGATCACCAGGAGGCCGGTCAGCAGCCATTTGCGCATAGCAGACATGTGGGCGCTCGATCAGCTCGTGGAAGAGGTGGAGGAGCCGCCGGTGCTGGCAGGCGTGGGGCTGGCAGCCGTCGATTCTTTCTTGGGGGCGTCGCCAGAGCTGGCGGGTGCTGCCGAATCGGACTTGGAATCGGACTTGGACTCCGTCTTGCCGTCGGCGCCTGGCGCAGCACTGGCTCCGCCGCCACTGTTGCCACCCCGGAAATCCGTCACATACCAGCCCGAGCCCTTGAGCTGAAAGCCCGCAGCCGTCACCTGCTTGGAGAATGCCTCGGCACCGCAGGCAGGGCACACGGTGAGGGGGGTGTCGGAAATTTTTTGCAGCACATCCTTGGCATGGCCGCAGGAGCCGCATTTGTAGGCGTAAATAGGCATGTCAGAGTGTGGAGGGAAAGTGCAAAACCCTCAATTATAGGCGGCGCCATACCCCTACCCTCCAGAGGCGTCGTGCAGGGCGCCTGCGGCAATGCACGCGCCCCGACGCACAGGGTCCGGCGCGCTTTAGTCTGCGCCGACCAGCGGGTGGTGCGGCGAGTGGCTGTTGCGGATGCCCTGCGGGGCGAGCGAGCCCACCAGCATGCCCGCCAGCGCCGCCAGCAGCCCGGCCAGTTGTGCCGGGAAAACGGCACCCACAGGCGTGGCCAGGAACAGCAGCCAGGTGCCCAGGCCCAGCAAGATGGCCGCGATGGCGCCCTGCGTGGTGGCGCGCTTCCAGTACAGGCCGAACACCAGGGGCACGAAGGCACCGACCAGCGGCACCTGATAGGCGCCCGACACCAGTTCATAGATGGAAGTGCCCTGCATGTAGATGGCATAGGCCAGCACGCAGGCGCTGAAGACCAGCGTGGTGATGCGCATGGTGCGCAGGCGCTCCGCATCGGTGCTGTGGGGCTTGAACTGGCGCCAGATGTTTTCGGTGAAAGTCACGCTGGGTGCCAGCAAGGTGGCCGACGCGGTGGACTTGAGCGCCGACAGCAGCGCGCCGAAGAACAGCACCTGCATGATGAACGGCATCTTGGCCATCACCAGCGTGGGCAGTACCTTCTGGGGGTCTTCCTTGAGCAGCGCCGCAGTCTCGCCGGGCATGATGATCAGCGCGCTGGCCACGAGGAACATGGGCACGAAGGCGAACAGGATGTAGCAGATGCCGCCGATCACCGGGCCGCGCGTGGCGGCCTTGATATTGTTGGCCGACATCACGCGCTGGAACACGTCCTGCTGCGGGATGGAGCCGAACATCATGGTGATGCCCGCCGCGATGAAGAACACCACGTCGTGGAACTTGGGCTCGGGCAGGAAGCGGAACAGCTCGCGGCTGGATGCGAACTCGATCACCTTGTCGGCCCCGCCGGCCATGTTGCCAGCGAACACCGCGATCACGGCCAGGCCCACCACCAGGATGATCATCTGGATGAAGTCGGTGACCGCCACCGACCACATGCCGCCGAACAGCGTGTACGCCAGGATGGACACCACGCCGATCGCCATGCCCACCGGAATGCTGATCGCGTCGCCCGACAGCAGGTTGAACACCAGCCCCAACGCCGTGACCTGCGCCGACACCCATCCCAGGTAGCTCAGCATGATGATGAGCGAGCAGACGACTTCGACCGTGCGGCCGTAGCGCTCGCGGTAGTAGTCGCTGATGGTCAAGAGCGTCATGCGGTAGAGCTTGCCCGCAAAGAACAGCCCCACCAGGATCAGGCAGAAGCCCGCGCCGAACGGGTCTTCCACCACGTTGCCGAGGCCCCCTTCGATGAACTTGGCCGGAATGCCCAGCACCGTCTCCGAACCGAACCACGTCGCGAACGTCGTGGTGATGATCATGTACAGCGGCAAATGCCGCCCTGCAATGGCAAAGTCTGCGGCGTTGTTCACGCGCCGGGCTGCGAGCAGGCCGATGCCGATGGTGATCAGCAGGTAAACGATAACCAGGGTCAGCAGCACGGCATGCTCCTCAATGTCGCGAAGTGGAAGGTCATAAAACCGGAAAAAGGGGGAAACCGGGAAAGCCGAGAAACGTGGGGACTAGAACACCCGGAACCGGTACAGCACTTGCAACTGTTGTACCAGCATGAAGAACAGGAAGCCCGCGATGAAACCCACGCCCACATAAATGATGGCGTGCAGCAGCTTGTTAGTGCGCTTTTGCTCGGCCAGCAGCTCCATCAGTTCGCGCCGGTGGTCCTGCGGCTTGTGGCGCAGGTAGTCGTACACCAGCCGCGGCAGCTCCGGCAGCAGCTTGGCGTAGTGCGGCGCCTCGGCGCGCAGTTCGCGCCACAGGCGCTGCGGGCCCATCTGCTCGAGCATCCACTTCTCCAGGAAGGGCTTGGCGGTGCTCCACAGATCGAGGTTGGGGTCCAGCTCGCGGCCCAGGCCTTCGATGTTGAGCAGCGTCTTTTGCAGCAGCACCAGTTGCGGCTGGATTTCGACATGAAAGCGGCGCGACGTCTGGAACAGGCGCATCAGCACCATGCCCAGCGAGATTTCCTTGAGCGGCCGGTCGAAGTACGGCTCGCACACCGCGCGGATGGCCGACTCCAGGTCGTTGACCCGCGTCTCGGGCGGCACCCAGCCGCTTTCGATGTGCAGCTCGGCCACGCGCTTGTAGTCGCGGCGAAAGAACGCCACGAAGTTCTGCGCCAGGTATTCCTTGTCCGATTCGGTCAGCGTACCGACGATGCCGAAATCGAGCGAGATGTAGCGGCCGAAGGTGGCGGGGTCCAGACTGACCTGGATGTTGCCCGGGTGCATGTCGGCGTGAAAGAACCCGTCGCGGAACACCTGGGTGAAGAAGATCGTGACGCCGTCGCGGGCCAGCTTGGGGATGTCCACGCCCGCATCGCGCAGACGGCCGATCTGGCTGATGGGCACGCCGTTCATGCGCTGCATCACCATGACCTCGGCGTGGCAGAAGTCCCAGAAGATCTCGGGGATCAGCACCAGGTCCAGGCCCTGCATGTTGCGGCGCAGTTGCGCGGCGTTGGCCGCCTCGCGCACCAGGTCCAGCTCGTCGTGCAGGTAGTTGTCGAACTCGGCCACCACCTCGCGGGGTTTCAGACGCTTGCCGTCGGCCGACAGGCCTTCCACCCAGCCGGCCATCATGCGCATGAGGCCCAGGTCTTTTTCGATCACGGGCAGCATGCCCGGGCGCAGCACCTTGACGGCCACCTCGCGCTCGATGCCGTGGCGGTCGCGCAGCGTGGCGAAGTGCACCTGCGCAATCGATGCGCTGGCCACGGGCACGCGGTCGAACGAGGTGAAGACCTCGCCGATGGGGCGGCGGTAGGCGCGCTCGATGGTGGCCACCGCGATATCCGGATCGAAGGGCGGAACGCGGTCCTGCAGCCGGGCCAGTTCGTCGGCCACATCGGGCGGCAGCAGGTCGCGCCGGGTGGACAGTACCTGGCCGAACTTCACGAAGATGGGGCCCAGCTGCTCCAGCGCCTCGCGCAGGCGCTGGCCGCGCGGTGCGTCCAGATTGCGCCCCACCGACAGCACGCGCGACACCGCGCGCAGCCAGGGTTTTTGAAAACTGTCGAGCAACAGGCCGTCCAGGCCGTACCGGAACACCACCCACAGGATGGCGCCCCCCCTCACGAACTGCTTCATGCGCCGGACCGGTCTGGGCCGCTGGCGGGCACGTCGTGCACGGGCGGCACGGGCGGCACAGGCACCGGAACCACGGCCGCGTCAGCCGCCGAGGGTGCCATGCGCGCGCCTACGAACTGGCGCAGAGCCTGGGCTGCCTTGCGCGCCACCTGGGCCACGGTGTGGGCCGGGGCATCGCCAATGACGCGGGCGAGGTCTTCCTCGACATCCCAGCGCACGTGGTCGACCAGCCAGTTGATCTCGGCGGCGAGCTGCACGTCGCCTTCGATGCGGATGGTGGGCTTGTCGCCGCGCAGCGCCGTCTGGGCCAGCGCGAAGGGCGAAGTCTCGGTCACTTCGAGCCGCAGGTCGGGGGTTGCGGCCTCGGGCGCCACGTTGAACAGCCCGGCCGGCGTGATCACCAGGGCCATCGAGTAAGCGCGCCACTGAACGCGGGCGATGCGGCCCTTTTGGCGCACCAGGCGGTCCATGGCCTCCTTTTCCTGCATCAGCACGTGGTTGAGGAACAGCACCACACGCTGCTGAACCTCATGCACCAGCCATTGCGGGGGTTGCGGGCCGGCCGCGACGCGCTCGAAAAGGCCGTTCAGAAAAGGAAAAGGGGACTGTGGTGTTGCCATAGTCCCCGATTATTCCCTGAACTGGGCGAGCCCCCAAGAGGGGCGATGCCCTTAATTACTGCAGGGCCTGCACGCCGGCCACCAGCCAGCCGCTGCTGCCAGCCTTGGGCTTGGTCATGTTCCACACTTCGCGGAAGGGGCTCGGGCCTGCCGATGGCTCTTCGCGGATCATGCCGGAGAACTCGACGCTGGCCATGTAGGCCTCGCCCAGGTCCTCGATACCCAGCAGCTGGGCTTCGATCATGACCACATCGGTGTGGTTGGGCTGCACGCCACGGTGCGCTTCGCGCTCGGTCAGCTGGGTGCGGATCTCATCGAGCATGCTGTCGGTCATCATGGACCTGAGCGTGTTGATGTCCGAGCGGTCCCAGGCGGCCTGCAGCGTGACGAAGTTGCGCTTGGCGGCGGACAGGAAGCCGTCGGTGTCGAAGTCGGCCGGCACGCCCCAGTTCTGCGAACCCGACAGGCCCGAACCGATGACAACGCCCGTGCCCGCACCACCCTGCTGTGCGGCCCGCGAGGCATCGAACGCCATGCTGCTGCGCTCCCAAGGGCGAGCAGACGCGTCGTTGCCCACGTTGTTCGGGCTGTACTGCGGTGGCACCTGAGCGGCCGCAGGGGTGGAAGCCCCGGCACCCGCACCTGCACCCTGGAAGGCAAACGGCGCGCCGCCAGCGGCTGCACCGCCGTTGCTGGCACCGCCACCATTGCGCGCGCGCATCACCATCTTGAAGATGGCAAAAGCGGCCACGGCGAGCAACGCAATCATCAAGATATTGGCAAACCCGGCACCCATGCCCAGGGAATGCGCCAGCCAGGCCAGGCCCAGACCGGCGGCCAGGCCACCGAGCATGGCGCCCCAGGGCTTCTTGGCCGCCGCAGCGGCAGGTGCAGCGCCCGCTGCAGCCGGCTTGGCAGCCGCTGCGTTGGTCGCGTTCTGCGCCGGTGCGCCAGGCGTCGCGGGTGGCGTGGCCGACTCGCGCTGCGTCACGTTGCCGGACTGCTTGCCCACCGACTTGCCACCGCCCATACGCCGGGCGTCGGCGTCCGCGTGCGCAAACGCCAGCATCGCTACCAACACCACAGACCAAAGTTTCATCATGAGTTCTCCGTCTCCGTTAATCGCTGAGTGAACCACTCAGCACTTGATTCCAACATGCAAGGCGACGATGCCCCCTGTCATGTTGTGATAGTCCACATGCCCAAAGCCATTTTTTTGCATGAGGCTTTTGAGTTCTTCCTGGCCCGGATGCATGCGGATCGATTCAGCCAGGTACCGGTAACTCGCGTCGTCACCGGCCACCAGCTTGCCCAGCTGAGGCAACACCTTGAACGAATACCAGTCGTACGCCTTCTCCAGCGGCTTGGCCACCTTGGAGAATTCGAGCACCAACAGCTTGCCGCCGGGCTTGAGCACGCGGCACATCTCGGCAATCGCCTGGTCCTTGTGCGTCATGTTGCGCAGGCCGAAGGCCACGCTCACCACGTCGAAATGCGCATCCGGAAACGGCAGCTTCTCGGCGTCGCACACCATCGTGGGCAGCACCACGCCCGCATCGATGAGGCGGTCGCGCCCCACGCGCAGCATGGCTTCGTTGATGTCGGTATGCACCACACGGCCGGTGGCGCCCACCTTCTTGGAAAACGCCAGCGCCAAGTCGCCCGTGCCGCCCGCGATGTCCAGCACCTGGCTGCCTTCGCGCAGGTTGGCCACCATCACTGTGTAGGCCTTCCAGGCGCGGTGCAGGCCGGCCGACATCAGGTCGTTCATCACATCGTATTTGGAGGCGACCGAGTCGAACACGCCGCGCACACGGCGCGCCTTTTCCTGCTCGTCGACCAACTGAAAACCAAAATGTGTGGTGCTCATAAGTTTCATGCTAGGCGCGCGAGCGCCAGAGGTACAGCGACAACCCCGCACTGAAATGGGGCTTGTGTCGCAATTAGGACAACGCTATCGAAGAGAAAACAGCCGCTACCGCTTGCCTATATTGCGCCAGCAGCTCCTCTTTCAATAGCACATCAGTCAACAAGGGCTTGTACGCCGCCCGTCAGTGGCCGCCGCAGGCGTGCCCGCCTGCCCCACCCGCGGGCGCCATCGGCGCGTCGCGGTCCACGCCGGCTGCGGCCAGGCGCTCGGTGTACTGCGTCCACAGCGCGTCCTGTTGTTGCCCCAGCTCGTAGAGGTAGTCCCAGCTGAAGATGCCGCTGTCGTGGCCATCCGAGAACGTGGGCTTGACCGCGTAGTTACCCACCGGCTCCAGGTTGACCAGCGCCACACCGCGCTTGCCGGTCTGCAGCACTTCCTGCCCGGGCCCGTGGCCCTGCACTTCGGCCGAGGGCGAGTACACGCGCATCAGCTCGAACGGAATGCGGAACGTGGCGCCGTCAGAAAACCCGACCTCCAGCACCCGCGATGCCTCGTGCACCGTGATCGCCTGCGGTGTGGGCGCACCCGCTTTCAAACCTGCCATGGATATCCCCTGTGAGAAAACTGTGTGGTGGATTGTGAGCGCCCGCAGCGATGCCTGTGGGGGACAGGGTCAACGAGGGCCCGCCTCAAGGCAGCTGCAGCGATTCCAGCACGGGCAGCAGGGACGCCTCCAGCTTCGGCAGCCGTTGCCGCACCGCGTCTTCCCGTTCGGCCGGGCTTGGCCGCTGGGCCGCGGCCCACACGGGCGACGGAAAGTGGCTGTCCCAGTCGAACCGGGCAATCACGTGCCAGTGCAGGTGCGGCACCATGTTGCCCAGCGCTGCGATGTTGACCTTGGTGGGCGCCAGATGCTGGCGCAGCGCCTGCTCCACCCGCGTCACCGCCTCCATGCAGTGGCTGCGCTCGGCGGCCGACAGGTCGGAGAACTCGGCCAAGTGCGCGTTCCACACCACGCGGTAGAACGCCGGAAAGCCGGCTTCGTCGGCACGGATCACGCGCAGGTGCACGCCGCGCCAGACCAGCGCACCGCCGTCTTCCGCGCACAGGGGGCAGGCAACGCCGGTGGCCATCTAGACGAGTACCCGCTCGATGCCGCCGCCGTTGGCGCGCTGCACGTACTCAGGCATCCAGTTGTCGCCCAGGATCTCGCGGGCCATCTCGACCACGATGTAGTCGGCTTCGAGCAAACCGTTCTGCAGATCGTCCTGGTAGCGGTTCAGGCCCTGCAGGCAGCTCGGGCAGCTGGTGAGGATCTTCACGTTGTCCTGGGCGGCCACGGCGCCCGGCCCCGCGCCGGTGGCCTTCATGACCTCGCGCAGCTTGGCTTCGCCCTTGCGGATTTCTTCTTCCTTGCGGAAACGCACCTGGGTCGACACATCCGGCCGGGTCACGCCCAGCGTGCCCGATTCGCCGCAGCAGCGCTCGCTCTTCAAGACCTGCTCGCCCACCAGCGCCTTCACGGTCTTCATCGAGTCGCCGAGCTTCATCGGGTTGTGGCAGGGCTCGTGGTACAGGTAGGCGCCCTTGCCCTGCAGCGTGATGCCCTTCTCCAGCAAATACTCGTGGATGTCGATGATGCGGCTGCCCGGGAAGATCTTGCCGAACTCGTAGCCCTGCAGCTGGTCGTAGCAGGTGCCGCAGCTGACCACCACGGTCTTGATGTCCAAGTAGTTGAGCGTGTTGGCCACACGGTGGAAGAGCACACGGTTGTCCGTGATCATCTTCTCGGCCTTGTCGAACTGGCCGCTGCCGCGCTGCGGGTAGCCGCAGCACAGGTAGCCCGGCGGCAGCACCGTCTGCACACCCGCATGCCACAGCATGGCCTGGGTGGCCAGGCCGACCTGCGAGAACAGGCGCTCGGAGCCGCAGCCAGGGAAGTAGAACACCGCCTCCGTCTCGGCCGTGGTGGTGGCCGGGTTGCGGATGATGGGCACATAGTCCTTGTTCTCGATGTCGAGCAGCGCGCGCGCCGTCTTCTTGGGCAGGCCACCGGGCAGCTTCTTGTTGATGAAGTGGACCACCTGCTCCTTGACGGGCGCAGTGCCCACCGTGGCGGGCGGCTTGGCGGTCTGCTTGCGGCCCACCTTGCGCAGCAGGTCCACGGCCATGCGCTGCGCCTTGAAGCCCACGTCCACCATGGCCGAGCGCATGAACTTGATGGTATCCGGGTTGGTCGCGTTGAGCATGGTCATCGCCAGCGCATTGCCCGGACGGAAGCTCTTCTTGCCCATCTTGCGCAGCAGGTTGCGCATGTTCATGGTGACGTCGCCGAAGTCGATCTTCACCGGGCAGGGGCTCTCGCACTTGTGGCACACCGTGCAGTGGTCGGCCACGTCCTCGAACTCCTGCCAGTGCTTGATCGACACGCCGCGGCGCGTCTGCTCTTCGTACAGAAAAGCCTCGACCAGCAGCGAGGTCGCCAGGATCTTGTTGCGCGGGCTGTACAGCAGGTTGGCGCGCGGCACGTGGGTGGCGCACACGGGCTTGCACTTGCCGCAGCGCAGGCAGTCCTTGACCGAATCAGCGATCGCACCGATGTCGCTCTGCTGCATGATCAGCGACTCGTGCCCCATGAGGCCGAAGCTCGGCGTGTAGGCGTTGGTCAGGTCGGCGTGGCGCACGGGGTTTGAAGCCAAATCGGCCCCTGCCGCTTGTCCAGCAAGCGCTGGCAGCTCCTGATTTCGTAGCAACTTGCCCTTGTTGAACCGGCCTTCCGGGTCCACCCGCTGTTTGTACTGCGCGAACGGAAGCAGCTCTTCGTCGGTCAGGAACTCGAGTTTGGTGATGCCGATGCCGTGCTCGCCCGAGATCACGCCGTCCAGGCTGCGCGCCAGCACCATGATGCGCTCCACCGCCTCGTGGGCGGTCTGCAGCATCTCGTAGTCGTCGCTGTTGACCGGCAGGTTGGTGTGCACGTTGCCGTCGCCCGCGTGCATGTGCAGGGCCACCCAGACGCGGCCCTTGAGCACGCGCTGGTGGATGGCGGTGACTTCCTGAAGGATGGGCTTGAACGCCGCGCCGGTGAAGATGCCCGAGAGCGGCGCACGCAGCTGGGTCTTCCAGCTCGCGCGCAGCGTGTGGTCCTGCAGCTGCGGGAACAGCACTTCCACGTCGTTCAGCCAGCCTTGCCACAGCGCACGCACCTCTTGCACCAGGGCGATGGCCTGGGCCACGCGCTCCTGCAGCAGCTCGGGCGATGGCACTTCGTCGTCCGCGTCGTGTTTGCCCAGCGGCAGGTTGCCGCGCTCGAAGAACTCGGTCAGCGCATCGCACAGCTTGATCTTGTTGCGCAGGCTCAACTCGATGTTGATGCGCTCGATGCCGTCGGTGTACTCGGCCATGCGCGGCAGCGGAATCACCACGTCTTCGTTGATCTTGAAGGCGTTGGTGTGGCGGCTGATGGCAGCCGTCTTCTTGCGGTCGGCCCAGAACTTCTTGCGCGCGTCGGCGCTGATGGCGATGAAGCCTTCGCCGCTGCGCGAGTTGGCGATGCGCACCACTTCGCTGGTCACGCGCGCCACCTCGTCGGCGTTGTCGCCCGCGATGTCGCCGATCAGCACCATCTTGGGCAGGCCGCCATTGCCCTTCTTGCTCTTGGTGGCGTAGCCCACGGCCTTCAGGTAGCGGTCGTCCAGGTGTTCCAGGCCGGCGAGCAGCACGCCCGAGCGCTTTTGCTCGGCGAACATGTAGTCCTTGATCTCGACGATGCTGGGCACCGCGTCCTTGGCGTTGCCGAAGAACTCCATGCAGACGGTGCGCGTGTGCTCGGGCATGCGGTGCACCACCCAGCGCGCGCTGGTGATGAGGCCGTCGCAGCCCTCTTTCTGGATGCCGGGCAGGCCCGACAGGAACTTGTCCGTCACGTCCTTGCCCAGGCCCTCCTTGCGGAAGGTCTTGCCCGGGATGGCCAGGCGCTCGGTGCGCACGGGCGTCTTGCCGTCGGCCTCGAAGTACTGCAGCTCGAAGGTGGCCGTCTCCACGTCGTGGATCTTGCCCATGTTGTGGTCCAGGCGGGTCACTTCGAGCCACTGGGCGTCGGGCGTGACCATGCGCCAGCTGGCCAGGTTATCGAGCGCCGTGCCCCACAGCACGGCCTTCTTGCCGCCCGCGTTCATGGCGATGTTGCCGCCGATGCAGCTGGCCTCGGCGCTGGTGGGGTCCACCGCGAACACGAAGCCCGCGCGCTCGGCCGCGTCGGCCACGCGCTGGGTGACCACGCCGGCCTCGGTCCACACGGTGCCGACTTCGCTGTCCATGCCCGGCAGGCGGCGCATCTCCACCTCGGTCATGGCTTCGAGCTTTTCGGTGTTGATGACCACGCTCTTCCACGTCAGCGGAATCGCGCCGCCGGTGTAGCCGGTGCCGCCCCCGCGCGGGATGATGGTCAGGCCCAGTTCGATGCAGCCCTTGACCAGGCCCGCCATCTCGACCTCGGTGTCGGGCGTGAGCACCACGAACGGGTACTCGACGCGCCAGTCGGTGGCGTCGGTCACGTGGCTCACGCGCGAGAGGCCGTCGAACTTGATGTTGTCCTTGGCCGTGAGGCGGCCCAGGGTCTTCTGGATCTGGCGGCGCAGCTGCGCGGCCTGCTCGAAGGTGGCGTTGAATTCGGCCACCGCACGGCGCGCGGCCACCACCAGCTCGCCCACCAGGCGGTCGCGCCCGGCATCGTCGGCGGGGGTGCGGCGCTTGTCGACCTCGCCCAGGCGGTGCTGCAGCGCGTCCACCAGCAGCTTGCGGCGGGCCGGGTTGTCCAGCAGGTCGTCCTGCAGGTAGGGGTTGCGCTGCACCACCCAGATATCGCCCAGCACCTCGTACAGCATGCGGGCCGACCGGCCGGTGCGGCGCTCCTTGCGCAGCTGGTCCAGCAGGTCCCAGGCCGGAGACCCCAGCAGGCGGATCACGATCTCCCTGTCGGAGAACGAGGTGTAGTTATAGGGAATCTCGCGTAGGCGCGCAGGTTCCGCGGCCTGGGTGTGCAGGGCGGCGACCGCAGTAAAGGCGTTCATGAAGTAGACCTGGGGAAGCGCTATGCGCTGGACCGTGGGAGCCCGCGATTTTATGCCACCCCGCTGCCTGCCGCATTCACGCCGTCTGGCGCCATGGAATCCGGTTGGCTTCCACCGCCGTCGCACCCATGGTCTGCTCGGTGGCAGACGACGTCCACGCGCCGGGAACGCACCGCGGCATGACGTCGGCAATGCCGCCGTGCTCGTCGTTGTGCACCACGATCACCTGGTTCGAGCGCATGGCCTGCAGAAGCTCCGGCGTCAGATGGAAGCTGGCGGACAGCTGGCTGTCGTCGAGCGCCGGGATCACGCTGCGCCGCTCCACCTTGCGGCGGATCTGGTTGTACAGCGCCCAGCCGGCCAGCACCGCGGCGTTGAAGGCCGCGATGACCCCGTACCACAGCAAGGTGTCCACCGTGGAGCGCAGCGCATCGAACCGCGCTGTCAGATCGAGCGTCGGCGACTGCACCATGGCCGCGACGCCCCGGTAGAACAGGAACAGGAAGCCGGCCCAGGCCACCAGGGTCACGGCCGCGTCGACCAGGCGGGGCAGCCGGCCCTGGCGGGTGTGGATGAGCGGGCCGTTCATGGCGGTGCAGGCCGGGCGATGCCGCGGTCGGGGCTGACCCAGCGGGCCCGCGCGCGCTGGGTCTTGAGCATGACCTTGGGAAAGCTCACGAGGGTGGTGAACAGGCTCAGCAGCCAGAAGACCACGGGGTACCAGATCATCCAGTACAGCGTGCTGCGCATGCCCGATTCGTAGCGCCGGTCGATGGACACGCTCACCGTGAACTGCAGCAGGCAGGTCACCGTCAGCACGAGCCCGGTGAACGACGGCGGCATGAGCCGCGGCACGAACAGGTTGCCCGGCAGGTGGACGAACTTGCCCAGCAGGTACAGCACCACCGTGACCGCGAACATGAAGGCCCAGCCCGTGGACATGCAGAACTCCAGCATCAACAGCCACATGCGGCGGTTGCGCCAGTTCCACATGCCGCGCAGGTTCTTGAGGAACACCTCGGCACCGCCCTGCGCCCAGCGCAGGCGCTGTTTCCACAGGCCGCGCAGCGTCTCGGGCATCAGGATCCAGCACAGCGCACGCGGCTCGAAGAAGATGGACCAGTGGCGCTTTTGCAGCTTCCAGCTGATGTCGATGTCCTCGGTGATCATGTCCGGGCTCCAGTAGCCCACGTCGTCCAGCGCCCGCCGGCGGAACGCCGCCACCACGCCCGAGACGGTGAACACCTGGCCGTACACGCGCTGCGTGCGCTTGATGAGCCCGATGATGGAAGAAAACTCGCCCACCTGGATGCGCCCCACCAGGGTGGAGCGGGTGCGGATGCGCGGGTTGCCGGTCACCGCGCCCACGCGCGGGTTGTCGATGAGCGGCGCCACCAGGTAGGCGACCGCGTCGCGGTCGAGCAGCGCATCGCCGTCGATGCACACCAGGTACTCGCTGCGCGCGGCGGCGGCGCCCATCTGCAGGCCGATGGCCTTGCCCTGGTTCTGCGCCAGGTGGATCACCCGCAGGCGCGGGTGCTGCGCGGCCAGCGCATCGAGCACCTCGCCCGTGTTGTCGCGCGAACCGTCATTGATGGCGATGACCTCGATGTTCGGGTAGCGCTGCGCCAGGGCCGCGCCCAGGGTCTCGGCGGCGTTGTCGCCTTCGTTGTAGCAGGGCACCAGGATGGACACCAGCGGCTCGCCCTTGAGCGCGGGCGCGGGCACGTCCGGCCCCCAGGCCCAGTGGCGCTCCCAGTGCATCCAGTAGTACAGGCCGCCCGCGATCCAGATGCCCGACATGAACAGCGGGTAGAGGAACACGAAGTCCAGCACCGCGTCGCTGGACAGCAGCATCTGCAGCGCCAGCGGACCGCAGACGATGAGCGACAGCGCCAGCAGCGCAAGCACGCGGCTCCTCATGGCTGCAACGCCCCGCTGTTGGACAGGGCCGGCCGCACCTGCTCCACGCTCGGCACGCCCGTGATGAAGTTGTCGGGGTAGTAGCCGAAGCTGCGCGCGCCGCGCATCTGCAGCCGCCGCATCCAGCCCGCCAGCCGCTGGCCGGGCACGGGCTGGCTGTTGCGCCAGTCCACCGCCTGCAGCTCGAAGACCGTGCGGTCCATCGCTCCGGGTCGCCGGCGGATGGAATCCACCACCGTGTCCAGCCAGGCATCCGCATCGGCGTCGGGAACGTTCTCCATGAACGGCATGGCCATGGGCGCGGTCCAGTCGTACGAGGCGAGGAAGTCGTCCAGGTTCTGCGCGAACCAGGCTTCGCTCTCCGGCTTGAGCATGGGCATGGCGAAGATGTTGCGCGCGGTCTTGACCTGCGGGCCGCGGATGGCGCGCACACGCCCTGCCAGCTCCAGCGTGAAGTCCGTCAGCGCGCGAGTCTTGAACTGCGTCCAGCGCCGCAACGTGGCGGGGTCGGCGCGCAGCTCGGCGATGGTGCCGGGCAGGCCCGCCGCGCGGTAGGCCGCCAGCGCGGGTGCGCTCGCGTCCTCGAAGTCGGACAGCAACGCATCGTCGTGGAACAGCACGCCGTCGAACCAGGCCGAACGGGCCAGGTCTTCATACAGGTCGGCGATGCGCGAGCGCACCGTGGGATCGAACGGCGACATGCGGCGGTACTGGCCCGTGTCCGGCGTGGCCTCGCCCTTGTCGTTGACCCGCTGCACCCGGGGCAGCGCGGCGTCCAGGTCGAAGGCCAGCACCGGCATCCAGGCGTACACCGCCACGCGGGTGCGGGTGCGCAGCTGCCACGCCACGCGGTTGAACAGGTCGGCGCGCACGGGCAGCCAGCGGTTGGGAAAGTACACCGAGTGCACGGTGCCGTCGCCCTGCGCATCGGAAAACGCCTGCAGGAACACCGTGTTCACGCCCAGGTCCTGCACGCGCTGCACCAGGTGGTCGAAGTTGCGTGCCTGCTGCGCGGGGTCGGCGTCGTAGAGGTAGTCCAGGTCGACGTGGGCCACGCGCAGCACCCGGTGCTCCTGCGTGGCGATGACGGCGGAGGCGAACTGATCGACCGACGGGTCCCCGGTGACCAGCACGCGCGGCGTGTTGAACAGGCTTGCGGTGCTGCCGATGCCCTCGTCCAGCGTCATCGCCATCTGGTAGCCGTGGCGCTTGACGACGGCCAGTGCGCTGCCGTTGGCGGCGCCATACGGCCATACCCAGACCCGGGGGGCCTTGCCGGTCACATCGCGGATCTTGGTGGTGATGGCCGCCACGTCTGCCTCGAGGCGCCGCAGGAAGGCCTCGTCGTTCTCATACGACGCGGTGGCCGGGTCATACCGGCGCGTGGCGGCGGCGGGCTGCGTGTTGCCCTGGGGGTTGGCCACGATGCCGTGGTGCAGGTGGTCGGTGTGCGCACCGACTTCCACCAGGCCCGATGCCGCCATCTCGCCCACCTGGGCCCAGGTGGCAAAGCGCTCGCGGGGCGTCTGCAGGCCGCCGAAGTCCACCGGCTGGTCGGCCGGCGCGTCCAGCCACTCCCCCACGGGCGCCAGCACCGCAGGCCAGCCGGTGGCCTTGAGCAGGGGGAACACGCGGTCATAGAAGCTGCGGTATCCGTCGTCGAAGGTCAGCAGCACGGCTTTGGCCGGCAGGGGCTTGCCGCCGTCGCGTGCGGCCAGTATCTGGTCCACCGACACCGGCTGGTAGCCGTTTTGCCGCAGCCACGCAAAGTGCGCGACGAGGCGGTCGGTGCGCACGGCCAGGTAGCGCGCATCGGCCTCGCCGTCCTGCACGTCGTGGTAGGCCACGGTCACGAAGCTGTTGACGGGCCAGGGGCGCTCCGCCTCGGGCAGGGTCCGGGCCTTGGGGGGCACGAACGGCTGCGCGTCTGCGGCCAAGGCCGGCAGCACCAGCATGCATGCGGCCATGGATGCGAGCACGCACAGCATGCGGGCCCTGCGACGGATGAGCGAGAAGACTGTCGGAAACATTCTCAGAACCTGTAGAGAAGATCGAACGCGGTGCGCAGGATGCGCTCGTCCACGCCGTCATAAGGGCGACGGGTGATGGAAAAGGAAAGCCCCATTTCCAGGGTGTCGTTCACGCGCAGGCGCTGCCCGTAGCCCAGCGTGGCGACCTCGCCCACGCCGTAGCCGCGCTGGGCGTACGCCCCCACGCCGAGCTGCAGGCGCTGGCGCCATTCCAGCTGGTAGTGGCGGTACAGCACGTGCGCCACGTCGAGCGTGGGCAGCAGGAAGACATCGGACTCGGGCGCGAAGTACGGCCCGCCGGGCCGGCTGTTGCGCGAGTGCGAGAGCTCCATCACCAGGTCTGCGTACACGCCGTAGCGGGTGTAGATGCGCTCGCGGCCGGCCACGCCGACGGACAGGCGGCGGTTGCCGTCCGAGTAGTCCAGCCCACCCACGCTCACGTTCCAGTCGCGCCGCTCGTTGGCGCGCCAGCGCAGTGCGGCGGTCACGCTGTCGGCGGTGATGTCGCTGCGCAGCGCGCGCAGCGGCGTGTCGCGCGACAGGCGCTCCGCGGCGCCGCTGATCTGCCACTGGTCGCTGAGATCGTGGCGCCCCTCCAGCCGCAGGCCGGTGCGCTGCCCGTAGCCGAAGTTGTGGGTGGAGATTTCGCCCTCCACGGTGTTGTCGCGCACCCGCCATTCGCCGCCAGCGCGGTAGCTGCGGTGCACGCCGCGGCCTTCGCGGAAGTCGCCGCTGCCAAAGCCGAAGCCGGCGAACAGGCGCCAGTCGTCCTGCACCGGCGCGCTGTAGAGCACGGTGTCGGTGCCGTAGTCGCCGTTGCCGGTGGAGGGATTGGGGCTGGACGACAGGCCGCGGTAGCCCGACACCCGCAGCTCGGGCATGCGAAACACCCGGCGCGCCCGGTCCAGCCGCTGCACCTGGAGGTTTTCGGGATAGCGTTCGAGCACGTCATCGGCCAGCGCGTCCGCCTGCTTCCACTCCTGCAAGTCCATCGCGGTGAAGCCCTGCTGCAGCTCCAGCGACAGCGCGCGCGGCTCCATGGCTTCGACCAGTTTCAGCTCCTGCTCGGCCCGGCGCGGCCAGGCGCGGCCCCGGTAGACGCCCGCCAGCGCGATGCGCGCACCGAGGTGACCCGGCGCCTGCTGCACCATGCGTTCGAGGCGCAGCTGCGCCTCGGGCGTGTCGTCGGAAAAGCTGTGCGCCTGCGCTGCCTCCATGGCCGCAGAGGCCCAGACGGCGCGGCCTGCGGGGGTGGCGGCAAACGCCTTTTGCGTGCCGTCCGCCAGGGACACGGCGGCGTCCATGGCCTCGGACTCGACCAGCGAATAGAACAGGCCCGAGGCATCGCCGGAGCTGACCGACGGATCCGCCTGGCTGCGCTCGAGCAACTCGGCATACAGCAGGCGCGCGGCCTGCGCCTGCCGCAGGTACAGATAGGCGCCGGCCACCCAGCGCAGGGCGTAGTCCGGCACCGGCACGCCATCGCGCCGCAGGGCCTCGTACTCGGCGACCGCCGTGTCCATGCGGCTGCGCACGGTCAGCGCCCCGATGCGGTCGATGCGCATGCGCTGCAGGTCGCGCACGGCCTGCGGGTCGGCGCTCCACCGGGCAAACACCTGCTCGTAGAACGCCAGGGCCTTGTCGGCCACTGCGAAGCGCTCACTCTCGCTGCGCACCGGTGCGAACGACAGGCGCACCATTTCCGCGCCGATGTCGGCCTGCAGCCTGCGCTGCTGCGCCGCGCCCATGAGCGCGGGCTGTGCGTCCACCAGGGCCTGCGCCTGCACCGGCAGGCCGGCGGACTGCAGTGCGTCGGCATAGGCCATCTGCACTTCGGCATCGTCGGGTGCCAGCGAGCGCGCGCGGCTCGCCTCGGCCAGCGCCGCATGAAAGCGCCGCGCCGCCGTGTGCACATAGGCCAGGGCCAGGCGGCGGCGCGCCACCATGGGGGTCTCGGCCACCAGCGCTTCGGCCTTGGTGCGCGCATCCGCATCGCGCCCCGCATCCGCCAGGACGTGGATCTCCCCCATGCGCAGCTCCGCGTCATCCGGGCTGCGCGCCAAGGCGCGGGCATACAGCGCCAGCGCGTCGTCCCACTGCCGCAAGTTGCGGTGGGCGCGCGCCACCGACGCCAGGGTACTGACCGGCAGCGTGAGCGACGCGCCATGGCGGCGGTACACATCCACCACTTCCTGGTCCAGCCGGGCCCAGCCGGCGATATCGATCCAGTCGGCCACCAGGCGCGCAGCATCGGCACGGTCCAGCCGCTTTTGCCGCAGGTAGTCGAGCACCGGGGTGGTGTCTCCGGTCCTGGCGCGCCGGACCAAGGCGTCGTAGGACTCGGCCACCGGTACGGGCGTGGCCGTGTCCGCATACGCCAACGCGCAGGCCATCGCACCAGCGGCCACGGCGGCGTGGAACGCGGGGCGAACGGGCAGGGGCAGGGAAGGAAACGGGTTCCCGAACATACAGACGAAAAGTGGAGACAGCGGGTAGAAAACACGGTGCCGGCAGCGGTGAGCGCCGGCGTGGCCGCCATTGTTGCCAGCGACAGACCTACCGCGCGGCTCGCTTTGCAAACAATGTTCAACAACCCTTGCTGTAAAGAGTTGTATCAAACTGTGAATTTTAGACGAACACCGGGATTTCAGGTGTTTCCTTGGAAAAAGAGGGCTCATTGCCCTCTAGTACTGTCAGGATTGCCGGCTGGATGTGTAACAAATTCAATCGAGCCTGTTTTTCAGAACTTTGTGCGGCGCGCCGTCTTTTCGCACAGTGGGCTAATGGAGCGTCAAGACGACAACCCACAAAAAAGCCGCGCACCGGGAGGCTCGGTGCGCGGCTTGGGCCGATAGCGGCAATGACCCCGAATGGGCCGGCGAACGGCCCTGAGGTTCGTTAGAACAGCACCCGGCTCCTGAGGGTGCCGGTGACCTGTGCGAGCTTGTCCAGCGCCAGGTCCGACGACGCGGCATCGATGTCGATCACCACGTAGCCGATCTTCTCGTTGGTCTGCAGGTACTGGGCGGAGATGTTGATCTCGTTGTCCGAGAAGATGCGGTTGATCTCGGACAGCACGCCCGGCACGTTGCGGTGGATGTGCAGCAGGCGGTGCTTTCCCGGGTGGGCGGGCAGCGCCACCTCGGGGAAGTTGACGGACGAGGTGCTGGTGCCGTTGTCGCTGTACTTCACCAGCTTTTCGGCCACTTCGAGGCCGATGTTGGCCTGGGCTTCCATGGTGGAGCCGCCGACGTGCGGGGTGAGGATCACGTTGTCCAGGCCGCGCAGGGGCGACTGGAACTCGTCCTTGTTGGTGCGGGGCTCGACCGGGAACACGTCGATGGCCGCGCCCAGCAGCTTCTTGGCCTTGAGCGCTTCGGCCAGGGCGTCGATATCCACCACCGTGCCGCGGGCGGCGTTGATGAGGATGGCGCCGGGCTTCAGGGCCGCGATCTCGGCCGGGCCGATCATGCCTTCGGTCGATGGCAGCTCGGGCACGTGCAGGCTCACGATGTCGCTCTGGCCCAGCAGGTCGTGCAGGTGGTGCACCTGGCGGGCGTTGCCCAGGGGCAGCTTGTTCACCACGTCGAAGAACGCGACGTGCATGCCCAGCGCCTCGGCCAGCACCGACAGCTGCGTGCCGATGGAGCCGTAGCCCACGATGCCCAGGGTCTTGCCGCGGATCTCATACGCGTTGTCGGCCGACTTGAGCCAGCCGCCGCGATGCGCCACCGCGTTCTTTTCGGGAATGCCGCGCAGCAGCAGGATGGCTTCGGCCAGCACCAGCTCGGCCACGGAGCGGGTGTTGGAATACGGCGCGTTGAAGACCGCAATGCCGCGCTCACGCGCCGCATTGAGGTTGACCTGGTTGGTGCCGATGCAAAAGCAGCCCACCGCCACCAGCTTTTGCGCATGGGAGAACACCTCTTCGGTCAGCTGCGTGCGCGAACGGATGCCCAGGAAGTGCACGTCGGCGATCTTGCGCTTGAGTTCTTCATCGGGCAGCGCGCCGGACACGGTTTCGATCTGGGTGTAGCCCGCAGCCCGGATCACGTCCACGGCGGAAGCGTGGATGCCCTCGAGCAGCAGAAATTTGATCTTGTTCTTGTCCAGCGAATTGGTAGCCATGGCGATAAGAAGAAAGGGTGTGGAGAAAAGAAACTCGGCGCGTTTGCGGCGCGAACGAACCGGTGCGGGAGCCACCGAAACGTGACCCGCAGCATGGTGCATCGCACAAAACCTTGCAAGCCTCGGCAAATGCGTCGCACATTGTCACAAAAGAGTCACAATCGCATCCCTGACGGACATCCCAAGGGGTTTCCCGGTTGTTGCACGGCCTGCGGTCATGCGACAACGACATATCAATGACACATGGGGTGCATAGCATTCGGCCCTTGTGTTTTTCGTCATTCTCAGAGGATATATTCATGCAAACGAAGCATCTGGCGGTCTGCGCTGCCATCGCCATGTCGGCGTGCCTGCCTGCACAGGCCCAGGCTCAGGCCCCGGTCGAGATTCAGTGGTGGCATTCGATGAGCGCAGCGCTCGGTGACTGGGTCAACGACCTGGCCAAGCAGTACAACGCCAGCCAGACCAAGTACAAGGTCGTGCCCACCTACAAAGGCACGTACGACGAATCCATGACAGGTGCCGTGGCCGCATTCCGTGCCGGCAACGCACCCCACATCATCCAGGTGTTCGAAGTGGGCACCGCTACCATGATGTCCAGCAAGGGCGCCATCGTGCCCGCCGCCAAGGTGCTGAACGACGGCGGCTTCAAGTTCGACCCCACCCAGTACGTGTCGGCAGTGGCCGGCTACTACACCGCGCCCAATGGCCAGATGCTGAGCTACCCGCTCAACAGCTCCACCACGATCTTCTACTACAACAAGGACGCCTTCAAGAAGGCTGGCCTGGACCCTGAAAAGGCCCCCAAGACCTGGCCTGAAGTCTTCGCTGCCGCCACAAAGCTCAAGGCCAGCGGCCACAGCTGCCCGTTCACCACCAGCTGGATCAGCTGGACGCAACTCGAGAGCTTCTCGCTGTGGCACAACACGCTGTTCGCGTCCAAGAACAACGGCTTCGACGGCAACGACGCCAAGCTGGAAATCAACACCCCGCTGCACGTTCGCCACTTCGAGAACCTGGCCAAGGCCTCCAAGGACGGCAGCTTCGTCTACAAGGGCCGCGGCAACGCGCCTGACGCGTCCTTCCCATCGGGCGAGTGCGCCATGATCACCGGCTCGTCGGGCCTGTACGCCCGCGTCGCCAAGGAAGCCAAGTTCGCCTACGGCATCGCAGCCCTGCCCTACTACGACGATGTGAAGGGCGCGCCCCAGAACACCGCCATCGGTGGTGCCAGCCTGTGGGTGATGTCCGGCAAGAAGGCCGAGGAATACAAGGGCGTCGCCGACTTCCTGAACTTCCTGAACGACACCAAGGTGCAAGCCGCCAGCCACCAGCGCACGGGCTACCTGCCCGTGACCACGGCGGCGTACAAGCTGACCGAGGCATCGGGCTTCTATGAAAAGAACCCCGGCACCGACGTTGCCGTGACGCAGATGATCCGCAAGGCCACCGACAAGTCGCGCGGCATCCGCCTGGGCAACTTCGTGCAGATCCGCACCATCATCGACGAGGAAACCGAACAGATCTGGTCGGGCAAGAAGTCGCCCAAGGAAGCGCTGGACACGGCCGTGACCCGTGGCAACGAGCAACTGGCCCGCTTCGCGCGCGCCAACAAGTAAGTCAGCGTTGTAAGTCAGCGTTCATCGAGCGCATGCTGATGCCCTCCGGCCCCTGTGGCCGGGGTGGCATCGAAAGCCCGCCGCCCCTGCCAACCCAAGCGGTTTGCCGGGCGGCGGGTTGTCTTTTTTGCCGGCAGGGCTTCCCGCGGCAAGAATCTGCCCGGTAACAGGGCAGCCCCCCAAGAGCGGCGGTGGAGCGCGGGGGGAATTTTTAAGAGTCTGGACATGGAAAAACGCGTTCTTTTTCGCTCCGCATGGCTGCCCTGGGTGCTCATAGCACCCCAGCTGGCCATCATCAGCGTCTTCTTCTTCTGGCCAGCCGGCCAGGCCCTGGTGCAATCGTTCCAGATGCAGGACAGCTTCGGCATGTCCACGGAATGGGTGGGCTTCGACAACTTCAAGAACCTGTTCGAAGACCCGGGCTACCTCGCATCGTTCAAGACCACGGCGTTCTTCTCGATCCTGGTGGCGGTGGTGGGCATCGGCCTGTCGCTGATGCTGGCGATCTTTGCCGACCGCATCATCAAGGGCGCGCTCGTCTACAAGACGGCGCTGCTGCTGCCCTACGCCGTGGCACCCGCCGTGGCCGGCGTGCTGTGGATGTTCATGTTCTCGCCCTCGCTGGGCGTGGTGGCGTACATGCTGCGCCAGTCGGGGTTCAACTGGAACCACATGCTCAACTCCGACCACGCGATGTCGCTGATCGTGATCGCCGCGGTGTGGAAGCAGATCTCCTACAACTTCCTGTTCTTCCTGGCAGGCTTGCAGTCCATCCCCAAGTCGCTGATCGAGGCGGCTTCGATTGATGGTGCCGGCCCGTGGCGCCGGTTCTGGAGCATCCAGTTCCCGCTGCTGTCGCCCACCACGTTCTTCCTGCTGGTGATCAACGTGGTGTATGCCTTCTTCGACACCTTCGCCATCGTGGATTCGACCACGCAGGGCGGCCCGGGGCGCGACACCGCGATCCTGGTCTACAAGGTGTACCACGACGGCTTCAAGGCCATGGACATGGGCGGCTCGGCCGCGCAGTCGGTGGTGCTGATGGTCATCGTCGTCGTGCTGACAGTCATCCAATTCCGCTACGTCGAGAAGAAAGTGCAGTACTAGATGACTCCCCCCCGAAGCGCCTTTGGCGCCTCCCCCTCGAGGGGGCGCCTCCAGCGGCCCGGCAAAGCCGGTTCCGCGGTGGCACGCGCATTGGCGCCCCTTGATTCACGCATGTCTTCTTCATCGCCCCTCTCTCCTGGAGCCCTCGCATGGTAGAGCGCAGTCCTTATCTCACCGCGTTCTCGCACCTCATCATGGTGCTGGGCGTGATCATCGTCGGCTTCCCGCTGTACCTGGCGTTCGTCGCCTCCACCCACACCGCGCAGGACATCGTGCAGGTGCCCATGCCCATGGTGCCCGGCGGCAACTTCTGGCAGACCTACCACGACGCCCTGTTCGGCGGCGGCTCTGGCGCAGGCTCCACGGCCCCGGTGGCCCGCATGATGTGGGTGAGCTTCGTCACCGCCATGGTCATCACCGTGGGCAAGATCGCGATCTCGCTGCTGTCGGCGTTCGCCATCGTGTACTTCCGCTTCCCGTTCAAGGGCATCTGCTTCTGGCTCATCTTCATCACGCTGATGCTGCCGGTGGAAGTGCGCATCGGCCCCACGTACCAAGTGGTGTCGGACCTGGGCATGCTCAACAGCTATGCGGGCCTGACGGTGCCGCTGATCGCGTCGGCCACGGCCACGTTCCTGTTCCGGCAGTTCTTCCTCACGGTGCCCGACGAGCTGGTCGAGGCCGCCCGCGTGGACGGCGCAGGCCCCATGCGCTTCTTCAAGGACATCCTGGTGCCGCTGTCGCGCACGTCCATCGCTGCGCTGTTCGTGATCCAGTTCATCTACGGCTGGAACCAGTACCTGTGGCCGCTGCTCGTGACCACATCCGAAGACATGTACCCCGTGGTGATCGGCATCAAGCGCATGCTCGCCGGCGGCGACGCGGGCAACGAGTGGAACATCGTGATGGCCACCGCTCTTTTGGCCATGCTGCCCCCGGCCTTCGTGGTCGTGGTGATGCAGCGCTGGTTCGTCAAGG
The DNA here is from genome assembly GCF_001422735.1 of Acidovorax sp. Leaf78. Lineage (GTDB taxonomy): Bacteria > Pseudomonadota > Gammaproteobacteria > Burkholderiales > Burkholderiaceae_C > Acidovorax. Next base: position 42,599 of record NZ_LMLZ01000001.1, on the reverse strand, counting down.
GCCTCGTGGACACCGAAAAGTAAAGACAAAACAGCCCCTACCGCTTCATACATCTGCGCTAGCAGCTACCAATTCAATAGCAAAATGGCATCCATATCCCTTCGCAACATCGTCAAGCGCTACGGCACCGGCCCCAAGGCCAACCAGGTCATCCACGGCGTGAACGCCGAGGTCAAGGACGGTGAATTCATCGTGATCGTCGGCCCCTCGGGCTGCGGCAAGTCCACCCTGCTGCGCATGGTCGCGGGCCTGGAAGAAATCTCCGGCGGCGAGCTGCGCATCGGCGACCGCGTCGTGAACGACCTGGAACCCGCCCAGCGCGACATCGCGATGGTGTTCCAGAACTACGCGCTGTACCCGCACATGACGAACTTCGAGAACATGGCCTATGGCCTGAAGATCGCCAAGGTGCCCAAGGAAGAGATCAAGGCGCGCGTGGACAAGGCCGCCAAGATTCTGGAGCTGGGCCACCTGCTCGAGCGCAAGCCGCGCGAGCTGTCGGGCGGCCAGCGCCAGCGCGTGGCCATGGGCCGTGCCATCGTGCGCCAGCCCCAGGTGTTCCTGTTCGACGAGCCGCTGTCCAACCTGGACGCCAAGCTGCGCGCCCAGACCCGCCTCGAAATCCAAAAGCTGCACCGCGAGCTCGGTATCACCAGCCTGTTCGTGACCCACGATCAGGTCGAGGCCATGACCCTGGCCGAGCGCATGATCGTGATGAACGCCGGCAACATGGAGCAGTTCGGCACGCCCGAAGAGGTCTACCACACGCCCGCCTCCACCTTCGTGGCCAGCTTCATCGGCTCGCCGCCGATGAACCTGCTCAAGAACGCGCCCAGCGCCGCGCCCGGCACCATCCTGGGCATCCGCCCCGAGCACCTGGACGTGCGCAGCGACGGCTGGGAGATCAAGGTCGAGACCGTGGAACTGCTGGGCGCTGAACGCCTGATCTACGGCCGCATCAACGGCGAGCAGATCATCGTGCGGGTGGAAGAAGGCACGCACTCGCCCGCCCCGGATTCGCTGATCTACGTGCAGCCCCGCGCCGACCGCCTGCACGCGTTCGACGCCACCACCGGAAAACGCATTCCGTGATGCGCTCCTGAGCGGCTGCGCGGCCTGCCTTGTGGCCGCGCAGACGTTCAGCCGCCCTTTCCTTTTTGCGGCCCATGGGGTTGCCGCAAGGGAAGCGCCCCAAGTCCCGGCGCCCGCGCAAGGCTCCGCACCAGCGCGCCGCGCACCGCCAATCGCCACGTCCACCACCCGCCCCTACGACGATGACCACCCCCTGGCCCTACCCCCGCTGGATCGCCCACCGCGGCGCCGGCAAGCTGGCACCCGAGAACACGCTGGCGGCCTTCCGCCTGGGCGCGCAGCACGGCTACCGCATGTTCGAGTGCGATGCCAAGCTCAGCGCCGACGGCGTGCCGTTCCTCATGCACGACGCCACGCTGGAGCGCACCACCAATGGCCACGGCACCGGTGGCGACCTGCCGTGGAGTGCACTGGCCCAGCTCGATGCGGGCGGCTGGCATTCACGCGCTCACGCCGGCGAGCCGCTGCCCACGCTGGAGAACCTGGCCCGCTACTGCATCGCCAACGGCTATTTCCTCAATATCGAGATCAAGCCCACGCCCGGGCTCGAAGAAAAAACCGGGCAGGTGGTCGGCGAACTGTCGGCCCGCCTCTGGCAGGGCCAGGCCGTGCAGCCGCTGTTCTCGTCCTTCAAGCCCGACGCCCTGGCCGGCGCCCGCGCCACCGCGCCGCACATCCCGCGCGCCCTGCTGCTCGACACGCTGTGGGACGGCTGCTTCGACGTGGCCCGTGACCTGGGCTGCGTGGCCATCGTGTGCAACCACGCGCTGTGGGACCACGCCCTCGTGGCCCAGGTAAAGGGCTCTGGCCTGCGCACGCTGAGCTACACCGTCAACGACGACTGGGCCGCGCAGCGCCTGATCGACCTGGGCACCGACGGCATCATCACCGACCGGGTGGATTTGTTCAGCCCGGCGGGCTGATCGCTTTTCCCGTTCGGCGCGACGGTGTGGCCGGGCCCGCTGCGGCCCTGGCCCACGGGCAGCTTTGGCGGCGGCCTACAGTTTGTTAACCCCGCTGCACCGCCTGCCGCCGACAATCGGCGGATGCCACTGCTTTTCCTGCGCCGTGCCGCTGCGGCCACCCTTCGCCCGCGCGCTGCCGCTGCCACCACCCAACAACCCACCGCGACAATGACGGCGGCCACCGAGCCTGCGCGGCCGCACGGGGAGTTACCCGCCCACCAACGCCGGGCCGCTGTCTGGCGCTGGTGCCTGCCCCGCCTGATCGCCATGCTGTGCCTGGCGGGCGCGATGGGCACTGCCGCCACCACCGCCAACGCGCAGGGACAGACCAAAGCCGCCCCCGCGGCCGCCACCACCGCCAGCAAACCGGCCGCTGCAGAGGTACCGCTGCCCACGGTGGACGAGCTGCGCCGGCAGCTCGACGCCATACCGCAAAAGCTGGGCGAAGAGGACGACGGGCGCAAGCTGCTGTCCGACGTCAACGCCATCGGCAAGGCGGCGGAGCAACTGACCACCCGCCGCACCGAAGAGCTGGCCGACATCGACTCGCGCCTGTCGGGCCTGGGCCCCGCGCCCGAGAAAGGCGCCACGCCCGACGCCCCGGACGTGGCCGAGCAGCGCGCCAGCCTGGGCAAGCAGCGCGCGGTGGTGGACGGCGATCTCAAGCTCGCGCGCCTCATCAGCGTGGATGCCGAGCAGCGCGGCACCGAACTGCTGCGCCAGCGGCGCGAGCAGTTCCAGGCCGCCCTCACCACACGCACCGATTCGCCACTGGGCAGCACCTTCTGGCGCGCACTGCGCAACGCGGCACCAGGCGACCTCGCCCGGCTGCAGCTGCTGGGCAACGACCTGCGCGACGCGACCGCCGTGGCCCTGGCCCCGGAGCACCGCTCGGTCTTCTGGCTGAGCCTCATCGGCGCCGTGCTGCTGGCCGTGGCCGGCACCTGGCTGGCCGAGCGCGTGCTGGTGCGCCTGGCGCCCGCGCGGCTGCCGGCGGGGCGGCTGCGCCGCTCGCTGCTGGCCTCCACCTCGGTGCTGGTCTATGTGCTCATCATCGGCATGGCGGCCCAGCTGGCCTGGACGGGGCTGGAGGTGGACGGCAACTTCAACGACCGCCTGCGGGCGCTGGCACAGGCCACCGTGCGGCAGGCGGTGTTCGCGGCCTTCATCGTCGGGCTGGGGCATGCGCTGCTGGCGCGCAAGCGCAGCTCCTGGCGCCTGCCGGGCCTGTCGGACGAGCTGGCGCGGCGGCTGAGCCCCTACCCCTGGTCGGTGGCCATCGTGGCATCGGCCAGCGGCGTGGTGAACGAGGTCAACGGCATCGTGGGCGCGAGCCTGGCGGCCGAGGTCACCGTGCACGCGGCCACGGCCCTGCTGCTCTCGGCCATCGTGGCCCTGGCGCTGCGCCACCTGCGCGCCAGCCCCGGCGGGCCTGTGGCGGCGGATGCAGCGCAGCAGGACGCCAGCCACGCGGCCGACGGCGCAGCCCCTCCTGCCGATGCGCCCCCCCGCCCGATCTGGGTCGGCCTCTTGGTGGCTGCGGCGGGCGTGGCCACGCTGGCCACGGTGCTGCTGGTGGTGTTCGGCTATGTCGCGCTGGCCGGCACGCTCACGCGGCAGATGCTGTGGACGGGCGTGGTGTTCGCCACCACCTACCTCTTGTTCCAGCTGGCGGACGACGTGTGCGAGGCCGTGCTGTCGTCCAAGGGCGGCTTCGGCGAGCGGCTGCACAAGGGCCTGGGGCTCGATGCCAAGCTGCTCGACCAAGCCTCCGTGCTGGTGTCGGGCGTGCTGCGCGTGGCGCTGTTCTTCTACATGGTGATCGCGCTCATGGCGCCGTTCGGCACCGGGTTCGATGAGGTCTTTCGCCGGGGCAGCACCGTGGACCACAGCCTCAAGGTGGGCGACATCACGCTGGCGCCGCAGGCGCTGCTGACCGCGCTGGCCGTGGTGGTGGCGGGGCTGCTGATGATCCGCGTGCTCAAGCGCTGGCTGAGCGACCGCTACTTTCCCAACACCTCGCTCGAGCCGGGCATGCGCAGCTCCATCGTCACGCTGCTGGGCTACGTGGGCGGCGTGCTGGTGATCGCGGTGGCGCTGGCGGGCCTGGGCATCAGCGTGGAGCGCATCGCGTGGGTGGCCAGCGCGCTGTCGGTGGGCATCGGCTTCGGACTGCAGGCCATCGTGCAGAACTTCATCTCGGGCCTGATCCTGCTGGCCGAGCGCCCGGTGAAGGTAGGCGACTGGGTGGTGCTGGGCGAGACCGAAGGCGACGTGCGCCGCGTGAACGTGCGCGCCACCGAGATCCAGCTGGGCGACCGCTCCACCGTCATCGTGCCCAACTCGGAGTTCATCACCAAGACCGTGCGCAACATGACGCTGGCCGGCGCGCCGGGCCGGGTGCTGCTGCGCCTGCCCGCCCCGCTGGACACGGACGCCGCGCGCATGCGCGACCTGATCCTCAAAGCCTTTGAAGAGCACGAGGGCGTGCTGGACAACCCCGAGCCCATCGTGCAGCTCGAAGGCATCCTGAACGGCACGCTGACCTTTCTGGCCATCGGCTATGTGAGCAACCCGCGCAACGCGGGCGGCGTGCGCAGCGATCTGCTGTTCACCATCCTCGCCGCGCTGCGCGACGCAGGGCTGGCGCTGTCGCCACCGGCCACGACGGCGGTGGCGCCGTATGCGCCGGTGGCGGCTGCAGGCCCGTTGTCGACGGTCAGCGTGCCGCAGCCGCAGCAGGGTGCGCCGGGGTAGTTGCTACATTATTCATAGCTATTTGCGCTTGCTGGATGCGCGGTAGACGGCTTTTTTCATCAACATCACACGCTGGCGGGGCTGGGTTTGCTGAGGCCTGGCGCTGCGCTTCGACAGGCTCAGCGTGAACGGGTGGTGGGTGATGGGATGGTTGAGAGGTTGGGTTGGGTGGTAGCCGCGCACAGCCTCCAGACCTGACTGCCAACACGCCAGCCCACCAACCTTCTCACCCACCGTTCGGGCTGAGCTTGTCGAAGCCTTGCGCGGCGCTTCGACAGGCTCAGCGTGGACGGATGGGGATGGGGATGGGGATGCGCATGCGGACGCACGACCCCACGGCCTCTGCCTAATCCAGCTTCGCCCCGGACTTCTTCACCGCATCCGCCCAGCGCGGCATTTCACTCGCCAGGAACTTCGCAAAGTCCTCCGAGCCCAGAAATGCCGGGTCGGCGCCCTGGCTCACCATGCGGTTCTTCACGTCCGGCGACTGCATCACCTGGCCGAACGCGTCGCTGAGCTTGGCCACCACGTCCTTGGGCGTACCGGCCGGGGCCAGGAAGCCGTAGAAGCCCACGACCTCGAAGCCCTTGATGCCGCTTTCGATCACGGTGGGCACCTCGGGCAGCGCGGGGTTGCGCTCGCGGCTGGTCACGGCCAGGGCGCGCACCTTGCCCTGCTTGTGGTACGAGGCGGCCTGCGGAATGCTCTCGGCCATGAACTGCACCTGACCGCCGATCAGGTCGGTGAACGCCGGTGCGCTGCCGCGGTACGGGATGTGCACCATGAAGAGGCCCGTGGCGGTCTTGAACATCTCGGGCACCAGGTGGCTGATGCCGCCATTGCCCGCCGAGCCGAAGTTGACCTGCCCCGGGCGCGACTTGGCGTACGCCATGAACTCCTGCAGGTTCTTGGCAGGCACGTTGGTGTTGACCAGCAGCGCCAGCGGCTGCATGGCGGTGCGCGCGATGGGCGTGAAGTCCTTGAGCGTGGCGTACGGCAGGCGGCTGTACAGCGCCGGGTTGATCACCATCACGCCGGTGTTGGCCAGCATGAGCGTGTGGCCGTCCGGCGGGGCCTTCATCACGTCCTGCGCGCCCACCGTGCCGCCCGCGCCGGCCTTGTAGTCGACCAGCACCGGCTGGCCCAGCACGGCCTGCAGCTTGTCGGTGAGCAACCGCGCGTGCTGGTCGAGGGGCCCCCCGGCCGGAAAGCCCACCACGATGCGGATCGGCTTGGACGGGAAGCCCTGGGCCAGGGCGGCTGCGGACGACAAAAAGGCCAGGGCGGCGACAGCCAGGCAGGTGCGCAGGCGCATGCGAAGATCTCCTTATTGGGGTTGCTGAACAGAAAGCTTGCAGCTTAGGCTGGCTTTCAGGGGCTGGCACGGGGTGTTACCCGCAAGCGACCCGTTGCAAGGGCTGCCCGCTCGTCCCCAAAAACCGCTCTGTCCGCAGCCACTGAAACACCCTCACCATGACCTTCGCCCACTGGCTCCTGTTTTGCGGCGTCTCGCTGCTGATGTGTTTTACGCCCGGCCCGGCCGTGCTGCTGGCGGTATCGAACTCGGTCGACGTCGGGCCACGGCGGACGGTGTTCAGCTCACTGGGCAGCGTGATCGGGATCTTCGCCGTGTCGGGGCTGGCGATGATCGGCATGGGGACCATTCTCAGCATGTCGGCGGATGCGTTCCTGGTCATGAAAGTGGTCGGTGCGATGTACCTGATCTGGCTGGGTATCAAGCGCTGGCGCAGCAAGGACCCGCTGATCGGCAACGATGCAGGCATGGCGCCTGTGGAGCGGCGAGAGCGCAAGAACTGGCAACTGCTGGCACAAGGCCTGGGCGTGTCGCTGACCAACCCCAAGGCCATCCTGTTCTTCTCGGCCCTGTTTCCGCAGTTCATCGTGCCCGGCGAGCCGCTGTGGATGCAGTACCTGCTGCTGACCACAACTTTCGCCGTCTGGGCGCTGGTCTCGCACGCGTTCTACGTGGCGCTGATCGCGCTGGTGAAGGGCCACGTCGTGGCGCACGCCAAGCTGTTCAACCGCATCGTGGGCGCAACCTTCATCGCACTGGGCCTGGGACTGCTGCAGACACGGCACAAGCTGGGCTGACCGCGCCTCCTGGCGAGCGCCCTTAGCGCCAGCCGCGCAGCAGCACCCACTGCGTGGTCGCGCAACCCACCACCAGCGCGGCATAGGTCAGCATTTTTCCGTCGCGGCCCCACACCAGCAGGCCGCCGCCCAGCACCACGAGGCCGACCACAAAAACAACAGCGACTTGGCGCCAACCGGCCATGGCCGCCGTCCCCTTGGCACCGAACAGGCGGCCGCACAGCACCAGCAGCAGGGCCACGGCAGCGGCCGGGGCCATGAAGTTGAGCGTGTGGTTGAAGATGTCGAGGGGACCCATGGAATTGACCCAAATCAAGGCTTTGGCAAGCAAGGCTGCTTACACCAGCCAACAATTTTATAATTGGCGGCTATGGCAGTCTGGGCCCTCGGGATCAACCACACCACCGCGCCCCTCGACCTGCGCGGCCGGTTCGCGTTCGCGCTCGATCAGATCGAGCCCACGCTGCAGGGCCTGCGCCAGTCGCTGGGCGGCACGAGCCGCCATCCGGGGGTGGAGACCGCCATCATCTCCACCTGCAACCGCACCGAAATTTACTGCGCCGCCCCCACCTCCACGCCCGGCCCGGCGCTGGACCACACGCTGGGCTGGCTGGCGCAAAGCGGCGGCGTGAGCCCCGCGCTGCTGCGATCGCACTCCTACACCCTGGAAGACAGCCTGGTCGCGCGCCATGCCTTCCGCGTGGCCAGCGGGCTCGACTCGATGGTGCTGGGCGAGGCGCAGATCCTGGGCCAGATGAAGGACGCCGTGCGCGCCGCCGAAACCGCCGGCGCCCTGGGCACCACGCTCAACCAGCTGTTCCAGCGCAGCTTTGCCGTGGCCAAGGAGGTGCGCACCAGCACCGAGATCGGCGCGCACAGCATCAGCATGGCGGCCGCTTCGGTGCGGCTGGCCAGCCAGCTGTTCGAAGACCTCGGCAAGATCCGCGTGCTGTTCGTCGGCGCGGGCGAAATGATCGAGCTGTGCGCCACGCACTTCGCAGCCAAGAACCCCAAGCAGATCGCAATTGCCAACCGCACGCTCGAGCGCGGTGAGAAGCTGGCCACCCGCTTCGGCGGCGAGGTGATGCGCCTGGCCGACCTGCCTGAGCGCCTGCACGAGTTCGACGCCGTCATCAGCTGCACAGCCAGCAGCCTGCCCATCATCGGCCTGGGCGCCGTGGAGCGTGCCCTCAAAAAGCGCCGCCACCGCCCCATGTTCATGGTCGACCTGGCCGTGCCGCGCGACATCGAGCCCGAGGTCAAGGCGCTGGGCGACGTGTACCTGTACACCGTGGACGACCTGGCCAGCGTGGTGCAGACGGCGCAGGCCAACCGCCAGGCCGCCGTGGCCCAGGCCGAAGCCATCATCGACGCGGGCGTGCAGAGCTTCATGCACTGGATGGAGCTGCGCAGCCCCGTGGGCGAGGCCGGTGGCGTGGTGCCGCTGATCCAGCAGCTCAACGCCCAGACCGACGAGTGGCGCGCGCTGGAAATTGCCCGCGCCAAGAAGCTGCTGGCCAAGGGCGAGGACGTGGACGCCGTGCTGGAGGCGCTATCGCGCGGCCTCACGCAAAAGATGCTGCACGGCACCCTGGCCGAGCTGCGGGCGGGTGACGCCGAGGTGCGCGCCCAGACGGCCCAGACCGTCTCGCGCCTGTTCCTGCGCTCGCAAGCCAAGCCGCCGCACGGGTTGTAGCGGCGCTCGCCCGCTGCACAGCCCGCCCCGATTGCAAGTCCAATCGGCCCTCAGCGCTTGATAGACAAGCGCCAGCAGCTACAAAATCAGTAGCAAACCCATTTTTACCTTCCTCGCATGAAACCCTTTCTCCGAAGCCAGCTGGAGCGCTACGCGCAGCGCCTGGGCGAACTCGACTTCCTGCTCTCGCGCGAGGACATCATGAGCGACATGGCGCAGTACCGCACCATTTCGCGCGAGCATGCCGAAGTCACGCAGATCGCCGGCCGCTACGCCCGCTACCAGCAGCGCGAGGCCGACCTGGCCGGCGCGCGCGAGATGCTGGCCGACCCCGACATGGCCGAGATGGCGCAGGAAGAAATCACCAGCGCCGAGGCCGAGCTGCTGCAGCTTGAAGACGAACTGCAGCGCCTGCTGCTGCCCAAGGACCCGGACGATGCGCGCAACGCGTTCGTCGAAATCCGCGCGGGCACGGGCGGCGACGAATCGGCCCTGTTCGCGGGCGACCTGACGCGCATGTACACCCGCTACGCCACCACCGTGGGCTGGAAGGTGGAGGTCGTGAGCGAGAACGCGTCCGAGCTGGGCGGCTACAAGGAAATCGTGCTCCGCGTGGAGGGCGCGCCCGGCACGGGCCCTTCCGGCAGCGGTGTGTACGGCGCGCTGAAATTCGAGTCCGGCGGCCACCGCGTGCAGCGCGTGCCCGCCACCGAAACGCAGGGCCGCATCCACACCAGCGCCTGCACCGTGGCCGTGATGCCCGAGCCCGACGAGCACGAGGCCATCAAGATCAACCCGGCGGACCTGCGCATCGACACCTTCCGTGCATCGGGCGCGGGCGGCCAGCACATCAACAAGACCGATTCGGCCGTGCGTGTGGTGCACTTGCCCACCGGCATCGTGGCCGAGTGCCAGGACGGCCGCAGCCAGCACGCCAACAAGGCCAAGGCGCTGCAGGTGCTGCAGGCGCGGATTCAAGAAAAGGACCGCAGCGAGCGCGCCGCCAAGGAGGCCGCGCTGCGCAAGGGCCTGATCGGCAGCGGCGACCGCAGCGACCGCATCCGCACATACAACTTTCCGCAAGGGCGGCTGACGGACCACCGCATCAACCTCACGCTGTACAAGCTGCTGTACGTGATGGAAGGCGACCTGGCCGACGTGCTGCAGGCCCTGGCCCATGCGCGCGAGGCCGAGCAACTGGAAGAGCTGGAGATGGGAACGGCGGCCTGAGCTGCCAACCCCGCAGGCACACCCCGCAGCACAGGGCTAAAGCATGAATAAAAACCCGCCCTACCGCACGCCGGAAAAGCGCCCCCAGCTATCAAAATCATAGTGATCCACACCCACCCTACCCTCGCCCAGGCCCTGAGCCAGGCTCACACCCTGGGCCTGGCCCGCATCGATGCCCAGTTGCTGCTGCTGCACACGCTGGGCCGCCCCGACGCAGGCCGCGCCTGGCTGCTGGCGCACGACACCGATGAGCTCGATGAGGCCGCGCAGGCGCAGTTCATCGCGCTGTGCCAGCGCCGCGCGGCGGGCGAGCCCGTGGCGTACCTCACCGGCCGCAAGGAGTTCTACGGTCTGGCGCTGCAGGTGGACGCGCGGGTGCTGGACCCGCGCCCCGACACCGAAACGCTGGTGGACTGGGCCCTGGAGCTGATCGCCCCACTGCCCGCACCGCGGCTGGCGGACCTGGGCACGGGCAGCGGCGCCATCGCCCTGGCCCTGCAAAGCCAACGCCCCACCGCCCAGGTGCTGGCGGTGGACGCCAGCAGCGACGCCCTGGCCGTGGCGCAGGCCAACGCCACCCGGCTGGGCCTGCCCGTGCACTTCCGGCAGGGCAACTGGATGGCCGGCCTGGACAGCGTGGTGTTCGACGCCATCGTCTCCAACCCGCCCTACATCGCCGCAGAGGACCCGCACCTGGCCGCCCTGACCCACGAGCCCCTGCAGGCCCTGGCCAGCGGCGCAGACGGGCTGGAGGACATCCGGACCATCGTGGCCCAGGCGCCAGCGCATCTGGTGGCAGGAGGGTGGCTGCTGCTGGAGCACGGGTATGACCAGGCCGAGGCGGTGCGTGATCTGTTGCGCGCAACGGGCTTTGCCGCGGTCAGCAGCCGGCAGGACCTGGCGGGCATCGAGCGCTGCTCGGGCGGGCGCTGGATGTAGTGACGGGGGAGGCCTGGCGGCGGCCGTGGATGGAGCGCGGCCCTGCCGCCCACAACTCCGTCCAACCACCGCCAGCCACCAATGGTTACAAACGAGGTCCGAACGCCGGGCGCGGCCGATTCAATAATCACAGGCCCCCACATCGCAACTTCGTGCTGCCTCATTCGCACCGAAGGAGCACTGATGCCGGGGCTACGCCACCGCACCGAGTGCCTGCTTGCCTGACGGCACTCCCAGCCACCTTCCCATACCTTCTGCGGCCCGCATTCCGGGCCGGTTTCATTTGCGAGACACCATGCTTGACATCGCCTCCCGCCGCGCAGCCCTGACCCGCCTGGGCGCCCTCTCCCTGGGTGCCGCCCTGACCTTGAACGGGTGCAGCTCCGAGCCCGGCGAGCGCAAGGCGTTCATCGAATTCCTGCAGACCCGCGTGCTCAACACCCAGCGCGCGGCCGTGCCCCAACTGAACGAGCAGCAACGCAAGGCGTTCGGTGCGTACGCGGCGCACTACGACATCATCACCGCCTTCAACCAGGAGATGAACGAGGCCCCGCTGACGCGCATGATGAACGCGCTGCAGAACACGCGCACGCTGCCGCAGTTGATCGCCAAGCGCACCCAGGTCAACGAGCTGCTGGCGCACCTGCCCCAGGCGCAAAAGGAAGTGCAGGCGCGCCTGGACCGCGCGAACGCGGCGAAGAAGGCGCTGACCCAGCCGGACGACCTGCGGGTGGTGTACGACGCGGCATTCGACAAGCTCGTCACGCAGCTGGCCGCGCTGATGCTGCAGCTGCTGCCGGCCACCCAAGGCATGCTGGCCGCCACCATGGAGCTGGTGACCTACGTGGAGCAAAACCCCAAGGAAGTGTCGTTCGTGGGCTCCAACGTGCAGGCCACGACGCAGGCCAGCCTGGACAAGGTCAACGTGCTGCTCAAGAAGCTGGAGACCGAGGCGGCCGCGGTGGCCAAAATGGAAACCGCATTGCGAAAGTTGGCAGGCTGATGCGGGCGCGCGACTCCGCCGTCAAACTGGGATAATGCAGCCCATCTGCGCCTCAACCTAACGGACATCCCATGAGCGACACCCAACAACGCATCGACGCCCTCGTCAAATCCAGCGACATCCTGCTCTTCATGAAGGGCAACGCCAGCTTCCCCATGTGCGGCTTCTCCGGCCGTGCCATCCAGATCCTCAAAGCCAGCGGTGTGGACACCAAGAGCCTGATCACGGTGAACGTGCTGGAAGACGAGGAAATCCGCCAGGGCATCAAGGAATACAGCAACTGGCCCACCATCCCGCAGCTGTACGTCAAGGGCGAGTTCATCGGCGGCTCAGACATCATGATGGAGATGTACGAGTCGGGCGAACTCAAGCAGGTGCTGGGCACCGAGGGCTGACGCCACCGCGCCGCACCGGGCACCCGGGCCGTAATGGCCGCAACGGCGGCAACGGCGGCAACGGCCGCAATGGTCCCCAATCGCATGCCTTCACGCATGCCGGCACAGGCCGCCTTCGGGCGGCCTTTTGCTTTGTGCCCATCAGCTTCGGGTCAGACCGGTTTTGCGCGGCTACAACAGCGCTGGTAACAAGCGCACCGATCAGGGGCTTATCCGGTGCTCCGGCGGGCATGTTGTGTGCTTGAATGATTGCGTGACCCACATCACGAAGGAGCATGCAATGACCAGCCATAGCCTTGTTCCCCAGCCACCCGCCCTGCGCTTGCCGGTGGCCCAGATGCGCAATGTGTTCCACCCCGGCGACGTCGAGCGCAAGCTTGCACGGCTGCAGGAGTCCGGCAACCAGCGCGAATACGAAACCCTGCGCACCGTGTACGAACGCATGCTGGAGCGCGGGCCGGAGCGCTTTCAGGTCAAGCCGTCGGGCGTGCCCGACATGGCCAGCCTGTACGAGCAGTTGCCCAACTTCACCGAAGTGCTGGACGACGTGCGGCGCCACGTTGCGCTGGCGCAGGACAGCAGCGACGGCCTGGAGGTCACGCCCATGCTGCTGCTGGGCCCGCCCGGCATCGGCAAGACGCACTTTGCGCGGCACCTGGCCGCGCTGCTGGGCACGGGCATGAACCTGCTGCCGATGAGCTCCATGACCGCAGGCTGGCTGCTGTCGGGCTCGTCCGCGCAGTGGAAGGGCGCCCGCCCCGGCAAGGTGTTCGAGGCCCTGGTGGAGGGCGAGTACGCCAACCCCGTCATCGTGGTGGACGAGATCGACAAGGCCGCGACGGACGCGCAGTACGACCCGCTGGGCGCGCTGTACAGCCTGCTGGAGCACGACACGGCCCAGAGCTTCACCGACGAGTTCGCCGAGGTGGCCATCGACGCCAGCCAGGTGATCTGGATCACCACCGCCAACGACACGCGCGGCATCCCGGACCCGATCCTGAACCGCATGAATGTGTTCGAGGTGGAGGCTCCTACGCTGGACCAAGCGCGCGCCATAGCCAACATCCTGTATGCCGGCATCCGCAGCGGCCACGACTGGGGCCGGCTGCTCGACCCCGAACCACAGGCCGACGTACTGGACCACCTGGCCCAGATGCCGCCGCGCGAAATGCGCCGCGCGCTGATGACCGGCTTTGGCAACGCCCGGCTGGACCGCCGCTCCACGGTCGAGGTCGCCGACATGCCCCGGGCCGCCGCCTCACGCAACCGCATCGGGTTCATGCAGTAGCAGGCGGAGGCACTGAACGCGCTGCGGCCGCGCGGCAGGGCCCCGCGCTGCCGCAGACGGGTGCGCGCCCCACAGAGGCCTGGGTGGGGCCGCGCACGTTTACCCGTGCGCTGCGTGCGCAGCTACGGGTTTTCGGCTGCAGGGCGCGCAGATACACTCGGATGGCCGCAGCGCCGCGCCGTGCGCCACCCTTGCCTCCCATGACCCTGTCCCAAAGCCTCTTCGTGATCGGGCTGCTGATTGCAGCCAGCGCCTTCTTTTCCATGGCCGAAATTTCGCTGGCGGCCGCACGCCGGCTGCGCCTGCGGCAGATGGCGGACGAGGGCGATTCACGGGCGGACCGCGTGCTGCGCATGCAGGAGCAGCCGGGCGACTACTTCACGGTGGTGCAGGTGGGACAGAACGCGGTGGCCATCCTGGGCGGTATCGTCGGTGAGGGGGCTCTAAGCCCGCACTTCACCGCACTCTTCGAGCTGTGGTTCTCGGACAAGACGGCGCAGACCACCGGGTTCCTGGCGTCATTCGCGGTCATCACGTCGCTGTTCATCCTGTTCGCCGACCTGTTCCCCAAGCGCCTGGGCATGGCCGAGCCCGAACGCATGGTGGTGCGCCTGGCACAGCCCATGGCATGGTGCATGACGCTGCTGCGCCCGGTGGTGTGGCTCTACAGCCGCAGCGCGGATGCGCTGTTTCGGGTGCTGGGCCTGTCGTCGCTGCGGGACGACCGCATCACGTCCGACGACATCCTGGCCATGATGGAAGCCGGCGCCCGCGCGGGGGTGCTGGCAGCGCGCGAGCAGCAGGTCATCACCAACGTGTTCGAGCTCGATACCCGCATGGTCTCGAGCGCCATGTCGCCGCGCGACCGCATCGCGTTCTTTCTGCGCGACGAGCCCGACTCCGTCATCCGCCTGCGCATCGCAGCCGAGCCGTTTTCGACCTACCCGGTGTGCGAGGGCGACATCGACCATGTGGTGGGCTATGTGGACGCGAAAGACCTGTTCCAGCGCGTGCTGAACAACCAGCCCATCTCGCTGGCGGACGACAGCCTGGTGCGCAAGGTGCTCATCGTGCCCGACCGGCTCACGCTGTCCGAGGTGCTGGAGCAGTTCCGCCAGGTGCACGAGGATTTCGCGCTGATCGTGAATGAGTACAGCCTGGTGGTGGGCGTGGTCACCCTCAATGATGTGATGAGCACGGTGATGGGCGACCTGGTGGTGGGCCCGGCGGACGAGGAGCAGATCGTGCGCCGCGATGAAAACTCGTGGCTCATCGACGGCGTGACGCCGGTGCAGGACGTGCTGCACGCGCTGTCGCTCGACGAGCTGCCCCATGCCGACGAATACGAGACGCTGGCCGGCTTCTTGATGGTGATGCTGCGCCGCGTGCCGCGCCGCACCGACAGCGTGAGCTGGGGCGGCTACAAGTTCGAGGTGCTGGACGTGGACAGCTACCGCATCGACCAGGTGATGGTGTCGCGCCTGGGCGTGCCGCAGGCCGATGCCAGCCTGGCGTCGGCACCGGCAGCAACGCCGGTCGCGGCCAAGGCGGATGGCGGATCGACGGCGGCGGTGAGGTAGTTCTCGGCAGGCTTGTGCGGTCCTACCGTGGTGGCCTTGGGTGTGGCGTGGTGTGCGCAAGTCGGCTGGGCAGACCGGATTGATATCAAATCGACCGCTACCGCTTGATAGGCAAGCGCCAGCAGCTACAAATACGATAGCAACCAGTTTGTAGTGAGTCCGCTGTCAACGATCAACGACCAACGATCATCGTCCGGGGTCCACCAGCCCGATAAACCAGCTCCACCACCGGCCACTTTCCACAGATGCTCAACCCGCAGGCAGCTGCGGCTTTTCGCCGAACAGCCAATTGCGCTGCGCGCCGAACACCGCATCCGGGTACGGCGAGCGCCCACGGCTGCCGTTGTAGCGGCCCAGGGCCATGAACAGGTCGCCGCGCTCGCGGTCCACGTAGTGGCGCAGGATCACGCAGCCAAAGCGCAGGTTGGTCTGCATGTGGAACAGCTTGCCGGCATCGCCGTCGCCGATCACGCGCGTCCAGAACGGCATGACCTGCATGTAGCCACGCGCGCCCACGCTGGACACGGCAAACTTGCGAAACGCGCTCTCGACCTGCACCAGGCCCAGCACCAGCGACACATCCAGGCCCGCGCGTTTGGACTCGTACCAGACGGTCTGCAGAAAATCGCGGCGGATCTCCCACTCAGGCTTGCGGCGGCGCAGCCGGTCGCTCATGGTGCCCAGCCAGCGCAGGTAGTGGATGCGGGCCTCGGTGGTGAAGAACTCGGGCTCAGGCGGCGCGTGGTTGGCGATGGCCGAGCTGAGCGCGCTGCGCACCGAGTCCATGAGCGGCTCTTCCAGCTGCCCGCCCGCATGCGCCACCTGTGGCGCCGCCAGCCATCCTGCCGGCGCCGCCAGGGACGAGGCCGCCATCAGCCAGCCACGGCGCGACAGACCCTGCGGCACGCTCTGAGACACGTTTTGAGGCACGTCCTGGCACAAGCCCTGCGACAGCCCCTCTGCAGGGGTGCGCAGGCCGTCAGCATCGACAACCCAACGCGGGTTCATGGCGCCATGCGGCCCTTCACGTGGGCCAGTATGTCTGCCACAGCCACCTTGGTGGCCGCCGTATCGCGGCGGTGCTGGTACTCGACCACGCCTTCCTTGAGGCTCTTGTCCCCGATGGTCACGCGGTGCGGCACACCGATCAGCTCCCAGTCGGCGAACATGGCGCCGGGTCGCTCGCCGCGGTCGTCCAGGATCACGTCCACACCGGCAGCCAGCAGGTCGGCATAAAGCTGCTCGGCCGTGGCCTTGACGGCCTCGCTGCGGTCCATGCCCACGGGGCAGATGACCAGGGTGAACGGCGCAATCGCGTCGGGCCAGATGATGCCGCGCTCGTCGTGGTTCTGCTCGATGGCCGCCGCAGGCAGGCGCGTGACGCCGATGCCGTAGCAGCCCATCTCGAAGAACGCAGGCTTGCCGTCGTCGCCCAGGAAGGTGGCGTTCATGCCCTTGCTGTACTTGGTGCCCAGGTAGAACACGTGGCCCACCTCAATGCCGCGCTCGATGGCCAGCTCACCCTTGCCGTCGGGCGACAGATCGCCCGCCACGACGTTGCGGATGTCGGCAATGGCGTCGGGCTCGGGCAGGTCGCGGCCCCAGTTCACGCCGGTGATGTGGAAGTCCACCTCGTTGGCGCCGCAGATCCAGTCGGCCATGACGGCGACTTCGCGGTCTGCCACGATCTTCAAAGGCTTCTTCAAACCGATGGGGCCCAGATAGCCGGGCTTGCAGCCGAAGTGCTCTTCGATCTCGGTAAGCGTGGCAAAGCGGAAGTTGGCCTCCAGCCCCGGCACCTTGGAGACCTTGATCTCGTTCATGTCGTGGTCGCCGCGCAGCAGCAGCAGCCAGACCTGGCTCTTCACGATCTCGCCGGCGTCGTTGGTTTCGTCGGTGGCCAGCACCAGGGACTTGACGGTGCTGCTGAGCGGCATGGACAGCAGCTCGCCCACGTCGGCACAGGTGGCCTTGCCGGGCGTGGGCGTCTTTTCCATCGCCTTGGCAGGTGCAGGGCGGGGGCCGGCAGGCGCCAGCGCCTCGGCCTTTTCCATGTTGGCGGCGTAGTCGCTGGCAGGGCAGTAGACGATGGCGTCTTCGCCGGTGGCAGCGATCACCTGGAACTCTTCGGACAAATCGCCCCCGATGGCGCCGCTGTCGGCCGCCACGGCGCGGTAGGTCAGGCCGAAGCGGTCGAAGATCTGGCGGTAGGCCTTGGCCATGACCTGGTAGCTGGCCTTGGCGGCCGTCTGGTCCTTGTCGAAGCTGTAGGCGTCCTTCATGATGAACTCGCGCCCGCGCATCAGGCCGAAGCGCGGACGGCGCTCGTCGCGGAACTTGGTCTGGATCTGATAGAAGTTCTTGGGCAGCTGCTTGTAGCTCTTGAGCTCCTGGCGAGCGATGTCAGTGACCACTTCTTCGCTGGTGGGCTGCACGACAAAGTCGCGGCCATGGCGGTCCTGGATGCGCAGCAGCTCGGGGCCCATCTTGTCGAACCGGCCCGTCTCCTGCCAGAACTCGGCAGGCTGCACCACGGGCATGGTCAGCTCCACGGCGCCTGCGCGATTCATCTCTTCGCGCACGATCGCCTCGACCTTGCGGATCACCCGAAGGCCCATCGGCATGTAGTTGTAGATACCCGCGCCGAGCTTCTTGATCATGCCCGCCCGCGTCATGAGCTTGTGGCTGACCACTTCGGCGTCCGCCGGAGCTTCCTTCAAGGTGGAAATAAAGAACTGGGAGGCTTTCATCGGGATCGATTTCGGGCAGAAGGGAGCAGCCCACTTGCCGCACGCTAGGCGCCGTGCATAATGGACACAGTTTAAAAATTGGGGTTTGATTATGCTTGACCGGGACGGCTTTCGGCCGAACGTCGGCATCATCCTGCTCAACCAGAAGAACCAGGTGTTCTGGGGCAAGCGCATACGCACCCACAGCTGGCAGTTCCCGCAGGGCGGCATTGACCGGGGCGAAACCCCCGAGCAGGCCATGTTTCGAGAACTGCATGAAGAGGTGGGATTATTGCCCAATCACGTGCGCGTGGTGGCCCGCACCCGGGACTGGTTGCGCTACGAGGTGCCTGACCGGTACATACGCCGCGATGCGCGCGGACACTACAAAGGGCAGAAACAAATCTGGTACCTGCTGCAACTGATGGGCCACGACTGGGACTTGAACCTGCGTGCGACCAACCACCCGGAGTTCGACGCCTGGCGCTGGAACGACTATTGGGTGCCACTGGATGTGGTGGTCGAGTTCAAACGCGGCGTCTACGAAATGGCGCTGACGGAACTGGCCCGCTACCTGCCGCGCCACGAACAGCGCAACCGGTACCTGCGCAGCGGCATGCGCACCCGCGAGGGAGAGCATGCGGGGGCGATGTTCCGCACGGGTTCGATGCTGCTCAACCCGGGCATGGAGTTGCCGCCTGGGGCCAGTTTCGATCCGGACCCGCAAAACAGCATGCCGGCGGAGCTGGATGCGCTGCCGCCGGGTCCGGTGACGACGGCACCGCGTTGAGGGATTGATTGCTGCGCGGACTGCTGCACTTTGCTGCAGCAGTAGCTGAAACAAAAAATGCCTGCATCTCCATGCAGGCATTTTTGTTGGTGGGGCTAGCAGCAGGGTAGTAGCACCGCGTTCGCGTACACCTTCAGCGCTTCAGAACTGCCAGATATCAATATCTCAGGGCTTTCGCGCCCTGCCTTGGAGCCTCAGTGTCAGCACCGTCGCAAATCTAACACGGTTTGCGACCGCAGGGTGCCAGTTGGACGATCAGGTAAGCCAGGGCGGCGCAGGATCAGAATCAGCGGGCGAGCGGGGCGGCCGCCAGCACCAGGTTGTCGCGGTGCACCATTTCCGCCTCGGCCACATAGCCCAATAGCTTCTCGAACTCGCTCGACGGCTTGCGGCACAGCAGGCGCGCTTCGGCCGCGGCGTAGTTGGCCAGGCCCCGGGCGATCTC
Organism: Acidovorax sp. Leaf78; assembly: GCF_001422735.1. Taxonomy (GTDB): domain Bacteria; phylum Pseudomonadota; class Gammaproteobacteria; order Burkholderiales; family Burkholderiaceae_C; genus Acidovorax. Next base: position 23,578 of record NZ_LMLZ01000001.1, on the reverse strand, counting down.
CACGCCGGACGCATCGCGCACTGCAATGACGTCGCCGCGCGAGAAGTGCCCCTCCACCGACACCATGCCGATGGGCAGCAGGCTCTTGCCCTCGTCGCGCACCTTGGCGGCCGCACCGGCGTCCACCACCACGGCGCCGCGCATCTGCAGGTGGTCGGCCATCCATTGCTTGCGAGCCTGCTTCTTCTGCGTCTGCGCCACCAGCAGCGTGCCCAGCGCATCGCCGCTGACCAGCCGCACCAGCACGTCGGGCTCGCGGCCCCAGGCGATGACGGTGGAGGCACCCGAGCCAGCCGCCCGCTTGGCCGCCAAGATCTTGGTGATCATGCCGCCCCGGCCGATGCTGGAGCCCGCGCCGCCGGCCATGGCCTCCAGCGCCAGGTCCCCCGCCTTGGCCTCGTGCACGAACTGCGCCGCAGGGTCGCGGCGCGGGTCGGCGGTGTACAGGCCCTTCTGGTCGGTGAGGATGATCAGCGCGTCGGCCTCCACCAGGTTGGCCACCAGGGCACCCAGGGTGTCGTTGTCGCCGAACTTGATCTCGTCGTTGACGACTGTGTCGTTCTCGTTGATGACGGGCACTACACCCAGGCGCAGCAGCGTCAGCAGGGTGGACCGGGCGTTGAGGTACCGCTCGCGATCGGCCAGGTCTGCGTGGGTGAGCAGCACCTGCGCGCTGCCCATGCCCTGCTCGCGCAGCTTGGTCTCGTACATCTGCGCCAGGCCCATCTGGCCGACGGCAGCGGCCGCCTGCAGCTCGTGCACCTCGTGCGGCCGCGTGGTCCAGCCCAGGCGCTTCATGCCCTCGGCAATGGCGCCGCTGGAGACCATGATGACCTCACGCGGCGCACCGCCATCGCCCCGCACCAGGGCCGCAAGCTGCCGGCTCCATTCGCCAATCGCTGCCTCGTCCAGGCCACGGCCTTCGTTGGTCACAAGGCTGGAGCCGACTTTGACCACGATGCGGCGGGCATCACGCAATACGCTGGAGACCATTTTTCATTGTGTTTTTGGCCTCTACCGCCTGTCCTGCAAGCGGCAGAAGCTATGAAATAGATAGCAACCCAAAACCGGCGCTCGAATGCGCGTTCCGCGCCTTCTCGATTTACTGCGGGGCGTCGCCCGCAAAGCGGGGATCGACTTCCACCGGCTCGTTCTCGATGCGCTGCTCGGACTGCACGTGGCGGAAGATCGCATGGATCAGCGGCTCGCAACCCTCGCGCGTCAGGGCCGAAATCTCGAAGACCGGCCCCTTCCACTTGAAGCGCTTCACGAAGTCCTTCACCCTGGCTTCCCGCTCTTCCGTCGGCACCATGTCCAGCTTGTTCAGCACCAGCCAGCGCGGCTTGTTGTAGAGCTTCTGGTCGTACTTCTTGAGCTCGTTCACGATCGCCTTGGCCTGCGCCACCGGGTCGACAGCATCGTCGAACGGTGCCAAGTCCACGATGTGCAGCAGCAGGCGCGTACGCTGCAGGTGGCGCAGGAACTGGTGCCCCAGGCCCGCGCCTTCGGACGCGCCTTCGATCAGGCCCGGGATATCCGCGACCACAAAGCTCTGCTCAGGACCCACGCGCACCACGCCCAGGTTGGGGTGCAGCGTGGTGAAGGGGTAGTCGGCAATCTTGGGACGTGCGTTGGAGACCGCCGTGATGAAGGTCGACTTGCCGGCGTTGGGCATACCCAACAAACCCACATCGGCGAGCACCTTCAATTCAAGCTTGAGGTTCTTCTTTTCGCCGGGCCAGCCGGGCGTCTTTTGCCGCGGCGCGCGGTTGATGGCGCTCTTGAAACGCAGGTTGCCAAAGCCGCCGTCGCCGCCCTTGGCGATCGTGATCACGTCGCCCGGATTGAGCAGCTCGTACAGCACTTCACCCGTTTCGGCATCGGTGATGATGGTGCCGACCGGCATCTTCAAGGTGATGTCGGAGCCTGCGGCACCGAACATGTCGGAGCCCATGCCGTGCTCGCCGCGCTTGGCTTCGTGCCGGCGCGAGTAGCGGTAGTCCACCAGGGTGTTGAGGTTCGGGTCCGCCACGGCGAACACATGGCCCCCACGCCCGCCGTCGCCCCCGTTGGGGCCGCCGAATTCCTTGTATTTCTCGTGCCGGAAAGACACGCAGCCATTGCCGCCATCACCGGCAGCAATGTCAATAAAGGCTTCGTCGACGAACTTCATGGGATATCCAGTTTACAGAAGGAGGCGGCGCCGGCAGACCCCATCGGCCTGCCACGTTTGCTGGGCAGCAAAGACACCCCGTTCAGGTGCGGCCTGCGGTCGCAGCCAGCGGTAGGCCACTATCGTACAGACCAAATAACAAAGCCCCGACCAGGCGGGGCTTCGATGGTTGCCAGAGGAGAACCTCAGGCAGCAGCAGTCACATTGACCGTCTTCTTGGACATTGCGCCCTTGGTGCCGAACGACACGTGGCCGTCGATCAGAGCAAACAGTGTGTGGTCCTTGCCCACGCCGACATTGTCGCCGGGGTGGAAACGCGTGCCGCGTTGGCGCACGATGATCGAACCAGCGCTGATCAGTTCACCGCCGGAGGCCTTGACACCCAGCATCTTTGGCTTGGAGTCACGCCCGTTTCGCGTAGAGCCGCCGCCTTTTTTCTGTGCCATGACTTAGCTCCTTGGATTAACCAGCAATCGCACCGATTTGCAGTTCAGTGAACTGCTGGCGATGGCCTTGGCGCTTCTGATAGTGCTTGCGACGGCGCATCTTGAAGATGCGAACCTTGTCGTGCTTGCCGTGGGCCACGACGGTGGCTACCACGGTTGCGCCGGACACCAGGGGTGTGCCAACCTTGAGTTCAGCGCCGTTGCCGACAGCCAAAACCTGGTCGATCACGATCTCCTGGCCTACGTCCGCAGCAATCTGTTCTACTTTAATTTTTTCGCCGGAAGCAACGCGATACTGCTTGCCGCCGGTTTTTATGACCGCGTACATGATGACCTCTTGATATGAGTTCTGCAGACGGATTTCCGCAGAGCCAGCGAGTATAGCGCACTGCACCAAAAAGCGCCAGCCCCTGCGCCGTCGCGGTGTCAAACACGCCCCACCCCGCGGAGAGGCGCCCCGCGTCCTTCCTATAATCCGGGCACTTTCTGTGGCCACCATCTTGACTGACAACACCGCCTCCGCAGCCTCCCCCCTCCTGCTCGTTGCACAAGACATGCACGAGGTCGACAAGGTCATCGGCCAGCGACTGACATCCGGCGTCCCCCTGGTGGCCCAGATTTCCCACTACATCATCGCCGCCGGGGGTAAACGCCTGCGGCCTGCGCTGCTGCTCATGGTGTGCGGCGCACTCGGCTACCGGGGCGAGCACCGCCACAGCCTGGCCGCCGTGGTGGAGCTGATCCACACCGCCACCTTGCTGCACGACGATGTCGTGGACGCATCGACTCTTCGCCGGGGCCGCGCCACAGCCAACGAGACTTTTGGCAACCCTGCCAGCGTGCTGGTGGGCGATTTTCTGCACACGCGCTCCTTCCAGATGATGGTCGAGGCGGGCAGCATGCGCATCATGGAGATCCTCTCCGAGGCCACCAATGTGATCGCCGAAGGCGAAGTGCTGCAGCTGATGAACATGCACGACGCCTCGCTGGACGAAGCGGGCTATCTTCGAGTGATCCGGTCCAAGACTGCCAAGCTGTTCGAAGCCAGCGCCCGTTTGGGCGCCGTGCTGGCCGACAGCACCCCTGCCGTCGAGGAGGCGTGCGCCACCTATGGACAGGCGCTCGGAACCGCCTTCCAGATCATCGATGATGTTCTGGACTACGACGGCGACGCCGAGGAGATGGGGAAAAATCTCGGTGACGACCTGCGAGAAGGCAAGTCCACACTGCCACTGATCGCCGCCATGCAGCGCGGCACCGCAGCGCAAGCGAACGTCGTCCGCGAGGCCATCGAAGAAGGATCGACCGAGCGACTTGCCGAGGTGGTGCAGATTGTTCGAGACACAGGCGCTCTGGACGTTACCCGCGCTGCAGCGTTCGCCGAAGCGCGACGCGCCATCGCTGCCGCCGAGCAGCTCCCCGGCAATGCGTACACAGCGGGGCTGCTGGAGCTGGCGGCACAGCTGCTGGCACGCAGAAATTGACGCGACACGCGCCTTCCGGCGCGGATGCGGGCGGGGTGACCGGGGCTAGACAGGCACCACACTCGAGGGTCCTACGTGAGCATCGAATCCTGCACCCGGATCTCTGCTTTTGATATGTAAATGAGCGCCCTTTCTGTGGCGCTGTTGCCAATACCCGGCGCTGTACACCCTGTACACGATCAGCGATGATAGGATGGTTTCTTTTCCAAACCTAACACATCCCCCGGTTACATGGCCGCTGTTGATACTGCCCCCAAAGAAGCTTCTGCGGTAGCCCTTCCCGGACTGGGGCGGGCGTTAATCTCTGCGGGCAAACTGACCCAGAAGCTCGCCGAGGACATTTACAAAAAATCACAAATCAGCCGGACAAGTTTTATTGCCGAGCTGACGGGTTCGGGGGCGGTGTCCGCCACCGATCTGGCACACACCGTGTCCGCCGTTTTTGGCGCCCCCCTGCTGGATCTGGAGGCGATCGACCCCTTGCGCCTTCCCAAGGAACTGCTTGATCCCAAGATTTGCCAGGCATATCGGGTGGTCGTTCTCAGTAAACGCAATAACCGATTGATCGTTGCGACTGCTGACCCTACGGACCAGGAAGCTGCAGAGAAAATCAAATTCACGACCCAGATGGGGGTGGATTGGATTATTGCTGAGTATGACAAGATCAGCAAACTTGTGGAGGCAAGCTCTAAGTCTGCCGGTGAGTCATTGGATGCAATGAACTCCACAGGAGGCGACTTTGAATTTGACGATGTCCCGATTGAAGAAGCTCCAGAAAACAATGATTCAGGTGCCGGGGACGTTGAAGACGCCCCCATCGTCAAGTTTCTGCATAAAATGTTGCTGGACGCTTTCAATATGCGAGCGTCCGACTTGCATTTTGAACCATACGAACACCAATACCGTGTGAGATTCCGCATCGACGGTGAATTGCGAGAAATTGCATCGCCTCCCATTGCCATCAAGGACAAGCTCGCCTCCCGTATCAAGGTGATATCCCGATTGGACATCTCTGAAAAACGGGTGCCTCAAGATGGAAAAATGAAACTCAAGGTCGGTCCAGACCGTGTCATCGATTTTCGGGTCAGCACACTGCCCACTTTGTTTGGCGAGAAGATCGTGATCCGTATTCTCGACCCCAGCAGCGCGAAGCTGGGTATCGATGCCTTGGGTTATGAACCCGAAGAGAAGGAGCGTCTGCTGCAAGCCATCAGCCGTCCGTACGGCATGATTCTGGTGACCGGCCCTACAGGTTCCGGCAAAACGGTTTCTCTCTACACCTGCTTGAATCTGCTGAATAAACCCGGGGTTAACATCGCGACCGCAGAAGACCCTTCAGAAATCAACCTTCCCGGCGTGAATCAGGTGAATGTCAACGACAAGGCAGGCCTCACCTTTGCAGTAGCACTTAAATCATTCCTGCGCCAAGATCCAGACATCATCATGGTGGGTGAAATTCGCGACCTGGAAACCGCTGATATTTCCATCAAAGCCGCACAAACCGGTCACTTGGTGTTGTCTACGCTACATACCAATGATGCACCGACCACATTGACACGGATGCGCAATATGGGCATTGCGCCGTTCAATATTGCATCCAGCGTGATATTGATCACCGCGCAGCGTCTTGCGCGCCGACTGTGCCCCGTATGCAAGGCCCCTGCTGACATACCCCATGAGGCTATGGTGGAAGCAGGATACCCTGAAGAGGACCTCGATGGTTCTTGGGTAACTTACCGTCCGGTGGGTTGCTCTGCCTGCAACAATGGCTACAAAGGCCGCGTTGGTATATATCAAGTGATGCCGATCACAGAGGATCTCCAACGCATTATTTTGCGTGATGGGAGTGCATTGGAAATCGCAGAGCAGGCAAAACTTGAGGGAGTTCGATCTCTGCGCGCTTCCGGCCTGAACAAGGCAAAGTTGGGCTTCACGTCTGTGGAAGAGGTCCTTGCTGTCACCAATGAATAAGAGTTAGAGGGTTCATATGGCAACCGCTGCATCAATACGCGATATCAAAGAATTCGTTTACGAATGGGAGGGCAAGGACCGCCACGGCAAGATTGTACGCGGGGAAGTGCGTGCCTCTGGCGAAAACCAGGTGCAGGCTACGCTGCGCCGTCAAGGCGTATTTCCTACAAAAATTAAAAAGCGCAGAATGCGCTCTGGCAAATCGATTAAGCCCAAAGATATTGCATTATTTACCCGCCAACTGGCGACAATGATGAAAGCAGGGGTTCCGCTTCTTCAATCATTCGATATTGTAGGACGTGGCAACACAAACGCAAGCGTTACTAAATTGCTGAATGACATCCGAACTGATGTCGAAACGGGTACATCTCTAAATGCGGCCTTTCGCAAGCACCCGATGTATTTCGACAGCCTGTATTGCAATCTGGTTGAGGCAGGAGAAGCTGCTGGTATTCTCGAGGCGCTGCTTGATAGGTTGGCCACCTACATGGAGAAAACTGAAGCCATTAAATCAAAAATTAAATCGGCTCTAATGTATCCCATTTCAGTGGTTATCGTAGCTTTTGTAGTAGTTGCGGTGATCATGATTTTCGTCATTCCCGCATTTAAAGAAGTTTTCACCTCATTCGGGGCCGATTTGCCGGCACCTACTTTATTTGTAATGGCCGTCAGTGAAGTTTTTGTGCAATGGTGGTGGTTAATTTTTGGGGGTATTGGTGGAACTTTCTATTTCTTCATGCAAGCCTGGAAGCGAAATGAGAAAGTTCAAAAATTCATGGACCGTCTCCTGCTTAAAATCCCTATTTTTGGCGCTCTCATTGAGAAATCCTGCGTTGCTCGTTGGACGCGCACTTTATCCACCATGTTCGCAGCTGGGGTCCCGTTGGTCGAAGCGTTAGATTCTGTCGGTGGCGCATCTGGAAATTCAGTATATTCAATGGCAACCGAAAGAATCCAACAGGAGGTCTCTACAGGCACTAGCCTTACTGCCGCAATGGGAAATGCTAATATTTTTCCCTCAATGGTGTTGCAGATGTGCGCTATCGGCGAAGAGTCCGGTTCTATTGACCACATGCTTGGCAAGGCTGCAGATTTTTACGAGGCTGAGGTGGACGAAATGGTCGCTGGGCTGTCCAGTCTGATGGAGCCAATCATTATTGTATTTTTGGGTAGTCTTATCGGTGGTATCGTAGTTTCAATGTACCTGCCCATCTTCAAACTGGGCCAAGTCGTGTAATGGAGATGGAGACTTGGCTGAGTGCGGGGCTCGGCGGAATATTCGGGCTGTTGATCGGGAGCTTCCTCAACGTTGTCATCTATCGGCTTCCGAAGATGATGGAGCGTCAATGGGCTGCTGAACTGGCGGCAATGTCTGCAGAGGCAGACGAACCACTGCGGAACGACGCAGTGGCGGAGCAAGCACTCCAACAGCAGGCGCCTTTCAATCTCATGACGCCGCGGTCTCGCTGCCCCTCTTGCGGGCACGAGGTGCAGTGGTATGAAAACATTCCCGTACTGAGCTATCTCTTCCTGCGCGGCCGGTGCTCGGCGTGCAAGGTGCGTATCTCCATTCGATACCCACTGGTGGAACTGGCCACGGGCACGTTGTTTTTCTTCTGTATCCAGCGTTGGGGTGTCACCCCGACAGGCATTGCCTGGTGCGGCTTTTCTGCTGCGTTGGTGGCCTTGGCGTTCATCGACTGGGATACCACTTTGTTGCCGGATGACATCACCCTGCCCTTGTTGTGGGCCGGGTTGCTGGCGTCTTCCTTGCAGTGGACCGATGTGACGCTGCAGTCTTCCGTGGCCGGCGCTGCTGCGGGCTATGTGTCGCTGTGGCTGGTGTACTGGGGCTTCAAGCTGGCGACCGGCAAAGAGGGCATGGGCTACGGCGATTTCAAGCTGTTTGCTGCCTTGGGAGCATGGTTTGGCTGGCAGGCACTGGTGCCCATCATCCTGATGTCGTCTGTCATTGGCGCCATCACTGGCATCGGCATGAAGATGGCCAGCAGTCTGCGTGAGGGCGGATATGTGCCTTTCGGCCCTTTTCTGGTCGGGGCCGGCTTTACTGCAATGGTTTTCGGGCCCCAGTCCATTTTGAATGCGGTGCTGAAGCTCTTCGGCCTCTAGCCACCCCATGCCGCACCCCAACCATCGCCCATGGCGCCTGGGCTTGACTGGCGGCATAGGTAGCGGCAAGAGCACGGTGGGCCACATCTGGGCGGAGCAAGGCGCTGCGCTGATCGATGCAGACCAGATTGCCCGCGACGTCACCGGACCGCAAGGGGCGGCCATGTCGGCGATAGCCGCCGCGTTTGGCAGCGATTTCGTGGATGTGGCGACGGGCGCCTTGGACCGTGCACGCATGCGAGCGCTCGCATTCAGCCGCCCGGACGCCCGTGCGCAGCTTGAGGGCATCGTTCACCCGCTGGTCACGCTGCACAGCAACCTCAAGGCGCAACAAGCTATCGATGAGGGGCGCAGGCTCATCGTTTTCGACATCCCCCTGCTGGCAGAGTCCGGCCGGTGGGCGGGGCGGCTGGATGCAGTGGTGGTGGTGGATTGCTCTGCGCAGACGCAGATCAGACGCGTGATGCAACGCAGTGGCTTGAGCCGGGAAACGGTGGAAGGCATCATTGCCTCGCAGGCCAGCAGGACAACGCGCCGTGCGGTGGCCGATGCGGTCATTGCCAACGACGCGGACTGCACGCTCGAGCAGCTGCGGGAGCGCGCGCAGCAGACAGCATCATTGTTCGGGCTATGATGCGGGTCAAACCGTTTGTGCTTTCACCCCCTGCCGTGCGCTACCGGCGTCAGAACACTCCCTGATCCCCCAGGAACCCGCCAGCGTGATCCTTTACGAATATCCTTTCAATGAGCGCCTACGCACTTACCTGCGGCTGGAGCAGCTCTTTCGGCGCCTTGGGGAGCTGATCCCCCGCCCCCACGCCCTGGACCATCATTTCGCTTTGGTCACGATCTTCGAGATCATGGACGTGGCCGCGCGGGCCGACTTGAAGTCGGACGTGCTTAAGGACATCGAGAAGCACAAGCACCAGCTCGACAGCTACCGCGGCAATCCGTCGATTTCCGAAGCCGCACTCGATGCGGTGATCGCTCAGCTCGACCGCTGCTTCAACGCGCTCAACACCCAGTCAGGCAAATCTGGCCACATCCTCACCGAGAACGATTGGCTCATGAGCATCCGCAGCCGGGTGGGCATTCCGGGGGGTACCTGCGGGTTCGATCTGCCGGCCTACTACGCCTGGCAGCACTACGCCCCCGGTGTGCGCCAGGAGGCGCTGGAACAGTGGGCGTCCAACTTGGCCCCGCTGGCCGAATCCATTTACGTACTGCTCAAGCTGCTGCGCGACTCCGGTGTGCCGCAAAAGGTGGCCGCCGAGCGCGGGCAGTTCCAGCAGAACCTGCCGCAGGGCCGCACTTTCCAGCTGCTGCGCCTTCGCATCGACCCCGCGCTGAACCTGATCCCCGAGATCAGCGGCAACCGCCTCATCGTGTCCGTGCGCCTCATGCGGCTAGAGGCTGACACACGGCTGCACGCCAGCAACGAGGATGCAGCCTTTGAGCTGACCCTGTGCGCTTGAGCCTGCTGGCTTGCAGCGCTCTGTGATTTGAGGATGACGACGAAGATGGCCTCCACCCCACGCCCCACCGCCGCGGGCGCCTCCCAGGAACGCATCGTTGTGTGCCCCAGTTGCGGCGGCGACAGTGTGTACAGCCCCGCCAACGCCTACCGCCCCTTCTGCAGCGAACGCTGCAAGCAGGTGGACCTGGGTGCATGGGCCAGCGAAGATTTCCGCATGCCAGCGGAAGCACCGCCGGGCGACGCGCAGTACGGTGACCCGCGCACAGAACACTGATATCGGAGGTGAGCGGCATGCCCGCTACAAACGCGGCGCCGAACCCAGGGAAAAAGCCACTGACCGTGCACCAGGCAAGCGCCAGCAGCTATTTATTTGATAGCAAGCTATTTTATGGGGCTGACGGCGGCACAAACGCCAACCCGCGCTCCTGGGCCAACCACTCCAGCACCGGGTAAGCGCCGGGCAGGACAGGCGCCACGGTCAGCGGCATCTGCTGCCAGGCCATCGCCTGGCCCTCGCGCATCTCGAAGTCACCGCTCCACTCCCACACCTTGCACCAATGCAGGCGCACCAGCGCGTGCGGATAGTCGTGCTCGGTAACCTTCCAGACGGAGGCCGGGCCGATGGTCACGCCCAGTTCTTCGATAAGTTCGCGGCGCAGCGCCTGCTCCACGGTCTCGCCCACTTCGAGCTTGCCGCCCGGAAACTCCCAATACCCTGCATAAGGCTTGCCCGCCGGGCGGGTCGACAGCAGCAACGCGCCGTCGGCACGCACCAGGATGCCGACCGCGACCTCGGTGTGTTTACGATCCTCAACCATGGCAATCCTTCCCGGTGCCGTTCAGTGGCATGGCGACCGCTTTCATTCCCGCCCCGCGTAGTCGCGTGCAAACTGGTACGCCACGCGCCCGCTGCGCGAGCCGCGTTCCAGCGCCCAGACAAGCGCCTGGCCACGTGCGGCTGTGATCGCGTCTGCGGACACGCCCATCGACGACAGCCATTGCGCGACGATGGTGAGGTACTCCTCCTGGCTGAAGGGGTAGAAGCTCACCCACAGGCCAAACCGCTCCGACAGGGAGATCTTCTCTTCCACCACCTCACCGGGGTGGACTTCGCCATCCTCGGTGTGGGTGTAGGTCAGGTTCTCCGTCATGTACTCGGGCAGCAGATGGCGGCGGTTGCTGGTGGCGTAGATCAGCACATTGGGCGTGGATGCAGCCACCGACCCGTCGAGGATGGACTTGAGCGCCTTGTAGCCCGGTTCGCCCTCTTCAAAGCTGAGGTCGTCGCAGAACACGATGAACTTCTCAGGGCGACCAGCCACCACATCGACGATGTCCGGCAGGTCGACAAGGTCCGCCTTGTCCACCTCGATCAAGCGCAGGCCCTCGGGCGCGTAGGTGTTCAGGCAGGCCTTGATCAGGGATGACTTGCCGGTACCACGCGCCCCCGTCAGCAGCACGTTGTTGGCGGCCCGGCCCTGCACGAACTGCCGCGTATTGCGCTCGATCTTTTCCTTTTGCGCGTCGATCTCTTTCAGGTCCGACAGCGCCATGGCCGCGACGTGACGCACGGGCTCCAGGGTGCCGTGGCCGCTGCTGCGCTTGCGGTACCGCCAGGCGATGGCCTGTGACCAGTCGGGCGCGCCCAGAGGCTGGGGCAGCACGGACTCGATACGGGCGATGAGTTGCTCGGCCCGCTCGATCAGATGTTCAAATTTTTCATTCATTTCTGGCACCTAGCGCTTAATACACATGCGCAAGCAGCTATCACTTTTATAGCATCGCGACACAACAGGCCTATCAGCACGCAAGCATCGCTTTGGCGCTAACGCCCGCGGCCGCCGACACGCCCACGCCGACGGACCGGCGTGAAGCGCCCCGCTGGATCAAGACCGGTAGTCGGCGTTGATCGTCACGTAGTCGTGGCTGAAGTCGCAGGTCCACACCGTGTCGGCCGCGTTGCCACGGCCCAGCAGCACCCGCACCGTGATCTCGCTTTGCTTCATCACGCGCTGGCCGTCCTCTTCGCGGTAGGCCGGGTTGCGGCCGCCCTGGATGGCCACATGCACGTCGTCCAGGTACAGGTCGATGCCGGTCTGGTCGAGGTCGTCGATGCCCGCGTAGCCCACGGCCGCCAGGATGCGGCCCAGGTTCGGGTCGCTGGCGTAGAACGCCGTCTTGACCAGTGGCGAGTGGGCGATGGCGTAGGCCACCTTGCGGCACTCCTCGCCCGTCTTGCCGCCTTCGACCCGCACGGTGATGAACTTGGTGGCGCCCTCGCCGTCGCGCACGATGGCCTGGGCGAGCTTTTGCGACACCGCCAGCATGGCCGCCTTCAGAGCCTGGCCCTCGGGACTGTCCAGCGACGTGATGGGCGCGTGCGCGGCCTTGTTGGTCGCCACCACCACGAACGAGTCGTTGGTCGATGTGTCGCCGTCGATGGTCACGCGGTTGAAGGACCCGTCGGCCAGCTCGCGGGCCAGCTGCTGCATCACGGCGGGCGCCACAGAGGCGTCCGTGGCCATGAAGCCGAGCATGGTGGCCATGTTGGGCCGGATCATGCCCGCGCCCTTGCTGATGCCGGTGATGGACACCGTGGCGCCGCCGATCTGCACCTGCGCCGAGAACGCCTTGGGCAGCGTGTCGGTCGTCATGATGCCTTCCGCCGCGCGGGCCCAATGGCCCGGTTGCGCATCGGCGATGGCTGCAGGCAATCCGGCTTCGATGCGGTCGTTGGGCAGGGGCTCCATGATCACGCCGGTCGAAAACGGCAGGATCTGCTCGGGCGCCACGCTCAGTTGGCGCGCCAGGGCGATGCAGGTGGCACGCGCACGCGCCAGGCCGTCAGCACCGGTGCCAGCGTTGGCGTTGCCGGTGTTGATCAGCATCGCGCGGATCGGTTGGCCTGCCTTTTGTTGGGCCAGGTGGTCGCGGCTGATCTGCACCGGCGCTGCGCAAAAGCGGTTCTGGGTGAAAACGCCAGCCACGCTGGCACCCTCGTCCAGCAGGAAGACGGTGAGGTCCTTGCGGTTGGCTTTGCGGACACCGGCTTCGGCCACACCGATGCGCACGCCGGCGATCGGGTACAGGTCGGCGGCAACGGGGGCAACGAGATTCACAGGCATGGGGTCTGGGCCTTTCTATCTGGAAGAAGGAGACGGATGCGGCACGGGCCAGTTGCCCGGCATACGGCATTCGCCTGATGAAGACTGCGGCCAATTATGCGGAAAACCGTGGCGCGCCAATGAAAACACGGGCCGAAGCCCGTGTTGCGTGAGTCAGAGGATCAAGCCAGCTTGCCGTGGCACTGCTTGTACTTCTTGCCGCTGCCGCATGGGCAGGGATCGTTGCGGCCGATGCGCAGGCCTTGCAGCTCTTCCGGCAGGGGCTCGCCGGATGCGCCCTGCGCCTGCGCGCCCAGCGTGGTTTCCACATCGCCCGTTTCGGTGGGGGCGGTGTAGGTCACGTTGGCAATGCTCTCGCCGCGGCTTTCCATGTCCTGGGCGGCCTGGTCCAGCTGCGCCTGCGACTGGACCTGCACGGTCATGAGGATCTTGGTGACCTCGTTCTTGACCAGGTCGATCAATTGGCGGAACAGCTCGAAAGCCTCGCGCTTGTACTCCTGCTTGGGCTGCTTTTGCGCGTAGCCGCGCAGGTGGATGCCCTGGCGCAGGTAGTCGAGCGCTGCCAGGTGGTCGCGCCAGTTCGAGTCGAAGCTTTGCAGCAGCACCATGCGCTCGAACTGCGTGAAGTTCTCGCGGCCGACCTGCTCCACCTTGCCGTCGAACGATGCGTGGGCAGCCTGCAGCACCTTCTCCAGGATCTCGTCGTCGGTGACGCTGCTCGCGCCCTGCACTTCCTGCTGCAAAGGCAGGGAGACCTGCCACTCTTCGGCCAGCACCTTTTCGAGGCCAGCCAGGTCCCACTGCTCTTCCACCGACTCGGCGGGCACGTATTGGCGCACCAGGTCGGTCATGCAGTCTTCGCGCATCGCGGCAATCACGTCGGACAGGTCCGCAGCGTCCAGGATGTCGTTGCGCTGCTGGTAGATCACCTTGCGCTGGTCGTTGGAGACGTCGTCGTACTCCAGCAGTTGCTTGCGAACGTCGAAGTTGCGGGCTTCGACCTTGCGCTGGGCGGACTCGATGCTGCGCGTGACGATGCCGGCTTCGATGGCTTCGCCATCGGGCATCTTCAGGCGGTCCATGATCGCCTTGACGCGGTCACCAGCGAAGATGCGCATCAACGAATCGTCCAGGCTCAGGTAGAAGCGCGACGAACCGGGGTCGCCCTGGCGGCCCGAGCGGCCGCGCAGCTGGTTGTCGATGCGGCGCGATTCGTGGCGTTCGGTGGCGATGATCCGCAGGCCGCCCAGGGCCTTGATCTTGTCGTGGTCCACCTTCCAGCGCTCGCGCAGCGCGGCCAGCTGGGCCTCGCGCTCGGACTCGGACAGGGATTCGTCGCCCTCGATGGCCGCCGTGTCCTTCTCGATGTTGCCGCCCAGCACGATGTCGGTACCACGGCCGGCCATGTTGGTCGCAATGGTGATCATGCCCGCGCGCCCGGCCTGGGCCACGATGTCCGCTTCACGGGCGTGCTGCTTGGCGTTGAGCACCTGGTGCGGCAGGCCTTCCTTGTTCAGCAGCTGGTCGATGATTTCGGAGTTCTCGATCGACGTGGTGCCCACCAGCACGGGCTGGCCGCGCTCGTGGCATTCGCGTATGTCCTTGATCGCCGCTTCGTACTTCTCGCGCGTGGTCTTGTAGACGCGGTCGAGCTGGTCGTCGCGCTTGCTCGGACGGTTGGGCGGGATCACCGTGGTTTCCAGGCCGTAGATCTCCTGGAACTCATACGCTTCGGTATCGGCCGTGCCGGTCATGCCGGCCAGCTTGTTGTACAGGCGGAAATAGTTCTGGAACGTGATGGAGGCCAGAGTCTGGTTCTCGGCCTGGATGTTCACGCCTTCCTTGGCTTCCACGGCCTGGTGCAGGCCTTCGCTCCAGCGGCGGCCCGACATCAGGCGGCCGGTGAACTCGTCCACGATCACGATCTCGCCGTCCTGCACCACGTAGTGCTGGTCGCGGTGGTAGAGGTGGTTGGCACGCAGCGCTGCGTACAGGTGGTGCATCAGGGTGATGTTGGCCGGGTCGTACACCGAGGCACCCTCGGCGATCAGGCCCTGGCTGGCCAGAATGCGCTCGGCGCTTTCGTGGCCCTGCTCCGTCAGGAACACCTGGTGGGTCTTTTCGTCCAGCGTGAAGTCGCCGGGCTTGGTCACGCCCTCGCCGGTGCGGGCGTCGGCTTCGCCTTCCTGGCGCACCAGCAGGGGCACCACCTTGTTCATGGCGATGTACATCGCCGTGTGGTCTTCGGCCTGGCCGCTGATGATCAGGGGCGTGCGTGCCTCGTCGATCAGGATCGAGTCCACCTCGTCCACGATGGCGAAGTTCAGGCCCTGCTGCACGCGGTCTGCGGCCTCGTAGACCATGTTGTCGCGCAGGTAATCAAAGCCGTACTCGTTGTTCGTACCGTACGTGATGTCGGCGCGATAGGCCTCCTGCTTTTGCTCGCGCGGCATGTTGGGCAGGTTGATGCCCACCGTCAGGCCCAGGAAGTTGTACAGCCGGCCCATCCACTGCGCATCGCGGTTGGCGAGGTAATCGTTCACCGTCACCACGTGCACGCCCTTGCCCGACAGGGCATTCAGATACACGGGCAGCGTGGCGGTCAGGGTCTTGCCTTCGCCGGTGCGCATTTCGGAGATCTTGCCGAAGTGCAGGGCCATGCCGCCCAGCAGCTGCACGTCGAAGTGGCGCATCTTCATGATGCGCTTGGAGCCTTCGCGGACCACGGCGAACGCTTCGGGCAGGATGTCGTCCAGCGACTCGCCCTTGGCGACGCGCTCCTTGAACTCCTGCGTCTTGGCCTTGAGCTGCTCGTCCGACAGCTTCTCGTACTCAGGCTCCATCGCATTGATGCGGGACACCGTCTTGCGGTACTGCTTGAGAAGCCGGTCGTTGCGGCTGCCGAATAATTTGGTGAGGAAGTTGGTGGCCATGCGAACAGGACCGCCGGGCCGCTGCAAACCAGCGCGCCAAGCGACCGAAATCCCTAAGATGAATTGAGTTCAGGTGGGTTCAACACCGAGGATTGCAAGCAATGCAACCCTGGCCGTGAACGCCGGACCGGCGATTTTACCTGCCCGCCGTGGGCGCAGCAGTCTGGGCAGGCGAAGCACGCGGCTGGATCGACGCGACCTGCGGACCCGGCGCGTTGGAAGGCACAGTGCCGCCTGCGCTCAGAAACTTCTGCGGGTCCTGAAAAACCCCTTGCACCAGCACCTCGAAATGCAGGTGCGGCCCCGTGGAACGCCCCGTGGTGCCCACTTCGGCGATCTTCTGACCGCGCTTGACGATGTCGCCCTGCTTGACCAGGGTGCGCGAGGCATGGGCGTATCGCGTGACCAGTTGGTTGCCGTGGTCCACCTCGATCATGTTGCCGTACGCCGGGTGAAACTCCTGCGTTACGACCACACCACCGGCGGCCGCCAGAATGGCCGTGCCGGTATCGGCCTGAAAATCCAGGCCCGTGTGCAGCGCCGACTGCCCGGTGATCGGGTCCACCCGCCAGCCGAACGCCGAACCCGGCGCGCGGCCGGTGACGGGCGCGTGGGTGGGAATCATCTTCTTGCGAATGTGCTGGTCGAACAGGCGGGACTCGAGCACCGTCATCAGGTCCACCCGCTGGCTGGTCAGGCGCTCCAGCTCGTCGAGCGTGGCCTGCAATTCCTCCATCGACAGATCACGGGCACCGACCAGAACGCCGCCGCGGGCATCCGTCTTCTGGATGTCGGAAGGGGCCATGCCGGCGAGACCCAGCACGCGGTCGCCCAGCGACTCCAGCTGCACCATGCGGGCCTGCATTTCGCCCACACGGCGTGCCATGGCATCCAGGTTGGCGCGCATGAAACGGTCACGCTCGGCAAACTCGTCCTTCACGACCAGACGCACCAGCGAGCCCACGATGGGCCAGCCTTCACGCGCGCCCTTGAGGAACACCCAGTGGTACAGCGTGGCGGCCACCAGCATGAGGCACAGCGACAGCCCGAGTCCCGCCAGGACCAGGCGCGAGCCCGACAGATGGATGGCGCGGCTGCGTGCCAGCCGGGCGTCCGTGATAATCAGATGCACTACGAATTCTCCACGCCCGAAGACGCACGCCATGAACCGCCGCCACTACGCAGTCACCCTGCAGAAAGCCAGCCAGGACTCTCCCACGCTGGCCCGACTGACAGCGCTGACCCGCGACTCCAGTGATCGGCTCAAAGCCATTGAAATGCTGATACCCGCAACCTTGCGCCCAGCGATCCAGGCGGGTCCCATCGACGGGGATTCCTGGTGCCTGCTGGTCAAGAGCAATGCCGCAGCGGCAAAAATCCGCCAGCTGCTGCCTGCATTGGGGGCGCATTTGCGCACCCGGGGGTGGGAGGTTAACGTGATTCGCCTGAAAGTTCAAACCTGACGGCCAAGGTATGAACCAGGGAATAGGGAGAAAGAAACCAAAAATGGTGCCGGTTGTCGGAATCGAACTGACGACCTACCGCTTACAAGGCGGGTGCTCTACCAACTGAGCTAAACCGGCGAGGGCTGCATCTTATCGTGGAAAACGCAGCCAAAAATCGAAAACCGCGCTTATTTCACGCGCTTGAGCGAAGGCCGCGCGCCGCCTGCCGTGGGCGGAGGGCGCGGAGCATCGTCGCCAGGACCGTCGTCCTTCTTGCTTTCGTCGACCGAAACCAACTGCACTACACGGTCTTCTGCCGCTGAGAGCGGCACGACGCTGCCCGTCGCCGAAGCGGTGGCCGCCGGCTCCGCTGCCGACATCGGATCGATCAGGGAAGGAGCACCCGCAGGGGTACCCAGAACATCTACCGGCGGCGGGAACGCCATGCCCTGACCGTTTTCACGGGCATAGATGGCGATGACCCGGCCGACTGGCACCAATATCTCGCGCGGCTTACCGCCGAAGCGGGCCTTGAACTCGATGAAGTCATTGCCCAGCTGCAGCGCACTGGTGGCATCGAAGCTGATGTTCAACACGATCTCGCCATCCTTCACGTACTCGCGCGGCACCTGCACGGAATCGTCCACGCGCACTGCGACATAAGGCGTGAGACCGTTGTCGGTGCACCACTCGTACAGGGCACGAATGAGGTACGGGCGCGTGGAGGTGGATTCCTGGGCGGTCATGAACAAGGTGGCAGCTTCGGTGGATGAAAGAAAGTGCACAGGAGGCCCCGGGAGCCCGGAGCGTCGACAGCATTACTTGCGCATGACCTTTTCGGACGGCGTCAGCGCTTCGATGTAGGCAGGGCGCGAGAAGATGCGCTCGGCGTACTTCAGCAGCGGGGCGGCGTTCTTCGACAGATCGATGCCGTAGTAGTCCAGGCGCCACAGCAGCGGTGCAATCGCCACATCCAGCATCGAGAAATTGTCGCCCAGCATGTACTTGTTCTTGAGGAACACGGGGGCCAGCTGCGTCAGGCGGTCGCGGATGTGCGAACGGGCCTTTTCCAGCGCCTTTTCGTTGCCCTTGGTCGCGCGCGACTCCAGGATGTTCACGTGCACGAACAACTCCTTTTCGAAGTTGAGCAGGAACAGGCGCACGCGGGCGCGGTCCACCGGATCGCCGGGCATCAGCTGCGGGTGCGGGAAGCGCTCGTCGATGTACTCGTTGATGATGTTCGACTCGTACAGGATCAGATCGCGTTCGACCAGGATGGGCACCTGGCCGTACGGGTTCATCACGCTGATGTCTTCGGGCTTGTTGTACAGGTCCACATCGCGAATTTCAAAGTCCATGCCCTTTTCGAACAGGACGAAACGGCAGCGGTGGGAGAAGGGACAGGTCGTACCCGAGTAAAGCACCATCATGGTGGGAAGCTCCTAAAAATCAAAAGAGTGGGACGCCATGAGCGCCCACTCTGCAAACAATCCGGCGGCACCCCGAAGGGCGCCTTCTCATGGATCGACGGTTCGTGCTGCTTACTTCACATCCTTCCAGAAGGCCGCGTTCAGCCTCCAGGCGATTACGGTGAAAACACCGAGAAAGAGCAGCACCCACACGCCAACTCGGACGCGGGTGTTCTGGGCGGGTTCGCCCATCCATTGCAGGTAGTTCACGAGATCACCCACAGTCTGGTCGAACTGCAACGGGGTCATCGTGCCTGGCTTGACCTGCTCCCAGCCCTTGAAGACCTGGGTCTTGTGGCCATGGCTTTCGTGCTCTTCGAACACGGGGCGGCGGTCGCCCTGCATCTGCCACAGCGCATGGGGCATGCCCACGCTCGGGAAGGCCAGGTTGTTCCAGCCCGTGGCCTTGGTGTCGTCACGGTAGAACGTGCGCAGGAAGGTGTAGAGGTAGTCGGCACCCGTGCCGCCGTGGCCGGCGCGCGAGCGTGCGATCACGGTCAGGTCGGGCGGGTTGGCACCGAACCATTCCTTGGCCTGCTTGGGATCGATGGACGCCTTCATGGTTTCGCCGACCTTGTCGGTCGTGAACAAGAGGTTGTCCTTGATGTCCTGCTCGGTCAGGCCGATGTCGCGCAGGCGGTTGAACCGCATGTACGCAGCGGAGTGGCAGCTCAGGCAGTAATTGACGAACACCTTGGCGCCGTTTTGCAGGGAGGCCAGGTCGTTGGTCTTGTTGGGCGCCTTGTCCCAGGCAATGCCGCCTTCGGCCGCTTGCGCGCCCGTGGCAATACCCAGGGCGGCGATCAACGTGAGGATGAGTTTCTTCATTGTTGTTGTCTCCAGGCTCAGTGCGCCACAAAGGTCACGCGGTCAGGCACGGGCTTGGCCTTGCCGATGCGGCTCCACCAGGGCATCAGCAGGAAGAAGCCGAAGTAGAACAGCGTACCGACCTGCGACACGCGCTCGCCGATGGCCGAAGGAGGCTGCACGCCCAGGTAGCCCAGGATCAGGAAGATGATCACAAAGATGCCGTACAGGTACTTGTGCCAGTCAGGGCGGTAGCGGATCGACTTGACGGGGCTGTAGTCCAGCCATGGCAGGAAGAACAGGATGATCACGGCACCACCCATCACGACCACGCCCCAGAACTTGGCGTCGATCGACAGCATCATCGCGATCACGGCAATGGCCGCCACGGCGATGCCTGCCTTGACGAAGCTGGGCAGCTTGGCCTTGAGGATGCCGAAGCCCGCACCGGCCACCACGCACAGCACCAGCACGTACATCATTTCGGTGGTGATGGCACGCAGCATCGAATAGAACGGCGTGAAGTACCAGACCGGTGCGATGTGCGCAGGGGTCTTGAGCGGGTCCGCAGGGATGAAGTTGTTGTACTCGAGGAAGTAGCCACCGAACTCGGGCGCGAAGAACACCACCGCCGTGAACGCCATCAGGAACATGCTCAGCGCGAAGATGTCGTGCACCGTGTAGTAAGGGTGGAAGGGCACGCCGTCCAGCGGCTTGCCATTGGCATCCTTGGGGGCTTGCGGGCCCTTGATTTCCACGCCGTCGGGGTTGTTGGAGCCGACATCGTGCAGCGCCAGCAAGTGGGCCACCACCAGGCCCAGCAGGACCAGCGGCACGGCGATCACGTGGAAGCTGAAGAAGCGGTTCAGCGTGGCGTCGCCCACCACGTAGTCGCCGCGGATGAGCAGCGCCAGGTCAGGGCCGATGAACGGGATGGCAGCGAACAGGTTCACGATCACCTGGGCGCCCCAGTACGACATCTGGCCCCAGGGCAGCAGATAGCCCATGAAGGCCTCGGCCATCAGGCACAGGAAGATCGCGCAGCCGAAGATCCAGACCAGCTCGCGCGGCTTGCGGTAGCTGCCGTAGATGAGGCCGCGGAACATGTGCAGGTACACCACCACGAAGAACGCCGACGCGCCCGTGGAGTGCATGTAGCGGATCAGCCAGCCCCAGGGCACATCGCGCATGATGTACTCGACCGAAGCGAACGCCAGGTTGGCGTCGGGCTTGTAGTGCATGACCAGGAAGATGCCGGTCACGATCTGGATCACCAGCACGACCAGGGCCAGCGAGCCGAAGATGTACCAGAAGTTGAAGTTCTTCGGAGCGTAGTACTCCGACATGTGCACCTTGTACGCATCGAAGGCCGTGGGGAACCGGTTCTCGAACCAGTTCGTGACCTGTGCGCTGATCGGGGCGTTGGGGGAGATTTCTTTGAATTCGTGGGCCATGTCGTTCTCCGTCAAGCCTTCTTGTCTTCACCGATCACGAGGCGCGTGTCGGACAGGTACATGTGCGGAGGGACTTCAAGGTTGTCGGGCGCGGGCTTGTTCTTGAACACGCGGCCGGCCATGTCGAACGTGGAGCCGTGGCAAGGGCACAGGAAACCGCCCTTCCAGTCGTCGGGCAGCGAAGGCTGTGCGCCGGTCTGGAACTTGTCCGACGGCGAGCAACCCAAGTGCGAGCAGATGCCCACACCCACGAAAATCTCTGGCTTGATCGAACGCGCTTCGTTGCGCGCGTACTCGGGGGTGAGCTCGGAGGGCTTGCGCTCGGACTTGGGGTCGGCGAGCTGGCCATCGAGCTTGGGCAGCTCGGCGAGCTGCTCCGGGGTGCGCTTGATGATCCAGACAGGCTTGCCGCGCCACTCCACGGTGAGTTTCTCGCCCGGCTTGAGGGCGGAAATATCCACCTCGACTGCAGCCCCGGCGGCTTTGGCGCGCTCGGAGGGCTGGAACGTACTCACGAAAGGAACGGCGGTTGCCACGCCGCCCACCGCACCAGCGCATGCCGACGTGATGATCCACGTCCGCTTGCTGGAGTCGATTGGAGTGTCACTCATGGGGATCCTCGATTGATCATCGCTACATTGGGGTCAACCGCGAATTGTAGCGGAGTGAAAATGGTTATTTCAAACGCATGCGGGGTGGGTTGACAGGGGTTGACTCTGGGCAATACTCGCGCATCGACATTTCACGCAGCCAGGAGGGCACCATGGGCATGATGCAGGAGTTCAGAGAGTTCGCCGTCAAGGGCAATGTGATCGACCTTGCGGTTGGTGTGATCATCGGCGGCGCATTCGGCAAGATCGTGGATTCGGTGGTGTCCGACCTCATCATGCCGGTGGTGGGCCTGGTGTTCGGCAAGCTCGACTTTTCCAACCTCTTCGTCGTGCTCGGGTCGGTGCCGCCCGGCACCGCGATGACGCTCGACGCCCTCAAGAAGGCGGGCGTGCCGGTGTTTGCCTACGGCAACTTCCTGACCGTGGCGGTCAACTTCATCATCCTGGCGTTCATCATCTTCATGATGATCAAGCAGATCAACCGGCTCAAACGCGAAACCCCGGCCGCCCCGGCAGCGCCTGCGGCGACGCCCGAGGACATCGTGCTGCTGCGCGAGATTCGCGATAGTCTGAAGAAGACCCCCTGAAAAGATAACCCCCTGAGGCGCTGCGCGCCACGGTGGCGCGCGCCGCAGGCGCGGCCTCTTCGGCCTGTCCAAGCCTGCGCAGGCAGGCTTGGAGCCGCAGGCCTCAGCCCCAAGGGGGACGCCTCCGGTGGCCCGGCAGAGGTTCTATGGTTCGAGTCAAGCGCTTGGGSTGATGCGATGAGCATCAAACGGCTTGCCCGATCGCCACACAGCAAAGGCAATGCGCAGCAGCTTGCGCGCCAGCACGACCAGGGCCTCTGTGCTCTTGAGCCCCCTGGCGCGCAGCGCNGGGTGATGCGATGAGCATCAAACGGCTTGCCCGATCGCCACACAGCAAAGGCAATGCGCAGCAGCTTGCGCGCCAGCACGACCAGGGCCTCTGTGCTCTTGAGCCCCCTGGCGCGCAGCGCTTGGTAGGTCGCCGCAAACGTGMCCGTGTGGCACGCCGACATCGCCGCCATGAACATCTGGTGGCGCAGCGCCGGATTCCCTCGCTTGGACAAGTGCCTGNTGGTAGGTCGCCGCAAACGTGACCGTGTGGCACGCCGACATCGCCGCCATGAACATCTGGTGGCGCAGCGCCGGATTCCCTCGCTTGGACAAGTGCCTGCGCCCCCTGCTACGCCCAGAGTCGTGGGCCCGGGGATCCAGCCCGCTGTAGGCCACCAGCGCATCACAGCTGCAAAACGCCACGCGATCGAGCACGGTGACCAGCAACGCGCTCGATTGGGGACCGATGCCCACGATGCTTTGCAGCAACGTGCGAGCGCGGTGCAACTGCTCTTGCTCTTTGATCAACTGCGTAATGCGCCCATCGATGGTGTGCAGCAAGGTGCCAAAGGCGTCCTCCAGCCCCGCGGCCGCCTGCGCGATGCTCGTGCTGCAGCCGCGCAGCGACTGACGCAGCGCGGTGCGCTTGGTCACCGCCGTCCAGCGCTGGCCCAGCAACTGCTCCAGTTCGGCCTGACAGGCGCTGGGGACACRGTGCGGGTGCAGCCGCTCGTGGTGCTCGGCCAGGTAGCGGGCAATGATCCGGGCATCCACCCGGTCGGTCTTGCCGCGCGCGCCCAGGCCCTTGGCGTAGAAGTACACATCGCGGGCGTTGAGCACGAACACCGTCAAACCCATGCCGGCGGCCAGGGTGGCCAGCAGCTGGTGAAAGCGGCCGGTGGACTCCATGGCCAGGAGCGCGCCAGGGGGCAGGGTGTGCAACCACTGCACGATGGCAGTGGACTCGTTAGAGACGGCAAGGCAAGCGTCCTGGCCGTGGGTGGCCACGACCAGCTCAGCCTTGGAGACGTCCACGCCGATGAAACAAAGGGGTACTTGCATGATGAGATTCCTCCAATGAACAATGACGATCGTTGGGGTGGAATCCCGCCACAGGCGTTAGCTTGCTTACAGATCGGCGCTGAGGTGCGGCTCAGTTCCTTATCGACGCTCAGGGGCGGGGTGGGGGCTATCTT